>NZ_FNPT01000046.1 GCF_900107375.1 Lysobacter sp. yr284
ACGCCGCGGCCCATCAGCCATTGGTCGCGGTCGCGCAGGATCAGGTTGCCGGTTGCGGCGTTGACGAACACCTGTTCGCCGGACTTGCCGAACCCAGCCGCGCCGATCTGGCCGCGGCCGCCCAGGCCCAACGCCGAGGACGCCTGCAGACCCAGCCCATTCCCTGTGACGATCGCGACCATGTGTGCTTTCCCGTTCCATTGGTGCCGCCAAGGGGCGGCTCTCAAATGGACTTCTCGGCACATTCGAAAAAAAGTTTAGTCGGCCCTTTCAGCGGCCGGCCCGGACCCGGCCCGGACCGCCGCAACGCCCGTCCCGCCTGGCTTTCACCGTTGCGGGGGGGCCGTCGGACCCGGCAGGGGCCGCGGCGCTGGGGGCATCCCCTTGCGGGGGTCCGCGCCCGACGCCGGGGTTACTCCTGGGCCTGCGCAGCCCGCACGCCCTGCAGGCGCCGTTCGAGCATCCGCCGCGCATGATCGTCGAGGCTGAAGTCCAGGCAACGCTCGAGGTCGGCGATCGCCGCGGCGCGGTCGCCGCGTTCGATGTGCAAGGTCGCGCGGTTGTTGTAGGCCATCGGGCTGTCGGGCTCGAGTTCGATCGCCAGGTCGAAGTAGCGCAGCGACTCGTCGAAGCGGCGCTGGCCCAGCAGCACCGAGGCGTAGGTGATCAGCAGCCAGCCGTCGCGCAGGCCCATGGCCATCGCCTGGTCGAGATCGCGCAACGCCGGCTCGAAGCGGCGCAGCATGGCGTAGGTGGTGCCGCGGTCGGCGTAGCCGCGGGCGAAGCCGGGGAAGGCCTGCAGCAGGCGGTCGTACACCTGCAGCGCCTCGTCCGCGCGCCCCTGCCCGGCCAGGGCGCGGGCGTGCTGGCACTGCTCTTGCGGGTCCAGCCTGGGCTCGTTCATTCGGCAGGCGCGATCGCGGACGGAAGCGGCAGTCTAGCGGCGCCGGCCGCATGCGGCCACGGCGCGCACACTGCCGCGCCGGTGCCGGTCCTATAGTGCCGACAGTCGTTCTTCGCCTGGAGCCGCGCCATGTGGGACCCCGCCAAGTACCTCGACTTCGCCGACCTGCGCGGCCGGCCGTTCTTCGACCTCACCGCCCGCATCGGCGCCAGCGCGCCGCGCCGGGTCGCGGACCTGGGCTGCGGCCCCGGCAACCTGACCGTGGCGCTGGCCCAGCGCTGGCCGCAGGCGGCGCTGGAGGCCAGCGACAGTTCGCCGGACATGGTCGCCGCCGCGCGCAAGGCCGGGCTCGACGCCGAACAGATCGACGTGCGCGACTGGACGCCCAAGCCCGACACCGACGTGGTGGTCTCCAACGCGGTGCTGCAATGGGTGCCCGAGCACCGCGAACTGCTCGAGCGCTGGGTGCGCGAACTGCCGGCGGGCGCGTGGATCGCGATCCAGGTGCCGGGCAATTTCGTCGCGCCGTCGCACACGCTGACCCGCCGGCTCGCCGCCAGCCCCGCCTGGGCCGAAAAACTCGCCGCGGTCGGCCTGCGCGACGGCGAGGCGGTGGACGCGCCGACCCAGTACGCCGAGCGGCTGGCGCGGCTGGGCTGCCAGGTCGACGCCTGGGAAACGACCTACACCCAGCGCCTGCAGGGCGAGAACGCGGTGCTGGAGTGGATCACCGGTACCGCGCTGCGGCCGGTCAAGGCGGCGTTGAGCGACGACGACTGGCAGCGTTTCCGCGCCGAACTGGCGGCGATGCTGGACGAGGCGTATCCGCCGCGCGGCGACGGCACGACCTGGTTCGAGTTCCGGCGCATCTTCGTGGTGGCGCGCACGCCGCAGTGACGGCCGCGGCGTTCGCGCGCGCCTCTGCCGATCCGCCATCGTTACGTCGTTTAGGCGAAAGCCGGCACCCACGAGATAGTGCTGTTGCTGTTGCTGTTGCTGTTGCTGTTGC
>NZ_FNPT01000045.1 GCF_900107375.1 Lysobacter sp. yr284
ACGACCGATCCGACGCCTCCGGGCAACGTGACCGATACGGACACGGTGACCCCGGTCGCCGATCTGGCGGTGATCAAGACGGTCAATCCGGCCAACCCGCCGATCGGTTCGGTGGTGACGTTCACCATCAAGGTGAACAACCTGGTCGGCCCGTCCGCGGCCACCGGCGTCAGCGTCGCCGACCCGCTGCCGAATGGCTATGCATTCGAATCCGCGACGGCCACTGTCGGCGGTTACGCCAGCGGCGTGTGGACGGTAGGTACGCTCGCCGTCGGCGCCGAAGAGACGCTGACCATCAATGCGCGCGTGCTGGAAACCGGCACCTACGCCAACACCGCGATCGTGTCCGCTGCGACCGACGATCCGACCTCGAGCAACAACACCTCGACCGCGACGCCGGTGCCGGTGGCCAATCCGAGCCTGAGCCTGGTCAAGCCGCAACCGACCAATGCCGACAACGACGGCAGCGGCAGCGTGACCCTGGGCGATGTGCTGACTTACAAGATCACGGCCAAGAACACCGGCAACGTCACGCTGCACAATGTGGTGGTGAGCGATCCGCAGCTCACTCCGAACAGCATCACTTGCGTCACGCTCGCCATCGGCGCGGAATGCGTGCTGGAAGGCACGCACCAGGTCAGCCTGGTCGATGTCAATAACACCAAGATCGTCAATATCGCCGAGGTGCGCTCCGACGAAGTCACCACGCCGGTGACTGCGACCGCCACCACGACGGTGGTCAAGCGCCAGATCGTGGCGACCGGCGACAGCGGCGGCGTCGCCAGCGGCGCTGCCGGCGGAACGGCCGTGCCCAACGTGTTGGTCAACGACACCTTGAACGGCCAGCCGGCGACCACGGGCAATGTGACCATCAGCCAGGTCTCGAGCACCCATCCGAACATCAGCATCGATCCGGCGACGGGCGCGGTGAAGGTCGCGCCGGGTACGCCGACGGACAACTACACCTTGCGCTACCGGATCTGCGAGATCGCCGATCCGACCAACTGCACCGAAGCCGATGTGTCGGTGCAGGTGGGCGAAGCCCTGATCGATGCGGTGGACGACACCAGTGCGCCGGCCGTCAACGGCCGCGTCGGCGGCGTCGCTTATGCCGATGTGCGCGGCAACGACTTGCTCGATGGGGCGATCGTCGATCCCGCAGCGGTGACGCTGTCGCAGGTCTCGACCGGCCACGCGGGCGTGACCTTGAACACGTCGACCGGCGCGGTCAGCGTCGCAGCGGGCACGCCGGCGGGTACTTACACGCTGGTCTACAAGCTGTGCGAGGCGCTGAATCCGGGTAACTGCGACGACGCGAACGTGACGGTGAAGGTCGAGGCCGCGGCGATCGACGCGATCGACGACACCAATGCGCCGGCCGTCAACGGCCGCGTCGGTGGCGTCGCCTACGCCGACGTGCGCAGCAACGACACCTTGAACGGTCAGCCGGTGGCAGCGGCGGACGTGACGCTGGCTCAGGTCTCGACCGGCCACGCGGGCGTGACTTTGAACACTTCGACCGGCGCGGTGAACGTCGCAGCAGGTACGCCGGCGGGTACTTACACGCTGGTGTACAAGCTGTGCGAGGCGCTGAATCCGGGCAACTGCGACGACGCGAATGTGACGGTGAAGGTCGAGGCCGCGCTGATCGATGCGGTCGATGACACCAACGCTCCGGCCGTCAACGGCCGCGTCGGTGGCGTTGCCTACGCCGACGTGCGCAGCAACGACACCCTCAACGGCCAGCCGGTGGCGGCTGCGGACGTAACGCTGTCGCAGGTCTCGACCGGCCACGCGGGCGTGACCTTGAACACGTCGACCGGCGCGGTGAGCGTCGCGGCAGGTACGCCGGCGGGCACGTACACGCTGGTCTACAAGCTGTGCGAGGCATTGAACCCGAGCAATTGCGACGACGCCAACGTGACGGTGAAGGTCGAGGCCGCGCTGATCGACGCGGTCGACGACACCAACGCTCCGGCCGTCAACGGCCGCGTCGGTGGCGTCGCTTACGCCGACGTGCGCAGCAACGACACTCTCAACGGTCAGCCGGTGGCGGCTGCGGACGTGACGCTGGCTCAGGTCTCGAC
>NZ_FNPT01000040.1 GCF_900107375.1 Lysobacter sp. yr284
GTCGAGATCGTGATGCCGCGAGCCTTCTCTTCCGGCGCCGCGTCGATCGCGTCGTACGCCTTGAACTCGCCACCGAAACGCTCGGCGCCGACCTTGGTCAGAGCGGCCGTCAGCGTGGTCTTGCCGTGGTCGACGTGACCGATCGTGCCGACGTTCACGTGCGGCTTGGTGCGCTCGAATTTACCCTTAGCCATGATTGTCTCTCTTTAATTAATGCAGTGATTCGTTATTCGGATCGGACGGGGGCCGCGAGCGGCGGCTCCGTCGCGGGGCGCAAGCGTCGGCTTAGCCGCCCTTCTTGATGACCGTCTCGGCGATGTTGGTCGGCGCTTCGGCGTAATGGTCGAATTCCATCGTGAAGGTCGCGCGGCCCTGGGTCAGCGAACGGATCGTGGTCGCGTAACCGAACATTTCGCCCAGCGGCACCATCGCGTTGATGGTCTTGCCCGACGGCGTGTCGTCCTGGCCCTGCAGCAGGCCGCGACGACGGCTCAAGTCGCCCATCACGTCGCCGACGTACTCTTCCGGGGTCACCACTTCGACCTTCATCATCGGCTCCAGCAGGGCCGGATCGGCCTTGCGGAAGCCTTCCTTGAAGGCCATCGACGCGGCGAGCTTGAACGCCATTTCCGACGAGTCGACGTCGTGGTACGAGCCGAACACCAGCTTGACCTTCACGCCCACGACCGGGAAGCCGGCCAGCGGACCGCTGGTGATGGTCTCGCGCAGACCCTTTTCGATCGCCGGGATGAATTCCTTCGGAATCACACCGCCGGTGATGTCGTTGACGAACAGGAAATCGTTCTTGACGTCCTCGTCGGCGCGGTCCTTCTCGTTCATCGGCGACAGCTCGATCACGACGTGACCGTACTGACCCTTACCGCCGGACTGCTTGGCGTGCTTGTAGTCCGACTTGACGTCCGACTTGCGGATGGTCTCGCGGTACGCCACCTGCGGCTTGCCGACGTTGGCCTCGACGTTGAACTCGCGCTTCATGCGGTCGACGAGGATGTCCAGGTGCAGCTCGCCCATGCCGGCGATGATGGTCTGGCCCGATTCTTCGTCGGTACGCACGCGGAACGACGGATCTTCCTGCGCCAGACGGCCCAGGGCGATGCCCATCTTTTCCTGGTCCGACTTGGTCTTCGGTTCGACCGCCATCGAGATGACGGGCTCCGGGAAGACCATGCGCTCAAGGGTGATGATGTGATCCTGCGCGCACAGCGTGTCGCCGGTGGTCACGTCCTTCAGGCCCACAGCCGCGGCGATATCGCCGGCGCGGACTTCCTTGATTTCGTCGCGCTGGTTGGCGTGCATCTGCAGGATGCGGCCGACGCGCTCCTTCTTCGACTTGACCGGGTTGTATACCTGGTCGCCCGAATTGAGCACGCCCGAGTAGACGCGGAAGAAGGTCAGCGAACCCACGAACGGGTCGGTCATGATCTTGAACGCCAGCGCCGAGAACGGCTCGGAATCCGACGCCTTGCGGCTGTCTTCCTTCTCGTTCTCGTCGATGCCCGGAACCGGCGGACGATCCGACGGCGACGGCAGCAGGTTGATCACGCCGTCGAGCATGGCCTGCACGCCCTTGTTCTTGAACGCCGAGCCGCAGAACACCGGCACGATCTCGACGCGCAGGGTGCGCGCACGCAGACCGGCGATGATCTCTTCTTCGGTCAGCTCGCCCTCGTTGAGGTACTTGTCCATGAACTCTTCCGAGGCTTCCGCCGCGGCTTCGATCATGAACGCGCGCGCCTCTTCGGCCTTGGCTTGCAGCTCGGCCGGAATGTCGCGGTACTCGAACTTGGTGCCCTGCGATGCGACGTCCCAGTGGATCGCCTTCATCTTGAGCAGATCGACCACGCCTTCGAAGCCCTCTTCGGCGCCGATCGGCACCTGCATCGGGACAGCGTACGCGCCCAGGCGCGACTTCAACTGCTCGACGACCTTGTCGAAGTTGGCGCCGGTGCGGTCCATCTTGTTGACGAACGCCATGCGCGGCACGGCGTACTTGTTGGCCTGGCGCCACACGGTCTCGGACTGCGGCTGAACGCCACCGACCGCGCACAGCACGAACACCGCGCCATCGAGGACGCGCAGCGAGCGCTCCACTTCGATGGTGAAGTCGACGTGTCCGGGGGTGTCGATGATGTTGAAGCGGTGCTCGGGCAGCGACTTGTCCATGCCCTTCCAGAACGCGGTGGTCGCGGCGGAAGTGATGGTGATGCCGCGTTCCTGCTCCTGCTCCATCCAATCCATCGTCGCGGCACCTTCGTGCACTTCGCCGATTTTGTGGCTGACGCCGGTGTAGAAAAGGATGCGCTCGGACGTGGTGGTCTTACCCGCGTCGATGTGCGCCATGATGCCGAAGTTGCGGTAACGCTCGATGGGAGTGGTGCGAGCCACGGGACCCTCTCGTAATAAGTTTTCGAATTCCAGATGGCCGGACGCCGCCTTATCGGCGGCCTCCGGTTCGCAAGGCGGCTGTCATGCCGCCGCGGCAACATCCCATGCGGATGTTGCGAAGACCCTGTCGCCAGGGCGACTAGATCACCAGCGGTAGTGCGCGAACGCGCGGTTCGCTTCCGCCATGCGATGAGTCTCTTCGCGCTTCTTGATCGCCGCGCCGCGGTTCTCGGAAGCGTCCAGCAGCTCGGCGGCCAGCTTGCGCGGCATCGAGCTCTCGCCGCGCTTGCGCGCGGAGTCGATCAGCCAGCGCATCGCCAGGGCGACGCGGCGCGAGGAGCGCACTTCGACCGGCACCTGGTAGGTGGCGCCGCCGACGCGGCGGGACTTCACCTCGACCGACGGGGAAACGTTGGTCAGGGCCTTCTCGACCAGTTCCAGGGCGTTCGGATTCTTCTCGCCGATGACGTCCATCGCGCCGTAGACGATCTTCTCGGCGACCGACTTCTTGCCGCTCTGCATGACCATATTGATGAAACGCGCGATCGTTTCGCTGCCGTGCTTGGGATCGGGCAGGATCGAACGCTGCGGGGCGGAGCCTTTACGCGACATGGTGCGTACCTATTCTCGTGATTCTTGAACGTGCGTGGTTGCGGGTGGCTGCGCCGTGGGCGCGCCGGGCATCGACGCGATTAGGACTTCGGACGCTTGGCGCCGTACTTGGAACGGCTCTGGCGACGCTTGGCGACGCCGGCGGCGTCGAGCGAGCCGCGCACGGTGTGGTAGCGCACGCCCGGCAGGTCCTTCACGCGGCCGCCGCGGATCAGCACGACCGAGTGCTCCTGCAGGTTGTGGCCTTCGCCGCCGATGTACGAAATGACTTCGTAACCGTTGGTCAGGCGCACCTTGGCGACCTTGCGCAGAGCCGAGTTCGGCTTCTTCGGGGTGGTGGTGTACACGCGGGTGCAGACGCCGCGACGCTGCGGGCAGTTGGCGAGCGCCGGCGAGGTGCTCTTGTAGGTCGCTGCCTGCCGCGGCTTGCGGACGAGCTGATTGATGGTTGCCATCTGGAACTCTTGTTTAAGGGCCGGGCGGCCGCTTCGTGAGAAACGAACGACAAGCCGATAGCACCCGACCTGCCGAGACGAAAAAGTATAGCCCGCGCTTAACGTTTCCGTCAACGCAGGCAGCGCGAACAGGCGAGACCGACGCCGGAGGCGCCAGTTTCGTTTCCTTATTCGATGATCCCGCCCTACCCTGGGCCGAACACTAGGCGCTCCCTGCGCCTAATTTCGTGATCTGGGATGCGACCCATACGGGCCCAATCCGATCCGCGAGTCTAGCATGTTTTGCCGGACTTGCCAGCCCCGGCGACCCGAGCCCTCCCCTGGCTACCGGGAGGCCACGAGTCGTCCGGGCAAAAAACAAGGCGGGCATCGCTGCCCGCCTTGCCTGGAACTTCGTTGCCGGCACCGGCCCGGCCTGGCGGCCGGACCGGGGCACGGCGGACGGCTTACTCGGCGTCGTCGCCGGCGACCGTCTCGACCGCGGCCGGAGCCGGAGCCTCGACCGCGACGCTCACCGGGCCGGCCAGCGCTTCCATCTCCGAGTCGGTCAGGCCCGACGCGTTCTTGCGGCGCTGGGTGTGGTACGCCAGGCCGGTACCGGCCGGGATCAGGCGACCGACGATCACGTTTTCCTTGAGGCCGCGCAGGCTGTCGCGGGTACCGCGCACGGCGGCCTCGGTCAGCACGCGGGTGGTCTCCTGGAACGAGGCCGCGGAGATGAACGACTCGGTCGCCAGCGATGCCTTGGTGATGCCCAGCAGGACCGGATCGAACTTCGCCAGGATCTCGCTGCGGGCCTGCAGACGCACGTTCTCCTCGATCAGGCGCTGACGTTCGACCTGCTCGCCGTTGAGGAACTTGCTGTCGCCGCCGTCGACGATCTCGACCTTGCGCAGCATCTGGCGAACGATCACCTCGATGTGCTTGTCGTTGATCTTCACGCCCTGCAGGCGGTAGACGTCCTGGATTTCCTTGGTCAGGTAGACCGCCAGCGGCTCCACGCCCAGCAGGCGCAGGATGTCCTGCGGGCTCGGCTCGCCGTCCACGACCGTCTCGCCCTTCTCCACGTGCTCGCCTTCGAACACGATGATCTGGCGGTACTTCGGGATCAGCTCTTCGTGCTCTTCGCCGTCGGCCTGCTTGATGATCAGGCGCTGCTTGCCCTTGGTGTCCTTGCCGAAGCTGACGATGCCGGAGACCTCGGCCAGGACCGCCGGGTCCTTGGGCTTGCGGGCTTCGAACAGGTCGGCCACGCGCGGCAGACCGCCGGTGATGTCGCGGGTCTTGGACGCTTCCTGCGGGATCTTGGCGACCACGTCGCCGACGCCGACCGGCGCGCCGTCCTGCAGGTTGACGATCGAGCGCGGCGGCAGCAGGTACTGCGCCGGCAGGTCGGTACCCGGGATCGACAGGTCCTTGCCGTTCTTGTCGACGATGCGCACGATCGGACGCAGGTCCTTGCCCTGCGAGCCGCGACGCTTGGGATCGGTGATCTCGCGCGAGGCCAGGCCGGTCAGGTCGTCGGTCTTCTCGATCACGGTCACGCCATCGACGAAGTCGATGAAGCGCACGAAACCGGCGACTTCCGAAACGATCGGGTGGTTGTGCGGATCCCAGTTCGCGACCGTGTTGCCGGCCTTGATCTCGGCGCCGTCGCGGAAGTTGATGGTCGCGCCGTAGGGAACCTTGTAGCGCTCGCGCTCGCGGCCGTGCGGGTCGAGCACCGACAGTTCGCCCGAACGCGAGACCGCGACCAGGTGGCCGCCGGCGTGGGCGACGTGCTTGAGGTTGTTGAACTTCAGCGAACCGGTGGTCTTGACGGTGACGTTGTCGATCGCCGCCGCTCGCGACGCCGCGCCGCCGATGTGGAAGGTACGCATGGTCAGCTGCGTGCCCGGCTCGCCGATCGACTGCGCGGCGACGACGCCGACCGCTTCGCCGTGGTTGACCAGGTGGCCGCGGCCGAGGTCGCGGCCGTAGCAGCGCGCGCACACGCCGAAGCTGCTGGCGCAGGTGATGGTCGAACGCACCTTGATCGACTGGACGCTGGCGTCCTCGAGCTTCTGCACCCAGGCTTCGTCGAGCAGGGTGTTGCGGGTGACGATCGGTTCCTCGTCGTTGCCCGGCAGGAACACGTCCTCGGCCACCACGCGGCCCAGCACGCGGTCGCGCAGCGGCTCGACCACGTCGCCGCCTTCGACGATCGGGGTCATGGTCAGACCCTCGACGGTGCCGCAGTCGGTTTCGGTGATGACCACGTCCTGCGCCACGTCGACCAGGCGACGGGTCAGGTAACCCGAGTTCGCGGTCTTCAGCGCGGTATCCGCCAGGCCCTTACGGGCGCCGTGGGTCGAGATGAAGTACTGCAGAACGTTGAGGCCTTCGCGGAAGTTCGCGGTGATCGGCGTCTCGATGATCGAGCCGTCCGGTCGCGCCATCAGGCCGCGCATACCGGCGAGCTGACGGATCTGCGCCTGCGAACCGCGCGCGCCGGAGTCGGCCATGATGTAGATCGAGTTCATCGACTTCTGCGGCACCATCTCGCCTTTGGCGTTGGGTACCGTGTCGGTGCCGATCGCGTCCATCATCGCCTTGGCCACGCGCTCGTTGGTGCGCGACCAGATGTCGACGACCTTGTTGTAGCGCTCGCCCGCGGTGACCAGGCCGGACTGGTACTGCTGCTGGATTTCCAGCACTTCCGACTCGGCCTCGGCCAGGATGCCCTTCTTCTCGCCCGGGATGATCATGTCGTCGATGCCGATCGACACGCCGGCGCGGGTCGCGTAACCGAAGCCGGTGTACATCAGGCGGTCGGCGAAGACCACGGTGTCCTTCAGCCCCAGCATGCGGTAGCAGGAGTTGATCAGGCGGCTGATGTTCTTCTTGGTCAGCTCGGTGTTGGCCAGCGCGTACGGCAGGCCTTCCGGCAGGATCTCGCGCAGCAGGGCGCGGCCGACGGTGGTGTCGACGACCGAGGTCTTCTGCGAGCGGGTGCCGTCCTCGGCGATCACGGTCTCGGTGATGCGGACCTTGACCTTGGCGTGCAGCTGCACGGCGCGGTTGTCGTAGGCGCGCTTGACTTCGGCCACGTTGGCGAACGCCATGCCCTCGCCCGCCTTGTTCTCAAGGGCGCGGGTCATGTAGTACAGGCCGAGCACGACGTCCTGCGACGGCACGATGATCGGCTCGCCGTTCGCCGGCGACAGGATGTTGTTCGACGCCATCATCAGCGCGCGCGCTTCCAGCTGGGCCTCGAGGCTCAGCGGGACGTGCACGGCCATCTGGTCGCCGTCGAAGTCGGCGTTGAACGCGGTGCAGACCAGCGGGTGCAGCTGGATCGCCTTGCCTTCGATCAGCACCGGCTCGAACGCCTGGATGCCCAGGCGGTGCAGGGTCGGCGCGCGGTTCAGCAGCACCGGGTGCTCGCGGATCACCTCTTCGAGGATGTCCCACACCTCGGCCTCTTCGCGCTCGACCAGCTTCTTGGCGGCCTTGATCGTGGTGGCCAGGCCGCGACGCTGCAGCTTGGCGAAGATGAAGGGCTTGAACAGCTCCAGCGCCATCTTCTTCGGCAGGCCGCACTCGTGCAGGCGCAGGGTCGGGCCGACCACGATGACCGAACGGCCCGAGTAGTCCACGCGCTTGCCGAGCAGGTTCTGGCGGAACCGGCCCTGCTTGCCCTTGATCATGTCGGCGAGCGACTTGAGCGGGCGCTTGTTGGTGCCGGTGATGGCGCGGCCGCGGCGGCCGTTGTCCATCAGGGCGTCGACCGACTCCTGCAGCATGCGCTTCTCGTTGCGCACGATGATGTCGGGCGCGTTGAGTTCGAGCAGGCGGCGCAGGCGGTTGTTGCGGTTGATGACGCGGCGGTACAGATCGTTCAGGTCGGAGGTCGCGAAGCGGCCGCCTTCCAGCGGCACCAGCGGACGCAGGTCCGGCGGCAGCACCGGCAGCACGGTCATGACCATCCACTCCGGACGGTTGCCGGATTCGAGGAAGGCTTCGACCAGCTTGATCCGCTTGGTCAGGCGCTTGAGCTTGGTCTCGCTGTTGGTCGAGGCGATCTCTTCCTTCAGCTGCAGCATCTCCGCCTGCAGGTCGATCGTGCGCAGCAGGTCGTAGACCGCCTCGGCGCCCATCGCGGCTTCGAAGTCGTCGCCGTGCTCCTGGCGCGCCTGCAGGTACTGCTCTTCGGTCAGCAGGTTGCCGCGTTCCATCGGGGTCAGGCCCGGCTCGGTCACGACGTACGCTTCGAAGTACAGGATGCGTTCGATGTCGCGCAGGGTCATGTCCAGCATCAGGCCGATGCGCGAGGGCAGCGACTTGAGGAACCAGATGTGCGCGACCGGCGAAGCCAGGTCGATGTGGCCCATGCGCTCGCGGCGGACCTTGGCCAGGGTGACCTCGGTGCCGCACTTCTCGCACACCACGCCGCGGTGCTTCATGCGCTTGTACTTGCCGCACAGGCACTCGTAGTCCTTGATCGGACCGAAGATCGCGGCGCAGAACAGGCCGTCGCGCTCGGGCTTGAAGGTGCGGTAGTTGATGGTTTCCGGCTTCTTCACTTCGCCGAACGACCACGAGCGCACCAGGTCCGGGGAGGCCAGGGCGATCTTGATGGCGTCGAAGTCCAGCGCGGGACGCTGCTGGTTGAAGAGATTGAGCAAGTCTTTCATTTCTTTACTCCAATCGGAGGAATTCGTCGGGGAGAAGCGAGGGGAAAACGAGAGCGGGAGAGAGGGAGCCGGGAGGAGCGGAGGGATCGCGCGTTACGCCGCCATTCCCTTCGCCGCCGGCTCTGTCTCGCCTGCCCTTACCTCAGTTCTCTTCCAGCTCCATGTTGATCGCGAGCGAGCGGATTTCCTTGACCAGCACGTTGAAGGACTCCGGCATGCCGGCGACCATTTCGTACTCGCCGTCGACGATGTTCTTGTACATCTGGTTGCGGCCCTGCACGTCGTCGGACTTCACCGTCAGCATTTCCTGCAGGGTGTAGGCCGCGCCGTAGGCTTCCAGCGCCCAGACTTCCATTTCGCCGAAACGCTGGCCGCCGAACTGCGCCTTGCCGCCCAGCGGCTGCTGGGTGACGAGCGAGTACGGACCGGTCGAGCGCGCGTGCATCTTGTCGTCGACCAGGTGGTTCAGCTTCAGCATGTGCATGTAGCCGATGGTCACCGGACGCTCGAACGCCTCGCCGGTGCGGCCGTCGTGCAGCACGGTCTGGCCGCTGCTCGGCAGTTCCGCGAGCTCGAGCATGCGCTTGATCTCGGACTCGGCCGCGCCGTCGAACACCGGCGTCGCCATCGGCACGCCGTCGGTCAGGTTGCGGGCCAGGCGCAGCAGCTCCTCATCGGTGAACTGCTTGAGGTCGACGCGCTGGCCGTGCAGCTTGCTGTCGTGGTTGTAGACGTCGTCGAGGAACTTGCGCAGCTCGGCGATCTTCTGCTGCGCCTCCAGCATGCGCTGGATCTTCTGGCCCAGGCCCTTGGCGGCCCAGCCCAGATGCACTTCGAGGATCTGGCCGATGTTCATACGCGACGGCACGCCCAGCGGGTTCAGCACGATGTCGACGGTCTGGCCGTCGGCCGCGTACGGCATGTCCTCGACCGGAACGATGGTCGAGACCACGCCCTTGTTGCCGTGACGGCCGGCCATCTTGTCGCCCGGCTGGATGCGGCGCTTGACCGCCAGGAACACCTTGACCGTCTTGAGGATGCCCGGCGCGAGGTCGTCGCCCTGGGTGATCTTGGCGCGCTTGTCGGCGAAACGGCGCTCGAACTCCTTGGCGTGCACGTCGATCTGCTTCTGCGCGCGCTCGATCGCCTCGATCGCTTCCTCGTCCTTCATGCGCAGGGTGAACCAGTCGGTCTTCTTCAGGCCGTCCAGCACCAGCGAGGTGACGGTGTCGCCCTTCTTCAGGCCGGCGCCGCCGTTGGCGGTCTTGCCGATCAGCTGCGAACGCAGGCGGTCGTAGATCGCCGCTTCCAGGATGCGGAACTGGTCGTCGAAGTCCTTCTTGACCCGGCGGATTTCCGACTCTTCGATCTGGCGGGCGCGCTTGTCCTTCTCGATGCCGTCGCGGGTGAAGACCTGCACGTCGATGACGGTGCCGTCCATGCCCGGCGGCACGCGCAGCGAGCTGTCCTTAACGTCGGAGGCCTTCTCGCCGAAGATCGCGCGCAGCAGCTTCTCTTCCGGAGTCAGCTGCGACTCGCCCTTCGGGGTGACCTTGCCGACCAGGATGTCGCCGGCGCGGACCTCGGCGCCGATGTACACCACGCCCGACTCGTCGAGGCGGTTCAGCGCCTGCTCGGAGACGTTCGGGATGTCGGCGGAGATCTCTTCCGGCCCCAGCTTGGTGTCGCGCGCCGAGCAGGTCAGCTCTTCGATGTGGATCGTGGTGTAGCGATCCTCCTCGACCACGCGCTCGGAGAGCAGGATCGAGTCTTCGAAGTTGTAGCCGTTCCACGGCATGAACGCGACCAGCATGTTCTGGCCGAGCGCGAGCTCGCCGATGTCGGTCGAGGGACCGTCGGCCAGCACGTCGCCGCGCGCGATCACGTCGCCCACCTTCACCAGCGGACGCTGGTTGATGCAGGTGTTCTGGTTCGAACGCGTGTACTTGATCAGGTTGTAGATATCCACGCCGGCGTCGGTCACCGCGGAGATTTCCTCCTCGTTGACCTTGACCACGATGCGGCCCGCGTCGACCTGCTCGATCACGCCGCCGCGCAGCGCGTTGACGGTCACGCCCGAGTCGCGCGCCACGGCGCGCTCGATGCCGGTGCCGACCAGCGGCTTCTGCGAACGCAGGGTCGGAACGGCCTGGCGCTGCATGTTCGCGCCCATCAGCGCGCGGTTGGCGTCGTCGTGCTCCAGGAACGGCACCAGCGCGGCCGCGACCGACACGGTCTGCATCGGCGAGACGTCCATGAAGTGGATCTCGCTCGGCGGCTTGAGCAGGGTTTCGCCCTGGAAGCGGCAGGCGACGAACTGGGCGGTGATCATGCCCTTGTCGTCCTGCGGCGCGTTGGCCTGGGCGATGACGTACTCGTTCTCTTCGATCGCCGACAGGAACTCGACGTCCTCGGTGACCTTGCCGTCCACGACCTTGCGGTACGGCGTCTCGAGGAAGCCGTACTTGTTGGTGCGGGCGAACACCGCCAGCGAGTTGATCAGGCCGATGTTCGGGCCTTCCGGCGTCTCGATGGTGCACACGCGGCCGTAGTGGGTCGGGTGCACGTCGCGCACTTCGAAGCCGGCGCGCTCGCGGGTCAGGCCGCCCGGGCCCAGCGCGGAGACGCGGCGCTTGTGGGTGACTTCCGACAGCGGGTTGTTCTGGTCCATGAACTGCGACAGCTGCGAGGAGCCGAAGAACTCCTTGATCGCGGCGGCCACCGGCTTGGCGTTGATCAGCTCCTGCGGGGTCAGGCCTTCGGACTCGGCCATCGACAGGCGCTCCTTGACCGCGCGCTCGACGCGGACCAGGCCGACGCGGAAGGTGTTCTCGGCCATTTCGCCGACCGAACGCACGCGACGGTTGCCTAGGTGGTCGATGTCGTCGACCACGCCGCGACCGTTGCGGATCTCGGTCAGGGTGCGGATGACGTCGAGGATGTCGGAGGTGTCGCCCAGCTCGTTGCGCAGGCGCGCGGACTCCTCGTCCTTGCGCTCGGCGAAGTACTTGGCGTCGTACAGCACCGAGGCGCCGATGGTTTCCTTGCGGCCGATGCGGCGGTTGAACTTCATCCGGCCCACGCCCGACAGGTCGTAGCGTTCGAAGGTGAAGAACAGGTTGTGGAACAGGTTCTGCGCGGCGTCCTTGGTCGGCGGCTCGCCCGGACGCATCATGCGGTAGATCTCGACCAGGGCCTCGAGCTGGGTCTTGGTCGGGTCGATGCGCAGGGTGTTGGAGATGTACGGACCGCGGTCGAGGTCGTTGACCCAGATGGTGCCGATCTGGTCGATGCCGGCCTTGCGGAAGGCCTGCAGGTGGTCTTCGTTGATCTCGTCGTTGGCCGAGGCCAGCGGCTCGCCGGTCTTGGTGTCGACGACGTCGTGCGAGAGGATGCGGCCCATCAGATAGCCATCCGGCACGGCCAGGGCGGAGATGCCCGACTGTTCCATCTGCTTGACGTGGCGCGCGGTCACGCGCTTGCCGGCCTCGACGATCACGCGGTCGCCGTCGGCCAGGTCGAAGTCCAGGGTTTCGCCGCGCAGGCGCTCGGAGACCAGCTCCCACTGCACGCCCTCGGGCATGATGTGGAAGGTGTTGATCTCGAAGAACTTGTTCAGCATCTCCTCGTTGCCGTAGCCGAGCGCGCGCAGCAGCACGGTAACCGGCAGCTTGCGGCGGCGGTCGATACGGGTGAACACCGCGTCCTTCGGGTCGAACTCGAAGTCCAGCCACGAGCCGCGGTAGGGGATGATGCGGGCGCTGTACAGCAGCTTGCCCGAGCTGTGGGTCTTGCCGCGGTCGTGGTCGAAGAACACGCCCGGCGAACGGTGCAGCTGCGAGACGATGACGCGCTCGGTGCCGTTGACGATGAAGGTGCCGTTGTCGGTCATGAGCGGAATTTCGCCCATGTAGACCTCTTGCTCCTTGACGTACTTGATCGCCTTGGTCGAGGACTCGCGGTCGTAGATCACCAGGCGCACGGTCACGCGCAGCGGAGCGCCGTAGGACAGGCCGCGGTTGCGGCATTCGCGCTCGTCGAACACCGGGTCGCCGAGCTTGTAGCCCACGTACTCGAGCGCAGCGTTGCCGCTGTAGCTGGAGATCGGGAACACCGACTTCAGCGCGGCGTGCAGGCCGCGGTCGGCGCGCTTGGCCGGGTCGGTGTGCTCTTGCAGGAACTCGCGATAGGAGTCGACCTGGATCGCGAGCAGGAAGGGTACTTCGAGGATGGACTTGCGCTTGCCGAAGTCCTTGCGGATGCGCTTCTTTTCGGTGAACGAATAGTTCTGGGAAGCTGTGGTCATGGTGAGCTACCGCCTCGATTAGCTAATGGGCCGGGAAAGCCGCGTACCGGCGCCTTCCGGGCGAACCGCGCGTCCGCGGTTCGGGGGACTAATGACTGAAAAGCAAAAATTGCCAGTGGGAAGTCGCTGGTATTGCCGGCACCAGCACGCCTTCTCCCGCTACTTCCGACTGACAACTCACGACGACGGGACGGCGGACCGGAAAAAACCTCGAACCGGTCCGGAATGCGCGATCCCGCTACAACGGCCAAAGGCCGGGGGCTTTCGCCCCCAGCCTTCGGTTGGTCGCCAATACGAGCCGGCGACGCAAGTACGGCTTACTTGACTTCGACGCTCGCACCAGCGGCTTCGAGGTCCTTCTTCATCTTGGCAGCGTCGTCCTTGGAGACGGCTTCCTTGACGTTCTGCGGAGCGCCTTCGACCAGGTCCTTGGCTTCCTTCAGGCCCAGGCCGGTGATGGCGCGCACGGCCTTGATGACTTCGACCTTCTTCTCGCCGGCGGCCTTCAGCACGACGGTGAACTCGGTCTGCTCTTCGACCGGAGCGGCGGCCTCGGCGGCGACGCCGGCGACGACCGGAGCGGCGGCGGAGACGCCGAACTTCTCTTCGATCGCGCGGACGAGTTCCATGACTTCCATCAGGCTCTTTTCGGCGATGGCGTCGACGATCTGTTCGTTGGACAGGGACATTGTGTTTAACCTCAGGAAAATTTGATCTTACGAATCGGGTTCAGTGAAGCGGTCGCGAAGACGGTGCGGCGATTACGCCGGTTCCGCTTCGGCCGGAGCTTCGGCTGCGACTTCGCCGCCGCCCTGCTGGTCGGCCACGGCCTTGACGGCGCGGGCGAACATCGAGGCGGGTTCGGACAGCACGCGGGCCAGCATGGCCAGGGCCTGGTCGAGGGTCGGCAGCGAGGCCAGGACTTCGACGTGGGTGGCCGGATAGACCTGACCGCCCACGGCGACGACCTGAGCCTTGAGCTTGTCGTTGCCCTTGGCGAATTCCTTGATCAGACGGCCGGCGGCGCCGGGTTCGTCCACCGAGAACGCATACAGCAGCGGACCGACGAGCTTGTCTTGGACGCACTCGAATTCGGTACCGGCGACGGCGCGCGAGGCCAGGGTGTTCTTGACGACACGCAAGTACACACCGGTTTCGCGAGCCTTCTTGCGCATCGCGGTCAGCTGGCCGACCGTGATGCCCGCGTACTCGGCTGCAATCAAGGAGTGGGCCTTCGCGGCGACTTCTGCCAGCTCGGCGACTACTTCTTGCTTCTGAGACAGATTGAGAGCCATTGCACTCCTCCGAAAAGCCGGGAGTCGAGAATCGGGTGGCGGGAGTCGGACGCCGGCTTTCGCCGCGACCGATTCCGTGTGCCCTAGCCCGTTCCCAGCCTTTATTGACTCCGCTCGCGGCTCCTGCCGCTTGCGGTCCTGGGCGGCGACGGTCCTTGTCGCCGGGGACGCCCGAAGGCGTTCCGGGTGGTGGCCTTTCCTGAAAAAATTCCAGTAAGGGGCACCATCTGCGCCGGCCCGGCTCCGAAGAGCGCGAATTAAGCGATCCCGCTTGCACCGACGGCGACTCCTTGCCGTGTCGAGCTTCCCTGCCCGTCGTCGGTACGCGCTGACCGCGCCTGCGGTCTTTGACGGCTATCGCTTCGGGTTTCCCCTCGGCGACGCCCTCAAAATTTCGGCTTGCGGCGGTGTTCGGCCGGTCGCCTGTTGTTTCGGTCGGGGTCCGCGGTGAGGCGGGCCCCGGGTATTCGTCGCTTGCGGCCAGAGTTCGGCGGCTCTGGATCCCCGCTTTCGCGGGGATGAGGCAATGGCAAAGGCGCTCGCGCTTATGCGCGAGCGCGCCGTTGCGTCACTTCAGGCTCAGCGAGGCCTGGTCGACGATCACGCCCGGACCCATGGTCGAGCTGATCGAGACCTTCTGCAGGTACTGGCCCTTGGAGGTCGACGGCTTGGCCTTGATCAGGTCCATCAGCAGCGCCTGCAGGTTGTCCTTCAGCGAACCGTCTTCGAACGAGACCTTGCCGATGGTGCAGTGGATGATGCCGGCCTTGTCGGTGCGGTAGCGGACCTGGCCGCCCTTGGCGTTCTTGACCGCCTCGGCCGGGTTCGCCGACACGGTGCCGACCTTCGGGTTCGGCATCAGGCCGCGCGGGCCCAGCACCTGACCGAGCTTGCCGACGACGCGCATCGCGTCCGGGGTGGCGATGACCACGTCGTAGTTCAGGTCGCCGGCCTGCATCTTCTCGGCCAGGTCGTCCATGCCGACGGCTTCGGCGCCCGCGGCCAGGGCCTCGTCGGCCTTGGCGCCGGCGGGGGCGAACACCGCCACGCGCACGGTCTTGCCGGTACCGGCCGGCAGCACGGTCGAACCGCGCACCTGCTGGTCGGACTTCTTCGCGTCCACGCCCAGGCGCACGGCGACGTCGACGGACTCGACGAACTTGGCCTTGGTGGTGGTCTTGACGATCTTCACCGCGTCTTCGAAGGCGTAAGCCTTACCCGGGACAACGGCTGCCTTGATGGCCTTTTCGCGCTTGTTCATTGCCATGTCTTAACCCTCCACCACCAGGCCCATGCTGCGGGCCGAGCCCGCGATCGTCTTCACCGCGGCATCCAGGTCGGCCGCCGTCAGGTCGGCTTCCTTCTGCTTGGCGATGGCTTCCAGCTGGGCGCGGGTGACCTTGCCCACCTTGTCGGTGTTCGGGCGCTTGGAGCCGGAGGTGATGCCGGCGGCCTTCTTCAGCAGCACCGAAGCCGGGGTCGACTTGGTGACGAAGGTGAAGGTACGGTCCGAGTAGGCCGTGATGATGACCGGGGTCGGCAGACCCGGCTCGAGCTTGGAGGTCGCGGCGTTGAACGCCTTGCAGAACTCCATGATGTTCAGGCCGCGCTGACCCAGCGCAGGACCGACCGGCGGCGAGGGGTTGGCCTGACCGGCCTTGACCTGCAGCTTGATGTAGCCGACTACTTTCTTTGCCATTGATGTGCTCTCCGGGTGCTAGCGCCTTAAGACCCCAGGCTCCCCATCGGGCCGGAAATCGCGCGTCCCGGCATCGCGTTTTGTCTCGCGCGAACAGCCGCCCGGGCACTGATCCGGGGCGGCTGGTCGTTTGTGGCTGCTACCCTGCCGGGTAGCGAGCCGCACACTATATCAGGTTTTGGACGGTGCGGGGACCGGTCGGCCACAGGGCCTGACCGGGCGCCCTGCCCGGCTCAGGTGGCTTTTTCGACCTGGCCGAATTCCAGCTCGACCGGGGTCGAGCGGCCGAAAATGAGCACCGCGACGCGCAGGCGGCTCTTTTCGTAGTTGATCTCTTCGACCACGCCGTTGAAGTCGACGAACGGGCCATCGACGACGCGGACCATCTCGCCCGGCTCGAACAGCACCTTCGGACGCGGCTTCTCGACGCCTTCCTGAACGCGCTGCAGGATGCGGTCGGCCTCGACGTCCTGGATCGGCAGCGGGCGGTCGGCGGTACCGCCGATGAAGCCCATGACCTTGGGGGTTTCCTTGATCAGGTGCCAGCTCTCGCTGTCGATGCGGGGGATGCCCGCCTCGTCGTGGGTGGCGATCTGGACCAGGACGTAGCCCGGGAAGAACTTGCGCTCGGAGCGGCGCTTCTGGCCGGAGCGCATTTCCACGACTTCTTCGGTCGGGACCAGGACTTCGCCGAAGCGGTCGGTCATCTCGAAGCGGACGATGCGATCGCGCAGGGCCTGGGCCACCGACTTCTCGAAGCCCGAATAGGCGTGGACCACGTACCAGCGCTTGTTTTCTTGCGTATTCAACTCGGTCATCTCCTCAGCGTCCTCAGCGCGCCAGCAGGAACTTGACCGCCGCCTGGATCACCCAGTCGAAACCGGACAGGATCAGGCTCAGGATCAGCACCGCAATCATGACCACCCAGGTGGTCTTAAGGGCTTCGTCGCGGGTCGGCCAGACCACCTTGCGCAGCTCGAAGCGCGACTCGGACAGGAATTCGCGGGTCTGGGCACCCTTGGCCGACAGCATGAACACCGCGGCGCCCGCGACCAGACCGGCCACGACCACGGCGGCGCGCAGCGGGCCGCTCCAGTTCTCGAACCAGATATAGGCGAACACCCCGCCGGCGGCCAGCGCGATGGCCAGCACGTACTTGACGAGGTCGCCGGCGTTGCCGCCGCTGGATTTGTGCTGCTCGGCCTTGCTGTTCATTCTCGGGGCGATTCCCTCGCGAAAGCCCGCCCATCCTGCGCGGCCCTTTCAATGGCTTGCCAGTCGCCGGGTCGTCCGAACCGGCTCGGTAATAGGTGGCACGCCAGGAGGGACTCGAACCCCCAACCTGCGGTTTTGGAGACCGCTGCTCTGCCAATTGAGCTACTGGCGTACATCTGAAATCTCGGGTCCGGATCGGCGCCCTTCAAGGGGGCAGAGCCGCCGGCCGGCCATTGTCATCGAAAACCGGGCGCCACGAAACAGGGGCGTCCTAAACAACGAAGGCGGACCGGGTGGCCGGCCCGCCGTTCGCGGCCTGCGGCGACCCGGAGGCCGCCGCGGGGTGCAACTTACTTGACGATCTTGGACACCACGCCGGCGCCGACGGTACGGCCGCCTTCGCGGATCGCGAAGCGCAGGCCTTCGTCCATCGCCACCGGATTGATCAGCGTGACCACCATCTTCACGTTATCGCCCGGCATCACCATCTCCACGCCTTCCGGCAGCTGGCACGCGCCAGTGATGTCGGTGGTGCGGAAGTAGAACTGCGGACGGTAGCCCTTGAAGAACGGGGTGTGGCGGCCGCCTTCGTCCTTCGACAGCACGTACACCTCGCCCTCGAACTCGGTGTGCGGGGTGATCGAACCCGGCTTCGCCAGCACCTGGCCGCGCTCCACGTCGTCGCGCTTGGTGCCGCGCAGCAGCAGGCCCGCGTTGTCGCCCGCCTGGCCCTGGTCCAGCAGCTTGCGGAACATCTCGACGCCGGTGACCGTGGTCTTCTGGGTCGGACGGATGCCGACGATTTCGATTTCGTCGCCCACCTTGATGATGCCGCGCTCGATACGGCCGGTCACCACGGTGCCGCGGCCCGAGATCGAGAACACGTCTTCCACCGGCATCAGGAACGGCTTGTCGATCGCGCGCTCCGGCTGCGGAATGAAGCTG
>NZ_FNPT01000038.1 GCF_900107375.1 Lysobacter sp. yr284
GATCGGCGCGGACGACGCGGTGCCGCACATCGGCCGTCCGCTGTCGAACATGCGGATCTACCTGCTGGACGAGGCGGGCCAGCCGGTGCCGCGCGGAACGGCGGGCGAGGTGTACATCGGCGGGGTGGGGGTGGCGCGCGGCTATCTGAATCGGGAGGAGCTGACGGCCGAACGGTTCGTGCGCGATCCGTTCTGCGGCGAGGACGGCGGCCGGATGTACCGGACCGGCGACCTGGCGCGTTACCTGGCGGACGGACGGCTGGCGTACCTGGGGCGCAACGACGGCCAGGTGAAGATCCGCGGTTTCCGGATCGAGCTGGGCGAGATCGATGCGCGGTTGAACGAGCACGAGCAGGTGCGCGAGGCGGTGGTGCAGGCGCGCGAGAGCGGCGGCGAGAAGCGCCTGGTGGCGTACGTGGTGGCGTCGCAGGAGACGGTGGAAACGGCGTCGCTGGTGTCGGGGCTGCGCGCGCGGTTGGCGGCGGTGCTGCCGGACTACATGGTGCCGTCGGCGTTCGTGCGTCTGGAGTCGTTGCCGCTGACGGCGAACGGCAAGCTGGACCGGCGATCGCTGCCGGCGCCGGACGACGAGGCGTACGCGCGCGGCGCGTACGAGGCGCCGCAGGGCGAGATCGAAGGGGCGCTGGCGCAGCTGTGGCAGGAACTGCTGGGAATCGAGCGGGTCGGGCGCCAGGACGATTTCTTCGAGTTGGGCGGGCACTCGCTGCTGGCGGTGCGCATGTTGGTACGCATTCGCCAGTCGCTCGGAGCGGAGCTTCCGGTGCTGACGCTGTTCGCCCATTCGACCCTGGCGAAGATGGCCCGGGCCGTGATCGACGCGGGCGGCGCACAGGCGGCGCCCTCGTTGCCCCCGATCCCGACCGTCCCGCGCGATGCGCCGCTGCCGCTTTCCTTCGCCCAGCAGCGCCTGTGGTTCCTGTCGCAATGGCAGGGGGTGAGCGCGATCTACCACATCCCCAATGCGCTGCGTCTGCGCGGAGCGCTGGACCGCGAAGCGCTGCGCCGCAGCCTGGATGCGTTGATGGCGCGCCATGAAGGGCTGCGCAGCGTGTTCGAGGCGACGGACGGGCAACCTTACGTGCGTTTGCTGCCGGCCTCGACGGCGATGCCGCTGATGGAACACGACCTGAGCGCCGCTGCCGATGCGGCCGAACGCCTGGCGGCGCTGAGGGAAGAGGAAAGCCATGCCGTATTCGACCTGGCGCAGGGGCCGTTGATCCGCGCGCGCCTCATCCGGATGGCCGAAGACGATCATGTGCTGTTGCTCACCCAGCACCATATCGTTTCCGATGGCTGGTCCAACGGCGTGCTGTCGCGCGAACTCGGCGAGCTGTATCGGGGATATCGGCAGGGACGGGAAAGCTCGCTGGCGCCGTTGCCGATCCAGTATCCCGACTATGCCGCATGGCAGCGCAGCTGGCTCGACGACGAGAGGCTGCAGCGCCAGACCGAGTACTGGCGCGGCGCGCTGGCCGATGCGCCGGTGCTCCTGGAACTGCCGACCGACCGGCCGCGCCCGGCGCAACAGGCGTTCGTCGCGGCGCACGTGCCGGTGCTCATCGACGCCGAGCTGACCCGCGCGGTGAAGCGGGTCAGCCAGCAGCACGGCACGACCTTGTTCATGACGCTGACGGCGGCCTGGGCGGCGGTGCTGGCGCGGTTGTCGGGCCAGAACGATCTGGTGATCGGCACGCCGACCGCCAACCGCGCCCGCGCCGAAACCGAAGGACTGATCGGCTTCTTCGTCAACACCCTGGCATTGCGCGTCGACCTGGACGGAGCGCCCAGCGTCGCGGAACTGCTGTCGCGGGTGCGCAGCGCGGCCCTGGCCGCGCAGGACAACCAGGATCTGCCGTTCGAGCAGATCGTGGAGCTGGTGCAGCCGCCGCGCAGGACCGACCACACTCCGATCTTCCAGGCCTTGATTAACTGGCACAACAACGACGTTGAGGTGCCGGAGCTGGAAGGTCTGCGGGTGGCCATGGACGCGTCCGCCTACGAGGTGGTCAAGTTCGACGTGGAGCTGTCCTTGTCGGAGCTCGACGGTACGATCGCGGGCAGCCTTTCGTATGCGACCTCGCTGTTCGACGCCGACACCATGCGCCGGCATGTGGGCTACCTGCGCACCATGCTGCAGGCGATGGCCGACGACTGCGGACGTTCGGTGGATTCGATCGGCCTGCTGCCGGGGGAAGAGCGCGAGCTGCTGGCCGGGTGGAACGACACCGCGACGGACTATCGCCGCGACTGCACCATGCACCGCCTGTTCGAAGAACAGGCACAGCGCACGCCGGACGCGACGGCCGTGCGCTTCGAGGCGCTGCGGCTCAGCTACCGCGAGCTCAACGAACAGGCCAACCGCCTGGCCCATCACCTCATCGAAGCGGGCGTGCGCGCGGGCGATCCGGTCGCGATCTGCGTGGAGCGCAGCGCTGCGATGATCGTCGGCGTGCTGGCGATCGTGAAAGCCGGCGGCGCCTATGTGCCGCTGGACCCGGCCTATCCTTCCGGGCGCCTGGGGCAGGTGCTGGAGGACGCAGCGCCGGCGGCACTGTTGGCCGACGCCGCCGGGCGCCTCGCGCTCGGCGATGCCATCGCCGCTGTCGCGACCGTGCTGGATCTGGAGGCGCTGCGTCCCGGCAACGACCTCGCGGCGCCCTGGGCCTCGCGCTCCGGTGCGGATCCGCACGTGGACGGCCTGACCCCGTCGCAGTTGGCCTATGTGATCTACACCTCCGGCTCCACCGGCAAGCCCAAGGGCGTAATGGGCACGCACCTGCCGGCGATCAACCTCATCGAATGGGTGAACGGGCGTTTCCGGGTCGGTCCGGAAGACGTCGTGCTGCTGACCAGCTCGCTGTCGTTCGACCTGTCCGTGTACGACATCTTCGGGTTGCTGGCCGCAGGCGGCTGCATCCACGTGGCCTCGCGCGAGGAGGTCGGCGACCCGCGACGCCTGGCGCGCATGCTGTTCGCCGAGGGGATTACCTTCTGGGATTCGGCGCCGGCCGTCTTCCAGCAATTGCTGTTCTACCTGGAAGAGGCGGGCCGCGACGGCGAGTCGGCGCTGCGCCTGGCCTTCTTCAGCGGCGACTGGATACCGCTGGAGTTCTTCGATGCCATCCGCCGCGCGTTCCCGCGCTGCGAAATGATCGGCCTGGGCGGCGCCACCGAAGCCACCGTCTGGTCGAATTTCTATCCGGTCGAACGCATCGATCCGCACTGGGTCAGCATTCCCTACGGCCGTCCCATCCAGAACGCGCGGTACTACGTGCTCGATGCCCATCTCAATGCGATGCCGATCGGCAGCCGCGGCGATCTGTACATCGGCGGCGAGTGCCTGACCGCGGGTTATTTCGGACGCGAGGACCTGACCGCCGAGCGGTTCGTGCCCGATCCGCACGGGACCGCCCCGGATGCGCGCATGTACAAGACCGGGGATCTCGCCCGCTATCGCGCCGACGGCAACATGGAGTTCCTCGGCCGCAACGATTTCCAGGTCAAGATCCGCGGCTTCCGCATCGAGCTGGGCGAAGTCGACGCGCGTCTGGCCGAGCATGCGGCAGTGCGCGAGAGCGTCGTGGTCGCGCGCAAGGACGGGACCGGCGAGAAGCGCCTGATCGCCTATGTCGTGCCCGCCGACCCGGGCGCCGACGCGGCCGGGCTCGCCGCATCGCTGCGTACGCACATGGCCGCGCGCTTGCCGGACTACATGGTGCCGTCCGCGTTCGTGCGGATCGAGGGCTTGCCGTTGACGCCGAACGGCAAGATCGACCGCGACCGGTTGCCCGATCCCGGCTCCGAAGCCTTCGCGCAGCGCGTCTACGAGGAGCCGCAGGGCGAGGTGGAGTCGGCGATCGCGCGCATCTGGCAGGAAGTGCTGGGCGTGGAGCGGGTCGGCCGGGGCGACAACTTCTTCGAACTCGGCGGCCATTCGTTGATCGCCGTGCGGGTGGTCGAACGCCTGCGCCAGGACAACATTCAGGTCGAAATGCGTTCGCTGTTCGTCGCGCCGATCCTGCGCGACTTCGCATTGAAGGCGAACGAATTGGAGGAGATCCGCTTGTGAGCATCGAGAAGTTCCTGAACGTACTCAAAGAGGCCGAGATTTCGCTGGCGCTGGACGGCGAATCTCTTGTGGTCAAGGGAGCAAAAGGGCGCCTCAACGAGGAGATCAGGACCTATCTGGTCGAGAACAAGGAAAAGCTGGTCGAAATCCTGAAGTCCGGCCGCAACCTGGACGGCCCCGGCATGCAGGTGCCGCCGAACCGGATCGGCGAGGCCGGCGCGGCGATCGCGCCCGAACTGCTCACGCTGATCGAGCTGACCCAGGGCGACATCGACCGGATCGTCGCCCAGGTCCCCGGCGGCGCGGCCAACATCCAGGACATCTACCAGCTCACTCCGCTCCAGGACGGCATCCTGTTCCACCATCGCCTGGCCGACGTGGGCGATCCGTACCTGCTCACCAGCCACATCTCGTTCCAGGACCGCAACTCGCTGGAGCTATTCCTGCAGGCGGTGCAGAAGGTGGTCGACCGCCACGACACCTTGCGCACGGCGTTCTACTGGGAAGGCTTGTCGACGCCGGCGCAGGTGGTTCTGCGCCGGGCCGAACTCCAGGTCGCGCATGTCGAATTCGATGCCGCCGCCGGACCGCTGGAACAGCAACTGGCCGAGCGTTTCGATTCCAGCCGCAACCGCATCGACCTGGGCCGCGCGCCGTTGCTCAGCTTCATCGTCGGCCGCGTGCGCGGCAGCGAGCGTTGCGTGGTCATGCAGCGTTTCCACCACCTTATCGGCGACCATTCCACGCTCGCGCTGCTGCGCGAGGAGGTCTACGCCATTCTTGCGGGCGCCGAAGCGGCGCTGGCTCCGTCCGAGCCGTTCCGCAATCTGGTCGCGCGGGTCCGCTCCGGCCTGGGCCAGGAGGAGCATGAGCGCTTCTTCCGCGAGATGCTGGGCGACGTCAGTGAGCCGTCGCTCGCGTTCGGCCACGACGACGTCTATCAAAAGGGCGACGGAATCGACGACGCGAAATTCGCGTTGCCGGACGCGCTCAACGACCGATTGCGCGCGCAGGCGCGACGCTACGGCGTGAGCCTGGCCAGCCTGTGCCATCTGGCCTGGGGCCAGGTATTGGCGCGCAGCGCCGGCGAGGCGCGGGTGGTGTTCGGCACCGTGCTGTTGGGACGGATACAGACCAACGAAGGCAGCGGCCCCGCCGCAGGACTGTTCATCAATACCCTGCCGCTGCGCCTGGACCTGGGCGAGCAGAGCGTCGAGACCGCGGTGCGCAAGACCCACGCGCGCCTGGCGGACATCCTGCGCCACGAGCACGCGCCGCTGGCATTGGCGCAGCGCTGCAGCGGAGTGGCTGCGACCGCGCCGTTGTTCAACACCCTGCTGAACTATCGCCACGGCGCCGACGAGGCGCCGATCGAACAGGCTTCCGGCAACGCGCATCCCTTGTCCGAGGCGGTGTTTCTCGGCAACGAGGAGCGCACCAACTACCCGATCACGCTGTCGGTGGAGGACTTCGGGCGCTCGATGGGGCTGACCGCGCAGGTCGCGCATCCGCTGTCGGCGGCGCGCATATGCGGCTATATGCAGCGCGCTCTGGAGAGCCTCGCCGACGCGCTCGAACGCCGGCCGGAAGCGCCGGTGCGGACGCTCGACATCCTGCCGCAGCGCGAGCGCGAGCTGCTGCTGGAGGCCTGGAACCGGACCGAGGCCGAGTATTCGCGCGAACGCTGCGTGCACAAGGTGTTCGAGGACCAGTGCAGGCGCACGCCGGATGCGGTGGCGCTGGAGCACGGCGACCTCGTCGTCGGCTACGCCGAGCTCAACGCTCGCGCCAACCGCCTGGCCCACGACCTGATCGGTTCCGGCATCCGCCCGGGCGACCACGTCGCTACGGTGATGGAGCGAGGGCTGCAGCTGGTCGTCGCGCAGTTGGCGATCCTCAAGGCCGGCGCGGTCTACGTGCCGATCGACCGGCAACTTCCGCGCGCGCGCCAGGAATGGATCCTCGCCGATTGCGGGGCCAAGCGGGTGCTGGCCGAAGCGCCGGAGGCGTTCGGTTTCGACGTGCAGGTCATCGGCGACGCGTCCGCGGACGGCGGCGAAGCGGACGTGCGCGATCCCGAACTGGACATCTCCAGCGAAGCGCCGGCCTACGTGATGTACACCTCCGGCTCCACCGGAACGCCGAAGGGCGTGGTCGTGCCGCATCGGGCGATCGGCCGTCTGGTCGTCAACAACGGCTATGCGCCGTTCGACGCCGGCGATGCGATCGCTTTCGCTTCCAATCCGTCCTTCGACGCCAGCACCATGGAAGTCTGGGGCGCCTTGTTGAACGGCGGGCGCATCGTGGTGATCGATGCGGACGTATTCATCGATGCGGCCCGCTTCGAGCGGGCGCTGGCGCGCCACCGGGTGACGGCGCTGTTCGTCACCACGGCCTTGTTCAATCAGTACGCGCGCACCATCGCGCCCGCGCTGGCCGGGTTGAAATACCTGATGTGCGGCGGCGAGCGGAACGACCCGAGCGCATTCCGCAGCGTGCTCGATCAAGGCGGGTTGCAATCGATCATTCATTGCTATGGGCCGACGGAGACGACGACGTTCGCGCTCACCTGTCCGATCACGCGCGCACACGACGGGGTCGCGAACCTGCCGATCGGCCGTCCGATCGGCAACGTGCGGGCCTACCTGCTGGACGAGCATCGCAATCCGGTGCCGGTCGGCGCGGTCGGCGAGCTGTACATCGGCGGTACCGGCGTGGCGCTGGGATACCTGAACCGGCCGGAGTTGACCGCCGAGCGATTCCTGCGCGATCCCTTCGCCGGGGACGGTCATATGTATCGGACCGGCGACCTGGCGCGTTATCTGGCCGATGGCAACCTGGAATTCATCGGGCGCAACGATCATCAGGTCAAGATCCGCGGCTTCCGCATCGAACTGGGCGAGATCGAGACGCGGCTGGCCGAGCTGCCCGAGGTGCTGGAAGCGGCGGTGCTGGCGCGCGAAGAGGGCGGCGAGAAGCGCCTGGTGGCGTATGCGTTGCCGGCCGATGCCGACGGCGACAGCCAGTCGTTCGCGGCGGCGCTGCGCGCCCATCTCAGCGCGAAACTGCCCGACTACATGGTCCCGTCGGCGTTCGTGCGGATGCAGGCCTGGCCGCTCAACGCCAACGGCAAGCTCGACCGCAAGGCGCTGCCCGCGCCGGAAGCGGCGGCGTTCGCGCGCGGCACGTTCCAGCCGCCGCAGGGCGAGCTGGAGCAGACCCTCGCGGCGCTGTGGCAGGAACTGCTGGGCGTCGGCGAAGTCGGCCGCCACGATAATTTCTTCGAACTCGGCGGCCACTCGCTGTTGGCGCTGCAACTGGTCGAGCGCTTGCGCCAGTTGAACCTGCGGGTGGAGGTGCGCAGGCTGTTCATCGCGCCGGTGCTTTGCGAGCTCGCGCAGTCGCTGCAACGCGAAGGCTGGGTGACGGTGCCGCCGAACGCGATCGCGGCCGACAGCGTCGCGATCACGCCCGACATGCTGCCGCTGGTGGATCTGGACCAGGACGAGATCGACCGGATCGTCGCGCGCGTCCCGGGCGGAATCGCCAATATCCAGGACATCTATGCCCTGGCGCCGTTGCAGGACGGCATCTTGTTCCACCATCGCTTTTCCGATGAAGGCGATCCGTATGTACTGACCAGCCTGCGCAGCTTTCCCAACCGGCAGTTGCTCGACAGCTTCCTCGGCGTCCTGCAGCGGCTGGTCGAACGGCACGACATCCTGCGCACGGCGTTCATGTGGGAAGACCTTTCGGTCCCGGTCCAAGTGGTCCTGCGCGAGGCGAAGCTGCCGGTCCAGGAGTTCGAGCCCGACCCGGCCCAGGGCCCCCTGGCGGAACAACTGGCTGCGCATTTCGACGCGCGCCGCGAGCGCATGGACCTGTCGCGGGCGCCGCTGCTGCATTACGCGTTCGCCCACGACCGCGACAACGGGCGCTGGCTGCTGATGCAGCGCTTCCATCACCTGATCGGCGATCACTCCACCCTCGATGTGCTGCGCGACGAAATCGCCGCGCTGATGGCCGGCAAGGGCGATGCGCTGGCGCCGCCGCCGCCGTTCCGCAACCTGGTCGCGCAGGCGCGGCTGGGCATCGCCCAGAGCGAGCACGAGGCGTTCTTCCGCGAAATGCTCGGCGACGTCGACGAGCCGACCCTGCCCTTCGGCCTGGCCGACGTCCATCAGGCGGGCGGCGGCGTGGCGGAGTCCTCGCTGCTGCTGCCGGACGATCTGAGCCGCAGCCTGCGCCAGCACGCACGGCGCCTGGGTGTCGGCGTGGCCAGCCTGTGCCACCTGGCCTGGGGCCAGGTGCTGTCGCGGATCGTGGATCGCGACAGCGTCGTGTTCGGCACCGTGCTGTTCGGACGGATCCAGTCCAGCGACGGCGCCGATCGCGCCGCCGGACTGTTCATCAACACCTTGCCGTTGCGGTTGGACCTGGACGAGACCGACGTGGAGACCGCGGCGCGCGCTGCGCACGCGCGATTGGCCGACCTGCTCGCCCACGAGCACGCATCGCTGGCGCTGGCCCAGCGCTGCAGCGGCGTGGCCGCGCCGAGCCCGTTGTTCAGCAGCTTGCTCAACTACCGGCACAATCGCCTGCTCGACGTGTCCAGCGAAGGGGCCGAGGACTATCTGTTGCTGGGCGAAGTCGAGTTTCTCGGCACCCAGGAGCGCACCAACTATCCGATCACGATGTCGGTCGAGGACTTCGGGGAGCGCCTGGGCCTGACCGCGCTGGTGGTGGACGCCTTGTCCGCCGAACGCATCTGCGGCTACATGCGTCAGGCGCTGGAAAGCCTGTCGTTGGCGTTGGCGACCGCGCCGCGCACGCCGGTCCGCGACCTGGAGGTGCTGGGGCCGCAGGAAGCCGCTGCGGCGCAGCCCGCGCCGGCGGCCGCGATCGGCGCATCCGCGCCGGACGCCTGCATCCATCAGTTGTTCGAGCAGCGGGCGCACGAGGATCCCGACGCCATCGCGCTGGTCCACGACGACGGCAGGCTCAGCTATGGCGAGCTCAACGCGCAGGCCAACCGCCTGGCCCATCATCTGATCGGGCTCGGCGTCGCTGCCGACGAGCGCGTGGCGATCTGCGCCGAACGCGGGCCGGCCCTGGTGATCGGCCTGCTGGCGATCCTGAAGGCCGGCGGCGCGTACGTGCCGCTGGATCCGGTGTATTCCTCCGAACGCCTGGAGACGATCGCGGCCGACAGCGCGCCGCGGTTCGTGCTCGCCGACGATGTCGGGCGCGCCGCGCTGGGCGAGCGCGCCCTGGGCGAACGCAGCGTGGTCGATCTGCAGCCGCTGCGCGCGGGAACCGCGGCCGCATGGGCGGCGCAGTGCGACCGGGATCCGGCGGTCGCCGGCCTGTCCCCGGCGAACCTGGCGTATGTGATCTATACCTCGGGTTCCACCGGAGTTCCCAAGGGAGTGATGGTCGAACATACCCAGGTGGTGCGCCTGTTCGACGCGACCCGGGCCGGCTTCGATTTCGACGAACGCGACGTGTGGTGCCTGTTCCATTCCTGCGCGTTCGACTTCTCGGTCTGGGAACTGTGGGGAGCGTTGCGCTACGGCGGCCGTCTGGTGCTGGTCTCGCACGAAGTCGCCCGTTCCGCGGCGGACTTCTATCGACTGGTCTGCCGCGAGGGCGTCACGGTCCTCAATCAGACGCCGAGCGCGTTCAAGGCCTTCATCGAAGCGCAGGAGCGCAGCGACAGCGCGCATGCGCTGCGCTACGTGATCTTCGGCGGCGAGGCGCTGGAGCCTTCGATGCTCAAGCCCTGGTATGCCCGGCATGCGGACGGCGGTCCGACCCTGGTCAACATGTACGGCATCACCGAAACCACGGTGCATGTGACCTATCGCGCGTTGAGCGCCGACGATTGCGCGCGCTCCGCCAGCCCGGTCGGAAAGCCGCTGGCCGACCTTCGTATCCATCTGCTCGACCGTCACGGCAAGCCGGTTCCGCTGCAGGCGACGGGCGAGATCTACGTCGGCGGCGCCGGCGTGGCGCGCGGATACCTCAATCGGGAGGAATTGACCGCGCAGCGGTTCCTCGCCGATCCGTTCGACGGCGCGGCCGGCGCGCGGATGTACCGCTCGGGCGACCTGGCCCGCTACGGCCGCGACGGCGAGTTGGAATTCCTCGGCCGCAACGACCATCAGGTGAAGATCCGCGGATTCCGCATCGAATTGGGCGAGATCGAGGCGCGGCTGACCGAGCACCCGTGGGTGCGCGAAGCGACGGTGCTGGCCTTCGGCGACGGCGCCGAGAAGCAACTGGCCGCCTATTTCATCGCCGCAGGCGACGCGGCGGGCGATGATGCGCAGGAGGGGCTCGCAGCCGGGTTGCGCGCCCATCTGGCCGCGCGGCTGCCCGACTACATGCTGCCCTCGGCTTTCGTCGAGGTCGAAGCGTGGCCGCTGACGCCCAACGGCAAGCTCGACCGCAAGGCCTTGCCGGCCGTCGACGCGCAATCGCGGGCGCGCCGCGCCTATGAGGCGCCGCAGGGCGAGATCGAACGGCTCCTGGCCCGGTTGTGGGAAGAGTTGCTCGGGCTGGAGCGGGTCGGTCGCAACGACCAGTTCTTCGAACTCGGCGGCCATTCGCTGCTGGCGGTGCAATTGATCGAGCGCCTGCGCCGGATGCATTTGCACGTGGAGGTGCGTCGCTTGTTCGCCGCGCCGGTGCTGCGGGAGTTGGCAGCGGCGCTGGAGCAGGGGAGCGGGGTGGCCGTGCCGCCCAATCAGATCGTGCGGGGAACCACCGCGATCACTCCGGACATGTTGCCGCTGATCGATCTCCAGCAAGAGGACATCGACCGGATACTGGCGCAGGTGCCCGGCGGCATCGCCAACGTCCAGGACATCTACGGACTGGCGCCGTTGCAGGACGGGATCGTGTTCCACCACCGGCTGACCCTGGACGCGGATCCTTATCTGATGAGGAGCGTGGTGACGTTCCCGGACCGCGCCTTGCTGGACCGCTTCATCCAGGCGGTGCAGGTGCTGGTGGACCGTCACGACATCCTGCGCACGGCATTCTTCTGGGAAGGGCTGTCGGCTCCGGCGCAGGTGGTCCTGCGCCAGGCGGCCCTGTCGGTGACCGAACTCGTCCTGGACGCGCACGACGGACCGGCCGGCGAACAGCTGAGCCGCCGCTACGACGCGCGGCATCACAAGGTCGATCTGACCCAGGCGCCGCTGATCCGGTTCGTGATCGCGCGCGAACCCGGCAGCGAACGCTGGGTGGTACTGCAGCTGCGCCATCATCTGGTCGAAGATGCGGTGTCGGTGCAGATCTACCGCGAGGAAATCAACGCCATTCTGCAGGGCGCCGCCGCTTCGCTGGCCGAGCCGCCGCCGTTCCGCAATCTGGTGGCGCAAGCCCGCCTGGGCCTGTCGCCGGAGCAGCACGAGCGCTTCTTCGACGAAATGCTCGGCGACGTGGACGAGCCGACGCTTCCCTACGGCCTGACCGACGTGCACCGCGACGGCGGCCGCATGGGGCAATGGCAAGGCACGATGCCGCTGGCGCTCAGCGACCGTCTGCGGGCGCAGGCCCAGCGCCTCGGCATCGGTCTGGCGAGCCTGTGCCATCTGGCCTGGGGACAGGTGCTGGCGCGGATCGTCGGCAACGAGCGCGTGGTGTTCGGCACGGTCCTGTTCGGCCGCATGCAGGCCGGCGACGGCGCCGATCGCGCGGCCGGACTCTTCATCAACACCTTGCCGCTGCGGCTGGACCTGGGAGAGATCGGAGCGGAGCGGGCGGCCCGCCAGGCGCACGACCGGCTGGCGGCGCTGATGGCGCACGAGCACGCATCGCTGGCCTTGGCGCAGCGATGCAGCGGCGTCGGCGCGCCGGCGCCGTTGTTCAGCAGCGTGGTCAACTATCGCAATCTGGTCGCGGCGCCGGGCAGCGATCCGGCGCCCGCCGAACAGCCGCTGATCGACACCCAGTGGGTGATGGGCGATCGCTACACCAATTACCCGATGATGCTGACCCTGGAGGACTTCGGTCGCTCGTTGGGCTGCATCGTGCACGTCATGCAACCGCACTCGCCGGAGCGGGTGTGGGACTACATGGCATGCGCGCTGGACAGCCTGGCGACCGCGCTCGAAGCGTCGCCGGCCGCACCGATGCGCTCGTTGGAGGTGTTGCCGCAGGCCGAGCGCGGCTTGCTGCTGGAGCAATGGAACGCGACGCAGGCGCCGTATCCTCGGGATCGATCCGTCCATCGCCTGTTCGAGGCGCAGGCGCAGGCGACCCCGGACGCCGTCGCCGTCGTCCATCGACGGCGCAGCCTTACGTTCGCCGAACTGAACGCCGAGGCGAACGCGCTGGCCCATCATCTGATCGGGCTGGGCGTGCGCCGCGGCGACCGCGTGGCGATCTGCGTGGAGCGCGGCCCGGCCCTGGCGATCGGTCTGCTGGCGATCTTGAAGGCCGGCGGCGCCTACGTGCCGCTGGACCCGGTCTATCCGTCCGAGCGTCTGATGCGGGTGCTGGACGATGCGGCGCCGACGGCGCTGCTGGCCGACCGCAGCGGCCGCGCCGCCCTCGACGGCGCGGCGGCCGCAGGCTGCGCGATCGTCGACTTGCCGTCGCCCGAAGATGCGACGCTGGCGACGGCCTGGGCCGGGCAGCCGACCGCAGATCCGCGACCGGCGGGCGCGAACTCCGGCGACCTGGCCTACGTGATCTACACCTCCGGCTCGACCGGCATTCCCAAGGGCGTGCAGATCGAGCATCGCCAGCTGACCAACTTCCTGTGTTCGATGGCGTCCAGCTTCGCGCTGGCGCCGGCGGACCGATGGCTGGCGGTCACCAGCATCTCGTTCGACATCGCGGCGCTGGAACTGTACCTGCCGTTGATCAGCGGATCGCCGGTGGTGCTTGCCGACCATGCCGACGCGATCGATTCGTCGCGCCTGCGCGAATTGATCCGGGAACACGCGATCCGGATCATGCAGGCCACTCCGGCGACCTGGAACGCGTTGCTGGCGGCGGGCTGGGAAGGCGACAGCGAGCTCACGGCGCTGTGCGGAGGCGAGGCGATGCCCGCGCATTTCCCCGCGCGCCTGGGCGCACGCTGCAAGTCGCTGTGGAATCTGTACGGCCCGACCGAAACCACGATCTGGTCGTCGATCCTGCAGGTGGCGCCGGCGACCGGCGATGCGCCGGTATCGATCGGCCGTCCGATCGCCAATACCCGCATGTACCTGCTCGACGAAGCCGCACAGCCGGTGCCGCTGGGCGCGATCGGCGAGTTGTACATCGGCGGCGACGGCGTGGCGCGCGGTTACCACAACCGCCCGGAGTTGAATGCCGAGCGTTTCCTGCACGACCCCTTCGCCGGCGGCGAAGCGCGGATGTACAGGACCGGCGACCAGGCCCGCTACCTGACCGACGGCAACATCGAATTCCTCGGACGCAACGATCACCAGGTCAAGATCCGCGGCTTCCGCATCGAGCTGGGCGAGATCGAAGCCCGCCTGGCCGGCCACGCATCGGTGCGCGAGGCCGTGGTGACGGTGCGCGAAGACCACGGCGACAAGCGTCTGGTGGCCTATGTGGCGGGCGCCGGCGAACACGACGAATGGATCGCCGAGCTGCGCGCCCATCTGTCGGCCGGCTTGCCCGATTACATGGTTCCGGCGGCGATCGTCCGTCTGGACAGCTTGCCGCTCACGCCGAACGGCAAGGTGGACCGCAAGGCCCTGCCGGCGCCGGACGAATCGTCCTATGCGCAGCGCGAGTTCGAGGCGCCCGAGGGCGAGATCGAGCGGGTCCTGGCCGGGCTGTGGCAGTCGCTGTTGCAGGTCGACAAGGTCGGCCGGCACCACGATTTCTTCGAACTCGGCGGCCATTCGCTGCTGGTCGTGCGCCTGCTCGCGCGGGTGCGGCAATCGCTGGGCGTGGAGCTGCCCGTGGCGGCGTTCTTCGCCCACTCGACGCTGGCCCGCCTGGCGCAGGCGGTGGCCGATGCCGGCGGCCGCGCGGCCGAAGGCGCCGACGCCCCGATCGTGCCGGTCTCGCGCGAACAGCCGATGCCGCTTTCGTTCGCCCAGCAGCGCCTATGGTTCCTGGCGCAGCTCGACGGGGTCAGCGCCACTTATCACATGCCGGCGGCGTTGCGCATCCGCGGCGATCTCGATCGCGCCGCGTTGCGTCGAACGCTCGACGCCTTGATGGCCCGGCACGAAGCCTTGCGCAGCGTGTTCGCGACGGTCGACGGACAGCCGCAGTTGCGGCTGCTGCCGGCGGCCACGCCGTTGCCGCTGGTCGAGTACGATTTCAGCGAACGCGACGACGCCGCTGCGCAACTGGCCTCGCTCGGCGAAGCCGAAACGAAACTGCCGTTCGACCTGGCCAACGGCCCGCTGATCCGCGCGCGTCTGATCAGGATGCCGCACGACGAACACGTGCTGTTCCTGTGCCAGCACCACATCGTCTCCGACGGCTGGTCGATCGGCGTGCTGACGCGGGAGCTGACGCAGTTGTACGCCGCCTTCAGCGAGGGGCGCGAGAATCCGTTGGCGCCGCTGCCGATCCAGTATCCGGACTATGCGGCGTGGCAGCGGCAGTGGCTGGGCGGGGAACGCCTGCAACGCCAGGCGGAGTTCTGGCGCGAAACCTTGAGCGAGGTGCCGGCGCTGCTGGAGTTGCCGACCGACCGACCTCGCCCCGCCAAGCAGGACTTCGCCGCCGCGCTGGTTCCGGTCGCGTTCGACGCCGAACTGACCGCATCGCTGCGGCGCCTGAGCCAGGCGCACGGCACGACCTTGTTCATGACGCTGATGGCGGCGTGGGCGACGGTACTGTCGCGGCTTTCGGGCCAGGAGCAGGTGGTGGTCGGCGTGCCCACGGCCAACCGCGGGCGCCCCGAGACGGAAGGATTGCTGGGGTTGTTCGTCAATACCCTGGCCCTGCCGGTGCGGCTGGACGGCGAACCGAGCGTGGGCGAACTGCTGGCGCGGGTGCGCGCCACGGTATTGGCCGCGCAGGACCATCAGGATCTGCCGTTCGAACAGGTCGTGGAGATCGTGCGGCCGCAGCGCAGCCTGAATCACTCGCCGCTGTTCCAGGTGCTCTTCAACTGGCAGAACAACGACGTGCGGTTGCCCGAGCTCGGCAGCCTGCACGTGGAGCAGGCCGCCACCCGCTTCGATTTCGTCAAGTTCGACCTGGAGCTGTCGCTGGGAGAGGCCGATGGCCAGATCCAGGGCTATCTGAAGTACGTCACCTCGTTGTTCGACGCCGAGACCGTCCAACGCCAGATCGGCTATCTGTCGGCGCTGCTGAAGGCGATGGTCGCCGACGCCGGCCAGCCCGTGGCCGGGATCGACCTGCTGTCGCCCGCCGAGCGGACCCTGCAGCTGGAGACCTGGAACGACACCGATGCGCCGTTCCCGCAGGACCTGTGCATTCATCAGTTGTTCGAACGGCAGGCGGCCGCGACGCCGGAGGCGGTCGCCGTCGTCTGCGGCGATCGCGCGCTGGGCTATCGCGATCTCAACGAGCAAGCCAACAAGCTGGCGCATGGTTTGATCGGGCGGGGGGTGCGCGCGGACGCGCGCGTGGCGATCTGCGTGGAACGCAGCCTGGAGATGGTGGTCGGCCTCATGGCGATCATGAAGGCCGGCGGCGCCTATGTGCCGCTGGATCTGTCGTATCCGCGCGATCGGCTGGCGCAGATGCTCGACGACGCCGCGCCGGCGATGGTCCTGACCGACGCCGCCGGGCGCGAGGCGCTGGGGGCGATCGTGGCTGCCGACGCGATCGTGCTCGATCTGCACCAACCGCAGGAATGGGCGTCCATGCCGGCCGGCGATCCCGTCGCGGTCGGACTGACTTCGCGCAACCTCGCCTACATCATCTATACCTCGGGTTCCACCGGTCGGCCGAAGGGCGTCATGACCGAACATCGGGCGGTGGTCAACCGCCTGGCGTGGATCCAGCAGGGCTACGCGCCGCTGGACCGCGACGAGGTGGTGTTGCAGAAGACCTCGTTCGCTTTCGACGTATCGGTCTGGGAGCTCTTCTGGCCCCTGCTCAACGGCGCCAGGCTGGCATTGGCGCCGCCGGGCGCGCACAAGGATCCGGCCGCGCTGATCGGACTGGTGGCGCGGCACGGGGTGACCACCGTGCACTTCGTGCCGTCGATGCTGAGCGTGTTCCTGGCCACGCCGGGCGTGGAGGGATGCGTTTCCCTGCGCAAGCTGTTCTGCAGCGGCGAAGCCCTGCCGGCGGCGAACGTCTACGGCTGGCAGCGCAAGCTGCCGGGCGCGCAGTTGTACAACCTGTACGGCCCGACCGAAACGGCGATCGAAGCCAGCGCCTGGACCTGCCCGCGCGAGTTCGACGGCCGGGTGCTGATCGGGCGCCCGATCGCCAACGTGCGCATGTACGTTCTCGACGCGGCGGGCCGGCCGGCGCCGCTGGGCGCCATCGGCGAGCTGCATATCGGCGGCACGGCGGTCGCCCGCGGGTATCTCAACCGCCCCGAGCTGACCGCCGAGCGCTTCCTCGACGACCCGTTCGATGCCGGTCCCGATGCGCGGATGTACAAGTCCGGCGACCTGGTCCGCTACCTGGCCGACGGCCGCATCGAATGCCTGGGCCGTAACGACGATCAAGTCAAGGTCCGCGGCTTCCGCATCGAACTGGGCGAGATCCGGTCCCGCCTGGGCGGACACGCGAAGGTGCGCGAGGCGCACGTGCTGGCGCGCGACTACGGCGAAGAAAAGCGCCTGATCGGCTATGTCGTGCCGATGCAGGCCGATGCCGCGGGCGCGGATCTGGCGGCGGAGCTGCGCACGCACCTGGCGACGGTGCTGCCCGACTACATGGTGCCGTCGGCCATCGTCTGCCTCGACCGGTTGCCGGTGACGCAGAACGGCAAGCTCGACCACAAGGCCTTGCCGGAGCCCGAGGAAGGCGCGGCGGAGCGCGCCGGGTATCAGGCGCCGGTCGGCGAGATCGAACTGGCCCTGGCGGCGTTGTGGCAGGAGCTGTTGCAGGTCGAACGGGTCGGGCGGCAGGACGAATTCTTCGAGCTGGGCGGCCATTCGCTGCTCGCGGTCCGCATGCTCGCGCACATCCGCCAGCGCCTGGGCGTGGAGCTGCCGCTGGCGATGCTGTTCGGCAGTTCGACGCTGGCCGGACTGGCCGCCGCCCTGGCCGATGCGGGTGCCCGCGTCGGCCTCGAAGGCCTGCCGCCGATCGCTGCGCTCGCGCGCGACCGGCCGCTGCCGCTGTCGTTCGCGCAGCAGCGCTTGTGGATCCTGTCGCAATGGGAGGGGGTGAGCGCGACATACCACATCCCGCTGGCGATGCGCATCCGCGGCGAGCTGGACAAGGTCGCGCTGCGGCGCTCGCTCGACGCGCTGGTGGCGCGTCACGAAACCCTGCGCACGGTGTTCGATGCGGTCGGCGGGCTGCCGCAGGTCCGCGTGCTCGGGCCGGACCTGGGTTTCCGCATGCTCGAACACGACTTGCGCGGCGAGCCGGACGCTTCCGCGCAGCTGGCGCGGATCGGCGAGGAAGAAGCGCGTTCGCCCTTCGATCTGGCGCAAGGACCGTTGATCCGCGGGCGCCTGGTGCAGACGGGCGAGCAGGAATTCGTGCTGTTGCTGACCCAGCACCACATCGTTTCCGACGGCTGGTCGGTCGGCGTGTTGTCGCGCGAGTTGAACGAACTCTATCGCGCGTTCCGCGCCGGACGCCCCAATCCGCTGGCGCCGCTGGAGATCCAGTACCCCGACTACGCGGCGTGGCAGAACCAGTGGCTCAGCGGCGAGCGGCTGGCGCGCCAGACCGAGTTCTGGCGGCGCGCGCTCGCCGACGCACCGGTGTTGCTGGAACTGCCGACCGATCGCCCGCGCCCGGAGCAACAGGAATTCGCCGCCGGCCGCGTCGCGATCGAACTGGACGCCGATGCGACCGCCGCCCTGAAGCGCTTGAGCCAGCGGCACGGCGTCACCTTGTTCATGACCCTGATGGCCGCCTGGGCCGCGGTGCTGTCGCGGCTGTCGGGACAGGACGAAGTCGTGATCGGCACCCCAACCGCCAACCGCGGCCGTCCGGAAACCGAGGGCATGATCGGCTTCTTCGTCAACACCCTGGCGTTGCCGGTCAGCGTGGCCGGCAGCCCCAGCGTGCGCGAGTTGCTGGAACGCGTGCGCAGCATCGCGCTGGCGGCGCAGGACCACCAGGACCTTCCGTTCGAACAGGTCGTGGAGATCGTGCAGCCGCCGCGGCGACTGGATCACACGCCGATCTTCCAGGCGATGTTCAGCTGGCAGAAGCACGAGCAGAACCGGCTGGAATTGCCCGGTTTGCAGGTGAGTCCGGAGGGGCAGGCCGGCGTGGAGCCGGTCAAGTTCGATCTCGAATTGAACTTGAACGAGATCGGCGACGTCGTCCGCGGCGACCTCAGCTACGCCAAGTCGCTGTTCGATGCGCAGACCATCGAGCGCCAGGTCGGTTATCTGCATTCGGCGCTGCGGGCGATGGCCGCCGACAGCGAGCAGGCCGTGGACGCCATCGAACTGCTTTCCTCCGCGGAGCGCGAACTGCTGTTGCGGACCTGGAACGCGACCGACGCCGACTATCCGCGCGATCGCTGCATCCACCAGTTGATCGAGGCTCGGGCGCATCGGGCGCCCGACGCGATCGCGCTGGTGCATCGCGACTTCTCGCTGAGCTACGGCGCGCTCAATGCCCAGGCCAATCGCCTGGCCCATCACCTGATCGGACTGGGCGTCCGGCCGGACGACACGGTCGCGATCTGCGTCGACCGCGGTCCGGCCCTCATCGTCGGCCAACTCGCGATATTGAAGGCGGGCGGCGCGTATGTGCCGCTGGATCCGGTCTATCCGTCCGAGCGGCTGGGGCACGTGCTGGTCGACGCGATGCCGTCGATCGTCCTGGCCGATGCGGCCGGGCGCGCGGCGCTGGACGCCGCCGCGCTGACCGGCCGTACCGTGGTGGCGCTGGATCCGCCCGGGCCTGCGGCGCAGGCGCCGTGGGCCGCGCTGCCCGACACCGACCCGCAGGTGCCGGCGCTGGCGCCGACGAACCTGGCCTATGTGATCTATACCTCCGGTTCCACCGGCCTGCCCAAGGGCGTCATGATCGAGCACGCCGGCTTGTGCAACCAGGTCACCGTGCTGCAGCGCAGCTACGGCCTGGAACCCGGCGACAGGGTCCTGCAGTTCGCCGGGCCCAGCTTCGACATGTCGGTCGAAGAGATCTTCGGCGCGTTGGCGAGCGGCGCCACCCTGGTGCTCGGCGACCGCGAGTGGATCGCCGACCCGCAACGCTGGTTCGAGTTGTGCGAATCCTACGGCCTGACCGTGGCCAACCTGCCGACCCGGTTCTGGCAGCAACTGGCGCAGGACCCGCAGGTGCCGATGGCGCCGAGCCTGCGCCAGATCGCGATCGGCGGCGAGGCGGTGTCCGCCGCGGCGTTGGCCGCGTGGTGGAGCCGGCCGGGCCACAGGCCGGCGCTCTGGAACGCCTACGGTCCGACCGAGGCGACGGTCAACGCCTGTCTGCTGCGGTGCGAAGCCTCCTCCAACCCGCGCTCGATCGGCGCGCCGATCGCCAATGGCCGCATCTACCTGCTCGACGCGCACGCACATCCGGTGCCGCGCGGGTCGGTGGGCGAGATCCACATCGGCGGCGTCGGCGTGGCCCGCGGCTATCTCAACCGCCCCGACCTGACCGCCGAACGTTTCCTCGTCGATCCGTTCCGCGACGAGCCGGGCGCGCGCATGTACAAGTCCGGCGATCTCGCCCGCTATCTGCCGAACGGCCACCTGGAGTTCCTGGGCCGCAACGACCATCAGGTCAAGATCCGCGGCTTCCGCATCGAATTGGGCGAGATCGAAGCGCGCCTGAGCGAACATCCGCTGGTCCGCGAGGCGATGGTGCTGGTGCGCGAGGAACACGCGGATCGCCGCCTGGTCGCCTATGTGACGCCGTCGGAGCCGGAATCGGATGCGATCGAGTGGGTGGTGGCCCTGCGGACGCACCTGATGGCGCGACTGCCGGATTACATGGTGCCGTCGGCGTTCGTGCGGATCGAGGAATGGCCGTTGACGCCCAACGGCAAGCTCGACCACAAGGCCCTGCCGAAGCCCGACGCCGACGCTTATGCGCAAGGCGCGTACGAGGCGCCGCAGGGCGGCGTCGAGCCGGTGCTGGCGCGGATCTGGCAAGCGCTCCTGCGCACCGACCGGATCGGCCGCCACGACAACTTCTTCGAACTCGGCGGACATTCCCTGCTCGCGGTGCAGATGCTGGAGCAACTGCGCCAGCATGGCCTGGGGACGGACATCCGGACGATCTTCGCGGCGCCGACCATCGCCAAGCTGGCCGCCGCGCTCGATACCTACCGGGACATCGACGTGCCCGCGAACGCGATCGCCGCCGACGCCCGGACGATCTCCCCGGAGATGCTGCCGCTGATCGAACTGGAGCAGCGCGACATCGACCGGATCGTCGCCCAGGTCCCCGGCGGCGTCGCGAACGTACAGGACATCTATGCGCTGTCGCCGTTGCAGGAGGGGCTGCTGTTCCATCACCTGCAGGCGTCGGCCGGCGATCCCTACCTGCACGTGAGCGTCCTGTCGTTCGCCGACCGCGGTCTCATGGACCGATTCGTCGGCGCCGTGCAGGCGGTCGTCGACCGTCACGACATCCTGCGGACCGCGTTCTTCTGGGAAGGGCTTTCCACCCCGGCCCAGGTGGTCCTGCGCAAGGTGCGGATGCAGGTGACCGAGCTGGAGCTGGACGGCGACGAGGGCCCGATCGCCGACCAACTGGTCCGGCGCTTCGACACCTACCATTATCGGATCGACATCTCGCAGGCGCCGTTGCTGCGCTTCTTCGCCAGTTGGGACGAACAAAACGGCCGCTGGCTGCTGCTGTACCTGACCCACCACCTGGTGGACGACCATGCTTCGCTGAGTACCTTGCGCGAGGAGGTCTACGCGATCCTGTCCGGGCGCGGCGACCGGCTGGGCGCTTCGCAGCCGTTCCGCAATCTGGTCGCGCGCGCGCGCCTGGGCGTGCCGCGGGACGAACACGAGCGCTACTTCCGCAAGATGCTGGCGGGCGTCACCGAGCCGACGCTGCCGTTCGGCCTGGCCGAGGTGCACGAAGACGACCGGCGCATCGGTCGCGCCGCGAGAATGCTGCCGGCGCCGCTGCGCGACCGCCTGCGGGCGCAGGCCAGGCGCCTGGGCGTGGGTTTGGCCAGCTTGTGCCATCTGGCGTGGGGCCATGTGCTCGCGCGCAGCGTCTCCCATCCGACGGTGGTGTTCGGCACGGTGCTGTTCGGGCGAATGCAGGCCGAAGAGCGGATGGGGCAGAGCGTCGGCCTGTTCATCAACACGCTGCCGTTCCGGGTCGACCTGGGCCGCGGCGACGCGGCGGCCGATGTCAGGCGCGTGCACGACCAGTTGGCCGAACTGCTCCTGCACGAGCACGCGTCGCTGGCGGCGGCGCAACGCTGCAGCGACGTTCCCGCGAACAGCCCGCTGTTCAGCGCGTTGCTGAACTATCGCCACAGCGATGCGCCGGCCGCGGCCGACGAGCAGGCCGCCGGCGTTTCGCCGGAGCTGGATATCCTGCATATCAGGGACGAAGTCCGGAACAACTACCCGATCACCATGTGCGTGGACGATTTCGGACTCGATATCGGCCTGACCGGATTGGTGGTGGAGTCGCTCGGCGCCGAACGGATGTGCGGCTACATGGAGCGAGCGCTGGAAAGCCTGGCCGATGAACTGGAATCGGCCGCGCACGGCGCGCTCTACCGGCTCGAGATCCTGGCGCCGCGCGAGCGTTCGCAGTTGCTGACCGAGTGGAACGCGACCGAAGCGTGGTATCCGCAGGACCGCAGCGTGCACGGCCTGTTCGAGGAGCAGGCGCAGCGCACGCCGCAGGCGCCGGCGGTGGTCCACGGCGCGCGTACGCTGAGCTACGCGCAGGTCAACGAGCAGGCCAACCGTCTGGCCCACCGGTTGATCGAGCTGGGCGCGGGCGCGCAGACGCGGGTGGCGATCTGCGCGGACCGCAGCCCGGCGATGGTGATCGCGATGTTGGCGGTGCTGAAGTCGGGCGCGGCGTACGTGCCGCTGGATCCGGCGTATCCGTCCGAGCGTCTGGCGCAGGTGCTGGCCGATGCGGCGCCGGGGCTGGTGCTGAGCGACGCGGCCGGCCGCGCGGCGTTGGGCGAGGCGGCGCTGGACGGGCGCACCGCGTTGGACCTGGAGCCGCTGTGCGGCGAGGGCGATGCGGCGACGGCGTGGTCGGACCGGCCGGCGAGCGACCCGCAGGTGGCGGGTGCGACGTCCTCGGACCTGGCGTACGTGATCTACACCTCGGGAT
>NZ_FNPT01000037.1 GCF_900107375.1 Lysobacter sp. yr284
TGTCTAAAGTCACGAGCCACTGGGTCCAGCACCGGGCGCGGGGATGCGCCGTAAGGGGCATCCTGCCCCTACGGCGCACGCGCGCATCCATGCGCACGCCCTCCGGGTCTGCATGGCATAGGCTTCGCGTAGGGTTACGTCAAAGCGAACGGCAACGGCAACGGCAACGGAAAAAAATAGACTCCAGCTTTCGCTGGAACGCCACACGCAAGCCGCATTCTCATCGACCATCCTCGCGCGCGAAAACCCAAACCGGCTTCACCTGCGACCGGTCTGCAAACGATCCCCCAGCGATCCCCAACGCGCATCACTTCGCCGGCAACGGCAGCGCCTTGAACTCCTTGACCGTGCGCAGCACCAGGCTGGAGTTGATGTCGGCCCCACCGGCCTGGTTGAGCAGGCGGTCGAGCAGGAAGCGCGAAAGATGCTCCAGGTCGCGCACCACGATCTGCAGCAGGTAGTCCATGTCGCCGGTCAGCGCGTAGCACGCCACCACTTCGTCCCAGTCGCCGACGAACTCGGCGAAGGCCGCCACCGCCTCGCTGTCGTGGCGGCCCAGGCGCACCCGCACGAAGGCCTGCAGGCCCAGGCCCAGCCGCGCCGCGTCGACTTCGGCGCGGTAGCCGCGGATCACCCCCTCGCGCTCCAGCCGCTGCACCCGGCGCAGGCAGGCCGAGGCCGACAGGTGGACGCGCTCGGCCAGCTCGGCGTTGGTCAGGCGGCCGTCGCGCTGCAGTTCGGCCAGCAGGACGATGTCGGTGCGGTCCAACTCGATGGTGGCCATTTTCGGCGGCTCCGGGTCAATCGACGCAAGGATGTTGCGCCAAACCGGGTTTCCGGCGCAACAACGCAAGCCTATTGCGCCAAAGCGCGGCTAAAGTCGTCGTATCGGTCCGATCCGGGCCGGCCATGAAGACGTCGGCCCGATCCAGGCCGCCCCAGGAGCGAGTCGGTATGAACACCACCCCGCAACGCGTCGAACACCAGCTCACCGACAAGGGCTACGTGCCGGTCTACACCACCGCCGTGGTCGAACAGCCGTGGAGCTCGTATTCCAGCGACGACCATGCGGTGTGGGCGCAGTTGTTCGAGCGCCAGCAGAAGGTGCTGGTCGGCCGCGCCAGCGACGAGTTCCTCATCGCCCAGCGCGCCATGCACATGACGCCCGACCGCATCCCCAAGTTCGACGACCTCAACCGCACCCTGCGCGCGCACACCGGCTGGGAGCTGATCGGCGTGGAAGGCCTGCTGCCGGAGCTGACCTTCTTCGACCACCTGGCCAACCGCCGCTTCCCGGTGACCTGGTGGATCCGCAAGCCCGAGCAGATCGACTACCTGTCCGAGCCGGACCTGTTCCACGACCTGTTCGGCCACGTGCCGCTGCTGATGAACCCGGTGTTCGCCGACTACATGCAGGCCTACGGCAAGGGCGGGGTGAAGGCGCACGGCATCGATCCCGACGCGCTGGTGCACCTGACCCGGCTGTACTGGTACACGGTGGAGTTCGGCCTGATCAAGCAGGCCGACGGGCTGCGCATCTACGGCAGCGGCATCGTCTCGTCCAAGAGCGAATCGATCTACAGCCTGGAATCGGACGCGCCCAACCGCATCGGCTTCGATCTGGAGCGGGTCATGCGCACGCGCTACCGCATCGACACCTTCCAGAAGACCTATTTCGTCATCGACAGCTTCGAGCAGTTGATGCGCGCGACCGAGCCGGACTTCACCCCGATCTACCAGCGCCTGCGCGAACGCGACTCGGTCCCGGCCGGCGACGTGCTGGAGACCGATGCGGTGTTCAACCGCGGCACCGGCGCCGGCTGGCTGGCCGACGGCGACGTCTGATCCGCAAGCGCACGACGCGGTCGCGTTGCTCCCTGTAGGAGCGACGCGAGTCGCGACCGCGACACCTGCCGACGACGCAGGCATCGACGGCTAGCGCCGCCCGTCCGCCACGAGCGGCGCCGCCGGCGCGATCGCCGAGCGCGCGCTACACTCGCGCCCGATGAACGACGACAACCCGAGCAAGACCCCGCACATGGGTGCGGGCCACGACGCCGCCGCGCAGACCGCCAGCGGCCTTCCCTATCGCCAGATCCGCGCCGTCCACGACGACGCCACGATCCGCGTCTATCAGGCCTTCAACGACGAAATCGCCGACGCCGCGCTCGCTGCCGGCCGCTTCGTCGCGCCGTTCTCGCGCTCGCGCATGACCTGGATCAAGCCTTCGTTCCGCTGGATGATGTATCGCGCCGGCTGGGGCTACAAAGACGACAACCAGCGCCGCATCCTCGCCATCGACATCACCCGCGAGGGATTCGAATGGGCGCTGGCGAACAGTTGCCCCTCGCATCCGGACCCGGCGATGACGCCGGAGCAGTGGCAGCGGCACCGCGACGCCACGCCGGTGCGGATCCAGTGGGACCCCGAGCGCAACCTGCGGCTGGAGCCGCTGGATCATCGCTCGATCCAGATCGGCCTGGGCCGTCCGGCGGTGCTGCGCTATGTGCAGGAGTGGATCCAGCGGATCGAGGACATCACGCCGCTGGCGCATCGCGTGCACGATCTGGTCCAGGCGGATCGGTTGGACGAGGCCGCGGCGCTGTTGCCGGCGGAGCGGCCGTACTTTCCCAAGACCGAGGTCTGATCGGGGGCCGCTTTGTTGGCAGGGCCTCCAGGCCCGAATGCTTTGGGCTCAGGTCGGCGTGCGCGTACCGGACAGCGTCGGGCCTGAAGGCCCTCCCACAAGAGCAGGTCGCGGAGGCTGGCGCCGGCGCGAAACTCAGGCCAGCGCCAGGTCGGTCTGCGGGGCGCGGCGCTGGCCGGCGAGGAAGCGCGCGGCCCAGCCGACGAAATAGCCGGCGCTGAAGCCCGACACCACCAGGTCCCAGCCCATCGCGCTGTCGCGCAGTTGCGGGTGGGTCGCGGCGAACACCTGCAGGACGTAGTGGGCGCCGAAAATGCCCAGGTTGCGCAGCAGCGGCAGCGCGCTGCCGGGCTGGCGCACCAGCCGGCGCTGGTGGTCGAAGGCGAGCGCGGCCGGGTCCAGCGACCACAGCCCGAGCGCGCCGCCGACCGCAGCGCCGGCGATCCAGTGCAGCAGGTTCGACGGCGCCGAGCCCAGGTGCACGGCCAGGCCGTACAGGCCCCAGGCGATGAAGATCGCCGGCACCGCCCACACCCGCGCCAGCGATTGCACCCCGGTGCGCAGGCGGCGCAGGCCGAGCGCCAGCAGCACGGCGAACAGGACGAACACCCAGGTCGGGGTGGCTTGCAGCAGGTGGCTCAGGTTCATGACGGCTCTCCGGGTCGCAGCGCGGCGGGCTGGGCGGGCGGGTCGCGGGTCGCGATCCGATGGCGTCCATGCTCGGCCGCGGCGCGGCGCCAACGCAGTCCCGGCGGTCATCGATGCGACCTGCCGGAAGTCACTGCGGCGCGAGCGTCGATGGCACCAGCCCGGCACCGATGAGGCGTAGTTCTTGACCTAAGACGTCACATCACCGGCAGGCGGATGACGTGCCACGGCGCTTCCCGCCCACCCTGGCGCGACGGAATTTTTTATGAACTCGTTCACACTTTAGTATTCGACGATCACGCTGCAATAACAAATCAATCTGCGACGTGAATCACGTTGTGGCACGGATTGTGCGTTGTCTGGCCGGAGCGCCCGGATTCCCCGGCGCCGACTCCCTTCGGACACCTTCCATGCGCAAGTTCCCGACCGCTCTCCTGGCCGCTTCGCTGCTGGCCGGCCTGCCGCTGCTGGCCCAGGCCGAGTCGCAGTACTCCACCGGTACCGCGTCGCCGATCACCGCCACCGCCCGCCTCGACTTCCAGATCACCGTGCCGAAGATCCTGTTCCTGCGCGTCGGCGCCGGCGCGGACTACAGCAACACCGCCACCATCAACCAGATCGCCTTCGCCGTGCCGGCCGCCAGCCTCGGCAGCGGCGCCACCGTCGCCGCCACCGCGGCCTCGGGCGACCTCGGCAACGGCGCGGTCACCGCCAAGCTGGTCGGCAACAACGGCACCATCACCCTGTCGTCCTCGACCGTCGGCGCGCTCGGCAACGGCGCCGGCGACAGCATTTCCTACAACCAGATCCAGACCTCGGTGGCGACCAACACCACCGCCACCGCGCTGCCCGCGCCGGCCCTGGCCGACGGCGCCGTCACCAGCAGCACCGTCGCGCCCAGCGCCGGCAGCAAGGTCGTCAACCTCGACGCCAAGTGGACCTACGCCTACCTCAACGGCGCCGTGGTCGCGCCGGGCACCTACGGCGGCGTCAACGCCAACAACAGCCGCGTCACCTACACCGCGTCGATGCCGTAAGCCGCACGCCGGCCGCCCCACGACACGATGCGCCCCGCGCCAGTCCGGCGCGGGACACCGGCGCCGCCGTCCGCGGCGGCGCCTTCCCCGGAGACTTCGCCATGACCGCACGCTTGCGCGGCTGGGCCCTGCTGCTGTCCGCCGCCGCCTTCGCGCCCGCCGCGGGCGCGTTCACCGCGACCCTCAATCCCGGCGCGCGCGGCATCTACCTGCGCGTCGGCGACGGCATCTACACCGGCACCTACACCGGCAACGGCACGCCCGGCAACGGCGGCGGCGTCGATGTGGTGTCGGTGACGGTGCCGGCGGCGGCGCTCGGCAACGGCGTCGACCAGGTCATGACCACCACCGCCTCCTCGGGCGTGAGCAACTACGACGGCTACGCGTTCTGCAACGTGCCGGCGCAGATCTACGTCGGCGGTTTCTACCGCCGCAGCGGCAACGGCGGCGCGGCCACGCTGACCGCGACCGTGCCGGCCGCGCTCACCAACGCGCAGGGCGGCAGCATCGCGTTCTCGCAGATTTCCTGGACCAGCAGCGGCAACGGCGACACCGGCGCGCAGCCGATCCCGGCCGGCACCTTCCAGCCCGGCACCCAGGTGCTGACCAGTTTCCCGATCAACACCTGGCGCGAGAGCTGCCACAGCTTCCGCTACGCCAACGACGCCGTGGTCGGCGCCGGCACCTACACGGGCAGGGTGGTCTACACCCTGAGCGCGCCGTGAGCGCGCGCCGGTGGCGGCAGCGGCGCGCGGCCGCCCGTGCCCGCGGCGCAAGCGGCCGGTCGGCGCGGGCGCGGTTCGCGCCGCTGCTGCAGGCGGCGCTGGCGATGGCGCTGTGCGCTGCGGCGCCGCTGGCCTCGGCGGCGACCCACCGCGTCGACGACAGCGGCAGCCAGGTGATGAACCCGAACGTGCAGATGCGCTGGGACGCGAACGTGCCCGGCGCGCGCGGCCGCGGCGTCGCCGGCGCGCTCGAGGTCGCCCTGCGCCTGGACGTGGCCGCCTGGCGCGGCCGCAACGGCCGCATCTACATGACCCTGCCGGCCTCGCCCTCGGGCCCGCTGCAGGTGGCCTGGACCACCCAGGGCCGGTTGCTGCCGGGCCGGCTCGCCAGCGGCGAACGCGCCCTGGTCTACGCCGGCCCGATCGCCGAGGACGCGCTGCGCGAGCGCCTGCGCCTGAGCGTGCAGGCCGACGGCCAGCGCCTGGACCGCGCGCAAACCCTGACTTTCTCCTTCGAAATCGACCTGGACGAACCCTGATGCGATCGCTCGTGCGCCGTCTCGCTGTGCTGTGCCTTCCGCTCGCGCTGTTGCCGGCCGTCGCCGCCGCGCAGGGCTTCTCCGCGCTGGTCTCGCCGCCGCGCTTCGAAGACCGGGCCAAGCCCGGCAGCGTCTACCGCAACGTGGTGGAGATCACCAACGTGTCCGCGCGCGCGGCGCGCTACACGCTCAAGACCGCCGACTGGACGATGGACGCCCACGGCGCGGTGGCGTTCGACACCGCGCTGGCGCCGGGCAGCTGCCGGCCGTGGGTGGGGCTGGAAGCGGCGCAGATCGACGTCGCCGCCAACGGTAAGCGCCGCTACCGCTTCGAAGTGGCGGTGCCGGCCGACGCGCCGGCCGGCGAGTGCCGCTTCGCGATCCTGCTGGAAGGCGAGCCCGAAAGCGTCGGCGGCGCGCTCGCGCTGCCGGTGTCCGGGCGCATCGGCATCATCGTCTACCTCGCCGTCGGCGACGCCGCGGCGCGGCTGCGCGTGGTCGAGACCGCGACCGCGCAGGTCGACGGCCAGCGCGTGCCGGTGCTGCGCGTGCGCAACGAGGGCAATGCCCACACCCGCCTGGAAGGCCTGATCGACGGCATCGACGCGAACGGGCGCCGCTACGGCCTGCAACCGTCCAGCCTGCCGATCCTGCCCGGCGAGACCCGCACCCTGGCGCTGACGCCGCAGGCCGACGACGCCGATTCGGCGCCGCCGGCGCTGGCCTATCCGCTGCAGCTCAAGGGCGCACTGGAATGGGACCGGCAGACGCTGCCGCTCGACCTGCGCCTGGCGCCTTGAGCCGCGCGCGATGAGCCTGCGCACCCGCCCGCCGCGACCGCGCCGCCTGGCCGCGGCGCTCGCGCTCGCCCTGTACGCCTGCGCCGCGGCGGCCGCGGCGCAGGACCGCGCGGCCGCGGGCGAGTACCGCGACCGCATCATCGCCGCGCCGGCGCTGGCGCCGCTGCCGCCGGACCCGGACGACGGCCTCGACGACAGCGGCCTGCCGCGTTCGCTGCGGCTGAGCCTGGACTATGCCCGCAACGAACGCGGCGGCGAGGCCTACGACGAACGCGGCCTCAGCCTGGGCGGCTATTGGGAAACCGCGGACTGGGGCGCGTTCTCGCTCGACGCCACCGCGCTGCGCAGCGACCGCGACGGCGGCCGCGACTGGGGCGGCGCGGCCACGCTGTGGCAGCGCGGCGTGCACCTGGACGGCGGCTGGCGCGGCGACAACGGCCTGGGCGTGATCGCCACGCCGGCGCCGGAACTGCAGCGCAACCAGTACCGCTTCTTCCTGCCGACCGTGGCGATGGCCGGCGCCAGCAGCCAGTGGACGCGCGAGGACGACGGCCGCAGCGTCTACGCCGCGTTCGGCCGCGCCGGCGTGTTCGCCGGCAGCCGCACGGTCGGCTTCGAGCTGGCCGACGGCGAGGTCGCCGCGCTCGGCGCGCAATGGCGGCCGGCGCCGGGCTGGACCGCATCGGCCTCGCTGCTGGGCAGCGACGGGCGGATCGCGCCGGACGCGCGCGGCGACGCGGCTTACCTCGCCGGCGCCACCCGCGCCGGCCACTGGGCCGCGCGCTGGAGTTCGGGCGCCGACTCGGTCCAGTTCAACCTGCTCAACAGCCACAGCCGCGACGGCAACGCCAGCGGCGGCTGGATCGACGCCAGCGCGCGCCGCGGCCGCTTCCGCCACGACGCCGGCGTGTTCTCGCTCGACCCCGGCCTGGCCTGGGGCGCGCTGCCGATCAACCAGGACGTGCGCGGCGGCTACTACCGCCTGGGCTACCAATACGGACGCTGGTTGTGGAACGCCAGCGTGGACGAGATCCGCGCGATCCGCGGCGACGGCTTCGACGGCCGCTACGCCACCGCGTTCGCGCGCTACCAGGCCAGCACCCGGCTCGGCTACGGCGCCAGCGCCAGCCTGCGCCAGGCCGACCGCGGCGGCGACGCGCATTCGCTGCAAGCCTTCGCCGACTGGCGCAGCGACTGGGGCCAGACCCGCCTGCAGCTCGACCGCGCCGACGCCGGCGGCGGCGAGCGCAGCTGGCAGGCCAGCCTCGACCAGGCCCTGCCGCTGCCGGAAGGCCAGCACCTGTCGCTGTCGCTGGCCTATGCCGAACTCGGCCAGCGCGCGCAGCAGGCGACCCGCAGCGCCAGCGTGTCGCTGTACGGCGGCCTGCGCCTGGGCCAGCGCTGGAACCTCGACGGCAACGCGCGCTGGACCCGCGGCGACGGCCCCAGCGCGCTGCGCGGCGGCGACGTCAACCTGAGCCTGACCGGCCAACTCGCGCGCGGCTGGGCGCTGAGCGCGGCGCTGTTCCAAAGCCGCGGCTCGCAGCGCTCGCCGTTCCTGCTCGACCCGCTGGCCCTGGATTCGCCGTTCCAGCGCCTGCCGCGCGAACGCTCGGCGCTGCTGACCCTGCGCTACGACTGGCAGGCCGGCCGCCCGCGTCCGGTGCTCGGCGCCGCGCCGGACGCGGCCAGCGGCGACATCGCCGGCGTGGTGTACCTGGACGACAACGGCGACGGCGTGCGCGCCGCCTCGGAACGGCCGGCCGCCAACCTCACCGTGCTGCTGGACGGCCGCTGGGCCGCGCGCACCGACAGCGCCGGCGCGTTCGCCTTCGCCCGCGTGAGCGTGGGCGAACACCGCATCCAGGTCCTCGCCGACAACCTGCCGCTGCCCTGGACGCTGGACGCCGCGCCGACGACCGTGCGGGTCGCGGTGCGCGACGCCGCGCGCGTGGACATCGGCGCGACCCGGCCGCGGTGAGGCGGCGTCCGCGAAGCACCCAGACGCCGCCGCGAACGTGATCGTCCGCAGTCGCGACTCGCCTCGCTCCTACAGCGCGATACCGATCCACACAGTTACCCACACGCACGACCGATCCAGCCGCAGCCCTGTAGGAGCTGCGCAAGCTGCGACCGCGACAACCGGCCTGCGACGAAAGCCCCGTCACGAGCGTGATCGCCCGCGGTCGCGACTCGCGTCGCTCCTACAGCGCGATACCGACCTACGCAGTCGCCAGCGCCGGCCGGTGACGCGCCACCGCCGCGGTCGACAACAACCGTTCGGCCAGTTCGCGCGCCGCCACCCGCAGCTCCGGCACCGCGGTGATCTCCCACAACTGCGCCCGCAGCAGCGGCCCGATCGCGTACAACCCGCGCACCGCCGCGTCCTTGTGGTCGAGCACTTCGAACCGCGCCGAGCTGCGCAGCCCCAGGCCCAGCGGATCGGCCGCCACCAGCCCGGATTCGCGCAGGTGCGCGATCAGCGGGTGGGTGGTGCGCTCCACGTCGGTGTCCAGGCCGGTGGCGCGGATCAGCACGTCGAAGCGCTCGCTGCGCAGTTGCTGGCCGCCGCGTTCGCGGATCAGCGCCTCGACCGCGTCGTCGCCGCGGCGCGCGCGCAGCAGGCGGCCGGCGCGGATCTGCAGCTGGCCGGACTCGCGCAACGCCTGCAGCTCCTCGGCCAGTTGCGGCGCGATGCGGTGGCGCAGCGCTTCCCAGTACGAGCGCAGGTGGCGCAGGAAACCGCCGCGCTGCGCCGCCGGCATGCCGGCCCAAAAGCCCTGCAGGTACGGCCGCAGCGCATCGACCAGGCTGCGCCAGTCGTCGATCACCGGCGCCAGGTTGCGCAGCGCGCGCAGCAGTTCGCGCGGGGCGTGGCTGTCGAGCGCGTGCAGCACCGCCGGCGGCAACGCCACCGGCGCCGGCGCCGCGTCGTGGTGCGCGCGCGGCAGCAGGCCGTGGCGCGACAGCGCCACGATCGGACCGCGGTGGCCGCGCTTGCGCAGCGTGGTCACCACGTCGGCCATGGTCAGGCCGGTGCCGACGATCAGCAGGCGCGCGTCGGCCGCGATCGCGTCGATCGCGCCGTCCTGCCACGGCCAGCCGATGTAGCTGGGATGCACCGCCAGGCGCGGGCCGACCCCGGCCAACGGCTGCGGCGGCAGCGCGCCGACCGCGAGCACGACCTTGTCGGTGAGGAAGTCGCTGCCGTCGGCCAGGTGCACGCGAAAGCCCGCCGACGCGCGCTCCACCGCGATCGCTTCGTGGCGGATCTGGCTGAAGGCGGCGGTGCTGCCGGCCACCGCGGCCTGCAACTGCGCGTGCAGGTACTCGCCGAACAACAGCCGCGGCAGGTAGCTGCCGCGCGCGCGGTCGGTGAGGTTGAGCCAATCGGCGAAACCGCCCGGCGCCTCGGGCGTCGCGCCCAGGTCGCTGGCGCGCACGTTGAGCAGATGCTCCGGCCGCGCCTCGCCGTAGGCGATGCCGCGGCCGTAGCTTTCCGGCTGCCCGACCAGGCACAGCTCCACGCCGGGACCGGCGTTGCGGGCCAGCTCGCTGGCCAGGGCGCTGCCGCTGAAACCCGCGCCGACGATGGTGATGCGCATGGGGCCGCTCCTGCATTGAAGTGAGGAGCCAACGTTCTAGTGGATTGCGCGCACACAGGTGTAAAGCGACGGTTACCGGTTCGTAAAGCGCGCGACACGCGGCGGAAGATCGTCATGACGATTCGCCATCACGGCGGTCGTCGAACTGCAATATGCGTCGCAAGTGGGCCGGGAACTCGGCAATTTCCGCTTCTTGGAGGGAATTGCGACGCGAGCGGATCGAAGAGCGTCGGGCCTGAAGGCCCTCCCACACAAGCCGCTCGCGTTTGGGCGTACTGCTTGGGTGGGAGGGACTTCAGTTCCGACGCTTTTGTTTCAGCAGCGACGAACATCCGACGCGTTCGGATCGAAAAGCATCGAGCCCGAAGGCCCTCCCACGGCGATCACTTCGGCCCGGCCAGCTGCTTCGCCGTGCCGTAAGGCCAGCCGTCCAGCGTGCCGCGCTTGATCCAGTCCAGCAGCATGCGCAGATAGCCGTCGGCCGTGCGCGTGTGCTGGCGCTCGCCCTTGGCGTCCTTCTCGTACTCCAGGATGCCGTGGTCGGCCTGCGGGAACACCACGCTGGCGATCGGGCGGCCGGCGCGGCCGAGCGCGGCCAGGCGCTTTTGCGTCTCTTCCGACGGCGCCTCGATGTCGTCGCCGCCGAGCACCCACAGCTGCGGGGTCTTGAGCGTGCGCAGCACCGGCATCGGGTCGTAGTCCCAGCTCACTTCGTAATCGTATTTCTTGAACTCGGCCATGATCTGGTCGCGGGTGTGGGTCGCGACTAGGCCGCTGTACTCGCCCTTGACCGACGTCCACCACGGCTGGGCTTCGTACTTCTTGCGCACCGCGGCCAACTCGGTCCAGCCGCGCTGGCCGTTGCTCGACGCGATCAGGCCGGTGGCGTCGGTGAGCTCGCGCGCCTTGCGCAGCGTCGCCGCATCGCCGAAGCCGGCCGCGCGCAGGTCCAGCACCACTTGGTCGCGGTCCTCGGCCAGCACGCCGTCGGCCAGGCCGAAGCCGACTTCGACGAACTGCGCCTGCGGCGTCTTGCTCGCCGCCAGCGGCGCGATCCAGCCGCCCTGGCTGCCGCCGAGGTAGCCGATCCGGCCCACCCGCGCGCCGCCCAGGCGCTGCGCCTCGGCCAGCGCGGCGACGGCGTCGTCGGAGAGTTCGTGGAAGTTCTGCGTGTACTTGCCGGTGGAACCGCCGGTGCCGCGCTTGTCGTAGACGAACACGCCCACGCCTTCGCTCGGGAACAGGTACTGCTGGTAGTACAGATCGACGCCGGAGTAGTTCTCCGAGCCATGCACCATGACCACCACCGGCACCTTGTCCTGTCCGGCCGGCAGCACCAGGCGGCCGCGCAGCTTCACCCCGGCGCCGTCGAAGGCGGTGTCGACGACATCGAGCTTGACCGGCTCGCCGCGATGGCCTTCGAACACGATGCCTTCGCCGCAACGGCCGAGCGCGACTTTGACCCCATCGGCGCGCTCGCCCCAGCCGCCGGTGCTGACCAGGGCGCCGTCCTTGTTCGCGAGCTTGCCGGTGCGGCCGTCGAGCAGGCGCCAGCGCAGCGCGGCGGGATCGTCGATGCGGCCCAGCGTGAGCGAGCGGCCGTCGTCGAGGCGATAGGCGCCGACGTGGCAGGCCAGGTTCGCGCGGGCACCGGCGGCGGCGGGCGCGGGCGCGGCGGCGTGGGCGGCGGCGGCCGCGGACAACGCGGCGGTCAGCGTGGCGGTGCGCAGGGCGGACAGGATCATGTGCGTGGCCGTGAATGTGGAAGTCACCGGGTGTGATGCGCCCACGCCGGCCGCGGTTGCAACGCGCCGGCGGTCTTCGCCCTCAACGCAGTGCACTTTCCTTTTTCGCCGCGGTGTGCTGCGCGGCCGGCGCGCGCCAGCGCCGGTCGGCCCACAGCTTGGCCGCGATCGCCAGCGCCAGCGGCGCGAACCACGCCAGTTGCTGCAGGGCGGCGCCGCTGAGCATCGGCAACAGCCGCGGCAGGCCGATGCCGAGGAAAGCTATGTGCACGGCCACGCCGTTGCCGATCATCGCGTTGTAGTGCTCGACCATCCACCAGCGCGGCCGCGCCGCGAGCGCGTCGCGGTTGCGGCGCTTGCGCAGCATGCTCGCGCCGATGCCCAGGCCGATCGCCGAGAAGCCGATCGGCAGCGGCTGGCCCTTGGCCAGGCCGAGCGCGAGCATGGCCGCGCCGCTGGCCAAGGACAGCGCCGCCAGCGCCACGAACACCGGGCCGGTGTAGGCGCGCACGTCGCGCTTGTCGGCGATCGCGCGCCAGCCCGCCCACACGCCGGTCGCGGTGATCACCAGCAGGTAGCCCAGGAACGCGGCGGTGACCGGATGGCCGCGGTGCAGCGCATAGCCGGCCATCGGCAAGCCGGTGACCAGGATGCCGGCCATCGCCAGCAAGAACGCCTGGCCGGCGCGGCGGTGCAGCGCGCCGCCCTTGCGGCTCAGCCCGGCGCCCCAGAACCCGCCGAGCGCGACCGCGCCCAGGCCGATGTGCAGCCACTTCACCACCGCGTACGTGTCCGCCAGTTCCATCTTCGCCGCTCCTGCCGGCGCATCGGGCCGGGGTGGCGCCATGCTCGGCGCGCGCCGCCGCGCGCGCAGCGCCCGGCGGTCATCGATGCGCCCTGCCGGAAGTCACTTTCGGCCGCCGCCCCGTTGCCAGCGCGACGCACGCCGCGCAGCATGGCCGCATGCCGATGCCCTCGCCGCTGCGCAGCTTCCTGCAACCGTTGAACCTGCCGGCGGTGTTGAGCTGGCTCGGGGTCGGCCTGTCGCTGCCGTACGACCGCAGCGCCCAGGGGCCGCTGGTGTGGACGGTGATGGCGGCGTTCCTGTTCGGTTTCCTCGGCGACGAACTGGTCGGGGCCGCGCGCGCGCGCCGCGGCTTCTGGTTTTCGCTGCAGGCGACGACGGCGCTGGCGATCTGCTACCTCGCCCCGCGCGGCGGCGCGGCGCCGGCGCTGTTGGTGATCCTGGTCGCACAGCTGGCGATGAGCTATCCGCTGCGGCGGGTGGTCGCGATGACCGCGGCGCTCAACCTCGCCCTGTACCTGATCCTGGCCACCGCCGGCAACCGCGGCGCGCTGATCATCACCCTGTGCTTCATCGGCTTCCAGGGCTTCGCCGTGCTGGTCGCGCACTACGCGCGCAGCGCCGAACAGGCGCGCGACCGCCTGGCCCTGGTCAACGCCGACCTGCTCGCGACCCGCGCCCTGCTCGCCGACAGCGCCCGCGACGCCGAGCGCCTGCGCATGGCGCGCGAGCTGCACGACGTGGCCGGGCACAAGCTCACCGCGATGATGCTCAACCTGCGCGCGCTCGCCGCCGAGCCGGACCTGGCCGGGCGCCGCGAAGTGCAGGTGGCGCAGCAGTTGGCCGGGGAACTGCTCGGCGACATCCGCAGCGTGGTCCAGGCCTTGCGCGACGCGCGCGGGCTCGACCTGGCCACCGCGCTGCGCGCGCTGGCCGCGCCGCTGCCGCGGCCGGCGCTGGACCTGGACCTGGACGAACGCCTGCACCTCACCGACGCCGCCCTGGCCGAAACCCTGCTGCGGGTGGTCCAGGAAGCGCTGACCAACGCCGCCCGCCACGCCGACGCCGCGCGCCTGCAGGTGCGCCTGCGCCGCGACGGCGCCGCGCTGGAACTGCGCATCGACGACGACGGCCGGGTGCGCGCGCCGCTGCGCGAAGGCAACGGCCTGTCGGGCATGCGCGAGCGCGTGTCCGCGGCCGGCGGCGAACTCGATTTCTCCCTCAGCCCCGAAGGCGCCATGCGCATCCACGCCCGTTTCCCCTTGCAACGCCCCTCGCCCGAACGCCGCGCGCCCACCCCGGCGGCGCCGGCATGAGCGCCGCGCCGATCCGCATCGCCCTGGCCGACGACCAGGCCCTGGTCCGCGCCGGCCTGCGCGCGCTGCTCGAACGCCTGGGCCTGCAGATCGCGTTCGAGGCCGACGACGGCCAAGCCCTGCTCGACCAGCTGGCGCAGACGCCGGTGGACGTGGTGCTCAGCGACATCCGCATGCCCGGCATGGACGGCATCGACGCGCTGCTGGCCCTGCGCGAACGCGGCGACCGCACCCCGGTGCTGCTGCTGACCACCTTCGACGACAGCGAACTGCTGCTGCGCGCCACCGAAGCCGGCGCGCAGGGCTTCCTGCTCAAGGACGCCGCGCCGGAAGACCTGCGCGAGGCGATCGCCAGCGTCGCCGCCGGCGCCACCCTGCTGCAACCGGTCAGCACCGAGCCGGTGCGCGCGCGCTACCGCTACCACGCCGACGACGCGCCGCGCGCCTTGTTCACCGAACGCGAGGTCGCGGTGCTGCGGCTGATGGCCGGCGGCTATTCCAACAAGGAGATCGCGCGGGCGATGTTCCTGGCCGAGGGCACGGTCAAGAACTACGTGTCGGTGATCCTGGAAAAACTCGATACGCGCGACCGCACCCGGGCGGTGCTGAAGGCGATCACGTTGCGGGTGATCTGAGCGGCAGGTCGCGCCGGCCGGCGCGGTTTCGCGGTCGCGGCTCGCGCCGCTCCTACAGCCGGATACGAAGCCGCCGAAGCCCCTGTAGGAGCGGCGCAAGCCGCGACCGCGCCGCTACAGCTGCGACGTCGACCGCTCCCGGGCGAAAAATCCGCCGCCCATGTCACGCCGCCCCCAGTTGGATCGTCGAACCGGATGTAAGCCCCTTACTTCCACCAGGACGATCCCCATGAGCACCCCCGAAGCGATCAAGTTCGAACGCGAAATCCCCCAGGTCCTGAGCCAGTTCGGCGCCGCCCACGGCGCGGTCCAGGCCGCCGCCGACGCCAGCGGCCTGCCGCGCGCGGTCTACCACCTGATCCAGCTGCGCGCCTCGCAGATCAACGGCTGCGCGTTCTGCGTCAAGATGCACACCCGCCAGGCGCGCCAGGACGGCGAGAGCGATGAGCGCCTGGACCGGCTGGTGGTGTGGCGCCACGTCGCCGACTTCAGCCCGGCCGAGCGCGCCGCGCTGGCCTGGACCGAGGCGCTGACCCGGGTCGAGGAGCGCACCGACTACGCCGCGCTGCGCGCGCAGCTGCGCACGCACTACGACGAGCCGCAACTGGCCGCGATCACTTCGCTGGCGGCGATGATCAACCTGTGGAACCGCCTGCAGGTGTCCAAGCACTGAGCCGGCCGCCCGGCCTCGCGGCGGCGCCGTTATCCTGGCGCCGCCTCCACCCTCGCTTTCGCACCGACGCGCCATGACCGCCACCCACGACGATCGACTCTTCGCCCAGCATGCGCCGATGCTGACCGGCCTGGCCTACCGCATCCTCGGCTCGCGCGCCGACGCCGAGGACGCGGTCCAGGACACCTACCTCAAGTGGCGCGAAGCCGGGCGCGAGGCGATCGGCAACCCCGCGGCGTGGCTGACCACCGCCTGCACCCGGCGCTGCATCGACCTGCTGCGCGCGGCCCACCGCAGCCGCGTGGACTACGTCGGCTCGTGGCTGCCCGAACCGATCCAGGCCGAGCTCGCCGAAGCCGGCGGCGACGGCGGACCGGAGGCGCACTGGACCCTGGCCTCGTCGCTGTCGACCGCGTTCTTGCTGCTGCTGGAGCGGCTGACGCCGAAGGAGCGCGCGGCCTACCTGCTGCACGAGATCTTCGAGCAGCCCTATGCCGAGGTGGCATCGATCCTGGAGATCGAGGAAGCCGCCTGCCGCAAGCTGGTGCAGCGCGCACGCGGCAACATCGAGCAGGGCAAGGTCCGCCACGTCACCCCCGCCGAGCAGCAGGACCGGCTGCTGGCCGCGTTCGAGACCGCGATCGTGCAGGGCCGCACCGCGCCGCTGGCCTCGCTGCTGTCGCAACAGATCGCCCTGCACGCCGACGGCGGCGGCAAGGTCACTGCGGCGGCGCAGGCGATCCACGGCGCCGACGCGGTGCTGGGCTTCATCGCCTCGGTGCTGCACCCGGCGTGCCGCGAGGATCGCTGGACCTTCGTCGACCTCAACGGCTCGCGCGGGGTGATCCTGGAGCGGGCGGGGCGGATCGAGGCGGCGATCAGTTTCGGCTACGAGGAAGGCGGGGCGTTGCGGGATATTTTCATCATGCGCAATCCGGACAAGTTGGCGCGGTTGGAGGCGGTGCGGATTCGGTGATGGGGGTTGGCGAAAGCGCGATGGGTTGCGGCTTTCGGCGGATCACGGCAGTGCAGTTGCGTATCCGACTGTAGGAGCGGCGCGAGCCGCGACCGCGACGATGCAATTACGACGAAACCTTCGCGATCGCTGCGATGGCGCGGTCGCGGCTTGCGCCGCTCCTACAGGGGGCGTGCCGCGGTGGGCTCTTCCTTTGCGTGTTCGTACGCGTTACGACAAGTATCGATCAAGAGCTTCCGTCCGCAAGCGGCCGGGTCACTTTCTTTGTCTTAAACCACAAAGAAAGTAACCAAAGAAAAGGCCTTATCTTTTTCGAATCAAAAGCCACTAGGTCCTGCACCTTGCGCGGGGCCGCGCCATAAGGGGCATCCTGCCCCATGGCGCGCGCGCGCATCCATGCGCGCGCCCTCCGGGGCTGCGGGGCGTGTGCTTCGCATGAGGTTGCGTCCGAGCGAACGGCAGCAGCAACAGCAACAACGGCAACGGCAACGGCAACGGCAACGGCGGGGTCTTGTGGATTCCGGCTTTCGCCGCAATGACGGTCGGAGGCGATTCGGGCTTATTGGGGGATCGACGTACCGACTTCTACGCGGGTTCCGCGCTCATCGCGTCCAACGATCGGGCAGTTCGCCGCCCACCGAACGCAGGTAGGCCTGGAGCCCTCGCGCTTCGTCCGCCGCGAAGACTTCTCCGGTCGTCGCCTGGGTCGCGATGCGGTCCGGGCGGAAGCTGCGGAAATCCTCGCGCAGGCGGCACCAGGCGCCCAGGGTCCAGCTGCCGCCCCAGAACGACAGGCACAAGGGTTCGATCTCGCGCTCGCTGGCGCGCGCGCCGCTGTCGCGGTACGCCAGCCGCAGCACCCGGCGCTCCTGCACCGCGGCGTAGAGCGCGTCGATCAGGCCGCTGGATTCGATCCGGTTGCTCAGTTCGGGGGCGAAGATGCGGGTGCGCGCGGCGCGCTCGCGCAGTTCCGGCGGCAGCACCGCTTCGATCTTGAGCAAGGCCGCGGTGGCGCCGCGGCCGAGGCGTTCGCCGCCGAAGGCGCGCACGAAGCGGGTTCCGACCACCAGGGCTTCGAGCTCGTCGGGACTGAACATCAGCGGCGGAATGTCCGCGCCCTTGCGCAGGACGTAGCCGACCCCGGCCTCGCCCTCGATCGGCACGCCCGAGCGCTGCAGGTCGGCGACGTCGCGGTAGACGGTGCGCAGCGAGACTTCCAGCGTCTGCGCCAGCCGCTGCGCGGTGATGGCCTGGCGGCGGCCGCGCAAGGCATGGATCAGCAGGAACAGGCGGTCGGCGCGGCGCATGCCGCATGATCCCGCGCCGCGCCGTCGCGCTCAAGCGCGGCGGTATCGGCGCACCGGCTCATCCGCGCAGTTCCGAGCGCGCGGTCGGCGCCAGCCGCAGCAGTTGCGGCGCGCGCTTGAGTCCGGCCTGACGCGCGTCGGTCACCGCGGCGCGCCACGGCGGCGCATCGGCCAGCCGGTGCGGCGCGTCGGCGTCGGCGCAGCGCGCGAACCAGACCAGCGCCGGCTCGCCCTCGCGTACCGGCAGGCGCGGGAAGGCGTTGCGCGTGTCGTCGCTGACGTAGACGCCGAGCAGCGCCAGGCCGGCGGCGTCGAGCAACGGCGCGAAGTCGCGTTCGAAGCGGCCGAGGAAGCCGGCCTGCGCCGGCGCGTCCAGTTCGCACACGCCGATGCAGACGATGCCGTCCGCGTCCGCCGACGCGCCGACCGGCGCGCGCTCGCGCGGCGCCGCCGGCAACGCCGACTGCGGCCGCGCCGGCTTGAGCAGGCGCACGTCGTCGCTGTCGATCATGGTCGCGTTGGCGGCGTCGCGATGGCGTTTCCAGGTCGGGCCGCCGTAGAAACCGTGCAAGGCCTCGACCCGCACGGCATGGCCGGGAAAGCCGCGCACCCAGGTGTAGCGGTCGGGTTCGTCCAGCTCGCGGAACTGGCCGATCACGTGCATGCCGACCGCTTCCTGCGGTTCGATCAGTTCGCGCTCGAACAGGTCGATCAACTCGTCGCGGCGGCCCGGCTTGAGGGTGTAGCGGCGCAGTTCGATCACCGCGTCCTCGTGCAGCAGGCGCCCGTGCGCATCGCGCCGGCGCAGCCACATGTGCCAGTTGGTCTCCCAGCTGGCGCCGCCGTCGATCGAGAACTGCTGGTGCCAGTGCGCGGTGGTGGCGCCGATCCCGCTCCAGACGAAGCGCGCGCGCACCGGCCGGCCCTGGTGTTCGAGTTCGCCTTCGAACACGCCCGCGCCGTCGGCGAAGCCGCCGCTGACCGGCGCCTCCAGCACGCCGTCGTGACTGCCGGCCCACCAGATGTTCCAGCGCCGGCGCTGCAGGTCGAACAGGCGCAGGGTCATGCCCTGGAACGTGTCTTCGCCGTCGCGGCGCCAGTCGCTGAGGAAGGCGTCGACGTTGCCCAGGCCGCCGAGCACCGGCTCGCAGGTCTGGCTGGCGTGGAAGATTTCCCAGTCGTCGCTGCCGGCCAGGCGCTCGCGCAGGCGTTCGTTGCGCACCTGCCAGTGGCCGTGGAGGAAGTCGAAGTCGTGGCGGCCGTCGTGGTTCATCGCAGTCCCGGGGCGTGGAAACCGGGCCAGGATGCGCGCGGGCTGCTGCCAGCCTGCTGGCAGCAGCGGACGACGCTTTCGGTAGCAGCGGTGCAAGCCGCGACCGCGCAGACATCGCGCAGGGCATGTGGACGCCGCCGGCCTGCGGCGCCAGGCGCGGGGCCGTCGGACCGGCGCGGTCGCGGCTTGCGCCGCTGCTACAGGGGCTATGCGGCGGTCAGGCCGGCACCGGCGGGAACCAGACGCAGACTTCGAAGCCGCGGCCGGGGCCGCGCGGGTCGTCGCCGCCGCGTTCCAGGCCCTGACCGCATTCGATCCTGGCGCCGTGGGTCTGGGCGATGCGCGCGACCAGCGACAGGCCGATGCCGCTGCCGCCGTCGGGGCTGCCCGGCGCGCGGTAGAAGCGGTCGAAGATGCGCTCGCAATCGTCCGCGGCCACGCCCAGGCCGTTGTCGGCCACGCGCAACACCGCGCCGCCGGCCTCGGCCGAGCAGCTCACCGCCACCTGGCCGTCGGCGCCGGCGTGGCGCACCGCGTTGTCGATCAGGTTGCGCAGCAGGATGCCGAGCTGGTCGACGTCGCCGAGCAGGCGGGTCGGCTCGGCGCGCAGGCTGATGCGCTGGCGGCGCTCGCGCGCGAGGGTCTCGAAGTCGCGGATCACCAGGACGATCAGGTCGGACAGGTCCAGCGGCGCCAGCCGCACGCTTTCCTCGCCGGCGTCGAGCCGGGCCAGGTCGAGCAGTTGCTCCGACAGCCGCGCGCTGCGCTGCACGCCGGCGTTGAGCTTTTGCAGGGCGGCGTTCTTCGCTTCCAGGGTGGTCGCGCGCAGCGCCAGTTCGGCGTGGGTGCTCAGCACCGCCAGCGGCGTGCGCAGTTCGTGGGCGGCGTCGGAGATGAAGCGGCGCTCGTGCTGCACGGCCGCGTCGACGCGCTCGAGCTGGCCGTTGAACGCCTCCACCAGCGGATGGAATTCCGAGGGCAGCGGATGGGTCGGCAGCGGGGTCAGGTCGAGCGGCTGGCGTTGCTGCAGGATCCGCCGCAACGCGGTGATCGGCCGCAGCGAGCGCCCGATCACCAGCCAGGTGGCCAGCGCGAACAACACCAGGATCAGCGCCGCCGCCAGCAGGCTGCCGACGATCCAGTTCTGCAGTTCCTCGATCGCCATGCGCTTGGTCCGGCCGACCTGCACCACCAGGCCGCGCGGCTTGTCGGTGAGGGTGTAGACCTGCCAGCGTTCGCCGTCGATGACGCGGCGGGCGAAACCGTCCTTGAATTCGGGGTTCAGCGGCTGCAGCGGCGCGGCCGCGGAATACACCACGTTGCGGCCGTTGGCCCAGACCTGGAAGCTCATCTTACGGTCGGCGTCGACCGGCACGGTGGCGCGCGCGGGGTCGCGCGAGGGCAGGCGGTCCAGGCCCTCGGGCATCGAGCCGAGCACCTGCTCGGCGATCTCGCGCAGGGAGTTGTCGAGCATGCCGGTGTGCTCGCGGCCGAGTTGCCAGATCTGGCAGCTCAGCCACACGAACCAGGCCAGCAGCACCGCCTTGAACAGCACCCAGGTGAGTTTCCAGCGCAGCGAGCGGCCGGCCGGGAACTCGCGCGACTGGCGGCAGCGTTCGCGCCAGCTGCTGATCTGGCGTTCGCGCTCGCGCCAGCGCGCTTCGCGCTCGCTTTCGCCGGTGCCGGGCGCGCCGGCGTCGCGGCCGTCGATCGCGCTCATCGGCGGCCGCCGGGCAGCGTGGACGGGCGCGCCGGCGCCGGCCGCGCGCGGGCGCGCAGTTGCGGGCGGATGCGCAGGCGCAGGCCGGCCATGCTCAGTTCGGCCCGCCGCCGACGCGGTAGCCGTAGCCGTGCACGGTCACGATCAGCTGTTCGCCGAGCTTGCGCCGCAACTGGTGCACGTACACCGCGATGGTGTTGCTCTCGATCGTGCCGGAACTGCCGTAGACGGCTTCCTCCAGTTGTTCGCGGGTGACCACCCGGCCCTGGCGTTCCAGCAGCAGCATCAAGGTGCGGAACTCGTGGCCGCTGAGCGTGACCGGCTCGCCGTCGCGGGTGACCAGGCGCCGCGCCGGGTCCAGCACCACCGCGCCGCAACTGAGCACCGGCGAGACCCGGCCCTGGCTGCGCCGCATCACCGCGCGCAGGCGCGCGCACAGTTCGTCGAGCTGGAAGGGTTTGACGATGTAGTCGTCGGCGCCGGCGTCGAGCCCGGCGATGCGCTCGCTGAGCTTGTCGCGCGCGGTCACGATCAGCACCGGGGTGGCGTCGTAGCGGTTGCGCAGCGCGCTGAGCACGCCCAGGCCGGAGCCACCGGGCAGGCCGAGGTCGAGCACCACCGCGTCGAAGTCGTGATCGACCAGCGCGGTCTTGGCCAGCGGCGCGTCGGCCACCCAGTCCACCCGCCAGCCGTCGTGGCCCAGGCCCATGCGCACGGCCTCGGCCAGCATCGCGTCGTCTTCCACCAGCAGGATGTTCATCGCCCGGTCGTGTCTCGGTGTCGCTTGGGTGGGTAGCTCGGCAAGAGGGGTTGCGGCGATCGGCCGCATCGTGCGCAGCCACTGTGCGCCGGCACGATTAAAAAGTTCTTAAAAGCCGGCGCGCACGATGGCCGCGCCCGCAGCACAGGCCGCCGCGTCCGCGGTCTGCCGCGCCGATGCTACCGCGTCGCCGCGCCCCACATCCGCCGTCTACCGGAAACCCGCGATGAACCCCCAGCTCGCCGTGACCCGTTCCGAACCCTCCCTCGCCGCGCCCGCCGGCCTGAGCGTGCGCGCGGTGACCCGCGCCGACGCCCCGACCCTGATCGCGCTGTGCCAGGAGCACAGCGACCGCCGCACGCTGGAGCGCCGTCCCTACGGCCCGCCGCGCGCGGACGCGCTGGAGCTGATGGAGGTGCTGTTCGAGCCGCCGTTCGGCGCCTGGGCCTGGCTGGCCGAGGCCGACGGCGAGGTGATCGGCTACGCCAGCGCCACCGCCAGCTTCTCCATGCTCGAGCGCGCCTACTGCCTGCAGCTCGACGATCCCTACGTGCGCGAGCCGTGGCTCGAACGCGGCGTGGAGACCGCGCTGCTGGGCCAGGCGCTGGACGCGGCGCGCCGCTTCGGCTGCCTGAACCTGCAGTGCCAGTCGCCGCAGTGGAGCGAGGCCGCGCGCGAACTGGAAGCGCCGCTGCGCGCGGTGCGGGTGGAGGCGGTGCGGTATGTGGTGCGGATGGAGGACGAAGTCGCGTCGGTTTGAGCGTGGCGGCGAGGCGGGATTCGACGTAGCCGAAGTGTCGCGGTCGCGGCTCGCGACGCGCCAACACGGGCTCGGCCGTTACGACCGCCGCGGCCCATCGTTCCGTCATTCCGGCGAAAGCCGGAATCCATTTGCCCTCACCCTCACCCTCACCCTCACCGTTGCCGTTGCCGTTGCCGTTGCCGTTGCTATTGCTGTTGCTGTTCGCTCGGACGCAACCCCACGCAAAGCACACGTCCCGCAGCCCCGGAGGGCGCGCGCATGGATGCGCGCGCGCGCCATGGGGCAGGATGCCCCTTATGGCGCGGCCCCGCGCAACGATGAGCCATAGTGGCTCTTGATCCGAAACAGCAATGCCTTTTCTTTGGTTACTTTCTTTGTGGCTTTGGACAAAGAAAGTGACCCGGCCGCTTGCGGACGGAAGCTCTTGATCGATGCTTGTCGTCACGCGTACGCACACGCATAAGGAAGAACCCACCGCGGCACGCCCCCTGTAGGAGCGGCGCAAGCCGCGACCGCGTCATCGCAGTAACGATGAAAGTCTCGTCGTA
>NZ_FNPT01000036.1:0-17500 GCF_900107375.1 Lysobacter sp. yr284
GCTCTTGATTCGAAACAGGAAAAAGCACTTTCTTTGGTTACTTTCTTTGTTGCTTTGGACAAAGAAAGTGACCCGGCCGCTTGCGGACGGAAGCTCTTGATCGAGGCTTGTCGTCAAGCGTACGAACATGCAAAGGTCGAACCCACCGCGGCACACCCCCTGTAGGAGCGGCGCAAGCCGCGACCGCGCCATCGTAGCGATCGCGAAGGTTTCGTCGTAGTTGCGTTGTCGCGGTCGCGGCTTGCGCCGCTCCTACAGTCGGATACGCAACTGCTCTGCCGTCGTTGACGTGTGACGACAAGCGGCAATCAACAGCTTTCGTCCGCAAGCGGCCGAGTTACTTTCTTTTGGTAGCGCGCCAAAAGAAAGTAACCAAAGAAAAACGCTTGTCTAAAGTCACCAGCCACCAGGTCCAGCACCGGGCGCCGGGATGCGCCGTAAGGGGCATCCTGCCCCTACGGCGCACGCGCGCATCCATGCGCGCGCCCTCCGGGTCTCCGGAGTCGCTGCTTCGGCTCGAAGGCACGTGCAAGCAAAGGTAAAGGCAGAGGTAGCAGCAACATGGATTCCGGCTTTCGCCGCAACGACGGCGGCCAGACAAGGCCGCGTCGGAGCGGCATTCGATCACGCTATCCCCCGACGCTTCATAGCCGCCGCGCGCGGTTAGATGCCCCGCCGTCCCCCGGTTACACTGCCGCCATGCCGTCCCCCGACTCCGATTCGCTCGGCCTGTTCCCACTGCACACCGTGCTGCTGCCCGGCGCGAGCCTGGGCCTGCGCGTGTTCGAACGCCGCTATCTCGACCTGGTGCGCGAATGCGGCCGGCTCGGGCGCGGGTTCGGGGTCTGCCTGATCATGCAGGGCGAGGAGGTCGGCGAGCCGGCGTCGGCGGCCGCGTACGGCACCGAGGCGCTGATCGAGGATTTCGGCACCGGCGAGGACGGGCTGCTGACCCTGCGCGTGCGCGGCGCCCGCCGCTTTCGCGCCGAGCGCGCGCGGGTGCGCGACAACGGCCTGCAGGTGGCGCAAGTGCACTGGTGCGAGCCCGACGGCGAGGAGGTCGTGCGGCCGCAGCACTCGCTGCTGGCGACCCTGCTCGAGCGGCTGCTCGAACAGGCCGGCGGCGAGCATGCGCTGGCGCCGCATTCGCGCCTGGACGATGCGGCCTGGGTCGGCTGGCGCCTGGCCGAACTGCTGCCGCTGTCGCTGCAGCAGCGGCAGATGCTGCTGCAACTGGACGATCCGCACGAACGCCTGGAACGGCTGCTGACCCTGTTGCCCTGAGCGGCGCGCCGGCCGCGGGGGCGCTTACTGCGCGGCTTGCGGCCCCGAGTACTGCGAGCGCAGCCGCAGCACCTCCACGCCGTTCTTCGGATGCGCCTGCTGGACCGTGACGAAGCCGACCAGCGCGCGCCGCACCTGCGCGTGCGCGGCGCCGTCGTCGGGCTGCGGCAACCACAGCGCCGCCGCGCCGAAGGGCTTGTTGAGCTTCAGCGTCTGGGTGGTGCCGATCCACAGCGGGGTGCCGTCCGACAGCACCGCCGGCGCCGGCCACAGCCGCAGCGCGTACTGCACCTCCGGGGTCGGGCCGTCGCGCAGCATCAGCAGCGATTCGGCCTGCGCGTCCAGCGTCGCCGGCAGCACGACCTGGTCGCGCGGCGGGGTGTCGTCGTCGAGCAGGGCGATGGTGGCCAGCCAGCCGGCCTGCGGCTGGACCCGCCAGCCGGCCGCTTCCAACGTGGCGCGCAGCGGCGGCAGCGGGCCGGCGACCTGCAGGTCCAGCGGCCAGCGCCGGCGCACGTCGCTCTCGTTGCGTTGCGCCGGCAGCGTGGTCCAGTCGCTGCGCCACCAGCGTTGCGCGTCCAGGGTCGCGGTCGGCGTGGCCGAGGCGAACTTGGCCAGCAGCGGGTCGGCCGCGCGCGGCGCGTGCCACAGCGCGGCGATCGCGAACACGCTGTAGAACAGCCACGCCAACGGACGCATCCAGAACGAGCGGGCGACGTGGCGGCGATAGGCGATGCCCAGCGCCAGCAGCCAGAAGATGCCGAACAAGGTGCCGCCGATCAGGTCGCTGGGCCAGTGCGCGCCCAGGTACAGGCGGGCGAAGCCGACCAGGGTGGTGACCACGCCGGCCAGCAGGTACGGCCACACCCGCTGCCGCCCCGGCAGCTCGCGCGCGATCAGCACGGCGAAGAAGCCGAACACGATCGTGGTCATGGTCACCGCGACCGACGGGAAGCCGAAGCCGGCCGGCGCGGTCGGCGGGCGCGGCATGTCGATGGCCCATTCCAGCAAGGACGTCAGCGCCAGCCCGAACACGATCGCCGCGACCCAGTGCGCCGCGGCCATCCAGCGCCGCCGCCAGGCCAGGTAGGCCAGCACCGCGATCGAGGCCGGCGCCAGCACCATCGGGTCGCCCAGGCAGGCCAGCGCCGCCATCAGCCGGTCGGCCAGCGGATTGCGCAGGGTCCACATGAACTCGTGCACGGTGTGGTCGATCTGCAGCGGCCCGCCGCTGGCCAGCAGCGTCGCCAGCAGGGTGAACCAGATCCAGCTGATCGCCAGCAGGCAGACCGCCAGCATCACCAGCGAGGCCGATTCGGGCCGGTTGGGGTCGATCAGCGCCGCGGCGTAGCGGCCCAGGCGCGGATGCGCGCGGGTCCAGCGCAGCGCGCGCGCGAGCATCTGGTCGGCGTGGTTGGCGAACCAGCGCCAGGTGTAGAGCACGCCGGCCCAGACCGCCGCCACCGCGATCAGCAGCGCGCCGAGCACCACCGCGAGACGGTCGGCGACCGCGGCCACCGCGTCGTAGGACGCGCCCAGCACCCAGCCCGGGGCCAGGAACAGCGCCGACCAGGTCACGCAGGCGAACAGGCTCGGCAGCGCGTAACGGCGCAGCGGCATGCGCAGCATGCCGGCGATGGCGGGCACGAACGGACGCACCGCGCCGACGAAGCGCGCGATCACGATGCTCTTGCTGCCGTGGCGGTGGAACAGGTTCTCGCCGCGGTCGATCCATTGCGGATATTTCGAGAACGGCCAGCGCTGGCGCAGTTGCGGGCCCCAGCGATAACCGACCCAATAGCTCAGCGCGTCGCCGGCGAAGGCGCCCAGGGTCGCGCAGATCAGCGCGTACGGACCGTTGATGTGGCCCAGCCCGACCAGGGTGCCGACCGCGAACAGCAGGGGCAGCGCGGGAACGGCGATGCCGAGGATGATCAGGGCGTCGCAGAACGCGATCAGGAAGATCACGACGCCTGCGGCGATGGGATGGGCCGCGATCCATGCGGTCGCGCTTTCGAGCCAGGCTGAATCCATCGGTCGATTATAGGCAGGGCGGGCTGTGGCGAGGATGAAGCGGCAACGTGACCGCAGGCGCAGGGCGTGACCGCGGGTAACGGCCTGTAACCGCCCCGCGGCGGCCCGCCCGCGGCCGCGCGGAACCGGGTCGCGCCGGCCCGAAGTACACTTCGCCGCATGTCGGAAGTGATCGAAGTGACCGCGCTGAAGGCCGATAGTTTCGGCCGCATCGCCCTGATGCGCGACGGCCGCGGCCTGTTCGTGCGCCGCGACCTGGGCCACGTGCCGTGGTGGCTGCGCCTGCCGGCATGGTGGCTGGCGCGGCGCGAGGCGCGCGCGCTGCAGCGGATCGACGGCCTGGAGGCGACCCCGCGGTTGCTGGGCTGGGACGGCCGCAAGCTCGATCGCAGCTACATGGAGGGCGCGGCCATGTACCAGCGCCCGCCGCACGGCGACCTGGCCTATTTCCGCCGCGCCCGGCGCCTGCTGCAGCGCTTGCACCGGCGCGGGCTGGCCCACAACGACCTGGCCAAGGAGGCCAATTGGCTGGTGCTGGCCGACGGCGCTCCGGCGATCATCGATTTCCAGCTGGCCGTGCGCGGCGACCCGCGCTCGCGCTGGATGCGCTTGCTCGCGCGCGAGGACCTGCGCCACCTGCTCAAGCACAAGCGCACGTACTGCCCGCAGCACCTGACCCCGGTCGAGCGGCGCGTGCTCAAGCGCCATTCCTGGGTGCGCGAGCTGTGGTTCGTCACCGGCAAGCCGGTGTACCGCTTCGTGACCCGGCGCATCCTGCATTGGGAAGACAACGAGGGGCAGGGGCCCAAGCCCTGAGCGCGCGGCGCGGACGCCGGCACCGCGGAACTCGCGACGGCCGCGCTTCAACCGATGGCGCTTCAAACGATCGCGATTCAAACACCATCGTTTGAAACGTATGGTCCGGGCGGCGCGGCATGCGCCGCGAGTCCGCGGCCAGCGCGATGCGGCGCCGGTAACGGCGGCGCCCGCGGCTTGGTATTAGGATGAGGGCGACGCCCGCGCCGAGCGTGTTCCCTTCGATCCCGTCCCCTTCGATCTCAGGCCGCCCATGTCCACACTCCAAGGCAAGACCCTCTTCATCACCGGCGCCTCGCGCGGTATCGGCCGCGAGATCGCGCTGCGCGCCGCGCGCGACGGCGCCAACATCGCCATCGCGGCCAAGTCGGCGGTGGCCAATCCCAAGTTGCCGGGCACCATCCACAGCGTCGCCGCCGAAGTCGAAGCCGCCGGCGGCCGCGCGCTCGCGCTCAAGTGCGACATCCGCGAGGAAGACGAGGTCAACGCGGCGGTGGCCGCCACCGTCGACGCCTTCGGCGGCCTCGACATCCTGGTCAACAACGCCAGCGCGATCTGGCTGCGCGGCGCGCTGGACACGCCGATGAAGCGCTTCGACCTGATGCAGCAGGTCAACGCGCGCGGCAGCTTCCTGTGCGCGCAGGCCTGCCTGCCCTACCTGCGCCAGGCCGCCAACCCGCACATCCTGACCCTGGCGCCGCCGCCGAGCCTGGACCCGAAGTGGTGGGCGCCGCACACCGGCTACACCCTGGCCAAGATGGGCATGAGCTTCGTGACCCTGGGCCTGGCCGGCGAGTTCGGTCCAACCGGAGTTGCGATCAACGCCCTCTGGCCGAAGACCATAATCGCCACAGACGCTTTGAACATGATCCCCGGCGTCCCCCTCGACCGCTGTCGCAAACCGCAAATCGTCGCCGACGCGGTCCGCGAAGTGCTGATCCGCCCGGCCAAGGACTTCTACGGCCGCTTCCTGATCGACGAAGAAGTGTTGCAGGAAGCCGGCGTGACCGACTTCGAGCAGTACGCGGTCGAACCCGGCAAGCCGCTGCTGCCGGACTTGTTCCTGGGTTGATCCGGCGCCAACGAAAACGCCCCGCATTCGCGGGGCTTTTTCGTTATCGGCCGGTGCGGGTCGCTTGCCGGTCAGGGCGCCGGCTCCGGCAGCGCGGCCAGGTTCACGTTCGGCCGCTGCGGCGAGCGCTTGCGCGTGAACGTGGTTCCGGCGGGCTCGGCGTGGCTGAAGAAGCCGGTATTGCGCAGATAGAACGCCGGCGCGATCGCGCCGCCGGTGATGTCCAGGCGTTGCCGGTTGCTGGCGGTGGCATCGACGGTGAAGCGCGCCGAGGTCATCTCGGTCCAGGCGCCGGTGTTGCTGACCGCCCACTGGTTGCCGTACCACGCCCTGCGGTCGAGATAGCCCAGGTCGGGGTTGAAGCACTCGATGAAGGAGTACACGCCCTTTTGGTAGGTCGAGGCGCCGTCGTACTTCCAGGTGGCGATGAACTTCCACGGGCAGTCGCGGCGGCCGTTCGCGCACGGCAGGCCGAACCAGGCCGAATACAGGGTGCTGCCGCGCCCATCGGGATGCGCGCGGGTGATGAAGCGATAGGTCTGGCCGGGTTTCCAGTCGTAGCGCAGGAAGCTCTGGCCGCCGGTGCCTTCGCCGCCGAAGTCCTGGGCGATCACGTCCGCGCCCTTCTTGAGCAAAGTGGTCTTGCCGGTCGGCGAATCCCACACCGAGAACAGCACGCGCCGCTCGCTAGCCGAGTTGACCTGGATGCCGGAATAGCCGCCGTTGAACCCGTTGGCCATGAAGTACGAGCCGATGTGGTCGTGGCCCTTGGGCACGGTGACTTCGCTGTAGAAATACTCGGTGTCCGCCGGCACCGAGAAGCCCAGGTGGCCGGACGGCCCGCGCCGCGACCAGTAGAAATTGGCCGGGTCGTCGGCGAAGACCAGGCCCGCGGACGCGGCGCTGCCGCCGACTTCCAGCCCGCTGATGTCGCCGTAGTAGTCGCCGTCGCTGCGCACGCCGCGCAGGTCGACCTTGACGTAGCCCGGGCGCGACACGTGGAAGCGGCCGACCGGAAACGCGGTCGCGCCGCTGGCCAGGACCGCGAGCCGGCGCTGGCCTTCGACGCTGACCTCGACCGTGCTGCGGGTGGCGCCGTTCAGGGCGCCGACCAGGCCCAGGTCGAGCTGGCCGGGCCGCTTGACGTAGAAATACACGCTGGCGACGGCCTGGTTCGAACTCCAGTTGTGCAGGCCGGTGTCGTCGACCAGTTCCTCGCGGGCCGGGGCGGGGCGGGTGATGAAGGCGTTGCCGCCCAGCGGCACCACCGTCTTGGTTTGCGCGAGCGCGGCGCCGGACAGCAGCGCGAGGGACAGCAGGAGCCATGAAGCGGGATGTCGCATGGTCGTTCTCCGTGTGCGGGAGTGATCGCCGCGAGGCGGCGTTGCGCGGATCGCCAGGAACCTTGAGGTCGCATCGACGGCGCAGGCGCGGCGAGGCGGTGGCGGCGATTACTCCGCCGCTTTCGCGGCAGCGTCAATGCACAGCGGCGCGTGTAAATCCGCGCGCCAATGCGGGCGCGGATTTGCGGCGCAAACAAACGCGCCGTGAAAGTTTTCCGGCGCGGCGGCAACAGGGAAAAAGCCCGAAAACGCGCAGCATGGCGCGTGCGGCGCCGCAGCAAAGCGAAAGCTGCAACGGCGGCGGGCTTTCGTTGCGGCGACGGGCGGCGCGATTGTCGGTGGAGCCTTTGGCGCGCGGCGCGGTAAAGCGAACGTCGCAATGGTTCCAACGTTCGCTGGAATGGCGGCTGCGGAGGTGGCGGTTGCGTAGGCGGGGCGCAGCGTTTCCCGATGGGTTGCGATGTTTGTGAAGCGATACGCGCGGGCGCGCCCGGCCTTCCCGCGCGCCGGCGCCGCTGCGCGCACGGCCGGCGCCCGCCAGGCCGCCGGCCGCCGCGCTTCAGCGCGTCAGCGCGTCAGCGCTTGGGCTGCTTCAACGCATCCGACAGCGAATACAACAGGTCTACGTAGAACCGCTCGACCTGTTCCAGGCTGGCGACCTTCGAACCCGCGGCCGGCTCGACCACCATGTACTCGTTCGGCGCGTGCGCGCCGCTGCCGTGGCCGAGGCCGCCGGAGATCATCGGCAGGCCCAGGGTCTGGGTGAACACGTAGTACGGCGCGCTGCCGCCGATGCGCGGCGCCACCGGCGGGGTCTGGCCGTACTTGCGGTAGACGCGCAGCGCGGCCTGGGTCAGCGGCGCCTGCACCGAGGTCTGCGCCGGCGGATAGCCCGACAGCTTGCGGATCTCGACGTCCTGGAAGCCCTTGTCGTCCAGGCGCTTGCGGATCAGCGCCAGCGCCTGGTCCGGGGTCTGGTCGGGCACCAGGCGCGAGTCGACCTTGGCCACCGCGCGGTGCGGCAGGATGGTCTTGACCCCTTCGCCGGTATAGCCGGCGACCAGCCCGTCGATGTTGAGCGTGGTGTCGAACAGTTCCGCCGCGGTCGCGTCGCGGTAGTCGCGGCCGTTTTTCCAGCGCGCCGCGCCCAGCGATTCGAGCTGCTTGGCCGCATCCGCCTCGCGCCCGCGCACGATGCCGTTGAACAGCTGCTGCTCCTCGCGGTTGGGCGCGCGGATCGCATCGCGATAGCCCGGCACGGCGATCTCGCCGTCGGGCCCGGTCAGCGTCGCCAGCGCCTGCACCAGCCGCCAGCTCGGCGAGTCGAGCTTGGCCGCGAGCGAGCCGTGCACTTCCGCGCGCTGCGGGCCGCCGCTGCCGGCGTTGCCCTTGGCTTCCAGTTCCATGTAGACGATGCCCTTGACCCCGAGGAACATCGACGCATCGCCGTCGCGGCCCTGGGTGTTCATCGGGAAGAACACGCCGTCGGCCTTGCGCAGGGTGTCGGCGTACTTGGCCACCACTTCGGGATAGTGCGGCGAGCCCAGTTCCTCCTCGCCCTCGGCCAGCACGATCAGGTTCACCGGCGGCTTGCCGCGGGTCTTGATCACCGCCTCCAGCGCGTTGAGGAAGGCGCGTTGCGGGCCTTTCTGGTTGGTCGCGCCGCGCGCCATCAGCACCTTGCCCAGGCCCGGCTCCTCGACCACCGAGCCGGCGAAGGCGTCGACCTTCCAGCCGGTCGGCTCGATCGGCTGCACGTCGTACATCATGTAGACCACCAGCGTGTGCTCGGCGCCGGCGTCGAGATAGCCGTACACGCCGGGATGGCCCGAGGTCGGCACCAGCGCGGTGTCGCGAAAGCCCAGTTGCTGCAGGTCCGCGCGCAGCAGTTCGGCCATCTGCGCGATGCCCTTGTTCTGCGCGCTGATCGACGGCTGGCGCACCCAGCGCTGCAGTTGGGCGAGGTTGCGCTCGCGTTGCTGGCCCAGGTAGGCGTAGACGTCGGCGTAGTCGCCGGCGAACGGCGCCACCGAGGCCGCGTCGAACGCGGCGGTTTCGGCGATCGCGATCTTCGGCGGCGCGGCCCGCGCGGGCAGGGCGCACAACAAGGCGGCGGACAACAGGCTGGCGGACAGCAGGCTGGCGGACGGCGGCACAGCGGTACGGCGACGGCGCATGGCGTTTCCCCTCGGCGTGGACGGTGTCGGCCCGGGGCGCCGCGCGCGGCTAGCCCATGGGCGTGGGCAGATGATGCCCGCAATTGCGGCAGAACAGCGCTTCGGGATCGTGCCCTTCCAGGCCGCACTGCGGGCAGCCGCGGCGGTCCAGATGGCCGCGTTCGTGGCTGGCCTCGCGCAGGCTGCTGGCCAGTTCGGCGGTGTAGATGCCGGTCGGCACCGCGATCACGCTGTAGCCGATCAGGATCAGCACCGAGGCGATGAAGCGCCCCAGCGGCGTGCCCGGCGCGATGTCGCCGAAGCCGACCGTGGCCATGGTCACGATCGCCCAGTACATGCCGGTGGGAATGCTGGTGAAGCCGTGCTGCGGCCCTTCGACCACGTACATCAGCGCGCCGAAGATCACCACCACGGTCAGCACCGCGCTGATGAACACGAAGATCTTGCGCCGGCTGCGCCACAGCGCGCCGATCAGCATGCCGCCTTCCTCGACGTACTGGGTCAGCTTGAGGATGCGGAACAGCCGCAGCATGCGCAGCACCCGCACCACCAACAGGCTCTGGCTGCCCGGGATCAGCAGCGACAGGTAGGTCGGCAGGATCGACAGCAGGTCGATCAATCCCCAGCTGCTCAGCGCGTAGCGCCAGGGCCGGCGCACCACCGCCAGGCGCAGGCCGTATTCGATCGTGAACAGCACGGTGAAGATCCACTCCAGCCCGTACAGCCACGACGACCAGCGCGCGTGGAAGCGCGGCACGCTGTCGCCCATGATCACCAGCACGCTGGCCAGGATCAGCGCGATCAGCAGCAGGTCGAAATTGCGCGACGGCGGGGTGTCGTGGCGGTGGATGATGTCGAACCAGCGCCGCCGCCAGCCCGATTCGGCGGCCGGGTTGAGTTGCGGGTCCAGCAGAAGTCGCATGCCTGTCCTCTCCTCGCAGGCCGGCCATTGTGCCCGCGGGAGCGAAGCGCGACGTGATGCCGCCGGCCGGCCTGCGCCCGCCGTGGCGACCTGCGACAATGGCGGTTCTCCTCCCACCCGCATGCTGCCGCCCATGGACACCGCCTCGCTGTACGCCCTTTCCGAGCGCTACTACCTGCCCGTCTACCGCCCGCGCCGGATCGTGCTCGACCACGGCAAGGGCTCGCGGGTGTGGGACCTGGACGGCCGCGAATACGTCGACTTCGGCGCCGGCATCGCGGTCAACGCGCTCGGCCATGCCCACCCGGCGCTGGTCGCGGCGCTGACCGAGCAGGCCGGCAAGCTGTGGCACACCAGCAACGTGTTCGTCAGCGAGCCGCCGTTGCGGCTGGCCGAACAACTGGTGTCGGCCTCCGGGTTCGCCGAACGGGTGTTCCTGTGCAATTCCGGCGCCGAGGCCAACGAGGCGGCGATCAAGCTCGCGCGCAAGTGGGCCACCGGCGAGGGCCGCGCGCCCGAGCGGCGGGTCATCCTGAGCTTCCGCGGCAGCTTCCACGGCCGCACCCTGGCTGCGGTCACCGCCACCGCCCAGCCCAAGTACCACGAAGGCTTCGAGCCGCTGCCGCCGGGTTTCCGCTACAGCGAGTTCAACGACCTCGCCGCGGCCGAAGCGGCGATGGCCGACGGCGCCGTGTGCGCGGTGCTGGTCGAGCCGGTGCAGGGCGAGGGCGGGGTGACGCCGGCCAGCGACGCCTTCCTGCGCGGCCTGCGCGAGCTGTGCGACAAGCACGGCGCGCTGCTGATCCTCGATGAGATCCAGTGCGGCATGGGCCGCACCGGCGAGCTGTTCGCCTGCCAAGCCTATGGCGTGAAGCCCGATGTGGCGACCCTGGCCAAGGCGCTGGGCAGCGGCTTCCCGATCGGCGCGATGCTGGTCGGCCCCAAGCCGGCGCAGTCGATGCAGTTCGGCGCCCACGGCACCACCTTCGGCGGCAATCCGCTGGCGGCGGCGGTGGCCGGCGCGGCGCTGCGCGAGCTGCGTTCGCCCGAGCTGATGGCCAATGTCGCGCGCCAGGCGCAGGCGATCCGCGCCGGCGTCGCTGCGCTCGACGCCGAGCTGGGCCTGTTTTCCGAAGTGCGCGGCCGCGGCCTGATGATCGGCGCGCAGTTGCGCGACGAGCACGCCGGCAAGGCCGGCGAGATCCTCGACCGCTGCGTCGAGCAGGGCCTGCTGCTGCTGCAGGCCGGCCCCGACGTGCTGCGCTTCGTGCCGGCGCTGAACATCGGCGATGCCGACATCGCCGACGGCCTGCAGCGCCTGCGCGCGGCGTTGCTGCAGTTCCTCGGCCGCTGAGCCGTCCGGGCGCGGCGGCGATGGCCTGCGTCTTCTGCGACCTGCTCGCCGGCCGCGCGCCGGCGAGCTTCGTCCATCGCGACGAGCATCTGGCCGCCTTCATCGACCTGCGCCAGGCGGTTCCGGGCCACGTGCTGATCGTGCCGAACCGGCACGTGGAAACCCTGTACGAACTCGACGAAGCCACCGCCGGCCGGATGATGGCCTTGGCGGTGCGGGTGGCGCGCGCGCTCGCCGCCGAATTCGGGCCGCCGGGGCTCAACCTTTGGCAATCCAACGGCGAGGCCGGCGGCCAGGAAGTCCCGCACGTGCACCTGCACGTGCAGCCGCGCCAAGTCGGCGACGGGCTGATGCGCGTCTATCCCAAGGGCGTGCCGGCCCCCAGCGCACGCGCGACCCTCGACGATCTGGCCGCACGTCTGGCCGCCCGCCTGCACGAAACCTCCCTGTAGGAGCGGCGCAAGCCGCGACCGCGCCAATCCGACGACGACGAACGCCGCCGGCAGCCGACGCGTCGGCCACGCGCGTTCGCAGTCGCGCCGCGAGCGGCTGCCCCGCGGTCGCGGCTTGCGCCGCTCCTACAAGCCTGCGGCCGCTACATCGCTGTCGAAACCCACAAAAAACCCCGCTCTTTACCCCCGGGCGCGTTTCAAACGATAATAATTCTCGTTTGCCGCAACCTCCGGAGCCTCCCCCCTCATGTCCCGCCGCCGCCACGTCCTGGCGCCCCTGACCCTGGCCATCGCCTTTTCCCTGAGCCTGCCGGCCGCCGCCGCGGACGATGCCGACGCCGCCGCGGCCGAGGCCGGGCGCGACAAGGCCACCACCCTCGACCATGTCGTCGTGCAGAGCGCCGGCGACGGCTACAAGGCCGCCACCGCCGCTACCGCGACCAAGACCGAGACGCCGATCGGCGAGACCCCGCAGGCGATCACCGTGATCACCCGCGAGCGCATGACCGACCAGGGCGCGACCACCGTGCAGGACGCGCTCAACTACGCCGCCGGCGTGCGTTCGGAAGCCTACGGCCTGGATTCGCGCGGCGACTGGACCCTGATCCGCGGCAGTTCGCCCGACGAATACCTCGACGGCCTGCGCAGCTCGTTCAACTACTACACCAGCTCCGCGCGCACCGATCCCTACATGCTCGAGCGCATCGAAGTGCTGCGCGGCCCGGCCTCGATGCTGTTCGGGCAGGGCAGCACCGCCGGCGTGGTCAACCTGGTCAGCAAGCGCCCGCAAGCGCAGACCCGGCGCGAAGTCGGCGTGCAGCTGGGCAGCTTCGAACGCCGCCAGGCCAACGCCGACTTCACCGGCGCGCTGACCGACGATGGCACTTGGCTGTACCGCCTGGTCGGCGTGTACCGCGACAGCCAGACCCAGGTCGATCACGTCGACGACAACCGCCGCCTGTTCGCGCCCTCGCTGACCTGGAAGCCGAGCGAAAACACCTCGCTGACCCTGCAACTGCGCTGGCAGCAAGACCGCACCGGCTCGACCTCGCAGTTCTTCGGCTGGAGTGGCCTGCTGGCGCCGAACCCGAACGGCCGCGTCCCGGCCAGCCGCTACATCGGCAACCCCGGCGACCATTACGACACCGACCGCACCACCGCGGGCTGGCTGTTCGAGCACCGCTTCAACGAAAACTGGACCGTGCGCCAGTCGTTCCGCGCCGCGCGCAACAAGGTCGATTACGTCAGCGTCTACGGCAGTCCGTACCAGAACCCCACCGATCCCTTCGGCGATCCGCAGCAGCGCCTGCTGCCGCGCGAAGGCTGGTTCGCCAAGACCAACGTGCGCATGCAGAACATCGACCAGCACGTCGAAGGCCTGTTCAAGACCGGCGCGGTCGATCACCAACTGGTGGCCGGTCTGGACGCGGTCCGGTTCAAGCAGGACGAGGCGCAGATGTTCGACACGGTGCCGCCGATCGACATCTTCAACCCGGTGTACGTCCCGTATACGCGGCCGCCGATGCCCACGCCGGTCAGGACCAGCCAGCGTCAGGTCGGCGCGTACCTGCAGGACCAGATGAAGCTCGGCGAGCACTGGATCGTGGTCGCCGGCCTGCGCCACGACCGCGTCAGCAACGGCCTGGAGGGCGCCGCCGACGAGAAATCCAGCGCCACCACCAAGCGTCTGGGGGTGATGTTCCACGACTGGGCCGGCTGGTCGCCGTACGTGAGCTACAGCGAATCCTTCACCCCGCTGGCCGGCACCAACGCCCTCACCGGTGCGCGCTACCGGCCGAAGCAGGGCGAGCAGGTCGAAGCCGGCGTCAAGTTCGAGCCGGCCGGGCGCGATCTGAGCTTCACCGCGGCCACCTACGAGCTGCGCGAGGAAAACCGGCTGGTCGCGGACCCGAGCAACCCGAACGTCAACATCCAGGCCGGCAAGACCAAGGTCAGCGGCCTGGAGCTGGAAGTCACCGGCAAGGTGACGTCCTCGTTCGACGTCACCGCGCACTACAACTACCTCGACAACGACAAGCAGCTCGAAGCCACTCCGCGCCACCAGGCCGCGGTCTGGGGCAAGCAGCGCTTCAGCCTCGGCGGCCGCGACGGCTTCGCCGCCGGCCTGGGCCTGCGCTACATGAGCGCGTTCGACAGCCCGCCGGCGCCGACCACGCCGGCGGTGACCCTGGCCGATGCGATGGTCTCCTACGACACCGGCGCGTGGCGCTGGGCGCTCAACGTCAACAACCTGACCGACAAGCGCTATTTCAGCATCTGCATGGGCCGCGGCGACTGCTGGTTCGGCGCGCGCCGCAACATCGGTCTGAGCGCGACTTTCACGTTCTGAGCGAGCCGGCCGAGCCGGCGCGGATACGAAAAGGGCCGGCGATTCGCCGGCCCTTTCGTTTGCGCGCAAGCGGCGAAGCCGCGGGTTTTACAGCGCCGCGAATGCGGCCCGCGCCGCGTCCAGCGTCAGCGCGATTTCCGCCTCGCCGTGCGCGCTCGACATGAATCCGGCTTCGAACGCCGACGGCGCCAGATAGACGCCGCGCTCGAGCATGCCGTGGAAGAAACGGTTGAAGCGCGCGGTGTCCGAAGCCTTGGCGTCCTCGAAGGTTTCCACCGGCCCTTCGCGGAAATACAGGCCGAACATGCCCGGCGCGCGGGTGGTGTGGAAGGCCACGCCGGCCTCGCGCGCGGCCGCTTCGAGCCCGTCGCACAGGGTGTGGGTGCGGCGTTCCAGCTCGGCGTGGAAGCCCGGCGCCTGGATCAGCGCCAGCGTCGCCAGACCCGCCGCCATCGCCACCGGATTGCCGCTGAGCGTGCCGGCCTGGTAGATCGGCCCGGCCGGCGCGACCTGGCTCATCAAGTCGCGACGGCCGCCGTACGCGCCCACCGGCATGCCGCCGCCGATGATCTTGCCGAAGGTGCTCAGGTCCGGCTCGATCCCGTACAGCGCCTGCGCGCCGCCGAGCGCGACCCGGAAACCGGTCATCACTTCGTCGAAGATCAGCAGCGCGCCGTGCTTGCTGCACAGTTCGCGCAGGTGCTGCAGATAGCCCTCGCGCGGCAGGATGCAGTTGGCGTTGCCGACGATGGGCTCGATGATCAGGCCGGCGATCTCGCCGCCGACTTCGTCGAACAGCTTGGTGGCCGCGTCGAAATCGTTGTACGGCAAAGTCAGGGTCAGATCGGCCAGCGCCGACGGCACGCCCGGCGAATTCGGCAGGCCCAGGGTCATCACGCCGCTGCCGGCCTTGACCAGGAAGCTGTCGCCGTGGCCGTGGTAGCAGCCCTCGAACTTGACGATGCGGCTGCGGCCGGTGGCGCCGCGCGCGACCCGGATCGCCGACAGCGTGGCCTCGGTACCGGAGTTGACCATGCGCACCATCGCGCAGCTCGGCACGATCTTGACGATCTCCTCGGCCATCGCCACTTCCAGCGCATTGGGCACGCCGAAGCTCAGGCCATCGCGCATGGTGCGTTCGACCGCGGCCAGCACCTGCGGATGGGCGTGGCCGGCGATCATCGGGCCCCACGAGCCGACGTAATCGACATAGCGGTTGCCGTCGACGTCGAACAGGTATGCGCCCTCGGCGCGCTGGGCGAAGAACGGCTCGCCGCCGACCGACTTGAACGCGCGCACCGGCGAATTGACGCCGCCGGGCAGCAGTTGCGAGGCGCGGGTGAACAGTTCGTGCGAGCGGGCGTTATTCATGGGAAGAGTCTTCGAAGCAGGAAAGGTAGGCGCGCGCGGCGGCGGCCGGGTCGGGCGCGTCGAACACGCCGCTGATGACCGCCAGCAGGTCGGCGCCGGCGCGGACGAGAGTGCGCGCATTGTCCGGGGTGATGCCGCCGATGGCCACCCGCGGCAGGCCCAGCGCCGCGGCCTGCTGCAGCAGTTCCGGTGCGGCGCGGCGGGCGTTGGGCTTCGTCGGCGAGGGGAAGAACGCGCCGAACGCGACATAGCTGGCGCCGTGCGCGGCGGCGGCGCGGGCCAGGGCGATGTCGTCGTAGCACGACGCGCCGACGATGGCGTCCGGCCCGAGCGCGACGCGCGCGGCGGCCAGCTCGCCGTCGTCCTCGCCCAGGTGGGCGCCGTCGGCGCCGATCTGCGCGGCCAGGCGCCAATCGTCGTTGACGATCAGCGGCACTGCGCGCGCGCGGCACAGCGGCAGCAGCGCCAGCGCCTGTTCGCGGCGCAGCTCGGCGCCGGCGTGTTTGTTGCGGTACTGCAACCAGGTGGCGCCGGCGTCGAGCACGGTCGCCGCGCGCGCCAGCAGGCGGGCGGTGTCGGCCTCGTCGGGGGTGATCGCGTACAGGCCTTGGGGCGGCCGGGAGGGGGGCATGGGGGGCGGCTTCCGTAGAGCAGGGCGGGGTGGGACAATGCGCGTCCCGCAGAGCCCACATTATCCGCCCATGTCCGATACCGCCGCGACCACCGCCTACCGCACCTGGATGTGCGTCGTCTGCGGCTTCATCTACGACGAGGCGCTGGGCCTGCCGGAAGAGGGCATCGCCGCGGGCACCCGCTGGGAAGACGTCCCCGACACCTGGACCTGCCCGGACTGCGGCGTCACCAAGGACGACTTCGAGATGACCCAGGTCTGAGTTCTCCCACGGGCACTGCCTGTAGGAGCGACGCAAGTCGCGCCCGCGAATCTTCGACAACGGCGCCCGCGGCCTGCCGCCGCGACGCCCTCAATCGATCCCCGGCCCGAACTTCATCTCGGCCCCGGTCTCCAGCTTCAACTTCTCCGCCTGCCCGGCGTTGAGCTCCAGCACGTACTTGGCCGGCGCCTCGCTCGGATAGGGCGGGCAACGGTCGCCGGCCGAACACGGCGGCACGTTGCGCTGCTGCGACACCAGCCGCCGCCGCGCGTCGAAATACAGGATGTCCAGCGGAATCCTGGTGTTCTTCATCCAGTAGGCCTGCAGGTCCTCGCTGTCGTGGACGAACACCATGCCGCGGCCGGCCGCCATCCGCTCGCGGAACATCAATCCGCTCGCGCGCTCCTCGCGGGTCTTGGCCACTTCCACCTGGAAGCGCTCGCCGCCGACCTCGACCCAACTATTGCCATCGCCGGCGGCGCAGCCGGCCAGTCCCAACAGGCAGCACACCAGCAGTGCGGACGCTTTCGACATGGCCGGTTCCTTGGGCGCGGGGCTATGCGGCGAAACATCGTCGAGCGCCCCGACGGCGTCAAGACGGGCGGCGCGAAAATTCTTTCGCCGACCCCCTTCCCGAACCCGGGTCGCATCTGCATAATGCGCGGCCCGCCGGACGGCAGCATCGATCGGCGGGACGCGCAGAACGCGGCGGTTTCGATACGTGTTGACGAATCGAAAACATGCTGTACGATGCGCGGCCCGCAAGCAGTTCAGCGCATGCGGGAACGCGCAAAACCAGCGGTTTTCGAAGAGTGTTGACGAATCGAAAACAGGCGGTAAGATGCGCGGCCCGGCAGGCGGTGTGATGGTTTGTCGGGGCGCAGAAGACGGCGGTTTCGGTGAGTGTTGACGAACTGAAACGAAGCTGTAAGATGCGCGGCCCGGTCGGCGGTTGTAGGGTCGAACGGAGCGCGGTACGGCAGGCGGTTTCGACGGGTGGTTGACGAAACGAAACGATGCTGTAAGATGCGCGGCCCGGTTGGACGGAAGCTTCGGAAACGAAGGGTTCGGACGAAACGGGAAGCAGCAAGAAGTTCGCGAACAGGTGTTGACGTTCACGAAAACTGCTGTATAGTGTGCGGCTCCCTCGGGCACTTCGGTGACGAGGACGGAACAAGGCGCTGAGGCCGGTTCCCAGGATCTTTGACAGTGTGCGCAGGTGACTTGTGCGGGCGTCTGACGAGTGGATGGTTGTCCATCTTGCAGACGTTCGTAACAGAGTCCAAATCAATTCAATAGCAGCAAGCAATTGCAGCAATCGAGTAATTGGCCTGGAACGAAGTCTGCACTCAAAGCATTGACGAAAGCCGCAAGGCCGGAGTCGAAAAACTTAAGTGAAGAGTTTGATCCTGGCTCAGAGTGAACGCTGGCG
>NZ_FNPT01000036.1:20000-22740 GCF_900107375.1 Lysobacter sp. yr284
GTGAAGGGAGTGAAATAGATCCTGAAACCGTGTGCGTACAAGCAGTAGGAGCCCGCAAGGGTGACTGCGTACCTTTTGTATAATGGGTCAGCGACTTACTGTTCGTGGCAAGCTTAACCGTATAGGGGAGGCGAAGGGAAACCGAGTCTGATAAGGGCGCATAGTCGCGGGCAGTAGACCCGAAACCGGGTGATCTAGTCATGCCCAGGGTGAAGGTTGAGTAACATCAACTGGAGGCCCGAACCCACTCCCGTTGCAAAGGTAGGGGATGAGGTGTGATTAGGAGTGAAAAGCTAATCGAACCCGGAGATAGCTGGTTCTCCTCGAAAGCTATTTAGGTAGCGCCTCGGACGAATACTACTGGGGGTAGAGCACTGTTATGGCTAGGGGGTCATTGCGACTTACCAAACCATGGCAAACTCCGAATACCAGTACGTACTATCCGGGAGACACACGGCGGGTGCTAACGTCCGTCGTGAAAAGGGAAACAACCCAGACCCACAGCTAAGGTCCCAAATTCATCGCTAAGTGGTGAACGATGTGGAAAGGCACAGACAGCCAGGAGGTTGGCTTAGAAGCAGCCACCCTTTAAAGAAAGCGTAATAGCTCACTGGTCGAGTCGGTCTGCGCGGAAGATTTAACGGGGCTAAGCGATGAACCGAAGCTTGGGGTGCATACTTTGTATGCGCGGTAGAGGAGCGTTCCGTAAGCCGATGAAGGTGGATTGAGAAGTCTGCTGGAGGTATCGGAAGTGCGAATGCTGACATGAGTAACGATAATGCGGGTGAAAAGCCCGCACGCCGAAAGCCCAAGGTTTCCTTGCGCAACGTTAATCGACGCAGGGTGAGTCGGCCCCTAAGGCGAGGCAGAAATGCGTAGTCGATGGGAAGCAGGTTAATATTCCTGCACCTCGCGTAAGTGCGATGGAGGGACGGAGAAGGTTAGGCAGGCCAGGCGTTGGTTGTCCTGGTGAGAGAGTTGAGGCGGTCCCCTTAGGCAAATCCGGGGGGGCAACGTTGAGACTAAGGACCGGCCCATTAGGGCTAGGCTGCTGATATCACGCTTCCAGGAAAAGCTCCTAAGCTTCAGCTTACGCAGACCGTACCGTAAACCGACACAGGTGGGCAGGATGAGAATTCTCAGGCGCTTGAGAGAACTCGGGTGAAGGAACTAGGCAAAATAGCACCGTAACTTCGGGAGAAGGTGCGCCCTCCATGGTTAATAGCTGAGGGGGGCCGCAGTGACCAGGCCGCTGCGACTGTTTATCAAAAACACAGCACTCTGCAAACACGAAAGTGGACGTATAGGGTGTGACGCCTGCCCGGTGCTGGAAGGTTAATTGATGGGGTTAGCCGCAAGGCGAAGCTCTTGATCGAAGCCCCAGTAAACGGCGGCCGTAACTATAACGGTCCTAAGGTAGCGAAATTCCTTGTCGGGTAAGTTCCGACCTGCACGAATGGCGTAACGACAGCGGCGCTGTCTCCACCCGAGACTCAGTGAAATTGAAATCGCTGTGAAGATGCAGCGTTCCCGCGGCAAGACGGAAAGACCCCGTGAACCTTTACTATAGCTTTACATTGAACGTTGAGTTCGTCTGTGTAGGATAGGTGGGAGGCTATGAAACTGTGGCGCTAGCTGCAGTGGAGCCATCCTTGAAATACCACCCTGTCGTGCTTGACGTTCTAACCTGGGCCCGTTATCCGGGTCGGGGACCATGTATGGTGGGTAGTTTGACTGGGGCGGTCTCCTCCCAAAGTGTAACGGAGGAGCACGAAGGTACGCTCAGCGCGGTCGGACATCGCGCACTGTGTGCAAAGGCATAAGCGTGCTTGACTGCAAGATCGACGGATCAAGCAGGTACGAAAGTAGGTCTTAGTGATCCGGTGGTTCTGTATGGAAGGGCCATCGCTCAACGGATAAAAGGTACTCCGGGGATAACAGGCTGATACCGCCCAAGAGTTCATATCGACGGCGGTGTTTGGCACCTCGATGTCGGCTCATCACATCCTGGGGCTGTAGTCGGTCCCAAGGGTATGGCTGTTCGCCATTTAAAGTGGTACGCGAGCTGGGTTCAGAACGTCGTGAGACAGTTCGGTCCCTATCTGTCGTGGGCGTTGGAGATTTGAGAGGGGCTGCTCCTAGTACGAGAGGACCGGAGTGGACGAACCTCTGGTGTTCCGGTTGTCACGCCAGTGGCACTGCCGGGTAGCTATGTTCGGAAGCGATAACCGCTGAAAGCATCTAAGCGGGAAGCGCGCCTCAAGATGAGATCTCCCGGGAGCTTGACTCCCCTAAAGGAACCATCAAGACTAGGTGGTTGATAGGCAGGGTGTGTAAGTGCAGCAATGCATTGAGCTAACCTGTACTAATGATCCGTGTGGCTTGACCATATAACCTCAAGTGGCCTTGGACTCGACGACGCGTCGACACTCCAACCCAACACTGACTCGCTACATTCCAATCTATTCGCCGACAACGCAGCTCCATCGCGTTGAAAGCAACCAACGAGAGCGTGTGCGCTATTCCTTCCGGAACCTGCGACCCTCCACCCTCTCCCTGGTGATAATAGCTGTGTGGAACCACCCGATCCCATCCCGAACTCGGAAGTGAAACGCACATGCGCCGATGGTAGTGTGGCTTAAGCCATGCAAGAGTAGGTCATCGCCAGGGGCTTTACCCTGAAGGCCGGATCCCAAAAGGATCCGGCCTTCTTCTTTGCGTCAGCGAAATGATAATCCCG
>NZ_FNPT01000034.1 GCF_900107375.1 Lysobacter sp. yr284
GGTGACGACAAGCGGCAATCAAGAGCTTTCGTCCGCAAGCGGCCGAGTTACTTTCTTTTGGCAGCGCGCCAAAAGAAAGTAACCAAAGAAAAACGCTTGTTTAAGATCACAAGCCACTAGGTCCAGCACCGGGCGCGGGGCCGCGCCATAAGGGGCATCCTGCCCCATGGCGCGCGCGCATCCATGCGCGCGCCCTCCGGGGCTGCGAGGCGAATGCTCCGCGTGACGTTACGTCCGAGCGAACGGCAACAACAACGCCGAAACAAAAGCAAAGACCAGGGCCGGGGCGCAATGGATTCCAGCTTTCGCTGGAACGACGATCCGGGAGATTCGCGGTTTCGAAAACGCGCGACGACGCCGCGTCGCTACAGTTGGCCCGCGTCGAACCACAGCCCGGAAAAGTCCCCGGCACCGAAAGCGCGGCAAAGCGCGCAGCGCTCCCGCGCCGCCCATCCCCCGACCGACGCCACACCGCGCCGTTGACGAAGCGCCGCCTTTCCCCGACGCTGCGCCGGCGTTTCCCACCGCAGCCACGCCGATGCCCACGCTGATCCTCACGCCCCGCCACACCGACGACGCCCAGGCCCTGTGGAAGGCCGCCTCGCGCCAGGGCTGGTCGATCGAACGCCTGCCCGGCTGGCGCGTGCCCGAACGCCTGCGCGACCTGGACGCAGCGGTGTTCTACGGCGAAGCGCTGTTCGCGCCGCAGATCGGCGAGGCGCTCGGCCTGCGCCTGGACAATCCGCCCGAGGATTGGCTGCCGACGCTGCCGCCGGAATACCGCTTGCGCGAGATCGGCTTGAGTACGCTGGGCGCGCAGCGTGCGCGTACGGCGCCGGCCTTCGTCAAGCCGCCCAACGACAAGAGCTTTCCGGCCCGCGTCTATATCGGCGCCGAGTTGCCGCAGGGCTACGACGACGACATGCCGGTGCTGGTGGCCGAAGTAGTGCGCTGGCGCTGCGAACTGCGCTGCTTCGTGCTCGACCGCCGGCTGCGCACCTGGTCGCTGTACTCGCGCGACGGCGAACTGGCGCGCGACAGCGGCTTCGCCAGCAGCGACGAAGAGGATGCGCAGGCGACCGCGTTCCTGCAGCGCATGCTCGACGACCCGCGCGTGGCCTTGCCGCGCGCGTGCGTGGTCGACGTCGGCTATATCGAGGATCGCGGCTGGGCCTGCGTCGAGCAGAACGCCGCCTGGGGCGCGGGGCTGTATGCCTGCGATGCGGATCGGGCGCTGGAGGTGATCCGGCATGCGTCGGTGCGCGGGCGATAGCCGGGTTCGCCGCGGTTGCATTGCCGCGGTCGCAGCTTGCACAGCGCCTACAGGGGCGGCGGCCGGTCTCGTTCCCCGACTGTAGGCGCTGCGCAAGCCGCAGCCGGGAAAACGCGACGACGCCGAACCGCGCATCGACGCCGCGCTTCCAGCCCCCCAACGAAAACGGCCGGCGCCTCGCAGCGCCGGCCGTTGCGTTTCGTCGACGCTTTATCCCAGGATCAGAACCGCAGATCCGCGCGCACGTAGAAGAAACGCCCGCCCGGTATGTCGTAGGTGGACGCGTCGTAGCCGTTGAGCGAGCACGACAGGCACACCGGCGGGTCCTTGTCGAACAGGTTGTTGACGCCGCCGGTGACCTGCAGGCCCTTCAGCAGTTCGAAGTGATAGCCCAGCTGGAGGTCGTGGTAGGTGATCGCCGACAGCTTGTTCGCGCCGGTCACGGCGTTGTCGCAGTACGGCGACTCCAGCGCCGAGGCCTGGCAGGTCTCGGTCAGCTCGGAGGTGTGGCGCACCGTCCACGAACCGGTCCAGGCGTTGCGCTTCCACGACAGCACCGCGTTGGAGCTCCACTCCGGGATCGCGCTGTCGTTGACTTCCACGCCCGGCCTGCGCGGTTGCCGCTGGCCGGCGGCGCCGACCGCCTCGTACTCGGTCACCCAGGTGTTCTGCCAGGCCAGCTTGAACTGGCCGAACGAGGTCTCCGGCAGGGTCCAGAAGAAGTCCATGTCCCAGCCGGAGGTCTTGATCGAACCCAGGTTGGTCAGCTTGTTCTCGAAGCTGGAGATGCCGCCGACGCTGGAACGGGTGATGCCGTTGCAGTACAGCGGGTCGAGCGTCTGCACGCACAGGTTGAGCTGGGTCTGTGCGTCGATCGCCTGCACCGCGCCTTCCAGCGAGTGGCGGTAGTAGGTGACTTCGAAGTCGAACTTGTCCGACCACGCCGAGTCCGCGGCCCAGGCCGGGCTGTAGACGAAGCCGGCGGTGAAGCTGCGCGCGGTTTCCGGCTCCAGCTCCGAGTTGCCGCCGGTCTGCACCGAGATCTGGCTGTTGGCCTGGGCGGCGCCGGCCGGCACGCCGAGCGCGGCGCAGTTGGCGCGGTTGCCGGTCGGCGGCGAACCGGTGATCGAGATCAGGCAGGGATCGCTGAGCTGCAGGTCGGCGCGGCTGGCCGAGCCGTACAGTTCGCCGATCGACGGCGCGCGGAAGCCTTCGGCGTAGGTGGTGCGCAGCAGGAACTCGTCGGCGACCTGCCAGCGCAGGCCGTACTTGGGCGTGAACTGGCCGCCGAAGGTCGAGTAGTCCGAATAGCGGCCGGCCAGGCTCAGGTCCAGGCTCTTGCCGAACGAACCTTCCTTGATCAGCGGCAGGTTCAACTCGACGTAGGCTTCGTTGACGTCGTAGGTGCCGCGGGTCGGCAGCGACTGGGTGCCGTTGTAGTAGCCGGCCACGGTGATCGGGTCGGGCGAATACGAGCCTTCGTACTTGCGGTACTCGTAGCCGGCCGCGAACGACAGCGGGCCCGCCCACAGGTTGAACAGGTCGCCGGAGAAGTTCGCGGTGAAGGTCTTGAGCTTCTGTTCGCTGCGGTCGCGGATGACCGGGCTGATCCAGCTGAGCATCTGCGGGGTGATCGTGCCGGGGCCGCCGAACAGGTTCAGCGGCACGCAGCCCGGGGTCGCGGCGCACACCGCCGGATCGCCGAGGGCGATGTTGATGTTGCGGATGTTGTAGCTGCCGCGGTTGGTCTGGTCGGCCTTGTTGCGGCTGTAGGCGGCGTTGACGTCCCAGAAGAAGGTGCGGTCGCCCGCGTCGAAGCTGCCTTCCAGGCCGCCGGCCACGTACTGGGTGTCGACCTGCTGCTCGAAGATGCGCGGGCCGCCCTCGACCGGACGCCGCGCGAGCGTGATCAGGTTCGGGTTGGCGCCCTCGGAGGTCAGGTCGATGCCGAAGGGGTTGTACGGGTTCAGGCGCGAGATGGTGATGCGCTCGGACCACGGATTGCCGGTGCCGGCGTCCAGGCCGAGGAAGATCGGCTCCGGCGCGGCCTGGTTGACCGACTCGCGGCGGTTGTACAAGGCCTTCAGGTAACCCTGCACGTTGTCGCTGAAGTGGTAGCGGAACTGGCCGAACGCGCCGGTGCGCTTGGACGGCGTCAGCAGCATGTTCTCGGCGGCGAAGTTGTAGCGGTTGGCGCCGCCGAACGGGATGAAGTCCTGCGGGAAGCGCACGCCGTTGGGGAAGCTGGAGCCGTTCGGCGTGGTGATGTTGCACATGTTCACCGGCGGCGTGGACGGATCGTCGTCGCTGTCGACCGCCGGGCAACGCGGATCGGTGAAGATGAAGCGGCCGTTCGGCGTGGCCGAGCTGCCGGTCTCCACGCCCAGGCCCGGCACCGGCACGCGCGAGACCTTGCGGTCGCGCGAGAACACCGGATCCTGGTCGACGTAGCTCAGGCCCAGGAACAGGTTGGCGCGGTCGGTGTTGTAGCCCCAGGCCAGGTCGACGCCCTGCAGCTCGCCGTCGCCCTTGCCGTACTGGCCGTAGTTGAGGCTGATCTGGCCGCCTTCGAAGTTGCGGCGGGTGATGATGTTGACCACGCCGGCGATGGCGTCGGAGCCGTACAGCGAGGACGCGCCGTCCTCGAGCACTTCGATGCGCTCGACGATGGCCAGCGGGATGGTGTTGAGGTCGGTCGCCGCGCCCACGCCCGAGGCCGAGGATTCGTTGACCCAACGCATGCCGTCGACGAGGACCAGCACGCGCTTGGGCCCGAGGTGGCGCAGGTCGACCTGGGCCGAACCCGCGCCGATGCCGTCGCCGTTGGGCGAGAAGCCGAAGTTGCCGGAAGAGTTGAACTTGGTGTTGAGCGCGGAGCCGGCGCCGGTGAGTTCCTGCACGATGTCGCCGAGCGAGGTCAGGCCGGTACGTTCGATGTCGTCGCGATTGAGGGTCTGGACCGGAACCTGGCTTTCGATCTCGGCCTTCTTGATGCGGGTGCCGGTGACCTGGACCGAATCGAGCGTGGTGGGGTCCTTGCGGGGGGCGGCGTCCTGCGCGGCGGCGACGCCGGGCAACGCGACCAGCAGGGACAATTGGATGGCTTTCGCCAGGACATGGCGACGCGACGGCTTCATCTACTCTCTCCCTCGTAATTGGCTTGGCTAGCTCTGTTGGCTATTGGCGTGCCGGCCGGACCGTGCCGGAGGCATCCGAGAGGTTGTAAACAATCCGTGAATCCGCCACAAGGCGCAAAATGGGAGTACTTGCCAAACCGGTCGCAGTTTTGTTCGGCCTGTCGCGAGGCCTCGGACAAACACCGGATGCGGCATACCCTCGCCGCCCATTCAGGCCGCGCGCCGGACGCTTGCGAGGGGTCGCGGCGCGATGCCGCGGAAACGTGATGGGCTTTGCGGATTCAACCGCCGAGCAGCAAGCTCAGCGCGACCAGGATCAGGAACGTCGCGAACACCCGCTTCAAAGTGTCGCCATGCAGGCGATGCGCCAAACGCGTGCCATACGGAGCCGCGAACACCGAGGCGAGGGCCACGCCGATCGCCGCCGGCAGGTAGACATAGCCGATCGCATAGTGCGGCAGCGCGCCCGGCGGCGCATTGAAGGCATAGCCGACCGCGCTGGCGAGGCCGATCGCCACGCCGCAGGCCGAGGACGTGCCGACCGCGCGCACCGGCGCCACCCCGCGCCAGACCAGCAGCGGCACGGTCATGCTGCCGCCGCCGATGCCGACCACCGCCGAGACCGCGCCGATGCCCACGCCCGCGCCCGACATCGCCGCGCCCTGCGGCGCCGGGGCGTCTTCGCCGAGGGTCGCGCGCGGCTTGCCGAACAACAGCTGCGCGGCGGCGATGAGGCAGTAGCCGGCGACGATCCAGCGCAGCCATTCGCCGTCGATGCGCACCGCGACCCAACTGCCGAGCCAGCCGCCGAGGATCAGCCCAGGCACCATCCAGCGCACCGTCGGCCACAGCACGCTGCCGCGCTTGGCATGGGCGCGCGCCGACGCGGTCGCGGTGAGCACGATGCTGGCCAGCGAACTGGCCAGCGCGGTGTGCATGGCCGCTTCCTGCGGAATGCCGAAGGCCGGCGCGATCCACGCCAGCGCCGCCACCAGCACCAGCCCGCCGCCGACGCCGAGCAAACCGGCGAGCACGCCGGCGATGGCGCCCAGGACGAGGAAGACCAGCCAGATCGCCATGCGCGGTGTCTCCGATGCGAGGGCTCGATTCTGCACGCCCGTTCGCGCGCTGGAAACCCAATCGCTGCGACTGCAGGAGCGACGCGAGTCGCGACTGCGACACCGCAACCGCGTCGAAACCTGCGTGGTAGCTGCGTTGGCGCAGTCGCGACTCACGTCGCTCCTACATCGGCAACCACCGCCGCCGCGACCGCGTTCGCGCTTCGCTCTCGTCCACGCGGCGTTCACATAAGACATTCATGCGCGCTCGGCTATAGTCCGGCGATGCTCCCGCGCCCCTTCCCCCTGCTCGCGGCCGCGCTCCTCGCGGCCATCGCCACCACCGCCTGCGCCCAGACCACGGCCTCCACGCCGGCGCAGCCCGCGGCCAAGCCGCCGTCGCTGCGCGCGCCGCCGGCGCCGACCGCCGACGCCCAGTTGCCGCGCGTGCGCGCCGCGCTGGACGCGGCCGAACGCGGCGGCTTCGATGCCGGCCAATACGCCGACATCGCCCGCCATCCGCTCTACGGCTGGGTCGAGTACGCCGCGCTCCGCCGCAACATCGACAGCCTCGACAACGGCCAGGCCCAGGACTTCCTCGCCCGCCGCGGCAACGAAGCCTCGGGCGAGGCGTTCCGCGAGATCTGGCTGGCCGCGACCGCGCGCCGCCAGGACTGGAACGCCTTCCTCGCCGCGTGGACGCCGCTCAACCGCAGCGGCAAGGAGCGCGGCGCGCAACTGCGCTGCGCCGAATTGAGCGCGCGCCAGGCGCTGGGCCGCGCCGACGCGCAATGGACCCGCGACGCGCAAGCGATCTGGCGCAGCAGCGGCAAGTCGCTGCCCGACGCCTGCGACGCGCCGTTCGCGGTGCTGGCCACGCAAGGCGGGCTGAGCCCGGAACTGCGCTGGGAACGCATCGAGGCTGCCGCCGCCGAATGGCAGCCGGCGGTGATGCGCGCGGCGGCGCGCGGATTGCCGGCGGATCAGTTGGCGCAGGCGAACGACTACGCGGCGTTCCTGGACAACGTCAACGAACGCGCGCTGGCCTGGCCCAAGACCGATCGCAGCCGCAAGATCGCCAGCTACGGCCTGGCCAAGCTGGCCAAGGCGCAGCCGGCCAGCGCCGAAGCGCAACTGCCCAAGTACGCCGGCGCGCTGAACTTCAGCGACGAAGACCGCGGCCGCGTGCTGTACCAGGCGGCGCTGTGGTCGGTGGCGTCCTACGACGCCGAATCCGCGCGCCGGCTCAACGCCGTGCCCGAGGTCGCCTATGACGAACGCCTGCACGAGTGGCGCGCGCGCGAGGCGATGGCGCGCTCGGACTGGAACGCGGCGCTGGCGGCGATCCGCAAGATGGGCGCCAAGCAGCGCAGCGAATCGCGCTGGGAGTATTTCGAAGCGCGCCTGTCCGAGCGCGCCGGCGACAAGGCCGCCGCGACCCGGCTGTACCGCGAGGCGGCCAAGAACGCCGACTTCCACGGCTTCCTGTCCGCCGACCGGCTCGGCGCGCCGTATACGCTGTGCCCGCTGCAGCCGGCCGACGCGCCGGCCGCGCGCGCGCAGGTCGCGCGCGATCCGGCGCTGGTGCGGGCGATGGGCCTGTTCCAGATCGAACGCACACCGTGGGCGATCCGCGAGTGGGACGACGCGCTGGGCCGCTTCGACGACACCCAGCGGCGCCTGGCGATCGAGGTCGCGCAGGGCTACAACTGGTTCGACCGCGCGGTGTTCTCGCTCAACAAGACGCCGCAGGAACAGCGCCTGTACTACCTGCGCTTCCCGCTCCACCACGCCGAGACGATCCGGCGCGAATCGGCCAAGAACGGGCTCGACCCGGCCTGGGTCGCGGCCGAGATCCGCGCCGAGAGCGTGTTCAACCCGACCGCGCGCTCCGGCGCCAACGCCATGGGCCTGATGCAGGTGCTGCCGGGCACCGGCGCGCAGGTGGCCAAGAGCCTGGGCCTGCCGTGGGGCGGCGCGGCGAGCCTGTACGACTCCGACACCAACATCGTCCTGGGCACCGCCTACCTGCGCCAGCTGCACGACAAGTACGGCGGCCAGCCGTACTTCGCCATGGCCGGCTACAACGCCGGCCCGGCGCCGCTGGCGCGCTGGCAGTCGCAGCGGCCGGGGATGGAGCCGGACTTCTGGATCGAGACCATCAGCTACAAGGAAACCCGCGAGTACGTCGCCCGCGTGCTCGCCTTCAGCGTGCTCTACGACTGGCGCATGAACGGCGACGCGCTCAGCGTCAGCGACCGCCTGCGCGGCGCGACCCAGGCCAAGCGCAAGTCCTTCGCCTGTCCGGCCGCCGCCGCGACGGCCAGCGCGCCGCTGCCGGCGGAAACCGAGTAAGGGCTCCGCCGTGGCGCGTTCCCACGTCCTGGTCCTGGGCGGCACCGGCTTCGTCGGCCGCCATCTGGTCGCACACCTGCTGGGCGAGCGCCATCGCGTCACCGTGCTCAGCCGCGGCGTCGATCCGTCGAAGAAAAAGAAGCTCAGCCGCGACGCCAGCATCATCGAAGGCGACGTGGCCAACCCGGATTTCCTGCGCGCGGTGCTCGACGACGTCGACGCGGTGGTCAACCTGGTCGGCATCCTCAACGAACAAGGCGACAGCGGGCGCGGTTTCGAGCACGTCTACGTCGAACTGCTGGAAGCGCTGATCGAGGCCATGCGCGCGATGGGCGTGCGCCGGCTGCTGCAGATGAGCGCGCTCAACGCCGGCACCGGCCACAGCCATTACCTGGAAGCGCGCGGCCGCGCCGAGTAGAAGGTGCGCGCCTCCAAGCTCGACTGGACCTTGTTCCGGCCCTCGGTGATCGCCGGCCCCGGCGACGGCCTGTTCTGCCGCTTCGACGCGCTGCTGCGCTACCTGCCGGCGCTGCCGATCGGCCGCGCCAGCGCGCGCTTCCAGCCGGTGTGGGTCGGCGATGTGACCCAGGCCTTCGTCAACGTCCTGGCCGACGACGCACACGTGCAGCGCAGCTACAACCTGGTCGGCCCGCAGGTGATGACCCTGGCCGAGATCGTGCGCGCCGGCGCGCGCGGCCGCGGCCGCTGGCGCGCGGTGCTGCCGCTGCCCGAAGCGCTGGGCAAGCTGCAGGCCGAGATCGGCGAGCGCCTGCCGGGCAAGCCGATCAGCCGCGACAACTGGCGCTCGCTGCAGACCGACTCGACCAGCGTGGAGAACGGATTGCTCAAGCTCGGCGTCGAGCCGACGCCGGTCGTTCCCCGCCTGTCGGAAATCTTCGGCACCTCCCTGTAGGCGCGGCGCAAGCCGCGACCGCGGCAACGCAACCACGGCGCAGATTCCGGCGCGGTTGCATTGCCGCGGTCGCGGCTCGCGCCGCGCCTACAGGGGTTGCCCCACTGCGCTAGGATGCCCGGCACACATTCGCGAAAGGAACGCGCCATGGGCCTGCTCGACACCCTGCTCGGCCACGCCGGCACCAAGTCCGCCGACAAGGTCAACGACGACTTCGCCCCGCTGCTCGCGCCCGGCGAGAGCGTCGTGCGCGCCTTCGGCGAGATCCGCGACCTGATCGTGTTCACCGACCGCCGCCTGATCCTGGTCGACAAGCAGGGCGTGACCGGGCGCAAGACCGAGTTCCTGAGCCTGCCCTACCGCAGCATCGTCATGTTCTCGCTGGAGACCGCGGGCCATTTCGACCTGGAAGCCGAACTGCGGCTGTGGGTGTCGGGCCAGCCCAATCCGATCGTGCGCCGCCTCGGCCGCAACGCCGGCGCGGAAGACATCATCGGGCTGCTGGCGCCGCACTGACCGGCGCGGGTCCGCGGTTCGCGAAGGCGGAGCCATCGCCCGAGGCGATGCGCGAGACCAACGCATCCGTCGCCCGACCGCTCTCCCGCTGCACGCAACCGCACCGTTGCGTTCGCTATCCCCCGATCCCCATTGCCGAATTCCCCATGAAGACCTATCTCGTCGGCGGCGCGGTCCGCGACAGCCTGCTCGGCCTGCCGGCGGGCGATCGCGACTACGTCGTCGTCGGCGCAACCCCCGAAGCGATGCTCGCCGCCGGTTTCAAGGCCGTCGGCAAGGACTTCCCGGTGTTCCTGCACCCCGACACCGGCGAGGAATACGCGCTGGCGCGCACCGAGCGCAAGTCCGGCCGCGGCTACCGCGGCTTCGTCGTCGACGCCGACCCGTCGGTGAGCCTGGTGGACGACCTGGGCCGGCGCGACTTCACCATCAACGCCATCGCCCGCGACGAAAGCGACGGCCGCCTGGTCGATCCCTACGGCGGCGTCGGCGACCTCGAAGCCAAAGTGCTGCGCCACGTCGGCGAGGCCTTCGTCGAGGACCCGCTGCGGGTGCTGCGCGCGGCGCGCTTCATGGCCCGCTTCGCCGCGCACGGTTTCAGCGTCGCGCCGGAAACGATGGCGCTGATGCGGCGCATGGCCGAATCCGGCGAACTCACCGACCTCGTGCCCGAGCGTGTGTGGCAGGAAACCCGCCGCGCGCTGGCGAGCGCCGCGCCGTCGGCGTTCCTGCGCACCCTGCACGAGGCCGGCGCGCTCGCCGTCGTGCTGGCGGAAGTCGAAGCGCTGTACGGCGTGCCGCAGCGGCCCGAATACCATCCCGAAGTCGACACCGGCATCCACACCGAGATGGTCGTGGACATGGCCGCGCGGCTCGCCCCCGCCGACGACCTGATCGGCTTCGCCGCGCTGACCCACGACCTGGGCAAGGCGCGCACCCCGGCCGACCTGCTGCCGCGCCATCACAACCACGAACACAACGGCCTGGAACCGCTCGCCGACCTGTGCGCGCGGCTCAAGGTGCCGACCGAACACCGCCTGCTGGCCGAGGCGGTGTGCCGCGAACATCTCAACGTCCACCGCCTGGCCGAGATGCGCCCGCGCAGCGTGTACGAACTGATCGCGCGCTGCGACGGCTGGCGCAACCCCAAGCGCATCGAGCAGATGGCGCTGGTGTGCGAGGCCGACAAGCGCGGCCGATTGGGATTGGAAGACAGCGACTACCCCTCGCGGCAGGCATTGCTCGATGCGCTGCACGCCGGCCTGAACGTGCGCGCGGGCAATCTGAGCCCGGGCCTCAGCGGCCCGGCGGTCGGCGAAGCGCTGCGGCGGGCGCGGATCGAGGCGATCGCCACGGTGCGGCGCGAGGGCGCGCAGGATTCGTCTTCAGCCTGAACGTCCATCGCGACCGCATTCGCGGCGCGCGTCGGACTATGCGCCCGGTCGTTGTCGCGGCGGCGGACCGACCGAGCCCGGCATGCGCGCCGACAGATCGGCAAAGGCCGAGCTCACGCAGCCCAACGCGCCGGCGAACGCCATCATCGATCCAGCGCGATCACTGTGTAACCGGCGGTGGCGGGCAGTTCGTCCGTCGCTTCGCTTTCCTCATCCTGCCCCTTGCCAGCGGCATACCGATAGACCACATAGCGGGCGTCGGTTTCGCCGCGACCGCCGGTCGGAATCACCACCAGGCTGCCCCGCTCGCCCAGATAGATCCGGGACGGCAGCGCGCGTTCGGCGAAATCGATGCGCTCGAACGCCGCGGTAGCCGGGTTGTAGCTCAGCACGACGCCGTGCGGATAACCGGCGCCGAATTCGCCGAACAGCAGCATCGCGCGCCGCTTGCGGCCTACGCAGCTCAACCGCGCGTCCAGCCCGCGCGAGTGCTCGATGTCGCGGATCGCCGGCTGTACGGGCTTGCCGCCGTAGCGCAGGTAGTAGGTCGCCGCGCCAGACTCGGCATCCTGCGCGGTTACCACGACCGCGCGTTTGTCCCTGGCGTTGCCCAGCTCGCACGAAAACGGCGCCCCGCCCGCGTGCGCCGCGGCCGACAGCAGAAGCAGCGCAACCATCGGGAAGGTTCTCATCGTTATTTCTTCTTCGCTTTCGCGACCATATCCAACAGCACCTGCATCGACTCGGGATTCTTCTTCAGCAACGCGGCCGCGTCCGAGATCTTTTTGTAATAGACCCCGTTGTCCTTGTCGCGATACTCCTTGTACGCCTCGGCGATGGGATCGGCAGCCTTCTTCTTTTTCTGCACGTTTATCAGCATCTGCAGATATTCGGTTCCCATCGCGATATTCGTCCCCTCATCGACCATCGCGCTGCTGGCGTGGAACGTGTCGGCCCGCTTGTACAGTTCCTTCTCCGGAGTGCGCTGGGCCTTCGGCAACGCCAGATCGCGCACCCGATAGATTTCGCGCACGGAGATCTTCAGCAACTGCATCAGGCCTTTCGCGGAGCTTCCGGCCTCATTGATCGGATCCCGCGCGAAGCGCGACTCCATGTAGATCTGGCAGATGATGACATCGTCGTCCACATCCGACTTGTTGTGGGCCACGACCAGTTTGCGTATCTCGCGCAAACGCGCCGCCGGATCGACCGCGACCTTGACCGGCGCGGTCTGCGCCTTGGGCGTCAGCTTCGCGCCCTGGGCCTTGAGGATGATGGCCTTCTTGAATTTCGGATAGGTCACGACCAGTCGTCCCAGTTGGCGTCCAGGCTCGGCGGCTCCGGCTCCAACACGCTCAGCGTGGCCAGTTCCGCCTCTTGGCTGCTGATCTTGCGCGTTTTCCCTTCCGCGTCGGTCCGGCCCTCGATCTTCTTCCCCGAGGGCAGCTCGATCAGGTAGGGCCAGTCCTTGAGCGGCTCGCCGCCGGCTTCTTCGACGAGCAGGAAATGCTGATCGTAGTCGTGCCCGGCGGCTTCCTGTTCGTCCCCCGGGGCCGCTGCGGCTGCGGCTTCAGCAGCGGCCGCAGACGCCGCAGCGCCCGCCCCGCCGCTGGCGATATGCACATGCGCCTGCTGCACCGCCACCAGGCTGCACGTGCACGCCAGGCCGTCGCCATGCCGGGCGACCGGCTGGCCGTCGACGATCATGGTGGAGTCGCCGCTGACGATCACGGTCGGGCCGTGGCGCAGGCACACGACGCTGTCGCCGATGCGGGCGACCGGTTTTCCGTCGATATCGGTGAAAGGCGATCCGGACACGACGCTGCCGCCGCCGGTGGTGGTGTCGCCCACCACGATCCATATCCTGCCCATGACAGTCCTTGTCGCTACGCTGGTAGGCCAGTCTTCTCCCGACCGGCAGCGGCGTCAAGCCGGGGCCGTCCCGGTTCGGCCGACGGTTGCGGCCGCCGACCGCGCCGCGAACGCCGCCCGGCCTAGGCTGGGCGGCGTTTCGCACGTCGTGCTGAGACGTTTAGAAGCGGTAGTCCAGGCGCGCGTAATAGCTGCCGCCGTTCATGCCGAACGGCAGGGTTTCCCAGCCGTACTTGAAGCCCATTTCGGGGAACGGCGCGCCGCGGACCCGATCCCACTTGTCCGGGTAGGTGTCGAACAGGTTGTTGCCGCCCACGGTCAGCGCCAGCTGCTCGCTGAACCGGTAGCGCACCGACAGGTCGGCCAGCCACTTGCCGCTCCAGGTCTGCTTGATGCCGGGGGTGAAGCCTTCGCCGGTGACCGGGCCGTAGTAGTTGGCGCGCGCGGTCAGTTCCCACGGGCCGGTCTCGTACACGCCCTGCAGCACGTGGTGCTGGCGCGGCTGGCCCTTCTCGATCAGGGTCACCTGGGTGTCGTCGAACAGCACGCTCGGCGGCAGGATCGCCGACTGCGAGCGGCGGTCCTTGACCTCGGTCTTGTTGAAGTGCACCAGCGCGGTCAGGTTGAGCTTGGCGCCGCTGGCGAACTCGGTGTTGTGGTTGGCGACCAGGTCCACGCCGGTGGTGCGGGTGTCGATGGCGTTGGTGAAGAACAACACCTGGCCGACGCCGATCGGGTCGAGGATCGCGCGGATCGGGCAGTTGCCGTTGCCCGGCGCGCACGGCTGGCCGTTGCTGCCGACCGATTCGGGCTGGATGTTGCTGGAGAAGATGATGCGGTCGTCGATGTCGATGCGGAACACGTCCATCGTCAGCGAGAAGCGCTCGCTGGGCTTGAGCACGAAGCCGACCGAGCCGCTCTTGGAGGTTTCCTCCTTCAGCGGCTCGATCCCGAACGCGCGCGTCACCGCGCTGTCCTGGCGCGCGGTCAGGGTGTCGGTGAGTTCGCCGGCGGCGTTGAGGTTGGTCGAGCGCTGGCTGTAGAACAGCTGCTGCACGCCCGGCGCGCGGAAGCCTGTGGAGACCGTGCCGCGCAGCGCGAACTGCTCGCTGGCGTCGAAGCGCGCCGACAGCTTGCCGGTGGTGGTCTGGCCGAAGTCGGAATAGTCCTCGTAGCGCACCGCGGCGCCGAGCAGGAAGCGGTCGCTGAGGTTGGTTTCCAGGTCGAGGTAGGCGGCGTAGTTGTGGCGGCCGTCGTCGACCGCCTCGTTCGGCGAGAAGCCCGGGAAGCCCTGCATGCCCGGCTGCGCGGTCTCGCCGGCCTGGCCGACGATGTTGATCGCGCGGTTGTTGGTGCGGCCGTAGGTGTAGGTCACCGGCGCGCCGGCGCGGATCTGGTACTCGTCCTTGCGGTATTCCACGCCGGTGCCCAGGTACAGCGGGCGGTCGTTGAAGCCCTTGAGCGTGCCGCGGAAATCCAGGTTGAACGTGGTCTGGTCGAACTGCAGCGTGCCGGTGTCGGCGCTGGTCGGCGACTCGGCGTAGATGCCGCCGCCGGGCTTGGGCTCGTACCACCAGCTGACGTTGACCGAATCGGCTTCCTCGAAGCCGAACTTGCTGCGGCCGCGGTTGACCGACACGTCCCAGTCCCAGTTGTCGTTGATCGGCGCCTTGTAGCCGACCGCGAGCGAGGTGTCGTCGACCTTGGTGCGGATGTTGGGCAGGAAGCCGTCTGGGTACAGCGCCGGCACCGTGCGGTTGTCGCCGGGGCTGCGGAAGAAGCCGTAGGAATCGCCCTTGCGCTTGGACAGGCCGCCGAACCAGTACAGCTCGCCGCGGCCGACCGGCAGGCCGCCGTTGAACCAGAAATACGCGTCGGTGGCGTCGGCGTCGCCCAGGCGCTGGGTCACCCGCGGCGGGCTCACGCGCAGGCTGTCCGGGCCGGCGCGGTTGGTCGCGCTGCGGTCGCGGTATTCGAACGACATATTGAGGAAGCCGTCCTCGCCGAGCTTGACCCCGGTGTTGACCGAGGCCGAGTAGTTCTCGCCGTCGCCGGCGTAGTTCTGGCCGGCCTGCAGCGACAGCTGGGTTTCGCTGGTCTGCTTCTTCAAGATGATGTTGATCACGCCGGAGATCGCGTCCGAGCCGTACTGCGCGGCGGCGCCGTCGCGCAGCACTTCGATGCGCTCGATCGCCGACAGCGGGATCGCGTTGATGTCGGTGCCGGCCGAACCGCGGCCGATGGTCTGCTGCACGTTGACCAGCGCCTGCTGGTGACGGCGCTTGCCGTTGACCAGCACCAGCACCTGGTCGGGGCCGAGCGAGCGCAGCGTCGCCGGACGCAGGATGTCGGTGCCGTCGCTGACGAAGGTGCGCGAGAAATTGAACGAGGGCTCCAGCATCTGCAGGATCTGGCCCACCTCGGTGGCGCCGGTCGCGGTCAGCTCTTCCTTGCCGATCACGTCCACCGGCGCCGCGGTGTCTTCGGCGGCGCGGCCGCGCGCGCGCGAACCGGTCACCTGCACCGCATCGAGCGTGGTCGCCTCGCGCGCGCCCGACGCGGGCGCTTGCGCAAATGCGGCGGGAACGAAGGCGGTCGCGGCCATGGCGGCGGCTACGGCCAGCGCCAGTCGGTGGCGATGCGGGGTCGAAGACATGAGTCGGTTCCTTGCGAAGGTGACGGGCGCCCGTGGCCCGCGCTGGAGCCTCACGGGTTCTTAACCTTTTCGCAATACGCCGCGTGACTGTGCCGACTTTGCCTTTGTGACGGCTTTCCTGATACGACGAACGGGCTAATGCAGCGTTCAGACCTGAATGCGTTCGGCGTCACCGAATCGCACACGCAACCTCACTCGCGCGTGCCGGGACCGCGAGGCATCGATGCGCGGATGAATTCGATGAAGCGCAGCCAGCGCACGCGAAGTGCGCATGTCGCCTCGGCGTTGCCGCCATCGGCCGCGATGCGCGCGCGACAGTCCCGATGCGCGCCGCGGATGTCGGCGCCCGACGCCTCAGCGCCGCGCCAACTTGCGGTCCAACCGCTGCAGCCACAGCGCGATCGGCGTGCGCGACAGCCACAGCCCGGCCAGCGCGCCCAGGCCGTTGGCCAGGGCATCGGCGGCGTCGCCGCTGCGCGAATCGGTGAGGGTGGCCTGGGCGAACTCCAGCGCGATGCCGAGCGCGATCAATCCCGCCGCGGCCAGCGCCTGCGCGCGCACCCTTGCGAACAGCATGCCGGCGTACAGCGACAGCAGCAGGTAGGCGGTGAAGTGCTCGACTTTGTCGAAGGCATCGAACGGCGCCGGCGGCAGGTCCTGGGCCGGCATCAGGCAAGTCGCGACGACTGCGGCGATCATCGCCAGCCACAGCGCGATCCACAGCGCCGGGCGGCGGAACTCGCGCAGGTTCCCGGCCGCGCTCACAAGCGGTGGCTCAGGTCGCCGACCATGAACGCCACGCCCAGTTCCACGTCCTTCTGCAGGCCCATGACCTGGAAGCGCTCGCCCATCTCGCTGGGCAAGGTCAGCTTCTTCACCTCGTTGAGGCGGCGCTGTTTCTCGACCGGATCGGCGATCGCCTCGATCCGCTTGAGCACGCCGTCCAGGCCGTTGCCGAGCAGGAAGCTGGCTTGCGAGCAGTAACCGGCGAGGTCGAAACCGGCGGCGACGCCGGCTTCGGCCAGCGCGGTGAAATCGACCGACGCGGTGATGTCCTGCAGGCCCGGCCACAGCAACGGCTCGGCGTGCACGCGATGGCGGTAGTAGGCGCGCAAGGTGCCGTCGTCGCGCTCGGGCGCGTAGAACTCGCCGCGCGCATAACCGTAGTCGACGAACAGCAGCGCGCCGCGGCGCAGGCCGCCGGACACGGCTTGGATCCAGTACGGCAGCTGCGGCAGCACTTCGGAGCGGTAGCCGTCGGCGAAGCGCCGCTCCAGCCCGCGCTCGACATGGCTCACCGCGTTGGCGAGGAAACTGTCGGCCGGGCGCAGCTCGCGGGCGAAGCGCTCGCCGTCGCTGGTCACGTGCTCCTCAAGGACTTCGCTGTCGCGGATGCCGAAGCGCGGGGTCGGCAGCGCGTCGATCACCTCGTTGGCGAACACCACCCCGTCCCACTCGTCGCCGAACGGGCCGTCGAGCCATTCCACCAGTTCGAACAGCGGCGAGGCCAGCCGCTGCATCAGCCGTTCGCGCTGGCGCTCGCGCAGCTGCGCGCTGGGTTCGAGGATGGCGTAGCGGTCGGGCAGCGCGTCCAGTTCGAGCAGGCGCTTGAGCGCGACTTCGGCGAACGCGCCGGTGCCGCCGCCGAGTTCGAGCAGGCGCGCCTGCGGGCCGATCTGCTGCAGCGCCGGCGCCAGCGCCTGGGCCGTGCACGCGGCGAAGATCGGCCCCAGTTCCGGCGCGGTGACGAAGTCGCCTTCGCTGCCGAACTTGCTGGCGCCGGCGCTGTAGTAGCCCAGGCCCGGCGCGTACAGCGCCAGCTCCATGAAGCGCGAGAACGCGATCGCGCCGCCGGCGGCGGCGATCTGTTCGTGGATCAGGCGGGACAGGCGCGCGCTGTGGGCGAGCGCGTCGGAATCGGGGAGCGGCAGGTCGAGAGCGGTCACGGGCGCGGCGGGTCGAAGCGGGCGCTCAGGATAAAGCAGCGCGGGTGTGCGGACCCGGGCGGCGCGCTGCGTCGGCGCCTGCCATGCCGCGCGCGGGGCCGTCCGCGCGGCAGCCGGCATAATCGCCGCGACGCCCCGCGCACCGAAGGACCGCCGCCATGAGCACCGTCGATCCCGCCCTCGCCCGGCGCCGCGAACGCCTGCGCGCCGGCCCGCCGCCGCGGCCGGGCTGGCAGCCGTGGTTGCTGCTGGCCGCCTATGCCGGCTGCTGGGCGATGTTCGGCTACGGCCTGGGCGACGCCGCCCACTACCCGGTCGCCACCGGCTACCTGGCGCCGGAACTGCAGCCGCCGAACCAGACCCCGGCGCTGCTGTGGATGCTGTTCGTCGGCGTGTTCGCCGGCATGCTGCTGGGGCTGGGCGCCGACCGCGCGCTGGGCGCGATCCTCGGCGGCGCCGGCGGCGCCGCCGGGGCGTTCGCGATCAACCTCGGCGCGACCGCGCTGGGGCTGTGGCGCGGCGCCGCCGACCGTTGGACCGCGCCGCCGCGGCCGGGCTTCTTCGACGCCGGCGCCACCCTGCCCTGGGGCGTGGGCGGCTGGCTGAGCTGGAACGCGCAGCACTGGGCGCCGGCGCTGCTGGCCGCGCTCGCCGCGCTGCTGGCGGCGGTGGCGCTGACCGCGCGGCGCCGGCAGCGGCGGCGGCAGGAACGCGTCCGCACCACCCTGGCCCAGGGCCAGCGCACGGCGGGCACCATCACCGAGACCGCCGACACCGGCGTGGCGATCGGCCACCAGCCGCACATCCGCGTCGTCGCCCGTTTCAGCGACCACCTCGGCACCGAGCGCTGGGTCAGCAAGACCGGCCCGTTCGACCCGTCCCGGCTGCCGCGCGTGGGCGATCCGGTCCAGGTCTGGTTCCTGCGCGAGGCCCCGGGCGACGAAGACCGGATCGTGATCGGCTTCGGCAGCGAGGAAGACGCCGAGGTCGAGGAACTGCTCGCCCGCCGATGAGCGCAGCGGCTGCCTGAACAGGGAAGGCGCGGCATCGGACCGGCTTCGCGCGATACACGGCTGAACAGCCCAGGACCCGGCTAAAACGTGGTTTACCACTGCAAGCGGGCATGCCAGCCCACGAAAATTTGTGATTTAACGCACACTTTCTTTACTCCTCGAATGCAACATGGCCCCTCGGTTCCCGACCGACAAGGAAGCCATGGCATGAGCAAGCCCGCCCTCGCGAACGCGCACAGCCGCCTGCTGCCGCCCCCGGACCGCTTGCCGCTGCGGCTGTGGCTGCTGAGCGCGGTCTGCGCCGCCGGCTGGACCCTGTGCGGCTACAGCCTGGCCGGCGCGCTGGGCCAGCCGCCGGACGCGATCGCCCCGGGAGCGCCGCTGCAGGCCCTGCTGTGGTCGCTGCTGGCCGGCGGTTTCGGCGGGATCATCTTCGGCGTGTTCGTCAACGCCGGCTTCGGCGCGCGCTTCGGCCTGGCGGTGGCGCTGCAGACCAGCCTGGCGCTGGCCGCGGCCGCGCTCGCCGCCGGCTTCGCCCTCGCCCGCGCCTGGCCCTGGCATCCGCACGCGGCGCTGACCGGCCTGGCCGCCGGCTGGCCGCAATGGCTGTTCGGCGACGCGCCGCGCTCGCTGCCCGCAGGCTCCGCCCTGATCGCAATGCTGCTGGCGCTGGGCGCGCTGGTGTGCCTGCGCCGCTACCGCGAGCGCAGCCGGCGCATCCGCGACCTGCTCGCCCACGGCGTGCGCGTGGCCGGCACCGTGGTCCACACCGAACACGTCGGCACCGAGGTCTACAACCCGTCGCGGGTGCGCGTGGTGGTGCGCTTCAACGACCACGACGGCGCCGAGCGCCGGGTCGCCAAGATCGGCGACTTCGACCCGCACGCCCTGCCGCGCGCCGGCGAACGCGTGCTGGTGTGGTTCTACCCGGACGCCGCCGACGACGCCGGCCGCATCGTGGTCGGTTTCGGCGAACGGCCGCAGCTGTCGCAGGCGCTGGGCTGAGGCCGCGCCGCCCGGTTCCGCCGGCCCGCGCTCACGCCCGGGCTTCGAGCGCCAGGCCCTCGAAGCCCGCCGGCACTTCGCCGTCGGTGGCGTAGCGATACAGCGCCGCCGAGTACACCCCGCCGAGCGCGCTCTGGTACACCGCCAGCCCCAGCAGGGCCAGCACCGTGAGCGCGCCCACCAGCACCGCCAACGCCGGGGACGCCTGGCCCAGCAGCCAGGCCAGGCCGAAGCCGCCCAGCCCCAGCGCCACCATCGCCACGCCGCAGGCCAGGCCGATGCCGGCCATGCCCGCCGCGCTTTCGCCCCAGGTGCGCTTGAACATCGCCACCGAGCGCTTGACCGCGTCGACCGGGCCGACGTCCTCGGCGACCAGCACCGGCACCACCAGGAAGGTGGCCATGGTCCAGGCCGCGCCGAGCGCGCCGCCGATCAGGCGCACGATGATGTTGTTGTCGCGGTCCTTGAGCGCGTTGAGCAGCATGCCGACGGTGGCGGCGATGGCCGCATAGCCGGCGATCGCGCCGATCCGCGCGGTCGCCGCGCGCAGGCCGTCGCGCAGGGTCGGGTCGCCGCCTTCCAGCCGGATCATCGCCGCGCTGACCAGCGCGCAGTTGCAGAACACGATCACGAAGTACTGGCAGAAGTAGAACGCGAACGCATACAGCGCCGCGCCGACGCTGTAGCCGTCCTCGAACACCCCCAGCGCCAGCGCCGGGACCAGGAAGGTGCCCAGCACCAGCAGCACGCAGGCGGCCGAGATCACTGGGAACACCAGCAGCTCGCGGTCGGAATTGAGCACCGACGCGCTGGCCTTGGCCAACCGCCAGCTGCGCTTGATCTTGTCGAACATCGGCCTCTCCCCAGGGCTGGATGACGGCGCATCGTCGGCGCTGCGCGGGCCGCGCGCAAGTGGCGGCGCGCGCGCTGCGCGCGGGGCGACCGTGGCGAAGGGCGAATGCGGGAACCGGCGCGGCAGGCGGCGGCGCCTGCCGCCGCGCCGTGTTCGCTATGCCCGCGCCGCGGCCGTGCGCACGATGCGCACGCCGACGCCGCGCGCGTTGCGGATCGCACCGGGCTTGGTGAGCGTGAGCGCGACCTGGCGCACGCCGAATTCCTCGATCACGATCGCCGCGACCCGCTCGGCCAGGGTCTCGACCAGGCCGAAGCGCGATTCGGCGACGAACGCGGTGATGCGCGCGCACACCGCGGCATAGTCGAGGGTGTGCTCGATCGCATCGCTGGCGGCCGGCACGGTGTTGTCGAAGGCCATGTCCAGGTCGAACACCAGCGGCTGGCGGATCTCGCGTTCCCAGTCGTAGATGCCGATGACGGCCTCGATTTCCAGGCCTTCAATGAATACGTGGTCCATGAGCGGTGCGCGATGCCAGGCAGACGGCGATGCGGCGCAATGTACCTGAGCGCAGCGGCGCTTGTCGCGGCGCGACGGTGGCGGGAGTTGCGTCGCGGTCGCGGCGTCGCGGCCGCGGCTCGCGCCGCTCTTACAGTCCGATACGAAATCCGCCGCCCCTGTAGGAGCGGCGCGAGCCGCGACCGCGACACTGCGCAGACGACGAACGCCCCACCGCAGCGACGCTGCGCCACGACGCCGCTCAAACCGCGTTGAGCAACGCCATGTCCCACCGCGGCGTCACCGTCACCGCCGCATCCGCGCGCTGCCCCGCCTGCAGGCGCAGCGCGCCGGCGTAGGCGATCATCGCGCCGTTGTCGGTGCAGAACATCGGCCGCGGGAACGCGACCCGGCCGCCGCGCTTGGCGGCCATCGCCGCCAGCCTGGCGCGCAGGCGCTTGTTCGCGCCGACGCCGCCGGCCACCACCAGGGTGTCGCAGCCGGCCGCATCCAACGCGCGCTCGCATTTGATCGCCAACGTGTCGACCACCGCGTCCTCGAACCCGCGGGCGATGTCGGCGCGGGTCTTGTCGCTCTTGTCGCTGTTCTTCCAGGCCAGCAGCACCTGGGTCTTGAGGCCGCTGAAGCTGAAATCCAGGCCGGGCCGGTCGGTCATCGGGCGGGCGAACTTGAACGCGCCGGGCGTGCCGAGTTCGGCCTGCGCCGCGAGCTGCGGGCCGCCCGGGTACGGCAGGCCCATCAGCTTGGCGGTCTTGTCGAAGGCCTCGCCGGCGGCGTCGTCGAGGGTCTCGCCGAGCAGCCGGTACTGGCCGATGCGCTCGACCGCGACCAACTGGGTGTGCCCGCCGGAGACCAGCAGGGCCACGAACGGCGGCTCGGGCCGGCCGAGCGGGTCGTCCTCCATCAGCGGCGCCAGCAGGTGGCCTTCCATGTGGTGCACGCCGATCGCCGGCAGCTCCAGCGCCCAGGCCAGCGCGCGGGCGACGCCGGCGCCGACCAGCAGCGCACCGACCAGGCCGGGGCCGGCGGTGTAGGCCACCCCGTCCAGTTCGTCGGTGCGCAGGCCGGCCTCGGCCAGGGTCTGGCGGATCAAGGGCAGCAGCTTGCGCACGTGGTCGCGGCTGGCCAGCTCGGGCACGACGCCGCCGTACTCGGCGTGCAGGGCGATCTGGCTGTACAGGGCGTGCGCGCGCAGGCCGGTGTCGGTGTCGTAGACGGCGACCCCGGTCTCGTCGCAGCTGGTTTCGATACCCAGGACTTTCATCGCCGGGCGGCCTGCGGTCGGCCGCGGGGCACCGCGGGGGCTGCTGTAGCGGCCGATTTCTGGGAGAATGTCGCGTTCATACCGCCTATGTTGCACCTTCCGTCCGAGCACCGCTATAATGCGCGGCTCTTCTCCCGGCCTGCCCGGGCTGGTCCCTTAACGAGAAAACGTATGCCCAGCGTCAAAGTCCGCGAAAACGAGCCTTTCGAGTTTGCCCTGCGCCGCTTCAAGCGCACCTGCGAGAAGGCCGGCGTCCTGGCCGAGACCCGCAAGCGCGAGTTCTACGAAAAGCCGACGCAGGAACGCAAGCGCAAGGCCGCTGCCGCGGTGAAGCGCCAGGCCCGTCGCGCTTCGCGCGATGTGACCAAGCGCCAGCGCCTGTACTGATCGCGCTTTCCGCGCTGCACCGGCTTCGCGGCCGGCGCCTGCGAGGATCGATCGACCTTCGAGCCGGCTGCGCCTCGTGCGCTGCCGGCTCGTTGCGTTTGCGCTTCGGCGAACCGCGGCCTGAAGTGCGCAGCTGGTCCGGTTTTGCCGGGCCCGGCGCGCGGTCCGCGCCCGCCTCCCTTTTCCCCACTCCCGGATTCGTCCCATGAGCCTCAAGCAACGCCTCACCGACGATATGAAGGCCGCGATGAAGAGCGGCGACAAGCATTCCCTGGGCGTGATCCGCCTGATCAACGCCGCGATCAAGCAAAAGGAAGTCGACGAGCGCATCGAGCTCGACGACGCCGCCGTGATCGCCGTGCTCGACAAGATGGTCAAGCAGCGCCGCGACTCGATCACCCAGTACGAAGCCGCCCAGCGCGACGACCTGGCCCAGATCGAGCGCGACGAGATGGTGGTGATCGACCGCTACCTGCCGGCCAAGATGGGCGAGGCCGAGATCCTGGCCGTGCTCGACGCCACCATCGCCGAAGTCGGCGCGACCGGCCCGGCCGACCTGGGCAAGCTGATGGGCCCGCTCAAGGCCAAGCTCGGCGGCAAGGCCGACATGGGCCAGGTTTCGGCGCTGGCCAAGCAGCGGCTGGCGGGCTGAGATCGCCGCCGCGCCGAAGTCGGGCGCGGGCGTCGATCGGGTTTCGAAACACGCTGAGCCGGTGCGGCCTTGTGTCGCGCCGGCTTTTTTTGTTTGTGGAAGAGCCGGTTCGCGGCGGGTTGCGCGGTCGCGGCGGTGTCGCGGCCGCGGCTTGCGCCGCTCCTACCGGGGCTGCGGCGGGCTTCGCTTCCGACTGCAGGAGCGGCGCGCGCCGCGACCGCGACCGCGCAATCGCGACGAAACCGGGCCAGCCGCCATCGCCCGACTCTAACGCCACGCCAACACACGCCTAACCGGCTTGTCGGATACTGAACGCGACGCCGCCCGGTTCCGTTCGCCGCATGCCCTCGACCGATCCCCGCCGCCCCGACGACGCCCCGCCCCGCTCCGCCGCCGCGGACGCCGCTCGCCCGACCCCGGGCGCCGACGCGCAGGCGCTCGCGCGCGAGGACGCCGCGGCCGCCGAACCGTCGCCGGCCGCGCCGCCGCCCGGCGACGGCGGGCGCCCCGCCGCGACCGGGCTCGCCCACGACGCGATGCAGCGCGTCCACTCGCTGCAGGCGCGGCTGGAGCAGAGCTGGCCGGGCAAGTTCGTCCAGCGCTTCGTCGACTACGACATCCTCGCCCTGGCCGCGGCGCTGTCGTTCTACACCCTGCTGTCGCTGGCGCCGCTGGTGCTGATGGTGCTGTGGCTGAGCACCGCGCTGTATCCGTCGGCGCAGGAGGAGTTCTTCCGCCAGATGGGCCTGCTGGCCGGCAACGAGGTCGAGAACACCGCGCGGCTGATCGTCGCCAACGCCCAGCACCGGCCCGGCACCGGTTCGATGGCGGCGATGCTGGGCACGCTGGCGCTGCTGGTCGGCGCCTCGGCCGTGTTCGGCCAGTTGCAGGCCGCGCTCAACCGGGTGTTCCGCAGCGACGCCAAGCGCCTGGGCGGGCTGGCAGTGTGGCTGCGCAAGCGCCTGCTCTCGTTCGGCATGGTCATCAGCGTCGGCTTCCTGCTGGTGGTGTCGATGGCGGCGCAGGCGGCGCTGCAGCTGCTGATCGCCTACGTGCCGGACCTGCTGCCGGTGTTCGCCGCCGGGTTCTCGTTCCTTTTGTACGCGGCGGTGTTCGCGGCGATGTACCGCTGGCTGCCGGACCGGCCGGTGACGCGCCGGCGCGCGCTGTTCGGCGGCGCCCTGACCGCGGGCATGTTCATGCTCGGACGCAGCGCGATCGGCCTGTACCTGGGCCAGGCCAGCCTCGGCACCGCCTACGGGCCGGCCGGCGGGCTGGTGGTCATGCTGGTGTGGATGTACTACTGCGCGGTGGTGTTCCTGATCGGCGCGCTGATCACGGCGATGCTCGACGAGCATGCGCGGGTCCGCCGGCGGCTGGCCGACGAACGCGCGGCGGCGGGGTTGGCGGCGGGCTGAGCCGCGCCGGCGGCCAACCGCCCGCCGCGGTCGCGGCCGTTGCGCCCCGCCCATGGCATCCTAGTCGCCGCTCCGTTCCGAGACTGCGCCGCCCCGCCGGGCGGCTCCCGCATGGCCCGCATCCCCGACGCCTTCATCGACGACCTCCTCGCCCGCACCGACATCGTCGAGGTGATCGGCGCGCGCGTGCCGTTGAAGCGCCAAGGCAAGGAATACTCGGCGCGCTGCCCGTTCCACGACGAGCGTTCGCCCTCGTTCTGGGTCTCGCCGACCAAGCAGTTCTATCACTGCTTCGGCTGCGGCGCGCACGGCACCGCGATCAGCTTCCTGATGAACTACGACCGCCTCGAGTTCCTCGACGCGGTCGACGAGCTGGCCAAGCGCGTCGGCGTGGAAGTGCCGCGCGACACCCGCGCGCGCAACGAGAACTCAGACACCCAGGACCTGGTCCACGCGCTGGAAGCGGCGCAGCGTTTCTTCCTGCGCCAGTACGCGGGCAGCGGCAAGGCCCAGGGCTACCTGGACAACCGCGGCGTCAGCATCGACATCCGCGACCGCTTCGGCATCGGCTACGCGCCCGACGGCTTCAACGGCCTGCGCGACGCGCTCGGCACCGACGAGCGCCGGCTCAAGCTGCTCGACCGCGCCGGCCTGCTGTCGAAGAACGACAGCGGCCGGGTCTACGACAAGTTCCGCGACCGGGTGATGTTCCCGATCCACGACCGCCGCGGCCGGGTGATCGCGTTCGGCGGGCGCGTGCTCGACAAGGACGACGGCCCCAAGTACCTCAATTCGCCGGAAACCCCGCTGTTCCACAAGGGCCGCGAGTTGTACGGGCTGTGGCAGGTGCGCCAGACCCACAACAAGATCCCGCGGCTGATCGTGGTCGAGGGCTACATGGACGTGGTCGCGCTGTTCCAGCACGGCGTCGACACCGCGGTGGCCACGCTCGGCACCGCGACCACGCCCGACCACGCCGAGCTGCTGTTCCGCAACGCCGCCGACGTCTACTTCTGTTTCGACGGCGACCGCGCCGGCCGCGGCGCGGCGTGGAAGGCGGTGGAATCGGTGCTGCCGCGGATGAAGGACGGGCGCCAGGCGTTCTTCCTGTTCCTGCCCGACGGCGAGGATCCCGATTCGCTGGTGCGGCAGGAAGGCGCCGAAGGGTTCGACCGGCGTTTGCAGGAGGCGATGCCGCTGTCGCAGTTCCTGTTCGACAGCCTGTCCGCCGACGTCAACCTGCACACGCTCGAAGGCAAGGGCCGCCTGGCCGAACGCGCCAAGCCGCTGCTGGCGCAGATTCCCGAAGGCGCCTTCGCCGACTTGATGAAGCAGCGCCTGACCGAGCTGACCGGCGTCGGCGCGCGCGCGGCCTCGCCGCAGACCCACGTGCCGGCGCAGCGCGCCAGCGCCTCGCAGCGCGCGGCGGCGACGCCCAAGCGCTCGCTGGTGCGCAGCGCGATCGCCCTGCTGCTGCAGAAGCCGTCGCTGGCGGCGGCGTTGCAGCCGCTGGCCGGCTCCGAGCCGCCCAAGTACGCCTTCGAAGGCCTGAACCAGCCGGGCGTGGACCTGCTGGCGGCGATCGTCAAAGTGGTGCAGACGCGGCCGGAAATCACCACCGGCGCGCTGCTGGAGCATTTCGTCGGGCACGACCAGATCGGCGCGCTGCAGAAGCTCGCCAGCCAGAGCTTGCCCGGCAACGAGGACTACCTGCAGCGCGAGTTCCTCGACGCGGTCGGGCAGCTGGAAAAGCAGACCGTGGTGCAACGGCTGGACGAACTGCAGGCGCTGCAGCGCGAGTTCGGGCTGGGCGACGAGCAGAAGCGCGAGTTGCTGGCGTTGCTGCAACTGCGTGCGGCGACTTAGCGCGCGCCCACCGGTTTTTTCGTGGCGGCGCACGGCTGTAGGCGCTGCGCGACCGCGAAACCGCACCTGCGACGCAAGCGGCTATTCCGCGGTCGCAGCTTGCGCAGCTCCTACAGTCGGGCTTCGTGCATCGCGGCGACCCGAGGCCGCTACGGCCGCTGCCTGTAGGAGCGGCGCGAGCCGCGACCGCGAAACTGCGCCTGCGACGCAAGCGGCTACTCCGCAGTCGCAGCTTGCGCAGCTCCTACAGTCGGGCTTCGTGCATCGCGGCGACCCGAGGCCGCTAAGGCCGCTCCCTGTAGGAGCGGCGCGAGCCGCGACCGCGAAACCACGCCTGCGACGCAAGCGGCCATCCCGCGGTCGCAGCTTGCGCAGCGCCTACAACCCGGACTCCGGGGCGGCGCGCATCAACCCCACACCTCGGCCATGACCCGAGCGAAATTGCCGCCGAGGATCTTGCCGATCCGCGCGTCGCTGTGGCCGCGCGCGGACAGCAGCGCGGCCAGGGTCTCGAACCGGCGCGGGGCGTTGAGGCCTTCGACGTAGAGGTAGACGTCCTCGGCCTCGCCCGGCGCGGAAATGCCGAGCTTGCGCCGCTCGCGGATCGATTCGGCGTGGTCGCGCTTGTAGGCCTCGGTCAGCTTCACCGCCGAAACCAGGTTGTCGGTGCCGATCCCGACGTGGTCCTCGCCGCAGACCTGGATCGCGTGTTCGAGGTGGCGGATCACGTCGGCCGCGCCGGGCTGGCCGGTCTCGCGCAGGAACGGCATCAGGTAGATGCCGATCACGCCGCCGCGCTGCGCGCAGGCGCGCAGTTCGGCGTCGGTCTTGTTGCGCGGGCGCTCGACCAGGGCCGCGCAGCCGGTGTGGCTGATCAGCACCGGCGATTTCGAGGCGGCGATCGCCTCCAGCGCGGTGCGGCGGCCGCTGTGGGCCAGGTCGACCAGGATCCGGCGCTGGTTGAGCCGCTCGACCAGGCTGTGGCCGAACTTGCTCAGACCGGCGTCGCCGGGTTCCAGGCAGCCGTCGCCGGCGAGGTTGCGCACGTTGTAGGTCAGCTGCACGGTGCGCAGGCCGAGCCGGTGGTAGTCGTCGATGCGTTCGAGCTTCTCGCCGATCGGCGCGCTGTCCTGGAACTGGTAGACCACGCCGAGCTTCTTCTCGCGCCGCGCGCGTTCCAGGTCGGCGCCGCTGCGCACCGCCAGGAACACGTCGGGGCGGCGGGCGATCTCGTCCTCCCACGCGGCGATGTCGCGCACGGTGGCCTCGAACGCGCCCTCGTACTGGGCGACCGGGCCGACCGTGGTCTGCAGCACGCGCAGGCCGCTGGCGCGCGCGTCGGCGATGAGCTTGGGCGTCAGCGGATCGCCGACCTTGGCCTCGTCGTCGCCGAGGAAGCCGCAGGCGTCGACCACCATGGCCTCGGCGAACGGCGCCCAGCGCAGTTCGGCCGCGGCGGTGGCGGCGCGCAGCGGGCCGGCGGCGCCGGCGACGAGCGCGCCGGCGCCGGCCAACGCGGTCTGGATCAGGAAACTCCTGCGATCGGGCATTGCGATTCCCCTCATGGCGATATGGCTGCGGCCGCGCGCGCGGCGCGCGGCCGGATTCGGAAACAGGCGCCCGCAACGCGACCCCAGGACGGCGCAGCGGCGACGCACCGGCATCGCAACGCCCGGTGCCGCGGCCGCGGGACGGTTCGGGCCCATGCGAGCGCGCGTGCGTCGCGGACCGGCCGTTCGACCGAGCGTTCGACGCGCCGCGCGTTCGGGCACGATTGCAGACAACGCACTCTAGGCGTAACGGCGGCCGGCGCGCTGCGTGACTTTCGGGAGGGATCGCGGCCGCCGCGGCGCGCTAAGCTCGGGCTTCCTGCGTCGCGTCCGCGGCGCGCCCAGGCCTGCGCGCGGCGCACGGCCGCCCCGGGAGAACGCCGATGCCGTTGCGCCGAGTCCTGACCTCCACCTTGCTGGCGCTGGCCTGCGTCGGCGCCGCGCAGGCGCAGCCGGCCGCGGTCGAGCGCCTGCACCAGGGCAACCGCACCAGCGAGAACATCCCGCCGCTGCCGGCCCGGCTGATCGAAGACCTCAACCGCTACCAGAACACCCGCGGCGCCGGCTTCGCCGGCTGGACCCAGGACGGCTGCCTGCTGGTCTCCACCCGCTTCGCCGAAACCGCCCAGGCCCACCGCGTGTGCGAACCGCTGGGCATGCGCGAGCAACTCACCTTCTACCCCGAGCCGGTCAACAGCCTGACCGTCGCGCCCGGCGCCGCCGACGGCTTCGTGTTCGGCAAGGACGTCGGCGGCAACGAGTTCTGGCAGCTGCACTGGTTCGACCTGGCCACGCGCCAGACCCGCCTGCTCACCGACGGCAAGTCGCGCAACCAGGCGCCGCTGTTCGCCCACGACGGCAAGCAGTTCGCGTACAGCAGCACGCTGCGCAACGGCCGCGACACCGACGTGTGGGCGATGGACTTCCCCGACGGCAAGGCGCGCACGGTGGTGACCGAGGGCGGCCAGTGGAGCGCGCAGGACTTCTCGCCCGACGGCAAGCAGTTGCTGGTGCTCAAGTACGTCTCGGCCAGCGAGTCGTATCCGGGCCTGGTCGACCTGGCCAGCGGCAAGCTGACCCTGTTCCCGGTCGATGGCGGCAAGGCCTCGATCAGCGACTTCCGCTTCTCGCGCGACGGCCGCGCGGTGTATTACGTCTCCGACGAAACCCTCGGCGGCAAGCCGCAGGAATTCCGCACCCTGCGCCGGCACGAGCCGGCCAGCGGCAAGTTCGAGGTGCTCAGCGCGAAGATTCCCTGGGACGTCGACCAGATCGAACTGTCCGACGACGGCGCCCGCCTGCTCTACGTCAGCAACGAGGACGGCATCGGCAAGCTGCACGCGCTGTCGCTGCCGGGGCACGAGGAGATCGCGCTGCCGCCGTTGCCGGTCGGCGTGATCGGCCGCACCGCGTTCTCGCCCGACGGCCGCCGCATCGCCCTGTCGATCAACTCGGCGACCTCGCCCAGCGACGTCTACGTGATCGAACTCGACGCGCCCAAGCTGACCCGCTGGACCCGCAGCGAAGTCGGCGGCCTGGATTCGTCGAAGTTCGTCGCGCCGACGCTGGTGCGCTATCCCACCTTCGACAAGGTCGGCGGCAAGCCGCGCACGATCCCGGCGTTCTACTACAAGCCCGCCGGCGGCCCGCGCAAGATCGCGATGCCGGTGGTGATCCAGATCCACGGCGGCCCCGAAGCGCAGGCGCAGCCGACCTTCAACCCCACCGCGCAGTTCCTCGCCAACGAACTCGGCGTGGCGGTGCTGGTGCCGAACGTGCGCGGCTCGGCCGGCTACGGCCGCACCTACCTGGGCCTGGACAACGCCGAGAAGCGCGAGGACTCGGTCAAGGACATCGGCGCGCTGCTGGACTGGATCGCCAAACAGCCCGAACTCGATGCCAGCCGCGTCGGCGTGTACGGCGGCAGCTACGGCGGCTACATGGTGCTGGCCTCGCTGATGCACTACAGCGACCGCATCCGCGCCGGCGTCGACGTGGTCGGCATCTCCGACTTCACCACCTTCCTCAACAACACCGAGAGCTACCGCCGCGACCTGCGCCGCGCCGAGTACGGCGACGAGCGCATTCCGCAGATGAAGGCGGTGTTCGACCGCATCTCGCCGCTGAAGAACGCCGGCAAGATCCGCTCGCCGCTGTTCGTCGCGCAAGGCAAGAACGACCCGCGCGTGCCCTACACCGAGGCCGAGCAGATCGCCAAGGCAGTGCGCGGCAACGGCCAGCCGGTGTGGTTTCTGATGTTCGACGACGAGGGCCACGGCTTCCAGAAGAAGGCCAACTCGGATTACTTCGGCGCGGCGATGATGCAGTTCTGGCGGCAGCACCTGATCGCGCCCGGCTCGACCGTGGAGCAGTACTGAGGGCTGCGGACCCGAAAGCGGCGGCCCGGGGCTGGGGACAACCCTAGCCCGGCCGCCGGAAGTCATTGAAGCGAAACAATTCTCTGGGGTTTTCCCCACTGGGGACCGGGCGCTTTTCTGGCTAACTTGTTGTGCATCCAGCGCAGCGAGCAGGCACGTCATGAGCGACCCGATCCACGCCGGCCTCGGCGCCCGCCCGGCCCCGCAGCCGTCGCCCGCGGAGTGGCCCCGCCTCCTGCGCGACGCGCCCGCGCCGCTGGCGCGCGCGCAGGTCGATGCGCTCGACCGCGACGGCGTGCAGGCGCTGGGCGAGGAGGTCGGCGCGCTGCCGCTGGCCGAGCGCGAATCGCTGGCCAACGAACTGGCCGGCAAGCTCGACACGCCGCGACTGCAAAAACTCGAACCCGCGTTCGGCCGCGACACCATCGCCGAAGCGGTCGAACGCCGCGGCGGGCCGGAACTGCGCGAGGCCTACGCGGCGCTGCCGCGCGAAGACGGCCCGCTCGCCCGCTTCGTCGACGGAATCCAACGCGCGCTGGGCCTGTCCGGCGACGACGCGCCGATCGACCGCGCCGAGCCGGGCCAGACCCGCGAGATTTCCGCCAGCGTGACCAACCCCGACGGCGGCGAGATCAACGACGCCACCTGGACCATCGACGACCAAGGCCGCCCGGTCCATGCCGAAGGCACCTTGCGCACCGTGTTCAGCGAGATCGACCGCAGCGATGCGGAGACCGCCGCCCAACGCACCGCCGCCGACCGCGGCGTCGACGGCGACCAAGGCGGCCACCTGCTCGGCCACCGTTTCGTCACCGACCAGGGCCTGAAGAACCTGTTCCCGCAGAACGGCAACTTCAACATGGGCGCCTACAAGACCCTGGAGAACGAGTGGGCGGCGTGGATCGACAAGGGCATGGACGTGCGCGTGAGCATCGAGCTGAGCCCGCGCGAAGCCGACCGACCGGACCGGGTTCGCATTTCCTATGAGGTCCTGGACCCGGCCGACGGCCACAGGGTTTACGATCAGCGCGTGAGCTTCGACAACCGCGCCGGCCAACGCTACGACCGCATCGACACGGGCGAGATGGACGGCCTGATCGCGGCCAGCTGACCGCAAGGACCTCAAGCACGACATGAACAGAGACGAATTGCTCGGCGAAATCGCGCGCCTGATCGTCACCGATCCCAAGGCCGGCGAGCGTCCGTGGGACGGCTACGCGCTGATCGCCTGGTACGGCGACGGCATCAGCCGGCTCAACGGCTTCCGCTACGACAAGGGCCAGGCCGGCGAAGCGCTGACCCCGTCGGGCGTGCAGGTCGAGAACCGCCTGGAAGAACTGCGCCGGGTCACCCAGGTGCAGGGCAAGGCGCCGTGGCGGGTGTGCATCATCCGCATCAACCGCGAAGCGGCCGAAGTGGCGATCGACTTCGAGTACGAAGAGCCGGGCCAGTGGTACGTCACTCCCGACAGCGCCGCGCAGATCGCCGAGCGCGTGCGGCCGTGCTGAGCGGCTGAGCCGAGGAGGCCGAGCCTGCTCCTGTGGGAGGGCCTTCAGGCCCGACGCTCTTGTTCCCGGTCGCGGCGATCGGACAAAAGAGCGTCGGGCCTGAAGGCCCTCCCACCGATCGGGCGCCGCGACTTGGCGTAAAGGCATCGGGCCTGAAGCCCCCCACAGCACGCCTGCAGGCCCGGCCGCATCCGCCACGTCGCGCATGGCCGGCGCCGGGCGCAGCGTCCACAATGGCCGCAGCCGCGATTCCCGCACCACGAGGACCTCGATGAGCTGGCTCAAGCGACTGCGCGTGGACAGCTTCACCCTGGCCCTGCTGGCCACGGTCGCGCTGGCCTGGAAATTCCCGCTGCAGGGCGCGCCCGCGCAGTGGATGGACGACTTCACCGATCTCGCCATCGCCGCGCTGTTCTTCCTGCACGGCGCGCGCCTGTCGCGCGAAGCGATCCTCGCCGGCATGCTGCACTGGCGCCTGCACCTGGTGATCTTCGCCAGCACCTTCATCCTGTTCCCGTTGCTCGGCCTGGCGCTCAAGCCGCTGTCCGGGCACTTGCTCACGCCCGAGTTGTACCTGGGCCTGCTGTTCCTGTGCACCCTGCCCTCGACCGTGCAGTCCTCCATCGCCTTCACCTCGATGGCCGGCGGCAACGTCCCGGCGGCGGTGTGCAGCGCCTCGGCGTCGAGCCTGCTCGGCGTGTTCCTCACCCCGCTGCTGCTGAGCGCGCTGGCCGACGCCCACGGCGGCATGGCCGACCCGACCGAGGCGATCGGCAAGATCATGCTGCAGCTGCTGGTGCCGTTCGTGGCCGGCCACCTGCTGCGGCGCTGGATCGGTGGTTGGGTCGAGCGCCAGCGCGCGGTGCTGCGCTACACCGACCAGGGCACGGTGCTGCTGGTGGTCTACACCGCGTTCTCCGCATCGATGAACAGCGGCCTGTGGCAGAGCATGCCGGTGGCGGCGCTGTACGTGGTGATCGCGGTATGCGCGTTGCTGCTGGCGGTGGTGATGGTGGCGACCACGTTCGCCGCGCGCCGGCTGGGCTTCTCGCGCGAGGACGAAATCGCGATCGTGTTCTGCGGTTCGAAGAAGAGCCTGGCGACGGGCGTGCCGATGGCGAAGATCCTGTTCGCGACCGGCGCGCTCGGCGCGATCGTGCTGCCGGTGATGATCTTCCATCAAATCCAGCTGATCGTATGCGCGCAGTTGGCGCAGCGCTATGCGCGCAAGGCGCCGGCGCGGGCGGAGTTGGAGGAGGCGGCGGATTGAGCGGTTGGTGGCGGTGCGAAGCGGGGTTCGGCGTTCGCGGGAATCCGTAAGTCGTTGCCGTTGCCGTTGCCGTTGCCGTTGCCGTTGCCGCTGATTTTGCTCGCCCGTGAACTCACGCGCTGCCCTGCAGACCCGGAGGGCGCGCGCATGGATGCGCGCTTGCGCCGTAGGGGCAGGAAGCCCCTTACGGCGCATCCCCGCGCGCGGTGCTGGACTTAGTGGCTGGTGATTTTAGACAAGCGTTTTTCTTTGGTTACTTTCTTTTGGCGCGCTGCCAAAAGAAAGTAACTCGGCCGCTTGCGGACGAAAGCTCTTGATTGTCGCTTGTCGTCGCTCGTCAACGACGGCAGTGCAGTTGCGCATCCGACTGTAGGAGCGGCGCAAGCCGCGACCGCGACAATGCAACTACGACGAAACCTTCGCAATCGCTGCGATGGCGCGGTCGCGGCTTGCGCCGCTCCTACAGGGGGCGTGCCGCGGTGGGTTCGGGCTTTGCGTGTTCCTACGTGTGACGACAAGCGAACATCCAAAGCTTCCGTCCGCAAGCGGCCGGGTCACTTTCTTTGTCCAAAGCCACAAAGAAAGTAACCAAAGAAAAGGC
>NZ_FNPT01000033.1:5000-36540 GCF_900107375.1 Lysobacter sp. yr284
CAGGTACGAAAGTAGGTCTTAGTGATCCGGTGGTTCTGTATGGAAGGGCCATCGCTCAACGGATAAAAGGTACTCCGGGGATAACAGGCTGATACCGCCCAAGAGTTCATATCGACGGCGGTGTTTGGCACCTCGATGTCGGCTCATCACATCCTGGGGCTGTAGTCGGTCCCAAGGGTATGGCTGTTCGCCATTTAAAGTGGTACGCGAGCTGGGTTCAGAACGTCGTGAGACAGTTCGGTCCCTATCTGTCGTGGGCGTTGGAGATTTGAGAGGGGCTGCTCCTAGTACGAGAGGACCGGAGTGGACGAACCTCTGGTGTTCCGGTTGTCACGCCAGTGGCACTGCCGGGTAGCTATGTTCGGAAGCGATAACCGCTGAAAGCATCTAAGCGGGAAGCGCGCCTCAAGATGAGATCTCCCGGGAGCTTGACTCCCCTAAAGGAACCATCAAGACTAGGTGGTTGATAGGCAGGGTGTGTAAGTGCAGCAATGCATTGAGCTAACCTGTACTAATGATCCGTGTGGCTTGACCATATAACCTCAAGTGGCCTTGGACTCGACGACGCGTCGACACTCCAACCCAACACTGACTCGCTACATTCCAATCTATTCGCCGACAACGCAGCTCCATCGCGTTGAAAGCAACCAACGAGAGCGTGTGCGCTATTCCTTCCGGAACCTGCGACCCTCCACCCTCTCCCTGGTGATAATAGCTGTGTGGAACCACCCGATCCCATCCCGAACTCGGAAGTGAAACGCACATGCGCCGATGGTAGTGTGGCTTAAGCCATGCAAGAGTAGGTCATCGCCAGGGGCTTTACCCTGAAGGCCGGATCCCAAAAGGATCCGGCCTTCTTCTTTGCGTCAGCGAAATGATAATCCCGGCACGCCGCGCGTCCGTATCCGCGTGATTTAGTACCCGCCGGAATGTCCGGCCACGGACGATCGGCGAGCGCCGCTGCACGCTGCGCTGCCGGTACAAAGTCGGTAGCCACCCATGCAGCGATGCGCCGCTGGATACGCAGTCCGAATCCGCACGCATGACTCCGGCTGGCGCAGCGCGTTATCCGCTGCGAACGGCTTGGCCGCCGAGTATCTGCGCCAACTGCGTCGGCCAGTGGGCCGACCGCCCAACTGCAGCTCGGTTGTCGCCGCGAGGTATTCCAAGTCACGGGCGGCGCGACGCTCCAGGACATACGCCGCGCAATCCGGGCCGCCGGATAACGATCCAGGCTGGCATGAACGGCATCGGCTTTGCTGGCAATACAGTGCTGCAGCTAAAGGGCGGCGCGGCCGCGGTGCCGGTGCCGGCGTTCCGGACCATCGAATTCGTCTGCCGCGGCGGCAATTTCCGACCGCACTACCGCAGCCGAGCGCAAAAGCGCCCGGTCGCGCTCAGCCCTGCGCCCGGAACGTCACCACCAGCACATCGCGATGCGCCTCGCGCGAGGGATCTTGCGGGGTCACCGCGGTCACGCCGTGGAACACCCGTGCGTCGTCGACCAGGGCGGCGTCGAGCGGGGCGGTCAGGGTGAAGCTGCCGAGTTCGGCGCCGTCGCGGTCGTGGATGGTGGTGGTGCCGCTGAGGATGTTGTGGCGGTCGATGAGCAGCACCAGCACGTAGTCGACGCCGTCGCGGTGCACGCCTTCGGGCGTGGGCTGGCCTTCGCGGTCGGGGCCGGCTTCGATGCGGAACTGGTGCAGTTCGATGCGCCAGGCCGCGGTGTGCGGCGCCAGCGCGGAGAAGAAGTCGCGGCAGAAGCCGAGCACGGTGCCCAGGCTGGCGCCGTCGGCGATGTCCTGGCGGACCGGCTCGAACCAGCGCTCGATGTCGCCCTGCAGGGCGTTGTAGCTCAGCGCCTGGTAGTGCGGCTGGTGCGGCTGGCGTTCGATCGCGCCGTCGCGGCGGGCCTGGAACACCGCGTGGCGGCGGCGGCGATGGCGGCCGACCTGGGCCAGGTAGGCGTCGGGCGCGAGGTCGTTCCAGCTCGCGGCGAACGCGTCCCAGTCGTCGAGCGAACCGTGCTGGAGCAGGTGCCCGCGCATGTCGGCGCCGGCGACGAAACGGAAGCCGCTGTCGCGGATGGAACGGGCGAATTCTTCGTGGTCGGACGGGGGCAGGGCGGACATGACGGGCTCGGTGCGTGGAGCGGCGCGCGGATGCGCGTGCGGGAGACGGCGGAGAGCGCGGCTGGCGGCAGCTGGCGCGCGGGGCGACGGGCGGATGCGCGCCATCGCCATCGGATCGGCCCGCCCCGGGCGCCGGACGCCGCGATGCTCATCGCCGTGCGCTCCTGTCGCGCCTTAGATCGTGGCCAGCGCCGCCAGCACCAGCAGCGCGACCGTGCAGGCGAATCCGCCGGCCCACACCGCGCTGCGCAGCGCAGCCTTGCCGGCGATGTAGAACACGCCGTGGAGGATGCGCAGGCCGATGAAAGCCAGCGCGAGCACGTCGATCCAGCCGGTGTCCACGCCCGCCATCTGCGCGCCGAGCACGCCGGCGGCGAAGGTCGGGAAAGCCTCGAAGGCGTTGAGGTGGGCGGCGTACGCGGCCTTGGAGCGCGGATTGTCCTGGCGCGCCTGCCAGCCGCGCGGGTCGCGGTTGTCGTAGCGCTGGCCGTTGGCCTTGGCCAGCGAGGTCCACAGGTAGGGCAGCAGCGCGGCGGCCAGCAGGCACCAGTAGGCGATGGTCATCGACATGGGCCTTCCTTGTGGCCGTGCCGCGCGACTGCGGCGACACCAGCCTAGCGGAAAAAACGACGGCGCCCAGGGGCGCCGTCGTCGGATGGCTTTGCGGCCGCGGGCGGCCGGATGCCGCGCAGTCGGCCTGGGGATTCTGCGATCGTCGGACGCGTGGCGGTGCCCGCTCGAACCGCAGTCGCGCTGCGATGGGTTTCGCGGCCGCAACCCACCGGAACATCGGGCTGTGCCCTGATCGATGTCCCGCCCCGTGCGATACGCTGCGGCGATCTGCCGGGTCGCCGTCGCGCTGCGATTCGCGTTGCGGCCGCGGACGGCAGGACCGCCGGGGCCGTCGGCGCGGCTGGATGCCAGCCGGCGCAACGCCCCGCGACGGTCCGCCGGGCCACGGCGGTTACTTCTTCGCCGGCGCCATCAGCTTGTCGTGCGCGGCGCGGAAGGCGTTGCCCTTGTACCAGTTCGGCCACTGCTCGTTGCCGGCCAGGATCTTGCCGACGCCGTACAGCGCGTCGAGGTCCTGGACCACGCCGTCGAGCTTCCAGTTCGGATCGAACTGGTCGGCCGGCTTGTGGTAGCGGTTGTCGCGGTAATCGACCTGGGCCTTCTGCCCGGCTTCCACGCCGCCGTCGATCAGGTCGTCGCCGCCCTTGGCGTACAGCGCCGGCACGCCGGCCTTGGCGAAGTTGAAATGGTCGGAGCGGAAGTAGAAGCCGTCCTGCGGCGTGCCTTCGGCATGCAGCACGCGGCCCTGGCCGTCGGCCACGGTCTTGAGCAGGTCCTCCAGCTCCGAGCTGCCGTAGCCGACCACGGTCATGTCGCGGGCCTTGCCGATGATCGGCATCGCGTCGAGGTTGATGACGGCGACGGTCTTGTTCAGCGGCACGGTCGGGTGGGCGACGTAGTACTTGGAGCCGAGCAGGCCCGATTCCTCCAGCGTCACCGCCAGGAACAGCAGCGAGCGGTCCGGCGGCGGGGTCTGCTTGCTGAAGGCTTCGGCGATCTCGAGGATGCCGGCCACGCCCGAGGCGTTGTCGACTGCGCCGTTGTAGATCGTGTCGTGGCCCTCGCCCTTCGCCGCCGCGGCGTGGCCTTCGTGGCCGCCTTCCTCGGCGTGATGGCCCAGGTGGTCCCAGTGCGCCATGTAGACGATGGCCTCGTCCGGACGCTTGGCGCCGTCCAGCCGCGCGATCACGTTGCGCGAGGACTTCTCGCTGATCTTGCTCTTCAGGTCGACCGAGGCCTTGGCCTGCAGCGCGATCGCCTTGAAGCCGCGCTTGCCGGCGGCCTGGTAGAGCTGGCCCAGGTCCTGGCCGAGGTCGGCGAACAGCTTGCGCGCGGTGTCGGCGGTGATCCAGCCCTGCACCGGCAGGCGCGGTTCCGGATCGTCCTTGGCCGGCAGGTCGAACTGCGCGCCGGACCAGGAGTTCTTGACCACGTCCCAGCCGTAGGAAGCGCCGGCGTCGTCGTGCACGATCAGCGCCGCCTTGGCGCCCTGCCGCGCGGCCTCTTCGAACTTGTAGGTCCAGCGACCGTAGTAGGTCATCCGCTTGCCTTCGAACAAGGTCGCGTCCTGGCCGTGGAAGCCCGGGTCGTTGACGAACATCACCACGGTCTTGCCCTTGACGTCGACGCCGGCGTAGTCGTTCCACTGCTGCTCCGGCGCGTTGACGCCGTAGCCGACGAAGACCAGGTCGCTGGCCTCGACCTTCACTTCCGGCTGGCCGGTGCGGGTGCCCACGACCATGTCGGTGCCGAACTTCAGCTCGCGCGCCTGTCCCTTGACGTCGAGTTTGAGCGCCGTGGTTTCGTCGGCGGTGGTCTCCACCATCGGCACGGTCTGGAAATAGCTGTCGCCGTTGCCCGGCTTCAGGCCCAGGCGCTTGAACTGCGCTTCCAGGTACTGGACGGTCTTGTCCTCGCCGGCGCTGCCGGGGGCGCGGCCCTCGAACTCGTCGGAGGCCAGGACCTTGACGTGCTGGGCGAAGTCGGCGGCGTTGATGGCCGCATCGAAGGCGGGCGCGGCCGGGGCGGCGGCGGCCGGATCGGACGCCGGTTGCGCCGCAGCGGCGCCGTCGGCGGGCGTTTGCTTGCAGGCGCTCAGCGCAAGCGTCGCAACGACCAGCGAGGTCGCGGCGAAGAGCGGACTATGTCGGGACAAGGTGTGGAACCTCCAAGGGCGGCCGGCGGCCGGGGCGTGGGGGAGGTCCATTCTAGGTGCAGGCCGGGGCCGCGGCGGGCCGGGCCGGTTTGACCGATCCGGGCGCTTCGCCGGGCGGCGCGCCGGGCGCGCGGCGGCGAAAGCCCCCGCGGCGGGCGCCCTTCACGGCCAGGGGAAGGCGGCGCCCGCAGCGGAGGCGGAGGACGATGCTTACTGCGCCGGCGGGGTCGCGCCGCTGAAGGCGATGGCGGTGGCGCCGCGGATCGCGCCGGTCTTGGCGCTGGCGTGCACGTACAGCTTGACCGGGCGCTCGAACACCAGCGGGCCGTCCACGCGCGCGTTCGGGCCGACGATCACGATCGGATCGCGCCGCTGGAAATTGAAGTTGCCGGTCGGCTTGGTGTACTTGATGCCGCCGGCGACGTGCGAATCGACGCCGACGGTGACGTCGCCGTTGACCGTCTCGATGCCGCCGGACAGCTCGGTGGCGACCAGGCCGATCGAGCCGTTGACGGTCTCCACGTCGCCGCGCACGCGGCCGCCGCGGTCGACGAAGACGCCGCCGTTGACGGTCTCGATGCCGGCGCCGGCGGTGAGCTTGGTGCCGGCGCGGATGCTGCCGTTGACCGTTTCCAGCCGGCCGGTCTGGGCGCCGTTGCCGACGGTGATGCTGCCGTTGACGGTATGCGCGTCGTCGACGGCGGCGTTGTCGCCGACGCGGATGCTGCCGTTGACGGTTTCCACGTCGCCGCGGCGCTGGCCGGCCTCGACGGTGATGCTGCCGTTGACCTTGCTGATGTCGTCGTCGGCCAGGGCCGCGGTCGAGGACAGGGCGATGAGGACGGACAGACAGGCGGACAGGTGGGTGCGGGTCATGGCGGGTTCCGTTGTTCGGGTGGGCATGGCTTGTGATGCGGCGGACGCGCGGACGGTTTACGCCGCGGCGAAAAAATCCCCGGGGCCGGGCGCCGCGGGACGCGGGCGTTGCCGCGGTCGCGCCGCCGTCGCGGTTTGCGCCGCCGTTCCCCGGGGCTTCATCGCCCGCTTCGCTACAATCGCCCAATCCGCGCGCCGCGGCGCCCGTCCTTAGTCATCCCGCCCTTCGTCATAGGAACCGCCCACGTGTCTGCGACCTCCCGCCCCAAGCCCGTAGTGCTGCTGATCCTCGACGGCTGGGGCCACCGCGACGACCCGGCCGACAACGCCCTGGCCCAGGCCGAGCTGCCGAACTGGCGCGCGCTGCTGGCCAGCCAGGCGCACACCCTGATCCACACCGAGGGCCGCCACGTCGGCCTGCCCGACGGGCAGATGGGCAATTCCGAGGTCGGCCACATGAATCTCGGCGCCGGCCGCATCGTCTACCAGGACCTGACCCGCATCGACGCGGCGGTCGAGGACGGCAGCTTCTTCGCCAACCAGGAACTGCGCGCCGCCTGCGCCGCGGCCAAGGATGCCGGCGCGACCCTGCACCTGATGGGCCTGCTCTCGCCCGGCGGCGTGCACAGCCACGAGCGGCACATCTTCGCGATGATCGAACTGGCCCGCCGCGAAGGCGTGGCGAAGGTCGCCGTGCACGCCTTCCTCGACGGCCGCGACATGCCGCCCAAGTCGGCCGCGCCGAGCCTGCAGCGCCTGCAGCAGGCCTGCGACCAGGCCGGCAACGCGCACATCGCCAGCATCGGCGGCCGCTACTACGCGATGGACCGCGACAAGCGCTGGGACCGCCAGCTGCGCGCCTGGAACGCGATCGTCGAAGCCCGCAGCGAGCACCATGCCGCGACCGCGCTGGAAGGGCTGGATGCGGCCTACGCGCGCGGCGAGACCGACGAATTCGTCGCCCCCACCGCGATCGGCGACGCCCGCCCGATGGCCGACGGCGACGCGGTGGTGTTCATGAACTTCCGCGCCGACCGCGCGCGCCAGCTCACCGCCGCCTTCGTCGATCCGAACTTCGACGGCTATCAGGCGCGCACGCCGAAGCTGTCGCGCTTCGTCTGCCTGACCGAATACGACGCCAGGCTGCCGGCGCCGGTCGCGTTCGGCCCCGACGACCTGCGCAACACGCTCGGCGAGCTGCTGGCCGCGCACGGCCTGAGCCAGCTGCGCATCGCCGAGACCGAGAAATACGCCCACGTCACCTTCTTCTTCAGCGGCGGACGCGAAGAGCCGTATGCCGGCGAGAGCCGGATCCTGGTGCCGAGCCCGAAGGTCGCCACCTACGACCTGCAGCCGGAAATGAGCTGCCCGGAAGTGACCGCGAAGCTGGTCGAGACGATCCGCGCGCAGGCGGTGGACGTGGCGATCTGCAACATCGCCAACCCCGACATGGTCGGCCACACCGGCGACCTGCAGGCGGCGATCCAGGCCGCGCAGGCGGTCGACAAGGCCATCGGCGCGATCGCTGCGGCGGTGCAGGACGTGCACGGCGCGCTGCTGATCACCGCCGACCACGGCAACCTGGAGATGATGCGCGACCCGTCCACCGGCCAGCCGCACACCGCGCACACCGTCGGCCCGGTGCCGCTGGTGTATATCGGCCCGCGCAAGGCGGCGCTGCGTTCCGGCGGCGCGCTGCGCGACGTCGCGCCGACCATCCTGGATCTGCTCGGGCTGCCGCAGCCCGAGGAGATGACCGGCCGCAGCCTGTTGGAGGGCTGATGCGAACCGCGTGCGCGTGGATCCTGGCGCTGCTGGCGGCGCTGCCGTTGGCGGCGCCGTCGGCGCGCGCCGCGGCGCAGGGCAACAGCCGCGAGACCGAGCGCAAGCTCGAGAAGATCAAGACCGAGCTCAAGTCGGTCGCGGCCGAGCGGCGCAAGCTGGAAGGCCAGCGCGGCGACGCGACCCAGAAGCTGCGCGCGGCCGACGAGCAGGTCGGCCGCTCCAACCGGGTGCTGCGCGATACCGAGACGCGGCTGGCGCGCGAACACGCCGCGCTCAAGCAGACCCAGGACCAGCGCGATTCGCTCAAGAAGAGCCTCGGCGCGCGCCGGCAGGAACTCGAACAATTGCTGCGCGCGGCCTACGCGCAGGGCAACGACGCGCCGCTCAAGGCGCTGCTGTCGCAGGACCGGGTCGCCGACAGCGGCCGCATCCTGACCTATCACGGCTACCTGCAGCGCGACCGCGCGCGCCGCATCGACGAGCTGACCGCGCAACTGCGCGAGCTGGACCGGCTCGAACGCGAGATCGGCGAGCGTCGGGCGAGCCTGGACAGCACCCGCAAGCAACAGCGCGCGCAACTGGGCCAGCTTGAGAAAGACCGCAAGGACCGCGCCGTCCTGGTCGCCCAGATCAACGAAAAATACGAAGACCGCAGCACCCGCGAGCGCGAGCTCGGCCGCGACGCCAAGGGCCTGGAGCAATTGCTGGCCAAGCTGCGCGCGGCCGCCGCGCGCGCCGCGGCCCAGCGCCGCGCCGCGGCCAAGGCCCGCGCCGAACGCGAAGCGCGCGAGGCGCGCCAAGCCGCCGCCGCGGCCGCCAAGGGCAAGCCCGCGCCGGTGCGCAAGCCGCCGGTGCAAGTGGCCAGCGCGCCGGCGCCGCAGGTCGGCGGGCTGGGCTGGCCGGTGTCGGGCGCGTTGCTGGCCGGCTTCGGCGGCACCATGCCCGACGGCCGCAGCAGCGAAGGCCTGTTGATCGGCGCGCCGGCCGGGGCCACGGTCAAGGCGGTCGGCGACGGCACCGTGGTCTATTCGGAATGGATGACCGGCTATGGCCTGCTGCTGATCGTCGACCACGGCAACGGCTACATGAGCCTGTACGCCAACAACGACGCCCTGCTCAAGGACGCCGGGGCGACGGTCAAGAAGGGCGATGCGATCGCCACCGTCGGCAGTTCCGGCGGCCACGGCCGGCCGGCGCTGTACTTCGAACTGCGCCGCGGCGGGCAGCCGGTGAATCCGGGCGTGTGGTTGCGGCGCTGAGGCGGGCGGGCCGGTTCGCGGCCCGGCGTCGCGGTTGCGGCGTCGTCGCGGGTTGGCGGCTGCGGCTGGCGCCGCGCTGCCGTCCGGAACGCGGCGTGCGCAGCGGCGCACAGGCCGCGCGGGCGGCGGTTGCGGAGTTTTAACGAAAGCTTGCAAGCGCCCCGCTTAACGTGCGCAGATAATCGACCGAACCCTGGCCGCCTCGTGCGGTCCGACTGCCACGGACCGCCGCACGCGGTCCAACCGCCATCCGCTTCGGAGCGTCGTGCATGTCCCTGCGTCACCCCCTGCGTAGTCTGCTTCCGCTCGCCCTGGCGCTGAGCGCCGTGCCGGCCCTGGCCCAGCAGCAGCCCGCGCCGCCGGCGCAGGCGACCCCACCCGCCGCGCCGGTGCAGGCGCCGCCCGCCGCGTCCCCGCCGGCGCCCGCCGACGCGGACGACGCCGACGCGCAGGACGACGGCCAGGCCGCGCCGCCGGCGCAGGCGCCGGGCAAGCGCGGCGCCAAGGCCGCCAAGGACGACAGCGATTCCAAGGTGCCGATCGACGAGATCCGCCGCTACGTCGCGGTCTACAACGCGGTCAAGCAGGCCTATGTCGAGCCGGTCGACGACGCCAAGCTGATGCATTCGGCGATCCGCGGCCTGCTGTTCGACCTCGACCCGCACAGCGTCTATTTCGACAAGGCCGACGCCGAGAACTTCGACGAACAATCGCGCGGCAACTACGACGGCATCGGCGTGGAACTGCAGCGCCAGCCCGACGGCACGCTGCGGGTGATCTCGCCGATCGACGACACCCCGGCCGCGCGCGCCGGGATCAAGGCCGGCGACCTGATCACCGCGATCGACGGCAAGCCGTTCAAGGTCGACGAAGGCGACAGCTCCGGCCCGCTGCGCGGCGCGCCGGGCACCAAGGTCGTGCTGACCCTCGTGCGCGAAGGCCGCGACAAGCCCTTCGACGTGACCGTGGCGCGCGAGACCATCCGCGTGGCCAGCGTCAAGAGCCGCATGCTCGAACCCGGCTACGGCTACCTGCGGGTGAGCGCGTTCCAGGCCGACACCGCGGCCGATTTCGAGAGCCAGTTGCGCAAGCTCAAGGAACAGTCCGGCGGCAAGCTGCGCGGGCTGGTGCTGGACTTGCGCAGCAATCCCGGCGGCCTGCTGACCTCGGCGGTGCAGATCGCCGACGACCTGCTCGAACGCGGCAAGATCGTCAGCACCCGCGGCCGCATCGCCATCAGCGACGCCGAGTTCAGCGCCACCCCGGGCGACCTGCTCGACGGCGCGTCGCTGGTGGTGCTGGTCGATGCGGGCTCGGCCAGCGCCTCGGAAGTGCTGGCCGGCGCGCTGCGCGACAACGGCCGCGGCCGCGTGGTCGGCAGCCGCACCTTCGGCAAGGGCTCGGTGCAGACCGTGCTGCCGCTGGACAACGGCGACTCGGTCAAGCTCACCACCGCGCGCTATTACACGCCCAGCGGCAAGTCGATCCAGGCGCTGGGCATCGTCCCGGACGTGACCTTGCGCGCGCCCAAGGCCGACAAGAGCGAACGCCCCAGCTACACCGAGGCGGCCTTGCCCGGCCACCTGCACGGCGACGAGGAAGGCCTGCCGGGCAGCAATGCCGGCGAGGTGCTCGAGGGCGACGGCCCGATCGCTTCGGCGCTGGCGGAGTTGAAGAAGCCCGGCGCGATCAAGGCGGCGCAGGCGGCGAAAGCGCCGGCGCCCGCGACCAAGCGCTGAGCGAGGCCGCCATCGGCCCGACCAAACGCCCGGCACGCGCCGGGCGTTTTTCGTTGGCGGCCGCCGTTGCTTTTGTGGGAGGGACTTCAGTCCCGATGCCTTTGCATCCGCTCACCGGCGAACTGAAAGAAAAGCATCGGGACTGAAGTCCCTCCCACGAAAGCGGTTCACTCGACCGGATCGAAGAACGCGCGCACCAGCCGGTAATGCTCGTCGCCGGGGTCGTCGCGGAAGCGCCGGTACTCGCGATAGCGCAGGTGCGCATCCGCCAGCCCGCGCTTGCGCAGGATCGCGCGCGCGGCGGCTTCGACGTCCTCGCCGTCGCCGCGCTGCCAGAACCGCACTTCCTGTTCGACGAAGGGAATCTGCAGTTCGATCCGGAACGGCATCGCGCGGCCGTAGTCCTCGTCCCAGTTAGCGTCGGCCAGCCCGCTCCACTGCAGCGCGAAGCGGCGGCCGTCGCGCGCGCCCAGGCTCAGCTCGCTCAGCGGCAGGCTCAGGTGCGAACACAGGTACAGGGTCGGCAGGCTGTCGCCTTCGTCTTCGTCGTCGTGCCAGCGGAAGCGGCAGTGCTGCTGTTCCAACTGGCGCCAGTCGCCGATGCGCAGCGGCAGCGATTCGTCGTAGAAGCGCGGGCTCAGCTCTTGCGCGAGCGCGTCGTCGCCGAAGCGGTGCGGGCGGCCGTCCACCTCGATCGACCAGCGCGGCTCGCCGCCGGCGTCCTCGTACAGCCAGCCGTGCAGCCGTGCGCGTGCGACCGCGATGCGCAGGTCCTTGAGTTCGATCGAGCCTTCGGGTCGGTCCATCGCGCCGGTTCGGATTCGCGGCCCGCTGCGGGCCGGTCGCGTCAGCGCGGCTTGGCCGGCAGCGGGAACGGGGTGACCACGCGCTCGCCCGAGGCAGCGTCGCGGATCGCCGACTGGCCTTTGCGCTCGACTTCCTCGATCCGCACGATGCTCTGCATCGGCAGGTGCAGCACGCGGGTGTTGCCGAACTCGTCGCGCAAGCGCTCCTCGGTCGGGTCCACCACCAGCCCGTCGTGCAGGTCGAACACCAGTTCGCTGACCTCGGTGAAGCCCCACAGCGTGCCCGCGCCGATCTTGCGCGCGTACAGCTCGTAGATCTTGCCGGCGTTGAGGAAGGTGACTTTGTAGAGCGTGGACATGGCGGGCGGGGAATGAAGGGAAAGAGGGCGGCAGGCGATCGACAGCCCGCGGCCTGTATCGAGCGTGGGGTTTGCCGGCCGCCAACTCAAGGGCGGAAGCCGGGCCGCGTCACGCAATCCCCGCTCCGGTTCCCCTTGTTCGCCTCAATACCCGCGCTTGCGCCGCAACCGCCGCGCGATGCCCGCGCGCGCGATCAGCGCGAACGCGCCGCCGAAGGCGAAGCCGGCCAGGTGCGCCGACCAGGCCACCGCGCCGAAGGCCGGGCCGATGAAGGTGAACACCACTTGCAGCAGCGCCCACACCCCGATCAGCAGCGGCGCGGGCACTTTGACGAACTGCAGGAACAGGCCCAGCGGCACCACCACGCCGAGCTTGGCGCCGGGGAACAGCGCCAGGTAGGCGCCGATCAGCGCCGACACCGCGCCGCTGGCGCCGATGATCAGCCGGTCCGGGGTGGCGATGGCGATGACCGCGGCGAGGTTGGCCACTGCGCCGCCGCACAGGAACAGCGCCAGCAGCCGCCACGGCCCCATCGCCCGCTCGGCCGGCAGGCCGAAGATCAGCAGGAACACCAGGTTGCCGAGCAGGTGCGCCCAGTCGGCGTGCAGGAACAGGGCGCTGAACAGCCGCAGCACGCTGCCCTCGCGGACCGCGTCCCACCATGCTTCCGGCGAGGACAGGCCGCCCGACAGCGCGCCCCATTCCACCATCAGCCGGCGTTGCTCCGGGTCGGGCAGGACCACCGCCGAGACGATGAAGCAGATCCACAGCAACGCGAACAACAACGGGGTCGCCCAGCGCAGGCGCGTGCGTTCGCGCGAGGGAATGGCGACGAACACGGCGTCAGCGCCGCGAGACCGCGGCCGCAGTTGCCCTATTCAGGCAAGAAGTCGGCGTAAGTGTCTGTAGGGGCTGGGATTGCGACATCGGTGCGAGACGAATTTGCCCGGTTGGGCGTATTGTTAGCGTTCGGTTAACGGCCGCGCTATAGTGCATACGGCGTCGTACGTCGGGAGGGGTTTCCGGCGGCATCGCAGTCCGCACTGCGGGGCGATGCACACGGCCGCGACAGACGAAAAAATACTCCAACGGAGAATACACGCATGCAACCCTCACACCGCACCATCCGCCTGACCGCGATCGCATTGGGCGTGGCCGGCGTCATCAGCTTCGGCTCGGCCGGCGCCACCGGTTTCCAGATCCGCGAGAACAGCGTCAAGAACCAGGGCCGCGCCTTCGCCGGCAGCGCCGTTTCGGAGAAGGACGCGTCGGTCGTCTCGAACAACCCGGCGGCGATGGTGAACCTGGACTCGACCACCATCCGTGGCGATGTGACGGCGATCGACCTGACCGCCAAGTTCAGCGGCAACGGCACCGCCGCGGCCGGCACCCCGCTCGCCCGTCCGATGACCGGCGGCAACGGCGGCGACCCGGGCGACATCACCCCGGTCCCGGCGCTGTCGATCGTGGTCCCGCTGTCGGGCTCGTTCGAGAAGCTCACCCTCGGCGCCCAGCTCAGCGCGCCGTTCGGCCTGAAGACCGAATACGACCCGAACTGGATCGGCCGCTACAGCGCCATCGAGTCGGAAGTGAAGACCATCGACCTGACCCTCTCCGCCGCGGTCAAGCTGACCGACCGCTTCTCGGTCGGCGCCGGCTTCGTCTACGAGCGCGCCGAGGCGACGCTGACCAACGCCGTCGACTTCGGCGGCCTGATCTGCCGCATGAGCCCGGCCGCCTGCGCGGTGCCGAACACCCCGTACGGCCCGCAGCGCGCCGACGGCCTGGCCAAGGTCAAGGGCGACGACACCGGCATCGGCTGGATCCTGGGCTTCCAGTGGAAGCCGACCGACCGCCTGTCGATCGGTTACTCGCACCGCTCCGAGATCGACCACGACCTGGAAGGCACGGTGACCTTCACCAAGCCGGCCTCGGTGACCCCGCTGCTGGCCAACACCGTGTACAACACGGCGCCGGGCGGCGCGGCGCTGACCACGCCGAGCACCGATACGCTGAGCGTGGGCTACGCCTTCTCCGACCAGTTCCGCATGATGTTCGATGCGCAGAAGACCGACTGGCACTCGCTGCAGACCGTGGAGATCAAGCGTTTCGACGGCATCGGCATCAGCAAGGAAGAGTTCCAGTGGGAAGACACGATGATGTACGCGCTGGGCGCCGAATACGATCTCAATGATCGTTTCACCCTGCGCGGCGGCATCGCCAAGGACGAAACCCCGACCAACGACACCCACCGCACTCCGCGCCTGCCCGACAACGACCGTACCCTGTACTCGGTCGGCCTGACCTGGAACGCGAACGAGCACCTGAGCGTGGACGCGGCGTACACCCGCATCCAGATCGACAGCCCGGACGTGGACATCGTCTCGTCCAGCGGTTCGACCCTGGTCGGCAAGTTCAAGGGCCACGCCAACCTGTTCGGCGTCTCGGCGCAGTACAAGTTCTGATCGTTTAGCGATCCGGATGCAGTCGCGAAAGCCCCGCTTCGGCGGGGCTTTCTTTTTGTCCGTTCGCCGGCCGGGGCTTGACCGATTAATTTAGGAGTCCTAATAATATCGCCATGAGCGATGCCGCCTTCCACCTGCGCCAGACCGCCCTGGGCCTGGAGCGCCTGGCCGGACTGATGCGCGCGCAGCAATGGCGCGAGCCGGACGCGTACGCGCTGCACCCGGCCCAGCGCGCGCTGCTGGAGCTGCTGGGCGAGGACAAGCGCGGTTGGCGGGTCGGCGAGCTGGCGCAGCGCCTGGGCGTGTCGGCGGCCAGCGCCAGCGACACCATCGCCGCGCTGCAGGCGCGCGAGCTGGTGCGGCGCGAGCGCGATCCCGACGACGGCCGCGCGGTGCGCGTGCACCCGAGCCGGCGCGGACTGGCCTGGCTGCGCCGCAGCCGCGCCCGCGGCGGGCTCGGCGAGCGCTTGCTGGCGACGCTGGCGCCGGACGAGTTGGCGGGGTTCTCGCGTTCGCTGCAGCTGCTGATCCTGCAGGCCCAGCGCGAGGGCCTGGCGACCGGGCTGCGCACCTGCGCCGGTTGCGAGTTCTTCCGTCCGTTCGAAGGCGGCGGCGACGCGCCGCATTACTGCGCCCTGGTCGGCGCGCCGTTCGGCGATGCGCAGTTGCGCGTGGATTGCGCCGAGTACCGGCCGCGCGCCGCGGATGCGCGCGCCGGCGCGCTGGATGCGGTGGCGGCGCGGTTCCGCGCCGGCGCCGCCGATACGGAAAAGACAACGCGCCGCGGCCCCGCGCCGCCGCGCACGCATTCCGCAGCCGCGGAATAGGCGGGCGGCGGCCGACTGGCATCGGCGCGCCGCCCTTCCTCTCACCACCCGTCTGAGAGCAAGCAAGAGGAGATTCCAGTATGCGTCAGAAAGCCGTGTTCTTTCATGCCGGTTGCCCGGTGTGCGTGGCCGCCGAACAGCAGGTCGCCGAAGCCATCGACCGCGCGCGTTTCGAGGTCGAGGTCGTGCACCTGGGCGAGGCCTCGGCGCGGATCGCCGAGGCCCGCGCGGCCGGGGTGATCTCGGTGCCGGCCCTGGTCCTGCAGGACCAGGTCTTCCACATCAACTTCGGCGCGGCCTTGTCCGACCTGGGTTGAGTCCGACCGCGCCGGCCGCGTGCGCGCGGCCGGCGCCCAGGGGGAGACCGCGATGGGATCGAACCACGCAGGCACGACGGTGACGGCGCTGTTGCGCGGTCGCGCCGTCGCTTACAGCCGGCCCGGCAGCGTCAGCGCGATCGACAAGCGGCCGCTGCACGGCCCGGTGCGGATCGGCGAACTCGGCCTGGACGGCGACGAGCAAGGCGACCTGCGCGTGCACGGCGGGCCGGACAAGGCCGTGCACCACTATCCGCGCGAGCACTACCGGCATTGGCGCGAGGAAGTCGGCGCGCATCCGCTGTTCGACGCGCCCGGCGCGTTCGGCGAGAACCTCAGCAGCGAAGGCCTGGACGAGGCCGCGGTGTGCCTGGGCGATCGCTACCGTTTCGGCGAGGTCCTGCTCGAAGTGAGCCAGGCGCGGCAGCCGTGCTGGAAGCTCAACGACCGCTTCGGCGTCGCCGACATGGCGCGGCGGATGCAGGCCAACGGCCGCACCGGCTGGTATTACCGGGTGATCGAAGCCGGCCGGGCGCAGGCCGGCGAACGCCTGCGACTGCTGGCGCGGCCGTGGCCGCAGTGGCCGTTGCGGCGGATCGCGACGATGCTGTTCGTGCGCACGCTCGAACGCGAGGAACTGCAGGCGGCGCTGGCCTTGCCGCTGGTGCCGTCGTGGCGCAAGCTGGTCGAAGCCCGGCTCGCGCGCGGCCAGGTCGAGGATTGGAGCAAGCGCATCGACGGGCCGTCGCGCAGCTGATCGCCGGCGCGGCGCACACCCGTCCATCAGCACAGGCACGAGGAAAGAATGGAGACGATCCGGTTCGCCGTCGAGGAAAAGGCGCTGTTGGTCGCGCGGTTGCAGCGTTACTTCAGCGAAGAGCTCAAGCAATCGATCGGCCGCTTCGATGCGGAGTTCCTGCTCGACTTCGTTTCCGAGGAACTCGGCGCGTATTACTACAACCGCGGCGTCGCCGATGCGCAGGCGGTGCTGGCGGCGAAGGTCGAAGACCTGGCCGATGCGGTGTGGCAGTTGGAGCGGCCGACCGAGTTCAAGCGCTGAGGTTCGCCTCGTCTGAGAAAAAACATCGGGCCTGAAGGCCCTCCCACAAAAGCGGCCCGGCCCGGCTTGCGCTGTTGTGGGAGGGCCTTCAGGCCCGGCGCTTTCCGCTCCGCAGCGACGGACTAACCGACCCGCCCGCTCGACTTCGCCGTAACCGCGAAGCACGCCCGCACCGGCGAACTCACGATCAACACCGCCTCCTGCTTGAACCGCCGCTTATACTCGTCGGCGATCTCGACCACGCGCTTGCGTTGTTCGGCGTTGTCTTCGTGGATCAGGTCGATCGCGCGCGAGTCTTCCTGCTCGACCTGGCCGCTGTCGCCGCGCCACTGGCCCCTGGCCTGGTAGACGGTGAGCCCGGCGGGAAAGCGCGGGGTGACGACTTCGGCGAGAAACGCCTGCCACTGCGCTTCGCCGACCGGGCCGTCGGGACTGTTCATGCCGAACAGCACGCGGTCCTGGCGACGCTCGGAGCAGGCCGAGGGATCGCCGGGCTTGACCGGCAGCGGCGCCAGCGAGGCGCAGGCGCTGAGCGCGCACAAGACGGTGGCGAGCAGGGCGGGGCGCAGCATGGGCGCTTCTCCGGGCAAGGGACTGGCGCCAGCGTAAGGCCGCAGGGGAGGGGCGGCGCTGCGACTGCGGTCGAGGGTTTGAAGGGTGGAGCCGATTCGGGGCCGATTCGACTCGGGCCGATACGAAAGCGTCGGGCCCGAAGGCCCTCCCACAAAAGCGGCCCGTTGCGGCCCATGCTCCTGTGGGAGGGCCTTCAGGCCCGACGCGTTTGGTTCCGACGCTGCGCTGCAACCGGCAAACAAAAGGCGCGGCCGCCGCAGCGGCCGCGCCCTCAATCGCCCGATCAGTCGCCCAGGGTCAGCAGCGAGGCATTGCCGCCGGCCGCGGTGGTGTTGACGGTGACGGTCTTCTCGGTGGTGAAGCGCGGCAGGTAGTGCGGGCCGCCGGCCTTGGGGCCGGTGCCGGACAGGTTCTGGCCGCCGAAGGGCTGCACGCCGACGACCGCGCCGATCTGGTTGCGGTTGACGTAGCAGTTGCCGACCTTGACCCGGGTGCTGATGCGCTCGATGGTCTCGTCGATGCGCGAGTGGATGCCCAGGGTCAGGCCGTAACCGGTGGCGTTGATCGCATCGATCACCGCGTCGAGCTGGTCGGCCTTCCAGCGGATCACGTGCAGCACCGGGCCGAACACTTCCTTGTGCAGCTGGCCGAGCGACTTGAGCGCGTAGGCGCGCGGGGCGAAGAAGCTGCCGTGGGCGGCCTCGGCGTCGAGCGCGACTTCGGCGATCTTGGTCGCTTCGCTGTCCATGCGCGCGGCGTGCTCGCGCAGCATCTTCAGCGCATCCTCGTCGATCACCGGGCCGACGTCGGTCGACAGCAGGCCTGGGTCGCCGACCTTCAGCTCGGCCATCGCGCCGGCGAGCATGTGGGTGACCTTGTCGGCGATGTCGTCCTGCACGAACAGCACGCGCGCGGCCGAGCAACGCTGGCCGGCCGAGGTGAAGGCCGAGCCGATCGCGTCCTTGACCAGTTGCTCGGGCAGCGAGGAGGAGTCGGCGATCAGCGCGTTCTGGCCGCCGGTCTCGGCGATCAGCACGCCGATGGCGGCGTCGCGCGCGGCCAGCGCGCGGTTGATCGCGCGCGCGGTGTCGGTCGAGCCGGTGAAGGCCACGCCGGCCACGCGCGGGTCGCGGGTCAGCGCGGCGCCGACGGTGGCGCCGTCGCCGGGCAGGAACTGCAGCGCCGCTTCGGGGATGCCGGCTTCGTGCAGCAGCTTGACCGCGTAGTAGCCGATCAGGTTGGTCTGCTCGGCCGGCTTGGCGATGACGGCGTTGCCGGCGGCCAGGGCGGCGGAGATCTGGCCGAGGAAGATCGCCAACGGGAAGTTCCACGGGCTGATGCAGACGAACACGCCGCGGCCGGACAGGTGCAGGGTGTTGGACTCGCCGGTCGGGCCCGGCAGCGCTTCGGGCGCGAACAGCTTGCGCGCCTGGGCGCCGTAGTAGCGCAGGAAGTCGACCGCTTCGCGCACTTCGGCGACGCCGTCGGGAATAGTCTTGCCGGCTTCCTTGGTGCACAGCGCGATGTACTGCGGCATGCGGTCTTCCAGCAGCTGCGCGGCGTGCTCCAGGATCGCGGCGCGGCTGGCGGCCGGGGTCGCATCCCAGGCTTCCTGCGCGGCCACCGCGTTCTTCAGCGCCTGCTCGACGGTCGCGCTGTCGGCGGCCTTCCACTGGCCGACGATCTCGCGGCGGTCAGCCGGGTTGGTCACGGCGATGTCGGCGCCGCCGATGCTGGCGCCCGGCACCAGCGGCGCGGCGCGCCAGTCGGTGCGGGCGGCGGCGTTGACGTCGGCGGCGAGGGACTGCAGTTGCTGGTCGTTGGCGAGATTGACGCCCATGGAATTGGTCCTGTCGTAGCCGAAGCTGCGGTAGAGGTCGGCCGGAAGCGGAATGCGCGGATGCGGGATGCTGGCGAAGCCGGACACCGTCTCGACCGGATCCTGGATCAGGTCGTCGATGGCGATGTCCTCGTCGGTGATGCGGTTGACGAAGCTGGAGTTGGCGCCGTTCTCGAGCAGGCGGCGCACCAGGTACGGCAGCAGGTCTTCGTGCGAGCCGACCGGCGCGTACACGCGGCACGGCGCGTTCAGGCGGTCGGCCGGGATCACCTCGGCGTAGAGGTCGTCGCCCATGCCGTGCAGCTTCTGGAACTCGAAGTGGCGTTCGCGGCCCATCGCCTTGGCGCGCTGGTGGATAGTGGCGATGGTCTGGGCGTTGTGGGTGGCGAACATCGGATAGATCGCATCCGAAGCCTCCAGCATGCGCCGCGCATTGGCGAGATACGACACGTCGGTGTTCGGCTTGCGGGTGAACACCGGATAGCCGAGTTGGCCGTCGACCTGGGCGCGCTTGACCTCGCTGTCCCAGTACGCGCCCTTGACCAGGCGCACCGGGATGCGCCGGCCGACCCGGCGGGCGAGGTCGGCGATGAACGCGATCGCCTCCGGCGCGCGCTTCTGGTAGGCCTGGATCGCCAGGCCGTAGCCTTCCCAGCCGTCCAGCGAGGCGTCGGCGTACGCGGCCGCGATCACGTCCAGCGACAGCTCCAGGCGGTCGGCTTCCTCGGCGTCGATGGTGAAGCCGATGCCGTAGCCCTTGGCCAGTTGCGCCAGTTCGAGCACGCGCGGGGTCAGTTCGGCGAACACGCGCTCGCGCTTGGCGTGCTCGTAGCGCGGGTGCAGCGCCGACAGCTTGACCGAGATCGACGGCGTGGCGAACACGTCGGCGTTCTTGTAGTTGCCGCTCTTGCCGATCGCGTGGATCGCGTCGCGGTAGGCCTGCAGGTAGCGCAGCGCGTCCTTGGTGGTCAGCGCGCCTTCGCCGAGCATGTCGAAGGAATAGCGGTAGTTCGCGTTGTCGCCCTTCTTCGAGCGCGACAGCGCCTCGCCGATGGTGCGGCCCATGACGAACTGGTGGCCCATGATGCGCATGGCCTGGCGCACCGCCAGCCGGATCACCGGCTCGCCGACGCGGCCGACCAGGCGCTTGAAGGCGTTGTGGACGTCGCGCTTGGTGTCGTCGGCCAGGTCGACCAGGGTGCCGGTCAGCATCAGGCCCCAGGTCGAGGCGTTGACCAGCACCGAGTCCGATTGGCCCAGGTGGCGCTTCCAGTCGGCCTCGCCGAGCTTGTCGCGGATCAGCTTGTCGGCGGTTTCCTGGTCCGGAATGCGCAGCAGCGCCTCGGCCACGCACATCAGCAGCACGCCTTCCTCGCTGCCCAGGTCGTACTGGCGCATGAAGGCCTCGATCGCGCCCTGGTCCTGGGCGCGGGCGCGGACCCGGCGGACCAGGTCGGCGGCGGTGGCCTGGGCCGCGGCGCGATCGGCGTCGGGCAGGCGCGCCAGCTCGAGCAGGCCGCGCACATGCTCGGCTTCGTCGCGGACCCAGCCCGCGGTGAGCGCGGCGCGCGGTCCGGCCGGCGGCGCCGGCAGTTCGGGGCTGATCATCGCCGACAGCGGCTGGGCGCCGGGGCGCGGCGGCGGGCCGTCGCTGGCGACGGCGGAGGGAGCGTTGGTGGACATCGGACCCGGGACAGGGGTGGGAAGTCCGCCATTTTAGAGCTTTCTCTCGACCGCCATATGCCCTTTTTCGGCTGGATCGCAGGCCCCGTACACCATCCGCCCGGGTAGGGCGGCCGGCCCCGCGCGCGGCCCGGGCGCTCGCGCGGACAGGCGAACCGGCCGTTCCGGCAAGGCCTGCGGCCGCGCTGCGGGCTTGCCTGTGCAACCCGCAATCGATGCGCTAACTTGCATCGGTCACGTTTGCGACGCATGCCCGCGCCGCGCCTGTGGCGGCTCCTGCGCGATGCAAAGCCGCGCCGGCGCTGGCTCTGCGCGATTTCCGCGGCGCGAGGCGCTGGACAAGTGGCGGGTTGCCGCAGGGCGGGGCCGCCGCTACCATTTCTCGGTTATCCGTAGCGCCGATCCGGCGTGATGGGCCCGGCAGGGCTCGCCAGCCACCTCGCAGTGCCCGCATGGTCCGCGCGTCCCCTCCAGGGCGGCGCCGGCGCCGGGGACGGGGGCAGCCCGCGGAGCGCGCGTTAGATCACCACACTGATTTATTCGGGGCTCGAACTGATGAAAGCCGGTCGTTTCAAGCAGTGGGCAGCGGGCGTCGCCGCAATGGCGTTGCCGGTCCTGGCGTTCGCGCAGGCGGCCGATCCCAAGCCGTGGCAGTTGAACATGGGCAAGGGCGTCACCGCCCAATCGATGAACGCCCACTCCGCGCACATGCTGGCGCTGTGGATCTGCGTCGTGATCGGCATCCTGGTCTTCGGCGCGATGGCCGTGGCCATGTTCAAGTTCCGCAAGTCCAAGGGCGCCGTGCCCGACAAGGACTTCGTCCACAGCACCAAGCTGGAGATCGTCTGGACGGTCGTGCCGGTGGCGCTGCTGGTGCTGATGGCGTTCCCCGCCACCAGCAAGCTGATCAACATGTACGACACCCGCGACTCGGCGATGACGGTGAAGATCACCGGCTACCAGTGGATGTGGAAGTACGAGTACCTCGGCGAGGGCGTGGCCTTCACCAGCCGCCTGGACCGCAAGAGCGACCAGCTGCGCCAGGGCGGCAAGATCGTCACCGCCGCCGACCACGAGCACTACCTGCTCGACGTCGACAACGTGCTGGTGCTGCCGACCGACACCAAGATCCGCTTCGTGATCACCGCCGACGACGTGATCCACGCCTGGTGGGTGCCGGCGCTGGGCTGGAAGCAGGACGCGATCCCGGGCATCGTCAACGAGGCCTGGACCGACATCAAGGAGCCGGGCGTCTACCGCGGCCAGTGCGCCGAGCTGTGCGGCAAGGACCACGGCTTCATGCCGATCGTCGTGCGCGCGCTGCCCAAGGCCGAATACCAGCAATGGCTGGCCGAGCAGAAGGCCAAGAACGCTCCGGCGCCGGCTCCGGCCGCCGCGCCTGCGGCCGCTCCCGCCGCTCCCGCCGCCGCCCAGGCCCAGCCTGCCGGCACTGCCAGTTCCGATGCCCCGGCCGCCGCCCCGCAGGGCGCCGCGACCGCCGGTTGATCGTCCGCATTTCTCAGAGGTAGGTCATGGCAGCCACGCATCCCGTCGCCGATCACCACGATCATCACGATGATCACGCCCACCAGCAGGGCTTCATCGAGCGTTGGTTCTTCTCGACCAACCACAAGGACATCGGCACGCTGTATCTGATCTTCAGCTTCGTGATGTTCATCATCGGCGCAGCCATGTCGGTGGTGATCCGCGCCGAGCTGGCGGAACCGGGCCTGCAGTTCGTCAAGCCCGAGTTCTTCAACCAGATGACCACGATGCACGCGCTGGTCATGATCTTCGGCGGCGTCATGCCGGCGTTCGTCGGCCTGGCCAACTGGATGATCCCGCTGCAGATCGGCGCGCCGGACATGGCGCTGCCGCGCATGAACAACTGGTCGTTCTGGATCCTGCCGTTCGCCTTCACCCTGCTGCTGATGACCCTGTTCCTGCCGGGCGGCGCGCCGGCCGGCGGCTGGACCTTGTACCCGCCGTTGTCGCTGCAGGGCGGCTCCAACGTCGCCTTCGCGATCTTCGCCATCCACATGATGGGCATCAGCTCGATCATGGGCGCGATCAACGTCATCGCCACCATCCTCAACATGCGCGCCCCGGGCGTGGACCTGCTGAAGATGCCGATCTTCTGCTGGACCTGGCTGATCACCGCGTTCCTGCTGATCGCGGTGATGCCGGTGCTGGCCGGCGCGGTGACGATGCTGCTGACCGACAAGTTCTTCGCCACCTCGTTCTTCAACGCGGCCGGCGGCGGCGACCCGGTGATGTTCCAGCACATCTTCTGGTTCTTCGGGCACCCCGAGGTCTACATCATGATCCTGCCGGCGTTCGGCGTGGTCTCGGAGATCATCCCGACCTTCGCCCGCAAGCCGCTGTTCGGCTACCAGGCCATGGTGTACGCGACCGCGTCGATCGCCTTCCTCTCGTTCATCGTGTGGGCGCACCACATGTTCACCGTCGGCATGCCGCTCGGTGGCGAGATCTACTTCATGTTCGCGACGATGCTGATCGCGGTGCCGACCGGCGTGAAGGTGTTCAACTGGGTCACCACGATGTGGCGCGGCTCGATGACCTTCGAGGCGCCGATGCTGTGGGCGGTGGCCTTCGTCATCCTGTTCACCATCGGCGGCTTCTCGGGCCTGATGCTGGCCATCGTCCCGGCCGACTTCCAGTACCACGACACCTACTTCGTGGTCGCCCACTTCCACTACGTGCTGGTGACCGGCGCGCTGTTCTCGATCATCGCCGCGGTCTACTTCTGGTGGCCGAAGTGGACCGGCCGCATGTACAACGAGGGCCTGGCCAAGTTCCACTTCTGGTGGACGATGATCTTCGTCAACCTGCTGTTCTTCCCGCAGCACTTCCTGGGCCTGGCCGGCATGCCGCGCCGCATCCCGGACTACAACGTGGTGTTCGCGGACTGGAACCTGGTCAGCTCGATCGGCGCGTTCGGCATGTTCCTGACGCCGTTCATGATGGCCGGCATCCTGCTGCTGTCGAAGAAGTCCGGCGCCAAGGCCGAAGCCCGCGCCTGGGAAGGCGCCAAGGGCCTGGAGTGGACGGTGCCGAGCCCGGCCCCGCACCACACCTTCGGCACGCCGCCGGTGATCCGCGACGGCGACCTGGCCCACGGCGACATCACCCATTGATCGCGCAGGCGGCGTTGCGATCGCACCGATCGCAGCGCCGGCCGCACGGGAGCCGACCATGACCCCGATCCAGGAACCGCAGGACCTCGCCCAGCGCCGCTCGGCCGCGCGGCGGACCGCGCTGTGGGTCGGCGCGGTCGCGGTCGCGGTGTACGTGTTGTTCATCCTCAGCGGCGTGCTGGGATTGTCCAAATGACCGACGCTCAGGGCCCGCGCGAACCGCAGCCGCCGCAGGACCTCGACGAGGTCCGCCGGCAGGCGTCGCCGAAGATGACCAAGCTCATGGTCGGCGTGGCGCTGGGCGCGTTCGCCTTCACCTTCGCCCTGGTGCCGCTGTACCGCATCGCCTGCGAGAAGGTGTTCGGCATCCGCCTGGAACGCGGCGTGGCCGAGGCCGACCGCGGCGGCCACGCGGTCAGCGACCGCATCGTCACCGTGCAGTTCGACGGCAGCGTCAATTCCAAGCTGCCGTGGGACTTCCGCCCGCACGTGGTCAGCATGAAGGTGCGCCCGGGCGAGCAGTACGAAACCACCTATTACGCGCGCAACACCAGCGATGCGCCGATCGTCGGCAGCGCCTCGCCGTCGGTGGCGCCGGCGCGCGCCTCGGGCTATTTCAACAAGACCGAGTGCTTCTGCTTCACCGCGCAAACGCTGCAGGCCGGCGAGTCTCGCGAGATGCCGGTGCGTTTCATCGTCGATCCGAACCTTCCGGCCGGCGTCGAGACCATCACCCTGTCCTACACTTTCTTCAAGAACGACGTGCTCACCGCACGGCTGCAGCAGGGCGCGGTCTCCAAGACCCCGTCCTCGCCGCTGGCCGCGCCTTGAGTTGGCTTCGCACCACCTGACTACGGAACGCCGCCATGGGCCAAGCGCACTCGCCAGACGCCAACATCTACTACGTCCCGCATAGCAGCCGCTGGCCGTTCCTCGGTTCCATCGGTCTGTTCACCCTGATGATCGGCGTGGCCAGCTGGCTCAACGAAGTCAGCTGGGGCAAGCCCACCTTCTTCGTCGGCGTGGCGATGATGATCGCCGTGCTGTTCGGCTGGTTCGGCGACGTGGTCAAGGAGTCGGTGCGCGGCAACTACAACCGGCAGGTCGACGTCTCGTTCCGGATGGGGATGATCTGGTTCATCTTCTCCGAGGTGATGTTCTTCGCCGCGTTCTTCGGCGCGCTGTTCTACGCCCGCCAGCTTGCGCTGCCGTGGCTGGGCGGCGAAGGCGACGGCGTGATGACCAACAGCCTGCTGTGGCCGGAATTCAGCGCGGCCTGGCCGAGCTCGGGCCCGGCCGGCGTCGGCGGCCACTTCCAGACCATCCCGGCCTGGGGCCTGCCGCTGCTCAACACCCTGATCCTGCTGACCTCCGGCTCCACGGTCACCGCCGCGCACCACGCGCTCAAGGGCGGCCACCGCAAGGCGCTGCTGTTCTGGCTGGGCCTGACCGTGGCCCTGGGCTGCCTGTTCCTGTTCTTCCAGGCCGAGGAATACATCCACGCCTACAAGGAACTGAACCTGACCCTGGGCTCGGGCATCTACGGCTCGACCTTTTTCATGCTGACCGGCTTCCACGGCGCGCACGTGACCCTGGGCACGATCATGCTCGCGGTGATCTGGTTCCGCTGCCTGAAGGGCCACTTCGACAAGGACAACCACTTCGCGTTCGAAGCGGTGGCCTGGTACTGGCACTTCGTCGACGTGGTGTGGCTGGGCCTGTTCCTGTTCGTCTACGTGCTGTAAGCGCGGGCGACGCCATCGCAGCGAAAGGCCGGCCCGGTGGCCGGCCTTTCGTTTTCCGGGGCCTGGCTGTTTTGGCGGGAAGTTCTTGCGGGAGGGCCTTCAAGCCCGATGCACTTGTTCCAGCCCGCCGCGACCCGGCCGCAGGGCATCGGGCCTGAAAACCCTCCCACAAGAGCGGGTCCGTGCAGCGACCGGCCGCCGCATCGCGGCGGCGCCGCGAACGGGCGACAATAGCGGTGCGATGTTCGCCGGCTTGGAGGCCGACGGGCTTGGCCACGTCCGGCCAGCCCAGCTTCGGCGGCGGCTGGCGCCGGTATCGCTCAGCCCGGATTCGACCCCACGCCGTGCGGCGTGATCCAACCCATCCAGATCGACACCACCACGATCAGGACCAGCGCGATGGACAGCGCGATGCGGCGGGTCAGGGCGTTGACCGTGCGTTTGCTCTGACCCTTGTCCACCAGCATGTAGTAGAGGCCCGCTCCCAGGTTCCACAGGATGACCGCCAGGAACGCCACCACCAGCAGGATTTTCAGTTCTTGGCTCATCGAAGCCTCGTGCGGCGCGCGCGTGGGTGCGAAAGCCGGATTATCGCAGCACGCCGGGAGCTTGGGGTGAGCCGCCGCGGCAACCTGCTGCTGGGCTGGACCCTGGCGCTGGCGGCGATCGCGCTGTTCGCCAACCTCGGCCTGTGGCAGGCGCGGCGCGCGGTGGAGAAGCAGGCCATGCTCGACGCCGCCGCGCGCGTGCTCGGCGAGCGCCTGCCGCAGCCGCTGTCGGCCGCCGACGATCCGCACCGCGCGCGCGGCTACGACTGGGCCACGGGCCTGGGCCGCTTCGACGAACGCGGGCCGCTGCTGCTCGACAACCAGCAGCGCGGCGGCCGCGCCGGCGTGCGCGTCTACCGGATCTTCGTGCCGCGCGCCGGCCTGCCGCTGCTGGTCGACCTGGGCTGGCTGCCGCTGGGCGGCGAACGCAAGCTGCCGACGGTGCCGCGCCCGCAGGGCGAACTGGCCCTGCGCGGCCTGCTCAGCGCGCCGCCGTCGGTTGGCATTCCGCTCGGCCCCGGCCTCGGCCGCGAAGGCGAGGGCTGGCTGCTGACCCGCGTGGACACCCGCGCGATCGCCGCCGCGACCGGCCTGTCGGCGCCGCTGGCGCCGCGGGTGCTGCGCCTGGACCCGACCCTGCCGCTGGGCTACGAGCGCGACCTGGAACTGCTCAGCAACACCTTGCCGCCGGACAAGCACCGCGGCTATTCCCTGCAGTGGTTCGCACTCGCCGCGGCGGTGCTGGCCACCGCGCTGATCCTGACTTTCCGGCGTCCGCGCCGCGGAACCGACCGATGACCGAACCCCTGCCTCCCGCGAACGAGCCCGCCGCGCGCGTCCCCGACGCCCAACGCAACCGCAACCGCCTGACCTTGCTGCTGATCGCCGCGTTCTTCCTGGTGCCGATGCTGGTCGCCGGGATCATGCGCTTCACCGACCGGCATCCGGCGATCAACCGCCAGCACGGCGAACTGCTCGCGCCCAAGCCGGACCTGCGCGAACTGGCGCCGAGCCTGGCCGACGGCAAGCCGTATCCGTGGAATCCCGAAGCGCGGGTGTGGCGCATCCTGGTCGCGCCGCGGCCGGACTGCGCTGAGGCCTGCGCCAAGTTGTCGCACGAGCTGGACACGGTCTGGCAGCTGTTCGGCAAGGACGCGGACCAGGTCGACATCCTGTGGCTCGGCGAGCCGCCGGCCGGCGCCGCGCGCCCGGCCTCGCTGCGCGTGCTCGGCCCCGCGCCGCAGCTGCGCGAGCGCCTGCCGCGGCTGGACGACCCGGCCGGCACCCCGGTCTATGTGGTCGACCCGAACGGCTTCGTGATTCTGCGCTACGCTCCCGGCTTCCAACCCGGCGGGCTGCGCACCGACCTGAGCCGGCTGCTGAAACTGATGTAACGACCGGCCGGCGCGGCCCGCGGCGGGCGCCCGGCGCCGCCGTCCCGCGCACGGCGTACCCAGCGAGACCAAGCCAAAGCAATGAGCGTATCCAGCCTCACCGGCCTGAGCAGTTCCGGCCTGTACAAGAATTTCCACCGCATCGCCTGGCTGGCGGTGGCGCTGGCGCTGTGCGTGATCGTGTTCGGCGCGTTCGTGCGCCTGTCCAACGCCGGCCTGAGCTGTCCCGACTGGCCGACCTGCTACGGCCGCGCCGCGTGGCCCTCGCACGCCGACGATGCGGTCGACCACGTCGCTACCCAGATCCGCCCGGTCGAGGTGCACAAGGCCTGGCGCGAGCAGTTCCACCGCATGATCGCCGGCCTGCTCGGCGTGCTGGTGCTGACCCTGGCGTTGGTGTCGGCGCGCCGGCGCAGCAAGGGCATGGCGCAGATCGCGCTGGCCTCGTTGCTGGTGGCGATCGGCATTCCGCTGTACATGAAAGGGCAGCACGTCGCCGCCTCGGCGCTGGCCATCGTCGGCGAGGCGATCCTGATCGCCGCGGCCGCGCGCTGGAGCAACACCGACCTGTCGCGGGTCTCGGCGCTGACGCTGGCGGTGATCATCTTCCAGGCCCTGCTCGGCATGTGGACGGTGACCTGGCTGCTGAAACCCATCGTGGTGATGGCGCACCTGCTCGGCGGGCTGCTGACGTTCTCGCTGCTGGTGTGGACCGCATGGCGCGCGACCAACCTGCCGATCCGCCTGGCCGACGCGCCGCGCCTGCGCGGCTGGATCGCGCTGGGCATCGCCATCCTCGGCGTGCAGATCGCGCTCGGCGGCTGGACCAGCGCGAACTACGCGGCGCTGGCCTGCGGCAACGATTTCCCGACCTGCGTCGGCCAGTGGTGGCCGCGCCACGACTTCGGCGAGGCCTTCGTGCTGTGGCGCGGCATCGGCGTGGACTACGAAGGCGGCATCCTCGACGGCGAGGCGCGCATCGCGATCCAGCTCGCCCACCGGATCATGGCCGGCGTGGTGTTCGTCTACCTCGCGGCGCTGACGCTCAAGCTGTTGCGCACGCCGGGCCTGCGCGGCTGGGCCACGCTGCTGGGCGCGCTGCTGTTGCTGCAGGTCGGCCTGGGCATCGCCAACGTCAAGCTCGGCCTGCCGCTGGCGGTGGCGGTGGCGCACAACGGCGGCGCCGCGCTGCTGCTGTTCGCGCTGGTGTCCCTGCTCGCGCGCCTGCGCACGCCGGAGCCGTGATGAACGCCGCGCCGCGACCCACCGCCAAGCAGTACTGGGACCTGACCAAGCCGCGCGTGGTCGCGCTGATCGTGTTCACCGCCATCGTCGGCATGTTCATGGCGGTGCCGGGCTGGCCGCCGCTGCGCGAGTCGGTGCTGGGCTTCCTCGGCATCTGGCTGGCCGCGTCCTCGGCGGCGGCGATCAACCAACTGCTGGATTCGCGCATCGACGCCAAGATGGCGCGCACGTCCTGGCGGCCGATCGTGGCCGGGCAGGTCACGCCGCGCCAGGCGCTGGTGTTCGCGCTGACGCTGGCGGCGGCGTCGATGGCGATCCTGGTGCTGTGGGTCAACGCGATCACCGCCGCGCTGACCTTCGCCTCGCTGATCGGCTACGCGGTGGTCTACACCGTCTACCTCAAGCGCGCCACGCCGCAGAACATCGTCATCGGCGGCATCGCCGGCGCCGCGCCGCCGCTGCTGGGCTGGGCCGCGGTGACCGGCATGCAGGGCGAATGGGACTGGGCGCATGCGCTGCTGCTGGTGCTGATCATCTTCGTCTGGACCCCGCCGCACTTCTGGGCGCTGGCGATCTTCCGCCGCGCCGACTACGCCCGCGCGATGGTGCCGATGCTGCCGGTCACCCACGGCGTGCAGTACACGCGCTGGCAGATCCTGTTCTACACCGTGCTGCTGGTGGCGGTGACGGTGCTGCCGTGGGCGGCGGGCATGAGCGGGCTGTTCTACCTCGGCGGCGCGCTGGTGCTCGGCGCGATGTTCCTGTACTACGCCTGGAAGCTGATGGACCCGCCGGACGAGTTGTACGCGATGAAGGTGTTCAACTACTCCATCGTCTACCTGATGGCGCTGTTCGCGTTCCTGCTGGCCGACCACTGGCTGCTGCCGGCGCTGCAGCCGGCGGCGGCGTTCGAGTTGCGCGCGGTCGGCTGAGCCGCGGCGCCGCCAACTGCGGCGGGTTGCGGCGCAAGCGTTCGACACGCCGGCCGATCCGCGCAGGTATCGCGCAGGCCCATCGACGATCCGCCGCAGGCGCACGATTGCGTTCGCGCGCCGTCGAGAGGCGGCTTGTCGAGCCGGCCCGCACTGGCGGAGCGCGGCCCGGGCGTGCCTATACTCGCGGCACTGTTTCGCCGATGGGGAGATCGGTGCCGATGATGCGACACGAGAATTCGAAGGCGCCGCGCGCGGCGCGGACCGGACTGGCGCTGGCCTGCGCGGCGCTGTCGCTGGCGCTGGCTTCGCCGGCGCTCGCGCAGCAGGCCCCGGACACGCTGGTGGTCACCGCGGCCCGGTTGTTCGACGCGAGCAACGGGCGCTTGATCGACAACCCGCAGATCGTGATCCGCGACGGACGCATCAGCGCGGTCGGCCGCGCCGGCGATGCCGCGCCCGAGGGCGCGCGCCGCCTCGACCTGCCCGGCATGACCGTGCTGCCGGGCCTGATCGACATGCATGTGCACCTGGATTCGGACCCCAGCTACGGCGGCTACACCGGCCTGCAGTTCAACGACCGCTTCTGGTCGGTGCTGGCGGTCAAGCACGCGCAGCAGACCTTGCAGGCCGGCTTCACCACCGTGCGCAACGTCGGCGCCGACGCCTGGAACGACGTCGGCCTGCGCCAGGCCATCGACGAGGGCAAGCTCGCCGGCCCGCGCATCGTCACCGCCGCCTATTCCTTCGGCGCCACCGGCGGGCATTGCGATTCGACCTATTTCCCGCCGTCGATGGCGCAGAAGAACCCGTACAACGCCGACTCGGCGGCGGAAGCGCGCAAGAGCGTGCGCGAGCTGCGCAAGTACGGCGCGCAGGTGATCAAGATCTGCGCGACCGGCGGTGTGTTCTCGCGCAACACCGAGCCCGGCCAGCAGCAGATGAGCTTCGAGGAAATGAAGGCGGTGGCCGACGAGGCGCACCAGTGGGGCCTGCGCGTGGCCGCGCACGCGCATGGCGCGGCCGGCATCCGCGACGCGATCCGCGCCGGCGTCGACACCATCGAGCACGCCAGCCTGATCGACGAGGAAGGCATCCGCCTGGCCAAGCAGCACGGCGCGTGGCTGTCGATGGACATCTACAACACCGACTACACCCAGGCCGAAGGCAAGAAGAACGGCGTGCTCGAGGACAACCTGCGCAAGGACCGCGAGGTCGGCGACATCCAGCGCGAGAACTTCCGCCGCGCCCATGCGGCCGGGGTGAAGATGGTCTACGGCACCGACGCGGGCGTGTATCCGCACGGACTCAACGGCAAGCAATTCGCGGTGATGACGCGCTACGGCATGAGCCCGGCGCAGGCGATCCGCGCCGCCACCTTCGACGCGGCGCAGGCGCTGGGGCGCAAGGACGTGGGCCTGATCGAAACCGGCCGCTGGGGCGACCTGGTCGCAGTCGCCGGCGACCCGACCCAGGACGTGCGCCTGCTCGAATCGGTGCCGGTGGTGGTCAAGGGCGGCGAGGTGGTGAAGGACGCGCGCTGAGCGCGGTCCGGGCGGCGTAGCCGGCGCAGGCAAGCGGCAGGTTGCATCAGTCCGCCCGATCGGGTGATTCCGGCGGAGGCCGTAATCCATTTTGATCTTGCCGTTGCCGTTGCCGTTGCGGCTGTTGTTGCCGTTGCTGCCGTTGCCGTTGCTGTTGGCTCGGACGCAACCCCAAGCAAAGCACACGCCCCGCAGCCCCGCAGGGCGTGCGCATGGATGCGCACGCGCGCCATGGGGCAGGATGCCCCTTATGGCGCGGCCCCGCGCCGCTGTGAGCCCTAGTGGCTTTTGATTCGAAACAGCAATGCCTTTTCTTTGGTTACTTTCTTTGTGGCTTTGGACAAAGAAAGTGACCCGGCCGCTTGCGGACGGAAGCTTTGGATGTTCGCTTGTCGTCACACGTAGGAACACGCAAAGCCCGAACCCACCGCGGCACGCCCCCTGTAGGAGCGGCGCAAGCCGCGACCGCGCCATCGCAGCGATTGCGAAGGTTTCGTCGTAGTTGCATTGTCGCGGTCGCGGCT
>NZ_FNPT01000028.1 GCF_900107375.1 Lysobacter sp. yr284
GTCACCGTCGGACACACGGCAGCGCCGCTCGCCAGACAGGTCACGCTGGTCTTGTTCAGACCGGCCGCGGCCGGATCGCGCACCACCGAGCCGTCAGCCGCGCTCGGGCCGGCATTGCTCAGCTCAATCGTGTACGTGGTCGGGTCGCCGGCCTTGACCGTGTTGACGCCGTTGCTCTTGGTCAGCGTCAGATCCGCCACCGGAATGACCGGGTCGGTGTCGGTGACCGTGCCGGTCGGGGTCGGGTCGGTGGTGTTCGGCGGCAGGGTCGCGGTGACCGAGTTGCTCACCGAACCGCTGGTCGCGGTGACATTGGCGTTGACCGTGAAGGTCAGGGTGCCGCCGGACGGCAGCGTGGCGATCGTCAACCCGCTTTCGAAGTTGGCGACGGTGACCGCCGGACACACCGCATTGCCCGTTGCCAGGCAGGTCACGCTGGTCTTGCTCAGACCGGCCGCGGCCGGATCGCGGATCACCGTGCCGTTGGCCGCGCTCGGGCCGTTGTTGGTCAGCACGACCGTATAGACGGTAGTGCCGCCCGCGGTCACGCCGTTGCCGCCGTTGGTCTTGGTCAACACCAGGTCGGCCACCGCCGCCAGCGTGTTGTTGTCGGTCGCCGAACAGCGCCCCGTCCCCGGATCGAACACGCCGCCGTTGCGCGTGCACTGCGTATCGACGTTGGTCACGTTGTTCGGCGGCGCGATGGTCGCGGTGTTGCTCAACGTCGTCGGGAAGTTCTGCGCGAACGCAGGCAGGCCGGCCAGGGCCAACGCTGCGGCGAACCACATCCTCATCCCGGTGCGAGTCTTGCGCGGGCCAGCATCGGGGTCGCGCGGACGCGGCGACGGGCTGGACGGGATGAGGAAGTTGGCGATTTTCATACGGTAGCCCAAACAGGAGTTCGGTAAGCGCCGGGACGCGCGGGCATCCGCCGGAGGGCGGTGGCCTGCGCGCGTCTTGCGGCTGGTCGACGTGCTTACTGCGGGTTTGCCTTGGTATTGCGGGTCGTGCGGTGCGGCGGCGGGCGCTGCGGCGAACGCGATCGCGTTCAAGCCGCGACGCTCGGCTCCGCGCTCGCTGCGCCTGGACTGCGCGCGCGCTTCGGAGCCAGCTGGGCGGTGCCTGCCGCAGCCACCGGACGCGTGCGTCGGCGCTGCAGCCGCTACTGCCTGGCTGTCGCTTTTTGGTTACGGCGGGAACCGCCCGGCGCATGCCCAGTTCGGGCCACTGCACGACGAGCAGAAAGAAGCCGCCCTATGGGCGGATGGACCAGCGACATCCCCTGGGATATCGGTGCTCAGCCAATGACACGCCATGACGTGCCCCCCCTTGCTCCCACACCCGGTACGCCTTGGCGCTGTCGCTAGTGCGCCTTTTCCGTGCCTGGAGTGGAACCCCTATCGCCAATACGTGATTCGTACTGCCTTACAGGACAAGACCGCAAATAGTGTGCCATCCATCACATTGTTGCTTCAATGAAGATCACAATAAAAATGCGATGGGCAAAGCACAAATCGCGTCCTCATGGGGCAAAAAGTGACGCGAAGCGACGTTTTTTGCCCCACATTCCTGCAGGCGCGCCGAACCGCCCGGACTTACCTGCGACCAACGGACCACGAACTAAAAGTGCGTTTTCGTGTCAAAAATTAGCCGTCTTAGCGCAGAAGAGATGTGAAATTCACATGCGACTTACATCTCAAATAATCACTAAACGCGGGGAAAAAGCCGCTTAAACGCGATTTTCGGTTCAGCGCGTTCAGTCATGGACGCCACTTCGGCGTGCGCCGGGCCGTCCGCCCGGCATTCGCGGCGGACTGAGATGGTTTGCGCCCAGGCCCTATAATTCGCGTTTCTTCGATCCGACCGCCCCATGCCCTCCAGCGCTACGACCCTGTCAGTCCCCGACCTGGCGAACATCCAGTCCCTGGCCCGCGACGACATGGGCGCCGTCGACGCCCTGATCCGGCGCCGGCTGGCCTCGGACGTGGTGCTGATCAACCAGGTCGCCGAGTACATCGTCGGCGCCGGCGGCAAGCGCCTGCGGCCGATGCTGTTGCTGCTGGCGGCCGGCGCGCTCGGCCACCGCGGCCCGCAGGCGCACCAGCTCGCCGCGGTCATCGAATTCATCCACACCGCCACCCTGCTGCACGACGACGTGGTCGACGAATCCGACCTGCGCCGCGGCCGCAAGACCGCCAACGCGGTCTGGGGCAACGCCGCCAGCGTGCTGGTCGGCGACTTCCTGTACTCGCGCAGCTTCCAGCTGATGGTGGAGCTGGAGCGGCTGGAGGTGATGCAGATCCTCGCCGACACCACCAACCGCATCGCCGAGGGCGAGGTGCTGCAGCTGCTGCACGTGCGCAACCCCGACACCGACGAGCCGGCCTATCTGCGCGTGATCGAGCGCAAGACCGCGGTGCTGTTCGCCGCCGCGACCCGCCTGGGCGCGCTGCTGGCCGGCCGCGACGCCGCCGTGCAGCAGCGCCTGCACGACTACGGCATGGCCCTGGGCTACGCCTTCCAGATCGCCGACGACGTGCTCGACTACGCCTCCGACGCGCAGACCCTGGGCAAGAACCTCGGCGACGATCTCGCCGAGGGCAAGGCCACCCTGCCGCTGATCCACGCCATCGCCCACAGCGAGGACGCGGTGCGCGCGCGCCTGCGCGCGGCGGTGGAGCACGGCGACAGCGATGCGATGCCGCAGGTGCTGGCGGCGATCCACGCCACCGGCGGCCTGGCCTACAGCCGCCAGCGCGCGCAGGACTACGCCGACGCGGCCGAGGCGGCGCTGGATGGCTTGGAAGACAACGACTACGTGGCGGCGCTGCGCGGGTTGGCGCGGTATGCGGTGAGCCGCGATCACTGAGGATTGCGCGCGGGTGTGTCTGCGCAGACATCGGGGCTGGAACGTTTGCCGCTGAGCGGCAGGGCGTTTCGGCCCCGATTCGTTTTATCGCCGCGTTGTCGCGACCGCTACCTGTAGGAGCGGCGCGAGCCGCGACCGCGACAACGCAACCACCGCGCCAGTTTCATCGTAGTTGCGTTGTCGCGGTCGCGGCTCGCGCCGCTCCTACAGGCAGATCGCCAAGCTGCGTTGGTATCGGGGGCGCTTGCGCCGCTACGCGAGGCTGCGATGGTTACGGCGTAGTTGCGTTGTCGCGGTCGCGGGTCGCGCCGCTGCTACAGGCAGATCGCGAAGCTACGTCGGGGCTTCAATCGCGCGCGCCGAAGCGCTCGGCGAAGAACGCGCGCATCGCCGCGAACGAGCGCTTGGCCGCGCGCGCATCAAAGCGGCAGTTGTCTTCCGGCGGGTTGCCCGCGTTCTCCGATTCGGCGAAGCAATGCCGCGCGCCGCTGTAGTTGATCAGCTGCCAGTCGGCGCCGCCTTCGTCCATTTCCTGCTCGAAGGCGACGATGTCCTCGTTCGGCACCGACTTGTCGGCGGCGCCGTTGAGCACCAGCACCGGGGTGTTGATCTTGACCCCGTTGCCCGGCAGGTGCGCCTTGAGCCCGCCGTGGAAGCTGGCGACGCCGGCGAGGTTGACGCCGGTGCGCGCCAGTTCCAGCACGCTGGAGCCGCCGAAGCAGAAGCCCAGCGCGCCGATCCGCGACGCATCCAGCGGCGCGGTCTTGTCCTGCGCCTTGAGCGCCGCCAACGCCGCGGTCGCGCGCTTGCGCATGGTCACGCCGCCGTCGGCATAGACCTTGCCGACCGCGGCCTTGGCCTCGTCCTTGTTCTTCGGCCGCACGTCCTTGCCGTACATGTCGGCGACCAGCACCACGTAGTCGTCGCCGGCGATCTCGCCGGCGCGCTTGATCGCGTTGTCCGTCACGCCCATCCAGTTGGGCACCAGCACCAGGCCCGGCCGCTTGATCGCGTTGACATCGTCGTAGACCAGCACGCCGCTGAACGCTTCCTCGCCGATCCTCCATTCCACCGGCCGGGACTTGATCGCGGCGAAAGCGGGCGAGGCGCACAGGGCGAGCAGCAGGACGGCGACGGGACGGCGCATGGCGGGGCTCCGGGGTTGGGCGGTCGGCGCAGACTAGCGCGCTTGCCGGGCCATGGGCGTGACGATGGCGGCCGCGGGCCGATTCGATGCAAGCCGATGACGCGGGCTTTTGTGGGAGAGCCTTCAGGCCCGACGCGGTCGTTTCGGATTGCGGCGATCCGAGCGGAAGGCGTCGGGCCTGAAGGCCCTCCCACGAAAGCGGAGAGCCTCGGGCTGCGGTCTTCCCCGACGAGCGCCGGACTAAGCGATGCCGATGCCCGCGATCGCGCTGATCGTGTCGGGATCGAACCCCGCCAGTTCGGCGAAATGACGGCCGCGGGCGACGTAGTCGCGATACGGGCCGAAGCTCGGCGCGCCCGGCGACAGCAACACCACGCCGCCCTGCGCGCCGAGCGCGTCGCGGGCCTGCTGCATGGCGTCGGCGAGGTCGCGCGCCACGCTCAGGGCGAAACCGCCCTCGCCCGCCACGGCTTCGAGCAGGCGGTGGATGCGCGGGCCGTTCTCGCCCATCGTGACGATCGCCAGCGGTGCGCGCGTGCGCATCGCTTCGGAGAAACCCTGCCAGTCGATGCCGCGGTCGTGGCCGCCGACCAGCAGCGCGATGCGCTGGCCGGCATAGCAATCCAGCGCCGCCAGCGTCGCATGCGGCGTGGTGCTGATCGAATCGTTGACGTAGGCGACGCCGTCGCGCTCGCCGATCGGCTGCAGCCGGTTCGGCAGCGGCTTGAAGCTCGCCGCGGCCGGCGCCAGGGCGACGGCGTCGAGGCCGAGCGCCTCGATCGCGGTCAGCACCGCGCACAGATTGCCGCGGTTGTGCCGGCCCGGCAGCGGCAGCGCCGCGGTGTCCATGATTTCGCGCTCGCCGCGCCACAGCGCATCGCCGCGCAAATGCCAGCCGGCCGGGTCGCCGAACCAGCGGATCTCGCTGTCGGGCAGCGACAGCGCCGCCAGCGCCGGATCGGCGGCGTTGAGCACCGCGATGCGCGGCCGCGCCTGGGTCAGCAGGCGCAGCTTGTCTTCGACGTAGCGCGCCTGCGAGCCGTGCCAGTCCAGGTGTTCGGGATAGAGGTTCAGCGCCACCGCCACGTCCGGCCGCGCGCCGCCGAGGGCGACGTCGCCGGTCTGGTAGCTCGACAGCTCGATCGCCCAGAACTCGGGCGGCTGCGGCGATTCCAACGCGTCCAGCGCCTCCAGCAGCGGCAGGCCGATGTTGCCGGCCAGCGCGGTGCGGTGGCCGCCGGCGCGCAGCAGGTGCGCCAGCAGCGAGGTCGTGGTGCTCTTGCCCTTGGTGCCGGTGACGCACAGCGTGCGGCCGCCGGCGCGCGCGGCGGCATGCTCGCCGAACCACAGCGCGGTGCCGCCGATGAAACGCGCGCCCTGCTCCGCCGCGGCCACGGCTTCGGCGCGGTACGGGCTGATGCCGGGCGACTTGACGATCCACTCGAACCCGCCCAGGCGCTCGGCCGTGGCTGCGGTTTCGACGATCAGGCGCGCATCGTGGAGGCCGCGCGCGTCGGCGGCCTCATCGGGCGAACAGAACAGGGTCAGTTCGAGCTGCGGCAAGCGCGCGCGGATCGCGTGGTAGGCGGCGCGGCCTTCGCGCCCCCAGCCCCACAGCGCGACGCGCTTTGCGTCAAGCTGCGAAATACGCACGCAGTCGCTCCCACAGCGCCGGCGGCACGCGGTGCTCGCCTTCCAGCGCCAGCAGCGGCTCGATCCGCAGCTCCTCGCCCGACAGCTGCGGCCGGATCTCGCGCGCGAAGCGCTCGACCAACGCGTCCTCGCGCCATTCGGCGCGCTCGGCCAGCGCCGCCATCGCCGCGCGCGATTCGCGGCCTTCGCCGACGCATTCGAACGGCTTGTGGTTGCGGTATTCCAGCAGCGCGTCGAAGCCGTCGGTCTGGGCCGGATCGTCGAGCAGGTTGCGGCCGAAGATCGAGACCAGACGAGGCTTGGTCATGAACGGCGCCAGCGCCAGGAACACGAAGTGGCATTTCGGGCAGACGCCGCACCAGCGGCTCGCCGGCCGCTCGCCGAGGATGTGGAAATTGCGGTTGCAGCTGCTGAAATGCGCGTCGTAGCGATCCCCGCGCGCGAACTGCCGCGCCACCGCCAGTTCGCTCAACGGCCGCAGCAGCGAGTAGTAGCGCAGGTCCGCGGCCACGTGCGTCTGCAGGTAGTCGCCGAACGCCTGCTCGCAGGCCCAGCCCTTCGACCACTGGTGGTTCACCTCGCCGGTGCCCTCGATCATGCTGCCGTAGCTGGCCGAGCGCTCGTTGGAGAACACCACCTGGTCGACGCCGCGCAGCAGCGCGGCCAGGGCCATGATCGCCGAGTTCACCACGGTCACCGGGATGTGGCCGTTGTACGCGCCCTGGCGGTTGTACTCGAACAACTGCGGCGCCAATGCGCGGCCGAGGTTGAGCGTGGCCAGGCCGGTGCGCTGGGCGCAGGCGGCGATCAGCTGCGAGCCGCCGATCCAGGTGACGGTCTGCTCGATGCCGAGCGCGCGCAGGGCCTCGATGCTGACCAGCGAGTCTTTGCCGCCGCCGATGGCGACCAGCGCGTGTTCGCGCAGGCCCAGCGACGGCGCCGCCGGATCGGCGGCGGCCTGCGCCGGAAACTCGATCTTGCCGTGCAGGTTCAGGCCGTTGCGGTAAGCGAACTCGCCCAGGCCGTTGACGTAGATCAGCTCCAGCAGCGCCGCGGTGTCGGCGTCGATGGCGTACGAATCGATGCGGATCGCCTCCGGCACCGCCGCCTTGTAGTAGCTCACGCCGGCGATCAGGTGCAGCAGCCGCAGCATGCGTTCGACCGCCTGCGCGCGCGCGCCGTCGAGCGCGAACGGCGCGCCGGGCACGACGACGGTCTCGACCAGCTCCGGGCCGTCGTCGAAGGCGTAGACCAGTTCGGCCACGCCGGTCGCCGCGTCCAGGCCGCAGCGCACGAATCGGAAGGCGCGCACGGCGTCGCGCTGGAATTGATCGCTCACAGGTTCACTCTCGAAATCGAAACGGTCGCGCGCCGCGCAATCGCGGTGCCCAGGGTCGCGCAAGCGCTCATCCGAGCACCTCCTCGACCGGCAGCGCGCGCAGGTTGTAGCTGTTGGCCATGGCCATGCCGTAGGCGCCGGCGTCGGCGACCAGGATCGTGTCGCCTTCCTCGGTCGCCCTGGGCAGCAGGCGCGCGCGGCCGAGCACGTCGCTGCTCTCGCACACCGGGCCGACCACGTCGAAGGCGGCGGTGTCGGTATCGTCGGAGCGGCCGAGGTTGTGGATGCCGTGGTAGGCCTCGTACATCGCCGGGCGCATCAGCGCGTTCATGCCGGCGTCGCAGCCGATCCGGCGCACCCCGTCCTTCTCCACCACCTGGGTGACCGACAGCAGCAGCACGCCGCTCTCGGCGACCAGGTAGCGGCCCGGCTCGACGATCAGGCCATAGCGCGGATACGCGGCCTTGATCTCGTCCAGGCCGGCGCGCCAGGCGTTGAGGTCGAACTCGCGCGCTTCCGGCGTATACGCCACCGGCAGGCCGCCGCCGATGTCGATGGTCTCGATCGTGCCGACGCTGTCGGCCAGCCCGGCCAGGCTGGCGTAGACGCCGCGCCAGTGCTGCGGATCGTCGATGCCGCTGCCCAGATGCGCGTGCAGGCCGCTGATGCGCGCGCCGAGCTTGCGCGCCTCGTCGACGAAGGCGTCGAAGCGCGCCAGCGGCAGGCCGAACTTGGCCGCGACGCCGCCGGTGCGGACTTTCTCGTGGTGGCCTTCGCCGTGGCCCAGGTCCAGGCGCAGCCACAGGGTGCGGCCGCGGAACGTCTCGGGCCAGCGCTTGAGCGCCTCGACGTTGTCGAGGGTGACGATCACTCCGCGCTTGAGCGCCGCCTCGTACTCGTGGCGCGGGGCGAAGCTCGGGGTGAACAGCACCCGCTCGGGCGCCATGTGCGGGATCGCCTGGAATACCCGCTCGATCTCGGCCAGCGACACGCATTCCAGGCCGAAGCCTTCGCCGACGATCGCGCGCAGCACCGCCGGGTGCGAGTTGGCCTTCATCGCGTAGAAGCAGCGGTCGACCGCGGCGGTGCCGATCAGCGCGCGGGCGCGTTCGCGCACCGTGGCCAGGTCGTAGACGTAGCGCGGGGTGCCGGCGGCGGCCATCGCCAGCAGGCGCGCACGCTGCGCCTGCCACCACGGCGCGGCGCGTTGCGGCTTGCCGTCGGCGATCTCGCGCCAGCTCGGGCCGAACACGCTGTCGTCGCGCACCGGCATCGCGCCGCTGCGGATCAGTTCGTGGTGCAGGTGCGGCAGCAGGCCGTCGGCGTCGGCTTCGTCGATGACGAAAGTCAGGTTCAAGTCGTTGGACGACTGCGAGATCAGGTGCACGCGCTCGCGCCCGAACGCGGCCCAGATGTCGGACAGCCGGTGCAGCAGCGAGCGCATGCCGCGGCCGACCAGGGTGATCGCCGCGCACGGCGCGATCACCTTGACCCGGCATACCTCGGCCAGGTCCGCCGACAGCGCTTCGAGCACGTTGCTGTTGACCAGGTTCTCGCTCGGGTCCAGCGACACGGTGACGTTGGTTTCCGACGAGCCGATCAGGTCGATCGACAGACCGTGGCGCTTGAAGCGCTCGAACACGTCGGCGAGGAAGCCGACCTGCTGCCACATGCCGATGCTTTCCATCGACACCAGCACGATGCCGTTGCGGCGGCTGATCGCTTTCACGCCCGGCACCGTGGCGGCGCTGGCGTCGATGCGGGTGCCGGGCAGGTCGAAGCGCTCGGTGTCGAGGATCGCCATCGGCACGCCGGCGTCGCGGCACGGCGCGATCGAGCGCGGGTGCAGGACCTTGGCGCCGGTGGTAGCGATTTCCTGCGCCTCGGCGTAGTCCAGCCGCGCCAGCAGGCGCGCCTCGGGGACTTCGCGCGGGTTGGCGCTGAACATGCCGGGCACGTCGGTCCAGATTTCGACCCGCTGCGCCTTCAGCAGCGCGCCGAAGTAGGCGGCGGAGGTGTCGGAACCACCGCGGCCGAGGATCGCGGTGCCGCCGTCGCCGTGGCGGGCGATGAAGCCCTGGGTCAACAGCATTTGCGTCGGCTGCGCGCTGAAGCGCTCGAGGAAGCCCGGCTCGGCGTGGTGGCGGCAGTTCACCGACAGGCGCTGCGCCCACTCGCTGGCGTTAGGCAGCGAGACCGCGTCGAGCCACTCGCGCGCGTCGCACCAACCGAAGTCCAGGCCCTGCGAGCGCAGGTAGGCCGCGCCCAGGGTCGACGACAGCAGCTCGCCCTGGCCCAGCACTTCGGCCTGCCAGTCCAGCGCGCGGCGGGCCGCGCGCGGATCGGTTTCCAGCGCAACCAACCTCGCCAGGCGCTCGCCGAGCACGCGGTCGGGATCCAGGCCGAGTTCGGCGCAGAACGTGCGGTGGCGCTCGACCAATCCGGCGAAGCGCGCGGCCAGGCCGCCGTCGTCGCCGGCCGGCGCGTAGGCGATGGCCTGCAACTCGTTGGTGACGCCCGACAGCGCGGAGACCACCACCAGCACGCGGCGGCCGTCTTCGCGCAGACGTTTCCCAGCCAGGCGTCCGATCGTGTCCCAACGGTTGCGGCGGGATACCGAAGTACCGCCGAACTTGAGCACCACCCAGCCTGTCTGTTGCGTCTCCACGTCTTCCTCGGTCGTCGATTCCACTTGATGGGCCCGGCACGCGGCCGGGGCAGGTCGATCCGCCCGCAGCGGCCGATGAACGGGCGCGGCGGGATTCCACACTTGCGGGTCTGGCGTGCCTAGAATTACGCGCCTTGCAGCCGGCGCCCGTGTCGCATCAGCGCCGGCCCGGCAGCCGGGCACGAACCCGCGATTCTAGTCCAACCCGACCGTCGCCGAACGCCCGGCCCGCAAGTCTTTCGCCACGCTGTCGAAACGCACGCTGCCCCGCCGCTCCTCCCGCCCTGGCCCCGCCCTTGTACGCCACCTGCACGGGCCTTACGGAACTCCCCTGGAAATGACGCAACGCCGCTATCTGCAACTGGACGTCTTCGCCGACCGCCCCGGCGCCGGCAATCCGCTGGCCGTGGTCCTGGACGCCGAAGGCCTCGACGATGCCGCCATGCAGGCCATCGCCCGCTGGACCCGGCTGCCGGAGACCACCTTCGTGTTCGCCCCGACCCAACCCGGCGCCAGCTACCGCATCCGCATGTTCAGCCCGCGCCGCGAAGTGCCCTTCGCCGGCCACCCCAGCGTCGGCACCGCCTGCGTGGTGCTGGAGGCCGGCCTGGCCGCGCCGGTCGACGGCGTGCTGGTGCAGGAAGGCGTGGCCGGCTTGCTGCCGCTGGCGGTGTCCGGCGAAGGCGACGCGCGCACGATCGCGGTGCGCACGCCGCGCGCGCGCGTGGTCGAGACCGCCCGCGCCGACGATCCGCGCCTGAGCGCGGCTTTGCGCGATCTGCCGCTGGGCGCGCTGCCGCCGGCGCTGATGGACGGCGGCCGCCGCTGGTGGCTGGCCGAACTGCGCGACGAAGCCGCGCTGCGCGCCGCCCAACCGGATTGGGCGGCGATCGGCAGTTTGGCCGAAAGCACCGAAACGATGGGCCTGTGCGCGTTCGCGCGCGCCGATGCGGGCCAGGACTACGACCTGGTGGTGCGCGCCTTCGTCGGCGCGCCGGCGCAGTTCGAGGACGCCGCCTCCGGCGCCGCCAACGCCACCCTGGCCGCCTGGCTCAAGCACAACGACGCCCTGCCCGGCCGCGACGGCCGCTACACCGTCAGCCAGGGCCGCGAAGTCGGCTTCGACGCGCGCCTGCAGTTGCGCGTGGACGCCGACGGCGAGGTCTGGTCGGGCGGGCGGGTCAGCAACGTGGTGCGCGGGCAGATCGACTGGCGTTGAGCGCACTGCGCGACGGGCGGCGCGGACATGCGCCGCCCGCTTGCGACGGCCGCGTATCGACCGGGCGCGCCGCGCAGGCGCGCATCCCGACCGTGCGCATCGAAGCGGCCCGCGCTGCATAACCCACGCCGCGATCGCGGATTTCGCTCAAGCGCCTTCGGCCCGCGCCACCGCGCGCCGCCCCAGCCACGCCGCGACGAACGCAGGCAGGTACATCAGCAGGCCATACACCGCCGCCGGCACCGCGATCGCCGGCGACTGCAGCAGGGTCAGCGCGATCACGATCGCCAGGGTGCTGTTCTGCACGCCCACTTCCATGCCGACGGTGATCGCATCGCGCAGGCCGAGCCGGGCGAGCCGGCCGAGCAGGAAGCCGCCGCCGATCGCCGCCGCGCCCATCGCCAGCGCCGCCGGGCCGAGTTCGCCCAGGCTGCGCGCCAGCACGTCGCGCTGGGTGATGCAGATCGCCACGATCAACACCAGCAGCAAGCCGAGCGCGAAGCGGCTGACCCACGGTTCCACCCGCAGCGCGAACGCCGGCGCGAACCGGCGCAGGGCCATGCCGGACAGTACCGGCGCCAGCACCAGCGCGGCCAGGTGCAGCACGGTCTGGCCGAACGGCAGGCGGATGCCGCGGGTCTCGCCGCCGAACCAGTGCAGCGCCAGGTCGACCAGCAACGGCACGCTGAGGAAGGTCGCCAGCGCGCTGATCACGGTCAAGGTCACCGCCAGGGCGACGTTGCCGCGGGCCAGGTAGGTCAGCGCGTTGGAGCTGCTGCCGCTGGGGCAGGCGGCGACCAGCACGAAGCCGACCGCGAACTCCACCGCGCCGGGCCCGCCGGCGCGGACCACCAGCCAGGCCGTGGCGAAGCCGAGCAACGGCAGCAGCAGGTAATGGCCGACCAGGCCGACCGCGACCGGCCGCGGCCGCCGCAGGATCTGGCGGAAGTCCTCGCCGCGCAGGGTCAGGCCGATGCCGCACATGATGATGGCGATCGCCAGCGGCAGGCCGATCTTGAGCAGTACGCTGTCCTGCACGGAGCTCTCCTTGTTGGGTGGCGCGGACGCGGTCCGCAGAAGCGGGCCGGCGCGTCCTCGTTGGCCACGGTGCGGTCCGGCGTGGCGCGATTGTGTGCGGCGCGCCGCGGTTCCAGCCGGCCGCAACCGCCGGGGCGGGCCGGATCGACTCGCGCCGTTGCGGCCCAGCGGTTCGAACCGCCCGATCCGCCGACCTCGCGTCGATCCCGCTCGATCCTAGCCGCTGCCGCGTGGCCGCGCCCGAACGAGCGGACACCGGCCGCGGCCTGCGCCACAATCGCCCGAACCCGCCCGCCGCCGCAGACGCCGCCCTATCCGCATGACCGAGCCCGCCGCCCTGCCCGCCGATCCCTGGCTGCGCGACCTCTCGCCCGAGTTGGTCGCGCACCTGCAGGCGATGTCGGTGCGCCGGCGCCTGCGCGACGGCGAGCTGCTGTACGCGCGCGGCGACGCGGCCGAGGGGCTGTACGGCGTGGTGTCCGGGCGCATCCGCCTGAGCGTGCCGACCGCGGGCGGACGCGAGATGCTGATCGTGCAGTTCGAGCCCGGCAGTTGGTTCGGCGAGGTGTCGATGTTCGACGGCGAACCGCGGCCGCAGGACGCGCGCGCGGTCGGCGACAGCGAGATCCTGCTGCTGCCGCGCACCCGCTTCCTGGCGCTGCTGGAGCAGCACCCGGAGTTGTACCGCGGCTTCACCCGGCTGCTGTGCCGCAAGCTGCGCACGGCGCTGGACTACGTCGAGGACGCGCTGACCCTGCCGCTGGCCGCGCGCCTGGGCAAGCGCCTGCTGGAACTGGCGCGGGTGTACGGGGTCGAGCGCGAGGAAGGCCGCCTGATCGACCTGCCGCTGCCGCAGGACGACCTCGCCAACATGCTCGGCGCGACCCGCCAGAGCGTGAGCAAGCAGCTCAAGGCCTGGGAGCAGCGCGGCTGGATCGCGCTGCGCTACCGGCACGTGGTGGTGCGCGATGCGCCGGCGCTGGAACGCGCGCTGGCGCAGGACGCGGCACGCGACGCGCGCTGAGCGGCGCGGCGCATCGCTTGCGCCGGCGGTTTAGCTCGACGCCGGCAGGTCGACGACGGCTTCGACCCGGTGTCCGTCGGGATCGATCAGGAAACACGCGTAGTAGTGCGGCCCGTAGTCCGGGCGCGGGCCGGGCGCGCCGTTGTCGCGGCCGCCGCCGGCGAGCCCGTCGCGGTGGAACGCATCCACTGCGGCGCGCGAGGCGGCGGCGAAAGCGAGATGGGAACCGTCGCCGGGCGCGGCGGCGGCGGGCGTGAGGTTCAACAACAGCAGATCCTGGTTGTCGATGAGCCCGTAGCCGATGGATTCGTCGCCGTCGAACACCCGGCGGTAGCCGAGCGCGCCGAGAACCGCATCGTAGAACGCGCCGGCGCGGGCGAGATCGCGCACGCCGAGGGAGAGGTGATGGAACATGGATTCGCCGCGCACGAGTGAGACCGGCGCAGCTTAGCAGCCGCCCCGTGTAGGAGCGGCGCGAGCCGCGACCGCGACAACGCAACTGCGCCGAAACCTTCGCAGTCGTCGCGTTGTCGCGGTCGCGGCTCGCGCCGCTCCTACAGTCGGGCCTCGCGGCCGCCGGAACGGTCCGGCGGCCGCACGATCCTCAGAAGCGCGCGTCGAGGGTCAGGAACAACTGCCGCGGCGCGTTGGCGTGGAAGGCGTAGGTCTTGCCCTGCGGGTCGGACGCGCTGAACGCGGTCAGGTTGCTCGCGGTGCGCTTGTCGGTGAGGTTGCTGGCGTTGAGCGAGACCGACCACTGCCGCAGCGGGCCCATCGCATCGAAGGTGTAGCGCACGGCCGCGTCGAAGGTGGTGTAGCCGCCGAAGCCGTTGTCGTTGAGATAGGTGTAGTAGCGCTTGCCGGTGTACTTGCCGCTGACGCTGGCCAGCCACGGGCCGCGGCTGTAGCTGACTTCGCTGGAGAACATGGTGTCGGGCACGTCGACCACGCGCTTGCCGCTGGTCGGCACGGTCTTGCCGCCGTCGACGTAGTTGTCCTCGTAGGTCGACTTGTTCCACGACAGCGCGTTGTACCACTGCAGCCCGTCGAGCGGCTTCCAGATGAAGACCAGCTCGCTGCCGTAGCTGTCGACCGAACCGACGTTGAAGAACTTGGTGATGCACTCCGGACGGGTGCCGGCTTCGATGCTCGAGCACGGGTTCAGCGAGAGCAGGCGGTTGTCGAAGCGCACCTTGTATACGCTGAGCGAGGCCTGGTAGGTCTCGCCGACCTGGCGATAACCGGCCTCCAGGGTCTGCGACTCTTCCGGCTTGAGGTCGGCCTTCTGCGCGTCGAACGCGGCCTGGCCGATCGCCAGCGGGCCGCCGGCGCCGCCGCCGACGAACGCGGCGACGTTCTCGGTATAGGCGGCGAACAGTTCGCGGCCTTCGCCGAGCTTGTAGCCCACGCCCAGCTGCGGCAGGAAGCTGTCCTTGGTCTCCAGGCGGCCGCTCGCGTTGGGCACTTCCATCATCTTCGACGGGACCTGGGTCGCGCGCATGTCGACCTGGGTGCTCTTGGCGCCGACGTCCACGGTCAGGCGGCCGTCGAGCAGGCTCATGGTGTCCTGCAGGTAGGCCTGGCGGGTGTTGATGCGGTACTTCTGGAAGAACAGGCGGCGGTCGGGATCGTTGAGGAAGCGGTCGTCGTCGATCGGCCCTTCGATGAAGTAGAAGTTGCGCTGCACGTCGTGGTGGTTGCTCTCGTACCAGAACCCGCCCTGGATGCGGTGGATGCCGACTTCCCAATCCAACGAGGCCATCGCGCCGTAGCGGTTGATGCCGTAGTTGGTGCTGCGGATCGAGATCGGGATTTCCTTGGCCGTGTTCGGGTACGACCAGTTGCCCGGCGACCACCAATGGCCCTGGCCGCGGTCGTCGTGGTAATAGGTCTGCGCGTTCAGGCGCAGGCCTTCGCCGAGGTTGAACTCGCCGGCCAGCGCGGCCAGGCGGTCGGTGCGCAGCGCGCGGCTGGCGTAGTAGGCGTCGTCGATGGTCGCCGCCGGCGATTCGAACTTGCAGCGGCGGTCGCCGGCCTTGTTCGCCGGCCACGGCTTGGGCGCGCAATAGGCGGCGTTGAGCGCGCGCTGCCAGTCGGGCTTGTACAGGTTCCAGTCCCAATCCGCGCCGCGCGCGAGCAACGCCTTGGACAGATACGCGTAGTTGGCCTGGCTGGTTTCGGCGCTGGAGACGAACGCGCTGAGGCGGTTGCCGTCGCCGAAGTTGTACACGGCCTTGAGGTTGACCTGGCTCTGGTCCTGGTTGTCGTGCGGGCGCGACCACATGTCGGCGCTGAGCAACGAGCCGGACAGGTACATCGAGAAGCCGCCGTGCTCGCCGGTGTCCAGGCGCGCGTAGGTGCGGCGGGTGCTGTCGCTGCCGAAGGTCTGGGCCACGCGCAGGCCGAATTCGGCCTCCGGGTCGGCCGAGAAATACTGCAAGGTGCCGCCGAGGTTGCTGGTCGAGGCGGTGCCGAGCGAGCCGATGCCCGCGGCCAGTTCGGCGCCGGCGAGGTTCTCGCCGATCAGCGCGCGGCTGATGCCCAGGCCGTTGTAGTTGCCGTAGCTGTTGTCGCCCAGCGGGATGCCGTCGAGGGTGTAGCCGAGCAGGCGCTGGTTGAAGCCGCGCAGGCTGATGGTCTGCGATTCCTCGTTGGCGCCGTAGGCGTCGTTGGACTGCACCGAGATGCCCGGCAGCTTGTTGAGGATCTTCTGCGGGCTGGTGCCGGCGACGGTCTTCTCGATGTCGGCCAGCTTGACCCGCTGCACCTGGCGGGTTTCGCCCAGGCCGATGACCGAGACCGCGTCGAGGGTGGTGGCGTCGCGGGCCTCGCCGGCGGCCGCGGCGTCGGCGCCGTTGGCGGCGGCGTCGGCGGCATGAACGGGCGCGGCGGCCAGGGCGGCGGCGATCGCCAGCGCGAGCGCGGCGAAGGTGCAGGGGTACGGCTTCATTGCGGATCTCCGGGGGAGCGGGGCAAAAATCCGCGCAAGCATGGGCAATGCAGATGACGCGCTGATGGCGGCCGGGCGCGCGCGCAGGCGCCCTCGCGCCGGGCTAAGACCAATTGGCTATCCGCCGCCGGGCGCCGCGCGAGGGCGTTTTTGCGGCGCGAATCGACAGTTTCGCGGCAGCGCGGCGTGCCCGCGCCGGCCCCTAACCCTAAGGTGCTATTGGCCCTCCCCCTGCCGCCGCCCACCATCGGCGCCGGGTCTGGGGACGCCCTTGCGCGCCGTCGCCGATGCGACGCACGGACCGCGCTCCCACCCACGATCTTCGCAACAGGAGCCGATGTGAGCGCCATTACTTCCACCGAAGCCCCGGCCGCGGCCCCGAGCATGACCCCGGGCCAGCGCCTGAAATCGATCTTCTCCGGCTCGGTCGGCAACCTGGTCGAGTACTACGACTGGTATGTCTACAGCGCGTTTTCGCTCTACTTCGCCCACGTGTTCTTCCCCTCCGGCGACCGCATCTCGCAGGCGCTCAACGCCGGCGCGATCTTCGCCGTGGGTTTCCTGATGCGCCCGCTCGGCGGCTGGGTGTTCGGCCGCTACGCCGACCGCCACGGCCGCCGCGCCGCGCTGATGCTGTCGGTGCTGCTGATGTGCGCCGGCTCGCTGATCATCACCTTCACCCCGGGCTACGGCACCATCGGCGTGTTCGCGCCGATCCTGCTGGTGGCCGCGCGGCTGATGCAGGGCCTGAGCGTCGGCGGCGAATACGGCAGCTCGGCGACGTATCTCAGCGAGATGTCCTCGCGCGAGAACCGCGGCTTCTGGTCGAGCTTCCTGTACGTGACCCTGATCCTGGGCCAGTTGCTGGCGCTGCTGGTGCTGATCGTGCTGCAGCAGTTCGTGCTGACCGAAGAACAGCTCAGGAATTGGGGCTGGCGCATCCCGTTCGGGATCGGCGCGATCGCCGCGATCACCGCGCTGTACCTGCGCCGCAATATGCAGGAAACCGAATCGTTCACCAAGCTCAAGAACAGCGACGCGCCGGCCAGGCGCGAAGGCTCGCTGCGCACGCTGATGCGGCACCCGCGCGCGGTGCTGACCGTGGTCGGCCTGACCATGGGCGGCACGCTGGCGTTCTACACCTACACCAACTACATGCTGAAGTTCCTGACCATCAGCGCCGGCTTCGACAAGGAAACCGCGTCGTTGATCAACGCCGGCACCTTGTTCGTCTACATGCTGCTGCAGCCGCTGGTCGGCGCGCTGTCGGACCGCATCGGCCGGCGCCCGATCCTGATCGCCTTCGGCGTGCTCGGCACGATCCTCACCGTGCCGGTGATGCACTGGATCCGCGGCGCGCAGACGCCGATGGAAGCGTTCTGGCTGATCATGATCCTGCTCGCCGCGGTCAGCGGCTACACCGCGATCAACGCGGTGGTGAAGGCCGAACTGTTCCCGGTGGAAGTCCGCGCGCTCGGCGTCGGCCTGCCCTACGCGCTGACCGTCGCCCTGTTCGGCGGCACCGCCGAGCCGGTGGCGCTGTGGTTCAAGAAGATCGGCATGGAAACCGGCTTCTTCTGGTACGTCAGCGCCTGCATCTTGTGCTCGCTGCTGGTCTACGCGCTGATGCCCGACACCCGCAAGCATTCCGCCATCGACCGCGACTGACCGCGCGCGCCGACCGCCCCTGTTCGCTCACTCTCAACGCCCGGTGCCCCTCATGAAAAAATCCGGCTCCTACTTCTACCTCTGGGTGGTCGGCGCGATCATCCTCGGCGGCCTGATCGGGCATTTCTTCCCCGATTTCGGGGTCAAGCTCAAGCCGCTGGGCGACGGCTTCATCGCCCTGATCAAGATGCTGATCGGCCCGATCATCTTCCTGACCGTGGTGCTGGGCATCGCCGGCGTCGCCGACGTCAAGAAGGTCGGGCGCGTGGGGGTCAAGGCGATCCTGTACTTCGAGGTCGTCTCCACCATCGCCCTGGTGATCGGCCTGGTGGTGGTCAACACGCTCAAGCCCGGCGCCGGCTTCAACGCCGACCCGGCCAAGCTCGACCCGGCGCTGGTGGCCAAGGCCACCGACTACGCGCACAAGGCCGAGCAGCAGAGCACGGTCGACTTCCTGCTGCACATCATCCCCAAGACCTTCACCGACGCCTTCACCGGCGACGGCAGCCTGCTGCAGGTGCTGCTGCTGGCGGTGCTGTTCGGTTTCTCGCTGCTGCACATGGGCAAGGCCGGCGAGAAGGTCATGGACCTGCTGGAGCCGCTGTCGAAGGCGTTCTTCGGGATCATGAGCATGATCATGAAGCTGGCCCCGATCGGCGCCGGCGCGGCGATGGCCTTCACCATCGGCGAATTCGGCGTCGGCGCGCTCGGCCCGCTGATGAAGCTGATGGGCAGCTTCTACCTGACCTGCGCGCTGTTCGTGCTGGTCGTGCTGGGCCTGATCGCGCGCTTCACCGGCTTCAGCATCGTCCGCTTCATCTACTACATCCGCGACGAACTGCTGCTGGTGCTGGGCACGTCCTCGTCGGAATCGGCGCTGGTGCCGCTGATGCGCAAGCTCGAACGGCTGGGCTGCTCCAAGCCGGTGGTCGGCCTGGTCGTGCCCAGCGGTTACTCGTTCAACCTCGACGGCACCAACATCTACCTGACCATGGCGGCGATCTTCGTCGCCCAGGCGCTCGGCGTGGAACTCACCCTGACCCAGGAAATCACCCTGCTGGCGGTGGCGATGCTGACCTCCAAGGGCGCCTCCGGCGTCACCGGCGCCGGCTTCATCACCCTGGCCGCGACCCTGCACGTGGTGCCGGCGGTGCCGGTCGCGGGGCTGGCGCTGATCCTGGGCATCGACCGCTTCATGAGCGAGGCGCGCGCGCTGACCAACATCATCGGCAACGGCGTGGCCACGGTGGTGGTGGCGCGCTGGGAGAACGAACTGGATCGCGACCAGCTCAACCGCGAACTGCTCAATCCGCCGAGCGCGACCGAGCTCGACGCCGACCTGCCTTCCGACCATCACGGTCCGCTGGGCGAGAAGGCCTGACCCGCCGCGGGCGCATCGCCCGCGCCCGACCGGGCGGCCCGCGCGCGGGCCGCCATCCACCCGACTTCCCCCCTTGCCGGGCGCCTCGCGCGCCCGGCACGGAGCCCTGCTGCCAGGACGGCGCCGACGAACCTGGAGCACGACCATGCGCAACGCCCGCTTCGCCTTCGCCGCATCCCCCCTCGCCCTGGCCATGTGCGCGCTGCCGCAGGCCGCGCCGGCGGCGAGCTTCGACGACTGGCCGACCAAGTACCGCTTCGCCGACGGCACCGAACTCTCCGCCACCGCCAACTGGGCCTACGACGTGGTCGACTTCGACGGCGACGGCTACGGCACCGCCGCGACCCGGCTCAAGGACGACGGCCACTACCGCCGCCGCGAATTCGGCATGAACCTCAAGAAGAAGGACGTCTACGACTTCACCGCGGTGTTCGACTTCGAATCCAAGCTCTGGCTCGACGTCGCCCTGCGCCTGGAAACCAAGGCCATGCTCGGCGCCGACTACGGCAAGGTCCGGGTCGGCTACTTCAAGACCCCGGTCAGCATGGAGAGCGTCGCCGCCTCGCGCGCCGGCAGCCTGCTTGAGCTGTCGGCGGCCTCGCAGGCGGTCTATGAAGGCCGCCGCACCGGCGTGGAATGGTCGCTGGAACGCCCGCGTTACGCGCTCAGCGCCGCCTACTTCTTCGGCCACGACCTGCAGGGCGACAACCCCGGCACCACCGCCGCCGGGCGCGCGGTGTGGACGCCGGTCAAGGACAAGGACCATGTCGTGCACCTGGGCCTGAGCGGATCGGTCGAGAACCCGCACGGCTACCGCGACGGCCGCGGCGCCTGGTTCGGCCCCGCCGCGCGCTTGCGCGCGCGCCCGCTCAACGGCCTCACCGCGACGCGGCTGGTCGATTCGGGCAGCCTGCGCGACACCGACAAGATCGTACGCAACGGCCTGGAGGCGCTGTGGATCGACGGGCCGTGGTCGGTGCAGGCCGAGTACCTGCGCGCGACCGCGCAACGCGACAACGGCCAGCGCGATTTCAGCGCCGACGGCTATTACCTCACCGGCAGCTGGGTGCTCACCGGCGAGACCCGGCCCTACACCGGCAACAACGTCGGCAACGTCAAGCCGGCCCACGGCTACGGCGCGGTCGAACTGCTGGCGCGCTACGGCGAGCTCGACCTCGACGACGGCGGCATCGCCGGCGGCAAGCAGCGCGACTGGACCCTCGGCGCCAACTGGTACCTGACCAGCCACTTCAAGTTCCAGGCCAACTACGTGCACGTGAAGGCGGACAAGGGCCTGCTGTCGGCCGATCCGGATCTGCTGGAGATGCGCGCGCAGCTGCAGTTTTAAGGCTTGGCGCTGAGAAAGACGGGAACGCGGAGTGGTTGGAACCGCCGCGAATCTCGAAGCGCGGCGGGCATCACGTTCGCCGCGCAGCGCGGGGCCCGGCTTGACCGCCGTCTCACCCCCGCCCCGCTAGTCTGCCCAGGCCCCGACGCCGCGCTCCGCTCCCTTTTTCCTTTCTCCCTTCCCCGGCCCGAACCATGCTCCACACCCGCCGCCGCCAACTGCGCACCGCCACCTGGATCGTCCTGATCCTGGCCGGCATGCTGCTGTCGGCGTTGGTGGCCGGGCGCATCGCCTATTCCCAGGCGCTGCAGCGCCAGGCCGGCGAGGCCAGCGCGCTGCTGGCGCAGCGCGCGCAGGTGATCGAGCAGCACATCGACCGCTACCGGATCATGCCGGCGGTGCTGTCGCTGGACCCGCAGCTGCGCGCGACCCTGGCCAATCCCGGCGATACCGCCCAGCGCCAGCGCGCCAACGAGCGGCTGGTCCAGCTCAACTTCGCCAACCGCACCAGCACCCTGACCCTGATCGACCGCAGCGGCACCGGCATCGCCGCCAGCAACTGGGACCAGCCCAACAGCAACGTCGGCTATTCCTACGCCTTCCGTCCCTACTTCCAGCTGGCGATGGCGCATGGCGCCGGCGAGTTCTACGCCATCGGCGTCACCACCGGCGTGCCCGGCCACTTCATCGCCCGCGCGGTGCGCGACGAGCGCGGCGGCGCGGTCGGCGCGGTCGCGGTGAAAGTCGAACTGGAGGACATCCGCTCGGACTGGAGCGAGCGCGGCGACGTGGTCCTGCTCAGCGACAACCACGGCGTGGTGTTCCTGTCGGCGCAGCCGCAATGGCGCTACCGCATGCTGCATCGGCTGCCGCCGGACTGGCAGCGCGAACTGCGCGACACCCGCCAGTACCAGAGCCAGCGCCTGCGTCCGGTCGCGTTCGACGTGCAGCGCGAGATCGACGGCGGCGCGCGCGTGGTGCGCTGGCGCGAGCCGCGCCTGCGCGAGCCGATGCTGTGGCAATCGCTGCACCTGGCGCGCGAGGACTGGACCTTGCACCTGCTGCGCGACGTCACCCCGAGCATCCGCACCGCCTGGATCGCGCGCGCGGTCGCCGCCGGCGCCTGGCTGCTGGCGGTGGCGGTGGCGTTGCTGTTGGTCCAGCGCGGCCGCATCGCCGCGCTGCGCCTGCGCAGCCGGCAGGAACTGGAGAAGATGGTCGAGCACCACGCCGAAGCGCTGCGCAACGCGCAGGACGGGCTGGTGCACGCAGCGCGGCAGGCCAGCATGGGCGAAGGCCAGAGCCTGGAGCATTTGCCGCAGGGCGTCAGCGTGGTCGATGCGCAGCTGCGCCTGGTTGCCTGGAACCAGCGCTACGCCGAACTGTTCCGCTATCCGCCCGAACTGCTGCAGGCGGGCCGGCCGATCGAGGACCTGATCCGCTTCAACGCCCGCCGCGGCCTGCTCGGCGCCGATCCGGAAGACGCGATCCGCCGCCGCCTCGACCATCTGCAGCGCGGCCAGCCGTATCTGCACGAACGCGAGCGCCCCGACGGCACCGTGATCGAGATCCGCGGCAACCCGATGCCCGACGGCGGCTTCGTCACCAGCTACGCCGATATCACCGCCTACAAGCAGGCCGCGCGCGACCTGCGCACGCTGGCCGACAGCCTGGAACGCGGCATCGAGCAGCGCACCAGCGACCTGCGGGCGGCCAAGGGCGAGGCCGAGCGCGCCAACCGTTCCAAGACCCGCTTCGTCGCCGCCGCCGTGCACGACCTGCTGCAACCGCTCAACGCCGCACGCATGTACCTGTCCTCGCTGCGCCGCCGCGTCGGCGATCGGGAAGGCCGCGAACTGGCCGACCACATCGAGGCCGCGCTGGCGGCGCAGGACGACATCCTCTCCAGCCTGCTCGACATCTCGCGTCTGGAATCGGGCGCGCTGGAAGTGCGGCGCGCGGCGCTGCCGCTGGCGCGGGTGTTCGCCGCCATCGACAGCCAGTTCCGCATCCTCGCCGAATCGCGCGGGCTGCGCCTGCACGTGCTGCCCACCCGCGCGTTGGTCGACAGCGACGAGGTGCTGCTGCGGCGGATCCTGCAGAACTTCGTCTCCAACGCCATGCAGTTCGCCCCGCGCGAAGGCCGCATCGTGCTCGGCGCGCGACGCCTGCGCGAGGGCGTGCGCATCGAGGTGTGGGACAGCGGGCCGGGCATCGCCGAGAACAAGCGCGAGCTGATCTTCGAGGAGTTCCAGCGCCTGGACACCGGCGTGGAAGCGCCGCAGCGCGGCGCCGGCCTGGGCCTGGCGATCGTGCGGCGGGTCGCGCGCCTGCTCGGCCACCGCGTCGAGGTGCGTTCGTGGCCGGGGCACGGCAGCGTGTTCTCGGTCGAGGCGCCGTATGCGCGCGCGGTGGCCGGACCGGACACTGCTACGCCGTCGAACGCCGCGCCATCGACCGCCGCCGCTGCGGTTGCGGCGCCCCAGTCCGCGACAACGTCGGCGCAGGCCGCGGCCACCGCCGATCCCGACTCGCCGCTGCGCGGCCGCACGGTCTGGGTGATCGACGACGACCTGCATTCGCGCCAGGCCGCGCTGGGCCTGCTCGGCGACTGGGGCTGCGAAGCCAGCGGCGCCGCCAGCGCCGCCGAAGCGCTGACCCGCGCCGACGCGCAGCCGCCGCCGGAGCTGTTGCTGCTGGACTACCGCTTGGGCGAGAGCACCGGCTTCGAACTGGCGACGCAACTGGAAGCCAAGTGGAAACGCTTGCCGCCGGTGGTGCTGATGTCGGCCGACGCCGACCCGACCCTGCGCCCGCGCGCGGCCGAGCGCGACTGGCATTTCCTGCCCAAGCCGCTCAAGCCGGCGGCGCTGCGCGCGCTGGCGTCGCGGCTGTTGGCGCGCGGCGAGTGAGTTGCGGCGCGATTTGAAACTCCGCGGTCGCGGCTTGCGCCGCTCCTACAAAGGCTTCGACGCGACAACGCAGCGACTGTAGGAGCGGCGCAAGCCGCGACCGCGCCACTGCGCCACTGCGCTTGCGACGCAAGCGCCGACGCGCGCTAGGCCAACCCGCCGACCCCGTCGTGCAGCTCGCCGCCGTCCTCTTCCAGCGACAGCCCCTTCACCAGCACCGCCGCCTGGGTGCGCGAATGGCAGCCCAGCTTGCGCAGGATCGCGGTGACGTGGATCTTCACCGTGTTCTCCGCCAGCGACAGCTCATAAGCGATCTGCTTGTTGAGCAGCCCGTCGGCCAGCCGCAACAGCACCCGCATCTGCTGCGGCGTCAACTGCGCCAGCCGGTCGGCCAGCTGCGCGTCGCCTTCGTCGCGCTCGGCCTGCTGCGGCGGGAACCACACCTGCCCGGCCAGCACCGCGCCCACCGCTTCGCCCAGCACCGCTGCCGGCGCCGACTTGGGCACGAACCCCAAGGCGCCGAACTGCTGCGCGCGGCGGATCGTGCGCGGGTGCTCGTTCGAGGAAATGATCACCACCGGCAGCTCGGGCCGCTCGCCGCGCGCGTACACCAGCGAGGAGAAACCCATCGCGCCCGGCATCATCAGGTCGAGCATGGCCAGGTCGAACGCCTCGCCGCTGCCGATCGCCGCTTCCAGCGCGCTCTGGCTGGCGACCTCGACGATGTGCGCGCCCGGCGCGATCTCGCCCAGCGCGTAGCGCAACGCCGCCCGGAACATCGGATGGTCGTCGGCGATGAGGATGCGCAGCGCGGCGTCGGCCATGGGGGATCCCGGTGGAAAGCGGGTCCGATCCTACACGCTCCGGCCGCGGGCCGGGGCGGCCGGGAAGGCTTCGGCCCCGGGGCTCGCGCTTGTGGGAGGGACTTCAGTCCCGATGCTTTCCGCTCAGGTCGCCGCGATCCGGGAAAAAAGCATCGCGGCTGAAATCCCTCCCACAAAAGCAGCCCCGCGAACCGCAAAAACGAACGGGGCGGCCGAAGCCGCCCCGTTCATGCATCGCTCGCGCGAGCCGCTCAGCCCAGCAGGTGGGCGACGCCGGCGCGCTCTTCTTCCAGCTCGGCCAGGGTCTTGTCCATGGCCTTGCGGCTGAACTCGTCGACTTCCAGGCCTTCCACGCGGGTGTACTCGCCGTTGGCGGTGATCACCGGCACCCCGTACATCACGCCTTCGGGGATGCCGTAGCTGCCGTCCGACGGCACGCCCATGGTCACCCACTTGCCGTTGCTGCCCAGCACCCAGTCGCGGATGTGGTCGATCGCGGCGTTGGCGGCCGAGGCGGCCGAGGACAGGCCGCGCGCTTCGATGATCGCCGCGCCGCGCTTGCCGACCTGCGGGATGAAGGTGTTGGCGTTCCAGTCGGCGTCGCCGATCTTGTCCTTCAACGAGGCGCCGCCGGCCTTGGCGAAGCGGTAGTCCGGATACATGGTCGGGCTGTGGTTGCCCCACACGATCAGGTTCTCGATGTCGCCCACGGCCACGCCGGCCTTGGCGGCGAGCTGGCTCAGCGCGCGGTTGTGGTCCAGGCGCAGCATCGCGGTGAAGTTCTTCGCCGGCAGGTCCGGGGCGGACTTCATCGCGATGTAGGCGTTGGTGTTGGCCGGGTTGCCGACCACCAGCACCTTGACGTTGCGCGAGGCGACCTTGTTCAGCGCGGCGCCCTGGGCGGTGAAGATCTTGGCGTTCTCCAGCAGCAGGTCCTTGCGCTCCATGCCCGGGCCGCGCGGACGCGCGCCGACCAGCAGGGCGATGTCGGCGTCCTTGAACGCCACTTCCGCATCGTCGGTGCCGACGATGCCGGCCAGCAGCGGGAACGCGCAGTCTTCCAGCTCCATGATCACGCCCTTGAGCGCGGCCTGGGCCTTCTCCAGCGGCAGCTCCAGCAGCTGCAGGATCACCGGCTGGTCCTTGCCGAGCATTTCGCCGGAGGCGATGCGGAACAGCAGCGAGTAGCCGATCTGGCCGGCAGCGCCGGTGACGGCAACGCGGACGGGAGTCTTCATCGAGGTGTTTCCTTCGCTAGTGAACGTTGGGGCGGGCGCGGGCCCGCGAGTGTTTACAGGACGCGCGCGCCGTCACAGCCGGTAGCCGAGCGGCGCGAGCTTGTCCTTGATCTGGTCGGGTTGGTAGCCGTAGACGATGTCCTGGCCGACGATGGTGACCGGCACGCCGCGCGCGCCGACCGCGGCCATCGCGCGCTGGCCCTGTTCGGTGTCGACGTCGATCAGGGTGTAGCGCACGTCGGCCAGCTCGAAGTCCTTGCGCAGCTTTTCGCAGTAACCGCACCACTGCGCGGCGAGCATGACGATGCGCTTGTCGCCGGTGGCGTGGCGCGGATCGTCCGCGGCGAGCTGCGCCGGCGCCGAACCGAACCACTGCTGCGGCAGGCCGCCGCCCATGGCGAGCTTGGCGCCGGCCGCGCCCACGGCGAGCGCGGCGACGACGCACAACACGGTGCTTACGCGCATGACGTCGTCCTTCTCGTCGCGGGCGGGCGGCTTCGCCGGGCTCAGGCGAGCTCGGCGAAGAACTCCTGGAAGCGCTGCAGGCCCGGGGCCAGCTGCGGCGTCGGGCAGGTGTAGCTGATGCGCAGCGCGTTGGGTTCGCCGAACGCCGAGCCCGGCACGCAGGCCACGCCCTTGGTTTCCAGCAGCGCGTTGCACAGGTCCATGTCGTTGCCGATCTTGGTCCCGCTGGGCTGGTGGGTCTTGCCGAAGGCGACGCTGATGTCGGGGAAGACGTAGAACGCGCCCTGCGGACGCGGGCAGATCACGCCCGGGATCGAATTCATCACCGCCATGACCTGGTCGCGCTTGGCCTGGAACTCGGCGCAGCGCTGGGTCGGCACGTCCTGCGGGCCCGACAGCGCGGCCACGGCGGCGGCGGTGACGATCTCCGGCACGTTGGTGATGTGGTTGGAGTTCATCGTGGTCACCGCCTGGGCGATCACTTCCGGCCCGGCCATGAAGCCCACGCGCCAACCCGGCATGCCGTAGGTCTTGGACAGCGAGTCGATGAAGATCACCCGGTCGCGCAGCTCGGGACGCGAGTGCACGAAGTTGTGGTAGCCCAGGCCGTCGAACACCATGCGGTTGTAGATGTCGTCGGTGATGACCCAGGTGTCCGGGTACTTGGCGACGACCGCGGCCAGCGCGTCGATCTCTTCCTTCGAATAGACCATGCCGGTCGGGTTCGAGGGATTGTTGAACAAGAACACCTTGGGCTTCTTCGCCAGGGCGACGTCGAGCTGCTGCGGGGTGAGCTTGTAGTCCTGCGAGGCCGGGCACGGCAGCAGGTCGATCTTGGCGTTGACGATCTCGGCGATGTCGAGATAGCTGGTCCAGTACGGGGTCGGGAAGACGATGGTGTCGCCTTCGTCGAGCAGCGCCTCGGCGATGTTGTAGATCACGTGCTTGGCGCCGATGCCGGTCGCGCAGTTGACGCGCCCGTAGCCGCTCAGGCCGATCTTGCCCATGTGCTCGATGAAGGCGTCCAGCAGCGCGTCGGCGCCGCGGTTGCTGCCGTACTGGCCGCTGTCTTTGGCCAGCGCTTCGCGCACGGCGGCGTAGACGTGGTCGCCGGGCAGGAAGTTGGGAACGCCGATGGAGAAGCTGATGATGTCGCGGCCTTCGGCCTTGAGCCGCTTGGCCTTTTCGGCAACCTGCATGATCGCGCTGGGCTTGGCGCGACCGATGCGCCGGGCGAGCTGGGGCATCGTGTGAACCTCGTGGGGTGGTTACGACGGAGCGAGGATGGACGGCGCCGGAAGCAGCGGCGCGGCGCGCGGGGCGCCTCGCGGGCGACCTTGCGGAAAGGGCCGCGATTACCGCTGGTTCGAGCCGCAGAATGGTATCACAGCGGCCGCTGCGGACCGGCCCGCGCGCGGCCGCGGGGCGAGGCCGCGGGCGCCGCCGGCCGTGCATCTGCGGCCGGCTGGCCATGCACGATCCGCCTCTTGAAAACGAGACGGCGTTCAGGTTTAGTGTGCCGGCTCGAATCGCCTGCGCATGCAGGCGGCGGCGGACGCGGGGGACGCGGCCGCGGCCGTTCGGGCCGCTCGGGGATTCCAAACGCTTTCGTCAGGGACATCGGCATCAGGGGGCCGATTCGATGAAATCACTCGCCAGCAAGCTGGCCGGCGCCGTCTTGGCGCTGGCGATTACGTGCGCGCCGCTGTCGGCCGCCCACGCCCAGAACCGTACCGCCACCGACGCCCAGGGCCACGCGCTCAAGGTCGAAGGCAGCGTGGTGCTGATCGAACCGGACATCGAGCTGAGCCTGGTCTCGGCCGGCGGGCTCGCCGAGCCGCGCAAGGAATGGTCCGACGCCGCGCGCAATCTCTACCCGCAGGCCGTGCGCGAGCTGCTGGCCGGCTCCAAGGCCGAGCGCCGCGACGACTACGACGTGCCCGACGACCTCGACCCGAATTCGCAGATGGGCCAGATCGTGCGCCTGAACCAGGCGGTGGCGCTGAGCATTTCCCAGTACAGCCTCGGCGGCGCGCTGGCGACCAAGAAAGACGCCAAGACCGGCAAGCCGCGCATGGACTGGAGCCTCGGCCCGGGCGTGGCCGGGCTGCGCGAAGCCACCGGCGCCGACTACGCCCTGTTCACCTACATCCGCGACTCCTACGCCACCGGCGGGCGCACCGCGGTGCGGCTGCTGACCATGCTCGCCGGCGCGGCGGTCGGCGCCTACATCGACGTCGGCGGCGGCAGCCAGGTCGGCGTGGCCACGCTGGTGGACCTGCGCACCGGCCAGGTCGTGTGGTTCAACCAGATGGTCAAGGGCAGCGGCGACCTGCGCGACGAAAAGGGCGCCAAGGGCACCGTCGCCAGCATGCTCAAGGGCATTCCGCTGTGAGCGGCGCGGCGCTGCGTCCGCCGCGCCGGCCCGCCTCCGCCCTGCTCCGCTCCGCCCCGCTGTCGTGGGTCCTGGCCTGCGCGCTCGCCGCGCCGGCGCCGGCGTCGGCCGCCGCGCCGGTCGAACCGATCCGGCCCGGCGAACGGCCCAGCCCCGGCAGCACCGAGGCCGAGCTGTGGTACGGCATGGACCAGGCCGAGCGCGACATCAAGACCGCGCCGGCGCTGGTGCGCGATCCCGCGCTCAACGCCTACGTGCACGGCGTCGCCTGCAAGGTCGCCGGCGAGCACTGCGCCGACCTGCGCGTCTACATCGTCGACGTGCCGGTGTTCAACGCCTCGATGGCGCCCAACGGCACGATGCTGGTGTTCACCGGCGCGCTGCTGCGCATGCAGGACGAATCCGAGCTGGCCCTGGTCCTGGGCCACGAGTTCGCCCACTACCGCCAGCGCCACGGCCTGCGCGGCTGGACCAAGGCCAAGAGCACCACGGCGGCGATGGCGTCGATCGCGATCATCCCCAGCGTGGTCGCGCTGGCCGCCTCGCTCGGCGGGCTGGCCAGCGTCAGCAAGTTCTCGCGCGACATGGAGCGCGAGGCCGACCGGATCGGTTTCGACCGCGTGGTCGGCCTGGGCTACGACCCGCAGGCCGGCGCGCAGGTGTGGGGGCGGATGCTGCGCGAGGAAAAATCCAGCAAGCGCTCCAAGCCCTGGCCGGTGTTCGCCAGCCATCCCAACACCGCCGAGCGCCTGGAAGACACCGCCGCCGCGGCCAAGACCCACGCCGGCGCGCCCGGCGAAATCGGCCGCGACGCCTACCAGGCGGCGATGCGGCCGTGGCTGGACCGCTGGCTGGCCGGGGAACTGTCGCGGCGCACCTACGACACCTCGATCCAGGTCATCGGCGACCTGCGCGAGGAAGCCCTGCGCGCCGGCGACCACGGCAACCAGGGCCTGTACGGCTACTACCTCGCCGAAGCCTACCGCCGCCGCGGCAAGAACGACGACCGCCAGCGCAGCGCGCAACTGCTGAGCGAGGCCGTCGCCCACGCCGACGCGCCGCCCGCGGCCTGGCGCGAGCAGGCCTACGCGCTGCGCGAACGCAAGGACGCGGCCGCCGCGATCGACGCGTTCCGCCGCTATCTCGCCGCCGCGCCCGACGCCGAAGAACGCCCCTTCATCGAAAAAACCATCGCCGAACTGGAGACCGCTCCGTGACTTTGCGCCTCAAGACCTTCGCCGCGGCCCTGGCGGTCCTCGCCCTGGCCGGCTGCGCCGCCAACACCCTGCAGCGCGCCGGCGCCTCGACCGTGTTCGACCTGCGCCTGGACAGCACCCTGGACTGGGCCCGGATCAAGGGCGCGCGCCAGGAAACCTGGACCATCGACGGCACCCGCCTGAACCAGTTGCGCATCTACTCCAACATCAAGCCCGGCGAACACGTGTTCATGGCGCGCAAGGAGAAGGCCTCCAAGCCCGACGGCCCGTGGTTCCGCAGCGGCATGCGCCCGGACGAACTGCGCGACCTGGTGCTCGACGGCCTGCGCGAGGAAGGCGCGGTCAACATCGACGGCGGCGAACTGCATCCGCACCGCTTCGGCGCGGTCGACGGCCTGCGCTTCGACTTCTCCCTCAGCAACGCCGACGGCCTCAACTACCGCGGCACCGTCGCCGCGGTGGAGCGCGACGGCAAGCTGACCTCGCTGGTGTGGATGGCGCCGAGCGAGCACTACTACGGCCGCGACGCCGACTCGGTCGGGCGCATGCTCGACACGATGCAGTTCGTGCGCTGAGCGCCCCGCCGCCCGCCCGAAGCCCTGTCGGGCCTTCCCGCCCGATGTCCTGCGGGAGGGCCTTCAGGCCCGACGCCCTCGGCTCAGGCCGCCATGCACCGGCAGCAATCCGCCGGGCCATGCGACCCCAAAAAAAAGACGGCCTCGCGGCCGTCTTTTTCGTTCCCGCCGCTGCGAACCCGCGGCGGGCGCAAGGCTTACGGACGCGCGTTCGCGTCCAGCACCTTGTTCCACTCGGTCACGCGCTCGGCCTTGGCGGCCAGCACCGCGGCGGTGTCGCCCTCGATCTTGACCGAGTTGATCTTGTCGCCCTGCTGCACGGTATCGACGATGTCCTGGCCTTCCAGGACCTTGCCGAACACGGTGTGCTTGCCGTCGAGCCAATCGCAGACGATGTGGGTGATGAAGAACTGGCTGCCGTTGGTGCCCGGGCCGGCGTTGGCCATCGACAGCACGCCGCGCTGGTGGCCCAGGCCGTTGCGGGTCTCGTCCTCGAAGCGGTAGCCCGGGCCGCCGGTGCCGGTGCCCTGCGGGCAGCCGCCCTGGATCATGAAGTTCGGGATCACCCGGTGGAAGCTGAGGTTGTCGTAGAAGCCGCGCTGGGCCAGGTTGACGAAGTTGGCGACGGTCAGCGGCGCCTTCTCGGCGGCGAGTTCGACGCGGATCGGGCCGCGCGAGGTGTCGAAGGTGGCGATCAGGCTCATGCAACGTGCTCCAGGGGGCGATGGGGAATGGGGTGGATCGTCGCCGGCCGAGATGGCGACGGCGGGGGCGATCCACAAGGGTACCGAAGCGACGAACCCGCCGGCCGCCGCTGCCGGAGCCGTCCAAGCCGCGACAGCGCCGGGCCAAGGCCGCCGCAGCAGCCGCGCCGAGGCCGCGAAGTCCGCCGCCGCCCGATACTTCGCACAGCCGGGTGAGATTACGCGGCCGCACTGGCGGCCTCGCGGCGTCGGAAACCCCGCGTTTTACCCGGTTTCCGCGCGGTCGCCGTCCGCGCCGGCCCTGTCGGGCCGGGCCGAAACCGCCGCCGGCCCGTTCAGCTTGCTGGGTCGCTGAACAAAAACCCCCGCCCGCACAGGCGTTTGCCGTATTTGCCCGGTATAATGGCCGGCTTCCTTCCAACGTCTAGGCGCCTTACGGCGTCCTCCCGCATGTCCATCGAACGCCTGCGCAATATCGCCATCGTCGCCCACGTCGACCATGGCAAGACCACCCTCGTCGACCAGCTGCTGAAGCAGTCGGGCACCCTGAACGAGCGCGCCGTGGTCCCGGACCGCGTGATGGACAGCAACGACCTGGAAAAGGAACGCGGCATCACGATCCTGTCCAAGAACACCGCGATCCGCTGGACCAATCCCAACACCAAGGAAGTCTGGCGCATCAACATCGTCGACACCCCGGGCCACGCCGACTTCGGCGGCGAGGTCGAGCGCGTGCTGTCGATGGTCGACTCGGTGCTGATCCTGGTCGACGCGATGGACGGCCCGATGCCGCAGACCCGCTTCGTCACCCAGAAGGCCTTCGCGATGGGCTTCAAGCCGATCGTCGTGGTCAACAAGGTCGACCGTCCGGGCGCGCGCGCCAGCTGGGTGCTGGACCAGACCTTCGACCTGTTCGACCGCCTCGGCGCGACCGACGACCAGCTCGACTTCACCACCGTCTACGCCTCGGGCCTGCAGGGCTACGCCGGCATGGACGAGAGCGTGCGCGGCGGCGACATGACCCCGCTGTTCGAAGCCATCTGCGACCACGTGCCGGCGCCGCCGGTCGATCCGGAAGGCCCGTTCCAGATGCGCGTGACCTCGCTGGACTACAACAACTACGTCGGCGTGATCGGCGTCGGCCGCATCCAGCGCGGCAAGATCAAGACCAACCAGCAGGTCACCGTGATCTCCGCCGCCGACGGCAAGCCTCGCAACGCCAAGGTGCTGCAGGTGCTCGGCTTCATGGGCCTGGAGCGCGTCGAAGTCGGCGAAGCGCAGGCCGGCGACATCATCGCGTTCTCCGGCATCGAGGCGCTCGGCATCTCCGACACCATCTGCGATCCGTCCGCGGTCGAGCAGCTGCCGGTGCTGACGGTGGACGAGCCGACCATCTCGATGACCTTCCAGGTCAACGACTCGCCGTTCGCCGGCGTGAAGGACCGCAGCGGCGGCAAGTTCCTGACCTCGCGCCAGCTGCGCGACCGCCTCACCCGCGAGACCCAGCACAACGTCGCGCTCAAGGTCGAGGACACCCAGGACGCCGACAAGTTCAAGGTCTCCGGCCGCGGCGAGCTGCACCTGTCGATCCTGATCGAGAACATGCGCCGCGAAGGCTACGAGCTGGCGGTGTCGCGTCCGGAAGTCATCATCAAGGAAATCGACGGCATCATGCAGGAGCCGTACGAGTCGCTGGTGGTGGACATGGAAGAGCAGTTCCAGGGCGGCGTCATGGGCCGCCTGGGCGAGCGCAAGGCGCTGCTGCAGAACATGGAACCCGACGGCAAGGGCCGCGTGCGCCTGGACTACATCATCCCGGCGCGCGGCCTGATCGGCTTCCAGACCGAGTTCCGCACGCTCACCGCCGGCACCGGCCTGCTGTTCCACGTGTTCGACCATTACGGCCCGAAGGCCGACGGCCAGATCGGCCAGCGCCAGAACGGCGTGCTGATCTCCAACGGCACCGGCCCCTCGCCGGCCTACGCGCAGATCGCCATGCAGGAGCGCGGCCGATTGTTCATCGAGCCGGGCGAGGAGATCTACGAGGGCCAGATCGTCGGCATCAACAGCAAGGACAACGACCTCACCGTCAACGCCCTGCGCGGCAAGCAGCTGACCAACTTCCGCGCGTCCGGCAAGGACGACGACGAAGGCCTGATCCCGCCGATCAAGTTCTCGCTGGAGCAGGCGCTGGAATTCATCGACGACGACGAACTGGTCGAGATCACCCCCAAGGCGATCCGCCTGCGCAAGAAGTTCCGCAGCGAGACCGACCGCAAGCGCGCTTCGCGCGCGGCCTGATCGCGATGAGGGCGCGGACCGCAACCGCCGGTCCGCGCCCCGCTCCGCACGCCGCGCAACGCGGCGTCGCGCGCGGTCTGCGTATTTTTTCCGCTTCGATCCCCACCCCGATCTTCGATTCCGGCCGCGCCGTCGCAGTTGCGCCGCGCCGCTGCGCCCTTGGGCGGTTGCAAAAAAGTCCGCGCACGGGGAACCTGCGCGCGTGAGCGAGATCGAAGCGAAATGGAATTGCATCCCCTGATCTGGTGGTTGGCCGGCCTGGTGCCGGGACTGGCCTTGGGCTGGTGGCTGCGCGCGCGCATCGCCGCGAAGCAGCCGATCCGGCACATCCCCGCCGTGCAGGCGCCGCCGTCGGCGCCACCCGTCGCCGACGCGGACACCGCCCCCGAACCGCTCGCCGCACCGGCGCGTCCGGCCGCCGTCGCGGCGCCGCCAATCGCGCCCGCCGATCCTGCCCCGCCGGCCGCGCCGCCCGCGGACCCGGTACCGCCCGCCGCCGAGCCGCCGGCGTGGCCCGACGCCGTGCAGGACCTGTTCGACCGCGGCCAGGCCGTGGAGGCGATCGTGCTGATCCGCCGCAGCCTCGGCGCGCCGCTTGCGCGCAAGGCCGCGCGCGAGCGGTTCGCCGACCCGGGCGCGTCCGCGCCGCTGCCCGCCGAGGTGCGCAAGCTCGCCGACGAGGGCAAGAAGCTCGATGCGATCCGGCGGCTGTGCGACCTCACCCACATGGACCTGCCGATCGCGCAACGGCTGGTCGAACACTACGTGGCCCATCCGAGCCGATGACCGATCCCGGCCCGCACTACGACGCCAATCCCAAGGCCCACCCCGGACTGCACGCGATCGCCGCGGTCGAAGCCGGCAAGGGCCTGCTCGCGCTGTCGGCCGCCAGCGGCCTGGAACTGCTCGGCCCGGCGCCACTGCAGCGCTGGATCGAACTGCTGATCCGCCGCTTCCATCTCGATCCCGAGCACGGCTCGATGGCCTGGCTCGCGCACAGCATCAGCCCCGGCTCGGTGCACCTGGCCGCCGGCATCGTGTTCGCCTACGCCGCGCTGCACCTGGTGGAAGCCTGGGGCCTGTGGAAGGCCAAGGCCTGGGCCTCGTGGCTGGGCTGCCTCGGCGCGGCGCTGTACCTGCCGTTCGATCTCTACGCGTTGGCGCGCCATCCCGGCTGGCTCGCGATCGCCGTTCTCATAATCAACGTGATCGTGGTTTGGGTTCTCGCCCGCGACATCCTCAAACGTCGGCATTAGTCCACACGCCGGCACGCCGATGACGCCGGCGACCGCGCATGCGGTCGCGCGCGCGTTGCGCAATAGCGATCACACCCGCCTGCGCGGAACCCGCATCCGCGCCGGACAACGCGCGCATTCGTGGCGCGCTTCGCGTCCGTACCGGTCTCCAATCACAGGCTGCGCGCCACAGGCCGGTGTATCGTGGTTCGGTCGCGGCCGCACGCCGCGACGGCGTCGGCGACGCAGGCGATTCACCGGCATATCGGCGCCTCCCCCCAGCAGAGGAACGCTCATGAAGACCTGGTCCAAGCCCCAGATCCGCGAAATCCCGTGCGGCTGCGAAATCAATTCGTACTCGTCCGGCGATCTGTTCTGAGCATGCCCGCTTCCGCCGTCGCCACGCGCGCGCGGACGCGCCCCGAATCGACGGACCGTCCGACGGGACCTCGATGATGCGCATCCTCGTGCTCGGAGCGGCGGCCGGAGGCGGCTATCCGCAGTGGAACTGCAACACGCCCGGCAGCCGCCGGGCGTGGCACGAGCAAGACGGCGCCAAACGCCGCAGCCAGGCCAGCATCGCGGTCAGCGCCGACGGCGAACGCTGGCTGCTGGTCAACGCCTCGCCCGACTTCCGCCAGCAGGTGCTGGCGCTGCCGTCGCTGTGGCCGCGCCGCGGACTGCGCCATTCGCCGATCGAGGCGGTGCTGCTCAGCAGCGGCGAGATCGACCACATCGCCGGCCTGCTGTCGATGCGCGAACGCCAGCGCTTCGACCTGTGGGCCAGCGCGCGCGTGCATGCGCTGCTCGCGCAGAACCCGATCTTCGACGCCCTGCATCCCGACTACGTCACGCGCAAGCCGCTGGCGCTGGACACGCCGACCGACATGGTCGGCCTGGATTCGCTGCTGGGCCTGCGCGTGACCGCGTTTTCCGTGCCCGGCAAGGTGCCGTTGTTCATGGAGTCGCGCAGCCCGGACCTGCGCGGCGGCAACGAGGAAACCCTGGGCCTGGAGATCACCGACGGGCGCGAGCGTTTCTACTACATTCCCGGCTGCGCGGCGCTGACCCAGGCGCTGCGCGAGCGCTTGCGCGGCGCCGCGCTGGTGTTCTTCGACGGCACCTTGTGGCGCGACGACGAAATGCAGCGCGCCGGCGTCGGCAGCAAGACCGGCGCGCGCATGGGCCACATGAGCATCGCCGGCGGCAACGGCGCCGACGACGCCGGCACGCTCGCCGCGTTCGCCGGCCTGGACGTGCGGCGCAAGCTGTTCATCCACCTCAACACCACCAACCCCGTGCTCGACGAAGCCTCGCCCGAGCGCGCGCACGTGCGCGCGCAAGGCTGGGAAGTCGCCGAGGACGGCATGGAACTGACGATATGAACGCCGCCACCGCGCCGGACGCGCACGCCGTCCAGACCGCGCGCGCGCGCGCCGACGCCGGCGCGCCGCTGTCGCCCGACGAACTCGAAGCGCGCCTGCGCGCGATCGGCGCCGAGCGCTACCACGACAAGCATCCCTTCCATGTGCTGCTGCACAGCGGCCGGCTCGGCCGCGTCCAGGTCCAGGCCTGGGCGCTGAACCGGTTCGAGTACCAGCGCTGCATCCCGCTCAAGGACGCCGCCCTGCTCGCCCGCATCGAGGACCCGCAACTGCGCCGGGTGTGGCGCCAGCGCATCGTCGACCACGACGGCGAACGCGAAGGCGACGGCGGCATCGCCCGCTGGCTGCGCCTGACCGACGCGCTCGGGCTCGACCGCGAACTGGTCGAATCCGGGCGCGCGCTGCTGCCGGCCACCCGCTTCGCGGTGCAGGCCTATCTGCAGTTCGTGCGCGAGCGCAGCCTGCTGGAAGCCATCGCCTCCTCGCTGACCGAACTGTTCGCGCCGGCGATCATCGGCCAGCGCGTGGCCGGCATGCTGGCCCACTACGACTTCGTGTCCAGCGACGCGCTGGCCTATTTCGACTCGCGCCTGCGGCAAGCGCCGCAGGACGCGGACTTCGCCCTGGACTACGTCAAGCGCCACGCCGCCACGCGCGCGCAGCAGGAATCGGCCCTGGCCGCGCTGCGCTTCAAGTGCGACGTGCTGTGGTCGATGCTCGACGCGCTGCACCTGGCCTACGTCGAGCCGCGCCTGGTTCCGCCGGGCGCGTTCCATCCCGCGCAGGCGCGGCCATGAGCGCGACCATCGACGCCGGCAGCGTGCTGCGCTTTCCGGTCGGCGTGCGTCTGCAGCACGACCGCGCGCGCGAGCGCTGGGTGTTGCAGGCGCCCGAGCGGGTGGTCGAGCTGGACGAGATCGCGCATGCGGTGCTGACCCACGTCGACGGCCGCTGCGACGTCGAGGCGATCGTCGCCGCGCTCGCCGCCGAATACGGCGCCGACGCCGGCGAGATCTACGGCGACGTCATCGAACTGTTCTCCAGCCTGCTGGAAAAACGCATGCTGGCGTTCGCGCCGCGGCTGTCGTGAGCGCGCAGCGATGAGCGCGGCGCGATCGGGCGGCCGGCCAAGGCGTTCGTCGCGATGAGCGCGCGGCGGCGCACCGCGCGGGCGCGCAGCGGCGCGACGACGGCCGCGGGCGCGCGGCGATGAACGCGCGCCCGGCCGCCTTCGCCGCGCCCGAACCGCCGCTGGCGGTGCTGCTCGAACTCACCCATCGCTGCCCGCTGGCCTGCCCGTATTGCTCCAACCCGCTGCAACTGGTCGGCCTGCGCCAGGAACTGGACACCGCGCAGTGGCAGCGCGTGCTCGCGGAAGCGGCCGAACTCGGCGTGCTGCAGGCGCACTTCTCCGGCGGCGAACCGACCCTGCGCAAGGATCTGGCCGACCTGCTGCGCCACGCCCGCGCGCACGGCCTGTACTGCAACCTGATCACCTCCGGCGTCGGCCTGACGCGCGAGCGCTTGCAGGAACTGCAGCGCGCCGGCCTCGACCACCTACAGCTGAGCCTGCAGGACAGCCGCGCCGACGGCGCCGACCGGATCGCCGGCTATGCCGGCGCGCACGCGCGCAAGCTCGCCCTGGCGCGCTGGTGCGGCGAACTGGAACTGCCGCTGACCCTCAACGCGGTGATCCACCGCCACAACGCCGAGCGCGTCGGCGAGATGATCGACCTGGCGGTCGAGCTCGGCGCCGGCCGGCTCGAAGTCGCCCATACCCAGTACTACGGCTGGGGCCTGAGGAACCGCGCCGCGCTGCTGCCCACGCGCGCCCAGTTCGACGCGGCCAGCGCCGCGGTCGCCGACGCGCGCGAACGCCTGCGCGGGGGCCTGACCATCGACTACGTCACCCCCGACTACTACGCGCGCCGGCCCAAGCCGTGCATGGGCGGCTGGGGCCGGCGCTTCGTCAACATCACCCCCGAAGGCAAGGTGCTGCCTTGCCACGCCGCCGAGACCATCGACGGCCTGCGGTTCGACAGCGTGCTCGAACGCGGCCTGGGCGAAATCTGGCGCGACTCCGATGCCTTCAACCGCTACCGCGGCACCGCCTGGATGCCCGAACCCTGCCGCGGCTGCGAACACCGCGAACGCGACTGGGGCGGCTGCCGCTGCCAGGCGCTGGCGCTGAGCGGACGCGCCGACACCCTCGACCCGGTGTGCGAGAAATCGCCCGACCATGCCGGCCTGCGTGCGCTGACCGAACGCGAATCGCAGGCCCCGGCCCCAGAGTTCGTCTACCGACGCCCCGGCCGCTGAGCGTTGCCGCCTAGCGTCCTGTAGGAGCGGCGCGCGCCGCGCCCCACCGAAGCGATGCACGCAAGCGCTGCCGCTCGACGCTGCAGATCATCCATCGCGCCGCGGTGAAGCGCTCGGTGTCCCGGTCTGCGGGGAACCGGCCCTCGCGCAGACCGCTTCGGTGAGTCGCGGCGCGCGCCGCTTTTGGAGGCGGGCCATGTGCGAACGCACCGCCGCCAACAACCGCCGACGCCACGCGATCCCCCGTCCACCCCGCACCCGCTTCCGCCCGCAACCGCCGCAGGCATACTCGCTTCGCCCTGCCCTCTCGCCCCGGAACCGGCCATGCCCGCCCCGTCCACCGCATCGCGCCCGACCGCACCCGCCCGCGTTTCCGCCGCGCCCTGGGCCGCCCTCGCCTGGCCTTGCGCCGCACTCGCCTGCCTCGCCCTCGCCGCGTGCGCCGGCGGCGCCGCGCCGCGGCCGCCGCAGCCCATCGCCGCCACCGCTGCGGCCGCGCCGCGCGACTTCGTGCCCGGCGACCCGCTGCGCATCGCCGAGGCCGACACCGCCTCGCTGGCCGCGCGCATGGCCGGCGGCGAACTCACCAGCTCGCGCCTGACCCAGGCCTACCTCGACCGCATCGCCGCGCTCGACGACGCCGGCCCGCAGCTCAACGCGGTGATCGAACTCAATCCCAACGCGCTCGGCGAAGCGCGCGCGCTCGACGAGGAACGCAAGGCCGGGCGCGTGCGCGGCCCGCTGCACGGCATCCCGGTGCTGATCAAGGACAACATCGATGCGGTGCCGATGGTCAACTCGGCCGGCTCGCTCGCGCTGGCCGCGCACCGGCCGCGGCAGGACGCGCCGCTGGTGGCCGCGTTGCGCGGCGCCGGCGCGGTGATCCTGGGCAAGACCAACCTCAGCGAATGGGCGAACTTCCGCTCCGACCGCTCGATCTCCGGCTGGAGCGGCCGCGGCGGCCTCACCCGCAATCCCTACGCGCTCGACCGCAGCGCCTGCGGTTCCAGCAGCGGCACCGGCGCGGCCATCGCCGCCAGCCTGGCCGCGGTGGGCGTAGGCACCGAGACCGACGGCAGCATCCTGTGCCCGGCGGCGATGAACGGCCTGGTCGGGTTCAAGCCCAGCGTCGGCCTGGTCAGCCGCGCCGGCATCATCCCGATCTCGCACAGCCAGGACACCGCCGGCCCGATGGCGCGCAGCGTCGCCGACGCGGCGCAGCTGCTCGACGCCCTGGCCGCGGCCGAAGCCGGCGGCGACGCGGCGGCGCAGGCGGCCGCCGGCAAGCGCGCGCAGGACTTCGCCGCCGCGCTCGACGCCGACGCCCTGCACGGCGCGCGCCTGGGCCTGCTGCGCGACACCGGGGTCAAGACCCATCCCGACCAGGACGCGGCGCTGCAGCGTGCGCTCAAGTCCATGCGCGAGGCCGGCGCCACCGTCGTCGAAGTGCGCATGCCGACCCAAGGCAAATGGAATGCGGCCGAGTTCCAGGTGCTGCTGTACGAATTCAAGGACGGCCTGCAGCGCTACCTGCAGGGCAGCGACGCGCCGGTGAAGACCCTGGACGAACTGATCGCCTTCAACCGCGCCAACGCCGCGCGCGAGATGCCGTTCTTCGGCCAGGAACTATTGGAACAGGCGGCGAAGAAGGGCCCGCTGAGCGATGCCGCCTACCGCAAGGCCGCCGCCCAGGCGCGCCAGCTCGCCGGCGCGCAGGGCATCGACGCGCTGATGAAGAAGCACAAGCTCGACGCGCTGATCGCCCCGGCCACCGCGCCGGCGTTCATGGTCGACCCGGTCAACGGCGATCAATTCGGCGGTTCCAGCTGGGGCGCCGCCGCGGTCGCCGGCTATCCGAGCCTGACCGTGCCGATGGGCGAAGCTCACGGCTTGCCGGTCGGCCTGGCGTTCATGGCCCGGCGCTGGGACGACGCCCGGCTGCTGTCGCTGGGCTACGCCTTCGAGCAGCTCATCCAGGCGCGCACCGCGCCGAAGTATCGGGTGACGTTGAGCCCCTGAGATCGTCGCCGCTTTGGTTTTTGTGGGAGGGACTTCAGTCCCGACGCTCTTGTCCCAGTTCGCCGCGACCTGATCCAAAGGCATCGGGACTGAAGTCCCTCCCACAAAGAAAAAGCCCGCCTCGCGGCGGGCTGTTTCGTTCAAGCGAACCTCCAATCCTCAAGCCGGCGCCGCGATCTGCACCTGCTTGCGCACGATCAGCATCGCCACTTCCAGCGCCTGCTCGTAGTTCAGGCGCGGATCGACCGTCGAGCGGTATGCGCGCTCCAGGTCGCTTTCGGTCAGTTCGCGCGCGCCGCCCAGGCATTCGGTCACGTCCTCGCCGGTCAGCTCCAGGTGCACGCCGCCCAGGCGGGTGCCGGCCGCGGCGTGCAGTTCGAAGCTCAGCTCGATCTCGGCGCGGATGTTGCGGAAGCGACGGGTCTTGTAGCCGTTGCTGGTGCTCTCGGTGTTGCCGTGCATCGGATCGCACACCCACAGCACGCGGCGGCCGTCGCGGCGCATCGCATCGAGCAGCGGCGGCAGCTTGTCGGCGACCGTGCTCGCGCCCATGCGGTGGATGAAGGTCAGCCGGCCCGGCTCGTCCTCAGGGTTGAGCAAGTCGATGGTGCGCAGCAGTTGGTCCGCCGTCACCGACGGACCGACCTTGAGCGCGATCGGGTTGCGGATGCCGCGGAAGTACTCGGCGTGGGCGCCGTCCACCGCCGCGGTGCGCATGCCGATCCACGGGTAGTGGGTGCTGAGGTTGAAGTGGCCCCAGTGGCGCGGCACCTGCCGGGTCAGCGATTCCTCGTACGGCAGCAGCAACGCTTCGTGCGAGGTGTAGAAGTCGACCCGGTTGAGGTTGTGCACCTCGGCGCCCGACAGCGTCTCCATGAAGCGCACCGCGTCGCCGATGGCGTTGACCATGCGCCGGTACTCGTCGGCCAGCGGCGAGTGGCCGACCCAGCTCAGGTTCCAGTATTCGGGATGGTGCAGGTCGGCGAAACCGCCGTCGATCAGCGCGCGCACGAAGTTCATCGTCATCGACGAACGCGCGTGGCCCTTGATCATGCGGCGCGGGTCCGGCTTGCGCGCGGCCTCGTTGAACGCCGGCGCGTTGACCATATCGCCGCGGTAGCTCGGCAGGGTCACCCCGTCGATGGTTTCGGTGTCGGCCGAACGCGGCTTGGCGTACTGGCCGGCGAAGCGGCCCACGCGCACCACCGGCTTGCGCATGCCGTGCACCAGCACCAGGCTCATCTGCAACAGCACCTTGAGCCGGTTGGAGATGACGTCGGAGGAGCACTGGTCGAAGCTCTCCGCGCAATCGCCGCCCTGCAGCAAAAATCGCTTGCCCTCCTGCGCCTCGGCCAGTTGCTGCTTGAGCGAGAGGATCTCCCACGACGTCACCAGCGGCGGCAGATGGCGCAGCTCGGCCAACGCGCTCTCGAGTTCGGCCTGGTCCGGATAAGTCGGCAGCTGCAGTGCGGTGCGCTCGCGCCAGGAGGTCGGGCTCCAGTCGGCGGGAAGGTTGACGGCACGGAGGTTGCTGCGATCGGAGGCGCTCATTTGCTTGGTTCCGTTGGGTGTCGCGGTGTGTGGGAGGCTTGCGGTGGATGGGAAGGGTGGCGAAGCTGTGCGGTGCGGCTTAGCGGCTTACTTGGGCGAACGGGGGCGGAACGCGGCATAGGCCGCCCACAGCGCCAGCACGACGAAACAGATCAGGCTCCAGGCCGGCATCGCCAGGCCGAGGAAGGTCCAGTCGACGTTGGCGCATTCGCCCGAGCCGGTCATGACCTTGCGGATCACGCCGCCGATCGGCATCGCCTGCATCATGTAATCGAGGCCGGGACCGCAGGCCGGAACCTGGTCCGGCGGCAGGTGTTGCAGGCGCACGTGGTTGCTGGCCACGGCGATGCCGGCGCCGGCGGCGACCAGGGCGAGCACGCCCCAGATCCGGCGGCCCAGCGGCTTGCCCGGCCCGTGGATGGCGCCGAGCAGGAACATCAGGCCCAGCGCCGCGAACGCCACGCGCTGGAAGATGCACAGCGGGCACGGCTCGAGGTGTTGGTAGAACTGAAGGTACACGGCATACGCGAGCAAGCCCGCGCAGGCCAGGAAGCCGAGCAGGAACTGGATCCGGAAGGAGGCTTTGAAGGGATTCATGTACACACCATACGGGGCGGGGTCGGGTCGTGCCAATGTCGAATCGGCATGTGATTGGGCAACGCTGCGTCGCGTCGCAGCCCACATGGACTGCGCCGGCGGCGCGAAAGTTGCCGCCCTGCGACGATTCGTCCGCGCGACGATCGCCCGCCTCATGCCGGCCCAGTTGGTGCCGATCCGACCGCTCTGTCCTGTCTGCCCGCGTCCTCCTCGCTGCCTGGGCCCGACCCTACCGGTTCGGGACGTTTACCGCGGTAACCGTTGCCGGCGTAACCGTCGCCGGAAAGCAAAAACCCCGACCTCTCGGCCGGGGTTTCGCTCGCAGGGCCCCCGACCGCGATGGCCGAGACCCAGTGTGCTGGCTGTCCGTCGCGCCGGATGCGGCGCGGACGGGGAATTACTCGGACGCCGCTTCCGGACGGTCCACCAGCTCGACGTAAGCCATCGGCGCGTTGTCGCCGGCGCGGAAACCGCACTTGAGGATGCGCAGGTAGCCGCCCGGACGGGTCGCGTAGCGCGGGCCCAGGGTGGTGAACAGGGTGCCGACCGCTTCCTTGTCGCGCAGGCGCGAGAACGCCAGGCGGCGGTTGGCGACGCCGTCGACCTTGGCCAGGGTGATCAGCGGCTCGGCGACGCGGCGCAGTTCCTTGGCCTTCGGCAGGGTGGTGCGGATGAGGCCGTGCTTGATCAGCGAAGCGGCCATGTTGGTGAACATGGCATCGCGGTGGGCGCTGGTACGGCTGAACTTACGACCGGATTTCTGATGACGCATGACGGTGATTCCTGTGAATGTTGTGACGGTTGGCGTTCGCTGTCGCCATCCAGGCGTTGGAGCATTGGACTGCGGATGGTCCGAACCGGGCTTCCTTGACCGGTTGGCCGCGGACCTTGGGGGCCGTCGGCGGGGTGTTGCGGTGACGCTGGGTATTACGGTGGCGCAGGTGGATCAGGCGTCCGCGCTTCGGCGGGCTTCGGCGTGGACGCCTGTCGTTCCCCTGCCCGGCGCAGCGCGCCGGGCGTTCGCCCCGGCCGCGCGGCAGCGCCGCGCAGCTAGGCCGGGGTTCACCCCATCATCCCGTGCGAGGCGATGCCCGCCGGCGGCCAGTTCTCGAGCTTCATGCCGAGCGACAGGCCGCGCTGAGCCAGCACTTCCTTGATCTCGGTGAGCGACTTCTTGCCCAGGTTCGGGGTCTTGAGCAGCTCGACCTCGGTCTTCTGGATCAGATCGCCGACGTAGTAGATGCTCTCGGCCTTGAGGCAGTTGGCCGAACGCACGGTCAGCTCGAGATCGTCGATCGGGCGCAGCAGGATCGGATCGATGCCGCTGGTGGCCGGCTTCTGCGCGCCGCGGTCGCGGTGGGTGAAGTCGCCGAACACCGACAGCTGGTCGGTGAGGATGTCGGCGGCGGTGCGCACGGCTTCCTCGGCGTCGATCGTGCCGTTGGTCTCGATGTCCAGGACCAGCTTGTCCAGGTCGGTGCGCTGCTCGACGCGCGCGGCTTCCACGGCGTAGGCGACGCGGCGGACCGGCGAGAAGCTGGCGTCCAGGACCAGGCGGCCGATCGCGCGGCTCTCTTCGTCCGGACGACGGCGCGAGGCCGCCGGCTGGTAGCCGAAGCCGCGCTCGATCTTCAGACGCATGTTGATCGCCGTGTCCTTGGTCAGGTGGCAGATCACGTGGTCGTTGTTGAGGATTTCGACGTTGTGGTCGGTCTTGATGTCGCCGGCGGTGACGATGCCGGGGCCCTGCTTGGCCAGCGACAGCGTCGACGACTCGCCGGTATGCATGCGGATGGCCACGTCCTTCAGGTTCAGCAGGACTTCCAGCACGTCCTCTTCCAGACCTTCGACCGTGGTGTACTCATGCAGCACGCCGTCGATTTCGACCTCGGTGATGGCGAAACCCGGGATCGACGACAGCAGCACGCGGCGCAGCGCGTTGCCCAGCGTGTGGCCGTAACCGCGCTCCAACGGCTCGATCACGACTTTGGCGCGATTGCCGGCGAGGCGTTCGATCTGCGGGCCACGCGGGCGCAGTACCTGGTTGGCGGTAACCGTCATGTTTCGGTGTCTCCAATGACCTTCGCCGGGGGGCGACGGAAGGCTTTAGCTCTTGGAGCCCCCTCGAATCGAGGGAGCGGCCGCCGCGGCTGGCGCCACGGCGGCCTGGGGTGCACAGCGCGCCGGCCTCGCGAAAGACCGGCGCCGGGCTTGCACTATTACTTGCTGTACAACTCGACGATCAGCGCTTCGTTGATGTCGGCCGGCAGATCCGCGCGGTCCGGGATCGCCTTGAACACGCCGCTGAACTTCTTGCTGTCGACTTCGACCCACGACGGCGACAGGTCCATCTGCGACGAGACGGTCAGCGACTCCTGCACGCGCAGCTGCTTCTGGGCGCGTTCGGACAGGGCGATGATGTCGCCGGCCTTGACCTGGAACGACGGCAGGTTGACCGACTTGCCGTTGACGGTGACGCCGCGGTGCGAGACCAGCTGGCGGGCAGCCGGACGGGTCACGGCGAAGCCCATGCGGTAGACGACGTTGTCCAGGCGGGTTTCGAGGAACTGCAGCAGGTTCTCGCCGGTGTTGCCCTTCTTGGTCGAGGCCTTCTTGTAGTAGTTGCGGAACTGACGTTCCAGCAGACCGTAGATGCGCTTGACCTTCTGCTTCTCGCGCAGCTGGGTAGCGTAGTCCGACAGCTTGCCCTTGCGGGCGGTCGGACCGTGCTGGCCGGGCTTCTGCTCGAGCTTGCACTTGGAGTCGAGGGCGCGGGCCGACGACTTCAGACTGAGGTCGGCGCCTTCGCGACGGGCGAGCTTACAGGTGGGACCGATATAACGAGCCATGTTCTTTCAGCTCCTCAGACGCGACGCTTCTTCGGCGGACGGCACCCGTTGTGCGGGATAGGCGTCACGTCGATGATGTTGATGATCTTGTACCCGACGTTGTTCAGCGAACGCACGGCGGACTCACGGCCCGGACCCGGACCCTTGATGCGCACTTCCAGCGACTTGACGCCGTAGTCGAGCGCAGCACGGCCGGCCTTTTCGGCGGCGACCTGGGCGGCGAACGGGGTCGACTTGCGCGAGCCGCGGAAACCGGCGCCGCCCGAAGTCGCCCACGACAGCGCATTGCCCTGGCGGTCGGTGATCGTGATGATGGTGTTGTTGAAAGAAGCGTGGACGTGGGCGATGCCGTCGGTGACGACGCGCTTGATCTTCTTCTTGGTCTTGACTGCTGCCGGCTTGGCCATGGTCTAGGTCCCCTTACTTTCTGATGGCCTTGCGCGGACCCTTGCGGGTACGAGCATTGGTCCGGGTACGCTGACCACGCAGCGGCAGGCCGCGACGGTGACGCAGGCCGCGGTAGCAGCCCAGGTCCATCAGACGCTTGATGGCGATGCCGATTTCGCGGCGCAGATCGCCTTCGACCACGAACTTGCCGACTTCGGCGCGCAGGCGCTCGACTTCGGGTTCCGACAGGTCACGGATCTTGGTGGTCGAAGTCACGCCTGCGGTTTCGCAGATTTGCTTCGAACGGGTACGGCCGATGCCGTAGATGCTCTGGAGCCCAACCCAGACATGCTTCTGGGCAGGCAGATTGACGCCCGCAATACGCGCCATAACGCGATCTCCAACTGGTTTGGCGGCCGAGACGGATTAATCCCGGCGGAGTGAACTGGAAATTGTATCTAGGTCTCGGGTTAATAGGAAGCCCCGCGGCACCCGAAGGTGCCACGGCGCTCCGGCATGGGGAGTGTGCCCATGCTCCGGCGACGAGTCGGAACTGGCTGAACGGACGATGCCTTGTCCCTCAGCCCCGCGCGCTACTCTGGCGCGCGTACTGGTTCTGACTCACCCGCGCGCGAGACCGCCGCGCGAGCCGCCCTTCAGGTTCGCTTTCTTCAACAGGCTTTCGTACTGATGGGACATCAGATGCGCCTGGATTTGAGCGATGAAATCCATCACCACGACCACAACGATCAGCAGCGAGGTGCCGCCGAAGTAGAACGAGGTGCCCAGTTGGGTCCGCATGACCTCCGGGAGGAGGCAGACGATCACCAGGTAGATCGCGCCGGCCGCCGTCAGGCGGGTCAGCACGCCATCCACATAATCCGCCGTCGCCTTGCCCGGACGGATGCCCGGAATCAGCGCACCCGACTTCTTGAGGTTGTCGGCGGTTTCCTGCGAGTTGAACACCAGCGCCGTGTAGAAGAACGCGAAGCCGATGATCAAGCCAGCATACAGGATCATATGCACCGGCTCACCCGGGGCCAGCCACTGGCTGAGCCGCTGGAGGAAGCCGGAGAAACCCGAACCGCTGTTGCTCTGGGCGAACCAGGTAGCGGCGGTGGCGGGGAACATCACGATGCTCGACGCGAAGATCGCCGGGATCACGCCCGACATGTTGAGCTTCAGGGGCAGGAACGACGCCTGGTTCATGTAGGCGTTGCGACCGCCCTGGCGGCGCGCGTAGTTGACCGTGATCCGGCGCTGGCCGCGTTCGACGAAGACCACCAGGTAGGTGAAGCCGAACACCAGCAGGATCACCACGATCGCCGCGATCGCGCTCATGTCGCCGTTGCGGATCTGCTCGAACATGTGCAGGACCGCGGCCGGCAACCCGGCGACGATGCCGGCGAAGATGATCAGCGACACGCCGTTGCCGACGCCACGCTCGGTGATCTGCTCGCCCAGCCACATCAGGAACATGGTGCCCGCGGTCAACGCGATCACCGCGGTCAGGATGAAGCCCATGCCCGGCGCGTACACCACCGGCACGCCGTCGGGCGCCACGCTGGACTGCAGGCCGGCGGCGATGCCCCAGGCCTGGAACACCGCCAGCGGAATGGCGCCCATCCGCGACCACTGGTTGATCTTGCGCCGGCCCGACTCGCCTTCCTTCTGGATGGCCTTCAGGCTGGGCACGATCTGCACCAGCAGCTGCACGATGATCGACGCCGAGATGTACGGCATCACGTTCAGGGCGAACAGGCTGAAGCGGTGCAGGGCGCCGCCGGTGAACATGTTGAACATGTCCACGATGGTGCCCTGCTTGGTCTCCATGAACTTGACCATCGCCTCCGGGTTGATACCCGGCACCGGGATGTAGCTGCCGATGCGGTAGACGATCAACGCGCCGATGACGAACAGCAGACGCTGGCGCAACTCGGTGAACTTACCGAGCCCGCCGCCGATACCAGCCATTGCGTTGCCGCTGCGCGCCATTCGTCAGTTACTCCTCGACCTTGCCGCCGGCCGCTTCGATCGCGGCCTTGGCGCCGGCGGTAGCCAGCACGCCCTTGAGCACGAACTTCTTGGTCAGCTCGCCCTTCTTCACGATCTTGGCCTGCTTGGCCGTGCTCGGAACGAGCTTGGCGGCCTTCAGCGCGGCGAAGTCGATGTCGCCGGCGTCCAGCTTGTCCAGCTGGTACAGCAGCACTTCGGCGGTGTCCTTGGCCAGCTTCGAGCGGAAGCCGATCTTGGGCAGGCGACGCTGCATGGGCATCTGGCCGCCTTCGAAACCGGCCTTGATCTTGCCCTTGCCCGAGCGCGCGAACGAGCCCTTGTGGCCGCGACCGGCGGTCTTGCCCAGGCCGGAACCGATGCCGCGACCGACGCGGGTACGTTCCTGGCGGGCGCCGTCGGCGGGCTTGAGAGTGTTGAGACGCATGGTGATTACTCCTCGACCTGGACGAGGTAGTGAACCTTGTTGATCAGGCCGCGCACCTGCGGGCTGTCCTTCAGTTCACGCACATCGTTGAGCTTGTTCAGGCCCAGCGCGCGCACCGACAGGCGGTGACGCGACTGGGTGCCACGCAGACCCTTGACCAGACGCACCTTGACGGTGCCGGTACCGGCTTCGTTCTTAGCCATTGAGGAGATCCTCCACCTTCTTGCCGCGCTTGGCCGCGATCTTGGCCGGCGAGTGCATGTCGGTCAGGCCCTTCACGGTGGCGCGGACCAGGTTGATCGGGTTGCGCGAACCGGTGGCCTTGGCCAGCACGTTCTTCACGCCGACCGCTTCCAGCACGGCGCGCATCGCGCCGCCGGCGATCACGCCGGTACCTTCCGACGCCGGCTGCATGAACACATGCGCCGCGCCGTGGCCGGACTTGACCGCGTGCCACAGGGTGCCGTTGTTGAGCTCGACGGTGTTCATCGCCTTGCGGGCGTACTCCATCGACTTCTGGATCGCGACCGGCACTTCGCGCGCCTTGCCGTAGCCGAAGCCGACCTTGCCGTTGCCGTCGCCCACCACCGTCAGCGCGGTGAAGGTGAACTGGCGGCCGCCCTTGACGGTCTTGCTGACGCGGTTGACCGCGATCAGCTTCTCGATCATGCCGTCGTCGATTTCTTCGCGGTTGCGATCGCGATCGCGGCCCCGCGGCGCTCTGTCGTCTGCCATTTCGATATCTCGTTGATTAAAGGGATTTGCGGCCTGGCCGCTTATGATTGTGAAGTGACTCGGATGCAGCGACGACCGCGGAAACCCGCGATCTCGCCCGACGCAACCCGCGTCGGCAGGTGAAACGGTTCGGCGCGTAAAGCGTGGAGACGGATCTCCACGCTTTCAAGCCTGAATACGGCGAGCCGTATCAGAACTGCAGGCCGCCTTCGCGCGCGGCGTCGGCGAGGGCCTTGATGCGTCCGTGGTAGCGGTAGCCCGAGCGGTCGAACGCGACCTTCTCGATGCCCGCGGCCTTGGCGCGCTCGGCGATCATCTTGCCGACCTTGACGGCGGCATCGGCGTTCTTGCCGTTCTTCAGACCTTCCTTGACGTCGGCCTGCACGGTCGAGGCGGTGGCCAGGACCTTGGAGCCGTCGGCGGTGAAGATCTGGGCGTACAGGTGCTGGCCCGTGCGCAGCACGGTCAGGCGGGCGACGCCGAGGTTGCGGATGTGCGAGCGGGTCGACTTGGCGCGACGCAGGCGAGCGATATTCTTGTTCATGTTCTGGTCTCCGAAAGCTGAAAGCCTGGTGATCCGGGGCCGGCCCGCAGGCCGGCGCCCTACCCGTTAGGCCTTCTTGGCTTCCTTACGGATGATGACTTCGCCGGCGTACTTCACACCCTTGCCCTTGTAGGGCTCCGGCGGACGGAAACCGCGGATCTTGGCGGCGACTTCGCCCACGCGCTGCTTGTCCGCGCCCTGGACCAGGATCTCGGTCTGGGTCGGAGCGGCGAGGGTGATGCCTTCGGGGGCCTGGAACACGACCGGGTGCGAGAAACCCAGCGACAGGCTGAGGTCCTTGCCCTGCATCGCGGCGCGGTAACCGACGCCGACCAGCTCGAGCTTGCGCTCGAAGCCTTCCGACACGCCCTTGACCATGTTGGCCAGGATCGCGCGCAGGGTGCCGGTCAGCGGGATCAGCGCGGCGTCTTCGGTAGCGAAGACGGCCTCGTTGTTCTCGACCTTGAGGTTGATGGCGGCCGGCTTGGCGATGCTCAGCGAGCCCTTCGGGCCCTTGGCGACGATCGCGTCGGCCTGCACGTTGATTTCGACGCCCTTCGGCAGGGCGATCGGCTTCTTGGCAACTCGGGACATGGTTCGTTTACTCCCTTAGGCCACGAAGCACAGGACTTCACCGCCGACGCCCTGCTGGCGCGCCTGCGCATCGGTCATGATGCCCTTGGAGGTGGAGATGATGGCCACGCCGAGGCCGCCGAGGACCTTGGGCAGCGCGTCCTTGCCGCGGTACTGGCGCAGGCCCGAACGGGAGTAGCGCTCGAGGCGCTCGATCACCGGCTTGCCCTCGTAGTACTTCAGCGAGATTTCGAGTTCGGACTTGCCGGCGGACGTGGGCGTCACGCGCGAGTCCAGGATGTAACCCTCTTCCTTCAGCACGGCGGCGATGGCCACCTTCACCTTGGACGAAGGCATCTTCACCGTCTGCTTGCGCACAGCGGCCGCATTCTTGATGCGGACCAGCATGTCGGCGATGGGATCAGTCATGCTCATTAAAAGTCACCTATGAGTAGCACCGATATCCGCGGGATTGCGAATTTCAGTTGTATACGACGCCTTACAACAACGCCAGCGCGGCCCGAAGGCCGCGCTGGGAACCCGGGCCGAAGCCCGGGGAGCCGGCAACTATAACAGACTTTTAAGCCTTGGGCTCTCGAGCCTGTCCAGCCGCCGGCGTTGACCGCTTACCAGCTCGCCTTGCGCAGGCCCGGCACGTCGCCGCGCATGGTGGCTTCGCGCAGCTTGTTGCGGCCCAGGCCGAACTTCTGGTAGACGCCGCGCGAGCGGCCGGTCAGGGCGCAACGGTTGCGCTGGCGGCTCGGCGACGAGTCGCGCGGCAGCTTCTGCAGCTTGACCACCGCATCCATCTTGTCCTCGTAGGAGGACGCGTCGGACGAGATGATCTTCTTCAGCGCGTCGCGCTTGGCCGCGAACTTCTTCGCCAGCTTGGCCCGCTTGAGGTCGCGGTTGACCATGGAGGTCTTAGCCATTGTTCAATCCTAGCCTCAGTTACGGAACGGGAAGCGGAAGGCTTCGAGCAGGGCCTTGGCCTCGGCGTCGGTCTTCGCGGTCGTGGTGATCGCGATGTCCATGCCGCGCAGGGCGTCGACCTGGTCGAAGTCGATTTCCGGGAAGATGATCTGTTCCTTGACGCCCATGTTGTAGTTGCCGCGGCCATCGAACGAACGGCCCGACACGCCGCGGAAGTCGCGGACGCGCGGCAGCGAGATGTTGATCAGGCGGTCCAGGAACTCGAACATCTTGGCGCGGCGCAGGGTGACCTTGGCGCCGATCGGCCAGCCGTCGCGGATCTTGAACGAAGCCACCGACACGCGGGACTTGGTCACGATCGGCTTCTGGCCGGCGATCTTGGTCATGTCCGCAACGGCATTTTCCAGGATCTTCTTGTTGGTGGCGGCTTCGCCCACGCCCATGTTCAGCGTGATCTTGACGAGGCGCGGCACTTCCATCGGGTTCTTGTAACCGAACTTCTCAGTCAGCGCGGGAACCACTTCTTTCTTGTAAAACTCTTCGAGCCGGGTGGTCATCTCAGCATTCCTCAGGCGTCGACCGCCTCACCGCTGGAGCGGAACACACGCAGTTTGCGTCCATCCTCCAGCACCTTGAAACCGATGCGTTCGCCCTTGCCGGTGGCCGGGTTGAACAGCATGACGTTGGAAATGTGGATCGGCGCTTCGCGCTCCACCACGCCGCCCGGCTGGTTGGCCTGCGGATTCGGCTTGGTGTGGCGCTTGACGATGTTGATGTTCGACACGACGACCTTGTCGCCGAGCACGCGCACCACATCGCCCTTCTTGCCCTTGTCCTTGCCGGCGGTGACGATCACTTGATCGCCCTTCTTGATACGGTTCATGGTCTAGTTCCTCCGCTCAGAGCACTTCAGGCGCGAGCGAAACGATCTTCATGAACTTCTCCGAGCGCAGCTCGCGAGTCACGGGCCCGAAGATACGGGTGCCGATCGGCTCATGCTTGTTGTTGAGCAACACCGCAGCGTTGCCGTCGAAGCGGATCAGCGAGCCGTCCGGACGGCGCACGCCCTTGCGGGTGCGCACCACGACGGCGTCGTAGACGTCGCCCTTCTTGACCTTGCCGCGCGGAATCGCATCCTTCACGGTGACCTTGATGATGTCGCCAATGTGCGCGTAACGGCGCTTGGAGCCGCCGAGCACCTTGATGCACATCACTTCCTTGGCACCGGAGTTGTCGGCCACGCCGAGGTAGCTTTGCATCTGGATCATGGTTCAGCCTCCTCTTATTCGGCCACGCGGCTGACGATCTCAACCACGCTCCAGTTCTTGGTCTTGGAAAGGGGAGCAATCTCCTTCACGCGCACGATGTCGCCTTCCTTGCAGGCGTTGTCGGCGTCGTGGGCGTGGAGCTTGGTCGAGCGACGGATGTACTTGCCGTACAGCGCGTGCTTGACCTGGCGCTCGACGAGCACGGTGACGGTCTTGTCCATCTTGTTGCTGACGACCCGGCCTTCAACCGTGCGCACAGCCTTCTCTGTCTTGTTGTCGGTCATGGCAGGGTCCTTACTTCTTCTCGCCCAGCAGCATGTTCACGCGAGCGATCTCGCGGCGAACACGGCGGGCGTCGTGGGTCTTGGCGAGCTGGCCGGTGGCCTTCTGCATGCGCAGGGCGAAGCCCTCCTTGTGCAGTTCGACCAGATGAGCCTTCAGCTCATCGGCAGACTTCTCGCGCAGTTGCTTGAGTTCCATTAGCGCACCGTCCGGGTAACGAAAGTGGTGGTCACCGAGAGCTTGGCGGCCGCCAGACGGAACGCTTCGCGCGCCACGTCTTCCGGAACGCCCTCGATCTCGTAAATCATGCGACCGGGCTGGATCTGCGCGACCCAGTACTCGACGTTGCCCTTACCGGAGCCCATTCGGACTTCGATCGGCTTCTTGGTGATCGGCTTGTCCGGGAACACGCGGATCCACATCTTGCCGCCGCGCTTGACGTAGCGGCTGATCGAGCGGCGGGCCGCTTCGATCTGGCGAGCGGTCAGCTGGCCGTGCGCGGTCGCCTTGAGGCCGTACTCGCCGAAGCTGACGGCGTTGCCGCTCCAGCTCAGGCCCTCGTTACGGCCCTTGTGTACCTTGCGGTACTTGGTTCGCTTGGGTTGCAGCATGGCGGATTACCTCTGTTCGCGGGCAGGACGGCCCGAGCGGTCGTTGCGATCGCCGCGGTCGCCGCGATCGCCGCGGTCGCCACGGTCACCACGCTCGTTGCGCGGCGAGTCGTCCTGCTTCTCCTGGCCGACCTGGGCGAAATCGAACACCTCGCCCTTATAGATCCAGGTCTTGATGCCGATGATGCCGTAGGTCGTCTTGGCTTCGGCGAAGCCGTAGTCGATGTCGGCGCGCAGGGTATGCAGCGGCACGCGGCCTTCGCGATACCACTCCGAACGCGCGATCTCGGCGCCGTTGAGGCGGCCGGCCACGTTGACCTTGATGCCCAGCGCGCCCAGACGCATCGCATTGCCCACCGCGCGCTTCATGGCGCGGCGGAACATGATGCGGCGCTCGAGCTGCTGCGCGATCGATTCGGCGACCAGCTGCGCGTCGAGCTCCGGCTTGCGGACCTCGGTCACGTTGATGTGCGCCGGGACGCCCATCAGGTTGCTGACTTCCTTACGCAGCTTCTCGATGTCCTCGCCGCGCTTGCCGATCACCACGCCCGGACGGGCGGTGTGGATCGTGACGCGGGCGTTGTTCGCCGGACGTTCGATGAAGATCTTCGAGATGCCGGCCTGAGCCAGCTTCTTGCGAAGCATCTCGCGAACCTTCAGGTCAGCCGCCAGGTACTCGGCGTACTGCTTCTTGTTGGCGAACCACTTGGAATTCCAATCCTTGGCGATGCCCAGGCGGATTCCGGTCGGATGAACTTTATGACCCATTGTCTACTCCGCCTTACTTGCCGGCGCCCACAACCACAGTGATGTGGCTGGTGCGCTTGAGGATGCGGGTGCCGCGGCCCTTCGCACGCGCCATGAAGCGCTTCAGTGCGGGACCCTCGTCAACCATGATGGTCTTGACCTTGAGATCGTCGACGTCGGCGCCCTGGTTGTTCTCGGCGTTGGCGATGGCGGACTCCACGACCTTGCGGATCAGTGCAGCAGCCTTCTTGTCCGAGAACTTCAGCAGGTTGACGGCGCGCTCGGCGGACAGACCGCGCACCTGGTCGGCGACCAGGCGGGCCTTCTGCGGGGAGATGCGCGCGGTGCGCAGGATGGCTTTCGCTTCCATGGTCATCTCCTTACTTGCCCGACTTCTTGTCGCCGCCGTGACCCTTGAACGTACGGGTCAGAGCGAACTCGCCAAGCTTGTGGCCGACCATGTTCTCGTTGACCAGCACCGGGATGTGGTTCTTGCCGTTGTGGATGGCGATCGTGAAACCGACCATCTCCGGCAGGACCATCGAGCGGCGCGACCAGGTCTTGATCGGCTTCTTGTTGTTGCCCGCGGTCTCCACCTTCTTGATCAGATGGTGGTCGACGAAGGGACCTTTCTTCAGTGAACGTGCCATGGCCGATTAACCCCTGCGATCGCGCACGATGAATTGCGTGGTGCGCTTGTTCTTGCGCGTCTTGTAACCCTTGGTCGGAACACCCCACGGGGTGACCGGATGCGGGTTGCCCTGGCCGGCCTTCGCCTCGCCACCACCGTGCGGGTGGTCGACGGGGTTCATGGCGGCGCCGCGGACGGTCGGCTTGATGCCGCGCCAACGCTTGGCGCCGGCCTTGCCGAGCTTCTCGAGGTTGTGCTCGTCGTTGCCGACTTCGCCGACGGTGGCGCGGCACTCGACCGGCACCTTGCGCATTTCGCCGGAGCGAAGACGCAGCGTGGCGTAGCCCTGCTCGCGAGCCACCAGGTAGGCGCTGGCGCCGGCCGCGCGGGCCAGCTGGGCGCCCTTGCCCGGCTTCATCTCGACGCAGCACACGGTGGTGCCGACCGGGACGTTGCTCAGCGGCAGCGTGTTGCCGACGCGGATCGGGGCGTCGCGGCCCGCGATCACCTGGTCGCCGTCCTTCAGGCCCTTCGGGGCGATGATGTAACGGCGCTCGCCATCGACGTAGCACAGCAGCGCGATGTGCGCGGTGCGGTTGGGATCGTATTCGATCCGCTCCACGCGCGCCGGAATGCCTTCCTTGTCGCGCTTGAAGTCGATGATGCGGTAGTGCTGCTTGTGACCGCCGCCGATGTGGCGGGTGGTGATCCGGCCGTGGTGGTTACGGCCGCCGGTCTTGCCCTGCTTCTCGATCAGGGCCGCGTGCGGCGCGCCCTTGTGCAGGCCCGGGGTCACGACGCGGACCGCGTTGCGGCGGCCGGCGGAGGTGGGCTTGAAAGTCATCAATGCCATGGGTCTTTCCTCAGGCCTTGGCCATCACGTCGATCGACTGGCCTTCGGCCAGCGTCACGTACGCCTTGCGCCAGTCGCCGCGGCGGCCCATGCGGTTACGGAAGGCCTTGTTCTTGCCCTTCACGTTGACCACATTGACAGCCTCGACCTTGACGTCGAACAGCTTCTCAACGGCGACCTTGATGTCGCCCTTGGTCGCTTCGTTCGAAACTTCGAAGACGTATTGGTTGGAAACTTCCTGCAGACGCGCGGTCTTTTCGGACACGCGCGGCGCGCGGATGATGCTGTAGAGCTTGGCGTCGTTCATGCCAGCCACTCCTCGATCTTCTTGACCGCATCGCTGGTGAGCACGACCGAGTCGGCGCCGACGAGGGCGACCGGATCCAGGCCCTGGACATCACGAACTTCGACGTACGGCAGGTTGCGGGCCGAGAGATACAGGTTCTCGGTGGCCTCTTCGGTGACGATCAGCGGACGACGGCCGACTTCCAGGCTCTTGAGCTTTTCGATCAGGCCCTTGGTCTTCGGAGCGTCGATGTCGAAGCTCTCGACGACCGTGATGCGGCCCTGGCGGTTGAGCTCGGACAGGATCGCGGCGATCGCGGCGCGGTACATCTTGCGGTTGACCTTCTGCGCGAAGCTGCGCGGCTTGGCCGCGAAGGTCACGCCGCCGCCGACGAAGATCGGAGCGGTCAGAGCGCCGTGGCGAGCACCGCCGCCCTTCTGCTTCTTCGACTTCTTGGTGGTGCCGTTGACTTCCGAACGGGTCTTCTGCGCCTTGGTGCCGGCGCGACCGGCGTTGCGATAGGCGACGACGACCTGATGAACCAGGTCTTCGCTGAATTCGCGGCCGAAGATCTCGTCGGAGACCGACAGAGTCTTGCTGCTGTTATTGATGGCGAGTTCCATCGTCATCTCTCCTTATGCCTTGCTCGAGGGACGGACGATCACGTCGCCACCCGGCGCGCCCGGCACGGCGCCCTTGATCGCGATCAGGCCGCGCTCGGCGTCGACCTTGACCACTTCAAGACGCTGGGTGCTCTGCTGGGCGGCGCCCATGTGGCCCGACATCTTCTTGCCCGGGAACACGCGGCCCGGCGTCTGGCGCTGGCCGATCGAACCCGGCGAACGGTGCGACAACGAGTTACCGTGCGTCGCGTCGCCCATGCGGAAATTCCAGCGCTTGATCGTGCCCTGGAAGCCCTTGCCCTTGGTCACGCCCTGGACGTCGACCAGCTGGCCGGCGCTGAAGATGTCGGCCTTGATCTCGCCGCCCACTTCGAACGCGCCGATCTGGTCGGCTTCCACGCGCAGCTCCCACAAGCCGCGACCGGCTTCGACCTTCGCCTTGGCGAGGTGACCGGCTTCGGGCTTGTTGACGAGCGCGGCGCGGCGCACGCCGACCGTCACCTGCACAGCGCTGTAGCCGTCGGTGTCTTCGGTCTTGATCTGGGTGATGCGGTTCGGGGTCGCCTCGATGAGGGTCACCGGAACCGACTTGCCGTCTTCGGTGAAGAAACGGCTCATGCCGGCCTTGCGACCGACGATGCCCAACGAATACTTCTTCGCGGTCATGGTGGTCGCCTCAGGTCAGCTTGATCTGGACGTCGACGCCAGCCGCGAGTTCGAGCTTCATCAGCGCGTCCACGGTCTTGTCGTTGGGGTCCACGATATCGAGCACGCGCTTGTGCGTGCGGGTCTCGTACTGGTCGCGCGCGTCCTTGTCGACGTGCGGGGAGACGAGAACGGTGTAACGCTCGATCTTGGTCGGCAGCGGGATCGGGCCGCGCACTTGCGCGCCGGTCCGCTTGGCCGTCTCGACGATCTCGCTGGCCGAGCGGTCGATCAGACGATGATCGTACGCCTTGAGCCGGATCCGGATCTTTTGGTCCGCCATGAACGGAATTCCTTGGTTGAAAGAGCGACGGGACGGCTTCTGGGTGCGCCGGCCCCACGAAAACGCAAACAACTCCAGGACAACACCCTCGCCCCGGAGCTTCCTTGCCTGGAAAAACTAAGGCGGCCCGGTTTCCCGGCCCGCCCAGACTGAGCAGAACGCACGAAAGGCCCCGTTACTGTTCCCTGGTTGCCCGAAGGCCCGGAACGTACGGAGCTGCCGTGCGACATATCCCTGTCTGGCGAATACGAGGGACGTCCTGTTCCTCATTTCGCTGGTTGCGCCGCCTCGGAAACCGAAGGCTGGCACGGTGGTCGCGCATTCTAGCCGTATTGGCGGGGGCGATGCAACACCCCTGCTCTACGGAATCGCGGACCGGGCCTGAGCTCTGTTCACAGAGCCGGCAGCCCTGAAAAAGCCGCGGCGGCCGATTGGCCGCCGCGGGATCTTTTCGCCGGAGACTTCGGAGCGGAGTCCTCGTCTCTGGATCCCCGCTTTCGCGGGGATGACGATCTGACAGAGCCGCGCGCTGGCGCGCGCGGGTCAGATCGTCACTTGACGATCTTGGACACCACGCCGGCGCCGACGGTACGGCCGCCTTCGCGGATCGCGAAGCGCAGGCCTTCGTCCATCGCCACCGGGTTGATCAGCGTGACCACCATCTTCACGTTGTCGCCCGGCATCACCATCTCCACGCCTTCCGGCAGCTGGCACGCGCCAGTGATGTCGGTGGTGCGGAAGTAGAACTGCGGACGGTAGCCCTTGAAGAACGGGGTGTGGCGGCCGCCTTCGTCCTTCGACAGCACGTACACCTCGCCCTCGAACTCGGTGTGCGGGGTGATCGAACCCGGCTTCGCCAGCACCTGGCCGCGCTCCACGTCGTCGCGCTTGGTGCCGCGCAGCAGCAGGCCCGCGTTGTCGCCCGCCTGGCCCTGGTCCAGCAGCTTGCGGAACATCTCGACGCCGGTGACCGTGGTCTTCTGGGTCGGACGGATGCCGACGATTTCGATTTCGTCGCCCACCTTGATGATGCCGCGCTCGATACGGCCGGTCACCACGGTGCCGCGGCCCGAGATCGAGAACACGTCTTCCACCGGCATCAGGAACGGCTTGTCGATCGCGCGCTCCGGCTGCGGAATGAAGCTG
>NZ_FNPT01000027.1 GCF_900107375.1 Lysobacter sp. yr284
AAGCGGCCGAGTTACTTTCTTTTGGCAGCGCGCCAAAAGAAAGTAACCAAAGAAAAACGCTTGTTTAAAGTCACGAGCCACTAGGTCCAGCACCTTTCGCCGGGCTGCGCCGTAAGGGGCTTCCTGCCCCTACGGCGTACGCGCGCATCCATGCGCGCGCCCTCCGGGTCTGCGCGACGGCGGCCTCGGGCGAGGTGGAGGGAAGGGCAAAAGCAACAGCAACAGCAACAGCAATGGCAACGGCAACGGCAACGGCTGTTGGATCCCGGCCTTCGCCGGATCGGCCAAAGGTTGTGCTTGCGCCGCAGTCGGATCGACGCGGCCGCAGCTTGCGCAGCGCCTACAAAGGCGATGCCGCCACGCGCGCCCTACCTGCGCTCGCGCGCCATCTCCGCCCACAGCCGCTCGCGCAACGCCCGCGGCGTCTCGCCGGTCAGGCGCTTGAACGCTCGGCGGAAATCGCGCGGGTCCTTGTAGCCGATCGCCGCGCCGACGCTGGCGATGCTCGGCCCGCGCTCGCGCAGCAGGGCGTAGGCGCGGTCGATGCGCAAGCGGTCGTGGATCTCGTGGAAGCTGGTGCCTTCGCCGGTCAACTGCCGCCGTAGCGTGCGTTCGCTGACGTGCATCTGCGCGGCGATGTCGGTGAGTTTGGGGTCCTGCGGCAGTTGCGCGCGCAGCAGGCGCTCGACCGCGGCGGTGGCCTCGCCGGGCACCGCGCCGGAGGGCATCTGCGCCTCGCACAGCGCCAGCACCTGTTTCGAGGCGATCGGGTTGTGGGTCGGCAACGGCGCGACCAGCCAGTCCGCGTCCAGCACCAGCCGGTTCTGCGGTTGGTCGAAGGCCAGCGGGCAGCCGAACACGTCGTCGTACTTGGCCCGGTACTCGGGCTCGGGATAGCTGAATTCCAGGCGCTGCGGCCGCAGCGTGTCGCCGACCAGGCCGCGCGCCAGGGCCAGGCAGCTGCTGAAGAATTCCTCGGTGACGAAGCGATGGATCGAGGGGAAGGCGATGGTCATCTGTCCGGCCAGCGCCAGGGTGCCCGATTCCGACGCGCTCTCGACGAAACGCATCAGGCTGCCGACCACCGGGGTGAAGCGCAGGCCGATCTGCAGCGCTTCGCCGAAGGTCGCCGCGGTGGTCATCGCCAGGCCGAGCAGGCCGAAGTTGCCCACGTGCTGGGTGCGGCCGATGTCCAGGCCGATGCTCGGCGGCAGCACCTTGAGCGCGCGCTCGATCACCACCGCGGTCGGGCGGTCGGGCAGGCGCACGCCGGGGTCGCTGACCTGGGCCCGGCTCAGCCCGGTGCCGGCGAACCAGTCGTCGCTGGGCGCGCCGATCCGGTCCGCGGTTTCCAGCAGACCCCACAGCAGGTTCGGCGACATCAGCGCGACGTCGCCCTTGGCATCGCCCTTGGCGATGCCGTCTTGATCAGATGGCTGGCGCATCGCCCCTCACGATACTCGGCCGCACGGTTGACCGCGAATGCCCCCCTAGTGTGCCGCAATCGCCCTCACGCGCGCTCGCGACGGCGTCGGAGACTCGTCACTTAGCCATCGCCGGCATGCCGCGCCGCAACACGCGCGACGCGGCGCCGCCACCGCCCCGGGGAGTCCCATGAACCAGCCGATGTACCTGCCGTTGCGCGCCTGCGTCCTCGCCCTGGCCATCGCCGCCGCCGCCTGCGGCCCCGAGCAGGCGCAGCACACGCCGACCGCGCAAGTCGCCGCCGGCGACGCCGCCTTCGCCGAGACCTTCCGCACCAAGCTGCTCGACGCCAAGGCCGGCGACGTGATCGAAGTCCCGCCCGGGCGCTACAGCTTCGACCGCAGCCTGACCCTGCGCGTGGACGGGGTGACCATCCGCGGCGCCGGCCCGGACAAGTCGGTGCTCAGCTTCAAGGGCCAGAAGGCCGGCGCCGAAGGGCTGCTGGTCAACGCCAGCAACTTCGTCATCGAGAACATCGCCATCGAGGACAGCAAGGGCGACGGGCTCAAGGTCAACGAGGGCGAGCACATCACCATCCGCAACGTGCGGGTGGAGTGGACCGGCGGGCCGAGCACCAAGAACGGCGGCTATGGGCTGTATCCGGTCAAGACCCGCAACGTGCTGATCGAGAACTCGGTGGCGATCGGCGCGTCCGACGCCGGCATCTACGTCGGCCAGTCGCGCGACGTGATCGTGCGCAACAGCCGCGCCGAGTTCAACGTCGCCGGCATCGAGATCGAGAACACGGTCAACGCCGACGTTTACGACAACACCGCCACCAACAACACCGGCGGCATCCTGGTGTTCAACATGCCGGCGCTGTCGCAGCAGGGCGGGGCGATCCGGGTCTACAAGAACAAGGTGTTCAAGAACAACACCGCCAACTTCGGCGCCAAGGGCACGCCGGTGGCGAGCGTGCCGGCCGGCAGCGGCGTGGTGGTCAACTCCAACGACGATGTCGAGATCTTCGACAACGACATCAGCGACAACGCCACCACCAACATCATCGTCTCCAGCGTCTATTCCACCGGCTACAAGGACGACAAGGCCTCCAGCGAGTTCGATCCGTACCCCGAGCGCATCAACATCTACGGCAACCGGCTCAAGGGCGGCGGCGATTCGCCCGACGGTTTCGACCTGAAGGCGCTCAAGACCGCGCTGTTCGGCCTGAGCGGCCGTCTGCCCGACGTGCTGTGGGACGGCTACGCCAACGCGCAGCGCAAGGAAGGGCCGCAGCTGTGCATCCGCGACGTGTCCGGCGTGGTCAACGCCGACGGCCCCGGCGGCTACAAGAGCCCGAGCCAGGACACCAAGCCCTACGCGTGCGAGCTGCCGAAGCTGCCGGCCATCGATCTCAAGCGCGGCTGACCGATGCCCGCACTGTCGATGCGTCACGTCGTTGCCGTGCTGTTGTCGTTGCTGGTCGCAGGTTGCAGCAAGCCGCAGGCGCCTTCGCCCGCCGCCGAAGGCGCCGCGCCCGCGGCGCTCGCCGCCGACGCGGCCTGGGCGCCGGTGCGTTTCTTCGCCGACGGCCAGCCCGAAGACCTGGCCGACTGGAACCTGCTGCGCGTGGCCGGCGGCCGCCTGCAGCTCAACCGCGAGGTGCTGCCCTACGACCTCAACACCGCGCTGTTCTCCGACTACGCGCACAAGCTGCGCACGGTGTGGATGCCCAAGGGCCAGGCGGCGAACTACGCCGCGGACGAGGAATTCGATTTCCCGGTCGGCACCGTCTTCAGCAAGACCTTCTACTACCCGCGCGGCGAAGGCGAGACGGTGCTGCGCAGCTACGACGAAGGCCCCGACCTGCGCGGCGGCGGCTTGCGGATGGATCGGGTGCGGCTGGTGGAAACCCGCCTGTTGCTGCGTCGCCAGGACGGCTGGGTGGCGCTGCCGTACGTGTGGAACCGCGAGCAGACCCGGGCGAAGCTGATGCGCGGCGGCGAACTGGTGTCGCTGGAGCTGATCGCCGCCGACGGCGGCCGCGAGAACGCCGACTACGCCGTACCCGACCAGAACCAGTGCGCGGGTTGCCACGGCACCGACATGAAATCCAAGGCGCTGCACCCGATCGGGCCGAAGGCGCGCCATCTCAATCGCGATTTCGACTACCCCGACGGCGGCCTGCAGAACCAGATCGCGCGCTGGACCCAGGCCGGCTACCTGCAAGGCGCGCCCGCGCCGCAGCAGGCGCCGCGCGACGCGGACTGGCACGACCCGTCGGCGCCGGTGAAGGCGCGCGCGCGCGCCTACCTCGACATCAATTGCGGCCATTGCCACAGCCCCAAGGGCCCGGGCAACACCTCGGGACTGTGGTTGAATGCGGCGACGCAGGAGCCGCTGCGACTGGGCCGGTGCAAGCTGCCGATCGCGGCCGGCCACGGCACCGGCGACCACCGCTTCGGCGTGGTGCCGGGCAAGCCGGACGAATCGATCCTGATCTACCGTATGCGCAGCGACGACCCCTCGGTGATGATGCCCGAGCTCGGCCGCAGCGTCGTGCACGAAGAGGGAGTGCAATTGATCCGCGACTGGATCGCCGCGCAACAGGGGCAGTGCGGCTGAGCCGGCCGATAGCGAGGAACACCGAAACCACAAGGCGCGTCGGACGAACGCGCCGGCACCAACCGACGAACGCAAGAACGAACGAGAGGGGAGAGCTTTCGATGTCGTTGCGCAAACACCGCCTGGTCATCGCGACCAATACCGTGCTGTCCGCCGTGTGCGGCGGCGTCTTCGCCCTGGCCGCGCCGGCCGCCTTCGCTCAGGAGGCGGCGCCCGCGCCCAAGGAACTGGACAAGATCACCGTCACCGCGCAGAGCCGCCAACAGGAACTGCAGGACGTGCCGATCGCCCTGCAGGTGGTCACCGACCAACTGATCGACGAGGTCGCCGCGCAGGACCTGGGCGACCTGGACAGTTTCGTGCCCGGCCTGGTGGTCGACAGCCTGCAGCCGACCCAGCCGGGGTTCGAGCTGCGCGGCATCAGCACCGACGACTTCGGCATCGGCACCGACCCGGCCGTGGGCGTGTACGTGGACGGCGTCTACGCCGGCCGCGGCGGCGGCGTGCTGCTGCCGTTCACCGACGTCGAGCGCATCGAAGTGCTCAAGGGTCCGCAGGGCACCCTGTTCGGCCGCAACACCGCGGCCGGCGCGATCTCGATCATCACCCGCAAGCCCGACACCCGCGCCACCGAGGTCAAGGCCAAGCTGCGCATCGGCAACTACGGCAAGCAGTACGTCGACGGCACGCTGAACCTGCCGGTCAGTGAGGACTCGGCGTTCCGCTTCAACGCGCTGGTCAACCACGCCGACGGCTGGATCCAGGACGCCGAAACCGGCCGCGACCTCAACCCGGAGAACAACTGGGCCACCCGCGCCGCGTTCAAGACCCGCTTCGGCGAGCGCACCAGCGCGCTGATCAGCTGGGACCACGAGAGCCTGGACCAGCTCGGCCAGGCCACCACCGGCATCGTCGCGCTGCCGCCGGCGCCGGGCCTGGCGCCGTTGCCGGTGGACGAGCGCGGCTACCTCGACCCGCGCAAGATCGGCACCGTCAGCGACGCCGAAGGCAACGAGGAATCGCGCCGCTTCGACGGCGTGACGTTGATCGTCGACCACGGCACCGACTGGGGCGGCTTCACCTCGACCACCTCCTGGCGCGACTACGACTCGGTCAACCGGGTCGAGGAGGACGGCACCAACCGCCGTTACCTGTACGTCGACTCGACCAACACCGAGAGCAACCGCAGCTTCTACCAGGAGTTCAAGTTCAACGGCAGCACCGACAAGCTCGACTGGATCGCCGGCGCCAGCTACTTCGACGAAAGCGCGCGCCAGACAAGCGAGGTCAACGCGACCACCGACTCGGTCGACACCATCGTGCACAACCTGGGCATGGCGCCGACCCAGTCGGGCTACCTGTTCGGCGAAGTCGACGCCGGCCTGGCCCAGCTCGGCATCCCGATCCGCCTGCTCGGCCACAACTGGAACGAGACCTTCCGCAACACCCTGGACACCAAGGCCTACGCGGTGTTCGGCGACGTGATCTGGCACGTCAGCGACAAGCTCAACCTCACCGTGGGCCTGCGCTACACCCGCGACGAGAAGAAATTCAGCTGGCTCAACAATCCGCGTTCCTCGCCCGGGCTCGACGCCGCGCTCGACCAGCTCGACGCGCTGGGCGCGTTCCAGGTGATCGGCATCCCGCGCGACTTCTTCGTCTTCGACGTCGCCTTCATCGACCCGCCGGCGATGCTCAACAAGGGCGTGCTGCGCCGCACCTCCAACAGCTGGAGCGACCTGAGCCCGCGCTTCGTCGTCGACTACCACATCAGCGACGAGACCATGGTGTTCGCCTCGCTGGCCAAGGGCTACAAGGCCGGCGGCTTCAACTCGCTGCAGATCGGCAGCAGCTTCGAGAACGAGGACGTCTGGAACTTCGAGACCGGCATCAAGACCTCGTTCCCGCAGCAGCGCATGCAGCTCAACGCTTCGCTGTTCTACTACGTCTACGACAACCGCCAGGCGGTGCGGCTGGACAGCAGCACCGACATCCCGCGCTTCGTCGTCGATACCTCGGACCTGGAAGCCTACGGCCTGGACTTCGACATGCGCTGGCAGGCCACCGACAACTTCGGCCTGGACTTCAACGCCAGCTTCATCGACTCGACCTACAAGACCTACGTCACCTCCGACGGCATCGACGCCAGCGGCGATCCCACCGGCCTGCCGTACTGGTCGGCGGCCGGCGGCCTGCACTACCGCATCCCGATGGAGGCCAACGGCGACATCAACATCGCCCTGCGCCATTCCTACCGCGGCAAGGTGCGTTGCAGCGAGGAGTCGCGCGCGCAGAACCGCTGCGGGGTGAGCCCGGCGCTGGACCTGGGCGAGGCGCAGAACCGCACCGACCTGCGCATCGCCTGGACCTCGCCGCAGGACCGCTGGGGCCTGGCGGTGTACGGCAACAATCTGTTCGACAACCAGTACGTCAACTCGCTGGGCACCTACGGCAAGAACGTGCTCGGCACGGTCGGCGCGCGCCTGACCGAGCCGCGCACGTACGGGATGGAGTTCAGCGCGCGGTACTGATCCGGCGGATCGCCAGGCGGGCGGCTGCGGCCGCCCGCTTGCCGCGCGGCGCCGGCCGGGGCCGCGGCTGGACATGCGGCGCGCGCTCGGCTATCCATCGTCCCGGACCGGGGGGCGATCCATGAGCAGGCATTACCGCAAGTACGAACCGCTGCCGTCGCGACTGCGGCGGATGAGCCGTTACCCGTTCGCCGCCCTGTCGGGCCTGTGCATGCTGCTGGCCCTGTGGCGGGCGGCGTCGGCGCTGCTGGAGTGGCGCGCCGGCTCGGCCGCAAGCGCGGTCGGCGAGTTGGTGTTCGTCGTCTTGCCGGTGTCGATGCTGGCCGCGATCTTCTTCGTCGGCTATCGCTGGGCGCGCGGCGCGGCCTCGTTCGGCGGTGTATTGGCGGCGCTGCTGGCCACCGCCGCACTGGCCGCGTTCTTCGCCGCGCTGTCGTCGATCCAGCTGAAGACGTTCTGAGCCGGCCGCGCGCGGCGCCGCCGCGGCTTTCCGGTCCGCGGCTCCCGCCCTATCCTTACGCCCATGCAGAGCCGTAAGGACGGGCCTACCGTCGATCTCCACACGCAACCGCTGCCGCGCATGCCCGGGGTCGGGCCGGCCGTGGCCGAAAAGCTGGCGGCGCGCGGGCTGCTGACCCTGCAGGATTTCTGGCTGCAATTGCCGCGCCAGTACGAAGACCGCACCCAGCTCGCCGCGATCGCCAGCCTGCGGCCGGGCGTACCGGCGCAGGTGGAAGGGCGGGTCGAGGCGGTCGAGCGCGGCTTTCGCTACCGGCCGATGCTGCGGGTGGCGGTCGGCGACGATTCGCACGGCAACGTGGTGCTGCGTTTCTTCCATTTCCGCGCCGCCCAGGTCGCCCAGTTCCAGGTCGGCGCGCGGGTGCGGCTGTACGGCACGCCCAAGCCCGGCCAGCACGGGCTGGAGATCGTCCATCCCAGCTACCGCATCCTCGACGACGGCGCGCAGGTCGAGCTCGGGCAGGCGCTCGACCCGGTCTATCCGGCCATCGAAGGCATCGGCCCGGCGACGCTGCGCAAGCTGATCGGCTATGCGCTCGACCGCCTGCCCGACGACGCGGCGCTGGAACTGCTGCCCGACGAACTGCGCCAGCGCCTGCAACTGCCGACCCTGCGCGAAGCGCTGCTGACCGTGCACCGGCCGCCGGCCGACGCCGACGTCGCCGCGCTGATCGACGGCCGCCATCCGGCGCAGCGGCGGCTGGCGCTGGAGGAACTGCTGGCCCATCACCTCAGCCTGCGCCGCCAGCGCATCGCCCAGCAGGCGCACAAGGCGCGTCCGCTCAAGCAGGTGGCGCTGGCCGAGAAACTGCGCAAGTCGTTGCCGTTCAAGCTGACCGGCGCGCAGCGGCGGGTGTTCGACGAGATCCGCGTCGATCTGGCCAAGCCCTCGCCGATGCTGCGGCTGGTGCAGGGCGACGTCGGCAGCGGCAAGACCGTGGTCGCCGCGCTGGCGGCGATGCTGGCGGTGCAGCACGGCCGCCAGGCCGCGCTGATGGCGCCGACCGAGCTGCTCGCCGAGCAGCACCTGAGCAACCTGCGCAAGTGGCTGGAGCCGCTTGGGCTGCGCGTAGCGTGGCTGGCCGGCAAGGTCACCGGCAAGGCGCGCAAGCAGGCGCTGGAAGCGGTCGCCGACGGTAGCGCCCAGGTCGTGGTCGGCACCCACGCGTTGATGCAGGAGGGCGTGGCCTTCCACGACCTCGCCCTGGCCATCGTCGACGAGCAGCACCGTTTCGGCGTGCACCAGCGCCTGGCCCTGCGCGACAAGGGCGTCGGCGGCGCGGTCGGCGCGAATGCGATCGTGCCGCACCAGCTGGTGATGACCGCCACGCCGATCCCGCGCACGCTGGCGATGACCGCCTACGCCGACCTGGACGTCTCGGCCATCGACGAACTGCCGCCGGGGCGCACGCCGGTGCAGACCGTCGCGCTCAGCGAGGAGCGCCGGCCCGAGCTGGTCCAGCGCATCCGCACCGCCTGCGCCGAAGGTCGCCAAGCCTACTGGGTGTGCACGCTGATCGACGAATCCGACGAAGTGGTCGCGCAGGCCGCGCAGAGCACGTTCGAGGACCTGTCGAAACAGCTCGCGCCGCTGCGCGTGGGCCTGGTCCACGGGCGGATGAAGGCGAAGCAAAAGCAGGAGACGATGCGCGCGTTCAAGGACGGCGAGCTGGACCTGTTGGTCGCCACCACCGTGATCGAAGTCGGCGTCGACGTGCCCAACGCCTCGCTGATGATCATCGAGAACGCCGAACGCCTGGGCCTGGCGCAATTGCACCAGCTGCGCGGGCGGGTCGGCCGCGGCAGCGCCGCGTCGAGCTGCGTGCTCCTGTACCGCGCGCCGCTGTCGGGGCTGGCGCGGCAGCGCCTGGAAACGATGCGGCAGACCCACGACGGTTTCGTGATCGCGCAGAAAGACCTGGAATTGCGCGGCCCCGGCGAACTGCTCGGCACCCGCCAGACCGGCCTGGCCGGCTTCCGCGTCGCCGACCTGGGCCGCGACGCCGACCTGCTGCCGCTGGTGCAGGAGGTCGGCGAGCGCCTGCTGGCGCAATCGCCGCAACTGGCCGAGCGGATCGTCGCGCGCTGGGTCGGCGGCGCGGCGCGCTACGCGTCGGCGTAAGCGCGGCGGCTCGGCCGGCGGCTTGGCCGGCGCTTGGCCCGGCGACGCGTTGAGGCGCGGCTCGCCGGTCGCGGTCGCGATGGGCGTCGGCCCTTCGATCCATCGCCCGGAGACGGGCCGGGCCTGATCCGGCCATCGCGGCGACGCTGCCCGCATCGCCACTGCGCGTGCGTCGCAACGCCTGCGCCGGCGCCGTGCTGCAATGATCGGGCTTGCGGACGCCACGGATGGCGGCGTGCGCAGGCGCGACCGTCGCGCCATCGATCCGCGTCTTCGACAAGGAGCCTGTCATGCCCCTGCTTTCCGATCTCCCGCCCGGCACCGATGCCGCCCGCGCGCCGGCCGCCGAGGTGCGCCGCAGCGCCGATCTCGCATCCGGCGCGTCCGCACGCGCGCAGCAGGCGCGCTTGCGGCGCGCGGTGCCGAGCCTGTTTTCCGCGTCGCCGCGCAGCCCGGCCGCGCCCTCGGCGCGCATCCTGGCCAGCATCGTCGGCAGTTCCGGCGACGACACGCTCTACGGCACCGCCCAGGCCGACACCATCGAAGGCCTGGACGGCAACGATGCGCTCTACGGTCTGGCCGGCGACGACATGCTCGACAGCGGCGACGGCGACGATGTGCTGACCGGCGGTCCCGGCGACGATGCGCTGCACAGCGGCCAGGGCAATCCGTTCTTCGTGTTTTCCGCCGGCGACGGCCACGACCGGGTCTATCACAGCGATCCCTGGGGCCAGTTCATCGCGGTCCTGCATTTCCAGGCCGACGTCGATCCCGCCACGACCACGGTCGAGCGTTCCGGCGACGACCTGGTCGTGCATTACGGCAACGCCGACAGCGTCACCGTGGTCGACTATTTCCCCGGTGGCGACGATCCCTGGCCGCGCGGCGTCGACGAGTTCTGGTTCGCCCAGGGCGCGGCCTGGGACACCGCCGAGATCCTGTCGCGGCTGCCGCCGGGCCAGGGGCTCTGAGCCGGCGCGCGGGGCGGGAGCGACGCCCCCGTCCCGGCGCATCCGCCCGGCCCCGGCCCAGGCAACCGCCCGAGCCGGCAAAACCCGGCGAATTCGACGATTCCGGCGATTTCCCCGCTCGCCCGAGTTAGGGCATAGTGTCCCGCCAGCAGGAGAGCCCGACCCGGATGCCGGGAGAGCCCCACAACGCGGCGATCGGAGGGTTCTGCCCGGCCTTCGACCGGCTGCCCCCCTTGCTGCAGACACTGCACCGCGACGGCGGCGCCCTGGCCGGCGGGATCGAACTGCGCACCGGTCGCGGCCTCGCCGGAGTTATCGGCCAACGCCTGGCGCGTACGCTCGGCATCCCGCTCGGCCTGCGCGCGCGCGACTTGCCGCTGCCGCGTTTCCTGTTTTCGCGCACCGATGCCCGCACGCGCATCGAGCGCATCGACGGCGAAGAGCGTTATCGCTTCGCCGTCGCCTTCTCGTGGTTTCCCTTCGGCGAACTGCTGCGCTACCCAGGCGCACTGCACGCTGTCCCGGCCGTTACGGCCCCCTCGGCCGCTTCGGCCGGCGCGGCGAACGTCGCTGCGCACTGTTCCGCACAACGAGTGACTTCATGACCGATCGCATTCCCCTGCTCATCGACACCGACCCCGGCGTGGATGACGCCCTGGCGCTGCTGATGGCGTTCAACGACCCGCGCCACGAGATCGTCGGCCTGACCATCGCCGCCGGCAACGTCGGCCTCCAGCACACCGTGGCCAACGCGCTGAAGCTGTGCGAAGTGGCCGGCCAGGACATCCCGGTGTTCGCCGGCGCCGACGCGCCGCTGCTGCATCCCTCGCCCGACGCCGGCTACGTGCACGGCCAGGACGGTTTCGGCGACGTCGGCTTCGAGGCCGCCAAGCGCCAGGTCGAAGCCGAGCACGCGGCGCTGGCGATCATCCGCCTCTCGCACCAGCACGCCGGCAAACTGCTGCTGGTGGCGCTGGGCCCGCTGACCAACGTCGCGCTCGCGCTCAAGCTCGACCCGACCCTGCCGCAGCGCATCGCGCGCCTGGTGGTGATGGGCGGCGCGGTGACCTGCCAGGGCAACATCACCCCGGCCGCGGAGTTCAACGTCTATTTCGATCCGGAAGCCGCGCACATCGTGTTCGAGGCGTTCGAGCGCATCGACCTGGCCGATTGGGAAGCGGTGATGGCCCACGGCCTGCACCACGATCGCGTGGTCGGCTGGCTCGCCGCCGGTTCCGAGCGCGGGCGTTTCTACGAGCGCATTTCCGAGAAGACCCGGCTGTGGTCGATCGACCGCCGCGGCGACGAGTGGCACGCCGCCGACGCGCTGGCGATGGCGTTCGCGCTCGAACCCGACGGCGCGCTCGACGTGCAGGACCGGCCGGTGTCGATCGAGCTGGAAGGCACCCACAGCCGCGGCGCGACCGTGGTCGATTGGCGCCGGCAGGAAGGGCGGGCGGACAAGGTGTCGATCCTGATGAAATACGACCAGGCCCGGTTCGAGCGCTTGATCGCGGCGGCGCTGGCCGCGGGCTGAGGCGGCGCGGGCGGGGCCGGATCGGATTTTCCGGTCCGGCCTGGGCGGCGCGTTGGACCGGCAGGATCGGGCGGCAACTGCGCGGCATCCGGGCCGGGGCAGGCCGGGTGCCCAGGGTTCTCAATCGGCGCTGCGATCAATTTCTTTGTGCCGCGTGGACTTGCGCGACCCACCCATGCATGTCTATACTGCCCGACTTTCCCGCACACCTTAAGGTTGAGTGCCATGAAGGCAGGCATCCATCCCGAATACCGCGACGTCGTGTTCCAGGACGTCACCACCGATTTCCAGATCCTGACCCGTTCGACCCTGTCGAGCAAGGAAACGATCAAGCTCGACGGTGCCGAGTACCCGCTGATCAAGGTCGATATCTCGTCGGCCTCGCACCCGTTCTACACGGGCAAGCACAAGATCATGGATACCAGCGGCCGCGTCGACAAGTTCCGCAAGCGGTACGGCGCGCAGAAGTAATCGCGTGCCGCGCCGGAGCGATCCGGCCGGAACTTGCAGCAAGCGCTTCGCTGTACGCACAACGGCTGCCCGCAAGGGCGGCCGTTTGCGTTTGGGTCCGTTTCGGCCGCCCATTTGATTCAGCCCGGCCGCGTTTGTGGGAGGGGCTTCAGCCCCGATGCTTTCCTCTCGGGTCGCGGCAACCGGATCGGAAGGCATCGGGGCTGAAGCCCCCAAAGCCGCTGCTCCTGCTGGGCGCCGCGCTTGCCGGCGGACAGGGCGCGGCGAGCCGGCCGGTCCGGCAAGCCGACCGCCGCGGCCATGCCCGGCAGCCGCCCAACGCCTCGAAGCCGCTCCGCTCCGCCCACTGCCGCCGCGCCCCGCGAATCGAGCCGCCACATCCCGGCAACCGGGCGGTCGAATACTGACCGGTGGCCGCCGTTCGCCGCCGCGCCGGCGCAACGATCCATCGCGCCAGACCCGGCGCCGCGACCAAAGTCCGAGCATGGGCTCGGAATGCGTTGTGCGATAATTCACTATCGCAACGTGCTTGCGACCCCCCGTTGCCCTCCTGTCGCGGCCATCCCTGCGGCAGGCAGACTGAGGAGTGTTTCGTGTCCGAAGATTCCAACAAACGCCTGGACCAGGTGAGCGTCACCGCCGGCGACAAGAACTTTGCCCTGCCGGTGCAGCATCCCACCCTCGGCGCCTCCTGCGTCGACATCGGCAAGCTGCCGAAGGAAACCGGGATGTTCACCTACGACCCGGGCTTCACCGCGACGGCGAGCTGCAAGTCGGCCATCACCTACATCGACGGCGACGCCGGCGTGCTGCTGTACCGCGGCTACCCGATCGAGCAGCTGGCCGAGAAGTCGAACTTCCTCGAAGTCGCCTACCTGCTGATGAACGGCGAACTGCCGACCGCGGGCGAATTCTCCAAGTTCGAGCACGAGGTCACGCATCACACGATGATGCACGAGGCCTTCCGCACCTTCCTCTACGGCTTCCGCCACGACGCCCATCCGATGGCGATGCTGGTCGGCATGCTCGGCTCGATGGCGAGCTTCTACCACAACGAACTCGACCTGGAAGATCCGGAACAGCGCCGCCTGGCCGCGATCCGCCTGATCGCCAAGGTCCCGACCATCGCCGCGGCCTGCCACCGCTATTCGATCGGCTGGCCGATCCGTTACCCGAAGAACAGCCTGGACTACACCACGCGCTTCCTGCACATGCTGTTCGAAGTGCCGAGCGAGCCGCTGGAGCTGAGCCCGGTCGCGGCCAAGGCGATGGATCTGTTGTTCATCCTGCACGCCGACCACGAGCAGAACGCCTCGACCTCGACCGTGCGCCTGGTCGGTTCCACCGGCGCCAACCCGTACGTGAGCGTCGCCTCCGGCGTCGCCGCGCTGTGGGGGCCGGCGCACGGCGGCGCCAACGAAGCCGTGCTCAAGATGCTCAACGAGATCGGCCGTCCCGAGAACGTCAAGTCGGCGGTCGAGAAGGCCAAGGACAAGGAATCGGGCTTCCGCCTGATGGGCTTCGGCCACCGCGTTTACAAGAACTACGACCCGCGCGCCGCGCTGGTGCGCAAGATGACCCACGACGTGCTCGGCGAGCTGGGCATCAACGACCCGCTGCTGGACGTGGCGATGAAGCTGGAAGAAGCGGCGCTGAAGGACGACTACTTCGTCCAGCGCAAGCTCTACCCGAACGTCGACTTCTACTCGGGCATCATCTACAAGGCGCTCGGCATCCCGGTGGAGATGTTCACCGTGATGTTCGCCATCGCCCGCACCGCCGGCTGGGTCTCGCACTGGCTGGAACAGCAGAACGACCCGGAAAACAAGATCGGCCGTCCGCGCCAGATCTACACCGGCCACGGCGTGCGCGACTACGTCGCCGCCGACAAGCGCTGAGCCGCGCCGCGATCCGCCTCGCGCGGATCGCAAGCGCTCGACGCTGGCCAAACGCCCCGCTTATGCGGGGCGTTTTCGTTTGCGCGCGCGGCGCGCGAGCAGCGGCTCAGCCGTCGATGTCGGGAAACCGCTGGCGCGCGCAGTCGCGCAGGCGTTGCGCGCCGGCGGGGTCGCTCGCTTCCAATTCGTCGGCCAGATCCATCTGCGCGCCGGGATCGCCGCTCAGCGCCGCGCGCCGGCGCAGGCGTGCGACCAGGTCGCGTTCGCCGGGCGTGGCGCGGCCGTGTTCGTAGCTCCCCGCCACGTCCAGGCTGCGCGCCAGCGCGTTGTAGCCGGCCGGCGCGCCGCGTTCGAGCAGCCAGGCGGCGAGGGTCTGCGCCGATTCCCAGTCGTCGTCGTACAGCGCGAGCTTGGCCAGCGCGGCGGCCGCACGCCAGTGGCCCAGGCGCGCGGCGGCGATCAGCTCGGCCTCGCCGGCCGGCGTGCGCGCGCCGGCGTCCAGCGCGGCGCGGAAACGGCGCTGGCCCGCGTCCGCCAGCGGCGGCAGGCCGGCGCCGGCGGTGGCGCAATCCAGGCGCGCGGGCGGCTGCCGCGCCTGCGCGCTGGCGTCCCAGGCGGCCTGCGCGTCGAGCGCGCGGCGCAGGCGCCGGGCCACGGTGCGTTCGTCCAGGCCGGTCCAGGCGGCGCGCGCGCTGCGCCGGCGCAGGTTTTCGTCCAGGGCGCGGTCGGAGTCGGCCTCGGCGTGCTGGCGCGCGCGCGACGGCCCCGCCTCGCCGCGTTCGATGCAGGCGTCGAAACGCGCCTGCGGCCGCTTCCAGCACTCCGCCGCGATCCGCACCGGAGAGCGCATCGCCAGGGTTTCCAGCGCATAGCGTTCCTGGCCGGGACGGGCGGACACCGCGGCGCGCGCGCTCTCGTCGGTCACGCCGCGCTGGAGCACGGTGCCGTCCTCGAGCTGCCATTGGTAGGGCTCGCCGACCCAGTGCGGGTCCAGTTGCAGGTAGTGCGCCGGTTCCGCGGCGAAGGCGCCGGGCGCGGCGGCGAACGCCGCAACGGCGAGCCACAGCGCTGCGGCCAGCGACAGTGCGCTGGCGCTGCGGCGGCGGGTTGCATGAGCGGTCATCGTGCGGTCCTTGCGGCGTCGCCGCAGTATTCCACGCACCGCTGCCGCGCGCGGTTCAGTCCAGCTCGGGGCCGCGCCCGCGCATGGCCTCGATGAAGTGCGCGTACGCGGCGCGATCGGCGGCGGCGCTCGTCGGCAGGGCGTCGCGTTGCCGGCGCGCCTGGCTTGCGGCGTCGGCGGCGCCGAGCGCGCCCTTGAGCACGCCTTCGCGCAACTCGCGCAGGCGTTGCAGGCCCAGGCCGGAGGCGTCGGCGTAGCGGTCGGCCTGCGCGATCAGGAACCCGGCCAGCGCCGGCGGCAGCCGCTGCGCGGGCGCGATGTCGGCGCGGGTGTAGGGATAGATGCGTTTCTGCTTCCATGGGTCGAAACCGCGGCTGCCGAAGCTGTCGTTGCGGCCGAGGAAGATCAGCGTGGTCGGCACCACGATGCGCGTTTCGCGCGGCGGGCCGGGGCGGCTCCAGACCGCGACCGTGTGGTTGGACGTAGGCCACAGCAGGCCGACGCCGTGGACGCCGCCCAGGCGGGCGAGGGTGGCGTAGAACGCCGACAGTTCGTCGCACTCGGCCACCGCGGTGGCGCGGTCGGGCGCCGGCGCGCGCAGCGCCTGCCATTGCCGCCAGATCGCGTCCGAATTGGGTTCGCGGTCGGTGATCGCCCAGCGCAGGTTCCAGTAACCGCCGTCGCGCGAGGCTTCGAACAGCAACCGGAGCCAGGCGAAGTCGGGGTAGGGCAGTTGTTGCTCGCTCAGGCCTTGCGCGCGCAACAGGGCGAGGTAATCGGCGCGCACCGCCGGGCTGCGCTGCGAGGCGGCGGCGCGGGCGCGCAGGCGTGCGATCACGTCGGCGACGGTGGTGCCGGCGTTGGCCGGCGCGGCGGTGCGTGGAACTGGAGCGGCGCCGGTTTTGGCAGCGGTAGTCGACGCTGCAGCGCCGCCGGCCTGGGTGGTCGCCGCGGCGGCCCACGTCGCCGGCGCCATGGCCGCGGCCAGGAGCGCGAGATGGATGAGGCGCCAGGAACGCCGGCGGTCGGCAGCGTGGGCGGTGCGCGGTTGCAGTCCTTGCATGTCGCTTCGATCCGGTCGAGTGAGCCGCGGTCGCGGCCGTTGCCGAGCTTTGGTGGCAGGGACTTCAGTTCCGACGCCTATCGATCCGCTCGCCGCGATCCGGCGCGAAAGCGTCGGGACTCAAGTGCTTCCCGCAGGAGCCTTGCGGTGCGATGGCGATCGCGCCGGCGCTCAGCCGCGCTCGAACAGCGAGATTTCCTCTTCGGCCAGGATCTGCCGCAACTGCGCGGCCGAGGCGCGCCGCATCGGTTTCTCGTCGACGTTGGACAGCGGCGCCTGGCGCAGCACGTCCAGCGGCAGCACGGTCAGGTCGAAGCCCAGTTCTTCGGCGCTGAACACCCACACCGGGAAGTCCTCGGCGCGCTCGCGGTCCAGGCGCAAGCGGCGTTCGCGCGTTTCGGCCGGGATGTGGTGCTGTTCCAGGAAGCGCGGCACCGCTTCGAAATCGTCGCAGTAAAGATGCAGGGCGACCGGGCTGCGCGCGTCGGCGGTGCCGTCGAGCACCGGCCCGACCAGGCGCGGTTCGAAGCCGGCGAAGAACTCCATCGCCCGCAGCGCGGCCTCGCGGCGCTGGCGCAGGCCGTCGGCGTGCTCGCGCTGGAACAGGCGCTGGTACTCGCGCAGCGCGTCTTCGATCTCGCGGTTCGCCGGCAGCGAGGCGTCGTCGAAGATGCCGAGGCGTTCGGCGGCCTTGAGCTTGGCCTGGTGGTAATCGCGGTAGCCGCTTTCGGCCATCAGCCGGGCCGCCTCGTGGGCCACGCGCCGGCGACGCTCGCGGGTGCGGGTCTGCGCATGCTGGTGTGCGTGCTGTCGGGCCTGGTGCATCTCGACCTCCGGGCGGGCACGTCACGGCGAGGGCGCTCGCCGCGGCCGGGGTGCACCGGCAGGCCAAAGCTAGCACGTCCGCGCGGCGCGGCAATGTCCACGCCGGGCCGTGCGGCGAGGCGCCAGATCGGGCAAGCGGGGCTGTGTTCAGGCGGTTGTGGGAGGGCCTTCAGGCCCGATGCTCTTCTTTCTGATCGCCGCGACCTGACCGGAAAGCGTCGGGCCTGATGGCCCTCCCACAACCGCTCGGAGCATCGGGCCTGAAGGCCCTCCCACAAAAGCCGCTGGCTTTCCCGCGAACGCCCCAGCACGGGCAGAAAAAAAGCCGCACGCGCGAGGCGTGCGGCTTCGGGTTTTCGCGATGGGGCCGCGGTCAGAAGATGTCGAAGGATTCTTCCGACGGCGCCTGGTCTTCGCTGCCGTAGTCGGTGTAGGTCTGCATCCGCTCCAGGTCCTCGGCCTTGACCCACTCGACGATGCCGCCGGCGCCGTCGGGGATCAGCGCGCCGCTGGCGCCGACCGAGACCTTGACCATGCCTTCCGGCGGCTCGTTGTCGTGCAGCGGCTGGTCCTTGAGCGCCGCGCGCATGTAGTCGATCCAGATCGGCAGCGCGGCCTTGCCGCCGTATTCGCGGTAGCCCAGCGACTTGTAGTTGTCGCGGCCGACCCAGACGGTGGTGACGTAGGGGCCGCCGAAGCCGGAGAACCATGCGTCGCGGTGGTCGTTGGTCGAGCCGGTCTTGCCGCCGACGTCGTCGCGGCCGAGCACCTTGGCCGCGGTGCCGGTGCCGCGCTTGACCACGTCGCGCAGCATCGAGACGATCTGGTAGGCGATGCGGTCGTCGATCGCGCGCGGCGCGACCTTGATCTGCGCGATCTCCTGCGGCGTGAGCTTCTTCGCCGGCTCCTCGGGCTTGGCCTTCTTGTCCTTTTCCTTCTTCGGATCGGGCTTCTTGGCGCCGGCGACCGCGCCCGGCGCCGGGCCCAGGTCGAAGCCGTCGACGATGTTGTTGGCCGGCAGCGCCGCGCTGGCGGTGCCGCCGCGGCCGACGCACTGCGGGCAGGCGGTGGCGGGCTTTTCCTTGAACACCACCGCGCCGGCGCGGTCCTTGACCTCGTCGATGAACCACGGATCGACGCGGAAGCCGCCGTTGGCGAAGGTGGCGTAACCGCGCGCGACCGACAGCGGCGTCAGCGAGGCGGTGCCCAGCGACATCGACAGGTTCGGCGGCAGCTGTTCGATGTCGAAGCCGAAGTGGCTGATGTACTTGCGCGCGAAGTCGACGCCGATGGCGTCGAGCAGGCGCACCGAGACCAGGTTGCGCGACTGCACCATCGCCTCGCGCACGCGCATCGGGCCGGCGAAGTTGCCGCTGTCGTTCTGCGGGCGCCAGATGTGGCCGCGGCGGTCCTTGAACACCACCGGGGCGTCGAGCACGATCGAGGCCGGGTTGTAGCCGCGTTCGAACGCGGCCGCGTACACGAACGGCTTGAAGCTCGAACCCGGCTGGCGCCGCGCCTGGGTGGCGCGGTTGAACTTGGCGCCGGCGAAGCTGTAGCCGCCGGACAGCGCGCGCAGCGCGCCGTCGCCCGGTTCCAGCGAGACCAGCGCGGCCTGCGCCTGCGGCAGCTGGTCGAGGCGGTAGCTGATCGTCGGCGGCGCCGCCGGCGGCGCGGCGGTTTCGCCGGGCGTCGCGGCGGGCGCGGCGGCGGGCGCCGGCGCGGCGGTCTCGATCCGCGCCACCCGCACCAGGTCGCCGCGCTTGAGCAGGCTGCCGGGGCTGCGGCCGAGGAAGCCCTGCTTCTCGCCCAGGGCGAGTTCGGTGCCGTCGGCGAGCACCACGCTGGCCTGGCCGCCGGCCGCCGACAGCACCACCGCCGGCAACAGGTTGGCCTGGGCCGGGATGCCGCGCAGGCGCACCTTGGCGGCGGTGGCGTCCTCGCTCGGCGCCAGTTCGAAGTGCTGCTCCACGCCGTGCCAGCCGTGGCGGCGGTCGTACACCGACAGGCCCTCGCGGATCGCCTTGTCGGCCGCGGTCTGCAGCTGCGGGTCGATGGTGGTGGTGACGTGGTAGCCCTTGGTCAGCGCCTCGGCGCCGTAGCGGGCGACCATCTCCTGGCGGACCATCTCGGCCACGTACGGCGCGTACACCTCGACCGGGCGCTCGTGCGGGCTGGCGTGCATCGCCACCGCCTTGGCCGCGTCGGCTTCGGCGCGGGTCACGAAGTTCTGCTCGGCCATGCGGTCGAGGATGTAGTCGCGGCGGATCTTGGCGCGGTCGGGATTGCTCAGCGGGTTGCCGCTGGAGGGGAACTTCGGGATGCCGGCGAGCGAGGCCATCTCGTCCAGGCTCAGCTCGTTCATCTTCTTGCCGTAGTAGAACTCGGCGGCGGCGCCGACGCCGTAGGCGCGGTTGCCGAAGAAGCTCTTGTTCAAGTACAGCTCGAAGATCTCGTCCTTGCTCAGCTCGCGCTCCATGCGCATCGCCAGCAGCATTTCGCCGAGCTTGCGCTTGTAGCTGTATTCCGAGCTCAGGAAGTACTGGCGCGCGACCTGCTGGGTGATGGTCGAGCCGCCGGGCACGCGCTTGTCGTCGGTGGTGGCCAGCAGCCACACCGCGCGCCCGATGCCTTTGTAGTCGATGCCGTGGTGGGTGTAGAAGCGCGAGTCTTCGATCGCGATGAACGCGTTCTTGAGCCGGTCGGGCACGTCCTCGATCGCCACCGGGTAGCGCCGGGTCTCGCCGAACATCGCCATCAGGCGGCCGTCGCGGGCGTAGACGTACATCGGCTCCTGCAGCTCGATCGTGCGCAGGGTCTCAACGTCCGGCAGCTTGGGCACGATCAGGTAGTACAGCGTGCCGAGCGCGATCGCGCCCAGCAGGGCCGCACCGATGAACGCGTACAGCGCCCAGCGCAGCCAACGGCGAAGTCGGGACATCTATTGGGCTTCCGGGTGTCGTGTGGTCGTGGCGGGGAAGTATAGATGAGCGCGGAACGCGACCCGGGTCGCGTTCCGCCCGCGGCCGGGGTGACGCGGTGCGGCACCCCGGGGCGGGCCAGGCCGGCCGCGCCCGCGGGCGGCGGCGGGCGGGACCGGCGGGCGGGCCGCTCGCCGCGCGATCGGCGCCGGGCCGCCGCCGGGCGCGCTGGCGCTCACGCAGTCTCACCCGTGGCTGGCACGGCTTGCGCGAGCTGTGAGCGCGCGCGCACTGCGCGGTGGCGGTTCGCTGGGAAATTGCAGGCGCCGGCACGGATCGCGGTGCGCACCCGCCGGCAGGATCGGGCGAACCCGGGCGCGCAAGCCCGGCGCGGACGCAGCGCATCCGGCCCCGGGCGCGCGAACCGCGCCCTGAATCGCGGTTTCGGGGGCTCCAGCGGTATGTGTCACCCAGGTGGACTGACCGTGGCGGTCACGTGACGCCAAAGGTCAAAAAAGCACGACTTGGTTGGCAATCGTGAAAGAAGTGGTTGCCAGCCTGTGAAAAGTCCGTTATCTAAGCCGGGGCCACACGAAGTGCGCGTAAGCGCTTGTGGCATGGGGAGATAACTGTGGGACTCATCACAAAAAGCCAGCCGGCTCTCGTCGGCGTGGACATCAGTTCGACCGCGGTAAAGTTATTGCAACTTTCGCGTGCGGGCAATCGCTACCGCGTTGAGCATTACGCGGTCGAGCCGTTGCCGCCGAACGCGGTGGTGGAAAAGAACATCGTCGAGGTCGAAGCGGTGGGCGAGGCGATCAAACGCGCCGTCGCCCGATCGGGGACCCGCGCCAAGCACGCCGCCGCGGCGGTCGCCGGTTCCTCGGTGATCACCCGCGTCATCGGCATGCCGGCCGACCTGGACGAAGACGACCTGGAGTCGCAGGTCGAGCTGGAAGCGGCGAACTACGTGCCGTATCCGATCGACGAGGTCAACCACGATTTCGAAGTCCTCGGCCCGATGCCGGGCAGCCCGGACATGATCCAGGTGCTGCTGGCCGCGTCGCGTTCGGAGAACGTGGAAGTGCGCGCCTCGGCGCTGGAGCTCGGCGGCCTGACCCCGCGGGTCATGGACGTGGAAGCCTTCGCGATCGAGAACGCGTTCGCGCTGCTCGCCGACACCCTCAGCGGGCCGCGCGACGGCCTGGTCGCCCTGGTCGACTCGGGCGCGACCATGACCACGCTGAACGTCCTGCGCAACGGCCGCAGCCTCTATCACCGCGAGCAGGTGTTCGGCGGCAAGCAGCTGACCGACGAGGTCATGCGCCGCTACGGCCTGAGCTACGAGGAAGCCGGCCTGGCCAAGCGCCAGGGCGGGCTGCCGGAGAGCTACCAGGCCGAGGTGCTGGAGCCGTTCAAGGAAGCCATGGTTCAGCAGGTCAGCCGCCTGCTGCAGTTCTTCTATGCCGGCAGCGAGTTCAACCGCGTCGACCAGATCGTCCTGGCCGGCGGCGGCGCCTCGATCCCGCGCATCGCCGAGATGGTCGAAGAGCAACTCGGCATCCCGACCACGGTGGCCAATCCGCTCGCGCACATGACCCTGGGGCCGCGCGTGCAGGCGCACGCGCTGGCGCAGGACGCTCCCGCGCTGATGATCGCCTGCGGCCTGGCCCTGAGGAGCTTCGACTGATGGCACGCATCAACCTGCTCCCGTGGCGCGCCGAGCGCCGCAAGGCACGGCAGAAGGAATTCGGCGCGATGCTGGGCCTGTCGGCCCTGGCCGCGGCGGCGCTGTCGTTCCTGATCGTCTTCTACTACAGCAACGAAATCAGCGGCCAGCAGAAGCGCAACAGCTTCCTCGACGGCCAGATCGCCGAGGTCGACAAGAAGATCGCGGAGATCGAGGAGCTCGACAAGAAGAAGGCCAAGCTGCTCGCGCGCAAGGAAGTGATCGAGAAGCTGCAGTCCAACCGCTCGCAGATGGTGCACCTGTTCGATTCGCTGGTGCGCACCATTCCCGACGGCGCGGTGCTGACCGCGATCAAGCAGGACGCCGAGACCCTGACCCTGGAAGGCCGCGCGCAGTCCAACGCGCGCGTCAGCACCTACATGCGCAACCTCGAGGTCTCCGGCTGGATGAGCAAGCCGGACCTGACCATCATCGAGGCCAAGGACGGCGGCGGTAAGGGCCTGCCGTACGAGTTCAAGCTGACGGTCAAGCTGGCCAATCCGAACGCGCCCAAGGACGAGGACGGCGACGGCATTCCCGACGCGCCGGCCGCTCCGGCCGAAGCCGCCGCGGCCACCGCGCCGGGCGCCGCCCCGGCCGCCGGCACCGCCGCGCCCGCGCCGGCGCCCGCCGCCCCGGCCGGCAACGCTGCGGCCGCCGCTCCCGGCAGCGCGCCTGCGGCTCCGGCCGCGGCCAAGCCCGGCCAGGCGCCCGCCGCGCCGGCGCAGCCGCCGGCTGCCAAGCCCGCCGCCGCACCGGCCAAGCCCGCCGCGCCGGCCGCCGCCCCCACCAAGACTGGAGCCGCGTCGTGAGCAAGAAGGCTTCGATGAAGAACTTGGACTTCAACAACATCGGCAGCTGGCCGCGGCAGGCGCAGATCGTGTTCTGCGCCGTGGTCGGCCTGGTGATCGTCGGCCTGGCCTGGTACCTGTTCGTGAGCGACAAGCGCACCGAACTGGAAAGCCTGGAAGGCAAGGAAACCGAGCTGCGCCAGACCTTCGAGACCAAGCAGGGCCGCGCCGCCAACCTCGAGCCGCTCAAGCAGCAGCTGACCCAGATGGAGCAGCAGCTGCAGCAGATGCTGCGTCAGTTGCCGAGCAAGACCGAGATGCCGGACCTGATCGTCGACATCTCGCAGACCGCGCTGGCCACCGGCATCTCCAACGAACTGTTCCAGCCCGGCGCGGAAGTTCCCAAGGAGTTCTACGCCGAGAAGCCGATCGCGCTGCGCATGGTCGGCACCTACCACCAGTTCGGCGCCTTCGTCAGCGGCGTGGCCTCGCTGCCGCGCGTGGTCATCATGACCATGCACGACATCTCGCTGAAGCCCAAGGGCAACAACAGCAAGGACGCGATGGGCGGGATCACCCCGAACAGCCCGCTGGAACTGGCCGGCACGGTCAAGACCTACCGCTACCTGGACGAGGAAGAGATGGCTGCACAGAGCCCGCCCGCCGACGGGTCGGACGGCGCCAAGAAGGAGGGCAACTGACATGCGAGCGAGTTCCGTGTCGAAGCCGTCCCGCCTGTTCGCCGCGTGCGCCGTGGTCCTGGCGCTGTCGGCCACCGGCTGCTTCCGCAGCATCACCAGCACGCCCGGCGAAGCGCCCAACCTCGAGAAGTGGGTCGCCGAGGTCAAGGCGCGCCCGGCGCCGCCGCTGGATCCGCTGCCGGTGATGCAGCAGTTCGAAACCTTCGAATATGCCGCGCAGGACCTGCGCGATCCGTTCAGCACCGCCTTCACCGACGAAGACAGCAGCTCCGGCCTGCGTCCGGACAAGGTGCGCCGCAAGCAGCCGCTCGAGGCGTTCCCGCTCGACGGCCTGGACATGGTCGGTACCCTGGGTACGGGCAAGAACATCGTGGCGCTGGTGATGGCGCCCGACAAAGTGACTTATCGTGTTCGACCCGGTGCGTACATGGGGCAGAACGACGGTCGCGTGACCGGCGTGTCTGAGGAGCGCATCGACTTGGTGGAACTGGTGCCGGATGGCGCTGGCGGCTGGTTGGAACGACCGGCCTCCGTCGCGCTGGAAGATCAATAAGGGGATTGCATGATGATCGTATTCAACGCCAACCACATGCGGTCGGACCGACGCCCCATGGCATCCGGCGCCCGCATGGCCGCGCCCCGTCTGGCCGGGCTCGCGCTCGGCCTGCTCGCCGGCATCAGCGCGGTCAACGCCGCCGAACCGGTCGCTGCCGCCGCCAAGCCCGCGCTCGCGCCGGCCCCGGCGGTCGCGCCGACGCCGAGCAACGACCCCGCCAAGCAGCTGCCGGGCACCATCTCGGTCGCCAACATCGACTTCAAGCGCGGCGACGGCGGCTCCGGCAAGCTGATCGTGCGCTTCAGCGGCGACGGCGCGCTGCCCGACATGCGCAGCCAGGGCTCGCAGGTCACCATCGACGTCGGCAACGCGCAGTTGCCGGCGGCGCTGCAGCGTCCGCTCAACGTCGCCGACTTCGCCACGCCGGTGCAGCGCATCGACGCGCGCAGCGCCGGCACCGGTTCGCAACTGGTGCTCAACACCGCCGGCGCGGTCGACACCATGGCCTACCAGACCGGCCGCGACTACATCGTCGAAGTGGTGCCGCGCACCGCCCAGACCGGCAATCGCGCGGTCGGCGCGGTCGGCGCCAGGCCCGCCGCGGGCGCGGCCGCCGCGCCGACGTCCGGCACCATCGGCGGCAGCGCGCCGGTCGCCGCGCGCAGCTACTCCGGCCGCCCGGTGACCTTCAACTTCCAGGACGTGCCGGTGCGCACCGTGCTGCAGTTGGTCGCCGAGGAGTCGAACCTCAACATCGTCGCCGCCGACACCGTGCAGGGCAACGTCACCCTGCGCCTGGTCAACGTGCCGTGGGACCAGGCGCTGGACATCGTCCTGCAGGCCAAGGGCCTGGACAAGCGCCGCAGCGGCAACGTGGTGTGGGTCGCGCCGCAGGCCGAGGTCGCCAAGTACGAGCAGGACCGCGAGGACGCGCGCATCGCCCTCGACAACCGCGTCGACCTGGCCACCGAGTACGTGCAGATCAACTACCACAACGCCGCGCAGATCTATAAGGCGCTGACCGAGGCCAAGGGCATCGGCGGCGGCTCCGGCGGCGCGTCCAACAGCAACAACAGCAACGAGAACGGCTTCCTTTCTCCGCGCGGGCGGCTGGTCGCGGACGAGCGCACCAACACCCTGATGATCAGCGACATTCCCAAGAAAGTCGCGCAGATGAAGGAGCTGATCAAGGTCATCGACCGCCCGGTCGACCAGGTCCTGATCGAGGCCCGCATCGTCATCGCCAGCGAGAGCTTCGCCCGCGACCTGGGCGCGCGCTTCGGCGTGTCGGGCCAGAAGGGCGACGTGATCACCAGCGGTACGCTGGAGAGCATCAACAACTATCGCAACATCGCGGCCAAGAACGACTTGATCCGGCAGCAGGCGAGGCAGTTGACCGACGACGCCTCGACGTTCCGCGACTCCGATCCGGCCAAGTACGCCACGTTGAACGACCAGGCCCGTTCGCTGCTGCAGACCCTGACCAACCCGGCGTTCCTGTTCCCGGCCAGCCTCAACACCAACCTGGCCCGGCTCAACCCGGCCGGCGCGATCGCCTTCACCATCCTGGGCAAGTACGTCGACCTGGACATGGAGTTCAGCGCGATGCAGACCGAGGGCCGCGGCGAAGTCGTGTCCAACCCGCGCGTGGTGACCAGCAACCAGCGCGAGGCGGTGATCCGCCAGGGCGAGGAGGTCGGCTACGTGACGATCTCGCCGCAGCAGGGCGGCAACAGCATTCCGATCCCGAACGTGCAGTTCAAGGACGTGCTGATGGAGATGAAGGTCAACCCGACCATCACCAACGACGGCCGCGTGTTCCTGAACCTGGACGTCAAGAAGGACGAGATCAGCCGCTACGTCAACACCTCGATCGGCGAGGTGCCGCAGATCAACAAGCGCAACATCAACACCGCGGTGCTGGTGGAAGACGGCCAGACCGTCGTGATCGGCGGCGTGTACGAGTTCCGCGACCGCAGCGACCTGAGCAAGGTGCCGTTCCTCGCCGACATCCCGTTCCTGGGCAATCTGTTCAAGAAAAAGACCCGCAGCAAGGACAAGGCCGAGCTGTTGATCTTCGTGACCCCCAAGGTGATGAAGGTCGCGCAGCGCTGATCGCGCCGCGGCGCACGCGCAGAGGGCCTTCGGGCCCTCTTCGCATTTGTGCGGGCCGGCCGCGCCGGCGGGCGCTGCGACCCGTCGCCGGGTTTGCCGTTCCCGGCCAAAACCCGCTTCCGGCGCGCCCGCTGCGGCCGCGCCGGGGCCTGATCGGGCCCGCGGGTTGAACCTGCGGGGCGAACTTCGGTCAGAATCGCCGTACCGATGCCGTATTGCCCGCTAAAGTAATGCCTTCGTTTGCCCGCTTCGCCGCCATGGATACCGGATGGACAGCGCTACCGATCACGCCCAAGCCCCTGTTGCCGCCACTTCTCCCGCCGATGTCGCCCGCCTGCACGACGCGTTCAGGCAATTGCGCGATGCCCTAGCCGTCGAGATCGTCGGCCAGGCCGAACTGATCGAGCGCCTGCTGATCGCCCTGCTCGCCGACGGCCACCTGTTGGTCGAGGGCGCGCCCGGGCTGGCCAAGACCAGCGCGGTGCGCGCGCTGGCCGCGCGCCTGGAGGCCGACTTCGCCCGCGTCCAGTTCACTCCGGACCTGTTGCCGGCCGACCTCACCGGCACCGAGGTGTGGCGCCCGCAGGAAGGCCGCTTCGAGTTCCAGGCCGGGCCGATCTTCCATCCGATCCTGCTCGCCGACGAAATCAACCGCGCCCCGGCCAAGGTGCAGTCGGCGCTGCTGGAGGCGATGGGCGAGCGCCAGGTCACCGTCGGCCGCGCCACCTATGCGCTGCCGCCGCTGTTCCTGGTGATGGCGACCCAGAACCCGATCGAGCAGGAGGGCACGTTCCCGCTGCCCGAGGCCCAGCTCGACCGTTTCCTCATGCACGTGCGCATCGGCTATCCCGAGGCCGCGGCCGAGGCCGAGATCCTGCGCCTGGCGCGCGAGCGCGCCCGGCAGACGCTCAAGCCCGCGCCGGTGGCGGTGCAGCGCATGCCGCTGGCGGACGTGTTCGCCGCGCGCTCGGCGGTGCTGGACCTGCACGTCGCTCCTGCGGTCGAGCGCTATCTGGTCGAGCTGGTGCTGGCCTCGCGCGACGCCGCCCGCTACGACGCCACCCTGGCCCGGCGCATCGCCTGGGGCGCGAGCCCGCGCGGCTCGATCGCCCTGGAGCGTTGCGCGCGCGCGCATGCCTGGCTGGCCGGACGCGACTTCGTCACCCCCGACGACGTGCGCGCGATCGCCCCGGACGTGCTGCGCCACCGCATCCTGCCCAGCTACGAGGCCACCGCCGAAGGCTGGGACGGCGATCGCCTGCTCGGCGAATTGCTCAAGAAGGTGCCGTTGCCTTGAGGCCATGGGGCGGGATCGTGTTTGCGGATCGAGCTTTGAAATCGCAGTTTCGGGATCGGAATTTCGCGATCGCAGCTTCGCGATCCGCGGCAGCGGCGATCGCGGCGGACGCGCTTGCGCGGACGAGCGTGTCGCGTTCACCCAGGGATCGGAGTGAGAGGACTCGATGAGCGACGGGGTCGTTCCCAGCCTGGCCGAACTGGTGGCGCTGCGCGCCGCCGTCGCCGGCCGCCGCAGCGCGCGCCAGGGCCGCCACGGCGTCAGCGGGCAGGCGCTGTCGCCGCTGCGCGGGCGCGGCATGGAGTACGCCGAGTCGCGCGAATACTCCAACGGCGACGACGCCCGCCACATCGACTGGCGGCTGACCGCGCGCACCGGCCGCGCCCATACCAAATTGTTCCAGGCCGAGCGCGAGCGCCTTAGCCTGATCGTCGCCGACACCTCGCCGGCGCTGTACTTCGGCACCCGCGTGCGCTTCAAGTCGGTGCAGGCCGCGCGCGCCGGCGCGGTCGCGGCCTGGGCCGCGGCGCGCGACGGCGACCGCATCGCCGCGCTGCGCGGCAGCCTGCGCGAGCCGCCGGTGAATCCGGGCAGCGGTCCGCGCGGCGCGCTGCGCGTGCTCGACGCGATGGTGCGCTGGTATGCGCAGCCGCCGGCCGAGGACGCCGGGCTGGAGGTCGCGCTCGACCACGCCGCGCGCCTGCTGCGTCCGGGTTCGCGCATGGTGGTGCTGGCCGAGCCCGGCAGCGTCGCCGCGCTGCCGCAGCGGCGTTGGGCGGTGCTGGCCCAACACCACGAAGTGATCGTGCTGCTGCTGACCGATCCGATCGAAGCGGCGCCGCCGAAGGCCGCGCTGCCGTTCAGCCACGACGGCCAGCGCATCGAGCTGGACCTCGGCGCGCCGGCCCAGCGCCAGCGCTGGCACGCCAGCTTCGTCGCCCCGGTGCAGGCCGCGCTGGAAAAACTGCCGGCGCGCGGCGTGCGCGTGCAGGCGCTGTCGACCGACGCGGCCAGCGAATCCTGGCTGCCGCTGCTGGGCCGCACCCGGCCGCTGGTGGCCTGATGGCCTCGCCGAAACAACTGCCGCTGCGCGACGTGCACCTGCCGGGCGCGCCGTCGCTGTGGCCGCTGGCGCCGGGCTGGTGGCTGCTGCTGGCGGTGCTGGCCGCGCTGGCGCTGTCGCTGTGGTGGTGGCAACGCCGCCGCAGCCGCCGCCGGCGCGAGGCCGAGCGCGTGTTCGACCAAGCCCTGGCCGCGGCGACCACGCCGGTCGCGCAGGTCGCGGCGATCTCCGAACTGCTGCGCCGCGCCGGCCGCCGCCGCGACCGCGCCGCCGAGACCCTCGACGGCCAGGCCTGGCTGGAATTCCTCGATCGCGGCAGCAAGCGCCGCGACTTCGCCGAAGGTCCCGGCCGGCTGCTGTTGGAAGGCGGCTACCGGCGCCAGGTCGATCCGGCCCAGGCGGCCGCGCTGCGCGAACTGGCGCGGCGGCGGTTCCTGCAATGGATGGGCGTGCGCGCATGAGTGGGCCGCGATGACCGGGGTGGGCGCATTGATCGCCGAGTGGCGCGAGCTGTTCGCCTGGCCGTGGTGGCTGGCGGCGTTGCCGTTGCCGCTGCTGGCGCGCTGGCTGCTGCCGCCGGCGCGCGACGGTTCGGCGGCGCTGAAGGTGCCGTTCGGCGCACGCCTGGACGCGGTCGCCGCGGCCGGCGGGCGCGGCCTGCGCGGCGGCGGTGGCGGCTGGCTGCTGTGGCTGGCCTGGGCGCTGCTGTGCCTGGCCGCGGCGCGGCCGCAACAGCTCGGCGATCCGATCCGTCCGCCGCAGGTCGGCCGCGGCATGATGCTGGCGCTGGACCTGTCGGGCAGCATGAGCGAACAGGACATGACCCTGGGCCGGCGCAACGTCGACCGCCTGACCGCGGCCAAGGCGGTGCTGGCGGACTTCCTCGACCGCCGCGTCGGCGACCGCGTCGGCCTAGTGGTGTTCGGCAACCGCGCCTACGTGCTGGCGCCGCTGACCCTGGACCGCGACACCGTGCGCGACCAGCTCGGCAACAGCCTGGTCGGCCTGGCCGGGCAGGAGACCGCGATCGGCGAGGCCATCGGCCTGGCGGTGCGGCGGCTGCGCCAGCTGCCCGAGCGCGAGCGCGTGCTGATCCTGCTGACCGACGGCGTCAACACGCCCGGCACCCCCGATCCGATGCGCGCCGCGCAGATCGCCCGCGACGAAGGCGTGCGCGTGCACACCATCGCCTTCGGCGGCGACGGCGTGCTGACCCTGTTCGGCGTGCGCCTGCCCACCAGCGGCGGCGCCGAGGTCGACGAAGCGGCGCTGCGCCGCATCGCCGACCTCACCGGCGGCCGCTTCTTCCGCGCCCGCGACACCGCCGAGCTGGCCGGCATCTATGCCGAGATCGACCGGCTCGAACCGGTCCAGCGCGAAGGCAAGGCGGTGCGGCCGCGGCTGGAGCGCTATCCGTGGCCGCTCGGCGCCGCGCTGGCGCTGGGCCTGCTGGCGTTCGCGTGGCCGCGACGGAGGCCGGCATGAATCCTTCGGCGTGGTTCGAACACCTGGCGCCGCTGACCTTCCTGCGCCCGCAGTGGCTGTGGGCGCTGCTGGCGCTGCCGCTGCTGGGCGGGTGGTGGTGGCGCAGCCGCCGCCAGCGCAACGCCTGGCAGGGCGCGGTCGACGCGCACCTGCTGGCGCACCTGCTCGACCGCGCGCCGGGCCGGCGTTCGCAACTGGCGATGGCCGCGGCGGCGCTGGGCTATGCGCTGGCGGTGGCGGCGCTGGCCGGGCCCAGTTGGTCGCAGGGCGAGCAGCCGCTGTGGCAGGGCAGCACGCCGATGGTGGTGGCGCTGGATCTGTCCAGCCGCAGCCTCGCCGGCGACCTGCCGCCCAGCCGCCTGGCCCAGGCCAAGGCCAAGCTCGCCGCGCTGCTGCGCGCGCGCGCCGGCGGCGGCCAGATCGCGTTGGTGGTCTACGCCGAAGACGCGTACACCGTGGCGCCGCTGACCGACGATCCCGACAACATCTCGGTGTTCCTGGATTCGCTGGCGCCGGACATCATGCCCGGCGACGGCCAGCGCGGCGATCGCGCCATCGCCTGGTCGGCGCGGCTGCTGCGCCAGAGCGGCTTCAAGCGCGGCCGCATCGTGCTGATCACCGACCGCGGCGACAGCGCCGCCGACCGCGCCGCGGGCAAGGCCGCCGGCGACGGCTACAGCGTGTCGGTGCTGGGCCTGGGCAGCGCCGGCGGCGCCGCGTTCCAGCGCCCCGACGGCCGCATCGTCAAGGTCCGGCTCGACACCGCGTCGCTGCAGGAACTGGTCCGCGCCGGCAACGGCCGCTACGCCGCGCTCAGCGCCGACGACCGCGACCTGCGCGAACTGCAGATCGGCAACGCCGGCAGCGGCGATGCGCGCGTCGGCGCCGGCGCCGGCGAGAAGCGGCTGGCGCGCGAGGACGACGGCTACTGGCTGTTGCCGCCGTTGCTGTTGCTGGCGTTGCTGGCGTTCCGCCGCCGCAGCGGCGCCGGCGCGCTGGCGCTGCTGCTGTGCCTGGGCCTGCCGCTGGCGACCGCGCCGGCGCGCGCGCAGTCGCTGTGGCAGCGCGCCGACCAGAGCGCGCACGAGCGCATCGTCGAAGGCAACCAGGCCTATCGCTCCGGGCGCTTCGAACAGGCCAGCGAACTCTACAAGCGCGGCCAGGGCGCCGACGCGCAGTACAACCTCGGCAACGCGCTGGCGCGCCAGGGCCGCTATCCGGAGGCCATCGCCGCCTACGACCGCGCGCTCAAGCAGCAGCCGGGCATGGCCGATGCCCTCGCCAACAAGCGCGCGGTGGAGGCGGCGATGAAGCGGCCGCCGCCGCAGAACCAGAACGGCAAGGGGCAGCAGCAGAAACCCTCGCCGGGTTCCAAGCAGGACGATCCCAAGCCGCAGCCGTCGGATTCGCAGCAACCGCCCGACGGCAAGCCGCAGTCGCCGCCGCCGAAGCCCGACCCGGACGGCAAGCCGCAAGACCGGTCCAAGCCCGCCGACGATCCCGAGCAGCAGCGCCGCGCCGACCAGGAGCAGCGCGAGCGCATGCAGCGCGAGCTGGAGCGCCAGCGCGCGCAACAGCCGCCGCCGGGCGCGCGCGAGCCGGCGCGCACGCCGGCCCAGCGCGAGCGGCAGCAGGCCAACGACGCCTGGCTCAAGCGCGTTCCCGACGACCCGGGCAGCCTGCTGCGGGAACGGTTCAAGATCGAGTACGCGCGCCGGCAGATGTCGGCGCTGGAGGGAGACTGAGGCGATGTCGCGTTACCTGCTCAAATTCGCCCTGTGCCTGCTGCTCGCCGGCTTCAGCGCCGGCGCCGCGGCGCAGGTGCGCGCCTGGCTCGACCGCAACAGCATCCGCGCCGGCGAGACGGCGACCTTGAACGTCGAGGTCACCGGCCGGGTCGGCGGCGCGCCGGACTACGCGCCGTTGTCGGCCAACTTCGAACTGGTCGGCACCAGCGTCGACACCCGGATCGAACCGGGCGCGCAGGGCATGGTCGCGCGCAGCCGCTACAGCGCGGTGCTGCGGCCGCTGCGCAGCGGCCGCATGAGCGTGCCGCCGCTGCAGGTCGCCGGCCAGCGCACCGCGCCGGTGGACCTGTACGTGGAACCGACGCCGGCCGCGGTGCCGGACGAAGCGGTCGCCACCAGCGATGTGTTCATCGACGCCGCGCCGGACGACAGCAGCCCCTACGTGCAGCAGGCGGTCGGCTGGGTGGTGCGGCTGTATGCGGCCACGCCGGTGCTCGGCGGCAAGATCGACCAGCCGGTGCCCGACGGCGCCTCGCTGACCAAGGTCGGCGACGACCTGCAGTACGAGCGCACCGCCAACGGCCAGCGCTACACCGTGGTCGAGCGCCGCTTCCTGCTGGTGCCCGAGCGCAGCGGCCCGCTGACCATGCCGGCGGCGGTGTTCGAGGGCCGGGTCGGCACGACCCTGATCGAGCAGCTCACCGGCAGCGGCGGCGACGCCCGCCGTGCGGTCAGCCGCGCGCGCACCCTGCAGGTGCGGCCGGTGCCGGCCGACGCGCCGCAGCCGTGGCTGCCGCTGCGCAGCCTGACCTTGAGCTACCGTTCCACGCCGCAGCAGTTGCGGGTCGGCAATTCCGCCAGCCTGACCATCGAGGCCAGCGTCGACGGCGCCGGCCTGGCGCAGATGCCGGAGCTGCAATTGCCGCCGATCGACGGCGTGCAGGTGTTCGCCGATCCGGTCCAGGCCGACGAGACCTTCGTCGGCGGGCGGCCGCGGGTGAAGCTGAGCCGCAAGTTCTCGCTGGTGCCTTCGCGCGAAGGCGAAGTGCGCCTGGACGGACTGCGCCTGGACTGGTGGGACGTGAACGCGCGCGCCGCGCGCAGCGCCACGCTGCCGCCGCTGAGCTGGACGGTGGGCCAGGGCATCGGCGGCACCCAGGCGGCGCCGACCAATCCGGCCGTGGCCGCCGCGCGCGGCGCCGGCGCCCAGGGCGAGGCCGGCGCGAACCCGGCGCCGGCCGCGATCGACGCGGCCGCCTCCGGCGGCGGTACCGGCGCAGTGCACAAGGGCTGGGCGATCGCCGCGGTGCTGTTCGCGCTGCTGTGGCTGGGCACCCTGGTGTGGGCGCTGCAACTGCGCGCGCAGCCGCGCTTGGCGGCCGCGCCGGCGCTCAAGGCGGGCGCCGCACCTGCGGGCGCGGCGGCGCCGGCGTCGTTGGCGCTGAACCTGCCGGCCTTGCGCGAACTGATCGACCGCGGCGACTTCGACCATATCGCCAGCGTCCTGCGCGGACTGGCGCGGCCGCCGGCGGCCGACGACGACGAACTCGTCGAGCGCCTGGCCGACCCGGCCCAGCGCGACGCCGTGCAGGCCTTGCGCCGCGCGCGCTGGGGCGGCGGCGACGGCGTGGACGCGCGCAACCGCCTGCGCGCCGCGTTCGCGCAAGGGCCGCACTGGCGGCAAGGCGCAGCGCCGCCGCCTTCGCCGCTGCCGCCGTTGTATCCGCCGGGCAAGTGAGTGCGGGAGGGACCTCGGTCCCGATGCTTTTGCTGCGAATCGCAGCGACCCGAGCGGAAGGCCTCGGGGCTGAAGCCCCTCCCACAAGAGCCGTCGGCCGGCGCCGCCTTGCGCCGTTGTAGGAGGGACTTCAGTCCCAACGCTTTTGTTGCGGATCGCGGCGACCTGAGCGGAAGGCGTCGGGGCTGAAGCCCCTCCCACAAGAGCCGTCGGCCGGCGCCGCCTTGCGCCGTTGTAGGAGGGACTTCAGTCCCAACGCTTTTGTGGCAGATCGCGGCGACCGGAGCGGAAGGCGTCGGGGCTGAAGCCCCTCCCACAAGAGACGTCGGCCGGCGCCGCCTTGCGCCGTTGTAGGAGGGACTTCAGTCCCGACGCTTTTGTCGCAGATCGCAGCGACCCGAGCGGAAGGCGTCAGGGCTGAAGCCCTTGCCACAGGCGAGCGCCGCGCGGATGCTGCGGCGCTTCCAAACCCCACCGTCCGGGCGTTTGCGGACCCCTGGTGTATCCTGCCGATTGTTTTGGCCCGGCGATAACGAGCGTATCCATGAGCGAAACCCAGAACGCGCGCAAGCAGCTGCCGCTGCACTGGAAGATGGCGATCGGCTTCCTCGCCGGCCTCGGCCTGGGCCTGATCGTCTACGCCGCGGGCGTCGGGAGCATCACCTGGGCGCAGCTTGCCGGGCAGGCCTGCGAGGCCGGCGCCACCGGCTGGCGCTGCGAGTCGCTGCTGAAGCTGTTCACCGAGGTGATCACCGGCCCGGCCGGCGAGATCTTCCTGCGCCTGATCTTCATGCTGGTGATCCCGCTGCTGTTCTCGGCCCTGGTCATGGGCGTGAGCGAGATGGGCGACATCCGCTCGTTCGGCCGGGTCGGCTGGCGCACGCTCGGCCTGACCATCGTGATGTCGGGCCTGGCGGTGGTGCTGGGCCTGGTGATGGTCAACGTGTTCAAACCCGGGGCCGGCATGGACCCGGCGCAGGCGCAGCAGTTGATGAGCGAGAACGCCGAGCGCGCGCAGAGCATCGTCAAGGGCAGCACCGACGCGCCCAAGGGCATCCAGATGCTGGTGTCGATCGTGCCCAGCAACGTGATCCAGGCCGCGGCCGACGACGCGATCCTGGCGGTGATGTTCTTCGCCCTGATGATCGGCGTGGGCATGGTGCTGACCCGCTCCAAGGCCGTGGACACGCTGCGCGAAGGCGTGCAGGGCCTGTTCGAGATCTCCATGACCCTGATCGGGCTGGTGATCAAGCTGGCGCCGTATGCGGTGTTCTGCTTCATGTTCAACCTGTCCTCGCAGTTCGGCTGGGACCTGTTGTTCAAGCTGGCCAAGTACGTCGCGGTGGTGGTGTCGGCGCTGGCGATCCACATGTTCGTGACCTACTCGCTGGCGATCAAGTTCATCGGCGGCCGCTCGCCGCTGGAATTCTTCAAGGGCGCGCAGGAAGCGATGGTGCTGGCGTTCTCCACCGCCTCCAGCAACGCGACCCTGCCGACCGCGCTGCGCGTGGCCGACGAACTCAAGCTGCCGCGGCGCATCTCGCGCTTCGTGCTGACCGTGGGCGCGACCGCGAACCAGAACGGCACCGCGCTGTTCGAGGGCGTGACGGTGATCTTCCTGGCCCAGTTCTTCGGCGTCGACCTGACCTTGGGCCAGCAGGTCATGGTGATGCTGGTGTGCATCCTCGGCGGCATCGGCACCGCCGGCGTTCCGTCGGGCTCGCTGCCGGTGGTGGCGATGATCTGCGCGATGGTCAAGGTGCCGCCGGAGGGCATCGGCCTGATCCTGGGCGTCAACCACTTCCTCGACATGTGCCGGACCACGCTCAACGTCACCGGCGACATCGCCATCGCCTCGATGGTGTCGCGCGGGGTGGAGGATCCGCCGGCGGAGACGCTGGCGGATTGACGGAGACGTCGTTGCGTTCGCGAAAAGCCCGCCGTTTGGCGGGCTTTTTCGTTGTGGCGGCCGCTTCCTGTAGGAGCGACGCAAGTCGCGACTGCGAAAGCGCAGCTGTTGCGCAGGGGTCGTTCTTGCGCTGTAGCTGCGGTCGTGGTTGCGGTTGCGTTCACGGTCGCAGTCGTGGACGCGTTCGCGTTCCTGGTCGTGGTCGTGGCCTCGTGCGCTCCTGTCGTCGCGTACGGACTCCACGACCGTCGTTCCGGCGAAAGCCGGAATCCATTTTGATTCTGCTGTCGCTCCGGCTTTTGCCGAAGCGGCGAGTGACGGCAAGCCTCGATCAAGAGCTTCCGTCCGCAAGCGGCCGGGTCACTTTCTTTGTCCAAAGCAACAAAGAAAGTAACCAAAGAAAGTGCTTCTCCTGTTTCGAATCAAAAGCCACTAGGGCTCATCGTGGCGCGGGGCCGCGCCATAAGGGGCATCCTGCCCCATGGCGCGCGTGCGCATCCATGCGCACGCCCTCCGGGGCTGCGGGACGTGTGCTTTGCGTGGGGTTGCGTCCGGGCGAACAGCAACGGCAACAGCAGCCGCAGCGGCAATAGCCAACGGCGACGGAAATGGAAACGGCAAGTCCAGGATGGATTCCGGCGTTCGCCGGGACGACGGTGGGGCGCTGCGGCTTCCGGGGGCGTGGCGGTGTGGTTTTGCTGGGGCGCGGTTCGTGCGGCGGCTGCTCGGGCTTGCGTGCCGAATCTGCCGGTTCGGGGCGGTGGGAGGCGGATCGATGGCTCCGGGCGGCCCCTGAACGGGTTCGGGGCGACAGGGCCGCCCCGGGATGGGACAATGGCGGCTCTTCGCCGGCCCGCCGCCCGCCCAGGGCCGGTTCTCCGCTCCGCTTCCCAGCCTCAGCCGCCCGAGCCCCATGACGACGCCCAGCCGCCGCGATCTTGCCAACGCCATCCGTTTCCTCGCCATCGACGCGGTGCAGGCCGCCAACTCCGGCCATCCCGGCATGCCGATGGGCATGGCCGACATCGCCGAAGTGCTGTGGAACGACTTCCTGAGCCATAACCCGGCCGATCCGAAGTGGTTCAACCGCGACCGCTTCATCCTCTCCAACGGCCACGGCTCGATGCTGCAGTACGCGCTGCTGCACCTGGCCGGTTACGACCTGCCGATCGAGGAGCTCAAGCGCTTCCGCCAACTGCACTCGCGCACTCCGGGCCATCCTGAGAACTTCGAGACCCCGGGCGTGGAAACCACCACCGGCCCGCTCGGCCAGGGCCTGGCCAACGCGGTCGGCATGGCGCTGGCGGAGAAGATCCTGGCCCAGCGCTTCAACCGCGAAGGCCACGACGTCGTCGATCACCGCACCTGGGTGTTCCTCGGCGACGGCTGCCTGATGGAAGGCATCTCGCACGAAGTCGCCTCGCTCGCCGGCACCTGGGGCCTGGGCAAGCTGGTCGCGTTCTGGGACGACAACAAGATCTCCATCGACGGCAACACCGACGGCTGGTTCACCGACGACACCGCGGCGCGCTTCGAGGCCTACGGCTGGCGCGTGATCCGCAAGGTCGACGGCCACGACCCGGTCGAGATCAAGACCGCGATCGAGACCGCGTTCAAGCACGGCGACAAGCCGACCCTGATCTGCTGCCGCACCACCATCGGCTTCGGCTCGCCGGCCAAGGCCGGCAAGGAATCCTCGCACGGCGCGCCGCTGGGCAAGGACGAAGTCGCCGCGACCCGCGCCGCGCTGGAGTGGCCGTACGCCGAATTCGAGATCCCGCAGGACATCTACGCCGGCTGGCGCAACCGCGACCACGCCGGCGCGCAGGCGCAGTGGCAGCAGGCCTTCGACGCCTACGCCGCGCAGTTCCCGGCCGAGGCCGCCGAGCTCAAGCGCCGCATCGCCGGCGAGCTGCCGGCCGACTTCTCCGCCCAGGCCGACGCCTACCTCGCCAAGCTGCAGGCCGACGGCCAGACCATCGCCTCGCGCAAGGCCTCGCAGATGGCGATCGAGACCTTCGCGCCGCTGCTGCCGGAATTGATCGGCGGCTCGGCCGACCTGGCGCATTCCAACCTGACCCTGTGGAAGGCCAGCAAGTCGGTCGCCACCACCGACCCGAACGCGAACTACGTCTACTACGGCGTGCGCGAGTTCGGCATGAGCGCGATCAGCAACGGCCTGAACCTGCACGGCGGCTTCATCCCGTTCGACGCCACCTTCCTGGTGTTCAGCGACTACGCCCGCAACGCGGTGCGCATGAGTGCGCTGATGGGCGCGCACGTGATCCACGTCTACACCCACGACTCCATCGGCCTGGGCGAGGACGGCCCGACCCACCAGCCGATCGAGCACCTCGCCAGCCTGCGCTACATCCCGCACAACGACGTGTGGCGCCCGTGCGACGCGGTCGAGTCGGCGGCGGCGTGGAAGGCGGCGATCGAGCGCCTGGACGGCCCGAGCTGCCTGGTGTTCTCGCGCCAGAACCTGCCGCACCAGCCGCGCGACGCGCAGCAGGTGGCGCAGATCGCGCGCGGCGGCTACGTGCTGCGCGACAGCGACGGCGCGCCGGAGGTGATCCTGCTGGCGACCGGTTCGGAAATCGGCCTGGCGACCCAGGCCGCCGACGCGCTGAGCGCCGAAGGCGTCAAGGTGCGCGTGGTGTCGATGCCCTCGACCGACGTGTTCGACCGCCAGCCGCTGGATTACCGCGAGTCGGTGCTGCCCAACGCGGTGCGCAAGCGCGTCGCCATCGAAGCCGGCGTCAGCGACTTCTGGCGCAAGTACGTCGGCCTGGACGGCGACGTGGTCGGCATCGACCGCTTCGGCGCCTCGGCGCCGGCCGAAGCGCTGTTCCCGTACTTCGGTTTCACCGTGGACCGGGTGGTGGCTACGGTGAAGAAGCTGGGCTGAGGACGGCGTGGCCTGAGGGCTGCGAACGTGTCGAGGAACGGGGCGCGCTGCGCCCCGTTTTCTTTTGCGCGACCTGATCGGAAGGCGTCGGGCCTGAAGGCCCTCCCATAAGAGCAGGTGATACTGCAGCGCTCTTGTGGGAGGGCCTTCAGGCCCGACGCTTTCCGACCAGCTAAAGCAGTACTTTCCTACCGGCACCAACGGCGCAGCCCGATGATCGCAGCGGCCCGGATGCCGAATGCTGCGGGCATGAACTCGCCCTCGGATTCTCCCGGCTACCATGCATTGCGTCGCGGACGCGGGCCGGAGCAGCAACGGATCTACCTGGTCACCACGATCTGCATCCGCCGCAGGCGGATGTTCGCCAGCGACCACGTCGCGCGGATCGCAGCGGACGCCATCGCCGATCCGGACAGGTGGCTGGGCGCGCAATTGCTGTGCTGGGTCTTGATGCCGGATCACTGGCACGGACTGATTCAGTTGAACAGCGAAGTTCGCCTGGAGAGCGTGGTGGCTTCGATGAAAGGGCGCGCGGCGCGGATGGTCAATCGTGCGTTGAATCGAAAGGGCTTCGTGTGGATGCCGGGATTCCACGACCGCGCCTTGCGCACAGAAGAGGAACTGTTGCCGGCGGCTCGCTATATCGTCGCCAATCCCAAGCGCGCCGGGTTGGTGCGGCGAGTCGGCGACTATCCGTACTGGGGGGCGGTCTGGACCGACCGAACGGCGTCGGGCCTGAAGGCCCTCCCACAACAGCCGTCGGTTCCGGCGCCATGAGCGCGCATCCCGACAATCGGCGCTTTAATGGAGGATGGCTCTTGTGGGAGGGCCTTCAGGCCCGACGCCGTCCGATCAGTTCGCCGAAGTCTCGCGCAACGCCAACCCCACCAACCGCGCCTCGAGCGTCTCGGCGAACCCCGCCGGCCGCTCCAGCCCCATGCGCTGCATCGCTTCGGCATCCGCCGCGCCGCCGGAGGTCAGCGCCTTGAGCACGGTGCGCGCCTTCGCGCCGGTCGTGGCCGTATTCGCCTTGAGCCACGCCAACGCCTTGACCAAGCGCTGCTCGACCGCGGTGAAGTCGCTGCCGAGCGGGTAGTCCGGCAGCACGCCCTGCGCGCGCAGCGGCGCCAGCGCGGCGCGCAGGCGCTGCGGGGTGTTGCGCTCGCTTAGGCGGTAGTGCATCGGCGCCAGCTTGCCGGCGCCGATCGCGGTTTGCAGCAGCGGATACTGGAAGCCGCTGCCGGCGATCGCGGCCATCGCCAGGATGCAGTCTTCGTCGGTCTTGCCGCGCAGGCGGGCGATGCCGTACTCGGTCACGTAGACATCGCGCAGGTGGCGCGGAATCGTCGCCTGCGGATAGTTCCAGACCACGTTGGAACGGGTGTCGCCGCCGTTGTCGCGGGTGGCGCGCAGCATCAGCACCGAGCGCGCGTGGGGCAGGGCGTGGGCCATGGCGACGAAGTTGTACTGGCCGCCGACGCCGGAGACCACGCGGCCGTCGTCGAGCGTGTCCGACACCGCCGCGCCGAGCGCGGTGGCCATCATGCAGCTGTTGAAGAAGCGCGCATCGCGGCGTTGCAGCCGTTCGAGGGTTTCGTTGCCGCCGTAGAGTTCGTTGACCTCGCTGATCCGGCGCATGCTGATGCCGCGGCGCTGGTCTTGCGGCATCTCGCGCAGCCAGTCGTAGAAGTCCTGCGAGCCCAGATAGAAGCCGCCCTGCAGGTATTCGCCCTCGCGTTCGAGCCGTTCCAGGTCGGCGGCGTCGGCGCGGCCCTCGTGCAGCCTGCGCATCAGTTCGAGGTCGTCGACGACCTTGCGCTTGATCACCCCGACTTCGACCAGGCGGCGGAAGCCTTCGTTGAGCATTTCGCTGCAGCCAAAAAGCCCAACCTCAAAGGGATCGAGCGGCGCAACCGGCGCCGTCGCGTTACCGGTGCCGGATAGGTCGACGCCCGCCGAAGCGGGCCGCTCAAGCGGCGCGCTTCCCGCACCGCTCGATTCGCCAGCCTTCTCGTACCCCAACGCCTGCAACACCCGCCAGTACGCCGCGTTGTCGGTATGCCGCAACACCAATGCATGGCATAGCGCATCGGCCAGCGTGCCGATCCCGATCTGCAAGGTCCCGCCATCGCGCACCAGGGTGCTGGCATGGAAGCCGATCGCGTAGTCCGCATCGCTGACCGGCTGCCGCGGCAGGCCGAACAGCTTGGGATACGGCCCCGGCGGCGTCACCACCGCATCGAAGAACGAGGCGTCCACCGCGGCGCTGCCGTCGAGCCACGGCAGCAGCGGATCGACCTCGGCGATCAGCACCGGCCGCGGCAGTCCGCTGGCGACGATCGCGTCGATGGCGTCGAAGGTCAGGTCGGTATTGCACGACAGCGACAGCCGGCCGCTGCCGGCCGGATCCGGCGCGACCTTCTGCACCACCGCGTTGACCCCGCGCTCGGCCAGCGCGCGCGCGACGTGGGTGTAGTTGAGGCTGGCGTAGCGGCGCTGCGCCGCCTGCGAGCGCAGCAGCGCGCCGGATTGCAGGTAGAACTCTTCCACTTCCATGTGCGCCGGCAACGCGTTGCGCTTGAGCGCCTGCACATAGGCCAGGCGCGGGTAGTCGTCGCCGAAGTGGCGTTGCGCGAACGGCGTCAGGAAGCGCGCTTCCAGGCCCTTGCCGGCGCCGGGCGGGTCCAGCGACAGCGCGGTGTACAGGTGCAGGCGTCGCGAGGGTTCGCGCTCGCTGCGCGCATACAGCGCGTTGAGCAGGCGATGCGGCTTGCCCAGGCCGAGCGGGGCGCCGACGTGCAGCGGGCCGGGCAGACGCGAGTAGAGGAAGTCGACGGCGTCGGCGAGGGACTGGAAACGCACGGGCTCGGGGCGCGGGGAAAGGCTCATCGCCGCAGTATCGCATCGGGCCCGTCAACGCGGCGGGGACTTGCATTATTCGTTTACAGGTGTAATCTCAGAAAAAATTACGGATGTAAACGATGCAGATCAGCGAAGCCGAATCGGTGGTGATGCAGGTGCTGTGGCAACGCCATCCGCTGGCCGCGGAAGAGGTGGCCGCGGCTGTGGCCGACGCCCAGTCCTGGCAGGAGGCCACGGTCAAGACCCTGCTCAACCGCCTGTTGAACAAGGGCGCGATCCGCGCCGAGAAGGACGGGCGGCGCTATCTGTACGCGCCGGTGCTCACGCGCGAGGACTGGCTGCTCGACGAGAGCCAGGGGTTGCTGCAGCGCCTGTTCGGCGGCCGGGTCGCGCCGCTGGTCGCGCATTTCAGCCAGCACCGCAAGCTCAGCCGCAAGGACATCGCCGAACTGCGCAAGCTGCTGGAGGAACTCGACGATGACGCTCGCTGAACTGTGTGCGTGGCTGTTGCCGGCGCTGGCGCGCGCCGCCGTCGCGGCGGGCGCGGCCACGCTGGCGGTGATGCTGCTGCGCAAGCCGCTGCGCGCCGCGTTCGGCGCCGGCGCGGCCTATGCCGCTTGGAGCATGGTGCCGGCGGCGTCGATCGCGACCCTGCTGCCGGCGGCGCCGCGCGGTTATGTCGAGGTGCTGCCGGCGTTGACGGTGTGGGCGCCGCTGGCCGGCGCCTCGGACCGCATCGCCGATACGGCAGGCGCGGGATGGGCCCTGGCCTGGGCGTCGGGCGCGCTGGCGACGGCGGCCTGGCTGGGCGTGCGGCAATGGCGTTTCCAGCGCGCGCTGGCGTCGGCGCGGCCGCGCGCCGACGGCCTGCTGCAGGCGCCGCACCGCGCCGGCCTGCCGGCGGCGTTCGGCTTGCTGCGGCCGCGCATCGCCGTGCCCGTGGATTTCGACAGCGGCTACAGCGAGCGCGAGCGCGGTCTGATGCTCGCGCACGAATGCGCGCACATCGCCGGCGGCGACCTGTGGGCCGGCGCGGCGGCCGCGGCGCTGCGCTGCCTGCTGTGGTTCCAGCCGCTGCTGCACCTGTGCGCGCGCAGCTTCCACCACGACCAGGAACTGGCCTGCGACGAGCGGGTGATGCGCGCGCATCCCGGCGCGCGCCGCGCCTATGCCGAGGCGCTGTTCAAGACCCAGCTGGCGCCGGGCCCCGCGCCGCTGAGTTGCCACTGGGGCCAAGTCCATCCACTCAAGGAGCGAATCATGATGTTGACCAAGCACAAACCCGCGCGCGGACGTCGTGCAGCGGGCGCGATGGCGATCTGCGCGCTGGTGTTGTCCGGCGCGGCGGCGGCCTGGGCGGCGCAGCCGCAGGCGACGCTGGCCGCGGCCGGCGCCGCCAAGGCCGCCGCCGTCACCGAAGTCGGTTACGGGCGGTTGGCGCCGCCGCTGTGGCCGCAGGGCAGCCGCAATCGCGGCCGGGTGATGCTGGAGCTGGAAGTGGCCATCGACGGCCGCGTGTCCGACCTGCGGCTCAAGCGCAGCTCCGGCTACGACGAGTTGGACCAGGCGGCGATCGCCGCCGCGCGCAACTGGTCGTTCACGCCGCGCACGGTCGGCGGCCGGCCGGTCGCGTCGTGGGTGCGGGTGCCGGTGGATTTCGAGCCCGATACGTCGAACCCGGCCGCGGCCGGCGGCGATGCGCCGGGACTGGCGTCCGACCTGCCCGAGCTGGACGCGTTGCGGATCGGCGCGCAGTAAGCCCCCGTCGCCGCGCCGATGGCCACGGCGCGGTGGCGGCGGTCTTGCGCGGGCTTCGGCGCGCGCACCCAAGCTCCCGGCGGCGGCGGCGGCGGCGGCGGCGGCGGCGTCCGGCCACGGCGCCGGCGTTCAACCGATGCGATGCACGTCCTCGGCGATCCGCCGCACTTCTTCCGGATAGTGGCTGACGTAGATCATCGGCAGTCCGCTTTCGTCGCGCACCCGCTGCAGGTACGGCAGCAGTTCGTCGCGGCGGTTCATGTCCAGCATCGACAGCGGTTCGTCCAGCAGCAGGATGCGCGGCTGCGACAGCAGCGCGCGGCCCAGCGCCACGCGCTGCATCTCGCCGCCGGACAGGCCGGCGGTGCCGCGCGCCAGCAGCTGGCCGATGCCCAGCAATTCGACGATCGCGTCCAGTTCGAAGCGGCGCTCGCGCGCGGCCGCGCCGCGCAGGCCGTAGAGCAGGTTGGCGCGCACGTCCAGGTGCGGGAACAGGCGCGCGTCCTGGAACACGTAGCCGATGCGGCGGCGGTGCGCCGGCAGGTCGATGCGGCGCTCGCGGTCGAACAGGGTCTCGCCGGCGACGACGATGTGGCCGCGCGCCGGCCGCAGCAGGCCGGCGATGGCGTGCAGCAGCGAGGTCTTGCCCGCGCCGGAGTCGCCGACCACGGCGATCACCCGGCGCTCGCTGCGGATCGCGAACGCGCGGCGGAACTCGCCGCGGCGCAGTTCGATGTCGATGTCGAAGCCGCCGACCGGCGCGGAAACCGCGGCGCTCATCGCTGCGTCCCCGCGCGCTGGCGCTGCACCAGCCATTCCGAGGCGAACACCGCGGCGAACGACAGCGCCACCGCGACCAGCGCCAGCCGCAGCACGCCCGACTCGGCGCCGGGCGTCTGCATCAGGCCCCAGATCGCCGACGACAGGGTCTGGGTCTCGCCGGCGATGTTGGACACGAAGGTGATGGTGGCGCCGAACTCGCCCAGCGCCTTGGCGAAGCACAGCACCGCGCCGGCCAGCAGGCCCGGCCAGGCCAGCGGCAGGGTCACGCCGAAGAACACCCGCCACGGGTTGGCGCCGAGGGTGGCCGCGGCCTGTTCCAGGCGCCGGTCCACCGCTTCGATCGACAGGCGGATCGCGCGCACCATCAGCGGGAAGCCCATGATCGCGCTGGCCAGCGCGGCGCCGGTCCAGCGGAACGCGAACACGATGCCGAAGTGTTCGGACAAAAAGCGCCCGATCGGCCCCTGCGCGCCGAAGCCGAGCAGCAGCGCGTAGCCGGTGACCACCGGCGGCAGCACCAGCGGCAGGTACATCAGGGTGTCGACCAGCAACTTGCCGGGGAAGCGCTTGCGCGCCAGCAGCCAGCCCACCGCCACGCCGAACGGCAGGCTGCAGACGGTGGCGGCCGCGGCGACCTTGAGGCTCAGCGCGATCGCGGTCAGCTCGGCCGCGTTGAAGCCGGCGAAGCCTTCGCTCATCGCCGGGCCAGGGCGATCGCGGCGTCGGACGGTGCGGGCGTCGCGTGCGCGATCACGGCAGCGGCGCGAAACCGTGGCGGCGGAAGATCGCCGCCGCCTGCGGGCCGCGCAGCCACTGCGCAAACGCGGCCGCGCCCGGATGGCGGCTGGCCTTGACCACGGCCACCGGATAGACGATCGGCGCATGGCTGTCGGCGGGGAAGGTCGCCAGCACCCGCACCTTGGGTTCGGCCTGCGCGTCGCTGCCGTAGACCACGCCCAGCGGCGCCTCGCCGCGCGCCACCAGCATCAGCGCGGCGCGCACGTTCTCGCCTTCGGCCACGCGCGGCTGCAGCTGCGGCCACACGCCGAGCTTCTCGAACGCGGCGCGCGCGTACTTGCCGGCCGGCACGCTCGCGGTCAGCGCCAGCGCCAGGCGGCCTTCGCCGAGCAGCGGGCGCAGGTCCACGCCAGGCTTGAGCGCGACCGGCCCGGCCTTGCTGTCTTTCGGCGCGATCAGCACCAGGGTGTTGCCGAGCACGTTGCGGCGGCTGGCGTCGACGAGCAACTGGCGTTGCTGCAGGTAATCCATCCAGTCCAGGTCGGCGGAGAAGAACAGGTCGGCCGGCGCGCCCTGTTCGATCTGCCGCGCCAGCGCCGAGCTGGCGGCGTAGGAGGCGCGCACCGCCTGGCCGGTCTGCTTTTGGTAAGCGGCGGCGGCCTCGTCGAGCGATTCCTTGAGGCTGGCGGCGGCGAACACGGTCAGCGGCTGCGCGTTCTTGTCCTGGGCCGGCGCGGCGCCGGCGGCGAAGACGAGACCGAGGGCGCACAGGGCGCCGAGGAAACGACGGCGAAGGTTCATCGGGGCGGGCCTGCGGGGAGGTGGAGGCAGAGTAACCCGAGGGCGTGGCGGAAGGGTTCGATGACGGTGGCTGCAGGGGCCGGGGCGTTGCGGGACTCGGCTGTTGTGGGAGGGCCTTCAGGCCCGATGCTTTTCCCCCGGATTGCGGCGATTTGAGACAAGAGCATCGGGCCTGAAGGCCCTCCCACAAAAGCAGGGCATCGGGCCTGAAGGGCTCTCACAAGAGCGGACCATCGGGCCTGACGCCCTGCCACGAGAGCGGGGCATCAGGTCGGGAGCGGCCGCCGCGATCAGTCGGCGCCGCTGACCCGGATCGACTCGACCTGCCGCACCCAGCGCGCCGGGCGCGATTCGCCGGGGACGATCAGGCGCCACGGTCCGTCTTCGGCCGGCAGGTCGGCGCCGTTGCAGCGGCGGGTCAGCACCACCGGGCGGTTGCCCAGGCTCGGGTCGAGTTCGCCGAGCGAGAACGCGGCGCGGTAGCCGTCGCGCGCGCGGACCTGCGCGACCCGCGCCAACTGCGCGCCGCGCAAGGGCGCGGCCGGCATCGCGGCGGACGCGCGCAGCAGTTCGACCAGGGCCACGCCTTCGCAGCTGAGTTTACGGCCGTGCGCTTCGCCCTCGGCCTTGACCTGCGGCAGCCGCGCGATCAGCGCTTCGTCCAGCGCGACCTCCACCGGGCCCGTCGGCGCGGGCGCGGCCTTGGATTCGGCGTCGCCGTGCCGGTGCTGCGCCTGCGCGGCGAAAGCGACGGTCAGCAGCAGCGGCAAGGACAACAAACGGGCATCGGTGCGGCGCATGCGCATCCTCACAGTTGGTCGAGCGGAAGTTTCAGGTAGCGCACGCCGTTGGCCTCCGGCTGCGGCAGCGCGCCGCCGCGCAGGTTGACCTGCAGCGACGGCAGGATCAGCGCCGGCACCGCCAGGGTGCGGTCGCGCGCTTCGCGCAGGGCGACGAATTCGGCTTCGCCGGTGTCGGCGCGCACGTGCAGGTTGCCCCGCTTCTGCGCGCCGATCGTGGTCTCGCAAGCCGGCTCGCGCCCGTCCTTGCCGTAGTCGTGGCAGACGAACACGCGGGTCGCGTCGCCCAGGCGGTACAGGCGCTGGATCGACTGGTACAGCATCGCCGCGTCGCCGCCGGGGAAATCGCAGCGGGCGGTGCCGCTGTCGGGCAGGAACAGCGAATCGCCGGCGAACAGCGCATCGCCGATCAGGTAGGCCAGGCTGTCCTGGGTGTGGCCGGGCACCGGGATCGCGCGCGCCGGCAGCGCGCCGACGGCGAAGCCTTCGTCGTCGTCGAACAGGTGGTCGAACGCTGCGGGGCGTTCGTCGGAGGCGTCGTCGGGCAGGCCGAACAGCGGCGCGAACACCCGCCGCACTTCGCCGATGCGGCGGCCGATGGCCAGCCGCGGCGCGTGGCCGTGCGCGCGCAGGCGCTCGCGCAGGGCGTGGGCGGCGCTGAGGTGGTCGGCGTGGGCGTGGGTTTCCAGCAGCCAGTCGATGCGCAGGCCGTCGGCGGCGGCGCGTTCGAGCACGGGCGCGGCGCTGTCCAGGCCGGTGCGGCCCGAACGCGGGTCGAAGTCGAGCACCGGATCGACGATCGCGGCCGCGCGCGTGGCCGGGTCGGCGACCAGATAGGTCCAGGTGCCGGTGTCGCGGTGGTGGAAGGCGCTGACCTGCGGCGCGGCGGCGGTGGCGGACGGCATGGGGCGGCTCTCCGTGCGGCGGCGCCGCGTTCTTCGTCGATTCGCGCGCGGCCCGGCCGACGCGAGGCGGCGTGCCGAGCGGTCATCGGCGCGATGCGCCGCGCCGATCCGTCATCCGATGCGGCGCGTCGCGTCGGTCCGCAACGTTAACCCGCAACGCCGATCGGCCATGTTAAGCGGTCGCGCCGAGGCGCAGTCGGGCAGCGGCGTCGCGGGCCGGCCGGCGCGGCGCGGCGGTCAGCGCCCCGGCGCCAGCGCGGCGTCGAGCAGCTTGGCCAGATGCTCGCCGCCCAGGCGCAGCTGGGTCTCGGCCAGCGGCCGCCAGGTGGCGACATAGTCCGGCGCCAGCTTGTGGGTGGGCGGGTAGAACCCAGACTGCAGCACCAGCTTGCACGATTCCTCGGCCCAGTCGGCGGCCGGCGGCGGCAGCGCCAGGGCGCTGACCGCGGGCACCTGGATCGCCTGCAGCCGGGCCAGATACTTGTCGTCGCCGAGCTTGCGCATGCTCAGCATGCGGCTGTCCCACAGCGAGTGCAGGTTGGCGCCGTAGCCGCCGGGGCGCTCGGGCTGGCCGGGAATGGCGATCTGGAAATCGTTGCCGCCCTTGTCGCGGGCGTAGCCGGCGTGCAGCGGTTGGTGCACGTCGCCGACCAGGTGGACGACGAACTTCAGCGCCTGCAGGCGCTCGGCCTGCGGCTTGCGGCGGTCGGCCAGGATCGCGCTCTGCGCGGCGATCGCGGCGACCACGCAATTGCCGCCGGGGCAGTCGCGCGCGGCGTCGTAGCGGCAGTCGCCCTCGCCGAGATTGACGTAGTGCCACTTGGCGCTGCGCTTGCCCAGGTCCGGGTCTTCGGCGCGCAACTGGTCGGCCCAGTTGGCGATGCCGGGCAGGGTCGGGTCGGGCTCGCCGGCGAGCAGCTTGGTCGCCTCGGCGCGCGCGGCGGGCGACATTTCGTCCCAGGCCAGTTCGGCCACCAGACGGTGGCCCTGCGGGCCCCAGGCCAGCGCCGGCAGCGGCAGGGCGATCAGGACGAGCGCGGCGGCGAGCAGGCGGCGGGCGGGGCGGGCGGAAGCGCGGGGTTCGGTCATGGCGCGCACTGTACCGGAGCCGGTGGCGCGGGCCGCTGTCCGAAGCTGGCGGTGCGCGGGGGCATGGCGATCTGCAATTAAAGCGTCGGGGCTGAAGCCCTTCCCACAACACCCGTCCGGCCGCGGCGGCCTGCGCGTTTGCCGGCCTGCGCTTTTGTGGGAGGGGCTTGGGCCCCGACGCTTTTGGTTAGGATCGCCACGGCCGAGGCTGCGCCGCCCAGCGGCGCGGCCCCGCTGCATGGCCCAGGCGCCGCTCAGAACTTGATGACGTACGCCAACCCGTACACGAACGGATCGATGTTGGCCTTGCCGATCTTCGTGCCGTTGAGCTTGACGTCGGTGCCGATGTCCATCCAGCGCGCATCGACCCGGATCGCGCCGCGCTCGTTGAGGATGAAGTCCACGCCGACATGCGCGGCCACGCCGACCGAGTCCTCCAGCTTGAGCTTGGCGCCGCGCAGCGGGCCGGTGGTCTTCTCGCTGAAGAAGGTCGTGTAGTTCACGCCCACGCCGACGAACGGCGAGACCGTGCCCTGGCTGTTCCAGTGGTACTGCAGCGAAAACGTCGGCGGCAGGTGCTTGGTGGTGGCGACCTTGCCCAGGCCCTTGATGTCGATGTCGTGCTTGAACGGGGTCGCCGCCAGCACTTCGATGCCGATGTCGTCGCGGATGAAGTATTCGAAGGTGATGGTCGGCTGGACGTTGTCGCCGATCTCCAGCTGGGCGGTGCCGCCGAGCACGCTGCCGTTGTTGGACTTGGGCTGGACCTGGTGGGCGCCGATGCCGACGGTGAAATTCCCGGCCTGTTGGGCCAGGGCAGGGTGGGCCGCGCACGCGAGCGCGGCGGCGGCGAGGCCGCCGATCAGTCGATGGTTCATTCCTTGAGTCCCCCTTGCAGATGAGTACGGAAAGCCTGGTTTCCTGAACAGGCCGAAGCCTGCCGCGCACTCTAAAGGCGCAGGAAAACTGCAAACCTTGATTGCCATCGCAGTCCCGCCGCGGCTCACCGACGCTCTCCGCCGCGGCATCGCCGGACTGCGACGCCGGCCCCGCCTTGCTAGAATGGCGGTTTCCCCACTTCGACCCGCCCCGGCGGCCGCAGGAGTTAATCGCAATGACGATCAAGGTAGGCATCAACGGCTTCGGCCGCATCGGGCGCAACGTGCTGCGCGCGGCCGTGCAGAACTTCGACGGCGAGATCGAAATCGTCGCGATCAACGATCTGCTGGAGCCGGACTACCTGGCCTACATGCTGCAGTACGACTCGGTCCACGGCCGCTTCAAGGGCACCGTCGCGGTGGAAGGCAACACCCTGGTGGTCAACGGCAAGAAGATCCGCCTGACCCAGGAGCGCGACCCGGCCAACCTCAAGTGGGACGAGGTCGGCGCCGACGTCGTCATCGAATCCACCGGCCTGTTCCTGGACAAGGCCACCGCGCAGAAGCACCTCGACGCCGGCGCCAAGAAGGTGGTGCTGTCGGCGCCGTCGAAGGACGACACGCCGATGTTCGTCTATGGCGTCAACGACAAGACCTACAAGGGCGAGGCGATCGTCTCGAACGCTTCGTGCACGACCAACTGCCTGGCGCCGCTGGCCAAGGTGCTCAACGACAAGTGGGGCATCAAGCGCGGCCTGATGACCACCGTGCACGCCGCCACCGCCACCCAGAAGACCGTCGACGGCCCGTCCAACAAGGACTGGCGCGGCGGCCGCGGCATCCTGGAGAACATCATCCCGTCCAGCACCGGCGCGGCCAAGGCGGTCGGCGTGGTGATCCCGGAGCTCAACAAGAAGCTCACCGGCATGTCGTTCCGCGTGCCGACCTCGGACGTGTCGGTGGTCGACCTGACCGTCGAACTGGTCAAGGACGCCACCTACGCCGAAATCTGCGCCGAGATGAAGGCGCAGTCGGAAGGCGCGCTCAAGGGCGTGCTGGGCTACACCGAGGACAAGGTCGTCGCCACCGACTTCCGCGGCGACGCGCGCACCTCGATCTTCGACGCCGACGCCGGCATCGCCCTGGACGGCACCTTCGTCAAGCTGGTGAGCTGGTACGACAACGAGTGGGGCTATTCCAACAAGTGCCTGGAAATGGTCAAGGTGGTCGTCGGCAAGTAAGCCGACGCACCGGGCCCGGGCGTGCGAGACGCGCATGGACGACGAAACCCCGCAACCGCCATCGCCGCCACCGCCGCGTCGCCGTGATCGGCGGCGCGGGCTCCGCACCGGCCCCGCGCACCCAGACAGCCCCGCTTCGGCGGGGCTGTTTCGTTTTGCGAGGCACAAAAAATCGGCTGCGGGCACGGATCGCATGCAGCCGGCGATGCGGCGCGGGCTGTATCGGCAGTTCCTCGGCCTGCTGGTGCTGGCGGTGGTGCTGCCGAGCCTGGCGTTCGGCGCGGCGATGCTGTTCGCCCGCTATCGCGCCGAACTGGGCGAGATCGACGCGCGCACCGCCGCTAGCGCGCACGTGCTCGCCCACGAGCTCGACGAGAGCCTGGCCGCGCTGCAGGCCAGCCTGCACGTGCTGGCCGCGGCCGGCGCGCGCCATCGCCTGGACTGGAGCGTGGAGCTGCCCGAACTGCAGCGGCGCTACCCGCCGATCCTGACCCTGGTCGCCACCGACGCGCGCGGCCGGGTGATCGGCGCCGCGCCGGCCGCCGCGGCCGCGGCCGCGGTCGGCCTCGACGTCTCCGACCGCGACTACTTCCGCGAGCCGGCGCGCAACGGCCGGGACTATATTTCCAACGCCTTCCGCGGCCGCGGCCTGGGCCGCGACCCGCTGGTGGTGGTGTCGGTGCCGCGCTACCGCGACGGCGCCTTCGCCGGCGTGATCGAGGCCTCGCTGGCGCCGGCGCACGTCTACGACGAGAACGGCCACGGCGACTACGAGACCGTGCTGCTGGACCGCAGCGGCCGGGTCATCCACGCCAGCGGCGGCCTCGGCCTGGCGTTCATGCAGCGCGCGGCCGACAGCGATTTCGCGCCCGCGCTGGCCCGGATCGGCCACGGCGCCGCGCGCCAAGCCTTGCCGGTGATGCCCGGCGGCGGCCGCGCCTTCGTCGCCGGCGCGCGCACCCGCGCCGGCTGGACCCTGTACGCGGTGGCGCCGCAGGCGCTGGCCGCGCGCCCGGCGCTGGAGCGCGCGGTGCTGATGAGCCAGTTGCTGCTGCTGGCGGTGCTCGGCGCCGCGCTGGCGTTCGTGTGGTACGCGCGGACGCTGGCGCGCGCGTCCTCGCTGCTGCTGCAGCGGCTGCGCGCGCTGGCCAGCGGCGCCGCGCCGGAGCCGGGCCGCAACGCCGGCGAGGCGGCGATGCCGGAGGAACTGCAGCCGGTGCTGGCCGCCATCGTCGACCTGTCGGCGCGGCTCGACCACGCCCACGCCGAACTGCGCCAGAGCCTGGCCGAGCGCGAGCACGACGTGGCCCAGCGCACCGAGCAACTGCGCGCGGCGCTGCGCGAACTCGACCGGGTGGCCTGCACCGATCCGCTGACCGGCGCGCTCAACCGCCGCGGCCGCGACGAATTCGTGCAGGCGCTGGCCGCGCAGGGCGCGCGGGTGGGCAGCGTCGCGGTGCTGTTGCTCGACGTCGACCATTTCAAGGCCTACAACGACCGCTACGGCCACCGTGCCGGCGACGAAGCGCTGCGCGCCGCGGTGGCGGCGATCCGCGCCGAAGTGCGCGAAGGCGACGACGCGGTGGTGCGCACCGGCGGCGAGGAATTCTGCGTGCTGATCCCCGGCGTCGGCCGGGCGCGCGTGCTCAACATCGCCCGCGCGATCCTGCTCGGCCTGTATCGGCGCGACATCGAGCACCGCGACAGCGAGCACGGCCGGCTCAGCTGCAGTATCGGCATGGCGATGGCCTACGGCCTGGCCGAGCTGGACGCGGCGATGGACCGCGCCGATGAGGCGCTGTACCGGGCCAAGCGGCGCGGGCGCAACGGGTTTTGTTTTTGAGCGCGGGGACGTGGCGCGGCGCGGCGAGCGCAGAGGGTCTGCGCGGCCAATGGCGGCGGTATCGACGGCGCTGCTGTTTTCGTCGTGGCCGCATTGGCGCGGTCGCGGCCCGCGCCGCGCCTGCATGAAGCGACGAACCGGCCGCAGCCGCTGCAGGCGCGGCGCAAGCCGCGACCGCGCCGACCCGGCGACGCCGCAACCCGCATGTCGTGGCTGCCATAGGAAAAACGACGGGCGCCCGCCCATCGGCGAGCGCCCGCGTCGGTGGCGCCGGCCCCGGCGCATGCGCCGCGCACGCGGCGCGACGCATCCGCCGGGTCGCCCGGCTCAGGCCTCGGCGCGCGCCGCCTCGCGCAGGCCTTGCGCCGCGCGCACCATCGCCTGCAGCGCCGCGCGCACCTCCGGCCAGCCGCGGGTCTTCAGGCCGCAGTCCGGATTGACCCACAGCTGCGCCGGCTCCAGCACGTCCAGCGCCTTGTCCAGCAGCTCGCGCATCTCCGCTTCGTCGGGCACGCGCGGGGAGTGGATGTCGTACACGCCCGGGCCGATGCCATTGGGGTAGCGGTAGCGCACGAACGCGTCGAGCAGTTCCATGCGCGAGCGCGAGGTCTCGATCGAGATCACGTCGGCGTCGAGCGCGGCGACCGCGTCGATGATGTCGTTGAACTCGGCGTAGCACATGTGGGTGTGGATCTGGGTCGCATCGCCCACGCCGCTGGCGGCGAGGCGGAAGCTTTCGCCGGCCCAGGCCAGGTACGCCGGCCAGTCGGCGCGGCGCAAAGGCAGGCCTTCGCGCAATGCCGGCTCGTCGATCTGGATCGCGGCGATACCGGCGGTTTCCAGGTCCAGCACTTCCTCGCGCAGGGCCAGCGCGATCTGACGGCAGCTGTCGGCGCGCGGCTGGTCGTCGCGCACGAACGACCACTGCAGGATCGTCACCGGCCCGGTCAGCATGCCCTTGACCGGCTTGGCCGCGTGGTCCTGGGCGAAGCGGCTCCAGTCCACCGTCATCGGCTTGGGCCGGGCCACATCGCCGAACAGCACCGGCGGCTTGACGCAGCGCGAGCCGTAGCTCTGCACCCAGCCGTGCGAGGTGAAGGCGAAGCCGTCGAGCTGTTCGCCGAAGTACTCGACCATGTCGTTGCGCTCGAACTCGCCGTGCACCAGCACGTCGATGCCGAGCGCTTCCTGCTCGCGCAGGCACTGCACGGTCTCGTTTTCGAGGAAGGCGCGGTAGCCGGCGTCGTCCAGGCGCCCGGCCTTGTGCTCGGCGCGGGCCTGGCGCACCTGCGCGGTCTGCGGGAACGAGCCGATGGTGGTGGTCGGGAACAGCGGCAGCTTGAGGCGCTGCTGCTGCAGTCTGGCGCGCTGCGGATAGGCGCTGGCGCGGCGGGTCATCGCCGGCTCGACCGCGGCCAGGCGCTTGCGCACCGAGGCGTTGCGCAGCAGCGGCGAGGCCAGGCGCGCGGCGCGCGCGCTGGCGGCCTGGGCCAGTTCGCCTTCGGCCGCGGCGTCGCCGGCCAGCGCGCCGGCGACCAGGCGCAGCTCTTCGATCTTCTGCTTCGCGTACGCCATCCATTGCCTGAGCGGACCGGGCAGCTTGCGTTCCAGTTCCAGGTCGGTGGGCACGTGCAGCAGCGAGCACGACGGCGCCAGCCAGCGCGCGCGCGCGCCGGCGCGGCGGGCCAGGCTCAGCGCGGCGTCGAGGTCGGCGCGCCAGATGTTGCGGCCGTCGACCACGCCCAGGCTCAGCGCGCGGTCTTGCGGCAGCAACGGCAGCACCGCTTCGAGCTGTTGCGGCGCGCGCGCCAGGTCCAGGTGCAGCGCCTGGACCGGCAACTGCGCGGCCAGCGCGGCGTTGTCGCCGAGCGCGCCGAAGTAGGTGGCGAGCAGGCGCTGCGGCGAATCGGCCTGGGCCAGGGCGTCGTAGGCGCGGCGGTAGGCGGCGCGGTCGGCGTCGTCGAGGTCCAGCGCCAGCGCGGGTTCGTCGATCTGCACCCACGACGCGCCGGCCGCCTTGAGCTTGGCCAGCAATTCGGCGTAGGCCGGCAGCAACGCGTCGAGCAGCTCGCGCGGGTCGCCGCCGTCGCTGCGCTTGCCGAGCTTGAGCAAGGTGACCGGGCCGAGCAGCACCGGCCGCGCGTCCAGCCCGAGCGCCTGCGCCTGGGCCAGTTCGGCCAGCGGCTTGTCGGCGCGCAGGCAGAAGCGCTGGCCGGGTTCGAACTGCGGGACCAGGTAGTGGTAGTTGGTGTCGAACCACTTGGTCATTTCCAGCGCGCGCAGGTCGCGGCGCCCGTCCTGCAGGCCGCGGGCGAGGGCGAAGTAGCCGGTGAGCGGATCGTCCTCGAACGCGGCGCGGTGCGAGGCCGGGATGGCGTCGAACAGCACCGCCGTGTCGAGCACGTGGTCGTACAGCGAGAAATCGTTGCACGGCACGCTGTCGGCGCCGGCCGCGACGGCCAGGCGCCAGTGGCGTTCGCGCAGTCCGGCGGCGGTGGCCTGCAAGGCGGCCGCGTCGCGGTCGCCCTTCCAGAACGATTCCAGGGCTTGCTTGAGCTCGCGCCGCGCGCCGATGCGCGGGAAGCCGAGGGTGGTGACGCTGATCATGATCAATACCTGCGATGCGTGGGCATGACGCAGGGCAACGAAGGAGACCACGGCCGCACCGGTCCGCACGCGGGTGCGCCGGACTGCGGATCGATCCGTTGGCTTCGACCTCCGCCCCCGCGGGCGAGCCGGCCCGCCGCGCGCACCGCGCGGACGCGACGGCGAAGCGGGACCGGAGTCGGACGGAAGGCGCACCTTCCGGTCGCGGCAGGTCTTCGGGCTCGGGACGTGGGCGCGGCGGCGTGGCCGGTGCGGCGCGCGAGTCCATCCACTCGCGCGCCGGCGCCGGCCTCGACCGCCTCGCCGCTCCTACTGAGGCCGCTTCCCAGGCGTACCGCCCAGTGCCATGGCCCGTTCGTTTCCCATACCGCTGCGGGGCAGCTCCGGATTCGCACCGGATTCCCTCTGGCCGGCCATGGCGCGAACCATGGCCGGCGTGTCCCATCGCTTTATCTGCATGAAGCGATGTTCACCGAGACGCCGCCAAGGTACGCAGCGGCCCGGGCGAAGTCAAATGACATGCGGCGTTCTGCGGGGGCGGTCGCAGCGGGGACCACAGCGTCGGGCCCGAAGGCCCTCGCACGGCCGCCGGAGCCTGCGGCCGTCCCACCCTGCAGCAAAGCGCCCGGCTCATGCGGAACGGCTTTCAGGCCGGACGCTGTGCGCTGCGAGCGCCGCGCTTCCGCCGCTTTTGCCGCACCTGTCGGTTGCGCGCGCGACCGGCCCGCCCTCGCCCCAGGTTCATCCGCCCCGCGCCAACATGAAGCCCGGCCCGCCCACGCGCGTTGTGCTCGTTGAGCTTGGACGAGCGTGCCGCTAACGTTTGCAGGCGCAGCGCGCGGCGCGGGCCAGGACGGTCCCGCGCGATTCCGACTCCGGTGGCTCGACACATGTTTTCGCAACGCTCCCCGCTCCTTCCCCGCAGGCTCCTGGCCGTCGCGTTCGCCTCGCTGTGCGCGCTGGCGCTGGCCGCCTGCGGCCGGGACGCGCCGGCGCCGCCGGCCGCGGCGGTGACCCTGGGCAGCCAGAACGAGACGCCCAAGCCGGCGCCGGCGGCGGTCAGCGAAGAGGACATCCTCAAGGGCACCTACTGGCCGCCGGCCAAGCTCGACGGCGGCACCGCCCGGATCAGCTGCGAATACGACTACCCGCGCTTCGGCGACGGCGACACCCTGGAATCGCTGGACTTCTTCAGCCTGGTCGACGCGATGTCGCCGTGCCAGCAGCGCGGGGTGGTGCGGGTGCGCTACCAGGGCAAGATCGGCGCCGGCTTCACCGCGCTGGCGCAGCGGGTCGCGGCGATGGCCGCGCGCATGGAGATCCCGACCCGCATCCTCGACATCGACTCCAGCGGCGGCCACGTCGAGGAAGCGCTGCGCGCCGGCGACACCATCGCCGAGTCGGGCTGGGCGATCTGGGTGCGCGAGAACTCGGTCTGCCACAGCGCCTGCGTGCTGGTGCTGGCGGCCGGCGACACCCGCTCGATCGAGGGCAAGGTCGGCATCCACCGGCTGATGCGCGACCGCTCCACCGCGACCTCGCGCGCCGAACTCAGCCGCGAGCTGCGCGCGATCAACCAGCAGGTGCGCGATTACCTGGAGCGCAACGGCGTGGCCACCGCGGTCTCGGACCTGATGATGACCGTGGCCAACCGCGACCTGCGCATCCTGACCCCGGACGAACTCAAGCAATACGGCCTGGACGGCACCAACGCCGCCCAGGACGACCTCGACCGGATCCGCCTGGCGCGCAAGTGCGGCGACGACTTCGTCCGCCGCCGCGAATCCTTCCGCCGCGCCTTCGACGCGCAGTGCATGGGCACCGGCAAGAGCTTCGAATCGATGCCCGAATGCGCCAAGGAACTGCAGGCCAAGTTCGGCTTCCCCGACAAGGCCTGCCCCGGCGAGAGCCCGGCCGACCTGTACGCGCGCGACCTGCCGCCGCCGTTGCTGGACGAAGCCGCCTTGTCCGCGGCGGACGCCGCCGCGGACAAGGGCGCCGACAAGCCGGAGCAGGGCGAGAAGGCCGCGAAGTAAACGCCGGCATCGCCGGCTTCTGGCCGGCGACGCCGGCGCGGGCGCTTACCAGTCGCGCCGCACCTGCGCGCCGCCGAACATCGCGCCGACGATCCCGGGCAGGGCCAGGAAATCGTGCGGGAACCCCAGCGCGATCGCGCTCGCCCGTTCCAGCCGTTCCAACTGGGCGGCGCTCAGAGCGAGCTCCAACGCGCCCAGGTTCTGCACCAGTTGCGCTTCGGTGCGCGCGCCGATCACCGGCACGATCGCGCCCGGCCGCTGCAGCAGCCAGGCCAGCGCGACCTGCGCCGCCGGGCGTTCGAGTTCGCGCGCGATGCCGACCACGACCTCGGCGATCGCGAGCGCGCGCTCGGTCAGCGCGCCGTTGCCGATCGCCACCGCGCGCCGGCCCTGGGCGGTGGCCGGGTCGAGATCGGCGCGCGAGTACTTGCCGGTCAGCACGCCCGAGGCCAGCGGCGACCACGCGCTCACGCCCAGGCCGAGTTCGCGCGCCATCGGCAGCAGTTCGCGTTCGCTGTCGCGCTGGGCCAGGCTGTATTCGGTCTGCAGCGCCACCAGCGGCGACCAGCCGCGCAGTTCGGCCAGGGTCTGCATGCGCGCGGCCTGCCACGCCGGCAGGTCGGAGACGCCGGCATACAAGACCTTGCCCGCGCGCACGAGGTCGTCGAAGCCGCGCATGACTTCCTCGACCGGCGTGGTCGCGTCCCAGGCGTGCAGGTAGAGCAGGTCGATGTAGTCGGTGCCGAGCCGGCGCAGGCTGGCTTCGACCGAACGGCGCAGGTTCTTGCGGTGGTTGCCGCCGGCGTTGGGGTCGCCGGGATCGGTACACAGCGAGAACTTGGTGGCGATCACCAGGCGATCGCGGCGGCCTTGGGCGAACTGGCCGAGCAGGGTTTCGGAACTGCCGCCGGTGTAGAAATTCGCGGTGTCGAAATAATTGCCGCCGCGTTCGAGGTAGGCGTCGAACACGCGCCGGGCTTCGGTGGCGTCGCTGCCCCAGCCCCAATCCTCGCCGAAGGTCATGGTGCCCAGGCAGATCGGGCTGATGCGCAGGCCGCAGCGGCCGAGGGTGCGGTAGTGGTCCAGTTGCATCGCGGTATCCGTGGTGGAAGTGCGATGACTGTAGAAACCGCGCGCGCTGCGGAATATCCGCAGCTTGCGCCGGCGCGGCGGTGCGCCGGATCGCTGTGTTGCAGCGTTGGTTACGCCTGCGCGGCCGGCAGCGGCGGGACCGCGGTCGGCTTGCCCTCGACGTCGAGCGCGATCATGGTGAAGCGCCCGCGCGTGGCCAGTTGCGATTCGCCGGTCAGCAGGTCTTCGCGGATCATTTCCACTTCGACCTGCATCGAGGTGCGGCCGGTCTCGACCACGCGCGCGATCAGCTCGACCAGCGCGCCCTTGGGCACCGGCAGGTGGAAGTCGATCTGCTCCGAGCGCGCGGTGACCACGGTGCGGCGCGCGTAGCGCGAAGCGGCGATGAAGGCGGCCTTGTCCATCCACGCCAGCGCCTGGCCGCCGAACAGCGTGCCCAGGTGGTTGGTGTGGTCGGGGAAGACGATCTCGGTCATGCGGGCTTCGGTCATGGCGGAGGTGTCGGCAGAGGCGTTGGGGGAGATTAGATCGAACATTCCAGGGCGAACTGCTCCCTCTCCCGCTTGCGGGAGAGGGTTGGGGTGAGGGAAAACGGTTGCGAAGATGTTGGGCGAGGGCGTTTGCCCTCACCCCAACCCCTCTCCCGCAAGCGGGAGAGGGGCTTAGAGCGCGGAGAGGGCTCGGAGCGTCAGAACGCCTCGTCGAACGCCACTTCGCCCTGCACGCCGACCTGGTATGCCGACACCCGGCGCTCGAAGAAGTTGGTGACTTCCTGCACGTCCTGCAGGTCCATGAACGCGAACGGATTGGTCGAACCGAAGTGCTTGGGCATGCCGAGCTGGGCCATGCGCTGGTCGGCGCAGTATTCCAGGTACTGGCGCATGTCCTTCAGCGACAGGCCGACCACGCCGCCGGACAGCACGTCCTGGGCGAACAGGTACTCGCACTCCACCGCCTCTTCGAACATCTTCACCACCTGCGCGCGCAGGTCGGCGTCGAACAGGTCAGGCTCTTCCTCGCGCGCGGTGCGGATGACTTCGAACGCGAACGCCATGTGGCAGCTCTCGTCGCGGAACACCCAGTTGGTGCCCGAAGCCAGGCCGTTGAGCAGGCCGCGCGAGCGCAGGTAATACACGTAGGCGAAGGCGGCGAAGAAGAACAGGCCCTCGATGCAGCCGGCGAAGCAGATCAGGTTCAGCAGGAACTGGCGGCGCTGCTCGCGCGTCTCGACCCGCTTCACCCCCTGGATCGAGTCGATCCAGCGGAAGCAGAACTCGGCCTTGGCCCGGATCGAGGGAATGTTCTCGACCGCGTCGAAGGCCTTGGCGCGCTCGTTCGGGTCGGGCAGGTAGGTGTCGAGCAGGGTCAGGTAGAACTGCACGTGCAGCGCTTCCTCGTACAGCTGCCGCGACAGGTACATGCGCGCCTCGGGCGCGTTGATGTGCTGGTACAGGTTCAGCACCAGGTTGTTGGCGACGATGCTGTCGCCGGTGGCGAAGAACGCCACCAGCCGCTCGACCAGATGCCGCTCAGCCGGGCCGAACTTGTGCTTGAGGTCGTTGACGTCCTGCGAGAAATCCACCTCCTCGACGGTCCAGGTGTTGCGGATGGCGTCGCGGTACATCTCGTAGAACTGCGCGTAGCGCATCGGGCGCAGGGTGAGATCGAAGCCGGGATCGAGCAGGCGGGGCGGGGCGATGGACATGAGTGTTCCTTGTTGCTGCTCCCTTCTCCCGCTTGCGGGAGAAGGTGCCCGAAGGGCGGATGAGGGCGGTGGGGGCGCGACAGCGGCCCTCACCCCGACCCCTCTCCCGCGAGCGGGAGAGGGGCTTTGAAGCGTCTTACTGGCAGGCTTCGCAGGATTCCGGATTTTCCAGCGAGCAGGCGATCGCGTCGCTCTCGGTGTATTCCGGCTTCGGCGCCACCGGCGCGGCGGCCGGCGCGCTGACCGTGGTCTTGGCGATCTTGGTCGCCGGACGCGAGCGCAGGTAGTACGTGGTCTTCAGACCCTTCTTCCAGGCGTACATGTACATCGAGCTGAGCTGGCCGATGTTCGGGCTCTCGATGAACAGGTTGAGGGACTGGCTTTGATCGATAAAAGCGCCGCGGTCGGCGGCCATGTCGATCAGCGAGCGCATCGGCAGTTCCCACGCGGTGCGGTAGACCTGGCGCAGCGATTCGGGGATCTCGGCGACCGATTGGATCGAGCCTTCGGCCATCTTGATCCGGTCGCGCATGTCCGCCGTCCACATGCCGAGCTTCTTGAGCTCCTCGACCAGGTACTTGTTGACGACCAGGAAGTCGCCCGACAGGGTCTCGCGCTTGAACAGGTTCGACACCTGCGGCTCGATGCACTCGTAGCAGCCGGCGATCGAGGCGATGGTCGCGGTCGGCGCGATCGCCACCAGCAGCGAGTTGCGCAGGCCGTGCTGCTTGATCCGCGCGCGCAGTTCGTTCCAGCGCTCCGGCTGCGAGGGCTCCACGCCCCAGGCTTCGAACTGCAGCTCGCCGGTGCTGGCGCGGGTGTCCTCGTAGCCGGGGTGCTTGCCGTGCTCCATCGCCAGTTCGTTCGACGCCGACAGGGCGTGGAAGTAGATGGCCTCGGCGATCTCGCGGCCGAGCTTGCGCGCCGGCTCGGAGTCGAACGGCAGGCGCAGCTTGAAGAACACGTCCTGCAGGCCCATCGAGCCCAGGCCGACCGGACGCCAGCGCAGGTTGGCGCGGCGCGCGGTCTCGATCGGGTAGAAGTTCAGGTCGATCACGCGGTCGAGCTGGCGCACGGCCAGGCGCACGGTCTCGGCGAGCTTGTCGAAATCGAACGCGCCCTTGCCGTCCTCGAAGATCTCGACGTGGTGCGAGAGGTTGATCGAGCCGAGGTTGCACACCGCGGTCTCGTCCTGCGAGGTCACTTCCAGGATCTCGGTGCACAGGTTGGACAGGTGCACCACGTTGCCGTCGCGCAGGGTCTGGTTGCAGGCGCGGTTGGACTTGTCCTTGAAGTTCATCCAGCCGTTGCCGGTCTGCGCCAGGGTGCGCATCATCCGCGCGTAGATGTCGCGCGCCTTGACCTTCTTGACCGCCTGGCCGGCGGCTTCGGCGGCGCGGTAGGCGCGTTCGAACGACTCGCCCCACAGGTCGGTCAGCTGCGGCACCTTGGCCGGGTCGAACAGCGACCAGTCGGCGTCGGCCTCGACCCGGCGCATGAATTCGTCGGGAATCCAGTTGGCGAGGTTGAGGTTGTGGGTGCGGCGCGCTTCGTCGCCGGTGTTGTCGCGCAGTTCCAGGAACTCTTCGATGTCGGCGTGCCACGGCTCCAGGTACACGCAGGCCGCGCCCTTGCGCTTGCCGCCCTGGTTGACCGCGGCGACCGAGGCGTCGAGCGTCTTCAGCCACGGCACGATGCCGTTGCTCAGGCCGTTGGTCGAGCGGATCAGCGAGCCGCGCGCGCGGATGCGGGTGTAGCTCAGGCCGATGCCGCCGCTGAACTTGCTCAGCTTGGCCACGTCCATGTAGCGCTTGTAGATCGCTTCCAGCGAGTCTTCCGGCGAATCCAGCAGGAAGCAGCTCGACAGCTGCTCGTGGGTGGTGCCGGAGTTGAACAGGGTCGGCGAGGACGGGATGTAGTCGAGCTGGGCCATGCGCCGGTACAGCGCCAGCGCGTCGGAGACGTCCTCGCTCAGCGCGCAGGCGATGCGCAGGAAGAACTGCTGCGGGGTCTCGATGACGGTGCGCGCGGTCGGGTGGCGCAGCAGGTAACGGTCGTACAGGGTGCGCAGGCCGAAGTAGTCGAACTTGGCGTCGAGGTTGCGGTCGATCGCGTCGTTGAGCTTGCGCGCGTTGGCCTGGACGAAGTCGAGCAGGCGCTGGTTGATCAGGCCCAGGTCGAAGCCGCGCTGGACCGACTGCGAGAACGCGTGGATCTCGATCCCGGCGACTTCCTTCTCGATCACCCCGGCGAGCAGGCGCGCGGCTAGGCGGCCGTATTCGGGTTCTTCGGCGGTCAGCAGCGCGGCGGTGCGGATCGACAGCTCGTCGAGCTCGCGCGTGGTCGCGCCGTCGTACAGGCCGGAGATGGTGCGGGTCGACACGCGCATCGGGTCGACGGAGTACAAGCCTTCGGCGCAGCGGGTCACCGCGCGCACGATCTTGTTGAGGTCGACCGGCTCGCGGCGGCCGCTGCGCTTGGTCACGCTCATGGTCAGGTTCGCGGCCGGCGGGGTCAGGGCGAAGCCGGGCGCGTCCTGTGCGCTGCGTTGCGGTTTGACGGTGGCGGCGGGGACGCTGGCGGCGTCCGTGGCGGGGGCGACGGACGAATCGGTTTCTAATGTGGTCATGGCATTGCTCCGGGGCGTGGGTGCACGGTGCGGAGAACGCGGACGCGCCATCGACAGCGAACCGCGATAGCGGCGTCGCCGAAGGCACGGCCGCGCCCCCGCGGGCGCGGAGCAATCGGAGCGCTGGCTGGGTGTCGCGCGCGCCGGAACGGTCCGGGCACGTGCCGCTCCGCGCAGGGCGCCGAAGCGGTCGGACGCGACGGTGGCCCCGTCGTGCCGCGACACCGGCCGGTCTTCGCTCGAAGACTCCATTGGGCCGGGACCGCGCGGTTGTGCGACGCGCGGCTGTCGGCAGGTCTTCGGGCTCGGGACCCTCGGAGACCAAAGAGCGCAGAGCGGTGAGCAGCAGGCGACACTTCGCCCGTCCACTACCCACCGTTCTGCGCTCTGCGTCCTCCGGTTCCTACTGGGTCGCTTCCCAGGCGCTCGCCGCGCCCAGTGCCATGACCCGTTCGTTTCCCATACCGCTGCGGGGCAGCGCCGGCTTCGGCGGCCGCGCGGCGATCCGCGGGCCCTCCCTACCGGCTTCCCTTTTCAGCCGGTCTCTCGACCGGCACCGACGGACACAACATAGTGGGGTTCGTCGATTTCGTCAACGCGATATGTGGTGAGTCAGCAAGGTGTGCGTGGGGTGAAGGACACCCCCGCATCGTGCCGTGGTTGGTGTAACGTGCCCGCCATAAGGATAGGGGAAACGTGATGGAATCGCTGATTGTCTTGCTGGTGCTCGTGGTCCTGGCGGTGCCCGTGCTGCTGGTGGTGGCGCTGGTCCAGCTCGGTTCGCTGCGCGGCCGGGTGAGCGGGCTGGAGCGCGAAGTCGAGCGCCTGCGCCAATCCGGCGGGCCGGCACGCAACGAGGCGACCCTGGCCGAGCTGAGCGCACGCGAGGCTGCGGCGCGGGCCCAGGCCGAGCGCGCCGCGGCGGCGTCCGCCGCCGCTCCCGCCGTCCCCATCCCTGCGTCGGCACCGCCCGCGACCGCGCCGCCCGAGCGGCCCGCCGCGGCCCCGGCGCAACCGCAACCGCCGCCGCTGCCCGCGGCGGCCGCGCCCCCGACTGCCGCGCCCGCTGCCGCCGCCACGCCGCCGCCGCGCCCGCAGCCGCCGCGCGCGCCGGCAGCGCCGGCTCAGCCGGACGTCGTCACCGTCGCCGCGCGCTGGCTGCGGCGCTGGTTCACCGAGGGCAACGTGCCGGTCAAGGTCGGCATGCTGGTGCTGCTGGCCGGCGTCGCCGCGTTGCTCAAGTACGCCAGCGACCAGGGCTGGATGCGGGTGCCGGTGGAACTGCGCCTGGCCGGCGTCGCCTTCGCGGCGATGGCGGGGCTGGTGTTCGGCTGGCGCCAGCGCGAACGCAAGCGGGTGTTCGCGCTGAGCCTGCAGGGCGGCGCGATCGGCGTGCTGCTGCTGGTGGTGTTCGCCGCGTTCAAGCTCTACGGGATGATCCCGGCCGGCGCCGCGTTCGCGCTGAGCGTGGTGCTGGTGGCCGGCACCGGGGTGCTGTCGGTGAAGCAGAATGCGCTGGCGCTGGCGGTGTTCGCGATCCTCGCCGGCTTCCTCGCGCCGATCTGGCTGTCCACCGGCTCGGGCAACCATGTCGCCCTGTTCGGCTACTACGCCGTGCTCAACGCCGGCATCTTCGCGATCGCCTGGTGGCGGCCGTGGCGGGTGCTGAACCTGCTCGGCTTCGCCTTCACCTGGGGCATCGGCACGCTGTGGGGCGTGCTCAAGTACCGGCCAGAGCATTACTCGACCACCGAGCCGTTCCTGCTGCTGTTCTTTGCCTTCTACCTGCTGATCCCGGTGCTGTACGCGCGCCGCCGCGCCGCCGGCCGCCGCGACCTGATCGACGGCTGCCTGGTGTTCGGCACGCCGCTGATCGCCTTCAGCCTGCAGGCCGGGTTGCTGGACGGCGCGCGCATGCCGCTGGCGTTCTGCGCGCTGGGCCTGGGCGCGCTGTACGCGGCGCTGGCGTGGTGGCTGCGCCGCGACTCGCGCTTCCTCGCGCTGAGCACGCCGTACGCCTTGCTCGCCATCGGCTTCGCCACCCTGGCGGTGCCGCTGGCGCTGGCCGCCGAGGCCACCGCCTGCGTGTTCGCGCTGGAAGGCGCGGCGCTGATCTGGCTGGGCCTGCGCCAGCAACGCCTGCTGCCGCAGCTGACCGGCGCCGGCCTGCAACTGGCCGCGGCGATGGCGTTCGCGATCGGCGCCAGCGACGAGATCTGGGACGCGCGCTGGATCTTCCTCAACGCCAACTTCGCCGGCGCGCTGCTGATCGCGCTGGCCGGCCTGGCCAGCGCCGCCAGCTACCGCCGCAGCGCCGGCGCGCCCGCGGCGCCCGCCTCGCTGTACTACCTGTGGGGACTGTTGTGGTGGCTGGGCGCGTTCGCCGGTCAGATCGAGGCGTTCGTACCGTCCGCCGCGCGCGCCAATGCGAGTCTGGCGCTGACGGTGGCGACCGCCTGGCTGGCCGCGGAAGTCTTCGCCCGGCATCCGTGGCGGGCGCTGTCGGCGACCGCGATGCTGGCGCCGGCGGTGGCGGCCTTGTTCGCCTTGTGGCACATCGACGGCCACCAGTGGCCGCTGCGCGACTGGGGCTGGCTGGCCTGGGCGGCGTACGCGGCGCTGGGCTGGCGCATCCTGCGCGCCCTGCGCGCGCGCGGCGCGGGCGAGCTGGCGTTCGCCCATCTGGGCTGGCTGTGGTCGTGGGCGCTCCTGCCCGGCGTGTGCCTGCAGCTGTGGCTGCGCGACGACGCCACCGCGTTCGGCTCGGGCTGGCAGTTCGCCGCGGTGGCCGCTCCGCTGCTGGCGATCGGCGCCGCCTGCCTGTGGCGGCCGGGCGTGGCCGGGTGGCCGGTGGGCGAACGCTTCGCGCAATGGCGCGGCGGGGCGACGGCGAGCTTCGCGCTGGTGCTGGCCGTGGCGGTGACGCTGGGCTTGGGCTACGACGCCGATCCGGCGCCGCTGATGTGGCTGCCGCTGCTCAATCCGCAGGGCCTGATCCAGTGGGGCACCTTGCTGATGCTCGGCGCCTGGCTGGCTTCGCCGCTGGTCGAGGCCGGCATTCGCCGGCGGCGGGTGCCGCTGCTGGCGTTGGGCGGCTTCGCCCTGGTCACGGTCGAGGTATTGCGCAGCGCCCACTTCTGGGGCGGGGTGGCGTGGAACGCGTCGATGCACTCGGCCAGCCTGGTCCAGACCAGCCTGACCGTGACCTGGAGCGTGCTCGGCGTGGCCGGCTGGATCGCCGGCTCGCGCCGCGGCCAGCGCGGGCTGTGGCTGGCCGGCGCGGTGCTGATGGCGGTGGTGCTGGCCAAGCTGGTGCTGATCGACCGCAGCCACCTGGGCAACCTGCTCGGCATCGCCTCGTTCATCGCCTACGGCCTGCTGTGCACGCTGGTCGGCTACTTCGCGCCGGCGCCGCCGTCGCGCGATGCCCAGGCCGAGGCCGGCGAACCTCCTTCCGATCAACGTTCCGAGCAGGACGCTTCCGCATGAAAACCCGCTCCCTCACGCTCGCGCTGCTGGTGCTCGCATTGCCGCTGGCCGCGGCGCCGCGCCAGGACTACGCACGGCAATGGCCGTTGCAACTGAGCCGCGACGACGGCGGCGCCTATCGGGTCGAACTCGATCCGTCCGTGTACGCGCAGGCGCAAAGCCCGCAACTGCGCGACATCGACGTGATCGACGCCACCGGCGCCAGTGTCCCGGCCGAGGTGTTCGCGCCGGAGCAGCCGCTGGCGCGCGCGCCGCAGCGCCGGTCGCTGCCGTGGTTCCCGCTGCCGGCCGCGCCGGCCGGTACGGCCAAGGGCTGGGAACTGATCAGCGAAGTGGAAACCGACGGCCGCCTGCGCCGGGTCGAGGCGCGCAGCACCGCCGGCGACACCGCCCAGTTGCCGCAGACCGCGCTGCTGATCGACGCCAGCGCGGTGCGCGCGCCGATCCAGGCGCTGCAACTGCAATGGGCGCCCGGTGCGGCGCTGGACGCGGCGTATTCGGTCGAGGCCAGCGACGACCTCGACCACTGGCGCAGCGTCGCCAGCAGCGGCCGCCTGGTCGACCTGCAGCGCGACGGCCAGCGCCTGGTGCAGCGGCGCATCGCGTTCGACGCGGTCGGCGAACAGGCGCGCTACCTGCGCTTGACCCCGCAGGACCCGCAGCGCGGCGCGCAGATCGTCGCGGTCGAGGCCGAACTGAGCGCGACCGCGGCCGGCGCGCCGCTGCAATGGCGCGAACTCAAGGGCACGCGGGTCGCGCTCAAGGACGGCGGCGTGGCGTTCGAATACCGCCTCGATGGCCGCTTCCCGATCCAGCAGGCCGATGTCGCCCTGCCCGGCAACCACGCCCTGCAGTGGCGGCTGGACAGCCGCGACAGCGAAGACGAAGGCTGGCGCGCGCAGGCGGGCCCGTGGATGGCCTATGCGGTGGCGGGGCAGGGCGCGGGCGACCGTTCGCCTGCGCGCCAGCTGTCCGGCACCTCGCGCGATCGCCTGTGGCGCCTGCGCGCGAGCGGCGCGGTGCCGGGCGAACCGGTGCTGCGCCTGGGCTACCGCCCGGAAGTGGCGGTGTTCCTGGCCCAGGGCCAGGCGCCGTACGCGCTGGTCGCGGGCAGCGGCCGCGCCGCGCGCGCCGATTCGCCGCTGGCGCAGTTGGTCGAGACCTTGCGGCAATCGCGCGGCAACGACTGGCGTCCGGCCGACGCGAGCCTGGGCGCAGCCAGCGACCTCGCCGGCACCGCGGCGCTGGCGACGCCGGCGCCCGAACGCGACTGGCGTTCGTGGCTGTTGTGGGCGGTGCTGGTGGGCGGCGCGTTGATCGTGGTGGGGTTCGCGATGAGCTTGTTGCGGTCGGGGAAGACGCCGCAGGAGTAAGGGGCGGCGTTGCGCGTCGCGGTGGTTTTGTGGCGCGGTCCGGTAATAGTGGAGACGCGTTGGCGTCGCTGTTGCTGTTGCCGTTGCTCCATCTCCACTTCGAATGAGGTTGAGGTTTCGCAGACCCGGAGGGCGCGCGCATGGATGCGCGCGTGCGCCGTAGGGGCAGGAAGCCCCTTACGGCGCATCCCCGCGTCGGGTGCTGGACCTAGTG
>NZ_FNPT01000026.1 GCF_900107375.1 Lysobacter sp. yr284
GCCGCGACCGCGCCATCGCGGCGATTGCGAAAGCTTCGTCGTAGTTGTGTTGTCGCGGTCGCGGCTCGCGCCGCTCCTACAGTCGGATACGCAACTCCACTGCCGTCGTTGACGAGTGACGGCAAGCGACAATCAAGAGCTTTCGTCCGCAAGCGGCCGAGTTACTTTCTTTTGGCAGCGCGCCAAAAGAAAGTAACCAAAGAAAAACGCTTTTCTAAAATCACGAGCCACCAAGTCCAGCACCGGGCGCCGGGATGCGCCGTAAGGGGCATCCTGCCCCTACGGCGCACGCGCGCATCCATGCGCGCGCCCTCCGGGTCTGCGGAACATGGGCCTCGGGCGGAGTTGCGTCAGAGCAAACGGCAAAGGCAAAGGCAAAGGCAAAACCGATTCTGGCTCCCGCCCACGCGATGGACAGACAGATTCGATGTCGCCGCCGCGGCGCGGCAGCGGCTTGCCCGCCGCCACGCCCCTCGACCGCACAAAACAAAACGGGCCCGGCGCTGTGGCGACGGACCCGTTCGTTTGTTCGTATGCCGCCGCGCCCGCAGGCGCCGCGCTCAACCCGCAATCACCACACCACTTCGGCCATCGAGCAGTTCAGGCCCGAGCCGATGCCCAGCAGCGCGACCCGGTTGCCCTTCTTCAGGCGGCCCATCTCGCGCAGCTTGCTCAGCACGATCGGCACCGAGGCCGGGCCGATGTTGCCGTGCTCGCCGAAGATCGTCATGACCTTGTTCGGGTCGATGCCGAAGGCCTTCAGGAAGGCCTGGGTGTGGGCGCGGCTGACCTGATGGATGACGAATTCGTCCAGCTCCTCCACCGCCCAACCCAACGCGGCGCGCGCGGCGGTGAAGGTCTTCTGGCCGAGCTTGAGGCCCTCGATCATCAGCATGCGGCCGTCGGCCACCATGCGGTCGTGGTGCAGGTCGCCCACGCACAGGTGGTTCCACTCGGTCGCCGAGCGGGTCACGCCGCCGCGGTAGCGCGGCGCGCCCGGGGCCAGTTCGGCGCGGGCCAGGACCATCGCCGCGGCGCCGGAACCCAACGTCAGCGTCGCCATCTCGTCGCGCAGCTGCGCTTCGGTGACGTCGGCGCCGCTGAGCCGCTCGAGGGTTTTCTCGTAGGCCTTGTTGGCGGTCTCGCCGTCGACGACCAGGGCGTAGTCGATCTCGCCGCGCTCGATCATGCGGCCGGCGATATCCATGCCGTTGATGAAGGCCAGGCAGGCGTTGGCGACGTCGAAGTTCTGGCAGTTCTCGCCCAGGCGCAGGTTGCCGGCGACGATGGAGGCAGTGGACGGCTCCAGGTAGTCGCGGCTGACCGAGGTGTTGACCAGCAGGCCGATGCGGTCGGCGTCGACGCCGGCGTCGGCCAGGGCCTTGACCCCGGCCAGGGTCGCCGCTTCCGACGGCTTGACCTCGCCGTCCCACAGGCGACGCTCGCGCACGCCGGCGATGTTCTGCAGCACGTCCACCTTGATGCCGAGGCGGTCCAACGTCGGCTTGAGCCGGGCGTTGATTTCCTCGGTGGTCAGCTTTCGCGGCGCGTCGACATGGGCGAGGCCGGCGATGGCTACGTGTTGGAACAGCATGGGCGCGAACCCTTGGCAGGCGAAAAGTGCGACAGGTTAGCGCCTTCGCGCCCCCTGTGCACCAGCGAAAGTCACGCTCCGGCCTCGGCCCGGACCCTGCCGAATGCAATTTTCCTGTTGTTTTTCAGCCGCTTATGCTGGTTTTTGCACCGCAAAAAACCCGTACGCCGGCGTCTGGATTTGCGCTCAACCGCCGACAGGATAGGTCTGGACGCTGCCCGAGGCCGGGTTTTGCGCGGCCGGGGCGGCCGCCGGGACGGCGCCGGCGCCGCAGCGGTAGGCGGCGAAGCGCTGCGCGCCTTCGGCCGGGGCGGCCAGCGGCTGGATGGTGTCGGCCTGCAGGCTCGGGGCCTCGTTGCGCGCCAGGGTCTCCAGTTCCTCGCGCACGCGCAGTTCGTTGCGCTCGTAGAAAGCGACGTTGTGCTTCACCGCGACCTGCACCTCGCCGCGCTTCTCGCACGAGGGCGCCGCGCCGGGGGAGATCACCCGCACGCTCTGCGCGCCCGGGGCCATATCGACCCAGGTGCAGGCGGAGACGCTCAGGGCCAGGAGCACGATTGCCGGTGCGCGCATGCGGAACCTCGTTGGAGTGCGGTAAGCCGGCCGGCATTGTCGCCGGAATCGGCTGAGTGCGATAGGAACACCGGGCGGCGCGGACGACAGCCGAGCGCTGCCGCTGCGCCGGCGCCGCTGGCGGAAACGAACGCGGGCCGCCTGCACCCAGGCGGCCCGCTTGCGGTGCGGCCTCGCGGCCGGCGCGCTCAGCGCACCGGCTTGCCGTCGTTGTCGATCACCTTCACCTCGCCCAGGTCCAGCGCGCGCACCGGCTGCTCGATCTTGGACAGGTCGCCGACCACCACCCAGGTCAGCGCGGCCGGGTCCAGGGTCTTGGCCGCGGCCTGCGCCAGCGCCGGGGTCATCGCCTCGTTGCGCGCCTTGTACTGCAGGATGTAGTCGGCCGGGCGGCCGTAGCGCAGGTCGGCGCCGATCTGGTCGAGCACCGCGTCGTTGGTCTCGTACGCGCCCGGCAGGCTCAGGGTGTTGGCGGCGCGGACCTTGGCCACCTCGGCATCGAGGATCGGCCGCTTGCCGTCGCTGAAGGCCTGGATCTCGCGCTTGAGTTCGGCCAGCGACTCGGCGGTCTTGTCCGACTGCACCGCCGCGCGGGCGATCCACGGACGCTGGCCCAGCGCGCTGCCCGAGCCGCTGTAGGCGCCGTAGGCCCAGTGCTTGTCCTCGCGCAGGTTCATGTTGAGGCGCGAGCTGAACTCGCCGCCGAGCACGCCGTTGGCGAAGTCGAAGTCGATCGCGCCCTTGTCGCCGGTCGGCTCGGTCAGTTCGCCGACGTAGACGTTGGACTGGATCGCGCCGGGCTGGTCGACCAGGAACACCCGCGGCGCCTTCGGCCGCGCCACCGTCGCCAGGGCCGGCGCGGCCGGGGCGTCGGCGGCGCCCTTCCAGTCGCCGAAGCGCCGCTCCAGCAGCGGCACGATCTGCGCCAGGGTGGTGTCGCCGACCACGATCACGCGCGCCCGGCGCGGCTGCAGCCAATCGCCGTGGAAGCGCAGCAGGTCCTCGCGCTGGATCGCGGCGATCGAGGCCTCGGTGCCCGAGCCGGTGAACGGGATCGCATACGCGTGGCCTTCGCCGTACAGCAGCGGCGGCAGCACCCGCAGCGCCGCGGTCTGCGGGCGCGCCTTCTCCTGCTTGATCCCGGCCAGCCACTGCGCGCGCACGCGCTCGATCTCGCCGGCCTCGAAGCGCGGGCGGCGGACCACGTCGGCGAGCAGGTCCAGCGAGGGTTCGAGCTTGTCGCTCAGCGCCGACAGCGCGACGCTGGCCGAATCCAGCGCGGCGCCGCTGCTGAGTTCGGCGCCGAGGGTTTCCTTGCGCGCCGACAACTGCAGCGCGCCGTAGTCGCCGGCGCCCTCGTCGAGCATGGCCATGGCGAAACTGGCGGTGCCGGTCTTGCGGCCCAGGTCGGCGCTGAAGCCGCCGGGGAATTCCATCTGCACCTGCACCACCGGGGTTTCGTGGCGCTCGACCAGCACCACCTCGATGCCGTTGGCGAGCCTCGCGCTCTGGCGCTGCGGGAACTTCAGCGCCGGGAACGTCTTGGTCTGCGGCACGCCCTGGCTGCGGTCGACGTCGGACTTGACCGTCGTGAAGCGCGGATCCGGCGTCGGCAGCGCGGCCGGACGGCTGGCCGGCGCGGCGCGCGCGGTCTCCGGCAGCGCCGAGGCCGGGGTGTCGCCGGGCACCACGACGATGGTGTGCGAGCCCACGCCCAGCCACTTGCGCCCGGCCGCCTGCACGCTGGCGACGCTGGCCTTGTCGAGCGCGGCGAGGTCGTCGCGGTAGCAACCGGGCTTGCCGGCGAACACCGCGCAGCGCGCGAGCACGTCGGACTTGCCGCCGAAGCCGCCGATGCGCTCGACGCCGCGCACGAACTCGGCGCGGCTGGCGGTCTTGGCGCGCTCCAGCTCTTCGGCGCTGGGGCCCTGCGCGATCAGGCGCTGGATCTCTTCGTCGATGGCCGCGCGCACCTTGGCCGGCTCCACGCCCTGCTTGACGTTGGCCACCACCACCAGGGTGCCGGCGATCTCGGCGGCGTTGTAGGACACGCTGGCGCTGTCGGCGATGCGGTCGCGGTGGACCAGGCGCTCGTCCAGGCGCGAGGCGGCGCTGCCGCCGAGCACCTGCGCGAACAGCTCCAGGTCGGTGCCGTCGGCGGCGCCGAACTCGGCGACCGGCCAGGCGCGGTAGACGCGCGCCTGCGGCACGCGGTCGGGAATGCTCTCCTCGGTATCGCGCGCGCGCTTGGGGATGCGCGCGGGCAGGTCCTTGAGCGTGGCGGTGGCGGGGATGTCGCCGAAGTAGCGCAGCGCTTTTTCCTTGGCCGTGGCCGCGTCGATGTCGCCGGCCAGCACCAGCACCGCGTTGTTGGGGCCGTACCAACTGCGGAACCAGGTCTTGACGTCGTCGAGCGAGGCCGCGTCGAGGTCGGCCATCGAGCCGATGGTCTGCCAGCTGTAGGGATGGTCGGCCGGGAACAGCGCCTCGTACAGGCGCGCGCTGATGCGGCGGCCGTAGGGCTGGTTCTCGCCCTGGCGCTTCTCGTTCTGGACCACGCCGCGCTGCTCGTCCAGGGTTTTCTGGTCGATCGCGCCGAGCAGGTGGCCCATGCGGTCGGACTCCATCCACAGCGCCATGTCCAGCGCGGTGGTGGGCACGTTCTGGAAGTAGTTGGTGCGGTCCAGGTTGGTGGTGCCGTTCTGGTCGGTCGCGCCGACCAGTTCGAACGGGCCGAAGAACTCGTCGCGGTGGTTCTCCGAGCCCTGGAACATCAGGTGCTCGAACAGGTGGGCGAAGCCGGTGCGGCCGGGCTGCTCGTTCTTGCTGCCGACGTGGTACCAGACGTTGACCGCGACGATCGGCGCCTTGCGGTCGGTGTGCACGATCACGCGCAGGCCGTTGGGCAGGGTGAACTCTTCGTACGCGATGTTGACCGCCGCGGCGGGCGGGGCCGGCGCCGCGAGCGCCGCGGCGGGCGCGGCCAGCGCGGCGGCCAAAGCCAGGGCGAGCGCGGCGGCGCGCGGGAAGGACGAGGCGGGAAGGGACATGGCGGCTCCGGTCGTGAAAGGTCGGCCGCGAACGGCCCGGCGGCCATCTTAGGCCGGCCGCGGCGCGCGCGGCACGGGCCGGCGGTCACGAGGGGGTGGCGGCGCGCTTCTGCGTTGCCCCGCCGCGCATAATGTGTGGATGTTCAACGTCATCCTGTTCCAGCCGGAGATTCCGCCCAACACCGGCAACGTCATCCGCCTGTGCGCGAACACCGGCGCGTCCCTGCACCTGATCGCGCCGCTGGGCTTCACCCTGGAAGACCGGCAGCTCAAGCGCGCCGGGCTGGACTACCACGAGTACGCCCGCCTGCAGGTGCACGACGACCTCGACGCCGCGCTGGCCTCGATCGCCGCCGCGCAGGGCGCGCCGCCGCGGCTGTTCGCGCTGAGCACGCGCGGGCGCGAGCGCTTCGACGCGCCGCGCTACGCCGCTGGCGATGCGTTCCTGTTCGGCCCGGAGACCCGCGGCCTGCCGCAGGATGTGCTCGACGCGGTGCCGCCGGCGCAGCGCCTGCGCCTGCCGATGCGGCCGGACAACCGCAGCCTGAACCTGTCCAACTCGGTCGCGGTGGTGGTGTTCGAGGCGTGGCGGCAGTTCGGGTTCGCCGGCGGCGAATAGCCGGGCCGCGGCGACTCCGCCGCCTCAGCCGGCGTAGGCCGGATAGCTGGTGTAGCCGCGCTCGTCGCCGCCGAACAAGGTCGCCGGGTCGAACGCCGCCAACGGCCAGCCGTGGGCGTAGCGCGCGGGCAGGTCCGGGTTGGCGATGAACGGCCGGCCGAACGCGACCGCATCGGCCAGGCCGCTGGCCAGGATCCGCTCGCCGCGCGCGCGGTCGTAGCGGCCGGCCACGATCAGCGCGCCGCGGTAGCGCTCGCGCAGCTCATGGCGGAACGAATCGGGCACGTGCGGCGCGTCGTCCCAGTCGGCTTCCGACAGGTGCAGGTAGGCCACGCCGATGGCCTGCAGCCGCCGCGCCGCTTCCAGGATCGCCGGCACGATCTGCGGGCAGTTCATGTCGCGCGCGGTGATGTACGGCGCGAGCCGCACGCCGGTGCGCTGCGCGCCGACCTCGCCGGCCACCGCGCGCGTCACCTCGTCGAGGAACCGCACCCGGTTGGCGATCGGGCCGCCGTAGTCGTCCTCGCGCCGGTTGGAGGTGGTGCGCAGGAACTGGTCGATCAGGTAACCGTTGGCGGCGTGGATCTCGACGCCGTCGAAGCCGGCCGCGATGGCGTTGGCGGCGCCGCGGCGGAACTGCTCGACCACGCCGGCGATCTCGTCGCGGCGCAGCGCGCGCGGCACCGGGCAGTCGACCATCGCGCCGACGCCGTCGCGCACGATCCACACCTGCGCCTGCGGCGACAGCGCCGACGGCGCCACCGGCGCCGCGCCGGCGTGGAAGCTTTCGTGCGACATCCGCCCGACGTGCCACAGCTGCAGGAACATGCGTCCGCCGGCGGCGCGCACGGCGTCGGCGACCCGGCGCCAACCGGCGACCTGCGCGTCGCTGTGGATGCCGGGGGTGAAGCTGTAGCCCTGCCCCTGCGGCGAGACCTGGGTGGCCTCGCTGACGATCAGGCCGGCGCCGGCGCGCTGGGCGTAGTAGCGCGCCATCGCCTCGCTCGGCACGTTGCCGGGCTGGGCGCTGCGCGCGCGGGTCATCGGCGACATGACGATGCGATTGGGCAAGGCCAGCGCGCCCAGGCGCAGCGGCTCGAACAGGGAATGGCTCATGGTGGTGCGTCCTTCGATCGCGGGGGCGGGAATCCGCATCGGCCGCGGCTCAGCGCGCGCGGAAGCGGTAGAGGTAGTACGGCGGCCGGCCGCGGTCGGCGCCGCCGGTGAACGCGGGCGTGCGGTCGAGCTGGTTCACCGACAGGTAGATCCAGCCGTCCGGCCCCAGCGCGAGGTTGTCCGGCCACTGCAGGCGCGGATCGCGCAGCGCGTCGCGCAGCCGGCCGTCGCGGCCGAGGCGAACGACGGCGTGGCGTTGCAGGTCGGTGAACCAATGGGTGCCTGCGGCGTCGGTGGCGACGCCGTCGCTGATCGGTTTCGGGCCGGCCGGGGCGATCGCGGCGGCGACGGCCGCATCGTCGGCGCCGTCGCGCAGCAACCGCGCCGGCAGGCGATACCAGGTGGTGCCGTTCATCGCGCCGAAGAACAAGGTCTCGCGATCGGCCGACAGGGTGATCGGATTGACGCCCACGCGCGCCGGCTTGCCGCCGAAGTCGACCACGCGGCCGTCGATGCGCATGTCGATGTCCTCGGCCTGCAGCGAGGCGTGCCCGCCGAAGCGGTGCGCATGGCCGTCGTCCAGGTTCAGCGCGATCAGGCCCGGATCGGCGATGTCGGCCAGGTAGGCCCAGCCGCGCGCTTCGTCAATGGCGAAGTCCTGCACGAAGCTGCCCTCGGGCGCGACCGAGGCCGGCAGTTCGTACTTGCGCGCGAGCTGGCCGGTGTTCAGGTCGAACGACCACAACCGGGTCTTGCCGAGGTTCAGGCCCATGTCGATCACCCACAGGCGTCCCTTGCGGTCGACGCTGATCCCGAGCGGCGTGTCCAGGGTCGCGTCCGACGCCGCGGCGCCGTTCTTCTGCACGCTCATGTCCGGATACGGCGCGAGCCGGCCGTCCTTCGCCTCGGCCAGTTGCAGCCGCGTATCGCCGAGCGGGTGGTAGGTGGCGAACACGCGGCCGTCGGCGGCGACAGCGACGTTGCCGGGACGCGCGTCGGAAACGGCGACCACCTGCAGGCGCGCGCCCTGCCTGGGCGCGCCGGCGGCCTGGCCGATGCCGCCCGCGCACAGCAGCGCGGCGGCGAGCAGGGAACGAGAGGGTATCTTCATCGAAGCGAGGTCCTTTCAGTGCAGGAGTGCGCCGCGCACGGCGGCTGCGGACGTGGAAGCGGCGCGAGGCGCGTGCCGCAGGTTCAGACGCTTCGCCGTGCGAGCGCGCTGCGGTAGCCACCGTCGCCGACGAACGCCGGATCGGCCGGCGCGTCGAGTTCGATCACCAGCCCGCCGGGCAAGGGCACGAACACCTGCACCTCGCCCTGCTGCGGCACCACCGCGACCTCATGTTCGAGGCCGGCGGCGCGCACGCGTTCGAGCAGCGCCACGGCGGGTTCGTCGGTACGGAAAGCGATGTGCCCCAGGCGCACGCTGTCGTCGCGCGCCGAGGCCGGCTGCACCAGGTGCAGCCAGGCCTCGTCGCCGCGGTACCACCACTGGCCCGGGAACGGGAACGGCGGCCGATGGCCCGGCTGCAGCCCCATCACCCGGCCGAACAGCCTCGCCAGCGCGGCGCCGTCGGCGCGGCCGTGCAGGTTGAGGTGATCGAAGCGCCACTGCGGGGCGGCGATGCGGTCGGTGGCGGTCATGGCCGGCTCCGGCGTGGCGAGGGCTACAGGCTGACGCCTTGCCGGCGCCGCAGAAACCGGGCATAAGCCGGTTCTGTTTCAACCGTGTCTTGAAAATGAAGGCCTTCGCCGACCTCGTCCTGTTCGTCCGCGCCGCCGACGCCGGCAGCCTGTCGGCGGCGGCACGCGCGCTCGACATCAGCCCGGCCGCGGCCAGCGCCACGCTCAAGCGGCTGGAAGCGGAGCTGCAGGCGCAGTTGTTCGTGCGCTCCACCCGCAGCCTGCGCCTGACCGCCGAGGGCGAACGTTTCCTGCAGCACGCGCGCGAGGCGCTGCGGGCGATCGAGGAAGGCGAGCAAGCACTGCGCGGCGAACGCGCGCAGTTGCGCGGCAGCCTGCAGCTGTCGATGCCGTCCGACCTGGGCCGCTGCCTGGTGCTGCCGTGGCTGGACGACTTCCTCGCCGCGCATCCGCAGGTGCAGTTGCGCGCCAACCTCTCCGACCATTTCGCCGACGTCTACCGCCAACCGGTCGACGTCGCCCTGCGCTACGGACCGCCGCCGGATTCGAGCCTGATCGCGCTGCCGCTGCGCGCCGACAACCGGCGCGTGCTGTGCGCGTCGCCGGATTATCTGCAGCGCCATGGCGAACCGGCCGATCCTCGCGAACTGGCCGAACGCAACTGCCTGCGCATGCTGATCCGCGGCGAGACCCAGGACCGCTGGCGCCTGACCCGCGGCGACGAGGAGCGCGACCTGCGCGTGCGCGGCGACCGGGTCAGCGACGACGGCCACGCGGTCAAGCGTTGGGCCCTGGCCGGGCACGGCATCGCGTTCAAGTCCTGGCTGGACGTGTCGCAGCAGGTGCAGGCCGGACAGCTGCGGGTGCTGTGCCGCGACTGGCGCGGCGAGCCCGCGCCGCTCAACCTGATGTGCCCGGACCGGCGCCTGCTGAGCCCGCTGGTGCAGCGGCTGCGCGAGTTCCTGCGCGAACGCTTCGAGGCGATCCCCGCGATCCCGGAGTGAACCGCTGCGGGAGGGCCTGCAAGCCCGGCGCTTTGCTTTGCGGACGCGGCGCCTTGGACGAAGGCCTCCGCCGAAGCCACTCGACATAAAAAAAGCCCCCTCCTTTCGCCGGAGTCGAGGAGGGGGCAAGTATCGCTACGGGGAAGGGAGAGAGCGCGACCCGAGCGTTACGACGGCGCCGCGCGCCCGCGCAGGGCCAGGTGCAGGCCGAGCGCGCTGGACAATCCGACCGCGCAGAACACCGCCCACGGCAACCACGGCCGCTGCGTCGCCGCGGCCACGTCCATCAACCAGCCGCCGGCGATGTTGCCCAGGCCGCCGCCGACCGCCAGGCTCAGCGAACTCACGCCGAGGAAGGTGCCGAGCGCGCGCGCGTCGGCCAGCCCGGCGATTAGGGTCTGCTGGGTCGGCCGGGTCATCACCGCGCCGAGCGCGTAGCCGGCCACGCAGGCGAGCAATCCGGCGTAGGAGCCGGCGAAGGCGATGGCGCCGGTGGACAGCGCCATCAGCGCAACGCCCAGCACCAACACCTGCGCCGCGCTGAGCCGCCGTTCCAGCCAGCGCACCAGCCCGTATTGCAGCGCCACGGTGATGCCGGCGCTGAGCGCGAACATCGCGCCGACGCCGTCGGCGCTGCCGGCCAGCTTCTGCGCCAGCAGCGGGAAGCTCAGATTGATCTGCACCGCCAGGAACCAGTACAGCATCAACCACCCGACCAGGGTCAGGAACCCGCGGTTGGCGCGCACCAGCCCGAGCCCGTGGCGCAGCGGCGGCGATTGCGGCGGCATCTCGAACTTCGGCAGCAAGCGCAGCGCGATGACGAAGTTCAGCGCGAAGCACGCCGCCGCGGCCAGGCAGACGATGCGGAAATCGAAGCGCAGCAGCGCCACCCCGAGCAGCGGGCCGAGCGTGGTCGCCACCCCGCTGACCCAGTTGCTGATCGCGTAGTAGCGCGGCCGCGACTGCGCGTCGGTCAGCGCGGCGATGCTGGCCTGGTACGGCGCTTCGAACATCGCCCCGCCCAGCGCCGACAGCGCCATCGCCAGCAGCAGCAACGGCAGGTCGACGGCGAAGGCCAGGCTGGCGAAGCCGGCCGCGCGCAGCAGCACGCCCAGGCAGATCATGCGCCGCGCGCCGTAGCGGTCCGACAGCATCCCGCCGAGCAGCGCCAGCCCTTGCTGCAACAGCTGCCGCAGCGCCAGCGCCAGGCCGACCGCGGCCGCCGCCATGCCCAGGCCGTCGACGTAGTGCACGGCCACCAGCGGCATCAGCATGGCGAAGCCGGCCACCATGAAGAAGGTGTAGACCAGCAGGCCGTTGAGCGCGCGCTTGCGCGCGCCCTCGTCCAGGAGCGGGCCCGCGGCGGCGGAACCGGCGGATGCGGCGGCGTTCATGCCAGCGCTCAGGCGGCTTCGCGCGCGCCGATGCCGTCGGCGCGGTAGAGGTGGATCGGGGTCGGGTCGGCGCTGAACTGCGAGAACGGGAACGGCTCGGCCGACACCGCGGACACGCCGTGGCCGAGGAAGCGCGGCACGATCGCGCTGCCGGTCTGGGCGTACACCACCAGGCCGTTGCCGCGTTCGCGCGCGACTTCGACGATGCGGTCGAACGAGCCGTTGCTCAAAGTCATGCCGGTGGCGATGACCATGTCGGCCTGCGCCAGCACCAGTTCCATGTCGGCGACGACCTCGGTGCCATCGGCGGTGCGCTGCATATTGAAGTCGCACGGCAGGCAGGTGCCGCCGCGCGCGCGGATCGCCTCGACCAGCGGGTTGACCACGCCGATCAAGCCCACCCGCATGCCCGGGCGGATGTCGAGCAATCCGGCGATCGCCGCGTCGCGCGCCTTGGCCCGCTCCAGCGGCGTGCCGTGCGGCAGCAGCTGCGCGTGCGCCTGCGCCTGTTCGCGGTGCGGGTAGGCGAGCGCGAGGTAGGCATCGAGCGCGGCGATCCGCACCGGCGTGCGCGGATCGCGCAGCAACTCGGCCAGGCTGCGGCCGGAGAGTTCCTCGGCGATCGCCGAGTCGAGCTGGTCGCGCTCCAGGCAGCAACCGCCGAACGCGGACTCGGCGCGCAGCACCAGGTAGTAGTTGCGGTACTTGGTGTCGGTGCCGGGAAACTGGGTGCTCTGGCGGACCCAGAACGCGCCGACCGCGTGCAGGGCGGCAGGGTCGGGGCCATGGGCGCCGCGCAGGACGGCTTCGGTGAGGTCGGCGACGGTGCTCGGAACGGGAGTGCGCATGGCGGTCTCGATGAGGTTTGCGGAAGTTCGGCTCGCGCCGATCAGGCGGCGGGCGCGGCGGCTTCGTCGGCGTAACGCAGCGCCAGGGCGGCGACGGCGCGCTCGGCATGGACGCGCGCGTGCGGGCCGTCGGGGTCGGTGGCGACGACGTGGCCGAGGTAGCAGGCGTTGTCGATCGGCGCGGACACCTCGGTGCCGGCCACCGCGGCCAGGCTGTAGCGGGCCACGCGCGGGTCGGCGTCGAGCGCGGCGGCGCCGTCGAGCGCGAGCGCGCGGCCGGCGCGCGGCGGCACCAGGAACTTGATCGCGGCGCTGGCCACGCCGGTGTCGCGCCGGCGCAGGTCCGGCTCGCGGCCCAGCGCCAGTTCGATCTGCGCGTCGAGCAGGTCGATGCCGGTCACGCGCTGGATCAACTCGGCGATGTAGTTGCCGCCGGGGCGCGGGTTGATCTCGACGATGCGCGGCCCCTTCGACGTCAGCTTGACCTCGGTGTGGCTCAGGCCGTGGTCGTGGCCGACCGCGGCCAGCGCGCCGCGCACCAGCGCTTCGACCGACTGCGCCAGCGCCGGCTCCAGCCGCGCCGGGAACATGTGGCCGTCTTCGATGAAGTACGGAAAGCCGGTGACGCTCTTGTCGGTGATGCCGATCACCGTGGTCTGGCCGCGGTAGGTGCAGGCCTCGACGCTGACCTCTTCGCCGTCCATGTATTCCTCCAGCAACAGCAGCGGCACCCGCGCCTGCTCGCGGAAGTTGCGCGGGAACGCGGCCAGCGCATCGAAGGACTCGCGCAGCTGGTCCTCGTCGCGCACCAGCTTGACGAAGGCGCTGGAGGCCAGGTCGGTCGGCTTGACGATCAGCGGATAGCCGATGCGCTGCGCCTCGCGCCTCACCGCGTCCCACTCGCCGACAACGGCGAACTTCGGGTTCGGCAGGAACGCGCGCTCGATCGCCTCGCGCACCAGATCCTTGCGCCGCTCCATCACCACGTTGTCGGAGAACGCCTGCGGCAGGTTCAGCGCCTGCGCCACTTCGGCCACGGTGCCGATGTAGTAGTCGCAGATGGTGACCACGCCGTCGAACTCCAGCGCCTGATGCTGGGCGCGCAGGAACTCGACCAGCGCCGGCACGTCGTTGGTGTCGAAGCTCAGCACGTTGTCGGCGTGCTCGATCACCGGGTGGATCTCGCGCGAGCGCGGGTCCTGGTAGTGGCCGCGGTTGCGGGTGACGAAGGTGTAGCGGTGGCCGAGCCGGGCGATCGCCGGCGGGAAGATCCGACCGGTGCCGCCGACCCAGCTTTCGATCATCAACAGATGCGCCATGGCGCGAAGCTCCGTGGGAAAGGGATTCAGTGCGCGGCCGCGGGCTGCGCCGCGGCCATGGAAACAGGGGAAACGGCGGACGCCGGATCGAACGCGGCGCGGTTCCAGCGCATCGCCGACCACGGCAGCCGCAGCTGGTCCAGCCGCTCCACCGGCGTGGGCTGCAATGCGTCGAGCGCCAGCGCGTCCGCGTGCTGCGCGAACACGCCCTCGACATAGCGATGGCCGGTGTCGGCGGCGAGGAACACCACGTTGCGCTGCGGATTGAGCAGCGCCTCGCGCCGCGCCACCAGGTAGCCGCAGCCGCTGGACAGCCCGGCGAACAGCGCGTGCTCGCGCAGCAGCGCGACCGCGCCGGACAGGCCGTAGTCGAACGAGACCCAGTGCACCTGGTCGTACAGCGCGTGGCGCACGTTGCGGAACGGGATCGAGCTGCCGATCCCGGCGATGATGATGCCGGGGTCTTCGATGTGCTCGCAGCCGAAGGTCATGCTGCCGAAGGGCTGCACGCCGATCAGCTCGGTCTCGCCGGCGCGTTCGCGCAGGGCGCAGGCCAGCCCGCCGGTGGAACAGCCCGAGCCGACCCCGCCGACCAGGGTCAGCGGCGCGCCGCGCACGCCCGCGGCGATCAGCTCCGCCACCGGCTCGTAGCCGCAGTAGTGGATGTCGTCGTGGTACTGCTGCATCCAGTGCAGGTCCGGATCGGCCGCCATCAGCTCGCGGATGCGCGCCACCCGCAGGCTCTGGTCGAGCTTGAGCGTGGCCTGCGGTTCGACCTGCTCGACCGTGGCGCCGAGGATGCGCAACTGCACCATCAGCGTCTTGTCCACGGTCTTGGAGCCGACGATGCGGCACTTGAGCCCGAACTTGTGGCAGGCCAGCGCCAGCGCATACGCGTAGATGCCGCTGGAGCTGTCCATCAGCGTGGCGCCGGGGCGGATCCGGCCGCTGGCGAGCAGGCGCTCGACCGCGACCAGGGTCGAGTACACCTTCATCGTCTCGAACCGCGCCACGTACAGGTTCGGCCCCAGCCGCACCAGGTCCGGCGCCTTGATCGCATCGCTGATGTGGGCGTGCACCGCGACCGCGCTCATGGCCCGGTCTCGATCAGGCGGCAGGGCCGGCCGAGTCCGGCGAAGAACGCCGAGACCTCGCCCAGTTGCGCGCTGTCGGGCTGCTGCGCGAACAGGTAGCCGAGCAGGCTGCCGGTGTGCGCGATCACCAGGCCGTCGGCGCGCAGTTCGCGGCGGTGGCGCAGCAGGATGTCCAGGTGCGCCTTCGGCGTCACCCACTGCGCCAGCTGCGCGCTGCGGGTGGCCACTTCGCACACCGCGACCGCGTCGCCGCGTTCGAACGCGTCCAACGCGAGGTCCAGGTGGCTGCGATAAGAGGCGCGATGGCGCCGATAGTGGCGCAGCAGCGGCTCGGCCAGCTTCTCGGTTTCCACCGTGCCGCCCTCGTCGATGTAGCACGCGTGCAGCCGCGGCGCGTGCGCGAACTCGCGCAGCACCCGCTGGCGGCCGCTGAGGTAGAGCGCATAGCGGTCCAGGAACACGCTGTCGGAGCGCTCGATCGGCCGCAGCAACGCGGTCAGCTGCTCCAGTGAGGTGCGCAGGCCGAACAATCGGTCCAGGCAGCGCACGGTCGCGACCAGGTCGGCGGTGGAACTGGCCATGCCCTTGCCGGTCGGCAGCTCGCTGTCGTGGCCGAAACGCCCCGGCGGCAACGCGACGCCGTGCAACTGCAGATACCCCTCGATCGCGCGCCGGCACTTGTCCTTGCCGGCGAGATCGCGCGCGATCTCGCCGTCCTCGCCCGGCAGGAAATGCATCCAGCTGTAGCGCCGCACCGGCAGCGAGATCAGGCCGATGTGCAACTCGCCCTCGTGCTCGCACGGTCCCTGCCACAACTCGCCCAGGGTGCCGTGGCATACGCCGCTGCAGGCCGCGCGCAAGGCCGCCTGCGGCGCCTGCACGGCCGCCGCGCTCGCCGGCTCCAGCGCCGGCCTGTCCCTCGATTCGGTCCGTTGCAACATGCGCATCTCCCCAGCGCGAAGGTCAACCGTCGAAATCCACCGTCAGCTGGGCCACGTAGCGGCGCCCGTCGGTGAGGCCGAAACTGTTGTTGCCGTAGATGTTCCAGGTGAAGGTGTCGCCGACGTTGGCCACCAGCAGGCGCAGGCTCGCCGGCGCCTCGCCGAGGCGGAAGCGGTAGCGCGCGCCCAGGTCGACCAGCGCATAGGCCGGCACCCGGTTGCGGCCGTCGCGCGAGGCCACGCGTTCGCCGTAGCGGCTCATCGAGGCGTCGAACGACCAGCCCGGCAGCCACGGCGGCCGGTACTCCAGGTCGGTGCGCAGCATCTGCTCGGCCTGGCCGATGGGCCGGTCGCCGACCCGGCCCAGCCGCACCGCCTCGCCGCTGACCCGCGGGCGCATCAGCACCGCGCCGGCGACCAGGTTCCAGTTGTCGGCGGGCTTGCCGCTCAGGCTCAGCTCGATGCCGCGATGGCGCACTTCGGCCAGCGGCGCGAACACGTTGTTTTCGTCGGTGGCGAAGTACGGCTTGCGCACGTCGAACACGCCGGCCACCAGCTTCATGTCGTCGCCGAGTTTCCAGCGCAGCCCGGCGTCGCTCTGGCGGGTGCGGATCGCCGGCAGCGCCTGGTTGCGGTTGGCCGCGTCGTCCGGGGCGATGCCGCTTTCCTCCAGGCCGCGGGTATGCCCGGCGTACACCGCCAGGCGCGGACCCAGCTGCAGCGACACGCTGGCGCTGGGCAGCCACGGATCGTCGCGGCTCAGCGCTGGCGCCAGTCCCGGCTGGACGATGCGCTTGCGGTAGCGGCTGCGCTGGATGCCGAGGTTCCACTCGCCGACTTCGCGCCAGCGGCCTTCGTAGGCCAGTCCCGCGGTCCATTGCTCGACGTGGTCCTGGGTGCGCTCGCCGAATTCGAACGCGTCCGGGCGCGGCTGCGGTCGCGGCTCGCCGAGCGGCCGCCAACCGTAGTCGATCGCCGGCGCCGATCCGCCGTACTCGTTGTCCACGCCGCGCCCGCGCACCGCCGCGTGCAGCACGTGCAGGCGCGGGCCTTCGCGGAAACTGCGGCTCAGCCGCAGCTCGCCGCTGGTGGAAGCGTAGCGCTGGCGCGGATCGGCGACCACGCGCTCGCGGGTCAGGCCCTCGCGGGTGGTGTCGGCGAACAGTTCGGCGAAGCCCTGCGGCTGGTCGTTGATCGAACGCACCACCCCGCCGGCGAAGGCCCAGTCGGCGCCGATGCGCGCCTTGGCCAGCACGCCGAAGTTGCGGCTGTCGTATTCGTTGTCGCTCCAGCTCTGGCCGAAGTGGCGGCGGCGCTCGATCTTCGGCGGCCGGTAGGGACCGGCGGTGAGCACGGTCGGCGCGACTTCCTCGTCGCGGCCGCGCGAGATGCTCCAGAACGGCAGGATCTCGACGTGCTCGTTGGGCCGCCAGCGCGGCACCACGCCGGCGCGCACGTAGCGCGCATCGGCGCCGTCGTAGTACTCCTCGCGCGACAGCGCCAGGTTGGCGGCGATGCCGAAGCGGCCCTCGACCAGCGGCAGCCGCGCGTCGAATTCCAGCGCCGGCGCGCCGTAGGCGTTGAGCGCGGCCAGCACGCTGAGCACGCGCTCGTCGCCGGCCTTCTTCAAGCGATAGTCGACGATCCCGGTCGGCGCCGGGAACGGATAGTTCAGCGCCGATGGGCCGACCCGGATGGTCGAGCCTTCCACCAGCGCCGGCGGCACCGTGCCCTGGCGGTCGAAGTAGATGCCGTCCATGCGCACGTTGCCGGCATCCACCGGCGAGAAGCCGCGCACCTGCTTGGCGCTGTACAGGCCGATGCTCTCGTTGCCCAGGGTCGCGCCGAACGCGTCCTCGGCCGCGGTCACCGCGTTGTCGCCGGCGCGCTGGGCCTGGGCGGCGCCCGCGCAGGCGGCGAGCGCGGCGCCGACCGTCCACAGCCATCGCTTGGGGATTCGCGTCTCCACGTTCACAGCTCCGCCGGCCATTGCCGCAACCGCCGCAGCGCCCAGCCGCTCAATGCGGCGGCCAACAGCGCCAGCCACAGCGCGGTCGGCAGCGCGCCGGCCACGCGCGACCACGCCGGCGCGTCGTTCCAGGCATAGGCCGGAATCGCGTCGAATTCGAGGAAGTTCATCCGCCCGTAGCTGTCCGCGCGCGGTTTCGGCGTCGGCGCGGCGATCTGGCGCTGGATGCGCGGATAGAACCATTCGCGCAATTGCCGCTGGTAGCCCGCCGCCTGCCGCTCGAAGCGGCGATGGCGCTGCGCGTCGGTGCCGGCCAACTGCGCCAGCGCCTGCTCCATGCCCAGCGGCGGCGCCAGATAGCCGGCCCATTGCGACAGCCGCTCGCGCGCGCTGCGCGCGCTCTCCTGGCGGTCGCGCAGCGGCTGCAGGCGCCGTTCCAGCTTCGGCGCGAGGAAGGTCATGCGCGTCGCGTAGTCGAGGCCGCCGAGCTTGTCGAGCGAACCGGCCAAGTCGGCGCGGGCGCGGAAGTCGCGCGCCAGCAGCGCATCGCGTTCGGCGGCGATGGCGTCGTTGGCGCGGCGCTGCGCGTCGACATAGGCGATCGGCGCCGGCGCATCGCCCAGCCGCGCGGCCGCGCCGCTGCCCAGCAGCGGCAGGCCGATCGCCAGCACCGCCCACACCGCGCTCATCAGGCTGATCGCGCCGGCGGCGCCGGGCCACGCGGACACCACGACGAAACCCAGCGCGGCCCAGAACCCCAGGTAGGCCACCACCAGTGCCGCCGACGCGATCAACTCGGGAACGGCCGCGGCGAGATCGGCGCCGGCCGAGAACAACGACACCGCCACGCCCAGCAACACCGCCGGCGCCAGCCAGGCGAAGATCGCGGCGATGCGCGCGCCCAGCCACGCGCGCGGGCCGACCCGCTGCGCGGCGATCAGCCGCAACATGCCGTGGTCGCGCTCGAAGGTCGCGAGCAGGCCGATCAGCACGATCGCCGCCACCGGCAGCAGGTACACCAGCACATAGCCCAGGTCGAAACGGCCCAGGCCGAGCGCGCGCGGATTTTCGAAGTCGTAGGCCGGCTCCACCCCGAACGGCGTTTCCAGCTTCACCGGCAGGCGCGTCGGCATCAGGTCGCTGCCGCCCACCGCCAGCGGCGACAGCGGCAGGTTGGGCTTGTAGGCGTGGGCGCGCAGGAAGTAGCGGCTGAAGCCGGCGACGTCGGTCGGGTCCTGCCAGTACGGCACCGGCTCCTGCGCGGGCTCGGCGTAGCGGCGCGCGCGTTCGAGGATCTGCTGGGTCCAGGCCAGGTCGGCGGCGCGGCTGCGCTCGATCGCGCGGTTCTGTTCGCGGTGCAGCGCGGCGCCGCTGTGCGCGCCCCACAGCATCGCCACGAACAACAAGCCCAGCACCGCCCACAGCAGGCGGCTGCGGCCGACGTGGCCGAGCTCCCAGCGCAGCAGCTCGGCGAAGCCGGCGGTGCGCGCGGCCGGCAGTTCGAGGGCGCCGAGATGCCCGCTTTGCGCGCTCATGGCCGCAACCTGCGCGCTGCCAGCGCCAGCAGTCCCGCGGCCAGCGCCGCCCAGCCGAACAAGCCGGCCAGCGCCGGCGCCGCGTTGCGCCAATTCGCCGTCAGCCCCGGCTGCGGCGCCTGGAACTGCGGCACCTGCGCCCACAGCGCTTCGTCGTTGGTATGGCGCGGTTGCGCGCCGTTGAGCGGATGCGCCATCACGTCCTCGTTCATGCGGTTGACCAGCGCGCGCCGGTACTGCTCGGCGGCGTCGATGAAACGCCGGTGGTGGCCGAAGTCGCTGCCGGCCAGCATCGGCGACAGGCTCTGCATCGCCGCCGCCGGGCTCAGCCAGCCCCAGGCGGCGAACGCGCGGTCCTGCGCGGCGACGCGGTCGTAGAAGCCGCCGAGCACGCGGTCGAACACCTGGTGCGAATGGCGTTCGCTCAGGTCCAGCTCGGCACCGCGCGCGTCCACCCGCATGTCGCCCACGTCCTTGGCGCCGTACTGCGCGAGCAATGCCTGGCGATGTTTTTTCGCCTCCTCGGCGGTCCAGAACGACGGCGCCTGGTCCTGCAGTTGCTGCTTGACCTGTTGGCTCGACGGCAGCGGATGCGCCGCCTCCACCGCGCTGCTGGCCCAGCGCGGCAGCGCCAGCGCCAGCGCGATCCACAAGCCGAACAACAGCGCCAGCGCCCCGCGCACGCTGCGCGCCAGCAGCGACACCGACACGCCCAGCGCGGTCAGCACGCCCAGGTACAGCGCCATCGCCGCGGCCCACAGCGCCAAGCGCAAGGCCAGGTCCGCGTTCAACGCGCCCAACGCGGCGCTGGCGACGGCCGAAGCCGCGACCACCGGCGCCAGCAACGCCAGCGACAGCGCCGACCAGATCGCCCACGCCTTGGCCGCGACGATCGCGCGCGGCCGCAACGCCGCGCCCAGCGCCAGCCGCAGAGTGCCGCGCTCGCGGTCCATCGCCACCGCGGTGAACGCCAACAGGAACGCGACCAGCGGCGCGAACGCGATCAGCAGGCTGGCCGGGCTGGCCAGGCCGGCGCGCTGCAGCGGCGAGGCGTCGCCCTGCGGCCGGTACAGCATGTCGTTCTGCACGTGCGCTTCCAGCCACACGGTCTGGCCGACGAAGGGTTCGGCGCCGGGATCCAGCGCCGCCAGCGCCGGGGTCGGCTTGAACGCGAAGATGCTGTAGTGCGCGGCCGAATGCGGGTCTTTCTCGCCCTGCCCCAGCCAGCGCGCGCGCTCGGCGCGCGCGGCCTCGTTCTTGGCGGCGTTGCCCGCGGCGACGCCGGCCAGATCGAACGCGAACGCGAGCAGCACCAGGGCGGCCAGCGCCAGCAACGCCCACCACGCGCGCCGGTCGCGGCGCAGCAGGGTCCATTCGTAGCCGGTCAGCGACGCGCTCATGCCGCGGCCGCTCCCGCCGGCGCCGGGCCTGCGGCGTCGAGCTCCTGCAGGTACAGCGCCTCGATCTGCGAGGCCGACAGTTCGCTGGTGCGCCGCTCGGTCAACAGCCGGCCCGCGCGCAGGATGCCGAGGCGATGGGCCACGTCCTTGACCCGGTACAGATCGTGCGTCGCCATCAGCACCGCCACGCCGCGGCGCGAAGCCGCGCGCACGCCGTGCGACAGATCGTTGGCGGCGCTGGCGTCCAGGCCGGAGGTCGGCTCGTCGAGCAACAACAACTGCGCGTCCTTGGCCAGGGCGATGGCGAGTCCGACCTTCTGCCGCATGCCCTTGGAGAAGCCGCCGGCGCGGCGCGCGTGCGCCTCTTCCTGCAGCCCGGCCTGGCGCAGCAGCTCGCGCGCCTGGTTCGCATCGATGCGGCGGCCGCCGAGCAAGGCGAAGTAGCTCAGGTTCTCGATCGCATCGAGCTGCGGATGCAGCATCACCGTTTCCGGCAGGTAGGCGATCTTGGCGCGCGCGCCGAGACGGTCGCGGGCGACGTCGGTGCCGGCGACCTCGATGCGACCGGCGTCGGGGTCGAGGAAGCCCAGGATCAGGTTCAACGTGGTGGTCTTTCCGGCGCCGTTGGGGCCGAGCAGGGCGTACACCTCGCCCGGCGCGATCGCCAGCGACAGCGCCTGCAGCGCATGGCGGTCGCCGAAGTCCTTGCGCACGCCGTCCAGCCGCAGCGCGTCGCCGTTGTGCGTCGAATTCATAGGTTCACCCTCAAGGTCAGTTCGACGCTGCGCGGCGCGCCGAGCACGAATTGGTCGGCGGCGCCGCCGGTCCAGTCGGCGTACAGCGCATCGCCGAGGTTGCGGCCGTACAGCGCGACCTCGCCGAACGGCAGTTGCCAGGCGACGCTCGCGTCCCACACCGTGCGGCCGGCGACGCGCAGGCGGTTGGCGTTGTCGGCGTACCAAGGGCCGACGTAGCGCGCGCCGGCGCCGACGGTCAACGGCAGCGCATCGAAGCGATAGCTCGCGTGCAGCTGGGCGAGGCGCTCGGGCACGTTCGGCGGCACGTTGCCGGCGCGGTCGGCGCCGCCGGCTTCGCGCAACGTGTCGAAGCGCGCATCCAGCGCGGCGACGCTGGCGTCGATGCGCAGCGCGCGGGTCAGCGACGCCGCCGCGGTCAGTTCGATGCCGCGCGAGGACTGCGTCCCGCCCTGCACCGACAAATTGGCGTTGTTCGGATCGCGGGTGACGATGTCGTCCTGTTCGATCCAGTACGCGCTCGCGCCCAGGTCGACGCGGCCGTCCCACACGCTGCTCTTGATCCCGGCCTCGGCCGAGCGGCCCTGGGTCAGCTCGAAGCGCGAGTTGGCCAGCGACAGCAGCGGCAGGCTGCCGACCGGCGCCACCGAAGTGCTGTACTGCGCATACAGCTGGGTCTTGGGCGCCAGATCGTAGACCGTGCCCACGCGCCACGACAGCGGCTCGTAGCTGCGCTCGAAGCGCGAGCGCGCGCCGGTGTTGCGGTCGGCGATGTGTCGTTCCAGCTCGATCCGGTCGTAGCGCAGTCCCGCCAGCAGCAGCCAACGCTCGCTCAGGTTCAGCGCATCCTCGGCGAACACCGAGTACACCCGGGTGCGCGAATCGAAGTCGACGCGGTTGCCGGCGCCGGGGAAGTTGGCCGCGGTGTCGGCGAAGCCGGCCGAGCCGCGCTGCGGCGCGAACGGGTCCACCGCCGTGGTCGCGCCGAACCGGCGCATGACCGCGAAGTCGCCATCGCTGACCTCCGCGCCGATCGCCGCGCGGTTGCGGCGGCCGCCCCAGTCGCCGTCCAGCGACAGCGTCGCGCGCTCGACCCAGAAACGGTGATCGTGTTCGATCCGGGTGGTGCCGCGGTCGAGCAGGCGCGTGCGCGGGTTGAACGCATAGGTTTCCGAGTTCCACCAGCGGCGCTTGGCGTCGTAATAGCTGAACTCGTTGGAGAAACGCAGGCCCTCGCCGATCTGCCAGCCGACCCGGGTGCGCAGCCAGTCGCCGCGCGAATCCTGCAGGCCGTTGTCGACGTTGTAGTTGCGCCGGCGCAGCGCGCGGTCCAGCACGCGGCCGTCGGCGCTGCGCACCAGCGATGCCGGATCGCGCGCCAGCGCCGCCGGGACCAGCGGCGTGCCCCAGTAAGCGGTGTCGTAGTCGTCCTCGAAGTGATCCAGCGCGACATCGACTTCGACCGCCTCGCTCGGCCGCCAGCGCGCGGCCACGGTCGCCGAGGTCGCTTCGCTCGCGGTGCCGTCGACGTAGCCGTCGCCGCGCCGGTGGCTGGCGATCGCGCGCAGCGCCAGGTTTTCGCCGACCGGCTCGTTGAAATCCACCGCGTAGCGCCGGCCGCCGAAGCTGCCGAAACCGACCAGGCCCGCGAACGCGCGCGCGTCGAAGTCGGGACGCTTGGGCACCAGGTTGATCGCACCGGCCAGCGCGCCCTCGCCGTACAGCACCGAGGCCGGGCCTTTGAGCACTTCGATGCGCTCGAAGCTCCAACTGTCGAAGTCGCGGGTCACCAGCGGCGCCGCGCTCTGACGCACGCCGTCGTACAGCAGCGCGATCGCGCCGCCGCTGAAGCCGCGCATCGAGGCCATGCCGGGCGAGGACGGCAGTTGCCCGGCGAGCACGCCCGGCGCCGCGTTGAGCGCCTCGACGCTGCCGCGCAGGCCGCGCGCCTGGATCTGCTCCTGGGTCAGGGTCTCGACCGTCGCCGGGGTCTCGCGCGCGCTCAGGCCCAGGCGCGAGGCGGTCGGCGCCGGCCGATCCCAGGGCGCGGTCGCGGCGCTTTCGACGGTGACCTTGTCGAGCAGCTTGGGGGTGGCGCCGCCGCCGGCCTGGGCCGGCGCGGTCTGGGCCAGCGCGCCGTGGCCGAACAAGCCCGGCAGCGCCAACGCGGCCAGCGCGGCGCCCGCGATCTGCCGCGCCGCGCCGGTGCGCGTCCGCGCGCCGTTGCCGCCGCGCTGCTGTGCCTCGATATCCGCCGCTGCCGCGCGGCCTCCCCGCCTGCCTGTACTCACTGCGACCCCTGCTACGCTCAAAGTGTGAAATGAAACGATATATCATTTCATTATCGGCACAAGGTAAGCGCGGCAAGCGGGGCCGTCAATACGGGGTGAAGGGATTCCGTCCGGAATCTGTGTGCGCCATCAACGCCGGCGCAAACGCGGCGGCGCGGGCCGGGCCGCGCCGCGCGGGGTGGAGCGCCGCTCAGCCCAGGCGGATGAAGTCGCAGGCCGCGGTCTTGCGCGCGCGCTGGGCGACCTCGAAGCCGTTGGCCGAGCCTTTGTGGTCGGTGTTGCCCTCGATGCTGAGGAAGCTCTCGGCATTGCCGTCGAAGGCGAACCCGGTATGGATCCAGTCGCTGGCGCTCTTGCGCACCAGAAACACGCCGCAGGCGCCGAGCGCGGCGAAGCCCGGGCTGCCGCCGGCGACCGTGCGCCCGGCGAGGAAGCGTCCGCCCGCCTTGGCCTGCGCGGCCAGTTCGTCGCAACCGAAACTGCCGGCGACCGGCATCGCCCGCTGCGCGTGCTCGGCCGCCTGGCGCAGCACCGTGCTGACGAAGCCGGCGCACCACAGCATCGAATCGCCTTCGCTGCCCTTCATGTACAGCCGCACCCACGGCCCGCGGTTGGCGCCGCCGATTTCGATCGGATGCGCGGCCAGATGCTGTTCGGCGAACCAGCGCACCAACTGCGGATACGGCTTGTTGGCCGGCGCGGCGGCGCCGGCGCCGAGCACCCGCGCCATCGGTTCGGTCAGCGCCGCCCACAGCGCCGGCCCGACTTCGCCGGCATAGGCGATGCGCTTGCGCGCTGCGAAGCCCTGCAGCGCGCGGTCGCTGCCCGGACCGAACTTGCCGTCGACCGGGGTGCCGTTGCCGTGGAAGCCCAGCCATTCCTGCACCCGCTTCACCGCCGCGCCGCTGGCGCCTTGGCGCAACGCGCCGGGGAAGTCGAGTTCGCGACGGACGAACGATTGATCCTGCAGCGGCATGGTCTTGCTCCTTGAGGCCGACGCGTCCATGAGGGCGGCCGCGCGGCATGCGGCGCGGCCGGTGCGCGCGCAACCCGGTGCGCGCGACGTTCTAGCCAACGCCGCGGCTGCGGCGGCGCGGTCAATCCGCGGCGATACGCGAATGCAACGTCGCAGCGGCCGTCGTCGCGACGAAACCGCGTTTTTCGCGAGCCTTCGAAGGGCCGTTTGCGCAGGCCTTCGCCTGCGAGCGCGCTTGTGGGAGGAACTTCGGTCCCGACGCTCTTGTTCCCGATCGCAGCGACCCGGGCGAGAAGCGTCGGGCCTTAAGGCCTTCCAAAGCCACCGCCGCTCATTGCGCGTCGTGGAAGATCACCCCGAGCGTATGCCGCGTCCCCGCGCGCAGCGCGCTCACGCCATGGCGCAGGTTGACCCGGTAGAACCCGCGCGCGCCGCGCTGCGGGCGATGGCGCACCGCGAACGCTACCGCATCGCCCTGCTGCAACGGCACCACCTGCGCGCGCGACTGCATGCGCGGGCGTTGCTCGGTCAGCACGAATTCGCCGCCGTCGAAATCGCGCCCGGGCTGCGACAGCAGCACCGCCACCTGCAGCGGAAACACGTGCTCGCCGTAGACGTCCTGGTGCAGGCAGTTGTAGTCGCCCTCGCCATAGCGCAGCAGCAACGGCGTCGGCCGCGCCTGTCCGGCCGCGTGGCAGCGCGCGAGGAAGTCCTCGAGCGCGAGCGGATACGCACCGTCGATTCCGAGCATCGCATTCCAACGCGTCGCGGTCGGCGCCAGCCGCGGATACAGGCTTTCGCGCAGGGTCTGCAGCAACGGCGGCAGCGGATAGCGGAAATAGCGATACTCGCCGCGGCCGAAGCCGTGGCGCTGCATCGTCACCCGGCTGCGATAACGCGCGTCTTCGTCGTAACCCCCGGCCAGGGCCGCGCATTGGCGCGCGCCGAGCAGCCTCGGCAACACCGTCCAGCCGTCCGCGTCGAGCGCGGCGGCCGCCGCATCCCAGTCGTAGCCGGCGATGCGGCGGCGCAGGCGCAGGCGCGGATCCCGCGCGGCGTCCGCCAAGGCGTCGGTATCGGTTCGCATCGGTTCGATGCCCTCAAACGTATACGGATGACGGACGTCATGCTGGCGATGCGCGCATCGCCGCGCCATCCGATTCTTGCGCCCGGACGGTTTGCCGATCGTGCGCGGCGATGTTCAGCCGCGAGCAAGGCTGCGCTGCGAAAAACGCCAAAAACCCCTTGAAAACCATGACTTCAGGCCTAGGCGAAAACCGAAGTACCGTAAACAGAACGTTTAGTTCCCATAAAAATATGAGAAAAATTCAGGCGCTATTGAAGCGCGGTGACGATACTGCGCACACCGATCCACACGGACGCCTTACCCCGAGGCGCGTGGAGACGGATAAGACCAATAAAGAGGCTAGACCTTTATGAAGCGTGCATTGCTTGCCCTCACCCTCGCCGCCGCGCTGCCGTTCGCCGCTTCGGCCGCCGAAGGCGTTTCCTACAACTACGTCGAAGCCGGCTACGCCAAGTTCGACGCCAAGAACAAGTTCGCCGACTCCGATGGCTGGACCATCGCCGGCTCGTACGCGTTCCACCCGAACTTCCACGTCTTCGGCAGCTACAGCAAGCAGGAGACCGACTCGAACAACCTCAACATCGGCGGCAACGTGTTCCGCATCCCGAGCACCGATGTCGATCGCTTCAACGTCGGCGTGGGCTACAACCACGAGCTGAGCAGCCGGGTCGACCTGGTCACCCGCATCGCCTACGAGCAGAACAAGTACGACTTCGACAACGCCCTGGGCGGCGGTTCGCAGAAGTTCAAGGGCGGCTTCGTCGAAGCCGGCGTGCGCGGTTCGCTGGCGCCGAACTGGGAAGGCTATGCCTTCGCTGGTTACCAGGACTTCGACAACACCCGCAACTTCGGCGACCTGGCCAAGCAGTACGACGGCAAGTTCTACGGCCGCGTCGGCACCCAGGTGAAGTTCAACCAGAGCTGGGGCATCACCGCCGACGCCAAGTTCGTCGACGGCGGCCACAAGGAGTTCTTCATCGGTCCGCGCTTCAGCTTCTAAGAAAGCGCTCCGGAAAGACTCCGGCAACAATCGCGAACCTTTCTCTCTCTCCCCCGAATCGTCGCGATGGAGCCCGGCCGCAAAGCCGGGCTTTTTTTTTGTCCGTATCGCGCGCGGCGCTTCGCCGGCCGTGCGCGCGGCGCGGATACGAAAAAGCCCGGCGCTGCCGGGCTTTTTCGCGTGCGCCGGGCGCGCGCCTCAGCCGAACAGGTCGTTCGGGTACTCGGGCTTCTGTTCGCGCGCGAGCAGCTGGCGCAGGCCGTCGGAGGGGGTGATGCGGCCGTGCAGCACCTCGCGCACGGCGCTGGAGATCGGCAGTTCGATGCCGTGGCGTTCGGCCTGGCGCATGACTTCGTCGGCGGTCTGCACCGACTCGACCACCTGGCCGATCTCGCGCACCGCGTCCTCGATCGACTGGCCGCGGCCCAGGGCCAGGCCCAGGCGGCGGTTGCGCGACAGGTCGCCGGTGCAGGTCAGCACCAGGTCGCCGAGGCCGGCCAGGCCCATCAGGGTCTCGGGCTGGCCGCCGATGGCCTGGTTGAGGCGCAGCATTTCGTTGAGGCCGCGGGTGATCAGGCCGGCGCGGGCATTGAGGCCCAGCTGCATGCCGTCGGCCACGCCGGTGGCCACCGCGAGCACGTTCTTCATCGCGCCGCCGAGTTCGGCGCCGAGCATGTCGTCGCCGGTGTAGGCGCGGAACGCCGGGCCGTGCAGCGCATCGGCCACCGACTGGGCGAAGTCCGCGTCTTCGGAGTGCACGGTCAGCGCGGTCGGCAGGCCCTGCGCGACTTCCTTGGCGAACGAGGGGCCGGTGACGACCGCGAGCGGCACGCCGGCGCCGAGCGTTTCCTCGGCGACTTCGTGCAGGAAGCGGCCGCTGCCGGGCTCGAAGCCCTTGGTCGCCCAGGCCACGCCGGCGTGCGCGGGCCGGTGCGGGGCCAGCGCGCGCAGGGTTTCGGCGAAGGCGTGCGAGGGCGTCACCACCAGCACCAGATCGGCGCCGGCGAGCGCGGCCGCCAGGTCGGTGGTGGCGCGCAGCGCGTCCGGCAGGGCGATGCCCGGCAGGTAGCGCGGATTCTCGTGGCGGCCGTCGATGGCCGCGGCGACGTCGCCGTCGCGGCCCCACAGCACGGTCGGGTGACCGTGCCGGGCGATCAGCGCCGCCAGCGCGGTGCCCCAGGAACCGGCACCGAGCACCGCCACGCGCGGCTTGGGAGTCGTGGTCTGCGAAGTCATGCGCGCGGCGGGTCCCGGTGCGTGTCCGGGATCAGGCGTTGCCGGCGGTTTCCGCGTCGGCCAGGCTGCCCTGGGACGCGCGCTGGCGCAGGCCTTCGGCGTAGAGCGCGTCGAAGTTGATCGGCTGCAGGAAGAACGGCGGGAAGCCGCCGGCCTGGATCAGGTCGCTGACCAGCTGGCGCGCGTACGGGTAGAGCACGTTCGGGCAGTGGGTGCCGAGCATCGCGTCCAGGGTCTGCTCGTCGAAGCCGATCAGGCCGAACACGCCGGCCTGCTTCACTTCGGCCAGGTACATCGGCTTGTCGCCGGCGGTGCAGGTCAGGGTCACGCCGAGCACGACCTCGAAGGCGTTGTCGCCGACGCGCTGCACGTTCTGCGACAGGTTCAGCTGCAGCTGCGGCTGCTGGGTCTCGGCGAACACCGCCGGCGCGCCGGGGACTTCGAAGGAGACGTCCTTGACGTAGATCTTTTCGACGGTGAACGCGGGGCCGGTTGCGGCTTCGGCCGGCGCGGCGGCGCCGTTGACGTTTTCTTCGGACATCGGTGGTGACTCCCCCAGCAAGATGAAATTCGGAAAAGAGGCCGATTATGCCCGCTCGCCTGCGCCGGGACCAAACGGCCCGACGCGGCGGCGCGCGATCGGCCGCGGAACAAGGTGGATTGAGGCGATTGCGGCGCGATCAAGCCCCCGCGACGCGGGCGGGCCCGGTCGCCGCGCCGGAACCCCGGCGCGCCTCACACAATGGCCCGGCGCGGTCGCCGGCGGCGAGACGCAGCGCCCAGCCTAAGCGGCGCGCGTGGCGGCGGTGCGACAGCCGCGCGGGGCGCGCAGATCCGGATTCAGGCGACCGGCGCGCGGGATCGCGGCCGGCGCGCGGCCTGACCGGGGACATCGCGCGCGCCAGGTCCGCGCGCCGCGACAGCCGGCCGGCGGCCCGACGCGGCCGCCGCGGCCTCAGTTGCGGCCCTTGACCAGCGGCAGCTCGGCCTGCTGCCAGGCGGCGATGCCGCCGTCGAGCCAGTAGACCTTCTCGAAACCGGCCTTCTTCAGGCGCTTGGCCGCGTCGGCCGAGGCCTGGCCGTTGCGGCACACCGCCACCACCGGCAGCTGCTTGGCGTTGGCCAGCAGCTTGCTTTCCGGATCGAACTGGCTCGGCTGGACCGAGCGGCTGCCCGGGATGTGGCCCTTTTCGTACTCGCCGATCGCCGACAGGTCGATGACCAGGGCGTTGTCGCGGTTGATCATCTGGGTCAGCTCGGCCGGGCGCAGGGCCTTGTAGCCGCGGAACAGGCGCGCGGTCTCGGTGTAGATCAGCGCCAGGGTCAAGCCGACCAGGCCCAGCGACAGGTACAGGTGGCGGCCGGCGAACGCCAGCAATTCATCGAAACTCACGGGGTCAACTCATGCACGGGCGGGGCCGGCACGGCCCTCGCGGGCGGCGATTGTCGCCCAGGCCGGGGCCCGGGCGCAAAAAGGGCCCCGACGGGGCCCCTGCAGCGAACGCGACGCGGATCGGACCCGGGCGCCGGAGAACGCGGTTTTCGTTGGCGCCCGCGGCCTGGCCGGGGCGTCGCGGGCCTTACTCGCCCTGCCAGAAGTCCGGCAGGCCGCCGATCAGCCACCAGGTCTTGCCCACCGGATCCCATTCCCAGGCCTCGATGTAGCGCACGCTGCGCTCGGCCATGGTGTGGCGGTTGATCACGCCGATGTTGACGATGCGCACCGCGGTGCCCTTCTTCTTGTCGACTTCGCTGCCGACGTCGTTGTAGCCGGAGACCTGGATCTGCTTGTAGCGCTCCAGCTGCATCGGCGTGGGCGCCAGCCGCTTGCGCAGGTCGGGCTTGATCAGGTTGGCCGCGCCTTCGAAGTCGCCCCAGCGCACCGCCGCCGAGTAGGCGTACTGCATTTCGGTCAGGCGGTTGTTCTGGGTGCCGGTGGTCTGGCAACCGGCCAGGGCGAACGCGAACAGGCAGGACAGCAGCAGGTACTTCACGAGGCGCATCGCGGGCTCCGGCTCGAAGGCGGTGTGGCGTGCATCCTACCCGCACGCCCGCGCCGCGTCAGGCCCGCGCCGGCCTCAGGCCTTGGCGATGGCGACGTAGCGCGCGGTGAACTCGGTCGCGACCCCGCCCTCGGGCAGCAGCGCGCGCGCGACCAGGCCGGTGCGGGCGCGGCCGCGGCCGCGCAGGGTCTGCACGAACAGGTCCCAGTCGGCGCCGTCGGCAAGTTCGGCCTGCACTTCCAGGTCGCCGAACAGCGGCGCCAGGTAGCGGATCTGGCTGTCGGCGACGAACACTTCCGCGCGCAGGTCGGCCAGTTCCAGGCCGAGCGAGACCAGGCCCCACGAGGCCAGGGTCATCACCGAAGCCAGGCTGCCGCCGAACGCGCAGCCCTTGTCGTTGACGTGGTGGCTCAGCGGCGCGCGCAAGCGCAGGCGCTTGCCGTCGTAGCCGGAGATGCCGACGTTCATCGCCGCCACCGGCGGCATGGATTGGTAGTGGGTGTGCAGGCGTTGCAGTGCGGCGTCGAAAGTCATCAGCGTCGGTAGCGCGGTACGAAGGATGTGAGGAGCGGAACGACACGCCCGGCGAACGACGGCCGGACGGACTACGGACCAGGCCGACCGCGCCTGGCGAACAAACGCGGGCGAATGGCGCTGCGACGTCCGGCGTGTGCCGTTGCGCGCGGCGCTGTGCGAAGCTGATCGCATGAGCCGCGAGCCGCTGACACCGCCGCGATGGTACGTGATCTCGTTACGTCCTAGTGACGATAACGAGGCGATACGCTGTATCGCAGCGCAATACGGCAGCGCATTGATCGAGTTGTCGCCGTGGTCGATCCGCAGCGAGAACACCGCCGTTGCGCGCGCGGCGCTGGCCTCGGCGCTGCAGTCGGCGCACGTGCTGGTCACCAGTCCGAACGCGGCGCGCGCATTGCGCGATCTGTGCGCGGCCGATGCGCGCACGGCCGCGCCGTCGTTGCCGCAGCCGCCGCAACGCGACGGCCAGGCGTGGTACGCGGTCGGCTCCGGCACCGCGCAGGCGCTGGCTGAATTCGGCATCGCCGGCGTGCGTTGGCCCGAGCGCATGGACAGCGAGGGCCTGCTCGCCCTGCCCGGCCTGCAGCGTTTCGACGCCGGCGAAGCGGTGGGCCTGTTGACCGCGCCCGGCGGCCGCGGGGTGATCGCGCCGACGCTGGCCGCGCGCGGCGCGCAGGTGCGGCGCGCCGACATCTACCGGCGCGAGCCGGCATCGCTGGACCGTTCCATGCTCGCGCGCCTGAGCCAGGCGCGCGCGCCGCTGCTGCTGGCGCTGTCCAGCGGCGAGGCCCTGCAACGCGTGCTCGCGCAGTTGCCGCCGCAGGCCGCGGCGCGGCTGCGCGAGGCCCGGGTCAGCGCGGCCAGCGGGCGGCTGGCGCAGTGGGCGCGCGAGGCCGGCTTCGGCGACGTCGGCATCGCCGCCGGACCCGGCGCGCGCGAGTTGCTGGCGCCGCTGGCGCAGGGCGATCGCGGCTGAAGCCGCCCATCCCGGCCAACCGCCCGGCCGCGGCGCTGCGCGGCCGCGTCAAGACTGTCTTGATCCGTTCATCCGGTAGCATGGCCGGGTCATGAACGACCCCATCGATCCCGTGTCCACCTCTCCCTCCACCGCTGCCGCGCCGCGCCGCGGTTCTTCCGCCTGGCTGTGGCTGCTGCTGGCGCTGCTGGTCGCCGCCGGCGGCGGCTGGTTCGGCTGGCGCGAGTGGCAGCAGCGCGAGGTGCGCGAGCGCGAACAGGCCGCCGACGGCGCGCAGCGCCTGGAGGCGCTGGAACAGCGCGTGGACACCCTGCGCACCAACCAGGACGCGCAGAACCGCCGCATCGTCCAGGCCGACAGCACCAACCGGGTGCTGCGCGACGAACTGCACGGCATCGGCCAGCGCGCGGCGCTGATCGAGGACAGCGTGTCCAAGCTGGCCGACCCCAACCGCCACGGCGCCCAGGCCATGCGCCTGGACGAGACCGAGCTGCTGCTGACCCTGGGCCAGCAGCGCCTGCAGATCGCCGGCGACCTGGAAGGCGCGCGCCGCGCCTACTTCCTCGCCGGCGGCGTGCTCGACGGCATCGACGATCCGGCCTACCTGAGTCTGCGCCAGACCCTGCTGCAGGAAACCGCGGCGCTCAAGGAACTGGGCATCGAACCGCGCATGCAGGCGATGGCCAAGCTCGATGCGCTGACGCAGGGCCTGAGCCTGCCCGAAGACGCCGCCCGGCCGGTCGCCGCCGAGCCGGCGCCGTGGTGGCGGCGCGCGTTCGGCACCTTGATCGAGACCCAGCCGGTCAACCGCACCGTCGCCTCGCATCCGGCCGACCGCGCCGCCGCGCTGGCCGGGCTGCAACTGGAAATCTCGCTCGCGCGCGCAGCCGCCGAGCGCCGCGACGCGGCCGGCTACACAGTCGCGCTCAAGCGCGCCGAACATTGGGTGCAGCGCCTGTCGCCGCCCTCGCCTGCGCAGGACCAGCAGCTCGCCCGCCTGCGCGAACTGGCGGCGATGCCGCTTTCACTGACGGTTCCGACCCTGGGCACCACACTGCAGCAGTTGCGCCAGCTGCGCACGGCCGTGCATTGAAGGCCGCCCGCACCGCCTGGGCCCCGAGGAAGGAAGCGCCGCGATGAACCTGTTCCGCAATCTTCTGTTCTGGATCGTGCTGGCGCTGCTCGGCGCGCTGGTCGCGCAACTGCTGCTGCAGGACCCGGGCCGGGTGGTGATCACCTACGGCGGCTACGACTACCTGACCAACGTGCCCAAGGCGCTGTTGATGCTGGTCGGCGGGCTGATCGCGCTGTGGCTGGTGTGGAAGGCGCTGAGCCTGCCGTTCGTGGCGATGCGCCGGCACCGCAAGAAGCAGGCGCGGGCGCGCCTGATCGACGGCCTGGATGCGCTGCACCAGGGCCATTGGAGCCGCGCCGAGAAATCGCTGGCGCAGGCGGCGCGCAGCCGCGACGTGACTGCGATCGCCGCGGTCGGCGCCGCGCGCGCGGCCGCCGCGCGCGGCGATGCCGCGGCGCAGGCGCAACACCTGGACGCCATCGCCGCCGAGCATCCGGTCGCGCGCGCGCTGGCCGCGGCCGAGCAGGCGCTGGCCGAGGAACGCGCCGACGACGCGCTGGCCGCGCTCGACGCGGCGGCCGCGCAGCCGCTGCCGCCACGCGGGCTGGCCCTGCGCGCGCAGGCGCTGGCCGCGCTGGGCCGCGCCGGCGAGGCTTACGGCCTGCTCGGCGCGCTGCGCCAGAACAACGCCTGGCCGGCCGCGCGCCTGGGCCGGCTGGAAGCGCAGTGGGCCGAAGCCGCGCTGCGCGAAGCCGCCGACGCGAACGTGCTGGCCGACCTGTGGGAAAGCCTGCCCAAGCCGCTCAAGAACGAACCGGCGGCGGTCGCCGCCTATGCCGAACGCGCGGCCGAGATGCGCTGGGAAGAGGCCGCGGCCAAGAGCCTGGAACAAGCGCTCGACGCGCGCTGGGACGAATCGCTGGCGGCGCTGTACGGCCGCCTGCCGATCGGCCGCCTGGACGCGCGCCGCGCCCAGGCCGAACGCTGGCTGGCCGGGCATCCCGGCAGCCCCGGCCTGCTGCTGAGCCTGGCCCGGCTGGCGCGCATGCAGGGCCAGTGGCCGCAGGCCGAGGCCTACCTGCATCGCGCGCTCGCGCAAGGCGCCGGCAGCGAAGCCTGGGAAGAACTCGGCCACGGTTTCGCCCAGGCCGGCGACGAGAACCGGGCGCGGCTGAGCTACCTCAACGCCCTGCGCGCAGCGCGCGGCGAGGCGCCGAGCGAACTGCCCGGGCGCGACCTGCGGCAGAAATTGTTCGACGAGGCGGTGGTCGAGGAACGCGACGAGTTCGGCATGCCGCGCTTGCGCGGCTGAGGCCGCCTGCGCAAGCGGGCGACGCGCAGGCCGGGCCGCGCGCTGGCGCAGAACCCACGAACGGCCGCAGCGATGCGGCCGTTCGCGATTACCCAACGCTCAGAACCCGGGATCGCGAAACGCCGGCAGCCCGGCCAGGAATTCTTTGCCGCTGCCGCCGAAGCGCGCATAGCGTTCGCCGATCCGCTTGGGATACAGCGTGCGCCCGGCCACGATGGCGATCACCACGCAGGCCAGAAGACACACGCCCGCGAATGCGAGCAACGGCCCCGAGTCGTTGGCGAGGCCGAAGAACAGCGCCAGCGCGAACCCGCCCAGGCTGGCGAACGCGCTCGCGACCAGGCGCGAGCGGCGCCGGGCGTGGCGCTCGCACAAGCTGGCGTCCAGCCGGCACTTCTTGCGCACGATCATCGCCACGATGGCGTAGATCACCAGATTGAACAGGATCAGCAGGTACCAGCCGCCGCTGTGCCAGTAATAGGTTTTGTTCAACCGCGCGTGGCCCGGCGCGTTGCACTTGACGCAACGGCCCGGCAGGCGCGAATCGCACAAGGTCACCAAGTCCGCACCCGCGCGCCACGGCCCGAGGCGCTGGTCGGATTCGCTGGACGTGTCGGCGAACGCGCTCTGCGGCGCTTCGTATGGATTGAAGGTTTGCATCCGGCCCCCGGTGTCCGCGCGTCCGGCCCCAGGCCCCCTGCCCGGCGCGGCGTCCGTCGCGGTCGCGCATGCGGCGGCGGGCCGCGTGCGCGGCGCGCGGTCCACGGCGATCCCCGCGGCCATCCTAGCGGCGCGCCGTCCCGGCGCAAGCGCTGCGGCGAACGCGGCGAGCCCGATGGCCCGCGGCCGCGGCGCAAGCGACGACGGCGCCTCGCGGCGCCGCCGTTCGCCGCCCGCGCGCCGGCTCAGCGCAGCGGCACGGTCAACGTCGCCGGGTTCGAGGCCGGCGAACTGAAGCTCACCGTGCCGCCGATGCGGCTGGCGCCGGTGTAGCGCGCGTCGACGGTGTCGATCACCAGCACCAGGCGGCGGCCCGGTGCGATGTCCCAGCTGGTCGCTTCCAGGCGCAGGTCCAGGGTCTGCGCCACGCCCGGACGGGCGCCGCGCAGCGACACCGGCTTGTGGCTGAGCAGCTGGCCGGTGCCGAGCAGGTCGACGCTGTAGAGGTAGGCGAACAGGCTCACCTCGCTCTGGCTCGGCGTCGCGGTGATGCGCAGTTGCGGCATGCCGCTCAGCTGCGCCCCGCTCCAGTACACCGGCGTCTGCCACACCGCCGCGCCGGCGCGCGCGACCAGCGGGATCGACGCGGTCGGCGCCACCTGCAGCGATTGCAGGAAGCCGCTGACCATGGCGACGCCGGAGCCGGCCACGGTCGGCAGGCCGGTGAGGATCGAGTGGCTCCAGCCCACGCTCGGCGCGCTGCGCAGCTCGCCGGTGGGCGCGATCAGGCCGCTGGGCTTGCTCAGCGCGAACACGGTCGCCCCGGCTTGCACCGCGTTCCAGTCGGCGTAGCCGCGCCAGTCGCCGTCCTGCGACTTCAACCGCACCGCCGGTTCGCGCGGCACGCCGTTGTCGGCGCCCTTGAGGTGATGGTCGAACCAGCGCTGCACCGCGGTGTAGGTCTCGTTCGGCAGGCCCAGCGCGCCGGGCGCTTCGATGGTGGCGTGGTCGCCGTGGGCGAACAGCAGTTGCTTGGGGCCGGTGAGCGCGTTGTAGAAATCCACGTACTGGCCCGGCGGAAACAGGCTGTCGTTGAACGCGTTGGCCAGCAGCACCGCGGTGCCGTTGCGGTTGAGCGCGGCGACCTCGGTCATCGGGCTGCGCTGCGGCACGATCGGCAGCAGGCCGGCGACGGCGCCGTCGAAATCGCCCAGCGCGATGCGCGCGGTGGCCTGGGCCAGTTCCGGCCCGGGCCGGCCGGTGACCGCGCCGGCCACCACCAGCAGCGCCGCGCCCTGCTGGCTGACGGTGCGGTTGGCGTACAGCGACGCCTCCAGGTCGGCCCAGCCGCTGAGCGCGGCCACCGCCTTGATGCGCGGGTCGCGCTCGGCGGCGAGCAGGCTGATGCCGGCGCCGTAGGAAATGCCGCTGGCGCCGATCCGGGCCGGGTCGGACGGCGTGTTCGCCAGCGCCCAGTCGATCACCGCGCTGACGTCCTCGACCGTGCCCGGCCCGGCGATGTCGATCTTGCCGGCCGAATCCCAGAACCCGCGCGAGGTGTAGCTGACCACCACGTAGCCCTGCGCCGCCAGCTGGCCGCCGCGGCCGACGTACTCCAGGTTCGGCACCGCCCAGCTGGCCGGCATCACCAGCAGCGGGAACGGGCCGGGGCCCTGGTCCTTGGGCACCATCACGAAGGCGCCCATGTCGGCGCCGTCCCAGCCCGGGATGCGCTCGTAGCGGCCGGCGAAACCGCCGGCGTAGGCGGGGGCGAGGATGGACAGGCACAACAACAGACACGACAGCCACAACGAATGAATCCTGCGCATGAGCTCGTCCCCTCCCAAGGACCGGTCCCGCACTTGTGGATACGTTTGCGTATGGTTTACCGCCCCAGGACCGTACCACCGCGAATGGATGCACAACAATCGTGATCCCGGAGCAGCTAGGTGAACCGTGGCAACCTGGGTCACGGAATCGCGATCCGTCCGGCGACCGCGCCATCCGGCACGCCCGCCGTGCGGCAGCGCACCGTTCCGGGCCGCCGCGCCCGGTCGCGCCGGCAGCGCCCGGGCCGCGATCCTGAAACGGCGCCCGCCGCCGCGGTTTACCGCCCCCGGCGGGGCCTCTAGACTCGGCCCGCGCGGCTGCGCCATCGCCGCGAGCCGCTTCACCCGACCGCATCGACGGAGGATGCCGATGACGCCGCACGCGTCGTTCAGCGCACTGCTCGCTTTCGCCTGCCTGGCGACGGCGGCGTGCACCTCGGGCGCGGCGCCGCCGCGCAGCAGCCAGGACACCCGCCCCATGAACGCAGCCGACGCGCCCGCCCAGGCGCGCCCGGTCGAGGTCGACCTCGGCCCGCACCGCTTCCGCATCGCCTCCAACTACTTCGACATCGAGCGCGGCCAGGACGCGCAGGGCTTCATGCGCCTGATCCTGCGCTGGCCTGAGTTGGCGCCGCTGCCGCCGGGCGTGCACTACCTCAGCGGCGGCGAGTCCGAGCGGATACGCAACATCGACATCAGCCCCACCTACCTCGACCGGGTGCCGCCGCAGACCCGCCTGGATCGCGAATGGATCTCCAACGTCGACTCCGAGCAGGAGCTGCGCGAGAACCCGACCCTCAATCCCGAACTGCGGATCAAGGCCGCGCCGGTGGACGGGCTGACCCCGTACTACACCGACTTCGCCAAGGTCGACGCCTACTACCTCAAGCGCTACGGCAAGCAGGACCTGCCCGCGACCGACCGCCACTCGCTGTTCAACAACGACTGGTTCGTCGCCCGCGACGCGGACGGGACGCTGACCACGATCATCAAGTGCACCGCGCGCGAGGAGCCCGACGGCGCGCGCATCGTCGACGGCCGCCTGGAGCTGCTGGACGCGCCGCGGCTGCCGAGCTGCAGCCACGCCTTCCTCCTGCCCAAGTACGGCACCTACGTGCAGGTGAGCTACCTGCGCCTGTTCATGCGCGACTGGCAACGCATCGAACAGCGCATCCGCGCTATCTTCGACGACGGCCACATCGGCGATGCGCCGCGGCGCTGACCGCCGCTTTTCAAGGAGGAAGACATGAGCGGACTCGACCAACGCGACCTGGACGTGCTCGGCCACTACGCCCGCACCGGCAATCGCGAGCTGTACTGGAACTACCTGGCCCAGCATCCGGGTTCGGACGGCTACGGCCTGCTCGCGCTGGGCGTGGTGCGCAACGACAACGCGCCGGGGCAGGTCGCCAACCTGTACGCCGACATCCGCGCGCGCGACGGCGGCCGCAACATGCGCGAAAGCGACTGGGAGGGCTTCGGGGTCGACCTGATCCGCCAGGACCTGGAGCTGCGCCGGCAACAGCTGCGCAGCGACCGGCCCGACCTGGCGCTGAACCTGCCGGCGCGCGACGTGCAGCGCGCCCACGACATCTCGTTCGCGAACGCGCGCATCGATCCCAACGCCTGGACGCCGCGCGTGCTGCTCGAAGCCGCGCGCAACGGCCGCGGCGAGGCCGAGGTCGAGCGGATCTGGTCGCACATGCTCGACAACGACTGGCGCGGCAGCGAGCGCATGCTCAACACGCTCAACGACATCCGCCGCAACATGCCGGTCGACGACGCCGCCGGCTACACCGCCCGGCTCACCGGCGTGCGCGCGGCGGTCGCCGCCGGCGCCCACCCCAACACCGATCCGAACACCATCGGCGGCCCGCCGCTGACCTACAGCTACAACCAGCGCGACAACAGCTGGAGCCAGATCAGCAGCGGCGGAATGATGCCGCACGTCAGCGAAGTGACGAATCCGCGCCTGCTGGCCGAGCTCAACGACGCGCGCACCACCCGCCTGCACCGCCAGGACCTGCGCGACGACTTCCATCCCGCCGATCCCAACCGCAATCGCCCGATCATGGCCAGCCCGTGGGTGGTGGCCGATGCCGGCAATCCGGACCGGCCGGGCACCACCGCGGTCGCGCTGGCCGCCGCATCGCGGCCCGAGCTCACTCCCGCGCAGTGCGCGATCCACGACCAGTGCCGAGACGGCGTGCAGCGCCTCGCCGCCGGCTACGGCCCCGAGGCGGAAGCCAACCTCAGCGCGCGCCTGGCCCGGCTCGCCGGCGACCAGGGCTTCCGTCAGGTCGATGCGGTGGTGACCGGCGGCGGCAACGCGTTCATCGTCGAGGGCAATCCCGCCGACCCGGCCAACCGCAACGCCCACGTCGGCCTGCGCGAGGGGCTGGAAACGCCGGCGCAGCACTCGCTGCAGGCGATGGCTGCGCAAGGCGCGCAGCCGCGCGAGGAGCCGGCGCCGCAGCAAGAGCAGCAGCGCACGGCGGCGCGGGCGATGGCCTGAGGCCCGGCGCGGCCGGGCTCGTCGGATCGTCGGCAGAGCCGGGGCCGCGCGCGGCCTCGGCGCGAGCGCCGGCGGCGCACCACATCGGCAGACGCGCGCGTCGAAGCGCGCGCAGCCTCAGAAATCGACGATCTCGCCGTTCTCGTCCAGGCGCGCGTGCGCCACGCTGCGGTCGCGGATCAGGGCGAGCTGGGCATCGACGATCTTGCGCCGCTGTTCGGCCGCGTCGGCGTCGTCGCGCTTGCCGGGAAAGCCGCGGTCGGCGCGCAGCGCCTCGAAGCTCGCGCGCGCGTCCTCGAAGCGGCCGAGCCGGCGCTGCAGTTCGCCGACGAGCATGCGCGCGTCGTAGCCGGCGTCGCTGCCGGCCTCGCGCTCGGCGCGCCGCTGCCACGCCGCCAGCGCCTCTTCGGCATAGCGCGGGTAGCGGCGCGGGCCGGCCTCCCAGGTGGCGGCCAGCAGGATCTGCGCGATCGCGTCCTCGGATTCGCCGAGCCAGGCCTGTTGCCGGGCCAGCCGGTAGTACGGCGTGTCGTCGGCGACCCAGCCGCGGTACTCGGGGCTGGCGACGAACGCGCGCAACCGCGCCAGTTCGGCGGCATCGTAGCGGCGTTGCGGGTCGAACACGACGAAGCCGTTGCCCGGGCACACCGGCAGCGGCCAGGGCGAGGCGATCGGGCCGTAGTGCTGGCCGTCGAAGTAGCGCCCGAACGAGGTGCCCGAAGCCGCGACCCGGGCCTGGAACGGCTGGCCGTCGATGGGACAGACGAAGGACGCGTCCATGAAGGTCATCGCCGCGGCGCCGTGCGGCAGCGAGGCGAGGGCGAACAGCAATACGGCGTGCGGGCGCATGACAGGTCCTTGTCGCGGCGGGGCGGGCATTGTGCCTCACCGCGCGCGGGCCGATGCTGGGGATCGCGGCGGCGGACGGTGGAGACGCCGCGGCGGAAACCGGAGCGCCGGGACTGAAGCCCCTCCCACACGATCGCTGTTGCAGCGGCTTGTGGTTGTGTCGCTGTCTTGCCGTCTTGCCGTCTTGCCGGCCTATCGCCTTGCCGTCCCCAAGCTCGCAGCTGCGGCGCTTGCAGTCTTGCCGAGGCCTGCGCGGTGGTGGGAGGGCCTTCAGGCCCGACGCCTTTCGATCCGCTGCGATGACGGCCCGATCCCGGCCGGGAGAAAAGCATCGGCGCTCAAGCCCCTCCCGCATCGCCCTTCGCTTCGATCCGGGCGCCGGCGGATCGCCGGCCCCGGATTTGCGCGTTGCGCTCAGCGCTCCAGGATCGCCACCACGCCCATGCCGCCGGCGGTGCAGATCGAGATCAGGCAGCGGCCGCCGCCGCGCTGCTTGAGCTCCTTGGCGGCGGTGGCGACGATGCGCGCGCCGGTCGCCGCGAACGGATGGCCGGCGGCGAGCGAGGACCCGTTCGGGTTGATCTTGGCCGGGTCGATCCGGCCCAACGGCGCGTCCAGGCCGAGCCGGTTCCTGCAGTAGTCCTCGCTCTCCCACGCGCGCAGCGTGCACAGCACCTGTGCGGCGAACGCCTCGTGGATTTCGTAGAGGTCGAAATCCTGCAGGGTCAGGCCGTTGCGCTTGAGCATCTCCGGCACCGCCACGGTCGGCGCCATCAGCAGGCCCTCGCCGTGGACGAAGTCGACCGCGGCCACCTGCGCGTCGCGCAGGTAGCACAGCACTTCCTGGTTGTGCGCCTGCGCCCATTCGTCCGACGCCAGCAGGCAGGCCGCGGCGCCGTCGGTCAGCGGGGTCGAGTTGGCGGCGGTGAGCGTGCCGCGGCCGGAGGTCTTGTCGAACGCCGGCTTCAGCGTGGCCAGCTTTTCCAGCGAGGAATCGGCGCGCAGGATGTTGTCGCGCGAGACGCCGCGGAAGCTCACCACCAGGTCGTCGAAGAAGCCGCGCTCGTAGGCCGCGGCGAGCTTCTGGTGCGAGGACAGCGCCCACTCGTCCTGCGAGTCGCGCGAGATGTTCCACTGCTTGGCCATGTCCTCGCAGTGATCGCCCATGCTCTTGCCGGTGCGCGGCTCGGCCACGCCGGGGAACTCGGGCTTGAGCTCGCGCAGGTGGAAGCCCTTGAACGCGGCGATCTTGTCCTTGGTGGTCTTGGCCCGCGCCGCGGTCAGCAAGCGCCGGCGCAGGCTCTTGCCGTAGACGATCGGCACGTCGGAGGTGGTGTCCGAACCGCCGCCGATGCCGGCCTCGATCTGGCCGGTGGCGATCTTGTTGGCGATGGTGATGATCGAATCCAGCGAGGTGCCGCAGGCGCGCTGCAGGGTGATGCCCGGGGTCAGCGGCGACAGCCCGGAGGACAGCGCGGCCTCGCGGCCGAGGTTCCAGTCGCTGCTGTGCTTGATCACCGCGCCCATCGCCACTTCGCCGAGCTGCTGGCCGTGCAGGCCGAACTTCTCGACCAACGCGCCCAGCGTGCGCACCGACATGCCCAGGTTGCCGACGTCCGCATAGGCGGTGTTCTGCCGGCAGAACGGGATTCGCACGCCGCCGAGCACGGCGACGGGACGGTTTTGACGCATCGGCAGCACCTCTGAAGAAGCGGTTTCGGGGAACTTCGCGCGGGCCCGCGGGGCAGAGCGGGCATAATGGAGCCCAGTGTAGCGCCGCCAGCGCGCTCTACCAAACGCCAGCGTATCCTCGGTGACCATGACCTCCGAATCCCCCTCCGCACGCGGCCCGGCCGCGCCCCTGCACGTCCTCGGCGCGCTCGCCCTGGAGCTCAAGGGCGACGCCGCTGTGCAGCGCAGCGCCCTCGCCCGCCAGGACGCCGGCACGCTGTCGGAGAAGATCGCCCGCGACCTGGCCGGCTTCGCCGCCGATACCGCGGCGCTGGACCTGGTCACGGTCGGCGCCCACTACGACCCGGTCGAACTGCTGCGCCCGGGCTGGCCCCTGCACCGCGAACTGGACGACCTCGCCGCGCGCGCCCCGCGCGAGCGCGGCGCCGAACAGGCCGGCCGGGTCATCGCCTTCGGCGCCCACGACGACCAACTGCCCGGCGCGCTGACGCCCTCGCCCGACTTCGCCGGCGGCCCGTTGCGGCTGGTGCCGTTCGCGCTCAGCGGCTCGCCCGAGCTGGTCGCCCGGGTCGGCGAGATTCTCGAATCCAGCCTGCTCGAACGCGGCATGGCCGGCGCCGACACCGCCCTGGCCGCGCAGGCCGCGTTCGGGCTCAAGGTCGAGCACGCCCGCTACCTGACCGTGCACGACCTCGCCGCGATGATGGCCATGCAGTACGACCACGCCGGCCTGGGCCCGCTGTGGCCGCTGCTGGAAACCGCACTGCTGCAGCCCGAGGGCGAGCAATGGCTCGACGCCCTGCCCGAGCCGCTGGTGCACTACGCCGACGGCGAGGCCCGCGTGGCGCTGTTCTCGCCGGCCGCCTGGCATGCGCGCTACGCGCCCGAGGCGCCGTGCGACACCGCCGAATGCCGCGACAAGCTCAACCGCCGCTACCAGCACTTCGAGGCGCGGCTGCGGCAGATCGCGGCGGTGCTCGGCGCGCACGCGGTGCCGGTGACGTTCGTGCATTGCGACGGGCCGTACCAGCCCGACAGCCTGTAACCGCGACCCGCCCGGCCGCGCTGCGCCGGCGACGTCGCGACGCGCGCCGGCTCAGTCCTGGAACTTGCCTACGCGGCGGCCGCAGGCGACATAGCGCGCGTGCGAGCGCCAGGCCACGTCGAGGCTGGGTTCGCGGATGCGTTCGAACAGTTTCGCCAAGGTGTCCTCGTCGCCCGCGTCGCAGGCGAAACTGGCGTAGTTCTGCAGGTTCCACTGGTCCGGATAGCGCGCGATCACGTCCTCGAAGCCCTCGCGCATGCGCGGCCAGCTCGCCTTGGACTGCGCGAACAGGTTGTCGCGGAACTGGCCCTGCGCCGCGGACCAGTACAGCCGCGCGTACATCGCGCGGCCTTCCTCGCGCTGGGTGCGCGCGACCGCTTCGGCGGCGAAGTGCTCGAGCTGGTCCAGGCCGCCGTGCCACTTGGGCAACAGGTACTCCATCATCGCGAAGTACATCGGGTAGTAGCCAGGGAATTTCTCCAGGCCTTCGTCGAACGCCGCGAACGGGGATTTCTGCCGGTCGCGCTGGAGATCGACCGCCAGTTCGTAGTACTCCGGCCGGGTCGAAACGATGGCCTTCTCGGCATCCAGATAGTCCTGCGCCTTGGCCAGCCAGTCGAAGAACGGCCGCCAGTTTTTTTCCTCGACCGTGGCCGCGTAGCCGCCGCCGCGGAACGCCCAGCCGCGCCGGACCATCAACCTGGCCCGCAGCAGGCGCGCCAGCGCCGACTGCGGACGCTCGCGCAGCCATTGCTGCAGCACTTCGTCGCGCTCGCGGTAGGCCTGGTCGCTGTCGGCCCTGACCGACAGGGCGGAATACCAATAGCCGCTCTTCCACACGCCGCTGGGCGTGCGCGCGCCGCGCAGGGCGTAGTCGTCGTAGTAGCGGTCGAGCTGGGCGAAATCGCGCGCCTGGAACAACTGCTGCGCGCGCATGGCCAGCGCCTGGCGCATGTCGAGCTCGGGACCGTCGTCGAAGGCCGCCTCGATCTGGCGGCGGCGCTGGGCTTCGCGCTCCGGCGCGCTACGTTGGTACTCGGCGAGTCGCCGGGCGATTTCTTCCGACGAAGGGTTGCGCCGCTGCTGCAGTTGCCGGAGCAGTTCCGCGGTCTGCGCCTGCGCGCGCGCCTTGCGTTCGGCGATGCGCGCCTGTTGCCACGCGATCTGCTGCTCGCGGGTGAGTCCGCTCGGCATCGGCTGCATCGGCTGCATCGAGGGCGAGGGCGCGGGCGCCGGCGGCGGGACGGTTGCCGATGAGACTTCCGGCGGCTCGGCGGCCGATGGCGGCTCGGCGCGCGAGGGCGTCGTGCCCAGCAGCAACGACAACGCGAGCAGGCCGGCGGCGGCCGGGCGCTTTCCATCCATGGCGGGCTTCCTGAAGTGGCCGGAGCGGGACGATCAGAGCTCGGATTCGTAGATCCGGTAAACGCTCTCGTCCATCCCCTGCGAGCGGTAGGTGTTCTGCGCGGCGATGTTCTCGCGCTCGACATACAGACGCAAGCCGATCACGCCGGCGCTCGCCTGCGCCAGCGCGGCGACATGACGGTGCAACGCGTCGTACACGCCCTGCCGGCGGTGCTCGGCGGCGACAAAGACGCTCTGGATCCACCACCACTCGCCGTTGCGCCAGTCGCTCCACTCGCGGGTGAGCATCAAGGTGCCGGCGGGAACGGCGATGGTCTCCTGGCCGGCGGTCTGCGCCTCGCGCATGGCGACGAAGTAGCGCGCCTTGGCCGGATCAGCCAGGCCGGCGGCGACGCCGGCGTGGACGGTGGCCGGGTCCAGGCGCTTGTGTTCGGTTTCCCAGGCCATCGCCGACATCCATTGCGCGATGAGGTCGCAGTCGGCGGGGGCGGCGTCGCGGATGCGCAGGTGGGTCATGGCGTCGGGGGTTGGCGAAAGGTCGCAGTGTCGCAGCGAACGGCGTCGGGCCGGAAGGCCCTCCCAGCGCAACGCGCGGGAGGGCGATGCAGCCGGCGCGACGCGCCGGAAGCGCGTCGCGCTGTGCGGGCCTCAGCGGCCGGTCTTGATGATGCCGCAGGCCAGGCGCGCGCCGGCGTTGCCGGCCGGCTGGCTCTTGTAGTCGTCCGCGGAGGCGTGGACGATCACCGCGCGGCCGGCGACGTCGTTGGGCGCGCCGCCGCCGAGGGTCACGCCGCTGGCGTGCGCATCGACCTTGGCCACGCCGTCTGCGTTGGCGACCAGGTTGTCCATGTCGCCGGCGTGGTGCGCGCCGTGGTCGACCTGGCCGTGCGGCTGCGCGGCCGGATTGAAGTGGCCGCCCGCGCTGCTGGCGTCGGCGGCGCTGCAATCGCCCTTCTCGTGGATGTGGATGGCGTGGGTGCTGTTCGGGGTCAGGCCGCCGATCTCGCCGGTGATGTGCACGCCGTCGCCCATCGGACGCACGCTGAGCTTGCCGCTGACCAGGCTGCCCGAGGCCGAGGCCAGCACCACGCTGGCCGAACTGGCGGTGGACACCGGCTTGGCGGTCGCGGCCGGCGGCGGCGTGGGCTTGACGGCCTGGCCGCCGCACGCGGCGAGCGCGGCGGTGGCGGCGGCGAGAAGGGCGATGCGAAGAGTCGCGTTCATTGCGGTGCTCCTGGTCGGCGGCGTCGCGCGGCGACGCCGGGTCGTGGAACCGACGCTAGCTGGGCCTGGGTTCAGCGCGGGTGAAGCGCGATGGCGTGGCGGCGCGGCATGAGGGGTGGCCTTGCCGCGCGATTATGGCGGCGATGCGGGCGCGCGCGCCATCGGCGCGGCGATCGGCCAAGACGCGCACCGTCGCGGTTGCGAAGGCGTTTCGGCGGCGGGCGCGGCGGTGCAGGCGTCTTCGGCGCCGGCGCCATCATGGCAGGGCCCTGCTGTTGCAGGAGAGCCTTGCTGTCGTGGAAGAACCTTGCTGCCGTGGAGGGCCTTGCCGTTGTGGGAGGGCCTTCAGGCCCGACGCCGTTCGCCCCGGCGCGGCTCATTTCGCATCGAACATCGTCCCGGCCGAGACAAAAGCATCGGGCCTGAAGGCCCTCCCACAACAGCGGCGGCGGGCGCTGCGACCGCGCCCCGCCTCAACTGCGCTTGCGCCCCGGCCCGAGCTTGCGCGTAAGCGTGTTGCGGCCCAGCCCCAGGCGCGCGGCCGCTTCGGTGCGGCGTCCGCCGGTGTGCGCCAGCGCGGCCTCGAGCAACGCGCGGTCGAAGCGCTCGCGCGCGTCGGCGTGCAGGTTGGCGCGGCCGTCGGCCAGTTGCGCGCGCGCCCACGCCGACAACAGCGCTTCCCATTCTTCGCCTGCGCCGTCGCCGCGCGCGGGCTCGGCGCCGAGCGCCTCGTCGAGGTCCTCGCGGGCGATCGCGTCGCCCGGCGCCAGCGCGGCCAACCGCCAGCACACGTTCTCCAGCTCGCGCACGTTGCCGGGCCAGTCGTGCGCCATCAGCCGTTCCAGCGCGGGCTTGGACAGGCGCTTGAGCGGTGCGCCGAAGCGCTGCGCGGCGGCGGCGAGGAAACGCTCGGCCAGTTGCGGTACGTCGCCGCGACGCTCGCGCAGCGGCGGCAGGCGCAGGCGCACCACGTCCAACCGGTGCAGCAGGTCGGCGCGGAAGCGGCCTTGCGCGACCAGGCCTTCCAGGTCCTGGTGGGTCGCGGCGATCACCCGCACGTCGACCCGGATCAGTTCGCGCCCGCCGACGCGGAAGAACTCGCCCTCGGCCAGCACGCGCAACAGCCGGGTCTGCAACGGCAGCGGCATGTCGCCGATTTCGTCGAGGAACAGGCTGCCGCCGTCGGCCTGCTCGAAGCGGCCGACGTGGCGGCGCTGGGCGCCGGTGAAGGCGCCGGCCTCGTGGCCGAACAATTCGCTTTCCAGCAGCTCAGCCGGGATCGCCGCGGTGTTGAGCGCGACGAACGGCCGCTGCGCGCGCGGCGACTCGCGATGCAGCGCGCGCGCGACCAGTTCCTTGCCGGTGCCGGTCTCGCCGGTGATCAGCACCGACAGCGGCGCCTGCGCGAGCCGGCCGATGGCGCGGAACAGGGTCAGCATCGCCGGCGTATCGCCGACCAGGGCATCGGCGGGCGCGGCGTCGGCCACGGGCGGCGGCGGCGCCGGCGCGCTGACCGACAGCGTGCGCGCGGCCAGCGCCACCGCGTCGTCGAGGTCGAACGGCTTGGACAGGAATTCCTGCGCGCCGCCGCGGAACGCGCCGGCGGTGCTGGCCACGTCGGTGTAGGCGCTCATCACCACCACCGGCAGCGACGGCGCGCGCGCCTTGAGTTTCTCCAGCAGCGCCAGCCCGCCGTCGCCGGGCATGCGCACATCGGTGAACAGCAGGTCCGGCGCGCCGCGTTGTTCCAGCGCGTCCAGCGCATCGGCGGCGTTCTCGAAACCGTCCACGCTATAGCCGGCTTCGCGCAGCGCGGTGGCGAGCACGAAGCGGACCGAGCGGTCGTCGTCGACGACCCAGATGCGCGCCGCGCTCATGCGCCAGTCTCCGTGGCGGGGTTGGCGGGGTCTTCGATATGCATCGGCAGCAGCAGGGTGAACACGGTGTGGCCCGGGCGCGAGCGATAGGTCAGCGAACCGCGGTGCTCGCGCGCGACCTGCTGCGCCAGCGCCAGGCCGAGCCCGCTGCCTTCGGCGCGGCCCGACACCAACGGCAGGAACAGCTGCTCGGCGAGTTCGTCGGGCACGCCGCGGCCGTCGTCGATGATGTCCAGGCGCAGCGCGATCGGATGCGCGCTGTCGCCGATGCGCGCGCCGTGCTCGACCCGGGTGCGCAGGTGGACGTGGTTGGCGCCGGCCTCGATCGCGTTGCGCGCGAGGTTCCACACCGCCTGCATCAGGCGGTCGGCGTCGCCGGCGAATTCGGGCAGGCTGGGATCGTAGTCGCGCACCAGCCGCACCGCCCAGCCGGCGTCGGCTTCGGCCAGGCGCAGCACCCGTTCGAGTACGGCGTGGATGTTGAGCGGCGCGTGCGGGCGCGGCGGCGCCGGGGTCAGCAAGCGGTCGACCAGGCCGGTGAGGCGCTCGACTTCGCTGTCGATCAACTCGATCAGTTCGCGCGCATCGCGGTCGTCGATGCGGCGCGCGAGCAGTTGCGACGCGCCCTTCAGGCCGGCCAGCGGATTGCGCAGTTCGTGCGCGAGCCCCTTGAGCGAAGCCGACAGCGCCGACGGCAGCAACAGCGCCGGATCGTCGCCGGGAAACTCGTCGACCGGATGCGCTTCCAGCAGCCAGCCGCCGTCCTCGCGCCGGCTCAGCCACAGGTCGGCGAAACGCTCATCGCCGTCGGCGTAGCGCAGGCGCATGCGGCGCATGCGCAGCGGCGCCTCGTCGCCGCCCGCGCGCGCGACCGCCAGCGCCAGCCGGCCGTCGGCGTCGAGCCCGGCCAGCGGCCAGCCCAGCAACCGCCGCACGCCGATGCCGAACCAGCGCGAGAACGCCAGGTTGCAGCCGGTCAGGGTGCCGGCCGCGTCGCTCCAGGCCACCGGAGTGGTCAGGGCGTCGAGGCCGAGGTCGGCGGACGGTGCGGGATCGGGCGGCATTGCACCATGTTAGTGCAAAGAATCGCGCGCCGCGGCGGCCTTTCGCGACCGCCGCACCAGATCGGATCGCCCGGACCTGGCCCGAAAGCTACAGCCCGTGCCGCGGCGCGGCCGGCGTCTCCGCCTGCACGGCCGCCGCCGGGGTTTGGGCCTGGGCCTGCTTGTGCTGCGCCGCTTCCAGCGCCACTTGGCTGGACTGCGAGGACTGCTCGATCGGCGTCGCCAACCCGCGCTGGATGTCCACGGCCGCCAGATGGTTGACCGGGCCGTTCATGCTGCCGAGCACGCCGATCACCATGGAGCGGTCCGTGTTGAGCACCATGTGATCGATCTTGGCCTGCGGGAACGCGTCCCGCTGACCCAACGCCTGGGCGACGACGGCCGCGCCCAGCGCCTGTTTCTGCTCCTGGGTGAAGGCGCCGGCGGGAATGTTGGGCGAGCGATCGAACGCGTCCAGCGCCTGCCGGTACATCGCGTGCCCCAGGTGTCCGGGCTGCGGCAACGTCGGCTCCTGCCCGCCGCGCGTCTGCTGCACAGGCGAGGTGGTGGGAGAGGCCGGGGCGGTCGGAGGAGCCGGAGGCGTCGGAGGCGTGGACGGCGCGGGAGGCGTCGGGGTGGCCGGGCCAGCCGGGATGGTCGGAGCGGCCGGCGCGGGCGGCGCCGTCCCGGTCGAAACATGCTGGTTCTTGTTGGGGCCGTCGTAGGTGTTGTCGAAGCGGCCCACCGTCGCCGGCGACGTGCTGGTGTCGCGGTAGCGCTGCGACACGGTCGAGCCGGCGACGATCTGGATCCCCTTCTCTTCCAGCAAGGCCTCCGTGAACCCCAGGCTGTGCATGTTCACGCGCATCTGCGAGGCGTTGCCGTGCTTGGGCACCGCGATCTCGCGTTCGGCCCAGATCGCCAGGCTGATGTTGCCCGCCCCGTAGTGGTTCTTGTAGTCGGAATGTTTGTACAGCCCCAGGTCCATCGAATCGATCGCGGCGACGCCCGGCGTGCCCGCCGGCGGCTGGTCGAAGTAGTGCTTGCCCATCGCTTCGACGTTACCGTTCGGCCCGGCAGTCGCGGTCAGGCTGTTGTCGGCGTTGAACGTCAGCCCGGCCTTGGCGGCCGCTTTTCCGCTCGCGTCGAGCTCGACGAAATCGGCGACGCGCCAGCGCTCGGCCTTGTCCCACATGTCCTGCAGGCTGACGTTGGCGTTGCCGCTGCGCTGCTGCTCGTAGCTCAACATCGCGTTCCAGCCGGCGATGTGCGACTCGGCCTCGTCGCGGCGATGGGCCTGCATGCGCGTGTCCAGGGCCGGGGTGTAGTCGTTGACCGGATTGGCGTCGCCGGCGATCGTGCGCAACGCGCCGATGTAGGTCTGCCGGGACCGCTCCAGATCCAGCCGGTTGAAGCCGTGTTCCAGCTCGTGCCCGAGCACGAAGGTCATGTTGTATTGGTTGTAGGTGGCCGGCGCCAGCGAATCCGTGGTCAGGTTCATGCTGCGCTTGGCCGGGTCGTAGCTGCCGCCCGCGCCGGGCTCGGAATTGAACTGGAAGCTGGTCAGGTGCCGGCTGCCCTCGTCGCGCACCGCATCCTTGAACCGGTCCACCAGCACCGGCGAACCGTTGATCGTGCGCTGCAGGTTCTCGTGCATGTCGGCGGTGACACCCGGCATGTGCGCGAAGCGCAGGCTCATGTCCTGCAGTTTCAGCACCGCGCGCAGGTCCGGATCGACCGGAGGGTTGCCGCTGAGCACCTGCGCGGGGATCGCGATCTTGTTGCTGGCCGCGTCGTAGCGGCCGATCGACTCCGGCCCAGCCGGCGCCAGCACGAAGCCCTGCAGATGGCCGCTGGCCGCGTCCTGGTTGAACGCGCGCAGCAAGCTCGGGGTGGCCTGGATCGCGGATTTGAGCTGCGCGACCTGCTGCGCGGTGACGCCGGGTTCGGCGGCGAAGTTGTCGAGCGCGGTCTTGAGCTGCGGATTGATCGGCGCAGGCATTTACCGGCTCCCCGCATCGGACGGCGATTCGGAGAAGTCGCGCGCTTCGGCGCTGACGACGCAGGCGCGCTCGCGCCGCGCCTGCGGTTGCGCCGCCTCGCGCTGGGTCACCAGCGACACCTGCAGCGGGCCGCGGCTGAACACCACGGTGGCCGTGCCCTTGCTCGCGTATCCGGCGTCGCTCGGCGCGGTCGGCCCTTCCAGATAACCCGCGTCCAGCAGCGCCTTGCGGAAGCCGTCGAGATCGAGGCCGCAGACCGGGGCCAGATCGAGCGCGGCATTGTCCAGGCGATCGTCCGGATGCTCGAACGCCAGCCGCGCGAAGCGCGCGCCGGGCTGCCCGTCGCCGTCGCCGAAGCTGGCGATGCCAGCCCATTTTCCGCCGGCGAATTCCTGGGTGAAGGCCTGGTAGCCGGGTTCTTCCTCGAAGTACTGGCTGTCGCTGAGTTGCTGCGGCGGAAGCTCCATCGCCTTCCAGAAGCGGGCGCGCTCGAAATCGCGCGAGGCGCGGGCTTGATCGGCGAATGCCAGCCATCGCTTCGCCATCGTCTGCGCCGCAATGGCGGTGGACGGCGCAGGCGTCGTCGCGTCGTGCATGTGAACCTCCTTCCTTGAATGGTCCGGGGTCGGTGCGGCGGGCGCGCGCTGGGTCGCCAGGCACGCGGTGCAGGCCAACGCGGGCGCCAACAACAACGCGGTGCGCGCGAAAGCGGCGATGCGAATTCCGGGCATGGTCGGCCTGCTCCTTGGCTAGTCGAATCCGGGCCGCGCCGTCGTGGACGGGCGGGCTCCGGGCCGTCGCGCTGCGCGGCTGCGCGGCTGCGCGGCTGCGCGGCTGCGCGGCTGCGGCCCAGTCTACGCCGGGGCGCCCGGCCGGCAAGCGGACGCGCCCGCCGCCCAGCGTATTTAACCATGTGGTTGACAACAGGTCTGGGCAGGGTGTCAGCTGTCGTCCCTGGCCCCCGACCGGCCCGACCCGAACACGGAGGACGTATGCACGGCGAACTCGCAGGCAAGGTGGCGGTGGTCCACGGCGGCAGCGGCGCCATCGGCGGCGCGGTGGCCCGGGCGTTCGCGCGCGAAGGCGCGCGGGTGTTCCTGGCCGCGCGCGGACGCGAACGGCTCGACGCGGCCGCGGCCGCCATCGCCGCAACGGGCGGCAGCGCGCAAGCCGATTGCGTCGACGCGCTCGACCCCGACGCGGTCGCGGCCCACGCCGACCGCGTCGCCGCGCGCGCCGGCGGCATCGACATCGTGTTCAACGCCGTCGGCTTCGTCCACGTGCAAGGCGTGCCCTTCGCCGAACTGAGCCTGCCCGACTTCGAACTGCCGGTGCATCGCTACATCCGCAGCCAGTACGCCATCGCCCAGGCCGCGGCGCGGCACATGCGCGACGGCGGCGCGATCCTCTCGCTGATCACCCCGGTATCGCGCATGACCGGCCCGGGCTACCTCGGCCACTGCGTCGCCTGCGCCGGCGTGGAAGCGCTGTCGCGGCACCTCGCCGGCGAACTCGGCGCGCGCGGCATCCGCAGCGTGTGCCTGCGCTCGCATGTGATTCCGGAAACACTGCAGCATGGCTCGCATGCGCGCGAAGTGTTTCAACCGCAGGCCGATGCGGCGGGCATGAGTTTGGACGAGATGATGCGCGCCGCGGCCGAGAGCACGCCGCTGCGGCGGTTGCCGACGCTCGACGATATCGCCGCCGCCGCGGTGTATGCGGCCTCACCGCGGGCGGGGGCGATGACCGGGGCGATTCTCAATCTGACCGGCGGGGCGTTGGTGGATTGACGCCGCTGCGGCATTGGCCGCAGCGGCGCGCGGATCAGGGTTGCTTGACCGCGTTCGACGAGCCGTTGGCGACATAGATGCTGTTGCAGTTGCCGGCGCCGTCGTGGCTGAAATCGATGTAGGAATCCGGCCCGACCGCGCCCGCCGCCGTGACCAGCGCCGCGCCGGTCGTCGTGCAGCTCACGTAGCCGCCTGCGGCGTTCTGCGCTTCGCACCCGGCCTGCAGATTGGTGCCGAGCGCGCTCACGAAGCAACCGATCGACTGCTTGGTGTCGGCGCTGTTGCGCGCGGTGCCGGCCATGCCGAACGCGCCGATCGTGTGGCCCTGGGCGTTGGTCTTGAAGGTCACCGGCACATTGGTTTTTTCGCCGGCGTGAGCGGTCGCGGCCAGCGCCAAGCTTGTGGCCAGCGCGACGGAAATCGCGAGTTTCATCGTAGTTCCTCCCTGAAAGCCCTTCGGGATGAAGGGGCACGGGCACTGGAACACGCGCCGGCGACGGCGACTATCGCGATGACCCACGCGAATCGCGGGGCGCGCCGGCGGTCGCAGACGGATCGTGTCGGACGTCGCGGCCGGCTTGCCCCGGCATGCGTAACGATCCCACGGCCCGCAATCTCGATGCTGCGAACACTGGCTGGCCACAGGCACTCGCCGACCCGGTTTCGCTGGAACCGACGCTGCCGCCGGTCCGCCTCCGCCATCGCGGCCGCGCCCCGGAAAGGCCGAGCTGGCCAACGGCTCGGAGCTGCTCGACCGGATTCACCGAGTTGTTGGCCACACACAGACCGCTTCAGTGTCGTTCGCGTAGCGGTCGAAATCGATGGAGGAATCGCGCCCGACCGCCTGCGCCGCCGCGACGATGCTGGGATCGGCGCTGAAACACAACTACGGAAACTCCAATGCGGGCTCAGAAACGCGATGACGCCAACAAAGCACCCACAAGAAGCGCAAGCGATACCGCAGTCAAAGCAGACCACCCTTAACTCGACAAGCTCGACACCCAAACCTCATCGAATAAACTCATCCGTATCGAGCGGACAGGCCCCCGGCCGATGATAGAGGCGGTGCTTCTCGCAATACTCGGTGCCGGAATTAGGATTGCAGTCCCACTCCACAAAAACGGCCGACCCAGGCACCACGAAATCGGGCAAATCTTCAAGCAGCTCCGGCAACGCCCCCCATCCCACCGGCGCGAATACCTTGACGTATCGCCCTTGCGAAATGTCCTGCGCCATTTCGCGAAAGGCCTGTGGAACAGTAATCGGCACTTCCAGCTTTTCCACCATCCACTTCGCAGCGGACATTGTCCGATCCTGATCTACCAGCCCCCAGACTTCGAACTGAGAAAAAGTAGAGAACTCATCGTGTGCCGACATCGCCAAAACCCTCAAGATAGAAAAACCCGTCAACGCGCGCCGCTGCCATCCGTGAACATATAGCTTCGACCGGGCTTGTATACAATCCTGCTGTTATTGACAGCACCGTAGTCCATATTGGTCGACGTCTGATTAAAGCGGAACGGCGGGGCGTTGGCAGGCACAATGATCGAAGAACGCTGTGGAGACCCAGCTGCGATGAATCCATCGAGCGAGAACTGGTCGCCGGATCTGTACACCCGCCCCATGGCGATGTCCTGGGGAGTCGGATTGCCGACCTCTTTCCGATCGTAAATGCTGCGCCAGTTCCGGCCGCTCGCCATCCGCGCCCCGCCTGGATGAGTGTGCATGATCAGCATCACATCTTTCGATCGAGGCCCGACCGATACGGACTTGGCCGTACCCGAATAGAGTGTATAGAAGCCGCCGCCGCCATTCTTCCCAGGCCCAAGGGTATACGTCACCGCAAATTCCACGCCGTGCTTTTTTGAAACATCGATGATTTCCGAGAACGTAGGACGCCGCGCGATCGCGACCCCTGCCGCACCCGGCAATCCCTCCCCGGGGAGCACGCCGTACAGCAGCATGTTTATCTCGTCGGGCGTTTCAAGACTGATCGCTTTTCCGGCCGTATCCCGCAAGCGAGCGGCAGCGTCCAGCCCCGGCACCGCAAATGCTTCGGCGCGCGTTGTTGCACCGACTTGAGTGACGTTGGACAGATCGTCACCAGCCATCAATCCCGAAGAGCCCGCCTGCCCGCGCGGACCCAACGGCGCCCAGAACAAATCCTTCATGGAAGCGGCGCCGCGAATCTCGATTGCCGCCGCTCCCACACCGAGCACCCCGCCGAGAATCTGCAACCCTCCGGAAATATAATTTCCGTTGTAGATGTCTCGCGCCCCCGAGCCTATGCCGACTCCGCCCATGAAGGCTCCGAACGCCGGAACGATAGTTCCCGCTGCGCCGAGGGCGCCGGCCGCCCAGGTCGCCCCCATGTACTTCAGGAACTGCTTGGAGTTCTCCCAGCGGAACTCACGCCACTCCTCGTCAGTGATATGCAGATACCGCTCGCCGACGCTAGATACGCGTGGACCGGTGTAAGTCGAATTCAACCACTGTCCGTAGGCGTTCTGCGCCTGCAGCGCATGCTGCGACCGATAGGCGTTCAGATCGGACACGATCGCCGACGTAGGTGCTTCGCGCCCGGTTTCGCGCGCCGAGAACCATTGCTCCACGAAGTACCGGTTGCCCCACTCATTATTGGCACGAACCTCGATCCGAGGTTCCCACATGCTTTTGTATCTGTCGGTCAGGGTCTTGTAAGTGTGGTAGTAGGACGAAAAGCTCTGGCCCGGATCCATGCCCGGAGCTCCGCGCGCCGCCGCCCATCGCAGGAACTGCTCGGACTGGGACTCCGCCGGCGGCCGGTCCATACGCACGTTCTCGGCTCCGCGGCCATCGCCGATATCCACCGTCAGGGGCATCGGCTCCAGTTGCAGACTTTCGGGCTGCACCGGCCCCACGACACGATTGACGGCTCCATCCACGATCGCATTGCCGATGGTGGAGCCAATCGCATTGGCGCCGAGCTCGCTCAACGTCGTACTGTTCAAATTGCCGCGAGCCGCCGCGCTGACGATGCCTCCCGCCATGTTCTGAGCGAACCCGCGAATCGCCGACAGCCCCACGTCCTGACGGAACGCGCCTGTGGCCAGGGCGTCCTTCCAGGCATCCTTGCCACCGTACTGACCACGTCCGATACCTTCACCCACGCCGTACGACACACCGGCCGCTACCGCAGAAATCGCCAGGCCCTTCCAATCGAAGCCATTCTGTTCGCCGGTCAGGATGTTCAACGCTTGGTTGGCGACGTTGTTGGCACCGGCGGTAACGACGGCCTTGCCCAAGCCGTTGCTGATCTTCGAGATCACATCGAGGTTGCCGATGCCGGCGGTGATCGCCGCGCCCGCTGCGCCCAGTCCCACCTGTTTCCAGTTGAAACCGTCCTGCATGCCGCCCGCGATCAACACAGCCTGGCTGGCGATCGACCCAACCGCACCGCCTAAAGCAGCCGAACCAATGATGGTCCCCGCAGTCAGACTCAGGCTGGCGCCGCCCGCCATGACCGCCGCACCTTGCGACATCGCCCCCACGAAGCCCCAACCCGCACCGGAGGCCACGCCGGCGGTGTAGATGGAAACCACCACCGCCACCACCACCGCCAATATCTTGACGAACCCACCACACCCCTTCTTAGCCGCCGGCGGCGGCGGAGGTTCCGGCACCGTCGGGCTGGTGTTGCCCATCGCCGAGCCGGCGTCGTACGGCTTGAACGTGCTGGCGTTGTTGTGGATGTTGGCGACCTTGTTCGGCACCGTGAGCACGGTGTTCGGAATCAGGGCCTGGGTCGGGGCGAGGTTGTTGGCGTCGGCCAGCAGGTACCACATCGCCGAGTCGCCCCACAGGGCGGCGGCGATGGTCTGCAGGGTGTCGCCGGCCTTGACGATGTAGCTGCCCGGCGCGGCGGTCGGGTAGAGGCTGTTGATCGGCAGGTAGTTCTGGTCGAAGTCGGCGCCGGAGACCGGGGCGTAGCGCTTGTGGCGATCGTCGTTCTGGGCGCCGGGCTTGACCTGGTTCTGGGCCAGTTCCTTGGCGTAGTCGATGCGGTCGATGCCGTCGTTGCCGGCATTGCCGACCTGGCGGTCGTCGAAGAAGTAATAGCTGTGGAAGCGGTTCTGGGTGCCCGAGGAGAACGTGCCGTCGCCGTTGTCGCGCACGCCCAGCAGTTCGTCGCGCTGCAGGATGCGGCCTTCGCCGTCGGTCTCGTAGGAGAACGCGCGTCCGCCCTTGACGTCGCGCGCGGTCTTGATCCGGCCCAGGTCGTCGTACTCGAACACCGAGAAGCCCGGCGCCCAGGGGCCCTGCACGCTGCCGTTGCTGGCCTGGACCCTGATCTCGCTCTGCTTTGCGCTGTCGAACCAGCGGTAGGTGTAGGTGGTGGTGACGGTGGTGGCTTCGCCGTAGGTCTCGGTCGAGGTGACCGTGCCGTCGCCGTCGCGGTAGGTGATCGTGCCCTTGTTGGCCTGGTTGTCGTGCTCCTGCATCAGCAGGCTGTCGTTGTCCCAGTAGCGGGTGGTGCTGCTCTTGAGCGCGCCGCTGGCGTCGTACTCGTAGTAATCGCCGACGCGGCCGGCCAGGTCGTTGACGCGGCGCGCGCGCAGCGTGCCGTCGATGGTGGTGTCGGTGAGGTAGCCGCGAACGTCGTAGGCGTAGCGCTCGGTATGGCCGTCGCGGCCGTAGTGGGCCATCACGCGCTGGTTGGCCTGGTCGTAGGCTAGCAGCACGCCGTCGCCGACGCCTTCGTTGACCTGCACGCTGGTGTCGTACTCGTTGGCCCCGCGGACTTCGTTCTTCTCGCCCAGCGTGCCCATGGTCACGACGAACCGGTTCATGTTGTCGTAGCGGTACCAGTAGTCCTGCTTGGACCGCACGCCCGACACCGGGTCGTTGTACGTGGACAGCATGTGGATGCGGTTGCCCTGCGCGTCGTACTCGTACTCGATGACGTAGCGCGGGTCGATGATCTTCGTCAGGCGGTTGAGCGAGTCGTACTTGGCCTCGGACTGCTGGAACGCCCAGGTGCCGCCGCGGGTGGTGAAGCCCTCGAAGGTGCGGTTGCCGTTTTTGTCGTACTCGTAATAGCCGCGGATGCCGCTGACCAGGTCGGTCTGGCTCTTGATCAGGCCGTTGCCGTAGTACTCGTACACCGTGTTGCCGGACTTGGCGAGCAGGCCGGCGAGGTTGTAGTCGTAGACGAAGGCGTTGTTGCCGAAGTCCACGTGCGACAGCCTGCGGCCGCTGGCGTCGACCAGGTCGGTCGCGCTCTTGGCGTTGGCCAGCACCGTCACCTTGCGCCAGGCGCCCTTGCCGCCGTTGGCCTGCGCGTCCCAGGTGGCCGAGTAGCGGGTGGTGCGCCCTTCCGCGCTGACCACGCGGCTGACTTCGCCTTCGATGTCGAAGTCGGTGGTGTTCTGGCCCAGGTTGGAGACGCTGTGCAGGATGCGCCGGTCGAGTTCGTCGTACTGGTAGGTTTCCTCCAGCGCCTGGGCCTCGTTCGCGGCCTTCGGACGCTTCACCGAGATCAGGCGGTTGCCGGCGTCGTACGCGTAGGTGGTGGTGCGGCCGATCTCGTCGGTGACCGCGCGCTGGTTGCCGTGCACGTCGTAGCCGTAGCGCTTGGCGCCGCCGTCGGCATGCCATTCGCCGACCAGGGTCGGCTTGGCGCTGCCGTAGTTCCAGGCCTGGGTGGTCAGGTTCCGGTTGGCGTCGTAGTAGGCGACGATGTTGCCGACCCGGTCGTAGACGTACTCCACCGAGTTGCGCACCGAGGTCTTGAAGCCGTTGGCGTAGGTGATCTCCGCCAGCGGATCGAGCTTCTTCACCATCTTGCCGAGGGTGTTGTAGCGCAGGTCGGTGGTGTTGCCGTTGCCGTCGGTCTCGCTGGCGATCTCGCCGAAGGCGTTGTAGCTCTGGTAGCGGTGGATCAGGTTGGCCGAGGGCTGGATGGTGCCGAACTCCCAGCGCACTTCGTTGGCCGGGCGGTCGAGATCGGGCCAGAAATAGCCGGTGTTGCGCACCAGGCTCAGGCCGGCGCCGGGGTTGCGCGCGTCGGCGAGGGTGCGGAACGCGTCGTAGAAGTACTCGTAGGTGATGCCCTTGTCGAGGCTCACGCTGTCCCAGTGGAACTTGCCGTCCGCGCCGCGCAGCACCACCACTTCCTGAAAGTTCGCGGCGGTGTTGCCGTCCGGGCGGTAATGCAGCACCAGCACCTGGGCTTCGGCCTGCTTGGGGTCCAGGGTCAGCGAGTACAGGTGGCCGGCAAGCTGCAGCACCGGCTTTTCCTGCCGGCGGCGCGGGCCGATTTCGATGTTGCCGGAGATCTCGTAGGTCTGCGCCGGATCGACCATGCGGTCGGTCACGCTCAGCAGCAACCGGAAGCTGCGCACGCCGTCGCCGACTTCGGCCAGAAGTTCCGGCGGGATGTTCCAGCTCAGCGCGCCGTTGACCACGCTCAGGTTGAAGGCCTGGGCGGCGACGCGATTACCGTCGAGCACCTGCAGGTTCAACGAGCTCGCGTTCGGCGGCAGGTTGGCCAGGCTGATGACCGGCACGTTCTTGGCGAAGTCCAGGTTCACCGCCGGCGCGGCGCCGACGCTGACCTCGCCGGTGACGGTTTCGATGACGGCGTTGTTGGCGTCGCGCAGCTTGAGCACGACTTCGTAGTCGCCGCTCATGCCGGCGGTGTCCCAGCGATAGCTGCCGGCGGTGCCGCGCGGCGGCTGCAGCGGCAGGTTCGCGGTGCCCGCCCACGGGTCCTGGCTGCCCTTGCGGCGGTACTCGACGATCGCGGTGTAGGGGATCGCGCCGTCGCGGGTGCGCAGCGCGCTCATGTCCAGGCCGGCGTCTGTCCAGACGAAGTTGCCCAGGCCGTTGGCCCGGAACGCCGCCGAATAGGCCGATTCGTTGTCGTCCAGGCGCTGGATGCTGAGGTTGGGACCGGCGACGAAGTTGTAGCGCTCGCGCCGCACCAGCTGGCCGCCGTCGTTCTCCACCACATACAGCATTTCGTACGACTGCCCGGCGGCCAGGCCGCTGGTGTCGACCATCGCCTTGTCGTTGACGATGCTGATCGGCCGGCTCTGGAACGCGTCGTTGGAACCCATCGGACGCACGTAGACCTGCACGCTGTTCGACGGCTGGATCGCCTCCGCCGGCAGGATCACGCCGCCCTGGGTGCCTTGCGGCAGGTTCGAGGCTTCCTGGTCGGGAACGCGGTACTGCAGGCCGTACACCTTGTCGTTGCCCGGGATGACCGGCTGGAAGTACCACTCGTGCTCTTGATACTGCTCCAGGTCGACGATGACGCCGCCGCCGATGTCGACCGGCGTGGTGGTGTAGCGGCTGATCAGGACCGGATTGCCCGGATCGGACTTGCGCACCACCAGGACCCTGAAAGCGACCTCGATCCGCATGGGATTGTCGCGGCGCAGGATCTGACCGAACAGGCTGCCGTCGGCGGCGTTGGCCTTGTCGAGGTGGACCGTGACCGGACCCGTGCCCAGGCCATAGCCGACCACCGGGCTGCCCAGGGTGGTGGGCGAGAACGCTTCGACCTTCAGGTCGTACTGGCCGAAGATCGAAGTCAGGTCCGGAACGTTGATCGTCAGATCCACGTCCAGCGACGACACGCTGTAGTGCGCATCGAAGTTGAGCGAGCCGCTGGCCTGGAAGCTCATCTGCACATCGCCCAGCGCCGGCTGCGCCTGGATCACGCCGTGCGCGGCGCCCAGGTTCGGCACCTGCCGTTCGCCGCCGATGCGCCCGCCCACGCCGACCGAGATCTCGCCCGGGCGGGTCGGATTGATCGGAGTCGGCTTGAGGCCCAGGCGCTGGCCTTCGGCGCTCATCGCCGCCTGGATCACCTGCACCGCGTTGTTGCGCTTGTCGTACAGGGTCAGCGTGCTGAACAGCGACGCCTTGTCCTCCAGCGACATGTTGCGGACGGTTTCGAGATCGACCCCGCTCAGGTCGGCGGTCTGCGACTCGATCTTGACCGTGGCGTTGCCGTTGCGGTCGTACGCGTACAGCCGCATCACCCCGCCTTCCATGTTGCTGCGGTACATGCGGCCGGCGCGGTCGTAGTCGGCGACTTCCTGCCAGCCGCTGGCGCCGGTGCCGCGGCCGGTGACGTCGCCGAACAGGTTGTAGCGGGTGCGCCGCTCGACGCTGCGGCTGCCGTCGCTGGCGACGGTGACGCGGCCGGTCTCGCGGTTGTCCTGGTCGTAGGCCACCTGCACGGTCTCGGTGCGCTGGCCGCCGCCGGAATCGGTGCGCCGGTAGCTCATCGTGAGCATGTTGCCGGCGAGGTCGTAGCCGAATTGGGTGGTGTAGCCCATCGCGCCGGTCTTGCTCAGCAAGCGGCCGCCGCTGCCGTAGACGTAGGTCGAGGTCTGGTCGGCCTCGACGCCGCCGCCGCGGCGCACTTCCTTCAGCACCTGGTTGAGGCCGTTGTAGGTGTACTCGGTGCGCGAGCTGACGCTGCGGCCTTCGTAATCGACGAAGCCGGGCAAGATCACCGCGGTGTTGCGGCCGGCCTTGTCGTACTCCCAGGCGAACAGGCTGCCGTTGGCGTCGGTGCGGCGCAGCAGGTTGCCGGCCGCGTCGTAGGCGTACTGGGTGAGCGCGCTGCCGGTGGACTGGGTCAGGCGGCCGTTGCCGCTGTCGACCATGCCGTAGTCGACGCCCGCGCGCGCTTCGCTGAGGCGCCGGCCCATGCGGTCGTAGGTGTAGTCGGTGACGCGATGCTGGCCCGAGGCCGCGGTCGCGACCGGCCACGCATCCAGGTACGCCTGCAGGTCGGCGCCGGCCGCCGGCGGCTGCGGGTTGACGGTGGCGTAGCGGGTTTCCTTGAGCACGTTGCCTTCGGCGTCGCGCACCCAGGCCACGCCGTAGCCCTCCGCGTCGATTTCCAGGCGCTTGTTGCCGAGCGCGTCGTACCAGGTGCGGACGACGCCGCCGTTGCCGTCGGTGTGCTCGACCAGGCGGCCGCCGAGGTCGTAGCGCCAGCGCTCTTCGATCTGGCCGATGGTGAGCTGGTAGCTGCGGGTCTGCTGGTTGGTGTCGCCGAAGATCGCACCGAGGGTGAGCGCGCGGGTGCGGCGGCCGTTGGCGTCGTATTCGAAAGTCTGCTCGCGCGCCGCGCTGGCCTGGCCGGTGGCCGGATCGGTCGGGATCGCCGGCACGGTGGCGCCGGCGGGCAGCGCCACCGGGGTCAGGAACGCGCGGGTGCGGATCAGGTTGCCGGCCTTGTCGTAGTCGTTGAGGGTCAACAGGCCGTTGGCGCCGACCTGGCCGATCAGGCGGTCGGCGGCGTCGTAGTAGAACGCCGTGCGCGCGCCGTTGGCGGCGGTCTTCTCGACCATGTTGCCGCGGGCGTCGTAGACCACGGTCTCGGTCGCATCGGCTTCGCCCTGGGCGGTGGCGACGCGTTGCGCGCTGGAGGTGCGGCGGTTGAGGGCGTCGTAGGCGTACACGGTGACGCGCGCATCGGCGCCGTCGCCGGAATCCTGCTGGCGGATCAGGTTGCCGTGGGCGTCGTAGCTGAAGTAGTTGGTCACCGGCACCAGCGCGCCGCCGAAGCGCGACGGCGCCACGATCGGCAGCGCTTCGGAGATCGTGCGGCCGAGCTTGTCGTGGCCGTAGTACGTGGTGCCGCCGAGCTTGTTGATGTATTGGCTGCGGTTGCCGAACGCGTCGTAGCGGAAGATCTCGATGCCCTGCGCGGCGTCGGTAGTCTTCACCAACTGGCCGAGCAAGTCGTATTCCATCGCCGTCGCCGACACGCCGCCAGCCGGATCGGCCGGCGGCGTCGCGCCCGGCTGGGCGCCCACGCGGTTGTCGAAGCGCAGCACGCGCAGCGCCTGGCCGAGGAACCCGTACTCGGTGCGGGTCAGATAGCCTTCGGGATCGACCTGATGGGTGACCCGGCCCAGCGCATCGAAGTAGAAGTAGCCCTTGTTGCCGAGCGCATCGGTGATTTCGACCGCGTCGCCGAAGGCGTTGTAGGCACGGGTCACCCGCGCGCCGTTCGGGTTGCTCTGGTCGCCCGGGCTGCGCGGGCCGCGCGCCTCGATCGATTCGATCACGCGACCCTGGCGGTCGTAGACGGTGCGGCTGGTGTACATCGCGCGCAGCGCGTCCTGCTTGACCTGGCCGAGGTCGGCGGCGCGCAACACGGTACCGGTCTCGTTGAGGTAGTCCCCGCCCAGTTCCTTGCGCATCGCCAGCGCCCAGGCCGAATCGGTTTCGGCCAGTTCCACGCCGCGCGGGTCGAGGCTCGCAATCACCTGGCCGAAGGCGTCATAGACGTAACGCCGGGTCGCTGCGGCCGCCGTATCGGCGCCCTGGATTTCCTGGATCAGGCGGCCCGCGGCGTCGTAGCTGCGTCGCGTCTCGACCTGCGCCGCGGTGCCCCAGGCTTCGAACTCGCCGACCACTTGGCCGAGCGCGTCGCGCTGGTAGTGGCGCACGCCGCCGAGCGCATCGATCGCGTCGGACAGGCGGCCGGCCTTGTCGTAGCGGAACTGCGTGGTCTGCTTGCCGTAGACGGCCGCCGTCAGCAACGCGCGCAAGCTGGTCGCGGTGTCGTCGACGGTGATCGCGCGGTCGTTGACATACTCGCCCCACTTGCGTTCGTGGCGGGTCGAAGCGGTGCGGTTGCCGATGGCGTCGTAGGCGGTCTCGGTGAAGTAGCCCTCGGCGTCGTAGCTGAAGACCGCGCGGCCGGCGCCGTCGTAGAACCACATCGTGGTCGGGTTGTTGCTGCGGCCCGGCCCGCCGTAACTGGCGAACCACGCCTCCATGCCCGCGGCGGTGAAGGCGGCGGGCAGGTACTGGCCCGCCGCCGGCAGAAGGAAGCGCGTGCTGATGCGCAATTGCCCCACCGCATCGTAGACGTTGCGGGTGACCCGGCCGCCGGCGTCGATCTGCCAGCTCGCGCGGCCTGCGGCATCGAACACCCAACGGTTTTCCGCGACCTGCGGTGCGGATTGGGCCGCACCCCAGGCTTCCAGGCTGGCCAGGTCGGCCGCGGCGGCGGGCGGATACGCGGCCGCGAAGCGGGCGCTGGCGAGCAGGTTGCCGTTGGCGTCGAAGCGGTTGCGGGTGACGTAGCCGCCGGCGTCGATCGCGAACGCAGCGCGGCCCGCGGCATCGTAGACGATCCGCTGGCTGCGGTCGGCGGCGTGTTCGGCCGTGCTCTGCGCGGCCAGCGCCGCGGCGACGTCGGCCGCGGCAGGCGTCGCGCCGAGGTTGGCCAGAGCGGTGGCATAGGCAACGGTGCGCACGACGTTGCCGCCGTTGTCGTAGACCGATTCGACCACGTAGTTGGAGGGATCCAGCACGTAGCGCAGGCGGCCGTCGCGGTCGTAGACGTAACGCACGACGCGGTCCTCGCCCTGCGCCGTCAGCTTCTGCTCGATGTCGGCGGCGGTGGGGTATGCGCCCAGGCTCGCGGGATCGATGCGGCCGGCATAGGCCGTGGTCCGGGCCAGGCGGCCGTCGGCGTCGTAGGCGCGGATCTCCACCGCGCCGGTGGCGTCGACCGTATGCGTCAGGCGGTTGTTGACGTCGTAGACGTAGCGGGTGACCTTGCCGTTGGCGTCGGTGCGACCGACTACATTGCCGCGCCAGTAGGCGAACTGGGTCTTCAGCGCCAGCCCGTCCGGATCGACCGTGACGCTGAGCAGCTGACCCTGCTTGTCGTAGCTGTTGAGCGTGACCTTGGCCGCGGCGGTGCCGGCGCCCTCGGTGACCCGCAGCAAACGGCCGAGCGGATCGTAGTCGTACGCGGTGGCGAGGTTGAGCTTGCCCTCGCCGGCATCGACCACCACGGCGATCTTCTGGCCGCCCAGGTCGTAGCGGGTCTCGGTGACCACGCCCTGCGGGTCGGTCGCGCGGACCAGTTGGCCCTTGGCGTCGTACTCGTAGGTGGTCTTGATCTTGAGACCGTCGGGATCGACCACGCGCTCGAGCACGCGGCCGGCCGCATCGTAGGCGAAGGTGGTGCGCACGCCGCGCGCGTCCACGCTCTCGATCACCTGGCCGGCCTGGTCGTAGACCGCTCGGGCGGTGCCGGCCGGGTTGGTGGTGCGGATCAGGCGGCCGTCGAGATCGTACTCATAGACCGTGCTGTTGCCGCGCCCGTCGACGATCTCCACCGTCTGCCCGTGGGCGTTGTTCTTGACGACGGTCTGGATGCCTTCGGCGGTGGTGGTGCGCACCTCGCGGTTGAAGGCGGTGAAGCTGTACTGGGTCTTGTTGCCGCTGCGGTCGGTCTGGCTGAGCACGTTGCCGAAGGCGTCGTACTCCATCTTCGCCCAGGCGTCGCCGCCGTCGAGCTGCTGCACCGCCCGACCGTTGCGATCGAAGAGGGTCAGGTACTGGCGCAGGCTGTACGTAGTGCCGAAGTAGACCTGGCCGAAGGCGTTGGCGATCTCGGTGGTGGTGCGGCCGTTGCCGACGACATCGTCGACCCGCGCGTTGCGATTGCCGCGCCGGTCGTAATAGAACAGCGTGCGGACTTCGTTGTTGGAGATGCGGTTGGCGCGGTCGGTCCACTGCGAGGTCTGCTCGAGCTGGCCGAAGGCGGTGTAGCGGTAGTCGGTGTAGCTGCCCAGCGCATCGATGCTGCGGTTCAGCAGGCCGGCGATGGTGTAGCTCAGATCGACCCGGCTGGCCTGCGCATCGTCGAGCAGGGCGAAGGCCTGCTGCACCTGGCTGCTGAGCGCGCCGCCGTGCATCTGGCCCAGCGAGGCGGCGGTCAGACGCTTGGCGTACGTGATCGTCTGCGCCACGTCGCCGAAGGCGTTGTAGCGCTTTTGCGTCACCTCGCCCGCGGCGTTGACCACATGGGTCGCGCGGCCCATCGCGTCGTAGTAGTACAGCGTGGCGCGGTCGAGCGCGTCGGTGACCGACGCCAGCCGGCCGGCGGCGTCGTAGGCGTAGCGGACTGCGCGGTCCTGCCAGAGCGCATCGATCTGCGCCGCGCTGGCGCCGCTGCCCAGCGCCGCCAGCGCCTTGGCGCCCTCGCCGGACAGCTCGGCCACCACCCGGCCCAGCGCGTCGTAACGGAACAGCGCCTTGCGATCGTCGCGGATCTGTTCGACCACCCGGCCCTGGCTGTCGTAGCGGAACGTCGAAACGGTACTGCCGCTGGCCGAATACTCGGTCTGCTTGAGCAGGCGGCCGTCGAGGTCGTACTGATACTCGGTGGTTTCCAGCACGCCCGGGGGCGATGCCGCCAGCGCCAGCAAGCTGGACGACGTCACCATCCAGCGCAGTGCGCCGGGCGCCTCGAGCTGCTGGGTACCGGCGGCCCTGACCGAGACGACGCCGCTGTCGGCGCCGGTGCCGCCGGCGTCCCATACCGCGGCCAGGCTCGCGTCGAAGGCCACGCCGGCATAGCTGGCCCGCTCGATCCAGACCTTGCGCTCGCTGCTGGCGTCCACCACCACCAGCGCGACCTGATGATTGCCGCCGACCGCGGCATCGGCAAAGAAGTTGTAGGTGTTGCTGGTACCGTCGAGGGTGACGGTCTGGACCTTCGCTCCGTCGACCCACACCTCCACCTTCGGCCACACGCCGTCGGCGCCGGCGCTCGCGCGGGCGGTGAAGCTGCCGCCGAACCGCACCGGCGTGGTCGCCGGGAACGCGACCTGGGCCAGCTTGAGTCCGCGCACGCGACGCGACACGTTGCCGGCGCTGTCGTAGTCGTAGCGGGTGACGTAGCCTTCGCCGTCGACTTCGGCGACCAACAGGCCGCGTTGGTCGTAGAGGTAGTCGTGGAAGCGGTCGGTGCCGTCCAGGCTGGGGCGGAGCTGCTCGACGGTCGCATCGTCGGTCAGCTGCACCTGGCGGTTGTACGCGATCTCCCGGACCTTGCGGCCGGCGCCGTCGTACACGATTTCCGTCATGTAGCGATCGCCGTCCACCTGCGCGCGCAGCAAACCGTCGCGGTCGTAGAAGTAGCGCATGGGACGGTCGAAGGACTTGTCGGCGACCGTGCCCAGCGACACCGCATTGGCCGCCGTCGGCGCGGCCAGGAACGCCGCCATGTCGACGCGCTTGTAGTTGGCCATCGTCGAGAGCAGCCGCGACGCCGCGTCGTAGGCGTACTCGACCAGCGCGCCGTCGGCGCCGACGGTCTTGGACAGCCGGCCGGCGGCATCGTAGAACCGCCACTGCGAGCGGTCGCCGGCCGCGGCCGCGGCCGGACGCACGCCGGCGTTCGCCAGCGTCAGCGCGACCGTCTGGCCGTTGACCGATGCGGTCTGTCGCGGCTGGCCGTTGCCGTCGACCAGCCCCGCCAGCGCCGTCGCGTCGACCGCTGCGGCATAGCGGGTCGTGCGCACGACCTGGTTGTTGGCGTCGCAGACGTATTCGGTCAGCGTGCCGGCCGCGTCGATCTCGGCCGCGCGCCGTCCGGCCTCGTCGTACAGCACGTGCGTCCTCGCGCCGAGCGCGTCCTCGCTCATGCGCAGGCGGCCATCGCTGTCGTAGCGGTAGCTGACCTGCGACAGCACCGTACCGCCGCTGCCGGCTTCGGTCACCGCGATCAGCTCGCCGGCGCGGTTGTAGCTGGAGGTGCGCACCAGGCCGTTGGCGAAGCTGACGATGGTGCGGCGCTGCGCGTCGTCGTACTGGGTGACGGTGACGCTGTCGTCGAACGCGGTCGCGGTCAGCAGCCGGCCCAGGCCGTCGTAGGTGAACTGCTCGACGTCCTGGGCGGCGCCGTCGCCCTGGTAGCGCTGCAGCAGCCGGCCCTGCGCGTCGTAGACGTAACGGGTGGAGACGACCGCGCCGGTGTTGACGCCGTTTCCGTTCTGCAGGCGCGTCTGGTAGCGGGTTTCCAACTGCAGGTTGCCGCGGAAGTCGTAGCCGTAGTCGACCTGCTCGCCGATGGACTGGGCGCCGGCCCAGGCCGCCAGCGCCGCTTCGCTGCGGTCGGCGCCGGCATAGCGAGCCTCGGTGAACTCCCGCATCGACACGGCCTGGCCTTCGGCGTTGTAGCGCCACTCGCTCACCCGCCCCTCGGCGCTGATCCTGAAGCGCAGATGCTGCTCGGCGTCGTACACGTAGCGCGTCGTCGCCGCGGCCGTGTTCGGCCCCGATACGGTCTCGCTCAGCAACTGGTTGTCGCTGCCGAACGTGCGCTCCACGATCGTGCCGACCGCGTCTTCCTGCTTGATCAGGTTGCCGGCCGCGTCGTAGGTGTACTTGACCTCGTTGCCCAGGCCGTCGCGGATCGTCGCCACCTGGCCGGCGGCGTCGTAGCCGAAGAACTGAGTCTGGCGCGTGCCGTTCACCGCCGGGCTGCTGGTCTGCAGCAACCGGCCCTGGGCGTCGTAGGCCAGGATCGTGTCCTGGCCCAGCGGGTCGGTGATCGTGGTGCGGCGGTTGGCGGTGTCGTAGGCCAGCGTGGTCGTGCGCAGCACACCGACGTCGCTGGTCTGGGCGATGCTGACCACGCGGTACTGGCCGTCGATCAGCTGGTAGCCGAAGGCGACCTTGGCGCCGTCGGACTGGGTGATCGAGGCGATCCGGCCGCTGCTGCCGTCGTAGCCGTAGGTGGTGGTGAACACCTTGCCGTCGGCGACGGCGTTGTCGTCCGGGCTCAGGTCCAGGGTCACCGTGCTCAGCCGGCCGGCGCCGTCGTAGCCGTAGCGCACCGCGGTCGAGGTCTGCGGGCCGCTGCCGTTGTTGGTGACGGTACGGATCTTGCTCAGCCGGCCGCTGCCGTCGTAGTCGAGGTAGGTGACTTCGCCGTTGGCGGTGCGCACTTCGCCGAGCGCGCCGGCGGCGTTGTAGACGTAGCCGGTGGTGTTGCCGTCGCGGTCCACGCTTTCGAACACGCGGCCGTTCTTGCCGGCGTCGTAGCGCTCGATCAGCTGGCTGCCGCCCTGGGTCCAGGTCCAGCGCTGGTTGCCGGCGTCCCACGCCAGGGTGTCGCGGGTGCCCGCGCCTTCCCCGGCCACGTACAGCGAGCGCGCCGCGTCCCAGGCGTAGGCGATGCGGCTGCCGTCCCAGTCGGTGCGGTAGACCACGCTGCCGGCGGCGTTGGCCGTGCCGGTCAGGCCGCCGACCTGCTTGCTGACCCCGGCGCGCCAGGTCTCGCCGACCAGCTGCGCCTGGCTGTTGTAGGCCCGGTACAGCTCGGCGTCG
>NZ_FNPT01000025.1 GCF_900107375.1 Lysobacter sp. yr284
GCGCGAGCAAGCTGGTGTACTACACCCGCGCCGGCGCCGAGATCGGCGTGGCCTCGACCAAGGCGTTCACCACCCAGCTGGTGGCGTTGTTCACCCTGACCGCGACCCTGGCCAAGCTGCGCGGCGCGCTCAGCGACGAACGCGAAGCCGAATACCTGGACGCGCTGCGCCATCTGCCGGGCAGCGTGCAGCACGCGCTGAACCTGGAGCCGCAAGTCGCCGGCTGGGCCGAGCGCTTCGCGCCGAAGCACCACGCGCTGTTCCTGGGCCGCGGCGTGCACTACCCGATCGCGCTGGAAGGCGCGCTCAAGCTCAAGGAAATCTCCTACATCCACGCCGAAGCGTATCCGGCCGGCGAACTCAAGCACGGCCCGCTGGCGCTGGTGGATGCGGCGATGCCGGTGGTGGTGATCGCGCCGAACGACAAGCTGCTGGAGAAGGTGAAGTCGAACATCCAGGAAGTGCGCGCGCGCGGCGGCGAGATGTTCGTGTTCGCCGACCTGGACAGCCATTTCGGCGAATCCGAGCAGGTGCACGTGATCCGCACGCCGCGCCACGTCGGCGTGCTGTCGCCGGTGGTGCACGCGATCCCGGTGCAGATGCTGGCGTACCACGCGGCGTTGGCGCGGGGGACGGACGTGGACAAGCCGCGGAATCTGGCGAAGGCGGTTACGGTGGAGTAAGCGGGCGGCGCCGCGGGCCTTGGGCTCGCGGCGCTGGTTGCGGCTGGTGCTGCGACGGTAATAGCGACAGCAAAGGCAAGATCAAAATGGATTCCGGCGTTCGCCGGAATGACGGAGTGAGAGGTGCGCAGCGATCATCCGCCAGCGCCATTCCCGATCCGTCATTCCGGCGAACGCCGGAATCCATTTTGCTTTTCGCTTCGCCCGTGCCCGGCGAGAACCGAAGCGTTCCCGTCGTGCCGGGAGCCGCGGCGGCTGGCGCTGCTCTTGGTGCGGATCGCGCCGATGCCGACGCAGATCGCGCGCCGAGCGCGCCAGCCGCGCTACGTTCTCTTCACCTCCCCATGTCGCCGGCCTTACCGCCGCGCGCCTAATCTGGCGCGCATCGTTCCCGATGCAGGCATCGACATGCACATCGTGTTAGGCGGAACCGGACATGTGGGCTCGGCCCTGGCGTGCGAGTTGATCGCCCGCGGCGAGCCGGTGACCGTGGTCACTCACGACCCGCGGCAGCGCGAGCCCTGGAAGACGCGCGGCGCGCAGGTGGCGCTGGCGGACGTGCACGGCACCGCCGGCCTGCGCCAGTTGTTCCGCCAGGGGCGGCGGCTGTTCCTGCTCAATCCGCCGGCCGATATCGGCAGCGACACCGACGCGGTGGAGAAGGCCAGTCTGTATTCGATCCTGGCCGCGCTGGAGGATTCGGGCCTGGAAAAGATCGTCGCCGAATCGACGTACGGCGCTCAGCCGGTGGAGCGCGCGGGCGATCTCGGCGTGCTGTACGCGATGGAACGCGCGCTGGCGGCTCAGCCGATCGCCTTCAGCACGATCCGCGCCGCGTACTACATGAGCAATTGGGACGCGTCCCTGGCCAGCGCGCGCGAGGACGGCATCGTGCGCAGCTTTCTGCCGGCGGATTTCCGCCTGCCGATGGTGGCGCCGCGCGATCTCGGCCTGGCTGCGGCCGAGCTGATGACCGCGCCGGCCGACGAGCGCGCGCTGCGCTACGTCGAAGGCCCGCGGCGTTATTCGCCGCGCGACGTGGCGGCCTGCTTCGCCAGCGCGCTGGGGCGCGAGGTCGCGGTCGAGGAAGTGCCGCGCGATCGCTGGGTCGAGGGGTTTCGCGAGCAGGGGTTCTCGCAGGCGGCGGCCGAATCGTATGCGGCGATGACCGCGTTGACGGTCGACCGACTGGAACTGGCGGACGATCCGGTGTGCGGGGCGACCGGCTTGCGCGAGTACATCGACGCGTTGGTCGCAGCGGGGTGACGCCGCGGCGTCAGGTCTGCGGCGGCGCAGGCGGCGCAGGCGGAGCGTCGGCCGGGTCGGGGTAATACGCCGCGAATTCGCGATGGCGCCTCAGCGCATCCGGACGATAGGCCGTCCGGCGGTCGCAGATGGTCACGCTGTGGGCCTGCAGGCGTTGCAGCACCGTGGGGTCCAGGTCGGGCCCGGGTCCGCGCGTCGCGCTCGGCCAGCCGGCGATCCGCGACAGGAACGGATACCGCTGCCGCTGCGCGAATATTTCGCAGTGCTGCAGGCCGCATGCGTCCGGGTACAGCTGCAGCTTGCTGCGGTCCAGTTGGATCGGCGGCTGCAGTTCCTCGAGTTCGTCCACCATCCAGGCCAGCGCGATGTCCGACAGGCGCGATTCGTCTTCCGGGTAGCTGCCGCCGATGTCGGAGTGGTTGCCGGCGAACCAGCGCTGCTTGAAGCGGCATTGCTCGACCTGCTGCCGGTTGCTGCCGCCGCCCCAGGTTACCCGGCCGAACTGGCGGCGGTTTTCGTCGATCGCCAGGGCGTGGCGGACCTGCGGGATGCGCCGATCCAGCAGTCGGTCGTAATGTTCCGAGTTCCACAACGCCAGGTGAAAGCGCGGGCCGTCGCCGCGGACATCGGCCGAGGCGTAGCGCAGCGTCGCCTTGAGGTAGGCGGCAGCGACGCCCAGGCCCAGCGTCGCCAGCGTGGCGGCGAACGCGATCCATCCGCCGCCGCCGAGCCAGGACTCGCTCGCCGCGCCGATCGCGATGGCGGCCAGGACCGAAACCAGCAGCCCGGCCAGGATCAGCAGCATGCGCGCCGGCAGCGGCAGGCCCAATGCGGCGACCGCGTCGAACACGCCGACGAATTCGGGATACACCTCGCCGTGGTCCGGGTGCTCGCCGGCGGCGTACTTGCGGCGGAAGCGGCGGGCGATGGCTTCGCGCTGGAACTCGAAGCGCTCGCGCGGATGGCCCGCGCCGTGCTCGTACACCCGGGTCACCGCTTCTTCGGCGATCGCCCGCAGCGCGCGGCCCGCCCGCGGCAGCGGGCCGCCGCGGCCGTCGCCGGTCGGCACGCCGCACAGGTTCAGTACGTTGGCGACGCAGCGCACCGTGTAGCCGCCGCGGCTGAAGCCGAACAGGAAGACCCGGTCGCCCGGTTCGTAGCGCTTGAGGATCGCTTCGTAGCAATCGACCACGTTGCGGCTGAAGCCCAAACCGAACGCCAGCCCGGCCAGCGACCTGAGCCGCTGCCACAGATTCAGGCGCACGCCGCCGGCGGCGGTGGCGGTGCCCAGGCCGGGGTCGTAGAACGCCACCTGGCGCTTGGGGTCGATGGCGCTGTCCGGGCCCACGCGGGTGGCGCGGAACAGCTTGTAGATGTTGCTCAACTGCTGGTCGGGCCGCACGCCGCCGGCCTGGCCGGTGCCGTCGGCGAAGATGAGGATGGTCTTGGGCATGTCGCGCGGTCGTTGCGGCGGGTCGGGCCGGCTCCGCGCAAGCCGATGCGCGGGCGGGAGGCGTGGGCGCGGACGCGGCCTAGACCACGTCGGCGACGCCCTTGCCGGCCTTGACCACGGCCTTGGCGTCGCCCGACGCGAGCGCGCCGGCGAGGACCACCAGCGCGGCGACGATCTCCAGGCCCTTGCGCACCGTCTTGACCGTTTCGATGCGGGCCTTGGCGTCGGCGATGGCCTGTTCGATGTTCTGCCCGGCCTGCGCCGAGGCGTCGAGCGCCGCGCCGAGATTGACCGCGGCCACCACCGAGGCCTCGGCGCGCAGTTCCATTTCCTTGATCCGCGCGTCGGTGTACTCGTCCAGGTCCATCTTGCCGGCGGCGTAGGCTTGCCTGCTGCGGTCGCGGATGGCGTCGGCGGCGTCGTCGAGTTGGTTGGCGAGGTCGAACGCGGATTTCTTGGCTTGCGCCAGCGGGGTCGGCATGGGAGCGCTCCGGAATTAGAGGGTGGCGAAGCTCTGGCGGATCGACTTGAGGTCTGCGGAGGCCTTGCGCAGGGTAGCCTGGAGCTGCTTGTCGCCGAGGCGGTCCACGTTCCGCAGCAGCGCGCTGTGCGCCGCGCGCACCTGGGCGAGCCCTTCGGCCGCGGCTTTCTGCGCCTTCAGCGCATCGGCCTGCGCGGCCTTGTCGATGCGCGCGGTGCGCCGCAGCAGCGTCACGACCGCGTCGCGCCGCGCGGGGGTGAGTTCGCTGTCGCCCTTGAGTTCGGCCGTCCACGCGGCTTCGCGCAGTTCCGATTGCGTGTCGTAGTTTTTGGCTTCGTCGCGCAACACGATGCCGTAGGCCTCGGTAGCCAGCTCCATCGCCTCGAGCAGCTTGTCCATGTCCTGGCCGTTGCGCTCGACCATGTGCTTGACGTCCTTGGCCTGCTGCGCGGCCAGCGCCCAGTCGGCCACGCGCCGGGCGATGTTGCTGTAGGCCTGCACGTGGCCGGCGTCGATGTGCAGATCTTCGGAAGCGACGATGGCATCGGAGACCTTGCCCAACTCGGCCGACACCGAATACGCGTCCTCGCCCGCCAGCAGCGCCAGCGCGGCCAGGTAGCCGGTGGTCGTGGCGTGCAGCTTGAGCAGGGTGTCCTTGTCGCGCGCGCTGACCGTGCGCAGGTTCTGCAGTTTCGTGCGCAGCGGGTCGTAGCGCTTGTCCGGCGGCAGGTCGGCCAGCTGCCGGTCGGCGCTGGTGACATAGCGTTCGGTCACGCCCTGGTAGCCGGTCATGCGCGCCGAGGTGCCGGCGAACTCGCGCACCGGGCCGAGGTTGACGCAGCCGCACAACAGCGCGGCCAGGACCAGGCTGCCGGCGCAGCCGATTTGCCTCAAGGCAAGCATGAGCATTCCCCAGTGAGATGTCGCGGACGGTCGATCCATTCAACCGCCGGACGGCGTGGCTTGCCTGCCGGCGCGTTTGCGAAGTCGTGGTGCTGCGTAGGGTCATACGGATTGGCGCGGGCGTACCGGCCGTATCGGGCGCCCGTGGATTGCGGCGGCGCCGTTGGCCGCGCGGGCGGGCCGGGCGGACGCGGCCGCCGGCGCGTCCGCGATGTTTCATTTCTGAAATGTCCTGCCCGACGCGGCAGCGGCGTTTGTTCGGGGGTGACCGGCGCGTCCGCATACCTGCATCGGGCGGCTCGGTCGAACACCACAGGCAATGGAGCGCGGCGCCGCAAGCGCCGCGATGGCGGCGCTTTGCGCCGGGCACAGGGAGAGGTATATGCCGCTGGGACGCTTGCTCAATCTCAATCAGATCGTCGCCGGCGTGCGTCCGGCGCCCGCGGCCGTGTCGGTCGCCGCGCCGATCCGGATTCCCGGCGTCGTGGTCGCGCCGCCGGTGCATGCCGCCACGCCGGTGGTGGTGGCGCCGCCCGCGCAAGCTGCGCCGGCCCAGCCCACGCCGGCCCAGCCGGCGCCGACGGTGCGGGTCGCGCCGCCGTTCATGCCCGGCGCGGCGCTGCGGGTGAACCCGGCGATCGTGCGCGCGCAGCCGGCGATCGTCGCCCAACTGGAAGGCCGCACGCTGCGGCCGCGCCTGGACGTGCTGCGTCCGGGCCTGCTGCCGAACGCCGGCGGCGGCATCGCCCGCGCCGATTCGGCCTATCCGATCAGCCCGAACGCGACGCCCGACGACCGCTGCGTATTCGAGGACGCGAAGAACCCGCAGCAACGCTACTGGCTGCCGCGCTTTCGCCTGCGCAGCGCCGGCGGCCAGTACGAGATCAAGATCGCCCAGGGCCAGGACGGCCTGTGGGCGGTGAGCCTGGCGCTGGAGGCGTTTCCCGCGCCGGAGATCGCCGAAGCCGCGCGCACGATGGTGATGATGGGGATCAACCGCAGCGCGGTGATCGCGTACCGCGCGCCGGGCACCTCGATCGAGCAACGCCTGCCGGTGGCCGAGCTGATCGACGATCCGCGCGGCGGTTGCGTGGCGATGCTGCACCTGAGCCTGGCCGAGCGCGACGGCCTGTTGCGCGCGTTCATGGCCGCCGATGCGCAGTGCCGGCTGATCGTCTCGCGCGGCTACACCGTGGCGGTGCCGCGTCCGGCCGAGACCGCGCCGGACGCGCCCAAGCGCCAGCTGATGATGGTCAAGGGCCAGATGCAGCTGCTGCGCGCGCCGGCGGCGATGTTGCGCGCGCAGGCCATGGTCGCGGAGGTGGCGCCGCCGCCTCCGCCGGGCGTGGCCGCAGCCCGGCTCGCGCCGGGCGCGCTGAAGGCCGCGGCGATCCGTCCGATCGGCGGCGAGTCGATCATCGCCGGCGACGAGGTGTTCCCGCGCAAGCCGTTCCCGCGGCCGCGGCCGATGCCGTTCCCGCGCCCGCAGCCCGAGCCGCAGCCGCAGCCGCAACCCGCGCCGGAACTGCGCTACGACATTTCCAACCAACTGCAGGACTGCGCCATCGCCCTGCTGTTCGAGCCGCAGCTGCATCCCTACCTGTATCCGGCCGGCAGCAACACCGGCGCGCAGGCGACGCGCTGGGTCGTGCACGCGCTGCGCTATCCGGCCGACAGCGGCCGCGTCCACGCCTATTTCCAGGACATGAACGATCCGGCGCGGATCTACTACCTGCCCGATTCGTTCAAGCTCGCCCGCCGCGGCGACGCGCCGCACGCGCCGGCGCTGGTGTTCCAGGTCGACCAGGGCGACAACGCCGAGCAGGCGATGGTCGACTTGACCTGCGAAGTGCGCCCGGTCACCGACGGCGAGCGCCTGCTGGCTGCGCGCCGCGCCCTGGCCGACAAGGTGCCGGCGAGCGCCGACAACCCCAACCGCGAGTTCGAACTGCGCCTGCTGCGCGCCAGCTCGAGCTTGCAGATGTCGCTGCTGCGCAACGGCGCGGTGCGTTCGCAGGCGGTGCCGGCGACGATCGACTGGGACAACGGCTTCACCCTCAACGAGCGCTTCGAGTTCAAGGACTTCCAGGACGTGTTCGGCGTGCTGATGACCGCCGGCGGCGCGTCCAACCTGCTGCAGGGCAGCGTGGTGGTGGCCAGCGGCGTCAACGAGAACGTGATGGTGCCGGTCAAGCTCAATTTCGCCGACATGGAAGGCGAGCTGTTCCGCTCGATCGAGACGCCCGACGCGCAGACCGGCGCGGTCGCGGTCAAGTTGATCAACGTCACCGAGAGCACCCTGCGCATCACCCAGCTGCCGGTGTGGATCACCCGCGGCGAAGGCCTGGTGGAAGGGCGCATCGAAGGCATGGACCTGAGCCAGCCGGTGGAGATCGCGCCCGAGCAGGGCCGCGACTTCGTGGTCCAGCCGGCCTCGCCGCCGGCCGGCCCGCTGCCGGCCGACGCGATCTTCAACACCGCCTCGGTGCGCACGATCCCCGACGGCGAGGCGATCCTCAAGTACACCCTGGACGACCGCATCGACCAGGAAACCGTGCGCGCGGTAACGGTGATGACCGCGCCGGAAGTGCTGGCCAACGCCGGCGGCGAAGGCGGCGAGATCCTCAACATCGTGGTCGAGTTCCGCGGCAACCGCCGGGTGGTGCTCGGCGCGGCCACCACCAGCGCCGACATCGAGGTGCCGGTGCCGCTGATGGACATCCTGTTGCGCAAGGACAGCGAGGGCTTCTACGAGTACCGCCAGACCGTGGTGTACAAGTCCGGGCAGAAGGCGCCGGCCACGCCGTGGCGCCGCGACGACGCCGGCGTGCTGTTCGTGACGGCGCTCTGACATGTCCTTCGCCGCCCGCCCCGACTGGCGCTCGCCGTTGCCGATCGCGCAACGCCTGGCCTACGCCGCCTACGACCAGCCCGGACGTTTCCTGCTGCCGCCGCAGGCGCTGGTGGCCGGCCGCGTCGAAGGCGGTTCGCCGCTGCGGCTGGACATCGTCCAGCAGGACCGCGGCAACGCGCTGGCGCGCTATTCGATCCTGTCGCTGGCCTTCGCCGCCGACTTCGGCCTGGACCCCGCGCGCCGGGCCGCGTTCGAGCTCGGCCAGCGCGTGCAGCTGGCGCCGCTGCCGGTGGAAGGCGGCTGGCTGCGGCTCAACGCGGTGCAGGCGCTGGACCTGCCGCCGGCGCTGGACGAACTGCTGCCGCTGGACGCGGCCAGCCTGAGCGCGATGAACCTGGCCGTGCGCCTGGATAGCGCCGGCACCGACCTGTTCGTGGCGGCGCTGCAGCGCGGCCTGCTCGCGGTCGGCGCCAGCGCCTGGCTGCGCGTGCGCGGCGTGGCCGAGCGGGCGCCGCTGAGCCTCGCCTTCGATCCGGCCGCCCTGCTCGCCGCGGTGCGCGGCCTGAGCGGCGGCGCCGACGAGATCGACGCCGCGCTGCTGCGCCAGCGCCTGATCGACGCGCCGCAACTGCTCGGGCTCGGCTTACCCGAACGCTCTGGCGAGGTGCCCGCGAGCGTGCTCGCCGACGCGGTACTCGACCGCATCGCCGCGCGCCTGGCCGCGCCGAAACCCTCGCCGGCCGACGCCGCGCCCGGCGTGCGGCTGGTGTTCGATCCGGCGGCGATGGCCTCCGGCCGGGTGCAGTGGAACCTCGCCGATGCGTTGCTGGCGCCGCGCCTGCTGATCCTGGAGGCCGACCCGCTCGGCCCGCTGCGCACGCTGCCGGCCGGCGAACTGCACGACGCGGTGGTGCGCCGCTTCGATGCGCGCGCCCTGGCCAGCGGCTGGCGCAGCCTCAGCGTGCGCGCCAACCTGCCCGAGCGGCGCATCGGCGTGATGACCTCGCAGGTGGACGTGCAGGTGCCGGCGCGGCCGCCGGCGCGCATGACCACGCTCAAGGCCAGCGCGCCGCTGGCGGCGTCCGACAAGCCGGTCGCGCTGGACCTGCGCCTGTCGCCTAGCGAGCCGCTGGCCTACCAGTGGCAGACCAGCGCGGTGGTGCTCAGCGACGGCCGCGCGGAAACCCTCAAGGGCCCGCTGCGCAGCGGCGAACGCGAACACCTGCTGGTCGGCCCCGACGACTTCGGCCTGCGCCTGCTGCCGGTGGAGGCCGAGCCGGCGTTCCTGCAGCAGGCCGACATCGAGGTCGAATGCTTCGGCACCCGCAAGGGCAAGCCGTGGAGCGCGCGCGGGCCGCTCGACGCGGCGCGGCCCGCGCTGGCCTTCGCCGTGCCGTTCGATGTCGACGACGCGCAGATCCGCGCGCTGGCGCGCGCCCGCGACGGCGGCGCGCAGCGGCCGATGGCGCCGCAGCCGGCCGACGGCCTGCGCCTGGACGCCTTCAGTTTCGACGGCAGCGGTTCGCGCGAACTGGCGCTGAGCTGCGAGTTCGACGACGACGCGCGCCAGTGCGCCATCGAGATCGCGCCGGAGGACGGCATCGACGATCCGTTGCGGCGCAAGCGCCTGAGCTTCACCCGCGCGCGGCCGCAGCAGGACTGGGGCTGGCTGGCGCTGTCGCCGTTCCGCAGCGGCTATCGCTGGCGCTGGAACGCGCAGGCGCCGTGGTCGCCGGTGCTGCAGCCCGATGCGCCGCTGCGCTTGCGCAGCAGCCAGGCCGCGCTGGCGGCGACGGCCGGTTGATTGATCGCACATCATCACAGGAAGGATCGAATGAACGCGGACAAGGACGAAGCGGGCGCCGGCGACCAGGCCGGCGGATACGAACAAGTGCAGGGCGTGCTGGTCGCGCAGGACGCCGACGGCGGCTGGCGCTACCGCGCGCGCGCGCCGGGCCTGGCGCGCGGCCCCGACGGCCGCGCCCAGTTCACCCTGGTCGGCGCGGGCGCGATCACGATGCTGGCGTTGACCGCCAGCTGGGGCGTGCCGGCCGCGACCCTGGATGCGGTGCGCGCCGAACTGGCCGCGCGCGCGCAGGTGCCGGCGGCGCAGCTGGGGCTGGCGCCGGCTGCGGTGGAGGTCGGCACGGTGCGGTTGTTGCTCGGCGACGGCGCCGGCGGTTTCGAGGAACTGGGCAAGGCCCAGTCCTCGGGCGTGCCGCCATACCACGCGGCGTTCAATGTGATGCTCGACGCGGAGCGGGCGGCCAAGGTGCGCAAGGCGCTGGGCGGCGAGCGCGGCTGGCTGCAGCTGAGCTACGAGGTGCGCGACGGCGTCGAGCCGCGCCGCAGCAGCCACACGCACAGCGAGGAGTCGCTGGCGGTGGACGCGTCCGTGCGCGATGCGCAGGGCGAAGCGGGGTTGAGCGCGCGCATCGACTACAGCGAGCGGATCGAGGCCGACAGCGGCCGGGCCGAACCGCGCACGCGATCGTATTCGGCCGACGCCGTGGATTGGGGGCTGCCGAAGCAGTGAAACGATCCGCCGCGCGGCGCGGCGGACGGGGCGATTGGAGCGGGACGCGACTGCGGGTCGGCTGAGCGAGCGCCGACGCAGCCGCAGCCCGGTCTCAACGGCGCGAACGTGCGCCGGCGGCATGGCCGCGACACAGGCGAACGACATCCGCACGCGGCGCCGGCCTGCTCCGGTCCGCGACGGTAACGCTCGTACCGGACACCGCGTGCGCGCCTGGCTGGCGCGCGCCGACAGGCGCTTTCGCGCTCGCGAAACCGCGAAAAAATACCTGCAAATCGTGTGTCTTTTTGTGTCCGGAGAGAACTGTGATCGGCGTTGGATGATTCGAGCCGGCAGCGAGTCCGGCGGCGGATCGCAGTCGCAGCCCGCCGCGCGGCGGGCGGGCGAAGGAACACGGCGCGCCTGCAACGCGCCAGGCAACGAACCGTCGCGGGGACCGCCCGGGACATCTCAGGACAACGCGTTTTTCAGGACACGGATAAGGAGCAAGTCCATGCTTAAGATCGACAAGGTCGACACCCTCTTCGACCACGTGGTGTACGGCGACGACGCCAACGATTTCACCTACTACATCATGCCCAACGCGCCGACCTTCGCGAAGATGGCCAGCGGCGGCCTGGCCATGCGCTTCGTCGAATACGGCCAGATCCGCGAGGACGGCGGCAAGAAGTTCGGCGGCTTCATCGCCTTCGACACCGAGCTGTCGGTGCCGGCCGACGTGCAGAAGAAGATCGCCGACGACCTGCAGAAGAAGCTGGCCGAGAAGTACAAGGGCAAGACCGTGCCCAAGGTCGCCATCGCTCCGGTGCTGTGGACCGACGGCACCGTCGAGCTGCTGCTGACCGAGGGCGGCGCGCTGGTGGAGAAGATCCGCGGCGCCGGCAAGCCCTCGATCTACGGCAAGAACATCGCCTCGTTCATGGTAGAGCTGTCCGAGCTGGGCACGGCGATCTTCAAGGAGACCCTGAGCACCGGCTCGGCCTCGGCGGTGCAGGTGGTCTACAAGATGAACTGCTACATGCGCCTGCCGGAGATGAAGGCCTGGGGCACCTGGAACGCCTCGGAGTTCTACAGCTTCTTCCAGGACATCAACACCGAGGACAACTTCTGGAGCGAGGACAGCTACACCGAGGTCGTCAACTCCAGCCGCTACAAGAACGACGTCACCAAGACCCACTTCGACTTCGTCCAGGCGCCCAACCTCAGCGCCGAGGACAACGCCAAGCTCGAGTCCGACATCCGCGCGATCATCAACAAGCAGCTCGAAGCCGCGGTCCAGCGCAACATGCTCAAGGAGATCGCCGAAGTCGATCCCAACACCAAAGAGCTGCGCGAAGGCTCGGGCATCGAGGACATCCGCCGCACCGTCAACAAGTCGCAGATCGCCAACGTGCGGGTGGAGTGGAGCGAGGCCAAGGCGGTCATCGTCAACCGCAACCCGCAGGGCATGCTGCCGACGATCACCTCGCTCAAGGACGACAAGAACAAGGCGCTGAAGTGGGAGGACTACTACTCCAAGATCAACCTGGACGAGTTCCTCAAGACGGTGCAGGTGGTGATGCGGGTCAACGCCGACTTCGCCAATCTGCCGATCCACAGCGTCGAGGTCAAGATCCGCTATCCCTACGGGCCGAACAAGAAGGTCCAGGAGTTCGTGTTCACCAAGCCCGATGACGTGGCCAAGTTCGAGGCCTTCGTCCACGAGGGCAAGCGCGACTTCACCTACCAGGTGACGGTGAACTACAAGGGCGCGACGTTCAAGCAGGTGTCGGAGGAGATCAAGACCGACGACACCAACCTGACCATCAACGTCGACGACCTCGGCGTGCTGGCGCTGGACATCGGCCCGGGCGACCTCGACTTCGCCCAGGTGCCGCGCACCCAGGTGACGGTGCGCTACAAGCACGGCAAGCAGCCGGTCGAAGCCAAGTTCAACATGACCAAGGACACGCCGACCTTCCAGCTGCGCAAGATCATCGGCAAGCCGCGCACCGAGGACATCGACCTGGAGTTCCTGTACACCCTCGCCGACGGCCGCCAGATCAAGAAGACCGACAAGCAGCAGGCCAAGGAACTGTTCGTCGACGATCCGTTCTCCTCGACCAAGACCGTGAGCTTCCGCGCCGCCGGCAACCTCAGCGAGGAGATCGCCTCGATCACGGTCGACGCCAGCTACACCGACTCGGCCAACAAGTACAACCAGAAGACCATCGTCACCCTGTCGAGCGAGATGACTTCCTTCGACTGGACCTTCCCGGTGGTGGACGAGACCCTGGGCGAGGTCAAGTACTCGGTGACCACGCTGTTCGCCGACGGCACCAGCAAGGAAGAGGCCGAGAAGGTGGCCGCGCGCTCGACCATCCTGGTCGGCAAGAAGCTCGACCAGCTCGAAGTCTCGGTGGTGCCGGACCTGCTGAACTGGGACGAGCTCAAGCTGGTCAGCGTGTCGCTGGCGCACGGCACCAAGCGCATCGACCTGCGCTTCAAGCCCGGCGACGAGGAGAAGAGCTGGAAGCTGCCGCTGACCGACGGCGAGGCGCCGGACTACAAGGCCACCGTGACCTACTTCCTGACCGACGGCACCCGCAAGGTGGTCGGCCCGGAAACCAAGGACGACATGACCTTGTTCCTGGAACTGCCGACCGCCTGAATCCGGCGCAGCGCGCGCGCGGCGGCTGGGCCGCCGCGCGCAAGCCCCCTCCATCGCACCACGCCTGATTCGGAAGGAGTCCGATCATGCTTCTCCTCGACAGCCGCAGCCGCGAGATCAACGGCATTTCGGTCTTCCCCGACCACGCCGATCCCGAGCAGTGGTACTACATGCCGCTCAACCCGCACCTGACCACCGTGCGCGACAACACGCTCGGCCAGGACGTGCCGCAGTTCCTGCTGATCGGCTTCCGCGGCGACGCGGGCACCGGCGGCTTCCTCAACTTCGACTGCAACCTCGGCGCCAGCCAGAAGCAGATCGACGACCTCGCGCGCGAGATCGCCAACAGCGAGAACCTGCGCAACAAGCCGCGCATCGCGCCGGTGCCGCTGGAAGACGGCGGGGTCAAGCTGATGATGCTCGGCAAGGCCAGCGGCGACACCGCGGCCACGCCCGGCGGCGGCCCGCAGTTCGTGCTCAAGATCGACCACAACGCCAAGCCGGCGCTGTACGGCGCCAACCAGGCCTCGTTCTCGGTGCGCCTGGACCAAGACGGCTACACCGTCATGGAGCAGTGCCTGGAAGGCGAGATCCTGCCGGTGGCGGTGATCTACTCGCTGGACTTCCTCGGCCTGCGCCCGGCCTACAACATCCGCCTGTCGATCGACTGGGACCGGGTGCAGAAGCACATGGACGAGAGCTTCTCCGGCGGCAACATCTTCTTCAGCACCGAGATCGGCAAGGCCGTGGACGAACTGGTCGAGAGCCGCGCGATCGTGCTGGAGTCGGACACCTTCGTCGCCGAGGGCGAGGACACCAAGGGCATCATCGACCGCCGCGACGCCGCCCTGGCGCAGGTGCGCAACATGGTCACCGACGCGTTCTTCCAGCCCAGCCTGCCGCCGTGGTCGCCGGAGAAGAAGAACGACTTCGAGCGCGGCCTGGACGCGATCGGCAAGTTCGCCTCCGAATCCTCCGCGCGCGCCGCCGGCGGGCCGATCGGCGCGCTGCTGCCGAGCTTCAGCTACAAGCGCATGGACTACAAGCGCATCGACAAGAAGAAGCTCAACGTCAATTTCTCCGAGCGCGTCGCGATCAAGCGCTCGATCTATCCGCAGGGGCACCTGGCGGCGCTGTTCAAGACCATCCGCGAAGGCAACGTGCCGCGCGACCGGCTGGTCAAGCAGATCAGCCTGGACAACGATTTCTTCAAGAAGCGCCGGGTCAAGGTGATCTCGCGCGCGGACCTGGCCGCCGACGACATCGGCAGCGTCAACGTGCGGGTGCGCTACGGCGACAAGGCGCAGAACGCGCTGCTCGGCGCGAACCAGGGCGAGGCCAGCTTCGAGTGGCTGAGCCAGCTCGACAAGGGCCAGATGAAGCGCGAGGTCCAGGTCGAGTACGAGGTCAGCTTCAAGGGCGTGGACGCGGCCGAGCGGCCGACCAAGCTCAAGTCCAAGCCGCAGACCTTCGACGTGGAGAACGTCGAGATCATCCCGCGCGACCTGTACGCGATCAACACCGTGCCGGTGCTGGCCGAGAACTTCCCGTGGGACCGCTACAGCTCGGTCGACGTGTTCCTGCGCTACCGCGACCCGGCCAACAAGATCAACCAGAACGACCTGGTGCGGCTGACCAAGGACGCGCCCTCGGGCAGCTGGAAGATGTTCATGCTCGACCCGGCCAAGACCGCCTACGAGGTGCGTATCGTCCACCACGGCCTCAGCGGCGGCGACACCGTGCGCGACTGGGCGCCGCTGGACGAGCCGCAGGTGATGGTGCGCAACCCGTTCCCGACCCGGCGCGTCGTGCAGGTGGTGCCGAACTTCAACTGGAACGAGGTGCAGGAGGTGTTCGTCGACCTGCGTTACGCCGACAAGGCCAACAACGTCCAGGAAGACATGCAGATGTCGTTCCAGGAAGGCTCGGCCTCGCAGGTGTTCGCCGTGGACCTGCGCAATCCAGAGGTCAAGGGCGTGTTCTACAGCGTCAGCATCCTCTACAAGGACGGCCGCGACATCGAGGAGATTCCGGAGTCGGTGACCAACAGCAATCGAATAATGCTCAAGGCCGGCATGAAAGGAAGACGCATCGTCACCGTAAAGCCGCCCTTGGACTTCGCCAAGCGCAAGATGCGCAAGGTCAAGGTGTCGCTGCGCTTCGAGGACTTCACCGGCGGGCTGTCGTTCGCCGAGGACTTCGAGTTCGCCGACGCCCAGGCCAGCGGCGAGTTCGAGTACGACTACCTCGACGCGGCGCGCATGCGCTACGAGTACAAGGCCAGCTACCTGCTCGAGAACGGCACCAACAAGAACGTCAACTGGGCGGCGGCGGAGACCACCGACCTGGTGTTGAAGATGCCCTGACCGGGGCGCGCATCGAGCAAGGCAACGCTCGGTCGCCGTTTTCTCGCAAGTGCGTCATCCCCGCGCAGGCGGGGATCCAGAGACTTCGGCGCCATGCTCCGGCGAAGCCCTGGGTTCCCGCGTTCGCGCGAACGACGCAGCCAGAAGGGCGCCGCCGCCTGCCGCGATAACCCAGAACAAGGAACGGCCGCGCCCCGCGCGCCACCGCAGAGCCCACGGAGTTCGTCATGCTCAGCCTGGAAAAACCCATCACCATCGACGGCATCACCGTCTTCCGCGACCACGCCGACAAGAGCCAGTTCTGGTACCTGCCCGGTCCGGTCGACCTGGCCAAGCGCCAGGCCGACGGGCGCAAGGAATTCAACTTCCTCAAGTACCGCGTCGCCGACGCCTCGGCCGCGGACAAGGGCGGCGGCTTCGTCACCTTCGTCACCACCTTGCAGCTGCCCTCGTCGATGGAATCGAAGATCGTCGGCCGGCTCAACGCCGAACCCGGCGCGGTGCCGCCGGTGCGGCTGACCTGTGCGACGTTCGAAGAGGGCACGGTGCAGTGCATCGCCCTCAACGTGCAGGGCGGCGGCGGCACCTCGGCGCAGCCGGCGGCGCCGGGTACGTTCAACGCGGTCGAGCACATCCTCGGCGCGACTGTGCCGTCGATGGACGCGGCCAACCGCGCCGCTTTCAGCCTGAGCCTGTCGGCCGAGGGCGCGACCATCCTGGAGCAGGCGCTCAGCGACGGCATGACCCCGATCGGGGTGGTCTACGACTTCAAGTACCTGGCCATGCGCCCGGCGCTGCGGGTCACCATCACCGCCGACTTCGAGCGCATCTACAACCACTTCAGCGCCAGCCTGGAAGGGCAGTACGCCTGGTTCAAGGCCGGCATCGACGCGGCGTTCGAATCGCTGGTGCAGAACGGCGTGATCGACATCCAGGTCGAGGCCTTCACCGACGCCGAAGACAAGCGCGACCAGGAGAAGTGGGCGCTGGATTTCTTCAAGAACGACCTGCTGAGCAAGTGGTTCGAACCGACCCTGGTGCCGGGCAAGCTGGCGACCGAGGCGGCCAACGCAGGCGGCGGCCAGAGCGGAGGCTCGGGTAGCGGGCAGGGCGGCGGCACCGGCGGCAGCGGCGGATCCAGCGGCGGCAGTTCGGGCGGCAGCAGCGGCGGATCGAGCGGCGGCAGTTCGGGCGGCAGCAGCGGCGGATCGAGCGGCGGCAGTTCCGGCGGCAGCAGCGGCGGATCGAGCGGCGGCAGTTCGGGCGGCAGCAGCGGCGGGTCGAGCGGCGGCAGTTCGAGCGGTAGCAGCGGCGGATCGAGCGGTGGCAGTTCGGGCGGCAGCAGTGGCGGATCGAGCGGCGGCAGTTCGGGCGGCAGCAGCGGCGGGTCGAGCGGTGGTAGTTCGGGCGGCAGCGGCAGCGGATCGAGCGGCGGCAGTTCCGGCAGCAGCGGCGGCGGTTTCGCCGGCGGCACGTCGGGCGCGAGCGGCGGCGCCGGCAGCAGCGGCGGCACCGGCGCGGGCGGTGCGACCGGCGGTACTGGCGGCAGCACCGGCGGAACCGGCGGAACCACTGGCGGCACCACGCCGCCGGCGCCGCAGATCCAGCCGGCCGCGCTCAGCGTCGATTCGACCGAGCCTTCGCCGTTGCCGGCGGGCCTGGGCGTTACCCACACGCCGGCCGCCAGCGGCCTGGCCGAGACGATCACCGTGACCGGCGCCGGCGCCGTGGTGAAGGTCGACGACCAGGTCGTCGCCGCCGACGCGCAGGGCCGCGTCAGCGTCACCGTCAACCCGGACTCGGCCAAGCGCATCGACGTCGAGTGGCCGGCGAGCGCGCGCGACCAGACCTTCGGCCTGTTCTTCGATTTCGACAAGCCCGCCGAATCGGGCTGGAAGACCAACCCGCCGTCGCCGCAGTTCCGCGCCTACGTGGACAACACCACCACCGACCCGCGTTATCGCGACGCCTCCGGCACGCTGCGCATCGAAGGCGACGGCGACTGGAGCGGCAGCGAACGCGGCGCCGATCGATTGATGGCGTGGATCCGCAGCCTGCCGACGCCGCGCAACCTCAATTTCCAGGCCTACGCCAGCCACGAGCACGTCAGCGGCGCCAGCGAGAGCCAGCGCGAGCAGTACAACCGGCGGCTGTCGCAGCGCCGGCTCGACGTCGCCCTGGCGGTGGCCAAGCGCGCCGGCGTGCCGATCACGGTGACCACGCAGGCTGCCAACGGCGACGTCGTGCCCGCGGCGCGGCCGGGTTCGCACACGCCGATGGGCGGCGACCCGGACAACCGCGTGGTCCACGTCAGCGGCCGCGCCGCCGGCACCACGCCGAACCGCTGGCACGGGCGCCTGCGCCGGCCCGCGTCGGTGACGCCGCCGAATCCCAATCCGAATCCGAACCCCAATCCGAATCCGAATCCGAATCCCAACCCGAATCCGAATCCGAATCCAAACCCCAATCCGCACCCCAATCCCAATCCCAATCCGACGCCGACCGTGCCGACGCCGCCCACCGCGGTCAGCCTCTCGCTCAAGCTCAAGTTCGTGCACCAGGAAGAGCGCAAGAAGCTGACCCTGCGCTACAACCGCGCCGAGGCGGTGCGCCGCACCTACGCGCCGCAGGGCTTCTTCGGGCTGATGCTCGGCGACCTCAGCGACAAGTCCAAGTACTTCAAGGAAATCGATCTCGACGACCCGTTCTTCCGTCAGTTCGCGGTCGAGGCCAGCCTGCCGATCGCGTTCGAGCCGATCGACCTCAAGTCGGTGCAGCTGGCGCTGGACTACGGCGACAAGAGCAAGCCGCGCGACCACAAGCACGCCGACTTCGTGTTCGGCCCCGGCGACACCGCGGCCAAGCGCTTCGAAGTGTTCATGAACCAGACCCGCGACATCGGCTACGAAGCCTCGTACCAGTACCACTTCGATCCGCAGTCCGACTGGGCCGCCGACCGCACCTCCTACACCGTGCCGGCCGAGCGCACCGAGGACCGCACGCTGTTCGTCAATCCCTACGAGCACGTCGAGTTCCGCCAGATCACCGCGACTGCCGGCGATGTCGACTGGGACGTGGTCGAGGCCATCGACGTCAAGCTGCAGGCGCGCGGCTACGCCTCGCCCGAGCCGAAGACGACGCTGACCCTGACCGCCAGCTCCGGGCCCAAGACCTGGCGCCTGCGCGGCGCCAGGCCGGCGCCGGCCAACCGCGGCGTGACCTACCAGGTCGTGCAGCGGCGCAAGGGCGTCTCGCAGCCCGATCCGGCCACCCCGGCGGTCGAGGTCGACGTGCCCGAGCTGCTGGTCCACGACAGTTTCGAGGACGCGCTGCAGCTGGAATTCATTCCGGTGTTCGACCCGGCCGCGGTCAAGCGCGTCTACATCGACGTGAAGTACGAGGACGGCGCCTACAAGCGCAACGAGCGCATCGAAATGGCCGGCTCGCAGGCCGACCCGATCAAGCTGCGCATTGCGTTGAACAACAAGGACAAGCGCAAGTACCGCCGGCGCTTCACCTTCGTCGGCATGCAGGGCCAGTTCGACCAGCGCGCCTGGGTCGAGGACAGCGAAGAACTGGTCGCGGTGCAATAAGGGGAGGAACGGCATGGACGCAGGCAACGCCAGGGACGGCTTCGACACAGGGAGAGCGAGCGTGAGCGACGCGATGCCGCGGTGCGCCGGCGGCGACGGATTGGCCGCGCCGGTCGCGGCGACGCTGCAGCGGCTGCGCGCGGTGCTGCCGCAGCAGGCCGACGCGGCGCAGGCGCGGCTGGCGCGCGCGCTGGCGCCGCTGGCGGCCTCGCGCTGGCCGGAAGTGGCGTGGAGCTTCAGTTCGCTGACCAACACCGGCCTGCCGGTGGAGTTCGCCTGGACTTCGCGCGAAGCGGCGGTGCGCTGGACCGCCGAGGTCGCCGAGCCCGAAGCCGACGACGCGACCCGGCTGCAACGCGCCGCGCAGGCGCTGGACTGGAGCGGCGACCTGCGGCCGTGGCTCGATCACCAGCGCGGCGCGCGGCTGAAGTTCGGCGCCTGGGCCTCGGCCCGGCACGGCGAGGATTTCGCCGCCAAGCTCTACGCCGACCTGCCCGAAGGCCGGCTGCCGCCGCAGTGGCGCGGCCGCCATCGCCTGTTCGATTCGGCCTTGCTGTTCTGGCGCATGTGCGGGATCAACCCCGACGGCAGCGTCGAATGCTACGCGCGCGCCGACGAACTCGACCTGGCCGCGCTGCGCGCGCTCGCCCGCGTCGCGCTCGGCGACGAGGCTGCGTTGCTGCAGCGCCTGCAGCGGGTGCTGCCGGCCGACGATCTGCCGCGGCCGTCGGGGATCAGCCTGGCGCTGTCGGCGCAGGGCGAGGTGCGCGCGCTGACCTGGTTCACCTTCGCCAAGGCGCTCTTCCGCGACGACGCCCAGGTCGAAGCCTGCCTGCGCGCGCAGGGCGAGGGCGCGTCGGCGCAGGTCTACGCCGCGCTCGCCGCCGGCCCGGCCGACGGCCGCTGGCGCCACGGCATGATCGGCGTCGGCGCCGACATCGCCGGCAACGCCTGGGTGCAATGCGGCGTGCGGCCGACATGATCGACGCGACCCGCGCCGCGTGGCCCGGCCCGACGCGCAGCGCGCCCGCGCGCGTCGCCGCGCCGGCTTACTTCATCGCCAGCGACGTCGTCCTCGACGGCCAGCGCCTGCGCGACCGCAACGGCTTCGTCACTGCGCTGGGCGTGCGCGCGCTGCGCCGCGCCGGCTTGCCGGTGCCGGCGGCGATGCTCGACGCGCTGGCGCAATGCCGCTCGGCGCGCGGCGGTTTCCGCTTCTGGCCCGAACGCGCGCATCCCGATTGGGCGCCGCGCCTGCCCGACGACGCCGACGACACCGCGATCATGCTGCTGGAACTGCTGCACGCCGGCCGGATCGAACGTAGCGACGCCCACCGCACCGCCTGCCTGGCCATCGCCCGCCGCCGCATCGCCCACCTGCCGCTGCTGCGCCCGCCGTGGCTGCGCACCGGCGTGTTCGCCACCTGGGCCCGCGACGGCATCCGCCGCGACCTCGTCGACTGCACCGCGACCGCCAACGTGCTGGCCGTGTTCGCGCACTTGCGGCTCGCCCATCTGCCCGGCGTGCGCGAGGCCGCCGACATGCTCGCCGCGGCGCTGCGCTGGGCCGGCGACGACGCCTTGCGCGCGGCCAGCCTGTCGCCGTTCTATCCCGACCCGGTCGAATTCGTCCTCGCCCTGGAACATGCCGCCGAATGCGGCGCGCCTGCGGCGGGCGAGCTGCATCGTCTCGCCGCGGCGACCGCGTGGGGCAGCGACGCGCCGGCGCGCAGCGAGCGGCCCGATCATGCGGTCTGCGGCAGCCCCTACGGCATGGCGGCCTGGCGCTCGCCCGAGCTGGCGCGCCTGCGCGCGTGGGCGCGGCGCAGCGGCGCCCTGCGCCACCGCGACCTGCAGGCCGAGTTCGACGAGCAGATCACCGCGATGGCGTGAGCGGCGGCGATCTTCTCGCCATGGCGACCGTGCGCAGCGACCGGCCACACCGCGGTCGCGGCTCGCGCCGCTCCTACAGCCAGCCTTCGAAGCCGCGACGTGCCCCTTGTAGGAGCGGCGCAAGCCGCGATCGCGACACCTCGACCACGACGAACCTCCCACCGCCGCCGCGCCCGCTCCGACCTCGCCGCGCACCTTCCCCCCGACAGGCCGCCGCGCCGCGCGACACCGCAAAAAACGAAGCCCGGCCTGAGCCGGGCTTCGTTCTCATCGATCAGGACCGCACCGGCCCCGCGACGCCCTCGATCAGGGCTTGGGCGCGTAGCGCAGGGTCACGAACCACTCGCGGCCCGGCTGGTTGTAGTACGACACGGTCTCGTACTCGCGGTCGAACACATTGGCCACGCGCGCCTGCAGGCTCAGCGCATCGTTGAACGCGTACTCCGCGCGCAGGTCGAAGGTGCCGTAGCCGCCCAGGCGGCCGCTGTTGGCGACGTCGTCGTAGCGCGAGCCGTAGCCGACCGCGGTGGCGCCGACGCGGAACTTGCCGAAGGCGCGGTCCAGGTCGATGCGCGCGCTGTGCTTGGCGCGGCGCGGCAGGTCGTTGCCGCGGTAGAAGCCGACCCGGTTCTCGGTGTCCAGCCAGCTCGCGCTCGCCGCCAGGGTCCACTCGGCGAAGGTGGTGTCGACGCCGATCTCGGCGCCGCGCATGCGCGCGCGTTCGATGTTGTTGGGCAGGTTGATCGCCGAGTCGAAGGTGATCAGCTCGTCCACGCGGGTGTCGAAGCCGTCGATGCGGGCGTTGAAGTTCTCGCCGCGGTAGGCCAGGCCCAGTTCCCAGGTCTTGGATTCTTCCGGCTTGAGGTTGTGGTTGCCGAAGAACGGGTAGTACAGCTCGTTGAAGGTCGGCGCCTTGAACGCGGTGCCGTAGCCGACGGTGACGCGCCAGTTGTCGGCGAAGTTCAGGCCCCACGCGGCGCCGCCGGTGGTGTGGCCGCCGAACTGCTCGTTGTCGTCGCGGCGCACGCTGGCTTCGAACGACTGGTTGCCGAACCGGCCCTGGTACTGGACGAAACCGGCCTTGTTGTCGCGCGAACGCTCGTCGTAGGTGGTGTCACTGCGCACTTCGTCGCGCAGCCAATCGAAGCCGGCGCTCAGCAGGTGGCCTTCGGCCAGGGTGAAGTCGGCCTGCAGGGTGGCGCTGTCGCGGTTGGTGCTGAAGTACCCCATCGGCACCGCGCCGAGGAAGTTGTCGGAGCTGTCGACGTTGCGCCCGCCGGTCAGCTGCACGTGCACGCGCTCGCTCGGACGCCAGTCGAGCTTGCCGCCGATCACCTGCTGCACGGTCTGGGAGTAATTGACGAAGCTGCCGTCGTAATCGTTGCGGCCTTCGGCGCGCAGCGCCTGGCCTTCGACGCTCCACTGGTCGTTGATCTCGACGCCGCCGCGCAGCGACAGCGCGTGGCTCTCGTAACCGTCGCGGTCGGGCTCGTCGGTGAAGCAGCCGGCGAACACCGGGAAGCCGGCGCCGCGGCAGGCGTTGATGCCCTGGGTTTTGCGGAAGCTGTAGTCGGCGCCGAACCAGCCGCGGCCGCTGCGGCCGCCGAAGCCGGTGCCGAACTCGACCGTGCCGTTGCTGCCGCCGCCGGCGTGCACGCGCGGGGCGAAGCCCTGGCGCTCGCGGCGGGTGAACACCTGGATCACGCCGCCGATGGCGTCGGCGCCGTACAGGCTCGAACGCGGTCCGCGCACGATCTCGACGCGGTCGATCAGTTCCAGCGGCAGGTCCTGCAGCGAGGCCAGGCCCGAGGTCGGCGAGCCGATGCGGATGCCGTCGACCAGCACCAGCACGTGGTCGGATTCGCTGCCGCGCAGGAACAGCGTGGTCAGCTTGCCGGCGCCGCCCTGGTTGGAAATGGTGATGCCGGCGCGGCCGCGCAGCAGGTCGTTGAGGTCGCGCGCCTGGCTGCGTTCGATGTCGGCGCGGTCGAGCACCTCGACCGGGGTCAGCAGGTCGTTGACGCTGACCGCGGTGCGGTTGGCGGTGACCACGACCTGGTCGAGATCGGTGGCCTCGCCGGCGGGCGCGGCGACGGCGGCGGCCGGCAGCGCGAGCGCTCCGGCGATGGCGAGGGACAGCAGCTTGAAACGACGCATGGGGCACTCCTGCGCGCGCGATCCTGCGCGCGCCACGTACGGCGAAGGGCGGCAGCGGGGGAGGGCGAACGCAGGCGAGCCGGCGCGAAGGCGCGGCGACCGCCGCGATGCCCTCCGCATCGCAACCTGTGGGGGCTTCGGGGCCGGTCTCCGGACTTGCGGGCCGAACCGGCGGACCGGTCCTGGCGCGGCGCCTTCCCATGCCGGTGGCGCGAGGCCGGTGGCACAGTGGCGTTTGCCGCGCTGTGGCGCGCTTACCGTTGCGGGGGCAGTGCCGGACTGGCCGCGGCGGGATCCTCGATCCGCGCCTTCAGGCGTCACCGGCTTCCCGTTTCAACCCGGCGGCCTGGCCGCGGGGTCACCTCGAAGCGGGGCGCAGTGTACGCGAAGTGGGCAGCGGCTGCCTGAGGGCGCGGCGGCGCGCGCCCGGCGGGCGCAAGCCCCGACTGGCGGCGCGGTCAGCCAACGTGTTTCGAAGCGACGAACCCAACGCTCTCGATCCCGCCCGGCGCCCTCCCTGCTCCCGCTGGCGGGAGAAGGGAGCCCGAAGGGCCGGATGAGGCCCGACGCGGCCGCTCAATCCCGCCCGTCGTTGCCTTCGTTGCCGTCGCGATCCTCGTGGCGATCCTCATCGACCCCACCCTCGCGGCCGTCGTCGTCGCGGTTGAAGTCTTCGCCGTGCGGCTCCTCGTGCACCCCGCCGAAGCCGCCGCCGCTGTCGTCGCGGCGCTCCTCGTTATGCACCGTAGTCCGCACCGGCCCAGCCGCCGGCTTGTTGCGCGGCGCCGGCAACAGCGCGGTCGCGGCCTCGGCGGCCAGGATCAGCTCCTGCCGGCGCTCGTCGGGAATCTCCTGCCAATGGCAGTCCAGCAGCGCGCCCTCGATCGCGTAGAGCAGGTTCAAGGTCGGCTTGAAGCCGGCGCGCTTGACCCGCATGAACGCCTCGACCGTGCCGATCGCGGCGACGTCCTCGTGCGTGCGCAGCCCCACCTGGCGCAGCCACGCCGCGCTCTTGGGGCCGATGTTGCGCATCTTGGTTCCGCTCATGCCAATGACTCCACATACACCTGGGCCAAGGCTTCCAGGCCGGCTTGGTCGTCGGCGTCGAAACGGTCCGGGACCGGGCTGTCGATGTCGAACACGCCGATCAGTTCCGCGCCGCGGGTCAGCGGCACCACCACTTCCGAACGCGAGGCCGCGTCGCAGGCGATGTGGCCGGGGAACGCGTGCACGTCGGCCACGCGCTGGGTGAGGCGGCTGGACGCGGCCGCGCCGCACACGCCCTTGTCGAGCGGAATGCGCACGCAGGCCGGCAGCCCCTGGAACGGGCCGACCACCAGTTCGGTGCCGTCGAAGAAATAGAATCCGACCCAATTGAGCTGCGGCAGGGCCTGGTTGACCAGCGCCGACAGGTTGGCGGCGTTGGCGATGCGATCGCGCTCGCCGTCGAGCAGCGCGCGCGCCTGCTCGACCAATTGGGCGTATTGCTCGGACTTTTGGCCCGAAAGTGTGGAGGCGGTAAACATCTTCGGAGTGTAACAGCGGCGTCCGCTGCGACTACCATGGCCGCCGGGCGGCGCCGGGAAAGCGCGAGATCAGTCACAGGCGCCGCCGATCCTTCCGACAAGCGCGCCGCCGGCCGTGCGGGCCCGTCCGCGCGCCGCGGCGGCCCCAGCCGCGAGACTCCCGCATGATTCCTGCCCACCGGCTTGCCGGCCTGTTCGTCACCGGCACCGACACCGGCATCGGCAAGTCGGTCGCCAGCGCCGCCCTGCTGCATGCCCTGCGCGCCGGCGGCGCCCGCGCGGTCGGCATGAAGCCGGTCGCCAGCGGCTGCGAGCCCGGCCCGGACGGCTGGCGCAACGAGGACGCATTGCTGCTGCAGGCGGCCAGCGATCCGCGGCCGCGCTACGGAGACGTCAACCCGTACGCCCTGCCGCAGCCGCTGGCGCCGGAGATCGCCGCCGCCGAAGCCGGGGTCGAGATCGCGCTGGAGCCGATCCTGGCCGCGCACGCGCGCCTGGCCGCCCAGGCCGACACCGTGGTGGTCGAAGGCGTCGGCGGCTGGGCCGCGCCGGTCAGCGACCGTCTCGACCAGATCGACCTGGTGCGCGCGCTGAAGCTGCCGGTGGTGCTGGTGGTCGGCCTGCGTCTGGGCGCGATCAACCACGCCCGCCTGAGCGCGCGCGCGATCCAGGCCGACGGCGCCGAGCTGATCGGCTGGATCGCCAACTGCATCGACCCGCACATGGCGCGCGCCGACGAGAACTTCGAGATCCTGCGCCAGCGCCTGCCGGTGCCGTGCTGGGGCCGGCTGCCGCATGCGGCGGATCCCGATCCTGCCGTGCTGGCCGCCGTTTTGCAGCCGATCTACTGAAGCCGCGCGATCTCCCTGCGCGCGATTTCCCTGTAGGAGCGGCGCGAGCCGCGACCGCGGGGGTTCCGCTCGCGCCGCTACGGTCGTCGTAGTTGCGTCGCCGCGGTCGCGACTCGCGTCGCTCCTACGGCAGTGCTGCGCAACTCCCATCGCGACTTGCGGCCCGCACAAACGAAAAAACCCGACAGCTTGCGCTGCCGGGTTTCTTCACCGCATCGGGCCGCCGGGAGAGAGGCGGCGGCCGCGAGGCTTACTTGGCGGCCGGAGCGGCGGCCTTGGCCGCGGCCTTGGTGGCCTTCTCGACGTTGGCCTGGGTGGCCTTGGCGGCGGTCTCGACCTGCGACTTGGCCAGCTCGGCGATGGCTTCGTTGGTCTTCACGGTGCGGCCGAAGGCTTCCTGGCCGGTGCTGACGGCGCGCTCGACGTTCTCGCGGGCGATCTGCACGCCCTTCGGGAACAGGGTCTTGAGGGCGTCGAAGTCGCGGGCCTCGGCGGCTTCGCCGAAGAAGGCGAAGGTGGCGTTGACGCGGTCTTCGATCGCGGCGATCTGCAGGCCGAACACGGCCTCGGCGTTGTCGAGGGCCAGGCGGTTGACCTGAGCGGCCGTGTCCGCGAACTGGCGCGTGGCGGCGGCGAACTGTTCGTTGAACTGCTGGTACATGGCTTAGCTCCTGAAAAGGTGGCCCAGACGGTGGGCGACTGGATTGTGCGATGCAGCATAGGCCGGTCTTTGTTGCGGCGCAACATGACGCCGACGAGCGGTCCTGAATCGTTCAGAAAACCAGCCTGTTCAGTCAGTTACGGGGTTGCTACCTGAATAGGCAAAGCGGCTTCGCTGCGCGGGCGTGCGCCGATCCACCCGGCGAGGCTGGCGGCAGCGGAGGTCGATGCGATGGCGCGCGCATGACCCCGCCCGGAACCGGGCGCGGCATCGGATCGCATCGCAGGTGCCGGCGCGAGGCGCCGGCGCCGGGTCACTCGCCGCGGTAGCGGCTGCCGGCGGTGCAGGTCTCGTGGACCACGATCTCGCTCAGCAGCGGCAGCGCCGGCTTGAGCTGTTCCCAGATCCACACCGCCAGCCGCTCGCTGGTCGGGTTGTCCAGGCCGTCGATGTCGTTGAGGTAATGGTGGTCGAGCCGGTCGTGGATCGGCTGGAACGCCTTCTTGACGTCGGCGTAGTCCATCAGCCAGCCGCTGTGCTCGCCGATCGCGCCGCTCAGGTGCACTTCGACGCGGAACGAGTGCCCGTGCAGGCGCGCGCACTTGTGGCCTTCCGGCACGTTCGGCAGCCGGTGCGCGGCTTCCAGGGTGAAGACCTTGAAGATGTCGATGGCGGGCATGGCGACGGAGCGGGTGCGGAGCCGGCGGCGCCGGCGCGTGGAAGGCCAATGATCGCGCAGCGCCGGGACCGGCGCGAACGCGACGGCGGGATGCAGCGGTGCGGATACGAAAAAGCCCGCTGCGCTGGCGGGCCGGACGGGTGTTGCGGCGCGTTATTTTATGGTGGCTATGGGTGGACTCGAACCACCGACCCCAGCATTATGAGTGCTGTGCTCTAACCGGCTGAGCTACATAGCCACGGTGAGCCGCGCATTCTTCATGTCGCGAGCGGGCTTGTCAATCCTTTCGCTGCGTTTTGCCCGGCTTGTCCTCTGGCCGACCCCGTGGCAGAGTCGGAGACAGTGAAATTAGGAGTCCGCATCGTGATCGATCCGGACGGCTACAGACCCAATGTAGGCATCGTCTTGATGCATCCCGATGGGCGCCTGTTCTGGGCGCGCAGGGTGCATCGCGACGGATGGCAGTTCCCGCAGGGCGGGATGAACAGCGACGAGACGCCGCTGGAGGCCATGTATCGCGAGTTGCGCGAGGAAACCGGCCTGCAACCCCATCATGTCGAAGTGCTCGGCGCCACCCCGGGCTGGCTGCGCTATCGCCTGCCGCGCCGGGCGGTGCGGCGCAACGACCGGCTGGTCTGCATCGGCCAGAAACAAGTGTGGTTCCTGCTGCGGCTGACCGGGCAGGAGTCGGACCTGTGCCTGGACGGGACCGAAAAGCCCGAGTTCGACCACTGGCGCTGGGTCGATTTCTGGTACCCGATCGAGCACGTGGTGATGTTCAAGCGCGGCGTCTACACCAGCGCCCTGCGTCACCTGGCGCCGTTCGCCCGGCACGTCGCCGGCGACCAGGCGGTGCCGATGCCGTGCCCGGTCGCCGATTCGCGGCCCGACCCGCGCCGCGACGCCGGCCTCGGCGGCCGCCAGCACCAGCGGCCGCGCGCGCGGTCCGGCGGGCAGTCGGCCTGCGGCGGCTCCGAACCCGGCGCCTGAACCGGCTCCCGGCCGGTCCCGGGGCGGCCCTGCCGGCGTCTTTGCCGAATTGGGCTTCCATTAATTGACAATCATTCTCATCCGTGGCGGAATGGCTCCGCAGCCAGCCGGCTGCCAACCGAAGACCAGCGCCGTGTACGTCTGCATCTGCAACGGAGTCACCGACCGCGATATCCGCCAGGCCGCCGAAGCCGGTTGCCGCAGCGTGTCCGAGCTGACCATGCGCACCGGCGCCGGCGCCAATTGCGGCAGCTGCCTGGACCTGGCCGGCTCGCTGCTGGAGCAGGCGCGCAACGTGCGCGAACTGCCGCTGTCGGTCCTGCAACAAGCCGCCTGACCCGGCCGCGCGCCGCGCCCGCGCCGCCGTAGCGGCCGCAGGCGTTCCCGCTCCGGAAACCGGGTTTCGCCAAGCGCAATCCGGTGACATAAGAGTTTCCGCAACGGCCGCCTCGCGCGGCCGTTTTCGTGTCCGCCGCCGCAGTTCGCGCGGCCGCGTGCGAGCGATTCGCGATTACCGTTGCGCACGATTCGCGTTTCGTCATGGCCTGCGCGAAAGGGCTACAGTGCCGCCCATCGCAACGCAGGAGCCGGCCATGAAGGGCGACGCCAAAGTCATCGAATACCTCAACAAAGCGCTCTACAACGAGCTGACCGCGATCAACCAGTACTTCCTGCACGCCAAGATGCTGAAGAACTGGGGCCTCAAGGAACTGGCCGAGCACGAGTACCACGAGTCCATCGACGAGATGAAGCATGCCGACAAGCTGTCGGACCGCATCTTGTTCCTCGACGGCCTGCCGAACTTCCAGGCGCTGGGCAAGCTGCGCATCGGCGAGAACCCGCGCGAACTGCTCGAGTGCGACCTCGCCCTCGAACTGGAAGCGATCCCGCTGCTGCGCGAGGCGATCAAGTACTGCGAGACCGTCAGCGACTACGTCAGCCGCAAGCTGTTCGCCGACATCCTGGATTCGGAAGAAGAGCACGTCGACTGGATCGAGACGCAGCTGGCGCTGATCGAGCGCATCGGCGAGCAGAACTACCTGCTGACCAAGATCGAAGACGCGTCGTAAGCGCAAGCGCAATCGCGCAGGAGCCTCGCGCTCCTGCCGCGGTGCGATCCACCCGCCAGCGCACGCCAGCCAGACGGATCGACCGCAGCCGCGCAAGCGGCGACCTTTCTCCAGCCAGCCGCGGCGACACGCGTCGCCGAGCCAGCCAGACGAAACCCAAGCCGCCGGCCCCGTGCCGGCGGCTTTTTTATTGTCCTTTCAGCGAATCCGGTCGCTCCCTGCAGGAGCGGCGCAAGCTGCGACCGCGACAGCGCAGCTGCGGCGAAAGCAACGGCCCGAGCGGTTGTCCCGCGGTCGCGGCTTGCGCCGCTCCTGCAGGGGCTTCGGCCATTTCCCGCGTACATGCAGAAACCGCCGGCTCGGGCCGGCGGTTTTCGGGAGCAGGGAGCGATCGCGGCCTCAGCCGGCTTCCAGCGCCTTGGGCTCGCGCTTGCGCCGCCGGAACAGCAGCCGCCACAGCCACCACAGCATCAGCGCCAGCACCACGGTGATCGTCGCCACGATGCCCAGGCTCAGCCAGGGGTGGGCGAAGGCCAGCGCCAGCACGCCGATCACGGCGGCGTCCTCGGTGATCGAGGCGGTCCAGTTGCTGATCGGTTCGGGCGAGGTGTTGAGCAGGGCGCGCGAGCTGGACTTGAGCAGGTGGCTGGTCAGCGCGACGCCGGCGCCGGCGGCGAGGGCGCCGGCGCCGAGCTGGCCGTCCGGCGAGATCGTCGCGGCGGCCAGGAACGCGCCCACCGGCACCCGCAGCAGGGTGTGCAGCAGATCCCAGCCCGAGTCCACGCCGGGGATCTTGTCGGCGAAGAACTCGCCGACCGTCAGCAGGCCGCACACGCCCAGCACCCACGGCGACTCGGTCGCCTGCAGCGCCGGCGGCAGGTCCAGCCAGCCGAGCATGCCGGCCAGGCCGACCCCGAACACGGTCAGGTAGACCCGGACGCCCGACAGCCAGGCCAGAACTACGCCAACTGCGAACAGGTGCGCATCGGACATCGCGGCATTCCCGTTAAGATTGAAGGTTGAGTATAGGTAAACCGGCGGCTGCGGGCCGTCGACGTCTCCGTATGAGCAAAACGCCGCCGCCCCGCTTCGTCATCGTCCAGCAGCAGCCGGACAAGCGACCTTATATCTGGTCGGCAGTGGGCGTGGCGTGGGCGGTATCGCTGGCGCTGGCCTGGTGGTGGTCGCAGTCGCTGGCCGCGCCGCAGCTGCCCAAGCTCAAGGTCGAGCTCGACCAGACCCGGCGCGAGCTGCGCCAGCGCCAGTCCGAGCTGGACAAGCTGGCCCAGCGCGAGGCCAACCTGCAGCGCTCCGACCAGGTCAGCCGGGCCGCCAACAAGCAGGTCCAGAGCTCGCTGGCCCAGCGCGAGGAGGAAATCTCCGACCTGCGCGCGGATGTCGCCTTCTACGAACGCCTGGTCGGCGCGACCGCGCCGGCCAAGGGGCTGAACGTGCACTCGGTGGAGTTCCACGCCGAGGCCGGCGGCACCTGGCGGTACCAGATCGTCCTGACCCAGAACCTGAACCGCGGTGCGGTGAGCAGCGGGGGGCTGCAATTCCAGGTCGAAGGGGTGCGTGGCGGCAAGCTCGCCACCGTGGGTTGGGACGAGTTGCACCAGAAGTCCAAGGCGCCCGCCCAGGACTACTCCTTCCGCTACTTCCAGACCCTCGACGGCAGCGTGATGCTGCCGGCCGGCTTCACTGCGCAACGCATACGCGTTTCGTTGCGCGGAGAGAACGCCTCGATCGAGCAGCGCTTCGCCTGGAAGAGCGGCGTCACCGTAACGACTGGGGAAACCTGACAGATGTTCAAGACCAACAGCAGCAAACCGGCTCCCCTGCGCGAAGGCCAGGTCGACACCATGATCGGCTCGCAGGTGGTGATCCGCGGCGACCTGCAATTCAGCGGCGGCCTGTACATCGAGGGCCGCATCATCGGCAAGCTGATCGCCGCCGACGGCCAGCCGGCCAGCCTGACCCTGGCCGAGAACGGCAGCATCGAGGGCGAGGTGCGCGCGCCGGTGGTGATCATCAACGGCACCCTGCACGGCGATGTCTACGCCAGCGAGCGGGTCGAGCTGGCGGCCAAGGCCCGGGTCGAGGGCAACGTGCATTACAAGGTGGTCGAGATGACCGCCGGCTCGCAGCTGACCGGCCGCCTGATCCACGCCGACGCCGCGGCTGCGCTGCCGCCGCCTGAAGCCGCGATTACCGCCGGCGCCCTGGTGGATTGAGCCGGCCCGCCGCCGCCCTCACGCTGGGGCGGATGAGCGAGGACACCAGCCCACCCCGACCTGCGCCCGCCGCCCCGGCGGCCGGCGCCGCCGCTTCGTCCCATCGCTGGCGCCTGCCGGCGATGGCGCTGTTGGCCGCGGCCCTGGCGTTCGGCGCCTGGGGCCTGTGGCGTTCGTTCAGCGGCGAGGACGCCCCCGCCCCGGCACCCGTCGGCGCCGGCGCGGCGACCCCGCGCCAGATGCAGGCCGAACTGGAGCAGCTGCGCCAGCGCGTGGCCACCCTGGGCCGCTCCGACGCGATCAGCCGCCAGGCCAACCGCGACCTGCAGAGCGCCCTGGCCGAGCGCGACGAAGAGATTTCCGGCCTGCGCGCCGACGTGGCCTTCTACGAACGCCTGGTCGGCGCCACCGGCCAGCGCCGCGGCCTCACCGTGCACGCGCTGAAGATGCAGGCGCAGGACGGCGCGCCGTCGGCCTGGCACTTCACCACCACCCTGACCCAGAACCTCAACCGCGGCGCGGTCAGCGCCGGCCGGCTGACCCTGGCCCTGGAAGGCACCCGCAACGGCAAGCTGGAGAAGCTGGCCTGGACCGACCTGCGCCAGCAGGCCGATGCGCCGGGCGTGGGCTACTCGTTCAAATACTTCGAGCAGGTCGAGGGCGACGTGTTCGTCCCCGCCGGCCTGACCCCGGTGCGGGTGACGGTGCGCCTGGTCCCGCAATCCGGGGCCGCGGTCGAGCAGTCCTTCACCTGGGCCGACGCCACCCGCGACGCGGCCGCGGCGAGCGCCGAAGCGGTGCGTCCCGCCGGGCCTTGACCGCACGGTCGCGGCCTGGCTCGCGGCCGGCTGCGACGAAGGCCGATGCGCCCCACGCCCGCGCCAGGCGCCTGGGCAGCGGCGGCCGCCAGGCCGCACGCCGGGCCTCCAGGTCCGCTTCCACCGGTGCGAAGCCCCGATTCCCGCCAATACGCGACTGGCTGTGTTCGCCTGGCGCGCTTGAATGCGCGGCGTGCGGCCTTATCCTTTGTGCATGGAAATCGCCACCCTCAACTCCGCGCCGGGCTACCAGTCGCTGGAGCGCCCGCTGCAGTTCACCTCCTCGGCCGCGCACAAGGTGCGCGAGCTGATCGCCGAGGAAGGCAACGACGCGCTCAAGCTGCGCGTCTACATCCAGGGCGGCGGCTGCTCGGGCTTCCAGTACGGCTTCGAGTTCGACGAACAGCAGGGCGAGGACGACCTGGCGGTGCAGACCGACGGCGTGACCCTGCTGGTCGACCCGCTGAGCCTGCAATACCTGATGGGCGCGGAAGTCGACTACACCGAGAGCCTGCACGGTTCGCAGTTCGTGATCCGCAATCCGAACGCGAAGACCACCTGCGGCTGCGGTTCCTCGTTCGGCGTTTGACCGCGCGCGAGTGAACACCGCCGAGGCCGCCCTCAGCCACGCCGCGCGTGCGTTCGCCTTCGTCGAGGCCGACGCGGCCTGGCGCGCCGCGCTGGACCGCGCCGACCACCTGCGCACCCAGCCCGAGGCCTTGTCCGAATTGTGGCCGCAGGCGCGGATCGTCGTGCTCGACGCGTCCGGCAACGCCCTGGCCGACGACGACGACGCCCTGCGCGCGCCGCTCGGCCGCGAGCTCAGCGACGGCCCCGGCGGCCCCGGCGCGGCGATCTTCCTCGGCCTGGACGACGCCGGCGGCGCCTGGTTCGCCATCGATGCGGAACTGGTCGCCTTCGACGCGCCGCGCCGGGTCGACCTGCGCGCCGCGGCCGCGCACTGGCCGCTGCTGCACGCCAGCGTGTTCGCCCAGGCCCGCGCGCTGCAGTTCTGGCGCAACCGCAACCGTTTTTGCGGCGTGTGCGGCGGCGCGGTCGCGTTCGAGCGCGCCGGCTGGCTGGGCCGCTGCGGCCAGTGCGGCAGCGAACATTACCCGCGTACCGACCCGGCGGTGATCGTCGCGGTCAGCGACGGCGAGCGTTTGTTGCTCGGCCGTCAGGCGGCGTGGCCGCCGCGGCGGTTTTCGGTGATCGCCGGCTTCGTCGAGCCGGGCGAATCGCTGGAGCAGACCGTGGCGCGCGAAGTGCTGGAGGAAACCGGCGTGCGCGTGCGCGACTGCCGTTACCTGGGCTCGCAGCCGTGGCCGTTCCCGGGCGCGCTGATGCTCGGTTTCGAAGCGCGCGCCGAGGCCGGCGAACCGCACAGCAGCGAGGAACTGGAGGAAGTGCGCTGGTTCACGCTGGAGGAGATCCGTGCGGCGATCGCGCGCGGCGAACGCGGCGCGGACGATGGCGAGGGCTATCTGCTGTCGCCGAGCATTTCGATTTCGCGCTGGCTGATCGAGCACTGGCGGCTGGCCGCCGAGGAACGCTTGCGGCGTTGAGCGGGATGATGGGTGCGCGGCTGCGCAGCGAAAGGCGTCGGGCCTGAAGGGCCCTCCCACAGAGCCATCGGCCGCAACCTGCTCTTGTGAGAGGGCCTGCAGGTCCGCTGCTTTTGTGCCCGCCGCAGCGCTGCATGCCGACGCGACCGCGCCTGCACGCGGCCGCGCTAGAATCCGGGGGCCAGATTCGCCACGCCAGGAGCGTCGCCCGATGTCCGTCACGCTGATCGCCGCCGTCGTCGCTCTGGTGCTCGGCCATCTCGCCCAATCGCTGGCCGCCTCCTTGCGTCACTTCGGCTGGTACGACGACTGGCTGCGCTGGATCGATAGCCGCTTTCCCGAGGGCAGCTTCTGGCGCGGACGCTGGGGCATCGTCATCGCATTGCTGCCGCCGCTGCTGGCGGTGGGCCTGTTCCAGCTGGCGCTGGTCGAGCCGCTGATCGGCCTGGGCGGGCTGGTGTTCGCGATCTTCATCCTGTTCTACGCCTGGGGCCCGCGCGATCTCGACCTGGACGTGGAGGCGCTGGCCGGCGCGCGCGACGGCGCCGCCCGGCGCGAGGCCGCCGCGCGGCTGTGGCCGGACGGCGCGACGCCGGCGCTCGACGGCGGCTCGCTGGTCGAGGCGGTGTTCCGCAGCGCGTTGCGGCGTTGGTTCGGGGTGTTGTTCTGGTTCCTGGTGCTCGGCCCGATCGGCGCGCTGGGCTACCGGCTGACGGCGCTCGCGGCCGAAGGCGAGGCCTCGCGCCGGCTGCCCGGCGAAACCCTGGCCGGCGCGCGCACCCTGCTGGCGCTGCTGGATTGGCCGGTCGCGCAGCTGTTGACCCTGGCCCTGGCTCTGGTCGGCAACTTCGACACCGTGCTCGGCGCCTGGCGCGAAGCCGGCGGCGCGAGCTTCAGCCTGGACAACCGCTTCCTCGGCGCGGTCGCGCGCGCCAGCGTCAAGTGCGAGCTGGCCGAGGAGGCCGCCGACTACGTCAACGAATCCGGCGTGCCGGGCCAGGCCGTGGCGCTCGCCGCCGGCGGCGAGGTGCCCGAGCTGCGCGACGCGATGAGCCTGGTCTGGCGCAGCCTGTTGGTGTGGCTGGCGGTGCTGGCGCTGTTCGTGATCGCCGGCTTCGTCGCCTGATCCACCGAATCGCGCGGCCGTCGCCGCCGGCCGCGCCGCGGCCCCACCCGCACCGGGCGGGCCGTCCGCCAGCTGGCGGTCGCCGGTTACGCACGATTTCGCGGAGCTTCGCGCAATTTCCGCACGCCGCCGCACGGCCAGGGTAGGGGGGCGTCCGTCGCCCTGCGTTTGACAGTTCAGGTTGCGCAGAAATCGCCAGCCGCGCGAGCCTTCCGCCGTCGGCCACCCCTGACGTCGGAACGCGGTCCTGCCGAGGGGGCGGGGCCATTCGCGCGCAGCGACGGTCGCAACCGGGCCGGCGCCTTCGGGCGCGCGGCCGCGGCAGCAGCCAGACAGCGGCGACAGCGACGAAGCAACGCGCTTTACGCGTACACGGGAGCCCGGCGCGAAGACCGGGCCCCGTGGCCGCCTGGCACGCGCTCCGCATCCTGCGCCGGTCATCACGCTTGCGGAGGAGTCGGATTTGGCGAATCGCTACACCTCGGTGTTCCAGTTCGGCTTGAACGAAGCCGGCATGGGCCAGATCGCAATGGCGCCGGTCAACGGCGCGCAGGATCGGTCGGGCTTGGAGAGGGGCTTCGTTCGCCCGGCCACGGAGGCTGGGCTAGTATCGAAGCAGATAACCGGGGCGTGGGCGAAGGTGGACGTGGGCGAGGAGTCATCGGCAGCGAACCAACCCGCGACGGCGCAGCAGGACGGCGATCATTTCGTCGGATTCCTGCGCGACAACCGCGAGGCCTTGATCGCCTTCCTGCGCAAGTCGGCGGCGTCGCACGAGGACGCGCAGGACATCGCCCAGGAAACGATGATGCGCATGCTGCGTTATCGCGACCAGCCCGCCGACGCGTTGAAGATCCTGATGTACCGCATCGCGATCAATGCGCTGAACGATCGCGGACGCCGGCAGAAGACCCGGCACGCGCCGGAGCACGTGAGCCTGGACGAGGACTATCACGCGCTGCCGTCGCCCGAACCCAGCCACGACCAGCGCGTGGCGACCGAGCAGGAACTGGCGCTGGTGCGCACGGCGATCATGCAATTGCCGGTGCGCAGCCGCCAGATCTACCTGCTCAACCGCATCAACGGAATGAGTTACACGCAGATCGCAAAACACTGCGGCATTTCTGTAAAGGCGGTGGAGAAGAATATCGGCCGGGCGCTCGCGCTGTTGCGCGCGCGCATGAAGGAAAGCGGCTACGAGACCTTGCACGAGCCATGAATACGACACAGCCCACATCGACGAACGCTACCGCCCCTGCCGTCGCCGACGCGGACGAAGGCAGCGCGGAAGCCTGGGTGGCGCGGCTGGATTCGCCCGAATGCACGGCGCGCGAACGCGCCGAATTCGAGCGCTGGCTCGACGCGTCCGCGGACAACGTGACCGCATACGTCGAGGCCGAACGCGTGCACCAAGCCGCCGCGCAGCTGGCCGGCGACGAGATGCTGCAGGCCGCCGCGCGCATCGCCTGGCGCCAGAGCGGACGCGAAAGCGCGCGCTCGCGCTGGTGGGTGCCGACGACGATGGTCGCGTCCTTGCTGGTCGCCACCGTGGTCGGCGTGGGCTGGCTGCGTTCGCCGGCGCCGGCCGACACCGTTCGCTACGTCACCCAGGTCGGCGAGCAGCGCTCGCTGCGGCTGGCCGACGGCACCCAGGTCATGCTCGATACCGACTCGATGATCCTCGCGCGCTTCGACGGCGAGCGCCGCGAGGTCGAGGTCGACCGCGGCCGGGTCCAGTTCCAGGTCGCCGCCGATCCGGCGCGGCCGTTCTCGGTCAAGGCCGGCACCGGCACCATCCGCGACATCGGCACCACCTTCCAGGTCAGCAAGAACGGCAGCGAGGTCAACGTCGGCCTGATCGAGGGCGCGGTGATGATCTCCAACGGCCTGGCCCAGGCCGGCAGCGCGCTGCGTCCGGGCCAGCAGCTCAGCTACGACCACAGCGGCCGGATGACCCCGCCCGAGCCGCTCGACCTCAGCGTCGCCCAGTCCTGGCCGGGCGGCGACCTGGTGTTCAAGAACCGGCGCCTGGACGCGTTGCTCACCGAGATGAACCGCTACTCGGCGACCAAGCTGCGGCTGGCCGACCCGAACCTGGGCAAGATCACGGTCAGCGGCGTGTTCCACATCGGCGACCAGGCTGCGCTGCTGGAAGCGCTGGAGCAGGGCTGGTCGCTGAAGGCCGAACGCGCGACGGACGACGAAATCGTCCTGCATCGCAATCCGGGTTGAGCCCCCTGGCCGCTGCGGCGGTGATATGGTTGGACAGCGCCAACAACAGGGGGCGCACGGTTCAGCTGTAGCCCGATCGATGCGGTTGGTGGATGGCCAAGATTTCCCATGCGTTCATCGTTTCCGTCGCGCTGACGTTTTCGCCCGTTGCCGGGGCTTTGCCGGCCGCCCAGGGCGATATTCCAGCCGATGGCTACACCATTTCCCCCGGCGCGTTGGACGACGCGCTGAACGCGTTCGCCACCCGTAATCGTTTGCAGCTGATCTATTCGCCGGCCCTGGTGGCGCGGCGGCGCACCGCCGGCCTGCGCGGCCGGCCGCCGATGCGCGAGGGATTGGCCCAGTTGCTGGAGGGAACCGGCCTCACCGCGGTGGCCGTAAAAGCCAATGTCTACTTGCTGCAGCCGGCGCCGCGTCCGCGCCCGCGGCCGCAGCCGGCGATACAGACCGGGACCCCGCCGGCGCCGGCCCCGCGCGGGCCGACCACGACCGAACTCGACACCGTCCACGTCACCGGCTCGCGCATCGGCCGGGCCGCGTTCGAAAGCTCGCTGCCGCTGACCCTGATCACCAACGAACAGATCCGCTCCAGCGGCCACCAGACCCTGTTCGACGTGCTGCGGCTGCTGCCGGGCATGAGCGGCCACCACCCGCGCAACGTCGCCACCGAGAACGGCGCCAGCCAGGTGCCGTCGGCGGCCGCCGCCTCGGCCAGCCTGTATTCGCTGGGGCCGCGCGCGACCTTGTTCCTGGTCGACGGCCGGCGCATGGCCAACTACGGCCTGGTCTCGACCGACTACGGCGCGCTGACCGACCTCAACGGCATTCCGCTGAGCATGGTCGACCACATCGAGATCGCCCACGGCGGCGCCTCGGCGATCTACGGCGCCGACGCCATGGCCGGGGTGGTCAACATCATCCTCAAGAAGGACTACCGCGGCGCCGAGGTCGGCACCAGCTACGGCGTGTCCGAGCGCGGCGACGCCGAGCAGCAGCGCCAGTACGCCAGCTTCGGCGAGCAGACGCCCGGCGGCGGCAGCGTGTTCGTCAGCGTCGATCATTTCACCCGCAATCCGCTGATCGGCAGCCAGCGCAAGTGGGCGACGATGGACCAGCGCTTGAGCGGGCAGGCCGATAGGCGCTATCGCGCCGGGTACTTCGACGAGTACTACCGGTTCACGCCGATCGAAGGTTGCGAGAAACCGACCGAGCCGGGCGTGGTGGACGTGCAGGCGCGTTGTTCGCTGGACTTGGCCCGCTACGTCAGCCTGCAGCCGGGCATCACCAGCAATGCGCTGTACACCTATTTCCGCCAGCCCTTCGGCACGGACAAGGAGTTCTACGCCGACCTGCGCGCGACCCGGGTCGGCCTGGAGGTGCAGAACCCGCCGTTCAATGCGGCCCTGGGGCTGCCGACCGCGCATCCAGACTCGGCGGGCGACCAGTATCTGAATTACTGGTTCTCCGACGTCGGCCCGATCCGCAGCCGCAGCGTCACCACGACCCGCGACTTCACCGTCGGCGTGAAAGGCCTGCGCGACAAGTGGGAATGGGACGTCAGCCTCGCCCAGCGCCGCAACAAGGTGGCCAACCGCATCACCGGCCTGATCAACATGCCGGCGGTGACGCAGGAAGTCCAAACCATGTCCCTGCGCTTCGACAAGGCCGCGACCAACGAGCCCAAGGTGCTGGCCGAAATCGCGCCGCAGACCACCATGGGCGGCGAGATCGTGCTCGACATGTTCTCCGCCAGCGTCGAGGGCCCGTTGTTCGAACTGCCGGCCGGCGAGGCCCGGCTGGCCGGCGGCGTCGAGGCGCGGCGCGAAGTGCTGCGCGCGCGGCCCGACGACGACTTCGTCCAGGGTCATGTGGCGTTGGCCCAGGAGTTCGACGCGCGCCGCGCCAGCCGCAACACCTCGGCGCTGTACGGCGAGGTCGACGTGCCGCTGCTGCAGAAGCTGTGGTTGAACGCGGCCTGGCGCCTGGACCGCAGTTCGGGCTACGGCAGCCAGATCTCGCCCATGTACGGCCTGCGCTGGCAGCCGCTGCAATCGCTGGTGCTGCGCGCGTCGATGGGCGAGGGCTATCGCGCGCCGACCCTGGCCGAGTTGCGGCGGCCGCTGACGATCGGCAACAAGCAGGCGCTGATCGAAGCCGCCGACAGCCCGGCGCCGTGCGCGGTGCCGCTGTTCGACGAGGACGGCAACGAGATCGGGCTGTGCCAGGTCGAGGTCTTCGGCGGGATCAACGCCAAGCTGCGTCCGGAAACCTCCACCAGCCGCAACTTCGGCGTGGTCTGGACGCCGAGCGAAGAACTGGCGATCAGCCTGGACCGCTACCGCATCCATCGCCGCAACGAGATCGTCGCCACCGCTTCGGTCGAGTACCCGAACCTGTTCCCGCAGCAGGGCGTGCTCGACGGGTTCGGCCAGCTCAGCGGCATCACCCGGCAACTCGACAACTACGGCAGCACCGACGTGCGCGGCTGGGAGCTGAGCGTCGAGTACCGCGTGCCGACGCAGCGTTGGGGCAATCTTGCCTTCCGCCTCAACGGCCATTATCTCGACACCTTGCGGCGCGGCGTGCATCCGCAGGTGGCGGAGCTGGATTACTCCGGTTTCGGCACGCCCAACCGCACCGTGCTCGGCAGCGTGCGCTGGGCCTACCGCGACTGGAACGCCACGCTCAATCTTCGCTACATGGGGCCGGCGACGGTGTACAAGAGCGCGCCGGACGTCGCCTGTCCGCGATCGACCCGCTACCGCACGATCTGCAGCACCCCCAGCGCGACCCTGCTCGGCCTGGACCTGACCTACGGCGGCTTCGACAAGTGGCTGCTCGGCGTGAACATCAGCAACCTCAACGACCGCCGGCCGGTCAACTACGACTACAACGCCGGCGGCTACAGCCTGGTCGACGACGATCCGGTCGGGCGCTATTACCTGGTCAGCGCGATGTATCGGTTCTGAGCCGCAGGCGTCGCCGGCGCGGCGGCGCGAGCGTGGCGCGGCAGAACGGCGTGGCGGCGATGGCGATTGCGGCGATGACGGCGGCCGCGATCGCGCGGCGGCCGCGGACGAAGCCGGTGCGGCTCAGCCCGGCGCGAGCCAGGAGAACGGCGGCCACGGCAGGTTGCGCAGCACCCAGAAGCCGCCGAGCAGCGGCAGCCAGAACTTCGCGCTGGTCAGCGCGGCGATCGCCCGCTGCGGTACCGGCAGGCGATAGCCCAGGCTGTGCAGCACCAGCAGCGGCAGGATCAGCAGCAGCACCGGCAGCAACGGGTTCATCGCCACCGCCTGGGCGAGGTCGCCGTGGACCAGCGCGTGCGCGGCGCGGGTCATGCCGCAGCCCGGGCAGTACAGCCCGGTGAAGTGATAGAACATGCAGCCCGGCAGCGGGCTGCCGGTGGCATTGGGATCGACCCGCTGCAGCACCCACGCGCCGGCCGCGGCGACCGCGCCGCCGGCGGCGACGGTCGCGGCGAGCGCGTAATGGCGGGCGGGCGCTTGCATGGCGGCGGTGCGGACGCGGGCGGCGCGGGCTCAGCGGCCCTGCGCGCGCTGCACCTGCTCCAGGAACTCCTGCGACATGAACGATGCGCCGTTGATGAAGAACGACACGGCCGTCCACAGCACGCCGATGGCGACCAGCGCGGTGCCGATCCAGCACCACAGCTTGGCCTGCTCGGACGCGCGGCGCGCGCCGGCCTCGTCGCCGGCGGCGAACTTGCTGCCCACCTGGCTGCCGAACACGATCGCCACCACGCCCGGCGCGGCGCCGATCAGGCAGCAGAAACAGGCGCCCAGGACGGTGACGATGATCGACCAGACCAGGTAATTCGGATACGGCGACCCGGCGACGACGGGCTGATTCATGGCGGACTCTCCCCTGAGCCTTCGATCCGCGCCGGAACGGCGGCGGCTGCGGGCATCCTAGCAGCGCCGGCGCCGCAGCGGCATCACCGCGGCGGCCGGCTCAGGCCAGATCCCCGCGCAGCGCCCGCACCTGCGCTTCCAGCGCTTGCGCGGTCAAGCCCTGCGGATCGCGCGGCGGATCGGCCACCACCTCGACCTGCGCGCGGAACCGGCGCGGCACCCGCATCCGGCGCAGGCGCGAATCGCGCTTGCTCCACATGCTGCTCCACATGCCGCGCAGCGCCATCGGCACCACCGGGACCGGGTTCTTCTCCAGAATCCGTTCCACGCCCGACTTGAACGCCGCGATCTCGCCGTCCTTGGTCAGCGCGCCCTCGGGGAAGATGCCGACCAGCTGGCCGTCGGCCAGCGCCGCCTCGATTTCCTCCATCGCCTTGCGCAGCACCTCCGGGTCTTCCTTGGCGCCGGCGATCGGAATGGTCTTGGCGGTGCGGAAGATCCAGTTCATCACCGGGATGTTGAAGATCTTGTAGTACATGACGAAGCGCATCGGCCGCGACACGCTGGCGCTGAGGATCAGCGGATCCATGTAGCTGACGTGGTTGCACACCACCAGCGCGGCGCCTTCGTCGGGAATGCGCTCGGTGCCGGACACGCGCAGCCGGTACAGGCCGCGCACCAGCACCCAGCTGAGGAAGCGCATCAGGAACTCGGGCACGATGGTGAAGATGTAGATCGCCACCAGCGCGTTGAGGATGCCCAGCGCCAGGAACACCTGCGGGATGGTCCAGTGCAGGAAGCGCTGCACGATCACGCCCAGCGCCGCGGCCAGCACGATGAAGGCCGCGTTCTGGATGTTCATGCCGGCGATCACGCGCGACAGCTCGTTCTTCGGCGAACGGTTCTGGATCAGCGCGAACAGCGGCACCACGAAGAAACCGGCGAACACGCCGATGCCGACCAGGTCCATCATGATCCGCCACGCGCCCGCGCTGTGGACGAAGCCGCTCACGTCCAGGTCTTTGGCCGTGGCCATGCCGGGATGGGCGAAATACAGGTCGACCATGAAGGCGGTCATGCCGAACGCGCCCAAAGGGACCAGACCGATTTCGACCGTGCGCGCCGACAGCTTCTCGCACAGCATCGAACCCACGCCGGTGCCGATCGAGAACAGCGCCAGCGCGAAGATGTACAGGGTCGGCCCGCCGCCGAGGTTGTCCTCGGCGTAGCCCGGCAGCTGCGAGGTCAGCACCGTGCCGACGAACCAGAACCACGACACGCCGAGGATCGAGTTGCGCACCGCCGGCTGGCGCCGGGTCATGCGCATGATCTTCACCGACTCGGGAATCGGGTTCCAGTTGATCTTGAGGTCCGGCTCGCCGGCGTCGGCGCGCGGGATCAGGCGGCTGACGATGTTGCCGGTGACCGCCAGCGCGATGATCGCCACCGCCGCGACGATCGGGCCGTGCGCGCCGGCCAGGGTGAAGATCAGGCCGCCGAAGATCATGCCGGCGAGGATCGAGATCGAGGTGCCCATCTCGACCAGGCCGTTGCCGCCGGTGAGTTCCTCGGGCTTGAGCACCGACGGCAGGATCGAATACTTGACCGGCCCGAACAGCGTCGACTGCAGGCCGGTGCAGAACAGCGCGACCAGCAGGATCGACATGTTCTGGGTCAGGAAGCCGACCGCGGCCAACGACATGATGACGATTTCCATCGTCGTGGTGATGCGGATGAGCTTGTGTTTCTCCAGCTTCTCGGCGATCTGCCCGGCGGTGGCCGAGAACAGGAAGTACGGCAGGATGAACAAGGCCGGCGCGAGGTTGGTATAGAGGGTGCGCTGCTCGTCGCTGACGCCCAGGTAGAACAGCAGGCCGATGATCGCCTGCCGGTACACGTTGTCGTTGAAGGCGCCGAACGCCTGGGTGAGGAAGAACGGCAGGAAGCGCCGTTGGGTGAGCAACGCGAACTGGTTGTGCGCCATGCCGTCCTGCTGTCCGGTCGGGTCCGCACCCGGATGTGCGGCTCATGCGAAGGATTCGCGCTGGGAGCCTAACAAAAGGGGCTTGCGGGCGTGTAGCCGAACGCGGCGGGACCGGGCGGGTAGCGGAAAAGTAGCCCGGGTGGGCCGTCGGCCTAGACCGTTGCCGGTTGGGCGGCCGGCATCTGCCTGCGCCTGTGGTTCGCAGGCTCGGTGGGGCTGCGAGAGGCGATGCGGCCTCGCGACAGGGCTGCGCAGTTGGCGTCCTGGGGCCGGCGTTCGCGCAAGCGATACGGGAACTTGGCCGCGGGCGACTGCGGCGGATGGCGCGGTCGCCGCGCGTGCGGCCGGCCCCGCGACTGTCCATGTGTATCCCAGTGTATCCAGGCGCCCGCTGCGCGGCGCTCGCATACAAATCCCCGCCTGGCCGGACACGCCGCCGATACCCGGCTCCGGCCCAATGCCCTGGCCCGTCCACTGCCCAGGAGCCCGTCATGACCGCCACCCCGACCGACCGCCCTCTCGATGCCCAGCGCCGCAGCCTGCTCGGTGGCGCCGCCCTGGCTCTGCTCGCCGGGCCGCTCGGCGCGGTCGGCGGCATCGCCCCGGCCTTCGCCGCCGCGCCGCGCGCGCAGGCGACTATCGGCCCGGTGGCCTGGGGCGCGCTCAAGCAGGTCGACGCCGGGGCGCTGCGGGTGAGCTACGCCGAACTCGGCCCGCGCGACGGCACCCCGGTGCTGCTGCTGCACGGCTGGCCCTACGACATCCACACCTACGCCGAGGTCGCGCCGATCCTGGCAGCGCGGGGCTACCGCGTGATCGTCCCCTACCTGCGCGGCTACGGCGCGACCGCGTTCCTGTCCGCCGACACGCCGCGCAACGGCCAGCAAGCCGCGCTCGCCGTCGACGCCATCGCCCTGCTCGATGCGCTCGGCATCGAATCGGCGATCTTCGGCGGCTGCGACTGGGGCGCGCGCACCGTCGGCATCCTGGCCGCGCTGTGGCCGCAGCGTTGCAAAGGCCTGGTGTCGGTCAGCGGCTACCTGATCGGCAACCAGCAGGCCGGCCAGGCGCCGCTGCCGCCGAAGGCCGAGCTGCAATGGTGGTACCAGTTCTACTTCGCCACCGACCGCGGCGAACGCGGCTATGCCCAGAACCGCGGGGAATTCGTCCGATTGATCTGGGAACTGGCCTCGCCGCAATGGCGATTCGACGACGCGACGTTCGCCCGCAGCGCGGCGGCGTTCGACAATCCCGATCACGTCGCCATCGTCATCCACAATTATCGTTGGCGGCTAGGGTTGGCGCAGGGCGAAGCGCGGTTCGATGAGTTGGAAGCGCGGCTGGCGAAGGCGCCGAGCATTGTCGTCCCGACGATCACATTGGAAGGCGATGCCAACGGCGCGCCGCACCCGCCGGCCGAGGCGTATGCGCGCAAGTTCACCGGCAAGTATCAGCATCGCGAGATCAAGGGCGGAATCGGCCACAACCTGCCGCAGGAAGCGCCGCAGGCGTTCGCGCAAGCGATCCTCGATGTCGCCAAGCTCTGAGGGAAAGCCTGGTAGCCCCTGTAGGAGCGGCGCGAGCCACGACCGCGAACCTTCACGCTCGCGGCGAAACTTTCGTCGTAGCTGCGGATTCGCGGTCGCGACTCGCGTCGCTCCTACAGGTGGATCACGCGGCTTCCGACGCTTAGCGCCCGCCCGCGTCCTGCCACTCCGCCCCTTCGGCGGTCCTCTGCTCGCGCACGACCCGGCTCCACTCCGGCTCATGCCGCCAGCGCCGCGTCGTGCGCTGGAAGAACTGGCTGTTGGGCACCTGCAGCACCGTGTCGTCGCCGTTGGCGTGGGTTTCCTGCAGCGTCGTATAGACGAAATTGATGTCCACCACGCGTCCCTTCAGCCCCGGCTTGTCGCCGTTCTCCAGCACCTCGATGTAGTCGTACAGGCGGAACGGCCGGGTGGCGAGGATCAAGAACGCGCAGAAGATGTTCGACAGCACGCTCCAGGCGGCGAAGAACGCCACCGCGCCCACCGCGACGAACCCGGTCAGCGTGGTCCACACCACCGACCCGGAAATCCCGACCCGGTTGAGGAACATCAGCAGCGCGGTGATGTAGATCACCGTGCTGAGCCCGCGCCGCAGCCCCAGCGCGAACGCCGGCGCGATGTCGTAGCGGGTGGACATGCGCTTCACCAACTGCCGCAGCAGCGTGGTCAGCAGCCAGGCGATGGCCAGGATCGCGAAGGCCTCGCCGATTTTCGTGGCGATGTAGGTGGCCTGGGCGAGCATGGGGGACATTGCGGGCGGTCTCGGGTAGCAGGCCCGCCAGTGTAAAGGGTGGGAGGTTAGCGCGCGGTGCTCGACGAGTCCGGACGGGCCGGCCGGTCAATTCGCCGCCACCGCCACATTCACCGCCGCCGCCACCAGCACCGCGTTGAAGAAGTACGCCACGATCGAGTGCATCAGCGCGAAGCGGCGCAGGGCGCGGCCGCTGATCGCCACGTCCGAGGTCTGCGCGGCCATGCCGATCACGAACGAGAAGTAGACGAAGTCGATCGCGGCGGGTTCGTCGTCGCCGGGGAACTGGAGGCCGCGGCGCGGTTGCTTGTCGGCGCCGGGCCGCCAGTAGAGGTGGGTGTAGTGCGAGGCGGCGAGCATGTGGATGGTCGCCCAGCCCAGCGGGATCGAGAGCAGGGCGACGATCAGCCAGGCCAGGCTGGGGCGGTGGTCGGCGTTGATGGTCATGAACAACGCCGCCAGGGCGGTGGTCACGGTGGACACGACGATCAGGAACAGGACGTAGACCGGGACGTCGCTGCGCACCGCGGCCTGGCGCAGGCGTTGGCCGCTCAGCCGGCGCAGGCTGGGCACGGCCAGCGCGAGGTAGCTCAGGAAGAAACCGTTGGCGGCGAGGATGATCGCGCGTTGCCAACCCAGCCAGCCGGCCAGGACGAAGCCCAGAGCGTAGGCGGCGGCGATCAGCGCGAACAGGAACCGGCGGGAATCGAGCATGGGCAGCCCTCGCTAGGCGCGCCGGTCGGTGGCGACGGCGGGGTCAGGATAGCGCCGCAAACGCGGGCCTTGCCAGCATGGGCCGAGCGGCGTGCGGTGGTTCCGGTGCGGCGGGGACGGCGGCGCCGTCGGCAGCGTGCGGCGTACCCGGCAAGGACTCGCATCGCGCGCGGTCCGCGTTGCCCCGAACGCGATTTGGCGGCGCCGTGACGCGCGGCCGGGCAAGCTCGGCGATCGGCGCGGCGGTATCCCGCGCCGACATCCTGCGCCACCGTGGAGATCGCATGTCGTTCGAACTGAGCTGGCTGCCCGCATCGCTGAACGTCGGCCTGACCGTGATCGTGTTCGTGGCCCACCTGCTGGTGGCCGCGCGCGCGCTGACCCGCCCCAACCGCACGCCGGCCTCGCGCGCGGCCTGGGTCGCGGTGATCATGCTGGCGCCGGTGGTGGGCATGGTCGCTTACCTGCTGCTGGGCGAGACCAACATCGGCCGTGCGCGGGTCGGCCGGATCGAGCACGCGGGCAAGCGCATGCCGTCGCCGGACGATGCCGCCAACGCGCCGCGCGCGGTCGCCGACCACGCGGCGCCGTTGTTCGAGCTGGCGCGCTCGATCAACGGCTTCCACGCCGTCGGCGGCAACCGCATCGCCCTGCTCGGCGACGAGGACAGCGCGGCGGACGATCCCAAGCGCGATTGCCGGCTGGCGATCGACGCGTTGGTCGCCGACATCGAGCAGGCGCGCGAGTCGGTGCACATCGCGTTCTACATCTGGCTCGACGACGGCGCCGGCGGCCGCGTCGCCGACGCGGTCGCCGCTGCGGCGCGGCGCGGGGTGGCCTGCCGGGTGATGGTCGATGCCTTCGGCTCGCGCGCCTTCATCGCTGGCGAGCGCTGGAAACAGCTCGGCGCGGCGGGGGTGAAGCTGCTGCGCACGCTCGACGATCTGAACCGGCTACAGCACATCGCGTTCAGCCGCATGGACCTGCGCGATCACCGCAAGATCGTGGTGATCGACAACGCCATCGCCTATTGCGGCAGCCAGAACTGCGCCGACCCGGAGTTCCGGGTCAAGGCCGCGTATGCGCCGTGGATCGACCTGCTGCTGCGTTGCGAAGGGCCGGTGGTGCGGCAGGCGCAGTTCCTGTTCCTCAGCGGATGGATTCCGGAGACCGGCGAAACCGGGCTGGACGATTATCCCGACGCCGCCGCGCCGCAGCGGTTCGACGAGGATTGCATCGCCCAGGCGTTCGAGACCGGCCCGGTCGTCCGCCACAACGCGATGAGCGACATGTTCGCCGCCTGCATCTACGCCGCGCGGCGCGAGCTGACGATCGTCACTCCGTATTTCGTGCCCGACGAATCGATCCTGCGCGCGATCTGCGCCGCGCCGCGCCGCGGAGCGGCGACCCGGGTGGTGTTCCCGCAGCGCAACGATTCGTGGTTCGTCGGCCAGACCTGCCGCAGCACCTACGCCGACCTGCTGCGCGCGGGCGTGGAGGTGTACGAGTATCCGCTCGGCATCCTGCACGCCAAGGCGATGTGCATCGATGGCGAGATCGCGCTGATCGGCTCGGCCAACATGGACCGGCGCAGCCTGGATCTGAACTTCGAGAACAACCTGATGATCGCGGACCGCAAGGTCGTCGCGGCGATCCGGCGGCGGCAGGGCAAGTACCTGTCGGTGTCGCGCCGGATCGCGCTGGAGGAGGTCGAGGCGTGGCCGTTGCAGGTGCGGCTGGTGCAGAACGCGGTGGCGATGATGTCGCCGGTGCTCTAGCGCCAGAACGCCCACCACGGCTTGGCTTGCTGCGGGGGCTCGTAGGCCGGCACCGGGCACAGCACCGCCCAGCCGTCTTCGGCGTGCGACATGAAGATGCGCTGGGCGAAGTTGCGGCCGTCGGCGTTGCGGATGTTCTGGGTCACGGTGAAGAACCGGCTGGCGAAGTGTTCGACCGCGACGACCTGGGTGACGACGCCGAGGAAGTCGGGCGGTTGCGCCTGCCGCCACTGCCGTTGCAGCGCTTCGGCGAGTTCTCCGCGTGGGCCCGCGGGCGGCGCGGCGCCGGCCGGGCGCAGATGTTGCTGGATGAGTTCGGCCTCGTGCTGGAAATTGCGGCAGCGCAGCGCGAGGTCAAAGTCGCCGTTGCGATAGGCCTCTTCGAGGACGTGGAGGGTTTTCTCGGGCGTGGACAGATCGAGTTCCGGGTTGCTCAACGCGATGCCCCTGTGGAGTGGACGGTCGTGCGGAACCTGTGCGCATCGGCGATTAGGCGATGGCGCCGGGGTGCGTGCTTGCCGATCCTAGCCGATCGCGGCGCGAGGGATACGACCTGGGTCGCATATGACAATGTCGTTGCGAAGTGAAGATGCGATGTCAGCGTAGCGGCGGGCGCCGGTGTTTCGCGGGCAGCCAGCTTGCGGCGGTTAGGCTCGGTGCGTTCCCCCGCACGAGGAGGCCGGTATGTCCGCCGACACCAAGACGCCGCTGGATCATGTCAACACGACGCTGAACCAGCTCAAGGAAATGCGCCACTACGCCAAGAACTACGTCGAGCAGCTGACCGGGCAGTGGCTGCTGTTCGATGGCGAGTTGAAGAAGCTCAAGCAGGCGCAGCGCATCGAGGAACTGATGGTGCGGCAGGGCGAATTGTACGAGGCCCTGGACAAGGAGATCGCGGAGTTGGAGGAGCTCGCCACGACGCTGCAGCCGGCGCCGGAGGAAGCGGCGGCGCAATGATGCGCATCGGCTGCGCAGGCAGCCACTGCGCGGCTCGCGCCTACGGCGTCGTGCTTTCGATGCAGGTGTGTGGCCGCGGCGCGCGCCGCCGCTCGCGGACGCGAGCCGGAAACGAAGCACGGCCGGGAGCGGGCGCTCCCGGCCGTTGCGTTTTCGCGATGCCGCGGCGTCAGGCCTGGCCGGCGCGTTCGCGCTCGATCGCCCGCCAGCCGATGTCGTGGCGGTGGAATTCGCCCTGCCAGGAAATCCCTGCGACGACTTCGTAGGCGCGGCGTTGCGCGTCGGCCACGCTGTCGCCGAGCGCGCAGGCGCACAGCACGCGGCCGCCGGCGGTCACGGCCTGGCCGTCGGCGAGTTTGGTGCCGGCGTGGAAGACGTGGCTGTCGGCCGGCAGCGGCACGTCCCATTCGCTGATCGGATCGCCGGTGCGCGGCGTCTCGGGGTAGTGCTGCGCGGCCATCACCACGCCCAGCGAGGGACGCGGGTCCCACTCGGCGACGGTGGCGTCGAGGCGTTGGTCGAGCGCGGCTTCGACCAGGTCGAGCAGATCCGAGCGCAAGCGCAGCATCACCGGCTGGGTTTCCGGGTCGCCGAAGCGGACGTTGAATTCGATGACCTTGGGCGCGCCGTCGCGGTCGATCATCAGGCCGGCGTAGAGGAAGCCGGTGAAGGGCACGCCGTCGGCGATCATGCCGCGCACGGTCGGCATCACCACCTCGCGCATGACCCGGTCGTGGACGTCTTGAGTGACCACCGGCGCCGGCGAGTAGGCGCCCATGCCGCCGGTATTGGGGCCGGTATCGCCGTCGCCGACACGCTTGTGGTCCTGCGAGGTCGCCATCGGCAGCGCGTGCTCGCCGTCGACCATAGAGATGAAGCTGGCTTCCTCGCCGTCGAGGAATTCCTCGATCACCACGCGCGCGCCGGCGGCGCCGAAGGCGTTGCCGGAGAGCATGTCGCGCACCGCGTCTTCGGCCTCAAGCAGCGTCATCGCTACGATCACGCCCTTGCCGGCGGCCAGGCCGTCGGCCTTGACCACGATCGGCGCGCCCTTCTCGCGGACGTAGGCCAGTGCCGCTTCGACCTGCGTATGCACCGCGTAGTAGGCGGTGGGAATGCCGTGGCGGGCAAGGAAGTCCTTGGCGAAGGCCTTGCTGCCTTCGAGCTGCGCGGCGGCGGCGGTGGGGCCGAAGATGCGGCGGCCGGCGGCGCGGAAGCGGTCGACCACGCCGGCCACCAGCGGCGCCTCGGGGCCGACCACGGTCACCGCGACGCCTTCGTCGGCGGCCAGCTTCAGCAGGCCGTCGAGATCGGTGGCGGCGACCGCGACGTTGCGGCATTTGCCTTCGCGCGCGGTGCCGGCGTTGCCGGGGGCGACCAGGACCTCGTCGACGCGCGGGGATTGGGCGAGCTTCCAGGCCAGCGCGTGTTCGCGCCCGCCGGACCCGATGACGAGGACCTTCATGCGTACTCCAGGGAAAAGGGGGAAATGACGGATGGGCAGCGGCTCATGCCGCATGGGATTTTACGGCAGGGGGCGGGGCGGGGCGACCGGGCTGCTACCATCGCCCGGTTCCGGCCCACGGAGGGGGCCGCGCGCGCGCCTGGCGGCCGCCGCGGGTCCGGGGCGGCGGCCGGTTCGGCCGGGCGGGGTGCGGTTTCGCGCGGTGGCGCCCGGTCCGGGCGGCGTGCGCGGCGCGCGCCGGCCCGCTCGCGAACCGCGGCGCCGCGGCGGCCCGGACGCGGCCGCAGCGACCGACCTCCCTCTCGCCCCAACCCGGAACCCACCGCATGGACTGGCTGCTGCACCTGATCGAACGCGCCATCTCCCCGAGCATCGGCGCGATCAACAACGTGCTGTGGAACTACGTGCTGATCTACGGCCTGCTGGTGGTCGGCGTCTTCTTCACCGTGCGCCTGGGCTTCGTCCAGGTGCGCCGCTTCCCGCACATGCTCAAGGTGATCGGCCGCGGCACCGACGGCGACGACGCCGGCATCTCGCCGTTCCAGGCGCTGTGCACCTCGCTGGCCGCGCGCGTGGGCACCGGCAACCTTGCCGGCGTCGCCATCGCGATGAGCCTCGGCGGCCCGGGCGCGCTGTTCTGGATGTGGTGCACGGCCGCGGTCGGCATGGCCACGGCCTATGCGGAAAGCTCGCTGGCGCAGCTGTACAAGGTGCGCGACGAGAACGGCCAGTACCGCGGCGGCCCGGCGTACTACATCGCCCGCGGCCTGCGCGCGCCGAAGATGGGCTGGGCGTTCGCGGCGTGTTTGCTGTTCTCGTACGGCGTGGTGTTCAACGGCGTGCACGCCAACGCCATCGCCCAGTCGGTCGGCGAGACCTTCAAGTTCTCGCAGACCACCGTGGCGGTGGTGCTGGTGGTGCTGACCGGTGCGATCATCTTCGGCGGGCTGCGTTCCATCGCCAAGGTCGCCGAGTGGGTGGTGCCGTTCATGTCGATCGGCTACATCGGCCTGGCGCTGTGGGCGCTGGTCGCGCATTACGACCAGGTGCCGGCGGCGATCATGATGATCCTGCGCGGCGCGTTCGGCCTGGACCAGGCCGCGGGCGGCATCGCCGGCGGCATGGCCGCGGCGATGCTCAACGGAGTCAAGCGCGGCCTGTACGCCAACGAGGCCGGCATGGGCAGCGCGCCCAACATCGCCGCGGCGGCGACGCCGGTGCCGCACCATCCGTCCAGCCAGGGTTTCGTGCAGTCGCTCGGCGTGTTCTTCGACACCATGTTCATCTGCACCGCGACCGGCCTGATCGTGCTGCTGTCGGGCGTGCTCGGGCAGGGCGGCGACGGCGTGGTCATCACCCAGCGCGCGATGACGGTGTTCTTCGGCGAGTGGGGCGCGTGGTTCGCGTCGATCGCGTTGTTCTTCTTCGCCTTCACCACGATCCTGGGCAATTACTCCTATGCCGAGAGCGGGCTGCTGTACATCGGCGGTGGGCGCAAGTCGCTGTTCGTGCTGCGCATCGTCGCGCTGTGCGTGATCGTGTGGGGCGTGTTCTCGAAAGTGCAGCTGGTGTGGGACGCGGCCGACGCGGCGATGGCGGTGATGGCGACGCTGAACCTGATCGCGGTGGTGCTGCTGTGGAAGGTCGTGGTGAAGCTGACCCGCGACTACGACCGCCAGCTCGACGAGGGCAAGTCGCCGGAGTTCCACATTTCCCAGTATCCCGAGCTGGGGTACGGGGTGGATCACGAGATCTGGCGCGAGCGCCACAAGCCCGGCGCGTAAGCCGGGGCTTTATGTAGACGCGGCGCGAGCCGCGACCGCGCAGCCATGATGTAAGCCGCGCCGCAACCGCGTTGTCGCGGTCGCGGCTTGCGCCGCTCCTACAGGGGCTGTTCCGGCATTCGCCCGAATCCGTCATTCCGGCGAAAGCCGGAATCCATTTTTGACTTTGCATTCGCTTGTCGCGCCGGACACAGGCGGAAGCAAAAAATCGAAATGGATTCCTGCTTTCGCAGCAATGGCTATGGGTGAGATGGGATGGGGCGGCGGCAGGCGCGCGATCAGTGGATCGCATTCGCCGGCAGCTTCCCGTCCTCGCGCAGCCGCGCCAGCGCCAGTTCCGCCAGGCTGTCCCACAGCGGCGGCGGCAGCCGGTTCTGGCGCAGGTGCCAGAGCAGGGCGATGGATTGCGAGCGGCCTTCGCGCCAGCTCAGCACGGCCTGCCACGACGGCTCCAGGCTGCGCGGGTCGAGCAGTTCGACCTTGTAGCGGTGCTGGCTGACGCTGCGCCCGTCGTAGTCCAGGCCGTCCAGCGAGACCCGCAGCACCGGCGCGGCGGTTTCGCGCAAAGACTGCAGGGTCTGCGACTGGTGCTCGATGGCGGCGCGCTGGTCGCGCATCCGCGAGGTCTCGCCGAAGCGTTCCTGCTCGCTGCGCGCCGACAGCGGCCGCACCCGGTAGCCCAGTTGTTCCAGCCGCTGCGCCAGCGCGCGCGCCAGCTGCGCGGTGTAGTCGCGGCGCAGGCCGGCTTCGATGTCGAGCGAGACGTCGGGCTCGACCAGCAGCACGGTGATCGCGTCGCCGCCGATGCGGTAGTCGCCCAGCGTCGTGGCGTCGGCCGACTGGCGCTGCGAATACTGCCAGCCCGCCCACAGCACCAACGCCGCGGCCAGCACCGCCAGGATCATCAGCTTGCGCGCCAGCGAGCGCAGCAGGCCGCGGCCGGAAGGCGGCGGGCCCGGCGGCGGGTGCGGTTTGAATTCGAGCGGCATGGCTTAGGCAGGCGCGGGCGCCGGAGCGCCCGCGCATCGCGGCTCAGTGGCGGAAGTGGCGCACGCCGGTGAACACCATCGCCAGGCCGTGTTCGTCGGCCGCGGCGATCACTTCGCTGTCGCGCATCGAACCGCCCGGCTGGATCACCGCCTTGATGCCGGCGGCCGCGGCGGCGTCGATGCCGTCGCGGAACGGGAAGAACGCGTCGGAGGCCATGACCGAGCCCGGCACCGCCAGCCCGGCCTCTTCGGCCTTGAGCGCGGCGATCTTGGCGCTGACCACGCGGCTCATCTGGCCGGCGCCGATGCCGATGCTGCGATGGTCGCGGGCATAGACGATGGCATTGGACTTGACGAACTTGGCGATGCGCCAGGCGAACAGCAGGTCGGCCAGCTGCGCGTCGGTCGGCGCCAGCTTGCTGACGACCTTGAGTTCGGCGCGGCCGACTTCGCGCAGGTCCGCGCTCTGCACCAGCAGGCCCGAGCCGATGCGCTTGAAGTCCAGCGCATTGCGGCCGTCGCCGCCGGGAATGCGCAGCACCCGCACGTTGGCCTTCTTCTTGGCGTATTCGATCGCGCCGTCTTCGTAGTCGGGCGCGATCAGCACCTCGACGAACTGGCGGTCGAGGATGACCTTGGCGGTGGCCGCGTCGAGCTTGCCGTTGAAGGCGATGATGCCGCCGAAGGCCGAGGTCGGGTCGGTGGCGTAGGCCAGTTCGTAGGCGTCGCCGCAGGCCACGCCCTCGGCCACGCCGCAGGGATTGGCGTGCTTGACGATCACGCAGGCCGGACGCTCGAACTGGCGCACGCATTCCCAGGCCGCGTCGGCGTCGGCGAGGTTGTTGTAGCTCAGCTCCTTGCCCTGCAGCTGCACGAAGCTGGCCAGGGTGCCCGGCAGCGGCTGCGCTTCGCGGTAGAACGCGCCGCTCTGGTGCGGGTTCTCGCCGTAGCGCAGGTCCATGACCTTGACGAAGCTGGCGTTGTGCTGGGCCGGGAATTCGAGCTTGGCGCCGTCTTCGCCGATCGCCGAGAGGTGGTTGCTGATCGCCGCGTCGTACTGGGCGACGCGGTTGAACGCGGCCACCGACAGGGCGAAGCGGGTCTTGGCCGAGAGCGCGCCGGCGTTGCCGTCGAGTTCGGCCAGCAGGGACGGGTACTGGGCCGGGTCGGTGGCCACCGCGACGCGGGCGAAATTCTTCGCCGCCGAGCGCAGCATCGCCGGGCCGCCGATGTCGATGTTCTCGATCACGTCCTCGAACGAACTGTCCGGATCGGCCGAGACCTTCTCGAACGGATACAGGTTCAGCACCAGCAGGTCGATCGCGCCGATGCCGTGCTGCGCCATCACCGCGTCGTCGACGCCGGCGCGGCCGAGCAGGCCGCCGTGCACCAGCGGATGCAGGGTCTTGACCCGGCCGTCCATCATTTCCGGGAAACCGGTGACCTCGGCCACGTCGCGCACCGGCAAGCCGGCGTCGCGGATCGCCTTGGCGGTGCCGCCGGTGGACAGCAGTTCGACGCCGTGCGCGGCCAGGGCGCGGGCGAGTTCGATCAGGCCGGTCTTGTCGGACACGGACAGCAGGGCGCGACGGATACGTACCGGTTGGCCGGTCGGAAGTTCGGAGGTCATGCGGGGGGCAGGGCAGCGGAAGGGCGCGGGAATTATAGCCGCGCGGGCCCGCCGGGCCGCCCGTTCAGGGCGGTACGGGGCGGCCGGCGCCGGGTTTTGCGGCCGGCCTGGGCAAAGTCGCGCCGTCGGGGTGCCGCCGCGCGCGCCGCCGGGGCCACTGTGGCGATACTTGCGCGCCGGCGGCGCGGCCGGGGCGGCGGCGGCTCGCATCCGCGCGCGCAGCCGCTAAGCTGTGGCGGCGCCCGGTCGCGGGCGCGCGGCGGACGCAAGGAACCGATGGCTTCGATCTACGCTTTGAAAGGACGCTTCCAGGACCTGCTGCGCCCGCTGGTGCGGCGGCTGCATGCCGGTGGCGTCACCGCCAACCAGGTCACCGTGGCGGCCGCATTGGTGTCGCTGGCGGTCGCCGCGCTGGTGTACTGGGGCGCGCCCGCGCGGCCGTGGCTGTTCGCGCTGCTGCCGCTGTGGATGTTCGCGCGCATGGCGATGAACGCCATCGACGGCATGCTGGCGCGCGAGTTCGGCCAGCAATCGCGGCTGGGCGCCTACCTCAACGAATTGTGCGATGTGGTCTCCGACAGCGCGCTGTACCTGTCGCTGCTGGCGCTGGCCGGGCTGCACGCGGCGCCGTTGCTGGCGTTCGCGCTGCTGGCGGCGCTGACCGAATACGCCGGCGTGCTCGGCCTGATGGTCGGCGCGCCGCGGCGCTACGACGGGCCGATGGGCAAGAGCGACCGCGCTTTCGTGATCGGCGCGCTGGGGCTGTTGCTGGCCCTGGGCTGGATCTCGGCGTGGCCGGTCGAGATCGTGTTGGTGCTGGCTTCGATGCTGTGCGCGTGGACCGTGGTTCGCCGCGTGCGCGCCGGTTTGCGGCATGATGCCGCGCCGGGAGTGGTGGACGTTCGACAAGGAGAGCGGGAATGAACGAAGTCGTGGTCAAGTCAGGCGGCGCGCGCGCGGCCGAGGAACGCTGGTTCGCCAGTTTCGACGGCGCCGAGCTGTTCTACCGGCACTGGCCGGCGAGCCAGCCCGGCGACGGGCCGCGCAAAGCGGTGGTGCTGCTGCACCGCGGCCACGAGCATTCGGGCCGGGTCGAGCACCTGGTGCCCGAGCTGGGCCTGGAGGACTGCGATTTCTTCGCCTGGGACGCGCGCGGCAACGGCCGCTCGCCCGGCGAGCGCGGCGACGCGCCCGGGTTCGAGGCGCTGGTGCGCGACCTCGACCGCTTCGTCGCCCACATCCGCGACAAGCACGGCATCGAGGTCGAGAACCTCGCCCTGATCGCGCAGAGCGTCGGCGCCGTGGTCGCCTCGACCTGGGTCCACGACTACGCGCCGCGCCTGCGCGCGCTGGTGCTGGCCTCGCCGGCGTTCAAGGTCAAGCTGTACGTGCCGCTGGCGCGGCCGGGCCTGGCGCTGATGCAGAAGCTGCGCGGCAACTTCTTCGTCAACAGCTACGTCAAGCCGCAGTGGCTGACCCACGACCCCGAGCGCGTCGAGAGCTACCGCACCGACAAGCTGATCGCGCGGCCGATCTCGGTGCGGGTGCTGTTGGGGTTGTACGAGGCGGCCGACCGCATCGTGGCGGATGCTCAAGCGATTACGGTTCCGACGCAACTCTTGGTCTCCGGCGCCGACTTCGTCGTCCACCGCGGCCCGCAGGACCGCTTCTACGAACGCCTGGGCAGCGCGGTCAAGGAACGCCACCTGCTGCCGGACTTCTTCCACGACACCCTCGGCGAGAAGGGCCGCGCCGCGGCGATCAACCGCATCCGCGCATTCGTGCAGGCGCGCTTCGCCCAGCCGCTGAGCCGCGCCGACCTCAGCGAGGCGCACCGGCGCGGGCCGAGCTTCGAGGAATCGGAAAAACTGTCGTGGCCGCCCGAGCGCTGGTCGCTGGCGGACCTGCGCTGGCGCTTCGTGCGCGCCGGGCTGCGCTTCGGCGGCAAGCTGTCGCAGGGCATCCGCCTGGGGTTGGACACCGGCTTCGACTCGGGCAGCAGCCTGGACTACGTGTACCGCAACGAGGCCCGCGGCGGCGGGCCGCTCGGGCGCATGGTCGACCGCAATTACCTGGAAGCCATCGGCTGGCGCGGCATCCGCGTGCGCCGCACCCACTTGCACGAGCTGCTGCGCGAGGCGGTGCGGCGGCTGCGCGAGGCCGGGCAGCCGGTGCACGCGGTCGACATCGCCGCCGGCCACGGCCGCTACGCGCTGGAAGCGCTGGCGGGCGAGGGCGCGCACGCCGACAGCGTGCGCCTGCGCGACTACAGCACGCTCAACGTCGACAAGGGCCGCGCGCTGATCGAGGAACTCGGCGCCGGCGCGATCGCCCGTTTCGACCAGGGCGACGCGTTCGACCGCAACGCCCTGGCGGCGCTGGACCCGAAGCCGACCCTGGCGGTGGTCTCGGGCCTGTACGAACTATTCCCCGACAACGACCAGGTGCGGCGCTCGCTCGAAGGCCTGGCCGCGGCGGTGCCGCCGGGCGGGTTCCTGGTCTACACCGGCCAGCCCTGGCACCCGCAGCTGGAGTTCATCGCCCGCGCGCTGACCAGCCACCGCGGCGGTGCGGCCTGGGTGATGCGTCGGCGCAGCCAGCAGGAGATGGACGACCTCGTGCGCGCGGCCGGTTTCGTCAAGATCGACCAGCGCATCGACCGCTGGGGCATCTTCACCGTGTCGATGGCGCAGCGGGTCGGGCAATGACCGACGCCGTCGCCGCGACCCGGCGCCCGTGGGGGCGCGCGGCGCTGTGGCTGTTGGTGCTGGGGCCGCTGTTCTTCGCCAGCTACGGCTACGCCAATTCGCTCGCGGCCGCGCGCGCCGGCGTGCCGAGCCTGGCGTTCGGCTGGGAAAGCGCGATTCCGTTCTGGGCCTGGACCATCGTGCCGTACTGGTCGATCGACCTGTTCTACGGCATCTCGCTGTTCGTCTGCCGCGACCGCCGCGAGCTGGACACGCAAGCGCTGCGGCTGCTGAGCGCGCAGGCCGTCGCGGTGACGTGCTTCCTGCTGTGGCCGCTGCGCTACAGCTTCGTGCGGCCGCACACCGACGGTGTGTTCGGCTGGCTGTTCGACGTGCTGCTGGGCTTCGACAAGCCGTACAACCAGGCGCCGTCGCTGCACATCGTGCTGCTGATCGTGCTGTGGGTGCGCTTCGCCCACCACCTGCGCGGCGGCTGGCGCTGGCTGCTGCACGGCTGGTTCGCGCTGATCGGCGTGTCGGTGCTGACCACATTCCAGCACCACTTCATCGATATACCCACCGGCCTGCTCGCCGGTTGGCTATGCGTGTGGCTGTGGCCCGAGCGCATCCGCGCGCCGTGGCGCGACGCCGCGCCGGCGCGCGAGTTCAAGCGCTGGACGCTGGCGGCGCTGTACGCGGGCGGCGCGGTCCTGTGCGCGTGGGCGGCGGGCCGCTTGAGCGCGGGCGCGCTCGGCGGCTGGGCGCTGTGGCTGTGGTGGCCGGCGGCGTCGCTGGCGCTGGTGGCGCTGAACTACGCGCTGCTGGGCCCGCTGGGCTTCCAGAAGCGCGACGACGGCCGCCTGAGCGTGGCGGCGCGCTGGCTGTTCGCGCCGTACCTGCTCGGCGCCTGGATCAACTCGCGGCTGTGGACGCGGCGCGCGCCGCAGCCGGCGGCGGTGACCGACGGCGTCTGGCTCGGCCGCATTCCCGGACGCGGCGAGCGCGCGCGGTTCGCCGCGGTGGTGGATGTCTGCGCCGAACTGTCGTTGGCCGACGCGCGCGGGGGCGATGCGATCGTGCCGATGCTCGATCTGGTCGCGCCGACGCCGGCGCAGCTCAGCGCCGCGGCCGCGGCCATCGCGGCGCGGCAGGAGCGCGGCGAGGTGCTGGTCTGCTGCGCGCTCGGCTATTCGCGCAGCGCCGCGGCGGTGGCGGCGTGGCTGCTGCACAGCGGCCGCGCCGCGAGCGTGGACGAGGCGGTGGCGATCGTGCGCCGCGCGCGTCCGGCGGTGGTGTTGCGTGCGCCGCACCTGCGCGCGCTGCAGGCGCTGGCCGCGGCGCCGGCGGCGGCCGGGCTGGGGACGCAGAACGCATGAGCGGGCCGGCCCCGACCCCGGTTGCGTTCGGCGCGTTCGAACTGCGCGCCATGGCGGCGTTGCTGACGCAGGGCCGCAGCGTGTGCGCGGCCTCGCTGCTGCTGACGGCGCTGGCGCTGCTGGGCCTGTTCGAAGCCGCCGGCATCAGCGGCTGGCGCCCGGCGTTGTGGCTCACGGCCGCGGCCGGCCTGGTGCAGCTTTACTGCGCCGTGCGCGTGGACTTCGACGCACGCCTGCTGCAGGCGCTGGCCGCGCACATCGAGGCCGACGCCCAGGCCGGCGCCGACGGCGGCGCGGCCCGGCTGGATGCGGCGCTGGCCGCGCTGGGCCTGCGCAAGCCCGCCGCCGGACCCGCCCGCAGCTGGCCCTCGCGCTGGCGCGGCGCGCGCGGCCTGTTGCTCAAACAGGCCGGTTTGGTGATCCTGCAAAGCGCGGCGATCCTGGCCGCCCTGGGGAGCGCGTAGTTGCCGCGCGTGTTTTCGCCTGACGCCCGACGGACCTGGCCATGAACGAGAAGGAACACACCCGGCACGACGCCGACTGGACCGCGGAACGGCGCGAGCTGTGGCAGCGCCTGCGCGACTACCGGTTCGGCGGCGAGCAGGCCGAGGCCTTCCTCGACCGGGTCGGCCACGCGCTGGGCTGCGACCGCGCCGGCGCCGAGGCGGCGCTGGAGGAATACCGGCGGTTCTGCTTCCTGGCGGTGGCCGCGGGCCATGCGGTCACCCCGAGCGTGCGCATCGACAAGGTCTGGCACGCCCACCTCACCGACACCCGCGATTACTGGGGCCGCTTCTGCCCGCAGGTGCTGCGCCGCGAACTGCACCACACCCCGTCGCTGGGCGGGCAGGCCGAAGACGCGCGCCACCAGGCGCAGTACCGGCAGACCCTGGCCAGCTACGCGGAGTTCTTCGACGAACCGCCGCCGCAGCTGTGGCCGCCGCCGCCTTCGCCCTCGCCGCCGCCGGCGCCGCCGCGCGCGGAGCCGGCCGGCGCGCGCCAGCGCCTGCTGTCGCCGTGGCAATCGCCGCCGCGCGGCGGTTACCTGGCGCTGGCGCTGGCCAGCGGCGCGCTGGGCTTGATCTACCTGTCCTGCGTGCGCGAGCAGCAGACGTTCAATCCGCTGGACTTCGGCGGCGGCGGTTTCCTGGTGCTGTACCTGGCCGCGCTGCCGTGGGCCTACCTGGCCGGCACCGCGATCAAGCGCGCGCTGCGCGGGGCGAACCGGCGCAACTCGGCCCAGGTCGAGGACGCGGTCGAACTGGCCTACCTGGCCGGCGGCCCCGAGCGCGCCGCCGACGCGGCGCTGGTCGAACTGATGCGCCGCGACGTGCTCGCGCTGGACTACAACGGCGCGCCGCTGCGCGCGGCCGAGCGTCTGGACCGGGTCTGGTTGCGCATCGACGCGGCGCGCCTGCGCGCGCAGGCGACGCAGTTGCCGGCGCCGGTGCTCGCCGCCGCCGAGACCGCCCAGCGCGAGCAGAGCCTGTCGTTGACCGTCGCCGCGCTGGCGCGCGAGTACGCGCCGATCGCCGAACGACTGCGGCGCAAGGGTTGGTGGCTCAGCGAGTCGGCCGACCTGCGCCTGCGCCAGTTGGGCAGCGCGCCGTTGCTGGCGCTGGCGGCGCTCGGCGGGCTGAAGATATCGGTCGGACTGGATCGGGACCGGCCGGTCGGCTTCCTGGTGGTGCTGGTGGGGTTGACCTTGATCGTCGCGATGGCGCGCTTTCTGCGCCAACAGCGGCGCACCCGCGCCGGCGAGTGGGCGCTGCACGACGCCAGCGGGCGGACGGCGCCCGGCGACCTCGCCGCGCAGGTCGCGCTGTCGGGCACGGTCGGCCTGTACGGCAGCGGTTTCGCCGACTATCACATCCTGCGCACGCCGCCGTCGGGTTCCGGCGGCAGCGACAGCGGTTCCAGCAGCGGCAGTTGCAGCGGCGGCGGTGACGGCGGCGGCGGCGGTTGCGGAGGCGGCGGCTGCGGCGGCTGCGGCGGCGGTTGAACGGAGTGCCACGATGAGCGATCCCCAAGCTTCCTCCCGCCGCGCCGCGCGCTACGAGCGACGGCTCGCGCTGGCGGCGTGGCTGCGCGCGCGCGGCGCCACGCCCAACGGCCTGTCGCTGTTCGCGGTCGGCCTGTCGGCGTTGGCCGGCACGGCGTTCTTCTTCGCCCTGCGCGATCCGCCGCACTACGGCGCGGCGCTGCTGCTGTTCGCGGCCCTGTGCCTGGGCGGACGCATCGCCTGCAACCGCCTGGACGGCGTGCTGGCGCGCCGCGGCGGCATGGTCGGCAAGGCCGGCGAGGTCTACAGCGACGCGCCCGACCGGCTCGCCGATGCGCTGGTGTTCCTCGGCGCCGGCTACGGCCTGACGCCGTGGCTGCCGTGGGCCAGCGACCTGGGCTGGGCGGTGTCGCTGCTGGCGGTGGGCACGGCCTATGTGCGCGTGCTCGGCCTGGCCTGCGGCCTGCGCGAACACGGCGAAGGGCCGATGCCGCGGCGCACGCGCATGATCGCGATGGCCGTGGCCGCGCTGCTGGCGGCGGCGGGGCTGGCGCTGGACCAGACCGCCGCGGTGGCCTGGCTGATGCTGGCGGCGCTGGCCGTGGTCGCGCTCGGCGCGGCGCTGACCATCGCCCTGCGCCTGCGCGCGATCGTGCGCGAACTGGAGTCCCGATGATTTCCCACCTGCTCGCGGCCGGCTTCAGCTCGGCGATCCGCCTGCTGACCGGCGCGCGCGCGTTGTGGCGCTGCTCGCCTTCGTCCGACCACCGGGTCTACTACGGCAACCACGTCAGCCACGGCGACTTCGTCATGATCTGGTCGGCGCTGCCGCCGGCGCTGCGGCGCGAGGTGCGGCCGGTGGCCGGCGCCGACTACTGGCAGCGCGACGCGCTGCGCCGCTACCTGATCCGCGAGGTCTTCAACGGCGTGCTGATCGAGCGCGACGCGGCCGCGCGCAAGTACGATCCGATCGAAGTGCTGTGCGAGGCGGTGGACGGCGGCCAGTCGCTGATCCTGTTCCCGGAAGGCACCCGCAACCAGAGCGACGAGCCGCTGCTGCCGTTCAAGAGCGGCCTGTACCACCTGGCGCGGCGGCGGCCGGAGCTGGAGTTCGTGCCGGTGTGGATCGACAACCTCGCCCGGGTCATGCCCAAGGGCAAGATCCTGCCGCTGCCGCTGCTGTGCACGGCGACCTTCGGCGACACCCTGCGCCTGGGCGCGGACGAGGACAAGGACGCGTTCCTGCAACGCGCGCGCGATGCGCTGCTGGCGCTGTCGGAACAAGGCAACGGAGGCCGGGAGTGATCGAGCGGGCAGGGTTGGACCAGGTCGTGGAGTTCGTGCGCGCGCAGTCGCATCCGGTGCTGCTGTTCAGCGGCGTCGCCGCGGTGCTGCTGCTGGCGACGTTGATTTCCGAATGGCTGCGCTGGAAGACCCGCGGCCGGCCGAGCGCGGTGATCGCCAACCTGGTCGCGCGCATCCGCGCCTGGTGGGTGATGGCGCTGGTGGTCGGCGCCGCGTTCGCGATCGGCCGGGTCGGCATGATCGTGCTGTTCGCGCTGGTCTCGCTGTTCGCGCTGCGCGAGTTCATCACCCTCACCCCGACCCGGCGCAGCGACTACTACGCGCTGCTGGCCGCGTTCTATCTCGCGCTGCCGCTGCAGTACTGGCTGGTCTATACCGACTGGTACGGGCTCTACACCCTGCTGATCCCGGTCTACGCCTTCTTGCTGCTGCCGATCCTGTCGACCGTGGGCGAGGACACCACGCGCTACCTGGAGCGTACGGCCAAGGTGCAGTGGGGCTTGATGATCTGCGTGTTCTGCATCTCGCACGTGCCGGCGCTGATCAACCTCAACATCCCCGGCTACGAGGGCCGCAACCTGCTGCTGGTGGCGTTCCTGGTGATCGTGGTGCAGTCCTCCGACGTGCTGCAGTACATCTGGGGCAAGCTGTGCGGCAAGCGCCTGATCGCGCCGCGGCTGTCGCCGTCGAAGACGGTCGAGGGCTTCGTCGGCGGCGTGGCCTCGGCCACCGCGCTGGGCGCGGCGCTGTGGTGGATCACCCCGTTCACGCCGTGGCAGGCCGCGGCGCTGGCGCTGGTGATCAACCTGATGGGGTTCTACGGCGGGCTGGTGATGTCGGCGATCAAGCGCGACCGCGGGATCAAGGACTGGGGACACATGATCGAAGGCCACGGCGGCGTGCTCGACCGGCTGGATTCGGTGTGTTTCGCCGCGCCGGTGTTTTTCCACCTGATCCGGTATTGGTGGGTGTGAGCGCCCGCGGACTCGGCGGCGCGGAAAAATCCACAGAACCGCTGCGGCGCGGGCGCGGCGTGCGCCGCTCGCGCCGAGGGATCATGGGATTACGCCGCCGCTGCCGGCCGGATCAGGTCCAGTCGAAGCTCAGCAGCGCCAGCCGTTCGACCGGTTCGTAGAACAGCAAGATGGTATCGGCGCCGCTGGTGCGGTAGTTCCAGCCCGGCACCGAGGCGACGTGGCGGAAGCGCCGGCCGGCGGGGCTCAGCGGCCACACCACGTCGTCCGCGTCGCCTGCGTCCGCGCCGCCGGGGCGGCCGTACTCCAGCGGGAACTCGACCGTCTCTTCCCAGTTGCCGCCGGCGTCGACTTCGCCGCCGACCGATTCGACGAGCTCGACCGCGTCCTCGTCGCCGTAGCTGGGCCGGCCCTTGCGGTCCAGGCGCACCAGCTTGCCGTTGCGCCGGTAGTACTCGCGCGAGGCGGCGTAGGCGGCCTCTTGTTCGGCGTAGTGCTTTTCCAGGTCGCGGCGCGACAGCGCCAGCGCCGCCGGGGTCTGTTCCGCGCTGGATTCGAGCAGGAAATAGCGTGCGTCGCCGAGCAGCCGGTAACGGCCGTCGGCCTCGACCTGGAAGCCGATCCAGTTCGGTTTGAGCAGTTCGCCGTCTTCGACCTGGCTGTACTGGCCGACCAGGCCGTCGCACGGTTCCAGCGGGCTCAGCAGGTGCAGCCAGCCGGACCAATGCGGGTCGACGGCGGCCAGGTCGATCGAGACCAGCGGGTGCAGGTGCCGGGCCAGGTGTTGCTGGTCGGCGGCGAAGACCTCGGCGGCGTCGGGGAACGGGCGCAGCCAGTCGCCGGCCTGGGTGAGGTCGCGTTCGGCGTCCATGTCGGGGGATTCCAGGTAAGGGCGCGGGCCGCGCGCAGACGCGGGCTTACTCGAGCCCGTACTCGCGCAGCTTCTTGCGCAGGGTGGCGCGATGGATGCCCAGCATCGCCGCGGCGCGGCTCTGGTTGCCGTCGCAGTGCTGCAGCACTTCGGCGAACAGCGGGATTTCGAGTTCGCGCAGGGCGATCTCGTAGAGGTTTTCGGTGCCGCTGCCGTTCAGGTCGCCGAGGTAACGACGGATCGAAGTCGCGACGTGGTCGCGCAGCGGGACGCGGGGTCCGGAGCGTGCGCCATCGTTGCGGTCGTTGAGTGCGTTCAAGTGCTTCCCCGTAGCAGTCGTTCGTCCGTCGGAACGTGCAGGGACGCACAGGGCGTGGCACCGACGGGACGGCGAGTCTAGCGCGCCTGAGTCGCTAGAGACAACGCGACGAGGCCGGACTTCAACGGAAGTCGAAGGTGAACGCGACCACGCGCGGGGCCGGTTCGATCACCTCGAACTGGACCGCCGCGCTCTGGCCCGGGGCGATCAGCTCGCCCGGACGGTGTTCGCGGCGGTACTCCCCGGGAGCGAACGCGCGCTGGCCGACCCGGCGGCCATCGACGTCTTCCAGGCTCAGCACCAAAGTCGGCCACGGTTGCGGCCAGCGCGCGTCGTTGCGGAAGCCGGCCGACACGCGCAGCGCGCCGGCGCGCTCGGGCACCGGCAGCACGTTGCGGTTGAGCATGGTCAGCGCGGCCGGCTCGCGCCACGGCGGAACCGTGCAGCCCAGCGCGCCGCACAGCCCGCTCACCAGCGGGCGCCAGCGCGCGTCGGCGGCCAGCTCGGCGCGTTGCGCGAGCAGCAACTGCACGGCCAGCGCCAGCGTCAGCGCGAGGATCGCGGCCGGGCCGCTCCAGTGCAGGCGCGGCCGGGGCGCCTGCGCGCGCGCCTGCTGGCGGGCGAAGCTCGGCGCGCGCCGCGCCGAGGTCACCGTGGTTTCGGATTTGCGTTGCCGGCGCGAACGCGCGGGCGCGGCGGCGACCGGGGCCGCGCTCAGCGGCGGCAGCGCGCGGGCGCACGCGTCGTCCTCATTGGCGTCCGCGTTGACGTCCGCCGCCGGCTGCGGCGACGAGGCGGCCGGCGCGCGCGCTTGGGTTTCCTTGGCGTCGGACGCGGCATCCGGCGCAGCGTCCGGCAACGGATCGGCGGCGGCGTCGCGATCCTCGCCCGATGCGGGCGCGATCGCCTCGGTTTGCGCGGCGTTCGTGGTTTCCGTGTGCACCGGCGCGGCCGAAGGCGCGCGGCGCAGGCTGAGGCTGATCTCGTCGCGCACCGGCGCGGGCGAAGCCATAGGCGGCGGTTGCGGCGCGGACGCCGCTGCGTCCGCCGACGCCTGCACCGGCGGTTCCGGCATCGATACATCCAGCGCCGATACATCCAGCGCCGACGCGTCCGGCACCGGCGCCGCCACCGCCACCGCCACGACCGCCGATGCGGCCTCCTGCGGCGACGGCGCTTCGCTCTGCAGCGAGCCGCCGCAGCGCGGGCAGGCGCGCGCCGGACCGTCCTTGGCGACGATCAGCGCGACCAGGTATCCGCAGTGGGGGCAGGCGAGGAACATCGGCGCTTATTCAACCATGCCGCCGCGCTCAGCGACGACGCACGCCTGTGACGCGAATCCAGTCTTCGAGCCGCTCGACCTGCAGCTGCTCGAAGCCTTCGGCATAGCGCGCGACGACTTCGTCTTCCTGCCCGGCAAGGATGCCCGACAAGGCGATGCGTCCGCCCGGCGCGACCCGCGCGGCCAGGGTGTCGGCCAGCGCGATCAGCGCCGAGGCGAGGATGTTGGCGACTACCACCGGGTACGCCGCGACCGGCTCGTCCTGCGGCAGGTGCACCTGCATCTGCGCGGCGACGCCGTTGCGCTCGGCGTTGTCGGCGGTGGCGATCAGCGCCTGCGGGTCGTTGTCGACGCCGACCGCGTGCGCGGCGCCGAGCTTGAGCGCGGCCAGGGCGAGGATGCCCGAGCCGCAGCCGAAGTCGAGCACGCGCCGGCCGCCGAGCTCGCCGGCGTCGGCGAGCGCATCGAGCCAGGCCAGGCACAGCGCCGTGGTCGGGTGGGTGCCCGAGCCGAACGCCAGGCCCGGGTCCAGGCGCACCACTGCGGCATCGGCGCCGTCGGCGCCGTCCGGCAGTTCCTGGTTCCACGGCACGATCCAGGTGCGGCGGCCGAACTGCAGCGGCGCGTACTGGTCCATCCACGCGCGTTCCCAGTCCTGGTCCTGGACGTTGGCGAAGCCGACCCGGCTCCAGTCCAGCTCCGGGTCGAAGGATTCCAGCGCGGCCAGGATCACCAGCGCGTCGGCGTCGTGCGGGAACAGCGCGCTGAGCACGATCGACTGCCACAGCGGGGTCTCGCCGACGCCGGGTTCGAGGATCGCGCGCTCGTTGCCGCTGTCGGCATCGGCGTCGAGCATGGTCACGGCGAGCGCGCCGACATCGTCCAGCGCGGCCTCGAAGCGCGGCTGCTCGGCCTCGCTGCAGCGCAGGGTCAGTTCCAGGAAGGGCATGGGCGGACGCGGGGAAGCGAAAACGGCGGCCATTATTGACCCGTTTCGGCGCGATCAGATAGCGTTCCGGCCATTGCGCAACCACGGACTCGGAGCTGCCACGGCCTTATGGATGCGATTGTTCGCCGATTTCCTGCCCCGCCTGCGCCTGCGCCCGCGGGCGCGACGACGCCCGCCCGCCTGCTGGCGGGCCTGCCCGGCGCGCGCCTGCTCGCGCTCGGCGTCGCGCTGAGCCTGGCGGCGGCCTGTTCGCGCGATCCGGCGCCGGCACCCGCGCCGGCGCCGGCCGCGCCGGCCGCGCCGGCCACGGCCACGGCTGCGGCGCCCACGCCCGCGACGCCCGCAGCCGCGCCCGCCGTCGCAGCCGCGTCCGAGCAAGCCCTCGGCGAGGCCGGCGGCCTGCGCCTGGAGGCGCTGGGCGAAGTGCCGGCGCCGCCGGCCGATGGCGAGGTCGAGGTCGGCGGCGATTGTTCGGTCGCGCCCGAGTCGGCCGAGGCCCGCGCCGCCGAAGCCAAGGGCTGGAAGGTGTTCGCCGAGCGCGAATGGCAGGGCCATCGCGTGGTCGGCGTGGCAGTCGCGCCCGGCGTGGCCGCCGGCATGGGCTGCACCTCCGGCGGCGGGCGCCTGCTGTTCTTCCGCGATGGCCGGCCGGTGGCGCAATTGCTCGAACCGGGCGCGCGCGCGTCGCAGATCGACAGCGGCGTGCAGGGCTTCGACGACGGCGAAGACGCGCGCCGCCGCGGCGATGCGGCGCTGGGGGTGTTCGACTGGGCGGTGCAGCGCGCGCGGGTGCGGGTCGAGAACGGCGCCCTGGGCCTGGCCGCGCTGCCGGAGACGGACCGGTACTGCGGCGGCCGCGTCGCGGTGCCGCGGGTGGAGTCGATCGAGCTGAAGCAGGCGCGCGAGCGCCTGCTCGCGCGCGGCTGGCGCGCCGCCCCGCCCAAGCGCGAGGAGCCCGGCTTCGTCAGCGGCATGGTCGAATCCGGTTATCCCGAGGTCGAGGACTGCTCGGGCACCGGCCAGGGCTTTTGCAGCTTCGCCTACCGCAACGAAGCCGGCGACCGCCTGACCCTGGTCACCGCCGGCGAGACGCCGACCGGGCGCCACGCCGCGGTGTTGTGCGCCGGCGAGCGCGATCCGCGCGAATCGGGCGCCGAATAGTCCCTCCGCTTCGACCGCGGACACCTGAAAAGTGTGAATTCGCTCGCTTTCGGGAGTCGCGCGGGCATCCGTCGGACACTTGACATATCATCGGCGTCTCGCTGCGCCGCCCCCGCCGGGGGCGGCGCGACCGTCCGTACCGTCCGCCGCCCGGCCGCGAGTCGCGCCCTTTGATGTCCGATGCCTGCCCTTCCGCCTGCCCGCAAGACTCGCGCCTGCCCTCGCGCGCGGGTGCGCGCATGAGCGCGCGCGGGCTGGCGATGGTGGCGGCCGCGGCGCTGCTCGGCGGCGCCTTGGTCTATGCCTACGCCCACCGCGGCGCGGCGGTATCGGCGCCGGCCGTGCTCAGCGACATCGTCGCCGCGCCGGTCGCCGGCGACCTGCCGCGCGGCAACCCGCGGGCCGACCCGGCGCGCGAACCGCCGATCCGCATCGCGCCGCGCAGCCAGGCGCGCGCGCCGCTGCGCGCGCCGACCGCGCTGCGCCAGCAGTTCGAGCAGACCCCGGACCTGTATTCGTTCGCGCAATCGCTGCGGCTGCGCGCCGAATCCGGCGAGGCCGAGGCGATCTGGCTGCTGACCCGGGTCTACGACTACTGCGCCAACTACTCCAGCGCGCCGGTCGACTACCGCAACGACACCCGCGCGATGGAAGCGATGAAGCTGCGCGGCGCGGCGTCGATGGCGATCGCGCGCAACCGGGTCAGCGAGCGCTGCGCGCGCTTCGCCCCGGAAGACGCGTTGGACTACCCGATGATCCTGGTCAAGCGGGTCGAGGCGGCGCAGGCCGGCAGCCTGGCGGCGGAGGCCTCGCTGCTGAGCGCGGGCAAGCCGCTGGAGAAGACCGAGGACTACCGCCTCAACCTGATCGACCGGGTGGTGCGCTCCAAGGACCCGGAAGCGTTCTCGGCGCTGGCCGCCGGCATGGGCATCGCCGCCAACGGCCGCAGCGCCGGGTTCGACTACCAGCGCGTGTCCGGCACCCAATTCGCCGAACTGGCCTGGCAGCTGGCGGCCTGCCGGCTGGGCCAGGACTGCAGCGCAGGCGGCTCGTTGATGACGAGCTACTGCGCCAACGGCGGCATTTGTTCGCAAGACCCGCAGCAAGATTTCGCAGACTTCGTCTACGACGCCGCGATCCCGCGGCAAGGGGCGGAGGTGGTGCAAGAGATGGTCCATTCGCTGACTGGCGAAGAGAGGATGAAATGAAACGCGAGCACTTCAAGCGCACGGCCAAGATCGGGTTCTGGGCGTTGCTGTTGAGCGCCTACTCGGTCGGCGCCGCCGGCGTGATGATCGACGTGTTCGGCGCGGACTACCGCGAACTGGGACAGGTCGCGGTGACCTCGGTGGATTCCAAGCCGACGCGGCGCTCGTTGAGCGCGGCGCAGATCGCGGCGGTCTACCGTGCCCAGAGCGGCGCGCCGTTCTCGACCTTGCCGCCGGGCAGCACCTTCAAGGTGGTCTGGCCCGACGGCTCCAGCGAGTACGTGATGGTGGTCAGTCCTTCGTCCACGGGCGGCGTGCAGCCGATTCCGGGCACGCAGGTGCCGGCCAAGGGCAAGAAGAAACGCGGCCCGGTCGAGGACGACGACGCGTTGCCGCGCAACGTGCCCGGCGCGACCGAGCTGAGCGAAACCGACGTCAAGGAAATGGCCGCGTGGGTGGACGCGGCGGTGCGTTGACCGCCGTAGCGGACAAGGCAGGCGGCGCGTGCGCGGACAGCGCGCGCGGCGGAGCGATGGGCGCGCGGCGGGCATAGCGGCGCGGCAGGCCGCCGGCGGCGCGCCGGCGTGGGTCGTGGGTGTGCGCGACCGGTGGTATCCGGATTTTTTCTTTGGCGAGGCGGCTTTGGTCGCCCGATGGGCGTGTGCGGCGTTTGGGTGCTGCGGATGAGGTGAGGCTTCTGGTGCCGGGTTGGGTGCAGCGCTAGTGCCGTTGCCCTGGTTGTTGCACTTGCTGTTGCTGTTGCTGTTGTCGTTGCCTTTTGCCCGCCTCGCGTGAGGCCTGCGTTCGGCAGACCCGGAGGGCGCGCGCATGGATGCGCGCGTGCGCCGTAGGGGCAGGAAGCCCCTTACGGCGCATCCCCGCGCAAGGTGCTGGACCTAGTGGCTCGTGACCTTAGAAAAGCGTTTTTCTTTGGTTACTTTCTTTTGGCGCGCTGCCAAAAGAAAGTAACTCGGCCGCTTGCGGACGAAAGCTCTTGATTGCGGCTTGTCGTCACTAGTCAACGACGACAGTGCAGTTGCGTATCCGACTGTAGGAGCGGCGCGAGCCGCGACCGCGACAGTGCAACTACGACGAGACTTTCATCGTTAC
>NZ_FNPT01000024.1 GCF_900107375.1 Lysobacter sp. yr284
CGACAATGCAACTACGACGAAACCTTCGCAATCGCTGCGATGGCGCGGTCGCGGCTTGCGCCGCTCCTACAGGGGGCGTGCCGCGGTGGGTTCGGTCTTTGCGTGTTCGTACGCTCGACGACAAGCGAAGATCCAAAGCTTCCGTCCGCAAGCGGCCGGGTCACTTTCTTTGTCCAAAGCAACAAAGAAAGTAACCAAAGAAAGTGCATTCTTTTTTCGAATCAAGAGCCACTAGGTCCAGCACCGGGCGCGGGGCCGCGCCATAAGGGGCATCCTGCCCCATGGCGCGCGCGCGCATCCATGCGCGCGCCCTCCGGGGCTGCGGGCATGTGCTTCACGTGAGGTTGCGTCCGAGCGAACGGCAACGGCAACGGCAACGGCAACGGCAACGGCAACGGCAACGGCAACGGCGAAATAGATTCCGGCTTTTGCCGGAATCTCGATAGGTCGATGCAGTGCGGAGCGATCGCGTTGGCCTGGCCGCAGCTCGCGCCGTTGCCGTCTGCGATACGAATCCAGCCAGGACCTGCAGCGGCGCCGGCGCGAGCCGGCCGCGCCGCCGTTCGGCCTCAGCTGCGCAGGCCGATCCCGCGCTTGAGCAGCCACAAGCCCAGCGACGACAACGCCGCCACGAACGCCAGCATCAGCGCGTAGGCCACCCACGGCGGTACGTCGCTGCTGCCGAGCAGGCCGTAGCGGAATGCGTTGACCATGTAGAAGATCGGGTTGGCGTGGGTCGCCGCTTCGGCCCACGGCGGCAGCAGCTTGACCGAATAGAACACGCCGCCCAGGTAGGTCAGCGGGGTCAGGATGAAGGTCGGCACGATCGCCACGTCGTCGAACTTCTTCGCGTACACCGCGTTGATGAAGCCCGCCAGCGAGAAGATCGTCGCGCCCAGCAGCACGGTGGTGAAGGTCACCAGCGGGTGCGGGATGCGCACCTTGGTGAAGCACATCGCGATCAGCAGCACGATCGCGCCGACCATCAGCCCGCGCAGCACCGCGCCGGCGACGTAGCCCCACAGGATCACCCAGTTCGGCATCGGGCTGACCAGCAGTTCCTCGACGTGGCGGCCGAACTTGGCGCCGAAGAAGCTCGAGGAGATGTTGCCGTAGCTGTTCTGGATCACGCTCATCATCACCAGGCCGGGGACGATGAACTCCATGTAGCTGTAGCCGCCCATGTCGCCGATGCGCGAGCCGATCAGGCCGCCGAAGATCAGGAAGTACAAGGTCATGGTGATCGCCGGCGGCACCAGGGTCTGGCCCCAGATGCGCAGGATGCGGGTGACCTCGCGGCGCACGATGGTGCCCAGCGCGGTCAGGTTGCGGCGCGCCGGCGAAATCTCGGCGCTGCTCGCGGGTTGGATGTCGGTGCTCATGCGGCGCCTCCGGTGGCGGCGGCGGAAGGCTGGGCGATCATGCGCACGAACAGCTCTTCCAGGCGGTTGGACTTGGTGCGCATCGAGCGCACGCGGATGCCGGCTTCGCCGAGCGCGGCGAAGATCCGGTTGAGGTCCATCGCGCGCGGCATTTCCAGGTCCAGGGTGTGGTCGTCGGCGGCGGCCAGGGTCGCGCCTTCGATCTGCGGCAGCGCGGCCGGCAGCGTGCCGTCGATGTCGAGCAGGAAGCCTTCCACGTCGAGCATCGCCAGCAGCGCCTTCATCGGGCCCTGCTGCACGATCCGGCCCTGGTCGATGATCGCCAGGTTGCGGCACAGGCTCTCGGCCTCTTCCAGGTAATGGGTGGTGAGGATGATGGTGGTGCCGGCGGCGTTGATCTCGCGCAGGGTCTTCCACATGCCGCGGCGGATCTCGATGTCGACGCCGGCGGTGGGCTCGTCGAGGATCAGCAGGCGCGGCCGGGTCATCATCGCCCGCGCGATCATCAGCCGGCGCTTCATGCCGCCCGACAGGGTGCGGCTCATCTTGTCGGCCTTGTCCCACAGCTGCGCGCGCTTGAGTTCCTCTTCGGCGCGCGCCAGCGCCTGCTCGCGCGGCACGCCGTAGAAGCCGGCGTAGTTGACCAGGATGTCGAGCGGCTTCTCGAACATGTTGAAGTTGATTTCCTGCGGCACCAGGCCGATCAGGCGCATGGCCTGGTCGCGCCGGCGCTGCAGGTCGGTGCCGAAGATCTCCACCGAGCCCTCGCTGAGGTTGACCAGCGAGCTGACGATGCCGATCAGGGTGGACTTGCCGGCGCCGTTGGGGCCGAGCAGGGCGAAGAAGTCGCCTTCGGCGACGTCCAGGGACACGCCCTTGAGCGCCTGGACCTTGTTGTCGTAGGTCTTGCGCAGCTCGCGCACGCGCAGGGCGGGGACGGCGTCGGCGCGGGCGGGGGCGGCGACCGTGGCGGTGCCGGACGTGGCCGGTCGAGGGCCCGTGGCGGGGGCCGTTAGCTGGGTCATTGCGGGAGGGTCTCGGTCGCTGGCCGCGGGCCTCGCGGCGAATGGCTTAGTATAGGCGGCCGCGCGGCGGCACTCCGGCCACAGACTGTTGCGAATCCCGGATTCGCGCAGCGCCCGGGCGCCGTCCGGCCGGCATTTTGCGCAGACGGGCGCTTCGCCCGCACCCCGGCGCGGCCGGACCCCTTTCCGCGCCCGTCCGGCTCCGGCCGGGGGCCCATCGAGAACCCTGCTGCAATGAAGCAATTCCCGCTCAAGCTCGTCTCGCGCCGCATGCTCGCGCCGACCGTCGGCCACTACGTGTTCCAGCGCGACGACGGCGAGCCGCTGGACTACATCCCCGGGCAGTTCGTCCAGATCCACTTCCAGTACGCCGACGGCACCACGACCAAGCGCAGCTATTCGCTGGCGACCATCCACGACCACGCGCTGGGTCCGGGCGAGGCGGTGGAGATCGCGGTCAGCTACGTGCCCGGCGGCGCCGCCACCGCGCTGTTCGAAGGCCTGGCCGACGGCGAGACGGTCCAGGCCAGCGGCCCGTTCGGCCGCTTCTGCCTGATGCCGGCCGACGCCAACCGCCGCTACCTGCTGATCGCCACCGGCACCGGCGTGACCCCGTACCGGGCGATGCTGCCGCAGTTGGAGCAGCAGATCCGCGAGCGCGGCATCGAGGTGGTGCTGCTGTTCGGCGCGCGCACCCCGGCCGAGCTGTTGTACGGCGACGAGTTCCGCGCCTTCGCCGAGCGCGTGCCGGGCTTCCGCTTCGTGCCGTGCTTCTCGCGCGAGCTGCCGGCGCAGCCGCACGCCGACGTGCGCCACGGCTACGTGCAGCAGTTCATCGACGAATTCGCGCCCGACGGCGCCGGCGACATCGCCTACCTGTGCGGCAATCCGAACATGGTCGATGCGTGTTTCGAGGCGCTCAAGGGCTATGGGCTGCCGGTGCCGCAGATCCGGCGCGAGAAGTACGTCTCGTCCAAGTGAGCCGGCCGGCCGGGGCGTCCCGGCCGACAGAAAACGATCGGGCTTGAAGGCCCTCCCGCCGCAGCCTGGACCGGGCCGGTCCGATGCTGCGGCGGGAGGGCCTGGGCGTTTGTGGCTGGGCCTTCAGGCCCGCCGCTTTCGGCTCCGCTCGCCGCGCCGCGCAAGGCGAAACCCGTCGCCGCAAAAAAAATCCACCCCGAGCGGTCACATTCTTCCCACGACCGTGGTCTGTCATTCTTGCAGGCGCACACCGCCCTGGCGACGAGACCACGGAACATGCCCATCGTTTGCAAGCACCCCCGGCCGCTGCGCGCGGCCTTCGCGTTGATCGCCGCGCTCGCGGCCGCGAGCGTCCTGGCCGGTTGCGACCGCGCCGCCGACGCCCAGGCCGGCGACGGCAGCGCGCCCAAGCGCCGCTACGGCGCGATCGCGTTCGAACCCTGCACCCTGGCCTCGCCGTTCGCCAGCGGCACCATCGCCGCCCAGTGCGCGCGCTTCAAGGTGCCGGAGAACCACGCCGAGCCCAAGGGCAAGCAGATCGAACTCAACCTGGCCTGGCTGCCGCCGACCGACAACGCAGCGGTCGACGACGACCCGGTGTTCTTCCTCGCCGGCGGCCCCGGCCAGGCCGCGGTGGCGAGCTGGCCGTCGGTGGATTCGTCCTTCCGCGACGTGCGCAAGCGCCGCAGCATCGTGCTGGTGGACCAGCGCGGCACCGGCAAGTCCTCGCCGCTGACGTGCGCCGAGGCGGTGCCCGACGACGCCGGCGAGCGCGACGAAGCCGCGATCATGGCCGACTCGCTCGCCGCGGTGCGGCGCTGCGCGCAGAACCTGAAAGTCGACGCGCGCCGCTTCACCACCACCGACGCCATCGCCGACCTCGACGCGGTGCGCGCGGCGATCGGCGCGGCCAAGATCGACTTGGTCGGCGTCTCCTACGGCACCCGCGTCGCCCAGCAGTACGCCGGGCGCTATCCCCAGCACACCCGCGCGGTGGTCCTCGACGGCGTGGTGCCCAACGAACTGGTGCTGGGCACCGAGCACGCGCGCAACCTCGACGCCGCGCTGGCCCAGCAGTTCAAGCTGTGCCAGCAGACTGCGGCCTGCCGCAGCCGTTTCGGCGCCGCCCCGCGCGAGCAGCTGCGCCAGCTGATGGCGCGGCTGCAGGCCGATCCGGTCGAGGTCGACTACCGCGACCCGTCCACCGGCGAGCCCGGCCGCGAACGCGTCACCGCCGGCCACGTGGCGATGCTCACGCGCATGTTCTCCTACCAGCCCGAGGCCGCCTCGCTGCTGCCGCTGGTGCTGTCGGAGGCCGACCAGGGCCGCTACGCGCCGCTGCTGGCGCTGTCGAAGATGATCGGCGGCCAGCTCAGCGAGGAGATCAACTACGGCATGCAGCTGTCGGTGAGTTGCGCCGAGGACGCCGACCTGTTCGTCGCCGACCCGGCCGACAAGGACACCGTGCTCGGCGCGGCGATGACCGACGCGCTCACCGCCCAGTGCAAGGCGTGGCCGACCGGCGCGCGGCCGAAGAACTTCCACGAACCGCTGCGCTCGGACGTGCCGGTGCTGCTGCTGTCGGGCGAACTCGACCCGGTGACCCCGCCGCGCTACGGCGACCAGGTGCTCAAGCACCTGCCCAACGGCCGCCACCTGATCCTGCGCGGCCAGGGCCACAGCACCCTGCGCATCGGCTGCGCGCCGAAGCTGCTCGGCCAGTTCCTGGAGAGCGCCGACGCCAAGAAGCTCGACGCGCGCTGCCTGGACGCGCTGGGCTATGTGCCGCCGTTCGTTTCCTTCAATGGGTGGGAACCGTGAGTTGAAGGCCAGGGAACGAGGAGACCGCGGCGAACGGGGAATGGCGGGATCGGCATGCCTCCGCTACGCGCCCCGCATCGCCCGGCATCGCAGCCGCGATCGCGTCTCCCGGGTTCCCCGAGTCCTTCTTTCCCTTCGCTCCCCTTTCTCTCAAGGCCGCCATGATCACCGCCCACGACCTGCATAAATCCTTCAAGACCAAGACCGGCACCGTCGCCGCCGTGCAAGGCGTCGACTTCGAAGCGCGCGACGGCCAGATCACCGGCCTGCTCGGGCCCAACGGCGCCGGCAAGACCACCACCTTGCGCATGCTCTACACACTGATGCGCCCCGACCGCGGCGAGGTGCGCGTGGACGGCGTCGACGCGGCCAAGGACCCCGCCGCGGTGCGACGCGCGCTGGGCGTGCTGCCCGACGCGCGCGGCGTGTACAAGCGCCTGACCGCGCGCGAGAACATCGCCTACTTCGGCGAACTGCACGGCCTGGGCCGCGCCCAGATCGAACAGCGCACCGCAGCGCTGGCCAAGGCGCTGGACATGGGCGACATCCTCGACCGCCAGACCGAAGGCTTCTCGCAAGGCCAGCGCACCAAGACCGCGATCGCCCGCGCGCTGGTGCACGACCCGCGCAACGTGATCCTGGACGAGCCCACCAACGGCCTGGACGTCATGACCACCCGCGCGATGCGCGGATTCCTGCGCGGACTGCGCGAAGAAGGACGCTGCGTGATCTTCTCCAGCCACATCATGCAAGAGGTCGCCGCGCTGTGCGACCGCATCGTGATCATCGCCAAGGGCCAGGTCGTCGCCGCCGGCACCGCCGACGAACTGCGCGCGCACACCGGCGAGGACAACCTGGAAGACGCCTTCGTCAAGGCGATCGGCAGCGACGAGGGCCTGCACGCATGAAGACCCACGCCTTCGCCGCTTTCTGGTCGGTGGTGCGCAAGGAACTGCGCGACATCTCGCGCGACCGCCGCACCCTCGCCATCACCCTGCTGATGGGCCCGCTGCTGTATCCGCTGCTGATGCTGGGCATGGGCTCGCTGGCCGAGAACCGCGCCCGCACCCAGCTCGACAGCGCGCTCAAGGTGCCGGTGCGCGGCGCCGAGCACGCGCCGAACCTGATCAAGTTCCTGGCCACCCAGAACATCGTCGCCGTGCCCGCGCCCAGAGACATGGACGCGGCGGTGCGCGACCAGGACCACGACGTCGGCCTGATCGTCTCGGCCGACTTCGCCAAGGACTGGAAGGCCGGGCAACCGGCGCTGGTGGAGATCGTCCAGGACAGCACCCGCCGCGACGCCGACATCCCGGCGCGGCGCCTGCACGCGGCGCTGGAGGGCTACAGCCGCCAGGTCGGCGCGCTGCGGCTGCTGGCGCGCGGGATCTCGGCCAACGTGGTCCAGCCGGTCAACGTCGCCGACCGCGACGTCGCCACCGCCGAGGCCAAGCGCGGGCTGGTGCTGTCGGCCTTGCTGCCGTACCTGCTGATCATGACTTCCTTCGCCGGCGGCGCGTTCTTGATCATCGACGCCACCGCCGGCGAGCGCGAACGGCAATCGCTGGAGCCGCTGCTGGCCACGCCGGCGCCGCGCTCGGCGATCGTCAGCGGCAAGATCGCCGCGGCCTGCGTGCTGGGATTGTTCTCGCTGCTGCTGACCCTGCTCGCGTTCAAGCTCAGCGCGCAGATGAGCAGCGGGATCGGACGCATGCTCGACGTCAGCCTGTACTCGATCGGCAAGATGCTGCTGATCCTGCTGCCGATGTCGTTCATCGGCACCGCGCTGCTGACCTATCTGTCGGCCGCGGCCAAGAGCCTGAAGGAAGCGCAGAGCCACGTGACCTGGCTGATGCTGCTGCCGCTACTGCCGACCTTCGTGCTGATGGTCAATCCGCTCAAGACCCAGCTGTGGCAGTTCGCAGTCCCGTTCCTGGCGCAGAACCAGTTGCTGCTCAAGGTGATCCGCGGCGAAGCCATCGACGGCCGGACCTGGGCGATGTACCTGGCCTGCGGCTTCGGCCTGGCGGCGCTGCTGTGGATCGCGGCGGTGCGGCGCTACCACAACGAGCGGCTGGCGATTTCGGGCTGATCCGTCGCGGGCCTGCTGTGCGGGCCTGCTGCCCAGGCCCGCTGCAGGCCTCCTGTGGGAGGGCCTTCAGGCCCGACGCTCTTCGATCCGATCGCCGCGACCTGAAACAAAAGCATCGGGCCTGAAGGCCCTCCCACAAAAGCAGGCCTTCTCCCAAGAAAAAGCCCGGCGTGCGCCGGGCTTTTTCGTTTCGCTTCGGTGCCGCCCGCGGCGATCAACCGCCCGGGTTGAACCCGATCGTGCGGCGCGTGGTGACCGGCGCGGCCACCGGCTGGAAACGCCACTTGCGCACCGCGTTGACCGCTTCGCGGTCGAACACGCGCGGCGGGTTGGCGCGGACCACGCGCGCGGCGGTGACCGAGCCGTCGGTGCCGACGGTGAACTCGACCTGGACCTCGCCGGAGGTGCCGGCGCGCAGCGCGTCGGGCGGGTAGCGCGGGGCCGGGGTCGAGACCGCACGCAGTTCGCTCGGCGCGGCGGCCGGGGCGCTCGGCGCGGCCGGCGCCGGGGCCGGACGTTCCGGCGCGGCGGCCGGCGCGGCGGCGCGCTGCTCGGCCGCACGCTGTTCGGCGGCGCGTTGCTCGGCCGCGCGCTGGGTCGCGGCCTGGCGCTCGGCGGCCTGCTGGGTCGCCAGCTGCTGCGCGGCCTGCTGCTGCTGTTGCTGCTGCTGGGCCAGGCGCTGCTTCTCCAGCTCGGCCTGCTTGCGCGCCTGGTCCTCGGCGGTGAGCTTTTCCTGCTCGGCGCGCTTGGTCACCGCCAGCTGGGCGGCGCCGATGGAGGCCTTGAGCCGGGCCAGGGCCGGGTGCTGCGGGTCGGCGCGTTCGATCAGCGCCGACAGGCGCTGGGCTTCGCTGAAATCCTCGCGGCCGATGCTCTGCTCGGTAGCGATCACCGTCATCGGCAGCAGGTCGGTCAGGGCGCTGGAGGCGACCGCATCGGCCGGCGCCTTCTCGCGCAGGGCCAGGTAGTACTCCACCGCATTGTCTTCGGCCGGCGCGTACAGGCGGTTTTCCGCGTACGCCTTGCGCGCGGCATCGCGCAACTGGTCCACCGTCAGGGCCGAGACCTTGGCCGAAACGGCGTTGCTCGCATTCACCGCCGGCGCGGCGGCGTTCGGCGCGGCCTGCTCCGGCGCGGCCGGGGCGGCTTCTTCTTTCTTACCGCAGGCCGCCAGCGCGCATCCGAGCGCGAAAACGGCGGACACCTGCTTCACAGCGGACAGCCGGCTGTAATGCCGGTCGTTATTGGCGATCATCGATAAAAGCTCCCCTGAAGTACGCGAGTCCCCGTCCGATACGGGGCCGGGCGCACGCCGGATAGAACGCGCCAGCGAGCCGCGTTTGTCAAGCATTCAGGTTGCCGCGGCCCCCGCGATGGGCGTCAGGGGCCGAGTGTGCCATCCATCGCGGGGCGCACCGATACCGGGTGTGTCGGTTCGCGGCGGCGCGCGCGACCGTCGCCACAGTTCTCGCGCTTGCTCGCGGCCCGCGGCGGTACCTTGTGCGGCCGCGGATGGACGCCGCGCGGCCGCGGCGCGAACGGGCATGGAATCGATGTGGTTCGACGCCGCATCGGCCCGGCCTCGCACGCCGCCTGGCGTGGCGGCGCGGCACCGCCCGGCGCCGGCCGGGCCGACGCCGGGCCGACCGCCGCGACCGCCATCGCGCCGCCCCGGCAGCCGCGTCCGGGCACCGGCGGGCGCGAGCGCATGCGGCGCGCGAACCGGCTGTCTTAGAATCGGCCGCACCACAGGCAGGAAGCGGGAGCGGCACCATGAGCATTCTGGGTTTCATCAAGGGCGAACTGCTGGAGATCATCGAGTGGACCGATGACTCGCGCGACACCCTCTCCTACCGCTATCCGGACGACGACAAGGAGATCAAGAACGGCGCGCAGCTGATCGTGCGCGAGTCGCAGCAGGTCCAGTTCGTCGCCGCCGGCCAGTACGCCGACCTGTTCGGCCCCGGCAAGCACACCCTCAAGACCGAGAACATCCCGGTCCTGTCGACGATCCTGGGTTGGAAGTACGGCTTCGATTCGCCGTTCAAGTGCGATGTCTACTTCCTCAACACCCGTTTGTTCACCGGCAACAAGTGGGGCACCGCCAACCCGGTGATGATGCGCGACGCCGACTTCGGCGTGGTCCGCCTGCGCGCGTTCGGCACCTACGATTTCCGCATCGTCGACCCGCCCCGGTTCCTGCGCGAAGTGGCCGGCACCGACCAGAATTTCCGCCTCGACGAATTCGCCGACACCATGCGTTCGCGCATCGTCAGCGTGTTCACCGAGGCCCTGGCGACCGCCAAGGTGCCGGCGCTGGACGTGGCCTCGCGCTACAGCGAACTCGGCGACGCGCTGCTGCCGGTGATCAACCCGGCGATGACCTCCAAGTACGGCATCGAGATCACCTCGTTCGTGCTGGAGAACGTGTCGGTGCCGCCGGACGTGGAGAAGGCCATCGACGCGCGTTCGAGCATGAGCGCGGTCGGCAACCTCAACGACTACGTCAAGTTCCAGATGGGCAGCGCGATGGGCCAGGGCGGCGACGCCTCGGCCGCGGTGCCGGCGCAGATGGCGGTCGGCTTCGGCATCGCCCAGGAAATGATGCGCGGCATGCAGGGCGCGCCGCAGGCTGCGGCGCCCGCCGCGGCGGCCGCGGACGCCGCGCCGGCCGGCGCCGGGCTGGAAGTGCTCACGCCCGAGCAGGCCGCCGGCGCGCTCGGCGTTTCGGTCGAGGACGTGATGGCGGCGATCGCCGCCGGCGACCTCAAGGCGCGCAAGATCGGCAACGCGACCCGCATCGCCAAGTCCGCGCTCGAAGAATTCCTGCGCGGCTGATGGACAACGCCACCGTCGGCAAGCGTCCCTGCCCCGAATGCGGCGGCGACCTGCAATGGAATGCGGCCAAGCAGGCGCTGGCCTGCCCGTACTGCGGCACGGTGGTGCCGCTGGCGCAGGCGCCGCAGGGCGCCGGCGACGGCAGCGCGCAGATCGTCGAACACGATCTGGAGCAGGCGCTGGCGCGGCTGCCGCCCGAATCCGCGCGCACTGACGCGGCGGCCGCGAGCGCGGCCGCCGCGCAGGACCCCGACCTCGCCGCGATCCACGCCACCATCGAGCGGCTGGCGCGCACGTCCGGCGGCGCGCCGGTCGGCGCCAGCAGCTGGAGCGTGAAGGCCAGCAGCCCGAGCGGCGAGTTCGAGCTCAAGGGCTCGCGCAACGGCGGCGCGATCGACCTGCTGCACAGCATGGCCGCGACCCCGCCCGAGCAGCGCGGCTACGGCGCGCAGCGGCGCGAGGTGCAGTGCCAGAGCTGCCACGCGATCTCGGTGTTCGTCGACGGCAAGGTCGCCGACCGCTGCGAGTTCTGCGGCTCGCCCTCGATCATCGACCACGAGTCGCTCGGCGATGCGATCACCCCGGAAAGCCTGCTGCCGTTCAAGGTCAGCGACGGCCAGGTGCGCGAGGCGATCCGCAAGTGGTACGGCACCCGCTGGTTCGCGCCGAACCGGCTCAAGACCGCGGCGCTGACCGATACGCTCAAGGGCGTGTACCTGCCGTACTGGACCTTCGACGCCGACGTGTCCGCGCGCTGGACCGCCGAGGCCGGGCATTACTACTACGTCACCGAGAGCTACACCGAGAACGGCGAGCGCAAGACCCGCGAGGTGCGCAAGGTCCGCTGGGAGCCGGCCTCGGGCGCGCTGCAGCTGTTCTTCAACGACGAGCTGGTGCCCGGCACGGTCGGCGTGCACGCGGACCTGCTGCAGAAGATCGGCGACTTCCCCACCGCCACCGACCTTTCGCCGTACTCGCCGGAGTTCGTGCGCGGCTGGACCGTGGAGCGCTACCAGGTGGACCTGCGCCAGGCCGCCCAGCGCGGCGAGGCGCAGATGCGCGAACGCACCCGCGACGCCTGCTCGGCGGAGGTCCCCGGCGACACCCAGCGCAACCTGCAGGTCGACGCGACCCTGAGCCGGCGCACTTTCAAGCACGTGCTGGTGCCGGTGTGGCTGGTCAGCTACACCTACGGCTCGCGCAACTATCAGGTGCTGGCCAACGGCTACACCGGCGCGCTGGCCGGCGAGCGGCCCTACAGCTGGGTCAAGATCTTCTTCGCCGCGCTGTTCGCGGCGGTCGTTCTGTTCGGCGGGCTGCTGCTGGTGATGGCGGTCGACGCCGCCAAGGGCTGAACCCGCCCCGGCCCCGGACTTGTCCACAGGTCAGGGGCCATCGCCGCGCGCCGGCACGCGGCGGCGGTGGCCGCAATTGCCCCGGCTTTTATCCACAGCCTGCCCGGGTCGGCCGCACCCGGCGCATTCCCGCGCCGGGCAAGGCTTCGGCGCCGGCGCGCGGGCCGCGGAAACGACGGCCCGCGGGCGTTATCCACAAGCGGCTGGGGCTAAATATTTGACTTGAAGTCAAATGTAATTCGCCGAAAACCATATTTTTCGGCAAGGACGACCGGCCGACACTGCGCATCGCGAATCGCCGAATCCCTCGGCCCCCCGGATGCCCGCCATGCCCCTCGCCCTGTTGGCCCTGACCCTCGGCGCCTTCGCCATCGGCACCACCGAGTTCGTCATCGTCGGCCTGATCCCCACCCTGGCCGCCGATCTGCGCGTCGACCTGCCCTCGGCCGGCCTGCTGGTCAGCCTGTACGCGCTGGCGGTCGCGATCGGCGCACCGCTGCTGACCGCCCTGACCGCGCGGGTCCCGCGCAAGGCGCTGCTGGTCGGCCTGATGGCCTTGTTCACCGTCGGCAACGTGGTCGCCTGGCTGGCGCCGGGCTACGCCACCTTGATCGTCGCGCGCGTGCTCACCGGCCTGGCCCACGGCGTGTTCTTCTCGGTCGGCTCGATCATCGCCACCGGCCTGGTGTCGAAGGACAAGGCCGCCAGCGCCATCGCCACCATGTTCAGCGGCATGACCGTGGCCTTCGTCACCGGCATCCCGCTGGGCACCTTCCTCGGCCAGCACTTCGGTTGGCGTTCGACCTTCCTCGCCGTCGCCGGCTTCGGCCTGATCGCGCTGGTCGGCAGCGCACTGTTCGTGCCGCGGCGAATCGCCCACGCCGCACCGGCGCCGCTGCGCCAGCAGGCGGCGCTGCTGCTGCAGCCGCGCCTGCTGCTGGTCTACGCGATGACCGCGGTCGGCTACGGCGGCTCGCTGATCGCCTTCACCTTCCTCGCCCCGATCCTGCAGGACATCGCCGGCCTGAGCCCGAATTTGGTCGGCGCAGTGCTGCTGGCCTACGGCGTGTCGGTCGCGGTCGGCAACGTCTGGGGCGGACGCCTGGCCGACCGCCAGGGCCCGGTGAAGGCGCTCAAGACCATCTTCGCCCTGCTCGCCGCGGTGTTGCTGGCGCTGACCTTCACCGCGCACAGCCCGTGGTTGGTGGTACTCACAGCGCTGGCCTGGGGCGCGGTCGCGTTCGGCAACGTGCCCGGCCTGCAGGTGTATGTGGTCAAGCAGGCGCAGCGCTACGCGCCGCAGGCGGTCGACACCGCCGCCGGTTTCAACATCGCCGCGTTCAACCTCGGCGTCGCCGGCGGCGCCTGGGCCGGCGGCCAGGTCGTCGCCCGCCTCGGCTTGGCGCACACGCCGTGGATCGCCGCGCTGGTGGTGTTCGCCGCGTTCGGCCTGACCGCGCTCAGCGGCCGCCTGGATCGCCGCGACGGCCTCGTCGACCGCGGCGACGGCATCGCCGTCGCCGCGCACTGATTCGTTCCCCTCGTTTTCCGGAGATATCCACATGAACGTCCCCGCCTTCGGCCTCGGCACCTTCCGCCTCAAGGACCAGACCGTCATCGATTCCGTCCGCACCGGCCTGGAACTGGGCTACCGCGCCATCGACACCGCGCAGATCTACGGCAACGAAGCGCAAGTCGGCCAGGCCCTCGCCGACAGCGGCGTGGCGCGTGGCGAGGTGTACCTCACCACCAAGATCTGGATCGACAACCTCCCGCGCGAACGGCTGATTCCCAGCCTGCGCGAAAGCCTCGCCAAGCTGCGCAGCGACTATGTCGACCTGACCCTGATCCACTGGCCCTCGCCGAACGACGCGGTGGCCGTGGACGAATTCATGGCCGCGCTGCTGCAAGCCAAGCGCGACGGCCTGACCCGCGCGATCGGCGTGTCCAACTTCACCATCGACCTGATGCAGCGCGCGATCGCCGCGGTCGGCGCCGACGAGATCGCCACCAACCAGGTCGAGCTGCATCCGTACCTGCAGAACCGCAAGCTCGCGCAGTTCGCGCGCGACGCCGGCATCGGCCTGACCTCGTACATGACCCTGGCCTACGGCAAGGTGTTGAACGATCCGACGCTTGTGGATATCGCCGGCAAACATCGCGCCACGCCGGCGCAGGTGGCGTTGGCGTGGGCGATGCAGTCGGGTTACGCGGTGATTCCGTCTTCGACCAAGCGCGAGAACCTGGCCGGCAATCTGCTCGCGGTTTCGCTGCGGTTGGACGATGAGGATATGCAGCGCATCGCGGCGCTGGATCGCGGCGAGCGCTTGACCGATCCGGACGGTTTGGCGCCGGCGTGGGATTGAGGCGGCTGCGCAGCCGTTGAGTTTTCGCGGTCGCGACTCGCGTCGCTCCTACGCGAGCCGCGGCCGCTACGCGATCTCCCTGTAGGAGCGACGCGAGTCGCGACCGCCATCGCGCACGTTCGCCCCGCAACCTCACCCACGCAACACAACATCGGCGCCGCGACGCCTACCCACGCGCGCGCCGCGTCCCACATCGTCCTCAACTCCCGCGAGATTCCCCCATGTTGTTCACCCCGCACCGCATCGGCGCCCTCGACGTCCCCAACCGCATCGTCATGCCGCCGATGACCCGCTCGCGCGCCGGCCGCGGCGAAGTCGCCACCGAACTGATGGCGCAGTACTACGCCCAGCGCGCCGGCGCCGGCCTGATCGTCAGCGAAGGCACCCAGATCAGCCGCCAGGGCCAGGGCTACGCCTGGACGCCCGGCATCCACACGCCCGCGCAAGTCGCCGGCTGGCGCCGCGTCACCGACGCCGTGCACGCCGCCGGCGGACGCATCTTCGCCCAGCTCTGGCACGTCGGCCGCGTCTCCCACGTCGCCCTGCAGGACGGCGGCGCCGCGCCGGTGTCGTCGTCGGCGCTGGTGGCCGAAGGTGTCAAGGTGTTCGTCGACCTCGACGGCCGCGGCCCGGAAGCCGGCGTCGGCGACATGGTCCAACACTCCGCCCCGCGCGCACTGCGCCTGGACGAAATCCCCGCCATCGTCGCCGACTACGCCCAGGCCGCGCGCAACGCCATCGTCGCCGGCTTCGACGGCATCGAACTGCACGGCGCCAACGGCTACCTGATCAACCAGTTCATCGACTCGCAGGCCAACGCGCGCGAGGACGCCTACGGCGGCTCGCTGCGCAACCGCCTGCGCTTCCTGCGCGAAGTCGCACAGGCCGTCAGCGACGCCATCGGCGCCGACCGCGTCGGCGTGCGCCTGGCGCCGCTGACCACGCTGCAGGGCGCGGTCGACGACACCCCGCAAGCGACCTACCTGGCCGCAGCGAAGCTGCTCGACGAGATCGGCGTCGCCTACCTGCACATCGCCGAAGCCGACTGGGACGACGCCCCCGGCATGCCCGATGCCTTCCGCGAAGCGTTGCGGCTGATCTACCGCGGCACGTTGATCTACTCGGGCAAATACACCAAGGCGCGCGCCGAGGACGCATTGGCGCGCGGCTGGGCCGACCTGATCGGCTTCGGCCGGCCGTTCATCGCCAACCCGGATCTGCCGTATCGGCTGCAACACGATGTGCCGTTGAGCGAAGGCGATCGCTCGCGCTATTTCGGCGGCGGCGCGGAAGGCTACACGGACTATCCGCGGGCGGCTTAGTCGCCACCGAGCGACTGTACGAGCGACGCAAGTCGCGACTGCGATACCGCAATACGACGCAACTGTGATGACGCGGTCGCGGCTCGCGCCGCTCCTACAGGTAGGTCACCAAGATCGTCGCGATCTTGAAGGCAGGATCATCGTGTTCGTTTTATCCACAGCCTTGCGCCGCTTCAACGCAGCGACTGTAGGAGCGACGCAAGTCGCGACCGCGACACCACGCTTGCGAAGCAACTTCAGCGATAAGGTCGCGGCCTAACATCGCTTCTGCAATGAGACCACTCGCGGCTCGCGCTGCCGAACGGCGCGCATGCCGGCCTCACTTGCCGATGCAAAAGCTCGAAAAGATATGCCCGAGCAGATCGTCTGCGCGCACCCGCCCGGTGATCTCGCCTAGCGCGTCGTGCGCCTGCCGCAAAGCTTCGGCAGCGAGGTCGAGCATCTCGTGGTCGAGCTGCGCGCGCGCCTCGCTCAGTTCTTCGCCGGCACGGATCAGCGCATCCACGTGCCGCGCCCGCGCCGTGAACGCGCCTTCCATCGCTTCGCCCGCGTCGCCCTGCGCCAGCGCGCGCAAACGCGCATGCAGCGCATCCAGTCCCGCGCCGGTCTGCGCGGACACGAACACGCGATCCTCGCCGCCGACATCGGCCGGGCCCGGCGAGTCGTAGTCCGATTCGAGCAGATCGATCTTGTTGTAGACGAACAACCGCGCCGGCACCGGCGCGATCGCATCGGCGACCGCGGCCAGGCCGCCGTGCGGGTCGCGCGCGTCGAGCACGACGATGGCGAGGTCGGCGCGGTCGAGTTCGCCGCGCGCGCGGCGCATGCCTTCGCGTTCGATCGCGTCGCCGCCGTCGCGCAGGCCGGCGGTGTCGACCAGGGTCAGTTCGACGCCGTCGAGCTTGATCGTCTCGTGCAGCAGGTCGCGGGTGGTGCCGGCGATGTCGGTGACGATCGCGCGCTCGCTGCCGGCCAAGGCGTTCAACAGCGAACTCTTGCCGGCGTTGGGCGGGCCGACGATCACCGCATGCAAACCGTCGCGCAGGCGGCGGCCGCGTTCGGCCGCGGCGAGCAAATCGTCCAGCGCGCGCGCGGCGCCGGCGAGGCGCTCGCGCAGGGCGCCGCCGCCGAGGGTGTCGATGGGTTCATCGGCGAAGTCGATCGCCGCTTCCACGTGCACGCGCACCGCCAGCAAGTCGCCGGCGAGCGCTTCGACCCGGCGCGAGAACTCGCCATCGAGGGCGCGCCGCGCCGCCCGCGCCGCGCGCGCGTCGGCGGCTGCGATCAGGTCGGCGACGGCCTCGGCCTGGGCCAGGTCGAGCCGGCCTTCCAGGAATGCGCGTTCGCTGAACTCGCCCGGCCGCGCGCGGCGCGCGCCCAGCGCGCAGGCGCGTGCGAGCAGTTCTTCGAGCAGGGCCGGACCGCCGTGCGCCTGCAGCTCGGCCACGTCCTCGCCGGTGTAGCTGGCCGGCGCGGCGAAGTAGAGCGCGATGCCGTCGTCGAGGGTGTCGCCGGCCGCGTCAGTGAAGCGCACGTAATGCGCGTGGCGCGGCTGCAGCGTACGGCCGCTCATGGCTTCGGCGATCGCGCGCGCGTTCGCGCCGGACAGGCGCACGATGCCGACGCCGCCGGCGCCGGGCGCGGTGGCGATGGCGGCGATGGTGTCGCGGGCGGGCGCGGAGGGGGTCATGGGCGAATGATAGTGGCTGGCCCGGGTTGGGGATAACTCTGCTCTTGTAGGAGGGGCTTCAGCCCCGACGCCTTCGGCTCAGGTCGCGGCGATCTGGAACAAAGGCGTCGGGACTGAAGTCCCTCCCACAAGAGGCTGGCCGTCCTTGCGGTGCAGCCCGCGACTTATCCCCAAGAACGCAAAAGCCCGCCTTGCGGCGGGCTTCGCGGAACCGATCCGGCCAGGCCGAACGGTTACTTGTCCTTGCCGCCACCGCCGCCGGCCGCGTTGTCCTCGGCGTAGCGCTTGGTGGTGATCCACTGCTGCAGCAGGCCCAGGCCGCCGTTGGCGACTTGGTACAGCACCAGGCCGGCCGGCAGGAACGCCAGGATCACGCCGAACACCAGCGGCATGAACTGCATCATCTTCTGCTGGGTCGGGTCCATGCCGGTCATCGGGGTCAGCTTCTGCGTCGCCCACATGATCGCGATGTTGCACAGCGGCAGCACGAAGAACGGATCGCGCGAGGTCAGGTCGTGGATCCACAGCGTCCACGGCGCGTGGCGCAGCTCGACCGACTCGGCCAGCATCCAGTACAGCGTCATGAAGATGATGATGCTCGGCAACACCGGCAGGCAGCCGCCGACCGGGTTGATCTTCTCCTTCTTGTACAGCTCCATCAGCGCCATCTGGAACTTCTGCTTGTCGTCGCCGTAGCGCTCCTTGAGCTGGGCGACGCGCGGCTGGAACTTGCGCATCTTCGCCTGCGACTTGTACTGCGCCGCCGACAGCGGATACAGCGCCAGCTTCAGCAGCACCACCAGGCCGATGATCGCCCAGCCCCAGTTGCCGAACAGGCCGTGCAGTTTGTCGAGCAGCCAGAACAGGCCGTTGGCCAGGGTGGCGAAGATCGAGTAGCTGCTGAAGTCGACCGCGCGGTCCAGGCCCTGCACCTTCTGCGCCTCGATCGCCTTGACCAGCTTCGGGCCGACCCACAGGCGTGCCTCGGTGCTGGCGTTCTGGCCCGGGGCGAGATTGACGCCGGGGCCGAGGTCGCGGATCAGGTACTGCGGCGCGCCGCCGGCGTTGAGCTGCTCCAGCGAGAACTGGCCCGAGTCCTTCTCGCCCGGGATCCAGGCGGCGAAGAAGTGGTGCTGCAGCATCGCGATCCAGCCGCCGGTCACCTGCTTGTTGAGGTTGCCGTCGGCGCTGAACTTGTCGAACTTGCGCTTCTCGTACTTGTCGGTCGGGCTGTACCACGCCGCGCCCTGGAAGCTGTACTGCTCGGGGCTGAAGGGCCCCTTGCGCGCTAGTTCGCGCGGCACGCGGCTGAGCTGGCGGTAGATGTAGCCCTGCCACGGCGCGGCGCCGGCGTTGGCGACGTCGTCGCGCACCTTGATGACGTAGTCGCCGCGGCGGAAGGTGTAGGTGCGGGTGATGGTCACGCCGTTGGCGCCGGTCCACACGAACGGCACCGCGATGTCCTTGGCGCCGTCGGCGAGCTTGAGCTCGCGCGAATCGCCGGCGTAGCGGAAGCCCGAGGCGTGGGTCGGCGCGCCGCCGCTCTGGCTGACCCAGCCGCTCTGGGCGACGAAGTACAGGGTGGAGTCGTTGGCCAGCAGCCGCATCGGCGGGCTGTTCGGCTCGGTGCCGACCGGATAGCGCAGCAGGTCGGCTTCGCTGATCTCGCCGCCGTGCAGGATCACCCGGAACACGTCGGTGCTGACCACCACCGGCGCGTCGCTGGCCGGGACGGCGCTGGCGCCGGGCGTCGCGCCGGGGACCGGCGGCGCGGCCGAAGGCGCGGCGGGCGCGCCCGGTACGCCGGGCGGCGTGGCCAGGCCGGCGGCGCTGGGCACGCTGTTGGCCGGGGCGACCACGGTCGGCGGCGCGGCCGGCGGCGCCGACTTCTCCTTGCCCCACTCCATCCACAGCAGGGTCGCCACCATCAGCCAGGCGAGGATCAGGAAAGCACGGGTCTGGTTCATGGGCAGCAGGCGGGCTCAGCCGGGACCGGGGTCCGGCAGGGGGTGAGAAGGGGAAGCGGCCGGCATTGTGCCGGGGGCCGCAGTCTCGGGCAATGCGAGCGCGTTCCGGGCGCCGGCGCGCTTGAGCAGACTGTGGAACGCCGCGCGGAGTTCCTCGCCCGAGAGCTTGGACGCGCCGGGACGCGCGACCAGCACATAGTCGCCCGGCGCCAGGTCGGCGCGCAGGTGGCGGAAGGCATCGCGGAAGACGCGCTTGATGCGGTTGCGGCCGACCGCGTTGGGATCGACCTTGCGCGAGACCGCCAGTCCCAGCCGCGCCGGAATGGCGGCATCGGCCTGGAAATGCAACGCGAGCACGGGCAGCGCCACGCGCCGTCCATGCTTGAAGATGCGGTCGAAATCGGAGCGCGCGCGTACCCGCGCGGTGCGCGGGAAGCGGGACGAATTCATTGCAGGCGGGCGGCCGCGCGGTGCGGGATCATCCGGGCCGGAGCCGGGAACGATCGCGACGCAGCGGCCAGCGACGCTTAGGCGGTCAGGCGCTTGCGGCCCTTGGCGCGACGACGGGCGAGGATCTTGCGGCCGTCGGCGGTCGCCATGCGGGCACGGAAACCGTGGTCGCGCTTGCGCTTGAGGTTGCTGGGCTGGTAGGTGCGCTTGGTGGCCATGACAGGCTCGCAAAGGTAACGACGAAAGTGGACCGCCGATTCTAGCGGCGCACCCGAGTCAGGGTCAAGCCTTTGTTCCGCCTGACATTGCCGATCCGCGACGCGTGCCGCCAAAGCGGCGAGGGACAGCCTGTGCACGAGCTGTGCATGAACCTGTGGATTAGTCCTGTTCCGAACCCGGCCTCGGTGGTAGTCTGACCGACCCCCCGGCTTCCTGCGTCGCGATGTCCGCATCGTGCGTTGGGCCGCTTTCGTCCGTCGCCGGCCGATCCGCCGCCGCGGCCGACCGCATCACGCATAAAGAAGACACGCTACAGATGGAAGCCTGGCCCCGCTGCCTCGAACGCCTCGAAGCCGAATTCCCGGTCGAGGACGTGCATACCTGGTTGAAGCCGCTGCAGGCCGCGCAGCGCGACAGCAAGACCGTGCTCTACGCGCCCAACGCGTTCGTGGTCGAGCACGTGCGCGAGCGCTACCTCGCGCGCATCCGCGAGCTGCTGTCGTACTTCGCCGGCAGCGAGGACGTGAGCCTGGAAGTGGGTTCGTTGCCGCGTGCGCCGGGCAGCACCCAGCCGTTGCCGCTGGAAACCACCACCAGCGCGGTGCGCCAGGCGCCGGCCGCGGTGACCGCGCCGGTCGAGCCGTTCCAGGGCAATCTCGATACGCATTACACCTTCGACAACTTCGTCGAAGGCCGCAGCAACCAGCTCGGCCGCGCCGCCGCGTGGCAGGCCGCGCAGAAGCCGGGCGAGCGCGCGCACAACCCGCTGCTGCTGTACGGGGGCACCGGCCTGGGCAAGACCCACCTGATGTTCGCCGCCGGCAACGCCATGCGCGACGCCAATCCGGCGATGCGGGTGATGTACCTGCGTTCCGAGCAGTTCTTCAGCGCGATGATGAAAGCGCTGCAGGACAAGACCATGGATGCGTTCAAGCGCCAGTTCCAGCGCGTCGACGCGCTGCTGATCGACGACATCCAGTTCTTCGCCGGCAAGGACCGCACCCAGGAAGAGTTCTTCCACACCTTCAATGCGCTGTTCGACGGCAAGCAGCAGATCATCCTGACCTGCGACCGCTACCCGCGCGAGGTCGAGGGCCTGGAGCCGCGGCTGAAGTCGCGCCTGGCCTGGGGCCTGTCGGTGGCGATCGAGCCGCCGGACTTCGAGACCCGCGCCCAGATCGTGATCTCCAAGGCCAAGGAGCGCGGCGCCGCGATTCCCGAGGAAGTCGCCTTCCTGCTGGCCAAGAAGATGCGCTCGAACGTGCGCGATCTGGAAGGCGCGCTCAACACCCTGACCGCGCGCGCCAACTTCACCGGCCGCGCGATCACCGCCGAGTTCGCCCAGGAGACCCTGCGCGACCTGCTGCGCGCCCAGCAGCAGGCGATCGGCATCCCCAACATCCAAAAGACCGTGGCAGACTACTACGGCCTCCAGATCAAGGACTTGTTGTCCAAGCGGCGTACGCGTTCGCTCGCCCGTCCGCGCCAGGTGGCCATGGCGCTGACCAAGGAGCTGACCGAACACTCGCTGCCGGAGATCGGCGATGCCTTCGCCGGTCGCGACCACACGACCGTCCTGCATGCCTGTCGTCAGATCCGCACCCTGATGGAAACCGACGGCAAGCTGCGGGAAGACTGGGACAAGCTGATCCGCAAGCTCAGCGAGTGATCCGCAGCGCCCGTTCGGCGGGCGCCGGCCTCGGCCTGGGATGCGCGGCAGCGCCGACGGCGCGATCCCGACATCGCGCTGCCGGCGGCGTCGCGCCGCCCGCGCCCAGCTGGCGCCGCATTCCGGCCTTCAGGCCGGCGAACCGGCCGCGACTCTCGCCAGGCGAACGGGCCAGCGGCTCGTTCGCGTAGGGCGGCTCCTGCCGGAATCCACGACGACGAGCGCAACGCAGCCGCACGGCCGTCCGGTCGCCGCGCTGCCGTCCGCGCTCATCCGTAGAGATCGCAGGACCGCGGCTGCAGGGCCGGGCGGGTGTTTCGTCGTTGGCGGTGCCGCAGGATCGGGCTGCATCCGACAGGCGCAAAGACGCACGCGCAAGCCGCGGGCGATCGGCGATCCAGTCCGGTACAACCCGGCCCCGGCGATCCGGGCCCCAAAAGGGGCACCGCGCCGCCGGTGGACACAAGGTAGTCGCTAAGTTGCTGATACGAAAGGCATAAGTTCGGGGACTAGGTTCGTACAAGCTGTGGATAAAGTTCAGGTCGCGTCGCCGCGCCGAGGTTATCCACAGGATCCACCTATCCTCCAGGGCCAGTTCTACCCGCGTTTGAAGTAGCTAAAAACACTTGTAAATCATGGGTTTAAGTCGGTTCTCAACCGTTTTTCGCCGCTCCACCGCCACTAAGCTTTTGATTTATACATCTCTTTTGTAATTGGGCTTGCGCCCACCGACCGGCCAAGGGGTCCGCATGCGTTTCAGCCTGCAACGCGAAGTTTTTCTCAAGCCGTTGGCCCAAGTGGTCAATGTCGTCGAACGCCGGCAGACGCTGCCGGTCCTCGCCAACCTGCTGGTGCAGGTCAAGGACGGGCAGTTGTCGCTGACCGGTACCGACCTGGAAGTCGAGATGATTTCGCGCGTCAACGTCGACGATGCGAAGGACGGCGAGACCACGATCCCGGCGCGCAAGCTGTTCGAGATCGTTCGCGCCCTGCCCGACGGCAGCAAGGTCACCGTGAGCCAGACGGCCGAGAAGATCACCGTCCAGGCCGGACGTTCGCGCTTCACCCTGTCCAGCCTGCCGGCCAACGATTTCCCGTCGATCGACGAAGTCGAAGCCACCGAGCGCGTGCGCGTGCCGGAAGCGGCGCTGAAGGAACTGATCGAACGCACCGCGTTCGCGATGGCCCAGCAGGACGTGCGCTACTACCTCAACGGCCTGCTGTTCGACCTGCGCGAATCCAGCCTGCGCTGCGTGGCCACCGACGGCCACCGCCTGGCGCTGTGCGAAGCCAACTTCGAAGGCGGCGCCCAGACCAAGCGCCAGATCATCGTTCCGCGCAAGGGCGTGCAGGAGTTGCAGCGCCTGCTGGAAGGCGGCGATCGCGAAGTCGAGCTGGAGATGGGCCGCGGCCACATCCGGATCAAGCGCGACGATGTCACCTTCACCAGCAAGCTGATCGACGGCCGTTTCCCGGACTACGAAGCGGTGATTCCGATCGGCGCCGACAAGGAAGTGCGGATCGAGCGCGAGATCCTGCGCGCGTCGCTGCAGCGCGCGGCGATCCTGTCGAACGAGAAGTACCGCGGCGTGCGCATCGAGGTGTCGCCGGGCCAGCTGAAGATCAGCGCGCACAACCCGGAACAGGAAGAAGCGCAGGAAGAAGTCGAAGCCGACACCAAGGTCGACGACCTCGCGGTGGGTTTCAACGTCAACTACCTGCTGGACGCCCTGACCGCGCTGCGCGACGAGCACGTGGTGCTGGCGCTGCGCGACGCCAACTCCTCGGCGCTGGTGCGCGAAGCCTCGAACGAGCGTTGCCGCCACGTGGTGATGCCGCTGCGGCTCTGATCCACGCGGGTTCGATTCGGTTCCACGTGGAACACGACGCACGCCCGGCATCTGCCGGGCGTGTTCGTTTTGGAGATTTGGCGTGTTTCCGGACGCGGTAGAGGCCCGCGGCTGGCTCGAATCGACCTTGCGAGCTGCCGGCGCCGCAGACGGATTGGGGCGCGTGCGTCCGTGGAAACCACTGATTTACAAGCGGATACGCCCCGAGTGTGTGGCTTCCGGCCGGGTTGAGCCTGGACTCGTGCCCCGCTTCGGGTTGTCGCGGCTCGCGCCGCTGCTGCAGGTAGCCCGTGCGGCTGCAGCCACCGTTTGACCGCGCGTCCTGCCTCGTCCCGTCCCCCAATCTGCGATCATTTCCCGATGCACGTCACCCGCCTGGACGCCCGCGGCCTGCGCCGCTTCGCCGACGTAAGCCTGCTGCCGGCGCCTGGGATCAATCTGATCACGGGCGAGAACGGTGCGGGCAAGACCAGCCTGCTCGAAGCCCTGCACCTGATGGCCTACGGCCGCAGTTTCCGGGGCCGGGTCCGCGATGGCTTGATCCGCGCCGGCGATCCGGCCTTGGAAGTCTTCGTCGAATGGCAGGAAGTGCGCCGCGACCAGCGCCGCAAGGCCGGGCTGCGCCACAGCGGCCAGGATTGGGTCGGCCGGCTCGATGGCGCCTCGGTATCCCAGCTCGGCGAGCTGTGCGCGGCCTTGGCCGTGGTCAGTTTCGAGCCCGGCAGCCATTCCCTGATCACCGGGCCCGGCGAAATCCGCCGGCGCTACCTCGATTGGGGGCTGTTCCACGTGGAACCAGACTTCACTCCGCTGTGGCGTCGCTACACGCGGGCGCTGAAGCAGCGCAATGCCCTGCTCAAGGCGCGGGCGCGCGACGGGCAGCTCGACGCCTGGGATCGAGAGCTGTCGGAGGCCGGCGAACCGCTCAGCCGGCGTCGCCAGCAGTACCTGGACGAGCTGCAGCCCAGGTTCGCCGCCCTCGCCGCCGAACTGGCCCCGGGTTTGGGCTCGATCCGCCTGGATTACGTGCCGGGCTGGCGCCGCGAGGAGTTTCCGCTGGCCGATGCCCTGCTCCTGGCCCGCGAACGCGACCAGCAACAAGGCTTTACCTCGGTCGGCCCGCACCGGGCCGATTGGCGCATCGGCTACGGCGCGATTCCGGGCCGGGAGGCCCTGTCGCGCGGCCAAGCCAAGCTCGTCGCCCTGGTCGCCCTGCTGGCCCAGGCCGAGCAACACGCGCAGGTGCAGGGCGAATGGCCGGTCATCGCGTTGGACGATCTGGCGTCCGAGCTGGATCGACGCCATCAACGCCGCGTGCTCGAGCGCCTGATCGGCAGCCGCGCTCAGGTGTTCATCACCGGCACCGAGGCGCCACCGGCCCTGGCCGACATGGACGTCGAGATCGCTCGGTTCCACGTGGAACATGGAACTCTGACGCCGGAGTGATCCACGGCCGGCGTGGAACCGGATCGAAGCCCGTGAAACGGCCCATCCGCGCCACGCGGGTGATGTTCCACGTGGAACAGGCGCGGAAGATCGCGTGTAAACCGAACGCGCCCACGCCGCATCCCTTTCGGACGAACCACTCCAGGGGACCCGCTTGAGATCGATTGTTTGCGCCATGTTCGGCCTGTGCCTCGCTGCCCAGGCCGCGCCCGCCCTCGCCCAGGTCGACCTCGGCGCCCTCAGCCGCGGTACCGTCGGCCCGCGCACCCAGGTCGCCGTTCTCGGCACGACCCACCTCAACGGCCTGCCCGAGGACTACGACCTCAAGGCGCTGGAGCCGGTGCTGGAGCGGCTGGCGGCGTTCAAGCCCGACGTGATCGCGATCGAGGCGGTGTCCGGCGAGGGCTGCGACCACCTGGCCCGCTACCACGAGCTGTTCGACGGCGCCGCCGAGAGCTATTGCGCCGACACCGAGGCCGCGCGCAAGGCCACCGGCCTGGACGTCCACGCCGCCGTGGTCGAGGCGCGCAAGCGCTACGCCGATTGGCCGGCGCAGCCGACCCCGGCCCAGCGCCGCAGCCTGGCCAGCGTGCTGCTGGCCGCCAACGACCGCCCTTCCGCCCTGGCCCAATGGCTGCAGCTGCCGGCGGCCGAGCGCCGCGCCGGCGACGGCCTCGACGAGGCCCTGGCGACCCAGCTGCAGCGGCTGGAAACCCGCGGCCGCAACGAGAACTACCGCATCGGCGCGGTCCTGGCGGCGCGGCTGGGCCTGCAGCGGGTGCACGCCGTGGACGACCACAGCGCCGACCGCATCACCGGCGACGCCGGCAAGGGCTACGAGGCGGCGATCAAGGCGGTCTGGGCCGGGTATTCCAACCCCTACGTCGAGCGCGAAAAGGCGTTCACCGACCGGGGCGACCTGCTCGGCCTGTACCGCCTGATCAACAGCCCGCAGGCGCAGCAGGCCGCGATCGCCGCGGACTTCGGCGCGGCCCTGCGCGAGGCCTCGCCCGAGCGCTACGGCCGCCAGTACGCCGCCTGGTGGGAGACCCGCAACCTGCGCATGGCCGCGAACCTGCGCGAGGCCTTCGGCAATCGCCCGGGCGTGCGCGTGCTCGACATCGTCGGCGCCTCGCACAAGGCCTACCTCGACGCCTACCTGCGGCAGATGCACGACGTCGACGTGGTCGACGTCGAGGCCCTGCTGGCGCCTGGGACGCGCTGAGAGGCCGTCGCCGGGCCCAGGGCTGGGGACCCAGGGGGGAGGGGGCGCGAAGTGCTATAATTCCCCTCTGGATCCCAATAGCTAATGTCTGGCCGGGGCACGCACATCCGACCCGGCCCAGCCAGCCTTTGCAGCCGACCCGAAGCGAATGACCGACGAAACCGTTCCGACTCCGCCCTCGACCTCGTACGACTCCAGCAAGATCACCGTGCTGCGCGGCCTGGAGGCCGTGCGCAAGCGGCCCGGCATGTACATCGGCGATGTGCACGACGGCACCGGCCTGCACCACATGGTGTTCGAAGTCGTCGACAACGCGATCGACGAAGCGCTCGCTGGCCACGCCGACGATGTCGTCGTCACCCTGCTCACCGACGGCTCGGTCTCGGTCTACGACAACGGCCGCGGCATTCCGGTGGACATCCACAAGGAAGAAGGCGTCTCCGCGGCCGAGGTGATCCTCACCGTGCTGCACGCCGGCGGCAAGTTCGACGACAACAGCTACAAAGTCTCCGGCGGCTTGCACGGCGTCGGCGTGTCGGTGGTCAACGCATTGTCCGAACGCCTGTGGCTCGACATCTGGCGCGACGGCCACCACTACCAGCAGGAATACGCGCTCGGCGAGCCGGTCTATCCGCTCAAGCAGCTGGAAGCCTCGGACCTGCGCGGCACCACGCTGCGCTTCAAGCCGGCCGTGGAGATCTTCACCGACGTCGAGTTCCACTACGACATCCTCGCGCGCCGCCTGCGCGAGCTGTCGTTCCTCAACTCGGGCGTCAAGATCACCCTGATCGACGAGCGCGGCGAAGGCCGCCGCGACGTGTTCCAGTACGAAGGCGGCATCCGCTCCTTCGTCGAGCATCTGGCGCAGGTCAAGACGCCGCTGCATCCGCACGTGATCTCGGTGTCGGGCGAACAGAACGGCATCACCGTCGACGTCGCGTTGCAGTGGACGGACTCGTACCAGGAAACGATGTTCTGCTTCACCAACAACATCCCGCAGAAGGACGGCGGCACCCACCTGATCGGTTTCCGCGCCGCGCTCACGCGCACGCTGACCAACTACATCGAGCAGAGCGGCATCGCCAAGCAGGCGAAGATCTCGCTGTCCGGCGACGACATGCGCGAAGGCATGATCGCGGTGCTGTCGGTGAAGGTGCCCGACCCGAGCTTCTCCTCGCAGACCAAGGAAAAGCTGGTCAGCTCGGAAGTGCGTCCGGTCGTGGAAAGCACCTTCGGCGCGCGCCTGGAAGAGTTCCTGCAGGAACACCCGAACGAAGCGCGCGCGATCACCGGCAAGATCATCGACGCCGCGCGCGCGCGCGAAGCCGCGCGCAAGGCGCGCGACCTGACCCGCCGCAAGGGCGCGCTCGACATCGCCGGCCTGCCCGGCAAGCTCGCCGACTGCCAGGAGAAAGACCCGGCGCTCAGCGAACTGTTCATCGTCGAGGGCGACTCCGCGGGCGGCTCGGCCAAGCAAGGCCGCAACCGCAAGACCCAGGCGATCCTGCCGCTCAAGGGCAAGATCCTCAACGTCGAACGCGCGCGTTTCGACCGCATGCTCGGCAGCGCCGAAGTCGGCACGCTGATCACCGCGCTGGGCACCGGCATCGGCAAGGACGAGTACAACCCGGACAAGCTGCGCTACCACCGCATCATCCTGATGACCGACGCCGACGTCGACGGCTCGCACATCCGCACCCTGCTGCTGACGTTCTTCTACCGGCAGATGCCGGAGCTGATCGAGCGCGGCCACATCTACATCGGCCTGCCGCCGCTGTACAAGATCAAGCAGGGCAAGAACGAGATCTACCTCAAGGACGATGCGGCGCTCGACGCCTACCTCGCCGGCAACGCGGTCGAAGGCGCCGGCCTGATCCCGGCCGAAGGCGAGCCGCCGATCGAGGGCGCGTCGCTGGAGAAGCTGCTGCTGGCCTACGCCGCGGCGAAGGAAACCATCGCCCGCAGCGCGCACCGCTACGATCCGAACGTGCTGAGCGCGCTGATCGATTTCACCCCGCTCGACAGCGACCACCTGCTCAACCAGCCGGTGGATTTCGCCGCGCTGGAAGCGCGCCTCAACGAGTCCGGCCTGGGCCGCCCGCGCTACTCGCTGACCCTGCACCGGGCCAACGAAACCCGCCAGGCCGCGTTGCTGGTCAAGCGCACCCACATGGGCCAGGAACTGACCCAGGTGCTGCCGCTGGCCTCGTTCGAAAGCGGCGAGCTGCGCGCGCTGCGCGAGGCGGCGGCGCAGCTGCACGGGCTGGTCCGCGACGGCGCGCAGATCGTGCGCGGCAACCGCGCCCAGTCGGTCTCCAGCTTCGCCCAGGCCCAGGCCTGGCTGATGGACGAGGCCAAGAGGGGCCGCCAGATCCAGCGCTTCAAGGGCCTGGGCGAGATGAATCCCGAGCAGCTGTGGGACACCACGGTCAATCCGGAAACCCGCCGCCTGCTGCAGGTGCGGATCGAGGACGCGGTCGCCGCCGACCAGATCTTCAGCACGCTGATGGGCGACGTGGTCGAACCGCGTCGCGAGTTCATCGAGGACAACGCGCTCAAGGTGGCCAACCTCGATGTCTGAGCCCGGGCCGGACGCCCCGCGCGACGGCCCGGCTGCTGCCGACGTCGCCGCGGGCGATCCGCCCGAGGAGCCCGAGTCCGCCGGCTCGGGCGCATCCGGTTCCGGCCTGGCCGGTTCCCAGGTTTTAAACCCGGCTGCGGCCGGTTCCACGCGCGCCGTCGCCTCGTCGCCGCTCTCGCCGACGCCGGTCCTGCCTGGGGCGTCGCGCCCAGGCGCTGCACCGCTTGCGTACCCGCGCCCCGCCCCGCTGACGCCGCTGCTGGTCGCGTTCGGCATCGATCTGCTGCTGGCGCTGGCCCTGGTCGCCGGCCTGAGCGTGCTTGGCACCGTCGGCTGGGGCTTCGTCCAGGGGCTGCGCGGCCTCGATGGTGCGCAAGCGGCGCCGGACCTGAACGCGGTGATCGCCATCAGCCTCTCGGCGACGGCGATTTCGGCCCTGGCGGTCTACTACTTTCGTCGAAATGCGAACGCGGTCGAGCGGGCCGCCTCGTGGCGCGCGCTGTGGCGCGGATCGAGCTGGGGCTGGATCGTAACGGCGCCGATCGTGCTTACAACGTGCTCGACATTGATCGCCGCGGCGGCGCTGGCGCAGGGTCTGGACGTGACCCCGACCAACCAGGTCCTGGGCCCGGCCATCCGCGCCCAGCCGGCGCTGTGGCTGACCTTCGCCGTGCTGATCGCCCCGGCCTACGAGGAACTGCTGTTCCGGCGGGTGCTGTTCGGCCGGCTGTGGGCGGCGGGGCGGCCCTGGCTCGGCCTGGCCCTGAGCTCGATCGCCTTCGCCCTGGTCCACGAACCGCCCGGCCTGGGCGCCGGCCGCGGCGCCGGCGTGCTGGTGTTGTGGATCGTGTACGCCTTCATGGGCGCGGTCCTGGCGTGGATCTACCGGCGCAGCGGCAGCCTTTGGGTGCCTTACCTCGCCCATGCCGGCAACAACCTGCTGGCCAGCCTGCCCCTGCTCGCGACCGGCTGAGCGGCGGCCGGCCCGGCGCCGCCGCGGCTATTGACGGGCCGTTAATCCGCGCGGGGCTACAAACGGCCATCGCTTTGGGGAAAACCGGTATGAAACGCATCCTGCTCGGGCTGACGATCGCCGCTGCGGTCGCCGCCTGCGCCACCACTACCTCGCCGACCGGCCGCACCCAGCGGGTCGGGGCGATCTCGCAGGCGCAGCTCGACCAGATGGGCGCGCAGGCCTTCGCCGAGACCAAGAAGAAAGAGCGGATCAGCACCGACGCGCGCCAGAACGCCTACGTGCGCTGCGTGGTGAGCTCGATCACGCGCGAACTGCCGCCGGGTTGGCAGGCCAATTGGGAAGTGGCCGTGTTCGTGGATAGTTCCCCCAATGCCTTTGCCCTTCCTGGCGGAAAGGTTGGCGTAAACACGGGGATTTTCACCGTGGCCAAGAACCAGGACCAGCTCGCGGCGGTGATCTCGCACGAGATCGGCCACGTGGTCTCGCGCCACCACGACGAACGCATCACCCGCCAGATGGGCAGCCAGACCGCGCTCAACATCCTCGGCAGCCTGCTCGGCGCGCGCTACGGCGAAGGCGCCGCCAGCGCCACCAGCCAGCTCGGCGGGGCGGCCCTGCAGACCGCCTTCCTGCTGCCGGGCTCGCGCACCCAGGAGAGCGAAGCGGACGTGGTGGGTCAACGACTTATGGCACAGGCGGGCTACGACCCGCGGCAGGCGGTGAACCTGTGGGAAAACATGATCTCGGCCAGCAGCTCGCGCCCGCCGCAGTGGCTGTCGACCCACCCCGACCCGCAGGCCCGCATCCACGAACTCAACGCCCGCGCCGGGGCGCTGGTCCCGGTCTACGAACAGGCGCGCGCGGCCGGCCGTACGCCCAGGTGTGGATGATGGCGAGGTGAAAAAGGCGGGCCGAACCCGTATCGCGCAGGCCCGAATTTCTGTTAGGTTGGCGGCCCCTTGGCCTTGCGCCGGTCCGCCGCGAGGCCCCGTCTGCGGCCGCTGAACCCTTCAAGGTGAGTCCATGAGCAAGCAACCCACCCGACGCAGCACCACCCTGCTCGCCGCCGCCATCGGTGCGGTGCTGGCGTTCGGTGCCGTCACCCAGGTCAATGCCCAGAGCGCCTCCGAGCGCAGCGCCCAGCGCCGCGCGGCCAAGGAAAGCGGCGGCAAGGCCAAGCCGGCCGAGAACCAGTACCCGAACGCGACCCGCACCTCGCCGGAAGCCAAGGCCTCGTCCAAGGGCGGCGCCAAGCTGCAGAAGATGATGGACGCGTACGACAAGGAGAAGTTCCCGGAGGCCCGCAGCCAGGCCGACGCGATCATCGCCGACACCGGTCTCAACGCTTACGAACGCTCCTTCGCCGCGCAGATCGGCTTCCAGGTGGCCTACGACGCCGACGACAACAAGGCGGCGATGGACTACCTGAAGAAGGCCATCGAGACCAACGGCCTCGACAACAACAGCCACTTCGACCGCATGTTCGTGCTGGCCCAGCTGCAGCTGCAGGAAGACCAGTACGCCGAGTCGCTGGCGACCATGGACCGCTTCCTCAGCGAATCCAAGAGCACCAAGCCCGAGCACCTGATCGTCAAGGGCAACGCCCTGTACCGCCTGGAGCGTTACGCCGACGCGTCCAAGGTCATCAAGCAGGCCATCGACGGCAGCCCGGACGCCAAGCCCGAGTGGCTGCAGCTGCTGATGGCCAGCTACGTCGAGAACAACCAGGGCGCCGAAGCGGCCAAGATCGCCGAGCAGATCGCCGCCAAGAACCCGAACGACAAGCGCGCGCAGATGAACGTCGCCGCGGTCTACTCGCAGTCGGACATGCTCGACAAGGCCGCCACCGTGCTCGAGAAGATGCGCGCCGCCGGCCAGTTCACCGAAGACAAGGACTATCGCCAGCTCTACTCCACCTACCTCAATCTGGATGGTAAGGAGAAGGAAGCGGCGAACGTCATCAACGAGGGCCTGGAGAAGGGCGTCCTCAAGCCGGATTACCAGGCCTACGTGGCCCTGGCCCAGTCCTATTACTTCTCCGAGCAAGCCAACAAATCGATCGACGCATACAAGAAAGCGGCTCCGCTCGCGCCGGACGGTGAGACGTACCTGAATCTCGCCCGCGTCCTGTGGCAGGAAGACCGCATTCCCGAGGCAAAGGAAGCCGCCAAGCAGGCGATCGCGAAGGGCGTGAAAAAGCCCGACGACGCCAAAAAGATTCTCGCGCTGAAAGGCAAGTAATTTCAGCGTGCAGGCCCATCCGCGCTTGTAAACCTGTGACGCGGTTTGGTATATGCTAGGAGGTTCCCGCGACTGGAAACGGTTGCAGGAACCGAACGATGGCCCGAGGCGCCCAGGCGTCCGGTAACACCTCCCGAGCTGACGGCATGACGCAAGACCTCGAACTCCAAGTTAGGAAAGATGACGACCGCGAAGGTTTGAACTGGGCACGTATTGCCGGTATCACCTGCGCGATCGCCGTGCATGCTGCGGCGTTGCTGTTGTTGCTGGCCCCGATGACTCCGCCTGCCCAGCAGCAGGACAAGGAGGAGGTGACGATGGTGAACATCATCAAGCCGCCGCCGCCGCCGCCCCCCCCGCCGCCGCCGCCGCCGGAGCCGCCGAAGGAGATCAAGCAGCCTCCGAAGGAACTGTCGCCGCCGCGTCCGACCCCGACGCCGCCGCCGCCGGAACAGCCGCCGATCGAGAACCTCGATCCGAGCCCGGTCGATCCGCCGGCTCCGCCGCCCGCGCCGCCCGCGCCGCCGACGGCCGCCAGCGACATCGGTTCCAGCGTGGATCCGTCCTCGCGCCGCCTGAACCCGCCGAAGTACCCGCCGACCGAAGCCCGTCAGGGCGTGGGCGGTACCGTAGTCCTCGTGATCAGCATCGACGGCCAGGGCAACGTGCTGGACGTGCAGGTCGAAAAGTCCAGTCGCAACCGCAACCTGGACCGCGCGGCCATGGATGCCGCACGCAAGTGGCGTTTCAACCCCGAGATGAAAAACGGTCAGCCGGTCGCCAGCCGCGTCCGCGTCCCGGTCGATTTCGTCCCGCCGAACTGATCGGGTTCGGCTGGATCGCTAGTTGCTCGTTGTGCCGTTCGTTCCGCGTAAAACCTTTCTTCCTTTCCACGACATTCAAAGGTAAGCGTCATGCTGCAGCAAACCACCACCGCCGCCGCCGGAGGCTCCAACGCTGAAGCGCTCCAGCAGATGAGCTTCTCGCATCTGTTGCAGAACTTCGACCTCGTCGGCTGGATCGTGTTCATCACGCTCACGCTGATGTCGGTTCTGTCGGTCTATTGGATCGTCATCAACTTCGTCAAGAACCTGCGCCTGCGCGGTTCCTCGGACCGCGTCGTCAGCACCTTCTGGGAAACCCCGAACGCGCAGGACGCGATCCGCTACATGGAAGAGCAGCCGCGCAGCGAGCCGTTCTCCAAGATCGCCCTCGACGCCGCCCAGGCCGCCGCTCACCACCAGCGCCACGAAGGTTCGCGCCTGGTCGAGTCGCTGAACCGCTCCGAGTTCGTCGATCGCGCCCTGCGTCAGGCCGTGACCCGCGAGAGCTCGCGCCTGGAAGCCGGCCTGACCGTGCTCGCCACCGTCGGTTCGACCGCGCCGTTCGTCGGCCTGCTCGGCACCGTGTGGGGCATCTACCACGCCCTGCTGCGCCTGGGCGCTTCGGGCGAATCGTCGATCCAGGCCGTCGCCGGCCCGGTGGGCGAGGCGCTGATCATGACCGCGATCGGCCTGTTCGTCGCGATCCCGGCGGTGCTCGCGTACAACTTCTTCGTGCGCCTGAACCGCGTGACGAACAACAAGTTCGACACCTTCGCGCACGACCTGCACGACTTCTTCGCCACCGGCTCGCGCGTCGGCGAAGTGTCGAACAAGCGCTAAGCAACACAGCCTCCTCATTTAGCGTAGCTCCTGGAGTTCGGACATGGCCTTTAGTTCAGGCGACACCGGCGGCCCGATGGCCACAATCAACGTCACGCCCCTCGTGGACGTGATGCTGGTGCTGCTGATCATCTTCATGATCACGGCGCCGTTGATGACGCATAAGGTGGAAATCAAGCTGCCCGAGGCCACGCTGAAGAAGGTCGAGGAAGCGCCCAAGACGCAGCCGATCACGTTGGCGATTCAGGAAGACGGCCACATCTACTGGAACGACGAGCCGATCACCGCCGACCAGTTGGAAAGCCGTCTTTCGGTCGAGGCGCAGAAAACCCCGCAGCCGCAGATCAACGTGCGCGGGGATCGCACCACCAAGTACCGCACGATCAACAACGTGGTGACCATCGCGCAGAAGCAAGGCATGCGTAAGGTCGGCTTCGTCGCGATCAAAGAACGCTAATCGGAGATCGGGAACATGGCTTTCAGCAACAACTCCTCCGATAGCGGCGCGATCTCGGACATCAACGTCACCCCGCTGGTCGACGTGCTGCTGGTGCTGCTGATCATCTTCATGGTCACGGCGCCGACGGTGTCCTATCCGATCGACGTCAACTTGCCGCAGCCGACGCTTAACCCGCCGCCGCAGACCTCCGAGCCGCCGCCGCCGATTGCCCTGCGCATCGACGCGACCGGCCAGGTGTTCTGGAACAACAACCCCACGCCGCTCACGGCGATCCCGGGGCTGATGAACGAAACGGTGCAGCGCGATCCCACCAACCAACCTCTGCTAGAAATCGACACCAACGACGACGCCGAATACGGCGTCCTCGCCAAGGTGCTGGCTTACGCCAAAAACGCAGACATGAAAAAGATCGGTTTCGTCCAGAAGTAATCCGTTCGGAACCGACGCTTACCGTCGTGAAACGCCGCCCAGCTGGGCGGCGTTTTTTTTTGCTGCCGCGGTCGCGAAGGCAGGCGTGGGTTTGTGGATAAACCGGGTTTGGCGGCGGGTTCTGGAGGATCGCGAACCCCCCTCTGCCTGGAGACGGCGCGCTATAAGGTCGGCTGGGGATAAGTGCCGGCGTGTGGATAAGCCGCAGCCGCGATGGCTTGCGGGTAATCGTGGAACATCCGATCCAGGAAGCGTCCCTGCGGCGCCGGCCAAGCTGGCGATATACAGCGTGTGGATAAGCCGGACTTCTGAAGAACTTCGGTGGTTTGTGGAACCTCGCCTGGAGGCGGCGCCTCACAAAGCCAGCTGCGCTGGGGACAAGTCGTGCTGTGTGGATAAACCGGATTTACGAAGAAGTCCGGTGGTTCGTGAAACCTCCCGCCTGGAGGTGGCGCCCCATGAAGCCGGCCGGGCTGGGGACCAGGCACGGTATGTGGATAAGCCGGACTCGCGGGGGATTCCGGACGATCGTGAAACAGACCGCCTGGAGATGGCGCTAACAAGGCCGGGCAGGCTGGGGATAACTACCGGCATGTGGATAAGCCGGATTGCCGATGCCATCCAGACGCCGCGTCCCCGAGACAGCGCCCGGTACAGCCGCCCGAGCTGGGGATAAGTGACGGGCTGTGGATAAACCGGATTAGGTAAAGCCCCCGCGGGGCATGGGACGCCCTCGTTTGCACCGACGGGCAACCAGGACCATCAGGCTTGGGGATGCCCTCACCGACTGTGGACAAGCTTTGCCGACGTAGCTCGTATGCCCTGCCCCGCCGCGCGCTTGCGCGGCGCCCGGCGACAGGCCTAACGTGAAGACGGGTATCCCACCCCAAGGATGGAGGTAGCTCATGGCCGTTACCGCGTACTCCGCCGCCGGTCGCTTCCGCGACGACACCGTGGCCGAAATCAACGTGACCCCGCTGGTCGACGTCATGCTGGTGCTGCTGATCATCTTCATGGTGACCGCGCCGGCGGTGACCGGGCAGCTCAAGCTGAGCTTGCCGGTGCCCGCGCCGGCTCCCGAGCGCACGCCGCCGAAGGCCGAGTTGAACGTGCAGCAGGACGGCAGCTATGTCCTGGATGGGCGCGCGCTGAGCCGGGCGCAGTTGTCCACAGCGCTGGCCGCCCTGGCCGCGGACAGCCCCGAAACCGTGTTGACCGTCGATGCCAACGCCGAGGCCGACTACCAGGCGTTCGCCCAGGCGCTGGCGGCGGCCGACCAGGCGGGGATCCGCAATCTTTCGACCAGGTAATCGCCTGCCCGCCGCGTCGGGCGCGCGTTGCGCCGACGCCAACAAAACGGCCGCCGAATGGCGGCCGTTTTCTTTTGCCGGCGTCGCTGTTTATCCACAGCGAAGATCGGAATGGCGGCCGTTTTCTTTTGCCGGGCGTCGTCGTTTATCCACAGCGAAGATCGGAATGGTGGCCGTTTTCTTTTGTCGGGCGTCGCTGTTTATCCACAGCGAAGATTGGAGCGGCGGTCGTTTTCTTCTATCGGGCGTTGCCGTTTATCCACAGCGAGGGATCGGAAGCTAGACATGTGCGGTGCGGGATTGGATCGGAGTCGCGCGCTCGCACGTTCGCTGCAATGCCCACCTTCCTCGCTGTGCGGCGCCCAGCACGCGACTGCGAGACTTATGCACAGCGCAAAACATCGCGCCTGGCGTCGTGCGATCGGTATCGGCGTGCGATGTTCGGCCTGCGTTGCCGTGGATCTATGTGTGCCGAAGCGGTTCGCGCCACCAGACGAGGTTATCCACATCTGCATGGGCGACATGCGCGTGGACAGCGACACATGCTGCCCGCGCGATGCTGGCCGACAACGCCTGCGAAGCGACTTTTCCACAGCCACGATGTGCTGCGCGACACGCTCGCAATGGATTTGTCATGGAGAAACGGTTCGCCACACGCTCGCCGGTCGCACCGGGTTTCGGTTGTGGGCAGCAGCGGCGGCGCCACCGAAAATCGAAGCCAACCGCAGGGTTCGTTCCGATGCTTGTGGATAGAAGTACAGGCGAACGGCGATTCCATCCGGCGGCGCAGCCGCGACCCTGGCGAGTCGTCCACACACGCAGGTATGGCGTCGCGCCGTCGATCTCATCGATCTATCGTCGGCATGTCTCCGCGACCGCGGCATCCAAGCAGTTGTCCACATCGGTCCGTGCGTGTCGACAGGCCCGAGAAACGCCTGAAATTAAGCGTTTTCATAAACGGCCCGAAAAACTTATGACAAGACTTGTCCACAAGATCGCGCGAACCCGGAGGTCTGTGGACGAAGCGCGCATGGCTGCGACGTGAGCGGCGCATCGCAGCGCGCGGCGGGCATTTGTCCGAATCTGGCGTGACCGCGACGGTGCCGGCTCTCGCCCGTGCATGCGCGGCGATGCCGGGCATGGTTGTCCACAGGATGTTGCGGGCCGCATCGTGGCGCGGTCTGGGTAGGGCTGTCGCGACGTCGCAGGCCGTCGCACTCCGCGCGGCCGACCGATGATCTGCTGCGCAAAACATGCCTCGCGCGCTCGATTGGCTACGCGTTCGTCCACAGGCTGCCCGGCCACGCGCGCATCGACGCGGCGGCACGCAATCCTTGGTTGCTGGCCGCGACGAGCGCCGTTGCTTATCCACAAGCGCCGGGCCATACACTCGCTGCGCCGGCGCCACGGCTTGCGATGCGAGTGGGCTCCGGACTTGTCCACAAGGCGAGATTCGACGATCCCTTGAGCTGCGATCGCGATGCGCGCCGCGCCGGCGCGAAGGATCGCAAGCGGCTTCAGTCGTGCAGGGCGGATGGACGAGGGCGCACTTCCCCAAGCGCATCGGCGCCTTGAGCGGACCTCGCGCGAACGCTACGCATGATCGCGCTTGTCCACAGGGCGGGTGAGCGGCCGGCCGGAGTCTCTACGCCGACCTTGGCGGAGATCCGAAGCAATCCACAGGTCGCAGGTCCGCGATCCGAATGACATGGGCGCCAGCTGCGGTGAAGAACGGAAGCGATGCGGCGCCGGAGCGTCGCGCGCTTATCCACACACCATCGCGAGCAGGACGACAGAGAACCGGCGTAGCGACAGTGCGAAGCCGGCGCCGGCGCGAACGCTCAGCGAGCGCCGGCGATCACCGCCAGGTAGCCGCGCACGGTCGCATCCAGGCCGTCGTACAAGGCCTCGCCGATCAGCGCGTGGCCGATCGACACTTCCAGCACGTTCGGCACCGCGCGCAGGAACGCGCCGAGGTTGGCCTGGCTGAGGTCGTGGCCGGCGTTGATCCCAAGGCCGGCGGCCTCGGCGCGGCGCGCGGCGTCGGCGAAGGCGGCCAGCGCCGCGCCGGCATCGCCGGCAGCGAAGGCCTCGGCGTAGGGGCCTGTGTACAACTCGACCCGCTGCGCGCCGAGTTCGGCCGCGCGCTCGATGCCGTCGCGGTCGGCATCGGCGAATACGCTGATGCGGCAGCCGAGCTCGCGCAGTTCGGCGATGCGCGGGCGCAGTGCGTCGGCGTCGCGCTGGAAGTCGAAGCCGTGGTCGGAGGTGAGCTGGTCGTCGCCGTCGGGCACCAGGGTCGCCTGCACCGGCCGCGTCCGCCGGCACAGTTCGAACATGCCCGGATAGCCCGGGCGCGGCGGCGCGAACGGATTGCCTTCGATGTTGAACTCGACGCCGCGCGCGTGGGCCAGTTCGGCCAGCGCGTACACGTCGTAGTCGCGGATATGGCGCGCGTCGGGACGCGGGTGCACGGTGATGCCGTGCGCGCCGGCGTCCAGGCAGGCGCGCGCGGCGCGGACCACGTCGGGCTCGGCGCCGCCGCGCGAGTTGCGCAGCACGGCGATCTTGTTGACGTTGACGCTCAGGACGGTCATGGCCAAAGCCTAGCGCGCGCCGCGGACCGCGGCGAGTACGCAATCTGCCGGCGCGGCGAGGGCCGGCGCGGCATGTGGAAGAGGAACCGGCCGCGGCGCGGCTCAGCGCGAGGGCGGCTCGGACTGGCTGGCGGCGGCGAGCTTGCGCGCCTCGGCCTGCTCGCGCAGGCGGCGCAGTTCGGCCGGGTCGATCATCGAGGAGACGTCGCGGCTGCTGTTGTCCAGGCGCCGCGCCAGCAGGCCCATGATCCCGACGATCAGCAGGCCCAGCGCGGCCAGCAGGCCGACCGCCATCAGCCCCGGCGACGTGGTCTTGAGCGCCAGCCCGAAGGCGGCGATGGCCAGCAACAGATAAACCCAAGGCATTACGGCGTGCTCCCTGACGAAATCGGCGTTCCCCTGTCCGGGCCGGTCGCTGGGTCGCGTCCGGCCGGGGCCTCGGACGGGCCCGGGTCGAGTGTAGCGCGGGCCGATGCAGGCCACAGCCGGGGCGAAGCGCGGCTGCGACCGTCGGCACATCGGGGCCGAGCGGCGGCGGGGCGTGGCCGGAGGCGGGGGGCGGCGCGAGATCGGGGCGGCGCGGTCGCGGCGTGCGCCGCTCCTGCAGGGGGAGGGCGTGGCCATCGCAGCGGCTGCGGAATCCGATTGTAGGAGCGGCGCAAGCCGCGACCGCGCCTCCTCAGCCGCCGGCGCGAGCTTGAAGCCCCGCCGCCGTCCGTGCATCGCCTGCACGAAACCCCGCCGCGGCTGCGCGCCTCAACGAAAGACTCAAAGCAGCGGAGACACCAGCCGCGCCAGCGCTTCGGGCAGGCGCACGCGCCACAGCGAGCGGTTGCGGTCGTTGCGCACGCGCGGCGCGCGCGAGCATTCCTGTTCGATCAGCGTCGCCAGCCGGCCGCCGAGGTCGGCGTTGTAGAACATCACCGAGATCTCGAAGTTGAGCCGGAAGCTGCGGTGGTCGAAGTTGGCCGAGCCGATGATGACGCTCTCGTCGTCGCACAGCAGCGCCTTGGTGTGCAGCATGCGCGGGCCGTACTCGTGGATCTTGACCCCGGCTTCGAGCAGTTCGTCGAAGTAGGAACGCGCGGCGTAGGTGACCAGGCGGCTGTCGCTGAGCTTGGGCACCAGCAGGCGCACGTCCAGGCCGCCGAGCGCGGCCGAGGTCAGGGCCATGCGCGCGGCTTCGCCGGGGACGAAGTACGGGGTCACCAGCCACACCCGCTTGCGCGCGGAGTGGATCGCGCCGACGTGGACGCGGTGGATCGCTTCCCAGTTCGAGTCCGGCCCCGAGCTGACCACCTGCGCGGCGATGGTGCCCGGCCGCGGCGCCAGGTGCAGTTGCTTGAGCGGCGGCTGGCTGGTGGCGTAGCACCAGTCCTCGATGAAGACCAGTTCCAGCTCGCGCACCACGTCGCCTTCCAGGCGCAGGTGCAGGTCGCGGTAGGCGTCCTTGCGCGCGCGTTCGTCTTCCTCGTCGGTGATGTTGATGCCGCCGGTGTAGCCGACGCGGCCATCGATGACGACGATCTTGCGGTGGGTGCGCAGGTTGAGCCACGGCCGGTGCCAGAACCAGCGCAGCTTCATCGGGTGGAACCAGGCCGCCTCGCCGCCGGCGTCGATCAGCGGCTGCAGGAAGCGCTGGGAGGTGCTGCCGGAGCCGACCGCATCCAGCAGCAAGCGCACCTTGACCCCGGCGCGGGCGCGTTCGACCAGCGCGTCGCGCAGCGCGGTGCCGACGCCGTCGGGCTGGTAGATGTAGTACTCCAGGTGGATGTGCTCGCGGGCCTGGGCGATGTCGGCCAGCAGCGATGCGTACTTGGCGCCGCCGTCGACCAGCAGGCGCGCGTCGGTGGCGGTGGTCGGCGGCAGGCCGGTGGTGGCCTGGCCCAGGCGCGAGAGTTCGATCGCTTCCGGCGAGGGCGTCAGCCCCGGCGGCGGCGGCGGCAGCGCGGCGCGCGCGCGCACCCGGCGCAGGCGCTGGCGGTGGATGCGCTGCGGGCCGAAGAAGAAATAGATCAGGAAGCCGACGTAGGGCAGCAGGGCCAGGCTGAACAGCCAGCTCAGCGTCGCGACCGGTTCGCGCTTCTGCAGCACGATCCAGGTGCCCAGCCAGACCAGGTACACCGCCCAGCCGGCGGTGAGGTAGAAACCGATGTGGGGGATGTGGACCAGGTCCTGCCACAGATCGGTCAGCGAGTCGGGCACAGGAAGCTCCATCGGACGGTGGCGCGGCCGCAGCCGGCGCCGGGCTAGGCTAGCCCGGCGGCGTTGAAGCCGGAAGTGTGCATTCGGTCGGTTGCTGCGGCACGCGCGGACGCGCGCTGGACCGGCCCCGACGAGAACGACAGGACACGGCACGATCACGGCGGCTTTGTTGGCGATCGACGTACAACGCGGCCTGTTCGAGACACAGCCGCCGCCGGCCGCGGCCGGCAACCGCCGTCTGCCCCGCCTCGACCCCGCCGCCGCCGCCCGTGCGTTGGCCCATGACCGTCCTTCGCGACCTGTTGGAGCAAGCCCATGCCGCGCCTCGCCTGCTGGTTGTTGTCCTGCGCCCTGCTCGCCGCCATACCGGCCGCCGCGGTGCCCGCCGCGTACCCGCCGGCGCCCGGCCCGGAGGCGCGGCTGATCAGCGTGTCCGGTTCGGCCGAGATCAAGGTGCCGCCGGACGAAGTGCTGTTGAGCGTCGGCGTGGAATCGCGCGCGACCGGCCTGGACGAGGCCCGGCGCGAGAACGACAAGAACGTGGCCAAGGCGCTGGCGTTCCTGCGCGCGCACGGCGTGCCCGACAAGGACGTGCAGACCGACTACCTGGCGATCGAGCCGCAATACAGCGACCAGCACGACCTGGCCAGCCAACTGCGGCCGCAGTTCTACATCGTGCGCAAGAGCATCGGCGTGCGCCTGGCCCGGGTCGACGCGTTCGAGCCGGTGCTGGCGGGGCTGCTGGCCAACGGCGTGCAGCACGTGCACGGGATCGAGTTCCGCACCTCGCAACTGCGCAAGCACCGCGACGCGGCGCGCGCGTTGGCGATCCGCGTCGCGCAGGACAAGGCCGACGCCCTGGCGCGCGAGCTGGGCGTGCGCCGCGGCGCGGTCTACAGCGCCTCGGAATCGTATTCCGGCGGCTGGTGGCGCGGCGGCGGCTGGGGCAACTTCGGCGGGCAGGCGTTGCAGAACGTGGTCCAGCAGGGCGGCAGCGACGGCGGCGACGGCGGCGAGGGCAGCGCGCTGGCGGTGGGCCAGATCAGCGTCAATGCGACGGTCAACGCGAGCTTCGCGATCGACTGAGCCCACGGCGCTTTTTTGTAGGAGCGGCGCGAGCCGCGACCGCGACAGCGCACAAACGCCGGAAGCCGTCGCTGGCCCGGCGATGCAGCGCATCGCAAGGTCCGACGCGAGCCCGCAGCCCCGCGGTCGCGGCTTGCGCCGCTCCTACAAGGGTAGCCAGAACCCTGTCGGCGTCGCGCTGCGTGGCGAGAAACAGAACGCCGGCAAGCTTGGGGATAACTAGTGGGCAGCGCTGTGCGCAAACCTGCGCAAAGCGATGGCTGGCGCGGGTTTTCCTGAACGGGGCCGGCTGGGGATAACTGCTGTCGATAAGGCTGAATGCGTTTATCCGCAGGCGCAGTTGTCCACACCCCCGGCCCCGATTCTTATCCACAGGCGTGGCTGAGCGCTTCAGCTGCCGCGCGGACCTGTCGCGTCCGCTGCGACGCCGCCGGCTTAGGCTGGGACGCATGGATTCGGCGCGCAAAACCCAGCTCTCGATGCAGCCGGCGGCGATCAAGGGCCGCGGCGCGGCCAGCTTCGTCGACGGCCGCTTCGCCGTGCGCACCGCCCACGGCGAGGACGACGGCTGGGGCTCGGTGTACGCAGACGCCGAACCGGCCTCGCGCGCCGACACCGTCGTCACCGAGGAAACCGCGCGCAGCATCATCAGCCGCAACGACTCGCCGGACATCGCCTTCGGCCAGTCGGTGAACCCGTACCGCGGCTGCGAGCACGGCTGCGTCTACTGCTTCGCCCGCCCCTCGCACGCCTACCTGGAGCTGTCGCCGGGCCTGGACTTCGAGACCCGGCTGTTCGCCAAGACCAACGCCGCCGAGCGCCTGCAGAACGAACTCGCGCGTCCCGGCTACCGCTGCGCGCCGATCGCGCTGGGCATCAACACCGATTCCTACCAGCCGATCGAGCGCCGCTTCCGCATCACCCGCGGGGTGATCGAGGTGCTCGACGCCTGCTCGCATCCCTTCAGCCTGATCACCAAGAACGCCTCGATCGTGCGCGATGTCGAGGTGCTGGCATCGATGGCGCAGCGCGGATTGGTGTCGGTGTATTTCTCGGTGACCACGCTCGACAACCAGCTCTCGGCGCGGATGGAGCCGCGCGCCTCGGCGCCGCATTCGCGGCTCAAGGCGATGCGCACGCTGGCCCAGGCCGGGGTGCCGGTGGGGGTGATGGTGGCGCCGGTGATCGCGATGATCAACGACGGCGAGATCGAGCGCATCCTCGAAGCCGCGCACGAGGCCGGCGCGCGCGCCGCCGGCTATGTGCTGCTGCGGTTGCCGCATGAGCTCAAGCAGGTCTGGCGCGACTGGCTGCGCCTGCACTACCCCGACCGCGCCGAACACGTGATGAGCCTGATCCAGCAGATGAGCGGCGGCAAGGACTACGACAGCCGCTTCGGCCACCGCATGCGCGGGCATGGGCCGTTCGCGCAGCTGATCGGGCAGCGCTTCCAGAAGGCGTGGAAGCGGCATGGGTTCGGACGCCTGCCGGCGCTGGACACCAGCCGGTTCGTCGCGCCGCGCAAGCCGACGCCGCAGATGGAGTTGTTCTGAGCGCGGCGATGCGGCGCGACCGGGAACAAGAGCGTCGGGGCTGAAGCCCCTCCCACAAGAGCCGCCGTCGCTTGGCGCCGCTGTTGTGGGAGGGCCTTCAGGCCCGACGCTTTTGTTTCAGATCGCCGGTGCCTTCAACCCGCAGCGTCCTCGCACAAAGCCTCGCCGGGAACAGCGTCCGGCGCTGCCGCATCCTCCGCCGGCCCCAGCAGCGCATGCACCATCCACGCCACCAGCACGGTCGCGCCGGCCAGCGCGTACATCAGCCACGCGAACGCGCTGTCGTAGGCCGCGCGCAAGGCCGCCGGCGCGAACTGCGGTAGCAGCGCCTGGGCGCGCACGGCGTCGCCGGTGGCCAGCCGTTGCGCGGCCTGGTTGAGCGCTTCGCCGGCGGCCGCGCCGCCCTGGCCGAGCCGCCACTGCAGCAGCCCGGCCAGCGCTGCGGCCACCACCGCCAGGGCGATGCCTTCGCCCGACACCCGGCTGGCGCCGAACACGCCCGCGGCCATGCCGGCGCGTTCCTTCGGCACCACGCTGATCGCCAGGCCGTCCATCAGGCCCCACGGAATCGCCGAGCCGGTGCCGATCAGCAGCATCGGCGCGATCAAGCCGGCGACCTCGCCGCGGCCGGCGGCCCAGCCGAGCCAGGCCAGGCCGGTCGCGGCCAGCAGCAGGCCCGACGCGCACAGGGTCGAGGCGGCGACGCGGTGGTTGAGCACCGCCGCCAGCATCGGCACCACCAGCATCGGCGCCGACAGCGCGATCATCATCAGCCCGGCGTCGAGCGTGCCCAGGCCGTGGATGCCGATCAGCCGCACCGGCAGCAGCACGATCAGCGCGAGGTAGCACAGCCCGGTGCCGATCGGCAGCAACTGCGCGCCGACGAAGCGCGGGTAGCGCAGCAGGCTCAGGTCGAGCATCGGCCGCTCGGCGCGGTTCTCGATCCGCACGAACCACACCAGCAGCGCCGCCGAACCGACCAGCGCGCCGAGCACCCACCGATCGCCCCAGCCGCGCTCGGGCGCTTGCAGCACGCCGATGGTCAGCAGCGCCAGCATCGCGGTGGAACTCAGGCTGCCGCGCCAGTCCAGGCCGCCGGCGTCGGGATCGCGCGATTCGCGCATGCGCGGCAGGCCGAACACGGTCGCCAGCAGCGCGATGGCCAGGCTCGACAGGAACACCGAGCGCCAGCCCTGCGCCTGCACCAGCCAGCCGGCCAGGCTCGGCCCGAACGCCAGGCCCAGGCCGAACGCGGTGCCGAGCAGGCTGAAGGCGCGGATCCGCGCCGGGCCGTGGAATTCCTGCGACAAGGCCGCGTTGCCGCCGGCCAGGGCCAGCGCCGCGGCGATGCCCTGCAGCACCCGCAGCGCGTTCAGCGCGGCCAGGCTCGGCGCCAGCGCCAGCAGCAGCGAGACCGCGGCGAAGGCGACGATGCCGACGGCGAACACGCGCTTGCGGCCGTAGGTGTCGGCGAGCGTGCCGGCGGCCATCAGGCAGCTGCCGAAGGCGAGCATGAAGGCGTTGGTCATCCAGTTCAGCGCCACCGGGCTGCCGCCGAGTTCGGCGGCGATGGCCGGGATCGCCACCGGCGGGGCGGTGAAGCTCAGCGGCAGCACCAGCCCGGCCAGGCAGATCGCGCCGAGGATCCAGAAACGGTCGTGGCGGCCGCGCGCGGGCGCGGCGGCGGGAGTCGATGCAGGCATGGGACAGGGCCGTGGGGGCGGTGCCACAGCTTAGGCAGGCCGCAATCGGCGAAAAACCCCGCATTGGTTCATGCTTTGCGGAGTAAACGGACATAATGCCCGCCTGTTCCTCCCCCGAGAACCGCCGCATGGACAAGCTCGGCAGCCTGCTCGCCTTCGTCCGCACCGCCCACGCGCGCAGCTTCGTCGCCGCCGCGCGCCAGCTCGGGGTCTCGTCCTCGGCGGTGGGCAAGAGCGTGGCCCGGCTGGAACAGCAGCTCGGCGTGCGCCTGCTCCAGCGCAACACCCGCAACGTCCAGCTGACCGAGGAAGGCCGCCAGTTCTACGAGCGCTGCAAGCCGCTGCTGGACGAGCTCGAAGACGCCGAGGCCGCGCTGACCCACGCCATGCAGGCGCCGCGCGGGCGACTGCGCATCGGCCTGCCGACCGTGGGCTACCGCTTCGTGATGCCGGTGCTGGGCGAGTTCCGCCAGCGGTATCCCGAGGTCGAGCTGGAACTGGACTTCAACGACCAGATCGTCGACGTCATCGACGGCGGTTTCGACGCGGCCATCCGCAGCGGCGACATGCCCGACTCGCGCCTGCGCGCGCGCCGGCTCGGCCCGTTCTGCTTCATGCTCTGCGCCGCGCCGCAGTACCTGGCCCGGCGCGGCGAACCGCGCGCGCCGGCCGACCTGGCCGGGCACGACTGCATCCACTTCCGTTTCGCCAACAGCGGCAAGCTGCAGGAATGGTCGCTGCGGCTGGCGCCCGGCGAGGCCGCGCCGCACCTGCCGGCGGCGCTGGTGTGCAACAACAGCGAAGCGGCGGTGCAGGCGGCGGTGCACGGGCTGGGCATCGTGTATTCGGTGGATTTCCTGGTCCGCGAGCACCTCGCCGCCGGCCGGCTGCAGCGGGTGCTGCCGGGGTTCGAGACCCAGCGCGGGCAGTTCTGGGCGCTGTGGCCGGCGCACCGGCACGTGTCGCCGAAGCTGCGGGTGTTCCTGGACTTCATCGGCGAGCGGCTGTTCCAGTACAAGCCGATCGCGTGAGCGGCGCCGTCGTGGCGGACGCGCCGGCGGGTTCGCGCGGGCGAATCGCTGGCCGAACCCGGCCGGAACTGGCCGACTCTGGCCGCAGCGCCGCCGCGGTGGCACGCGCGTGCGGCGTGGCCGACAATGCGGCCTGCGCGCCGCGGACCGGGCGCGCGGCGGTCGGATCGCGATCGCCGGTTTTCATTGGCACCGCGCGGGGCGAAAGCGCGTTCGCCGGGATGCGCCTGGCCAGGCGCGCGCTTGTCCACAGCGTCCCGTCGAATCCCCGCAGATCCACAACGCGCTCGGCGCACGCGCATCGGCCGAGCACGCTTACGTAAGGACGCCCCCGCAAGGATGCCCACGTCTCCGCTGTCCCCCGCCCTGCCGCCCGCTTCCGCGGCGATGCGCGACGCATCGCGCCGGGCCGTCCGCGCCTCCCTCTCCCTGCAAGGATTCCGCATGTTCCGATCCCACGCTTTGCGCGCCGGTGCGGCGCTGGCCCTGCTCGCCGTCGCCGGCCTCAGCCAGGCCGCCGGCTTCGATTGCCGGCGCGCGCGCACCCCGGTCGAAAAGATGATCTGCGCCGACGCCGAGCTGTCGCGCCTGGACAGCGAAATGAACGATCTCTACCGGCAGATCCGCGCCGAAACCCGCGGCGTCGACGGCGAGAGCGGCCGCGAGGTCGATCCGATCGCGGCGGAGAACGCGCGCTGGCTCGAAGGCCGCAACGAATGCCGCGACCCGGCCTGCATCCGCAGCGCCTACCAGCAGCGCATCGCGCAGATGCGCCGCGACTGGGCGCAGGCGCTGCCGGCGCCGGCCCAGGCCGCACCGGCCAAGGACAAGTACGACTATCGCTACGACCGCCACGGCGACTTCAAGGTCTTCATCGCCGACTTCCGCAAGGCGGTGGCCGCCGACGACCGCGCCGCAGTGGCGAAGATGACCGCGCGCCCGTTCGCCGACTTCAGCCACGGCAGCAGCTGCCTGCCCGGCAACGATCCCTGCGACGCGCAGCAGCGCAAGCAGTCGGCCAGCGCCCGCGACGCGGCCGAAGTGGTGGCCAAGTACGACCGCATCCTCACCGCCTCGGTGCGCGCCGCGCTCAAGGCCAACCGCGTGCGCGCGTATTCGCGCAAGCGCGATTCGGGCCAGGACGAGAACGGCGAAGTGCAGGCGCCGGGCGTCATCGAGCAGGGCGAGTACCTGCTGGAGAACGACGACATCTACAGCCAGCGCGTGTTCAAGCGCGTCGACGGCGTGTACAAGCTGCAGCGCATTCCGTTCTATTCCTGAGCCAGGACGCTTTCATGACGAACCCGTTTTTCCGCATCGCCACCGCCGCCGCGCTGCTCGCCGCGCCGCTGTTCTCCCACGCCGCTCCCGCCGCCTCGTTCGACGGCACCTGGCAGGCCTGCCAGCGCTACGACGGCGAGTTGTGGTGCCAGAGCCTGCAACTGGAGCAGCGCGGCGACCGGATCCGCGGCGCCTGGAACTGGCGCGCCAGCAATACCGGCGGCACCAACCTGTTCAAGGGCCGGGTGGTCGAAGGACGGGTCGAGTTCGATCCGGAAGGCTGCTCGATCGGCGCGAACGGTTGCGAACCGCGCACGCCGTCGAAACAGCCGAGCTACCTGCTGCAATGCGGCGCCGAGCTGCAATGGGGCGACGCGCAGACGACGGCGTGCAACGCCAAGATCGACGAGGGCTCGCGCTACCGCCGGGTCGCGCGCGACAAGATCGACGCGGTCGACTTCTCCGCCTACCGCTACCTCGACGACGGCCAGGCGCATCCTTCGTTCGACTGCGCCAAGGCCAAGACCCCGGTGGAGCGCGGCATCTGCGCCGATCCGGCCGCCGCGCGCACCGACTCGGCGATCGCCCACCTCTACGCCGGGCTGTTGCCGCGCTTCAGCGGCGAAGCGGTCAAGGGCCTGCGCGAGGACCAGCGCTGGTTCGTCGGCGTGCGCGACGCGGCCTACGAACGCGCCGATCGCGGCGAGCGCGCCCAGGTGCTGCGCGAGCAACTCGACAGCCGGCTCAAGGACCTGCAGCGTATCCGCGAGTACCCGCGCAAGGGCCTGGTCGGCGACTGGAACAACTTCGCCGGCGGCCTGGAAATCAGCCGCGACGCCAAGGGCGCGTACCGGGTGCGCGGCAACGCGGCCCATCCGCTCGACGGACGTTGGGTGTGCGATGCCGACCTCGGCGGCAGCGGCAGCGACGACCGCGTGCTCGCACGCGCCGACGGCGACGCCCAGGGCACCGGGCTGGAACTGACCCGCATCGGCAACGCCCTGCGCGTGCGGGAACTCGACGCCCAGGGCCAGCCGCATCCCGCGTCGGAGTTCTGCGGCCACAACGGCTCGTTCGATGGCTGGTACTTCCAGTCCATGCCGGGGCAGCGTTGATCGCGGGACGGCGCGAAGTCTTCCCGTAGGAGCGGCGCAAGCCGCGACCGCGGAGCATCGAGCCAGCGCCGTCACCCACGGTTCGCGGTCGCGGCTCGAGCCGCTCCTACAGTCGCTGACGTGCGACGACGAAAAACGCCGGGACTGAGGAAGTCCCGGCGTTCGGGTTTTCGATTCCGCGCCCGGACTTGGCGCCGGAGCCCGTGGCCCCGGCGCCGCCGGCTTACTGCTTGCAGCGCGCCGCGTCCGAGCCTTCCGGCAGGCCGACGTTCACCGCTTCCCACGCGCAGGCCACGGTCTTGACCGCGCTGGCCTTGAGCAGGCCGCGATCGACCAGGTCCTGGGCCGCGGTCTGGGTCGCCACGCGCGCATCCGGGTAGCTGGCCTGCGAGGTCAGGTACAAGGTGTTGGCGCGGTACCAGATCTGCCCGGCCACGGTCGGGGTCAGGCCCTTGAGCCCGGTCGCGCCGTTGCAGACCAGGTCGGACGGCAGCACGGTCTTGCGGTGTGACTTGGGCACCTTCTGGCCTTCGGCGAGCAGGTAGAAGAAGTGGTTGCCGATGCCCGAGGTGTAGTGCGGGTCTTCGCCGTCGAAGCCGCCGGCCGGGTAGCAGTCGAAGGAACCGTTGCCGTCGGCGTCGGTGTCCAGGCTCGGCTTGAACATGTAGCGCAGCGGCTTGCCGTCGAGCATCACGTTCTCGCCGATCAGGTAGTCCGGCGGGTCCTTCGGGCTGTTGTCGAAGAACTCGACCAGGGTGCCGTGGATGTCGGAGGTGGCTTCGTTGAGGCCGCCGGCGTCGCCGGAGTACAGCAGGCCCGAGGTCGCCTGGGTCACGCCGTGCGACATCTCGTGGCCGGCCACGTCGATCGCCACCACCGGGTTGGACACGCCGAAGTCGCCGTTGCCGTAGACCATGCGCTTGGCGTCGCCGTCCCAGAACGCGTTGGTGCCGCCGACGTCGATGAAGCCGAAGTAGGTGAAGGTGACGTTGACGAAGCTCTGCACGCCGACGCCGTCGCCGAAGATGCCGACGCGGTCGTAGAACTTCTTGTAGTAGTCCCAGGTGCGGGCCACGCCGTAATGCGCCTCGACGCCGGTGCGCTCGATGTTGGTCATCTGCTCGTTGCCCCAGACGTTGTCGGCATCGAACATCGCCGGCGCGCTGAAGTCGCCGCCGCCGAAGATCAGGTCGACCACGGTGCCGCCGGTGTTGTGGGTGCTGCCGCCGCCGCGCTTGTCGTCGCGCAGCAGGTAGCCCGGGCCGCGGCCGTCGCTTTCCTCGGCGCCGACCTTGGCGGTGGTGATGGTGACCTTGCCGCGGGTGATGGTGTAGCCCTCGGCCTCGGTGGATTCGGCGCTGTAGATGCGGCTGTCGCGGCCGAGCAGGTCGCCGTTGCCGGCATCGACGTAGAGCAGTTCGTGGACCGGGCGCTGGGCCTGGTTGAGGCCGCGGAAGGTCACCTCGAACGCCAGCGTCGGCTGGTTGTCCTTGGCGAAATAGACCATGCGCGACTTGGGTTGCTCAAGGAAGCGGCCGGCGAAGTGCGTGCCGGCATCGGCGATGGCCTGCGCGGAGGACAGCTTGGCCTTCGGCGCGGCGGCGCCGTTGCCGAGGGTGAGGTCGAGGGTCTTGCTGATCGAGGTCAGCAGGCCGTTGCGGGCGTGGGTGACCAGGTCGCCGCCGATCACCGGCAGGCCCTGGTAGTCGCGCTGGAAGCGCACGTGTTCGCTACCGTCGGCTTCGACGATCACGTCGCGCGGCTGATAGCTCTCGGCCGCCAGCGCGGTGTCGGCGCCGGCGCCGGACAGGCCGCGCGCGGCGGCGTTGCGGGCCTTGTCGGCCTGCAGCAGTCCGCGCGCGCGTTCGACCGCGGGATGGCGTTCCAGCTGCGCCGTCGGCGTCGCGCCCGAGCGCGCCGCGGCATCGGCGAAGGGATGTTCGAGGCTGGCGCGCGCGGTCGGCGCATGCGCGGCGTTGCGCGCGGTGGCGGTGGCGGCCTGCGCGCCGGCGCGGGTGCCGGCGGTGGCGTCGGCGGCGTCGCGGTCGCGCTGCGCGGTCACCAGCGCGGTCGCGGTGGTGCCGGTGATCGCGAGCAGGATCGATGCGGTAAGCACCTTGTGCTTGATGGACATGGATTGGGTCTCCGGGTCATGCAAAGCGAAAAGAGAAAGAAACGCGAAGCGCCGGTACGCGGCCGCAGCCGCGCACCTGGCGTTACTGCACAACGGCAGGGAGCGTGTTCGTGCCCAGCGGATGCGCCTTACGACGAGTGAAGACGCATCCGTTGCAGCGATTCCCCATTGCTGCGAACGCGACGGCATACGCATCCCCCCACCTTGCATGTGCGGTGTTGGCACGCAGGATCGGCGAAGTGGGATGCGCGTCTAACTGCGTGCGCGCGCGTTGCAACGACGACGTGATGCGGTCACGAAGTAGTTGCACGGCGGGATTTACGCGTTTGCGCGAAGTTCGCCGTGGCGTAGAGCGATGCGTAAAAACGCAAAAGGTCGGCGTTGCGATCCGGGCGGAAAGCATCGGGAGCGAAGTGCCTGCCACGACGGCGCAGAAGGATGTCGGTGCCGATGCGTTTGGTTTGCGCGGCCGGTCGGGCCACGTGCGCTGCTCGACGTCGATGCGGTCTCGGCCGCGCCGGTTCAGCGCGGCGGCGCGGGCATGATGTGCGACAGATAGATGCGGCTGTCTTCGAAGATCCGGATCGCCACCGCCACGCGCAGCTGCATCGACAGGTCGAACGCCTCGGCCTTGGCCGCGGCGGACGCCGACGCCGCATCGGCGAAGCGCTCGCCGGATACGTCGCACGACAGCGTGCGGCCGTGGTAGGTGGATTCGTTGAGTTGCACCGTGAAGATCATGACGCCCCGCGTGGATGGCGAACGAAGTAGCCCCGGCCCAGCTTCGCCGCGTGCTCAGGGCGGCGATCCATCGTGTGGCTGATCGCGCGAGCGACAGCGGTATTGAGCGGCGTCCGTTGGCGGCGCATGGATCGTGCTGCCGGGGCGCGCATAAAGTGACGCATGCCGCAGTTGTTTACCCTCGGGGGAACCCGAGGCGCGCTGTAGGAAATTTCTGACCAACCGCTCGCGAGGCGGTTCCGGCCCGCGGCCCGCGAGTCGTGGTATCGGCCCGGGTCCGGGCGATGCGTCCGTCCGGGCGGTGCAGCGGACGACGGTCGAAAACCGCGCCGCCGCACCCGCGCCGGTTGCCGTCGTCCTCGCCGCGCCACCGCGCCGATTCGATGAACGCCGGCTGTAACCGCTGGCGCCACCACGACTTTCGGCGGATCAACCGTGCCGCAAGCGCGCCTAACTTGGCCGTTGCCGCGCCATCGCGGCCGCCAAGGAACGCGCATGCCCGCCATCGCCAGGACGCCGGTCGCCGCCCCCGCCCGCTCGCCCCGGCGCGTTCGCGGGCGCTGGCTGGCCCTGGCCCTGCTGCTGGCCTGCGGCGCGGCGGCGGCGGCGACGACCGGCGCCGGCACGGTCAGCCTGGTCGCCGGCGAGATCGACCCGCGGGCGCTGCCTCAGCCGCCCGGCCAGAACGGACCGCCGAGCCAGAGCCAGCGCGCCATCCAGGCGCTGACCAAGGCGATGAGCACGGTCAAGGGCAAGCCGATGCGCAGGAAGTCGCTGAAGCGGTACTGGCCCGGGCCGAGGATGAGAAGGTTCCCGTGGTGACCGATCGGGGTCAGGAACGCCACCACCGCGCCCAGCGCCGTGCACACCACGAACGGCGTCGCCGGCAGGCCCAGCGACTGCGCCAGCGAAATCGCGATCGGCCCCAGCAACACCGTGGTCGCCGCGTCCGACAGGATCTGGGTCAGCAACGCGGCGACGGTGAACATCACCAGCAAGATCGCCAGCGGCGGCCAGCCGGCGATCACGTGCAGCATGCCCTGGGCGAGCAACTGCGCGGTGCCGGTCTGCTCCATCGCCACGCCGAGCGGAATCACGCCGGCGATCATCACGAAGATGCGCACGTCGATCTCGCGATAGGCCTGTTCGACATCGACGCAGCGCGTGGCCACCATCGCCACCGCGCCGAGCAGGAACGCCAGCGGCGCGGGCAGCCATTCGGTCGCCGCGGCGAGCACGGTCGCGGCCAGGATCGCCAGCGCGATCGGCGCGCGCAGCCGCCGCCGCGCTTCGCCGGCGAACGGCACCAGCATCAGGAAGCCGTGGTGCGCGGCCAGTTCGGCGAAGCGCGCCGGCCGGCCCCACAGCACCAGCAGGTCGCCCTCGCGCAGACGCGCGTCGGCCAGGCGCGGCGCGACCGCGCCCTGGCGCCGCCACAGCCCTGCGATCACCGCGTTGAACTGGCGGGCGAAGTCGAGCTCGCGCACGCTGCGGCCGACGAACTCCGAGCCCGGCGCGACCAGCGCCTGCACCAGCTGCGCCTCGCCGTCGCCCTGGGCGTGTTCGCCGAAGCGCGCGATCGCGTTGAGGTCCAGGCCGGCGTCGTCGTGCAGCGAGGCCAGCGCGTCGGCCGAGGCCTCCACCAGCAGGATGTCGCCGCTGATCAGCGGGCTGCTCGGGCCCAGGTCCTGGCGGCGCAGGCCGTCGCGCAGCCAGCCGGTCAGCACGAAGCGGTCGCCGAGCGCCTTCTGCAGTTCGGCCAGCGGCCGGGTGCTCCAGCGCGAGCCTTCCACCACCAGCAGCTCGGTGCGGTAGCGGTCCAGGCGCAGGTAGCCGTCGTCGCCGTGGTCGCCGCTGCGCTTGGGCAGGATCCAGCGCGCGGCCAGCATGTACAGCACGCCGACCACCACCAGCGCCAGGCCAATCGGGGTGATCGAGAAGATGCCCAGGCCGGGCGCGCCGGTGCGTTCGATCAGGTTGTCGGCGAGCAGGAAGGCCGGCGCGCTGACCAGGGTGAGCGTCGTGCCCAGCGACGCGGCGAACGACATCGGCATCAGCAGGCGCGAGGCCGACAGCCCGCGCGACTTCGCGAACCGGGTCAGGATCGGCAGCATCATCGCCGTGACCATGACGTGGTGGGTGAACGAGGACAGCGCCGCCACCGCCGGCATGGTCACCGCGATCGCGCGGCCCTCGCTGTGGCCGGCGGCGCGGCCGATCCACTGGCCCAGGCGCTCGGTGATGCCGGTCGCGGCCAGGCCGCCGGAGATCACGAACACCGCCGCGACGATGATCGCCGGCTCGCTGGCGAAGCCCGACAGCGCCTGCTTGGCGTCGAGCACCCCGGTCAGCACCAGCGCCAGCAAGGTCAGCATGGCGGTCACGTCCACCCGCAGGCGCTCGCTGACGAACAGGTACAGGGCGGCGCCCAGGATCAGGAGGAAAGCGATCTGAGAAAAGTCCATGCCCGCGATTGTGCGGGACTTGGCCGTGTCCGCGCCGTGTGCGCCGTCTACCCTGCCGTCACGACCGCATTGGCTACACTTCCCGGTCAATTCGACGCCGATGGCCGACGCTACGCGCCAAGCCGATGAACCTGCCGCATCCCCTGCCGCCCACGCTGTCCGCCGGAGACGATCCTGCGGCCGCCGATGGGCGTTTCCGCGAGGCGATGAAGGCGTCCAACATCGGCATGGCGATCGTCTCGCTCGACGGCGTATGGCTGGAGCTCAACCCGGCGCTGTGCGCGATGCTGGGCTACCGCGTGGAGGAATTGCGCGGCCACCATTACAGCGAAGTGACCCACCCCGACGACCTGGCGATCAGCCAGAACCTGGTCGCGGCGCTGGTCAGCGGCGAGCTGGCCTCGGTGGACGAGCACAAGCGCTACCTGCACCGCGACGGGTCCGAGCTGTGGGTGCAGCTGAACGTGGCGGTGATGCGCGATGAAGACGGCGCGCCGCGCTATTTCATCTCGCACATGCGCGACATCCGCGGCGAGCGCGAGGCCGGCATCGCCCTGAGCGCGCGCGTGGCCGAACACGGCGCCGCGCTGGACGCCTCGCATCGCCAGCTGCAGCTGTTCGCCGACGCGGTCGCCCACGACCTGCGCGCGCCGCTGCGTTCGATCGAAAGTTTCTCGGCGTTGCTCGCCGACCGCGCCAGCGAGCGCCTGAACGAGACCGACCGCGACTACCTCGCGCGCATCCGCGCCGCCGCCTCGCGCATGACCGGGCTGCTGGCGATGCTGACCGAGCTGTCGCACGTGACCCGCGCGGAGATGCGGATCGCGCCGGTGGATTTGAGCCTGCTCGCCGACTGGGTCGGCGCCGAGCTGCAGGACGCCGACCCGGCGCGCCGCGGCGAGGTCGAGGTGCAGCCCGGGCTGCAGGTCGAGGGCGACGAGCGCCTGCTCAAGGTCATGTTCACCCAGCTGATGCACAACGCCTGGAAATTCTCCGGCGTGGCGGCCGACGCGGACGCGCCGGTGCGGATCGAGGTCGCCGGCGAGGTCCGCGGCGGCGTCCTGGCCCTGACCGTGCGTGATCACGGTAGCGGTTTCGACATGCGCTATGCTCACAAGCTGTTCGAGCCCTTCCAGCGCCTGCACGGGCCGGACCAGGGCGGCGGCCACGGCCTGGGGCTGGCGATCGCGCAACGGGTGGCCGAACGCCACCGCGGCCGCCTGCGCGCCCAGTCCGAGCCCGGCCGGGGCAGTACGTTCACAGTGGAGTTGCCGCTCGTGTCCAGCGGCGAGGAAGACGCAGATGCATAAGGAGATCCTGCTGGTCGAGGACAACCCCGACGACGTCGAGCTGACCCGGCTCGCCTTCGACGAGGCCAAGATCGCCAACAGGCTGGTGGTGATGGGCGACGGTGCCGAGGCGCTGGATTACCTGTTCGCCCGTGGCCGCTATTCCGACCGCGACCCCAACGATCTTCCCTCGATCGTGCTGCTGGACCTGAACCTGCCCAAGGTTGACGGCCGCGAAGTGCTGCAGGCGATCCGCGCGCACGAACCCACCCGCACCCTGCCGGTGGTGGTGCTGACCACCAGCACCGAGCCGTTCGACGTCGAGGCCAGCTATGCGCTCGGGGTCAACAGCTACATCCAGAAGCCGGTGGATTTCGAACAGTTCGTCTGGGCGGTCAAGCAGGTCGGGCTGTACTGGCTGGTGCTGAACCACCCGCGCAATCCCTGAGACCGGCGCGCCCGCGCCGATCGCGCGGGGCCATCGGCGGACGTGTCCGCCGGCGAAGCGGTACCGGGCCCGGCCCGGCGGGTTTGCGGCGTATCCCATGAACTTCACCGGCGCGGCGAGCGCCCGCGGGACCGCTCGAACGCCGGTCGCGCGGCGCGTTGCCGCCCTGCGCGTTCAGCGCCGTTCGGCCCGCGCGCGTGGCCGCGGACACCGCAGCCGCCTCGGCACGCACCGGCAGGCGAACGGCCACGCCGACGTTCGAGCGGGCCACGCGCCAGGCGACGCCCGGCCGACGGATGTGCCGACATGCGTACGCACGAACGAGCCGACGCACGCGCCGCGTTGCCGGCCGACGCACGGGCCGATTGGCGTCGATGGACGGCGACGGCGAGCGTCGCCCTGATCCTTCAGGCACAAAAAGAACCGCAAAAAAGCACTCACTCGCCGCATCGATGCAATGCGGCGCACCGATTGCGTGTCCGTCTAACGCCCCGTTTCCACGATAACTCCAGTGCATCTGCTCATCGGCGCCGACCACGGTGGCCGGGGGCAGCCACCTAGGCGAGGATCGAAACCGATGCGCCCGCGCGCAGTCATGCGCCGGGCCGGTCAGGGGGAACGGATGGACGATACAGCCAAGCAACGTTTGAAGGCCGGCTCGGTGGGGTGGGTGCGGATCTTCGCATTCGTGTTCGCCACCACCGGGCCGATGATCGGATTGGTCGGCGCGGTGCCGGTCGGGCTGACCCAGGGCAACGGCATCGGCCTGGCCGGTTGCTTCCTGCTCGTCGGCGCGGCCTACCTGGTGTTCACCGTCGGCTTCGCGGCGTTGGTGCGGCAGGTGATCGATGCCGGCGCGTTCTATGCCTGCGTCGCGCGCGGGCTGTCGCCGTCGGCGGGACTGGTCACGGCGGGGTTCGCGGTCACCGCCTACATGGCTTTGCAACTGTGTTGCTACGTGCTGATCGGATTCTTCATCGAACAGCTCAGTCTGCGCCTGCTCGGCGAGGGCTGGCCGTGGTGGTTCAACGCCTTGCTGGTCAACGCGGTGGTGCCGTTGTGCAGCCAGCGCAACCTCGTGTTCGCCGCGTGGCTGATCGGCGCGCTGGCGCTGGCGGAGTTCGCGATGATCGCCGCCTTCGCGGTTTCGGTGCTGGCGCACGGCGGCGGCCCGCAGGGCCTGAGCGCGGAGCCGTTCGCGCCGGCGCGGGTGTTCTCGGCCGGCTTCGGCGCGGCGATGGCGTTCGCGGTGGCGTCGTTTTCCGGCTTCGAGACCGCCGCGGTCTACGCCGAGGAAGCGCGCGCGCCGCAGCGCAACGTGCCGCGCGCGTTGTACGCGGCGATCTTCGCCGTCGCCTTGTCGACCACGGTCGCGGTGTGGACTTTGATCGCCGCCTACGGCCCCGACCGCGTCGTGGACGCGGCCTGGCACCATCCGGGCGAGCTGTGGTTCGCGGTGGCGCCGAATTTCGTGCCCGCCGGCGTCGCCGCGGCGATGGCGGGCCTGCTGTTGACCAGCCTGTTCGCGGCCATCGTCGCCCTGCAGAACGTGGTCTCGCGCTATCTCTACGCGCTGGGCCGCGACGGCGCGATCTGGCCGACGCTGGCGCAGATGCACCCGGTGCAGGAAACGCCGTACATCGCCAACCTGGTCCAGGCGATGGTGTCGATCCTGATGCTGTCGGCGCTGGGCTTGGTCGAACAGGACCCGCTGCGCATCGCGCTGGGCTCGGTTTCGGCGCTGGCCGCGGCCAGCCTGCTGTGCGCGCAGATTCTCACCAGCCTGGCGGTGATCGGCTACTTCCGCGCCCACGGCGGCGGCGGCGCGCTGGCGACGCGGATCGCGCCGGCGTTGAGCGTGTTGGCGTTGTCGGCGCTGCTCGGCACCATCCTGGCCAACCTGCGGCTGCTGACCGGCGGCAGCGACGCGGCGGCCTGGTCGATCGTAGCCGCGCTGGCGGGCATCGCCGTGCTGGCCGCGCTGTATGCCGCGGCGCTGAAGCGGCGCGCGCCGGCCGTCTACGCCGCGCTCGGCCGCGGCGGCCGCTGAGCGCGCGCCGCCGCGATGCTCAGCCGGCGGCGTACAGGCGTTCGGCGCGTTGGAACAGGATCCAGCTGGTGGCGATGTACTTGTCGCCGCCCTTGGGCCGGTTGCCGCGATGGGTGTGGGTGAAGGCGGCCGGCGCGATCAACAGGTCGCCGGCGCGCGGGGCGATCTTGCGGCGCTGGTAGAGGAACTCGGTCTCGCCTTCCTCGAAGCCGTCGTTGAGGTAGATCGTCCACAACACGTGGCGGTGCAGGGTGTCGGCGTGCGCGTCGCGCGGATACAGCTCGCAATGCCAGTAGGGATAACCGCCGCGGTTGGCGGTGTAGCGCTGCAGGTTGATCGCGCCGGGGCGGAACACGGTCTGCGCGACCGGCGACAGCGCGCTGTCGTCCATCTGCGCCATGCGTTCGGCGGTGATGCGATGGCGCTTGCCGTCGGCGTCGGGCGTTTCCAGCATCAGCGGCGCGATCATCGTGTGCGGATAGCGGCGCAGGTACTGCAGCAGGCCGCGGAACACCGCCAGGTTCAAGGTCTGCTCGACGTCCTTCCAGCCGTCGCGGCCGGTGATGGTGATGTCGCGGCTGTCCTTGAGGTCGGGCATCACCCCGCCGCCGACGCGGCCGGGCTCGCTGTCGCGGCTGGCGTCGAAGCGGCGCACCAACTGCTCGCATTGCTCGCGCGTGAGCGCCTGTGGATAGACCTCGATGAAATCGTCGCCGGCGGCGGCGGGCAGCGGTTCGTGGACGGCGTCGGCGGGCGATGACATGGCGGGGGCGGGCGAAAGCAAGCGAAGTCCCGATCCTCGCACGTGCGCACGAGGTTGCGGAAACGCAACGGCGCCGGCGCGGCCGCGATGTTGCGACCGCACGCACGCGGCGAAGGCCCGCTGCGTCTGCGCTGCGCGGTCGCGGCCGCCCAAGCTGACCGGGGACGGCCGCGCCTGGACGCGGCCGCGGTGCGTTGCGCCGGCGCAACGGTTTTCCCGCGCGGCGCCGGCCAAGCCGCCGCGGCGCGCGGGAAAGCGCTTTGTATTCAAGCGCTTGCAAAGTTGGCACGGGTCTGGCGTAGGACCTCTCGCCGGCCGCGATTGCTCCGCTGCCGGCGTTTCGAGCATCCCCCGTCTCGGAGTCCGCCATGCGCCCGTCCGTCTCCCCCGTCGCCGAAGTCCGCGCCGTCCGCGTCCGCCGCCACATGCCTGCCGTGGCCGCGCTCGTCCTCGTGCTGGCCCTGCCCCTGCCCGAGGTGCGCGCGGCCGGGCCCGGCGCCGACACCACCGTGGTGATCGCCCGCACCGTCCACCCGCGCATCGCCTACCGGGCGCTGCCGGCGCAGGACAACCCGGTGCGCACCGAGGCGACCACGTTTCCGGGCCAGGTGTTCCACGCCACCCTGGCGCGTTCGCTGGCGCCGCTCGACGATGCCGCGCTCGGCCAACACGGCTCCGGCGGCGTGCGCGCCGCTGCGGCCACCGATGCGGCGAACGCGATGTGGGCGCCCACAGTCGGCGCGGGGGCGGGCGCGGCGTTCGCCGGGGCGGGCGCGTCGGCGCCGCTCGGCGCCAGCGCCAGCGTCGGCGGTGCGGTGCTCGGCGCCACCGTCGGCCTCGGCGACACCCTTACCGGCGCGGTCATGCAGGCGCTGGCGCCGCCGCCGGGGAGCGGGCGGTGAACGCGCGCCCGCGTCCGCGGCGCCACGCGGCGCTGTGGCTGGCCGGTTGCCTGTTGGCGACGGCGATCGCCGGCGACGGCCGCGCCCAGCGCGCGCCGCTGGACCGCGCCGAGATCGGCGCGGCCGGCCGCGGCCTCGACGGCCGCGCGGCGATCAACCAGGCCGCCGGCGCCGGCAACGCGCAGGCCAACCAGGCCGCGTTGTCGCTGGCGCCGGGCGGACTCGCCATCGCCGCCGCGCGCGCCGGACAGCGAGTCGAACCCGCCGGCGCCGCGGCGCTGGCCCGCGCCGCACAGGCGCGCATCGGCGCCGGCGCCTTCGACGGCGCCCACGGCCTGCTTCAGCTCAACCAGGCCGCCGGCGCCGGCAACGCCCAGCTCAACCGCTTCGCCTTGGCGCGCGGCGCGGTCGCTGCGCTCGACGATGCCGCGCTCGCCGCCGTCGCCGGTCCGCCGGCCGAGGCCGCGCCCGCGCGCGCCGCGTCCGGCGCGCGCCAGGCCGCCATCGCCGCGGACGCGTTCCGCGGCGGCCGCGGCGTGCTGCAACTCAACCAGACGGCGGGGACCGGCAACGCTTCGGTCAACGCCATCGTGCTCCGACTGCCGGGGAGCGCTCCATAAAAAAACCACAACGGCGGAACGCAGTCGCGACACCCACCACCCTTCAGGAGAGAGACCATGAAAGCGCAACTGACCCTGCTCGCCCTCGCCCTGGCCGTCGCCGCGCCGGCCTATGCCGAAGGCGACGACGCCCGCATCCACAGCGACACCTCGGTGAGCAACCGCATCCACGTCGGCGGCCACGTCGGCGTGCGCGGCAAGATCCGGGTCGCGTCCGAATCCGCCGCGACCGTGGACCAGGACCAGAACACCGTGGGCAACAGCTCGCTCGGCGACGGCGACCACGACGCCCGCCTCGGCGGCAGCGCGCTGTCCAACGCGCAGGGCAACATCGGCGCCAACGTCGCCGCCGGCGTCGGCAACGCGCAGAGCAACGACACCGCGCTGTCGGCGGTGGACGGGCAGAAGGTGTTCGCCTCGGCGATGGTGTTCAACGACCAGAAGACCGCGTTCAACTACGCCACGTCGAGCCAGCAGGACACCTACTACGACGCCACCCTCGACGGCAGCGCGCTGTCCAGCGCCAAGGGCAACATCGGCGTCAACGTCGGCGCCGGCGTCGGCAATGCGCAGAGCAACGGCATGGCCGCCTCGGTCAACAGTTCCGGCACTCTGGCCAAGGCCGCCTCCGACAGCGAGCAGCACAGCTGGCTCAACGAACTGGCCGCGGCCTGCGACCTGGACACCTTCGCCACCCTCGCCGGCAGCGCGCTGTCGGGCGCGCAGGGCAACATCGGCGCCAACGTCGCCGCCGGCGTCGGCAACGCCCAGCACAACGGCCTGTCCATCGCTACCGCGTCCTGCGGCAGCTGCCAGTGACGCGCGTGCGGCCGCGGCGGCACGCGCCGCCGCGGCCGCGCTCCCGACGGAGAACCCCGATGAAACTCATGCATTCCCTGCTCGCACTCGCGCTCGCGGCGCTGGCCTCGCCGGCCTATGCCGAGGGCGACGACGCCCGCATCCACAGCGACACCTCGGTAAGCAACCGCATCCAGGTCGGCGGCCGCGTCGCGGTCAAGGGCCGGATCCGGGTCGCGTCCGAATCGGCCGCGACCGTGGACCAGGACCAGCACACCCTGAGCAACGGCTCGCTCGGCGACGGCGACCACGACGCGCGCCTGGGCGACAGCGCGCTGTCCAACGCCCAGGGCAACCTCGGCGCCAACGTCGCCGCCGGCGTCGGCAACGCGCAGAGCAACGACACCGCGCTGTCGGCGTTGGACGACGAGAAGGTGTTCGCCTCGGCGATGGTGTTCGGCGCGCAGAGCGCGCTCGGCAACTTCGCCACCACCAACACCGACCACACGTTCTACCGCGCCACCCTCGACGGCAATGCGCTGTCCAACGCCCGCGGCAACCTCGGCGTCAACGTCGCCGCCGGCGTCGGCAACGTCCAGGGCAACGGCATGGCCGCCTCGGTCAACAGCTCCGGCACCGTGGCGCTGGCGACCTCCGACAGCGAGCAGCGTTCGCTGGCCAACGTCCTGGACAGCGACGGCCGTCGCCTCAGCCTGGACCTGTACGCCTCGCTCGGCGGCAATGCGCTGTCCGGCGCGCAGGGCAACATCGGCGTCAACGTGGCTTCCGGCGTCGGCAACCTGCAGCACAACGGCCTGGCGATCGCGACCGCGTCCTGCGGCGCCTGCGCTCCGCCGCCGCCGCCGCCGAGCTGCACCCGTTGCGGCGACTGACCTCCCCCCGCCGCACCGCGATGGCCGCGCGACGGCCATCGCGGCCTTGCCGCCGTTTTCCTGCGGATGCCCCGCCATGACCGCCTCGCCCGCCCGCGCCGCCTCGTTCGCCCTGTTGTTCGCGCTCGCCCATGCCGGCGCCGCGCCGGCGCAAACCGCCGCTGCGCCCGGCGAGCGCTACAGCGCGGTCGATCTCACCCGCCTCACCGGCGCTACCGCGACGCCGCTGCGCAAGCCGATGCGCAGCCTGCGCGAGCTGCGCTACCGCGAACTGCTGCGCCAGCGCTACGACTTCAGCTGCGGCTCGGCCGCGCTGGCCAGCCTGCTGCACTACGGCTACGGCCTGGACGTCGACGAGCCGGCGCTGATCGAAGCGATGATGGCCGGCGCGGATCCGCACGAAGTGGTGCGCAACGGCTTCTCGATGCTGGACATGAAGCGCTACGTCGAAGGCATTGGCCTGCGCGCGCACGGCTTCCGCATCGACGCCGACGCGCTGTACCGGCTGCAGATGCCGGTGATCGCGCTGCTCGATTTGCGCGGCTACCGCCACTTCGTCGTGGTCAAGGGCGCGGCCGGCGGACGCGTGTTCGTCGCCGATCCGGCGCTGGGCCACCGGGTGATGCCGCAGGCCGAGTTCGTGCGCGGCTGGAACGGCATCGTCCTGGCCGTGGTCGGCGACCGGCCGATGCGCGCGGATTCCTATCTGGTCGGCGATCGCAGCTCGCCGGCGCTGCAGCGGCGCGGCGACGCGCTCGAACGCGCCACCGCCGCGCCGCGCGCGGCCGAGTACGCGCTGACCCTCTCCGACTGGTTCTGATTCGCGAGATTTTCTTCGAGGTGCCCGATGAACCGTTTATCGCTCCCGCTTGCCCTGCTGGCGGCCCTCGCAGCCGCTTCCCCGCCCGCGGTCGCCCTGCCGCCGCTGCGCGCGGATCTGGTCGACGACGCCACCCTGGCCGCGCTCAACGGCCGCTATTTCGATGCGCAGATGCTGGTCGGCCTGCGCGTGGACCTGGTCTCCAGCGTCGCCACGCCGCAGCAGGGCGCGGCGATGGCCAGCGGTTCGCTGCTGTTGCTGCGCGAGGGCGCGGGCTTGCGCGTGCGCAGCGACGCGCGCAGCGCCGCCGCCGCCGGCAGCGGCGCGGACGCCTCGGCGGCGAGCGCCGGCGGGGCCGAATCGGTGCGCGTGCACGGCATCGGCCAAGTCGCGCAGATCGCCGGCGACGGCAACCGCCTGTCGAATCTGGCGTCGATCGAATTCGTCGACGCCGCGGGCTTGGCCGCCGACGCCGGCGGCTTCAACGGCCGCACCCACAGCGACAGCGCCGCCGGCGGCTTGCGCGCGCAGGTGACCTTCCTCGACCGCGGCGCCGCCGTCGGCGTGCAGGCGCCGGGCGTGTCGCTGCAACAACGCCTCGACGGCGGCCTGGGCGGCATCGCCCAAAGCGGCCGCATCGCCGGCGACGGCGTGGCCGCGGGCAACCGCCTGCAGCTGCAGATCGCGACCGCGCCGATGACGCCGCAGCGTGGGCGCGAACTCGGCCTGCTGCAGGCGCTCGCCGGCCTGAGCGGCGTGCCGCGCTGAATCCCATTTAGCCGGCATGCCAGGAGGCCCGATCATGCGCGCCGCACCGTTGTCCCTCGCCCTCGCCGCCGCGTTCGTCGCGCCGGCGCATGCCGCCGGCGCCGCCGCGTCCGGCGATGCCGAATCCGCCCCAGCATCGTCGCCGCCGCTCGCATCGCTGCACCAGCGCATGCTCGAGATGAGCCGCGAACTGGCCGCGCAACGCGCCGAAATCGCGCGCCTGCGCGGCGAGGTCGACGAACTGGAACTGGCCGGGCGCGGCCGCGGCCTGGGCCCGCCGCCGGCCGCAGCGCCCGACGGCGCGCAGCAAGGCGCGCCGCGCGATGCGCGCGAACTGGCGCAGGACGCGCGGCGCAAGGCCGCCGGCGACGCGCGCGGCGACGCCCAGGACGAACCCGGCAAGAGCGGCGACGGCGGCGCGCCGGTGCAGATCGGCCAGGCCCAGCGCGAAGAGGACGCGCAGCGCCGCGAACAGGAAAAGGCGCTGGTGGTGCGCGAGCACGCGCCGCTGTTCGAACGCCGCTTCACCTTCGACGCCGGCATCAGCTACAGCTATTACGACCGCCGCCAACTCGCGCTCAGCGGCTTCCTGGCGCTGGACGCGATCTTCCTGGGCAGCATCAACCTCGACCAGACCAAGGCCAGCATCGCCACCGTCGAGCTGAGCGGCCGCTACGGCCTGACCGACCGGCTCAGCATCGAGGCCAGCCTGCCTTACGTGTATCGCGATTCGCGCTTCGTCAGCGGCGGCGCCGGCGGCGCGTCGAGCGTGGTCAGCGAAGTGCGCATGCGCTCGCAGGGCGTGGGCGACGCGAGCGTGGCGGCGTACTACCAATGGGTGAAGGAATCCCAGCGCTGGCCCGACATCGTCACCAGCCTGCGCGTGCGCGCGCCGACCGGGCGCGATCCGTTCGGGCTCAAGCTGGTCCAGCCCGACGCCGACAACAACAACCTCAACATTCCCGAAGACCTACCGACCGGCTCGGGCGTGTGGGCGGCGACGTTCAACGTCTCAGCGCTGCGCACCTACGACCCGGTGATCCTGTTCGGCAATCTCGGCTACACCTACAACCAGCCGCGCGATTTCGACGACATCTCGCCGGTGGCCGAGCAGGTCTCGCCGGCGCGGGTCGCGCTGGGCAACACGGTGCAGCTCAGCGGCGGCCTGGCGATCGCGCTCAACGACCGCTCGGCGGTGAGCTTCAGCGTCGCCAGCGCCACCACCGGCGCGACCCACACCACCGCGCCGGGCGCGCGCAAGCGGCGCGTGGCCGGCAGCTCCAGCAACTCCACCACCTTCAACATCGGCGCCAGCTATGTGTTGCCGTCGGGGTGGACGTTCAACGGCCAGCTCGCCGCGGGGCTGACGCCGGACGCGCCGAATTTCGTGTTCTCGCTGCGCGGTTCGCGCTCGTTCTGAGCGCGACCCGCATGCGGTCGCTTGCGGGCCATGACGTCGCACGGTGCCCGGGGACGGGGCGGAAGGTTTCCGCCCCGTTTTTTTACGTCACAGGCGGTCCCAGCGGTCCTTGATCTCCGCGCAGGCGGCGGTCAGGCCGTCGAGCCGGCGCTTGTTGGCCTTGGGCGCGGTGTAGATCTTGCGGGTCGCGATGTCCACCACGTAGCAGCGCGAAGGCTGCACCCTGCCGGGAGCGGACAGCTTGCGTTCCAGGTGAGCCTGCAGCGCGGCGGCGACATAGTTGGCGCCCTTCTCGTCCAGCGGCTGGCTCTTGGAAAAATGCAGCTTGACGCACCCGACCGCTTCGCCGGACTGCGGATCGAGCAGCAAGGCGTCGGGGCGGGCGACGACGCGCACGCCGGCCAGCTCGATCGCGTCCGAACACCGCGCATCGGCCGCGATCGGGACCAGTGACTCGAGGTCGAGCCCGGCACTGAGTTCGACGAAGGAGTCGATGGCGTCGGCGGAGTGGGCGCGGTCCTGGGCTTCGAACTCCGAGCCGCCGGCTTCGCGCCTGAGCGCCTGGGCGATGCCGTGCGCACGCGCGCCGTCGGCCAGGCCCGATGCGATCAGGCCGGAGATGGCCTCGCGCGCATATTGGTAGCGAACGGCCTTGACCGCCGGTACGTGCTTTTGGTCCCTGACGATCTGCCGCCGCCGGGCCGGCGTGGCCGTCATGTATTCGCCGAGTTTGTTGACCGAGATGCGAGGATCCATCCTGTTCCCTATGTCGGTGAGTGCACCGGCACAGGTTACTCGGCGGCCGTCTCCTCGCTTGCGACTTCCTCGGCCCCGCGCATGCCCAGGCGCTGCATCAGCCGGTACAGCGTCACCCGCGACACGTCCAGTTCGCGCGCCGATTCGCCCAGCCGCCCGCGGTTGCGCTGCAGCGCGCGTTCGATCGCCTCGCGCGTGGCGGTGTCGCGCGCCTGCTCCAGGGTCACCGGCGCGCCGCCGCAGGCTTCGCCGATGTGCAGGTCGGCGGCGGTGAGGTAGCGGCCTTCGGCCATGACCACGGCCTGGCGCACGCGGTTGATCAGTTCGCGCACGTTGCCGGGCCAGGGATGGCGGTGCATGGCCTGGCGCGCGCACGGCGAGAAGCCTTTGATGCCGCGCGAGGTCTCCTGCGCGTAGCGCTGCAGCGCGTGGTCGGCGAGCAGGTCGATGTCGCCGCCGCGTTCGCGCAGCGGCGGCTGCTGCAGGCGCAGCACGCACAGGCGGTGGTAGAGGTCGGCGCGGAAGCCGCCTTCGACCACGGCCTGGTCGAGGTCGTGGTGGGTGGCCGAGACGATGCGCACGTCGACCGGGACCGGCTCGTGCCCGCCCAGGCGCTCGATCGTGCCCTGCTGCAGGAACCGCAGCAGCGAGGCCTGGCTGTCCAGCGGCAGGTCGCCGATCTCGTCGAGGAACAAGGTGCCGCCGTGGGCCATCTCGATCCGGCCGAGCTTGCGTTGCTGCGCGCCGGTGAAGGCGCCGCGCTCGTAGCCGAACAGTTCCGACTGCACCAGGTGCTGCGGGATCGCGCCGCAGTTGATCGCCACGAACGGCTGGCGCGCGCGCGGCGAGTGGCGGTGCACGGCCATCGCCGCGAGTTCCTTGCCGGTGCCGGTCTCGCCGGCGATGAACACCGGCGCGTCGGTGCCGGCGACCTTGTGCAGGCTGCGGCACAGGGCGCGGATCGGCTCGCTCTGGCCGATCATGCCGTCCACACCGATGCCGGCCGCGCCGTGGCCGCCGGCGCCGCAAGCCAGCGCGGCCATGCCGTAGGCGTGGCCGATGACGGTGTGCAGCACCGCCTCGGGGCACGGCAGGGTGACGTAGTCGTAGCAGTAGTCGCGGATCAGCCGGCGGGTGGCTTCGTGTTCGAGCTGGGCGGCGGCGATGCCGGCGATCCAGCCGGCGTTGTGCGCGGCCAGGGCCGGGCCGAGTTCGTCGAGATCGCGCGCCTGGAAGCCCTCGCGCAGGTCGATCAACACCGCGTGCGGCAGCCGCGGGCTGGATTGCAGCTGGCGCAGCGCGGCGCGCGCGTCGTTGGCGCGGCGCAGGTTCCAGCCCAGGTTCTGCAACGGCGCCAGGGCGTGCATGCGGCCGGCGCCGCCGGGGCTGAGGTAGAGCAGTTCGCGCGCGCCGTCGCCGCGCCTTGCGGGGAGTTTGGCGGCGCTCGGTGTCGGCGCGGCGTAGCGCTGCGCCGGCTCGCTGTGGATGCCGTTGGCCATGATGATCTGTCCCCGCGGGCGCAAAAAAACGCGCAAACATTCCCTGTTGTCTACTCCAACGCAGTGCCTCGCGAAAGCCGGCCACCGACGGCCGGTCGTCTCGTCCGAGTGCGTTTTCGGCGGGCTTTTTGCAGCTCGGGGGCTGCGGCACCAGCGGTAGTGGTGCGCGCGCGCGATGGGCGCATTGGATCGTGGCAAGCGCGGCGCGCAGGCGATGCGGATTGCGCCTGCGCGATCGCCGCGGCGATGGCCGTGGCGCGACCGCAACCGCGGCGGCGCGCGCCGGCCGCCGCGATTTGCGCGAAGTTACGGCTGCTCGGCGTCGAATTCGTGGTGGTAGCGCACCGCGGTCTCGACTTCGCGCTTGCTGCCCAGGAACACCGGCACGCGCTGGTGAAGGCCGGTGGGCTGCACTTCCAGCATGCGCTGGCGGCCGGTGCTGGCCGCGCCGCCGGCCTGTTCGACCAGCATCGCCATCGGGTTGGCTTCGTACATCAGCCGCAGCTTGCCGCCCTTGTCGGCGCACTTGGCGTCGAGCGGATAGCTGAAGATGCCGCCGCGGGTCAGGATGCGGTGCACGTCGGCGACCATCGAGGCCACCCAGCGCATGTTGAAGTCCTTGCCGCGCGGGCCCTGCTTGCCGCTGAGCAGGTCGGCGACGTAGCGCTGCATCGGCGGCTGCCAATGGCGCTGGTTGGACATGTTGACCGCGAACTCCGCGGTTTCTTCGGGCACCTGCATGCCGCGCGTGGTCAGCACGAAGCTGCCGACCTCGCGGTCGAGGGTGAAGGCGTGGGTGCCGTGGCCGATGGTCAGCACCAGCATGGTGCTGGGGCCGTAGGTGGTGTAGCCGGCGCAGACCTGGGCGGTGCCGGGCTGCAGGAAGTCCTTGTCTTCGGCCTGGACCACGCCGTCGGGCGCGCGCAGCACCGAGAAGATCGTACCGACCGAGATGTTGACGTCGATGTTGGACGAGCCGTCGAGGGGATCGAACAGCAGCAGGTAGTTGCCGCGCGGGTAGACGTCCGGGATCGGGTGCGAGGTGTCCATTTCCTCCGAGGCCAGGCCGGCGAGGTGGCCGCCCCAGGCGTTGGCTTCGAGCAGGATCTCGTTGCTGAGGACGTCGAGCTTCTTCTGCGCTTCGCCCTGGATGTTCATGCTGGCCGAGCCGGGGGTGCCGGCATCGCCGAGCACGCCGCCGAGGGCGCCCTTGCCGACCGCGATGGAGATCGACTTGCAGGCGCGCGCGACCACTTCGATCAGCAGGCGCAGGTCGGCGTTGATGCGGCCGGCGCGTTGTTCCTCGATCAGGTAGCGGGTCAGGGAGATGGCGGAGCTGGACGGGGCGACGGCGGACATGGGCACTCGGGCGCTGGCGGCGAGGGGGCGCCATTGTCGCCGAAGTCGATGACCCGGCGTCGTGCGCCGGCGTTGCCTGTTCAGCTTGAAAGGCAGCGGGCCGGCGCGCGGGGCGGGCGGCGTGCGCGTCGCCTGTCGCGGTTGTGCCGACGCGTGCGCGCCCGCTGCGGCGTCAGACCCGCAGCGCGTCGACCTCGCGGCGCAGATGCCGCTCGGTGACCCCGAAGGCGTGCGCGATCTCGCGCTGGTCGCAGCCGGCGCGCACCGCGGCGCGGATCGCGACCCGGCGCAGGGCCACGAACACGCCCCAGGCCGAGGGGATCTCGATGGTGCCGGCGGCGCTGGCGCGGTCGAGCAGGCGGCGGTGCACGGCCGCGTCCAGCTCCGAGTCCAGACCCAGGCGCGCGGCGCAGGCGCTGCGGCCGCGCGGTAGATAGACGCGGCGGCCGCCGTGGCGGTGGACCAGGCGCAGCATCGCGGCGAAGCCGCAGGACTCGGCGATTTCCGCCGCCGCCCACGGCAGCGCCGCCAGCGTCTGTACCCGGTGGCGTTGGCAGAAGTCGCACAGCGCATGGAAGTTCTCGCCGTCCGGCGTCGGCAGTCCGGCGAAACAGGGCGGGGCGGCGGCCGCGGCGGCGGCGGCGGGCGGAAGCGGCGTGGCATGCAGGTTCATGCCTGCGATGAACGCCTTGGCGCCGGCCACGTGAACGCGCCGCGCCGCGGCCGCGGTCCGCGCCGCCGTCTGCGGACCCGGCCCGCATGGCGCGGCGCCGCGCCCGCGCCCACCTTCGGCGCGCGGCGATCCCGCCGCGGTTACCGGAGCATGTCATGGCCTACCAGATCGATCCCTGCACCACGCCGCTGGCGATTCCCGAGCGTCGTTGGGCCGCGAACGCCAACGTGGCGCCGACCGCCGGCGGCGACACCCGGCCCACCGTGCAGTTCACGCCCTTCAGTTCCTGCATCGGCATCTGCGCGCGCAACAACACCGGCACCCAGGTGATCGGCATCCACCTGTCGGTGCGCGACCAGAACGGTGCGCTGTTCAGCAGCGGCGACGTCGCCACCGTCACCGGCATCCTGCAGAACTGGAACTACGACATCGACACGGTGATCGTGCTCGGCCAGACCTCGGCCTGGGAAGGCTCGGTGCCGCAGGCCTACCAGGACCTGCTGGCCGCGCTCGACGACCCGGCGGTGTACTCCTTCGGCGACGGCCAGTACGGCGCCGGGCTCAACGACGGCGATGTGCTGGAACCGACCTACTGAGCCGCGCGCGGCGGCGGACGCGGGCGGACCGGCTACCATGCGCGCATCCGCACGCCATGCCGCCGCCCGCGCCCGCCTCCGTCCGTGTCCGTCCCTCCGCGCAAGGTCCTGCACATCGACATGGACGCGTTCTACGCGTCGGTCGAACAGCGCGACGACGCGTCCCTGCGCGGCCGCCCGGTGGTGGTGGCCTGGCGCGGCGCGCGCTCGGTGGTGTGCGCGGCCAGCTACGAGGCGCGGGTGTTCGGCGTGCGCTCGGCGATGCCGGCGGTGCGCGCCGAACGGCTGTGCCCGCAGGCGGTGTTCGTGCCGCCGGACTTCGTCCGCTACAAGGCGGTCTCGCGCCAGGTGCGCGAGATCTTCGCCCGCCACACCGACATGATCGAACCCTTGTCGCTGGACGAGGCCTACCTCGACGTCACCGCGACCAAGACCGGCCTGCCTTCGGCCACCGCGACCGCGGAAGCGATCCGCGACGCGATCCGTGAGGAAACCCGGCTCACCGCGTCGGCCGGGGTGGCGCCGAACAAGTTCGTGGCCAAGATCGCTTCGGACTGGAACAAGCCCGATGGGCTGTTCGTGGTCAAGCCGCACCAGGTCGAGGCGTTCCTGGCGCCGCTGCCGGTCGGGCGCCTGCCCGGCGTGGGCAAGGTGATGGAGCGCAAGCTCGCCGACTTGAACGTGGCCACCGTCGCCGACCTGCGCGCGCTCGGCGGCGAAGCGCTGGAACAGCGCTTCGGCCGCTGGGGCCGGCGCCTGCACGAACTGGCCTACGGCCTGGACGACCATCCGGTCGAACCCGAACGCCCGACCCTGCAGATTTCCTCGGAAGACACCTTCGAGCGCGACGTCCCGCTGGAGCGCACCGGCGAGGAGATCCGCGCCCTGGCCGGCAAGACCTGGGCCGGCTACCGGCGCGAACTGCAGCGCCGGCCCGGCCGCATCGCCCGCACCGTGGTGCTCAAGCTCAAGACCGCCGACTTCCGCATCCTGACCCGCAGCCTGACCCCGCCGCAGCCGCCGGCGAGCGAGCGCGAGTTGGCCGACATCGCCAGCGCGCTGCGGCTGCGGGTGGAGTTGCCGGCGGACACGCTGTATCGCCTGGTGGGCGTGGGGCTGTCGGGATTCGCCGAGGAAGGCGACGCGCTGGCGCAGTCGGATCTGTTCGCGGCGGGGTTCGCGTTGGATGCGGGGGTGGATTCGTCGGTGGAGGATGAGGCGGGGTCTGACGATTGAGCGCTGCGGTGGCTCGGGCGAACGCCCGGACTCCTGGACCGCTACGTTTTCTGTTGCTGTTGCTGTTGCCGCTTTGTCGCAACTTCGACCGAAGCCCATGCTTCGCAGACCCGGAGGGCGCGCGCATGGATGCGCGCGTGCGCCGTAGGGGCAGGAAGCCCCTTACGGCGCATCCCCGCGCAAGGTGCTGGACTTAGTGGCTAGCGACCTTAGAAAAGCGTTTTTCTTTGGTTACTTTCTTTTGGCGCGCTGCCAAAAGAAAGTAACTCGGCCGCTTGCGGACGAAAGCCTTTGATTGCCGCTTGTCGTCACTCGTTAACGACGGCAGTGCAGTTGCGTATCCGACTGTAGGAGCGGCGCAAGCCGCGACCGCGACAACGCAACTACGACGAGACTTTCATCGTTACTGCGATGACGCGGTCGCGGCTTGCGCCGCTCCTACAGGGGGCGTGCCGCGGTGGGTTCTTCCTTATGCGTGTGCGTACGCGTGACGACAAGCATCGATCAAGAGCTTCCGTCCGCAAGCGGCCGGGTCACTTTCTTTGTCCAAAGCCACAAAGAAAGTAACCAAAGAAAAGGCATTGCTGTTTCGGATCAAGAGCCACTATGGCTCACAGCGGCGCGGGGCCGCGCCATAAGGGGCATCCTGCCCCATGGCGCGCGCGCGCATCCATGCGCGCGCCCTCCGGGGCTGCGGGACGTGTGCTTTGCGTGGGGTTGCGTCCGAGCGAACAGCAACAGCAATA
>NZ_FNPT01000023.1 GCF_900107375.1 Lysobacter sp. yr284
GCCGGCCTGGTCGTAGGCGAGCTTGATCCGGCCCTGTTCGTCGTAGACGTAGCGCGAGAATCCGGGCGCCCAGTTCTTCACGCTCTGGTTGCTGGCCTGGACCATGATCTGGGTCTGCTTGGCGCCGTCGAACCAGACGTAGTCGTAGCTGGTCTTGACCGTGGTCGCCTCGCCGTAGGTCTCGGTGAAGTCGACCGTGCCGTCGTTCAGACGATAGGTGATGGTGCCGGTGTTGGCCTGGTTGTCGTGCTCCTGCATCAGCAGGCTGTCGTTGTCCCAGTAGCGCGTGCTGCTGCTCTTGAGCGCGCCGCCGGCGTCGTACTCGTAGTAGTCGCCGACCCGGCCGGCCTGGTCGTTGACCCGGCGCGCGCGCAGCACGCCGTCGATGGTGGTGTCGGTGAGGTAGCCGCGGGCGTCGTAGTCGTAGCGCTCCAGATGCCCGTCGCGTCCGTAATGGGCCGAGCGGCGCTGGTTGGCGGCATCGTACGAGATCGTCACGCCGTCGCCGCCGCTGCCCTCCCACACGCCGACGCCGGTGTCGGCGGCGCTGCTGCCGCGGGTCTTGTTGTCGGTCCCGAGCTGGCCCATGGTCACCACGAACCGGTTCATGTTGTCGTAGCGGTACCAGTACTCCTGCTCGCGGGTCGCGCCGTTGAGTCCGTCGCGATACAGCGAGTGCATGCGGATGCGGTTGCCCTGCGCGTCGAACTCGTAGGTGATCTCGTAGCGCGGGTCCTCGACCTTGATCAGGCGGTTGAGCGCGTCGTAGGTGCCCTTGGACTGCTGGAACGCCCAGTTGCCGTCCTTGCCGGTGAAGCCCTCGAAGGTGCGGTTGCCGTTCTCGTCGTACTCGTAATAGCCCTTGATCCCGCTGGCGCTGTCGCTCATGCGCTTGATCAGGGCGTTGGCGTAGTACTCGTACACGGTGCTGCCGGATTTCCGGAGCAGGCCGGCGTAGTTGTACTCGTAGCCGAACGCGTGGCCGCCCAGGTCGATGTGGCTGAGCTTGCGGCCCAGCGCATCGACCAGGTCGGTCGTGCTGCGGCCGTTGGCGTCGGTCATGACCCGGCGCCAGGCGCCGTTGCCGTTGTCGGCTTGCGCGTCCCAGGTCGCGGTGTAGGTGGTGGTGCGCCCCGCGGCGCTGACCACGCGGCCGACGTCGCCGTCGATGGTGAAGTCGGTCGTGGTCGCGCCGAGCAGGCTGCTGGTGTGGCGGGTGCGGCGGTCGAGTTCGTCGTAGGCGTAGCTGTCGACGATGCTGCCGCTCTCGGCCGCGTCCTTGGGCCGCTCGATCCAGATCAGGCGGTTGCCGAGGTCGTAGCCGTAGCGGGTGCGGCGGCCGATCTCATCGACCACCACGCGCTGGTTGCCGAACACGTCGTACTGGAACCGCTTGAACCCGCCGTCGGCATGCCACTCGCCGACCAGGGTCGGCTGGGCGCTACCGTAGTTCCAGGCCTGGGTGGTCAGGTTGCCGTTGGCGTCGCGATAGGCGACCACGCTGCCGGCGAGGTCGTAGACGTAGTCGACGCTGGGATTGAGCTGTTCGCGGAAACCGTTGGCGTGGGTGATCCAGACCGTCGGATCGGTCTTGCGCACCAGCTTGCCCAGGGTGTTGTAGACCAGCGCCGTCGCGTTGCCGCGGCCGTCGATCTCGCGCGCGATCTCGCCGAAGGCGTTGTAGTCCTGGCGGCGGTGGATGGTCAGCGACGACGGCTCGAAGTTGCGCAGCTCCCAGCTGGCCTCGGTGGCCGGGCGGTCGTTGTCGGCCCAGAAATAGCCGCTGTTGCGCACCAGGCTCTGGCCGCCGGCCGGATTCTGCGCGTCGGCCAGGGTGCGGAAGACGTCGTAGAAGTACTCGTAGGTCGCTTCCTTGTTGAGGCCCAGGCTGTCCCAGCGGAACTTGCCGTCGCCGCCGCGCAGGATCGTCACCTGCTGGAACGCCGCGTTGACGTCGCCCTCGGGGCGGTAGTGCAGCACCAGCACCTGCCCTTCGGGCTGCTGCGGATCGAGGTTGAGCGTGTACAGATGCCCGTCGACCTGGATCGTCGCGCCGGGCTGGCGCTGCGGGCCGACTTCGATGACGCCCGCAGCGGTGTAGCTGCTCGGCGGCACCACCAGGTTGTCGGTGAAGGTCAGCGCCAGGCGATAGCGGCGCACGCCGCCGCCGGCCGCGGCGAGGATCTCGGCCGGAATCGGCCAGATGAGCTGGCCATTGGCGACGGCCAGTCCCGGCGCGGACCAGGCCACGCTGCCGTCGTCGTTCAACAGCTTCAGATCGACCGAGGACGCGTTCGGCGGCAGGTTGCCCAGGCGCACGACGTCGGCGTCGTGGGCGAAGTCGATCGCCACCCGCGGCGCGGCGCCGACGCTCACTTCGCCGGCCACGCTCTCGATCACCGCGTTCTGGCCGTTGAGCAACTTGAGCACGACTTCGTAATCGCCGCTCAGGCCGGCGGTGTCCCAACGCACGCTGCCCGGCGTCGCCATCGGCGGCAGGCCGCCGAGCGCGGCGGTGCCGGTCCAGGCGTCCTGGCTGCCCTTGCGCCGGTACTCGACCACGACCTTGTCCGGCGCTTCGCTGCGGCGGGTCAGCAGATTGCTCATGTCCAGGCCGCCGGCGGTCCACACGAACGTGCCCAGGCCGTTGCTCTGGAAGGCGTTGTCGGCGGTCTCGGCGACCCGGACGACGGACTGGCTCGGACCGACGGTGAGGTCGTATTCCTCGCGACGCATCAGCGCGCCGTCGGTGCGGGTGGCGAGGTACAGGACTTCATACTGGCCGTCGGCCAGCGCGGCGATATCGGCCGTGGCCTTGCCTTGCTGGAAGTCGCGCTGCACCGCCAAGGCCTGGTACGGCCCGGTCGAGCCCTTCGCGCGCACGTACACCTGCGGCGAGACGTCGGCGCGGTAGCCGTCGATCGGCAGTTGCAGAACGTCCGGCGAGAATTCGCTCGGCGTGCCGAGGTCGACGGTGGCGTTGAGGTCGGTGCGACCGAGGGTGTAGTCGATCCGGATCTCGGTGTTCCAGTTCCAGTCGCGATCCCAGGTCAGCCTGGCGCCGACCGTCTTGCTGCCCAGTTCCAGTTCGCGGCCGCCGCCGCTGCCCTTCGGCGTCACGAACACCTTGAGCGCGAAGTTCACATGGACTTCGCGATTGTCGCCGTTGCGCAGATTGAACAGACCGACGGGCACATCGATGGTCAGGTTGGTGCCGCCGTTGGGGCTGTACAGATAGCCCTGCCCCGACAGCGGCTCGGTGACGATCCGTTGCAGATCCACCGAATACGCGGTCTGGGTGCCCTCGATGACCACGCGCACGTCGTATTCGCCGAACGCCGCGGTCATGTCGGGAACGAATACGCCGTACTTCATCAGGTCCGGTGGCCAGTTGTCGGACGTGCTGCCGCCGTTCTGCTGGGCCCAGCCGCGATCGCTGTAGACGCCGGAGACCTGGCCCAGCGAACCCGAGAACGGCGTGATCGCGATCGAACCGTCGACGCCGCCCAACGCGGGATTGCGCGCCTGCGCGCCCAGGCGCCCGCCCACCGAAGCCTGGATCTGGCCCGGCCGCACCGGCTGCACCGTCACCGTCTTCAGCCCGAGGCGTTCGCCGGCGGTGGTCATCGCCGCCTGGATCACGTCGATGGCCTGGTTGCGGCGGTCGTACAGGGTCAGCGTCGTCGCCAACTGCGCCGATTCCTCGGCCGAAGCGCCGAGCACGCGCTCCAGCGTCCACGCCGCGGAGGCGAGGTTGATCGTCTGCGACTCGATCCGCACCGCCGCGTTGCCGGCGCCGTCGTAGATGTTCAGGCGGGTCACGCCGCCGTCCATGTTGCTCTTGAGCACGCGGCCGGCATAGTCGTACTCGGCGACCTCCTGCCACCCGCTCGGCCCGGTGCCGCGGCCGGTGACGTCGCCGAACAGGTTGTAGCGCGTGCGCCGCTCGACGCTGCGGCTGCCGTCGCTGGCGACGGTGATGCGACCGGTCTCGCGGTTGTCCAGGTCGTAGGCGATCTGGATGGTCTCGGTGCGCTGGCCGCCGGCGGAATCGGTCCGCTGGTAGCTCATCGAGATCATGTTGCCGATCGCGTCGTAGCCGAAGCGGGTGGTGAAGTTCAGCGCATTGGTCTTGGACAGCAGGCGCCCGCCGTTGCCGTAGACGTAGGTGGTGGTTTGGTCCTGGTCGCTGCCGGTGCCGCGGCGCAGCTCCTTCACCACCTGGTTGAGCCCGTTGTAGCTGTATTCGGTGCGCGCGACCACGCTGCGCCCGGCGTAATCGACGAAATCCGGCAGGCTCACCGCGGTGTTGCGGCCGGCCTTGTCGTATTCCCAGCCGAACACGCTGCCGTTGGCGTCGGTGCGGCGCAGCAGGTTGCCGGCGGCGTCGTAGGCGTAGGAGGCGGTCGCGGTGGCGACCGCCTCGGTCAGGCGGCCGGTGAGCGGATCGACGCTGCCATAAGCCACGCCCAGCCGGGAATCGCTCAGCCGCCGCCCCATCTTGTCGTAGGTGTAGACGGTAATGCGGTCGTCGATGCTGCGCGGCCAGTCGAGGATCAGCTGCTCCGCCTCGCCGTTGGCCGACGCCCCAGCGGCCGACAAGCTCTGCGCAGGGGGCAGTTGGCGGCCCGCGTAGCGGATTTCCTCGAGCACGTTGCCTTCGGCGTCGCGCTGCCAGGAAATGCCGAATCCTTCGCCGTCGATTTCCAGGCGCTTCTGGCCGAGAGCGTCGTAGTAGGTGCGGGTCTGGTTGCCGGCGCCGTCGCGATGCGAGACCGCACGGCCGTTGCCGTCGTACGTCCAGCGCTCGACGATGTCGCTGCCGTCGATCGCATAGCTGCGCTGCGGGTTTCCGTTCGCGTCGACGCCGTCGCGCAGCGTTCCATGCACCACGCCCACGGTGGTGGCCTGGATGCGGCGGCCGTTGGCGTCGTACGCGAAGCGCTGCTCGCGCGCGGGGCTGGGCTGGCCGGTGGCCGGATCGACCGGAATGGCCGGCAACGTCGCGCCCGCCGGCAGGCTGACCGGACTCGCGAACGCGCGCGTGCGGATCAGGTTGCCGGCCTTGTCGTACTCGTTGAGCGTCAGCCTGCCGTTGGCATCGACCTGGCCGGCCAGGCGGTCGGCGGCGTCGTAGTAGTAGACGGTGCGGGCGTTGTTGCCGCTGTACTTCTCCACCACGTTGCCGCGCGCGTCGTAGAAGAACTCGTCGTAACTTCCGCCGGCGGTGCCGTCGTCGTTGATGGCGTAGACGCCGGTCACCTTGATCCGGTTCAACGCATCGTAGTTGTAGGTGGTGATGCGCGGGTCCGCGCTGTCGCCCGATTCCTTCTTGTAGACGACGTTGCCGTGGGCGTCGTAGTTGAAGTAGTTGGCGACCGCGGTCGGGCTGCCGCCCCACCGCGACGGCGCGTCGATCGGCAGGCGCTCGGTCACCATCCGGCCGAGCCTGTCGTAGGAATACGAGGACGTGCCGCCGAGCTTGTTGGTGTACTCGCTGCGGTTGCCGAATGCGTCATAGCGATACGTTTCCACCGCCTGGGCCGCATCGGTGGCGCTGACCAAGCGTCCGAGCAGGTCGTACGCCATCCGGGTGACCGCCGCCGCTCCGGACGGATCCAGCGGCGGTTCGGCACCGGCGGCAACCGCCCCAACCCGCGCATAGAAGCGGGTCACGCTGACCGGCTGGCCGAGGAATCCGTACTCGGTGCGGGTCAGGTAGCCCTCGGGATCCACCTGGTGGGTTGTCCGGCCCAACGCATCGAAGTAGAAGTAGCCCGTGTTCCCCAGCGCATCGGTCACGGCGACGGCGTTGCCGAAGGCGTTGTAGGTCCGCGTCACGCTCGCGCCCAGCGCATCGACGCTTTCGACCGCGCGCCCCATGCGGTCGTAGACGGTGCGGCTGGTGTAGCGCGCACGCAGCTCGTCCTGCCGCGCCTGACCGAGGTCGGCGGCGCGCAGGGCCGCGCCGGTCTCGTTGACGTAGCCCAGGCTCTTGCGCATGTCCAGCGCCCAGGCCGAATCGGATTCGGCCAGTTCGACCCCGCGCGGGTCGACGGCGGCCACGGCCTGGCCGAACGCGTCGTAGGCGGTCCGCGATATCGCCGCGGCAGCGGTGTCGGCGGCGCGGATTTCTACGATCATCCGCCCGGCCGCGTCGTAGCTGCGCCGGGTCGCGACCTGCGCGGCGGTGCCCCAGGCCGCGTATTCGACCAGCACCTGGCCCAGCCCGTCGCGCTGGTAACGGCGCACCGCGCCGGCGGCGTCCACGGTCTCGGACATGCGGCCGGCCGCGTCGTAGCCGAACCGGGTGGTGCGCTCGCCTTCGCCCATCGCATCGACCAGCGTGCGCAGGCTGGCGACCGTGTCGGCGAGCGCGATGGCGCGGTCGCCGGGACGGCCCCACTTGCGCTCGTAGCGCGTGGCGGCGATCCGATTGCCCGCCGCGTCGTACTCGGTGCGGTTGAAATAGTCCTCGGCGTCGTAGCTGAAGATCGCTCGGCCGGCGCCGTCGTAAAACCACATCGTGGTCGGGTTGGACAGCCGGTTGGCGCCGCCCATCAGCGCAACCCACGCCTCCATCGCCTCCACCGTGTAAGCGCTGGGACGCGGATAGGGCCCATCGACCGACGGCCGCATTCTGACGCTGGCCCGCAACAGCCCGGCCGCATCGTACGTGTTGCGGGTGGCGCGGCCGCCGGCATCGATTTGCCAGACCGCGCGCCCGGCCGCGTCGAACACCCAGCGGTTTTCTGCGGTCTGCTCGCCGGGCTGCGCCGCCGCCCAAGCCTCCAGGCTGGCCGTATCGATGCCCCCTGCAGAAGGATAGGGAGCGGCGAACTTCGCGCTGGCGACCAGATTGCCTCCGGCGTCATAGCGATTGCGGGTGAGATACCCGCCGGCATCGATACGGAACGCCAGGCGCCCGGCGGCATCGTAGACGTTGCGCTCGACCCTGTCCGCCGCATGCGCGGCGCCGGACTGCGCAGTCAGCGCGGCGGCGACGTTGGCCGGCGTCGCCAGGGCGGTCAGGACCACGGCCGTGGCATAGGCCACGCTGCGCACCACGTTGCCGCTCGCGTCGTAGACCGATTCGGTCACATAGCCCAGCGAGTCGATCGTGTAGCGCAGGCGGCCATCGCGATCGAACACCTGGCGCAGCGTTCGGTCCTCGCTCGCATTGGGCTGCAGACGCGCCTGGATCTGCTCGACGGTGACGGCCGGGTCGAGCCCGGCCAAGTCGATCGCCCTTGCGAAGCGGGTGATGCCGACGAAAGCGCCCGAGTACGTGTCGTAGTCGCGCCGCTCCACCGCACCGTCCGCACCGACCGTGAGCAACAATTGATCGGCGCGGTCGTACACGTAACGGGTGACATGGCCGTTCGCGTCGGTGCGCGCGACCACATTGCCGCCCGCGTCGTACGCATAGCGCGTCGTCAGGGCCAGGCCGCCCGGATCGGCGATGGTCGCGATGAGACGGCCGGCCTTGTCGTACTGATGCTCGGCGACTTGGGCCGCACTGGTGCCCGAGCCCGCGGTCGTGCGCACGGTTCGGCCCAAGGCATCGTATTCGAAAGTCGTGGCCAGATTGAGCCGGCCCTCGCCGGCATCGACCACGACCGCGACCTTCTGTCCCCTGAGGTCGTAGCGGGTCTCGGTCACGCTGCCGTTCGGATCGGTCGTGCGGACCAACTGGCCCTTGGCGTCGTACGCGTACGCGGTCTTGATCGCCAAACCGTTCGGGTCGAGCGTGCGGGTCAGCACGCGCCCGGCCGGGTCGTATTCGAACACGGTCTTGACGCCGCGCGCATCGACGGTCTCGATCGCCTGTCCGGCCTGGTCGTAGACCGTGGACACCGTGCCGGCCGGCGACGTCGTGCGGATCAGGCGGCCGTCGAGATCGTATTCGTACACGGTGGCGTTGCCGCGGCCGTCGATCAACTCGACGATCTGGCCGTGCTCGTTGTAGCGGCTCTTGGTGACCACGCCCTCGGCCGTGGTCACCTGGATTTCGCGGTTGAACGCGGTATAGGCGTAGCTCGTGTTGCCGGCGATGCCGGTGGCCGTGTACTCGGTGCGGGTCAGTACGTTGCCGAACGCGTCGTAGCTCAACATATAGCTGGGCAACGAATAGGAACGATCGAAGCCCATGGTCGCCCGGCCGTTGCGGTCGTAGGCGACCGAAACGGCGCGGCGGACTACGCCCTTGATGTCGCTGGTCTGGGTGTTGGTCACCCGTCCGAACGCATCGCGAATCTGCCAGTTGATCAGTCCCAGGGGCGCGGCACCGAGCGCATCGACGGTCTCGGTATTCTGCCGGCCGGCGCCGTCGTAGCTGTAGACGGTTTGAATCCAGTTGGCGTACGTCCGCGCGTAGTCGCTCCAGCGGTTGACTTTTTCGACCGTGCCGGAGGTCGTATACGTCCATTCCGTATAAGCGCCCAGCGCATCCACCGACCGCGCCAGCGCGCCGGTGATCGCGTAGCTCAGGGTCGTGCGGCTGGCCTGCGCATCGTCCAGGGCCGCGATGGCGTCGCCCGCGCTTTGGGTGAGCGCGCCGCCGTGCATCTGCCCGAGCGACAGCGACGTCAGTCGCTTGGCGTAGACGATGGCCTGGGCGACGTCGCCGAACGCGTTGTAGCGCTGCTCGGTCACTTCGCCGAACGGATTGACCGTATGGGTTAGGCGGCCGAGGCTGTCGTAGTAGTAGAGCGTCGAACGGTCCAAAGCATCGATCATCGCAGTGCGCCGGCCGCCGGCATCGTACTGGTAGCGCACCGCACGATCCGCCCATACCGCATCGATCGCGGCCTGCGAGGGGTTGGCCCCGAGCGCTTCCAAGGCCTTGACGCCCTCACCGCTGAGCTCGGCGACAACGCGCCCTTGCAGGTCGTAGCGGTAGTTCGATTTGCGGTCGCCGCGGCGTTCCGCTGCCACTCGGCCGAGGCTGTCGTAGCTGCGCTGCGAGTCGACGTTGCCGCTGCTGGAGTACTCGGTCTGGTACAACAGCCGGCCTTCCACGTCGTAACTGTAGTCGGTGCGCTCGATCAAGCCGGGCGTGGTCGCCAGCGCGGCCAGCGCCTGCGTCGCGGACACCGCCCAGCGGAACGCGCCGTCGCCGGCCACATGCGCTTCGCCGGCGGGCTGCCGGGTCGCCGTGCCCGCTTGCGCGCCGGTGCCGCCGGCATCCCACATCGACAAACCGTTGGCGTCGAAGGCAACGCCGGCGAACGTGGCCGCGCTCAGCCACAGGTCGGCGCCGGAGCCTCGGTAGACCAGCGATACCTGGTGGTTGGCGTTGGCCACGACCTGGGCGTTGAAGGTATAGACGGTATCGGTCGCCGACAGCTGGACGTCCTTGACCTTGATGCCATCGACCCAGACTTCGACGACCGGCGCCGGTCCGCCCGCATTGGCGCCCGCACGGGCCGTGAAACTGCCGCTGATCGTCTGCGGCAGGCCCAACGCCGTCGGCGGGATCTTCTCGCCGCGGATGCGGCGCGAGACATTGCCGGCCGCGTCGTACTCGTAACGGGTGAGATACCCCTCGCCGTCGATCTGCGAGACCAACAGTCCGCGACTGTCGTAGTTGTAGTAGTTGTGGATGTCCTTGAAGTTCGGTCCCGGACGCAATTGTTCCAGCGTTCCGGTCATGCGCAGGCTTTGGTTGGTCGGCGTCGCGTAGGCGACCGTCTTGATCTTGCGCCCGGCCCCGTCGTAAATCGTCTCGGTGAGGCCGCCGCCCCCGTTCATGCCGTTGGCGCCTTCCTGAACGCCGACCAGCAGACCATCCGCGCTGTAGAAGTAACGCGTGGTCACGCTTCTGGAGTCGATCACGCGTTCGGGTACGGCATTGGCGAGCGTCGGCGCCGCCAGGAACGCCGACATCTTTACCGCCGCGCCGTGCACCTGCTTGCGGATCAGGCGCGAGCCGGCGTCGTACGCGTATTCGGTCAACGCGCCGTCGCCGGCGACCGTCTTGATCGGGCGACCGGCTGCGTCGTAGAACCGCCACTGCGGCCGGTCCGCTGCGGCGTCCGCAGCGGGCCGCAAACCCGAGTTGGACAAGGTCAGCGCCACCGTCTGTCCATTCACGCTCGCCGTCTGCTTCGGCTTGCCGTTGGCGTCGATCAGCGCCGCCAGCGCCGCCGCATTCACCGCAGTGGCGTAGGCCAGCGTCTTCACGACCTGGTTGTTGGCGTCGTAGACGTACTCGGTCAGCGCGCCGGCCGCGTCGATCTCGGCCACGCGACGCCCGGCCTCGTCGTACAGCACGTGCGTCTTGGCGCCGAGCGCGTCCTCGCTCATGCGCAGGCGGCCGTCGGCGTCGTAGTGGTAGCGCACTTGCGACAGCACGGTGCCGCCGCTGCCGGATTCGGCCAGCGCGATCAGTTCGCCGGCGTGGTTGTAGCTGGAAGTGCGCACCAGGCCGTTGGCGAAGCTGACGACGGTGCGGCGCTGCGCGTCGTCGTACTGGGTGATCGTCACCGCGTCGTTGAAGCCGGTGGTGCGGATCGTGCGGCCCAGGCCGTCGTAGACGAACTGCTCGACCTCCGGCGCGGCGATGGTGCCGGCGTAGCGCTGCAGCAGGCGGCCCTGGGCGTCGTAGACGTAGCGGGTCTGGATCGTCTTGGCGTCGATCGCGCCGCTGCCGTCGGCGGCCAGCGTGCCGTACTGGGTCAGCTTGCTGAGATTGCCGCGGAAGTCGTATTCGCTGTCGGTGCGCTCGCCGATGCGCGCGTTGGCGCCGGCCCATGCGGCCAGCGCGGTTTCGCTGTAGTCGCTGCCGGCGTAGCGGCCTTCCGAATAACTCAGCTTGGCGACCTGCTGCCCGGCGGCGTTGTAGCGCAGTTCGCTCACCCGCCCTTCCGCGCTGATCCTGAAGCGCAGATGCTGCTCGGCGTCGTACACGTAGCGCGTCGTCGCCGCGGCCGTGTTCGGCCCCGATACCGTATCGCTCAGCAGCTGGTTGTCGCTGCCGAACGTGCGCTCCACGAGCGTGCCGACCGCGTCTTCCTGCTTGATCAGGTTGCCGGCCGCGTCGTAGGTGTATTTCACCTCATTACCCAGGCCGTCGCGGATCGTCGCCACCTGGCCAGCCGCGTCGTAGCCGAAGAACTGGGTCTGGCGCGCGCCGTTCACCGCCGGGCTGCTGGTCTGCAGCAGCCGGCCCTGGGCGTCGTAGGCCAGGATCGTGTCCTGGCCCAGCGGGTCGGTGATGGTAGTCCGGCGGTTGGCGGTGTCGTAGGCCAGCGTGGTCGTGCGCAGCACGCCGACCTCGCTGGTCTGGGCGATGCTGACCACGCGGTACTGGCCGTCGATCAACTGGTAGCCGAAGGCGACCTTGGCGCCGTCGGACTGGGTGATCGACGCGATCCGGCCGCTGCTGCCGTCGTAGCCGTAGGTGGTGGTGAACACCTTGCCGTCGACGACGGCGTTGTCTTCAGGGCTCAGGTCCACCGATACCTTGCTCAGGCGGCCGGCATCGTCGTAGACGTATCGAACCTGGGTCGAGATCCGGGTATCCGCACCGCTTCCGGTGCGGGTCCATACTCCGGTCAGGCGGTCGAACAGGTCGTAGTCGAGGTGCGTGACTTCGCCATTGGCGGTATGTACTTCGTTGAGCCGGTCCAGCAGGTCGTACCGATAACTCACCGCATTGCCGTCGCGGTCGACGCTTTCGAACACGCGGCCGTTCTTGCCGGCGTCGTAGCGCTCGATCAGCTGGCTGCCGCCCTGGGTCCAGGTCCAGCGCTGGTTGCCGGCGTCCCAGGCCAGGGTGTCGCGGGTGCCCGCGCCTTCCCCGGCCACGTACAACGAGCGCGCCGCGTCCCAGGCGTAGGCGATGCGGCTGCCGTCCCAGTCGGTGCGGTAGACCACGCTGCTGGCGGCGTTGGCCGTGCCGGTCAGGCCGCCGACCTGCTTGCTGACCCCGGCGCGCCAGGTCTCGCCGACCAGCTGCGCCTGGCTGTTGTAGGCCCGGTACAGCTCGGCATCCACGCCGCGGCCCATCAGCCATTGGTCGCGGTCGCGCAGGATCAGGTTGCCGGTCGCGGCGTTGACGAACACCTGCTCGCCGGCCTTGCCGAACCCGGCCGTGCCGATCTGGCCGCGGCCGCCCAGGCCCAACGCCGAGGACGCCTGCAGACCCAGCCCATTCCCTGTGACGATCGCGACCATGTGTGCTTTCCCATTCCATTGGTGCCGCCAAGGGGCGGCTCTCAAATGGACTTCTCAGCACATCGCGGAAAAAGTTTAGTCGGCCCCTGAAAGACATGAACGATGCCGGCCCAGCATCCGCCCTGGCGCTACGGCGCCGGCGGCGATGGCTCAGATCGCCACTTCCTCCACCGCCGCACGCTGCACCGTGACCCGGTCGCGGCCGCCGGCCTTGCTCGCGTACAGCGCCGCGTCGGCGCGTTCGAGCAGTTGGTCGAAGCTCTCGCCCGGGCGCAGTTCGGCAACGCCCATGCTCAGGCTCAGGTTGAGCGCGCGGCCGTGCACGGTCGGCGGGTTGGCGCCGACCGCCTGGCGCAGGTGTTCGGCCACCACCAGGCCCTGTTCCAGGCGCGTGCCGGGCAGGCCGACCAGAATCTCGTCGCCGCCGTAGCGGCCGCACAGGTCGGTCGCGCGCAGCCGGTTGCGGGTGCGCTCGGCGACCGTGCGCAGGGCCTCGTCGCCGGCGCTGTGGCCGTGTTCGTCGTTGATGCGCTTGAAGTGGTCGATGTCGAAGAACACCACGGTCAGCGGCCGGCGGTTGCGGTGGGCGTCGAGGATGGCCTCGCGCAGGCTCTGTTCGATCGCCTGCCGGTTCATCACGCTGGTCAGGCGGTCGTAGGTCGCGCGGTGCTTGGCGGTGTCGTGGTCGTGGCGCAGCTTCTGCAGCTTGGCGGCCAGGCCCAGCAGCAGGCCCAGGCCGCCGAACACCAGGCCGAGCGGATAGGCGTATTCCAGCCAGGCGAACATCGGCCACCATTTCTGGAAGCCGCCGACCAGCACCACCAGCACCGCCAGCAGCGGCACCCAGGCGCCGGCGAGGAAATAGGCTTCGTGCTGGCGCCGCGAGATCGCCACCGCGCAGGCGTAGAACACCGCGCCGATCAGCACCAGCAGCACCAGGTTGCCGAAGCTGGCGCTGAGCTTCCAGGTCTGCACCAGCGACACCGCCAGCAGCGCGCCCAGCACCCAGCTGCAGACGTTGAGCACCTTGGCGACCCCGGCCTGGGTGGTGCGCAGGTCGAGGTAGAACATCAGGAAACGCACGCTGGCGATGGTCGCGGCGGTGTTCAGCACGACGTTGGTGCGGCGGTTGGGCAGCACGTCCTGCAGCCACGGGATCATGCGGATCTCGCCGCCCTCCACCGCCAGGTTGACGGTCTGCACCAGCAAGGTCAGGCATAAATACGCGTAGCCGCGTTCGCGCAGGCCGACCCAGAAGCCGAACGCGAGGATCGCGGTCGCGCCCAGCGCGGTCAGCACCACGCTGCGCAGGGCGACGTGGCCCATGTCCTGGCGGTGCACCTGCGCCAGCGGTTCGATGCGCAGGGTCGAGGGCGTGAACTCGGTCGCATAGGTGCGCAGGTAGATCACCTCGCCCTTGCGCAGGCCGCCTTCCAGCGGATAGACCACGAAGCGCGAGGAATGCTGGAACTCGCTGCCGCGGCCGTGCAGCGCGCGCCGCACCGGGTCGGCGTCGCGGTGGCGCCAGATGTCGAAGAACTTGCGGTAGGGCTGGTCGATCACCAGCTGCGGCAGCTGGTCTTCGCCGACGTCGGCGGTCGCGGTCAGGCGCAGCCACTGCGGGCGGCGGTCGGGGTAGGCGATGCGCTCGCCGGCCACCGGCGCGAAGCGCGCGTCGTAGCGCCCGGCCAGCACCTGCGCCAACGGCGGGTCGGCGCCCGGGCCGAGCCGCGCGACCACGAACGGCTGCGCGCAGGCCAGCGCCGCTGCGCTCAGACCCAGCAGGGTCAGCAGGGTCTGCCAGAGAAGGCGCCAGGATCGTTCCATTTCCTCAGCAAGTTGTTTTCAGCCTGTGGAGGATAGCCCACGGTATACGGCCGGCCGGCCGGCGCCGGCACCGACGGCGGCGCGGCGAGCGCGGAATTGGGACGTGGATTCCGGTCGCGGCCGCGGCGGCCGCCTGTTCACCGATGCCGCCGCGGCGCGCGGGATTTGTAAGCGTCGGTCAAGCTGAGAAGTCCGGCCGGTTTCGTTGCAGCCCCGCGCCGCGATGCTGGCGTCCCCGGTCGGGCCGCAGTCGCGGGCCGGCCGCGGGCGGCCCGGGTTCGCGACGGCGCGCGACGCCCCGGGCGTTCGCGGCCGCCGCGCCGGCCGTGCAGCCGCCACCGCACGCGGGCGCAGGAAGCACGGCAGGAGCCGCTGCGCGCCGCCGGCGCCCTCGGCGCCGCTCCACCTCCTCATCGCCGCCCGGCGCTCGCGCGCCCGGGCCGGCCGCGAGCGATCCGCCGCTGGCGCGCGGCGCGACGGCGCAGGGGGCCGCGGGCGGCGCGGTCCGCGCGCAAGTCCCCTCCCCCTCATTCTGGAGATGCAATGAACAAGTTCGCGCTCATCGCCCTGGCCCTCGCCGCCGCGCTGTACGGCAGCGGCGCCCGCGCCGAGGCCGCCGCCCCGACCTGGAAGCCGCTGACCCCGGGCACCAGCTGGAACTGGCAGCTCGACGGCCGCGCCGCCAACGCCTCGATGCTCGACGCCCTGGCCAACCCGAAGAAGATGCTCGACATCGACCTGGACGCGACCTCCGCGGCCGAGGTCGCCCGGCTCAAGGCCAAGGGCATCTACGTGGTGTGCTACACCGAAGTCGGCAGCTACAACACCCAGCGCGCCGACGCCGCCGAATTCAGGAAGGTGCCGGGCCTGATCGGCAAGCAGATGGACGGCTTCGAGGACGAATACTGGATCGACGTGCGCAAGACCGATGCGCTGATGCCGATCATGACCGCACGCCTGGACAAGGCCCGGGCCAAAGGCTGCGACGGGGTCGAGCCGGACCTGGACGATTCCTTCAACCAGGGCCAGGAGAACACCGGCTTCGACCTGACCCTGGAGGACTCGCTGTACTACCTGCAGTTGCTGGTCGACGCCGCGCACGCGCGCGGCTTGTCGATGGGCCTCAAGAACGGCCCGGAGATGGCGCCGTACGCGGCCGTGTTCGCCGACTGGGCGCTCAACGAAGAATGCAACCAGCACGGCGAATGCGCCGGCTACAAGGAGTTCGTCAAGCGCAACAAGGCCGTGTTCCAGGTCGAGTACCGTTCCAACGGCACCCGGGTCCAGGACTTCTGCCCGGCCGACAACAACAACGGCTTCGACGGATTGCTCAAGGACGCCAGCGAACTGCTGCACGCGCTGCCGCGCGAGGCCTGCCGCAACGGCTGATCCTCGCGCGCCCGGCCCGCGACGCCGGCTGCGCACGCGGCCGGCGTTGTCGCGCGCGACGCCGGCGCGCGCTCAGGCGTTGCGCCACGCGGACGCGGCGCGCGCGCGCCCGGCCGGCCGCTCGAAATCGCGGTCCAGGAAGGCCTTGCAGCGGAACTGGTCGATGTCGTTGATGCGCAGGATGTTGCGCTTGCGGCTGACCAGGCCGCTGCGGTGCCAGGTCTGCAGCTGCGCGTTCAACTTCGGCCGGCTGGCGTTGACCATCGCCGCCAGGATGCTCTGGGTCGGCGGCAGGGCCACTTCGAAATCGCCGCCGCGCGGCTGCGGCTGGTTGTGCATCAGCGACAGCAGGTAGCGCGCCAGGCGCGACTCGAGCCGGTGCAGGCACATCGTCTCCAGGCTCTCCACCGCCTGGCGCAGGCGCAGGCACAGCGAGGCGTGGGCGCGCTCGATCACCACCGGGTCGTTGGTCAGGCTGGGAAAGTGCCGGCGCGGCAACAGCAGCACCCGGGTCGGGCTGTAGGCCACCGCGGTGAAGGTATGCGCGTGGGTGTCCAGCAGCGGCGTCTCGTCGACGGTCTCGCCGCTCTCGATCGTGTCCACGATCAGTTCCTGTCCGTCGGGGCCGTACAGCAGCTTGTAGATGCGCCCGTGCACGACGAAGGCGAGGCAGTCGCTTGGATCGTTCTTGAAGAACAGCGCGTCGCCTTCTTCCAGGTGCGCCTCGCTGCTGTGGCGGGCGATGTGCTCCAGCAGCGTGACCGGCAGGCCGCGCAGCAGCGCGCAGCGGTCCAGGCCCCAGCGGCGCCTGCGCACCGCGGCGCCGTCGTCGGCGCTCAGGGCCATGCGCACGGCCGCGCGCTCGGCGCGGCGGCCGGCCGGCCCGCGCATCGGTGCGCGCTGCGGCGGGCAAAGCGGGAGACGACCCGGACGCCGCGGCAGCCGGCTCCGGAACGGCCGCGGGCGCGGCCGGTGGCAGGATTCATAACGCCCCCTGTGGACGTCGGCACGGCGCGGACGCGGCAAGCGACCGGCGATCCGCGCCGCGCACGCGGCGAGCGGATCGATGCGGCTCGGCTGGGTTCTGATCGGATCGGGTCGGATCGATTCGGATCGACTCGGGGCGAATCGGTCCGGATCGGATCGGTTCGAGGCGGCTCGATTCTAAGCGGCTCGGCCGCAAGCGTCGGCGGCTCGAGTCGTTTCCGATCGGCGCGCCACGGCCAGGTGCGGCCGGGATGCGGCAGCGACGATGCCGGAGCCGTGATCCGGCCCGGCATCGCGCAGCGCGGGCCTTACGGACCGTACGGATTGCTCTTGAACGACTGCAGCACGGTCATCAGGCTGGTCAGGTTGTCGGCCACGCCGGTCTGCGCGATCTTCTCGGTCGCGCCGGCCGCCGCAGCGGTGTCGACCGTGTAGATCTGCATCACGCCCTGGTTGGCCGCGGCCTGCGCCAACGAGGTCTGCTGCTGCTGCGAGGCGATCGCGTTCTCGAACAGGATGCCGGTGGAGTGGGCCGACGCCTGGTACATCGAGCCCATCGCGAAGGCCGGGCCCTCGGCGATGACCTTGACGTTGGACTGAGTGACGGCGTCGGTGATCTGGTTGTTGACTGCGGTGGGATATGCCATGGAACGCTCCTCGGTATCGGGTGGGGACTAGGCCGCGGCGCCGGCCCTCATGCCGGCCGGCCGCCGCGTGGCCCGATCGCGCGGATCGGGCGCCGAGCCGGCCTTACTTGAACGCCCGCAGCACGGTCAGCAGGCTGGTGAGGTTGTCGGACACGCCGGTCTGCGCGACCTTCTCGGTGGCGCCGGCGGCGGCGGTGGTGTCGACGCTGTAGATCTGCATCACGCCCTGGTTGGCCGCCGCTTGCGAGAGCGAGTTCTGCTGCTGCTGCGCCGCCACGGCGTTCTCGAACAGGATGCCGGTGGAGTGGGCCATCGACTGGTAGATCGAACCCATCGCGAAGGCCGGCGCTTCGCCGATGACCTTGACGTTGGACTGGGTGACGGCATCGGTGATTTGGTCGTTGACGGCGGTCGGGAATGCCATATCGAGCTCCTTGGAAAGTGAAGTACGGCCGCTGCCGTACATGGCTGATTAACGAGTCATGGATCGGCTTGTGAAGCGGCCCCGCCGTTCGCCTTCGCGGCGGAATCGGAGTTGTTGTCGCGGTCGGGGCGAACAGCGTCGGCGCTGTCCTGGGCGGTTGCGCGCGACTCGTCGGCGGACGCGGAACCGTCGTTGTCTTGCGGCGGCGCCGCGGCCTGGGGCAAGACCCCGTTGGCGCGCGCGGCGTCGATCACGTCCTGCAATTGCCGCGCGAGCGGGCCGATCTCGCGCTGGAAACACGCCTGCACTTCCTGCCGGACCAACTCGCCCAGGCGCACTGCGATCTGCTCCATCGGCGTGGCCGGCGCGGTCCGCGCCGGCGCGCCGGGCGCCGGCTTGGGCGGGATCAGGTCCTGCAGCGATTGCGCGCGTTCGACCACGCCGAGCACTTCGCGCTCGGCCGCCTCGCCGGCGCGGGCGTTGCTCGCCACCGCCGACTGGGCGCGTTGCAGGCTTTGCTGGATCACGTCCTGGATCTGCCGGCGCTCGCTGTCGAACAGATTGCCGACCTCGCCGCGCGCCATTGTGGCGGGCGCCGGCGACTGCGCGTCGACCAGCGCCACGTAGGCCGCCAGCACTTGCTGTTCGTCCTGGCCCAGTTCGCGGCCGAGCTGGGCGCGGGCGAAATCGCGCACGACCTGGTCGAGTTCCTCGCGCGCGCCGGCCGCTGCGGCCGGCGGCGCCGATGCCGGCGCGCTCATCCGCGCAGCCCCAGCAGGCGCACCAGCGCTTGCAGCAGCTTCGGATCGCGCAGGCGCTCGGCCCGGGTCGGCTCGGACGCCGGCTCGGCGTCGGCGTCGGCGACATCGCTGTCGTCGTCGTCGCGCTCGGGCCGCGCCGCGAAGGCCGCGGGCGGCTCGGCCTGCGACGCGGGCGGCGACAGCGCGCCATCGCCCGGCCCGGCGCCGGCGGCCGGCGGCGGATCGAACAGCCCGTCCAGTTCCTGATGCAGCAGATAGTGCAGATTCTCGTCCATCGCGAACTCCGTCTTACACGTCATGCGATACGCAATGAGGGCGCCGATCAGGCCGACTCGGCGGGCGGGAAGAGCGTGGCGGGCGGCCCCGGCGACACCCCGGCGCGGCGGCGGCGGCCGCGCGCGGGCGTCGGCAACGGCCGCTGCGGCAGGCGCAGCACTGGGGTCCGCCCAGGTCCGGCACGGCCGTGCCGCCCGGACCGGCGGCAAGGCGGACCGGTCGCCGCGGCGGGCGGTGCCGACGCCGCGCGGCCTCGACCGCAACGGCCCGGCGCCGCCGCGGGCTACTTGGCGCCGCTGTTCTGCAGCACCGAGGTGTACTTGGAAATGCTCGAATCGATCGCGTCGATGGCGAACTTGGCCGATTCGGCCTCCATCGCCCCGGCCGCGGCCGCGACCGCGGCGGCCACGCCCATGAACACATCGGTGGCGAGGATGCCGATCGCGTCCTCGGCGGCGTTGGTGACGTTGCCGGCGACGATGTCCTGGGTGAGCTGCTTCATCAGCACGCCCTGGCTGGCCAGCGCGATCTTGGTGACGCCGTCGAAATAGGCCGCCGCCGATTGCGCGACCAGGCCGGCGGCCTGGCTGATCATCATGTCGGCGTTGGTGGCGATCTGCGCCGGCGCGTAGGACGCGGTCTCGGCGTTGGTGAACTGCACCGCCTGGACGATCTGCGTGTTCAACGCGCTGGTGTCGGGCGGCGCCGCGCTGCCGCTCATCAGCGCCTTGCTGCGGGTGAGCGCGCGGCCGCGCGCGGCAGCCAGCGGCGATTGCGGAAGGCGGCTGCCGCTGTCGTCGCCGCTGCCGGCGGCGCCATTGCCGGCATCGCCGCCACCGCCACCGCCGGCGCCGGCGCCGCCCTGGCCGGCGCCGTCCGCGGGTGCGCCGCTGCCGGCATCGCCGTTTCCGGGCGTGCCCGCGGCCGGCGCTGCGCCGGCCGGCGCACCGTCGCCCGCCGCGTCGGCGGCGGACGTGGCCTGGCCCGGATCGGCGCCGGAACCCGCAGCGCCGCCCTCCGGCGGGATCTGCGCGGCCGCGGGCGGCGCGCCGTCGCTGCCGTCGCCGGCGGCGGTCTTGGCCGCGGCCGCTGCCGCAGCGGCCGCCTCGGCGCCATCGGCCGCTCCCCGCGCCGCGCCCGCCTCCGCGTCCGGCCCCGCGCCGGGGCCATCCGTGTGCGCGGCGGGCGCGGCGCCCGCATGCTGGTTTTCGTCCCAATGCAGTTTCATCGCTGTCCTCCCGGACGCACGTCAGCCCCGTATCCGCCTGCGCCGTCGGCGCGGTGCGCTCGGCCGCGACTTACTTGTCGCCCACGGCCATGATCATCTGCACGGCCTTGGACACCACCGCGCTGGAGATCTGGTTGAGCACCTGCTGGCTGTGCACCGCGTTCTGCAGCGCGAGCCCGGTGGAGTGGCTGGATACCTGGTACAGCGAGGCGATGGCTTGCGCGGGCGCCTCGGCGACCACCTTGACGTTGGTCTGAGTGACGGCATCGGTGATCTGCGAGTTGACGGGGTCGGCCATGAGCCTGTCCTTGGTGAGAGGTGCGTTGCGGAGTCGGTTGCGTCTGATTCGGTGGAACGCGGGCCCGGGGGCCTTGTGAACTCCCCGCGTGCGCGCTCACTCCCGTCCCACCGCCACCCTGAGCCGGTTGCGCAGCAGTTCGACGTGCTTGCGCGCCAGCGGCTGGTTCATTTCCAGGCGCTCGGCAATTACCGGATACGGCAATTCCTCGACAAAGCGGTAAGCGAACAACCGGCGCTGCTTGCGGCTCATCCGCGCCACCGCCGCCACCACCCGCTCCAGCTGCTCCTCCAGTTCCAGCCGCTGCAGCGCCGACAGGCCCTCGTGGGCGAAGCCGCCGCCTTCGCCGTCGACCTCGCGGTGGCGGTCGAACACTTCGCGGTCGCGGCTGCGCTGGCGCACGCTGTCGAGGAAGACGTGGCGCAGCACCACGAACAGGAACCCGCCCGGATCGGTGATGGTCTGCGGCGCCCGGCGCATGAACAGCAAGGCCTTGATCGCGGTGTTGCCGAGCAGTTCCTCGGCGCGGTCGCGCTGGCCCTCGGCGAAGCGGCGCGCGCGCGCTTCCAGCTCCGGAAGGTTGCTGCGCCAGGCCTCGGTGAACATTTGGTCGGCGAGCTTGAAGTCCGCGCACGCCACGCCGGCTGTGCTGCGGTCCTGCGCAGCGCCGGCCGGCGCTGCGCGAAAATGCTTGGAATCGACGCGTCCGCGTCCGTTCGCATCCATCACGGTCCCCCTCCTGTCGTCTGCGGTGCAGGCGAGTCTGGACAGGGGGTCGGGCGATGGCTGTTACTTGGGTGACACGCACGCCGTGCGCGCAGCGGGGGAACTGCGCACCCGGTCGCGATACAGCGAAATACCGAGGTTTTTCGCGCTTTTTTCGCTGCGGTTCCGACCGCGTCCGGGCCGCGCGCGCGCGTCGGCGATGCACGCGGACCGGCATCCGGCGGTGTTCAAACCCTGCGCGGGCTCACATTCGCCGCGCTGCGGCGTTAGCGCTATACGTGCGGAACGATCACGCCGCGCGCGCCGATGCGGCGGGCTCCAGTCCCGCGGCTCGCGCGGCCGCGCTGCAGCCCCAACTCAGCAGGCAGCACGCGCCGGCCAGCGCGCCCCACGAGACGACGCCGGCCGGCAAGCGCCGCACCGCTGCGTCCACGCCCGCCAGCCAGTCGGTCGCGCCGCCCACGATCAGGCTCGCGCTGGCCACGACCAGGCCCAGCAACAACAGGCGTTGCAGCCAGCGCTCGATGCCGTCGCCGGCCTCGGCCGCGGCCTGCGCGCGACGCGCGACCTGTTCGGCGAAACCGTAGGGGATCGGCTCCATCGGCGGCGCGCGCAGCGCCCGGCTCAGCAAGCGGTACTGGGCCAGGCGCGGCTCGTCCTCGCTCATCGGCGCGCCGCGCCGCTCGTCCTCGCGCGCGCGCTCCTGCAGCGCCCACTCGCGCGCGGCGGCCGCAGCGTGCGGATGCGGGCCGTCCGGGCGCGCGTCGGATTCGTCGTTGCGGTTCATGCGATTTCTCCCAGCCGCGCTTCCAGCCGCTGGCGCAGCCGCGCCCGGGTCCGGAACAGGTGGCTCTTGATGGTGCCCTCGGCCAGGCCGGTCATCTGCGCGATCTCGGCGATGGGCACTTCTTCCAGGTGGTACAGGGTCAACAGGGTCCGCTGCAACGGCGGCAGCGCCTCGATCTCGGCGTGCAGGCCGGCGGCGATCTCCTCGTCGGCGCAGGCCGCCTCCAGGTCGAAGCCGTCGCTGACCGTCTCCAGCGGCGACAACGCGTCCTCGTCGGCGGCGGTGTCCGCGATCGGGATGCGCTTGCGTTCCAGGTGGCGCTTGGCCACCGAGTAGGCGACCTGGCCGATCCACGACTTCAGCGCGCTCTCGTAGCGATACTGGTGCAAACACTGGTGGACGCGCAAGAACGCTTCCTGGCACAGCTCGCGGGTGTCGTCGGGATGCCGGACCATGCGCTGGATGATGTGCCAGCACAGCCCCTGGTACTCGCGGACCAGGCGCTCGAACGCGCCCGGCTGGCGGGACAGGACGGCATCGACCAGGGCGCGGTCGTCGGTCGGGGCGGGGGTACCGGTCATCGCAGCCAGGATGCGGGCAAGGCGCGCGCGGTTGCAGTGCCCGGCGCGTCCGCCCGGATGTGACGACTGTCACCCCAGGCCCGGTCGCGGCCGCTGCAACCGCCGCGCGGCCGGGCGTATCTCTTGCCCCGAAGCCCGGCACCGCCCGTGGCCACCCGCTTCACGGCCCGCACCCTTCGCTCCATAACCGGACACGACCCCAAGAGACCGCCGCCATGCCCGATATCCTGGTTCCCATCACCCTGTTCGTCTGCATCGCCTTCGCCATCAAGGTCGTGGTCGAGGCGCGCGTACGCGGCAAGCTGGCGCAAAGCGCCGGCAGCGAAGAACTGCTGCGCTCGCTGGCCCGCGACGAAGACCAGCGCCGCCGCCACGGCGCACTGCGCTGGGGCATCGTGCTGGTGCTGCTCGCCATCGCCTTCGCGATCATCGAGGCGGCCGGCTGGCGCGACGCCACCGCCGGCACCTTCGCCGTGCTGCTCGGCGCGGTCGGCCTGGGCAACCTGGCTTACTACGTGATCGTGCGCAAGCTCGATTGACGATGCGCTTCGCGCACGAGCGTGCGGCCGGCGCGAAAGGCCGGTTAACCACCCACAGCGCGAGCTAAACGGCGGGCGCGCCAGCGCCCGCCGCGGCCCGGGATGGGTCATAAGTCGCTGGTCATGCGCGGCGGGCGCGGCCATCATCGGCGCAATCCCGACCGGAGCCCCGCATGCGCCCGTCCGCCCGTCTGCGTTGTCTGCTCGCCTGCCTGCTGATGGCCGCCGCCACCACCGCGACGGCCGCCTCCAAGCCCCAGGCGCCGCCGCCGGACCGCCGCATCGCCCTGACCGTGGACGACCTGCCCTGGGTGCAACTGCCCTCGGTCTCCACCGAATCGATCCTCGACGGCCACCGCCGCCTGATCCCCGCGATCCGCCGCGCCGACGTGCCGGTGATCGGCTTCGTCAACGAAGGCAAGCTCGACGCCGACGGCCAGCTGCAACCGGCGCGGCTGGCGATGCTGCGCGACTGGCTCGACGCCGGCGCCGAGCTGGGCAACCACACCTACGGCCACTCCGACCTGCACGCGGTCGGCCTAGCCGCCTACCAGGACGACATCCTGCGCGGCGAGCGGCAACTGCGCCCGTTGCTGCAGGCGCGCGGCCAGGCTCCGCGCTGGTTCCGCCATCCCTACCTGCGCGCCGGCCGCAGCGCCGCCGACAAGGCCGCGCTCGCGCGCTTCCTCGACCAGCACGGCTACCGCATCGCCCCGGTCACGGTCGACAATTCCGACTGGATCTGGGCCGCCGCCTACCTGCGCGCCGACGAACCGCTGCCGGCCGGCACCAAGCCCAGCGCCAAGAACGACCCGCAACGGCTCAAGGCGCGCCTGCGCCGCGACTACGTCAAGTACATGGGCCGCAAGCTCGACTACTACGAGCGCCAGTCGGTGGCGCTGCTCGGCTACAACCTGCCGCAGGTGTGGCTGATCCACGCCAACGCGCTCAACGCCGACAGCTACGGCGACCTGATCGCGATGGCGCGCAAACGCGGCTACCGCTTCATCGGCCTGGACGAAGCCATGCGCGACCCGGCCTACCGGCGCGCCGACGCCTACACCGGCCCGGCCGGCCCGAGCTGGCTGCATCGTTGGGCGATCGGCGAGAAGCGGCCGGCGAGCTTCTTCGCCGGCGAACCCGGCGTGCCGGACTGGGTGTTGAATCTGGCGCAGATCGACTCCGAGTAACGCCGGATGTCGAAACTTCGCGGTCGCGGCTCGCGCCGCTCCTACATGAGCTACCTGTAGGAGCGGCGCGAGCCGCGACCGCGACACCGCAACCGCCGACGCAAGCCCCTCGCCTCACAGCCGATCCAGCACCGTGCGCAACACCGGCACCGTGGTGACATCGTCCACGCCCTTGAGCCCCATCACCTGTTCGCGCAGGTCGGCCAGTTCGCCCGGCGAGCGCGTCTGCACCAGCACCATCAGGTCGGTGTCGCCGACCACGCTGTGCGCCAGCCGCACCTGCGGCAGCGGCGCCAGCAGCGGCACCACGTCGTCGCAGCTGAAGCCCTCGGCGTAGCGCAACAGCAACCACGCCCGCAACGGATCGTCGCCGCTGCCCAGGCGCACGGTGTACTGGGCGATGGTTCCGCTCGCTTCCAGGCGCTGCAGGCGTTCCTGCACGGTGCTGCGCGACAACGCCACCGCCTTGGCCAGGGCGACGGTGGACAGGCGCGCATTGTCCTGCAGCAACGCGATCAGCTTGCGGTCGATCTCGTCGAGGGTCTTCATGGCGATGCGGTCCGTAGCGGCGCCGCCGGCGCAGCGCCGGCGGGAGCCGTCATTCTGCCGGGTTGAGACCGGCCGCGGCGAGCGGCGAGGATGGCGCATCCGTCTTCGTCCGAGCGTTCCTCATGACCGATACCGCCGACACCGCCGCCGCGACGCGACCCATCGCCCTGATCCCCATCGACGTACAACGCGGCTTCGACTACCCGCCGTGGGGCCGCCGCAACAACCCGGACATGGAAGCCAACGGCCGTCGCCTGCTCGCGGCCTGGCGCGAGCGCGGCTGGCCGTTGATCCACGTGCGCCACGATTCGCTGCAACCCGGATCGAGCCTGCGTCCCGACCATCCCGGCCACGCCTTTCGCGATGGTTTCGAACCGCTGCCCGGCGAGGCGATGGTCGGCAAGTCGGTCAACGCCGCCTTCATCGGCACCGACCTCGACCTGCGCCTGCGCCGGCTCGGCGTCGACACCGTGGCGCTGTTCGGCGTCAGCACCGACATGTGCGTGTCCACCACCGCCCGCATGGCGAGCAACCTCGGCTATCGCACCGTGGTGATCGGCGATGCCTGCTTCTGCTTCGATCTCGACGACGGTGCGGGCGCGACCATCGCGGCCGAAGCGATCGGTGCCGCGCACCTGGCGACTTTGCGCGCGGAGTTCGCGCAGGTGCTCGACACCGCAGATTTTCTGGCGAAGCTCGACGCATTCTGATTCGCCCCGGGCCTCTCGCGTTTGCGCGAGAGGCCCGGGGCAAGTCGTCCGCGACAACGAGCGCGGGCCCGCGCAGCGCATCGTCGATGCGGACGACGAGCGCACCGGCGAAAAACATCCGCTCATAAAACGACGAACGGTCTTGCAAGGGTAATTTTCCCCGCGTAAAGTTCGCGCCCATCTTCCCCACACCTTCCGACCGCCTTCTCATGCGCATCGAATCGACCATCGCCAAACACAACGCGCAAGGGCATAGCCCCGCGGTGTTTGCGTGCGCGTCGATCCCGCGCGGTCGCGGCCGGGATACGCGCACCCCGCACTGATCTTCCATTCCAGGAAGATCGGTCGCTCCGATCTTCCGAGGAAGGCCACGCCCTCGGACCACACTCCGGGGGCGTTTTCGTTTCGGGCGTCGGCAAAGGATTTGCTGCAGGAATCACCTTAAAAATCGCTCTTTCCGCATACCCCCGGAGCATCCGAGACGAAGGGGATCGACCGTAGAGGCGTCGAAAGACGCTGTGCCTGGATGCTTCGGCACGGGCGGCGCGTGCGCGAAAGAAACCCACAAGGGCGCTTGCGCCCGAATGGATTGCCGTCCGGAGACGGGCGGCAATAGGCAGCACCCGATGAAACGCACCGCAGCGGCGCCGGTTTCCGACCGGCCCGGTGCGCGCGGCCCTGCCGTGGCGTATGCCGCGGTGCGTGGAGGGGCTCCAACCTAGGGAAGTAGCTCAGCGGTTAGAGCGGCGCCTCGTGCGCAGGCCGTCGGTTCGATTCCGACCTTCTCTGCCGGATATAGCTCAGACGGTTAGAGCGCAGCAAATGATGCTGTTGTCGCGGGTTCGACTCCCGCTATCCACTGTCCTGAAACGACAGTCGTTGAACGCGGAACGAAAGTTCCGATCCGGGAAACGCCCCGCGCGGCGTTCCTCTTCGCATCGCCGGCACGGGACGCGCGAAGGAACGTCGCAGCGGCGATGCCGCCGGCTTCATGCCCGGCGAGCGATGGCGCACGACGCACGGCATCGACCACAACGGACGTGGCGATGCCGGCGGCGACCGCGCCACGCCCGCCGCGCATGCGGTCCGCGACGACGACGCCAGGGGCGTTCCCACCCTATTGCCTTCCGCCGCGCTCGTGCGGCGGAATCCCGGAATTCGCGTCGCCGACGCGATCCGCCGCGCCGTTGCGACATTCCGATTCGGTCGCAGCGGCCCACAACACGGATCGGACCACACCGGAACCCAAGGAGACGATCATGTTCTGGACGAAGAAGGTCGTGGTCGGCGATGCCGAGCGCGTCCTGGTCTATCGCAACCGCCGCATCGAGCGCGTGCTCGGCCCGGGCGTGCACATGCTGCGCGACCTGCGCGACGAGCTCACCCTCGACCAGCACAACATCGGCAACAGCGCCTACGCCGGCAACGACGGCGAAGCGCTGATCGCCGGCCTCGGCGAGCGCCTGTCCGAGCACTTCGTCCTCGCCGACATCGGCAACGACGAAGTCGGCCTGGTGCTGCGCAACGGCCGCTACGCCGAAGTGCTGGCGCCCGGCATGCGCCGCCTGTACTGGAAGGGCCTGGCGACGATCGACGTGCGCGCGCTGGCGCTGGCCGAGGGCCTGGAGATCGAGCGCGAGGTCGCCGATGGCCTGCGCCAGATCGCCCAGCTCGACCGCGTCGCGGCGCACGGCGCCGTGCCGACCGAGTCGGCCGGCCTGCTGTTCGTCGACGGCAAGTTCGTGCGCGTGCTGGCGCCGGGCGCGTACGCGTTCTGGAACCTGCGCAAGAACGTCGCGGTGGAGACCGTGGAGTTGCGCGTGCAGGCGATGGAAGTCTCCGGCCAGGAACTGCTGACCCGCGACAAGGTCACCCTGCGCGTGAACCTCGCCGCCAGCGTGCGCGTGGCCTCGCCGGTGGCCGCGCGCACCAAGGTCGCCAAATACGCCGAACACGTCTATCGCGAGCTGCAGTACGGCCTGCGCAAGGCGGTCTCGTCCAAGACCCTGGACGAACTGCTCGGCGACAAGGCCTCGCTCGACGCGGACATCCTCGCCAGCGCGCGCGGCGCCTGCGCCGAGATCGGCGTGGACGTGCTCGGCGTCGGCGTCAAGGACGTGATCCTGCCGGGCGAGATGAAGGACATCCTCAATGCGGTGGTGCAGGCGGAGAAGACCGCCCAGGCCAACACGATCCGCCGCCGCGAGGAGGCCAACGCGACCCGCAGCCTGCTCAACACCGCCAAGCTGATCGAGGACTCTCCGGTGCTGATGCGCCTGAAGGAACTCGAAGCACTGGAAAAGATCACCGAGAAGATCGACAAGCTGACCGTCTTCGGCGGTCTGGAGGGAGTCATGAAGCAGCTCGTCAGCCTCAAGGGCCACGGCTGAAACGCAGGACCGGGCGGCATCGCGCCGCCCGGGTTCCGATAGCGCGACAGCCCACGCCAACGCGAACGCCGCCCCGTGCGGGGCGGCGCAGGGTCGCGTGCGCGGTGCGCAAGCCGCGCGCGCGGCCGACTATCGGATGCGAAATCCATATGCGAAGCGATATGTACAAAGTGATCGTGGAACGGCCGCGCACCGGCGCCGGCTGGGCCAAGCCGGGGCGCGAACCGCGCGAACCGGACGATCGTCGCGCCTTCGAGGGCATGCGCCCGCGCGGCGGGAGCCGAAAATGGCTCAACGAAAACCTGCGCCCGTTGCAGCGCTGGCTGGAACGACAGGCCGGACGCCGCTGGGACGCGGTCTATTCGGAACTGTGCAAAAGCGTGGACCGGCGCAACAGCGTGCAGCAGCACATCCACGTGCACCTGCGCGATTTCGTCGCCATCGACGTGCTCGAGATCGGCGGCCGGCTGTGCGTCGCGCGCGGCTGGGGCGGCGTCGTCGCCCTGGCCGACAGCCGCTGCGATCTGTATGTGGATCCGCGCAACGGCTGCCTGATGCGCAACCAGGACGCCGCCGCCGACCGCGCCCTGCGTCGCCGCGAGCGCCTGCTCAAGGTGCGGGCGCGCGAAGCGGGGTGGCGCGAAGGCGTGCGCCGGATCGACGAGACCACCCAGCTGCACCGGGTGGACGGCATCTGGTACCGGGTGGAACTCGCGCCCGTGCCGCCGCCGCGCCCCGGCAAGCGCAAGCCTGGCGCCTGCGTGCCGGCGCCTGCGTTCGACGCGCTGCTGCACACCCCTGTCGGTTCGTGCGCCGGCAAGCGCTGCGGCCTGTTCGGCCGCTGCGATGTCTACGCGCGCAGCAAGCGGCAGTTGAACCAGGCCGAACTGATCGCGCATCGGCTGCGCAACGGCGACGGGCCCGACCCGTTCGAACCGCACGTGGCCGTCGCGCGAGGCGAGCGCTCGCGCAAATTCCGCGGCCGGCTGTACTTCGGCGCCCAACACAAGGAACACTGAATCATGAGTACCTCCCACTACGAACTGCTCCACGCCGACGAAGGCGTGGCCCCAGTCAAGGCCTGGATCCGCGGGGTGCCGGTCGACGAGGGCGCCAAGCGACAGCTGCGCAACATCGCCGCCCTGCCCCATGTCGGCCCCTGGGTCGCGGCCATGCCCGACGTGCACCTCGGCAAGGGCGCCACGGTCGGCTCGGTGGTGCCCACGCGCGGCGCGATCATCCCCGCTGCGGTCGGCGTCGACATCGGCTGCGGCATGGCCGCGGTGCGCACCACCCTGCAGGCCAAGGACCTGCCCGACAGCCTGGCCCGCGTGCGAGCGGCGATCGAGCATTGCGTGCCGGTCGGCAACGGCCGCGGCGGCGAACACCGGCGCCTGCCCGACAGCCACGCCACCCGGCTGGCGAAATCGGGGCTGGCGGCGCGGCTGGACGCGATCCACGCAAAGCACCGCAAGCTGCGCACCGACAAGCTCGACAAGCAGATCGGCACGCTCGGCGGCGGCAACCACTTCATCGAGCTGTGCCTGGACGAGGCCGGCGCGGTGTGGGTGATGCTGCATTCCGGCTCGCGCGGCACCGGCAACCTGATCGGCAGCTACTTCATCGAGCTGGCACGGATGAAGCTGGAGAAGCGCACGCTCGGCTTCCATCTGCCGGACAAGGACCTGGCCTTCCTGCTCGAAGGCGAGCCCTTGTTCGACGACTACGTCGAAGCCGTCGGCTGGGCCCAGGACTACGCCCGCCACAACCGCGAGGCGATGATGGACCGGGTGCTGCACGCCATGCGCATCCAGCTGCCGAAGTTCCAGCTCGACAAGACCGCGGTCAACTGCCACCACAACTACGTCCAGCGCGAGGAACACTTCGGCGAGCCGTTGTGGGTGACGCGCAAGGGCGCGGTCAGCGCGCGCGAGGGCGAGCTCGGGATCATTCCCGGCAGCATGGGCGCGCGCAGCTACATCGTGCGCGGCAAGGGCAACGCCGACAGCTTCCACAGCTGCAGCCACGGCGCCGGCCGGGTGATGAGCCGGACCGAGGCGCGCCGCAGCATCACCCTCAAGCAGCACCGCGAAGCCACCGCCCACGTGGAATGCCGCAAGGACGCGGCGGTCATCGACGAATCGCCGGCGGCGTACAAGCCGATCGAGGCGGTGATGGCGGCGCAGGCCGACCTGGTCGAGGTGGTGCACACGCTGCGCCAGGTGGTCTGCATCAAGGGCTGACCCCGACGCTGCGTCGCTTGTTTGCGGTACTTGGCGCCGCCCGCGAGGGCGGCGTTTTTTCGCTCAGTCGGCCAGCACCAGCCGCCAGGCGCCTTCGACGTGGGCCTCGACCTGCGACCACGACGCGCGCTCGGCGCCGCGCAACCGCTCCCAGCCGCGCGCGAGTTCGTCGCGGATGTCGTCCCAATGGCGCTCGCCGTGGTGCAGGCGCGCGCCCAGGCCGTAGGTGATGGCCAGTTCGCGGGTCCGGTGGGGAATCAGGGCGGCGGCGGTGGCGGTCGCGGCGGCCGACGAAGCGTCGGCCCCGCCGGCCTCGTCGGCGCTGCTGGAACTGAACCAATCGACGTTGCGAGGCGGCATGGACGAATCCGTTGGCATCCCTTTTGCATTTCGAAGATAACGTTTTTTCGCGCGCGGGAGTCCGGCAAAAGTCGACTTCGCACGTGCAAAACGCGAGCGAAGTCGCAAACGCGCATCGGGGATAGCCTTCGTCCGTTCGTCGAAGATGCAAGCGGGCGTGACGGACCGTATACGAAGTCGGCTCGCGACTGAACGCACGTGACCGCATTCACAGCGGCGGCGCGGCGCGAGAAAGGCCCACCGGCGCATCCCTGCGCCGGCCGCCGGACGAGAGCGTCGGGCGCATCCGCCATCGGGCGGGCGGGGTCGAGAAACTCGCGTGCGCAACCGTATACCGTTGCGCCGCGCGCTCAGGCGCGCGCGGGCTGCGGGCGCAGGCGCCACCGCCACTTGAGGTTGACGCCGAGGGTGCCGAGCACGATCAACGCCACGCCCACGCTCTGCACCGGCGCCAGGGTGTGGCCGTAGACCGCGTAGTCCAGCAGCAGCGCGACCACCGGATAGATGAAGGCCAGCACCGCGATCGTCGCCACCTGCAGGCGCGGGTAGGACGAATAGAACAGCACGTAGCACACGCCGCTGTGGATCAGGCCGAGGCCGGCCAGCCAGAACCAGTGCGGGCCCGGCGCCATGACCTTGGCGTAGTCGGCGAACGGCGCCAGCATGACCACGCCGACCAGGCACTGGATCAACACCACCGCGAACGGCCGCTCGCGGCTGATCCGCCGCGACAGCAGCAACGACGCGCCGCACAGCACCGCCGCGACGAAGGTCAGGCCGACGCCGATCAGGTAGCCGCTGTCGGCGCTGCGCCAGAGCTTGAACGGATCGGCCGAGCACAGCACGCCGACGAAGGCGATCGCGGTCCAGCCGAGGTCGGCGGCGCGGCTGCGCTCGCCGTAGAACGCTGCGGCCAGGCCCAGCACCACGAACGGGAAGAAGTGGTAGACCATCGTCGCCACGCCGATCGAAGAGCGCGCCATGCCGGCGAACAGGGCGACCCAGTTCAGCACCAGCAGCACGCCGCTGAAGACCGCCGAACGGATCAGCGCGCGCTCGCCGAGCAGGCCGCGGAACAGCCCGCGCGCCCAGCCCCAGGCGAGCAGGAAGGCGACCCCGAACACGCAGCGGAACAACACCGCGGTGATCGCGTCCTGGCCGCTTTCGTGCACGAACACGCCGACCGAGCCGATCAGCAACTCGGCGATCAGCAACTGGACCAGCGCGTTGCGCGAATCGGCGCTCGGGGCGGCGGCGGAGACGGTGCTCATGGGGAGGGGCGTGCGGGGAGCGGGAGGCTCAGGGTAGGTCCCGGCGGTGGACCGATACAGATTCAGTTAGGATGAATTTCGACCGGTACAGTTTCGTCCTGCTGTCGTGCTTGCCGTCTAGCGGACTGGGCGGGATCGAGACGAGGGTCCGGCGGTTCGCGGCGGTACGCGCGCCCTCGCCCCAACCCCTCTCCCGCGAGTGGAACAAGAGCTTTCGTGTTGCGAGGTTCGTCATGTCCCAGGAACTGCTCTACGAACGCCTCGCCGAGCGCATGCGCCGGCAGATCCAGCGCGGCGTGCTGCGCGCCGGCGAACGCCTGCCGTCGCTGCGCCGGCTCGGCCGCGACCAGCGCATCAGCCTGGCCACCGCGGTGGAGGCCTACCAGCAGCTCGAACGCGAGGGCCTGATCGAAGCGCGGCCGCGCTCGGGCTACTACGTGCGCGCGGCGCCGGCGGCGGCGCCGCGCAGCCACCGCGCGCGCCACCTCGCGCGCGCGCCGACGCCGATGCGCAATCCCGCCCTGCTCGGCGTGCTCGACGTGCAATCGCGCCGCGACCTGGTGCCGCTGCACGCTGCCACCCCGGCCGCGGCGCTGCTGCCCAGCGCCGCGCTGGCCGCCTCGGTGACGCGGGCGATGCGCCGCGATCCCGCCGTCGCGCTCGGCTACACCGTGCCGCAGGGCTTGCCGGCCTTGCGCGAGCGCATCGCCCAGCGCTACGCGCAATGCGGCGTGGAGATCGATCCCGACGAGGTCATCGTCACCGCCGGTGCGATGGAGGCGATCAGCCTCACCCTGCGCACGCTGACCCGTCCCGGCGACATCGTGATCCTGGAAACTCCCACCTACCACGGCCTGCTGCAGGCGGTGGCCGCGCACGGGCTGCGCGTGCTGGAGATCCCCAACCATCCCGGCCGCGGCCTGGACCCGGCGCACCTGCGCGAACTGCTCGAACGCCACGCCGTGCGCGCGGCGCTGCTGGTGCCGAACTTCAACAACCCGCTCGGCAGCCTCACCGGCGAGGCGGCCAAGCGCGAGATCGTCGCCGCCTGCGCCGCGCACGGCACGGTGCTGATCGAGGACGACCTCTACGGCGAGCTGGCCTATTCGGGCGAACGCCCGGCGCCGCTGCGCCGCTTCGACGACGGCGAACACGTCGTCACCTGCGGCTCGTATTCGAAGATCCTCGCGCCGGGCCTGCGCGTGGGTTGGATGCTCGGCGGGCGGCGGCGCTCGGAGCTGCTGCGCACCAAGAGCTTTTCCACGGTCGCCACCGCGACCCTGCCGCAACTGGCGCTGATCGACTTCCTCGCCCGCCACGACATCGAACGCGGCCTGCGCCGCCTGCGCCGCGCCCTGGCCGGCAACGCCCAGGCGTACCGGCAGGCGCTGCTGGACTACTGGCCCGACGGCACCTGCGTGGCCGAGCCGGCCGGCGGAATGACGCTGTGGGCGGAGTTGCCGGAAAGCGTCGACGGCCAGGCGCTGTTCGAAGCGGCGCTGGCGCGCGGCATCGGCATCCTGCCGGGGCACCTGTTCTCCAACCGCGGCGACTACACCCACCACGTGCGGCTGAGCTGCGGGCAGCCGTGGGACCGCAAAATGGAGACGGCGCTAAAGACGCTGGGGCAGCTGGCCAAGCAGCTCGCGCGATAGCCGCGCAGCATTCCTGTAGGAGCGGCGCAAGCCGCGACCGCGACAACGCAACCATGACGAAACTGCGGCGTAGTTGCGTTGGCGCGGTCGCGGCTCGCGCCGCTCCTACAGGGGGCTACCGTGCATTGGCAGCAGTCGAAACGAAACGAGCCGCAGTCTTGCGACCGCGGCTCGTTTCGTTACCGCTTCGGGCCGGACCGGCCCGCGTCAGGCCTGGGCCGTCAACAGGCTCGGCAGGAACTGGCTCAACGCGGTCTTGACCTGGTCGACGGTGAGGTCGGGCTGGCTGATCGCGCGCATCGCCAGGCCTTCGATCAGCGACTGCAGGATCAACACCCGCGTGCCGACCTGGTCCTGCGGCACGCCCAGGCCGCCCTCGGCGGCGCTGCGCGCGAACCACGAGGCCAGGTCCGCGCGGAACACCTTGTCGGAGGCGTGCGTGGCCGCGGCGATCTCCGGATCGCGCGTGGCCTCGGCGGTCAGCTCCAGGAACAAGGCCGCGCTGGTGATGCCGGGATCGTTGGCCTGCCATTGCTGGAAGACCTCGGCGATCCCGCCGACCAGGTCGCTGCTGGTGTTGAGCTTGGCCACATCGGCCCGGGCCTCTTCGAGCTGGCGCTCGATGATGGCCAGGATGATGTCGTTCTTGCCCTTGAAGTAGCGATAGATCAGCCCGGCGCTCATGCCCGCGGTCTCGGCGATGTTGGCCATGCTGGCGGCGTGGAAGCCGTGCACGACGAAACACTGCTGGGCCGCGACCAGGATGCGCTCGCGCTGGGCCTGCGCGCGCGCGGCGGCCTTGGCGCTGGGCTTGGCGGCGGTCGGGTTGCCCGGGGTGCTCATTGGCTGCGCTCGTTCCAGCCACCTCCGAGCACTTTGTACAGCGCGACCCGATTGCTCTGCTCGGCCAGGCGCGTGGTCACCAGGCCCTGCTGCGCGCCGTACAGCGTGCGCTGGGCGTCGAGCTGGTTGAGGTAGCTGTCGCGGCCGGCCTTGTAACGCGCGGTCGACAACTGGTCGGCGCGCGCGGCCGCCTCGACCAGCGCTTCCTGCGCCTGGCGCTGCTCGGCCAGGGTCTTGGTCAGCGCCAGCGCGTCGGAGACGTCGCGGAAGCCGGCCTGGATCGCCTTCTCGTACTGCGCCAGCGCGATCTTCTGGTCGGCCTTGGCCGAGGCCAGGTTGGCGCGCAGCTTGCCGCCCTGGAAGATCGGGATGTTGACCACCGGATTGACCAGCCAGCTGCGGGTGTTCGAATCGAACAGCCCCGACAGCTCGTTGCTGGCGCTGCCCAGGAAGCCGGTCAGGCTGATCGACGGGAAGAACGCGGCGCGCGCGGCGCCGATGTTGGCGTTCTGCGCGCGCAGCAGGTGCTCGGCCTGGAGCACGTCCGGACGGCGCAGCAGCACCTCCGACGGCAGGCCCTGCGGCAGCGCCGCCAGGCCGGCGACGCCGGCGGTGAGCTTGCTCGGCAGCAGCGCCGGATCGACCGGTTCGCCGACCAGCAGGTTCAGCGCGTTGGTGTCCTGCGCCACCTGCCCGGCGTAACGCGCCGCATCGGCGCGCGCCTGTTCGACCTGGGTGCGCGCCTGGCTCAGTTCCAGGCCCGACACCGCGCCGAGTTCGCGGCGCTTCTGGGTCAGGTCGTAGGCCGACTGCTGGTTCTTCAGCGTCGCCTCCGACACCGACAGCAGCTCGCGGTCCGCGGCCAGGGTCAGGTAGGCGTTGGCGACCTCGGCGATCAGGCTCAGCTGGGCCGCGCGGCGCGCTTCTTCTTCGGCGAAGTAACGCTGCAGCGCGGACTGGCTCAGGCTGCGCACGCGGCCGAACAGGTCGAGCTCGAAGTTGGCGATGGACGCGCCGGCCTGGTACTCGTCGACGACCTGCTGGTTGTCGCCGCCGGTGCGTCGCAGCTGCGCCGTGGCGTTCAGCGCGGGCAACCGGTCGGCGCGCTGGATGCGGTACTGCGCGCGCGCCTTCTCGACGTTGAGCACGGCCACGCGCAGGTCGCGGTTGTTGTCCAGCGCGCGGCCGATCAGCTGCTCCAGGTTCGGATCTTCGAAGAAATCGCGCCAGCCGATGTCGGCCACCGCCGCGCCTTCGCCCGCGCCGGCGGCTTGCGAGGCCGCCGGGTCGGAGGTCAGCGGCTGCGCGCCGACGAAGGACTGGGTGGTCGGCGGCAGCGGCCACTGCGCCGGGATGCCGGCGTCCTGCGCCGGCAGCTTGGGCGCCAGGCTCACGCAGCCGGTCGCCGCCAGCGCGATCGCCAGGGCCAGGGCGTGGGTCGAAAACTTACTCATGGCTCTGCGCTCCTTGGGCGCTGTGCTCAGCGGGCGCGTGTTTGTTTCTGACGAAGATCTTCTCGACCACGACGAAGAACAGCGGGACGAAGAAGATGCCCAGGAACGTACCCACGATCATGCCGCCGAGCACGCCGGTGCCGATCGCGCGCTGCGCGCCGGAACCCGCGCCCGAGGCCAGGGCCAGCGGCAGCACGCCCAGGCCGAACGCCAGCGAGGTCATGATGATCGGGCGCAAGCGGTCGCGCACCGCCGCCAAGGTGGCCTCGATCAGGTCCATGCCCTTCTCCAGGTTCTCCTTGGCGAACTCCACGATCAGGATCGCGTTCTTGCTCGATAGACCGACTGTGGTGAGCATCGCCACCTGGAAGTACACGTCGCGCTCCATGCCGCGCGCCCAGGTCGCCAGCACCGTGCCGAGGATGCCCATCGGCGCGATCAGCAGCACCGAGGTCGGGATCGCCCAGCTTTCGTACATCGCGGCCAGACACAGGAACACGATCAGCAGCGACAGCGTGTACAGCAGCGGCGTCTGCGCGCCCGCCTGACGTTCCTGGAACGACAGGCCGGTCCACTCCAGGCCGATGCCCTGCGGCAACTGCGCCACCAGCTTCTCGACCTCGGCCATGGCCTGGCCCGAGCTGACGCCCGGCTTGGCTTCGCCGTTGATTTCCAGCGCGGACACGCCATTGTAGCGCTCAAGCCGCGGCGAACCGTATTCCCAGCGGGTCGAGGCGAACGCCGAGAACGGCACCATCTCGCCCTTGTCGTTGCGCACGTACCAGCGGTTGAAGTCGCTGGGCACCATGCGGAACGGCGCATCGGCCTGCACGTAGACGCGCTTGACCCGGCCGCGGTCGACGAAGTCGTCGATGTACTGGCCGCCCCAGGCCGCCTGCAGGGTCGAGTTGATGTCGGCGATGTTCAGGCCCAGCGCGGCGGCCTTCTGGTTGTCGACGTCGACGCGGAACTGCGGGGTGTCCTCCATGCCGTTGGGACGCACGTTCTGCAGGAACTGGCTCTGCGCGGCCATGCCGAGGAACTGGTTGCGCGCGGCCACCAGCGCATCGTGGCCGAGCGCGCCGTTGTCCTTCATGTAGAACACGAAGCCGTTGGAGTTGCCCAGTTCGAACACCGCCGGCGGCGCCAGCGCGAACACGAACGCGTCCTTGATCTGCATGAAGCTGCCCATCGCGCGGCCGACCACGCCGTTGACGCTGTTGTCCGGCGCCGGGCTCTTGCCGAAGCTGAAGAACGCCTTCATGCGCTCGCCGAAGCTGGTCGCGCGCTCTTCCCAAGGCTTGAGCTGGGCGAAGGCCATGCCCGCGTTCTGGCCGTTGCCGGCGAAGCTGAAGCCCTGCACGGTGAACAGCGAATCCACGGCCTTGTCGTTGAGGAACTGGTCCTCGACCTTCTTCAGCACCTCGCCGGTGCGTTCCTGGGTCGCGCCGACCGGGGCCTGCACGATGGTGAACAAGAAGCCCTGGTCTTCCTGCGGCAGGAACGAGGACGGCAGGCGGAAGAACAGCACGCCCATCAGCGCCGCCATCGCCGCGAACACGATCATGAAGCGGCCGGCGCGGGTGACGATGCCGTGGACCACGCCCTGGTACTTCTTGTTGCCGGCGTCGAACTTGTTGTTGAACCAGCCGAAGAAGCCCTTGTCGGACGCGTGGTGGCCCTTCTGGATCGGCTTGAGCATGGTCGCGCACAGCGCCGGGGTCAGCACGATCGCGACCAGCACCGACAGGAACATCGCCGAGACGATGGTCACCGAGAACTGGCGGTAGATCACGCCGGTGGCGCCGCCGAGGAAGGCCATCGGCACGAACACCGCCGACAGCACCAGGCCGATGCCGACCAGCGCGCCGGTGATCTGGTCCATCGACTTGCGCGTGGCTTCCTTGGGCGAGAGGCCTTCCTCGCTCATCACGCGCTCGACGTTCTCGACCACGACGATGGCGTCGTCGACCAGCAGGCCGATGGCGAGCACTACCGCGAACATGGTCAGCATGTTGACCGAGTAGCCGAACAGCGCGAGCAGGCCGAACGTGCCCAGCAACACCACCGGCACCGCGATCGTCGGGATCAGGGTGGCGCGGAAGTTCTGCAGGAACAGGTACATGACCAGGAACACCAGCACGATCGCTTCGAGCAGGGTCTTGACCACTTCCTCGATCGCCACGCGCACGAACGGCGTGGTGTCGAACGGCGTCACCGCCTTGAGGCCCTTCGGGAACGAGGGCTTGAGCTGCTCCAGCTCGGCCTGCACCGCCTGCGCGGTGGCCAGCGCGTTGGCGCCGGTGGCCAGCGAGATGGCGATGCCGGTGGCCGGCTTGCCGTTGAAGCGGGCGATGGTGCTGTAGTCCTCCTGGCCCAGCTCGACGCGGGCGACGTCGGCCAGCTTCAGCACCGCGCCGGTGCTGTTGGCGCGCACCACGATCTGCTTGAACTGCTCGGCGGTCTGCAGGCGGTCCTGCGCGGTGATGGTGGCGTTGAGCTGCTGGCCCTTCACCGACGGGGTGCCGCCGAGCTGGCCGACCGCGACCTGGGCGTTCTGCGCGCGCAGGGCGTTGATGACGTCGGTCGGGGTCAGCTTGTAGGTGTTGAGCTTGTCGGGATCGAGCCAGATCCGCATCGCGTACTTGGTGCCGAACAGCTGGGTGCTGCCGACGCCGTTGACGCGGGCGAGCGGGTCGACCAGGTTGGCGGCCACGTAGTCGGCGATGTCGGCGCCGTTCATGCTGCCGTCCTCGGACACGAAGCCGATGACCTGCAGGAACGACGAGTTCGCCTTGGACACGCTCACGCCCTGCTGCTGCACGATCTGCGGCAGCAACGGGGTGGCCAGCTGCAGCTTGTTCTGCACCTGCACCTGGGCGATGTCGGGGTCGGTGCCGCTCTCGAAGGTCAGCGTCACCGAAGCCTGGCCGTCGGAGGAGCTGGTCGCCGACATGTACATCAGGCCGTCGATGCCCTTCATGTTCTGCTCGATGATCTGGGTCACCGAGTTCTCGACGGCTTTAGCCGATGCGCCGGGATACGACGCGTTCACCGCGACCGTGGGCGGCGCGATGGTGGGATATTGCGAAATGGGCAGCCGGGTGATCGCGATCGCGCCACCGAGCATGATGATGATCGCCAAGACCCACGCGAAGATGGGGCGATCGATGAAGAACCGTGCCATGAATGTCTCCGATTACTGCTTCGGCGCGGCGGCGGGGGCCGCCGGCTTGGCCGGCGCGGCGCCCTTCTCGGTCGCGTCCACCGGCATGCCGGGGCCGATCTTCTGCAGGCCTTCGACGATGACCTTGTCGCCGGCCTTCAGCCCGCCCTCGACCAGCCACTTGTCGCCGATGGCCTGACCGACCTTGATCTCGCGCGGCTCGACCTCGCTCTTGGCGTTGACCACCAGCGCGGTGGCGTTGCCCTTGGGATCGCGGGTCACGCCCTGTTGCGGCACCAGCAGCGCGTTCTGGCGCACGCCGGTACCGACCTGGGCGCGCACGTACATGCCCGGCATCAGGATGTTGTCGGGGTTGGGCACCACCACGCGCAGCAGGAAGCTGCCGGTGCCTTCGTCGACGGTGACCTCGGAGAACGCCAGCTTGCCGTCGTGCTCGTAGCGGCTGCCGTCCTCGAGCAGGATCTGCACCGGCGTGCTCGCCTCGCTCAGCGTGCCGGCGGCGATCTGCTTGCGCAGGGCCAGCAGTTCGGCGCTGGACTGGCTGATGTCGACGAACACCGGATCGAGCTGCTGCACCACCGCCAGCGCATCGGCCTGGTTGGCGGTGACCAGCGCGCCGGCGGTGACCGCCGACTTGCCGATGCGGCCGCTGATCGGCGAGACGATGCGCGCGCGGCCGAGGACCACCCCGGTGCTGGCGACCTGGGCGCGGCCGGCGGCGACGTCGGCGCGGGCCTGCTTGAGCGTCGCGGTGGCGTTCTCGTCGTCCTGCTTGCTGACCGCGTCGATCTTGACCAGCTCGGTCGAGCGGCGGGCATTGAGCTGCGCCGAATTCAGCGACGCCTCGGCGCGCGCCAAGGTCGCCTTGGCGTTCTCGGCGTCGGCCGCGTAGGTCTTGTCGTCGAGCTGGTACAGCGGCTGCCCCGCCTTGACCAGCCCGCCCTCGGCGAACAGGCGCTTCTCGACGATGCCGTTCACCTGCGGCCGCACCTGCGCCACCAGCGAGGCGCTGGTCCGGCCCGGCAGTTCGCGGGTCAGGGTGATGGTCTCGGGCTTCAGGGTCACCACGGTGACCTGGCCCTTCTGGCCGCCCGGCCCGCCGGGGCCGCCTTGTTGATCGCCGCCCTTGCCACAGGCCGCGAGGGCCAACGCAAGTACGGAAACGGTGAAAATTGCCTTATAGGACATGGACTTGCGCGACGGCATTGGGGGAGCCTCAGGTGTGGGTGCGGCCAGGACGGACTGCAGGCGGATCGTAGAATGAACGATCATTCTCTTTTTTTCTGCGTGAATAGTCCATCAACAACGGCGTGCCGATTGCCCTGTTCAGGCAGTTTCAGAGCCGAAGGCTGTGTTTTTTTGTGCGCAGCAGCACCTAAAAAGCAGAATCGGCAAATATTGCCGCGCGCCAAGATGTCTCTCCTCAAGGACACAAGGGATCGACTCTGCCGCTCTCAACTGCCTGCTGCCATTTGAGGTCGTCGTTGAACTGCAGTACGACCAACCCCCACTCCACGCGGACGCAGAACCAGGTGCAATCGGAGGAATCGGGCGCGGGTTCGTTGTCCAATCGCCACACATCCACCGCCCTCGATGGGCCGACCCGCAGTCGTCCTTGTGCTTCCAGCGCGAACCACAGCGCATCCATCACTCTAAAAGACAAGTATTCGCGCAAGTTCTCCAAATCGGCCGCGCTCCGATTGGCAACCTCGCGCACCAGAAACGGTTGCATCTCGGACTCCAGGCTGCCCAGTCCGCGCGGCAGGCGCTGCCGCCCCGTCTGTGCAAAGGCGAGTTGGGAGTACCAGCTTTTGCAATCCCTGATCGCTTGCTCGATGCAGGCGTCCGGCTCGGCCAGTTCGATCAGAAAAGCGCCGGCGGAGTAGCGGCGGGAACCATTCGCCGATGCGGCGATGCCGTCGAGATAGCCGTCGAGCCTCGCTACTTCCTTGTGTACTTCCGGGCAGATCATGCGATTCGCGCGGGCGACGTGGCCGCGGAGGCAACAAATTGGCGATGAGAATACTAACACTCAGCACGAACGAGCCGAAGGCAACAACAAAGCGAAACTTCTATTGGAATCCCGAACTCGCTGAAAAGCCGTAGCCACGATCCAGCTGAAGGATCGATCTTCGCGGACAGAGGAAGGAGCGCAGTACAGCTAATTTAGAGAGCGCCGAGCGAATTCATCGCACCACCTGGCATTGAACGCTATCGCAGCCCTTGCCGCTGCGAAGCAAAGCAATCCGATAAGAAAAGAAATCCGATAAGAAACGCCGCCGGCTTCCTTCCATATGGTCAGGTCGGCACCCGTAACGCCCTTGCAGAATCGAACAAACCGCGGATGCCGCGGGTCCATATGCGACTCAGCCACCTTCCAGCCTTCTCGCTCCAGGCGCTTCGTATGGTCAGCCACTACCTCATCCGCAGGGCGGCGAGACTTGAAATCCTTGGCGGCGCCAACGGGCCCGCCGTGGTTGATCAGTTCCAGCGGGCCCACCTGCTGGTCCTCCTCAAACACGGAAAACTGCGAGAGCTGATGTCCCAGCTCTCACGCCGGTGAAGCATTCGCACGTTCGTTACCCGCCATCAGGCCGTTCACCGCGTAAATCGCAGCCACAGCCAAGCAGGCGCCGACGGCCAGACGACCCAGGCGATGCCTGGAGAGCGTGGGCCTACCCGTTGATGAGCGGTCTGCTTGCTTCACCGGGGTAGGTATTCCTCACATTGATGCAGGGCGCGCCGATACCGAGTTCCACAGCGGTGCGGCTGCCGTTCCAGATCCTGCTCCACAGCAGCCACAAGATCCATCGATGTTATCGGATCGGCTACTGGCGAATCCGACGACTATACGCTTGGGAATTCTCGGATCCCTTGGGCATTCGTCCAACCATCCGGCCGCCAATGAGTCGGCTTCTCCGCGCGAAGAGGACGATCCGGTTCGCGAACGTTGCGCAAAAGGCACTCACCGATACGGGTTATAGCTATACGCCCCGCTCACCGCCTCCGGAATCCGGAAGTAGTTCATCGTCAGCCCCACCGGGTCCGTCGCCAGCGCCCCGCGTCCCGGGCCGTCGTTGCTGTCGTCCCATCCCCACGGCGCGTTCGCCGCGTTGACGCTGCAGCCGATCGCGCCGCTGCCGCAGCCGCCGCTCTTGTCGCCGGCGAAGCTGCCGTAGCCTGCGAACAGCGACGGGTTGTTGCGCTGGTCCCACATGCCGCCGGTTTCGAAGATGTCGATGAGTTTGTATTTGACGTCGCGGTCGTCCGGGTTGGACGGGACTTCGGCCACGGTCAGCGACGGGTAGTAGACGACGCCGTCGCCCTTGATGTCGTACGCCGGCCAGGCCTTGAGGCCGTGGCCCTTGGCTTCCTGCGCGGTCACCGGGTGCGGGGCGCCGAGGTAGGTCAGGAACGACAGGCTGCCGTCGACGTTCTCGGCGTTGCCGGTCCAGTCGCTGCCGGCGGGCACGTAGGAGAAGAAGTCGGTGTGGGCGACGGTGACGGCGGCCTTGAGCGTGCCGTAGGCGCTGCCGTCGCGGGCGATGGCGAACATCACGCCTTCGGCGTCGTTCTCGTGTTCGGTGTCGAAGAACGAGTCGGTCCAGTCGCGCGGGTGGAAGAACAGGTAGGTGATGTACCAGTGGGTCGCGGTCTCGACCACCGAGTAGTAGGCGTGCGCGGCCAGCGGATAGGCGGCCTGGCCGGCGCGGTCCCAGTTGTTGCGCGCGTCGAGGTCGCCGTCGAAATCGTAGCGGGCGAGGTAGTCGGCGGCGCCGCCGAGGGCGTGGCTGCCGGTCTGGTCGACGTCCTGGTAGTGCACCGGCGCCCAGCGCAGGGCCAACGCGGCGCGGTCGGCGGCGTTGGCCGCGGACAGCGCGGCGGCATCGGCGCCGAAGGCGGCGAGCAGGCCGAGGCCGGCGACGGCCGCGCGCACGGCACGGCGCAACGGGGAGGAAGCGGGTCGGAGCATGGCGGCGATCCTGGCGTCTGGGCGAACGCCGGAGCTTGCCTGGGGCGCGATGGCAGCGTTGTTGCAATGGCGGCCGCGACGGCGGTCGCGTGCGCGATCCGCTCGGGACGTCTCGGTATAAACGGGCGGCGGTCACCGCGCGCGGGTTACGCGTGCTGCGATGCAGGAGACACGAAGACAACGGCTGGCGGTGCACGCACTCCGCACGGGCGACGAAGAGATACGCCCCGTTGCCACGCACGGCGCGTACAAAGAAAAACGACGGCACCGCTCGCCGCGATGCCGTCGTTATCGCGCTGTATCCGTTGCGAATCAGCGCGACGCGACGCCGCCGCGAAGCATCACCCCCGCGCGCCGCCCTGCGCCGCGATCTGCCGCAGCGCCGCTTCGAACTGCTCCACCGGCTGGCCGCCCTGGATCAGGTGGCGGTCGTTGATGATCACCGACGGCACCGCGCTGATCCCGGCTTCCTGGTAGAACCGCTCCTGCTGGCGCACGTCCTGCGCGTACTCGTCCGAATCCAGCACGGAGCGGGCGCGCTGCGCATCCAGGCCGGTCTCGCCGGCGACCGCCGCCAGCACCTCGCGCGAGGACACGTCGCGGCCGTCGGTGAAGTAGGCCTTCAGCAACGCATGCTTGAGCGCGCGCTCGGCGTCCGCGCCCTGGGTGCCGGCCCAGTGCAGCAGGCGGTGGGCGTCGAAGGTGTTGTAGATGCGGTCGCGATCGCCGAACGCGAAGCCGAGCGCCGCGCCGCGCTGGCGCAGCGCTTCGCGGTTGCTCGCCAGTTGCTCGGCGCCCAGGCCGTACTTGTGCGCCAGGTGCTCGTCGATGCTCTCGCCCTCCGGGGCCATCTGCGGGTTGAGCTCGAACGGCTGGAAGCGCAGCTCGACCTCGACCTCGCCGTCGAGCCGGGCGATGGCCTGCTCCAGCGCGTTCAGGCCGACCGCGCACCACGGGCAGACCACGTCGGAAACGAAATCGATCTTGACCTTCGGGATCGAGGGGGACGAACTCATGGCCTGGCTCCGCGCTGCGCGCAATTCGGGAATCCCCAGACCATGCGGCCGCGGCCCGCCGCCATCAAGCGCGCAGCGCGGCCATCGGCGGATCGGTGCGTTCCACCGCGCCGCCGGCCGGCGGCGACGGACGGCCGCGCGCGGCCCGCCGCACACTGATGACCCGGTCACAGAAATCTGCGCAAAATAGCCGCGGCACCGGCCGGGGCGCCCGCACGGGCGGGCCGGGACGCCGATCGCGGCGCGCACCGCGCCGACGCTCAACGTCGCAACGTTCTGATGGGGACCACATGGACTCGATGTATCCGGCCGGACCTGCGTCCGTGCCCGCGCAACTGACTGCGCCCAGCGCCGCCTACCGCCGCCACGCCTGGCTGGCCATGCTCGGCCTGCTCGGCTTCGTCGCCATCTACTTCGCCCTGCTGGTCTGGTTCGGCTGGACCGCCTGGCGGCTGTTCGCCGCGCTGGTCCAGGGCGACGGCGGCAACCTGATCGGCAACGGCCTCACCGGCGCCTGCGCCGCGTTCCTGTGCCTGTTCATGGCCAAGGCGCTGGTGTTCAAGCGCCGCGGCGCCGGCGGCGAGGACATGGAGCTCAAGCCGGCCGACCAGCCCGAGCTGTTCGCGTTCCTGCACCGGCTCGCCGACGAGGCCGGCGCGCCGCGCCCGCACCGGGTGTTCGTGTCGCCGCGGGTCAACGCCGGGGTGTTCTACGACCTGTCCCTGCTCAACTTGATCGTGCCGTCGAAGAAGAACCTGGAAATCGGCCTGGCCCTGGTCAACGTGCTCAACCTGGGCGAGCTCAAGGCGGTGCTGGCGCACGAGTTCGGCCATTTCGCCCAACGCACCATGGCGGTCGGCCGCTGGGTCTACGTGGCCCAGCAGATCGCCGCGCACATCATCGCCAAGCGCGATGCCTTCGACGATTTCCTGCGCGGGCTGTCGCGCTTCGACCTGCGCGTGGCCTGGGTCGGCTGGCTGCTGTCGCTGGTGGTGTGGTCGATCCGCTCGCTGGTGGAGATGGTGTTCCGGCTGGTGGTGCTGGCGCAGCGCGCGCTGTCGCGCGAGATGGAATACCAGGCCGACCTGGTCGCCTGCTCGCTGACCGGCAGCGACGCGCTGGTCCACGCCCTGCACCGCCTCGGCGCCGCCGACGACGCCTGGACCCGCACCCTGGACTTCGCCAACCGCGAATACGCCGCCCAGCGCCCGGTCGCCGACCTGTTCGCGGTGCAGACGCGCACGATCGAACTCCTGCGCCGGGTGTTCGCCGACGCCGAATACGGCGAGCCGCCGCAGTTGCCGGGCGCCGGCCGCGAGCAGCACCGCGTGTTCAAGAGCGAGCTGGCGCAGCCGCCGCAGATGTGGTCCACCCATCCGGCCAACAGCGACCGCGAGCGCAACATCAAGCGCAGCTACGTCGCCTGCCCGATCGACCCGCGCCCGGCGATGGGCCTGCTGCGCGACGCGCAGGCGCTGAAGGAGCGGATGTCGCGCGAGATGATCGACACCGCCGAACCGCTGCCGGCGGTGCCGGTCGCCGACAGCCTGCAGCGGCTGGACCGCGAGTTCGACGACCTGACCCTGGACCGCCGCTTCCGCGGCACCTACCTGGGCCGTTCGATCGTGCGCGACTACGACCGCCCCGACGAGCTGTACGACGCGATCGCCGGCGACGCCGCGCTCGCCGCCAAGCTCGACGGCCTGTACCCGCACGAGCACGGCCAGGCGCTGGAGCGCCTGCGCGAACTCGAGGCCGAGCGCGCCACCCTGGAAGCGCTGCAGGCCGGCCATCTGCGCGCGCCCGGCGGGGTGGTGCGCTGGCGCGGCGAGGAACTGCCGGCCAAGCAACTGCCCAAGGTGCTGGCCGAACTCGACGCCGAACTGGCGCCGCTGCGCACGCAGGTGCGCGAGCACGATCGCCGCTGCCGCAGCCTGCACCTGGCCGCCGCGCGCGCGCTCGGCGGGCCGTGGGAGGCGCTGCTGCGCGGGCAACTGGCGGTGCTGCACTACGCCGACCACAGCCACGCCGACCTGCAGGACGCCAACAGCCTGCTGGTCAACACCTACGAGGTGGTGACCGCCGACCGCCGGGTGTCCTCCGACGAACTCAACCGCCTGGTGGCCTCGGCCAACCAGTTGCACCGCACCCTGGACACGCTCTACGCGCACGCCGCGCAGGTGCGCCTGGACCGCCGCATCGGCGAACGCCTGGGCGCGAGCGACTGGGCCACGGCGCTGGGCGAATTCAAGCTGCCGGCGGCCGACCGCGACAACATCCAGCAATGGCTCGGCGCGATCGACACCTGGGTGCGCGGCACCGTGGGCCCGCTGGCCGCGTTGCGCAGCGCGGCGCTGGAGTCGTTGCTGGCGACCGAGGACGAGGTCGCGCACAGCCTGCGCACCGGCGCGCGCGACGGCACCCCGGCGCCGGCCGCGATCGCCGCCGCGCCCGCGGCGGCCACCGCCGCCGCCGACGACGACGCGACCGCATCGCGCCCGGCCGCGCCGGCGACGATCGCCGCGGTCGCGCGCGACGCCGCCGAGCAAGCGGTGTTCGACGCCGCGCTCGCCGAGCGGGTCGCCGCCGACAGCGCCGCGGACTCTGCGCACCCCGCGCCGCCGGCCGACGACGCGGCCGCCGCGGCGCCGCGCGACTACACCCGCCTCAAGCCCGGCAACGGCCGCAAGCACCAGACCAAGCTCGGCTGGTGGGACCGCTTCCAGACCGCCGACGGCCTGGTGCCGTCGCTGTCGCGCGTGGCCGCGGCCGGCGGCATCGTCGGCGCGGTGCTGTTCGTCGGCGCCTCGGTCGGCATGGCCAAGCTGACCGTGATCAACGGCCTGGCCCAGGCCATGCGCGTGGAGATCGACGGCAAGACCCTCGAACTGGCGCCGCTGCAGCACGCCACCATCGAACTGGAAGACGGCGGCCGCCACCACGTGGTCGCGCGCACCGCCGACGGCGCGACCATCGAGGAATTCGACAGCGACGGCCCCAGCCACGCCTCGCACTTCGTCTACAACATCGCCTCGGCCACGCCGCTGGTGGAGTGGACCGCGGTCTACGGCTCCGCCGGCGAGCGGCCCGAGAACAAGCTCGGCACGCCGCGCTGGACCGCCTCCACCGCCGACTACGTGTTCGAGACGCCGCCGGAGCGGATCAGCGGCAAGGGCAACGGCGGCACCCGCCGGGTGCTGCAGGGCTTCGCCGATCTGTCGCCGTCGGACCAACTGGAACTGGCCCGCGACGACGACGAGAAGCGCGCGCTGATCGCCGCCCACGCGCACTGGGACGCCAGCGATTCGCGCTACCTGGGCGAGTGGCTGGCGCGTGCCGCGCAATCGCCGGACTTCGCCCGGCTGATCGGCGAACGCCTGCGCCGTGCGCCGACCGAGGTGATGGCGCTGCGCGCCGAGCAGGAAGCGGCCAAGGGCCAGCCGGGCTACGCCGAGGTCTGCGCGCGCCATCGCGCGCTGTCCGAACGCACGCCCGCGTCGGCGGACCTGCGCTACATCGCGGTGCGCTGCGCGCCCGACGACGACGCCCGCGACCGCGCCTTCGCCGACGGCCATGCGCGCTGGCCCGAGCATGCCTGGTTCTCGATGGCCGCCGGCTTCGACGCCAACGAACGCGCGCAGTGGCGGCAGGCGCTGCCGTTGCTGCGGCAGGCGGCGAAGCTGCCGCAGATGGCGGAATGGATGGGCCTGGAGGCCGCGCGCGCGCAACGCGCGATCGAAGGCGAGTCGGCGCGGTTGCCGGCCGACGACTCCAACCAGCTCAAGACGCTGCTGGCGATCGAGCAGGGCTCGATCCCGCGGCAATCGCCGACCTGGGCCTACGTCGCGCTGAAGTCCGGCGACCTGGCCGCGGCGCTGGACGCGTCCAAGGCCTCGCCGGAGCAGCGCGCGCACATGCTGCGCATGGCCGCCGCCTCCGACGGCGCGCCGGCGCAGATGGTGGCGCAGGCGCTGCAGCAACCGGGCGCCGCCGAGCCGGAGCTGGCCAGCGCCTGGGCGCTGGCGGCGCTGGCCGAACGCGAGCACGATGCCGGCGCCTCGCAGCGGCGCGCGGAGGCGATGCGCGCCGATCCCGAGGACTCGGCCAAGATCGCCGCGTTCTTCGACGCGGTGCGCCGCGGCGGCGCCGGCGCCACGGCCGAGGCCGAGCGCGCGCTGGGCAAGATCAATCCGCGCTCGCGCGGCATCGCCTACAGCACCGCGGTGGTGATGCTCGGCCGCGAGTGTCCGCAGGCCTGGCGCGAAGCCGCCAAGCGCCTGCTGTTCTCGGCCGAGCGGCCGTACTTCGGCTGAACCGCGCGGGGCGCGGCCGTCGCGGCCGCGCCCCGCGCTCCCCGACGCGGCGTGCGAGCGCGCGCGTCGCCGCCGCACGCCGCGCACGACGACCCGGCTACCCATGGCGGCCACCGGCCGCGAACGACAGCGCAACGCCCGTGGCCCGCGCCGCCAGCGCAGGGCTGGCGACTTTGCCGCAACTGACCGTTGCCGCACCGGTGCTGGCGCGCATCGCGCCCAGTGGCCACACTGTCAGCCGAGTTTTTCCCGCATCGCCCCGCATTCCCCCGAGCGCGCGCCCAGCGGCGCGCCGAACCAACGACGCTTCCCGCGCCCTGCGCAGCCTCGCGGCCGCGCCGTCGGCCGTATCCGCACGTCCATCCGCCGACCTCGATCCCGCCATGAGCGCTACCGCCGTCTCCGCTTCCGCCGTCCGCCCGCTCTGGCAGGGACGCGCCTGGGTCCTGGCCGGCATCGTGTTGTCGGCGTTCACCCTGCGCACCGCAGTGACCTCGCTGACCCCGCTGCTGGACGCGCTCGGTCGCGAATTCGGCTTCGGCGCGACCATGACCGGCGTGTTCGGCATGGCCCCCACCGCCGCGTTCGCGCTGTTCGGCGTGGCCACCCCCGCGCTGGCCCATCGCATCGGCCTGGAGCGCGCGGCGCTGCTGGCGATGGCGGTGGCGGCGCTGGGCCTGCTCGCGCGCGGCTTCGTCGGCGACACCTGGCAACTGCTCGCCGCCAACGCGGTGGCGCTGGCCGGCATGGGCATCGGCAACGTGGTGCTGCCGCCGCTGGTGAAGCGCTACTTCGGCGACCGCGTCGGCGCCGTCAGCACCGCCTACATCACCGTGCTGCAACTCGGCACGATCCTGCCCGCCTTGGCCGCGGTGCCGCTGGCGCAGGCGGCCGGCTGGCGGATCTCGCTGGCCTCGTGGTCGCTGGTCGCCGTAGCCGCGGCGCTGCCGTGGATCAGCGTGCTGTGGATGGAAGCGCGCGGCCGTTCGGCGCAGGCGCGCGCGCTCGCCCAGGCCCACGACCGCGCGGTCGCCGGCGGCGACGCGGCGCCGGAACTGCCGGCCGCCGCCGCGCGCGGCAAGGTCTGGCGCTCGCCGGTGGCCTGGGGCATGACGTTGATGTTCGGCATGACCTCGCTGGTGACCTATTCGATGTTCACCTGGCTGCCCAAGCTGCTGGTCGAAGCCGGCGGCAGCCCCGCGCTGGGCGGGGCGATGGTGGCGCTGTTCTCGACCCTGGGCATGATCAGCGCGCTGACCATGCCGGCGCTGGCGGTGCGCATCGCCAATCCGTTCCCGATCGTGCTGGCCTGCGTGCTGTGCTACCTCGGCGGCTTCGCCGGCCTGTTGCTGGCGCCGATGCACGGCACCTTCCTGTGGGTCGCCCTGATCGGCCTGGGCCCGAGCACCTTTCCGCTGGCGCTGACCCTGATCAACCTGCGCACGCGCACGCCGGCCGGCTCGGCCGCGCTGTCGGGCTTCATGCAGGGCCTGGGCTACACGCTCAGCTGCCTGGGCCCGCTGATGTTCGGCTGGCTGCACGAGATCAGCCACGGCTGGGTGTGGCCGTTCGCGATGCTCGGCGGCTGCCTGCTGGTGCTGATCGTCGGCGGGCGCCTGGCCTGCCGGCCGCGTTACCTCGAAGACAGCTGGTAAGCCCGATGCCGCGCGCGTTGGCGCGCGGCGCCTGCGCAGCATCGTCCTGAGCGGCATCGCGTTCGCGCGAACGCGTCTTCGTCGCGATCCAACACACATCGCATTGCGCGCGCCACCGCAGGCGTGCGCAGCGTCGCGCGCGGCGCGACCGCATCGTTCCACCCTCGCATGCGCGTTCACCAGCGTGAACCGACAAGCGTGCGCGCGATCAAACGCCGGATATGGAAACGCGGGCACAGATCGCCGTGTCATCTCGCGACGGTTTCCGGCAGGCGATCACGTAACGCGCCTGCCCGCTCAAGACAATGAACGCACGGGATCCATGCTTGCCATGCCAACACGCGTCCGCCTGCGGCCGCGTCCGAAGGAGATCGTCCGATGCATTCGCACACCCTCGCCGCAGCCCTCGGCGGCGTCTTGTTGCTGGGTTCGCTGAACGCCGCCGCCACGCCCGATGCGGCCGCGCTGCGCCTGGAACTGGATCGCGCCAACGCCACCGTCGCCGCGCAGGTCGCGCGCGCGGCCTATCCCGAATACTTCCGCCGCGCCTACGCGCGCTACCCCAACCTGCCCGCCGGCGCGCTGGAGGCCATCGCCTACAGCGAGACCAACTGGGTGCACGCGCGCCCGCAGGCGCAGGACCCCAAGGACCTGCACATGCCGCGCTCCTACGGCGTCATGGGCCTGTACCACGGCGGCGGTTTCGCCGACCAGGTCGGCGAAGGCGCGCGCCTCACCGGCCGCACCGCGCAACAGGTGATCGACGATCCGGAAAGCAACATCCTCGCCGCCGCCGCCCTGCTCGACCGCGCGCTCGGCGCGAACCAAGCCGACAAGCGCAGCCGCGCGCTGGCCCAGCCCGAAGACATGGCCGCCGCGCTCGCGCGCTACGCCGGCTACGGCGCCAGCAACGGCGGCATCGCCGACTACGCACGGCAGAGCTTCGCCTACGGCGTGCTGCAGACGCTGCAACACGGCGTGGATGCGCAAGGGGTGAAGATCGCGCCGCAACCGCTGCGGCTGGAGCGCGCCTTCGACCCGGCGCAGCTGCGCAAGCTGCGCGCGCCGGCGCTGCTGCTCGACGCCGCCGACGACAGCGTGCGACTGAACCCCGCGTTGAGCCAGGACATCGCGCGCGCGGCGATGCCGGCCACCGACGTCGGCGCCAAGGCGGTCGACTTCGGCGAGGCGATCTGGAACCCGGCCAGCGCCAGCAACTACAGCACCGCCTCCAACCAGGCCAGCGCGGTGATCATGCACACCATGGAGGGCTCGTACGCGGGCTCGATCTCGTGGTTCCAGAACCCCAGCGCGCAGGTCTCCGCGCATTACCTGATCCGCAAGTCGGACGGCCAGATCACCCAGATGGTGCGCGAGTACCACCAGGCCTGGCACGCCAAGAACCATAACTACTACACCGTCGGCATCGAGCACGACGGCCGCGCCGCCGATGCCGGCAACTGGTCGGCGGCGATGGTCAACGCGTCCGCGCGGCTGACCAAGAGCATCTGCGCGCGCCGCGGCGTCAACTGCGCCAGCGCCTGGAAAGGGCCGGGCTACGACACCTTCCACCTGGTTCCCGACAGCGTGCGGGTCAAGGGCCACGGCATGCTCTCGGGCAACGAGAACCGCTACGACCCGGGCAAGTACTTCCCGTGGGCGAACTACTACAACCTGATCAACGGCGGCGGCGGCAACCCGAACCCGCCGGGCAAGTATTGGGTCGACACCTTCGCCAACGCCACCGGCTACAAGTGGCCGTCGACGCTGACCCCGGTCGGCACGCTCAACCAGGGCACCAACTACGTCTACTGCAAGGCCTGGGGCGAGGAAGTGCGCAACGGCGCGTCCTACAACCACTACTGGCTCAAGACCGACCTCGACGTCGGCCCGGCCGGCGCCTGGGTCTCGGCCTACTACCTCAGCCGCTGGGGCAACGACGAGGCCCGCGACAACGCCGGCGCCGTCATTCCCGACTGCTGACCGCGGCAACGCCCCTCTCCCGGCGACGGGAGAGGGGTTGGGGTGAGGGCCCCACCCCAAGACGCTTCCATCTCCCCACACGAGCCCTCCCGATGAAACGCAAGATGATGCTGTGCGAACGCGTCATGTACGTGGATCGCGACTCCACCTTCACCATCGTCCAGGCCGCGCGCGTGCGCGGCGCGATCGAACCGCAGCGGCTGCGCGCCGCGCTCGACCGGGTCCAGCGCAAGCACCCGATGCTGCGCTGCTCGATCGAGGACGGCGACCCGCCGACCATCGTGCGCGAGGACGATCCCGCGCCGATCCCGCTGCGCATCGCCGAGCGCATCGACGCCGAGGAATGGCAGCGCCAGTCGCACATCGAGCGCGAGACCCGCTTCGACAGCGCGCGCGCGCCGCTGATCCGGCTGACCTGGGTGCGCGGCAGCGACGCCCAGGGCGAGGTCGGCGAGCTGCTGCTGGCCTGCCACCACGTGATCTGCGACGGCATGTCGATGCTGACCCTGCTGCGCGAGATCCTGGCGCTGTGCGCCGATCCGCAACTGGACATCGGCACCCACACCGGCTTCAACGCGCTCGCCGACATCCTGCCGCCGCAGGTGCTGAACGACCGCCGCGTGCGCCGCAGCGCCGCGTGGAAGGCGCTGGCGTTCCGCCTGTTCTTCTCGCTGCGGCGCAGGCGACCGCCGGTACCGCAGGGCGAGTTCTTCGTGCTGCACTGGAAGCTCCCGCGCGAGGACACCGCCGCGCTGGCCGCGCGCGCCAAGGCCGAGGGCGTGACCGTGTTCGCGGCGATGTCGGTGGCGTTCTCGCTGGCCTTCCGCACGGTCAAGGGCGCGGCTGCGACCGGCAAGATCTTCGCGCCAGTGGACGTGCGCAAGTTCCTGCCGCTGATCCTGCCCGACCAGCTGTTCGCGGCCTCGCCCGGCGCGATCGTCCCGCTCGACAAGGAACTGCCGCCCGAGCGCGTGGACGATGCCGCGTTCTGGGAGCAGGCGCGCGCGTTCAAGGGCCGGCTCAACCAGAAGGTCGAGCGCATGAGCCGCAACGTGCACGAATACTTCATCGGCCTGGAGATGATGCATTCGATCTTCGCCCAGTTCGTCGCCGAGCGCCGCTCGGACCTGGACAAGTTCGACACCACCATCTCCAACATCGGCCGCATCGACATCCCGCAGGACTACCCAGGCTTCCGCGTCGAGACCGTCTACAGCCCGACCGCGCGCCTGCCGTGGCGCAGCACCACCGCGGTGCTGAGTTCGGGGTACGCGGGCGAGTTGGACTTCGTGTTCACCTGCGACACCGCATCGCTGTCGCGCGAACAGGTCGAGCGCGTGCGCGCGATCGCCATGGGCCTGCTGCGCGAGCGCTCGCATGCGCCGGCCGCGGACGCCCCGCCGTTGCAGGAAGCGGCATGAACGACGCCGGTTTCCCGCGCGTGGACGACGAACCCGCCGACCGCGCCGACGGCCCGTCCGGTGCGACCGCGCCGGCCGACCCCGACGCGTACGGCGCGGTGGTGGTGCTGTGGCAACCCCAGCCCGAGCACGTCGACCACCTCGAACGCGTGCGCGCCGCCTGCCGCCATCTGATCGCGGTCGACAACTCGCCGCAGGCCGACGCGGCGCTGCACGCGCGGCTGCGCGCGCGCGGCATCGAGGTCCTGCACAACGGCAACCGCGGCGGCATCTCCGGCGCCTACAACCGCGGTGCCGCCGCGCTGTACGCGGCCGGGCGCGAGGTGGTGTTCCTGCTCGACCAGGACTCGCAGCTGGGCGCGGACTTCTTCGACGGCATGATGCGCGCCTGCGCGCGCGCGCGCATAGACGGCGAGGCCTTCATCGTCGGGCCCAAAGTGTTCGAGGTGAACCTGGGCCGCTACCTGCCGGTGTTCGCGCCGCAGCCGCGCATGCCCAAGCCCGAGCGCATCGACGACCGCCGCGACGGCTTGGTGCCGACGCTGTTCGTGATCTCCTCCGGCTCGGCGATGTCGGCAGCGGCGTTCGCGCGCATCGGCGAATTCCGCGAGGACTACTTCATCGAGTACGTCGACATCGAATACGGCCTGCGCGCGACCCGCAACGGCGTGCCGGTGCTGGTCAACGCCGCGGTGGAGATGCGCCAGCAGGTCGGCCAGTACGTCAAACGCGGAATCTTCTCGACCAGCAACCACGTCGCCTGGCGCCGCTATTACGCCTCGCGCAACGCAGTGCACGCGCTGCGCTCCAACGCCTCGCGCTGGTCGATCCACTGGCTGATCGAACTGCTGACCCTGCACCAGGTCGCCTGCGTGCTGGTGTGCGAGGAGCACAAGCTGCGCAAGGTGGTGGCGATCGCGGTGGGTTACGTCGATGGATTGTTCGGCAAGCTCGGCACGTTCGAGCAGCGGCATCCACGGGTGGCGGCGTTCTGCAAGCATTGAGGGTTCGCCGCGTCCGAAAGGAGAGCGTCGGGCCTGAAGGCCCTCCCACAAAAGCGGGCCCTCGCGCTGGCGCGGGTTCTGCCCCGTCGGCGCAGGCCGGCGAGCACTTGTGGGAGGGCCTTCAGGCCCGACGCTGTCGTCTCAGCCCAGGCGAATCTCAGAACGCCTCGTTGGCCGGCTGCACGTCGATCCCCAGCCCTCTCGCCACCGCCTTCATGTTCTCGTCGTCGCGCCGCAGCGCGATCCAGCCCGCGTACGCGTCGCCGCCGGTGTCGTAGTTCCACAGCGTATAGCCGTGCTCGCGCAGGCGGTCGTAGGCGATGGACATCAGTTCGGGCACGTCCACGCCGTCGAGGAAGTCCTCGTCGGACGGGTCTTCCACGCCCCAGTCGATGCGCAGGCTCCAGCGCGCGGCGAGCTGGTCGATCACATCGACGAAGCTCGGCGTGTCCTTCCAGTCGACGTAGAACCCGGACACCCAGTCGATCGCCTCGCGCACGGTGTCGACCGGCTCGTCCTCGTCGCCGCCTTCCTCGCGCGCTTCGCGGTAGCGGGCGAACTGCTGCAGCGCGGTGTCCTCGTCGCCGGGGTTGATCAGCAGCAACAGCTGCCAGACCAGGGCCTCGTCGTCGAGCTCCTCGCCGTCGTCGCTGGCGAAGTCGTGGCCGTCGTCTTCGTAGTCGGACTCGTTGTCGGGCAGCATCGCAGGCGCTCGCAGGATCGGGCGCACCATGGTCGCGCCGGCGGCGGACAAAGGAAAGTACGCGGCCGGCCGGCTGCGCGATGGCGGCGGGCCCGGCGGACGCGCAAAAGAAAAGCCCGGCTTGCGCCGGGCTTTTCGAACTGCTTAGAGCAGTGCCTTGGCAGGCGGGCCGCTTACAGCGGCTGCACCTGATCGGCCTGCAGGCCCTTCTGGCCCTGGGTCACGATGAAGGACACCTTCTGACCTTCCTGCAGGCTCTTGAAGCCGTTGCCGAGGATGGCGCGGAAGTGCACGAACACATCGTCGCCGCTCTCGCGGGAGATGAAGCCGAAGCCCTTGGCATCGTTGAACCACTTGACAGTGCCGGTCTCGCGATCAGCCATGTTTGCTAACTCCTTGAAACATAATGTTGAAGTACCGCTTTCGCGGCGTTGGAGCTGGTCGCAAGGAGGAAGCGTGGGACGATGGAGTGGATCTATGGATCGACGATCTACGGCATCGGGTCACGACCTACGGTGACCCTTGACTAACTCAGCACGCACACCGTAGTGGCCTGCGCAACGAAAATCAATCGGTCCGAAGCAGGTTTTCGTCGGTCGCGCCTGGCTGAATTCGCCTTCGCGACCCCGACCATCCGGCTAGCCGGTTGATTTTGATGGATTTTTCTGCGTATACGGTTCGAAAGCCCCGTTCAGCCAAAAAGTCGCGGGCGTGTGCCTTTCTTTGCCGGCGGTCACGCCGCGGCTGCGAATCCGATCGATCCGCGCCCGCCGGGCGGTTCAGCCGCCCTCGCCGTTCTCGGCGTCGGCGCGGGCCTGGGCGCGCTTCCAGATCGCGTACTCGGCGCGGCTGAGGCGGAAGTCCTGCAGCGCCAGCGCGGCCGCGCCGCGGTCGCCGGGCGCGCTGGCCGGGTCGGCGGCGATCGCCAGCAACGCGTCCTTGAGCCGCTCGCTGCGCGCGTGCGAGCCGGCCACGGCGTTGATCGCCTTGCTGCGCACCGCCGCGGCCGGATCGAGCAGGGCGCGGTGCAGCGCGTCTTCGGCCTGGCCGGGTTCGGCCCATTGCGCCAGTTGGAACACCGCCTCGGCGCGCACTTCCGGATCGGGATCGCGCGCCAGCAGCGCCAGTTGCGCGGCCACCGGCGCGGCGTCCTCGTCGGCGACCGCGGCCGGGGTCAGCAGCCGGATCAGTTCGACCTCGCGCTGGGCATCGCCGCCGGCGCGCAGTTTCGCCAGCAACGCCTCGCGCACCTCGGCGCGCTCCAGCGAGTAGCTGCCGAGCAGGTCGAGCCCGGCGCGCTCGTCCTGGGCGCGGGTGCTGGCGGCCAGCGACAGCGCGTAGCGCAGTACGTCCTCGCCGCCCACCGCCTGCAGCAGCGCCAGCAGTTCGCCGCGCGCGTCGGGCTGGGGATCGTTGCGCAGGCGCTGCAGCAGGTCCTGCAGGAACGCCGGATCGGAGGCCGCGCGCTTGCGCAGCGCTTCGAAGCTGGCCGGGGCGCCGTTGCCGAGGGCGAGGTAGCGCGGGTACGGCGAGCCGGCTTCGGCGCGGCCGTGGTCGCCGGAGTCGTCGCGTGCTGCGGCGGCGGGCGCGGCGTCCGCGCGCACGGCGAGCGGCGCGGGGCCGGCGCGATCGCGGTGGTGCACGTAGGCGCCGCCGGCGAGCGCGCCGATCGCGGCGGAGACCAGGGCGATCGGCAGGGCCTGCTTGAGGTTCATGCGAAGTGGCGGCGCGGGCGCATGGGGGCAGGATAGCGGCTGGCGGCGGAAGCGTCGGGTTTCGCGGGATCCCGCAGGCGCCCGATCGACATGGATTCCGGCTTTCGCCGCAATGACGGGCTCATCGGTTCCGGCGTCTCTCGTTGCGACGGGGCGCGGGTTCCAGCGTTCGCCGTAGTAACGGGGTCGTCGATCCGAGCGTTTGCGGCAATGCGCCGGATCGCGGATTCCGACGCTCGCCGCCGGGACGGCCCGAGGATTTCCGGCTTTCGCCGAACGCAACCGGCGCCCGCTTCGCGAACCAAGCGGGCGCCGGCGCGGTGCTGCGCCTGGTCAAGCAGCGCGGCGCGCCGTCAACAGTTCGGCGCCACCCGACCGTCCGAGCCGGTGTAGGTATAGGCGTCGGGGATGAAGCGGCCGCTGCCGATCCGGTTCCAGATGTTGCTGGTGCCGTAGGTGCCGCTGACCGAGGTACCCGTGGTCTGGCACTGGATCGTGACCTTGGCGCCATTGGCCAGGCTGCCGACGACGGAATACGTGGTGCCGGGGCCGGAGCGCACGTTGAGCGGCGTGCCGTTGGTGCCGACCGTTCCGGTCGCGCCGCCGCTGCCGCCGCAGGAATTGCGGCTGGTGTAGCTGCCGCTGCCCCAGTAGGCGATCTGCGCGCCGTTGAACTTGATCTTCTGCGCCGCGCCGTTGAGGCGCTCTTCGAAGTGCAGGTGCGGGCCGGTCGAGCCGCCGGTGCTGCCGACGGTGCCGATGGACTTGCCGATCGCCACGTTCTGGCCGACCGAGACCGAGTACGAGTTCAAGTGCGCGTACAGCGTGCTCCAGCCGCCGCCGTGGTCGATCACCACGTACTTGCCGTAACTGGTGCTGCCGAGGTTGCGCACCACGCTGACGGTGCCGGCCGCGGCGGCGACGACGGTGTCGCCTTCGTCGTTGGCGCGGTTGAAGTCCACAGAGTTCTGCGGGCTGTGGTTGGTGCGGGTCTGGCCCTCCCAGACCTGGCCGCAGGGGAACGGCATCTGGAAGGTCGGTGCGGCCTGCGCGGCGCTGCCGAACAGCGAGGCGAAGGCCAGCAGCGCCAGCGCGCTGCGGGTACGGAAGCGATTGCGTCGGACGTTCACGGGTGCGGCTCCTGGTTGGGCGGCCGCCGAAGGGGCGGCGCGGTGGTGGCGAAGGTCAGTGCACGATCTGCACATCGTCGAGGTAGAGGTTGACGTCGAAGCCGGTCTGCTCGCGCAGCAGCCAGACCGCGTCCAGGCGCACGCCGGCAGCGTCGATGCGGCCGTTGCTGGCGCCGGCCCAGGCGTTCCATTGCGCATCGTCGCCGAGCGTCCATTCCAGGTACGTCCACTGGTTGGCGGGGATCGCGCGTTCGACGCTGCGCTCGGTGCCGTCGCTGTCGTCGATGCTCAACGCGGCGCGCAGGCCGCTGCCGCCGGTGTAGATCCACAGGCCGACCTTGCCGCCGGCGCGGATCAACTCGACGTTGTTGGCCGGGGTGCCGCCGCCGGAGAGCAGCCGCACCGACCAGGCCGTGGCGACATTCGGATCGTCCTTGAGCAGCACCCGCAGCGAACACGCGCCGTTGCGGCGGGTGGCGCAGTCGCGCTGCGCCAGCGAGGCGGTCGAGATCCCGACCGTGCTGCCCGAGTAAGTCGGCGCGCTGTCGAAGCGGCCGACGCCGGTTTCGAAGTCTTCCAGCACCACCGCGCCCGGGCCCGGACCGGCGCCGTCGTTGGCGAGGTAGGCGTTGCGCTGGCCGCCGGGGGCGTTGTTGCCGTTGAAGTAGTGGTTGGCGATCCAGCGCCAGTCGCGGCCGTTGTTCGCCGCCCAGCGCTGGGTGCCCCACTGGCTCATGCCGCGGCCGTGGCCGAAGCAGCCGCGGCCGCGGCCGACCTCGTCGGACAGACACGGCCAGCCGTTGCGCGGCGAGCCGTTGCGGCCGTTGCCGCAGCTCAGGTCGGTGTTGACGCAGGACAGCCCGTCGGACGGATCGTCCCAGGCGTTGTTCTCCGACGAGTATTCGCTGAAGGCGGCGCTGGCGCCGTCGCGGGTCAGGACCACGCCGCGGGTGGCCGCGGCGGCGGCGACGGTGGCCGACACGCTGTCGCCGTCGAAGGCCTGGCACGAGGTGCTGGCGCAGATGTCGTAGCGGCTGTTGACCGGATGGGCGACGTAGTACGCGGCGTAACTGCGGTAGGCGACCGCGCCGGCGGCGAGCGATTGCGGGTTCCACGAGGCGATCCATTCTTCGTCGAGGCCGCGGCCGACGTAGTCCTCGAAGGCGTACACCGACATCGAACTGCACGAGCGCCCGGAGCAGTTGGTGCCGACGCGGATGCTGGCCGGCACCGGTACGTTGGCCGACTGCGCGGCCAGGCGCTGCGCGCGCGCGACTGTCGCCGGTTGCGCCGGGTCGTACGCGCTCGCAGCAGCGCTCGCGGCGTCGGCGGCCGGCATCGGCCGTTGCAGGTCGGCGCTGGCGCGGGCGCGCTGCTGCACGTGGCGGCGGTCGCTGCGGATCAGGCCCTGGCCGGGTTCGAGATCGACGATCAAGCTGCGCGCGTCGTTGAGCAGCGGCAGGCCGGCGAGTTCGCGGCCGCGATGGCCGGGCGCTTCGACGGTCAGGTCCACGGTGGCCGGCAAGGCCTCCGCGGCGGCCGTCTGGGCCGGCAACTGCGCGGACAGTTCGAAATAGCCGTCGCGGTCGCTGCGCGCGCGGCCGCCCTGGCTGCTGCGCACCGTCGCGCCGGCCAGCGGCGCGCCGCTGGCGGCGTCGAACACGCGGCCGGCGAACACGGCGCAGCGCGCGCAGGCCGCGGCCTTGAGCGCGAGCCGGTCGAGCGCGTCGGACGACACCGTCGGCGGCAGCCACACCGTCAGCGGCAAGGGTTGCGCGGCGTCGATGCGCACGCGCGCGCTCAGGCGCTGGTGGCCCGCGGCGCCGATGCGCAGTTCGTATTCGCCTGCGGCCAGGGCCGCGCTGCGCGCGCCGCGTACGCCGGGATCGGTAGCGAGCGCGCGCACGCGCGCGCCGTCGTCGAGCGGGTGGATGCTGAGGTTGGCGTCGAGCGCGCCGCCGTCGACGCTGTCGCGCACGCGGATGCGCAGCAGGCGGTCGCCGGAACCGGCGGCGGCCGCCGGCGGCGACGCCGGCGTGGCGGACGCGACGGCCGGCGCGCTGGCGGCGGCGCGTTCGCGCAGCCAGTGAGCGAAGACGGTGCCGGCGAGCAGCAGCGCGAGCACCGCCAACCAGGTCGGCGCGCGGCGCGGCGGCGATGAGTGCGGATCGTTCATGCGGATTCCCCGTGGCGCGGGTCTGCGGGTTCGGCCTGGGCGGAGCGGACAGCGTCGGGCTTGAAGGCCCTCCCGCAACGGCGCAAGCCCGGTTGCGAATCGTCGCCGAGAGCCGGCGCGCAGGCCGCCGCGGGATTGCGGCCTGCGCGCGGGGCGCTCAGTTCTTCGTTTGCACGTCGTCGAGGTACACGTTGACGTCGAACGCGGTCTGGTCGCGGTACAGCCACACCGCGTCGAGCTTGACCGTAGCCGCGGTGATCGCGCCGTTGGCGCCGCCAACCCAGGCGTCCCATTGGGCGTCGTCGTCCAGGCGCCATTCCAGGTAAGTCCAGGTGTTGACCGGAATCGCGCGCGCGACCGAGCGCTCGGTGCCGTCGCTGTCGTCGATGCCGATCGCCGCGCTCACGCCGCTGGCGCCGGTATAGACCCAGACGCCGACCTTGCCGCCGGCGCGGGTCAACGCCGCGTTGCTGCCCGGGTTGCCGCCGCCGGACAGCAGGCGCACCGCCCATGCGTTGGAACTTGCGGCGTCGTCCTTGAGCAACACCCGCAGCGAGCATTCGCCGTTCTTGCGCGTGGTGCAGTTGCGTTCGGCCAGCGAAGCGGCGGAGATGCCGGTGGTGCTGCCCGAATACGCCGGCGCGCTGTCGAAATGGCCGACCGAGCTTTCGAAGCTGTCGATCACACTGCCGCCGCCAGGCGTGCCCGGGTTGAGCAGGTTGTAGTAGCGGGCCCAATCCCAATACTGGCCCGGGTCGGTGTGGGTCTGGCTGCTGTAGTGCTGGTGGCCTTTGACCTTGACGCTGGCCGGCAGCACGTTGATGCCGGTGCCGCCCGGGCCCTTGAACGCGCTGGCGCAGCCGATCGCGCTGTAGGTCGCGCAGAAGTGCCGGGTCAGCGCGGCCGAGGCGTTGTACATCGCCGCCGTGTACCAGCTGGCGTTGGCGATGAAGCCTTCGTGCTCGATGCCGAGCGTGGTCTTGTTGTGCACGCCGACGTGGTGGGCCGCGCGGTTCTCGCGCACCATCTGGGTGATCTGGCCGTCGGAGCTGCGGATCAGGTAGTGCGCGCTGACGCTGTTGGGATTGTTCTGGAACCACGAGATGCTGCCGGCGTAGTAGCCCTGCATCGTGTGGATGGTGACCGAGTCGTACGACGTGCGCGTGGAGTGGTACGGCGAGGCCACCCACAATGCCGGCGGGTAGTCGGTGCTCTTTTCCGCCGCCGCAGCGACTTCGCTGCGCGAGCCGGCCGGCGCGCGCAGGGTCTCGTCGAGCGGATCGATGCGCCAGCCGCCGTCGGCGCCGAGCGCCTCGACCTTGTCGGCGGCGACGTCCAGGCGTACGAACGGCGCGCGCAGGCGCAGCAGCGCCGGCGCGTCGAACGCGCGTTCCCAGGCCACCGCGCGCGCGGGCACGACGATGCCGCGGTCGTTGACGCCCTTGTCCTGCGCCGACAGCACGTCGAAGGCGAAGCTGGCGCGCGCGTGCGACTGCACCGCGCTCTTGGCCGCGGCGCCGGCGGAAGGCGCGAAGCCGGCGTAACGTTCCAGCGCGGCGCGGGTGGCTTCCACCGGCGATTTCGCGTTCACCGCGTCGGCGCGCAATTCGCGGTCGAGCAAGGCGGCGGCGGCGAGGATGTTGCTGGCCGGATCGCGCAGCACCCGCTGCGCCGGCACGCCGAGCAGGCGCGCGCCCTCGCCGGCCTGGTCGGCGAAGCCTTCGCCGTGGTACAGGCCCATGACGCCGTAGGCGCGCGGCATGTGCTGGTGCTGCTCGCCGTAGCCGGCGGCGTCGGGCTGCAGGTGCTGCCAGCGCGTGGTGACGTAGGCCACCGCTTCCAGCGTGCCGGCCGGGATCGACGGATAGCGCGCATAGGCCTGGCGGAAGTAGCCGGCGTAGAGCTGGCGGTCGATCCGCGACAGCGATTCTTCCAGGCGCAGGCGCTGGGCCAACGCCGGGTCTTGCGGCGCGGCGCCCGCACGCGCATCGGCGTGAGCGGCGCCGGCGAAGCCGCAGGCGATCAGCAGCGCCAGCGACAAGGACGACAGCGAATTCGCCGACGACGCGCGGCCCGAAAGCGCGCGCGACAGCGGCCGCCGGCGCGCGCGCCGGGTTACGGAATATTCGTTCATGTTGTTTATCCCCGAGAGAATTAAAAATTCCCGCGCCGCTCTTGTACTGCATTTGTTTGTCGCGCAAGTGCTGGCCGCCGCGGTTTGCGCGGGCAGTGTTCGGTTCCGCGACGCCAGTCACCCGGCGAGTGCGCGCTGCGGCGAATCCATGGCCGCGCCGCAGCGCAGCCGCTGGTGCGGCGCGTCATGGCGTCGCGGCGGCGAGCGAAGGCGCGGTTGCCGCGACGGCGGACGCGACGGTCTAGGGTCGCCCCTAGTTTCAGAGCTGAACGGGCGCTCTTATCTTGGCCGCCTGGACGCCGGGCGCGTCCGCCAACCCAGGGGAATTCCAGCGATGAGCGGCATCGAAGGCGTCAACTACCAGCTCCTGCGCAACCTGCCGCCGGAAGACCGGCAGGCGATCCTCGACGCCGCCAAGCCGCAGGCGGCGCCGGCGCCGGAACCTCCGCCGCCGCCGCCCCCGCCGCCGGCTCCCCCACCGCAGGACGCCAAGACCCCGGAAGAAGCGGTGCGCGCGATCCACGGCCTGCCGCTGCCGAAGAACAGCGACTTGTCTTCGAGCATGCCCTCGCAGGTCTACAACTCGATCTACCAGCCGCGCGTGAGCGAGTTCAACACCACCCGCCGCACCGAAGCGCAGGCGGCGCTGGACCGGATGGAGCCCAAGCTCGAGGACTTCCGCGACAGCGGCCTCAACGGCGCCACCGCCAACTACGAGTACCAACAGTCGCGCGACGCGTTCGACAGCAATCCCTATGTCAAGGAATTGCAGCGCATCGTGACGGAAGCCACCGACAAGCCGACCGACGTGCCGGCCTACCTGACCAACAGCGGCGACGCCAAGCCCAGCGAAGTCGCCAAGCTCGACTTCCCGACCGTACGCGGCGCGCTGGAAACCCTCGGCGTGCAGTTGCCCGACCAGCCGACGCCGGAACAGGTCGCCTCCAGCTACGAACTGCTCAAGCTGATGCCCGGCGACGTGCTGTCGTACGCGATCAATCCCGGCATGTCGGTCACCTACAGCACCCCGGTCGCCGGCATCGGCACGCCGGGCGTGGTCTCGCCGCAGCTCAAGGCCGATGTCGTCGCCGAGGGCAAGGTCGAGCTGTCGGACGTGCAGACCGGCGTGGACTTCCAGCAGACCCAGCAGTTCAAGGCCTCGGTGCAGCTGCACACCGAAGCCGGGGTGGAAGTGGCGAAGACGCCGCTGCAGAAGCTCTACAAGTACGCCGACCGCTTCAACCAGGTGCCCGACGGGGTCAAGGAGCTGGTCGACAATTCCAAGCTGCTCAAGGCCGCGCTCAAGGCGCCGCCGGTGCTCGGCCACTACATGGAGGTCGAAGGCACCCGGCTGAGCTACGAGGCCACGGTGACGCCCGAGCAGGGCGCCAAGCTCGACCAGGGCGACATGAGCGGCATGCCCAATCCGCTCGACCCGCTGGCGATGCCCGAGGGCACCTCGGTGCTGATGCGCGGGCAGAACCTGACCGGCTCGGACTTCGCTCTCAACTACAAGTCCTATGTCGGCATCGGCGGCACCCACACCGAACTCGAAGGCGCCGGCTTCGGCGTGCGCAAGCTCGACAGCTCGGTGGTCGAGGTCTATGCCGGGCCGATGGACACGGTCGAGAACGCGACCATGTTCGGCCTGGGCAAGGTCGGCTCGTACTCGATCGGCCTGAGCGTGGAGACCAGCAGCGAGACCCGCTCGCTCAACACCGCGCGGATCGACCTGTCCACCCAGGAAGGCCGCGACGCCTACCAGGCGTTCATGAGCGGCGGCAAGGTGCCGGACTGGAACCCGCCGGGCGTGCAGCGCTCGGGCACCACCGAAGTGTTCAACGCCGAGCACGCCGCGCGCCTGGGCATCGACCTGGGCCCGGTGTCGATGGGCATCGGCAACAGCAGCCAGCTCACCATCACCCGCAACGTCTGGCAGGACGGCACGGTCGACCAGACCAACAGCTACCAGTCGATGGGCCAGACCACCGACGTGCAGTTCCAGGTCGGCGCCGACGGCAAGCCGGTCGAGAACTCGACCCAGTGGACGCTGGTGCTGCCCAACACCAGCGACGCGGCGGCCTCGTACTTCAACTCGTCCTACCACCCCGGCGAGCTCAACAAGAAGTTCGACGGCGACCAGCACCTGCAGTTCGAGTTCAGCGACAAGGACCTGATGGCGCTGCGCGATCGCGCCCGCGAGAGCGTGGGCAACATCGGCGGCGAGCAGCACGGCGCCGAACGCCTGCGCGACCTGGATTCGGGCCGGATCACGCCGTTCCCGAACGACCTGAGCGAACAGATCGCCATCGCCAAGACCCCGGACGAGGTGTTCGCGGCGATCTCGCGCCGCGGCCAGTCGGGCTGCGAGGACTTCGTGTCGATGATGATGTGGGGCGACCAGCGCGACACCGCACTGCCGGGCACCTTCACTCTGAAGGACGCCGGCTGAGGTCGCGCGCCCAGGGGATCGCCATGAAAACGCCCGGCATGCCGGGCGTTTTCGTTTACCGGCGCAGCGAAGGCCCCTTGTAGGAGCGGCGCGAGCCGCGACCGCGACAACGCAGCTACGGCGCAACTTACGACGCGAGCGGACGCTCCGCGGTCGCAGCTCGCGCAGCTCCTACAGGCAGATCGCGCAGCGGCGCCGCAAACGGGCGCAGCCCCTGTAGGAGCGGCGCAAGCCGCGACCGCGACAATGCAGCTACGGCGTAACTTACGGCGCGAGCGGACGCTCCGCGGTCGCAGCTTGCGCAGCGCCTACAGGTAGATCGCGCAGTAGCGTCGCAACTGGGCGCAGCCCCTGTAGGAGCGGCGCGAGCCGCGACCGCGACAATGCAGCCACGGCGTAACTTACGGCGCGAGTGGACGCTCCGCGGTCGCAGCTTGCGCAGCTCCTACAGGCAGATCGCTCAGTGGCGTCGCAACGCAGATCGCTCAGTGGCGTCGCAACCGGGCACTGCCCTTGTAGGAGCGGCGCAAGCCGCGACCGCGACAACGCAACTACGGCGAAACTGACGCCGCGAGCGGGCACCCCGCGGTCGCAGCTTGCGCAGCTCCTACAGTTGGATCTCGCAGCGCTGCGAGGTTCACACCGGCGACGGATTGCGCTCGGCGAAACCGGCTTGGTGCCAGTACGGATAGGCCTTGTCGCGCGCGCTGGCCGCGTCGAGCCTGGCGACCTGTTCGGGCGTGAGGTTCCAGCCGACCGCGCCGAGGTTCTGCCGCAGTTGTTCCTCGTTGCGCGCGCCGATCACCACGGTGGCCACGGTCGGCCGCTGCAACAGCCAGTTCAGCGCGATCTGCGGCACGGTCTTGCCGGTTTCGGCTGCGATTTCGTCGAGCGCGTCGACCACGCGGTACAGGTACTCCTGTTCCACCGGCGGCCCCATGTCGGCGGTGACGTGCAGGCGGCTGGTTTCCGGCAGCGGCTGGCCGCGGCGGATCTTGCCGGTCAGGCGGCCCCAGCCCAGCGGGCTCCACACCACCGCGCCGACGCCCTGGTCCAGGCCCAGCGGCATCAGCTCCCATTCGTAGTCGCGGCCGATCAGCGAGTAATAGGCCTGATGGGCGACGTAGCGGCTCCAGCCGTACCGCTCGGCCAGCGCCAGCGACTTCATCAGGTGCCAGCCGGAGAAGTTCGACACGCCCAGGTAGCGCAGCTTGCCGGCGCGGACCAGGTCGTCGAGGGTGGACAGCGTTTCCTCGGCCGGCGTGCGCGCGTCGAAGCCGTGCAGTTGGAACAGGTCGATGTAGTCGGTGCCCAGGCGCTTGAGCGAGGCGTCGACGCTGCGCAGCAGGTGCTGGCGCGAGGAGCCGACTTCGTTCTCGCCGTCGCCGAAGCGGAAGGTGGCCTTGGTCGAGATCAGATAGCTCTCGCGCGGACGGCCCTTCAGCGCCTCGCCGAGGATGGATTCGGCGGCGCCGCGCGAATAGATGTCGGCGCTGTCGAACAGGTTGACGCCGGCCTCGAACGCGACGTCGAGCAGGCGGCGCGCCTCGGCCACGTCGGTCTGGCCCCAGGCCTTGAAGAAGTCGCCGTGGCCGCCGAAGGTGCCGGTGCCGAAGCTGAGCACCGGCACGCGCAGGCCGGAGCGGCCGAGATAACGGTGTTCCATGCCGCACTCCTGAGATCAGGGAGAAGGCCGCCATTGCACGCCATCGGCGGCGCGCGCCGCAACCGCGCCGGCGGGACGATGCGTTGCCGCGGCGCAGGCCCGGCTTTCGTGGGAGGGCCTTCAGGCCCGACGCGTTCCGACCCGATCGCCGCATCCCGGCGCACGCAAGAGCGGCGTCGGCCCCGAAGACCCTGCCGCGGTTACCGCGAAGGTCCCGCCACGAACTTCACGTCCGAAGGCGACACCATCGGCAGCGTCTGCACCGTTTCGCCCAGCTCGCCGCTGGCCGGATCGCGCGCGATCACCACCAAGTTGCCGCTGTGCTGGTTGGCCACCACCACGAAGCGCCCGTCCGGCGCCAGCGCGAACTCGCGCGGCCCGCGGCCTTCGCTGGCCCGGCGCTGCAGCGGGCGCAGGCGGCCGTCGCCGGGATCGACCGCGTACGCGGCGATGTGGTTGTCCTCGCCGCGGTTGCTGGCGTAGACAAAGCGCCCGTCGGCCGACAGGTGCAGCGCGGCGGCGGCGTTGCCTTCGCGCCGGCCCGGGTCCAGCGCCAGGGTCTGGGCGATGCGCAGCCGGCCGTCGTCGTGATCGAGTACGACGATTTCGCCGCTCATCTCCAGGGTCAGGTAGGCATGGCGGCCATCGGCGGCAAACAGCAAGTGGCGCGGCCCGCTGCCGGCCGGCAGTTCCAGCCACGGCGTCGCCGCCGCCTGCAGCGGCCGCTCGGCGCTGCGCGCCGGGTCGTAGCGATAGGCATAGACCTTGTCGGCGCCCAGATCGGCGGCGAACACGTAGCGGCCGTCGGGCGACTGCGCGGCGGCGTGCACGTGCGGGCCGAGCTGGCGCTCGCGGTCGGCCTGGCTGGCGCGATGGCCGAGCACCTGCACCGCCGCGCCGAGGCGGCCGTCGGCGTCGACCGGCAGCACCGCGAGACTGCCGCCCGGGCTCTGCGCGCCGGAGTAGTTGGACACGAACAGATAGCGCCCGTCGCGGCCGAGCGCGGCGTGCGCCGGGTCGTCGCCGAGGGTGTTGGCGCGCGACAGCGGGCGGCTGCGCGCGTGGCCGCGACCGAGCGCGAAGCTGCTGGCGCGGCCGACCGGATCGGGCGAGGCCGGGCCGTTCTCGTTGACCGCGAACAGGCGCGCGCCGTCGGCCGAGAGCGTCAGCCACGAGGGGTTGTCGGTCGCGATGGTTTCCAGCGGCTGCGGATCGATGCGGCCGCTGGCCGGGTCGAAACGATAGCGGCCGATGCCTTTGCACTGCGCGCCGGTGTAGCAGCCCACCAGCAGTTCGGTCGGCGCGGTCTGCGCGTGGGCGACGGTGGCGCTCATGATCAGGCTCCAGGCTAGCAGGGCGGAACGCAGGGGCATCGACGGCTCCGGTAGGCGCGGAGCGTCGATGCTGCCTCAATCGCGGCGTTCGACCAAGGGCGGGGTTTGGCGTTCGGGCGGTATACCGCCATCGGGTACAAAAGCATCGGGCCTGAAGGCTCTCCCACAACAGCCGCTCTTGTGGGAGGGCCTTCAGGCCCGACGCTGTCCTGTCCGCTTACCGCGAGTACTCGAACTCCACCTCCGCCTGCGCGGTCACCTCGCCGGTCTGCGCCGGCGCTTCGGCCGCGTAGTCGTACGCGCGCGCGCCGTACTGGCGCGCGGTCGGCGCCTGCGGCGACCACCACGGGCGTTCGTCGAGGAACTTCACCGTGCGCGCGCCGCGCAGGCGCCAGCCCAGTTCCTGCGCGGTCGCGCGGGCGCGGCGCTGCGCATCGCGCAGGGCCAGGCGCTGGGCCTGCTCGGTGTACTCGGGCAGGCGTTCGGAGAACGGCCGCAGCTCGAACTCGGCCACGCCGGCTTCGGCCAGGGCCTGCTGCAGCCGGACCACGGCCGCCGCGCCGCGCACGCGCACGGCGAAGCGGCTGGAGAATCGCCATTGCGGCGCCGCCTGGGTCCCGCGCGATTGCAGCCGCGGCGGATCCTGCGCGCGTTCGGCCAAGGCGCCGGCCTCGGCGTCGAGCGCCCGCCGCAACGTCGCCTGCGCCGGTTCGAAGCGTTCGCGCGCGGCGTTGGCGTCGACGCCGTCGCCGACCGCGGCGAACGCCAGTTCGTATTGATCCGGCTGCCAGGCCACGCGGCCGAAGCCGGCGACGCGCAGACGCCCGCCGGTCTCGATGTCCTGCGCCGCCGCCGCGGCCGGCATCGCCAGCCCCAGCGCCAGGATCCAGGCCGCTGCCGTGTTCATGGGCCCTGCCCCCGCGGAGGTCGCCGCCATTCTAGGCCGCCGCGCGGCGGCCGGCGGCGCCCAGGCTGGGCCGTGCCGGCGCGCGCGCGTATCCTAGGCGCCGCGCCGGCCGCGTCCGCGCCGGCGCGCAGTCCCTTACGCATGAGCGCCGCCATGACCGATACCCCGCCCGACCGCCTCTCCAACGACCCGCGCAGCCCGTTCTACGCCCCTTCCGTGCTCGAGCGCGGCATCGGCATCCGCTTCAACGGCGCGGAGCGCAGCAACGTCGAGGAGTACTGCATCAGCGAAGGCTGGGTGCGCCTGCCGGTCGGCAAGTCGCTCGACCGCCGCGGCAACCCGATGACGATGAAGCACAAGGGCACGGTCGAGGCCTACTACCTCACCGAAGCGCCCGACGCCGGGTAAACCTTCGCCGCTGCGCCGGTTCTTGTGCGAGGGGCTTCGGCCCCGACGCCTTGGTTTCAGGTCGCCGCGACCTGGCTGGGAGACGTCGGGGCCGAGGCCCCTCTCGTTGCATCGGCGTCGCGCAAGCGCGCGAGCAGGCGTTCCATGTCGGCGGCCAGTTCCGCGATCGGCTGCGGCAGGCGCTGCGCGGCTTCGATCAGGGCGCAGGCGCGCGCCGACTCGCCCGCCGCGGCCGCGTCCAGGGCGCGGGCGTAATCGCCCAGCGGCGCCGGCGCGTCCAGCACCGGCCGCAGCCACTGCCGCGCATCGCTGGCGACCCCGCGCATCAGCAGCAGCTGCGCTAGCTGGAAGCGCGCGACCACGAACCCCGGCAGCCGCGCCAGCACCGCGCGCAGGCGCTGCTCGGCGCGGTCGTACAGGCCGAGCTGGGCGTGCTGGATCGCCAGCAGGTACTGCGCATGGACGTTGTCGGGATCGCATTCGAGCACCTGCTGCAACAGGCGCACGGCCTCGACGTCGCGCGCCTGGGCGATCGCGGCGTGAGCGCGCTGGAGCAGCGCGGTGAGGTCGGAATGCGGTTGGGTCATGCGGCGGGCGGCGTGCAGGGCAGGAGCGGCGCGGCGGTGCGGCCGCACGTTCCCCGGCGCGCGGCCCCGCCGTTCGGGGCGCTCATTGTGCCGCGCGTACGGTCCGCGAAAAAAGCGAACTGCGTCATAACGAAAAGCGAAGACGGGTTGGTGTAGCGTCCGATCGCCGCCGTCCAAGGACGGTCGCGCCGCCGGCCATGAAGGCCGCGGCGCGGCCCGCACGGCCCGCGGCACGCAGTTCACCGACGCACAACCGATCATTGGAGGATCACCATGTCGTCGCGTTCCCCGCTCCGCATTCGCACCCATTCCCCCCTTCCCGCGCGCGGCCTGTTCGTCGCCGGCCTCGCCGTCGCGTTGGTCCTGGCCGGCTGCAGCCGCAAGGTCGAGCGCGCCGAATCGGCCGATGCCGCCGCCGTGGAGTACGTCTCCACGCCCGACCTGCCGATGGCCGCGCAGGCGCCGGAGGCCAACACCGAGAACTACGCGAAGATCGAGCCCAACCCGATCCACCGCACCGCCGAACAGCCGGTCTCGACCTTCTCCATCGATGTGGACACCGGCAGCTACGCCAACGTGCGGCGCATGCTCGCCGCCGGCGAACTGCCGCCCAAGGACGCGGTGCGGATCGAGGAACTGGTGAACTATTTCGACTACGGCTACCCGCGCCCGGAATCGAAGGACGTGCCGTTCCAGGTCACCACCGAACTGGCGCCGGCGCCGTGGAACAGCAAGCGCGTGCTGCTGCAGATCGGCATCCAGGGCTACGACGTGGAGCGCGAGCAGCTGCCGCCGGCCAACCTGGTGCTGCTGGCCGACACTTCCGGCTCGATGGACGAGCCCGACAAGCTGCCGCTGCTCAAGCGCGCCTTCGCCCAACTGCTGCCGCAGCTGCGCGCGCAGGACCGCGTGTCGATCGTCGCCTACGCCGGCTCGGCCGGGCTGGTGCTGCCGCCGACGCCGGGCGACCACGGCGGCGAGATCATGGACGCGCTCGAACGCCTGCAGGCCGGCGGCTCGACCAACGGCGGCGAAGGCATCCAACTGGCCTACGCGACCGCGCGCCAGGCCTATATCGACGGCGGCATCAACCGCGTGCTGCTGGCCACCGACGGCGATTTCAACGTCGGCGTGGCCAACCAGCAGGCGCTGGAGACCCTGGTCGCCGACCAGCGCAAGAGCGGCATCGCCCTGAGCACGCTCGGCTTCGGCACCGGCAACTACAACGACGCCATGGCCGAGCGCCTGGCCGACGTCGGCAACGGCAACCACGCCTACATCGACAGCGCGCTGGAAGCGCAGAAGGTGCTGGTCGAGGAAATGGGCTCGACCCTGATGACCATCGCCGGCGACGTCAAGGTGCAGGTCGAGTTCAACCCGGCCACGGTCGCCGAGTACCGCCTGATCGGCTACGAGAACCGCCTGCTCAAGCGCGAGGACTTCAACAACGACAAGGTCGACGCCGGCGAGATCGGCGCCGGCCACGACGTCACCGCGCTGTACGAACTGGCCCTGGTCGGCTCCGGCGGCGAAGCCAGCGATCCGCTGCGCTACGCCAAGGACGAGGCGCCCAAGCCCGCCGGCGCGGTCAAGCCCGACGAACTGGCGCTGCTGAAGCTGCGCTACAAGCGTCCGGGCGAAGACCAGAGCCGCCTGATCGAAAGCCCGCTGATGCGCCGCGACATCGCCGCCCAGCCCGGCGAGCGCATGCGCTTCGCCGCGGCCGTGGCCGGCTTCGGCGAGATGCTGCGCGGCGGCGAACGGCTCGGCCCGGGCTTCGGCTGGGACGGCGTGATCGGCCTGGCGCGCAACGCCCGCGGCGACGACCGCAACGGCTACCGCGGCGAGTTCCTGCAGCTGGCGCAGACCGCGCGCAGCCTGCAGGCCAAGGCGCCGGCCGGCGTCGCCGTCGCAGGCGGCGAGTAGGTCCGCTTCGCGGCGGCGGACGCCGCCGGTTGGGCGAATACGTTCGCCGCGAACGAAGACACAGTCCAATGCGCCGCCTCCTTCGGGAGGCGGCTTTAGGTCTTGCGCGCCGGGTGCGATCGACAGTGTCTGATGCTGTTGCTGTTGCCATGCCGTTGCTCTTCGCCCGGACGCAACCCCACCGCAGGCCTGCGTTCCGCAGCCCCGGAGGGCGCGCGCATGGATGCGCGCGTGCGCCATGGGACAGGATGTCCCTTATGGCGCAGCCCCGCGCCGGGTGCTGGACTTAGTGGCTCGTGACCTTAGACAAGCGTTTTTCTTTGGTTACTTTCTTTTGGCGCGCTGCCAAAAGAAAGTAACTCGGCCGCTTGCGGACGAAAGCTCTTGATTGTCGCTTGTCGTCACTCGTCAACGACGGCAGTGCAGTTGCGTATCCGACTGTAGGAGCGGCGCGAGCCGCGACCGCGACAACGCAACTACGACGAAACTTTCACCGCATCTGCGCTGGCGCGGTCGCGGCTTG
>NZ_FNPT01000008.1:0-7350 GCF_900107375.1 Lysobacter sp. yr284
TGTAGGAGCGGCGCGAGCCGCGACCGCGAAACCGCGCGTGCGTCGGCGGCTGCGATTCGCGTCGCGCCTGCATCGCTTCAGTAGGGCGCAGGCGGCTCAGTGACGCACTTGCGCGCGGCAGTAGTCGCGCAGTTCGTCCGGCGGCAGGCCGGGCGCGAACAGGAAGCCTTGGCCGATCAGGACGCCGAGTTCGCGCAGGAACGCGCGCTGGCGCTCGGTCTCCACGCCTTCGGCGACCAGCCCGAGGCCGAGGCTGCGGGCGATGCCGGTGACCGCCTGGCAGACCGCCACGTCGGACTGGTTGTCCGGCACGCCCTGGACGAACAACTGGCTCAGCTTGAGCCCGTGGATCGGCAGGCGGCGGATGTAGTTGAGCGCGCTGTAGCCTTCGCCGAAGTCGTCGATCGACAGGCTCACCCCGAGTTCGCGCAGGCGGGCGAAGGTGCGCACGGTGTCGGGCGCGTCTTCGATCAGCACGCGTTCGGTGAATTCCAGTTCCAGCGCGCTGCCGGGCAGGCCGTGTTCGGCCAGCGCGGCGGCGACGGTGTGGCCGAGGTCGTCGCCGAGGAACTGGCGGTAGGAGACGTTGACCGCGACGCGCTCGATCGCCAGGCCCTGGTCGCGCCATTGGCGCAACTGGCGGCAGGCCTCGTGCAGCACCCAGCCGCCGATGCCGACGATGTCGCCGGTGGTCTCGGCGTGGTCGATGAAGCGGTCCGGACGCATCTCGCCGAGCGAGCGGTTGCGCCAGCGGATCAGCGCCTCGGCGGCGACCACGCGGCCGTCGTGCAGGTTCACCTGCGGCTGGTAGACCAGGTGGAACTCGTCGTTGTGCACGGCGCGGCGCAGGTGGGTTTCCAACTGCAGCCGGTACAGCTGCTGCTCGGCCAGTTCCGGGGTGAACGCCTGCCAGCTGTTGCGGCCGCGGCGCTTGCTGTCGTACATGGCGACGTCGGCGCTCTGGATCAGCTGCTGCGCGGTGCGCCCGTCCAGCGGCGCCTGGGCGATGCCGATGCTGGCGGTGATGCTGAATTCCTCGCCGTCGACGCGAAAGCTGTCGCCGAAGATCTCCAGGATCGCGTCGGCCAGACGCTCGGCGCGGGTGGCGTCGCCGTCGAGCGAGCACACCACCAGGAACTCGTCGCCGCCGAAGCGGGCGATCTGGGCCTGGTCGCCGACCGCGTGGCGGATGCGCCGCGCGGCCGAGGCCAGCAGGCGGTCGCCGGCGGCGTGGCCGAGGATGTCGTTGACCACCTTGAAGCGGTCCAGGTCGATGTACAGCACCGCCAGCGGCGCGTGCGGGAACGCGTCGAGGCGGCGTTCCAGGTCGTCGAGCACGGCGTCGCGGTTGAGCAGGCCGGTCAGCGGGTCGCTGCGCGCCTGGATGCGCAGCTGTTCTTCTTCCTGCTTGCGTTCGGTGATGTCCTGCAAGGTCCCGGTCAGGACCTGGCGGATCACGTCGCCGGCGCCGGCGTCGGCGATCGCGCGCACCCAGAAGCCGCTGCCGTCCGCGCGCAGGCCCTGCAGCTCCAGGTCCAGGCTGCGGCCGCCGGCGATGGTGCGTTCCAGCGCATTGCGCAGGCGGTGGCGGTCCAGCGGCTGCAGGCACTCGATCAGCTCCTCGATCCGCGCCGGCGCCGGGTCGCGGCCGAGGATGCGCTGGGCCTCGAAGGTCAGGTAGAGCCGGTCGCGGCCGGCGTCCCATTCCCAGCCGCCGATCTGGGCCAGGGCCTGGGCGCGGTCGAACAGGGCGCTGTCGCGCTTGAGTTCGGTGATGTTGGAGAACAGCGCGAACACCTGGTCGGGGCAGTCGCCGCCGGGCGGGAACTGCGGCACCGCGGTGATCGACAGCCAGATCAGTTCGCGGCGGCTGCGGTGGTACAGCCCGAGCACGGTGCTGCCGACCACCGCGCCGGTGTCCAGGGCGATGCGCGAGGGGTATTGCTCCGGCGCCAGTTCGTGGCCGCGCTCGTCGACCACCATCCACTGGCCCGAGCGCAGCTCGTCGGCGATGCTCTGGCCGCTGTGCAGCGACAGCAGGCTCATCGCCGCGCTGTTGGCGTAGACGATGCGCAGCGAGTGGTCCTGCACGATCAGGCCGCGGTCGATGGACTCGACCAGCTCGCGGAAGCGCAGTTCGTCCTCCTGGCGGGTGCTGAGGTCGCGCGCGACCGCGACGATGCGGCGCTCGCCGTCGTGGACGAAGCCGGCCGAATGCACTTCCACCGGGAAGCGGGTGCCGTCGCCGCGCTTGTTGGTGACTTCGACGAGGTAGCTGTCGCCGCGGTTGAGGGTTTCCCACACCGGCGCGAGGTGGTCCTTGGGCAGCTCCGGATTGAGCACGTGGATCGGCTGGCCGAGGATGTCCTCGCGCCGGCGCCGGTGCGCGTCGGTGCCGTGGCGGTTGATTTCGACCACCGTGCCTGCTTCGTCGAGCACGGTGACCAGGTCGGGGATGGCGTCGAACGCCTCGCGGAACAGCGCGGCCTGGCCGCGTTCGCGGCGCAACGCATCGGCGGCGCGCTGCAGGTCCTCGCGCAGCGGCGCGGGCAGGCGCGGGTCGCGCAACGCCGCGTCCAGCGCGGCGAGCGCGTCCTGCGGCGCGGCCCCGTCGGCGGCGCCTGGCCGGTCGTCGGCGGGCGGTGCGGGCTTCACGCCGCGGCCAGCGCCTTGCCGACCTTGCTGCCGGTCTCGCGGCCGAGCAGGGCGGCCAGCCAGCGGCCGGTGTCGGCCAGCGCGTCCATGTCCACGCCGGTGCTCACGCCCAGGCCGTGCAGCATGTAGACCACGTCCTCGCTGGCGACGTTGCCGCTGGCGCCCTTGGCGTAGGGACAGCCGCCGGTGCCGGACACGGCCGAATCCACCACCGCCACGCCTTCTTCCAGGCAGGCCAGGATGTTAGCCAGCGCCTGGCCGTAGGTGTCGTGGAAATGCACGGCCAGCGCGGCCAGCGGGACTTCGGCCGCGACCGCCTTGAACATCGCCCGGGCCTTGCCCGGCGTGCCCACGCCGATGGTGTCGCCGAGCGATATCTCGTAGCAGCCCATATCGAACAGCGCGCGCGCCACCCGCACCACGTCGGCGACCGGCACCGCGCCCTGGTAGGGGCAGCCGAGCACGGTGGAGACGTAGCCGCGCACGGCCACGCCGTCGGCCTTGGCGCGCGCCATCACCGGCGCGAAGCGCGCCAGCGATTCGTCGATGGAGGCGTTGATGTTCTTGCGGTTGAACGCCTCGGAGGCGGCGGTGAACACCGCGATCTCCTCCACGCCGACGGCGCGCGCGCGTTCGTAGCCTTGTTCGTTGGGCACCAGCACCGGGTAATGCACGCCGGGCCTGCGCGCGATGCCGGCGAAGACCTCGGCGGCGTCGGCCAGTTGCGGCACCCACTTGGGGCTGACGAAGCTGGTGGCCTCGATGCTGCGCAGGCCGGTGGCCGAGAGCCGGTCGATCAGGGCGATCTTGTCGGCGGTGGCGATATGGGTCTTTTCGTTCTGCAGGCCGTCGCGCGGGCCGACTTCGACGATGCGCACGGACGCGGGCGGGGTAGCGGGCTGGTTCATGGAGAATCCTGGCGGGCGGCCTTGGCGCGTTGGAACACCATGGCCTTTCTGTCGGTGTCGTACAAGAGATTCAGGCGTTGGGCGAGGGTATCGCGCAACTGCTCGGGCGTGCCCTGGACCAGGGCGAAACGGTCCTGGAGCCGGCGTCCGGCGAGCCCGCCGCGGGCGATCGCGTCGAGCGCGCGCTGCGAATCGGGCAGCCAGGCGTCCAGCCCGTTCGGGGTGAGGCGGTACAGCACCAGGAACACCGAGCCCTTGGGCGCGGTGCCGGCGAGGCTGCCGGCGTCGGCGCCGATGGCGCGCTGGGCCTGCTCGGGGGTGAGCGCGATGTAGCGGTCCTGGCCGATGGCGAAGCCGCTCAGGTCCAGCGCCACCGGCCGGTCGTCCATGCCCGGCCAGTCCTCGGTGTGGCAGCGCGCGTCGATGCGTACGGTCTTGCTGAGGTTGCCGCCGGCCTTGACCGTCCAGGTGCCGGCCAGGTCGGGGTCGCAGCGCAGCTCGGCGACCGGGGCGCGCTCGAAGGCGACGCAGGCGGACAGGCCGGCCAGCAGCGCGGCCAGGGCCAGGCGCCGGACGGCGCGGGACAGGGAAGGGGTCGGCAGGTTCATGGCGGCTTTGCGCAGGAAAAAAGCATCCAACGGGACAAACGTGAAATGGCGGCGCCGGCCGGCCGCGCAAGCGCGAAATGGCCCGGTTGCGGCGACACAGCGTTGCGGGGCGGCGGGCCGGACCGGCGCCGACCCGGCAGCGAAGGCCACGTGGCGCGCGATTCGGCGGGCCCGCAGCCACCGCATTCGGCCGCCGCCGGGCCCGCGGCCGCGCAAGCGATCCTGGCGCAGCCTGCGGCCGCGCGACCGATCCCGGCCGAACCCGCGCCGGCGCGCAGCGCGCCGGCGGCGGCATCGGCCGTGGCTCAGGCGCTTTCCAGCGTCGCCAGCACCGCGTCGGCCTCGACGAAGTCGCCGGCGGCGGCGCGGATCTCGGCGATGGTGCCGGCGCGCGGGGCCTTCAGGCTCAGCTCCATCTTCATCGCTTCGATCACCATCACCTCCTGGCCGGCCTCGACCGCATCGCCCGGGGCGGCCTTGACCACCACCACCCGGCCCGGCATCGGTGCGTTGACGCTGTTGCCCGAACCGCCGGCGGCGCTGCTTTCGTGGCGGTACACCGGCACCGCGTCCAGGCGCAGGCGGCGCTCGCCGTCGTGCACGACCACGCGCGCGCCGTCGCCGAGCGCGCGCAGGCGGCGGGCGCGGCCGTCGATGCGCAGGCTCAGTTCGTCGCCGGCCAGGCGCGCGCCGCGCACCTCGACCGTGGCCGCGCCGATGCCGTCGATGCGGTAGTCGCCGGCGCTGCCCTGCGCCGACAGTTCCAGGCGCTGGTCGCGGCGCACGAAGGCCAGGCTGCGGCGACCGCCGTGGCCCAGGCGCCAGCCGTCGGCGACGGCCCAGGGCGAGGTCGGATCGTTCGAGGCCGCGGCATCGGCGCGGGTGCGGCGCTCCTGCGCCAGCAACTCGGCCACCGCGGCGCCGGCCAGCAAGTCGGCGTCGCCGGCCTCGTCGGCGTGCGCGGCGGGCATGAACTCGTCCAGGTGGCGGTCGAGGTAACCGGTGTCGATGGTGCCCTCGACCACCGCCGGATGCCGCGCCAGCCGTTCCAGGAACTCGATGTTGGACTTCGGCCCGGCGATCTCGCTGTCGGCCAGCGCCGCGCGCAGCCGCGCCAGCGCGCGCGGGCGGTCGGCGTCGGAGACGATCAGCTTGGCGATCATCGGGTCGTAGAAGATCGTCACCGTGTCGCCTTCGACCACGCCCGAATCCAGCCGCACGTGGGCGTCGGCGGCCGCCAGGCGCAGGCGTTCGAGCTTGCCCGAGCCGGGCAGGAAGCCGGCTTCCGGGTCTTCGGCGTACAGCCGCACCTCGATCGCGTGGCCGCGTTGGACGATCGCGTCCTGCGCCAGCGGCAGCGGTTCGCCCGCGGCCACGCGCAGCTGCCATTCGACCAGGTCCAGGCCGGTGACGAGTTCGGTGACCGGGTGCTCGACCTGCAGGCGGGTGTTGATCTCCATGAAATAGAAACCGCCGTCCTGGCCGACGATGAATTCGACCGTGCCGGCGTTGACGTAGTCGATGGCGTGGCCGGCCTGGACCGCGGCGGCGCCCATCTGCGCGCGCAGTTGCGGGGTCAGGAACGGCGAGGGCGATTCTTCCAGCACCTTCTGGTAGCGGCGCTGGGCCGAGCATTCGCGCTCGTTGAGGTGGATCACCTGGCCGCTGTCGTCGCCGAAGATCTGGATCTCGATGTGGCGCGGGCGCTCGACATAGCGCTCCAGCAGCACCCGGTCGCGGCCGAAGGCGTTGCGCGCCTCGCGCTGGCAGCTTTCCAGGTTGGCGGCGAACTCGCCCGACTCGCGCACGATGCGCATGCCCTTGCCGCCGCCGCCGTGGGCGGCCTTGATCATCAGCGGATAGCCGATGGCGTCGGCCTCGCGCTGGAGCAGGGCCGGGTCCTGGTCCTCGCCGGTGTAGCCCGGCACCACCGGCACGCCGGCGGCCTGCATCAGCTCCTTGGCGCCGGCCTTGCTGCCCATCTTGCGCATCGACGCCGCCTTGGGGCCGATGAAGGCGATCCCGGCGGCCTCGACCGCGTCGGCGAAGTCGGCGTTCTCGCTGAGGAAGCCGTAGCCGGGGTGGATCGCCTGCGCGCCGCAGCGGCGGGCGACCTCGATGATCGCGTCGCCGCGCAGATAGCTCTCGGCCGGGCGCGGACCGCCGATGGGATAGGCCTCGTCGGCCTGGCGCACGTGCTGGGCGTCGGCGTCGGCCTCGGAATAGACCGCGACGGTGCGGATGCCGAGCGTGCGGCAGGTGCGGATCACCCGGCAGGCGATTTCGCCGCGATTGGCGATCAGGATCTTCTCGAACATGGGCACTTCGCAGGTCGGTGGCGCGGACGCGCGTGGAAGGGAAGGCGGACGGCCGCGGCGGCGGGCCGGCGCGATGGGGGGATTTTGGCCGAAGGCGGGCCGGCTGTCGCCTCGGCAGTGCGATGGCGGGCGGGGTTTGCGCGACAGGATGCCCGGTTATGTGGTTCGGGCGTGTGTTGTGGGCGCCATACGGGGTGGTGCTGAAGAGGCGGGGTGGTGGCCGTTGGCGGTGGTTGAGGTGATGTCTGGCGCTGTTGTTGGTTTGCCGTGAGAGGCGCCGGTGCCAGTACCGTTGCCGCTGACGCTACCGGTACTGACGCCATCGCCATCGCTGTTGCTGTTGGCTTTGACGCAACCCCACGCGAAGCCCACGTTCCGCAGACCCGGAGGGCGCGCGCATGGATGCGCGCGTGCGCCGTAGGGGCAGGACGCCCCTTACGGCGCATCCCGGCGTCGGGTGCTGGACTTAGTGGCTTGTGACTTTAGACAAGCGTTTTTCTTTGGTTACTTTCTTTTGGCGCGCTGCCAAAAGAAAGTAACTCGGCCGCTTGCGGACGAAAGCCTTTGATTGTCGCTTGTCGTCACTCGTTCGTTAACGACGGCAGCAGAGTTGCGTATCCGACTGTAGGAGCGGCGCAAGCCGCGACCGCGACAACACAACTTACGACGAAACTTACGCAATCGCCGCGATGGCGCGGTCGCGGCTTGCGCCGCTCCTACAGAGGGCGTGCCGCGGTGGGTTCGGCCTTTGCGTGTGCGTACGCTTGACGACAAGCGAAGATCCAAAGCTTCCGTCCGCAAGCGGCCGGGTCACTTTCTTTGTCCAAAGCAACAAAGAAAGTAACCAAAGAAAGTGCTTTT
>NZ_FNPT01000008.1:7360-198155 GCF_900107375.1 Lysobacter sp. yr284
GGGCCGCGCCATAAGGGGCATCCTGCCCCATGGCGCGCGTGCGCATTCATGCGCACGCCCTCCGGGGCTGCGGGACGTGGGCTTCGCGTGGGGTTGCGTCCGGGCGAACAGCAACGGCAAGAGCAACTACAACGGCAAAATGGATTCCGGCTTTCGCCGGAATGACGATGTGCGGGTTGCGCCGCAGGCGGCCGAAGCCCCTGTAGGAGCGGCGCAAGCCGCGACCGCGGCAACCGGCCTACGGCGAAAACGACATCGCCGCCGAACCTCGGCAACCAAGCGCCGCCGTGGCGACCAATCCGCCGCCTCGCCGCGCCTTACTCCACCCAACCGGGCTTGCGCTTGTCGAGAAACGCCGACAAGCCTTCCTGGCCTTCCGCCGACACCCGCAGCGAGGCGATCAGCGCGGCGTTGTCCTGGTCCAGCCGCGCGCCGTCGCGTTCGCCGGCGACCCGCCGCACCAACGCCTTCGCCGTCGCCGCCGCATGCGGGCCGGCCTTGAGCAACAGCCCGATCTGCTTGTCCACCGCCTCGTCTAGGCGATAGTTCGGCACCACCTGGTGCAGCAGGCCGATGGCCTGCGCCGTGGCCGCCTCGAAGATCTCCGCGGTGGCGAACCAGCGCCGTGCCTGGCGCGCGCCGATGGCTTCGATCACGTACGGCGAGATCACCGCCGGCAACAGCCCCAGCTTGCTCTCGGTGAGGCCGAACTTGGCCTCCGGCGCGGCGATGGCGATGTCGCAGCAGGCCACCAGGCCGACGCCGCCGCCGAAGGCCGCGCCGTGGACGCGGGCGAGGGTCGGCTTGGGCAGCTCGTTGAGGGTGCGCATCAGCCGCGCCAGCGCCAGCGAGTCCTCGCGGTTCTCCGCTTCGCCGGCCTGGGCCATGCCGCGCATCCAGTTGAGGTCGGCGCCGGCCGAGAACGAGGCGCCTTCGCCCTCGATCACCACCACCCGCACGCCCGGGTCGGCGCCGGCGGCCTCCAGGGCGCCGGTCAGGGCGGCGATCAGCACCGCGTCGAAGGCGTTGTGCAATTCGGGGCGGTTCAGGCGCAGGCGGGCGACCGGACCGTCGCGCAGGCTCAGCAGCGGGTGGTTCATCGGCATGGGGGAAGTTTGTGAGAGTTGGCCGAATGATACCGTTCAGCTTGATCCCTCCGCCCCTGTACGGCGGTCGGTGCTAGAATGAGAACAATTCCCATTTGGGACGCCACCTTTTCTGTGGAAGCCGCCCCTTGAAGCTGTCCGAACTGCCGCGCCGTACCGCGGCGACGGTCGAGACCGTCGATGACCAAGCGCCCAACGACACCATCGCACGCCGCCTGCGCGAACTCGGCTTCGTCGCCGGCGAGCGGGTGGAAGTGATGGCCGCCGGCCCCGTCGCCGCCGAGCCGCTGCTGGTGCAGGTCGGCTACACCCGCTTCGCCCTGCGCCGCAGCGAGGCGGCGCGGGTGCAAGTCAGGCCGTTGTCGCCGCAGGGTGCGGCATGAGCGCCGCCGCCCCCGCGATGAGCGCGCCGCGCGAAGCCGCCGATACGGCCCGGCGCGTGGCCCTGGTCGGCAATCCGAACTGCGGCAAGACCGCGCTGTTCAACCTGCTCACCGGCAGCCGGCAGAAAGTCGCCAACTACGCCGGCGTCACCGTCGAGCGCAAGGAAGGCCGCCTGCACGCGCCCTCGGGCCGCCATTACGCGGTGCTCGACCTGCCCGGCGCCTACAGCCTCAGCGCCGCCAGCCTGGACGAAGCGGTCACCCGCGACGTGCTGCGCGGGTTCTACCCGGGCGAACCGGCGCCGGACGTGCTGCTGTGCGTGGTCGATGCGACCAACCTGCGCCTGCACCTGCGCTTCGTGCTGGAACTGCGCGAACTCGGCCGGCCGATGATCGTCGCGGTCAACATGATGGACGCGGCCAAGCGCCGCGGCATCGGCATCGACCTGGCCGCGCTGGAGCAGGAACTGGGCGTGCCGGTGGTGGCGACCGTCGCGGTCCGCCGCGACGGCGCGCGCGAGCTCGTCGCCACCCTGGATCAGGTCGCCGCCGCGCCGCACGAGCCGCGCGTGCGCCTGGCCGAAGGCGCCGACCTGCACGCCGAGACCCGCCGCCTGCTCGATCTGACGGTGACCATGCCGACCCGCACCGCCAAGGTCGACGACGCGCTCGACCGCTGGCTGCTGCATCCGGTGCTGGGGCTGCTGTCGCTGGCGGTGGTGATGTTCCTGATCTTCCAGGCGGTGTACGCCTGGGCCACGCCGCTGATGGACGGGATCGAGGCCGGCACCGCCTGGATCGGCGAACAGGCCGGCGCGCTGTTGCCCGACGGGCCGCTGCGCAGCCTGCTGGTCGACGGCGTGATCGCCGGCCTCGGCGGGGTGGTCGTGTTCCTGCCGCAGATCCTGATCCTGTTCGCCTTCATCCTGGCGCTGGAGGAATCGGGCTATCTGCCGCGCGCGGCGTTCCTGCTCGACCGGATGATGGCCGGCGCCGGCCTGTCGGGCCGCTCGTTCATCCCGCTGCTGTCGAGCTTCGCCTGCGCGATTCCCGGGATCATGGCCACGCGCTCGATCCAGGACCCGCGCGACCGCCTGGCCACGATCATCGTCGCGCCGTTGATGACCTGCTCGGCGCGCCTGCCGGTGTACGCGCTGCTGATCGGCGCGTTCATCCCGCAGCAGAAGGTGTGGGGCGTGTTCAACCTGCAGGGCTTGGTGCTGTTCGGCCTGTACATGGCCGGCATCGTCAGCGCGCTGATGGTGTCGTGGGTGATGAAGAAGTGGCGCCGCGACAAGAGCGAGCACCCGCTGCTGCTGGAGTTGCCGTCCTACCGCATCCCGCATCCGCGCGACCTGCTGATCGGCCTGTGGGAGCGCGCCTGGATCTTCCTGCGCCGGGTCGGCGGCATCATCCTGGCGCTGACCATCCTGCTGTGGTTCCTGCTGTCGTTCCCGGGCGCGCCGGAAGGCGCCACCCAGCCGGCGATCGACTACAGCTTCGCCGGCCGCATCGGCCACGCGCTGTCGGCGGTGTTCGCGCCGATCGGCTTCAACTGGCAGATCTGCATCGCGCTGATCCCGGGCCTGGCCGCGCGCGAAGTGGCGGTGGCCTCGCTGGCGACGGTGTACGCGCTGTCGGCGGCCGACGACGACGCGGCCGCGCAGGCGCTGACCCCGATCATCACCGACACCTGGTCGCTGGCGACCGCGCTGTCGCTGCTGGTGTGGTTCATCTATGCGCCGCAGTGCATTTCCACCCTGGCCACGATCCGGCGCGAGACCGGCTCGTGGAAGCAGGTCGCGATCAGCGCCGGCTACCTGTTCGCGCTGGCCTACCTCGCCTCGCTGCTGACCTACCAGGTCGCGGTGGCGCTGGGCGCGGGCTGAGGATGCCTCGATGAGCGCCGGACTGTTCGCGCAATACGTGGTGATCGCGATCGCGGTGCTGGTCAGTGCGATCGTGGTCGCGCGCAAGCAGTTCCCCGGCGCGGTGCGGCGCCTGCGCATCGCCTGCGCGCTGCCGCTGGTGCGCGAGGGACGGCCGCCGTGGCTGCGCAGCCTGGGCAAGCGCATCGCTCCGCCGGCGCGGGCGGGCGGGCCGAATTGCGCGGGTTGCGACAACTGCGGGCCGTCGGATTGAGCGGGGCGTCGTGCGGCGAGCGCCGTAGTTCTGCGGCGGCGCTTGTGCGTTCGTCGTAGTCGGGTTCGCGCGATCGCGGCTTGCGCCGCTCCTACAGGGGCTTCGGTTGCTGGCGGCGCGGCCTGCGCATGAAAGCCGGAGCCCACAAGATCTTGCCGTTGCTGTTGCCGTTGCTGTTCGCTCGGACGCAACTCCACGCGAAGCACACGTTCCGCAGCCCCGGAGGGCGTGCGCATGGATGCGCACGCGCGCCATGGGGCAGGATGCCCCTTATGGCGCGGCCCCGCGCGCCTGTGAGCCATAGTGGCTCTTGATTCGAAACAGGAAAAAGCACTTTCTTTGGTTACTTTCTTTGTTGCTTTGGACAAAGAAAGTGACCCGGCCGCTTGCGGACGGAAGCTTTGGATCTTCGCTTGTCGTCAAGCGTACGCACACGCAAAGGCCGAACCCACCGCGGCACGCCTCCTGTAGGAGCGGCGCAAGCCGCGACCGCGCCGTCGCGTCGATTGCGAAGGTTTCGTCGTAGTTGCGTTGTCGCGGTCGCGGCTTGCGCTGCTCCTACAGTCGGATACGCAACTGCACCGCCGTCGTTGACGAGTGACGACAAGCCCCGATCAAGAGCTTTCGTCCGCAAGCGGCCGAGTTACTTTCTTTTGGCAGCGCGCCAAAAGAAAGTAACCAAAGAAAAACGCTTTTCTAAAGTCACCAGCCACTAGGTCCAGCACCGGGCGCGGGGATGCGCCGTAAGGGGCTTCCTGCCCCTACGGCGCACGCGCGCATCCATGCGCGCGCCCTCCGGGTCTGCGGAGCGCAGGCTTCGCGCGGAGTTGCGTCAAAGCGAATGGCAACGGCAACGGCTAAAGCAAAATGGATTCCGGCTGTCGCCGGAACGACGGGCGAGGAGAGGGCGCACGAATCTTGAGCGGATCGGCCGGTCCTTAGTCAGCGCGGCTTCGCCGTCGTCCCGTCCTTACCCCGCGCGGCTTTGCAGATAGTCCAGCGCCTCGCGCAAATAAGCCCGCGCTTCTTCCAGATGCGCCGGCACGCACTCCTCGTCGAAGCGGCTGCCGCCCTCGCCGAAGCGCACATAGGCCTCGATCGCCTGCTCATCCCAAAGAAAGTCCAGGATCACCACGAAATCGTCGGCGCCGGGTTCGTTGAACCGCGCCGCGCCGCGCAGCGGCGCCAGCAGGCGCAGCATCTCGTGGTAGTTCTCCGACGCCTGCAGCATGGCGATGCGCAAGGTGCGGCGGATCTCGTCGTATTCCACCGGCGGGGTGCCGGTCCAGGCGTCCTCGCGCCAGGCCTTGATGACCTCGGCCACGCTGGCCGCGTCGAAGTCGGCGAGGATCTCCGGCGGGACCCGGCTGCCGCCGCTCATCTGGCGGCGGTCGAACCAGGACTGCCAATCGGCGAAGCCGCCCGGACGCGCCGGCGCGGAGTTCATGAAGGCTTCGTACTGCTCGTGGCTGAGGGTGAAACGCGCGTACAGCGATGCGGGTTCCGACATCGTGAGGGATCCTTTCCTATGACACCGCCGGGGCGCCGCCGCTCAGCGGCGCAGCCGGCCCTTGCCGGCGGCCTTGTATCCGACCGCTTCGAACGCTTCGACCGAGAGCGTGAAGGTGCGCTCCTCCCCGGAGAACAGCGCACCCACGCCGACGACCTGGCGGGTGATCTCCTCGCCGCGGTCGTTCTTGATCGACAACACCATCGAGTATTCCCACGCGCCGTCGCTGGGCGGATGGCGGATGCTGCCTTCCACGCGCAGCGGCGAGAACCGCTTCGCCGCCAGCGCGTTGGCGTCGGAATCGAAGCGCAGGTGGTGCCGGCAGGCCGGGCACACGCTGGCCGATTCCAGGATCGTCGCCTTGCAGTGCGGACAAACGCGCGTCGCCCCGGGCATGCCCTGGCGTTGCGCGCTCATGAGTCGGCGCCGGTCTCCGCCTTGCCGCCCTTGTCGGACTTGTCGGACTTGTCGTTCTTGTCGGTCTTGTCGCTCTTGTCATTGCGCGCGACCGACTTGCCGCTGTCTTCCCAACCGAACTCGACCTGGCCGCGCACGCGCGCGCCGGCGGCGACGGTGACGGTGCCGGCCTTGACGTCGCCGACCACCACGCCGCCCTCCAGCAGTTCCACGCGCTGGGCCGAATCGATGTTGCCTTCCAACTCGCCGGCGATCACCACCTTGCGCGCGCGCACGCCGCCGTTGACCTTGGCGCCGAGCTCGACGGTGAGATCGCCGTCGACCTGCACGTCGCCCTTGAAGCGGCCGGCGATGCGGATGTGGCCGGCGCCGTGGATCTTGCCTTCGATGGTGAGGTCGGCGGCGATCAGCGACTCCTTGGCGGTGTCGCGCGCTTCGACCGGACGCTGCTGCGGCGCGGGCGCTTGCGCGGGCGCGCTGATCGGCGCCGGCACCGGCGCGCTGGGCTGGCCGAAGCTGAATTCGTTGGCCGTGTCGGGCTCTTTCTTGAGAGCGGTTTCCGGCTGCAGCGGCGGCAGCGGGGTGTCGCGCTTGGGCGGTGCGGGCTGGTTGAAGATGGCCATGACGCGGTGGTCCTCAAAGTCGGGGGATCAGGTGATGACACGCGTGAACTTTGGAGCCTAACACGCTGATACGAAGTGCCCACTGTGATCGATCTCACCAAATCGGCGTGCGCGCGGAGCGGGCTGGCGGATTCAGTTTTCGCATGTGCGCGCAGCCTTGCGGCGCTTGTGCGCACGCGCGCACGCGACAAACGAGTGCGTGGGCACGAGCGACAGTGATTAAGAAACATTTCAGATCGATGAATGCGGCGGCGCGCGCATGCGCGATGCGACCGGCATCGATGTCACCGGCCGCGACCCCGTCGCATCGGGGTCAGTTGAGCGCCAGGCCGGCCGCGGCCAGTCCCACCAGTCCCAACACGGTCCACCACAGCTTGCCGACGCCGCTGCGGACCTGCGCCGCCGGCACGCGCAGGCGGCGCGAGAGGACGAAGTCGTGGATCGGCAGGACCGCGGCGGCGGCGATCACCACCAGCGCCGGCGCCGGACTGGTGTCGGCGACCGGGCCGGGCAGCCAGGCGCCGCCGGCGAAGATGCCGGCGAGGTAGCACAGCAAGGCCGGCGCGGCGCTGCGGCGCGCGCAGACGATCAGGAAGCCGGCCGCGAACGCGATCAGCAGGGTCTCCACCGGCCAGCGCAAGGCGGCGCCGGCGAGGCCCAGCAGGACCAGCCCGGCCAGGGCGATGAGCGGGTCCAGGTCCAGCCGTTGCGCCAGCCAGCCCAGCAGCCGGCGCAGGCCGATGCCGGCCAGCGCCGCCAGCGTCCAGGCGGCGAACAGCAAGGCGATGTTGCGCGCGGCGTGCTGCAGCGGCGCGCTGTCGAATCCGGTCAGCAGCGACAGCAGCCCGGCGCCGGCGAGGTAGTACAGCGCGACGCGCGCCGCGGCGATGGCGACGCGGCGCGGATCGAGGCGGTCGCGGTCGGTGGCGCGCAGCCAGAAGCCGACGCTGTCGGGATCCAGGCGGGTGTGCAGCCACTGCGGCCCGACCTGCTGCAACTGGATCAGCAGCGCGCGCAAGCGCCCCGGCAACAACGGCGTCAACGCGATCCAGGCCCGCCGCAGCCACGACCGCGGCGCGCGCAGCTCCGCCAGCAGCCGGCGGTCGACCATCGTCGCGCCCGCGTTGCGGTAGGGGCCGAGCAGGCGCTCGAACGCATCGCTGCGTTCGCTGCGGTCGCGGGCGACGGCCAGCCAGTGGCGCACGCGTTCGTCGCGCGCGTCGAGGGTGTCCAGGTCGAAGCATTCGGCCGCCACCGCGATCGCATCGTGCGAGGGCGGCGGTTCGCAGACCGCGAGCGCATGCGCCACCGGCAGCCGCAGGGCTTGCTTGAGTTCCAGCGAGTACAGCGGTTCGAACTCGCGCAGCCAGCGTTGCAGCACGTGCGGCAGATGGCGCGTGGCCAGCTCGATCAGCTGTTCCAGGAAGCTGTTGAGGTCGAAGGCGAGCGGCGGCCGCGAAGCGGGCGGCTGCGGCCGCGGCGCTGCGGGCGCCGGCAGCGGTTCGGGCGCGTCCGGCGCGGCGACGGCCGCCATCGTGGCCGCGCTGCGGTCGGGCGCCGCCGGCGGGTTTTCGTTAGTCGGCGCATCGTCGTCGCGCGGCGCTTGCTCGTCGTGTTCCTCGTCGTCGGCGCGTTGCGCGGCCAGCGCGAGACAGTGCCGATACGCTTGGTTGAGCGCCTGAAAGCCTTGCGGATCGTCGTCGGGCCGGCAGCGCTTGAGTTCGCGCGCATAGGCGCGCTTGACCTCGCGCTCGTCGGCGCCCTCGGCCAGGCCGAGGCGGGCGAACGGCGTCATCGCTGGTCCTGGAGCTCGATATCGTCGAGGAGGCGGCCGAACTCGCCGCGGTGTTGGGCGATCAGGCGCAGGTCCTGGCTGTCGATCGCGCGCTGGAACCGCAGCAGCGCGTCCTGCAGGCGCTCGCGCGCCCACAGCACTTCCTCGTACAAGCGCTCGGCGCGCGCGACCAGGGCGAGGTTCTCCTGTTGCTCGCGCGGATGCACCTTGAACTCGGCCAGCGCCGCCAGGCGCTCGCGGATCTGTTCGGGCGTCATCACGCCGGGATTCTTCTCCAGCACCACCTCGCGCTTGATCCCGCTGGCCAGCGCGGTCGCCTCGACCTGGAGCAGGCCGTTGACGTCGTAGGTGAAGCGCACGTCGATCGGATTGTCCTCGCGCGCCAGCGCCGGCAGCTCGACCGAAATGCGGCCCAGGCGCACGTTGTTTTCCACGCGCGGGCTTTCGCCCTGGTAGATGTCGATCTCGACCGCGCGCTGGCGCTCGTGCACCGGGAAATAGCGCTCGACCCGGCTCACCGGCACGGTGCTGTTGCGGTGGATGATCGGCGAGAACACGCCGTGGGCGTAGCCGCCTTCGGTCTCCCGCGTCGTCGCCACGCCGAGGCTGTGCGGACACACGTCGGTGAGGACGATCTCTTCCAGCGATTCGTCCCGCGCCTTCATGCCGGCGGCGACGCAGGCGCCGTGGGCGATGGCCTCGTCCGGGTTGAGATGGCGCAACGGCAGCCGGCCGAACATGCGCGACACCAGCCGCGCGCACAGCGGCATGCGCGAGGCGCCGCCGACCAGCACGATCTGGTCGAGTTGGTCGGGCGCGAGCTTGGCGTCGCGCATGGCCCGTTCCAGCGGCGCGCGCAGCCGCTGCACCAGCGGCTCGCACAGGCGGGCGAAGCCGTCCTCGTCCAGCCGCCACGCGCGCGCCTGGCCGGCCAGATTCAGTTCCAGCGCGACCTCGCCGCCGTGGGCGAGCTGCTGCTTGGCGCCCTCGATCCGCCGCTCCAGCGTCGCCAGTTCGCCCAGCGACAGCGCGCTGGCCGACAGGCCGTGTTCGCGCAGGAACCCGTCCAGCAACGCGTGCGAGAAATCCTCGCCGCCGAGGAAGTTGTCGCCGGCGCTGGCGTGCACTTCCATGACCCCGTCGAACAGCTCCAGGATCGATACGTCGAAGGTGCCGCCGCCGAGGTCGAACACCAGGTAGCGGCCGCCGTCGCGGCTTTGCTGCAGGCCGTAGGCCAGCGCGGCGGCGGTGGGTTCGTTGATCAGCCGCTCGACCTTGATCCCGGCCAGTTCGCCGGCGATGCGCGTGGCCTTGCGCTGGCTGTCGGAGAAGTAGGCCGGCACGCTGACCACCGCCTCGCCGATCTTCTCGCCGAGTTCGGCCTCGGCGTCGGCGATCAGCGACTTGAGCACCAGCGCCGAGAGTTCCTCGGGGCGCAAGCGGTGCGCGCCCAGCGCGGTGACCCGGTCGCTGCCCATCCAGCGTTTGAACGCGGCCACGCTGCGCTGCGGATGCGAGACCAGCCGCTCGCGCGCGGCGCGGCCGACGATGATGCGGTCGTCGTCGCCGACGCTGACCGCCGACGGCGTCAGCAGCGAGCCCAGCGCGTTGGGGATCAGCCGCGGGCCGTCGGGCCCGTACACGCCGATCAGCGAATGTGTGGTGCCCAGGTCGATGCCGACGATCATGCTGGAGCTCTACAGTCCCTTGCGATGGAACAGCCGGATTACATGCGGAACACGCCGAAGCGCGTGCGTTCTTCGATCGGCGCGTTGAGGCTGGCCGACAGGCCCAGGCCGAGCACGCGGCGGGTGTCGGCCGGGTCGATGATGCCGTCGTCCCACAGCCGCGCGGTGGCGTAGTAGGGGTTGCCCTGGGTTTCGTACTGCTCGCGGATCGGCGACTTGAAGGCGTCCTCTTCCTCGGCCGACCACTGCTTGCCGGCGGCCTCGATGCCGTCGCGACGCACCGTGGCCAGCACCGAGGCGGCCTGCTCGCCGCCCATCACGCTGATGCGCGCGTTCGGCCACATCCACAGGAAGCGCGCGCCGTACGCGCGCCCGCACATGGCGTAGTTGCCGGCGCCGAAGCTGCCGCCGATGACCACGGTGAACTTGGGCACGTGCGAGCACGCCACCGCGGTGACCATCTTGGCCCCGTCCTTGGCGATGCCGGCGTTCTCGTACTTCTTGCCGACCATGAAGCCGGTGATGTTCTGCAGGAACACCAGCGGAATGCCGCGCTGGTTGCACAGCTCGATGAAGTGCGCGCCCTTGAGCGCGCTCTCGGCGAACAGGATGCCGTTGTTGGCGACGATGCCGACCGGATAACCGTGCAGGTGGGCGAAGCCGGTGACCAAGGTCTTGCCGTAGCGCGCCTTGAACTCCTGCAGCTCGCTGCCGTCGACGATGCGGGCGATCGCTTCGCGGATGTCGAACGGCTTGCGCGTGTCCTTGGGCACGATGCCGTACAGCTCTTCGGCGGCGTACAGCGGCGCGCGCGCGGGCTGCGCCGCGACCGGCAGGACCTTCTTGCGGTTGAAGGTGGCGACGATGTCGCGCGCGATCTGCAGCGCGTGGCGGTCGTCCTCGGCGAAGTGATCGGCCACGCCGGAGACGGAGGTGTGCACGTCGGCGCCGCCGAGCGCCTCGGCATCGACCACTTCGCCGGTGGCGGCCTTCACCAGCGGCGGGCCGCCGAGGAAGATCGTGCCTTGTTCCTTGACGATCACCGACTCGTCGCACATCGCCGGCACGTACGCGCCGCCGGCGGTGCAGCTGCCCATGACCACGGCCACCTGCGGGATGTTCTCCGCGCTCAGCCGGGCCTGGTTGTAGAAGATCCGGCCGAAGTGTTCCTTGTCCGGGAACACCTCGTCCTGCAGCGGCAGGAACGCGCCGCCGGAGTCGACCAGGTAGACGCAGGGCAGGCGGTTCTCGCGTGCGATCTCCTGCGCGCGCAGATGCTTCTTGACCGTCATCGGGAAGTAGGTGCCGCCCTTGACGGTGGCGTCGTTGGCGACGATCACCACTTCCAGTCCCTGCACCCGGCCGATGCCGGCGACCATGCCCGCGGCCGGCGCGGCGTCGTCGTACATGCCTTCGGCGGCGAGCGGCGCGATTTCCAGGAACGGCGAGCCCGGGTCGAGCAGGGCGGCGATGCGGTCGCGGGCGAGCAGCTTGCCGCGCTCGGTGTGCTTGGCCCGGGCCTTGTCGCCGCCGCCGTGGGCGGCGCGCGCCAGGCGCGCATCGAGTTCCTCGACCAGCGCGCGGTGGTAGGCGACGTTGTCGCGGAAGTCCTGCGAGCGCGGGTCGAGCTGGGAAGTGATCGCGGGCATTGCGGGCACGGCCGGAAGCGGGAGACGCGGCATCAAAGCACAAAGCGCCTGCGCCGGCCAATGGCTTACGGCGGAGGCGGTGCCGGCGAACGCGGGCGTATGCGCACGGAATGCGACATGCGCGCCCGGTTTTTGTGGTGCGGGCCTGCGCTGGAGCCGGTCGGCGCGTGCGCAAGCGGCCCGCTTCGCTGTTGCGGGCCTGTCTTTATGGGCAGGTCGGCCTTCGCAGGACAGGTTTACCCGTGTGGGAAAGAATCGTCTTTATGGGAGGGGCTTCAGCCGCGACGCTTTTGTTTCAGATTGCCGCGAACTGAAACAAAAGCGTCGGGCCCGAAGCTCCTCCCACAAAATCGCTTCGCCGCGGCCGGGACGAAAACCGCGCCGCGGATTCGCCTGGCCGCAGCGAACCGCCGTGGCGACGGCACGTCCCGTCGTCGCGCCAGGCGTGCGGTGTCGCGACAGGCTCGCTCGCCGCAAAAAGAAAGGCCCGCGCGAGGCGGGCCTTTCAGCGAACGAGAGCGCAAGCCGATTAGTGCTTGGCTTCTTCCTTCTTGGCTTCGGCGGCAGCGGCGTCGGCCTTGTCGGCGACCTTCTGCGCAGCGTCGGCGGTCGCGTTGGCGGCCTTGGCGGCAGCGTCGGCGGCGCCGGCAGCGGCGGCGTCGGTCGCGGCGGCGGCGGCATCGCCGGCCTTGGCGGCGGCGTCGCCCGCGGCGTTGGCGGCGTCGGTGGCGGCACCGGCAGCGGCGTTGGCGGCGTCGGACGCGGCAGCGCCGGCGGCGTTGGCGCCTTCGGCAGCGGCGGCGCCGGCCGAATCAGCGGCCTTGGCGGCGTCGGCACCGGCCTGCTCGGCGGCGGCCGAGGCTTCGGCAGCGGCGTCCTTGGCTTCTTCGGTCTTCTGGGCGCAAGCCGACAGAGCCAGAACGGCAGCGGCGAGCAGGACGTAGAGATGGGTCTTCATGAGCTGTCTCCTGAGGAGTTGTCTGAGAAAAACGCTGGGTGGAGCTGTCAGGCAACGCCAGTGCTCGCAGCGGTCCGGCAAGCCGGCTTCGATCGTTCACTGACCTTACGGAAAAAGCCGCCGGAGATCCGGCGGCTTTCCCGTTCGGCGCGGTTCCCCGCGCCGGAACTGCAGTATCGCTTGCGCGATATTACTTCTTGGCTTCTTCCGCCGGAGCGGCAGCGTCCTTGGCGGCGCCGGCAGCGTCCTTGGCAGCGTCGGCAGCGCCGGCAGCAGCGTCGGCGGCGGCGTCGGCAGCGGCCGGGGTCGCAGCGTTGGCAGCGGCGTCGGCCGAGGTGGCGGCGGCGTCGGCGGCGGTGGCAGCGGCGTCGGCCGAAGCAGCGGCGGCGTCGGCGGTGGCGGCGTCGCCAGCGGCAGCGGCGGTGTCAGCAGCGGCCTGGGCTTCGGTCGAAGCGGCAGCGGCGTCGGCGGAGGCTTCTTCGGCCTGCTTCTGGTTCGAGCAAGCGGCCAGGGCCAGGCCCAGAGCCAGGGCGATCAGCGCCTTGTTGAAGTTCATGATTCGGTTTCCTCGTCGTTTAGTTAGGCAACGCGCAAAAGCGCGCCGATAACATGATGACAAGCCGGTGACGTGTGTCAAGCGGCCCGCCGGTTTTTTTTGTGCAACGCGTTTTTAACTTTTACCGCGAACCGATTCGGCGTGGCTCGCTTACAGCAGTTCGATCGCGATCGCGGTCGCCTCGCCGCCGCCGATGCACAGCGAAGCGACGCCGCGCTTGCCGCCGCGGATGCGCAGGGCGTTGATCAGGGTGACCACCAGGCGTGCGCCGCTGGCGCCGATCGGATGGCCCAGCGCGACCGCGCCGCCGTGCACGTTGAGCTTGTCGTGGGCGATGCCCAACTCGGTCATCGGCGCCATCGCGACCACCGAAAACGCTTCGTTGACCTCGAACAGGTCGACGTCCTCGACCTTCCAGCCGGCCTTTTCGAGCACGTTTGAAATCGCTTTCACCGGCGCGGTGGTGAACCATTCCGGCGCCTGCGCGTGGCTGGCGTGGGCGACGATGCGCGCGAGCGGCTTGAGCCCGCGCGCGGCGGCTTCGTCGGCGCTCATCAGCGCGGTCGCGGCGGCGCCGTCGGAGATCTTGGAGGAGGCCGCGGCGGTCAGCACGCCGTCCTTGCCGAACGCCGGACGCAGGGTCGGGATCTTGGCCACGTCGATCTTGCCGGGCTCTTCGTCGGCGTCGACGACGACGTCGCCCTTGCGGCCCTTGACCGTCACGGAAACGATTTCATCCTTGAAGTGACCGGCCGACTGCGCAGCCTGCGCGCGCTTCACGCTCTCTTCGGAATAGGCGTCGATGGCGGCGCGATCGTAGCCGTACTTGGCGCAGGCGGCGTCGCCGAACACGCCCATGGCCTTGCCGTCGTACGGGTTGGTCAGGCCGTCCCAGGCCATGTGGTCGAGGAACTCGGCGCTGCCGTAGCGGATGCCGGTGCGCGAGTTGTTGAGCAGGTGCGGGGCGTTGGTCATCGACTCCATGCCGCCGGCGACGACGACCTTGGCCGAGCCGGCCTGGATCAGGTCGTGGGCGAGCATGATCGCCTTCATGCCCGAGCCGCAGACCTTGTTGATGGTGGTGCAGCCGGTGGCGACCGGCAGGCCGGCGCCGAGCGCGGCCTGGCGCGCCGGGGCCTGGCCGAGGCCGGCGGGGAGCACGCAGCCCATGATGACTTCGTCGACCTGGTCGGCGGCCACGCCGGCCTGCTCCAGCGCGCCGGTGATCGCGGCGCTGCCCAGGACCGGGGTGGGGACGCCGGTGAACTGGCCGAGGAAGGAACCGATGGCGGTGCGCTTGGCACCGACGATGACGACATCGCTCATGGCGGAACTCCGGAAAACTGTGGCGTGTGAGGGCCGGTGCCGGGCGTGGCCCGGGGACCGGAACCCGCCGATTATGCGGCGCCGTGTTGCGGTGCCGCAAATGTCCGTTCGGGCAGGGGGAAAGCGGGGTTTGGAATAACGAAAAACGAACGAATCGGCGTCGCCACCGGCTCGAAGCTGAACGCCCGAGGCGCCACCGCCGGCGTTTATGGCAGCGACTTCAGTCCCGACGCTTTCGTCTCAGGTAGCGGTGATCTGGCCGAAAGGCGTCGGGACTGAAGTCCCTCCCACAAACGCCGGCCTCGCCGCCGCGGCGACAAGGCCAAGGCCGAACCGGGCTTCGCGCGTTTTTGCTGGCCCGCCGGCGGATTCGTTTGTCGGCCACGCGGGTTTGGATTAAAACGAGCGGGTTCGGATTGAAAAGAACCTCGCGGCGCGACTGCCGCGGCGTTTGCGGCCGGCCGCTGGGGAGCGGCCACGTCTTCCATTGATCCAGAGCGCCGGGGGCCAGCCAATGAAACGATTCGAACCTGCAATGCGGCGCAATGCGCAATGGGCGTTGTGCGCGCTCGCGGCGGCGGTGCTGAGCGCCTGCGGCGGCGGAGGTGGCGGCGGCAACGTCCGCGAGACCCCGCCGAGCACGCCCACCACGCCGCCCCCGACCACGCCGCCGAGCACGCCGCCGCCGCCGATCGGCGCGCACCTGGACCTGACCAACGCGCGCTCGGCGCAGGCGCTGGGCCTGACCGGGCAGGGCGTGCGCATCGGCGTGGTCGACAGCGGCGTGCGCCGCGACCATCCCGCGCTCGCCGGCCGGGTCGGGCCGATGCTCGTCTACACCGACCCGCGCAGCAACAACCATCGCGTCGACGATGTGCTCGGCCACGGCACCTACGTCTCGCAGATCATCGCCGGCACCCCGGTCGGCGCGTGGCCGGGCGGCATCGCGCCGGGCGCGAACATCGTTTCCGCGCGCATCCTCGCCGACACCCGGCCCAGCGACGACGGCAGCGGCCAGGGCAACGAGGCGCGCGACAACGGCGGCCTCGACATCGTCAGCCGCGACCTCATGAACGCCGGCGTGCGGATCATGAACAACTCCTGGGGCGGCCTGTACTGGACCGGCGACAACGTCACCCGCAGTTTCATTGCCGCCTACCAGCCCTTCATCGACAACGGCGGGCTGGTGGTGTTCGCCACCGGCAACGAATCCAAGCCGCAGCCGTCCGACAACGCCTCGCTGCCGAGCCAGGGCGCCGGCGCCAATGTGCTCGAACGCGGCTGGATCGCTGCGGCCGCGCTGGACTCGCTCAACCCGACCCGGCTGGCGAGCTATTCCAACGCCTGCGGCATCGCCATGAACTACTGCCTGGTCGCGCCCGGCGACGTCCAGGCCACCGGCGTCAACGACGCGGTCGGCGCGCCCAGCTACTGGGTGGTGCGCGGCACCTCGTTCGCCGCGCCGCAGGTGTCGGGCGCGGCGGCGCTGGTGTGGCAGGCGTTTCCCTACTTCGACAACGACCTGGTGCGGCAGGCGCTGCTCGGCAACGCCAAGGACCTCGGCGCGCCCGGCGTGGACCCGGTGTTCGGCCAGGGCCTGCTCGACGTCGGCGCGGCGGTGCGCGGCCTGCACCGGCTCGACTTCGGCGATGTGCGGGTGGCCTTCGACGGCACCTCGACCTGGAGCAATCCGCTCACCGGCGCGGGCGGCCTGAGCAAGGACGGCAGCGGCACGCTGCGCCTGGACAGCAGCGCCGCGCATACCTACACCGGCGCCACCGAAATCGCCGGCGGCACCTTGCGCCTCAACGACGGCGGCAGCCTGGCCTCGCCGGTGACCGTGCGCGCCGGCGCGACTTTCGCCGGCGGCAACGGCGCCAAGCTCGCCAACCGCGTGGACAACCAGGGCGCGGTAAGGGTCGAAGGCGCGGGCTTGCGCATCGACGGCGACTACGCGCAATCGGCGGCGGGGCAGTTGCAGTTCTTCGTCGGCTCCAAGCTCGACGTCGGCGGCGCCGCCACGCTCGCCGGCGACGCGCGCGTGCTCGGGCAGCTGCCGGGCTACGTGCGCTCCAGCCGCGAAGTGTTCCTCAACGCCGGCAGCGTCAGCGGCCAGTTCGCCAGCCTGTCGAGCGCGCCGGGGGTGTTCCTGACCGCGACGCTGGGCTACAGCGGCACCCAGGCCTGGCTCGACATCAGCGCCCTGAGCATCGCCGCGACCGCGCAATCGCTGGGGATGCGCGCCGCCGACGTGGCCTCGGCCGTGCGCGTCGACGGCGCCCTGGACGGGCTCGGCGGCGGCGCCACGGCGACCGCGCCGGGCGCGCCGCAGGCGTTCTCGGCCGCCGCCGGCGCGCTGCAGCGCGCGGCCACCGCGCAGGCGGCGCAGCGTTCGCTGGCCAGCCTGTCGGGCGAATTGCACAGCGCCGACGCGGCGTTCGCGCTGATGTCGATCGAAGCCAACCGGCGCGCGCTGGAATCGCGCCTGGACGCACAGTTCCTCGACGCCGCGCGCAGCGGCGCCTGGAGCGACCGCCTCGACGCGCAGCGGGCGATGGCGGGGCGCCTGGACCTGGACGCGCGCGGCTGGATCGTCGGCCACGACCAACGCGTCGGCGCCTGGAACCTGGGCGCCGCGCTGAGCCAGACCGACGGCGTCGCCTACAGCGGCGAACGCCGCGACCGCGAGCGCAACCTCCAGACCGAAGGCCAGCTCTACGCCGCCTGGAACCGCGGCGACGCCTATGTGTTGGGGCGCGCCGCGTTCGGCCGGATGAGCCGCGACCTGCAGCGCGAAGTGCAACTGGGCGAGATGCGCTTCGGCACCGGCGCCGACTACGCCGAGCGCTACCTGAATCTCGGCGTCCAGGCCGGGCAGCGGCTGCGCGTCGGCGGCGGCGTGCTGACGCCCTACCTCGGTGCGCAGGCGCTGCGCCTGGATCGCGGCGGCTTCGAAGAAGCCGGCGCGGCCGGGTTCGGCCTGCGCGCCGGCGATTCCAGCCTCGCCGCGACCCAACTGCTGGCCGGCGCGCGGCTGGAGCGGCAGTGGCGGCTGGGTTCGGCGCAACTGAGCCTGAGCGGCCGCGCGGAGTGGCAGCGCACCCTGGCGCAGTCCGGGCGCTACATCGATGCGCGCTTCGCCGGCATCGACGCGTGGTCGCCGATCCTGGCCGACCCGTTCGCGCGCGAGGCCGGCGTACTCGGGCTGGGCTTCAACGCGCGGTTCGCTAGCGGTGGGGTGCTGGCGCTGGATTTCGACAACCGGTACGAGTTCGGCCGGCAGTATCCGCGCGCGTTCGCGAGTTGGTCGCTGCCGTTCTGAGTCGGCGCGGCCGCGGGTCGCGCCGGGCGTCGCGGGTTCGTGGTCGCGGCTTGCGCCGCTCCTACAGGTAGATCGCGAAGTTCCGGACTCGCCCTGTAGGAGCGGCGCAAGCCGCGACCGCGAAACCCCGAACGCGACGAACCCCGACGCGCGCGCGATCCTCCGGATGAAGCCCCGCCCGCCGCGCCGTCGTCGCCGCAACGAAAAACGCCGCCGTGTCGCCACGGCGGCGTTTTCGTTTTTGAGCTCCGCGACCGACGCCGCGCTCAGCTCTTGCCGTCGAACAACTCGCGCCCGATCAGCATGCGCCGGATCTCGTTGGTGCCCGCGCCGATCGCGTAGAGCTTGGCGTCGCGCAGGATGCGCCCGGTCGGGTACTCGTTGATGTAGCCGTTGCCGCCGAGGGTCTGGATCGCTTCCAGCGCCACTTCGACCGCGGCGTCGGAGGCGTGCAGCAGGCACGAGGCGGCGTCGACGCGGCTCTTGTAGCCGGCGTCGAAGTCGCGCGCGACCTGGTAGGCGAACGCGCGGCTGGACTGCAGCGAGGTGTACATGTCGGCGATCTTGCCCTGCATCAGGCCGAAGGTGCCGATCGCCGCGTCGAACTGCTTGCGCTCGCGCACGTAGGGCAGGGCGATGTCCATCGCCGACTGCATCAGCCCGAGCGGGCCGCCGGTCAGCACCAGGCGCTCGGTGTTGAGGCCGCTCATCAGCACCCTGACGCCCTGGTTGACTTCGCCGACCACGTTCTCGGCCGGGATCTCGCAGTTCTCGAACACCAGCTCGCAGGTGTTGGAGCCGCGCATGCCGAGCTTGTCGAGCTTCTGCGCGGTGGAAAAGCCCTTCATGCCCTTCTCGACGATGAAGGCGGTCATGCACTTGCTGCCGGCGTCCTTGCCCGCGGTGCGCATGTACACCAGCAGCACGTCGGCTTCGGGGCCGTTGGTGATCCACATCTTGTTGCCGTTGGCGACCCACACGCCGTCGCGCAGTTCGGCGCGGCAGCTCATCGAGCCGACCACGTCGGAACCGGCGCCCGGCTCGCTCATCGCCAGCGCGCCCTTCCACTCGCCGGTGCACAGCTTGGGCAGGTACTTGGCGCGTTGGGCCTGGTTGCCGTTGGCGAACAGGTTGGACACGCACAGGTTGGAGTGCGCGCCGTAGGAGAGGCCGACCGAACCGGAGGCGCGCGAAATCTCTTCCATCGCCACCAGATGGGCCAGATAGCCCATCTCGCTGCCGCCGAACTCGCCCGGCACGGTCATGCCGAGCAGGCCCATCTCGCCCAGCTTGGGCCACAGGTCCTGCGGGAACGCGTTGTCGTGGTCGATGCGCTCCGCGCGCGGAGCGATTTCGGCTTCGGCGAAACGGCGCACGGCATCGCGCAGCGCGTCGATCTCTTCACCCAGGGGAAAACTGCGCATATCAGCCCTCGTAACGAATCAGCGGCCGCCCATTGAGCGGTTGGATGTTGCGGTTGTTGCGGCGGTAGTGGGCCAGGAACCCGTCGATCTGCCGCTTGGACATGGTCACCGGCGCCGGCATCACGTACCACTCGACATTTTCCGTCAGCGGCGGGGTCGTGAGCGAGCCCAGGTAGTGGTAGTAGCCGTGCGATTTCGGAATCAGCCCCTCGATATCGATCTCGTGCTGGGCCGGCCGGACGTGGCCGGGCTTGAGATCGTCCAGCACTTCCTGCGCCACCGGATTGGCCGCGCCCTGTTCATACATCACCCCGACCACCGCCAGCCGGCCGTCCTGGGCCTTGAACACGAAGTGGCCTTCGAGCGGGAAGTGCTTGCCGTCCAGGGTGTGCTCGCTCTGGGCGTGGAAGTGGAACTGGGCCAGTTTGAAGTGGCGGCCGCGGATGATCGCCTCGGTGGCGTGGGTGTCGACCTGCACCGCGTGGCCGTTGTCCTCGACCTTGTCGACCGCGCCGTGGGTGTGGCTGAACTCGATCGCCCGCGGCTCGCCCGGATCGGCCGCGACCGCGCCGGCGGCGACGATGTCGATCGGCGACTGCGACCGGTCGTGCAGCGCCTGCCAGGCCTCCTGGCGCTCGTAGTCGTAGACCTCGTGGTGCCCGGCGGCGGCCGGCTTGGCCGGCGGCTCGTTCGCGCCGGCGGCGGACGCGGCGGCGAGGGCGATGGACAGCGCAGCAACGGCAGGCACAGCGAAGGCGGACGAACGCATGGCTTGGCTCCGGAGCGGGCGACGCTATGAGGGGATGGTGGGTAAAGCGTGCGTCTTGCTAAACGCAAAAGCGCACGAAAAACCCTACCGCGAATACGACGACGGGGCCGATGGCCCCGTCGAGGTGTGCTTCAGTGGCCGCTGCGGATGCGTCCGCGGAAGCTCGGGTTGGAGCGGCCGAGCGGCAGCTTCAACTTGCCGATCGCGCTGATGCGCTCTTCCGCCAGACGGTCGGCGGCGGTGTAGGTCGGGATGCTGTCGCGCTCGGCGATCTCGAAGATGCGGCCGAGGTTGTGGTAGATCGTGCGCATCATGCGCATGGCGCGCTCGCGGTTGTAGCCGTCGAGCTCCAGCGCCACGTTCATCACGCCGCCGGCGTTGACCGCGTAGTCCGGCGCGTACAGGATGCCGCGCTTGGCCACTTCGTCGCCGATGGCGTTGTTGGCCAGCTGGTTGTTGGCGGCGCCGCAGATGATCTTGGCCTTCAGGCGCGGCAGGGTCTGCTCGTTGACGGTGCCGCCCAGCGCGCACGGCGAGTACACGTCGGCGTTGACGTCGTAGATCTCGTCCAGGCCCACCGCCTCGGCGCCGTACTCGGACACGGCCTTGTCGACCAGGCCCTTGTTGATGTCGGTGACGAAGATCTTCGCGCCGCGCTCCTTGAGCAGCTTCACGAACTCCATGCCGACGTGGCCCAGGCCTTGCACGGCGTAGCTGTACTTGCCCACTTCCTCGTCGCCGAAGCGCTTGTTCAGCGCCGCCATCAGGCCCTGCAGGGTGCCGTAGGCGGTGAACGGCGAGGGATCGCCCGAACCGCCGTGGACCTGGTGCACGCCGGTGACGTACTCGGTCTCGCGGTAGACGTATTCCATGTCGTTGACGTCGATGCCGACGTCCTCGGCGGTGATGTAGCGGCCGCCCAGCGAATCGACGAACTTGCCGAACGCGCGGAACAGCGCCTCGGACTTGTCGGCGGACGGGTCGCCGATGATGACCGCCTTGCCGCCGCCGATGTTGAGGCCGGCGACCGCGTTCTTGTAGGTCATGCCGCGGCTCAGGCGCAGCACGTCGTTGAGCGCGTCCTGCTCGGTCTTGTACGGCCACATGCGCAGGCCACCCAGGGCCGGGCCGAGCACGGTGTTGTGAATCGCGATGATGGCCTTCAGGCCGGCGTCCTTGTTATGGCAGAACACGACCTGCTCATGGCCGAAGGTGTCGAGGGTTTCGAAAATCATCGGGTGCTCCGAACCGGGCGGGTTGCGCGGCGCTGGCGCGAGCGCGGTTACGCCTGGCTGTGGGTTAAGTCGTTGAAGTGGAAAGAAATCGCCTGTGCGGCGGCGAATCGTTCGGCCGGCGCAGGGCCGCTAGTCTAAAGCAATCGGGCAATACGGCTAGGTATGCCTGGACCGGCTGGCGGCGCGTCCGCGGGCCACGGCGGGCGTGGTTTGCCGGGCGTGTCGTTTGGCTCGATCCAAAACCCCGGCGCGCCCGTGCGCGGGCGGCGAGGGCGGGGTGCGACGGCAGCGGCGCAGGCTGAATGCGATGGCGCCGGCTGCGTTCGCGTCGGCGCGGCAGGCGGCGGCGATCCGCAAGTGCCGCGAGGTCGCGACCGCACGGTGCGCGGCGACGCGATGCGGCCGGTGTTTTCGCAACGACGCGGCGCGCGCCTCGCGGGACCGCTAACGAATGCCGCGCCCCGCCGCGCGCTGGGGCAGTCAGAACGCGCGATACGGCCGCTCGCGCAGCCACAGCGTGGCCAGCCATTTTTCTCCGGCCAGCACCGGCATGCCGGCGTGCAGCGACGCCGGGTCGGGCTGGCAGTCGCCGTCGAGATTGTCGAACACCAGCGCGCGCCCGGCCTGCGGCGTCACCGCCAGCGCGGCGTGCGGGAACTCGGTAGCGCCGCCGGCCTCGACCGCGTTGAGATAGACGCAGACCGTGCGCAGGCGGTCGCCGGCGTGCGGCCGGTCGCGCGCCTGCGCCTGCGGCGACAAGTAATCCCGATGCGGGCGGTAGGCCTGGCCCGGCGCGTAGCGCAACACGGTGAGGTGCTCGCCGTGGACCAGGTCGAGGCCGGCCGCGCGCGCCATTCGCCATTGCGCCAGGCGCAACGCGAGGTCTTCGCCGACCGGGTCCAGGCTGGCGTCGCTGCTGTCGCGCAGCGGATTGGGAACGGCGACGCCGCTGCGTTCGTCCACGGTCTGCGACGGCCGCAGCGTCGGTTGCGCCTGCGCCACCAGCAACCGGCATTCGTCGGCCGACAACAGCGCATCGGCCTGGGCCACGCGCGGATGCGCCGACAGCGGCGTCGACGCGACCGGCTGCGCGGCATCGGCGAGCGAGATCAAACCGGCCGAGGCGGCGTCGCGCTGCGCTGGCGCGCCGACCGCGATCGGCGGCAGTGCGATCGCCACGCCGTGCGCCTGCAATTGCGCGATCAACTCCGCCGCCGCCTGCGGTTGCGGCGCGCAGCCCTCGCCGCGCGCCAGCCGCTCGGCCAGCAATCGCGCCGCGATCGCGTCGCCGCGCGCGGCCGCGCGTTCGAGCAATTGCAGGCAGGCGCGCTGCGCCGCCTCGTCGCCGTGGCGCCGGCCGAACAGCAAGGCCGCCGCACGCAGCGCCGGCGGATACTCGGCGCGCACCGCGGCGAGCAGGCGGCGGTCGTGCTCGGCGCCGGCGAAATCGCCGCGACCCACCGCCATCAGCGCGATGAAGTAGCCCGCCGCCGCCGAGCCCGCGCGTTCGGCGGCGTCCAGCGCGTCGTGCGCGGCGGGCAGGTCGAGCTCGCCGCCGATGCCGTGCATGGCCATGCGCGCGAACTCGATCCGCGCCTCGGCCAGCCCTTGCGCCGCAGCGCGCGCGTACGCCGCGCGCGCCGGTTCGGCCGCGCCGCGAACCAGCAGCGCGGCCGCCCATCGGTACAACTCCGGCGCGGCACCGCCTTCGGCGGCGCGGCGCAGGTCGGCAAGTTCGGGGTCGTCGGTCATCGGCGGCAGCCTAGCCGAGCCCCGCGCGCGCGGCCAGCGCCGCCGCGACCGCGTCAGTAGCGGCGCACCCAGCGACCGGCATGGAAGCGCCACGCCGGCCCGTTCGCGACCCAGCGCGGCCCCGTGTACGCGTAACCCGGCCGCGCGACCACATAGCTGCCGCCGATCCACACATGGCGGCGGCCGTTCCAGCTCCAATAGCCCGGCATCCACACATAGCCCGGACGCACCCGCACCCGCTCGTAGCGCGGCGGCGGCGGAGCCACGCGCACGTCCACATCGACATACGCGCGGGCCTGCGCCGCGGGCGCGTGCGCGCCCATCAGCATCGCCACGCCCATCGTTGCCGCCACTGTCCAAGCACGCATCGCCATGATCGTTCTCCTCGCATCGGCGGCCACCCGCCGGTTAGCGCTGGCAACGTCGCCCACGCGGCGCTGTTGACGGCGTATGCGAACGCATTCAGGGATGCGCCGGATTGCTGAAGGCCGGCTTGCCGGAAACGAACGACAGTGGAGGAGACGGGCGAGGTTCGATCGACGTGCTGCGCCTGCACACGCTGACGGCAATGCCGGCAAACTCCCTGTAGGAGCGGCGCAAGCCGCGACCGCGGTGCGGCCGTTCGCGTCGGGCGGCTGCGTCGTAGTTGAAATGTCGCGGTCGCGGCTCGCGCCGCTCCTACAGGGCGATTGTCCGTATACGCGCCGGCGGTTGTGGGGGGCTTCAGGCCCGACGCTGTTCGGCCGGATCGCGGCGACCCGGCACGAAAGCGTCGGGCCTGAAACCCCTCCCGCAACCGCCCGGCGTTGCGCGCAACTCCGCCCGCCGCCGCCACTTGCGACCCGCCCGGCACTTCGCAGGCCGCCGCGCCGCCGCCGTCCTATTGACGCCGGTCGCCCGACTCCGCTAGCGCCGACGCTCCCTACGCCCCCGCACGCACGCGTTAAACCGGGGCCGCGCGCACAGAGCTACAATACGTGCAGACCGTCCAGCGTATCGAGATGCCCATGAGCACCACCGCCGCGAATCTCCCCGCCGCCCAGCCCGACGCGACCCCGCTGCGCTTCGTCACCGCCGCCAGCCTGTTCGACGGCCACGACGCCGCGATCAACATCATGCGCCGGCTGATCCAGGGGCAGGGCGCCGAAGTCGTCCACCTCGGCCACAACCGCTCGGTCGAGGACGTGGTCCGCGCCGCGCTGCAGGAAGACGCCGACGGCATCGCCCTGTCGAGCTACCAGGGCGGCCACGTCGAGTACTTCAAGTACATGGTCGACATGCTCAAGGAACGCGGCGCCGGCCACATCCGCGTGTTCGGCGGCGGCGGCGGCACGATCACGCCGGAAGAGATCCGCGAACTGCAGGCCTACGGCGTCGAGCGCATCTACCACCCCAACGACGGCATGCACATGGGCCTGGTGGCGATGATCGAGGACGTGGTGCGCCGCGCCAGCGACGCGCGCCTGCCGACCGAATCGAGCCCGCAGGCGTCCAGCATCGGCGACGAGATCAGCATCGGCCGCACCCTCAGCGCGATCGAAGAAGGCGCGTTCGACGAAACCCAGCTCGCCCACCTGCGCAAGCAGTGGCAACTGGCCGGCGGCAAGACCCCGGTGGTCGGCATCACCGGCACCGGCGGCGCCGGCAAGTCGTCGGTGACCGACGAACTGCTCAACCGCTTCCTCGCCAATTTCCCCGACATGCGCATGGCGGTGATCTCGGTCGATCCGACCCGCCGCCGCACCGGCGGCGCCCTGCTCGGCGACCGCATCCGCATGAACTCGCTGCGCAGCCACCGCGTGTACATGCGCTCGATGGCCACGCGCCGCCAGAACGCGGCGACCAACACGGTGCTGAAGGACTGCATCGGCTACCTGCGCAGCCTCGGCTACGACCTGGTGATCGTGGAAACCGCCGGCATCGGCCAGAGCGACTCGGAGATCGTCGACCTGGTCGACTTCCCGATGTACGTCATGACCAGCGACTTCGGCGCGCCGAGCCAGCTGGAAAAGATCGACATGCTCGACTACGCCGAACTGGTGGTGCTCAACAAGTTCGACAAGCGCGGCGCCGAAGACGCGCTGCGCGACGTGCGCAAGCAGTGGAAGCGCAACCGCGTCGCCTTCAGTACCCGCGACGAGGACGTCCCGGTCTATCCGACCATCGCCAGCCAGTTCAACGACCCCGGCATCAGCTGGATGTTCGCCAACCTGTGCCGCCTGCTGCGCGACAAGCTGTCGCTGCCGGCCGAGAAGTGGACGCCCGACGTCAACACCGACCTCAAGGAGCCGCGCGCCACCGTGCTGATCCCCGGCGCGCGCGTGCGTTACCTGGCCGAGATCGCCGAGCAGGGCCGCTCGATCAACCGGCAGATCGAGACCCAGTCGGAGGTGGCGGACCGCGCGCAGTCGTATTGGCAGTCGCTGCACGACCTGGAAGACCCGCAGCTGCCCAAGGCGCTCGACCTCTACAACGGCGAAGCGCTGCTGCCCGAAGCCCCGTCGGCGGACCGCACCCTGCTGACCCTGCGCCAACGCTACAACGACGCCGTCCAGACGCTGACCTCCGAAGCGCTGAAGCTGCTGCGCGACTGGCCCGCGCGCCTCAAGTCGATCACCGACGAAGTCAACGAATACAAGGTCCGCGACAAGGTCATCCGGGTCGAGAACTACCGCGAATCGCTGAGCCACCAGCAGATCCCGAAGATCGCCGCGCCCACCTACAAGAGCTGGGGCGAGCTGCTGACCTTCCTGCAGAAGGAAAACCTGCCGGGCTATTACCCCTACACCGGCGGCGTCTACCCGTACCGCCGCACCGGCGAAGACCCGATCCGCATGTTCGCCGGCGAAGGCACCCCGGAGCGCACCAACCGCCGCTTCCATTACCTGTCCGTCGGCCAGCCGGCCGCGCGCCTGTCCACCGCGTTCGACAGCGTGACCCTGTACGGCGAAGACCCGGCCGTGCGCCCGGACATCTTCGGCAAGATCGGCAACTCCGGCGTCAACATCGCGTCCTTGGACGACATGAAGAAGCTGTACTCCGGCTTCGACCTGTGCGCCCCGAGCACTTCGGTGTCGATGACCATCAACGGCCCGGCGCCGATCATCCTGGCGATGTTCATGAACACCGCCGTCGACCAGCAGATCGAGAAGTACCTGCGCGAAGACCAGTCGCGCTGGGACGCCGCCCACGACAAGATCGAAGCCCTGTTCGAAGGCCGCAAGCGCCCCGAATACAGCGGCCTGCTGCCGGAGACCAACGACGGCCTCGGCCTGGGCCTGCTCGGCGTCACCGGCGACCAGATCGTCGACGCCGAAACCTACCAGCGCATCCGCGACAAAACCCTCGCCACCGTGCGCGGCACCGTCCAGGCCGACATCCTCAAAGAGGACCAGGCGCAGAACACCTGCATCTTCAGCACCGAGTTCGCCCTGCGCATGATGGGCGACATCCAGCAGTTCTTCGTCGACAAGAACGTGCGCAACTTCTACTCGGTGTCGATCAGCGGCTACCACATCGCCGAAGCCGGCGCGAACCCGATCAGCCAGCTCGCCTTCACCCTGTCCAACGGCTTCACCATCGTCGAGTACTACCTCGCCCGCGGGATGAAGATCGACGACTTCGCCCCGAACCTGTCGTTCTTCTTCTCCAACGGCATGGACCCGGAATACACCGTCATCGGCCGCGTCGCCCGCCGCATCTGGGCGCGCGCCATGCGCGAGCGCTACGGCGCCGACCCGCGCAGCCAGATGATGAAGTACCACATCCAGACCTCGGGCCGCTCGCTGCACGCCCAGGAAATCCAGTTCAACGACATCCGCACCACCTTGCAGGCGCTGTACGCGCTGTTCGACAACTGCAACAGCCTGCACACCAATGCCTACGATGAAGCCATCACCACCCCGACCGAGGAAAGCGTCCGCCGCGCGGTCGCGATCCAGATGATCATCAACAAGGAGTTGGGGCTGAACTTCAACGAGAACCCCTGGCAGGGCAGCTTCATCGTCGACAAGCTCACCGACATCGTCGAAGAGGCCGTGTACAAGGAATTCGAAGCGATCAGCGAGCGCGGCGGCGTGCTCGGCGCGATGGACACCATGTACCAGCGCGGCAAGATCCAGGAAGAGAGCCTGTACTACGAGCACAAGAAGCACGATGGCTCGCTGCCGCTGGTCGGCGTCAACACCTTCCTGCCGAAGGACCACGGCGGCGACATCGTCACCGAGATCGAACTGATCCGTTCGACCGAAAGCGAGAAGGGCCAGCAGATCGACAACGTGCAGGCCTACCAGGTCGGCCGCAACGGCTACGCCGACGAAGGCCTGCGCGGCCTGCAAGCCGCCGCGCGCGAGCGCCGCAACGTGTTCGCCAGCCTGATGGAGGCGGTCAAGACCCACAGCCTCGGGCAGATCAGCCACGCGCTGTACGACGTCGGCGGCGAATACCGGCGCAACATGTAATCGACCGATCGAAGGAACAAAGGCCCGCGCAAGCGGGCCTTTGCCATGGCCGTCGACGTCCGGCGGCGACAGGGAGCAGAACCGATGCAAGAACGCACCAACGCGGCGCCGAACCGTTACGGCTGGATTCTGCTGATCGTCGCGCTCCTCGCCGCCACCGTCGGCGGCTGGCCGGTCGCCATCGCCGGCCTGATCGTCGGCCGCTGGCTGCATCCGTTCAACCTCGCCGCGCGGATCGGCTATGCGCTGTGCTGGCTGGCGCTGACTCTGATTCCGGTGGTCTGGATCGCCGGCTCGGGCTATTGGGAATGGTCCTGGGACCGCGTCTGGCCGCCGGCCAGCTACATCCTCATTGTCTTGGCCTGGTGGTTGCTGCGGCCGAAACTGTTCCGCCGGCCCAGCCGATCCTGGGCCAGCGCCGTCGGCGTATCGCTGCTCGGCGCCGTGCTGACCGCGCCCGGCTACATGGGCCTGACCACGGTGGCGCCGATGCCTTACGTCCTGGGCGCGATCGCTTATGGCAGCGTCCGCGCCGGCGCGCTGGACGGCGTCTCGGCCATCTTCCTGCAGAGCGCGGTGCTGATGATCGCGATCATGTTCATCGCCCACCTTGCCGTGTACGCGCCGCCGCGGCGAAACGCCGCCGCCGCGCCGCGCTGACGCGACCCGCTTCCCGGCCGGCGCACGCCACCGGCGCCGTCGCGCGCGTTGTTGCGGCCGGCGACGCCTTGTAGATTGGGCTTTCCCAATCGGAGGCAGGCCGCATGGCGCTCAAGCGGATGGACAACGTAGGCATCGTCGTCGAAGACCTCGACGCGGCGGTCGGCTTCTTTCGGGAACTCGGCCTCGAACTCGAAGGGCGCGGCGCCGTCGAAGGCGAATGGGCCGGCCGCATCACCGGCCTGGGCGACCAGCGCGTCGAGATCGCGATGATGCGCACGCCCGATGGCCACAGCCGCCTGGAACTGTCGCGTTTCATCGAGCCGAAGGTCGTCGCGGATCACCGCAACGCACCGGTCAATGCGCTGGGCTATCTGCGGGTGATGTTTGCGGTGGACGATCTGGCCGATACGTTGGAGCGGTTGCGGCCGTTTGGTGCGCAGCTTGTCGGCGAGGTGGTGGATTATCAGGATGTGTATCGGTTGTGCTACATCCGTGGGCCAGAGGGGGTACTCATCGGGCTGGCGCAAGAGCTCGGTTGAGCGTGGCGTCGCTGCGAACGGTATTGGGCTTAGGCTTACTCAGCCGCTGATCGTCGAGGCCCGGCTACGGCGAGATCTTTCGGGTTGCTTGGATGCTGTTACGGGCTGTATTTCGTGTGCGCTTGTGCTAAGCCGCTTCGGCCGCTTGCATGTTAATGCGCAACTGAGTATTGCGCACATTCGTTGGGCGGCAGGCTCGCTCAAAGACCGCGGTCGAATTGTCTCCTCAATAGACTTGCAACACCGGGTAGGCTCGGCCATGTTGTGCTTGGTTCCGGATGGTCGAGGCCATGAAAACAACGTCGCGGCCTGGGGCCCCTAAATGAAACGCAATGCTCAACGAATGTCTTCAGCACAAGATGAGGGCATCTCAAGTTGAAAGTGCCGCCTCCTAATGCCTGCCAGGCTAGTAGAGCTGTTCGAGAGGTGCCCGGAGCATCTCCAGCGCTTGCAAGAAATCTTGGACGAATTCGCAGAGCGAAGACCGCGTCTGCAACCTTTCGATGAGGCGCTTTGGTCGTTGGAGGATGAGTTGAGTTTGTTCATCCAGCAGGCCGCTGGCGAATTGAGGCGTGCCGAGGCTGGAGGCGATGCGGTAGAAATCGCGTGGGCGCAAGAGAAGGTGAGGATCATGTTTTCCGCCCGCTCCGGCAACGTAGGCCTGGGAGGGCGTTCTGTGGAACCGCTTCGGAGGTGGTTCGATGAGAACAAGGCGCTGTTTGAACCAAGGCCGAGCTTGTGGCTGCGCGTTCTACCTTGAGGTTTGGGGTGGAAATACTCGAGTTGCTGTGTCGTTCCTTGTGCGGGAGTAGCGCCTTGCCCGAACTGGCGGTGCATCGCGTGCTCCCGGGGTGTCGTGCCAATGTTGCGGGATCGCACGGAATAACATTTTGAATGTGAGAATTTTATGTCGAAACTTCCACCGCCTCAGGTTCCTCCCAAGCTGCGCGAGCTCCTGAGTGACTATCCTGGGTACGTCGATCGTCTGCAGGAGGTTCTTGACGAGTTCGCCGTGCCTAAGCTCAGGCTGCAGCCTTTTGATGATGCGCTCTGGGCGCTGGAGAGCAGATTGGACGCGTTCGTCCAAGACGCCGGGGACGAACTCAGGGATGCAGAAGCAAGCGGCGATGCCTCGGCTATCGAAAAGGCCGCCGTAAAGCGGCGTGCGATGTCGCTGGCTCGTTCCAAGAATGGGGGGATGCGCGTCGAACTGATGGACGATCTTTGGAACTATTTTGAGAGGAACAAAGAGGCTTTCGAATGAACGCCTCGGGCCGCGAGCTGGACGGCACAACGCATCGCCTGATATTTCTGGAAGAAATCGTCCCGGAAAGCGGCTTCAACGAGGCGACGACTCAGGCCCGGCCGAAAGCGGTTTTTCTTGCGGGTCAGCCAGGGGCAGGAAAGGGTAGCTTGGCGAGGGCGGCTCGAACCGAGCTCAAGGGCGATGTCGTTACGGTGGATCCCGACGAACTGCGCGGGTACCACCCCTGGGTCAAGACATTCCGAAATGAGCGGCCATACACATGGGCCGACGACACTCACTCCGATGCCAGCCGCTGGTCCAAGGAGCTTCGCGCGGCGACTATCGACGGGCGCAAGAATATAGTCATCGACACGACCCTGGGGAACAGGGAGTCGGCGGCGGAACTGATCAAAGAGCTGCAGGCCAAGGGCTACGATGTCGAGATTCGCGCGATGGCCGCGCACAGGCTCGAAAGCGAGTTGGGCGTCGATTCGCGATTCACGGGCGGCTTTGCCAAAGATGGCTACGGCCGTTATGTCCCGGAGAATGTCCGCGCGGAGGTTTACGAGAAGCTTCCCGACAACCTCGATCACGTCCGCACCGAAACCGGCGTCCCTGTCCGCATTTACAGCCGCTCAGGCGCTGAGCTTTACGACAGCCGCACCAGCCCGCTGACGCCCGGAGCGGCGATGGAACAAGCGCGCGAAGCGCGTCTGCAGGACCCTAAAGTCGTTCGCGCGCTCAATCAGGACGCGAAAGCCCAGCAGGTCGTTCATCAAGAACTGCCCGACAACCTATCCCGTAACGCCAAAGTCCAGCCCGCCACTGCGCAGGCGCTGCTCCACGAGCGCAGCGAACTCAAGGTGGTGGAAAGCGTCGACCGCCTCGCGATCGAAACGGCAAAGATCAACCACGCCGTCAACGTCCGCCCCGCCTTCATCCGCGGCGTAAGCACCGCCGGCGCCCTCGGCGCAGCCGCCACTGCTTACGACATCGCAGACACCACGCGCGACGCCATCCGCTTGTCCGGCCAAGGCAACCAGTTCGGCGCCGAATCCAGGATCGTCGGTGCGGTCGCGCGCAATGTCAGCGGTCTCGGCGGCGTCGCCTTGGGCAGCCTCGCCGGCGCCGCCGTCACCTCCGAAACCGGTCCGGGCGCGCTCGTCGGCGGCGCGATCGGCGGTGTCGTCGGCGCGGTCGCGGGCGACAAGGTCGCCGAATGGATCGACCAGCACCGCATCAACAACCAGGAAGGCAACGGCCACACCTGGACCTTCGACCCCAAGCAGCCCGAGCGAAGTTGGACGCGGCGCGAGCTCGACCTCGACGCCATGCGCTACAGCGAAGGCGCGCCGGTCTACAAGCCCGGCGCGATCAAGGCCGATCCCGAACTCGCGGACAAGCTCAACTACCAGGCCTCCAACCGCGCCACCGAGTTGGCGCTGTCGGCGCCGCCGCGGCCGCAGAGCCCTTATGAGATTCCGGCCAGCGCCCAGGACGCGCGCAGCCTGCGCGAGAGCCCGTGGGAGCGCAACCCGCAGACCGAGCAATGGACGCGGCAAGTGGCCGTGGGCTACATCGACAAAGGCGTGATGAGCACGCGCACCGACGTCGCCACCCCGCAGCGCGCCGCCGAACTGGAAACCCAATCGCAGGCCATCATCGCCGCCAACGCGACCAAGACGCCCGCCGCGCTGGCCACCAGCTACCAGACCGCGTTCGACCAATACGGCTGGACGCGCCACGGCGAAGCGCCGCCGGCGGTGAAGGACGCCGCCCGCCATCCCGGCCGCCTCGTCGCCTCCGATGGCGACACCTACGAACGCGGCAACGACGGCCAGTGGACCAGCCGCGGCATGGTCTGGGACAGCAAGGCCGAAGGCAACACCAGGCGTGAACTCGACGCCACCTTCGAACGCCAGCAGCAAACGCTGAAGATCACCACGCTCGCGCCAGTGGAAGTGCGCCCCGACCCGGAACCGACCAAGACCGCCACGACCACGCCGCCCAGCCTCACCCCAGCCGACGCCGGCCACCCCGAGCGCCCGCTGCACGACACCGTGCGCGGCGCCGTCGAACGGTTCGACCAGCAACTGGGCAAGCCCTGGGACGTGCAGAGCGAGCGCATGACCGCCAGCGCGCTGGCGATGGCGGTGGAAATGAAATTCGGCCCCAAGGACGACATCCGCCTGGCCTTCAACCAGCCCGCCCCGGGCCTGGCCGCGGGCGAGGTGGTGCATGTTTACCGCGTCGGCCATCCGTCTCCCGATCCGGCCGCGCACCACGCCAGCATGAAGACCGCCGATGCGGTGTCGGTGCCGGTCGAAGAGCGCTACCAGCAGATCGAAACCACCCGCCTCGCGCAGGCGGAGACGGCGCAGCGCGATCAACAGCAAGAACACAGTCGCACGCAAAGCGCCGCCGGGCAGGGCGGACAGAAGATGTCGGTCTGAGGCTGGCTCGCAGGGGGGGCGTCGTGCGTCCGCGAGGCGATGAGCCGGACCGTCACGGCTTTACGAGTTGAGGCAAGGAGGCGATCCGCGCGCGCTACGCCGCAGAAAGCCGCCCGACGCGGCAAACGCGCCGCACCGCCCGATCGAACTCAAGGAGCCGAACGATGAAGCCCTATGTACTCGCCTGCCTCGCTGCCGGTAGCGCTCTGCTCGCCATCGCCGCCCCCGCGACCGCCGGCCGCGCCATCAACTACCCCGTCACCATCGCCCCCGACGTCGCCTACGGCTCGATGCTGTCCGCCCGCCGCAGCGCCGACACCGTCCAGTACATCGGCTGCAGCCTCAACTCGCCCGACGCCACCCACACCGTGCGCTACGCCCAATGCGACGCCGTCAACGCCCAAGGCCGGCGCCTGATCTGCGACACCACCGACGCCGGCATGATCGCCACCGTGCAATCCATCGGCGCCTACCACTACATCCTGTTCCGCGTCGACGCCCAAGGCCGCTGCACCGCCGTCAACACCTGGATCTCCTCCGACACCTTGCCCTGAGCGCCGGCCCCGCCGGCGGCCCCACAAGGCCCGCTCCGGCGGGGCTTTGTCGTTTCGGGGCGGGACCATCGGCGCCGCTGTCCCCCGGCCGCCCCATACGCCGTACCCATTCCCCGACGCCCGCGACGTCGGAATAATCCCCCCATGACCATCATCCTCACCGACTTCGCCCGCCCGCGTCTGTTCCCGCGCGAACCGCGCCGGAACACCATCCAGGACATCACCGCCGAAGAATTCGAGCGCCACCTCAACGAAGTGCCGCCGCTGATGGTGCTCGACGGGTATGCGCCGTTCTGCAAGCTGCATGTGCATCGGAACTGGACCAGCACCCGGTGCCTGACCGTGCCGATCACCGACGAGAACCGCCACCTGCTGCGCTCGGGCTACGAAGCGCGGACCAAGGACGAACTGCCGGTGTTGGTGCGGTGGTTCGAAGGAGTCGATCCGCCGGTGGCGGAATACTTGATCGTGATTCTGTATAGCCGCGAGCAACTGGCTAAAGAGGGCACGTTGACTGAGGAGGATTGGGGCGTGGTGGGGTGTATGTATACGGCTGAGCCGGTGGAGACTCCGATGGCGCCGATTACAGTGATGCGAAATGCGCTCGGCGTGGGGGAGGGAGGCTCAGGTGTGTCGTTGGATCGCGAGGCTTACATACGTAGTGTCGAGTTTTGGAGCACACACGCTAACTGGCGCGAATGATTCTCTACGGCGGGTGGTTCGCCATGCGAAAACGAATGAAGTCGGGTGTGGGGATTTCCGCACAGTACGCTTTGCCGCCACAATCTAGTTCGGCAGCGATTGTTCAAACATGCACCTGCACGATCCGTGTTCCCTGGTTGGCGTCCGCGCCTCGTGTCTATCCTTACTTTGCGTCTGAAACCACAACGGACGGCCCCGTTTCGCTCGGGGCACCGAGCTGCCGCCTATGCTGAAACGTGAGGCCTATTACACCGTTGTCGGTTCGATCCACGCTCTGCTACTAAGTGACGCGTTACGTTGTGAATGAACTGTAGTTTCTGTCTGGGTGTTTTTGATATTTTGTCCCATAAAAAAAGTAGCGGGGCTTCGATGTTTAAGGATGAGAGAAAGCCGACGGGAGTTTTCGATTTAATGGGTGGGCGTAAAGCATTTGGGGCTTTAGATATAAATGGAAGGCGGTCATCTTTGAGTCTTTTTGATGATCAGGCATTTCCTCCTGTGCCTCAAGGATATGAGTACCTATTGGGCCGACTGCATAACGGCGAGTGTGCGACTCTTGTTGACTGTGTGCTAACAGCTACGCAAGGCCGAGGGCGGAAAAAGTTTTCGGCCAGTTTGTTTCCAAATATTATTGTGGTGGGTTCGCGGCATCTGCAAAAAGAAACGGCTTGCGTAATTGAGTTGGTCGTAGGGTTTAGTGATGTTAATTCTGTGTTTTATGATTTCGATGCCTTTGGTGCGGTGATTGACCCCGCCCCCTTTGCGCCCCTCCTTAGAAAGGATAAGGCGCATATCCGGCCGTTAGATGTTGGAGATAATCCAATTGTTGGGTATTTTTCGGGAAAATTTGAGATAGCGACTGTTCAATGCTCGTTAGCTGAAATAAAGGCTCGGCATCACGTATCTGAGACGATGGGTGGGCCGGCAGGATGGGCTTTGCGTAATAAGATTATGGTTGCGTTGCGTTTTGAATGCGCTCTGGCTTTAGATGAGGCTATTCGGCGATTATATTCATTGATCCGTTTTTTTGAGCTAATTATCGGTAGGAAACAGGCGCTGTTGACAGTTGATGTGCGACTGGATGAGCAACCGGAGCATGAAGCTCCTTTGCGAGTTTTTATTTCCCATGCGCCCAGAAGGATTGGTTCGAAAGAAAATAAGCATGAGTCGCCTGGTCCAAATGACGTCTTATTGTGCACCGCGCGCGGTGTTGAAAATTACATGGAAGTGGTAAGAAAATACTTCGCCATAGATGCGGAGAGGGCGGATGCGAGAATTCGCCTTGGTGGAAATATAAGGAGATCCAGTTATTCTGTTGATAGGATAATTGCCGCAGCCAATATGTTTGATATTCTCCCTGATTCTGCCTATCCGGCGCCGGTCCGGCTGTCAAATGAGCTGGAAGAGGCGCGGTCTAATGCGCGTAAATTGTTTAAGTCTGTCCCGCCTTCTTTGGAAAGGGACAGCATGCTAAATGCCCTCGGAAGGATGGGGGATCTGAGTCTTAAACGTAAAACGCTTAGTCGAATGCTCAGTTGTGGGATTGACCAGTATTTCCCCGGATTAGACTTGGTTTTGCAGGAAGCGGTTAATTGCAGGAATCACTATGTTCATGGTTCGGCTGGGCGTATCGATTACGCAGATAATTTTAGAGCTGTTGTTTTTTTAACGGATGCGTTGGAATTTGTTTTTGGGGTGTCCGATCTGATCGACTGTGGCTGGAATTATGAGGCTTGGGCCGCAGGTTCGCCTCAGGCGGATCATCCGTTTGGCGCCTTTCGTTTGGGATATAAGGATAATTATAATTTTTTCAAGGAGTGCATTAATAAGTAGTGGGTTATTATATTTTTCGATTTAAAATTTGATCATGGTGGGATTTTTATTGATATTTTTTTATTCTGATTTTGAATGTTGATTGGTGGCTGATAGTGTTGGTGGTGGTCCTTATGAGTGTTCGCCATGGGAAATAGAAAACGCTCGGTTTTAAGGTTTGATTGCTACATCCTTCCACTCGGAGCTCACCAAGCCCTGATCCAAGCTCGCGATCATCTTCATTTGCTAGCCCAACTCGCGCAGCCACAGGGAGAGGACAGCCCAGACGTGGTCTACCTCTCCGCCGAAGCCCTGGCCCACTGCTTCGACCGCTTGGCTGATGACCTAGACCGCATTGTCCATGCGGCAGCACCATACGGCCCCTAGACGTACGGAGGCGGCGTGGGTAGCGCCGCGGCTTTGCCGCGTATGGGTCAGTTCCGCGTATTAGGGTTGAGCCGACTGTGGCTGTGTGCCATCTGTATGAGTCGATGCCGCATGAACATGTGTTTTATGCGCGTTGTGCCTTTGTGCATACGTTTTCCCCCAGGAAATCTCCGACCCCGCAATGCGGCGCTCCCCGACTCCCCGTCGCGCGCCCCCTCCGCGACGATGCCGCTCGCCGTCGATCCGACGCGCGTCCAAATCGAAACGGAGATTCGCGATGAGTCAAAACCTGATCACCCTCGATGTCAGCGACGAGCAGCTCGCTGCGGCCCACGAAGCCTTGTCCCAGTTAGAGGCGGTGCTGTCCGGGCTGGTCTCGTTGTCGCCGGACGATCGCCGCCGGCTCGCCAAGATGGGCCCGAAGTCCGAGACGTTCTGTCGGCAGGCGGTGCGGGTGCTGGAGCAGAACCCGCAGGTGGTGCCGCCCAGCGTGGACTTGGCCGGCGCGTTGCTGGACCTGCGCACGCTCGACCGCCTGAGCCCGCTGCTCGACCGTCTGCAGCGCTTGGCCGAGCGCGGCGACGATACGGAGCTGGCGCTGGGCGCCGACATCATGGCGTTCTCGCTGGAGGCGTATGGGCTGCTCAAGGTGGCCGGCAAGAACCAGGGCCTGGACGGGCTGCGCAAGGAAATGTCGGCGCGCTGGGCGCGGGGCCGCCGGGAGCCGGCGACGCCGCCGGCGTGAGCCGGTATGTCGGGCGGCTAGGTCTGGGCCTTCGTCGTGTTTCTGCCGCCTTCGGGCGGCATTTTTTTGCGCAGCGGGTCCAGGGTGCCGGCCGAGTGGCCGAACCGGCGGGGGCGGGTGGGGGAGGGGGAATGTTTGCTGCGGCGGGCTCTGCCGACCGAGCAAATTGCTCTATCGATAGAGCAATTTGCTCGGGCAGCCGAGCGAAAAGCTTGCCCGATGCCCCGGCATGCTCGGTCGCCCGAGCAGACGGCTCCATCGAGGCAGCGTCGGGCTCGGTGGTTCAGGCAGAAGGCTTTGCGAGCCAGGAGCTTTGCTCGGTCGTCCGAGGGCGCAGCTCGGAGCTAGCGCTTTCGAGCTCCATGATGCGAGCAATCTGCTCGGCTGAGCGAGCATTCTGCTTGGCCCCGAGCGCATCGGGCCGGGCCGGCGGGCACGTGGGCGGGAGTAGGGCGCGGCCAGAACCGCTGTGAGTCTTGGGCGCTTTTACGATGCCTGTGTAGTCGGTGAGGTCCGCGGCCGGTGGCCTGGCTTTGCGCGTTGTCTCGTTTCTCTGATGACGCGGCACGCCGTGGCACACGGATTATGTAATTGCCCAGGCAGACCGATTCCTCGGTGCTAGCGTCGGCCGGCGCGATCAGCGCGCAAACCGATAGGACAAAGGATCATGTCGAAGCGAGACATCCACGTCGTACCCCACCCCGACGGCTGGGCCGTGAAGCGCGAAGGCGCCGAGCGGGCCAGTTCCGTGCACGAGCGCAAGGCCGATGCCGAAGAGGCCGGGCGCGATCTGGCCCGCAAGGACGAGGTCGAACTCGTCATCCATGGGCGCGATGGGCGGATTCAGGACAGCGATAGCTACGGGAACGATCCGCATCCGCCGAACGATCAGAAGCACTGAGCAAGGAGGCTTACCATGAGTAGCAACGAAGAGGGCAAGAGCGACGGCGTGCTGTCGTACGTCACGAAAATCTTGGCCATAGGCGCTGTCTTCGCCTCTCTGGGCGGGGTCTGTCTGCATTTGGCGGGTTACATCGCGCAGAAGAGCTACTTGCTGGCTTTCAATATCGATCCCGATGGTTTCACGCGGGAGGCCGATTGGCTGATGGTGAATGGCTACTATTCCACCATTCCACCAGTCAGTTTGATATCTCGGTCCATTTTCAGCGAGGCGTCTTTCGGGCTGTTTGTATTTGCGGCCGTTGTTGTTGTTGCCGTAAAGCTGGGCTCGCGGCGTGAGCCCGCAGCCTCCAGGAAAAAAAACAGCAAAGACGACAATAAGCCCCAGCACAAATCGTTTGAGTTGTTCGCCTTCGCCATCGAGTCGTTTCTTTTTTCTGTCTTGACCTGGGCAGGCACGTACGCGTTGATGCTTGGTGCGTTCATGATCTTTCTCATCCCAGGAGCGATTGGGGAGACAGCCGGTGCGGATGCCGCCGCAGCGGATGCGTCCAAATTCGCAAAGGGCTGTCAAGCGGACAATCCGTGCGCCGAGTTATGGAAGGACGATAAGCCGGTCGCCTCTGGATTCGTGTTGGCGACCTCGTCGGAGCAGATCGCCTTCTACGACGTCCGGTTGAAGCTTGTGCGGCAGTTGGAGCGTTCGGGAATGGAGGTGCGCTCTCACGCTCGTCCGAAGCCGGGGTCGGGAGACCAGACCGGGAAACCCACCTTGCCGCCGCCGGCTGCGCCTTGAACTAGGAAAAACGGCGCCCCGGATCTCGGGGCGCTTCCCTGAAAGCCGCACACAATCATGATGCCGCCGCTTACGATCCGATCAGGCGCGATCAGGCTTGCAACTTGGGCTTGATTCGTGGACTTTTCGCAAGAGTCGATGTTTCGCCCAGGGGGCGTTGCCGCATGAAACGTCCGAAGCCGCGGCCCATGTCGGAAGTGTTGCTCGCACTCGCGGTGTTGTCCCTGGCCTCGGCCTGTTCGGTCGCGTCTGGCGACAGTGCGACACCGCCGAACGCCCCTGTGCTGACGTTGAACGCCGATCCTCGCTTGAATCGCATAGCCAGCCGCTACGAAGCATCGATCTTGGACTTGGTCGAGCGGGTCGCCCAGGATCGGCGCATTCGCCGAGATGCGGTCGAAGCCGTATTGGGGGCCGAGTTCGATGCCAAGCCATCGGCCGACGGACGTCCGCAGGAATGGTCGCTTCACGGCTCGCTTTCTGAAAGGGATCGCTTCCGGATCGAGTTGTATCCCGATGAAGACGGGCTTGAGCTGGCAATCGCCAATCCGGCGGACGACGGCAAGAAGTGCTATCTGGATTCGATGCGTGTCCGCTCGCTATTGGTCGATAGGCTGGGCTTCAAGGCCTCCGAACTAGGGACGGGCAAGCGGCCCTATTCCCTCTTCACCCAGAACCCACCGCCCGCTTCGAGCCCGATCAGCATCTCCGTGTTCGAGCGGGAGCTTTCCGCCGAAAAGGGCGGGGCGCGAAACTGCATCTATGCCTTGAAGCTGGCGGCTCGCGGAGGCTGACGTGCCGGTAGCGGTCGATCCGCGCGTCGAAGCCATGCTGGCCCGGTTCGACAAGACCCAGAGCCCGACCGACGCCGAAAGCGCGGCGATGCGTCGGGCGATCAGCGAGTCGCCGTATCTGGCGCAACTCATCGAGACCGGGCTGGGCCGCGGGGTGATCCAGGCCTTTACCGCGCAATCGGTGGCTGGATCGGGCGCGCATTTCGACGATCGCGGCGGGGAGTTGAACGTGAGCCGGGCCACATTGCGCGCGGCGGCCGCGAATCCCGGCGAAATGGACGGCCTGGTCGGCGCGTTGGCCCATGAGGCGGCGCACGCGGCGAACCAGGACGATCGAGTATTCCGGCACAGGCAGTTCGAGCGTGACCTTGCCGTGCGGTTCCAATCGGATGCGCAGGTGCATGATCCGACCGAGATCGCGCTGAGGTTGCAACAGCGTCAACGTTGGGACGAGGCCTATGCCGAGCTTCACTCGGTCAATGCCGTCGTATCGCGGATCCGGCATCTCGATCCCGGCGCCGACGATCAGCAGGTGCTCAGGCGGGCGGCGGATACGACGCTCTGCATCGAGCAGAATCCGAACACGGGCGAGTATGGCTGGGTCGGCGGCATCCGGCCGAATCCCGACAATGGCCGCATCGCTTACACGCCGGACAACCTGGAGGCGGTGGCGCTGTGCCATTTCGACGCGCGGGCCGATGCGGTCCGGTTGGGGACGCATCGCGATCTGGACTATCGAAACTACTATGCGGCTCACACGATGGGCCGTATCGCCGACCTGAAGATCGCCGCCGACAACCTGACTGAAAATCCGTTGAGCGCGCCGGACGCGCCGATGCATCTGGATCTCGGACGGCTGGGATGGGATTTGCGGAAGATCGAGCGCGAAGGGGTGAGTTTCGCGAACCACAAAGTCGATTTCAATTTTTACGACACAACCAGCGCAAAGCCGGTCATGCGCAATCTGCGCGACGCCGGTTCGCTCGGTCGGCAGGATGCAGTGTCGCCCGATATCGAGCCGCCAGCGCTCGCGGTGAAGCGCGCTTCGGGCCCTGGTTCGCCGGAGCATGCGGATCATTCGCTTTATCTGCAGGCGCGGCAGGGCGTGATTGCATTGAATGCTCAACGGGGCCGCGCCTGGGACGATGCCAGCGAACGGCTGGCGGCGAGCCTGACGGCGCTGGGCAGGGAGCAGGGTTTGTCGCATATCGACCATGTGGTGCTTAGCGGGAAGAGCGGGGACGCCGAGGCCGGCGAGAATGTGTTTGTGGTCGAAGGGCGCTTGGACGACCCGGCCCACCGTCGCGCCCACATGAAGACGGCGATGGCGACGGAAACGGCGGTTGAAGTGTCTTTCGAGCGGCTGGCGCTGTTCGATCGGTCGCAGCAAACCCCGCATCAGGCGCAGGCCATCGATACGCATGAGCCGTCGGTTGCGAAGATCGGGCCGCGTTGAGCGGTGGTTGAGTTTGGTCTGCCTGGGGCGGCTGGGAACTCTTCCTTTAGATGCGCCGCGACGACGTCCGACTGTAGGAGCGGCGCAAGCCGCGACCGCGACAAGGCAGCTACGGCGAAGCTTTCGCCGCGAGCGGTCGCTGCGCGGTCGCGGCTTGCGCCGCTCCTACAGGGGCTTCGGGGTGGTGCGTCTTTGCTTGCAGTGCGCAGCAATGGCGGCAAATAAAAAGCGCCCCGGTTTCCCGGGGCGCTTGGGGGTGTCGCAGTCGCTTGGCGGTGCTTACGGGTTGGTCTTCAGCGTCAACCCATACGCGCTCAGGATCGGCTTGATCGGCGAGAAGTAGCTGTTGCCGCCACCCGGATTGCCCTGGCTGCCCGAGCAGCTGCCGCTACCGCCCGACAGCACGCCCTGCGCCTGGCCGACGCTGGTGATGAACGAGCCGCCGGAGTCGCCGCCTTCGGCGCACGCGCTGGTGCGGGTCAGGCCGGTGACGGTGCCGTCGGGGTTGCCGGCGTCGTCGACGTAGGAGACGGTCATGTTCTTGGTGCGGATGGCGCCGCAGTGCCAGCCGGAGGTGCGGCCGGAGCGGCACAGCGCCGCGCCGACGGCGGCTTCGGTGCTGCCCTTCACGGTCACGTCGCCGCTGCCGTAGCCGTAGACGCTGGCCGACAGGGTGTGGTTGCTGTCGACCTTGACCCAGCCGCGGTCCGGGCCGGTGCCGGTGCCGCTGGGCATCGACGAGGCGGCGAAGGTGCCGACGCGCACGCCCGGGTTCCACTGGCCGTTTTCCTGATAGACGATTTCGCCGACGTCGCCGCAGTGGCCGGCGGTGGCGTAGCCGAGGGTCGTGCCCTTGGTGACCGGGAAGCCGACCGAGCAGGCGTACAGGTAGCCGTCGCCCGGGTTGCGCAGCATGCCGCGGCCGCCCTGGATGGCGATGCGGCGCTGCGGCGCTTCGTTCATGGTCTCGAAGCGGACGACGCTGGCGTCGAGGCCGCTGCGGGCGACGAAGTCTTCGCCGGTGGCCTGCGCGCCCGGGGCGACGCCGACGACGACGCTGTTGCTCGGCAGGTCGACCGACCAGCTGTACACGCCCTTGGGCACCTTGGCGCTGCGCGAGAGCAGGCTGTCGAGCTGGCCCTTGGCGGTGTCGAGCGCCTTCAGGCTGTGACGCGCCTGGCGGGTCTCGATGCCGGTGAGGGTCTTGGCCTTGCTGACCGAGGTGCTGGCGGCGACGAAGCCGAACGAACCGTCGGCCTTACGCTCCAGCCACGCGCCGGCGTAGTTGTCGCCGAGCTGCTTGGCGAGGCCCTTTTCCTGCTCGGTGGCCAGACGCTCGGTGGTGAGGTACTGGGTCAGCTGCTTGTCGGTCAGGCCGAGGTCGCGCTTCATGGCCGTCTTCAACGCGGGGGCGAGGTCGTCGGCGGCGAGCGCCGAACCCGATACGACCATGGCGGCGGCGACAGCGAGGACCGACATACTGAACTTGCGCATATCCGATAACTCCTCAAACGGGAAGGGAAGGATGCGAACAGTGATCACGGCAGGCCTCGTCAGGTCTTTGGCTCGCGCGGTGTGTGTGTGGCGCGCGCAGTCGTGCCGCACTTATTAGAACGCCGGCGCCGCGGGCGCCCCTACCTGGAAAATGCGACGGTTTCGTGGATTCGAGCGATCGGTCTTTATGCGCATTCGCGCATGAAAAGAATGAACATCAAGCGCGAAGCGTGATCGTTATTCGGAGTGTTTCTACGCTGCACGATCCGCGCTCGCCGCAGGCTTAGCGCGCGCTGAAGCCGCGCGCAAAAACGTGATGCCTGCAATGCACGCGGGCGCCGCAGGTGGTGAAACGCGAAGGCCCGCCGATGCCTCGGCGGGCCTGTTTGCGCAATCTGGCGAGTGCGGCGCGCGGTTCAGATTTTGACCGAAACCGTTTGGGTCCAGACGGCGCCGACCGCCGCGCGCGCGCAGCGCGATCAACGACGCTGAGCGACCGTGAACGCCCGGCGCGGCCACGGCTGCGACCGGGCCGGCGCGAACCGTGGGCGAAGGCGTGGCGCCTTCGCCCACGGGCGAATCACCGCGCGCCCAACTGCGCGATCGCCGCGCGCAGGTTCGGCAGTGGGCCGATGTTGCCGCCGCCGCCGGCCTGCGGCGTGCCGGTGCTCTTGAGCAGGTTGCGCATCTGTCGCGGGGTCACGGTGATGCCGCGCTGCTTGGCGATGCCCGACAGCGCGACCACCGCCGCAGCGACGATCGGCGAAGCGCTGGAGGTGCCGTTGAAGGTCTTGGTGTAGGTGGCGTTGGCGCCGCCGTTGTAGAGATTGCCTACGCCGGTGGTGGTGACGCACCAACCCCAGGCCTGGACGTCGACGCGCGCGCCGTAGGTCGAGAACCACTGCCTGGATCGCGCGGGCGTGTTGTCGGTGCACCACAGCGTGGAGTAAGCGCCGCCGGCGCCGACGATGATCGAGCCCGAATCGCCTTTGCCGCTTGGGAACGGCGAGCCGAAGCAGGCGGCGTTGTCGAGATTCATGTTGCCGTTGCCGCCGGCCTGGACCACGTGGATGCCCTTGTTGGTCGCGGCGACGATGGCGTCGTAGACCGAGGGCGTCCATTCCGAGGGCACGTACTCGGCGCAGCCGCTCGGCCCGCCGATCTGTTGTTCGATCAGCATCACATCGCCGGCGCTCAGGGCGTTGGCGGCAACGAGGACGGCGTTGGCCAGGTCGTAACCGCGCTCGGCGCTGTTCGCATTGGTGTAGTGGGCAGAGGCGCGCGGAACCAGGCCGGTCACGCCGAATCCGTTTTCGTCGGCGATCAGCTGGCCCATCACCGCGGTGCCGTGGTGGTTGTCGTTGAACGGGTCGACCAGCGTGCCGTTGGCGACGAACGCGCCGGGCAGGCGCAGTTTGGACAGGTCTTCATGCTGGGTGTTCCAGCTGTATTCGATGTCCAGCACGCGCACGCCGGTGCCGTCGCCGCCGGGAACCGTGCGGGCGTATTCGCTGTCGATGCCGCTCAACGACGCGGGACGCTGGTACAGCTGGAAGGTGTGGTAGGCGGGCGTGGCGGGCGGCGGCGGGGGCAGCGGGGCCGGGTAGGCGATTTCGACGATGCTCATGGCGTTGAGTTCGTCGATCACGCGTGCGGCGTCCTGGCCTGGCTTGACCCGCACGCGGAACCACTGGCTCAGGTCGGGCGGCGTGGCGTGCGCCGTCGCTGGCAGGCGCGGGGCGCGCCCGGCCAGGGCGACGGCATCGGCACGGAACAGCGGTTCCAGCGAGGCGACCGGGCCGGCGCCGCCGAGCAGGCCATCGAGCGCGTCGAGGCGGCCGAACCTGGCCGAAGTCAGGCGGCCGTCGCGCTGGCTGATCCGACTGTCGTGCACGAACTTGACCTCGATGAATTCGCGGGACTGATGACGGCCCAGTACGGTCTTCGACGGCTTCGGCACGCTCGATTGCGCCGCGGCCGGCGCCGGCGGGCCGAGCAGGGCGGCGAATACGGTGGCGGCCGCCAGCGACTTGCATGCGATCTGCATGAAACGACTCCTTGTTCAGTGAGGCGGTAACGCGCGCCGTCCTGGCCGGCGCGAGGCAGTCTGTCGCGACTGCGTTTTCGCTTTAGCACGCCCGGTGCCGGCGCTGCGGCTGCATGCGGCGGCGCGAGGCGCAGGATCTGTGCGCGTTATTCGGGTTCGCGTTTCGTCCGCGGCCTTGAGTACAACGCACATGCCTGGGATTGCAGTCGCCCCGCTATGCCTTGCGCGATGGCGACGCGGGTCTTCGTTGGCGCAAACGCACGGGCGAAGGGCCGCGGCCCTCCGCCCGCGGGGCCGCTTACAGGCTGCCCAACTGCGCGATGGCCGCGCGCAGGTTCGGCAGCGGGCCGATGTTGCCGCCGCCGGTCTGCGCGGTGCCGGTGTTCTTGAGCAGGTCGCGCATCTGTCGCGGGGTCAGGGTGATGCCGCGTTGCTTGGCGATGCCCGACAGCGCGACCACCGCCGAGGCGACGATCGGCGAAGCGCTCGAAGTTCCGGAGAAGGTCTTGGTGTAGTAGGCGTTGGCGCCGCCGTTGTAGAGGTCGGCGTAGCCGGTGGTGGTGACGCAGCGGCCCCAGGCCTGGACGTTGACGCGCGCGCCGTAGGTCGAGAACGACTGCTTGGCGCGTTCGCCGGTGCCGTCGCTGCACCACGTGGTGGAACGCGCGCCGCCGGCGCCGACGATGATCGAGCCCGAGTCGGCGCGGCCGGCGGGGAACGGCGAGCCGAAGCACGAGGTGTTGTCGAGGTTCATGTTGCCGTTGCCGCCGGCCTGGACCACGTGGATGCCCTTGTTGGTCGCGGTGACGATGGCCGCATGCACCGAGGCGATCCATTCCACCGGCACGTAGCCGCTGCAGCCGCTCGGGCCGGCCGCCTGTTGTTCGATCAGGATCACGTCGCCGGCGCGCAGCGCGTTGGCGGCGGTCAGGATGGCGTTGGCCGGGTCGTAGCCGCGCTCGGTGTTCATCGCGTTGGTGATGTGCGCGGTGGCGCCGTCGACCAGGCCGGTGACGCCGATGCCGTTGTTGTCGGCGACCAGCTGGCCGAGCACCGCGGTGCCGTGGTTGTTGTCGCTGAACGGATCGTTGGGCGTGCCGTTGTTGATGCGCGCGCCGGCCAGGCGCAGCTTGGACAGGTCTTCGTGGTTGGTGTTCCAGCTGTACTCGATGTCGAGCACGCGCACGCCGGCGCCGTTGCCGCCGGGCTGGGTGCGCGCGTATTCGCTGTCGATGCCGCTCTGCGCGGCGGGCAGCTTGTAGTACTGGTTGCCGCTGTAGCTCGGCGTGGCCGGCAGCGCGACCGGCAGCGGCGCGGCGTAGGCGGTCTCGACGATGCTCATGGCGTTGAGTTCGTCGATGACCCGGGCGATGTCCTGGCCGGGCTTGACCCGCAGGCGGAACCACTGGCTCAGGTCGGGCTGCGGCTGCGCGGCTTGCGCGCTCTTGGCCAGCGCTTGCAAGGTCGCGGCATCGGCGCGGAACAGCGGTTCCAGCGCGGCGACCGGGCCGGCGCCGCCGGTGAGGCTTTCCAATGCGGCGAGGCGGCCGTACTTGGCTGAGCCCAGGCGGCCGCCCTGCAGGCCGACCTGGCTGTCGTCGACGAACTTGACTTCGATGAACTCGCGCGAGTCGTAGCGGCCGAGCTGGGTCTTGATCGGCTTGGGCAGCAGTTGCTGCGGCGCGGCCGGGCCCGACGGCGAGGCGGCCGCGGCGACGGCGGGGATCGCGGCCAGCGCCAGGCACGGCAGCAGGGCGCGGAGCAGGAGCGTGGGACGGGAGTGGGCGATGGAACGCATGAGAGGGTCCTGGAAAGGGAGGTGTCGTCATGCGAAGCGGCGCGCTGCGGGCTTCGCGGCGGTGGGAGCGGTGGGGCCGGCGCTGCGGCCCGGGCCGAGAGTAGGCAGGCGCCGTCGGCGCCGGATGGCGGCCCATCACGGTTTCGCCGATGCGTTCGGCGGCGGTGTTTTTGTTGCGAAAATCTGGATCGCGCACACGCCTTGGCCGCGTCGCGGCGGCGCCGGCGCGGCCGCCGCGGCGGGGAAACATGGCACGGTGGGTGGTTTTCCGCCGTCGCTGCGCGCGCTTGGGCGGCGCGGGTGCGGGCGCGGCGGGCGAACTGCGTCAGCCGGCGGCCGCGGCGATCACAGTCCGTCGGGCCGCGGCGACAGCCACGCGGCGAAGCGCGCCTTCATCTGCGCGGCCTGTTCGGGCGAGGCGAGGAAGTGGTCGGCGCCGCCGTCGTAGGGCGCGAACGCGCCGCCGCCGGCGGGATCGAAGAACAGCGTCGAGCCGGTGCCTTCCTCGGCGATGCCGGCGAGCAACGCATCGAACGCGCCGCTGCCCCAGCGCACGGGCGCGGCGAACACCTGGATCGCGTCGTCGTCGCGGCCGTGGCCGAGCACGTGCACCGGCCGCAGTGCGCGCAGTTGCGCGGCTTCGTCGTCGCGCAAGCGGGTTTCTTCGCCGAAGCGGGCGACGAACAGCAAGCTGTCGCGGTCTTCGCCGAGCACGTGCGCGGCGGTGGCGTTGTAGCGCGCCACCGCCTGCGCCAGTTCCTGCGGCGAATCCGGATAGCGCTTGGCCTCGGCCAGGCTGTGGGTGCGCACCCAGCGCTGGGGCAGGGCGCGGCGGCAAAGGAAACCCACCGGCGCAACGCCGGGGTAAGCGCGTTGCCAGGAGGCGAGGATCGCGGCGGGCGTCATGCGCGGGTTGCGATGGGCGCGGCGCGGCGTGCGGCCTGCGCGCGCGGCTGGCCGCGGGCGGCGCGGCTGTGTGCGTGCGAAGCCTGCATCAGCGGGCGTGGCGCTTCACGCATTGGCGCAGTTTCTCGCGCGCGGCGTCGCCGCCGGTCCAGTCGATCCGGATCAGCGATTTGCCGGCCTGCGCGACTTCGAAGTGCTGGGTTTCCTCGAACGCGCCGAGCGCGGCCTCGATCGACGGCACCACGAAGACGATCGCGCCCAGGCGTTCGTCGGGGTGGTAGTAGTTCAGCGCCGGCACCGTGCTCGGCGCGGCCTTGGGCTGGAGCAAGGTCATCGGCACGGTCTGCAGCGTGGCGGGCTTGGGGATGTCGCTGCCCCAGAAGGTCAGCGTCGCGCCCTTGAAGCCGGGGCCCGGGCCCATGATCCGGACCACGCCCTGGCGGTTGGAGAACATCGCCGCGCAGGATTCCTCGCGGCCGCCGTCGGCCTTGGGGAAGAACGCCCACTGGCCTTCGACCATGCGCCGGTTCTGCGGGTCGCTGTCGATGCGCTGGCGTTCTTCGAGTTTGCGTTGCGCGTTCTGGAAGCGCTGGCTCATCTGCACGAAGGCCTCGCCGACCATGGCCCGCATCGGGTCCGGCGGCGCGGCGGCGGCTTGCGGCGACGCGGCGGCGGGGCGGTCCACGCACAGCGGCATCGCCGCCACGCCCTGGCCGGCCGGGGTCATGCCGACCATGTCGCGGCCCGGCCCGGCGCCGTTGCACGGGTAGGCGCCCTGGGCCTGGACGCCGGCGGCGAGCAGGCACAGCGCGGCGGCGGCGAGGCCGGCGCCGGCGCGGCGGGTGCGGGTGCGGGTGTAGCCAGAGTCGGGGTTCATGGCGGCGGGCGAGGGGGACGGTGCGGCTAGCATTGGCAATCGCGATCGGGTCGTCAATTTCGGCCGCCGCCGACGCGGCGGCCAGTACTTCCGGGACGGGCCGCCGCGCAGGCCGTGGCTATAGTGGCCACACCATCCAACCGGGGTAACGCCGTGGCCAGGTCGCGTCTTGCGCTCATCGCTTTGTTGGCCGTTTCCACCGCCACTGCCGGCGGTCTGCACGGCATCCAGCCCGGCGATCTCAATCGCCAGGGCAATGCCTGCAACGATTTCTTCGACTACGCCAACGGCGCCTGGCGCCAGCAGAACCCGATCCCCGACTACATGGACCGCTGGAGCCGGCGCTGGCAGTCCGGCGAGCTCAACAAGGAGCGGGTGCGCGACATCCTGACCGAGCTGTCGGGGCGGCAGGACTGGGCCAAGGGCAGCGCCGGGCAGTTGGCCGGCGATTTCTACGCCGCGTGCATGGACGAGTCGCGGGTCGACGGGCTCGGCGCCAAGCCGGTGCGGCCGTGGCTGGACGAGATCGGCGGGCTCAAGGACCGCGCCGGCATCCAGCGCGAGATCGGCAAGCTGCACGACGCCGGCATCGCCGCGCCGTTCGCGCTGTCGGCCGGCGAAGACCTGCGCGAGCCGTCCAAGACCATCGCCCATATCTACGCCGGCGGGCTGGGCATGCCCGACCGCGATTACTACCTCAAGCCCGAGCCGCGCTTCGTCGAGGCACGCGCCAAGTACCTGGCGCACGTTGCGAAGATGTTCGAACTGGCCGGCACGCCGGCCGAACAGGCCCGGCGCGACGCGCAGACCGTGTTCGATTTCGAAAAGCGCCTGGCCGAGGCTTCGCTGGACAACGTGCAGCTGCGCGATCCCAAGCTGCAGGACAACCCGACCGCGTTCGCCGGCTTGGCCAAGCTCGCGCCGGGCTTCGACTGGGGCGGCTACTTCGACGCCGCGCACCTGCCGCGTGATGCGGTCAACGTGACCCAGCCCAAGTTCCTGCGCCAGTTCGAGAAGGAACTGGCCGGCACGCCGGTAGCGCAGTGGAAGGTCTATCTGCAGTGGCACGTGCTCAACGCCGCCGCCGATTCGCTGTCGCAGCCGTTCGTGGAGGAGAACTTCGCCTTCAACGGCAAGTTCCTCACCGGCGCCACCGAAATGAAGCCGCGCTGGAAGCGCTGCGCCGAACTCACCGACGCCCAGCTCGGCGAGGCGCTGGGGCAGAAGTACGTGGAGAAGTACTTCCCGCCGGAAGCCAAGGCGCGCATGCAGGACATGGTCAAGAACATCCTCGCGGCGATGGACGACACCATCCGCGAGTTGGACTGGATGGACGCGGCGACCAAGCAAAAGGCGCTGGAGAAGCGTTCCACTTTCGTCGCCAAGCTCGGCTATCCGGACAAGTTCAAGGACTACCAGGGCGTGACCGTGTCGCGCGGCTCGGCCTGGGACAACCTGGTGGCGACCTCGCGCTGGAACGTCGAGGACAACCGCGGCCAGGTCGGCAAGCCGACCGACCGCAGCCGCTGGGGCATGACCCCGCCGACCTCGAACGCCTACTACAACCCGCTGCAGAACGAGATCGTGTTCCCGGCCGGCATCCTGCAGCCGCCCGCGTTCGACGTGAGCGCGACCGATGCGGTCAACTACGGCGCCATCGGCGTCATCATCGGCCATGAGATCAGCCACGGCTTCGACGACCAGGGCGCGCAGTTCGACGCGAAGGGCCGCCTGGCGAACTGGTGGACGCCGGCCGACGGCAAGCAGTTCGCGGCCAAGGGCCAGTGCGTGGTCGACCAGTTCGAGGGCTATTTCATCGAACCGGGCGTGCACCACAACGGCAAGCTGGTGCTGGGCGAATCCATCGGCGACCTGGCCGGCGCCAAGATCGCGTACCGCGCGTACCTGAAGTCGCGCGAGGGCAAGGGCCCGGAACCGACCCTGGACGGCTTCACCCCGGAGCAGCAGTTCTTCATCGCCTGGGGCCAGTTCCGCGGCGACGAGACCCGGCTGGAGACCCAGCGCACGATGATCCAGGGCGACCCGCATCCGATCGCCAAGTACCGCGTCAACGGCCCGCTGTCGAACCTGCCGGCGTTCCAGCAGGCGTTCCAGTGCAAGGCCGGCGACGCGATGGTGCGGGCGAAGGAACTGCGCTGCGAGGTGTGGTGACGGCGTCCACGGCGTCGGCGTCGTTCGCGGCGCCGCGCCAAGGCGGGGCGCGGCAGGGCGCGGCGCGCGCGATGTCGCGTTCAGGCAGTTTTCCGCTGAGGTTCGGGTGAGACCGGCGCGCCGGCGCGAACGTGAACCCGTTCGTGCTTCGTGCGCTTGGGCGACCGCGCCAGCAGCCTGCATCGCCCAGCGCTAACGCGGTCACAGCATCCGATCGCGCGGCTTTGCCACATTGCCAGCCGACCCTGGAGCAAGACCACAAGGAGCGCGGCGATGAAGGCGAAGTGTTTCGTCATGGCGGGAGCGTTGGCAGGCGCGGGCATCGCGGCCATGCCGGCATCGGCGGCCAGCGCCGCGCTGGCTCGGGACGTTGTGTCCGAAGCCGTCTCCAGCGCGTCGATGCGGCGCGAACTGGCGCTGTCCGCGCCGCAACTGTCCAGCGCCTGGCAGGCCCAGCGGCTGCATGCGAGCCAGGGCGCGGCCTTGCGCGCGCGCATGGGCCGCGACTACGCCGGCAGCTGGATCGAAGCGGATGCGGCCGGCCGCTATCGCTGGGTCGTCGCCAGCAGCGGCGCGGGTCGCGTGAGCCTGCCGGCCGGGGCGGAACTGCGTTACGTGCGCCATCGCCTGGCGACGTTGCAGGCAGCCAAGGCGCGTCTGGATGCGGCGGTGGCCGGCAAGCGCTTCGCCGGCGTGTCGCGCGACCTGTCCGGCCTGCAATCGTGGTACGTGGATCCGCGCAGCAATGCCGTCGTCGTCAGCATCGCCCGTGGCGGCGAGCGCGAGGCAGCGGATCTGATCGCCGCGAGCGGCGCCGATGCTTCGGTGCTGCGCCTGGAGGTCTCGTCGCAGCGCCCGCAGCCCAACGTGTCGATCTTCGGCGGCATGGTCTATTTCCGCCACCCCTCGTGGTGCTCCGGCGCCTTCGCGGTAACGCAGGGCGCGGTGCCGGGTTTCCTCACCGCGGGCCACTGCGGGCAGCCGGGCAAGGAAGTCTGGGAAAAGGATGGCGAGAGCGTCCTGGTCGGAGTCTTCATGGCGTCGCAGTTTCCGGGCAAGGACCAGGCCTGGGTGCGCACCTCGATCTTCTGGACGCTGTACGCGCTGGTCGCCGACTACCAGGGCGGCTTCCTGCCGGTGCACGGCAGCGTGGAAGCGCCGGTCGGCTCGCCGGTCTGCCGCTCCGGCGGCGGCAGCGGTTACCAGTGCGGTTGGGTCACCGCCACGCAGGTCACCGTCAACTATCCGGAGGGCGCCATCTACGGCCTGAGCCAAAGCAACGCGTGCTCGGCAGGCGGCGATTCCGGCGGAGCCTGGATCGACGGCCTGGGCCAGGCCCAGGGCGTGCATTCGGGCAACGCCTCTTCGCGCGCCGACAGGAGCAATTGCGATATTCCGCAGGACCAGCGGCAAAGCTGGTTCCAGCCGATCAATCCGATTCTGCTCGAGTATCAGTTGGGGTTGGTGACCCAGTGAGCGCGGTTGGTGGTCGTCGCCTGCAGGCAGGGCCGTGCCGCCTGGATCGCTCGATGAACCGCCCGCTGCCGGCGGCGGTCGCGGCGTTCCGGTGCGAACGGCGGGCGGTTACCGGCGCTGCGTCATTGGCCCATTGGTGAGCCTGGCGCCATTCCAGGGCCCGCGGACGCAACTGTCGTGCCAAGGCGTTCGGATGTCGCGACGACCGCGGCGCGAGTATCGGTAAAGAGAAGGCGAGGACGCGCGAAGCGCTGTAAGGCCGGTTCGATCCTCGGGCAGCGGCCGGCGCAGCGCATTCGATTCTTGTGAACGTCGTGGACCGTTCGGCTGGACCAGGCGTTAACCGCACCAGTCGCAGTCTGCGGTATCCGGCGCGCTCCGTGCCGGCCCGCCATGAGGACTTCGCGATGGGCACGCATGCCGACGACCGCAAGACCGCGGCTACGCAAAACGAAAAACCGCCGCACGGCCAGGGGCACCAACCGCTGCCCGGCGAGAATCCGCCGAGCGGCGAAGGCGCGCAGCGCAAGCGCGTGCAGAACGCGGATCTGCCGCCGGGCGTGGGGCACCAGCCGTTGCCGGGCGAGAATCCGCCGGACGAAGGCAAGGACTGAAGCGCAGGGGCGGCAACCGACGGTCGCGATGCCGCAGCGGTGGCGGCCGTCGGCGGCTGCGGTCTTCGGTCAATCCGAGGCTGCGCGGGCTTCGCGCAGCTTGCGCTTCTTCATGAACCACCAGTAGCTGATGCCGATCACTGCGCTCTGGACCAGGGCCAGCGGCAGAAAGAACAGGTGGGTGGCTGTCCACAGCAGACACAAGATCAGGGCGACCAGCATCGCCCTGGCGCTGACGCGGCTGGCGAGGTACATGACCAGCACGAACAGCAACTGGTAGAGCAGGACCGGAAGGGTCAGGATCGCGATCATGCTCCGCTCTCAGGCGCGGTTGCGGTGATAGAGCGCGCTGCTCTGGCAGTCGGCGCATTCGCGATAGAACGCCGGGCCGTCCTTGCGCAGGCGCGGCTTGTGGCCGGGCTGACAGACGAAGCGGATGGCCGTGTTGCCGCCGCAGCCTTCGCATTTGAAGTAATAGCCGAACTTCCCGTAGAGGATTTCGCCGTTGCCGCCCTGGCAGGTTTTGCAAGCGGGGGCTTCGGTTTCGACCGCGCGCACCGGCAACGGCGGCGGCAGTGGGGGCGGGGTCGGTATTGGCTCTGGCGGCGTGATTCGCGCGACGAGCGTCGGTTCGAGTCTGTGTGCGGGAGGCGCGAGCGCAGGCGGGACGGATGGCGGCTGCGTCGGCACGGGCGGCGGCTGGGGCGAAGGCGCTGTCGAGGCCGACGTCGGTGCGCTCGCAGGCCGGTGCGGCACCGGCTCAGGCTCGGCTCGCGGCGAAGGCCGCAGCGGACGATGCATCGCGACCAACTGCCGCGCGACCCCAGCGACAGTGTCGCCGGACACCAGCTTGGCGGTGGTCTTGAGCAGGCCCATGAGCGCGCCGTCGGCTGCGAAATCCTTGTCGATCTGCTTGCGCAGCAGGTCGGCCTTGATCACCCGCGAGGAATCGAAATGCTTGGGCCGGTCGATGCGCGCGGTCGGCGCGACCAGCACCAGCGAATGGAACACCGGTGCGATGCGCAGGCCCATGCGCTGCGGCCATTCGATCGAATCGACCGCATCGCGCAGCACGGCGATGTGGCGTTCGTTCTGCTCCAGCGGCGAGGCCATGCCCTCGTAAGTCTTGCGGAAGGCGTTCCAACGCAGGAATTCGCCGTCGTCGGTGATCTTGAACCCGGCATGGAAGTGCTTGGTTTCCAGCACGTAGATCTCCAGCCGCCGATTGATCAGCAGGTGGTCGATCTGGGCGACGCGGCCGCCCTGCTCCAGGCGCAGGTCGTGGATCACCGCCCAGTTGGGCGAGCGCTCGAAGTGGAAATCGATGAGATACGCCGATTCGCGTTCGCCTTTGAGTCCGGCTTGGCGTATGCGCAGTTCGGTGGCGGCCTGCTTGGCGGCCGGGCCGGCGCCGTTGGCGCGTAGCTCCAGATCCTTGAGCAGAGCCGAATCGTCGTCCTTGGTCTTGATCAGCACGTGGCGTTCCTCCTTGGCGCGGAGGATAGCGCCGGTCTTGGGGGAAGCGAAGGGCCGGCTGCGCGGAAACGCGATTTGCCCGGGCCTGGCCGAGCGCCGTGGCGTCAGCGCGCGGCCACCGCCTGCGGCGGCGGTTCGACGGCGCGGGTTTGGAGCGGCTGAGGCTGCGCCTGCTCGGCGGCGATATGCGCCTGCGCCGCGGCGAGTTTGCCGTCCGATTGCGCCACGGGCGTCTGCGCGGCATCGGCGACGCCGACCATGGCCCGTTTGTGCGCCGGATCGTCGAGCCGGCCTTCCACGGCAAAAAGGTTCTGACCGTCGTTGCTCAGTACGACATGGTCCACGCGGCTCAAGGCGTTGGCGGCGTAGGCGTAGGCGCGCGCAGCGGGGTAGCGGTCGCGGGCGTCCTTGCACTCGGCCAGCAGCGCGTGGCCCAGCCGGTCGAGGCTCGCTTCATCGATGGACTTGCCCGCGGCCTGCAGCGCCTTGAGGCTGCCGTCCTTGATCCGCTCCAGCATCGCGCGGTCTGCAGCAGCCAGGTGCTGTGCCGGTTGCGAGTCGAGCCGCGTTTGCGCAGCAGCGGGCTCGGCGAGTTCGGGCCGCTGGCGGATCAACTGCTGGTAATCGCGCAGGTAGGCGTCGCGGTGGGTGACGGCGCCGTCGTGGTCGAGATCCGGCGGCGGATTGCCGAGAGAGAACGGCGTATCCGGCACGCGGGCGGCGATCCGCGCCACGATCGCCTCCTCGCTTTGTTCGCCCGCACGCCATTGCTTGTACATCGGCGCCAGTTCGATGCCGTTGAGGTAGCCGATGGAGTTGAACGGGAAGTCCTTCTTGAACGCGGGGTCGCGTTCCAGGTCCTTGAAGATCGGGAAGGCGGTGAAGATCGCCTGCGCTTCCAGTTCTGCGCGGTAGCGGACGTAGTCGTCGGCGCCGCCGCCTTTGAACAACACGTTGCCGGTGTTGTAGCGGTCGTGCCCGATTTCGTGGGCGAGGGTGCCGAAGAGGTGGCGTTGGGGGTACTCGGCGGCGCCGGGTTCTCTCAATCCATTCCATTGCGACTCGTCGACGACGATTGCAGGCTTGTCGGACGGCCTGTAGTACGGAAGACCGGTGTCGGCCGTCGGTTCGAATCTGCCTCGACGCTCGAAGAATTCGGCGAAGGCCGCCGTGGCGTTTGGGGAGGCGGCCACCCAGTCCTGTATTCGATGAGGCATCAACTGAAACTGGGGATGGTCCTTCAATGAATCGGAGCGGTTGCTTCCTTGGCCCGGCTCCATGCGTGCCCTCAATCCGCTGGATAAATGTGCATCGCGGTGACGCAGCGATAAGTCTCCGGCGTGGTGTTTATCCGCACGAACATGCCGTTGGCGGTTGCGTCGTAGACTCGGCCGCGATCGATGCCGTGGGCGTCTTGGTACACCGGGTCCAGTTTCGCGCCGAGGATGCCCGCGGCCCAGGTTGGCGAAACGCATGGGGTCTCGGAGACGCCGATGTCGATCTGTTTCGCCGGATGGCTTATCGAAGCGAAGCTCAACAGTCGGCCATCGGAGAGCCGGGCCGGTCCTTCGCTATACAAGCTGTTCGCCGGCAATGGCTTGAGATCGAAGGTTGCGGCCAGCCCGGATGCGATGTTGTCCCATCCCTTTTTGCCTTGCATCGCCCAATGCAAGATGTCTTCGAAAGTCGGCGAGTGAGGATGGGGCGCAAGCGGTGTTGCGGCATCGGGCGTGGTCTGGGTGGGTTTGACCTCATGCGATGCGCCGCAAGCCTGAAGCGCGACCGCCAAACCCAGGACGAACAAAGAACGCCTCTTCCGGCGCTGGGACTTCGCATCGCCAACAGCGTTTTCGCCTTGCCAGGCGCCCCGGTTCGGTGTTTTGGAGGCAGGGGTGGAAGCATCCAGTGGCAGGGCGCTTCGTGAGCGATGTGGCGGATGAAATTCCAAGCAGGCAGCTCCATTGCGCGCAGGACGAAATGCTAGCAGACCGGTTGGGCGATAAAGCCGGGTCCGGGCAATCGGGCCTGTTTAGATGCCGGTGTTGCATCACTGTTGTGCCAACGAGCTTCGTAAGAGACGCTAGGTTCGCTTAATGCCGCGCTCACTCGATCTTCACGCCTATCGACTTCCTGTGTAGATCGAATGCCCGGACTACCCAAGCAGGAGAGCGATATGAAGTTCAAGTTCATTGCCGGTGCTCTGGCGCTGCTGCTCCCCATCGCCGCCACCGCCGCCACCATCACCGTCAGCGGCCACGGCCAAAGCTACGACCCCGGCATCGCGATGCAGGACGCGCGCGCCGATGCGATGGGCAAGTGCACGGCGCAAGGCGGCACGCCGGTGAAGGAGGTGTACAGCCATGTGACCCGCGCCAACCTGTGGCTGGCCGATTCGATCTGGAGTTGCGAGGTGCCGTGATCGGCCCTCGGGCCGGCGGCGCTCAGCGTCGCCGATGGCGCGCAAGAACAGGGCGTCGCTGCCTCGCAGGCAGCGACGCGGCTTGCCTCGCCAGGGTCAGCGCTTCACCGCGAGCACGCCGTCCAGCGCCAGTTCGGCCTTGAACCCGGATTTTTCCAGCCGCTTGGCGACCTCGCGCGGCACGTCGCGCCCGGTGGTCAGCTTGTTCGGGCTGCCGGTGTAGTGGAACAGCCGGCCGCCGCGCCGCAGCACGCGCGCGAGTTGGTCGTAGAAGGCTTGCGAGTACAGCTCGCCGGCGATGCCGAAGCGCGGCGGGTCGTGCAGCAGGGCGTCGAATCCGGCCGACGGCAGGGCGGCGATGGCGAGCGCTACATCGGCGTGGGTCAGCTGCAGGCGGCCGCCGCTGTCGGCCGCGTCCGGGTCGGGCGACCAAGGGTTGAGGGTGCGCAGCCACAGCACGCTGGGGTTCTTTTCGAACGACGCGATGCGCGCGGCGCCGGCCTCCAGGCAGCAGGCGGCGAAGTAGCCCAGGCCGCCGCAGGTGTCGAGCACGGTCTTGCCGCGCGCTTCGATCAGGCCGACCTTGCGGCGGGCGTCGTCGATCGGCGAGGTCTTGGCGGTGGGCAGCATCTTGATGCCGTCGATCTCGAACGTCGGCGCGCCCCATTGGGTCGGGACCAGCTTGATCAGCGAGCCGGCGAAGCGCGAGACCGCGGCGAAGCCTTCGCCGTCCCAGTAGTAGATGGTGCGGTCTTTGAGCGCGTCCGGATAGGGATAGCGCTGGCCGCGCCAGTCCCAGCCGTCGGTCGCCAGCAGCGCTTCGCCCTGGCTGCGGCCCAGGTCGAGCGAGCCGCTCCAGATCGCCAGGCCAGCGGCGCGCGCGGCGCGCAGGGCCTCGGCATCGGGGCGGGTCAGCAAGGGGCCTGAGTAGTGCGGCACGGGCGGGGTCCGGAGCGGGGGAGGCGGAAGCATAAAGGGGATGGGCGCGCGTGGGGGCACGGGCCGGATTGGCCGCGCCGACCCGCACGGGCAAGCCAGCGATGAGCGCGAGCGTGGACTGCGTCGCCTCAAGGTTGCGATGCGCTTTGCGATTTCATGCATCTGAACCGCTTCGGCCGGCGCGCTGCGGCGCGCAGGGTAGGGAGCCGCCGGAGCGGACGCGTTTGCGCTTGTGTCCCACGCATTTTGCGCATCCCCTGGACCGGCGTCGGGACGCCCGGCCCGCCCGCTACCAGGAAGACACTCGATCATGATCCGCAAGAATCTGCTTTCGCTGGCCCTGCTCGCCGGTCTGTCGGGTGTGGCCTTCGCCGCGGCCGCCGATGAAATGGGCGCCGAGCCGGTCACCGCCGCGCCGCTGGCCAAGGCCTTCGGCGCCGTCGATTTCGCCACCTCCGGCAAGGCCGGCACGATCCGCAGCGTCGATCTCGGCCTGCCGAGCCAGGCCAGCACGGCCGCGCTCGGCCAGTTGCGCATCGAGCAGGGCCGCCATGGCCAGCCGCTGCAGGTGGGCCTGGCCCGCACCGTCGGCCGCAGCCGCATCGACCTGGGCGGCTTGAACTGGGAAACCCTGGCCGACGGTTCGCGCGGCGCGCGCTTCAGCCTGACCTCGACCAACGCCGTAGCGCTGCGCGCCGGCCTGCAACTGCGCGCGAACGGCAAGGCCGACGCGGGCGCGGTGACGCTGCGCTTCGCCGGCAACGACGGCCGCGTGTTCGCGCAGGACGGCCTTGCGTTCGCCAAGGCCGGCACCGGCTGGTCGCCGGTCGTGGCCGGCGACACCCTGACCGTGGAAATCGTGCTCGCGCCGGGCCAGCGCGCGGACGATTTCAGCCTCAAGGTGCCGCAGCTCTCGCATCTGGACGTGGACCCGGCCGCGAGCTCGCGCGAGCTCGCCAAGGCCAGCGGCGTCGGCGCCAGCCAGGCCTGCGAGAAGGACATCGTCTGCCGGGTGAGCCCGTCGGCCGGCTTCCTGGCCGCGAGCAAGGCGGTGGCGCGCATGGTCTACACCAGCGGCGGCAGCTCCTATCTGTGCAGCGGCACCTTGCTCAACAACAGCAACTCGCCCAAGCGCCAGCTGTTCTGGACCGCGGCGCACTGCATCAGCACCCAGGCCGAGGCCGACAGCCTGCAGACCTACTGGTTCTTCGACGCCACCGCCTGCAACAACGACACCGCCAGCGCCTCGGCGGTGACCCTGGCCGGCGGCGCCTACCTGCGCCACGCCGACACCACCCGCGACACCTCGCTGCTGGAGCTCAAGAGCGCGCCGCCGGCGGGCGCCTACTACGCGGCCTGGAACAGCGCCGCGCTGGCCTCGACCGGCACCTCGATCGAGGGCATCCACCATCCGGCCGGCGATCTCAAGAAATACTCGTTGGGTTCGGTGACCAGCCTGTCGACCTCGCTCGACGGCCGCAGCCCGCTGACCCAGGTGAAGTGGAGCGCCGGCGTCACCGAAGGCGGTTCGTCGGGCTCGGGCCTGTTCACCGTCGCCGGCAACGGCGACTACCAACTGCGCGGCGGCCTGTACGGCGGTTACTCGGCGTGCAAGAAGAAGGGGCAGCTGGGGCCGAACCAGCCCGATGCGTACTCGCGCCTGGACGGCGTGTGGTCGAGCGTGTCCTCGTACTTCTCGCCCTGAGTTCCATCGTCGCGGCCGACCCGTCGCGACCCCACCCTGAGTGAAGTTGCGCCGCGCGTCCCGGACGGTACGCGCGGCGCCTTTTTGTTGCGCGCCGGGGTTTGCGCCGTTGCCGGCGCTCAACCGCGCGCGGCGCCGAACACTTCCTCGATGCGCCGGGCGATATGCGCGCCGTGGGTGGCCAGGGCGAAGTGGCCCGCATCGAGCAGTTCCACCTGCGCGTCGGGGTTGTCGCGGCGATAGGCCTGCGCGCCGGGTGGGATGAAGAACGGATCGTGCCGGCCCCAGATCACCAGCGTCGGCACCCGGCGTTCGCGGAAGAACTGCTGGAACTGCGGGTACAGCGTCAGGTTGTTGGCGTAGTCCAGGGTCAGGTCGAGCTGGATGTCGGCGTTGCCGGGGCGCTGCATCAGCAGGTAATCCAGGTGATAGGCCTCCGGCGCGACCAGGCTCGGGTCGGGCTCGCCGTTCTCGTACTGCCAGCGGGTCGCCTCCAGCGACAGGAACTGGCGCAGCGCCTCGCGATTGCCCGGGCTCGGGTCGGCCCAGTAGCGGCGCATCGGGTCCCAGGCCTCGCCCAGGCCTTCCAGGTAGGCGTTGCCGTTCTGCGAGATCAATCCGGTCACCCGATCGGGCTTGGCCAGGGCCAGGCGCAGGCCGGCCGGCGCGCCGTAGTCGAACACGTACAGCGCGTAGCGCTGCAGGTCGAGCGCGTCGACGAAGGCTTCCAGGGTGCGGCCGAGGTGGTCGAAGCCGTAGACGTAACCGCGCGCGTCCGGCACTTGGGTGAAGCCGAAGCCGGGCAGGTCGGGGGCGACGAGGTGGAAGCGGCCGGCGAGCCGCTGGATCAGTTCGCGGAACATCAGCGAGCTGGTCGGGAAGCCGTGCAGCAGCAACAGGGTCGGGGCGTTCGGGTCGCCGGCCTCGCGGTAGAAGACGCGCAGGCCGTCGGCTTCGACGTAACGGTGGTGGACCGGGAACGGGGAGGAGGACATGGGGAGGTTTCCTGAAAGTTGTAACCCTGATTCGAATTGAATTCGGGTTACAAAAGGCTAGTCATACCCGATGTAACTTGTCAAATATTATTTTTATGGTTACATTGGCCGCTCACAGGACACCGCCCGATGACGACCCCGACGCCCACCGACTGGCCCCCGCTGATCGCCGGCCAGCCCGCGCTCGACCTGCTCAACACGCTGACCCTCGAGAACGGCGCGTTGATCGAGCACCTGACCGACGATGCCGCCGCGGCCGCGTGGCTGGGCCGCGCGGGCGGCTACGCGCTGGCGCCGCCGCCGCACCTGGCGGCGCGTGCGCGCGCGCTGCGCGAGGCGATCCGCGCGGCGGTGGAAGCGCGCAAGCACGGCCGGCCGGCCGACCTGGCGCCGCTCAACGCGCTGCTGGCGCAGATGCACAGCCACCTGGTGCTGGAACCGGGCGAGGACGGCGCCGCCGCGCGCCGCGCCGCCGTCGGCGATCCCGCCTGGCGCGCGCTGGCGCCGCTGGGCGAGGCCGCGGCGCAGTTGCTCGCCGAGCTCGACTTCGCCCTGGTGCGCCAGTGCGAACACAGCGACTGCGTGCTGTGGTTCCACGACACCACCAAGTCGCACCGGCGCCGCTGGTGCGCCATGGCGCTGTGCGGGAACCGGCATAAGGTCAGCGAGTTCCGCAAGCGGCGGGGCGGGTGAGCGGCGGCCGCGTCGAGGCGGTGGAGCGTCCGGTCGTGTACTCGCGTTCAGCGGACAACTTGGTTGCGCGTGCCGAGGGCTGGGCATGTTGGCTGGCGCCATCCGCGTAGACGCGGGCAGCGAAAGACGCTGGAGCCATGTCGCGTTGAAGCCCTGGATGCCCGCCTCCGCGGGCATGACGGTAGCCGGGGTTCACGACGATGCCTCCACGCCGTCATTCCCGCGAAGGCGGGAATCCAGAGACTTCGGAGTCGTGTCGCGATGACGCCCTGGATGCCCGCGTTCGCGGGCATGACGGTAGGCGGAGGGCGCGACGATGCCTCCACACCATCGTTCCCGCGAAGAATGCCGACAACGCGCGCCCGCTTTGCCGCGCCGGGCTGTCGGCCGGCCAAACCAACGGCCCACGACACCGCCCCGCCGCCTGCGCTAGTCTCGGCGGTTTCCACCGGGGACCGCACCTCCATGAATCTCTCCCGCTTGAGCCTGACCCTGGCGCTCGCCGCCGCGCTGGCCGCTCCCTCTGCATTCGCCGCCGGCGCCGCCGCGTCCAAGGGCGCGCCCGCGGCCGGCAAGCCGGTGCTCGGCGATTTCGGCGTCGACCTCACCGCGCGCGACACCAGCGTCAAGCCGGGCGACGACTTCAATCGCTACGTCAACGGCCACTGGCTGGCGACCTACCAGTTGAAGGATTACGAGACCTCCTACGGTTCGTTCAACAAGCTGCGCGACGATTCCGAAGCCGACGTGCACGCGATCATCGAAGAGCTGGTCAAGCGCAAGGACCTGGCGCCGGGCAGCGAGCAGCAGAAGCTGCGCGACTACTACGCCAGCTACATGGACCGCGCCGCGCGCGACGCCGCCGGCATCGCGCCGCTGCGGCCGGTGCTGGACAAGATCGCGAAGATCGATTCCGCCGGCGCCCTGATCGCCGCCTTCGGCGACGTCGACCTCGACGGCACCAACGCGCCGCTGCGCTTCGGCGTCGATCTCGACCGCAAGGACCCCGACCGCTACCTGGTCGGCCTGCGCGTCGGCGGCCTGGGCCTGCCGGACCGCGATTACTACCTCAACCCGGACGCGCGCTTCGTCGGCATCCGCACCGCCTATCTCGCCCACATCGAGCGCATGCTCGGTTTCGCCGGGATCCAGGACGCCAAGGCGCGCGCGCAGGCGGTGCTGGAACTGGAGACCGCGCTGGCCAAGCCGCAGTGGGAGCGCGCGCAGTTGCGCAACCGCGACAAGACCTACAACGTGTCCGGCTTCGCCGAACTGGCCAAGCAGTACCCGGGCTACGACTGGGCCGCGCAGCTCAAGGCGCAGGGCATGCCGGCGATCGACAAGGTCAACGTCGCCACCCCGAGCGCGGTGCAGCCGGTGATCGACGCCGTCGCCAAGACCCCGCTGCCGGTGTGGCGCGATTACCTGGCCTTCCACGCCGTGCGCAACAACGCCGCGCTGCTCAGCCGCGAGATCGACGATGCGGCCTTCGCCTTCAACGGCACCGTGCTGAGCGGCCAGAAGGCCCAGCGCGACGACTGGAAGCGCGCGGTCGCCACCGTCACCGGCAGCGACGCGCTCGGCGATGCGATGGGCAAGCTGTACGTGGAGCGCCACTTCTCGCCGCAGGCCAAGGCGGCCATGCAGCAGTTGGTGGAGAACCTGCGCAAGGCGCTGCGCGCCAACATCGAGAAGATCGACTGGATGGGCGCGGACACCAAGACCGAGGCCTACCGCAAGCTCGACAGCTTCCGGCCCAAGGTCGGCTATCCGGACAAGTGGCGCGACTACTCCAGCGTCAGCATCGTGCCGGGCGACCTGATGGCCAACACCTTGCAGATGCGCCGCTACCAGCGCGCCGACCAGGTGCGCCGGATCGGCACCCGCACCGACCGCGACGAGTGGTTCATGACCCCGCAGACGGTCAACGCCTACTACAACTCGACCTTCAACGAGATCGTGTTCCCGGCCGGCATCCTGCAGGCGCCGTTCTTCGACCTCAACGCCGACGCGGCGGTGAACTACGGCGGCATCGGCGCGGTGATCGGCCATGAGATGGGCCACGGCTTCGACGACCAGGGCAGCAAGTCCGACTTCGCCGGCATCCAGCGCAACTGGTGGACCGACCAGGACCGCAGCCGCTTCGAGCAGCGGACCAAGGCGCTGGGCGCGCAGTACGACGCGTTCTGCCCGCTGCCGGGCCAGTGCGTCAACGGCCAGCTGACCATGGGCGAGAACATCGGCGACCTGGGCGGCGTGTCGATGGCCTACACCGCCTACCAGCTGAGCCTGGGCGGCAAGCCCGCGGCGAAGATCGACGGGCTCAGCGGCGACCAGCGCTTCTTCCTGTCGTGGGGCCAGATCTGGAAGGGCAAGTACCGCGACGAGGCGCTGCTGAACCAGATCAAGACCAACCCGCATTCGCCGTCGCAGTACCGCGCCAACGGGCCGCTGCGCAATTTCGACCCGTGGTACACGGCGTTCGAGGTCAAGCCGGGCGATGCGATGTACATCGCGCCGGAGCAGCGCGTGCGGATCTGGTGATGCGCTTGCGGTAGCGCACGGCTCGCCGCGGCGGGCCGGGCGCTGCGGACGGGGGCGGGTTCGTCGGCCGGCGAGGCTGCGGATCCGCCCTTTGTTTTTTGTGCGCACGCAGGTGGCGGCGTAATTGGATCGGCGCGGTCGCGGCTCGCGCCGCTCCCACATGCGCTACCTGTAGGAGCGGCGCGAGCCGCGACCGCGAAAACCCAGCGCCGGCGCAACCCCGAGGCCAAGCCCGGCCCGCGCACACTGGTCCGGCCGCGCGACCGCCGCCGCTATGGCAGCCGGCGAGGGCGGTGCAGCGGCGCGCTACACTGGCCCGCGTTCGTCGCGAGCCGCGTGCCGATGCCTTACCTGATCGTCGAATTGCTGCGCTGTACCCGCGAGGATTTTCCCGGTTGGGTCGAATGCCGCCTGATCGATGCGGACGGGCGCGCGCACCGCTTCGAGGAAAAGGCCCCGGTCGTGTCGGCGCAGCTGTGCGGCGATGCGGCGTTCCCGCAGCCCGGCGCCATCGCCTGCGAACGTGTGGGCGAGCGCGAGGACGCGTCGGGACGGCGGCGGGTGCAGGTCGATACCCGGCATCCGTGGTCGGTGCAATCCGATACGGGGCTGACCCGGTTCGAAGTGCTGGCCTCGCAGGTGCTCGAGCGGGCGCCGTGAGTCCGGCCGCCATCGTTCGCGACTGCGCATGGGCCTCGTTGCGCGGCGAGCGGGCCTGCGCGCGGCCGCCGTCCGCGTCGCCGGCGAAGCGGGCGCGAAGGTCCCGCTAGAATTCCGCGATGGTTTACCCCGGCCTGTTCCTGATCGCCTTCATCGCCGCCACGCTGCTGCCCGCGCAATCGGAAGCCGCGCTGGCGGCGCTGATCGTCGAAGGCTACCCGCCGTGGCTGCTGGTCGCCGTCGCCACCGTCGGCAACGTGCTGGGTTCGACCGTCAACTGGTGGCTGGGCCGCGGCCTGACCCGCTTCGGCGACCGCCGCTGGTTCCCGGTCAAGCCCGCGCAACTGCAACGCGCGCAGGCCTGGTACGGCCGCTACGGGCAATGGAGCCTGTTGCTGAGTTGGGTGCCGGTGATCGGCGATCCGCTGACCCTGGCCGCGGGGGTGATGCGCGAGCCGTTGCGGACGTTCCTGGTGCTGGTGACCATCGCCAAGCTGGCGCGCTACATCGTGGTGGCCGCGGTGGCCTTGCGCTGGGCGTGAGCGCCGGCGAAGGCGGGCAGGCGGGGGTGTTAAAGTGCGGGCCTCCTCGTTGCAAGCATGAGCCGCCGCCATGAACACGCCTGTCGCCTTCTATCCCATCGGCACCCCCGGCCAGCCCTGGGGCCCCGCGCAGGTCGCCGAATGGCGTTCGCGCCAGGTCCGCCACCGCAGCTATTTCGAGGAAGTGGCGAGCGTCATCGAGCGGCTGGGCGAGCGCTACGAGAAAATCCAGTACGGCGAACTCGACTACGGCGCCGACGGCCGCTTCCCGCTGTTCGCGCTGAAGAGCCGCAACTGGGACGAATCGCTGCCGACGATGCTGGTCACCGGCGGCGTGCATGGCTACGAGACCAGCGGCGTGCATGGCGCGCTGCTGTTCCTGGACCAGTACGCCGGCGCCTACGCCGGCCGCATCAACCTGCTGGTGGCGCCGTGCGTCAGCCCGTGGGCGTACGAGCGCATCCATCGCTGGAATCCCGAGGCGATCGATCCGAACCGTTCGTTCCGCGACGACAGCCCGGCCGGCGAATCGGCCGCGTTGTGGGCGCTGGCCGCGCCGCTGCGCGCGCGCACGCGGATGCACATCGACCTGCACGAGACCACCGACAGCGACGAATCCGAATTCCGCCCGGCGCTGGCCGCGCGCGACGGCAAGCCGTACGAGCCGGGCGAGATTCCCGACGGCTTCTACCTGGTCGGCGACAGCGAAGACCCGCAGCCGCAGTTCCAGCAGGCGATCATCGCCGAGGTCGAGAAGGTCACCCACATCGCCCCGGCCGACGCGCGCGGCGAGATCATCGGCTCGCCGGTGGTCGCGCGCGGCGTCATCGACTACCCGGTGCGCAAGCTCGGCCTGTGCGCCGGCATCACCGACGCGCGCTACCGCACCACCACCGAGGTCTATCCCGACAGCCCGCGCGCCACGCCGGAACAATGCAACCAGGCGCAGGCGGCGGCGGTGCGCGCGGCGATCGACTTCGCCCTGGCGCAGGGCTGAGCGGCGATGAAGGCGCGCACGGCGCTGGCGACGGTCCTGGCCTGCGCGGCGCTGCTCGGCGCGGCCGGTTGCGCGCGCGCGCCGGACGGGACCGTCGAGCCGATGTCGGGCGCGCAGCCGGTGCGCGGCGACGTGGCTTTCTACCTGGTCGCCGAGGACGACGCGGCCGATGCGCGGACCGTGCCGGTGCTGCGGCCGTTTCCCGGCCAGCAACCGCGCGTCGCGTTGAAACCGCTGCCGGCGATCGCGCGCGGTCAGGTCGCCCAGGTCGCGCTGAGCGTCGACGAAAACGGCCAGGCCTCGCTGGACCTGCGCTTGAACGAGGAAGGCGCGCAGCGCCTGGCCCAGGTCACCCGCGACAACCTCGGCAAGCGCATGGCGGTGGTGGTGGGCGCGACGGCGGTGAGCGTGGCGACCATCCAGGGCGAGATTCCCGGCGGCCGCCTGCGCATCGGCGGGCTGGCGCCGGGCGATGCGCAGGCGCTGCATCGCGAGTTGACTGCGGCGAAGTAAACGCGCGCGCCGCTCAGTCCTGGGCGGCCGCGGCATCGACCGCCGCGACCAGTTCTTCCAACCATTGCGAATGCATCAGGCCGTCGCCGAAGCGCGGCTCGGCCTGTTCGCGGCTGCGCAGTTGCAGCGGCCAATGGCGATAACCCACCGCTTCGGCGATCGCCGCGAGCTCGTCGAGGTCCAGGTCGTGCTCGTACATCGCATCGAACAGCCGCGCCCACAGGCCCTGTTCGGTGCGCGCCAGGCATTCGGGTCGGTCCGGCGTCTCGATGCTGAAACGCAGGAACTCCAGGCCATCGGGCCGTTCGCGCACGCCGAGCGCCCAGGAATGCCAATCCCACAGCGCGATCAGCTCCGGCCCGGCGGGGACGCCGGCGCCGCGATAGACGTAGAACGGGTCGCCCGAGCGGCACCGCCATAGCTGCGGATGCGGCAGGCGGCCTTCGGCCATCGCCAGCAGCGCCGGCGACAGCGGCAGCGCGCGCAGGCGCGGCAGGCGTTCGGACTCGGCGACGACGGGCATGGCGATACGCACAGGGACGGTGGCCGACTATAGATCGGCGGCGCTGCGGCCGCCGCGCATTCACAAACGCCGGACGCGCCGGTGCGGGGGCGCTGCCGGGCGGCAGCGCTGCGGTGCGGCTGGCGGCTGCCATCGTCGGCCCGATATGATCCCGGCCGGACGAGGGCGGTCGCTGCCGCGCATGCCGTGCGCGCAGGACGGGCGGCACCGGTCCGACAGGATTTCAGGGGGAACACGGATGCGTTGGCTGACTTGGAAGCTTTGGACCGGCGCGGGCTTGGCCGCGCTGGTGGCGACGCTGATCGTGGCGGTATGGCGACAGGGGCCTGCGGTCGCGCAGCCGGTCGCACAGGCCGCGGCGCCGCCGGCCGCACAGGAGCCGGTCGGCGGCGCGCCGGCGTTCGTGTCCGCTTCGCCGGCGCCGCAGGCCGCGCCGTGGCCGGCCGCGGCGGCCGACAGCGGCGGCGTCTATGCGCTGACCGAAGGTCCGCGTTACCGCCCGACCATCGCCGATCCCGCCCTCGGGTACATGGGCTACCAGCTCTTCGGCACGGTCCTGGCGGGCGACGTCACCGGGGACGGCCGCGACGATGCGGTCGCGATGACCGAGGACGGCACGATCCAGGTGTTCGTGCAGCAGCCCCAGGGCGGGCTCGCGTTCCCGCCGCAGATATGGGCCTTCCCCAACGGCGGCCGCCTTCAGCAGACCTCGGCGATGCTGGTCGACCTCAACGGCGACGGCGCGCTGGACATCGTCAGCCAGCCGCCGTTCGTGCCGCAAACCCCGCCGCCGCCGTCGCTGAACGTGTTGCTGTCCGACGGCCGCGGCGGACTGGCGTTGCGGCAGGTGCCCGTGCCGCCGTCCGGCTCCGCCGAGGCCGGCATCGGCTATGCCATGGACGTGGACCAGGACGGCCATGAGGACATCGTCGGAGCGGTCCATCGTCCCGGCGCGCCCGCCGATTGCGGACGCCTGGCCGGCGAGCTTTGCCGCTGGCTGCGCACGCTGTACGGCGACGGCCGCGGCGGCTTTCGCGAGAGCACCTTCGTGCCGCTGGGGCTGCCGCTGACCGCGGTGGTGGACACGCTCGACTTCGACGGCGACGGCCGCCGCGACTTGATTTATCGCCCGCACGACGGGATGACGGTCGGTTCCAGCCGTTTGGCGTGGCGCCGGCAGCTGCCGCAGGGCGGGCTCGGCGAGGAAGCGGTGCTGGGGGCGCTCCCGCTCTGGCCGTCGATGACGGTGGCGCTGGGCGACTTCAACGGCGACCGCCGGCTCGACATCGCCACCGGCACCCGCCAGGCCGGAACCTCGACCGTGGCGCTGCGCCTGGCCGACGGCAGCTTCGCCGCGCCGCAGCCGTATCCGGCGTTCACGGTGGAATCGGAATTGCAGGTCGCCGATTTCGACGGCGACGGGCGGGCCGACGTGGTTTCGGTGCAGCATCCCGACAGCGTCGGCGAAGGCGTGGACGTGCTGGCCTACCAGTTGCAGCGCAACGGCGGGTTGAGCGCGCCGCAATGGAACGGCGCCTCGCACGGCCTCACCCAGATACGCGGCGCGGGCGATCTGGCGCACGGGGATTTCAACGGCGACGGCTGCCTCGACGTGGCGGTGGGGGCCAACTACGAAGGGCTGATGATCTATTACGGCAGCGGCTGCATGCACGCCGCGGTCAGTTCGCAGGATTGCCGGATCGAGCAGAGCGCGCCGTTGGCGGCCGCGGCGCCGGCGCCGCTGGCGAGCCCGGTGCCGGCGGCGACCCACCCGGCCGGCCGCGCCGCGGCGCTGGCCGCGCCCGCCGGCCGCACCGGCCGCACCGGCCACGCGCCGGCGCGCGCGTCCTGGCGCGCGCTCGCGCGGCAGCTCGAACGCTGAGCTTGGCCGCAGCGAACTCAAGGAGAAACGAACGATGCGCGGATTGAGTTGGAAACTGTGGCTCGGTGCCGGTCCGCTGGCCGTGGTGAGCCTGTTGCTGTGGTGGCGCGCGCCGGACACGGCTGCGCCGCCGGCGCCGCGGGCGGAGACCCCGGCGGACGCCGCGCCCGCGGCCATCGGCGGCGCGCCGCGTCCGGCGAGCGCCGCGACGCCGGCGAACGCGCCGCTCGGCGGCGGCGCTGCGACGCAGTCCGGCGGCTATGCCCTGACCGAAGGGGCGCGTTACCGCCCGGCGGTCGCCGAGGGCGGCATCGGCTACCTGGGCTATCAGATCTTCGGTCAGGCGGTGGCCGGCGACGTCAACGGCGACGGCCGCGACGATGTGGTGGTGGCCGCCGAGGACAACAGCGTGCAGGTGTTCCTGCAGCAGCCGCAGGGCGGACTGCCGTCGTCGCCGCAGGTCTGGCGTTTCCCGCACGACGGGCTCTACCGGCAGATGAAGTTGCAGTTGATCGATCTCAACGCCGACGGCGCCCTGGACATCCTCGCCTCGCGCGATCGCTCCGAGAGCACCGGGCTGGCCGCCGGGCTCAACGTGCTGCTGTCCGACGGCCACGGCGGCCTGAGCCTGCGCCAATGGGTCGGCGACGCCATGCTCGGCAGCACGATGGACGTCGACCAGGACGGCCTCGACGACCTCGTCACCATCGTCACCCGCGGCAGCGTGGCGGGCGAATGCGCCGACGTCGCCGATCTCTCCGGCGCGTACTGCACGCGCCTGCGCGTGCGCTACAGCGACGGCCAGGGCGGCATCCGCGAAACCGCCGAACTGCCGCTGGGCAAGCCGGTGGCGCAGGTGGTGGACGCGGTGGATTTCGACGGCGACGGCCGCCGCGATTTCGTCTACACCGACGCGGACGCCCCGTTCGGCATGCGCCGGGCGATGTGGCGGCGGCAGTTGCCGCAAGGAGGCCTCGGCGAGGCCACGCTGCTCGGCTCGTGGCCGGCGTTCATACCGCCGGAGGCGACCGTCGGCGACTTCAACGGCGACGGTCGCCCGGACATCGCCACGGGCGGTTATCTCGACGGCTCGGCCAACGTGTACGCGCAGCTGGCGGGCGGCGGCCTGTCCGCGGCGCAGCCGTATACCGCGCGATCGGCGAAGTCGCAGTTGCTGGCCGCCGATTTCGACGGCGACGGCCGCACCGACCTGGTCTCGGTGCAACGGGCGTCCGACGATCCGGAGCCCCAGGCCGTGCTGGCCTATCACCTGCAGCGCGACGGTGCGCTGTCCCCGGCGCAATGGAACGGCACCTCGCACGGGCCGACCCAGATCGGCGGGCACCGCAACGAACTCGCGCACGGCGACTTCAACGGCGACGGCTGCCGCGACGTGGTGGTCGCGGCGGACTACGAAGGCGTGATGTTCTATTACGGCAGCGGCTGCGCCCAGGCCGCGATGCGCTCGGACGACTGCCGCATCGAGCAGGCCGTGTCGGCGCCGGCCGCATCGTTGGCGTCGCTGGCCGCCTCGGCCTCGGCGCCGGTCACGCCGCTGCCGCCGGTGCGGGTCGCGCCGCCGCCGCTGTGGTCCAAGCCGCAGGCGCAGGCGCAATTGCGCGTGCCGATGCGGATGCAGGGCGCGAACCGGCAGGCCCAGGCCCGCGGGCGGGTGACCTCGCGGCCCAAGCGCATGATCACCGCGCCGACGCGCACCCACTGGCGGATGTTGCGCAAGCTGCGCAAGGCCTGAGCGCGCCGCCGCGGCGCAGGCCGCGGCGGGACGCATTCAGCGCATCGACGGCGCGGCGAGGCCCGCTCGCCGGCCTCGCGCCGGCGTTGCCGCACTGCGGCTGGCGGCTCTCGTTCGCGTGCCGATATGATGCCGGCCGGCGGGACGACCGACGCTGCGACACCCACCGGATCGGGTGGGTGGGGGCAGCCGGCGACGGTCCCGTCCGAGTCCTCAGGGGGAACACGGATGCATTGGCTGACTTGGAAGGGGTGGGTCGGCGCGGGCGCCAGCGCGCTGGTCGCCGTCATGATCGTGGCGTGGTCGTGGTCGTGGTCGTGGACGCGCGGGCCGGCGGCCGCATCGGTCGAGCCGCCGCGCGAGACGCCGACGCCGGCCATGGGCGCCGCGCCGGCACCCGCGCGCAGCCAGCCGGCCTCGGCGCCGGCCGGCCCGGACCGTGCAGGCGCGGCCGCCGCGGGCAACGCCGGCTACGCGCTGACCGAAGCCGCGCGCTATCGGCCCAACCTGCCCGGCAGCGCCACGCGTTACAGCGATTTCGCTTCGGTCGCGGTCGGCGACGTCAACGGCGACGGCCGCGCCGACGTGGTGGCCACGACCATGGATCACAGCCTGCAGGTGTTCCTGCAGCAGCCGCAGGGCGGGCTGAGCTTTGCGCCGCTGGTCTGGCGCTATCCGAACAGCCTGTCGCGGCCGACGCGTCTGTTACTGGTCGACCTCAACGGCGACGGCGCGCTGGACATGGTCACCCAGCGCTGGGCGGCGGGGCAGGGCGGCAACACCCAGGACGAGGCCAATGTGCTGCTGTCCGACGGCCACGGCGGCTTCAGGCCGCCGCAACCGTTCCAGCCCGACAGCGGCGTGGACGGCTGGACCGGGATCGACGTGGATCACGACGGCCACCAGGACATCGTCGGGGTCGGCATGAGTTCGGCCCCGGAGTGTTCGGTCCCGCCGCAGGACGGATGCTGGCGCCTGCGCACGCTGTACGGCGACGGCCGCGGCGGAATCCGCGAAGTCGGCATCGCCGCGTTCCCGCGGACCAACCCGCGCATCGAGAGCGTGCGCGACTACGACGGCGACGGCCGCCGCGACATCGTCTACTCCGAGACCGCCTACGCGAGCGGCGTGGTCCGCCTGTTGTGGCTGCGGCACTTGCCGCAGGGCGGCTTCGCCGCGCCGGCGCTGTTGATCGACGCGATCCCGATCGGGCCGGTCAAGGAACTGGCGCTCGGCGATTTCAACGGCGACCGGCGGCTGGACCTGGCCGTCGTCAGCGCCCAGCAGGCGTATTCGGTGGTGTACTCGCAGCAGCCCGGCGGCGGCTTCGCCGCGGCGCAGCCGATACCGGCGCTGGAACTGCCGACCTCGCGCGCGATGGTCGACGACTTCGACGGCGACGGGCGCAGCGACCTGGTCGCGCTGCGCCAGATCGACGCGTTCAACGATCCCAGCGCGGTCGCGCTGGGCTACAACCTGCAGCGCGCCGGCGCGCTGACCGCGAGCCAATGGAACGGCAGCTCGCGCACCCTGCCGCAGTTCTCGTCGCCGTTGCGCCAGATCGATTACGGCGATTTCAACGGCGACGGCTGCCTCGACGTGGCGGTGGCGGCGTCCGATCAAGGGCTGGCGTTCTTCTACGGCAGCGGCTGCGCGCAGGCGCAGGTCAGTTCGCTGGATTGCCGGATCGAGCAGAGCGCGCCGCTGGCCGCGGCGCTGCCGGCCATGGGCCGGCTGGTCGCGGCGTCTTCGCCGCTCGCTCCGGTGCAGGCCGGGCCGGCGCCGGCTTCGAGCCGGCGCGCCCCGGTCGCGGCCGGGCGCGCGTCCGCCCACGCGCCGCGTCTGCAACTGCGTTGATCCGGGCGCGGCGTCGTGTCGAAACCGGCGCCGCAGCTTCGTCGTCATGGCAAGGGCCGGCCAGCCGGCCGGCCCATTGCCGCAACCACGGAGTCGCCCATGCGCTTTCTTTCCCTGATCCGAATCGACGAAACCGCCGCCCGCCCGCCGAGCGAACGACTGCTGGCCGACATGGGCCGGCTGATGGATGAGATGACCCGCGAGGGCGTGCTGATCCAGACCGCCGGCCTGCAGCCCAGCGCCCAGGGCGCGCGTCTGCGCCTGCGCGGCGGCCGCATCGGCGCCACCGACGGGCCGTTCGCCGAGAGCAAGGAAGTGATCGGCGGTTTCGCCCTGTTCGAGGCCGCCGACCTCGACGAGGCGCTGGCCCACACCCGCCGCTTCCTGGCCGTGCACGGCGAGGGCTGGGACCTGGAATGCGAAGTGCGGCCACTGATGCCCGACGGCGCCTGCGGCTGATCCGGCCGAATCGGCAAAGCGCCTTGTAGGAGCGGCGCAAGCCGCGACCGCGCCAACGCAACTGCGCCGAGAGCATCGACACAGTTGCGTCGTCGCGGCCGCGGCTCGCGCCGCTGCTACACGGCAAGTCCCGACATTCTGCGGGCGGGCGCGGCGATGCTAGGCTTTCGCGGCGGCCGATTCGGCCGGTTCCTTTCGCGATACGGAGATCCCGCACGATGAAGCGTCTCGTTCCCCTGGCCTGGCTGGCCTGCGCCCTGTTGCCCGTGGCCGCGTTCGCGGCCGACGACGCCGCGTTGGAGAAGGGCCTGACCGATGCGATGCGCTACGACCGCGCCAAGGGCGAGCGCGCCGCGCCGTCCGGCCCGGCCTTGCAGGCCTACATCCAGGCCGGCTACCTCGAGCTCAAGCCCAGCGTGCGCGCCGACTACACCGACTATCGCCTGCTCAAGAAGCCGGCGCCGTTCATGGGCCAGACGCTGGTGATGGTGGAAGAGGAATACATGACCCAGTACATCGGCTGCTGCGTCGACGAAGGCGTCAGCGCGGTGGTGCGGGTCGCCGGCAGCACCGCGGCGATGGAGACGTTCGCCAAGGCCAACGCCTGTTCGTTCGAGCCCAAGTACGATCCGGCCGAAGCGCTGACCGCCAACCGCCTGGGCATCGGCCTGCCGCCGGGCAAGTACGCCAAGCTCAGCTGCCACGAGCGCGACGCCAATCCCTGAGCGATAGCGGGCGACCCCTGGTAGGAGCGGCGCGCGCCGCGACCGCGACAACGCAACTGCGGCGAAAGCAGCGCGATGGTTGGGTTGTCGCGGTCGCGGCGCGCGCCGCTCCTACAGGGGCTCAGGCAACGATCAGGTGCCGCAGATCTGCGGCGTGCCGGCGTAGCCGCAGCACAGCGTGCCGTTGCGGTTGACCAGGTTGCGGCCGCCGAAGAAGTCGGAGTAGCACTGAGGGAACTTGTTCATGTCGAAGGTGGCGTTGCGCCAGCTGCCGTCGGCCTTGCGGCAGTTCGCCTCCAGCGTGCAGCCGTTCATGCGCACGTCCTTGCAGCTGTCCCAGAAGGTGAAGGGGTCTACCTTGGGCGGCAGCGCGCACGCCGAGGCGGCGGCCTTGGGCAGCGCGGCGTCGAGGGCTTTGTCCGCGGCGGGCTTGGCCGCCGGCGGGGCGGCGTGGGCGAGACCGATGCACAGCAACAGACAGACGGTCGATACGATCGAGCGATTCATGGGAACCCCTGGTGACGAAGGCGCGGGCGGAAGTGCCGGCTCCGCGCCGGTGGCGATGTCCGCGCGGAACGGATCCGCCGGCGCTGACGTGCATGCCGCTGGATGTCGCGGCGCTAAATGCAACGCGGCGGCGGGCCGGCGCCGGTCATCGCAGCGCGGCGGATGGGGCGTTTCGCGAAAACCGTCACGGATGGATGGTGAGTGCTCGCAGATAACGTCGACGCTGAAGTCTTCGAGTCCCCGCCTTCGCGCGGATGGCGGTTTGGGAGCGGCGAAACGAAAGCCCCCGATCGTCATGCCCGCGAAGGCGGGCATCCAGGGCTTTATCCAGACATGGCCCTGAAGTCTCTGGATCCCCGCTTTCGCGGGATGACGGCTTGAGGGGGGCGAAACGAAAGCCACCTATCGTCATGCCCGCGAAGGCCACCTATCGTCATGCCCGCGAAGGCGGGCATCCAGGGCTTTATCCAGGCAGGGCCCTGAAGTCTCTGGATCCCGTCTTCGCGAAAACGACGGTGCGGCAGGAGCGACGCGAAAGCGACGCCGAGGTTTGACGCCTCGCGCTCAGCGATTGACCGCCGGCCCGTTGACCCCGACGTAGCCGTTCGCGCAGCCGGTGGTGCAGGTGGTCGCCAGCATGTTGTAGACGATGCGTCCGGCGTTGGTCTTGGAGCGGAAGTGGCCGACGCCGTTGCTGGTGTCGCCGCCGCCGATGTTGTACGGGCTGCCGTCGCTCCAGTCCCAGTCGTAGGCGTAGGCCGACGAGCCGAAGCCGATGTCGACCTGAGCCTTGAGGTTGCTCGCGGAGGCGAACAGCGCGCTGTCGGCGCAGCCGGCCGAATAGCTGGTGGTGAAGCACTGGATCTGGTCGTAGCGTCCGGCGGTGATGGTGTAGAACGCGATGCCGCTGTAGAAGGCCGGCATCGCCCGCAGGCTGTTGCTGCCGCTGCCGGTCCAGCGGTTGTAGCCGTAGAAGGCCACGCCGGTGCTCGGGTACAGGCCGAAGGTGTAGTAGTCGTACGGGAACACGTAGGCTTCGGCGTTGCAGGTCGGCGCGTACGCCGACTGGTAGCCGGTGCTCAGGCAGGTCTGCAGCCCGCGCAGGCCGCCGCCGATGTTGACGAAGCGGCGCACGCTGGCCTGGTAGCCGTGGTAGCGCAGCATCGCCAGCGCCATCGACGAACCCAGCGAATGGGCGACGATGTCGACCTGGCTGCGGCCGGTGTAGAGCTTGACCTTGTCGATGAAGGTCTTGAGCACCTGGTACTTGCCCGGCTGGTGGTAGTTGTACTGCGGCGAGGCGCGTTCGTCGGCGTCGAGGTAGGTGACGCCGAACAGTTCGCAGTCGTTGTAGCCGCGCGCCTTGAGTTCGTCGTAGACCGAATTGGCCGGCGTGGCATAGCCCGACACCGCGGCCGGCGGCATGTCGAAGCTGATCGCGCTGTCGCCGTTGCCGGCGATGAACACCACCGGCGTGCGGGTGGCGACGCAGTCGCCGCCGCCGAAGCCGCCGCTGCCGACGCCGGGGGCGAAACCGCCGGCGTATTGGCTGGCCGCGCCCTGGCAGGTGTAGCCGTTGTTGCTGCCGCAATCCAGTGCGTAGGCGTTGCCCGGCGCGAGCGCGGCGACGCCGCCGGCGGCGGCCAGCGCCAGGCTCGCGGCGCTGGCGGAAACCCATTTCAGTGTGCTGCGGAACATGCGCGTTCCCTCCCCAGGGTGTGTGCGCGGCCGCGGCGGAGTCCGGGCCGGTCCGAACATCGCCGCCGATGCTGGACCCGGCCGGCGGGCTTGGGTATTGCACCAAAGGGCGGGGTGGGCGGGGCCACCCTGGCGCGTCGGTAGCGCGACCGCCGACGCCCGCGCGACGATGCTCGCCGCGGCAGCGGCACGCGCGGCGCCAGGCGCTACGAGGAACGCGGCAAGCGCCCGGCCGCGATCGCCGGCGCCGTGCGCATCACCATTTTCCCGAGGCGCCGCCGCCATCGGAATCGCCGCCGTTGTTGGACCAGCGCGTGCTGGTCGTGTCGCGATCCTCGACCAGCCGGCCGCCCCTGCGCCACCGGATCAGCGCGGGCACGAACGGGCCGACCAGCATCACCGGCAGCAGCACCAGCACGAAAATCTTCATCGGCCACGACAGCTCGGAAAACGCCAGGACTTCGCCGCTGCTCGGCTCGGGCAGGCGTCCGCCGCGCATGACTTCGCTCACCGCCTTGGCGCCGTCCTCGATGCCGCGGCCGAATTCGCCTTCGCGGAACTTCGGCAGCATGTGTTCGTCGATCACCCGCTGGGCGACCGCATCGGTCACCCGGCCGTCGATGCCCGCGCCGGTGTGGATGCGCACGCGGCGGTCGTCCTTGGCGATCACCATCAGCACGCCGTTGTCGAACAGTCGCGACCCCAGGCGTTGTTCGGCGAACGCGCGCTGGGCATACGCCTCGATCGGCTCGCCGCCGGTACTCGCCACGATCAGCACCTGCAACTGCATGCCCATGTGGGTGCGGCGCAAATCGCGCGCGAGCAGGTTCAGACCGTCGCGGGTGGCGGGATCGAGCAGGCCGATGGTATCGACCACCGGCGAGGTCAAAGCGGGAATGTCCGCGCGGCGCGGAGAAGACTCCGGCGTTGATGCGTCGGCCGGCGCGACTGCAGCCGGTGCGGCCTGCACCGGCCCGGCGACCGCGCAAGCGCTTGCGCCCAGGCCCAGCGCCAGCACAACGCGCGCCAACCCACGACGCCATCGATCGATGCGCACCGCGATCAATTCCAGGCCGGCGAGGCAGCGGCGGCGGGCTGGCCGACATCGACCGGCGGCGCGCTTTGGATTTCCAAGACACGAAACATGGCGTCGGTTCCCGCTGGATGATCGCCGCATTGCAGCATCGCCCCGACGGCGGCGCAATGGATGGCGGGTGGTGGCGGGCGGTGCGACATCTGCGGCAGCCTCGGCATCGAATGCTGCGCAGGCGGCAGCGGGAGCGGCTTCGGCTACGACGTTCTGGTGCGGGCCGGCGCGCCGCCGGACGGTGCCGCGGCCGGGGCGGCGAACGCGTACCCTGGCATCCGGACCGGACGGAGCGAGCGCGATGGACACCAAGACGATGACGAGGTTGGCGATCGCAGCGCTGAGCTTGGCCGGCGTTGCCGGGCCGGCGGTGGCGCAGCAGGCCGGGGCCGTCGCCGGCGCCGAAGGCCGGACCGCCGACACCGCAAGCGCCGCGCCCGCCGCGGGGAATACGGGCTACGACGCCACACTGGCCCGGCGCGTCGGCGCCGACGCGCAGGGCATGCGCCAGTACGTGCTGGTGATTCTCAAGACCGGTCCGAACCCGATGCCCGAGGGCGAGCCGCGCAAGGCGATGTTCGCCGGACACTTCGCCAACATGGAGCGGCTGGCCAAGGCCGGCAAGCTGGCCCTGGCCGGCCCCTTCGCCAAGGACCCGGACGGCTGGCGCGGCCTGTTCGTGCTGGCGGTGGACGACCTGGAGCAGGCGCGTGCGCTGGTCGCGACCGATCCGGCCGTGGCGCAAGGGGAGTTCGTCGCCGAGTACCACCGCTGGTACGGCTCCGCCGCGACGATGCTGATACCGGAACTGCACGAAAAGCTGCAGGCGCCCAAGACGCCGGTCCCGTAAGCGCCGACGTCGCCGGCCTTCGGGTCGCGGGACGCGAGCGGCGCCGCGGCCGTACCGATACGCATCTGCCGCCCCACGACTGGCTGGCGCTGCACCGCCGTTTCGTCGTTGCACACGACGCGGCCGCGCCCGTCGTCGCGACGCCCGATGCGGCCGTCTCGCCGCGCCGTTTGCGCATTCGCCCTCGCTGCGCGCCGCAATGGCGGTCGGTGGACAAGGTTTCGATGCGATGCGCATCTAGGATCGGTAAGAAAGCGGATCGATTGTTTGGATCGCTGTCTTAGGCCGCGTCGATAGCGATACCCACGCGGCATGCCTTGCGGAGGCACCGTGTGTGTTGCCCGGCTGCCGTGGCTCGCATCGGATGGTGTCTTCGGGCCGGGATCGGAACGAGCGGGCGGTTTCGTTCGTTTCCCGTTATGCGCGCAGCCAAGGCCTTGTCCGCATTGGTCGGCATGTCGCGACATGGATTGCGACGCCTGGGATCCGCATGGACTTTGGATGCGCGGATGCGTGCAACGCACCTGTTTTTCAGCGGGCTCCAGGTGCCAGGCACGACGCCGATGCGGCGGCGCGCAGCCGATGCGCAGGCAAGCGCGATGTCGACTTTAGTCGCGCCTCCACCGGGTTTTTCGCTGTGCTGGAATCCATCGCACCCGGCCGCTCAGCAGCGCCCGGGCCGACCGCGCCGGCCATTCCGGCCTGCGCATCCATCCTCTGCAATGGAGCAAGACCATGCGTAATTCCCTCCGCGTCCTCGTGTTCTCGGCGCTCGCCGCCGCTTCGCTGATCGGCGGCGGCGCCGTCGCCCAGAGCGGCGTTCGCTACAGCGAAACCATCACCCTGTACCCCGACGAGAACGACGGCGACGGCAAGCTCTACGCGGCGCTCGCCGCGAAGTGCGAGGCGCAGGGCCTGCGCCCGAGCGGCTTCGTCGTCACCGCGCGCGTCCACGACGGCTACGGCCTGGTGTGGTGGCACAGCGGCGAGATCACCTGCCTCGGCCAGTAACGCCGTCGCGGCCGCCGCCTGCGGGCGGCGGCCATCGCCGCCGGCCGCTGCGCGGATTCGCGGAGACGCCGATGCGAATTCGCCGATGCGGATCGGCGGCCGCGAACCAGCGCCGTTCGCTAATGGCCGGCCCGGTCCGGCGCGGCGGCCGCCTCGTCGCCGCGCGCATCCACCGCCAGCGGCCGCACATAGGTCAACAGGCTGGTCAGTAGCTTGCCCGGCTCCTCCCACTGCATCATGTGCGAGGAGCGTTCGAACCACACACCCTGCTTGTACGGCGCCTTCACCCGCTTGAGCCAGGCTTCGGTCGGCTGCGACGGCGTGGTGTAGTCGTGGCGGCCCATGAACATCACCACCGGGATCGGGAATTCGCGCACGCCGGTCATGTCCACGGCGAGGAACTCGGGCAGGATCTTGCCGAGGGTGAATACGTTGCCGGCATCGACCGCGGCGCGTTCGCAGTCTTCGGTGTAGTCCGGCGACAGCCGTGCGGCGCGGTAGAAGTACGGCGATTCGTCGCGGTAGGCGGTAAGGCCGCCGTAGTACTGCGACCACTTGCGCGCGGTGATGATGCGTTCGCGGGTCACCGGCTGGTCGCCGGGGTAGGGCGCGATGGCCTTCATCTCCTCGACCGCGGCGGCGTTGCCGCGGGCCAGCGCCTGCTGCATGCCGTAGTCGAAGCTGAGCTTCTCGTTCTCCATCACCTTGATCGCCTGGCCGATGCCGACATAGGCGTAGAACAGGTCCGGGCGCTTGAGCGCGGCCTGCATGCCGACGATGGTGCCCCAGCTGTGGCCGGCCAGCACGATCTTGCGCTTGCCGTAGCGCTGGCGCAGGTACTGCGCGACCTCGATGGCGTCGTCGACGTAGGTGGCGATGTGGATGCTGTCGGCGTAGCCCTGCGGGTCCTGCAGGGTGTAGGTCTTGCCGGCGCCGCGCTGGTCGTAGTTGACCACGGTGAAGTATTCCTCCAGCGGGCGCTGGAACTGCCACAGCGTCGGGATCAGCGGCGAGGCCGGGCCGCCGTGGACGAACAGCAGGATCGGGTTGTCGCGGTCCTGGCCGCGCACGTTGATCCATTGGCGGATGCCGCCGATCGGCGCGGCGTAGGCCTCCTGGATGCCGCCGGGCGCGTTGATCCGGTCCAGGTCCTGGATCACCGCGCGGGCTTCGGCGTACTTGGACGTGTCCTGGCATTCGGCGGCGCCGGCGGGCGCGGCGCAGGCGGCGGCGAGCGACAAGGCGAGCAGGGCGGGAAGGCGGGTCATGGCGTCGGTCCGGGCCGGGAGTCGATACCTGGGATACGAGCGACGCGGCGACGGTTGCACCGTTACGGCCGACGTCGCAGCGGCCGCGTCCTGTAGGAGCGGCGCGAGCCGCGGCAGCGACAACGCCGCTATTGCGTAGGCCGCGGCGTAGTTGCGTTGTCGCGGTCGCGGCTTGCGCCGCTCCTACAGCGGGCTTGCGGATGGATCGCAGGCGATACGCCGCAACGTGTCCGTCGCCGCCGCAGGCCCGCGTTGTACCTCTTTGTCGCCGCGCTGCCATCGCATTCGCGCCGCGTCCCCAGGAATCGACCGCGAAGGATTGCCTATGCACGAATCCGTCTTGCGCGCGGGCCCGGCCCGCGCCTGAACCGCGCCGGCGCGCGCTCGCGCCCGCTTCGTTCCCATCGCTTCGCGCTTCCCGTCTCGCGGGCCGCGCGCGGACGGCTGCGGCCGTGCGCGCGGCTCCCGGGGCCGGCGCGCCCGTTCCGCGGCGCGCCGGCTGTATCCGTGTGGTCCTACTCACTCAAGGAGCTGAACATGAATCGCCGCACTTTGCGTACCGCCCCGATCCGCTATGCGTTCGCCGCCGTGCTCGCCGCCGCCATGCCCGCGGCGCTGGCCGCGCCGCTGGATTGCGCCAACTACACCTCGGCCGTGACCCCCGCGCCGTACAACACCTGGACCGCGGTCGACGCCTACTGCCCGTCCGACCGCAGCGCCACCGGCGGCGGCTACTACTTCCACGAGGGCAGCCTGGGCGTGCCCAACATCTGGGTCATGCACATCCCGCTGAGCAACGGCTGGCGCACCTGGGTCGACAACCAGAACACCGGCCCTCGCAACGTGCAGACCTATGTGCGTTGCTGCAAGACGATCTGAACCGGCGCCGCGCGCCAACGAAAAAGGCGGCCGCGCGGCCGCCTTTTTCTTCGCCCGCGCGCCGGGTTCAGGGCAGTTTGGTGCCCTGGTCGGCCACCGCCAGCCACTTGAAGCCGTCGTGGGTGTAGGTGACCCCGGTCAGCGCGCGCTGGCGATAGCCCACGCGCGGGATTTCGTAGACGGTCTCGTAGAGGATGTAGGCCGAGCGGCAGCCGTCGACCACGCGATAGCGCTCGGTCCAGCTCCACTTGGCCTCGCGGTCGTTGAAGTGGCTGGCCAGCGTGGTCATGATCGCGTCGATGCCGGTGCGCACCGCGCCGCTGTCGAACACGGTCACCGCGCGTTCGTCGTGGCCGGCGCGGAAGGTCTCGGCGTCGTAGTCGCGGAAGGATTCCATGTCCACGCGCTGGGCCACTTCGAACTGGCGCGCGCACAGGCGGTGCAGGATGTTCTGCGCCGCCAGCGCGGGCGCGGCGCTGGCGGCGTCGACCCCGCCGGCCGGGCCGGCGGCCGCGGCGTTGCCGGCGGCGCCGAGCAAGGCGCCGCAGGCGAGGACGAGGGTGGTACGCAAAACGGTGCGGTGCGGGACGGACATGGCGCGCTCCTGGTCGTGGCGGATGGTGCGCACACGCTAGCGGCGCGCCTGCGCCGGCGTTGTCCCGCGATCGCGGCGCCGTGTGCCCGGCGCCGGCATTGCGCGGCTTGCGCAGCCGCGGGCAGGCGAATGCGCAAGCGCGGGCAAGCGGGCCCGGGCGGCGCCGGGCGCGACTGCGATCACAACCTGCGCGCGAGGTGACAGCCTCCACTGTTGCGCGATGACGCGGAACGCTGCAATGCGCGCACGCGGCCGCAGCGCCGCCGTCGGGGCCGCAGGCGCAGCAGGGGAGCGCTCGCCATCGTCCGTCCCTGGCTTCCGCCGCGGCGCCGCGCGCCGCCACGCACCACAGCAGGGGAACCGCGCCGTGAACATGCAATTCCATTCTTCGACCGTGCCGCGCGCGGCCTGGCTGGCCGCGCTCGCCGTCGCCGCCGCGCTGGCCGCGCCGTGGGCCGCATCGGCCGCCGCGCCCGCGCCGGCACGCATCGGCGCGCAAGGCCAGGCCCACGCCGGGCTGTTGTGGCCGGCCGATCCGACCGCGCGCTATTGCGAACCCGGCGCGCTCGCGCCCGGGCCGGCGCAGGCGCCGGACAAGGCGTTCGTGGTCCCGGCCGGCGACAACAGCGGCTTCGATTTCGCCCGCGACGGCACGTTCTGGTTCGCGCCGGGCGAGCACACCCTCGGCGACCATATCTACAGCCAGGTCATCGCCCGCCCCGGCAACCGCTACATCGGCGCGCCGGGCGCGATCCTGGACGGCAAGAACAAGAACCTCTACGCCTTCACCGGCGATGTCGCCGACGTCGAGGTCCGCCACCTGACCATCCGCAACTTCGGCCGCGGCCGCGACAACTTCGACCAGGGCGTGGTCAACCACGACGCCGGCGCGGACTGGATCGTCGAGGACAACGCCATCGTCGACAACGACGGCGCCGGCGTGTTCCTCGGCAGCGGCAACCGGGTGCGCCGCAACTGCCTGAAGAACAACGGCCAGTACGGCTTCAGCATGTACCGCCCGCCGCTGCAGAGCCTGCCGCCGAGCGCGCAGTCGCCGGTGCCGGGGCGCTCGGCGATCGTCGACATCGTGCTCGAGGACAACGAGATCGCCGGCAACAACACCGACGACTGGGAAAGCTCGATGCGTTGCGGCTGCACCGGCGGCGGCAAGTTCTGGGACGTGCGCGGCGCCGTGGTGCGCGGCAACTACGTCCACCACAACCGCGGCACCGGCCTGTGGGCGGACACCAACAACATCGATTTCCTGTTCGAAAACAACTTCGTCCGCGACAACGACGGCGTCGGCCTGTGGTACGAGATCAGCTACAACGCCACCATCCGCGCCAACACCTTCATCAACAACGGCTGGGTCTCCGGCAACGCCGACCGCGGCTCGCCGGCGCCGGCGATCTACCTGTCCGAATCCGGCGGCGACGCGCGCCTGCCGTCGGCGGTCAGCGGCTCCGACAAGCTGCTGATCCACGACAACTACTTCGAGAACAATTTCTCCGGCGTGTCGATCTACGAGAACGCCAACCGCTTCTGCAACTCCAACGGCAACACCAGTTCGGTGTATTGCACCCCGTTCGTGCACCCGGCGCTGATCGCACGGCCCGACCCGGACCATCCCAGCGCCTACCCGGCGCCGGTCAGCGACCAGCACCCGTGCTACACCGGCATCGGCAGCGACGCCGCGCTGCAGCGCGATTGCCGCTGGCGCGCGCAGAACATCGAAGTGACCGGCAACGAGTTCTACTTCGACCCGGCCGTGGTGCCCTGCGGCCTGTCGAGCTATTGCGGCGCGCAGGCGCTGTACGCGACCGGCGTGGACAACATCGCCTGGTCGCCGTACACGGTGAAGCAGGTGCAGGACGATGTGATGTTCCACAACGGCAACCGCTTCGCCAACAACCACTACTACGGCCCCTGGCGCTTCGCCAAGCGCTACGGCGAGGCGATCGGCTTCAGCGCCTGGCAGGCCGCGCCGTACCTGCAGGACGCCGGCAGCACCACCGACGGCGCGCCGTTCAACCTGATCGACGCGCCGACCGCTACGCTGGAAGAATCCATCGGCCTGTGGACGCCCTGGTACGGCAGCGCGGTGCAACGCGCCGACGTCGGCCGCTCCGGCGCGCACAGCCTGCAGGTGGTGGCCGAGGGAGGCTACTGGGGCGTCACCGTGGCCAACCATCCCGGCTACCTCGCCGACAACGGCGCCAAGCGCGTGAGCGTCTGGGTGCGCCACGTCGCCGGCACCGCGCCGCTGCCGGCCAATGCGCGGCTGCGCCTGCGCTGGCTCAAGGAAGACCGCACGCCGGCCACCGGCGACGAGGACACCTCCTTCAGCGATGTGTTCTTGAACGCGACCGGCGACGACTGGAACCAGGTGTCGGCGCTGGTGCAGCCGCCGGCGCTGACCGCGAGCGTGTGGGTGCAGCTGATCGGCTCCACCGACTCGAGCGGGCACGAGAACGCGAGCTTCCTGCTCGACGATCTGGTGCTGGAGGACGCGCCGCACTGACGTTTCCCGGCCCCGTCGCAGACGGGCCTGCGGCCGCGCCACGCGCGGCCGCTTTTTTTTTTCCGGCGGCCGGCGTGTCCGCCGCCGCGGCCGTTTGGCGTACTTAGAAATGCCGCGCGGACAGCCAGCCCTCGCTGTTCCGCAAAATCGGTCACAAAGGACGTGATCCCTCGCGCGCCGCCCGCCGGATTGCGGGTCGCGGCCGGCGCGCGTCACCGCCTTCAGCCGAGCAAACGGAACGATTCCATGAACGCGAGCCTTGCCGCAGCGCGCACGCTGCCCGACGCCGGCGCCTACGCCGGCAACCCGACCCTCGACACCGACCTCACCCTGGCCCTGGCGATCGCCTCGCGCGCGGCATACGACTACTTCCAGGACCCCAACCAACCGGTCGTCGCGCCGGCTGGCTACGCCATGGTCGACAATTGGACCGGGTGGGACGCGCTGCTGTTCGGCGGCTCGATCGAATCCTTCGGCGTGGTGTTCCAGTCCGTCGCTGAACCGGGCACCTGCATCTTCGCTTTCCGCGGCACCGACTCGGATCTCGACGCCTGGGAGGACGTGCACTTCATCCCCACGACCTTCGTCGCCACCCAGGGCAGCGTCAGCCCGACGCCGTGGGTGTCCTCGGGCTTCTACGGCATCTACGACACCCAGGGCGACGGCATGGCCGCGTCGATGCGCGCGCAGTTGTTCGCGCTGCTGGACAAGTACCAACCGACCCAGCTCTACATCACCGGCCACAGCCTCGGCGCCGCGCTGAGCCAGTTGTTCTCGCTGGACGTGGCGGTGAGCCGGCCGACGACCGCGCTCAACATCAACTTCGCCAGCCCGATGGTCGGCCTGGACAGCTGGGGCAGCGCGTATGCGGGCAAGATCGACGCCAGCCAGAGCATCCGCGTCTACAACTACTGGGACTACGTGCCCTCGCTGCCGCCGTCGGCGTTCGACTACTGCGCGGTCGGCACGGGCTTTCGCACCTCGTTCTATGTCGACAAGGAATGGTTCCCGCACCTGCTGGCGCGGCATGCGCTGTTGAACCTGACCGTGGTGCTGGACAACGCCCTGCCGCTGACGCCGCAACAATGGCAGGGCAGCTTCCCCGACCAGGTCGACGGCGAGACCGAGTGGACGATGGCGAGCACCTATCCGCCGGCCGGCGCCGACGTGCGCTGGGCCGACCAGGCGCAGGCGCTGATGAAGACCGAGGCGGCCGCGGCGGTGAAGGCGGGTTGAGCATCCGGCGGGGCGTGGCGACCGCAGCGGAAGGCGTCGGGCCTGAAGTCCTCCCATGACAGCCGATCAGGTTGTGCCTGCCCTTGTGGGAGGGCCTTCAGGCCCGACGCTTTTCGACCCGGTCGCTACGCCCTTCCCCAAAGCAGGCGCATGCCTTCACCCAGGCATCAATCCGTCCACCCGTATAGTGGCCGCCGTTTTCCGCCACCCAGGTACTCCGCCATGAGCGTCCGCGCCGCTTCCGTCTTCCTGCCGCTGGCGCTGCTCGCGCTGGCCGCCTGCAGCACGCCGTCCGAACCGGTCGCGACCAAGTCCGACCCGGTCCCGCCCGCCGAAGCCAAGGGCGTGGGCATGGCCAATCCGGCCTCGGTGCACTGCCAGAAGCTCGGCGGCACCCTGGATATCCGCACCGGCAAGGACGGCGGCCAGTACGGCCTGTGCCACCTGCCCGACGGCCGGGTCTGCGAGGAATGGGCGCTGATGCGCGACAACAAGTGCGAGAAGCCGGCGGAGTAAGCGCGCCGATGGCCGGGCCGGCTTGGTCCGGCCGCTGGTTCTGATTTGCCGGGTCTGGACCACTCGCCGGCGTCGCGCGCGGCGAGCGCGGGCGGCGGGCCACGCCGCATGCGAGCTGTCGGCCGCGGGCGCGATCCCGCGGCCGCACCGGCGTCAGTCGCGCCCCAACGCTGCGCGCAGGCCGGCGATCTCCAGCTTCAGCGATTCGTTCTCTTCGCTCAGTTCCGCTACGCGCCGGCGCAGCGCCTGCAGTTCCTCGCTCTCGTCCGCGTTCGCCACGAACCGCGCCGGCGCGGCTTCTTCCTCGATCTCCACCGGCTTGGCCTCGCGCGGCTTGCGCTTGGACTCGCGTACGCGCTTGGCCGCCTGCTTGAGCTCGGCGCCGCCGGCCAGGGCCGCGGCGCGCTGCTCGTCTTCGGGCAGGGTCGCGACCGCGGCGGCGGCGTTGATCGAGATCGCGCCGGACTTCACCGCGGCCACCACTTCCGGTGCGGCCTGCTTGTGGATGGTCTCGATCATGCCGACCTGGCTGTTGCTCAGGCGCGCGGCCTTGGCCAGCGCCTGGCGGCTGTCCAGCGGCGGCGCCTGGAAGGTCGCATCGTCCGACCACGGCGGCGCGTCGCCGGGCTCGCCGGCGGCTTCGGCCGGCGCGGCGGCCGCTTCGGCCTCGGCCTGGGCCGCGCGCTCGGCCTCGGCGCGCGCGCGCCGTTCGGCCAGGATCTCGCGTTTGCGCAGCGCCAGCACGCCGCGCTGGAAGTCCGAGACGCTGCGCCGGCCCAGGTGCTGGTCGATCATCCACAGGTGGACGTCGTCGAGGGTCTTGAAGCGCTTGTTCTGCACGGTCTGGAACGGCAGCCCGTGCTGCTTGCAGATGCCGTAGCGGTTGTGGCCGTCGACCAGCACGTCGCCCCACAGGATCAGCGCGTCGCGGCAGCCTTCGGCGAGCAGGCTGGCCTCCAGCGCCTCGTGCTCCTCCGGCGTCAGCGGATCGATGTAGGCCTTGAGCGACTCGTTGATGACGATATCCATGCGGCGTGCGGCGTTCGGAACGGTGGGGGCGGGCATTGTAGGCAGTCGCGGCCGCCGCGTCAGGCCGGCGGCCGGCGCGCGCGCGGATCGGCCATACTGGACCGGCCGCGATTCGCGGCGGCCACGCCGAGGGGACGGATGCGGCAAAGTGCAATCGCGGCCGCGGGCTGGTTCGCGCTGGCCGCCGGCGCCGCCGGCGCGCATGGCATCAGCCTCGGCGCCGGCGAGGTGCCCAAGGGCTGGGCGGCGATCGCCGCGCCCGAGGATGCCGCGCAATGGCAGTGCGCGATCGACGCCCTGCGTCCCTGGCAAGTGCTGGCCGACGGCGACGGGCGCGTGCGGATCGCGCCGCCGCAACCCGCGCCGCCGTTGCGGGTGACGCTGGCCGACGGGGCGATGAGCGCCGCCGGCGACGGCCGGATCGAATGGACGCCGCGCCAGGGCGAGGCCAAGGCCGGGTTCGTGCTCAGCAACGCCGACCTGCGGCCCAAGGCCGCGACCGAATTCGGCGGCGACGTATTCCTGGCCGAAGGGCGCAGCCGCGACGGCCGCTATCCGGGCGCGATCGTGCGCTTCGAGCGGCGCGACGCGCAGCGTTGGCGGATCCACCGCGCGCTCGAACTCGACGCGACCCCGGCCGCGGCGGTGCGCAGCGGCGAACGCGACTGGGTGGTGCTGACCCAGACCGGCCTGGTCCGCATCGACCTGGCCGCGCAGCGGCAGCGGCCGCTGCACGTCAATCCGCGTTGGGCGCGGCTGCAACCGCAGTCGCTGCAGGCCTCCGGCGCGGGCTGGCTGATCGGCACCGCGCACGGCCTGGTGCGCTTGCAGCCGTTCGGCGAACGTTTCAGCGAACAATGGCTGGTGCCGGAGAACTGCCGGCGGCTGGCCGCGCCGCAGTGCGGGTGCCGGCCGCAGCGGCTGGAGCGCTAGCGCAGACGACTTCACGATGCAGGCAGGCAACGGACGATGACGGCGATGACATGGATGCTGGCGGCTGCGGCCGCCGCGGTGGTGGCGACCGGCGGCGACGCGCCGCCTTCGGGCTGGGTGGCGATCGATCCGCCGCGCAGCGAAGCGGGGCTGCAGTGCGTGAACGACTCCCGGCAGGCATGGTTTGTCGGCCGCGCCGCAGACGGCACGCCGGAACTGCGGGAAGGGCGCCGGGAACGCCCTGCCTTGCGGGTGCGCGAGGTGTTCGACGACGGGGCCTTGCTCGGCTACAACCACGGCGAGTTCGGCGGCTGGATCCAATGGCTGCCGCGCGACGGCGGTGCGCGCTTCGAACAGCGCCAGGTCGATCCGGTGACGGCGACGCGTTACCGCGGCGAGGCGGTGATCGCCGAGGGGCTGGCGCATATGGGCGTCAACCGCGGCTCGATCCTGCGCTTCGAGCGCCGCGACGGGCGCCGCTGGCGCATCCACCGCCTCGCCGAGCTCGACGCCGCACCGGTGGCGGCGCTGCGGCGCGGCGACAAGGAGTGGGTGCTGCTGTTGGTCGACGGCCTGGCGTCGGTGCAACTCGACAGCGGCCGCGTCCAGCGCCTGCATCGCGCGCGCGATTGGTTCGCGGGCCGGGTCGATTCGATCCAGCCGCTCGGCGACGGCTGGTTGATCGGCAGCGCGCGCGGCGCGATCCGGCTGGAAGCGGTGGCCGGCGGCGGTTACCGCGAACGCTGGTGGGTGCCGGCGCCGTGCGCGGCGCTGGAGCCCCACTGCAGTTGCGCCCGATCCGGGCTTTAGCCGGTCGCGCGCAGACGCGTCCCGGCGCGCCGGCGCGTCCATCGGCGAGGGACCGCAGCGGCCGACAGCGGCGGCGATGCCGCATGCGTGGCGGTGTCAGCCGACCCGCCGATAACGCGAGACCCAATTGGTTTCCCAACTCGCGCCGCCGTCGGCCGAATACGCCTGCTCCCATTGCACGCGCTCGGCGCCGATGTCCGTCCACAGCCCGCGCACCTTGACCGTCGTGCCGCGCAGTTCGCTCTCGCCGAAGAACCGGCCCTCGCCGTCGGCGAAGCCGCCGATCATCGGCGCGGCGATGCGCTGCGGGTTGCGGGTGTCCAGCCACCAGTCGGCCCAGCGGCGCGCGGCCGGGTCGAAGCTGCGCAAGGCCAGGCCGCGATAGGGCAGGCCGGGGCGATTCACCACGCTTTCGTCGAACTGGGCGAGGCCGCCGAACAGCGACTGGGTCTGGCAGCGGCCTTCGAATTCTTCCCAGTCGTCGCTGCCCATCAGCCGTTCCCGCAGGCGGCGGTAGCGCACCTGCCAATGGCCGAGGAAGAAGTCGAAGGCGCGTGCGGGATCGGCGCCGCCGGCCGCGGCGGAGACCGCGGGCGCGGCGGCGATGGCCGCGGCCGGCAGCGCCGCGGCGACGGCGGCGAGCAACGGCGCGCGCAGCAGCAGGCGGCGGGACGGGTCATGGGGGGCGTGCATGCGCGGTCCTGGCGTGGGCGGGCGGGTCGGCGGCGCGCGGCTCAGCCCGCGCCGTGGCCCAGGCGGGTGTCGGTGGCGAGCCAGTTGACCTGCCAGCGGCGGCCGCCGTCGGTGGAGACGGCTTGTTCGAACAGGCAGCGGTCGGCGTGCGGGCAGTGGATGCGGAAGCGCACCCGCACCGGCCGGCCGTCGAGGCGGTCGTCGCCGAAGAATTCGCCGCGGCCGTCGACGAAGCGGCCGGCCAGCGGCGCGGTGAGGGCGCCGTCGCGCAGGTTGGCGTAGTGGATGCGCCATAGCCGCGTGGCCGGTTCGTACAGCCGCAGGGCGACGCCGTCGATGCGTCCGGCCGGGCCGGCCACGGCCAGTTCGGCGAGATTGGCGCGGCCGCCGTGCACGGCGACGACGCGGGTGGTGCCGGTGTATTCCAGCCACCGCGGCGCGGCGCCCGGCGACGCGGCCAGGCGCCGCACCTGGGTGCGCCACAGGCCGGTCTCGAAATCGAAATCGCGTTGGCCGTCGCGGCCGGCCGTGGCTTGCGTCGTGGCCGCCTGGACCACGCCGCACGGCGACGCGGCCAGCGCGAGCAAGGCGGCGAGGGCGCCGGCGCACAGCGCCAAGGTCGGGCGGCTCGCGGCTTCGGACGAGGGCATCGGCGCAGCTCCCAGGACGGTCGCGGCCACTGTGCGGCGCGCCGCCGCGTCGCCTCAAGGGCCACTCTGGCGGTCGGCGCGCAGGCCACTTCGCCGCGCGCGCCGTGCGCGCTAGGCTGGCGGCGAACGCAAGGAGACGCGCATGCGCATGAAACGGATCGTCGTCGCCTGCTGCCTGGCCGCCGCCTGCGCGGGGTGTCCGGACCGCGGCGGCGGGCAGGGGCGCGCCGCCGCCGCCGCGCCGCCTGCGCCCGCGCCGGCAGCCACGCCGCTGCCGCCGCAGGCGCGCGAGTACCGCACCGACCACTACGCCATCTTCAGCGCCGCCCCGCCGGCCCAGACCGTGCGCGTGGCGACCGCGGCGGAGGCGCTGTACCGCGCCTACGGCGAGTTCTTCGCCCTGCCGCCGGCGGCGGCCGACGCCCGCCTGCGCCTGATCCTGTATCGCGACCGCGCCCAGTTCTCCGCGTTCAACACTTCGATGCCCTGGGCCGAGGCCTACTACCGCACGCCGTACTGCCACGCCTATTTCGACCAGAACTCGGACAGCCCCTATCACTGGATGCTGCACGAGGCCACCCACCAACTGCATGCCGAGCGCGCCGGTTTTGCGCGGGCGAAGTGGATCAACGAAGGCGTGGCCAGTTACTTCGGCGCGAGCCGGCTCGACGGCGCGCGGCTGCGGCCGGGCACGATCGATCCGGGCGCCTATCCGATCTGGTGGTTGCCGGACCTGCCGCTGTCGGGCTCGCTCGAACGCGACCTGCGCTCGGGCCTGCTGATCCCGCTGCGGCAGTTGATCGACGACAGCGGGCCGCCGATCGGCGGACGCCATCTCAACGTGTACTACCTCGAGTACTGGAGCCTGTCGCACTTCCTGTTCCACTACGACGGCGGCCGCTACGCCGCAGCCTATCGCCGGCTGCTGCGCGGGCGCGGCACGCTGGCCGAGTTCGAGCGCGAGCTGGGGCCGGTGCAGGCGATCCAGGCGCAGTGGTACGCCTATCTGCTGGAGAAGCGCGCCGAGATCGCCGACGGCGGCGCGCTGGCGCAGGCGACGCCGCTGCGGCGGCGCTGAACGCGGCGGCGGCGCGCGCGTTCAGCGCTCATGCGCCTTGCCGGCGGCGCGATGCCGACATCGATGCCTGCCTCGGCAGGCGCGCCGGGTCCGATGGATGCGGCGGCGATGGATGCGGCCGCCGCATCGCCGAAACGAATCCGCGGTTGTCGTTGACAGCGCGCGCAGCGGAGCTTTGAATTCTCCCGGCCCGGCCGATGCGCGAGTCGCAACGATTTCTTTTGGCCGGTACGAGTATTTCTTGCAGCGGCCCCGCGGCCGCATGCGCGACGCGGCGGCTGCGGCCGCCGGTCTTCACCGGATCGGCCTTGGCCGTTCTCATCGACTGGAACCGCCATGGCCCACACCCGCATCAACCTCGGCGCGCTCAAGGCTTTCGAGGCCGCCGCGCGCGCGCTCAGCCTGACCCGCGCGGCCGACGAGCTCAACGTCACCCAGGCTGCGGTCAGCCACCAGGTGCGCCTGCTGGAGAACCAACTCGGGGTCGAACTGTTCCGCCGCCTGCCGCGCGGGCTGGCGCTGACCGACGAAGGCCTGGGCCTGTTGCCGGCGATCCAGGAAGCGTTCGACCGCATCGACAGCGCGCTCGACCGGGTCGGCGACGGGCTGGCGCGCGAAGTGGTGCACGTCGGCGCGGTCGGCACCTTCGCCAGCGGCTGGCTGCTGCCGCGGCTGGCCGAGTTCGCGCGCCTGCATCCGTCGGTGGACGTGCGCGTGAGCACCAACAACAACCGCGTCGATCCGGCCGCCGAAGGCCTCGACTACGCGGTGCGCTTCGGCCGCGGCACCTGGCCGGGCATGGAGAGCCGGTTCCTGATGCCCGCGCCGCTGACCCCGCTGTGCACGCCGGCGATCGCCCAGCAACTGCGCGAGCCGGCCGAACTGGCGCGCTTCGCGCTGCTGCGTTCGTACTTCGTCGACGACTGGCGGCTGTGGTTCGAAGCCGCGCGCGCGGTGCCGTGCGGGCCGATCAACGGCGCGATCTTCGATTCCTCGCTAACCATGGTGCAGTGCGCGCTGCAGGGCCTGGGCGTGGCCCTGGCGCCGCCGTCGATGTTCGCGCGCGAACTCGCCCAGGGCCTGCTGGTGCAGCCCTTCGACATCGCCCTCGACGCCGGCGGCTACTGGCTGACCCGGCTGGCGTTGAAACCGGCCGGCGACGGCGCGTCGGCGTTCGCGGGGTGGCTGGAGCGGGCTTGCGCGGAGTGAGCGGCGCAGCGGCAGCCGCGCGCGCGCCGGTCGTTCAGGCCAGGGTCTTGGCCAACAGCCACAGCATCGCGCTGCGCGCCTGTCGCGCGTCCGCGCCGGCGTCGATCTCCAGCGCCGCGCGGTCGAAACACGCCGAGAGCAGGCGGGCGAGGGGGGCGACGTCGACGTTCGCGTCGCCCAGCGCCTCGGCCAAGCCTTGCTGCAAGGCGCTGCCCGCGTTGGCCTGGTCGATCGCGCCGGCCTGCTCGGGGCCGAGCACCGCCGGCGCGTCGATCAACAACAGCCTCGTGCGGCCGGGCACGGTCATGCTGTCCAGGTACGCCTCGGCGCCGCGGATCAACGCGGCTCGGGCGGGCAGCTCGGCCGGGGCGGCCGCGAGGATCGCGTCGCGCACGGCTTCGGCTTCCGCGTCCAGCACTTGCCGGAACAGGTCGCGCTTGTCGGCGAAGTGGTGGTACAGCGCGCCGCGGGTCAGGCCGGCCGCGGCGACGACATCAGGGGTCGAGGTGTCGGCGTAGCCGCGGGCGACGAACAGGGCGCGGGCGGCGTCGAGCAGGGCGCGGCGGGTGCCTTCGGTGCGTTCGCGGTTGCTGCGGCCGGCGCGGGAGGGCGCGCGGCGTCGATCGGTGGTTTCCATACATGCAGCCTGTATGTTAATTTAAGCTTACATGCAGACTGTATGTAAAAGCCTCCCGCCGCGACAAGCCCGACCCGCCAGGAACCGACGCCCATGAAGATCGCCAGCTTCTACCCCGTACTCATGACCGCCGACGTCGCCGCCACCGCGGCCTTCTATCAGGCCCATTTCGGCTTCGTCGCGCTGTTCGCCGCCGACTGGTACGTGCACCTGCAATCGGCCGAGGACCCGTCGGTCAACCTGGCCGTGCTCGACGGCGCCCACGCCACGATCCCTGAATCCGGCCGCGGCCGGGTCGGCGGCCTGTTGCTGAACTTCGAGGTCGAGGACGTCGATGCGGTCCACGAGCGGCTCGTCGCCGCCGGCCTGCCGGTGCTGCTGGGCCTGCGCGACGAAGCCTTCGGCCAGCGCCACTTCATCACCGCCGATCCCAACGGCGTGCTGCTCGACATCATCACCCCGATCGCGCCGAGCGCGGAGTTCGCTGCGCAGTACGCGGACGGCGCGCTGCCCGTTTGAACGGCGCGGCGGGTCGAAGACGTGCGGCCGCTCAACCAGTGTCGGCGTGCGCATGGAACTCGTCGGCGTCGCGGCTGCGGCCCCAAAGACGGGCCAGCCGCTCGAACCCGCGTTCGAAGGCATCTGCCGGGCCGCCCGCGGTGGCCCGTTCGCAGTCCAGGCCCAACGCGACCAGCCACAGCGCATCGAAACGACGGTTGAGGCTCATCAGCCGCCGGTCGACGGCTTCGATGTCGACGGTTCCCGCGCGATATTCGCGATGCAACTCCAGCAGGCATTGGCCGGCGATGCTTTCATCGTCGAGTCGGGACGCATCGACATGCCGCGCCAGGATGCTGCGCGCGAGCGTCTGTACCGGTTCGGCGGTGGATTCGCCGGCCAATAGCGCGATATCCAGGTCTCCGCGATCGGTGTCCTCGCGCAGCCGTTGCACGGCCCATTCGATGCAGTCCTCGTGCGCATCGCGCCAGCCGCCCGCCAGGCGGCAGTAGTGCTTCAGCAATTGCTCGATCATTCGCACGCGCGAGGCTCTCCGGCAAGGGCGGCAGCGTAGCCGTGCGCTTGAGGACGCATCAAGCCGCGGCGACGACGCCCGTCGCCAGCGCCGCTGCTTCGTCGGCGAACATCGCCATCGCCGTGTTCATGCGCTTGAAGCCCAGGCCCAGGTAGAAGCCTTCCTTGCCCGGGTTGGCGTAGAGCAGGATCTTGCGGTGGCCCTGCGCGCGCCGCACCAGCGATTCGACGATGGCCTTGCCCAGGCCGCTGCCCTGGTGGCGCGGATGCACGGCGATGTCGCTGAGGTAGGCGCAATCCACGCCGTCGGCGAGCGCGCGGCCGGCGCCGACCAGGCGCCCGTCGGCGTAGACCAGGACGACGTAGCGGCTGTTGCCGAAGGCGGTGCGCAGGTAGTCGGGGCTCTTTTCGCCCAGCGGCGCGATCCGGTACAGCTCGGACAGTTCGTCCCAGTCCACCGCGTCCAGTCGTTCGATCCATTGCATGGCGTGCGCTCCAGGGGAATCGGGTGTCGGTGGATGCCGGCGTCAGTGCGCTTCGCGCCGCGCCAGCCACACGCCGGCCAGGATCAGCGCGCCGGCCGCGGCCATCGGCGCGGTCACCGGTTCGCCCAGCAGCAGCCAGGCCCAGGCCACGCCGAACAGCGGGATCAGGTAGGTGACCAGCGAGGTGCGGGCGGCGCCGATGCGCGCCACCAGTCGGTAGAACAACGCGTAGGCCAGGCCGGTGCAGAGCAGGCCCAGCAGCGCCGCCGCGGCCCAGGCGCGCGCGCCGACCGGTTGCGCCGGCCATTGCGCCAGCGCCGCCGGCAGCATCAGCAGCGCCGCGCTGAGCAGGGTCGCGCTGGCCACCGCCGCCGGCGGCAGGCCACCGAGGTGGCGGCGCACCAGGTGCAGGCCGACGCCGTACAGGAACGCCGCCGCGCAGCCCGCCGCGACCGCCCAGCCGACCGCCGCGCCGGTGCCGCCGCTCTTGCCCGCCGCCAGCACGCCGACGCCGGCGAAGCCGCCGAGCAAGGCCAGCGCGCGGCGCTTGCCGATCTTCTCGCCGAAGAACGCGAAGCCGACCAGCGCAGCGAACAGCACGGTCATGGCGCTGGCGATCGCGCCGATCCCGGCCGGCGCGCGTTCGGCGCCCCAGGCGAACAGCGCGAACGGCACCGCCGAGTTGATCGCGCCGACCAGCGCCAGCTTCGGCCACAGCCGCAGCGGGAACTGCGCCCGCGCGCGCCACAGCAGTGGCGCCAGCACCAGCCCGCCGAGCGCCAGGCGCACCTCGACCAGCGCCAGCGGCCCGAACGCCGGCGCGGCGACGCGCATGAACAGGAACGAGATGCCCCAGATCGCGGCCAGCGCGGGCAGTTCCAGCGCGTCCAGGCGCAGGCGGGCGGCGAATCCGGTGGGGGCGAGGGCGGCGTTCATGGCGGCTCGGCGATGTCGGGCGGTGTGGTTACTGTAGGTCGGTACTGGCTCTGTCTGTGGACCAGATATGGGTAATTGAATGGAGCCAGTTGGCGCCGGGAGGCTGCGCAGCGGACGCCGAGCGTGCGGCCGCCGCCGCGGGCGGCCGAGGCGCCCGCTGCGGTGCGAGGCTTCGCTCGGGTCTGGCGAATCCGCGGCCGCACTGCGACTGAATTGTCGCGGCGTGGCACTTCGCATTCTTCGCTGGCGCACAAGGCCGGCGCACTGACAGAATCGCGTGGCGCTGCGCAGGGGGCGGCGCGCGGGACGGCCCGGGGACACGCGGCCGCTCCCCGGCGATGTGCGGCGCAGGCCGTGCGTAGCCCCTTGCGATGCCACTCCGCGCGCCACGACGGCGCAGCCGCCGCCTGCCATCACAAGGATCGTTCGATGTCGTCCTCCGCCCGTCCCCTCCGCCGCGCCCTGTTGGCGCTGGCCTGTTCCCTGGCCTGCCTGTCGGCCGCACAGGCGCAGCCCGCGCCGGCGGCGAAGCCGCAGCCGGCCGCCAAGGCCGCGTCCGCCGCCGCCAAGGCCAGCTCCGCCCCTGCTAAATCCGCCGCTGCCAAGTCCGAAGCCAAGCCGGCCGCCTCGCCGCTGTCGCCGGCCGATCGCGCCTACATCGAGCGGATCGGCGAGGTCGAAGCGCTCGTCGACGACGAAGCCCGCTGCAAGGGCTACCCGGACCTGCCCGACAACCAGTGGCTGCCCGGCGCCGCGCAGGGCCGCTGCAGCCTGCTGCGCAAGCCGGCGTGGTCGCTGGAGCAGATCGACGCCCTGCTCGGCGACAAGGACGGCGCGGCCGAACTGGACCGGCGCTTCGCCGAACTGCTGGACCAGCACTACCGCGTGCAGGCCCAGCGCGAGCAGATCTTCCGCGCGTTCAAGGCCTTCGACGCCAGCGCGCGCGCCGGCGAGATCGCCCAGCGCTGGCTGCGCGCGGCGCCGCGCAGCGCCTACGCGCGGGTCGCCCTGGCCAGCCATTACCAGACCATCGGCGAGGAGGCGCGCGGTTTTTCCGCGCTGAGCCAGGTCGGCGATGCGCAACGCCAGGACATGCAGTCGCAGTTCGCCAAGGCGCTGCCGCTGTACGACCAGGCGCTGGAACTGGAACCGCGGCTCAGCGTCGCCTGCGTGCAGCAGACGGCCATCGGCCGGCATGTGTCGCAGGAGCTGTGGCAGCACGCGACCGAGCGTTGCCGCGCGATCGATCCGGATTCCTACTACGTGGTCTACGGCCGCATCCTCGCCTCGCAGCCCAACTGGGGCGGCTCGATGCAGGCCCTGCGCGAGGCGGTCGAGGACGCGCGCCAGCGCGCGCCGCGCAATCCGATCCTGGGCGCGGTGGTCGGCGAAGCGGAGGGCTTCCCGGTCTCGCCGATCTCCGGCGCGCCGATGGTGACGGCGGACTTGGCGCGGGTGTCGAAGCTGGCGCCCAGCGGCACCTTGATGAGCTATGCCGCGCGCGCCTACGCCCACGACGGCGACCACTGGCGCACCTTCGTCTACGCTTCGCAGGCGGTGCGCTTCTGGCCGCACAACGCCGAGTTCCGCAACTTGCGCGCGACCGCGCTGATGATGCTGAACATCCCCGGCTGGGCGGCGATCGACCTGGAGCAGGCGGTGCGCGACGCGCCGCGCGACCCCGACGTGCGCTCGCAACTGATCAAGGTGCTGACGATGGCCGGCCGCGCCGACGACGCCATCGCCCAGTTGCAGCCGCTGCGCGCGCTGTCGCCGCAGGAAGCCGCGCGCACCCGCTTCTTCGTCTGCGGGCAGCTGGCGCAGGGGCCGCAGTACGGCGCGACCGCGGTGCGCTGCGTCAACGAACTCGTCGCCGAGGTGCCGGAGATCTACGAAGCGGCCCAGATGCGCGCGTTCGTGCTGCTGCAGGCGCGCGACCCCGGCGCCAAGGCGGCGATCGACGCGGTGCTGGACTGGCCCGACCCGGACGGCAGCGCCCACGTGCGCACGGCCAAGGAGCGCGCGCGCATGTGGAAGGCCGACCTGGAGACCAACAAGACGGCGTTGCCGGTGCGCTAGGCGCGCTTGCCGAAAGCCCGGCGAGGTTTGCCGGCCCGCGGCCCTGCGCCGCGCGCCGGCAGCGGTGTTGTTGCGCGTCGCCGCGGCCGCGGAACAGACGTCCGCGCGGGGCGTCGCGCGGACTGTCCCGGTCGTTGCCGCGCAGCGCAACGACCCACGCGACGCCATGGGCGGGGTTTCGGCCCCGCCGCGGCCGGCTCAGTCCGCTGCGTCCGCGTCGCCCGCCGCGCGCCCGCGCAAGCGTTCGATCGCCTCGATCGCCGCCCGCATCCGCAGCCGCGCCGCCGGATTGGCCGAATGCACCTGCAGCCGCGGCGCCGCGAAGCCGCGCTCGGCCACCGCCCGCTCGATCCACAGCAGCACGTCGTAACCGGTGCCGCGCGCGTCGTCGCCGAGGTCGTGGTCCAGGCTCAGGTCGGTCACCGCACCCGCCGCGAGCAGGGCGATGGCCTCGTCCGGCCAGTACACCCGCACCCAGCCGGGCGGGGTCTCGCGTTCGTCGTCGAGGTAGACGCGCATCGCTGTGCTCGGGGTTTGGCGCGGCCGCCGATGCTGCCAGCGGCCGCCGCACGCGGCAAGCGCGCGGCGCGGCGCGAGCGCGCCGGCCGCCCGGACGCGCCGGCGAGGTCGGCGCCGCGCGCACAGGATGCGCGCGCGGTCGCAACGGAATGAGCCGGCCGCCACGGATCGCGACATTGGCCTTCGCGCCGTGTCCTCCGCCGCGCGCCGGCGAGCGTTAGAGCTAGCGAGTGCCGCCGCGTCGGCATCGCTTGCGCGGTTCCTGCCCGCCGGCGTTTGCGGATCCAAGCGCCGTTTCAAACGCCGGACGTTTCCGTCACCGAACATTCGCAGGTTCTTCATGCGTGCAGCCTCGCTTACCGCCGAACAGGCCCGGTGCGCCGCCGGACCCGCGCGCCTGCACGCGCGCGGCTTCGCGGCGATCGACGACTGCGACGACGCTCCGGTTCTGCGCCACTGCGATGGCCTCAATGTGTGTTTCCTGCGCGCGGTGCGTATCTATCGGCACACTCGCCCGTACTTGCCTTTATCGGCCCGCCGATCGCATTCGCGACGCACGTCGCAAGCACCGAAATGCAATTTGAAATTGCATGAAACAACCATCGAAAATAAGCTCGCGCCCGGTCGGCCGTCGCAAAGCGCTCAGCGCGCGATCACGCCGGCGGCGCCGCGCCGTTGCCCCGCATGAGCGCGCACGTGGACCAAGGAGGCAGGCGATGACCCGTTACTGGATCCAGGCCGGCGACACCACCAGCGGCGGCGGCAGCGTGCTGGGCGAGCGCAGCGGCGACGGCCGGCCGCGCTGGGCGCGGATCGGCGACGCCGTGCACTGCGGCATGCACGGCATGACCGTGATCGTCACCGGCGACCCCGAGCAGCGCCTCGACGGCCGCGCGGTCGCGCGCCACGGCGATTTCTGCGCCTGCGGCTGCATCCTGATCTCGCTCAGCCAGATCCGCTCGATCGTCGAGCTGGGCACCGACCTGATCGCCTCGCCGCACGCGCGCCGCGGCTGAGCGCGCCGGCGCCGCGCGGCTACACTGCGCGCGGGCCGCTGCGGCCCGCGATCCGGGACGCGCGGCCGCATGGATCTGGCCCTGTTCGATTTCGACGGCACCATCACCGTCCGCGAAACCTTCGCCGGCTTCGTCCGCGCCAGCGTGAGCCGGCGCCGGCGCTGGCTCGGCGGCGCGGCGCTGGCGCCGCACTACCTGGGCTACAAGCTCGGCTGGCTGTCGGGCGAACGGGTGCGCCGGCGCGTGGTCGCGGTGGCGCTGCGCGGCCGGCGCGAGGACGAAGTGCGCGCGGCCGCCGCGCGCCACGTGGACGAGGTGGTGTCGGCGCAGATCCGCCCGCAGGCGCGGGCGCGCATCGATTGGCACCGCGCGCGCGGCGACCGGGTGGTGGTGGTGACCGCGAACCTGGACCTGTTCGTCGCCCGCTGGTGCGAGCAGCAGGGGCTGGAATACATCAGCTCGCGCCTGGAAAGCCGCGACGGCGTGCTGACCGGGCGCTACCTCGGCCGCGACTGCTGCGGGGAGGAAAAGCCGCGGCGGGTGCGCGAGGCGATCGCGCTCGACCGCTACGGCTGCGTGTACGCCTACGGCGACACGCCGGAGGATCGCGCCTTGCTGGCGCTGGCCGACCGGCGGTTCTATTGCTGGCAGGAAGTGGACTAACCACGCGCACCGACGCGCACCGCACGCGCCGCGGCGAATTCGCGCCGCGTTCGCGCAAATCGCCGCCGCCGCCGGCGCGCTTCGCGGCGCAGGTCACGCCGGCAACGCGACATCACGCTGAACCCGTGCGGCGCGCCGATGCGGCGGGCGACTGCCCAGCATGCGCCGCCCGCATCGCCGCGGCGCGCGGCGCGGCCGGTTCCATGACCGCCTTCGCGCAATGCGCATGACCCGGCGCACCGCGCTTAACGCCGTCGTCGCGCGTATAGCCGCGCGCTATGGCTGCGATCGATTCAAACGATTTTCGCGCGCCCGCGCGGCGGCCTAGCGTCGCGGTGGGCCGTCGCGACCGCGCCGGCCCGTCCTCCATCGTTGGGAGAAACCCGCATGAGGCTCAGCCAGTCTCCGCGCAGGCGGCCGTGGATCTTGCTCGCGGCCGGCGCGCTCGGCGCCTGCGGCGTCGCGATCGCCGCCGACCCGCCGACCAGCTATATGCCGGTGGTGATCAAGGAAACCTTCGCCGCGATCAAGGCGCGCATGGAACGCGACAAGCCCGCCGTCGAGCGGCGCCAGCGCAGCCTGCTGGAACAGCGCTACGACCTGTCCGACCAGCCCGTGCGCGGGTTGCGCATGTCCGGCGGCAAGCCGGTGCAGGGCGGGGTGCGGGTGCGCCTGCCGGCCGGCGCCAGCTGGGAGCAGCTGGCGGCGATGACGCCCGAGCAGATCCGCGAGCGCGACCTGTTTCCGGCCGGCTTCCTGCCGCTGCCGCATCCCAACCACGCCGAGGGCGGCATGGTGTTCCCGAAGTTCCACATCGAGGCGCTCAAGCGCGCCGAGCAGCGCGACCTGACCCGCTTCGACCTGGACTTCGACCTGCCCGACCACTTCCTGCCGGATTTCCCGGCGCCGATCTACCTGACCACGCGGCCGGACCTGGGCGATGTGTCCAAGGGCCAACTGGTGACCATCAACAACTACTACGAACTGTTCAACGGCGTGCTCAATCCCAAGCAACTCGAAGGCCTGCGCCTGCTGGTGACGCCGTTCGCGCAGCAGCAGTTCAACCAGACCGAGGACCGCCGCTCGGCCTTGCCCAGCCGCGGCGTGGCCTGCCTGGACTGCCACAGCAACGGCCATACCGTCGCCGCGACGCATCTGGTCGGCGACATCCGCCCGCAGCCGTTCCGCCACCGCATCGACACGCCGACCTTGCGCGGGGTCAACGTGCAGCGGTTGTTCGGCTCGCAGCGCGCGCTCAAGACGGTCGAGGACTTCACCGAGTTCGAGCAGCGCGCGGCGTATTTCGACGGCGACCCGGTGATCGCGACCAAGAAGGGCATCAACATCCTCGACCGCGGCCATCAGGTGCATGCGATGGGCGAATTCCAGGCGATCCTCGACTTCCCGCCGGCGCCCAAGCTCGACCTGTTCGGCAAACTCAAGCCCAGCGCGTCGGATGCGCAGAAGCGTGGGCAGGAGCTGTTCTTCGGCAAGGCGCAGTGCTCGGCCTGCCACGCGCCGCCGTACTACACCGACAACAGCATGCACAACCTGCAGGTCGAGCGTTTCTTCAAGCCGCAGACCATCAACGGCCGCTTCGCCGCGATGGACGGGCCGATCAAGACCTTCCCGCTGCGCGGGATCAAGGACTCGCCGCCGTACCTGCACGACGGCCGCCTGCTGACCCTGGAGGACACGGTCGAGTTCTTCAATGTGGTCCTGCAGACCCGGCTGGAGCCGCAGGAGAAGGACGACCTGGTCGCGTTCCTGCGCGCGCTGTGAGCGCGCGCCCGGCCGCCGCGCTCAATACGGCGGCGGCGAGGCGGGCGCCCAGCCCTGGGCCTGGTACGAGGCCGCGCCGGGCACCGCGAACAGCCAGCCCTGGGCGTCGCTGCGCTGGCGCTGCAGGTCGGTGGCGAACGCGCCCAGGGCGAAGCGGATGGTCTGGGTGCCGTGGATCGGACAGGCGACCGCGTGGACCTGGGCGAAGCCGGCGAGGTCGACGGCGCGCAGGGCGACGGTGCGCGCGAGCGCGGCGCGGTAGCTGTCCCAATCGGCGTGGCCGCTGAGCGTGTTGTCGTCGGCGAGGCCGACCAGCACCAGCACCGAGCCCGCCGCCGGCGATTCGTCGAGCAGCGCGAGCTGGCTGGGCTGGATCGGGCCGCAGTGCTCGCTCGGCGCCGGCAGCAGGCTGGCGCCGGCGAGGATCATCTCGATGGCGCGCAGCACGGTGGGGTGATGCGGTTCCAGGGTAAGGACGGCGTACATGGCGGCCTGGCGCGGACGGGACCCATGCCAACGCGCGGCGGCCGCGGGCGTGAACGGCGCGAACGCGGCGCCGGCAACGGCTGCAACACCGGCCGCTCAGGCGAACGCCGGACGCCATCCCGATCTCGCCCCGCCGGTCGCCACGGCCGGCATACGCGCAAGCGAAGGCCAACCGCAGTCCGGCTCTCGCCGCGACGACGCCCGGTGGGCGTCCTGCGCCGCGCGGGGCAAACCAAAAGCCCCTCTCCCGCGAGCGGGGAGAGGGGCCGCAGGCGACGCGGCCGGTGCGGGACGAGGTTGGGATGGGAACCTGCGGTCCCGCCCGGCGCAGCGTCGCCGTGCATTGTTCAGAACGCCGCAGCTGCGCGGTTGTGAACGCCCGCGTCGATGAACCCGCGAAGCGCGCGGGCAGAACGCGGTGGCGAACGGACGAGGCGGACTCAGCGCCGATAGCGATTGCTGCGCCCGTCGCTGCGCAGTGTCTGCAGCGCCGCGACCCGGCCGTCGGCGCCGCGCTCGAAACGCAGGCGCACCGTCGGATCGTCGCTGAGGCAGAACAGGTCGCGTTGCAGCGCGGTCAGCGGCTGCGGCGGGCGGCGGCCGTCGCGCAGCACCAGGCCGCCGCCGTCGGCGTCGATGCGCAGGCGTTCGTACTGGCCCGGGTAGTCGGCGACGGCGAGCGCGGCCGGCGCGGCCTGCGCGCGCAGCGCTTCCAGGGCCCAGCGCGCGTCCAGCGCCGCGGGGCCGTCCTGGCGCCCGGCGAGGATCCGTTCCAGCGCCTGGATGCGCGCGGTGTCCAGCGCCTGCGCGGCGTCGCTGGCGAGGTCGGGCTGCACGCCGCGGCCTTCCCAGTTGCCGCCGGTGATGGGGTTGGTCGGCGAACCGGTGGACACGAACACGCTGTAGCCCGAGGCCAGCGGGAACTCGCCGCCGGGATTGGCCGCGCCGGCGCTGGCCTCGCCGATCACCGTGGCGCGGCGCGCGGCCTGCAGGGTGTAGGCCAGCGCTTCGGCGGCCGAGCCGGTGCGCGCGCTGGTCAGCAGGTACAGCGGCACGTCCAGGCGCGGCTGCGGATACCACTGCTGCGGCGCTTCGTCGAAGCTGCGCAGCTGGCCGTCCCTGCGCGCGCGGAAGCGGTTGTAGATCGGCGAGCCGCGCGCGGTGAACGCGCTGGTCAGGTAGCCGACCGCGGCCGGCGAGCCGCCGCCGTTGTTGCGCAGGTCGACGATCACCGCGTCGCGTTCGGCCAGCAGCGCCAGCGCGGCGTCGAGCGCGCGCCGGGCCGGGTCGGCGGAGTCGGCGAAGTCCAGGTCCGGCAGTTCGCGCAGGTCCAGGTAGCCGATATTGCCCGGCAACGTCTGCAGCGCGCGCAGGCCGTAGTTGCGGCGGCGCGAGGCGTCGGCGAACGCGGCCGCGGAAGCGCCCGGGCCGGGGCCGAGCGGCGCCGCCGCGGCCTGCGCCGGGTCGCGCCATTCGACCCGGAAGTGGTTGTCTTCCGGGCGCAGGCGCCGGCTCAGCGCGGTGGCGAGGTCGCGCGGGTCGGTGTCGGCGTCGTAGCGGCCGGCGCCGGCTTCCTCGCGCAGTTGCGCGGCCAGGCGCGCAGCGCGCTGGGGATCGTAGAAGTTGCGGTCGATGGCGTCGGCGACCTGCGCCACGATCGCGCGCGGACCCGCCGGCGCCGCGGGCGAGGCGGCGACGGCGGGCGCGCACAGCGCGATCAGGCACAGCGCCGCGGCGCGGCGGCGGCAATGCAGGACAGGACGCAAACGGGACAGCAGGCGCATGGGCGGCTCCGGCTCGGCAGGGACAGGTCTCCCCCGTAGATGCCGGCCAGGGCCGCCGCGTTGCAGTCCGCGCGCCTTGCCGCCTCGGCGCGGTCAGAACTGCGCGCTGAGGTCGTTGTACCAGGGGCCCGGCGCCGGCATCACCGGCACCGACGCCAGCTTGCCGGCGCTCACGCTGCCGCCGCCGAAATCGAGCTGGCTCAGGTCGACCCGCTGCACCGTGGCGTTGAACGCGCTGTTGAAGTAGTACACCGCGTTGGTGTGGTCGCGCGCGACCTGCCACATCGTCCAGTCGCCCTGGTGCGGCAAGGGCTGCTTGTCGGTGCTGACCAGGGCGGTGCCGTAGGGCGTGGCCTGGACGATCTGCACCAGCTGCAGGGCGACGTTGACGATGGTCTGGGTGCTGTCGGTGGCGCCGTCGAGCTTGGCCGTCGGCAGCCAGCCCTTGCCGTCGCGCGGCAGCAGGCCCAGGCCCTTGCGCAGGAACCAGGCCTTGATGAAGCGCGAGGGCGAGGTGATGTCGCCGGGCAGGCCGACCGTGCCCGCGCCCACCGGCGGGCCGGCGTCGGCCTTGCGCGAGGTGCCCGAGCCGACGACGCTGAGCTTCTCGTAGATTTCCAGGTTGCTGCGCTGCCAGTCGTAGGTCGGCGCGTTGGTCAGCACCGCGTCGTTGGTGGCGCCGTTGCGGTAGTCCGGGCCGTAGACGATGGTCTGGCCGCCGATGCATTCGATCACCGCGCTCAGGCCCTGGCTGTCGGTGGCGATGAAATGCACCGGCAGGAAGGTCGGCGCGTCGGGCTGCGGGCCGACGATGCGCACCTTGGCCAGCGCGCTGACCAGCGTCGGCACCGAGTCGAACTGGCTCATGACCCAGGCGACGAAGTCGTGGAAGGCCACCGGCTGCTCGCCGCTGTCGGCCTTGGCCGCGTACTGCGTGCCCGGCAACCACAGCGCCGCGCAGGACAGCCCGGCTTGGTTGATGCCGTCGATGAAGGTGGTGAACTCGGGCATCGTCTGCGGATCGGCGAGGGCGACGAAGCCGTACTGGCCGGTCCACGGCTGCGAGTGGTCGAGGAAGATCGGGAACTTCTGCTGCGCCGGCACGCGGTACAGGTGGGTGGCCAGGGTGCCGGTGAGTTCCATGCAGCGCGCGGTGATGTGCTGGAGCGCGCCGGGCGAGCCCGAGGGAACGTTGGGGACGGACAGCAGGAAGTTGGTGCACATGCGGGAGGCTCCTTTCCACGGGGTGGCGTTGGGCGAACGCGCGCGGCCGGGCCGCGCGCGTTCACGTGTCGGCGGTGGATGCATCGGTGCGGGAGTGCTGCGGAAGGATCGATGCTTCGCACGCGGCGCTTGGCGGGCGCGCGAAGGCGATGTCCGAAAGTAACAACGCGCAGCGGGCGGTCGGACAGGTCACCGGTTCTGTGACGAGTCGCGCGCTACGGAAATTTGCCGCGCGGCGAGGTTGCGATGCGCGTTGGCGCACGTCGCGGCAATCGCGCGTTGATGAACGAAATCGCTTCGCTGCGCGAAGATTTTGTGAAAGGGGCGGGTGTGCGGAGGTTGCCGGTTCGGGCGGGCGTCGGCCGCTGCGGCGCGGACGTTGCGTTGCGCGGCGTTCGTCGTGGTTGAGTTGTCGCGGTCGCGGCTCGCGCCGCGCCTGCTAAGGGCTGCGCATCCCACTGTAGGAGCGGCGCAAGCCGCGACCGCGACAACCCAACCACGACAAACCCGACCGCGGCCAAGAACGCGCCGACCGCCTGCGTTTATGCTTGCCCATCGCCCCAAGGATCGCCCGCGCATGAAGCCGCCGCGTTTCGCCCGTTACGCCTCGACCCTGGCCTGCGCCGCCGCGCTCGCGGCCTGCGCCAGCCTGCACGCCGCCGCTCCGGTCGCGCAGCGTGCGCCGACGACCGACTTCAACGAAGCCTGGCCCGCCTATCGCCAGCGCCAGTCGCGCCTGCCGCTGCGCTACGAAGCGATCGAGCGGGTGCGCCTGGACGGCGCGGAAAAACGCAGTTACCGGCTGTATTCGCAGTCGTGGCCGGAGAGCGGCGGCGCCGATCCGGCGCAGTGGAGCCATCGGGTCGATCTCTACGTGCCCGACGCGGCGCGGCCGAAGTCGGCGTTGCTGGTGATCAACAACGGCACCAACCGCGGCAACGGCAGCGATCCGCAGCGACCGCCCAGCGACTTCAGCGACGAACTGGCGCGCGAGACCGCGGTGGCCACGCACACCATCGTGGTGTCGGTGTCCGACGCGCCGAACCAATACCTCGCGCTGCCGGGCGAGCCGCCGCGCAAGGAGGACGCGCTGGTCGCCGCGACCTGGCGCCGCTTCCTGGACGCGCCGGTCGCCGCCAACGCCACATTGCCGCTGCACGTGCCGATGGCCGAGGCCGCGGTCAAGGCGATGGACCTGGCCCAGCGCGAACTGGCGCCGTACCGGCTGCGCTCGTTCGTGGTCGCCGGCGCGTCCAAGCGCGCCTGGGCGGCGTGGCTGACCGCGATCGGCGATACGCGGGTGAGCGCCATCGTGTCCTACGTGATCGACATGCGCATCGCGCCGTTGATCGGCCATATCGGCAAGGTCTACGGCGGCGGCTGGCCGATCGCGCTGCAGCCGTACTACCAGGAAGGCATCACCCAACGCTACGATGAGCCGGCGTTCGCCCAGCTGATGCAGGTCGACGATCCCTATGCTTATCTGTCCGGCCGCCATCGCGCGCGCTTGGGCATTCCCAAGTATCTGGTCAGCGCCAGCGGCGACGATTTCTTCCCGCCCGACGCCCAGCGCCTGTACCTGGACGACCTGCCCGGCGCGACCGCGCTGCGCGCGGCGCCGAACTCCAACCACGGGGGCATCCGCGACCACATCCGCAGCACCCTGATTCCGGCGCTGCAGCGCTGGAACCGCCACCAGGCGCTGCCGCAGGTGCGCACGCGGCTGGACGAGCGCGACGGCCGGCTGCGCCTGAGCGCGCGCGCGTCCGAGCGGCCGGTGTCGGCGCGGCTGTGGCTGGCGGAGAATCCGGACTCGCGCGATTTCCGCTACGCCTGCGGCGTGCGTTACCGCGAGCAGCCGCTGCCGTTGCAGCGCAACGCGGTCGAGGCGGCGCTCGCGAAGCCGGCGCGCGGCTGGGGCGCGGCCTTCGTCGAATTCGCCTTCGCCGACGGCTTCGTCGCGACCTCGCCGGTGTTCGTCTATCCCGACGCGCAGTTCCCGAGCCAGCCGCCGGCCAACGGCAGCGGCGCCTGCCTGGTGCTGCCGCCGCATGCGCCGGCGACGGCGAACCGGTAGGCTGTCGCCACTTCCAGGGAGAGGTGGTCGCATGAATGCGTGTTCGTCCTTCGCCATCCGCGTTCGCGGCCTCGCGCCCGGCGCGCTTGCCGGCGTCTTGCTGGCCGCCGCGTTGACCGCCTGCGGCGAGCGCGCCGCCGCGCCGGCCCCGGCCGCCGCGACCGCACCGCCGGCGGCGTCCGCGCCGGCCGCGCCGGCGTTCGACTTCGCCGCCTGGGTGGCGAGCAACGCCGCCTGCGCCGGCGGCTTCATCTCCGACGTGCAGGAAGCCGGGTTCGACAAGACCCTGCGCGATGCCGGCGTCGGCATCAGCGACGACGCCAGCGTCGGCGAGGTCGGCGTCGGCTCGGGTACGCTGACCCCGGGCACGCCGATCCGCCTGCACGGGTTCCCGGTGCGCCGGATCGACTTCGACTTCGGCAGCGGCGCGACCTTCGCGGTCGTGGTCGAGGCCACGCCGGAACAGGCGCGCGCGGCGATCGGCGCCAAGCCGTTGCCGCAGGTCTACCGCGACGTCTACAGCGAAGGCGTGCCGATGGCGGAAGCGACCGAGGACGTGCCGATGCCCGACATCCGCTTCGTGCGCGCCGGCGACGAACCGGGCACGCAGGAGATCGGCTGCGCGGCGTTCGACGGCTAAGCCGCGATGCTGCGCTGCGTTGAACCGCGATGCCTCGCTGAGTGGGGCGAGAGGCCTGCAGCCGCGGCGAGATACGTTGGCCGCGGTTGTGGGAGGGCCTTCAGGCCCGATGCCTTTCTTTCAGGCAGCCGCGATCCGGCACGACAGCCCCTGGCCTGAAGACCCACCCACCGCCAACCGCCACCACGCGCCCGGCCGCGCTCGCGGCCGGGCGCGCGCGGTCAGCACTCCAGGTTGTTGCCCGCCGGCACGCCCAGCGTCGCGCTGAAGCCGCGGTACACCTGCACCCGGTTGAGCATCTGCTGGTGGCCGATCCCGCCTGCATTGCATTCGATGCCGCCGTTGATCGCGCGGATGGTCTCGCCGAACGCGCGCAGGTTCACCATCGCTTGGTGCGGGGTGTTGCTGGTGTTGCCGCGCTGGGTCATCCAGTACCACAAGGCGGTCTGCCACGAGATCGCCGAATTGGTGGCGACCCAGTCCGGGTTGTTGATCAGGTCCAGCCCCAGCGCGTTGCCGGCGGCGGAATAGTTGTAGTTCCAGCTCAGCTGGATCGGCCCGCGCCCGTAGTACTGCTTGCCGCCGCAGGTGCCGGCCGGCTGGCAGTAATGGTCCCAGTTGGCCTGGTTCTGCTCGCGGATGTGGACCAGCCCGCCGGTCTCGTGATGGACGTTGGCCAGGAACGCCGCCGCTTCCTGGCGCGCGATGGTGTCGCCGCCTTCCTTGGCGAAGTTCGGATACGAGCGCAGCGCCGCGACCAGCCCGGCGTAGGTGTAGAACGAATTGCGGTTGGGGAACATCTGGTTGAACTGCGACTCGCTGACCACGAAGCCGCCCGGCGAGGGGCCGCCGCCGTCGCAAGTGGTCGGCTGCCAGTACCAGGTGCTGATGGTCGGGTCGGTGCCGTCGCTGCCGTTGGTGCCGACGTTGACCAGCTTGTAGAACTGGCCGTTCGGCGGGAAGCGCACGATGGTGCCCAGGGTGTAGTTCACCCCGCGCGTCCATTCGACGAAGTTGCAGGCAGCGGGCGCGACCGCGGCCGCGGCGACGGCGTCGTCGTCGGGCGGCGCCTGCGGCGCGGCGAAGACCGAATGCGCGCACAGCAGGCCGAACAGGCCGGCGGTGCGGGCGAGGGCGGTGCGGAGACGGAGCGGAGACGTGGCGAGCTTGGACATGGGGATTCCTCAGGGTTCGGGTTCTCGGTCCCCCCGAGGCGCACCGCGGCGCAAGGCCACGGGGCGGCGACAGCATCGGCGATGGCGTCGTTATCGTTATCGGTGCCGCTATTGCAAGGGCGCGCGCCGCGCCCGCCGCGGCCGGTGCGATTTCCGGCCGTCGCCGCGCGAGGCGGCGCAAGCGGGCGCGGATCTTGCGCCTGGGCGCGAATGTAGCCGCGGCTCGAGGCTGAATTTGGGCCGCGGTCGCGGAATCCGCCGCGGCGCGGTCCCGGCTGCGCGAGTTGCGGCATCGATACGGCCCGCGCGCGACCGGGTTCGCATTTGCGTTGCGATGCGGCAACCGTTTTGCGCCGCGGCGCGGTATAAGGCCGCTGTGGTTCGCGCCGGCAAGCCGGCGGGCCCGTTCCCCAGCCAGGCCGCGCGGCGGCGAGGTGCAGCGATGAAGCGCAAGGCGATCCCGAACTCCTGCTGGGCGGCGTTGGCGGCGTCCGCGGCGCTGCTGGCCGGCGGCTGCGGCCAGGCCGACAGCGACCGCCGGGCCCAGGCCGAGGCCGCGCCGCCGCGCGCCGGACAGATGCTGGACCCGGGCGAGACCGCGCAGCGGCTGGTCAAGATGCGCGCGCAAGCGCTCGGCGGCGACCAGCAGGGCCTGCAGCAGAACCTGCAGGAGCTCAACCGCGACTTCAACCGCTCGATCAAGCTCGCCGACCCGAGCAAGCGCGTGGACCGCGAGAACGCGCGCATCGCCGCGCGCGGCGTCAAGGGCGTGCGTTCGGTGGTGTGGATCGACGGCGAGAACCTGTTCGCCATCGTCGACCGCAACGCCGACCGCAGCTACGGCACGGTCGATGCGATCTGCCGCCAGCTCGAACCGCTCGGCGACACCCTCGGCGTGGTGATCAACCTGCAGAGCGGCGCGGCGCGCAACGGCGACGAACTGGAGATCCTCAGCCGCAACTGCCAACTGCCGCCGGGCGAGCGGGCGATGCTGCAGCACAACCGCCAGGTCGACGCGCTGCCGCCGCAGGTGCGCGCCCAGCACCGCGCCAACGCCGACGCGGCCCTGCGCGCCGAGCGCGCGGGCGAGCGCGCCGAGAGCGACCGGATCATCGAGGCGAACACGCCGGAGATGTAATGCCGCGCGGGCAGGGGCGCACGGTCGGCGAGGCGGACGACGTCGCCCGCAGCCGCGACCGCCGCCCGTGCGTCCGCCTGCGCCGGCCGGGCGGACTCCACTATCCGCGACGGCTTCGCCCGCAAAGGCTGCCGCCGGCGCCGCGATGCGGGACAATGCCGTCCCCACAGCAGCGAGGTGCAACATGATCCAACGATTCGACGTAGGCGCGCGCCTGTCGGAAATGGCGATCCACAACGGCGTGGCCTACCTGGCCGGGCAAGTGCCCGACAGCGAGGACCTGGACATCGCCGGCCAGACCCGCGAGACCCTGGCCTCGATCGACGCGCTGCTGACGCGCGCCGGCAGCGACAAGACCCGCATCCTGATGGCGCAGATCTTCCTCGCCGACATGGCCGACTTCGACGGCATGAACGCCGTCTGGGACGCCTGGGTCGAACCCGGCCACACCCCGCCGCGCGCGACCGTGCAGGCGCCGCTGGCCAACCCGAAGTACCGGGTCGAAATCGTGATCACCGCGGCGGTGCCGGCGGCCTGAGGGATCTCCCAGCGGCTTGGGCGATTGCCGGAATGGTCCGCGCGATCGCCGGAGCCGCCTGGGCGATTGCGCAACGGCTGGAACGCCACACGCAACGCTTCAGTGCACGCGGCGTCCGCCAAGGCGACCGCTTCGCTGTTCAGCCCCGACGCTGTTCGATCCGTTTGCTGCACGGTCGCGGCGGCTGGGAGAAGAGCATCGGGACTGAAGTCCCTCCCACAAAAAAGCGCAGTGGCGACCTGATCGTGCGGCCCTGGAGCGCCATCGATGATGGCGCGGCATTGTGGCCTGCGCGCAGCTAGATCCCTTTCCTCGCCAAGCTGCAGCCCACGTAAAAAACTTTGCAATCGCTGTCTTCTTTCTGGCATCGGCTCATGCCATGGGAGACTGCCTCCTGGTCGGAGGCGCTGCTTTGGAAGTAATTCATCCGGGTTCCGGTAATCACGCTTGCGCATTCGTTTCTGTAAGTGAACTTGATCGCGCAGTCGACCCCTCGGTTCTTCCGGCATTCCTTCAGCGCCTTCTTTTCGGCGCCGTCCTTGCGCGCAATCCATTCGGCGGTGCCGAATGCCCCGTTCGATTCGTCGGTCGCGATAGCGCCCCAGCGGTCGTAGTAGACGGTGGCCGCTTGTGGTTGCTCGGCGCAGCCTTGCCAACCGTTTCCGCGTTGCATGTCGCAGGAAGCGTGGGCGCTGCCGAATGGAGCGAAGGACATGACGACAAGTACAGTAAGCGCGATAGCGGGCGGATACATTGGTCCCTGTCGGATTTGGTCCGGATCGTGAGGGGCGGCGGTCGGGTAGGTGAGCCGGATCTAAGAACCTGTCGGCGCTAGCTCCGTTGCTTCGGCGAGCAAGGACAGCGGGGTTATTGAATTTGTTCGGACAGGCTGCAGCGCGAATAGAACACCGCGCAGCCCTCGTCTTCCCTGTTGCATCTGGCCATGCTGTTGGCTATAGCCTCTTCTGCTGTCGGGTCGGTCCTGATGAAATAGGTGTTCTTGCTTGTGACGTAGCTGATGCACTGGTTGTAGTAGCTGAATATGACCTTGCAGTCCTTTGCTTTGTGCTTCTTGCACATGGATAAGGCGTATTTCTCCGCTTTCGTTTTCGATTTCTCGCCGCTCGAAGAGCCGAACGCGCCACTCGCTTCGTCGGTCGCGATCGCCCCAGCGGTCAGCCCATAGGGGCGGTCCGGATGCGTCTACGCACCCCTGCCAGCCGTTACCGGTTTGGAGAACGCTGCCGGGAGGGCAAGCGCCCGCCGCGAATGGCGCAAGGGCAAGCGTAAGCGCTGGTGCTGCGATCGATGGGCGGATGAGCATAGGAAGCGTCATTCAGTTTGTCCTGACTTCGTCGGGTTCCGTTTACGCGGCCGGACCTGGACTCAGACGACTGCGAGGAAGTCGGAACAGCGTCGGGAGGGGCGTCGTAATCCTTCGGCGGGGATAACTCCTCATCTGACTTGCTTCGGAAGACTGCAGCCGGAGTAGTGTTCGCTACAGCCTGTGTCGCCGGCTCGATGGCAGCGATCGAGTCCGTCAGATACGGCTTCTTCGCGGGTTTCGGCGCTTTGTACGAAGAAGAGTCTGTCGCCAGAGATGAGGCTTGCGCACTGATTGTAGTACGCGAGCTTTATTTTGCAGTTTTTGCTGCCATCTTCCTTGCATAGCTTTAGTGCGGCTCTCTCAGCGATTCTCTTTGAGCTGGCTTCGATTACCGTTCCGAGAGCTGCGCTGCTGCCGTCGGTTGCGATGGCTCCCCATTGCGTTTTCCAAGCCGGGCCGCTGTTTGTGGAAGGAATGCCTGTCTGGACGCAACCTTCCCAGCCGTTGCCCTTCTGCAAGGTGCTTCCGGGCGGGCAGGCATAGGCAGCGAATGGAGTTGTGAGAAACATCGCTGAGATCGCCGCTACGGAGGTGATCGATGCCTGACTCATTCAGTCCTCCTGGCTTTCCATCGCTATTCGATTCGCTTGGCAAGACTGCAGCCAGAATAGAACTCTTGACATCCGTCTTCGCCGGCGCCGACGCATCGGTTCATGCCTTCGGAGATTGCTTTCTCCCGAGTTTCGGCGCTTTGAACGTAGATCGTCTTGTAGCTCGATACCACGCTTGCGCACTGGTTGTAGTACGCAATTTTTATCCTGCAGTTTTCCCCTCCGTCCTGGGAGCACTCTCGCAGGGCGATCTCCTCTGCGGATCTCTTGGAGTCGGCTTCGATCGATGCGCCAAGTGCGCCTTTGGCTCCATCGGTTGCAACGGCGCCCCATTGCCTCTTCCAACTCGGGCCCCTTTCGCTGGCAGAGGAAGACTGGATGCAGCTCTCCCACCCATTACCTTTCTGTAGGACGCTGCCGGGTGGGCAGGCTGAAACGATTCCGGAGTATAGGGCCATGAAGATCAGCGGGATCGTGCGCAAGGATTTCATCGGCTCCTCCCGATTTAATAGCGCTTCTTGATGCTGTATTGATCTTGCACGTCCGCATTTCCGTCGTCGGTGATCAGGGCTATTGAACACGCTCGGGCAGGCTGCAGTTCGAGTAGAAGATCTTGCAGCCTTCGTCCTCCTTCCCACACCTGCTTAGGCTGTTCGATTCCGCCAGTGCGAGCGTGTAATCGGCTCGGACGAAATATTTGAACTTTCCGGCGGCGAGGCTGACGCATTGATTGTGGTAGCTGATTTCGATCCTGCACGTTGTTCCACCCTGCTTTTTGCAAGTGGCAAGAGCATTCTTCTCGGCTCTGCTCTTGGAGCCTTCCTGGCTTGATGAACCGAATGCCCCCGTTGTGTCGTCGAGAGCGATCGCTCCCTAGCGCTTTTCCCAGGCTGGCTCGCCGGGCCCGGGGGCGCCGACGCATCCCTCCCATCCATTGCCCTTTTGCAGAACGCTGCCGGGAGGGCAGGCATAGACATGACCTGATGCAAACAATGCGGCAGCGAATAGCTGCATCTCCAGTGTTCTCATTCTTTGCTTCCGTTCGAAAATTTGGTGCCCCGCGGAATAATCGAAAGCAGATGTTCAGTGTCGGAGCCGCGACGACGTTTGGTCTGTGCGTATCGGTGGCGTGGATTTTTTCGTCAAGTCAAGGGTCAGTAGACTTGTTCCGGCAGGCTGCAGTCGGAATAAAATGTATTGCATTCTTCATCCTCGGAGATGCATTTGTTCATTCCGCGGGTGATCGCTTCGGCGATGGTGTTGTGACTTTGGGTGTAGTTCCATCTTTTCCCAGTAACGATGCTTGCGCATTGATTGAGATATACGAATTTTACTGCGCATCGATTTTTTCCGGATTCGGCGCATTGCGAAAGTGCTTGTTTTTCCGCTTTTTTCTTCGACGCCTGTCGGCTGGAAGCTCCGAAGGCGCCTGTGGTTTCATCCATGGCGATTGCTCCCCATCGGTCGGCCCAGGTCGGATCCGATTCTGTCGCGGAGCCAACGCATCCTTCCCAGCCATTGCCTTTTTGCAATACGCTGCCTGGTGGGCATGATTGCGCCTGCGTTGATATAAGCAGGAGGGCGATGGATGTAAGCAAATAGTTATATGTTTTCATCCGAAGTTTTCAGTGCGAGGAAGGAATTTATTAGCCCCGGTCTTGGCTGGCGTTGCCGGAGCCGGCTATCTGTTCTTTCGCGACTCTTCGTGTGTCTTTATTCTGTTCTGATCTATGCCGTCGCTCGTAGGTGCATGGGCTCTCAAGGGGGCCGATGTTCTTTCGCCATCTTGAGGAGGGCGCTGCGGAGGAGCGCTCGGTGATTGCGTCCCTTTCACGTCTTTCGAATTTGATCCAAATGCGGAGCTGTAGCTGAAACTCCCCAACGTCCCCTGAAAAAACATCGCCGCCGCCGGCGGCACCGTCACGATCATCGTCGTCATCAGCAGGCCGATGCCGCCCTGTTGCATCGCCTGCATGCCCAGTCCCTCGGCATCGGTGCCCGGGATGCCGACGGCCTTCGCCACCCACAGCGCCACCGCGACCTTGGCCATCAGCTCCAGCGCCATCGACACCACCACGCTGAGCATCGCCATCGAGAACAAGGTGCCGATGCCGTACATCAGCCATTTGCGGAACAGGTCCTTGGTCTGGTCGAACATCAGGCACAGGATGAACAAGGGGCCCAGGCCGATGAACAAGGCGAGGGTGAACTTGTAGAGCAGCAGCATCGCGCCGGCGACCATCGGCGGGCTGGCGGTGCCGACGCCGGCGAACAGCAGGGCGCGGCTTTTCTTCTCGCGCAGTTCCTGGTTGTCTTCGGGGATCTGCACGGCGTCGATGGCGCTGATCGCCACCTGCATGTAGGCCAGGTTGCGGTCGATGGCGTCGGCGCTGGAACGGCTGTCGTCGGTGAACAGTTCGTGCACCTCGCGGTCGAGGTCCTGGGTGAAGAAGCGGTGCAGGCTGGCGCCGCCGAACGACATGGTGGTGGCCAGGCCGACGATGAAGGCCATGCGGGTCGCGTTGGCGACCAGCGCCATCATCGGTTCGCGCGATTGGCCGGTGACGATGCGGTAGCCGGCCAGGGTGATCCACAAGGTCGTGGCCACCAGCGCGATCTGGCTGGCCCAGGCCATGGTGCGCTTGAGCAGGCCCAGTCCGAACTTGTCGATCTTGCTGTCGAAATAGGCGTTGACCAGCTTGAAGTAGAGGTAGTCGCCGACGCCCTGCGCCTGCGGGATCAGCCAATCGGAAAGCTCCGTGAGCAACTGCATGTTCGGTCCGTCGGGTCGAAAGGGGGGAGTCAGAGCGAGAACGCGCTCTTGATGGCCTGGCTCTGGATGATCTTGCCGACGCCGCCGGAGGGCTTGCCTTCCAGCGCCCGCCGCGCCAGCCGCGCCTGGTCTTTCTGCAGGGCGACGATATAGTCGTCGTAGGCCTTCATCCGCGCCTGCCAGTAGTCGAGGTCCATGCGGGTGCGGACCATGAAGCGCTGGGTCTCGTTGTCGTTGGCGGCGAGGCTGCCCTGGCTGTCGCCGACCTGGCCGCGCTGGCCCTCGACCTGCGAGAACTCGCGGTTGCGCTGGATCAGCTGCTTGAGCATGCGCACCGATTCGTTGTACTTGGCGTTGTCGGCCAGGACCATGCGCTGGCACAGGCGGCGCTGTTCGGCGACCAGGTCGGAATCGAGCTGCGGGTTGAACGCGCTCATCGCGCCGGTCAGCCCTTCGCTGCGCGGGCCGGGGCAGATGTCGTCCATGCCGTAGGACGGATCGCGCTCAGGGAAATCGTCGCGCATCGCCGATTGCTGCATCTGCAGTTGTTGCAGCTTGACCAACTGTTGTTGGTAGTGCTTGTACTGGTCGGACCAGCGCTTGCCCTGCTCGATGTACTGCAGGCCTTGTTCGATCATGTCCTTGATCGCGATGCCGAGGTTGCCCGGGTCGGTGACGACGAGTTGCGCGTGCGCCGGCGGCGCGATGGCCTGGGCGAACAGGACGGCTGCGGCGAGCAACGGGAGCAGGCGCGCCGGACGCTTGCGTTTGGCGGCCGGACGAACGGCGGCAGGGGACATGGCGAGCTTCCTTTGCTGGCTTTCCGCGACAGGGATGCGTACGCGGCCGGTCGCTGCGACGCAATTCTTTCGCGGAATAGAAACTCAGCGGATATTCGAACGCAATAGGAACTTTTGGTTGCGCAGAAACGTTCCGGATATAGCGTGTCGATGCAGTGGCTAGCGAGTGTTTTTGTTGTGCGCAATCGACGTGCATTTATTGAAATGTGTGTGCCCGCGTGCTGTCGCTGCGACAGCGGACTGCGCTTTCGCTGAAGCCCGATGCACGCCGGCCTGTTCGTACGGTCGTGCGAAATGTGGATCCGCACTCGGCGCTGCGCGTTCATCCCAGGCAGTTCGAAGTTCTGTGATCGCCCGCAACAGCCGCATCTGCGCGCCGTTCGTATGGGCGTGGACGCGGCCCCACGCTCGCGCGCAGTGTCTTTGCAGCGTCCCGCGACGCAGGCGGCAGGGACGTTGCTGTTCGGTGCCTGGCTGTTCGATACCTACGCTGTTCGAGACATGCCCACGTTCGCTTCCACACCAACGTCGTCCGCACGGACGGCGACGGCCGGACTTTTCCTGGAGACAACCGAATGAACCGTCGCATCACGCTCACCGCGCTGGCCGCATCGCTGGCGCTGGCTTCCCCGCTGGCCGCCGCGCAGGCGCAGGCCGACTATCAACTGGATCTGGGCGGCATGCGCTTCGATCCGCTCCAGCAACGGCCGGTGCAGGCCGCCAGCACCTGGGGCCGCGCGCGCGCCGACGGCGAGGACTGGCGCCTGGTCCAGTTCAAGGGCCCGGTGCGCCAGGCCTGGCTCGACGAGTTGCGCAGCAAGGGGCTGGAACCGGTGCAGTACCTGCATCCGTACACCTACATCGTGTGGGGCAAGCGCGATGCGCTGGCGCGCGCGGCCGGGCTCAACGAAGTGCGCTGGAGCGGCGACTTCCTGCCCGCGTACAAGGTGCTGCCGCAACTGCGCCAGGCCGCCGCGGCCAAGAGCGCCGGCGCGCTGGAGGTGCGGGTGACCAGCCGCCGCGGCAGCGCCGGCGTCGCCGCGACGCTCGGCGCGATCGGCGCGGCCGATGCCGGGCAGGGCGCGCAGATCGTCGATCGCGCGCTGCAGACCCAGACCGTGCGCGTGCCGGCCGACCAGCTCGCGCTGCTGGCGCAGGCGCCGGGCGTGTACAGCGTGCAGAGCGTGCCCACCGACGGCGGCCTGCGCGGCGAGATCAGCAGCCAGATCAACGCCGGCAACGTCAACGCCAGCAACCTCGCGGTGCCGGGCTACCTGAGCTATCTCAGCGGCCTGGGCGTGAACGGCACCGGCGCGATCATCGCCAACGTCGACGGCGGCGTGCACCAGACCCATCCCGACCTCGCCGCGCGCATGACCGCGTGCACCGGCACCACCTGCGGCGGCTCGGCCAGCAGCGCGCACGGCACCCACACCGCGGCGATCATGGCCGGCGACGGCGCCTCCAACGTGCGCGCCACCGCGTCCACCGGCAGCTTCCTGCGCGGCCTGGGCGTGGCGCCGGGGGCGAAGCTGGTCGAGCAGGTGTATTCGCCGTTCTTCACCCAGCCCGGCGGCATGCTGTTGCTGATGACCCAGTCGGTGCGCAACAAGGCGACCATCTCCGGCAACAGCTGGGGCCCGGGCGGTTCGCCGCGCGGCTACGACGGCGACACCCGCCAGGTCGACGTGGGCGTGCGCGACGCCGATCCGAGCGCGCCGGGCGACCAGCCGCTGAACTACGTGCTGTCGTTCATGAACGGCAACGGCGGCACCCAGAGCCAGGGTTCGCCGGACGAGGCCAAGAATACCTTCACCGTCGGCTCGACCAAGGGCCAGACCTCGGCGACGGTGCAGATCGCCGCGATCAACGACCTGTCCAGCAACACCGCGCACGGGCCGGCGCTGGACGGCCGCCGCATTCCGGGCATCGTCGCGCCGGGCTGCTCGATCGATTCGGCCAACAGCGCCACCGGCCACGGCCTGATGTGCGGCACCAGCATGGCCTCGCCCCAGGTCGCCGGCGCCAGCGCCTTGTTCACCCAGTACTACCGCAACAAGTTCGCCGGGGCGACGCCGAGCCCGGCGCTGACCCGCGCCGCGTTCACCGCGGTGGCGCAGAACCTGGTCGGCAAGCTCGACGCCGACGGCGGCACCCTGACCACCGCGCCCGACGCCAAGCAGGGCTGGGGGCGGATGCTGCTGGAGCCGGTGCTGCGTCCGGCGCAGACGGTGCAGTACTTCGACCAGGCCCACGTGTTCAACAACAGCGGCGAGAACTGGACCCGCAGCTTCCGCGCCGCCGATGCGAGCAAGCCGGTGCGGATCATGCTGGTGTGGACCGACGCGCCGGGCCACGGCCTGGGCGGCACCACGCCGGCCTGGAACAACAACCTCGACCTGCGCGTGAGCTCGGGCGCGAGCACCTTCCTGGGCAATGTGTTCAACGCCAGCGGCTGGTCGGCGACCGGCGGCGCGGCGGATGCGCGCAACAACAACGAAGGCGTGTTCCTGCAGGCCGCGCAGCACGGCGGCGGCGCCTTCACCATCGAGGTGCGGGCGACCGACATCAACTCCAACGGGTTGCCGAACTCCGGCGACGACACCGACCAGGATTTCGCCCTGGTCTGCTACAACTGCGTGGCGAGCTGATCGTCGACGGTGGATGTGCGTCGGCGTCGCCAAGGCGGCGCCGGCGCGAGGGCGGGGCGGCTGCGGCCGCCCCGTTCTCGTTCGATGGGTGCTTGCGTCGTCGCTGCGGTGGCGCGGTCGCGGCTTGCGCCGCTCCTACAGGCAGCCCAGGCGGATGCGTCGATGGCCCCTGTAGGAGCGGCGCAAGCCGCGACCGCACCACTGCAACTACGCCGCCGTCACTGCAACTATTCCATCGCCACGGCCACCGCACGCAGCTGCCGCTACTTCGCCGCCGGCAACGCGTAAACCTGCCGGGCCGGATCGAACTCGACCACGTGCTCGGTCTGCGCGCTGTTGCCGCCGGGCTGCTGGGTGCGCTTGGTCACCCGCAGCGGGAAGAACGGCTTGACGGTGTCGCTGTCGTCGATGGCGACGCTGTACTCGCTGTCCTGATCGTCCTCGGCGATCTGCGGGATCGCGCTGAGGTTGCGGATCTTGTCGCCGATCGGCGCGATCAGGCTGTAGATCGACACGGTGATGCCCTGGCCGGTGCCGCCGCTGGCGAATTTCCAGGCCATGGTGTCGGCGCCGATGCGCACCAGCTGCGCGTCGTCGCAGCCGCAGTAGCCCGAGCTGCCGGACGGGATCTGCTTGTCGCCAGCGACCAGGGTCCAGCCGCCGCGCGCGTCGGGGGCCAGCACGAACGCGCCCATCAGGCCCGAGGAGACGTGGCCGTAGACATAGCCCTGGGCGTCGGCGAGGTTGTGCGCGGCGACGTAGAGCCGCCGCTGGCCTTGCAGGTCGACCAGTTCCGGCGCGCCCGCGCGCATGCAGTAATCGTCGTCGACGCCGCCTTCGACCTTGGCGTGGAATTTCCAGCAGCGCTGGGTCGCGTCGAAGGCATCGCCGTATTGCTGCGCCATCAGCGTCTCGACGGCGCGCTGCAGCGCGGCCGGATCGGTTGCGGCCGGCGTCGCGGCCGGTTGTGCGGTTGCGGCGGTCGCCGCGGGCGCGGACGGCGCGGCGTCGCGCTGGCAGGCGGCGAGCAAGGCGGAGGCGGCGACGGCGGCGAGCAGCGCGGCGGAGCGTGAGGCGCTCATGCGGCGGTTCCTTCTGCGATGAGGTGGGCCGACCTTATCCGGCGCGCCGTGAAGACCGCAGCGCGGCGGTTCGCCTCGCCCGGCGGGCCGGGCGCACGCCCGTGCCCGCCGCGGCGCGCAATGCGCTTCAGCCCGCCAGCGCCAGCGCGCGCGCGCGTTCGCGCGCGGCCTCGATGAACGCCATCAGCAGCGGCCGCCCGGGCAGCAGTTCGGGGAAGCGGTGGTCGTGGAACTCCGGATGCCATTGCACGCCGACCACGAAGCCCTCGCCGAGGCCGCGCACGCACTCGGGGATGCCGTCCTCGGACCAGGCCTCCACTTCCAGGCCGTCGCCGAGGTTCTTGATGCCCTGGTGATGGATCGAATTGACCTGCGGCTGCGCCACCTGCGGATACAGCGCGGCCAGCCAGCCGCCTTCGCGCATGCGCAGGGCGTGCTTGTGTTCGTCGTACTGGGCCGGGATGTAGTGCTGGGCGCGGGTGGCGCCGGCGCCGACCAGGTCCTGGTACAGGCTGCCGCCGTGGGCGACGTTGATCAGCTGCATGCCGCGGCAGACCCCGAGCACCGGCTTGCCGAGCTCGACGAAGGCGCGCAGCAGGCTCAGCTCGAAGCGGTCGCGGTCCGGGTCGGTGGTCATCAGCAGTTCGCTGGGACGCTCGCCGTAGGCGACCGGGTCGATGTCGGCGCCGCCCTGCAGGATCAGGCCGTCGAGCGCGCCGGCGTAGTCGCGTACCGACAGGTCGCTGGCCTGCACCGCGCCTTCGGCGTCGACGGTGGGGATCATCGTCACCAGCGCGCCGCTGGCCATGACCCAGTGCGCCATCGATTGTTCCAGGTACTGCAGGGTCTTGTTGCGGAAGCCGTACTCGGGCGGCAGGTTGCGCATCATGCGCGGCGACAGGCCGATCAGCAGTTTGCGGGCGGGCTGGTTCATGGCGTATCCGGTGCGGAGCGGGGAGGCGCGGCGTCGGCCGCGGCGGGAACGGTGGCGTGCAGCAGCCAGTCGACCACCGCCTTGAGCGCGCTGTTGCGGCTGGCGCCGCGCTGGCGGTGTTCGCGGTAGATCGCCAGCTGCGCGTGCGCGCTGGTGCCGCGTTCGGCGATGGTGTCCAGGTGCCGCAGCGCCTGGGTGCAGTCGAGCGCGGCGGCGTCTTCGGCGACCAGCTCGCGCAGGCGCCGCAGCTGCGCCAGCGCCGGTTCGCTGCGGCCGTGCGCGTCGATGAACTGCGCCTGCAGGCCCGAGCGCTTGGCCCGCCAGCGGTTCTCGTCGATCAGCCGGCGGGTGGCCGCGTCGCACGGCGGCGGTTCGGCGCGGCGGCGGGCGATGTGGCGCATCAGGCAGCGGAACAGCGCGGCGATGGCGAGGCTGTCGTCCAGATGGGTGCAGGCGTCGGCGATGCGCAGCTCGACGGTGGGGAAGTTCGGCGACGGCCGGATCGCCCACCACAGCGAGCCGGCGTCGGCGATCGCGCCGGCGCGCCGCAGCAGGTCGGCGAAGGCGTCGTATTCGGCTTCGCCGGCGAAGAAATCGGGGATGCCGGTGCGCGGCCATTCGTCGTACATGGCCTGGCGATAGCTCATCAGCCCGCTGTTCAAGCGGTCCCAGAACGGCGAGGAGGTCGACAGCGCCAGCAGCAGCGGCAGCCACGGCATCGCCCGGTTCATCGCCTGGACCCGGTCGACGCCGTCGGGCAGCTGCACGTGCACGTGCAGGCCGCAGACCTGGCTGCGCCGGGCGACGATCTGGAAATCCTCCACCAGTTGCCGGTAGCGCGGTTTGTCGGTCTGGCTCTGCTCGCGCCACTGGCCCAGCGGATGGGTGCCGGCGGCGAGCAGGGCCAGGCCGTGCTCGTGCGCCAGTTCGGCCAGGCCGCGGCGCAGCTCGCCGAGCTGGCGGCGGGCCTGGCCGATGTCGCACTGCACCGGCGAGGCGATCTCGATCTGCGCCTGCAGCAGTTCGCTCTCGATGCTCTCGCCGAGTTCGGCGCGCGCGCGCTTGAGCAGGCGCGCGGGCACCTGGGTGGCGAGCAGGCGGCTGTGCGGGCGGACCAGGAAGAACTCTTCCTCGATGCCGAAGCTGTAATCGCACTGCGCGCTCATCGCAGGCGGCCGCGGGACGGCGGGCGGGTCGAACGGGGCGGATTCGTCATGGGGGAAACTTAACGCGCTGAACGCTAAGAATCCGTTGAAGCGGCGCGAGGACGCGGCGCGAATCCGTAAGCGCGGCGAGAGCATGCACGCGCACTGTAGGAGCGGCGCGAGCTGCAGGGGCGGCGCGAGCCGCGACCGCGACACCCCAACTGCGTCGCCGCCTTCATCGCAGTTGCGTTGTCGCGGTCGCGGCTTGCGCCGCTCCTACAAGGGGTTTCGGACGGTTACTTAAGCGGCAGGCAGATCGAGGTTTGCCACTGCTCCGGCGGCAGGCTGCGGCTGTCGTTGAGGTATTCCTCGTACACCGGCGCGTCGCCGGCTTCCTCGCCGCTGGCCGGCAGCCATTGGCAGAACAGCCAGTCGTAGGCGCGCTGCAGTTCGCTGTAGGGGCCGGTGTGGATCACCACTGCGTGGCGGCCGCCGGCGATCTCGACCCAGCGCATGCCCTCGCCGGGCGCGGTGGCGGCCGGCACCGCCAGGCAGGCGTCCGAGCGCAGGCTTTCGGCGGGCGTGTCGGCCGGGCTGTCGTAGTAGATCCCGAACGCGCGCGGCGGCTGCGCGGCGAGCAGGCCCAGGGCGCCGGCCCAGCCGTACAGGCGCTCGAACTGGGCGCCGATGCCGTTGTAGTCGCCGCGGTGCGGCAGGGCCACGGCGCGGTGCGGGGCGAGGGTGGAAATCTGCGCGGTGTACATGAGGCTCTCCAGGGTCGGGTCGAAGTCCGCGCGGGTCAGCGCGGGCGGGGCGGCACGACGCTTGCGGAACGCCGCCGGGGTCTGCGCGTAGGCGCCGCCGAACGCGCGGGTGAACGCGGCGACGCTGGCGTAGCCCGCGCGCTGGGCGATGCGGGCGATGCCGTCGTGGCCGTGCAGCAGTTCGTGCGCGGCCCGGTGCAGGCGCAGCCGGCGCTGGGTGCTGGCGATGGTCTCGCCCATCAGGCCGCGGTAGACGCGGTGGAAGTGATACGGCGAGAAATGCCCGGCCTCGGCCAGTTGGGCCAGGGTCAGCGGCTGGTCCAGGCGCTGAGCCATGAACGCGACCACCTTCTCGATGCGGGCGCTGTAGTGCGCGAAGGTGGTGCTGCGGACCAAGGGCGTGCTCCGTCGTCGTCGTGCCGCGGCAGGATGGCAGGGGAGAGTTGATCGAGGTTGCGCAGTTGCGGCGGGCGGGAGGATAGCGCGTCGCTGCCGGCGCGAGGGGATCGGGGGCATGCGAGCAGGCAAGGACGGGCTTGCCGCGCCGCCCACCGTTGCGCGTTCGGCTTTGCTGCGGCCAAAAACAAACGCCCCGCGTCGTCGCCGACGCGGGGCGCTCATAACCCGGCCGAGCCGCTCAGTCCACGTTGACCGCGGTGAACGGCGAGCGGCCGCGCACGGTGATCGTCGAGGGCGTGGCGGCGGCTTCGACCTGCACGCCGATCAGGCCCAGGCCGCCGACCGAGACGCTGCCGCCCAGGGTCAGCTGCACCGGCTTGTGCACGACGTTGACGTTGGCGCTGCCGACGCCGGCGGTGGCGACGCTGTTGAGGGTCAGCGCGCCGCCGACCGGCACTTCCACCGGGATGCCGAGCACGACCAGGCGGATGCTGCCGCCGACCGGCACGGCGAAGTTCTTCGGCAGCGGCGAGGGCACGGTGATGACGCTGCCGCCGGCGATGCGCACGTTGGCGACGTCGGCGCTGGCCTGGCAGTGCAGCACGGTGCTGCCGGTCAGCGAGTCGCACGACAGCGCGCCGGTGGCGCCTTCCAGCGCGACCAGGTTCTGCACCAGGCTCAGGCCGCCGACGCTGGAGCGGCCGTCCAGCGCGGTGGCGCCGCTGGCGTCGGTGTAGTCGGCGCGCTGGCGGGCGACGTCGAGCTTGACCACGCTGACCAGGCCGAGCAGGCCGACGTCGAGGCCGAGCGCGCTGTTCTCCTTGCTGCCGGGCGCAGCGACCTGGGCCTGGCCGGTGCACGGCAGCGGCAGGGCGGTGTTGAGGCCGAGCACGGTGACGGTGACGCCGCCGCTGAGCGCGCAGGCCTTGACCCCGGCGGAGACGACTTCCGCGCTCTGCGCGCTGGCGTGGGTGGCGACGAAGGACAGGCCCAGGGCGCAGGCGAGGGCGCCCAGGCGGACGGAGCGGGAGATGCGCTGATTCATGGTGAGTACCTGCTCGGTGGAGAGGGAGGGACGGTGGGTGGCGGACCCGGCGCCGCGCGCACGCGCCGCCGTCGGCGCAGGCGCGCCGAAGCGTTGGCGAGGGACGAGGCCGCCGATGACTCCCCGGTAACGCGGCGCGGCCGGGGCCGCGCCGAACTGCAGTCATGGCTCGGGTCCGGCATGGCCGGACCTGGCGCAATAAGCAACGGCCCGCGGGTCGGGCGGGACCGAGGAGGGGCAAGGGCGCATCCGTTGCGTCGCGGCGCCGCGCCGGGGAGTGGCGCGGCCGCTCGGTTGCAGCGCGCCCAGAGTAGGAAAGCGCGCGGCGGCGAAACCTTGATGTTTCGCGCAATAGCCGGCGGGCTTAGTTCCGCTTTGCCGATCTGCGATGGATTGATCGCTGCACGTGTGCGCGGCGCGCGCTTGCGGGTTTGGCCGCGCTTGCGATTCGCCGCGCGCGTGCGCCGTCGGCGCGCGCGCGGTCCGGCAGCGAAGTTGACCGTGACCGCCGTCGGCGCGGTTCGGGCGCGCGCGGATTGCGCGCGCGCGAAGATTTTTTCGGTTGCGCCGCCGCGGTTTGCGTCGCGCGCAAACGCCGGCGCCGCGCCCGGCCCGCGAAGCTCAGCGCTGCGCGAGCGAGGATGCGCGCAGTTCGGCGCGCCACAGCCGCGCCTCGTCGGCGGCGGCGCGTTCGGCCTCGCTCAGGTCCGGCGCGATCGCGCGTCCCTGCGCGGACGACTCGGCCGCCGCTTCGAGCACCGCCATCAGCGCCACCGCCTGCGCCGGCGGCACCGGGTTGAGGCCCTGGCCGAGGAGCGCGTTGCGCACGGCCGCGTAGTAGCCGCGCTGGTCCCCGGCCGGCGTCGGCCAGTGTTCGGCGCGGGCCGGGCCGAACCACTGCAGCGGGTCCGGGTCCTCGCCCCAGCCCGGCGCGCCCGGGGCCAGGCCGGCGAGCAACTGCGCTTCCTGGCGGTCGGTCTGGGCCTTGAGCAGGGTGCCGGTGCTGCCGTGGACCAGGAAGCGCGGGCTGCCGCCGGCGGCGAGCATGCCGGCGTGCAGGATCGCGCGCAGGCGCGGGTACTCCAGCACCACGTGCGCCCAGTCGGCGACCACCGCGCCCTCGCGCTGCACCGCCAGGCTGGCGAACACCCGCTCGGGCGGGCCGAACAGCTGCAGCGCCTGGTCGGCCAGGTGCGGGCCCAGGTCCCACCACACCCCGGTGCCCGGCCCGGCCTGCTCGCGCCAGCGCTCGCGCACCTGCGGGCGGAAGCGGTCGATGCGCGATTCGAAATGCGAGATCGTTCCGAGCCGGCCGGATTCGACCGCCTGCTTGATCCCCAGGTAGTCGCTGTCCCAGCGCCGGTTCTGGAACACCGACAGCAGTCGCTGGTGCCGCTGCGCCAGCGCCGCCAGTTCGCGCGCCTGGGCCAGGTCCAGGGTGAAGGGCTTGTCGACCACCACGTGCTTGCCCGCGGCCAGCGCGGCGCGCGCGAGCGGCGCGTGGCTGTGGTTGGGGGTGGCGATCACGACCAGGTCGGCGCGCGCGTCGGTGGCGGCCTGCAGCGGGTCGGCGACGACCGCGGCGGCGGGAAAATCGGCGCCGACCTTGGCCGCGTCGCTGGAGCCGACCACGGCCAGCGCCAGCCCCGGCGTGGCCGCGATCAAGGGCGCGTGGAAGGTCTTGCCGGCGAAGCCGTAGCCGACCAGGGCGACGCGGAGAGGGGCGGGTTCGCTCATGGCCAGGGCGATCGATGCGGGGGAGCGTCCACCTTGCCGGATCGCGCCGCGCGCGGCCAGCGGCCGCGACGATCCGCCTGCCTGCGCGCCTGGCGTCGGCGACGGCCGCGGCACGGGCTACGACCTTCGTGCCTTTGCCGAACCGGGCCGGGATCGGGTATCAATGCAGCACCTCCCCCCACAATCCGGACACCCGATGAGCGCAGCCGCGCCGGCCACGGTCAATTCCCCCTCGCGCGTGCTGTTCGCGAGCCTGATCGGCACCACCATCGAGTTCTTCGACTTCTACATCTACGCCACCGCCGCGGTGCTGGTGTTCCCGCAGCTGTTCTTTCCTTCGGCCGATCCCAACACCGCGCAGCTGCAGTCGCTGGCCGCGTTCGCGCTGGCGTTCTTCGCCCGCCCGATCGGCGCGGCGCTGTTCGGCCACTTCGGCGACCGCATTGGGCGCAAGGCCACGCTGGTGGCGGCGCTGCTGACGATGGGCCTGTCGACGGTGGTCATCGGCCTGCTGCCGACCTACCACAGCATCGGCATCCTCGCGCCGATCGCGCTGGCGCTGTGCCGCTTCGGCCAGGGCCTGGGCCTGGGCGGCGAGTGGGGCGGCGCGGTGCTGCTGGCGACCGAGAACGCGCCGCCGGGCAAGCGCGCCTGGTACGGCATGTTCCCGCAGCTGGGCGCGCCGATCGGCTTCTTCCTGTCGACCGGCATCTTCCTGCTGCTGACCGACCTGATGGGCGACGAGGCGTTCTTCGCCTGGGGCTGGCGGATTCCGTTCCTGGCCAGCGCGGCGCTGGTGTTCGTCGGCCTGTGGGTGCGCCTGCGCATCAGCGAGACGCCGGCGTTCCGCAAGGCGATGGACCACCACGAGCGGGTCAAGGTGCCGATGGTCAGCGTGCTGCTGAAGCATCCCGGCGCCTTGATCGCCGGCACCTTCGCCGCGCTGGCGACGTTCGTGCTGTTCTACTTGATGACGGTGTTCGCGCTGGGCTGGGGCACCTCGCACCTGGGCTACACCCGCCACCAGTTCCTGTTGCTGCAGCTGGGCAGCGTGCTGTGCTTCGCCGCGACCATCCCGCTGTCGGCGGTGTTCGCCGACCGCAAGGGCCGGCGCCTGGCGATGATCGTCTCGACCCTGGCGGTGATGCTGTTCGGGGTGCTGTTCGAGCGCCTGTTCGTGGCCGGCAACCCCTGGGGCGTGTTCGCGTTCCTGAGCCTGGGCCTGGGCGTGATGGGCCTGACCTACGGGCCGCTGGGCACGATCCTGGCGGAGATGTTCCCGACCGCGGTGCGCTACACCGGCGCCTCGCTGGCGTTCAACTTCGCCGGCATCCTCGGCGCCTCGCTGGCGCCGTCGATCGCGATGTTCCTGGCCGAGCGCTACAGCCTGGCCTACGTCGGTTATTACCTGGCCGCCGCCGGCGCGCTGACCTTGATCGCGCTGTTGATGATGCGCGAGGACGAACCGGCGGGGTGAGCCATCGGCGCGGCGGGCCGGCGCAGGTCCCCTGGCCTTGCGTGCGCGCCGCCGCGGCGCGGGTCAGCGGTCGCGGCGGTAGACGTGCCGGGTCGCGCGCAATCCCTTCGGGAACAGCTTGCGCACCCAGCCGCGCAGCGACGCGTCGGCGCGCAGCGCCAGGTCGCGCACGCGCTGCTCGGGGCGGCCGCGGAACGAGGTCGGGTGGAAATAGTCGGCATCGCCGACCGGATGGTCGGAGAAGTAGTAGTTCGACACGCAGCAGCGCGCGCGGTCGCTGCGGTTGGGCGACACCGAGTGCCAGGAATGTTGGTCGGTCACCATCAGCGCGAGGCGGTTGAAGCGGCTGACCACGGTGATCGGCTCGCCCTGCGGGCCCTGCGGCCACAGCTCCAGGTTGGCGCCGTCGGCCTGGCTCCAGTCCGGCGACACGTAATACAGCAGGTTCAGCACGCGATAGCGCTCGCGGTCCTTGTCGTGCGAATTGTCCAGGTGCGGGTTGAGGAAATGGCCCTGGCCCATGACCGAGATGCCGCCGGCGTACAGGTGCTCGTCCGGGTACAGCGAGCGCATCGCGGTGATCGCGCGCACCTGTTCGAGCACGCCCGGCTGCTGGAACGCGAACACGATTTCCTCCAGCAGCCGGTCGTGCTGGTCCATCTGCGCCGACACGTACTTCAGCTCGCGCAGGTTCTTGCGCAGCATCATGCTCGACGGCGGCGGGAACGCGGCGTGGATGCGTTGCGCCAGCGCCGGCGGCAGCAGATCGTCGACGAAGCAGTGGCGGATCGAGGACTGCCCGCGCCACTGGGCCTGCAGGGCCGCGGATTCGGCGGTCAGGCGTTGTTCGATCAGGCGGCCGATCTCGATGCGGTCCATGGCGGGAGCTGTGGTATTCGGTGGGAACCGCCGATTCTAACCGCTATGGGGCAGGCGGTCCCCGGGGCGGGCAATGCGGCGGCGCGAGGGGTGTGCATCCAGGCTGCAATTCCTGCGACCGCAGGCTGGCCGGGCGCCTTGGGCGGGCGGGCGCGAAGGGCCGAACCCCGGCCGTGCAGCGCGCCGTTTCCACGGCGTTCGCCCGTGCGCGGCGCGGCGCCGGCCTGGCGGCCGACTTTGCCGGAATGGGCGCCGCCGCGGGTGCGCGCGGCGCGCACGGGCGACGCGGCAGCGGCAGCGCGCATCGCCGCAGCGACCCGTCGGACGCGGCGGCGCAAGCGGCGAAGGATTCAGCGCGCGCCGGCGGCTTCGGTTTCCTGCGCGGTCAGGTACAGGCGCAGGTCGAATTCGAGCTGGTGGTAGTCGCGGCTCATGTGCGCGCACAGCTGGTAGAAGCCCTTGTCGTGCTCGCGGTGCTTGAGGTGGGCCAACTCGTGCACGGCGATCATCTCCAGGAACGGCTCGGGCGCGTCGCGGAACACGGTGGCGATGCGGATCTCGCGCGAGGCCTTGAGCCTGCCGCCTTGCACGCGCGAGATCGCGGTATGGGTGCCCAGGGCCTGGCTCACCACCTGCAGCTTGTTGTCGTAGATCACCTTGTTGAGCGGATCGGCCTTGCGCATGTAGCGATCCTTGATCGCCACCACGTAGGCGAACAGCGCCTTGTCGTCGCGCACCGCGTGGCCGCCGTGGTCGTAGCGCTTGCGCAGCGCCTCGCCGAGCTTGCCGGCGTCGATCAGCGCTTGCACTTGGGTCAGCACGTGCGGCGGGTAGCCGCGCAGGTAGCGGAGCGGGTCCATGCGTGCACGATACGGCATCGTTGCCGGTCGTGTCGGCCATTGGTGGCACGGCGACCGCGCCGGTCGGCGGCGAAGCCCGACTGTAGGAGCGGCGCAAGCCGCGACCGCGACAATGCAACGGCGACGACAGCTTCGGCGTAGCTGCGTTGTCGCGGTCGCGGCTCGCGCCGCTCCTACAGAGGCTTCCGGTCAGAAACTCGACAGGCCGCTGGCTTCGGCGATCCGGTACCAGATCTTGCGCAGGGTCGAGTCGTCGGCGTACTTGGCGTAGTCGGCGCTGATGCTGCGTCCGTCGGTGTTGCTCCAGCTGCGTTCGAAGTACGCCCGCGCCTGCCGCGCGACCGGCGCGTCGTCGAGCGCGATCACCCGCGCGCTGGATTCCAGGTTGTAGTCGTCGAGGTTGCGGCGGGTGTAGTTGGCCGAGCCGGCGATCAGCTCGATCTTGCCGTCGCTGCCGCTGCGCAGCAGCAGCTTGGCGTGGCATTGCTCGCCGTGGGTGTCGCACCAGCGCAGCGGCACGCCGGCGGCGACCAGTTCGGCGGCGACCTGGCGGTTGGGCACGCCGTTCTTCTTGCGTCCGAACGCGTCTTCGTTCGGGTCCAGCAGCACCCGCACCGCCACCCCGCGCTTGTGCGCGGCGGCGACCGCGTCGACCAGACGGCGGTGGGAGAAATAGAACACGGCGATGTCCAGGCGGTCGCCGCCGCGCGCGCCGTCGACCGCGGCGAGCAGGGCGTCGCGGATGCGGCCTTCGGTGAGCACCTGCACGCGCGGCGCGCTGGTGGTGTCGACGATGCTTTCGCGCGGAACCGATGTGGGCAGCGCGCGCGGCCAGGCCGCGCCCGACAGCGCCGCCACCGCGCGCTCGCTGGCCAGCAGGTCGAGCGCGGCGGCGCCGCCGAAACGCACGGCGACGTTGCCGTGCAGGCTGCTGGCATCGTGCGGATTGGCCGAGGCCACCAGCGCGGTCCAGTCCTCGCCCTGGTCGACCACCAGGGTCTTGCGATGGTTCGCGTTGAGGTTGAGCAGGGCCAGCCAGCTGCGCAGGCTCACCTTGCCCGGCCCGAGCGGATTGGGCAGCCAGCCGCCGTCGCTGTCGTTGCCGGCCCAGCGGCAGCACAGCTGCCACAGGCCCGACCAGGCCGGATTCGGCGTGCGCAGGCGCGCCAGGTCGGTGACCACGACCTGCACGCCGGCCTCGCGCAACTGCTGCAGCTGCGGCGAGACGCGGCCGCCGTAGACGGTGTTGATCGGGTCGGTGATCAGCACCACGGTCAGCCCGGGCACGGCGCGCTTGCGCGCGACCAGCGCGTCGGTGAGCTCCTGGCTGAGCTTGCGGTAGCGCACTTCGCCGGAGTTCTCGCTGCCGAAATCGTTGAACAGGAACTGGTCGGCGACGATCGCGCGGCGCGCCTGGCCGATCAGGCGCAGGGCTTCGTCGAACACGTGCTGGTCGCTGTGGCGCGCGCCCTGCGGGTCGGTCCAGGTGAGATCGGTCAGCAGGGCGACGTCGCGCGCGCTGCGCAGCGGGCCGGCGACGCCGATCCCGGGCGGCAGCGGCTTGTAGACGTGGTAGACGGCGCTGGCGATCCACGCCAGCGCGAACAGCGCCAGCGCCAGGCGCAGCCCGCGGCGCGGACGGCGGGCGGGGGCGGTGTCCGGGTCGGTATCGCGGTCGGTATCAGGGGAGGAGGGCATCGATGCTGCGTTCGGGACGGTGGGCCATGGTCGAGATCGCGGGTCGCTTGCGCAAGCTCGGCCGTGCGGGGCGGCGCGCTTGCGGGAGGGCCTCAGGCCTTTGTGGGAGGGCCTTCAGGCCCGACGCTTTTCTGGTACGAAGGCATCGGGCCTGAAGGCCCTCCCACAAGGACACGGGCCTGCCCACCAAGGCACAGGGCTTTTCCGCAAGCGTCGGCCGCCGCCTCGCCAACCCTACGCCGCAGAAGGGTTGCGCCGCACCGGCGGGGGACACAAATCGGTCATCGGCCCGCCCTAGGCTGGGCAGGATGAACATCCTGATGCTCTCGGACGTGTACTTCCCGCGGGTCAACGGGGTGTCGACCTCGATCCGCACCTTCGCCCAGTCGCTGGCGCGCATGGGCCACGCGGTGACCCTGGTGGCGCCGGACTACGGCCCAGGCAGCGGCCAGGAACTGCACGACAGCGACGAGTTCGAGATCGTCCGGCTGCCGGCGCGGGTGATCTTCTTCGATCCCGAGGACCGGCTGGTGCGCGCGCCGGAACTGCGCCGGATCCTGCCGCAGCTGGCGCAGCGGCACTGGGACGTGATCCACATCCACACCCCGTTCCAGGCCCATCGCCTGGGCGTGCGCCTGGCCGAACGCACCGGCCGGCCGACGGTGGAGACGTATCACACCTATTTCGAGGAATACATCGGCCACTACCTGCCGTGGGCGCCGGTGGCGCTGCTGCGGCTGGTGGCGCGGCGGCTGTCGCGCATGCTCTGCCACGGCGTCGATCACCTGATCGTGCCGACCGCGCAGATGGTCGAGGTGCTGGACCACTACGGCATCGCCACTCCCTCCACGGTGCTGCCGACCGGCATCGACCTGAGCGAGTTCGCGCGCGGCGACGGCGCGCGCTTCCGCGCCGAGCACGGCATCGACGCCGCGCGCCCGACCCTGGTGACGGTGAGCCGGCTGGCGGTGGAGAAGAACATCGCGTTCCTGCTGCAGGTGGCGCGCCGGCTGGTCGCGGATTTTCCCGAGCTGATGTTCATCATCGCCGGCGAAGGTCCCGACGCCGAGCGGCTGAAGCGGCTGTCGAAGGAATACGGGCTCGACGCCAACGTGCGTTTCTTCGGCAATCTCGACCGCCGCACGACCCTGCTCGACGCCTACCGCGCCGGCGACGCCTTCGTGTTCGCCTCGCCGACCGAGACCCAGGGCCTGGTGCTGATCGAGGCGATGGCGTTGGGCGTGCCGATCGTCTCCACCGCGGTGATGGGCACCGCGACCGTGCTGCGCGATGCGCGCAGCGCGGTGATCAGCGAGGAGAACGTCGAGGACTTCGCCGCGCACGTGGCGCGGGTGCTGCGTTCGCCGGAACTGCGCGCGCAGCTGTCGGCGGCCGGGCCGGTGGACGCGCGCGGCTGGAGCACGCAGGGGTTGATGGAGCAGGTGGTGGCGCTGTACCAGCGCCTGGCGCAGGCCGCGCCGCGCAAGCTGGAAGCGTCGAAGACGCAGGCGCAGGCCGCGCGCTGAGCGTCCGCCCGGCACCAGGCGGCCGCGGTTGCGGGACGGCCTTCAGGCCGGATGCTTTTGTTTCAGGTCGGCATGATCGGAACCAACCGCATCGGGCCTGAAGGCCCTTGCGCCGTTCACCGCGCGACCCGCACCCGCGCCGCCAGCGCCAGTCCCAGCAGCGCCAGCGCCAGGGCGATCGCGAACCCGCAGGCATAGGCCAGCGTGTGCGAGCGCGCCAGCAGCGCGGCGAACAGCGAGCCGCCCGCGGCCAGCGCGGTGGCGGTGTAGATCGCATCGCCCAGGTGCAGCGCCGAGGAGTTGCGGCCCTGTTCCTGCGGCGGCGACAGTTCCAGCATCAGCACCGACAGGGTCGGGTAGATCAGGCCCATGCCCAGGCCCGCGACGATCCAACCGCCGATGCCGAGCGCGACCGGCGCGCGCAGCAGCGCCATCGCGGCGATCGTCGCCACGCCCAGGGCGATCATCGCCATGCCCGCCTGCAGGTAGCGCCACGGCCGCTGCGGCTGGGCGTCGCGGCCGCGCAGCCACGAGCCGCTCGACCAGCCGATCGCGCCCAGGGTCAGCACCGCGCCGGCCCAGGTCGGCGACAGCCCGCGTTCGGACGACAGCAGCAGCGGGATGTAGGCCTCGGTGAGGAAGTAGGCGCCGGCGGCGATGCCGCGCAGCGAGACCACGGTCGGCAGGCCGCGCGCGGCGCGCAGCGCGCCGCGCGGCAGCAGTTGCGAGGCCGCCAGCATCAGCGCGACGGCGGCCGGCAGCAGCCACACCAGCGCGCTCCAGCCGCGTTGCTGGCCGCCGTAGTGCAGGGCCAGCAGGCTGGCGGTGGCCAGCAGCGCCCACGGCAGGCGCAGCGCGTCGCCGCGGCGCGGCGGTTCGGCCTGCGCCACCGGGCCCAGCCCGCGCAGCGCCGGCAGCACCCAGCACGCGGCCAGCGCCGCGACCGCCGGCACCGCCAGGAACACCCAGCGCCAGCCGACGTGTTCGACGATGGCGCCGCTGATCGCCGGGCCGACGATCGCCGGCAGCACCCAGGCCGCGGCGAACGCGGCGAAGATCTTGACCCGCAGCGCCGGCGGATAGACCCGGCCGACCACCACGTACAGCGCCACCGAGATCAGCCCGCCGCCGAAGCCCTGGATCACCCGTCCGGCGACCAGCCAGCCCATCGACGGCGCCAGCCCGGCCACCACCAGGCCCAGCGCGAACCAGGCGATGCCGTGGCGCAGCGGCGCGACCGGGCCGCGCGCGTCGGCCCAGCGTCCGGCCGCGACCATGCCGACCACGCTCGCGGCCAGCGTCCCGGCGAAGGCCAGCGCGTACAGCGGCAGGCCATCGAGCGCGCGTGCCACGGTCGGCATCGCCGTGGTCACCGCCAGCGCCTCGAACCCGACCAGCGCGACCAGCGCGACCGCGCCGGCGGTAAGCCCGCGATAACGCGGCGCGAACAGGCCCTGCGCGGCGGGGTCGTCCGGCCCGCCGCGTTGCGCCGCGTTGGCCTCGTCTGCGCCCGCGCCGGAGCCGGAGCCGGCCGTGGCGCTGGTGGCAGGGGCTTGAACCCCGGTGCTTTGCGTTCCGCTTGCCATATCCTCGCCTGCTTCGAAGCTGGCCGCGGCTCTTGTGGGAGGGACTTCAGTCCCGACGCTGTCCGTTCCGGCCGCCGCATCCTCGCCCGCATCGAAGCCGGCTGAAGCGCTGATGGGAGGGACTTCAGCCCCGATGCTGCCCGTTCCGACCGCCATATCCTCGCCCGCATCGAAGCCGGCCGCGGCTTTGCCGGCCGGGCCCGCAGCCCCGATGCCTCGCGCTGCGAGCGCCGCGTCCGGTCCGGCGCCGCCTCGCACGGACGCTCCCATCCCGGCCGATCCGCTCCGCTGCGCCAGCATAGGTTCGTCGGGGACTGGGATGGAAGCGTCCGCGCCAGGCGGCGCGTGGCGGACGTTGTCGGGAGAGCCTCCGGCTCCGCTGCCCTGCGACCCGATCACATGGCCCATCGGCTCCGGAGGCTCTCCCGACAACGCCCGCGCGTGCCCGCCCGAGGCGTCGCCGCTGCGCTCGCTCATGCGCTCAACCTCAGCAGCGACAGCGGCATGGCTTCGTACACCATCAACACCACCTTGCCGCGCGCCGGGCCGCGCTCGACCGCGCGGTGGGCCTCGGCGGCGCGGGTCAGCGGGAACATCTCGCGCACCGGCACCAACAGGCCGTGGCGCTGGTGCACGGCCACCAGTTCGGCCAGGCGTTCGCGGCTGCGCTGGCTGCGCAGCGCGGGCAGGCCGTGGCGCGGCGACAGGCTCAGCGCGCGCGCCGCAGCGACGCGCTGCAGCCACGGCGCGAAGCCGTCGTCGCCGCTGGCGTCGAACAGCGCATCGACGCCGCCGGGAGCCAGCGCGCGCGCGCGCTCGATGCCGCCGCCGTCGTCGGCCACCGGCTGCGCGCCGAGCGTGCGCAGGTAGTCGTGGTCGGCCGCGGCGGCGGTGCCGATCACCCGCGCGCCCCAGGCCACCGCCAACTGCACCGCGACGCAGCCCAACGCGCCGGCGGCGCCGTGGATGACGAGGGTGTGCCCGGCGCCGACCTGCAACTGGCGCAGCGCGGCGTGCGCGGTCTGTCCGGTCGAGGGCAGGGCGCCGGCGACCGCCCAGGTCATGGTGTGCGGCTTGTGCACCAATTGTTCGGCCGGCACGGTCAGCGCCTCGGCGTAGCTCATCGCCGCGGCCCAGCCCATCACTTCGTCGCCGGGCTGGAAGCCGCTGACGCCGGCGCCGACCTGGTCGACCACGCCGGCGAACTCGTTGCCGAGCCGGTGCGGGAAGCGGGCGCCGCCGCGGCCGGCGGCGCCCACGCCCAGACCGCTGCGCAGGGCGATGTCGCTGGGCCGCACGCCGGCCGCGCGCACCCGCACCCGCACTTCGCCGGCGGCGGCCTGCGGCATCGGCAGCTCGATCGCGCGCAGCACTTCCGGCGCGCCATAGCGGTCGAACACCACGGCCTTGACCCGGGGGGAAGGAAGCGAATCGTGCGCGGACGTGCGCTTGCGCTGCGAGGCCATGACTTGACGCCTGATTGGGACGGGGAGCAGCATAGAACCTGGACTTAAGTTGAGGTCAAGGGCCTGCGTGCGGTTTTTTGCCGCAGTTCCGGCCCGGCCGCGCACACCGACCGAGGCGGTGCATGAACATGGCGATGGAACTGAGCGTGGGGCAGGTGGCCGAACGGTCCGGGGTGGCGGTGTCGGCGCTGCACTTCTACGAGGCCAAGGGCCTGATCCACAGCGTGCGCACCGGCGGCAACCAGCGCCGCTACAGCCGCGACACGCTGCGCCGGATCGCGGTGATCCGGGTCGCGCAGCGCGTGGGCATGCCGCTGGCGACGATCCGCGAGGCGCTGGACACGCTGCCGGATTCGCGCGTGCCGACCCGCGCCGACTGGAGCCGGCTGTCGGCGGCGTGGAAGGACGAACTGGAGCAGCGCATCGCCCACCTGAGCCTGATGCGCGACACCCTGGACCAATGCATCGGCTGCGGCTGCCTGTCGCTGGACCGCTGCCGGCTGGCCAATCCCGACGACGCCTGGGGCGAGGCGGGCTCCGGCGCGCAGCGCTGGGCGGCGGCGTTGAAGGAGAGCCGGCCCAAGCGGCGCGGCAAGCGCGCGCAGGAGTGAGGGTTCGGGCGAGCCGAGGCGAAAGCATCGGACCTGAAGGCCCTCCCACAGAAGTCCGCGGTTGTGGCAGGGCCTTCAGGTTCGATGCTTTTGGCTCAGTTCGCCGCGCACCGTTACCATGTCCGCTTCCCTCCCACTTCGGTTCCGCCATGACCGTATCGATGTACTCCGCCAGCGTCCCGGTGCTGCAGCAACTGCTCGGCAGCCTGTCCACGATCCTCGAGCGCACCCAGGCCCAGGCCGCCGAGCGCAAGATCGACGCCGACGCCTACCTGCAGGCCCGCCTGTTCCCCGACATGTTCCCCCTGCTGCGCCAGGTCCAGATCGCCTGCGACTTCGCCAAGGGCATCGGCGCGCGCCTGGCCGACGTGGCGGTGCCGGTGTACGACGACAGCGAGCGCAGCTTCGACGAACTGCAGGCGCTGATCGCCAAGACCCGCGCGTTCCTCGACGGCCTGGAGCCGGCGCTGTTCGAAGGCGCGGACGACCGCGAGATCGTGCTGCGCCCCGGCACGCCGAAGGAGCGCCGCTTCAACGGCCGCGACTATTTGGTGCACTACGGCCTGCCGCAGTTCTTCTTCCATGCCACCACCGCCTACGCGATCTTGCGCAACAACGGCGTGGAGATCGGCAAGCGCGATTTCATGGGCCAGTACTGAATCGGCGAATCGGATTCGGAATCGGATCCGGGTTCGGATCCGGGTTCGAATGAAAAGGCCCGCTTCGGCGGGCCTTGTTCGTTGCAGGGGATGGCTTGCCGCGCGTGTCGGAGCCTGTCGCGATCCGGCCGAACAGCGTCGGGCCTGAAGGCCTTCCCACAAGCGCGAGCCGAGGCCTGAGGCTGTTGTGGGAGGGCCTTCAGGCCCGACGCTTTCCGATCCGGCAGCGACACCGGACATGCCCGTGTCCAGTCGCGAAAACCGCCGCGCAGCGCGCCGCCGCACACCGTATTTTCCATCGCGTTTTTCGACCGCCTTCGCATCGGGTCTCGGCCCCTGCGACGCCCGCTTGCGATGATGTTTTCCCGTTGGCGGCAAGCGCTTGCGAACGGGTCCGGACCCAGGCCATGGACGCGATCGCGCAAGCGGCGCGCGCACGGATGCGCGGTCCGGAATCTTCGGATCCCCCGATCCCCAAGATCCCACCAGAAGGAGTTGGCATGCCGTACAAGAGTATCCAGGGGCCCCTCGTGCTGAGCCTGGCGCTGATCGCGCTGGGAGCGGGCGCGATCGGCGCCCCGCAGTCGAAGGATGGACTTCTCGACCTTTCCCTCAGCCAGGTCGTCTCCGCCGCCTCGCAGCAGGCGCGCGCGCACGACGCCGAGCAGCGGTCCTTGCAGCGGCGCGCGGACCGCGAACGCTTCCAGCGCGCGCTGCAGCCGCGCGGCGACGCGGCGCTGGCGCCGATCGCGCGCGAACTGGCGCAGCTGCGCCGCTTCGAGCCGCTGCGCGCGGGCGACCTGGTCACCCACAGCGTCGACGGCGCCGATTCGACCGTGGCGCTGCGCGGTTTCGTCGGCAACGGCGCGCCGCTGCGCTACAGCCTGGTCCAGGCGCCGCGCCACGGCCGGGTCACGATCGAACGCGACCGCGCGACCTATCGCCCCGATCCGGGCTTCGCCGGCGTGGACAGCTACACCTATCGCGTGCAGGCCGGCGGGGCGAGCGCGGAGGCGATGGTCGCGGTGACCGCGATCCGCGACCGCGCGCTGCCGGCGACGGCTGCGGCGGCCTTGTAGCCGCCGTGCGATTCGGGCGCCGCCGCGCAACGCGGTGGCGTCGGCAGGACCCCGCAATGGGGTAGGGGACGGCTCCCGGCGCCAGGCGCGCGAGCCGATGCCGCCACCGCCCGCGCCTGCAGCGCTGGCATGCACGCTGCTGCGGTCGTCTCGTCGTGGTGACGGCCGAAGCGAGCGCGCGGCCGCGTGCAGGGCGCGGCGGTGGCGGCGGTTCCCCGGTGTCGGCCGGCCGCGGCGTGCGCAGACAGATCGATCTGCGCCGCCGCGGCCGGTACGGGCCGAAACGCGATGCGAAGCACGCGCGCGCATCGGTCGGCGCTCGCATGCGGCGCCGGCGCGGCACGGCGGTCGCGCCGGGTTTGTTCGCAGGTTCGCCGGCGGAGACGCAGGCGCCGGGCGAGCGCATGCGCAAGTGCGTTGCGCGAAGCCGCGTGCGGCTACGCGTACGCAGGAACAGGACGTCTTTCATCCTCGTCAGTGATGGAAGCCGAGCGGGCAGGACGCCCGCGACATCGGCGGCTCCGGCTGCCGCGCCGCCCTGGGCGCGGCGTGGCGGCCGGGGCCGGGCGATGCGGACTGCGCGGCCGCGGATCGCGAGGCGTCGGGCCTGACGGCCCTGCCACCCTGGCATTGGACGCAGCCAGGCCGGTGTGGGAGGGCCGTCGGGCCCGACGCTTTCCGACCGGATGCGCGCCGCGCCGCGAAGCCGAGGATTGCGCGCGCAACGACGCGTTCCTCGCCGCCGCCGGTCGGCCAACCGCGCGCGCCGCGCAACGGGGGGCTTGCATCCGCGCGCCGGCGCAGGGACGATGCGGCCTCGGCTTTTGGGGAGGCCCGCATCGATGGACTTGCTGACGCTCGATCATTTTTCTTCGCACGTGAACGAGACCTACGCCGCGCGCATCAACGACGGCGAAGTGCCGTTCGTGTTGGTCGAGGCGCGCGCGCTGAGCACCCAGCCGCAGCCGATGGCGGGGCGGGTGCCGTTCTCGCTGCTGTTCCGCAACGCCTCGGCGTTCCTGTTCCCGCAGCAGATCTATCCGATGCGGCATGCCTCGATCGGCGAGGTCGGCATCTTCCTGGTCCCGGTCGCGCGCGAGCGCGAGGGCTTCCTCTACCAGGCCGTGTTCAACTGACCGGCCGGCCCGCGCGCGTCTGCGCGGGCATCGCTTCGCCTCGGCGCGTCGCCGCCGGGGATCGCGCCCGCCGCGTTTTCCAGGGGCTGCGCCCGGCCGCGATCGGCCGCCGCGCGCAGCAGCGCACGGATCGGGTCGGCCGCCGTCGCGGCGGCGCTCAGCGCAGGTCCGATTCCCAGCGCATCGCCGCGTGGGTCGGCAGGTTCTCGGTCAACACGAATCCCAAGCGCTCGTACAAGCGGCGCGCACCATGGTTGCCGTGCTCCACGTGCAGGCGCATGCCGCGTCCGCGCGCGTGCGCCTCGTCCTGGGCCCAGCGCACCAGTCCCGCGCCGATGCCGCTGCCGCGCGCGCGCGCGTCCAGGCTGATGTCCACCAGCAGGTGCTCCGGCGCGGCGCGCTGCAGGTAGATCCGGCCGACCGGTGCGCCCTCGTGCTCCACCACCAGGAAGTCGGCGCGTTCGTAGTAGCGCACGTAGTGCAGGTGCTGCATCGCGAACTGCTGGTCCAGGAACGCCGCCAGCGCCTGCGGCGGCCAGCCCATCGGCGCGAATTCGTGCGCGCGCAGCTCGCGGTACAGCGTGCGCAGCCAGCCGATGTCGTCGGCGCGCGCGGCGCGCAGGCCGATCCCGCGTTGCGCCAGGGACGCGGGCAGGTCCAGGCCGTCCCCGCGCCCCTCCGGGGGCGCGGGAAGGTCGGTGCGGTCGGCGCGCGGCGGCGGGAACGCCAGCGCCGGCGCAGCGGAGGGCAGGGCCTGCATCAGCTGAACGCCGGGAACACGCCCTGCAGTGCGATGCAGAAGTTCATCGCCAGGTACGGCTGCCGGTTCTCGTGCGGCTGGCCGCCGCCGGCCGGCTGCAGCACCGTCGGCGCCAGCGGCGCGTTGGCGGCGTTGGAGGCCACGAACGCGTTCATGCTCGGCGAGCCCAGCGCGTTGCCGTTGGACGGCGACGCCGCCTTCTTGGCGTCGGTGGGCTGGTTGTAGACGTTGAGCGTATGCGAGTGCGCCGGCATCTGGTTGCTGGTCAGGGTAACCGAATTGACGCCGAAGGCCTCGCCGACGTTGCGCGGCGTGAGCCCGGCCCCGCTGCCTTGGTTGGCGGCGGCGCGGTTGACGAAGTTGGGCAGCTGGAACGTGGTCTGGCCGTTGCCGCCGTACTGGGTGCCCAGCAGCGCGAACAGCGCCGTGTTCTGCTGGATCGCCATGGTGGCGCCGTTGCACGCGGCCCAGCCGCGCGGGGCGAAGTTGAAGCCGAATACCTGGATTTGGGCGACGAAAGGTTCGGTCATGGGTAGGTCCTCGATCTGCGGCCCGTCGCAGCGTTGTCGCCGGCGGGGGCCAGGAATGCGGAAAGTCAGCCTTGCGACGGATAGATGCCGAAGGCGGCGATGCAGTACTGCACGGTCAGGGTCGGCATCTGGTTCTCGTGCGGCTGAGAGCCGCCGATCGTGCTCACCGACAGCGGGCTGGCGGCGAAGGCCGTCGCGCCGCTGGTGTCGGTGACATAGAGCACGTCGCCGTTGAGCGCGCCCGTCTCCAGCGTCGCCGCCGGGGTTTTCGAGGTGGCGGTGAGCGTGGTCGCGACCATGGTGTGGGTGTGCTGCGGCATCTGCTGGCCGATCAGGGTGACGTTTTCGCTGCCGGCGCGCTGGCCGATGGGGTAGTTGCCCAGGCCCAGGCCCTGGCCTTGGTGGACCGGCACGCGCCCTTGCAGGTCGGGCATGCCGAAGGTGTTGATGCCGTCGCCGCCGTAGGTGGTGCCGAGCAGGCTGTACAGCGCATCGTTTTCGGCGATCGAGACCAACTGGCCTTTGCAGGCGTACCAGCCTTGCGGAATGCGGTTGAAGCCGAACAGGCGGATCTCGCCCAGGTATGGCTGACTCATGAGAGGTGCTCCAGGAATGTCGTACTGCGGATAGGAGTGGCCGCGGCGCGGCCGCAAGCTCGTTCGCGAGTCAGTTGCGCGAGGGGTAGATGCCGTTCAGGGCGATGCAGAAGTTGATCGCCAGGTAGGGCTGCACGTTGGCGTGCGCCTGGGTGCTGCCGGCGTTGCCGATGGTGGCCGGGTTCAGCGCGACCTGGGCGCCGCCGGTGGTGGAGTACATCTCTTTTTCGGTGGCGCCGAACAGCTGCCCGGTCGGATTGCGGCCGGTGGCCGCGCCGGAATTGCAGCCCAGGGTGTGGGTGTGGTTCGGCATCTGGGTGACCAGCAGGGTCACGTTCTCGACGCCGCCGATCTCGCCCTGGTTGTAGGGCGCCGGGTTCCAGCCCGGGTCGGTCGAGTTGCCGGCCCCCACCGGCGTGCGGCTGCGCAGATCGGGCAGCATGAAGTTGGTGACGCCGTTGCCGCCGTACATGGTGCCCAGCAACGAGAACAGCGCCTGGTTCTGCGCGATCGGCAGGGTCTGGCCGTTGCACAAGGCGAAATACTTCGGCGCGAACTGAAAGCCGAAGGTCGTGATCTGCCCCAAGAATACTTCTGTCATCTCTTCCCCCAGAGGTGTTTTCCGGGCGCCGTGCGCGCCCGGGACTGCGTTCCCGGAGCCTCGGCCGCACGCCCCGTCCGCGCACGGCGGAACGGGCCGGTCCGGCCGGGTCCCGGGTATGGCGCATCAGCGCCATGCCCTTGCTTAACGCGAAGCGGTGCCGAAGGCGGCCGCTTTCGCATCCGTTTTGCGTATCAGGTCAATGAAAGGGATGCGCCAGGGGCAGTTGGCGCACCGAAACCAGATCGCTCACGGGCAAAACCCCGGCAGATCCGCGCATGAAGCGCGCAGCGCCGGCGTCAGGGGAAGAACAACATGCAACAGCAGTCGGCGCAGTCTGCGGGCGTTTCGCACGTCTCGTACTGGGGGCATTCGGCCGCAGCCAGGACCTGGCGGCGCGGTCTGGCGGCGATCCTTATCGTCCTGGCGGGGCTATGGTCGTTCGGCGCGGTCGCGGCGCCGTCGGTCCTGTGCCCGGTCAAGACCCTGGCGGTCGCCAACGGCGGCACCGCGGTCCTGGACGCCGACCTGTGCGACGGCGGCCCGCCGCCGGGCGGCTTCGGCATCGGCACGCTGATCACCCCGCCGCAGCACGGCAACGTGACGGTCAACCAGAGCACCGACAAGGTCACCTACACCCACAACGGCGACACCGCCCTGACCGACGTCTTCACCTTCGGCGACGGCGTCGGCGGCGAAGTCACGGTCAACGTGACCATCTCCGCCGCGACCAGCCCGATCACGGTCACCCCGGCCTCGATCGCGCCGCAGCTCGGCGTCAGCTACAGCCAGTCGCTCAGCGCCACCGGCGGCGTCGCGCCGTACACCTTTACCTTCAGCGCGGGGACGCTGCCGACCGGGCTGAGCTTCGCCAACGGGACGTTCTCCGGCACGGTCCGCCAGCGCGGCAACTTCCCGGTGCAGATCAGCGTCACCGACTCGACCGCGCCGACCCCGCTGACCACGGTCAAGTCGTACACGATCGCGATCCCCAACAACCAGCACGACTTCACCCCGGCGGCCCTGCCGACCCTGTACCGCACCGCCAGCTACAACATCGCCCTGGCCGGCAGCGGCGGCGTCGCGCCGTACAACTACGCGATCGAGACCGGCGCGCTGCCGGCCGGCCTGAGCATCAGCGGCGGCGCCATCGTCGGCACCCCGACCGCGTCGGGCGCGTACACCGTCACCATCAAGTCCACCGACAGCAGCCTGCCCGGACCGGGCGTGCCGGCGGTGGCGTTCCGCATCCGCACCTACACCGGCACCGTGCTGGAGCCGCCGACCGTGGTGGTCAATCCGGTCACCATTCCGGGCGCGACCGTCGGCGCCGCTTACAACCAGGCCTTCACCGCCAGCGGCGGCACCGCGCCGTACGCGTTCGCCGTTTCCGCCGGCGCGCTGCCGGCCGGGCTGACCCTGGACACCGCCGGCGCGCTGACCGGCACGCCGACCGCGGCCGGCACCTTCAACTTCACCGTGCGCGCGACCGACGCCAACAACTTCCCCGGCACCCGCGCCTACACCCTGGTGGTGGCGCCGCCGGTGATCTCGATCGCGCCGCCGACGCTGCCCAACGGCCTGGTCGCCGCGTCCTACACCCAGACCCTGAGCGCGTCCGGCGGCGTCGGTCCGTACACCTTCGCGGTCACCGCCGGCGCCTTGCCGGCGGGCCTGACGCTCGCGGCCAACGGCGCGATCTCGGGCACGCCGACGGCGGGCGGCACCTTCAACTTCACCGCCACCGCTACCGGCACCAGCACCGGCACCGGCGCGCCGCACACCGGCTCGCGCGCCTATGCGCTGGTGATCGCGCCGCCGACCGTGAACCTGCCGGCGACCTCCCTGGCCAACGCCACCCAGGCCGTGGCGTACACCGCCACGCTCAACCCGGCCAGCCAAGGCACCGCGCCGTACAAGTACGCGGTGACCGCCGGCGCGCTGCCGCCGGGCCTGAGCCTGAACATCAACACCGGCGTGATCAGCGGTACGCCGAGCGCGTCGGGCACCTTCAACTTCGCCGTCACCGCGACCGACAGCAGCACCGGCTCCGGGCCGTACAACTCGGCGCCGCGCGGCTATGTGCTGCAGGTGGTCAACATCCCGCCGGTGGCCAATGCGGTGTCGGCGTCGGTCGCCTACAACAGCGGCGCCAATCCGATCACGCTCAACATCACCGGCGGCGTGGCGACCTCGGTCGCCATCGGTACGGCCCCGCTGCACGGCACCGCGATCGCCTCCGGCGTGACCGTCACCTACCAGCCGAACCCGGGCTACGCCGGCCCCGACAGCTTCACCTACACCGCGACCAACAGCGCCGGCACCTCGGCGCCGGCGACGGCGACGATCTCGGTCGGCAACCCGACCATCACCGTGACCGCCTCGGGTCCGTTCACCGCCCAGATCGGCGTGGCGTACACCCAGACCTTCACCTGGAACGGCGGCGCCCAGCCGTTCACCGGCTTCCAGGTCACCGGCCTGCCGGCCGGCCTCAGCGTCACTGCCACCAGCGCCAACACGGCGACGGTGTCGGGCACGCCGAGCGCGGCCGGTTCGTTCGCGCTGAACGCCAGCGCCACCGACGCGAGCACCGGCAACGGGCCGTTCACCGTCGGCCAGGGCTTCACCCTGAGCGTGTCGGCGCCGACCCTGACTCTGAGCCCGGCGGCTGGCACGCTGACCGCGGTTTACGGGACGGCCTACAGCCAGACCTACGTCGCCGGCGGCGGCACCGCGCCGTACAACTATGCGATCAGCGCCGGCGCCTTGCCGACCGGCCTGAGCCTGGATCCGGCCACCGGCGTGCTCGCCGGTACCCCGACCGTGACCGGCCTGTACACCTTCTCGGTGCGCGCACGCGACAGCTCGACCGGCGCCGGCGCGCCGTTCGCGCGCACTCAGAACTATGTGATGCAGGTGCAAGCGCCGACCATCGTGGTGTCGCCGGTCAGCTTCGCGGCCGCCCAGGTCGGCGCCGCGTACAGCGCCACCGCCACCGCCAGCGGCGGCATCGGTCCGTACACCTTCGCGATTCCGGCCGGCAGCGCGCCGCCCGGACTGACCATGTCCAGCACCGGCACCCTCAGCGGCACGCCGACCGCCGGCGGCACTTTCAACTTCATGGTCATCGCCACCGACGCCAACGGCCAGACCGGCAACCGCGCCTACATCTTCAGCGTCGCGGTGCCGACCATCGCGATCGCGCCGGTCACGCTGCCCAACGGCGGCGTCGCCCAGCCGTACAGCCAGACCCTGAGCGCCAGCGGCGGCACCGCCGGCTACAGCTTCGCGGTCACCGCCGGCTCGCTGCCGGCCGGGCTGAGCCTGAGCAACGGCGGCGTCATCAGCGGCACGCCGACCGCGGGCGGCGCGTTCAACTTCACCGTCACCGCGACCGATTCCAGCACCGGCAGCGGGCCGTACACCGGCTCGCGGGCCTATACGCTGACCATCGGCGCCTCGACCATCCTGCTGCCGGCGACCCCGCTGGCCAACGCGACCGTGGCCTCGGCCTACAGCGCCGCGCTGAATCCGGCGACCGGCGGCACCGCGCCGTACTCGTATGCGATCAGCGCCGGTGCGCTGCCGGCCGGGATGAACTTCAACGGCACCACCCGCGTCGTCAGCGGCACGCCGAGCGCGCCGGGCACGTTCAACTTCAGCGTCGTCGCCACCGATTCCAGCGGCGGCACCGGCCCGTACAGCTCGGCGCCGCAGAGCTATACGCTGACCGTCGCCGACATCGTGCCGGTGGCCAATGCGGTCTCGGTCAACGTCGGCTACAACGCCGCCGCCACGCCGGTGACGCTCAACATCACCGGCGGCATTGCGGCCTCGGTCGCGATCGCTGCGGCGCCGGCGCACGGCACCGCGATCGCCACGGGCACCTCGATCACGTATCAACCGAACGCGGGTTTCTCCGGCCCGGACAGCTTCACCTACACCGCGACCAACGTCGCTGGCACGTCGGCGCCCGCGACGGTGACGGTGAACGTGGCCGACCCGACCATCACCATCGCGGCCTCGGGCCCGCTGACCGGGCAGGTCGGCACGGCCTACACCCAGACCTTCACCTGGTCCGGCGGCGCCGCGCCGTACAACAACTTCAACGCCGCCGGCTTGCCTGCGGGCCTGAGCATCACCGCCACCGGCACCGACAGCATGACCGTGTCGGGCACGCCGACCGCGTCGGGCACGTTCAACGCCACCGTCAGCGCGCGCGATTCCGGTACCGGCCACGGGCCGTTCACCGTCGGCCAGGTGTTCGCCTTCATCATCGGCGCGCCGACCCTGTCGATGACGCCGGCGCCGGGCAACCTGCCGATGAACTACGGCACCGCCAGCAGCATCAACTTCGCCGCCAGCGGCGGCACCGCGCCGTACAGCTTCAACCTGGTCGCCGGCTCGCTGCCGGTCGGGGTGAGCCTGACTTCGGCCGGCGTGCTCAGCGGTACGCCGACGGTGCCGGGCAACTACAACGTCACCGTGCGCGCGCAGGATTCGAGCACCGGCACCGGCGCTCCGTTCCGCATCGACCAGAGCTACACCATCGTGGTCGCGGTGCCGAGCATCGCCATCGATCCGGCCTCGATCCCGAACGGCACCGCCGCGGTCGCCTACAACCAGAACTTCAGCGCCACCGGCGGCGTCGCGCCGTACACGTTCGCGCTCACCGCCGGCGCCTTGCCGGTCGGCATGAGCCTGACCTCGGCCGGCGAGCTGTCGGGCATCCCGCGCAGCGACGGCAACTTCAGCCTGACCGTGCAGGCGACCGACGCCAACGGCCAGACCGCGTCGAAGGTCTACACCTTCGCCATCGCTCCGGCGACGCTGACCATTTCGCCGGCGACACTGCCGGGCGGCGTGGTCGGCACCGCCTACAACCAGGGCCTGAGCACCAGCGGCGGCATCGCGCCGTACACCTACGCGCTGGCGTCGGGTTCGTTGCCGGTCGGCATCGCGCTGAGTCCGGCGGGCGTCGTCAGCGGCACCCCGACGACCGCGGGCAGCTACAACTTCGCGATCCGCTCCACCGACGACGCCGGCTACAACACCACGCTCAGCTACACCGTCGTCGTCGCCGACGCGGTGCCGGTGGCCGTCGACGACAGCGCCAGCACCCAGTCGAACCAGGCCGTCACCATCAACGTGATCGCCAACGACACCGGCATCATCGCCTCGGTGGCGGTGGCCTCGGCGCCGACCCACGGCACCGCGACGCCGAGCGGCACCACGGTGGTCTACACCCCGGCCAGCAACTACTTCGGCAGCGACAGCTTCACCTACACCGCGACCGGTCCGGGCGGCACCTCCGCGCCGGCCACGGTGACGGTGACGGTCAACGCGTTGCCGGTGCCGGTCGGCCAGCCGCAGAACGCGACCACGCTGTCGACCCAGCCGGTCACCATCGACGCCGCCACCGGCGCCACCGGCGCGCCGTTCACCGGCGTGACCCTGCTGGCGCCGCCGAGCTCGGGCACGGCGACGGTGCAGGGCACCCAGATCGTGTACACGCCCGCGGCCGAGACCGTCGGCGCGATCGCGCTGACCTACACCCTCAACAATCCGTTCGGCGCCTCCGCCCCGATCACCTCGACCATCACCGTCAACCCGGTGCCGGTGGCCACGCCCAAGCGCGTGCGCACCATCGCCGGCGCCACGGTCAAGGTCGAGCTGACCCAGGACGCGCGCGGCGGTCCGTTCACCGGCGCGGCCCTGGTCTCGCTGACCCCGGCCGGCTCGGGCACGGCCACGGTCAGCGCGGCCAACGGCGGCTACACGCTCAGCTACACCCCGGTGATCGGCTACTCCGGCCTGACCGTGGCGACGTTCACCTTGAGCAACGCCTACGCCACTTCGGCGCCGGCGACGGTCGAGATCGAAGTCGCCCCGCGCAGCGATCCGTCCAAGGACGCCGAAGTGCTGGGCATCCTCAACGCCCAGGCCGAGGCCGCGCGCCGCTTCGCCAACGCCCAGATCGGCAACTTCCAAAAGCGCATGGAAGGCCTGCACGACGGCGGCACCGGCGGCTCGCGCTTCGATAACGGCCTGAGCTTCTCGGTCGACCCGCGTTGCCGCGAAGGCGCGCGCCGCACCCCGGGCAGCGATTGCCGCGAACCGGCCCTGGGCGACGAGCAAGCCGGCGTGGACGCCAAGCCGCGGGTGGAAGGCACCGGCCCGCAGTACGGGGTCTGGACCGGCGGCACCATCGAGAGCGGCAACCGCGACGGTCGCGGCGGCGGCTCCGGCGGGCTGGACTTCAAGACCAGCGGCGTGAGCCTGGGCGCCGACTACCGCGTGCGCCGCGACTTCGCCTTCGGCGGCGGCGTCGGCTACGGCCGCGACGACACCGACGTGGGCACCCGCGGCAGCCGCAGCAAGGGCGAGAGCTACAGCGCGGTGCTGTACGCCAGCTACCACCCGGGCGAGAGCTTCTTCCTCGACGGCCTGCTCGGCTACCAGTGGCTGTCGTTCGACTCGCGCCGCTTCGTCACCGACACCGGCGGCATGGTCCGCGGCAGCCGCGACGGCAGCCAGTGGTTCGCCTCGGTCTCCACCGGCCTGGAATACCAGCGCGACAAGCTGCGGATCTCCCCGTACGCCCGCCTGGACGTGGCCCGCGCCACCCTCGACGGCTACACCGAGAGCGGCGACGCGCAGTACGCGCTGAACTACCGCGACCTGGACGTGGACACCACCACCACCAGCCTCGGCCTGCGCCTGGACTACCGCCACCCGGTGCGTTGGGGCACGTTCTCGCCGCAGCTGCGCCTGGAATACCAGCACGACTTCCAGGACGCGAGCTACGCGATCATGAGCTACGCCGACATGGTCGGCGGCCCGTTCTACCGCGCCCGCCTGCAGGGCCTGGACCGCAACCGCTTCGTGTTCGGCCTCGGCGCGGTGCTGCAGACCGAGCGCGACTGGGCGCTGCGGCTGGAGTATCGCGGCCTGTTCGGCAGCGGCAACGACGACGACAACAGCTTCATGATCAACATCGAGAAGAAGTACTGATCGAAGCGGGATGAACGCAGCGGCGGGCGCCTTCGGGCGCCCGCCGTTTTTTTTGCGCGCGCTTCGGCCTGGCCGCCAGGCGCGATCGCCTCGCCGCGAGCGCGTATCGAGTCGGGGCGGGACTGTTCGAGGCGGGCAAGGCAGCGGCGCGGGTCCGACCCGGGCAGCGCGGTGGGAGGGGCTTCAGCCCCGACGCTTTCGGCGCAGATCGCCTGCGAGGCACGCTTGTCCGACGCCAAAGCGTCGGGCTGCAGCTCCTCCCTCTAGGGCCGGTCCCGGCGACGCGTCCCGCCGCGCTGCGGCGTCGAAAATGCCAAGATGGGCGCAATCTCCCGCGATTTCGCCGCCATGTCCGACTCCGCCACGCCCGCCTTCGCCAGCGCCGCCCGCGACCGCCTCGGCGAGGACGCGCTGGCGCTGCTGCCGCTGGCGTTGCCGGCCGGGCAACTGGCCGCGCTGCAGGCCGCCTACGCCGCGCCGCCGCGCGCGTACCACAACATCGGCCACGTCGCCGAAGTGTTGCGCCACTACGCCGACGTCGCCGCCGGCCCGGGGTGGGCGCAGCCGCGCGAAACCGCGTTGGCGGTGCTGTACCACGACGCGATCTACCAGGCCGGCCGCCGCGACAACGAAGCGCGCTCGGCGCTGCTGGCGCGCGAGCACATCGCGCGCTGGCAGGCGGCCGACGGCATCGACGCCGCGCGCGTCGCCGAACTGATCGAACTGACCGCGCGCCACGGCGCCATCGCCCGCGACGACGTCGACGAGCAGACGCGCCTGTTCCTCGACGGCGACATGGCCATCCTCGGCGCCGAGCCGGCGGTATTCGACGCCTACGACCGCGGCATCGCCTCGGAATACCGCGGCCACGTCCCCGGCCCGCTGTTCCGGCTCAACCGCCGGCGTTTCCTCAAAGCGCTGCTCAAGCGCGAGCGGATCTTCCTCAGCGATTTCTTCCACGACCGCTACGACGCCGCCGCGCGCAACAACCTGCGGCGCGCGATCACCACCAAGCGCTGAGCGCGCTGTCGTGGGAGGGGCTTGAGCTCCGATGCTTTCGGCTCAGGCCTCCGGAGCCGTCATGGCGAGCGGATCGAAAAGCGTCGGGGTTCAAGCCCCTCCCACAAAGATCGGGCAATGCCCCGCTTCGATGCTTGTGCTGTTGCGGGAGGGGCTTGAGCCCCGATGCTTTCAGTGCAGATCGCTGGAATCCGCATCGCGAGCGGATCGAAAAGCGTCGAGGCCCAAGCCCCTCCCACAAAGATCGGGCAATGCCGCGCTTCGATGCTTGTGCTGTTGCGGGAGGGGCTTGAGCCCCGACGCTTTCGGCTCGGATCGCCGGAGCCGTCATCGCGACCGGATCGAAAGGCATCGGGGCTCAAGCCCCTCCCACAACAGCGCGCCGCCATGAAAAACGGCGGCCGCTGCGCGCGGCCGCCGGGGCGGTGGGGAAGGACGGCGGCGCAAGGCCGCCGCTGCCGTCGAGCGTGCGACGCGTGCGCGTCGCTAGACCGATGAAGCAGGCGCCTCCGGGTCGCCATCGCGGGGGAGAGGGTAGGGCGCCGCGGCGGTGCCGCGGTCGCTGTCGATCGGGGCGGCCGCGCCGCCGTGGAGGGAAGGGCGGCGCCGCAGCGCCGCCCGCGACGCTCACGCCGACAATCGGCCCAGCGAGCTGTCCAGCACCCGTTGCAGCTTGCGCGCCGCGCCGCTGATGGCCGCGCGCATGGTGGCCGCGTCCTCGGTCGCGGCCATCGGCGGACGGCCTTCCAGCCGCGCCTCGATGGTGCAGTGCTTGTCGTGGCCGCCGCTCTTCTCGCCGTTGACGTCGCGCAGGTGCACCTCGACGCGGGTGATCTGTTCGCGGAAACGGCCCAGGTTCTGGTCGATCACGCCTTCCACGTGGTGTTCCAGCGAATCGTCGCCGCGGACATGGTGGTCGGTGTTGAGCTGGATCTTCATGCAAACGCCTCCTTGTGGCGCAGATATCGGGTCGACGCGCGGGCCCTTGCCCGGCGTCTGCGCGGTCCGCCGCTGTTCGGTCGGCTTGTCGGCCACGCAAAACTTCCGACCGGCGTCCTCGTGGAAGGTTCTCGTTGCGTTCAGCTTCGGCCCAGCCGGGACATGTCAGGGTGTGAGATCGCCCGCGAGGCGGGGCGGTACAATGGCGTCATGGTCGTCAACATCGCCGCCTACCATTTCGCCGTCATCGACGACCCGCCGCAGCTGGCCCAGCGCCTGCGCGAGCAGGCCGAAGCCCTGCAACTGCGCGGCACCGCGCTGGTCGCGCCGGAAGGCATCAACCTGTTCCTGGCCGGCAGCGGCGAGGCCATCGAGTCCCTGCTCGCGCAGCTGCGCGCCGACCCGCGCTTCGCAGGGCTCGCCGCCAAGTACAGCCGCAGCCGCGCGCAGCCGTTCGCCCGGCTCAAGGTCAAGCTGAAGCGGGAGATCATCGCGTTCCGCCGCGAACACAGCTCGCCGCTGCAGGGACGCGCACCGAGTGTGACGCCCGACACATTGGCGCGCTGGCTCGACCAGGGCCACGACGACGCCGGCAAGCGCGTGGTGCTGCTGGATACGCGCAACCGCGAAGAGGTCGGCTACGGCAGTTTCGACAACGCCCTGACCCTGCCGATCGACAACTTCACCCAGCTGCCCGAGGCGCTGGCGCCGCACCGCGAAGCGCTGCGCGAGGCCACCGTGGTCAGCTTCTGCACCGGCGGCATCCGCTGCGAAAAAGCCGCGCTGTGGCTGCGCGCGGACGGCATGGACAACCTGCTCCAGCTCGACGGCGGCATCCTGGGTTACTTCGAACACGTCGGCGGCCGCCACTACGACGGCGGCTGCTTCGTGTTCGACGACCGCCTCGCCCTGGACCCGCAGCTGCGGCCTTTGCGCGACGCCGCCGCCTGACTGGCTTTTTTTGCCATTCATTACAAATCGTTAACCCGTCCAAATGCGGCCTGCGGTTAGGCTGCGCGTTCGCGATGGACCGGCCCCGCGCCGTCCCCCGCCATCGCCAATGGACGCCGTCGCGCGCTGCGCCGCCGGCACTGAATCGTCATGAGGATCCCGATGAACCGACGCCTGTTCCCCGCTGTAGGCCTGCTCGCGGCCGCCGTCCTGGCGATGGCCGCATGCAGCCAGAGCGCGCCGGTCAACACTGCCGCCCCGCAGGAGACCACCGCCGCGGCGCCGGCCCCGCCCAAAGCCGTGCCCGATCCGGACGCCGAGCCGGTCTCGCGCGCCTCGCCGCCGATGCTGACGCCGGTCGCGCTGGGCACCTTCGACCCGGGCAACCCGGTCGCGCAGGCGACCACCGGCAAGCTGACCATCGACGACCTGGAAATGAAGGGCGAGAACGGTTCGCTGTACAAGACCGAGCGGGTCGCGATCGTGCGCGGCGGCGACCAGTACAGCGCCGGCCAAACCTATGGCGCGACCATGCAGGTCGAGGCCAGCCAGGCGGTGGAACTGCGCCGGGTGATCGAGCAGACCCCGCCCAGGGAAACCCCGGCCAACGCCTTCTGCGGCACCCAGCCGACCGGCTTCATCGCCCTGGCCAAGGTCAGCGAGGGCAGCGGCGACGTGATCAAGCTGATCGCGCTGCAGGGCAGCGACCTGCCGGCGGCGAGCGCTCAGGGCGTGGGCCTGTGCGCGTCGATGTTCTACATGGGCAAGGCGTTGCCGGACAAGGCGACCTCGTAAGCCGGCGCGGCTTCGCCTTGAATACCGCTGGGTGATTGTCGGGACCGCAGCGCGATCCTCCATCGCGTCATTCCGGCGAAAGCCGGAATCCATATTGTCGCTGCTCCGCTCGTTCCCGGGCAGGCAAATGCACGCGCAAGATCGAGATGGATTCCGGCTTTCGCCGGAATGACGCGATGAGAGTCCGTCACCGACGGTGCGAGTACCCGTCGCTGGCAATGGGGGGACTCGCCGTCCAGAGTGCGCCGGAACAGTAGCGGCAACGACCTCGCCGGATTCCGGCGGCTCAATCCGCCGCGCGGCCCAGCACCGCCCGCGCCGCCGCTTCGCCGGCGATCAGGCCGCTGGCGAAGCACGCGGTCAGCAGATAGCCGCCGGTCGGCGCTTCCCAATCCAGCATTTCGCCGGCGAAGAACGCCGGCGGCGACAGCGCGCCGCTGCGCAGGCCCGCGTCCAGCGCTTGCAGCCGCACGCCGCCGGCGCTGCTGATCGCCTCGGCGATCGGCCGCGCGCGCAGCAGCCGCAGCGGCAGGCGCTTGATCGTGCGCGCGACCGTGGCGGCGTCGTGCAGGCCGTCCTTGCCGAGGGTCTCGAACACCAGCGCGGCCTTGACCGCATCCAGCCCGGTCTGCCGGCGCAGGTGCTCGCCGACGCTGCGGCCGCCGCGCGGGCGGGCGAAGTCGCGCTGCAGGCGTTCCAGGTCGCGGCCCGGCGCCAGGTCGAGTTCCAGCACCGCCTCGCCGTGCGCGGCGATGCGTTCGCGCAGCATCGCCGACAGCGCATAGACCAGGCTGCCCTCGATCCCGGTCGCGGTGGTGACGCATTCGCCCTGCAGCGAACGTTCCTCGCCGCCTTCGCGCCAGTGCGCGACCACCGGCTTGAGCGGCGCGCCGGCGTGGCGCTGGGCGAAATGCCCGCTCCAGCCGATGTCGAAGCCGCAGTTGGCTGGCTGCAGCGGCGCGATGTCGAGGCCGCGCGCGCCCAGCCAGCCGGTCCAGGCGCCGTCGGACCCCAGCTGCGGCCAGCTGCCGCCGCCGAGCGCGAACACGCAGGCGCGCGCGCGGGTGCGCGCCGCGCCGGCGGGCGTGTCGAAACGCAGGCCGCCGTCGGCGTCCAGGCCGGTGCAGCGGTGCTGGACGTGGAAACGCACGCCGTCCTCGCGCAGCCGCCGCACCCAGCCGCGCAGCAGCGGCGCGGCCTTGCGGTCCATCGGGAACACCCGTCCGGAGCTGCCGACATAGGTCTCCACGCCGAAACCGCGCGCCCATTCGCGCAAGGCGTCGGCGTCGAAGCGGTCGAGCCAGCGCCCGATCTCGCCGGCGCGTTCGCCGTAGCGCGCATCGAAGCCCGGGCGCGGTTCGCCGTGGGTGAGGTTGAGCCCGCCCTTGCCGGCGATCAGGAACTTGCGTCCGACCGAGCCCTTGGCCTCGAACAGGTCGACCTCGACGCCGAGCGCGCGCGCGGCCTGCGCGGCCATCAGGCCGGCGGGGCCGCCGCCGACGATGGCCACGGCGGGCAGGGTTTCGGGCAGGGACGGGGCGGGGCCGGTTGCGGACACGGAGCGAGGGGCGAAGCGGTCGGGCGCGCATTATGCCCGCTGCCCGGTCCAGGCCGGGTGCGGCCGCGGTCTTGCCCGATCGGCCGGCCTTCGCGCGCGGCCGGCCCGCCCCCTGGCGCGGCGCCGTGGCTTGGCCCACAGTCGCCGATTCCCAGAATCGCCAGGAACCCCGATGCGAGCCACCGACTGGAAGGCGCAAGGCGCCGGACTGCTGATCTGCATGAGCGCCGCCGCCGGCGCCGCCGCGCAGGCGCCCGCCGCCGAAGCGGCCGCCGCGCCGCCGCTGCCGGAGCAGTTGCAGGACTTCGACGCCTACGTCGATGCGGTGCGCAAGCAGTTCGAGGTGCCCGGCATCGCCGTGGCCATCGTCAAGGACGGGCGCATCGTGCTCGAGCGCGGCTTCGGCGTGCGCGAGGCCGGCAAGCCCGAGCCGGTCGACGCCCACACCCTGTTCGCGATCGCCTCCAACACCAAGGCCTTCACCGCCGCCTCGCTGTCGATGCTGGCCGACGAGGGCAAGCTGAGCCTGGACGACCGGGTGATCGACCACCTGCCGTGGTTCCGCATGGCCGATCCCTACGTGACCCGCGAGATGCGCCTGCGCGACCTGCTCGCCCACCGCAGCGGCCTGGGCCTGGGCGCCGGCGACCTGCTGTACTGGCCCGGCACCGACTACAGCAACGAAGAGGTGGCGCGGCGCCTGGCCCACGTGCCCCTCAGCGGCGGCTTCCGCGGCCAGTACGCCTACGACAACATCCTCTACGGCGTGGCCCAGTTGGTGGTCGAGAAGGCCAGCGGCCAGAGCTACCGCGACTTCCTCGCCCAGCGCGTGTTCCAGCCGCTGGGCATGGACGAGACCCGCTACAACGCCGACGCGCTGCGCAGCGGCGACCGCGTCGCCAGCGGCCACGCCAAGGCCGATTTCAAGGACCTGCAGGTCGCCCCGCGGATGACCTGGTCGAACGTGGCCGGCGCCGGCGGCCTGTATTCGTCGGTGCACGACATGAGCAAGTGGATGCGCGCCCAGCTCGACGGCGGCGTGTACGGTCGCGACGGCGACAAGGAGCTGCGCTTGTTCAGCGCCAAGCGCCAGCGCGAGATGTGGTCGGTGGTGACGCCGATGCCGATCGCCGAGCCGGCGGTGCCGGAACTGGCGCCGGTCAAGCCGAATTTCGCCGGTTACGGCGAAGGCTGGCAGCTCACCGACTACCGCGGCGAAAAGCTGGTCTGGCACACCGGCGGCTGGCCCGGCATGGTGTCGCGGGTGACCCTGGTGCCGGCGCACAAGCTCGGCGTGGTGGTGCTGACCAACGCCGAACTCGGCGGCGCGTTCCAGGCGGTGACGCTGCGCGCGCTCGACGCCTACCTGGGCGCGCCGAAGACCGACTGGAACGCGGCCTACGCGGCCGCGCTGGCCAAGAGCCGCGGCAAGGCCGACGAGGATTGGGCCAAGCACCTCAAGGCGCGCGACGCCAAGTCGAAGCCGTCGCTGCCGCTGTCGGGCTATGCCGGCACTTACCGCGACCCGTGGTACGGCGATGTCGTCGTCGAACAGGCCGGCAACAAGCTGCGGCTGCGCTTCGGCCGCACCAAGGACCTCACCGGCGAACTCAGCCACTGGCAGCACGACACCTTCATCGTGCGCTGGGACCAGCGCTGGCTCAACGCCGATGCCTTCCTCAACTTCGCCCTGACCCCGGACGGCAAGGTGCGCGAGCTGCGCATGGAGGCGGTCTCGCCGCTGACCGATTTCAGCTTCGACTTCCAGGACCTGCGCCTGGCGCCGGTGGCGGCGGGCGAGACGAAGGCGGGCAGCTAGCGGGACGCGACGCGACGGCGCGGCGGGCGCAAGGCGTTTGCGTGCGCCGCTCGCGGTTCTGCGCCGTTGCCGCGTCGCGGGGGTAGGGTGATCCGCCATCGCCGGCGTTCTTGCCTATGACGACTGTACCCAGTCGATACGCCGGCATTTTCTCCAGGTGCCGGCGCCAGCTTGTGGCGAAGCGGTACCGTGACCGCCGAGCCACTTCCGGCCCCGCACCGCGGCGCTACGCGGTGCGGGGCCATCTTCCTTCGATGGTCCCCGCGCAACCTGCGGCGGTCGCTGCTGCGGCGCGCGTGCGCGCCATTGCCCTTCGGCCGCGCGGCGGCTATTCCCAGGCCGACGCCTCGCCGTCCGGCGCCAGCCGGCGGACCAGGAAATCCAGGAAGCAGGCGATCCGCGAGGCCAGCTGGGTGTTGCGGTAGTAGACCGCGTTGATCGGCTGGCGCACGTCCACGGTGCGGTCGGCGAACAACTGCGCGAGCGCGCCGCTGCGGCGGTCCTGGCGGGTCATGAAGTCCGACAGGCAGACGATGCCTTCGCCGGCCAGGGCGAGCTGGCGCAGGGTCTCGCCGCTGGAGGCGTGCAGGTCGGCGGCGATGTCGAGTTCGTTGCCGTGCGCGTCGCGCAGCGGCCAGCGGTTGAGCACCTGGGTCGGGGCGAAGCCGAGCAGGGTGTGGCCGGCCAGCTCGGCGACCTCGCGTGGGGTGCCGCGCGCGGCCAGGTAGGCCGGGCTGGCGAGCACGCGCAGGCGGCTGCCCGGCAGCGGCCGCGCGTGCAGGGTCGAATCGGTCAGCTGGCCGATCCGGATCGCCACGTCGGTGCGCTGTTCCAGCAGGTCGATGATCTGGTCGTTGGTGTTGAGTTCCAGTTCGACCTGCGGGAACGCGCGGCGGAAATCGCCGACCAGGGGCACGATCGCGTGCAGCATGAACGGCGAGGCGGCGTTGACCCGCAGCCGTCCCGCCGGCTGCTGGCGGCGCAGCGCCAGCGATTCCTCGGCGTCCTCGACGCTGGCCAGGATCGCCCGCGCCCGCGCCAGCATCGCCTCGCCTTCCTCGGTCAGTTCCAGCCGGCGCGTGGTCCGCCGCAGCAGGGTGGTGCCGAGTTTTTCCTCCAGCCGGCCCAGCGCCCGGCTGACCCCGGAGACGGTCTGGTCCAGCGTGCGCGCCGCCGCGGTGATCGAGCCGGTGTCGACTACGCTTACGAAGGCGAGCAGTTCGTCGAGGGTGAGTTTCATGGCAGCCGCATTATGGTTGGATTGCGCACGTGCGCGCAGCCGCCGCGCTCAATCGCAACCGTCGCGGACGCCGCCGAACACCGCCAGCGGCGCGCCGGTGCCGGTGTCGGCGCCGCTCACGCTGACGCGCAAGCGTTCTTCCGCGGCGTTCACGCGCAGGCGCAGCGGCGCGCCAGCCTCGGCGCGGTAGTCGATCTCGGCCGAGCGGCCGGCGCCGCCGCCGACCGCGACGAGCGCGCGCGGGGTGCGGGCGAATGCGACCCGGTCGTTGCCGCCGAGCACGAGCCGGGCCACGCCGTCCTGATCGAGATCGGGCACGGGATGGATCGCGCCGGGCGGCGTGCGCATCGGGACCGGGCCGGGTTCGGCGCCTAGGCGCGACGCGGGCGCGTCGGGATCGCCCACCGAGGCGGCGGTCAGCAGCGCGCGGCGGCCGTTGCGCGCCAGCCACAGCTGCAGGCGGCGGTCGGGATCGTCGCCGACCCGCGCGATCCCGCCGCGCAGCCAGTCGCGGCGTTCGGGGTCGGGCAGCAGGCGCAGCAGCACGGTGTCGCGGCCGTCGGGCCGGCTCGGCGCGTGGCGGATCCAGCAGCCGCGGGCGAGATCGACCGCGGCGGCGTCGGCGGTCGCGTGCGCGGCCGGCGGCGCATCGGCGGCGGCGCAGGCGGATGCCGCGGCGAGCAGGCAGGTGGCGACGGCGGAGCGTGGGGCGGGCAGGCGCGGCATGGGGACCTCGTGGGAACGGCGCGACGACGGCGCGGCGCGATGATGGCGGATGCGAACGCGCGGCCCCGTCGCGGGGTCGCGGCGGAACTGCGATGCCGGCGTTACGCCTGCGCCAACGCCGGTGCGCGGGCGCCTTCTCGCCAGTTTAATCGCCGCGCCGGCATGCTCGTGCGTCCGCACCGACGAGGCAGGATTCCATGGCCGCTGCGCCGCATCGAGGCTGTCGCTGGATCGCGGCGGCGACATTGGCGCTGGCCTGCGCCGGCTGCGGCGAGCGCGCCGCGTTGCAGGTCGCCGACGGCACCGGCCCGGCGCCGCAACTGCCCAAGCCGAACCCGACCCTGGTGCCGACCGTCGACGTCGCGCCCGCGGTCGGCTGGCGCGACGGCGCCCGGCCCACGCCCGCGCCGGGGCTGGCGGTGAACGCGTTCGCCCAGGGCCTGGACCACCCGCGCTGGCTGTACGTGCTGCCCAACGGCGATGTCTTGGTGGCCGAGAGCAACGCGCCGCGCAGCGAGCACAAGCCGTCCGGGATCAAGGCCTGGTTCGCCGCGCGCCTGATGAAGAAGGCCGGCGCCGCGGTGCCCAGCGCCGACCGCATCAGCCTGCTGCGCGACGCCGACGGCGACGGCACCGCCGAGACCCGCACGGTGTTCCTGCAGGGCCTGCATTCGCCGTTCGGCATGGCCCTGATCGGCGACCGGCTGTATGTGGCCAACGCCGATGCGGTGTGGCGGTTCGCGTACCGCGACGGCGCCACCGCGATCGACGCGGCCGGCGAGAAGGTCGCCGACCTGCCGGCCGGGATCAACCACCACTGGACCAAGAACCTGATCGCCAACGCCGCCGGCGACCGCCTCTACGTCACCGTCGGCTCCAACAGCAACGTCGGCGAGAACGGCCTGGCCGCCGAGGCAGGCCGCGCGGCGATCTGGGAGCTCGACCCGGCCAATGGCCACAAACGCCTGTTCGCCACCGGCCTGCGCAACCCCAACGGCCTGGCCTGGGAGCCGCATACCGGCACGCTGTGGACCGCGGTCAACGAGCGCGACGAGATCGGCAGCGACCTGGTGCCGGACTACATCACCTCGGTCGAGGACGGCGCGTTCTACGGCTGGCCGTACAGCTATTACGGGCAACACGTCGACACGCGGGTGCAGCCGCAGCGGCCGGATCTGGTCGCCAAGGCCAAGGCGCCCGACTACGCGCTGGGGCCGCACACCGCCTCGCTCGGCATCGCGTTTTCGGATCGCGCCAAGCTGCCGGCGCAATACGCGCACGGGCTGTTCGTCGGCCAGCACGGCTCGTGGAACCGCAAGCCCAAGAGCGGCTACAAGGTGATCTTCGTGGCGTTCGCCGACGGCAAGCCGGTCGGCGCGCCGCGCGATGTGCTCAGCGGTTTCCTCGACGCGAGCGAACAGGCGCAGGGGCGGCCGGTGGACGTGCGCATCGATGCGCGCGGCGCGCTGCTGGTCAGCGACGACGTCGGCAACACGGTGTGGCGGGTGACCGCGGCCGGCGGCTGAGCGCCGCGCTCAGTCGCAGCCGTCGCGGCGGCCGTCGAACAACGGCGTATCGCGGCCGGCGCCGGTGCCGCGCGCGGACACCAGGGTCAGCGCCAGGCGCTCTTCGGAGGCCTGCACCCGCAAGCGCCGGCTCGGGCCGGTGTGGGTGCCGGCGAGGAATTCGGCCGACAGGGTGTCCTGCGGCCAGTCGCCGGCCGCCAGCGGCCGCTCGGGCACGCGTGCGAACTCGATCCGCGGTTGCGGGAACAGCACCAGCGCCTGGGTCGAGCCCGGCGTGCGCCCGGACGCGTGCGTGGGCGCGAGCGGACGGATCTGCGGTTCGGCCGCCGCGGCCGATGCCGGCGCGCGCGGATCGGCGAGCGGGCGGCTGGCGAGCACGGCGCTGCCGCCGTCGCGCGCCAGCCACAGCTGCACGCGCCGGTCGGGGTCGTCGCCTTCGGGCCGCGAGAGCTGGCCGCTGAGCCATTCGGGGTGATCGCGATCGGGCAACAACCGCAGCAGCGCGCTGGCGCGGCCGTCGGCGGCGTCGCGCTGGATCCAGCAGCCGCGCGCGGCATCGACGGCGCGGTCGGGGGGCGATGCGGCGGCGGCCGGCGTCGGCGGCGCGGCGTGGGCGAGGCCGATGCACGCGAAGGCGTTGGCGAGCAGGACGGTGGCGCGGAGCACAATGGCGTGCGACATGGCGGCGGCGCTCGGGGGAAGGTGCGATCACCCTAGTGGCGCGCGCCGCAGCGGCGGGTGAATGCGCGCTCAGGACGCAGCGAGGGGCGGGCGATCCCCGGCTGCGGCAGGCAGGTCCGTGGCGGGGAACGGGTCGTCGCCGCTCGCGCGCAGCAGGCGCAGATCGATGCGGGTTTCGTAGCGCAGCGGCGAACAGCGGATCGCCTGGATGCGCGGCGGCGCGGCGCCGGGGCGGTGCTGCGCGCACAAGGCCAGCAGTTGGTCCTCGCCATCGAGGAACTGCCACAAGCGCCAGCGCTCGGGCGCGTCGTCGAAGCCCGGCGCCATCCACAAGCGCAAGCGCGCGTCCTCCAGGCGCACGCCGAACCGGTCCAGCGGCAGCGACAGGCCGGTGCCGCGGGCCTTGGCGTAGGCCTCCTTGAGCGTCCAGTACTCGATCGTGCGCCGCGCCCGCGCCGCGGCGGGCAGCGCGCGCAGGTCGGCGATCTCGTCGGCGGCGAAGTTGCGTTCGGCCGCGCCCAGCGACAGCGCGCGCGCGGCCAGCGATTCGGTGTCGATGCCGAGCGCGCGGCCGCGCGCGACCGCCAGCGCCACCACGCCGGCGGCGTGGGACAGGTTGAAGCGATGGTCGCCGGGATCGCCGCCGGCCAGCTCCGGCTTGCCGTGGCGGCCCTGGGCGAAGCGCAGCCGCTGCGGCGCGATGCCGGTGTGGCGCGACAGCGCGGTGCGCGCCAGCGCGCGCGCGAGCAAGTGGCGGCGGCGGTCGTCGCTGAGCCGATAGCGCTGCTCGCGCGCGCGTTCGGACCCATCCAGCAGGGCGCGCCATTGCGCCGTCAGCGCGTCGTCGTCGGCTTCGTCCAGGCGCGCGATCCAGATCGCGATGTCGTCGGCGTGCAGATGCATTCGGCGATCCGTGGCGGCGCCGGCGCGATGCGTCGGCGCGAAAGCGTCCGTGGTTCGAAATTGTTCGCGATGTCGCGCAAGTCCAGGACCTGATCGCGATCATGCGCACGATAAGCCAAGCGATCCGCGTCGGGTCTGTCCTTGCGGACAGGTGGATGGGACAGGTGCGAACGGACAGGTAGGCCAGGACAGGTGGGTGTGTTTGCGGCCACGGATACTGGTTCGTTGAGACAGGTGCGCGCGCGTTTTTGCTGCGTTCGCGCAACCGCAGCGGTCCGTTGGGACAGGGCCGGCAGGACAGTAGTTGCGCGTGTTGGCGTGCAGTTAAATACGCTTCGTGCGGATTCGGTACGGCGTATTGAGCGTTTGCGCCTTGCCCGGTGTCACGCAGGAACCGGGGAATCGAACAGCAACGCGCGTGCGAACGCGCTCGAAGCGACTGGATCAGCGAAGTCGACCTCGACGGCTTGCATGCGGCCGATAGCGCCGCGCGCGGCGCCGTCTTCCGTGTTGGGCGTGGTTCGTGTTGAGGGCATGGGAATGGATATCGCTGTAATCGGCATCGCCTGTCGTTTCCCCGGAGCGGACGACCATCACGCCTATTGGCGCAACCTGGCCGCCCGCGAGGCGAGCATCCGCGTGGTCCCCGGCGAGCGCTGGGACTGGACCGCGTACTGGGGCGATCCGCGGGTCGAGGCGAACAAGAGCCTGAGCAAGTGGGGCGGCTTCATCGAGCGCGTGGACGCGTTCGACCACCGCTTCTTCGGCTTGCTGCCCAAGGTCGTGCAGACCATGGACCCGCAGCAGCGGATCATGCTCGAGCTGAGCTGGGCCTGCCTGGAAGACGCCGGCATCGCGCCGTCGTCGCTGCGCGGGCGCAAGGTCGGGGTGATCGTGGGCGTGTTCAACCACGACTACAAAGAACTGCAGGAGCGCGGCGAGTCGCAGATCGAGGCGCACCATTCCACCGGCACCGCGACCGCGGTGATCGCCAACCGGGTCTCGCACTACTTCGACTTCCGCGGCCCCAGCATTCCGGTCGATACCGCCTGCTCCAGCTCGCTCAACGCGATCCACAGCGCGATCCAGGCGATCGAGTACGGCGACTGCGAACTGGCCCTGGCCGGCGGCATCAACCTGCTGCTGACGCCGACCCGGCACATCTCGTTCTCGAAGATGGGCATGCTCTCGCCGACCGGCACCTGCAAGACCTTCGACGAGCGCGCCGACGGCTACGTGCGCGGCGAAGGCGCGGCGCTGCTGCTGCTCAAGCCGCTGGACAAGGCGCTGGCCGACGGCGACAGCGTCTACGGCGTGATCAAGGGCAGCGCGGTCAACCACTGCGGCGATACCTACACCCTGACCTATCCCAGCCCGCGCGCGCAGGCCGAGGTGATCGTGGCCGCGCACGAGCGCGCCGGCGTCCCGGTCAACAGCGTCGGCTACGTCGAGGCGCACGGCACCGGCACGCCCAAGGGCGACCCGATCGAATTCGAAGGACTGGCCACCGCGTTCCGCACCCTGGCCGAGCGCCAGCAGGTCGAACTCGACGTCGGCTACTGCGGGCTGGGCTCGGTCAAGACCAACATCGGCCACCTGGAAGCGTCCGCCGGCGTCGCCGGCGCGATCAAGGTGATGATGGCCTTCCGCCATCGCCAGTTGCCCGGGCTGCACGATTTCAGCCGGCTCAACCCGCGCATCAGCATCGACGGCACGCCGTTCTACATGCTCGACGCCACCCGCGACTGGCCGCGGCTGGGCGATGCGCCGCTGCGCGCGGGCGTGAGCTCGTTCGGTTTCGGCGGCACCAACGCGCACCTGGTGCTGGAAGAGCCGCCGCAGGCGCCGGCGCGCAAGCCTTCGAAGGCGCGGCCGCTGGCCTGGCCGATGGCGCTGTCGGCGAAGACCCCGCAGGCGCTGCTGCAACGCCAGCGCGACCTGCTGGCCTGGCTCGACGGCGCCGGCGCGACGGCCGAGGCCGCCGACATCAGCGCGACCCTGCTGGCCGGGCGCGATCATTTCGAATACCGCTACGCCTGCGCCGCCGCGAACGCGGCGCAGTTGCGCCAGGCGCTGGCCGAGGCGGTCGACGCCGGAGAACGCGCCGAACGCGAGCGCGCGCAGGCCGGCGATGCCGCCGAGCCGGCGCCGGCGCAGATCGACGCCGCGCAGGCGGACGCCGCCGCGGCGCTGTTGCAGCGCATGAGCGGCAAGTCGGCGCCGAAGGGCGCGCAGTGGGACGCGGCCGCGCGCGAACTGGCGGCGGCCTACGCGCAGGGCGCGCAGCTGGAGTGGGCCGGCCTGTTCCGCGGCCGCGACCTGCGTCCGGCCAAGCTGCCGACCTATCCGTTCGCGCGCGAACGCTTCTGGATCCCGCAGCGCGCGCAAACCGCGCCCGCGCGCGCCGACGGCAAGCTGCATCCGGCGCTGCACGCGCGGGTGCCGTCGCTGGGCGCGCCGCGTTTCTCGGCGCGCTTCGACGGCGGCGAATTCTTCCTCGCCGATCACGTCATCGGCGGCCAGCCGGTGCTGCCGGCGGTGGTGTACCTGGAGATGGTGCGCGCGGCGATCGTCGAGGCGCTGGGCGAGCCGCTGCGCGGCGCGCGCTTGCAACTGCGCGATGTGCTGTGGCTGCGTCCGCTGGAGCAGCGCGACGCGCCGGTCGGCGTGCACGTCGATCTGGCCGCCGACGCCGACGGCGACGCGCTGGCCGGCCAGCGCCTGTCGTTCCAGGTCGTGGCCGAGGACGGCAGCGCGGTGTACTGCCGCGGCCAGGCCGCGTGGGGCGAGGACGCCGACGCCGAGGCCTGGCCGGCGACGGCCGCCGCCGACGCGGCGCCGGAACTCGCGGCGCAGGCCTGCTACGAGCGGTTCGACGAAGCCGGCATGCGCTACGGCGCCGCGCACCGCGCCCTGCGTTGGCTGCGCATGGGCGACGAGGAGTGCGTGGCCGAACTGGAACTGCCCGAGGGCCTGGACGCGCAATTCGGCCAGTACGTGCTGCATCCGAGTCTGGCCGATGCGGCGCTGCAGGCCGCGGTGGCCTGGAGCGCCGGCTTCGGGCCCGAACCGGCGCAAGCGCCGCGCGCGCGGGTGCCGTTCGCGCTCGACCGCCTGGACCTGCGCGCGGCCTGCACGCGGCGCATGCGCGCGCGTCTGCGCCGCGACGGCGGCAAGATCGATATCGAACTCAGCGACGTCGACAGCGGCCGCGTGTGCGCGCTGCTGGGCGGCTTGAGCGTGCGTCCGCTGCAGGCCGAGCCCGCGGTCGCGGCGGCGCCTGCGCTCGAGTTGCCGGCGTTGCCGCCGGCGCTGGCGGCGAGCGTGTACCGCCCGCACTGGAGCGCGCTGCCGTTGCCCGTCGCCGCTGCGGTCCCCGAACAGCTGCTGCTGGTCGGCGCCGAGGCCGATGTCGAATGGCTGCAGGCGCAGCTGCGCGCCGACGCGCGCTACGCCGCCACCCGGATCCAGCGGCTGTGCTTCGGCGCCTCGCTGGATACCGACGGCGAAACCCTGCGCGTGCGCGCCGGCGACTGGGACGACGCCCAGGCCGCCGTCGCCGCGCTGGCCGCGCGCGGCGCCTCGCTGGCCAAGGTGCTGTGGATCGCGCCGCGCGCCGGCGCCGCAGAACCCGACCTCGGCGCCTACGTGGACGCCGGCGCGCGCAGCGCCTTCGTCCTGGCCAAGGCGATGCTGCGCGGGACCAAGAGCGCGCGTTTCGTGCATTTGCTCGCCGACCCGGCGCCGCGTCCCGATGCGCAGGGCCTGAGCGGTTTCTACAAGACCCTGCGGATCGAGAAGCCGAGCTACTCCGGCCGCGCGGTCCAGTTCGATCCGGGCGAATCGTCCGCCGCCGCCCTGGGCGCGCTGATCGCGGCCGAGTTCGCCGGCGAGGACAGCCACGCCGACGTGCGTTATCGCGACGGCCGGCGCGAGGTCCGCGACTTCGTCGCCGCCGACGGCCGCGCCGATGCCGGCGTCGCCGCCGGCGCGGGCGCCGCGCTGCGCGAGGACGGCACCTACCTGATCACCGGCGGCCTCGGCGCGCTCGGCCTGATCTTCGCCCGCCACCTGTGCGGGCGTTACCGTGCCACCGTCTACCTGACCGGACGCAAGCCGCCCAACCAAGCGCAGCAGCTCGAACTCGATGCGCTCAACGCGCTCGGCGGGCAGGCGCTGTACCTCGCCTGCGACGTGTCGCGGCGCGAGGACGTGCGCGCGGCGGTCGCCCGCATCCATGCCGACGGCCGCCGCCTCAACGGCGTGCTGCATTCGGCCGGGGTGATCGAGGACGGCTTCATCCTGCGCAAGGACGCCGACTCCTTCGGCCGGGTGATCGCGCCCAAGGCGCTGGGCACCTGGCACCTGGACCAGGAAACCCGCGAGGAGCCGCTGGAGGTGTTCGCGCTGTTCTCGTCGGTGACCGGCGTGCTCGGCAACGTCGGCCAGTGCGATTACGGCTTCGGCAACGCCTTCGAAGACTATTTCGCCCATGCCCGCGAGGCCCTGCGCGGCCGCGGCGAGCGCAGCGGCAAGACCCTGTCGGTCAACTGGCCGTACTGGAAAGACGGCGGCATGCGCCTGGGCGAGAAAGAAGAGCAGATGCTGCGCAACAGCTTCGGCATCGTGCCGCTGCTCAACGACGAAGGCCTGGCGATTTTCGAATACGGCCTGGCCCAGGCCTCGCCGCAATTGGCGACCATGCCCGGCGATGCTGCGCGCGTGGCCGAAGTGCTCGGCGTCGTCGCCGCGGCGACGGCGCCTGTCGCCGCCCCCGGCCAGATCGCCGACGACAACGCCGCGGCGGGCGAGGGCGGCGATGATGCGCAGCGCCTGCGCCCGGCGATCGCGCGCCACCTCTCGCAGCTGTTCGCCGGCCACCTGCAGATTGCCGCCCACTTCGATCCCGATCGCGCCTTCCGCGACTACGGCTTCGATTCGGTGGTGATGATCGATCTGGTCAACCTGCTGGAGAAGGACTTCGGCAGCCTGCCCAAGACCTTGTTCTTCGAGCAGCAGACCCTGGCCGAGATGACGGCCTATTTCATCGAGCAGCATGCGCAGGCCAGCCGCCGCGTCGCCGGGCTCGACGCGCCGGTCGCGGCGGCGTCCGCGCCGGCCGCAACGGCTGCCGCCGTCGCCGCGCCGGTCGCCGCGCTGCCCGCGCGCGCCGCCGCGCCGGTGCGCCGCGCCGCGCCCGAAGGCCGCGACGACATCGCCATCGTCGGCATTTCCGGCCGCTATCCCAAGGCCGAAGACCTGGAGCAGTTCTGGGACAACCTGACCCGCGGCCTGGACTGCGTGGTCGAGATCCCGTCCGACCGCTGGGACATCGAAAGCACCTGGCAGCCCGGCCCGGTCACCATCGGCAAGAGCTACAGCAAGTGGGGCGGTTTCCTCGATCGCGTCGACCAGTTCGATCCGCTGTTCTTCAACATCTCGCCCAAAGAGGCCGAGATCATGGACCCCAGCGAACGCCTGTTCCTGGAGACCGCGGCGCTGGCGATCGAGGACGCCGGCTACACGCCGGACAAGCTGGCCGCGCCGCAGGGCGTGCGCGAGAACCCGGTCGGCGTCTACGCCGGGGTGATGTGGGGCGACTACCAGCTCTACGGCATCGAGGGCGCGCCCGAGGCCTGGACCACGCCGCACAGCCTGTACTGGGCCATCGCCAACCGCGTCTCGCACTGCTTCAACTTCTCCGGCCCCAGCATCACCATCGACACGGCGTGCTCGTCGTCGCTGACCGCGATCCACCTGGCCTGCGCGGCGATCCGCAACGGCGAGGTCGCCGTCGCGCTGGCCGGCGCGGTCAACCTGTCGCTGCACTTCAACAAGTACCACTTGCTGGCGGACATGCGGTTCCTGTCCAGCGACGGGCGCTGCCGCAGCTTCGGCGAAGGCGGCGACGGCTACGTGCCGGGCGAGGGCGTAGGCGCGGTGCTGCTCAAGCCGCTGGCGCAGGCGCAGGCCGACGGCGACCACATCTACGGCGTGATCCGCGGCACCTCGGTCAACCACGGCGGCAAGACCTCCGGCTTCACCGTGCCCAATTCCAAGCGCCAGGCGGCGCTGGTGCAGGAGGCGCTGGACCACGCCGGCGTCGATCCGCGCCACATCAGCTACCTGGAAGCGCACGGCACCGGCACCAGCCTGGGCGACCCGATCGAGATCGCCGGCCTCAACCGCGCCTTCGCCGCGCCGGCCGGCGCCGCGCAGGAGCTGCAGTACTGCGCGATCGGCTCGGTCAAGTCGAACATCGGCCACCTGGAAGCCGCCGCCGGCGTCGCCGGCCTGAGCAAAGTGCTGCTGCAGATGAAGCACCAGACCCTGGTGCCGTCGATCCATTCCGACACGCTCAATCCCTACATCGAGTTCCAGCGCAGCCCGTTCTACGTACAGCGCGCGCTGGAGCCGTGGAAGCGGCCGAAGCTGGAGGTGACCGGCGCCGACGGCGTCGCGCGCAAGGTCGAGCTGCCGCGCCTGGCCGGGATCAGCTCGTTCGGCGCCGGCGGCAGCAACGCGCACGTGATCGTCGAGGAATACATCGAGCCGCTGCGTGCGGACGATCCGGCCGAGCGCGGCCAGCCGGCGCTGATCGTGCTGTCGGCGCGCAAGGACACCGCGTTGCAGGCGATGGCCGGCAACCTGGCCGATCACCTGGAGCGCAACCCGCAGCTGTCGCTGCACGACGCCGCCTACACCCTGCAGATCGGCCGCGTGGCGATGGAGCACCGCCTGGCGGTGCGCGCGAGCCGGGTCGAGGACATCGTCGAGGCGCTGCGCGCGCATGCGCAGCAGCGCGCGCACGCGGCGCTGCGCCTGGGCCATCGCGACAACGCCAAGCGCGCCACGCAGGCGCCGGCGCTGGCCGAGTGGCTGGCGCGGCGCGATCTGGACGCGCTGGCCGGCGCCTGGGTCGACGGCCACGCGGTCGAATGGGAACGCCTGCACGCACCCGGCGCGCGCCGGCGCCTGCCGCTACCGACCTACGTCTATCAACGCCAGCGCTATTGGGTCGCGCATTTCGGCGCCAACGCGCAGCCGGCTTCGGGCGCGGGCACCGGCGCGGCGGCGCTGCATCCGCTGCTCGACGCCAACGTCTCCACCCTGGACGAGCAGACCTTCCGCAAGACCTTCCGCCCCGACGAAGCGTTCCTGCGCGACCACCAGCTCGGCAGCAACCGCATCCTGCCGGGCGTGGCCTACCTGGAAATGGCCCTGGCCGCGGGCCGCCTGGCCGGCGGCGGCGCGGCGGTGCGCGCGCTGCGCGAAGTGCGCTGGCTCAAGCCGATCCTGGTCAACGCCCAGCCGGAAAGCTACGACATCGGCCTGCTGCCGGACGAGGACGGCGTGCAGTTCGAGCTGTACCAGATGCGCGGCGAGTCGCGCACGGTCTATGCCCAGGGCGTGCTCGAATACGAGGACGGCGAAGCCGGCGAGGCCGCGTTGCCGGCGGCGTTCGACCTCGACGCCATCGCCGCGCGCTGCCAGCGCCTGGAGCGCGAGGCCATCGATGCCGCGTTCGCGCGCATGGGCTTCAACTTCGGCCCCGGCTTCCGGGTGTTCGAACTGCTGCATTTCAACGGTGAGGAAGCGCTGGCCCGGCTCGGCGTGCCGGCCCAGGGCGAGACCCAGGCGCTGGCCGGCTACACCCTGCCGCCGTCGCTGCTCGACGGCGCGGTGCGCACCGCGCTGGGCATCGACCACGGCCTGGTCGCGACCGCCTCGACCATCAAGGTGCCGGTGCGGCTGCGCCGGATCCAGGCGCTGCATCCGCTGGGCGGGCAGTGCTACGCCTATGCGCGCAAGGTGCAGGCGCCGGGCGCGCCGGCCGAACAGAGCCACTACGACATCGACGTGCTCGACGGCTCCGGCCGGGTGCTGGTGCGGCTGGAGCGGCTGAGCATCCAGGCCGCGCCGCAGCTGGGCCTGGGCCGCAGCGCCGCGCCGAAGAGCGAAGCGGTCGCGATCAGCGTCGCGCCGGTCGCGGCGCGGGCCGCGGCGCCGGCGGCGGTCGTCGCCGCGCCCGCGGGCGCGGCCAGCGACGAAGCCATGTATGCGGCGATCATCGCCCACCTGGTCGACCTGCTGTCCAAGGTCACCAAGGTGCCGGCCGACCAGATCGAGCCCAAGAGCGCGCTGGAGAACTACGGCATCGACTCGGTGATGATCCTCACCCTGACCGAGCGCCTGCAGGTGACCTTCGGCGAAGTGCCGAAGACCCTGTTCTTCGAATACCAGGACCTGCACAGCCTGTCGGAGTACTTCCTCGACAGCCATGCCGATACGGTGCGCGCGTTGGCGGCGGCGAACGTGCCGGCGGCCGCGCCGGCGCATCCGGCCGCGCTGGCGGTGCCCGCGCAAGCGGCCGCCGCCGAGCCGGCGCCGGTCGAACCCGCGTCCGGCGCCGACGTCGCGCGCCTGCACCTGCTGCTGCAGCACCTGCTCGGCGAGGCCGCGCGCGAGTGCGCGGCCGACACCCCGCTGGCGCAGTGGCCGCTGGACCCGGTCAACCTGATCGAAGCCCTGCATGGCCTGCGCCAGCTGTACGACGGCGTCGAGGACAGCGCGGTCTATCGCCACGACAGCCTCGCCGAATGGGCCGCGCGGCTGCGCGAGAAGCCCGCCGGCAGCGCCCGCGCCAGCCGCGCGCTGGCCGCGATCGCCGGCGCCAGCCTGGAGACCGCCGGCGCCGAAGACGCGCAACCGCATCCGGCCGAAGCCGCCGCGCCGCGCCCGCGCGTGCCCGGCGGCTCGCGCCTGATGGCGCGCAGCGCCGCGCTCGAGCGCCAGGACATCGCCATCGTCGGCCTCAGCGGCCGCTATCCGGGCGCGCGCACGGTCGAGGACTTCTGGAGCAACCTCAGCGCCGGCCGCGACGGCATCAGCGAAATCCCGATGTCGCGCTGGGACCACGCGCCGCACTTCCATCCCGACCGCAACGCGCGCGGCATGGTCTACAGCAAGTGGGGCGGCTTCATCGACGAAGTCGACCAGTTCGACGCCGAGTTCTTCCACATCTCGCCGCGCGAGGCGGAGATCCTCGATCCGCAGGAGCGGCTGTTCCTGCAGACCGCGTGGGAATGCATCGAGGACGGCTGCTACACCCGCCAGTCGCTGCGCGAGCGCGAGGTCGGCGTGTTCGTCGGGGTGATGTGGGACCACTACCAGTACCTGGACGTCAGCGACGAACAGCGCCGCTACGGCCGGCCGATGGCGCTGCATTCCTCCATCGCCAACCGGGTGTCGTACTTCCTCAACCTCAGCGGCCCGAGCCTGGCGCTGGACACCATGTGCTCGTCGTCGCTGACCGCGATCCACTTGGCCTGCCAGGCGATCCGCAACGGCGATTGCCAGATGGCGATCGCCGGCGGCGTCAACCTGATCGTGCATCCGGTCAAGTACCACCAGCTCGCCCAGGGCCAGTTCCTGTCCACCGACGGCCGCTGCCGCGCCTTCGGCGACGGCGGCGACGGCTACGTGCCGGGCGAGGGCATGGGTGCGGTGCTGCTCAAGCCGCTCAAGCAGGCGATCGAGGACGGCGACCAGATCCACGGCGTGATCAAGGCCTCGGCGGTCAACCACGGCGGCAAGACCAACGGCTACACCGTGCCCAACCAGGTCGCGCAGAGCCAGGTGATCGGCAAGGCGCTACGCCGCGCCGGTTGGCATCCGGGCAGCGTCGATTACATCGAGGCCCACGGCACCGGCACCTCGCTCGGCGATCCGATCGAGATCGCCGGGCTGTCCAAGGCCTTCGCCAGCGCCGCCCAGGACGCGCTCAAGCAAGCGCGCGGCCGCGACGGCGAAGGCGCGGTGGTGCCGCAGTCGTGCCGGATCGGTTCGGTCAAGACCAACATCGGCCATCTGGAATCGGCCGCCGGCATCGCCGGGCTGACCAAGATCCTGCTGCAGATGCGCCACCGCAGCATCGCGCCGTCGCTGCATTGCACCCCGCTCAACAGCAACATCGACTTCGCCAAGACCCCGTTCCGGGTGGTGCGTTCGCTGGAACCGTGGGACGCGCCGGGCCGTCCCGGCATCGGCGGCCTGCCGGCCGCGCGCCGCGCCGGGCTGAGCTCGTTCGGCGCCGGCGGCGCCAACGCCCACCTGCTGATCGAAGAGCACGTCGCGCCGGTGCGCGCGGCGGCCGCGGCGCAGCCGGCCCTGTTCGTGCTGTGCGCCGACAGCGACGAGCGCCTGGGCCTGTACGTCGACCGCGTCGTGGCGTTCCTGGAGCGCGCCCGCGCCCAGGGCCGCACGCCGGACCTGCGCAGCCTGGCCTATTCCTCGCAGATCGGCCGCGAGGCGATGAACGAGCGCCTGGCCGTGGTCGTATCGAGCGTCGCCGAACTGATCCAGGCGCTGGCGCAGTACCGCAAGGGCGAACTGCCCGCCGGCCTGCACCGCGGCAGCCTGCGCAAGCACAACGAGAAGCTCGAGGGCATCCTCGACGAGGCCCAGCGCGACGCGCTGCTGCGCAGCCTGGTCCAGGCCGGGCGCCTGCCGCAGTTGGCCAAGGCCTGGGTGTCGATGCTCGATGTCGATTGGGAGCGCTACGCCGACCTGCTGTACGCCGACGCCGGCGGCGCGCGCCGTTCGCCGTCGGTGCGGCGCCTGTCGTTCCCGGGTCTGCCGTTCCTGACCCGCCGCCACTGGGTGCAGCAACGCGCCGCGGCGGGCGAGGGCGAGGCGGTCGAACGCCTGCATCCGCTGCTGGACCGCAACCTGTCCACGCTGACCGAGCAGCGCTACGCCAAGCGCCTCACCGGCAAGGAGTTCTACCTGCGCGACCACGTGGTCGCCACCGGCGAGCCGCGGCTGATCCTGCCCGGCGTGGCCTATCTGGAAATGGCCCGCGTCGCCGGCGAACTGGCGATGGGCGGGGAGTGGACGGTCGATGCGATCCGCAACCTGATCTGGGTGCAGCCGGTCGAGGTCAAGGACGCGCCCGAAGACGTGCACGTGGAACTGCGCCAGAACGGCGAGGCGGTCGAGTTCGAGATCGTGCGCGCCGCTTCGCAGGACGCCAACGTCGAGGGCGAGCTGGTCTACCGCCGCCGCGACGAGGCGCCGGCCGACGAATGGCTGGACCTGGACGCGCTGCGCGCGGCCGCGCTGTCGACCGAATCGCTGGAACCGATCTACGCCGGCTTCCACCGCATGGGCTTCCATTACGGCCCGGCCTTCCGCGTCACCCTGGCCCGTTACCGCCTGGCCGACGGCGCGCTGTGCCGGCTGTCGCTGCCGCAGGCGCTGCGCGAGGACGCGGGCGAGTTCGTGCTGCATCCCTCGCTGTTCGACGGCGCGCTGCGCGCCTGCCTGGCGATCGGCGCCGACAGCCGCGAGGCGACCGTGCCGATCGTGCCGTTCGCGCTCGGCGAACTGGAACTGCGCCACCCGCTTACCGAAGAGTGCTACGCCTACGCGGTGGAGACCGGCGACGGCGCCGAGGCCACCGGCCTGCGCAAGTACCGGATCGTGGTGACCGACGCCGACGGCCGCGTGCTGATCAAGCTGCACGACTTCTCGGCGCGGCCGCTGGTCAAGGCCGAACCGGCGCCGGCGCGCAGCCTGCAGTACTACCGTTACGAGTGGCTGGACACGCCGGCCGCGGCGGCCGGCGCGGCGCTGGACGGCCGCAACGTGCTGGTGCTGGCGGCGCGCGCCGAACTGGCGCAGGCGCTGGCGCAGTCGCTGCCGACCGCGCGGGTGCTGCTGGCGCAGCCGGGCGAGGGCTTCGCAGCGCTCGCCGACGAAGCGTTCCGCTACGACCCGCATAGCGCCGCCGGCGCCGACGCCTTGATCGCCCACCTGGCCGCGCACGACCTGGCGCCGGCGGCGATCGTGCACGCGCTGGACGACGCGGCCGACTTCGCCGCCGCCGCCGACAGCGGCGACTACGCCGCGGTGCAGCGCAGCGCGCAATCGCTGCGGCATTTGTTCGTGGCGCTGGAACGCAGCCTGCCGGGCCGCGCGCTGCGCTGCGCCTGCGTGCACCGCTGCGGCGAGGACGCGGTGCAGCCGCAGCACGATGCGGTCGGCGGCTACGCCAAGTCGCTGCTGACGATCAATCACCGCTTCGAACTGTTCACCCTGCGCAGCGACCTCGACGAGGCCGCGGCGCTGGCCGCCGCGATCGCCGCCGAACTGCAGGCCGGCGGCTCCCAGACCGGGCACGAGATCGCCCACTGGAACGGCCGTCGCCTGCTGCGCGCGCTGCGGCCGCACCAGCCCGCCGGCGCCGACGGCGCCGACGCGGCGCTGCCGTTCAAGCCGCGCGGCCGCTATCTGATCAGCGGCGGCGCCGGCAAGCTCGGCCTGGTTGTGGCGCGTTACCTGGCGGCGCGCTTCCAGGCGCGGCTGCTGCTGACCGGCCGCTCGGCCCAGCCCGGCGAGGACACCCAGCGCCAGATCCAGGCGCTGCGCGCGGCCGGCGCGGAAGTGCAGTATTTCGCCGCCGACGCGGCGCGACCGGGCCAGGCCGAGGCCGCCGTGGCGCAAGCGCGCGCGGCCTGGGGCGGGCTCGACGGCGTGATCCACTGCGCCGGCGTGGCCGGCGACCGCGGCATCCTGGAACTCGACGATGCCGGCTTCGATGAAGTGCTGGCGCCCAAGCTCGACGGCACCCTGGCGCTGGACCGCGCCAGCGCCGGCGAAGCGCTGGACGTGTTCGTGACGTTCTCGTCGATCTCCGCGCAATTGGGCGACCTGGGCGCGGGCGCGTACGCGGTCGGCAACCGCTTCCTCGACAGCCATGCGCTGTGGCGCGAAGCGCAGCGCCGGCAGGGCAGGCGCTCGGGCAAGACCGTAGCGATCGGCTGGCCGCTGTGGGCCAGCGGCGGCATGGAGATCACCGGCGAGGACGCCTCGCTGTTCGGTTTCTCCGGCATGTCGGCGCTGACCGAGGCCGAGGGCCTGGACGCGTTCGGCCGGTTGTTGCGCGGCGACCAGGCGCAGGTGCTGGTGGCGGTCGGCGACGCGGCCAAGATCGCGCGGACCCTGCGCGTGCAGGCCGCGACGTCCGAAACGGCGGCGCCGGCACAGGCCATCGCGCGCGTCGCCGCCGCACCGGCCGCGCTGCCGTTGCAGGCCGCGCCGGCCGCGGTGCGCAGCGCGCCGGTCGCGGCCGCTGCGGCGCCGGCGAGCGGCGACGACTTCGCCCGCCGCGCCGAAGCTCTGCTCAAGCAGCGCCTGTCGGTGGTGGTCAAGGCCGCTGCCGACGACATCGGCTCCAACGCCAGCTTCGAGCAACTGGGCATGGACTCGGTGATGCTGATGGAGCTACGCGACAGCCTCAGCCGCGATTTCGCCGGGCTGCCGAAGACGGTGCTGTTCGAACACGACACCCCGGCGCGGCTGACCGGCTACTTGATCCAGCAGCACGGCCCGGCGCTGCGCGCGCTGGTCGGCGAGCCCGCGGCGGCGTCCGCGGCGTCCGCGGCGTCCGTGGCAGCGCCCGCGGCCGCGGCCGCGCCGGTCGTCGCGCCGCCGCGCGGCGAACGCGCGGTACTGCCGGTCTCGGCCAAGCGCCGTCCCGCGGCGCCGTCGGCGCAGCCGCAGGCGGACGACGCGGTGGCCATCGTCGGCTTCGCCGGACAGTTCCCGCAGGCGGCCGACCTGGCCGAGTTCTGGGACAACCTGCAGCACGGCCGCGACTGCCTCGGCGCGATTCCCGACGAGCGCTGGCCGGCGGCCGCCGCCGACGGCGCGCGCCGCGGCTATGCGCGCCGCGGCGGTTTCCTGCCGGATGTGGACCGCTTCGATCCGGGCCTGTTCCGCATGAGCCTGGAGGAAGCCTCCAAGCTCGATCCGCAGCTGCGTGTGCTGCTGCGCGCGGCCTGGCACGCGGTCGAGGACGCGGCCTACACGCCGCAGGCGCTGGCCGAGCAGCGCGTCGGCGTCTACGTCGGCGCGATGAACGAAGACTTCACCTGGATCATGGCCGAGCTGCAGGCGCGGATCGGCCGCTATCCGGGCCCGGGCTCGGTGATCAGCGAACTGGCCAACCGGCTGTCGTTCCTGATGAATTTCCGCGGCCCCAGCCTGACCGTGTCGACCGCGTGCTCGTCCTCGCTGACCGCGGTGCACCTGGCGCGGCGCGCGATCCTCGACGGCGAGTGCGAGCTGGCCCTGGCCGGCGGCGTCAACCTCAGCCTGCATCCGAGCAAGTACCTGATGCTCAACGACATGAAGGTGCTCTCGCCGGACGGCGTGGAACGCACCTTCGACGACGCCGCCAACGGCCTGGTGCCGAGCGAGGGCGTCGGCGTGGTCGTGCTCAAGCGCCTGAGCCGCGCCCAGGCCGACGGCGACCGCATCCACGCGGTGATCCGCGGCTCCAGCATCAGCCACGCCGGCACCGGCGCGGGCCAGTACCTGCCCAACATCCGCGTGCTGGAAGACACCGCCGCGCGCGCGCTGGCCGAAGCCGGCGTGGCCACCGACGAACTGGGCTACCTGGAAAGCCACGGCACCGGCACCGAGCTGGGCGATCCGATCGAACTCAAGGCGCTGGCCAACGCGCTGCGCCGCGGCAGCGACGCCGACGGCTTCTGCGCGATCGGCAGCAAGGCCAACCTCGGCCACATGGAGGCGGCTTCGGGCGTGTGCTCGCTGATCAAGGTGCTGCTGAGCATGCGCCACGCGCGGCTGTCGCCGTGCGCGCGGCTCAAGACCGTCAACGCCTCGTTCGACCACGAGCGCTCGCCGTTCCGGTTCCCGCGCGAGGCGCAGGCGTGGCCGGCCAACGCGCGCGGCACCCGGTTGGCGGCGATCAATTCCTTCGGCATGGGCGGCTCGAACGCGTTCGTGGTGCTGGAATCGGCGGCGCAGCCGCTGCCGGCGCCGGCCGCCGACGCGTCGGTGGTGCTGCTGTCGGCGCGCAGCGAGGAGCGCTTGCGCGCCTACGCTCAGCGCCTGCTGCGAGAGTTGCGCGAGGAACGCATCGACGCGGCGTCGCTGGCGGACCTGGCCTATTCCAGCCAGGTCGGCCGCGTCGGCTTCGACCATCGCCTGGCCATCGTCGCCGCCGACCACGCGCAACTGGCCGCGCGCCTGGTCGCCTATCTGGAAACCGGCGCGGCGGCCGCGCGCGGCATCCACGCCGGCGACGCGCGCCAGTCCGGCGGCCTGGCCGAACTGCTCGACGGCGACGCCGGGCGCGAGTTCGTCGAGGCGCTGATGCAGTCGCGCCAGTGGGACAAGCTCGGCTCGATCTGGACCCGCGGCGGCGAGATCGACTGGGCCGGCCTGCACGCGGGCGCCGCGCGCCGGCGCCTGTCGTTCCCGGGCTATCCGTTCGAAACCCAGGTCTGCGACCTTTACGCCGCGGTCGGCGCGCAGCGGCCGCAGCCGCTGGCGCACGCGCCGCTGGCCGCGCCCGACAGCGCCGAGGCCGAAGCCGAGGCCCTGCCGCAGCAGTGGTTCCAGCGCGACGAGGCGAGCGCCATCGCCGAACCGGGCGATGGCGAAGCCCAGGGCGAGCAGGCCAACGCCGGCGAAGAACTGGCCCGCCGTTACTGGCTGGACTACCTGCGCGATCTCGCCGACACCAGCTTCGCCCTGGCGCCGTCGGTATTGAGCGCGCGCGCCGACGCCGACGAGGACGACGGCGCACGCGCCGCCGCGCCGCTGCGCAGCGTCGGCGGCTTGCTCGACGAGGAACTGGTGCGCAGCCTGCAGCGCTGCACCCAGGCGCACCGGATCGAGGTCGAGACCCTGGTCGCCGCGGCCTGGGCGATCCTGGTCAACCGCTACACCAAGGCGCGCTGCTCGCAGTTCGGCGTGTTGCGCTCGTTCGCCGCGCCGCGCGCCGGCGAGGGCGAGGCCGAGGCGCAGCCGCTGCGCAACCTGGTGCCGGTGCGGGTGTGCACGGTCGGCCGCGACAAGGTCGGCGGCTGGCTGGCGGGGCTGCAGCGCACGCTCGACCGCAAGCACGCCTACGCCCACGTGCCGATCGACCGGATCGAGCAGTGGACCGGGCAGGAGCACCTGTTCGACAGCGTGATCGTGTTCGAGCGCGGCGGCCTCGGCCGCGAGCAGGCCGCGCCGCTGGCCTCGGCGCTGTTCGCCGCGCAGAGCCGGGTGGCGATGGAACTGGCGGTGACGGTGGATGCCGACGCGATCGGGCTGACCCTGCTGTACCCGTCCGGCAGCGACGACGACGCGGCCGCGGCCGCGCTGCTGGAGCACTTCCAGGCGCTGCTGGAGGCGCTGGCGGAGAACCCGGACAAGAACCCCGCGGCCCTGGCCATGCGCAGCAAGCGCGAAGGCCGCGAAACCTTCTGGAAAACCCTGGACAAGGTGAACCAATGAGCGCATCCGCGAACCCGCCGGCGACGAATACGGGCATGAAGGTGCTGATCACCGGCGCCAACGGCTTCGTCGGCCTCAACATCGTCGAACAGGCGATCCGCGCCGGCCATCGTCCGCTGGCCTATGTGCGCGAAGGCTCCAACGTCGCCCATCTGGCGCCGATGGGGGTGGAGATCGTGCGCGGCGAACTCTCCGACGAGGCCGCGCTGACCGCGGCGCTGCGCGGGGCCGGCGGGGTCATCCACACCGCCGGCAACACCAGTTGCAACCGCCGCGACTGGCCGGCGTTGGAAGCGGTCAACGTGCACGGCACCCGCACCGTGGTGCGCGCCGCGCTGGCGGCGGGCGTGCCGCGGCTGGTCTACACCAGCACCACCTCGACCATCGGCGCGGTCGACGACCCGGCCCGCCGCAGCGACGAGGACCGGCCGCTGCGCGGCTTCCGTTCGCGCAGCCCGTACGCGCAGAGCAAGTTCCTCGGCGAGGAAGCGGTGCTCGACGGCGCGCGCCAGGGCCTGCACTGCGTGATCCTCAATCCGGCCGAAGTGATCGGCGCCTACGACCACAACCTGCAATGGGGCCGGATGCTGCTGGCCGTGCAGCACAACCAGGTGCCGTTCCTGCCGCCGGGCGGCGGCAGCTTCTGCCACGCCGCCGACGTCGGCCGCGCCCACGTCGCCGCGCTGAGCCAGGGCCGCAGCGGCGAGCGTTACCTGCTGGCCGGCCACGACGTGCGCTACCTGGAATTCCTCGACGCCATCGGCGAAACGCTGGGTAAGGACTTCGACCGCCCCGGCGGCGACTACCAGCGCCTGTACTACAAGACCCTGCTGCAGGAAAAACACCCGCACCTGCTGCCCGGCGAGCCGATCGTCGAGGCCTACCGCATGCGCGTGTTCGCCGGCAGCTACTACTTCGACAGCGCGAAGGCCGAGCGCGAGCTGTCCTACCGTTCCGCCCCGCTCGGACACATGCTGCGCGACTGCGCGGACTGGTATCGCCGCAACGGCTACTTCGGCCCGCAAGCGCAGGCCGAAGCCCAGGCGCAGGCCCCGGCCGAAGACGCCGCGCTCGCATAAGCGCACACCCACGATCTCTGACCACAGGACGCAACCATGGACTCCCGCGCGCTGATCGAACTCGAACGCCAGCCCTTCAAGCAACGGCTCGCGTTCCAGTATTCGCTCTACCTCAACGAGGTCGAGCAGGGCTTCATGACCGGACGCGAAGGCTTCGGCCCGGTCGACCGGCGCATGAAATACAAGGATCTCAACAGCGACCAGTTCAACGAGGTGCTGGTGTTCGGCTCCAACAGCTACCTGGGGCTGTCGAACGATCCCTACGTCAAGGCCAAGGTCATCGAGGCGGTGGAGAAGTACGGCATCGGCTCGGGCGGCTCGCCGGCGTTCTCCGGCTACACCCGCCAGCACAAGGAACTGGAACAGCGCCTGGCCGCGCTGGCCGGCCACGAGGACGCGGTGCTGCTGCCCGGCGGCTACATGGCCAACCTGTGCTGGGTCAACGGCCTGATGAACCGCAACGACATCATCGTCTACGACAAGAACAGCCACGCCAGCGTCATCAACGCGATCAAGATGACCAACGTGCCGTTCTACACCTTCGACCCGGAGCGGCTGGAGGAGTTCGAGAAGCTGATCGTGCGGATCAAGCAAAAAGCCAAGCCCGGCGTGCAGATCTTCTCCACCGTGGAAGGCGTTCGCTCGATCGACGGCACCATCATCGAGCTCAAGCAGTACCTGGAGATCTGCCGCGCCCACGACATCATCGTCATCCTCGACGACGCCCACGGCCTGGGCACGGTCGGCAAGCACGGCCGCGGCACGCTCGAACACCTGGACCTGATGGGCCAGGTCGACCTGCGCATGTCCACCTGCTCCAAGGCCATCGGCGCGCAGGGCGCGTTCGTGTCCGGCAGCAAGGAGCACATCTTCCTGCTGCGCAACTTCTCCTATCCCTATCTGTTCACCTCGGGCCTGGCCCAGCCGACCATCGCCGCGATCTCCGCCGCGCTGGACGTGATCGAGCGCGAGCCCGAGCGGATCGAGCGCCTGCACGCCAACGTGCGCTACATGCAGGACAAGCTCGAAGCGCAGGGCATGCGCATCATCCGCGGCGATTCGGGAATCATCCCGGTGTTCTTCAGCGAGGACGGCGTGGTGCGCAAGATCAACCGCGCGCTTTATCGTCGCGGCCTGTTCGCCAACATCATGGAATACCCGATGGTGCCGCCGGGCCTTGAGCGCCTGCGCCTGTCGGTGATGGCCACCCACACCCACGAAGAAATCGATACCGCGGTCGAGATGATCGCCCAGGTCGCGCGCGAGCACGGCGCGCTGTAAGCGCCGCGCGCGCGAGCGCGGTCCGCACAAGCAAACGAGTCGAAAAGGAGAACAGCCATGAGCAAGCAAGATCAGGCGATGACCGCGGTTCTGGACGTCATCAACGACATCAAGAAAACCGGTTTCACCCGCGACACGGTCGACCACGATTCCTACCTGGGCGGCGACCTGGGCGTGGATTCGCGCGAGATGCTGGAGATCTGGTACGAGCTGGAACAGCGCCTGGGCGTGGCCGTGGGCGATGCCGAGAAGCGCGACCTGTACACCCTGGGCGACGTCGTCGCGCTGCTGCAGGGCAAGCTCGAAGCCGCCGGCCGCGAGGCCGTCGCCGCGGCCTGAGCCGTACCGCCGCGCGGCCGGCACGCGCCGGCCGCGCGCGCACGCACACCAATGCGCCCCGGCGCAACGCCAGAGAGATGCACGCATGACATCGGTTTGGGTGTTCCCGGGACAGGGGTCCCAGCACAAGGGCATGGGCGCGGCGGGTTTCGAGCGCTATCCGCATCTGGTCCGCGAAGCGGACGAGGTGCTGGACTATTCGATCCGCGAGCTGTGCCTTGAGGATGCGCTGGACGGTAAGGGCGAGCTGCTGCGCCAGACCCAGTACACCCAGCCGGCGCTGTTCGCCGTGTCGGCGCTGGCGTTCCTGGAGCGGCGCGACCGCGGCGACGCGCTGCCGGCGGTCTACGCCGGCCACAGCCTGGGCGAGTTCGCCGCGCTGTTCGCCGCCGACGCCTTCGACTTCCGCACCGGCCTGGCCCTGGTCGCCGAGCGCGGCCGGCTGATGGCGCAGGCGCCGCGCGGGGCGATGGCGGCGGTGATCGGCATCGACCAGGCGCGGGTCGCGCAGCTGCTGGCGGATTCGGAGTTCGACCGCATCGACCTGGCCAACATCAACTCGGCCATGCAGACGGTGATCTCCGGCGACTTCGACCAGATCCAGCGCTGCGAAGCGCTGTTCGCCGACGCCGGCGCGCGCTTCGTCCGCCTCAACGTCAGCGCCGCGTTCCATTCGCGCTTCATGCAGGACGTGCAGGCGCGCTTCGCCGAGTTCGCCGCCGGTTTCGAGCTGCGGCCGCTGCGCGCGCAGGTGATCGCCAACGTCAGCGCGCGGCCGTATCCGGCGCAGGACTATCGCGACCTGCTGGCGCGCCAGATCACCCACCCGGTGAAGTGGTACGAATCGATGTCCTGGCTGCTGGCGCAGGGCCCGGTCGAACTGGAGGAGATCGGCCCGGGCGACGTGCTGACCAATCTGCAGTTCAAGATCAAGCAGGCGCCGCTGGCGTTGAGCGAAGCGCCCGCGACCGCCGCGGCGCCGGCGCCCGCCGCCGCGCCGCGCCCCGGCCGCCCGCGCACGGTGTTCATGTACTCCGGCCAGGGCTCGCAGTACTACCTGATGGGCCAGGAGCTGTACCGCCACAACGCCGCCTTCCGCGCGGCGATGGACGCCTGCGACGCGCTGCACCGCGCCCATACCGGCCGCAGCATGGTCGCCGAGCTTTACGACGACAGCCGCAAGCATCACGACATGACCGACGTGCGGCTGTCGCACCCGGCCTTGTTCAGCCTCGGCTACAGCCTGACCCAGGTGCTGATCGACGCCGGCATCGAGCCCGACGGCGTGCTCGGCTACAGCCTCGGCGAATACGTCGCCGCGGTCGTCGCCGGCGCGATCTCGCTGGAAGACGCCATGGCGTTGGTAGTGCGCCAGGCCGGCCTGCTCGACCAGCAGACCCGCGGCGGCGGCATGCTGACCGTGCTGACTTCGGTCGATCATTTCCAGCGCCATCCGCAGCTGTATACCGGCGCCGCCCTGGCCAGCGTCAACTTCGGCCGCAACTTCGTGGTCAGCGCCGCGCAGGACGCCTTGCAGGCGATCAAGCAGCGGCTCGACGAAGTCGACGTGGCCTCGCTGCTGCTGCCGGTGGACCACGCCTTCCATTCGGCCGGGGTCGATCCGATCGAGGCCGAGTTCCGCCGCCACGCCCAGGCCGTGCGCAGCCAGGCGCCGCGCCTGCCGATGTACTCGGCGATGCGCGGGCGCGAAGTCGAGGCCTTCGACGCGCAGTACTTCTGGGACGTGATCCGCCAGCCGGTGGACTTCCACCAGTTGATCGGCTCGCTCAGCCAGGGCGAGGCGATCCGTTTCGTCGACCTCGGTCCGACCGGGACCTTGTCGGGCTTCATCAAGCACGGCTACGGCGACCGCGTCGCCCACGCGGTGTCGATCAACCAGTTCGGCCGCAACCTGGAAACGGTGCAGCGCCTGCTCGGCCAACTGGCCGCGTAGCCGCGCACGCGCGACCGCACCCACATCCGCAACCCGCAGACCGCAGCACGCAACGGTGGAGAGCAAGGAATGTCCGTCGAGCACGAGTCAACGAATACCGTGAGCCTGCCTTACGCCGACCACGGCCTGGATCTTTCGAGCTCGCTCAACGACGGCAACGCCTGCGCGCAGGATCACGGCCAGCGCCGCGCGCTGGAATGCGCGGCGCCGGCGGCGGCCGACCTGGCCACCTGCGTGGCGGCCTGGCATGCGGCGCTGCACTGGTTGCGCTACAACGACGAGCCGGTGATCACCTGCCTGCTCGGCCGCCGCGACGGCAAGTGCTGGCCGCTGACCAGCGCGGTCGACGCCTCGACCTCGCTGGGCGAACTGCGCGAGCAGGTGCAGCGGCAGTGGCGCGAGGACGAGGCCGGCTGGCTCGACCGCGACGACGCCACCCACGTCGGCCTGGCCGACCAGCTGCGCTGCCACGCGGTGCTGCTGCACGGCGCCAGCGATCCGGGACAGACCGAGTTCGCGCTGATCCACGATCGCGGCCGCTGGGTCGTGGATTGCGACGCCAGCCGCTTCAGCGAGTCCTACCAGCGTTTCGCCATCGGCCTGTGGACGCGGCTGCTGGCGGCGACGCTGGAACAGCCCGAAACGCTGCTGTCGGCGCTCGACGCGCTGTCCGACGGCGCGCACGGCCACGGCGCGCTGCGCGCGCACATGGCCGGCCCGGACGCGCCGATCGCCGGCAACCTGGTCGAGCGCTTCGCCGCGCGCGTGGCCGAGCATCCGCACAAGGTCGCGGTGATCGACGGCGAGGGCCGGATCGGCTTCGCCGAACTCGACGCGCTGGCCGAGCGCTGGGCCCAGGCCCTGCACGAGGCCGGCGCCGGCGTCGGCGATTTCGTCGGCGTGTGCTTCGGCCGCAGCCGGCGCATGGTCGCCGCGCAGCTGGCGGTGCTGAAGATCGGCGCGGCGTTCGTGCCGATGGACGCGCAGCAGCCGGCCGCGCGCCTGCAGGCGATGGCCGACGACGCCGACATGCGCTTCGTGCTGGCCGAAACCGACTGCGTCGCGCCGATCCGCGCCGCGCTGGCGCAGGCGCACTGCCTGGACATCGACGCGCTGCCGCCCGAACGCGGCCCGGCGCGGCCGCGCCAGGAACCGGCGCTGGCCAGCGACGATCTCGCGTATGCGATCTTCACCTCCGGCTCGACCGGCCGCCCCAAGGGCGTCAAGGTCGGCCACGGCAACCTGCTCAACTTCGTCGGCCATATCGCCGAGTTGGTCGACGCCGACGACGTGGTCTCGCAGTTCGCGCCGTTCACCTTCGACGCCTCGGTCGCCGAGATCCACTCGACCCTGCTCAACGGCCTGAGCCTGGTGATCCTGCCGGCCGCGCTGATCGACGATCCCGAGCGCCTGCAGGCCTACATGAGCGAGCACCGGGTCAGCTTCTCGGCGTTCCCGCCGCAGTACGCCAAGCACCTCTCGCCCGAGCGCCTGCCGTACCAGCGCACCTTGCTGACGGCAGGCTCGGCGCCCGACCACGAGCTGATCCGGCGCTGGCAGCCGCACCTGCAGTACGTCAACGCCTACGGCCCGACCGAGACCACGATCCTCTCGACCGCCTGGCACGCGCGCCATCTGCCCGATCCGCACGAGCCGATCGCCATCGGCGAGCCGATCGCCAACACCGCAGTGCGCGTGGTCAACCGCTTCAACCACGCGTTGCCGCGCGGCGCCATCGGCGAGCTGCTGATCGGCGGCGCGGGCGTGACCCACGGCTATCTCAAGCGCGAGGACATGACCCGCGACAAGTTCCTCAACTTCGAGCGCATGCGCTGGTACCGCAGCGGCGACCTGTCGTGCCTGGACGAACGCAACCGGCTGATCTTCGCCGGGCGCGTGGACGACCAGATCAAGCTGCGCGGCCATCGCCTGGAACCGGGCGAGGTCGAAGCTGCGTTGCGCCAGCTGCCCGGCGTCGGCGCCGCGGCGGTGGTCGCGGTGGACCTGGACGCCGGCAAGCAACTGGTCGCGTTCTGCGCCGGCGCCGCGCAGCCCGAGGACGCGGTGCGCGCCGCGCTCGGCCAGGCGCTGCCGGCCTGGGCGCTGCCCAACCGGCTGGTGTGGCTGGATGCGCTGCCGCTGACCGTCAACGGCAAGACCGACTACCGCGCGCTGCGCGAGCGCCTGACGCAGGCCCCGGCGCCGGCGCAGCAGGCGCACGGCGGCGGCGACCACGCCGACGAACTGGAGCAACAGATCGCGCAGATATGGAGCGGCGTGCTGCAGCAGCCGCAGGTCTCGCGCGAGGACAACTTCGTCCACCTCGGCGGCGACTCGCTGACCTCGCTGGTGGTGATGTCGGCGCTCAAGCGCCTGGGCTACCACGCGAGTTCGGCGCAGTTGCTGGCGCGCCCGCGCCTGGCCGATTTCGCCGAACTGCTGCGCCGCGGCGGCCGCCAGGCCCAGCGCGACTATGCCGGCGTGCACGGCAGCGCGCCGCTGAGCCCGATCCAGGGCTGGTTCTTCGACCTGGAGCTGGGCAACCCCGGCGACTTCTGCCAGACCCTGGCGTTCGAAAGCGCGCAGCCGCTGGACCTGGAGCGCCTGCGCCGCGCCTTCGCCCAACTGGCGGACTATCACGACCAACTGCGCGCGCGCTTCGTGCGCCTGGGCGCGCGCGGCCGCGAGGCCGCCTCGTGGCGGCAGGACATCGCCAGCGAAGGCTTCGAACTGCCGCCCATCGCCGTGCGCGAGGTGGCAGAGGCCGAACTCGACGCCGCCGCCGCGCGCTGCCGCGACGAACTCGCCGGCGAACTCGACCTGGCCCAGGCGCCGCTGTTCCGCATCGCCGCGCTGCGCACCGCCCAGCGCACCCGCGTGGTGTGGGTGCTGCACCATCTGTTGGTCGATACGGTCAGCCACGGCATCCTGCTCGACGACCTGCGCCATCTCTACGACGCCGACGCGGCGTCGGCGCAGGACGTGCTGCCGGGCAAGAGCCTGGCTTACCTGGACTGGTCGCAGCGGCTCAATGCCGATGCCGGCCGCGAGCCGGCGCGCCAGCTCGCGCAGTGGAGCCCGGTGCTGGAGGCGGTGGCGGCGACGCCGCCGCTGCCGATCGCCGCTGCGCAGGGCGCGGCCGGCGAAGTGATCGTCGGCGAACACCGGCTCCCGCGCGAGGACAGCCGCCGCCTGCTCGAACAGGCGCCGGACTGCTACCGCCAGAGCGCCGAGGAACTGGTGCTGGCGGCGACCTACCTGGCATTGGCGCGCACGCTCGGCGTCGAGCGCGTCGCCATCGACGTGGAATGGCACGGCCGCGACGAGGACTACGCCGGCGCGCAGGGCCTGGACCGCACCGTCGGCTGGTTCACCAGCGTGCATCCGCTGGCGCTGCCGGTGCCGGCGCAGGCCGGCGCCGACGCGCTCGGCGACTGGCTGGTCGAGCTGAAGGAAACCCGCGCCGCGGTGCCGGCGCGCGGCCGCGATTTCTATGCGCTGCGCTACCTGGCCCAGGACCCGGCGCTGCGCGCCGCGTTCGCCGCGTACCGCGCGCCGCAGGTGCTGTTCAATTTCTCCGGCGTGATCCAGCGCCAGCAACAGGGCTGGCGCACCGTGCCGATGGCGGCGATCGAGCTCGGCGCCGGCAACGCCAGCCCGTACGCGCTGTCGGTGGAAGGCGAGATCCGCGACGGCGAACTGATCCTGAGCCTGTACCACGATCCGGCCGGCTGGCCCGGCGACAGCGCCTCGCGCTTCGGGCCGGCGCTGATCCAGGCCCTGGGCGAGGTCGTCGCCCACTGCTGCGACCCGGCGCAGCGGCGCTGGACCCCGGCGGACTTCCCGCTCGCCGGCCTCGACCGCGCGCAGGCCGCCGCGGTGCCGACGCACGCGCAGGCGCAAGGGCTGTACCCGCTGACCGACATGCAGCGGACCATGCACCGCCATCCCGACACCTACCAGGTGCAGATGGTCTACCGCATGCCGCGCGCGTTCGATGCCGCGGCCTGGGGCCGCGCGAGCGCCGACTGGGTCGCCCGCCACGACTGCCTGCGCACCGTGGTGCGCGAGGCCGACGGCCTGGAGCCGCAGCAACTGGTGCTGGCGCAGCTGGCGTTCGAGCCGCGCGCGCACCGCGCCGCGGCGGGCGAGGGCGCGCAACTGGCGCAGCGCCTGCTGCAGCAGGCGCGATCGCAGCCGGTGCGGCTGGAGCGCGCGCCGTTGTTCGAACTGCAGGCCATCGACGACGGCGGCGAACACTTCCACGCGCTGCTGTCGATCCATCACCTTATCCACGACGGCTGGTCGATCGACCTGCTGCTGGCCGACCTGCTGCACAGCTACCGCCACCACCTCGGCGAAGCGGTGCCGCTGCCGGCCGCGCCGCTGGCCGGCATGGCCCAGATCGTCGCCCAGCAACGCCGCCTGCAGGCCGATCCGGCGTGGCTGGCGCATTGGACCGGGCTGCCGTGGGCGCCGCTGTCGGCGCAACTGCCGAGCGCGTTGCCGGTCGAGACCGCGGCCCAGGACACCCGCCTGTTCACCGCCGCCATCGACCGCGAGCTCGGCGGCCGCGTGCGCGCGCGCGCCACCCAGCTGGGCGTCACCGCCAACAGCCTGTGGCTGGCCGGCTACGCCTGCCTGCTGCGCTACCTCGGCGGCCAGGCGCAGGTGCGCTGCGGCGTGATCCAGAGCGGGCGCATGGAAGAGATCGCCGGGGTCGAGACGATCACCGGCTGCTGCGTCAACACCTTGCCGCTGGTGCTGGACATCGACGGCGAGCGCGCGCTCGATGCGGTCGTCGCCAGCGTCGACCGCCAGCTCGCGCGCATGCGCGAAGGCGCGGCGTTCCCGCTGTCGCAGATCCACGAGGCGGTCAAGCCGCGCCTGGACGACGAACTGTTCGCGACTTTGTTCAACATCGAAAGCCACCGCTACGGCGAACACCAGGACGCGCTGCGCCCGCAGCTGGTCGGCGGCTACGAATCCACCAATTACCGCTTCATCTTCGGCCTGATCGAACGCCAGGACAGCGCCGGCGAACTCGAATACGGCGTGCGCATCGGCTACGACGCCGGCCTGTTCGACGAGGCCTCGATCGCGATGTGGCTGGACCTGTACCAGCATCTGGTCGGCCTGCTGCTCGACGGCGAGGGCGTGCGCTGGAGCGAGGCCGAGCTGCTGCCGGCGGCGTGGCGCCAGCGCCTGCTGCACGAGTGGAACGCCACCGACCACGCCTACAGCGACGATCGTTGCCTGCACGAGCTGTTCGCCGAGCAGGCCGCGCGCACGCCGGACGCGACCGCGCTGGTGTTCGACGGCCAGCGCCTGGGCTACGCCGAACTCGATGCGCGCGCCAACCGGCTGGCGCAGCACCTGCGCACGCTAGGCGTCGGCCCGGACCGGGTGGTCGGCCTGTGCGCGGAGCGTTCGCTGGAGATGATCGTCGGCGTGCTCGGCATCCTCAAGGCCGGCGGCGCCTGGGTGCCGCTGGACCCGGAACTGCCGGCGCAGCGGCTGGCGGCGATGGTCGCCGACATCGGCGTGGACCTGGTGCTGACCCAGCATCGCCTGCGCGAACAGGCGCTGGCCCAGCTCGACGCCGCGGTGCGCACGCTGGAACTCGACGCCGACTGGGCGCGGATCGCCGCGCACGAGCCGGTCGCGCCCGACAGCGGCGTCGGCCCGGACGACCTGATCTACGTGATCTTCACCTCCGGCTCGACCGGCAAGCCCAAGGCGTCGATGAACCAGCACCGCTCGCTGGTCAACCTGATGCAGTGGCTGCAGTCCAGCTACGGCATGGACGCCAGCGACGTGGTGCTGCAGAAGACCCCGCTGTCGTTCGACGTGTCGGTGATGGAGATCTTCTGGCCGCTGCTCAACGGCGCGACCCTGGCGATCGCCAGGCCCGGCGGCCACCGCGACCCGGCCTACCTCGGCGCGATGGTGCGCGAGCACGGCGTCACCACGCTCAACTTCGTGCCGTCGATGCTGCAGGTGTTCCTCGACGAGGACGAACTGCGCGGCTGCGCCTCGCTGCGGCGCTTGTTCGCCAGCGGCGAAGCCCTGCCCGGGGCGATGGCGGCGCGCTTCCTGGCGACGTCCGACGCGGCGCTGTACAACCTGTTCGGGCCGACCGAGACCGCGATCGAAGCCAGCGGCTGCGCGGTCGAGCGCGCCGACAGCGCGATCGTGCCGATCGGCCGGCCGCTGTGGAACACCCGTCTGTACGTGCTCGACGAACGCCTGCAACCGTTGCCGGTCGGCGTCGGCGGCGAGCTGTTCATCGGCGGCGTCGCGGTCGGCCGCGGCTACCTCGGCCAACCGCAGCTCACCGCCGAGCGCTTCCTCGACAGCCCCTTCGTCGCCGGCGAACGCCTGTACCGCACCGGCGACCTGGCGCGCTGGCGCGCCGACGGCACGGTCGAATACCTCGGCCGCCTCGATCACCAGGTCAAGGTGCGCGGCTTCCGCATCGAGCTGGGCGAGATCGAACACGCCCTGGCCGCGCACGAGCAGGTGCGCCAGGCGCTGGTGGCCGCGCGCGACGACGGCGCGCGCAAGCAGTTGGTGGCCTACGTGGTGCCGCGCCAGTGGCCGGCCGACGAAGCCGCGCGCAGCCGCCTGATCGGTTCGTTCGCGGCCAAGCTCAAGGCCGAACTGCCCGAATACATGGTGCCGGCGGCGTTCGTGCTGATCGAGGCGATCCCGCGCAACGCCAACGGCAAGGCCGACCGCGCGCGGCTGCCCGAGCCGGACCACTCCGCCTACGCCCACAGCGCGTTCGTCGAGCCGCAGGGCGAGCTGGAAACCGCGCTGTGGGACGTGTGGGCGCAGGTGCTGGGCAGCGACCGCTTCGGCGTCGACGACAGCTTCTACGCCATCGGCGGCGATTCGATCCTGGCGATCCAGGTCGTTTCGCGCGCCGGCAAGCGCGGCATCGCGTTGACCCCGCGCCTGTTGACCGAGGACAAGACCATCCGCCAGATCGCTTTGCGCCTGTGCGCCGCCGCGGCGCCGGCCGCCGCGCCCGTTGTCGCCGTCGTCGTCGATGCGAACACCGAGGAGGCGAGCAAGGGCGAACAGCGCCTGCTGCCGATCCAGGCGCGCTTCCTGCAAGCCGACCGCCACGAGCACGGCCGCTACGTGCAGTACGCCGACGTGCCTTTGGCCGAAGGCATCGGCCGCGAGCAGCTGCAGGCCGCGCTGCAGGCGATCGTGGCCCGCCATGACGCGCTGCGGTTGAAGTTCCGCGAAAGCGCCGGTGGCTGGATGGCGCAGTACCGCGCCGAGGCTGTGTCGGCCGAGGCCTGGGACGAGGCTCTGGTCGAGATCGACGCCGATGCCGCGCAGGCGCCGGCGACCGCGCGCGAGCACGTGCAGGCGCAGGTCGATGCGGCGATGGCCGAGCTCGACGTCAAGCAGGGCCGGCTGCTGCGCTGGCTGTGGCTGCGCGACGCCAACGGTTCGCGCTTGCTGTGGGTGATGCACCACCTGGTGGTGGACGTGGTGTCGTGGCAGGTGCTGGCCGACGATCTGGCCACCGCGCTCGACCAGCTCGGCCGCGGCGAAGCGGTGCGGCTGGCGCGCAAGGGCGCGACCGGCTACCAGGATTGGGCCGCGCGCCTGCACGACTACGCCTACAGCGGCGAGATCGACGCCGAGAAGCGCTATTGGCTGGACCAGCTGCGCGCGCCGGCGGCGGCGCTGCGCCTGGACGGCGACGACGAGGCGCCGACGCAGGCCAGCAGCCGCACGCACGAACTGCGCCTGTCGCCGGCGCTGACCCGGCGCCTGCTCGACCAGGCCACCGCGCGCCACGGCCTGCGCATCCACGAGCTGATGACCGCGGCGCTGGGCCGCGCGCTGGGCCAGTGGCAGCAGGTCGATGCGATCCGCATCGACCTGGAAAGCCACGGCCGTCCGGATCTGAGCGGGGTGCCCGGCTTCGACGGCGTGGACCTGAGCCAGACCGTGGGCTGGTTCACCGCGTTGTACCCGCTGCGCCTGGAGGGTTTGCGCGCCGACCTGCGCGGGCAGTTGCGCGCCGCCGGCGCCGCGCTGGCGGCGGTGCCGCACGCCGGTATCGGCTTTGGGGTGTTGAACGAACTGGCCCGCGACGAAGACCTGGAGCAGGCGCGCGCGGGTCGCGACTCGCAGGTGCTGTTCAACTACCTCGGCGCGTTCGACCCGGACCGCGGCGGCAGCCGCATCGGCGCGCGTCGCCGCCGCAGCCACGCGCTGGGCGTGGAAGGCGGCGTCGAGCACGGCGCGCTGACCGTGCGCATCGACTACAGCGAGCGCCAGTTCCAGGCCGATACCATCGCCGCGCTGGCCGCGCAGTTGGAACGCACGCTGGCCGAGATCGCCGACGACGAAGGCGGCCCGGGCGCCGGCGTGGGCGAGGGCGGCGACGACGCGGCCGCGCCGGCGTGGTCGCTGGCCGACTGCACCCCGGCCGAGCTGCAGGACCTGCGCCGGCAGTACCCGACGCTGCAGGATCTGTACCCGTGCACCGGCATGCAGCAAGGCCTGCTGCTGATGAGCGACGGCGCCAACCCGGACGGCCTGTACCTGACCCAGCTGCGGCTGGAACTGGACGGCGCCGATCCGCAGCGCCTGCGCGCGAGCTGGGTCGAGCTGGTGCGGCGCCATCCGGTGCTGCGCACGGCCTTCCTCGACCTGGGCGGCGACCGCCTGCTGCAGGCGGTGATGGGCGAGGTCGCGCTGCCGTGGCGCGAGCTCGACCTGAGCGCGCTGGCCGACGACCAACGCCAGAGCGAACTCGAACGCGTGCTCGACGGCGAACGCCGGCGCGCGTTCGCGCTCGGCGAAGCGCCGCCGATGCGGGTGCTGCTGGCGCGGCTGGACGCGCGCCGCCATTGCCTGGCCTGGACCCACCACCATGCGCTGATCGACGGCTGGTCGATGGGCCTGCTGGCGCAGGAGCTGTTCCAGGTCTACGCCGGCCATGATCAGAACGCCGCGCCGCCGCCGTACCGCGACTACATCGCATGGCTGGAATCGCGCGACCATCAGGCCGCCGCGGACTATTGGCAGCGCTACCTCGACGGCCTGCCGCTGGCCGCCAGCGCGGCGCTGAGCGCGCGCCTGGACGACGAAGCCGACGCCGACACCGCCGGCCCCGGCGAGCAGCGCGCGCACGTGCTGGAGCTGCCGGTCGCGCTGACCGCGCAGCTCGGCCGCGCGCTCAAGCACGAAGGCGTCAGCCTGGGCACGCTGATCCTGGCCGCGTGGGGCCTGCTGCAAAGCAAGTACAGCGCCGAGGAGGAGGTGCTGTTCGGCTACACCACCAGCGGCCGTCCGCCCGAGCTCGACGGGATCGAGCGCATGGTCGGCCTGTTCATCAACTCGTTGCCGCTGCGCCTGCGCATCGATCCGGCGCAGACGCTGTCGGCGTGGCTGCGCCAGGTGCAGTCGATGCAGCTCGACCACGGCGACCACGGTTTCCTGCCGCTGGCGGCGATCCAGCGCGCCTGCGGCGCGCGCGCCGGCCAGGCGCTGTTCAACGCGCTGGTGGTGGTGGAGAACTTCCCGCTCGACCGCAGCCTGCCGAGCATGGACGGGCAGCAGCTGCGCGTGCTCGACGCGCGCGGGGTGGAGCGCAGCGATTTCCCGCTGAACCTGATCGTCTACCCGGGCCCGCGCCTGACCCTCAAGCTGGCCTACCAGAGCCGCCAGTTCGGCGACGCGGCCGCGCGCGACATGCTCGACCGCCTCGGCCACCTGCTGGCCGGCGTCGCCAACGGGTTCGACCAGCGCGTGGGCCAGCTGTCGCCGCTGAGCGCGGCCGAGCGCGAGCGCGCGGTGTGCGAGTGGAACCGCAGCGAGGTCGATTACCCGCTGCAACGGTGCGCGCACGAGGTATTCCAGCAGCAGGCCGAGGCGCTCGGCGAGGACGATGCGATCGTCTCCGGCGCCGAGCGCTGGAGTTGGAAGCGGCTGTCGGCGCGGGTCGCGCAGATCGCCGGGTGGCTGCGCCGCCGCGGCGTGCGTCCGGGCGACCGGGTCGCGCTGGCGCTGCCGAAGGAACCGGAGCTGATCGCCGCGATCCTGGCGATCATGCGCGCCGGCGCGGCCTACGTGCCGGTGGCGCTGGACTGCCCGCCCGAGCGTCTGGCGTTCATCGCCGGCGATGCCGGTATCGCGCGCCTGCTGACCAAGCGCGCGCATGCCGGGCTGGTGGAGGGCACCGCGCTGACCGCGCTGTGCCTCGACGATGTCGAGGTTTCCGCCGGGACCAGCGACGACGCGGCGTTGCTGACGTCGGACATCGAGCCGCAAAGCAGCGACAGCACCGCCTACCTGATCTACACCTCCGGCACCACCGGCACGCCGAAGGGCGTCGCGCTGAGCCACCGCAACCTGGTCAACTTCAGCCTGTGGCTCGGCGGTGCCGGGCTGTACGGCCGCGGCCAGGGCTTCACCCAGTTCGCCCCGCACACCTTCGACGCGTCCATCGGCGAGATCTTCGGCGCGCTGCTGGTCGGCGCGACCTTGCACCTGCTGTCCGACGAGTTGATCCAGGAACCGCGCGCGCTGGCCGCGTACCTGGGCGAGCACGCCATCGCCTTCGCCGCGTTCCCGCCGGCGTACCTGCAGCAGATCGACCCCGCGCAGGTGCCGGCGACCCTGAGCATCCTCACCGCCGGCTCGGCCCCGACCGTGGAACTGGCGCGCACCTGGAGCGCGCGCGGCCGCTACGTCAACGCCTACGGCCCGACCGAGACCACGGTGCTGTCCTCGGCCTGGATGCCGGCGGCCGACGACGCCGAACTGGCGGCCGGGCGGCTGTCGATCGGCCGGCCGGTGTCGAACACCACGATGTACGTCGTCGATGCGGCCGGCCAGTTGTGCGCGCCGGGCCTGCTCGGCGAAATCTGGA
>NZ_FNPT01000019.1 GCF_900107375.1 Lysobacter sp. yr284
CAGGCCGGCCGGGTCGGCGACTACTACGAGTACGACGCCGGCGGCGCGCTCAAGAGCAGCAGCACGCGCTACTGGGACAACGACAGCCTGCTGATGCAGGAGCACGACAACCAGGCCAACACCGGCACCATCACCTATCGTCTGAACGACGGCACGGTCGACTTCACCGAGACCTACGGCGAGGCGACCACGGTCAAGACCAGCTACGACTACGTCTGGTTCGACGGCGCCAAGCAGACCCAGATCATGGTCCAGGCCAGCAACCAGAGCGTGAAGAACTGGGCGCCCGGATTCTCGCGCTACGTCTACGACGAACAGGGCCGGATCAAGCTCGCCTACGACCAGGCCGGCAACCGCGGCTTCGCCTACCCTGATGCCTCTCTTGAACGCGAGCGAAGCGGCGAGTTTTTCATTAAGCGGTCTGCAGAGGCTGCCGTTGGGCACGCCCACATCCACATTCACGGGCGACGACAAGACCGCATTGCGAATACTGCAAGGACAGAAGGACGTATACATGAATATCGTCCCCCTGTTAAGGATCTACGACAAGTACGGAGCCGATGCGGCGGCTCACGCGGCTCGTGAGATCTTCCCGAACGAGAGCATCGGCGAGTTGGTCGCGAAATCTTACGGAGCGCGCGCGGACGTTCGCAAACTGGATTTGCGGCAGGAGATGCCGAGGCGCGGACTGCGGGGCAATGGTCGGCCGCAAAGTTGCTTCTTTATGATGAGCAGCGCGATGTGCTGCAGCCTATATACGATCATCTGGGCGTGAATGCGCTTTTTAAGGGGAGTCAGTGGCTGCTCGGGAATGCGGAGGGTAAGTTGGGTGCGGGCTATGTCGTCAATGTGAAGCCGGACATCAAGATTGTTCCCCGCGACGGGTGCAAATCCAATGACTTCACCAAGTTTCCGTCTCGCTGGCAGGTCGCGGAGCTGATCCGATCTCGTTCGCCAGGATAAATTCGAATGCGAAGCGGGCAGCAAAAAATCACTGGTGGCCTCAGGTGAATCCTGGATAAGAGAAATCGTCAGAAATGAAAAAATCTATTCTCAGTTCGCTAGTGATTCTGATGGCAGCGGTGATGTATTTATCTTTTCGCGAGGCGGCGCCCATGCCCAATGCAAGTGTCCGGGTCGAGGTCGGCGATAGTCTGGAAAAATTCAAGTCGGCCCAAATCAGCGGAGCTATTGGGCCGGCAGACGTGGCCTGCACGCCGGCGCAGACGTGCATGGTAATGAAGACCTTCGATCCGCAGGTCACTATTACGGGGGGCGACGCGCGGGCTATAGACGGCGTTCGTTACTTTGGGGTGCAGTCTGAGAACGGCTTGATAACTCAGGTCGATGGCGGCACATCGTTGCTGACGCTGGATGAGGCTATCGCCCGCCATAAGGAATGGGCGGCTGAGTTCGAGGGCACGGGTGGATAAAGTCAGATGCGGCGATGGATAATTTTTATTCGGCCCAGGCAAAGGCGAGCTTCAGCGATTGGGCGGGTGCCAAGCGTGCGTTGTTTGAAGACAAGGAAGTAACGGGGCTCACGATTTCCAAATACATCGCGCGCGATTCGATGGCGAAAGCGAGCATATCTATCGAGCACAAGCGTGAAGATGGTGGGCCGCGTTATCCAAGCTCACCGGTCTCAAAGCTTCCGGCGGCGGAAAAAGCGTATCAGCTCACAGTTTCCATGATGCGCGCCCAATAAGTAGTTGGAGAAGGTCAAACCCGCGAACCACAGTTCGTGAGTGCTTTGCGGACGACGTCGAGTCCGCTCTGCATGCGATGCGGCAGCGCCGACGCGAATCCGAACACCAACCCGCCCCGCCCGGTCTCGCCGTATTTCGACAAGGGGTGGACGACGACTCCGGCTTCGCCGCACGCCGCGCCGACGGCGCGATCGTCCAGCCCTGCGGCGGCATCGGTAAACCGCGCCGCCACGTGCATGCCGGCGACGGCCGGGCCGAAGTCCAGCCACGGCCGTAACACCCGCGCGTGTTCCAGGAACGCCAGCCGCCGCTGGTCGTAAGCCGCCCGCGTCTTGCGCAAGTGCCGGCCGAGGTGGCCCTCCTCGATGAAGGCCGCCAGCACGCCCTGCATCAGCAACGCGGTATGGCCGTCGGCGATGTGCTTGGCGTCGACGAAGGCATCCACCAACGGTTCGGGCACGATCGCGTAGGCGATGCGCAGTGCGGGGAACAGGATCTTGTTGAAGCTACCGATGTAGATCGTCCGTCCATGCTCGTCCATGGCCTGCAGCGAGGCGATGGGCCGGCCTTCGTAGCGGTAGTCGCCGTCGTAGTCGTCTTCGAGCACGTAGGCGTCGCGCGCGTGCGCCCAGTCGAGCAGGGTACGGCGGCGCGCCAGCGAGAGCTCGACGCCGAGCGGGTATTGATGCGCGGGCGTTACGTAGGCCAAGCGCGCGTCGGGTGCGGCGGCCAGGCCCGCGGCGACATCCAGGCCGTGTTCGTCGACCGCAACGTCCGCCACCTCCAGCCCGGCGCTGCGCAGCCCATGGCGTACCGGCGGATACCCCGGCCATTCGCACCACGCGCGGTCGCCCGGATCGGCCAGGGTCTTCGCCGCGAGTTCGACCGCTTGCTGGGTGCTGGTGACGACGACCACCTGCTCGGGCGAGCAGCGCACCGCGCGCATCGCCGAGGCGTGCGCGGCGATGGCGCGGCGCAGCGCGGGCAGGCCGTTGCTGGCGCCGTAGTGCCAGTAGTCGTCGCCGCTGCGCGCGGCTTCGCGTTGCAGCAGGCGGTTCCAGGCGACGCGCGGGAACAGGTCGGTCGGCGGCAGCGATGGCGCGAAGGGCACCGAGGCGGCCGGTGCGTAGTGGCCGGGATATGCGCGCAAGGCCTCGGCGCGGCGCGAAAGCCGGCGCGGGGCGGAATCGGGGACGGCGATGCGGCTGCGCTCAGGGCGCAACGGCGGCGCGTCGCGCTCGGGCAGGCGCGCGGCGACGAAGCTGCCGGCGCCGCGGCGGCGCACGATGTAGCCGTCGGCGACGAGTTGGTCGAGCGCCCAGTCGACGGTGTTGCGGGCGACGCCGAGGTCGCGGGCCAGGGTGCGGGCCGACGGCAGGCGCGCGTCGGGCGGCAGGGCGCCGCTGCGGATCGCGGTGCGGATGCGTTCGCCGATGCGGGCATAGGCGGGCTGGCCGGCGTCGGGTTCCAGCCCGGTGACGTCGACGCTGAACACGGAGCCGGCATGTTTGGCCATGCCGATAGCGTAGCCGGCGCGGATGGGGGCCGCGCATGATGGTTGTCATGACCTCGCCTTGCCGCCGCGACGCGCGCGGGGAAACGCCGGAGCGCCGGCGCGGCGGCCGCGTTTGCGCCGCCGGTTCATGCCGCGATCCGCGTGTGCTCCATCGTCCAGTTGGTCTCCCACGCCTTGCCGTCGCGCGAGAACGCCTGTTCCCAGCGCGCGTGGTCGGCGTCGATGCGGGTCCAGATAAAGCGCACCTTGACCGGCCGGCCTTCGTCGCTGTCGTCGCCGTAGAAAGTGCCGCGGTCGCCGTCGAAACCGCCGGCCACCGGCGGGAACAACCGGCCGGTGCTGCTGTCGATCCAATACAGATACCAGCGTTTTTCGGCGAGGTTGAACACGCGTACGGTCATGCCCTGCCAGCCCTTGGTCGGGAACGCGCCTTCGTCGAGGTTGACGATGCCGCCCATGCGGCTTTCGCAGCGCAGCGAGGCGGGGAACTCGTCCCAGTCGTCGCTGCCGATCCAGCGCTGCTTGAGGCGGCGATTGCGGAACGACCAGTGGCCGACGAAGAAATCGAAGTCGCGCACGTCGCCGGTCGGCAGCGCGATGCCGCTCCCCGGCAGCGTTCTGGCGCCGGTGCCGGCGAAAGCGAGCGGCGACAGGCCCAGGACGGCGGCGCCGGCGCAAGCGTCGACGAGGACGCGGCGACGGGACGGGGAGCGGGGTGCGTGCATGCCTGCGGCTCATGGAGGCGGGGCTACACGGTGCGCGCCGCGCGAGGGCTGCGACAGGGCCATTAAGCCGCGTCGCGTCCGGCCAGGATCGCCGCTGCCGCGCGGCCATGGCGCATACTAGGGCGAGGGTTGCGCGTCGTCCGTCGGCGCGCGCCGGGCCGTCTCGCCGTCGCAAGGCGCCGCTGCTCCCTTCCGCCGCTCTTCGAACCCGAACGCCTGCGATGACCGACATCTCCCGTCTCGACCGCCTCATCGCGCAGCTGCGCGTGCACCTGCGCAAGCAGGGCGGCGCCACCGCCGCGCGGACGCAGCGCCAGGACGGCGCGCCCACGCGCGAGGCCGGGCGGCAGTCGCCGCTGCAGGCGGTGCAAGCGCTCAAGGCCGCCGGCGTGGGCGACGAGAAAGTGTTGGTCGGGCGCCTGGTCGAAGGGCTGCTGGCCGAGGAGTTCGGCGACGAGCTGGCCAATTCGGCCGAATTCCACCAGACCATCGCGGTGGTGGTCTCGGTGTTGAACGAGGACGCCGAAGCCTGGGCCTTGTGCCGGGCCTGCGTCGAGGAAGCCTGAGGGCCGCGCAGCGGCGCGTGGTTGCGCGGCGCAGGCGCCGCGCGCGCGGGCGGGTCAGCGGATCGTCGCCAGCGCGTCGAGTTCGCCGCTGCCGTTGCGGGCCGAAGCGGCTGAGGCGACAGGCGCGACGGCCGTCGTGGCCGTCGCCTCGTTCGCAGCGCTCGCGGAGGGCTTGGCAGCGGCCGCTGCGGGCGTCGCCGCCGCCATCGCCGGCAACAAGCCCCAGCGCCGCATCACGTCCTGGATCCGGCGCATGTACGCCTCGCCGATCTGCGGGGTTTCCGAGTGATACGCCGCCACCGCCTTCCAGGTGGCGCCGTACTTGTCGACCTTGCGCCGCAACAGCCACGCGCCCACGTACGCGTTGACGCAGGGATCGAACAGGCGCTCGGGGCCGATGCCGTAGCGCGAGAGTTCGCCGCCGTGCACGGTGTTGATGCCCATCAGGCCGATGTCGCGGGTGCTGTTCTTGTTGTGGTTGACCGTCTCGGGCTTCATCCGCGATTCGTGGTACGCGATCGCGCGCAGGACGTGCGGGTGCACGCCCTGGTAGCGCGCGGCGTCGTCGATGCAGTCGGCCGCGGCTGGCGCGCACGCCAGCAGCGCGGCCAGCGCCAGCGACGGCGCGCGCGCGCGCCGTTGCGGCGGAAGGCGGTACGTGCGCATGCGCAGGCTCAGTGGTCGCGACGGTCGAGGTAACCGCCGAGCAACAGGTGGCTGCCGTTGCCGGGTTCTTCGTCTTCGCCGTCGTTGGCGCCGTCTGCGACCGGCGCGTCCGGCACGGCGCCGAAGCCGGGCACCGGCGCCGGTTCGCCGGCGGCGACGATCTCGTGCGACTTCTCGATCAGCGACTGCACGAACGGCGACAGTTCGGGATGATCGCGATTGCCCTCCAGCCCGCGCTGCAGGAACGCGCGCGCCTGCTCCGGCTCGCCGGTCACTAGCAGAGTCAGGCCGCGGGCGAAGTCGCCCAGCGCTTCGTGTTCGCCGAGCTGGGTCAGCGGATGCCAGACCGCGATCGCCTGCGCCGCGCCGCGATGGCACAGCTCCAGGTAGCCGAGCATGAAACGCGCCGCGTACAGCTCCGGCGCCATCACCACCGCCTGGCTGAGGTCGGCGAAGGCTTGCGGGTAGGCGCCCTGGCTGGCGTAGACCGAGCCGCGCAGCAGCGCCAGGCGCGCGTCGGCGGGATGGCGCGATACCGCGGCATCGAGCAGCGCGAGCGCTTCGTCGTCGGAGCGTTGCATCGCCGCCTTGATCGCGTCGAGGGTGTCGTCGTCGCAGGCGATGGGGTAGCGGTCGTCTCTCATGTCGTGGTCCGCGATAGGGAATGGGATTGGATCTTTTCGCGCAGCTGGGTCAGGGCGGCGCGGTGGATCTGCGAGATGCGGCCCTTGCTCAGGCCGAGGATGCCGGCGATCTGTTCGAACGGCAGCGAGTGGAAATAGTGGTAGCTCACGACCTTGCCCATGTCCGCCGGCAAGCGCTCGACCGCCTGGCGCAGGCTGCGGCAGGTCTGCTGCCAGGCCACCGCGGCATAGCCGTCGTGGCGGTCGGCCTGCTCGCCGTCGGCGTACATGCCGGTGCCTTCGAGCATGTGGCCGATGGCCAGGCCCACCGCCAGTTCCGACAGCGCGTCGAGCTTGCGCCCGGCCGGCTTGCCGTCCTTGAGCGAACTCAGGCGGTCGCGCTGCAGCCGGCGCTTGAGCGAGATCTGCTCCTGCGCCTCGCTGAGCGCGCGCAGGCCGTCGAGCACGTTGCCGGTGATGCGCGGGGTGCAGAAGGTCTTGAAGCCCGCGCCCTGCTGCGGATCGTAGCGGTCCATCGAATCGAGCAGGCCGATGTAGGCCAGTTGCTGGTAGTCGCGGAACTCGACCTCGCGGCTGTGGCGGCCGCCGTAGATGCGCGCGGCCAGCGCCTGCGCGTACGGTTGGTAGCGCAGGAACAAGGCCTCGCGCGCCGCGGTCGAGCCGTCGCGCCGCAGCGCCGCCCACAGCGCCGCCTCCGCCGCGGGCGCGGCGTCGTCTTCGGCGGCGAGGGCGGGCGGCGAGGTCATTTGAAGCTGAGCACCACGCCCTGCAGGATCAGGCTCCAGCCGTCCACCAGCACGAACATCAGCACCTTCAGCGGCAGCGAGATCGTCGCCGGCGGAACCATCAGCATGCCCAGCGACAGCAGCACGCTCGACACCACCAGGTCGATCAACAGGAACGGCAGCAGGATCACGAAGCCGATCTGGAACGCCACGCGCAGCTCGTTGAGGATGAAGGCCGAGGTCAGCTGCAGCATGCCGACCTGCGCCGGCTCGTCCGGCAGCGGCTTGCCGGAGATCTCGTACATCAGCTTGAGTTCGTCCTCGCGCACCTGCCGCAGCATGAAGTCCTTGACCGGCGAACTGCCTTTCTCCAGCGCGACGTCGAGCGTCATCTGCCCGCTCATGAAAGGCTGGTACGCCTCGCTGTTGACCTTCTCCAGCGTCGGCAACATGGTGAATACGGTCAGCAGCAGGCCGAGGCTGATCAACACCGGCGTCGGCGGCGTCTCGGGCATGCCGAAGGCGTGGCGGATCATCGACAGCACGATGATGATGCGGATGAACGCGGTCATCGAGATCACCAGCGCCGGCACGATGCTGAGCAGGGTCAGCACGGTGGCGATGCGCACGCTCTCGCTGGTGCCGCCCTTGAGCGCGCCGAGCACGGCGCCTTGCTGGAGGAACGGATCGGGCACGGCCGGCGCCTGCGGCGGCGCGGCGGCCATCGCCGAGGCGGCGGCGAACACTCCCATCAGCAACGCCAGCAACAGCAGGCGGCGGTGGCGGACGAAGAAGGCGGTCATGGCGCGGGCGCTCCGTCGCTGGCGTCGTGGGCGGCGGTGTCGCGCGGGGCCGCGGGCGCCGCGTCCGCGCCCGGCGTCGTCGCCGAAGCGGGCAGCACGGTCACGTGCACGGCGTTGTCGCGCGTGGTCAGCAGCAGGCGCTGGTCCTGGTAGGCCAGCACGTGCACGGCCGTGCGCGGGTCCACGCGCAGGCTTTCCAACAGCGCCAGGTCGCGGGCGGGGCCGACGCTGAGCCCGCGGAAGCGCGAGCGCAGCAGGAAGATGGCGGCCACGCCCAGTCCCAGGCACAGGGCCAGCGACAGCGCGACGCGCAGGTAGTCGATCTGCATGGACATAGTCGGTATCCGGGGCCGTCCGCCGCGGCGGACGGCGCGCTCAGGCGGCGCCGAGTTCCTTGATCCGCACGCCGAAACGATCGCCGACCGCGACCACTTCGCCGCGCGCGACCACGCGTTCGTTGAGCAGCACGTTCACGTCCTGCAGCAGGTGCTGGTCCAGGGTCAGCAGCGAACCGGCCTGCAGCGCCATCAGTTCCTTGACCGTGAGCCGGGCGGTGCCGAGCTGGATTTCGACCTCGACCGCGATCTCGCCGAGCATGTCCAGCGGGATGCGCTGGCCGGGCGCGTCGGCGGCGGCGCGCTCGCCGGCGGCGGCGTGTTCGGGAAGGTCGATCTGCATGATGTCGATTTTGCTGACGCCGAGCGGGGTGTTCATGGGGTTCGCTTCTGCTGGAGGGTGGTGAGCTCGATCGAGAGCCGCTGTTGCGCGCGTCCCGGCCGGCCGTGGGCGATGGTGCGCGGCGCGGCGCCGTCGGCATGCAGGCGCAGTTCGATCGGGTCGTGCAGCGACTGCGCGGTGGTCAGCACGTCGCCGACCGCCAGTTCGCTGAGTTGCAGCGCGGTGAGCCGGCAACGGCCGAGCACCGCCGACAGCCGCACATCGTTGTCGCCGAGCGCTTCGCCGCGCGCGGCCGGCGCCGCGCGCTTGGCGGCCGGGGCGGCGCCCAGCGGCCGCGCCCAGGCCAGTTCGGCGGCGCAGTACAGGTCGAGCAGCTGCGGATCGCGCGCGGTGCCGATGCGCAGGCGCACGCCGCCGGCGGCGAAGCCGGCGTCGCTGCCGGGCAGGGCGCGTTCGAAGCCGGTGCGGGCAGCGGACGCGCCGTCGAGCAGGGCGTCGGCCAGGCGCGCGAGCAGCGCGTCGAGCATCTGCTCCTGCAGCGGCGCGATCAGCGCTTCGGGCGCTTGCGCGTCGGCCTGCGCCGACAGCGCCATCGCCACCAGCGCATGGCGCTTCCACGCGCCCGGCTCGGTCTGCGCCGCCAGCGCCGCGCCAGCGCGCCAGCAGGCGCCGCCGCCGGCGAGGGTTTGGCCGGGGGCGAACGGCTGCGCGTCGAGCACCTCGAACAGGCCGGCGTCGAGCCATTCGTCCTGCCAGGCGCGCAACGCCGGCGCGGCGCGCTCGCGCAGCCAGTCGGCGTCGGCCTGGCCGAGCGGGCGCCAGCGCGGCGCCGCGGCGGCACCGCGCGGGAAGGTATCGGCCACGGCGCTCATCCCTGGCCGCCCTTCATCTGGAACAGCTGCATGATCATCTCGTTGGCGGTGCTGATGACCTGCGAGGACGCCTGGAAGCCGCGCTGGATCAGGATCAGCCGGCCGAACTCGGTGGACAGGTCGACGTTGGACGCCTCGATCACGCCCGACGACAAGGTGCCGGCGCCCTGCTTGCTGGCGACGTAGGCCGGATCGGGCAACTGCGAGGCGTCGAATACGCCGTCGCCGAGCTGGATCAGCCGCTGCGGGTCGGCGAAGTCGGCCATCGCGACCTTGCCCAGCGTTTCCTTCTGGCCGTTGGAATAGTCGATGACCAACGCGCCGACATCGTCCACGCGCAGGCTCGACATCGTGCCGGGGCCGTAGCCGTCGGTCTTGGCGACCTTGAGGTCGGAGTTGACCGTGGGCCCGAAGACATAGCCGATGTTCGCGAAGTCCAGGGTCACCTCGCTGGTCATGCCGTTGCCGGAGGTCACCCGGATCGCGACCTTGTCCGCGCCCGGCTCGATGGTGGCGTTGATGAAGCGGATCTCGCCCTGGCCGATGGTCTTGTTGTCCTTGTCGATCAACGCCACCTGCCAGCGCGCGGAGTTGTTGCCCAGCGGCGGCGAGATCAGGTCGCGGGTGATCTTGACCGTGGTGGTTATCTTGGTCCCGGACGCGTCGTACATCTCGACGTTGGCGATCGAGAAGGTTTCCGGCGTGGTGCCGGTGGGCGGGTTGTTGCCGCCGCCGGGATTGTTGGGATTGACGTTGGACTGCAGCCTGCCTTCGATCTTCACCGAGCTGGTCGGCTTGGCCGGACTGGTGCGCAGCTTGTCGATCAGGATGTTGTCGAGCTTGCCGTCGGCGCCGAGCGTGGTCAGCTCCATCTTGCTGCCTTTCTCGCGCACGATGCCGTCGTCGTCGACGACGAACTGGCCGGTGCGCGCGTAGCGCACCTTGCCGTCCTGGAGCAGGGCCAGGAAGCCGGAGCCGTCGATGCCCAGGTCGAGCTGGCCGTCGCTGCGGCGGATCTCGCCCTGCTTGAAGTTGAGCGCGCCGTAGCCGTACTCCACGCCGCTGCCGCCGCTGGCCACGCGCGCCGAATCCGGGCCCTGGCCGAAGAAGCGCTGGCCGTAGTACAGGTCGGAGAAGCGCGGCGTGGTGGTCTTGTAGCCGGGCGTGTTGAGGTTGGCGACGTTGTTGCTGATGGTCTGCAGACCCTTGGAATGGGCGGTCAGGCCGCTCATGCCGATGTAGATGCTGTCGAGCATGTCGGTGGCTCCTTCAGCGCACTTGCACGATCTGGGACAGGGAGGCGTTGGCGAGGAACTCGCCGCCGGCGGTGGTGATGGTCAGTTCCGGCGCGCCGTTCTTGAACGAGACGTTCTTGACCACGCCCGACACCAGCGCCTCGCCCTGCTGCACGTCGACGCTGCGGCCGAGCAGGCCCAGGGTCTGGGTCGCCGATTGCACGCCCAGCAGCTGGTCCATCTTGTCGGTGAGCTGGCGGCTCTGCTCCAGCGAGGTGAACTGGGCCAGCTGCGAGACGAACTCGAAGTTGTCGACCGGCTTGAGCGGGTCCTGGTAGGTCAGCTGGGTCAGGATGATCTGCAGCAGCGACTGCATGTCCAGGCCCAGCGAATCGATGCGCTGCGAGGTGCCGACGCTGCCGCCGCCGCCGCTGATGGGACTAATCGCCATGTGGTGTTTCCCCTTGGAAAAGGCTTGCGTCGGTTCCGTTGATGGTCAGGCGCATCAGGCTGGCGCCGTGTTCGTGCAGCACCCGCGCCAGCGCGCGCTTGAGCAGGTCCGCGTCCAGCGGGCGGTCCTCGCGCAGGCGCAGCGCCAGGCCGAAGCCGCCGGGCGCGGCGAGCAGGCTCAGGCGGTCGCCGGCGGATTCCTCGCGTGGCGGCGCGGCGCTGGCGTGGAAGACGCGGGCGGCCTCGTCGGCGCCGGCGTCGCCCGGTCCGGCCGCTGCGCCCGCGCGGGCGGGCGGCGGCGCGACTAAGGCCGCGAAGGCGACGCCGCTGCCGTTGCCGCGCGCCGCCGCCGGCACGGCGACGGCCGCGGCCGCGGCGCTGGCTTCGACGATGTCGCGCAGGCCGTACTGCGGTTGCGGTTCGATGCCGCCCGCGGGCAGGCCGGGATCGCGCAGATGGGCGAGCGGGCGCACCACCGCCGGCGCGGCGGCGGCGAGCGGCGCACGCGCGCCGATCCGCGGCGCGGGCGCCGCGCCCGGCGCGTCGCCCGCGGCGGCGCCGGACCACATGTCCTGCTCCAGCCGTTGCACCAGCTGTTGGAACGGCCCGCGCTCCTGGCCGCGCGGCGCCGCGCCGGCGGCGGGCGCCGGCAACGGCGGCGAAGGCGGTGCGGAAATCTTCATGGCGCAGCTCCCTGGGCGTGTCGCGATGTCGCTTCGTGCAGCAAGGCGTTGTGCCGTTCCAGCGCGGCATCGCCGAGTTTTTCTTCGCGCTTGCGCGCCAGCGCGGCGCGCTCGCGCGCGGCGTCTTCGTCGCTGCGTTCGGATTGGGTGCGCAGGCGCAGCAGTTCGCGCGCGAACGCGTCGACGGCGTCTTGCGCCTGCCGGCGCGCCGTCTCGTTTTCGTCGCAGCGGCGCTGGGCGTCGCCGGCGAGCGAGCGCCAGCCGGCGATCGCGGCCAGATCCAATCCGGCGCCGCGCTCCAGCGCGGCCCGCCATTGGGCCTGGATGCCGTCGCGCTCGCTCAGACCGGCCTGGCAGGCCTGTTGCGCGCGCTGCAATTCGCGGCGCAGGCCGGCGGCGTGCAGCTGCGCCTGGTCCAGGCGCACGCGCTGCAGCTGGGCGATGGCTTCGAGCTGGCCCAGGCGTTCGCGGTTCATCGTCCGCCGCCTTCGCCGGCGGCGAGCAGCGCGCGCAGGCGCTCGACGCTGCCGGCGGCCTCGTCGGCCTGGCCGCTGTCCTGGCGCAGGAAGTCGATCAGCGCCGGACGCGTGCGCAGGGCGCGGTCGAGTTCGGGATTGGCGCCGGCGGCGTACAGGCCGGATTCGACCAGGGTGCGCGAGCTTTCGTACAGCGACAGCTGGGCGATCGCGGTCTTGGCCGCGGCGCGATGCTCCGGCGCGGTCACCTGGGCGAACACGCGGCTGATGCTGCGCGGCACGTCGATGGCCGGATAGTGGCCTTGCTCGGCCAGCGCGCGGGTCAGCACGATGTGGCCGTCGAGCAGGGCGCGCAAGGTTTCGGTCATCGGATCGTCGATGTCGTCGCTCTCGGCCAGCACCGTCATCAGCGCGGTGATCGCGCCGCCCTGGCGCAACGCGCCGCAGCGTTCGATCACCTTGGGCAGGGCCGAGAACACGCTCGGGGTGTAGGCGCGGATGGTCGGCGGCTCGCCCGCGGCCAGGCCGATCTCGCGCAAGGCCAGCGCGTAGCGGGTGATCGAATCCAGCAGCAGCAACACGTGCTTGCCCTGGGCACGGAAGTATTCGGCCAGCGACAGCGCCGCGAGCACGCTGCGCGCGCGCAGGATCGCCGGCTGGTCGGAACTGGCGACCACCATCACCGAGCGTCGGCGCGCGGCTTCGTCGAGCGAATGGCGCCAGAAATCGTCGGCTTCGCGGCCGCGCTCGCCGACCAGGCACAGCACGCACACGTCGGCCTGGACCTGGCCGGCGAGGTCGGCCAGCAGCGTGGTCTTGCCGACGCCGCTGCCGGCGAAGATGCCGGCGCGCTGGCCGACGCCGAGGGTCAGCAGCGCGTCGATCGCGCGCAGCCCGCTGTGCAGCGGCGCGCGCGGCGACAGCCGGTCCAGCGCCGAGCTCGCCGCGCCGGCCAGCGGCCAGTCGCGCTCGCATTCGGCGATGGCGCCGCCGCCGTCGAGCGGCGCGCCCATCGGATCGACGATGCGGCCCAGGTAGCCCGGGCCGACCGGGATGGTCGCGCCGACGCGCAACGCTTCGACGGCGTCGCCGACGTGCGCGCTGGACACCGCGCCGTACGGCGCCAGGGTGATGCGGCCGGTCTCGACCTTGGCCACTTCGGCCAGCAGTTCCTGGCCGCCGCCCGCGCGCACCCGGCACAGCGAGCCCAGCGGCAGGCCGGGGCCGTCGGCCTCGATGAAGGTCGGCATTATCCGGGTCACGGTGCCGAGCCGGGTCGCGGTATCGACCCGGCCGATGGTGTCGAGCAGCGCGCGCAAGGCCATGTCAGCCGCGCTCCCGCAATTGCGCGAACGCCGCGTCCAGGCGTTCGCGTTGCGCCGGCAGGCCGAGGTCGAGGCGGCCGAGCTTGAGCCGGACGACGCAGCTGCCGGCGGCGCGGGAGGGATCGGCGTCGATCCGGCACGGCGGCAGCGCGGCGTAGCGCGACAGCGCGGCGCGCAGCGCCGGCTGGTCGGGGAAATCGGCATCGGGGAAGTCCTGGCTGGAGACTTCCACCGCCAGCACGCTGTCGCGGTTCAATGCGGACAGGTGATGGGCGAGCGTGCGCGCGACCAGTTCGGCGTGCAGCGAACCGTCGCCGACGATCCGCGCCAACGCCGCCTGCGCCAGTTGCAGCGACCAGTCGCGGGCGACCTCGACGAGCTGCGTTTCCAGGCGCTGCCGGGCGCCTTCGACGGCTTCGGTCAGCGCCTGCACGCGTTCGTCGTAGCGCTGTTGCGCGGCGGCTTGGCCGGCTTGCTCGCCGTGCGCGCGGCCGCGTTCGAAGGCCTGCTTCTCGCGGGTCTCGGCGGCCTTGGCCTGGCTCGCCGACTGCGCCTGCGCGGCGGCCAGGGCCTGTTCGAGCTCGGCGATGCGCAGGGCCTGCGGGTCGGGCGCGGCCGCAGTCGCCGGCAATGCCGCGGGTGCGGGATCGCGCAGGGTCGAGCGGCGCTCGCCGCTGACCGCGACGGTGCCGGCCTTGATCACGCCGCCCGACGACGCGCCGCTCATGCGCGCGCGCTCCGCCGCCACAGCCGCGACAGGCCGCGCGGCGCGGCTTCAGCCGGCGCCTGGACCGGTGCGGGCGCGGCTTCGCGCGCGGCCGCCAGCGCCGCGGCGTTCAAGGCGCGACGCGCGGCCGGACGCAGCCGCAGCGGCGCGGCCGCGGCGCGCAGGCTTTCGCGCCCGGCCGGGTCCGGCAACGCCTGCAACGCCGCTTCGCGCGCGGGCGCATCGAAGCTCGCCAGCACGCTGGCGGCGACGGTTTCGGGCAACTGCGCCAGGTAGTGTCCGAACGCCGGCGGAAGCGCCGCGGGCGCCGCATCGCCCTCCGCCCGCGGCGCGGCCGCCAGCGCGCCCAGCGCCGACTCCGGCAGCGAGCCGCTGGCTTCGGCCAGCAGCGGCCGCAACTGCGCCTGTTCGCGCGGATCGAGTTGCGACCAGATCGCTTCGATGTCTTCGATCGAACACTGGCTGAGCCGGCCGACGGTGCGGCGCAGCTCGCGCTCGGACTTGGCGCGCGCGGGGTCGGTGCGGATCGGTTCAAGGCCGGACATGCGCGTCTCCCTGGTCGTGCAGCAGCCGCTTCAGGCGCGCGGCGAACTGGTCGCGTTCGTGGTCGCTGAGCCGGCGCGGCGCCGGCCCGCGCCGGCGCAGCGCGCGCCAGGCGACGCCGCCGACCAGCAGCAACGCGCCGGCCGCGCCGAGCAGGGCCGCGTCCTTGGCCGCGAACGCCGCGGATATGGCCGCAGCGGGCGCGGCCGGCTGCGCGCGCGGCGTCGCCAGCGCGGGCAGCGCCGCCACCGGTGCAGCCATCGCCGCCACCGGCAGGGCCGGGTCGCGGACCACGATCGACACCACGTCGCCGCGCTTGCCGTCGATGCCGGCCGAGGCCGCAACTACCGCCTGCACCTTCTCCACCACTTCGGCGGGTTGCTCGCGTTCGAGCACGATCGCCACGCTGAGCCGGCGCACCGTGCCCGGCGCGCTGACGATCTGCTCGAGCACGCGGTTGGTGCGCACCGGCGCGGCCGGCGCCGCCGCCGACGCGGGCAGCGGCGGCAGCGGATCGGCGGCGCCCGGCGCGGCGGCGGCGCCGGCCACCGCGGGCAGCGGCGGCAGCGCGCGCGGCGTCGCTTCGGCCGCCGGCGCGACGCCGGTCTCGCGGGTGGTCTGGACCTGGTCGAAGTTGATCTCGGCGTTGACGCTGACGGTGGCGCCGGTCTCGCGCAGCACCCGCGCCAGCTGCTCGGAGATCTTCTTCTCGTAGCTGCGCTCGATCGCCTGCTTGAGCGCGAACTTGGGATCGGACACCTCGCCGATCTCGTCGGCGGTGGCGGCCGCGCCGCGCTGGTCGAGCACGATCACATCGCCCGGCGCCATCCCCGGCACCGAGGCGGCGACCAGTTTCTGGATGCCGCGGATGCTGTCCTCGCCCAGCGGCGCGCTGCCCTTGGGGAAGATCGTCACCGACGCCTTCGGCTTGACCTGGTCGCGGCGGAAGATCGACGACTCCGGCAGGGTCAGGTGCACCCGCGCCATGTCCACTTCTTCCAGCGACATCAGCGTGCGCGCGACCTCGCCCTGCAGCGCGCGCTGGTAGTTCACCTTCTGCGCGAACTCGGTCAGGCCCAGGTCGGAGTCCTTGAACAGCTCCAGGCCGACCACGTCCTGCAGGCGCAGGTCGGCGCTGCCGAGCTTGATCCGCGCGGCCTTGGACTCGCCTTCCGGCACCAGGATGGCGTTGGCGGCTTCGTCATAGCGGTAAGGGATCTTCTCCTTCTCCAGCTCCTTCACCACCGCCGCCGCGTCCAGCGGCTTGAGCCCGCGGAACAGCACGATGTAGTTCGGGCGCAGCATCAGGTAGCCGCCGAGCAGCAAGGCGAAGATCAGCAGCGACAGCGCGACGGCGACCAGGATCTGGCGCTGGCGCGGGTCGCCGGGAAGGCGCGAGAGCAAGCCTTCGGATGCGGGAGATTGAGTGGCGGTATCCATGTCAGAGCTGCATGCGCATCAGTTCTTGGTAACCCTCGACCAGGCGGTTGCGCACCTGCAGGGCGAAATGCAGCGACATGCGCGCCTCTTCCAGCGCGAGCATGACCTGGTGCGGCGGCGCCTGGCCGTCGAGGGCGAAGGCCTGCACGGCGCTTTCGGCGGCCTGCACCGAGGCATCGGCGTGCATGAGGTTGGCCAGCAACATCGAACCGAAGTCCTGGCCGGCGGCCGGCGGGGCGGCCGCCGCTGCGGCGGCCTGGGGCGCGGCGACGGCCGCTTGGGCCGCGCTCAGCGCGGCGATGGCGTCGATGCTCACGGGCTGTTGCCTCCGATGTCCATGGCGCGCATGAACATGCTGCGCGCGGAGTTGTACATGACCACGTTGGCCTCGTAGACGCGCTGGGTCTGCACCATCAGCGCCATCTCGCCGGCGTGGTCGACGCCGGGGTAGGCGACGTTGCCGTCGCGGTCGGCCAGCGGGTTGGCCGGTTCGTGCACGATCCGCGGCGGCGCGGCGGTGGCCTGCACGCCGTAGCTGCGCACGCCGGCGAGCGCGCCCGGCGCGTGCACGGTGTAGCCGCGCGCGGCGTCGCCGAGCGCCTGCTCGAAGCCCGAGGCCGCGTTCGGCCCGGACACCAGCCGCACGGGTTGGTAGCCCTCCACGCCGGCGCCGCGCGCCGAGCTGGCGTTGGCCAGGTTCTGCGCGATCACTTCCATGCGCAGGCGTTCGACGTCCATGCCGGAGCGGGCGATGGCGAAAAGCGTATCGCTCATGGCCGTCAGCTCCCGCGGATCGCCAGCTGCTGGATCTGCAGGCTGCGGTTGAGCATGCCGATCAGCATCGCGTAGCGCGCCGAGGTCTCCGAGGCGATGGCGACTTCCTGGTCGATCTTGACGCTGCGCTCGGCCGGGTCGGCCGATGCCGCCACCGACGGCTGCAGCGCGGCGAGTTCGGCGGCGCGCTGCTGCGGCGCCAGCGCGGCGGTGGCGTGGGCCAGTTCCTGCAGCTGCCCTTCGAAGCTCACCCGCACCGGCACGAAGCCGGGCGAGGAGGCGTTGGCGACGTTGTGCGCGGTGGCGATCTCGCGCAGGTGCAGGCCGTCCAGGGCCTTGCTTACGATCGCTTCGAGTACCGGCGATGTCATGGTGTTCCCCTGTGGGTTGGTGCGGCGATGGCGTTGGGTTACTGGACGACCAGGTCGGCGTGCAACGCGCCGGCGGCCTTGATCGCCTGGAGGATCGCGATCACGTCGCGGGTGCCGACCCGCGCGCGGGCGAGGCTGGCGACGAGCTCGGCCACCGTGGTCTGCTTGTAGGTCTGGGCGACGCGCTGGCCGCTGTCGTCCACGTCCAGGCGGCTGTTGCCGACGATCAGGCTGCGCACCGAATCGTCGGCGACGCCGATGAAGTTGGGCTGCGAGGCGGTGTATTCGGTGTCGATCGACACGCGCAGGTCGCCGTGCGAGATCGTCACCGGCGAGATGCGGGTGTCGCCGCCGGCGGCGACGGTGCCGGTGCGTTCGTTGATGATGACCCGCGAGGCCACGTCGGGCACCACCGACAGCGCCTCGATCGAGGCGACGAAGGCGTTGAGCCGGCCCGGGTCCTGCGGCGCGCGGATGCGCACGGTTTCCGGGTCCAGCGACACCGCGGCGCCGGCGCCGAAGGCCTGGTTGATGCGCGCAGCGATGCGCTCGGACGTGACCGCGTCGCTGTTCTTGAGCACGTAGTCCACCCGGCCGTCGCGCGCGGCGATCTGCGCGCGCACCGGCACCTCGACCGTACCGCCTTCGGAGACCACCCCGACCGTGGGATGGTTCTTCTGCCGCAGGTTGCCGTTGCCGTCGAAGCGGTAGCCGCCGACGGTGACCGGGCCCTGCGCCAGCGCGTAGGTGCGTTTGTCCGGGCCGCGCAGCGCGCTCATGATCAAGGTGCCGCCGGCGATGCTGCGCGCGTCGCCGGTGGAGGTGACGTTGACGTCGATCTTGTCGCCGATGTTGGACGTGGCCGGCAGCGTTGCGGTGATCATCACCATCGCCACGTTGCGGCTCTGGATCTGATCGAGCGGCACGGTCAGGTCGAACTGCGAGAGCAGGTTCTGCATCGCCTGGCGGGTGGCCTGGTTGCGCGGCGCGTCGCCCGAGCCGGCCAGGCCGGTGACGATGCCGTAGCCGACCAGCATGTTGTCGCGGCGGCCGAGGAAGCGGCCCAGGTCCTTGAGCCGGACCGAACCGGCGGCGGCGTCTTCGGCCGCGCATGCGGCGGGCGCGGCGAAGGCCAGCGCGACGGCGAGGGCGAGCGCGGCGAGGGTGTGTCTGGCGAGGGCGAAGTTCGGATTCATGAGGTTCACCACAGGCCCAGCCAGCCGAGGATGCGCGGGATCAGGCCGGGCTTGGTGCGGTCGCTGACGTAGCCGTCGCCGGTGTAGTCGATGCGCGCATCGGCGATGCGGCTGGACAGCACGGTGTTGTTCTGGCCGATGTCGTTGGGGCGGACCTTGCCGGTCAGGCGGATCTGGGTCTTCTCGCCGTTGATGTTGATGCGCTGCTCGCCGGAGATGGCGAGGTCGCCGTTGGGATAGGTGCCGGTGACGGTGGCGCTGATCTGCGCGAGCAGGTTGCCCGAGCGCTGGATCTGGCCGCGCCCGCCGTAGCGGTCGCCCAGGCCGACGCTGAAGTCGGAGCTGGTGTCGCCCAGGGTCTTGATGTTGCCGCCGATGGCGACGTCGGTCTTGGTGGTGGTGTCGGCGGTGTTGCGCGCGCTGGAGTTCTCGTAGACCAGGATGGTGACGAGGTCGCCGACGCGCTGGGCGCGGCGGTCGGAGGTCAGCGGCTGGAAGGTTTCCTCGCGATACAGGTCGGCGGCGATGGCGGGCCCGGCGACGGGCGCGGCGATCGACAGGACGAGCAGCGCGCCGGCCAGCGGTGCGCGGTTGCGGCGGTTCATGGCGTTTCCCCGGGGCCGGACGAAGACGAAGGAGACAAAGGCGAAACAGACGAAGACGCAGGCGCGGAGGCGGGTTCGGCGGCGGAAGCCGGCGCGGTCACGACCGCGCCGTCGGCGAGGGCGACGCGCACCGGCGCGCCGGCCTTGCTGTCGCGCGCGGCGACGCCGCCGCGCGATAGTGCGATGGCGCCGTCGCGGTAGATGAGCGCGACCTTGTCGCCGCGGCGCAGATCGGCGAGCAGGGTCGGCGCGACCGGCGCGATCGCCGCGCCGGCGGCGAGATCGGCCGGCGCGCGCACCAGCCCGGCGTCGCGGTCGTAGTGCGCGCGCAGCACGGTGTCCTCGCGGCCGCAGCGCTCGCGGCGCAGGTCGGCGGCGACGAAGGCCTGGCCGCGCGCGACCGCGCGCAGCACGCGCATGCAGTCGCGTGCTCCCGCGGGTTGCGGCGCGGCGGCGTCGGATGCTGCCGCGCGCGGCGCGCTGGCGTCGGCGGCAACGGCCGCGGCGGCGCTGTCGACGCGGTCCAGGCGCACGCCCGCGATCGCCGCCGCCGGCGCGCCGGCGAGGACGAGCAGCAGCGCGGCGCGCAGGCGCGGCGAAGACGGCAGGGGCGCGACGGCGGCCATGCTCAGCGCTTGAGCCCGTTGGCGATGCCCATCAGCTCGTCGCCGATCTGCACCAGCCGCGCGCTGGACGCGTAGGCGCGCTGGTAGATCATCAGGCTGACCATCTCGTCGGCGAGCTTGATGTTGGAGGCTTCGCTGAACCCTTGCGCGACCAGCCCGGCCTTGTCCTCGCCCGGCACCGAGCGGGTCACCGACAGCGCGTCGTCGGGCAGCGCGTACAGGCCGTCGCCGAGCGATTCCATGCGCTGCAGGTCGGACGGCACCGCCAGCTCGATCTGGCCGATCTCCACCGGAATGCGCTCGTTGCGGATCGTGGCGGTGACCGCGCCGGTCTTGGAAATGTGGATCGCCTCGGCGTCGGCCGGCACCGCGATCATCGACGCCAGCGGCAGCCCGTTGGCGGCGGCGAGGAAGCCGTCGGCGCCGATGCGCAGGGTGCCGCCGCGCCACAGCGTGGTGCGGCCGTCGCCGCCGGCCAGTTCCAGGAAGCCCTCGCCCTGCACGGCGATGTCCATGTCGTTGCCGGTCGGGCGCAGGTCGCCCTGGGCGAACACGTGCAGGGTCGGGTTGGCCATGACCCCGGCGGAGACGCGCTTGACGCTGTCGGCGTCGCTGGCGCCGGCGGCATCGGCGCTGAGCAACTCGGAGAACGACACCGTGCCGCGCTTGTAGGCGGCGGTGTTGATGTTGGCCACGTTGTTGGCCACCGTCTCCACCGCCTTGCCCTGCGCGTCCAGGCCGGTCGCGCCGATATAGAAAATTCCGTTCATCGCTTACATGCCTCCGAGGCGTTGCAGTGCGCTGCCGACCATGTCGTCGTAGGCATGGACGAGCTTCTGTGCGGATTCGATGCGGCGCATCGCTTCCATGATCTGGACCATGTCGTCGCCGACCGAAACGTTGGCCGCTTCCAGGTAACCCTGCTGCACGGCGCTGGCGAGCGCCGCGCCTTGCGCGCCGGGCTGGCGTTCGCTCATGCGCGCATCGTCCGGCGCGGCGAAGGCGTTGCCGCCGGCGCGGGTGAGGCGTTCGATCTGGTCGAACTCGACCAGCCGCACCGCGCTGGCCGGATTGCCGGCGTCGACCACGGTGCCGTCGCGCTCGAGCTTCCAGTCCTCGCCCGACACGCTCACGTCGCCGCCGCCGGCGGCCTGCAGGCGCCAGCCCTGCGCGGTGACCAGGCGGCCTTCGCCGTCGCGGTGCAGCGCGGCGGTGCGCGCGTAGACGAAACCGCGCTCGGTCGCCAACTGCAGGAAGCCCGGGCCGGTCACGCTGAGGTCGTAGGGGTTGCCGGTGTGCTGCAGCTTGCCGGCGGCGAAATCGGTCGCGCGCTGCATCGCGCGGGTCGCCGCCGGCGCCTGCGCCGCGCCTTCGCGCAGCGCCGGTTCCGGCTCCGGCGCGACGCCGGCGGCGGCGTCGAGCGCCTGCTGCTGCAGTTGCTGCGCGGCCTGCGCGCCGAGCACGCTGTGGAAGGCGAGTTCGCGCTTGAAGCCGGGCGTGGCGACGTTGGCGATATTGTTGGCCGAGACCTCCACGCGCTGGGATTCGCGCGCGATCATCTGGGTGGCCGTCAGCATCAGGTTGTCCATGGCGATCCTCAGGCGGCGACGGGTTTGAAGGAGACGGGCGCGGCGGGCGCGGGCGCGGGCGCATCGGCCGGCGCCGGCGGCAGCTCGGCGCCGACGGTGCCGAACGAGGTCAGGCTGATCGAATGCGGGATCTCGCTCATCGACAGCACCGCCAGGCGCGGGGCGACGCGGCGACTGAACTGGCGCAGCGCGCGGCGGATCTCCGGCCGGCACAGCAGCGCCGGCGACAGGTTCTTGCGCATCATCGCTTCGTTGAGCTTGAGCAGCCGCGCCAGGAAGCTCTCGGCCAGGCGCGGATCGAGCACGAAGCCGTGGCTGGCGTCGCCGGCCTGGGCCAGGCTCTGCAGCATGCGGTTCTCCACCGCCGGATCCAGGGTCAGCACCGACAGCGTGTCGCGCTCGCCCTGCAGCGCGCGGCAGATGCCGTGGCCCAGGCGGCGGCGGATCGCCTCGACCAGCCGCGCCGGGTCCTTCTCGTGGCGGCCGCTGTCGGCCAGCACCTCGACGATCAGGTCGATGTTGCGGATCGACACGCTCTCTTCCAGCAGCCCTTGCAGCACGTGCTGCACGTCGCTGACCGCGAGCACGTTCGGCACCAGTTCCTCGACCAGCCCCGGCTGGCGCGCGCGCACGCTCTCGAGCATGGCCATGGTCTCGGCGCGGGTCAGCAGGCTGGCGATGTTGGCCTTGATCACCTCGATCGCGTGCGTGGTCAGCACCGTCACCGGATCGATCGGGGTGTAGCCGAGCTGGCGCGCCTGCGCGGCCTGTTCGTTGTCGATCCACACCGCCGGCAGGCCGAACGCCGGGTCCTTGGTGGCGACGCCGGCGAGCTTGCCGGCCTTGTCCGAGGCGTGGATCGCCAGGGTCTTGTCGGCGTGCACGGTGGCGTCGGCGTAGCGGTCGCCGAACAGGTAGATGCGGTAGTCCTCAGCGCCGGGCATCGCTTCCTCGCGGAAGGTCACCGCCGGCACGCTCACGCCCATGTCCTTGGAATAGTGCTTGCGGAACGAGGCGATGCGGTCGGTCAGCACGCTGCGCATCGGCAGCCAGGCCGCGGCCAGGGCCGGGCCGAATGCGATCTCGATCGGCGCCACCGCGCCGGCCGCGGCGGCGTCGGCCGGCGCGTCTTCGGCTTCGGCGGCCGGCTCGCTCTTGGCGGCGCGCTGGATCTTGCGCAGCAGCAGCCAGATCGCCAGCGCCACCGCCGCCAGGATCGGCAGCGGCCACTTCGGCATGCCCGGCAGCAGCAACAGCCCCATCAGCGCCAGCACCACCATCAGCTGGATCTTCGGGAAGCGCACCATCTGCCGCACCACTTCGGCGCTGAGCTCGTTGTCGGACGAGGAGCGGGTGACGATGATGCCGGTGGCGACCGAGATCACCAGCGCCGGCACCTGGGTGACGATGCCGTCGCCGATGGTCAGCAGGGTGAAGGTGCGCAGCGCGTCGTGCCACTGCATGCCCATCTGCGCCACGCCGACCGCCCAGCCGCCGAAGATGTTGATCAGCAGGATCACGATGCCGGCGATGGCGTCGCCCTTGACGAACTTGCTGGCGCCGTCCATCGAGCCGTAGAAGCCGGCTTCCTTTTCCAGTTCCTTGCGCCGGCGCTTGGCCTCGTCCTGGTCGATCAGGCCCATGTTGAGGTCGGCGTCGATGCTCATCTGCTGGCCGGGCATCGCGTCGAGCACGAAGCGCGCGGCCACTTCCGACACGCGCTGGGCGCCGGCGGTGACGACCACGTACTGGACCACGATCAGGATGAAGAACACGATCAGGCCGATGACGTAGTTGCCGCGCACCACGAAGTCGCCGATCGAATGGATCACGTTGCCGGCATCGGCGCCGGACATGATCAGGCGGGTCGCGGCGATGTTCAGCGCCAGCCGGAACAAGGTGGCGATCAGCAGCAACGAGGGGAACGTGGAGAAGTCGACCGGGCGGGCGACGTAGAACGTCATCAGCAGGATCGACAGGGCGAAGGCGAAGTTGACCAGGATCAGCAGGTCCAGCAGCGCCGGCGGGATCGGGATGAACAGGATCAGCAGGATGCCGAGCACCGCGCCGACCAGGGCCAGGTCGGCGTGGCGGCCGAGCTTGCCGAGCCAGGTCTTGGAGGCGAGCGCGGTCATGCGCGCGCCTCCGCGCCGCGGCGCAGGCGCAGGTACAGCTGGGCCACGTCGCGGTACAGCCCGTCGGGCACCTCGCGTTCCAGCGGAGTCTTGTGGAACAGCTGCCGCGCCAGCGCGCGCGATTCGACCACCGGCACGCCGTAGACGAAGGCCAGCTTGCGCAGGCGCAGGGCGAACTCGCCGGAACCCTTGGCGACGATGGTGGGTGCAAGCATCTTGGTCGGCTCGTACTTCAGCGCGATGGCGTAGTGGGTGGGGTTGGTGACCAGCACGTCGGCGCCGCGCACGTTGCGCATGCTCTGCGCGCGCTGCAGCAGTTCGCGCGCCAGCTGCTTGCGCCGCTGCTTGATGCGCGGGTCGCCTTCGCGCTGCTTGTGTTCCTGCTTGACCTCGTGCTTGCTCATGCGCATGCGCCGGGCGAACATGCGCCGCACCAGTATCTGGTCGATCGCGGCGAACACCGCCGCGGCGAACAGGAACCACAGCAGCAGCTTCAGGCCGAGCGAGGACAGCGACAGGGCGATGCCGGCGGCGTTGCGGTCGGCGTCGGCCAGGGTGCGCGCGACCTGCCAGATCAGCAGCAGGCACAGGCCGCTGTAGACCAGCATCTTGAAGCAGGCCTTGGCCGCTTCGATCAGGGTCTGCAGCGAGAACACCCGCTTGAGGCCCTGCATCGGGTTGAGCTTGGACGGGTCGGGCTTGACCGCGGCCGGCGCGAACAGCAGGCCGGTCTGGGCCAGGCTGGCGACCAGCGCGCCGAGCGCGATCACGCCGATCAGCGGCGCGATCGCGGCGACGGTCTCCAGCATCAGCCGCTGCAGCCAGTGCAGCAGCGCGCGGCCGCCGCCGTCGAGCGCGGCGGCTTCGGCCAGCGCGCGCGCGTTGAGCGCGCCGAGGCGGGCGAACAACAGGTCGCCGCGCACGTACAGATAGCCGGCCGCGCAGGCCAGCGCCACCACCAGGCCCAGTTCCTGGCTCTTGGCGATCATGCCCTTCTTGCGCGCCTGCTCGAGCTTGTACGGCGTGGCCTGTTCGGATTTGTTGAGGTCGCTCTCGCTCACGGCGCGCCTCCCGGGCCGAGCGCGGCCATGAAGTCCAGCGCGTGGCGGATCAGCCGCAGCGCCACCGGCGCCAGCAGGCCGGCGGAGAGCGTCAGCATCACCAGGGTGGCGATGGTCTTGACCTGCAGCCCGAGCATCAACGCGTTCATCTGCGGCAGCGCGCGCGAGAGCAGGGCGATGGTGAGGTCGATCAGGAACAAGGTGACGGTGACTGCGGCGATCGCGCCGAACGCGGTGCTCATCAGCAGGCCCAGGTAGCCGATCAGGGCCTGCGGCGTGCCGGCCATCACCGGCAAGCCGATCGGCATGGCGTGGGCGCTGGCGGCCAGCACCCGCACCAGCTCCAGGTGGCCGTTGCTGGCGAAGAAGATCGCCGCCGCGGCCAGCGAGAAGATCGTGCCGAACAGCGGCGACTGCGCGCGCGTGGACGGGTCGATCACCAGCGCCAGGCCGTAGCCGGCCTGCACGTCGAGCACGCGCCCGGCGAAGGACAGCGCGGCGAAGGCCATCTGCAGCGCCACCGCGAAGGTCAGGCCGATCAGCACTTCCGACAGCGCCGACAGCACGAACGCGCCTTCGCTCGCCGGCAGCGCCATCGGCAGCACCGGCGCCAGCAGCGCGGCCAGCGCCAGCACCAGGCACACCCGCACCCGTTGCGGCACGCGCACCAGCGAGAACGGCGGCGACAGCACGAACACCGGCCCGATCCGCAGGGTCAGCAGGGCGATCGCGGCGACATAGGCGTTCATCGCGTCAGCCCAGGTTGGCGATGCTCTTGAACAGCTCGGTGGCGAAACCGGTGAGCCGTCCGAGCATCCAACTGCCGAGCACGACCACGATCACCACCGCCACGCCCAGCTTGGGCACGTAGCTCAGGCTCATCTCCTGCAATTGGGTCACCACCTGCACGATGCTGATCAACACGCCGACCAGCAGCGTCGCGATCAGGATCGGCGAGGCGATCAGGAAACTGTTCCAGAACAGCTGTTCCATCAGCTGCAGCGCTTGGTCGGCCGACATGGGTCCCCCTGTGGACGGTCGCGGCCGCTCAGTCGCGCGCGCCGTGCGAGGCACGGCGCGCGATCAACTGGGCGATGCTCGGGCCGTCTTCGCCGAGCGGGCGCTGCAGCATCTGCTGGTACAGCGCGGCGCCTTCTTGCTCGCGTCCGCCGCGCGCCAGCAGCAGGCTGCGGGCGTAGGTCGCCGACAGGCAGTCCGGGTCCAGGCGCAGGGCGACTTCGGCGCGGTGGCGCGCCTGCTCGTCGTGTCCTTCGAAGGCGTCGACCACGGCCAGCGCGCCGGTGGCTTCGGCGAAGCCGCGGTCGGTCTGCAGGCTGCGCTCGAAACGCTCGCGCGCCTGCGCCGGCTGCCCGGCCATCAGGTAGGCCCAACCGGCCGACAGCCAGGAACCGGCGTGGCTGCGCAGCAGCGTCGCGGCGCGGTCCAGCCGCGGCGCGGCCGCGGCGAAGTCGTGATCGGCCAGGCAGGCCAGGCCTTCGCCGAGCTGGGCGCGGCCGCTGGCCGGATCGGCTTCCAGCGCGCGCGCGAAGCGTTGCCGCGCGGTCGCGGTGTCGTCCTCGTTCAGCGCCAGCAGGCCCTGAACGGTGAGGCCGCCGACCGAGTCGGGCGCGAGCGCGGCGTAGTGCTGGGCGCGCTCGAAGTCGTCGGCGTCGAACAGCGCGGTGGCGAGCAGGCCGCGCACTTGTTCGCCGGCCTGCGGATGCTGCGCGTAGCGCTCGCCGAGTTCGACGACCTGGTCGAGCCGGCCGAGGTGGTACAGGCACAGCATCTTCAGCCGGATCGCTTCGGCGACCTGTTCCAGCACGGCCTCGTCGAGCCCGTCCAGCGCCTGTTCGTAGCGCGCCTGCATCGCCACCGCATAGGCGTGGTTGAAGCGCAGCTGCGGATCGTCGAACTCGGCCAGCAGGCCGGCGAACTGGGTCTCGGCCTCGTCGAAGCGGCTGGCCGACATCGCCGACAGGCCGGCGAGGTTGCGCAGCGACGGCGTCGGCGCGGCGTGGCGCGCATAGCGCGCGATCAGCGCGTCGCACTCGTCGAGGTGGCGGGCGTCGAAGGCGGCGGCGGCAGCGTCGGCGAGCAGGCCGAGGTTGTCCGGGTCGGCCTGCAGGTACTGCTGCAGGCGCTGGTGCCGCGCCGTGAGAGCGGCGAAATCGGGAGCTGCGCTCATTGATCCGTGCGTCCTTGTACCGGGTTTCACAAATGTGAATAAAAAGTTAAAGCGCAACGCTTTGACGCTATCGTAACTTTTCGGATCGAGTAAATGTGATCCCAATCGTAGTTCATATACGTTCTTTGTCCTGATTGTTTTCTATTTAGGATCAATAACTTGACGATTGGAGAACAAATTTGTGACTAAATGCCGTTTATCTGGCGTTAGATTTTGTGACGCCAGACGACCGGAGCCGCTGTGCCTGGCCGCGCCGGCCGATCCGATGCCGCCGCCGCCGCATGCGTCCGAGCGCAACGGAGCCGGCTCGACGGCCACCGGTTGCGCCCCGCGCTTCAGCTGCTTCAGGCATCGCCCTCGCGGCCCATGGCGGATGCCGCGCCGATGCGCCGAGGACGCGCATGGCGCATCGATGCCGGTCGCTGCGTGGGTCGTTCGTCGGCGCTCGTTCATGCAGGTGCTCGTTCGCTGCGCACCGTTGTCCGCTGTCGCGGCCTTGGCGCGTTGGCGCGTCGGTCGGTGCAAGCGCAGCGTCCCATCGTTGCGTCGCAGAGAACGAAACTGATCGCCAGCCCAACGCCGATCCGTCGCCGCCGTCCGCGCCGGCATAATCCGGGCCGCCGTCGCAGGCAGTGCATCGGGGCTCGGCTAGGCTGGACGCATCGTCCTCGCACATCGCGACGAAGGCCCGCCATGAGCACCCAATCCGTTTCCGCCGCACAAGCCGACCGCGCGATCCAGGCCATCCGCGAGGCGACGTTCTTCGCCCTCAGCGAAGGCGACCGTTACACCGCGCTGGGCCGCAAGGCGGTGGCGAATTCGTTCTACAACCTGTTGCCGATGCTGGCGGAGATCCGCAAGGCCATCGTCGAGGACGGCGCGTCGGCGCAGGCCAACGACGATGCGCGCGGCGACACGCCGGCGGCTTGAGGCGCGCGGCCGAAGCTCGCGCCATCGAAGCGACGCGCTTGGCCGCGACGGGTCTTGCCGGAGCGAGCCGCCCGGCTGCGCGCTCGCGCGTGATCCGCAGGCCGGCATGCGCGGTTTCCACATCGCAACCGCGGCCGCCACGATGGGCGCGCGATGCGGCGCCGGGGCCGGCTGCGCGCGCACAGGCCAAAAGACAGGGTGACCTCCGCCCCGCGGTCCGCATCGCCGGGCCGCGCTAGGCTGCGGCGACCGCAACGATGGAGGCGTGGCGATGTTGGGTTTCGCAGGCAAGGCGGCGTTGGCCGCGATGGTGGTGTGCGCGGCCGCGGCGTCGCCGCAAGCGGCCTGGGCCGATGCGGCCGCCAAGCCCGCCGACGCCGAAGGCGCGTCCGCGCCGGCCGAAGCGGCGCTGCCGCAGGGCGCGGCGCTGGACGAACTGGTCGCCGGGCTGGATGCGCAGTTGTTCGACTCGTTCAACCGCTGCACCGATCCGGCCCAGCTCGCGCGCCATGCCGCGCTGTTCGACGAGAAGGTCGAGTTCTATCACGACCTCGGCGGCGTCAGTTGGACCCGCGAGGCGTTGGTCGACAGCGTGCGCCGCAACGTCTGCGGCAAGTTCCGCCGCGAGCTGGTGGCCGGCAGCCTGCGCGCCTATCCGATTCCCGGTTTCGGCGTGATGGAAATCGGCGAGCACCGTTTCTGCAAGCCCGATGGCGGCGCCTGCCACGGCCGCGGCGAGTTCGTCATGGTCTGGCGCCGCGACGGCGAGCAGTGGCGGGTGACGCGCGCGCTGAGCTATGCGCACCGCCCGCTGCCCGAGCCCGCGGCGCGACCCGAGCCGGCGCCGGGCCGTTGAGCCGGCGCGGCGCGCGCGTGTCCTCGCGCGCTCAGCGCTTGCGCGGCTCCAGCGCCCCCGGCGCGGTGTCGTAGACCGGATCGGCCAGCCCTTGCAGGCTGCGCGTCGCCGCGCCGCCTTCCACGTCGAGCACGATCACCTCGTTGCGTCCCGCGCGCAGCCACGGCGCGGGCACGAACAAGGTCTGCTGCGGGCCGATCTTCCAGTAGCGGCCGAGGTGGTGGCCGTTGACCCAGGCGTGGCCCTTGCCCCAGCCGCGGGTGTCGAGGAAGGTGTTGCCGGGCGCGCCGCCCAGGCGGAACTCGCCGCGCCAGAACGCCGGGCCCGGCCGCGCGGCGGCGGCGCGTTCGAAGCGCAGCCGGCCCAGGTCCGACAGCGGCAGCGGATAGTGGGTCCAGTCCAGCACCTCCTTGCCGCCCACGCGCACCGAGCGGGTGATGCCCTTGCGCTCTTCGTCCAGGCGCGTGCCGAAGTTGATCCGGCCCATGTTCTCGACCAACAGATCGAGCCGGGCCCCCGGCTTGAGATCCACCGCCAGTTCGCGCTCGCCGAAGCGGCGATCCAGCGTGCCGGCCGCGGCCGCATCGACGAACACGTTGGCGTAGTCGCGCACCTCGTCCACCGCCAGCTTGCCGCGCGCGCCGTCCGGCACCGTGGCGCGATACAGCACGAAGCCGTAGTTCTGCTCCAGCGCCTCCATGTTGCGCGGCAGCTGCGCGCGCACCGGCGCGCTCAGCGCCGGCAGGGCGTCGAACAGGGCCACCGATTCGCGCAGTTCGAAACGCGGCACCGCGACCGTCGGCGTCGCGGTCTCCACCGGCGCCGGCAAGGTCTCGCCCGCGGGCAGGTGGCGGGCGATGGTCTCGCGCAGCGCGCGGTACTTCGGCGTCAGCCGGCCGGCTTCGTCGACCGGCGCATCGTAGTCGTAGCTGGTGGTGTCGGGCTGGTAGGGCGCGTCGCGGTTGTAGTTGGCGCCGGCCATCCAGCCGAAGCTGGTGCCGCCATGGAACATGTACAGGTTGAACGAGATGCCGCGGGCCAGGAACCAGTCCACGGTCGAGGCCGCGCGCTGCGGCGGCGTGGTGTGGTGCCGCTCGCCCCAATGGTCGAACCAGCCGGCCCAGTATTCGCCGACCATGCGCGGGCCGTGCGGGCGGAACTCGCGCAGCGCGGCGAACGCTTCTTCGGCGTCGGCGACGTCGCCGTCGAAGTTGATCGTCGCGGCGACGTCGGGCAGCGGCCCGCCCTCGAAATACTGCGGGCCGGCGCCGTCGGAGGTGAACAGCGGCAGGTCGAAGCCGGCGTCGATCATCTGCCGCTTGGCCGTCCGCATGTAGTCGCGGTCGCGGCCGTAGGAGCCGTATTCGTTCTCGATCTGCATCATCAGGATCGGCCCGCCGCGGCTGCTCAGCAGCGGCGCCAGTTCCTGGTGGACGCGGCGCAGGTAGCGCTCGCCGGCGGCGAGATAGCGCGGGTCCATGCTGCGCACGCGCAGGCCCGGCGTGCGCAGCAGCCAGGCCGGGAAGCCGCCGAAGTCCAGCTCGGTGCAGATGTAGGGGCCGGGACGCACGATCACGTCCAGGCCTTCTTCCTTGGCGGTGCGGATGAAGGCGGCGATGTCGAGGTTGCCGCTGAAGTCGAACCGGCCCGGCTCGGGCTCGTGCAGGTTCCAGAACACGTAGGTGGTGACGGTGTTGAGCCCCATCGCGCGGGCCTGGCGCAGGCGTTCGCGCCAGAACGCGCGCGCGATGCGCGGGTAGTGCATCTCGCCGGAGCGGATCAGGTGCGGCTTGCCGTCGAGCACGAAGCGGTCGCCGTCGATGGCGAAGCGCGGCGTTGCGGCGCTGGCCGCGCCGGCGCCGGACGCGGCCGTCAGGGCGAGCGCGACGGCCAGGGCGGCGAGGCGGTGCGGGATCTTCATCGGACACTCCGGGCGAGGTTGGGCGTTCGCGCGATCCGGGCCGCGCGCCCGGATCGCAGGGTGGGAGCCTGCGCGGCAGGCCGGTGCCGCGCTTGCGCAGCCGCGCTCATGCGTATCCGGCCGCGCGGGCGATGCGCCACAGGCCGTGGCAGAAGGCGGTGTCGCCTTCGACGATGTAGTGCGCCTGTCCGTAGCGGCGCAGCGCCTGCGCGTAGATCGCCGCCGGCCGGGCATCGCCGACGATGGCGACTTCGCCGTCGTCGGGATCGGCGGCCTGCGCGGCGAGGCATTCGTAGCCGATCAGCAAGCCCGACAGGAACGCCGGCAATTGCTCGGCCGGCGCGGCGTCGCGCACGTGGCGGGCGCGCACGCCGAACAACTGGTGCAGCCAGTCCGGCTGCGCGCGCGCCGTGTCCAGGCCGAGGGCGAAGCCGCGCTCGGACCAGGCCTGCGCCGGCAGGCCGCGGCCGAGCAGGCTGCGCTCGAGCAGCAGCGAATACAGTTCCCCGGTCGGGTAGCTGGAGAATCCGACCACGGCGCCGGCGCGCAGGCGCAGCCATTTGCTGTGCGCGCCCGGCGCGACCGCGCGCGCGGTGCCGGGCGGTACGCCCAGCGCCTGGGTCTCTTCGCCGCGCATCACATCGGCGAAGCCGGCGCGGGCCGGGTCGATGCCGAATGCGGCGACCGCCGGGCCGCACACGCCCGGCACGATCGCCGCGCGACGGCCGCGGAAGCGCAGCGGCTGCAACATCGCCGCGATCGCGGCGGCGTCGGCCGGCAACGCGGCATACGGCGCTTCCTGCCAGCCGTGGCGCGCGCCGACCATGCCGGCCAGCAGGATCGGCGCGCGGCCGTCGTCCAGGTCGGCGCCGAGCAGTTCGTCCAGGGCGGCGGAGAATTCGTCCGCGCTGGCGAGCGCGGCCATGCCGTGCGCGCTGTCGCGGGTGGCGAGCACGCCGCCGTGGCTGTCGAAGGCGTGCGCGCGCACCCGCGTCGGGCCCCAGTCCACGCCGATCAGGGCGATCTGCGGGCCTGGCGGCGTGCGCGTCGCGGCCGCGCGGCTGCCGATGGCGGGCGCCGCTGCGGCGTCGTCGGCGCGGCCGCGCAAGCCGAGCGCCGCCGCCGCGCGCGCGCCGTCCGGGTCGAGGCCGTGCGCCGGCGCGCGCTGCAGGTCCACGCCGGCGCGCGGCGCGGGGCCGATCGCGCGGGCGGCGGCAACGGCGTTCGTCGGCGCGGGTGCGTGCAGGCTCATGCGCGCGCGCTCCCCGGCGCGCCCGCCGATCGCGCGCGATCGAGTTCGACCGAGGCGCGCCGCGCTTTCTCGCGCACCGCCGGTTGCTGGCGCAACGCCACCGCGATGGCGAGCATGTCCGCCAGCGCCAACTGCATCAGCTGCGCCACGCCCGGCGAGTACGGCGCGGCCGCGCTCGACGGCGGCAACAGCAGGGGCACGTCGGCGTCGCGGCTCAACGGCGTGCCGGCCGCGGTCAACGCGATCGCGCGCGCGCCCTGGCGCCTGGCGATGCGCACGCAGTCGGCGATTTCCGCGCTGCGGCCGGACAGCGAGATCGCCAGCACCGCGTCCTGCGCGCCGAGCATCCCCACGGCCAGCCGCTGCGATTCGCCGTCGCTGTGCGCGCTGGCGGCGATGTCCAGGCGTTGCAGACGCAGGCAGGCTTCCTGTGCGACCGCCGCGCAGCCCGGGCCGGCGCCGATGCAGCACACCCGGCGCGCGCCGGCGACCAGCGCCGCGGCGGCGTCGAGCGCGGCCGGATCGGTGCGTTCGCGCATCTCCTCGAGCGCCGCGGCGATGCTGTCGCAGACCTTGCGCACCAGCAGCGCCGCGCCGTCGCGCGTGTCGATGGTGACCGCCTGGTAGGGCACGCCGGCGGCCAGGCTGTGGCTGAGCTGGCGCTTGAACTGGCGCAGGCCGCCGCAGCCGACCGCGCGGCTGAAGCGGGTCACGCTGGGTTCGGACACGCCGGCGCGCGCGGCCAGTTCGCGGATGCTGGCGCCGGCGGCGAAATCCAGTTCCGCCAGGACCACGGCGGCGACCTTGCGTTCGGCGGGGCGCAGCGCGTCCAACGCGCCGCGGATCGCCGGGATCAGGTTGTCGGACACGAGGGTGCGCTCCTCATTGGCGGGGCCGGTCAGAAGAAGGTGTTGATCGCGCCGACGATGCGGTAGCTGTCGTCGCTGAGCAGCATCAACGGCCATTTGTCGAAGGTGGTGCACGGATGCGAGATGCCGACGGCGACCAGGTCGCCGACCCGCAGCGGGTGTTCGGGCGGCAGTTCCAGGTAGGCGTGTTGGTCGTTCATGCGGGCGATGCGCGCCTCGCGCAGCGGCCACGGCGCCGGTTCGCCGGGACGGTGCCACTGCAGCGGGCGCGGCAGTTCGACGTCGTAGGACGCGTCGCGCTTGCCCAGGGTCAGCAGCGCCAGCCCGGGTTCGGGCCGCGACTGCACCATCGCCCACAGTTCCAGCGCCGGTTGCAGGCCGTGGCGGAACTCGGCGCCGTGGCGGGTGCGCATCTCCTGTTGCAGCCCGTGGTAGATGCCGTGGTCGGAGGTCAGGTAGCAGCCCGAGCGCAGCACCCGGCGCAGCGGCCGCGACAGGCCGTCGAGGCCGGCGAACGCGTCGGCGACCAGGTCGAAGTAGGCCGAGCCGCCGGCGCTGATCAGGATGTCCTCGCCGTCGAACAGGCCGGCCTGGTCGCAGCGGCGGGTCGCTTCGAGCATCTGCGCGAGCAGGCCATGCACGCGTTGCAGGTCGGCGGCGCGATCGGCGCCAGTCCACAGCCCCTCGTAGCCTTCGATGCCGGCCAGGCGCAGGTGCGGGGCGGCGGCGACTTCGCGCGCCAGCGCCAGCGCGGCGTCGCTGCCGCGCGCGCCGGTGCGGCCGCCGGCCAGGCCCAGTTCCACCAGCACCGGCAGCCGCCGCTGCGGCGCGTGTTCGCGCATGACCTGGTTCAAGCGCGCCGCGCCGGCGCTGGAATCGACCAGCACCCAGGCCTGGAAGCCTTCGTCTTCGCGCAGCAGCGCGGCCAGGCTTTCGATGTCGGCATAGGCCACCGGCTGGTTCGCCAGCAGCACCCGGCGGACGCCGAAGCGGTGCGCCACCCGCAGCTGCGGGACCGTGGCCAGGGTGATCGCCCAGGCGCCGGCGTCGAGCTGGGCCTGGAACAGCTGCGGGCTCATCGTGGTCTTGCCGTGCGGCGCCAGCAGCGCGCCGGCGCGTTCGGCGAACTCGCGCATCCACCTCAGGTTGTGATCGAGCGTGGACTGGCGCAGCACCGCGACCGGATACGACAGGCGGCCGTCGAGCACGCAATAGCCCTGCGCGGCGATCCGGTCCTGCCGCAACGGCGCCTGCAGCGGCAGGCCTTTGACGCCGGGCAGCAGGGTCTGGGTGTGCAGCGCGCGCAATGCCTGGTTCATGGTCGTCTCCGGACCGCTGGCGGTGGGGCGGGGAATGCGGCCGCGCGGGCGAACGCGCGCGCGGCCGGCGCGGCGCAGGCGGTGCGGCTGCGCCGTCGCCGATGATCCGATGCGCGCGGCGGTGGGTCTGTGCGCGCGCGCCAGGACGCGGCGCGCGCGACGATCGCGGCGGCGCCGATGATCGCAGCCGGCCGCGGCGCGTTCATGCCGCGCCGGCCGTCAGGTTCGCGCCGCCGGCCGGCTCGGCGCGCAGCGCCGCGGCCAGCGCCTGCAACCGGTGCGGACGCAGCAGGCCGTAGTTGTAGAAGCCGACATCGGCGATGCCCGCGGCCTGCACCGCCGCCAGCGCGGCGCCGATGCCGGCGTCGTCGCCGGGGCGCAGGATCGCGCGCACCCGCGCCGGATCGCCGACGCGCTGCACGGTGTCGAACGCGTCGGCGGCCACGCGCGCGGGGTCGGTTTCGTAGAACGGCACTTCCACGCCGTCGCAGGCGCGCGCCAGCGCGGCGAGCCGGCTGCCTTCGAGCCAGGCGTTCGCGGTCGGCCGGCGGGTGGTGGCGATCGCCCAGACTTCGCGGTCGCGCGGCAAGCGCGCGCGGATCGCCGCGACCGCCTCGGCCACGTGCGCCTGCCGCAACGCCAGGTACGCCGCCAGTTGCGGCATCTCCAGCAGGTCGGCCAGCAGCCACGCCGCGGCCTGGTCGGGCGCGGCGTCGACCGGCGCGGCCAGGTAAGCGTCGACGCGCGCGCGCACCCGCGCCGCCAGCGCGTCGGCGTCGAGATCGGCCGCGCTGGCGCGTTGCCGGCAGTGGCTGCAGAAGCACAGGCTCAGCAGCGCCTCCAGCCACAGGTTGCCGCGCGCCTGGGCGAAGCCGCGCTCGTGGCCGTGCGCATAGGACAGCCAGTTCGGCGCTTCCAGCACCAGCCCGCGCAGCGGCAGGCGCGCGCAGTCGGCGCTCAGCGCCAGCGCGTACTCCAATGCCGCCGGCGAGGACGGGCACAGGTGGTGGGCATAGGCGTCGCCCCAGGCGTTGCGCACCACGTGCAGCGGATGCTGCGCGCCGAGGCGGGCGTTGTGCAGCAGCGGCAGCTTCGCGCGCAGCTGCAGGCGGCCGTCGGCGGCGAGATCCTCGACCACGTGGCGCAGCGCCGGATCGCTGTGGGCGACCGGCGCGATCTCGCCATAGCCGCGCGGATCGGGCTCGAAGCAGACCGCGCCTTCTTCGGCGAACACCACCCGGCAGCCGCGATGCTGCGGACTGACGAACTTGCCGGCGCGGCCGCCCAGGGCCAAGGTCGCTGCGGTCATGCCCAGTGCTAGCGCCTGCGCGGCGAACTCGCGCGCGCCCTGCGAGGCCACGTCCCAGGGATAGACGTAGAGCGAGCGCAGCGCGGGTGGGCGGCCGAGCAACATCTTTCGATTCCTTGTGGTTTTCAAGCGATAGCTTTCGATATTGCCCAGGGCTTACCGGTGCATCCTAATGAATTCGATACTTATGCCACATTGTGCGGCGCAAAATGCATCCCGGATACTCGTAATATATTTTATCGAAAGAAATTAGAAAGATTTTCCGGGCCAAATATTTCGATTTCCGCCCGCGCCCGTGCGCACCGCACGATCCCTCTTTCCACCGCACCGCATCCACCGAGGCACCCGCATGAACCGACGCGACTTCATCGCCAACTCCGCGACCGCCGGCACCCTGCTCGCCGCCAACGCGTTCGCCCCGGCGCTCGCGCGTACGCGCTCCAAGCTGCGCCTGGGCATGATCGGCACCGGCATGCGCGGCCAGGTCCTGCTCAAGGAACTGGTGCGCCGCGACGATGTCGAGGTGGTCGCGCTGTGCGACATCGAGCCGATCATGCTCGGCCGCGCGCTGGCGATGATCGACAAGGCCGGCAAGCCCAAGCCCGCCACCTACGGCGACGGCGGCGACGTCGATGCGTACCGCAAGATGCTGGCCAAGGGCGGCCTGGACGGCGTGATCGTCGCCACGCCGTGGGAGTACCACGCGCCGATGGCGATCGCGGCGATGCAGGCGCGCATCGCGGTCGGCTGCGAAGTGGTCGCCGGCATCACGCTCGACGATCACTGGCAGGTGCTGCGCACCCAGCTCAAGACCGGCACGCCGTACATGCTGCTGGAGAACGTGTGCTACCGCCGCGACGTGCTGGCCGTGCTCAACATGGTGCGCCAGGGCCTGTTCGGCGAACTGGTGCACCTGCAGGGCGGCTACCAGCACGACCTGCGCGCGGTGAAGTTCAACAACGGCAACCCCGACCAGCCCTACGGCAGCGGCGTGGAGTTCGGGCCGAAGGGGTGGTCGGAAGCGCGCTGGCGCACCGAGCATTCGGTCGAGCGCGACGGCGACCTGTATCCGAGCCACGGCATCGGCCCCTGCGCGATGGCGGTCAACATCCATCGCGGCAACCGCTTCACGTATCTGAGCGCGATGTCGAGCAAGCCGCGCGGGCTGCACGACTACATCGTCAAGAAGGGCGGCGCGGACCATCCCAACGCCAAGGTGAAGTTCAAGCTCGGCGACCTGGTCACCACCCAGATCGCCTGCGCCAACGGCGAGACCATCGTGCTGCAGCACGACACCTCGCTGCCGCGTCCGTACTCGCTGGGCTTCCGCGTGCAGGGCACCGACGGGCTGTGGATGGACGTCAACGACTCGATCCACATCGAAGGCAAGAGCAAGCCGCACGAGTGGGACAAGGCCGACGTGTGGCTGGACCAGTACGATCACCCGCTGTGGAAGCGCCACGGCGCCACCGCCGCCGGCGCCGGCCACGGCGGCATGGACTGGTTCGTGATCAACGCCTTCGTCGAGGCGCTCAAGGCCGGCGCGCCGATGCCGATCGACATCTTCGACGCGGTCGCCTGGAGCGCGATCACGCCGCTGTCGGAGCAGTCCATCGCCGAGCACCGCACGCTCGAATTCCCGGACTTCACCGACGGCAAGTGGAAGGACCGCAAGCCGATCTTCGCCTTCGGCGAGGTCTACTGAGGCCGAGCGTCCGCGCCGCCGTCCGCGCGACGGCGGCGCCGCGCCGCGCGCCTCAGCGCGGCGGATCGAAGCCGATCGCGTCGCCGTCCAGCGGCATCTGCGCGCGGCGCGGTTGCGGCGCCGGCGCGTAGGCCGGGTCCGGCGATTGCGCCAGCGCCTGGCCGATGCTGCGCCGGCCGATCGCGTCGAAGCGCTCGAACACGAACGGCAGGCCTTCGGATTGTTCGAAGGTAGCCGCGTTGGACACGTGCAGATGCAGGTGCGGCCCGCCGCTGTTGCCGGACTGGCCGAGGCGGCCGATGACCTGGCCGCGGCGCACGCGCTCGCCGGCCTTGGCCGCGACGCTGCCGGGGATCAAGTGAGCGTAGTGCACGTACACCGCGGGCGCGATTTGCAGGATCACGTAGTTGCCGTATAGCTCGTCGGCGCTGAGCGCGGCGGGTTCGGGCTGCGGCGACAGCGGCGCGCGCTCGGCCTGGCCGTCGCGGGCGGCGCGGACCACGCCGTCGGCCACCGCCAGCACCGGCGCGCCGTAGCCGAACCAGTCGCGGTGGCGGGTCTTGGCCAGTTCGCCGCCGTGCGCGTCGACCGCGCGGCCGTGCCGGTCCAGGCCGATCAGGTCCAGCGCATAGCGCTGCGGGATCGTGGCCTCGCCGTTGGCGGCGACCACGCTGCCCCAATGGTGCGATTGCGCGTTCGACGGGCCTTCGTAGGCCATCCACGCGCCGCCGGCCAGCGGCGGGCCCAACACTATCGGCGCGGCCGTCGACAGCGTCACCGGCGCGCCGTCGATCCAGCTGCGCTTGGCGTGGGCGTCGACGAATTCGATGCGATGGCGCAGCGCCTTCGGCGCGGGCGCGCCGGCGGGCAGGTCGAGCCAGACGAACAGCACCGTGCGTTGGCCGCCGTCGATGGCGAGGTCCTTGGCCGCTTGCCCTTGCTCGGGCGCGGGCGTCGCGTCCAGGCGCCGCAGCGCCTCGCCCTCGAACCGCGCCAGCGGCGTCGCCGCGTCGTCGGCGTAGACCTCCAGCCCGACCAGCCGCAAGGTCCCGGTGGCGCGATAGAAGTTGCTCAGGTGCAGCTCGTAGGCCAGATGCGCGCGGCCGTCGGTGGCGGTCACCGGCGCCGGCGCCCACGGGATGCGCGCTTCCACCGGCGCCTGTTGCGCGGCCGGCACGGGCGCGGCGGATGCGGCCGGCGACCACAGCGCCGCCGACAGCGCGAACGCGCACGACAGCGCGACGGCGCGGACTACGGCGGGGGCGGCACGGCGTTGCGGTTCGGCGCCGAACGGAACGGCATGGGTCGGGACGGCGCTCATCGGCACTACCGGAAGGCGCCGGGCGGCGCGGGCCAGTGGCGATGCTAGCGCAGCCGCGCGAGCCGCCGCACTTCGCCCGCCGCGTATGCCCGCCCGCGCTCAGCCGATCGGACTCCACTTGCCGTCGCGGTGCAGCGCGCGGTAATCGCGCGGCGCCATCCCGACCATCGCCTTGAACTGGCGCGCGAACGCGCTCTGGTCGGTGAAGCCGCAGGCCAGCCCGACCTCGGCGATGCTGGCGTCGCCGCACAGCTCGCGCATCGCCGCCTCGATCCGCAGCCGGGTCAGGCTCTGCTGCGGGGTGAGCTGGAACACGCGCTGGAAATGCCGCTCCAGCTGCGCCACCGACAGGTCCGCCAGCCGCGCCAGCGCGGCGATGCGCAGCGGCCCGGCGTAGTGCGCCTGCATGTGCTCCAGCACCCGCCGCAGCCGTTCGTAGGTGGGATCGCGCCCGTCCGGCGCACCGAGATCGCGCGACAGCCCGACCAGGCCGTGGCCGCCGCCGGGCAGCGCCAGCGGCCGCTTGCCGGTGAGGCACCAGCCCGGGCGGCGGTTCGGATACAGGTGCACTTCCAGCTGGTTCTCGATCGTGCCGCCGTCGAGCACGCGCCGGTCCTGCTGGGCGTAGCGCGCGGCCAGCCGCGCCGGGAACACTTCGGCGACGTCGCGGCCGATCACCTCCTCGCGCCGCTTCAGTCCGAGCCGCCGCACCAGGGTCAGGTTGGCGTGGGTGTAGCGGCCGGCTTCGTCCTTGACGAAGAACACCACGTCGGCGAGCGCGTCGCACAGGGTCTGCATCAGTTCGGCGTCGATCCGCACCGGATCGGGCTGGAGCGCGGGCAGGGCGGTGGCCATGGCGGAGGCGGCGGACAGGCAGCGGAGACCCTGCCGATTATGCCGGCAACCGCACCGGCCATTGTGCCGAATTCCGCATCGGCGCCCGGCAAGCCCGTCTAGACCCCCGGGCGCATGGAGCGCGAGCATGAGCGGATGCACAGCCTCGACATCATCGACTCGCACACCGGCGGCGAACCCACCCGCGTGGTGGTCGCCGGCTTCCCCGACCTCGGCGGCGGCAGCCTCGCCGAACAGCGCCTGCGCTTCGGCCAGCAGTACGACGGCTGGCGCAGCGCCGTCGCCTGCGAGCCGCGCGGCTCCGACACCGTGGTCGGCGCGCTGTTGCTGCCGCCGCAGTCGCCCGGCGCCTGCGCCGGCACGATCTTCTTCAACAACGTCGGCACCCTGGGCATGTGCGGCCACGGCACCATCGGCCTGGTGCGCACGCTGCAGTTCCTCGGCCGCATCCAGCCCGGCGATCACCGCATCGACACGCCGGTCGGCACGGTCGGCGCGCGCCTGCACGAAGACGGCCGGGTGTCGGTCGACAACGTCGAAAGCTGGCGCCACGCCGCGCAGGTGGCGTTGGAGGTGCCCGGCTACGGTGGCGTCGTCGGCGACGTCGCCTGGGGCGGCAACTGGTTCTTCATCGTCAAGGTCGCGCGGACCATCGCGCTGGCCCGCGTGCGCGAGCTGAGCGCGTTCGCCGAGGCGATCCGCGCCGCGCTGGAGGCGGCCGGCGTGACCGGCGCCGACGGCGCGCAGATCGACCACATCGAACTGGAAACCGCCTCGGCCACGCCCGGCATCGACGGCCGCAACTTCGTGCTGTGCCCGGGCCTGGCCTACGACCGCTCGCCGTGCGGCACCGGCACCAGCGCCAAGCTCGCCTGCCTGGCCGCCGACGGCAAGCTCGCGCCGGGTGCGCTGTGGCGCCAGGAAAGCGTGCTCGGCAGCGTGTTCGAAGGCTCCTACCGCCGCGGCGAGCGCGGCGTGCATCCGACCATCACCGGCAGCGCCCACATCACCGCGCGCGCGCAGTTGCTGATCGACGAGGCCGATCCTTTCGCCTGGGGCATCGGCGCGCGCTGAGCGCGCCGCGCCGCTGCCATGGCCCGCTACGACCTCATCGTCCTGGGCGCCGGCATCGTCGGCGCGGCCTGCGCCGAGCGCGCGGCGGCGCAGGGCCTGCGCGTGGCGGTGGTCGAGCCCGGCCCGGTCGGCGGCGGCGCGACCGCGGCGGCGATGGGGCACCTGGTGGCGATGGACGACGACCCGGCCGAACTGGCGCTGTCGCATCTGTCGCTGCAGTTGTGGGAGCGCTTCGCCGAATCGCCGCTGGCCGAATTCAGCCGCTGCGGCACCTTGTGGGTGGCGCGCGAGGCGCGCGAGCTGGAGGGCGTCGCGGCCAAGGTCGCGCGCCTGGCCGCGGCCGGCGTGCACGCGCGGCGGATCGAGGCCGACGAGTTGTACGCGCTGGAGCCGCATCTCGTCCCCGGCCTGTGCGGCGGCATGTTGGTGGCGCGCGAGGCGGTGGTGTATCCGCCGCGCGTGGCCCAGCACCTGTTGCAACTGGCGCGCGAAGGCGGCGCGCAGGCCTACCTCGGCCGCCGTGCGGTCGAGTTGACCGCGCAGGGCGCGCGCCTGGACGACTGGACCGAACTCAGCGGGCCGGTGCTGGTCGCCACCGGCTGCGCGCTGCCGCAATTGCTGCCGCAACTGCCGATGCGCGCGCGCAAGGGCCATCTGGTCATCACCGAGCGCTACCCCGGCCGCATCCGCCATCAACTGCTGGAACTGGGCTACGCCGACAGCGCCCACGGCGACGCCGACAGTAGCGTCGCCTTCAACGTGCAGCCGCGCCCGACCGGGCAGATCCTGATCGGCTCATCGCGCGAGTTCGGTTGCGAGGACCGTGCGGTCTCGCCGCCGATGCTGCAACGCATGCTCGAACGCGCCTTCGCCTTCGTGCCGATGCTGCGCGAGCTGCAGGCGCTGCGGGTGTGGACCGGGTTCCGCCCGTGCACGCCGGACGGGCGCCCCTACATCGGCGCGTTGCCTTCGCGGCCGGATACCTGGGTCGCCGCCGGCCACGAAGGCCTCGGCGTGACCACCGCGCTGGGCACGGCGCAACTGCTGGTCGAACAACTGCTCGGCCGCGCGCCGTCCATCGACCCGGCGCCGTACGCGCCGGCGCGGATGCTGCGATGAGCGCCGCGACGGTCCGCCTCGACATCGACGGCGTCGCGGTCGAGGTGCCCGCCGGCGCCAGCGTCGCCGCCGCGGTGGCGCTGGCTGCGCCGCACTTCCGCCGTTCGCGCCTGGGCCAGCCGCGCGCGCCGCTGTGCGGCATGGGCGTGTGCTTCGAATGCCGGGTGCGCATCGACGGCGTCGCCCACCAGCGTTCGTGCCTGGTGCCGGCGCGCGAAGGCATGCAGGTGGCCTGCGATGACTGAGCGCTGCGACGTGCTGGTGGTGGGCGCCGGCCCGGCCGGGCTGGCGGCGGCGCAGGCGGCGGCCGCGCACGGCGCGCAGGTCGCGCTGGTCGACATGCAGGCCAGCGCCGGCGGACAGGTGTGGCGGCGCGACGTGCGCCGGCCCGCGCCCGATCCGGCGCGCGAGCGCCTCGACGCGCTGCGCGCCGGCGGACGCGTGCGTTGGCTCGGGCAGGCGCAGGTGGTCGCGGCCGAGCCCGGACAGGTGTTGATCGAACAAGCCGGCACCGCCATCGAATTGGATTACGCCGCCTTGGTGCTGGCCACCGGCGCGCGCGAACTGCTGCTGCCGTTCCCGGGCTGGACCCTGCCCGGCGTCACCGGAGCGGGCGGCCTGCAGGCGTTGGTCAAGCAGGGCTGGCCGATCGCCGGTCGGCGCGTGCTGGTCGCCGGCAGCGGCCCGCTGCTGTTGGCCGCGGCCGCCACCGCGCGCCGCCACGGCGCGCGCGTGGTCGCGATCTGCGAACAGGCGCCGGCCGCGCAGCTGCACGCGTTCGCGCGGCGGCTGTGGCGCTGGCCGGGCAAGCTGGCCCAGGCCGCGGCGTTGCGCGCGCGCCTGGCCGGCGCGCCTTACCGCGCCGGCGCCTGGGTCGTGGCCGCGCACGGCGACGGCCGCGTGGCCGACGTCGAGTTGAACGACGGCCAGCGCATCGCGGTCGATCATCTCGCCGTCGGCTACGGGCTGGTGCCGAACCTGGAACTGGCGCAGCGCCTGGGCTGCGAGCTGCACACGCACGACGCGCAGGCCTGGGTGAAGGTCGATGCGCTGCTGCGCACCAGCGTCGCCACGGTGTTCGCCGCCGGCGAAGCCTGCGGCATCGGCGGGCGCGACTGCGCGCTGGTCGAAGGCGCGATGGCCGGCCACGCCGCCGCCGGCGCGCCCGAAGCCGCGCGCGCGCTGGCGCCGCAGCGCGAGCGGGCGCGCGCGTTCGCGGCGTTGCTGCCGGCGTATTTCGGATTGAATCCGCAAGTGCTGGCCGCGGCGACGGCGGACGTGCTGGTCTGCCGCTGCGAGGACGTGCGCCTGGGCGAACTCGACGCCCATGCCGACTGGCGCGCGGCCAAGCTCGCCACCCGCTGCGGCATGGGCAGCTGCCAGGGCCGCATCTGCGGCGCCGCGCTGGCGCAGTTGCGCGGGCCGGCGTTCGCGCCCTCGCTGTCCGCCGCGGGCCCGCGTCCGCCCGTTTTCCCCGTGCGCCTGGCGGCCCTGGCCGCGCACGGCGCGCACACGCACGACCCGCCGTCGCCGACGGCGTCCGCACCGATCACGCACTCAGCCCCACAAGGAACCGTTCCATGAGCACTGCTTCCATCTGGCGCGGCGTCATTCCCGCCATCACCACGCCCTTCCACGCCGACGGCGCGATCGACCACGACTTCCTCGCCCGCCACGCGCGCGAGCTGATCGACGCCGGCTGCACCGGCATCGTCCCGCTGGGTTCGCTCGGCGAAGCGGCGACGCTGAGCTTCGACGACAAGCTGGCGATCCTGCGCACCCTGGTCGGCGCGCTCGACGGCCGCGCGCCGGTGATTCCGGGCATCGCCGCGCTGTCCACCGCCGAGGCCGTGCGCCTGGCCCAGGAAGCCAAGCGGATCGGCTGCGCCGGCCTGATGGTGCTGCCGCCGTACGTGTACTCGACCGACTGGCGCGAGATGAAGGCGCACGTGGCCGCGGTGATCGCCGCCACCGACCTGCCGTGCATGATCTACAACAACCCGGTCGCCTATAAGACCGACTTCTCGCCCGAGCAGATCGCCGAACTCGCCGGCGAATTCGCCAACGTGCAGGCGGTAAAGGAATCCTCCGCCGACGTGCGCCGCTTCGCCGCGCTGCGCGCGTTGCTCGGCGAGCGGCTGGAGCTGCTGGTCGGCATGGACGACGCCATCGTCGAAGGCGTGGCGATGGGCGCGACCGGCTGGATCGCGGGCCTGGTCAATGCCTATCCGAAGGAATCGGTGCGCTTGTTCGAGCTGGCCCGCGACGGCGGCGCGCCGGCTGCGGCGGCGCTGTACGCGTGGTTCCTGCCGTTGCTGCGGCTCGACACCGTGCCCAAGTTCGTGCAGCTCATCAAACTGGTGCAGGCCCAGGTCGGCATGGGCGCAGAGCACGTTCGCGCGCCGCGCCTGCCGGTGACCGGCGCCGAGCGCGAGGCGGCGCTGGCGGTGATCGAACGCGCCCAGGCGCAGCGACCGGAGCTGTGACGATGAGCGCGCGCGAACCGGTGTTGGTGGGTGGGCGCTGGCAGCCGTCGCTGGACGCGGCCGGCGAATTCCGCGCTTTCGACCCGACCCGCGCGGTCGAGGTCGGCCCGGCGTTCCCGATCTCTGGCGCGCAGGACGCGCGCGCTGCGTTGGCGTCCGCGTGCGCGGCCGCCGAGGAACTGGCCGCATGCGCGCCCGCGCGCATCGCGGCGTTCCTCGACGCCTACGCCGCGGCGATCGAGGCCGATGCCGAGGCCTTGGTCGAACTGGCGCACCTGGAAACCGCGCTGCCGGCGCGGCCGCGCCTGGCCGAAGTCGAGTTGCCGCGCGCCAGCGGCCAACTGCGCCAGGCCGCGCGCGCGGCGCGCGAGCGCAGCTGGACCCAGCCGATCATCGACACCGCCGCCGGCCTGCGCTCGCACCTGGCGCCGCTGCGCAAGCCGGTGCTGGTGTTCGGGCCGAACAATTTCCCGTTCGCGTTCAATGCGGTGGCCGGCAGCGATTTCGCCTCGGCCATCGCCGCGCGCAACCCGGTGATCGCCAAGGTCCATCCCTCGCATCCGGGCACCAGCCAGCGGCTGGCGCAGCTGGCGCATCGCGCGCTGCTGGATGCCGGCCTGCCGGCGCAGTCGCTGCAGGTGCTGTACCACCTGGATCCGGCGCTGGGCCTGGAACTGGCCGGCGACGCGCGCCTGGGCGCGCTGGCGTTCACCGGCAGCCGCAGCGCCGGGCTCGCGCTCAAGGCCGCGGCCGATGCGGCCGGCGTGCCGGCCTACCTGGAGCTGTCGAGCGTCAACCCGGTGTTCCTGCTCGAAGGCGCGCTGCGCGAGCGCGGCGACGCGTTGGCGCAGGAGTTCTTCGCCTCGTGCACGCTCGGCGTCGGCCAGTTCTGCACCAACCCCGGCGTGGTGGTGGTACCGCGCGGCGAGGCTGGCGATCGTTTCGTCGCGGCCGCGGCGGCGCGTTTCGATGCGGCGCCGGCGGGCACGATGTTCTCGCAAGGCGTGCTCGATCACCTGCGCGCCGGCGTGGCCGGCTGGCGCGACGCCGGCGCGCAGCCGCTCGGCGGCGGCGCGGCGGCCGACGGTGAAGGCTACCGGGTGCGGCCGGCGCTGCTCGGCGCCGACGCGGCCGCCTTCGTCGCCGATCGGCGCCTGCAGGCCGAGGCGTTCGGCCCGGCCAGCCTGGTGGTGCGGGTGGACGGCATCGACGAAGCGCTGCAGGTGGCCGCGGCGCTGGAAGGCAATCTCACCGGCACCATCTACGGCGGCGACAGCGCCGCGGACGACGACGACTGGCGTCGTCTCGCCGGCGCGCTGCGCCCGCGCGTGGGCCGGCTGATCGATGGGCGCATGCCCACCGGCGTCGCGGTCAGCGCGGCGATGAACCACGGCGGCCCGTACCCGAGCACCGGCCATCCGGGCTTCACCGCGGTCGGCATGCCCAGCGCGATCCGCCGCTTCGCCGCGCTGCATTGCTACGACCACGTGCGCCAGGACGCGTTGCCCGACGAGTTGCGCGACCGCAATCCCGGCGGGCTGTCGCGCTGGATCGACGGCGGCTGGACCCTGGACGACATCGCGACCAAGACCGGCGGAGCTACGGCATGAACGCAGCGGTGCAGATCGGCGGACTCACCCTGGAGCGCGCGCGCGCGCAGCTCGCGCCGTGGGCGCAACGCGCGCCGGCGATCGACGCGGACGAGTACCAGCAGCGGCTCGAACGCGCCCGCGGGTCGATGCGCGCGCACGGCTTCGACGCGCTGCTGATCGGCGCCGGCGCGTCGCTGCGCTATTTCGCCGGCGTGCCCTGGGGCGCGAGCGAGCGGCTGGTGGCGCTGCTGCTGACCCTCGACGGCGATCCGCTGCTGGTGTGCCCGGCGTTCGAGGCCGGCTCGCTCTCGCACGTGCTCAAGGTGCCGGCGCAGGCGCGGTTCTGGGAGGAGCACGAGGACCCGCACGCGCTGGTGGCGGCGGCCCTGCGCGAGCGGGGCGCGCGCCGGCTGGCGCTGGACCCCGGCGCCGCGTTCGCGGTCTTCACCGGCCTGCGCGCGGCCGCGCCGCAGCTCGAACTCGGCGACGCCGCGGCGATCGTCGACGGTTGCCGCGCGCGCAAGTCGCCGGCGGAGCTGGCGCTGATGCAGCAGGCCACGGCGATGACCCTGCAGGTGCACCGCCTCGCCGCAGGGCTGGCCGAGGAAGGCGTATCCACCGCGACCCTGCGCCGCTTCATCGACGAAGCGCACCGCGCGCTCGGCGCCGACAACGGCTCCACTTTCTGCATCGTCCAGTTCGGCCGCGCCACCGCATTCCCGCACGGCATCCCCGGCGAACAGCAACTGCGCGAAGGCGAGCTGGTGCTGATCGACACCGGCTGCGCGGTGCAAGGCTACAACTCCGACATCACCCGCACCTACATCTGCGGCCGCGCCGACGACGACCAGCGGCGCATCTGGGACCTGGAGCACGCGGCCCAGCGCGCCGCGTTCGAGGCGGTGCGTCCCGGCGTCAGCGGCGAAGCGGTCGACGACGCGGCGCGCGCGGTGCTGCAGCGCGGTGGGTTGGGGCCGGACTATCGTTTGCCGGGCCTGCCGCACCGCACCGGCCACGGCTGCGGGCTGAGCGTGCACGAGGCGCCGTACCTGGTGCGCGGCAACCGGGTCGGGCTGGAGGCCGGCAACTGCTGCTCGAACGAACCGATGATCGTGGTGCCGGAGCGGTTCGGGGTGCGGCTGGAGGATCATTTCTTCGTGACCGAAGACGCGGCGCACTGGTTCACCGAGCCGTCGGTGGCGATCGACCGGCCGTTCGCGGATTGATTCGCATGCGAGGTGAGATGCGCCGGGGTTGAGGTCGCGCGGTCGCGGCTCGCGCCGCTCCTACAGTCGGATACGAAACCGACCCAAGCCCCTGTAGGAGCGGCGCAAGCCGCGACCGCGAATCCGCAGCCACGGCGCCACCCGCCAACGCGCGGCAACCGTCCTGCACCGAACTGCGTATCTGCGCGGCCGATCAAGCTTTGCGCCTGCGACCGTGCATTGCGGCACTGGCCGCGGCCGTGCGATCCGCGCTTCGCTGTGGGCCGCGCCGTCGCGGGGGCCTGCGCCCCTTGCGCGCGGCGTTCCCTGAACACGCCGTCCAAGGAGGTTCGCATGTTCCGCGCAATCCGCATTGGCTTGTCTCGTTTCGCCGCCGCGCCCAGGCGTGTGCTGGCCGCCGCGCTGTTGTCGCCGGCGCTGTCGCTGCTCGTCGCCGCGCCCGCGCTGGCGGCGCCGCCGCAAACGCCCGCAGCGGCGCCGGCCGCCGCGCCCAAGCGCTTCGACCTGCCGCCGACCACCGGGCCGTACAAGGTCGGCACCTTCACCCTGCACATCGTCGACCGCGCGCGCACCGACCGCTTCGTCGGTGGGCCGCGCGAGTACATGGTCACGGTGAGTTATCCGATCGCGCCGCACGCGCGCGGCCCGCGCGCGCCGTGGCTGGAACCGGCGATGGTGCCGGAATGGAGCGCCACCGCCGCCGGCTACGGCATCGCGCCGGAGGCGGTGGACTGGGCCGGCGCGCGCCGGCCGGCGATCCAGGGCGCGCCGTTGCTGCGCCATCCGCGCGGCTGGCCGGTGGTGCTGTTCTCGCCGGGCCTGCAGTATTTCCGCGAACTCTACAGCGCGCTGACCGACGACCTGGCCAGCCACGGCTACGTGGTCGCGTCGATGACCCACACCCACGAAGCCTTCTACACCGCGTTCCCGGGCGGGCGCGTGGTGCGCGGCCAGGACCTGGTGGAAACGGTGGAATCGACCCAGATGTGGCTCGACACGCGGGTCGGCGATTCGCGCCATCTGCTCGATGCGCTGGCGTTGTCGAACCGCGGTTTCTATCCCGGCGCCGGACACGGCCGGCTGCCGCCGGGCTGGCGCGGCGGGCTGGACTTGGCGCGGGTCGGTTTCCTCGGCCATTCCTACGGCGGCACCACCGCGGCCGAGACGATGTTCTTCGACCGCCGCTTCGACGCCGGCCTGGACTACGACGGCCGCCTGTCCACCACCTACGGCCCGCCGCAGGACCTGCCCTACGGCCCGACCCTGGCCGCGCGCTTCGGCCTGGACCGGCCGTTCCTGCTGGTCGGCGCCGGCGTGCACAGCCATCTGGATTCCCATGATCCTTCGTGGCCGCAGTTCTGGGCCAGCCAGCGCGGCTGGAAGCGCGAGGTCAACGTCGCCCGCGGCGAGCATTTCACCTTCAGCGATTTCACCGCGGTGCTGCCGGCGCTCGGCGATGCGGTGCCGCCCGGCTTCGGCGTCGCGGTCTACGGCAGCTTGCCCCCGGCCCAGGCCGTGGCGGCGACGCGCGAGCACACCCGCGCGTTCTTCGACCTGCATCTGAAGGGCCGGCCGACGCGCTTGTTCGACCGCGGCAGCCCGGCGTATCCGGAGTTCCGCCCGGTGCCCTGAAAACAGCCGACAGCGCAAAGACGCGAGGAGCGAGCCGGTCGGGCTTGGCTCGCTTCTCGCTGCGCCGGGCTGTTTTCTAGCCCTAAAGGCATATCCGCGGGCACGGCGATTCCCGCATCATGGGCGAATCCGTAGCCGCAGGGTCCCGCGATGCCTTCGATCCGTTCCGTTTCCGTGCGCGCGCCGCTGGCCGCGTTGTCCGTGGCCGTGCTGATGGCGCTCGCTCCCGCGTCTGCGTTGGCGGCCGAAGCCGCGCCCGCCGCCGACAAGGCCGCCAGCACGGCCGCCGACAGCGCCGCGGCGCGGTTCCAGGCGTTGTACACGCGCGAATGGAAATGGCGCCAGGCGCAGTTCGCCGGCGGCGACGACGAGGACGGCCCGCAGGGCCAGCCGGCCGCGCGCCTGCCCAAGGTCGATCCGGCCACCCAGGCCGAGCGCGAGCGCTACTGGGCGCAGGTGCTCAAGGAACTCGACGCCATCGACGCGCGCCAGCTCGAAGGCGAGGACCCGGTCAACCTGGAGGTGTTCCGCCAGCAGGTCCAGAGCCTGCTCGCCAACCAGCGCGTGCGCCAGTACGAGATGCCGTTCAACAGCGACAGCGCGTTCTGGACCAACCTGGGCTTCACCGCGCGCCGTTCGTTCCGCGACGTCGACGGCTACGAGCGCTACCTCGGCCAGCTGCGCGATATCCCGCGCTACTTCGACGAGCAGATCGCCAACATGCGCGCCGGGCTCAAGCGCGGTTTCAGCGTGCCGCGGGTGACGCTGGCCGGACGCGACGTGTCGATCAAGGAAGTCGTCGACGCCAAGCTCGAGGACAACCTGCTCTACACCCCGTTCAAGAAGATGCCGGCCAACATCCCCGCCGCCGAACAGGCGCGCCTGCGCGCGGAAGCGGCCAAGGTCATCGACGCTTCGGTGTTGCCGGCCTACCGCACGCTGCTGAAGTTCATGCAGGACGAGTACATGCGGCAGGCGCGCACCACCCTGGCCGCGGAGAAGATGCCCGGCGGCCAGGACTATTACCGCGCCAAGATCCGCGAATTCACCACGCTCGACCTGACTCCGCAGCAGATCCATGAGATCGGCGTGCAGGAAGTGGCGAAGATCCGCGCGCAGATGGAGCAGACCATCGTCAAGACCGGGTTCAAGGGCACGTTCCCGGAATTCCTGCATTACCTGCGCACCGATCCCAAGTTCTATCCCAAGAGCGGCGACGAGCTGCTGATGCGCGCCTCGTGGCTGGCCAAGCGCGTGGACGGCGAGATCGGCAACTACATCGGCCTGCTGCCGCGCCAGCGGTTCGCGATCAAGCCGGTGCCGCCGGATCTGGCGCCGTTCTACACCGCCGGCCGCGGTGGCCGCGACGTCTATCTGGTCAACACCTACGACCTGCCTTCGCGCCCGCTGTTCAACCTGCCGGCGCTGACCCTGCACGAATCCGCGCCGGGCCATTCGCTGCAGATGTCGCTGGCGGCCGAGCACGAGGGCCTGCCGGACTTCCGCCGCTATACCTACATCTCGGCCTACGGCGAGGGCTGGGCGCTGTACACCGAGAAACTCGGCATCGAGATGGGCATGTACGACACGCCCTACGACTACTTCGGCTACTTGACCTACCAGATGTGGCGCGCCAGCCGCCTGGTCGTGGACACCGGCGTGCACCACCTGGGCTGGACCCGCGAGCAGTCGCTGGCGTTCCTGCGCGACAACACCGCGCTGAGCGAGCACGAGATCGAGACCGAAGTCGACCGCTACATCGGCTGGCCGGGGCAGGCGCTGTCGTACTACCTGGGCCAGATGAGCATCGAGCGCTCGCGCGCCAAGGCCGAGCAGGCGCTGGGCGCGGACTTCGACATCCGCGCCTTCCACGACGCGGTGCTGGCGCTGGGCTCGGTGCCGCTGCCGGTGCTGGAGCGGCGGGTGGACCGGTTCATCGAGGAGAGCCGGGCCAAGGCGGCGGAGATGAAGGCGAAGAAGGCGGCGAAGAAAGCGGCGGAAGAAAAAGCGGGCTGAGCCGCTGCGCTGGATCGCGTGCGGCGGCAGTTGCTGTCGCCGCCGGGAAGTGAGGACGCGCCGGTGTCGCGCTCTTCGCAGCCGTCATTTGTCGCGTTCCTTCCTACCGTCGTTCCCGCGAACGCGAGAATCCAGGGCTTTACCGTGACATGACTCTGAAGTCTCCGGATTCCCGCTTTCGCGGGAATGACGGTAGGAGAGTTGCGCGGTATGTCGTCTGAGTCGTGCTCGCGTTGCGGACGCTTTACTCCGAAGCCGGCGCCGGCAACCCCCACTGCTTCCACACCGCCCGATACTGCGCCTGCGGCAACAGCACGAACACCGGCCGCGCCTGCGGCCGCAGCCACGCCAGCAGTTCGTCCATCGCCGCGTCGTTCATCGCGGTGCAGCCCGCGGTCGGTTCGCCCGGCGCGCGCCACAGGTGGGCGAAGATGCAGCTGCCGGCGCCGGGCGTGTGCGCCGGGTTGTGGGCGATGACGAAGCCCAGGCGGTAGCGCGGATCGCCGTCGGCGTGCAGGTCGCGGCGCATCGGTTCGGTCGAGCCCTCGACCGCCCGCTCGCCGACCCGGCGCGCATCGACGATGCGGTCGTACAGCGGCGAGGCGGGCACGTCGATGCAGTAGTGGCTGGCGCTCATCGGCGCATACGGCAGCGCGGTCTGCGCGCTCTCGGCGTAGCCGAACGCGGTGCCGACGGCGAACATGCCGGCCGGCGCGCGGCCGTCGCCTTCGCGCTTGAGCGGGCCGCCGTCGTCGGGCGCGGCGCGCAGGCCGCGGCCCCAGGCGGCGCCGTTGCGGCCGATGCTGACTGCGACCGGCTCGCCGACCGCGAGCCACTGGCCGCCTTCGAACAGATAACGTTGCAGGCGGCCCTGCGGCGCGTTCCAGTCGGCGGTGGTGACCAGCACCAGCTGCGGCTGCGCGGCGCCGTCCCCGGCGCGGTCGGCGCGGGTGCTGGCGCAGCCGGCGAGGGTCATGGCGGCGGCGAAGAGCAAGGCGGGGACGTAGCGGGACATGGCGGATTGGTTCCTGGACAGTGGTGCGGCGCAGTCGCGTTGCTCGCTGTAGGAGCGGCGCGAGCCGCGACCGCGACATAGCACCCGCGGCGCAACGTTCGTCGCAAGCGAGGTGTCGCGGTCGCGGCTCGCGCCGCTCCTACAGGGAGATCGCGCCGCGTCGCGGTCGGTGCGGTGTGGGGATCGCGCGGCATCGCGAACGATCCGGCTCAGATGTCGAGCATGTCCTGCACCCGCTCGGCCTGGCGGTCGAGCTGGCGCAGGCGGTCCTGGCCGCGTTCGCACAGCAGCACGAAGATCAGGTCGAGCAGGTGCTGCAGCGCGCTGTGGTACAGCAGCGGCTCGACGTGCGCGCGCTCGTCGTGTGCCGACACCAGCAGCGCGTGGTCGGCGTGCGCGCGCAGCGGGTTGGGCGTATGCCGGGTGGCCGAAACGACTTTGCCGCCGCTCCCGGCGAAGCTGCGCGCCAGGTGACACAGCGAGGTCAGCTTGCCCTGCTCGGACAGCACCAGCAGCACGTCGCCGGCGCCGGCGTTGGCGGTGCTGGCGGCCATCAGCACCGGATCGAAATGGTGGATGCTGAGGATGCCGATCATGGTCAGCTTCATCGACAGCGCGCGCGCCGGCACCCCGTCCTCGCCCAGGCCGATCACGTAGACCCGGCGCGCGTGCTGGATCAGCTCGGCGATGGCTTCGATGCGTTCGGGCGGATTGATCAGCCGGGTCTCTTCCTCGGCGCGCGCCTTGCCGTGCCACAGGCGTTCGGCCAGGGCCTGGTTGGGATCGGCCGGCGCGGCCTGGGCGCCGGCGCCGTCGTCGTGGCGGTCGCCGCGCGCGATCGCCTCGCCGATGGAGTACTTCAGGTCCGGATAGCCCTTGAATCCGAGCTTCTGGCTGAACTTGACCACGCTGGACTGGCTGATCCCGAGCGCGTTGGCCAACTGCTGCGAGGAGTAGTCGCGCAGCAGGTGCGCGTTCTCCAGCAGGTAGTCGGCGATGCGGCGTTCGATCGCCGACATCTGGTCGCGTTCTGAGCGGATCTTGAGCAGGGGCGACATCGGCAGGGGTCCGGTCCCGGGCGCGGCGGTGGCTACAGCCTAGCCGGCTTCGCGCCGGCGCGCAGGTCAGGCGGCGGCCAGCGTCTCCAGGCCGCGGATCTCGCGGATGCCCAGGCCCGGCGCATCGGTGACGGTGATCTCGGACTCGTTGAAGATCACCCCGCCGTCGACCGGGTTGAACGCGCACAGCGAGGGGCCGTCGAGGTCGACCTTGGTGATCACGTTGGACTTGGCCACCGCCAGGTGCACCGCCGCGGCGACCGAGATCGAGGTCTCGATCATGCAGCCGATCATGCATTCGACCCCGTACATGGCGGCGATGTCGGCGATCTGGATCGCCTTGGACAGGCCGCCGGTCTTCATCAGCTTGATGTTGATGATGTCGGCCGCGCGCATGCGGATCAGGTCGATCACCTCGACCGGGCCGAACACGCTTTCGTCGGCCATGATCGGGGTGTGGACGCGGTCGGTGACGTACTTGAGGCCTTCCAGGTCCTGCGCCTTGACCGGTTGCTCGACCAGTTCCAGCCGCACCCCGGCGTCTTCCAGCGTCTGCAGCGCGTACACCGCCTGCTTGGCGGTCCAGCCCTGGTTGGCGTCCAGGCGCAGCAGGGCGCGGCCCTCGACCGCGGCGTAGATCGCCTTGACCCGCTCGATGTCGACGCCGATGTCCTTGCCGACCTTGATCTTCAGCGATTCGAAGCCGCGGTCGACCGCGGCGATCGAGTCGGCGACCATCTTCTCGATGTAGTCCACCGAGATGGTCAGGTCGGTGGTGATGACCGGGTCGCCGCCGCCGAGCATCTTGTACAGCGGCGCGCCGTAGAGCTGGCCGAACAGGTCGTAGACCGCGATCTCGACCGCCGCCTTGGCGCTGGAGTTCTTCTCGATCGCGCCCTGGATCAGGCCGGTGATGCGGTTGAGGTTGGCGATCTCCTGGCCGATCAGGCGCGGCGAGATGAACTTGCGGATCGCCTCGACGATGGAACCGTGGGTGTCGCCGGTGATCGGCGCGGTCGCCGGCGCCTCGCCGTAGCCGACGTGGCCGGTGTCGGTGTGGATGGTGACGACGATGTCCTCGACCGTGTCGACCGTGCGCAGCGCGGTCTTGAACGGGGTCTTGAGCGGAACCCGCAGCATGCCGAATCGGATGTCGGTGATCTTCATGTGTCGATGGTGTCGTGGGGTGCGTCGTGTTCGGGTGACTGGGGAGGGGCGGCGCCGGGAGCGCGGGCTTATGTGGGAGGGCCTTCAGGTCCGACGCTTTTGTTCCGGATCGCCGCGACCTGAGACAAGAGCATCGGGCCTGAAGGTCCTCCCACAGAAACCAGCAGCTTCGGGCGCCGGCTCATGGACGAATACGTTGAATGCTGGTGATGCGGTCCACCGTCGGCTGTTCCTTGTTGAACAGCAACGGCACCAGCGGCGTCACCGAGACGCCGTTGAGGTGGACCCGGGCGAGATCGCCGGTGCGGTCGCGGAAGGTGATGCCGGTGGTGTCGTGGATCACGTACGGCCAGCCGTCCTCGTGCCCGACCACCATCATCACGTGGCCGGGGATGTAGATCAGGTCGCCGACTTCCAGGGTCTTGACGATCTTCAGCCGCTCGTCGTGGCCGAGCGTCTCGTCCAGATCGATGCGGTTGTAGGCCGGGCTGACCGCTTGGTCGCGGGTGTTGCGCGGCAGCTGCACGCCGAAGCTGCGGTAGATCTCCGAGACGAAGCCGCTGCAGTCGCGGGTGTTGTACGAATGGCCCCAGCCGTAGCGCTCGCCGAAGAACTTGAAGCCCTGGCGGACCAGGTTGGCGCGGGTCAGCGGCAGGTAATCCGCCGCGGTGTCGGCGGTGCGCGGCAGCAGCGCCGGCGAGAACTTCAGGCTGCCGTCGCCGTCGCGATACGGCAGCTCGATCACGTGCGAGGCGTAGTGGTGCTGGCCGTTGACCGGTTGGTCCGCCGGCCAGTCGGCGAGCAGCGGCACGCGCACGCCCATCTCCAGTTGCACGTCGGAGACGCCGGGCCGCTCGGGCGTGTGCACGGTGCGCGCGGTCGCGCCGGTGACGACCAGGTACGGCGTCTTGCGGGTGTAGGCGAACACCGCCGGCTTGTCGCCGAGCGCGATGCGGCCCTTCTCGACCCAGGCCGCGTACAGCGGGCTGACCACGAACCAATACTTGCCGTCGCGGCTTTCGTGCACCACCGCCACCGGCGTGCCCGGGAACAACGCGCTTTCCTGGAAGCGGTCGATGTCGGTATCGCCGCGCGAATTGAATACGCGCGTGCGGGTGGGAAAGGTGCGCAGGTCGGCGCGGCGCACCACCAGGCCGTAGCGGGTGGGCTGCTGCGCCGGGATCGCGTCGAGGGCGAGTTCGGCGTCGAAGCCGCGCAGCATGGCGGCCGATACGCCCTCGCCGCGTTCGTCGAACAGCGGTTCGTCGCGCGCCTGCGAGATCGCCTCGATCCACTCGCGCACGCGCTCGCGCGGCAGCGTCGCCGGCAACCGTTCGATGTCGTGCACGGAGGCGTCGAGTTCGGCCAGGCGCGCGTTCTGGCGGGCGATGGCGCGGCCGTCGAGGATCACCGCGTCGGGCTTGCGCTGCTGGCGGATCCAGTAGTCGGCGTTCAATTGCCCCTCCTCGATGCCGATCACGCCGGTCGCCGGCACGCCGCGGTCGCGGCCGGCGGCGGACGCGGCGGTCGCGCCCTGCGCGCACAGTGCGCCCGACAGCAGCGCCGATGCTGCGATGCAGCGCGCGAGTGCGCGAAGGCGGGTGGGGCGTCGGCGGCTCGGGGCGGTACCCATCGCGTCAGGCTCCGGCGGGCGCGCGCGGTCGGCGGGCGCCGTCACAGGGCGATGCCGGGCCTCCGGCACCGATGCCGGGCGCGCCGCGGCGCGTCCGGGGTCGAACCGGAGAATACATGCTTCCTAACGAAAATAGATACGGAATAATTTATTGACCACCTTTCTTACTCATGTTACACAGCCATGAACCGATGGCCCCGCGTGGGTGACACAGGTATGGATCCCGTGACTGACCTGCTGTTTATCGCTCCCCGCGCGAGGGCCATCGTCTCTCCCGCCGGACGCTGGCGCACGCGCGCGCTGGCGTTCGGCTTGATCTTCGCTTTGCCGGCGCTGGTGCTGGGTTTGCGCGTGTCGGTCGGCCCCGCGCAGGCGCAGGCGCGCGCGGCCGACGAGGCCGCGGCGCGCGAACTGGCGGCGATCGTCGGCCTGATCGACGCCGGCCGTTTCAATGATGCGCGCGCGCGAATCGATGCCGCAGCGCAACAGCCGGGCATCGACGCGCGCGAACGCGCGGCGCTGGAATTCCAGCGCGAGCGCATGCGCCGCATCCGCCTGGACTTCACCCTCGACCGCGCCCAGGCCGAACAGAAAGTCCGCGCGCAGATTCCCGACCTCACCCGCGAAGAGTTCGACGCCTGGGACCGCCAGGGCCTGCTCGAAGCGATGACCATCGACGGCGACACGCGCTACTTCAAGCGCGCGCCGTCGAACCTGTTCCGGCTCAGCGCGCAAGCGTTGGCGCGTCGCCGCGCCGACGCCAAGCCGCTGAGCGCGGGGCCGATGGAAACGCTCAACGCGCACCAGCGCGAAGTGCGCGACGCCGCGCTCGAACGCGGCTACGGCGCGCCGCGGCGGGTGCGCATCGCGCAGTCGTTGACGGTGGCCGCCGACGCGGTGCCGGCCGGCAAGACCGTGCGCGCGTGGCTGCCGTATCCGCGCGAACTGCCGCGCCAGCAGGAAGCGATCCGCTTTCTCGCCAGCGCGCCGGCCGCGCACCGGCTCGCGCCGGCGTCGGCCCTGCAGCGCACGGTCTATCTCGAACAAATCGCGCAGGCCGGCAAGCCGACGAGGTTCGAGGTCGGCTACGAACTCACCGTGTACGGCCAGTACCGCGCGATCGACCCGGACAAAGTCGTGCCGGCGCCGGACAACGCGCAGACCCGGCCGCACCTGGGCGAGCGCGCGCCGCACCTCGTGTTCACCCCGGCGCTGCGCGAGTTCTCGCGCAAGGCCGTGGGCGCGGAGACCAACCCGTACCGCATCGCGCAGAAGCTCTACGCCGCGGTCGACGCGATCCCGTGGGCCGGCGCGCGCGAGTACTCGACGATCTCCAACATCTCCGACTACGCCCTGCGCGCCGGCCACGCCGACTGCGGCCAGCAGACCCTGCTGCTGATGGCGCTGCTGCGCCTCAACGGCATCCCGGCGCGCTGGCAGTCGGGCTGGGTGTTCGGCGACGACGGCTACACCAACATGCACGACTGGGCCTGGATGTACCTGGCCCCGTACGGCTGGCTGCCGGTGGACGTCACCACCGGCCGCTTCGACTCGCCCGATCCGCAACTGGCCGGCTTCTACCTCGGCGGCTTCGACGCGTACCGGGTGGCGTACAACGACGATTACGGCCGCGACTTCGTTCCGGCCAAGCGGTTCGATCGTTCCGAGACCGTGGATTCGCAACGCGGCGAGGTCGAGTGGGAAGGGGGAAATCTCTACTTCGACCAGTGGGACTACGACTACAAAGCGCAGGTGCTGACGACGAAGCAGTGATGCGGCGCGGCACCGCCCACACCAGTTAGGGGAGGAAGTGCGGCAATGAAAGGCAAGAGCTTTCGCAAGTCCGGCGTGTGCGTGGCGATGGGGATCTGCCTCGCATCGATGATGCTGCCGGCGCTGGCGGCCAATACCGACGGTTCGCTGTCCGGCCGCGTCGCCGCCGGCGCCGAGGTCACCGTGCGCAACGCCGATACCGGCTTCACCCGCACGGTCAGGGCCGATGCGCAGGGCAACTACCGCTTCCCGTTCCTGCCGATCGGCACCTACCAGTTGCGGGCCAGCAAGGACGGCCAGGCGGTCGGCGAGACGGTGCGGGTGGTGGTGAGCCTGGGCAACGAATCCAACGTCAGCCTCGGCGGCGCGACCGACCTGGCTGCGGTGCAGGTGATCGGCTCGCGCGTGATCACCCCGGTGGACGTGCGCTCGACCGAGTCGGCCACCAACATCACCCAGGCCGAGCTGGAGCGCGTGCCGATCGCGCGCGACGCGCAGGCGGTGGCGTTGCTGGCGCCGGGCGTGGTCCAGGGCCAGTACGGCGGCGCCTCGTTCGGCGGCTCGTCGGTGTCGGAGAACGCGGTCTACATCAACGGCCTCAACGTCACCGACTTCTACAAGCGGGTCGGCTTCTCCTCGGTGCCGTTCGGCTTCTTCAAGGAGTTCCAGGTCAAGACCGGCGGCTACTCGGTCGAGTTCGGCCGCACCACCGGCGGGGTGATCAACGCGGTGACCCAGTCGGGCACCAACGAGTTCAAGTACGGCGCCGAACTGGTGTGGGAGCCCAAATCGCTGCAGTCCACGGGCGACGACCATTACGACCGCCTGGGCCGGCCCTACCGCATCTCCAGCAAGGACAAGTACGACCGCACCAACCTCAACGTGCATGCGTCCGGGCCGCTGGTGCGCGACAAGCTGTTCTTCTACGCGATGTACGAGTTCCGCGACTACCAGCCGCAGAGCACCAACAACGCCGGCGGCACCTTCTTCGACGGCAAGTCCGACAAGGGCTTCTGGGGCACCAAGCTCGACTGGCAGATCAGCGACCGCCACCTGCTCGAATTCCTGGCCTTCTCCGACAAGAACGAGACCACCACCGACAACTACGACTTCACCACCGGCCGCCGCGGCGTGCGCAGCAACACCCAGTACAGCGAGGTCGGCGGCGTCAACTGGGCGCTGACCTACACCGGCTACCTGACCGAGAACTTCTCGATGAAGGCGCTGTACGGCGAGAACAAGCGCGACCGCATCGCCAGCAGCCTCAACGACCAGGATTGCGATGCGGTCCAGGACCGCCGCGACGGCAGCCTGCCGCAGATCGGCTGCGTGTCTTCGGCCCAGGTCGAGAACGGCGCCGACAAGCGCGAGGCCGCGCGCCTGGACTTCGAGTGGCAGCTCGGCGACCACCTGCTGCGCTTCGGCCTGGACCGCGAAACCAACACGTCCGACAACGAGAGCTTCTACCCGGGGCCGTCGCGCAAGTTCTACCAGATCTATCCGACCGCGCCGGGCACCGAGCTGGAGAACGGCGGCATCGTCCCGGCCGGCGTCGCGGCCTACGTGCGCGCGCGCCAGCAGGAGGTCAGCGGCACCTTCGAGACGATCAACTCGGCCTTTTACCTGGAAGACAACTGGCAGGTCACGCCGAACCTGATGCTCAACGCCGGCGTGCGCGTGGAGAGCTTCGACAACAAGAACGGCGCCGGCAGCACCTACATCAAGATCGACGACATGATCGCCCCGCGCGCGGGGTTCTCGTGGGACTTCCGCGGCGACGGGCGCTCGAAGGTGTTCGGCAACATCGGCCGCTACTACCTGCCGCTGGTCAACCAGATCAACGTCAAGCAGGCCGGCGCCTTCCTCGACGAGCGCACCTACTACGCGCTGCAGGGGCTGGAAGCGTTCGAGCGCAACGGCACCACCTATTACCGGCCGGTCCTCGGCGCGCAGATCGGCCCGATCGACAACAGCCAGGGCGACGGCACCGTCGGCGACCTGCGCAGCGAGGTCGACCGTGACCTCGATCCGGTCTACCAGGACGAGGCGATCCTGGGCTACCAGGCCATGTTCGGCGACACCTGGTCGTGGGGCGTGCGCGGCATCTACCGGCGCCTGCACAACGCCATCGACGACATGAACATCTCGTCCAACGGCATCGTCTGCAACGGCAAGCGCAAGGACATGGGTTATGTGATGGCCAATCCGGGCAAGAACGTCACCCTGTACACCGACACCAACTGCGACGGCGTCAACGACGCTTACGTCACCATCGATACCTCGCGCGCGGGCTGGGCGGTGTACGACGCCAACGGCAAGTACCTGGGCGAGCGCGGTTGGGTCAAGCCCAAGCGCACCTACCGCGCGCTGGAGTTCATGCTCGACCGCGCCTGGGACGACAAGTGGGCCCTCAACGCCTCGTATACCTGGTCCAAGAGCGAGGGCAACGCCGAGGGGCCGTCGAATTCCGACTTCGGCTTCGACAACACCAGCCGCACCGAGTCGTTCGACGATCCGTACGTCAATCTCGACGGCGACGGCGCGCTGCCGAACGACCGCCGCCACCAGATCAAGCTGCGCGGCGCCTATGCGATCGACGATCACTGGACCGTGGGCGCGACCTTGAACGCCCAATCCGGCCGCCCGATCAACGCCTTCGGCATGGGCACGCCGTTCGACCGCCGCATCTACCACAGCTTCTACGTCTGCGTGGACAAGTGCACGCTGCCCTACGACCAGCGCGTGTACCAGCTGCGCGGGCGTGGCGCCGGCGGGCGCACGCCGTGGATCTACGACGTCGGCGCCAGCCTGACCTACCAGAAGTCCTTCGGCGCGGCCGAGCTGCGGGTCAAGCTGGCGGTCTACAACCTGCTCAACCAGCAGCGCGCGCTGGAAGTGGACGACTCCTACGAGACCGGCGTCGGCGTGGCCAACAAGTTCTACGGCCTGGGCACCGGCTACCAGAACCCGCGCTACGCCCAGCTGACCGTATCGGTGGACTTCTGAGCCATGAATCGCGCAGCCCTGTGAAGTCCGACTGACGTGAAACCGCAATTCGTCTCGCGTCCTCCGGCGGCCCCTGCGAAACGGGGCCGCCTTCCGTCTACCTCGACAGGGCCCGTGCCGATGCGCTGCATCGGTTCGCTTTGCGCGGCCCTGTTCTTTTCTTCGCTGCAACCGGCCGTCGCGGCCGACGCGCGCGCCGCCGACCTCGACCGGATCGTCGGGCAGGTGCAGGCGCGCTACCGCCTGCCCGGTCTGGCCGTGGCGGTGGTCGAGAACGGCGAGGTGGTCTACTCGCGCACCGACGGCGAACTAGTCGCCGGCTCCAGCCGCAAGGTCGGCCCGGATACGCTGTTCAAGATCGCCTCCAACACCAAGTCGATGACCACCGCGCTGCTGGCGCGGCTGGTCGACGCCGGCAAGCTGCGCTGGGACGATCCGGTGACGAAGTACCTGCCGGACTTTCGCATGCGCGAGGACTGGGTCACCCGCGAGATGCAGGTGCGCGACCTGCTGATCCACAATTCCGGCCTGCGCGCCGGCGCCGGCGACCTGATGCTGTGGCCCGAGCCGAATCGCTTCAGCCGCCAGGACGTGATCCACGGCCTGCGCTACCTCAAGCCGGTGCACAGCTTCCGCTCGCGCTACGACTACGACAACCTGCTGTATATCGTCGCCGGCGAAGTCGCCGCGGCCGCGGGCGGGGCGCCTTACGAAGATCTGCTGCGGCGCGAGGTGTTCGCGCCGCTCGGCATGGACGGCTGCCGGGTCGGCGGCTTCGCCCGTCGCGATGCGGCGCCGCTGGCGCAGCCGCACGCGCGGCGCGACGGCCGCTACGTGCCGGTGCGCGAAGACGGCGAGACCATCGCCGCCGCCGCGATGGACCCGGCCGGCGGCGTGCGCTGCGGCCTGGACGACATGACCCGCTGGCTGCGCGCCTGGCTCGATCCGGCCGCGCCCGCGCGCGACGGCCGGCCGTGGCTGTCGGCGCAGCAGCGCGGCGAGCTGTGGCGCGCGCAGATGCCGATGACCCCGTCGCGGCGCCAGCGCGAATGGTCGGGCACCCGTTTCGCCGCCTACGGCTACGGCTGGCGGCTGAGCGATTTCGACGGCGAGTTCAAGGTCGCCCACACCGGCACCCTGATGGGCATGTACTCGCTGACCGCGCTGCTGCCCGAGCGCAAGGCCGGCTTCGTGGTGCTGATCAACGGCGACGCCGGCGACGCGCGCAGCGTGTTCGACCAGGTGCTGACCCAGCGCTACACGCAGCCGCACGGCCGCGCGCCGCGCAGCGAGCGCGGCGTGGCTTGGTACGCCGACGCGATCGAACGCGAGGCGGCCGCGCCGGCCGCCAGCCGCGCGCCCGACACTTCGCGCCGCCGGCCGGTGGCGCCGGCCGAACTGCGCGGGCGCCTGGGCGTCTACCGCGATCCGTGGTTCGGCGAGGTCGGGCTGTGCGCGCGCGGCGGGGAAGTGGAATTCGCCTCGCGAAAGTCGCCGCTGATGACCGGTAAGATCGTCCGGGTCGGGCCGCGGCTGCTGGTCGACTGGGACGCGGAGGAAGTCGACGCCGAGGCCTGGATCGATTTCGCCGCCGCGGCCGAGCCAGCCGCCTTCAGCATGAGCAAGCTCGATCCGGATGCCGATTTCAGCTACGACTATGAAGACCTGGCGTTCGCGCGCGTCGGCGATTGCGGTTGAGGCCTGCGCGCTGCTGGTGCTGATCGGCTGCGTCGCCGCGGTGCGTTCGCAGCAGACCCAGCCCGCGCCGGCGCCGCCGCCCGCATCGGCCGCGGCCGCGCCGGTGGCGGCGGTCGCGCCGACCATCTCCACCGCCCAGGACGCCGCGGCGGCGGGCATGGTCGAGATCCGCAGCCTGGTGCCCGACATCGACCTGGAGATCCGCTACGCCGGCAGCGACAACTTCGTCGGCCGCCCGGTCGCCGGCTACCTCGGCGCCGGCTGCTACCTGCACCGGCCGGTGGCGCAGGCGCTGGCCCGGGTCGAGCGCGGGTTGCGCGCGCAGGGCCTGCGCCTGCGCATCTACGACTGCTACCGCCCGGTGCGCGCGGTGCGCGACTTCGTCGCCTGGGCCGCCGATCCCGACGACCAGAAGACCAAGCCGCGCTACTACCCCGCGCTGGCCAAGAGCCGGCTGCTCGGCGACTACATCTCGCCGACCTCGGGCCACAGCCGCGGCGCGACCCTGGACCTGACCTTGCTCGAACGCAGCGGCGAAGGCTACGCGCCGCTGGACATGGGCACCGGCTTCGATTTCTTCGACGAACTCGCCCACACCGACGCGCCCGGCGCGAGCCTGGCCCAGCGCGGCCATCGCCAGCGCCTGCGCGCGGCGATGCAGGCCGAGGGTTTCGAGAACTATCCGCTGGAATGGTGGCACTACACCTTCAAGCAGGAGCCGACGCCGGGGGTGGCGTTCGATTTTCCGGTGAAGTGAGCGGGGCCGGCAAAGAAGGCAACGCCGGCGACGAGGGAGCGGGAGGCCGGGAAAAGGCCGCGAATGGGGGCCTTGGCCTCCGATTCGCGGGTGGCGATGGTGTGCTGGCGGAGATCGGACGATGAGCGATGAGAGGCGCGCGGTGCCGCCGCACGGGGCCGCGACAGGTTTGCGCAGCGCGGGTTTCGCCGTCGTCGCCGTCGCCTGCCTCAGCGCCGCGGGTTGCGCCGGGGTGCGGCAACGCGCGGCGGGGCAGGGCGATGCCGCCGATGCGCAGGCCGAGCGCGCGGTCGATGGCTTGCTCGCCGATTACCGCGGCCGCGTGCCCGGCGCCAGCGTGCTGGTGCTGCGCGACGGCCGGCCGCTGTTGCGCCGCGGCTACGGCCTGGCGGTGCTCGAAGACGGCGTGGCGGCGGCGCCGCGGACCAACTACCGGCTGGCTTCGGTGAGCAAGCAGTTCACCGCCGCCGCGGTGCTGCTGCTGGCGCAGGACGGCAAGCTCGGTCTCGACGATCCGATCAAACGCTGGCTGCCGAGCCTGCCCCAGGCCTGCGACACGATCACGATCCGGCAGATCCTCAGCCACCAGTCGGGACTGATCGACTACGAAGACGTAATGCCGGCGAGCTTCGACGCCGACGCCCGGCAAATGCGCGACGCCGACGTGCTGGCGGTGCTGGAAGGCCAGGACCGCACCTACTTCGCGCCGGGCAGCGGCTACCGCTACAGCAACAGCGGTTACGCGCTGCTGGCGCTGACGGTGGAGAAGGCTTCGGGCCGTTCCTTCGCCGCATTCCTGCGCGAGCGCATCTTCGCGCCGCTGGGGATGCGCGACACCGTCGCCTACGAGCGCGGGGTGTCGCAGGTGGCGCACCGCGCCTACGGCTACAGCTACGAGAACGGCCAGTGGCGGCGCACCGACCAGAGCCCGACCAGCGCGGTGCTCGGCGACGGCGGGATCTATTCGTCGATCGACGACCTGGCCCGCTGGGACGCGGCGCTGTACGACGACCGCCTGCTCAGCGACGCCTCGCGCCGGGCCGCGTTCGCGGCGCACACGCAGACCGACGCGGCCGAGGTCGGCTACGGTTACGGCTGGCGCATCACCGGCGAAACCCTGTGGCATTCGGGCGAGAGCGTGGGCTTTCGCAACGTCATCGTGCGCTGGCCGCAGCGGCGCCTGACCGTGGTGATGCTGAGCAACCGCAACGATCCCGAGCCGTACCGCACTGCGCTGAAGATCGCGCAGTTGTATTTGCCGGGCAGTCCGGTAAGGGCGCCGTAGTCGCGTTGTCGCGATCGCGGCTTGCGCCGCTCAGGGGGCGACCGCAGCCGCATATCCGCCTGCAGGAGCGGCGCAAGCCGCGACCGCGCTCGCGCCGGTTCGCGGCGCCGCCCCGCAAAACCGATTCGTCCCACCCGCAGAACGCTCCGGTCCGTCGCGGCCGGCCGGATATTGCTTGCTATTAAATAGCGCGCTATGTAAATTGCGGCCCATGAAGAAGCCCGCCGCCACCGCCGCTCGCAGCGCCAAGTCGCAGCCGCCCCGGCCGACCCTGCTGCTAGACGACCAACTGTGCTTCGCCCTGTACTCCACCGGGCTGGCGCTGAACAAGGTCTACCGCAAGCTGCTCGGAAAGCTGGAGCTGACCTATCCGCAGTACCTGGCGATGATGGTGCTGTGGGAGCGCGACGGGGTCACCGTGTCGGAGATCGGCGAGCGCCTGTTCCTGGACTCGGCCACGCTGACCCCGCTACTCAAGCGCCTGGAAGCGGCGGGCTGGTTGACCCGCACCCGCGCCGCCAGCGACGAGCGCCAGGTGGTGATCGAGCTGACCAAGGCCGGCCGCGCGCTCAAGGCCAAGGCCCGCAGCGTGCCCGACGGCATGGGCTGCGCGCTGGAGGATTGCAGCATCGACGAGCTGACCGCGCTCAAGGCCCAGCTGGAATCCCTGCGCGCCAGCCTGATCGCCCATTCCTGACGCCGGCGCGCCGAGTCGTCGGCGCGCAACGAAAAAGTAGTGCGCTATGCAGTAGCGAGCAATAGAAAATCCGTTTCCTGTTTTCCGTTTCCCGAACATCCAACGCTGTCGCCCCCACTCAAAGGAACCCCGCCATGTCCCTCGAAAAAGTCCTCTACACCGCCCACGCCCACGTCACCGGCGGCCGCGACGGCCGCGCCGTGTCCTCGGACAACGTGCTCGACGTCAAGCTGACCACCCCGCGCGATCTCGGCGGCGCCGGCGGCGACGGCACCAATCCGGAGCAACTGTTCGCGGCCGGCTATTCGGCCTGCTTCATGGGCGCGATGAAGTTCGTCGCCGGCCGCGACAAGATCGCGTTCCCGGCCGATGCCTCGATCGACGGCAGCGTCGGCATCGGCCCGCTGCCGACCGGCTTCGGCATCCAGGCCGAGCTGAAGATCTCGCTGCCGGGCCTGGCCCGCGAGCAGGCGCAGGAACTGATCGAGAAGGCCCATGTCGTGTGCCCGTACTCGAACGCGACCCGCGGCAACATCGATGTGACCCTGACCCTGGTCTGAGCCGGCGCCGCCGCGCAGCGGTCGCGCGGCGACCGCACCCGATGTACGAAACCCCGGACGCGCGAGCGTCCGGGGTTTTTTCGTTCGCGGCCGCCGCGCGGGCGCGCAAGCGCTGCCGGCGACAGTTTCAAAACGCGCAACCCGCTGCAAATTCCTTTCGCCAAGCCATGACATCCGGTGAGCCTGGGTGAGCCCCGTACAGACGCATGAATGCGCTCAGCAAGACGTGAGTGAGGGTGAGTTTTACGGAATTTTTCTGCTCCTACACTGCGGCCGTCCGTTCACGCCCTCCACGTGTTTGCGTTGTTTCCCCCAACCGGAGCCGAACGCTCCGCAACGATGTCGATAGCTGTTCCGTTGCTGTCGGATGCACCGGGAAACCTGCAGCCCGGTCCATCGCCGCTACGAGCGCGACGCTGCACATCGCGAAGGTCCTCGCCTTCGACCGTCCGCCGCCCGTTCCGACATCCGCCAGCGCGGCCCGGACCGCAGATCGCGATCGGCGTCCGGAACCCGCAGTTCGGAATAAACGGAGGATCGGTCATGTCCGCTCGCGCGCAACGTCGTCTTCGCTTCCATCCGCTCAGCCTCGGCCTGGCCCGGGCGATCCCGCTGTTGCTGGCCCTGCAGTGCTACAGCGGCAGCGCGTCCGCGGCCTGCACGCCGGCGATACCGACCGACGGCGCCACCGTCAGCTGCACCGGCGTGCCGATCCTGCTGCCGCCGAATCCGAACTCGTTCCTGAGCAACGCCAACAACCTCAACGTGACCGTGCAGTCCGGCGCGATCATGAGCACGTTGCCGGGCGGCACCGCGATGAACTTCGGCGGCAATGGCCTGAACCTGACCAATCTCGGCGCGATCGACGCCAACGCCTTCGGTTCGCTGGTGCTGGCGCGCGGGCTGATGGTCGGCAACACCGTCGTGCCCGGCGGCGGCAACGTCGTCATCGACAACCAGGGCCTGATCGAAGGCACCTTCGACGGCACCTTCGGCCTGACCGGCTCGGCGATGGTGGTGGCCAACACCGGCTCCACCACCATCACCAATTCCGGCACCATCGGCATGAGCGCGCTGGGCCTGTTCGACCCGATCAACTCGATCGCGGTCGGCATCTACGGCGGCGGCAACGTCAACTTCACCAACACCGGCACCATCACCGGGCGGGTCGCGTTCTCCAGCCCGACCGCCGGCGGCAACACCTTCGTCAACGTCGGCACCATCAACGGCAGCGTCTCGCTCGGCACCACGCTGAGCAACGACACCTTCGTCGCGGTGACCGGCTCGAGCATCAACGGCGGCCTGGTGCCGCTGCCCGGCGTGACGATCCCGACGCCGTCGATTCCGCCGAGCTTCCTGACCTACGCCGCCGGCGGCACGGTCGATGCCGGCATCGGCGGCAACGACACCCTGGTGCTGCAGAACACCGCCAGCGGTCCGGGTTCGGGCAGCGGCGGCGCCGGCACGATCTCGGCGTTGCAGTACCTCAACTTCGAGAACCTGACCCTCAACAGCGGCACCTGGACCTTGCAGGGCGCGGTCGTCAGCGGCAGCGCCGCACTCAACGGCGGCACCGCGATCTTCGACAACGCGCTGTCGTTCGGCACCGGCACGCTGACCGGCAACGGCGGCGCGATCCAGGCCTCGGTCGGCGGATTGACCCTGGGCCAGAACGTCAACCTCACCGGCGGGTTGATCGTGCAGGGCGGCAACAACCTGACCCTTGGCGGCACCATCAGCGGCGCCGGCGGCATGATCAAGAACGGCGCCGGCACCCTGACCCTGGCCGGCAACAACAACTTCAACGGCGGTTTCGCCCTCAACGGCGGCGGGCTGACCCTGGGCAGCGCGAACTCGCTCGGCACCGGCCTGTTCCTGGTCGGCGGGCCGGCCCAGCTCAATACCGCGTTCACCGGCACGCTCGCCAACCAGGTGCAGCTCAACGGCGCGCTGACCCTCAACGGCGCCGGCACCCTGACCCTGGGCGGCAACATCAACGGCGCCGGCTCGCTGAACCTCGCCAGCGGCAACCTCGCCCTGACCGGGACCAACAACTACACCGGCGGCACGATCCTGCAGGCCGGCTCGCTGCACCTGGGCAACAGCGGCGCGATCGGCGCCGGGACGCTCACCGTCAACGGCGCCGCCGGCCTCACCGGCGCGGCCGGCGTTGCGCTCGGCAACGCCGTCGTGCTCAACAACACTTTGAACTTCGGCGCCGGCGGCGGCGCGCTGACCCTCAACGGCACTATCAGCGGCGCCGGCGGGATCAGCATGGCCGGCGTGCCGGGGCTGACGCTCAACGGCGCCAACAATTTCTCCGGCGGCTTCAATCTCGGCGGCGGCGCGCTCACCGTCGGCAACAACCTCGCCCTGGGCAGCGGCGCGGTCACCGTCAGCGGCGCCGGTTCGCTGGCCGCCAACGCCGGCGTCGCCCTGGCCAACAACTTCAACCTCAACGCCGGGCTGTCCATCGGCGGCGCCAGCAACCTCGCGCTCAACGGCACCGTCAACGGGCTCGGCGGGTTGACCAAGAACGGCGCCGGCAACCTCACCCTCGGCGGCGCCAACAATTTCTCCGGCGGGTTCAACCTGCTCGGCGGCGGCCTGACCGTCGGCACCAACACCTCGCTCGGCCTGGGCGCGTTGACCGTCAACGGCGCGGCCACGCTCAACGCCAACGCCGGCGTGAGCCTGGGCAACGCGGTGGTGCTCAACGCCGGGCTCGGCATCGGCGGCGGCAACAACATCGCCCTGGGCGGGATCGTCAGCGGCGGCGCGGGGCTGAGCTACAACGGCACCGGCACGCTCGCGCTCAACGGCGCCAACGCCTTCGCCGGCGGCGTGAACCTGGGCAGCGGCACGCTCAGCGTGGGCAACAATCTCGCGCTCGGCCTCGGCGGGCTCAGCGTCGCCGGCAACGCCAATCTCAACGCCGGCGTGCCGGGCATCAACCTGGGCAACGGCGTCGTGCTCGGCGCCGGCGCCACGCTCGGCCTCGGCGGGGCCAATGCGCTCGGTCTGGGCGGCGCGATCTCCGGCGGCGGCGGTTTGTCGATCAACGGCGCCGGCACCTTCACCCTGGGCGGCGCCAACAGCTTCGGCGGCGGGGTCAACCTGGCCGCCGGCAACCTGCTGCTGGGCACCGACACGTCGCTCGGCGGCGGCGCGCTCAACGTCGGCGGCAACGCTTCGCTGGCCAGCACCGGCGCGGCCTTGAACCTGGGCAATGCGATCAACCTCGGCACGGGCGTGGGGCTCACCCTCGGCGGCGCGGCCGACCTCAGTCTCGGCGGCGGCATCAACGGCGGCGGTTCGCTGGTCAAGACCGGCGCCGGCACCCTGGCCTTGAACGGCGTCAACGGATTCAGCGGCGGGCTGAGCCTGCAGGCCGGCACGCTGTCGCTGGGCAACGCCTCGGCGCTGGGCAGCGGCGCGCTGTCGGTGGACGGCGCGGCCACGCTCAACGCCGGCGCGGCGTTGAGCTTGAACAATGCGATCAACCTCAATGCCGGGCTGACCCTCGGCGGCGGCGCCGACCTGGGCTTGAACGGCAGCATCGGCGGCAGCGGCGGGCTCAGCTTCAACGGCCCGGCGACGTTGACGCTCGGCGGCAACAACAGTTTCGGCGGCGGCCTCGCGTTCGGCGGCGGCGCGCTCGCGGTCGGCAGCAACACCGCGCTGGGCACCGGCGCGCTCAACGTCGGCGGCAACGCCGCGCTCAGCGCCAACCTGCCGGGCATCGCGCTGGGCAATGCGGTCAACCTCGGCGCCGGCGCCACGCTCGGCATCGGCGGCGGCAACAACCTGAGCCTGGGCGGCGCGATCGGCGGCGCCGGCGGGCTGGCGATGAACGGCAGCGGCAGCCTGAACCTCGGCGGCGCCAACAGCTTCGGCGGCGGCGTCGCGCTCAACGCCGGTTCGCTCGGCGTCGGCACCAGCACCTCGCTCGGCACCGGCGCGCTCAACGTCGGCGCCAACGCCGGCCTGTTCGCCAGCGGCGCGGGCGTCAACCTCGGCAATGCGATCAACCTCGGCGCCGGCGCCACGCTCGGCATCGGCGGCAGCAACAGCCTGGCGCTGGGCGGCGTCATCGGCGGCGGCGGCGGGCTCGGCTTCAACGGCGCCGGCACGCTCGCGCTCAACGGCGCCAACACCTTCGGCGGCGGCGTCGCGCTCGGCGGCGGCACGCTCAGCGTCGGCAACAACCTGGCGCTGGGCAGCGGCACGCTCAGCGTCGGCGGCAGCGCCGGGCTCACCGCGGGTGCGCCCGGGATCGCGCTGGGCAACAACATCGACCTCGGCGCCGGCGTGGTGCTCGGGCTGACCGGCGCCAACGCGCTGAACCTCGGCGGCGACATCGGCGGCGGCGGCGGTTTGTCGATCAACGGCGCCGGCGACTTCACCCTGACCGGCAACAACAGCTTCGGCGGCGGCGTCGCGCTCGGCGCCGGCAACCTGCTGCTCGGCGGCAGCGCTTCGCTCGGCACCGGCACGCTTGCGGTCACCGGCAACGCCAGCCTCGCCAGCACCGGCGCGGCGCTGAACCTGGGCAATGCGGTCGACCTCGGCGCGGGCGCGGCGCTGAGCCTCGGCGGCGCGGCCGACCTGACCCTCGGCGGCGCCATCGGCGGCGGCGGTTCGCTGGTCAAGACCGGCGCCGGCGCCCTGACCCTCAACGGCAACAACAGCTTCGGCGGCGGCCTGAACCTGCAGGCCGGCACCCTCAACGTCGGCAGCGACACCGCGCTGGGCACCGGCACGCTCGGCGTCAACGGCGCGGCCACGCTCAACGCCGGCGTGGCGGCGAACCTGGGCAACGCCATCGACCTCAACGCCGCGCTCGCCATCGGCGGCGGCGCCAACCTCGGCTTGAACGGCGCCATCGGCGGCAGCGGCGGGCTCAGCTTCAACGGCCCGTCGACGCTGACCCTGGGCGGCGCCAACAGCTTCGGCGGCGGCGTCGCGCTCGGCGGCGGCACCCTCGGCGTCGGCACCAGCACCGCGCTGGGCACCGGTGCGCTCAACGTCGGCGGCAGCGCCAACCTCAGCGCCAGCGCGGCCGGGGTGAACCTGGGCAATGCGGTGACCCTGGGCGCCGGCGTCACCCTCGGCGTCACCGGCGGCAACGACCTCGCCCTCGGCGGCAGCATCGGCGGCAGCGGCGGGCTGGCGATGAACGGCACCGGCGCGTTGAACCTCGCCGGCGCCAACAGCTTCGGCGGCGGCGTCGCGCTCAACGCCGGTTCGCTCGGCGTCGGCAGCAACACCGCGCTGGGCACCGGCGCGCTCAACGTCGGCGGCAACGCCGGCCTCAGCGCGACCGCGCCGGGCATCGCGCTCGGCAACGCCGTCACCCTAGGCGCCGGCGCGCAGCTCGGCATCGGCGGCAGCAACGACCTCAGCCTCGGCGGCGTCATCGGCGGCGCCGGCAGCCTCGGCTTCAACGGCACCGGCACGCTCGCGCTGGGCGCGGCCAACACCTTCGGCGGCGGGGTCAATCTCAACGCCGGCACGTTGAGCCTCGGCAACAACGCCGCGCTCGGCACCGGCGCGCTCAACATCGGCGGCAACGCCGCGCTGACCTCGGCGGTGCCGGGGCTGGCGCTCGGCAATGCGGTCAATCTCGCCGCCGGCAGCGCGCTCAACTTGAACGGCAACAACAGCCTGGACTTCAACGGCACCGTGTCCGGCAGCGGCACGCTGGTGAAGAACGGCAGCGGCGCGCTCGGCCTCAACGGTCAGGTGGTCGGCTTCAGCGGCGGCCTGTCGATCCAGGGCGGCACGCTCAACGTCGCCAACCCGATCACCGCCGGGCTGGCCTCGGCCGCCGGCACCACCGCGAACTTCAGCGGCGGCGCCGACACCCTCACCGTGACCGGCGCGGTCGCCGGCGCGGTCAACCTCGGCGCGGGCAGCGATTCGCTGACCTCCAGCCTGGCCAACCTTGCCGGCCTCACCGGCGCGATCAACGCCGGCGCGGGCAGCGACACGTTCGCGGTCAACGGCAGCGGCGACGGCACCCTGCCGGCGGCCGGGTTGATCGGTTTCGAAAACCTCTCGCTGGCCCCGGGCGGCACCCTGGTGCTCGCCAGCGGCGCCACCGGCGCGTTCGACACCAGCAGCATCGGCGGCAATCTGGTGCTGGATGGCAACCTCGGCGGCAACGCGGCGGTCGCCGCTGGCGGCGCCTTGATCGGCGACGGCGCGCTGGCCGGCGCGCTGACGCTCGGCGGCACGCTCGCGCCGTCCGGCCTCGCCGGCGCCAGCGGCGCGGCCGCGGGCACCGGCGCGGTCGGCGCGTCGCTCAACGTCGCCAGCCTGACGGTCGACCCGGGCGCGACCCTGCAAGTGCGGCAGAACGGCGGCGGCGCCAGCGACAGCGTGGTGGTGGCCGGCAACGCCGCGATCAACGGCGGCCAGGTGGTGGCGATCCCGCAGGCGGGCAGCTACGCGCCGGTCACCGACTACCGCATCCTCGACGCGTCCTCGCTCAGCGGCGCCTTCACCGGCGTCAGCCAGACCGCGCTGCCGTTCCTGGATGCGGCCCTGTTCGTGCAGGGCAACGACGTGTTCCTGCGCCTGAGCGAGCACGACGCCGGCGGCACCGGCATCCGCTTCAACCAGTTCCCCGGTTTGAGCGGCAACCAGCAGGCCGTCGCCAACGCCTTGCAGGCCATCGCCGACCGCAACAGCGGCCAGTTGCCGACCCTGATCGCCGCCGCGCGCGGCCTCAGCGCGGCGCAGGCGCCGCGCGCGTTCGACACCCTCAGCGGCGAAACCTACGCCTCCATCGCCAGCGCCCAGCGCTACAACGCCGAACAACTGCAGCGCAGCGTGGCGCGGCAGATGGACCTGGCGCGCGACAACGGCGTCGACGAGGAAAGCACCCTGGGCACGCTGTGGGCCACCGCCTACGGCGGCCGCGCCGAGTTCGACGGCGAGCGCCTGGCCGGCATCGACAACACCGTCGGCGGCCTGGCGATCGGCCTGGAAGGCTCGCCCGGCGCTCATTTCCGCTTCGGCGGCCACATCGGCATGGCCCATTCGAAGATGGAAACCGACCGCCGCGACGACAAGGTCGACGGCGACCTGTTCAACGTCGGCATCCACTGGCTGTATGCGCCCGGCGCGTTCTGGACCCAGGGTGCGGCCGGTTACAGCTACGGCAGCTTCGATGCCGAGCGCGAGATCGCGGTGGGCGTCTACAACCGCCGCACCCAGGCGCACTTCAGCAACGACGGCGCGTACGCGATGCTCGAAGCCGGCTGGCGCTGGGACGGCGCCAGCGTGCGCATCGAGCCGTTGCTGGGCGTGTACTACAACAAGGTCGAGTCGGTGAGCTTCCGCGAGCGCGGCGCCGGCGACGCCGACTTGCTGGTATCGGTGGCCAGTTACGACACCACCACCGCCGGCATCGGCGTGCGCTTCTCCGGCGCGCCCGGCAACGGCGCGCGCAAGTGGAGCCCGACCGCGGACATCCGCTACCTGCACGACCTGCAGGACGACCGCCCGTACGCGCGCAACGCCTTCGCCGGCGCCAGCGTGCCGGGCTTCGCCACCACCGGTTTCGCCGCCGAGCGCAACCGCTGGAACGTCGGCCTGGGCCTGCAGTACCGGATGGGCCCGGCGAGCAGCGGCTTCCTGGAGTACCGCGGCGACCTGGGCAGCGACGATCGCGCGCATTCGCTCAACCTGGGCTTGCGCCTGGGCTGGGGCGCAACGCCGGCGATGGCGGCGGCGCGCGCGGCGCCGATGGCGACGCCGACCGCGGCCGGCTGGGCGGCGGCGGATGCGTCCGCTGCGGGCGTTGCGGGTTCGGGTGCGAGTTCGAGTTCGAGTTCGGGTGCGTCGAGGAAGGCGGCGGGTGCGGCTGCAGCGGGTGCGGCCGCTGCAGCCGATCCGGCCGCGGCCTCGGCGCCGGGCGCCTCCGCGCGGACGGGTTCGGGTTCGGCGCGCGGCGCGGCCGCGGTGGCCGGCGCGGCGCTGGCAGCCGGTTCGGCGTCGGCGGCGTCCGCGTCGGATGCGGCAGGCTCCAACGCAGCGCCCTCGGCATCGACCGATCCCTCGCGCGCCGGCGCCCTGGCCGCGGCCGGCGGCGCGGCTGCGGCCGCGGGCGCGGATGCGAAGGTCGGTAGTGGCAGCGCCGGTTTCGGCCAGTGCAAGCTGCGTCCGGCGGCGAAGGCCGCGCCGGCGCGCACGCTCGCCAAGGCCAAGCACGGCGGCGCGCGTCCGATCTCCAAGAGCAAGCGTGTCGCCTCGCGCGGCACCGGCAGCAAGGCCAAGCCGCGCCGTCCGGCGACGCGGCTGGCCGCCGCGACACCGCGATCCGTCCCTCCGTCGGGCGCGGTGACCCAGCCGACGACCTGGTGCGACGAGGCTTCGGCCCGTACGCCGTAATTACGGGCCGGAAGCATCAGCGCCGCCGGCCGGGTGGCGCTACCGGCTCCGGTACGCTGGACCGGGGCCGGTAGTCGCTTTGATCGCCACGCGCGGGCGAAGCATCGGCAGGGGACGACATCGCCGCGCAAGCGGCGATGTCGTTTTGTGGCGGAGCTCATCGCCCCTGCGCAAGCCAGTGCTGTTGTGGGAGGGCCTTCAGGCCCGATGTCCTACGCTCCGATCGCCGCGATCCGAAACCAGAGCCCCAGGCCCGAAGCCCGTCCCACACCCACGCGGCTCACTGCACGAACGCGGCCCAGCGCGGCACCCGCGCGAGCAACAGGCGATCCAGCGCATACACCAGCAGCAGCGACGCGCCCAACAGCGGAAACGCGATCCCGCAGCCGACCGCGATCAGCGCCACCGTGCGCAGCCGCGCCGGCGCGGGCGCCGGCGGCGCGCCCAGGCGGCCGCGCGGCCGCCGTCGCCACCACATCCACGCGCCGCTCAGGCTCAGCACGACGATGCCGATGCACGGCAACAGCATCACCAGCTGGTTCGCGCGGCCGAAATAGCGGCCCATGTGCAGTTGCACGCCCAGCTCCACCGCCTGCGCGCCCAGGCCGTAGTCGGCGAAGCCGGTGTCGCCGACCACGGCGCCGCTGTAGCGGTCCACGTGCACGGTGCGCTGGCCCTGCGGCCGGTCGGGATACACCACCGCGGTGTAGACGCCGTCGGCGCCCCGCGGCAGCGACAGCCGGTAGTCGTTGCGCAGCCCGTTCGCGGCGAGGGTGCGGGCGACGGCGTCGATGCCGATGTCGCGCGTGCCGTGGCCGTGGCGATGCGCGTGCGAGGCCGGCAGCGGCGCGTCGCGCAGCGTCCACGGCGCATCGGCGACCGCCGCGCCCACGCGCGGCGCGGGCGCGGCGTGGTGGCGATGCTCGGCCGGATAGCCCAGCCTCAACGGCTGCAAGCCGGCGCGCAGCAGCTCGCCCCACACCCCGGCCCAGGGCAGGCCGGTCAGGACCAGGAACACGATCAGCGCCGCGGTCCAGGCGCCGACGCTGGCATGCAGGCTGCGCCAGAACGCGCGGCCGCGCGCGCGCCAGTGCGGCCACAGCGCGCCGCGCCAGCCGCGCCCGCGCGGCCACCACAGGTAGGCGCCGGTGGCGACCAGCAGCAAGGCCCAGCACGCGGCCAGTTCCACCAGCGCATCGCCGACGCGGCCGAGCATCAGCGAGCCGTGCATGGTGTCGGCGAAACCCACCAGGGTATGGGTGTAGACGAAGGCGCCGTGCACGCGCGCGCTGCCGGGATCGACGAACACGCGCAGCGGCTCGCCCTGCGCCGGGGTCACGAACACCTGCGCGGTGCGGCGCGGATCGCCGGGCAGGTCGATTCGGGTGACGGCGCCCGGATGCGCCCCGCGCGCCGCGTCGAGCAGGCGCGACAGCGGCAGGTCGGCGCGGCGCTGCGGCGCGAAGCGCAGCGGCGCGTGCGCCGCGTCTTCGATCTCGTCGTGGAACAGATACACCGCGCCGGTCAGCGCCAGCACCAGCAGCAGCGGCATGACCAGCAGCCCGGCATAGAAATGCCAGCGCCAGACGCTGCGATAGAACCCGCGCTGGCGCGAGGCCTCGTTCACCGGAATGCGCGGGTGTAGGTCAGTTCGACGCTGCGCGGCGCGCCCAGGTAGACCTGGCGCGCGCTGTAGCCGGACCAGTCGGCGTAGAACGCATCGGCGAGGTTGCGCACGCGCAGGGTGTAGCGGCCGCCGGCCCCGTTCCAGTCCACCGCCGCGTCGGCGACAGTGTGGGCGCGCACGCGCAGCTGGTTGGCGTTGTCGGTATAGAAGTCGCCGACGTGGCGCAGGCCGAGGTGGAAACTCAGCGGCAGGCCGTCGAGGCGGTACCAGGCATCGACGCTGGCGGTGCGCTCGGGCACGTTGGACGGGCGGTTGCCGCTGCGGTCGGCGCCGCCGGCTTCGCGCAGGCGGTCGAAGCGCGAGGACAGCAGCGCGGCGCTGGCGTCGATGCGCAGGCGCGCGCTGGCCTGCGCGCTCAGCGACAGTTCCACGCCGCGCGCGGATTGGCGCCCGTCCTGCACGCTGATCTGCGGCTGCAGCGGGTCGCGGGTGAGGATGTCGTCCTGGCGCAGCGCGTAGGCGGTCGCGGTCAGGCGCAGGCGCTGCGCGAACAGCTCGCTGCGCAGGCCGATTTCCAGCGATTCGCCGTGGCTGAGGTCGAAAGCGTTGTTGCGCTGGTTGATGGTCAGCAACGAACTCACCGGCAGCACCGCGCTGCTGTACTGGGCGTAGAGCTGGGTCTGCGGGCGCAGCTCGAACACGCTGCCCAGGCGCCAGGAGGTCGGCGAGAACTCGCGGCCGAAGCCGCTGCGCAGGCCGCTGTCGAGGTCGAGGTTGCGCCGGCGCAGTTCGATCCGCTCGTGGCGCAGGCCGGCGACCAGCAGCCAGCGCTCGGTGAGGTTGAGCGCGTCCTCGGCGAACAGTGCGGCGACCTTGGCGCGGGTGTCGAAATCGTTGCGGCCGTCGCCGTAGTCCAGCGGGTTGTCGGGCGGCAGGGTGCCGCGCTCTTGCGCCAGCAGGTCGACCGAGCCGGCGCGGCCGAACCGGCGCAGGTTGAAGAAGTCGGTGTCGCTGTACTCGAACCCGGCCGCGAACAGATGCCGGCGCCCGCCCAGGCGGCCTTCGTGGCGCAGGCTCAGGCGCTGGTTCCACACCCGCTGGTCGTGGTGGATGCGCGAGGCGCTGCGGTCCAGGCGGCCGCTGGCGGGGTTGTAGGCGAAGTCTTCGCTGTTGTCCCAGCGCCGGCGCGCGTCGTAGACGCTGGTCTCGTTGCTGAGGTTCCAATCGTCGCTCAAGCGATAGTCCAGGCGTGTGCGCAGCCACCACGAGCGCGAGTCCATGCGGCCGTCGCGGACGTTGTAGTTGCGCTCGCGCGCGGCCTTGTCCACGACCAGTCCGAGCGCATTGTCGACCAGCGCGCTGGGATCGGCCGCGGCGTCGCGCGGCACCAGCGGCGCGCCGAAATAGGCGGTGTCGAAATCGTCGCGGTCGTAGTCCAGCGCCGCGCGCAGGCTCAGCCGCGCGTCGGGCTGCCACAGCAGCGAGCCGCTGAAGGCCTGCGCCTGCGAGGCGGTGTCGTCGACATGGCCGTCGCTGCGGTTGGCGCTGAGCACGCCGCGCACCGCCACGGTTTCGCTCAGCGGCGCGTTGTAGTCCAGGCCGAGCCGGGCGCTGCCGTGGCTGCCGTAGCCGAGCAGCACGTCGCCGCCGCGGGCGTCGAGCTGCGCGTTCTTCGGCACGAAGTTGATCGCCCCGGCCAGCACGCCCTCGCCGTACAGCACCGAGGCCGGGCCCTTGAGCACTTCGACCCGCTCGAACTGGAAGCTGTCCCAGTTGCGCGAGGAGAAACCCGAACTGGTCAGGCGCACGCCGTCGAACAGGTACGACACCGCGCCGGACGCGAAGCCGCGCATCGAGGCGACGCCGGGCTGGCCGGGCAGGTTGCCGGCCATCACTCCGGGCATGGCGCGCAGGATCTCGACGCTGTCGCGCAGGCCGTGGGCCTGGATCGCGTCGGCGTCGAGCAGGTCGAGCGTGGCCGGAATCTCGGCCGGGTCCAGGCCGAGCCGGCTGGCGCTGGCGACCGAGGCGGCGCGCGCGTCGCGGCGTTCGGCCTGGACCCGCACGGCGTCGAGGTCGACGGCGTGGTCGGATCGCGCCTCGGCGTCGGCCGGCTGCGCGTGGACAGGCTCGGCGTGCGCGTCCGGAGCCGGCAACGCGGCGGCGGCAAGTACGAGCGCCGCGGCGCGCAGGAGTGAGAAAGCGGACAGGCGAAGGCTCGGCATGACGAAGCGCTGGACGGCTCGGGCGCGGCGTCGGCGGCGCGCGGAGGAGGGGGAGGGCGGCGCGCGCCGCCGGCGCATCGCAGCGCCGGAAACCGCGCGCCACGGCCGCCGCAGATGCTAGGCGAGCGGCCGCGGCGGCGGCTGCGGCAAGTTGCCGCACGGCGCCCGGCGCAACCGGCGCGGCGCGAATCGGATTAGCATGCACGATCGCTGTAATCGTCCGTACTCTCCATCGCGGGCCGCGCCGTCGTGGCGCCGCCGCCGTTTCGGAAGCCGCCGCCATGCCGCAGATCGAAGGTCCGTTCCAGGTCAAGTTGAGCCCGCAGCCGCTGCACGCCGCGGCCGAGGGCATGTTCGGGCGGATGGCGCTGGACAAGCGCTTCGAAGGCGCGCTTCAGGCCGACAGCCGCGGCGAGATGCTGGCGGCGACGACCGCGGTGCCCGGCTCGGCCGGCTATGTCGCGCTGGAGAAGGTCGACGGCGCGCTCGACGGCCGCCGCGGCAGTTTCCTGCTGCTGCACAGCGGGCTGATGAATCGCGGCCAGGCCGAACTGACGATCGTGGTGGTGCCGGATTCGGGCACCGGCGAACTGGAAGGGCTGAGCGGGCGGATGAAGATCGACATCCGCGAGGGTGGGGCGCACTTCTATCGTTTCGAGTATGCGTTGCCTGGAAAGGAATGAACGCGGCGGGCTGAGCGCAGAGCGTCGGGCCTGAAGGCCCTCCCACAACAGCCCGGTCCCGCCACAGCATTCCTGGTTCTTCCGCAGCGCCTGGTTCCAACACAACCGCCCGGTTCCCACACAGCAGCCTGGTCCCCCCAAAACAGCCCGGCCCTCATGCTTTTGTGGGAGGGCCTTCAGGCCCGACGCTTTCCTATCCGGTCGCGACACGCCCGCACCCACCAGCCCCAAGCGGCAAAGACGCCGCAGCCCTTCTCAAGCACCATCTGCGGGACGAACCGTCGCGGCCGCGCCAGCGTCGCCGCGAGCGATCCGTGAGATTTTGTGCGCCTTGCCCCGCCAGCCGGCCGCGCCGCCCGATTCGCCGCCGTCGCCACGGTCGCGGCGCTCCCCGCCGCACTCACCCGCCCGCCGCGCCGAGCGCGGCGTCGCCTGCCTGTGATCGCCCATGCGCCCCCACGTTTCGCTGCTGTCCCTGCTGTTCGCCGGCACCGCCCTGCATGCGGGCGCCGCTGCCGCGCAAGGCCGCGAGGCCTGCACCAACGGCCACACCCGGCTGCCGCCGACGGTCAACCTGCGCCTGGACAACGACCTGTTCGGCGGCCAGGACCAGGGCTACAGCAACGGCATCCAGCTGACCCTGGTCTCGCCGAACCTCGCCGACTACACCGACGATCCGTGCATCCCGCGGCTGGCGCGCTGGATCAACCGCCGCCTCGACGCGCTGCAGCCGCCGCAGGGCTACGAGCAGCGCAACATGATCGCGACGTTCTCGCAGGGCATCTTCACCCCCACCGACTACAATCGCCGCGACCTGATCCGCGACGACCGGCCCTACGCCGGCGCGCTGCTGGCCGGGCTGGGCTACAACGCGCGCACCGGCGACTACCTGCGCACCACCCAACTGCAGGTGGGCATCGTCGGCCCGTCGGCGCTGGGCAAGCAGGTGCAGAACGCGGTGCACCGCGCGCTCGGCGACGAGACCTTCAAGGGCTGGGACAACCAGCTGCACGACGAGCCGGTGTTCCGCATCGTGCACGAGCGCATGCGCCGGTTCGCGCCGAAGGACGCGCACGAGCGGCGCTGGGGCTGGGACGCGATCGGCCACTACGGCGGCAGCTTCGGCAATCTGGCCACCTACGCCAACGCCGGCATGGAAGTGCGCTTCGGCCTGCGCCTGCCGGACGATTTCGGCAGCACGCCGTTGCGTCCGGCCGGCGAGAACACCGCGCCGACCGAGCACTACAACACCGGCGACCGGCCGTTCGCCGCGCACCTGTTCCTGACCAGCGACGCGCGCTGGGTGCTGCGCGACATCACCCTGGACGGCAACACCTTCCGCAGCAGCCACAGCGTCGACAAGCGCCCGTTCGTGGCCGAGGTCGGTTACGGCGTGGCGCTGATGCGCGGGCGCTGGAAGTTCGCGCTGGCGCGTTACCACAGCACGCGCGAGTTCGAAGGGCAGAAGCAGACGCCGGTGTTCGGCAGTTTTACCGTGAGCCGGGCGTTCTGATCGGGCGGTCCCGGCCGACAGGAGAGCATCGGGCCTGAAGGCCCTCCCACAAAAGCAAAGCGGGGCGGCCCTGCTCTTGTGGGAGGGCCTTCAGGCCCGACGCTCTTGTATCCGCCGCGACCGAACGTCGATGCGCCTCTTCAGTACGCCGCCTTGCCCATCCGCGGCCACGCGCCGATGGTCGCCGCGCGCAGCAGCCATTCCACCGGCCCGTAGGCGAAGCGGCGCAGCCACGCACGGCTCAGCCACAGTTGCGCGGCGAACAGCGCCAGCGCGATCGCCAGCGCCGCCGCCGGCGAGACCCGGCCCATCCAGCCCAGGCCGTAGCCGGTGAACAGCAGCGCCATCGCCGCCGATTGCAGCAGGTAGTTCGACAGCGCCATGCGTCCGGCCGGCGCCAGCCGATCGGCGATGCGCGCGCCGCCGCGGGCGAACCACGGCAGCGCCAGCGCGGCGTAGGCCAGGCTCAGCAGCGGCGCGGTCAGCAGGCTCAGCGCCAGCACCCACAGCTGCACCGGCTCGGACGCCGGCCACGCCTCGATCGCGCCCAGCGCGAGCGCGGCCGGCAGGCCGACGGCGAAGCCGATCCGGCGCAGGCGTCGCAGCAGCGGCCGGTACTCGTCCAGGCGCGCGGCCAGGGTGCGGCGGCCGGCGGCGAGGCCGTAGAGGAACATCGCCAGCGCGCACGGCGCCTGCAACAACAGCAGGATCGGCCAGGTCGCGGCCAGTTCGCCGGCGCGCGCGGCGAGCACGTCGGCCGGCGCGCCGGTGAAGCCGCGCAGCAGCGCCTGCGCCTGCGCGGCCGCGTCGGCGGCCGGCGCGGGCTGCAGCCAGGCCAAAGCGCCGAGCGCGGCCCAGGCCAGCGCCGTGGCGACGATCAAGCCATGCGCGATGCGCAGCTGCGCGGTTTCGCCGGCGCGGCTCAGGCCCAGCAACAGCGCGCCCATCAACGCATAGGTGGTGAGGATGTCGCCGTGGAACAGCAGCGCCGCGTGCAGCGCGCCGAGCAGCCACAAGCCCAGCAGGCGCCGGCCCATGCGTGGCGCGAACGCCTGTCCGGCGCGCGCGGCCGCGCCCTGTTGCAGGCTGAAGCTGTAGCCGAACAGGAACGAGAACAGCAGGTAGAACTTCATTTCGAACAACGCCGCGACCAGCGCCTGCAGCAGGCGGTCGAACGGCGCGGCGAAGGCCGGGTCGGGCGCGCCCAGCCCCCACCACGGCGAAGCGAACACGCCGATGTTGACCACCGCGATGCCGAGCAGGGCCAGGCCGCGCAGGGCGTCGAGGTGTTCGATGCGCGCGGCGCGCGCAGCGGGAGCGGGAGCGTGCATGCGCGGGCCGCGATCGGAGGAGCGCGCATGCTGCGCTGCGCGCCGGGGCCCGGCATCGGGCCGGGGGCGGGCCGGATCCCGGACGTTTGGCGGATCAAATGCACGCGGAAACTGGAATACTAGCGATATGGACGAAACCGCCGCACGCCCGAGCCCGGCCGCACGCGCGCCGACGCGGCGCTGGTGGAGCGGGCTGTTCTGGAAATGCCTGCTGTCGATGCTGACCGCGTGCTGGATCAGCACCATCTTGTTGTCGCTGCTGGGCGTGTACATGCTGCGCCGGGAACTGCGCGAGGACATGGCGCCGCCGGCGCTGGAAACCTCGATGCGGCGCGAACTGGCCCAGCTCGGGCCGATGCCGGACCTGGCCGCGGTGTCGCCGGCGCAATGCCAGGCTTTGCTGCAGGGCCTGCTGGTGCGCGTGGTCGGCATGGACACGCCCAAGTGGATGTACTCGCACAGCTTCGCCGGCGGCGCCGCCGACGGCCGCATCGCGATCCGCTACCGCGACCGCCACGGCCGCGTGTGCCTGTATCCCGAGCGCCCCAGCGCGCCGCTGGCGCGCGCGCTGGAACAGGCCGGACAGGACGTCGCCGCCGACGGCATCGCCGCCGCGCGCACGCTCGACCGCGACGGCGACTGGGTCAGCGTCGCCGCGCTGCCGCTGGCCGGCGCGCCCGGCGCCAGCCTCGGCGTGGGTCAGCACGCCGCCGACACCACCGCCACGTTCCTGCGCATGAGCTCGGGCGAATCCGGCGACATGGTGTGGCTGGCGTTCTACCTGCTGGTGATCAGCGCGATGGCCTCGGTCGCGGTGGCGACGTTGCTGACCCGGCGCCTCGGCCATGCCGAACAGGTCGCCGATTCGTGGGCCGCCGGCGATCTCGACGCGCGCATCCACGACCGCGGCCGCGACGAATTCGGCGGCCTGGCGCATCGATTCGACCGCATGGCCGACGCGCTCGGCGAAGTGATCCAGGTGCGCCAGCAACTGGCGGTGTCGGAGGAACGCAACCGCCTGGCGCGCGACCTGCACGACACCGCCAAGCAGCGCAGTTTCGCCCTGGGCCTGCAGCTGAGCGTGCTCGACCATCTCAACGGCCGCGACGGCGAGGCCGGGCGCGACCCGCGCCAGGGCGCGCTGATCAAGGCCGCGCTCGGCCTCACCGGGCAGCTGCAGCGCGACCTCGCCGACGTGATCCAGCGCTTCACCGCGCCGACCGTGGCTGAGCAAGGCTTGCGCAAGGCGCTGGAAGACACCTTCTCGCACCTGCTCGGCGGCAGCGGCATCGAGTGGCGGCTGCTGCTGGACGGCGTCGCCGAGCGCGGCGTCGGCGCGCATCACCAGCACGCCGGCCAGTTGCTGCTGATCGCCACCGAGGCCGCATCGAACAGCCTGCGCCACAGCGGCGCGCGCCGGATCGAGGTGGTGCTCAACAGCGCCGGCGAACGCTACGGCTGGACCATCCAGGACGACGGCTGCGGCTTCGCGGTCAACCAACACGAAAGCACCGGCATGGGCCTGGGCAACATGCGCATGCGCGCGCGGACCCTGCCCGGCGGGCGCTTCCGCATCGCCAGTTCCGCCAGCGGCACGGTGGTGACCGTGTCCTTCACTCTGCCCGAGCCGCAAGGAGAATCCGCATGAGCACCTCGGTCCTGCTGGTCGACGACCACGAAGTGGTGCGCAAGGGCATCCGCAGCCTGTTGGCGCTGACCGACGATTTTGAAGTGGTCGGCGAGGCCGCCGGCGGCGCCGAGGCGATCGAGCGCGCGCGCGATCTGGCGCCGGATTTGATCGTGATCGACCTGATGATGCCCGACGTCGACGGCGTCGAGGCGATCCGCGCGATCAAGAAGCTGAGCCCGCGCAGCGCGATCGCGGTGCTGACCTCGACCGACCAGGACGACCTGGCGTTCGCCGCGATCGAGGCCGGCGCGCAGTCGCTGCTGTTCAAGAGCATGCTCGGCGACGAGCTGCTGGCGACGCTGCGGCGCATCGCCGCCGGCGAGGCGGTGATCCATCCCTTCGTCGCCCAGCGCATCCTCAAGGCGATGCGGCGCAAGCGCGAACCGCGCGAGGACCCCTTCGCCAGCCTGACCGAGCGCGAGCTCGACGTGCTGCGCAAGCTCGCCGAAGGCGGCAGCAACGCGCGCATCGCCGCCGCGCTCAACATCGGCGAGAAGACGGTCAAGTCGCACCTGGGCAACGTGCTGGCCAAGCTGCACCTGGCCGATCGCACCGAGGCGGTGGCCTTCGCCTGGCGGCGCGGGCTGATGTCGGGCGAACGCGACGACGACTGAGCCGCGCAGCGGCTTTTCCCCCTTGCGGGAGCGGCTCGCGCCGCGCCCGCCACCGATGCGAAACCCCGCGAACCCGCAGGCGTTCGCCTTTTCATGTGTCTTTGGTCATGCCCCTGCGCGCGGAACTGCGAGGTAGGGTAGCAGCGTTACGAAAGCGTTAGTGTTGATAGAGGCCGCCCTAGCGGCCCGTTTCGTCTGCGATGCCATCAGCGCATCCGCCATTGACCATGGCGTCCGCAAGGACGTCTTCTACATGACAGGGGTTCATCAAGAAGATGCAAGGCTCCAATCGCGCAATGACGCGCACCGTAGTTTCGTCGCACCGCTCCCTTTCCCGCTCCCTGCTGTGCCTGGCCATCGCCGGCGGCCTGCTGGCCGGCGCCGGTTCCGCCATGGCGCAAAGCGCCAACGGCCAGGTCGGCGATCCCGACAGCTGGCATAGCGAAGAATTCGACGCCGACTGGGGCCTGGCCGCGATCAACGCCCAGTACGCCTACGCCCGCGGCCTGACCGGCAAGGGCGTGCGCCTGGGCGTGTACGACAGCGGCACCGCGCTGGCGCATCCGGAGTTCGCCGGCAAGGACAACCGCGCCGTGATCATGGCCGAGCAGCTGGCCGACGGCAGCTTCTGCGCCAACACCAGCGTGCTGACCGGCGACAACGCCTGCTTCTACAGCCGCGGCGACCAGGCCCAGATCTCCTACACCGGCTTCAACGCCAACGTGCCGGAGAACATCCGCCGCATCATCATGGCCGGCCCGTACGTGCAGCCGGGCTGGGAGTTCAACACCCACGGCACCCACGTCGGCGGCACCGTCGCCGCCAACCGCGACGGCAACGGCACCCACGGCGTGGCCTTCGGCTCCGACCTCAGCGTCGCCAAGTGGTCGTTCAACGCGGTGCAGGAATGGCAGCGCACCGCCACCGGCTACAGCGTGGTGCGGGTCCCGCGCCCGAGCGCCGACGACGCCACCATCGCGCGCATGTACGCCGACATGAACGCGCAGGGCGTGCGCGCGCTCAACCACAGCTGGGGCCTGGCGACCGAGCCGGAGACCCTGGAAGACCTCGACGGCTACCTGTTCGAGCCGGAGAACGAGGCCTACTTCAACGTGTTCGGCGACGCCTCGCGCGCCAAGGGCATGCTGCAGGTCTGGGCCGCCGGCAACCACAACAAGGTCGTCACCCCCGAGACCGCGCCGCAGGCCGGCCTGTACGCGAGCCTGCCGCGCGCGTTCAAGGACCTGGAGCAGTACTGGCTGACCGTGGTCAGCGTGACCCCGGAGCTGACCCTCAGCGACTTCTCCATGCGCTGCGCGCAGGCCGCCAACTGGTGCGTGGCCGCGCCGGGCTCGGACATCACCTCGACCTACCTCGGCGGCGAGGATTCGCTCAAGGGCGGGCTGGTGACCAACCCGGACGGCTCGCTGTCGTTCGACATCACCGCCGGTACGCCCGCCTACGGCTACGGCGACCTCAGCGGCACCTCGATGGCGACCCCGCACGTCACCGGCGCGCTGGGCCTGCTGTTCGAGCGCTTCCCGTACATGACCGGCGCGCAGGTGCGCGACGTGCTGCTGACCACCGCCACCGACCTGGGCGCGGCCGGCGTCGACGAGGTCTACGGCTGGGGCCTGATCGACCTGAAGAAAGCCATCGACGGCCCGGGCCAGATCCGCGTCGATACCGACGTGGTGGTCGACCGCCTCGCCGGCGGCGCCAAGGTCTGGGAAGGCAAGGCCTGGGACGACTGGCGCAACGACATCGGCGGCACCGGCGTGCTGACCAAGTCCGGCATCGGCTGGCTGCGCCTGAGCGGCAGCAACAGCTTCGGCGGCCTGCACGTGCGCGAAGGCGTGCTGGAACTGACCGGCGCCAACACCTACGCCGCGCAGGTCGACGGCGGCACCCTGGTGGTCAACGGCACCCTGACCAGCGCGCAGTTGCCGGTGCGCGCCGGCGCCGGCCTCGGCGGCAGCGGCCGCATCGTCGGCAACGTGCGCGTGGAAGGCGCGGTGTCGCCGGGCAATTCGATCGGCACCCTGACCGTGCAGGGCGACTACGCCCAGGCGGCCGGTTCGACCTACGTCGCCGAACTCTCGGCCGGCGGCCAGTCCGACCGCATCGACGTGACCGGCAAGGCCACGCTGGAAGGCGGCACGCTGATGGTCCTGCACGCGCCGGGCCAGTACATGCTGGGCCAGAACTTCAACCTGATCAGCGCCGCCGGCGGGATCAGCGGCCAGTTCGCCGCGCTCGACCAGACCGCGTTCTCGCCGCTGCTGAAGTTCGGCCTGAGCTACGGCGCCAACTCGGTCGGGGTGGAAGTGACCCGCGGCCTGTCGCTGGCCGGCGCGGGCACCACGCCGAACCAGATCGCCGCCGGCGCCGCGGCCGACCGCCTCGGCGTGGGCCAGGGCATTCCGCAGCCGCTGACCCAGCTGTTCCCCGCGCAGGCCATCGCCGCGCTGGACACGCTCAGCGGCGAAGGCCACGCCAGCCTGCGTTCGATCGCCATCGACGACGCCCGCCACGTCCGCGACGCCGCGCTGGCGCGCGCGCGCAGCGGCCGCGCCGAGTTCGCCGCCGACGGCGAGGGCGCGTCCCAGGGCGCCTGGGCGGAGCTGCTGAAGTCCGGCGGCACCCTGTCCGGCGACGGCAACGCCGCGCGCAACGAGTACAGCGGCTCGGCCACCCTGGTCGGCTACGACTACCGTTTCGCCAACGGCTGGCGCCTGGGCGTGCTCGGCGGCAGCGGCCGCAGCGACAACGACAGCGACCGCCAGGACAAGGGCCGGGTCAAGAGCACCCAGCTCGGCGTCTACGGCGGCCAGAACTGGGGCCGCATCGCCCTCAGCGCCGGCTACGTGCACGCGCGCCAGGACCTCACCCTGGACCGCCGCATCGGCTTCAACGGCTTCGCCGACCGCACCCGCGCGTCGTACGACGGCCGCACCCAGCAGGCCTTCGTCGAAGGCGGCTACCGCTTCGGCGGCGACAGCTGGGGCCTGGAGCCGTACCTGCAGATCGCCAAGCTGCGGGCCAAGACCGACGCGTTCCAGGAAACCGGCGGCGCGGCCGCGCTGAGCGGCGCCAGCGCCGAGAGCAAGGTCGACCTGGCCACCCTGGGCGTGCGCTTCAACGTCGACCTCAAGGGCTCGCAGCAGGACCAGAGCTGGCTGAGCCTGCGCGGCGGCATCGGCCGTCGCCACGCCAGCGGCGACCTGACCCCGGTCACCCAGGTCGCGTGGCGCGGCGGCAGCGCGTTCGCCGTCGCCGGCGCTCCGCTGGCCGACGACTCGACCCTGGTCGAGGCCGGCGTGGCCGCGCGCCTGAGCGCCAACGGCCTGCTGGAGCTGAGCTACAGCGGCCAGTTCGCCAACGAGGGCAACGACCACGGCGTCAACGCGCGCTACTCGCTGCGGTTCTAAGCGATCGGCATCCGCCGGGGGATGCCCGAAGCCGCGACGGCGCTGCCGTCGCGGCTTTTTTGTTGCGCCGGCGCCGCGTTCCGGCCGCCGCGCGCACATCCGCGCGCGGGCCGGATCGGCGATCATGCGCATCCGGCGCCCACGCCTTGCCTTGCGGGAGATCGGGAATGATCGAATCGTCGTCGTTGCTGGCGTTCGCCGGCCTGGCCCTGGTGATGGTGCTGACCCCGGGGCCGAACATGGTCTACCTGATCTCGCGTTCGATCTGCCAGGGCCGCCGCGCCGGGTGGACGTCGCTGGCCGGGGTCGCGCTGGGCTTCGTGTTCTATCTGCTCGCTGCGGCGTTCGGCATCACCGCGCTGCTGTTCGCCGTGCCCTATGCCTACGACGCGCTGCGTTTCGGCGGCGCGCTGTACCTGCTGTGGCTGGCCTGGCAGGCGGTCAGGCCCGGCGGGCGCTCGCCGTTCGAAGTGCGCGAACTGGCGCCGGACAGCCCGCGCCGGTTGTTCGCGATGGGCCTGCTGACCAACCTGCTCAATCCCAAGGCGGCGGTGTTCTACCTGGCGCTGCTGCCGCAGTTCATCGATCCGGCGCGCAGCGTGCTGGCGCAGTCGCTGGCGCTCGGCGGCGTGCAGATCGGCATCAGCGTCGCGGTCAACGCGCTGATCGTGGCCGCCGCCGGCGGCATCGCCGCGTTCCTGGCCGGGCGCCCGCGCTGGATCGCGGCGCAGCGCTGGGTCATGGGCGGGGTGCTGTCGGCGCTGGCGCTGCGCATGGCGACCGACGCGCGGCGCTGAGGCCCGCGCCTGCGCGGCGGCCCGCCGCGCCTACGGCGCGCGCCCGGCGGCCTGGTCGCGCGCGCGCTGGATGATCGCCCGCACCTGGGCGCGGTCGCGGTGGCGCGAGATCGCCACCGCGCCCAGCGCCAGCGCGCGTTCGCGCATCCGCGCGGTGACGTCGTAGTGGCAGCCGCTGAGCTTGTTCTGGAACGACACCCGCGGCCTGCCCAGGCGCTGGGCGAACTCGTGCAGCTCCTCCAGCGTGTCGGCCATCAGGTGCGCCCAGCGTTCGCCGCGCCAGGGCCACACGGCGTCGTCGACATAGACGGTCATGGCGTTCTCCTGCAGGAAGGGCGGGACTTGCGCGGCATGGATATCCGGGGCGCGGCGGCGTCGCGGCGCGACAGGACGCGTGCAGTATCCGACAATCGGCCCCGGGCGAGCGACCGTGCGCGCCCGCCGGAGCCCGCATGCACCTGTCCTCGATCCACCACGTCGCGATCGTCTGCGCCGACTACGAACGCTCCCGGCGCTTCTACGTCGACGCGCTCGGCCTGCGCGTGGACGAATGCACCGGACGGCGCTTCGCCTTCTGCGCCGATCCGGACGGGCTGCCGATCGAGTTCTACGAGGGCTAGGGTCAGGCGCCGCGCTCCACCGCCAGCCCCTGCGCCCGCCACGCCTCGAAGCCTCCGGCCAGCGGCCGTACGCGCTTGAAGCCGCGCCGGCGCAGTTCGCGCGCCAGCGTCGCCGCGGAGGCTTCGCTGGGACAGTCGCAATAGACGATTACTTCCTCGCGCCGCTCCAGCGGGATGCCGCTGAGCGCGTCGTCGGCGAGGGTGGCGACGAAGATCGCGCCGGGAATCCAGCCCGAGGCGTCGCGCTGCTGGTGCGGGCGCACGTCCAGGATCGTCGGGTCGGAGCCGGCGTCGAGCAGCTGCCCCAATTCGGCCACCGAGATCCGCGCCATGCGCAGCTCGCGCAGGAACAAGCGGCGCTTGAGCAGCTTGTAGCCGATCCAGGCGGCGATCAGCGCGCCGAGCGCGATCAAGCCGTAACGGCCGAGAGTGTCGAGCCGCTCCAGCAATTGGTTGACCGCGCGATGGAAGACCGCGCCCAGCGCCACCGCCGCGCCGGCCCACAGCAGCGCGCCGAGGCCGTCGTAGAAGGCGAAGCGGCGCGGGCGGGTGCCGGTCTCGCCGGCCAGCACCGTGGCCACCGCGGCGAAGCCGGGCACGAACTTGGCGACCACCAGCGACGGCGCGCCCCAGCGCGCGTAGAGGCTGCGCGTGGCCAGCACGCACGAATCCGGCGACAGCGACAGCCGGCACATCAGCCGCAGCAGGCGCGCGCCGATGCGGCGGCCGCCGTAGTACCACGCGCTGTCGGCCAGCAGCGCCGCCAGCGCCGCGGCCAGCAGCACCGGCGGCAACGCCAGCCACAGGTTGGGTTCGTGGTCCACGGCCACCGCGCTGGCGACCACGATCGGCGGATACGCCGGCACCGGTAGCCCGCCCTGGTCGAGCAGCACGCAGACGAAGACCACGAGCAGGCCGTAGTTCTCGATCAGGTGCAGCAACGCGTCCATCCGGAGTCCTGGCAGCGGCCGGCGCGGCGAGGAGGGCGGCGCGGCGATGGCGTGCAGTCTCCGCGCGCGTGCGCGGCCGCGCAATCGCACCGGGGGTACGGATCGTTGCAGGCGCGACGCGGTTGCCGGCGCGCCGGCAACCGCGGGCCGCGGCCGACGACGGCCTCGGCGCACGGCGCGGACGCGGCGCGCGTTGCGCGACGGTGCGCGCGGGCATCACGCCGCGCTACCGACGGCCGGCCTACTGTCGGGCTCCGTACCGTGGCGGGTCGGCGACCCGCAGCCCGTGTCCGTGCGTCCGATGGAGCCGTCGATGCGTCTGGAAGGCAGCCAGGAAACCCTGCTGATCACCCTCTACGCCAAGGCGATGGACAACCGCGCCGTCCATCCGGTCCTGCACGACCGCCTCGCCGACGACCTGGTCCGCCGCATCGACTACGATTTCGAGCGCTTCGGCCTGGGGCCGCTGGACATCCGCGGCCTGGCGTTCCGCTCGCTGGCGATCGACCACTGGACGCGCGCGGCGCTGCAGGCGCGCGCCGACACCCTGGTGCTGCACCTGGCCTGCGGATTGGACTCGCGCATCTACCGGGTCGATCCGGCGCTGGACGTGGACTGGCTCGACATCGACTTCCCCGCGGTGATCCAGTTGCGCCGCGACCTGTTGCCGCAGCGGCTGGGCCTGTACCGCACCTTGGCGACCAACGTCATGGAGCCGGACTGGATCGGCCGGCTCGACCGCGACCGCCCGGTGCTGGTGATCGCCGAAGGCCTGTTTCCCTACCTCGACGAGTGGCGCGCGCGCGAACTGGTGCGGCGGCTGGTCGAGCATTTCCCGCAGGGCGGGCAGTTGCTGTGCGACGTCTACAACCGCCTGGCGCTGCGGCTGCTGCGCCACGCGCGGATGATCCGCGCCACCGACGCGCGCATCGGCGAATGGGGGAGCGAGGGCGCCAGCGGGCTGGAATCCTGGCACCCGCGGCTGCAACTGATCGACGAGGCGCGCTACACGCAGTTGGCGGAAATGGCCGCGCTGCCGTGGACCCAGCGCTGGGCGTTCGGCCTGTACGAACGCTCGCGCTGGCTGCGCGAGCTGGGCCGGGTGGTGCGCTACCGGTTCTGAGCGCGCGCGCGCCCGCTTGCGCAGCCTCGCGCGCCGGCCCTCACTCCGCCAACGCCGGATCGGGCTTGCGGAACGCGATCGCCAAGCGGTTCCAGGCGTTCATCGCGATCGCCGCGTAGGTCAACGCGACCAGATCCGAATCGGCGAACTGCTCGCGCACCCGCGCGTACACGGCATCGTCCACCGGCGCCTGGTCGCGCGGATCGCCGACGTGGGTGATCGCCTCGGCCCAGGCCAGCGCGGCGCGTTCGCGCTCGCTGAACGGCCCTTCCGGCCAGACCCGCAGCAGGTGCAGGCGGCGATGGCTCTCGCCGCGCTCCACCGCCTCGTCGGTGTGCGCGCGGATGCAGTAGGCGCAGCCGTTGATCTGCGAGACGCGGACGTTGACCAGGTCGATCAGCGACGGCTCCAGGCCGCTGTGTTCGATGTACTTGCGCAGGCCCAGCAGGGCCTGGGTGCCGCGCGGGTCGACCTTGTTGTAATCCAGGCGGGCGGACATGAGCGGATTCCTCGGACGTTGCGTCGTGCGACGCGGTGGACGCAGGCTAGGCTGTTCAGTGCTGAAATACATTTCCCCACGGATGCAATCCGGGTTTGCACGAATGAACAAGCGCCCCAACCCCGCCGACCTCCCCGCGCCGCTGTCCTGGGACGACTATCGTTTCCTGCTCGCGGTCGGCCGCGCCGGCTCGCTCAACGGCGCGGCCAAGCGCCTGGGCGTCAGCCACCCGACCGTGTTCCGCCGCATCAACGCGATCGAGCGCGCGCTCGGCGTGCGCCTGTTCGAGCGCGCGCGCGAAGGCTACGCGCCCACGCCCAACGGCGAGGAGGCCATCGCCGCGGCGGCGCAGATCGAGGAACGCATCGCCGCGACCGAGCGCCGCCTGGCCGGCCTGGATGCGCGCCCGACCGGCACGGTCCGCCTGGCCACGGTCGAGCCGCTGCTGCACGGCGTGCTGCCGCCGTTGCTGGCGCGGTTCCGCCGCGCGCATCCGGGGATCGTCGTGCAGGTGACCGCCGACAACCTCACCCAGGACCTGTCGCGGCACGAGGCCGACCTCGCCCTGCGTCCCGGCGGCGAGCCGCCGGAGGGCCTGGTCGGGCGCAAGCTCGCGCGCCTGGCCAGCGCCGTCTACCGGCCGCGCGCGCTGCGCCTGCCGCGCGGCGCCGGGCCGCAGGACCTGGACGGCTACGATTGGCTGGTGCCCGGCGGCAACCTCGCCCACATCGCCATGGCCCAGTGGCTGCGGCGGATGCAGTACGACCGCCGCGCCGTGTTCAGCGCCAACAGCCTGCTCGGGCTGCGCGAGGCCGCGGTCGCCGGCCTCGGCCTGACGGTGCTGCCGTGCTACCTCGGCGACGGCGAGCGCGGGCTGGTCCGGGTCGGCGACCCGGTCGAGGCGATGGGCGCCGACCTGTGGCTGCTGCAGCACCCCGACCTGCGCCGGACCGAGCGCGTGCGCGCGCTGGCCGATGCCCTGCGCGAGGGCGTGCGCGCGCTGCAGCCGGACCTGTCCGGTCGGACAGGTCCGATCGGGTAGGTCCGACCCGGCCAAGCCCGGCCCGGATCGCCTAGCGCGGCCCCGGGGCGGCGACCGTGAAGCAGGTCCACATGAGCAAACGCCATCGCAAGTCCACCGCTGCGTTTGCAAGCTGTGATGCATGACACGTCGGATTAGGAAAATTCCTACACGCTGTAGAGCACTCCGACGACAGTTTCTATTGCGCGCAACAAGCATCTTTTGAATCGCTCGACGGCACTACCGAGTCACAGATCCGCCAGGAAGCGGACATCCCCCAGACCGGGCCGGCTGAACTTTTCAACAAGGATGACCCATGTTTCGCGTGGAACTGAAGCAACGCGACGGCAGCGACGACAGAGCGCTGACCGCAGCGGTGGCGGAAATCGAGCAGGAGTACCGCAGCGCCGAAGCGGCGCTGAAGTCCGTGCTGCCCTCGGCCCGGAAGTACGCGCTCCAGGCCGGTAAGGGCTTGTGGCTGCGCGTCTTCTACAACGGCGATGCGCAGCCCGTGTTTGGCACGCTGGTTCCCTAGGGCCGGCGTGCGGTTTGCGCCGCCCGGCCGACAGGGAGTCTGGCCGGGCGGCGCGGGCCTCCGCCGCCACGCTCGCTCATCGAACCTCTTCCGCCCGCGCCGCCCGGCTCATGCCAGGGCGGGCAGCCGGCTTGAGTCATAGGTCGCGGTCGCATCCCCAGGTCGACCCCGACCCTCCCCAGCGGCCGCGGCCTATGACTCAAGCCGGTTTTCATGCGTCCGCGCCCGCCGCCGGGGCTGTGCGAGTCACGGCTGCAACACGGTGCCGGGGGGGCGCGGTCGCGGCTTGCGCCGCTCCTGCAGGGCGGTGGCGAATCCGCGTCGTGGTTGGGCGGGGTTGGGGTCGGGACGTATCGCGCGAAGGCCTGGCGCCCCTTGTCGGAGCGGCGCGAGCCGCGGCCGCGAAACTGCGCTTGCGCCGCAGCTCGGGTTCCGCAATCGCGATTCGCCGGCGGTAAAGACAGCTGCGTCGCGAGCGCTCAGGCCGGGTCCAGCCAGCCGCGGGCGATCGCGGCCTCGACGTCGTCGGCCGTGTCCAGGTCCAGCTCCAGTTCGGGCGCGCGCAGGCGCCACACGGCAGCGGCAGGCGCCTGCGCCAGGGCCGCGCCGAAGCCGCGGTCGCCGTGCAGGGCGGTGGCTTCGCGCCACAGTTCGGCCGAGATCAGCGCCGGTACGCCGAGCGCGCCGGCGTGTTCGGTCGCGGCGCAGCCGGCCGCGGCGGCGCCGTCGCGCAGGGCGTGCAGGTGCGCCAGTTCCAGCGCCGGTTGGTCGCAGGCCAGCACCAGCACCGCGCCGTCGAAGCCGGCCAGCGCGCGCGCGCCGGCGGTGAGGCTGGTGGCCATGCCGTCCTGCCAGTCGGGATTGAACGCGCGCTCCACCGCCAGGCCGTCGAGTTCGCCGCCCAGGCGCTCGGCGCGCGCGCCCAGCACCACCACGGTGCGCGCCGCGCCGCTGGCCAGCGCCAGCCGCGCGCCGCGCCGCAGCAGGCTTTCGCCGTCGCGGCGCAGCAGTTGCTTGGGCCGGCCGAGGCGGCGGCTGGCGCCGGCGGCGAGCAACACGGCGGCGAACTGCATCGCTCAGTCCGCGCCGTGGCGGTGGCGTTGCAGTTGCGCGGCCACGCTCAGCGCGATCGCCTCCGGCCCTTCGCCGCCCAGCGGCAGGCCGATCGGCGAATGCAGGCGCGCCGCGAGCGAGCCGCGCGCCGCCGCCGGCAGCACCCGGAACAGGTCGTCGCGACGGCGCTGCGGGCCGAGCAGGCCGATGAAGCCGATGCCCTGGCCGCCGTCGCCGCCGAGGTGTTCCAGCGCCTCGCGGTCGAGTTCGAAATGGTGGTGCATGACCAGCGCGGCGTCGTGCGTGCGCGCGGTCGCCAGCGCCTGCGCGGGACTGCGGGCGACGGCGTGGTCGGCCAGCGCCGCCAGCGCGGCCCAGCGCGGGCGGCGTTCGACCAGGGTGGTCATCCAGCCCAGCGTGCGCAGCAGCGGCAACAGCGCCGGGGTCTCCGGGCCGGCGCCGAGCACCAGCACCGACGGCGGCGCGGCGATCTCCAGGCGCCAGCGGCCGGGCTCGGCGGGTTCCGGCGCGGGCGGCCACGGCAGCGATGCCGCCGGCACGGTCCAGCGCTGGCGTTCGTCGCCGACCGCCGCGACCAGCGCGCCGCCCGCCTGCAGGTCCAGGCGCAGGTCGCCATGGCCGCGGCGCCATTCGTCCACCAGCGCCGGCCAGTCGCGCAGCGCCGCCAGCGGCAGCAGGGCCAGGCGCAGGCGGCCGCGGCAGCCCTGCGCGGAACCGGCGAACAGGTCCTCGTCGCTGCGGGTGTCGATGTCCATCCATTCGATGCCGCCGGCGGCGGCGGCCTCGGCGGCGCGTTGCTCGATCTCCGGCTCGATGCAGCCGCCGCTGAGCCAGCCGACCTGGCCCTCGCGCGCGCCGAACAGCGCCATCGCGCCGGCGCGCACATAGGTCGAGCCTTCGGTCTCCAGCACCAGCGCCAGCGCCGCCGGGTCGCCGCGCGCGGCTGCGGCGGCGCTGGCTTCGAGCACGGCGCGCACGCCGCCGGGCGCGCTGCGGGGGGGAGAACCGGGTTCCGGCGAATCGGCCATGCAAGGCGACCGTGGACGGGGTGGGACGAGTCTAGAACGACTGCGGCGGCGCGGCATGCCGCCGCCGCGACGGCGTGCCCGCGGCGGCGCGCGGGCGGCAGTTCCAGGCAAGCCGCGACGACGCCCGCACCGGCGCCGGAAGGCCGGGATGCAGGGGTTTTTCGCACGACGCCGCCACCGAAGCCGATCCGGCCGGCACGCATCGCGTGCCCGCATGCAGTCCTGGGCAAGTTTGGGCCGGATCGCGCAGTCGCGACGCCCGTCATGCATCGCCGCAACGGCGCCGCGGCGCGCTGGCATCGGCGGCGAAGCCGGGTGTAGGCTCGAACGACCCCAGCCGCCGCGAGGGACACCGATGAAGCTCAACGTCAACGGCATCGACCACGACGTCGACGCGCCGCCGGACATGCCGCTGTTGTGGGTGCTGCGCGACCTGCTGCACCTGACCGGGACCAAGTTCGGCTGCGGCATCGCCCAATGCGGCGCCTGCACCGTGCACGTCGACGGCGCCCCGCGCCGCGCCTGCGTGACGCCGGTGGCGACGATGCAAGGACGCCGCGTCGTCACCATCGAGGGTCTCGGCCGCGACGGCCCGCATCCGGTGCAGCGCGCCTGGGCCGAGATCGACGTGGTCCAGTGCGGCTACTGCCAGTCCGGCCAGATCATGTCCGCGGCCGCGCTGTTGAGCAAAATCCCGCGACCCACCGACACCGACATCGACCAGGCGCTGTCCGGCAACATCTGCCGCTGCGGCACCTACCCGCGCATCCGCGCGGCGGTGCACCGCGCCGCGCAGATCGCCGGCGGCGGCACGACGGCGTTCGAGCCGCCGGCCGCGCAGGCCGAGGTGCCGCTGCCGTTGCCGTTGCCGGTGCTGGGCAACGTCGAACCCGCCTGATTCCCGTTCCGCGGCCGCGGCCCGCGCCGCCGCCGCATGCGTCTGCAAGGAGGTGGCTGTGAACACCCTCGACGCGCCCTCGCGGCGCCGGTTCCTCAAGAGCGGGGCGACGATCGGCGGCGGCCTGGTGGTCGGCTTCCTGGTGCCCGGCGCCAAGCGTTTCGCCCAGGCCGCGCCGGCCGCGGCCGCCGCGCTGTCCGCCGGCTTCGCACCCAACGCCTTCCTGCGCATCGCCGACGACGACACCGTCACCGTGCTGCTGTCGCATTCGGAAATGGGCCAGGGCATCTGGACCGGGCTGGCGATGCTGATCGCCGAGGAACTCGACGCGGACTGGTCGAAGATCAGGGTCGAGCACGCGCCGGCCGCGCCGGCGTACGCGCACACCTCTTTCGGCATGCAGATGACCGGCGGCTCGACCAGCACCTGGAGCGAGTTCGAGCGGTACCGCATGGCCGGCGCCACGGCGCGCGCGCTGTTGCTGGCGGCCGCGTCCACGCGGCTGGGCGTGCCGGCGCAACGGCTGCGCACCGACAACGGCGCGGTGATCGCCGACGGGCGCCGCCTGCGCTACGGCGAACTCGCCGCCGCCGCCGCCGCGCTGCCGGCGCCGGCGACGCCGCCGACGCTGAAGGACGCCAAGGACTGGAAGCTGATCGGCAAGCCGACCCGGCGCCTGGACGGCCCGGAGAAGATCGACGGCCGCGCCAAGTTCGGCATGGACGTGCAGTTCGACGGCTTGCTGACCGCGATGGTCGCGCGCGCGCCGGTGTTCGGCGGCACGGTGAAATCGTTCGACGACCGCGCCGCGCGCAAGGTGCCGGGCGTGCGCGACGTGGTCCAGGTGCCCAGCGGCGTGGCCGTGGTCGCCGATCACTACTGGGCCGCCAAGCAGGGCCGCGACGCGTTGACGATCGACTGGGCCCCCGGCCCGCACGCGGCCGCGTTGGACGATGCCAGGCTGCGCGCCGAATTCGCGCGCCTGGCCGCGGCCGGCGGCGGCGCGGTCGCGAGCCGGGCCGGCGACGCCGACGCCGCGCTGAAGCGCGCGGCCAAGGTGATCGAGGCCGAGTACCACGTGCCGTACCTCGCCCATGCGCCGATGGAACCGCTCAACTGCACGGTCCGGATCGGCGCGGACCGCTGCGAGATCTGGACCGGCACCCAGTTCCAGACCCTGGACCAGGGCATGGCCGCCAAGATCACCGGGCTCAAGCCCGAGCAGGTGCAGATCCACACCACCTTCCTTGGCGGCGGCTTCGGCCGGCGCGCGACGCCGACCTCGGACTTCGTCGCCGAAGCGGTGCACGTGGCCAAGGCCGCGGGCAAGCCGGTCAAGACGGTGTGGTCGCGCGAGGACGACGTGCGCGGCGGCTACTACCGGCCGATGTACCTGCAGCGCGCGCGCATCGGCCTGGACGAACGCGGCCGGCCGGTGGCGTGGACGCAGACGCTGGTGGGGCAGTCGATCATGGCCGGCACGCCGATGGAGCCGATGATGGTCAAGAACGGCGTCGACGCGACCTCGGTCGAGGGCGTGGCCGATTCGCCGTACATCAAGGGCGTCGAGGATCACCGGGTCGAACTGCATTCGCCCAAGACCGGCATCCCGGTGCTGTGGTGGCGCTCGGTCGGGCACAGCTACAACGGCTTCGTCATGGAGAGCCTGATCGACGAAGCCGCGCACGCGGCCGGTCAGGACCCGGTCGCGTACCGGCGCGCGCTGCTGGACGAACACCCGCGCCATCTGGCGGCGCTGAACCTGGCGGCGGAAAAAGCCGGCTGGGGTTCGACACTGCCCGCCGGCCGCGCGCGCGGCGTGGCCGTGCACGAGTCCTTCGGCAGCTACATCGCCCAGGTCGCCGAGGTCTCGCTGGAGGACGCGCCAGGCGGCAAGCGCATCCGCGTGCACCGTTTCGTCTGCGCGATCGACTGCGGCCTGGCGGTCAATCCCGACGGCGTGCGCGCGCAGATGGAATCGGGCATCAACTTCGGCCTGGGCGCGGCGCTGTACAGCGAGCTGACCTTCCGCGACGGGCGCGTGCGCCAATCCAACTTCCACGATTACCGAGTGCTGCGCATGGACGAGGCGCCGGCGATCGAGGTGCATATCGTGGCGAGCGCGGAAAAGATGGGCGGTGCGGGCGAACCCGGCACCGCGCCGGTGGCGGCGGCGGTGGCCAACGCGGTGTTCGCGCTGGGCGGCCCGCGCCTGCGCGAACTGCCTTTGCGGGTGCCGGCCTGATCCGGCCGGCCTGAGGAGAATCGACGATGCGCGCAACGCCCTTGATCCTGACCGCGCTGGCCCTGGCGCCGCTGCTGGCGGTGTTCGGCGCCGGCTCCAAGCCCGCGCCCGCCGGCGACGCGCGCGCGGTGGCCGCCTTCGCCACGGTGCAGAAGGTGTTCCAGCACCCGCGCTGCCAGAACTGCCACATCCCCGGCGACCAGCCGCTGCAGTTCGACGACGGCCGCCCGCACGCGCAGGGCGTGGTGCGCGGCCCCGACGGCAAGGGCGCGGCCGGCCTGCCGTGCTCGACCTGCCACGGCGAAGCCAACCTGCCGGCCAGCTACGGCGCCGGCGCGCCGCCGGGCGCGCCGCATTGGCAGCTGCCGCCGCCGCAGCACAAGATGGCCTGGATCGGCCTGCCCGCGCCGCAGCTGTGCGCGATGATCAAGGACCGGGAACGCAACGGCGGGCGCGATTTCGCCGCGTTGGTCAAGCACGTCAGCGAAGACAAGCTGGTGCTGTGGGGCTGGGCCCCGGGCGGCGCGCGCGCGCCGGTGCCGGTGCCGCACGATCGGTTCGTGGAGGCGTTCAAGACCTGGGCCGATGCGGGCGGGCCTTGTCCGAAGGGATGAGCCGCTGGGCGGCGTCGCGATGCAGCTGTAGGAGCGGCGCAAGCCGCGACCGCGAAACCTCGCTTGCGTCGTAAGCGCGATGTCGCGGTCGCGGCTTGCGCCGCTCCTACAGGGGCTTCGGTCGGTTTCGTGTCCGCGGCTGCAGTATCGCGCAAGCCGCGGCCGTACTAGCGCAACCACGCCATACCTGCGCACCGTCATTCCGGCGAAAGCCGGAATCCATTTTGCCGTTTGCTTTTGCTGTTGCCGTTGCCGTTCGCCCGGACGCAACCCCACGCGAAGGACACGCTCCGCAGCCCCGGAGGGCGTGCGCATGGATGCGCACGCGCGCCATGGGGCAGGATGCCCCTTATGGCGCGGCCCCGCGCCTGGTGCTGGACCTAGTGGCTCTTGATTCGAAACAGCAATGCCTTTTCTTTGGTTACTTTCTTTGTGGCTTTGGACAAAGAAAGTGACCCGGCCGCTTGCGGACGGAAGCTTTGGATGCTCGCTTGTCGTCACTCGCTGCTGCGATAAAGGCCGAACCCACCGCGGCACGCCCCCTGTAGGAGCGGCGCAAGCCGCGACCGTGCCATCGCGGCGATTGCGAAGGTTTCGTCGTAGTT
>NZ_FNPT01000044.1 GCF_900107375.1 Lysobacter sp. yr284
ATCAGCAGGCTGTCGTTGTCCCAGTAGCGCGTGCTGCTGCTCTTGAGCGCGCCGCCGGCGTCGTACTCGTAGTAGTCGCCGACCCGGCCGGCCTGATCGTTGACCCGGCGCGCGCGCAGCACGCCGTCGATGGTGGTGTCGGTGAGGTAGCCGCGGGCGTCGTAGTCGTAGCGCTCCAGATGCCCGTCGCGCCCGTAATGGGCCGAACGGCGCTCATTGGCCTCATCGTAGGCGATCGCTGATGACGCCAGTACGCGCATGACCGGCCTTGTCGCCGGCATGCGCCGCGCTACACGGCGTCGTCAGCATCGTAACGACCAGGCTGTTTGACTCGCTTGCCTCACCGCAGTTCCTCCTTGAAAGCCTTCATGGGTGGAAGACTTGCGAAAATCTGAGTATGCGGCGGGATCGACTCCAATCACGCTCGTACTGCATTGCACCTACATCCAAGCCATTGGGCCATGGATGGAATGCCGGCCACAATCACTCGCGCACCAACAAGGTCGATGGAAGGAAAATCAGCCCCTTAGCTTGCCCATGTAAGCGACAGCGTCGTTCAAACCAACCGCACCACCAACCCGGTAGCTGATGAAATGCAGCGCGAGCACGGGATTGACCTCGGCAATCTTTAGAACACGGGCAACATCCTCCTGCGACAATTCTGATAGCGATTCGACGCGCCCCTCATCCAACTCAGCCGCATCCACTCCGATGATCTTCGCGATTTTCGGAATTAATTTCTCGTCATGAAACCCGGACATCAAATCACCTCATTTCTCAATAGGCAATGCGCTCACCCGCCCCCGGGGCGAGCACTAACGTGGACCTTGTCCAAAATCGGCTCGCCGGTGAAGTCATCGTAGTTAGGGAAGGTAACGGAAATATCTCCGTATCCCATGTCTATCCGATGAGCGCCGAACGATATCCTCCTCACCGCCAGATTCGCCGCTTCGGCGTGGGTCAGACCGGCTGTTTCGCTGCGGATGGCCGCATACTCTTTCTGGAAATTCCTCAAATTATCGTCCGCCAACGAACCCGACAATTCCCTAGGCGCGCGGCCATAATGCTCCTTCAGCTCCGCAACGACCTTTTCCAGCGAGAACCTGGTGAAGCTGACACCGCCTTCGATATCGAATTTAGACTGCACCCCGTTGTTGTCGAATTCCTTGAACAGATAGAAATTCGGCCCTTCATCCTTGAATTCATAGATCCCGACGTCGTATTCCCCTCCACCGAAGTTGAGTTTGATCGTACCACTGCCCCGTTCGAAGTCACTATGAAAGGACAACGCCGTTGGGGGGACGACAACCCGCGGAAGAACTCGCCTTTCCGGAGCGACGATTGTGCCGGCCGCGACCGTGGAACTGTCATTTTCCAATGCGTCTGCGGTCAAGCCGACCAACTCGGTCTTACCGCGATTGAAGACTGCGGTGCGGTTCAGCAGGCTGAGTACCTGGAAGAGCGCGGCTCCCCCGAACTCATCGTTCTCGAGAGGCGTTGCCCATGAAGCCGTAGTCTCTGTTTGCGGGCCACTGCGCAAGACTGTGTTGTAGCCCTCTTTAAGAAAACCGGACAAAGAGCCACGCCCCGACATGGCGGAGATCAGTTCTGGTCGATCATGCAGCGTCACTACTGCCGGCACCGTCGGCGTCAGACCCGCGCGTGCGCCCTTGTTGAGTACGTTTTCGATCGACTGATCCAGCAGTCCACGCGACCTGGTTCCGGGGGCGGCAGGCGCCGCCATGGGTTCGATCCGCACTGGGTAGCGCAGATTCCCGCGTTCGCCGATCCAGTTGGCCAAGCTGTATGAGTAAATCCAAGATTCGAATTCTCCCGAGGCATTCCTGGTCGCCGTTACCGGAACCGGCGCGAGGTCGATGATTTCGCCCTCGGGAGCGCTCTTGTACTGGATGAACCCGCCGCCAGCAGCGACGAAGGACTCTCTAAAGTCGAAAGCAGACCCAGTGGAACTTACATATTGCGCTCGCGCTGCGGATAACGCTTTTTCTTCGCTGATTCCGGCGTTCTTGTATATCTCATAGATGCCGGCCTGAGCAGGCTTCAGCCCGGCAACGGGACGGTTCAGCGCCATGACCGCAGCGCTATCGGCGATGGCGCTGCCGATAGTGCTGCCCAGTGCGTTCAGTCCCGATTGGACCAGCGCCGCTGTACTCAAGTTGCCCTTCGCGGCCATGCTGATCGCGTCGGCAGTTCCGCTTCTGGCGAAGTTCCGCAGTGCGGCGTTACCCCAATCCCTTCCAGCGGCGCCGGTTTCCACCGCACGCGCCCATCCGTCGCGTCCACCATATTGGGCACGACCGACGGCTTCGCCGACCCCATACGCGGCAGCGGACGATACCGCCGCTATCGCAACGCCTTTCCAATCGAAACGGCTTTGCTCGCCGGCCGCAATGTTCACCACTTGATTCGCGATATTGCTTGCGGTGCCATTGACGATGGCCTGGCCCAACCCCTTACTGCCAAGTACGCCACCGAGACTGGCACCTGCATTGGCGATGAAATCCAGACGTCCCACCCCGCCCGTTATCGCCCCACCTACCGCGGCCACCCCGACCTGCTTCCAGCTGAACTTGTCCTGGACTCCACCGGCGATCAAAACTGCCTGGCTTGCGATAGATCCAACCGCCGCGCCAAGCGCCATGAAACCGGCACTGGCGTTCAGACCCGCTGCCATTGCCGTACCGAAAGCAAATGCACTGCTGGTGGACGCCGCTGCGGCGCCAGCCGCCGCAACGGCACCAGCCCCGCTGGCCGCTCCTGCACTGCCCGCCGCCGCCCCCCACACGCCGCTGGCCGCACCTGCCGTATAGATGGTGACCACTACTGCAATGACGATCGCCAAGACCTTGACGAACCCACCACACCCCTTCTTCGCGGCCGGCGGCGGCGGCGGCTCCGGCACCGTCGGGCTCGTATTGCCCATCGCCGAACCCGCGTCGTACGGTTTGAACGTGCTCGCGTTGTTGTGGATGTTGGTGACCTTGTTCGGCACCGTCAGCACGGTGTTGGCGATCAAGGGCTGGTTCGGCGCCAGGCCGTTGGCGTCGGCCAGCAGGTACCACATCGCCGAGTCGCCCCACAGCGCGGCGGCGATGCCTTGCAGGGTGTCGCCGGCCTTGACGATGTAGCTGCCCGGCGCGGCGGTGGGGTACAGGCTGTTGATCGGTTGGTAGTTCTCGTCGAAGTTGGCGCCCGCCACCGGGGTGAAGCGCTTGTGGCGGTCGTCGTTCTTGGCGCCGGCGCGGGCTTCGTTCTGCGCGAGCTCCTTGGCGTAGTCGATGCGGTCGATGCCGTCGTTGCCGACGTTGCCGATCTGCCTGTCGTCGAAGAAGTAGTAGCTGTGGTGGCGGTTCTGCTGGGCGTTGCTGACGTTGCCGTTGGCGTCGACCTGGCCGCCGATCAGTTCGTCGCGCTGCAGGATCCGGCCTTCGCCGTCCACTTGGTAGGCGAAGCCGCGGTTGCCGGCCTGGTCGTAGGCGAGCTTGATCCGGCCCTGTTCGTCGTAGACGTAGCGCGAGAATCCGGGCGCCCAGTTC
>NZ_FNPT01000009.1:0-40006 GCF_900107375.1 Lysobacter sp. yr284
CACCGGCGACCACGGCCGCTGGCTGGACGACGGCCGGATCGAGTTCATCGGCCGCCGCGACCGCCAGATCAAGCTGCGCGGGTTCCGCATCGAACTGGGCGAGATCGAGAACCGCCTGCGCGAACACGCCGGCGTGCGCGACGCCGCGGTGCTGGCGCCGGGCGAGGGCGCCGACCGCCGCCTGCTGGCCTGGGTGGTCCGCCACGAGGACGCGCGCGCGCAACCGCAGGCCGAGTTCCTGGCCGAACTGCGCGAACAGCTGCGCCGCGCGCTGCCCGACTACATGCTGCCGCAGGCGACGATGGAACTGGCGCAGCTGCCGCTGACCAACAACGGCAAGCTCGACGCCAAGGCGCTGCCGCTGCCGGAGGCCGACGCGGGCGGGCAGGGCGAGTACATCGCCCCGCGCGATGGGATCGAAACCGCCATCGCCGAGGTCTGGGCCGCGGTGCTCAAGCTGCCGGTGCAGCGCATCGGCATCGACGCGGATTTCTTCGCTCTGGGCGGTCAATCGCTGCTGGCGATGCGCGCCACCGCGCAGCTGCGCGAACGCCTGGGCCTGGAGGTCGGCGTCGCCGACCTGCTGCAGCGGCCGGTGCTGGCCGAATTGGCGACGCAGCTGCGCGGCGCCGCCCGCGATACGCTGCCGCCGATCGCCGCGCAGCCGCGCGCGGCCGACGCCGCGCTGCCGCTGTCGTTCGCCCAGCAGCGGCTGTGGTTCCTGTCACAGATGCAGGGCGTGAGCCAGAGCTACCACGTGCCCGGCGTGCTGCGCCTGCGCGGCGCGCTCGACCGCGCCGCGCTGAAGCGCGCGCTGGACCGCATCGTCGCCCGCCACGAAGCCTTGCGCACCCGCTTCGAACTGCTCGGCGACGACCCGGTGCAGCGCATCGATCCGGCGCAGGTCGGCTTCGCCCTCAGCGAACACGACCTGCGCGGCCGCGACGACGCGCCGGCGCGCCTGCACGCGCTGATCGAGCGCGAGACCACCGCGCCGTTCGACCTGGAGACCGGCCCGCTCGCGCGCGGCGCCCTGGTCGCGCTGGACGCGGACGAACACGCGCTGATCATCTGCATGCACCACATCGTCACCGACGCGTGGTCGCTGGAGCTCACCATCCGCGAACTGGTCGCGCTGTACGACGCCTTCAGCGCCGGCCAGGACGACCCGCTGCCGCCGCTGGCGGTGCAGTACGCCGACTATGTCGACTGGCAGCGCCGCCACCTCGGCGGCGAGTGGCTGCAACGCCAGGGCGAATACTGGCGCGACGCGCTGGCCGGCGCGCCGGCGCTGCTGGAACTGCCGACCGACCGGCCGCGTCCGGCCGAGCAACGCTACGACGGCGAACTGGTCGGCGTGCGCCTGGACCGCGAGCTCAGCGACGCGCTCAAGCGGCTCAGCCAGGACCACGGCACGACCTTGTACACCACCCTGCTCAGCGCCTGGGCGCTGGTGCTGGGACGCCTGTCCGGGCAGCACGACGTGGTGATCGGCAGCCCGGTCGCCAACCGCCTGCAGGCGCAGGTCGAGCCGCTGATCGGCTTCTTCGTCAACACCCTGGCGCTGCGCGTGGACCTGTCGGGCGAACCGAGCCTGGCGCAGGTGATCGAGCGGGTGAAGCAGCGCACGCTGGAAGCGCAGGCGCACCAGCAGATGCCGTTCGAGCAGGTGGTCGAGGCGCTGCAGCCGCCGCGCAGCCTGGCCCATACGCCGCTGTTCCAGGTGATGTTCAACTGGCTCGGCGAACAGGCCCAGGCAGTGTCCGCGCGCGATCTGCGCATCGAACTGCAGGCGCCGGATCAGGTGGCGGCCAAGTTCGACCTGTCGCTGGACCTGGGCGAAAGCGAGGGCTGCATCGGCGGCGGCGTGGAATTCGCCACCGCCTTGTTCGACCGCGCCAGCGTGCAACGCTGGCTGGGGTACTTCGAACGTGTGCTGCGGGCGATGGTGGCCGATCCGGCGCAGCCGGCGCGGCGCGTGGCGCTGCTCGACGCCGCCGAGCGCGCGCTGATCGCGCAGTGCAACGACACCCATCGGCCCGAACTGTATGCGCAGACCTGGGTCGAACTGTTCGACGCCCAGGCCGCGCGCGCGCCCGAGCGCATCGTCGCGCAGTGCGGCGAGCAGACCCTGACCCACGGCGAACTGCAGCGCCGCGCCGGCCGCCTGGCCGCGGCGCTGCGCGAGGCCGGTGCCGGACCGGAGCGCGTGGTCGCGGTGCTCGACAAGCGCGGGCTCGACCTGTTGGTGGCGATCGCCGCAGTGCTCAAGTCCGGCGCCGCCTACCTGCCGCTGGACCCGGCGCATCCGCCGCTGCGCTGGCGCGAGATCCTCGACGAGGCCCAGCCGCAGTTGCTGCTGCTCGGCGATTCGCTCACGCACCTGCACGAACAGCTCGACACCGGCGCCACCACCGGCCGCGTGCGCAGCCTGGCCGAACTGAGCGAGGCCGCGCCGGTCGACGCGCCGGCGCTGCCGGCGCCGGCGCTGGACGATCTGGCCTACGTGATCTTCACCTCGGGTTCGACCGGCACGCCCAAGGGCGTGATGATCGAACACCGCGGCATGGTCAACAACATGCGCTCCAAGTTCGCGCCGCTGTCGCTGTCGGCCGACGACGTGATCGCGCAGACCGCCTCGCAGTGCTTCGACATCTCGGTGTGGCAGCTGCTGACCGCGCCGCTGCTGGGCGCGCGCACCTGCATCCTCGACAGCGACACCGTGCGCGATCCCGAATCGTTGCTCGACGCGCTGGAACGCCACGGCGTCAGCGTGTGGGAGCCGGTGCCGTCGGTGATGCAGGCCGCGCTGCCGCATGCCCGGCCGTTGCCGGCGCTGCGCTGGGTGCTGCCGACCGGCGAGGCGCTGCCGCGCGAACTGGTGGCGCGCTGGTTCGAGCAGTACCCGCAGGTGCCGCTGATGAACGCTTACGGCCCGGCCGAATGCTCCGACGATGTCGCCTTCGAGCCGATCCTGGCGCCGGTGGCGCGGGTCGCGATCGGTGCGCCGGTCGCCAACGCCGCGCTGCACGTGCTCGACGACGCGCTGGAACCGGCGCCGCTGGGCGCGGTCGGCGAGATCGCGGTGTCCGGCCCGGTGGTAGGCCGCGGCTACTTCCACCGTCCCGAGGAAACCCGCGCCGCGTTCGTCGCCAACCCGCACGCCGCGCACGAGCGCGACGGCCGCCTGTACCTGACCGGCGATCTCGGCCGGCGCCTGGGCGACGGCCGCATCGAATACGTCGGGCGCAAGGACTTCCAGGTCAAGATCCGCGGCTTCCGGGTCGAGCTGGGCGAGATCGAAAGCGCGCTGGCCCGGCATCCGGCGGTGCGCGAGGCGGCGGTGGTCGCCGCCGCGGGCGCGCACGAGGGCAAGCAACTGGTGGCCTTCGTGGTCGCCGCCGCGCCGGTCTCGCCGGACACGCTCAAGCTGCACCTGCAGGCGCTGCTGCCCGACTACATGGTGCCGGCGGCGATCGTGCTGGCGCAGGCGCTGCCGCTCAGCGCCAACGGCAAGGTCGACCGCGCCGAACTGGCGGCGCAGACGGTGCGCGCGCAGGCGCGCGGCGAACGCGCGCCCAACGGCCGCATCGAGGTCGCGCTGGCGCGCATGTGGCAAGACCTGCTGCAGCTCGAACGCGTGCACCGCGACGATCATTTCTTCGAGCTCGGCGGCCAGTGGCTGCAGGCGATGGGCCTGCTCGCGCGCCTGCGCCGCGAACTCAAGGCCGAACTGACCCTGGCCGCGCTGGGCGAGGCGTCGGTGCTCAAGGATATGGCGCGCACGGTCGGCGAGGCGCTGGCCGGACGCGGCCCGGCGCGCACCGCGCGCGAACCGGGCTGGACGCCGCTGGCGCTGCCGGCGCTGCGTCGCTGGCAGTTGCAGCGCGAGGCCGCGCGCACCCGCCACGCGACCTGCGCGCTGCGCCTGGACGGCGGCTTCGACCGCGCCGCGCTGGACCGCGCGCTGCAATTGTGGGCCGCGCGCTTCGACGCGCTGCGCCTGCGCGTGGCCGAATTCGACCAGGAACCGCTGCGCGCGCCGGTGGCGGCGCCGATGGCGGCGCTGCAGTTCGCCGACCTGAGCGGAGCGCAGGATCGCGAGGATGCGTTGGCCGCGCACATCGAGCAGGCCGCATGCGCCGGGTTCGATCTGGCCGACGCCGCGCCGTTGCGCGCGAGCCTGCTGCGCCTGGGCGAGCGCGAGCACGCCCTGGTGCTGGTGGTGCACGCGTTGGCGGCCGACCACTGGCAGCCCGAGCGCGCGCTGGCCGAACTGGCCCGGCTGTATCACCAGGCCGCCGAAGGCGAGGGCGATGCGGTCGGACCGGCGCCGCCGGCCGCGGCCGAAGCGCCGGCGCTGGCCGACGAACACGCCGGCTACTGGCGCGAACGCCTGGCCGCGGCGCCGGCGCTGATCGAGCTGCCGCTCGACCGCGCCCGCCCGTTGCGCCAGGACGATGAAGGCGGGGTGGTGCCGCTGCGCCTGGACGCCGCGCTCGCCGCCGCCGCGCGCGCGCTCGGCGCCGCCCACGGCGCGAGCCTGGAAACCGTGGTGCTGGCCGCCTGGAGCGCGGCGCTGGCGCGCCTGTCCGGGCAATCCGACTTCGTCCTCGGCCGCACCCGCGCCGACGCCGCGCGTGGCGACGCGCCGGCCGGCGCGGTCGATCTGCACGCGCTGCGGATCGAATTGGCGGAGGCGGCCGACGTCGCCAGCTGGATCGCCGCGCTGCAGACCCGCATCGACGTCGACGCGCTGGCGCCGGCGAGCCTGGCGCAGGTGGTCGAAGCGGCGCAGCCCGCGCCGACGCTGGCGCACACGCCGTTGTTCCAGGCCGTGTTCGACTGGCGCGGCGTGCGCGCCGACGCGGTCGCCCTCGGCGACTGCGCCGCGCGCCTGCAACGCCTGCCGCGCGCGCGCGCCGGCTTCGAGCTGGCGCTGGAGCTGGGCGAAGGCGAGGGCGGCCTCAGCGGCGCGCTGATCTACGCCCGCGCGCTGCTGGACGCGGCTACCGCCGAACGCTGGGCCGGCTATCTCGAACACACCCTGCGGGCGATGATCGCCGACCCGGCCGGCGCGGTCGCGCGCCTGGACGTGATCGGCGCGCGCGAACGCGAGCAGCTCTTGCTCGACCGCGCCGGCGCGCGCCGCGACTATCCGCAGCAGCTGCGCCTGCACGACCTGTTCGAGGCGCAGGCGCGCGAGACCCCGTACCGGATCGCGGTCACCGCCGACGACGGCGTGCTGACCTACGCCCAGCTCGACGCCCGCGCGAACGCGCTGGCGCGCTGGCTGCGCGAGCGCGGCGTGCGCGCCGGCACCCGCGTGGCGCTGTGCCTGGAGCGCGGCGTGGACATGGTGGTGGCGCTGTACGCCACGCTCAAGGCCGGCGGCTGCTACGTGCCGCTGGACCCGGACTACCCGCGCGACCGGGTCGCCTGGATCCTGGAAAACAGCGCGCCGCCGGTGGTGCTGACCCACGCCGCGCTGGTGCCGGCGGCGCTCGAAGGCCTGCCGCTGGACGGCATCGAACTGCTGTGCATGGACCGCGAGCGCGAGTGGATGGACTACCCGCAGCATGCGCTGGCGGCCGAAGACGACGACGCCCAGCCGCACGACGCCTGCTACGTCATCTACACCTCCGGCTCCACCGGCCGGCCCAAGGGCGTGGTCAACGAACACCGCGGCGTGGTCAACCGCCTGCTGTGGATGCAGGAGGAATACGGCCTGGGCGAACGCGACGCGGTGCTGCAGAAGACGCCGTACAGCTTCGACGTCTCGGTGTGGGAATTCTTCTGGCCGCTGATGGTCGGCGCCAAGCTGGTGATGGCGCGGCCGAACGGGCACAAGGACCCGGCCTACCTCGGCCAGGTCGTGCGCGACGCCGGGGTGACCACGCTGCACTTCGTGCCCTCGATGCTGCAGGTGTTCCTGGCCATCCCCGAGGCGGTCGCCGGCTGCGGCCGCGTCGCCCGGGTGATCTGCAGCGGCGAAGCGCTGCCGCTGGCGCTGGCGCGCAGCTTCCACGACTACCTGCCCAACGCCGAACTGCACAACCTCTACGGCCCGACCGAAGCCGCGGTGGACGTGACCGCGTGGCCGTGCCGGCCCGGCGACGCGCGCGCCAGCGTGCCGATCGGCCGGCCGATCGCCAACACCCGCATGTACGTGCTCGACCGGCTCGGCCAACTCGCGCCGACCGGCGCCACCGGCGAGCTGTACATCGCCGGTGTGCAGGTCGCGCGGGGTTACCTGGGCCAGCCCGAACTCACCGCCGATCGCTTCGGCGACGATCCGTTCGTGCCCGGCGAGCGCATGTACCGCACCGGCGACCTCGGCCGCTGGGCCGCCGACGGCGCCATCGACTACCTCGGCCGCACCGACTTCCAGGTCAAGATCCGCGGCTTCCGCATCGAGCTGGGCGAGATCGAGAACGCGTTGCTGCAACACGCCGATGTGCGCGAGGCGGTGGTGCTGGCGCGCGAGGGCGCCGGCGGCGACAAGCAGCTGTTCGCCTATGTCGCGCTGGCCCGGCTGCTGCCGGCCGAGGCCCTGAAGGACCACCTGCGCGCGCTGCTGCCGGACTACATGGTGCCGGCGCAGTTCGTGATGCTCGACGCGCTGCCGCTGAGCGCCAACGGCAAGGCCGACCGCAAGGCGCTGCTGGCGCTGGACGTGCAGGCCGAAGGCGCCGCCTACCGCGCGCCGGTCGGCCGGATCGAACTGGCGCTGGCGCGGATCTGGCAGGAACTGCTGCAGGTCGAGCGGGTCGGCCGCGACGATGCCTTCTTCGACCTGGGCGGGCATTCGCTGCTGGCCGCGCGCGTGGTCGCGCGGCTGCGCCGCGAGCTTAAGGTCGAGGTCAACATCGCCGAACTGTTCGCCTTCCCGGTGTTCGAGGATTTCGCCCGCGCGGTCGCCCAGGCGATCGACAGCGAGCTGCCGCCGATCGCGCCGGTCAAGCGCGACGGTGCGCCGATGCCGCTGTCGTTCGCCCAGCAGCGGCTGTGGTTCCTGGCGCAGATGGACGGCGTGGCCGAGACTTACCACGTGCCGGCGGTGCTGCGCCTGCGCGGCGAACTCGACCGCGCCGCGCTGCGCCGCGCGCTCGACCGCATCGTCGACCGCCACGAGACCTTGCGCACCCGCTTCGTGCTGGTCGACGGCGAGCCGATGCAGCGGATCGACCCGCCCGGCGCCGGCTTCGCCCTGGACGAATGCGACCTGCGCGGCGTCGCCGACGCCGAGGCGCGCTTGCGCGCGCTGATGGACGAAGAGGCCTGCGCGCCGTTCGACCTCGCCGCCGGGCCGATGGCGCGCGGCCGCCTGGTCGCGCTGGCCGACGACGACCACGCCGTGCTGATCACCCAGCACCACATCGTCACCGACGAGTGGTCGCTGGACGTGACCCTGCGCGAGTTCGGCGCGCTCTACAACGCCTACCGCGGCGGCGGCGAAGACCCGTTGCCGGCGTTGCCGGTGCAGTACGCCGACTACGCCGCCTGGCAGCACGCCTGGCTCTCGGGCGAGCGCCTGCAGTCGCAGGTCGATTACTGGGCGCAGGCGCTGGCCGGCGCGCCGGCGCTGCTGGAGCTGCCGACCGACCGGCCGCGTCCGGCGCAGCAGGCCTTTGATGGCGCGGTGTACGAGTTCGAGCTCGACCGCGAGCTGACCGACGCGCTCAAGGCGCTGAGCCGGCGCTGCGACGCGACCTTGTTCATGACCTTGCTGGCGGCGTGGTCGGTGGTGCTCGGGCGCCTGTCCGGGCAGCGCGACCTGGTGGTCGGCAGCCCGATCGCCAACCGCATGCAGCTCGAGATCGAGCCGCTGATCGGCTTGTTCATCAACACCCTGGCGCTGCGCGTGGACCTGTCCGCCGATCCCAGCGGCGAGCAGCTGCTGGAGCAGGTGCGCCAGCGCACGCTCAGCGCCCAGCGCCACCAGCAGATGCCGTTCGAGCAGGTGGTCGAGGTGGTGCAGCCGCCGCGCAGCCTGGCCTACAGCTCGATCTTCCAGGTGATGATCAACTGGAAGCCCGAGGCGACCCAGGCGCTGCAGCTCGACGGCCTGACCCTGGCGCCGCAGCGCGCGCCGTACGTGCTGTCCAAGTTCGACCTGACCCTGGACCTGGCCGAGGCCGACGGCCGCATCGTCGGCAGCATGGAGTACGCGACCGCGCTGTTCGACCGCGACACCATCGCCCGCCATATCGGCTACCTGACGCGCGTACTGCAGGCGCTGGCCGCCGACGCCTCGCGCCCGGTGCGCGCGATCGAACTGCTCGGCGAGGACGAAAAAGCGCTGCTGCACGGCTTCAACGACACCTACCGGCCGGAGCTGATCGACCGCACCTGGCCGCGGATGTTCCTCGACCAGGTCGCGCTGACGCCCGATCGCATCGCGGTGGAGTGCGAACAGCAGCGCTTGACCTACGCCGAACTGGAAGCGCGTTCGGCCGCGCTGGCGCAGACCCTGCGCGCGCAGGGCGCCGGCCCCGGCACCATCGTCGCGCTGCTGGACCAGCGCGGCACCGACCTGATGACGATGATCGTCGCCACCTTGCGCGCGGGCGCGGCCTATCTGCCGCTGGACCCGACCCACCCGCCGCAGCGTTGGCTGGAGATCCTCGACGAGGCCCAGCCGGGCCTGCTGTGGGTCGGCGAAGCGCTGGCGATGGAGCGGCGCTGGCTCAAGCGCAAGTGGAAGGGCGAGCGCGTGCGCAGCCTGGCCGAACTGGACGCGGCCGTCGTCGCCGATGCGGCGCCGTTGCCGCTGCCGGCGCTGGACGACCTGGCCTACGTGATCTTCACCTCGGGTTCGACCGGCAAGCCCAAGGGCGTGATGATCGAGCACCGCGGCATGATCAACAACATGCGCTCGAAGTTCGCGCCGCTGTCGTTGTCGGGCGAGGACGTGATCGCGCAGACCGCCTCGCAGTGCTTCGACATCTCGGTGTGGCAGTTCCTGACCGCGCCGCTGCTGGGCGCGCGGGTGTCGATCATCGGCAGCGAGACCACCCGCGACCCGGGCGCGCTGCTCGACCGGCTCGATGCGCAGGGCGTGACTGTGTGGGAACCGGTGCCGTCGGTGATGCAGGCGGTGCTGCCGTACCGCAAGCCGCTGCCGGCGCTGCGCTGGGTGCTGCCGACCGGCGAGGCGCTGCCGCGCGAGCTGGTGGCGCGCTGGTTCGAGCAATACCCGGACGTGCCGCTGATGAACGCCTACGGCCCGGCCGAATGCTCCGACGACGTGTCGTTCCAGCCGATCCTCGGGCCGGTGGAGCGGGTGCTGATCGGTACGCCGGTGGCCAATGCGCACCTGCACATCGTCGACGAGGAACTGCGGCTGGTGCCGCTGGGCGCGGTCGGCGAGATCGGCGTGTCCGGCCCGGTGGTCGGCCGCGGCTACCTCAACCGGCCGGACGAGACCGAAAGCAAGTTCCGCCCCAATCCTTATGCGCGCCACGACGCCGACCGGCGCCTGTACCTCACCGGCGATCTCGGCCGGCGCCTGCCCGACGGCGGCATCGAGTACGTCGGGCGCAAGGACTTCCAGGTCAAGATCCGCGGCTTCCGCATCGAGCTGGGCGAGATCGAAAGCTGCCTGGCCCAGCACCCGGCGGTGACCGAGGCGATCGTGACCGCGCGCGAGCTCGGCCATGGCGACAAGCAATTGGTGGCCTACGTGGTCCAGGACGGCGCGGGCGTCGGCGTGGACGCGCTCAAGGCGCACCTGCGCAACGCGCTGCCGGACTACATGGTGCCGGCGGCGATCGTGATGCTGGAGGCGATGCCGCTCAACGCCAACGGCAAGGTCGACCGCAACGCGCTGCCGGCGCCGTCGATGGCGGCGCTGCAGCAGGCCGAGTACGAGGCGCCGGCCAGCGCGGCCGAACGCGCCATCGCCGAAACCTGGCAGGAACTGCTGGAGCTGCCGCAGGTCGGCCGCGACGACAGTTTCTTCGAGCTCGGCGGCAACTCGATCCTGCTGATCCGCATGCTCGGCCGCCTGCGCGAGCGCGACCTGGACTTCAGCGTCACCGACGTCTACCAGCTACGCACGGTCAAGGCGCTGGCCGAAGCGGCGACGCCGCGCGCGGTCGGCGTGGACGAGTGGCTGCGCGGGCAGGGCTGGGCGCACCGGCGCGTGGCGCTGGACCCGGCCGGGCCGGCGCGCAGCGTGCTGCTGCTGGCGCGCGAAGGCGACGAGCCGGCGCGGCGCAGCGAACTGCAGCGCGTGCTGGCGGTGGCCGAAGACGCGCCGGATTTCGTCCGCATCCAGGACGATCCGGCCGCGGCCGCAGCTGCGTTCGAACTCGCCGGGCCGGCGGCACTGGCCTTGCCGCCGCCGGCGCTGCCGGCGGTGGCGCAGTTCGATGCGCAACGCGCGCAGTGGCGGCAGGCGCTGCAGGCCGCGCCGCCGGCCGAGGACTTCGGCTTCGGCGCGATGCAGCGCAGCCTGCTGGCCTGGAACCGCCGCGACAGCGTCGAGGTGTTCGAGATCGCCGGTTGGTACGACGCCGCCGAACTGCGCGCCGCCTTCGCCGCGCTGTGCGCCGAGCAGGAACTGCTGCGGGCGATGCCGCGCAACCAGGAGGCGCAATGGCGGTTGCTCGCGCCGCAGGCGCTGGCGGCCGCGCCGCTGCCGCACCTGGACCTGCGCGGCGCCGACCGCCTGCGCCAGGACCTGGAGCTGGCCGAACTGGTCGAAGCGCTGCACCGCGACGGCAGCGGCGCGCCGCTGGCCTACAGCGCCGGCTGGGTGTCGCTGTCCGATACCCGCCATTGCCTGGTGTTCGCGGTCGATCACCTGATCTGGGACGGCGTCTCGGCGCGGGTGCTGCGCGAACGCCTGCTGCAGCACCTGTGGCGGCAGGCGCAGGCGCCGAAACACGGCTACCGCGACTACCTGCGCGCCGTGCAGGCCGCCTGCACGCCGCAAGCGCGCGAGGCCGCCGACCAGGTGCTCGGCCACGCCGCGCTGGCGCAGGCGCTGCAGGCCACTGCGCAACGCCTGCAGGCGCGCGCCGCGCAGCCGCTGCGGGTGTTCGCGGCCAGCGTTGCGGTGGCCGCGAACGGCACCGCGGCGGAGCAAGCGTTCGAGACCTTCAAGCGCTGGGCATTGGGACTGACCGGGCTGGAGCGGGTCAGCATCGTGCTCAACCACCACGGCCGCGAACTGGGCGAACGCAACTACTTCGACCTGTTCGGGCTGTGCCTGGACAAGATCCCGTTCGCGGTCGCCGCCGACACCAGCCTGGTGGAGCTGTCCGACCGCACCGCGTTCCTGCAAAGCCAGGGCTTGCACTACGCGACCCTGGAAGCGGCGGACGCGGACGCGACGCGCGCGCCGACCTTGCCGGCGCTGGCCGAGGAAGTGCAGTTCAACTTCCAGACCGAGGCCGCCTCCGCGGTCGCGGCGGGGCTGGACGAGGGCTACCTGCTGGCCAAGCTCGGCGACTTCCGCGGCCTGCTGTTCGAGGCCGCGGTCGCCGAGGGACGTTTGATCGTGCACTGCGCTTGCCGCAGCGACGACCCCGAGGCGGCGCAGGCCGCGCTCGAAGCCGCCTGCCGCGGCGAAATCCTCGCCGCGGCGGCCGAACCCGACTCGCTGGAGGCTCCATGATCCACTCGCTCGAAGTGCACGATGTCCGCAAGAGCTACGGCGATTTCCAGGCCGTCAAAGGCATGAGCTTCAAGGTCCGCCAGGGCAGCTGCTTCGGCATCCTCGGCCCCAACGGCGCCGGCAAGACCACCTTGCTCGGCATGATCGAGGGGATCGTGCCGATCACCTCCGGCTCGATCAACCTGCTGGGCATGGACGTGGCCACGCAGATCCGCAAGATCCAGCCGCGCATCGGCGTGCAGCTGCAGCAGAACAACTACTTCCAGTTCCTCAGCGTGGCCCAGCTGCTGAAGTTCTACCAGCAGCTGCGCCGCGCCGGCGGGCCGCCGCGCAAGGGCCAGTCGATCGAGTGGCTGCTGCAGCGGCTTGGGCTCAGCGACAAGCTCAAGTTCAAGGTCGACGAGCTGTCGGGCGGGCAGAAGCAGCGCCTGTCGATCGCCATCGCCCTGCTCGAGGACCCGGACGTGATCTTCCTCGACGAGCCGACATCGGCGCTGGACCCGCACAGCCGCCACCTGACCTGGGAGTTCATCGAGCAGCTCAAGCAGGACCCGAACAAGACCGTGATCCTGACCACGCACTACATGGAAGAGGCCGAGCGCCTGTGCGACGAGATCATGATCATGAACGACGGTCGGGTCATCGCCCAGGGCAACCCGGCCGAGCTGGTCAGCGGCATGCAGGCGCGCCAGGCGATCCAGTTCCAGTTCGCCAAGGGCCAGTTCAAGCTCGAGTACGTGCAGGACCTGGCCGACGCCACCGACCTGCATTGGGACGACCAGAACGACCGCCTGCGCGTGACCACGCGCGAGGTGGCGCAGACCATGCGCAGCATCCTGGAACGGAGCCAGAGCCAGCGCATCGACGTCATCAACTTCGACATCGACCGTCCCAGCCTCGAGGACGTGTTCCTTTCGCACACCGCCAAGGATCCGCGCGAATGATCGGCAAGACCTGGGTGTTCTTCAAACTGCGCATGCTGCAGATCTCCTACGACAAGAGCGCGCTGTTCTTCTGCTACGTGCTGCCGGTGCTGCTGCTGCTGGGCGTGGGCTATGCCGGCGACTCGCGCATCGCCCTGAGCTACGGCGGCGACGCCGCCACGGCCGAGGCCAAGGCGCTGGTGGCCTACCTGGACAAGCACGAGCTGGTGAAGCTGGAGCGCTACGGCGACGCCGCCACGCCGGCGCGCGAGGCGCTGCAGAACAACCAGCTCAAGCACTACCTGGAGTTCGCCGCGCCCGGCGCCGGCGCGCCGGCGCGCCTGTACGCCAACTCGCTGGCCGAGAACCGGGTCGAGAACACCGCGCTGCAAAGCGTGCTCGACGGCTACTACCGCCAGGGCGCGGTGCCGGCCGGGCCGCAGCAGGAGACCGTGGCAATCGGCAAGTTCGGCTCCAAGATCATCAGCCTGCTGCCGGGCCTGATCGGCATGACCTTGCTGATCGTCGGCCTCAACGGCTTCGGCGCGCTGCTGATCGAGGAAGAGCACCACGGCCTGTACAAGAACATCAAGACCATCGACGTCTCGCCGGTGCCGTTCCTGGCCGGGCTGTTCATGTCGCGGATGATGATCGCCTACAGCGTCGCGGCCTCGCTGTACCTGCTCGGCATCTTCGTCTTCGGGGTGCCGTTCGACATCAACTACCTGCTGCTGCTGTTCGTGCTGACCCTGGGCGCGGTGTCGTTCCTGGCCATGGGGCTGGCCTTCGCCACCATCAGCCCGTCGGTGACCGCCTTCACCGGCATCACCAACTTCGTGCAGATGCCGCTGATCCTGCTGGGCGGGGTGTTCTTCTCGGTCAAGGCGCTGCCCGAATGGGTGCAGTGGGTCGCGGTCGGCACGCCGCTGGCGCAGTTCAACACCGCGCTGCAGGCGATCTTGTTCGATTCGGTGGGCTTCGCCGACCTGGGCAAGGTGCTGCCGCAGATCGCCGGCCTGATGGGCTGGTCGGCGCTGGCGCTGCTGGTGGCGCGCTTGCGTTTTCGCTGGTAAGGCCGCGCCGCGCGCGGCGGACGTTTTTCGGTATCGATGATCGGCAATGGGGACCGCCGCAACGGCGGCCGACGACAACCAAAATGGGGATCCACATGAACGCCAACGCACTGGAAGCCTTCGAGAAATACGAATCGCAAGCCCGCTCGTACTGCCGCGAATTCCCGGTGGTGTTCGCCCGCGCCAAGAGCAGCTACCTCTACGACGAACGCGGGGAGGCGTTCATCGACTTCCTGTGCGGCGCCGGCGCGCTCAACTACGGCCACAACAACGAAGCGATCAAGCAGGCGGTGCTGGACTACATCGGCGGCGACAACATCATGATGAGCCTGGACCTGCACTCGCAGGCCAAGCGCGATTTCATCGAGACCTTCCAGCGCCTGATCCTGCAGCCGCGCGGGCTGGACTACCGCCTGCAGTTCACCAGCCCGACCGGCACCAGCGTGGTCGAGTCGGCGATCAAGCTGGCGCGCAAGGTCACCGGCCGCCAGAACGTGGTCGCCTTCACCAACGCCTTCCACGGCATGACCGGCGTGTCGCTGAACCTCACCGCCAACCGCTACCACCGCCAGGCGGTGGGCTACGGTTCGGTGTCGCGGCTGCCGTACGACGGCTACCTGGGCGAGGTCGATACGGTCGATTTCCTGCGCAAGCTGCTGGAAGACCACAGCTCGGGCCTGGACCTGCCGGCGGCGGTGATCCTGGAATCGGTGCAGGGCGAGGGCGGCCTCAACGTCGCCTCGGTGCAATGGCTGCGCAAGCTGCGCGAGCTGACCGCCGAGTTCGGCATCCTGCTGATCGTCGACGACATCCAGGCCGGCTGCGGCCGCACCGGCCGCTTCTTCAGCTTCGAGCGCGCGCAGATCGAGCCGGACCTGGTGTGCCTGTCCAAGTCGATCGGCGGCATGGGCTTCCCGATGGCGCTGCTGCTGGTGCGTCCGGGCATCGACGCCTGGTCGCCGGGCGAGGACAACGGCACCTTCCGCGGCAACAACCTGGCCTTCGTCGCCGCCGCCGAAGCGCTGCGCCGCTACTGGGACGGCCACGCGTTCGAGCGCGAGCTGGCCGACAAGGAAGCCGGCATCCGCCGCGCGCTGGAGGCCATCGCCGATGCGCATCCGGCGATGGTCCGCCAGGTCCGCGGCCTGGGCCTGATGCAGGGCCTGGAATTCCACGCCGAGCAGGACACCGCCGCGGTGATCCAGGCCTGCTTCGAGCGCGGGCTGGTGGTGGAGTGCTGCGGTCCGCGCGGGCAGGTGCTCAAGCTGATGCCGGCGCTGACCATCGAACCCGACGTGCTGGCGCGCGCGCTGGAGATCATCGCCATCGCGGTGGACCTGCGCGCCGAGCACCGGCCGGAACTGGCCGAACTGCTGGCGCCGCTGGCGGCGGCGCAGGGCGCGCCGGCATGAAACCGCTGACCGTGCTCGACGCGCTCGACGAAGCGGGCTTCGTCGCCGACTACGTGCAGCGCAACCGCCCGGTGGTGGTGCGCGACCTCGACTTCGACCCGGCGCGCTGGACCCCGGCGGCGTTCCGCGCCGACCTGGGCGACCTGCCGGTGCAGGTCTACGACGCGCTGTTCGACCTGCAGGAAGTGGCGACCCTGGCCGACTACCTCGACCGCCAGTTCGGCCATCCCGGCGACTACCGCGAGGGCGTGCCGTACGTGCGCTGGTACAACCAGCTCAAGGGCGTCGACCACGCCTGGGGCGACGAGGCTTTCGCCCGCCTGGCGCTGCGCTGGCGCATGCCCTCGTTCCTGCCCCGGCAAGGCCTGCTGGTGCCGGCGCGGGCGCAGTCCGACGCCACCGTCGATGCGTTTCCGTACCGCGGCATCCTGGTGTCCGCGCGCGGCGCGCGCACCCGCATGCACCGCGACCCGTTCTGCAGCGACGCGGTGGTGGCGCAGTTCCACGGGGTCAAGGAAGTGGCGATGTACCACCCCTCGCGCGCCGAGGAACTGGCCGCGCGCCGCCAGGACGGCAGCTCGTTCGGCGGCTTCATCGACGTGCGCGGCGCCGACCTGGGCCGGCTCGCGGTCGAGCCGGACTACCACGGCTTCATCCGTCCGGGCGAGGTGATCTACATCCCGCACGGCTGGCTGCACGACGTGATCGTGGTCGAGGACTCGATCTCGGTGACCTGGAATTTCGTCCACGAGCGCGGATCGATGGAATTCATCGACTACCTGATGAGCGGCTCGGAAAGCGACAGCGAGTTCGAAGTGCTGCGCTATTTCTATCGCCAGTCGGGCTATGAGTTCGGTTCCTCGCGCGACATCGTCAAGGCCTTCAACCAGAAGTTCTGCGAATTGCAGGAACTGCTGGAAGCGCAAGCCGCCTGATCCCGACGCCGTGCGCGGCGCCGCTCCCGCAGGGGGGCGGCGCCGCGGCGCGCGCGGACCGCTCCATCCTCCAAGAGACTCGATGCAATGAGCGCCACTCGCAGCTACCTGGGAATCGGCATCGCGCTGGCCGTGGTCGGCGCGGTCGCCTGGTTCGGCCTGGCCGGACGACCGCAGCCGGCCGCGGCCGCGACCATCGCCGCGCCGGTGCTCACCGTCAGCGTGGTCGCCGCGGACAAGCGCGCGGTCGACGACGCCATCGCCGTGGTCGGCGCGACCGTGCCGCGCGAGAACGTGGTGGTGGTGCCGGAGCTGGCCGGCCAGCAGGTGCGCGAGATCCACGCCGACGTCGGCGACTACGTCAGGAAAGGCCAGCTGCTGGCGGTGCTGGACAGTTCCAACCTCACCATCCAGAGCGCCGGCCTGCGCTCGGAGTACGAGCGCACCCGCGGCGAGTACGAGCGGGTGCAGTCGCTGCAGCCCTCCGGCGCGGTCAGCCGCGAGTTCGTCGCGCAGAAGAACGCGGCCTACCAGGTGGCGCTGGCGAACCTGCGAAACGCCGAGCTGAGCGTGCGCCGCGCGCGCATCGTCGCGCCGACCGACGGGCTGATCTACGAGCGCAGCGCCGCCATCGGCGGGCTGACCAGCTTCAGCGAGCCCTTGTTCAAGCTGGCCAAGGACGGGCTGGTGGAGATGGAGGCCAGCGTGCCCGAGCGTCAGGTCGCGCGCCTGCGCGTCGGGCTGCCGGCGAGTCTGCGCCTGGCCGGCGAGAGCGCGCCGGTGCAGGGCGAGATCCGCCTGATCGCCCCGCGCGTGGACAGCGCCAGCCGCTCGGCCAGCGTGCGCATCGCCCTGCAGCGCCCCGGCGAGAGCGCGCACCGCGCCGCGGTCGGGATGTTCTGCGAGGCCGCCATCACCGTGGCCCAGGTCGAAGGCTGGGTGTTGCCGGGCAGCGCGCTGCAGCAGGACGCCGCCGGCGCGTTCGTGTGGTCGGTGCGCGCCGGCAACGCGGTGCGGCGGTTGCCGGTGGAGGTGGTCGCGCGCACGCCCGAGCACGTGGTGGTCGCGGCGATCGGCGCCAGCGAGCGCGTCGTCGCCAAGGCCGGGCCGTTCCTGCGCGACGGCGACATCGTCGCGCTGACCCAGGCGCGCCGCTGACATGCGCAAGAGCCTGTCCGCCTGGTCGATCGGCAACCCGATCCCGTCGATCCTGCTGTTCGCGCTGCTGACCATCGCCGGCCTGCTGGCGTTCCTGGAGCTGCCGATCACCAACATGCCCAACGTGGCCATGCCGGTGGTGACCGTGCAACTGGTGCAGCCGGGCGCGCCGCCGTCGGAGATCGAGAACCAGATCACCCGCAAGGTCGAGGGCTCGCTGGCCTCGCTGCAGGGCGTGCGCCACGTCAGCTCGAAGATCGTCGAGGGCGTGTCGCTGACCACGATCGAGTTCGCCCTGGAGACCGACATCGACCGCGCGGTCAACGACACCCGCGACGCGGTCGCCAAGGTCCGCAACCAGCTGCCGACGACGATGGAAGAGCCGGTGGTGCAGCGTTCGGAGGACAACGGCGAGGCGATCCTGGTCTACAGCGTCGAGGCGCCGGAGATGAGCGCCGAGGAGCTGAGCTGGTTCATCGACGACAGCCTGCACCGCGAACTGCTGTCCATCGTCGGCGTGGCGCGGGTGCAGCGCGGCGGCGGCATCGACCGCGAGATCGGCGTGACCCTGGACCCGGCCACGCTGTCCGCGCTGGGCGTGACCGCGGCCGAAGTCAGTCGCCAGCTCGCCCAGACCCAGACCGACGTGCCCGGCGGCCGGGTGCTGCTGCAGGGCACCGAGTACGCGCTGCGCACGGTCGGCCGCGCCGCCACCGTCGAGCAATTGCGCGAGTTGCGCATCGCCGTGGCGGGCGGGCGCGAGGTCAAGCTCGGCGATCTGGGCACGGTCGCCAACGGCGGCGCCGAGGCGCGCTCGGTGACCCGCCTGGACGGGCGCCCGGCGGTGACCTTCTCGGTGTACAAGAGTCGCGCCGCCAGCGAGGTGTCGGTCGCGCGCTCGGTGCAGCAGCGCCTGGACGAACTGCAGCAGCGCCGCGGCGACCTCAAGTTCCGCCGCATCTTCTCGCTGGTCGAGCTGACCGAGACCGGTTTCCGCTCGACCATGTACACCTTCGGGGAAGGCACGATCCTGACCGTGCTGGTGGTGTTCGCGTTCCTGCGCGACCGCCGCGCGACCGCGATCGCGGCGCTGACCATCCCGCTGTCGATCATCCCGACCTTCCTGTGCATGCAGTGGCTGGGCTTCACCCTCAATTTCGTCAGCCTGGTGGCGGTGTCGCTGGTTACCGGCGTGCTGGTCGACGACGCCATCGTCGAGATCGAGAACATCCACCGGCACATGCGCGAGGGCCGCGGCCCGCGCGAGGCGGCGCTGGTCGCCAGCGACGAGATCGGCCTGGCGGTGGTGGCCACGACCCTGGTGATCTGCGCGGTGTTCCTGCCGGTGGGCTTGATGGACGGCTTGCCGGGCCAGTATTTCAAGCAGTTCGGCCTGACCGTGGCGATCGCCGCGTTCTTCTCGCTGGCGGTGGCGCGGCTGATCACGCCGATGCTGGCCTCGCGCCTGTTGCGCATGCCCAGGCATGGGCACGAGCAAGGCGACGGGCCGTGGACGCGGCGCTACCTGGCGGCGGTGGAATGGACCCTGCGCCACCGCCTGAAGACGGTGGCGATCGCGGTGGCCACGCTGGCCGCCTCGTTCGCGCTGGTGCCGCTGCTGCCCAGCGGCTTCATGCCGTACCAGGACTTCGGCCAGGCCAGCGTCAGCGTCGAATTGCCGCGCGGCAGCAGCCTGGCCGACACCGACGCGGCCGCGCAGCAGGTCGCGCGCATCCTCAAGGCGCGGCCGGAAGTGGCCTATGCGCTGACCACCGCCGGCACCGGCGACGGCGGGGTCAACCGCGCCACGGTGCTGGCCAAGCTGGTGCCGGCGCACGAACGCGCGCTCGACGAACGCGCTTTCGGCAACGCCATGCTGCCGCAGCTGGAAGCGCTGCCGGACCTGCGCGCGCGCTTCGACAACGCCACCGGCAGCAAGGACCTGACGTTGTCGCTGGTCAGCGAAGACCCGGCCGACCTGGCCCGCGCCGCCGAGGCGCTGGAGCGGCAGATGCGCGGGCTGAAGGGATTGAGCAGCGTCGGCAGCGACAGCGGCCAGCAGCAGCCGGAGATCACCGTCAACGTCGACTCGGCCAAGGCCGCGCAACTGGGCATCACCGCGCAGCAGATCGGCGATGCGATCAACATCTCCACCATCGGCGACAACGACAACCGCCTGGCCAAGTTCGACTACGACCACCGCCAGGTGCCGATCCGGGTGCGCCTGCCGCGCGAGTTCGGCCGCGACCTGGGCGTGCTGGAGAACCTCAAGCTGGCCACCGCCGACGGCGGCAGCGTGCCGTTGGCGGCGGTGGCGACGCTGCGCTTCGGCGTCGGCCCGACCACGATCGAACGCTACGACCGCCAGCGCCGCATCGACCTGAGTGCCAACCTCGACGGCATCGCCCTGGGCACCGCGCTGGAACGCATCCGCGCGCTGCCGGCGATGCGCGAGCTGCCGCGCTCGGTCAGCGTGCTCGACACCGGCGACGCCGAGTTCATGGGCGAGTTGATGGCCAGCTTCCTCAAGGCCATCGGCGCGGGCCTGCTGCTGGTGTACTCGGTGCAGGTGTTGCTGTATCGCGACTGGCTGCAACCGCTGACCCGCATGGCCGCGCTGCCGCTGTCGATCGGCGGCGCGTTCGCGCTGATGTTCCTGACCGGGACCGAGTTCGGCCTGCCGGCGATGATCGGCGTGCTGATGTTGATGGGGATCGCAGACAAGAACTCGATCCTGCTGGTTGACTACATGCTCGAGCGCATGCGCGCCGGCGCGCCGCGGCGCGAGGCCATCGTCGAGGCGTGCCGGGTGCGCGCGCGGCCGATCGTGATGACCTCGCTGGCGATGGCCGCCGGCATGCTGCCGACCGCGATCGGCGCCGGCCTGGACGCCGCGTTCCGCGCGCCGATGGCGATCGCGGTGATCGGCGGGCTGGTGTCCTCGACCGCGCTGAGCCTGGTGTTCATGCCGGTGTTGTTCAGCTGCATGCGCGATGTCGAGGAATGGCTGTGGGCGCGCTGGCGTACGCACGACGCGCCGCCGCAGCCGCAGCCGGCGGCGTCCTGATCCGGCCGCCGGCTGCGTCCCTTCGTTGCGCTACCCGAGCTTTCGCCGATGCCGACTTCGTATCCGCTGTCCTCGCCGTCTCCTGCCTCGTCCGACGGGCCGCGCCTGCCGTGGTTGCTGCGCCGCCCCGGCGCGCCGCGCGCGCTGCGCCTGTACGGCTTCGCCTACGCCGGCGGCGACGCCGGCATGTACCTGTCGTGGCAGCCCTCGCTGGGCGCGCAGATCGAGGCCTGCGGCGTGCAGCTGCCGGGCCGCGGCGTGCGCCTGCGCGAGCCGCCGGCGCAGGCGATGGAGCCGCTGGTGGAGCGCCTGGCCGCGGACATCGCCGCGCAGCCGCGGCAGCCGTTCGCGCTGTTCGGCCACAGCCTGGGCGCGCTGCTCGCGTTCGAGGTCGCGCGCCGGCTGCAGCGGCTCGGCGCGCCGGCGCCGCTGCACCTGTTCGTGTCGGCGTGCGAGGCGCCGGGCTACCGGCGCGTGGGCCGCGACCTGCACAAGCTGCCCGACGAGGCGCTGATCGAGGTGTTGCGCGACTACAACGGCACGCCGGCCGAAGTGCTCGGCGACCGCGAGTTCATGGCCCTGGTGCTGCCGACCCTGCGCGCGGATTTCGCCCTGGCCTGCGAATACGTCCACCGGCCGGGGCCGAAGCTGCGGGTGCCGATGAGCGTGCTGGTCGGCGAACGCGAGCGCGAAGGGCGCTGGAGCGAAGTCGATCGCTGGGCCGAGCAGACCGAAGCGGGCTGCGAACTGCACCGCTTCGACGGCGGCCACCTGTTCGTCGACAGCCACCGCGCGGCGGTGGTCGATCGCGTGCGCGAAACCCTGCTGCGCGCGCTGTCCGCGCCCAGGGCGCAGGCCGGCTGACCCGCGCGCAGCGGGGCGGGGCAGGGCAGGCCGCGCGGCGTCGCCGCCGCGCGGGCCGGGCTCAACCCAGGTTCATGCGGTTGGCGATGCTGACCGCCTGGGTGCGGTTGAGCACGTTCAACTTCGAGTAGATGTTGCGCAGATGAAACTTCACCGTGCGCTCGGCGATCGACAGGATCAGGCCGACCTCGCGCGAGGTGCGGCCCTCGGCGATCCACTGCAGCACTTCCTTCTCGCGTTCGGTCAGGTCGTTGGCGCGCTCGAACAGCGCCGGGACGGGCGCCGGACGCGGCGGTTGCAGCGGATACGGGCGCGGCGAATGGGCCGGTTCGGGGTAGCCGGCCGCGTGGCGGGCGGGCGCATCCAGCGCGGCGGCGTGGTAGGCCGGGGCGATCGCGCGCGAGGTCTCGGCCGGCTTCGGCGCGGCGGCGACGTCGCTCAGGTACCAGGGGCGCTCGCGCTCTTGCGGCGGGCGTTCCTTGGCCGGATGCGGGTCGGGCGCGGCGGGGTCGGGCCAGGGCGGCGCGGCGAGCAGGCCGGTGCCGCCGCCGTGCAGGAAATACATCTGCAGGCAGCCGGAAATGAAATCGGCGAACAGCGCCCGGGTCGCGGCCTGTTGCTCCTCGGCCAGGTCGTGCCCAGGGGCGACCAGGGCCTGCAGTTTATGCAGGACGTCTTCCAGGTACTGCTTGCACCCAGGGGCCTGCGGCGATTGCGTGCGTGCGGCGCCGGGCCGGTCTCGCGAGACAGCTCCTTCCACGAATCCCTCCGATCAAGAAAATCAAATGCGGCCCGTACCGGCGCCAACCGTCATGATTAATCGCCGAAGAACTGTGGCGGCCGAATGTTTCTCCGCCATTACTGAATTATATTAATGATAATCGCCGCGGCCCCACCCGCGGCCCGCCCGGAAAATCGCCCAGGTGATTATCGCGCGCGGCGTCGCGATTGAATATCGGATGCCGGACGGACCGAGGCTTAGAATAAATGACCACGCCTGCGGTGACTAGCGCGTCATGCGCATTTTGTGTGCCAGTACGCAAACCCGAAGCGTGTTAGGCGTCGAGATTCGCGACATTCAGCATAGTCATTTGGTTTGTTGCATTAATAAATCTTTCGCAAGAATCGTATACGCGCGCAATATCCGGCGGGCGGCGGGAAATGAGACGGCGGTTGCCGGTTACTTCACCACTGCCACTTCGATCTCGCGCTCGTCGCTGCGGCCGTGGTCGTCGACCGCGGTCAGGCGGAACTGGCCGGTGCGGTCCGGCGTCCACGCCAGCGCCTTGCCGGCTTCGGCGCTGCCGATGAAGGTGTTGCCGATGAACCAGTACAGGCGCGAGACGTCGGCGTCGACGGTCGCCGCCAGGCTCAGCGACAACTGCTCCGGATGCGAGAGCCGCATCGTGTAGCGGGTGGCGCGGAACGGCGAGGTGATGCTCGGCGCGCTGCCGAGCCAGTCCTGGGCGCCGCCGCAGTCGTGCCCGGCCGGCGGGCGCCGGCGCGGGATGCCGGCCTGGACGAACACCTGGGCCAGGTCGGACGGCCAGAATTCGTACACCTGCTGGCGCATCGTCGCCGGATCGAAGCGCCCGCACACCGGCTTGCCGGTGGCGTTGTCGACGATCACCGCGCGGTGCACGGTGCTGATCCGGATCGGCGACTTGCCGGGGATGAACCAGGTCGTGCCGCGCTGCGGGCACCAGGCGTTGGGCAGGTCGCCGCTGGCGCGGCACACCTCGACCCGCTTGAGGTTGAGCGGCCATTGCCGCGCCGGTTCGGCCAGGTCCGCGCGCGCGGCCTGCAGGCCGTCGACGATGTCGAAGAACAGCGGCGCCGCCGCTTCCACGCCGATCAGCGCCGGATTGCTGGCGCCGTCGAAGTTGCCCAGCCACACCACCAGCACGTAGGGGCCGACCAGGCCCGCGCTCCAGGCGTCGCGGAACGCCCACGAGGTGCCGGTCTTCCACGCCACCGGCAGCGGCCGCGAGGCCGATTGCGAGCCGGCGTCGGGGCGCGGGTTGTGGCGCAGCATGTCGCGGGTGATGAAGGCGGCCTCGGCGCTGAGCAGGCGCGCGCCGTCCTCTTCCGGGTCGCTCTGGCGCCAGCGCAGCGCGCGCAGGCGGCCGTCGTTGCCGAGCATCGCGTACATGCGCGCCAACTCCTCCATCGTGACCTCGCCGCCGCCGAGCACCAGGGCCAGGCCGTAGTGGTCGCGGCTGGCCATGCGGCTCACCCCGGCCTGGCGCAGGAAGTCGTAGAAGCTGGGCTGCTTGAGCTGGGCGGCGACGTAGACCGCGGGAATGTTGCGGCTGCGCACCAGCGCCTCGGTCGCGGTCACCGGGCCCATGAAGCGGCCGTCGAAGTTCTCCGGCGTGTACGGGCCGAACGCGCTGGGCACGTCGCGCAGCACGGTCTGCGGATGCAGCACGCCCTGATCGATCGCCAGGGCGTAGATGAAGGGCTTGAGGGTGGAACCCGGCGAGCGCTTGGCGGCGGCGCCGTTGACCTGGCCCTGGATGGACGCGTCGAAGTAGTCTGCCGAGCCGACCAGCGCGCGCACGCCCATGTCGCGGGTGTCGATCAGCATCGCGCTGGCGTTGCGCAGGCCGCGGCTGCGGCCCTGGCGCAGGTAGTTGCGCACGCGCTCTTCGAGCAGGCGCTGCAGGCGCAGGTCCAGGGTGGTGGTCAGCTCCGGGCCGGACTGCGGATGCCAGGCGCGCTCGGCCAGCACCCGGTCGGCCAGGTGCGGCGCGCGGTAGGGCAGCTCGCGCGCGCTGCGCAGGCGCAGCGGCAGGCGCAGCAGCGCGTCCTGGGCGGGATCGTCGGGATGCGACTCGCGCCAGCGCGCGTACAGGCGCGCGCGCGCCGCTTCCAGGCCGGCGCCGATGTAGTAGGCGTCGTCCTCGCGCGCGGCCAGCCGGCCGCGCCGCGACGGCGCCTGCGGCAGCACCGCCAGCGCCAGCGATTCGGGCAGGGTCAGCTCGCCGGCGGGCTTGCGGAAATAGATCAGGCTGGCCGCGCCGACGCCCTCGATGTTGCCGCCGTAGGGCGCCAGGTTGAGGTAGGCCTCGAGGATCTCGCGCTTGGAGTAGCACAGCTCCAGTTGCGCCGCGCGCGCGATCTGCACCAGCTTGCCGCGGATGTCGCGGGTCTGCAGCCGCCAGCGCAGCCGCGCCAGCTGCATGGTCAGGGTCGAGCCGCCCACGCGCGCCTCGCCGCTGCCGTAGGTCGACCACGCGCCGCGCACCAGGCTGACCGGGTTGAAGCCCGGATGCCAGTAGAACCAGGCGTCCTCCTGCAGCATCACCGACTCGACCAACTGCGGCGAGATCTGCTCCAGCGGCACCCACAGGCGGTAGCGCTGGTCGCCGGCCAGCGCCAGCCGCAGCAGCCGGCCCTCGCGGTCGCGCACCACGGTCGACAGCGGGATCGCCTCGGCCAGGCCGGGGCGCGGGTACACACGCACCGCGACCAGCGCCGCGGCGAGGGCGGCGAGCGCGATCAGCGCCCACCGCCATCGCTTCAGTCCCCGGCGCAGGGACGACAGCACCTTCATCGGATCGGGCTCACGGCGTCGGCGCGGTCACCTGCAGGGTTCCGGCCGGGCCGCCCTGCGCGTACACCGAGCGTTCGTACATCGATTCGGCATAGGCCGGCGGCACCACGAAGGTACCGGCGTTGTTGGCGCGCACCTTGTAGCGGAACTCGCTGGCCTCGCCGCCGATGCGGCCGTACAGGATCACCCGGTCCTCGCGCTGCTCGACGTGCTGCGGCTGGAAGCTCGAACCCGGCAGGGCCAGGGTCTGCGCCGGCGCCGCGTTCGGGTCGGGGCCGTCGCGCGAGGGCTGGTCTTCGCCGTCGCTCTCGCCTTCGCCGCATTCGTCGCCGCACTCGTTTTCCGACTCGCCGCTGTCGCTGTCGGTCGCGGCCGGCGCGGCGTACTGCATCACCGTCTCGAAGCCGCCCGGCAGCAGGTCGACCACCGCGATGTTGTCGCGCATCGGCGCGCCGAGCGCGCGCAGGCGCAGGCGCACGGTCACTTCCTGGCCCTGCTTGATCGCGGTCACCGGCTTGCCGGCGTCGTCGAGGTAGTCGCGCACCACTTCCAGGCCCTTGTCCTGCACCGCCTTGGGCAAGGCGCGGTCGTAGCCGGTCTGGTTGACCAGGTACCACGCCGGCGCGTCGCCGCCCGGCGCCACCCACAGGCGCAGGTCGCCGCCGGCGAAGTCGCCGCGGCTGATGACGCCCGCGGCCGCGCCGATGCGCCGCGACTTGCCGTCCTTGCCGGCCGCTTCCAGCACCGGCAGCGGCTGCTGCGGCTGGGCCGAGGCGTAGGCGTCGAGCGCCAGCACGGTCAGCGCCGAGGACAACGTGTTGTAGCTGTTGTGGCGCAGCGGATCGAGCAACCGCTCCAGCGCGGTGCGCTTCAACAGGTCGCGGCTGAGCGCGCCGAAGTGGCGGTTGAGCAGGTACACCGTCCAGGCCTGGTCGATGCCGCCGTCGTAGTACGACGCGTACGGCGTGCTTGCCGTGGCCGAGGCCGCGTTGGCCCGGCGCAGCGCCACCGTGGCCAGCGCGCGCGCCGGCTTGTCCTGCTGCAGCAGCTGGTAGCTCGCGCCGATCAGCAGGCCGGCGACGTCGTTCTCCCAGGTCTTGGGCTGGTCGCGCTTGATCTGCTCGTGCACCGCGCTCAACAGGTTGCTCGCGGTACGGCCCTGGCGCACCAGCAGGTACACGGCGAGCGCGCGGTTGCGCAGCGCCGGCAGGTCGTTGCCGGAGCGGTCGGAGGCGCGCTGTTCGAGGTAGCCGTTGAGCGACTTGAGCAGGTCGTCGGGCACCGCCTGGCCGCGCTCGCGCGCTTCGATCAGGTACAGCGCCGCATAGCCGGTGACGAAGTCGTCGGCGTCGGGCGTGGCGGTCCACAGGCCGATGCCGCCTTCGCTGTTCTGGCGCGCGCGCAGCAGGTCGATCACGTTCTGGCGCGGGTCGCCCTTGCCGGTCGCGACCAGCTTGCCCAGTTCCGGATGCGCACCCAGCACCAGCGCCGGGAACGCGCCGCTGAGCACCTGCTCGCTGCACTGGTACGGGTAATCGGCCAGGTACGCGCTGAGCCCGTCCACCGCCACCAGCGGCGACACCGAAGCCGAGATCCGGCGCGTGGCCTGCTGGTCGAACATCGCCCGCAGCGGCTGGATCGTCGAGCGCTTGTCGGCGCGGCCGGCGATCAGGTCCTGGCGCGCGACGATCGCCGGGCGCAGCGACAGCTCGATCCGGCGCCTGGCGTTGTAGCTGCCCGACACCGCCTGGATCGCGACCGGCAGCGCCCCCAGCGCGTTGCCGGCGCGGACCCGGAAGCGCACCGTGGTTTCGCTGCGCGGGGCGATCGACACCGGCGCCGGCGTCGCGCCGATCAGGCTCAGGCCCGCCGGCAGCTGCAGGTTCACCGTCACCTTCGCCGCCTGCTTGGCGCCTTCGATGGTGTTGGCGACGCCGACCGGCAGGTCGAACTCGTCGCCCGGCGCCACATGTGTGGGCAGGGTCGGGGTCAGCACGAAGTCGCCGCGGATGATCGCCTCGTCCTGGACGATGCCGATGCGCTGCGGCGTCACCGCCACCGCCACCACCCGCACCTTGCCGTTGAAATGGTCGGGCAGCACGAACGGGAACTCGCGGCGGCCGTCGACGTCGACGATGCCCGACCACCACACCGCCGGCTTCTCGGACTTGCGCTTGAACGGATTGAGGTGCTTGGCCATGCCGCCTTCGCCGTCGCCGCCGGGCGCGGCCGCGTTGGCGAGGCGGCTGAACTCCGGCAGCAGCAGGTCGAGGATCTGGGCGGTGTCGACCTGCAGCATCTTCTTGCGGAAGAAGTGATCCAGCGGCTCGCCGACGCGGTAGCGCGCGACCTGCAGGATGCCTTCGTCGACCGCGAACAGCACCACCCGCGCCTTGCCTTCGGTGACGATGGACGCGTTCACCGTCTGCCCCGGCTTGGTCACCTTCGGCAGGCTCACGCTCAGCGGCTGGGTGCGCGCGCTGCGGTCGACCGCGAACGGCGCCACGCCGAACGACAGCGGGCTCATGTAGATCTCGTCGGAGTTCGGATCGCGCAGGAACTGCACGTTGATATAGCCGTTGCCCTCGAAATCGGCCGGCAGCACGATCTTCTGCACGCTGGCGGTGCTGTCGGCGCGGAACCAGGCGTGGGCGTAGACCTTGTCGCGTTCGATCGTGATCAGGCCGGCGCCGGGGTAGGGCGCGCGGATGCTGACCTCGATGGTCTCGCCGGGCTTGTAGCTGGGCTTGGACAGGGTCAGGCCGAGTTCGGCGTTGCGCTCCAGCGAGCGCGACAGGTTGGCCGCGCCGGCGACGCGATAGCCGATCTGGTTGAGCACCTTGCCGTCGGCCGCGCGCACTTCGATCACGAAGTCGCCGGGTTGGTCGGTCTGCAGGGCCACGCTCTGGCGGCCGCCGGCCAGCGCCAGCGGCTGCTCGCGCAGGTCGTAGCGGCGTTCGTGCGAGACGTAGCGGTACAGGCCCGAATCCTGCTTGGTCAGGACCGAGACGTAGCGCTTCTCCACCACCACCGCGCGCAGGCCCGGCACCGGCTTGGGCGCGCCGTCCTGGCCGATGCTGACCAGTTGCAGCGAACGCTTGGCGCCGCGCTGGACGTAGTCGAGCGCGTCCACCGCCTTGATGCCGACCAGGAAGTCGTTGTTCGACACCAGCGCGCTGGTCTGCGCGGCGACGTTGCGGCCGCTGCCGGGCTCGAACGCGCGCGCCAGGAAGCTCAGCTGGTAGGTCGCGCGCTCGTACTTGGTCAGGTCGAGCTTGAAGGTGGCCTGGCCCTGGGCGTCGGTGGTCTGGTCGCTGAGCGACTCGTCGTAGCCTTCCTTGGCCCGCTGCGGATCGAAGAACTGGTAGCCCGGGTACTGGGCGAAGCTGGGGAAGTACGGCCGCAGCACCATCGTGCCCTCGACCTTGCGCTGCTGCGCCGGGGTGCCGAACAGGTTCTCGGCGCTGACCACGGCGGACAGCTGGTCGGGCTTGATCCAGCCCTTGGGATTGTCGGCCGACAGCTTCACCGCGACCTTCATCGTGTCCGGCGCGAACTCGCGCACCTGCACCGAGGTCGAGCCGATGCTGGTGCGCTGGTTGTCGCGGCCGAGCAGGAACAGCTGGACCTGCCAGGTGCCGCTGGGTGCGCTCTCGCTGGGCGCGAAGCTGGCGCTCTCGAAGCCCTGTTCGCTGAGCTTGAGTTTCTGCCGCTGGGCGACGTTGCCGCGCGGGTCGGTGAACTCCCATTCCAGCGGCAGCCCGGCTAGCGGGCGCTTCCAGTCGGCGGCGCGCACGATCATGCCGATGTTGACGGTGTCGCCGGGGCGGTAGAGGCCGCGGTCGGAGAACAGGAAGGCGTTGAGCGCGCCGGCCTCGATGTCGTTGGGCTCGCCGCCGATGTCGAAGCGCGAGTAGTCGAGCTTGCGCCGGTAGTCGTCGATCGGCAGGAACGAATAGTCCTCGCCCTGGCTGACGGTCAGCATGGTCGGGGTCTTTTCGCGCTTGAAGCCCTTCAGCGACGGCAGCTGGGCGCGGCCGCCCGCATCGGTGTCGGCCTCGACCAGGGTCTCGCCGTTGCGCGCCACCGCGCGCACCCGCGCGCCGGCCACCGGCGCGCCGTTGGACAGCGACTGCACGAACACGTCGCGGCGGCCGTCCAGGCCCTGCTTGACCGCGATGCCCAGGTCGGTGAGCACGACCAGGCGGCTGTCCTCCTCGCTGCCGGCGTCGTCGGCGATGGTCTCCTCGCTCGGGCGCTGCGCGTCGGAGTCGCTCATCGTGCGCAGGCTCAGCAGGAACACGCCGCGGCGGTTGGGCTTGAGGTAGGCGCCCAGGTCCACGCCTTCGTAGTGGGCCTTGGCCGGGTTCTCGGCCGGCAGGGTCAGGCGGCGTTCCTCGCGCTCGACCAGGCTGTCGGCGTCGAGGTTGTACATGCGCGGCTTGGCGTAGCTGCCTTCGTTGTTGAACACCAGGTGCTGGATCTGCTCGGGCAGGACCCGGGCGATCTCCAGCCGCGCACGCGGCACGTTGCGCGAGACCACGCTGATCCGGCGCTCGCCGCGCAGCGACAGCAGCGCGCCTTCGCCGACGAAGCGCAGCAGCTTGGGATACTCGGGCACGCGCAGGGCGACCGCGTGGTCGCGGCCGAGCAGGAAGCCGCCGAACGCCTTCAGGCCCTTGCCCACGCGCACGTAGACGTAGCGGTCCGGCGGCGCCTGGAACTTGAAGCTGTGCACCGGGGTGTATTCGCGCTCGGCCGCGATCGGGCTCAGCGGCAGCGGCGTGGCGGCCTTGAGCACGGCCTCGTCGACCTCGCCGGTGGACCAGGAGCGGTTGCCGCTCTGTTCGCTGGCCGGGCGGCGCGGGTCCTTGGTCGGCAGCAGCCAGGCGCGGGTCGCGCCGGCGACTTCGGTGTCGCGCATGGCGTTGTTGAAGCTCACCACCAGCGCCTGCTCGGGTTCGAAGCGCTCGTTCTCGACCAGGGTGGTGGCGAGATCGTCGACGTTGACGCTGTACAGCGACGGCAGCTTGACCTGCGCGCTGAGTTTTTCCGGGCTGCCTTCGCCGCCCAGCGCGCTGACCACGCCGGCGGCGACCTCCAGGCTCAGGCTGCCGCCGTTTTCCGGCAGCTTCAGCGGTTCGGAGTGGACCCAGGCCTTGAGCCGGGCGTCGTCGTAGGTGAGGGTGTACTTGGGCGCGGCCTGGACGCTGCCGCCGCCGTCGACCAACGACAGCGCGATGCGGCGCTGCAACTGCGCCTCGTCGACCGGATGCGAGAACTTCAGCTCGAACACGCCCTTCTTGAGCGCCGGGTCCTGCGGGTCCTGGTAGAACTCGCTGTTGGACAGCTCGGCCTTGAACGGCGCGGTCTCGAATTCGAATTCGTGTTCCTGCAGCGCCACCTTGGGCGCCACGCTGGTGTTCGGATCGACTTCGACCGTGTACTTGGTCTTGACCGGCCAGTCGGTGGCGGGCACGAACACCAGGGTCTTGTCGTCTTCCCAGGTCCACGCGCCCTTGAGTTCGGGCTTCAGGCTCACGCCCACCGGCGCGTTGCCGATCTGCTTGAGCGGCGCGGCCGAGTCGGAGAAGGTCAGGCTCAGCCGGCTCACGGTCGGCGGCTTGCGCTCGTAGTCGGTGAGCTCGGGCGCGTGCAGTTCCACGCTGAGCGCGCCGGGGATCACCGGCTTGGGCCGGGTGATCAGCCAGTGCGCGAGCCAGGCCGCGGCGAGCAGGCCGAGCAGGCTGCCCAGGTACAGGCCGGGGCGTTGGCGGATGCGCGCGGCGAGCGCGGCGAGCCACGGCGGCGGCGTCCAGGCCATCTGGCCGAACGTGGCCTGGGTGGCGCGGCGCCAGAGGCCGGCGCGGCCGGTCGCGCCGGCCTCCGCGGGGGGAGCCGGTTGCGACGGCGAGGGCGTGGTGTCCATTGCGATGTTCCGATCCGTGGTGCGGTGGCCGTTGCCGGGCCGGGCGTCCATGGCCCGGCCGGTCCCCAATCCAGTGTGTCAGGTCTGCGCGTGGCGCTGGCCTGGGCATCGCGGTCCTGCGCGTTGCGCATGGCTGCGATGTCGGAAGCACTAGACCCAAATGTTAGGAAATTGTTCCTGCCGTTTGTCGGCTTGTCGAGATTTTTTTATCGATGGGGGCGAGCGCGCGGCGGCGGAGCGGATGGCATCGGGCCTGAGGGCGCGGCCGCATCGGTTCGCGGCAGGAAGGATGGCAGGGGCGGGCGGGGCGCGCGGCGGGGTAAGCTCGGGGCCGTTTTGACTGGGAGCCTGCATGGACATCGTGGCCCTGATCGTGGTCGGCGTGGCGTTGTGGCTGGCGTTCAAGCTGGTCGGGTTCGTGTTGCGCACGGCGATGTGGGCGCTGGTGTTGGGCGGGCTGTACTGGCTGATCGCGCCGCTGGCGGGTTGGCCGATGCCGTTCTAGCCGCTGCGTTCGCCGCCGCCCGGCGCCGCTGCGGCGCGGCGGGCGGCCGTCTTCGCCTTGCTTCCGACAGGAGTTGCCGCCATGCCCGACACGCCGCACGCCGAGGTTCCCGCGCACTGGGTCGCCGACACCCAGGACATCGGCCGCCTGGTGCGGGCGGTGTACGCGTGCATTTCCGGCCCGGCCGGGGCGCCGCGCGACTGGGCGCGGTTCCGCTACCTGATGCATCCGCGCGCGCTGAGCCTGCGCACCGTGGTCGAGGCCGACGGCTCTACCCGGGCGGTGGTGTTCGATGTCGAGCAGTACATCGCCGACGTCGCGCCCTTGTTCGCCGACACCGACTTCTTCGAGGTCGAGACCGACCAGCGGATCGAGCGTTTCGGCCAGATCGCGCACGTGTGGAGCAAGTACGACGCGCGCCCGGCGCAGGGTTCGCCGGTGCTGCTCAAGCGCGGGGCCAACAGCATCCAGGTTTGCCACGAGCACGGGCGCTGGTGGGTGGTGTGCACGGTGTGGGACAACGAGCGCGAGGGGTTGGCGTTCGATCTGTTCTGAGGGCGCGGACCTCGCCCCAACCCGCACCCCGGCCCGAACGCAGGGCGTTCGGGCGTTCGGCGCTGCGCGAGCCGATGGCTCGCAAGCGCCGCCCTCGCCCCGCAGGCGGGAGAGGGGCTTCCAGCAGCGCGGCTTCTTGCCGTTTCTTCTCCCGCTTGCGGGAGACGCTGCCCCGAAGAGCCTGCCCCTGCGAAAGCAGGGGGGCGGATGAGGGCGCATCCGGCAACACACCAGCGCCGATCCTTCCCCAATCGCGCGCTGGATTCCGCCGCCGCCCGGCCCCAGATCGTAACGATCCCTTCCGGAGCGCCGATCCCCGCATGCTGCCGTATTCCGTCCTCGACCTCGCGCCCGTCGTCCAGGGCAGCGACGCCCGCCAGGCTTTCGCCAACAGCCTGGACCTCGCCCGCCACGCCGAAGCGCTGGGCTATACCCGCTATTGGCTGGCCGAACACCACAACATGCCCGGCATCGCCAGCGCCGCCACCGCGGTGCTGATCGGGCATATCGCCGGCGGCACCTCGCGCATCCGCGTCGGCGCCGGCGGGATCATGCTGCCCAACCACGCGCCGCTGCAGGTGGCCGAGCAGTTCGGCACGCTGGCCTCGCTGTACCCCGGCCGCATCGACCTGGGCCTGGGCCGCGCGCCCGGCACCGACCACTCCACCGCGCGCGCGCTGCGCCGCTACTACGACGGCGCCGACAGCTTTCCGCAGGACGTGGCCGAACTGCTGCATTACTTCGAGCCGGCGCAGCCGCAGCAGGCGGTGCGCGCGGTGCCCGGCGCCGGGCTGGAGGTGCCGGTGTGGCTGCTGGGGTCGAGTCTGTTCAGCGCGCGGCTGTCGGCGGCGATGGGCCTGCCGTTCGCGTTCGCCTCGCATTTCGCGCCCGACGCGATGGACGAGGCGCTGACGCTCTACCGCCGCGACTTCCAGCCGTCCGCGCGGCTGCAGGCGCCGCACGCGATGCTGGCCTTGAACGTGGTCGCCGCGGCGGACGGCGCCCAGGCCCGGCGCCTGTTCACCACCCAGCAGCAGGCGTTCGTCAACCTGCGCCGCGGCCGGCCGGGGCTGATCCCGCCGCCGATCGACGACATCGAAAGTTTCTGGACCCCGCTGGAGAAGGCCGGCGTAGCCCAGGCCTTGGCCTGCGCGGTGGTCGGCGATCCGGGCGAAGTCGCCGACGGCATCGCCGCCTTCATCGCCCGGCACCGGCCGGACGAGCTGATGGTGACGGCCAACATCTTCGAGCACGACGCGCGGCTGCGCTCGTTCGAACTGGCGGCGCAGGCGCTCAAGTCGCTGGCTTGATCCGCACCCGGCCCGGCGCGCGTTCGCGCCGGGCCCGCGCAGCGGCGCTCAGCGCGGTTCCAGGCCGAGCAGTTCCACCTCGAACACCAGCGAGGCGTCCGGCGGGATCGCGCCGCCGCCGGCGCCGTCCTTGCCGTAGGCCAGGTCCGGCGGAACCATCAGCACCCGCTTGCCGCCCACGCGCATGCCGGCGACGCCGTCGTCCCAGCCGCGGATCACCCGGCCGGCGCCGAGCAGGAAGCTGAAAGGCCGGCCGTTGCGGTCGTAGGAACTGTCGAACTTGCTGCCGCGCTTGTTCGGCGCGGTCTCGTCGTAGAACCAGCCGGTGTACTGCACGATCGCTTCCTGGCCCGGCTGCGCGAGCGCGCCGGTGCCGACGCGCTGGTCGATCATTTCGAACTGGGCGATGCGGCCGTGCATCACCTTCGGCGCGGCCGCGGCCTGCTCCTGCTCGGCCGGGCGCTGGCAGCCGGCCAGCATCGGCGCGGCGGCGGCCAGCAGCAGCGCCAGCGGCAACGCGCGCGCGGCGGCGGACGCGGCGGAGCGGGGCGCGGCAGGGCGGGATACGGCGGAGCGGGACGCTGCGGGCACGGACGACCTCGAACGGATAGGCGGAAGGACGCACAGCTTACCCGCCGTACCCCGCGCCCGCCTCGCGCCGCGCTCAGGCCTGCGGGATGCGCCGTTCGTACTCCGCGTCCAGGCGGTTGTGGCTGCGCCAGAAGCCTTCCGGCTCGCGCTGCGACAGCACGTCGATCAGCAGGCCCAGGTGCGCGTGCCAGCCGCCGCTGACGCTGACCAGGCCGCTGCGGTTGGACAGATGACGGTGGTGCACGACCAGCCGCACTTGATCGCCTTGTTCGCTCAGTTCGAAGCTCACCTCCGACTTGCTGCCGGCGTCTTCGTTCCAGGTGTAGCGCAGCAGGCGCGGCGGCTCGATCGCGGTGATGCGGCCGCGCAGGGTGTTGACGCAGTCGCTGGCGTACTTGGCCGGCGGCGGATCGTCGTTGCGGGTGAGGCGGGCGTTGTCGAAGTTCAGCTCGACCGCGCCGCCGACGCGCAGGTCCATCCCGCCCGCGGCCAGCCAGTGCCGGCGCTTGTCGGATTCGGTGAGGTAGGCCCAGACGCGTTCGATCGGGCCGGGCAGGACGCGTTCGATGCGGACCGAATCGGCGGCGGTGAGGACGCCGTAGGCGTCGTTGGCGGGCAGGTTCATGGCGGTCTCCGGAACGGAAGGGGTGGATCAGGGACGCGGCTTGCGCCGCGCGGGGCGGGGCGATGGAGCCGGCGCGGCGGCCGGGGGCGTGGAGGTGGAGGCGCGGGCGTCGTCCTCGGCGCGCAGCAGCGCTTCCAGGTCGTCCAGGCGCTGGTTCCAGAAGCGTTCGTAGTGGCGCAGCCATTCGAAGCCGCCGTGCAGCGGTTGCGCGTCGAGGCGGCAGACGTGGATGCGCCCGCGCACCTCGCGCCGGACCAGCCCGGCGCGTTCCAGCGCCTTGATGTGCTTGGAGGCGGCGGCCAGGGTCATGGCGTAGGGTTCGGCGAGCTCGCCGACTTTGCGTTCGCCGTCGGCGAGCTGGCGCAGCATCGCCCGCCGGGTGGGGTCGGCGAGGGCCTGGAAGACGGCGTCGAGCCGTTGCGAGTCATATTCAACCATGGGGTTGAATATCCGCCTGGGGCGAGCGACTGTCAACCGATTGGTAAAATATTCGCGTGCGGGCCGACAGGCGGTATCCGGCGATGCGGGGCGTCGCGTCGCAGGCGCGGTGTCGCGGTCGCGGCTCGCGCCGCTCCTACAGCCGGAAGCGAACCCGCCTGAGCCCCTGTAGGAGCGGCGCGAGCCGCGACCGCGGCAACGGCGCTACGACGCCACCTGCGATCCAGGCGAGCGCTGCGCGCCGACGAATGAAGCCACTCAACTCGCCACTGCGGCGGACGCCGCAATGACGGGATGTGGGCGTGCGGGCGAGGTACGAGGACGTACGCAGCCTGGGCGCGCGCAGCATTGCGGCCGGCGCGCCCGGCCGCCGACGCTACGAAGACGTCGTCAGGCTCGCGCCGAACTCGCGCATCGCCTTGGCGGTGGCCGCATCGGCGGGGAAGAACGATTCGATCGCCAGTTCCGCCAGGGTCACGTCCATCGGCGTGCCGAATACGGTGGTGGTGCTGATGAAGGACAGTTCGCCGAACGGCGTGCGCATGCGGCAGGGCACTGCGACGTGGGCGGCGCCGGTGAGTTCGGCCGGGTCGTACTCCGCGGGGTCGTAGCCCGGCGGCGGCGGATACGCCTGCAGTTCCGCGTACAGCGCTTCCAGCACCGGATCGCCGCTGGTTTCGATCTGGTGGCGCAGCCGGTGCAGGATGTGCGCGCGCCATTCGCCGAAGTTGAGGATGCTCGGCGCCATGCCTTCGGGGTGCAGCGCCGCGCGCAGCACGTTGGCCGGCCCGGCCAGCAGGTGCTCGGCCACGCCGGCCAGCATCGGGCCGAGCGCGCGGTTGTGCTGGATCAGGTTCCAGTGCCGGTCCACCGCCAGCGCCGGATGCGGTTCGTGCGCGTACAGCACCAGCTCGACCGCGGCGTAGGCCTCGCGCATCGCCGGGTGGTCGAGCGGGCGCTCGGCGTACATCGGCGCCAGCCCGGCCGCGGTCATCAAGGCGTTGCGCTCGCGCAGCGGCACGTCCAGGCGGTCGGCCAGGCGCAGCAGCATGGCCCGGCTCGGCAGCGAGCGGCCGGTCTCGATGAAGCTGACGTGGCGGGTGGAGATCTCGGCCATCTCGGCCAGGTCGAACTGGGTCAGGCGGCGGCGCTGGCGCCATTGGCGCAACAGCTCGCCCACGGGGCGCGGATCGTTCATGCGGCCACCTTAGCCCAGCTGCGCCGGCGCCGGCATTACCTGCCAGGTAATCGACCCGCCGCGCGGGCGGGCGTGTCATGGCGTGGAACCGACACAACGAATTTCATCCGCCACTGCCCAGGAGCACCACCATGGCCACTGTCCTGCCGTCCCGTCCGCGTTCCACCCTGCGCCGCGCGCTGGCGCTCGACGCCGCCGCTTCCGCGGCCGCCGGCGCGCTGTTGCTCGGCTTCACCGCCGCCGCCTCGCGCCACTTCGCGATGGCGCCGGGCCTGATCCTGGCCGAGGCCGCGATCATGTTCGCCTGGGCGCTGCTCGTCGGCTGGGCCGCGAGCCGCGATCCGGTCGCGCCGGCGCTGGCCTGGACCGCGATCGCGGTGAACTTCGCTTGGGGCGCGCTCTCCGTGCTCGCGCTGGTCGTCGGCGCGCTCGCGCCGACCGCGCTGGGCACGGAACTGATGCTCGCGCAGGCGCTGGGCGTCGCGGTGCTGGGCGCGATGCAGTACGCCGGCCTGCGCCAGCAGCAGCGCGGCTGAGGCGGCGATGGAGCCGCTGACGCGGACCGCGCCCGCGCCCGTCGGCGCGGGCGAACGCCCGCCGCGCCAGTTGCCGGCGCGCTGCGCCTGGTGCCCGGACCTGATCGGCTGCCGGGTGCCGGCGCCGGTCGCGGCGACGGCGCGGACGGCGCGCTGCGAGGCGCGCAGCGGGCGCCGGATCGTCGCGGTGTGAGCGGGGCGCGTCGCGCGGCGGCGCAGGCGGCCGAAGCCTTGCAGGAGCGGCGCCGGCCTATCGGCCCGCGCCGAACGCTTCGCCGTAGTCGGGGCGTCGCGGCCGCGGCTCGCGCCGCCGCGCGGGTCCGCTGGGCCGGGCTTTTGCGACGACCGCGACCGCGGCAGCGAGGTTTCAGCCGGCCGGCGGCAGGTACGACACTTCGACGATGGCGAACCGCGCCGGCCCGGCCGGCAGCACCGCCTCGAACTCGTCGTCGACCCGGCGCTTGAGCATCGCCCGCGCCAGCGGCGAGTCGATGCTGATGTGGCCGAGCCGGGCGTCGGTCTCGTCCGGCCCGACGATGCGGTAGCGCGCCAGCTCGCCGCTGGCGACGTCCTCGACCTCGACCCAGGCGCCGAAGAACACCGATTGCGGATCGCTGGGCGTGGATTCGATCACCCGCAGCAGCGGCAGGCGCTTGCTCAGGTAGCGCACGCGCCGGTCGATCTCGGCCAGCTGCTTCTTGCGGTAGGTGTATTCCGCGTTCTCGGAGCGGTCGCCCTCGGCGGCCGCGGCGGCCAGCGCCTTGACCACCTCGGGACGGCGCAGCCGCCACAGCTCGTCGAGCTCGTGCTTCAGGCGCGCGTGGCCCTCGCGGGTGATCAGCGCGGTGCTGTGTTCGGCGGGCGGGCGCCAACGGCCCATGGCGGCGGTACTCGCGACAGCGGGGCCGACGTTATCGCAGAGCGGGCGGCGCGGTTCAAGCAAATCGGGGTGAAGATCGGTTCACTCCCTGTAGGAACGGCGCGAGCCGCGACCGCGACACCGCAACTACGGCGCAAGTTTCGGCGCAGTCGCGGTGTCGCGGTCGCGGCTCGCGCCGCTCCTACAGGGGAAAGCGAAGCCGCGCGTTACGGCGTGCGCTTGAGGCTGTAGTCGAGCTGCGACTCGATCGGCTTGCCCTCGGTATCGAGCATGCGGATCTCGTCCTTGGACACGATGTCGAACAGGCGGTCGTCGTCGCTCTTGCTGTTCGGGTCCAGGCGCACGCGCTTGCCGTTGTCTTCCGCGGTCCAGGTGCCGTCGCCCTTGAAGTTGCCGTCCTTCTTGCCCTGGTAGCTCTCGCTGAGGGCGTAGCCGCCGTCGGCCTTGAGTTCGAGCTTGGTGTCGATGCCGCTGCAATCGGCGCAGGGCAGGGTGCCGCTGAAGGTGCCGGCGAAGGCGGCGGCGTCGAACGTGGCCGGGGCGGCTGCGGCGGCGGGAGCCGGCGCGGCTTCGGCCGGCGCGGCCGGTTCGGCGGCCTTGGGCGTTTCGGCCGGCGCGGCGGCGGGCGTTTCGGCGGGCTTGTTGCACGCGCTCAATGCGAGCGCGGCGAGGCAGGCGAGGGCGAGCAGTTTGCGGTTCACATGCGGCTCCTGTGCGGGTCTGGGTCTGGAAGCGGAGGGGGTGAGGGTAGAGCAGCGACGCGTGGGCGAAAGCGAGCCGTTTCTCACTCTTCGCTCGCGTGCGTCCGCCGCCGGCGTCGCCGGGTCAGCGCTTGCCGCCGAAGATGCCGCCGAGCAGGCCGCGCAGGATCTGCCGCCCGACCTGGGTGCCGACGGTGCGCGCGGTCTGCTTGGCCATGGTCTCGACCATGCCCTGGCGGCGCTTGGTGCCGAACACCGCGTCCTTGACCGCCTGGCCGAAGCCGCCTTCCTCCTTGTCGTCCTGCTCGCGGGTCTTGGCCGGCGGCGCCTTGGCCTGTTCGGACGCGGTTTCGGCGCGCTGGGCCAGCATCTCGGCGGCCGATTCGCGGTTGACCGGGGTGTCGTACTTGGCGCCGATCGGGCTGCCGACGCGGACCTGGGCGCGCTCGGCCTCGGTGATCGCGCCCATGCGGCAGCGCGGCGGCGCCACCAGGGTGCGCTCGACCGGCATCGGCACGCCCTTGTCCTGCAGGGTCGAAACCAGCGCCTCGCCGGTGCCGAGCTTGGAAATGGCCTCGGCGACGTTCAAGGCCGGATTCGGCACGAAGGTTTCCGCCGCGGTGCGCACCGCCTTCTGGTCGCGCGGGGTGAACGCGCGCAGCGCGTGCTGCACGCGGTTGCCGAGCTGGCCGAGGATGTTGTCGGGAATGTCGTCGGGGAACTGCGAGCAGAAATACACGCCCACGCCCTTGGAGCGGATGATCCGCACCACTTGTTCGACCCGCTGCTGCAGCGCGGCCGGGGCGTCGTCGAACAGCAGGTGGGCTTCGTCGAACACGAACACCAGCTTGGGCCGGTCGAGGTCGCCGACTTCCGGCAACTGCTCGAACAGTTCCGACAGCAGCCACAACAGGAAGCTGGAATACAGGCGCGGCTTGAGGATCAGCGAGTCGGCGGCGAGCACGTTGACTACGCCGTGGCCGTTCGGCGTGGTGCGCATCAGGTCGGCCAGCTCCAGCGCCGGCTCGCCGAAGAAATGATCGCCGCCGTCCTGCTCCAGGCGCAGCAGCGAGCGCTGGATCGCGCCGACCGACTGCACGCTGACCAGGCCGTAGCTGGTGGAGATGTCCTTGCGCTCGTCGGCGACCAGGCCGAGCAGGGCGCGCAGGTCGGCCAGGTCGAGCAGCAGCAGGCCGCGGTCGTCGGCGAGCTTGAACACGATGTCGAGCACGCCGGACTGGGTGTCGTTGAGCTCGAGGATGCGCGCCAGCAGGGTCGGGCCCATTTCGCTGACGGTGGTGCGCACTGGGTGGCCGAGCTTGCCGAACAGGTCCCAGAACACCACCGGGTTGGCCTGCGGGGCCCAGTCGGCGACGCCGATCTCGCCCAGCCGCGCCTGCAGCTTGTCGTTGGCGGTGCCGGCGACGGCGAGGCCGGCGACGTCGCCCTTCACGTCGGCCAGGAACACCGGCACGCCCTGGCGCGAGAAACCTTCGGCCAGGGTCATCAGGGTGACCGTCTTGCCGGTACCGGTGGCCCCGGCGACCAGGCCGTGGCGGTTGCCGAGCTTGGTGTGTAGGAACACCTGCCCGCTGTCCGGGGTGGTCACGGCCTTGCCGATCAGGATGTCGTTCTGGGTGTCGCCGGGGGTCGGGGCCATGTCCGTTTCCGTGGTTCGGGGATGCGTTGCGATGGGCGATTCTAGCGGCTGGCGTGTGGGGTTCGTGAATCTGGGGCGGGGGAGGCGGCTTTGCGGCAACGTCCTGAAGCGAGGAGTTTCCCAACCCCTGATTCCGGCGAAGCCGGAGTCCGTTTTGACGTTCGCTGTTGCCGTTGCCGTTGCAGTTCGCTTGGACGCAACCCCATGCGAAGCACACGTTCCGCAGCCCCGGAGGGCGTGCGCATGGATGCGCACGCGCGCCATGGGGCAGGATGCCCCTTATGGCGCGGCCCCGCGCCGCTGTGAGCCCTAGTGGCTTTTGATTCGAAACAGGGAAAAGCACTTTCTTTGGTTACTTTCTTTGTTGCTTTGGACAAAGAAAGTGACCCGGCCGCTTGCGGACGGAAGCTTTGGATGGTGGCTTGTCGTCAAACGCACGAACACGCAAAGACCGAACCCGC
>NZ_FNPT01000009.1:40261-174191 GCF_900107375.1 Lysobacter sp. yr284
GGCGCGGGGCTGCGCCATAAGGGACATCCTGTCCCATGGCGCACGCGCGCATCCATGCGCGCGCCCTCCGGGGCCGCGGAACGTGGGCCTCGGGCGCGGTTGCGTCCAAGCGTTAAGGACAACAGCAGTATCAACAGCAACAGCAACAGCAACAGCAGCGACGAAGTGGATTCGGATTTGGCCGCAATGACGAGGCCAGGGCCAGGGCGCCGGAGCCGGGGCCGGCGCCGGAGCGAGGTGCCGCGGCTGTCGTTTCGGCGAAGCAGGGCCGGATGAGACGCCGCCGTGGCGGCGCATGTGCCCGGTCCGGGTGAACTTCGGTCCGCCGGCCCAGTCCAATCCGCTCCATGCCACGGCCCGTCGCGCAAGCGCCGCCCGCCGCCGGCCCGGTCGGGAAAACCCGCGTGTGGTCACGGTCCTTGCCGGGCCCGGACCCGCGCCGTTACCCTGACCCCCCGCAAAAAGGACCTGCTGCACGCCTCATGCCCGCATATTCACGTCTCGCCCGCGCCGTGCGCGCCCCGGCCGGCCTCCGTGCGGCGGTCGCGCCGCTGGCCGCTGCGCTCGCGCTGTGCAGTCTTTCGCCGCAGGCCGCCGCGCTGTCCAAGCGCGACCAGGCCGCGGTCGACGCGCTGACCCAGCGCATGCAGTCGGCCGAAACCCGCTACCAGTCGGCCCTGGTCAAGATCCGCAACGCCGACCCGACCGGCCGCCAGGACAGCGACGCCGCGCTGGAGGACATGGAGGACGTGATCGCCGCCTGCCTCAAGCAGAAGGGCTGCGCGCCGACCACCATGCTGGCCGGCTACAAGCGCCTGCTCAAGGCCAACGCCGACTCGGTCGCCAACACCGACGAGGACGCCGAGGACGCCGGCCAGCTCGACAGCGACGGCCTCGCCGCCGACGTGCCCGAGGCCGCGCGCGCCGCCGCGCTGCTCAGCGACGACGGCCAGCGCTTCGTCAAGATGGTGCAGTACAACCCGGCGGTGCAGGCCGGCATCCGCCGCTGGCTGACCGACCTGCGCGGCCCGCTGATGCAGAGCTACGACAACTACCAGTACATGCGCGGGATGATGTGGCCGGAGTTCCAGCGCGCCGGCCTGCCCGAGGCGCTGCTGTTCGGCATCATCGCCAAGGAATCCAACGGCCGCGTGCACTCGACCTCGCGCGTCGGCGCGGCCGGCCCGCTGCAGTTCATGTTCGCCACCGGCAAGCGCTTCGGCCTGGGCGACGACGGTTCCGGCTTCGACACCCGCTACGACCCCAAGCAATCCGCGCAGGCCGCGGCCGAGTACTTGAACGAGCGCCTGGGCCAGCTCAACAACTCCATCGAGATGTCGCTGGCCGCCTACAACGGCGGCGAAGGCCGCGCGCTGCGCATCAACAACGCCTCCGGCGGACGCAACTTCTGGGACGAGTCGGTCTACAACCAGTTCCCGGCCGAGACCCGCGACTACGTGCCGATGGTGGTCGCCGCCGCGTGGCTGTTCCTGCACCCGCGCGAGTACGGCCTGAACTTCGCCAAGGTCGACGGCAAGCTGGCCCAGCTGCGCCTGAGCAAGCCCAGCTCGATCTACGAGCTGACCATCTGCATGGGCGGCGCCGGCAGCCGCGACGGCTACATGCGCGCGCTGCGCAACCTCAATCCGCGCTACCAGGCCGACAGCTACCTCTCCGCCGGGACCACGCTCAACGCCACCACCCGCATGGTTAGCCTGTACAACCGCTGGTGCACCCAGGGCAAGCGCGCCGAACTCGCCCGCACCCTGGTCGCCAGCGATGCCTCCAGCGCGATCGTGCGCACCGGCCCGCTGACCGTGCTGCCGGTGCAGGGCGCCGGCGAGGACGGCACCGCGGCGTACGCCGGCACCAGCGCTGCGGGCGTGCCGACCACGGTCGCCACCGGCCGCCCGGCGCCGGCGCCCAAGGCCGAGCCGAAGAAGAAGGCGACGCCGAAGGACTACAAGATCCAGCGCGGCGACACCCTGACCGACGTGGCCAAGAAGTTCTCCTGCGACACCCGCGCGCTGGCCAAGGCCAACGGGCTCAAGGCGCCGCGCTATGCGGTCAAGCCGGGCCAGCGGATCAAGCTGAGCGGTTGCGGCGACTGAGCCTGGCGGTGCGGCGGCGCGCCCGCCGCTCCGCCGGCGTCGCCGCGATCGCGGCGACCTGCGTGCGCGGGCTGCGGTCCGCGCACGGCCTCGATACCGCCCGCCGCGGGCGCCACAGGACAGGGATGCACGCATGAGCCAGCCCACCGCCCGCGATCCGCGGCCATCGCCTGCCCCGCGCGGCTGGGGCGCGGCCGTGGCGCTGTCGGCCGCGCTGGCCATCGCCGGCGCCTACGCCGGCGGCGCGGCGATCTGGCTGCACTACCTGTTCAAGCCGGCGACTACTTTGCTGGTCGCGGCGATGGTGTGGCGCCTGGGCGCCGCCGCCGACCCGCGCTATCGCCGCGCGATCTCCGCCGGCCTGCTGCTGTCCACCGCCGGCGACGCGTTCCTGATGCTGCCCGGCGACTGGTTCGTGTTCGGCCTGGCCTCGTTCCTGTGCGCGCACGTGGCTTACCTGGCCGGCCTGTGCAGGCGCGTGCGGCCGTTCGCGGCGGCGTGGCCGTTCCTGGCCTACGCCGTCCTGGCCGGCGCGGTGCTGGCGGTGCTGTGGCCGCACCTGCCGGGCGAGCTGCGCGTTCCCGTGGTCGTCTATGTCACGGTGCTGGCGGCGATGGCGGCGCAGGCCGCGGCGGTGTGGCGACGGCGCGCGGATGCGGCCGGCGTCGCGGCGGCGATCGGCGGCGCCTGCTTCGTGTTCTCGGACGCGACCCTGGCTATCGACCGCTTCGCCGCGCCGTTCGCCGCGGCGCAGGCGTTGGTGTTGATCAGCTATTGGGCCGCGCAGTGGTGGATCGGGCGTTCGGCGACGCTGGCGCGGGCCTGAGCGCGCGCTCGTCGCGCCGGTGCCGGCAAGCCGCGCGGCTGGCGATTAACGATTAGCGACGAAACCGGCCTGTCGTTATTCCCGCGAAGGCGGCAATCCGGGGCCGCATCGCGACATGACGCTGGAGTCTGTGGATTCCCGCGTTCGCGGGAACGACGGCTGGACGGAGGCGCCTGCGCTTCGCGCGACCGACCGGCTTGAGGCGCACGAACGGCTGGCATACTTGCCGGCCGTTTCCCGCACGGGATGTGCGCACCGACAAGGATCGTCGCAGGCCGCCAAGCGCGCGCCCTCGCATTCCTCGTTCCTTTGCCTCGCCCCGCACGCCGGGTTCGCGCCGCGGCCGCGCGCCGCGTGTTTCCCTCGCCCGCCAGGACCTCACGGATGACCGACCAACCCGCCTACCAAGTGCTCGCCGCCGCCGCCGTCGAAACCGAATTCAAGGTCTCCGGCTGCATCGAATACCCGTACCTCGAATTCGCCGCCGAGCAGGAACAGCGCGTCTACCGCGGCGGCCTCAAGCTCGCCGGCGACTGGCGCAGCGCGCCGGACGTGGACTGGAATCCCTACAACGTGATCGTCGACGGCGACCTGGAGATCGACGGACAACTGCTGTGGAACGACTTCGGCGGCGGCTGCTACCTGCTGGTCACCGGCGATCTCAAGGCGCGCAACGTGGTGCTGCAGGGTTGCCCGAACGTGACCGTGCTGGGCGAGCTGGTCGTGGAAGGCGCGGTCGCCGGCCGCTACGGCGACGACGGCGGCGTGCTCAACGTCGGCGGCCGCACCCGCGCGGCGCTGGTGCTGGCGACCAGCTACTTCCGCATGTCGTTCGGGCCGGCCGTCGATGCGACCCTGATCGCCGCGCCGCTGGACGTCGACATGGACGTGGACTTCGAACCCGAGGATCTGCCGCGCCTGGTGCGGCCGGAGTTCATCGACGAAGACGGCGAAGCCGACGAGGGCGCGATGTTCAAGGCGATGGCGCAGGGGCGGCCGGTGTTGCGCGAGGACCTGCCGGCGGGCGCGCGCGCCGCGGCGGCCTGAGCGCGCGCGGCCCGAGCCAAGCCCAGGCGATGGGCGCGGCCGGCGCCGCCTTGCGCGGCGGGGCCGGCCCGGCTTGGGCCGTTTTCTTCTCTGGGGCTGCGAGGGCCGCCGTCAGGCGGCGGGTTTGGCCGGGGCCGCGTCGGTTTTCTCCGCCGGAGCGGCCGGCGCCGGCGACGACAGCGCCTCGCGCGCCTTGCGCCACCAGCCGCCGGCTGCCTCGCCGGCCTGGCCGACGCCCTTTTGCAGCGATTCGCCCATCGGCTTGAGCGCCTGTTCGTCGGCGAAGCGGGTGGCCGCGCGCATCGCCTCGGGGCCGTGCGCCTTGACCGCATCCCAGGCCAGGGTGGTGACCAGCCGCGGCATGAACGCGAAAGAATCCACGTCGCCGCCCTTGGCCTCGACCTGGGCGATCAGCCCGGCCAGTTCCTTGCGCACCCCGCCGGGCACGCTCGGGTCCTCGCTCAGACGCTTGAGCGCGATCAGCGCGTCGTGGGTGCGGCCTTCCTGCACCGCCACGCCGACCCCGGCGATCTGGCCCAGCCACGGCGCGCGCAGCATCTGGCCGAGCGCGTCGGCGTGGATCTGGGCGCGGTCCCAGCGCTTCTCGCTGACCGCCAGATAGCCCAGGCCCAGGTGCAGGGCCATCATCTGCCCGGCCGGCCCCTTGCTGAAATCGCCGTCGGTGCGGTTCTGCGCGGCCCAGACTTTCTCGCTTTCGGCCTGGGCCAGCTGCGGCCATTCCAGCCGCTGGAACGCGACCGAGCGCAGCGAGGCCGCGGCGAGGTCGTCGAAGGCGGCGCAGTCCTGCGCCTCGACGATGTCGGTTTCGGCCACCGCGATGGTGGTCTTGTCGGCGCCGAGCGCGGCGTACGCCAGCAGCAGGTGGGCGATGCACAGGTCGGCGGGGCCGAACTGCGGCAGTTCCGACGGCGCCACGCCGGCCTTGTCGCTGAACTGCGCGCCGAAACGGTAGGCCTGCAGCGCGGCCGGCAGGCCGTTCTCGGAGACCCGGCGGTAATTGGTGTAGGCCAGGCCGTCGCGCAGGCCGGCGAGTTGCTCGGCCTCGGTCTTGGCGCCGCAGGCGGCCAGGGCCAGGACGAGTGCGGCGATAGCGAAGTTGCGTCCGATGCGGGTCATGCGGTCCCCTCCGTGGGGTCGGGTGGTCTAACTGTAAGCGCGGCGCGAGCCGCGACCGCGACACCGCGGATACGAGGCAAGCGTGGTGTCGCGGTCGCGGCTCGCGCCGCGCCTACCGGGGGTTTCAGCGGGTGCGGCGCGCGAGCGGCTGGCCCAGGCGCACGGCGGTCTCGGCCTGCAGCGCGGGGTCCAGCGTCGCCACGCCCGGCGGCAGCAGCACGATCACGGTCGAGCCGTAATTGAACCGGGCCATTTCCTCGAAGCGCTTGAGGGCGATGCCCTTGCCGCGGTAGTCCTTGGTGGTGACGCGGTCGCCGTAGGCGGGAATCTCCACCCCGCTCCATACCGTCTCCACGCCCGACACCAGCAGCGCGCCGACCATCACCAGCGCCATCGGCCCGAACTCGGTGTCGAAGTGGCAGACCAGGCGCTCGTTGCGCGCGAACAGGCGCGGCACGTTGCGGACCGCGTCGGGACCGACGCTGAACAGCCGGCCGGGCACGTGCACGGTCTCGCGCAGGGTGCCTGTCCAGGGCATGTGCACGCGGTGGTAGTCGCGCGGCGACAGGTACACGGTGGCGAAGTCGCCGTCGCGGAACGGCGCGGCCGCGGCTTCGTCGCCGCCGAGCAGTTCCAGCGCGGTGAACGAGCGGCCCTTGGCCTGGAAGATCTCGCCGGCGCGGATCGGCCCGCACTGGCTGATGCGGCCGTCGGCCGGCATCAGCAGGGTGCGCGCGTCGCCTTGCGCGCGGCGCGCGCCGGGCTTGAGCGCGCGGGTGAAGAAGGCGTTGAAGGTCGGGTAGGCGCGCGGGTCCGGATTGGCCGCCTCGCCCAGGTCGACGCCGAACTTCTCGGTCACCGTGTCGATCAGCCAGCGGCTCACCCGCGGGTCGGGCGAATAGGCCAGCGTCCGCGCCAGGCCCGACAGGAAACGGTGCGGCAGGACATAGGTCAGGGTGGTGACGAGGCTCACGGCGAGGCCTCCGTCAGCGCGGCCATGTCGCGCGCGATCGCGTTCGGCTCGAACGGCGGCCGCACCAGCCCGGCCATGCGCCCCTGCGGGTCGAGCACGGCCATGCTGGCGCTGTGGTCCATCGAATACTGGTTCGCCGGCGCGCCCGGCGGGGCCGGGACCTTGGCGAACACCATGCTCAGCGACTTGGCGAAGTTCTCCAGCGCCGGCACGTCGGCGGTCGCGGCCAGGGTGTCCTTGTGGAAGCCGTGGGCGTACTCGCCGATCTTGTCGGGCGAATCGCGCTCGGGGTCGACCGAGACGAACAGCACCCGCGGGCGGGTCGATTCGGGGATCGCCTCCCAGGCCTTCTGCGCCACCGACATCTGCGCCAGGGTGGTCGGGCACACGTCGGGGCAGTGGGTGAAGCCGAGGAAGACCAGGGTCCAGTGGCCCTTGAGCTCGCCCGGAATCAGCTGGGTGCCGTCGGACTGGCGCAGCGAGAACGCGGGCAGGGTGCGCGGCGGGTCGAACAGGCGCACCGCCTGGGTCTGCGGCAGGTGCGAGCGCTTGGCGCTGCCGAAGTACTTCTGCGAGGCCCACAGGCCCAGCGCGGCGGCCAGCGCGGCCACCAGGACGATGGCGGTAGTGCGGTTGAACATGGCGGTTCCAGCGTGAATGCCCGGCCATGATACCGGGCGACGGCGGGCGCGGCGGCCTTTGCCGGCGCGGGCGCGGCAAAGGCCCGGCGGGCCCGGGCGCGGCGCGAAATCGCGGGGCGGGGCGGCTATACTGCGCGCCTTGTTGCGCCCTGGACCTGCCGTGCCCGCTTCCGTTTCCTTCGAACCGCTGACCCTCGTCGACCTGATCCGCTACGGGGCCAGCCGCTTCAACGCGGCCGGGCTGAGCTTCGGCCACAGCTACGACAACGCCCTGGACGAGGCCACCCAGCTGGTCCTGCACGCGCTGCACCTGCCGCACGACCTGAGCCCGGTGTACGGCCAGGGCCGGGTCACCACGGACGAGAAGGACGCCGTGCTGGCGCTGTTCCAGCGCCGCATCGACGAGCGCATCCCGGCCGCCTACCTGACCGGCGAGGCCTGGTTCGCCGGCCTGAGCTTCAAGAGCGATTCGCGCGCCCTGGTGCCGCGTTCGCCGATCGCCGAGCTGATCGAAGCCGGCTTCGAGCCCTGGCTCGGCGGCCGCGAGGTGCGCCGCGCGCTGGACCTGTGCACCGGTTCGGGCTGCATCGCCATCGCCACCGGTCACTACCACCCCGAGTGGGAAGTGATCGGCGCCGACATCAACGAGCGCGCGCTGTCGCTGGCGGCCGAGAACAAGCAACGCCTGCTCGCCGACAACGTCGAGCTGCGCCAGTCCGACCTGTTCCAGGGCCTGCAGGGCGAGGTGTTCAACCTGATCGTCACCAACCCGCCCTACGTCACCGACGACGAGACCGACGCGCTGCCGCGCGAGTATTCGTTCGAGCCGGAACTGGGCCTGCGCGCGGGGCACGACGGCCTGGACCTGGCGCTGAAGATCCTGCGCGACGCGCCGCAGCACCTGAGCGAAGACGGCCTGCTGATCTGCGAAGTCGGCGAAGCCGAGCGCGCGCTGGGCGAGCTGCTGCCGCAGCTGCCGCTGGCCTGGGTCGAGTTCAAGGTCGGCCAGATGGGCATCTTCGTGGCCGAGCGCCACGACCTGGTCGAGCACCACGACGCGATCAAACGGCTCGCCGACGCGCGAGCCTGATCGATTCGATAAAGATCACGCGCGTCGGCGGCTGGTGGCGCGGGGCACGAGCCTCGCGCAGCGCCGCACGCGACGCTGATGGCACAGCATCGCCGGCGCAGACCGGCCGGAACTCGTAAGCGCCCCGCGGCGTTTGCGCTGCTTCAATCGCATCCGCCTGCGGACTCCCCGGAGATCGCCGCAGGCGCGCGCCTGCCTTCGTTGCAGCGGAAACCGGACGGGTCGGCTAAGGTGGCCGGGTCGGTCTGCGCGCGGGGCCGGTGGGACGCTTCGGGTCCTGAAACCGTTGCGCAGGCTGGGCTGGACGCCTCGGGTCCGAGGACGCTTGCGCGGGCCGGGCCTGGCGGCAAGTCCCGCGCAAGCGTCCTCGGACCCGATGCTCCGTCGCGGTCGGGACGTCTGCAGCGATTCGATCTTTGCGCTCCGGGCTCTGGCCCCGAGTCTGTCGCTCATGCAGGGCGGAGTCGGCGCTTGCGAATCGATCATTTCCGCCCCTCATGGCCGCGCTTTACCATCGATCCGCCTTTGTAGGAGCGGCGCACGCCGCGACCGCGAACCCGCATCGACGACGAACCCGCTTCATCCAGAACACATCAACCTCCGCGATCATCGCCAACGCACCACCGGCACCCACCAGGATCCCGCGCAGTGGCCAGCAACAGCTTCGGAACCCTCCTCACCGTCACCACCTTCGGCGAAAGCCACGGCCCGGCCATCGGCTGCGTCGTCGACGGCTGCCCGCCGGGCCTGGAACTGGCGCCGGAGGAGTTCCGCCACGACCTCGAACGCCGCGCCACCGGCCGCAGCCGCCACACCTCGCAGCGGCGCGAGGCCGACGAGATCGAAATCCTCAGCGGCGTCTACCAGGGCCGCACCACCGGCACCCCGATCGCCCTGCTGATCCGCAACACCGACGCGCGCAGCAAGGACTACGGCAACATCGCCGAGCAGTTCCGCCCCGGCCACGCCGATTACAGCTACTGGCAGAAGTACGGCCATCGCGATCCGCGCGGCGGCGGCCGCTCTTCGGCGCGCGAGACCACCATGCGCGTGGCCGCCGGCGTCATCGCCAAGAAGTGGCTGGCGCAGCGCTTCGGGGTCGTCGTGCGCGGCTACGTGTCGCAGATCGGCGAGATCGTGCCGGCCGGCTTCGACCTCGACGCGGTCGAAACCAATCCGTTCTTCTGGCCGCACGCGGCCCAGCTCGACGCGCTGGAGCAGTACATGGACGCGCTGCGCAAGTCCGGCGACTCGGTCGGCGCGCGCGTGGAGGTGATCGCCGACGGCGTGCCGCCGGGCTGGGGCGAGCCGATCTACGGCAAGCTTGACGGCGAACTGGCCGCGGCGCTGATGAGCATCAACGCGGTCAAGGGCGTGGAGATCGGCGACGGCTTCGCCAGCGTGGCCTCGAAGGGCACCCAGCATCGCGACGAACTGCTGCCCGACGGCTTCGCCAGCAACCACGCCGGCGGCATCCTCGGCGGCATCAGCACCGGCCAGCGCCTGCGCTGTTCGGCCGCGTTCAAGCCGACCTCCAGCCTGCGCCTGCCGGGCCGCAGCCTGGACATCCACGGCAACGAGATCGAAGTGGTCACCACCGGCCGCCATGATCCGTGCGTGGGCATCCGTGCCGCGCCGATCTGCGAGGCGATGGTCGCGCTGGTGCTGATGGACCAGGCGCTGCGCCATCGCGCCCAGTGCGGCGACGTCGGCGAGATGACCCCGCGGGTGCCGGCGCAGGCGGGGCAGGACGATGTCTGAGCGTCCGCGCGTGTGGGTCTCGCAGCCGCTGTTCGCCGATGTGCTGGCGCGGCTGGGCGAGCATTTCCAGGTCGAGGCCACGGCTGAGGTGACCCGGCACGAGCCGGCCGCGGTCAACGCGATCCTGCGCCGCATGGACGGCGCGCTGGTGACCCTCAACGATCCGGTCGGCGCGGCCCAGATCGCCGGCGCCGGCCGCCTGCGCGCGATCGCCAACGTCGGCGTGGGCTACAACAACCTCGACATCGCCGCGCTCAGCGCCGCCGGCATCCTCGCCAGCAACACGCCGGACGTGCTGACCGAAACCACCGCCGATTTCGGCTTCGCCCTGATGATGGCGGCCGCGCGGCGCATGAGCGAGGCCGAACGCTGGCTGCGCGACGGCCACTGGCAGCGCTGGAGCTTCGACAGCCTGCTCGGCGCCGACGTGCACGGCGCGACCCTGGCGATCCTCGGCATGGGCCGGATCGGCCAGGCCATCGCGCGCCGCGCGACCGGCTTCGGCATGCGCACGCTGTACCACAACCGCAGCCGCCTGCCCGAGGCGGTGGAAGCCGAATGCCGGGCGCAGTACGTCGGTTTCGACGAACTGCTGGCGCGCGCCGACCACCTGGTGCTGGTGCTGCCGTATTCGCCGCAGTCGCATCATCTGATCGACGCCGCCGCGCTGGCCAAGCTGCCGCCGCACGCGACCCTGACCAACATCGCCCGCGGCGGCATCGTCGACGAAGACGCGCTGTGCGACGCGCTCGAACAACACCGGCTCGGCGCCGCCGGCCTGGACGTGTACGAGGGCGAGCCGCGGCTCAACCCGCGTCTGCTGCAGCAGCGACGGGTGGTGCTGACCCCGCACATCGCCAGCGGCAGCCTGGCCACGCGCCGGGCGATGGTGGCGCTGGCGGTCGACAACCTGATCGCCGCGCTCGGCTTCGGCCCGCGCGCGGGCGATCCGCCGAGCCCGATCAACGCCGCGCAAGTGGCACAGGCGCGGCGATGAGCCGAAGCCCGGGCTGTTGTGGGAGGGACTTCAGTCCCGATGCTCTTGTTTCAGATCGCGGCGAACTGAAAGAAAAGCATCGGGACTGAAGTCCCTCCCACAACAGCCGGCAAGCCGCTCGATTCGGAAGCTTTCGCAATACCCGCCGGAAATGGGTCCGGCGGTCCCCACACTCAGGTAACTCAGATCAGATGAACGCCAAGACGTCCTGCAATGTCGCCGTCGTCGGTGCCACCGGCGCGGTCGGTGAAACCATGTTGAAGGTGCTGGCCGAGCGCAAGTTCCCGATCGGCAAACTGCATCTGTTGGCGAGCGAGCGTTCGGCGGGCGAGAAAATCGAGTTCGAGGGCCAGACCCTGGTCGTGGAAGACCTGGCCGCGTTCGACCCCAAGGGCGTGGACATCGCCCTGTTCTCGGCCGGCGGCTCGGTGTCGAAGGAGTACGCGCCCAAGTTCGCCGCCGCCGGTGCGGTGGTGATCGACAATTCCTCGGCCTTCCGCTACCAGGACGACGTGCCGCTGGTGGTCAGCGAGGTCAATCCCGAGGCGATCAAGAACCGTCCGCTCGGCATCGTCGCCAATCCCAACTGCTCGACCATGCAGCTGATGGTCGCGTTGGCGCCGATCCATCGCAAGGCCAAGCTCGAGCGCATCAACATCGCCACCTACCAGTCGGTGTCGGGCACCGGCAAGCGGGCGATGGAAGAGCTGGGCCGGCAGACCGCGGCGCTGCTGAGCTTCCAGCAGGCCGAGCCGGAGATCTACCCGGTGCAGATCGCCTTCAACGTGATCCCGCACGGCGGCGACTTCACCGACAACGGCTACACCACCGAGGAAATGAAGCTGGTCTGGGAGACCCGCAAGATCCTCGCCGACGACAGCATCGGGGTGAACGCGACGGTGGTGCGGGTGCCGGTGTTCTACGGGCATTCCGAGGCGGTGCACATCGAGACCCGCGACAAGCTTTCGGCGGCCGATGCGCGCGCGCTGCTGGAAAAGGCGCCGGGGCTGGTGGTGGTCGACGAGGCCAAGGGCGGCGGCTACCCGACCCCGGTGACCCACGCCTCCGGCGAAGACCCGGTGTTCGTCGGCCGCATCCGCGACGACATCTCGCACCCGCGCGGGCTGTCGCTGTGGGTGGTCGCCGACAACATCCGCAAGGGCGCGGCCACCAATGCGGTGCAGCTGGCCGAGCTGGTGTGGGCCGAGCGCTGAGGTCCGGCGCGGCGCCATGAGCGATGAAATCGGGCCCCGCGGGGCCCGATTTTTTTTGCGCCGGTGGAAAGCCTCCAGGCCATGACCTCGTTGCTTGTGAGCAATGGTCTTCAGGCCGAGGCTTTGTGGCTTTTGTGGGAGGGCCTTCAGGCCCGATGCCTTTGTTTCAGATCGCGGCGACCGGATCGAAAAGCATCGGGCCTGAAGGCGCTCCCACAGAAGCCGGCTTCCCCACAGCCAGTCAAGGGCTTAGGATGAAAACTTAACGAATGCGTTGCGCATTCAGGCCGTACCCCTTTAGAGTCGCCGCCTGACTTCGGATTGGGACCGCTCGTGAGATCAGGTTTCGCACGCACCGCCCTGGGCCTGGCGCTGGCATTGGCCAGCACGGCGGCCTGCGCGTTGGGTCTGGGCCAGATCGAGGTCAAATCGCGCGCCGGCCAGCCGTTGCTGGCGGAAATCCCGGTCATCGCCAGCGGCCCGGAGGAACTGGCGCAGCTGCGCGCCGGCCTGGCCTCGCCGGAAACCTTCCAGCGCATCGGCCTGGAGCCGCCGCAAGGCATCGTCACCGACCTGCGCTTCACCCTGGCGGTGGACCGCAACGGCAAGCCGATCATCCGCGTCACCAGCACCCAGCCGGTGCAGCAGCCGCTGCTGACCTTCCTGATCGAAGTCGATTGGGGCCAGGGCCGGCTGACCCGCGAATACTCGGCACTGCTCGACGCGCCGCGCACCGCGTCCGCGCCGATGCAGCCGCCGATCCAGGCCGCCGCCGGCGCCGCCCCGAACACCATCGAACGCCCGCTGGAGGCGCCGCTGCCGTTCGGCGCGCAGCCGCAGCAGGCCGATCCGCTGGCGGCGGAGCACCCGGCACCCGGCTACGAGCCGGGCCAGCCGATGCAGCCGCTGCCGCCGGACGCGCTCGCCGCCCAGCCCGAAGCGCTGCCGCCGCAGGCCTTCCCCGAGGCCGCGCCGCCGGCCGCGGCGCCGGCGCCCGCCGAGCGGCCCAAGGCCGGGCGCATCGCCCGCGAACCGCGTCCGCAGCCGGCCGCGCCGGCGACGATCCCCGCCGACGGCGAGATCACCGTCGCCCACGGCCAGACCCTGTCCGGCATCGCCGCGCAGGTGGCCGGCGCGCAAAGCCTCAACCAGACCATGATCGCGCTGCTGCGGGCCAATCCCGAGGCCTTCGTCGGCGGCAACATCAACCGCCTGCGCGCCGGCGCGGTGCTGCGCCGGCCGCCCGGCGGCGAGATGGCGGCGATCGACCCGCGCGAAGCCAACGAACTGGTCCGCGCGCAGATCCAGCAATGGCGCCAGGCGCCGCAGCAGGCGGTGCCGCAGCCGCTGACCGTCGGCGCCGACCGCGTCGCCAAGGCGCCGGTGGCGCCGGCCGCGCGCGAGCCCGGCCGCGCCAGCGATGCGCGCCTGGAAATCGTCCCGCCCGGCGCCGAGCGTGCGAAGGCCGGGGCTCAGTCCGGCATCAGCGCCGCAGGCGAGGGCCACATGGTGCGAGAACAAGTGCAACAGGCCAACGAGACCATCGCGGTGCGCGAGCAGGAACTGGCGGACCTCAAGAGCAAGGTCGCCGAGCTGGAGAAGCTCAGCACCGACCAGCAGAAGCTGATCGCGATGAAGGACAGCGAGCTGGCCGCGACTCAGCAACGCCTGGCCGAGAACCAGGCCCGCGCCGACAGCGGCTCGCCGCTGCCGTGGATCTTCGGCGGCCTCGGCCTGCTGGCGCTGCTGGCCGGCGGCTGGGTGCTGAGCCGGCGCGAACCGCGGCGGCCGAACTTCCGCGCCGCCGCGCCGACGCCCGCGCCGTTCGTGCCGGCGACGGCGCCCGCGGCCGCCGAGCCGGGCCCGGACCCGGTCGAAACCTTGCGGCGCAAGCCCGAGCCGGCGCCGCTGGTCGATCCGGTCGACCAGTTGCTCGGCCGCGACCGCGCCGCGCCCGACGCCCGCGCCGAGGCCATCGCCGATAGCGGCCGCGAGGCCGCGGACGCGGCCGAAGACGCCGCCGCGTCGCAGGCCCACGCCCTGCAGGACGTACCTGGCGACGACGCGCCGACGGCGGTCGAGCCGGCTGCCGAACCCGCCGCGCCGTCTTCGCCGCCGCACTGGACCGCCCCGGTCAGCGAACCCAAGAGCCAGTCGCGCGTGCCGACCTGGCATTCGGCCAGCGCCGGCAGCCAGCCGCGCCGCGAGGCCGAGCCGGCGCCGGTGCCGGTCGCGCCGGCCGCGGCCCCGCACGTCGCCGCGACCCAAGCGCCGAGCATTGATCCGCTCACGGCCGCCGCAACCGGCGCCGTGCGCCCGGCGGCCGAACCGGCCCGGTTCGCGCCCGAACCCAAGCCCGCCGCCGCGGTCGCGGCCTCGCCGGGCCTGGAGCGGATCGAACTGGCCCGCGCCTACCTCGACCTCGGCGACGAAGGCAGCGCCCGCCAGTTGCTCGGCGAGGTGCTGATCAACGGCGACCACGCCGCCCGCCAGCAGGCCGCGCGCCTGCTGCGCGAGCTGGAAGGCGCCGGCGGAGGCCGGACCGGCTCGTAAGGCACAGGCAAGGGCAGGGCATGAACGACGCCGACACCGCATCCGCCGCGCCGCTGCGGCGCTACGCCCTGGGCGTGGAGTACGACGGCAGCGAATTTTCCGGCTGGCAGCGGCTGGTGCGCCCGGGCGAGCCGAGCCGCCCCGAGCACGCCCCGCGCGGCGAAGCCACCGTGCAGACCACGTTGGAGCAGGCGCTGAGCTTCGTCGCCGGCACCGGCATCGAAGTGGTCTGCGCCGGCCGCACCGACGCCGGTGTGCACGCCTCGTGCCAGGTCGTGCATTTCGACAGCCCGGTCGAGCGCGAACCGCGCGGCTGGGTGCTGGGCACGACCTCGCGCCTGCCACCATCCGTATGCGTGCGCTGGTGCATCCCGGTGGCACCGGACTTCCACGCGCGGTTCTCGGCGCGGGCGCGCCGCTACCGCTACCGCATCCTCAACCGGCCGGTGCGGCCGGCATTGCAGCGCCAGTACCTGAGTTGGGAACGGCGCCCGCTCGACGCCGACGCCATGCACCGCGCAGCCCAGGCGCTGCTGGGCGAGAACGATTTCTCGGCGTTCCGCACCGTGCACTGCCAGGCCCCGCACGCGCGTCGCGACCTGCAGTACATCGCGGTCCGTCGCGACGGCGATATCGTGGAAATGGAAGTACAGGCCAACGCCTTTCTTCACCATATGGTGCGCAATATTGTCGGAAGCTTGCTGCCGGTCGGCCGCGGCGACCGGCCCGAGGGCTGGATCGCCGAACTGCTGGCCGGGCGCGACCGCACGGTCGCCGGTCCGACCGCTCCGTCGGCAGGACTGGTGTTCGTCGGGCCGCGCTATCCCGCCGAATGCCAGTTGCCCGCCGAGGTCTGCCTTTGAATCCGTCCCGCACGCTGTACCGCACCCGCATCAAGTTCTGTGGTTTCACCCGTCCCGGCGATGTGCGCCTGGCCTGCGAACTCGGCGCCGACGCGATCGGTTTCGTGTTCGCCGCCGGCAGCAAGCGCCGGGTCGCGCCCGAGGAGGCGCGGGCCATGCGCCAGGCGCTGGCGCCGCTGGTCGACGCGGTCGCGCTGTTCGCCGACAACCCGGTCGACGAAGTGCGCGAAGTCGTGCGCCAGGTCCGGCCGAGCCTGCTGCAGTTCCACGGCAACGAAGACGACGCCTACTGCCGCGGCTTCGGCGTGCCTTACCTCAAGGCCATCGCGATGGGCGGCGAACTGGCCGGCCAGCATCCCTCCGCGCTGCTGATGCGCTACCCCGGCGCGGCCGGCTTCCTGTTCGACAGCCATGCCGAGGGCGGCAGCGGCGGCAGCGGCAAGACCTTCGACTGGAAGCGCATCCCGGTCGGCGTGCAGAAGCCCTTCCTGCTGGCCGGCGGCATCACCCCCGACAACGTGTTCGAGGCGATCCTGGCGACCCTGCCGTGGGGCGTGGACGTCTCCAGCGGCATCGAGAGTGCGCCCGGGCTCAAGGACGGCGACAAGATGCGCCAGTTCGTCGAGGAAGTGCGGCGCGCGGACTGCCACGTCGAGTGATCTGCGGGGACTGAGGCGCAGGAAGGGCGCGGGCAGGGGCGCGGGATGCGCGGCCGAGGCTTGCCGGCGCGCCCGCCGTCGCCGGTGCCGCCGGTTCCCGTCGCCGCTGGTTGCCGTCCCACTTCGGCTTTGCCCATCGCGTCACCCCGGAACCGGACCGCCATTCCGGGGCGCGCGAAACGGTACGGTCGGCGCGCCGATGCCCTAAACTCTTGGGTTCCGCCGCGCGAGGCGCGGCGCTCCACGTTTGATGGCCGCCGATGTCCGCCGATCCGATCGCCCAACCGATTGATTTCCATCAGTACCCCGACGCCAACGGCCACTTCGGCCGGTTCGGCGGCCGGTTCGTCGCCGAGACCCTGATCGCGCCGATCGAGGAACTGGCCCGCGCCTACGACGCCGCCCGGGTCGACCCGGCCTTCGTCCAGGCCTTCGACAACGACCTGGCCCACTACGTCGGCCGGCCCAGCCCGATCTACCACGCGCAACGGCTCAGCGACGAAGTCGGCGGCGCGCAGATCCTGCTCAAGCGCGAAGACCTCAACCACACCGGCGCGCACAAGATCAACAACACCATCGGCCAGGCGTTGCTCGCCAGCCGCATGGGCAAGACCCGGATCATCGCCGAGACCGGCGCCGGCCAGCACGGCGTCGCCAGCGCCACCGTGGCCGCGCGCCTGGGTCTGGAGTGCGTGGTCTACATGGGCGCGACCGACATCGAGCGGCAGAAGATCAACGTCTACCGGATGAAGCTGCTCGGCGCGACCGTGGTGCCGGTGACCAGCGGTTCGCAGACGCTCAAGGACGCGCTCAACGAAGCCATGCGCGACTGGGTCACCAACGTGCGCGACACCTTCTACATCATCGGCACCGTGGCCGGCCCGGATCCGTATCCGCGCATGGTCCGCGACTTCAACGCCGTGGTCGGGCGCGAGGCGCGGGCGCAGATGCTGGCCGAGTACGGCCGCCTGCCCGACGCGATCACCGCCTGCGTCGGCGGCGGCAGCAACGCGATCGGCCTGTTCCACGCGTTCTTGAACGACGCCGGCGTGCGCATCGTCGGCGCCGAAGCGGCCGGCGACGGCATCGACACCGGCCGCCACGCCGCCTCGCTCGCCGCCGGCCGCCCCGGCGTGCTGCACGGCAACCGCACCTACGTACTGTGCGACGACGACGGCCAGATCGTGGAAACGCATTCGGTCTCCGCCGGCCTGGACTATCCCGGCGTCGGCCCCGAGCACGCCTTCCTCAAGGACACCGGCCGCGCCGAGTACGTCGGCATCACCGACACCGAAGCGCTCGACGCCTTCCGCACCCTGGCGCGCACCGAGGGCATCCTGGCCGCGCTGGAATCCAGCCACGCCATCGCCCAGGCGATCAAGCTCGCCCGCGCGATGCCGAAGGACCAGGTCGTGCTGTGCAACCTGTCCGGGCGCGGCGACAAGGACGTGCATACCATCGCCGGCCGCGAAGGCCTGCATTTCTGAGCGACTTTCTTCTCCCGCGCGCGGGAGAAGGCGCCCGCAGGGCGGATGGGGGCGAGCGCGAACGTCCGCCGCTTCGTCCTCCCGCCCGCGACCCTCACCCCAACCCCTCTCCCGCATGCGGGAGACGGGCTTAAAAGCAAAAGCCTTTCGCCCATGAACCGCATCGACGCCAAGTTCCAACAGCTGCAAGCCGCCGGCCGCAAGGCGCTGATCCCGTTCCTGACCGCCGGCGACCCGTCGCTGGAAGCGACCGTGCCGGCGATGCACGCGCTGGTCGCGGCCGGCGCCGACGTGGTCGAACTCGGCGTGCCGTTCTCCGATCCGATGGCCGACGGCCCGACCATCCAGCGCAGCTCCGAGCGCGCGATCGCGCGCGGCGCCGGATTGGGCTGGGTGCTGCAGGCGGTGGCCCAGTTCCGCCAGGGCGACGCCGACACGCCGGTGGTGCTGATGGGCTACCTCAACCCGATCGAGATCCGCGGCGCGCAGCGTTTCGCCGCCGATGCGGTCGCCGCCGGCGTCGACGGCGTGCTGCTGGTCGACCTGCCGCCGGAAGAGGCCGCCGAACTGCGCGCCGCCTTCGCCCAGGCCGGGTTGGCGCTGATCCTGCTGGCCTCGCCGACCACCACCGACGAACGCCTGGCGCTGCTGTGCGACGGCGCGCAGGGCTATCTCTACTACGTCAGCTTCGCCGGCGTGACCGGCGCCGACCGGCTCGACGCCGGCGCCGCCAACGATCGCCTGCACCGCATCCGCCAACGCGCCTCGGTGCCGGTGGTGGCCGGCTTCGGCATCAAGGACGCGGCCAGCGCCGCGGCCATGGCGCGCGAAGCCGAAGGCGTCGTGGTCGGCAGCGCGCTGGTCGCGGTGCTGGCGCAGGCGGACTCGGCGCAGGCCGCGGCCCAGGCCGCGCGCGATTTCCTCGCGCCGCTGCGCGCGGCGCTCGACGCCGGCTGATCCGCGCGGCTGAACAGCGGCGGCCGGGGCGTCCGGCCCGCTGCGCTAGACTGCCCCGTCGGGACGGCACCGGCGCGGCGCATCCGATCCACTGCCGATCCGTCCTCCGCCCGTTACAACAGGAAGATCCCAACGCATGTCGTGGCTCAAGAAACTCATGCCGTCCGGCATCCGCACCGAGACCGGCGCGGCCAAGCGCCGCAGCGTCCCGGAGGGCCTGTGGGAGAAGTGCGAACGCTGCGGCGCCGTGCTCTATCGTCCCGAACTCGAGGAAAACCTCGAGGTCTGCCCCAAGTGCAGCTTCCACATGCCGATCCGCGCGCGTGCGCGCCTGAGCGCGTTCCTCGACGCCGGCAGCGGCCAGGAAATCGCCGCCGAACTGAGCCCGGTCGACGTGCTCAAGTTCAAGGACCAGAAGAAGTATTCCGAGCGCTTCAAGGCCGCGCAGAAGGCGACCGGCGAGCGCGACTCGCTGGTCGCGATGGCCGGCACGCTCAAGCAGCGCCCGCTGGTGGTCAGCGCGATGGACTTCGCCTTCATGGGCGGCTCGATGGGTTCGGTCAGCGGCGAGCGCTTCGCCCGCGGCGCCGAGCGCGCCGTCGCCGACGGCGTGCCGATGGTCTGCTTCGCCGCCAGCGGCGGCATGCGCATGCAGGAAAGCCTGTTCTCGCTGATGCAGATGGCCAAGGCCTCGGCCGCGCTGGGGCGCATGCGCGCCGCCGGCCTGCCGTTCGTTTCGGTCATGACCCATCCGACCTTCGGCGGCACCACCGCCTCGTTCGCGATGCTCGGCGACCTCAACCTGGCCGAGCCGGGCGCGTTGATCGGCTTCGCCGGCCCGCGCGTGATCGAACAGACCGTGCGCGAAAAGCTGCCGGACGGTTTCCAGCGCAGCGAGTTCCTGCTCGAGCACGGCACCGTCGACCAGATCTGCGACCGCCGCGAAATGCGCGACCGCATCTCGCACCTGCTGGCGATGATGATGAAGCAGCCGCAGCCCGAGGACGATGTCGAAGCGGCCTGAGCCGCTTCGGCACGGGATCGCGGATTTGGGATCGGGCATGCGCGAAAGCGATGCGGTCGGCGCGGGCGCGCCGGTCGCGTCGCTTTTGCCGTTTTTGCCGCTCCCGCAGTCCGAATCCGCGAGCGCGGCCGCGGGAACTGTGAGCGCGGCAGCGCAACGCGGCGGCGTTCAGCCGCGCGCCGCCGAAGCGCGCGCGGCTTGCGGCACACTCGCCGCGCGGCGATCCCCCGCAGGCGCCGAGACGGCGCCGGGCCGCAACGCGCCAATTCCCACTCCCCAATTCCGAATCCAACACCCATGACCCGCAAATACTTCGGCACCGACGGCATCCGCGGCCGCGTCGGCGAGGGCGCCATCTCGGCCGACTTCGTCCTGCGCCTGGGCAACGCCTACGGCCACGCGCTGCAGCGCCGCGACTGGCGCAACCCGATGGTCATCATCGGCAAGGACACCCGCATCTCGAACTACATGTTCGAGGCCGCGCTCGAGGCCGGCCTGGTCGCCGCCGGCGTGGACGTGCAGCTGATGGGCCCGATGCCGACCCCGGCGGTCGCGCACCTGACCCGCTCGCTGCGCGCCGACGGCGGCATCGTCATCTCCGCCTCGCACAACCCGCACTACGACAACGGCATCAAGTTCTTCTCCGCCGACGGCGAAAAGCTCGACGACGACACCGAGCTGGCGATCGAGGCGGCGCTGGAGCAGCCGTTCCGCACGGTCGAGTCCGAACGCCTGGGCCGCGCCGTGCGCACCCGCGACGCCATCGGCCGCTACCTGGAAGCCTGCAAGGGCTCGGTGTCGCGCGGTTTCGACCTCAGCGGCCTGCGCATCGCGCTGGACTGCGCCAACGGCGCCACCTACCAGGTCGGCCCGCTGGTGCTGCGCGAACTGGGCGCGCGGGTCGACGCCATCGGCGTGGATCCCAGCGGCCTCAACATCAACGACGGGGTCGGCTCGACCCATCCGCAGACCCTGGTCGAGAAGGTCAGGAGCAGCGGCGCGGACCTGGGCATCGCCTTCGACGGCGACGGCGACCGGGTCATGTTCGTCGACAGCGAAGGCCGCATCTGCGACGGCGACGACCTGCTCTACATCCTCGCCACCGACTGGCAGGACAGCGGCCGCCTGCGCGGCCCGGTGGTCGGCACGCTGATGACCAACTACGGCCTGGAGCGCGCGCTGGAGCAGCGCGGCATCGGCTTCATCCGCGCCAAGGTCGGCGACCGCTACGTGCACCAGCAGCTGATGGCGCACGGCGGCATGCTCGGCGGCGAAGCCTCCGGCCACCTGCTGTGCCTGGACCGCACCAGCACCGGCGACGGCATCGTCAGCGCGCTGCAGGTGCTGGAAGTGCTGGCGCGGCGCAAGCTGTCGCTGCGCGAGGCCCTGGCCGGGCTGCAGCGGGTGCCGCAGAAGACCGTCAACGTGCGCTTCGAGGGCACGAGCAAGCCGACCGAAGCCGCGTCGGTGAAAGAGGCGCTGAAGCTGGCCGAAGCCGCGGTCGCCGGCCGCGGCCGCGCGTTCCTGCGTCCCTCGGGCACCGAGCCGGTGGTGCGGGTGACGGTGGAAGCCGACGACGCGAAACTGATGCAGGACACGCTCGATGCGCTGTCGGCGGCGGTGAAGGCGGCCGTCTGAGCGGTCCCGCCCTGCGGTAAAGACGAAGGCCGCGCGGGCGGCCTTCGTCGTTTCTGCCGGAAGCTGCCTGCAGGAGCGACGCGAGTCGCGACCGCGCCAACGAAACGACGACGCACGCCTCGACGCCGTTGCGTCATCCGGCCGGCGGCGGCCCTGAACGCAGGATCTCCATCGTCCGCCGGCGTTTCATTGCTTCGGTCGCGGCTCGCGCCGCTCCTACAGGGAGCAAAGCCACCACGAATCCGCCCGATGCTTCCTGTAGGAGCGGCGCAAGCCGCGACCGCCGCAACCGAACGACGACGTAGGCCGCAACGCCGTCGCGCAATTCGGACGGCGGCGGACCGACGCGCCGATCAACGCTGCTGGAACCGCGTCAGCATCTCCCACGACTGGCTCACCGCCGCCGGGTCCACCTTCGCCCCGGGCATCGGCCGGTAACGCCGGTCGACCACGGTCGCCGCGCCGTAGTTGTCGAACAGGTAGATCCGGTCGCCCTGGCGGATGCCGCGCTGCGACCAGCTCTCCACCAGCAGCGGCCGGTTCGGCGCGGCCGGCCCGAACAGGTCGCGCCCGGTGCTGTAATCGGCGCTGTCGTTGCGGCAGCCCAGCGCGTGCTTCATCAGCGTCGGCACCAGGTCCTCGTGCGAGGTGACGTGGCCGATCTTCTGCGCGGCCTTGCCGGGCCAATACAGCACGAACGGCGTGCGCAGCTGGTAGTCGGAGAAGTTGCCGTTGTGGCCCCAGTAGTTCTGCTTGAGGTCGTTGAACTCCTCGCCGTGGTCGCCGGTGACCACCACCACGGTGTCGTCGGCGAACGGCCCGGCCTGCAGCGCGTCCAGGAACGGCCCGATCAGCGAGTCGGCGTAGTGCGCGGCGGTGCGGTAGCGGTTGAAGTCCGGCAGCGGATCGTGGTCGGGGCCGAAGTCGATCGGGTTGATCGACTGCGCCATCGGCTGGAACAGCGGCGGGTAGCCCTTGGGCATGTAGTAGGGCTGGTGGGTCGAGTCCAGGAACACGAAGCCGAAGAAGCGCTGCGGCGCCGGGGTCGCGGCGATGTCGCGCTGCAGGCCGCGCAGGATCGCCAGGTCGCGCTCGGCGCTGTGGCGTTCGCTCGGGCCGTTGACCAGGCGGTCGCGCACCTCGGAGAACACGGTGCGGTCGAACTCGGGGTTGTACAGCGGCGCGCTGCCGTAGATGTGCATCGCATAGCCGTCTTTCTTCATCTGGCCGATGAAGGCCGAGCCGCGCTGCTCGGCCAGCATCGGGTGCCAGTAGCCGCCGGGCAGGCCGTAGAGCAGGCCGAACAGGCCGAAGCGGGTGGCGTTGCCGGAGCTGTAGTGGTCGTCGTACCACTGCGAGCGCTGGGCCAGGCGCCAGGTGTTGGGCATCACCTGCGGGTTCAATGCGTCGTGGCGCAGCGATTCGAGCAGGATCACCACCACGTTGAGCTTGGGCGTCTTGTCGCAGTCCAGCGGCTTGCGCGGATACTGCAGCAGGCCTTCGCCGGCGCTGGGCATGCGCGCGTCGGGGTCGCTCTTGACGCCGAAGCGCTGCAGCGAATCCTTCAGCGTGATCGGTTGCGCCCACGGGATGTAGGGCAGCTGCGACAGCACCGTGCGGTCGCCGCGCGCGTCGTAGTAGGCGACCATCGCCTGGCCGAACAGCATCACCGCCGCGGCCAGCCACCACGCGCGCACGATCGCGGTCAGGCCCGGGCGCCGGCGCAGCGCGCGCCACCACAGCCACGCCGCGGCGATTTCCAGCGCCAGCACCAGCGCCACCGCCAGCGCGATGAGCGCCCAGGTGCCGGCGGAGAACACCACCTGGTCCTGCATGGCGCCGCCGAACACCATGTTGGCGACCATCGCGTTGAGGTGGAACCGGTACAGCGCGAACACCTTGGCGTCGGTGACCAACAGGCAGATCCACGCCGCCTGCAGGATCACCGCCGCCGCGGTCATGACGCCGTTGCGCCGGGTCAGCCAGCCCAGCAGCAGCGGCAGCAGGCCGAGCAGGGCGCCGAAGAAGACGAAGTGGCCGGGCAGGGCCAGGGTCAGGAACAGCGCCGCCTTCCAGTGCTCGGCGAGGTGGCCGAAGGGGATGTTGAGCGCGGCGATGGCGACCGCGGCGACGGCGTTGGTCAGGATGAACCCGGTCAGCCAGGCCAGGGCGCGGCGCGCCTGGAAGGCGGGACGGGCGGCGGGTACGTCCATTCGGAGGGCGGTTCTCGAGGTGGGGCGGACCGGGGGCGGGTCGCAAGCGGGCCGGACGGGCGGCGACTTTAGCGTGTAATAAAGCCCTGGAACACCGCCGGACGGCGGGCGTGCGGCGGCGAGCTGAAGCGCGCTGCCGGCCGTTCAGCCTGGGCGCGCGCGGGTGTGCCGGCAGAGGCCGCCGCAGGTGCCTGGATGGTCGCCCCAGGGTCGCGAACGCGCGTGCGGGCCGGCTTTGAGCGAAGATAGCGCCCAACTCGAAAAGACAGACCAGACAGGAACGCCCAGTGAGTCAGATTCCCACCCTCGACATCCGCCGTTTCGACACCGACCGCGAGGCCTTCGTCGCCGAACTCGGCGCGGCCTACCGCGAATGGGGCTTCGCCGGCATCCGCGGCCACGGCATCAGCGACGAGCAGATCGACCGCGCCTACGACGTGTTCAGGCGCTTCTTCGCGCTGCCCGACGAGGTCAAGCGCCAGTACCACGTGCCCGGCGGCGGCGGCGCCCGCGGCTACACCCCGTTCGGCGTGGAGACCGCCAAGGACTCCAAGCACTTCGATCTCAAGGAGTTCTGGCACGTCGGTCGCGAGATCCCGCGCGACTCCAAGTACGCCGCGGACATGCCGGCGAACCTGTGGCCGAGCGAGATCGCCGAGTTCAAGGACGTCGCCTACGGCCTGTTCACCACCCTCGACGGCCTCGGTTCGCGCGTGCTCAGCGCGCTGGCCCTGCACATCGGCCTGCCGGAGCACTACTTCGCCGACAAGACCGACTCGGGCAACTCGATCCTGCGCCCGATCCACTACCCGCCGATCACCGCCGACGACATCCCCAACGTGCGCGCCGGCGCGCACGAGGACATCAACCTGATCACCCTGCTGGTCGGCGCCAGCGCCGCCGGCCTGGAAGTGAAGTCGCGCCAGGGCGAGTGGGTGCCGTTCACCGCCGACGCCGACACCATCGTGGTCAACATCGGCGACATGCTGCAGCGCCTGACCAACCACGTGTACCCGTCGACCACCCACCGCGTGGTCAACCCGCCGGGCGAACAGGCGCGCCAGCCGCGCTACTCGACCCCGTTCTTCCTGCACCCGAACCCGGACTTCGTGATCGACGTGCTGCCCTCGACGATCACCGCCGACAACCCCAAGCGCTATCCCGAGCCGATCACCGCCCAGGGTTACCTGGAAGAGCGCTTGCGCGAGATCAAGCTCAAGTAAGCCGCGAATCGGGAAGAGTCGAGAGCAAAAAAAAGCCCGCCTTTCGGCGGGCTTTTTCTTTTCCGGGGGCATCGCGGTCGCCAGCTCAGGCGCGAGCGCTATTCCCCATTCCCGGCTCTCAGCAGCCGATCGCCGTGCACAACGCCACGATGTTGTCGTCGTTGAAGCGCGCGCCCACCCACGCCGTGCCGAACGCGCCGATGTGCGGGCCGCTGACGACGCTGTTGACCTGGTTGCCGGCGTTGGAATTGGGCGTGTAGTTGATCAGCCACGCGCCGCCGCTGGCGCCGTAGGTCATGTCGCAGCCCTGCACGACGACGTTGGTGCCTTCCGACGGCGAGTCGTAGGTCTGGCCGGCGCAGATGTTGGTGTACTGCGTGCTCAGGTTGCTGGCATAGCCGTGCGAGTAGGTGTACAGCGAATACGGCTGGTTCCAGGCGCGGCCGAGCCAGCCGACGTAGTTGATCACCGGGATGCCGGTGGTCTGCTCGCCGGTGAGCTTGATCACCGCCACGTCCCAGCGCCGGGTGCCCTGGCTGATCCAGTTGGTCGGCACGCGCGCGGTGCTCCAGCCGAACTTGCCGTACGGCGCTTCGCCGTAGCGCTCGGCCGGCACGAACACGAAGTTGGAGTTCCAGCCCGAGCCGAAGGTGTAGACGCAATGCGCGGCGGTGGTCAGCACGTTGGTGCCGCTGGAGACCTGCGCGGTGCAGTACGAGCTGCCGCCGCCGGGCGTGTTGAAGTACAGCTTGCCGATCTTGTTCCACGGCGAAGCCTTCCACTGGCTGGTGTAGTAGTTGCCGGGGAAGCGGGTGTAGGCGTAGTGCGCGCCGTCCTTCTCGCCGCCCAGCGCCGCCGCCGGCGCGGCGCCCTTTTGCGCGTCCAGCGCTTCGAGCTTGTTCCACACCTGCGGGAAGTGCTGGCGGGCGAGGTAGTTGTTGAACGCCGGGGCGCTGCCGCCGGGCGCGCTGGCGGCCGGGCCGGTCGGCGCGTCCAGCGCCTTGAGCGCGGCCGGGGACGCGGCTTCGCCGCGGGTTTCCCAGACCAGCGGCTTGACCGCGGCGCGCTGGCGCGCAGTGGCGAACGGCGCGGCCTGGGCGGCCTTGGCCGCGGCGGCGCTGCCGGGCTTGGGCGCGTCCAGCGCGGCGACGTCGCCGTGGGCGGTGCGGATCACGGTTTCGCCGGCGCTGGCGGCGCCGGCCAGGGTCAGCAGGGCCAGGCCGGCGACAGCGGCGAGGCGGCGGGGGAGGCGGTGCGAGGCGGTGCGGTGCGGCTTCATGTCGAAAACTCCTTGAGGTATCGCTCCATGGGCGACGGATGGATCGTCGGCGCAGCGCCGTCGCGCGCCTCGATCCGTGGCGGCGCGGACGGCTTCCGGACGAACGCCGGGCCGACTCGTACAGGCGAGTGCGGACCGGTTGCATCCCGCGCAAGGCGGGCGGTTCGGCGGGGTAGGCGGCCCTTGGCGGGCGGCCACCCCAGGAAACGCCGGGGTCGCGCAGGGCAGGACAGGCCGCGGCGATGGAGCGGTTCGGCGCCGAGGTCGTCGCAGCGCGCTCTGGGACGGCTGCGGTGCAGGTGCGGCAAGGGTTTCGGGCGAAAAGCCGGGGGCGCAGCGGGGTCGAAGTGTTGCGCAGGCGCAACAGCGGTGGCCGGCGAATCAGCGCGGCGGACTCGGTTTGGCTGCGGGGATCGCCGTCGAGGCGACGCTGGCGCAGTGGATTTCGTCGTGGCGGGTCGCGACTTGCGCCGCGCCCGGGGCTTCGGCGGTTGGCGATCTGGCTGTAGGAGCGGCGCGAGCCGCGACCGCGGGGCGTCGGCCTCGCGCCGGAGCCTCACCCCTCGCGCAAACGCACCCCGGCCGCGCCCAGCGCCTGACGCCAGGCGTCCAGCTTCATCGCCGCGCCCTGCGAGGCGTTGGCCGGGCTGGTCGAAGGCAACCGGACCAGGCTCAGCTCCGGCCGCGCCAGGGTCGGGGCGACGAAGCGGCGGAAGGCCTGCTCGGCCTTGGCGCCGTTGAACAGGATCGTGCCGACCTGCGGATGGCGGGCCAGGAAGCCGGCGATATCGTTGGCCACCGCGGTGTCGTCGCGGATCGCCGAATCCAGGCTGCCCTCGCGCTCGCATTGGGCCAGCACGTCCCACAGCGCGATCCCGGCCGCGGCCAGCGCCGCGACCCGCTGCGGAAACTCCAGCGCCGGGCCGGCGCCGACCAGTTCGCCCATGATCGGCCAGAACCGGTTGTGCGGGTGCGCGTAGTAGCGCCCGGCCGCGAGCGAGGCGGCGCCGGGCATGCTGCCGAGGATCAGCGCGCGGGCGCCGGGGACTTCCATCGGCGGAAAACTGCGGACGAGCATGGGCGTGCTGCGCAAGCGGGGGGAGTTGCAGAGGTATGGGCGCGCCGGCGGCGCGCAAGCGTCGCGGCGCGGCTGCGTTCCGCTGATCGCGCCCAGCCGTTAGACTGCGCCCGTCCACGCATCAACGGAGAAACCATGCGCCGCAGGATCGTCGCCGGAAACTGGAAGCTGCACGGCAGCCGCGAATTCGCCTTCGACCTGCTCGACGAGGTCGCCGCCCAGACCCCGCCGCCCGGGGTGGAGCGGGTGATCCTGCCGCCGCTGCCGTACTTGGGCGAACTGGTCGAGCACTACGGCGAACGCGGCCTGGGCTTCGGCGCGCAGGACGTCAGCAGCAACGTCAAGGGCGCCTACACCGGCGAAGTCTCCGCGGCGATGCTCAAGGAGGTCGGCGCGGTCTACGGCCTGGTCGGCCACTCCGAGCGCCGCCAGTACCACCGCGAGAGCAGCGAGCTGGTCGCGCGCAAGTTCGCCGCCGCCCGCGACGCCGGCCTGGTGCCGATCCTGTGCGTCGGCGAGACCCTGGAAGAGCGCGAGGACGGCAAGACCCAGTGGCGCCTGCAGGAACAGCTGGCGCCGGTGCTGTCGCTGCTGGGCGTGGCCGCCCTCGACGGCGCCGTGGTCGCCTACGAGCCGGTCTGGGCGATCGGTACCGGCCGCACCGCCACGCCGGAGCAGGCGCAGGAGGTCCACGCATTCATCCGTAGCGAAATCGCCGCGCAGGATGCTAGAATCGCTGGCTCGCTTCCGATCCTTTACGGCGGAAGCGTCAAAGCCGACAACGCCGCCGCGCTGTTTTCCCAGCCCGACGTCGATGGCGGCCTGGTCGGCGGGGCCTCCCTGGTCGCGTCCGACTTCAACGCCATCGCTGCCGCGGCGGCGCCCTGATCGCGACGAGCGGCGAACTCCGCCGCCCGCCGACGGTCGTAACGAGCTGTCACTGAGCGAAGAATCCGAACGATGCTGTTGTTCCTCAACGTCATCTATGTGTTGATCGCGATCGCGATGATCGCGCTGATCCTGATGCAGCGCGGCGCGGGTGCGCAGGCCGGCTCGGGCTTCGGCGGCGGCGCCTCGGCGACCGTGTTCGGTGCCCGCGGTTCGTCGAACTTCCTGTCCAAGTCGACCAAGTGGCTGGCGGTCGCGTTCTTCGCGATCAGCCTGTTCATGGCCTGGCAGGCGAGCCGCATCGCGCCGGCCCAGCTGGGCAAGCCCGACCTGGGCGTGATGGGCCGCGTCAGCGAGCAGCCGGCTCCGGCCGCGCCCGCCGCGGCTCCGGCCGCCGCGCCCAGCGCGATTCCGCAGGCTCCGGCCAGCGGCGTGCCGCAGGCGCCCGCGGCCGCCCCGGCGACGGCTCCGGCCAACAATGCCGCGCCCGCCGGCGCGGTGCCTTCGGCGCCGGCTCCGGCCGCCGCCCCGGCATCGCAGCAGCAGGCGCCGGCGCAGCCGGCAGTCCCGGCAAAACAGCCGGCTAACGGCGGCTGAGATAAACAGGTTAAAATAGAGTTTCAGCCCCGCCCGGACGGCAGGGCAGGTCAGCGATGACCTAGGGCGGCGCGGGTTCCCCGCAATGCCGGGCCAGGATGGCGGAAGTAGGTTGGCAATGCCCAGATGGCGGAATTGGTAGACGCACTACCTTGAGGTGGTAGCGACTTAGGTCGTGGGGGTTCGAGTCCCCCTTTGGGCACCACATCCAACCCAGCAACATCCAAGTCCGATGTCTGCGATGTCGATGCTTTAGACAAGCAGTAGACGAGCAAGACAAGCAATTCGCACCACGGTACGCAGGTGCGGCACGCACGGCGGGCCGCTCCGCGCGTCCGGACGACTGGGCGCCGCGGCGCCAAGCCAAGGGTTCGCGTGACACGCGCCCCCATGTAGCCGAACAAGTAGCCGAGAGAACACCGCGTGCTGGCCGAATACCTGCCGACTCTGTTGTTCCTGATCGTCGCCAGCGGTATCGGCGTCGCCCTGTTGGTAGTAGGCAATGTGCTCGGGCCCAAGCGCCCGACCGCGGAGAAACTGTCTCCGTACGAATGCGGCTTCGAAGCCTTCGAAGACGCGCGCATGCAGTTCGACGTGCGCTACTACCTGATCGCCATCCAGTTCATCATCTTCGATCTGGAAATCATCTTCATCGTGCCCTGGGCCACCGTGTTCCGAGATCTCGGCGTGGTCGGCCTGATCGAGATGGGCATTTTCGCCAGCATGCTCCTGCTCGGCTTCGTTTACGTCTGGAAGAAGGGAGCGCTCGAATGGGAGTGATCCAAACCGTGTCCGGGTTGATGCACAACCCGTTGCCGGAAGGCCGCCTGGACGACATCCTGCGCCCCGAGGGCGAGAACCCGCTGTTGCAGCAGGGTTTCGTCACCACCAATCTCGACACCCTGTGGAACTGGGCGCGCACCGGCTCGATGTGGCCGATGACCTTCGGCCTGGCCTGCTGCGCGGTCGAGATGATGCACGCCGGCGCCGCGCGTCTGGACCTGGACCGCTACGGCGTGGTGTTCCGCCCGTCGCCGCGCCAGTCCGACGTGATGATCGTGGCCGGCACCCTGGTCAACAAGATGGCCCCGGCGCTGCGCAAGGTCTACGACCAGATGCCGGACCCGAAGTGGGTCATCTCGATGGGCAGCTGCGCCAACGGCGGCGGCTACTATCACTATTCCTATGCGGTGGTGCGCGGCTGCGACCGCGTGGTGCCGGTCGACGTCTACGTGCCGGGCTGCCCGCCGACCGCCGAGGCGCTGGTCTACGGCATCCTGCAGTTGCAGCGCAAGATCCGCCGCGGCACCAACTTCGGCGACGCCAAGCAGGGTGTGCGCGAATGAGCCCGGCCGATCTCGCCCAGCGCCTGGACGCGCGTTTCCCGCAGGCCGCCATCGTCGTCGCGCAACCGCGCGGCGAAATTACTTTGGAAGTCGCCCACGACCAGTTCCTGGAAGCCGCGCGCATCCTGCGCGACGAACTCGGCTTCGAGCAGTGCGTGGACGTCAGCGGCGTGGACTACCTGACCTACGGCAGCGACGAGTGGGACACCGACGTGTCCTCGGAAGGTTTCTCGCGCGGCGTGGAGGGCAAGAGCGCCGGCCGCTTCCGTTGGGGCGAAGAGCCCAACGGCGCCGAAGACGCCCGGCCCGCGCGCCGCTTCGCCGCGGTCGCCCACCTGCTGTCGTACCAGCACAACGCGCGCGTGCGCCTGAAGGCGTTCGCGCCGAACGACGACCTGCCGGTGGTGCCGTCGCTGACCTCGGTGCACCCGGGCGTCAACTGGTTCGAGCGCGAAGCCTTCGACCTGTACGGCATCGTCTTCGAAGGCCACCCGGACCTGCGCCGGATCCTCACCGACTACGGTTTCGTCGGCCATCCGTTCCGCAAGGACTTCCCGCTGATCGGCAACGTCGAAGTGCGCTACGACGCCGAAAAGCGCCGCGTGGTGTACGAACCGGTGTCGATCGAGCCGCGCGTCGGCGTGCCGCGCGTGATCCGCGAGGACGCGCGCTACCAGACCGCGCAGGGCGAGCAGTCGCAGCGCGAGGTGAAGTGAGATGAGCAACCCCGCCAGCGACATGCCCTTGGTGAACCTCAACACCTCCGGCCTCAACAACGCCGAGATCCGCAACTACACCTTCAATTTCGGTCCCCAGCATCCGGCCGCGCACGGCGTGCTGCGCCTGATCCTGGAGATGGACGGCGAAGTGGTGCAGCGCGCCGATCCGCACATCGGCCTGCTCCACCGCGGCACCGAGAAGCTCGCCGAGTCCAAGCCGTTCAACCAGTCGATCGGCTACATGGACCGGCTCGACTACGTGTCGATGATGTGCAACGAGCACGCCTACGTGCGCGCGATCGAGACCCTGCTGGGAATCGAGGCGCCGGTGCGCGCGCAGTACATCCGCACGCTGTTCGACGAAGTCACCCGCATCCTGAACCACCTGATGTGGGTCGGTTCCAACGCGCTCGACCTGGGCGCGATGGCGGTGTTCCTGTACGCCTTCCGCGAGCGCGAAGAGCTGATGGACTGCTACGAGGCGGTCTCCGGCGCGCGCATGCACGCGGCCTACTACCGTCCTGGCGGCGTCTACCGCGACCTGCCGGACCGGATGCCGAAGTACAAGGAATCGCCCTGGAAGAAGGGCGCCGGCCTCAAGCGCTTCAACGAGTGGCGCGAAGGCTCGATGCTCGATTACCTGGACGCGTTCGCCGACGACTTCCCCAAGCGCGTCGACGAATACGAGACGCTGCTGACCGAAAACCGCATCTGGAAGCAGCGCACCGTCGGCATCGGCGTGGTCTCGCCCGAACAGGCCCTGGCCTGGGGCATGACCGGCCCGATGATCCGCGGCTCCGGCATCGCCTGGGACTTGCGCAAGAAGCAGCCCTACGCCAAGTACGCGGAGGTCGACTTCGACATCCCGGTCGGCGTCAACGGCGACTGCTACGACCGCTACCTGGTGCGCGTGGCCGAGATGCGCGAATCCACCCGCATCATCAAGCAGTGCGTGAAGTGGCTGCGCGCCAACCCCGGCCCCGTGATCGTCGACAACTTCAAGGTCGCCCCGCCCAAGCGCGAGGAGATGAAGGACGACATGGAAGCGCTGATCCACCACTTCAAGCTGTTCTCGGAAGGCTATTGCGTGCCGGCCGGCGAGACCTACTGCGCCGTGGAAGCCCCGAAGGGCGAATTCGGCTGCTACCTGGTCTCCGACGGCGCCAACAAGCCGTTCCGGGTGAAGCTGCGCGCGCCGGGCTTCGCCCACCTCTCGTCGATGGACGAGGTCGTCAAGGGCCACATGCTGGCCGACGTGGTGGCGATGATCGGCACCTACGACATCGTGTTCGGCGAGATCGATCGCTGATCTTGCCGCACTGAAGGTTTGTCCCAGACCGGGCGCCGGGGGCGCGCGGTCGCAGAGGAAAGAAGAAATGAAGGCGACAGGCAATTTCGAGGCCGCACAGCACGTCGATCCGATGGTGGCGTTGTCCGAAGCGACGCGCGCGCACATCGATCACTGGCTGACCAAGTTCCCGCCGGACCGCAAGCGGTCGGCGGTGCTGCAGGGCCTGCACGCGGCGCAGGAGCAGAACGGCGGTTGGCTGACCGACGAGCTGATCGCCGCGGTGGCCAAGTACCTGAGCCTGCCGCCGGTGTGGGCGTACGAGGTGGCGAGCTTCTATTCGATGTTCGAGACGCAGAAGGTCGGCCGCAACAACGTCGCCTTCTGCACCAACATCAGCTGCTGGCTCAACGGCGCGCAGGACCTGGTCGCGCACGCCGAGAAGAAGCTGGGCTGCAAGCTCGGCGAATCCACCGCCGACGGCCGGGTCTTCCTCAAGCGCGAGGAAGAGTGCCTGGCCGCGTGCTGCGGCGCGCCGGTGGTCGTCGTCAACGGTCATTACCACGAGAAGCTCGACGCGGCGAAAGTCGACGAGCTGCTCGACGGTCTGAAGTGAGGTCGGGCGAGATGGCGCACGGTCACCACGATTATTCCAAGGGCTACGGCCCGGTCGGCCCGGCTCCGCAGGAGCACCAGGTCGTCTACACGACGCTGCATTACGACACGCCCTGGTCGTACGAGAACTATCTCAAGACCGGCGGCTACAGCGCGTTGCGCAAGATCCTCAGCGAGAAGACGCCGCAGGACGAGATCATCAACGCGGTCAAGGCCTCGGGCCTGCGCGGCCGCGGCGGCGCGGGCTTCCCGACCGGCCTGAAGTGGAGCTTCATGCCCAAGGGCAGCGGCACCCAGAAGTACATCCTGTGCAACTCGGACGAATCCGAGCCGGGCACGGCCAAGGACCGCGACATCCTGCGCTTCAACCCGCACTCGGTGGTGGAGGGCATGGCGATCGCCTGCTACGCCACCGGTTCGACCGTGGCCTACAACTACCTGCGCGGCGAGTTCCATCACGAGCCGTTCGAGCATTTCGAGCAGGCGCTGAAGGAAGCCTACGAGCACGGCTGGCTGGGCAAGGACATCCTCGGCAGCGGCGTGGACATCGACATCTACGGCGCGCTCGGCGCCGGCGCCTACATCTGCGGCGAAGAGACCGCGCTGATGGAGTCGCTGGAAGGCAAGAAGGGCCAGCCGCGCTTCAAGCCGCCGTTCCCGGCCAACTTCGGCCTGTTCGGCAAGCCGACCACGATCAACAACACCGAAACCTACGCCTCGGTGCCGGCGATCCTGCGCAACGGCGCGGAATGGTTCGCAGGGCTCGGCAAGCCCAACAACGGCGGCCCGAAGATCTTCTCGGTGTCCGGCCACGTCGCCAACCCGGGCAACTTCGAGATCCGTCTCGGCACGCCGTTCTCCGAACTGCTGCAGCTCGCCGGCGGCATGCGCGAAGGGCGCAAGCTCAAGGCGGTGATCCCGGGCGGCTCCTCGATGAAGGTGCTGCCGGCGGCGACGATCATGGAATGCACGATGGACTACGACTCGTTGCAGAAGGCCGGTTCCGGCCTCGGCTCGGGCGCGGTCATCGTGATGGACGAGACCGCGTGCATGGTCCGCGCCTGCCAGCGCATCGCCCGGTTCTATTTCAAGGAAAGCTGCGGCCAGTGCACGCCGTGCCGCGAAGGCACCGGCTGGATGTACCGCATGCTGACCCGCATCGCCGAGCAGCAGGCGACCCTGGAAGACCTGCAGATGCTGCGCGCCGCCGCGGGCCAGATCGAAGGCCACACCATCTGCGCGTTCGGCGAAGCCGCCGCGTGGCCGGTGCAGGGCTTCCTGCACCACTTCTGGGACGAGTTCGAGTACGCGATCGTCAACAAGCGCTTCCTGGTCGACGACCAGGCCGCTGGCACCGTGGTTGAGAAGAAGGTGGCGGCATGAGCGCGCAGCCCGTAAATCCGAACCTGCCGCCCGACCACGTCACCGTCTTCATCGACGGCGTCGAGATGGCCGCGCCGAAGAATTCGATGATCATCCATGCCGCCGACAAGGCCGGCATCCCGATCCCGCGTTTCTGCTACCACGACAAGCTGGCGATCGCCGCCAACTGCCGCATGTGCCTGGTCGACACCGAGGTCGGCGGCCGCGCCGCGCCGAAGCCGTCGCCGGCCTGCGCCACGCCGGTGATGGACGGCCTGAAGGTGTTCACCCGCAACGAGCGCGCGCTGAAGTCGCAGCGCAACGTGATGGAATTCCTGCTCGCCAACCACCCGCTGGATTGCCCGATCTGCGACCAGGGCGGCGAGTGCGAGCTGCAGGACGTGTCGATGGGCTACGGCCGTTCGGTCAGCCGCTACGCCGAGCGCAAGCGCGTGGTGCCCGACGAGGACATCGGTCCGCTGGTCGCCACCGAGATGACCCGCTGCATCCAGTGCACCCGCTGCGTGCGCTTCACCGCCGAGATCGCCGGCACGTACGAGCTCGGCGGCATGTACCGCGGCGAGAACCTGCAGATCGGCACCTTCGACGGCAAGCCGCTGACCACCGAACTGTCGGGCAACGTCATCGACGTGTGCCCGGTCGGCGCGCTGACCAACAAGGTGTTCCAGTTCAAGGCGCGGCCGTGGGAACTGACCGCGCGCGAGTCGCTGGGCTACCACGATGCGCTCGGCAGCAACCTGTTCCTGCACGTGCGCCGCGGCGACGTGCTGCGCACCGTGCCGCGCGACAACGAAGCGGTCAACGAGTGCTGGCTGTCGGACCGCGACCGTTATTCGCACCAGGGCCTGTACGCGGAAGACCGCGCCCAGCGTCCGCTGGTCAAGGACGGCGGCGAGTGGCGCGAAGCCTCTTGGGAAGAAGCGCTCAGCCGCGCCGCCAAGATCCTGCGCGACAACGGCGGCGACAACCTCGGCGTGCTCGCGCATCCGGCGACCTCGAACGAAGAGGGCGCGCTGCTGGCGCGCCTGGCGCAGGCCCTGGGCACCGGCAACCTCGACCACCGCATTTCCCAGCACGACCTGTCCGACGCCGCCGTGGCCGAGACCTTCGCCATGCCGGTCGCCGAGATCGACCAGGCCGACGTGGTCGTCATCGTCGGCAGCAACCTGCGCCACGAGTTGCCGCTGGTGCACCAGCGCGTGCGCAAGGCCTTCGCCCGCGGCGCCAAGGTGCACGTGGTCAACCCGGTCGACTTCGACTTCACCTTCGACATCGCCAGCAAGCGCATCGTCGCGCCGTCGCAGCTCGCCGCCGCGCTGGGCGAGGACGCGCTGGGCGAGATCGCCAAGGCCGGCAACCATGTCGCGCTGATTCTGGGCGGCGTGGCCGAGAACGGCCCGTACGCGGCCGCGATCCGCGCTGCCGCCAAGGCCTTCGCCGACGCCACCGGCGCCAGGCTGTGCCGCATCCCGCAGGGCGCCAACGCGGTCGGCCTGGCGCGCCACGGCGTGCTGCCGAGCGCGCGCGACGCGGGTTCGATGCTCAGCGACGCGCGCAGCGCCTACGTGATCTACGGCATCGAGCCGGGCCTGGATTTCGCCGATACCGAAAGCGCCCTGCGCGCGCTCGGCGCGGCCCAGGTGGTGGCCTTCAGCCATTACGCCTGCCGCTCGACCAAGGCCGTGGCCGACGTGATCCTGCCGATCGCGCCGCTGCCGGAAATCGACGCGACCCTGACCAACCTCGACGGCCGCGACCAGCAGGCCATCGCCGGCGGCAAGCTGCCGGGCCTGGCCCGCGCCGGCTGGCGCGTGCTGCGCGCACTCGGCGGCGAGCTCGGCGTCCCGGGCTTCGAGTTCACCGACTTCGCCGGCCTGCGCGCGAGCATCGCGCCGCGCCAGGTGACGCCGGCCGCCGGCCGCGCGCCGAACGTGGCGGGCGAGGGCGGTCTCGAGCTCGCGGTGTCCACCGCGATCTACCGCAGCGACGCCACCGTGCGCCGCGCGCCCGCGCTGCAGACCCACCCGCTCAACCTCGAGCCGCGCGCCGTGCTCAATCCGGCCGACGCCGCCGCGCTGGACTTCAGCGACGGCATGGTCGGCAAGTTCGGCGCCGGCGCCGGCACCGCGACCCTGCCGGTCGCGATCAGCGCCAAGGTCGCGCCGGGCACGGTGTGGATCGAAAGCGGCCACGGCGCCACCGCGCCGCTGGGCGCGGGCCGCGTGCAGGCGGGGAGGGCCTAAGCCATGACGGACGGAATGTTCATGACCCAGCTGGTCGACCCGCTGCACAACTGGTTCCTGTCGCTGGGCATGGTCGGCGCGGTGCTGTGGATCGTGCTGAAGATCCTGCTGATCGCCATGCCGGTGATCATCACCGTGGCCTTCTACGTGGTATGGGAACGCAAGCTGATCGGCTGGATGCACGTGCGCCACGGGCCGATGTACGTCGGCATGGGCATCCTGCAGGCCTTCGCCGACGTGTTCAAACTGCTGTTCAAGGAAGTGATCCAGCCGGCCAAGGCCGAGTCCTTCCTGTACAAGCTGGCGCCGCTGCTGACCCTGGCCCCGGCCTTCGCGGCGTGGGCGGTGGTGCCGTTCGACGCCAAGCTGGTGCTGTCCAACGCCAACGCCGGCCTGCTGTACCTGCTGGCGATGACCTCGCTGGGCGTGTACGGCATCATCCTCGCCGGTTGGGCGTCGAACTCGAAATACGCCTTCCTCGGCGCGATGCGCGCCGCCGCGCAGGTGGTGTCGTACGAGATCGCGATGGGCTTCGCCATGGTCGGCGTGATGGTCGGCGCCGGCAGCCTCAACCTCACCGACATCGTCATGGCCCAGTCGGGCAACGCCGGCGCGCTGGAGTGGTTCGCGCTGCCGATGCTGCCGCTGTTCGTCGTCTACTTCATCTCCGGCGTGGCCGAGACCAACCGCGCGCCGTTCGACGTGGTCGAGGGCGAGTCGGAAATCGTCGCCGGCCACATGGTCGAGTATTCGGGTTCGGCGTTCGCGCTGTTCTTCCTGGCCGAATACGCGAACATGATCCTGATCAGCTTCCTGACCTCGATCTTCTTCGTCGGCGGCTGGCTGAGCCCGTTCCAGGGCCTGGGCATTCCGTTCCTGTCGGTCGACGGCTGGTGGTGGTTGCTCGCGAAGGTGTTCTTCTTCGCCAGCTGCTTCATCTGGTTCCGCGCCTCCTTCCCGCGCTATCGCTACGACCAGATCATGCGTCTGGGCTGGAAGGTATTCATCCCCTTGACCATCGCCTGGATCGTCGTGGTCGCGTTGATGTCGTACTACGGCATCTTCCTGCCGGGACAGTGAGGCGGAGCAACTCATGAATCGCATCGTTTCCTATTTCAAGAGCCTGCTCCTGATCGAGCTCGCGCAGGGCCTCGGGCTGACGCTCAAGTACCTGTTCAAGCCCAAGTACACGCTGATGTACCCGATGGAGAAGACCCCGCAATCGCCGCGCTTCCGCGGCGTGCACGCGCTGCGCCGCTATCCCAACGGCGAAGAGCGCTGCATCGCCTGCAAGCTGTGCGAGGCGGTGTGCCCGGCGCTTGCGATCACCATCGATTCGGAGAAGCGCGCGGACGGCACCCGCCGCACGACCCGCTACGACATCGACCTGTTCAAGTGCATCTTCTGCGGATTCTGCGAGGAATCCTGCCCGGTCGACTCGATCGTGGAGACCCACATCCACGAGTACCACTTCGACCAGCGCGGACAGAACATCGTCACCAAGCCGCAGCTGTTGGCGATCGGCGACCGTCTCGAGACCGAGATCGCCGAGCGCCGCGCCGCCGACGCCGCCTTCCGCTGAGTACACGACATGGATCTCGCCCAGATCGCCTTCTTCGTCTTCGCCGCCATGGCCACGCTTTCGGCCGTGGCCGTGATCAGCGTCAAGAACCCGGTCCATGCCGCGCTCAGCCTGGTGCTGACCTTCTTCTCGGTCGCCTGCGTGTGGATCATCGCCGGCGCCGAATTCCTCGGCGTGGCCCTGATCCTGGTCTACGTCGGCGCGGTGATGGTGCTGTTCCTGTTCGTGGTGATGATGCTCGACATCGACGTCGCCCCGCTGCGCGAGGGCTACGTGCGCTACCTGCCGGTCGGCCTGTTGGTCGCGGTGGTGATGCTGGTGGAGATGCTGACCCTGATCGGGGTCAAGGCCAGCCTCGCCGCGCCGTTGACCGCGGACGCCGCGGGCGGCTCCAACACCAAGTGGCTGGCCACCGCGCTGTTCACCGACTTCCTGCTGCCGTTCGAGATCGCCGCGGTGATCCTGACGGTGGCGGTGATCGCCGCGGTCATGCTGACCCTGCGCCGCCGCCCGGGCGCCAAGCACCAGAACCCGAGCGAGCAGGCGCGCGTGCGCGCCGCCGATCGCATCCGCATGATCAAGATGGACGCCGTCAAGCCCGCCGCCGACCCGGCGCCGGCCGCGGACGCGGCGCAGGAGCCCAAGCCGTGAGCGAATTCTTCGGGGCGGGCCTCGCCCTCGGCCACTTCCTCGCCCTGGGCGCGGTGCTGTTCTGCATCAGCGTGGCCGGCATCTTCCTCAACCGCAAGAACGTGATCGTGCTGCTGATGTCGATCGAGCTGATGCTGCTCGCGGTCAACATCAACTTCGTCGCGTTCTCGCGCCAGCTGGCCGATCCGGCCGGTCAGGTGTTCGTGTTCTTCATCCTGACCGTGGCCGCGGCCGAGGCCGCCATCGGCCTGGCCATCCTGGTCACGCTGTTCCGCAACCGGCGCACGATCAACGTCGCCGAAATCGACTCGATGAAGGGCTGATCCGGCATGGAACCCGCAATCTCCAAGTCCATCCTGCTCGCCATCGTGCTCGCGCCGCTGCTCGGCGCGATCCTGGCCGGCCTGTTCGGGCGCAAGATCGGCCGCGCCGGCTCGCACACCGTCACCATCCTCGGCGTCGCGGCGAGCTGCGCGATGTCGGTGTACGTGCTGTGGCAGCTGGTCGGCCACGGCGCCGCACCGTTCAACGAGAACGTCTACACCTGGTTCCAGATCGGCGGTTATGAGGCCCACGTCGGCTTCATGATCGACAAGCTGACCGCGATGATGATGGTGGTCGTCACCTTCGTCTCGCTGCTGGTGCACATCTACACCATCGGCTACATGGCCGAGGACGACGGCTACCAGCGCTTCTTCAGCTACATCTCGCTGTTCACCTTCTCGATGCTCATGCTGGTCATGAGCAACAACTTCCTGCAGCTGTTCTTCGGCTGGGAAGCGGTGGGCCTGGTGTCGTACCTGCTGATCGGCTTCTGGTTCAAGAAGCCGACCGCGGTGTTCGCCAACCTCAAGGCCTTCCTGGTCAACCGCGTCGGCGACTTCGGCTTCCTGCTCGGCATCGGCGCGGTGCTGGGCGCGACCGGTTCGCTCGACTACGGCACCGTGTTCGCCCACGCCCCGACCCTGGCCGAGCGCACCATCACCGTCTGGGGCGGCGCCGATCCGATCGTGTGGTCGCTGCCGACGGTGATCTGCATCTGCCTGTTCATCGGCGCGATGGGCAAGTCGGCGCAGGTGCCGCTGCACGTGTGGCTGCCCGACTCGATGGAAGGCCCGACCCCGATCTCGGCGCTGATCCACGCCGCGACGATGGTGACCGCCGGCATCTTCATGGTCGCGCGCATGTCGCCGCTGTTCGAGCTGTCGCAGACCGCGCTGAACTTCGTGCTGTTCATCGGCGCCACCACCGCGTTCTGGACCGGCCTGATCGGCATCGTGCAGAACGACATCAAGCGCGTGGTCGCGTACTCGACCCTGTCGCAGCTGGGCTACATGACCGTCGCGCTGGGCGTGTCGGCGTACTCGGCGGCGGTGTACCACCTGATGACCCACGCCTTCTTCAAGGCGCTGCTGTTCCTGGCGGCCGGCTCGGTCATCATCGGCATGCACCACGAGCAGGACATGCGCAAGATGGGCGGCCTGCGCAAGTACATGCCGATCACCTACTGGACCAGCCTGCTCGGCACCCTGGCCCTGGTCGGCACCCCGTTCTTCGCCGGCTTCTACTCGAAGGACACCATCATCGAGGCGGCCGCGCACGTGGCCCACGGCGAGCACGCGACCTGGGTCGCGCAGTACGCCTACTGGGCGGTGCTGCTGGGCGCGTTCGTGACCTCGTTCTACAGCTTCCGCCTGCTGTACATGACCTTCCACGGCAAGGAGCGCTTCCGCGACGCGCACGCCGAGCACGGCCATGGCCACGACGATCATGCGGCGCACGCCCACGACGATCACGGCGGCAAGCACGACGACCACGATCACGCCCACGACGACCATGGCCACCATGGCGCGCACGAGCCGCACGAATCGCCGTGGGTGGTGACCCTGCCGCTGATCCTGCTGGCGATCCCGTCGGTGCTGATCGGCTTCTTCACCGCCGGCCCGATGCTGTTCGGCACCGACTGGTCCGGCCACGTCAAGCAGCTGCCGTACTTCCTCGGCGCGATCGACCTGCTGCCCGAGCGCGACACCGTCGCCGAGATGGCCAAGGAGGCCTGGCACGGCCCGGTCGCCTTCGCCCTGCACGGCTTCATGGCCCCCGCGTTCTGGCTGGCCTTCGGCGGCTTCGCCCTGGCCACGGTCATGTACCTGTGGAAGCCGGAACTGCCGGCCAAGGCGGCCAAGCTGTTCGCGCTGCCGATCCGGATCCTGGAAAACAAGTACGGCATGGACAACCTGTGGATCGACGGCTTCGCCGGCGGCGGCATCAAGCTCGGCAAGGCCTCGCGCGTCGTGGACACCAAGCTGATCGACGGCGCGGTGGTCAACGGCAGCGCCGGCGTGGTCGGCTTCATCGCCAACCTGGCCCGTCACGTCCAATCCGGCTACCTCTACCACTACGCCTTCGCGATGATTGTCGGCCTGATCGTTCTGCTCGCCGTCGTCATCAAGTTCTGGCACTAATCGACAAGGACACCGAACGTGATCCCCGTGCCCTTGCTTAGCCTCCTGATCTGGCTGCCCATCTTCGGCGGCTTCGCCACCCTGGCTTTCGGCAACCAACGCGCCAACGCGGCGCGCTGGTTCGCCCTGGTCGTGGCCATCGTCACGCTCGGCCTGAGCCTGCTGATGTTCACCCACGGCGACTTCACCAGCGCGAGCATGCAGCTGGTCGAACACAAAGCCTGGATCCCGACCTTCGACATCCGCTACCACCTCGGCGTGGACGGCATCTCGGCGGCGCTGATCGCGCTGACGACGCTGACCTCGATGCTGGTGCTGATCAGCGCCTGGACCTCGATCGACAAGCGCGTCAACCAGTACTACGCCGCGTTCCTGATCCTCGAAGGCCTGATGGTCGGCGTGTTCTCCGCCCTCGACGCGATGCTGTTCTACGTGTTCTTCGAGGGCATGCTGATCCCGATGTTCATCATCATCGGCGTGTGGGGCGGCCCGCGCCGCGTCTACGCCTCGGTGAAGTTCTTCCTGTACACCTTCCTCGGCTCGGTGTTCATGCTGGTCGGGCTGATCTACCTGTACCTGAAGGGCGGCAGCTGGCAGATCGCCGACATGTACGGCCTGCAGCTCAGCGCGACCGAGCAGATGTGGATCTTCTTCGGCTTTCTGATCGCCTTCGCGGTCAAGGTGCCGATGTTCCCGGTCCACACCTGGTTGCCGGACGCGCACGTCGAGGCGCCGACCGCCGGTTCGGTGATCCTGGCCGCGATCATGCTGAAGATCGGCGGTTACGGCTTCCTGCGCTTCGTCCTGCCGATCGTGCCCGACGCCGGCCACGAGTGGGCCTGGCTGGTGATCGCCCTGAGCCTGATCGCGGTGGTCTACGTCGGCCTGGTCGCGCTGGTCCAGGAGGACATGAAGAAACTGATCGCGTACTCGTCGGTCTCGCACATGGGCTTCGTCACCCTGGGCACCTTCATCGCCTTCGGCCTGGTCCACAGCGGCGACGCCCACGGCGCCGACGCCGCGCGCCTGGGCCTGCAGGGCGCGATGGTGCAGATGATCAGCCACGGTTTCGTGTCCGGCGCGATGTTCACCTGCGTCGGCGTGCTCTACGACCGCATGCACAGCCGCATGATCAAGGACTACGGCGGCGTCGCCAACGTGATGCCTTGGTTCGCCGCGTTCGTGGTGCTGTTCGCGATGGCCAACTCGGGCCTGCCGGGCACCTCGGGCTTCGTCGGCGAGTTCATGGTGATCCTGGCCTCGTTCCAGAAGCATCCGCTGATCGGTTTCGCCGCGGCCAGCACCCTGATCATCGGCGCGGGCTACACCCTGTGGCTGGTCAAGCGGGTGATCTGGGGCGAGGTCGGCAACGCCCACGTCGCCGAGATGGAAGACATCAACCCGCGCGAAGCGCTGGTGCTGGGCGTGTTCGCGGTCGGCGTGCTGGTCCTGGGCGTGTGGCCCAAGCCGCTGACCGACCTGATGGAGCCGGCGATCGCCAATCTGGCCACCCAGATCGTCGCCAGCAAGCTGTAAGCGCGCGGGCTTGCCCGCGCAGAAGTGAGTAGAAGCGAGAAGTGAGGGGCCAGGGAACAGCGCGGAAGCCCGCCACTCACGTCTCGCTCCTCTGCGCTCGTTTCTAAGACAAGGCTCGCAACCGGGCCGGATCCGCCAAGAGATTCACTAATGAACATGCCCGTACGGACCTTCGCCGATGTGATGCCCCTGCTGCCCGAACTGGTGGTCGTCGTCGGCGCGTTCGCGCTGCTGATGCTCGACCTGTTCGTGGAGGAGCGAAACCGCATCGTCTCCCACGTCTTCTCGATCCTGGTGGTCGCGGCGGCGACGGCGCTGATCGCCTTCGACGTGGGCGGGCACGGCAGCGTGCTCAGCGGCATGTTCGTACGCGACACCGCCGCCGACGTGCTCAAGCTCGGCATCGGCGTGGTCGGCATCCTGTCGCTGATCTACGCCTGGCCCTACCTGCGCGCGCGCGGCCTGTACAAGGGCGAGGTCGGCGTGCTGATGCTGTTCGCCATCGCCGGCATGATGTTCCTGGTCTCCGCCGGCAGCCTGACCATGGTCTATGTCGGCCTGGAGATGCTGGCGCTGTGTTCGTACGCGCTGGTCGCGGTCGACCGCGACAGCCCGCTGGCTTCGGAAGCGGCGATCAAGTACTTCGTGCTCGGCGCGCTGGCCTCGGGCCTGCTGCTGTACGGCCTGTCGCTGATCTACGGCGCCACCGGCAGCCTGATGCTCGACCAGATCGCGGTGGCCGCCTCGGTCGGTCCCAAGTCGATGATGCTGATCACCGGCGTGGTGTTCGTGGTCGCCGGCATCGCCTTCAAGTTCGGCGCCGCGCCGTTCCACATGTGGCTGCCGGACGTCTACCAGGGCGCGCCGACCCCGATCACGCTGTTCATCGGCGCCGCGCCGAAGCTGGCCGCGTTCGGCATGACCTACCGCCTGCTCGAAGTCGGCGCGCACGGGCTGGACCACCACTGGCGCCTGCTGCTGGCCGGCCTGGCGGTGCTGTCGCTGGCGATCGGCAACCTCAGCGCGCTGCTGCAGACCAACCTCAAGCGCCTGCTCGCGTACTCGACGGTGTCGCACGTCGGCTTCCTGTTCATCGGCATGGCCGGCGGCGGCGCGCAGGGCTTCGCCGCGGCGATGTTCTATGCGATCAGCTACGCGATCATGACCTCGGCCGCGTTCGCCGCGATCATCGTCATGTCCAGCCGCGGCTTCGAGGCCGACCGGATCGACGACTACAAGGGCCTCAACGCGCGCAACCCGTGGCTGGCCGGCATGATCCTGTGCGTGATGGCCTCGCTGGCCGGCCTGCCGCCGTTCCTGGGCTTCTGGGCCAAGCTGGCGGTGCTCAAGGCCGCGCTGCAGGGCGACATGCTGTGGCTGGCCATCGTCGGCATCGTGTTCGCGGTGATCGGCGCGTTCTACTACCTGCGCGTGATCAAGGCGATGTACTTCGACGAACCCGAAGGCAAGCTGCCGCCGCCGAGCGAAGATCGTCCGCTGCGGGTGGTGTTCGGGGTCAACGCGCTGGCGCTGCTGGCGCTGGGCATCGCCTGGAACCCGATCATGGAGTGGTGCCAGCGCGCGTTCGCGGCCTGAGCCGGCGCGACACCCGCTGCGAGGAAGGGCCGCCACGTGTGGCCCTTTTCTTTTGCGGGGCCTTGCCTGCGATGGAGGCGCCCGTGGGAGGGCCTCCAGGCCCGACGCCTTGCGCTCGGAGCGCCGCGCTCGGGGGCAAGCGCATCGGGCCCGTAGGCCTTCCCGCGGCCGCCGGGCGTTCGGCTGAACCGGCATTCATCGAAAGCGACGGCGGGGCAGGGGGCGAGCCCGCTCCGGACCATGCTCAATCGGTCCTGAGAAAAATAATCGCCACAAAACTGTCTTGGGGGCTTGAATTATTTCGAACGCAGACTAAGATTGCCGGCCTGTGAGCGCGATACGGATTTCGCCGAACACCGGGAAACACCGGCGCGTTCGCAGGGCAAGCGGCAATCAAGAAAATCTGATTGCAGGCTTGCAGAAAGTTGAGCCGATCGTTACACTAGTCGGCCTGATGCGGGGTGGAGCAGTCTGGCAGCTCGTCGGGCTCATAACCCGAAGGTCGCAGGTTCAAATCCTGCCCCCGCTACCACTTTTGGCTGTCACGGCCGCGCTTTGAGCGGCGGCCGTTTCGATCGAAAGTCGGGCTTTGTATCAGCGCTCTGCTCGCGCCGATACGCCGAAATCCAGTTGTACGGACAAGGGGCCCGATGGGCCCTTTGTCGTTTTCGGCTTTCCGCAATTCGGCTTCCCGGCGAGTGCGGCGATGGCGTCGGAATACCGACCGCGGTCGCCGCGACGGATCGCGGAAGCAGTGCATCCCGATGATTGGTTCTCGCCGGTCGCCACCCTTCAGGAGTTCAGGCGCGTGACGGACAAGGCAACGCAAATCGCGCAACTGCTGGCGCCCACGGTGGCGTCGCTGGGCGTGGAGCTGCTCGGCATCGAATACCTGCCCGCGCCGGGCAGCGCGACGCTGCGCGTGTACATCGACGTGCCGGCCGCCGAGCTCGACGCGACCGCCGAAGGCGAGCAGCCGCGCTCGGTCAGCATCGAAGACTGCGAAGCTGTCAGCCGCGAGATCTCGGCCCAGCTCGACGTCGAGGACCCGATCAGCGGCAACTACACGCTGGAAGTGTCTTCGCCGGGCATCGACCGCCCGCTGTTCGCGCTCGACCACTACCGCCGCTTCGCCGGCGAGACCGCCAAGGTCGGGTTGAAGCTGCCGCACGAAGGCCGCCGCCGCCTGCAGGGCCGGATCGTCGGCGTCGAGGGCGAGCAGGTGGTGTTCGCGATCGACGGCGCGCGCTTCGCGGTGCCGTTCTCCAACATCGACAAGGCGCGGATCGTGCCGGACTGGGCGGCGCTGGGCTTCGCCCCGGAAAAGCCCGGCAAGGCCGCCAAGGACAAGCCCGCCAAAGACAAGTCTTCGAAGCCGGAGGCTTCGAAGAAGTAAGCATCGAACCCAATTACCAACCCGAGAGCCGGCGGCCCACGCCGATCCGTGCGGAGTGAACAGATGAGCAAGGAACTGTTGCTGGTGGTGGACGCGGTCGCCAACGAAAAGGGCGTACCGCGCGAGGTGATCTTCGAGGCCATCGAGGCCGCGCTGGCCTCGGCCGCGAAGAAGCGCTACCACGACGAGGACGTGCTGGTGCGCGTGTCCATCGACCAGAAGGACGGCAGCTACGAGACCTTCCGCCGCATGGAGGTCGTGGCCGACGACGTGGTCATGGAATCGCCGGACCGCCAGATCCGCCTGATGGACGCGGTCGACGAAGTCGAGGGCGTGGAAGTCGGCGACTACATCGAAGAGCAGATCGAGAACCCCGAGTTCGGCCGCATCGCCGCGCAGGCCGCCAAGCAGGTGATCGTGCAGCGCGTGCGCGAGGCCGAGCGCGCCCAGGTCGTGGACGCCTGGAAGGACCGCGTCGGCGAGCTGGTCACCGGCATCGTCAAGCGGGTCGAGCGCGGCAACATCTACGTCGACCTGGGCGGCAACTCCGAGGCGATCATCCCCAAGGACAAGGGCATCCCGCGCGACGTGCTGCGCGCCGGCGACCGCGTCCGCGGCTACCTGTTCGACGTGCGCACCGAGCCGCGCGGCCCGCAGCTGTTCATCAGCCGCGCCGCGCCGGAATTCATGATGGAGCTGTTCAAGCTGGAAGTGCCGGAAGTCGGCCAGGGCCTGGTCTCGATCAAGGCCTGCGCGCGCGATCCGGGCGACCGCGCCAAGATCGCGGTGCTGGCGCACGACAACCGCACCGACCCGATCGGCGCCTGCATCGGCATGCGCGGCTCGCGCGTGCAGGCGGTGTCGAACGAACTCAACGGCGAGCGCGTGGACATCGTGCTGTGGTCGGACAATCCGGCCCAGTTCGTCATCAACGCGATGGCGCCGGCGGAAGTGCAGTCGATCATCGTCGACGAAGAAAAGCACTCGATGGACCTGGCCGTGGCCGAAGAGCGCCTGGCCCAGGCGATCGGCAAGGGCGGCCAGAACGTGCGCCTGGCCAGCCGCCTGTCGGGCTGGCAGCTCAACGTCATGACCCAGGACCAGGTCACCGCCAAGTCCGAGGCCGAGCAGAACGCGGCGCGCCAGCTGTTCCAGGACAAGCTGGAAGTGGACGAGGAGATCGCCGGCATCCTGGTGTCGGAAGGCTTCAGCACGGTCGAGGAAATCGCCTACGTGCCGGTCGGCGAGCTGCTGGCGGTGGAGGGCTTCGACGAGGACATCGTCGAGGAACTGCGCGCCCGCGCCCGCGACGCCCTGCTCAACGAGGCGCTGGCCGCCGAGGAAGAGCTCGACGAGCACCAGCCCGCGGCCGACCTGCTGGAGCTGGACGGGATGGACGAGGCGCTGGCGTTCACGCTGGCTTCGCGCGGCGTGGTCAGCCGCGACGACCTGGCCGATCTGGCCACCGACGAGTTGACCGATATCGAAGGCGTGGACGAGGAACGTGCCGCCGCCCTGATCATGGAAGCGCGCAAGCACTGGTTCGAATGAGGTGAGGAAAGCCGCAAGAGGTCCACGGGACGTCTTGCGGCAAGCCGGCCACGGGCCCGACGGGCCCGGTCGGATTCGCAGGACCGGGCGCGGGCCCGGTCCGCGAGCAGGCCGCGAAGGCCTGCGCGGGCCGGACCTTGGGCGCGCGCGGAGCTAGAATGGCGCCATCACGCGTGGGATGCGTCCCGCGCCAAGAGGACACGGAAAACCGAATGTCGCAGCAAACCACCATCCGCAAGCTGGCCGAACTGGTGAACACGCCGGTCGAGAAGTTGCTGGAACAGCTGGCCGAGGCCGGCATGAAGTTCAGCGGCCCCGATCAGGTCGTGACCAGCATCGAGAAAGTCAAGCTGCTCGGCTTCCTCAAGCGTTCCCACGGCAAGGCCGACAAGCCCGCCGAGGGCGACGAGGCGGCGAAGAAGATCACCCTCAACCGCAGCCGCAAGCAGGAAATCACCGTCGGCGGCGGCAAGAACCGCACCACGGTCGACGTGGTGGTGCGCAAGAAGGTGACCTTGGTCAAGCCGAACGAAGGCGCCGGCGGCATCGGCGAGGACGAGGAGCGCGCCGAGATCCTGCGCAAGCTGGAGGAATCCAAGCAGCGCAACCTCGCCGAGCAGCAGCGCCTGGCCGCCGACGACAAACGCCGTGCCGACGCCGTCGACGCCGCGCGCCGCGCGGTCGAGGACGCCGCGCGCGCCAAGGCCGAGGAGGCCGCCGCCGCGCTGCGCGCCAACGAGGCCGCGCCGGCCCCGGCCGCTTCGGAACCGGCCAAGGCCGCCGTCCCGGGCGCCGCCCCGGCCGCCGCCGACCCGGCGCGCAAGCCGCCGGCGACGCATGGCCACGGCCATCCCAAGCCGGCCCGGCCCGAACCCGCTCGTCCCGCCGACGACCGCAACGCCGCGGCCGCCCGCCACAAGACCCGCGGCTCGCACGCGATGGTCGCCGGCGTGGAGGACGACGATTCGGCCAACCGGTTCGCCGGCCAGCTGCACCTGTCGCCGTCCGACCGCGCCCGCCGCAGCAACAGCAACACCCGCGGCAAGGGCGGCCGGATGCAGCAGAACCGGCGCCAGAACGAGCAGTCGCGCTCCGGCGGCGGCCAGCACGGCTTCTCGCGGCCGACCGCGCCGATCGTGCGCGAAGTCGCCATCGGCGAGACCATCACCGTCGCCGATCTCGCCCAGAAGCTCGCGCTCAAAGGCGGCGACGTGGTCAAGGCGATGTTCAAGATGGGCGTCATGGCGACCATCAACCAGAGCATCGACCACGACACCGCCGCGCTGGTGACCGAAGAGCTCGGCCACGTCGTGGTCAAGGCGCTCGGCAACGACGCCGAAGACGCGCTGCTGGCGCACGCTGAGGAAGCGCAGGGCGACAAGACCTCGCGTCCGCCGGTGGTCACCATCATGGGCCACGTCGACCACGGCAAGACCTCGCTGCTGGACTACATCCGCCGCACCAAGGTCGCCTCCGGCGAAGCCGGCGGCATCACCCAGCACATCGGCGCGTACCACGTGGAAACGCCGAAGGGCGTGATCAGCTTCCTCGACACCCCGGGCCACGCCGCCTTCACCTCGATGCGCGCGCGCGGCGCCAAGCTGACCGACATCGTGGTGCTGGTCGTCGCCGCCGACGACGGCGTCATGCCGCAGACCAAGGAAGCCGTGCAGCACGCCAAGGCCGCCGGCGTCCCGCTGATCGTGGCGATCAACAAGATCGACAAGTCCGACGCCGATCCGCTGCGGGTCAAGAACGAACTGCTCGGCGAGGATGTGGTCGCCGAGGATTTCGGCGGCGACACCCAGATGGTCGAACTCTCGGCCAAGACCGGCGCGGGCGTGGACAATCTGCTCGACGCGATCTCGCTGCAGGCCGAAGTGCTCGAACTCAAGGCCGCTCCGGTCGGCCGCGCCACCGGTACGGTGATCGAATCCGCGCTCGACAAGGGCCGCGGCCCGGTCGCTACCGTGCTGGTCCAGCAGGGCCAGCTCAAGAAGGGCGACTACCTCGTGTGCGGCGTGCATTACGGCCGCGTGCGCGCGCTGTTCGACGAAACCGGCAAGCAGGTCGAACAGGCCGGCCCGTCGATTCCGGTGCAGGTGCTGGGCCTGTCGGGCGTGCCCGACGCCGGCGACGATTTCGTCGTGGTCGAGGACGAGCGCCTGGCCAAGGACGTGGCGCAGCAGCGCGACGCCAAGCGCCGCGAGTCGCGCCTGGTCGCCGCCGCCGGCAACCGCATGGAAGACATCATGGCCCAGATGGGCAAGGGCGAGGGCCAGCTGAGCCTCAACCTCGTCGTCAAGGCCGACGTGCAGGGTTCGGTGGAAGCGTTGCGCCAGGCCCTGGTCGCGCTGTCCAACGAGCAGATCCGCATCAACGTGATCAGCTCCGGCGTGGGCGGCATCACCGAATCCGACGCCAACGCCGCGGCCACCGCCAAGGCGACCGTGATCGGCTTCAACGTCCGCGCCGACGCCTCCGCGCGCCGCATCATCGAGGCCAACGGCGTCGATCTGCGCTACTTCTCGATCATCTATGACGTGATCGACCAGGTGAAGCAGGTCGCCTCGGGCATCCTCGGCATGGAGATCCGCGAGGAGATCATCGGCACCGCCCAGGTCCGCGACGTGTTCCGCAGCTCCAAGTTCGGCGCGGTCGCCGGCTGCATGGTGATCGAGGGCGTGGTCAAGCGCTCCAAGCCGATCCGCGTGCTGCGCGACAACGCGGTGGTCTTCGAAGGCGAACTCGAGTCGCTGCGCCGCTTCAAGGAGAACGTCGACGAAGTGCGCAACGGCACCGAATGCGGCATCGGCGTGAAGGCGTACAACGACGTCAAGCCGGGCGACCAGATCGAGTGCTTCGAGCGCATCGAGGTCCAGCGCACGCTGTAAGGCCGGGAGCGCGGAATCGGGCGCCGGGAACCGTTGAAGCGGTGTCCCGGCACCGGTTCGCGTTCCGGTCCGCCGATTCTCCGCAAGACCGGGAGTCGGGAGTCTTCGCGAGGCGTTCCGGCCTGCGGCCCCGCTTTCGCCGATTCTCGATTCCCCATTCTCGATTCCCGTCCCAATGCCCAGCAAATCGTTCCACCGCACCGACCGCGTTTCCGCCCAGCTCCGCCGCGAACTGGGCACGCTGGTGCGCGAAGCCGTACGCGAGCACGGCCTGCCGTCGGTCAGCGTGTCCGACGTCGAGATCTCCCGCGACCTGGCCCACGCCAAGGTCTTCGTCACCGCGCTGCAGTCCGAGCGTTCGGTCGAGGCGGTCAAGGCGCTCAAGGAGCTGTCGCGCGAACTGCGCTTCCAGCTTGGCCGGGCGATGAAGCTGCGGCACGTGCCGGAGCTGCATTTCCATTACGACGATTCGGTCGACCGCGGCGAGCGCATCGAGCACCTGCTGCGCGAGGCGCCGGTCGCCGATGCCGATGCCGAAAAAGCGGCGGAAGACGGCGAAGACCCGTCCAAGGATCCGGCAGCCTGAGGCCGGGCTCGCCGCGCGAGCCTGCGCCTGCGCGACCCGCGCACCGCCGCAACCGCCGCGGTGGTCGAATCCACCGTTCGCAATCCCCTCCCGGTTTCTTGCCTGCCGCCGGTCGGCTCCGTCCGCCGGCGCGCGCCCGCACGACGCTTCACGCGTCCGTTCCGGCGCACTATGCGAGCATCCCGCGACGTTGACCCGCGCGCCGGCATCCGGCCGCCACTCTGGGGCGAAGGTCCTGCTTGAACACGATGCGCACTAACCCGACGCGCAAACGCAGCTGGCGCAACGTCGACGGCCTGCTGCTGCTCGACAAGCCGCAGGGCCTGAGCTCGAACCAGGCCCTGCAACAGGCCCGCCACCTGTTCCGCGCCGAGAAGGGCGGCCACACCGGCAGCCTCGATCCGCTCGCCACCGGCCTGCTGCCGCTGTGCTTCGGCGAGGCGACCAAGATCGCCGGCCTGCTGCTCGGCGCGCGCAAGGCCTACATCGCCACCGCCGTGCTCGGCCTGACCACCGACAGCGACGACGCCGACGGCGCGCCGCTGCGCGAGCGGCCGGTGCCCGAATTCGACGCGGCGCAGATCGAAGCGGCGCTGGCGCCGCTGCGCGGAACCATCCTGCAGCGCGCGCCGATCTATTCCGCGCTCAAGCAGGGCGGCGAGCCGCTGTACGCCAAGGCCCGCCGCGGCGAGGCCATCGAAGCGCCCGAGCGCGAAGTCAGCGTGCACTCGCTGACCCTGACCGGCCGCGACGGCCCGCGCCTGCAACTGCACATCGAATGCGGCTCGGGCACCTACGTGCGCAGCCTGGTCCGCGACCTCGGCGAGACGCTGGGCTGCGGCGCCCACGTGGCGACGCTGCGGCGGCTGTGGGTCGAACCGTTCCTGGCCCCGGCGATGGTGACCCTGGAGCAGCTGCGCGAGCTGTCCGAACGCGGCGACGAACGCGTCCTCGACGCATTGCTGCTGCCGATCGAGGCCGGGCTGAGCGGATTCGAGCAGGTCGCCCTGGACGCCGCCTCCGCCCAGCGGCTCGGCCACGGCCAGGCGGTGGCCTGCGCCGAGGGCGAACCCGGGCTGGTCGCGATCTATGGCGAGACCGGCCGTTGCCTGGGCCTGGGCCTGCGCCAGGGCGGCGGGCGCCTGCAGCCGCAGCGGCTGTTCCGCTGGGCGGCGCAGGGCGGTTGAGCGCGGCGCGGGCCGCAGCCGCATGAACGGGCGGCGCGGCGTCGCCGCGGACGTACGCCCGGCCGCGGCCGCCGATCGTCGCGAGCGCCTCGATTCATACCGGCCAAAGGTCGCAATCGTCGCAACGGGCTGTTACAATCTCGCCGCTTTTCAAGCACTTCCAACCGGAAATCGCCTGGATTGCGATCCCCAACCATAGCAAGCGGCGGGCCAGGCGGTGCGTCGGAGCGGTGTTGACCGCGCCGATTCGCTTCTGCGGGCCGCGCATCTAGATAGAGAAGACACCATGTCGATCGACACCCAGAAAGTCATTGAAGACAACAAGCGCGGCGCCAACGACACCGGTTCGCCGGAAGTCCAGGTCGCCCTGCTGACCGCCCGCATCGAACAGCTGACCGGCCACTTCAAGACCCACAAGCAGGACCACCACAGCCGTCGCGGCCTGCTGATGATGGTCAACCGCCGTCGCAGCCTGCTCGACTACCTCAAGCGCAAAGACAACGAGCGCTACAAGGCCCTGATCGAGAAGCTCGGCCTGCGCCGCTAATCGGACACCCCACCGCGGCGCAGCGATGCGCCGCGGTTTGTTTTGGCGGAGACGAAACCTCCGCCGGGCGATGCAGGACGCAGCGCCGCCAGCGACGAAACGCGAGCGCGATCGTCGAACTGGACCGGCCCTCGGGCCACGTGCGACGCGGCGCGGAGCGCGCGCGGAACACAACCATCCTCAGGTCGCTTGCGCCGGCGGCCGACCGGAGCGGGGCAAGGGCCTCGACCGGCACGCATAGATACCGAAGGAACCCACCGTGGCAAAAATTACCAAGACCTTCCAGTACGGCAACCATCAGGTGACCCTGGAGACCGGCGAAATCGCCCGTCAGGCCGGCGGCGCCGTCATCGTCAAGATGGACGACACCGTGCTGCTGGTGACCGCCGTCGCCGCCAAGAGCGCGCGCGAGGGGCAGGATTTCTTCCCGCTCACCGTCGATTACCAGGAGAAGTTCTACGCCGGCGGCCGCATCCCGGGCGGCTTCTTCAAGCGCGAGGGCCGCGCGACGGAGAAGGAAACCCTGATCTCGCGCCTGATCGACCGTCCGATCCGCCCGCTGTTCCCGGAAGACTACCGTAACGAAGTGCAGATCATCGCCACGGTGATGTCGCTCAATCCGGAAGTCGACGGCGACATCCCGGCGCTGATCGGCGCCTCGGCCGCGATGGCGCTGGCCGGCACCCCGTTCCAGGGCCCGATCGGCGCGGCCAAGGTCGGCTACAAGAACGGCCAGTACCTGCTCAACCCGACCGCCACCGAGCTGGCCGACTCCGACCTGGAACTGGTCGTGGCCGGCACCTCCAACGCGGTGCTGATGGTCGAATCCGAAGCCGACATGCTGTCCGAAGAGGTCATGCTCGGCGCGGTGATGTTCGGCCATCGCGAGATGCAGAAGGTCATCAACATCATCAACGAGCTGGTCGTCGAAGCCGGCACCAAGCCGTCGAGCTGGGAAGCTCCGGCCAAGAACGAAGCGCTGATCGGCGCGCTCAAGGAAGCGGTGGGCGACCAGCTCGCCGGCGCCTTCCAGGTGCGCGACAAGCTGCAGCGCCGCGACGCCATCGGCGCGATCAAGAAGGACGTGCTGCTGTCGCTGGCCGGCCGCGCCGAAGCCGACGGCTGGTCCACGGGCGAACTGTCGAAGGAATTCGGCGAGCTCGAGTACCAGACCATGCGCAGCTCGGTGCTCGACACCAAGATCCGCATCGACGGCCGCGCGCTCGACACCGTGCGCCCGATCTCCTCGAAGGTCGGCGTGCTGCCGCGCACCCACGGCTCCTCGCTGTTCACCCGCGGCGAAACCCAGGCCATCGTGGTCGCCACCCTCGGCACCGCGCGCGACGGCCAGATCATCGACGCCGTCTCGGGCGAGTACAAGGAACACTTCCTGTTCCACTACAACTTCCCGCCCTTCTCGGTCGGCGAGTGCGGCCGCATGATGGGCCCGAAGCGTCGCGAAATCGGCCACGGCCGCCTGGCCAAGCGCGGCGTGCTCGCCGTGATGCCGACCATGGAAGCGTTCCCGTACACCATCCGCGTGGTCTCGGAAATCACCGAGTCCAACGGCTCGTCGTCGATGGCTTCGGTCTGCGGCAGCTCGCTGGCGCTGATGGACGCGGGCGTGCCGATCAAGGCGCCGGTCGCCGGCATCGCCATGGGCCTGGTCAAGGAAGGCGACAACTTCGTCGTCCTGTCCGACATCCTGGGCGATGAAGATCACCTCGGCGACATGGACTTCAAGGTCGCCGGCACGTCGGAAGGCATCTCGGCGCTGCAGATGGACATCAAGATCCAGGGCATCACCGAAGAGATCATGAAGGTCGCGCTGGAGCAGGCCAAGGCCGGCCGCCTGCACATCCTCGGCGAGATGGCCCACGCCATCACCGAGTCGCGCTCGGAGCTGTCCGAGTACGCGCCGCGCCTGCTGACGATGAAGATCCACCCGGACAAGATCCGCGAAGTGATCGGCAAGGGCGGCTCGACCATCCAGGCGATCACCAAGGAAACCGGCACCCAGATCGACATCCAGGACGACGGCACCATCGTCATCGCCTCGGTCAACGCCGCCGCCGCGCAGGCCGCCAAGTCGCGCATCGACCAGATCGTCTCCGACGTCGAGCCGGGCCGCATCTACGAAGGCAAGGTCGCCAAGATCATGGACTTCGGCGCGTTCGTGACCATCCTGCCGGGCAAGGACGGCCTGGTGCACGTCTCGCAGATCTCCAACGAGCGCGTCGAGAAGGTCTCCGACAAGCTCAAGGAAGGCGACGTGGTCAAGGTCAAGGTGCTGGAAGTCGACAAGCAGGGCCGCATCCGCCTGTCGATGAAGGCCGTGGAAGAAGGCGAGGGCGTCTCGGCCGAGTAATCGCCGGGCGACATCGCAGTAAACGAAAAAGCGGGCTTCGGCCCGCTTTTTCTTTGTCCGCAAAACGGCCGCGACGCCTCGCGGCTCACGCCTGGGCACGCGTGGTGTGACCGATTCGGCCTGAAATTGCCTGCATCGCGACGGCATGTCCTGGTTCGGCGCGCAGCGGAGATAAACCCTGTCGATACGGATTCAGACGGCCGCGAAGCGGCTTGGGGCCGCCGGATTCGACGGTAGGCGCGGATGCGCGAACGCGTTCGCTGGGTACGGCTCGCCGATTCCCGCGTGCAAAGCCCCGGCGGCGCGCCGATCGGACTGGGAGGCGGGGGCCTTGAGGATGTGCCTGGAGCGGTTTCGCGTTAGTGCGCCAACCGCGCCGCGGCGTGCCGCGCCTCGCCGCGGCGAACGCATCCGGTTGTCGCAGGAGTACGAAGCGCCGACGCCGGGCGCGACCCTGCAGCCGATGGTCAGCGCCGCGAGCCTTGCGGTGAGCGCACCGGCACGCCCGACGGCGTGACCTGCGGCGCCAACCGGATCTACAGCCATGCCGCGAACCCGGACGGCGGCGACTGCGCAGGCACTCTGTGCGCGTGCGGTCCGGTGCGGGTGCGTGGCGACGATTTCACCGCGCCGGCCTTGCGCACCCAGGTGCGGACGAATGCGGGCCATGCCCGCTGGACGGCAGGCGACCCCACCGCGTCCTCGGTGGATATGGCGACGATCGGGCTCTCGCTGGGCCTGCCCACGCTCGCCGCGACCCGGGCGTCCAACGACGCTGCCGGCAACGTTCGCGTTCAGCGGCGGCAACGGCATCGCCGGCCACGCCACCGCCGCCAGCGGCCAGTGCTTGCCCGGCGCCGCCGGCGCGTTGCCGGCGCGGGCGTCGGCGAGCACGGCGCCCCCGAGGCCGCGACCGCAGCCAGGCGGCCTCAGCGTGTCCTGATCGACCCCCGGCGCACGATTCAGGTCAGGAAGTATTCGGTAGCAGGGGTTCGCGGGTCCGCGAACGGACTGCTACACCAAAGACACAGACCCCGGCTGGGCAGGGGACAAAGGGGATGCGCTGGTGATGGGGCTGAGCTTGAAGCTGGATTCGGTGGCGCCAATCGGCCGCGACGCGGGGGTCGCTACCGGCGTCGGGTTGTTTCAGGGGGATAACACAATGGAATCGATCCGAACGGCTGTCGCGCGACGCGCAGCCCATACCGGCATGACGGACGCAGCAGGCCCGCAGCGGGCTACGGCGGCGCCGAGGCCCGCCGGTTCGCGATACGCGCTCCTGGCGCTGCTGGTACTGGCCGGCATGGTGCCGTTCCACGCGGCGCAGGCGCAGGTCACGGTCTTCGACGAGACCTTCACCGGTGGCAATGCGTCGGCCACCGCCACCAATCCCACACTGATTACCAACTACGTTGGCGCCCCGCCGGAGAACATGACCTTCACCACGACTCCGGCGTGGTCGAATACAGGCACTTGCAATGGCATTGTGGCGTCTTGGTCGCAAGCTGCTAACAGTCCGGTCGGCACAGCACATTGCGGCGGCTTCCAGTCGTGGTGGAACAACGTGCAGGGTTTGGCGCTCGCAATGGGCGCTTACGATGCCAACCTCCCGAACGGTCAGAATGCGACGAACGCCGGCACGGCGGCTACCGAGAATCTGTCGGTCGCGGCTTACACGGGCGCCAACCCTGGTGCCCCGAACACGATCATCCAGAACGCAACGCCGATTGCGTTGCCTGTCAGCCCGGCAGGCGGCAGCGGCCGCTTCGTGACGCTCCGCTTCACTGCTGCCGCAATGAACTGCGGTGCACCGGGCGCATCCGATCCCGTGATTACGTTTGCATTGAATGGCACCGAGCTGGACCTCGCGGCGGGTGGCACGAATCTCTGCCGCGGGGGACTGAACCCCAGGACCTACTCCATTCCCGCCAAGGGGAGCGCGTCCGCCACAACAGCTCGCGTTGCCGCTTTCTACCCCAATGGCAGCCTCTCGAGGCTACTCACGGCCCCCATCACCGTCCGCTTGACCAACCGTGTAGCCACCGGCAGCGGCAACGACTGGGCCTGGGACAATTTCACCGTGGTCGACGTGACGCCCTCGGTCACCAAGGCGGTGGACGGGCTGGATTATGTCGGCCAGACCAAGCGTCTGACCTTCACCGTCACCAATACCACCGGCGACAACGGGCTCAAGAACGGCTGGGCCTTCACCGACACCTTGCCTGCCAACGTCACCGTGGCCAATCCGGCCGGCGTGACCGTTGGCGGTGCGGCGGGCTGCTCGGCGACCACCTCCGGCACCGTTGCGGGCGGCAACGCCATCGTCGTCACCGGCGGCAACCTGCCGGCCGGCACCGCGGGCGGCACGGCGACCACCTGCACCATCGCGGTCGATGTGGTCAGCACCGTGCCCGGCATCTACATCAACAACGGCAGCAATTTCACCTCGTCGACGGGTTTGAACGTCCCCACCGTCGATACGCAGATGGAATGGGTGCGCAACACCGTGACCGTCACCAAGATCACCCAAAACGGCACGGGGGCTTTCAGCTTCACCAACGGCAACGACACCGCAACAGGCAGCCTGCCTTACACCATCACCACGACTGCCGCGGGCGCGCCCGGCACGGCCGGTCCGCAGCGCATCCTGACCGCTGCCAGCGCAACGGCTACCACCACCTTGAGCGAAGCGGCGGTCGCCGGCTGGGCGGTGACCGGCACGCCGGCCTGCACCGTGGGCGGCGCTGCGCTGGCCGGCGTGGCCTATGCCGCCGGCACGCGAACGCTGACCTTGCCCGCGTTGCCGGTCGTGACCGGCGGCAGGGATGTGCAGTGCAGCTTCATCAACTCGCGCCAGACCGTGACCGTGGTCAAGAGCGTCACCAACGACAACGGCGGCAACGCGACCGCGGCCAACTTCAACATCGTGTTCAACGGCAGCGCGGTGAGCTTCGGCGCCCCGACCGGATCGGCGCCGACCCTGACGTATTCGACGAATGCGATTGAAGTTCCTGTCGGCACCTATGCCTTGAGCGAAGCCGACGTGGCCGGCTACACCGAAGGCACGTGGACCTGCACCGGCACCGGCGTGACCATGAACTCCACCGCGTTCGACAACGGCAGCGTGACCCTGGCCGACGGCGCGAGCGCCACCTGCACCATCACCAACGACGACACCGCGGCCGCGCTGACCTTGCGCAAGACCGTGGTCAACGACAACGGCGGCACCGCGGTGGCGACGGCCTGGACCTTGAACGCCGCCGGCCCGACCCCGATCAGCGGCGCGCACGGCGCGGCGGCGGTGACCAATGCCGCGGTCGGCGCGGGCACGTACACCTTGTCCGAGAACGGCGGGCCCGCGGGTTACACGGCGTCCGCCTACAGTTGCTCGATCGACGGCGGCGCGGCCGTCGCCGGCAATACGCTGGCGCTGGGCAGCGGCCAGAGCGCGGTGTGCACCGTCACCAACGACGACACCCCGGCCACGCTGACGCTGCGCAAGAGCGTGGTCAACGACAACGGCGGCACCGCGGTGGCGACGGCCTGGACCTTGAACGCGGCCGGCCCGACCCCGATCAGCGGCGCGCACGGCGCGGCGGCGGTGACCGATGCCGCGGTCGGCGCGGGCACGTACACCTTGTCCGAGAACGGCGGGCCGGCCGGCTATACGGCCTCGGCCTACAGCTGTTCGATCGACGGCGGCGCGGCCGTCGTCGGCGACACGCTGGCGTTGGTCAACGGCCAGAACGCGGTCTGCACCGTCACCAACGACGACACCCCGGCCACGCTGACCTTGCAAAAGATCGTGGTTAACGACAGCGGCGGCACCGCGGTGGCGACGGCGTGGACCTTGAACGCGGCCGGCCCGACCCCGATCAGCGGCGCTCACGGCGCGGCGGCGGTGACCGGTGCGGCGGTCAGCGCGGGCACCTATACGCTGTCGGAAACGGGCGGCCCTGGCGGCTACGCCGCCTCGGCCTATAGCTGCTCGATCGATGGCGGCGCGGCCGTCGCCGGCAATTCGTTGACCCTGGCCAACGGCCAGAGCGCGGTCTGCGCCATCACCAACGATGACCAGCCGGCGCGGTTGACCTTGCAGAAGAACGTGATCAACGACAGTGGCGGTACGGTGCAACGCACGGCCTGGACCTTGAACGCTGCCGGCCCGACACCGATCAGCGGCACGCATGGCGCGGCGCCGGTGACCAATGCGGCGGTCACCGCCGGCGCCTACACGCTGTCGGAGACCGGCCCGGCCGGCTACAACGCCGGCGCCTGGCAATGCACCAACGGCGTGACCGTGAACGGGAACAGCCAGATCACCCTGGCCAACGGCGCAACCACCAGCTGCACGATCACCAACAACGACCGGCCGACGGTGCTGTCGCTGCTCAAGACCGTGGTCAACGACAACGGCGGCACCCGGGTAGCCGCCAACTGGACGCTGAGGGCCGCCGGCCCGTCGACGATCAGCGGCGCGGCGCCGGTCCTGCTCCGAACAGTGAATCCTGGTACCTACACCCTGTCCGAAACTGGGCCGGGGGGCTACACGGCCAGCGCCTGGACGTGCACTGGCGGGTTGACCGTGACGGGAGGAAACCAGGTCATTGTGCCAACTGGTTTCAACGGTGCTTGCAGCATCACCAACAACGACCAGCCGGCGCAGCTGACCCTGCAGAAAACCGTGGTCAACGACAATGGCGGTGCGGCCGTCGCGACCGACTGGACGCTGGCGGCGGCCGGCCCGACCGCGATCAGCGGCACGCACGGCGCGACCACGGTGACCAATGCGACGGTCAACGCGGGCACCTACGTCCTGTCCGAAAATGGTGGCCCGGCCGGCTATACGGCTTCGGCCTATAGCTGTTCGATCAATGGCGGTGCGGCGGTCGCCGGCAATTCGCTGGCCTTGGCCAACGGCCAGAACGCGGTGTGCACCATCACCAACGACGACACGCCGGCCACGCTGACCTTGCAAAAGACCGTGGTCAACGACGACGGCGGCACCGCGGTGGCGACGGCCTGGACCTTGAACGCGGCCGGCCCGACGCAGATCAGCGGTACGCACGGCGCGGCGGCGGTGACCAACGTGGCGGTCGGCGCGGGCACCTACACGTTGTCGGAAAACGGCGGCCCGGCCGGCTACGCGGCTTCGGACTACAGCTGTTCGATCGACGGCGGCGCGGCGGTCGCCGGCAACTCGGTGACGCTGGCCGGCGGCCAGAACGCGGTGTGCACCGTGACCAACGACGACACGCCGGCCACGCTGACGCTGCGCAAGAGCGTGGTCAACGACAACGGCGGCACCGCGGTGGCGACGGCCTGGACCTTGAACGCGGCCGGCCCGACCCCGATCAGCGGCGCCCATGGCGCAGCGGCGGTGACCGATGCGGCAGTCGGCGCGGGCACCTACACGTTGTCGGAAAGCGGCGGCCCTGCCGGGTACACGGCTTCGGCCTACAGCTGCTCGATCGACGGCGGCGCGGCGGTCGCCGGCGATTCGGTGACGCTGGCCAACGGCCAGAGCGCGGTGTGCACCGTCACCAACGACGATAGCAACGAAGCCGACCTGTCGATCACCAAGAGCAATACCTATACGCCGGCCGATCCCAGCGACCAGGCCGGCGACACGGTGGTCGCCGGAGCGGCCACGACGTATACGGTGGTGGTGACCAACAACGGCCCGGCCACGGTCGTCGGCGCGGTGGTGCGCGATACGCCGCAGGCGGGATTGGACTGTCCGGCGGCGAATCCGGTGACCTGCAGCGGCGCGGCCTGTCCGGGCGGAGCGATCACCGTCGGCGACCTGGGCGGCGGAGTGACGCTGGGCGCATTGGCGGCGGGCGCGACGGCGACGTTCGCCTTCAGCTGCGCGGTGCAGTAGTCCGGCTTCGTCGCAGGCGGTGGCGATGCGGATCGGGCCGCATCGCCGTTGCTCGCCAGCGTTCCGGCGCATAGCTCGATGAGCCGAATTACCGGCAGCACGCCACCGCCGACGCGACGCACGAAGAGCGAGCCTGGGCTCGCTCTTCGTGTTTTTGCGGATACACGCCGGATCGGATCGGGTCGGCGTTCGGCGTTGCGACAGCCTGCGGCGACGCATCGCAGATGCGTCGGCTCAACCCGCCGCGGCGCCCATCTGCGGCAACCTCGCGCGCAACTCGCGCCGCAGCAGCCACAGCACCGTCGCCGCCTGCAGCACGGTCGTGCCGACCGACAGCGACCACAACTGGCGCAGTTCGAAGCCCGGATGCTGCGACAGCCAGACCGCCGGCAGCGCGAACGTCGCCAGCCGCGAGGTGCTGGCGTACAGCGCCGGCCGGGTGTTGCCGAGCGCCTGGAACATGCCCGAGCAGGTGAAGATCAGCCCCGAGGCGACGAAGTTCCACGACACGATGCGCAGGAAACCGGCGGCGACTTCGGCGGCCTGGGTGTTGTCGGCGAACGGGCGCATGAACCACTCCGGCCGCCACTGGCACAGCAGGGTCAGCGCGAACATCGCTACGCTGCCGATCAACGCGGCGCTGCGGAAGGTCGCCAGCACCCGCTCGCCGCGGCCGGCGCCGACGTTCTGCCCGGCCACCGGCGCGACCGCGAAGGCGATGGCCATGATCGGTAGCAAGATCGCCTGCATCACCCGCATGCCGATGCCGTAGCCGGCCTGGGCGTCGGTGCCGAGGCCGCGCAGGCACCAGTAGGTGACCGCCATGAACACGAACATCAGCGCGAATTCGCCGCCCGGCGGCAGGCCGATGGCGAGGATCCGCCGCCACACCGGCGGCTGCGGCCGCAGCTGGCGCGCGTCGACGCCGACGTAGCGCTCCAGGCGCGCGAAATACAACAGCATCAGCGCCACGCCGACCGTGATCGAGATCGAGCTGGCCCAGCCGGCGCCGGCGACGCCGAACGCGCGGCCGGTCAGCCAGCCGGCGATCAGCACCGGCGCCAGGATCGCGTTGAGCACGACGGTGACGATCTGCACCAGCATGGTCGGCTTGGAGATGCCGGTGCCGCGCAGCGCCGCGCCGAGCGCGACCAGCGCGAACTGCAGCGCCAGCCCGGGCAGGAACGCGTGCAGGTAGGCGACGCCGGCCGCGGCGCTGGCCGGGTCGGCGGCGATCGCGCGCATGTAGGCGCCGCTGAAGGCGTAGCCGGCGATCAGCGTGACCACCGCGGCGAGTGCGGCCAACAGCAGGCTTTGGTTGAACACGCGGTTGGCGTCGCCGGCGTCCTTGCGGCCGCAGGCCTGGGCGATCAAGGCCATGGCGCCGACGCCGAGCACCTGGCTCGCGGCCATGACCAGGAACTGCAGGTTGCCGGCCGCGCCGACGCCGGCGATGGCGGCGTCGCCCAGGCGCGAGACGAAGTAGAGATCGATCAGCACGTAGAGCATCTGGAACGCCATGCCGACGCCGATGGGCACGGCGAGCGAGATCAGGTGTTTGGGGATCGAGCCTTGGGTGAGGTCGCGCATGCGGGGGGGCCTGTGGGTGGGGCGCGCAGAAGCAGAGGGCGGGTCGGGAAAAACGCGACTGCCGATGCGGCCGACGCGGCGAAGCAGCGAAGCGGATTTGGAGCCGTCTCTGGGCGCCGGCGCGGATTGCGGGGTCGGTGTTGCCTTGTGCGTGGCGTGGCGCGACGCGGCTCGGCTCGGCGATGCGGTGTTCGTATTGCGGTACGCGTGGAAGCGATTCGGTGTTGGTGTTGCGGCCTTCGTACAAGCGCTGCGGCGCTGGTGTTGCGGCCTTCGTACAAGCGCTGAAGTGCTGGTGTTGCGGTCTTCGTACAAGCGCTGCAGTGCTGGCGTTGCGGTCTTCGTGCAAGCGCTGCGGATCGGATTCGCGCTGTCCCCCACGAGCTGTCTTCGAGCGGTCGCCTGGATGCGACGCGCATCGGTGGGAGCGACGGTCGGCGGCTTCCTGGCCGCCTGTTCAAACCGTCATCCCCGCGAAGGCGGGGATTCAGAGACTTCAGCGCCATCCCTGGATCGAAGCGACGCGGAACCGGGCTCGGCGCAAACGACGGCCGACGGATTGCGCGATGTCTTCTTCCACCTGTCGCCCCTCGAAACCGAAACCGGCGACATCCGCGCCGCGCTGCGACGCCGCCCCCGAGTATTCCGCCGCAGCGAAGCGACTCGCGACGGGTACTCGCGGAACCGCGCTGGATGCGAAACCGCGCCGCTGCTCTTACGTCGCCGGCGTCGCCGACACGGCGAACGCGTCGCCCGCGAGCGCGAGCAGGTACTCGCGCACATCCGCCGGCCAGGCGTCGAGGCGCTGCACGAAGCCGGCGCGGTCGCCGGCGAACAGCGCGCGGGTGGCGTCCTCCGCGCCGGGCGCGTTGCCGGCCAGGGCGTTGAGGCAGCGGTAGGCGGCTTCGCGCGCGAGCCGCTGGCGCATGCCGGCCTCGCCTTGCTTGCGCGCCTGGTCGATGAGCTTGCGCAGGGTGACCGAGGCGCCGCCGGGTTGCGCTGCGAGCCAATCCCAGTGGCGCGGCAGCAAGGTGATCTCGCGCGCGGTCACGCCCAGGCGCGGACGGCCGCGGCCGCGCGGGGCCGGCTCGGCGTGCGGCGGGTCGCCGGCCGGCTCGGCCTCGGCCTCGGCCGGCAAGTCGCGGTAGCGCTCGGCCACGGCCTGCGCGTCGCCGCCGAGGTGCAGGTCGATCTGCTGGCCGGTGCGGTCGTCGAACACCAGCAGTTCGGCGTCGCCGGCGCGCGCGGCGGCGGCGTGCACCGCGACGGCGACGTCGGCGAGGCGGCCGCGGGCCAGCAGGCGTTGGCCGGCGAAGGCGGTGTAGCCGGGGGCGAGGGGCGTGGTCATTGGGGAGGATCGGTGGGGCGAGGTCGCGAATATTATCCGGGTATAATTTACGTGGCAAGTGGTTGGAGCCCGTTTCGTACGGTTCCGGCACCGGGCCTGCCGCCCGGCCGTGTGTCCCCAAGCGTCGATCCGTGCGACGGCTCGATCCGACCAGCTCCCGATGCCCGCGTCCCGAGCCATCGATCCGCCAGCCCCGCAGCGGCTCCGGCCCGCACGAATCCGTCGCCGCACCAGCGCAGCCGGATCGCGCGACCCCGAGGCCGAAACTGCCGCGCCGCAGCATTGCGCGGCCGGCCTGACGGCCGGCGTCGCCGCCAACGCGCCATGCGGTAGCGCGACGCTAGACCTCGCCCGCCGCGCGCAGGCCGCGCCCGCGACCGCGCGGCGGCGGGGCTAGAGTCGGCCGACCTCATCAGGAGCAAGACCATGGCCGCCGGCATCACCGCCTTGGAGCGGTTCGTCCATCAAGCCCTGGCCAGCGGACAGTCGCGGCAGAGCACGGCGCAGGCGCTGGTCGCGGCGGGCTGGAGCGAAGCGCAGGTGCGCGGCGCGCTCGGCGCGTACGCCGACAGCGACTTTCCGGTGCCGGTGCCGCGGCCGCGCGTGTCGGTGTCGGCGCGCGAGACCTTCGTGTACCTGCTGACCTTCAGCGCGCTGTACGTGGTCGCCTTCCATCTGGGCGACCTGTGGTTCGACCTGATCGAGTTCTATCTGCCCGACCCGATCGAGCCGTACGCGTACTGGGGCAGCGGCGTCGACGATTCGCTGCGCAGCTCGGTCGCCGCGCTGGCGGTGGCGTTCCCGTTGTTCGCCTGGCTGTGCCACCGGATCGACGCCGACGTGCGCCGCAATCCGGGCCAGCGGCTGTCGCCGGTGCGGCGCTGGCTGACCTACCTGACCTTGTTCCTGGCCGCGGCGGCGTTGATCTGCGATGCGGCCGCGCTGCTGTACCACTGGCTCGGCGGCGAGCTGAGCCTGCGGTTCGGACTCAAGGCGCTGGCGGTGGCGGTGGTCGCCGGCAGCGCGTTCGGCTACTACATCCGCGACCTGCAACGCGAGGAGACGCAGGCATGAAGGCTTCCCCGGGACGCATCCTCATCGTCGCCGCCGGTGCGGCCATCCTGGCCAGTTCGGCGTTGGCGATCGCGGTGATCGGCGGGCCGGGCGACCAGCGCCTGGCGCGCATGGACCTGCGCCGCACTCAAGACCTGGAGCGAGTTCAGGACGAGATCGAGCGCTATGGCGAACGCCACAATCGCCTGCCGCCGGACCTGGCCGCGCTGGTGGCGCAGCCGGGCGTGGCCCTGGACGTGGTCGATCCGCAGACCGCCGCGCCGTACCGCTACCTGCCCGGCGCCGGCGGAACCTACCGGCTGTGCGCGCGCTTCGACACCGACAGCGGCCAGCGCGACGCCGCGCGCCGCTCCGAGAGCGAACTCGACGACGACTGGCGCCATCCGCGCGGCGAGTTCTGCTTCGACGGCGATGCGTCCGACGCGCTGCAGGAGTGAGTGCGGCGGCGCATCGGGTGTGCGGCGCGCGCGGCCGCGGCGGCTGCGCGCGCCATCGGTATCGCCGCCGCCATCGGGCTGGCGCGCCGCGTGCGCGGCGGGTCCGGCTCAGCCGGCGCCTTCGCACTCCTGGCGCTGCACGTCGGGCACGAAGCCGCCCTGCATCAGGAACATCGGCGGCGTGTTCGGCGCCGCGCCGCCGGGGCCCGCGGGCGGAGTCGGCGCGCTCGGCGGGCTCCAGCTCTGCGCGCGTTCGGCGGCGCGCCCGCGCGCCTGGCTGACTTGTTCGGGCGACAGGTCGCGGGTCAGCGCGCGGATCTGCGCGTCGAGCATCTCGCGCGAATTGAAGCGGCCGCCGCGCGGCCCGCGCGCGCCGGGGCCGCCCGGCGCGGCCTCGGGGCCGTCGGCGTCCTGGGCCGGCAGGCCGTCGCGCAACTGCAGGAACAGCGCCAGCGATTCGACCGCGTTGGGCTGCACCACCTGGCCGAGGAAACCGCGGCGCATGCCGTCGCGCTGCGGCGAATAGGCATAGGCCAGCGAGGCGAGCATGCGCGCGTCGCCGCGCTGGGCGGCGGTGCGCGCGATCGACTCGGCTTCGCCGCGATAGGTGGCCAGGCCGGGCAGGTTGTCGAGCAGTTCCTGGTAGCGGAAGGCGTTGCCGCTGGCGTAGTGGCGCATCGCCGCCGGTTGGCCGGCCAGCGCGGCGCGGCGCCAGTAGGCGGCGCGTTGTTCGGGGCTGATCGGCGGCACCTGCGCGCAGTGCTCGGACTGGGTCAGCAGGCGGTCGGTCATGCTTTGGTAGCTCTCGGCCATGCGCTCGCGCTGCTCGCGTTGCTGCGGGGTGTCCTGCGGCATGCGTTCGAGCTGGCGTTCGAACATGTCGAGATTGTTCTCGGCGCCGGCCAGGCGCATGCGCAGGCTGTCGCAGTACTCCATCTCGGCGGCGAGGCGGCAGGCGGCGGCGGGTTCGCTGGCGGCGCGGCGCTGCAGTTCCGGCAGGACCAGGCGCAGCGGCGAGTCGATCGGCGGCAGCGGCCGCGCGGTGCCGGCGTCGTAGCGCGCGATCGCCGCGGACGCGGCCGGCGCGGCGCCGGCCTTCGCCGGCGCGGCGGCATCCGCGCGCGCGGCGGCGAGCGCCGGCGGCGGCGCGTCGGCGCCGCTGCGGCGGCCCCAGTAGTACATGCCGGCGCCGGTGGCGGCCAGCGCGGCGACCCAGATCAGCGTGCGTCCATGCTTGAGCGTTGCGGTCATCGAGCGACGTGAGGGCGACGGTGGTCCCGAATCATAAGCGCAGATTCGGCACAGCGTGTGCGCCTCGTCGCCCGGCCGGGCCAGTGTGGATTCTGACAGGTCCTCTTGGCAGCGCCGGGCGCGCGGCGCCAAGCTGCGCGGCAGACCTCCCTCTGCCGGCAGCCGCCAGGACGGCCGCCGCCGGCGCAACGAAACCGCGCACGGGCCGGGGCGATGAGCCTCGGCCCGTGCGTTTTTTCGGTTCGTCGTTTCAGCCGCGTTTCGGCGCGATCAGGCCGGGCGCGGGGCGAGCAGGTCGGCGAGATCGTTGCGGCGCAGGAATTCGGCGCGGATGCGGTCGGCGACGGCGCTGACGGTTTCCGCGCCGTCGTCGGCGGGATCGACGTGGACGCGGAACGGGCGCCGGCCGGGCGGGCGTTCCAGGATTGCGACCATGGCCTCGGCGACGCTGGCCGGATCGGCGTCGGCGGGCACGCCGGCGGCGAGTTTTTCCAGGATCTCCGGGCCGAAGCCGGCGGTCGGGCCTTGCTCGTAGTCGGCGACGCGCTGCGCATCGGCCGGCGCGCCGGCGTGGGCGAAGTGATTGGTGCCGGAGGTGAACGCGCCCGGCACCAGGATCGAGGTCTCGATGCCCCAGCGCGCGAGTTCGCCGGCGTAGCTGACCGCGAGCGAATCCATCGCCGCCTTGGCCGCGAAGTACGGCGCCAGGTACGGCGGCGTGCCGCCGCGCGCGCTGGTGCTCGACACCCACAGCAACAGGCCGCGGCGTTGCGCGCGCAGCTGCGGCAGCGCGGCGCGGTTGACCCGCTGCGCGCCGAGCACGTTGCTGTCGTAGAGCTGGGCGAACTGTTCCGGGGTGAACGCCTCGGCCGGGCCGAACGCCATGTGGCCGGCGTTGTGCACCAGCGCATCGAGACGGCCGTGCGCGGCGAGGATCGTCGCGACGGCGGCGTCGGCCGAAGCCTGCGAGGCGACATCGAGTTCGAGCGTGCGCAGGTCCACGCCGTGTTCGCGGGCGTAGTCGCCCGCGGCGGCGACCTGCGGCGCGTTGCGCCCGGCGGTCTCGCGCATGCTGGCGTAGACGGTGTGGCCGGCGCGGGCGAGGGCGCGCGCGGCGAGGGCGCCGAAACCGCTGGACGCGCCGGTGATGAGGACGATCTGCTGGGTCATGGCAAGGCTCCGCTGGCGGGCGTGGGGCGCCCGGAGGAAAGAAGAGGGGTGAGGGGCGGGCGCTCGCCGCGGGCGCGAAGGGAAGGGACTTCAGGCCCGATGCTTTTCGGTCGGTTGGCGATGCGCTGGAACGAGAGCGTCGGGGCTGAAGCCCCTCCCACAGCCGCCGCGCTGCGATGGTTGGTTTCGGAGTTTTGGGGAAGGGCCTTCAGGCCCGATGCTTTTCGGTCGGTTGGCGATGCGGTGGAACAAGAGCGTCGGGGCTGAAGCCCCTCCCACAACCGCCGCGCTGCGATGGTTGGTTTCGGAATTTTTGTGGGAGGGCCTTCAGGCCCGATGCTTTTCGGTCGGTTGGCGATGCGCTGGAACGAGAGCGTCGGAGCTGAAGCCTCTCCCACAACAGCGCTGTAGTCGCTGCGGGTGTTTTTTGTGGGAGGGCCTTTCAGGCCCGACGCTTTCCGCTCAGGTCGCGGCGAACGGCACGACGCGCACCGGGCCCGAAGCGCTGCGGCTCAGAAGATGTAGCCGCCGTTGACCCGCAGCACCTGCGAGTTCACCCAGCCGCCGTCGCGGCCGAGCAGGAACGCCACCGCGGCGGCGATCTCTTCCGGCGTGCCCAGCCGCTCCAGCGGCGCCAGCGACTGGAAATGCGCGATCTGCTCGGGGGTCTTGCCGTTGAGGAACAGTTCGGTCGCCACCGGCCCCGGCGCGACCGCGTTGACGGTGATGCCGCGCCCGCGCAGTTCGTTGGCGAGCACGTGCACCAGGCCTTCGACGCCGGCCTTGGAGGCGATGTACGGGCCGTAGTTGGGGAACGCCTTGCCGATCACGCTGGTCGACAGGGCGACGATGCGGCCGCCCTCGCGCAGGTGTTCCGCGGCCAGTCCCAGCACGATGTAGCTGCCGCGCAGGTTGGTCGCGATCACCCGGTCGAACTCGGCGAGATCGCCGCCCTGCACCGGCACGTAGGGCATCACCCCGGCGCTGTTGACGACCGCGTCGAGGCGGCCGAACGCGGCCTGGGCGGTGGCGAACACGCGGCGCATGCCGTCGGCGTCGGCGACGTCGCCCTGCAGCGCGAGCGCGCGGCCGCCGGCGGATTCGATCTCGGCCACGACCGCGTCGGCGGCGGCGCCATTGCCGGCGTAGTTGACGGCGACGGCGAAGCCGTCGGCGGCCAGGCGCAGGGCGATGGCGCGGCCGATGCCGCGCGAGGCGCCGGTGACGAGCGCGGCCGGGGTGGGAAGGGCGGTCTGGGCGGACATGGACGGACTCCGGTGGGGGGGGGCGGGGCGGGGCGGTCGCCCCGGCGATGGCAGGCAGTCTGCGCGTTGGCTGTGGCTGGATAAATCGTGCGGAATTGGCAATACAATTCAATAATCGCCAACAATTGGGCGGCGAGTGCCGCCCACAATCCGCCAGGCCGGCCGACGCCACCCGACGCCGCCCGCGCCGCGCCCGGCCTGCGACCTGCGCCTGCCTGCCCACCCCTGCCGCCCCTCGCCAAAGCCCGCCATGGACCGCCTCGACACCCTGCGCCTGTTCGTCCGTATCGTCGAACTGGGCAGCTTCACCCGCGCCGCCGCGGTGCTGGACCTGCCGCGCGCCACCGCCACCCACGCGATCAAGCAACTCGAAGCGCGGCTCGGCGCGCGCCTGCTCGAACGCACCACCCGGCAGGTGCGGCCGACCCTGGACGGGCAGGCCTACTACGAGCGCTGCGTGCACGTGCTGGCCGAGCTCGACGACGCCGACGCGGCGCTGGCCCAGCTCGCCGGCGATCCGCACGGCACCTTGCGCGTCGACCTGCACGGCATCCACGCGGTCGGCATCGTGCTGCCGCGCATCGACGAGTTCCATGCGCGCTATCCGCGCATCGAACTGGCCATCAGCAGCGGCGACCGCCTGGTCGACCTGGTGCGCGAAGGCATCGACTGCGTGGTGCGTTCGGGCGTGCCGCGCGATTCCTCGCTGGTGGCGCGGCGCATCGCGACCATGCCCGAGGTGGTCTGCGCCAGCCCCGACTACCTGCAGCGCTACGGCGTGCCGCGCCATCCCGACGAACTGGCCGCGCACCGCGCGGTCGGTTTCTTCGCCAGCGACCGCGACCTGCGTTATCCGTTCGAGCTCAACGTCGACGGCGCGCTGCGCGAGTACCGGCTGGAGAGCTGGATCGACGTCAACGACGCCGCCTGCTACGCCGCTGCGGCGCTGCGCGGCTGCGGCCTGATCCAGTTGCCGCGCCACGGCGTGGAGCGTCATCTCGACGCAGGCCGGCTGGTCGAAGTGCTGGCCGATTACGCCAGCCCCGGCGTGCCGGCGTGGGCGATGTACCCGCAGCACCGGCAGCTGTCGCCGCGGGTGCGCGCGTTCGTGGACTGGGTGGCCGGCGTGTTCGCCGACAAGTTCGGCGCGCCGGGCTAGGCCGGCGTCCGCCGCCGCGCAGCCTCAGCGCGCGGCCGCGGCCTGCGCCGACCAGTGCTGGCGCTGCTCGCTCAGCGCGTCGATCAGCGCGCGCAGGCCGGAGGACACGTGGCGATGGCCGGGGTAGTACAGGCACAGCCCCGGAGAATCCGGGCACCAGTCCTCCAGCACCCGTTGCAGGCGGCCGTCGCGCAAGGCCTCGGCGGCGAGGTGGTCGGGGACGAAGGCGATGCCGATGCCGTCGATCGCCGCGTCGACCATCAGCGGTTGGTCGGTCAGGGTCAGCGGGCCGTCGACGTTGACCCGCTCGAGGATGCCGCGGCGCTCGAATTCCCAGCGATAGATCGCCCCGCTTTCGAAGCGGAAGCGGATGCAGTCGTGGCCGTGCAGATCCTGCGGGACCCGCGGGCGGCCGCGCGCGGCCAGGTAGGCCGGCGCGGCGATGGCGGCGAAGCGGACCCGGTCGAGCACGTTGACCGCGACCATGTCCTGGGCGACCGCCTCGGCCAGGCGGATGCCGGCGTCGAATCCGTCGGCGACGATGTCGCTGAGGCGGCCGTCGCTGACCAGGTCCAGGCGCACCTGCGGGTGCTCGCGCAGGAAGCGCGCGAGCAGCGGCTTGAGCACCAGCCGGATCGCGCCTTCGCTGGCGTTGATCCGGACCGTGCCGCTGGGCGTGCCGCGGCGTTCCTCGATCTCCCGCACCGCGTCCTCGATCGCGCCCATGGCCGGGCGCAGCCGCGCGAGCAGGCGCTCGCCGGCGTCGGTCAGCGCCATGCTGCGGGTGGTGCGGTTGAACAGGCGGATGCCCAGGCGCTGTTCCAGCGACTTGATCGAATGGCTGATCGCCGATGGGGTCAGGTCGAGTTCGGCCGCGGCGGCGCGGAAGCTGCGCTGGTTGGCCACGGCCAGGAACACGCTGTAGGCGGACAGGTCGCCGCCCTTTGATTGATGAGTGGATTTCATCTCGGCATCAAGGATTGGCGAGATTGTTTCGACAGTCAACGCTGCCTAGGCTGGACCCGCCTTGCGTTGCCGCTGCGCCGCGGCCGGTCCGGTTCCCGCTGGCCCGGCCGCGCGCCGCCGCGCGCGCCCATTCCAGCCTGCAGGAGCGAACCATGAAGATGAAAGCAGTCGTGATGACCGGCGCCGGCCGCCCGTGGCAAGTCCACGAAGTGCCGGTGCCCGCGGTCGAACCGGGGCAGGTGCTGGTGCGGGTGCACGCCTCGGGCATGTGCTACACCGACGTGTGGGCGACCCAGGGCTATGGCGGCGATATCTACCCGCAGACGCCGGGCCATGAAGTCGTCGGCGAGGTCGTCGAGGTCGGCGCCGGCGTGCGCAGCCGCCGGGTCGGCGACCGGGTCGGCACCACCTGGGTGCAATCGGCCTGCGGCCGCTGCCCCTATTGCCGCCAGAACCGCCCGTTGAGCGGGCAGACCGCGATGAACTGCGTCGAGCCGCGCACCACCGGCTTCGCCGCCCAGGGCGGGCACGCCGAGTACATCGCCATCGCCGCCGAGGGCACGGTGCTGTTGCCGGACGGATTGGCCTACACCGACGCCGCGCCGATGATGTGCGCCGGCTACACCACCTGGAGCGGCCTGCGCGACGCGCGGCCGCAGCCGCGCGAGCGCATCGCCGTGCTCGGCATCGGCGGGCTCGGGCATGTCGCGCTGCAGCTGTCCAGGGCGTGCGGCCACGACACCGTCGCGATCACCCATTCGGCCGACAAGCACGACTTGGCCCGGCAGCTGGGCGCGGACCACGTCGTCGCCGACGGCCGGCAGCTGCGCGAGATCGGCGGCGCCGACGTGCTGCTGGTGACCAGCAACGATTTCGCGTCGGCCCAGGAAGCGGTCGCCGGCTTGCGCGTGGACGGGCGCATCGTGCTGTGCGGGCTGGACTTCAGCCGGCCGTTCTCGATCTCGTCGGAAGGCGTGCCGTTCCACATGATGCGCCAGCGCGTCGTCGGCGCCACCCACGGCGGCCAGCGCTACCTGAGCGAGGTGCTGGAGCTGGCCGCGCAGGGCAAGGTCAAGCCGATCGTGGAGACCTTCGCGCTCGACCAAGCCAACGAAGCCTACGACCGGCTGGCCTCGGGACGGATGCGGTTTCGCGGCGTGTTCACGCCGTCGCAGCGCGGTTGAGGCGGGCGCGGGGACGTTGCGCGCGCGGCGCGCCCGGACGCAACGGCGCCGCGCGCGCCGCGCCGCCACGGCTCAGTCGACCAGTTCCTGCACGTAGCGCATCAGGCGTTCGAGCAGATCCGGCGCGTCCGGCTCCGCCGCGGGCGTCGCCGCCGCGCCGAAGCGGCGCGCGCCCGGCGCCGGTTTCGGCGCCGGCGCGAGCGCGCCGACGTCGCGCACGATCCCCATCGGCGCGTAGCCGCTGTAGCCGGGAAACACCGCGGCCAGGTCGCTGTTGCCCATGCGCTTGACCAGCAGCTCCGACAGCACCTGGCGATGGTCGGTGGTCACCGGCACGTCGCCGAAGTGCGGCGACAGGATTTCCGGGTCCAGCCCCGACCACGAGCCGTAGAAGCGCCGCCCGTTGACCGCGCCGCCGAGCACCAGCACCGGGTTGCCGTAGCCGTGGTCGGTGCCGCCGCTGGCGTTGGCGCGCACGCGCCGGCCGAATTCGGACTGCACCACCACGGTCACGCGGCCGGCGTGGCCGCTGGCGTCGAGCGCGGCGTAGAACGCCGACAGCCCCTGCGACAGCTCGGCGATCTTGTTCTGGTAGTAGTGGTAGCCGCTGCCGGCGGTGCCCTGGCCGTCGTGGGTGTCCCAGCCGCCGAGGTCGAGGGTGGCGTAGCGCAGGCCCAGGCCGAACTGGATCGACTGGGCGATGGTCCACAACTGCTGCGCGAACGTCGTGGTCGGCCAGCCGGCCGGCACCGCGCTGTAGCTCTGGGTGGCGATCACCCGCAGCGCGCTGTCGGCGCGCTGGCCGCCGAGTTCCAGCGGCGAACGGCCGGTCCACAGGCTGGCGAGGGTTTCGTTGACGCCGCGAAAGCCCGCCGGCGAGCCGCTGCGCGCGGTCTGCCACGACCACGCGCCGGCGTTGAGGGCGAAGTCGGACGGGCTGCCCATGGTCAGCGCCTGCACCGAGGACAGCAGCCCGGCCGGCTGGCGCGAGGCGACGCCGAGCGCCGGCAGCCGTTCGCTGCCGTCCATGCCCGGCTGGGTGTTCATCGCCCGCGCCATCCAGCCGCTGCCGATCCCCTGCGCGCCGGGCGTGCCCAGGTCGATGTAGAGCTGCGCGTCGAAGTGGCTGCGGGTGACGCTGGTCAGCAGGCCGCAGGCGTGGACGATGCCCATGCGCCCGGACACCCACAGGTCGCGCAGGCCGCTCGCCGACGGGTGCAGGCCGAAGCCGGTGCCGCCGCCGCTGGCCAGGGTCAGCGGCAACGCGGCGTAGGCGCCGGTCGCGGCGACCGCCAGGTTCGGCCGCGCCTGTTCGTAGAACGTGCGGTCGGCGCCGTCGATCGGCACCACCAGGTTGAGCCCGTCCAGGCCGCCGCGCAGGAACAGGTGGACGATGGTGTCGTGGCCGTTGGCGGCGGCCAGGGCAGGCGGGGCGAACAGCAGCGACGGGCCGGCGACCGCGGTCGCGGCGGCGGTGGCGCAGGTGCCCTTGAGGAAGTCGCGTCGGGTGGTCATGGCGGCACCTGCTCAGCGGGTGAGGAATTCGGGCGACATCAGGATCAGCGAGACCATGCTGCGCAGCCGATCCTGGTTGTAGTGGCGCTTGAGGTCGCTCGCGGCCCAGACGTTGTCGTCGGCGATGGCGTAGGTCGCCGGATCGCCGTTCTGGGCCATGAACGCGACCAGCACCTGTTTGCGCGCGGCGATGGGCTGGTAGCCGAGGATGCGCTGGCACCAGTAATCGACCAGCGCGTTGGCGGTCCAGGTGCCGACCTTGTTGCGGGTGGCGGCGAGGATCGGCGCCAGCGGCACGCCGTTGTCCTGGGTCTCGGTGAGCCAGTTGAGGATCTTCCAGGTCATCGCGTAGCTGCCCGAACCCGACCACGCTTCGCGCGTGTCGGGATAGCCGTTCGGCGCCGGCCAGTCGTACGGCGCGTGGCCGGTGAAGCCCATGCGCCAGGCGAATTCGTCGCTCTTGGCGTTGCCGGGCGCGAGCGTCCAGTCGCTGCCGAGCGCGCGCATCGCCGCGGCCACCGCTTCGAACGGACGCCGCGCCTTGGCCCCCCACACGTTGATGAAGGCGTCGGTGTTGAGGATGTGGCGCAGGGTCTTGGCGATCTGGTCCGGTGCTTGCCAGTTCTGCCGGAACACCGCCGCCGCGCTCGCCACCAGCGCCGGGTCGGGCGTGTCGGAGACGAAACGCCGGATCAGCTTCTTGCAGATGAAGCGCGCCACGCCGGGATGGCTGGCGAGGCGGTCGAGCACGTCGCGGCCGTCCTTCAGCGCCGGCTGTTCGGGATACAGCATGCGCCCGAGCAGGAACTTCGGCCCGGCGTCGTGCCAGGCCTGGCGATAGACGAAGCCGCCGTCGTTGTCGCTGGGGAACTGCCAGTGGCCGTTCTTGACCGACCAGCCGGTGAAGGCCGCGGCGGTCTCGTACACGTCGATGTCGGTGTAGCCGGCCGGGTAGTTGGGATCGTCGGCGTCCGGCGGCACCTGGAACGGGTCCATGAAGCCCAGGTAGTGCTCGGCGCCGAGCGTGTGCAGCTCCAGCAACTCGCGGGCGAAGTTCTCGTTCGGGCCGGCGCGGGTGTTGGCGGCGTTGTCGAGGTAGAAGAGCATCGACGTGCTCTTGGCCACTTCCTCGAGCATCGTGCGGAAGTTGCCGAACGCATGCGGGCGCAGCACGTCGCGCTGGTAATGCACGAACACCGGGCCGGCATCGAAGTCGCCGACGGTGACGTTGAAGTGGTCGTGCCAGAAATTGACCGTCGCCTCGCGCAGCTGGCGCTTGGAGTGGACCGCGCGCACCAGCGCGCCGCGCTGCGCTTCCCAGGCCGGGCGCATGCGGATCTCGTAGGCGGGGTTGGGCTTGACGTGGTCTTCCCACAGCTGGGTCAGCGACTTGCCCAGGGTGGTATAGCCGGCCGCGGCCAGGCGCGCGTCGAGCGCGCTGTCGTCGATGTTGGCCCAATCGAGCTGCCAGTCGATCCAGTTGGCCAGGCGCTGCGCGCCGGTGCTGCCGAGCGCGTTGAACTCGGCCATCGACTGGGCGGTGGCGCCGTAGCTGAGGTTGTTGAGCGCGCGCACCGCGAACGGCGCCTTCAGCAAGTCCTTGGGAAACGCCGCGCCCGGCGCGGCCTGCACGTCCGGCGCCGCGGCGAAGGCTGCGGCGGACGCGCCGGCGAGTTTCGCGCGCGCGGCCCTGGACGGCGCGGCGCGGCCGAGCGCGCCGTAGCGTTGCAGCAGGTGGCGGCGCAGCGCGTCGCGCTCGGAACTCGACAACGGGCTGGACATGGCGCACTCCGGTTGGGCTGGCGTCGACGCGGCGTGACGACGGCGGGCGAACGGGGGCGCGAGCTTAAGGGCGCGGGCAAGTCGCAAAGCCTTGGCTGCGTCACAGAACGCCATGAATGCGAATGCGCGCCGTCACTGTTTGCGCGCGGCTCTCGTTGGCTCGCCGCGCAGGCGCGCAATGCTTGGCGGCTCGCGCGTGACGCACTGCACGCGCGCTGCGCTTAGCCGGTGTCGTCGTGTGCGTGCGGTTTGCCGCGTTTGCTGTTTCGAGCCGGTCGCGACGCGGATCGCGCGCGTTCGCGAAGCGTGCGTGAGGACACAAGCGCGCTGCGGCGCACGCGGCAGACTAATCACCGCACACGCAAATTCCGTGGCGACATAAGCAGATGCACGGGCTTCATTTCTGCATATGTTGCGCAGCAACAAAGATGCTTCATCGCTTCGGCGCGCATAAGGGGATTCCACCAGCGCATGCCGGGCTTCCATCCGCAGAGGACCACTCTCCATGCAAGCCGCGTTCCGGCCGCAGCGCCGTCCGCTGTCCGTTTTCCTGGCGCTGGCGCTGTCGGCGCTGGCCGCACCCGCCGTCGCCGCCGATGCCGCCGCCGAAGCCCAGGCCGACGCGCCGCAGGCCGATCGTCCGGCCACCACCCTCGACCAGGTCGTCGTCACCGGCTCGCGCATCCCGCGCGCGAGCCTGGAAGGGCCGTCGCCGGTCACCGTGATCAGCGCCGAGCAGATCGACAAGCAAGGCTTCCGCAGCGCTTTCGACGCGCTCGCCGCGCTGAGCCAGAACACCGGCGTAGTCCAGGGCGAGGACTTCGGCAACACCTTCACCCCGGCCGCCAACGTCATCAACCTGCGCGGCCTCGGCCCCAACCACACCCTGGTGCTGATCAACGGCCGCCGCCAGGCCGACTACCCGGTGGCCTACGAAGGCTCGGTCAACGTCGTCAACCTGGCCAACATCCCCAGCGCGCTGATCGAGCGCATCGAAGTGCTCGGCGGCGGCGCCTCGGCGGTGTACGGCTCCGACGCGGTCGCCGGCGTGGTCAACTTCATCCTCAAGAAGAAGTTCGACGGCACCCAGGTCAACGTGCGCGCCGGCGGCACCGAGCACGGCGGCGGCCAGAACCAGCGCCTGCAGGTGGTCAGCGGTTATTCCAACGACCGCTTCGACGCGGTCTACGGCGTCGAGCTTTCGCACCGCCAGGCGATCTGGGGCGACCAGCGCGACTTCATGGATTCGCTGCTCGACAACCCGACCGGCGATCCGATCAACCCGACCCAGGTCGGCTTCCGCCGCAACGCCGGCACCAACGGCTTCATCGACCCGGGCGCGGCCTGCGGCGGTTTGTCCGGCCTGTACCACGGCTCCACCGTGCGCGCCAACAACCCGCGCCAGGGCTGGTACTGCGGCAGCAACGAGGCCGCGCCGGCGTTCTGGACCCTGCAGACGCAGAAGAAGAACGCCGACGCCTACGGCCTGCTGACCTGGCACCTGAGCGAGCGCACCGAGCTGTTCGCCGACGTGCAGCTGGGCATCGCCAGCATCGAGAACAACACCCGCGCGCCGAGCTGGACCTCGGACAACAACTACTTCCTCAACCAGGCCAGCGGCCTCAACGAGATCTGGTACCGGCGCATCGCGCCGGAGGAAATCGGCTCGGCCCACGCCAACAACAACCGCTTCCTGGAGCGCTCCTGGGCGTTCTCGGTCGGCGCGCGCGGCGCGCTGGGCGACAGCGACTGGAACTACGAACTGGCCTACAACCACGGCCGCAACGAGAACCGGACCAAGCGCCGCCAGTTCCTGGCCGGCATCAACGAGTTCTTCCTCGGCCCGCGCCTGGGCACCACCGCGGCCGGGATCGGCATCTACAACCCCGATCCGTCGCGCCTGTACACCGCGCTGACGCCGGCCGACTACCAGCGCCTGACCGGCTTCTACGAGGGCGTCAACGCCGCCTGGATCCAGAACCTGAGCTTCAGCGTCAACGGCAACCTGTTCGACCTGCCGGCCGGCACGGTCGGCTTCGCCGGGGTGATCGAGGCCGGCACCCAGGGCTACAGCAACCGTCCCGATCCGCGCCTGGGCGACGGCACGTTCTGGAACACCAGCGCCGGCTCGCGCTCCAGCGGCGACCGCGACCGCTACGCGATCGGCGCCGAGCTCAGCATCCCGATCTTCAGCACGCTGACCGCCTCGGCCGCGGCGCGCTACGACGAGTTCCGCTTCGCCGGGCGCAAGTCGGGCAAGGCCACCTGGAACGCCGGCCTGGAGTACCGCCCGACCGACAGCCTGCTGGTGCGCGCCACCGCCGCGACCAGCTTCCGCGCGCCGGACATGAACTACATCTTCGCCGCCGAGACCCGCGGCTATAACCCGGGCATGACCGACTACTGGCGCTGCCGCACCGCCGGCCAGGCCTACGACGACTGCGATTTCTCCGGCCTGGCGATCGACTACACCAGCAACGGCAACACCGGGCTGAAGCCGGAGAACGGCAAGTCCTACGGCGTCGGCGTGGTCTGGTCGCCGTCGCAGAACTTCGACCTGTCGGTGGACTACTACTCGATCCGGCTGGAGGACGAGGTCACCAACCTCAGCAGCAGCCGGATCCTGCGCGAGGAGGCCGACTGCCGCCTCGGCCAGACCCTCGGCGGCGAGCCGCGCGACATCAATTCGGCCAATTGCCGCGAAGTGCTGAGCCGGGTGATCCGCAACCCCTCCAACGCGCCGGTGCAGCCCGACCAGGTGCGCCGGGTGCTGGTCAACGCGATCAACGCCGCGTCCGAGCGCACCGACGGCGTCGACGTCAAGGGCAACCTGCGCTGGAGCGCGGGCCGCTTCGGCGACTTCGCGGCCAACGTCGCCTACACCCTGGTGATCAAGCACGACTACCAGCAGTTCGCCGACGACCCGCGCATCGACCTGCGCAACACCCTCGACCCGCTGGAAGCCGGCGACTGGCGCAGCAAGGTCAACACCGGCCTGAGCTGGACGCTCGGCGCGTGGACCACCAACCTCAGCGCCTACCGCTACGGCAGCCTGCCCAAGAGCGACGGCAGCGGCCGCTACGGCCCGTACACCAAGTACAACGGCAGCGTGTCGTACAAGTTCGGCGACCGCTCCACGCTGTCGCTGATCGTCAACAACCTGCGCGATTCCGACCCGCCGCAGGACCGCAACAACGGCGGCTGGCCGTTCTATCCGGTCGGCAACTACGATCCGTACGGCCGCCAGTTCTGGCTCGAGTACGACGTGCGCTTCGACTGAGGCGTTCCCGCGGCCGCGCGCCGGGCCGATGCGGCCCGGCCTGCGCGCCGGCAGGCGACGGGAAAGGCGGGCCGTTCGGCCCGCTTTTCGCTTGTCCGGGACGGGGCGTGCGCCGCCGCTGCGGCGGCGCGGATGGCTCAGATCGGCCCGCCGATCGCCACGGTGCGGCCCAGCGTGGTCGCCACGCCGGTGGCCAGGTTGGTGTAGGTGACCGAGACGGTGTCGATCACGCCGCCGCCGGCGCCGCTTTGGTAGGTCACGTAGCAGCGGTTGGTCGTGCACGGCAGGACCATGCCGACGTCGTTGGTCCACACGTAGCTGTAATTGCCGGCCGGCAGGTTGCGCACCTCGAAGTCGGCGCGGTAGCTGCTGGACGGATAGAACGAAGTGCAGCGGCCGAACGGGCCGTTGCCCGGCTGGTCGTTGGGGCCGACGAAGCACCACAGCAGCGGATTGCTGCCGGGCTGGGCCTGGGCGGTGGCCGGCACCGCGAACGAGCCGGCCGCGGCCAGCGCCAGCATGCCGGTCAGCGCCGCGTTGGCCAGCGTTTGTCCGATCGATTTCATGAGATCCCTTCCTGTCTGACGCCAGTCCATTCCTGGCGGTCGCAGCTTAGGCCGCGGCGGCCGCGCGCGGGCCGGACTGTCGTTAGTGACAGGCGCGCCGCGCGCTGCGGGTCGCGGCGGCGCGCGCAATTGCGGCATCGGTCGGGTTCCGCGCCGCGTTGCAGCACGCGCCTGCGCGGGGCGCCGCGGCGGCTTGCCGCAGTCGGGTCGGCCGGGGCGGTGCGATAATCGGCTGTTGCGCGGTCGCCCGCTGCGGATCGCCGGTGCCGGATCGAATGTCGCCATTCGTCCGTCCCGGACCGCCATGGCGAGACCGTCCGCCGCGACACCGTCCGCTCCGCTGCCGAGGCCCGTCCGTGCTGCAACTGCTGATCTACCTGCGCTATCTGTCGGTGGCCGGCCAGATGCTCACCGTGGTGTTCGTCGCCCAGCGCCTGAACCTGCCGATCCCGGCGCGCGCGCTGCTGTCGATCTCGGCCGGGCTGCTGCTGTTCAACGTGCTCAGCCACTGGTGGTGGCTGGCCCACCGCGAAGCCGGCCCGCGCGCGCTGGCGCTGCAGCTGCTGGTGGACCTGCTGGCGCTGACCGCGCTGCTGTATTTCTCCGGCGGCCCGGCCAACCCCTTCGTCTCGCTGTACCTGGTGCCGGTGGCGCTGGCGGCGATCGGCCTGGACATCGCGCCGATGCTGGGCCTGACCGTGCTCACCGCGGCGCTCTACACCTGGCTGATGGGCCACCACGTCGAGCTGCCGCACCTGCACGGCAGCGACTTCCAGCTGCACGTCACCGGCATGTGGGTCAACTTCCTGCTCTCGGCCGGGATCATGGCGGTGGTGCTGAGCCGGTTCATGACCATCGTGCGCGAACAGCGGCGCAGCCTGTCGGAGGCGCGCGAACGCGCGATCCGCGACGAATCGCTGTCGGCGCTGGGCTCGCTCGCGGCCGGCACCGCGCACGAGCTCAACACGCCGCTGGCGACGATGGGCCTGCTGGTCGACGACTGGATGTCCGGCGAGCACCCGCCGCCGCGCGAGGACCTGGAACTGCTGCGCTCGCAGCTCGCGCATTGCCGCGACCACGTGCGCGCGCTGGCCGAGATGGCGCGCCGCGGCGCCGCCGGCGAGAGTTCGGTCGAGCCCGGCGACGGCTTCGTCCACGCCTGCGTCGACCGCTGGCGGCTGTTGCGCCCCAACGCCACCGCGCGCTTCCGCGGCGGCGCGGCCGGACGCCGGGTGCGGGTCGATCCGGGTATGCAGCAAGCGCTGATCAACCTGATCAACAACGCCGCCGACGCCAACGCCGCGGCCGGCATCGACGAGCCGGTCGAAGTCGAGACCGGCTTGCGCGAGGGGCGGTTCAACATCGCCATCCGCGACCGCGGCGCGGGCCCGGCGCGGATCGCGCGGCCGCGCCGCGACCACGAAGGCAGCGGCCTGGGCATCGGCCTGCTGATCTCGAAATCGAGCATCGAGCGCAGCCGCGGCACGGTCAGGCAGGGCGAGCGCGACGGCGGCGGCTGCGTCACCGAAGTGGAATTGCCGCTGGTCGCGGAGGGCGCGGCGTGAGCCTGCCCGCGCGCATGCTGCTGATCGACGACGACCTGGCGTTCTGCCAGGTGCTGGCGCGGATGCTGGCGCGGCGCGGGATCGAGACGCAGGCGCGCCACGACGCGGCCAGCGCGCTGGCCGCGCTGGAGACGTTCGCGCCGGAGGGCATCGTGCTCGACCTCAAGCTCGGCGCCGACAACGGCCTGCTGATGATCGGCGAGCTGCGCCGGCGCTGCCCGCAGGCGCGCATCGTCCTGGCCACCGGCTACGCCAGCATCGCCACCGCGGTCGACGCGATGCGCCGCGGCGCCTGGAACTACCTGCCCAAGCCGTTCGACATCGACGCCCTGGCGCAGGCGTTCGAAGCCCCGGGCGAGGACGCCGCGCCGCCGCCGCAGGCGCCGGTGTCGCTGCGCCGGCAGGGTTGGGAGCACATGCAGCGGGTGCTGGCCGAATGCGGCGGCAACGTCTCGCAGGCCGCGCGCGTGCTCGGCGTGGACCGGCGCACGCTGCAGCGCAAGCTGGCCAAGCGGCCGGTCAAGGAACGGCCGCAGTAGCCGCCGGCGGCGCGGACGCGCGGCCCGTCGCGGCCGGTTTGTAGCGCTTGAGCCAGTACCCGGTGCGCTTGAGGTAGTAGTCCGGCGCGCGCGGCGCGTAGTCCAGGTAATCGAACGCGCGGTGGCGGAACGTCGTCGCCGGCTCGATCTGGGTGCCCTCGTGCCATTCGTTGAACGAGGTGATGCCGATGAACGGCGCGCCGCTGTCGATGGCGGCGCGGAACATCGCGTCGTAGTAGCGGCCGCCGTCGCGGTCCTTGCTGTTCTTCGCGTTCCACGGCCGCACCCGGGTGTCGATGTAGCCCGGCCCGACCGAAGGCACGAACAGCTTGCCGCGCTCGCGCGCCCAGCGCTGCAACGCCGGCCAGTGCTCGGGCGTGGCGCCGTAGCTGAAGCCGCGGCTGGCGAAGTAGGTATAGAAACCGTCGAAGCCGGACTGTTCGAAGAACGCGTGTTCGTCGGCGCCGACCCACAGGCCGAGCACGTCGGCGTCGTGCTCGCTGCCGCGGATCGTGTCGGCGCCGCCGGGCGCGAGCACCCGCGCCCAGTCGGCGGCGGGGATCACGTAGGAGTCGTAGACGAAGAACAGCGGCCGGCGCGTGCGCGGATCGCGGTAGAAGGCCGGATGCGCGCCGAAGCGCTGCACGATCTCGCGGATCGAATCGCGCGCGGCCAGCGCGGTCGTGCGCGCCCGCGGCTCGATCTGGAAGCAGATTTTCAGGCCGTGGCGGCGGGCCGCGTCGAGCAGCAGCGGCACGCTGCGGAAGCTGGGGTCGTCGCTGCCGAGCCAGGTCACCGCGAGGATGCCGATGCGTGCGGAGGCCGCCATCGCCAGGTGCCGGTCGATCGTCGCCGGGTCGGCGCTGCTGTATTCGCCCAGTTGCGGATAGAAGTTGGCGGCGATGTCGCCGCCGGCCGGGATGCGCTTGCGGACGGTGTCGCGGTCGTTCTGCGGCAGCACGTCGTGGGCCCAGTGCAGCGGCGCGCCGTCGAGCTGCGGGCTGCCGTACCAGTTGTAGTAGAACGCGATCGCGCGCGGGTTGGGCGGCGGTGCGGCGATGCACAGCAGCGGCAGGCACAACAGCAGCACGAAGGCGGACAGGCGCGCGGAAGGGTTCATCGGCATGGACGTTGCGGCGACGCAGCGAGCCTAGCCGATCGCGGCCGCCACGAAAAAGCCCCGCAGCGCGCTGCGGGGCTTTCGCGGGTTTTGGACGTCATCGCGCTTTTTGCGCGCGAGCGCGCCGTGCGCTTACGGAATGTCGCATTGCATGGTGGCGTCCACGTAATGCTGGCCGTTGGTCAGGGGTTTGTCGAAGGTGACCTTGAACGAACCTTCCACGACCTTGCCGTTGCGCGAGTGGCAGGCCTCTTCCAGGTTCTTCTTGGCCTTGGCCTCGGCGTCGGCCTTGGTCGCGCCGTAGCCGGTGTTGGTGAGGTTGCCGACTTCGGCGAGCGCGGGGGCGCTGGCGAGGACGAGGGCGGCGGCGAGCGCGAGGCAGGGGAACGTCTTCATGAACTCGGGTCCTTGTGTTCGTTGCGTTCGCGCATCCTAGCCGCGGCGAATCGAGGCGAGGTTAAATTCAAGTGAGTGCGGAAAATCCAATTCAGCGTCGCAAGTCTTAAGAGTGCCAAGGCTTGGCTAAAACATGCGTGATCGACGCGGCGCGGCCGACGCGGGCGCTGCGCGGCATTCGCGCCGCGCGCGCCGGCGGCGGCTCAGTGGAAGTCGCGCGACTGCGTCGCCAGCGCGCCCAGCAGCGCAGTCAGGTCTTGCATGCGCGAGACCACGATGTGCTGCACGCCGTCGACGCGCTCGAGCTTGCCGTCGATGGCCATCAGCCGCGATTCCACCAGCACCCGCCGCTGGCGCTGGGCGAGATCGCGCCAGACCACCGCGTTGACCATGCCGTCCTCGTCTTCCAGGCTCAGGAAGGTCACCCCGCTGGCGGTTTCCGGATGCTGGCGCACCGTCACCAGCCCGGCGAAGCGCACGCGCTGGCCGTGCTCGACCTGCTTGAGCTGCGAAGAGCGCCGGCAACGCCGCGCATGCAGCGCGCTGCGCAGCAGCGCCAGCGGATGCGGGCCCAAGGTGGTGCCGAGCAGGTCGTAGTCGGCGCGCACGTCCTCGCCCGCGCTCGGCAGCGGCAGCGACACCTGCGCCTCGGCGCGGGCGACGCCGGCGAACAGCGGCAGCTGGGTATCGACGCCGGCCACCGCCCAGCGTGCGCGGTGGCGATGCCCGGCCAGCGCGCGCAATGCGCCGGCGTCGGCGAGCACGGCGCGCACGCGCGCGTCCAATCCCGCGCGTTCGCACAGGTCGTCGACGTCGCGCCACGGCGCCTGCGCGCGCGCGTCGCTGATGCGGTCGGCCGCGGCCTCGTCGAAACCGTTGACCAGGCGCAGGCCCATGCGGATCGCATGCGGATGCTTGCGTTCGCCGCGGCCGGGCAGGGCTTCGAGGGTGCAGTCCCAATCGCTGTAGCGCACGTCCACCGGCAGGATGGTCACGCCGTTGCGGCGCACGTCGTGGAGAATCTGGCCGTGGGTGTAGAAGCCCATCGGCATCGAGTTGATCAGGCCGCAGGCGAACGCGGCGGGGTGGTAGTGCTTGAGCCAGCAGCTGACGTAGGCCAGCAGGGCGAAGCTGGCGGCGTGCGATTCGGGAAAGCCGTAACTGCCGAAGCCCTTGATCTGTTCGAAGATGCGGTGGGCGAAGTCTTCGCTGTAGCCGTTCTTCATCATGCCGGCGAACAGTTTGTCGCGATGCGGCTCCAGGCCGCCATGGCGCTTCCAGGCGGCCATGCAGCGGCGCAGCTGGTCGGCTTCGCCGGCGGTGTAGTCCGCGGCGACCATCGCGATCTGCATGACCTGCTCCTGGAACAAGGGCACGCCGAAGGTGCGGTTGAGCACGGTCTCCAGCTCCTTCGACGGATACTCGATGGGCTCCAGGCCCTGCCGGCGGCGCAGGTAGGGATTGACCATGTCGCCCTGGATCGGCCCCGGCCGGACGATCGCGATCTCGATCACCAGGTCGTAGAACTTCCGCGGCCTCAGCCTGGGCAGCATCGACATCTGCGCCCGCGACTCGATCTGGAACACGCCGATGGTGTCCGCCGCGCAGATCATGTCGTAGACGTCGCTGTCGTCGGGCCGTTCCAGGATGGCGGGCATGTCCAGCCCCGCCAGCCCCTGCGCGCCGAGCAGCGCGAACACCTTGCGGATCGCCGTCAACATGCCCAGCGCCAGGCAGTCGACTTTCAGCAGCCCCATCGCATCGAGGTCGTCCTTGTCCCATTGCACGATGGTGCGCTCGTCCATCGCCGCGTTCTCCACCGGCACCAACGTGTGCAGCGGACGCTCGGACACGACGAAGCCGCCCGGATGTTGCGACAGGTGGCGCGGGAACGCCTCCCGCACCAGCACCAGGCTCAGGGCCAGAATGTGGCGCAACAGCGGCGAATCCGGGTCCATGCCGCGTTCGCGGATGTGTTCGGCCAGCGGCACGTCCTCGCTCCAGCGGTCGAGCGTGCGCGCCAACTCGCCGATCTGGTCCTGCGGCATGCCCAGGGCCGAGGCGACGTCGCGCACGGCGCTGCGGCCGCGGTAGCTGGTCGCCACTGCGGTCAGCGCGGCGCGTTCGCGGCCGTAGCGGTTGAATACGTATTGCAGCACTTCCTCGCGCCGCTCGTGTTCGAAATCGACGTCGATGTCGGGCGGCTCGTTGCGCTCGACCGACATGAAGCGTTCGAACAGCATGCCCATGCGGGTCGGGTCGATCTCGGTGATGCCCAAGGCGAAGCAGACGATGGAATTGGCCGCCGAGCCGCGGCCCTGGCACAGGATCTGCTGTTCGCGGGCGAAGCGGACGATGTCGTGGACGGTCAGGAAATAGGATTCGTAGTCGAGCCGGCCGATGATGCCGAGCTCGTGTTCGATCTGCCGCTGCGAATCCGCCGGCACGCCGCGCGGCCAGCGCTTGGCCGCGCCTTGCGCGACCAGCCGGGGCAGCCAGCTCTTCGGCGTCTCGCCGGCCGGCACCAGTTCGTGCGGGTATTGGTAATCGATGCCGCGTTTGAGATCGAAGCCCGAGCACCGCTGGGCGATGGACAGGGTCTGCGCCAGCAGCGGCGCCGGGTAGATCGCCGCCAGCGCGCGGCGGATGCGCAGGTGGCGCTCGCCGTTGGCGAACAGCTTGGCTCCGGCCTCGGCCACGGTGGTGCGGTGGCGCACCGCGGTCAGCACGTCCTGCAGCGGCCGGCGCGCGCGCTCGTGCATGTGCGCGTCGCCGGCGGCGACCGCGGCCAAGCCGTGGCGCCGCGCCAGCGCGGTCAGCGCGGCGAGCCGGGCGTCGTCGTCGGGGCCGCGGTGCAGCTCGACCGCCAGCCACAGGCGTTCGCCGAAGCGCGCGCGCAGCCAAACGGCGTGTTCCTCGTCGCGGGCGTCGCCGTCGGGAATCCACAGGGCCAGCAGGTGCGCGCTGCGCGATTCGAAGTCTTCGCCCAGGCTCAGGTATTCGCCTTTCGCCGCGCGTCGCCGCGCTTGGGTGATCAGCCCGCACAGGTCGGCGTAACCGGCGCTGTCGGCGACCAGCAGCACCAGCTTGGGGCCGTCGTGCACGCGGATCTCGCTGCCGACGATCAAGGCCACGCCGGTGCGCCGCGCCGCCTGCCAGGCGCGCACGATCCCGGCCAGGGTGCATTCGTCGGTGATCGCCAGCGCGCGGTAGCCCAGCGCGCTGGCGCGGTCGAACAATTCGTCGGCGGTGGACGCGCCGCGCTGGAAACTGAAAGCCGACAGACAATGCAGTTCGGCGTATTGCGGCAGCGCGCCGTCGGACCGCGGATCGCGGGCGGGCAGGGCGCTCACGCGAACCAGCCGTGCACGATCAGCGGGCCGTCGCCGCCGGCGTCGCGGTAGGCCCAGGCGCGTTGGCCGCGCGCGGTTTCGACCAGGTAGTAGTCGCGGCGCACGTCGTCCTGGTCCCACCAGCCCGATTCGATCCGCTCCGGGCCGGCGAGGATGCGCGCGACCGGGTCGCGCAGCGGTTCGGGCTCGGCCAGCAGCCAGCCCGGACGGGTCGGCGGCAGCGCTTGTGCGGGCGTCGCGATGGCTTTGCCGCGCGCGGTCGGCGCATCGCCGGTCACCGGCGTCCACGCGCGCTCGGGGCGGTGATCGGCGTGCGCGGCCAGCCCGTGCACGCGTTCGTCGCCGAGCCGCGCGCGCAGGCGTTCGCGCAGCTGCGCCCACGGCAGCGCCTGCTGCGGGCGCGGGTCGAACAGGTCGCGCGCGGCCGGCACGAACGGCGGCAGTTCCTCGGCGAGCAGGCGCAGCGCCACCACCGGCGCCGGCAGTTGCGCGTGCTGCAGGCGGCCGCGGGCGAGCTCGAACAGCATCGCCGCCTCGCGCTCGGGCGCGAGCAGGCCGACCGCGACTTCGCTGGGCGGGTGCTGCAATCGATGGCTGTGGCGCTCGTGTTCGAGCAGCAGCTTGAACCGGGCCACGCCGCCGTCGCGGCCGGACAGGTAGGCGGCGAGATCGGCGGTGAGGCGGCGCAGCGGGAACAGCAGCGCCTGGCTGGATTCGGCTTCGTGGCCGAGCTCGATGCGCGCGTCGAAGGCGTCGGGCGGCTGGTAGAACGTCAGCGGCGGTTCGGTCGCGCCGCGCAGCGCGTCCAGGCGCAGCAGCAGGTCGGGGCCGAAGCGCCGCGCCAGCGGCGCGCGCGGCAAGGCGAACACCGCGCCGAGCTTGCGCAGGCCCATGCGTTGCAGCGCCTGCACCGCGGCCGGGTCGAGGCCGCTGCGTTCGATCGGCATCTTCGCCAGCGCCGGCAGCAGCAGGTCGTCGTCGAAAAACAAGCCTTCGCCGATGTTGGTCAGCGCGCGCGCGGCGAAGGGATTGGGCGCGGCGGCCATGCGGTGGCGGAAACCCAGTTCGCGCAGTTCCGCGTCCAGGCGCTGGCGCAGCTGCGGCCAGGCGCCGAACAGGCGGCGGCTGCCGGCGATCTCCAGCACCAGGGCGTGGGCGAAGTCGGTGCTGACCTGCGAGCTGTAGCGATAGGCCCAGGCGGCCAGCAGCTGGCGCGCGCGTTCGGCCGCCTGCGGGTCGTATTCGGCGGTGCGCACGCCGTCGGCGATGGCCTGCGCGGCGACCAGCGACAGCCCCGGCCGCAGTCCCAGCGCGCGCGCGGCGGCGTTGACCGAATGCAGGCGGCGGCGCGCGTGCGGGCCTTCGACCAGGGCCAGCGGCTGGTCCGGGTTCGGGTGTTGGCGCAGGACCACGTCCATCGCCAGTTGCGGCAGCAGCAGGCAGGCCCAGCGCATGGCGGCGTCAGCGCTGCGGCGCGGGCGGGGTTTGCGGCGGCGCAGAGGAAAGCGTCGGGACTGAAGTTCCTCCCACAAGGGCAGCAGTCGCAGAAGCGATCGACGTTGTTGTGGGAGGGACTTCAGTGCCGACGCGGCTGGCTCCGGCGATGGACTGGACCGACCGCAACTGCGGCCGCAGGCGGATCACCTCGGCGCCGCGCTCGCTTTCCCGCGCGACGGCCGGCGCAGCCTCGACGCCGCGCGCCTGGCCGTCATCGAACGCGATCGGCCGCGTCGGCGCAGTGCCGCCGCGGCACTTGAGCACGCGCAACTGCCGCGGCGCGGCGTCGATGGCGATGCGCAGCGCGGCGGGCGAGGGGTTCAGCGCCGCGCGCGCCTCGCGCACGGCGAAGCCCAGGCACTGGCCGCTTTCGGCGGCCACCTGCAGGCGCCGCAGGGCGCGGTCGTCGGCGCGCTGCGGCCAGCACAGCACCGCTGCGCACGCGCCCGAGCGCAGGCATTGTTCGGCCGCCCACAACGCGTCGCGTCCGCTCGCGCGCACCACCTGCAGGCGCGACAGCGCCACGCCGGCGTCGCGCCAGGCCGGCGCGTACGGCAGCAGCGGCGGGTCGACCAGCACGATCATGCCGGCCTCATGGCCGGGCGCCTCGCGCGAGAGCCGCGCCAGCGCCGGCCACATCAGTTCCAGTTCGCCGACGCCGGTGTGCGGCAGCAGCAGTTCGCTCAGCGCGGCCTCGGGCCAGCCGCCGCTCGGCAGGGCGGCGTCGAGCGCGGCGTGGCCGGTCGGCTGCGCCGACGGCGCGGCCTGCGCGTTCTGGCCGCGCCACAGCCGGCGCGAACCGATCAGGCCTTCCAGCGAAACGGGCGCGCTCACGGCCGGGCTCAGGCGCTGCGGACCAGGCCGCAGTAGATGCCTTCGATGGCGAAGTCGGCATCGGCGGGGACCCGGATCGGCGCGTAGTCGGGATTGCGCGGCAGCAGGACGATGCCGTCGGCGTCGATGCGCAGGCGCTTGATCGTGATCTCCTCGCCCAGCCGCGCCACCACCACCTGGCCGTTGCGCGCCTCGCCGGTGCGGTGCACCGCGACCAGGTCGCCGTCGAAGATGCCGTCCTCGCGCATCGAATCGCCCTTCACCCGCAGCAGGTAGTCCGGCCGCGGCGAGAACAGCGCGCGGTCGACCAGCACGTGCGCCTCGGCCTCGGCATCGGCGCCGATCGGCGCGCCGGCGGCGACCCGGCCGAGGACCGGCAGCGGCGCTTCGTTGGCCGCCGTGCGCGCCAAGGGCGCCGGCAGGCCTTCGCGTTCGGCGCGCCAGGCCAGCGCCTCGCGCAGCCCGGCCGGGCGCAGGCGGATGCCGCGCGCGCGGCCGGGCAGCAACTCGATCAGCCCGTCCTCGTGCAGCGCCTGCAGGTGGTAGCCGGCGGAGCGGTTCTGGCGGAAGCCGAAGCGCGCGCAGATCTCCTGCTGCGACGGCGGCAGGCCGTCGGCGGCGAGGCGCTCGTGCAGGAAGGCGAGCAGGGCGCGGCGGAGGTCGGTCAGGCTCATGTACTAATTTTAGTAATAATCCGGGCACGCGGGTAGGGCAAGGCGGGCGTGGCCGACGGAAGGAAAGTGGCGGATCGGCGCAGATTGAGCGCCCCCAGTCGCAGCCGTTGCGACAAAGGCCCGCTGTAGGAGCGGCGCGAGCCGTGACCGCGGGACGGCGGATTCGCGGCGAAAGCAAGCCATCCCGGTCATGCGAATGGCGCCGCGAGCGTGCAGCCCCTCGGTCGCGGCTCGCGCCGCTCCTACAGGGGGAAACCGACCAACGGTCGGGGTAGCGTCTTGACGTCTTACGGTCTCTTCATTAATTTCTGTCTAAACAGAAATTAGAGAAAACGCCATGTCCCTCAGCCCTCTGCAAGAACGCTTCGTCCTCCACTGGGGCGAGATGGGCAGCCGCTGGGGCGTCAACCGCACCGTCGCCCAGATCCACGCCCTGCTGTTCCTGTCCGAGCGCGCGATCACCGCCGACGAGATCTGCGAAACCCTCAACCTGGCCCGCTCCAACGTCAGCACCAGCCTGCGCGAGCTGCAGGCGTGGAACCTGGCGCGGGTGACCCACGTGCTCGGCGACCGCCGCGACCATTTCGAGACCTACAAGGACGTCTGGGACATCTTCCGCGCCGTGGTCCAGGAGCGGCGCCGACGCGAGATCGAGCCGACCCTGAGCATGCTGCGCACCGCCGTGCTCGACGGCGAAAACGCCGCGGTGGCGCCCGACCCGGCCGACCCGCGCGACCGCCTGACCCTGGCGCGCATGCGCGAGGTGCTGGAGTTCATGGAGACCGGCACCAGCTGGATCGACGAGATGAACCGGCTCGACCCCAAGACCCTGATCAAGCTGCTGAAGATGGGCGCGCGCATCCAGCAGTTCGTGCGCGGGCCGGTCAAGCCGCTGCCGGAACCGCAGGCGCAGGCCGCGGGCGTGCTGTTCGCCGACGAGGACGAGGCGGGCGAGGGCGCCGCCGCCGCCGCGCCGCCCGGCGACCGCTCGGCCTGAGCGGTCCCTTTTTTTGCCAATGAATTTCTGTCTTTACCGAAATAACCGTAGGAGTCGATCATGAACAACGATCCCGCCCCACGCCCGCTGCTGCCGCCGGCCGTCGCCCTGTACGACCGCGCCTGCCCGCTGTGCCGCGCCGAGATGCACCGGCTCAAGGCCCGCGACCGCCATGGCCGCCTGCGCCTGGTCGACATCGCCGCGGCGGACTTCGACGCCGCGCAGTGGGGGTTCGAACTCGACGCGCTGCGCAACGCCCTGCACGTGCGCGGCCGCGACGGCCAGTGGCGGATCGGCGTGCCCGGCATCGCCGAGGCCTACCGCGCGGTCGGCCTGGGCTGGCTGACCTGGCCGTTGCGCGTGCCCGGCGCCGGCCGCGCGGCGGCGCGCGCCTACCGCTGGATCGCGCCGAACCGCCACCGCGTCTCGCGCTGGCTGGGTTATCGCGAAGCCGGCGGAGAAGCCGCGCCGCGCTGCGACGACGGCCATTGCCCCACCCACTTCTGAGGACCCGGCCATGGACCTGCACACGCTGTTCCTGAGCCTGTTGCTGCTGCAGATCGCGATGGGCGCGCTGGACACCGTCGCCCACCACGAAGTGATGGAGAAACTCGCCAACCGCCGCAGCGCCGCGCTGGAACTGAAGCTGCATGCGGCGCGCGGCTTCGTCTACGGCTGCTTGTTCCTGGTGTTCGCCTGGCTGCGCCCGCAAGGGCTGTGGCTGGCGGCGGTGTGGCTGCTGGTGCTGATCGAAGTGGGCATCACCCTGTGGGACTTCGTGGTCGAGGACGCGACCCGGCTGCTGCCGAACACCGAGCGCGTGCTGCACACCGTCCTGGCGGTCAACGGCGGCGCGATGTTCGCGGTGTACGCACTGGCCACCCGCGGCGACTGGGCGCTGGCGAGCGCGCTGGCGCCGGCGGCGCATGGCTGGATGTCGTGGGCGCTGACCGCGGCCGCGGCCGGCATCGGCGTCAGCGCGGTGCGCGACGGCCTGGCCGCGCGCGCCAACGCCGCCGAGCCGGCGCCGCGGCCGCTGCTGGCGCAGCATCCGCAGCAGCATTTCCTGGTCAGCGGCGGCACCGGCTTCATCGGCACCGCGCTGGTCGAGGGCCTGCTCGCCGGCGGCCACCGCATCACCGTGCTCAGCCGCGATCCGCGCCGCGCCGCCTTGCGCTTCGGCGGCCGCGCGCGCTGCATCGCCGACACCGCCGAACTGCGCGACGACGAACGCATCGACGTGGTGGTGAACCTGGCCGGCGCGCCGGTGGTCGGCCCGCGCTGGAGCCCGGCGCGCAAGCGTGCGCTGCTGGCCAGCCGGGTCGGCACCACCGACGCGCTGCGCGCCTGGTGCGACCGCGCCACCGCCAAGCCGGCGCTGTGGCTGCAGGCCAGCGCGGTCGGCCTGTACGGCGCGCATGCGCGCAGCGCGCCGGAACTGCGCGAACCCGCGCCGGTCGCCGGCGACTTCGCCAGCGAACTGTGCGCGGCCTGGGAACGCGCCGCCGCGCCGGTCGGCGAACGCGGCGTGCGCCTGACCACGATGCGCCTGGGCCTGGTCCTGCACCGCAGCGGCGGCCTGCTGCCGACGCTGTCGCTGGCCGCCGCGCTCGGCGGCGCGGCGCGGCTGGGCGATGGCCGGCAGTGGTTCGCCTGGATCCACCTCGACGACGTGCTGCGCTTCGTCGAACACGCGGTCGAGCACGCCGGCGTGCGCGGCCCCTACAACCTGGTCGCGCCCGGCGGCTGCAGCCAGGCCGAGTTCACCCGCGAACTGGCGCGTTCGCTGCATCGCCCCGCGTGGCTGGCGATGCCGGCCGCGCCGCTGCGGCTGGCGCTGGGCGAGATGGCGACGATGCTGCTCGACGGCCCGGTGGCCGCGCCGCAGCGCCTGAGCGACCAGCGCTTCGTCTTCGCCCATCCCGTGCTGGCCAGCGCCCTGGGCGGCGCGCACGCCGGTTTGGCGCCCGATCTTCGTTCTGACTATGTGGGTGTAGGACACCCGGGTGAGGGACATGGAACTGTTGCAACGCATTGACCTGCCGGCACCGACCGGCGCCCGCGCCGTCGCGCCCGCGACGGCGGACCGGCCCGCGGCGGGCCGGCCCGAAGAAACGCGGCCGCAGACGCAGGGGCCGGCGACCGCCGGCAGCGACACCGAGCCCGCCGCCGCGCACGACCTGGCCGCGCTGCTCAAGGCCGCGCTGGGCCCGCGCTGGGCGCTGCTGCATCCGCATATCCAGGCGCGCTTCGCGCTCGCCGACGGCCAGGCCCAGGCCGAGTATGTCGGCGACATGCACCAGGTGCGCTGCACCCGCCTGGGCGCGCTGTTCGCGCGGCTGATCCGCTACGCGCGGGTGCTGCCGCACCACAACGCCGACGACGTGCCGTTCCGTTTCGACGTCGAACCGTTGCGGCGCGAACTGGGCTGGATCAAGACCCGCACCTACCATTTCGCCCAGGAGATCTTCAGCTTCCGCTCGCGCATGACCCTGGGCGCCGGCGGCGAACTGCTGGAACACTTCGGCGGCGGCCTGGGCATGCGGGTGCGCCTGGAAGTGCTGCCGAACCGGCTGGTGTTCGTCGACGACGGCTATTTCCTGCACTGGCGCGGCCTGCGCCTGCCGTTGCCGCAACTGCTGTGGCCGGGCCGGTTCGTGCTGGTGCACCGCGACCTGGACGCCGAGCAGTTCGAGGTCTGCATCGACGTCGCGCACCCGTGGTTCGGGCCGCTGTTCCATCAGGAAGGCCGGTTCCAGCGCATGCGCGGGTAAGCCGCGAGCGGCCGCGCATTGCGCGGCCGCTGCCTGTAGGAGCGGGGCCGCGGGGTGGCAAGACCGCGCCGCGAGTGCGATGCGGCGCGGTCGCGGCTCGCGCCGCTCCTACCAAAGCCCCATGCGGTTCGAGTCCGCCTCGACCGCACGATGCGCACCGGCTCCTGTAGGAGCGGCGCAAGCCGCGACCGCGGGGCCGCAAGATCGCGCCGCGAGCGCGATGCGGCACAATCGCAGCTTGCGCCGCTCTACACCGGCTGCGGCCGCCTCAGGGCGCGCGGAACACCACGTTGTACTGGAACTTGCGCCCCGTCGTCGCGCGCAGCTTCCTGGCATCGCGGTGCTCGGGATTGATCAGCGCGTTGTATTCCTCCGGCACGATCACCGACGGCACCAGCAGGATCGCCGAGGCGCCGGACTGCAGCCAGCGCGAGCCGACGCCGACGCTGGCCATGCCCGCCGGCACCGCGTCCCAGCCGCCGGGCAGGTCGGCGGCGGTCATCTGGACGCGCGCTTTCCACACCGGCGCCGGCACCTCGATCGCGACCACGTGCCGGTTCAACGGCAGGCCGTGCGCGTCGACGTAGGCGGCCGTCTCCAGCGCCGCCAGCGCCAGCGAAGTGGCGGTGTAGAGCACGCGCTGGCCTTCGTCGTTCCAGCGCCCGGGGAACTTGGCCGCGCCCGCGCCGCTGAGGTCGTCGGCGCGGTAGGCGCGGGTCTCGCCGGCGATCCGCCACAGGGTCGTCATCGTCCCGGCCTCGTCCGGGCGCCGCCGCGGCGCGTCACTGGTAGGCGCCGCTGGCGAGCGAGCCGAGCAGGCGCGCGACCACGCTGAGCCCGGTCGGGGTATCGAGCAGGTCGGCCGGGCGCTGTCCGCCCAGCGCCGCCTGCGGCTGCTCGATCCAGTGGCCGAGCCATCGCGCGGCGTCGAAGCCCGGCGCGGCCGGATCGGTGCTGTCGTCGACGATGTCGCGGGCGATGCCGAGCAGGTGGATCAGCCCCAGTGCGGCCTGGCCGCTGGCGCCGGTGATGTGCGCCTGCTGCGCGGCCTTGGCCTCGGCGGTGGCCTTGGCGATGCCGAGGATGTCGAACATGCGCACCGCCGGCAGGTCCATGTCGCTGGCCATGTGCTTGACCATGCGCGCCGGCACCCCTTCGCGTTCGGCCTCGACCCGCTGCAGCGGGGTGGCCGTGCGCAGGTAGGCGACATAGCCGTTGAGCGTGGCCGGGGCGCCGTAGGCCTCGGCGGCGAGCGGTTCCTTGACCGACAGCGAGCGCTTGGAGGCGGGCCGCGGGTAGGCGGCGGCGTCGCGCACGCCGTGCGCGGCCTCGCGGCGGCCGCGCGGCGCGGCGGTCTTGGCCGGCTTGGCGCTGGCGTTGGCGGCGCCCTTGGCCGGGGCGGGCGGCTTGGCGGGTGTGCTCATGGCAAGGGTTCCGTCTTTATCTGGACGGATGATAGCTCAAAACGATACGTGTGTCTCAAGTCGCTTCGCCGCGCCCAGCCTGGCGCCCCGCGGTCGCGGGGGCTGCGACCTGGGTGCTCGATACTGTCCTGGCCGGGCTCCGCCAGAGCTTGCAGCCGACACGAAACAGCACGCCCACGATTGATATGCTGCGCCCCCGGCGATGGGGCGCGCGGCCGGGCGGCCGGCCTGTCGCCGTATTCGTATCGGTCCGCGTCCCCGTCCGGCATGCTGTACCTGCGGTATCGCGCCCTCATCGTTTCGCTTTTGGAGTCACCATGAATTGCAAGTCGCGGATCCTCGGTTCCAGCCTGGGGTTGTTGCTCATCTTCGCCCCGCATGCCGACGCCCAGAAGCGGCGCGCGCAACAGCCGCCGAAGGACAACGCGACCTACACCGCCGCCCTGGCCCGTTCCGCCGAGACCTGCCCCGAGCATTCCGAACAGCGCACCCGCCCGGGCGTCGTCGCCGTGCCGGCGGCCGCGTTGAAGGTGCTGGAATCGCGCGGCTATGCGCTGTGCCCCGACACCCGCCTGGACACCACCACGCCGGTGGTGTGGTACGGCAAGCAGGGCGTGTTCGCCTGGAACCCGGCCAGCGCCGGCGCGCCGAAGATCCTCGCCGCCCAGGTCGCGGCCTATGCGCGCAACGAGGAGTTCCCGAGCGCGACGGTGGTGTGGAAGTCCAACGGCAAGCTCGCCGAGGGCGCGCTGGTGCCGTCGTTCCGCAAGCGCTGAACCTGCGCGCCGCCGCGGCCGCGCGACGCGCGCGGCCGGCGTGCGCGAGCGCGTCCGGCCGCATCCGCCGCGGCTTCGTGAACGCTGGCTACACCGATCTCGCCGCAACGGCGGGAGCAACGGAAATTTAATTCTCCTGCGGGCGCGCTCCTCGCTATCGTCGGCCGACCCGATCCGCGCGCAGCCAGCCGCCGGCATCGTCGGCGCGGCGTTCGCGGATGCGGGCCCTGCGCACGCGATCTTCGTCGAGGCGATCTGCGCGGCGCGGCCTTCGCAGGCGCAGTCCTCGCAAGCGCGAGCGACGCACGCCGCCGCCCCGCGCGTGCGCGCATCGGGTCCGCGAGCCGCGCCATGCGCGATCCGCGCGAGTTGTGCTCGTAGTCGTTTCTCCGCAATCGCACCTGCGCAATCGCCCCGCATCGCCGCGCGCCCGCTTGGTTGGGGCGGGCACGCGCCGCGCCGTGCGTGCCGGCACCGGTACCCGAACAAGACGCATGCACGCCGACCAGTCCTCGCCCGAATTGCCGCTGCGCCTCGCCGCCGCCCTGGTCGCGCTGGCCTCGACGGGATTCATGGTGTGGTTGCTGATGCGCATCCCGCCGCCGCTGCCGCCCGCGCAGGAACTCGAGGTGGTGTTGATCGAGCGGATCGCGCCGGCGCCGCGCGTCGCCCCCGAATCCGAATCCGAATCGACGCCCGAATCGCCGACGCCCGAACCGACGCCCGGGCCGCCGTCGCAACGCAGCGAAGCGCCGCCGCCAACCGATCGCCCGCCCGCCGCGCCTGCGCGCCCTGCGGCCGGCAGCCCGGTCGCCGGCCGCAGCAAGGCCGCGCCCAGCGCGCGGCTGTACACCGACGAGGGCCGTCCCGCGCTCGCCGCGAACCCCGAGTTCGATCCGATGAAGCGCAAGACCTACCTGCCGGGCAGCGACGAGGATCCCGCCGCGTCCAAGGTCAGGAACGCGTTCGAACGCGACAACCCGCTGCCGCCGCAAGGCGGCGGCTTCGGCGGCTTCGCCAGCGACGGCACCCTCGGCGAAGCGCTGATGGAGCGCGCGCAAAAACGCCTGCAGAAAATCGTCGACAAACTGCCCGGGCGCAAGCAGGTGCAGGAAATCACCGCGCGGCCGCCGCCGCCGGTGCGGTTCAATCCGGCCCTGCACGAGCGTCCCTCCGACCTGGGCAGCGAGGCCACCGGCGACGCCTACAAGGCCGCGCCGATCGCGTTCGAGCGCGCGCCGGGCCTGGGCGGCCGCGCCAGCGCGCGCATCCGCGCCGCCATCGGCGAGCTGGAACAACGTCGCCGCGGCTGCGACTTGGAACGCCTGCGCACGCTGCTGGAACCGGCGCTGACCGGCCTGGACGAACTGCAACGCATCGAGCGCGCCTACGCCTCCGGCGCCGACCCGGTCAGCGCCGAGCAACTGCTACCGCGCTCGGCCGACCTGGCCTACGACCGCGCGCGCCGCGCGATCTGGTATGCCGACCAGCACAGCGCGGACTGCGCCAAGCCGTAGCGCGCAGGCCATCCCTGCGCAACGCGCCGGAGTAGCGCGGTTTGTGCGAGACGGCGCTGCGGGAGGGCCTCAGCCGCGACGCTCTTCGCTCGGTTTGCCGGCCTCTTCGACGCGATTGCCGCGATCCGTGCGAAAAGCATCGGGGCCGAAACCCCTCCCGCAGATGCACCGCAAGCTCGCCCAGGTCTTGCCGAACCGCGACTGCGAATACCGCAGCGACCGCCGCTTACCCATCCCCGCGGCCTGCCGTATGCTGCGCGCTCCCACCCTGGAGCGAAACACACGTGGATCTGGAAACGATCGGTGAAGTGGTGCAAGTCGACGACGTGCAGGAAGTGAACCAGCGCCTGCAGGACGGCTGGGTCGTCCTCGCCGTGGCCCCCGGCACCAAGGCCGGCGGCGAGCCGTGGCTGCGCTACTCGATGGGCCTGCCGTACGAGGACGAGGAAGACGAGGACGAAGAGGAAGGCGACGAGGAAGAGCAAGACGAGGACGAATAAGTCCCGCCTGCGCGCCGATCCCGCGCTGCGCAGTCGCGCGCGAGCGCGCTCGCGATGCACGACGAAGGCCGGCCCATGCCGGCCTTCGTTGGTTTCAGGCCGGTTCGTTCAAGGCCGGCCGTGTCAGGCCCGCTCGCAGCGCGCGCGCAGCAGCGCCGAGAAACCGATATAGCTCCAGAGCGCCAGGACCGCGGCGAGCCAGCTCAGGCCCCAGCCGAAGCACTCCTTGCTGAACTCCAGAAACGGAAACGAATTGCCGCTCGGGATGCCGTTGATCAGCTGCGGGACCTCGGCGCGCCAGTAAGCCAGATAAGTCCGCACGCCCAGCCAGATCGGGAACAGCCAGCCAGCGGAAAACACTGCGACCAGCGCGCTCGACAGTCTGCGTTTCCAGTGCATTGCGGCCCTCCATGGGCGATGGCGGATACGAAAAAGACCGGTCGCCCGCTTCGGCTGGCCTTCGCCGCGACCGAACGATCTGCGCCTGCCTGGCGCAGGCGGACGGCACCGGCGGGTCGATGCAAGCGACTGGGAAATCAGGGTAACTGATCCGCATCGGCCGCAGACACCCGAAGATGTTTCCCGTCCCAGGCCGCTCGATTCCGCTTCGCCATGCGGGTGCCGATCCGCTCCCCGCTCCCGGATTCGAGCCTGCCGCCGCCGCGGATTCGCCGACGCCCTCGGCAGGATTCTCGCGGAGGCCGCCTGCGCCGAAGCGCCGCCGGGAGCCGACGCCAGCGCAGCGGCCTGTCTGCGTCGACGACGCAAAAGCCGCCCGCAGTGGGGTGTCGGCGCTCTCACTGCGCGCTGCGCCGGCGGAACGCTTAGACGCGTTGCGCAACAGAACCCGGCCAGCGCACGTCCGGCGTCCGGGCTTATGCACGGACGAATTCCGACGGCGGCTCCAGTACGCGATGGCCTGCACGCCAGCCGAATCGGCTTGTGATGTCAATCGCGGTCGGCCCCCGGCTTCGATGCCAACGTTTTGGCGCCATGAATCGCTCATGGCTTAACGACGTTCCCGGGAGAACGAGATGGAGTCGAACACGAAAGGAAGCCTGTCGCCGAAGCCAAGGTTCTGGGCGCACGCACTGTCGCGCGCCGCACGAATCTCTCGATCGCTGTACACCGCGTCGGTGTTTGCCGCGTGTGCGTTGACCGCGACGCCAGCGCTTGCGCAAAACCCGATGGAAGAGTCCGCCGCGCGCAGCATCGGCTACATGGATTGCGTGATCCGGACGGAGGCGACCACGATCGACGCCGCAGTCGTGGCGTTGGTCGAAAAGTGCCATTACAAGCTGGACCAGCCGGTCGCCGATACGATCGCGGAATTGTCCGCGGTGCTTCCGCTCGACGACACCGCGCCGCTCGCCGAGCAACTGGCCCCGATCAAAGACCGGTTCAGCGAGGAGCAGTTCGGATACTTCGTCGAACTGGACGCGATTTTGGATGCGGCCGTATCCACCGACGAACTCGGCGCGAGCCTGGCCAAGCTGGAAGAGCGCGCGCTCAAGTCGCTGGGTCGATCGAAGGAAGACCTGAAGGTCCTGGAGGGGATCAGTTTCGCCAGATACTCCGTCGAGCTGCTGTCGGGCTACAAGGAAACCGAGGCGGTTTTCCAGGACAAAGGATGCTGCAGATTTCTTCGCGGCGTGGTCCGCGTCGTGCGCGCGGTCATCGCGGGCGTGGAATCCGGAGGCCCGGTGGGCGGGATCGTGGCCGGGGTCAAGGCGATCGCCAGGGAGATCATTCGCCCGGGCTGAGCGCGTTGCGGATTCTTCGAACGCTCGGTCGCGGTCGATCGCGACTGCGCGCGGGCGACAGGGGCCGGCCGAACTGGGCCGGCCCTTTCGCAGGTGCGGGCCCAGCGATCGGATGACTTGGTGGCGCTGCGCATAGGTATCGAAGCGGCAGCTCGCCGATGCGGCGACGGTTGAGAAGACCGGCGCGATCGCGCCGGTCTGCCGCTTCCGCTGTCTCCGCCGCCTAGGCTCGTCGGTGAGATCCGCCCATCAAGCGTGAGGCGAGTCCGTGACCGGGCGGGGCTGACGAGCGGGGCGATCCTGACCGGCTTGTCCGGCGCCGACGGCGCTGAGTCGAAGACCCCGGATCGATCGGCACCTATCCCAACGTCGCCGATGGTAGAGCGCTGATCCTCCGCCGGCTTGCGGTGAGGTGGCGGGCTTTTATGCCGCGGCCTATGTATCGAGGAAGACAGTAATTTCTTCGATCTGGATAAGCTATATGCTAGATATTGTCGCGGGCGCGAGTGCGGACAGTGGGTCGGTGAGAAAAGTTACGCACTGGACCTCCGATGGATATATTGCGATGCGTCAAGTTTATCGTACTTGAGGGCCGTCTTGCAGACAGTTTGGGTCATGTGTTGGTCACCCGCATCGAAGTAGCGATTTCCCGGCAATGTCGAAAGCTCTGGCCGGACGCGCCCAAAAGATTCGTTGTAATTGCTGCCAGGGTGTTTGTGGCTCCAAGTTCCGGTAGGTGCCTCTCTGGAGCAGCATGTTCACCGCGAACTTAGATCGCGATCTTTCGTCGCCGGTTAGAGCGCGAACCATTCGACTTGGTAAAAAAAGGACGTTCATGTATGACGCCAACTCTGGGAGGATCGGGTGGTAACTTGGGTAGCATTGCTGATTGGCTGGGGGTGCTCGTCAACTTGTTCGTAGGTATCAGCGTCTTCTGGCTCAGTCGCCGAACATACGAGTTAACACAGCAGGCATCTCATAGAGAGAGCAAAGCTCAAGCTATGGATGACGAGGAGCAATATATAGAGGGCCAGCTGCTGCTCATACTTTTTCTGGCTGAGGTGAATCACCTTAAATTAGAGCTGTGTCGAGCTGGGTTGTTGATTGCAGAGGGCGAGGGCAGAGCTAAATTCGTAGCGGGCAATCACGCGCAGTTTGCGAAAATCATGAGCGAACTAGAGCTTGAGTCAATTTCTAAGAAACAAGGAAGGCTTCATATCCTGCCTCGTGATCAAGCGCGCTTGCTGGTGTCGCTTCACGGTAGTCTTCTGCCCCTAAAGCAAATAGCTCTGCGGGCCACTGTAGCGACGGGGCAGGACCGCATCGAAAAAATTAAGAATGCCGAGATGCTTATTCACGGGCTCGTGGAGGCAGCCGAGAAAGCCGAGAGAATCTGTATCGAAGCGCTGCAAGGAATGCGAGACTGACTCAGGCTAGATTTTACTTGTGGCAGGGGCCGTTAGACACATCGCGGACCATGCCCACGCGGAATTAGTGTTCATGCAGCGCTCGGTGTCGAGGGGGAGGCGACCACTTGGATTGCGACCTGCGGGACGATGGCATTGCCGTAGACGCGCAGGCGTCCCGCTCGGACGTGAATCCCATGCCGCACCCAACTGCGTCACCTGCCGGACCTGCCCGGATTTCCGGACTTCGAGTGGCCGAAGCCGCCGCTGATGGGGCAGGGCACCGCCGGCGCGGCCGAAGCCGGCTCCGACATCACCATCTCCTGAGCGAGGCACATTTCCCACGATCGGTGATTCTTGACCTTGTGCCGCGGCAAGTGCCGACTGTTCCGGTCTTGCGCCGGCGGCGAACTGTCCCGGCTGGCAGCGTGCGCGCTCAGGCGGGGGCTGAAGCTACAAGGGCCGCCGAGGCGAATTACTTGGTATCGCTCGGATTTCCACCAACCAAAGTCAGGACGAAGGGTTCGTTCGGCAACTGTTCGGCGATCAGCAGGACTTTTTTGATCGGCCCATTCGGTGACATGAAAACGCCCCGCAGAGCGGGGCGCTGGTCATCGTTCGAGTCTTCGATCTACCCGAGATACTTGACCTGGATCGTGTCTGTGTCTCCGCCGTAGTCCACATGAATCGAATCGTATTGATTACCGTCGACGTCTTTTCGAAAACAAACTGACGACAGGACCCTTTCATCGGTCCCGCGTGCTCCTCAACATCCAGGATGAGCATTAGGATTCTAGGATTGATGCCCTGGGGAACGCGTTCCGTCACCAAGACTTTGTCGCGCAATGAATAGCTAAAGACGGAGCCGTGGACGTACAGACGATTCGGCTGGCTTCTCCCGTCGATCACTGCCGATGCGGCGAGGTCGCAGTTGTTCATGGTGCCCCCTGGTATGTACGAAGCCAACGGATTGTTGGCAGAGTTTCAAACGCAGGCTCAAGGGCCAGACGGACAGTCTATTTCGATGTTTCGTTAACCTATCTGCCAGACCGGTCGCCTGAACGTCGGCGACTCCTCGGCGATCTGCGCGCCGAGCCTTTCCTAGTGCTGCCGCTTGCTCCTCGGCGCCTGTGCGACCAGGTCGTCCCAGCGCCTCTTGAAGTTGAACGCCCGCTCGAAGTCAGACGCGTCCCAGGTCTCACCGACCTCCAGGGCGTCACGTAGTTGCGCGGCTTGGACCTTCGCGTGTCGGATCGAAAGTGGCATGGGCGGGAACCTTGGTGGGCTGGGCCGATGCTACTCCGGTCAGTGCAAGCCGTACGAGGCGAGCCTTGCGATGCGGGCAGATCAACGACTGCCGCTACCCTGTCGTCAGGCTTAACGACATTGAACGCCGGCAGCCAACTACTCGGTGGCGGTTTTGATCTGGCGTTTCAGCCTTCGCATTCCTGAGGCGTCTACCATCGCAGAATGTGGTTCCCGCGGTCTCAGCCTGCTGGTGTCCTTTAGCCACATTGCTCCCGCGGACAGCAATCACTACAGCAGAGCTTCCTGAGTCGTCCTGGCCCAGGAAGTCTTGCATGATCTGCTCGTCGTGCTATTGGACTACGAGATAGCTCTTTTCATCCGCGGAGGTGGCGAATTCCTCCATGCGCGTGATGAGGCCGTTTTCCACGGTATAGATCTGCACCCACTTCTGAGCAAGTGCATCGTCTCTGCCCGCCATCGTGAACTCTTCGTTTCCGAACGCGATGACCAAGTTTGCGTTCTGGATGATTTCGCTCACGTTAAAGTACGTTACGCTCATCGTGTTGAAGTTTATTTCAAAGAACTGCCTTACTCCGCTTTTTCCAACGAAGCGCATCGACGGTAGTTTTTGGGTTCCGTGGTGAATCCATAAGGTGTCTTCAGATACCGTGCTGACTGCCGCATCGAGGTCTTTGGCGGCAAACGCTGAGAACATTTTCTCAACAACTGCGATCTGAGGGGAGGGCATACGTGCGATCCGCGATTGAGGGCTCGTGATGGTAGGCGGTGTCGCCGCGGCATTCACTCACACTATTGATAGCGGATTCGTTCCGGGTTTTTCTGGGTTTGGCCAAAGCCTTGGCTCGCGGGTGGTGATAAGCCTTCTAGCAATTTTTTGCGGATAGCTTCCGATATTGGACTCCCCATTCCGCCATGCTGATGATCACATTTTCTAGCTGTTTTCCCGCTTCTGTTAGCGTATAGCTATGTGTTGCGCGGGAGAGGGCGGCCCCAGGAACCCGAGTGACAACACCGCTAACTTCCAGCGCGTTCAATTCTCTGGCGAGCATGCGTGGCGTTAGGCCCTTAAGAAGTCTCTCCATTTCGTTAAAACGACGAGGGGCGCGCAACATCGTGCATACGATGGCTAGTTTCCATTTGCCATTGACAACGTTTAACGCATCTTTGATTGCCATTACAAATGCGGTCTTGCATGCATCTTCTTCTGAAATCGGGCTCATCGCGTATTTCCCTTGGTGAGTCTTCTCTTCCCTGCATTTAAACGTCTTCAGGGGAAAAGGATGTCGGCTTGGCTAGCTCTGCAGCTTTGGACTTGGCCTGGCGGAGGGAAAGGGGCATTGAACTAACCTCTGGCTCATGAAAGCTATTTGTCGATGGCCGCTTTCCACATGAGCACGATCACGGTCCAGAACGCGATGCCGATGGTCCATGCAACGACAAAGTAGAACTTGTCTCGGTGCATCTGCCAGCTTGTCGGTTTGGGGATGGATCGAAGAAATGCTGAAAACTTCATTTCATCTGCCGCCGAAATGCGTAATTCGTGCATCTCGTCGATACGGCCGCCAACGATCAATCCGTCATCGAACATCATGAGGCGCGCGTGCTTGAACTCAGGGTGGGCCGGATGTTCAAGCTTCAAGGCCTCATCGGTGCACGGTTCGATCTTGTATCCCACACGGATAAGCGCATCTATTCGCCGCAATACCGAGTTCTTTGCAGCATCTTCCATAGCGAATGAACCCTGTTAGGCCGGCGGCACTTGATTGAAGGTGAGTTCGAAGCGCGTGCTTTTTAAGTCTCTTCGACCCCCTAAAGCGTCACGCGCAACCGCAGCGTAGCCTTCACCTGTCGGATCAATGGCGGGACCGGCAACCTCTTGATGGCTTCGGCCAATCCTATCGCTGTCGGTCGCAACCTGCGAGATGGCTATCGCTACCATGCGGGCCATGCCGATCTGCCACTCCCGCTACCCCTGCCGACTCCGGTCCACCGCCACGCCTGGTGTATATGAGCCAGGCGAGGCCGTGGCCGTCATCGAGGAAGAGCGCGAGGCTGACGAGTGGGGCAACCCTGGCCGGCTGGTGCGCCGGCGCCTGCTTCACGTTGAGGGGCCAAAGGGTGGCTCCTGGGCGGACCGACACCGTTCGAAGGGATCGACCTGGCGCTTAGAACTGGGGCCGCGGATTGGCGGGCTGGCGTGGGCCTCTGAGCGTAGCGCCTGAAGGATGATCCGTGTGCTCAAAGACGTGGAATGTCTCGGCGCAGTTCGTCGAGATAGTCGGCCCACCGCTGCATCATCTCGATGCGCTGCGGCAGATGCGCGGTACGGTTGTAGGCGCGCCCGTTCGGATCTTTGACAGCGTGCGCGAGCTGGTGCTCGATGATGTCCACGCGGAAGTGCAGCACCTCGTCCAGGATGGTCCGTGCTGTGGCGCGGAAGCCATGCCCGGTCATGGTCTCGGTGTTGATGCCAAGCCGCCGCATCGCGGCGTTAACCGCAGACTCCAACATTGCCCGCTTCGGGTTGCGTGCGCCGGGGAATACGTACCGCCGGCGGCCGGTGAGTTCGTGAAGCTCTCGGAACAGCGCCAGCGGCTGCGCGGCCAGCGGCACGATATGGGGGGCGCGGGTTTTCATCTTGGCGGCCGGGATGCACCACAACGCCTTTTCTAGGTCGAACTCGGATCATTCCGCGTGCCGAAGTTCGCCCGGACGAAGGAACACGTAGGGCGAGATGCGCCGCGCCGCGCGCACGGTGTGCGTGCCGCGAAGCGCTTCGATCGTGCGCACCAGCCCGCCGAGTTCCTTCGGCTCGGTCACTGCGGGGTAGTGGCGTTCGGGCGGCGGGGGTAGGGCGCCCTTCAAGTCGGCAACGGGGTTGCGGTGCGCGCGACTGGTGGCGATCGCGTAGCGCATGACCTGGCCGCAGTTCTGAAGGATGCGGTGTGCCGACTCAATGGCGCCGCGCTCCTCGATACGCCTCGCGACCGCCAGGAAGTCGGGCGCTTCAAGGTCGGAAATCGGCCGGCTGCCGATCCAAGGGTAGACGTTCTTTTCCATCCAGCCCCTGACCTTGACTTGGTAGGACGGCACCCGGTCGCGCTTGCCCAGTCACTCGTTGTCGATGGCCTCGAAGCTGGTCGCCGAGGCCATCTCGCGGGCGGCCTGGCTTGCCTTGCGGTCCTCGGCAGGGTCGCGGCCACTGGCGTGGATACGGCGCGCGTCGTCGCGCTTGCTTCGGGCGTCGGCCAGGCCGGTTTCGGGGTGCACCCCAAGCGACAGGAGCTTTTCTTTGCCGAGCCAGCGGTACTTCCAGCGCCAGTAGCGCGCCCCGGAGGGCATGAGCGGCAAATACAGGCAGGCGCCGTCTGAGAGCTTGAGGGGCTTGTGGGCCGGCTTGGCCTTCCGGATGGCGACGTCGGTAAGGGGCATATTGTGGGGGTATCGGTTTTGCGGGGCGGGCTTTGTACCCCCAGATATACCCCCAGCGTCTACCGGGTTAAGACGAATCATGCCGAACCATTCCGGGCACAAAAAAGGCCGGAACCCTTGATTGCATTGGGGGTTCCGGCCTGATCTGGTCTTGCTAGAACAACTAAGTGGTGGAGGTGGGCGGAATCGAACCGCCGTCCGAAGGCACTCCATCCCCGGCACTACATGCTTAGCGCTCCGTTAGATCTCGTCCCGGGACAGCACGGCGCGCAAAGCGCATCCAAGGACCAGCCTGCTATAGGTTGACCGGGAGCTGGCAGGCGGCCGCTCCCGGCGATTCCGTGATAGTGACCCTACGCTGCGAGCACGGACACAAGCAGTTTCGGGGCTTACGCCTTAAGCGGCGAGAGCGTAGTTGTCGTCGTTGGCAACTAGAGTTTTGCAGCTGGATTTACGAGGAAAGCTACCCCCTCGGCATGCACCAGGCGATTTCGCGACCCCCGTCGAAGCCAGTGCACCCCCGGGGAACTGCGTTACAGCGCTGACCCGTTCAGTATAGGGGCTGCGCGCCGGTTCTCAAGTCCGGCGGCGAAAACGGTGGGGCGGCGCTCAGGCGCAGCGACGGTGGCAGGGCCGTTAGGCCCGATGCTTTTCTTTCAGGTCGCCGCGAGCGGATAGCAAAGCACCGGGCCGAAGGCCCTGCCGCAAAAGGGCGGGCCGTCGAAGCCGGGCCGGCTCAGTTGCCGTCGAGCAGTTCGATCAGCGCCCGGCGCTTCTTGCGCGAGAGCTTGCGCATCAGGCCCATCAGCCGCAGCTCGTCGGGATCGCTGTACTTGGCGGCGTTCTCGCGCACCGACAGCGATTTGCCTTCGATGGTGCCGCGGCCGGTGGCCAGCCATTCGAAGCTGACGTGCTGCTGCACCGCGATCTGCAGCATGCGCTCGAGTTCGGGCAGGGCCAGGCCGACCAGCCATTTGCGCGCGGTCTCGCGGCTGACGTCGTAGTAGGCGGAGAGGGCGCCGGTGCGGGCCCGGCCCTTGGCGAATCCGGAGAAGTCCAGGGCCTGGTGCAAACGGTTGGCGAATTCTTGATGGGGCGCGTTGGTCATAGGTCTCGCCGGAGCATCCTGCAGGGCTAAACGTGGGCGCCGGGTCCGGGCCGGCATTACGCCGGAGGCGGAGAAAGAGCGCAACTCATTGTTGCGTATTCTCGCGTAAAAAGATCACTCTTTTTGCTTGTTGAAAAGAGCAATTTCGAATGGTAATTTGATCGTGCATGGATGCACGCAGGGAACGACCATGGAAGGGCTGAACCGCAGCAACGGCAATACTTGGGCGCATGGGCGCCGCTACCGCGTCCGCGAAGGCCGCGAGGCTTCGCGCCAGCGTCCGCAAAACGGAAGCCGCGTCACGAACGCGACCGAACCGCAGGTTGAAAGTGCGACGGAAAACCCCGCGGGAAGTGGTAGCGGACGCGACCGGCGGCGGGCGCCGCCGAGCGCGCCCCCCAACCCCATCGAACGTTATATCGCCTGTTTCGACACGGTGCGAGCGGCCGCGACCGCGGCCGGGGTGTCGGCGACGATGTTGCGGCGGATGCGTTCGCGCGGTTATGTCTCGACCCGGCAGCGGGCCTTGTTGATGGCGCGCGCCTGCGGATTCCGGCTGGCGCCGGCGGAATTGATGGCGCTGCCGCAGGCCGGGCCGTGAGCGCGGCGGCCGCGGGGCTGGCGGCCGCCGCGCCGCCGGCGATGGCGTGGCTGTGGTGGGTGCTGGCGGCCGGGGCCGGGGCCGCGTTCGCGGCGTCGGCGCTGGCCGGCTGGCGCTGGGGCGCGCGGCGGGCGTCGCGGGCGCGGCTGGCGGCGCGCGCCGACCGCAACGGGCGCGAGCTGCTGCGCATCGCCGACGAGATCGAGGCCTATCTGGCGCAGCGTCAGGGCGAGGGCGCGTCGGTGCTGGCGCAACGGCATTGGCCGCGGCAGTGTCGGCGCCTGGCGCTGGAGCATCTGGACTGCATCAACCGCCTGATGCTGGAGGGACTGATGCTGGACAGCGCCACGCCCGATTAGCTGGCTCCGCCAGCCGCAGCCGCAGCCGCAGCCACAGTCACAGTCACAGCCCACAGCCCACAGCCCACAGCCCACCGACCACCGACCACCGACCACCGACCACCGTCCGCCCTCCGCCCTCCGCCCTCCGCCCGCGCTCCTCGCGACAGCGCGCGCCGCGACGGCGAAGGATGAAACGGGCGAGGGTGGGGCCGGCCGAGGTCGGGGCCGTGCGACCGCCTGCACATCGACGGTGGTGTGCAGGCTCCGCGATGGGCCCGTCGGGAGGCGGCTTGTATGCTTGGGCCGATGACGACGACCGATCCGGCCGCCCGCGCCGCTCCGCCGAACGAACCGGACTCCACGCCGGATTTTGCCGATGTCTCCGGGCTGCTCCCGCGCCGCGGCTACGTGCTGGCCTTCATCGTGTTCATCGTCGCCCTGGTGCTGGTGTTCACCGCCTGGCGGGTCGCGCGCGACCGCGAGCAGCGTTCGGCCCAGATCGAGTTCATCGGCCGCACCGCCCAGGTCACCGAATTGCTGCAGCAGCGCCTGGTCAACTACGAACTGGTGGCGCGCGGCGGCGTATCGCTGTTCGCCTCGGTGCAGCGGCCGACCGCGGCGCAGTGGAAGGCCTATGTCGAGGGCATGAACCTGCAGCGCCGGTTTCCCTCGACCCTGGGCCTGGGTTTCACCGGCTACGTGCCGCAGCGGCTGCTGGTGCAGTTGCAGAACGAATGGCGCGACGCCGGCTACGGCCTGTTGACGGTGCGTCCGTTCGGCCAGCGCGAGGTGTACGGGCCGATCCTCTACCTGGAGCCGAAGACCGCGGCCAATGTCGAGGTGATCGGCTACGACATGTTCTCCGAGCCGGTGCGGCATGCGGCGATGGAAGCGGCGCTGGAGTCGGGGCAGGCGCGCCTGTCGGGCAAGATCGACCTGCTGCAGGACAAGCACGACGGCATCCGCAGCACCGGCCTGCTGCTGGTGCTGCCGGTCTACCTCGGCGGCGGCCGGCCGCAAAGCCCGAGCCTGCGCCGGGCCGAGATGCAGGGCTGGGTGTACGTGCCGTTCCGGCTGCAGAAGTTCGTCGACACCTCGCTGGCCGAGGGCCACAAGGACCTGCGCTTCCGCATCTACGACGAGAGCGGCGGCGGCAACGCCCTGCTGTTCGAGACCGCCGGGGCGAAGCCGAAGCAGCCGGCGGCGTTCCTGCACAAGACCACCTTCGAGGTCTACGGCCGGACCTGGCGGATCGAATACGAATCGCCGCCGATCGAGCAGGCGGTGCCGCGCATGGAGGGCCTGCGCAACATGTTCGCGCTCGGCATCTTCACCGCGCTGCTGTTGTACGGCATCGCCCTGGTGCTGGCCCACACCGAGTCGCGCGCGCGCCAGATCGCGATGCGCATGACCGAGGACTTCCGCCGCAGCGAGGCGCGCTTCCGCAGCGCGATGCAGTATTCGGCGATCGGCAAGGCCTTGCTCGACAGCGAAGGCCGCATCGTCGATGCCAACCCGGCGCTGGCGAGCATCGTCGGCTTGTCGCGCGCGCAGTTGCTGGACCAGCGCTTCGACGGCCTGCTCGAGGACGAGGAGGCCGATGCGCACGCGCCGGCCGACGAGCGCAACGAAGAGGACGGCGTGCACCGCGCCACCCGCCGCCTGCGCCGCCAGCACGGCGTGGCGCGGCAGGTGCAGCTGACCTACTCGCCGGTGCCGGGCAAGGTCGGCCAGGACATCACCGGTCTGGTCCAGGTCGAGGACGTCACCGAGCGGCTGCGCGCGGAAGCGCGCGTGCACGCGCTCAACCGCACCCTGGAGGCGCGGGTGGCGCTGCGCACGCGCGAGCTGAGCCAGGCCAACCAGGAACTGGAGGCGTTCGCCTACAGCGTGTCGCACGACCTGCGCGCGCCGCTGCGGGCGATCGACGGGTTCAGCCGCATCCTCGGCGAGAAGTACGCCGACCGCCTCGACGAATCCGGCCGCGGCTATCTGGCGCGGGTGCGCAAGGCCGCCTCGCGCATGGGCGATTTGATCGACGCCTTGCTGAAGATGTCGCGGCTGACCCGCAGCGAGCTCAAGCACGAGAACGTCGACCTGAGCCGCATCGCCGGCGAGTTGGTCGAGGAACTGCGCATCGGCGAGCCGCAGCGCGCGGTCGAGGCGCGGATCGCGCCGGGGCTGCAGGTGGTCGGCGACGCCTCGCTGCTGCGCAACCTGCTCGGCAATCTGCTCGGCAACGCCTGGAAGTTCACCCGCGACCGCGATCCGGCGACGATCGAGTTCGGCCTCGCCGACGCGCCCGGCGGCGGGCGCGAGTTCTTCGTGCGCGACAACGGCACCGGGTTCCCGCAGGCCTATGTCGACAAGCTGTTCCGGCCGTTCCAGCGGCTACACAGCGTCGAGGACTTCGCCGGGCACGGGATCGGGCTGGCATCGGTCAAGCGCATCGTCGAGCGCCACGGCGGGACGATCCGCGCCGAGGGCAGCGAAGGCGAGGGCGCGGTGTTCTATTTCACCTTGCCGGGCGGTGGGCATGGCGGGTGAGGGCGGGGCGATGCTGAGCTTGCGCCGGCGTTCGAAATGTCGCGGTCGCGGCTCGCGCCGCTCCTACAGGTAGCCCATGTAGGAGCGGCGCGAGCCGCGACCGCGGCAATTAGACGACCGCGAACCGATTCCCGCGCGCGCGCACACGTGGCCGGCGCGCCTGCCGCGCCGGCCCCCGCATGTCCGGTCCGAAACCGCCCTTCGCCGCGCCGCCGCAGCGGCGCGGCTCACGCGTCGCGGTTGTGTCGGCGCATGACCCGCTGCTTCTCGCGTTCCCAGTCGCGTTCCTTGCTGACTTCGCGCTTGTCGTGGCTCTGCTTGCCCTTGGCCAGCGACAGCCCGGCCTTGACCCGGTTGCCCTTCCAGTACAGCGAAGTCGGGATCACGGTGTAGCCGTCGCGCTGGACCCGGCCGATCAGGGTGTCGATCTCGCGCCGGTGCAGCAGCAGCTTGCGGCTGCGCCGTTCCTCGGTGACCACGTGGGTGGAGGCGGAGATGAGCGGGACGATCTGCGCGCCGATCAGGTACATCTCGCCGCGCAGCACCACCGCATAGGCGTCGGTGATGTTGGCGCGTCCGGCGCGGATGGACTTGAGCTCCCAGCCCTGCAGGGCGAGGCCGGCTTCGAAGTTCTCTTCCAGGTGGTACTCGTGGCGGGCGCGCTTGTTCTGCGCGATGGTGCCGCCTGCGCCGCCCTTTGCTTTATCCTTGGCGGTCTTGTTGTTTGTCTTGGCCATACCCGATTGTCTCCGATCCGGAGGCGGTTTGAGTAGCCGGTCGGCGGGGCGGGAGCGGCGCGGGGGTCGATTTGCCGGCCCGCGATGGCCGAGAATCGGGGCAGGGCCGACGTGGGTTGCCGATGCGGGCGGTCCGGCCGAATCCCGCCGAGCCCGGTTGAAACCCGCGCTGCGATCCCAATAAGCGAGAACGATGCCTACCATCCGCCGCTCCGCCTTGGTCGAACATTCCGCCGCGCGCATGTTCGCGCTGGTCAACGACGTCGCCGCCTATCCGCGCCGCTTCGACTGGTGCGAGGCGGCGCAGATCCTGGAGGCCGACGCGACCCACATGGTCGCGCGGCTGGACCTGGGCCTGGGCGCGCTGCGGACCTGGTTCACCACCCACAACACCTTGTCGCCGCCGCACCACATCGAGCTCAAGCTGGTCGACGGGCCGTTCCGCAAGCTCGGCGGGCGCTGGGAGTTCCACGCGCTGGACGAATCGGCGTGCAAGGTCACCCTGACCCTGGAATTCGAGCCGGCGGTGAAGCTGCTGGGGCCGGCGATGGCGCTGGGGTTCCAGAGCCTGGCCGATCGTATGGTCGACGATTTCGTCCGCGTCGCCGACCGCGGCGCCGAGCCGGGGCCGCCGGCCGAGGTCGCCGCGTCGGGTCCGGGCGCCGGCGGCGCGCCTGCATGAAGGTCGAGGTGGTCCGCGCCTGGCCGCGCCGGTTCCAGGCGCTGAGCGTGGAACTGGCCGAGGGCGCGACCCTGGGCCAGGCGGTGGCGGCGGCCGGATTCGACGGCGATGCCGAGGCGGTGGGCTATGCGGTGTTCGGCGTGCGCGCCGGCGCCGACACGGTGCTGCGCGAGGGCGACCGGGTCGAGTTGCTGCGGCCGTTGCAGGTCGATCCGAAGGAAGCGCGGCGGCGGCGGGCGGAAGAGCGGCCGCTCAAGAAGAAGTAGCGGTCGCGAAGCGGCGATCGGTCTGCGGCGATCGGGTCGCGAGGCCCTGCGAACGCGGCGATCGCTTTCGGCCCCGCAAACGAAACAGCCGCCTTGCGGCGGCTGTCGTCGGCGGAGCGAGCGCACGCGCGCCTCAGCGGCGCTTCTTCTTGTCCTTTTCCTTGGCCAGGTTGCGGCCGAACTGCTTGACCGAGGCCGCGGCGATTTCCTTGTCCTGCTCGGGGAAGTAGTCGCCTTCCCACTTGGACAGCGCGTCGTTCTCGAACCACAGGGTCAGGTTCTTGCGCGCGGTGTGGCCGAGGCGGTCGACGCGCTGGGTCGAGGTGTAGTCCCAGCGGTTCTGGTGGAACGGGTCCTCGATCGACGGAGTGCCGATCAGCACCTGCACCTGCTGCTTGCTCATGCCGACCTGGAGCTGGTCGACCGCGGTCTTCTCGAGCAGGTTGCCCTGATAGATGGGCTGCTTGTAGATGATGCCGCAGCCGGAAGTGACCAGGGCGAGCGAGAGAACGAGCAAGAGCTTACGCATCGGATAGGGTGTCTGCGGCAGTCGAAGGCAACGGGCCCGATGATACACTGAAGCCCGACCCCACCAAGGGCGGATCGCGGCGCGGGGCGGCTCCTCGCGTTCATCCGCCATTCCGGCCCGCCCGCCCAGTGCGCCCTTCGCGGCGACGGCCAGCCGGTCTCCACCCGGACCGGCCCGCGCCGGTCCAAAGTCATCGAAGGGACGTACCCCCATGGAATCTCAGGACCTGCGCAACGCCGGACTCAAGGTCACCCATCCGCGCATGCGGATCCTCGAGTTGCTGGAGAGCGCCAAGCCGCGGCACATGACCGCGGAAGACATCTACCGGATGTTGCTGGAGAAGGGCGAGGACATCGGCCTGGCCACGGTCTACCGGGTGCTGACCCAGTTCGAATCCGCCGGCCTGGTGCTCAAGCACAACTTCGAGGCCGGCCAGTCGGTCTACGAGCTCGACCGCGGCCATCACCACGACCACATGGTCGACATCGACACCGGCAAGATCATCGAGTTCGAAAGCTCGGAGATCGAGGAACTGCAACGCAAGATCGCCGCCGAGCACGGCTACCTGATCGAAGAGCATTCGCTGGTGCTGTATGTGAGGAAGAAGCGCTAAGGCGGGACCGGGAAAGCAGGCAATCAATGGAGGCTGGGTCGGTCGTCGCGCCTGCGACGCCATCCCGGGTCCGAAAAAAAGCCCGCATCAGCGGGCTTTTTTGTGGGCGCAAGGCGATGGGCGCGCAGGCCTCGATCCTTCCCGCCAGGCCGTGGCCGCGAGGACGCCGGCGGCGAACGCGCGGTCGCCGCGCGCGCTTAGCGTTGCCTGCGGCCTGTTGCCTTCATTGCCGAGCCGCAGGCCTTACACCACGTCGGCCAACAGCCGCCGCGCCGCCGCCCGCACCTCTTTGGTCAACTCCACGCCGCCGAGCATGCGCGCCAGTTCTTCCTCGCGCTGCTTGGAGGCCAGCACCTGCACCGCGCTCTGGGTGACGCCTTCGCTGGCGGCCTTGGCGACGCGGTAATGGGCGTGGCCCTGGGCCGCGACCTGGGCCAGGTGGGTCACGCACAGCACCTGGCGGCTGCCGCCGAGCGCGCGCAGCTTCTGGCCGACGATCTCGGCCACGGCGCCGCCGATGCCGGTGTCGACTTCGTCGAACACCATCGTCGGCACCGCGTCCAGCCCGAACGCGGCGACTTCGATCGCCAGCGAGATGCGCGAGAGTTCGCCGCCGGAGGCGACCTTGCGCAGCGGCCGCGGCGGTTGGCCGGGGTTGGCGGCGACCATGAATTCGACCCGTTCGGCGCCGTTCGGGTCGGGCCGGTCTTCTTCCTGCGGCTCGATCTCGACGGCGAAGCGGCCGCCGCCCATGCCGAGCTCGCCGATCAGTTCGGTGGTGCGCGCCGACAGCGAGGCGGCGGCGTCGCGGCGGGCGCGGCCGAGCGCGTCGGCGGACCGGCGCCAGCGCTTGCGCGCGGCGTCGATCTCGGCGTCGAGCGCGTCCAGGCGTTCGCCGGCGCCGCGCAGTTGTTCCAGTTCGGCGCCGACGCCGTCGCGGGTGGCGCCGAGCTGCTCCGGCGCGACCCGGTGCTTGCGCGCCAGTTCGTGCAGGCGGCCGAGCCGGGCTTCGATGCGTTCGAATTCGGCCGGGTCGAGGTCGAGGTCGTCGCGCACGCGGTCGAGCAGGCTCAGCGCCTCGTCGATCTGGATCGCGGCGTTGTCGAGCATGGCGTCGACTTCGCCCAGGCGCGGTTCGTGCTCGGCCACCCGCTGCAGGTCGCCGCGCACTTGCTGCAGGGTGCGGGTCAGCGACGGGCCTTCGTCGCCGCCGATGCGCGCGAACGCGCCTTCGCAGGCGGCGATCAGGCCGGCGGCGTGGGCGTGGCGGCGGTGGTCGGCGTTGAGCTTGGCGATCGCCTCGGGTTCCAGCGCCTCGCGCTCGAGTTCGGCGTGCTGGTGTTCGAGCCAGCCGATGCGGTCGGAGACGTCGCCCTGGGCGACCAGCCCGTCGCGCTCGCGCAGCAGCGCGCTCCAGGCGCGCGCGGCCTGGGCGACGGGCTCGCGCGCGGCCTCGTGGCGGCCGTAGGCGTCGAGCAGGTCGAGCTGGCTGGCGCGGGTCAGCAGGGCCTGGTGTTCGTGCTGGCCGTGTATCTCGACCAGCCTGGAAGCCAGCTCGCCGAGCTGGCTCAGGGTGACCGGGCGGCCGTTGACCCAGGCGCGCGAACCGCCGTCGGCGCGGATCACCCGGCGGATCTGGCAGACCGGGGCGCCGCCGTCGCCGGTCTCGTCGAGTTCGTTCTCGCCGAGCCAGGCCGCGGCGAGCGGGGCGTCGTCGAGGGTGAAGTCGGCGACCAGCTCGGCGCGGTCGGCGCCGTGGCGGACCACGCCGCTGTCGGCGCGCAGGCCGCTGAGCAGGCCGAGCGCGTCGACCAGCAGCGACTTGCCGGCGCCGGTTTCGCCGGAGATGACGGTGAGGCCCGGACCGAAGCTGAGTTCGGCGGCAGTGACGACGGCGAATTGCTTGAGCGAAAGATGGGCGAGCATGCGGCGGCGATTGTGCCTGGGAGGGGGCGTGGCTGGGAATGGGCGCGCGGCGGGAGCGAGCGTAAGGGGAGGGTGGATCAGCGGGTGAGACGCGGGTGGGCGTCGCCGCGGCATCAGTATGAGGGCGGTCGGTGACGGGCGCTGCCCTGCGGGCGTCGGGGCGGACGGCGGTCGCGCTTCGGCGGCGCTCGCGCGACGCGCCGGCCGGCGGCGCGGATCGCGGCGGACGCTCGCCCGAACCGCTCCGGCAAGCGGCCAACCGGCGGCCGAATCCGGTCGCGGGTCGCGAATCGCCCCGGTCCCGGACCGCGGACCGCTTGCGCCCCGCCGCCGGCGCGCATATATCGCCCCCATGAACCGCCGAGCCAACGACCCCGCCCTGGACCCGCGCGCGCGCCAGCTGTTGCGCGCGCTGATCGGCCGCTACATCCACAGCGGCGAGCCGGTCGGGTCGCAGACCCTGGCCCGCCATGCCGGGCTCGACGTCAGCCCGGCGACGATCCGCAACATCCTGTCCGACCTGGAAGAGGCCGGCCTGCTCAGCGCGCCGCACACCTCGGCCGGGCGCATCCCCACCGCCCAGGGCTACCGCCTGTTCGTCGATTCGCTGCTGCAGGTGCGGCCGCTGCCCGAGGGCGAGGTGGCGCGGCTGCGCAGCGAGCTGCCGCCCGGCTCGGGCACCCAGGCCCTGCTCGGCAGCGCGTCGGAGCTGCTGTCGGCGATGACCCACTTCGTCGGCGTGGTCAGCGTGCCCAAGCGCGAGCAGTTCGCGTTCCGCCGGATCGAGTTCGTGCCGCTGGACGCGCAGCGGGTGCTGGCGATCCTGGTGTTCGCCGACCAGGAAGTGCAGAACCGCATCATCCAGACCCGCCGCCCGTTCGAGGCCGGCGAGCTGGAGCGGGTCGGCAACTACCTCAACACCCATTTCGCCGGCCGGCCGGTGGCCGAGATCCGCGCCAGCCTGCTGCGCGAGCTGCGCAACGCCCAGTCGGAGATGCAGGCGCTGCTGGCGCAGTCGATGGAACTGGCCGAACAGGCGCTGGCGCCGGACGGCGACGACATGGTCCTGGCCGGGCAGACCCGGCTGATGGGGGTGCAGGAGCTGGCCGACCTGGACCGGCTGCGCGAGCTGTTCGAGGCCTTCGCCCGCAAGCGCGAGATCCTGCAACTGCTCGAACGCACCGTAAGCGCGCCGGGCATGCGCATCTTCATCGGCGAGGAAACCGGGCTGGCGCCGCTGGAAGGCGTATCGCTGGTGACCGCGCCCTACGGCGCCGGCGGGCGGGTGCTCGGCGTGCTCGGGGTGATCGGGCCGACCCGGATGGCCTACGAGCGGGTGATCCCGGTGGTGCAGGCGGCCGCCGACGCGCTCGGCGATGCGTTCGAGCCGGGTGAGGGGCCGGCGGGCGAAGGCGAGTAGCCCGGTCCTGCCGGCAGTACCTTCAGGCCCAGGGCTCTTGTGGGAGGGCCTTCAGGTCCGATGCTCTTGTGCCCGATCGCCGCGATCCGACCGAAAAGCATCGCGCCTGAAGGCCCTCCCACAAAAGCAGGGGGGCTGTCGCTCCAGGCCGATTGTTCCAAAATGCGCCGCGAACCGCGGAGCTGCCCGCCGATCCCGCACGATCGCCGCAGTTCACCGCCGTTGCCGGGCCGCCATTCGGCCGCCGCCTCTTGAATGCCCGTCCCCGGCCCCCATAGCTGGCCCTGTCGCGGATTGCCGCAAGGAACCAGCATGAACCCAAACGACCCCAACCCCCAGGCCAACGCCCACCCCAACCCCGACGCCCAGGACCCGGTCGCCGCCGCCGGCGCCGCGATGTCTGAGGTCGAGGCGTTGCGTTCGGAAATGAACAAGCTGCGCGAGGACGCGCTGCGCGAGCGCGCCGAGCTGGAGAACCAGCGCAAGCGCGTGGTCCGCGACATCGAGATGGCGCGCAAGTTCGCCAACGAGCGCCTGCTCGGCGACCTGCTGCCGGTGATCGACAGCCTGGAGGCCGGCCTGGCCGCCGCCGGCGGCGACGCCAGCGCGCTGCGCCAGGGCATGGAGCTGACCCTGCGCCAGTTGCTCAAGGTCGGCGCCGACAACGGCCTGGTCGCGGTCGACCCGGTCGGCCAGCCGTTCAATCCCGAACACCACCAGGCCATGAGCATGGTGCCGGCGCCGGGCGTCGCGCCGAACCACGTGGTCCAGGTCTACCAGAAGGGCTGGCTGCTCAACGAGCGCCTGTTGCGCCCGGCCCTGGTCGTGGTCGCCCAGGACGCCTGAGCCGCGCGCTCCGGCGGCGCCGCGGCGGGGGCCGCGCACAGGCGCCGCAACGGGGCGTTACCGCGGGCCTGGAACCGACCAGGGGCAGGGCACGGGCGCTTGAACTGCCCGGCACCGGGCCCCAAATAGCGAACATCGGCGGCCGCGGACACACGCGCCGCCCCCAACATTCCAGCATTGAGAGAGGGAGCAACAGCATGGGCAAGATCATCGGCATCGACCTGGGCACGACCAATTCCTGCGTCGCCATCATGGAAGGCGGCAAGGCCAAGGTCATCGAGAATTCGGAAGGCGACCGCACCACGCCGTCCATCGTCGCCTTCACCAAGGACAGCGAAGTCCTGGTCGGCGCCTCGGCCAAGCGCCAGGCGGTGACCAACCCGAAGAACACCTTCTACGCGGTCAAGCGCCTGATCGGCCGCAAGATGACCGACGCCGAAGTGCAGAAGGACCTGGGCCTGGTGCCCTACGCGATCGTCCCGCACGACAACGGCGACGCCTGGGTCGCGACCGCCGACGGCAAGAAGATGGCGCCGCAGCAGATCTCGGCCGAAGTGCTGGGCAAGATGAAGAAGACCGCCGAAGCCTACCTGGGCGAGCCGGTCACCGAGGCGGTGATCACCGTGCCGGCCTACTTCAACGACAGCCAGCGCCAGGCGACCAAGGACGCCGGCAAGATCGCCGGCCTCGAGGTCAAGCGCATCATCAACGAGCCGACCGCGGCCGCGCTGGCCTACGGCATGGACAAGAAGGGCGGCGACCGCAAGGTGGCCGTGTACGACCTCGGCGGCGGCACCTTCGACGTGTCGATCATCGAGATCGCGTCCGTGGACGGCGAAATGCAGGTCGAAGTGCTGTCCACCAACGGCGACACCTTCCTCGGCGGCGAAGACTTCGACAAGCGCGTCATCGATTATTTGGTCGAAGAGTTCCAGAAGGACCAGGGCATCGACCTGCGCAAGGACCCGCTGGCCCTGCAGCGCCTGAAGGACGCGGCCGAGCGCGCCAAGATCGAGCTGTCGTCCTCGCAGCAGACCGAAGTCAACCTGCCGTACGTCACCGCCGACGCCTCGGGCCCGAAGCACCTCAACATCAAGCTGACCCGCGCCAAGCTGGAGTCGCTGGTCGAGGACCTGATCAAGAAGACCATCGAGCCCTGCCGCATCGCGCTCAACGACGCCGGCCTGCGCGCCAGCGACATCGCCGAGGTGATCCTGGTCGGCGGCCAGACCCGCATGCCCAAGGTCGGCCAGGCCGTGGCCGAGTTCTTCGGCAAGGAACCGCGCAAGGACGTCAACCCGGACGAAGCCGTCGCCGTCGGCGCGGCGATCCAGGGCGGCGTGCTGGCCGGCGAGGTCAAGGACGTGCTGCTGCTCGACGTGACCCCGCTGAGCCTGGGCATCGAGACCCTCGGCGGCGTGTTCACCAAGATCATCGAGAAGAACACCACCGTTCCGACCAAGGCCTCGCAGACCTTCTCCACCGCCGAGGACAACCAGTCGGCCGTGACCGTGCACGTGCTGCAGGGCGAGCGCGAGCAGGCCCGCTACAACAAGTCGCTGGCCCGCTTCGACCTGTCCGGCATCGAGCCCTCGCCGCGCGGCATGCCGCAGGTCGAGGTGTCCTTCGACATCGACGCCAACGGCATCCTGCACGTCAGCGCCAAGGACAAGAAGACCAACAAGGAACAGAAGGTCGAGATCAAGGCCGGTTCGGGCCTGTCCGAGGAAGAGATCGCCAAGATGGTCGCCGACGCGGAAGCCAACCGCGAGGAAGACCAGAAGTTCCACGAGCTGGTGCAGGCGCGCAACCACGCCGACGCGCTGATCCACAGCACCCGCAGCGCGATCAAGGAGCACGGCGAGAAGATCCCGGGCGAGGCCATCGGCCGCGCCGAGGCGGCGATCGCCGAGCTGGAGACCGCGATGAAGGGCGACGACAAGGGCCAGATCGAGGCCAAGTCGCGCGCGCTGGAAGAAGCCGCGCAGTCGGTGCTGGCCGCCGCCAGCGCGGGCCAGCCGGGCGAGGACGCCCCGGCCGGCGAGGCCGGCGCCTCGGCCAAGTCCGACGACGTGGTCGATGCGGAGTTCACCGAAGTCAAGGACGGCGACAAGAAGTAAGGCCGGGAATGGGGGATGGGGAATCGGGAAAGGCCGGAAGCGCTATCGCCGCGACCTGCCGCACGCCCGGTTCCCCGTTCTCGTATTCATGGCGGGCCGCCGAGGCCCGCGCGCTTTCGATCTGACGATTCCCTTTTCCCGAGTTCCGATTCCCGATCCCGCCCATGAGCAAACGCGATTACTACGAAGTGCTGGGCGTCGAACGCAACGCCAGCGACGACGACCTGAAGAAGGCCTATCGCCGCTGCGCGATGAAGTTCCACCCGGACCGCAATCCCGGCGACCAGGCCGCCGAGGCCGCGTTCAAGGAATGCAAGGAGGCCTACGAGGTCCTGTCCGACGCGTCCAAGCGCCGCGTGTACGACCAGCACGGCCACGCCGCGTTCGAACACGGCATGGGCGGCGGTAGCGGCGGCCCCGGCCCGGGCTTCGCCGACATGGGCGATATCTTCGGCGACATCTTCGGCAACATCTTCGGCGGAGGTGGCGGCGGCGGTGCGCGCGGCCCGCGCCGCGGCGCCGACATCGGCTACGTGATGGAGCTGTCGCTGGAAGAGGCGGTCGGCGGCGTCGAGAAGCAGATCGAGATCCCGACGTTGGACGAGTGCGAGACCTGCAAGGGCTCGGGCTCGGCCGACGGCAAGGTCGAGACCTGCACCACCTGCAACGGCCGCGGCCAGGTGCGGTTCCAGCGCGGCATCTTCTCGATGCAGCAGGCCTGCCCGCACTGCAACGGGCGCGGCCAGACCATCGCCAATCCCTGCGGCGACTGCCACGGCCAGGGCCGGGTCGAACGCACCAAGACCCTGCAGGTCAAGATTCCCGCCGGCGTCGACAACGGCGACCGCATCCGCCTGACCGGCGAGGGCGAAGCCGGCCCGACCGGCTCGCCGGCCGGAGACCTGTACGTGGAAGTGCGCGTGCGCGAGCACGAGATCTTCCAGCGCGACGGCGACGACCTGCATTGCGAGGTGCCGATCCGCATCTCCCAGGCCGCGCTCGGCGACATCGTGCGGGTGCCCACGCTCGGCGGCGAAGTCGAGCTGCGCATCCCGGCCGAGACCCAGAGCGGCAAGCTGTTCCGCCTGCGCGACAAGGGCGTCAAGTCGGTGCGCAGCCGCAAGCCCGGCGACCTGTATTGCCGGGTCGCGGTGGAAACCCCGGTCAACCTGACCATGGAGCAGCGCGAGTTGCTGGAGAAGTTCGAGGCGACCTTCGTCGGCGAGGGCGCGCGCAAGCATTCGCCACGCTCCTCGACGTTCATCGACGGGGTCAAGGGGTTTTGGGATCGGATGACGTCCTGAGTCCGGGGCGGTAAACGCCACGCTTGCGCGAACGAAGGCCTCGACCGACCGGTCGGGGCCTTTGCGTATGCGGCCGGCGCGCAACAACGCCGGCGTCGCCAGCCCTGTGCGGGCGGGCCGGCCGCCTGCAGCGACGTGCTCCAGCCGATGCGCGTATGCGCGCCCGAACGGGCGCTGGCCGGCGGTATGTAAAGCCGCTAAGGTCTTTTTATCGATCCTCGGCGACCAAAGGACAGGGACATGAAGCATGGAGCGCTCGCGGTATTCGCAAGAGCATCGTCGTTGTCGTTGCTTTGTCTGTGTTCTACCGTCACGGCCGCACAGGAAAAACAGTCCGCGGACGAGGGCGGCGCGCCGGCGCCGCCGGTTCCGGTGATCGTTATCGAGAAGCCGAAGCCGGGAGCCGAGATGCCGGCTCCGCCGCCCCATTTCACGCCCGCGACGCCCCGACAGGCCGAACAGACGCCGCAGTTTCCCGGAGGCGACGCGGCGCTCAGGGCCTATCTCGGGAAGAACCTGCAATATCCCGCGAAGGCGTTGCAAGACGAAGTGCAGGGCGCCGTGGTCGTCGATTTCGACGTCGATGTCGACGGGACGATCCAGAACATCCTGATCGTGCGGGACATCGGCGGCGGTTGCGGCGACGAAGCGAAACGGCTCGTCCAGAAGATGCCGCGCTGGCAGCCGGGGCGGCAGGGCGGCGAGGCGGTGAAAGCGAGCTACAGGCTCAGTATTTATTTTGTATTGACGCAGTGACGCTTCGACGCAAAGGCAGCAAAGCTGCGGCGGTCCTGGCGGCTTGGGCGGTCGAGGCGGTCCCCGGCGGCGACCGCCGGATCCGACCGGCCGACGCGGGTGCGGTCGGTTGCTGGCGCCGACGGAGCCAGGGTCGCGGTTGAGCCCTCGGCGCCATCGTTGCGCCGCCTCGACTCGGATGGAAGTCGCGAACGAGAAAGCGAGCTTCGGCTCCTTTTTCATTTGCGCGCGCGCACGTTCGCCGCGGCGATGTGATAGAAAACCGCCTCCGGCGCCGCAGCGGCGCCGGCCATCGTCGATCAAGGATCAGGGGAAGAAAGGATGCGCATCGTCATGCCGCGGCGTTCGGCCGCACTGTGTCTGGCGCTGGCCGCGGCGCTGGCCGCGAACGGCGCCGCGTTCGCCCAGGCCGACGCCCAGGCCAAGCCGGGCGCGCCCGCCGCCGCGGCGCCGGCGCAAGCCGCCGCCGCCAAGCCGGCCGGCCGCGCCGAGGAACAGCCCGCGCGCCTGGAACGCATGCATTACGCCTACACCGTGCAGCCCAATGGCGCCTACATCGAGCAGCGCGAGTCGGCGCTGAAGGTGCTGCGCGAGGATGCGGTCGAGCGCGCCAAGTACGACTCCATCGACTACAGCGCCAGCCTGCAGACGCTGGAGGTGATCGAGGCCTACACGCTCAAGGCCGACGGCCGCCGCATCGCGGTGCCCAAGTCGAACTACCAGGTGCAGACCAACGACGGCCGCGGCGACGGCGGGCCGGCGTTCTCCGACGTCGCCACCACCCAACTGGTGTTTCCCGACGTCGCCGTCGGCGACACCGTGGTGCTGAACTACCGCCTGGTCGGCAAGCAGCCGATGTTCGAGGGCCAGTTCTCCGACACCGGCAGCTTCAGCGACTACGCCTACCTGGGCGAGATGACGCTCAAGTACGACCTGCCGGCCTCGATGAAGATCCGCAAGGAGTCCTACGGCGCGCTCAAGACCGTGCGCGACGAGGTCGTCGGCGACCGCCGCATCCTGGAGTGGCGCTACAGCAACCGCGAGCCCAAGGTGTTCGAGCCGCAGGTCGCCGCGCCGTTCGACCTGACCCGCACCAACGGCGCCTCGGTGTCCACCTTCGCCAGCTACGGCGACATCGCCCGCGTCTACGGCGAGCGCGCGCTGCCCAAGGCGGTGCCGACCGCGCGCGTGCGCAAGCTCGCCGACGAGATCGCCGCCGGCAAGACCGGCCAGCGCGAGATCGCCCAGGCGCTGTACGAGTGGGTGTCGCTGAACATCAACTACGCCGGCAACTGCATCGGCCTGGGCGCGGTGGTGCCGCGCGACCAGGACTTCGTGCTCGACAACCGCATCGGCGACTGCAAGGACCACGCGACCCTGCTGCAGGCGCTGCTCGCGGCCAAGGGCATCGAGGCGACCCAGGCGCTGATCAACTCCGGCACGACCTACCGGCTGGCGCCGGTGCCGGTGGCCTCGGCGGTCAACCACGTCCTCAATTACCTGCCGGGCCTGGATCTTTACCTGGACGCCACCGCCAAGGGCATCGCCTTCGGCGAATTGCCGTGGGCGGTGGCCGGCAAGCCGGTGCTGCGGGTGGACCGCCCGGAGCTGGAGGCGCGCACGCCGGCGCCGCTGAAGCTGGGCAACCGCCAGCGCATGGACACCCAGCTGACGATCGCCGAGGACGGCAGCGTCAAGGGCACGATGAAGGTCGAACTCGACGGCCGTGCGGCGATGGAGTTCCGCGCCGGCCTGCGCGAGCTGACCGACAAGGACGCCGCCGAACTGGTCGCCAAGGTGTTCGAGCGCGCCGGCGTGCAGGCCACCGGCAGCTTCCGCCAGGACGATCCCAAGCCGCTGCGCAGCCAGCACCGCTACCAGGTCGAGATCGACGCCAAGCAGGCGGTGCAGATGCCCGGCGCGTTCCCGCTCGGGCCGATGTTCATGACGCCGCAGCCGGTCGCCGCGCTGGTCGGCAGCGCCCAGGCGCCGCTGATCAAGGACGAAGGCGACGGCCTGTGCCGCGGCGGCCGTTCGGAGGAGACCTACCGGATCGAGTTCCCCAAGACCGTGAAGGTGCTGGCCAAGCCGCAGGACCTGAAGCTGGAATCCAACGGCTCGCGCTACGAGGCGACCTATCGCCTGGAAGGCAACGTGCTGCACGCGCACCGGGTGATCGAAGACGCCACCGTCGGGCCGGTGTGCACCGGCGAGTACAACCGCGGCTATTCCGAATTCGCGCGCAAGGTGCTGCCGAACCTGAAGGCGCAGGTGATCTACCAGTAAGCGTTCGCCGCGGCGAAGCGCGCGCGGGGCCGGCCAAGCGCCGGCCCCGTTCGTTCTGGGCGGCCTCGTCGGTTTTTTGCGCGGGCCCGGCTTGTTTTGCGCCGGCCGCAGCGGCTAGCCTGCGCCCATGACCGATACCGCCAAGTCCCCGATCCGTCTCCTCATCCACGGCGCCAGCGGGCGCATGGGCCAGGCCCTGCTGCGGCTCGCGCGCGAGCGCGACGATGTGGCCGTGGTCGCCGCGTATTCGCGCTCGCAGCCGAGCCAGCGGGTCATCGACGGCGTGCCGCACTTCGCCGTCGCCGAATTGGGCGGCGCGCCGGAGTTCGACGTCGCCGTCGACTTCAGCCTGCCCGACGGCTTCGACCCGGCGCTGGCGCTGTGCGCGGCGCGCGGCAAGGCGCTGGTATCGGGCACCACCGGCCTGTCCTCGGCGCAGAACGCGGCGATCAACGAGGCCGCCGGCGCCATCGCCGTGGTCTGGGCCGCCAACTACAGCCTCGGCGTGGCGGTGCTGACCGAACTGGTGCGCCGCGCCGCCGCGGCGCTGCCGGGCTGGGACTGCGACGTGGTCGAGGCCCACCACACCCGCAAGCTCGACGCGCCTTCGGGCACCGCGCTGCACCTGGGCGCGGCGGTGGCGATCGGCCGCGGCAGCGAGCCGCACTACGCCAGCCTGCGCGCCGGCGACATCGTCGGCGAGCACACCGTACAGTTCGCCGCGCCGGGCGAGCGGCTGGAGCTGATCCATCGCGCCAGCAACCGTGACATCTTCGCCCGCGGCGCGCTGGAGGCGGCGGTGCGGGTGGCGCAGCAGGCGCCGGGGCGGTACGGGCTGGCGGAGTTGATGTTTCCGAATCTCTAGGTGGCCGGGCCAGGCAGGGCGGTTGCGCCGGGCGGCGCAGTAGCGCGGCCCCGCCCGCCACCGCGCCCGCCCGATTCAGGCGCCGGCCCGTGCGCTGCGTTCAGCCAATCCGGGCCCGGCGCGCCCGATTCCGTTCAGCCAACCGCGCCGCCGACCCCGCCGGATCGTCATCTGCCCGCCACATTAATACTGGCGCCCGGGGTCCATCGCAGATAGAATTCCGGCTCGCCTGAATCCCAACGTCGGACCGGTCCAGCACCGCGTCCGCGCTTTGCTGCAACTGCGTTTTGCCGTAGCCGCAACGGGATCAGTTCCTCCGGCAGCCAAGGCGACCCCCCGTGACCCAACCCGCAATCCTCGCTCTCGAAGACGGCACCGTGTTCGAGGGCGTTTCCGTAGGCGCGCCCGGCCTGAGCGTCGGCGAAGTCGTATTCAACACCGCCATCACCGGTTACCAGGAAATCCTCACCGACCCGTCGTACGCGCGCCAGTTGGTGACGCTGACCTATCCGCACGTCGGCAACACCGGCGTGACCGATCAGGACGACGAGGCCCGCCAGGTCTGGGCCAGCGGCCTGATCGTGCGCGACGTGCCGCGCCGCCCGAGCAACTGGCGCAGCCAGGTCGCGCTGCCGCAGTGGCTGGCCGACCGCGGCGTGGTCGCCATCGCCGACATCGACACGCGCAAGCTGACCCGGCTGCTGCGCGACACCGGCGCGCAGAACGGCGCGCTGATGGCCGGCGAGATCGACGTGGACAAGGCGCTGGAAGCCGCGCGCAAGTTCCCCGGCCTCAAGGGCATGGACCTGGCCAAGGAAGTCTGCACGCGCGAGCGCTACGAGTGGAGCGAAGGCCAGCTCGACCTGGACCGCAACGCGTTCGTGAATGCCGAGCCGCGCTTCCACGTCGTCGCCTACGACTTCGGGGTCAAGCTCAACATCCTGCGCATGCTCGCCGAGCGCGGCTGCCGCATCACCGTGGTGCCGGCGCAGACGTCCGCCGCGGACGTGCTGGCGCTGCAGCCCGATGGCGTGTTCCTGTCCAACGGCCCGGGCGATCCGGAGCCGTGCGACTACGCGATCGCCGCGATCAAGGAATTCGTCGCCCGCAAGATCCCGACCTTCGGCATCTGCCTGGGCCACCAACTGCTCGGCCTGGCCAGCGGCGCGAAGACGCTGAAGATGAAGTTCGGCCACCACGGCGCCAACCATCCGGTCCAGGACCTCGACAGCGGCCGGGTCATGATCACCTCGCAGAACCACGGCTTCGCGGTCGACGAGGCCAGCCTGCCGGCCAACGTGCGGGTGACCCACCGCTCGCTGTTCGACGGCAGCAACCAGGGCATCGCGCTGACCGACGCGCCGGCCTTCGGCTTCCAGGGCCACCCGGAAGCCAGCCCCGGCCCGCACGACGTGTCGCCGCTGTTCGACCGCTTCGTGAACATGCTCGAGCAGGCCAAGGCCTGATGAGCGCCACGCCGGCCCCGCCGCGCCGCCGCCGTTGGCGTCGACGCGTATTGGCGGTGCTGGCGTTGGCCGGCGCGTACCCCGCGTTCGTGATGATCGCGGTGTACTCGCAGTGGTTCGCCGCGAACCTGCCGGGCGGCCGCAACGGCCCGGCCGACGCGTACCGCCACAGCCTGGCCAGCGCCGTGGTCGCCCACACCCTCTCGCCGGTCTGCGTGGACTGGGTGACGGCGGTGATGGAGCGCGACGGCGAGGGCAACCCGAGCCGGGCCATGGACGCCCACAACAACGCGATCGGCGCGCGCATCGGCGCCGCCGCCCCGACCTGGACCGCGATGCAGCGCGAGGTTCGCGCCGCGGTCGACCACGGCGCGATCGACGCACGATCGCCCGAGCAAATCACCTGGCGCGCCCCCGCGACGTGGCAGGACCGACTTTACTGAGGACCTCATGCCCAAGCGTACCGACATCAAAACCGTCCTGATCATCGGCGCCGGCCCGATCGTGATCGGCCAGGCCTGCGAGTTCGACTACTCCGGCGCGCAGGCGTGCAAGGCGCTGCGCGACGAGGGCTACCGCGTGGTCCTGGTCAACTCCAACCCGGCCACGATCATGACCGACCCGGACATGGCCGACGCCGTGTACATCGAGCCGATCAACTGGCAGACGGTCGAGAAGATCATCGCCAAGGAAAAGCCCGACGCGCTGCTGCCGACGATGGGCGGCCAGACCGCGCTGAACTGCGCGCTCGACCTGGCCGACAACGGCGTGCTGGAGAAGTACAACGTCGAACTCATCGGCGCCAAGCGCGACGCCATCCGCATGGCCGAAGACCGCGAGCTGTTCCGCGTGGCGATGAGCGAGATCGGCCTGGAATGCCCGCGCGCCGCGGTCGCGCGCACCCTGGAAGAGGCGATCGAGATCCAGGCGACGGTGGGCTACCCGACCATCATCCGCCCCAGCTTCACCCTCGGCGGCAGCGGCGGCGGCATCGCCTACAACCGCGAAGAGCTGATCGACATCGTCACCCGCGGCCTGGAGCTGTCGCCGACCACCGAAGTGCTGGTCGAGGAATCGGTGCTGGGCTGGAAGGAGTTCGAGATGGAAGTGGTCCGCGACACCGCGGACAACTGCATCATCGTCTGCTCGATCGAGAACTTCGACGCGATGGGCGTGCACACCGGCGACTCGATCACCGTCGCCCCGGCGCAGACCCTGACCGACAAGGAATACCAGCGCCTGCGCGACGCCTCGATCGCGGTGCTGCGCAAGATCGGCGTCGATACCGGCGGCTCCAACGTGCAGTTCGGCATCAACGCGCAGAACGGGCGCGTGGTGGTGATCGAGATGAACCCGCGCGTGTCGCGCTCCTCGGCGCTGGCGTCGAAGGCGACCGGCTTCCCGATCGCCAAGATCGCGGCCAAGCTCGCGGTCGGCTACACCCTGGACGAATTGCGCAACGAGATCACCGGCGGCGCCACCCCGGCCTCGTTCGAGCCGTCGATCGACTACGTGGTCACCAAAATCCCGCGCTTCGCGTTCGAGAAGTTCCCGCAGGCCGACGCGCGCCTGACCACGCAGATGAAGTCGGTCGGCGAGGTCATGGCGATGGGCCGCACCTTCCAGGAATCGCTGCACAAGGCGCTGCGCGGGTTGGAGACCGGCAAGGTCGGCCTCGACCCGACCGGCCTGGACCTGTCCAGCGAATCCGACCTGGCCGTGCTCAAGCGCGAGCTCAAGGAGCCGGGCCCGGAGCGCATGTTCTACATCGGCGACGCGTTCCGCGCCGGCCTCAGCGTCGAGGACGTGCACGCGCTGTCGTTCGTCGATCCGTGGTTCCTCGACCAGATCGAGGAACTGATCGCGACCGAGCGCGAGGTCGCCGACGCCGGCCTGGGCGCGCTCGACAAGGGCCGCATGCGCGCGCTCAAGCGCATGGGCTTCTCCGACGCGCGCCTGGCCCAGCTGACCGGCACCGACGAGACCGCGGTGCGCACCCTGCGCCGCGCCTTCGGCGTGCGCCCGGTGTACAAGCGGGTCGACTCCTGCGCCGCCGAGTTCGCCACCACCACCGCGTACATGTACTCGACCTACGAGGACGAGTGCGAAGCCGCGCCGACCGACCGCGACAAGATCATCGTGCTCGGCGGCGGCCCCAACCGCATCGGCCAGGGCATCGAGTTCGACTACTGCTGCGTGCACGCGGCGCTGGCCCTGCGCGAGGACGGCTATGAAACCATCATGGTCAACTGCAACCCGGAGACCGTGTCGACCGACTACGACACCTCCGACCGCCTGTACTTCGAGCCGCTGACGCTCGAGGACGTGCTCGAGATCGCCGACCTGGAAAAGCCCAAGGGCGTGATCGTGCAGTACGGCGGCCAGACCCCGCTGAAGCTGGCGCGCGCGCTGGAAGCCAACGGCGTGCCGATCGTCGGCACCACCCCGGACAGCATCGACCTGGCCGAGGACCGCGAGCGCTTCCAGAAGCTGGTGCAGGAGCTCGGGCTGGCCCAGCCGATCAACCGCACCGCGCGCAACCCCGACGAAGCCCTGGCCCTGGCCAACCAGATCGGTTACCCGATGGTGGTGCGCCCCAGCTACGTGCTCGGCGGCCGGGCGATGGAGATCGTCCACTCCGACGCCGACCTGACCCGCTACATCCGCGACGCGGTCAAGGTGTCGAACGATTCGCCGGTGCTGCTGGACCGCTTCCTCGACAACGCGGTGGAAGTCGACGTCGACGTCATCGCCGACCGCGAAGGCCGGGTGCTGATCGGCGGGGTGATGGAGCACATCGAGGAAGCCGGCGTGCACTCGGGCGATTCCTCGTGCTCGCTGCCGCCGTACTCGCTGTCGCCGGCCACCCAGGAACGGTTGCGCGAGCAAGTCGTGGCGCTGGCCAAGGCGCTCAAGGTCGTCGGCCTGATGAACACCCAGTTCGCGATCCAGACCGACGCCGACGGCAACGAGACGATCTACCTGATCGAAGTGAACCCGCGCGCCTCGCGCACCGTGCCGTTCGTGTCCAAGGCCACCGGCATGGCGCTGGCCAAGATCGCCGCGCGCTGCATGGTCGGCCAGACCCTGACCTCGCAGGACGCGGTCGACGAGATCGTGCCGGACTACTACTCGGTCAAGGAAGCGATCTTCCCGTTCGCCAAGTTCCAGGGCGTCGATCCGATCCTCGGCCCGGAGATGCGCTCCACCGGCGAGGTGATGGGCGTGGGCCAGAACTTCGGCGCGGCGATGGCGCGCGCGCAGGAGGCCGGCGGCATCAAGGCGCCGCCGGTCGGCAAGGTGTTCATCTCGGTGCGCGACCCGGACAAGCAGCGCGTGCTGCCGGTGGCGCAGGAACTGCTGCGCCGCGGCTACAGCCTGGTCGCCACCCGCGGCACCCAGGCCTTCTTCGCCGAGCACGGCGTGGCCTGCGAGGGGATCAACAAGGTCACCGACGGCCGTCCGCACATCGTCGACCTGATCAAGAACGGCGAGATCGTCTACATCATCAACACCACCGAAGGCCGCCAGGCGATCTCGGATTCGTTCTCGATCCGGCGCGAGGCGCTGCAGCAGCGGGTGACCTATTCGACCACCGTGTCGGGCGCGCGCGCGCTGGTCAATTCGCTGGACTACCGCGGCCAGGGCCCGGTGTGGTCGTTGCAGGAGCTGCACGCGCAGATCGGCGCGCGCTGATCCGGGCTGGGACGATCGGCGCTGGCCGATCGTCCGCCGCGGCCCGGATCGCCCATGTGGGAGGGCCTTCAGGCCCGACGCTTTCGTTGCAGGTCGCTTCGACCCCACCGGAAAGCGCCGGACCTGAAGGCCCTCCCACAGGCTTTTCCCTCCGAATTTCAAGGGCTGTCTTCCGCCGGTCTTCCCCGGCACAATGCCCCCTGGACACATCTTCGAAACATCCGCGCCGGGCCCAAGGATCCGCCCGGCGTCGCACTGCAGAGGAACCAAGGAATGAGAGCACCCATTACCGCCAAGGGCGCGCTGCGCCTGCGCGCCGAACTGGAAGAACTCAAGTCGGTCAAGCGTCCGGCCGTGATCAACGCGATCGCCGAAGCGCGCGCCCATGGCGATCTCAAGGAGAACGCGGAGTACCACGCCGCGCGCGAACAGCAGGGCTTCATCGAAGGCCGCATCAAACAGCTCGAGGCCGAGCTGTCGCATGCGCAGATCATCGACACCAGCACCCTCAACGCCGGTTCCAAGGTGGTGTTCGGCGCCAACGTCGAGCTGGCCGACACCGAGACCGACGAGGAACGGCGCTACCAGATCGTCGGCGACCTGGAAGCCGACATCAAACTCGGCCTGATCGCGATTTCCTCGCCGGTGGCGCGCGCGCTGATCGGCAAGAACGAGGGCGACACCGTCGTCATCGAGGCGCCCGGCGGCACCCGCGAGTACGAGATCGTCGGCGTCAGCTACGACGGCTGAGCCGCGTCGCCCGCACCGACCCGCCCGCCATGAACCGCGTCGACCTGTTGCTGCCCGCGCGCGAACGCTTCGGCGGGCAGCGCCTGGACCAGGCGCTGGGCCAACGCTTCGGCCGCGCCGACCGCAGCGTCGAGGCGGCCGACCCGGCCGCGCGGGTGTTCGACATCCTGCCGCGCGGCTGGCCGGTGGCCGCGGCCACCCGCCAGCGCGACGCCGGCGACGCCGCGCACGGCGCTTGGCTGCGCGCCGATCCGGTGTATGTGCGTCCCGACATCAACGGCGCGCGCCTGCTCGCCTACGGCCGCGCGCTGTCCTTGAGCGAACGCGACAGCGCCGCGCTGCTGCCGGCGCTCAAGCCCTTGTTCGGCGACGCCGGTTTTCCCATCGACGCGCCCGCGCCGGAGCGCTGGTACGTGGCGCTGCCGCGCGAAACCCGGCTGCCGCGCTTCGTCTCGCCCGAGCAGGCGCTGGGCGAGGACCTGTTCCAGCACCTGCCCGAAGGCGAGGGCGCCGAAGGCCGCCGCTGGCGCGCGCTGCTGAGCGAGGCGCAGGTGGTGCTGCACAACCATCCGCACAACGGCGCGCGCGCCGCCGCCGGGTTGGCGCCGATCAATTCGCTGTGGTTCTGGGGCGCGGGCGTGCTGCCCGACCAAGTGCGCTGCGGCTACGCCGGCGTGTGCAGCGACGACGAGGCGCTGACCGCGTTCGGCGCCCAGGCCGGCATCGCCACCGGCCCGTTGCCGCCGCGCTGGAGCGAACCCGCGGGCGAGGGCGCGTTCCTGTTCGACCTGCGCGCGCAGCGCGATCTGGCCCTGATCCAACGCGACTGGCTGCAACCGCTGGCGCAGGCGCTCGACCGCGGTGCGCTCGCGCGCGTGGCGGTGCGCTGCGCCGACGGCGAGCGCTTCGAGCTGGCGCGTCCGCAGCGCTGGCGGTTCTGGCGCAAGCCGCTGCGTTCGTTGCTGGATTGAACGCGCGTATGCCCTTGTGGTCGCCGGAGCCGCGGCGTTGAAGCCCGCCGCGCGCTTGCGCCGGCGCGAGCCGGCCGACGCGGACGGCGTCGCCGACAGCGGCTGGCCCGAGTCGGTCACGCCGCTGCTGCGGCGCATCTACGCCGCGCGCGGCGCGACCTGCCTGGAGCAGGCCCAGCCCAAGCTCGCCCAACTGCTGCCGCCCGACGGCATGCTCGGCCTGGACAAGGCGACCGAACTGCTGGCCGAGGCGATCGCCGCCGACCGCCACATCCTGGTGGTCGGCGATTTCGACTGCGACGGCGCCACCGCCTGCGCGGTCGGCGTGCGCGGGCTGCGCATGCTCGGCGCGGAGCGGGTCTCGCACTCCGTGCCCAACCGCATCGTCCACGGTTACGGCCTGTCGCCGGCGCTGGTGGAAGAGTTGGCGCTGTTGCAACCGGAACTGTTGGTCACCGTCGACCACGGCATCGCCTGCCACGCCGGCATCGAAGCGGCGCGCGCGCGCGGCTGGCAGGTGCTGGTGACCGATCACCATCTGCCCGGCGAGCGCCTGCCGCAGGCCGACGCCATCGTCGATCCGAACCAGCCCGGCGATGCCTTCCCGAGCAAGATGCTGGCGGGCGTCGGGGTGATGTTCTACGTGTTGCTGGCGCTGCGCCGGCGGCTGCGCGAGGCCGGCGCGTTCGGCGCCGGCGGCAACGGCCCGGACCTCAGCCAACTGCTCGACCTGGTCGCGGTCGGCACCGTCGCCGATCTCGTCCCGCTCGACGCCAACAACCGCGCGTTGGTCGCCGCGGGCCTGCGCCGCCTGCGCGCGGGGCAGGGCTGCGCCGGCCTGCGCGCGCTGATCGAAGTGTCGCAGCGCGATCATCGTCGCCTCACCGCCGCCGACATCGGCTACGCGCTGGCGCCGCGGCTCAACGCCGCCGGCCGCCTGGAGGACATGGCGCTGGGCATCGAATGCCTGCTGACCGAAAACCCGGCGCAGGCGCGCGAGATCGCCGCCACCCTCAACGAGATCAACGCCGAGCGCCGCGCGGTGCAGCAGCAGATGACCGACGAGGCCGAGCGCGCGTTCGCGCGCGTGGCCTTCGACCCGGCCGCCGCGCCGCTGGCGCCGTGTATGTTCGATCCGGACTGGCATCCCGGCGTGGTCGGCCTGGTCGCCTCGAAGATGAAGGAACGCCTGCACCGGCCGGTGATCGCGTTCGCGCCGGCCGAGCCCGGCAGCATGCAGCTGCGCGGCTCGGCGCGCTCGATTCCCGGTTTCCACATCCGCGACGCGCTGGCCGACGTGGCCGCGCGCCATCCCGAACTGATCGAGCGCTTCGGCGGCCACGCCATGGCCGCCGGCCTGTCGCTGCACCGCGACGCGTTCGAGCCGTTCCGCGACGCGTTCGACGCCGTCGCGCGCGCGGCGCTGACCCCGGAACTGCTGCAGGCCGACGTGCTCAGCGACGGCGCGCTGGCACCGGCCGAGTTCGACCGCCGCCACGCCGAATCGCTGCGCGACGGCGGGCCGTGGGGGCAGGGCTTCGCCGAGCCGCAGTTCGACGGCGAGTTCGAAGTGCTGTCGTGGCGGGTGATCGGCGAACGCCACCTCAAGCTGGAACTGGGCTGCGAAGGGCGCCGGCTCAACGCGATCGAGTTCGGCGGCTGGGACGGCAACAAGCCGCCGCCGTGGGTGCGCATCGCCTATCGGCTGGAGCCGGACGATTACCGCGGCGGCGAGGCGGTGCAGTTGATCGTCGTGCATCGCGAGGCGCTGTGACCGCCGGCGCGGATCCGCGCGCCCCCATCCAGGCTGTGCAAGCAAAGTCCGCCATCGATGAAGCCGACGACCGTCTTTGTTGCGTTGCTGTTTCTGCTCGCCGCTTCGGCTGGCGCCGCGGTTGATGAGCGCGTCTACGTCGGCAAGATTGTCGAAGTTTCGCCCGGACGGATAGGGATCGGCAGGAACGACGCGGTCGTCTACATCGGCTTTTACGGCTGGGCGAAGGCGCTGGAGCGCTTGGCCGGGTTGCGTGCGGGAGACGAGGTGCGTGCGGTGTTCGGCACGGGAACGCCCGCGGGCGCGACCGCGCCCATCAACAAACTCGTCGACATTCGGCGATGCGCCGGCAACGACCGGCAATGCGCCGCGGACGGCAGCGCCGAAGACGCCAGGTCGGCGATGGATGAGCGGGCCCGCGCCGACAGTTCGCGACAACACTCGCAGTGCTCGCGGGCGATGGATGAGGCCTTGCTGAAGGACCCGCATTTCGTTGCCCCGGTGGAGGCCGATGCGGCTCTGGCCGATGCGATGCGGGGCGAGTTGAACTCGTTTGCCGGACCGCGACGCGACTGCGCCCATGCGATCCTCGCGGGCCACCAAACGGCGGTTTTCGATGCCTGCGTGGCTCAAGGGTGCGGCGAACGAGTCGCCGGCGGATGCGGTCACCTCGCGGGCTATGCGCTGACGGACGCTGCGATCAGGCACGCAGTGCTTGAATGCAGGGCGAAATGAAGCCGCATAGCGGTAACTGTCCGTCTCTCGGGCCTGCGGCCGCTTGATCGGTTGTGTAACGAGTCGGTCATGCCGGCGTGTTCGGGCGTCTCCGCGACGCCGGGCGCCGCATCCAGCTTGTTGAACCGTTCGCTAACGATCTGTGCCGGCGGTAGCGCCGTCGCGACGCAGTTCGCGACGGCAGGGGGAAGGCCCGGCTAGACTGGCCGGCACTCTTCCCCCGGAGTTTTTCAGCATGTGCGGAATCGTTGGCGCGATCGCCGATCGCGATGTGGTACCGGTCCTGATCGATGGCCTGAAGCGGTTGGAATACCGCGGTTACGACTCGGCGGGCATCGCCGTGTTCGACGGCGCGCAATTGCGCCGGGTGCGCCGGACCGGGCGCGTGGCGGAGATGGAAAACGCGGCCCAGGCCGAGGGCTTCAACGCCCAGGTCGGCATCGGCCACACGCGCTGGGCGACCCATGGCGGGGTGACCGAGGCCAATGCGCATCCGCACATCAGCTTCGGCGAACTGGCGGTGGTGCACAACGGCATCATCGAGAACCACGACGAGCAGCGCGAGCGTTTGCGCGCGGCCGGTTATGCGTTCGAATCGCAGACCGACACCGAGGTGATCGCGCACCTGGTGCATTTCCATCTGCGCCAGGGCCTGGACCTGCTCGCCGCGGTGCAGTCGGCGGCGCGCGAGCTGGTCGGCGCGTACGCGATCGCGGTGGTGAGCCTGAACGAGCCGGGCCGGCTGATCGCCGCGCGCATGGGCTGCCCGCTGCTGGTGGGCCTGGGCGAGGGCGAGAACTTCGTCGCCAGCGACGTCTCGGCGATCGTGCAGGCCACGCGCCGGGTGATCTTCCTGGAAGAGGGCGACACCGCCGAGATCACCCGCGCCGCGGTGCGGGTGTTCGACGCGGACGGCGCGGCGATCGAGCGCGAGGTGCATTTGTCGGACGTGTCGCTGGCCTCGCTGGAGCTGGGCCCGTACCGCCACTTCATGCAGAAGGAGATCCACGAGCAGCCGCGCGCGATCGCCGACACCATCGAGGCGGTGATCGACAACAACGGCTTCAGCGCGTCG
>NZ_FNPT01000039.1 GCF_900107375.1 Lysobacter sp. yr284
TGCTTTGGACAAAGAAAGTGACCCGGCCGCTTGCGGACGGAAGCTTTGGATGGTGGCTTGTCGTCACGCGTAAGAACACGCAAAGACCGAGCCCACCGCGGCACGCCCCCTGTAGGAGCGGCGCAAGCCGCGACCGCGCCAGCGCGGCGATTGCGTAAGTTTCGTCGTAAGTTGTTTTGTCGCGGTCGCGGCTCGCGCCGCTCCTACAGTCGGATACGCGACTGCACTGCCGTCGTTGACGAGTGACGACCAGCGACAATCAAGAGCTTTCGTCCGCAAGCGGCCGAGTTACTTTCTTTTGGCAGCGCGCCAAAAGAAAGTAACCAAAGAAAAACGCTTTTTAAAGTCACGAGCCACTAGGTCCAGCACCGGGCGCGGGGATGCGCCGTAAGGGGCTTCCTGCCCCTACGGCGCACGCGCGCATCCATGCGCGCGCCCTGCGGGTCTGCGCAACCGAGGCCTCGTTCGAGGTGCAGATAAAGCAACAGCAACAGCAGCAACCATTACCGACCCGCCGCGCCGACCCGCAACACCGTCGCCTGCGCAATCGAACATCGCACCCGCCCAACCGCATGCCCCAAGCCCGCACTCAGGCGCAAAATAGCCTGCGCACCACCCACCGCCCGACCCGATGCTCATCGCCCTCAACAAACCCTACGGCGCGCTCTCGCAGTTCACCGACCGCAGCCAGCCGCCCAAGCCGACCCTGGCCGGGTTCGGGCTGCCGGCCGGGGTCTATGCCGCCGGGCGCCTGGACCACGACAGCGAGGGGCTGTTGCTGCTCACCGACGACGGCACCCTCGCCCATCGCCTCACCGATCCGCGCCACAAGCAGGCCAAGACTTATCTGGTCCAGGTCGAAGGCGCGCCGGACGAGGCGCAGTTGCGGCGCCTGCGCGACGGGGTCGAGTTGAACGACGGGCCGACCCTGCCGGCGCAGGCGCGCGCGGTCGCGGCGCCGGACTGGCTGTGGCCGCGCGATCCGCCGGTGCGCTTCCGCAAGACCGTGCCCGATGCCTGGCTGGAGTTGAGCATCGGCGAAGGCCGCAACCGCCAGGTGCGGCGCATGACCGCGGCGGTGGGCCTGCCGACGCTGCGGTTGATCCGGGTCGCGATCGGCCCGCACCGGCTCGACGGGCTGGCGCCTGGCCAGTGGCGCGCGCTCTAGCCGCGCGCCGCGCTCACGGCGGGCAGTGCCGCCGCGCGTCTTCGTCGCTGCGCACCGGCACGCCGCCGCACGCCGCCGGTGCCGGCAGGACGCAGTCCAGGTAAGGCCGGGCCCAGCGCCGCGATTCGGCCTGATCCGCGATCGTCGCCGGCGCGCCGGCGCCCGCGCGGGCCACGCAGCGCTCGTGGGCGCGCTCCACGTGGGCGCGGCATGCTGCGGCGCCGACCCGCTCGCTGCCGCTGCGGCCGGGCGCGCACAGGTCGTAGGCCGCCTCGCGCCACAGGGCGAAGAACTCCGCGCGCGGCACCGGTTGTCGTTCGATCGCGGCGAGGCTGTAGCGCGGCGCCGGCGCGGCGAACCAGTGCAGGTAGGCGAAGGCGGCGGCCGCGACCAGGACGATCAGCAGCAGGAGTCGTTGCATGCGCGGCGTTCCGGGCGCAGTGGGGGCGCGCATTTTCGCGGATCGCTCGCGCGCTGGCGAGACTCGAAGGTCACGCCCGGCCCGGCGCGCCGGCGCCCCGCGACGGCGCCGCCCGGCGCTGTCGCGGCCGACACGGCCCAGTGCCGCCAGCGTCGCCGACCGCACCGACGCCGACGCCGCCACGGCGACCGCGCCCACGACGGGCCGTCTGTCCGCCGCCCGCATCGTTCACCCTCACCTTCGCTCACCGCCGAATGCGAATCCGCGCGCATCGCAAGCGCGACCGCTTTCGCAGCTCGCCGGGTTCACTGAGAAACCGACCCGGTTTGATCCCGCCGCGCCGCTGGCGCCGGCCGCGCGCGCGGCTTTAGCGTCGGCGACAGCTACGCGCCTGGCGCTACGCCACTCGCGGTCTGCTCACCGGAGGAGCCCGACCCATGTCCACCCTGCGTTCCCTGACCCTCGGCGCCGGCCTGGCCCTCGCCGCCGGGGCCGTCTACCTGCTCTACCCGCCCGCGGCCGGCAGCGCGGTGCCCAAGGCCGATGCGCCGACGCCGTTCGAGTTGGCCCCGCCGGTGGTCGAGGACATCGTGATCACCCCGACCCCGCAGTCCTCCGCCGGCGATGCCGTGCTGCAGTTGCAGTACGCCAAGGGCCAGGACCTGCCGGCGCAGATTCCGTTCAACATCGGCGACCGGCCGGTGACCCTGCAGCGCGACGACAAGGTGCCGGAGATCTACCGCGCCGCGATCCCGTTCGACTTCGACGGCTTCGTCCAGGAACAGGCCGAACGCCAGAGCCAGGCCGGGCAGCAACTGACCGTGCCGAGCTTCGTCGGCCGCGAGTTCTTCAGCGAAGCGCCGGTGGCCTTCCTCGACCCGGGCAAGCTGAGGGACCAGATCGCCGCCGCGCAGCCGATCCGCGTTCCGTTCCCGGTGGTGTTCGGGCCGCCGGCGGTGGTGCGTCCGGAGCGCTCGCTGCTGATCACCGACCCGCGCGTGGTCGAGGACCCGACCCGCACCTTCGACGCGTGCACCGGCGTGGGCAATCCCAACGGCGCGTGGACCTTCAAGACCCTGATGACCAACATGGCCAACCAGCCGGTCAGCGGGATCTCGCCCTCGGCCTTCGTCAAGAACTGGCTGACCAACTGGAGCGCCGGCGGCGTCATCAACACCTTCCCGGTGCCGGCGCGGGCGCAGCTCAATTCGCAGATCCTGGCGCTGTGGCCGACCGTGGCCAGCACCGGCGAGCTCGACCTGAACAAGTCGCCGTTCCGGCTGGTAGCGATCGTCAACCGCATGGACCTGCGCAGCAACGGCAGCTACGGCGGCGGCGACGCCGGCGAAGGCCGCTTCATCTTCGGCATGATCCGGCGCAACGCCAACGGCACCTGCACCGCGCTGCCGGGGCTGGTGATCACCGAATACGCCCAGCAGGCGCGCGGCTGCTCCGCGGTGCGCTCGCTGGCGCGCCGCTGGGGCGCGCTGGGCTCGATGAGCCTGGGCTCGCCGGCCTACAACAGCGCGCTGCAGGCGCTCACCGACGGCTTCACCGCCGCCAACGCGGCGCCGTCCAAGCCCAACCGCAGCGCGATCAACCAGGTGCGCAGCAACGAGTTCCTGCAAACCCCGTGGATGCTGGAAGAATTCCGGCTGCCGCGCGGCGGCGGCCAGCTGGCGATGACCCTGGCCAAGCTGACCCCGCACCACTCGCTCAACAACACCTCGGTGCTGGCCAGCTTCATCAACACCAACGCCGCGGCGATCGGCGCCGGCACCTACGACATCCCGCTGAGCTACCTGGGCCAGCCGATGGCGACCGGTTCGGTGCGCAACATCAGCCCGCAGCAGGCCTGGAACGCGCCCGGCGTGGCCAGCAACCTGCGCCGCGACTTCTCGCTGAACACCTGCGACGCCTGCCACGGCCGCGAGACCCAGGACACCAACTTCATGCACGTGTCCACGCGCAATTCCGGCGCGCAGGCGGCGCTGTCGCGGTTCCTGGTCGGCAACGGCACCCTGGCCGCGCCGAGCACCTTCACCATGCCCGACCCGTTCACCGCCGCGCCGCGCACCTACGGCGACCTGGTCCGCCGCCAGTCCGACCTGGCCGGGCTGCAGAACAACCTGTGCCTGTCCGGCGCGGTGTTCGAGGAGGCGATCCGCGCGCCGCTGCTGGCCACCCACTGAGCCGCAACGGCAACGCGATGCGGACAGGCGCCTGCGGGCGCCTGTTCGCGTTTCGGGCCGGCGTGCGCCGCGCTCAGTCCGACGGCTTCTGCGCCGCCGCCACCGGCACCGAATTCGCGCCCGGCCGGCTCAGCAGCAACACCCCGCCCAGCACCACCGCGGTGCCGATCAGCTGGATCGCGGTGATCTTCTCGCCGAGCACCCAGGCACCCAGGAACACCAGCGACACCGGCCCGATCACCGAGAACTGCGCCGCGGTGCCGGCGCCCAGGCGCCCGACCGCGGCCATGGTGAAAGTCACCGGCAGAAAGGTGCACAGCACCGCGTTGGCCACGGCCAGGGCGTAGACCTGCCAGGGCAGGCCGAACAAGGCGGCGGGATCGCGCGCGACCAGGTAATGGATCGTCACCGCCGCGGTCGACACGATCATCGCCCAGGCCACCAGCTGCAACGAGCCCAGGCGCTTGACCAGTTCGCCCGACAGCGCCAGGTACAGCGCGTAGCTGACCGCCGCGCCGAGCACCAGCGCGCTGCCGAACAGCACGTGCTCGCCTTCCACGCGCAGGTTCTCGACCATCACCAGCACCACCCCAGCGTAGCTGACCGCCAGCGCGATCCACTCGCGCGCGGCGACCCGGCGGCCGAACGCGAACAGGCCGATCAGCAGCACGATGGTCGGGTTGAGGAACAGGATCAGCCGCTCCAGCGAGACCGGCACGTGCTCCAGGCCCCAGAAGTCGAGCAGGCTGGACAGGTAATAGCCGAGCACGCCCAGGACCAGGATCAGGCCCCAGTCGCGCCGGGTCGGCAGCGCGTCGCGGGCGCGCGCGCGGCGCTGCTCGCGCACCGCCAGCGCGGCGAACAGCGGCAGCGAGAAGGTCATGCGCAGGGTCAGCACCTGCACCGAGTCGACGCCGAAACGGTATTGCAGCTTGGCCAGGATGGCCTTGGCCGAGAACAGCACCGCGCCGGCGGCGGCGAGGGCGACGCCGGTACGGCGGGCGGAAGCGGTGGCGTGGGGCACGGTGGGCTCGTAGCGGTGGCGGGAGACGAAGGCGATGGGCGGAGGTCGGTTGCGCGGCGCCGCCGCCTCAGCCGCCGGCGCTGGCCGCGTCCAGCGCGGCCATCTCGTCGGGCTTGAGCGACAGCCGCGCCGCCGCGAGCAGCTCCTGCAACTGCGCCACGCTGGTCGCGCTGGCGATCGGCGCGGTCACCGACGGCCGCGCGATCAGCCAGGCCAGCGCCACCTGCGCCGGGGTCGCGCCGTGGCCGGCGGCCACCTCGTCGAGCGCGGCCAGGATGCGCAGGCCGCGCGCGTCCAGGTATTGCTCCACCGCACCCGCACGCGCCCGGCTCTTGCCCAGGTCGGCGCGGCTGCGGTACTTGCCGGTCAGGAAGCCGCTGGCCAATGAGTAGTAGCCGATCACGCCGACACCGCGCGCGCGTACCAGCGGTTCCAGTTCGGCCTCGAACCCTGCCCGGTCGTACAGGTTGTACTGCGGCTGCAGGGTTTCGTAGCGCGGCAGACCCAGCCGTTCGGACAGGTCCAGCGCCTGCGCCAGGCGCGCGGCCGAATAGTTGGAGGCGCCGATCGCGCGCACCTTGCCCTGTTCGATGAGCCGGGCGAACGCGCCCAGCGTGTCCTCCAGCGGCACCGAGGCATCGTCTTCGTGCGCCTGGTACAGGTCGACGACCTCGGTGCCGAGCCGGCGCAGCGAGTCTTCCACCGCCGCCTGGATGTTGGCCGGCGCCAGGCCGCGCCGCGGCGCCCACTTGGCGAGCTTGGTGGCGATGACCACGCGCTCGCGGCGGCCGCCGCCCTGGGCCAGCCAGCGGCCGATGATGCGTTCGGATTCGCCGCCCTGATTCCCCGGCACCCACGCCGAATACACATCGGCGGTGTCCACCAGCGCGAATCCGGCCTCGGTGAACGCGTCCAGCAAGGCGAAACTGGCGGCCTCGTCGGCGCTCCAGCCGAACACGTTGCAGCCGAAGGCCAGCGGGGCCACGGACAGGGAAGAACGGCCGAGCGGACGCAGGTTCATTGCGGTTTCCTTAATGCGTGGATGTTCATGATGCGCCGCCGCAAACGGTGCGACCGCAACGGAATTTGCAACGCCGCGTTGCTGACTGCGGCCAGTCGTCGCATAGGCGTGAACCATTCATCAATCCAGGCGTCGGTTCCGCCTTTGCGTGAAGGTTTCTGTTAACTTGCCACACGATTTCCATTCGATTCACTTATGCGAAATTCGTGTGAATCGCATGGCGATCCCACGGCTCCAGGAGATTTACAGGACGTGAGCACTCCCGCGACATCCACCGGTCGCATCCTGGTCGTCGACGACCAGGCCGCCAATCTGCGCGTGGTGACCGCGCTGCTGTCCCGACAGGGCTACGAAGTGGTCGCCGCCTCGACCGGCGACGAGGCCCTGGAGCTGTACGCGCAATCCCCGCCCGACCTGATCCTGCTCGACGTGATGATGCCGGGCATGGACGGCTTCGAAGTCATGGCCGCGCTGCGCGCCGACTCGCCGCTGCGCGTGCCGGTGGTGTTCGTCACCGCCGCCCACGACCGCGACCTGCTGCTGCGCGCCTTCGACGCCGGCGTGGTCGACTACGTCACCAAGCCGTTCCTGCCCGAAGAACTGCTGGCGCGGGTCAACGCCCACGTCGGCCTCAAGCTCACCCGCGACCGCCTGGAACGGGTCGCGCGCGAGCGCGAGGAACTGGTCAACCTGGTCGCCCACGATCTCAAGAACCCGCTGACCAGCGTGCTGTTCGCCAGCGACCTGCTGATCAACAACGGCTGCAAGCCCGAGCGCGTGCCGCGCTACCTGCAGATGATCCACGAAAGCGCCGACGACGCGCTGGGCTACATCCGCCACTACCTGGAAAGCCAGGCCGGCCACCGCGAGCGCGCCGAACAGGAAGAAGGCATCCGCGCCGACCTCGCCGAGACCCTGGACTGGCTGGTGCGCCGCTACGAGATGCAGCTCGACGCGCGCGGCATCCGCGTGCAGGTGCAGCCGCCGGCGAACGGCGCGGCGCAGGTCGCGATGGACCCGCGGGTGTTGCGCCAGGTCAGCGAGAACCTGGTCACCAACGCGATGAAATACGCGCCCGGCAGCGACCTGACCCTGGCCGCGCGCAACAGCGCGCCCGGCTTCTGGCAACTGATCGTCGCCGACCGCGGCCCCGGCATCCCGGTCGCGCGCCAGCGCGAACTGTTCAAGCCGTTCGTGCGCCTGCACGAGGCCGACATCGACGACGGCCTGTCGAGCGGGCTGGGCCTGTCGCTGGCCAAGCAGATCGTGGTCAACGCCGGCGGGCAGTTGTGGTACGAGGAACGCAAGCACGGCGGCTCGCGGTTCATCATCGAGTTGCCGGAAGCCTGATCGATCGGTGGCGGATCTGCGCGGCCGCATCGCGAGGCCGCGCATGCCGCAGACCGCTTCCCCTGAAGGCGCACATCGCCGGCCGTGGTTCCGACGAAAGGCGGAATGCTTCTTGATCTTGCCGCTGCCGCTGCCGCTGCCGTTGCTGGGGCCGTTTCCGTTGCTCTAGCCGTTGCCGTTCGCTCGGACGGAACCCCACGCAAAGCACCTGCTCCGCAGCCCCGGAGGGCGCGCGCATGGATGCGCGCGCGCGCCATGGGGCAGGATGCCCCTTATGGCGCGGCCCCGCGCCCGGTGCTGGACTTAGTGGCTGGTGACTTTAGAAAAGCGTTTTTCTTTGGTTACTTTCTTTTGGCGCGCTGCCAAAAGAAAGTAACTCGGCCGCTTGCGGACGAAAGCTGTTGATTGCCGCTTGTCGTCACCCGATACATCGCTAACGTCGAAAGCAACAGAAAGATCAACCGGAATGACGACAGTGTGGTTTCGTATCCGACTGTAGGAGCGGCGCAAGCCGCGACCGCGACAACACACCTCCGACGAAACTTTCGCCGTTATTGCGATGGCGCGGTCGCGGCTTGCGCCGCTCCTACAGGGGGCGTGCCGCGGTGGGTTCGGCCTTTGCGTGTTGGTACGCTTAAAGAAAAGGCATTGCTGTTTCGGATCAAGAGCCACTATGGCTCGCAGCGGCGCGGGCCGCACCATAAGGGACATCCTGCCCCCTGGCGCGCGCGCGCATCCATGCGCGCACCCTCCGGGGCTGCGGCACATGTGCTTCGCGTGGGTTGCGTCCGGGCAAACAGCAACGGCAACGGCAGGACTTTTTGGATTCTGGCTTTCGCCGGAACGACGAAAGGATGGGCTGCGGCCGTAGCGCCCGAGCCCCTGTAGGAGCGGCGCGAGCCGCGACCGCGACAATCGGACTACGGCGAAAACGCCAACCCACTCGCAATACCCCGGAACGAACTCATCGCCTGAGTCCCACGCAAACAAAAAAGCCGACGCTCGCGCGTCGGCTTTTTTCGCTCCAGCATACCGGATCCCGGCGTACTGCGCGTTGCGAAAGCAACCGCGGCTTACTCGCCGGCGGTGTCCTCCGCGGTGTTGCGGGTGCTGCGGCGGCGGCCGGCGCCCGGCGAGGCGCGCCGCGCGTCGATGCGGCGCGCGGAGCCTTCGATCGGCTCGCCTTCGGCCTGTTGCCGCGCCTTGCGGCGGGCGGCGGCGTACCACAGCAGGCCGGCGCCGGCGACTGCGGCCACGGCGACCACCGGGTTGCGGCGGATGAAGCCGCCGGCAGTGCGGGCGCCGGCCTTGACCACGCCGAACTTGGCGCCGGTGTCGAGCCACTGGCCCGCCTTGGGCGCGGCTTCCTTGAGGTTGGCGCTGATCGCGTGCACCAGTTCCAGTGCGCGGTCGGGCAGGGAATCGAACTTGCTCATCGTGTCGGTCCTGGATGAGAGGGAGCGGGGAGAAAATCGGGTTCCAGTGTCGGTGCGCCAGCGTTGAAATTCTGTGAGCGCAGGCGAAACGGGATGGCTGCGGGCTGAATGCGACGCCAGAGGATACGACGACAGGGTCGCGTCGTGCGCGGGTGGGCGCGGTCGCGGCGTGCGCCGCTCGCGCGGGCAGCGGGCGAAACCGCGAACGGCGCACGCAATGCGGCCCGGCGCGGATGGCGCCAGGCACGGATCAGGTGCCGCGCGGCTTGGCCCGGTGCGTGGCCTTCGCCGTCCACGGATCGTCGGGCCACGGATGCTTGGGATAGCGGCCTTTCATTTCCTTCTTCACCTCCGGGTAGGTGCGCTCCCAGAAGCCGCGCAAGTCCTGGGTGACCTGCAAGGGCCGGCCGGCGGGCGAGAGCAGGTGCAGGGTCAGCGGCACGCGGCCCTCGGCGATGCGCGGGGTGTCGGCGAGGCCGAACAGCTCCTGCAGTTTCACCGCCAGCACCGGCGGCTGCGCGGCGCCGCGGCCGTCGTCGGCGTGATCGTCGTAGCCGTACTCGATCGCCCGTTCCATGCCCGAGGGCACGACGATGCGGGTCGGCGCGAGCGCGTCGAGTCTGTGCCGCCACGACCAATCGCACAGCGAGCGCAAGGCGTCGCCGAACGCCGCTTCGTCGAGCGCGTCGAGCCGGCTCTTGCCGCTGAGCGCGGGCTTGAGCCATGCGTCCAGGCGTTCCAGCAAGGCCGCATCGGACAGGTCCGGCAGCGGCGTCTCGCCCTGCGCGAGTTCGGGCATCCACTCGCGCAGGCAGCGCACGCGCGCGCGCCACTGGCGCAGGCCCGGCGTCCACGGCAGCGCGTCCAGGCCGAGCTGGCGCACCGCGTCGACCAAGGCGTCGGCGTAGCGCGCCGGGTCGGGCCGCGCCAGCGCGCGGCTGTCGATCACGATGCGGTCGAAGCGGCGCTCGCGCACCGCCGCGATCGCGCGCGCGCCGGCGTCCCACACCACCCGGTCTTCGCTGACGAAGCGCTGCGGGAATTCGCGCTCCAGCCTCGCCAGGTCGAGCGGCGCGGCGCGCAGGATGCGCGCGTCGCGCGGGTCGTCGCGCAGTTCGCTGACCACCAGCCACGGCTCGCCGTAGACCGCGCTGTCGTCGAACAACCGGGCGCTGCGGCCGTTGGCGAGTTGGTAGCGGTACGCATCGGACGGATGCTGGCGCGCGATGCGGTCGGGAAACGCGTGCAGCAGCAGGTCGCCGAGCCGGTGCGCCGGCACCGAGGCCGGCGGCGGATGGTCCACGCGCAGGCGGCGGCGCCATTGCTTGCTGGCCTGGTCGAGCGCGGCCAGCGCCGAGCGCGACGCCTCGGCCGGCGCGCGGCCGGCGCGGAACGCGGCCAGCGCCTGCCAGCGCGCGTGCAGCGCGTCGCCGCCGCTGCGCAGCGGGTCGCGCGCTTCGATCAACGCGGCCAGGTCGCAGGCCAGGGCGCGTTCGCCGGCCTCGCGCGGCGCCAGCAGCATCGCCGCCAGGCGCGGATGGGTGCCCAGCGCGAGCATGCGCCGGCCGAACGCGGTGATCGCCGGTTGCGCGCCGGCGCCGGGTTCCAGCGCGCCCAGGCGCAGCAGCAGTTCGCGCGCCGCGGCCATCGCGCCGGGCGGCGGCGCGTCGAGGAAACGCAGGCCGGCATCGCCCCAGGCGGCCAGTTCCAGCGCCAGCCCGGCCAGTTCGACCTGCGCCATCTCCGGCCGCCGCTGCGGCTCCAGGCGCTGCGATTCCGGCCACAGCCGATACGCCCAGCCGTCGGCGACGCGGCCGGCGCGGCCGGCGCGCTGGTCGGCCGAGGCCTGGGCGATGGCGACCACGTCGAGCCGGGCGAAGCCGCTGTTGGGGTCGTAGCGCGGCTCGCGCGCCAGGCCCGAGTCGATCACCACGCGCACGCCGGGCAGGGTCACGCTGGATTCGGCGACGTTGGTCGCCAGCACCACCCGGCGGCGGCCGTCGGGGTCGGGCTGGAGCACGCGGCTTTGCTGCTCCACCGGCAGCTCGCCGTGCAGGGCCAGCACGTCCACGCCGCGCGCGGTTTCGCTGGCGGCCAGCGCGGCGTCGGCGCGGGCGATCTCGCGCTGGCCGGGCAGGAACGCGAGCACGTCGCCCGGATGCGCGGCCAGCGCGTGTTCGACCGCGCGCCGGAGCTGGTGTTCGAGTTTTTCCTCGCGCCGCGCCGGGTAATGCCCGATCCGCACCGGATGGCTGCGCCCGGCGCTGCTCAGCCGCGGCGCGTCGAGGAACTGCGCCAGCCGCTCGCCGTCGAGGGTGGCCGACATCACCACGATGCGCAGGTCTTCGCGCAGCGACGCCTGCACGTCCAGCGCCAGCGCCAGGCCGAGGTCGGCGGCGAGGTGGCGCTCGTGGAATTCGTCGAACAGCAGCGCGCCGACGCCCTCGAGCGTGGGGTCGTCCTGGATCATCCGGGTCAGGATGCCCTCGGTGACCACTTCGATGCGGGTGCGCGGGCCGACCTTGTTCTCGAAGCGGATGCGGTAGCCGACGGTGTCGCCGGCGGCCTCGCCGCGCTGGCGCGCCATGAAGTTGGCCGCGGCGCGCGCGGCCACGCGGCGCGGTTCCAGCATCACGATCCGGCGGCCGTCCAGCCACGGCGCGTCGAGCAGCGCCGGCGGCACCTGGGTGGTCTTGCCGGCGCCGGGCGGGGCCTCCAGCACCAGGCGCGGGTGGGCGGCGAGGCTGGCGCGGATCTGCGGCAACAGCGGATCGATGGGGAAGGCGGGCGTGTTCACCCGCGCAAGGATACGGACCGGCGGCGGCCGCCGGAATGGCGCGGCCGGCGCCAGGCCGCGCCGCTCAGGGCTGGGTGTATTCGCCGCAGCCGTAATACAGCGTATCGGGATCGCGCTCGTCGCCGATCGCGATGAACACGGCCTGGCCGTATTTCTTGCCGTTCGAATCCTCGCAAGGCGCGCCCTTGCGGCTCGGCCCGATCAACACCTGCATCGGCCGCAAGCGCTGCCCGATGGTGACCGGGCCGGCCAGGCCGTACTCGCCCTTGAGTTCGCCGAAGGCCGGCAACACGATCACCGGCGCGGCCGATTTCAGCGTGCCTTCGGCGATGACGACGCCGCGCGGGCTGCTCAGCCGGAACCGCACCAGCCCGGCCTCCGCCGGCTTGAGCGCGATCTGCCAGGCCGGGACGCGGTTGCCGCCCTCGAAATCGCGCGCGGGGAAGTTCGGCGCGCCGGCGGGCGCGGCAGCGGGCAGCAGGCCGGCCACCGCCAGCAAGGCGGCCAGGCAGAACGAGGCAGTGCGCATGCAAGTCTCCTGTGGCGGACGGATGCCGCCGTGCGTGTGCAAGCAACGCGGCCGCGCGAGCGCTGTGAACCGGGACGGGGACTGCAGCGCGCGCCTGGGCGGCGGCGGCCCGTCGCCGCCGGCGCGGCTTGGGCCGGCCGCGGCGAGCCTCTACACTGCGCGCTGCCCCCGCTTGCGCTCCGCCCCATGCAACTGATCGACATCGGCGCCAACCTCACCCACGACAGCTTCGACCACGACCGCGACGCGGTGCTGCAGCGCGCCCGCGAGGCCGGCGTCGCGCGCATGGTGATCACCGGCGCCAGCCGCGAGCATTCGCCCAAGGCGCTGGACCTGGCGCGGCAGCACCCGGGCGAGCTGTTCGCCACCGCCGGCGTGCATCCGCACCATGCCAGCGAGTACACCGCCGAATGCGACGCGCAAATGCGCGCGCTGCTGGCCCACGACGAGGTGGTCGCGGTCGGCGAGTGCGGCCTGGACTACTTCCGCGACTTCTCGCCGCGCCCGGCCCAGCGGCGCGCGTTCGAAATGCAGCTGCAAACCGCGGCCGACACCGGCAAGCCGCTGTTCCTGCACCAGCGCGACGCGCACGATGACTTCGTCGCGATGATGAAGAACTTCGACGGCCGGATCGGCCCGGCGGTGGTGCACTGCTTCACCGGCACGCGCGAGGAGCTGTTCGCCTACCTCGACCGCGACTGGTACATCGGCATCACCGGCTGGCTGTGCGACGAACGCCGCGGCCTGCACCTGCGCGAGCTGGTCAAGCACATTCCGGCGCAGCGGCTGATGATCGAGACCGACTCGCCTTACCTGCTGCCGCGCACGGTCAAGCCGGCGCCGTCGCACCGACGCAACGAGCCGATGTACCTGGCGCACATCGTCGAGGAACTCGCGCGCGACCGCGGCGAGGACGCGGCGACCGCCGCCGCCCACAGCACCGCGACGGCGACCGCGTTCTTCCGCCTGCCGCCGCGCTGACGGCGGCGCGCGCTCAGTCCATGGTGAAGTTGCCGCAACCGGACCATTCCGCCGGCCACGGCTTGTGGGCGGCCCTGGTCGAAATCGGCTTGGATTTCTCCGGAATCACTTTGATCGAGTAGGCGAAGCGGCCGTAGACGTCGCCCATCAGGCCGTTGTCGATCGTGCATGCGCCGCCCAGCGGCACCGGCACGATCTTCACCGTCACCGACGTCTTTTCCACCCCGATCGTGCCGGTCAGTTCGTACTCGCCGGTCGCGGCGCTGCGCTGGCGCAGGTCGCTGCTCAGCGGATCGGCGGCTTGCTGGACGCGCAGCCGGTAGACCACCGACAGATCCGTCTGCCGCGTGCTCAACACCACCTGCCAGTCGGTGTTGCCGCCGCGGAACGTCGGCGCGGGGTAGGTGACCTGTTGCGCGTGCGCGGCGGCGCCGAACCCGGCCAGGGCCAGCGCGCAGGCCGCGGCGAAGAAAGTACGCATGGACGACTCCTGTATCGGCAGCGACGCGCCGCCGTCGTGATGCTCAACGCATCGCGGCGGCCGCCGTGAAGCCGCATCAAAGGCAAAAAAAGAGCCGGCCCGTCGGAGATCGGGCCGGCTCACGAGGCCGCGGGCGTTCTATGCGGCCTGGTTGTCGCTGTCGCGCGAACTCAGAACTTCCACTCGAACGACAGGTTGTAGCGGCGGCCGAGGATGTCGTAGGTGCTGAACAGGTTGGCCGAGGTCTGGGCGAAGGCCGGCGGGTCCTTGTCGAACAGGTTGCTGACCGCCAGGCGCACGGTGGCGTGATCGTTGAAGCGGTAGCGCGCGCCGGCGTTGAACAGCCAGTAGCTGTCGATCTTGAGGATGTCGCGCGTTTCCGGCGTGTTGAGCACGTTGAACTCGGCGCTGCTGAGGTAGTTCGCGGCCATGTTCAGGCCCCACGCGCCCTTCTCCCAGGCGCCGCTGAACTGGTACTGGCGCTTGGAATTGCCGATCTCGCCGACCGCCGGGTCCGGCGAGACGCCGGTGGTGTCCAGGGTCAGCTCGCGCGGGAAGTAGCCGGTCATGCCCAGGGCGAAGCGGCCGAAGCGCTCGGTTTCGAAACGGTAGGCGATCTCGGTGGAGTACGCCTCCATGTTGTAGAACTTGCCGTTGACGAACTGGCCGTTGAACGTGGTCGCCTGGCCCGGCTGCGCAGTGCCCGGCGCGTTGCGGGTGATCAGGCTGCAGAACGCATTGGCGTTGGGGATGTCGGCGGTGTTGAACGCGGTCGAATCGAAGCAGGCCGCGGCCATGTCCTGCGCGGTCAGCTGGGCGATGACGTCGGTGATCTCGATCTTGTAGTAGTCGGCGGTGACCGTCAGTCCTTCCAGGAACGACGGCGCCCAGGTGAAGCCGTAGCTGTAGGAATCGGAGGACTCGTTGCGCAGGTTCGGATTGCCCGACGACACGCCCTGGATCGAGGCGCCGTTGGCGTTGGAGGTGAAGTTGGTCAGGCCGTAGTAGTTCAGGAACGCCTGGCAGTTCGCCGCGCGCGTGGCCGGACGGTTGCCGCCGGCGATGAAGCGCGTGTCGCAGGGGTCGTTGGTCACGAACTGGAACGAGGTCGCGCGCGGCAGGAACGCTTCGGTGATCGACGGCGAACGCAGCGAGCGGGTGAAGTTGCCGCGCACTTCCAGGTCGTCGAACGGCTTCCACTGCAGGCCGTAGGTGTAGGTGTCGAACTTGCCGTTGATGCTGCTGTCGACCTGGCGGTACTTGCCGATCACATCGAGCTTGCGCAGGCCGATGAAGTTCTTCTCCGGGTTGACCAGCGGCAGCACGAATTCGCCGAACCATTCGTTGGTGGAGTATTCGCCCTGCAGCGGCGTGATCGCCACCGAGCGGCCGAGCCCGGCGGTGAGGAACTGGCCGGGGTCGAACAGGCCGCTTTCCTTGCGGTGCTCGTAGCCGACGTTGTACTGCAGCGGGCCGCCCCACATCTCCAGCAAGGTGCTGGAGATGTTGACGTTGAACACCTGCTGTTCCTGCAGCGCCTGGGCCGAAGTGGGGGTGGTCACGTAGTTGCGCGCGGCGGCGCTGGGGCGGCCTTCGCCGAACAGGTCCAGCGGCACGCAGTTGGGATCGGCGACCGGCGTGTTGCCGTTGCGGCCGTTCGCGTCGGGAATGAACAGGTCGGCGATCGGCGTGGGCGTGCACACCAGCTGGCCCTGCGCGTTGCGCACCACGTTGAGCGCGTTGATGAAGTTCTGCTGGACCAGCGCGGTGCCGTGGGAGCGCGAATCGCTGCGGCCGTAGTTGGCCGAGGCCTCCCAGTAGAACACCCGATTGGCGAGCTCGAAGTTGCCTTCCAGGCCGACCACGATGCGGCCCAGCTCGGTGGTGCCGCTGCCGTTGTTGGTGACCAGGTCGCGCGAGGCGCGCGACAGGTTGAACGCGCCCACGCCCAGGCCCTGCAGGGTGGTGCGCGCCTGGTCGCTGAGGCCGGCGTAGCTGGTCGGGAAGGTGATCATGCCGCTGAGGCCGCCGAACAGCGGCGCGTTGTACACCCACTGGTCGGCCAGCTCGGTGCTCTCGGCCGAATAGAACGAGCCTTCCATGAACACATCGATGTTGTCGGTCAGCCCCCAGCGCGCCGTGGTGTTGATCGACATGCGCTTGAGGTCGGAGGTGATCTGGCCGGACTCGACCAGGCTCAGGCCGTCGCCGCCGCTGGCGTCGGTGGCCGAGAAGGTCGTGCCCGGGTTGTACGGCACCACGTTGCCGGAGCGGTCGAACGCCAGCACCACGTCGCGGTTGGGGCCGAAGCCGTTCGGACGCAGGTTGCCCGAGCCGGCGCGGAACGGGCCGCTGGTCGGCGAGAGCAGGCCGCCGAACGGGGTGGTCCAGATCCGCCGGTCGCGGATCATCACGCCGTTGGGGATGCCGTCGTTGGCGCCGGTGTTGTACGGGATGTTCGGGTTGTAGCGGCCGTCGGTGGCGGCCTGGCGGCCCGGGAACACCGCGGCCATGGTGCTGGCCAGCGGGTTGGTGGCGTTGAAGTAGCCGGTGCGGAAGTAGTCGCGGTCCTTCTGCAGCACGCCCTTCTGGTCGTCGTAGGTGAACGAGAAGGTGATGTTGCCGCGGCCTTCGTCGAAGCCGGCGCCGACCAGCGCCCAGAAGTTGTAGCGCTGGTTGTCGCCTTGTTCGGTCACGCCGTAGCTGGTGCCGAACTCGACGCCTTCGTAGTCCTTGCGCAGGATCACGTTGACCACGCCGGCGATCGCGTCGGAGCCGTAGGTCGGCGCGCCGCCGATGGCGATGTTCTCGATGCGCTCGACCATCGCGGTCGGGATGGCGTTGAGGTCGACCTGCAGGCCGGGCGCGGCCGGTCCGAACAAGGTCGTCGGCGCGCTGGAGACGAAGCGGCGGCCGTTGACGAGCGTCAGCGTGCGCGCGCTGCCCAGGCCGAAACGGTTGACGAAGTTGACGCCGGTACCGAAGCCGGCCTGGTTGCCTTCGGGCGTGATGCCCAGGCCGAAGCCGGGGATCTCGTTGAGCGCGTCGGCGACGTTGGTCAGGCCGCGGTTGGCGATGTAGTCCTTGGTCACCACGGTCGCCGGTTCGAGGGTGTCGAAGCCGGCGCGGCGGATGCGCGAACCGGTCACGACCAGGCGGTCCAGGTCGGTCGGCGCGCTGGCCGGTTTGTCGGCCGGCGCCGGTGCGGCGGGCGGCGCCTGTTGCGCCAGCGCGGCCGGGACGGCCAGGGCCAGGCAGATGCCCAGCATCAACGGCGAGCGGCGCGGCGCCGGGCCGCGGTCAACGTTCGTATTCATTTTTCCCCCGGAAAGTCAGCGTGAGCCACGCCCCCGAACCCATTAGTAGGCCGCGCCCGGCCGGCTGCACAAGAAAAAAACGTAACAATCTGTTATTCGGCCCTATCTATATGATTCGTAATGAATAAAGCAGCGATGAGCGGTTAATCGATGCTCGAACTCGGTCAATATTTGCGCAAAACTCGGCAAAGTATTGGTACCAATTGAACTTGCCTTTCTATATTTCATCGGAACCAATCCGGCGCACGCTCGACCCGCCCGGCGCATGCGCCCGGCTCGCCGATGCGCCGTTGCGCGGCGGCCGTCGAACCCGGACCCGGGGCGAGCGGCTACCCTGTCGCGCCCCTTTCCCGACCGCCGACGACGCCCATGTCCGCAGCCCCCGCCGAGAACCGCTCGCCCGCCTTCGTCCCGCTGACCCTGGCCGTCCTGGTGCTGGCGCTGTCGGCGGCCTTCACCGCGATCGCGATGCGCTCGCTGCCGGCGCTGCACGGCGCGCGCTTCGATCCGGCGCAGTGGCTGGGTTCGATCGGGCTGCCAGTCGGCTGCGTGCTCGTCGTCGCCTGCGCGCTGACCGACCGCCGCGGCGTGCCGGCGCGGCCGTGGGCCTGCGTGCTGGCCGCGCTGGTGCTGCTGTTCGGCCTCGGGCTGGCGTGGTCGATGCTGGAAATGCCGTGGCTGGCCTCGCTGGCGCGGCGCCTGGACCCGCGCGCGCTGGTCGCCTGGACCGACGGCCTGGGCGCTGCGAAGTCGCTGCTGGTGGCGCTGGTCGCGCTGCCGCTGGCCTGGCGCCTGGGCGGCCGCGATGCCGCGCCGGTGCAATGGACCTCGCGCCAGCGCCGCATCCTCGGCGCGTTGGCGGCGCTGTGCCTGGGCGCCGGCGTGGCCTTGCTGGTGCAGACCCTGGCCGCGGCCTTCACCGCGCTCGGCGACAGCGAACAGCGCGTGGGCATGAGCGTGGTCGCGCTCGGCGTCGGCGCGGTGCACGGGCTGGCGGCGCTGATCGCGCCGATGCGCCGCGGCGCCGGCACGCTGCCGGCGCTGGTCTCGGCGCTGCTGACGCCGGCGTTGATCGTGCTGGGTTCGCTGCCGGCGATGTTCGCCGGCGAACACTGGAACCTGCCGGCGCGGGTGATCGTGGTGCTGGTGGTGCTGCTGCTGGCGCCGGCGCTGTCGTGGCTGCTGGTGCGCCGCTGGCACGGGGCGGGGCCGCGCACCGGCAAGCCCGGATAAGCGACCGCCGAAAGCGAACGGCCCGCGGATGCGGGCCGTTCGTGCGCGCGGCGGACGCGGCGCGGGTCAGTACACGGCCAGGTCGCCGCAACCGCCGTCGAAGCGGTCCATGCCCTCGACGTGCACGGTCACCGAGTGCATGTGCTTGTTGTCGCCGTCGTCGATGCATTCCTTGTTGCTGATCTCCACGATCATCGGCTTGGCGCCGGCCTTGGTGTTCAACTCGCCGCTGAGCACGATCAACGTGCTCGGCGCGTCGGCCGGCTGGCCGTTGTAGCGCGCCGTGCCGCTGGCCTTCTCGCTGCCGCTGCCCCAGGTCAGGTCGACCTTGTGGTTCATCTCGCCGGTGGACTGGATGTCGATGCTCCAGTGTTCGCCGAAGCCCTTGAACGCGGGCACCGGGCTGAGCTTGCCGACCTGGTCGGCGCCGATCTTGGCCGACGGCGGCGCAGCGGGATCGCTCGCCGCGCCGGGCTGGGCGCCCGCATCGGCGGCGGCCGGCGCCGCGACCTCGGCCGGCGGCGTCGCGGCGCCGTCCGGACTCTTGTCGGGCGCGGTGCAGGCGGCGAGGAAGGCGATCGAAGCGATCGCGGCGAGGGGCATCAGGCGCATGGCGGCTCCTTGGGTGTGGCGATTACGCCCGGTGCGGGCGGGCTCGTTGTAACGCCTGCCGGGTGCAGGGGGGGTCAACGGGGCCGGAGGGCGGTTCATTTTGTGGGTCGTGCGATGTGGGAATGCGGCGCGCGCTGGGGCGAGAGTTCGTTGCGATGGATGTTGGGTCGGCGGCGTTGCGCCGGCGAATCGTCCCACACTGTTGCTGTTGTTGCTGTGCGGGCTTTTTCTCAGCCGCGAACGAGGTTCATGCCGCGCAGACCCGGAGGGCGCGCGCATGGATGCGCGCGTGCGCCGTAGGGGCAGGACGCCCCTTACGGCGCATCCCCGCGCCCGGTGCTGGACTTGGTGGCTCGTGACCTTAGACAAGCGTTTTTCTTTGGTTACTTTCTTTTGGCGCGCTGCCAAAAGAAAGTAACTCGGCCGCTTACGGACGAAAGCCTTTGATTGTCGCTTGTCGTCACTCGTTCGTTAACGACGGCAGCAGAGTTGCGTATCCGATTGTAGGAGCGGCGCAAGCCGCGACCGCGACAATGCAACTACGACGAAACCTTCGCAATCGCTGCGATGGCGCGGTCGCGGCTTGCGCCGCTCCTACAGGGGGCGTGCCGCGGTGGGTTCGGTCTTTGCGTGTTCGTACGCTCGACGACAAGCGAAGATCCAAAGCTTCCGTCCGCAAGCGGCCGGGTCACTTTCTTTGTCCAAAGCAACAAAGAAAGTAACCAAAGAAAGTGCATTCTTTTTTCGAATCAAGAGCCACTAGGTCCAGCACCGGGCGCGGGGCCGCGCCATAAGGGGCATCCTGCCCCATGGCGCGCGCGCGCATCCATGCGCGCG
>NZ_FNPT01000035.1 GCF_900107375.1 Lysobacter sp. yr284
GCGAAGCAGCGCTGTGGCTGGCGGCGGTGCTCGGCGCGACCCTGGTCAGCTGGCTGATCCACGGCCCGGGCCGGATCCTCGAACGCAACGTCGCCTTGAGCGTGCGCGAACGCGTCGCCACCGCGCTGACCCAGCGCCTGCTGGCGTTCCCGCTGTCGTGGCATGACGGCAACCATTCCGTCGCCAGCGCCCATCGCGTGCACCAGAGCAGTTCCTCGCTGGGCACCTTCGCCGAGAACCAGTTCATCTATCTGCGCAGCGTGGTGCGGCTGGTCGGGCCGATCGGCGCGCTGATCGCGATCCATCCCATGGTCGGCGGGCTGGCCACGCTCGGGCTGCTGGCGATCTGCGGCGCGGTGGTCGGTTTCGACCGCGCGATCGTGCGCCTGGCGATCCAGACCAACGACGCCGAACGCCGCTACACCGCGGTACTGGCCGACGCGCTGGGCAACGCGACCAGCGTGCTGGCGCTGCGCCAGGCGCGGCCGTTCATCCGCTCGCTGCGGCGGCTGGTGGAGAAAGTGTTCGAGCCGCTGCGGCGGATGATCGTCATCATCGAGATCAAGTGGTGCGCGGTCGACGTCGCCAGCCGCCTGCTCAGCTGCTGCCTGGTCGGGTTGTACGCGTGGCTGGTGCTGCGCGCGGCCGGCGACGGCCAGAAACTGATGTTCGGCAACGTCTACATGGTCTGGGAATACGCGCTGCAATCCGGCGCGGTGGTGTCGGCGGTGGCGTCGAACTTCCAGACCTTCGCCACCCAGTACGCCAATTACCAGAGCGCCGATGTCATCCGCGACCATCCGGTCGACGCCAGCCTCAGCGAGCCGGTGCAGTCGCGCAACTGGCGGCGGTGCGAGATCCGCAACCTGGTGTTCCGCCACGCCGCCGGGCGCGAGGCCGGGCCGGCGCTGGACCATGTCCAGCTGACCCTGCAGCGCGGCAAGCGCTATGCCCTGATCGGCGGCAGCGGTTCGGGCAAGAGCACGTTGATGCGCGCGCTGGCCGGGCTGTACGTGGCCGAGCGCATCGAACTGCACGCCGCCGACGAGGCCGATGCCGCCGCCGCGACCCGCACGCCGCTGGACGCCGCGCGCTACCTGCGCGGATCGACCACGTTGATCCCGCAGGAAGCCGAATTGTTCGAAGCCTCGCTGGAGCACAACCTGGCGATGTGCGAGTCCTTGCACGGCCAGCCCGATCCCGACGATTACCACCGCGCCCTGGAACTGGCGGCGGTCAAGGAATTCCTGCCCGCCGACGCCGACCCCTTGCAGGTGTCGATCGGCGAGCAGGCCTCGAACTGGTCCGGCGGCCAGCGCGCGCGCGTCGCCCTGGCCCGCGGCATCCTCGCCGCGCGCGGCAGTTCGCTGGTGCTGCTCGACGAACCCACCGCGAACCTGGATGCGCGCACCGAGGCCGCGGTCTACGCCAACCTGTTCGCCGAATTCGCCGACGCCTGCCTGGTCGCCTCGGTGCACCGGCTGGAACTGCTGCGCCACTTCGACGAAGTGCTGGTGATGGTCGACGGCCGGCTGGTCGCGCAAGGCGCCGAAGCCGTGCTCGCGCAGACGTCGGCCGACTACGCGAACCTGCGCGCGAGCGGCCTGCGCCAGGGCGAGGCCGGCGAAACCGAGGCCGTCGCGGCCGAAAGCATGGCCTGAGCGCCGGCGACGGAGAAACGCTGCGCGGTCGCGCGCGGCGCGGCTCAGCGGCCGCGCAGGAAGAACGCCACCGGCACCATCACCTCGACCGGATCGCCTTCGATCTGCGCCGGCGGCGCCGGCACCGGCGCGGCCAGGCGCACGGTCTCCAGGGTGCCCGCATCCAGCGCGGGATAGCCGCTGCTGCGGCCGATGCGGACCTGCGAAACCGCGCCGTTGCGGCCGACCGCGAAGCGCACATAGGCCACGCCCTGCTGGTTCAGCCGCTGCGCCTGGCGCGGGTAGCGGCGGAACTTCTCCAGATGGCCGAGCAGCAGGTTCTGCCACGCGGCGATCGCGTCGTCGCGCCGGCCGGAGACGCTTTGCGGAGCGGCGTAACTCGCCGCGGCGGGCGCCGGCAGATCAGGCGGGGCCAGGGTCGCGGCGACGTCGGCCGGATCGGCGGGCGCGGGCGGGGAGGGCGCCGGCGCGGGCGACGGCAGTTCGACTTCGGCATCGGCGGCCGGCGGCGCGTGCAGCTGAGGCTGCGGTCGCGGCGGGGTCGCAGCGCGATGTTGCTCGCGCTGTTCGGGCCCGGGCGGCACTTCCTGCGGCGGCGCCGGCGGCGCTTGCGGCGTCGGCGCCAATTCCACCATCACCGCCGCGGCCGGCAGCGTCTGCGGCTGCAGCGGTTCGCGCGCCGACCACCACAACGCGGCCGCCGCCACCGCGCCGTGCACGGCCAGCACCGCGCCGAAGCTGCACAGCCAGCGCCAGCGTTCGCGCGCCTGCGGGCTCACGGCGGCGCCTGTTCCATGCCGACCAGGGCGATCTTGAGATAGCCGGCGGCCTGCAGCGCGTTCATCGTCTGCATCAGCTCGCCGTAGGCCACGCGCTTGTCCGCGCGCAGATAGATCCGCCGTTCGCGGTCGCCGCCGGTGGCGCGTTGCAACGTCGGCGCCAACGTTTCGCGCGTCACCGCCGCGTCGCCCAGGCGCAGCGACAGGTCGGCCTGCACGCTCAGGAACAGCGGCTCGGCCTCGCGCGGCTGCGGCTTCGCAGCGCTCGCCGGCAGGTCCACGGGTGTGTCCACGGTCGCCAGCGGCGCGGCCACCATGAACACGATCAGCAGCACCAGCATCACGTCGATGAACGGCGTGACGTTGATTTCATGGTGTTCTTCGAGCGCGTCCTCGTCGTGGCGCGCGGTGCGGATCGCCATCGTCGCGGCCTCAGTGCGCCGCCGCCACGGCCAGCACCGACGCACGTCCGCCGGGCCGGTCGAGGTCGCGCGACACCAGTTGCTGCACGCTCGCCGACACGTCGCCGAGCGCCGCGCGCAGGCCGGCCAGCGCACGCGTGAAGTGGTTGTAGATCGCCACCGCCGGAATCGCCGCGACCAGGCCCAGCGCGGTCGCCAGCAGCGCTTCGGCGATGCCCGGCGCGACCACCGCCAGGCTGGTCGCGTTGGCCTGGGCGATGCCGACGAAGCTGTTCATGATCCCCCACACCGTGCCGAACAGGCCCACGAACGGCGCGATCGCGCCGATGCTGGCGAGCAGGCCGACGCCCGTGCGCCATTGCCGCGCGTGCGCCAGCTCGATGCGTTCCAGGCGCGAGCCGATGCGTTCCTTGATCCCGGCCGGGTCGAAACCGCCGGCCGACAGCCGCAGTTCGCTGCGCGCGGCGTCGATCAGCTCCAGCGCGGCGCCGTCGGCCAGCGCGGGATCGGCCTGCGCCAGCGGCAAGCCCGGCGCGTCGAGCAGCGTCGCGCGCGCCCGCTGCAAGCGCCGGCGCAGGCGCGAGAGTTCCCAGCTCTTGGCCACCAGCACGGTCCAACTCGCGACCGAGGCCAGCGCCAGCGCGATCATCACCGCCTTCACCACGAAGTCGGCGGCCAGGTACATCTGCCACGGGGTCAATGCGGCGGTGGATACGTCGGTAGGCAGGTTCATGCTCGTTTCGCAGAAAAAGCGAGCGGCCGCGCGCGGCGGCCCTCGCAGGAAAGAAAGGACGGCGCGGCGCGGCTCAGCATCGCGACGCATCCGGCCGCGGCGGGCGCGGCGCCGGCCGCGACAGCACATACGCGGCGCTGGCGGCGAAGCCCAGGCCGACGCAGAGCGCGAGCTTCCAGGAAGGATGCGCGCCCCACCAGAACAGGACGAAGCCGAGCGCCATGCCGAGGCCGGCGAACCGCTTGCCCTTGCGCGAGATCGCGCCTTGTTCGCGCCACAGGCGCAGCGCCGGGCCGTAACGCGGGTGCTCCAGCAGGCGCCGCTCGAACTTCGGCGAACTGCGGGCGAAGCAGCCGACCGCGAGGATCAGGAAGATCGTGGTCGGCATGACCGGCAGCAACGCGCCGATCGCGCCGAGCGCGACCATCAGCCAACCCAGTGCGAACCAGAGCCAGCGCATCAGCGCGGCTCCGCGGACGCGGCCGGCGCGCGGCGCTTCACGCGAATTCGTCCTCGACGTGTGCGCGCACGCGCTGGAACGCCGCTTCGGCGCCGGCGATCGCCTCGTCCTCTTGCGCCGCGCTCAGCGCAACCGAATCGAGCGCGGCGGTGAACCCGCGCCAGTGCCTGGCCACACCGTCGGGATGCGCGGCCAGATGGCGCGCGCCGAAGCCGCTGTTGAGGCCGAGCTTGGCCGCCAGCTTGTACAGCACGCTGCCGCCGAGGTTCGAGCCTTCGGCGACGTACAGCCAGCCCAGCGCCGCCGCCAGCGGCAGGTCGGCGCGCACCGCCGCGACCGCGAACGGCGGCAGCGGCTGGCCGAGGTCGCGCAGGTCGCTGGCGATCTGCGGCAGGCGCCGGCGGCCGGACAAGTCCGGCACCAGCGCCGCCAGCGCGGCGTTGGCGTACAAGCCGTCGATATCGCAGTGGAAGCGGTACTGCACGCGCAGGAAGCGGGCGAAGTTGTCGCGGCTGGCGAAGATGTCGCCGGCCATGATGCGCTGGTCGAGGCGGTCGTGAGTGCTGTGCGTGGCGGCCTTGAGCCGCTGGCTGCGGGTGCCGGAGTCGAGTTCGGTCGCGGTCGTGGGCATGGGGTCGCTCGTCAGTAGCGGTAGGTGAACGCCAGCCGCGCGGTGCGGCCGGGCGCGGGCAGCACGCCCAGCGCGAGCGGGTCGAGGTAATAACGGTCGCCGGCGTTGTCGAGGTTGAAGTCGACCGCGAACTGTTCGCTGACCTGCCAGCTGGCGAACACGTCGACGACGGTCGCGGCGCGGTACAGCTGCTGGATCGCCGACAGGCCGACGTTCCATTCCTTGTCGAGCTTGCTGATCGGCCCGGCGTTGTGCACCGCGCGCATGCCGACGGTGAAGCGCTCGTCGAACGGGCGCAGGCCCACGGTCAGGTTGACGTTGTAGCGCGGCGGGTTCTGGGTGTTGGTGTAGGAACCCTCGAAGCCGCCGTCGACGCAGTCCGGCGTGCCGATCAGCTCGGCGATCTTGCGCTGGCGGCCGTACGCGCGGCGCTCGGCGGCGATGTCCGGCGCGCAGGTCTTGGCCTGGAAGTAGTAGTGCGCCGACAGGTCGGCGAACGCCAGACCGCTGTCGTAGCTGGATTGGAACTCGACGCCGGAGACCTTGAAGCGGTCGACGTTGCGGATCAGCCCGGCCGACAGCGTGCGGTAGTCGCGGGTGATCAAATCGTCGATGCGGGTGTCGAAGTAGGCCAGCTTGAACGCGGCGCGGTCGCCGTCGACGAACAGGCCGTGGCGGATCGTGCTGGCGCCGATTTCCAAAGTCTTGGCGCGCTCGGGCTTGAGTTCGCCGACCGGCTTGGCGGCGGTGAACAGGCCCAGCGTGGTCTCGAACAGGCTCGGCAGCTTCACGCCCTCGGCGTACTTGGCGTAGACCATGCTGTCGTCGTCGAAGCGATAGGCGACGCTGGCGGTCGGAGTGAAGGCGCTGTCGCGGCGGCGGATCGGCTGCGACCAGTTCCACTTGACCGGCACGATCAGGTCCTCGGCCGGGTCGGCGTCGAAGAAATTCCAGCCGCCGATGTCGGCGACGGTGCCGCGCTTGTACGGCGAGGCCAGCAGCGAGGCCTGGGTGAACTGGCCGTTGGCGTCGGGATACCAGTTCAGCAGGGCGACGCGCTTGGCCCGCCACGCCGGCAGGTTCGGATTGCCGTTGAGCAGTTCGGTGTAGCGGTACTGGCCGATGCTCGCGCTTTGCGCGACGCTGGCCAAGCGGTTGCGGTCGTGCACGCTGACCTGGCTGTAACGGCCGCCGGCGAGCAGTTCCCAGTGCTCGTCGGGCTGCCACTTGGCCGAGAACACCGCGCTGTATTCCTTGCGCTGGGCGTCGCGCAGGAAGCGGTTGTTGATCAGGTCGTCGTGCAGGATCGGCGAATCCTTGCCCGGGCGGATGTCCTCGTCGCTGTACGCCAGCCCGTAGTCGAGGATCACCTTGCCGGCGCCGACGCTGAGCTGGGTGGTGTTGCTCGCGTCCAGGCCGAAGCGCTGCTGGCGCAGGTTGTTGCGGTACGCGTCCTTGTAGCCCGGATCGGTATTGAAGGTCGGGCCGTCGTACCATTCGGTGCGGCGCTGGAAATACCACGGGGTGATGCCGGTCAGGCCGTTGTACATGCGGCTGTCGGCGTCGGTGTACCAGGCGTTGACGCGCAGGTCGATCAGTTCGCTGTCGGGGTCGAAGCGGTAGCGCAGGCTGTAGGCGTCCATGCCGATGCGGCCCGGGTCCCATTGCGGCACGATGTCGCGGTTCACCCGGATGATCTGCGAAGCCATGATCTCGCCCTGCTCGCCGTCGTAGCGGCGGTAGCCGGCCTCGAGCGTCTGCGCATCGTCGATGCGCCAGGTGCCCTTGAGCAACACGGATTCGGACTTGGCCGAGGTGTTGAACACTTCGGTGCGCGGCGGGTTCAGCGGCGCCAGGGTGCGCCGGGTCTGCGGGAAGTCGTCGTAGCCGTGGCGGCCGGAGTAGTAGTTGCCGGTGTCGCGCCAGGCGTACGCGGCGACCAGGTCGAAGCGGTCCCAGCGCGCCGCCGCGGCGATATTGCCGAAGCCGCCGCCGAGCGCATTGCGGTCGTGGCGCGGCACGTCGCCGTACGCGGGCAGGTCGCGCGCGCTGGCGTTGGACGCGCCGCCGCGCACGCGCAGCCCCCACTCGCGGCCATCGCGCAGCACGTCGTCGGCCTTGAGCGTTTCCATCTCGACCACGCCGCCGATGCCGCCCGACGCGTTGGCCTGCAGGCTCGGGCCCTTGGTGATGGTGAGGCTGGAGATCAGGTCCGGGTCGAGATAGGTGCGCTGCGACTGGCCGGCGTAACCGCGGTAGGTGTCCATCGTCGACTGGCCGCCGTCGATGATCACCGGCACCCGGCTCTGGCCCTGGATGCCGCGGATGTTGACGTCGAGCGCGTTGGCGGTGCGCGGATCGCCGGCGGTGACGCCGGCCACGCCCTTGACGATGTCGGCGGCGGACGCGCCGCGGAAGCGTTCGATGGTTTCGCGGGCGATGTAGTTGCTGGAACCGGGATTGCGATAGGTGTCGAGCAGGCGCGCTTCGTCGCTGGCGGCGCCCGCGCCGCCGGCGAGATCGTGCTCGCCGCCCACGCGCAAGGTGTCGGTGACGATCACATCGGCGCCGGCGACGGCGGCGGTTTTCTCCAGCGCGACCGCGTCCGCGCCGACCCGGCGCACGCTCAGGCCGGTACCGCGCAGCAATTGCGCCAGCGCCGCGTCGGCATCGAGTTCGCCGGCGACTGCGGTGGACACGGCGCCGTCGGCGAGGGTCGCGGCATAGGCGACTTGCACGCCGGACTGGCGCATATAGGCGCGCAGCGCCGCGGCCAAGGGCTGCGCGGGAATGTCGAAGCGGCGCACCGCGGCCGAGGGCGGCGCGGATTCGCCCTGGGCCGCGGCGGGCAGGGCGGTCGCGGCGATCGCCGCGGCGAACAAGGCGATGCACAGGCGGGACGGGCGCGGCAGCGCGCCCGGGTGGACGGAAGTGGGCATGAAGAAACCTGTCGGAAAGTCGGCGCCGCGGTGGCGGCTCGCCCGCGCGGAAGCGGGCACGGCGGCGTACGTGGCGGCGGCGAAGTACGTTCGCTGGATAAGACGGGCGAAGCCGCACCGACCCCAAGGCGAATTTCGCGCGCGATCGCTACGATCGGCGCACCGGCATCGCGCCGGCTGCCTCGCTTTGCCGAATCGGCGCTCAGCGCGCCGAGGCCGCAGGCGCGGCCGGTCGCACGATCGCCACGCCGAGCGGCAGCCGGGTCACCGACAGCCCAGCGCTCGCGGCCAGCGCGTCGAGCGCCTGCTCGGGCCGGCCGATGCGCAAGGCCGCGCTGACCTTGGGCAAGCCGGCCAGATCGCCGCGAATCAGGATCGGGCCGGCGCGGTAGCGGGCGAGTTGGCGCACGGCGACGTCCACCGCGGCGTTTTCCAGCAGCAATTCGCCCTGGCGCCAACCGCCGACGCCATCGGCGGGCACGTCGTCCAAGCGCGCCACGCTGCGGCCTGGGCCGTACTCGGCGCGCTGGCCGGCATCCAGATACGTCCAGCCGCCGTCCGCCGTGGCCGCCACGCGCACCCGGCCCTGGCTCACCGCGGTTTCGATGCGCCCGTCCTCGTCGGCGACCGCGAACGCGGTGGAAATGTCTTCGATCACGCCGTCGCCCGCGACGACGGCGAAGCGCCGGGCCGGGTCGGCGGCGACTTCGAACCAGACCCGGCCGCGCAGCAATTCGACGCGACGCTGGTCGCGGTCGTAGCGGATCGCGATCGCGCTGTCGGCATCGAGCACGGCGCGGCTGCCGTCGGGCAGGGCGACGGTTTCGGCGGCGTGGGCGCTGCGATGGTCGGCGCGCAACCGCAGCCATGCCTCCGGCGAGGCCAGCGCCAGCAGCAACACGGCCGCCGCGGCCAGCGCCGGGCGCCAGCGGCTGCGGCGGCGCTGGCGCGGCGGCAGGGTCGATGCCGTGGATCGGTGGCCGGGCCTGGGGCCGAGGCTGCGCCACAGTTGCCGCTCATGCTCGAACGCGCGGCGATGGCCGGGGCGCTGCAGCCAGCGTTCGAACTCGCCCAGCCCCGCCTCGTCGGCCGCGCCGGAAGCCAGCCACGCGATCCACTCGCGCGCTTGCGCGTGGATCGGTTCGGCGTCGGCGAGGGCGAAGGGATGCGGCTGGCTCATGGCGGGCGGGTGCGATGCGTCGGCGAAGGCGGTATCGAGATCAAGACGTTCCAGCGGGCGCTTTACCCAAGGCGGGCGTTGCCCGAGGCGGCGGCTCAGCGTCCCGCGCGCGCGTTCGCCAGGCGCTGCAAGGCGGCGCGGACGTGATTTTCCACGGTCGTCACCGACACCCCCAGGCGCCGCGCGATCTCGGCCTGGGTCAGGCCTTGCAGGCGATTGAGCCGGAAGATGGTGCGGGTCGGCTCGGGCAGCCGTCCGGCGGCGGCCAGCACGCGCTGCAGTTCGTCCTGGGCCATGGCTTGTTCTTCGGCCGACAGCGCTTCGTCCGGGCCCCATAGATGATGTTCGGCCAGCAACTGGCTGCGGCGCGTGCGTTCGCGGCCCCAGTCGGTCGCCAGATTCGCCGCCAGCTTGAACAGATAGGCGCGCGGGTTGTCGATCGCGCCGGCGTCGCCGACGTTGCGCAGCTTCAGCCACACAGCCTGGACGACGTCCTCGGCGGCGTGGTCGCCGCCGAGGATGCGCTGGACCAGGCGCAACAAGGCCGGGCGTTCGCGGATCAGCAGCTCCGCCAGGCTTGGCGGACGTTCGTCCTCGCCGCAACCGCGCGAGCCGGCGCGCGCCATCACCCGCGCGCCGGCATGGTCGGCGCGGAACGGGGCGAGTGCGCGGCAGCGCAGCGGATAAGGCGTTGGAATCGCATGACGGCGGCAGTGTTCGAAGAGCGCCGTCTGCCGTCTGGACCGGAAAGGTCGCGGGCACGTGTGCGATGAGCGGAGCTACGCACTGAGCGTAGTGCGCGAATCTTAAAAGCAATGCGTGACGGACCGCAAGTTTCGCCGCCGCACGCGGCACCGTGCGGCGCGGCCGTTCCCGCCCGGCCGCCCGCGCTCGATCGCGCCTGCCGGAAAAGCGGGGCCGCGCTCGCTGCGCGGCCACGCCGGAGGCTCAGAACTGCTTGCTGATGCTGAAGTAGAGATTGCGTCCCAGGCCGGTGCGCGTGCTGGTCTCCACGCCCGACGCGTTCAAGCGTTTTTGGTCGAAGACGTTGTTGATGCCGGCGAGGAACTGGGTGCTGCCGTCGAAGAACGGCACCCCGGACACGCTGGGCCGCCAGCGCAGTTGCAGGTTGGTCTGGGTGTAGGCGTCGCGCACGTACCAATAGGTGGTGCCGGCCGAGACCAGGGTCTTGGGGTTCTGGTCGGGCTCGAACCAATGGCTGACGTCGGCCGAGACGCTGAAGTCGTCGTCGAACGGCCGCCAGCGTAGCCCGAGCCGGGCGCGGTCGGCGAACGCCGACGGGGTCTTGCGGCCGCTGGCGGCGTCCTTCATGTCCAACGATTCGTAGCTGAAGTAGCCGCCCCAGCGCGGGCGGTCGTACGACAGCTCGACTTCGACGCCTTCGCGCTCGACTTCGCCGACGTTCTCGTAGCGCACGTACTCGGACTTCGCCGGCGACACCGAACCGTAATCCACCACCAGCTGGATCATGTCGCTGATGGTGCCGTTGAAGTACATCGCCTTGGCCGCGATACGGTCGTCCTGGGCCAGCAGCGCGGCGCGGCTCCACGAGAACCCGGCCTCGTATTCCTTCGAGGTTTCCGACTTCAGGCGCGGATTGGGCCGGTACCAGTAATGGATGTTGAGCGGGCCGTCCGAGGAGGTCTCGTGCGGCGTCGGCGCGCGGAACGCTTCGGAGTAGTTGGCCAGCAGCACGAACCCGCCGGCGACTTCGTAGCTCAGGCCCAGGCGCGGCGAGAAGCGGCTGTTGTCGTAGGTTTCGGCCACGCCCTGGACGCGGCGGTCGAAGCGGTCGTAGCGCCCGCCCAACTGCACCGCCAGGCGGCCGTCGAGCCAGCGCGACTCGTGCTGCACGAACGCGCCGAAATCGCGGTAAGTGTTGGGCATCGAATTGAAGCCGGTGCGCACGCCGTCGAGGATATAGATGCCGTCTTCCTCGCGGTGTTCGTAGTCCAGGCCGAACAGCAGCCGGTGCTCGACCGGCCCGGTGGCGAAGCGCATCAGGTTCTGCGCGCTGACGCCCCAGCGTTCGTCGAGGTTCTTGTAGTACAGGTCCACGCCGCGTTCGTAGCCGCGCTCGTAGTAGCCGCGGGTCTTGTAGGCGGTGGCGCTGAGGTCGAGCCAGCGGCTGCCGGCCGGCGCCAGGGTGTAGCGCAGCACCGTGTCGCGCTGCGAACGCTGGCCCAGCACCGCGCCGTTGGCGGCGCCGAAGGTGGCGTGGTAGAGGCTGTTCCAGCCGGTCCTGGCGTCGATGGCGTAGTCGAAATGGCTGAGGCTGAGCTTGTGGCCCTCGCCGAAGTTCCAGCCGAGCTTGACGAAGGCGGTGTCGATGTCCTCTTCGTTGTCGACCACGTTGTCGTGGCGGCCGGTCGCATCGATCAGTTCGCCGGCCTGGGTGAGGTCGCCTTTCTTGGCGCGCTTGACGAAGGCCAGCGCCTCGAACGGCCGGTCCTGCGGCGCGGCGGCGAAGGCCGCGTAGGCCTGGCGCTGGTCGTTGGAGTCGAAGCGGTAGTTCAGGGCGACGCCGTAGTCGCGGCCCGGGGCGAGGAAGTCGCCGGCATCCTTGGTGGTGCTGCCGATCACCCCGCCGATGGCGCCGCCGCCGTAGCTGATGCCCGAGGAACCGCGCACCACGTCGACCTGCTTGAGCAAGTCGCTGTCCATGCCGAAACCGGACACCTGGTTGGCGAACAGGTTGGCCGAGCGGCGCACGCCGTCCTGCATCAGGATGACCCGGCTCTCCGAGCCGTGGCCGAAACCGCGGATGCTGAAGTGCTGGCCGATCGCGCGGCCGCCGTCGTTGCCGGTGTCCAGGCCCGGCACCTTCTTCAATGCCTGGATGAGGTCGGGATAGTCGTCGAGATCCTGCTCGGTCAGCACGCTGGCCGAACCGGGGTACTTGAGCACGTCGATGCCGAAGCGGGTGCCGACCACGGTGACGCGGTGCAGTTCGTCGGTGGCGGCGTTCAACCGCTCGTATTCCTCGCCGCACGGGGCGGGCAGGGCGCGCCGCGAACAGGCCTGCGGGTCGGCGTCGTTGGCGCAGGAAAGGCGGGCGCGGTCTATCGCGGTGCGGCACTCGCCGGCCGACGCGTTGCCGGCGATGCCCAGGCACAGGGCGAGCGAAATCGCTGCGGCCAGCGCAGAAGTAGTCATGTGAGCCTCCAGCTCGTTAGTGATGTCCGGCGTCGCTAGGACGCGTCATCGCTGGCTGTAAGGCGTTCCGCTGGCTGGGGCGCATCTTAGTCAGAAAGATGAACGCAGACAATGCGCGGCGTGGTTCGCGCGAACGCGGGCGGGGAGGGACGCGGCGATGCGTCCGGCGATGGCGCGGCGCGCTTCAAGCTCGGCCAAAGCTCGGCGACGTTAGGCCTGGCCGGGCAGGGGACCTCCACCGCCGTCTGTCGGCCCCGGCTTGACCAGCCTACCAACTGGTAGGTAGATTTTGCTCACCCTCACTGCCGCGGTTTCCCCATGAGCATTTCCCCCATCGGCTGGCTGCACACGCTCGGCAGCCTGCCCGCGATACCGCTCGCCGCCTACATGCTCGCCAAGCACGGCCGGATCGCGCCGCAGACCCGCGCCGGCCGCGCCTACTTCGGCTTCATGCTGCTCGGCGTGCTGACGGTCTATCCGATCGCGCAACAGCCGGTCAGCTGGATCGTGGCGACGGTGACGCTGGCGGCCTTGCTGGTCGGCTACGGCGCCTGCGCGCTGTTTCCGGGCCGGCGCCTGGCCCGCTATGTCGAGACCGCGGCGCTGAGCCTGAGCGTGTTCCTGCTGATGGTGCCCACCGTCAGCGAAACCCTGCGCCGCTTGCCGGCCGGCGATCCGCTGGTCAAGCAGATGACCGATCCGCTGCTGCTCGGCGTGCAGGGCGCCTTGTTCCTGGCCCTGCTGATCGGCGTCCCGCTGCAACTGCGCGCCGTGTACAAGCGCAACGCCGCGGCGGCGCAACCGGCCATGCCCGCCACGGACCGCCGATGAAACGCGCCGCGTCGGAACCGCACGCCCCGCCGTCGCCCAAGGCCGAGGAGATCCTCCAGCGCACCAGCGAACTGCTTGCCCTGGGCGGCTACGACAGCTTCAGTTACGCCGACATCGCCGAACACGTGCAGGTGCGCAAGGCCAGCATCCACCATCACTTCCCGAACAAGGTCGACCTGGTCAAGGCGACGGTGGCGCGCCACCGCGCGTCCAGCCGCCGCGGCATGCAGGCCCTGGACGAGCGCGTCGCCGATCCGCTCGACCGGCTCGGCGAGTACTGCCGCTGGTGGGCCGGTTGCATCGAAAGCGCGAGCCCGCCGATCTGCCTGTGCGCGTTGCTGGCCGCGGAACTGCCGTCGATCCCGGCCGAGGTCGCCGACGAAGTGCGCGGCCATTTCCAGGACCTGTCGGCATGGCTGGCGCAGGCCATGGCGCAGGGCGCCGGCAGCGGGCGCCTGCGCCTGGCCGGCAGCGCGCAGGCCGAAGCGCTGACGTTCATGGCCGCCGTCCACGGCGCCATGCTGACGGCGCGCGCGCTCGGCGACGCGCGCCTGTTCTGGAGCGTCGCCCAGGCCTCGCTGGACCGGTTGCGGCCGGCTTGAAGTCGCCGCCGCACGCGCGGCGGCGGCCGCGGCGTGCGGCTTCGGCACGGTCCGCAAACGCCGTGGCGCCGCGCGGAGCGGACGTCGCTTGCCGGCCGTACTCGCCCAGCCCGCAATTGATAACCATTCCCATTTATTTGTATGATGCGCGCCCCAGATCGGCTTTCAGGCTCGCGGATGACCTTGCGCAAACGAACCTTGGCGTTGTGCATCGCCGCGTTGACCTCGCCGGCCGCACTGGCCTCCGCAGCCTCGACCGGCGCCCCGGCGCCGGTCGCCGACGCCATCGGGGCCGACGACCAGCCGACCACGCTCGACACGGTCCAGGCCGTGGGCACCGAGCCGGCGCGCTACCACAACGACGCCTCCGCCAGCGCCCTGGGCGTGGACGCGCCGTTGTTCAACACCCCCCGTTCGGTGGTGGTGCTGCCCGAACAGATCCTGCTCGACCAGAAGGTCACCCAGCTCGACGAAGCGCTCAAGAACGTCAGCGGCGTCAGCCGCGGCGACGGCTTCGGCGGCACCAACGACGACTTCTTCCTGCGCGGGTTCCGCCGCGACAACGTCTACCGCGACGGCCGCCGTCTCGCCGCCAACCAGCGCAATCCGACCACCGACATCGAGAGCATCGAAGTCATCAAGGGACCGGCCTCGCTGCTGTTCGGCGCGATCGAGCCGGGCGGGGTGGTCAACATCATCACCAAGAAGCCGCAGGCGCAGCCGCGCCGCTACCTGGAAGCGACCTTCGACGAATACGGCAAGCGCCACCTGCTGGGCGACTTCACCGGCGCGCTCGACGCCGACGGCCAGCTGCTGTACCGCCTGTCCGCGTCCTATGAGGACTCCGACACCTTCCGCGACGGCAAGCAGGTCGAACGCACGGTGATCTCGCCGAGCCTGACCTGGCGGCCGAGCGATCGCGACGAGCTCACCGTCAGCTATCACTACTACGACGAAACCCTGCCGATCGACCGTGGCGCCATCGTCGGCCGCTACGCCGACGGCGAACGCCGGATCGTGAAGACGCCGCGTTCGCGCAGCTTCGGCGAGTCGTGGGAGAACTCCTGGTCGACCGGCCACTCGGTCGATGCGCAGTACCAGCACCGCTTCGGCGAACACTGGGACGCCGTGGTCGGCTATACCTACCAGAAGACCGAATCGCACGACCTGCAGGTGCGCGCCTACGACTTCTACGCCGAAGACACCGTCGTGCGCGGGATCGCCGTGCCGGCCGGCACCCTTATCCGCAACGTCGGCGGCAACAAGCCCTACGACGTCGACTCGGGCCAGTACAACGCCCGCCTGACCGGCCGCTTCGAACCGGCCGGGATGAAGTACACCGTGATCGCCGGCATCGACGGCGGCTACACCGACACCGACGCCGGCCAGCTCAACGGCGACAACGAAACCGCCAACGTGTTCGCCGGGCGGCCGCTGTTCAACGTATTCGCGCCGGTCTACGGCAACCTGCAGCCAGGCTCGGCCGCGCTCAGCCGGTCCTCGCGCACCGACCTGGATTTCCGCGGCGTCTATGTGCAAAACATCCTGCAGCCGAACGAGAAGCTGCTGCTGACCGCCGGCCTGCGCCGCGACTGGTACGAAGTGGCCAGCCGCACCCAGAACTACGACGAGGGCCAGCCGGCCGGCGCCGCCGCCGTCGCCGACCGCGAGTGGAGCGACAACTCCTACCAGCTCGGCGCGTCCTACGAGTTCGCCCCGGGCCTGGCCGTGTACGCCAGCCGCGCGACCTCGTTCACCGTGCACCCGTTCTTCAACTACGATCCGCGCTCGCTGCCGCAGACCGGCAAGCAGTGGGAGGCCGGGCTCAAGGGCAACCTGTTCGCCGACCGCCTGCAGTTCACCGTGAGCTGGTTCGACCTGCGCAAGACCAACATCCCGGCGCTCAACCCCGATTCGACCGGCAGCCTGGACCAATACCGCTTCATCGGCGAGGCGCGCTCGCGCGGCATCGAGTTCGACGCCACCTTGCGCATCACCGAAGGCTTCAACCTGATCGCCAGCTACGCCGATTTCGATTACGAGATCACCCGCGATCCGGACCTGGCGCTGCTCGGCAAGACCAACGCCAACGTCGCCCCGCGCAGCGGCAACCTGTGGGGCAGCTACGAGTTCGTCGACGGCGCCTGGCGCGGGCTGGGCTTCGGCGCCGGCGTCAACTACGTGTCCAAGCGCTACGGCGACGACGACAACACCTGGTCGATGCCGTCCTACACCTTGTTCGATGCGGGCGTATGGTATTACGTTCCGGTCGGCGACAACGCCAGCCTGCGCTTCCAGCTCAGCGTGAAGAACCTCGCCGACAAGCGCTGGTACTACGCCTCCGACGGCGACCGTTTCGCGCCCAGCGTGCGCATCGGCGATCCGCGCACGGCGCTGTTCTCGGTCGCCTACCGGTTCTGATCCGGCGCCGCCGGACGCCGCCATGACGCCCGCCACGACGCTCGCGCCGCACACTGCCGCCCGCCGCGGCCCGATGCGGCCGGATGCCGCGCCGCGGCCCCGCCCGCGGCGCAGGAGCGCGGCCCATGTGGGCGCGTAGCGCGGCCGCGGGCCTGGGCGGGTTGGCGACGATGGCCACCGTCATGCTCAACCTGATGTGGCTGCCCGGCCTGTCGCTGGCCGCGCGGGCGCTGATCCTGCTGCTGGCGTCGTTCCCGCTGTGGGTCGCGCTGGCGTACTTCTGCTACTCGGCCTCGAGCCTGCGCCGCGCGTGGCTGGGACTGGCCGCGCTGGCGCTGCCGTCGCTGCTGTTGAACGCGCTCGCCTATGTCCGCTAAGCCCGCCAAAGCCGCCAAGCCCGCGAACCCCGGTTCGCGCGGCGGCAGCGCCGGCCTGCTGGCTTCGCACAGCTGGCTGGGCCTGATCGCTTCGTGGGTGTTGTTCCTGGTGTTCCTCACCGGGGCCATGACCATGTTCAAGCGCGAGGTCGACCTGTGGGAGAAGGCGCCGGCCTACCTGGGCAGCCAGAACCGCGCGCTGGTCGGCCTCGACGGCGTGCTCGCGGCGACCCACGTCCCGAGCGAAGTCGCCGATCCGCACATCGAGGTGCTGCTGCCCGGGCGCATGAGCGCCTACTACCAGGTGTTCCTGTACGACGACGCCGGCGATTTCTACCGCGCCACCGCGTTCCATCCGGTCACCGGCGCGCAGCTGCCCGATCCGGAGGCCACCGGCCTGGGCGAGTTCTTCGAGGAGTTCCACAAGGAGCTGTACCTGCCCGGCGGCCATTACCTGGTCGGCGTGGCCTCGCTGCTGATGTTCCTCGGCCTGCTGACCGGGCTGGTGCTGCATTGGCCGAAACTGAGCCTGTCGGCGCTGTTTTCGCCGCGCTGGGGCAAGCCGCGCCTGCGCTGGCTCGACCTGCACAACAGCCTGGGCGTGCTGGCGTTGCCGTTCCATCTGCTGATGGCCTTCACCGGCACGGTGTTCAGCCTAACCCTGGTGTTGAACCTGTTGCTGGTGTTCGGCCGCCTGCACGGCGACGACCAGCCGCTGCGCGAGTTGCTGTTCGCGCCGCCGCTGCCGCTGGAAATCGCGCATGCGCCGACGCCGTCGCTGAGCGTCGATGCGCTGATCCGCGAAGCTTCGCAACGCCTGGACATGGAGCCGGTGCGGGTCTCGCTGCTGCACTACGGCGACCGCAACGCCTGGCTGACCGTGCACGGCCACGGCCACGGATCGCTGGCCCAGGTGGGGCAGGCCAGCTATCGCCTGGACAACGGCGAACCGCTGCGCCTGCTGCCGCCGCGCGGGATCAACGCCCTGGCCCACGGCAACGAAGTCCTGCACCGCCTGCACTACGGCGATTTCGGCGGCATCGGCCTGCGCCTGCTGTACTTCCTGCTGGCGATCGCGACGTGCGTGCTGATCGCCACCGGCAATCTGCTGTGGCTGGAAAAACGCCTGAGCCAGCGCGCCCGTCCGCGCGGCTTGCGCTGGGTCGCGGGCCTGAGCGTCGGCGCCTGCGGCGGCGGCATGCTGGCGCTGGCGACGGTGCTGCTGGCGGCGCGGACGCTGCCGGTGGCCGTGCCTGCGCGCATGGACTGGGTGATCGGCGCGTTCGCCTTGCCGCTGTTGGCCGCGTGCGCGCTGGGCGTGTACAGCGCGCGGCCGCGCCGCGACCTGACCCTCATGTTGAGCATCGCCGGCGCGCTGTTCTTGCTGCTGCCGCTGCTGGACTGGGCGATGTTCGGCTCCGCTTTGCTGGCCGCGCTCGCGGCCGGCGACTGGTCCGCGGTCACGGTCCAACTGCTGTGCCTGAGCCTGGCCGCCGCCTGCATCGGCACCGTGCGCTGGCTGCGGCGCGACCCGATCCGCGCCGCTACGCTGGTTCGCTCAACGCCGGCCGCGCCAGAGTCCGCGCGAACGTCTCGGCCAGGCTAGCCACATGCTCGCGCAGGAAGAAATGGCCGCCGCGCAGGCTCGACACGCGCGCGCCGGCGCGGCTGCAATCGCTCCAGCCGTGCAGCTTGTCGACCGCGATGTCGGGATCGCGGTCGCCGCCGATGGCGGTGATCGGCGCGCGCACCGCCGGCTCGCGAGGATCCCAGGCATAGGTCTCGCAGACTGCGAAATCCGCGCGCACGAACGGCAGCACGATCTGCATCAGGTCGCGGTCGCGCAGCACTTCCTGCGGCGTTCCGCCCATCGCCGCCAGCTTGGCGATCAGGCCGTCGTCGTCGAGCAGGTGATAGCGCTCGGCGTGGCGCGGATAGCGCGGCGGCAGCGCGCCGGTGACGAACAGATGACGCGGCCCGCGCCGCCCGCGGCGTTCGAGCGCGCGCGCGAGTTCATACGCCAGCAACGCGCCCATGCTATGACCCCATAGCGAGAAATCATCAGCGAGTTGCCGGTCGAGTTCGTCGAGCAACCAGTCCACCAGCGCAGGCAAACGACTGAACGGGGCATCGGCGATGCGATGTCCGCGCCCCGGCAATTCCGGCGCGACCACTTCGAGTTGGCCTTGCAATGCCGCCTGCCACGGCGCGAACGCATGCCAGCTGCCGCCGGCGTAAGGCAAGCAAATCAAACGCGGCAAAGATTGCGTGACGCGCATCAGCTGAACTCCATAAATTCAAATGACAATCATTTGCATTGATCCTATTCTATCGCCCGCTTTGGCATATGGATCGCTGACATGGTTGATTTTGCTCCGCTGGACGATTCGGCTCTGGCCGCCGCGACCGCAGACCTGAGCTCGCTGCGCGTGCGCGCGTTCGACCCTGCCCGCGGCGGATTCCCGCTGCTGGTGGAACCGGCCATCGCCGGCGCCGCGATCGGCGACAGCGCGCACGACATCGCGCAACTGAACTCGCGCCTGCTGTACCGCCACGCCGGCCTGCTGTTCCGCGGTTTCGGCGTGGCCGGGCTGGAATCGTTCGACGCCTTCGTGCGCGGCTTCGGCTTCGATCCGATCAGCTACGAATTCGGTTCCAGCCAGCGCTCCAAGCTGACCAAGGGCGTGTACACCTCGACCGAATTCCCCAAGAACCGCTCGATTCCGCTGCACAACGAACAGGCCTACACCACCGCCTGGCCGATGAAGATCTGGCTGCACTGCGTGGTCGCCAGCCCGGTCGGCGGCGAGACCCCGATCGCCGACAGCCGCCGCATCTACCAGCGCATGGAACCGGCGATCCGCGAGCGCTTCGAGCGCAAGCGCCTGCTGTACGTGCGCAACTACGGCACCGGCATGGACCTGTCGTGGCAGCAGACCTTCGGCACCGAGTCGCGCGAGGAGGTCGATGCGTTCTGCCGCGACAACGGCATCGCCACCCACTGGATCGGCGACAAGCAACTGCGCACCGAGCAACTCGTGCAGGGCACCGCCTGGCATCCGGTCAGCCGCGTCCCGCTGTGGTTCAACCAGGCCCACCTGTTCCATGCCTCCAGCCAGGGCGCGGACGTGATGGCGATGCTGCTCGACATCCTGGGCGATGCGCGCAACCTGCCGCGCCATGTGTTCTACGGCGACGGCAGCGAGCTGGAAGACAGCGTGCTCGAATCCATCCGCGGCGTGCTGGCCGAGGAAGCGGTCAAGTTCCCCTGGCAGCCGGGCGACATCGTGATGCTCGACAACATGCTCGCCGCGCACGGCCGCGAACCGTTCGACGGCGAGCGCAAGGTCGTGGTGTCGATGGCCGAACCGTTCTCGCTGCAGGAACTGGAACGGCGCGAACGCGAGCCGCTGGCGGGCTGACCGCGCCGCGAGGCCCTGGATCGGCCCGGCGATGCGTTCGCGGGCCGCGATGCACCGAAGGAAACACACGATGGCGTCCTCGATTCTCGCAAGCTATTGGCGCAAGGGCGGCACGCTCGAGCGCGGCCCCGACGGCTGGACGATACCGGCGCGCGACGAGGGAGCGCTCGAAGCCGCCGAGCGGCAGGCGCTGGACGAGCGCCGCGACGAGATCGACGCGATCCTTGCGGCGCAGCCGGATTACTTCGACTGGCGCCCGCTGCAGGCCAACCCGCGCGCATTGTGGTTCCTGCACCGGCTCGCGCCGCACAGCGCGGCCTACCATTGCACCGCCGTGCTCGGCATGGACGGCCGGATCGAGGACGCGCAGCTCGCCGCAGCGTTCGAGCGCCTGTGCGCCCGCCATCCGATGCTGCGCGCGCAGTTCGGCGAACGCGACGGCGAACCGTGCTATCGCATCCTCGACCGGCACCGCAACGAATGCCGCGCGCTCGCCGCCGCGGACGACTTGGCGCAGGCCAAACGCACGCTGTTGGCCGAGGCCGACCGGCCGTTCGCGCTGGAAGACGCCGCGGTCATGCGCCTGGCCAGCGTGCGCGCGGGCGCGCGCGCGATCGTCTCGCTGGTGCTGCATCACATCGTCGCCGATTTCTATTCCTGCGAAATCCTCGCGCGCGAACTGGTCGCGGAACTGGTCGCGGAACTGGGCGGCGACGAAGCCGGCGCCGCGGCCGCGTCCTACGAGCAATGGAGCCGCGAGAACGCCGAATACCTCGACAGCGACCGTGGCCGCGAGGCGGCGCAGTACTGGCAGGCGCTGCTGCGCGACGCCCCGGCCGGCCTGGACCTGCCGACCGATTTCGCCCGCCCGCCGCAGCGGCAGTGGAGCGGCGAGCGGATCGAGCGCGACCTGACACCGCACTTGAGCGCGCAGGTGCGCGCGACCGCGACCGCGCTCGGGGTCACGCCTTACATCGTGCTGCTGGCCGCTTACCAGCTGTGGCTGTGGCGGCTGGGCGGGCAGGCCGATTTCGTGATCGGTACGCCGACGCTCGGACGCCACGCAGCGCGGCATCGGCATCTGGTCGGCTACCTGGCCAATCCGGTGCCGGTGCGCGCGCGGATCGATCCGCAACAGCGCTTCGCCGATCTGGCCGCGGCGCTGAAGGCGCAGATGGACGCGTCGCTGCGCCGCCAGCGCTATCCGCTGACCCGCCTGCTCGACGAGCTGGCCTTGCCGCGGCGCTCCGACCGCGCGCCGCTGTTCCAACATTTCTTCACCTACTCGCAGGCGCGCCTGGGCTGGGGCGATGCGGTGGCGCTGGAAACGCTGCACATGGGCATGCGCGGCGCCGCCCACGAACTGATCCTGACCGTGTTCGAGAACGGCCCGGACCTGTGCTGCCAAGTCGGCTACAGCGATGCGCTGTACAGCGCGCAGACCGTGTCGGGCTGGCTCGACGGCTATGTCGAACTGCTCGCGCGGATCGTCGCCGACCCCGCGCTTACGCTCGACGCGCTGGACTGGGCCGAACACGGCCAGGCCGGCGAACGCGGCGAAACCATCGAGCCGGGCGCGCGCCATGCGATCGAACGGATCGAAGCCGCGCCGGCCGCATGCATCGCCCTGCACGAAGGCGAGCGCACGCTCGACTACGCCGCGCTGCGCGCCCGCGCGCGCGTACTGGCCTGCGGCCTGCAGGCGCGCGGCGGCGACGTCGTCGCGTTTTCGTTGCCGCGCGGCGAGGCCCAGATCGTCGCCATGCTGGCGGCGTGGTACGCCGGACAGGCGTGGCTCGCGCTGGACCCGCGCCTGCCCGACGAGCGCCTGGCCTACATGGTCGAAGACAGCGGCGCGCGCGTGGTCCTGGGCGATGGCCCGCGGCCGCCGTGGCTGCCCGCGGCGGCGGACTGGTGCGCCTCCGATGCGCTGGCCGGCGAGGGCTTGCGCGACCTCGCGCGCGAGCCGGACGACGTCGCCTATCTGATCTACACCTCCGGTTCGACCGGACAGCCCAAGGGCGTGGCGGTCAGCCACGCCAACCTGTGCGGCTACGTCGAAGGCGTGCTGGCGCGACTGCAGCAGGACCAGCCGTTGGCGCAGGATGCGGTGTTCTCGACCCTGGCCACGGCCTCGGCCGACCTCGGCCATACCGCCTTGTTCGGCGCCTTGCTCAGCGGTCGCGGGCTGCGCCTGATCGACGATGCGCTGGCGCGCGATCCGCACGCGCTGGCCGAACACCTGCAGCGCCACCGCGTCGATGTGCTGAAGATCGTGCCTTCGCACCTGCAGGCATTGCTCGCCGCCGAACAACCGCAGCGCTTGCTGCCGCAGCAGGCGTTGATGTTCGGCGGCGAAGCCTTGCCCTGGCCGCTGGTCGAGCAGGTACGCGCACTGGCGCCGCACTGCCGGGTGTTCAATCACTACGGCCCGACCGAGACCACGGTCGGCGCGACCTGCATCGACACCGCGCGGGCGCCGCGCGGCACCGCCTCGGTCGCGATCGGCGCGCCGCTGCCCAACTACCGCGCGTATGTGCTGGATGCGCAGGGCCGCGCGGTCGCACAAGGCGCGATCGGCGAGCTGTACATCGGCGGCGTCGGCGTGGCGCGCGGCTATTGGCGCCGCGAGGCGCTGAGCGCGGAACGCTTTCTGCCCGATCCGCTGGACCCCGCGCAACGCGTCTACCGCACCGGCGACCGCGTGCAGCGGTTGCCGGCCGGCGAGTTGGTGTTCCATGGCCGCGCCGACGATCAAGTCAAGATTCGCGGCTACCGGGTCGAGCCGGGCGAGGTAGAACAACGCCTGCGCGCCGTGCCCGGGGTCGACCAAGCGGTGGTGCTGGCCGCGCCCGACGCCAACGGCGCGAACGCGCTGGCGGCGTTCTACCGCGGCGACCACGCCGACCCGCTGGCGCCGCTGCGCGCGGCCTTGCCCGATTACATGGTGCCGGCGCGCTGCCTGCGGGTGGAGGCGGTGCCGGTGACCGCGAACGGCAAGGTCGACCGCGCCGCGTTGCTGGCACTGCTCGACGCCGCGCAGCCCGCCGCCGCAACCCAAGACGCGCCGCTGGAGCCGTTCGAAGCGCAGCTGGCGGCGCTGTGGCAGCCGCTGTTCCCGCAGGCCCCGATCGGGCCGCAGTCGTCGTTCTTCGGCCTCGGCGGCGATTCGATCCTGGCCCTGCGGCTGGTGGCGAGCGCGCGCAAGAACGGCATCGAACTGACCCCGGCGCTGCTGCTGGAAACCGCCAGCCTGCGCGAACTGGCGCAGCGGCTGCGGCCGCCGTCGCCGACCGAGCTGTCGCTGCGCCGCGCCTGCGCGCAGGCGCTGGGTCGCGACGGGCTCGACCGCGATGCCGACTTCTTCGAACTCGGCGGCGACTCGATCGCCGCGCTGAAGCTGGTCGCGCGCGCGCGCCAGGCCGGGCTGGCGCTGACCCCGGCCGAGTTGCTGGAACATCGGCCGCTGTCGGCGCTGGCCGCGCACCTGGACCGCGCCGCCGGCGCGACCGACGCGATCGCGACCGCGCAGGCCGAACCGGCGCCGGCCGCGGCGCTGGCGCCGTTCGGCTTGCTCGACCCCGCCGAAGGCGCGCGCCTGCGCGCCGCGCACGCCGACGCTATCGACGCCTATCCCTTGTCGCCGCTGCAGGAAGGGCTGCTGTTCGCGGCCCTGGCCGCGCCCGATTCCGGGCAATACCTCAACCAACAGGTGCTGAGCCTGACCGGTGCGCTGGATCGCCCGCGCCTGGCCGCAGCCTGGGCGGCGCTGCAGCAACGCCACGAAAGCCTGCGCGTGGGCTTCGACTGGGACCACGCCGGCCGGCCGGTGCAGTGGTTGCCGGTGCAGGCCGGCCCGAGCCTGCGCGAACACGATTGGTCCGGCCGCGACAGCGCCCAGGTCCAGGCCGAACTGTGGGCCTTGTGCGAACGCGAGCGCGACGGCGCGTTCGCGCTGGAACAGCCGGGGCTGCTGCGCCTGCACCTGGTCTGCGCCGGGCCGTCGCAGGCCTGGCTGGTGCTGACCGTGCACCACCTGGTGATCGACCGCTGGAGCGCGGCGGTGCTGCTGCAGGAACTGTTCGCGCTGTACGCCGGCGAGGCCTTGCCGCCGGCGCCGCGCTACCGCGACTACATCGGTTGGCTGCGCGCGCAGCCGGTGCACGGCGAGGAAGCGTTCTGGCGCGCGCAACTGGCCGACTACGAAGGCGGCGAAGAACTGCCGGCGCCGACCGCGCCTGGCGAGGGCCGCTACGTCACCGAAGCGCGGCTGCTGCGCGGCGAGATCGCCGCGTTGCGCGAATGCGCCGCGCGCCTGCAGGTGCCGCTGACCAGCGTGCTGCAAGCGGCCTGGGCGCTGCTGCTGAGCCGCTACACCAACAGCGCCGATGTCTGCTTCGGCCTGACCGTCAGCGGCCGCCCGCCGGCGCTGGCGCAGGCCGAACGCATGACCGGCTTGTTCATCAACACCCTGCCGATGCGGCTGCGGCTGGACGCGGGGCTGGTATTCGGCGAGCTGTGCCGCAAGGCGCGCGACCTCAGCTTCGCGGTGCAGGCGCACGACCGCCTGCCGCTGGCGCGCATCGCCGAGCTGGCCGGCGTCCCCAACGGCGCGGCGCTGCTGCACAGCCTGCTGGTGATCGAGAACATTCCGCTCGACACCGCCGCGCAACTGCCCGGCGGCCTGGGCTACGAGTTCGTGCACGCCGCCAGCGCGACCAACTTGCCGCTGCTGGTGCAGCTGACGCCGGAAGACGACAGCCTGCACCTGTTGCTGCAGAGCCAGCGCAGCCAGTTGCCGGACGATTTCGTCGAGCGCGTGCTCGCCGACTGGCTGCGCCTGCTGCGCGGCGTCGCCGGCCTGGCCGACACGCCGGTCGGCCAGATCGGCCTGCTCGCGCCCGCGGATTGGGCGGCGTGGCGCGCGCGCGGGCAGGGGCCGGCGCTGCCGTTCGTGCCCGAACGCATGCCCGATTCGCTGGCCGACTGCATCGAGCGCAGCGCGGCGCGGCACCCGGCCGAACCGGCCCTGGTCGGCGCCGGCCGCTGCCTGAGCTACGACGAACTCAACCGCCGCGCCAATCGCCTGGCCCACCATCTGCGCGCGCTCGGCCTGGCAGCGGGCGAGCGGGTGGCGCTGGTGGCCGACCGCAGCGTCGCGATCACCGTGGCGATGCTAGCCGTGCTCAAGGCCGGCGGCGCCTACGTGCCGATCGATCCGGAGCATCCGCACGAGCGCATCGCCTTCATCCTCGCCGATGCCGGCTGCCGCTTCGCGCTGGCGCGCGGCGCGGGACTGGCCTGCGTGAGCGACGGCGGCGCGCGCGTGCTCGATCTCGACAGCCAGGCCTTGCTCGGCGAACTCGCCGCGCAGCCCGAGCGCAACCCGGCGCGCAACCACGACGCGGCCTCGCCGGCGTACGTGATCTACACCTCCGGTTCCAGCGGCCAGCCCAAGGGCGTGCTGGTGCCGCACCGCGGCCCGCTGCGCCTGATGCAGGCGGTGCAGGCGATGCTGCCGGCCGGGCCCGGCGACCGCGTGCTGCAGTTCACCGGCCTGCACTTCGACATGTCGGTGTTGGAGTGGCTGTGCGCGTGGACCCAGGGCGCCTGCCTGCACTTGATCGAGCGCGATCTGACCCGCTCCGGCGACGGCCTGCTGGCGCTGCTGGCCGAGCAGGCGATCACCCACGTGGTGGCGCAGCCGGCGGTGTTCGCGCCGCTGCCGCCGCCGTCGTTGCCGGCGCTGCGCTACCTGCTGCTCGGCGGCGATGTGTGCCCGACCGAGCTGGCCGAGCGCTGGGGCCGCGGCCGCGTCCTGCTCAACGGCTACGGCCCGACCGAGGCCTCGGTGATCGTCACCGCCGACCGCTACGAACCCGGCCGCGCGATCGCGCTGGGCCATCCCTTGCCGCACGCGCAGTGCTACGTGCTGGACTGGTCGGGGCAGCCGTGCCCGCCCGAGTCGGTCGGCGAACTGCACCTGGCCGGCGATTACCTCGCCCACGGTTACCTGGGTTTGCCGGACAAGACCGCGGCCGCGTTCCGCACGCCCGAGCGCGGGCCGCTGGCCGGCGTGCGCCTGTACGCGACCGGCGACCGCGTGCGCCAGCGTCGCGACGGCCGCCTGGAGTTCCTCGGCCGGCGCGACCATCAGGTCAAGATCCGCGGCCTGCGCATCGAGCTGGGCGAAGTGGAAGCGGCGCTGCGCGCGCAGGCCGGCGTGGCCGAGGCGGTCGCGCTGGTGCACCGGCCGGGACAGGACAACGCCTGCCTGGTCGCGTTCGTGCAGGGCGAGGCCGACCCGGCGGCGCTGCGCGAGGCGCTGCGCCAGCGCCTGCCGGCGCACCTGTTGCCGGCGCACATCGAATGCCGGGCGACGCTGCCGCAAAGCGCCAGCCGCAAGGTCGACCGCCGCGCCCTGGCGGCGCTGGTCGAACACGTGCTGCGGCCGCAGGTCCGGCTGGCGCCGGCCAGCGACAGCGAGCGCCGACTGCTGGCGGTGTGGCAGCGCCTGTTCCAGCGCGAGGCCATCGGCGTCACCGAAGACTTCTTCGCCCTCGGCGGCCACTCGCTGCTGGCCACCCGGCTGGCCAGCGCGATCGCCCTGGAATTCGACCTGCGCCTGGACCTGCGCCGGCTGTTCGCCGCCACCACCATCCGCGACCAGGCTTTGCTGATCGACGCATTGCAGGCCGCCGCGCTCGCGTCCAGCGCTGGCGGCGAATCCGTCATCGAATCGGGATTCCTATGACCGCTCCTGAAGTTACCGCGCTCGAAGCCGCGACGCCCGACGGCGCCGCGCTCGAGATCCTCGAACGCGCGCGCAACGCGGGCATCGCCCTGCACGTCGAAGACGGCCGGCTGGCCTTTAAGGCGACGCGCGCGCCGCTGGACGCGCAGTTGCGCGCCGATATCGGCGCCCGCCGCGAGGCCTTGATCGCGCTGCTGAGCCAGGCGCAAGGCGCCGGCGCGGACTGGCGCGCGCAACCGATCGAGCGCGCGCCGGACGCGGCGCCCGCGCCGCTGTCGCTGGGCCAGGAGCGGCTGTGGTTCCTGGAACAATTCGAACCCGGCGGCCACGCCTACCACCTGGCGGCGCTGTTCGAACTGCGCGGCGACGTCGACGCCGCTGCGCTGGAGCGCGCGGTGCAACGCCTGCTCGCGCGCCACGACGCGCTCGACCGGTGCGTGCGCGACGGGCATACGGTCGCCGTCGGCGACGGCGCCGCGGCGGTGGAGGCGGCGGACATGCGCGGCCACGGCCAGGGCGAGATCGATGCGGCGGTCGAAGGCTTCCGCCTGCGCCCGTTCGAGCTGCAACGGCAACGTCCGCTGCGCATGCAGTTGCTGCGCCTGGACGGGCAGGGCGATGACGGATCGGCCCGGCATTGGCTGCAGGTCGTGGTCCACCATATCGCCTGCGACGGCGTGTCGCTGGGGCTGCTGACCGCGGACCTCGGCCGCGCCTATCGCGCCGAATGCGGCCTGGCCGCGGACCCGGCGCCGCCGCTGCCGTGCCGGTACGGCGACTACGCGCGCTGGCAGCGCGACACCCTCGACCGGCTCGACGGCGCCCTGCGCCATCACGTCGACGCCCTGGCCGGCGCGCCGCATCTGCACTCGCTGCCGCTGGATCGCGAGCGCCCGGCCGCGCTCGGCCAGGCCGGCGCCAAGCTGCGCCTGGCATTCCCGCCCGGGCTTGCCGAGCGCGTGAGCGCCTATGCCCAGGCCTCGCGCGCCACCGCCTTCCACGTGCTGCAGGCCGGCTTCGCCGCGCTGTTGGCGCGTTGCGGCGGCGGCGACGATCTGTTGATGGGCACCCCGGTCGCCGGCCGGGTGCGGCCGGAACTGGAGTCGCTGGTCGGCCTGTTCGTCAACACCGTGGTGCTGCGCACGCAGCTGCACAACGATCCCGACTTCGCCACCCTGGTGGCGCGCTGCCGCGACCACCAACTGGCCGCGCTGGAGCACCAGGCGCTGCCGCTGGAACGCGTGATCGAGGCGTTGCAGGTCGAACGCAGCAACCGCCACGCGCCGTTGTTCCAGCTGATGTTCGCGCTGCGCCACGACGCCGACCTGGCCCTGGACCTGCACGGCGTGCAGGCGCGCGCGCTGGCGCTGCCCGAGGATGTCGCCAAGCACGAGCTGACCCTGGAAGTGCTGGTCGGCGCAAACGGCATGAGCGCGGTGTGGGAGTACAACACCGCGCTGTGGGATGCGGGCACGGTGGCGCGCTGGGCCGAGCGCTACTTCCTCGCCCTGGCCGCGATGCTGGAGCAGCCGCACGCGCCGGCGCTGTCGTGGCCGTGGCCGGCCGCCGAACTCGCGCTCGACGATCGCCGCGAAGCGGCGCCGCAAGCCGCCGCCAGCGTGATCGAGGCGATCGCGCGCGCCGCGCAGGAGTTCCCCGAACACAGCGCGTTGGAGACGGCGCAAGGCCGGCTGAGCTATCGCGAACTGATCGCAGCGGCCGACGCCCGTGCCGCCGCGCTGCGCCGGCGCCTGGGCGCGCAGGCGCGCAGCGTGGCGCTGTGCCTGCCGCGCGGGCCGGATTGGTATTGCGCATTGCTCGGCGCCTGGCGCGCCGGCCTGAGCGTGGTCCCGCTGGATCCGCAGTGGCCGCAGGCGCGCCTGCGCGAGGTCGTCGCCGCCAGCGCTTGCGATGCGGTGTTGACCGATGCGCAGGGGCAGGCGTGGTTCGCGCCGGAATCGGTGCTCGCGGTCGACTCGCTGGAATCGGACGCGCACGCTGGACACGGCGATGCCCCGGTGCCCGCGCCGAACCCGCTGGCCTATGTGCTGTACACCTCCGGTTCCACCGGCGCGCCCAAGGGCGTGGAAGTCGGCCATGCCGCCCTGGCCGCGCACATCGCCGGCGCGGCCGACGCGCTGGCCATGGCGGCGCACGACCGCGTGCTGCACGTCGCCGGCTTGGCGGTGGACACCACCCTCGAACAACCGCTCGCGGCCTGGAGCCGCGGCGCCTGCGTGGTCGCCCAGCCCGACGAACTACTGGAGCCGCCGCGTTTCCTCGCGTGCCTGGCAGAGCGCGCCATCACCGTCGCCGACCTGGCGCCGGCGTATGCCAACGAACTGTTGTTGGCCACCGCCGCGGACGATTGGCGCGCGCTGCCGCTGCGCTGCCTCGTGGTCGGCGGCGATGTGCTGCCGGTGTCGCTGGCGCGGCGCTGGTTCGAACTCGGCCTGGATCAGGGCCATACCCTGATCAACGCCTACGGCCCGACCGAGGCCACTATCTCCAGCCACTACCACCGCGTGCAGGCCGAGGACACCACCCGGCCGGTGCCGCTAGGCCGGTTGCTGCCTGGACGCATCGCCGCGGTGCTCGACGCGCACGGACGCGTGGTGCCGCGCGGAGCCTGCGGCGAACTCGCGCTCGGCGGCATCGGGCTGGCCGAGGGCTACCGCGGCGACGCCGCCGCCAGCCGGGCGCGGTTCGCGCCATTGCGCCTGCCCTCGGGCGCATCGCTGCGCATGTACCGCACCGGCGACCGCGTGCGCCTGCTCGATAACGGCGAGCTGCAATTCCTCGGCCGCGCCGATTTCCAGGTCAAGTTGCGCGGTTACCGGATCGAGCTGGAAGAGATCGAACACTGCCTGGGGCAATTGCCGCAGGTGCGCGCCGCCGCTGCCGGCGTAGTCGGCGAAGGCGCCGCGCAACGGCTGGTCGCCTGGGTGCAGCGCCACGATGAGGCCGTTGCGGACCCGGCCGATTCCAGCCAGGGCGACGCCGAACGCTGGCATCGCGCGCTCAGCGAGCGCCTGCCCGCGCACATGGTGCCGGCCCAGTTCGTGGTGCTGGAACGTTTGCCGCGCAACGCTTCGGGCAAGGTCGACCGCCGCGCGTTGCCGGCGCCGCCGGCGCCCGCGCCGGCCGACCGGACGCCGCCGCGCACGCCGCAGGAACGCGCGCTGTGCGCGGTGTGGGCCGAAGTGCTGCAGTGCGAGGTCGGCATCCACGACAGCTTCTTCCGCCTCGGCGGCGATTCGATCCGCAGCCTGCAAGTGGTCGCGCGCCTGCGCGAACGCGGCTATGCGGTCACGCCCAAGCTGATGTATCAGTTCCAGAGCGCGGCCGAACTGGCACCGCATCTGGCGCCGCTGCAGGCCGCGCCGGCCGAGACCGCGCCGCTGGTGGGCGAGGTCGACCTGAGCCCGATCCAGCGCTGGTTCTTCGACAGCGCGCCGGCCCAGCCGGACCGCTATCACCAGTACGTGGCGCTGCAGCTGAAGCAGCCGCTCGATGCCGCGCAGCTGGCTCACGTCTGGGACAAGTTGTGGCAGCGCCACGATCTGCTGCGGGCGCGCTTCGACCGCTTCGACGGGCAGTGGCGCCAGCGCGTCGACGCGCCCGGTCCCGCGCCGGCGATCCAGGCGCAGGACTGGCGCGGCGCGACCGACCTGGACGCGCGCATCGATGCCGAGTTCGCGCGCATGCAGAAGGCGACGCCGTTGGCCGGCCCGCTGGCCGCGCTGACCTACGCGCGTTGCGACGAGGGCGAACGCCTGCTGGTCTGCGCCCATCACCTGATCGTGGACGCGGTGTCGTGGCGCCTGCTGCTGGGCGAGCTGTTCGACGGCCTGGCCGCGCTAGGGCGCGGGCAGGCGTGGACGCCATCGGCGCGCAACGCGTCGTACGCCGATTACGTCGAGGCCCTGGACGAGGCCGATGCAGCGCAGACCTTCGACGCGCAGTTCTGGCACGCCGTCGCCGCGCAGTCGGTGCAGGCGTTGCCGCAGGACCGCGCGATCGCCCTGGCCGATACGCGCCAGCGCAACGTCGGCCGCATCGTCCAGACGTTGGATGCCGGCGTCACCGCGGACCTGCTCGAACGCGCGGGCGCGGCCTATCGTTGCCAGACCGACGAACTGTTGCTGATCGCGCTGGCGCGGGCGCTGGCCGCGCGCACCGGCCTGAGCCGCTTGTGGCTGGATCGCGAACGGCATGGCCGCGACGTGCTCGACGGCCGCGATTGGTCGTCGGTACTGGGCTGGTACACCGCCGTGCATCCCTTGCCGCTGGACCTCGCCGGCAGCGACGGGCCGGCGCAGATCGCCGCGCTCAAGGAGCAGGTCCGCGCGCTGGCGCGGCATGGCCTGGAATACATGCCGCTGGCGGCGGCCGCGCGGATACCGACGCTGCCGGCCGGGCAACTGTTGTTCAACTACCACGGCGTGGTCGACGGCGGCGCGCAACCGGCGTTCGAGGTCGAAGCGCGCGCGCTGGCCTCCGGCAACGGCGCGGACAATCCGCCCGGCGCGTTGGTCGAGATCAATGCGCGGGTGCAGGGCGGCCGGCTCGGCCTAGTCTGGAACTATGCCGGCGAAGCCTACGACGCGGCCACGATCGAACAATGGGCGCAGGCCTTCGCCGCCGAACTGGCGGCGCTGGTGGCGCATTGCCTGGCGCCCGGCAGCGGCCTGCTGACCGCCAGCGACCTGCCGCAGGCGCGGCTGGACGCCGGCGAGTTCGCGTCGCTGGCCGCGCGCGAGGACGCGCGTTCGATCGAGCGCGCGTTCGCGTTGACGCCGCTGCAGCGCGGCGTACTGCTGGAAAGCTTGCGCGGCGAGGGCACCGACCCGTATTTCCAGCAGACCGTGGCCGAGCTGGAAGGCGAACTCGACGCGGCCGCGCTGGCGCGCAGCTGGTCCGAGACCGCGCGCCGGCAACCGATGCTGCGCACGGCGATCGTGTGGGAAGGCCTGTCCGTGCCGCACCAGATCGTGCTGGCGTCCGCGACGGCGCCGTGGCAGGAGCTGGATTGGTCGCGGCTCGACGCGGCCGCCCAGGACGCCGAACTGCAACGCTGGCTGGCCGACGATGCGGCGCGCGGCGTCGATTTCGCCCACGCGCCGCTGGCGCGCATGAGCCTGATCGCGCGCGGCGGCGGCCGCTACTGGCTGGTCTGGAGCATCCACCATCTCATCGTTGATGGCTGGAGCACGCCGCTGCTGGTCGGCGAAATGCTGCAGCGCTACACCGCGGACGTGCGCGGCATCGCCCTACGGCTGCCGCCGGCGCCCGGTTTCGAGACCTATCTGGTCTGGCGCGAACGGCAGGACCTGGCGCGCCAGCGCGATGGGTGGCGCGAGCGCCTGCACGGCTACGCCGGCGCCGCCGCGCTGCCCGCCGCGGCCGCCGCCGCGCCCGCACAGGCACGCCGCGAAGAATGCGAGCGACTGCTGAGCGCGCACGACAGCGAACGCCTGCGCGCGTTCTGCCGCGAGCGCGGTTGCACCCTCAGCGACGTCATCGCGATGACCTGGGGACTGGCCAACGCGCGTTACGGCAACAGCGACGACGTGGTGCTGGGCGTGACCCGCTCGGGCCGGCCGCCGGATCTGGCCGGGGTCGAGTCGATGGTCGGTGTGTTCATCAACACCTTGCCGCTGCGCCTGCGCGTCGATGCCGGCCGGCCGGCGCTCGAACTGCTTTCGGCGCTGCGCGAGCAATCGCTGGAGATCGCCGAGAACGAAGCCGTCGGCCTGGGCGAGATCCTCGCCGACAGCGGGCTGGACGCGGACCGGCTGTTCGCCAGCCTGCTGGTGGTCGAAAACTTCCCGGCGATGGCGCCGGCGCAGCTGCCGTTCGCGCTGCGCGTGCGCGAGACCCGGGCGGCCAATCACTACGCACTGACCTTGCGCGTGTCCGAACGCGAAAACGTGCGCCTGGAAGCCTTGCTCGACGCCGCGCGGGTCGACCGCGATGCGGTCGCCGCGATGCTCGACCTGTCCGTGTCCAGCCTGCTGCGCTTGCTGCAGCGACCGGACTGCAGCGTTGCCGAGCTATTGGGCGACGCCGTTGCGTTGCCGGCGGCGCTGCCTGTGCGGGCAACGTCTGAGAGCGCGCAGTCGCTGCTGTGGCAGGCGCCGGCACAGGCGGTCGCGGTAGAAGAGGGCGATGCGAGCTGGACCTACGCGCAGTTGCGCGCGGCGGCCGGGCGGATCGCCGCGGCGCTCGATGCGGCGGGAACGTCGCCGGGCGCGCACGTGGC
>NZ_FNPT01000011.1 GCF_900107375.1 Lysobacter sp. yr284
CACCGCGGCACGCCCCCTGTAGGAGCGGCGCAAGCCGCGACCGCGCCATCGCGGCGATTGCGAAGGTTTCGTCGTAGTTGCGTTGTCGCGGTCGCGGCTCGCGCCGCTCCTACAGTCGGCTACGCAACCTCGCAGCCGCCAACGCCGCGATCCCCCTCACACCGTCCCGCGATTCTTCCCGATAAACGGCCGGCAATACTCCCGGATCCGAAGCATATCCGCGTCCATATCCTCGCCCAGATGGAACGCCGGCCCGATCCCGATCACCTTGTCGGGATAATGGAAATACGCCAGCACCACCGGCACATCCGCGCTCTTGGCGATCTTCCAGAACCCGGCCTTCCACTTCTCCACCCGCTTGCGCGTGCCTTCCGGCGCGATGCCGAGCCAGAACTTCTCCGCGCCCTTGATCATCGCCACGGCCTGGTCGATCACCCCGTGGGCGGCGCTGCGGTTGATCGGGATCACCCCGAACCGGCGCAGCATGAAGCCCACCACCGGCACCTTGAACAGCGATTCCTTGGCGATGATGTTGACGTTCAGGCCCATCGCCGCCTTGGCCGCGAACGCCCACACCCCGTCCCAGTTGGACGAGTGCGGGATGCCGATCAACACCGCGCGCGGGATGTCGGGGAACTGGCCGACCATGCGCCAGCCGCCCAGGCGCAGGATCGCGCGGCCGAGCCAGCGCGCCAGCCGGCTCGGCTTGACCCGCGGCACGTTGGGCGGCAACGGCAGCACCGCCGAGCCGTCGGGCGCGCCCGGCGGATGCTGGAGTTTGGGCGCGCCGTGCGGCGTGCCGTCGGTGTGGGTGTCGGGTTCGGCTGACATGCAGTCTCCGTGGTCTCGCGGGTCAGTCCCACTCGCGCTGCGAGCGCCCGCGCTTGGTCTGGCCGCGCTCGCGCTTGGCGCCGAGGCGGCGTTCCTTGGCGGCGCGGCTGGGCTTGGTGGCCACGCGCGGCTTGGGCGCGCGCAGGCCGCTGTCGACGAACGCGGCCAGGCGCTCGCGCGCGTCCTCGCGGTTGCGTTCCTGGGTGCGGAAACGCTGGGCGCTGATCACCAGCACGCCGTCGTTGGTCACCCGCCGGTCGCGCTTGGACAGCAGGCGCTCGCGCACGGCATCGGGCAACGACGGCGACTGGGCGACGTCGAAGCGCAATTCCACCGCGGTGGCGACCTTGTTGACGTTCTGCCCGCCCGGACCGGTCGAGCGCACGAAGCGTTCGACCAGTTCCGTCTCGGGAATGCTGATGGCCATGCGTTCCTCCCCCGGCGATTGTAGTCGGCGGCGGCCGTTCGTCCATGACAGGACGTCGACGGCGCCCATCGCTCGCCGCTGTGCGCGGATTGGGCGACGTTGCCGGCGCGATGGCGCCATGTCGTCCCCGCGTCGTTGACTCGGCCGCCGCCGCGGGGGGACCATGGCGGTCCACACCCGATGTGTGCGACCCCCTCAGTGCGATCCAAGGAGGACCCCGCATGAAGCGCCCATCCCGTCCGTTCGCCCCGCGCCGCGCCGCCGCGCCGGCCCTGAAGTTGTTCGCCCTGGCGGTCCTGGCCGCCGCCGCGCCCGTCGCCGGCGCCCAGGTCGACCAACGCTACGACCCGGCCAACGTCAACAGCCGGATCAACAACCCGGTCTTCCAGCGGCAGATGCGCCAGTCGGCGCAGTCGGTCGCCGAAAGCCTGGTCGGCCGCTCGGCCAACGCCACCGACCAGCGCATCCTGGGCCAGTTCGACCAGGTCCAGAGCCAGGCCCTGAACCAGATGCAGAACGCCCTGGACCGCATGCCGCAGCCCGATCCGCGCTACGGCCAGCCCGGCGAGCAGGAGCTCGACGCGCGCACGATCCAGCAGATGCAGCAGACGCCGGAAGGCCGCTACGTGCTCGAGCAGGTCATGGCCGAACGCCGCCGCGGCGGCGGCGCGACGCAGTATCCGCAGTCGCAGGCGCCGTACCCGCAGCAGTACCAGCGCGCGCCGCAGGCGCAGAGCGACTACGACCGGCTGTACCAGCAGGCCTACCCGGACGGGCTGCAGGGCCCGGGCCAGAGCCGCAACGGCTACAGCCAGCCGCAGTCCTCGACCGGCCGCTCGCTGGGCGGCGCGCTGCTGCAGGACATCACCAACGCCGCGATCCAGCGCTCGATCGGGCCGCGGGTGCAGGTGCAGGGCAACCCGTACTACTACCAACAGCCGCAGGGCCGCCGGCCCTGAGATCGGCCGCGGCGCGCCGCCGCGGCTGAGCGCAAAGCATCGGGCCTGAGGGGCCTGCCACGAGTCGCGGGCACGGCCTTCGGGCCGGACGCAGACTCGTGGCAGGCCCTTCAGGCCCGATGCCGTTCGCCCCGGCGCTATGCGCCCTCGACGCCCTCGAACAGGGCCAGCGCCTTGGCCAACTCCGCATCCGCCGGCGCCCGCGCCTGGATCCGCTCGCCGCTGTGCGGGTGCACGAACGCCAGCCGCTGCGCGTGCAGCAGCATGCGGTGGATGCCGAGCATGCGGAAGCTGCGGTTGTGGCGGCCGTCGCCGTGGCTGGTGTCGCCGATCAGGTGATGCGACAGGTGCTTGAGGTGGCGGCGGATCTGGCGGAACCGCCCGGTCAGCGGCTGCGCCCGCAGCAGCGCGTAGCGCGAGGTGTCGAAGCCCGCGGACGCGATCGCCAGCTCGGTGCGCGCCAGCACCGCGAAGCGGGTCTGCGCCGGCTTCTTCAGCGGCTTGCCGGGGCCGCCGTCGAGCGCGTGGTCGACCTCGAACGCATCGTCGGCCGGCCAGCCGCGGCACACCGCCAAGTAATCCTTCTCGACCTCGCGCGACATCAGCACCTTGCCCAGCGCCGAGGCCGTGTCGCGGTCGAAGGCCAGCAACAGGCAGCCGCTGGTGGCGCGGTCCAGGCGATGGACCAGGAAGATCGGCCGGCCGAACTGCTCGCGCAGGCGGTCGGCGGCGAAGTCGGTCTCGCCGCGCGCCAGCGCGCTGTCGTGAACCATCAGCCCCGCCGGCTTGTCGATGATGGCCAGGGCCTGGTCGGCGTACAGCACCGGCAGGCCGCCGGCGCCCACGGCGGCGGCGGTCGCGTCGGCGTGCGAAGGGTCTGAACTGAACATCGGATGCATTCGCGGCGGACGCCGGCTGGGGTGGTCTGTTCTCATTGTCGTCTATGCCTGGGGGCGCCGCAGCCCCGATCTTTTTCGCCGGCCCGGCGTTGCCTCGGGACGGCTTTTCCGCCAGGAGTGTCCATGCCCGTCGCACCGTCCCGCCGCACGCACCGCCGCCTCGCCCTGCCGCTCGCCCTCGCGCTGGGCCTGGCCGGCCTCGGCGCCCACGCCCAGGCCCACGCCGACAGCGCGCGACCGCCGCAGGGCGCGAGCGCCGGCCCTTGCGTGGAAGGCATCTGCGAGTACCGCCTGGGCAACGGCCTGCGCGTGCTGCTGTTCCCCGACGCCAGCCGGCCGACGGTGACCGTGAACCTGGTCTACGCGGTCGGCTCGGCGCAGGAGAACTACGGCGAGACCGGCATGGCCCACCTGCTCGAACACATGCTGTTCAAGGGCACCGCGACCCAGCGCGACATCCCCGCGCAGATGAAGAAGCGCGGCATCGACTACAACGCCACCACCGCGCTGGACCGCACCAACTACTACGCCTCCTTCCCCGCCGACGAGGCCACCCTGGACTGGCTGCTGGGCCTGGAAGCCGACCGCATGGTCAACTCGACCATCGCCAAGGCCGACCTCGACAGCGAGATGACCGTGGTGCGCAACGAAATGGAGGCCGGCGAGAACAGCCCGTTCCGCGCCCTGTACGAACGCGTGCGCGCCACCGCCTATCTGTGGCACCACTACGGCCAGAGCACGATCGGCGCGCGCAGCGACGTCGAGCACGTGCCGATCGAGCGCCTGCGCGGCTATTACCGCAGCTGGTACCGGCCCGACAACGCCACCTTGGTGATCGCCGGCCGCATCGATCCGCAGCGCACGCTCGACGCGGTCGCGCGCCGCTTCGCCGGCGTGGCCAAGCCGGCGCAGCCGCTGCCGGTGTTCTACACCCGCGAGCCGGCCCAGGACGGCGAGCGCGACGTCACCGTGCGCCGGGTCGGCGACGTGCGCCTGCTGATGGCCGCCTACCACACGCCCGCCGCGACCCACGCCGACGCCGCCGCGTTGCAGGTGCTCGACGAAGTGCTCGGCCACGTGCCCGGCGGGCGCCTGCACAAGGCGCTGGTGGAATCCGGGCTGGCCGAGAGCATCGGCTCGGACAGCGATTCGCTGCGCGACCCCGGCCTGTTCGGCGCGCAGATCGCGCTGGCCAAGGGCGGCGATGCGGCCAAGGCGCAGCAGGCCCTGCTCGCCCAGTTGGAAGGCATCGCCCAGCGTCCGGTGACCGCGGCCGAGGTCGATGCGGCCAAGCAGCGCCTGCGCAACGGTTACGAGTTGGCCTATACCAACGTGTCCGGCGTCGCCCTGGGCCTGTCGGACCCGATCGCGGTCGGCGACTGGCGGCTGTACTTCCAGCGCCGCGACGCGTTGGAGAAGGTCGACGCCGACGCGGTCAACCGGGTCGCGCGCACCTACCTGCGCGCCAGCAACCGCACCCTGGGCCGGTTCGAGCCCACCGACGCGCCCGAGCGCGTGGAGGTGCCGCAGGCGCCGGATGCGGCCGCCGCGCTGCTGGGCTATGTCGGCAAGGCCGCGGTCGAGGCCGGCGAACAGTTCGACCCCAGCCCGGCCAACATCCAGGCGCGCACCCGGACCGTCGTCATCGACACCGGCGTCGGCCGCGGCCTGCGGCTGGCGCTGCTGCCGAAGAAGAACCGCGGCAACACGGTGACGTTCTCGGCCAACTTCCGCTTCGCCGACGCCGACGCGCTGCGCGGCCGCGAAGTCGCCGCGACCCTGGCCGGGGCGATGCTGATGCGCGGCGGCGGCGGGCTCAGCCGCGAACAGATCGACGCGCGCTTCCAGCAACTCAAGACCGCCGCGCGCGTCGGCGGCGGCCTGCAATCGGCCTCGATCGGCCTGACCACGCGCCGCGACCAGTTCGCCGAGGCGCTGGCGCTGGCGGCGAAACTGCTGCGCGAACCGGCCTTCCCCGACGGCGAATTCGAGCAATACCGGCGCCAGGCCATCACCGGCCTGGAAGCCTCGCGCCAGGAACCCGGCACCCTGGCCGGACAGGCCATGGCCCAGCACTTCGACCCATGGCCGGCCGGCCACCCGCTGCGCTACCGCAGCCTGGACGAATCGCTGGCGGCGCTCAAAAGCGCCAAGCTCGACGAGCTGCGCGCGTTCCATCGCGAGTTCTACGGCAGCGCCGAGGGCGAGATCGCGGTCGTCGGCGACTTCGATCCCGAGGCGGTGAAGCGCCAGGTCGAGGCCCTGTTCGCGACGTGGAAACCGGGCCACGCGTTCGCGCCCATCGCCACGCGCTACACCGCGGTCGCGCCCGAACGGCGCACGCTGGAAGCGCCGGACAAGGCCAACGGCGTGCTGCTGGCGCGCGCCAACGTGTCGCTGAAGGAGACCGACGCCGACTACCCGGCGCTGGTGGTGGCCAACTACATCCTCGGCGGCGGCGGCATGAAGTCGCGCCTGGGCGACCGCATCCGGCAGAAGGACGGCCTGAGCTACGGCGTGGGCAGCGACCTGGATGCCGACGCCAGCCGCGACGGCCGCGACGACGCCGGCGCCTGGAGCGTGCAGGCGATCGCCGCGCCGCAGAACCTGGCCAAGGTCGAGGCGGCGATGCGCGAGGAATTCGCGCGCCTGATCGCCGGCGGCGTGGACGCCGAGGAACTGCGCGACGCCGTGTCCGGCCTGCTGACCCAGCGCCAACAGGCGCGCGCCTCCGACGGCACGGTCGCCGGCCTGCTCGGCCGCAACCTGTTCTTCGACCGCACCATGCAGTTCAGCGCCGAACTGGACGCGAAGTTCCAGGCGCTGACGGCGGACGCGGTGAATGCGGCGATCCGGCGGCACCTCAAGCCCGCGGACTTCAGCGTCTACCTGTCGGGGGATTTCGCCGCGCAGGCCAAGGCGCCGGCCGGCCAGTGAGTCCGGCGGCTTTCGCGACGGCGGGAATCGCCGTCGCGAAAGCCGTTCGCTGTTGCTGTCGTTGCTGTCGTTGCTGTCGTTGTTGTTGCTGTTGCGGCGGCTGTTGCGGCGAAGACTGTGGCGGCAACGCCGGTTTGGTTGGCTACGTCGGCGACCTCGATCGTTGCCTTTGCCGTTGCTTTCGCTGTTGCTGTTGGCTCGGACGCAACCTCGCCCGAGGCCCATGTTCCGCAGCCCCGAAGGGCGCGCGCATGGATGCGCGCGTGCGCCATGGGACAGGATGTCCCTTATGGCGCAGCCCCGCGCCCGGTGCTGGACTTAGTGGCTGGTGACTTTAGACCAGCGTTTTTCTTTGGTTACTTTCTTTTGGCGCGCTGCCAAAAGAAAGTAACTCGGCCGCTTGCGGACGAAAGCTCTTGATTGCCGCTTGTCGTCGCTCGTCAACGACGCCAGTGGCGTTGCGTATCCGACTGTAGGAGCGGCGCGAGCCGCGACCGCGACGACACAACTACGACGAAACTTTCACCGCATCCGCGATGGCGCGGTCGCGGCTTGCGCCGCTCCTACAGGGGGCGTGTCGCGGGAAGGTCAGCCTTTGTCGCAGCTACGAGTGACGACAAGCGAACATCCAAAGCTTCCGTCCGCAAGCGGCCGGGTCACTTTCTTTGTCTTAAGCCACAAAGAAAGTAACCAAAGAAAAGGCCTTGTCTTTTTCGAATCAAAAGCCACTGGGTCCAGCACCTTGCGCGGGGCCGCGCCATAAGGGGCATCCTGCCCCATGGCGCGCGCGCGCATCCATGCGCGCACCCTCCGGGGCTGCGGAACGTATGCTTCGCATGGAGTTCCGTCCGAGCGAACGACAACGGCAACGGCAACGGCAACGGCAAAGACAGATTCTTGTAGATTCCGCAGCTAGTCGGAATCACGGCGGGTGGGACTCGACCTAGATGAGTTGTCGCGGTCGCGATTAACACCGCTCCCACAATCGGATACGAATCGGCCGAAGCCCCTGTAGAAGCGGCGCAAGCCGCGACCGCGAAAATCCGGCTACGACGAAAGCCCGCAGCGCAGGCATCGCTGAACCAAAGACCGCGAACCCTCAGCGCACCCGAAGCGACACCGCGCCCCGCGCGACCGCCCTACTTCGACCCACGCCCCCGTCGCCGCGGCCACGCCGCCAGCAACGCCCACACGCCGCCCAGCCCCGCGATCCACGACGACGCCGGGATCGACCAGAACCGCGGCCCGCCCGATTCCAGGCCGTACAGCACCGCCGCCACGATCAGCAGCCCGGTGCCCAGGATCGCCGACACCGTGCGCCGCACCGCGTCCTTGATCGTGTGGTTGAGGTCGGTGATGTCGGCCGAGCGCATCTTCAGTTCGTGCTGCCCGGCCACCTGCTGGCTCAGCCAGGCGTGCAGCAGGCGCGGCATTTCCGGCGCGCGCGTCACCAGTTCCGGCAGGCGCTTGCGAAACTCGCCGGCCAGCCGCTGCGGGCTGTAACGGTCGAGCAGAATGCGCTGCAGCACCGGCCGCGCTACCGCCCAGATGTCGAGCTTGGGGTCGAGCAGGCGGCCGACGCCTTCGATGTTGAGCAGGGTCTTCTGCAGCAGGATCAGCTGCGGCTGCAGGGTCAGTTCGTAGCGCTGCGCGGTGCGGAACAGCTTGAGCAGCACCTCGGCCAGCGAAATCTCGCTGAGCGGGCGGGTGAAGTACGGCTCGCACACCGCGCGCGTGGCCGCTTCGAGTTCGTCGATGCGGATGTGCGCCGGCATCCAGCCGGCCTGCACGTGCAGTTCGGCGATGCGGCGGTAGTCGCGGTTGAAGATCGCCATGAAGTTCTCGGCGAGGTAGTACTGATCCTCGTCCGACAACTGGCCCATGATGCCGAAGTCCAGGGCGATGAAGCGCGGGTTGCTGCGCCGCGCCGGGTCGCTGTCGACCCAGATGTTGCCGGCGTGGGCGTCGGCGTGGAAGAAGTTGTCGCGGAACACCTGGGTGTAGAACACCCGCACGCCCTTGGCGGCGAGCGCGCGGCGGTCGATGCCGGCGGCGTCGAGCGCGGCGATGTCGTCGGAGGGGATGCCGTAGACGCGCTCCAGCGTCAGCGCGCGCTCGGATGTGTGGGTCCAGATCACCTCGGGCACGTACATGTCGTCGCTGTCGGCCCAGAACCGACGCAGCACGCTGGCGTTGGCGCCTTCGCGCTGCAGGTCCAGCTCGGCGGCCAGGGTGCTTTCGATCTCGGCCACGATCGCGCGCGGGCGGATCTTGTCGGCGTTGGGATGGGCGCGCTCGACCAGCGCGGCCATCGCGTTGAGCAGGGCGATGTCGCCGGCGATCTTGCCCTCGATGTCCGGGCGCAGCACCTTGACCACGACCTCGCGCGCGGGCCGGCCGCCCTGCGCGGGCAGGCGCGCGGCGTGGACCTGGGCGATCGAGGCCGAGGCCAGCGGCTCGATGTCGAAACGATCGAAGGCCTCGTCGATGCGGCGCTCCAGCGCGCTCTCGACGATGCGCCGCGCGGTCTCGCCGTCGAACGGCTTGACCCGGTCCTGCAGCAGGGTCAGCTCGGCGGCGATGTCCGGCGGCACCAGGTCGCGGCGGGTCGACAGGATCTGGCCGAACTTGACGAAGATCGGCCCGAGTTCCTGCAGCGCCAAACGCAGGCGCGCGCCGCGCGACATCGCCGCGACCTCGGCCGAGGCGCGCGGCACGAACGGCCGCGCCAGCTTGAGCCAGCGCTCGGCGGGCGTGTCGTCGAGCAGCGCATCGAGGCGGTAGCGCAGCAGCACGCGGCCGATGCGCCAGGCGCGGGCGGCGGACTTCATGCGCGCATCCCCGCCTGTAGGGCCTGCCTTTGTTGCAGGGCCCGCTCTTGTGGGAGGGCCTTCAGGCCCGATGCTCTTGTTTCAGAGGTGGAAGAAACCCCGCCGCTGACCGAACAGCGTCGGGCCTGAAGGCCCTCCCACAAGAGCCTGCGGCGCCGCGGCGGCATGCTCATGCGCCGCCGCCCGTGCGCGAACGCAGGCGCGCGACCCGCGCGGCCGCGCGCTCGACGTCGTCGCGCAGCGCATCGACGTCGTCGTGGAAGGCGTCGAGCTCGGCGCGCGGCACCAGGTCGCGGCTTTCTTCGGTGAGGTAGTCGGCGGCGTTGCTGGCGAGGGCGCCGGCGGCGTCGCGGGCGTGGCGCAGCGCGCCGGCCACGGCGTTGGCGATCTGCACGCCGACGATGTCGCCGAACACCGCGGTGAACGGCTGCTGCCAGTCCGGATCGAAACGCTCGGCCAGCCGCTGCAGGCGCCGGGCCAGGTCGGCGTCGCCTTCGATGCGCAGCTTGCCGACCGGCGCGGCCTGCTCGTTGCGCGCGGCGCCGAGCAAATTCGGCAGTTGCGCGAAGATCGCGCCGAGGGTGCTGCGCACCGACAGGTCGGGCTCGTCGCTGCTGCGCACCGGGCCGACTTCCAGCCGCTCGCCGGCGACCACGATGCGCGCGGCCAGCGGCGGCTCGGCCAGGTGCAGGGCGATGCTGCGGCCGTCGAGCGCGGACAGGCCGGCGCGGGTGTCGGGATCGAGCGCGAGCGCGCGGTTGAGCGCGGCTTCCAGGGCGCGGCCGGCGAGCGGCTTGAGCGCATCCAGGGGCGAGGCGGAATCGTTCATGCGTCCATTCTATCCGGGCCCGCGCGGGCGGCTGTTAGCGCTTTGTGCAAGGGCGGTGCGGTTTGGGGTCGCGGTGTGGCGGCGGTGGCGGGCGGTCCGCCGGGACGCGCGCGAATCCCGCCTGGGCCCCTTGTAGGAGCGGCGGGAGCCGCGACCGCGGACCCCAGGCGTCCGGCGCAAGCCTGAAGCCCCGCGGTCGCGGCTCGCGCCGCTCCTACAGGGACTTCGGGCGGTTACTGCGCCGCCTTGATCCGCGCCAGGCCCTCGTCGAAGCCCACCTGCGGCACGTAGCCGAAGTCGCGCCGGGCCGGGCCCATGTCGTACCAGTGGGTGGTCGAGAGTTGCTCGGCCAGGAACCGCGTCATCGGCGGTTCGCCCTTGAGCGGCAGGACCGTCCACAGGGCTTCGCAGATCGCGCCGACGACATAGGCGGCGCGGAACGGCAGGGTCTTGTCCACGGTCGGCGCGCCGACCGCGCCGAGCAGGCCGTTGAGGGTCTCGCGCACCGTGCGCGGGTCGCCGTTGCTGATGAAGTAGGCCTTGCCGGCGCAGGCCGCGCCCGGCGCCAGGTGGTCGAAGGCGTCGAAGTGGGCCTGCGCGGCGTTGTCGATGTAGGTGGTGTCGATGCGGTTCTCGCCGGTGCCGACGAAACGCAGGCGGCCGGCGTTGGCGCGCTGGACCAGCCGCGGCAGCAACTGGTTGTCGCCGACGCCCCAGATCAGGCGCGGACGCAGCGCGACGGTCGCCAGCTGCGGCGAGTTCGCCGCGAGCACGGCTTTTTCGGCGATGGTCTTGGTGGTGGCGTAGGCGGCCTTGAAGCCTTCGCCGTAGGGCACGGTTTGCGCGGTGCCGCCTTCCACCGGATGGGTCGCGCGGTGGGTGACGCTGGGCGTGGAGGTATAGACCAGCTTGCCGATGCCGTGCGCCCGGCAGGCGGCCAGGACGTTCTGCGTGCCGACCACGTTGGCCTGGTGGTAGCTCTCGTAGCTGCCCCAGGCGCCGGCCTTGGCGGCGTTGTGGAAGATCGCGCCGCACCCCTGCGCGGCGGCGACCACCGCGTCGCGGTCGGCGAGGTCGCCCTGGACCTGGGTCACCCCGAGCGGCTCCAGCGCCGGGTAGTGGCCGCGGTTGAAGCTGACCACCTCATGGCCGCGCGCCACCAGGCCGCGGCACAGCGCCTGGCCGAGAAAACCGCCGCCGCCGGTAACGAGGATCTTCATCGCGTTGGGGTCCGTGCATGTGGAAGCAGATGATAGGCCTTGCGGCGCGCGCGGAGTGTCGGCTGGGCGACTGTGGGAGGGCCTTCAGGCCCGATGCTTTTCTTTCAGGTCGCTGCGATCCGAGACAAGAGCATCGGGCCTGAAGGCCCTCCCACAACAGCAGGCATCGGGCCATCAGGCCCTCCCACGGCATCAATCGCCGATCGCGCGCGCCTGCAGGGTCAGTTTCTCGCGGCCGATCTTGGCGTTGTGGCGGATGTCGACCGGAAAGCCCGGGTGGAAGCGGAAGCGCTCGATGCCGGCGGTGTGCGCGTGCTGCGCGCCGATCTCGCGCAGTTGATCGACGATGCGTTCGCGCTCGCGGTTGCCGATGCGCGGCTGGTGCAGTTCCACCCACAGCAGCGGCCGCTGCGCGCCTTTCTCGCCGGTGCCGACCAGGGCGCTGCGGCGCACCTTGGGATGGGTGTTGAACACCGGTTCGACCTGCTCGGTGTACAGCGGCCCGGTCGCGGTCTCGACCCGGTGGCTCTTGCGGCCGCAGAACCACAGCCGGCCGTGTTCGTCCAGATAACCCACATCGCCCATGCGGTGGACCACGCGCCCGCCCTCGCGGATCTTGGCCAGCCGGGTCATGTGGTCGCGATTGAAATAGGTATCGGTCGCGGTCGGCCCGGCCACGGTGATTTCGCCGACGGTGCCGGCCGCGACCAGCAGTTCGTCCGACCACCGCTCGATGGCCTCGTCGCTGACCCGGATGATGCGCACGTCGTTGCGCGCGACCGCGCGGCCGACGCAGGTGCCGGCGCCGGCCTCGGTGGCCGCGCGCGTGGACTGCAGCTCGCGGCCCTCGATCACCGCCACCGGCAGGCATTCGGTGGCGCCGTACGGGGTCCAGAACTGGGCGTCCTCGTGCATCAGCTCGCGCAGCTTCGCCACCGTGTCCGGCGGCACCGGCGCGCCGGCCGAGGTGACCCGGCGCAGCGTCGGCAGCGGCTGGCCGTGGTCGGCCAGCACCTTCATCAGCGCCGGCGAGCCGAACAGCTGGTCGCAGCCGAACCGGCGCAGCGCGTCGTGCAGCTTGCGCGGATCGGCCTGGGCCGGCCGGGTCGGGTCCATGTCCGGAATCACCGAGGTCAGGCCCAGCGCCGGGTCGAACAAGGCGAACGGCGGGAACGTCGGCAAGTCGACGCCGCCGGGCGCGATGCCGAAGGCCTCGCCCATCATCTCGATCTGGGCGACGAAGTGGCGATGGCGGAACACCACGCCCTTGGGCACGCCGGTCGAGCCGCTGGTGAACACGATCGCCGCGACTTCCTCGGCGCGTGTATCGGCCAGCTGCGAACCGGCGCCCTCGCCCGCGCGCTCGACGCGCGCGAGCGTGTCGTCGGCGAGGAACGCACGCTTACCGGTGGTGATGCGGATCCGCGCCGACTTGGCCCAGCCCAGCGCCACGCGCGCGACGTGCGCCAGCGGAATGCCGATGAACGCCTCCGGCGCGGCTTCGTCCAGGCACTGGCGCAGGGCGCGCTTGTCGATGCCCGGATCGATCAGCACCGGCACCGCGCCGGCCTTGAACAGGGCGAACATCAGCAGGAAGAACTCGGGCGAGGGCCGCACCATGATCGCGGTGCGGGTGCCGCGGACGATGCCGCGCTTCGCCAGCCCGGCGGCGATGGCGTCGCTGCGGCGGTCGAGTTCGGCGTAGGTCAGCTCGATGTCGTAGCGCGCCAGGCCGTCGGGCCCGCGCGTGCCGGGGCAGCGCATGGCCACGCGCTGCGGCGATTGCGCGGCCAGCCGCGGCAGCGAGGCGGCGATGTTGCACGGGGCGTCGGTGGCGGCAGCGTTCATGAGCCGCCTCAGCCGAGCGGGTGGCGGTCGAGGAAGGCGCGGATCGCCGGCACCAGTTCGTCGGCCTTGTCTTCCAGCACGTAGTGGCCGGCGTCCTTGAACGCGTGCACTTCGGCCTGCGGCAGCGCGTCGGTGAAGCCCTTGAGGAAGTGGTGGTCGAAGACGAAATCGCCCAGGCCCCAGCCGATGAAGGCCGGGCGGTCGGCGTACTCGGGCAGCTTGCGGCCCATCGCCTGCACCAGCGGCCAGGCCTTGTCGCCCTCGCCCAGCGGGATGTCCTGGACGAAGCGCGAGGTGGCGATGCGGTTGGCCCACGAGTCGTACGGCGCGACATAGGCGCGGCGCACCTCGGCCGGCATCGGCTTGCTCACGCCCAGGCGCGCGGCACCGCCGGCGAAAGCGTTGAGGCCGCGGATCAGGCCGGTGCCGAGCGAGGAATCGCGGCCCAGGCGCAGGCGCTTGGGCAACGGCTTGGCCGCCGGCAGCGGGAACGCGCCGGTGTTGGTGATCACCAGCCGCTTGATCTGGTCGGAGTGCTTCAGGCCCCAGCCGAAGCCGATGCCGCCGCCCCAGTCGTGCACGGCCAGCGTCATCGGGCCGTCGATGCCCAAGTGCCTGAGCAGCGTCTCGACGTCGTCGACGCGCGATTGCAGGGTGTATTCGTAGCCGGCGTCGTCGGGCTTGTCGGACAGGCCCATGCCGACGTGGTCGGGGACGATGCAGCGGTAGCGGTCGTGCAGGCCCAGCACCAGCTTGCGCCAGTAATAGCTCCACGACGGGTTGCCGTGCAGCATCACCACGACTTCGCCGTCGCGCGGGCCCTGGTCGAGATAGCTCAGGCCGATGCCCGGGCGGACCTGGAAACGCTGCGGCTGGAACGGGTAGTCGGGGAAGCGGGAGCTGGACGTCATCGGGGGCTCGGTGGCGGCGCGCCTCGCGGGCGGGCCTGGCGGACAGGCCGCCATTATCGGGTGCCGGGGCCGGATGGGGAATTTTTGCGGCCTGCGGCGGCCAAATCCTCCGCGCCGGCCCCTGGCCCCCTGTAGGAGCGGCGCAAGCCGCGACCGCGAACTCCGGCGCCCGGCGCGAGACCGATGCCCCGCGGTCGCGGCTCGCGCCGCTCCTGCAGACAGCCCTTGCAGGACCGCCGGCGCTGGCGAAGCGGCCCGCAGCTTCTGCAGGAGCTGCGCGAGCCGCGACCGCGGCGCGCCGGTCTCGCCCCGCCTCTTCAACCAGCCCGCGCGAATCCAGCCGCGATCGCAACAAAACCTATCGTTTGAACATGCCGCCCCTGTGCCGATGCCCGCGAACGCTTGCCGCACACTCGCCGGACCATGAATGCCGCCCCGTCCCGCCATGCGTAGCAAGCTGTTCGTCCCGGGCGCGCGGCCGGAGCTGTTCGACAAGGCCCTGGCCGGCGCCGCCGACGCCCTGTCCTTCGACCTGGAGGACGCGGTCGCGCCCGAGCGCAAGGCCGCCGCGCGCGTGGCGGTGGCCGCGTTCCTGGCCTCCCCGGCCGCCGCGGCCTCGCCCAAGCTGATGATCGTGCGGGTCAACGCGCCCGGCAGCGAACACTTCGCCGCCGACCTGGCCGCGGTCGCGCGCGAGGGCGCCGACCTGATCAACCTGCCCAAGATCGAATCGGCCGACGCCCTGCACGACGCGGTCGCGGCGCTGGAACGGGCCGAGGCGCGCAACGGCGTGGTCCGGCCGATCGGCCTGCTGGTCAACATCGAGACCCCGCGCGCGCTGCGCGCCGCCGCCGCGATCGCCGCCGCGCACCCGCGCGTGGCCGGGCTGCAGCTCGGCCTGGCCGACCTGTTCGAGGCCCAGGGCATCGCCCGCGACGACCGCGCCAACGTCCACGCCGCGCTGTTCGCCGTGCGCATGGCCGCGGCCGAGGCCGGGGTGTTCGCGCTCGACGGCGCCTACGCCGAGCTGCACGACGAGGCCGGCTACTTCGACGAAGCGCTGGCCGCCAAGCGCCTGGGCTTCCTCGGCAAGACCTGCCTGCACCCGCGCCAGGTCGGGCTGGCCAACCGCGCCTTCGCCGCCGGCGCCGACGAACTCGAGCGCGCGCGGCGGATCGTCGACGCGGCGCAGACCGCCGCCGACGGCGGCCGCGGCGTGTTCGTGGTCGATGGGCGCATGATCGACCGGCCGTTCCTCAAGCGCGCGCAGGCCCTGCTCGCGACCGCGGAACGGCCGTGAGCGGCCGCGGCGCGGGCGCCGCGGCACCATGGCGCGGCGCATGCGGCGCCGCGCAGCGTTGAGGGGACGGGAGCGGATGTCGCAGCAGTCGCAGTCGGTGGTAGGGGAACAACGCGCGCAGACCGTGCGCGCAGCGATCGCGGGCTCGCCGCGCAGGATTGCGCGGCACGCGAGTGCGCGGTGGGCGATCGCGCGGCGGGTGTGCGCACTGGCGCTGTGGGCCGTGCTGCTGGCGTTGGCCGCGCCGCTGCAGGCCGAACCGCTGACGCCGCTGCGCAGCGTCGCCTTGCCGGCGCTGCCGGCCGATACGCTGATCGGCGCGGCCCAGCTCGACGGCGCCACCGTCGCCATCGCCGCCAACGGCGCCTGGCGCCTGGATCCGGGCGCGAGCCGATGGCGCGCACTGCGCACCGATGCGAAGACGCCGCCGCGCAGCATCGTCGGCGACGGCCAGCGCGCGTTCGCGCTGTCCGCCGGCGGCGCGGTGGCGCGGCTGCAGGCCGACCCGCAGCGCCTGCAGGCGCTGGCGTTGCCGGCCCTGCCCGAAGCCTTGCGCAACGCCGTCGCGGCGTGGTCGGCCGACACCTTCTACCTCGCCGGCCTCGGCGCCGACGGCGCGCCGCGGCTGTACCAGCGCCCGCTCGCCGACGACCGCGTCGGCTGGGCCGCGGCCCATGCCTGGAACGGGGCCGGCGCACCGCGCAGCCTGCTGTTCCAGACCCGGTCGCTGTTCCTGGTGCTCGCCGATCCCGCCGGCGGCGGCGACCGCCTGCTGCGCTGGACGCCGGGCCAACCGGCCTGGAGCGACGCCGGCCCGGTGCCGGGCCAGGTGCCCGCCGGCGCCGGCCGCGCCACCGGCCAGGCCCACCTGCTGATGCCGGTGCAGCCGAGCGCGCACGCGCCGGCGCGGCTGATGACCTACCAGACCATCACCGCCGCCTGGGCCGAACTGCCCGGCGCGCAGGTCCCGGCCGACGCGCTCGCCACCGCCGTCTGGCCCGACGGCCTGATGTGGGCGCGCGCCGACGGCGCGCGGACCCACTTCGCCGCCGCGCAGATCCAGTCCAGCAAGCTGCGCCTGCACTGGCTGGACTGGGTGGTGATCGTGGTCTACCTCGCCGGCATGATCGGCATCGGCCTGTATTTCTACCTGCGCGAGAAGCGCGGCAACACCGACAGCTTCTTCGTCGGCGGCCGCAGCATCCCGTTCTGGGCCGCCGGCATCAGCCTGTACGCGGCCAACACCAGCTCGATCAGCTTCATCGCCATCCCGGCCAAGGCCTTCGAGACCAACTGGCAGTACATGGCCAACAACGTCATCGCCGTGTTCGGGCTGGTGTTCGTGGCGATCTGGGTGGTGCCCTTGCTGCGCCGGCTCGACCTGATGTCGGTGTTCTCGTACCTGGAAACCCGCTTCCACCCGGCCATCCGCATGCTCGCCAGCGCCTTGTGCGTGTTCGTGCAGATCGGCAGCCGCATGAGCGTGATCCTGTTCCTGCCGGCGCTGGCGATCGCCACCATCACCGGCATCAGCGTGTTCTGGAGCGTGCTGCTGATGGGCGGCTTCACCATCGTCTACACCGCGATGGGCGGGATGAAGGCGGTGATCTGGACCGACTTCGTCCAGGTCATCGTCAAGATGGGCGGCGCGATCTTCGCCATCGGCTTCATGATCTGGGGCCTGCGCGGCGGCTTCGATCAGTTCTGGTCCACGGCGATGGCCGAAGGCAAGATGCACACCTTCGACTTCAGCTTCGACCTGACCCGCGCCACCGTGTGGGGCTTCGTGTTCCTGGTCCTGTTCGAAGTGGTGCTGACCTTCCCCAAGGACCAGGTGCTGATGCAGCGCACCTTGTCGACCCGCTCCGACAAGGAGGCCGGGCGCTCGATCTGGGCGTTCGCGGCGATCATGATTCCCGGCGGCATCGTCTTCTACACCATCGGCACCGCGATGTTCGTGTACTACCGCGAGCATCCCGAGCGCATGAACCCTTTGCTGCCGATCGATGCGACCTTCCCGATGTTCATCGCCGCCGAACTGCCGGTGGGCGTGACCGGGCTCATCATCGCCGGCATCTTCGCCGCGGCGATGGCGACGCTGTCGGGGATCATGAACTCGGTGGCGACGCTGATCTCGGTGGACTTCTACGAGAAGCTGCACAAGGGCCACACGCCGCAGCAGAGCGTGCGCTTCGCCGAACTGATGACCGTGGTGGTGGGGCTGATCGGCATCGGCGCGGCGCTGCTGCTGTCGAAGTTCGACATCCACTCGCTGTTCGACGTGTCGATCGAGCTGGCCGGCCTGCTCGGCGGCGGCTTCGCCGGCGCCTACACCCTGGGCATGTTCACCCGCCGCGCCAACTGGCAGGGCGTGGCGATCGGGATCGGCGCGAGCGTGGTGCTGACGTTGGCAATCTGGACGCTGCGGGCGGTGCATCCGTATTACTACCTGGCGATCTCGATCGCGCTGTGCATCGCGATCGGCTACGTGGCGAGCCTGTTCTTCCCGGCGCCGACGCAATCGCTGGACGGCCTGACGATTTATCGCGACAAGCCCTCGTCCGCCCCTGCGGGGCGCCCTCTCCCGCAAGCGGGAGAAGGAACAGCGGGCAATGAACAGGTGTGAAGCCTTCTTTCGCTTGCGCAAGCGTCAGGGCCGCCCCCTGCCCCCAACGGTGACCAATGGACGTAGCCCCACCCACCCGCCTGAGGTAGCGTTGCCCGACAACGAACGCGAGCCGCCGTGGAAACCCAGTTCCTCAACACCTTCGTCACCATCGTCGACCAAGGCTCGATGGCCGCCGCCGCGCGCGTGCTCGGCATCACCCCGGCCGCGGTCGCGCAGCAGATCCGCACCCTGGAACGCGAGATCGGCGCGCCGCTGATCGCGCGCGTCGGCCGCACCGTCAGCGTCACCGAGGAAGGCGCGCGGATCCTGCCGCGCACGCGCGAGCTGCTGCGCAACGTCGCCGACCTGCGCAGCGTCGCCACCGAAAGCGAAATCGCCGGCGAACTCCGCCTGGGCGCCTGCCCGACCGCGCTCGCCGGCATCCTGCCCGACGTGCTCGCGCGCATGGTCGAGACCTTCCCGCAGATCAACGTCTTCATCAAGCCGGGCTATTCGGCCGATCTCTACCATGCGGTCGAGCAAGGCGACCTGGACGCGGCGATCGTGCTGCAGGCGCCGTTCCCGCTGCCCAAGACCTGCGAATGGCAGCTGCTGCGCGAAGAGCCGCTGATCGTGCTGGCGCCGGCGCACCTGGCCGACCGCGATCCGCACGAACTGCTCGCCACCCAGCCGCTGATCCGCTACGACCGCCACCAGTGGGGCGGCCGCCAGGCCGAGGAATACCTGCGAGCGCAGCGCATCGTCCCGCGCGAGCGCTTCGAGCTCAACGCGCTCAACGCCATCGCGGTGATGGTCGACCGCGGCCTGGGCGTGTCGCTGGTACCCGACTGGGCGCAGCCCTGGCCCGAAGGCCTCAAGCTCGCGCGCATCGCGCTGCCCGACGCCTCGGCCAAGCGCTGCATCGGCATCGTCTGGTCGCGCTCCAGCGTGCGCGTGCGCCTGGTGACCGTGCTGCTGCAGGAGAGCAAGAAAGCCATGCAACAGCGAAACGGCCCCAAGCCCCTGTAGGAGCGGCGCGAGCCGCGACCGCGAAACCGCGCTTACGACGCAACCGTGCGAGCCCTCGGTCGCAGCTTGCGCAGCTCCCACACTCGGAAACGAAACTCCGTCGTTTTGCCGCAGCGCAACAAGAAAACCTGACGCGTCACCCAACAAAACCTAGCCTGTGAACATAGCGCGCAGCGGTTCTACGCCTGCAGGCGAACGCATAGTCTCGCCAGCATCCGGAGATCGCGCGATGTCGGGGACGTCGCCACAGGGACGCGGCCACGCTGCCGTCGGGCCAATGCCGGACAGATGCGCGAGGCCGTCCGCGGCGCGCGCCGGCCTTCGCACCACCACGACGGAACCGAACATGCTCAAGCCACTTTCCGCCGCGATCGGCAGCGCCCTGCTGCTGTCCTTCGCCGCCGGCACCGCCGCCGCCCAGGACGCGGCCGCCGCGCCGGCCGAGACCGACACCGCGCAAGCCAGCCGCGCCGCGGTCAACCTCGACAACGTCGTGGTCACCGGCACGCGCAGCCCCAAGGCGGTGGACAAGATTCCCGGCGCCATCACCCTGGTGTCGAAGGCCGAACTCGCGCGCAGCCTGGTGCTGACCGAGGACGCGACCGCGGTGCTGGCGCGCACCGTGCCCGGCTACGCCGAGTCCTCGCAGGCGATGAGCAACACCGGCGAGAACCTGCGCGGCCGCGTCGCCCTGCGCCTGTTCGACGGCGTGCCGCAGGGCTCGCCGCTGCGCGAGGGCACCCGCAACGGCACCTTCACCGACATGGGCATCGTCGGCCGCATCGAAGTCATCAACGGCCCATCCGCGTCCGAGGGCATCGGCGCGGCCGGCGGCATCATCAACTATCTTTCCGCCGCGCCGACCAAGGAAGGCAACGAGTTCACCCTGATCAGCCGCTACACCACCCAGTTCAAGGACGACAGCGCCGGCTGGAAGCTCGGCCTCAACTTCGCCCGCAAGGCCGGCAACTTCGACATGCTCGCCAGCGTCTCGTTCCTGGACCGCGGCATCACCTACGACGGCGACGGCCGCCGCATCGGCATGAACACCAGCGGTTCGCTGGCCGACACGCAGTCGCGCAACCTGTTCCTCAAGGCCGGCTACGACTTCGGCGAGGACGGCACCCAGCGCATCGAAGGCTCGGTCAGCCACTTCAACGTCGAAGGCAAGGCCAACTACATCCAGGTGCTGGGCTGCCGCCCCGACGAGCGCGCGCTGTGCGGGCAGACCCGCACCAACACCTCCGAGCGCGGCACGATCTTCGGCTCCAAGGCCGCGATCAACGACTTCAAGCAATACCAGCTGACCTACACGAACAGCGATTTCTTCGGCGGCACCCTGACCGTGAACGGCTACAAGGCCGACCAGGAGATGCGCTACCTGCCGGAGAACACCATCGACCGCCAGGACCCGCGGCTCGGCCCGGTCGGCACGGTCTGGGACCAGTCGGAGATCGTCACCAACAAGAAGGGCCTGCGCACCTCGTGGGCGCGGCCGTCGCTGTTCGCGGTCGACGGCCTGGAACTGCGCGTCGGCCTGGACCTGGTCGAGGACACCGCGCAGCAGCGCCTGGCGCTGACCGACCGGCTGTGGGTGCCGCCGATGGACTACAAGAGCCGCGCGCCGTGGATGCAGCTGTCCTGGGACATCGGCCCGGTGACCCTGTCCGGCGGCATCCGCCGCGAGGACGGCGAACTGCACGTGGACGACTACACCACCACCTGGTACCGCGACCGCCGCAACGTCGGCGGCGGCACCCTGGATTATCAGGAGAACCTGACCAACTTCGGCGCGGTGTGGCGCGTCAACGAGCAGTGGTCGGTGTTCGGCTCCTACGGCGAAGGCTTCACCCTGGCCAACGTCGGCATCCCGCTGCGCAACGTGCAGTGCTCGGGCGACGCCGGCAGCGTGCAGACCGACGGCTGTCCGAACGATCCGCCGATCAACGTCGGCGACCTGCTCGACCTCAACGCCATCGTGGTCAAGAACACCGAATTCGGCTTCAACTGGCGCGGCGAGCGCGGCTCGCTGAGCGCCTCGCACTACGATTCCAAATCCGACTACGGCCAGTCGCTGGCGATCGACCCGGTCACCAACGACCTGGTGCTGCTGCGCGCGCCGGTGCGGATCAAGGGCTACGAACTGTCGGCCGACTGGCGCTTCGACGATGCCTGGCGGATCAGCGCGGTCTATTCGCACACCCGCGGCAAGACCTCGTTCTGGTCGGCCGACGCCGCCGGCCGCTTCGGCGCCGGCGGGCTCGACAAGCCGATGGGCGTGCTCGACATCAACCCCGACAAGCTCGCCTGGACCCTGACCTGGAGCTTCCTGCCCAACGCCGACGTGAGCCTGGGCGCGACCACGCTGTTCTCGCGCAACCTGTCCGGCAACGACGTGCGCGCGTTCGACAACCGCGCCTTCAGCTTCACCGAAAGCACCAAGGGCTACACCCTGTTCGACCTGGGCTTCAACTACGACACCCAGCGCTACGGCAAGCTCTCGCTCGGCATCGAGAACCTGCTGGACAAGCAATACATCCTGAGCTGGTCGCAGCCGCCGGGCGGGTTCCAGAACTATTGGGCCGGCCGCGGGCGCACGATCTCGCTGACCCACACCTTCAAGTTCTGACTGCCAAGGCGCAAGCCGGACCGGACCTGCCTCATCGCCGCGGCAAACACTGCCGCGGCGGCGCTTTCTTCGCCATGGGAATCGACGTGCCCCTTCGTGCTTTCCGCCGCTGCCGCTGGCCGGTCCCGATCGTGGGGCTGATGGCGGTGAGCGCGGCCTGCGCCGGGGTCGGGCATGCAAGCGTCGGGCCTGAAGATCCTTCCACAACAGCCGCTGCGGCGCCCGCATCGGCGCACACGGTGGACGGGACTTCAGTCCCGACGCCTTCCGCTCAACCCTCGGCGACGCCCGCACCGGCTGCCTCGCCGTTCCAACCGCTGCACCAGTTCATGCGCGACGCCACCCAGCCCGGCGGCTACCCCGGCGCGGTCACCCTGATCCTGCGCGAGGGCCGCATCGTCGACTTCCAGGCCTACGGCCACCGCGATCTCGCCCGCCGCGCCCCGATGCGCCGCGACACCGTGTTCCGCATCTATTCGATGAGCAAGACCATCGCCTCGGCCGCGGTCATGCAGTTGGTCGAACGCGGCTCGATCGACGTCGACGCGCCGGTGCAACGCTACCTGCCCGAACTCGCGGACCGCCAGGTCGCCGGCGGCGACGCGCGGGCGCCGACGCTGCGTCCCGCGCGACGCGCGATCACGGTGCGCCATCTGCTCACCCACACCGCCGGTTTCGCCGCCGGCCTGCCCGGCGACGACGCCGCGGCGGCGCTGACCCGGCGCCACGATCCGCACGCCGCGCAGGATCTCGCCGGCTTCGTCGTCCGCCTCGCGCAGGCGCCGCTGGCCGCCGACCCGGGCACCCGCTTCGGCTACGACGGCGCCGCCACCGAAACGCTGGCGCGGCTGGTCGAAGCCGTCTCCGGACAACCCTTCGACGCCTACCTGCGCGAACGCGTGTTCGCGCCGCTGCGCATGCGCGACACCGGCTTCGCGGTGCCCGCAAGCGCGCGCGGCCGCATCGCCGAGCTGACCACCACCGGCGACGACGGCCGCCTGCGCCTGGACGACGGTCCTTCCCAGCGCGAGCCCGGCGCGCCGCTGAACGCTTACGCTAGCGGCGCCGGCGGCCTGTATTCCACCGCCTGCGACTACGCGCGCTTCGCCCAGATGCTGCTCGACGGCGGCCGCATCGCCGACGAATCGGGTTTCGCCGAGTGCGACGGCCAACGCCACGAAGGCCCCGGCCCGCGCGTGCTGCGCGCCGACACCGTCGCGGCGATGCTGCGCAACCAACTGACCATGCTCGATCCGCCGGTGCATCAGTTCGATCCGGGCGAAGGCTTCGGCTTCGGCGGCGCGGTGGTGATCGATCCGGCCAAGCGCAGCGCGCCGGCGTCGCCGGGCCAATTCGGCTGGCCCGGCGCCGCCTCGACCACCTACGCCATCGATCCGCAGCGCAAAACCGTCGCGCTGGCGCTGCTGCAACACCTGCCGCGCACCGGCGTCGCCGGCGATCCGCCGCGCCTGAGCCAGCAGTTCTACCGGCTCGCGTTCGCCGCGGCCGATGCCGCCGGCGCGGCTGCGCAGAGGTCGCCATGACGCCATCGCCCGCCAACGAATCCAGCGCATGACTGCGAACACGCCCCGCAGCGTCCTCGTCGCCGGCTCGGCCAACCTCGACTTCGTCGTCCGCGCCGCGCACGCGCCCGCGCCCGGCGAAACCGTGCTCGGCCGCGAACTGGCGACCTACCCCGGCGGCAAGGGCGCCAACCAGGCGTTGGCCTGCGCCCGCGCCGGCGGCGCGCCGACGCGGATGCTGCTGGCGCTGGGCGAAGACGCGCACGCCGAGCCGATCGAGCGCTCGCTGCGCGAAGGCGGCGTGCGGCTGCACCTGCGCCGCGTGCGCGAGCGCGCGACCGGCAGCGCCTTCGTCTGCGTGGCCGACGACGGCGAGAACGCGATCGTGGTCGCGCCCGGCGCCAACGCCGCGCTGCGCGGCGACGACCTGCCCGCGCTCGATGGCGTCGCATGGCTGTTGCTGCAACTCGAATCGCCGCTGGACGCGGTCGCCGCGTGGGCGCAGCGCGCACGCGTCGCCGGCGTCGCCGTGGCGCTCAATGCCGCACCCGCGCAGGCGCTGCCGGCCGCGCTGCTGGAGCAGATCGACCTGTTGATCGTCAACGAGGGCGAACTGGCCGCGCTGACCGGCCTAGCCGATCTCGACGCCGCGCTCGCCGCGGTGCGCGCGCCGCGGGTGGTGGTGACGCTCGGCGCGCGCGGCTGCCTCGCCCGCGCCGACGGCGCGCGCCTGCGCCAGCACGGGTTCGCGGTCGCGGCGGTCGACACCACCGCGGCCGGCGACACCTTCTGCGGCGTACTGGTCGCGGCGCTGGCCCAGGGCGACGGCTTCGAAACCGCGCTGCGCCGCGCCTGCGCGGCCTCGGCGCTGGCCTGCACGCGGCCGGGCGCGCAAACCAGCATCCCGAGTCATGTCGAGGTCGAAGCGCTGTTGCACACTGCCGCAGACCCCGATTTTGCGGGAGGGACTTCAGTCCCGGCGCCTTCCGACCAGGTCCCTGCGATCTGAGACAACAGCGTCGGGACTGAAGTCCCTCCCACAGCCGCCTCGCCCCCCCTTCCGAACATCAGCCTGCCCATGTCCGACTACGATTCCGCCGCCGACGCCGCCCCCGAAGACGAACGTCCGCGCGTGCGCAACGAGTACAAGTTCTCCCACGTCACCACCCAGCGCTACCTGCCGCTGCCGGGCAAGGCGCCGGGCTGGCCGTTCGCCGAGATCGGCCACTGGAAGACCGACGTGGACGGCGCCCTCGACGACTGGATCGAGGAACTCAAGGACTGGCGCCGCGAACACCTGGTGCGCATCGGCTACGACGACGCGCACTATCGCCGCCCGGAACTGCAATGGGCGCAGCGCAATTTCGTCCACGCGCAGATGATGGTCGAGGACCGCTACTTCTACGATCCCGTCGCGGGCCGCTACACCGTGGACCGCTACCTCGACGACCTGAAACGTCGCTACGGCGGCATCGACAGCGTGCTGATCTGGCCGGTGTATCCGAACATCGGCGTCGACGACCGCAACCAGTTCGATCTCGCCCGCGACCTGCCCGGCGGCCTCGACGGCCTGCGCGGCGCCGTCGCCGACTTCCACCGCCGCGGCGTGCGCGTGTTCCTGCCGACCATGCCCTGGGACCACGGCACCCGCGACAGCGGCCGGCGCGATTGGGAGTCGGTGGCCGAACTGGTCGCCGCGGTCGGTGCCGACGGCGTCAACGGCGACACTTACAACGGCGTTCCGCGCGCGTTCTTCGACGCCTGCGACGCCGCCGGCCATCCGGTGGTGCTGCAGCCCGAATCGACCATCAGCGCCGAGGAAGCGCTGATCTGGAACGTGCAGAGCTGGGGCAAGAAGGCGCCGAACGAACCGGTGCCGCCGGTGGCCAAGTTCAAGTGGCTGGAACCGCGCCACATGATCAACTACGAGAACCGCTGGGGCCGCGACCGCAACCACGACCTGCAGTACATCTTCTTCAACGGCGTCGGCTACAACGCCTGGGAGAACGTCTGGGGCCTGTGGAACCAGCTGACCGACCGCGACGCCGAATCGCTGCGCCGCATCGCCGCCATCGCGCGCGAGTTCGCCGCGCACTTGGTCGGCCAGGACTGGCGGCCGTATGCGCGCACCCTGCAGCACGGCGTGTTCGCCAGCCGCTTCCCGCACGCGGGCGCGACGCTGTGGACGGTGATCAACCGCAACGAGTTCGATGTCGACGGCGAACTGATCGCGGTCGCGCACGCCGACGGCCAGCGCTACTACGACCTGTGGAACGGCGCCGAACTGGCGCCGCGCCTGGATGCCGGCCGCGCGGTGCTGGAGTTCGCGCTGGAAGGCCGCGGCTTCGGCGCGCTGCTGGCGCTGCCGGCCGGCGCTGTGCACGACGGGCTGGATGCATTCCTGGCGACCATGCGCGCGTCGTCGGCCAAACCGCTGCGCGAGTACAGCGCGCAGTGGACGTCGCTCAAGCAGACCCTGGTGGAGATCGCCGCGACCGCGCCGGCGGCGGCCGCGCCCGCGGGCATGGTCGAGATTCCCGCCGCCGAGTTCGACTTCGTCGTCGGCGGCGTCGAGATCGAAGGCCAGACCTGGGAAGGCGTGGACGTGCAGTACCCGTGGGAGAACAGCGCGCGCCGCAATCACCGCCGGCGCCTGCGCCTGCCGCGCTATTTCATCGACCGCACCCCGGTCACCAACGCGCAGTACCTCGCGTTCGTGCGCGCCAGCGGCTATGTCCCGGGCGATGCGCACAACTACCTGCGCGACTGGGTCGACGGCGCGCCGCGCGCGGGCTGGGACGACCGCCCGGTGACCTGGGTCGCGCTCGAAGACGCGCGCGCCTATGCGCACTGGGCCGGCAAGCGCCTGCCGCGCGAGTGGGAGTGGCAATACGCCGCGCAAGGCGGCGACGGCCGCCGCTACCCGTGGGGCGAGGACTGGCGCGACGACGCCGTGCCCGCGCCCAACCGCAACCGCCGCGTGCGCGCGCCGGACCCGGTCGACGCGCACCCGGCCGGCGCCAGCCCGTTCGGCGTGCTCGATCTGGTCGGCAACGTCTGGCAATGGACCGACGAATACCACGACGAGCACACCCGCGCGGCGATCCTGCGCGGCGGCAGCTCGTACCAGCCGCAGACCTCGCACTGGTACTTCCCGCAGGCGTACCGCCTCGACCAGCACGGCAAGCTGCTGCTGATGGCGCCGAGCAAGGACCGCTCGGCCTGCATCGGTTTCCGCTGCGTCGCGGACGCGGAGTAGGCGCATGCAGCCTTACGCCCCCGCGCTCGACCCGGCCGGCATCGTCCTGCGCGGCCCGCTCGGCGAGGCGCTCGACGCCAACCTCGCCGGCCGCCTGTCGCACTTCATCCAGGACGAAACCAGCCCGGCGATCGCCTTGTTCGCGCCCGAACGCCGCGCCCGCAACGAGGAAGGCGACTGGTACGGCGAACACGCCGGCAAGTGGCTCAGCGCCTCGGCCAAGGCGGCGGCGCGCAGCGGCGATGCGCGCCTGCTGGCCAGCGTGCGCCGGGTCGCCGACTTCCTGGTCGGCGTGCAGGAACCCGACGGCTACCTCGGCACCTACGCGCCGCAGCGCCGTTTCATGCGCAAGCAGGCGCCCAAGCCGGCGAGCTGGGACGGCGCGCCGAGCGTGCGCACCTGGGACATCTGGACCCACGCCTACCTGATCCTGGGCCTGCTGGAGACGCACAAGCACTTCCCCGAGCCGCGCTACCTCGACGCCGCGCGCCGCATCGGCCAGTTGTGCCTGCGCACGCTCAGCGCCGGCGACATCGACATCACCGACCTGGGCAACCACTTCGGCCTGTCGGCGACGGTGTTGCTCGATCCGGCGGTGGAGCTGTACTTCGCCACCGGCGAGCAGGCGTTCCTCGACCTCGCCCTGACCGTGCTCGGCCAGGCCGACGCGCATCCGCCGCTGGCACTGCTGACCCGCGCGCTGGCCGGCTTCGATGCGGCCGAGATCGCCACCGGCAAGGCCTACCAGCTGGCCTGGAACCTGGTCGGCCTGGCCAAGCTGCATCGCGCCAGCGGCCACGTCGACTACCTGCGCGCGGTCGAATCGTTGTGGCGCAGCATCCGCGAGCGCCACCTCACCCTCGGCGGCGGGCCGTGGGGCGGCGTCGCCCACCGTTCGCGCGAAGTGTTCAACGCGCCCGGCGCGTTCAGCCCGCAGGCCTATGTCGAGACCTGCTCGACCCTGGCCTGGATCCAGCTCAACCGCGAGCTGCTGGCGATCACCGGCGATGCGCGCTACGCCGAGGAGATCGAGCGCTCGGCCTACAACGACCTGCTCGCCGCGCAGGCGCCGGACGGCGAGGACTGGTGCTACTACGTGTTCCCCAACGGCCGGCGCGTGCACACCACCTACTGGCGCTGCTGCAAGTCCAGCGGCGCGATGGCGGTGGAGGAACTGCCCGGCGTGGCCTACGCGCTGGGCGAAGACGGCGCGACGACGGTGAACCTGTACGGCGCGGGTTCCGCGCGCATCGCCCACCCGCTCGCCGGCGAACTGGCGCTGGCGCAGGACACCGCGTATCCGTTCGATGGCGGAATCCGCCTGCGCGTGGCGCCGCGACACGCGGCGCGGTTCGCGCTGCGGCTGCGGATTCCGTCGTGGGCGCACGGCGCGCGCGTCGCCATCAACGGCGCGCCCGCCGCCGGCGTCGCCATGCCTGGCGATTACTTCGCGATCGAACGCGAATGGCGCGACGGCGATGAGGTCGTCCTGCACTTGCCGATGCGCCCGGTCGCGCACCGCGCGCTCGACCGCAACGTGCAGGAATCGCGCGCGCCCGACGGCAGCGCGGTCGCGCAGGAAGTGCTGCGCCACGACTACATCGGCTTCACCTGCGGCCCGCTGGTCTACGCCACCGGCCTGATCGACGGCTTCAAGACCCACGAGACCGTGCGCCTGCCCGACGCGCCCGTCGCCGACTGGCTGCACTGGTCGCCGCCCGGCGCCGACGGCGCGCCGCCGCGCCTGGAACTGCGCCTGGACCATCGCGCGCCGCTGGCGTTCGAGCCGTACTACCGCGCCGGCGGCCGCGTCGACGGCGCCTGGCGCCTGACCTGGCTGTCGCTGGCGCCGCCCGCGGCCGCCGCGCCCGGCGATTTCGCGCACGATCCACACCCGCCAAGCAAGAATTCGTAACGCCAGAACATATGCCGCACGGCTGTTAGCGCGCGCGCCGCGCGCGCACAGTTGGACCGCCCCGCACCGACGAACGCCCAGGTTCCGCCCCACGCATGGATTCCCGCCCTTCCCTTCCGCCCGATTCCCGGCGCCCCGGCCGCGGCCCGCTGGCCGGCGTGCGCGTGCTCGACCTGAGCGCCTATATCGCCGGCCCCTACGGCTGCGCGCTGCTCGCCGACCAGGGCGCGGACGTGATCAAGATCGAGCCGCCCGACGGCGACAACCTGCGCCAGTATCCGTCCACCCTGGCCAGCGAAAGCCGCGCCTTCCTCGGCGTCAACCGCAGCAAGCGCGGCATCGTGCTCGACCTCAAGCGCGCGCAGGACCACACCGCCCTGCTTCGGCTGGTGCGCGAGGCCGACGTGCTGGTGCACAACTTCCGCCCCAGCGTGCCCAAGCGCCTGGGCATCGATTTCGAGCGCCTGCAGCTGATCAACCCGCGCCTGATCTATTGCGCGGTCAGCGGCTACGGCGAGGACGGGCCGATGAAGGACAAGGCCGGCTACGACCAGGTGCTGCAGACCCTGACCGGCATGTGCGCGCTGCAGGGCAAGCGCGGCGGCCCGCCGGAGATCATCTACGGCTCGGTGGTCGACTATTACGCCGCCGCGCTGCTCAGCGGCGGCGTGGCCTCGGCGCTGTACGAGCGCGAGCGCAGCGGCCTGGGCCAGTTCGTCGGCGTGTCGCTGCTGCGCAGCGCGCTGACCATGCAATCGGCGCGCATGATCTGGGCCGACGGCGAGGGCCTGGACATCGGCCGCGACATGCGCTCGGGCGGGGTCACCGGCATCCACCCGACCCGCGAGGGCCACATCTACATTTCCGCCAACACGCCGCGGTTCTGGCAGGCGCTGTGCGAGAAGACCGGCCTGCGCGAGCTGGCCGCCGACCCGCGCTACGACAGCGTGCGCAAGCGCGCCCAGGCCGCGGCGCAGATCGTGCCGCAGCTGCATGCGGCGCTGGCCGCGCGCAGCGCGCTGGAATGGGAGGCGCTGTTCGGCGACGAAGTCCCGTGCGCGGCGGCGCGGCGGATCGAGGACATGTTCGACCACCCGCAGGTGCTGGCCGAGGGCATCGTCGCGCCGATCGAGCATCCCGGCGTGGGGCGTTATCGCGCGGTGGCGCAGTCGATCAAGTTCGGACGCACCCCGGGGCCGGCCGCGTTCGCCGCGCCGCAGCTGGGCCAGGACACCGAGGCGGTGAAGCGCGAGCTGGACGAATCCGGGACGGTGGCCGCTCGCAGGCGCGATTGAATCGGCGCTTTCGTCGCGGCTGGAATTTCGCGGTCGCGGCTCGCGCCGCTGCTACAGGGGCCGCGGACACTTCGATCCCGACGATAGCAGCGGCGCGAGCCGCGACCGCGACAACACCACTACGACGCCCGCCTCAGCCCGCGAACTTGTCCCACAGCGTCTCGAAATGCCCGGAGAAGCTGCGCACCAGGTTGGCGTCGTCGGTCACCACCAGGTTCTCCTCGTTGCTGGTGGTCGCGCTGCGGGTCCAGTTGAAGCTGCCGTTCGCCAGCACCCGCCCGTCGAACAGCGCGAACTTGTGGTGCATGTGGAACGGGCTGTCGTCGATCCGCACCGGCACGCCGAGTTCCTCCAGGCGCAGCACGTCGCTGCCCTCGTCGAACTGCTTGTCGTTGTCGCTGATCACCCGCACCGCGATGCCGCGCTTGTGGCAGGCCAGGATTTCCTCGGTCAGGCGATCGTCGGAAATGGTGTAGACGCACACCTCCAGGCTGCGCTTGGCCGAGCGGCACAGCTCGCGCAGCTTGCGCAGGCAGGCGTCGCCGGGGGCGAAGAAGGCGCTGGACACCAGCGTCGGCGGCTCGGCGACCGCGTCCAGGGTCTTGACCACCTGTTCCAGCCAGCGCAGCGCGTCGAGCGTACGCGTCGGCTGCGCCAGCATCAGCTCGCGGGCCAGGTCGAAGGCGCGGTTGCGCAGGTAGCGCACCCGGTCGGGCGGCAGCAGCGCGCCGAGTTCGCGCAGTTCGAACTTCTCTTCGTTGTCCAGCACCAGGTCGGCGACGCTTTCGCGCAGAGTGCGGTCGAGCGCGGCGAAGTCCGTCGCCGACGCGGCGGTGGCGTGGATGGCCGCATTCGCGTCCGTGTGCACAGCGGTGTTCATGCGCGGTCCCTCAGCGTTGGGTGCGGCCGTTGAGCCGGTCGGCGAATTCGTTGAGCGCGCGCTGCAGCTCGCGCTGCTGCTCGGTCATTTCCGCCCGGGTCGGCGCGTCCTGGATGTCGCGTTCGCCCAGTTGCTTGAACAGCGCGATCAGCGCCTCGTTGACCCGGCCCTGGCGTTCGTCGCTGTCGTGCAGGCGCTCGACCAGCGGCACGAACGCCTGTTGCAGCTGCGGGCCGAGACCGCCCAGCGCATCGGCCAGCGCCGCGCCGGTGTCGACCGGCGGCGGCGTGTCCTCGACCTGGGCCGCGGCGATGCGCTCCAGCGCCGCCAGCAGTTGCGGCCACGGCGCCGGGTCGGCCGGCTTGGCCTGCGCCGCCGCATTGGCGCGGTCGGCGGCCGAGTCCAGCGCGCGCACGCTCTCGACCAGGTCGTTGAGCTGCGCCACCACGCGCCCGCCGACGTCGGCCTCGCCCGCGCCCATGGCCTTGTTGCGCAGGAAATCGCGCTTGATCTGGGCCCAACGCGCGGCCTGTTCCTGGCTGTGCACGCCGCGCAGCTCGCCGAGCTTGAGCAGGTTCTCTTCGGCGCCGGTGGTCAGCAACTGCGCCTCGCCGAGGTAGTGGTCGCCGATCAGCTGCTGCAGCTCGGCCGCGTTCATCACCGGCGAGATCTTCTCCGCCAGCTTGTTCATGTTGCGATAGCTGCCCTGCAGCTTGAACGGCGGCTCGGTGCGGTAGGTCTCGGCCTGGGCGGCGCTGGCGATGTACTGCTGGTTGACCCGGTAGACCACGTCGCGCACCTGCACCAGCCGTTCCAGGGTGGCGACGATCTCGTTGATCTCCGCGCCGCTGTAGGCGTGGCTCAGTTCGTTGGCGGAGAACTCCTTGCCCTGGGCCTTGTCGACCAGCTTGTACAGATCGCCCATCTCGCGCGTGGCCAGCGGCGCCAGCACCGGGTTGGAGGTCAGGCTGTTCTCGATGTAGCTCAGCAGGAAGGCCTGTTCCATGCCGCCGAGCACGTCGCCGAGGTTGTAGATGTCGGCGCGGTTGGCGAGCATGTCCGGAATCTTGAACACCTCGCCGGACTCGGTATACGGGTTGCCGGCCATGACCACGCAGAACTTCTTGCCGCGCATGTCGTAGGTGCGGGTGCGCCCCTTCCACACGCCCTCGATGCGGCGGGTGCCGTCGCACAGCGAGATGAACTTCTGCAGGAACTCGGGATGGGTGTGCTGGATGTCGTCGACGTACAGCATCACGTTGTTGCCCATCTCCAGCGCCAGATTGAGCTTCTCCAGCTCCTGGCGCGAGGTCGCGTCCGGCGCCTGCGCCGGGTCGAGCGAACGCACCTCGTGGCCGAGCGCGGGGCCGTTGATCTTCATGAAGATCAGGCCGAGCCGGTGCGCCACGTACTCCATCAGCGTGGTTTTGCCGTAGCCCGGCGGCGAGATCATCATCAACAGGCCCATCAGGTCCGAGCGCTTGCTCTCGCCGACCGTGCCCATCTGCTTGGCCAGGTTGTCGCCGATCACGCCCAGGTAGACGTCGTTGATCAGCTTGTTGCGCACGAACGAGCTCAGCGGCCGCGGCTTGAATTCCTCCAGGCGCAGCGCCGCGCGCTCGCGCGCGACGATCTGCTGGCGCAGCGCCTGGTACTGCTGGAAGCCCGGCACGAACTGTTCGCGATGCCGGCGCAGCCGCGCCGACCAGTCGTCCACGGCCACGCGCATGCGGCCCTCGCGGATGCGCGGGTGCTCGCCGAGCAGGCCTTGCAGCTGCGCGCCCAGTTCGGTCTCGCTGACGGCCTTGGGGAAGGCCTCGTCGAGCAGCAGCAGCGCCGCGGCCTCGGCCGCGTAGGCGGCCTGCTCGGCGAGCTCGGGCGAACGCGCCAGCGCCTCGATCCAGTTCATCGCCAATGCCCAGCGCGCGGCCGGACGCTCGCGCAGCGATTCCAGCGCGGCGGCGAAGCCCTCCCACATCCGCGCGGCGTCCATTTTCTCGCGCAGCGCCTTGAGCAGTTGCCCGGCGTAGCGGCTGAACGCGAACCGCGGCTGCGGCACCGACAATTCCAGCACCAGGTACTCGGCCGCGCGCGGGGTCAGCGCCGGATCGACCGGCATGGCCTGGGCTTGCGCCCACGCTTGCATCGCCGCGGCGACTTCGCCGCGCAGCCCGGCCAGGCCGTCGGCGCTGCCGAACAGGCGCTGGATGTCGGCCGCGGTGCGCGCGCGCTCGGGCCACGATGCCGGCTCGGCCGCCGCGCCCTGCAGCGACCAGTAGTACGCCGCCCAGGCGCGCGCCGCCGGCTCGAAGCTGAGGCTGCCGGCGCTGTCGCGCAGCGGCAGCAACGCCTGCAGGATCAACGCCGCGTCGTGGTCGTGGATGCCTTTCTCGTAGCCCTCGCGATAGCGCGGCGCGGCGAAGTCGCGGATCGTGCGCGCCAGCGTGTCCGGCTGCGCCAGCTGCCCGCGCAGCAGGTCCATGCTGAGGTTCTCGCGCCCGGCTTCGGCCGCTTCCAGCGCCAGCCCGGCCAGGTATTCGCCGCGGTACAGCTGCGGCGATTCGGAGTCCATCGACACGCCCCAGTAGTCGCGCGACGCCTCCAGGCCGGCATCGGCGATGGGCTCGAAGAAGTCGGTGCCGGTCAGATGCAGGTTCAGCGCGTCGCCGCGCGGCATCAGGGTCAGGTCGAGTTCCTGGGTGTTGACGCTGAAGCGGTGGCGCGGGCCGAGCTTGATCACGCCGCCGCCGTCTTCGAACAGCTCGCTGCGGTCGCGCAGCGCGCGCACGGCCTGGTCGCGCGCGCCCTTGAGCCGCGCCTCGACGTCGTCGGCCTTGACGTTGTCCTTGAGCGCGCGCAGGCGCTCGGCCAATTCGCGCAATTTCAGGATCAACGCGTCGCCGGCGAAGAAGGCGTTGAGCTCGTCGTTGTTGGCGAAGCGCGCGGTGCGCCGGCCCAGGCCTTCGAGGATGCGCACGGCCGCGTCCATCACCGCCTGGGCCTTGCGCTGGCGCTCGTCCAGCAGGGTCTGCTTGTGCGCCTCGAAGGTCTCCAGCAACTCCTCGCGCTTGGACAGGATGTCGCCGAGGAAGGCTTCGTGTTCGCCGAACTGGCTTTCCAGTTCCTCCAGCTGCACCAGCAGGCGCGAGAGTTGTTCGTCGGCCTTTTCCGGGTCCTGCGCCAATGCCAGCGCGCTGGCGATGCTCTGCCCGAACAGGGTGAACTGGGCGCCGAACTGGGCCACCGATTCGGCCGAGCCCAGCTGCTTGCGGCGCTGGTCGGCGCGCGCCTTGGCCTGGTTGAGCTTGGCGTAGATCTCCGAGATCGCCTCGACCACGCGGGTGCGCTGGGTGGCGTCGTCGACCTTGAGCGTGGCCATCAGGCCCGACAGCATGTCCAGGTCGCCGGACATCGCCTGCATCTGCGCCAGCGGCTGCGCCAGCTGCGCCACCGTGGTCGCGGCCTGGGCCTGCGCGTCGAGCGCGGCGAGCGTCTCGCCCAGCGGCGCCAGCGCCTTGTCGCCGGCCAGGAACGCGCCGGTGGCCGCGCCGATGCGCTCGTGCGCGGCGACCAGGGCCTGCTCCATCGCATCGATCGCCGCCACGTCGATGTAGCGGTACTCGCGGATGGTCAACAGGTGGCCGCGCTGCGCGGTCAGGCCGTTGAGCGCCTCGACGAAGGGCTGCACCTGTTCCCAGTTCTCCGGCTGCAGGCCGTCGAGCAGCGCCTTCTGCCGGCTCTGCGCCTCGCGCATCGCGCGCTCGGACTGGCTGCGGATGCCCTCGACCTTCTCGTACTCGTCGAGCACCGACTCGGCGGTGGCGGCGATCTCGCGCAACAGCGGCGCCACCTCGCCGCACTGCGGGTCGCTGAGCCAGTGGTGGGCGTCGAACAGGCGCCGGGTGTTCTGCGCCAGCAGGCCGTAGCGCTGCGCCGAGACTTCGCTGGCCTCGATCTCGCGGCTCAGGCTGATCAGCTCGGACATGCCGCGCACCAGCTCGGCGTTGCCGATCTTGCCCATGAAGGTGTTGCCGGCCGGCTGCTTTGCTGCGTATTCGTCGCTGGCGTACGGCGTCTGCCACACCTGCATCGGGTGCACGCGGGTCGGCTCGTCGCTCTCGGTGGCGAAGATCACCATGCGCCCGTCTTCCAGGCGCGCGTAGCCGTGGCCGAAGATCGGCGTCTGCAGGCGCCGCTCGATCAGATTGTAGGTGAACATCGCGGTGCGGCCCTGCTCGGGCTCGTAGAACAGGTACATCACGTCCTCGCCGTTGGGCGAGCGGATGTTGCGCTTGTAGCGCATGCCCTCCATCGACTGGTCGAATCGCTTGTGCTCGCCGTTCTGCAGGTAATAGCCGCCGGGGAAGATGATGCCGTGGTCTTCCGGCAGCTGGATGCAGGCCAGGCCGATCTCGTCCAGCCGCACCACCTTGCGGGTGAGGGTGTTGAACACCAGGTAGCGCCACTGCTCCTCGCGGTACGGCAGGATCTTGAGCAGGATCAGGCTGCCGACCCGGGCGTAGTCGACCTGGGCGTCGTCGAGCGACTGGGTCTTGTCGTGGACCGGCTCGCGGTAGATGCCCTGGCCGTCCTCGGTGTTGTTCTCGATCTTGATGGTCAGATCGCCGCCCACCGTCTCGACGAACACGCTGTCGAGGATGTTCAGGTGCGGGTGGCGGCCGTTGACGACCATGTCGCGGCCGGCGCGGATCCACTCGAAGTCGTACGGCGCCGGCAGCGCGATGTCGCGCTCGCCGCGGTTGTCGATGTAGCGCACCTCGCCGTCGGGCGAGACCGACCAGCGGAACACGCGCAGGTCGGTGATGCGCTCGCCGATCTGGAACGCGGCCAGCAGCTTGCCGTCGCGCACGATCAGCTGGATCAGCCGGGTGTGCTTGTAGTACGCGTACAGCTCGCGGAAGTCGTGGGCGAAGCTGTCGGCGCCGAGGAAGCTGCCCTTGAGCTCGACCGGGGTGACGTCGTAGCCCTCCGCCCCCTGCACCAGCTTGTACAACGAGAACACGTCGGCGACGACGGTCTCTTTCTTGAGCCCCATGAACACGTTGTAGCCGAACACCAGGTACTCGCCGACCTGGACGATGTCGCGGGCGACGCAGTTGTTCTCGGTGCGGATGCGGAAGCGGCCGATCACTTCCATCTGGCTGCTGCCGAATTCGGCCAGCCGCTGCTTGTTCAGCGCATCGGCCAGCGCGCGCAGCTTCTGGCCCTGTTCGCCCAGGCGCTTGCTCAGCACCTCGTAGGCGCCGCCCTGGGCGACGGCTTGATCGACTGCGCTGGTCTCGCCAGCCGCATGAGCGCCCGCGGCCGATGCCGCGGCGGGCTTGGTGTCCGCCATGTTCCGTCCTACCGATCGGGCCGGCGGCGCGAATCCGCGCCGCCGGCGTCACACCGACGCGCCGCCGTCAGCGACGGCGCGTTGCTTGGTCCCGCGCCGCGCTCAGGAGTCCAGCGCGGCCGCGCCGTCGGCCGCCTTGTCGCCGGCGGGCTTGGTCTCGGCCTTGGCCAGGATCCGCTGCAGCACGTCCTGCACGATCGGGCTCTTGCCGGCCACGCCCTCGATCGCCTTGCCCACCGACAGCGCCTTGGCGAAGGAATCGAAGAACGCGCCCTCGCCGCCGACGATGTCGATGTTGGCTTTGCTGAGCGCGGCCGACAGCACCTCGGACTGCTCCTTGGCGATCTCCTTGTTGGCCTCGATGCCGGCGATGGCCTGCTCGAAGCTCTTCTCCAGCTGCATGCGGAACTCTTCGTGCGCGCGGGCCTGGTCGCTGAGCGAATCCAGCGCGCCGAACTTCTGCGCCAGGCCTTCGGCCTCGGACTTGAACTTCTGCAGCAACACTTCGGCTTCCGACAGGCCCAGGGCCTGGGTCGCCTTGGCCTTGGCCGCACCGAGCTGCTCCTCGCCGCGCGCCTGCGCGAACAGGTTCTCTTCCAGCACCTTGGCGTCGGACAAACCCTGCTTCTGCTTGGCGTCGGCCTGCGCCTCGATCACCCGCGCCTGCGCCAGACCCTTCTCCTGCTCGCCCTTGGCTTCCGCGCCGAGGGTCTCGGCGATCACCCGCGCCTTGGCCAGGCCTTCCTTCTCGGCCGCGGCCGCGGTGACCTCGCGCACCCGCGCGTCGGCCAGGCCGGGCGCGGCGCGCTCGGCCTCGATGCCCTCGGCGAGCTTCTTCTTGGCCTCGGCGGTCTTGCCGGCGGCCTCGAACTCGGCCTGGGCCAGCGTGGTCATCTCCACCGCCTTGTGCTTGGACGCGGTCTCGTCGGCCTCGGCCTGCTTGACCTGGCGCACCAGCTCTTCCTCGGCCAGCGCCTGCGCGGCGAGCACGGCGACCTGCTTGGCGCGGTCGGCCTCGGACACCTGGCGCACTTCCTTGATGCGTTCCTCTTCCTGCGCCACGGTCTTCTCGACCGCGATGCGCTCGCGGATGACGTTGGCGATTTCCTTGCGCTGCTCTTCCAGCGCGCGTTCCTTCTCGATCCGGTTCAGCTCGACCTCGCGCTCGCGCGAGACCACTTCCAGGTCCTTGGCGCGGGTGACCTTCTCGACCTCGATCACCACCGCGCGCTGGCGGTTCTGCTGCGCCACTTCGACTTCGCGCTGGCGGTTCTGCTCGCGGATGTCGATCTGCTCCTGCGCGGCGATGCGCGCCTGCTCGGCCTTCAGCCGCTCCTCTTCCTGGACCTTGGAGGTCTCGGCCTGCTCGCGCGCCTGGATGGTCTGGATCTCGCGCTTCTGCCGCGCCTCGGCGTCGGCCTGCTGGCGTTCCAGCGCCAGCATCGCCTCGCGGGTCTCGACGTTCTTCTTGGTGATCGCCAGCTGCTCGTTGCGCTCGAGCTCGTTGGTGATGACGTTCTGCGCCGCGGTCAGCTCGGTGATCTTGCGGATGCCCTCGGCGTCGAGGATGTTGGTCGGATCCAGCGACGCCTTCGGGGTCTGCTCCAGGTAGTCGATGGCGACGTCTTCCAGGATGTAGCCGTTGAGGTCGTTGCCGATCACCTCGATGATGCGGTCGCGGAATTCCTGGCGGTTCTCGAACAGCTTGACGAAGTCGATCTGCTTGCCGACCGTCTTCAGCGCCTCGGAGAACTTGGCGTTGAACAGCTCGTTGACCGCGGTGCGGTCGGACGCGCGATCCACGCCGATGGCCTTGGCGACCTTGAGCACGTCCTGCTGGGTCTCGTTGACGCGCAGGTAGAAGGCCACGGTGATGTCGGCGCGCATGTTGTCGCGGCAGATCAAGCCGTCCTTGGCCCGGCGGTCCACTTCCAGGGTGATCAAGGAGATCTTCATGAACTCCTTCTTGTAGATCACCGGATACACCAGCGCGCCGGTGAAGTGCACCTTCGGCGTGGAGGACATGTCGTTGACGATCAAGGCCGTGCCTTGCGGCACCTTGATGTAGAAGGCCTTGAACATCAACAGCATGACGAAAATCATCAGTACGACGACAACGATCACGGCGCCGATGATCATCAAGTTTTCCATTTGCATCTCCCTATGACACGACTGCATGTCGCGGCCGAGAAGGCGGCGACGGTTCGATGGCGGACGGCGGGCTTCAGCCGCCGCGGAATTCGTCTTCGCTGACCACGCGGTAGGCGTTCTGGTCTTCGATGTATTCGATCAGCACGACCCGGTCGCCGCGCCTGAAGCGCTGCGGGTCCTCGTCGCGGATCTGCAGGATCAGCCCGGCGCCGCCGTCCTCGACGCTGGCGGTGCCGGTGGCGCGGTTGACCGGGCTGCGGATGGTCGCGACCTGGCCGAGGATCGGCCGCGGCGGGCCCGGCTGCATCTTGCGCAGCAACTTGCGCAGCGGGCGCAGCGCCAGCGCGGCGACCGGCAGTGAGATGCAGAAGTTGACGAAGATGATCGCCGCGCCGGCGGCGATGCGCAGCGGCGTGCCGGGCACCAGGCGCAGCAGGTAGATGTCGGCGTAGTAGGTCAGCACCCAGCCGACCAGCACGATCACGCTGACGACCACGGTGATCGGGATGCCGCCCAGGCCCAGCCGCATCAGCGGGTCGAAGATGCCGTGCTGCGGATGGTGGGCGCCGTCGACCAGGGTGTGGTCGCCGAAGCCGTGCGCGCCGTGGCCGTGGCCATCGCCGCCGATCCAGCCGTCGATCATTTCGCCGCCGGCCAGCCCCACCGCCGACAGCAGCCAGTAGCCCACGACCACGCCGAGCAGGACGGTGTAGAACGCCGTCGGCAACGTCAGGATCGTGCTGAAGAATTCGCCCATGTCGTGTTTCTCCCCCGCTTGCCGCATCGCCCGCGGCGCCTGCATGAAACCGGCCGACCCCATGTCGACCGGCCGTGTCGATCCGTCTGAGTCAGCCCGGCAGCTTCTGCCGCAACCGCGCCAGCACCGCTTCGGCGCCGGCGCCGTCGGGCATGATCCCCGCGTCGCGCAATTTGCGTTCCAGCGCGCCGCCTTCTTCGTGGCGCGCCAGTTCCGCCGCCGCCTCGATCCGCGCGCCGCGCTCGGCCTGCTTGAGCTTGATCCGGGCCAGCGAATCCACCGCGGTCTGCAGGCGGTTCTGCGGCCCGGCGTAGCGCTGCGCAACCGCGGCCTGGGCGCGCTGCATGCTTTCGGTGGCCTTGACCGTGTCGAGCTGCTGCTTGAGCCGGCGGATGTTGCCCTCGGCCATCGCCACCGACTTGCGCAGTTCGGCGACGCTGGCGGCGAGCTGGCCCAGGTGCGCCTGTTCCTGTCCGCGCGCGGTTTCCAGCGCGGCGATCTTGTCGGCCACTTCCAGCGCCAGGCCTTGCTCGTCGGATTCCAGCGCCTTGAGCGCGTAGCCTTCGTATTCGTCGATCTTGTCCGCGCGCTCGGCCAGCGCGCGCTCGGCCAGGGTATGGCGCGCCATCAGGTGGGCCAGCGACTCGCGCGACTGGCGCAGCTCGACGTCGCAGTCGCGGATCTCCTGGTCGAGGATGCGCAGCGCCTGGCTGTCGGCCCAGGCTTCGCCCAGTTCCTGCGCGCCGGCGCGCACCGAGGTCAGCAGCTTGCTCCAGATGCCGTTGTGCTTGGCCATCACGCCGCCTCCAGCAACTGCGTCTCGTAGGCTTCGGTGGCCTTGATGACGTTGTCGGCCAGGGTCTCGATCTCGTAGAGCACGTTCGACAGCGACGAGGACGCGCTCAGCGCGCCGAACATCATGTACACCGCCTCGCCGTCGGCGAGGGTCTCGATGCCGATGGTCGACAGCGGAAACACCTTGTGGGTGCGCAGCACTTCCTCGTTGAAGGCGGCGGCGTCGCGCACGTGCGCGACCGGCCACAGCAGCGCCTCGACCACGATCTGCTCGCCGACCACGGCCACGAACAGCGGCAGGTCGCCGTATTCGGCCATCACCAGGTGCAGGCTCGGCTCGGCGCCGTCGATCAGCTCGATCTGCGAGTCGCCGTAGACGAATTCCTCGACCTGGCACAGCGCGTCGTAGAGCCCGCTGGCGGTCCAGACCTTGCCGTCGTTCATGTCCCTCTCCACCTGTCCGCGCCCCGCCGCCGCACCGCGCGGCTGCCGCATCCGCTTCTCCACCGCCAGCAGTTCGTCGGCGAACTCGGGCAGCACCCACAGCTCTTTCTTGACCAGCCCTTTCTCGCGCAGGCGTTCGCGGTGGCGGCGCTGGTAGTAGGCGGAGGATCGGCGTTCCATGTCGGCCACGTTAATTCATCACATGTGACACTGGCAAGCTGTGACATGTGAGAGCCGACGAACGGCGGAGCACGGCGGCTCGGCTCGCTCGGGCGTCTTTACAGTCAAGGGCTTAGGCATGGCTCAGGCGCGGCCGGGAGGTCGCGCCGGTATGGGCGGGTTCGCGTTTGCGGCTTGCGCCGCTCCTGCAGGGGAGCGGCGCGGGCCGGCGGTCAGGCCGGGATGCCGTGCTGGCGGCGGGCTTCGTCGATGCGGCGCTGGACCTCGGGGTCGAGGACGCCGAGTTCGGCCTGCTTGAAGATGTTGCCGAGCACGCGCTTCTCGTCCTCGTCGACGGTGGCGTCGCGCAGGGCGAGGTCGAGCAGCTTCTGCAGTTCGCTCACATCGAGCGTGCCGTCGTTGGTGAACACCGGGATCGAGGCGAGCGCGATCTCGAGGTGGCTCTTGGGCTGGGCCATGCGGCAACTCCGTTGCGGGTAAGGAATCCTGGTGCGGCGGCCGTCGCGGCCTGCGCGTAATGGCTCCGACTATAGCAAGCCCGGCGCGCGCTTCGGCCGTTTACGACCGGCGCGCGACGTCCGCGTACGTGCGCACGCTGCCCTCGACCGTCATCGCGCCGAGCTGATTCACCGTGTTCTGCGCGACGGCGTCGGTACCCATCGGATCGACCGCGGGCGCGCGGCCGGGCGCGGGCTCATCGCGCATCAGCGACGGCGTCGCGGTGGCGCCGACGCTGTTGAGCCGATCCATGGTCGTTTGCGACCAGGCGCCAGTGCCCTTGGCCGACGCGCGCGCCGCTTCGGCGCGCGTCTGCGCCGTGTCCGCGGCCGCTGCGGCTGCGTCGGCCGCGGCCCTGGCGTTGTCGCGCGCCTCGACATTGGCCGGCGAGGCGTCCTCGCGCGCCGCCTCCGCCGCGGCCTTGGCCGCCGCCGCCGCGTCGTCGGCGGCCTGCTGCGCTACGGCCGCGGCGTCTTCCGCCGCTTGCGCCTGGCTTTCGGCCGCCTCGCTGCCGGGCGGCGCCTTGCCCGCATACGACGCGGCGCGGTCGGCGCGCTCGGCCGCAGCCTCGGCATCGCTCTGGGCGGCCGCGGCGCGGCCCTCGGCCGCGGCGGCCCGGCCCGCGGCGCTGTCGCTGCCGTTCGCCGCGCCGGAATTGCCGGCCTGGTTGCCGCCTCCTACGCCTCCTACCGACATGGACCTTCTCCTTGTCCTGCGGCCCGATGCGGCCGTTGCATCGCGACCATAGGTCGCGGCCGCGATCGCCACTACCCAGGGCTGACCCGAGGGGTCCAGGCGTCACCGGGGCGGAGCGCGCGCATTCAGCCGCCGCGGACGCGCTCAGCGCGATCGCAACGACGGGCGGCGAAGGAAGCGGTGGAGCCAGCGCGACGGGCCGGCGCCGCAGAAGAGACGAACTGGGCGCAGCGAGCGCGGCCGCGATCCGGCGCGGCCGCCGCGGCGCGGCGCGCTTCAGTCCTGCCCGCGCAGCAACGCTTGCAGCGCGTGCCGCGGCAGCTTGCCGGTCTCGTTGCGCGGCAGCGCCGCGACCTTGCGCAGCGGCCGCGGCAGGAACACCGGGTCGACGCTGCGGCGCAGCGCGGCGAGGATCTGCGCTTCGTCGAGGTCCGGCGCCACCGCCAGCGCGGCGATCCGGCGCACGCCGAAGGCATCGGCCTCGTCGAGCTGGAACACCGCGCCGTCGCGCACGCCGTCGATCGCCAGCAGTTTGCGGGTCAAGTCGCCGAGCGAGGCGCGCTTGCCGGCGATCTCCAGCAGGTCGGCGGCGCGGCCGCGCAGGTGGAAACGGCCGTCGGCCTCGACTTCCATCAAGTCGGCCAGCGCCACCGGCTCGGGCAGGTGCGGGGCGTGGATCGCGGTGCCGTCGGGCTGCGGGCACACGCGCACGCCCGGCAGCGGTGTCCACGCCTGCTCGCGCGCGGTGCGGCGGCGGGCGAACACGCAGGTCTCGGTGGAGCCGAACACTTCGCGCACTTCGCAACCGTAGCGGCGCTCGGCCTCCAGCGCCAGTTCCTGCGGCAGCGGCGCGGTGGCCGAGACGATGCCGGCCAGCGCCGGCAGCGCGACCTGCGATTCCACCAGCGCGCGCAGGTGCACCGGCGTGGTCACCAGCAGCGGCGGCGCCGACGCGTCGGCCAGCGCGCGGGCCACATCGCCGGGGAAGAACGGGCGCTGCGCGTGCACGGCGATGGCGCCGAGCAGCGGCAGCATCACCGACATCTCCATCCCGTACATATGCTGCGGCGGCACCGTGGCCACCACTTCGGTGACGCCGTCGGCGCGCAGCAGGTCGTGCAGCGCGGCCAGGTTCTGCGCGGTGCTGGTGCGGAACGCGCCCCAGGTCTTGGGGTTGGGCTTGGGCTGGCCGGTGCTGCCGGACGTGAAGCCGATCGCCACCAGCGCGGCGTCGTCGACCGCCAGCGGCTCGCCGTCGAGCTGGGCGAGTTCTTCGTCCATGCGCAGGTAGCGCGGCGGCAACGGCGTGAGGTCGAGATCGCCGATGCAGTAGCTGTCGGGATAGCGGCCGAGCACGTCGTCCACGGTCGCCGGCGCGCGCGAGGACGGCAACAGGTTGACCTGCCCGCGCACCGCGGCCGCGCACAGCGCGACCAGAAAGCGGTAGCGGTTCTCGCACAGGTTCACCGCGTAGCGCGCTTGCGGCAGGCGCGCGGCCAGGGCGCGCACTTCGCGCTCGAAGCGTTCGCAGCGCACCGCGCCGTGCGCGCCGAAGGCGAGCGCGCGCGAAGCGCCGTCGGCGAGCGGCGTGCCCGCAAGCAAGGGCCGCAGCCGCGGCGAAGCCTCGCCGCTGGGCGAAGAAGCGTGGCCGTCCTGGCTCGGATCGATGACCGCTGACATTCGGTGTGTTGGTTCCGCTGTATTGCCTGAAACTTGCCGGGCGCCGCCTGATCGCAGGCTGACGCGGCGCCGTCGCGCGGCCGTGGCCCCGCCGGCGGCCCGCGCGCACGACGCCGCGCCCCCGCGCGGCCATCGTGGCTGGAACCCGATCCCCTGGGGTTTAGCTTACGCTGACCGGCCCGCCGCACGCCAAGCCCGCGCCCGTTCATGTCCCTGTCCGCTGGTTCAACCCCGCCTGCCGCCGCGCCGCGCTGGACCTGGCTGCCGCACCCGCACGGCGAGGCCGCCGAGCCGCTGGCGCGCGCCTGGCTGGCGGCCGAACTCGGCGACGCCGGCCTGCAGGTCGAGCGCGACGCCCGCCAGCGCCCGCACCTGCGGCCGCCGTACCAGGGTTGGGACTGCAACTGGAGCCACAGCGGCGAGCGCCTGCTGGTGGCGCTGGCGCGCGGCGGCCGGGTCGGCGTCGACCTGGAGCGGCTGCAGCGGCGGCCGCGCGCGCTGGAGATCGCACGGCGCTACTTCACCGCGCGCGAGGCCGACTGGCTGGCGCTCCAGGCCGACCGCGACCTCGCGTTCCTGCGCCTGTGGTGCGCCAAGGAAGCCGTGCTCAAGGCCCACGGCCACGGGCTGTCGTTCGGGCTGGACCGGCTGCGGTTCGAGGCCGACGACGGCGGCCTGCGGCTGGTCGAATGCGACGCCGAACTCGGCGCGGCGCAGGCATGGCGGCTGCAGGAGATCGCGCCCGGCCCGGGCTACCTCGGCGCCCTCGCCTGGCGGCCGCAGGCGCCGTAGGCGCGGCGCGAGCCGGGCCCCACCGCAGCGACCTACACAAGCGCGGCGGCCGAAACCAGGGCGGCCGGCGATTGCGGCGGGAAGAGGCGCGACTTCGGACCGCGGGCGACATTTCGCAGCGGCGCCTGGACGCGGCGGGCGCCCACTCCCGCAAGGGCTTCGGCCAGCGCACCGCCTTCGGCGATAATCGCCGCGATGAACGCCCCCACTTCCCTACCGCCCGGCCTGCGCGGCGAGCTCGAGGCCGGCCTGTCCGCGCTCGCGCTCGACCCGGCGCTGGCCGCGCCGCTGCTGGACTACCTGGCCCTGCTGGCGCGCTGGAACCGCACCTACAACCTCACCGCCGTGCGCGATCCGCGCGAGATGGTCGGCAAGCACCTGCTCGATTCGCTGGCCATGCACCGCTACGTCGCGCCGCTGGCCGCGCGCGGCGGCGCCCTGGCCGACCTGGGCACCGGCGCCGGCCTGCCCGGCATCCCGCTGGCGATCGTCCAGCCGGGCCTGCGCGTGACCCTGGTCGAGAGCAACGGCAAGAAGGCCCGCTTCATGCGCGAGGCGCTGCGCCAGCTCGGCCTGAAGGACGCGCGCGTGGCCGAGTCGCGGATCGAGGCCTTCGCCGAGCCGGGCGCCTACGACGCGATCACCGCGCGCGCCCTGGCCACGCTGCCGCTGATCCTGGAACTGGGCGGGCACCTGCTCAAGCCCGGCGGCGCGCTGCTGGCGATGAAGGGCGTGCGCCCGGACGAAGAGATCGCGGCCCTGCCGCAGGGCTGGGAAGTGCGCGCGGTCGAGCCGATGGCGGTGCCGGGGCTGACGGCGGAGCGGCACATGGTGGTGGTGGGGCGGGTCGGCGAAGCCTGATCCGGCGCCGGCGGGCGCGGGCGCGGACGGGTTCGTCGGTATCGCCGCCCGCAGCGGCCGGCGCAGGCGACGCGGTCGCGGCCGGCGCCGCCGCAACAAAGCGCGGCGGCCGGCTCCATACGCCTTCTTGCCGATGCGTCTGTTGACCCGCGACGCGGGCCGCGCCCAGGCCGCTTCAAGCGCGCGGCGGCCCGGGCGGGCATAATCCCCTGTCCGGTCGGCGCCCGACGCCGCCCGCAGCGCATTTCTTCTTCATCACTCCGGAACAGCAGGGGACGAGCCGCATGGCCCGCATCATCGCCGTCGCCAATCAGAAAGGCGGGGTCGGCAAGACCACCACCGCGGTCAACCTGGCCGCCGCGCTGGCCGGCACGCCCAAGCGCGTGCTGCTGGTCGACCTGGACCCGCAGGGCAACGCCACGATGGGCAGCGGCATCGACAAGCGCCAGCTCGAGGACTCGATCTGCGACGTGCTGCTCGGCGAGGCCGACGCCGCCGCCACGATCGTCCAGGCGCCGGAGGGCTTCGACCTGTTGCCGGGCAATATCGACCTCACCGCGGCCGAAATCCGCCTGATGAGCGAAGATGCGCGCGAGCAGCGGCTCAAGCGCGCGCTCGGCCCGCTGCGCGGCAACTACGACTTCATCATCGTCGACTGCCCGCCGGCGCTGTCGCTGCTGACCTTGAACGCGCTGACCGCGGCCGATTCGGTGATCGTGCCGATGCAGTGCGAGTACTACGCCCTGGAAGGCCTCAGCGCGCTGATGGAGACCATCGACGCGCTCAAGGCCCAGCTGAACCCTTCACTGGAAATCGAAGGGGTGTTGCGCACCATGTTCGACGTGCGCAACAACCTCGCCAACGCCGTCTCCGCCGACCTCACCGCCCACTTCGGCGAGCGGGTCTTCCGCACCATCGTGCCGCGCAACGTGCGCCTGGCCGAGGCGCCGAGCTACGGCCAGAGCATCGTCGGCTACGACCGCGCCAGCCGCGGCGGCATCGCCTACCTGGGCCTGGCCGGCGAAGTGCTGCGCCGCCAGCGCGAGCGCGACCAGGCCGCCGCCAAGACCGCGCGCACCGCCACCGCGGAGACCCCGGCATGAGCCATCCCGCCAAGAAACGCGGCCTGGGCCGCGGCCTGGAAGCGTTGCTCGGCCCCAAGGCCGCCGCCGAAGCGCCGACCCTGGTCGAGGCCCAGCCCGGCGACCTGCTGCGGCACCTGCCGGTGGATTCGCTGAGCGCCGGCAAGTACCAGCCGCGCAAGCACTGGGACGAGGAAAAGCTCGCCGAGCTGGCCGAGTCGATCAAGGCCCAGGGCGTGATCCAGCCCATCGTCGTGCGCGAGATCGGCGAACGCGGCGGCAAGACCTACGAAATCATCGCCGGCGAACGCCGCTGGCGCGCCTCGCGCCTGGCCGGGCTGGCCGAGATCCCGGTGGTCATCCGCGAAGTCGACGACCGCACCGTGGTCGCGATGGCGCTGATCGAGAACATCCAGCGCGAAGACCTCAACCCGCTGGAAGAAGCGCAGGCGCTGACCCGCCTGATCGACGAATTCGACCTCACCCACGCCCAGGCCGCCGAGGCCGTGGGCCGCTCGCGCGCGGCGGTGTCCAACCTGCTGCGCCTGCTCGAGCTGCCGGGCGAGATCCGGGTGCTGGTGGAGACCCGTTCGCTGGAAATGGGCCACGCCCGCGCGCTGCTGACCCTGGCGCCGCAGGCCGCAATCGCCCTGGCCCGCCAGGCCGCCGAGCTGGGCTGGTCGGTGCGCGACGTCGAACACCGCGTGCAGCAGCTCGCCGCCGGCAAGATCCCGGTGGCCGGCAAGCCCAAGCCGGCCAAGCTCAAGCCGCAGGCCGACATCGTCACCCTGGAGCGCGAGCTGTCGGAATCGCTCAACACCAAGGTCAACGTGCTGCACGGCCGCGGCGGCAAGGGCCGGCTGGTGATCCACTACACCGACCTGGACTCGCTGGACGGCGTGCTGGAAAAGCTGCGCGGCAAGGTCGAGGCCTGACGAAGCGCCGCACCGAAAGCGCCTCGCCCCGAAGCCCGCCCGCCCCACCTGAGCCCCACCCGCAACGCCCGGCCCGACAGCCCGCGCCGCCGTCTGCGCCCCATCTCCTTCAGCTCGCTGAACCGAGTACCGGCTCGACCGTTTATCCCTAGCCTGAGCGCGCCGCCCTCGCGGCCGCAGCCGCGGTTTCTTGTGCAAGCAAGACCGGATTGCGTGGGGTAATCCACTAAACTTGTGTCTCCGTTCCCCGCTGCCTGCCTTGCCGGATCCCGTCCGGCCGGGCGCTGGGCGTCGTCGGTACGGCACGAACACGCACCAACAATCCACCGAGCAAGGAGACGCAACGATGAAATGGATGGCCGCTGCAGCGCTGATGCTGGCCCCGGTCCTGGCCTGGGCGCAGACCGGTACCTGCCCCGAGTTCAAGAACCCGGAGCTGAAGTGGAACCAGCGCCAGGGCGACAACTACACCCTGTGCTATGCCGAGCTGCCCGGCACCCTCGGCGCCAGCACCGGCTTCGGCATCTACCTGGGCCATCGCACCTTCAAGCCGGACAAGAAGGCCAAGGCCGAGAAGGGCACGGTCGGCGCCCAGCAGGTGCAGTGGTACACCAAGGCCACCCCCGGCAACGCGCGTCCGTACTCGCGCGAGGCGATGATCGTGGTCCCCGGCGCCAAGCCCAAGAGCAAGCTCAAGGTCTACGCCTGGATCGACGCGAGCAGCGCCGAGCAGCTCAACCAGGCCTTCGCGATCGCCCGGCAGGTGGCGGTACAGTAAGGCTCCGTCGCGGCGCTACCGGGCGACCTGCCTGGTAGCGCGCCTGGCGACCGAGGCAAGGATGTCGTCGTGATCCCGCTGTACCTGCTTGCCGCGCCGTTGCTGCTGGTACCGCCGTTGCCCGCGTTGGCGCCCGCGCCGCCGGAACCGCCGCTGCGCGGTCCGGTCGGCTGGTATGCGCCGCTGGCGCCGACCCGCGAGCCGACCCTGCCGATCGCCGATCCGCTCGCGCTGTGGGCGCAGCCGAGGCTGCCGGGCGCGGCCGCGCCGGCCTGGCCGCTCGACGCCCGGCCACCGCCGGGCGACCGGTGGGTCAGCATCGCCTGGGCGCCGATGACGGCCGACCCGCAGCCGATCCCGTCGCCGCCGCCGCAGGGCCACCCGCTGCGCTGGGCCGATCCGCTCACGCCGATCGACCTGCCCGCCGGCATCGCCGCCGTGCACGAAGGGCCGCCGCAGTTGCCGCCGCTGCCGTCGCCGGACGAGTACGACGTCCATTGCCCACCGCTGCCGGCCGGATCGGGCCTGCGCTGGCGCCACCAGCGCGGCCCGGACTTCGACGTCTGCCGCGCCGCGCCGGCTCGCGGCGGCGCCGACACGCCGCGCCTGGCGATGTATGTCGGCAACTGGCCGGACTTCGAGCCCGCCTCGCGCACGGTCCTCGCCCGCACCCGCCTGCGCGGCCGCCCGGTGCGCTGGTTCCGCGCCAGCGGCGGCGGCGAGTTCGCCCGCGAAACCCTGTTCGCCGCCCATGGCGGCCGCTACGGCCGGGTCTTCCACGTCTGGATCGTCGCGAAATCGGAACAGGAATTGAGCGACACTTTGCGCCTCGTCAGCCGCCTGTCCTTCGAATGACCATCCTCGTCACCGGCGCCGCCGGCTTCATCGGCGCCAACGTCTGCCGCGCGCTGCGCGCCCAGGGCCGCGCCGTGATCGGCCTGGACAACTACAACGACTACTACGACCCGCAGATCAAGCGCGACCGGGTCGCCGCGCTGTGCCCGGACGTGGACATCCACGCGCTCGACCTGACCGACCGCGACGGCCTGGCCGCGCTGTTCGACCAGGCCGGGATCGAGCGCGTGGTCCACCTGGCCGCGCAGGCCGGCGTGCGCTATTCGCTGAGCAACCCGCACGCCTACGTCGACAGCAACCTGGTCGGCTTCGTCAACCTGCTGGAACTGTGCCGCCACCGCGGCGTGCAGCACTTGGCCTATGCCTCGTCCTCGTCGGTGTACGGCGATTCGGCCACGCCGCCGTTCTCCGAGGACCAGCGCATCGACCAGCCGCGCTCGCTGTACGCGGCGACCAAGGCCGCCAACGAGCTGATGGCCTACACCTACGCCCAGCTCTACGGCCTGCGCGCCACCGGCCTGCGCTTCTTCACCGTGTACGGCCCGTGGGGCCGGCCGGACATGGCGCCGCTGCTGTTCTCGCGCGCGGTCCTGGCCGGACGCCCGATCGAGGTGTTCAACCACGGCCGGATGCGCCGCGACTTCACCTACATCGACGACATCGTCGCCGGGGTGATCGGCGCCCTGGACCACCCGCCGCAGGACGCCCCGCCGCACCGGGTGTTCAACCTGGGCAACCACACCCCGGTCGAGCTGGAGCGCTTCATCCAGGTCATCGAGGACGCCGCCGGCCGCCCGGCGCAGAAGGTCTACAAGCCGATGCAGCCCGGCGACATGGTCGAGACCATGGCCGACACCGCCCGCGCCCGCGCCGCCTTCGGCTTCGAGCCGGCCACCTCGATCGAGGCCGGCCTGCCCGGCGTGGTCGCCTGGTGCCGCGACTATTTCGGCGACAATGCCTGACATTGGCCCGCGTTCAGCGGCGTTAGGCAAGATTTGACCGACGTTCGCCGCCGCCCCCGGATTCCGACCGAGCCTGAACAACGGCCGGCGTAAGCTCCGCGGTTTGCGCCGACGGCGCGGGCGCGGACAATAAATACTTAAAGCCTCTGCAGTCTGCTATGCGCTTTGCGCACGCTCCCGGCATGCGGCCGCTGCGCGCCGGACGTCCCCAGAATTTCCTCGAGCGTCATCCATGACCCAAACCCCACAACTGTCGGTCGTCGTCCCGGTGTTCAACGAACAGGACAACGTCGCGCCCCTGGTCCAGGAAATCACCGCCGCGCTGCGCGGGGTGACCGATTTCGAGATCGTCTACGTGGACGATCACTCCCGCGACGGCACCCTGGCGGCGCTGGAAGCGCTCAAGGCCGGCGTACCCGAGCTGCGCGTGCTGCACCACGTGACCCAGAGCGGGCAGAGCACCGCGGTGCGCAGCGGGGTCCGGGCCGCGCGCGGCGCCTGGATCGCGACCCTCGACGGCGACGGCCAGAACGACCCGGCCGACATCCCCAAGCTGCTGGCCAAGCGCGCCGAATCGGCGCCGCAGTTCAAGCTGTTCGCCGGCTGGCGGGTCAACCGCCAGGACTCGGGCAGCAAGCGCTGGGCCTCGAAGTGGGCCAACGCGATCCGCAGCCGCATGCTGCGCGACGACACCCCCGACACCGGCTGCGGCATCAAGCTGTTCGAGCGCGCCGCGTTCCTGGAACTGCCGTACTTCGACCACATGCACCGCTACCTGCCGGCGCTGATGCAGCGGGCCGGCTACCAGACCGTGAGCGTGCCGGTGAACCACCGCGCGCGCGGCGCCGGCGTGTCCAAGTACAACAACCTCAATCGCGCCCTGGTCGGCATCAGCGACCTGCGCGGGGTGGCCTGGCTGATCCGCCGCGGCAAGCTGACCCAGATCGTCGAGCGCTGACCGGACCCCCGCCATGGACTTCATGAATTCGCCGATCGAATGGCTGAACTGGACCGGCCTGCATATGTCGCCGTGGAAGCTGATCGGCTTGGTCGGCGCGGTCATGTTCGGCGGCCGCTGGCTGGTCCAGTTCGTCGCCAGCAAGCGCATGGGCAGGCCGGTGATCCCGCGGGTGTTCTGGTACATGAGCCTGGTCGGCAGCGCGATGACCCTGAGCTATTTCCTGTTCTCGCAGAAGCAGGACTCGGTCGGCGTGATCCAGAACCTGTTCCCGGCGTTCACCGCCGCCTACAGCCTGTACCTGGACATCAAGCACCGCGGCTGGAAGCGGGACCGGGCCACGCACTGAGGCCGGCGGGCCAGGATCTCAGTCCCGCCTGCGAACCCACTCGCCATCGCCGCCGCCGGCGGCTTGCCAGGGCTGTGGATAACCCCCATAATGCGCGGCTCGCTGTGTCCGGCGCATCCCTCGCGGGTGCCCGGGCGGTCCCGGAAGCGCGATTCCGGCCGCCAAGGTGCAGACGAGGTGTCCACCCGTATCGCGCGGTGCCTTCGCGGCATCGGGGCCGCCGCCTCCCTGGCTAAGGGAAGCAACCAACCTTTAGAGGTGCGCAATGTCCCGCGTATGCCAAGTAACGGGCAAGCGAACGACGACCGGCAACAACGTCTCGCATGCCATGAACAAGACCCGCCGCCGTTTCCTCCCCAACCTGCACGAGCGCCGTTTCTGGGTCGCCAGTGAGAACCGTTGGGTGAAGCTGCGCGTTTCCGCCCACGCCCTGCGCACCATCGACAAGAACGGCATCGACGCCGTCCTCGCCGAGCTGCGCGCCCGCGGCGAAAAGATCTAAGGAGGATCGACCATGGCTTCCAAGCGCGACAAGATCCGCCTGATCTCGACGGCGAACACCGGTCACTTCTACACGACCGACAAGAACAAGAAGAACACCCCGGGCAAGATGGAGATCAAGAAGTACGATCCCGTCGTCCGCAAGCACGTGATCTACAAGGAAGGCAAGATCAAGTGACGCAATGGCGCGTTCGCGCATAGCGCGGACGCCTTTGCCATCGCGTCATCCCCGCGAACGCGGGGATCCAGAGCCTTCAGAGAGAACCCGCCTACCCGGCGGGTTTTCTTTTGCGCGAACGCATCAGCCCATCGGCAGGGCATCGTGCCTGCGGCGCGATCTGTCGCTCCGCGGTCGCGGCTCGCGCCGCTCCTACAGGGAGCCCAGCCCGCTTCGCGGCGTTCGGGGCCTGAAGACGAACCCGCCTGCACGGCGGGTTTTCTTTTTGGCCCGAGGGCGTGCGCTTATCGGCAGGACATCCTGCCTGCGGCGCGATCGGTCGCTTCGCGGTCGCGGCTTGCGCCGCTCCTACAGGGAGCCTATCCCGCTTCGCGGCGATCGGGGCCTGACGACGAACCCGCCTGCACGGCGGTTTTTTTGGCGTGGCGGCATGCGTCCGTCGGCATCGCGCTTACGGCGCGATCTGCCGCTTCGCGGTCGCGGCTTGCGCCGCTCCTACGGGAGCCTGCGCGGCAAACGGGTTGCTCCTGTAGGAGCGGCGCAAGCCGCGACCGCGACACCGCAACCGCGACGCAAGCCGCTACCGCAACGACCGTGGGAGGGACTTCAGCCCCGACGCTGTCGCCCGCGCTCGCCCCTCGCGGCGATGCGACCCGACCAAAGTGCGTCGCCGCCGAAGCCCCTCCCATGGATTCCGATTCACCCCGTCACGGCACCACGCCGCCGAAGTAGCTCGACACCTGCGGCCAGATCAGCTGCATCTTCACCCCGCGGTTGGGCGCCGCCGCGTTGCAGTTGCCGCCGAAGTGGTGCAGCGCCACCACCTTGTGCGACGAGCGCGCCAGCACCGGCGAGCCGGAGTTGCCGCCTTCGGTGTCGCAGTAATAGCCGGCGTCGGTATCGGTGCCGTAGCCGTCGGCATCGGCGTCGATGACCTTGCAACGGCCGCCGCCGTCGCGGTCGCTGACCACCGACAGTTCCTTCATGCGCGTGTCGGGATGGCCGCTGATGTAGATCTCCTCGCCGACCACCGGCTTGCGCACGTCCAGGCCCAGGTAGCCGAAGCTGGAAATGCTGGCGAAGTTCTTCACCGTCAGCAGGGTGTAGTCCAGGGTCTGGTTGGTCTTGAGCATCTGGTCGCCGGCGACCTTGGTCAGCGCGCCGCTGGCGGTGCCGGCGCAGGTGGTGGCCTGGTAGTTGAACCAGAACTCCGAGCCGGCCACGTCGGCGGCGCTGTCCAGGCAGTGGTTGTTGGTGAAGATGCGGTTGTCCGGCCCGACCCGCCACGCGGTGCACCACTTGGTGCCGTTGAGCAGGATCAGCGCGACCGGCTTGGAACGCGCCACCGCGGTGGCGTCGGTGCTGGCGTAGCAGGCCACCGGGCGGCTGTCCTTGGCGCCGCAGATCGACTTGGCCGAGCCGGCGGCATTGAGCAATCCGGCATCGCTGAGCTCGCCCATCATGGCCTGCGGAAAGCCTTCGTCGTAACGCTCGATGCGCACGCCGTGATGCGGCGCCCACGGCTCGGTCGGCGTGCCGGTCAGGCGCAGCACCGCGGTGTCGCCGGCCACCGACATCGCGCCGAAGCGGGTCTTGCCGTCTTCGCCGAGCGCGGCGTCGACCGTGTAGCGGCCCAGGTCGCCCTTGCGATAGCGGTGGACCTCGCGGCGCTGCGGATCGGACACTTCCAGCACTACGCCGGCGGGCAGGTCGAAGCCGGCGAAATGCACCTTGATGTAGGCCGCGTCGGCGGCGTGGATCTTCACCGGCGCCGACCACGCGGACTTGGACAGGCCCGAGTGCGCGCCCAGGCGCAGGTCGGCCGCGCGCGACTGGCCGGCCAGCGACGGCCCCGGCGTCGCATCGGCGGCCAGCGCCGGCGTCGCCAGCATCCAGCCCAGCAGCGCGACGGCCAGCGCGCGCGGTGCGGCATTCGAAAGATTCATCGTCGTCATCTCCGTGTTGCGAATCGACGCTCTCCGCAGCTCCACGATGGACTTGCAGGCGTCGCGAACGAGCTTGCACAGCGGCGAGCGCGCACGGACGCCGCGCGCGCGGCGCGAACCGCGTCGAAGCGTGATCGGCATCGGATTCGACCGGCGGATGTCGCGAACTTGAATCCAGCGCATGCCAGCGCTGTGCGCGCGGTGTTAACGCGAAGCGACGATGCGGCAAAGAAAAACCCGCGCGATCGCGCGGGTTTTTCCGACCGTTCGTACGCACGCGCGAACGCGCTGCGCTCAGGGAATCACGCCGCCGAAATAAGTCGACACCTGCGGCCAGATCAGCGAGATCTTCGCGCCCGAATTGAAGCAGCCGCCGAAGTGGTGCAGCGCCAGCACCTTGCCGCTGGAACGCGCGATCACCGGCGAACCCGAGCTGCCGCCCTCGGTGTCGCAGTAGTAGCCCACGTCGCTGTTGGCGGCGTTGCCGGTGACGCTGGGCGCGTCGACGCGGCACTTGCCGGTGCTGTTCTGGGTGTCGGCGACGCTCAGCTCCTTCATCCGCCCGCCCGGGTGGCCGGCGATGAACAGGCCTTCGTTCGCGGTCGCCGCGCGCGGATCCAGGCCCAGCGAGCCGAAGCTGGAAATGGTGGCGAAGTTCTTCACCGTGAACAGGGTGTAGTCGAGCGTGGTGTCGGTCTTGAGCATCTGGTCGCCGGCGACCTTGGTCACCGTCGCCTGCGCACCGGTGCAGCTGCTGCGCTGGTAGTTGAACCAGAACTCGGCGCCGGCCACGCCGGCGGCGCTGTTGATGCAGTGGTTGTTGGTGAACATGCGGTTCTGCGAGCTCACCCGCCACGCGGTGCACAGGCTGCCGCCGCTCATGACCGCGCGCGCCACCGGCTTGGAGGCGTTGAAGGCCTGGGTGTCGCTGGTCGCGTAGCAGGCCGCGGCCTGCTTGTTGTCGGTGCCGCAGATCGACTTGGCGCCGACGTCGGTGCTCAGCAGGCCTTGGTTCTGCAGCTCCGGCAGCATGTCTTCCGGATAGCCTTCCAGGTAGCGCGAGACCTTCACTCCGTGATCCTTGCGCCACGGCTCGCGCGCGGTGCCGACCAGGCGCAGCACCGCCACGGGCCCGGAGATCGACATCGCCGAGAAGCGGGTCTTGCCGTCTTCGCCGAGGTCGGCGGCGACGGTGTGGCCGTCGCGGTGGTCGGCGCTGTAGCGATAGACCTCGCGGCCGTCGGGGCTGGCGACTTCCAGGGTCACGCCGGCCGGCAGCGAGAAGTGCTCGAAGTTGACCTTGATGAAGGACGCGTCGGGCGTGCGGATTTCCACCGCCTTGGCGCCTGCCTCGACGCCGGCGCGGCCGACCCGGCCGGGCTGCGCGCCCAGTTGCAGGTCGGCGGCGCGCACGTCGGCGATCTTGATCGGCGCCGGCGCGCCGGGCGCGGTCTGCGCCGCGGCCGGCAGCGACAGGCACAGTGCGCTGGCGAGCAGCGCGGGCGCGAGCAGTTTGGGCATTGCGTGGTTCATTCGCTGGTCCCTCCTGGGATGTGGCGGCGCGAACACGACACGAGGCGATGTAGCGGACAGGCGCACGCGGCCGCGCCGCGCGGCGAGCGCGGCGGACGGCGTGGCGAGTGCTGGCGCCGGGGCGGTTGAGGTGGCGCACGGCAGGGGTCCCCGCCGTGCGCGGGCGACCTTGGCAAATGCCGCCGCGGCAAACCGTGATCGCGGTGGGGTCCGCGGCGCGCGCGGGCGCGCGCGTGACCGAACCTTGATAGGCCGCTCAGCGCGACTGTGGCGCGGGTGGAGGGCGTTCAGGGCGTTGTGGGTGAAGGGGTGCGCGTTGCGGCAGGACAGCAATGCTTGAACGGGTGGGAGTGGGGCTCGGATTCGGATTCGCGAGGGTTGTTGGAAGTCGTTCGTGCAACGGCGCGGGGGCGTCTTTGCCGTCATCCCCGCGAAAGCGGGGGCCAGGGCCGCATCGCGGCATGGCTCTGAAGTCTCTGGATCCCCGCCTTCGCGTGGATGACGTCCTGGCAGCAGCGTCGGTTGTTGGGGGATGGCGCCGTGGCAGCAGCGTCGGCTGCTGCGGGATGGCGTCCTGGCAGCAGCGCCGGCGGTCGTGGGAGAGCCTTCAGGCCCGACGCCTTCCGCCCGCGTCGCCCGACGGCCCGGCGCGCCGAAAGCGCTTCTCCCAAAGTCGCATCCGCTCCCCGGCCCGGCCCAGGCGGCCAGGCCGTACACTCGAGCGACCTCACCACCCGGCACCCGCGCCCTTGATCCCCGGCTGGATCCTGCTGCTGGTCTCGGCCGGCTACGTCGGCCTGTTGTTCGCGGTCGCCTACTACGGCGACCAGCGCGAGCGCTCGCCGCGCGCGCGCTGGCTGCGCACGGCCGTGTATTCGCTGGCGCTGGCGGTGTACTGCTCGTCGTGGACGTTCTACGGCGCGGTCGGCACCGCCGCGCGCACCGGGCTGGGCTTCCTGCCGATCTACCTCGGCCCGCTGCTGATGCTGGCGTTCGGCTGGCGCATCCTCGAACGCCTAGTGCTGATCTCCGGCGAACACCGCATCGTCTCCATCGCCGACTTCCTGTCCTCGCGCTACGGCCGCGCGCCGGGCCTGGCGGCGCTGGTCGCGGCGGTCGCGCTGACCGCGGCGGTGCCGTACGTGGCGCTGCAGTTCAAGGCGGTGGCGATGAGCGTGCAGGTGCTGGCCGGGGTGCCCGCCGACGCCGGCCTGCTCGCCGATCCGGCGTTCTACGTGGCGATGATGCTGGCGGTGTTCGCGATCCTGTTCGGCACCCGCCGGGTCGACGCCACCGAACACCACCACGGCATGGTCCTGGCGGTGGCGCTGGAATCGCTGGTCAAGCTGATCGCCTTCGTCGCCATCGGCGTGTTCGCCTTGGTCCACCTGCCCGGCCTGGGCGACTACGGCGCGCGCATGCAGCAGGCCGCGCGCGTGGTCATGCAGCCGGGCCTGCCCGACGGCTTCATCACCCAGACCCTGCTGGCGTTCACCGCGATCGTCTGCCTGCCGCGCCAGTTCCATGTCGCCGTGGTCGAATGCCAGGACCCCAACGACCTGCGCTCGGCGCGCTGGCTGTTCGGCGGCTACCTGGCGCTGATCAGCCTGCTGGTGGTGCCGATCACCCTGGCCGGGCAGGCCGTGCTCGGCGGCTCCGGGGTGTCGCCGGACACCTACGTGCTGGCGCTGCCGCTGCAGCTGGACCAGCAAGCGCTGGCGCTGATGGTCTACATCGGCGGCTTCTCCGCCGCCACCGGCATGGTGATCGTGTCCTCGGTGGCGCTGTCGACCATGGTCAGCAACGACCTGGTGATGCCGCTGCTGCTGCGCAGCGGGCTGCTGCACGAAGCCCCGCACCAAAGTCCGGGCATCGACCGCCAGGTGCTGTGGGTGCGCCGGGTCACCATCGTGCTGCTGGCGCTGATGGCCTATGGCTACCACCGCGCCTCGCTCGGCGCCAACGGGCTGGCCCAGCACGGCCTGCTCGCGTTCGCCGCGGTCGCCCAGTTCGCCCCGGCGCTGATCGGCGGCCTGTACTGGCGCGGCGCCAGCCGCGTCGGCGCGCTCGCCGGCCTGTTCGCCGGCACCGTGGTGTGGGCCTACACCCTGCTGCTGCCGGCGCTGAGCCGGATCGGCTGGATCGACCAGCGCTGGCTCGACACCGGCCCGCTCGCCCTCGACTGGCTGCGTCCGGAACAGTTGTTCGGGCTGGTCGGCTGGGACCCGCTGACCCACGGCACGTTCTGGTCGCTGCTGTTCAACGTCGGCACCTTCCTGTTCGTGTCCGCGCGCCAGCGCCCGCGCCTGCAGGAACAACTGCTGGCCGCGCCGTTCCTCGACCCGTACGTGCGCCGCCCCGCGCTCGGCCCCGGCGGCTGGGCCGGCAGCGTGCGCGGCGGCGAACTGCTGGCGCTGGCCGAACGCATCGTCGGCGAGCGCCACGCGCGCCGCGCGTTCGAGGACTACGCGCGCCAGCAAGGCCGCGAATGGCAGCCCGAACAGCCGGCCGACCGCGCCCTGGCCCAGTTCACCGAACGCCTGCTGGCCGCGGCGATCGGCGCGGCCTCCGCGCGCCTGACCCTGACCAGCGCGCTGCGCGGCTCGGGCATGGAACTGGGCGAAGTGGTCGCGCTGCTCGACGAGGCCAACCAGGAGCTGCGCTTCAACCGCCAGGTGCTGTCGACCACGATGGAGAACATCAGCCAGGGCGTCAGCGTGGTCGATCCGCAGATGCGGCTGGTGGCCTGGAACCGGCGCTACCAGGAACTGTTCGACTATCCCGACGGCATGCTCTACGTCGGCCGGCCGGTCGCCGACCTGCTGCGCTGGAACGCCGAGCGCGGCGAGATGGGCCCGGGCCGGCTCGACGAGCCCAGCATCGACGAACTGGTGCGCCGGCGCCTGGCCCACCTGCGCGCGGGCGCGCCGCACGTGTTCGAGCGCGTGCGCCCGAACGGCCAGGTGATCGAGATGGTCGGCCGGCCGCTGATCGGCGGCGGGTACGTCACCAGCTACAGCGACGTCACCGACTACAAGCGCGTCGAACAGGCGCTGCGCGAGGCCAACGAGAACCTGGAGCAGCGCGTGGAGCAGCGCACCCAGGAAGCCGAATCGGCGCAGCAGTCCAAGACCCGCTTCCTGGCCGCGGTGAGCCACGACGTGCTGCAGCCGCTCAACGCCGCGCGCCTGTTCACCACCGCGCTGCGCGAGAGCGACAGTTTCGACGAACAACGGCGCCTGGCCGAGCGCGTGGACGCCTCGCTGCGCGCGGCCGAAGACCTGCTCGACGGCCTGCTCGACATCTCGCGCCTGGACGCCGGCGCGCTGCGCCCGGAGCCGAGCGACTTCGACGCCGGCGAACTGCTGCGCGAGCTGGCCGCGCAGTACGCGCCCAGCGCCGGCGGCCGCGGCCTGGAACTGCGCGTGCGCGCGCCGCTGGGGGCGATGCCGGTGCGCAGCGACCGCCGCCTGCTGCGCCGCGCGCTGCAGAACTTCCTCGCCAACGCGCTGCGCTACACCCGCGAGGGCGGAGTGTTGCTGGCGGCGCGCGCGCGGCCGCATTTGCATCGGATCGAACTGCAGGTGTGGGACACCGGCCCCGGCATTCCCGAGCACCACCTGGACCAGATCTTCGACGAGTTCCGCCGCTTCGACCAACCCGGCAGCGGCGGCGAACGCGGCCTCGGCCTGGGCCTGTCGATCTGCCAGCGCATCGCCCGCACCCTCGACCACCCGCTGCGGGTGCGCTCGCAGATCGGCCGCGGCAGCGTGTTCTCGATCAGCGTGCCGTGCGGGCAGCCGCCGCGCGAACCCATACCGGCCGATGCCGCCCACCCCGGACTGGCCGATTCGCTGGCCGGCCTGCGCGTGCTGTGCATCGACAACGACCGCGAGATCCTCGACGGCATGCGCGCCCTGCTCGACCGCTGGGGCGCCGGCGCGCTGCTCGCGGCCACGGTCGACGACGCGCTGGCGTTGCTGGACGAAGCCCCGGACGTGGCGCTGGTGGACTACCACCTGCACGACCGGCTCGACGGCCTGGCCACCATCGACGCGCTGCGCGCGCGCCTGGGCCGCGACCTGCCGGCCGCGCTGCTGACCGGCGACGGCAGCGACGCGCTCAAGCACGCCGCGCGCGAACGCGGCTGCCGGGTGCTGACCAAGCCGATCAAGCCGGCCTCGTTGCGCGCGTTCCTGGCGGCGCAGCGGCCGGCGGCGTGAGGCCGGCGGCGCAGCCGGAAGAGTGCGGCCGGCGCTCCGGCGTCAGCGATCCAGCGCGCGGATCGCGATGTTGCGATAGGCGACCTCGTCGCCGTGGTCCTGCAACGCGATCGCGCCGCGGCGGGCGCCGGCGAAACCGGGCCAGTCCTTGAACTTGCTGCGCGCGAGCCGCGCGTTCCAGTCCTGCGAACCGATCTCGAACGCGGCCACGCGCACGCCGTTCAACCAATGCTCGACGCGGTCGCCGCGCGCGACGATGCGCGCGGCGTTCCATTGCCCGGCCGGCCTGGCCGCGGCGCCCGCGGGCGGATACAGACCGTACAGCGCGCCGGCGCGGCGGTCGGCGCCGTTGCGCGCGTCGGGATGGCGGCGGTCGTCGAGCACCTGGTACTCGAGCGCGCTGTGGTAGATCGGCGCGTCGTCCTCGCGCACGCGGTAGAACACGCCGCTGTTGCCGCCGGGCGCGATCTTCCATTCCAGGCGCAGTTCGAAATCGCCGAATCGCGCGTCGCTGACCAGGTCGCCGCCCGCGCCGCTGCGCAGCAGCGCGCCGTCGCGCACGCTCCAGCCGGCGACCGGCTGTCCGCGCCGGCCGTACAGATGCCAGCCCTGGGTGCTGCGGCCGTCGAACAGGGCGATGAACCCCTCCGGCGCGGCGGCGTCGCGCCCGCCCGCAGGCGCCGCGCCGCTGGCGAGGACGCACATAACCAGCGCGGCGCAGATCGGACGCAAGACCGGGATCGTGGGCATGGGGATGCTCGCAAAAAGATGAACGAGGAAGGCGCCTGCGCATCCTCGCCGCGCGGCGCGAGCCGCTCAAGCGCCGGTTCCCGCGCGCGAGCCTGAATCGTTAACTTTTCCCGCTGAACGAAGCGGTTTTTCGTACGTTTTGCGGCTTGAGATCGGCCCGCGTCGCCGACACCATAAGCCCTGGATGCCTGGCCACTTCGCGTTGCGACGGATCGCGACGAATCGACCGCAAGGACCTCAAGCGCCGGCGTCCACTCCCCCCAGTTGCGCCCGCCTCGCGGTCGCGATGCGTCGCCGACCCCGGCAGCGTTTACGATGGATCCCCGTCCACACCGCCACGGATTGGCCGGCCATGCCGCCCACACAATCTCTCCCGTCCGCGCAGCGCGAACCGCGTCGCTGTCTTGTCCGCATGCCGCTGCTATCCGGCTTCGGCGCCTTGGTGTGCACTGCGACCGTGGTCATGGTCGCCATCGCCGCTTGGCAACAGGCCTGGACCGCCGTGCTGATCCTGTCCACGCTGTTCGGCGGCTCCGGGGCGGCGCTGCTGCTGATAGCCGCGCCCATACAAGGCGACGAGGACGGCCTCACCGTGATGCGTCCGCACAAGCGGTTGCACATCGCCTGGCGCGACATCCTCGCCGCCGAGGGGGGCATCGATGCGCTGGTGCTGCGCACGCGTGCGCGGCGCGAATCGCTGCTCTCGTATTCGTATTGGCACGGCGCGGACAAGAACGCGCTGTATCTGCTGCTGCGGGAAAAACTGCTGGCCCACGGCGCGGATGTGGCGCCGGACCTGCGCGCCTTCCTGCGCATGGATGAGGATCTTTCGGCCCTGGAGCCGCGCCAGGACCGGACTTGAGCCGCCACTGCAACCCCTGCGCGCGTTGGCCGGAACCGAGGCGGACACGGGAGTGGCCGCGATGACCTTTACACAATGGCTGGCCGCCGCGCTCGGCGTGGCGCTGCTGTGCTGGCTTGCCGCCAAGGCCTGGCGGCGGCGCGCGGGCGGCGGCGAATCCTCCGCGCCGGGCGAACTGCCGTTCCAGGCCGACCCGCCGTGGCACGAGGTGCTGGGCGTGGACGCCGACGCGGACCGCGCCGCGATCGAGGCCGCGCACCAAGCCCGGCGCGAGGAGCACCTGCCCGAACGCGTCGCCCGCCTGGGCGCGCGGGCGCGGCAACAGGCGCAATGGCGGTTGATGCAGATCGACCGCGCGTATGCGGCGGCGATGCGCGAGCTGGGGCTGGGCCGCGACCGGTCGGATTGAGCCGGTTCGCGGCGGCGGCCGTTGTGGGAGGGCCTTCAGGCCCGATGCTTTTGTTTCAGGTCGCGGCGATCTGAGCGGAAGGCATCGGGCCTGAAGGCCCTCCCACAACGGCCCGGAATCGCTGGGCCTACTCGGCCTCTTCCGGCGGCGGCACGATCGCGCCGGGGTCCAGCGCCAGGCGTCCGGCGATCAGCACCGCCTGGGTGCGGTTGTTGGCGCCGAGCTTGCGCAGGATCGCGGTCACGTGCGCCTTGACCGTGGCTTCCGACACGCCCAGTTCGTAGCCGATCTGTTTGTTGAGCAGGCCCGCACCGAGCATCTGCAGGACCCGGAACTGTTGCGGGGTGAGTTCGCGCAGGCGCTGCGCGGCTTCGTGTTCGTCGGCGTTGGCGGCCGGCGCGGCGACCGCGGCCGGCGGCGCCCAGCGGTCGCCGTCGAGCACCGTGGTGATGGCCTCGCCGAGCGTGGCCGCGTCGGCGGACTTGGGAATGAAGCCGACCGCGCCGTGGTCGAGCGCGCGCCGCATCGTCGACGGCTCCTCGCGCGCGGACACCACCACGATCGGCAACTGCGGGTGCAGCGCGCGCAGGTGCACCAAGGCGCTGAATCCCTGCGCGCCGGGCATGTTCAGATCGAGCAGCAGCAGGTCGGCGTCGGATTCGGCCTCGACCAGGGCGTACAGCGCATCGACGCTGTCGGCCTCGCGCAGGGCCGCGTCGGGCAGCACCCGCGCGACCGCGCCGCGCAAGGCTTCGCGGAACAGCGGATGGTCGTCGGCGATCAGCAAGGTGGGCATGGGGCGGCCTCGGCAGGTGGGTCCGCTGCGAACGACGGGGATGGGACGATCTTACGTCCAGGCGGGGCGCTGCCGGCTATTGGACGATGGGTGAAGGTGGGCGGCGCCGGACGCACGCTGGGCGGAACCGCGTCGCAGAACGCGGGTGAGTGCGTGGGGTTCAGCGGCGTCGTTCAGGTGGCGCGGTTGGCGTGGTGGCGCGGTCGCGGCTCGCGCCGCTCCTACAGGAAGCCCATGCAGGAGCGGCGAGAGCCGCGACCGCGATCTGCGGATTCGCAGCGCAAATCCGCGGTCGCGACGCGCACGCGCGGCGGGGATCGCCCCCACCACGCGCGCGGCCGGCTTACTTGCCCAGACGCTCGTTGACCAGGCTTTCGACCACCGACGGATCGGCCAGGGTCGAGGTGTCGCCCAACTGGTCCGGCGCGTTCTCGGCGATCTTGCGCAGGATCCGGCGCATGATCTTGCCCGAGCGGGTCTTCGGCAGGCCCGGCGCCCACTGCAGGTGGTCGGGCGTGGCGATCGGGCCGATCTCCTTGCGCACCCACGCCACCAGTTCCTTGCGCAGCTCCTCGCTCGGCGACTCGCCGGCGATCAGGGTCACGTAGGCGTAGATGCCCTGGCCCTTGAGATCGTGCGGGAAGCCGACCACGGCCGCTTCGGCCACCTTCGGGTGCAGCACCAGCGCGCTTTCGACCTCGGCCGTGCCGATGCGGTGGCCGCTGACGTTGATCACGTCGTCGACGCGGCCGGTGATCCAGTAATAACCGTCGGCGTCGCGGCGGCAGCCGTCGCCGGTGAAGTAGTTGCCGGGATAGGTCTTGAAGTAGGTCTCGATGAAGCGCTGATGGTCGCCGTAGACGGTGCGCATCTGCCCCGGCCACGACGCGGTCAGCACCAGGTTGCCCTCGGCCTCGCCTTCCAGTATCTGGCCGTTGGCGTCGACCAGCGCCGGCTGCACGCCGAAGAACGGCTTGCTCGCCGAGCCGGGCTTGAGGTCGATGGCGCCGGCCAGCGGGGTGATCAGGATGCCGCCAGTTTCGGTCTGCCACCAGGTATCCACGATCGGGCAGCGGCCGTCGCCGACCACGTCAAAGTACCAGCGCCAGGCCTCGGGATTGATCGGTTCGCCGACCGTGCCGAGCAGGCGCAGCGATTGCCGCGAGGTCTTCTTGACCGGCTCCTCGCCGTCGCGCATCAGCGCGCGGATCGCGGTCGGCGCGGTGTAGAAGATCGTCACCTGGTGCTTGTCGATGACGTTCCAGAAGCGCGACACGTCCGGATAGTTCGGCACGCCCTCGAACACCAGCGCGGTGGCGCCGTTGGCGAGCGGGCCGTAGACGATGTAGCTGTGGCCGGTGACCCAGCCGACGTCGGCGGTGCACCAGTAGATGTCGTCCTCGCGCAGGTCGAACACCGCCTCGTGGGTGAAGGCGGCATAGACCAGGTAGCCGGCGCTGGTGTGCAGCACGCCCTTGGGCTTGCCGGTGCTGCCGGAGGTGTAGAGGATGAACAACGGGTCTTCCGCGTTCATGCGCTCGGGTTCGCAGTCCTCGCTCTGGCCTTCGACCACCGCGTCGTACCAGCGGTCGCGCGGCATCTGCATCTCGACCGCGGCGCCGGTGTGGCGCACCACGATCACCGTCTCGACCGAGTTGGTGCCCGGCAGCTTCAGCGCGGCGTCGACGTTTGCCTTGAGCGCGATCTTCTTGCCGCCGCGCAGGCCTTCGTCGGAGGTGATCACCAGCTTGCTGGCGCTGTCGGCGATGCGGTCGGCGATGGAGTTCGGCGCGAAGCCGCCGAACACCACGGTGTGGATCGCGCCGATGCGCGCGCAGGCCAACATCGCCACCACCGCCTCGGGAATCATCGGCAGGTAGATGGTGACGCGGTCGCCCTTGCCAACGCCGAGGTTGCGCAGCGCATTGGCCAGGCGGCACACGCGCGCGTGCAGGTCGCGGTAGGTGATGCGCTCGGCCGGCTGGTCCGGATCGTCGCGCTCGAACAACAGCGCGGTCTTGTCGCCGCGCGCGGCGAGGTGGCGGTCGAGGCAATTGACGCTGACGTTGAGCTCGCCGTCCTCGTACCACTTGATGCGGAAATCGCCCAGGTCGTAGCTGACGTTCTTGATCTTGCTCGGCGGCTTGAACCAGTCCAGGCGCTGGGCGATGCGGCCCCAGAAGGCGTCCGGGTCGCGCACCGACTCGGCGTACTGGCGCTCGTACTCCTCGCGCGTGTAGCGCGAGTTCGCGGCGAAGGCCGGATCGACGGGATGGACGCTGGCGGGGTTGCTCATGGGGGCTCCGTGCGAGATGCCGTGGCTGCGTGGGGACGACGCGAGGGGGTGGAACGCGAGACCGAAGAGGATAGCGGACGAGCGCCGCATCCGGCCTCGCCCGACCTGCCCTCAGTGTGCCGCAGCGCAACATGCCACGCAGCGCCGCGCTCTTAGACGATGGTCGTAAGCCGCGCAGACAGGCGTCTTTTTTCGACCAATGGCGAATGGTGGCGTCGCGGCCGCGGCGCGCAGGCTGGCCGCGGCCGCTCGTTCCGGGCGGCATTCCTCGGGAGGGAATCGCGATGTTGTCTAGCCTGCTCACACGCGGCGCGGGGGCGCACGCCGGAAACCATGCCGGACGCGGCCGCTCGCTGCTGGCAGCCTGCGTGCTGCTGGCGCTGTTGGCGCCCGGCCACGTCCTGGCCCAGACCGCCAGGGAGAAAGCGCTCGAAGCGCGGGTGGCCGAACTGGAACGCATGGTCCAGCAACTGGCCTCGCAGCAACAGCAAGTGCAGACCCAGGTCACCGAGGTCAAGGCCGCGCAGGCCGCGTCGCCCGCGCCCGCGCTGGCGGCGACGGCGGCGCCCGCGGCCAAGAATCCGATCCAGTCGACCACGATCAGCCCTTCGGCCAACCCGGGCACGCGCTTCAGCTACGGCGGCTTCATCAAGCTCGACGCCTCGGTCACCTCGACCGACGCCGGCGATATCGCCGACGGTTCGGTCGGACGCCTGTTCTACGTGCCCAAGGCGATCCCTGTGGGCGGCAAGGCCACCCGCGAAGGCGGCAGCGATACCGACATGGGCGCGAACTTCTCGCGCTTCTGGTTCGCCGCCGACACCGACCTGGACAGCGGCGACAAGCTCAAGGGCTATCTGGAATTCGACCTGTTCGGCGGCGGCTCGACCGCCTTCACCGGCAACGAAGTCGCCACCAACACCTACGCGCTGACCCTGCGCCACGCCTACGTGACCTGGAACAAGTGGCTGGCCGGCCAGACCTGGTCGAACTTCCAGGACGCCAACGCGCTGCCGGACACGGTCGACTTCCTCGGCCCGACCGAAGGCACGGTGTTCGTGCGCCAGGCGCAGTTGCGCTACACCAGCGGGCCGTGGTCGTTCTCGGTGGAGAACCCCGAGACCGTGTACACGCCCTACCGCGGCAACATGGCCCAGGTCGCCGGCGACGACGGCGCGGTGCCCGACGTGACCGCGCGCTACACCGCCAAGGGCGACTGGGGCCACTTCAGCGTCGGCGCGCTGGCGCGGCAGCTCAAGTACCAGTCCGGCCGGATCAACGACAGCGCCACCGGCTACGGCCTGAGCGTGTCGGGCAAGTGGAACGTCGGCGCCAGCGACGACCTGCGCTACATGGTCACCGCCGGCAGCGGCATCGGCCGCTACGTCGGCCTGGCGCTCAACAACGACGCGGTGCTCGACGCCACTGGCGACCTGGAGAACATCGACCTAGTCGCCGGCTTCGTCGGCTGGCGCCATGTGTTCAGCCCGAAGCTGCGCGGCAACCTGTTCTATTCGCGCGCGCAGTACGACAACCAGACCGCGCTGACCGGATTGGGCATCACCAAGTCGGCGCAGTCCGCGCACGTCAACCTGATCTACACGCCGATCCCGAAGCTCGACATCGGCGCGGAGTACATCTGGGGCCAGCGCGAGATCGAGACCGGCGAGAAGGGCGAGCTCAATCGCTTGCAGACGCACGTGAAGTACAGCTTCTGATCGAAGCGACGCCGGGGCGGCGACCGCATCGTCCCGGAATCGTCATCCCCGCGAAGGCGGGGATCCAGGAACCTCAAGCGCTCTCGCACGAAACGCCCTGGATCCCCGCGTTCGCGGGGACGACGGGATGAAGGATTCGACGCGGCCGGCACGACACCGCGCGGCAAGACGAAAAGAAAAACGCCCCGGCGGGCTCCGGCCCGCTTCCATCCACTGTTCGGGGGAACAGCCCATGTCCAGCACCACCGCCAGTTCCGCCTCGCCCTCGGCGCCGCTGACCAAGGACCACCGCAAGGTGATCTTCGCCTCCAGCCTCGGCACCGTGTTCGAGTGGTACGACTTCTATCTGTACGGCTCGCTCGCCGTGATCATCGGCAAGCAGTTCTTCGGCGGCCTCAACGAGACCAGCCAGTTCATCTTCGCCCTGCTCGCCTTCGCCGCCGGCTTCGCGGTGCGGCCGTTCGGCGCGCTGGTGTTCGGCCGCCTGGGCGACATGATCGGGCGCAAGTACACCTTCCTGGTCACCATCGTGCTGATGGGCCTGTCGACGTTCCTGGTCGGCATCCTGCCCAGCTACGCCACGCTCGGCATCCTCGCGCCGATCATCCTGATCGTGCTGCGCCTGCTGCAGGGCCTGGCCCTGGGCGGCGAGTACGGCGGCGCGGCCACGTATGTGGCCGAGCACGCGCCCAACGGCAAGCGCGGCCTGTACACCAGCTTCATCCAGACCACCGCGACCATCGGCCTGTTCCTGTCGCTGCTGGTGATCTGGGGCTGCCGCAACTACCTGGGCAAGGAAGAATTCGAGTCCTGGGGCTGGCGCATTCCGTTCTGGGTGTCGGTGATCCTGCTCGGCGTGTCGGTGTGGATCCGCATGCAGCTGGCCGAATCGCCGCTGTTCCAGCAGATGAAGGCCGAGGGCAAGACCTCCAAGGCGCCGATCACCGAGAGCTTCTTCTCCAAGAACGGCAAGATCGCGTTGCTGGCCCTGCTCGGCGCGACCGCGGGCCAGGCGGTGGTGTGGTACGGCGGCCAGTTCTATTCGCTGTTCTTCCTGACCAAGACGCTCGGCATGGACCCCAACCAGGCCGACATCTTCATCGCCATCGCGCTGGCCCTGGCCACCGGCGGCTTCGTGTTCTTCGGCTGGCTGTCGGACAAGATCGGACGCAAGGTGATCGTGCTCGGCGGCTGCCTGCTCGCGGTGGTCACCTACTTCCCGGTGTTCAAGGCGATCACCCACAACGTCAACCCGGCGCTGGAAGCCGCGGTCGCCGCTTCGCCGGTCACCGTCACCGCCGATCCGGCGCGCTGCGCGTTCCAGTTCGATCCGGTCGGCAAGGCCACGTTCAAGCAGTCCTGCGACGTGATCAAGTCGGCGCTGGCGAAGAAGGGCATTCCCTACCAGAACGCGCCCGGCCCGGCCGGCAGCGTGGCCACGGTGAGCATCGGCGGCACCGCGCTGAGCAGCTTCGAAGGCGAAGCGCTGGACAGCGCCGCGTTCAAGGCCCAGTCGGATGCGTTCGGCAAGCAGTTGACCGACGCCCTGGCCAAGGCCGGCTACCCGGCCAAGGCCGATCCGGCGCAGATCAACAAGCCGGCGGTGATCGCGCTGCTGACCTTCCTGGTGCTGCTGGTGACCATGGTCTACGGCCCGATCGCCGCATGGCTGGTGGAACTGTTCCCGACCCGCATCCGCTACACCTCGATGTCGCTGCCGTACCACATCGGCAACGGCTGGTTCGGCGGCTTCCTGCCGTTCACCGCGTTCGCGATCGTGGCGGCCACCGGCAACATCTACAGTGGCCTGTGGTACCCGGTGATCGTGGCGGCGCTGACGGTGGTGATCGGCGCGCTGTTCCTGCCGGAAACGAAGGATCGCGATATCACCGAGTGATCGGGCGTCGCTTCGCACGACTGCGCCGGCCTTCGGGCCGGCGCAGTTTTTTGGGGAATCGGGAATCGGGAAGGCTACGAGCCGCTGCGCCTGCTACATGCCGTCGTCCCCGCGAAGGCGGGGATCCAGGGCTTCATCGCGACATATCTGTGGAGTCTCTGGATCCCCGCCTTCGCGGGGACGACGACAACGCGCAGGCACCGCTGCTTGTCGCCGTTCCAGGGCCCAAGTCCGAACTACCATAAAGCCCATGCCCTCCCTCCCCGCCCTGCTGCGCGAGGTCCGCGCCTGCACCCTGTGCGCCGCGCACCTGCCGCACGGCGTGCGGCCGGTGCTGCAGGCCAGCGCCACCGCGCGGCTGCTGATCGCGGGGCAGGCGCCGGGGCGCAAGGTGCACGAATCCGGCATTCCGTTCGACGACGCCAGCGGCGAGCGCTTGCGCGCCTGGCTCGGGCTGGACCGCGACACCTTCTACGACGCCGCGCGCGTGGCGATCGTGCCGATGGGGTTCTGCTATCCCGGCAAAGGCAAGTCCGGCGATCTGCCGCCGCGGCCGGAATGCGCGCCGGCGTGGCTGCCGCAGCTGCTGCCGCAGCTGCATGGCGTGCGCCTGACCCTCGCGGTCGGCCAGTACGCGCAGGCCTGGCATCTGCCGGGTGCGGCCTCGCTGACCGAGGCGGTGCTGGATTGGCGCGCGCAGTGGCCGCGGTTGGTCGCGCTGCCGCATCCGAGCCCGCGCAACAACCTGTGGCTCAAGCGCAATCCATGGTTCGAACGCGAGCTGGTGCCGGCGCTACGCGACCGCGTCGCGCAGGCGCTGGCCGGGTGAGTCACTGGTAGACGAACTTCGGCATTTCCCATTCGTAGCGGATCGCCATCAGGCGCACGGCGAATCCGCCGCCGAGGCAGGCCAGCACCGCGACGTTCTCGGCCACGCCCCAGCGCAGCAACGCCAGATAGGCCACGCCGGTCAGCAGCGAAATCACCGCATACAGTTCGCGCTGGAACACCAGCGGGATCTCGTTGCACAGCACGTCGCGCAGCACCCCGCCGAACGCGCCGGTGAGCATGCCGGCGACGACCACGATCGCCGGCTGGTGGCCGCCTTCGCGCGCCACCGCGCAGCCGATCAGGGTGAAGGCGATCAGGCCCAGCGCGTCCAGCCACAGGAAGGTGCGGCGCAGGTAGTGCAGCTTCTTGGCCAGGAAGGTCGCCGCGAACGCGGCGCCGACGGTGTAGCCCAGGTATTCGGGATGGCGGACCCAGCCCAGCGGATAGTGGCCGAGCACGATGTCGCGCAGCGAGCCGCCGCCGAGCGCGGTGACGCAGGCGATGATGACCACGCCGAACAGGTCCATGCGCCGGCGCCCGGCGGCGAGCGCGCCGGTCATGGCTTCGGCGCTGATGGCGATGAGGTAGATGATCTGCAGCAACACGGGCGGGTCTCCGGCGAAGGTCGGGAAACCGCGGCGGCGGCGGAGACGGATGCGCGCGCAGGGCGCCGCGTCGCGGGGCGGACGCAGGCGGACGGCGGGACTGCGCGCGCGCGAAGGCGCGCGCAGCGATGCGCATCGGTTTCCGCAGCCTCGGCCGCGGCGCCGCTCCCGCTGTCCTTTTACCTGAGAGTTTGCGCGGCGCCGGCATGGCCGGGCCGCTTGCCCCTTCGGTGGGCCGTCGTTGCGGCCTCTCTCCAGATCGGCGATGTCGTTGCAGTGTTCCGGTTCTAAAAACCGGGCCTGAGCGATTATGGGAGCCTGCGCCTTCGGCGGGCGGCGGCCATGGGCCGGCGCCTCTCTTCTGCGAACGGGCGGCATGGTAACAGCGGCGCCGCGGACGCCGCGCGTCCGGATCGGTCCGTTGCGCGCGCGCCGGCTTCGCGATCGGCCCGCAGGCGCGGCGCGAGCCGCGACCCCGCGCCGACGACGCAGGCGGGACGTCCGCGGACCGCAGCGCGCGCCGCCGCCCCGGCCCCGCGCTACTCGGCGCGATCGCCCGCCAGCGCGTCGATCATCGACTGCTCCAGCGAACCCGCCGGATCGGCGCGGATCGCATCCAGTTCGCCCGCGTCCCACTGCCGCCGCAGGCGTCCTTCGACCAGCAACGCGGCGCGGGTGATGAAGCGCTCGGCCACGTCCAGCGAATGCGTGGCCAGCAACACCGCCACGCCGCGCTCGCGCGCCAGTCGCTGCAGGTGGCGCTTGAGCGCGTAGGCGCTGAGCGGGTCGAGGCCGTTGAGCGGTTCGTCCAGCACCAGCAGCGGCGGCTCGCCGAGCAGACCCAGCGCGATCGCCAGTTTCTGCCGCGTGCCCAGCGAGTACTGGCCGATGCGGCGCTCCAGCATCGGCTGCAGCGACAGCGTCGCGCACAGCGCCAGGGTCGGTTCGGGAATCGCGTCCAGGCCGCGCGCGCCGGCGAACAGGCGCAGGCATTCGCGGCCGCTCAGCAGCGGCGGCAGCCGCGCCGGATCGACCGCGAAGCCGAGCGCGCGCTTGGCCGCGAGCGGCTCGCGGGCGAGGTCGTGGCCGCCGATCAGCACCCGTCCCGCGCTCGGCCGCAACAGGCCGGCCAGGCAGTGCAGCAAGGTGGTCTTGCCCGAGCCGTTGGGGCCGATCAGGGCGGTGAAGTCGCCCGGCGCCAGGCTCAGGTCGATGCCGTGCAGCACCGCGTGTTCGTCGTAGCGGTGGTGCAGGCCTTGCAGTTGCAGGGCCGGGCTCACGGCCGCCGCTCCGCGCGCAGGGCCGCCAGCGCCGGCGCGCACAGCAACGCGGCGGCGGCCAGCAACGCCGGCGCGGCGCGCCAGCCCAGGCCGAGCAGGCCCGCACCGGCCGCCGCCAGCGCGCAGGCGCAGGCGAAAGCGAAGGCCGGATAGCGCCAGGCCGCGCGGGCGAAGCCGCGGCGCGGCACCGGCAGCGCCGCCAGCGCGCGCGCGGCGGCGGCGCTCGCCGCGGCGCAGGCCTGCGCGAGCAGGCTGAACCAGGCCAGCGCGGTGGCGATCAGCAACACCCCGGCGCCGCTGGCCAGCGCGGTCGAGCCCGGCATCGCCATCAGCACCGCGCCGAGCATCCAGGCGTGGCCGCCGCGGCGCCAGCGCAGCAGCGCCTCGCGCCGCTGCCAGTCGCACAGGTGCGGCAGGCGCGCGTCGTCGAGCCAGCGCAGGCCGAACAGCGGCTCGCGCGCGCCTTCGCGCACCCGCTGGGCCGGCCGCCGGCGCTGGCGCAGCGCGGCCGCCAGGCCGAGCGCGACGCCAGGGACGAGACCGGCGGCGAGCACCGCGAACGCGGTGCGCAGGCGCGCGCCGTCGCCGCCGAGCGCGAGCAGCAACGCCGCCGTCGCCGACAGCGCCGCCGCGGCGCCGAGCGCGGCCAGCAGCACCAGGGTGCGGGTGACCCGCGCCGGCGCCACTGGCGCGGCCGCCCACCAGCCGTGGCGCAGGGTGTCGTCGAGCGCGCCCAGGCGCGCGCGGGCGCTGGCGTAGGCGCAGGCCAGCGCGAGCAGTACGAACGGCAGCGGCAACTGCGCGACCAGCCGCGGCACGGCGGCCGACAGGGCGGCGGCTTCGCCGCCGAACGCGCGCAGCAGCGGGCCGGCCGCGGCGACCGCCGCCAGCATCGCCAGGCCGCCGCGCCAACGCCGCCAACCGCCGCCGCGCAGGGCGGCGAGGCGGGCTTCGCGCAGCCAAGGATGGAACAGGGGCGGCATGCGGCGAGGGTAGCGCGGATGGGTGGGCGCGGCGGCGCTCGGGCGGGCGCGGCGACCGGAGCCGGAAGCGTCGGGCCTGAAGGCCCTCCCACACAGGCCCTTCCGAAACACAGGCCCTTCCAAAAAGGCTCCTACGAAAAGGCCCTCCCACAACAGCCCAAGCCCGGGCTGCTGTGGGAGGGCCTTCAGGCCCGACGCTGTCCTGTCGGCCCCGGCGACGCCTCAGCGCTCGCCCGCCACGCAGCGCCGCTGCAGCGCGTCAACCAGCGCGACCTCGCGCGCCCACGCCTCGACCCCGGCCCAGGCCCGCTCCAGCGCCGCGACCAGCACCGCCTCGTCGCCGAGTTCGCCGCGCGCGACCAGCCGGTACAGCTCCACCGCGCCGTCCGGCCCCGGCAGGTCGGCGGCTTCGTCGAACATCGTGCCGGCGCTGGCATAGACATGGCGCTCGGCCAGGCCGACCAGGCAGGCCAGGTGCACGGCGAAGTCGCCGGCCAGCAGCGCCAGCGGCTTGCGCGCATAGCGGTTGCGCAGCTTGCCGACCAGTTCGTACAGCTCGCCGACGACGATCTCGGCCATGGCCCGCTCCACCGCCGCGTCGTCGGGGTGCGCGGCCAGCGAGCGCAGGGTCTCGAACAGCGCGCCGTGGTCCGGCGCGATCCACAGCGCGCGCGCATGCACGAACTGGCCGTGGCTGATCGGCCAGGTCTCCTCGACGTCGCGCGCGAACGCTTCCACCGCGCTGCGCGACATCAGGTTGACCTCGGCCTTGCCGCGGCCGTGCACCCACTCCAGCGATTCGTCGAAGTCGGCGCCGAACGCGGCGTCGTCGAGCACCGCCCACAGCTCCAGGTCGGAATACGGCCCGTCGCTGTCGCGCGCGGTGGAGCCGTACAGCGCCACCGCCAGCAGGCGTTCGCCGAAGCGCTGGCGCAGGCGTTCGAGGATGAGGGCGACGAGGTCGCGGCGTTGCTCGGAAGCGACCGATTGCGGTCCGGCGAACAGGGTGTCGAGTTCGCCCTGGGGCAGTGCGTAATCCATCGCGACTAGTTACCACGCGCATCGCGCGCGCGGCAATTGCGCAATGCGGGCGTTGCGACGCGCACGGCGCTTGCGGTGGGATAGACGGCGCATCCGCTCGCCGCGGCGCGGCCGCATCGGTGGTGCCTGCAAAAGCGGCGCGAGCGCGAAAGCGCATGCGCGCCGCGACCGGTTACCCCACGGCCGCAGCGCGCGCCGCGCTTACACGCGCGGGCGCGGCCACGCGGTCACTGCGGCGGCGAAGCCAGCTCGCGCGCGTCGAGGAAACCGTCGCGGTTGCGGTCCTGGCGGGCGAAGCGCTCGGCCAGGGTCTTGCGGTGCGCTTCGCGGGTCAGCGGGGCGCGCGCGCCGCGGCCGCTGGCCGGTTGCTCGGACGCGTCGAGGACGCCGTCGCGGTTGGCGTCCATCGCGTCGAAGGCGTAGCTGAGCCAGTCCTGGTACTCCAGCAGCGACACCCGGCCGTCGCGGTCGGCGTCCATGCGCGCGAGGTAGTCGCCGGTAGAGGCCACTTCCTGCGCCGGCGCCGCCGCCGGCAGGGCGCACAGCGCGAGCGCGAGCAACGCGGAAAGCGACGGCGCCGAGGCCGGCAGGCGGAACGTGGGCAGGCGCATGCGCGCATCCGCGTAGGGGGGAGCGCGCAGCCTGCCGCGCGCGGGCGCGGCCGGCAAGGGTGCGGCCGGCGCGCGCGGCGCCGGCCGCGGCCGCGTCAGCTGTCGTCGACGCAGCAGCCGAAGCGGGTGCCGCCGAACTGGCAGCCGGACTTGGGCGCGCAGCCCTCGGCGTATTTGGTGTCGGCCTGGGCGGCGCCGAAACCGATGCCGGCGGCGAACAGCACGGCCAGCAACAAGGCGCGGGCGCGGCGGGTACGCAGGTGCTTCATGGCGTTCTCCTGGAAAGGGGCGTTGGCGGGAAAGACCGCGCGCCGTCGCACCGGCGGCGCCGGATGCGGGCGGCCCGCGGCGGTTCGCCGGCGGCTCAGGCCGGATCGCAGCAGCCGCCGACCCAGGCGCCGTGCGGGCAGTTGTCGGAGGGGAAGCATTCCTGCGTCGCACCGGCCTGCGCGGCGCCGAAGCCCAGGCCGGCGGCGAACAGCGCCGACACGGCCAGCAGTTTGAAGCGCTTGCTGCGGAACAGTTTCATCGTGCTCTCTCCTTGCGCGTGCGATCGCGGGCGCCGGTCCGTGGCGCGGGCGCGGTCACGGATGGTGGGTTCGTCCCTGGAGGCTCAAGCCGGAGGCGGGCGGCGCGCGGCGCGCGCGGGCGCAGGGGAGGCGGCGGGGCGTGGACGGTCGATCCGCGGGCATGCGCCACCTCCGTGTGCGGCGCGGCCGGACAGCGGCGCCGGAATTCCCAAGCCCACGACGCTATCCGCGCCGCGTCGGCGCGGACGGACCGGCGTCTCGTCCGCACAAAAACAAACCCGCGCCGGAGCGCGGGTTGGTCGGTATCGCCTGGCGCTGCGCGACGGTCAGTGCCGCACGGGCGCCAGGGCGTAGCCCTTGAGCCGTTCGGAGAACGCCTGCAGGGTGTGGATGCCGCTGGCCTCGGCTTCCAGGCACCAGGCGTGCAGGCGCTGCAGGGTGGCCTGGGCGTCGTGCGAGCGGTCGTCGAGCACCTGCGCCAGGCGCTGGCGGAAATCGGCCAGCTGGGCCATGCGCGGACGCTCGGCCACCCAGGTCTGCAGGCGCGCGCGGGCGCCGTCGTCGAGCCAGCGGCCGCCGTCGGCCAGGCCCTTGCGCAGGCGCCGCGGCAGCGCGCGCATGCGGTCGCCGGCGTCTTCGCGCAGGGTCGGCAGGGTCACGTTGCGGTAGAAGTCGGTCATGGCCTGGAAGCGGATCGCCAGCAGCGCCTTGAGCGTTTCGCCGTCGGGCATGGCGATGTTGGGGCGCACGTCGAGCGTCGGCGCGACCCGCAGCACCTTGGCCAGGCGCAGCGCGGCGAGGCCGCGGATCGCGGTCCAGCCGATGTCGAACTCCCACTTGCGCAGAGCGAACTTGGCCGAGCTCGGGAACGCGTGGTGGTTGTTGTGCAGTTCCTCGCCGCCGATCCAGAAGCCCCACGGGGTCAGGTTGGTCGCGGTGTCGGTGGTCTCGAAGTTGCGGTAGCCCCACCAATGGCCCAGGCCGTTGACTACGCCGGCGGCCCAGAACGGGATCCACACCATCTGCAGCGCCCAGATCGCCACGCCGGCGAAACCGAACAGGGCGAAGCTCAGGAACAGCAGCAGCACCGGGCCCATGGTCGCGTGCGGGGTGTAGAGCTTGCGTTCGATCCAGTCGTCCGGGCAGCCCTTGCCGTACTTCTCGATGTCCTCGCGCTCGCTGCGGGCCTGGCGGTACAGCTCCACGCCGCGCCACATCACCGTGTCGATGCCCTTGAACTGCGGGCTGTGCGGGTCGTCCTCGGTCTCGCACTTGGCGTGGTGCTTGCGATGGATCGCCGCCCACTCCTTGGTGATCATCGAGGTGGTCAGCCAGGTCCAGAAGCGGAACAAGTGCGCCAGCACCGGGTGGAAGTCGACCGAGCGGTGCGCCATCGAGCGGTGCAGGTACAAGGTGACCGACAAGATGGTGAGCTGGGTCACCACCAGGAAATACACGGCCAATTCCCAAAAGCGGGCCTGGACCAGGCCGCCGGCGAGGAAATCGATCAGGGACGCGGGCATTGCGAACTCCGGGGCAGCGATGGCTGGCGGCAGCCGTTGGGGTGGCGGGGCAATTAAAGGACAGTTGTATAGCCGATGATGCCACTTCGGCTCCACCGTTCGCGCCGGTACGGCCGGCCGAAGGCTGTGATGGGGTCGTGAATTCCAACGGGCAAGCCTCGGCGGACCGGGCAGGACGCGGCGGTTCAGGCGGACGACGGGGGCCTGTACGGTTCAGAAAACCGGGTGACGGCGGTGGCGTGGAGGCCGGAATTGCGCCGCGAGCGGGCGGCTCCGCGGTCGCGGCTGGCGCCGCTCCTCCAGTCGGAAGCGAAGCTGCGCGGCCGCTCTGCAGGAGCGGCGCCAGCCGCGACCGCGCCCCCGCGAAGGCGTCGCCGCCGGCTATGCCTGCGCGGGCGCCCCGCCGCCCTGGATGCGCTCGCGCGCCGCGGCCAGCTCGCCGCGCGCGAACGCCTTGAGCGCGCCGCGCTCGGCCTTGGCGAACGGCGAACCCTTGCCGCAGTGGTCCAGCAGCAGGTTCAGGTCCTGCGCCTCGCCGAGCCGCTCGATCTGGCGCTTGTCGAACTTCGGCGCGTCCGCGCCGAGCCCGGCGCTCTTGAGCGCGCGCTGTTGCTGCGACAGTCGCCGCGCGCGCCGGCGCCAGTCGTGCCAGTCCTCGTCGCCGCCGCTGGCGCGGGCGCGTTCGCCGGCGCGGGCCACGCGTTGCAGGCTCGCCGCGACCGCCTCGCGCCAGTGTCCGGGCTGCAGTTGCGCCCACGGCATCGCGCGCAACGCGGCGCGCAGCACCTGCAGCAGGGCGCGGCGACGGCCCAGCCCCGGGTCGTCCTCGCGCGAACGGCGCGCCGCCGCGGCGCGCGCGGCGGCGGCGGCGCGGCGCGCGCGCGCCAGCAAGGTCCGCGCCTGCGGCGCGAGTTCGCCGCGCAGCAGCCGGTCGAGGGTCTCGACCAGCGCGTGCGCATCGCGCAGCGGCGACAGGTCGCGGTTGAGCGCGCGCAGTTCGCGGTCGACCAGGGCCGCGCCCGGCCCCAGCCCGTTCGCGCCCAGCGCCAGGGTGGCGCGGGCGCGGCGCAGGTTCTTGCGCGCCAGGTGCACGCCGGCGTGGATGCGGTTGCCGCCCCAGCCGAGCGCGTCCAGGGCCTGGTCGATCTCGCGCGTGGCGTGGGCGCGCAGGCGCTGGCCGGGCGGCCGCGCGGCCTTGGCCGCATCGGTGTCGCCGCGGCGGTCGGGCGATCCGGTGCGCTGCGGCGGTGTGCGCGCGGCGGCGGCGCGCCCCGATTCGGCCGGCGCCGGCGACGCGGCCCGGCGGGCCTGCGCGCCCGGCCTGTCCGAGCCGCGCGGCCGCGCGCGCGGCGCAGCGGACGGCGCGGCGGATTCGGCTCCCTCGGCGACTGCCTCGACCTCGGCCTGCGGCATGGCGGACTCCCGCTTCGCATGGATTCGTAGAGCGTTTCGCGCCGACGCTGCGCGCGCCGGCCCGGACGGGATAGTACGCTGGGACCATGCCTGAATTGCCTGAAGTCGAAACCACCCGTCGCGGCCTCGCGCCGCACCTGGAAGGCCGTCACGTCGTCACCGCGATCCTGCGCCGGCCCGACCTGCGCTGGCCGATCCCGGAGGCGATCGAGGAAACCCTGCCCGGCCAGCGCATCGACGCGGTGCGCCGGCGCGCCAAGTACCTGCTGGTCGACACCGCCGCCGGCAGCGCCCTGCTCCACCTGGGCATGTCCGGCAGCCTGCGCGTGCTGCCGGCCGACACGCCGGTGCGCGACCACGACCACGTCGACCTGCTGCTCGACGACGACCGGGTGCTGCGCTTCAACGACCCGCGCCGGTTCGGCTGCCTGCTGTGGCAGCCGCCCGGCGAGACCCACGAACTGCTGCGCGATCTCGGCCCGGAGCCGCTGTCGGACGACTTCGACGGCGACTACCTGTTCGCGCTCAGCCGCGGGCGCAAGGCGCCGGTGAAAACGTTTTTGATGGATCAGAAAATCGTGGTCGGCGTCGGCAACATCTACGCCGCCGAAGCGCTGTTCGCCGCCGGCGTGTCGCCGCTGCGCGCGGCCGGCAAGGTCTCGCGCGAGCGCTACGCCGAGCTGGCCGGGGCGATCAAGGCGATCCTGGGCTACGCGATCCAGCGCGGCGGCACCACCTTGCGCGACTTCATCAGCCCCGACGGCGCGCCGGGCTATTTCGAGCAGGAACTGGCCGCCTACGGCCGCGGCGGCGAGCCCTGCCCGCGCTGCGGGCGGCCGCTCAAGCAGGCCAGCATCGGCCAGCGCACCACGGTCTGGTGCGGCCATTGCCAACGCTGAATGCGGCTGCGGCGCGCTCGCCGCGCCGCGACGCGTGTCCGGATCGGCGCGTGCTTGCCGTTGATCGCTGCGGTGCGCCGGCGTGTCATCGCGACGGCGCTTCGTGCGTTAGCGCGGCGGGGCAATTCGTGTGCATCCAGGGTGCCGCCTCAGGGCAGCCGATTGCAGCGTTCCAGCGCAGGTTTGCTGCCACCTGTGTCGCTTCCAAGCCAAGCTGAACGCGCTATAGTCTGGACCGAATTGGGGGCGACATGGCCGAAAGCGCTGACATCACGATCCTGCTGGACGCCGCCCGCGAGGGCGATCGCGGCGCGCTCGACCGCGTGCTCGCCACGCTCTACCAGGAACTGCACACCATGGCCCGGCGCCAGCTCGCCGGCCAGCACGGACAGACCCTGGACGCCACCGCGCTGGTGCACGAGGCCTATCTCAAGCTGGTCGGCCGGCGCGAAGCGCAGTTCGACGATCGCGCGCATTTCTTCGCCTACGCCGCATCCGCGATGCGCAGCGTGGTGGTCGACTACGCGCGCCAGCGCCTGGCGCAGAAGCGCGGCGGCGACCTGCACCGCGTCACCGAACTGCCCGACGACGTCGAAGGCGGCCTGCGCCTGGACGAGGACACCCTCGGCCTGGATTCGGCGCTGACCAAGCTCGCCGGCGTCGACCAGCGCCTGGCCCAGGTGGTGGAGCTGCGCTACTTCGCCGGCCTGTCGGAGCTGGAAATCGCCGCGCTGCTGCAACGTTCCGAGCGCAGCATCCGTCGCGACTGGCAAAAGGCGCGGCTGTTCCTGCTGGCGTCGCTGCAGGACGAACCCGGCCGCTGAGCGCGCCCGCGCCGCGGTCCGCGCGCGCTGCGCGCCTGCAAGGAATGCGCAACGCCATGATCGACATCGCCGTCGCTCCGCTGCTCTTGTTCGCCGCCCTGCGCGCGCGGGTGCGCGGCTGACTCGATGGACGCCGAACGCTGGTTGCGACTTTCGCCGCTGCTCGATGCATTGCTCGAGTTGGAACCCGATGCGCGCGCCGAACGTCTTCGCGAATTAGGCGCGGACGATCCGTCGCTGGCGGCGGAGTTGACTGAGCTTATTGGCCTGGAAGACGGCCACGAGGACTTCCTGTCCGAACCGCTGGTGACGCCGCAGCAGTCGGGCATGCGCCCGGGCGTGGAAGTCGGCACGTACCGGCTGGAAAGCCTGCTCGGCGAAGGCGGCATGGGCCAGGTCTGGCTGGCCTCGCGCGCCGACGGGCTGTACCAGCGCCGGGTCGCGCTCAAGCTGCTGCGGCCGGGCCTGACCGACACCAACCTGCGCACCCGCTTCACCCGCGAACGGCAGATCCTCGCGCGCCTGGCGCATCCCTACATCGCCCGCCTGCTCGACGCCGGCGTGACCCGCGACGGCCTGCCGTACCTGGCGCTGGAGTACGTCGAAGGCGAGCCGATCACCGACTACTGCCGCAACCAACGCACGCCGCTGGACAAGCGCCTGCGCATGTTCCAGCAGATCTGCGACGCGGTCAGCCACGCCCACGCCAACCTGATCGTCCACCGCGACCTCAAGCCGTCCAACATCCTGGTGACCCCGGCCGGCGACGTGCGCCTGCTCGACTTCGGCATCGCCAAGTTGCTCGACAGCAACGACGTGCCGCTGCCCGAGCAGACCCGCACCGGCGCGCGCGCCTTCACCCTGCACTACGCCGCGCCCGAGCAGGTGCGCGGCGAGCCGGTCACCACCATGACCGACGTGTACTCGCTCGGCGTGGTGCTGTACGAACTGCTCACCGATTCCAAGCCGTACAAGCTCAAGCGCCAGACCGACGCGGAATGGGAAGAGGCGATCCTCGCCGCCGATCCGCTGCGGCCCTCGCAGGCGGTGCTGCGCTACGCCGACGCCAACGATCCCGACCTGGATCCGGGTTCGCTGCGCCGGCTCGGCCGGCAGCTCGCCGGCGATCTCGACAACATCGTGCTCAAGACCCTGGCCAAGCGCCCGGAGCAGCGCTACCCCTCGGTGGAAGCGCTGTCGCTGGACCTGCAGCGCTTCGAATCGGGCCGGCCGGTGCTGGCGCGCGCGCAGAGCGTGCGCTACCGGGTCAACAAGTACATGGCGCGCCACCGCTGGGCGCTGGCGACCGCGGCGCTGGTGGCGGTGGTGCTCAGCGCCTCGCTCGGCGTGGTCGCCTGGCAGGCGCGCGAGGCGGTGGTCGAGGCGGCGCGCGCGCAAGCGATGCAGGACTTCATGGTCGGCCTGTTCGAAAGCGCGCGCGGCACCCCCGAGGGCGAGGCGCTGGACCTGCGCGGCCTGCTCGACGCCTCGGTCGCACGCGGCAACCGCGAGCTGGCGCGGCAGCCGCGCGCGCGCGCCGAACTGTTCGGGGTGATCGCGCGCATGCGCACCGGCCTGGGCGACTACAGCGAGGCGCGCGCGCTGCTGCAGCGCCAGTCGCAGATCATCGCCGCCACCGACGACATCCCCGACAGCCTGCGCCTGGAATCGCTGACCCAGCGCGGCAAGGTGCTGCGCCTGCTGGCGCAGCCGCGCGACTGCGCCGCGCTGATGCAGCCCGCGCTCGACCTGGCCCGGCGCGAGCAGGCGCAGCTGCCGCTGCAATCCAGCGAGTTCTATTCCGAACTCGGCCGCTGCCGCCGCGCCAACGGCGAGCGCCAGGGCGCGCGCCAGCTGTTCGAGCGCTCGCTGGCGATCCGCCGCGAGATGCGCGAGAACACCGACGTGGGCGAGGTCGAGAACCTGATGGACCTGGCCGGCCTGCAGGCCGACGCCGGCCAGGGCCGCGAAGCGCTGCTCGGCTTCGAACAGGCGCGGCGCAAACTGCAACAGAGCGTCGGCGACCGCCATCCGCTGCAGGTCGAGATCGGCCGCAACCTGGCCGTGTTGCGGCGCGGGCTGGGCCGGCTCGACGATGCCGAGCGCGACGCCAGCGAAGCCTTGGCGATCGCGCTGGAAGTCAACGGCGCGCAGCATCCGGCCACCCTGGAAGTGCGCCGGCAACTCGCCGCGCTGCACATCGACCAGGGCCAGTTCGCGCTGGCGCAGAAGGACCTGGAGCTGATCCGCAACCTGCTGGCCCAGCGCCTGGGCCCGGAGCACGCGGACCTCGCCGGCGTGCACAGCGCGCTCGGGGTGATCGCGTGGGAGCGCGGCGATCTCGAACGGGCGATGGCCGAACTCGAACGCGCGCTGCAGATCGCGCGCCGCCATCCGCAGGCCGGTCGCCTGGCCGAGCTGATGTCCGAACAGGCCCTGGTGCTGCACGAAGGCGGCCGCGACGCGCAGGCGCGCGAGCTGCTGGAGCAGGTGCGGCGCCTGCGCATCCGCCAGGACGGCGCGCAGGCCGGCACGGTCGGCGAGAGCGAGCGCCTGCTCGGCGAGATCGACCTCGCCCAGGGCGCGCGCGAGACCGCGCTGCAGCGCCTGCAACGCGCCCGCGCGCTGACCCGCGCGGCCTACGGCGAGCGCGACCCGCGAGCGCGCGCGGCCGAACTGTCGCTGTCGCGCGCCCAGGCCGCCGGCGGCGACGCCGCCGCGCTGGCGCACCTGGACGCGCTGGCGGAACTGCCGATCAACGACGAAGCCCTGCGCAAACTCGGCTGGCGCGCCCAGGCCTACGCCGCGCAACTGCGCTGCGCCGGCCCGCAACGCGGCCAGGCGCGCGCGCGGCTCGACGGCCTGCTGCGCAGCATCGGCGAAGCGCGGCCCGACGGCAGCGAGGTGCTGCGCGAGGTGCAGGCGATCCGCGCGACCTGCGCGGGCTGAGTCAATCGCCGGCCGCTTCCTCCGCCAGCGTCGGAACCAGCTCCAGCAAGTCGGTGCCGCCGACGTCTTCGCCGGCCTGGGTCAGCAGCGTGGTGACTTGGCCGCGGTGATGGGTCTGGTGGTTGAAGAAGTGCAGCAACAGCAGGCCGAAGCGCCGGCGCGAGACCACGCCGCGGGTGTTGGCGTAGACCAGCGCCTGGTCGAGATCGGCCTCGGCGGTTTCGCCGACCCAGTCCACGATCCGCGCGTCGAGTTCCTCGCGCGCGGCGCGCAGCGCCGGCAGCGTGGCGTACGCGATCGCGCGCAGGTCGGTCTGGGCCGGTTGCGCGCGCAGCGGCTGCAGCGCGGCGAAGCGGGCCGGGTGCTCGGCGAAGCGGCGCAGCCAGATCCGGTCGGCCGTCATCAGGTGGTTGAGCGTGCCCAGGATCGAGCCGAAGAACGCGCCGCGGTCCTGAGCCACGGCCTCGGCCGGCAGGCGCGCGGCGGCGGCGTAGACGCGCTGGTTCATCCAGCGGTTGTACTCGGCCATCAGGCGGGCGTGGGCTAGCAGGTTCATGCGTGGCTCCCGTGCGGCCGGCCGGGCCGATCGCTCGCGGGCGATTGTCGCATCAGCGCCGTGGCTTGTCCGCGTGCGGGTCGGCGTAAGCGGCGAACACCGGCCGCAGGCAGAACACGCCGACGCACAGCACCAGGGCGAGTCCGATGAGCGAGCGGATTTCCGCGGCGAACAGCGGGTATGCGAGCGCCAGCCGGTCGGCCAGCTCCCGCGCCAGGAATGCAATGGCCACTGCCGATACGACGCAGGCCACGACCGTCAGCCCCGCGCGGCGCCTGCGGCCGCCGTGCGCCGGCTCCATCGCGCCAGCGCCATCGGTCGCGCGGCCGGCGCGGCGGCGTATTCGAGATCGGCGCCGCAAGCGTCGCCGGTAGCCAGGTTGCAACGACACAATACGGTCCTTGGTGATGGCGCCTGGGCGGGCGATGCGCGCAGCTCGATAGCGGCCGATACGACGGCGTCGGGCCTGAAGGCCCTCCCACAACAGCGGGGCCGACTCGGCCGTTGTGGGAGGGCCTTCAGGCCCGACGCCTTTCGCTCAGGCGCGATCGGACCCGCAGGCGAAGCGCCCGCTCCGCCGCGGCCTCACTTCTCCTTGCGCCAGTTCACCGACGCGCGGTTCTCCAGCGTGCTCGATTCGATCTCGATGTCGAAGCCCTTGCGCAGCAGGTACTTCAGCGTCAGCACCTGGCCGGTGCCGAGCAGCGACACGCCGTAGCCGACGTACAGGCGCGGCGAGAGGTACTTGCCGACGCCAAGCACCGAGCCGCCAAGCGCGCGGCTTTCCATCACGCCGGCGTCGTCGAGGCCGATCTTGGCGCCGAGCTGCGACGCCAGCAAACCGCCGCCGGCCGACAGCGCGGCGCTGGCGGCGTTGAGCTGCTTGCTCTCGTCGCCGGTCAGGTTCGACAGCGGACGGCCGAGGGTGAGGTAGGCCAGCGCTTCGGACTGCGAGCTGGCCGGATCGGACCAGACGTTGACCTGCGGCGCGCTGACCCGCCCGCCGATGTCGACGCCGGCCTTGACCGCGCCGACTTCGCGCTCGGCGCGCAGGTCCAGGATCGGATCGGACACCGGGCCGTTGTTCCAGGCCAGGTTGCCGCGCGTGATCTGCAATTTCTGTCCGTACGCCTCGTAACGCCCCTCGACGCTCAGCGCGCCGCTCGCGGTCATCTCGCGGCCCGGCCGCGAGCGCACCCGCATCTGCCCGCCGAGCTTGCCGTCCAGGCCGAAGCCCTTGAGCTTGACGTCGTCGCCGACGGCCAGGGTGAGGTCGAGCTCCAGCGGCGAAGAACCGGTGTCCTCGGGATTCACCGGATCGAGCACGACCACGTCCTCGGACACCGACACGCCCTGGTCCAGGCGCTCCAGATCGACGCGCGCCGACGGAATGGTGACCTTGCCGGTGACGTTGAGCGGCTGCTTGGCCGCGTAGCGCACGGTGAGTTCGGGATTGGCCACCGCGCGCAGGTCGCGGGTGTCGGAGGCGAGCACGTTGGTGCCGCGGATGTTCAACACCAGCGGGGTGTCGTCGCCCTGCCAGCCGAGCGTGCCGTCGACGTTGAGCGTGCCCTCGCCCGAGCGCACGCTGCCGGCGATGCGCGCGCTGCCGTCGGGCTGCGCGTCCAGGCGCACGTCGCCCTGCTGCAGCACGATGCCCAGCGACGGCACCTCGGTGGTGAACTGCGACAGCCGCGCCTGTCCGCTCAGCAGCGGCTTGCTGCGCGTGCCGGCCAGGCCGATGCGGCCTTCCAGCTTGCCCTTGGGCTCGACGATGTCGGGCGAGAACAGCTCGATCCAGGTCAGCTCGTCGGTGTCCACCGCGACATTGCCCGACAGCGGCGCGTACGCGTCCCAGCCGGTGTCGACGGTGGCTTCGATGCGGCCGTCGTCGTTGAAACCGGACCTGAGTTCGGCGCTGAGCTTCTGGGTGTCGAAGCTGGCCTTGAGCGAGAGCGCGTTGTAGCGCACCAGCTCGCGCCGCGCGCGCTCGCTGAACTTCAGGCCGCCGCCGGCGGAGCTGAGGTTGAAGTTGCCGCGCCAGCCCTTGCCGGCCGGGCGCAGTTCGCCGTCCAGCGCGATCTCGCCGCGCAGGATCCACGGCCGCTTGTCGCTGCGCTCGGGCAGGTAGGGCTGCGCCAGCAGCAGCGGCAGGCCGTGGCCCTTGAGCTCGACGCCGCGGCGCGGCCAGTCGGCGGCCGCGCACAGCGAACCGCCGCTGCTGGAGACCAGGCAGGCGTCGTTGAAGCCGCCGCTGTCGCCGTCCCAGCGGAACGCGGTGGACTGCTGCAGGCGCCAGCTGGCGCCCTTGCTCGGCGTCAGCTGCAGCGACGCAAGCGCGCCCGACCACACATTGCCGCGCTTGTCGGCGTGGCCGGACAGATCCAGGTTGGCGACCTCGCTGCGCGCCTGCGCCTGCAGTTGCAGCGCTTCGACCGCGCCCTGCGCGTCCACGCTCAGCGACGACAGCGCGATGCCGGCGTTGAGTTCGCTGGCGCGCAGCGCCAACTGGCCGCCGCGGCCGCGCCAGGGCAGCTTGCCCTTGGCGCTGAAACTGGCGGCCTGGTAATCGCCGTACTTGAGCGCGCTGCCGGTCAGGTCGGCATCCACGTCGGGCGCATCGGCCGCACCGGTCAGCTTGAGCGTGCCGTTGAGGCTGCCGGTGGCGCTGGGCAGCAGATCGTTCAACTGCAACGGCGCGAACCTGGCGTCGACGTCGATGCTCTGCGCGTACTTGCCCTTGGCCTCGAGCTTGCTGCCGCCCAGGCTCAGCGCGACTTCGCCTTCGTAGGCGTCGCCGCTGCCGCCGGTGGCGGCGCCGTGCATGAGGAAATTGCCGCGGCCGCCGAGCGGACGCTCGCGCAGGCGGCCGCCGAGCTTTTCGGCGCTGGCCTGGATCTCCAGCCCGCCGTCGTCGCGCACGCCGCCGGTGCTGGCGAGCTGGCCGTCGACGGCGCCCTTGAACTCCGGCACGAAATAGCCCGGATCGAAGCCCGACAAGGTGGCCTTGAGGTCCCAGCCCAGCTTCGGCGCCCACGCCACTTCGCCGTTGGCGTCGAGCAGGCCGGTCGGCATCTTGGCCTTGAGCGACTTCAGGCTCATGCGCTGGTCGTTGCCGCGGCCGTCGAATTCCACCGTCGCCGCCTGCTTGTCGCGCAGCAGCCTGGCGTTGCCGATCGCCGCCCAGTCCTTGACCGTGCCGGCGAAACCGAAGTCGGCGCTTTCCAGCGTCACCGCCGGCGTGGCCGGCGCCTGCGCCGCCTGCGCGGGCTTGGCCACCGACTTGAGCGTGGTCGGCGGCGCCTGGCCGCCCCAGCTCAGGCCGCGCGCGTTGATCGAGAACTTGAACCGGCCGTTGTCGGCGTCGGTGAAATCGGCGTGGCCGCGCAGCGTCGCGGTACCGTCGAACAACCGCAGCGCCAGCGGCTGCACGTCGAGCACCTGCTCCTTCAACGACACCTTCGACGGCAGCACCTCGACCGCGAGCTCGCCCTGCCGGAACTCGCCTTCCAGCGCGGCGACGCCGCCGCTGCCCTGGGCGTCGAAGCGCAGCGCCATCGGCGTGTCGCTGGGCTTGGCGTCGGGCGCGGTCAGCAGGCCGATGTCGAGCGCGTCGGCCTTGGCGTGCAGGCGCCAGTCCGGCGCGTCTTCGTTGCCGCGCAGGGTCAGGGTCAGACGCAGCGGCCCCGGCGCGGCGCCGGCGAGGGCCACGTCCATGCGCGACAGGTCGCCGCGCGCGACCAGGCCCAGGCGCGGCGGCGTGCGGCCCGGCGCGCTCGGCAGCACCGCGGTGACGGTGAGGTCGGATTTGAAATCGCGGCTGGGCTGGTAATCGCCGTGCGCGGTGAAGCGGCCGCGGTCGGTGTCGGCGACGAGCTTCTCCACGTGCAGCTTGCCGGACTGCGCGTCGAGCCCGGCGCGCAGCTGGCGGATGTCGATGAGGTGCTCGCCGCCCTGGGCGATCTTGAAACCGTCGATGCGCACATCGTCGGCCTGCAGCGCCAGCGGCGGTTCGATCTGCGGCAGCACGTCGGGCCAGCGCGGCAGTTCGAAGGGTTCCTCGCTCTTCTCGATGTCGAGCGTGGCGCCCTCGACCTGGATCGCGTCCAGCCGCAGCTTGCGGCCCAGCAGCGGACGCAGCGCCGGATCGAGGTAGATCCGCTGCGCCGTGAACACCGTCTTCTTGTAGGCGAAGCGCACCCCGTGCAGGGTCAGCGGGCCCGAAAGCGGGCCTTCGGCCGATTGCCAGGTGAAGCTGGAATCGGCCGGCAGGCGCGAGACGATCTGCGCCAGCAGCACGTCGCGGCCGGCGATGGTGGAGATCAGCCAGTACGCGGCGAACGCGATCAGCAGGGTCAGCACCGCCGCGGCGATGCTGGTGCGCCAGGCCCAGCGTCGGGCCGCGGCGCGGCGGCGACGGCGGCGTTCGAGCAGCAGCTCCTGCGCGGTGGGGGTCGGCGGCGGCGGGGGCGTGTCGCTCATCAGCTGCGGAAAGGTCCTGTGCGCGCCTTACAGGTCGGCGCCGATATTGAGATAGATCTGGAAACCCGAATCCGGGTCGTCGAGGCCGCGCGCGATGTCGATGCGCAGCGGGCCCACCGGCGAACGCCAGCGCACGCCGACACCCACGCCGGTACGCATCTTCAGGTCTTTCTGGTCGTCGAAGGCGCTGCCGCTGTCGACGAACACCGCGCCGCCCCAGCTTTCGTTGAAGTACCGCTCGTACTCCACGCTGCTGGTGACCACGTTCTTGGCGCCCAGCGCATACGCCTTGCGGCCGTCGCCCGCCGGGATGCGCGGGCCGACCTCGCGCCACTCGTAGCCGCGGATGCTGCGGTCGCCGCCGGCGTAGAAGCGCAGCGACGGCGGCATGTCGGTCAGCGAGTTGGTGAAGGTGTGGCCGATCTCGCCGCGCGCGATCAGCCGGCTGCGCTCGCCCAGGCCCTTGAACCAGCGGCCGGTGAGTTGCGCCTGGATGAAGTTCGCGTCCGAGCCCAGCGCTTCCAGGCCGCCGCGGATCAGGCCGGTGGCGCTGATGCCCTTGCGCGGATACAGCTTGTCGTCGACGTCGACGTACTCGGCGCGCAGCGAGGGATAGACGAAGGTCGCGGTGCGGTAGACCTCTTGCGTACTCGGGTCGTCGTCGAGTTCGTCGTAGTAGGCCCAGCGCTCGCGCAGGCCGTGCAGCGAGGCGGTCGCGGTCCAGTGCTGGTTGATCTTGCCGCTGCGGCTGGCGACCAGTTCGATCCGGCGCGAATCGATGTAGTCGGTCTGCTCGTCGCTGCCCTGCAGGCTGAAGGTGTACCAGCCGTCGAGCCAGGCGAACGCGGGAATGCGGTATTGCAAGGTCGCGGTCTTGCGCCGCTGGGCGAAGTCGATCTGCGCCAGCGCCTTGTGGCCGCGGTCGTTGACGTAGCGCCGCTCCACGCCCAGGCGCACGCCGGCGCCGCTGTCGGTGCCGTAGCTGACGCCGGCGGTGTAGATGCTGCGCTTGGCCGGGGTCAGGGTCACCTGCACCGGCACCTGCCCGTCCACGGCCTTGTCCGGCTGCGGCTCGATGTCGATGCTGGAGAAATAATCCAGCCGCGCCAGCGATTCGCGGAAGCGGTCGAGCTTGCCCTGGTGGTAGTAGCTGCCCTGCTCCCAATACACCAGCTTCTGCAGCAGGCTGTCGCGGATGATGCGCTTGGGCGTCTGCTCGAAGCCGATCGCGCCCATGTCGTAGCGCTGGCCGCTGGTCCAGACCAGGTCGATGTCGGCCGCGTGCTGCGCGCGCGTCACCTCGACCCGGCGCGAAGTGAAATCCGCGTCGAAGTAGCCGCGCTCGGCGAGCCTGCGGCTGATCTTGGTCTTGCTGGCCTCGTAGGCCGCGTGGTCGAACACCTGCTCGGGGCCGGGCCGGAACGCGGCGAGGTCCTGGTTGAGATAACGGTCGTCGCTGCCGGCGCCGAGGATGGCGACGTCGGAGCGCCGCACCTTGACCGGCTCGCCCTTGTCGACGGTGATGGTGACCCGGATCGGCGGCGAGGACGCACCGGCGCGAGCCGGCGCCGCGGCGGGCGCATCGGTGGCGCCGTCGTCGGCGCCGCCTGCGTTGCCGCCATCGGCGGCGTTTTTATCGCCCTCGCCCGCATCCGCGCCGGCCGCGCCGCCACGCTCGCCCGGCGCGCCGGAATCGTCGCTGCGGGCCTGGGCCGCGGTGTCGGTCGAGGGCGTCGCGATCAAGCGAGTGCCGCGCGAGTCCTCGACCTTGATCGTCGGCGAGTAATAGCCGAACGGCTCCAGCGCTTCGCGGGTCTCGTTCTCGGCCTCGCGCAGCAGGTAGCCCAGGCGCCGCCCGGACAGCTCCTTGCCGATGCTGTCCACCAGCGACAGCGAGACCCGGACATTGTTGGTCATCGCCTCGTCCAGGCCGTGGATGTCGACTTTTTCGACCTTGGCCGCCTGGGCCGCACCGGCGGCTCCGAGGCCCAAGGCACCGGCGAGGAAGAGACGGGGAATCGATCGCATGGCACGGAGGATAACCGGTAACGGCTTGTATTGCTTAAGAATTTTTAACAACACGAGGACGCGTCAACGATGCGTGATGCCATTGCGGCAAGGCGCTGCGGACGCGTCCTGCGCCTCGACGGCGCGCCGCGCCGGGCAGCGAACGGCCGGCGCCGAATCCATCGTCCGCCCTCCACGCCCGGCCGCCCCATCCAACGCCGGCACACAACGCAAGCGAAGGCCATCTCCCTACCCGTTGTGCATCGATTGCGGACACGGGTCGCATTACGCGCCGATGTATTGCGCACGACCGTTCGCAACGCGTAATTTCCGTGTCGGGGACTCGCTTACTTCTGCTTTTCGGCACCGCCGCGCCATGCCCGCGCCGCGCGGGCCAGGCGATTTCCCATGCGATGGAATCGTCCCCCAGGTGTGCGCCGCCGCTGCGGCGCCGCCCAGAACCCAGGAGTTCCGACACCGTGCACCGCCATCTGCTGACCGCCGCCATCGGCGCCGCGCTGACCGCCGCCGCGATCGCCGCCCCCGCCCGCGCCCAGGACGCCGCGCCGCCCGCTTCGGCGCCGACCGAGATCGACAAGGTTACCGTCACCGGCTCGCTGATCCCGCGCAGCGAGATCGAGACCGCCACGCCGGTGATTTCCATCAGCGCCGAGAACATCAAGCGCCAGGGCTTCAAGGACGTCTACGACGTGCTGCGCGCGCAGCCGCTGGCCACCGGCGCGGTGCAGGACAGCCAGTACACCGGCGGCTTCACCACCAACGCCGAGCCGATCAGCCTGCTCGGCCTGGACCCGGGCTTCACCCTGGTGCTGATCGACGGCCGGCCGATGGCCGACTACCCGCTGCTCTACAACGGCCAGAGCAACTTCACCGACCTGGCCAGCATCCCCACCGCGATGGTCGAGCGCATCGACATCGCGCCGGGCAACCAGTCGGCGATCTACGGCTCCAGCGCCATCGCCGGCGTGGTCAACATCATCCTCAAGAAGCGCGTCGACGGCACCCACCTGAACTTCCGCTTCGGCGGCTACGACGGCGGCGGCGGCGAGAACGCGCGCCTGCAGCTGATCGGCGGCAAGGAAGTCGGCGCCTTCAGCCTGACCTACGGCCTGCAGTACAGCATGCAGGACCCGATCTACGGCTACGACCGCCGCCGCATCGACTCGACCAACGACAATCCCGATCCGGACGCGCGCTACGGCTCGCGCAACTTCGTGCGCATCAACGCCGACGTGCTGCCCAACGAATACATCGACCCGGGCGCGGCCTGCGGCGCCCTGGGCAACCTGTTCAACGGCACCCTGACCCGCGACTTCCGCCCCGGCCGCGGCTACTACTGCGGCAGCCGCGAAGACGTCGGCTACCTCACGATCATGAACCGCAAGCGCGACCTCAGCGGCTACTTCAACGCGTCCTACGCGCTCAACGACCGCACCGAGCTGTACGGCACGCTGCTGGTCGGCCACAACAAGTCCGAAGCCAACCCCGGCACCCGTTTCTGGACCACCTCGGTGGACACCAACGGCATCTTCTACAACGACACCAGCGGCCGCTACGAGACCTACCAGCGCGTGTTCGCGCCGGAGGAAACCGGCGACGTCGACGCCACCAACGAGCGCCAGACCAGCGACTCCTACAACCTCGCCTTCGGCGGCCGCGGCAGCCTGGGCGAATCGAACTGGAACTACGACGCCTACTTCGCCCGCTCGCAGTACAAGGTCGACAGCAAGCAGCGCTGGCTGCTCAGCGCGGCCGCCGACGACTTCTTCGAGCGCCGCTTCCTCGGCCCGGTGATCGACCACGTCGGCCCCTATCCGGTGTACGCGCCGACCGACGACAGCGGCTTCTACCGCGCGCTGACCCCGGCCGAGTTCAACAGCATCACCGACATCATCCGCACCAAGTCCGAGACCTGGACCCAGAACTTCAACCTGCAGCTGACCAACACCGAGCTGTTCCACCTGCCGGCGGGCGCGGTCGGCTTCGCCACCGTGCTGCAGGCCGGCGAACAGTCGTGGAAGAACCCGACCGACCCGCGCGTGGTCGCCGGCGACTTCTTCAGCCTCACCGGCACCCAGGGCCAGGGCAAGCGCCGCAACCAGGCGATCGGCGTCGAGTTCCGCGTGCCGATCTTCAGCCAGCTCACCGCCAGCCTGTCGGGCCGCTACGACAAGTACAAGAACGTCGGCGCCGGCACCGATTCCGACGGCACCTACAAGATCGGCCTGGAATACCGCCCGGTCGAGTCGCTGCTGCTGCGCGCCAACTACGCCACCGCGTTCAAGGCCCCGGACATGGCCTACGTGTTCGCCGGCGACAGCGGCTACTACACCAGCGTGGTCGACTACTACCGCTGCGCGACCGAAGAGCCCGACGAAAGCATCGGCAACTGCACCTACAACGCCGAATCGGTGTCCGGCCGCCGCAGCGGCGCCAAGGACCTCAAGTCGATCACCGCCAAGTCCTGGGGCGCCGGCGTGCTGTGGGCGCCCAGCGGCAACTTCGACGTCAGCGTCGATTACTACAGCATCAAGATCGACGACGAAGTCAACGACCTCAACATCGACGCGGTGCTGCGCAACGAATCGGCCTGCCGCCTGGGCCAGATCGACCCGTCGTCGCCGACCTGCGCGGACGCGCTGGCGCGCATCACCCGCCTGCCCGCGGACGCGCCGGTGCCGCTGCAGCTCGACAGCGTGCGCACCAACCCGATCAACGTGTCCAAGGAAGAAGTGCGCGGCCTGACCGCCAAGCTCAACTACCGCTGGCAGACCGACAGCTGGGGCTCGTTCGCGCTGGGCGCGAACTACAACGTGACCCTCAAGCACGAGAACCAGCAGTACCCGGGCGACCCGACCATCGACTACTTGCGCGACCCGTTCTACTCCTCCGAGTTCAAGAGCATCGGCAGCGCCTCGCTGAGCTGGAACAAGGGCCCGTGGACCACGACCCTGTACGGCGTGCGCTACGGCAGCACCCCGAACTACGCCGCCCAGGTCGACCCGTCCGGCTACTCGGCCGAGAACGGCGGCCGCATGCGCGCGCACCTGAGCTTCAACGGCAGCGCCAGCTACGAGTTCGGCGACGACCTGTCGCTGAGCTTCACCGTCAACAACCTGTTCAACAAGATGCCGCAGCGCGACAAGACCTTCGACGTCTACCCGTACTACAACTCGCTGAACTACAACATCTACGGCCGCTCGTACATGGTCGAGGTGAACTGGAAGTTCGGGGCCAGCTCGCAGTAAGCGGGCGCGTCGCGATAAAAGAAAAAGCCGGCGAAAGCCGGCTTTTTCTTTGGCGTGGGAAGTCCCTTCCTTGCCTGTGGGAGGGCCTTCAGGCTCGACGCCCTTCGCTCAGGTCGCGACGCCATTCCACGCTTCGGCCCTTCGCCGCATCCCGACTGCCGCGGTCGCGGCTCGCGCCGCTCCTACAGGAGGGCGCGACGCAGGCGCGGCGATGGGTCAGATCGACAGATGCTCGATCGCCGCCACGCTGCCCAGGCGGTCGGACAGGCGCTTGAGCAAGGCCAGCCGGTTGTTGCGCACCGCCGCGTCGTCGACGTTGACCATGACCTTGTCGAAGAACGCATCCACCTGCGGCCGCAACCGCGCCAGGCGGCCGAGCACGGCGACGTAGTCGCGCTGGGCCAGCAGCGGATCGGTGTCGGCGACGGCGGCGTCCACCGCCTCGGCCAGCTCGCGCTCGGCCGGCTCGGCGAACAGCGCCGGGTCGATGGCTTCGGGAACCTCGCCCTCGACCTTCTTGAGGATGTTGCGGCTGCGCTTGTTGGCGGCGGCGAGGGCCTCGGCTTCGGGGAGCTTGGCGAATTCGGCGATGGCAGTGAGGCGGCGATCGAAGTCGGCCAGATTCGAAACACGCAACGCAACCACGGTTTCAAATTGCTGCGCAGGAACTCCACGATCTGCGTAGTAGCTCCTCAAACGATCTATAACAAAATCATAAATTTCGCTGGTTTCAGCCAAAAATTCTTCGCGATTCAAAACTATCTGTGCGCTTTGCTCGGCACCAACGTCAATACCTGCAAACTGCGCCAACTCAGCAGCCATTTGCTTGCGCTTTTGCTCGGAATCGAGCTCAGCAACAATGACGCAAATTTGAGCCTTACGAATTGAATGAACGAAGTCGATGTCCACATCACCTTCGATCAGCGTTCTCGCCAAACCAAGAGCATTGCGCCGAAGAGAGAAGGGGTCCTTGTTCCCCGTTGGCTTTAAGCCCGCCTTAAAACCACCAGCCAGGGTATAAAGCCGCTCTGCAATGGCGACGACCTGACCAAGCTTAGATGGCGCGATCGAATCGCTGGAAAATCTCGGCATGTATGCGTAATCAATAGCATCAGCGACGGCCGCATCTTCTTTCCTTGCACTAGCGTAATAGCGCCCAGCGATGCCTTGCAGCTCGGGAAATTCGTTAACCATTCGAGACTGGAGGTCATTTTTTGAAAGTTCTGCCGCGCGCTTCGCTTGTACTGGATCGGCGCCACATTCTTTCGCAACTTCTACAGACAACCAAGCGACCCGCGCCACCTTATCGGCCACGCTCCCCAGCTTGTCCTGATACTTGACCGTCTTCAGCCCGTCGCCCATCGACGCCAGCCCCTGCTTCAGGTCCTCGTCGAAGAAGAACTTCGCATCGGCGAAGCGCGGGCGAATGACGCGCTCGTAGCCCTTGCGCACCTCGGCCGCGTCGCGGCTCTCGATGTTGGCCACGCCGACGAAGCGCTCGGTCAGCTGGCCCGAGGCGTCGAGCACCGGGAAGAACTTCTGGTTCGCTTCCATCGTCGCGATCAGCGCTTCCTGCGGCACCGCCAGGAACTCGCGTTCGAAGCTGCAGGCCACCGCCACCGGCCATTCGGTGAGGCCGTTGACTTCTTCCAGGATGCCCTCGTCGATGCGCGCGCGGCCGCCGTCGGCGCTGGCGGCGGCTTCGACTTCGCGCACGATGCGCTCGCGGCGCTCGTCCGGATCGACCAGCACGAACGCGGCGCGCAGCGATTCGACGTAGTCCTGCGGCGCGCTGAACCACACCGGCTTGTCGTGCATGAAGCGGTGGCCGCGGCTCATGCGGTCGCTGCTCACGCCCAGCGCCTGCGCCGGCACCACGTCCTTGCCCAGCAGCGCCACCAGCCAGTGCACCGGACGGGCGAAGCCGTAGTCGTGGTCGCCCCAGCGCATCGGCTTGGGAATCGGCATCGCCGCGATCGCCTCGCGCACGACCTCGCCGAGCAGGCTGGCGGTGTCGGCGCCGGGCTTGACCGCGCGGTGGACGAAACGCTCGCCCTTGTTGTCGCTGGTCTTCTCCAGCGCCGTCCACTCGACCCCGGCCTTGGCCGCGAAACCCTGCAGCGCCTTGGTCGGCTGGCCGTCGCCGTCGAGGGCGATGTTGAGATACGGCCCGAGCACTTCGCTGCGCTGTTCGGGCTGCTGCGTGTCGACCGCGCCCAGCAGCACGGCCAGGCGGCGCGGGGTGTACAGCGGCTTGGCGCCGTTGCGGTCGAAGCCGACGCCGCGCTTGTGCAGGCCGTCGAGCACGCCGTCGAAGAAGGCCTGGGCCAGGCCCGGCAGCGCCTTGACCGGCAGTTCTTCGGTGCCCAGTTCGATCAGGAGGGGTTGGGTCGTGCTCATGCGGTGGCCTTTGCGGTGTCGCCGCGCGTCCTGCGGACGGCGCCGGGAATGTTTCGACGATGCGGGGTAGAACCCTCACCCCAACCCCTCTCCCGCGAGCGGGAGAGGGGCTTCATGAGGTCAGGCGGCTTCTGCGTTCGCTTGCTTGAGCGCCGGGAAACCGAGCTTCTCGCGCTGGGCGAAGTAGGCCTCGGCCACGCCCTGAGCGATGCGGCGCACGCGCAGGATGTAGCGCTGGCGCTCGGTCACGCTGATCGCGCGGCGCGCGTCGAGCAGGTTGAAGCTGTGGCTGGCCTTGCACACCTGGTCGTAGGCGGGCAGCGGCAAGCCGAGGTCGATCAGCTTCTGCGCTTCCTTCTCGCAGGCGTCGAAGCGGTGGAACAGTTCGTCCACGTCGGCGTGCTCGAAGTTGTACGCGCTCTGCTCGACTTCGTTCTGGTGGTAGACGTCGCCGTAGGTCACCGGCGTGCCGTCCGGGCCGTAGGTCCAGATCAGGTCGTAGACGTTGTCGACGTTCTGCAGGTACATGCACAGGCGCTCGAGGCCGTAGGTGATCTCGCCGAGCACCGGCCGGCACTCGATGCCGCCGGCCTGCTGGAAGTAGGTGAACTGGGTCACTTCCATGCCGTTGAGCCAGACTTCCCAGCCCAGGCCCCAGGCGCCGAGGGTCGGCGATTCCCAGTTGTCCTCGACCAGGCGCAGGTCGTGCACGCGCGGGTCCACGCCCAGCGCCTTGAGCGAGTCGAAGTACAGCTCGACGATGTTGTCGGGGCTGGGCTTCATCGCCACCTGGTACTGGTAGTAGCGCTGCAGGCGGTTGGGGTTCTCGCCGTAGCGGCCGTCGGTGGGGCGGCGGCTGGGCTGGACGTAGGCGGCGTTCCACGGCTCCGGGCCGAGCGCGCGCAGGAAGGTGGCCGGGTGGAAGGTGCCGGCGCCGACTTCCAGGTCCAGCGGCTGGATCAACACGCATCCGCGCTCGGCCCAGTAGGCGTTCAGGCGCTGGATCATGCTTTGGAAGGTGATCGCGGTGGTCGGTGCGTCGGTCGCGCTCATGGTCTCGTCTGCGCTGCGGCAAAGCGGGTTAGTATAGCGGCGAGCCCTGAAATTTCAGGACTTTTGCCCCGAGCCGGGCCATTATTGGCCCTCCCCCGCCGTACCCGCCAGCGCCCCGTGAAGCCGCCCTTCCTGATCCTCGAGACCGGCCAGCCGGTCCCCTCCATGCGCCGCCATCGCGGCTTCCCGCATTGGATCCGCGTCGCCGCCGGCCTGGGCCGGGACGAGGCGGTGGTGGTCAACGTCGCGGGCGGCGACGCGCTGCCCGGCCGCGACGGCTTCGCCGGGGCCATCGTCACCGGCTCCGGCGCGATGGTCACCGACCGCGCCCAGTGGAGCGAGCGCAGCGCGCAGTGGCTGGGCGAGGCCGCCCACGCCGGGCTGCCGCTGTTCGGCATCTGCTACGGCCACCAGTTGCTGGCGCATGCGCTCGGCGGCGAAGTCGGCAACCACCCGGGCGGGCGCGAGATGGGCACGGTGCACCTGGAACTGCACCCCGCCGCCGCGGCCGACCCGCTGTTCGCCGGCCTGCCGGCGCGCTTCCCGGCCCAGGCCACCCACTTGCAGACGGTGCTGCGCGCGCCCGAAGGCGCGACGGTGCTGGCGCGCTCGGCCCACGACGCCTGCCACGCCTTCCGCTGGGGCGAGCGCGCCTGGGGCGTGCAGTTCCATCCCGAATTCAGCGCCGGCCACATGCGCGGCTACGTGCGCGCGCGCCAGGACGCGCTGCGCAACGAGGGCCTGTGCCCGCGCACGGTGACGCGCGAGATCAGCGCGGCGCCGCACGCGCGCCGGGTGCTGCGCCGCTTCGTCGGCCACGCCCGCGCGCTGCACGGCCGCTGACCGTGCCCGCCGCGCCGGCGCCGCCGCATCCGTCACGCCCGCCCGCTTCGCCATGCCCGGAACCGATCCGATGACCCCGCCGATACGCAAGGTGCCGCTGACCCGCGGCGCGCAATGGCTGCTGCGCGCGATCAACCTGGGTACGCGCAATCCGCGCGCGATCTTCGGCGCCGCGTTGCTGCTGATCGCGGTGCTGTACCTGGTGATGTACGTGTTCACGATGCCGCTGCGGATGCAAAGCGAGCTCGACCTGGAAGGCCTGTTCCGGATCCTGGCGATCGCGATGCTGGCCGCGGCGCTGGTCCTGCCGGTGCTGCTGGGCGGGCTGATGCACGTGATCCGCGAGGCCGAGAGCGGCCGCCCGGTGCGCGCGCGCGACCTGTTCGCGCCGCTGCGCCTGCACCGCACCCTGCCGCTGGCGCTGCTGGGGCTGATCCAGATCGCGCTGGCGCTGATCTGCGGCTCGCTGCTGCTGTGGGCCACCGGCGAGGATTTCTGGGCGCAGTACCAGGAGATGGTGCGCGGCGCGATCACCGGCCGCATCAGCACCGTGCCGACCGCCGAGCAGCCGGCGCTGGTCGCGCTGGCGCAGCTGCTGTTCTATTACTTCAGCACCGCGGTGGTGCTGGTGTCGGTGCCGCAGATCATGTTCTCCGGGCTGGGCCTGTCGGACGCGGTCAAGCGCAGCTTCGGCGCCTCGCTGTGGAACCTGGGCTCGTACCTGTTCGCGACCATGCTGTTCATGCTCGGCGCGATGCTCGCCGGCCTGCTGGTCAGCGTCGCCGCGTTGGTGGTGATGGTGCTGGGCGCCTCGGTCACGCCGATGCTCGGCCACCTGCTGGCCTGGGTGCTGTTCACCGCCTACGGCATGGTCTTCCTGGTGGTGATGTGCGGCACCTGCTACTACGCCTGGCGCGATGTGTTCGCCCAGGACGGCGATGTCGCGGCGGGCGGCGGCACGCCCCCGCAGCCGCCGGCGCGGCAGGACCGCTTCGAGGCCTGAGCGCGGCCCGCCGCGCGCCTTCGCGGGCGGCGGCTTACAGCGCGGCGTACAGCGCTTCGTCCAGGCTCGCCTGCAACGCCCACGCCAGCCACACGCACGCGGCCAGCGCCGCCGCCAACTGCAGCAACAGCCATGCCCAGCCCCACAGCGGCAGGCCGCCGCCGCTGCGGTTGCGCACGCTGGCGCCGGCGAGGCGGTCGTGCAGGGCCAGGTGCTCGGGCTTGGCCATCGCCACCAGGTGGCCGATGTTGAAGCTCAGCCACGACAGCGCCCCGCCCAGGTAGCGCAGCGCCGCGCGCCCGGCGCCGAGTTCGCCGCCGTCGCGCGCGGCCACGTACAGGCCCAGCGCGCGCTTGCCCGGGGTGGCGCGCCACGACGTGAAGGCAATGCAGCCGACTTCGAGCGCGAAGCCGAGCACGGCGTAGACCATCAGCCAGCCCAGCACCAGCCACAGCAGCGCCGCGCTGGCCGCGCCGGCCGCGGCGTGCACCTGCGGGTCGGCGCCGAGGCGGCCGAGGAAGCCGCCGAAGGCGAGGTCGTCGAGCGCGGAGGCGGCCATCGCGTCGGCCACGCGCTGGTTGACCGCGGCCCATGCATCCGCGGCGCGCGCGGCCAGCAACCGCCAATGGGCGGCGCCGAGCAGGCAGGTGGCGAGGGCGACCAGGGCCGCGTCCAGCGACCAGGCCAGGTAGCGCGGCCAGAACCCGGCGGGCGCGCCGGGCGCGCTCACGGATCGCGCGCGTCGTCGGCCGGCTGCGTGCGCTCGGAGGCGACCCACTTGGCGGCGATGATGCCCAGCTCGTACAGCACGCACATCGGGATCGCCAGCATCAGCTGCGAGACCACGTCGGGCGGGGTGATCACCGCGGCGACGATGAAGATGCCGACGATGGCGTAGCCGCGCGCCTCCTTGAGCTGGGCCGGCGTCACCCAGCCCAGCAGCGCCAGGATCACCAGCGCCACCGGCACCTCGAAGCTGATGCCGAAGGCCAGGAACAGGATCAGCACGAAGTCGAGGTAGGCGTTGATGTCGGTCATCATCGACACCCCCGCCGGGGTGACCTTGACCAGGAAGCCGAACACCGACGGCAGCACCAGGAAGAACGCGAACGCGCAACCGGTGTAGAACAGCGCCAGCGCCGAGACCAGCAGCGGCAGGGCCAGGCGCTTCTCGCGCTTGTACAGGCCCGGGGCGACGAAGGCCCAGGCCTGGTACAGCAGCCACGGCATCGAGATCATCAGCGCGGCGAAGAACGCCAGCTTCAACGGCGCGGCGAACGGCGAGGCCACCTCCACCGCGATCAGCTGGCTGCCGGCCGGCAGCTTGGCCAGCAGCGGCGTGGCCAAGTAGTGGTAGAGCTTGTTGGCGAACGGCAGCAGGGCCAGGAACACGATCATCAGGCCGGCCACGCCGCGCAGCAGGCGCGCGCGCAGTTCGATCAGGTGATCGAGCAGGCGCGGTTCGGGCGTGTAGTCGTTGGGATCGCCGGAGCGGGAATCAGCGTCGCTCATCGTTCGGCGTCTGCGCGGTGGAGGGGCGGTAGTCGGGCTGGCTGGCGCCGGAGTAGTCCAGGTGCGCCGGCTCGGCGTGCGCGGCGGCGATGTCGGCCGCGGCGATGCCGTGCGGGGCCAGGCGCTCGGACGCCGTGTCGTTCGGGGCGGCGTCGTGCTGGGCCGAATCCGCCGGCGCGGCCGGATCGCGCGGCGCGGCGGCGGCATCGTCGGCGGCCGCCGATGCGGCGCCGGTGCCGGCGACGCGGCGGTTCAGATCGTCCACGCCGTCGCGCAGGGCGCGGTCGCCGTCGCGCAATTGCTGCTGCGCCGAACGCAATTCGTCCTGGGCCTGGCGCAGGCTGCGCTTGAGTTCCTCGTCGGCCAGCTCGCGTTCGAGCTCGGACTTGACCGAATACCACTGCGCGCGCGCGCGCCGCACCCACAGCCCGGCGAAGCGCGCCGCCTTGGGCAGGCGTTCGGGCCCGAGCACGATCAGGGCCACGATCGCGATCACGAAGACTTCCGAGAAGCCGATGTCGAACATGCTTGCGGGCTATGCGGAAGAGGCGGGGCGGCGCCGGATCAGCGCTGGTTGCGCTCGTCGTTGCGCGCGGACGTCGTGCTGTCGCTGCTGTTGCGGGTTTCGTCCTTGAGCTGGCCGGGCTGCTTGTCGTCTTCGTCGGCCATGCCCTTCTTGAAGCCCTTCACCGCATCGCCGAGGTCCTTGCCCACGCTGCCCAGGCGCTTGGTCCCGAACACCAGCAGAACAATCACAAGGACGATGATCCAATGACCGATGCCCCAGGCGCCCATGACGATGCTCGCTACTCAATGATGAAGGGGCAAGGATACCGCAACCGTCCTTAAGCCGATGTGGCAGAAGTCCTGCTGCGCCACCGGCCGGAACCGGCAAGGTGCGGCGCACGCGCGTGCGCCGGCGAATGCGCCGGGGCCGCGACGGCGGCCCGCGCGCCAAGCGGGCGGACGCCGCCCGCACGGCGCGGTTTCCCGCCTGAATCGGGAAACCGGCCTGCCGCGGGGCCGCTCAGGGCAGCGGCTCGACCTTGGCCGGGTTGGGCTGCGCCGGGACGTTCTCGAACGGCGCCGGCTGGCCCTGCACCGGCTGCGGTTGCGCCGGCTGGGCCGGCGCCAGGCGCTGGTAGGCCGGCGCCTGCTGCGGCTGCCCCGGCGCGGCGGCCGGCGGGGCCACGGTCACGCCGGGCGCGGGATAGACCGTGGTGCCCAGCTCCGGGCGCTGGTCCTCGGCCACGCGCTTGGCCCGCGCGGTCGCGCTGGCCTCTTCCAGGCGATCGCGGAAATCGACCACGGCACTGGACGGCGGGCCGCTGGCGCGGCCTTCGAAGATCATCCGCGGGGTGTTGCCGGCGCCGTAGGCGGCCTGGTTGGCGTCGTCGTCGATCGACAGCACCGCGCCGTCGAGGGCGATGCCGGCGAACAGGCCGCGCGCGCGCGACCACGACCAGATCTCGGCCTTGAGCTGGCCGTCGGTGGCCGCCGCGGCGGTGCGCCCGACCGGGCCGGCGGCGACGCTGGCGTCGCCGCCGAGGGTCAGCTTGCCGTTGACGATCGAATCCAGGCCGCGCGCGCCGCGGAACACGAGCACGATGTCGGAGGACTGCACGCCGGCCTGGAAGCCGACGCTGCCGCCGGTGAGCTTGATGAAGCTGGGGTTGGACCAAGTGCCGTCGGGGTTCTTCACCGACACCAGGCCGTGGCCGCGGCGGCCGCCGAACACCAGGCCGACCTTGAGCGTGTCGGGCACCACGACGATGGCGCGGGCCTCGTCGAACAGCTTGTCGGGAATCGCCGATTCGGGAATCTGCTGGATGTCGCCGAGCACGCGCACCGCGTCGCGGGCGCGCTTGTCCTCATCGGGACCGGCCACGGCGGCGGTGGCGGACAGGCCCAGGCTCAGGGCCAGGCTCAGACTCAGGAGGCGGGACTGCGGACGGGACATGGACGGCTCCGGCGGTGTGGTGCGAGCGATTCGCGGATGAAGGACGCCTGCGCGGGCGACCGGACGTACAGACCGCGGCGGCGGCGATCGGTTCAAGCTAGTGCGGCGGCGATGAATCGCCACCGAACTGGCGCTGTACGGGCGGCCGCGCGCGAGCGCGCGATGGCGGCATTGTAGGCCGCGGCGGCGCGATCACGCGCCGATCCGCGTGGCCTCGGGGAAAATCCCCGGTTTCTGCCCGTGCGAACCCGACGACGGCGAGTTGCGCCGCGACGATCTGTCGCGCGACTGCGGCGCGAGCCGCGCCCGGCGGCCGCGACGGTGCGATTTCTGCGAGCGTTGCCAAGATTTCGCGGCCGCTCGGACCGCGCCGACGCCGGACCGCCAAGCCGTCCATCGACACCGTCGATGCCGGCGATCCGAACAAACGATGCCCCTCGCCCGCGCATGGATGTCATCCTATGCCCATGCCCGCTACCGCAAGCACCGACGCTCCCGCCGCCGACACCGCCGTGGTGCTGGTCAACCTCGGCACGCCCGACGCCGCCAACACCGCGGCCGTGCGCCGCTTCCTGTCCGAATTCCTGCACGACCGCCGCGTGGTCGACATGAGCCGCTGGCTGTGGTGCCCGCTGCTGCATTTCGCGATCCTGCCGCTGCGCAGCGGCAAGGTCGCGCACAAATACGCCAGCGTCTGGCTGCCGGAGGGCTCGCCGCTGGCGGTGCACACCCGGCGCCTGACCGAAGCGCTGCAGCGCGAGCTGCCGCAACTGCGCGTGCTGCACGCGATGCGCTACGGCCAGCCGTCGTGGCGCAAGACCCTGCAGCAACTGCGCGAGCAAGGCGTGAAGCGGGTGCTGGCGCTGCCGCTGTATCCGCAATATTCGACCACCACCACCGCCTCGGTCGGCGACGTGCTCGATGCGGCGCAGGGCCTGGACAAGCGCCTGGTCCACGATTACCACGCCGATCCGGACTGGGTCGCCGCGGTGGCCGAGTCGGTCCGCCGCCACCGCGCCGCCAACGGCCCCGGCGAGCACCTGCTGTTTTCCTTCCACGGCCTGCCGCAGCGGCTGGCCGCCGCCGGCGACCCGTATCCGCGCCAGTGCGAGGCCAGCGCGCGCGCGATCGCGCAGGCGCTGGGCCTGGCCGAGGACGCCTGGACGCTGAGCTATCAATCGCGCTTCGGCCGCGAGCGCTGGCTGGAGCCGGCCACCGTCGACACCCTGGCGGCGCTGGCCGCGCGCGGGGTGCGCCAGGTCGACGTGGTCGCGCCGGGCTTCGCGGTGGACTGCCTGGAGACGCTGGAAGAAGTGGCGATGATGCTGGCCGAGGATTTCGCCGCGCGCGGCGGCACGCTGCGCTACGTGCCCTGCCTCAACGAGTCGCCGGCGCATGCGCAGGCGCTGGCCGGGATCGTGCGGCGCGAGTTGGCCGAGTGGGTGGCGTCCGGCAGGTGAGCCGGTCGAGCGGGCTTCGGCCGCTGCCGAGCCGTTCGATTCGAACCGAATCGGCCGCTGCCGCAACCGGCGGCCTCGACGCCGGTCGATCCGAACCGGCCGGCTCGATGCCGGCCCGACGCCGCGCGGCAGCGCCGACCGGGACTGCGCACGCCGGCACGTTCCGCGGCCGCGGCCGGTGCGCGCTGTCACCGGCGCGTGTTCTCATGAGCGCCGTCGGCGCCCGCTGGTGAGCCTGCTCTAACCGGGGCTGCTTTAATCGAATCGATCCGGCCAAGCTCGGCCGGACCGACGCTCCACGCCCCCGATTTTTCGCTCAAGCGCCCGCGTCCGGGCGCCGTTCCGCTACAGGATGCCGCGATGGCCGCACCGCAGGAATTCGTCGTCGATACCGTGTTCGGCCGCCTCGCCGGCTTGCGCAACGGCCGCAGCCACGCGCCCAAGCTGCTGGCGCTGCACGGCTGGCTCGACAATGCCGCCAGCTACGCGCCGATGGCGCCGTGGCTCGACGGCTACGACCTGGTCGCGCCGGACCTGCCCGGCCACGGCGCCAGCGCGCACCTGCCGGCGGCCGCCGAATACACCCTCATCGCCGGCGCGCGCGCCGCGCTGGCGGTGGCCGACGCGCTGGGTTGGGAGCGCTTCCACCTGCTCGGCCATTCGCTCGGCGGCGCCACCGCCAGCGTGCTCGCCGCGGCGGTGCCGCAACGCGTGGACAAGCTGCTGCTGATCGAGGCGCTGGGCTCGCTGTCCGAACCCGAGGAACGCGTCGGCACCCGCCTGCGCGAGGCCTTCGCCGGCATGGCCGCGGCCGGCGCCAAGCAGTTGCGCGTGTTCGACGACATCGCCACCGCGATCAAGGCGCGGATGATGGCCAACGACCTCAGCGAACCGGCGGCGCGGTTGCTGGTCGAGCGCGGCGTCGCCCCGGTGCGCGGCGATTCCGGCGCGGCCGGCTTCGTCTGGCGCAGCGACCCGCGCCTGACCCTCACCAGCGCGCAACGCATGAGCGAAGGCCAGATGCGTTCGCTGATCCGCGCGATCGACAGCCCGACCTGCATGATCTGGGCCGACCCCGCGCAGAGTTACATGCCCGACGCGCTGCGGCGCGAGCGCGCGGGCCTGCTGCGCAACGGCGAGTTGCACACGCGCGCGGGCACGCATCACCTGCACATGGAACAGCCGGCGGTGGTCGGCGAACTGTTCCGCGGCTTCCTCGCCGGCTGAGCGGCGCGCCGCGGTCGCGACGCCGGCCAGCGCAGGCCGGCTTGCCCGCATCGGGTTGGCTGGTTCGAGCCGCGCAAACCGTGGGCGAATCGGCAGGCCGCGAACGCCGCCGTCCGAATCGCTGCGCCCACGTCAATCCTCGGCGGCGATCAGCTTGCGCAAGCGCGCCTTGAGCGCGCGGCCGCAGTCGCGGAAGTATTCGCGCTGCAGCCGCCAATCCGGGCAGCGCCGCTCGACCTCGCGCCAGAACGCGCGCGAGTGGTCGGCGTGGATCAGGTGGCACAGCTCGTGCACCAGCACGTATTCGAACGCGGCCGGCGGCGCCAGCACCAGCGACAGGTCCAGCGACAGCGCGCCGTCCGGCGCCAGCGAACCCCACTGCGAGGACATCACCCGGTAACGCAGCCGCGTCGGCGCCCGCGGCAGTTCCGGCAGGTACTTGGGCAGCCAGCGGCCGACGTCGGCGCGGGCCTGGCCTTCGTAGAAGTCGCGCAGCGCGCGCTGCAGCGACTTCAGCGCGACGGCCTGCGGCGCGGCGATGTCGATGGCGTCCTCGCCCGGCTGGATGCGCAGGTAGCGCGCTTCTTGCCAGCGCAGCGGCACCTCCCCGCCGCGCAGCGGCAGGGTGTCGGTGGCGTGCGGCCGCAGGCCCGGCGCGTCGGTGCCGGCGCGGGCGATCTGCGCCAGCAGCCAGTCGCCGTGCTCGATCACGAAACGCTGCCCGGCGATCTCGCTGGCGCGCAGCGGCAGGGTCAGGCGCGGGCCGCGCTCGTCGACGCTGAGCTTGATCCGGCGCGCGCGCGGGTCGCGCACGCGCAGCACTTCGACGCGTTGGCCGTTGGCCAGGACGATGGCGACGGTCTCGCGCGAGATCGTGCGCGGCGCGGCCTGCGGGGTGCCGGTCAGCAGGCGCAGAAGGCTCGTCATGGGTGGGGGACCGCCATGGGCGAAGCATAGCGCGATGGCGCGAGGCTTAGGCGACGGCTCGCGGGCTCGGGCGGTGCGATGGGTTTGGCCGTGGTTGCGGTGTCGCGGTCGCGGCTTGCGCCGCTCCTACAGGGAGCAGCCGAGGCCGGCGTCTCGCCCTGTAGGAGCGGCGCGAGCCGCGACCGCGTTGGCGCAGGTCGCGGGGCAACCGCGACCCGCGCCGAACTCAGGCCTCGACCTTCGACAGCTTCAACGCTTTTTCCATCACCACGAACAGGCGCTTGACCTCCGCGCTCATCAGCGCGAAGCGCGCGTCCAGCTCGGCGCGCAGGCCGTCGCCGTCGCTGTGTTCGAGCTGGTCCACCGCGCCGTCGAGCAGCTTGAACTTGCGCACGATCAGGTCTTCGCCGATCACGAACGAGACGTGGTCGTCCAGGCTCAGCGCCAGGCGGGTGACCTGCTTGCCGGTTTCCAGGTGCTTGGCGATCTCGTCGCTCTCCAGCTCCTGGCGCTGGCACTTGACCACCGCGCCCTGGTCGACCGGGTCGCGCAACTCGCACTCGTCGCCGAGCATGATCCCGTCCGGCAGCGGTTCGCCGGCGACCCAGCCGGTCAGGATCGAACGCGGCGCGATTTCGGCGTTCAGCGGCAGCGCCGGGAAGCTGCCGACCGCGCGGCGGATTTCGCTGATGACGTTCTCGGCGCTCTTGCGGCTGGAGCTGTCGACGATCACCAGCCCGTGTTCAAGGTCAATGATCGCGTCGGTGCGGCTGGGCTTGATGAAGGCGCGCGGCATCAAGTCGGTGATCAGTTCGTCCTTGAGCCGCTTGCGGGTGCGGCCGCCGGGCTTGCGCCCTTCCTTCTGCTCGATCTCGGCCAGCTTCTTGGCCAGCATGTCGTTGACGACCGCGCCGGGCAGCAGGCGGTCTTCGCCGCCGACGGTCAGCCAGATCGCGCTGCCGATGCGGTTGCTGATGGCCGCTTCTTCATCGGCGCGCCCGAACGGCGAGATGAACCCGCGCGAGGACAGCTCCAACGGGCCGACCGGCTTGAGCCGGCATTCCTCCAAACCCTTGTCGAGTTCGGTCAGGTCGTGGGTGGTGGGGAAGCGGAAGAACGTAAGGTTGCGAAAGAACATTCAGAGGCCGGGAATAGGGAATGGGAAGTAGGGAATCGGCGTCGCGGATGCCGCGCCTGCCGCGTGCGGTCATTGCCGCGAAAGCGGCAATCCAGAGACCTCGTGCGTCCCCGCACGTAAAGCCCTGGGTTCCCGCTTTCGCGGGAACGACGGGGTGATGCGATGGGGAATCATCCGATCCGCGCGACCGGATCGTCGGAGCCGGCCTCGTCCAGCCACACCGGCGCCTTCGACGCCGCGCCGCCGGCCGGCCCCAGGCCGAGGAAATCGAACAGCTTGGGATCGCTGAGCTGCGACGGCCGGATGTCGCCGAGCGCGCGCGCGATGATCTCCAGCCGCCCGGGCGTCTCGCGTTCCCAGGCGTCCATCATCCGCTTGACCTGCTTGCGCTGCAGGTTCTCCTGCGAGCCGCACAGGTTGCACGGGATGATCGGGAACCGGCGCGCGGCCGCGTATTCGACGATGTCGTCCTCGCGCACGTAGGCCAGCGGCCGGATCACCACGTGGCGGCCATCGTCGGACAGCAGCTTGGGCGGCATGCCGCTGAGCTTGGCGTGGAAGAACAGGTTCAGGAAGAACGTGGCGACGAGGTCGTCGCGGTGGTGGCCGAGCGCGATCTTGGTGAAGCCCTGCTCGGCCGCGTAGGTGTACAGCGCGCCGCGACGCAGGCGCGAACACAGCGAGCACATGGTCTTGCCTTCCGGCACGACCCGGGTGACCACCGAGTAAGTGTCCTGCTCGAGGACCTTGTACGCCACGCCGACCGAGTCCAGGTACTGCGGCAGCACGTGTTCGGGAAAGTCCGGCTGCTTCTGGTCGAGGTTGACCGCGACCAGCTCGAACTTCACCGGCGCCTTCTTCTGCAGTTGCAGCAGGATGTCGAGCAGGGTGTAGCTGTCCTTGCCGCCGGACAGGCAGACCATGACCTTGTCGCCATCCTCGATCATGCCGAAATCGGCGATGGCGCGGCCGACCTGGTGGCGCAGGCGCGCGCCCAGGCGTTCGAGGTCGGCGGGGACGGCGTCGGCGCGGGCGCGGCGGACGGGTTCGGCTAGGGGCAGGACGGTGCTCATCAGGCCGCCGATTCTACGCCAAGGGTCGGTGAACACGGCCCGCACCGCGCCCAGGCCCGCCGCGCGCGGGTTTCAGCGCGAGGCGCGACGGGCGATGACGGCGGACACGGCGGCGGTTTAAGCTCAGGCCATGACCGTCAGCGCCGATGCCGCCGAAATCGCCCACCAGCTGGCCGACCTGCGCCTGGAGCATCGCGACCTGGATGCGGCCATCGACCGGCTCGGCCTGGACCCGCAGGCCGACGAGCTCACCGTCAAGCGGCTCAAGAAGCGCAAGCTGTGGCTCAAGGACTGCATCGCCCGGCTCGAAAGCGCGCTGATTCCCGACGAACCGGCCTGAGCGCCGGCGGCGCGCGCATGGCAGCTGTCATGCGCGCCGGGTGACGTCCCCGGGTGCAGCCGGCCGCAGCCCCTGTGCTACGGTGCGCGCACTCGCAACGGGCCCCGGCATGGCGAACAAGGACGAACTGATCGGCGCAGCGCGCAACCCGTGGTGGCAGGCCGCCGCGGCCGTCGCCGCGATCGCGCTGGCGGCGACCGTCGCCCTGGGCGGATTCAAGCCGGCCCCGAGCAAGACCAAGCCGCTGACGAAGTACGCGGCCGGCCAGCGCGCGCAGTCCGGGGCGATGGCGGTGACGCCGCTGCGCGCCTGGGTGGCGCGCTACCGTCCCGGCGGACGGATCGAGCCGAACCAGCTGTACCTGGTGCTGCAGGCCGACATCGAGAACCGTACCGGGCGCAGCTTCGGCAGCTACGACTACCTGATCAAGGACCTGATCCTGGTCGGACCCACGCTGGAGGCGGTGAAGGCCGACCTGCCGCTGGCGGCGGACGACCACACCATCGTGGGCGACCTGCACCCGCGCCTGAAACAGCGCGTGGACCTGGTGTGGAAGCTGCCGCCGGGCTATGCCTACGCGCCGACCCAGGCGTTCGGCCTGTTCGGCCGCGACTACAAGAGCAAGGCCTACCTCAACGACGCAGGCGGCTGGATGCAGGACAAGCCCAAGGCCAAGTTCGTGTTGCCCGTGCAGGACCTGCGCGACCGGCTGGTGGCGCCGTGAGCGCGCCCTCGCCCGCCCCGGCGCCGCCGGCCCCCGCGCGCTGGCGCCTGCCGCGTTGGCGCTGGCGCGACGCGCTGTGGATCGCGCTGGCGCTGGCGGCGGTGGTGGCGCTGCGCAACGGCCAGTCCAGCTACGAACAACGCGACGCGCCGCTGCTGCAACCGGCGCCGGCCGCGCGCGCGGCCGGGCGCAACTTCGCGGTCGAGGTCGGCAAGCTCAAGGTCGCCCAGGCCTACCTGCTCAAGGGCGACTTCAGCCATCCCGAAGACCGCGTGTTGCGCAGCCCCGGCGTGTGGCTGTCGGTGCTGGCCAAGGTCGAGGCGCTCGAGCGCCCGGGTTACCTGACCGCGCAGATCCGCACCCGCGACGGGCTGGTGTATGTCGCCTCCAACAAGGAGCGGCCGAAACTCAAAGGCATCAACCTCAGCGAGCGCGAGCTGGCGCCGGGCCTGGCCGAGACCGGCGCCTGGTTCTTCGAACTGCCGCCGGACAAGCTCGAAGGCGCGCACCTGCAGTTCTACTGGGGCCTGCTGCTGCCCGAAGGCGGCGACAGCCTGGTCGATGTCGACCTGAAACTGGACAAGGCCGCGGCCGGCAAGCTGCTCGCCGACGCCAAGCCGGTCCTGGACCTGCGCATGTGAGCGCCACGCCGATGACGAGCACCGACGACACCGCCGCCGCTTCGACCGCCACGCCCGCGGCCGGCTGGTGGCGACGCAACGCCGGCTGGCTGGCCGGCACCGCCGTGCTCGGCGCGCTGGCCTTGTGGCTGCCGTACCGCGACGCGCTGCGGCAGTACCGCCTGTTCAACCCCAGCATCGCGGTGGCCGCGGACCGGCACGACTGGACCGCCTTCGCCGGCGCGCGCTGGAAGCTGGTCGCGGCCGAATCGGTGCCGGCGCGCGACCCGCGCCTGCGCGGCCCGCTGCGCAAGGACGCCGAGGTGATCCTGCTGCGCTATGAAGTGATCCCCGACTCGGGCACCAAGACCGCCGATCTCGACACCTGCCGCGGCGCGATCGTCGACGCCCAGGGCCGGCGCTGGGAAACCGGCGGCGCCGCCCTGCCGCGCCTGTCCGGCCCGCGCCTGCCGGAAACCTGCGGCAGCGGCTACGACGACGCCTTCAAGCAGGTGCTGGCGGTGCCGGGCCGGCCGTTCGCGTTCCAGCACGCCTTCGTGCTGCCGCGCGGGCAGCGCCTGGGCGAGTTGCGCGCGCGCATCGAGATGAAGAATTCGGAAAAAGTCGGCGGGCGTTATCTGGAGTTCGCGCTGTAGCCGCGGCGGCGGCAGCCGAGTTTCGCAGCGGCTCGTCCGCACCGTCGTCCTCGCGCGGGCGGGGTTGCAGAGGCTTCGGCTCCATGCCTCGGTGAAGCCCCGGATGCCCGCGTTCGCGGGCATGACGATAGGCGGGTTTCGCCGCGCCGCTACCAAACCGTCGCCCCCGCGCAGGCGGGGATCCAGAGACTTCAGCGCCATGCCTGGGCGAAGCTCCGAATGCTCGCCTTCGCAGGCACGCCGACATGTGGGTTTTCGCCGCGCCGCCACCAAGCCGTCATCCCCGCGAACGCGGGGATCCAGAGACTTGAGCGCCATGCCTGGGCGACGCCCCGAAGGCCCGCCTTCGCAGGCACGCCGACATGTGGGTTTTCGCCCCGCCGCCACCAAGCCGTCATCCCCGCGAACGCGGGGATCCAGGGCTTTATCGCGACACGGCCGCGAAGCCGCGCCAGCGCCTGCGCGTCACCGCACCCGAGGCAGCCGCGCGATCGCCCGGTCGAAGGTCGCCGCCAGCAGCACCACGCGCAACACATCGGTCAGCAGCGAAGTGCGGAACGACAGCGGCGTATTGAGGAACACGGCGTAGAGCTGCCCCTGCACCCGCTGCCAGCCCGGATCCGTCGGCCCGACCCACTGCTGCATCCAGCGCCACGACCACGAATCCAGGTACGCCAGCAGCTGCCAGCACACGCACAGCGTCAGCAGCGCCGGCAGGCCCGCGCGCAGCACCAGGCGCAGGCTGTTGACTACCGGCACGCCCTTGCTGGTCCAGCCTGCGCTGGCCTTGTCGGCGAGCATGCGCAGGGTGAAGTGCATGGCCTTGAAGCGCGCCACCGCGCGCTCCAGCGGCGCGTCGGCTTCGTCGATGCGCTGGGCCTTGCGCAAGTCGATGCCGTAGATAATCGCGGTGATCGCCAGCCAGATCAGCGGCAACGCCACCGCGCCGCCGGCGGTGGCGACGAACTCCCATACCGGCGCCAGCAACCGCTTGGCCGGCGCCAGCAACTTGAACAGCGCGGTCGGGCTCTCCCACCACTCGCCCACCGCCACGTACACCGCGCGCTGGTGCCACCAGTCCTGCCCGGCCTTCGCCATCTGCCCGATCGCGGCCACGCCGACGAACACCCAATAGGCCTCGCAGACCGTCGCCAGCACGCTCCACGCGGCGTGGCCGGACGCGCTGGCGCGACGCTTGCTGAACCAGCGCACCGCCCAGGCCACCGCCAGCGCGATCCACAGGCCCTTGAGCGTCAGCACGTGGCGCAGGTCCTCGCGCTCCCACACGCCGAAGATGTAGGCGGTGGCGAAATAGCGGCGCAGGCTCTCCATCAAGCCCCAGCCGACGTAGTACGCGAAGAACGGCAGCAGCGCGATCGCCAGCGCGGTGATCCATTGCCTGCGCACCGCGCGCGAATCGGGCCGGGTGTCGGGCGTGACCGCGCCGCCGGCCAGCATCGGCAGCGACGGCCGCAGCGACTGGAACATGAAGATGGTGCCGGCCAGCTGGGTCACGATCAGCACCGACAGCGCCGCGAACGACAGCAACAGCGAACGCTCGCCGAGCTTGACCGCCAGTTCCATCAACAGGTCGTAACAGACCCGCTGGGCGAAGAACCAGAACGCCAGCGCCGGCCAGTGCCGCCACAGCAGGCGCGCGGACAGCAGCGGGATTTCGCGCCAGGCGTGGGGGGCGTCGTCCTGTATGGAACTGGCTGCGCCGGACGCGGAGGCCGGCAGGGCGGCGGAACTCGGGCTGGAGGTCATTCGGCGAGGGCGGCGAACGGGTTCCGGCGATGGTAACGCGACTGGCGGGCGCCACCGCAGTGACGAGTATCAGGCGCCGCCGCCGGCGGTTCACCCAATCCCGCACCCCATGGGCGTCGCAGCGCGCGGCCAGGTTCAGTCCGGCATGGCCGAGAGCGCATCCATCATCCTCACCAGATCGGCCTGCTTGTGCTGCCCGGTCTTGTCGAAGATCGATTGCAGCCGCGCGCGGGCACTGGCCTTGGCGATGCCGACCGCGTCGGCCGCGGCATGCAGGTCGCCGTGTTCGCGTAATGCCAGCGCCAGCCGGGTTTCGGCATCGGTCAGCATGAACAAGGCCTTCAAGCGCGCCGCCGATACCGAAGGTTCGGCACTGCGCAAGGGCGCGACGATCAGCAGGTAGTGCACGCCGGTGTCGCCGGCACCGATGAACGCGCGCAAGCTCGCGAATGCGACCACGCACCGGCTCGCATCGTGAACCGGAAACAGCGCCGAGCAACCGGTGTCGCCGGCGCCGACCTGCTTCTTGGCTGCGCGCCAGTACCCGCAAGTGGTCGCGCACACCGGCATCAGTTCCGACGATCCGCGGCTTCGCCACCACCCGATCGAGTGCATGATCTCCGCGGCGTGATTGCGGTCGACCACGCGGAAGTCCCGGTCCAGCACGAATGCACCGTTGCGGCCTTGCTCGGCCCAGTGCGAACGCAAGCGCAATCCTTCGACCCGGCGGAACAAGGCATGGGCGTTGACCCAATGCCCTGCCAGGCGCTCGCACAGCGCGCGTTGCTCGTGCGCATAGGCGCCGGCGCGCTCGGATCGGCAGAAGGTAAGGAAGGCGCCGTGATCGCGTTCAAGTTGCGCGCACATGCCGACGCTGTGGCAGACATCGGCATGACGCAGGAAATCGGCGTAGTAGCGCGAGCGCTTGAAATCGCGCTTGGGGCAATGGTCGTCGCTGAAATTGACCGAGCCGGTGCGGATATGCGGCAGCGCGCGTTCGAACCAGATGTTCTCGCTCGCGAATTCGGTTTCGTAGCGCAACAGCTCCTGCGCACCGGCGCCGGAGATCAGGGGAATGGATGCGGTTCCGGCGCTGAAATCCTGCTGCAGCACCAGCGCGATGTGGCTGCCGGTAGCCGCGCACAGGCCGCGCAGGAAATCCTGCCAGCGTTCGGGGTCTGCGATGGCGCCGTAGAGATCGCCGAGCAGTCTGTCGTAGTCGCCGTCCGAAGCCATGCCTGTGCGTCCTGTCAAGTAGCAAACGCCAGCTGCGCCCATGCTGCCACCGGCCTACAACCGCGGCAAGCCGGCGCGCAGTTCCGACCGCCCGCGCCGTCCCGACACCCCAACGCGGTCGATTCAGGAGGAAAGGACCATGTTCAGGCCGATGTTTTCACTCAGCGTTTTTGTGCTTTTTGTGTGCGCTGGAACCAGCCATGCGGCGAGCACGCCGTTCGTCGTGGTTCGTCAGACCATCGACTCGGTGATGGCGCCCAAAACCCCGATCGACGTTTTCGTCGAATGCGCCAACAACGCTACCTGCCGCGGGCTGGCCGACGCCGGCGGCAGTTATCTGGGCATGCAGCCTGGCGAGATCTCGGCGGCGCTGGCGCGGGTGCCCGCGCCCAGGCGCGCGGGCGAGGAGTCGTGGATTTCCATCGAGCTTCCGACCGGTTATCAGTACTGTCGCTCGTCGATCCGCACGATCTCGGTCGTGCCCGCGAGCGGCGACCGCGCCTCGGTGATGGGCGCGACGTCGAATCCGCGTGGAGTCGGCGTGTACACCTGGACGCCGAAGGGGAAGTTCGGCGATGGCAGAAGTTGGGTCGAAGCGGAGTACACGGTCTACGGCGTGCGCGACGACCTCGCCGAGCGCAAGCGCGCGCAAGGCGCGTGCCGCCCGATCGGCGGCGAGCTGATCAGCTGCCGCGGCGCCCGCGGCGTCAACAAAGGCATGCCCGCGTGCGGGCTCAAGGAAGACTGAAGCCGGGCACTACTCCGCCTGACAGGCGAGTCGCGGCAACGGCTCGCCTGCAGGTCCCGCTTACTCGCCGGATGCCGGCCGCGTACCCTCGGCCGCCGGCTTGGCCGCCATCTCCGGACTGATCTTCTCGATCGTATGCCGCAGTTCGCGGCCGAGGATGACCTTGGCGTCCTTGGCCCAGGTGTCCAGGCGTTGGTCGAAGGCCAGCTTGTTTTCGCTGTCGGGCCACACCAGGCGCAGCTCGCGCAGCTTCTGGATGAAGCCGCGGAACAAGGTCTTGTCGAAGAATTCCGGCGCGGCCGGGGCGTACAGCAGCGACAGCCGTTGTGCCGCGAGCTGGCACAGGCTCTCCAGTTCCGCCGCCGACAAGGTGCCCGGGCCGTTCTTCACCAGCACCGAAATGGCGATGTAGTAGCGCTCGAACGCCTGTTGCAGCGAGTGGCCGATGGCACGCAGACGGAACACTTCGTCGGTCTGGCCGGCGTTGCGGGCGAGGATGCCGCCGTCGTCGTCGCTGACTTTCTCCAGCAGGCCTTCGCGGATGAACACCTCGACCGTGCGCGCCAGGCGCTGGGCGAATTCGTCCTCGCTCCACGGCAGGAACAGCTCGGCCTGCAGGAACGGGTACACGCTGCGGCCCAGGCGCAGCACGCCGGCCAGGCTCATGCGCCGGTTGTGCTGGAAGCAGCAGGCGATCCACGAGGCGGCGGTGAACAGGTGCAGGACGTTGTTGCGGAAGTAGCTCAGCAACACCGCCTTGTCCTCGTCCACGCCGAGCACGTCGCCGAGCGGATGGGCGATGCGCTCGAGCACGTTGATCTCTTCGCCGTGGGCGACGATTTCCTGCGGCGTGTGCGGGGTCACGGTGACGCGGTCGGAGTACGGCAGTTCGGCCAGCAGGGTCTTGCTCAGCGCGATCTGCGCGAGCAGGTCGGCCTCGCCCATCGCGTGCTTGGGCGTGGACAGCAGCGCCAGCGCCAGCAGGTTGATCGGGTTGACGTCGGCGGCGCGGTTGACGTTGACCTGGATCCGCTGCGCCAGCGCATCGACGGTGTCGGACAGCCACTGCGGCTTGTCGTCTTCCTCCAGCGGGCGGCCGTCCCACTGCGGCGCGTGCTCGGCGAGCATGTCGCCGAGCTTGATCGGCTCGCCGAAGTTCACCACCACCTGGCCGTAGTTGGAGCGCAGCACCTTGGGAATGCCCCACAGCAGCTGCCAGATCGATTCCTTCTCTTTCGGCTTGCCCGACAGTTCGTCGAGGTAGCTGTTGCCCTCCATCAGCTTCTCGTAGCCGATGTAGACCGGCTGGAACAGCACCGGACGGGTGGGCTGGCGCAGGAAGCCGCGCACGGTCATCACGATCATGCCGCCCTTGGGCGGCAGCAGCCGGCCGGTGCGCGAGCGCCCGCCTTCGATGAAGTACTCGATCGAGTAGCCGCCGGCGACCAGCTGCGCCACGTATTCGGAGAACACCGCCGAGTACAGCGCGCTGCCGCGGATGCTGCGGCGCAGGAAGAACGCGCCGCCCTTGCGCAGGATCGTGCCGACTACCGGCAGGTTGAGGTTCACGCCGGCGGCGATGTGCGGCGGCACGATGCCCTTGGTGTACAGCAGGTAGCTCAGCAGCAGGTAGTCGAGGTGGCTGCGGTGGCAGGGCACGTACACCACTTCGAAGCCGGGCGCTTCCTGCTTGAGCTTGTCCAGGTGATGGACCAGCACGCCGCGGTAGATGCGGTTCCACACCGGGGTCAGCAGGAAGCTGGCCGAGCGCACCACCGGGTGCGAATAGTCGGCGGCGATCTCGTAGGCCATCGCATGCGCTTTCTTCCACGCCTCGGCGACATCGGTGCTGTCGCGGCGGGCCTGGTCGGCGATGGCTTCCTTGACCGGGTCGCTGGCGAGCACGCGGTCGATCAGCATGCGCCGGGTCGACAGGTCCGGCCCGATCACCGCCGCGCGGATGCGGCGGAAGTGGGTGCGCAGCACGCGCGAGAGCTTGCGCACCGTGCGTTCGGGCTCCAGCCCTTCGTCGACGATGCCGCGCAGCGACACCGGCGGCGAGAACCGCACCGTGGTGTGGCGGCCGTTGAGCGCGATCGCCAGCAGCCGGCGGAAGCGGCCGACCAGGGTCCAGTTTTCCGAGAACAGCACCGAGAACCAGCCGCTGGTGCGGTCCGGCGCGCGGCCGACGAAGATCGACACCGGCACCAGCTGCACGTCCAGGGCGCGGTCGCCGCGGTGCGCGTCGAGCAGCCGCGCCAGCGAGCCCGAATGGGTCTTGGCCGACGGCGGCCCGGCCGGCGCCAGGGTGCCGGCGTTGCGCCGCGACAGCGCGACGTAGGCGCGCTTGCGCCCGAGCGGATCGCCCGGCAGCGGCTGCAGCGGCGAGGGCAGGCCGCTCTCGCGGCAGGCGCGCTCCAGGATCAGCGCGTTGGACAGGCCGTAGTCCTCGAGCACGTAGCAGACCGGGCGGCCGTGCCATTGCTCGGCGATGTGCTGCTGTGGGTTCTTCGGCTCGATGGTCAGCGAGACCCACGGCGCCATCAGCTGGCCGAGCAGGCGCGCCCACCACGGGCGCGGCGCGGGCGCGGCCGGGTCGGCGGCAGGCGCGGCCGCCGCGGCGGGCGCGATCGGCAACTCGGCTTGTTCCGGGTCGTGATCGGGTGCGGCGGGCGGGTCGGTGCGGCCGGGCGCGGCTTCGCCGCGCTCGGCGGCCACGGGGCCGGGACGATCGGAAGGATTCGGGTCGGACGCTTGGGGCATGTTCGATGGGGCTGGCGTGGCGCTGGCGCGGCCCTGCTCCGGGTCGGCGGCGGGATCGGGTCGATCCGTCGCGGCCGGCGCGGCGTCGCCCGGTGCAGGCGCGGCATCGGCCGGCACGGCGTCGGGGAACGGCAGGGGCGTCTGTTTCGGCATTGCCGGCATTATGCCTATTCGGCCCCAGGCCGGGCCCCGGACGGCGGGCCGCGGCGCGGCGGCCGGCGACGGGACGCATGTGTGCCCTGGGTGGCGACGCCGGCGTCACCGCGCCGGCGGCGGTTGCCGCGGCGGTCGGCCGCTGTTGGGGGAGGGCCTTCAGGCCCGACGCGGTTGCGCCAAGTCATCGCGATCCGACCGAACGGCGTCGGGCTTGAAGGCCCTGCCACAGCAGCGGTACCGGCTCCGGGCGAGCCCGCTCAGCGCGGTTTCGGCGGCTCGACCGCGGCCGCGGCCGGCTTGGCCGCGGGCCGGTTGCCGGGCTTGACATCGGCCGGGAACGATTTGCCCGCGGCGGCAGGTTTTGCCTCGCTCGCAGCGGGTTTCGCGCCCGCCGCGGGGCGGCCGCCCACGGTGGCGGGCCTGGCCTCGGCGGGTTTGCCGTCCACCGGCTTGCTCTCTCCAGGTTGGGACCCGGCCGGCTTGCCGACAGCGTCGGGCCGCGCCGCGGTCGCCTTGCCCGCAGCGTCGGACCGGGCCTCAGCCGCCGTCGAATGGGCCGCGCCCACCTGTTTGGCCTCTTCGATCGCCGCGCCCGGCACGGCCGCCGGCCCCGCATCGGCCTGGCCGCCGGCAGGCGGGGCCGGCGCCGCGACCGGCGCGGCAGGCGCCGCCGCCGGCTTGGCCGCCAGCGCCGACGGCGCCCGCGCCTGGACCTTGGCCAACGCCGCCAGCCGCTGCGCCATCGTCGCCGACGGCGCCGGCTTGCTCGCCGCCTCGGTCTCGGCGCGGGCGTGGCGCAGCACGTCGCTGAGGTACCAGCGGCCGTCGATGCGCTCGACCAGCACATAGGCGTCGACCGGCTGCCCGGCCAGTTGGTAGCGCACCCGCACCCGCGCGGTGTCGCCGGTCTGTTCGGCCAGGCTGGCGTCGACGCTGTCCAGCGCCGCGTCCAGGCCCAGGCCGTAGTCGCCGAGCACCTGCTTGAGCCGCTCCACGAACGGGCCGAGCCGGCGCAGGCTGCGGTCCATGCCGGCCTTGGCGAACCCGTCCGGGCCGGCCAGCCCGGTCGCACGCGCGGCCGAGACCAGCTGCGGGATCGCCTCGCGCGCGCGCCTGGAGTCCCCCAGCGGCGCGGTCTGCGCCCAGCCGCTGAGCGCCTCGATCAACTGGGCGTGGTGGTCGCGCTCGGTCTCGCTGTAGCCCGGCTCGCTGCGCACGTACTGGCTGGCGAACAGGCCCAGGGTCTTGGCCGCGGACTGCAGTTCGGCGTCGGCGCCGGCGAACTGGCGGCGGTAGGTCGCCACCAGCTTGCGCTCGGCGTCCTGCTCGGCCAGGGCCGAGATGAAGGAAGGAAAGCGGTCGTCCAGCGGCAGCTCGGTCAGCGGCCACACCGTGCGGCCCTGGCTCCAGGCCTGCTCCAGGCGCTGGTGCAACTCCGGCGGCACCGCGTGGCGGGCGTAGCCGGCCAGGTCGTTGCGGCGCAGGTCGGACACCAGCTGGGTCACCGCCTGCGCCGGCAGGGTCGGCACGGTCTCGACCGGGGCCGGATCCGGGCCGCAGCCGGCCGCCGCCAACAGGACGGCGGTCGTCAGCACGGCGGCGCTGGCGCGTCGAACGAGAGACATACGGGCGGAGGCTCTGGCGCGGAGCGCATCCGCGGACCGGCATCTTGGCCCCGGCTCCGGCGGGGCACAAGCCGCGGGCTCACCCTGGCTCACCTTTGCGACCCCACCGCACAGTTAGCGACGGCATGGGTCGAAGCGTGAAGACGCAGCGCGTCACTGCGCGTTTGTGCGCGATCGTCCAGATATGCGGCTGAACGGGTACGGCCCGCCGTCTTGTGAAGGGGGTCACCCGCAGCGGCCCGACGGCATGGCTAAGTTGCCCGCGCTGGCATGTTTTATGCGTTCTAAACGGGCAAACCCGGCACAAAAGCTCGCCCGACCATCGCGCCCCGCGCGCAGGAGAACGAACCATGCGTTCCGTATCGAGCCGTAGCGTCCTCGCTGCCTTGGCCCTGGCCGCCGCCGGTCCCGCGTTCGCGGCGACCGACACCGCCAACCTCAACGTCACCATCACCATCACCAGCGTCTGCGACATCCACACCACCGCGCCGCTGCCGGTCAACTTCGGCAGCGTGTCCTCCAGCGCCACCAACGTCGACCAGCAGGGCCAGCTGACCGTCAACTGCACCCCGGGTACGGCCTACACCATCGGCCTGGACAACGGCCAGAACGGCACCGACGTGAACAGCCGCAAGATGGCCAACGGCGCCAACCTGGTGCCTTACCAGCTCTACCGCGCCGCCGCGCGCGGCCCCACCGACGTGTGGGGCAGCACCGTCGGCGCCGGCGGCAACGTGCTGGCCGGCAGCGGCACCGGCGCGGCGGTCAACCTGCCGGTGTATGGGCGCACGCCCAGCGCCAACTTTCCCGCTGGTACTTACAATGACGTGGTGATCGCCACGGTCACCTACTGACCGCCCCGGCATGGGCGGCGGCCGGTTGCGACAGGCAGTCCGCACCTTCGCGATCCGGCTGGCGCTGGGCGCGGCGCTGGCGGCGCCGGCCTGCCCGGCGTCCGCCGCCGGCCTGCAGGTCACCCCGACCCAGCTGACCCTCGCCCGCGACCGCCCGGCCGACGCGCTGTGGCTCAGCAACACCGGCCCGGCCACGCTGCGCGCGCAGGTGCGGGTGTTCCGCTGGGTCCAGCAAGACGGCCAGGAGCGGCTCGACCCCGATCCCGGCTTGGCGGTCAGCCCGCCGATGCTGGAACTGGCGCCCGGCGCGCGCCAGCTGGTGCGGGTGATCCGGCTGGGCGCGCCGCCGGCGCAGGAAACCGGCTACCGCCTGATCGTCGACGAACTGCCGCCGGCCGAAGCCGCCCAGGCCCCGGGCCTGCAGTTCGTGCTGCGCTATTCGGTGCCGGTGTTCCTGGCCCCCGCCGCGGCCGCGCCGATCGCACCGCGACTGCGCGCGCAGCTGCAGTTCGAGGGCGAGCGGCCGTTCCTGGCGGTGGACAACCGCGGCGACCAGCACGCGCAACTGGCCGACCTGAGCTTCGTCGACGCGCAAGGCCAGCGCCACGCCATCGCCGCCGGCCTGCTCGGCTACGCCCACGCCGGCCAGCGCATGCGCTGGGCGCTGCAGGCGCCGGCCGCGCTGCTGCGCGGACCGGGCACCCTGGAAGCGAGGATCAATGGCGAACCCGACGCGCAGGCGCTGGCGCTGGACCCGCCGGCTCGCTGAAGCCATGCCGGCCGGCCTGCTCCTGGCGTCCCCGCCGGGCCTCCCGGCCGAGCCGCCGCCGCGGCCGCCGCTGGCCCAGGCGGGCGCGGCCCAGGCCGGGGCGGCGCAGGCGACCAGCATGAACCTCTACCTGGAAGTCAGCCTCAACCAGACCGCGTTCGGCCCGCCGCAGCCGTTCGAGCTGCGCGCCGGCCGGCTCTACGCCAGCGTCGCCACCCTGCGCGCGATCGGCTTCGCCCTGCCCGGCCGCGACGGCGCCGAAACGCTCGCGCCGGACCAACTCGCCGGCACCACGGTGCGCTTCGACGCCGCCCAGCAGCGGGTCGCCATCGACGCGCCGCTGTCGCTGCTCGACCTGCGCACGCGCCGCCTCAACGCGCCCGACGCCGAGGCGCCGCGCGCCACCGCCTCGCCCGGCCTGCTGCTCAACTACGACCTTTATGCCAGCCGCGACGACCGCAGCGACAACGCCACCGCCTTCGTCGAAGCGCGTGCGTTCGGCCTGGGCGGCGGCGCGTTCGCCGACAGCGTGCTGAGCCAGACTGGGGTGATCCGCCACTACCGCGAAGACGGCGCGCCGCGGCGCACCGATTCGATCCGCCTGGACACCAGCTGGCGCTGGTCGCAGCCCGAATCGATGTTCGCCGTCACCGTCGGCGACGTGATCAGCGGCCAACTCGACTGGACCCGGCCGCTGCGCCTGGGCGGGGTGCGCTTCGGCCGCGACTTCGGCCTGCAGCCCTACCGCATCACCACGCCGCTGCCGACCCTGGCCGGCGAAGTCGCGGTGCCCTCGGCGGTGGACCTGTACGTCAACGGCATCCGCCAGTACAGCGGCGAGGTCCAGCCCGGCCCGTTCCAGCTGACCACCGTTCCCGGCATCACCGGCGCCGGCAGCGCGCAACTGGTGGTCACCGATGCGTTCGGCCGCACCCGCACCCTCGACTTCCCGTTCTACGCCGCGCAGCAACTGCTGGCCAAAGGCTTGTCGGACTGGTCGGTGAGCCTGGGCGTGGCGCGCCAGGACTACGCGCTGCGCTCGTTCGAATACGCCAGCGCGCCGCTGGCCAGCGCCGACCTGCGCTACGGCCTCAGCGACCGGCTGACCGTGCAGGCCCACGGCGAAGGCGGCGACGGCGTGAGCGCTGCGGGCGTCGGCGCGGCCTGGCTGCTGGGCCAGGCCGGCGTGTTCGGCGCCTCGCTGAGCCACGGCCGCGACGGCGACGCCGCCGGCTGGCAGTACAGCGCCGCCTACAACTGGAGCAACGGCCGTTTCAACTTCGCCGCCGACACCCAGCGCAGCCACGGCGACTATCGCGACCTCGCCTCGCGCTACGGCCTGGGCGCGCCGCGGGTCAGCGAGCGCGCGGTGGTCGGCTGGAGCGATGCGCGCCTGGGCAGCCTGGGCCTGAGCTACGTGCGCCTGCTCTACCGCGGCGAGGAACCGGCGCGCTACGCCGGCGCCACCTGGAGCCGCAACCTGGGCACCCGCGCCTTGTTGAGCCTGTCCTACAACCAGAACCTGGACCGCAGCGCAGACCGCACCGTGTACCTGGGCTTCAACCTCAACCTGCAGCCCGACCCGGGACGCCCCGGCACCCAGCTCAGCGTCTCGGCGCAGCGCGCCGGCGGCCTCGACCAGGCCGCGATCGACCTGACCCGCCCGGTGCCCGGCGACGGCGGCTTCGGCTGGCGCCTGCAGGCGCGCGGCGGCGACAGCGAGGAAGGCGCGCTGGCCGAAGCGGCGTGGCTGACCGAAACCGGCCGCTTCAACCTCGGCTACGCGCGCCAGGGTTCGCGCGACTACGGCTACGCCAGCGCCAGCGGCGCGCTGGTGTGGATGGGCGGGCACGTGTTCGCCGCGCGCAACGTCAGCGACGCGTTCGCGGTGGTCTCCACCGGCGTGCCCGGCGTGCCGGTGCTGCTGGAGAACCGCCCGTTCGGCCGCACCGACGCCGACGGCATGCTGCTGGTGACGCCGCTCAACGCCTGGCAGCGCAACCGCATCGGCATCGATCCGATGGAACTGCCGGCCGACACCCGCCTGGACCGGGTCGAGACCGACGCCACCCCGCGCGACCGTTCCGGCACCGTGGTGCACTTCGCGATCGACACCATCCGCGCCGCGGTGCTGGCGCTGCGCGACGACGCCGGCGCGCCGCTGCCGCTGGGCAGCGCGGTGCGCGCCGGCAACGGCGAACAGGCCGTGGTCGGCTACGACGGCGAGACCTACCTGGAACAGTTGCAAGCGCACAACCAGCTGCGCGTGCTGACGCCGGCCGGCGCCTGCGTGGTGCGCTTCGACTACCCCGCCGACGCGCGCGGCATCGCCCGGCTCGGCCCGTTGCCGTGCGTGCGCGAGGCCGCGCCGTGAGCGCGCGCGCCGCGCTGCTGCGCTGCGCGCTGGCGCTGCTGGCCGCGCTGGCCTGGACCGCGCCGGCGCAGGCGGCGACCTCGTGCACCGCGGGCATGACCAACCTCGCCTTCGCCGCGACCACCGGCGCGGTCGTCGACGCCACCGCCACCCTCACCGTCACCTGCACCACCGGCGCGCTGTCGCTGCTGGCCAAGGCGCGGGTCAACATGTGCGTGAGCATCTTCAGCGGCACCGACGGCGGCGGCACCCTGGCGCCGCGGCGGATGATCAACGTGCCCGGCGATGCGATGCAGATGCAGCTCTACACCGACAGCGCGCGCAGCCAGATCTGGGGCGCGCGCGGCAATGCCACCGTGCCCAACTTCCTGCCGCTGCTGTTCGACTACGACGTGCCGCTGCTCGGCGGCAGCCAGACCCTCACCGCGACCCTGTACGGCCGCATCCCCGCCCAGGCCGCGCTCAACGCGGGGACCTATACCAATCGCTTCACCGGCGCGGCCGACACCCGGATCGAGTTCCAGTTCGCCGAATCGCTGATCGGCGCGCCGCCGATGCCGGCGTCGTGCATCAGCGGCGGCAGCACCGGTACGCCGGTCGGCTTCCCCTTCACCGTCACCGGCTCGGTCCCCAACAGCTGCGCGCTGAGCCCCAAGCCGGTGCCCACCCTCGCCTTCGGCAGCGTCCCCGGCCGCGTCATCGCCAACCTCGACCGCACCACCGCGATCGGCCTGACCTGCACCGGCCGCACCGCATGGCAGCTGGGCATCGGCAACGGTCTCAACGCCAGCGGCAGCATCCGCCGCATGCGCAGCGCCGGCGGCCAGTTCGTGCCGTACGAGCTGTACCGCGACAGCGGCCGCAGCCAACGCTGGGGCACGACCCTGGGCACCGACACGGTCGCCGGCACCGGCACCGGCGCGGCGCAATCGCAAACCGTGTATGGGCGGGTGGCGCCGCAAGTAGCCACGCCAGGCAGCTACAGCGACACCGTCGTGGTGACCGTCACCTACTGAAGCGGCCTTCGCGTACCGCGGTAACCCGCATGGCCTGGCCACAGGCGCGGCGCAAGCCGCGACCGCGCCAATCGCACGACGACGAAACCGCCCGAAAGACGCCGCGCCGCAACAGCGATCGAAAAACCCACGCATGCGGGCGGCGACTGTTTATCCAGCGTTCGTCGTCGTCGGTGCGCCGCGGTCGCGGCTCGCGCCGTTGCCGCAGGGGATGCAGACACCGCGAAAAAGAAAAAGGAGGCGCGAGGCCTCCTTCAAATCCGGCTTGCGCCGAAGAGTACGAGTTGTGGCATGGCCCCGGCCGTGCCGGGATGCGGGCAGACTAACGCCGCAGCCGAGTTAATGCAATACCTGAAGTATTGCGATGTAAGTATTTGATTTACCTTGAAATACAATCACACGGAAGCCTGAGACGCGTCAGGGCGCCAGGTCCAGCGCCTTGCGCTTGGCCTCGCGCCGCGCGTCGCGCGACTGGCTGTAGTCGTTGTTGAAGGTCATCGCTTCCCACGAACCGTAGCTCGGGTTCGGCAGCATCCACCAGCGTTCGCCGAACCAGTCGTGGTACTGCTCCAGCAGGCCGTCGCGGCCTTCGGGCGTGTTCGCCACCACCTGCACGAAGTCGCCGATCTGGTCGCCGAACTGCATCAGCACGCGGTACTGCTTGCCGGCCAGCAGGCGCCGGCAGTTCTTCTCGCTGCCGTTCTGTTCGCAGCCGTCGACCACCGTGCCGAGGCCGAGGAACACCGAGTCGTCGGCGACCGGCAGGCCGGCGCTGCGCAGGTTGGCGAGGGTCGCGTCCTTGAGGTGCACGGCGCGATTGGACAGGTACAGGATCGTCACGCCCTTGGCCTGCGCGGCCTTGGCGAACTCGACCACGCCGGGCACCGGCTTGGCCTTCTTCTCCGCCACCCACGCGTCCCAGGTGACTTCGTCGTATTCCTTGCCGTCGCGCACCAGCCGCGCCTGGTACGGCGAGTTGTCGAGCACGGTCTCGTCCACGTCCATCACCACCGCGGGCTTGAGGCCCTTGGCGGCGTTGCCGCGCTCTTCCGGCACCAGCGCGTCCCAGTTGGGCTGCTTGAGCGCGACCTCGAGCTTGTCGGCGGCGGCGCGATAGATCGTCTCGGCGCTGGCGCGGTACTCGACCGAGCGCTGCATCCACAGCACCGCGTTGAGGTTGTCGTCGGCGCCGGTCGGCTTGGCGACGGCGGCCGGCGCCGTCGCGGCGGCGGGCTGGGCGGCGGCCGCGGGCGCGTCGGCATCGGCCGACGGTCCCGGCTGCGGCTTGCACGCGGCCAGCGCCAGCGCGCAAGCGAGCGCGGCGACGGGAACGCGGGCGAGAGAGGCGCGGATCTGCATGCGCTGGAATCCCCTGGGAAAGTGCGGGGAGTGTAGGCCGCGGCGCGAAAGCGTGTCGAATGCGCGGGGCGGCGCGAGGGTTGCGGTCGGGCGCCCCGGGGCGCAGCTGTGCCGGCTGAGCGTCGCGCAGCGGCACAGCGCCCCGCGTGGCGAAAAGCCGATCGTTGCAGCCTGGCAACAGGCTCGGCCAAGCCGATGCCCGGTTTCGGCAAGCTTTGTGCGGACAGGTCAGTCAGGACGCCATTCCCCGGCCTCGCGCGGCCCGCCGCAGGCGTCGGCGGGAATCCCGGCGGGCAACCCGACGCCGCGGTCGCGGCCGACGCGCCGCGACCGTCGCAGGCGCCGCTACAGCGCGTCGTCCTCGTCCTTGCGCCGCTGGCGCGCGCGCCGCAGCTTCAGTTCGGTACCGTGCGCCGTGCACTCGGCGATCACCGCGTCCGCCCACGCGCGGGTGACGAGGAAGCTGCTGCCGCTGATTTCGGCCTGGGTTTCGCGCACGTGGCTGTCCAGGTCGATGCGCGCCTTGGTCCGGTACCAGCCCAGTCCGAGCGAATCGTAGCGATAGCCCGGATCGGCGCAGCCGTTGCGGTTCAGCGACACCAGCAAGATCGCCCGCCGCTGCGGCCAGTACACGCGTACGAAGTCGTTGCCGTCGTCGTCCTCGCGCACCACCCGGCCGATATGCAGGGCGTTGACGCCGCGCGCGCCCTGGTCGTCGACGATCTGTTGCAGCAACGAGGCCAGGCACGGCCAGTCCGGATGCGCGCGCGGCTCGGACAGCGCGGCGCCGGGCGGCGCGTAGCGCTCCGCCTCGTCGGCCAGGGCGCACGGCGCCAGCGGCAGCAACGCCAGCGACAGCGCGGCCGCGCGCAGCCAGGCCGCGCGCGACGGCGCTTGCGCGGCGCGGCGCGCGCGCGGAACGAATCCGGCCGTCATCGCGGCTTGCCCGCCGTGCGCGGCGCCTGCGCGATGCACTCGACCTCGACCTTGGCCCCCATCGCCAGCCCCGAGGCCGCCAGTGCGCTGCGCGCCGGGAACGGCGCGCTGAAGTGCTTGCGATAGACCGCATTGAACGCCGGCCAATCGCCGATGTCGGCCAGGAACACCGTGCACTTGACCACATCGCGCATCGACGCGCCGTGGCGTTCGAGCACGGCGCGGATGTTGCTCAACGTCTGCTCGGCCTGCGGCCCGATCCCGCCCTTCGCCAACGCGTTGTCGGCGCCCGGCACGGTGCCGATCTGGCCCGACAGGAACAGCAGCTCGCCGCTGCGCACCGCTTCGGAGAACGGCAGCCCGGCCGCCGCCGGATCGGGCGAGGCGAGGAATTCGGGGCGCTCGCCGGCGCACGCGGCGGCGGCGGCGAAACACAGGCTCAAGCCCATCGCGGAAACGCAGCAGCGCATGATCGTCGACCTCGTCCGATGAAGTGGCCGGATCATCGTCCGCCGCCGCGCCGCTGGCAAGCCGCGCGCGTCGCCGTGCGGCAGCGGCGCGGTCAGGCCTCGCGCCGGTACAGCCAGAAATCGCGCGGCTGCCCGCGCACCGCGCGCAGGCCCGGCTCCAGCCGCACGCGCCGGAACCCGCATTTGTCCAGCACGCGCTGGCTGGCCGCGTTGCTGTCCAGCGCATACGCCTCCACCCGCCGGTAACCGCGCCGCTCGAACCCCCACTGCGCCACCGCCGCGCACGCCTCGCTGGCGATGCCGCGGCCCCACTGCGCCGGATGCAGGTTGTAGGCGATCTCGCCGCCGCGCGGCGCGTCGAGCACGGTGTGGAAGCCGACCGTGCCGACCAGTTCGTCGAGGTCGTCGACGATGGCGAACAGCGCCGGCGCGTCGGCGCGGAACGGATTGGACGCGGCGATCTGCGGATACAGCGCGCCGATCCCGTCCAGGCGCCAGCTGGTGTGCTCGACCGCATCGGGCCGCGACAGATAGGCGAACCACGCCGGCGCGTCGGCCATGGCCATCGGGCGCAGGTGCAGGCCGACGCGGGCCAGGACCGGCATCATCGCGGCGCTGCGGTCGACGAAGGAGGATGCCGCACGATCATGCGCGAACCGATACACCAGGACCGACCGCGATCATCGCAGCTTTGCCGCCGCGCGGCATCGCCGCGCGCGCCGGCGGGGGTTGGTGCCCAAGGCGGGAGTCGAACCCGCACGGCCTTGCGGCCACCGGCATCTGAGGCCGGCACGGTTGCCAGTTACGTCACTTGGGCGAAGCGTGTGGCGATGTTGGTGCCCGGAGCGGGACTCGAACCCGCACCGCCTTGCGGCCACGGTTTTTAAGACCGTTGCGTTTGCCGTTTCGCCATCCGGGCGGATGGATCGCGTTTCGATCGGGTTGGTGCCCAAGGCGGGAGTCGAACCCGCACGGCCTCGCGGCCACCGGCATCTGAGGCCGGCACGGTTGCCAGTTACGTCACTTGGGCGAAGCGTGTAGCGATGTTGGTGCCCGGAGTGGGGATCGAACCCACATGGCCTTGCGGCCACCGGCTTCTGAGGCCGGCGCGTCTTCCGTTTCGCCATCCGGGCGGATGGATGTTGCGAAGTGGTGCCCGAAGCGGGACTCGAACCCGCACGGCCTCGCGGCCACAGCCATCTCAGGGCTGCACGTTTGCCATTACGTCATTCGGGCGTGGATACCGCGGCTGCGGACGCAGGCGCGCAGCGTCCCGCGCCGCGCCGGCGAAGGCGCAGCGAAGTCGGAGGTGGGTGCGATGCCGGAAGGCGGAAACGACGAAGGCGCCTTTCGGCGCCTTCGAGTCGTACCGCTAGCGGCCCCGGCCGATCCGCTTGGGATCGGACGATGGGCTCAACGTAGTCGGATTCCGCTCGAACGCACGCCAGCGTCGCGACGATGCAGTCGCGCGCTCAGGCGTAGTCGGCGGTGAGAGATGATGTCCATGCGCGCAACATAGCAAAACCAAAATCGCGCAATCAAGTGCCGGCGCGATTTTTTTCTGCGCGCATCGCATCACCGCGAGGCGATGCGCGCGACCTGCAACGACACCTGCTTGGCGCCGCCCGCCAGCCACTGCGTCCCGACTTCGCCGAAACCGTATCGCGCATGGAAACGGCTCGAAGCCTCGTTGAACGGAACGATGTAGAACTCCGCCGCGACCGTATCGAAACCGCGGCCGCGCGCGAACGCGAACAGGTCGTCGTAGAGCAAGCCGCCGATCCGGCGGTTGCGGTGGCTCGCGGCGACCGCGATGCGATCGATGTAGACGAAGCGCGGATAGCGCTGGCGATACCACAGGTAATTCGGGCTGTCGTAGTCGGCGCGCTCGTCGAACGCGAGCAGGAACGCGATCGCGGCCTCGCCGTCGCAGACCACGCGGTGATAGACCGACTGCGCATCCAGCGCGCGCAGGCGCGCCGAATCCATCGGGCTCATCAGCGCTTCGGCTTCCAGGTTGAGCGCGAGCACGGCCGCGTGGTCGGCGGGCGTGGCGGGACGGACGGACAGGTCCATGCGGCGGGAAGGTCCGGCGGGCAACGCGGCGGAAACGTGGGAAGGGCGCGACGGCGGCGTCAGGTCGGCGTGCCGACTTCGTCCCAATCCTGCTCATCGAAACGCAGCAGCCAGTTCAGCGCGTAGTGGCGTTCGTAGACGACGCTGGGATGCAGGCCGGCCGGCGCGGGCTTGTCGTCCAACCGCGCCTGGCGCACCAGCCAGTGCCGGCGATAGGTCGCGTCGAGCGCATCGAGCAGTTCCGGCAGCGGCCGCAGGCGCGCGCGCGCGATGGCGTCGTCGTCGGCGTGGTCGATGGCGATGCGCGCGACCCGGCCCGCGTCGCAGATCGCGGTCGGCGCCGGCAACGCCTCGCTCAGGCCCAGCGCCCATTGCAACAACGCGGCGCTTTCGTAGCGCCAGCCCTGGTTGGCCCAGCTTTCCTCATCGGGTTTGTCGGCGGCGACGAACGCGCGCTCGGCCGGGCTCAGCTCGGCCACGCCGGGGCCGAGCTTGGCGCGGATTTCCTCGACCGACAGCGGCTGCGAACTCAGCGACTCGGCCCGCACCGCCACCGCGCACAAGGCCAGCATGCGGCGCATCGTCTCGCCGGCCTCGCGCAGGCGCACTTCGCCGGCGCCGAGCACCGGCGGCAGGTGCGCGGGCGGCGCCGCGCCGAGCTGCTGCAGCTCGGCCTCGCTGCGGCGCTTGCGTTCGCGCGCGTCGGGCGGATACGGCAGCGCGGCGTCGGCCTCCACCGGCGGTTCGCCGCGGCTGGCCAGCACGTTGCCGGCGGCGTCGCGCACGCTGCCGTCGGGCAGGAAGCACAGCACGTTGGCGGCCTCGCCCCAGGCGGCGAGCGCGTCGAAGTCGCGTTCGTCCACCTCGAACCAGAACTGGGTCTGGACCCGCTGCAGATGGCGCAACACGCCGAAGGTGCGCGCGTCCATGCCGTCCTCGACCGTGCTCATCACGTAGCCGACGAAGCCCTGCAGGTGCGGCACCAGTTCCGGATCGCTGCGGTCGCGGCGCGCCGGCGGCTGGGCCAGGAACGCGGGCGGCGGCGGCGAGGCGAGCGTGGAATAGGCGTTGATCAGCAGGGGCATGGGCGCGGCCTTCGGGGGAAGTCGCGCCAGCCTAGCGTGTTCGCGCGACGCGGTCGCGTGCGCGGTTGCGCCTTCCGGCGACGGGTTCGGATCGGTGCGCGGGCGACGCCGGGAGTGCGCGGCGAGCCGAGCGCAAGCCATCGGGCCCGAAGGCCCCGTCACTGCGGCACGGCCGGGCCTGTCGGCCCGGCAAGACTCAGCCTTCTTCCAGCAAGGCCTTGATCGCGGCGAAGCCGGCCAGCGAGCGTTCGCGCTTGCGTTCGGCGTCGGCGACCGGGTCCGCGCCGTCGCGCTGCAGCTCGCCCGGCGGCAGTTCCTCGATGAAGCGGCTGGGCTTGAGCCGGATGCGCTCGCCCCAGCGCTGGGTTTCGCGCGAGTGCGACAGGTACAGCTGCTCCTTGGCGCGGGTGATGCCGACGTACATCAGCCGCCGCTCTTCGTCCAGTCGGCCTTCGTCGAGGCTGGCGTCGTGCGGCAGGTTGCCGTCCTCGACGCCGACGATGAAGACGAAGCGGAACTCCAGGCCCTTGGCCGCGTGCAGGCTCATCAGCCGCACCTGGTTGCCGGCCTCGCCCTTGTCGGCGTGCGACAGCAGCGCCAGCTGCGCGGCCAGCTCGCCCGGCCCCGAACCGCGGCCGCCGTCGAACCAGCCCGACAGTTCGGCCAGGTTCTCCTTGCGCCGCTGGTAGCTGGCCTCGTCCTTGCACTGGGCGCGGATCGAGGCGAGCAGGCCGCTGCGTTCGGCCAGCACCCCGACCAGCTCGCCGGGGCTGATGCGCTGGGCCTCGTCGCGCAGGAAGCGCACGATGTTGACGAAGCCGTCGAGCGCGTTGCCGGCGCGCGGGGTGAGCTGCTTGATCGCGTGGATCGACTCGGCCATGCGCGACATCGGCAGCTGCGCATGGCGCGACATCTCCGCCAGCTTGGCCAGCGAGGTCGCGCCGACCTCGCGCTTGGGCGCGGTGACCGCGCGCAGGAACGCCGCGTCGTCGTCGGGATTGGCCACCAGCCGCAGCCAGGCCAGCGCGTCCTTGACTTCGCCGCGCTCCAGGAACGCGGTGCCGCCGCTCAAGTGGTACGGCACGCGCAGCAGCTGCAGCGCCTTCTCCAGCGCGCGGCTCTGGTGGTTGCCGCGGAACAGGATGCAGAAGTCGCTCCACGGCGCATTGTGCTTCTGCTGCTGGAAGTGGATCTCGGCGGCGACCTTCTCCGCCTCGTGCGCGCTGTCGCGGCATTCCCACACCCGGATGCGCTCGCCGTCGGCCTGGTCGCTCCACAGGGTCTTGGGGTGTTCGTGCGGGTTGTGCGCGATCAGCGCGTTGGCCGCGCGCAGCACGCGGTTGCTGCAACGGTAGTTCTGTTCGAGCTTGACGATCTCCAGCGTCGGATAGTCCTTGCCCAGCTCCAGCAGGTTGTCCGGATTGGCGCCGCGCCAGGCGTAGATCGACTGGTCGTCGTCGCCCACGCAGGTGAACAGTCCGGCCGGCCCGGCCAGCGCCTTGAGCAGGCGGTACTGGGCGTCGTTGGTGTCCTGGCACTCGTCCACCAACAGGTAGCCGATGCGCTCGCGCCAGGCCAGCTGCGCATCGCGGTCGGCTTCCAGCAACTGCACCGGCAGCCGGATCAGGTCGTCGAAGTCGACCGCGTTGAACGTGGTCAGGCGCTTTTGGTACAGCTCGTACAGCGTCGCCGCCTCGATCTCGCGCGGGCTGCGCGATTCGGCCATCGCCTGCTCCGGCGACAGGCCCGCGTTCTTGGCGCGCGAGATCAGGTTGCGCATGTCGTCGAGCACGTCGGGCTTGGTCCCGGCCGGCAGCAGGTCCTTGATCTGGGCGTTGCTGTCGTCGCTGTCGAACACGCTGAAGCCGCGGCGCAGGCCGAGCTTGGCGTGCTCGATCTGCAGCAACTTCAGGCCCAGCGCGTGGAAGGTGCAGATGGTCAGCCCGTCGGCCGCGTCGCCGCGGATGCGCTTGGCCACGCGCTCGCGCATTTCCTTGGCCGACTTGTTGGTGAAGGTGATCGCGGCGATGCGCTTGGCCGGCATCCGGCCGGTGGCGATCAGGTGGGCGATCTTCTCCACGATCACGCGGGTCTTGCCGCTGCCCGCGCCGGCGAGCACGAGCAAGGGGCCGTCGGTGTTCAGGACGGCGGCGCGTTGGGGGGGATTGAGACCGTGCATGGGACGCCGCATCGCCGGCGGGGGCCGGGCTGGCCGGATAGTCTACCCGCCGCCGGCAGCGGCGGCGGCTCGGCCGACGGCGCGCTGCCGCTTGAGACGCTACGGGCGCCGGACGCGGCATCCATCGCGGACGGGCGACGCCGGACCCGCCTCGGCGCCGCGTCGCGCCGAACGCGCAGGCGCGGCCGCACCGGCGCCCGTACGCGCCCCGCAGCGCGCCGGCCCGCCGCGTCAAGTCTGTAGCCGCGCCGCCGCGCGGCCTACACTGCGCGCATGGCCAAGCTCTATTTCTACTATTCGGCGATGAACGCCGGCAAGACCACGACGCTGCTGCAGTCGGCGCACAACTACCGCGAGCGCGGCATGCGCACCGCGATCCTGACCCCGCGCCTGGACGACCGCGCCGGCACCGGCGTGGTCGCCTCGCGCATCGGCCTGCGCTCCGAGGGCGTGGCGTTCGAACGCGACCAGGACCTGGAGGCGTTGATCCGCGCCGACATCGCCGCGCGCGGCGCGCTGCACTGCGTGCTGGTCGACGAATCGCAGTTCCTCAGCCGCGCCCAGGTCTGGCAGCTCAGCGAGGTGGTCGACGCGCTGCGCATCCCGGTGCTGTGCTACGGCCTGCGCACCGATTTCCGCGGCGAACTGTTCGAAGGCAGCCAGTACCTGCTGGCGTGGGCGGACGAGATCAGCGAGATCAAGACCATCTGCCACAGCGGCAAGAAGGCGACCATGAACGTGCGCGTGGACGAGGCCGGCCGCGCCGTGCTCGACGGCCCGCAGGTGGAGATCGGCGGCAACGACCGCTACATCTCGGTCTCGCGCAAGGAATACAAGAAGGTCATGCGCGGGGAAGGCACGATCGAACCGCTGCAGCAACCGTTGCCGTTGTCGAACTGAGCGCCGGTCGCGCGGTCGTGGGAAGGCCTTCTGTGGCGGGGCCTTCAGGCCCGATGATTTTCGGTCGGGCCGTCGCGGACTGGGACAAGGGCGTCGGGCCTGAAGGCCCTCCCACAACGGATCCGCTCCCCGCAATCACCCTGCCTGCCGCAACGCCGCGCGGAAGAATTCGTCCAGTTCCTCGCCGCAACCGTGCCCCGGCGCCAGTTGCGGCGGCTGCGCCTGCATCCGCTCCAGTTCGGCCTCCAGGTAGTCGCTGATCGCGGCGATCCGCGGCCCGGCCTCGATCTCGGCGCTGCGGCGCTTGCGTACCAGCAGGGCGTCGACCGCTTCGCGCACCGGCCCGTGCGGCACGATGCGCTCCAGCAACCGTTCGAACTCCATCGGCGGCGCGCCGTGCCCGCATTCGATCCAGCGGCAGGCCAGCACCGGCCGCAGCACGTACAGGTATTTCTTGGTCCGCACCTGCTCGCCGCGCAGGTAGCCGCGGAAGTTGCCCCGGGCCATACTCAGGTAGTGGTGCCAGGTCGCCACCGGCGAATAGAACGTTTCCGCCAACCGGCGCAACCCCGCGCTCATCGCCGCGTCCTCGCGGTAGACCACCGGCGAGCGCAACCACTCCAGCAGCGTCGGGTTGGACTTGGACACCAGCCGCAAGGCCTTGCGCAGGTCCCAGCCGGCGACGTCGAGGTCGGTTTCGATCGGCAGCTCGATCACGTCGCGCTGCGGCTCGCCCGGGCCGGTGCGTTCGTTGACGGTCAGGTACCACGGCTGCCGGTGCACGTAGACGAAGCGCGCGTCGTAGTCGCTGTCGGGCGAGGAAAAGCCCCAGCCGCGGCTGCCCGATTCGCAGGCGTAGAGCACGCGCACGTCGTGCTCGCGCTCGATCGCCGCCAGCGCGTCGAGCACGGCGCGGCGCTTGTCCTCGGCGATGGGGTGGATCTCGTGCAGGCGGTCGGGTTCGGCCATGGCGATGCGGACGGCGGCGGCAACGGCCGGCCAGTGTAGCCGCGGCGCGGCTTCATCCTCGCCTCACCCGGCCCCGCCACTGTCGTATCGTTGCCCGACCCTTCCGCGCGCCGCCGCCCATGCCGACGATCCACACCGACCGCCTGACCCTGCGCGAGCTCGCCGACGGCGACGCCGGCTTCATCCTCGAACTGCTCAACGAGCCGGGTTTCCTCGGCGGCATCGGCGACCGCGGCGTGCGCGACCGCGACGGCGCGCTGCGCTACATCCACGACGGCCCCGCCGCCAGCTACGCGCGCCACGGCTTCGGCCTGTGGCGGGTGGAACTGCGCGACGGCGGCGAACCCATCGGCATCTGCGGCCTGCTGCGCCGCGATACCCTGCCCGACCCCGACCTGGGCTACGCCTTCCTGCAGCGCCACTGGCAGCGCGGCTATGCGGTCGAGGCCGGCGAGGCGGTGCTGCGCCACGCCCGCGAGGCGCTGGCGCTGCCGCGGGTGCTGGCGATCGTCAATCCCGACAACGCCGCTTCGATCAAGGTGCTCGAACGCCTGGGCATGCAGGCGCAGGGCACGATCCGGCACGGCACCGAGAACCGCGACGTGCGCCTGTACGCGACCGCCGAAGTCGCCGCGGGCGCGGACGCCGCGCCGGCATGATCGGCGCCCTCGCCCGCGGCCTGGCCTTGTCCGCCGCGCTCGCTGCGTGCGCGGCCTGCGCGCGCGCCGCGCCGCCGGCGCTGCGCGACGGAGACGTGATCTTCCACGCCTCGCGCTCGGCCCAGAGCCTGGCGATCCAGCGCGCGACCGGCTCGCGCTACAGCCATATGGGCGTGGTCCTGCACCGCGGCGGCCGGGCCTATGTGTTCGAGGCGGTGGAACCGGTGCGCTATACGCCGCTCGCCGACTGGATCGCGCGCGGCCAGGGCGGGCACTACGTCGCCAAGCGCCTGCGCGCGCCGCCGGACGCCGCACAGGTGCGGCGCCTGCGCGCGCAGGCCGAGCGGCTGCTCGGCAAACATTACGACCTCGCCTTCGGTTGGTCGGACCAGCGCATCTACTGCAGCGAGCTGGTCTACAAGCTCTACGACCGCGCCATGGGCGTGCGCATCGGCCGCTTGCAGCGCTTGCGCGAGTTCGAACTCGACGACCCGGCGGTGCGGGCCAAGCTGCGCGAGCGCTACGGCGCGCGGGTGCCGCTGGACGAGCCGGTGGTCTCGCCGGCGTCGATGTTCGACTCGCCGTTGCTGGAGACGGTGGCCTCGGGCTGAAGCCGGGCGCCGCGCAGGCGCGCGGCGCCGCCGGCCAGTTCGGTCCAGACCACGTAGACCGCGCCGTCGCCGACCGCCAGTTGGGCGAAGCCGGTGCCGCGGCCGCGGCCCTGCAGCCGCGCCACCCGCAACCGCTGCAGTTCGCGCGACAGGTCCGGCGCCAGCCGCGCCAACCACAGCGTCTGGCCGTCTTGCCGGTCCTCGCGCAGCCACAGCACCCAGGCGGCGTCGGCGCCGAGCGCGGCCTCGACCCGGCCCTGCACCGGCTCGCCGCGGTCGAGCACGACCGGCGCGCCGAAGCTAGCGCCCGCGTCGCGGCTGCGCGCCACCTGGACCTTGGATTCGCCGCCGGCGGCGGTGTACCAGGCGACGATCGCGTCCTCGCCTTGCGCCGCCACCGACGGGCCGTTGACCGGGCAGGCCGGCATGGTCCAGCGGTCGGCGTAGACGTGCCGCGGCGCGGTCCAGCCGCCGGCCTCGCGGCGGGTCGCGGCGATGTCGCGGATGTCCTGCGCGTCGCGGTCGCGATAGACCAGCAGCGGGCCGCGCGCGGTGAGCGCGGCATCGGTCTGGCAGCAGTCGCAGGTCATCGGGTCGAGTTCGGTGTCGAGCGAGCGTCGCAGGCGCGCGTCGAAACGCGCGGCGCGCAGGGTCATCGCGCCGCGGTGGCCGGCATGGCCGGCATGGCCGGCATGGCCGGCATGGCCGGCATGGCCGGCGGCATCGTGGCCTTCGCCGCCGCCGGTGCGGCGGCCGTCGAGCCAGGCCACGCCGATGCCGTCGGCGCCGTCGGGCCACAGCGATACGAAGCCGTGCTCGGTCGCGGTGCCGTCGTCGTTGACCTCGATCGGATCGGACCAGCTGGCGCCGCCATCGGCCGAACGGCTCAAGGCCACGTCGTAGGCGTAGGTCGCCGGCGCCGACTTGCGCAGCCAGTGCGCCCACAGCGCGCCGTCGGCGGCCAGCGCGATATGCGGGGTGTCGGCCCAGTTGACGAACCAGTCGCGGCCCTGGGCGATGGTGCGGGTCGCGCCCCAGGCGCCGTCGCGGCCGGCGCGGGCGAACTTGAGCGCATGCCCGCCGCGTTCGCCGGGCTCGATCCACGACAGCAGCCAGCCGCCGTCGGGCGCGGCGATCAGATCCGGCTGCGCAGCCGCGCCGGCGGCCGGCAGCGGCCAGTCGGACACGCGCCATTGCGGCGCCGGCGCCGGCGGAACTGGAGCCACGGCGGCCCCGCCCTGGACCGCCGCCGCGGGCGGCGGCGCGGCCGGCTGGCAGGCCGCCACGGCCAGGACGAGCGCGCACGACAGCGCGGACGGAAGCGACGGATGCATGGGCCAGGGCCGGTTCGGAACCGGGGTCATTGTGCGGACTGCGCCACCGCCGCGGTCAAGCGCCGCCGCGTCGCAGCCGCGGCGCGTGTGGCCTACCTCGCAGTTCAGTCGCGGCGCCAGACCAGGCAGCGGTTGTTGGCGGGCATCGCGATGTCCTCGTCCAGGCGCAGGCCGATGGCGGCGGCAAGCGCATCGACCGCTTCGAAATCGCGGATGCCCGAGACCGGGTCGCGCGCCTTCAGCCACGCGTCGAACTCGCGGTTGCTGTCGCTGGTGTAGCGGCCTTCGTAGTTGAACGGCCCGTACACGACCACGCTGGCGCGCTCGGCCAGCACCGTCGCCAGCCCGGCGAAGAACGCCTCGACCTGCGGCCAACCCATGATGTGCAGGGTGTTGGCGCTGAACGCGGCGTCGAAACCGCGCGTGCCGCCGTCGCGGCCGTGCGGCAGCGGCGGCGCGGGGGCGAAGCCCGGCGCGGGCTCGACGACCGCCTGCAGCTCCAGCGGCGGCGGCGCGTTCGGCAATGCCGCCGCGTCGAGCCAGGCGCGGATGCCCGGCAGATACGCGGCCGCGTCGGAGCACTGCCAGCGCAGCCACGGCATCGCCGCGGCGAAATGCACCGCGTGCTGGCCGGTGCCGCTGCCGATTTCCAGCACCTCGCGGCGCTCGGCGAAGCGTTCGCGCAGGACCGCGAGGATGGGGTCGCGGTTGCGGTCGCAGGAGGGCGAGTACGGGCGGTCGGTCATTGGGGTGGGGAAGGCGGCGGAGCGCTCACGCTAGCAGGACCGGGCGCGGTTCGCGGCGATCCGGGCGGAAAGCGTCGGGCCTGAAGGCCCTCCCACAAACGCATGCGTGGTTCGCCGTTGTGGGAGGGCCTTCAGGCCCGACGCCTTTCGATCAGGTCGCAGGCGCTCGATTCACCACCAAGGCCGCTGCGCGCTCAGCCCTCGCCCCGCGCCGCGAACGCCAGCCCCGATACCACCCCCAGCGACGGATCGCCGGCGACCAGCTGCGCCTGCGGGAAGCAGCGCTGCACCGCTTCGCGCACGTACGGCGCGCGCGACATACCGCCGGTGAGGAACACCACCTGCGGCGGCGCGTCGATCTGCGCCGATACCTCGCCGAGCAGTTCGGTCAAAAAGCCCAGGAAGCCTTCGGCCGCCGCGCTCAGGTCCGGCGCCAGCACTTCCTGGAACAGTCCAGTCTCGATGTAGTCCAGCGCGGCGCGGTTGCGTTCGCGCGAGCTCAGCTCGACCTTGGCCGCCTCCACCGCGCGGCTCAGGCGGGTGGTGTTGCCGGTGTCCTGCAGCGCGATCAGGCGCGGGCCGAACGGATCGGGCACGTCGCGGTAGGCGTCGCGGCGCTGGAAGTCGCGTTGGCGGATCACGTCGTGCACGGTCGCGGCTTCGACGAAATGGTGCGCCGGCACGCGCGTGGCGCCCTTGCCGAACAGCGGCATGAACCGCGACAGGCTCAGCGCCAGGTCGACGTCGACGCCGCCGCGGGCGATGCCCCACGAGCCCAGCACCTGCGGCGGCTGCGCGCCGCCGACTTCGGCCAGGGTGATGTCGCTGGTGCCGCCGCCGATGTCGACCACCAGCGCGCGGTGGCGCTGCGCGCTTTGGGCATGGTGGCCGAGCGCGGCGGCCACCGGTTCTTCGAGGAAGTCGACTTCGTCGAAGCCGGCGCCGGCCGCGGCCTCGCGCAGGATCTCCAGCGCCTGGTCGCCGCCGGCCGCGCCCATCGAGCTGCGGAACTGCACCGGCCGGCCGAGCACCGCCGCGCGCACGTTGGCGCCGAACTGCTGGCTGGCGTTGAGGCGGATGTGTTCGAGGATGTAGCCGGCGATGCCGACGATGGTCTGGCGCACGTGCGGCGCCAGCTGGTAGCCGAGCATCGACTTGGGCGATTGCACCAGGTTGCCGAAGCCTTCGATCAGGTAGGCCTCGACCGCTTCCTCGCCGTACACCGCGTTCTGCAGCGACGCGGCCGAAGCGCGCGCCTCGCGCACCTGCCGCTCCAGCCATTGCCGGCGCACCGCGCGCACCGCGTCGCGGCGCAGTTCGAGGTCGCTGCGCCGGGCCTGGCCGGGGTTGCGGTTCTGCTCGGCGCGCGCGCTGCGCACCAGCGCCTCGACGTCCGCCTCCATCGCGTCGTCGAGTTCGAACTTGTCGAGGTCGGGCACGGCCTCGGGGAAATACACCGTGGTGCGGAATTGGCGCTCCTCGCCGAAGCGCACGGTGCGGACCTGGCCGTCGATGACGGCGGCGGCGGCCGAATAGCTGGTGCCGAAGTCGATGCCGATCTTCATGGGAAGGCCTGGAATTCGCGGCGCGCAAGGATACAGGCTGCGGCCGGGGCATGAGTGAACCGCAGGGTTCCGCTTTTGTGGGAGGGCCTTCGGGCCCGACGCTTTCGCTCGTGTCGCGGCGACCTGACAGAAAAGCGTCGGGCCTGAAGGCCCTCGCACAAAAACTCGCCGCCACAAGCGGCAAAGTCGCTGCGCCCGCCACGCCGCCGTCTCACACGCTGAGACCCCGGTCGCGTACAACGAGACTGCACCCGCCCGCGCTCACGCTTCCGACCAAGCCCGCCATGTCCGCCCTCATCGATCCCGCGCACCACGACCTCGTCCCCGCCCACCCCAACGCGCGCAAGCCCGAGGGCGAGGACGCGCCGCTGCCGGCGCGCCACGGCGCCGCCCTGGCCGAGCGCCTACAGCGCCGCTACCGCAGCCGCATCACCGGGCACTTCACGATTCCGGGCCGCGAAGGCCGCTACGCGCCGCTGCCCGACGACCTGCCCGAACCGCTCAAGCAGGCGCTGCGCGCGCGCGGGATCGACCGGCTCTACAGCCACCAGGCGCAAGCCTGGCAGGCGGCGCAGGCCGGCGAGCACGTCGCCGTGGTCACCCCCACCGCTTCGGGCAAGTCGCTGTGCTACACCCTGCCGGTGGTCAGCGCGGCGATGACCTGCGGGGCCAAGGCGCTGTACCTGTTCCCGACCAAGGCGCTGGCCCAGGACCAGGTGGCCGAGCTGCTGGAGCTCAACCGCGCCGGCGACCTGGGCGTGAAAGCCTTCACCTTCGACGGCGACACCCCCGGCGATGCGCGCCAGGCGATCCGCCTGCACGGCGACATCGTCGTGTCCAACCCGGACATGCTGCACCAGGCGATCCTGCCGCATCACACCAAGTGGGCGCAGTTCTTCGAGAACCTGCGCTATGTGGTGATCGACGAGGTCCACACCTACCGCGGCGTGTTCGGCAGCCACGTCGCCGGGGTGCTGCGCCGGCTCAAGCGCATCTGCGCGTTCTACGGCGTGCGCCCGCAGTTCATCCTGTGCTCGGCCACCATCGGCAACCCGCAGGCGCACGCCGAGGCGCTGATCGAGCAACCCGTGCGCGCGATCCTCGACTCCGGCGCGCCGACCGGCGACAAACACGTGCTGCTGTGGAACCCGCCGGTGATCAACGCCGATCTCGGCCTGCGCGCCTCGGCGCGTTCGCAGAGCAACCGCATCGCCCGCATCGCGATCAAGGCCGGGCTCAAGACCCTGGTGTTCGCGCAGACGCGCCTGATGGTCGAGGTGCTGACCAAGTACCTCAAGGACGTATTCGATTCCGACCCGCGCAAGCCCGCGCGCATCCGCGCCTACCGCGGCGGCTATCTGCCCACGGAGCGGCGCGAGGCCGAGCGGGCGATGCGCGACGGCCGCATCGACGGCATCGTCGCGACCTCGGCGCTGGAGCTGGGCGTGGACATCGGCAGCCTCGACGTGGTCGTGCTCAACGGCTATCCCGGCTCGGTCGCCGCGACCTGGCAGCGCTTCGGCCGCGCCGGCCGCCGCCAGCAGCCCTCGCTGGGGGTGATGGTCGCCAGCTCACAGCCGCTGGACCAGTACGTCGTGCGCCATCCGGACTTCTTCGCCGACGCTTCGCCCGAACACGCGCGCATCGCCCCCGACCAGCCGCTGATCCTGTTCGACCACATCCGCTGCGCCGCGTTCGAGCTGCCGTTCCAGCAGGGCGAGCCGTTCGGTCCGGTCGATCCGGAGGTGTTCCTGGAAGCGCTGGCCGAGACCGGCGTGGTCCACCGCGAGGGCGAGCGCTGGGAGTGGATCGCCGACAGCTATCCGGCCAACGCGGTCAGCCTGCGCTCGGTCGCCGACGGCAACTTCGTCGTGGTCGACCGCAGCGACGGGCGCCAGGCCATCATCGCCGAGGTCGATTACTCGGCCGCGGCGCTGACCCTGTACGAAGGCGCGATCCACATGATCCAGTCGGTGCCGTACCAGGTCGAGCGGCTGGACTGGGACGGCCGCAAGGCCTACGTCACCCGCACCCACGTCGACTACTACACCGACTCGATCGACTACACCAAGCTCAAGGTGCTCGAACGCTTCGACGGCGGCGACGCCGGCCGCGGCGACAGCCACCACGGCGAAGTGCACGTGGTCCGGCGCGTGGCCGGCTACAAGAAGATCCGCTATTACACCCACGAAAGCATCGGCTACGGCCCGGTCAACCTGCCCGATCAGGAGCTGCACACCACCGCGCTGTGGTGGCAGCTGCCGCAAGGCGTGCTGCTGTCGCGCTTCGACTCGCGCCAGGACGCGCTCGACGGTTTCCTCGGCGCCGCGCACGCGCTGCACATCGTCGCCACGGTGGCGGTGATGGCCGACGCGCGCGACCTGCAGAAGTCGGTCGGCAACGGCGACGGCGCCTGGTTCGCGACCCAGGACAAGGACGGGCGCGGGCAGATCCGCGCGGGCGACGGCGGCGGCGAAGGCGGCGCGGCGCTGGCGCTGGTCGGCGAAGTGCAGCAGTTCGTGCCGACGGTGTACCTGTACGACAATTTCCCCGGCGGCGTCGGCCTGAGCGAACCGCTGTGGCTGCGCCAGGCCGAGCTGGTGACGCGGGCGCGCGAACTGGTGCAAGGCTGCGACTGCCGCGCCGGCTGCCCGGCCTGCGTCGGCCCGATCCTGGCCAGCGACGAGGACGGCGTCGGCGCCACGCCGCGCACGCTGGCCTTGCAGGTGCTGCGCCTGCTCGAGGACGCCGAGGCATGAGCCTGGACCTGGCCAGGCTGCGCGCGCTGCAACGGCAAGCCGGGCGCAGCGATGCGCCGGCCCGGGACGATCCGGCGGCGGGACGCGACGCGGGCGCGGCGATTGCCGACCGGCGCCGCGCCTATCCAGCCGCGGCCGCGACGACGACGGCTGTCGCGCCGACGGCGATCGCGCCGGCCATCGTCGTCGGCGCCGTCTCGCCGGCGACAGGCCCAGCCAACGCTGCGGCCGACGCCGCCTCCAGCGTCCTCGGCGCCGACGGCGTTTTCGGCCCCGACGGCCTCGTACCGAGCCGCCCGCAACGCACCGACCTCGACGCGCTGCGCCGCCTGATCGCATTGCGCGAACGCAAGCCGGCGAATCCGGGCGCGTCGAACGCGGCCGCGGCCGGCGCCGCACAGACGCTCGAACGCAATCCGGCGGCGCGGCCGCGCGCGACCGCACGCGACGCCGCGCCCGCGCACGGCCTGGGCGCGGTGACGGCCGACCGCAGCCTGCCCGGCGAAGAAATCGCCCCCGGCCTGCACTTGATCCAGTCCCACCTGCCCCTGCCCGGCCCGCGCGAGGCGCTGTCGCTGGCCTTCGCCAAGCGTCCCGACGACCGCCTCGACCCGCGCCGGCTGCTGTTCTTCGACACCGAGACCACCGGCCTGGCCGGCGGCACCGGCACCCGCGCCTTCATGATCGGCGCGGCCGACTGGCACGACGATCCCGTGCTCGGCGACGGCCTGCGCATCCGCCAGCTGATGATCTCCACGCTCTCGGCCGAAGCCGCGATGTTGCGCGAGTTCGCGCGCTGGCTGGCGCCGGACACGGTGCTGTCGAGCTACAACGGCCGCTGCTACGACGCCCCGCTGCTCAACACCCGCTATCGCCTGGCGCGCATCGCCAATCCGCTGAGCGGGCTGGATCACGTCGACCTGTTGTTCCCGGCGCGGCGGCTGTACCGCGGCGTGTGGGAGAACTGCAAGCTCGCGACCCTGGAACGCGAACTGCTGCGGATCCTGCGCGAGGACGACCTGCCCGGTTCGCAAGCGCCAGCGGCGTGGCTGCAGTTCCTGCGCGGCGGCTCGTCCGCGCTGCTGCGGCGGGTGGCCGCGCACAACCACCAGGACGTGGTCACCCTGGCCGAACTGATGCAGCGGCTGGTGCAGGCGTATGCGCAGGCGCAAGCCGAAACGGCGCTGCCCGAATCCTGAGCCCGCGCGTTGCGCTGTCGTGGGAGGGACTTCAGTCGCGACGCTTTTCGATCGCGGCGGAAACGAAAGCCTCGGCACTGAAGCCTCTCCCGCACGGCCCGACCGAGACGCCGACCGCGCGGTAAACAATCGATACACGAGTATTCATCGCGCTTGTATAGACTCGCCCTGCCTCGCAGCGACGGCACGGTCGCGACGCATCGCGGCAACGCGCCAGACATGGCCTTCGCCGCCGCGCCGTTGCCGCGATGCCGGCCTTCATGCGCCGCACACGCCGCCGGCCCCAGGCTCGCGGCACTCCCGTCCATGCTTCACGCAGGAGCCTCGCCATGTCCTCTCCGATCTCCCTCCGCCTTGCGCTGCCGGTCGCCGCGCTGGGCCTGATCCTGTCCGCCTGCGCCACCCCGATCCCGCCGACCAACGTCAGCCCGACCTGCAACGCCGAGGCCGCGCGCTGGGCCATCGGCCGCTCGCCCGACGCCGCCACGGTCGACCGCATCCGCACCGAGACCCACAGCCGCGACGTGCGCGTGCTGACCCCGGGTTCGGCCGCGACCATGGACTACCGCCAGGACCGCATCAACGTCGACGTCAACGACCGCGGCGCGATCACCGGCCTGCGCTGCGGCTGAGCCGCGCCCGCAAAAATCGCGGCTCGTCGCCCAAGACTTCGAGCCCACGGTGGGAGGGCCTCAGGGCCCGCTGCGTTTCGTCTCGCTCTAATCGAAACGCAGCGGGCCCTGAGGCCCTCCCGCGGCGGCGCCTGACGCTGCTGTTACACAAGATCGCAAACCGGCGCTCGCCATCTGAGGCATCGGCCCGCAAGCCACGATCGCCTTCGATGGCGCAAACCCGCGGAGGAGGCAGGGCCTTGGGACCGGCTGCGTTTCGTCTCGCTCTAATCGAAACGCAGCCGGTCCCAAGGCCCTGCCCGGCCAATCCACCGCGCTGTGCGCGCAGTCGCGGATCGGCCAACGCGACTTGATGCGTTAACTCGCGACACAGCCACCCTGGCGCAGGCTCGCCTGATCGCGCGCCCCGCGCGCCTCGCGAAGGAGTCCGCCATGTCCGCACCGACCGTCGCCGCCCGCCGCATTCTTCCCGCCCTGTGCCTGGCCGCCGCACTGCCGCTGGCGATGAGCGCCTGCGCCGGCGCGCGCCCGGCCGCCGAGATGCCCAGCTCCGCCGAACAATCCGCCGCCGCCGGCCAGACACCCGCCGAACCCGCCGCGCCGGCCCAGCCCGCGCCGCTGCCGCCGCGTCCGAGCTGCAACGCCGAGGCCGCCAAGGCCGGCGCGATCGGCAAGCACGCCGACGCCGCCACGGTCGAACGCGCCCGCACCGCGGCCGGCGGCCGCACCGTGCGTGTGCTCAAGCCCGGGCAGGCGATCACCAAGGAATACCTCGACGGCCGCGTCAACGTGCGCGTGGACGAGAGCAACGTCGTCGTCGATGTCGGCTGCGGCTGAGCGTCCGCCGCGTCGGGGCGCCGCCGCTGCGGCCACAAGCGAAGCGCCGCGTCCGCTCATGTCGAATCGCGGGCCACTCGCCTAAACTCGCGGCTTTCCCGGGAGCCTCGCCATGCGCCGCAATCTGTGGCCGATCGCCGTTATCGCCTTGATCGGCCTGTGGGCCTGGAACCAGTTCGGCCACCGCCCGAGCGCGGACGTGTCCGGCCCGGTCGCGGTGGCCGACGGCGCCCGCACCGCGCCGTCCGCGCGCGGCGAGTCCGCCTACCCCGCCTTCCTGCCCGCCGAAGCCCACGACGTGCTGCGCCGGATCGCCGCCGGCGGCCCGTTCGAGCATCGCCAGGACGGCAGCACCTTCCAGAACCGCGAGCGCCGGCTGCCGCCGCAACCGCGCGGCTATTACCGCGAGTACACCGTGGAGACGCCCGGCTCCGGCGATCGCGGCGCGCGCCGCATCGTCACCGGCGGCGATCCGCCGTCGCAGTACTACTACAGCGACGATCACTACCGCAGCTTCCGCCGCTTCGAAGCCCCCGCCCAAGGAGCCGCGCGATGAGCGCCACCGACCCGCGCGAACTGCTCGCCGATCCGGCCCAGGCCGGCGCCTACTTCATCGACGCGCGCGACGGCCAGGCGCTGGCCGACGCCGCGACCGAGCTGGGCTTCGCGCTGGCGCGGGTCGACTTCGCCGGCTGCCGCGACAAGGACGACGCCCTCGCCCGCATCGCCGCGGGCCTGCGTTTTCCGGCGTGGTTCGGCGGCAACTGGGATGCGCTCGACGACAGCGTCAACGACCTGTCGTGGTGGCCGGCGCCGGGCTACCTGCTGCTGATCGAGCGCGCCGGCGCCTGGCAGGCCGCCCATGCCGACGACGCGGCGACCCTGGTCGAGATCCTCGGCGACGCCGCGCAGGACTGGGCCAAGACGCGGGTGCCGTTCTGGGCGCTGCTGCCGCTGCCGGAAGCGGAACTGGCGCAGATGGCGCCGTAGCCCGGAGTTGCGCGGGGAGCTGAGCGGAAGGCGTCGGGGCTCAAGCCCCTCCCACAAGTGCCGAAAAGCGACGCGGCATCGGCCGGCCCCGCAAGCGCGAGGGCCCGGCCACCGCTACGGCCCGGCGCTGCGCTCTGGCGGGAGGGCCTTCAGGCCCGACGCGCTTGTTCCGGATCGCCGCGACAACAACGAACGCGACGCCCCGAACGCTCAGCGCTCGTCGTCCTTCTTCTTGAAGTCGACCTTCTCGCCGCCGCCGTCGGACTTCCACTCCGTCTGCACCTTGCGCTCGCACCACGTCGGCGGCGTCTCGCCGGGGCGCAGCGGGCCGCTGGCGCATTCGGGCCGGGCGTCGACCGCGGCGTTGGTATCGCGATACGACACCCCGCCGCAGGCGCTCAGCGCGGCGGCGAGGACGGCAACGGCCAAGGCGGGCACGATCTGCATCGGGGTTTCTCCTGGAGGACCGAACGCGACGATGCCGCCGCGCGCCGCCGGCCGGCCTGTGCCATCGGTCAGGTGGGGAGCGGCGCGGTTCAGGCGGCCGCCTCGGCGGTGCCGGCCACGGCGGGCGGCTCGGCCGACGCCGGCGGCACCCGCGCATAGCGCCAGGCGATCAACCAGCCCAGCGCCAGCAGGCCGGCGGCGATGAACCACGGCACGCCCGGCAGGTGCACCGGCGCGTGCGGGCCGATGAAGTAGCCGAAGCTGCCGGCGTACAGCCCCGGCCCGACCACCCCGGCCAGCGCGATCAGGCTCATCAGCGCGCCCTGGATGCGGCCCTGCGCGTCGGCGTCGACCTGGCGGGTCAGCAGCGCCTGGGTCGCCGGCGTGGCTATCGCCCACAGCGCGCTGATCGGCAGGCCGAGCAGGAACAGCCAGCCGTGGTCGGCCAAGCCGTAGATCACGAAGCCGACCACGCCGCAGGCCAGGCCCAGCAGCAGGGTGCGGCGTTCGCCCAGGCGCGCCACCGCGCGTCCGATCAGGGCGACGTTGACGACGACGTTGAACACGCCCACCACCAGCAGCGTCCAGCCGACCTCGCGCAGGCCCCAGTGGTACTGGTAGTCGGCGAACAGCACGAAGATGCTCGGATAGACGTAGTGGGCAACGTTGGCGACGAACACCACCGCGGCCAGGCCGAACACCTGCGGATAGCGCTTGAGCAGCAGCAGCGAGCCGAACGGATTGGCGTGCGCCCAGTCCAAGCGCGCGCTGCGCCGCTGCGGCGGCAGCGATTCGGGCAGCACGAACAGGCCGTAGAAGAAATTCAGCAGCGCCAGCCCCGCGGCGAACCAGAACGGCAGGCGCAGGTCGACCTCGCCCAGGTAGGCGCCGATCAGCGGCCCGATCACGAAGCCCACGCCGAACGCCGCGCCGATCATGCCGAAGCTCTTGGCGCGCTGTTCCGGCGCGGTGATGTCGGCGATGTACGCGTTGGCGGTGGTGAAGCTGGCCGCGGTGATGCCGGAGATGATCCGCCCGATCAGCAGCAGCGGCAGGCTGTTGGCGAGCGCCATCAGCAGGAAGTCCAGGCCCAGCCCCAGGCACGACAGCAGGATCACCGGGCGCCGGCCGTAGCGGTCCGACAGGCTGCCCTGGATCGGCGAGGCCAGGAACTGCACCAGCGCGAACACGGTGCCGAACAGGCCGACCCAATACGCCGCGCGCGCAGTGTCGCCGTCGACGAACTTCTCGATCAGGTGCGGCAGCACCGGAATGATCAGGCCGAACGACAGCACGTCGATCAGCACGGTGACGAAGATGAAGACGAGCGCAGCGCGGCGCGCGCCCGGTGCGGGAGCGGAAGCGGAGGTCATGGGGTTCGGCGGCCGGCCTGGAGACAGTGCGTGGGATGCTCGTCGCGCAGTTTAGCGCGCGGCCCTGGCGCGGCCATGGACGAATGTCATCGCGGGATGGTTTCTGACGTTACTAATGCCGTCACGAATCGACGATTTTTCCTTGACGATGAATTACTTACGAAATCGCTTGTGAGCGCGTGCGCTCACAAGCGCGACGCCGCGCAAATCTTGGAATTTCCGCGCCCGCAGACGAATTGCCGCATCGCACAATTTGTGCTTTAGTCGGGACACGCTCGGTTTCCAACGCTGCGGTGCGGACGAAAGTCTTCGCCAGCGGTGGACGGTCTCCGCGCGAAACGCCACCAGACTTTAGCGACGTCGCCAACGCGACGCGCGTTGCGGACCCCACAGGAAGCGAACTCCAGGACACAGCCGACGCCGGAACCCGACGCCATGCCGCGCAGCGCGCGGCAGCGTCCCGACCGAGGCAGGACGAGCCGACACAACGCGCTGCGGTAGCGAGCTAGCGATCCACGGAACACCTTTCGTCCCGGAGATGCGATGCAAGCCAGGCAAGAAAGTCCGAGCCATCCGAACGCCGCTCGCGCGGAATCGCATGGGCTCTACGATCCTCGCGACGAGCGCGACAGCTGCGGCTTCGGGCTGATCGCGCAGCTCGACGATCGTCCCAGCCGCGCCCTGGTCGACCGCGCCCTGGAAGCGCTGTCGCGCATGACCCACCGCGGCGGCGTCGCCGCCGACGGCCTCAGCGGCGACGGCTGCGGCCTGCTGATCCGCCATCCCGACGCGTTCTTGCGCCTGATCGCGCGCGAAGCCAACATCCGCCCGGGCGCGCACTTCGCCGCCGGCCTGGTGTTCCTGCCGCACGACGCCGACGCCGCCGCGCGCGCGCGCGACACCCTCAACGACACCCTGCGCAATGAAGGCATGCGGGTGACCGGCTGGCGGGCGGTGCCGACCAACTTGGAGGCCTGCGGCGAACTCGCGGGCAAGACCATGCCGCGGATCGAGCAGGTGTTCGTCGACGCCGCCGCGCCGTTCGATCCGGCCGCGTTCCAGCGCTCGCTGTTCCTGGCCCGGCGCCGCGCCGAACAACGCCTGCACGAGGAGCGCGACTTCTACGTGGTGAGCCTGTCCTCGGCCAGCATCGGCTACAAGGGCATGGTCCTGCCCGACCGGCTGATGCAGCTGTATCCCGACCTGCAGCGCGCCGAGCTGGCCGCCAGCGCGGTGGTGTTCCACCAGCGCTTCTCCACCAACACCACCCCGCGCTGGCCGCTGGCGCAGCCGTTCCGCCTGCTCGCCCACAACGGCGAGATCAACACCATCGCCGGCAACCGCGCCTGGGCGCAGGCGCGCGCGCACGCCTGGCGCACGCCGAACCTGGACCTGCGCGAGTTCGAGCACATCGTCAGCGTCGACGGCTCGGATTCGCAAAGCCTCGACAACATGCTGGAAGTGCTGCAGGCCGGCGGCATGGACCTGCTCAAGGCGATGCGCATCCTGATCCCGCCTGCTACTCAATCACTTGAGTACAAGGACGCCGACCTCGCCGCGTTCTACGAGTACTACGCGCTCAACACCGAGCCGTGGGACGGCCCGGCCGGCATCGTCACCTGCGACGGCCGCTACGCCGCGTGCACGCTCGACCGCAACGGCCTGCGCCCGGCGCGCTGGCTGCGCTCGCGCGACCGCCATTTCCTGATCGCCTCGGAAGCCGGCGTGTGGGAACTGCCGGCCGAGGAAATCGAAGCCAAGGGCAAGCTCGGCCCCGGCGAGATGATCGCCGCGGATCTGTATCAAGGCGAGCTGCTGGATTCGGAAGCCATCGACCGGGTCAACCGCGCGCGCGCGCCGTACAAGCGCTGGCTCAAGCAGGGCATGACCTACCTGCACAGCGAGCTGATCGATCCGAACCTGGCCGCCGAGCCGTTCGACCACGAGACCCTGGCCGGTTTCCAGAAGCTGTTCCAGCTGACCCGCGAAGAGCGCGAGCAGGTGCTGCGCCCGCTGGCCGAGATCGAACAGGAAGCCACCGGCTCGATGGGCGACGACGTGCCGATGGCGGTGCTTTCGCAGCAGGTGCGGCCGCTGTACGACCACTTCCGCCAGGCCTTCGCCCAGGTCACCAACCCGCCGATCGACCCGCTGCGCGAGGATTGCGTGATGTCGCTGGCGACCCAGATCGGGCGCGAAGGCAACATCTTCGTCGACGGGCCGAACAACGTCGGCCACATCCATCTCAACTCGCCGGTGCTGGCCCAGCGCAAGCTGCGCCAGCTGCTGGCGATGGCGCCCTACGACCAGTCGCACCGCTACATCGACCTCAACTACACCGCCGAGGAAGGGCTGCAGGCGGCGCTGTTGCGGCTGTGCCGCGAGGCCGAGGACGCGACCCGCGAAGGCATCGTGCTGCTGATCGTCAGCGACCGCCGCCCGCGCCGCGACGCGCTGATGATGCACGCGCTGCTGGCCACCGGCGCGATCCACCAGCACCTGGTGCGGATCGGCCTGCGCTGCGAGGCGAACCTGATCATCGAGACCGGCACCGCGCGCGACCCGCACCACTTCGCCTGCCTGATCGGCTTCGGCGCGACCGCGGTGTATCCGTACCTGGCCTACCAGACCCTGCACGACCTGGGCGCGCGCGGCATCCTGCGCACCAAGCACGGCGAGGTCGCGCAGATCGGCCGCAGCTACCGCCGCGCGATCAAGAAGGGCCTGCTCAAGATCATCTCCAAGATGGGCATCGCCACCATCGGCAGCTACCGCGGCGCGCAGCTGTTCGAGATCATCGGCCTGGACAGGGACGTCGTGGACCTGTGCTTCGCCGGCACGCCCTCGCGCATCAGCGGCGCCGGCTTCGAACTGCTGCAGGGCGACGACGAAACCCTGGCCGACATCGCCTGGAACCCGAACCGGCTGCCGGAGATCGGCGGCCTGCTCAAGTACACGCCCGGCGGCGAGTACCACCTGTTCAATCCCGACGTCGTCACCCGCCTGCAGCGCGCGGTCGGCAGCGGGCAGTGGAGCGATTGGCAGCACTACGCCGAAGCGGTCAACGAGCGCCCGACCGCGGCGCTGCGCGACCTGCTGGAACTCCAAGCCGATCCGTCGCGCGCGATCGCGCTCGACGACGTCGAGCCGGTCGAAGCGATCGTGCGCCGCTTCGACTCGGCCGCGATGAGCCTGGGCGCGCTGTCGCCGGAAGCGCACGAGGCGCTGGCGATCGCGATGAACCGGCTCGGCGGGCGCTCGAACTCGGGCGAAGGCGGCGAAGACCCGGCGCGCTACCGCAGCGACAAGGTCTCGAAGATCAAGCAGATCGCGTCCGGCCGCTTCGGCGTGACCCCGGAATACCTGGTCAACGCCGAAGTGCTGCAGATCAAGGTCGCCCAGGGCGCCAAGCCCGGCGAAGGCGGCCAGCTGCCGGGGCACAAGGTCAACGAACTGATCGCGCGGCTGCGCTATGCGATGCCGGGCATCGGCCTGATCTCGCCGCCGCCGCACCACGACATCTATTCGATCGAGGACCTGGCGCAGCTGATCCACGACTTGCGCCAGGTCAACCCCGAAGCGCTGATCTCGGTCAAGCTGGTCTCGCACGCGGGCGTGGGCACCATCGCCACCGGCGTGGCCAAGGCCGGCGCCGACCTGATCACCGTGTCCGGCCACGACGGCGGCACCGGCGCCAGCCCGCTGTCGTCGATCCGCTACGCCGGCACGCCGTGGGAGCTGGGCCTGGCCGAGGCGCGCCAGGCGCTGATCGGCAACGACCTGCGCGAACGCGTGATCCTGCAGACCGACGGCGGGCTCAAGAGCGGCCTGGACGTGGTCAAGGCGGCGCTGCTGGGCGCGGAGAGCTTCGGCTTCGGCACCGCGCCGATGATCGCGCTGGGCTGCAAGTACCTGCGCATCTGCCACCTCAACAACTGCGCCACCGGCGTGGCCACGCAGGACAACGCGCTGCGCCGCGACCACTTCACCGGCCTGCCCGAGCGGGTCGAGAACTTCTTCCGCCTGCTCGCCGAGGAAGTGCGCCATTGGCTGGCCGCGCTGGGCGTGCGCACGCTCGGCGAAATCGTCGGCCGCACCGACCTGCTGCGCCAGCGCGACGGCGACAGCGTGCGCCAGCAACGCCTGGACCTGTCGCCGCTGCTGGCCGGTTCCGGCCTGGCCCACGGCGGCCATTGCGGGATGCCGGCGCCGCCGGCCGGTCCCGAGGGCCTGGCGCTGCAGCTCGACACCGACCTGGCCGCGGCGATCGCCGACAAGGCCGGCGGCGAGTACAGCTACAAGATCCGCAACACCGACCGCAGCATCGGCGCGCGCCTGTCCGGACGCATCGCCCGCGCCCACGGCGACCGCGGCATGAACGACGCGCCGCTGACCCTGCGCTTCCAGGGCACCGCCGGCCAGAGCTTCGGCGCGTTCCAGGCCGGCGGGCTGCAGTTCGAACTCACCGGCGAGGCCAACGACTACGTCGGCAAGGGCATGGCCGGCGGCCGCATCGTGCTGCGTCCGCCCGCGGGCGTGCGCTATGCCGCGCACGAAACCCCGATCCTCGGCAACACCTGCCTGTACGGCGCCACCGGCGGCGAACTCTACGCCGCCGGCCGCGCCGGCGAACGCTTCGGCGTGCGCAACTCCGGCGCCACCGCGGTCGTGGAAGGCGCCGGCGATCACTGCTGCGAGTACATGACCGGCGGCGTGGTCGCGGTGCTCGGCCGCACGGGGTTGAACTTCGGCGCCGGCTTCACCGGCGGCATGGCCTACGTGCTCGACGTCGAACGAGATTTCGTCGACCGCTACAACCACGAGCTGATCGACATCCTGCGCATCTCCGCCGACGGCTTCGAGCACCACCGCTCGCACCTGCACGACCTGCTGGAGACGCACGCGGCGCTGACCGGCAGCGCCTGGGCGCGGCGCATCCTCGACGAGATGCGCGACTACCTGGGCAAGTTCTGGCTGGTCAAGCCGAAGGCGGCGAGCCTGGAATCGCTGGCCGAAACCCTGCGGAGCGCGGCGTGATGGCGCGCGCGGCCGTTTTGCTTCGCACCGCGTCGGCGACGCGGACGACGACGACACCCACCGAGGCGACGACGATGATCCGAATTACCAGCGAACGCGGCACCGCTTCGGTAAAACCGCTTGCGTCGCCGGTATTCGACGCCTCCGCCGCCGTGTGTCGACAACGCCATCGAGTCCAACAAGCATGAGCAAGAAGCAAGTCTTCCAATTCCGCGACGCCCCGCGCGAGATGCCCTCGCGCATCCCGCTGCAGCTGCGCCTGGACGGCGACTGGGGCGAGTTGTACGGCCGCTTCGCCGAGGTCGAGGCCAAGAAGCAGGCCGGCCGTTGCCTGGATTGCGGCAACCCCTACTGCGGCTGGGCCTGCCCGCTGCACAACTACATTCCCAACTGGCTCGAACTCGCGCGCGAAGGCCGCCTGCACGAGGCCGCCGCGCTGTGCCACGAGACCAATCCGCTGCCCGAAGTCTGCGGCCGCGTGTGCCCGCAGGACCGGCTGTGCGAAGGCAGCTGCACGCTCAACGACGGTTTCGGCGCGGTCACCATCGGCGCGGTGGAGAAGTACATCGTCGACAACGCGCTCGCCGACGGCTGGCGGCCCGACCTGTCGGCGGTGACCGCCAGCGGCCATCGCGTCGCGATCGTCGGCGCCGGCCCGGCCGGGCTCGCCTGCGCCGACCGCCTCGCCCGCGCCGGCATCCAGGCGGTGGTGTTCGACCGCTACGAGCACATCGGCGGGCTGCTGCACTTCGGCATCCCCAGCTTCAAGCTGGAAAAGTCGGTCATGGCCACGCGCCGCGAAGTGCTCGAAGGCATGGGCGTGCAGTTCCGCCTCGGCGTCGAGATCGGCCGCGACATCGGCTTCGATGCGCTCATCGCCGAATTCGACGCGGTGTTCCTGGGCCTGGGCACGTACCGCTACACCGATGGCGGCCTGCCGGGACAGGACCTGCGCCAGGTGCTGCCGGCGCTGCCGTTCCTGGTCCAGAACGGGCGGCTGGTGCACGGCGAAGGCGACAGCGCGCGTTCGGCGCCGATCGCCGGCTGGGAAGACCACATCGAACTGCCCGACCTGCGCGGCAAGCGGGTGATCGTGCTCGGCGGCGGCGACACCGGCATGGACTGCGTGCGCAGCGCGGTGCGGCTCGGCGCGGCGCAGGTGAGCTGCGTGTACCGCCGCGACGAGGCCAACATGCCCGGCTCGGCGCGCGAAGTCGCCAACGCGCGCGAGGAAGGCGTGCAGTTCCTGTTCAACCGCCAGCCGCTGGAACTGCTCGGCGACGGCGAGGCGGTACGCGGCGTGCGCGTGGCCCAGACCCGCCTGGGCGCGCCGGACGCGCGCGGCCGCCAGCGCGCCGAGATCGTCGAAGGCAGCGAGGAAACCCTGGACGCCGACGTGGTGGTGATCGCCTTCGGCTTCCAGCCCGACCCGCCGGCGTGGCTGGCGCAGCAGGGCATCGAGTTGGCCGACAACGGCCGGATCAAGGTGCTGGCGACCAGCGAAAGCTGCGCGACCCGGCGCAAGGCCGCGGCCGGGCTGCCGTACCAGACCGCCAACCCGAAGGTGTTCGCCGGCGGCGACGCGGTGCGCGGCGCCGACCTGGTGGTCACCGCCGCGTTCGAAGGCCGCGAGGCGGCGGCGGGGATCGTGTCGCTGCTGCGCGAGCGCGCGCCGCTGGCGGCGACGCGCGACGCCGCGCTGGCCAGGACCGGCTGAGCGCAGCGCCGTCGTCGCTTCGTCCCGGCACCGCCCTGGGCCGCGCTACACTCGCGCGGCCGCAGGCGGCGCGCCGCTGGACGCCGAAGGATGCGGCGCGGTGCTCACCTACAAGGAACGTCCGATGCGAACCGCCTTACCCGTTGCCGCGCTGTGCCTGGCCATGCTCGGCGCCTGCGCGCGCGACGAGCGCCCCGCCCCGTCGAAACTGCCCGATGCGGCGCAGGCTCACGCGGCCCTGGCCGATATGTTCGGCGACCCTTCCCTGCTCGAAGGCGCCAGCGTGATCCTGGGCACCTGCGTTGCGGCGCTGGAAGCCACGCACGCCGGCCAGACCGCCTGCACCGTCAAAGTGCAGACCGGCGCCGGCTCGTCGGAGACCCAGGCGGACTTCTACTGGAACGGCGAACGCTGGGTCGCGATGCCGAGCCAATCCCAGGACAAGCTGCCGTTCCCGGATCCGAAGCTGAAATGAGGCCCAGGGCCGATGCGGCGACGCGCAACGCCTTCGGCGCCCGGCGCCGGGAATCGAACCGGGCGCTTTCGGCATCGTGGGCAGAGCCCGGCGACTTCAGCGCCGCAGGTAGATCCGCACGGCTTCAGCGCCGCGGATAACTCCGGGCGGCTTCAGCGCTGCGGGTGAATCCGGGCGCCTTCAGCGCTGCGGTTAAATCCAGGCGCCTTCAGCGCTGCGGGTAACTCCGGGCGGCTTCAGCGCCCGGGGCCCACATCGATGAAGCGCAGGAACTCGGCGCGGGTGCGCGCGTCGTCGCGGAACATGCCGAGCATCTTCGAGGTGATCATGCTGACGCCGCGCTTGTGCACGCCGCGCGTGGTCATGCACTCGTGCGCGCCTTCGACCACCACGCCGACGCCGAGCGGCTGCAGCACGTCCTGGATCGACTGGGCGATCTGCGCGGTCATCTTCTCCTGCACCTGGAAGCGGCGCGCGTAGGTCTCGACTACGCGGGCGAGCTTGCTGATGCCGACGACCTTGCCGTTGGGCAGGTAGCCCACGTGCGCCTTGCCGATGATCGGCGCCATGTGGTGCTCGCAATGGCTCTCGAACTCGATGTCGCGCAGCACGATCATCTCGTCGTAGCCGGCCACTTCCTCGAAGGTGCGCGCCAGGTACTCGCGCGGATCGTCGTCGTAGCCGCTGAACCAGTCGCCGTAGGCGGTGACCACACGCTTGGGCGTGTCGAGCAGGCCTTCGCGGCGCGGGTCTTCGCCGGCCCAGGCCAGCAGGGTGCGGACCGCGGCCTCGGCTTGCTCGCGGCTGGGCTTGTCGGGGGTGTCGGCCATGGGATGGGCCTTGTGTGTGCTTGGGGGGACCCGAATGCTATCAAGCCCGGCAAAGCCGGTGGGGGCTCGGGCAGGATCGGCAAGCCCAGGAGGCCAGGACCGTCGGGAACCGGGGACGGGCTTCGCCGGGCACGCTCGCTGCGCAGCCACGCTCCGCCGACGCCTTTGCCTCGCCTCGTCGCTGGTTTCCCCCGCTCAAAAAAAAGGTCGCCCCACTACGGGCGACCAGTCGGCTCCCCGGGGGAGAGAGCGCCGGGGGAGCGGTGGGCCGGTGCGCGTGATGTCAGCGCAGGGGCCGATCGAGCGCGTGGGGCAGGTTGCGTTCGATGTGGTGCCAACCGTCGCGTACCGCCTCGCGCGCTTCGGTCCAGTGCAACCGCGAGGCGGCGCGGCAGTGGTTCCATTCGCGGCCCAGCGCTTCTTCGACTTCCTCGAAGCGCCGCCCGCCGCAATGCAGGTAACGGTCGTATCCGTAGCGATACGCCGGTTCGTAATCGGGCCATTCCCGGCCGGCGCTGTAGTACGGGGCGAAGCGGAATTCGCGATGGAAATGCTCGCGGTATTCGCCCGGGTCTATCGCCTGCACGAACGCCGCCGCGCCGACCTCCGTTTCGTCGTGATTGCTCATGGCTCGCATCGACTTGCTCATCTCCGTGGACCAAGCTAGGCCCTGACCGATGCAATGCAGGTGAAGATCGGCGATGCGGCTTAAGACGTTCAGCCTGGATGCCGCCAAGCCGCCCGAGATCGGCTCAAGGCCTGCATTGCGTTAGTTCCACGTGAGGAAGATTGCGCTGCGGCCGTCGCAGCCGCCGCGACCGCGCGCGCTCATTCGGCCTGCAGCACCACCGCCACGTCGCGGCCGCCGCCCTGGGCGGTGCTGACCGCGTTGCGTCCGGCCGCCGCGGCGTGGCGCAAGGCCAGCCGCGCGCGCTCGAACAGCGCCGGCACGCTCTCGCCGCGTTGCGACATGGCCAGGCCGATGCTCACGCTCATCACGATCTCGTGGCTGTCGATGCGGAACGGGCGCTGGGCGAAGGTCTCGCCGATGCGCCGCGCCAGCATCTCGCTTTCGGCGCGCTCGCATTCGCTGACGATGCCGAAGCAATCGCCTTCCATGCGCGCGATGGTGTCGTCCGGACGCAGCACCCCGCGCATGCGCGAGAGCGCCTGTTGCAGCAGCGCGTCGCCGACCGCGCGGCCGTAGCGCGCGTTGACTTCGGCGAAGCCGTCCAGGTCGACCAGCAGCAGCGCGTAGTTGTTGACGTTGAGGCTGCCCGGCGACGACCAGGCCTGCAGCATCTGCTCCAGCACCTGGGCGTTGAGCGCGCCGGTGAGCGGATCGCGCTCGACCGACTGCCGCGCCAGCAGCACGATGCGGTGGCGGTTGGCGGCGTGCTGGCTCAACGCCAGCGCCAGCACCGCCGATTCCAGCACCGCGGTCAGCGCCAGCCCGCGCTCGGCCCACTCGGCGTCCTGCAGGCCGAGGATGTTGGCCGCCAGCGCCGCCGCCAGCACCAGCATCGGCGTCCAGCCCAGCAGGTAATAGCCCGCGTACGGCGCGCCCTTGCGCCAGGCCGCGACCGCGATCACCAGCATCAGCGGCACGCCCAGCAGCAACAGCGCGTTGCCGCCGATGTACCACCAGCCGTAGACGTGTTCGCGCAGCAGCAGCAACACCAGCAGCCAGACGATGTTGGCCCACTGCACGATGCGCAGCACCCAGGTCGTGCGCGGCATCAGCCGCGGCAGGTCGAGGAAGCGCACGCTGAAGCCGAGCTGGAAGATCGTCGCCAGGGTCGCCAGCGCCCAGCCCACCGCCGGTTCGTTGGCCATCCCGGCCAGGCCCCACATTTCCGAGGCGTCGCCGGAGCGCAGCAGCAGGTAGGTGGCCATGCACGCCAGGTAGGCGCCGTAGCCGAGGTAGACGAAGTCGCGGAACGCCACCCACACCCCGACCATGGCCACCGCCATCAGCATCATCGCGGTGAACGCGGCGGCCATGAAGCGCGCGTCGCCGCGCTCCTGCCGCGCCAGTTCGGGAATGCTGGCGAAGCTCAGGCGCATCTCGCTCATCGCCGCGCGGCCCTGGATGCGCACGTAGGCCACCGAGGAGGTCGGCCAGCCGTTCGGCAGTGGCAGCACCCAGCCGCGCCGCATCAGCGGCACGCCGCCGTGTTCGGCGTCCTCGATCTCGCGCGCGGTGCTGACCCCGGGCGGGTAGTACAGCAGCGGCCCGGACGCGCGCAGCCCGCGCACCACCAGGATCTGGCCGTCGCCGGGCTTGATCGTGCGCTGGCTGGTCAGGCGCAGCCAATAGCCTTCCTCGCGCCGCGGCAGGCTGAAGCGGATGGCGTCGGTCGGGCGCTCGGCGACCAGGCTGCGCAGCACCGGCGCGCCGATCGGCGGGGTCTGCAGGTCGGTCTCGGTGAGCAGCACGTCGACCTTGAGCGATTGCGCGGCCGCCGGCATGCCCGCCAGCAGCGCGCACAGCAACGCGATCGTCAGCGCCCACACCGCCTTGCGCATGTCCCGGCCCGCTCCCGCCTGCGAAGAGAACGTCGAAGTCTAGCCGCTGCGCGCGCAGGCGGGGCGGCGTTCGCGCATCCGGCGCGCGCTGCGTAAACGCATCGCGCCCGGTTCATCGGCGCGGCGCGGCGGCGCCAGCGGCGGCGAACGTCCGCGAACGTGCCGCCTGGCGCGATCAACGTTGGCGGATCGGCGGCTCAGCCGCCGCGATCGCTGCGCAACCGCCGCAGCCGCCGCTCGTTGCCGGCGGCGGCGCGCGCGGCCACCGCGCTGAAGGCGACGATGCCCAGCACCACGATCCCGGCCCCGGCCAGCGCCTGGCCCTGCGGCCAGGCCTCGCCCAGCCACAGCGCGCCGATCGCGGTGGCGAACACGATCTCCGCCGCCTGCATCGCTTCGGCCGCGGCCAGCGCGGTGGGGTCGTTGCGGACCATGCCGGTGGCCTGGAAGAACAGGATCGTGGCGATCACCCCGGCGCCCAGCGCCACGCCCGCGGCCAGCCACGCCTGCGCGGCGGTCGGCGCGCCGGCCTCGACGCCGGCGTAGAGCGCGGTCGCCCACCACAGCGGCTGGCTCGCCAGGGTCATGCCGAACACGCGCTGGGTGGCGTTGAGTTCGATCCCGGCCCGCTCCAGGTGCAGCAGCAGGCCGCGGTTGCCGAGCGGATAGGCGACCGCGGCCACCGCCACGCACGCCAGCGCGATCCAGCCGGCGCGGTCGAGCCGGCCGCCGCCGTGGCCGAGCTGCATCAGCAGCACGCCGACGACGATGGCCGCGCCGACCAGCAGCGCCGGCAGCGGCACCCGCGCGCGTTCGTCGCGGTACAGGAACGGCGCGCACAGCATCCCGGCGATCACGGTCAGCTGGAAGGTCGCGGCGACCAGCCACGACGGCCCGCTGGCGGCGGCGTAGCTCAGGCACAGGTAGAACAGGCCGAAGCCGACCGCGCTCCAGGCCAGCCACGGCCCCGGATGGGCGCGGATCGCGCGCCACACCGGCCCGATCCCGCCCTGCAGCGGCATCACCGCCAGCAGCATCGGCAGGGTCAGCAGGTAGCGCAGCGACGCGGTCCAGGCCCAATGGCCACCGCTGTTGGCGGCGGCGCGGTTGAGCACGTAGGTGCAGGTGAAGAACAGCGCCGAGGCCAGCGCGATCAGCACCGCGTACAGCGCGTGCCGGCGCGCGTTCACGGCCGCTGGCGCACGCGGATGCTCGACGCCGGTACCTGCACTTCGTCGACCCCGCCGACCCGGATCGGCGTGCCCGGCTCCGGGCCCCAGGCGTGGGCGTAGACCACTTCCCAGGTCGCCGGCAGCTTGCCGTCGGCGCCGCGCAGCGGCTCGTAGGCCTGGGCGGCGCGGGCGAAGCGGGCGCGGCCGGTGAGGCTGCGGCGGCGGTCGACGCTGGCGTTGGTGGCGCCGAGCGTGCGCAGCTCGCGCATCAGGTGGCCGAGGTCGTCGTGGCCGAGCACGAATTCGTCGCGGTCCAGCACCGGGTTCTTGAAGCCGGCCGCGATCAGCGCGTCGCCGAACTGGGCGATCGAGGCGAACGGGCTGACGTGCGGCGCGGCGTCGGCCTGCGCGAAGGCGCCGCGCAGCTCGAACAGGGTGTCCGGGCCGAAGGTCGACACCAGCAGCAGGCCGCCGGGCTTGAGCACGCGGCGGAATCCGGCGAACACCGCCGGCAGGTCCTCGACCCATTGCAGGCACAGGTTGGAGAACAGCACATCGACGCTGGCGTCGCGCAGCGGCAGCGCGCGCGCGTCGGCGCAGACCGCGTCGGGCCGGCGCGCGCCGCCGAGCAGGCGCGGGCGCCAGCCGCCTTCGCCGAAGCGGCCGCGCGCCTCGCGCAGCATCGGCAGGGCCAGGTCGAGCGCGATCACCTGCGCACGCGGCCAGCGCTGCTGCATCGACGCGCTGAGGTGGCCGGGGCCGCAGCCCACGTCGACGACCACGTCGGGCACGCGCTCGTCGAGGTAATCCAGGGTTTCGCTCAGGCGCGCGCCGACTTCGCGCTGCAGCGCGGCGGCCTGGTCGTAGCCGTGCGCGGCGCGCGAGAACGAGCGGCGGACTTGGCGGTGGTCGAACAGATCGGTCATGACGGGACTCAATGCGGCGGGCTCGCGCAACCGGCGCAGTGCGGCCGGTCCGGAGCGGGTGGTTCACGGACGCAGGATGCGGAAGCGCCCGGGGCGGCAGGATCGCCCGGAGCCGTGGCGCGCGGCGCCGGCGGCCGAGGTGGCGGACGGGAGCGGGCGAGGGCTCACGGCGGGTTCAAACGGCGACGGCCGGCGACGGCGCTTGCGCCACGAACGCCTCGATCGCGGCGGCGACTTCGTCGGTCGCGCCGAGGAACGGGGCGTGGCCGGCGCTGGCGATGACCTCGCTGCGGCCCCGCGGCGCCAGCGCGGCTGCGGCCGGCATCGCCCCGGCCGGCACCAGGCGGTCGCGGCGGCCGGAGATCCACAGGCTCGGCACCCGCAGCCCCGGCAACTGCGCGCGCACGTCGAATTCGTCCAGCAGCACCAGCCCTTCCTGCAGCGCGCGCGGCGCCGGGTCGCCGCGCTCGAAGGCGAGCTGGCGCAGGTGGCGCAGTTCTTCCTGGGCCTTGGCCGAGCCCAGCGCTTCCAACGCGAGGAAACCCTCGAGGGTGCCGCGGAAATCGCGCCCGAGCGCTTCGCCGAAATTGCGGAACAGGCTCGGCTGCACCCCGTGCGGCCAGTCGTCGCCGACCACGAAGCGCGGCGAGGACGCGATCAGGATCAGGCCGCGCACCCGGTCGGCGTGGTCCAGGCCGGCGCGCAGCGCGACCTGGCCGCCGAGCGACCAGCCCAGCCAGTAGGCATCGGGGATGCGCCGCACCAGTTCGGCGGCGAGCGCTTTCGGCTCCAGCGGCGTGGCGTCGTCGCGGGCGTAGCCGTGGCCGGGCAGATCGATCAAATGCAGGGTGAAGGCATCGCCCAGGCGCTCGACCAGCGGCGCGAACAGGCCGGCGTGCATGGCCCAGCCGTGGATCAGCGCCAGCGCCGGGCGGCCGCTGCCGGCGGGAGCGCCGGCGGTTTGGATGTACATGGAAGGTCCGTGTTGCTGCGTTGCGTTGCCGCCGGCGCGGCGCGGGGCGCTGCGGGACGGATGGTGCGGGGTTTCGTCGTGCTGATGCGGCGCGATTCGGGACGTTGCGGTTCTGTCTTGATGAAGCCTGGAGTGCTGCCTGGGTGAAGCCCTGGATTCCCGCGTTCGCGGGAATGACGCCGTGGGGGCTTCGCCTGTTTTGCCGGGGCCGCTTATGTCGCCTTGTCGCCTTGTCGCCTTGTCGCTTGCGTCGCTGGTGTTGCTCGTATCGCTGTCTCTACTCGACTCGGCGCTTTCGCTTTTGCTCGTCATCCCCGCGAAGGCGGAAATCCAGAGACTTCAGCGTCATGCCTCGGTGAAGCCCTGGCTTCCCGCGTTCGCGGGAATGACGGGGCGATGCTTATGTCGCCAACGGGTTGCCGCTTGTGCCGCCCGCTGCCGCCATCGAATCCTCGGCTTCCGACGCGAGCCTTACCGCGCAGCTCCCGCCGTCGCCAGCGCGGCCTCGTCGGCGCGTTCGATCGCCACCCGCTCGGCCGCGCGCGCCAGCGCCTCGATCAGGCCGTCGACCTGTTCGCGCGTGTGCAGCGCCGAAAACGTCACCCGCAGCCGCGCGCGCCCTTCCGGCACGGTCGGCGGGCGGATCGCCGCGACCCAGTAACCCTGCTGCTCCAGCGCCTGCGCCATCGCCAGCGCGCGGCGGTCGTCGCCGCACATCACCGGCTGGATCGGCGTGCCCGAGGCCAGCAGCTCCAGGCCGAGCTGGGTCGCGCGCTCGCGGAAGTGCGCGGTCAGGTCGGCCAGCTTCTCGCGCCGCCAATGGTCGTTGCGCGCCAGCTTGATCGCCGCACGCGTCGCCGCGGCCTGCGCCGGCGGCAGCGCGGTGGTGTACAGGTGGCTGCGCGCGGTCTCGGCCAAGTGTCCGATCAGTTCGGCGTCGCCGTGCAGCGCCGCGCCGTAGCTGCCCAGGGCCTTGCCGAAGGTCGCCAGCTGCAGCGGCACTTCCTGCACCGACAAGCGCGCCGCGGCCACGGTGCCGCGCCCGTCGGGGCCGGTGACGCCGATGCCGTGGGCGTCGTCGACGTACAGCACCGCCTTCTGCGCGCGCGCCACCAGGGCCAGGTCGCGCAGCGGGGCGATGTCGCCGTCCATGCTGAAGACGCCGTCGGTGGCCAGCATCGCCAGACCGTCGGGCACGTTGCGCAGCTGGCGGATCGCGCCTTCCGGATCGGCGTGCGGATAGCGGCGCAGGCGGCAGCCGGCCAGGCGCGCGGCGTCGATCAGGCTGGCGTGGTTGAGCCGGTCCTGCACGCACACGTCTTCTTCGCCGAGCAGGCCCTGCACCGCGGCCAGGTTGGCCATGAAGCCGCTGCCCATCAGCAGCGCGCGCGGCGATTCCAGCCAGTCGGCCAGCTCGCGCTCGAGCGCCTCGTGCTGGGCGTGGTGGCCGCAGACCAGATGCGAGGCGATGCCGCCGGTGCCCTCGCGCGAGGCCGCGTCCTGGAACGCGTTGATCACCGCGAAGTGCTGCGACAGGCCGAGGTAGTCGTTGCCGCAGAAATTGACCAGCGAACGCCCCTCGACTTCGCAGCGCGCGCCGTCGCGGTGGGTCACCGCGCGGTGCGTGCGGCTGCGCGCGGCCGCCACGCGCTGGGCTTGTGCGGCATGGACGCGGTCGCGCCAAAGGATTCGCTGGCTGCTCATGGCAGGTGGCTCCGCCGCTCAGGCGGCGCAGGTGTGGGCGGGAAGTGCCTCGTGGTCTTCAATACTCGCATGGACGGTGCCCGCGGTCTCCACGACCTGCATCGGCCGCAGCCCCAGGCGCGCGAACAGGGCCAGGTCGCGCTCGGTGTCCGGGTTGCCGGTGGTCAGCAGCTTCTCGCCGTAGAAGATCGAGTTGGCGCCGGCCAGGAAGCACAGCGCCTGCAGCTCGTCGCTCATCGATTCTCGACCGGCGGAGAGACGGACCATCGACTTGGGCATCATCAGCCGCGCAACCGCGATGGTGCGCACGAATTCGAACGGGTCCAGTTCGGTGGTCCCGGCCAGCGGCGTGCCCTCGACCTGGACCAGGCGGTTGATCGGCACCGAATCCGGGTGCGCGGGCAGGTTGGCCAGGGTCTGCAACAGGCCGGCGCGCTGCTCGCGCGACTCGCCCATGCCGACGATGCCGCCGCAGCAGGTCTTCATGCCGGCGTCGCGCACATGCTCCAGCGTGTCCAGGCGGTCCTGGAACTCGCGGGTGCGGATGATCTCGTTGTAGAACTCCGGCGCGGTGTCGAGGTTGTGGTTGTAGTAGTCCAGACCGGCGTCCTTGAGCTTCTGCGCCTGCTCGCCGGACAGCATGCCCAGGGTGGCGCAGGTCTCCAGGCCCAGCGACTTCACCTCGCGGATCATCGCCGCGACCTTGGGGATGTCGCGGTCCTTCGGCGAGCGCCAGGCCGCGCCCATGCAGAAGCGCGAGGCGCCGGCGGCCTTGGCCTGCCTGGCCTTCTCCAGCACCGCCTCGGTGCTCATCAGCTTGGTCGCGTCGACGCCGGTGTGGTAGCGCTGGGCCTGCGGGCAGTAGGCGCAGTCTTCCGGACAGCCGCCGGTCTTGACCGACAGCAGGGTGCTGACCTGGACCTCGGTCGGGTCGAAATTCTCGCGGTGCACGCCGGCGGCGCGGTGCAGCAGCTCGGGGAACGGCAGGTCGAACAGCGCGCGGACCTCGGCGCGGGACCAGTCGTATCGGAGAGTGGATTCGGGGGACGTGTTGGGCACCGGGCTGGCTCCAGCGGACTGCACTGACGGCGGGCGAAAGGGAACCGGACGCAGGCAACGCGACCGGAGCGGGCAGTCTGGGAAGTGGCCGGGAGGCTGTCAACCGATGAAGCACGTGGATGGTTGACGGCGCTCGGAGTGGCAGATGAGCGCATCTTGCCGGGTGTTGTCGGCGGGTTGGGGGCGTTCGGGGCCAGTTCGCGGCGCGATGGGGCGCGTTGTGGGGGCGCGGGCGGCAGGCGGACGGGTAGCGGAGTGCAGCGACCGGCAGCGCAAGCGTGTCCCCGGTGGCGTTTTCGCGACCGACGGACCGATTGGGCAAGGCAACGCCGCCTGGGCGAGCGCGGCCGAGGGCGGTCGCTTGAGCGAAGCGGGGCGGAACACCACGACCTGGAAGCGAGCCCGTGTCAGCGCGAAGGGCCTTAGTCCCGAGGCCTCGCGCGCAGACGCACCTCCACCCGCACGCCCGCGCCGCGCCGGCGCACGCCCACAGGACTTCCCCGCCCCTCCCACCCGGCGTTTCCCGACCCGCGCGTCGCCGCCTCGCCGATAACCCGCAGCTTCGTCATCGCGAACACTGCGGCGATGAGCCCGGACACGTTCGCCCTCGCCTCCCCGGCCGGCTTCTGGTCGCGCCTGGGCTGGTCGCTGTGGCCCGCGCGCTGCCTGGCCTGCGCCGAACCCGGCCTGCCCGGCTGCGACCTGTGCGCGGCCTGCTGGGCGCAATGGCCGCGCAGCGGACGCAGTTGCCTGGGATGCGCGATGCCGCTGCGCGTGGATTCGGCCGGAGGGAACGACGGGGCCGGGACCTTCGACAGCTACAGCTACAGCGGTGGCGGTGGCGGTGGCGGTGGCGACAATCGCAGCCGCAAGACCGCTGTCGATGCCATTTTCGATGCGGGTCTCGATACCGGTCCCAAGGCCGATCGCGCGTATCCAGACGATCGCGCCCGCCCAGGCGCCGACGCGCTTCACGACCGCTGCAACGCCTGCCGCGACGACCGCGCCTCGCCCTTGCACGAAGTGCGCGCTGCGGCCTTCTATCGCGCGCCGCTCGACCGCCTGCTGCCGCGCTTCAAGTTCCATCGCGACCTCGCCGCCGGCCGCTTGCTGGCGGCGACCATGGCGGCGGCGTTCGCATCGCGGGCGGCGGAACTGATCGCGAACGCCGCGACCGCAGCGCCGCGGCAGCCCAGCGCGTGGCCCGACGACCGCCCGCAGGCGCGCGATACCGCCGGCGAACCTGAGCGCCGAACCGCAGCCGCCGCGGGCGATACGCCGACCTTGGTACCGATCCCCCTGCACCGCGCGCGCCTGCGCGAACGCGGCTACGACCAGTCGCTGGAACTGGCCCGCCCGCTGTCGCGACGCCTGGGCCTGGCTTTATCCGCCAGCGGCCTGCATCGCGTCCGCGCCACCGCGCCGCAATCGCGCCTGGACGCCGCCCGGCGCCGGCGCAACCTGCGCGACGCCTTCGCCTGGACCGGCAACGCCGCGCCGCCGACGCACGCGATCCTCATCGACGACGTGATGACCACCGGCGCCACCCTGCACGCCGCCGCGCGGGCGCTGCGACGCGCCGGCGCGCAGCGCGTGGATGCCTGGGTGTGCGCGCGGACGCTCTAGGTGCGGGCTGCGCAAAAGTCCGGGGGCCGGCGCTTTTCGCAGCGACCCGAAACAAAAGCATCGGGCCCGAAGGCCCTCCCACTGCGCCGTGGAAGGACCTTCGGGCCCGACGCTTTCCGCGCCGCAGCGACGCGGCACCCCTTATCGCGACCGATAGCGCGCGAAACGCGTCGACCGACCCGGCCGACGCCGCCAACGCCCTCATCCCTGAGCGAAGCCCTTCAGGCCCGACGCCTTCAATCGACCGCAGCGCGGCTTCGACCCACGCGGAGCCGAAAACGTCGGGACTCAAGAGCCTCCCTGCTCCGCGCGTCGCGCTTCCTGCGCGACGCGCGGCCCCCATGCCCTCCATGGCCTCGCACCAACCGGGCCCTGCATGGCCCCACCCCGGTGACGGCGTCCCTGCCGTCACGCGCGCCGTCCTGGGCGCAACCCCGATCGCGATCGCCCGCCATCCCTGGCGATGCTCCCTGCGCCGCGCCTGCTGGCGCGCCTGATCGAATCGAGCGGGTTCGTTTGGCCGACGTTCCCTGCCGTGGTCGGGGCCCGGCATCGCAAGTTCTCCACCGACGAGGATGCTTTGTCGCTTGCGATGCGTTCCCTGGCCCCCGATCCGCTCCCTCCTTGAGCGTGTGCTGCCGGCGGGATGTCCCTTCCCCGCCGCAGGCCGCCATTGTCGCCAACACAGGTCTCCTACATTGAGACCTGAGGGCGCAGCGACGGCCTGCATCGGCCGGAACGCGGCGTGGAAACGGACGCGGCGTCCTTGCCTGCCCGCACCGCCGCAAGCGCGGCGGCGTCTCCACGGCGCACAGCATCGCGCGCCGCGGCCGGCCGCGTCAGTCGGCGGTCGGCGCGCGTGCGGGTAGGATTTTTCCGCTTGCGCAAACGCGCGCGTTGCGCTTAGGGCATGACCGGCGGGTGGTAGGTCAGGGTCAGGCCGAGCAGCCACAGCAAGCCCAGCACCAGCGGGATGTGCACCAGCAACTGGATGAAGGTGAAGCCGACGATGTCGCGCGCCTTCAAGCCCAGCACGCCCAGCAGCGGCAGCATCCAGAACGGGTTGATCAGGTTCGGCAGTGCCTCGGCCGCGTTGTACACCTGCACCGCCCAGCCCAGGTGCACCTGCAGGTCGTTGGCGGCCTGCATCACGTACGGCGCCTCGATGATCCACTTGCCGCCGCCGGAGGGCACGAAGAAGCCGAGCACCGCCGAGTACACGCCCATCACCAGGGTGAAGGTGTCGGTGCTGGCGATGTGCACGAACACGCTCGACAGGTGATGCGCCAGAGTCTGGCCGTCGGCGCCCTTGGCCGCGGTCAGCAGGCTGGCGATGCCGCCGTAGAGCGGGAACTGGATCAGCACGCCGCCGGTGCTGGGCACCGCGCGCGCGACCGCGTTGAGGAAACTGCGCGGGCGCCAGTGCAGCAACAGGCCTACGGTGAGAAACAGGAAGTTGTAGGTATTGAGGCTGGCGATCGCGGTGACCAGCGGCTTGTGGCCGAACTCGTAGGCCAGCCAGCCCAGGCTCAGCGCGGCCAGCAGCACGGTGATCAGCGGGCTGTATTCGAGCCATTCGCCCGGGCGCGTGCGCGGCGGCAAGGCCGCGGCGTGGCGCTCGTCGGCGGCTAGGCGGTCGGCGCCTTCGAACTCGCGCGCGCGCTTGACCGAAGCGCCGCGCGGCGCGGTGACGAAGCACACCAGCAGCGAGACCGCGATCAGCGCCGCGGTCAGCGCGATCGACTGCCACAGGAAGATGGTTTCGCTGAAAGGCAGCACGCCGGTGATCGCAAGCAGGCCGGGCGGCATGCTCGCCGGGTTGGCCTGCAGCTGCGCGGCCGAGGAGCTCAGGCCCATCGCCCACACCGCGCCCAGGCCGAGGTAGGCCGCGGCGCCGGCGGCGCGGTAGTCCATGTCCAGGTCCTCGCGCCGCGCCAGCGCGCGCACCAGCAGGCCGCCGAACACCAGCGAAAACCCCCAGCTCAGCAGCGAGGTCAGCATGCTGACCAGGGCGACGTAGCAGATCGCGCCGCGGCCGCTGCGCGGGAAACGCGCCAGCGCGTCGATCAGCCGCGCCACCGCCGGCGCGGTCGCCACGACATAGCCGCCGATGACCACGAACGCCATCTGCATGGTGAAGGGAATCAGGCTCCAGTAGCCGTCGCCGAACGCGGCCGCGGTGGCGGTCGGCGTGGCGCCGAAGGCCAGCGCGGCGAGCGCGACCACGACCACGCCGAGCGCGGCGAACACATAGGCATCGGGGAACCAGCGTTCGGCCCAGGCGGCGCTGCGCAGGGCGAAGCGGGCGAGCGGGCCGTCGGCGACGGGAGCGGCTGCGGTCATGGCGGTGCGAAGTCCTGCGGTGGCCTGGGGATTGTCCGAGCGCTGCGGGCCCGGGCCACTTGGACTTTAGTCGGAATCGCCGGCTGCGGCGGCGCGCGCGGGCCATGGGCGACGGCGGCGATTGCGCGCCGGCGCCGCGGTTGCGGGTTCGCGGTCGCGGCTTGCGCCGCTGCTACAGGCAGGCCATGCGGGAACCGTCAGGGCGTGCCGATGGTGGCGCGCGGCGACTTGCCGGAACCGATCACCGCCTCGGCCCGCAGCTCGAACGTCGCGCCTTTCGAATACAGCGCGCTGACCGCCACCGCCGTCCACGCGGGGTAGTGGTCCTTGAAGAACTCGCGATGCACCTTCAGCACCGGCGCGATCCGCTCGCGGAACTCGGCCTGGTCGCGGGCGACGTGGAAGCTCTGCAGCTCGACCACGTCGTCCAGGTCGGCGCCGGCGCTGCGCAGGTGCTTGCGCAGCTCGACGAACAGCGCGCGCGCCCGGGCTTCGTCGTCCGCGCCGTCCGGCGTGGGAATGCCGGACACGATGACCCGGTCGCCGATGCGCACCACCGGCGAGTAATGCAGCTCGCGGTACGAACCTTCCCAGCCCGGCGGCGCGAAGTGTTCGCGGGTCGCAGCGGCGGCGTCGGACCCGGCGGGCGCCGCGAGCGCGGCGCCGCAGGCGAACAACAAAGACACGGGCAGCAGGGATCTGGGCATGGCGGCGCTCCGGCAACGGGTGCGGCCATTGCGCACCAGCGCGGCGGCACCGTCTTTGCCCGGCGTCGCGATTAGGTTGTGCAGCGCGCGCGAATGCGCGAGCGCGCATCGGCCGGCAGCGCACCGCGGGCGCCGCCGCCGCGAACGCGCGCCCGGCCCAGGCGGATCAGTAATCGCCCGGATTCGGGCTGTAACGCACCGGCACCTGGATCGTCGCGCTGCCGCCCGGCGCCAGGTCCACCGTCAACGCCACGGCGTTGCCGCCGACCGTGCCGCCGCTGGCCGCGCCGCAGGCCGAACCGGGGCTGGCGGTGCACTGCCACACCGCGGCCAGGCTCATGCCGGCCGGCAAGGTGTCGCTGACCTGGGCGCCGGTCGCCGCGTCGCTGCCGTCGTTGTTGACGGTGATCGTGTAGGTGCGCGCGTCGCCCGGCGTGTAGGTGGCCTGGTTGTCGCTCTTGCTGATCCGCAACGCGGTCACCAGCGCGCGGTTGGTGATGGTGCAGGTGAGGTCGTTGCCGGCGTTCGGGGTCAGCGTCCAGTCCACCGGGCCGGTGCCGGTCGGCCCGCCGGGCACCGGCACTGCGCCCGCGCTGCCGGCGTTGGCGACACAGGCGATGCTCTTCTGGTAACGCGAGAACGGCGTGCTGCCGGCGCTGAGCGCATCGCGCAGGGTGTAGCCGGTGCCCGACGCCAGCAGTTGCGCGCCGGTGCCGGCGCTGGTGCCGGCGCCGCTGGTGGCGGCGCTGGCAATCACGCTGGCGCCCTGCAGCAGGCTCACGGTGAACTGGTCGGCGGCGTTGGCGCGCGCGGCCACCTGCTTGTTCAAGGTCACCCGCGCGTTGGCCAGGGTCAGCACGTGGTCCTCGACCTCGCCGTCGCTGGCGCTGCCGGTCGGCGTGGCGATCTGCGCGGCGTTGCTGGCGATGCGCAGGCGCAGGTAGCTGCGCCCGGTCTGCACGCCGGCCGGCACGGTCCAGTTGAGGTTGACTGTGCTCGTGCCGGAGCAGGTCGGGCTGTTGCTGGAGGCTTCGCCGGCGTCGTTGAAGTCGCCGTCGCGGTTGAAGTCGATCCAGCCGCGCACCGTGCCGGGCCCGGTGCAGGCGATCGCCGGCGAGGTGTAGGTCGTGCTCGGCAGCGCCGCGATCGTGCCCAGCGGCGCGGCGAAGGCGTCCTCGTCGTCGCTGCCGAGCAGATCGTCGCCGTCGGCGTTGGCCGAGAACTGGGCGACCGATTCGGAGTCCAGCGCGGTGCCCAGGCGCGTGCTCGGCGGCACCAGGTTGGCCAGGGCGAAACCGCTGGCGTGGATGTCGGTGGTGGTGCCCGCGGCCAGGGTGCCGCCGGTCCAGGTGAACTGGGCGAGGTGGACCGCGTCGCCGTAGCTGGCCGGCGCGTCGCCGTGGTCGGTGGAGTCCACCACCACCACGCCGACCGCCACCGCCGAGCCGCCGCCGCCGTGGAACTGCACGCTGGCGCGGGTCGCGTTCTCCATGAACGCCACGCCCATCGGGCCGGACGCGCAAGATGTTCTGCCGGAAGCGGCCGGCGCCGCCGGTGGCGAACTGGGCCTGCGCGACCAGCGGCGACAGCAGGGCGGCCAGGCCGAGGGCGGCGATCACGGCGGCGTGCGCAGCCAGACGGGCGCGCGGGCGGCGCGCGGAGAGGACGAGGGTCATGCGGACTTCCGGTTCGAACGGCGGACGGACAACGCCGTGCGGCCGGGCCGCGCGCAGGAGCAGGTCCGGCGCCCTGTCCCCTGCCTAGGCGTGCCGCGAGTGTGCCAATCGGGCTGTCAACATCACTTGAAGTACGCAGTCCAGGGACGCGCGCCCGCTGTCCCAACCTGAACGATGTTCAGGCAACCGTTGTGGCGCTGCGCAGCAGGTAGTCCAGGGCCAGACCGGCAAAGATCGTCAGGCCGACCCAGTGGTTGTGCAGGAACGCGCGGAAGCAGCGCTCGCGCTCGCGTCCGCGCGCGATGACGAACTCATACGCCACCAACCCCGCCGCCGCCGCGAGGCCGGCGTAGTACCACAGCCCCAGCCCGGCGCGCTGGCCGACCAGGCCCAGCGCGGCGAACATCAGCGCATAGAGCACGCCGATGGCGACCAGATCGAGTTCGCCGAACAGGATCGCGGTCGACTTCGAGCCCATCTTCAGATCGTCCTCGCGATCGACCATGGCGTACCAGGTGTCGTATGCGGTCGACCACAGGATGTTGGCCACGTACAACAGCCACGCCACCGCCGGCACTTCGCCGCGCACCGCCGCGAACGCCATCGGGATGCCCCAGCCGAAGGCCATGCCCAGGTAGACCTGCGGCAGATGGGTGTAGCGCTTGAGGTAGGGGTAGCTGGCCGCCAGCACCACGCCGACCGCGCTCATCAGCACGGTCAGCCGGTTGAGGGTCAGCACCAGCGCGAACGCCGCCAGCATCAAGGCCGCGAACACCGCCAGCGCCTCGCGCCCGCGCACCTCGCCGGTGGCCAGCGGCCGGTGCCGGGTGCGCTCCACGTGCGGATCCAGCCAGCGGTCGGCGTAATCGTTGATCACGCACCCCGCCGCCCGGGTCAGCCAGACCCCGGCCGAGAACACGAACAGCACCCACAGCGACGGCATCCCGCCGGCCGCGATCCACAGCCCCCACCAGGTCGGCCACAACAACAGCAGCCACCCGATCGGGCGGTCGCCGCGGGTCAGCTTCCAATACAGCGACAGGCGCCGCCGCCAGTCCGGCGCGGGCAGGTGGGATTGGGCGCGATCCATAGCCGCATAGAGTAGCGCGGCGGGGGCGGGGTGCTTGCCCCTGCAGAGGGGTTGAAGGCGTGCCGGGCTTGTCGGATTGGCGCGCTGGATCGGATGGTTGATGGGCGCTGGACCGGTCGGCCCGGCGCGGGTTTGGGCCTCGGCTCGGCTGGCGACTTCAGCGCTTTCGCATGGGCCCCGGGCCGTCGTGGCCGGCCGACCGGCCGGATTCACCCAAACCGGCGGATTCCGCTATGATGCACGGCCGCACGCCGCGACCCGGCGTCCGCGATCTCTAAGCGCCTGTAGCTCAGCCGGATAGAGTAGTGGCTTCCGAAGCCATTGGTCGGGGGTTCGAATCCCTCCAGGCGCGCCAACTTCCCCAGTTCGAACCTCTCTATTTCGAGAGCAGCGACCGTCGAAAACGCCTTGTTTTCGGCGGTTTTCGCGTTTTGGCGTTGGACCAAGGTCGGCGCGATTTCGGCCGAAACGGGGCAGATCAACCCCACTTTTCTCTCTCTTTTCTCAGGGCGTTGGTTTTTTAGTCCAACGCGCGACTCCGCGTTTTCTTTTTTTTCAATGACTTAGCGTTGGTACAAATAGGGCGGTTTGATGGCATATATGCCCCTCAGAATCGGGATCAAACCATCTGCCCATGCGTGCTTGCGAGATCCTCAGACCAGGACTATAAGTGCTGTGCCGGCTCGGCTGCGCGCCCCGGTGTTTTGCCTGCATTGCCAATCGGCTCCAGGTGCCTGCTCTTCCGCTATGGCGGAGACAGGATTGCCTACCTCACGGAGCCGCTATGCCCAACCTTCAAAGTCTTCGCGAACGTGCCTTCGTAGCCCAACAAGGCCGCTGCTGCTATTGCGGTCGTGCCATGTGGCTGCAATCTCCATCCGAACTTGATCTGCGGCCGTCCAGGGCGATGTCGCGGCGATGCACAGCGGAGCACTTGATCGCTCGTCACGAAGGCGGTCGTAACAGAAGGGAAAACATAGCTGCCGCTTGCTGGCTCTGCAATCAGCGTCGGCA
>NZ_FNPT01000006.1 GCF_900107375.1 Lysobacter sp. yr284
GATCGGCGCGGACGACGCGGTGCCGCACATCGGCCGTCCGCTGTCGAACATGCGGATCTACCTGCTGGACGAGGCGGGCCAGCCGGTGCCGCGCGGAACGGCGGGCGAGGTGTACATCGGCGGGGTGGGGGTGGCGCGCGGCTATCTGAATCGGGAGGAGCTGACGGCCGAACGGTTCGTGCGCGATCCGTTCTGCGGCGAGGACGGCGGCCGGATGTACCGGACCGGCGACCTGGCGCGTTACCTGGCGGACGGACGGCTGGCGTACCTGGGGCGCAACGACGGCCAGGTGAAGATCCGCGGTTTCCGGATCGAGCTGGGCGAGATCGATGCGCGGTTGAACGAGCACGAGCAGGTGCGCGAGGCGGTGGTGCAGGCGCGCGAGAGCGGCGGCGAGAAGCGCCTGGTGGCGTACGTGGTGGCGTCGCAGGAGACGGTGGAAACGGCGTCGCTGGTGTCGGGGCTGCGCGCGCGGTTGGCGGCGGTGCTGCCGGACTACATGGTGCCGTCGGCGTTCGTGCGGCTGGAGTCGTTGCCGCTGACGGCGAACGGCAAACTGGACCGGCGATCGCTGCCGGCGCCGGACGACGAGGCGTATGCGCGCGGCGCGTACGAGGCGCCGCAGGGCGAGATCGAAGGGGCGCTGGCGCAGCTGTGGCGGGAACTGCTGGGAATCGAGCGGGTCGGGCGCCAGGACGATTTCTTCGAGCTGGGCGGGCACTCGCTGCTGGCGCTGCATCTGGTGATGAAGATGCGCCAGGCGTTCGCGTGCGAGATCACGCCGCGCGACATCTACGCCGGCCCGACGCTGGCCGGGATGGCCGAACGGATCCGCGCCATGCGCAGCGAAGAAGCGCGAGCCGACGATTACGCCAATCTGGTCGCGATTCGCGAAGGCGGCACCCAAGCGCCGTTGTATCTGGTCCATCCCGGCGGCGGCGGCATCGACTACGCGCGCCAGTTGGCGCTGGTCATCGATGCGTCGGTGCCGGTCTACGGCCTGGTCGCGACCGGCCTGGCGGCGGGCGAAGAGCCGCTGCGCAGCGTCGCCGAAATGGCGCACCGCTACATCCAGTGCATCCGATACGCGCAGCCGCACGGTCCCTACCGGGTCATGGGCTGGTCGGCGGGCGGCGCGATCTCCTATGAAATCGGCCGCCAACTGGTCGAGGCCGGCGAGCGGGTCGAACTGGTCGGCTTGATCGACGCGTTCTGCAATCTGAAGGATCTCGGGGTGACGGTCAGGGCGTCCTTCGACGACAAGGCCGAACTGCTGGATTTCCTCTCCACCCGGGCCGACGCGGAAACGATGGAAGCGTACGAAGCCTTGGCGAGGGACCTCGACTTCGCCGCCATGGTCGCGAAAATCCGCGAGGCCGGCCTGGTGCCCAAGGACCTGGAGTCCTTGCCCACGATCGACGCTGCCAGCGCTCGGGCGATGCTGTCCACGCGCTACACCATCAACCGCGCGGTGGAAGACTACCGGCCGCTCGGCCTGGACGCTCCGGTCTGGCACTTCGAGGCGATGGACAACGCCGCCCCGGCATCGGCGGGTTGGCGCGAGTGCGTCGGCGAGCGGCTGCGTGTCGTAAGGCTGCCAGGAAACCACTTGTCGATCGTCGAAAGCCAGGACGAGCGGCGCGCGCTCGGCGCGGCGATCTACGAAGTCCTGGCTACCGGCGACTTCGAGAGCGCGGACGATCGCGAGGTGGTGCAGGACGCGGTTTGATCGGATCGGTAAAGAATGCGGAAAAGCACATTGTCGAAAATTCCGGAGGCTCGAAGGTGTTGAACTATTCTTTTTTGTGCGGCGAACGGGGCGGGCCGTTGCTGGTCGAGGGGCAGGGCCCGTTGACGCAGGCGGTCGTGCCCGAGCTGGGCGAATTCAAGGCCCGGCTCGGCGAGCACGGCGCGATCTTGTTCCGCGGCTTCGCGGTGCGCGACGCCGACGACTTCGATGCCTTCGTATCGCAGTGGTCGGCCGACCACCTCAAGTACATGTACCGCTCGACGCCGCGAAGCGAAGTCACCCGGCACGTGGTGACCTCCACCAGCTACCCGGCCAGCCTGGAGATCCCGCTGCACAACGAGAACTCCTATCACCGCACCTGGCCCAGGACGGTCGCGTTCTGCTGCATCGAGGCGGCCGCGCAAGGCGGCGAGACGCCGATCGCGCCGATGGACGCGGTGACCCGGCGGATCGGGCCGCAGCTGACGGAGAAGTTCCAGCGCAAACAGGTGGAGTACGTTCGCCACTATCACGAAGGCATCGACCTGCCTTGGCAAAGCGTGTTCCAGACCGACAGCAGGGACGAGGTGCGCGAGTACTGCGATCAGAACGGCATCGCCTGCGAGTGGCTGGGCGGCAGCCTGTTGCGGACATCGGGGATCGCGCAAGGCGTGGCCACGCATCCGCGGAGCGGAGAAACTGTTTTTTTCAACCAGGCGCACCTGTTCCATGTCTCCAGCCTCGGCGCGGGCCACGCGCAGGCCCTGACCGAGCTGTACGGCGCCGACCGGCTGCCGCGACACGCCCGCTACGGCGACGGCAGCGAGATTCCCGAGGAAGATCTCGGCGCGGTGAGGAGCGCGTTCGCCGAAAGCACCATCGCGTTCCCGTGGCGCAACGGCGACGTGCTGATCCTGGACAACATGGCCTACGCCCATGGCCGGCGGCCGTTCAAGGGCAGCCGCAAGGTGTTGGCGGCATTGATGGACGCGCACGAGTCGTGAGCGCCGCGCCCGACGGCGGCGCAGGTCCGTCCGGAATTGTTTCGTCATTCGATATCGAACAGGAGTAGGCGATCGTGGATTTCGAGAATTTGTTCGACCAGGCGCGCAAGCACCCCGGGGCCGAGGTTTCGGCCAGGAAGGCGGACGGCGATACCTGCACGGTGCCGTCCGCGCAGCTGCTGGACGAGGCGCAGGCGCTGGCGGACCGATTGGCCGCCAGCGGCGTGACGCGCGGGATGCAGATCGGCCTGCAGGCGCAGAACGGCTACGAGTACCTGCTGTGGGATCTCGCCGCGATCCGGCTCGGCGCGGTGCTGCATACCCTGCCCGAAGACCTCCCCGCCGACGCGATCGCGGCCGTGGTCGAGGCGCAGCGCGCGGCGTTGTGGGTGTTCGAGAAGGCCGAGAACTTCGACGGCGTCGGCAACGGCGTGGCGATCGCGGACACCTTGTCGCGCAACGAGTTTCCGGTGGCGGCGGACGCCGCGACGATCGCCGAGGCGGACCTGCACTCGCGGGTGTATTCCTCGGGCAGCTCGGGGCGCTTGAAGGGACTGAACATCAGCCGCAGGGGAACCGAGGGGCTGGTGTCGGACTTCATCGCCGATTTCGCCCTGGCGCCGGCGGATTCGCACCTGATCTTCCTGCCGCTATCGAACTATCAGCAACGGCTCTCGGTCTACGGCTGCCTGTGGGCCGGAGCGTCGTTCAAGGTGGTCCACCACACCGCGATATTCCAGGAGATCGGACGTTACGCGCCGAGCTTCATCGTCGCGCCGCCGGCGATCTACGAAGTCATCTACAACCTGTTCGGCCGCGGCGCGGACGCCGCGGAGAAGCTGCCGGCGTTCTTCGGGGGCAAGATACGCTTCATGATCACCGGCATGGCGCCGATCAGCCGGGAACTGCTGGTCGGGTTCAACCGCCATGGGTTGAACTTGCTGGAAGCCTACGGCGTGACCGAGACCGGCATGATCGCCTGGAACACTCCGGGCCAGAGCCGCATCGGCTCGGTGGGCCGTCCGATCCATCCCGAGCACGTCCATCTGACCGACGAGTCGGAAGTCGTCATCAAGCGGCCGTTCCCGCTCTCCCTGGGCTATTTCGACAGCAGTTCGGAGGACAGCGCGGCGACGTTCAGGGCCGACGGCTCGATAGCCACCGGCGACATGGGCGTCATCGACGCGGACGGCTTCCTCAGCCTGAGCGGCCGCAAGAAGGAAATCATCGTGACCAGCGGCGGATCCAAGTTCCACCCGGAAGAGATCGAGCGCGCGCTGGTGGCCATAGCCGGGGTCAGGCACGCGGTGGTGACCATGTCCGCGGGCGACGGGAAGCTGGTCGCGGTGTTGGTGGTCGACGCTCAAACCGGCCCCGAGGCCATCGTGGCGATAGAGCAGGGCATCCAGGCCATGAACGAAAGCGTCGCGAGCTACAAGCGCATCCACCGCAAGGTCGTCACCACGACCATGCTGACCATCGAGAACGGCATGCTGACACGCAACCTGAAATACGACCGCCGCGGGATCTACCGCCACTTCCAGGCGCAAATCGAATCCGGCGAAGAGGTGGCGGCGTGAGCGCGCCCGCCTCGGCGCAGACGGTCGAAACGCTTTCCGGGTTGGTCCGGAAGGTCGCCGGCGACAACGGTTGCCCGCAGGTCCTGACCGAATCCAGCCGCTTCGTCGACGATATCGGCATGGAATCGATCGGCCGGCTGATGCTGCTGACGATGATCGAGCAGGAGTTTCAGGTCGATCTCGAAAAGCACATGGGCGCCTTGGTCGAATTGCACACGATCGGCGATACCGCGCGCTTCCTCGACTCGTTGAAAGCCCCATGATCGCCGTCGACAAGATCATCGACGGCCATTGCCACCTGGCTTCCAGCCGCTGCATCCCGCGCGGTTTCTTCGAGGGCGTCGCGGCGAACATGGCCGTCCAGATGCGCTCTGCGGGCGCGCCCGTCGACGCGGCCAGGCTCACCCGCATGTTGATCGCCCAGCACGACGATCACGACGCCGACAAGCTGGTCGCCAAGATGGATGAGGCCGGGATCGCCAAGACCGTGCTGCTGGCGCCGGATTTCAGCCACGTGTTCGAGGCCGAATTCTCGTTCGAAGACCTGGCCAGGCAGCACGCGCAGGTCAGGCTGCGCCATCCGGGCCGCTTCCACGTGCTGTTCGGCGTGGATCCGCGTTGGGGCGAAACCGGCTGCGCCTACTTCGAGAAGGCGGTGGACGAGTACGGCTTCGAGGGGCTGAAGATCTATCCGCCTTGCGGCTATTCGCCCAGCGACCGGCGCCTGTTCCCGTTCTACGAAGTGTGCGCCGCGCGCGGTCTGCCGGTGCTGCTGCACACGGGGCCGACGACGCCGACGCTGCGGTTCGAATTCGCCGATCCTTACCTGATCGACGAAGCCGCGCTGCTGTTCCCGGGGGTCAATTTCATCCTCGCCCACGGCGGCGTGAACCTGGTCGAGCAGGCCAAGCTGATGTGCTGCTACCGGCCCAACGTCTATCTGGACTTCTCCGGCTTTCCGGCGGCGATGTCGGCGCACGGATGGCAGGCGCCGCTGCGCGACCTGTTCGCGCAGGGCATCAACCACAAGATCATCTTCGGCACGGACTGGCCGGTGTTCTCCATGAAGGACGACCTGAAGGCGATGATCTCGGGCCTGCTCGCGCCCGAGGGCCCGTTGGCGGGGCTGCCGCCGGCGGCCGTGGCCCGGATCATGGGCGGAACCATCGAGAGCCTGTTGCCGCCGGCGGCGAGCTCGGCCAGCGCCGATGCAGGGCAATCAATCACGAACAAGCAGGCAGGGAGCAAGAGTCAATGACCGTGGAATTCACCTGGCCGACGTCGTTGGACGAGGCAACCGGGCGAGGCATCGTCGCCCTGTACAACGATGCGATCGAATCGACGACCGTGATCGGATACACCAAGCCTCTGGACGAGGAGGCGGACGGACTGATCGACGATCTGCGGCAGTCCCTGGACAAGGGCGACATCGCGCTTTTCGTGATCCGGAAAGAGGCCGAGGTCATCGGCATGGCCATTCTTTCGTCGAGCAGCATGCCGAATTGCCGCCATATCGCCGACCTGTCCAAGGGCATCATCCGCTCCGACCACCAGAAGACCGGGGTGCTGCGCGGCGGTTTCCTCGACATCGCGCGGTACTGCGAGGAAAAGGGCCACGAGCTGATCACCCTGGACGTCCGCGAGAACTCGGTGCCGCACCAGATCTGGTCGGGCCTGGGCTTCGCGGAGTACGGGCGGCTCGACGACTACGCCCGGGTCGACGGCGTCTCCCACCCCGGCGTGTTCATGTGCCAGAAGACGGCGGATCTGAAGGCCCGCCTCAACGGCGCCGCGAAACGCTCTTCGCCGGCGTTCATCGAGAAAGAGGAATTCAAGCGCAGGCTCAGGGACGAGCTGGAGACGAGGATCACCCTGACCCATCCGGTGGTGACGCGGATCGTGGCCGACCAGCCGAACTGGGGGCTGCTGCGGTATATGACGCTGCAGGGCTACCAGCTCACCAAGAACTTCCTCGAATACATCGAGACCCTGTATCACCACTGCCCGCGCAATGTCCACAAGCGCCGCTTGTTGATGAACATGTTCGAGGAGGAGACCGGCCGCTTCTCGCGCACCGACAACCACGTGGTCCTGATGCAGAACTTCATCCGCGCGGTCGGCATCAGCGACGAAGAGCGCGATGCGGCCCAGCCGCTGCCGAGCACCCGGGCCCTGATCGACTACCGGATGAATCTGGTCCGCGATCGGCGCACCTTCCACATGGGCGCCGCCGCCGTGATGATCGCCAGCGAAGGCCAGAATCTGGAGACCACCGCCGGAGAGGCGCGACACGACCTGCTGCCGCGCCTGTACAACCTCACCGAAAAGGACCTGCTGTTCTTCTCCATCCACCAGAAGGAGGATGTCGGGCACGTACAGGAAGGCATCAGCCTGGTGGCGGACATCTGCGACAGCGTCAAGAAGCAGCAAGAGGCGCTTGAAGCGGTGCGGCGAACCTGCGACCTGTTCTATGGCATGTACGACGGCGTCGCCGAAGTGTTTCCGGCGTGATTGGCGGTCACGTTGTCTTCCCCGGCGGGCGTCCGCCGGGAATGCGGATGCAGGGTAAAGGAATGATCGAATGAACGATGATCGCAGCTGCCGTTGGGGCGGCATCCATGTCGAACTGGGCGAAATCCGGCGCCCGGTGGAGTCGATCGCGAATGCGGCCGAACGCTTCAAGGCGCACAAGTTGCCGATGAATCCGGAACTGCTCGACTATGGCGTCTTCCGCCAGAGCGTCGTGGCCCCGCAGGAGAGCGTGGCCCGGGCCATCGCCGGCACCCTGTCCATGACTGGCGCAGCCGCGAAGAGCGTGGACCTGCTCATCGTGGCCACGGCCGATCCGCAGTTCTTGTCCGCCGATCGCGGCTTTTTTCCGGCGCTGCTCGAACGCACCGGCTTGACCAACGCATTGCCGCTGGCGGTGACCGGGCAGGAATGCGCGAGCCTGTTGTCCGCGTTGGATATGGCCATCGGCCACGTCCGGTCCGGCGCGCGCCGCAACGTCCTGGTGGTGTCGCAAGACAGCGCCCGCAGCGACGAGGACCGGATCCAGACGTTCGGCGTCGTCAGCGACGCCTCGGCGGCCTGCCTGGTGTCCGCCGACCTGCCGCTCGAGTTCCTGACCCGCGGGTTCTCGTTGCGCTCGGACCTGGCGGGCATGCGCGGAAACGACGATTTCGCTTCGCGCAAGACGCTGATCGGCGGAGTGTCGCACGACGTGGTCGGCGCGCGCGGCTTGTCGCTGGCGGGCATCGAACGGGTATTCGCCACCAATTTCTTCAGGCCGATTTCCAGCTTCAACGCGTCCAGCACCGGGCTGAGCGGAAATCAGCTGTATACCGGCAGCGCGCGCGAGGTCGGGCATTGCCTGAACGCCGATCCCTTGATGAATCTTTCGCGTTTCCTGGGCGAGCAGCGCGCGCGCGCGGCCCCCGCGCTGTATCTGCTGCAAGCCTTCGCTCCCGGATTCCTTGCCGCGATGCTGATCGAAGATCGCGGCGAACAGGACCGCAGCGCAACCGGAGACCTGGACGTCGAAGCCGTCGTGCACGAATGGTAGGCGCCTGGGACATCGCCGTTATCGATGGACATCAACTGGACCCGAGCTCGCATGAATCCCGAGATCATCCGTAACCACGCCCTGACCTCCAAGACGGCGGTCAGGTTCCTGGATCACTCCGTAACCCAGGGGCGCTGCCTGGACCAGCTGGAACTGCTGGACGAAACGCTGCCTGCATTCCTGCGCGACTATCCCTATCCGTTGAACTCGTGGCCCTGGTTCGTGGGCAGCGAAATGCAACAGACCTTGCGAGACTGCGTCTGCCGGGTGCCCGAACTGGTCTATCGCGCGATTCGCGCCGAGTTCGCCAACGACCGGCAAGGCCTCGCCGCCTTCTATCGGATCCCGCCGATGCTGGCGGATATCTTCATGGAATCGGGCGTGGACATGCGTCAGCTCATGCTGCGCGTGGATGCCATGCTGACATCGCGCGGACTGAAGATACTGGAGATCAACACCGGTCCGGACATCGGCGGCTGGCAGATCCAGTGGCTGGACCGGCAGTACCGCAAGCAGGCGGCCCTGGCGAGCTTCTTCGAGACCGTGGACTGTCACTCCAGGAACATCCCCAAGGAGTACATGAAGCACTTGATCGTCCAGGGCAAGTCGTATCCGGCGGCCGCGAACGGCCGGGTCAATATCCTGATAGTCGTGGGCAAGGAGTCCTTCGAGCTCGGCATGTCGGCTCCGCTCGTGCCGCTCTTTCGCGAGGCCCTGGACGAGTGCGGCGTCGACGGCGAGATACTGATCGAGCGCGACCTCGCCAACGTCCGCTTCGACCGTTCCGGGGTGCACGCGCATGGACGGCGCATCTGCACGGTGGTGCCGTTCCACCGCGGTTCCAGCTTCGAGCTTCCGCTGGAACTGTATCGGGCGTCCCTGGGCGGCACGGTGTACTGGCCCGGCAATCCGCTGGTGCCGGTGATCGGCGACAAGCGCTCCCTGGCGATCGCCCAGAAGCACAAGGACAGCAAGCTGTTCAACGACGAAGAGCGCGACTTGATCGAGCGGTTCGTGCCTTGGTCGGTTCCGGTGGCGCAGCAGACGGTCCGGTTCGACGGTGTCGACAGCGACTTGCGCGAATTGCTGCTGGCCAGGCGCGAAGACTTCGTGGTCAAGGCAGCGCAGGGCAGTTCGGGCACCGATGTGTACGTCGGCAAGTTCCAGACCGACCCGGGCTGGTGCGAGGTCGTCGGCCGCGCTTTCTCGGAAGGCACGTGGTTGGCTCAAGAGTACTGCGCTTCCCTGCCGTTCTACGGCCAGTCCGGCCCCGGCGGTTACGCGGTGCACGACGTGATCTGGGGCCTGTTCGGTTTCGGCGGCGGCTATGGCGGTTGCTGGTTGCGGCTGATGTTGAAGGACAAGGGCAACGGCGTGATCAATTCGGCCATGGGCGCCACCGAAACCATCGTCTACGAAGTGAGCGAGTAACGCAGCGAGTACCCGGATCGTGATGAGCAAGAATCGCTGGATCATGCTGGAACAGCGCCGGCCGCGCGCGGCGGTGAGGCTGTTCTGCTTTCCCTATGCCGGCGCCGGCGCTTCGGCGTTCCGCGACTGGCAGGCGCAACTGCCCGAGCAGATCGAGGTCGTCGGGGTGCAGCTTCCGGGGCGGGAGAACCGCTTCTCCGAGCCGCGTTTCGACCGTCTCGCGGACATGCTCGGGCCGTTGCGGGAAGCCGTCGCCGGGCTGGCGGACAAGCCGTTCTATTTCTTCGGGCACAGCATGGGCGCGTTGATCGCGTTCGAACTGGCCCGGGCGCTGCAGCGCTCGGGCGCGAGGGCGCCGTTTCACCTGGTGGTCTCCGGGATGAGGGCGCCGCAATCGCCGCTGCGCGAAGAGCCGTACCACCTGATGGACGACGATACCCTGCTGCGGAAAATATCCGACTTCAACGGTACGCCCAAGGCGCTGCTGGAGAATCCGGACCTGATGCGGTTCTTCCTGCCGCAGTTGCGCGACGATTTCGCCGTCTTCGAGACTTACCGATATGCCTCGGACGCGCCGGTCCGCTGTCCGTTGACCGCGCTCGGGGGCGATGCCGATCCGAACGTTTCGCTCGCCGACGTCGAGGCCTGGGCCGAGGTCGCCGGAAACGGATTCGAGCGGTTCGTCTTCGAGGGCGATCACTTCTTCCTGCAGCCCAAGGCGCGGGACGTCCTCGATCTACTCGCCGCGATCGGCGCCGACGGCGCCGCCCGCACCACCGCTGTCGGCGCGGCCGCCGTCTGAACGGAGCAAGCACGCATGTTCGTTCCCCGTACCATCCGCAGCTCTTCCGACTGGCTGGACGCCGACGGCGCCAAGATCTACACGATCGCCAAGCACGATGGGCCGGTCGCGCAAGCGCCGTTCCACGAACGCCTGGCGCAGGTGAAGGCGTCTCGTTCCCTGCCTTGGCCGCAGACCGCGCACTTCGCCATTTTCCATGAGGGCACCAGCCCCTATCTGGTCCTGTGCTGGTGGGGCAACGACAACGAGTTGTTCACCTCGGTGTCGGTGCTTACGCAGGAGGGCTGGGCCGAGCGGCCGGACCTCTATTCGTTCTGCCTCTACGACATGGAAGTCATGTGGGAAGAGCGCAACGCCTACATCGACACCGTCGATTGCGCGGATCCGAGCCTGCAATCCTATCGGCTCAGGCGCAGACGGGATCGGCTGGACGCTGCCTGAGCGGCGCTCGCGGGGCTGCGACGTCTTTCGCCGCCGCTGTCCGCAGCGGCGGGCTGCGGGGCGGCTCGGCGGCAAGCAGCGGTGCCGACGCCGGCGGGCCGTGCCGCGCGGCCCGTGGGAACTAGCCCGCAGTAGCGGCCGGCGCCGGATAGGTGTTGGCGTAGATCGACTGAATGGCGCCGTATGCGCCCTTGGACAGATAGCGCTCTGTGGTCATCAGGTAGGTCTTGAGCAACATCTCCGCGCGCGCGCCGGGATTGTCGATCTTGCCTCCGGGGAAGTGGTCGACGAAGTTGGCCACTTCGAGTTCGAGCATGCAGCGCAAGGTTTCCTCATCGATCCCGATTTCCTCGCCGCTGGCCATGTTCTTCATTTTCGAGGTGCCATACAGCAGCGGCCCCAGGCAAGCATGCCTTTCGCATACGCAGAACAGGTAGGCGAGCGCTTCGGCTTTCTCCCCGATCAGCGCGCGGACCCGGCCGCGCAACTCCAGCGGGATGATCTGCTGCTTGAAGGCGCTGGTTCCGTACACGCTGTGGAACAACCCAGCAACGCAGACGGATTCTTCGTTGCCCCAATCGTGCAGGCGCCGATGCACGCCTTCCAGATGTATGTAGAGCGTCCTTCCGGAGTGGGGCGTCGTATCGGCGCCGGCTTCGAAAAGGAACTGCTTGTGCGCTTCGTCGACCGAACTCGTCTTCATCTGCATATCCCAGTCACGTCCGATTGATTTCAGGATAGATGGCGCGCGGGCTCGGGGCCCGACGGGTCTTGCCGGGACGATAGTCCCGCACCGCAGCATCCGTGCGCGGCCGGCGCGGATGTCCGGGCATGGGCGAGACTGCCGCGTCCGAACCATCGCGCGCTTCGCTGCGGCCCTGTCCGCACAGGCCTGCGCAGGCGCCTGGACAGCGTCGCCGGCCGCTGCGTCTTTGCAGCGGCGAGCGCCTTTGCAGTGTACCAATAAGCCGATCGCGCCGGACCGATGCCGGCATGGTCGAGTCGCCGCTCGGGTCGACGCTCGGCGTCCGCGACTGCCGGCGCTTCGCCGCAGCGCAGTCAGAAATCCACGCGCATGCCGGCCAGGGGCAGTTCCTGCGTGCGCACCGTCGCTCGCCCGTCGGGAAGCCGCAGCCGATAGCGGTCGATCAGGTAGGGCAGGCCCTCTGCGGCCAACGCGTCCGGCGCGTCGGCGACCTGGAAATGAAGATGCGGCTCGCGCGCATCTCCGGAGTTTCCGACCCGTGCCAGCGGCTGTCCGCAACGCACGCGGTCCCCCGTTGCGACCCGCAGGCTGTGCGCTTGCAGGTGCGCATAGAACGCGAACTGTCCGTGGCCCAGGTCGATGGCCAATGAATTTCCGGCGATCGTCGCCATCGTCGTCGGCACGGCCGGTTCGAAGCCGGCGCGGGTGCGGGGAACATTGTCCGGAAGGCCGTCCACGGCCGCGACCACCGTGCCGTCGGCGACTGCGATCACATTCTCGCCATACGTGTGGTAGCAACGAACATCGCGCGCATCCCCCAGGAACGACGCGCCGTCCCGGATCTTCTTCCAATCGATCGCGTAGCGCCGGGATATCCGCGCGACGCCGTCGACGACGAACACCCCGGTCCGGTGATGGGAATCGTTGCCGGGGCCGCTGACGGCGGTCCAGCCCGGACCCTCGACGGGCGCGCCGAGCACGCGCAGCGCGGTGCTGCGCGTCGCGATGGCCGGCCCGACGACCGAACGCGCATCCGAGACGATGCGATGGCGCAGCTTCCCGGGAATCCCGACATCGGCGTCCACGGACAGGAACACGAACGCGACTGCGCGCCGGCCGCAGTCGAGGATCCGCCGGGCTTGCGGGTCGCTCTCGCCGTGCGTCGTCCCGATCGTCCGGATATCGAGTTGATGGCGTTGCAGGCAGGCGAACGGCTCGTAGCTATCGGCATCGAGCGCTTCGATCGCGTCGAGCGCAATGGGCCGGTCGCCGAAATTCAGCAGGTGCAGTTCGTAGATCAGATGGTGGCGGCCGAGGCTCGGAAAGACCGTCGGTTCGTATGCCGTGCGTATTTCGAGCTGAGCCGGGGGGAACTCCGGGGCGATGCCGTTGCCTGCCAGCAGGTTGTCCACGCGATGCTCCGGCGAGACGGGGCCGCTCGCGGTCTGGATGAGCGGGACGTCGCGAATCCGGCCGGCTCACCCGCCGAATCGTACCCGAAAGGTCGGCGCGACGGCGTGCGGGCGCGGCGAGCGGCCCCGGACGCGTGGGAGCGGCCGGCGATCGAGGACGCCACGGCCTTCGTCGGGTGCGAGGCCTGGGCGGGACAGGCGCGGTGCGCGCGACCAACGGCAGATGATCGCGCGGCAGCACCACGCGCAACGGCGCGCCGCGTTCGATGCGTTGCAGCGCGCCCATGCGCTTGAACGGCCGCGCCCGTTACGCGCCGAGCGCAGCCCGCAGCGGCGCGGCGTCCTGGCCGAGCAGGCGCGCGTCCTGGGCGACGATGAAATAGGCCACGGCGCTGTCGCGCGGGTCCTGCAGGGCGACGCGGCCGAGAACAGTCTCGCCGCGGCTGCGTAGCGCAGCAGCCTCATGCCGCATCCTTGGACAGACGCAGGCGCGCTTCCAGCCCGCCGCAGCGCGAGCGCGCCAGTTCGAGGCGGCCGCCGTGGGGCTCGACCACGCGCTTGACGGTGTCCGGCGTCGGCGTCGGCAACGCTGAGCGCGAGTCTGTCGCGGTCTGCGCCTGCGCGCACAGCGAGGCCAGCGGGTTGGGGATCTGGTGCGCGGCTTCGGCGATGAAGGCTCGCGGCGCGCCGATATTGGTCGACAGGCGCGACATGAAACGGTTCTGCGCGGCGACCACGTGCGACAGCTCGGACGGCACCGCGCGGTCGACCGAGATCCGGGCCAGCACCAGCACCAGCGCGGCGACGGCGAACCGCGCGATCCAGCCGGTGACGTGCCAGACGATGTCGTCGGCCACGGCCTGGTGCGCGCGCCGGGTCTGGCCGGTCTGGACCAGCGTCGCGCCGCCGTCGCCGCTACCGGACCGGCGCAGCACCGCGAAATCGACTGCGTCTGCGAAGCATCAGCGCCGACTCGATTGCTTTACTCACGGAACTTCACACACGCTGGTTACGGATGCTTTTTCGAGTGAAGTCGCGTCGGCGCGAAATAAACGCCGAATTTTGTGAGCTCAATCAAGCATCGATCAAAAAAGCTGGCCGCAGTTTGCGCTTGACAGCGTAGTAGCAGGCGATGAGCCAAGACGCAGATGCTTTCGCCTGAAGCGACGGCGCTTGCGTTGAATCGCGCAACGGGCGATCCATCGCCGAAACGGCGGCGCCCATTCGGGGAGTCCTCGCAATAGTCCTGCACCACCATGCACGACGCGGTCGGCGTGGGCCGGTGGAAGAAAATTTTCGTGATCCGCAAACCGCTCGACGGCACTGCTCCGCTAAGCATGTGTCACGCGGCGCCGTTTCCGCGCAACCGTCGGCATGACAGTCGGTGAGGGCTGCAGCGGCGCCTCCCTCAAGTTCTGGAAGTCCATCGATACAAGGAGACCCCATCGTGGCAGGCATCCAATGGTCGGCCCCGCAGTCCCTGGCCTACATCCCCACCGGCAAGCTGGTGACGTTCACGGCGATGCACCAGGCCCAGTACACGCAATACGTCCAGATCATCGACGCCAACAACCGGCCGATCAGTTTCTATTGCCTGGATGGCAGTCAGGCGACTTTCCCGATCTCGGGCAGCGGCGTCAACGTCGGCTTCCTGCAGAACGGAGCCGGCAGGTTCACCATGGCGGCCGGGTTGCAGGTCCAGTTCGGCAGCAGCGGGTCGAAGGTTCCGTTGGTTTCGGCGGGCAATCCGGTCCAGTTCTTCATCAACGGCTCGGTATTCGGTGGCGGCACCTTGTACGTGACCGAAGACGGCGGCGACATGGATTACAACGACACCAGCTTCGTGATCCAGTGGTACGCCTACGTGGGCTGACCGCCTCCGCTCCCGTTCCGACTGATGTCGGGACGGCCCGATCGCTCGTGAATTCCCATGGCTGCCGCGATGGATCGCGTGGATTCGTCACGCGGCGCACCAATGACGGAGTGCGGTAATGAAGACCAGGATCGTTATGTTCGGCGCGCTCGCCAGCGCGCTGGCGATGTCCGCGGCGTGCACGAAAACAGAACCCGTAGTCGCCGCTTCATCGGTCTCCAAGGATCAGGCAACGCCGTTTCCGGGCGGCGCGCCGATCACCGCGGCCGACCTGACCGCGACCCCGGCGGCGTTGCCCGCCGCGCCGCCGGCGTACAACTACGACCCCTACAACCCCAACATCACCCACGCGCAGTACGCCCGCTTCGCCTGGCGGCAGTTCATCCACTTCAATTCCCCGGCGCAGAAGAACGGCGTCGATGTCGCCGGCAAGTCTCCGGTCGTGCGAGGGGCCATCGATCCGGGCCGCAACTTCGCCGCATCCGGCGCCAGCGACTTCTACCAGAGCGGCAGAACCGCCGCTTCCAACTTCAGCAGCAATCAGTTGGTCTGGGAAACCTTCGCTCACCGCTCCGAACTGTTCCCGGCGGGATCGGCGCCCAAGGGCGATCTCGCTGCCTTGGACCCTGAGTACGTCTTCCAGGCGAATCTGAAGGTCGCGTCGGCCGATGCCCGATTCAACAATCTCGACGAAAACAGCCAGATCGGCCAGAACCAGATCTTCTTCCCGAAGAACGGCAACACGCCGTCGCCCAATCCGCAGGACGATCACATCATCCTGTTCCAGGCCAAGGTCAATCCGGTCGAATACGATTACATCAAGTCCATCTACAACGCCGGCAATCCCCCGACTTCGCTGGAACTGCCCCCCAACGCGACGAACCAGGGCGAATCCGTCGAGGTCAAATCGGCCTGGCGGGAAATGACGCCCGCCTTGATCGCATCCGGCCGCTATCACACGGCCGAGGCCTTGTACTACTACAAGGAAAACGGCGTGACCCAGGCCCGGGTGGCCACCTTCGGCCTGGTCGGCGTGCACATCCTGCGCAAGATGGAAAACTACCCGACGTTCGTCTACACCACCTTCGAACAGGTGGACAGCCTGACCACGCCGGACAAGAAAGACACCGGGTTGTATCTCATCAACCTCTATAACGACATGCAGTACGACGCATCGGTACCGTCAGGGACGCGGCCGACGGCGATCCTCAACACCGGATCCAACCGGACCGCGGTCCAACTGCCCTTGGCCGGCGCGATAGACAGCGCCCACGGCTACGATGTCGTCCCCGGAAAATTCGTCATACCGAACGGGTTTTCGGGGCCGATCAAGGTCCAGAATCCGCCGGTGGCGACCAGCGCCGTCTATGACGTCAACAACGAAGTCCAGCAAGCCATGGCCGGCTCGCCGGCGTTCAAGGACTCGGTGTGGCGTTACTACCGTCTGGTGGGATTGCAGGTGTTGCCCACCAACGAGGACAGTTCCGTCACGCCGGCCAAGCCCGATCCGCTGACCCAGGACTTTTACCTGGCCAACATCGTGATCGAGAGCAGCCAGCCCGGCATCCAGTTGTTCAAGGGCGGCGTCAAGGATCCCGATCCGGACCAGCAGCAATTCACCCTGCTGGCCAAGCGCGGGCTGCCGAGCATCCTGGGCGTGAAGAAGCTGCCTCCGAACTCCGACAAGCTGGTGATGGGCGGATGCATGGGGTGCCACGGCAACGCGCAATACCCCAGGAACACCGAAGGCCAGGGCCCGAGTATCTTCAGCTTCCTGATCAACCAGGGCACCATGGGTGGACAAGGCTTCAGCGCCGACGTCCGCAACGAATCCTCTGCGGAGTTGAGCAAGAAACGCCTGGAGTATCTGGTCTATTGAGTAAGGCGCGGGCCCGGAAGCGTTCTCGCTTCCGGGCGACGCGTGGGGGTTGCGCGGCGCACGTTCGCGCGCAGGGATGCCGATGCAGCGCGCTCCAGTGGAGTTCGGTCCATTCGGCCAAGCCGCGACGGACATCGAGCAGTTTTGGCCTTGCTGCTCGGGCGGCGAGCGCGGCGGTCTTGCCAGCTCAAGAATCGCCGGTCACGGCTCCGACCCCAGAAGGCTTCGCTCGACCCCCTTCAAGGCGGGGTCCTTGCGGCACGCCGACAGCGGCCGCGCCTTGGACGAGACGATCTCCAGGATGTTCTTTTCCTCGGCGTCGACCCGCACCTTGAAGCAGGCGCAGCCGTAGCCATGGCGGCCGGCGTTCGTCGCGCGCCACTGTCCCGGCGGATACTCCGGCGGCCAGTCGCCCTTGGCTTGATAGCCGCCCTGGATGGCGATCGTCCACTCGCCGTCGCGATCGTACAGGGAGGCGTTGCCCGGAGTCGGATTGTCGAACCAGCCGCAGCGCAGCTCGGCGCCGGGGCGCTGCGCGGCGTTGGCGGTACCGAACGCCAGGAGCAGCGCGGCGATGGCGGCGATGTTCGTTCGAAGGCTCATGCAGATCGGTCCTGGTTGCAGGCGCGATGCCGCGCAGCGGCCGCGCAGGCTTCGACGGTCATGGGCCGTCCGAGTACACCGCGGGCAACGTGCGCTTGGCGCCGTCCAGGCTCAGGGACACGGTCACTTCCTGTTCGATGCCGATGGCCTCGCCTTCGTCCAGGCGTTCCCGGACCGCCCCTGCGGGCTTTACCTGCATCCGCAAGCCATCGCCGGCGAACGTTCCCGCCAGCCGCGGCGCGCCCGCGGCGGGCTCCGCGCCGATGCGGCGCAGCCGATACGAGCGTCCGCCCAGGGCCACCTCCACCGGTTCATCGAGCGATCCGCAGTGGTCGGTCACGAACGGGATCGAGCCCAGCTCCCTGGCCGATTCGCCGCAACGCGCGCGGTAGGCCGGTTGCACCCGCGCTTCGCACAGGCGGACATGCAGCCGGCGCATCGGTTCGTCCGGCACGACGCCGATGCGCGCGTCGGCGGCGCAGTCGTCGCCGGACGCCTCGTTCGGTACCAGCCGGTCGCTGCCGGCCGCGGGCGCCGATGCGCTACTGTCGGCCGCGTCGGCCTTGCGATCCTTGGAATCCGACCGCCCCTGCGCTGCGTGGCCGGGTGCGGCGACCGCCAATAACGCCAGTACGGCGATGTGCGCGAGATGCTTCATCGTTGCTTCCTTTCGATGCGGCTTATGACAGCATGGTTCTGCCGCGAAGACCAGGGGACTCGCCGTCGGTTCCGCCTGCGCCCGCGAGCGGCCTGCCGGCATTCCAGGCAGGGCATGCGTAGCATCGGCGCTGCCGATGCGTCCGGCGACAGTCGCCTGGCGCGAGCGCGTCGGCTGTATCGAACCCATCCCCTCCATTGCCGCCCTTCGCCATGACGCTATCCGCCGCCGACCGCCAGCGCATCGAGACCCTGTTGCGCGCCCATCGACTCGTCGTTTTCATGAACGGGGCGCCGGATGCGCCGGAGCGTTTCTTTTCGCACAAGATCTGCCGTCTGCTCGACGGCCTCGGGCTCGACTATGCGCACGTCGACGTGTCCGCCGATTCGAAGCTTCGCGAACAGATCAAGGCCTACGGCAGGCTGCAGGCCATCCCGCAGCTGTATCTCGACGGAAAGCTGTTGGGCGACAGCGACGTTGTCGAGCGGATGGCCGGCGCCGACGAACTGCACGCGGCGTTGGGGCTGCCCGCGCCGGACCGCACGCCGCCTGCGGTGCGCTTGACCCAGGCCGCCGCCGAATTCCTGCGCGGCGTCGTCCGCGGCAAAGGCGAGGGCACGGTGGTCGACATCGCGGTCGATCCGCAGTTCCGCAGCAGCCTGCGCTTCGGGCCGCGCAGGAACGAGGCCATCGCCGCCGAGGTGGATGGCGTTGCGCTGCAGTTCGATCTGGCCAGCGCGCGCCGCGCCGAGGGGCTGTCGATCGACTGGCAGGATGTCGAGCGCGGTCCCAGCTTGTCGCTCAGCCATCCCAGGGCGCCCGTGCCCAAGCCGGTGCGTTGGATCTCGCCGAGCGAAGCGGACGCCCGCGTTCGCGCGGGAACGCTGACCATCGTCGACCTGCGCCGCGAGGAAGAACGCGCCTTGGCCCGGCTCTCCGTACCGTTCCTGTATCTGGACGAAGGCACGCACGAGATTCGCAACATGCCGCCGCAGGCGCCGCTGGCGGTCCTGTGCCACCGTGGCGAGCGGTGCTGGCATGGCGCCCAGCACCTCGTCCAGCTGGGCCATCGCGACGTGTACGCGATCGAGGGCGGCATCGATGCCTGGGCCGCGGACGTGGACGCATCGATACCGCGCTATTGAGCCGACGGCGCGAGGGCGGCCCCGCTCGCCCACGAGGCGGTTCGCGGACAGGCGATCCGGGCCGGCGGCCGCCTGCGCCTGGCCCGTTGGCGATGCGTCCTCGCAGCATATTTCGCAGCGTGACGGTCGCCGCATTAATCGAAACTGGGACAACTTGACACGCGGATCGCCGCGCACCACAGTCGGCAGCGACCAATAGCGCCGCACACGCATGCGGCGCACTGCGCGGATCGGCAACCGGCCGCGCGACTGTCGTCATTGTTCTCTGGGGGGAAGGCCGCGCCGCAGCAGGTTTGCCGCGTGGCATGAAAAGGCTGGCGCGTCCGTGCCGGCCTCCTTCCCTATCCGCCAGGCACCTGGAGAACAAACCTAATGAGCATCAGAGTGGCAGGATTCTTGCTGTCCGGCTTTTTGCTGACGGCCGGGCTGTCGCCCGCGCACGCGCAGAGCGCCAGTTGCGCGGGCATCGCCGAATGGAACGCGTCGACCATCTATAACGCGGGCAGCAAGCTCGTCTATCAGGGGCGGCTGTACCAGGCGACGACGTCGATCTGGAATACGCCGCCCACGCACTGTCCGAGCTGCGGCTACTACCAGGATCTCGGGGCCTGCAGCGCGGGCGGCAACACACCGCCCACGGTCGCGTTGACCGCGCCGGCGAACGGCGCGAGCTTCGCTGCGGGCGCCACCATCGCCGTCACGGCGAATGCGGCCGATGCCAACGGCAGCGTCGCCCAGGTGCAGTTCTTCCGCGGCGGCACCTCGCTGGGCGTCGACACCACGGCCCCGTACAGCGCGACCTGGACCAACGCGGCCGCAGGCAGCTACGCGATCACCGCGGTCGCGACCGACAACGACGGCGCCAGCACCACCTCGGCCGCGGCCAACATCACCGTCACTACCGGGACGCCCGACACCACCCCGCCCAGCGTGCCGGCCGGGCTGGTCGCGGCGTCGGTGACGTCGTCCAGCATCAACCTGAGCTGGAGCGCTTCCACCGACAACGCCGGCGGCAGCGGCGTCGCCGGCTACGACGTCTACCGCAACGGCGCGCTGGTCGGCTCGCCCACCGGTACGTCCTTCAGCAACACCGGCCTGGCCGCGTCCACGGCCTATACCTTCCGCGTGCGTGCCCGCGACAACGCCGGCAACGCCTCGGCGCAAGGCGCGCAGATCAGCGCGACCACCAGCGACGGTGGCGGCGGCGACAACACCCTGCCGAAGCATGCGCTGGTGGGGTACTGGCACAACTTCACCAATCCCTCCGGCCCCACCTTCCCGATCAGCCAGGTCTCCAACGACTTCGACGTCATCGTGGTCGCCTTCGGCGACGACGCGGGCAACGGCGCCGTCAGCTTCACCGTCGATCCGGGCGCGGGAACCGAAGCGCAATTCAAGGCCGACGTGGCCGCGGCGCGCGCGCGCGGCAAGAAGGTCGTGCTGTCGCTGGGCGGCCAGAACGGCACGGTGACGCTCAACAACGCGACCCAGGTCGCCAACTTCGTCAACAGCATGGAAGACCTGATCCGCTACTACGGTTTCGACGGCGTGGACATCGACCTGGAAAGCGGCGCGGGCGTCTACCACGGCGCGGCCGTGCAGACGAATCTGGTCACGGCCGTCAAGCAGCTCAGTACCCGCATCGGTCCGTCGTTCTATTTGTCGATGGCGCCCGAGCACCCGTATGTCCAGGGCGGTTTCGTCGCGTACAGCGGGATCTGGGGCGCCTACCTGCCGATCATCGACGGCCTGCGCCAGGAGCTGGACCTGATCCACGTGCAGTACTACAACAACGGCGCGATGTACTCGCCGTACAGCCAGAACGGCTTGCCCGAAGGCTCGGTCGACATGCTGGTCGGTGCCAGCCTGATGCTGATCGAGGGGTTCCGCACCAACAACAACACCGGCGTCGTCTTCAACGGTCTGCGGCCGGACCAGGTGGCGTTCGGACTGCCCTCGGGCCCGTCCTCGGCCAACAGCGGACAGGCGTCGTCGGCGACGATCGCCAACGCCCTGAACTGCCTGACGCGGCTGCAGAACTGCGGAGCCATCCGGCCCCAGCAGGCCTATCCGACCTTCCGCGGCGTCATGACCTGGTCGGTCAATTGGGATCGGCGCGATGGTTTCAACTTCTCCAGGCCGGTGCGGGCGACGTTGAACACCTTGCCCTGACCGGCAGCGGATAGTTCGGGGCGGGCAACGCTTCGCCTGGCCCGCAACGCCTTCCTATTCGGCGCCCTCGATGGGCGCCGATTTTTTTCGATTCCGCGCAAGATCGCTTCAGCGCGCCGACGCGCGCTCGACCCAGCCGGAGCTTCGATTCGATGGGGCGACGTCGCCAGCGCGGGATCGGCCTGCGCGAAGCTGTTGCAGCCGGCACGGCGATAACGCCCTGGGCGATGAAGCGCAGGGGCGCCGAAAGCTACTCCTGCCGTTCGGGAAACTTGAATCCGATGTAGGTGCCGGAGCTGAGCCCCATCAACCCCAGCAGCGTGGCGCTGAATTCCGGCATGGCCAGGCTGTTGTAGACGCAGGATACGAACATGATCCCGAGCACGATCGTCCAGGCGAAAATCTGGAAGCGGTGAAACGAATAGCCGTCGCGATCGGCCATGACGTCGCGAAGGAATCCGCGTGTCGCGCGCGCCGGCTTCTTCGGATCCAGCGACGATGAGCGATGGGCCGCCTGTACCAGCCGCTTTTGGGCCTGCTGTATTTTCTCGTCCAGGCCGTCCCGGCGCGCGATCTCCTCGGGCGACGCCGCCGGGTCCGCGTCCGGCTCGGCGCGTTGAAGCCGCAAGTCGGCGACCGTCTTCTCAAGCTCGCGCCGCTCTGCCGAAAGGTCCCATCGCCGTTGCGAGTGCGCCGAGTCCTTGCTGGAGTCGATCAGCGCTTCGCTCAACGCAGTGCCCGCGCTGATTCCCATCAGCCCGAGCAACGATGGCGTAATCGTGTCCAGCATGTCGGTGATCAGCCAGATCACCAGGTAGGAGACGTAGATGAGGAAGAACCAGAACGCCATTTGCGTGCGCCCGAGGTTGTAGGCCTTGGGGCTTCCGTCGGCCGGCGCGGCGCCTGGCTCGCGGATGATGCTGGTGCTGCGCGCCAAGCGTATGAACAAGATCAGGGTCAGCGAGGCGACCAGCGCTGCGGTCGCGCCGAACACGGGCGAGATGACCGTCATCAGCACCGGGTTGGCTTTGTCGTGGACGCTTTCGAACGGCGCGTGGCCCTCCAGGCCGATGCTGAATCGCACCGGTCGGCGCAGGCCGTCGGGTGCGCCCAGCAGATCCGTCCAATGCTCTTTGCTTTCGGGGGTGATCTTCAGATGGAAGTAGATGCGGCCCTCATGAGGGTGGACTTCCTCGGGGTAGTTTCCACGAATCGACCGGCCGTCGATGAAGGGAACGAGTTTCGCCGGATCGTTCGTGGCCGACCATTCCTTCAAGTTGGCGACGGTGACTTCGGTGATGTCGTCGAGTTCCAACGGGCCATCGATACCGGAAACTTTCGGGGCCGGTATCGGCGCAGGCGCCGCATCGGCCGGCCCCGTATCGACAACAGCGTCGTTGGAGGTCGTGGCGTCCTGGGCGCCGGATGCCAGCGCGCCGCCCGGCGCGATCATGGCGTACACCAGCACAAGCCCCAGCACAGACGCGGGAACCGGCCGATTTCGAGGCATGTACGGCATGATCGTTCTCCGCGCGATTCCTCAACGAAAGTATTCCCGCTCAAGAGCGCCGGGCTTCGGTTACGGACTGCGGCCGCCGAAACGCAAGTAGGCCGTCGCGAGCTTGGAGTCGTAGCTGTTCTTGGCGAAGCCCACGCCGTTGTATGCGGCTGCGAAGCCTTTCCAATCCCTGCTGCGCAGCGCATCGATCAGTCCCGGGCGGCGTATGAAACTGGAGAATGCCGCGAGCTGGGCGTCCGCGCTTTGCTTGTGCGCGGCGACGAAGGCTTCGATGTCTTCGAATCCGCATATCTCGAAGTTGAAGCCCATGATCTGGAACGCGCCCCAACTGGCGGACTCCAACGCCGCCGCGCGATCGAGGGCGCAGGCGGCGTCCAGCCGCCGCCATTCGCCCGCGACCGATCCGGAATACTTGGTTCGATCCCAATGCGGGTAGCTGAGCTCGGGATGGCTCGCGTCGAAGCGGCCCTGGGTTTGCCGATGGAACACGTGGCCTTCGAAGAGGACCTTGGGCAACTGCGAAGGCGGCCGCATGAAGCCGCCGCCGGACGATTCGACCTCCGCGACGGCCCGCAAGCAGGCTTCATCGACGTCCAGCGTGCCTGCCAGGTCCTTCCACGCCTGCGGCGAGACAATTCGGTTCATGGCGGTTCCACTGGGACACGGTTATGGGAAGGCAGTGCGGCAACGACGCGAACGACGGCTGGCGCGACGGGCAGCCGTTCGACGGTCCGCGTCTTTCGTCGCGTGCCGCTCGGTTTAACGCCGGTATGGCCGCCTCGTGAACCGCGGATTGCCGGCGTAGCCATCGCATCGCTCCGCATCGCGGCCGGCAGCCTGGCCCGGCGTGGATGCGCGAGGCCAGCCAGGAGCGCCCCTCGGCCGAGGCCCGGCGGCGCATGTAGCGCCGTCTTCGCGCCGCTCACGCATGGCGTTAACGCGACGGCTGCCAGGGTCGTGTCCATCCGCTGCGATCTTCTCGACACGTGCAGGAGAACGCGACATGAGCACGTTGCGAGGGCAAGCGCCTGCGGGCGAAGAGGTGTGGACCGGGCGCGGCGAACTGCGCGACCCCGGCGATCGTCCGGATCGGCCGGAGCAGGCCGCGCCGGAGCGCGCCACCGACACGCCGCGCGGCGTGCCCGAGCCGGCCGGCACCGGCGTTGGCACCGTTAACCGAGGAAAGGCGCAGTAACGCAAGCGCAGCACCCCATCAACCAGGAGACCGACATGGCCGATTCCGACGCGCTCGCGCGCAAGCTGTGGAAGCACCTGCACGACGACCGCACCGTGATGCTCGGCCTCGAAGAGGAGGGCGGCTTTGCGCGACCGATGACGGCGCTGGCCGAGGGCGACCGCCCGCCGTTGTGGTTCTTCACTTCCCGCGACAGCGATCTCGTCCGCCGTCTGGACGGAACGCGCGCGGCGACCGCCGCGTTCGCATCGAAAGACCACGCGGTGTTCGCCAGCATCCGCGGCACGCTGACGCTGGATGCCGACCGCGCCGTCGTTGCGCGCCTGTGGAATCCGTTCATCGCCGCCTGGTACGAGGGCGGGCAGGACGATCCCAAGCTGGCGTTGCTGCGTTTCGACGCCGACAACGCCGAGGTGTGGTTGAACGAGAACAGCCTGCTCGCGGGCGTCAAACTGCTGCTCGGCATGGACCCCAAGAAGGAGTACGCCGACAAGGTCGGCGAAGTCGATCTGGGCCGTTGACCGCGCGCGTGCTGACTACCCCGGATGGCCGCTACATCGTCGTCGACGGGCGCTTATGGCGCGCCGCCGACCCGCGCCTGAGCGCCGCCGACAAGGAACAGGCGGTGAGCGAACTCATGGCGGCGCGACGGGCGGTGCGCGCGGCCGCCGGCGATGCCAATGCGTTGCGCGACGCGCGCCGACGCGTCGATGCGGCCAAGCGCCGGCTCGGCGAGCGCGGGCCGGTGTGGTGGAGCGACGGCGCGCCCGACTACAACCGGCGCATGGTCGCGCGGACGCCGTATGCGGCGTGGTTCCAGGAACGGGACGCGCAAGACCGGTGCGAGGAGTAAAGCGCTGGTCGCGCCCGCGCGTTCGGCTCGCCCGGCTTGCGCGACGACATCGCCGGCACCGGTGAATGCGTCCCGGCCCATCGGCGCGTCGGCGGCTAGCGTTTGCGGCATCCGCTCGAACTCGTAGCGGGCCGCCCGCGTGGGCCGGTGCGGGTTTTCCAGGCGCGACGTCGGCGCGGACGGCGCATGCCGGCGCCACCGTCGCGTTCGCAGACGCCGACGCATTCCGCCCAACGCGGACTATTGCCACGTCCCCGTGCTTGACCGCATCATGGGCAGATGTGCCCTGGGGAGGGACGCATGCAGCGCGCAGCGTGCCCCAGGCGGAATTCTTGACACGTGAGCGCCATCCAACGACACCCGGTCGCGGCTTGGCAGGCGGGCGCGCTTGCGCTCGTGATCGGCTTGACCGTGATCGTTCCGGCGCTGGTGCTGCGCAGTGCCGGCGACGCGGCCAAGCGTTCCTCGGACATGGTCCGCCACACCCTGGAAGTCGACGCGCAGGCGCAATCGCTCGCGCTGCACGTGCGCGACACCGAAGCGGCCGCGCTGTCGCTCGCCGCCGGCGTCGACACGCCGCGCCTGCGCCAGCGCCTGGCCGTCAGCCGCCAGCAGATCGGCGGCGCGATGACCGCGCTGCAACGCCTCACCGAAGACAACCCGGAACAGCAGCGCCGGCTCGGCGAACTGCAGAATCAGGTCAGCCTGCGCCTGGGCAACATGGACGCGCTGGCGCGGTCGGGGCCGGCGTCGACCCGCGCCCAGGTCGACGCCGCGGTGCGCCAGTATCCGGTCGGCGAGCTGATCGCCCGGGTCATCGCCGAAGAGCGCGGCCTGCTCGCCCGGCGCCAGCAGCAGTATCAGCGGCGCAGCACGCTGACCGAACTCACCCGCTGGCTCGCGGTCGTCGCCCAGGTGCTGCTGCTCGGCGCCGCGGCGGGCTACGCCGTGCGCCAGTTGCGCCGGCGCGTGGGCGCCGAGCGCGACGCCGCCCAGGCCAACGCGCATGCCGGTCTGGTGCTGGATACGGTGCGCGAGCCGATCGCGGTGATCGACGCCGAATCCCGCGTGGTGCTGTTCAATCCCGCGTTCGCCGAACTGTACGGCCTGCCGTCGGATGCGCACGGCCGCAGGCTGGCCGAATTCGACGGCGGCGCCTGGACCGACGAGGAGACCGTGCGCCGGCTCGGCGACGTGCTGTCGCGCGGCCGCGAGATGTGGGACTACGAATGCGAGCAGACCACCGCCGACGGGGTCCGCCGCACCATGCTGATCAACGCCCGGCGGATGCCGCTGAGCGAGCATCAGGGCCGCACGGTGATGATCGCGGCGACCGACATCAGCACGCGCCGCGCCAGCGAGAACCGCATCCACGAACTCAACCGCCAGCTCGAAGGCAAGATCGAGCAGGTGTCGGAAGTCAACCGCGAGCTGGAAGCCTTCAGCTACTCGGTATCGCACGACCTGCGCGCGCCGCTGCGCCATACCGCCGGCTTCGCCGACAAGCTGCAGCGCCATCTGGGCGAGGCCGCCGACGAGAAGAGCCGGCACTACCTCGGGGTGATCTCGACCTCGGCCAAGCGCATGTCGCACCTGATCGACGACCTGCTGGTGTACTCGCGCCTGGGCCGCAGCGCGCTGCGCTTGCAGTCGGTGGACATGCAGTCGCTGACCCAGGAGACGCGCGCGATGCTCGACGCGAACCTCAAGCTGGACCAGCCCGAGCGCATCGTCGAGTGGCATATCGGCCGGATGCCCGTCGTCGTCGGCGACGAGAACATGCTGCGCCAGGTCTGGCTCAACCTGCTGGGCAACGCGGTCAAGTACAGCGCGCAGCGCCAGCCGGCGACGATCGAGCTGAGCCACGCCTACGACGCCGAGGGCAATCACGTGTTCACCGTGCGCGACAACGGCGCCGGCTTCGACATGGCCTATGCCGGCAAGCTGTTCGGCGTGTTCCAGCGGCTGCACTCGGCCACCGAGTTTCCCGGCACCGGCATCGGCCTGGCGACGGTGCGCCGGGTGGCGTCCCGCCACGGCGGGCGCGTCTGGGCCGAAGGCCGGCCCGGCGAAGGCGCGACCTTCTTCCTGCTCCTGCCCGCTTCCGACCAACCCCTCAACGGACGACTGCCTTCATGACCGAACTGCGTACGATCCTCCTGGCCGAAGACAGTCCGTTCGATGCCGAAATGGCCATCGACGCCTTGCGCGACGCCAACCTGCTCAACCCGGTGGTCCACGTCAACGACGGCGTGGAAGCGCTGGATTACCTGCTCCGCCGCGGCGCCTTCGCCGGCCGCACCGACGGCGATCCGTCGGTGGTCCTGCTCGACATCAAGATGCCGCGCGTCGACGGGCTGGAAGTGCTGGCCGAGATGCGCAAGGACGAAAAGCTGCGGATGCTGCCGGTGGTGATCCTGTCCTCGTCGCGCGAAGAGGCCGACCTGGTCCGCAGCTGGGACCTGGGCGTGAACGCGTACGTGGTCAAGCCGGTCGACGTCGATCAGTTCTTCGACGCGGTGCGCACCCTGGGCCGGTTCTGGGCGGTGCTCAACGAGCCGCTGGACCCGAACTGAGCGCGCCGGGATGAGTTGGCGCCTGTTGTTCGTCGACGACGCCGAAGAGGACGTCGAACTGGCCGAGTTCGCGCTGAGCGAGCTGGCGGTGCCGTGGACGCGGCGGCGGGTCGCGACGCGCGACGAGCTGATCGCCGCGCTGCGCGACTACGATCCGCACCTGGTCCTGTGCGATCTGAACCTGCCGGGCTTTTGCTGGGAGGAAGCCCGGCAGCTCGTCTTCGCCGCCGCGCCGTCGCCGCAGTTCGCGGTGCTGACCGGCGCGGTGGAACAGGCCGAGCATCTGGCCGGCCTGCCGGTGTGGGACAAGAACCGGCTCGATCGGTTGCCGCGGCAGGTGTCGGCGCTGCTGGCGCCGCTGCGGGCCGCGCCCGCCGCTTAGCGCGTCCGGCGCGTCCGTCTCGCGCGAGAACGGATCGCCGGAGCGGGGCGCGACGCGCGCGGTCCCCGATCCGGCCCGCCGCGCCGGCGGTCGTTCGAAGAGGCGAGGCGCTCAGCGCGCCTGCAGGCCCAGGCTCATGCGCGCGCCCGATACGAACGCCGGCGCCGCGGTCGAGCGGGCCGGCTGCCGCTCCCAGATGCGGACCCACGCCACCGCGACCACATCGCGCGCCTGCTGCCAGTCCAGCCGCGATTCCTTGCCGGTGCGGCGGTAGCGGGTTTCCAGTTCGTCGAGCATTTCGGTCAGGTCGCGGCCGTTGGCTTTCAGGCAGGCATCGATGCCGAGCTTGAGCGCCGGCTTCACGTCTTCCCAGCGCAGCTTGCGGCAATGCGGCAACTCGCGGAACTGTCCGCGCCAATGCGCCAGTTCGGCATCGGCGTCCACCACCAGTGCGATTTCCTGCAGAGTCTCGAACGCGTGCATTCCCATCGTGAGCGACCTTGTGCGATGAAGGGGCGTTTCCCCGAGGGCCCTGAACCTAAGCAGCCGCTCGTCGGCGAAGCGTGAATAAAGCGGCGCTTTCCGAATCGATGCGCTAACGCGAGATGTGGCTGAACTGTTCAGTGGGGAACTGCGCGTCGCGACACATCCGCGGCGAAAACCGCGCGTTCGGGCGCGTGTTCTGCGAACGCGAGCGCCAGCGGATGCGACGGTCGTCGCGCGACGCCGCCCAGGCGCGTCGCACGGCGGCCATGGATCGCTTCGGCGGCTAGAACGAGATTTCGACCGAGGCCGCGCTGCGGTCGGCGTCGCCGTGGTGCACGGCTTCGATGTTGTTGCCGTCCGGGTCGAGAACGAAGGCGGCGTAATAACCGGGGTGGTAGGCGCGCTCGCCGGGCGCGCCGTTGTCGCGCCCGCCGTGGGCGAGCGCGGCGCGGTGGAACGCATCGACCATCGCCCGGTCGCGCGCCTGGAAGGCCAGGTGGTGGCGTCCGGTCAACGCGCCCTGCGCCGCGCGGCTGGCGGCGCTGGAGACGAACAGCTCGTCGGCCCAGAAATAATCCTCGCCGCTGCCGCCGATCGGCACCCCCAGCACGTCGAACACCGCGGCGTAGAAACGGCGGCTGGACTCCAGGTCGTTCACCACCAACTGCAGATGATCGATCAGACGGCCGCGGTGCAGGGTTTGCGTTGCCATGGCGGGCTTCCGCTGGAGAGGAGCATGGAGCTTACGCCCGGTCGGCCGGCGAGGCTTCCGGCGGGAACCGCGAGCCTCAGCCGTTGACCGCGGGAAACTGCGCCAGCACCGCATCGAGCAACCCCATCCGCAGCCGCACCATGTCCTCGCCCACCGCCAGCACCTTGGCGCGCCGGTGCGGCCGATCCTGCAGCAGGCGGTTGATGATCTCGCGCATCACCAGCGCGTGGCCCTCGTCCTCGCTCACGTGCAGGACGAAGAAATGCAGTTGCCGGTCGCTGTAGCCGGCCCGGCGCAGGCCGTCGAGCAGGCCGCCGTACAGCGTCGGGACGATCGCCTCGGCGCCCAGGCACAGCGCGGCCAGGCCCTCCAGCGGGTCGGGCGAGCGGCAGTAATGGAACATGCTTTCGATCAGCGCCGAGGTCTCGGGCAGGATCGGCGCGCTGCGCGGGCGCACGCCCAGCTCGCTGAGGCAGCGGCGGTAGAGTTCGGCGTGGGTGACGGCGTCGGGGCGGTCGAGCCCGGTTTCCTCGATCAGGTTGGCGGCCAGGGCGCGCACGTCTTCGTTACTGGGCATGCGCGACATCAGCGCGCACAGGTAGCGGGTGAAGTTTTCCGAGTAATAGCTGTGCTGGACCAGGAACGCGCGCAGCAATTCGACGGCGTTGGCGTCGTCGCGGCAGCGGCGCAGGAACGCATGGCGCTCCAGCTCCTGCAGCAGGCCCGGCGGGAACAGGTCGTCCCACAGGGCGGGCGGCGCGTCCAGGTGCGCGCGGAGGTCTTCGATGACGTGCATGGCGTTCCTCTAGGCGGGTGGCGTTGCGGGGATCGGTCGGGGCGGCGAAGGCTGCGGCGTAGGGGCTTGCAGCAACGGCCATGCCAGGCCGGTGCATGCGCGCACCCGCTCGGCGTAGGCCGCGCTCAGACGCCGGCTGACCGGGCCGGGCGCGGGCCAGTGCAGGGCGGGCGCGTTTTCGTGCAGCAGCTGGCGGATCGGGGCGAGGCCGATCAGGGCGTTGGTCATGAACGCTTCTTCGACTTCGCCCAGGCGCGCGGCGGGCAACGAGCGTTCGGCCGCCGCCAGGCCGAGCGAGGCGGCCAGTTCCAGCACGCAGGCGCGGGCGGTGCCGGCCAGCGGGCCGTCGCGCAGCGGCGGCGTGGTCAACGCGCCGTCGATGACGAAGAACAGGTTGCTGTACGCGCCTTCGCAAACGTCGCCGTGCGGGTTGCACAGCAGCGCCTCGTCGGCGCCGTGGGCGTGGGCCTGGTCGAAGGCGAGGATGGAGGCGAGGTAGTTGGCGTGCTTGCTCGCGGTCGGCGCCTGCTCGGGCAGGGCGTGGATGCGTTCGCTGGCGAATACGGCCACGCCTTGCCGGTAGACGCGCGGTTCGTAGCGCCGCGCCGGCAGGCAGGCGGCGACCCAGGTCGGGTCGCGCGCGCTGTCGCTGGCCAGTCCGGCGCCGCGGCCGCGGCTGAGCCACAGGCGCAGGGTCGATTCGGGTTCGCGGTGGGCGGCGATCACCGCGGCGATAGCCTCGCGCCAATCGTCGGCGCTCGGCGCGACGGCGAAGCGCAGCGCCTGCGCGCCGCGCTGCAGGCGAGCGAGGTGTTGGTCGAGCAGGAACGGCACGCCGGCGTAGACCGGGACGGTCTCGAACAGCCCGTCGCCGTAGAGGAAGCCGCGGTCGAACACCGAGACCTTGGCCTGTTCGGGCGGCACCAGTCGGCCGTCGAGCCAGATCATCGCTGCCAGCCCCAGCTGCGGCGCAGTTCGAGCAGGCCCAGGCGGTCCTTACGCAAGGCGCCCAAGTCGGAATCGGCCGGGCCGTCGAAGTGTTGCAGGCGCGCCAGCAGGCTCCAGCTGTCGTCGAGGCGGTATTCCAGGTTGGCGAACCAGGCGCGGCCGTGGCCGTCCAGGCTCTGCAGCACGCCGATGTCGCCGCTGAGGTCGCCTTCCAGCGGCGCGCGGGTGAGGCCGAGGTACAGGCCTTCGCTGTCGGCCTGGCTCTGGAACCAGATCGCGCGGTTGGCGCGCAGCAAGGGCGCCGGCAGCGCCGCGGTGCCGCGCGGGCGCTCGGCGCGGCGCTGCACGTACTGCGCCAGTCCCAGCCAGCCGCCGTCGAAATGCCGCTCCAGCCCGAGCACGGCATAGCGTTGGTCGCCCAGGCCGGGCGGCGGCGGTCCGTCGAAGCGGGTCTGCGCCCATTCGCCGCGCAGGCCCCAGCGGTCGCCGAGCGAGGCGCTGAAGTCGGCGCCGATCACGCGCACGCGCGCCTGGCTCAGGCGCGGCAGCGCCGCGCGCGCGAACGCGGGCAGGGTGGAATAGCCGTCGAGCACGCTCAGCGAGGCGTCCAGGCCCGCGCCGGCGTAGTCCAGGCGCAGCGCGCCGGTCGCGCCGGCGGCGCGGACGCGGTCGCCGCGCACGCCCGGCAACGGCTTCCACAGCGAACCGGGCAGCACGCTCGCGGGCAGGCGCGGGACGTGCAGCGCGGTCAGCGACCAGCGCTCGCGCCATTGCACGCGCGCGGAAACCAGATCGACGCCGATGCGGTCCTCGTCGATGTCGCTGACCAGGGCGCGCATGTTGCGCGGGGACAGGTTGTCGGTGGGATTGAGCCGGTCGGCGCGGCCCCAGGCGACGATCTGGCGACCGGCGCGCAGTTGCAGCGGGCCGGCGGTGTATTCGGCGAAGGCCTGACGCAGCGGCGAGGCGTCGTCGTAGCCGAGCCGCCGGTTGCCGGCGACCGCTTCGACCAGGCCGCGCCAGGCGCCGCTGCGCAGTTCGCTGCGCACGCGCGCGGCGGCGCCGAAGCGCGCATCGGCGTCGTCGAGGTCGCGGCTGCCGCTGGCGGCGAGCACGGCGCCGGAGGCGGTGCCGGTCCAGCGCAGGTCGCGGTCGGAGGAGGGATCGGCTTGCGTCGCCGACGAAGTCCCGGCCGGCGCCGCAGTCGCTTCCGGCGCGGGTTCCTGCGGCGATTCCTGCATCGCGGCGACCGCTTGCGTCTGCGCCTGCGGCGACGCATCGCCCGCCGGCGCGTCCGCCTGCGCCTGCGCCTGGGTGCAGGCGCAGGCCAAAGCCAGTGCGAGCAAGGCAGGCCGCATCACTGGCCCAGGCGCGATTCGACGAACGCGTCGTCGCGCTGGACGCGCGCGCTGTCGACGTTCTTCAGCGTCAGCACCGAACTGCGCCCGCCCTTGCTCGCGGTCATCTCGCGGCGGGTGGCGATGAACTTGCCGGGCTGGCCGGCCGCGGCGACGTAGCCGGAAATGCTCTGGCGCTTGAACTCCTGGCCGGACGCATCGAAGTAGCGCACCTGGACTACGGTGAAATCGTTCTTGCGCACCGTCGCCACCAGCTTGGCGTAGCCCAGCGACGCAGCGGTCTTGGCGTCGCGCGGCACCGACTGGACCACATAGCAATTGGCGCCGCCGCAGGCTTCGTCGGCCAGCGCGGTGTGGACGAAGTCGGCGCTGTCCTGGGCCATCAGGTCGGCGTAGGCGAAGTCCGAGCCCATGAAGCTGTCTTTCTTGTTCGACGCCAGGATGCGCCGGGTCTTGCCCATGCTGGGGAAGTAGATCCACAGATCGTCCTGGGCGGCCGCGTTCTCGTGCACCAGCACCGCGGTGCCGGCGACGTCGGCCGGCGTGGCGAAGCGGAACAGGCGGCGGCTGTCCACCGCGTTGGCCTGCAGCTTGTTGTAGACCACGCCGCCGCGGCTGCGCACGCGCTCGCCCTGGCGGATCTCCAACTGGCTGTCGGCCTGCCAGTTGGCGGCCTTTTCGGCGGCGCTGCTGCGCTCGAAGATCTGTTGCGCGGCGGGCTTGGCGGCGTCCTGGGCGAAGGCGGCGCAGGCGGTCAGCGCCAGCGCGCCGGCGAGCAGGCGCAGGGGAAGGCGGGCGATCATGGGTTCTCCTGGACGGGGTGGGTCGGGGCGGCCGGCGCGGAGGAGGCTTCTTCGGTCAGGCGCGGCAACAGGCCGCGCAGCCAGCCGGCGCGTTCCAGCGCCATCAGCACCGCGGGCACGAACAGGAACTCGCACAGCGCGCCGCAGCCGATCGCCAGCGCGGTGACGCCGCCGAACTTGGCCAGGCTCTGCACTTCCGACAGCATGTAGATGGCGAAGCCCAGCACCAGCACGCTGGACAGCAGCAGCATCGCCAGGCCGGTGCTGGCGAAGGCCTCGCGCAGCGAGCGGGCCATGTCGCGGTTGCGCCGGTAGTGGTCGACCACGGTCTTGACGAAATGCAGGGTGTCGTCGTCGAGGATGCCGATGGCGATCGCCGAGACCAGCAGGGTGAACGGGTCCAGGAACACCCCGGCATAGCCCATCACCGCCATCGCCACGCCGACCGGAATCAGGTTGCACAGCGCCATCGCCACGCCCAGGGTGGCGGAGCGGAACACCAGCACCATCACCACCAGCACCACCAGGAACGACAGGGTGATGCTGCGGATCTCGTTGGCGGCGAGGTAGTTGGTCAGGTTCGACCACAGCGGCACCACGCCGGTGGTCTCGATCGAGCGGATCTGCGGCGTCTCGCGCAGGATCCGCGCCGCCTCGGCCTCGACTTCGCGGAACAGCGGCTGGTACTGCGAGTCCGGCCGGTACTTCATGCGCAGGTTGATGCGCGCCTTGGCGTAGTCGCCGGTGACCATGCGCGCGAGTTCGTCGCTGCCGGAAGACTCGAACAGGATCAGCGACTCGGCCACCGCGGCGCGCGAGTCGGGGATGCGGTAGGCCGCCTTGTCGCCGCCGTGCAGGGCCTGGCCGATCTCCATCACCACGTCGGCGATGCTGTAGGTCTTCAGGCCGAGGTCGGCGTAGCGGGTTTCCAGCCGGTCCTGCAGCTCGCGCATGCGCTTGAGCACGCGCGGATCCTTGATCGATTCGCCGCCGGCCTCGGCGCTGTCGACCACCAGCTCCATCGACGCCGCGCCGCGCAAGGTATCGTCGACGTAGGTGTAGGACTGGTAGATGTCGGTGCTGGGCTTGAACAGGCCGACGTAGTAGTAATCGGTGGTGACCTTGGCCACGCCGAAGCCGACCACGGTCAGCAGCCCGGCCAGCGCCAGCAGCATCAGCCGCCAGCGCCGGGTGACGAAGTCGGCCACCGCGTGCATGCCGCGCATGCGGCCGTCCAGCAGGCGCGCGGCGCGGCCGGCGTCGGGCAGCAGCTTGAAGCGGCTGATCGCCAGCGGCACCAGCAGCCAGCCGATCAGCAGCGAGGCGACCAGGCCGGCGGCCATGGAAATGCCGATGCCCTGGACCGGACGGATCTCCGACCACGAGAACGACAGCAGCGCGCCGGCGGTGGTCAGCACCGACAGCGCGCTGGCGCCGGCGGAATGGCTGAAGCCCTCGACCACGGCCTCGCGCAGTTGCGCGCCGGCGGCGTACTGGCGGTAGATCTCGGCCAGCAGGAACACGCTGGAGCCCACGCCGACCGAGATCAGGAACGAGGGGATGATCGCGGTGAGCATGCCGACCGGCGCGCCGATCAGCGCGCTGACGCCCATCGCCACCACGATCGACAGCGAGGCCACCACCAGCGGCAGCAGGGCGACCAGCCAGGCGCGGAAGATCAGCCAGAAGCCGATCGTGACCAGCACGAACGACAGCGTGCCGAAGATCGCGCTCTCGCGGTTGATGATGGTGAACACGTCGGCGTCGATGATCGGCGAGCCGACCACGCGCAGGTTCAGGGACTGGAACTCGGGCGTATGCGCCAGCGCGCGGATCTTCTTCGCCAGCTCGATCTTGTAGACGATCTGGCGCGGCTTGAGCCCGGTTTCGGCGAGGATGCCCAGGTGGCTGCCGTCGCGGCTGACCAGGAAGTCGCGGTAATACGGATGGGCCAGGGCTTCGGCGCGCTTGGCCGCGAGCGCGGCCGCGTCGAGGTCTTCGCCGAGGAACGGCCCCACGTCCAGGCCGTTGCCGTCGACGCTGGCGATGTGGCGCACGCTGGCGATGGTGGTGACCTTGTTGACGTCGTCCATCGCCGCGATCCGCGCGCCGAGCTCGCGCACGGTGGCGATGAAGCGCGGCGTCCACGCCGGCGGCGCGTCCAGCACCAGGAAGCTGTATTCGTCGCTGCCGAAGTCGGCCTTGTACTGGGTGTAGCGGACCAGCGCCGGGTCGTCCTGCATGAAGAACGAGTCGGGCGTGTTGTCGAAGCGCAACTGGGTCAGGGCCAGGCCGGAGCCGAGCAACAGCGCCAGCAGCAGGGCCACGCAGGTGCGCGGATGGGCGAGGATGCGAAGGATCAGGGTGCGCATGGACGGTCAGCCGTTGGCGGCGAGGCTGGTGGGAGGGGCGTCGGCCGCGGTCGCGCGGCGCAGTTCGGCGATGAAGGGATCGATGAAGCGCGCGCGCATCTGCGCCTCGTCCATCTGGCCCTTGTCGTAGAGATAGACCAGGCGCAGCCGGCCGCGGAACGCGCTGATCTGCACCATCACCTCGCCCGGCGGGAACAGCTGCGGGAACGAGTAATAGCTGCGCACCGCGATCGGGCCGAAACGCTCCAGCCGCGCGTCGATCGGGCCGACATTGGTGCAGATCAGGTTGGCGCGGGTCAGCACGTTGGCGGCGAAGCGGATGGTCGCGGCCTTGGGCAACAACAGCGAGCTTTGGAACAGCAGGCGGAAGCGGTACAGCTCGGACAGGATCTCGCCGCCCTTGAGCGCTTCCAGGCGCCGGTTGGCGCGCGCGATCACCGCCTCGTCGTCCTCGTCCGGGTCCAGTTCCAGGGTGTAGGGCACGGCTATGCAGTCGTAGAGCGCGTGGATGCGCGGGTCGTCGACGAAGCGGCGCAGGCTGAAGTTGTCGACGATGCGCAGGCCGTGGCGCAGGCGCTTGCCCTGGCGCGCCGCGTCGGCCTTGGCGGTGCGCAGCAGGGCCAGCAACAGCAGCGGGTGGATGGTGCTGTCGCGGCGGGCGCCGGCGGCCTTGAGCTGTTCCAGCATCGGCGGCGGCAGCTCGACCATGAGCACATCGGTCTCGCCGCTGCGCTTGCCGTCGATCAACAGCCGCCCGGCCGGCATGAACAGGTCGTGGAAGAACCCGGCCACGCCTTTCCAGGCCAGGCGCAGCGCGCGCAGGCCGCCGATCCCGGCCAGGAACAGGCGGTCGTGGTTGTGCTCGGGCAGTTCGACCGTCCCGGTGTCCAGCGGCAGGCCCGCGGCCAAGCGCCCGTAAGCCTCGGCGATGTCGCCGGAAAACAGCTGCGCGGCCTTGCCGTCGGTGAAGGTGTGGCTGGTGAGGATCTGCAGGATGTGCTTGTCGGGCGTGCGGGTGTAGATGAAGCGGAACGGGTGTCCGTCGCGGGTCGGCACCCGCCGGCCCCAGGCGTTCTCCAGCAGTTCCGCGCGCAGGTGCGCGGGATCGAGATTGATGCTGGTGCGCTGCTCGACCTGGATCGGCAGGCGTTGCGGCAGGTGCCGCCAGCCCAGGATCACGCCGCGCTGGTATTGCACCGAGCGCGCGCGCGGATGGCGGTCGATGGTGTGCTCGATCGCCCGCGTCAGCAGGGCCAGGTCGGGCGCCGATTCCAGTTCGATCCAGTCGCAGGAATTGGCGTTGCAGATCAGGTTGAGGTGGGCGTAGATCTGGTTGAAACGACCGAGGCGATGCTCGACGGGGGCGGTCGGCGCCATGGCCTCAGCCCTCGTTGCCGGAGCGGTAGGGGAAGTCGTTCTTCTCCAGCGCGATCAGGTCCGGGCGGCCGAGTTCGTCGAACACCTCCTCGACCTCGGCGCGGAACTCGTTGCGCAGGGTCTCGTTGTCCTTGCGCTTGAGGCCGTACGCGCTCAGCCGCTCGCCGCGCTTGGTCGAGGGCGGGCCGAAGAAGTTCAGGCCCTTGGCGTACCAGTTGGAGATCTTGACCCGGGCTTCGTTGGTCTCGCCCTTGTCGGCCAGGTAGGTGCGCAGCTCGGCGAAGCCGAAGCCGATGTGGCCGCGCTCCTCGCGCAGGATCACCTGGTTGGCTTCGGCCCAGGGCTTGAAGCTGGCCTCGCAGAAGTTGCCGACCATGAACTTGCCGGCGCGGTCGAGGAACATGTGGTTGAGCATGATGTCGATCCACTCGTTGTCCTCGTGGCCCACGCTCAGCGGGCCTTCCAGCGAGGCGTCGTGCATCGGCCGGTGCGCGCGGCCTTCGGCGATGGCGATGGCCTGCTTCTCGGGGATGCCCATGCGTTCGAGCAGGTGGTAGATCAGATAGCTGTGGCGGGCTTCCTCGGCGATGATCTTGGCGAACACCCGGCGGCGCTTGTAGTCGGGCGACTTGGCGATCCACTCGATGCCTTCGGTCGCGGCCTTTTCCTCGGAATAGGCCTGGATCGCCATCAGCCGCACCAGTTCCTGGCGGTAGTCCTCCGGCAGGTCGGGCAGGTCGGCGAAGTCGATCGAGCTGGGGGCGTAGTTGAACGCCGGCGCGTGCGCGGCGTCGGCGAGGGCGACAACGGTGGTGTTCATGCGCGGTTCCTTGTCAAAGAGAGGGGCCGGGAAAGAAGAGGGCGGTCAGGCGGTGGCGTAGCGCTGGCGGACCTGGCGCTTGAGCACCTTGCCGGTGAGCCCGCGCGGCAGCAGTTCGCCGGGCGGCAGCACCTCGATGCGGGCCAAGCCGTGGCCCGGCGCGTGCTGGCCGAGCCAGCGCTCGAAGTCGCCGGCCTCGGCGCTGTGGCCGGGGCGGCATTCGATCACCGCGCCGGCGGCGGCATCGAGCTCGATCACCGCCACGTCGGCCACCGCGGGATGCTTGAGGATGCGTTCCTCCAGCTGCAGCGAGTACACGCGGCCGTCGCCGGCGCGGATCGAATCGACTTCGCGGTCGAGGTGGTAGTAACCGCCGCCGCGGGTCTTCACCGCCACGTCGCCGGTCCACCACCAGCCGTCCAGGTACACGCCGTGCAGGCGGTCGTGCGCGTTCCAGTAGCCCTTGAACAAGGTCGGCCCCTTGACCATCAACCGGCCCGGCTGGCCGACCGGCAAGGGCCGGCCCTGGTCGTCGGCGACCTTGACCTTGGGGCTTGCGGGCGTGGGACGGCCGACATAGCGGTCGAAGCGGCGGGTGAAGGAGAAGCTGACCTTGAGCAGCGCGGCGAAGCCGACCTCGGAGGTGCCGAAGAACTCCAGGTACATCGAGCTGAGCACGCGCTTGCCGAACACCCGCGCCATCGCGCCGTGCGCGGTGAACTGGCGGATGTGCACTTCGTGGCTGGAATCGCCGCCGGCCATCCACGCCTTGACGTGGGACAGGTCGAAGCGCGACAGCCCGGCCTCGCACATGCCCTGGTAGACGTCGGGAAACGACAGCACCAGGCTGCAGCGTTCGCGTTCGATCAGGCCCAGCAGCTGCTCGGGCGATTCCTCGCCGGGCACGTAGCCGGGCACGCCGGCGGCCAGGCAGCTGACGATGCTGGCCTGGGTGATGTGGTGGTTGGTCGGCGAGGCCAGCAGGATGCGGTTGTCGCGGGTGATCGGCTGGATCAGCAACTGGCCCTTGGTCGCGCGGACCAGGCTGTAGGAGCCGTGCAGCACGCCCTTGGGAAAGCCGGTGGTGCCGGAGGTGTGCACGATCATCACGTCGTCGTGGCGCTGGATCGCGACCGGCGCGAACCCCTCGGGCGACGGCGCCAGGCACTGCGCCAGCGCCAGCACGCCCTCGCCGGGGCTGTGCGCGGCGTCGGTCACCAGCGCGGTGCGGCGGCCGTCGGCCAGCGGCTCGCGCTGCAGCCGCGGCAGCCGCGCGCCGTCGACGAACACGAAGCGCGAACCGGTGTAGTCGAGATAGGCGTTGAGGTCTTCGGCGCGCATGCCGCCGTTGATCGGCACGGTGATCGCGCCGGCGCGCATGATCGCCAGCGAGTACAGGAAGTACTCCACGCCGTTGTCGAGGTAGATCGCGACCCGGTCGTAGCGCTGCAGGCCCAGGCCGACCAGGGTGCGCGAGAGCCGGTCGCAGACCTCGCGTAGTTCGCCCACCGTGAGCGAGCGGCCGTGCACGCCCAGGTGCGCGAGGCTGCTGGAGAAGCGCAGCACTTCGAAGTCCGCGCCGTAGACGGCGATCGACTTCTCCAGCGCGTTGGCCACGGTCAGGTGGCGGTCGAAGACGAACTTCAGTCGGGAGAGCATGGCGGCGTGCCTCAGGCGGGCAAGGGGTGGGCGGCCGGGGCGGCGGCCGGCGAGTCCTCGGCGCGGTGCGGCGCGCCGCGGGCGGTGCGCGCGTGTTCGCGCGCGCGCTCCTGCTGGGCGTGTTCTTCCTGCGCGCGCAGGCGCAGCGGCGCGCGCTGCAGCTTGCCGGTGCCGGTGCGCGGCAGCGCCTCGACGAACTCGACCAAATGCGGATAGCGGCGCGCATCCAACTGGCGCTTGCACAGCTCGCGCAGTTCCTCGGCCAGCTCCGGCGAGGCCCGGTCGGAGACCACCCAGGCCTTGGTGCGCAAGGTCGCGGTGTCCTCGGCGATGCCGTCGGCGCTGGAGGTGACCGCGGCCTCGCGCACCGCCGGATGGCTCAGCAGCACTTCTTCCAGGTCCAGCGGCGACACCCATTGCCCGGCGACCTTGAACATCTCGTCGTGGCGGCCGCAGAAGTGGAAATAGCCGTCGCCGTCGCGCCAGAACACGTCGTTGGTGCAGTACCAGCCGCCGTGGAAGCGATGGTGGGCGGCGCGGTCCTGGCGCGAGACCGACAGCGACGGCCCGCGCAGCCACATCACCCCGCGCTCGCCGTTGCGGCACGGGCGGCCGTCGTGGTGGCGCAGCACCGCGTTGAAGCCCGGCACCAGCTTGCCGGTGGCGCCTTCGCTCTCGCTGTCGGCGACGTTGCTCAGATAGGTCGAGAACGCCTCGGTCGAACCCAGGCTGTCGAGCAGGCGGATGCCGTGGCGGCGCAGCCAGTGCGCGGCCACCGCCTGCGGCAGGCGCTCGCCGGCGGCGACGCACAGGCGCAGGCTGTTGCGGCCTTCGATCCGCGCCGACAGCGCTTCGTCGTCGAGCAGGTACTGGTACACCGTCGGCACGGCGAACATCACCGTCGGCCGCGCCTCGACGATCAGCTCGGCGACCACCGCCGCGGAGATCTTGCGCGGCGCGATCACCGCGGTGGCGCCCTTGAGCAAGGCGATCAGCAGGTTCTGCAGGCCGAAGGCGAAGCTGGTGCGCGAAGCGGAGAACAGCACGTCGCTGGCGCGCAGGTCGAGCAGGTGCGCGGCGTAGCGCTCCAGCGCGACCACCGGGTCCATGTGCCGGTGCTCGATCAGCTTGGGCTGGCCGACCGAGCCGGAGGTGAACACCGCGAACGCGGCGTCCAGCGGGCCGGTGGGCGAGGGCAGCGGCGGTTCGCCGTCGTCGCCGTCCGCGGGCGGCGCGGCGGCGTCTTCCAGCGCCAGCACCGGCAGCGGCAGGCCGGCTTCGGCCAGGCGCGGACGCACCGTCGCGTCGGCGATCACCACGGTCGCTTCGGCCTGTTCGAGCAAGCCGGCGATGTCGCGCGCCGGCAGCAGCGGATTGATCAGGGTGCAGACCGCGCCCAGGTGCATCGTCGCCAGCAGCGCGGCCACGTGGCGGGCGTCGTCGTGCGAGATCAGGGCCACGCGCTGCTGGTAGCGCACGCCGGCGGCGGACAGGCGGCGCGCGCACGCGGCCACGCGCTGCGCCAACTCGGCGTAGCGCAGCGGCTCGCCGTCGTGGCGGATGGCGACCTTGTCCGGATACGCGCGCGCGGCGCCGGCCAGCAGGTGGTCGGCGATGTTGAACTGCGCGGGCAGGGCGCGCTGCTGCACGAACAGCCGCGCCTCCGGCGACGCGTCGCGCGCCACCCGGCTGCGCTTGAGGAAGGCGCGCAGCCAGCCCAGCACCGCCTGGCGGTCGACGTCGCGGCCGGCCTGCAGGTCGCCGCCGCAGGCGCGCAGGGTCGCCTCGCGCTGGAAGTGCTTGTCGCCGTGCAGGTAGGGGCGGTAATGGGCGACGCGGCGGGCCAGTTCGACTTCGCGCCGCGATAGCGGCTCGCGCTCCAGTTCCCGCGGCGCCACCATCGACAGCGGCACGCCGGTGGCTTCGGCCACGCTGGAGACGAAATCGCCGACCGGCACGGTCGTCGCCGACACCAGGTGGTACACGCCGCCGCGGCTGGCGTCGCCGTCGAGCGCCAGCATCTCCTCCACGCACACATCCACCGGCACCAGGTTCAGCCGAGCGCCATCGGGGACCATCAGGCGCAAGCCGCGCTGGGTCGAGGGGCCGCGCTGCGCCGACCAGAACTCCTCGAGCAGCTCGCAGAACTTGTACAGGCCGCTGTCGCTGGAGCTGAGCCAGGTGCGCGAGTGGCCGACGATGATGCTCGGACGCATCACCCGCCAGCCCAGCCCGGCCGCTTCGGCGCGGGCGACGATGCGGCGCTCGGCCTCGAACTTGCTGCGCTCGTAGGGATTGGAGAACGCCGCCGGCGCCTGCTCTTCCAGGCGCTCGCCGATCGCGCCGCTGCGGTCGCCGGCCACGTAGGCGGTGCTGACGTAGTTGTAGTCGGCGCAACCCGACGCGATCGCCAGTTCCAGCGCGTGCATCGCGCCCTGGGTGTTGATGCGCTCGAGTTCGCCGGCTTCCGACTCGGTGAAGCGCACGGTCGCGGCGACGTGCCAGAACGTCGCGTTGCTGGCGCCGGCGTCCGCGTCGTCGCCCGACAGCGCCTGCGCCAGGCGCTGGGCCAGGCCGGCGTCGGGCCGCAGCGGATTGCCGTCGATCACCTGCAGGCGCGCCAGGTCGGCGGCGTCGAGCACGCAGGCGCAGGTCTGCGCGGCCAGGCGGACCGCGGCGACCACGCGCTCGCGCGCGCGTCCGCCGTCGCTGCGGGCGATGCACACCACCCGTTCGCGCGGCTGCCGCCGCAGCAGTTCCAAGACCAGATGGGAGCCCAGGTAGCCGTTGGCTCCGGTCACGACATGAGTGCGTTGCATGTTCTAGCTCCTGGGTTGCGCGAGCGGAACGGGCACGACGGGCGCGGGTTCGGCCTCGCCGGGAATTCGCCAGGCCTCGGCGTCGCCGCTGGCGCAGCGCGCGACCGCGCGCATCGGCGCGCGCGCCTTGACCAGGATCTCCTCGAACTCGCCGTCCGGATCGGACAAGGCGATCACCGCGCCGCCGACGCCGAGTTCCAGGCTGCCGTCCTGGTGGACCAGGGTGCGGATGACCATGCTCAGGTCGGCCGCGCCGTTGAACGAGAGATAGCCGATGGCGCCGGAATAGATGCCGCGCGCGGACGCTTCCAGCGCGTCGATGATCTGCAGGGTGCGGCGCTTGGGCGCGCCGGTCATCGAGCCGCCGGGGAACGTGGCCTGCAACAGGTCGACCACATCCAGCCCGGCGCTGAGCTGCGCGCGCACCGTCGATACCAGCTGGTGCACCGAGGCGTAGCTCTCGACCTGCATCAGCTTGGGCACCCACACCGAACCGACTTCCGACACCCGCGCCAGGTCGTTGCGGGTCAGGTCGACGATCATCAGGTTTTCGGCGCGGTCTTTCTCGCACTGCTTGAGCTCGGCGACGATGGCGCGATCGTCCTCGTCGCGGCCGGCGCGCGGGCGCGTGCCCTTGATCGGCTTGATCTCGACCACGCCGTTGGGGCTCAGCCGCAGGAAGCGCTCCGGCGAGGAACTGAGCACGTCGAACCCCGGGTGGCGCAGCAGCGCCGCGTACGGCGCCGGGTTGATCTGGCGCAGGTGGCGGTACAGCTCGACCGGGTCGAGGTCGGCTTGCGCGCGCAGCCGATTGGTCAGGCAGACCTCGTAGGTCTCGCCGTCGCCGATCTGGGCGAAGCATCGGTGGATGCGCTCGCAATACGCCTCGCGGTCGAGTTCCAGCTGGAATTCGACCGGCTCGGCGCGGTCGCCGTGGCTCAACGCGGGCGCCGGCGGCGTCGCCTGCAGCAGCGCGGCCATGCGCTCCAGCCACGCGCCGTCGTCGGCCTGCGCCGACTGCGACCCGGTCGCCACCGCATGCCAGCAGCGCTCCAGGTGATCGTAGGCCAGGAAGCGGCGGACCAGGCGCAAGTACAGATCGGGCTGGCGCGCGCGATGCGGCCCGGCCACTTCGGTCAGCGCCTTGAGTTCGTAGCCGAAATAGCCGACCCAGCCGCCGACGAAGTCGAACGGCAGGGTTTCGCCGCCGCGCAGCTCGACGTCCAGGCCGGCGCGGATGCGTTCGAACACGGTGTCGGCGCCGGCGTCGCCGACGCGGTGGACCAGGGTTTGCGCGCCGGCCTCGCGGCCGTCGCCGATGAAGCTGAAGCGCGAGTAGCCGGGCCGGATCGCGCTGGAATCGAGCCAGAACGCAGTGTCGTGGGCGGCGAAGCCGTGCAGGAACACCGCCTGCGGATCGGCCGCGGCCGCCAGGCGCCGCGACTGGATCGTCCAGGTCTCGCGCGCCTGCGTCGGCGGCGCGGCCGGCTCGCCCGCCGACGCGCTGTCCGCGCCGCGGCGACGGCGCTTGCGCGCGGTGTGCTGGCGGGCCAGGTCGATGAAGTTGTTGATCAACTGGTGGCCGAACTCGGTGTGGATCGACTCCGGGTGGAACTGCACGCCCCACAACGGACGCTCGACGTGCTCCAGCGCCATCACCAGGCCGTCGGCGCTGCGCGCGGTGACGCGCAGGCCCGCCGGCAACGGTTCGGCCGCGATCAGCGAGTGGTAGCGCACCACATCGAACGACGAGGGAATGTGCGCGAACAACGCGCTGCCGTCGTGTTCGACCGTGCTCAACCGGCCGTGCATCGGCTGCGGCGCGTGCGCGACGGTTCCGCCGAAGACATGCACCAAGGCCTGGTGGCCGAGGCAGATGCCCAGCACCGGCACGCCGGCGCGGGCGATCGCCTCGTTGCTCACGCCCATGTCGGCCGCGCGCTCGGGGCGTCCGGGTCCGGGCGAGATCACGATCGCGTCGTAATCGCCCGCTTCGATCCCGGCCCAATCCACCGCATCGTTGGCGACGACCGTCGGCGCTTCGCCGTTGGCTTCGCCCAGGTAGTGCGCGATGTTGTGGGTGAAGCTGTCGTAGTTGTCGACCAAGAGCACTTTCAAGCGATCCATGTGCGTTTCGACCTCTTCGAATCCGCTGGCGGTCGTCGCGGCGCGGCTGGCGAAGCGCGCCGTCGACGAAACTGGCTTGCCGTATCGGCAAAAAAACGGGAAAAACAGGCAAAAGCATCCGCTGCGCGCCAGCGGCGCGTCGGCGGTCGAACCTGGTGATGGATACCCCGGCGAACGGCGTCGGCACGAACGCAAGACCGCTCCGCCGCCGAAGCTGGCGGAACAGGAAGTTCGTGGGGATGCCGCGGCGCTACGACTCTCGTATTTCGTCGATCCTTCGAACGCGTTGACTCTCCTGATGCGCGTGGTTCAGCGCGCGGCCACTATCGATGATGAAACGACAAAGCGTCAACGCCATTTATGGATGACGCTGGACAAATTTGTGTGACTACATCCTAAGAACGAAATCCGCGTGATAAATCGCATATTTCCGGCGTTACATCGTCGATACATGCGGCGCATGCGGCAGTGGTATCGCATTCGTTTCCGAGATCGATCGCCGCAATGTTCGCGTCATGATCTTTCGATGTGTAGATATGCGCGAGAAAGGTCGCACCGGTTGATACGCGGCTGTGACCGCGCGCTCATCCGTGCATACGCAACGAGCGCGCCACACGGCACACGCGCGCGCTCACGCGGATGACCGGCGAATACAGCGGCGCTTCAGCCTTGAGTCGACTCCAGGTTTGGTCCGGATGCGACGGGAATTGCGGCACAGGCGCGTTTTGCGGACGACGGCCGAAAAGACGACGACGCAATTCGCGTTGTCGAATCGCAAAGCAATTCGCACAAGTCGTTTTGGTTACCGCTACCGGCGACGGCGGCGTTTCGCGTCGCGTCATTGGCGCGCGACGATAGGATGGCGCGACGGATTCGGACTGCACGCATCGACGAATGCGAGGCGCGTGCGCGCGAGACGACGACTCGCCCGGCGCTGGTCAAGCGTATACGGGCCATGCCGCGATGACGACCTGTGTCGACGGCGGACTCGGCGCGATCCGTCGCTTAATCGAATGTCTTATTGACAGGCCGCTTGGCTATCGCGTCGGGCGCGAAACGCTGCGCTCGCGCTGGCGTCGCTGCTGGATCGCTTCAGCGTGCAGGTCGGCGTCGGGTGCCGGCGGTCGATGCGCCGCCTGCTAGATGTGGTCGAGTGTGACGCCGCGCCGCGCGCGTTCGACCACCGCCGGATAAGCGCCGGGCCGCGGGCGGGACCGGCGCGCGATCGCCGCCGGCCGCGCTCAGTAGACCGGCAGCGCGATCGAACTGGCCGTGTCCGGCGAATGCCAGACCCGCTGCGTCGCCTTGCGGTAGTCGCCGGGCTGGGCGAAGTAGATGTTCGGCACGAAGCTCTGCGGGTTGCGGTCGTACAGCGGGAACAGCGTCGACTGCACCTGCACCATGACGCGGTGGCCGCGCTGGAACACGTGGTTCGCCTGCGGCAGCGCGAAGCGGTACGGCAGCGGCCGGTCCGGCGCGATGGCCTTGGCTTGTTCGAAGCTTTCGCGGTAGCGCCCGCGGAAGATCGCCAGCGCGATCGGCAATTCGTAGCCGCCCATCTCCGGCGCCGAGGCGACCTGATCGGGATAGACGTCGATCAGCTTGACCACCCAGTCGCTGTCGCTGCCGCTGGTGGACGCCACCAGGTTCACCTGCGGCGTACCGGCGATGCGCAGCGGCGCGTCCAGCGGTTCGCTGACGAAGCTCAACACGTCGGGGCGGCCGTCGACGAAGCGCTGGTCCTTGACCAGCCAGCTCGTCCACATGTCGCGGTCGCCGAAGCGCACCGGTCGCGGCGCGAACGGCACGGGCTTGGCCGGGTCGGAGACGTATTGCTCGTAGTCGCCTTCGCCCGCGCGCGGCGCCTGGAAGGACAAGCGGCCGCCGGCGCGCAGGTACAGCGCCTTCGCCGCGGACGCGCAGCCCTGCGCGCAACTGCGCGGCCAATGCGGCAGCCGGTCCCAGCGGTCTTCGCCGGTGTTGTAGACCAGCACCGGCGGGGTGTCGGCCTTGGGCGCGCCTTCGACCAGATATTGATCGAAGAACGGCTTGAGCACGTCGCGGCGGAACTGCAGCGCGGTGTCGCCGTCGAACTTGATCGCGCCGAGATTGCGCGCTTCGTAATTGACCTGGCTGTGCCGCCACGGGCCCATCACCAGGTAGTTGCGGTCGTTGCCGGTGTCGCGCGGTTCCATCGCCTGGTAGGCGTGGTTCGCGCCCCACATGTCTTCCTGGTCCCACAGGCCTTGCAGCCACATCGTCGGCACCTTGACCGGCATGGACGCGAGCGTGCGGTCGAGCGCCTGTTCCTGCCAGAACGCGTCGTAGGCCGGGTGTTCGGTCAGCTTGTGCCACCACGGCAGCTGCTCCAGGCCGTTGGCGCGCGCGTAGTCGCCGGCCGAGCCGGCGCGCAGAAAGGTGGTGTAGTCGTCGTAGGCGGTGCTGGGGATCGCCGCGCCCTTGCCGCGCTTGCTCATCTGGCCGGTGAAGTAGCCGAAGTTGACCTGGCGGAACGCGCCGTAGTTGAGCCAGTCGTCGCCCATCCAGCCGTCGATCATCGGGCTCTGCGGCGCCGCCACCTTCAGCGCCGGATGCGGATCGGTCAGCGCCATCGCCACGGTGAAGCCTTCGTACGACGAGCCGAGCATGCCGACGCGGCCGTTGGATTCGGGCACGTGCTTGACCAGCCAGTCGATGGTGTCCCAGGCGTCGGTGGCGTGATCGACCTTGCTCGGATTCAGCGGCCCGCGCAGCGGCCGCGTCATCACATACTCGCCCTGCGAGCCGTACTTGCCGCGCACGTCCTGGAACACGCGGATGTAGCCGGCCTGGACGAACACTTCGTCGCCCTGCGGCAGGATGTCGAGCATGCGCGGCGAATCCAGGCGCTTGGCGCGCCCGGCCGCGTCGTAGGGCGTGCGGGTCAGCAGGATCGGCGCGTTCTTCGCCCCCTTGGGCACCACGATGACCGTATACAGCTTGGTCCCGTCGCGCATCGGAATCATCGCCACGCGCTTGTCGTAGTCCGCATCCTGGGCGGGCACGACGAACTCCTTGCCGGTGATGTCGGGCGTCATCGGCGCGGTCTGCGCCTGCGCCTGGGTCGTCATCAGCAAGGTCAGCAGCATCGATGCGGCGAGGGCGCTGCGCTGCGGGAAGAGCCGGGTCTGCATGAAGGTCACCGAGGGGCGGATGCGTACCGGTCGATTGAACCGGCTGTCCCCTCGGCTCACAAGTGCATGGTCGGGCGTCTTGCGCGGATCGGGCCGCCGCAACCGCCTCGGCATGGCCGGGCGCCGCCGCGGGCCGCGCGGCGGCGCCCGGACGCGGGCCTCAGCCGCCGCCGGCCACTTCGCAGTTGTACATGCAGATGCCGTAGAACTTCTCGCACTTCGCTTCGGTGCCGCCGTTGCGATAGCAGTTGTACAGGCCCCGGGCGCAGTCGTTCTCGCAGGTGGAGGCGAACGCCACCGAGCTGAAAGACAGGCCGAACGAAAACATGCACAGGGCGACGAGCAGGATCTTTGCGTTCATCGTTGCGTTCCTCCATGGGCGCACGGGCGAGCGGTCGCCCGATGCGGCCGGCGTGTCGCGCCGCGCCGCTGCGGGCCGGAGGCTTCGCCTCCGGGGTTCGGGGCTTGCGGTCCCCTCTTGTGCACTCGCAGGACGCCGGGGAAACGGCTCACGCCTTGAGGGCGGGCGACGAAGATCCGGCGATGCGCTCGCCGCGGGCTTCGCCCAGGCTCAGGGTTCGGGCCGTGCGGGCCGGCGGATCCGGTCCAGGCCGCGACTGCGCGGCGACGCCTCAGCAGGAATCGCAGGCGACGCCTCAGGCCTCGTACCGCTTCGCGAGGAAGGAGCTACCGCGGCGGACGCTTGAACAGGCGCACCGGCTTGCCGGGCGCGCGTTCGATCGTGCCCTTGGCTTCGAGATCGAGTTGCACCGCCTTAAGCCACCAACCCGCCTTGGCGCCGCCGGGAAACAGGGCCTCGGGCAACCCAGGCAATAACGCGTCCTTGGCCTCGGCGACGCTCAAGCCCGGCGGCGCTGCGGGCAGCACGGCGAGCAGCGCATCGCGCATCGCGGTGTACTTGGCCCGGTCGACGCGTTGGCGATGGCCGGGAGAGACCGCGTTCTCGATCTCGATCCTGTCGTCGCGCTCAGACATGCAGGTCTCCGGCGACGGCGACCTGCGGGACGCGGAAGCCCATCGCGATCCAGGCCTTCATCAGTTTCGCGTAGAACGACAGCGACTGGCGCCGCAGGTTGGGGACGTCGTCCGGCAACGCCGACCGGTCTTCCAGGTCGCCGGTCATGGTCCGCATCTGCAGCGGCGGCAGCGCGCCTTCGCGCCACAGGCCGGCGTACAGGCTCAGCCAATGTCCGCCCTTGAACTCCATGAACACCGGCGTGTTGCAGCACGCGGCGACGACGCGGCGGGTGCCGGCGCCCGGAGCGAGACGGAATTGCCTGAGCTGCTGCGCGCCGCGGACGAAGCGGACCCGGTCCTTGCGCTGCAGGACGAAGCGGGTCGCGCCGTGCGCGCCGAGCACCGGGCGCGCGCCCGGCAGCCGCGCCAGCCGCGCGCCGGCCTCGCGGCAGCTGTGGCAACAGCACGCCACGCTGGCGATGGGCGCGCCTTCGACTTCCAGGGCGAGCCGGCCGCAGGCGCAGGCGAGGGATTGGGTCGATGACATGGCGGGCCTTTCGTCGTGGGTTCACTGCTTCGACGAACCAGCCCCGGCGCTTTCGACACGCCGTGGGCGACATTCCGCCCGCGCCGCGTTTCAGGCCTCGGCCGGCAGCTCGCGTTCGCCGGCGCCGGCTTCGGCGCGGCGGTGCCGGCGCAGGAACGCCTGCCCGCGCCGGCCCGGCGCCATCGCCACGCCGGTGGTGACCAGGAAGAACCGCTCCAGGTCCGGCGACAGGCTGCTGACCACCCAGAAATCGTCGGCTTCGCGGTGATTGATCGCGTAGTACAGCGGCAGCCCGCGCGCGCGCAGGTCGGCCACGACCGCGGGCAGCAGTTGCTGCGGCGTCGCCCGCGCCGGCTCGGCGTAGTCCCAGGCCGCGCGGTGCAGGCGGCGCGGATCGATCTCGCCCATCGCGCAATCGCGCAGCCGCGGGTATGCGGCCAGCAATTCCAGGCTGAGCCGGTCGAGCCCGGCCAGGTGCTCGGTGTCGCGCTTGATGTCCACGCACTGGACCAGTTCGCTCAGCGCGCGCAGCGCCGCGTGGCGCGGGTACGGCGAGGCGCCGCAGCCGTAAGAGAACACGACCTCGTCTTCGAGCCGGCGCTCGGCCACGGCGATGAACGCCGGATAGGCCAGGTCGGTGGTCATGTCGATCAGGCGCAGCCCGCAGCCGAGCCGCGCTTCGGCGATGCGGTGGGCGCGCGCCAGTTCCTCGGGCAGCGACGCCGGCGCGATCCAGCGCCCGTAGGCGATGTCGCCGCCCAGGTGGTGGGCGATCAGGAACAGCGACCAGGCGTCGCGCTCGACGATCTCGCCGATGCCGTGCAGGGCCGCTTCCTCGAAGCTGGCGCCGATCGCGGTGCCGCTGTTGGAGCCGAAGCGCAGGGCGCTGGTGTAATCGAAATCGTCGCGCGGATCGATCGCGCGCGGGCTGCCCGGGTAATCGGGAAAGCTCAGGAACAAGGGCACGGGCAGGGCGTCGCCGTCGTCGTAGGCGGCGTAGGAACGGCACGCCAGGCGCCGCTGCGGCTGTTCGGCGAACGCGGACAGGAACGGCAGCGCGGCGTAGCGCGGGTCCTGGGCGATCGATTGCGCGCTGCGATAGTCCCACTGCTGCGGCAGCGTCGCGGCCTTGCAGTAGTGGTGCTCGACCGCCTCGTACACCGCGCCGGTATAGGCCGCGTCCGGCTCGCCCTTGCCGCCTCCGAACGCGAGCACCTGGCCGTCGCCGTCGAGCAGGAAGCACTTGGCCGTGACCAGGCCTTCGCCGAGCCGGTCGGTGTCTATGCACCAGCCGCGGCGCGCGATGCACGCGCGGATGATGCGGTCGGCGTCCTCGAGGCTGCGCTCGCGTTCGTACGGAATCATTGCGCGGTCTCCGGTTCGGCGGCGGCGGACGTGCGGCGCGCGCGGACGCGCGCCGCACGCACGCGGCACGGCCGCTTACTTGGCGAACTCGTCGAGGAAGGCGCGTTCGTGCGAGGTCGGCGCGTTGAGTTCGATCATCGCGGCCTTGAACTCGGCGGCCGAGGCGCTGTTGGCGCGCAAGGCTTCGCTGGCCGGAATCGCCGATCCCTTCTGGAGCACCGTCTTGATTACCGCGGGACGCTCGTTACCCATGATGCAACTCCCTTTGGTCGAAGAAGACTCAAGGGCGCGCCGCCGGGCCCGGCGGCGCCGAGGTTGCGGTTCGTCCTTGTGCCGCAGCCTGCGGCTGCGCGTCCAGGCTCCGGGCGCGGCGGGCAATCGTCAGTGATGGCGATCACAAATGCTTCGGCGATCAGCGTGTGCGGCGACCGGTGGCGGCGGGGCCCGGCGGCTGAATGCGCGCGCCTCGCGCCGGGCCGCCGGGATGATCCGCGGCCGCCGCTTTTTGCGAGTACCGCCATGCCCGCTGCAGCGACAGCCGGGCTATCGGCGCGACCCGGGCGATGCCGTCGGCAACGCGCAGCGGGCGTTCGCGCCGCCCACCGCATGTTTCACCACAGGAGCGAGCAGCATGAAATGGTTTTCGGCACCCACCCTGGTCCTGCTGGCGGCGATCGGACTGATCCAGTTGTCCGGCGCCACCGCCGCGGCGGTCACGCCGCCCTTCGTCTTGAACCCGGCCTTGTGCGCGCCGGTCTGCGGCGCCTCGCAACTGGCCGATAGGTCCTGGATCAAGCCGGGACGCGCGACGTACGAAGATCAGAACGTCGAAGTCGACATCGACGCCGCGGATCTGCTGCAGGCGGGCCAGGAAAGCGTCTTCGTCAGCACCATGTCCGGCGACCAGGCCTTCACGCCCACGGGCCAGTTCACCGCCAACGCGACCGGCGGCGGCATCGGCGTCGTGCTCGGATCGGCCCAGCCGCCGTATCACCCCAACTGCGTCGGCGCGACCGCGCAGAACCGCCAGTTCGGCATCTTCGGCTACACCTGGGCCGATCCCTGGGCGTCGACGCCGGGCGTGCGGGACTGCAAGAACATCGCCAAGGGGCTGCTCACCCGAGGCACCATCGTGCACGTGTCGATCATCACCAACTGTGGCCGCGGCCTGGCGCCGGTGTGCGCGGTGACGGCCACGCTGACCAACAAGGCGACCGGCGCGGTGCTGGCGCAGTCGAGCCTGTCCGGCGTGAGGATCAAGAACCCGCTCAACGCGCGCAAGATCTGGTACGGCGTGAGCAACTTCTACGCCGATTCGCCGAACTACCCGGTGAGCTTCGCTCCGGGCAGGGAGACCTACTACGCCGAGGTGGAACCGCAGTGCAACCCGATCTGCCCGTGAGGGCGGTTCCTCCGCGATCGGTTGCGTGCCGCGCCGGCGTCGCGGACGCGGGTTGAACCTGCGGAGCCGGGCCGCGCAGCGAGCGCGACCCGGCTCCTTGCAGGGCGAACCCGCCTGTCCGGCTCGGGCGCCGCCGCGCTGCGGCGTCCGCCCGGCTGGGGATCACGCCGCCGGCGGCGCGCCTTCGGCGGCGGCCTGGAATTGCTCGAACACCTCGCGTTGCGCCGCGAACGCGCGCTGGTAGGCCGGCCGCGCCGTGGCCCGGGCGAGGTAGGCGGCGAGGTTGGGATAGGCCTCGACCGTGCCGAAGCGCGCCAGCCGCAGCAGCACCGTCGTCATCAACAGGTCGCCGGCGCTGAACGCGCCGTCCAGCCAGTCGGCGTCGCCCAGGTGCCGCGACAGCTCGCCGAGCCGGCGATGCACGCGTTCGTCGAGCATCGCCGCGCGCTCCGCGTACCAGCTGCGCTCGCGTTCGAGCACCTCGGTCATCGCGCGTTCGAAGATCGGCGGCTCCACGGTGTTGAGCGCGGCGAACATCCAGGCGATGGCGCGCATTCGCGCATTCGCGTCGGCCGGCAGCAGGCCGGGGTGGCGTTCGGCCAGGTGCAGCACGATCGCGCCGGACTCGAACAAGGCCAGCCCGCCGTCCTGGTAGGTCGGAATCTGGCCGAAGGGGTGCAGCGCCAGGTGCGCGGGCTGCTTCATGCCGGCGAAGGAGAGCAGGCGCACCTGGTAGGGCTGGCCGAGTTCCTCCAGCGCCCAGCGCACGCGCATGTCGCGCGCCAGCCCCTTGCCGCGGTCGGGCGAGGTTTCGAAAGCGGTGATGATCGGGGTCATCCGTGGGCTCCGGTGATCGTTCGAGAACGGCCGCGCGCTGCGCGGATCATGGCAGAAGGCGGCTGCGGGCGGCCGCGCCGCGCGCGGCCCGGCGCGTCGCGGCCGCACGGAGCGGTTCGCAGCGCGGCCGCAAGCCGCCTTTCGCTATAGCGACGAACCGCCGCCGGCGAAATCGACACGCGGCGGCGCGCGGCGTTCGGTACGGGCGCGAACGCCCCGCGCGGCCGACGCGCGGCGTCACACCGGTCCCGTACCATGCGGCCATGCCGAACCTGCCCGCACACGATTACGCCGACGGCCACGTGATCCACCTCGTGCCGAGGCTGGCGCCGGCGCCGGGCCCGGCGCCCGCGGCGCTGGAGCTGCCCCGCCGCCTGGGGCCGGCCGGGCGGGCCTGGTTCGCGTTCGCCAACGCGGCGGTTTCCGCCGCGTCGATGGCGGCGCTGTTCCTGCTGTGGACGCACGCGACGCCCGGCTGGTGGTTCGATCTGATCTTCACCGTCATGCTGGTCGGCCTCGCGGCCGCGCCGTGGGCGATCCTGGCCGCGTCGATCCGGCAGGCGAGGTTCGAGCGCGGCCTGCAGGCGCTCTGGGGCGACATCGGACGCCGCGCGATCGCCGCGGACGCGCGGGTGATCGAGCGCGACTGGACGCTGAGCGAAGACGGTTCGGTGGCGTCCTTCATCCTGACCGTGCGCACCGCCGACGCTGCGTCGCTGTGCGGCCGCTGGCAGCCCGCGGCTGCGAGCCAGGGTTTGCTGCAGGCGCAGGTGCCCGGGGTCGGCGCCCAGGCGCGGGTGTGGCGGGTCGCGGACGCGCCGGCCGGCGCGCCGCTGGTGATCGAAGCGGCCGATCCTTCGGTCGTGGCTTGAGTCGCTGTCCTGCGGTGCCGGCGCCGACGCGCCGCGATTGAGTCCAGGCGATGCGGGCGGCGTGCGCCGCATCCGCCGCGCTATCGCCGCCGGCGCGGCCAACGCGTCGGCGTTCGAAAACTACGTTGCCGCATCGATGCCGGCTGCGCGCTTGGGCGAGAACAGGACGGCGGGCGGCAGCACGCGGGGACAGGCGCTGCCGTACCGCAGTGCGGCAGCGCCCGGGCGACGCTTCAAGCCCGGCCCGGCCGCGAGGACGCGAACGCGGCGGCCATCGATCGACTCGGCGAACGCGCGCAAACGCGATCATCCGCCGCCGGCGGCCGGGTTTTCGCGGACGGATCGGCAGGGGTAGGGAGGACGGCACCTCGACGCGTTTGGTTTTCATACAGGGCCGTTCCCGCGCCAGGGGCCGCAGTTCGAGATCGTGGCGGCGGGACGCTCGCGCCGACGCGGCAGACGCGGGTCGCGCTGGTTGGGGCCAGCGCGGCCGCACCGGATTCCGTGGTTCTTCAACGAGTCCGGCCCGGTGCCGACGCTTGCGCGGGTCCTGGCTTCGTATCTCCGTATCGACGTTCACTCCGATCCATCCGTAGTTCCGCCCCGCAACCTGCGCGCGATCCCGGATCGGCCGGCGCGAAGCGCCAGCCGCGATGGACGCGGCGCATCCGACGAACCAAAGGAGTTGGTGGCATGCGACAGACCTTCAAAAAGCGCACGGCGTTGAGCCTGGCGACCTTGGCCGTACTGGCCAGCGCGACGGCGCAGGCGCAGCAAGGCGATCCGCTGTACCGGTACCAGTGGCATCTGATGAACTACGGCCAGCAGGTGCTGGGCGACACCCGGCCCGTCTCCGGCATCGACCTGGGCATCGACGACCTGCACGACTACAACATCCGCGGCAAGGGCGTGATCGTCGGCGTGCTCGACGAGGGCACCGAGATCCGCCATCCCGACCTCGCCGCGAACGTGGTGCCGAACGGCTCGTGGAACTTCAACGACGGCAGCCACGACCCGACCCCGACCTCCCCCGACGCCGCCCACGGCACCTCGGTCTCCGGCATCATCGCCGCGGTCGGCTGGAACGGCATCGGCGTGCGCGGCGTGGCCCCGAGCGCGCGCCTGAAGAGCTTCAACTTCCTCGACTCCGACGCCAACGACGCGCAGATCCAGTACGCCTGGTGGGACGGCCCGGAATCCAAGGACGTCGCCATTTCCAACAACAGCTGGGGCAGCACGATCCCGCTGTTCCCGACGGTGATTTCCGAAAACGAACTCGCCGCCTGGGAAAACCCGATGTCGGCCACCCGCGGCGGCCTGGGTACGGTCTACGTCAAGGCCGCCGGCAACAGCTTCGCCAGCGTGCCGCATTCGCTGTTCGGCGAGCTGTGCCCCGCCAGTTCCGGCCAGGTCGGCTGCAGCCAGTCGATCAACGACACCGAGGCGAACTTCTTCAACGTCATCACCGTGGCCGCGGCCAACGCCGCCGGCAAGCGTTCGAGCTACTCCACCCCGGGTGCCTCGGTGTGGGTGTCGGGCCTGGGCGGCGAGTACGGCTGGGAACGCGCGTCGGTATCGGTGAACGCGCCGGCCGGCTTCGCCGACCGCCAGCCGGCGGTGCGCTTCGATCCGGCGATCGTGACCACCGACCTGAGCGGCTGCGTCAACGGCTACAACGCCAACGCGGTGGTGCCGCCGGAGTTCGTGTCCGACCTCAACCTCAACCGCCTGGAGTCGGACCAGTCCGCGATCGACAACACCTGCAACTACGGCGGCACCATGAACGGCACCTCGGCCGCCGCGCCGACCGTGTCGGGCGTGGTCGCGTTGATGCTGCAGGCCAATCCCAAGCTGAGCTTCCGCGACGTCAAGTACATCCTGGCGACCACCTCGCGGCGGATCGATCCGAACCAGGCGGCGGTGACCAATGCCGACGGCACCGTGCTTTCGGCCGGCTGGACCGTCAACGCCGCCGGCCGCGCCTTCAGCAACTGGTACGGCTTCGGCCTGGTCGACGCGACCATGGCGGTGACCCGCGCGACCGGCTTCAAGTCGCTCGGCCGCCTGGTCGACAGCGGCTGGCAGCCGGCCCAGGTGGCCGCGGCGCTGCCGATCGGCAACGTCGCCGCGCCCGCGCGCGCCACCGTGCGCATCGCCGCCGGCGCCGGCCGGGTCGAGGCGGTGCAGATCGGCATGGCCTCGGACTACGCGCTGGACTTCCTGGAGTCGACCACGCTGCGCGTCAGCCTGATCTCGCCCAGCGGCACCCGCGCCATCGTCGTCCCGGCGGGCGCCGCGTTCGCCGCCGACACCATGACCTTCGACCTCGCCGCCGCCAACGCGTTCCTCGACGAAACCGGCACCGGCGACTGGACCCTGGAAGTGGTCGACACCGCGCTCGCGGCCGGCGCCGAAACCAAGGGCAATCTCACCTCGTTCAAGATCCGCGTCCTGGGGCACTGAGCATGAAAATCCAATTCCTTCCGTTGTGCGCCGGCTTGCTGGCGATGAGCGCGATGCCGGCGGCGCTGGCCCAGTCGTACACCAAGCAGGCCGAGTTGGGCCTGGCCGCGACCGGCGAGACCTTCTCGATCGGCCAGACCCAGTACCGCATCGCGCCCGCGGCCGAGGTCAAGCGCGCCGACGCCGCCACCGACCCGCGTCGCGATGTGGTCGTCGGCGAGTACGTGGTCGAGCCCAAAGCCGCCGTCGCCAACGCCCGCAGCAAGCGCGCCGTCGGTGCGGTCGCCGGCAACGGCCTGGGCGCCGCGGTCTCGGCCAACGGCCGCGCCGTGGTGGTCGCGCCCGAGCTCAACGTCTACTTCAGCAACGCGGGCGTGGTGGACGCGTTGGTACGCGAGACCGGCGGCACCTTGCTCTATTCCTCCACCGCCGGCGGCAAGGCGACCATCGGCTATGCCTCGCTGGCGGAAGCGATGAAGGCGCGCCAGCGCATCCTCGGCAAGGCCGGGGTGAAGGAAGTCAGCCCGCGCCTGGTGCAGCAGCGCAGGGTGGCCTGGTAAGCGCAGGCGCAGCGCCCGCGCAGTCCAAGGCTGCGCGGGCCGTTGCAGGCGCTGCGATACGGGCGCGGCGCGAAGCTCGCGTCGCGCACGCGGACGGTCCGCATCGCGGATCGTTCTGCGGCAAGGCTCCGCGTGTGGACGCGGAGTCTTTTCGTTTGCGCTCGACGGATCACCGGCCGGCGCCATCGCGGCCGGCCGCGCCCGCGGACGCTCAACGCTCCAATTCGATCAGCAGCGAGCGCAGCAGCCGCGCGTCCGGCATCTGCTCCAAGCCGATGCCGGCCGCCTCGAACCACGACGCGTCCGCCTCCGGATGCGGACCGCTCAACACCACCACGCCGCGGCCGAAGGAATAGCGCGCCGCGGCGAGGTCGTCGTTGGCGTACGTCGCGATCGCCTTGAAGCCCGGGTCCTTCGGCGCGCGCAGCAGGTAAGGGCCGTCCTGGTAGAAGACCGTTTCCTGTCGGCCTTGCCAGCGCACGGCGACGGCGGCGTCCTCGCTGTCGACGACGGCGAAGCCGGGCCGGCCGACTTCCGAATCCAGCTCGTGCGGGACGAGCCCCAGGCCGGACGCGCTGGCGAGATAGGCGCCCATGCACAGCCCCAGGTAGCGGCCGCCGTGGGCGACGTAGTCGTGGATGGCGTCGATGCGTTCCTCGCCCAGGCTGGCGAGCGCGCCGGGAATGTCCTGGCCGCCGCCGGGTTGCGCATAGACGTCGTAGCGGGCGAGGGTCTGCGGGGTGATGTCGGCGGCTTCGCCTGCGCCGACGAAATCGACGCGGTACTTCGGGTGCAGCCGTTCGATCGCGCGCTTCAGCGTTTCCGGACAGCGCTCGCACGAGGCCGGGCCGCGATAGACCGCCACCCGCACCGTGCCGCTGTCGCGCGGATCGCTTCGGGCGGCGGCGGGCGAGGGCAGGGCGAGCGCGCCCGCCACGGCGAGCGCTGCGATGTTCAGGACGAAGCCTTTCATGCGGTGGCGAGGGCGACGAGGGGACAGCCCGCATCCTGCCCGCTTGCGGCGCCGTTGCCGGTGCCGATGGGTACTGGCGTGTACCCGTGTGTAATCGCCGGCGGTGCGGCCTGTCCTGGCCTGCGGCGCGAACGCCCGCGCCGGCCGCGCGCGGGCGCGCCGTACGCGAGCTGGGCCATGCAGCGCGCAGCGTTTCGCGACCCAGCGCACAGTTGACGACACGCGTCGGCATCACGGCCTTATTGCGCCCGCTTACGCGTTTGTTGTGAATATTGCCGGGCGATAGCATGGCCGTCCCGAGGCCCCGGCGGTGTCGCGCCGGGGCCGCAGCGGCCGCTCGCGGCCGCCCAACGAATTGCGGAGATGCCGTCATGACCAAATCTTTCGTCGACGAGATCGGCGCCGAACGCGCCCAGGCGCTGGCCAGCAAAGCGGTCGCCGAGGCGATCGCCGAAGCCGATGCGCGGGGCCTGCCGCAGGTGGTGAAGATCGACGGCGTGTGGTGCCGCCGCTACCCGGACGGCCGCGTCGAACCGGTCGAGGGAGGGCGCTGAGATGCCCGGCGACGATCTGCCGCGGATGATCGTGTTCGCCGGGCCGAACGGCTCGGGCAAGAGCACCATCACCAAGAGTTGGAGCGAAGAGCCCGGTTTCCCGAAGGACGGCTACATCAACGCCGACGAAATCGCCAAGGGCATGGAGAAGCAGTATCCGGACTACCAGGAACGCAACTTCCGCGCCGCCAACATCGCCGAAGAACACCGCAAGCTCGCGCTCGACAGCGGCAAGCCGTTCGCGTTCGAGACGGTGATGTCGACGCCGGGCAAGCTGGCGCAGTTCGACGAGGCGCGCAACAAGGGCTTCAGCGTCGACCTGGTGTTCGTGACCACCGAGCATTCGCAGATCAACAAGCAGCGCGTGACCAATCGCGTCGCCGACGGCGGACACGGCGTCGACGGCGCCAAGATCGTCGAGCGCTACGAGCGCGCGATGGACCTGCTGCCCGCGGCGGTGGAAAAAGCCAACACCGCGACCATCTACGACAACTCCGGGCGCGAGCCGATCGTGGTCGCGAAGAAGCTGGAAAACGGCAAGATGGTGTATCCGCAGGGCGAAAACACCCCGGATTGGGTCAAGGAGCGCCTGCAGAAGCCGCTGGAAGCGCGCGACGCCTCGCGCGCCAACATCGACCGCGAACTGCACGCGCGCGCGCCCGGCGCCGAGGTGCGCGCGGCCGACATCAGCGCCGGCCACGAGTACCGCGGCCGCGTCGCCCTGATGACCTCGCAGCACGTGCTGCAGCATGTTTCCGGCCCGAACTTCGTCCTGCACGACCGCTCGCTGACGCCGGCGGTGGATTTCGCCAAGGCGCAAAAGGACCCCGGCTTTCCGGAGGTCAACGTCTCCTACAAGTTCGGCGCGGACGGCAAGCATCCGCCGGTGGCGCCCGAGGCCGTGCAGGCGCAGGGCCAGCAACAGGCGCAGCAGCAGGCGCCGTCGGGGCAGGCGCCGGGACAGGAGCCGACCCAGACGCCGCGTTCGAAGCTGTAGGCGGGCGCGGCGACGGGCGGCGACGGGCGGCGCCGCACGCAGCCCCGCGCTGCGGGGCTGCGTCGTATGGGGCCGGCGCAGCGCTGTTCGGGCTGCGCGCACGATAAGGTGGCCGCGCGTGACGCGCCACGCACGACAGGGAGGTCGGATGGAACCGGAACGGCTGGTTGGCGCCGCGATCGCGGCGATCGTCGTGCTCGGGTTGATCGTGAAGTTCCTGCCCAAGCGCAAACCGCCGTCGGCGGTGTTCCAGTGCGGGCGTTGCGGCACCGCCGCGCGCCACGACGAGCGCACCGCGCAGGCCTGGCGCAGCGGCAAGCGCAAGTTCTTCTGCCGCGCCTGCCACGCCAAGTGGTTGCAGACGCGTCCGCCGCGCGAACGCGAATCCCCTGCCGGCTCCGCCGGCCGCTCGGGCTGCCTCGGCGTACTCGCCTGGTTCGCGCTGCTGCCGATGGGCGGTGCGCTGTTGTGGGCCAGCGTGGTCTGACCGCGACGTCGGGCGGCGCGAGCGCGCCGCCCGACGCATGCCTCAGTTCAGCTCGCCGCCCGGCGGCGCGATCCTGAAGCAGGTGCCGCGCTGGGTGGTGAACGACCCCGACCACAGGCCCCAGCCGGCCGGCTGCGGATCGACGCAGCCGCGGCTGATGTACTGCACGCCGCGCACGTTGCCGGCCGAGTCGGCGTAGGTGCGTATCTCCACGTACGCGCCGGGTTGCGAGAACGCCGGGGCCGCGACGCTGGCGATCGCCAGTACCGCCGCGGCGGCGGCGAACGTCCATTGTTTGTTGCGCTTGCGCATGTGCATCTCCTTGATGGGCGCCGCGTGGAGCCGTGCGGTCGCGGTGGTGGCTCCGGCGCCGCGACGCGGCTGCGTCGCGGCGCAAGCGCCGAAAGCGTGGCGGGGGCTGGCGATTGCGAGGTGTTCGCTCGTATCCGGGCGGTTCGACGTCCGCGGGCAGGCGAGCGTGCTCTGCGCCGGGCGCGCGCCGTCTGTGACCATGCGGATTGGATCGGAAGGCATCGGTGCGGCATCCCTGCGGCGGCGAAACTCGACGACGACTCGGCCTGGGCCGACGCTTCTGCCGTGAGCAGGTTCGGACGCGATTCGAGCCGGTCGCAGCGAACTGACCGCGCGCCATTGCGTGAAGTTCGAGCCGATAGCGCGAACCAGGGATGCGATCACGCTTTCATCGTTCAGCGAATTTTGCAGCCATCGGATGACGCGTCGCGTCGCGATTGCACGCGTCGCACGCGATCGATGCGATTTTTCGATCCGGTTTGTACGTTGATCGCTACGCCGGCGGGTTCGGCCGTCGTCACGCGCGCAGCGCGTGCCGATTCGATAGCCGAGGAAGGCGCGTGCGACGAACTGCTCGAGCAGCGGGGCCGGTTCTACGACCCGATGCGCACGTCCGACCACGGCGTGCAAGCCGATTCCGGCGAGCGCGAGGCGGTGGTCTGGACGCGGCGGGGCAGGCGGCGGTCATCGCCCGCAATCGCGGCGGCGCCGGACGCCCGGCGTTCGCGCCGCCGAATCGGTGCGAAGCCGCGCGACGATCCGCGGCCGGCTCGTCGCTGCGGCGATGCGCAGACGCAACGCCGCACGACGCGGCGATCAGCGACGCCGAGGTCGCCGCGGCGCCGCGCTCACTGCGCCGGGCAGGCCGGATCCTGTCCCGCGTACTTCGCGCAAATCTTCTGCCGGCACTGCAGCCCGCGCGCGGTGTTCGCCTTCGGGCATTTGCGCAAGCTCGCCTGCACCGGGTTCGCAGGGGCGGCGGGCGTGGCCGATTCTGCGGCCTTGGCCGGCTTGGTAGCGCTCTTGGCGTTGGTTCCGGCGACCGGCTTGGCCGCGGCCTTGCCGGCGGCCGTCGCGCTCTTCGCGGCCGCCGCCGAGGCCGCGGCGTTCTTCTTCGCCTCGGCCGCGCTGTCGGCGTTGACCTTGCGGATCAGTTGCTCGAGCGCGTCCTGGTCTTCCTTGGCGTTGCGGTTGCGCGCCTTGGCCTTGCGCTTGCCGCCGGACTCGGCGTCGGTATCGATGTTGCCCAGCAGCACCGCCATCAGGCCGTCGTCGTTCTTCTTCGCCTCGCCGCGGCGCTTGCCGGCGGCCGGCGCGGCGCGCGCAGTCGCGAGCGGCGGCTTCGCGCCGGCCTTGGGCGGCGTCGCCGATGCGACTTGCCTGGGTGCGTCGGCCGCGGTTTTGGCGGCGGGCTTGGCCGCGGGTTCGCCGGGATCGAAGGGGTTGTCGTCGTCGAGCACGATCTTGGCCGGTTCGACGATGGCGGCGGTGCCTGTCGCCGGCAACGCGGGAGCGGGCATCGCCGGCGCCGGGACGGTGGACGCGGATGGCGCGGGCGGCGGCGTTGCTACCGCGGCGGGCCGCGTCGCCGCTGCGCTGGCCGCTGCCGGCTTGTCCGCGCTCGCGACGGTCGGACCGGAATCGAAGGGTTCGTCTTGGCTGCGCAACAGCAGATAGCCGCTGGCGACGAACACTGCGACCAGCCCGAAGATCAAGGCGAACGGTTTGCCGCGGCGCCGCGGCGCAGGCGCGGCCGGCCGCTCTTTGCGGCTTTCCATGTCTGCTAGGATTCGCCCGGTCGGCAGCGGCTCGGCGGAGCGGTTTTCCGCTCCCGAGATCAGGCTCGGACGACTCGGCTTACCCTGTTGCCGATCCACATGGACTCCTTTCCATATTCGGCCTGGTCGAAACCGGCTCGCCGGCATTCTCAGCGAACGCGAACGCAGCCGTCAATTCGAGCGCAAACCGGCGGGACGCCGCAGCGCTCGCCCCACAATCTCAGGACGAGGCGCGGCGAGTGGTCTGGTTGGCGGTAACAGTTTCGTTCCTGGTTTTCGCGGTCGCCGCGTGGTGGGCGATGTTTCCCGGCGCGCGCGACGAGGCCGGCGGGCAGGCCGGGCGGATGCTGCAGCGCGGCAGCGCATTCATCGAACGCCTGCGCCGGCGCGCGTCGCAGCAGACGCGCCAGTCGGGGCAGGAATTGCGTACGAAGGGTGCCGGTTACGTGCGGCGCGCTTCGCGCAGCAAATATTTCCTGATCGCCGCCGCGCTCATGGTGATCGTGCCGGTGAGCCTGATCCTGGGCCTGCGCCAGAAGGTGATCCTCGATGGCGGCACCGATCCGGTGCCGGTGGCCACCAGTTCGCAGATTCGCGAGTTGCTCGAAGGCGAGAACCTGGTGCCGCCGGAACCGCCGCCGCCGGAGGTGTTCGTCGAGGCCGAGCGCGAGCTCGCGCAACTCTCGCCGAGCGCGCGCCTGAGCATCGCCGCGCCTGAGGAGATCGTCAGCGCCGACCGCCGCTGGGAGCAGATCGACCGCGATTTCAGGCAGCGCGTGCTGGCGATCTACAAGGTCATGGAAGGGCGCGGCATCAAGATGGTGCTGGTCGAAGGCTTCCGCAGCGCGCAGCGTCAGGCCGAACTGGCCGCCGCCGGCAAGGCCACCCGCGCCGGCGCCGGGCAGAGTTGCCATCAATACGGCCTGGCCGTGGACAGCGCGCCGATCCGCAACGGCAAGTTGCAGTGGGACATGAACGATCCTTGGACGCGCGAGGCCTATCACCTGTACGGCCAACTCGCGCAGGAAGCCGGGCTGGAGTGGGGCGGCAACTGGCGCAGCATCAAGGACTACGTCCATCTGGAGCAGAAAGACCGTTGCCGCGCCGCCCGGCGCGCGGCCGGCGCGGGCTGAGGCGAGCCGCCGCCGCGCATGCGCCCGCAGCGCCGGCGCGCGCGCCGCAAGGCCGCCCTGGCCGGGGTGTTAAGCCGCCCCACTCCTGCTATCGTCCTACCTGACATCCGGATCGTCACTCGCCAACAAGGAGCATGGCCATGACCCGTCCCTCTATTTGCGTCGGCGATCCCCGCGATCACGGCGGCTTCGGCGTGGGCGCTGCGCAGGGCCTGGGCGCGGACGAACGTGCGCAGGCGCGATGTGAAGATGTGATCGTTCGCACAGTGCGCCGGATCGCCGCGCACGAACGCGCAGCGACGACCGGCTGATGGGCGCGCCGACACCTTAAGCACAGCGGACGGGAGCCTCAAGGATGAGATTCGTGTGCGGCACCGGCTTCGCCGCAAGCGTCGACGGCCCCGGCAGCAACGGGGTCGGGAGCGCGGCGGCATGAAGACCTTCAAGCTCGTGCTGTGGCTGGCCTTGCTGACCGGCGCGATCTGGTTCGCGGTGGTGCTGGCGTGGCAGGTCAACGACGTGCAGCCGAGCGGATCGGCGCTGGTGCTGTATCTGGCCGGCTTGCCGCTGCTCGCGATCGGCGCGGTGCTGGCGGTCGGCTACGGCCTGCGCCGGCGCCGGCAGCGCGCGCAGGGCATGGATGCCGATGCGGCCACGCCGGCCGCGCAAGCGTTCGTCGGCGAAGGCGAGCAGGCGCCGCGCGCATACGCGCTGCACCTGCACGCGACGGCGGTGAATCTGGTCGTCGGCGCCAGCGCCGAAGCCGCGGCGGCGGCCTTGGTCGAGCCCGTGCGGCCCGGCCTGCATCCGACCCTCAAGGACGAAAACGGGCTGCCGGTGATGGCCGCGCAAGTGGACGACCTGGACACCGAGGCCGTGGCCGAAGCGCTGCAGGCCGCGGCCGGAAGCGACGCCGTCGAGCGCGTATTCGCGCAAGAGCATCTGCGCGCGGTCGCACTGCTGGAACCGGTGCTGGAAGAACTGCTGGGCCTGGAGGCCGCCATCGTGACCGGCGCGGCGCCCGCGGACGCGCCGCCCGCGCTCGTCGCCGGTCGCCGCAGCGAAGCCGCGGCGCCGCCGAAATCGCGTTTGCGCACGCTGATCCTGGTCGCCGATTCATGGCCGCAGCCGGCGCGCCAGCAACTCGGCGACTGGGCGCTGGCCAAGGCCGCGGCGCTCGACCTGCCGGAAGAACGGATCGCGGTCGAGGTGGTGCCGGTGGCGCAGTCGATCGAGGCCTGGGCGCTGCTCGATCGCATCGGCCAGCGTTATCGCGACGAAGTCACGCCCGATCGCCATCTGCTGCTGGCCTGCGCCTCGCAACTGAGCGAGGGCGCGGTCGAAGCGCTGCAAGCCGCGCGCCGGCTGATCGGCCACGACCGCCCCGAAGGCCTGATTCCCGGCGAAGGCGCGGTCGGCCTGTGGCTCAGCGGTCCGCCGGAGCCGGGCCAGCCGGCCTCGCCCGACGCGCTGGAGCTGCGCACGCTGCAGCGCGGCCACGTCGCCGCCGGCACCTCCAGCCGCAACGCGACCCGGCAGACCTCCGAACTGATGGCGCGCGCGCTCGCCGCGGCCGGCCGGGACGCCGACAGCGTCAAGGCGGTGGTCAGCGATGCCGACCAGCGCCCGAGCCGGGCGATCGAGATCGCCAGCGCGATCGCCGCGACCTGTCCCGAGCTCGATCCGATCGGCCACAACCTCAGCCTCGGCGTCGCTTGCGGGCATCTCGGACCGGTCGCGCCGTGGGCGGCGATCGCCGTGGCCGCCGCGCAGGCGCGCGCCGAAGGCGGGCCGGCGCTGGCGATCGGCCTGGCCGACGGCGAGGCCCGCGCCGCGCTCGCGGTGATGCCGGTGCCGCCGCCTCCATCGCCACCGGCCGAGCCCGACGGCGATCGGGCCGGGTAAGCAGTCGACGATACGCAAGCAGTCATTAAACGGACGAAGCATTTGATGAGCAGGCTCAGATATTTCCTCACCGACTACCGGGTGATCGCGGCGATCGGCGTGTTCAGCGTCGGCGCGGTGGCCTATTTCGGCGCCGACAAGCTCAAGACCATCGGCGGCTGGATCCTGGTGCTGGCCGCGCTGGCGCTGCTGGTGTGGCTGGCGGTCTGGATCGTCCGCCGCGTGCTCGCCGCGCGCGCGGCCAGGCAGCTCGACGCGATGGTGCAGCAGCAGGCCGACCAGGCCGTGGCCGCGTCCAAGCCGGCCGCGCGCGCCGATGTGGAGCAATTGCGCGAGCGCATGGCCGAGGCGGTCAAGGCGATCAAGTCGTCCAAGCTCGGCCTGCTCAAGGGCAGCGCGGCGCTGTACGAACTGCCGTGGTACACGATCATCGGCAACCCGGCCGCCGGCAAGAGCACCGCGATCCTCAACTCCGGCCTGCGCTTCCCGTTCGAGGACAACCGCAGCAACGTCATCCAGGGCCTGGGCGGCACCCGCAACTGCGACTGGTACTTCACCACCGAAGGCATCGTGCTCGACACCGCCGGCCGCTACACGGTCAGCGCCGAGGACCGGCTGGAGTGGCTGACCTTCCTGGACCTGCTGAAGAAGCACCGCCCGCGCGCGCCGCTCAACGGCGTGATCATCGCCGCCTCGATCGCCGAGCTGTCCGGCAGCAAGCCCGAGTTCGCGATCGAACTGGCCAAGAACCTGCGCCAGCGCGTGCAGGAGCTGACCGAGCGGCTGGAAGTGTTCGTGCCGGTGTACGTGGTGTTCACCAAGGCCGACCTGATCGCCGGCTTCGCCGACTTCTTCCAGGGCCTGGACCCGGCCGAGCGCGAGAACACCTGGGGCGCGACCCTGCCCTACGATCCCAAGGGCGAGACCGACGCGCTGGCCGCCTTCGACACGCACTTCGACGAGCTGTCCGAAGGCCTCAAGGAAATGAGCCTGTCGCAGATGGCGATGCGGCGCGGGCGCGAAGTCGGCCCGGGCCTGCTGACCCTGCCGATGGAGTTCACCGCGATCAAGCCGGCGCTGCGCACTTTCATCGCCACCTTGTTCGAAGAGAACCCGTACCAGTTCAAGCCGGTGTTCCGCGGCTTCTACTTCACCAGCGCGCTGCAGGAAGGCGTATCGGTGCAGCACGCCTCCGAGCGCATCGCGCGGCAGTTCTCGCTGCGCCCGCGCGCCGGCGCGTCCGAGCGCGCGCCGATGTCGGACAACGGCCATTTCCTGCTCGGCCTGTTCCGCAAGGTGATCTTCGCCGACAAGCAACTGGTCAAGCAGTATTCCAGCCCGGGCCGCAGCCGCCTGCGCCAGGTGATGTTCCTGGCCTCGTTCGCGCTGCTGGGCCTGTGCCTGGCCGGCTGGGGCTGGTCCTACACCAGCAACAAGCAGCTGGTGGCCAACTCGGTGCAGGACCTGCGCCAGGCCAAGACCCTGCAGGAGGGCCGCTTCGACGTGCAGTCGCGGATCCAGGCCCTGCTAGTGCTGCAGACGCGGCTGGAAGAGCTGCGCAGCTATCGCGACAAGCATCCGCTGTCGATGGGTCTGGGCCTGTACCAGGGCGACCGCATCGAGAAGAAGGTGCGCGAGGAATATTTCCACGGCATGCGCCAGCTGATGCTGGCGCCGGTGCAGGGCAAGCTGGAGGCCTACCTCAACGAAGTGCTGGCCAACCGCGCCAAGCTCAAGGTGACCGACGCCGCCGGCGCCGCGCCGCAGGTGGCCGCGCAGGTCAACGCCGGTCAGACGCTGTACCAGGACGCCTCGCCGACCGACGCCAACGACGCCTACAACGCGCTCAAGACCTACCTGATGCTGGCCGACCGCAGCAAGGTCGAGAGCAGCCACCTCAGCGACCAGCTGACCCGGTTCTGGCGGCGCTGGCTCGACGACAACCGCGGCACTATGTCGCGCGAGGAACTGGCGCGCTCGGCCGAGCGGCTGATGGCGTTCTACGTGAGCCAGTACGAACAGCCGAACTGGCCGACCATCGACGAGAAGTTCGCCCTGGTCAGCGACAGCCGCAACGTGATCAAGGGGGTCATGAAGGGCACTCCGGCGCGCGACCGCGTCTACGACCAGATCAAGCAGCGCGCCTCGGTGCGCTTCGCGCAGATCACCGTGGCCTCGCTGATCGGCGAAGAGAACGCGCGCGCCGGCGTCGCCGGCAGCTACCGCGTGTCCGGCGCGTTCTCGCGCAAGGCCTACGAGGACTACGTCAAGGACGCGATCAAGCAGGCCGCCAACGAGCAGCTCAGCGCCACCGACTGGGTGCTGGCCGATACCGTGCAGGGCGACCTGACCCTCAGCGGCAGCCCCGAGCACATCGCGCGCGAACTCACCCAGATGTACAAGACCGAGTACGCGCAGGAATGGCGCAAGTTCATGCAGGGCGTGACGGTCACCGACTTCGGCAATTTCGACCAGGCCGTGACCCGCATGAACGCGATCGGCGACCCGCAGAACTCGCCGTTGCGCAAGGTCCTGGAGGCGGTCAACAACGAGACCATCTGGGACAACCCCGAGGCGGCCAACAAGGCCCTGGGCGTGGCCAAGAAGGGCATCGTGGAGTGGTTCAACCGCACCATCCTGCGGCGCCAGCCGTCCGGCATGAACGTGCAGGTCGATCCGAACACCGGCAAGCAGGTGGCGATCCAGATGGGCCCGGTCGGCGCCGAATTCGCCGGCCTGTCGCGCCTGTTCGCCCAGCGCGACGGCGGCGCGCCGATGATCAACGGCTACTTCGAGGCGATGGGCAAGCTGCGCTCGCGCCTGAACGGGATCAAGACCCAGGGCGATCCCGGTCCGGGCGCGCGCAAGCTGATGCAGGAGACGCTGGAGCGCGGCTCGGGCTCGGAGATCTTCGAGATCGAGAAGATCATCGACGAGCAGATGCTCAACGGCCTCAACGAGAGCCAGCGCGAAGCGATGCGCCCGTTGCTGGTGCGTCCGCTGATGCAGACCTTCGCCGCGCTGATCCGGCCGACCGAGGGCGAGATCAACCGCACCTGGGTCGAACAGGTCTACCAGCCGTTCGAGGACGGCATCGGCAAGCTGTATCCGTACAACGCCGGCTCCAGCGCCGAGGCCACCCAGGCCGACCGCGACGCGGTCTTCGGCGCCAGCGGCTCGATCTCCAAGTTCGGCAGCGAAGCGCTCGGCGCGCTGGTGATCCGCCGCGGCGCGGTGATGACGCCGCAGCAGTGGGCCAACATGGGCATCAGCCTGCGGCCGGAGTTCACCAGCAACTACTCGGGCTGGGTCGGCGGCGCCAGCGGCGGCAGCCGCGGCGACGCCAACGCCGGGATGGTGATCGAGATCCTGCCCGGCGCCGCGAGCGGTCGCGAGTACACCATCACCATCGACGGCCAGACCCTGCGCTACCGCAACGAACCGCCGCAATGGAAGACGGTCGAACTGGTCAATTCCAGCAGCGTGCGCATCGATGCGGTGACCCTGGACGGCCGCACCGTCGAGGTGTTCAACGAACCCGGCTCGAAGGGCCTGAACCGCTTGTTCTCGGTGGCCAACAAGGGCCGCGGCGCGGGCGACAAGCACTTCCTGATGTCGGTGGACAAGGACGGCGTCTCGGTCGATTTCGAACTGCGGATCATCCGCGTGCCGGTCCGCTCCGACGCCCAGGCCGACACCGCCAAGCCCGCATTGCGCCTGCCGCGCGAAGTCGCGGGCGCGCCGGCGGCGGCCGCGGCGCCCACGGGTACCGGTACGGGCACCGCGCCGGCCGCGCCGGCGGCGACTCCGGCGACTCCGGCGACTCCGGCGGCTGCGCCGGCGGGAGGCGTGTGATGGCCGTGGCCGAAACCCTGGCGTCGATGAGCTACTTCGGCAAGCTGCCCTCGCGCGGCGATTTCGTGCGCACCTCCGAAAGCCACCAGTTGATGGTGCTGCTGGACCGCTGGGCCGGCTCCGGAGTCGAACTGCTGGCGCAGGATCCGGGCTGGAAACAGCTCTACGACACCGCGCCGCCGATGCACTTCGCCTTCCTCGGCTCGCGCAGCCGGCTGGCGATCGGCGGCCATTTCCTGCCCAGCCGCGACGCCACCGAGCGGCGCTTCCCGTTCCTGTCGGCGACCTACCTCGACATCAGCCAGCCGCTGGCCTTCATCGGCCGCAGCCCGCTGGTGCTGGCGCGGGTCTGGGGCGGCCTGGCCCGGTTGTGCAGCCAGGCCGTGCGCGCCGAGGACGCCGCCGACAGCCTGCGCGAGCTGTCGGAGAACAAGGTCGCGGTGACCACCGATCCCGGCGTCTACGATGCGCCGTTCGCCGATTTCCTGGACATGCAGGACGTCGGCGCGCTGCAGTCGCTGCTGCACCAGTCCGGCCATCCGCACGTGCAGCTGCGCTGGGTGCTGCCGGCGCTGGGCCTGCTGCTGCAGCCGGTGCTGACCGGCGCGGCTTCGCAGATCGACAAGGCGCTGTCGTTGCCGCTGCCGCGCGACGCGCTGTACCGGCCGATGGTCGCCGCGTTCTGGCTCGACCTGGTCAGCGGCTTCCTGAGCCGCGCGGATTTCGAACTGGCGGTGATGATCCAGGAGACGCCCGCGCCGCGCCTGGTGGTGGGCTTCAACGGCGCCGACGGACGCACCCTGCAGGCGGTGCTGGACCCGCACGTCGGCGGCGAACAGATCATCCGCGTCGACGATGCCGAATGGGTGGACAACCACGTCGCCGGCGACTACGCCCTCAACAAGCTGGTCAGCTACATCGGACGCGACGACCTCTCGCTGCGCGTGGCCCGCAAGGCCTTCGGCGAAACCTTTCTCGGAGCGTGAGCATGCGCGGTAGAAGCTTTTTCCCCACTCCGGCGCGTGCGCTGCCGGCGATCGTCCTGGCCGCGGGACTGACCTCGCTGGCCTGCGCCGCGTCCGCGCAGGACGCCGCGCCCGCCGCTGCGCCCGCGCCGGCGTCCGCCGCCGCCAAGCCGGTGATCGCCTCGGGCAAGGTGCCCGACGAAAGCAGCAAGCAGGCGGTGCTGGCCAAGCTGCGCGAGCTGTACGGCAACGAGCGGGTGATCGACCGGATCGAAGTCAGCTCGGGCATCGTCACGCCGCCGAACTGGCGCCAGAACGTGGTCAACATGCTGGGCCCGGACCTGCAGCAGGTCAGCGACGGCAAGCTGGAGGTCAACGGCAACGCCGTGCGGGTCAGCGGCAACGTCGCCAACGAACTGCAGCGGCAGCAGATCGTCAGCGGCCTGTCGACGCGGATCAACAACCCGACCTATTCGGTCGACGGCCGCCAGCTGCGGGTCGCCGGCGGCGCCCAGCAGAGCCTGCTCGACAACGTGCTGGCTAACCGCATCGTCGAGTTCGAGAGCGGCAGTGCGACGCTGACCCCCAAGGGCGAGCTGATCCTCGACGAGATGGCCGCGGCGATGAAGCGGATCGGCAACAAGCGCGTGCTCATCGTTGGCCACACCGACGCGGCCGGGCGCCGCGAGTCCAACCTCGCGCTGAGCCTGGCGCGCGCCGATTCGGTCAAGCGCTATCTGCAGGCGCACGGCGTCAACGGCGCGCTGCTCGGCGTGCAGGGCGCCGGCCCTGACCAGCCGGTCGCCGACAACGCCACCGCCGAGGGGCGCGCGCGCAACCGGCGGATCGCGTTCAAGGTGCTGTAAGCCGCCGTGTCGCGACTGCGACTGCTGCGCCGGCCGGCGCCGCGTCCAGGCCCGCTGCGAGTCGGAGCTTCGGCTCTGGCGGTGAAATCGCCCGGTGCGGGCCGCTATGATCGTCCGGCTCGCGCCGCGGCCGCCGGGCGCGCCTTGTCCGCAGATCGATGCGAGCCCGCCCGCCGCACCGCCGAGGCCCATGACGACCGTACTGAAGGTTCGCAGCTACTACTCCTCGGACGTCGCGGATCTGCCTGGCTGGGTCCCCGCGTCCGCAGACGAGGTGTATTACCCGCTGGAGATCGAGATCGGCGAGGCCGACAGGCCGGGCGCGCATGTGTTTTGCCTGATGATCGCCACCCCGCAGGGTCTTGCGGAGCATCACCGGGGCAGGGCGTTGCAGGCCTTTCGCAGCAACCAGGCGCGAACGCCCGGTATGGGGCGCAAGGCCTTGCTGGTGATCGACCCCTACCGCTGGACCGCGGTCCGCGAACGGATCGACCGGCAGGTCGCGGAGTGCCAGCGCGAGAGTTGGGAGGCATCGCTGGCCTGCCTGCGCGAGGCCTTCTTCTGGGAGTACGAGGGCGTCGGCTATCGACCCTGACGCGTCGCCGTCGTCGTCGCCAGGCCTCTTGCCGCGCACGCCGCCGCGATAGGCGGCGCGCGCATCCGGCCGGACTCAGTCGTTCGGGTTGTCGTTGCTGTCGAGCAATTCCTCGATCTGGCTCAACGTGCTCTCATCCTTGATCACCCGCTTGAGCCACACGTGCAGCGGCATCTCGCCCCAGCGCGCGGCCTTGTCGGCGAGGTAGGCGACCGGGCTGTGCGGCTCGGTGCGGCGGAAGAATTCGGCGACGCGGCGCAGCTGCGCGATCGCTTCGCGGCGCGAATCGATGACGCCCGGCGCCGACGGCGCCGGCCGCGCCGGCGCAGCGGAATCGTCCGCGGCCAGGACGCTGTCGAATATCTCGCCCGGCGCGCCCGGATCGGCGGCGACGCCGTCGACCAGCACGCCGGCCTCGCGGGCGAAGCGGCGCGTGGTCTCGACGAGGTGGTCGAGCTGGTCGCGGACCTGGGCGAAGCTGGGGCCTTCGTGGGCCAGCCGCGCATCGACGGCGCGTTCGAGTTCGCGCAGCGCTTCGCGGCAGTCGGGCACGCTTTCCACCAGCTTCTGGTAGTACTCGCGCGGGGTGGCGCGCCGCGCGGTGTCGATCTGCTCGACGGTCGGGCCGGGATTGTGTTCGGCGTTGCGGCGCGCATGCGCCAGTTCGATGTCGGCGATGCTGAAACGCTCCTGCGCCGACTGGATCAGCGGCAGGCGCCTCGACCATTTGGTCGAATGCTCCAGCAGCCACACCAGGTTGCCGATGCGCTGCTCCTGGTCGCCGTCTTCGGCCTGCGGATGGATGTCGTCCCAGAAGCGCTCGCACAGCGCCGCGGTGAGCCGGTAGCCCTGGGCCAGGCCGGCGAAGCCGTGGATCTGGGTCTGGCTCTCGGTCCACCACGACGCCAGGCGCAGGTCCTTGCTGCGGGTCTTCAGCAGTTCGGTCGAGCGGGCCGCCACCGTCTGCCAGTCGGCGACCTTGAGGTCGGTGATCCACTCGCCCTGTTCCAGCGAGGGGTCGTCGGCGCGACGGGCTTCCTGGATGGCGTCGTAGTCGACCGAGAACGAGAGGTCGGCGCCGGAGGGCGCCTCATCGGAAATAGGCGCGAGCAGCTGTTCCAGATCCTGCATGGCAGTCCATTGAGTGCGGGAAAGGGCGTTGTGGCCTACAGGATGCCACTTCGGTCGCTGTGGCGGGTACTGGCTGTCCCGGTACCTGCGGCGGCGCCGTCGCGACGAAACTTAATGGGGCGTAATACCGCAATCGGTCGCGATTCCAGCGTTTCCGTGCGACGCGTGGGGGCGCCCTGCGGGACTTCACCGCCGCCCCGGTTTGGATACACTGGGCCTGCGGAAAAGGCCGCCATGGAGGCGGCCTGCGAGGCTGGCACGGATCGTCACGGCCGTGCGCGCGCAAGGAGGAACGGGCGTGAGCAGCGAAGGAATGCAACAGATTCTGGCGGGACTGTCCCGCTTCATCGGCGCGCAGCGCTTGTACACGCTGGACTTGCCGCAAGACGAGGGCATCGGCGAAGACTGGGCGGTGGAACGCTGGCAGGGCTGGGAAGCCTTGTCGGGCGGCTTCGAATGGTGGATCGACGTGTTGTCGGTCGATGCGCACCGCTCGCTCGAGGCGTTTCTCGGACGTCGCGCGACGCTCGCCACCCGGTTGGCCGACGGCGGCCGCGCGCTGCGCTCGGGCCTGGTCCGCGAAGCGCAGTGCCTGGGCAGCGAAGGCGGCCTGGCGCGTTATCGCTTGTGCCTGGTGCCGTGGACCTGGCTGCTGAGCCAGGGCCGGCACAGCCGCGTGTACCAGGACAAGACCGTCGGCCAGATCGTCGAAGCGGTGTTCGCCGCGTATGCGCCGCTGGCGGCGTGGCAATGGAGCGAGGAAGCCGGGCCGTTCCTGGCCGCCGCTCGCGCGCGCAGCTACTGCGTGCAGTACCGCGAGACCGATGCCGCCTTCGTCGACCGCTTGCTGGCCGAGGAAGGCCTGGGCTGGCGCGTCGAAGAGGCGCAGGACGCGCCCGGCGGCCATCGCATGGTGCTGTTCGCGCAGAGCGGGCAAAGCCCGCAGGAAGCCAGCGACGCGGCCTACGGCGCGACCCGCTTCCATCGCAGCGACACCACCGAGGACAGCGACACCGTGCAGGGCTTCGGCGCGGTGCGGCGCATCGCCTCGACCGAACTGACCGTGCTCAGCGGCGACTACAAGGGCCTGCAGACCCAGGTCGCGAACGTGCCGCTGGGCCAGGGCGGCGAGTCGGCGGCGCGGCTGGAGGTCTACGACCCGGTCGGCCTGTATGCCTTCGCCGATCGCACCGAAGCCGAGCGCTACGCCGGCCTGCTGGCGCAGGCGCGGGCGTCCGAGCGCACGCTGTGGCTGGGTCGCGGCACCGTGCGCACTTTCCGCAGCGGCACCTGGTTCGCGCTCACCGGCGCGCCGCAGGCCGAGGCCGATGCGCCCGCCGAGGCGCTGCTGGTGGCGGTGCAGCACGCCGGCGTCAACAACCTGCCCAAGAGCATCGGCGAGGCCGTCAGCGCGCGTTTCGGCGCCGCCCCGCAGGTGCCGTTGCGCGATTTGCCGGGCGCGTCCGACGCGGCCTGGGAGGCCGTTCTGGCGCGTGCCGAACGCGTCGGCTACGCCAACAGCTTCGTCGCCGTCCCGCGCGACCAGGCCTGGCGGCCGGTGCTGCATGACGGCACCGGCGCGCGCCTGAACCCGCGCCCGACCGCGCCGGGCTACCAGACCGCGATCGTGGTCGGTCCCGACGGCGCGACCCAGGCGCAGGGCACGCATGAACTGCATTGCGATGCGCTGGGGCGGCTGCGGGTCAAGTTCCATTTCCAGCAGGCCGGCGGCGACGCCGAATCCAATCACAGCTGCTGGCTGCGGGTGGCCCAGCGCTACGCCGGCCCCGGCGTCGGCACCCAGTTCCTGCCGCGGATCGGCCAGGAAGTGCTGGTGGCCTTCCTCGACGGCGACATCGACCGGCCGCTGATCGTCGGCGCGCTCTACAACGGCCAGGGCGACGCGGGCGTGCTGGCGACGCCGGGCGCGGGCACCCAGGACGCCGACGGCGCCGCCTACGCGCAGGCCAGCGACCATGGCCCCAGCGCCCAGGCCAACCGCGCCGGCGGCCACGCGCCGGCCTGGCACGGCATGAGCCAGGACGCCGCCGGCCACCGCAACGCCGCCGCGCTGGTGGGCATCAAGTCCAAGGAGTTCGGCGGCGGCGGCCACAACCGCCTGGTGTTCGACGACAGCGACCGGCAACTGCGCCTGCAACTGGCGACCACCCAGGCCGCGACCCAGCTCAACCTCGGCCACCTGATCCACCAGGCCGACAACTACCGCGGCAGCTTCCGCGGCGAAGGCTTCGAACTGCGCACCGACCAATGGGGCGCGGTGCGCGCGCAGGCCGGCCTGTGGATCAGCGCCTACGACATCAACGGCGAGACGCCGGCCGGCGAAACCATCGCGGCGACCGCGCTGCTCACCCAGGCCAGCCAACTCGGCGAAGTCCTGTCCAAGGTCGCCGGCACCCACCAGACGGCGAAGCTGGCGGCTCATGAGGGCGTGATCAAGGCGAACCAATCGGGCCTGATCGGCGACCAGCCGCCGCTGCGCGCGCTGCTGACCAGCGCCAAGACCACCGTCGGCGGCGAAGCCTTCGACGACGCGCTGGACCAGGCGCCGCAGCGCAAGTCCGATGCGGGCCAGGGCAAGGTCCCGCACAGCGGCGACGCCCTGCTCGGCCTGGCCGCGCCGGCCGGGATCGGCTACATCGCCGGCCAGAGCCTGCAGTGGGCGGCCGGCGAGACCCTGACCCTGGCCAGCGGTGCGTCCACCAACGCCGCGATCGCCAAAGACCTGCGCATCCACACCGGCCAGGCGATCGGCTGGCTGGCCAACGCCGTCGAAGGCGCCAGCGCCGGCAACGACCCCGCGCTGAGCCTGGTCGCCGCCAACGGCAAGCTCGAATTCGAAGCCCAGCACGACCGCTTCGAACTGCAATCGCGCGACCAGCTCAAGATCGTCTCGGCCAACGCCGAAGTCGAACTGGCCGCCGGCAAGACCGTGCACCTGGCCACCGCCGGCGGCGCCAGCCTGACCATCGAGGGCGGCGACATCGTGATCAACTGCCCCGGGACGATCACGGTGCATGCGGCGAAGAAGTCGTTCGTGGGGCCGGCGCAGTTGAGCTATCCCCTGCCCGTATATCCCAACGCTGAACTGGAGCCCATCGCGTTCGGATTGAAGCTGCTGGACATTCCCGGCGCCCACGGCATCGCCCCGACGGGACAGGCCTGGGACATCGTGATCGTCGACGGCCAGGCCGGTCAGCCGGGCAGGAATGGCGGCGTCAACGCTCTCGTGTTCGCCAAGGAGCATTGGGAGGAGACCCTATTCTCCGGCACCATCGGCGGCGATGGAAAGATCGAACTCGATGAGGCGCAGCAACAGCAACTGCACCAGCGCGCAGCCTCATCCGCGGGGCGTGTGTGGCTCGTCAGCGGCCTGACCGCGATGCCGCTGACGCCGACCCGCTGGAGCACGTCGCCGGAGCAGCACAACGCCAAACGCATCCTCGATGCGCTGAACTTCGCCGGCGACGGACGCGGCATGGACGCTTTACGCGAAGACTTCCTCGGCGAGATGGCGGCGCACGACGCCGACACAGCCTCGTTGTTCAAGCGCAAGCCGGAAGTGGACGTCTGACCGAAATCGCAAAGCATAAAAGGGACGACAATGCCTTACGATCGCTATACCGCCCTGTTGGCGCCGGACACCGTCGCGGCGGTCACCAACCAGTACTTCGATCTCGAAAAGCCGTATGCGTTTCCGCGCTACGGCAACGAGTGCACCGGCTATGTGACCGGCAAGGACTACATGAAGGCGGTCGCCGACGCGATCCGCGCGGCGAAGAAATTCATTTTCATCACCGGCTGGCAGCTCGACTCGGACGTCGAACTGGACCAGCGCGGCGCGGCGGGGCATCCCGGCCGGTTGACCGAACTGCTCGCCGACGCCATGGCTCGCGGTGTGCACGTGCGGGTGATGCTCTACGACTCGATCAACCTGGTACTGGAAACGGTCGATACCCACGAAGAAGCGACGCGTACCCGATTCGACAGCCTGGCCACGGGCAAAGGCTCGATGAAGGTCATGCTGCAGAACCCCAATACCGGCCGCGGCGTGGCCAAGTGGGGATCCAATGATTCCAACACCTATTTCTCGCATCACCAGAAAACCGTCATCGTCGACGGCTCGGTCGCCTTCGTCGGCGGAATCGACCTCGCCTACGGCCGCTGGGACGACAACACTTTCAACGTGGTCGTCGATCCGGCCATACACGTCCTCAACGACGCCTACAACGGCCAGGTGACGCGCGGTCGGAAAATGACTGCGGCGGAGACGAAGCTGACCGAGTGGGCCGGGAAGCGGCCAGGCTTCATGCGGCCTGCCAACAACCGGGTTCTCGATGAACGCTGCCAGCCGCGCCAGCCCTGGCAGGACATCGCGGTGCGCATCAAGGGACCGGCCGCATTCGACGTTTTCGCCAACTTCGTCCTGCGCTGGAACAGTTTCGCCGGCGTGGGAACCAACTGGATGGACGGGGCGCTGACCAAGGGCTGGTTCGACAAGCTCGGCGGCCCCGATACCCTGGTCGACCCGCTGCTCAAGGGCGCCGGCTCCAACACGGTGCAGATCTGCCGATCCGCGTCGAGCAAGCAGCTCAAGGACGAGTTGGGCATCTGGCGCAACGGTAGCTACATCACCGACGACTGGAAGAAGTCCAACAGCAAGCGCCGCGACATCCTGATCAAGGCGCGCGAAGCCTGGGTCGGGGAGCACCAGACCAGCATCCGCGATGCGATGATCAACTGCATCCGCTCGGCGCAGGGCTACATCTACATCGAGAACCAGTTCTTCGTCTCCGATTGCGGCGCCGACGAAAAACTGACCAAGGGGCCGGCCAACAACCAGATCGTGCACGAACTGACCGAAGCGGTGCGGCGCGCGATCAATGCCAACCGCGCGTTCCATATCTGGCTGGTCCTGCCCGAGCATCCGGAAGGCTTGCTGGAGGACGAGGCGACTTCGTCGCAAGCATGGTGGGCGCTGCAGAGCGCGCGGCGCGGGCAGCACGCGTTGATTCGCAACATCACCATGTATCTGATCTTCAAGAAGTACAAGGACGAAGGCAAGCCGATGCCGGTGCGCCAGGCCTGGGGATACGACGCGCTGGCCAAGGAGCTGGGCCTGGAAAACAAGTGGCGCGACTATGTCACGGTGTTGAACCTGCGCAACTTCGGCCAGACCAACGGCCTGGTGATGACGGAAATGGTCTACATCCATTCCAAGCTGATGATCGTCGACGACGCGGTGGCGATCATCGGCAGCGCCAACATCAACGATCGTAGCCTCAACGGCAACGGCGACACCGAGCTTGCCGCGGTCATCGTCGACGACAGCGGCGCCGCCATGACCGACGTCGGGCAGGGCCTGCGCATCGTTACCCGAAAGTTCGCCCGAGACCTGCGGATCAAGGTCTGGAAAAAGCACTTCGGGATGAGCGTCGAGGGCACCTCGACCGGAGTCAAGAAGCAGGGGCTGCCCGCAGGCATCAACCTCGAGCGACCGCTGGAAAAGGCTTCGATCAAGGCCCTGCGGGAGCTGGCTATCGGCAACCGCAGGATCTACGACCAAGTGTTCTTGCACACGCCGAGGGACTCGTTCGGGACCTTGGCAGAAGGGCGCAGGCACTACAAACGCAACGGCAAGCTCGATCTGACCTGGACGCCGCCGCTGGATCCCGACTACATGTCCGGCGGCAAGCACAACGTCGCCAAGGCTACGGCTGAGTTGGCCAAGATCAAGGGGTTCTTCGTCGAAATGCCGCTGCAATGGGGCAGCAAGGAACTCAAGACGCCGCCGCCGCCGCTGGGCGCCAGCACCATGATCGCGCGCAACGAGGAGCCGACCACGCCGCCGGAGGTTTCGGATACGATCGGCGTCACCGAACAAGTCTGACGGAACCGATCCGAAGCCCGGCCATGGAAACGTTCACCTCGCTGTTTTTCGCCTTCACCGGAGCGTTGAACTTCGTGCGGTATGGGTTGTGGGCGTTGTTCCCGCTGGGCACGGTGATCCTGCTGTTCGCGCGCTTAGCCAAGTCGCCGCCGGATTACGCGCTGTCCAACGCGGTGTGGTGGGCCAGCGTAGTGTTCCTGGCCGTGGTCGGCTCGGTTCTGGCGCTCGGTATCGCGGCGATCGGCAAGGACCGAAATTTCGCCTACCCGGTGTTCCAATTGCTGTTCGTCGCCGGGCCGGCGTTGCTGGCGTGCCTGGTCTCGATGTTCCTGCGGCCGCCGGCGCTTAGCTGAGGGTCACGCCGGCCGCAGTGCGGACGGCTATGCTGGCTCGTGTTGCGACGATGTTCGTGCTTGCCTCAACCTGCGACCACAGATCATGAAGCTGATGCTACGACTGATGACGGTTGTCCTGCTCTGGACCGCGGTGGCGGGAACGGCGTCCGCCGCGGTCACCCGCGCGGAGTTCGAAGAATGGCGCGCGCGCTTCGTCGAGGACTACCGCGCGGCCGCCCGGGCCGACGATCGCGGCGAGGGCGATGACTGGAGCGCGGCCAAGGCCTTTGCAGGTTCTCTGTGGCCCGATGGCATCGCCGATAACGCCCTCGACGAGTTGCATGCCAAACACACCTTATTCCCGCCCGAGCGCAAGAGCTATACGGCCCCAGCCGGTGTGTTGCTGGCCCAGGTCGTCCAGAACAGCGATTTCGCCGGCGACGGTGGCTCGGTTCCCGGCGCGACGCTGCACCCGAAGCTGGGGGGGCAGCCGGTTGAGATCGTCTATACCAAGGCCTGGGATGACGGCGACCGGGTCGATGAGTTCTTGCGCAAGTCTTTCAAGCGCGGCGAGCTGAAAGCACCGGCAGTCGGCAAGCTGCAGCGCGACGCGTATCCGTTCCTGATCTTCCACCGGGTCGGCGGAAAGCTCTACCTGGCGGCGTTCTCGCGCGAGTTCCTCGAAATCGCCAATGCGGTCATGACGATGCAGATCGCGTCGTATGCGCCCGTCGAGGCGCAAGCCGAGCGGGGCTGAGCGCGCGACGAGGTTCGCCCGCCCCGGGGGCGATGGCGGCTCAGCCGCTTCCGGGAGCCGGCCTGCGTTGAGCCGGCGTCGCATCCGGGGCCGGTACCAGTGACTGCTCGGCGAGCGACTGAAGCTTGCGGCTCAACGATTCCACGGCGCGAAAATCGGGACCGCGTACATCGAAACAGAGGTTCTTGTAGATCCAGATCAAGGACCCGCCGGGTCCGGTCGTATCGAACTTGGCGGCCACGGTGCCCAGATCGCGCGGCCCGGCGACATAGTTCAACTGGGTCCGCGTCGTGGCCGAGATCTTCGTGAGGAAGAATTCGGCGGCGGCGTCGAGGCTGCCGGTCTGGGCGATCAGGATCGAGACTTGCGCGCCGTCGATCGTCCCGCCGAAGGTGAACTGCACGCTCTTGGCGCTCTCGACAGAGGCGACTTCGCGATCGCGCGAGTCGATGTGCAGCGTCTCGATCGGCGCAGGGTCGTTACCCAGGTCGTCCCAGTTGCGGGCGACGACGGTGGTTCGGTCGGCGGTTCGCAGCTTTCGTTCCCAATCGACCGAAGCCTTGAACTCGCCGACCGCGGGAGAAGATTGGAAAGCCTTGCGGAAAGCGCTCAGTGCGGCGTCGTCGTTCATGGTGGACATTCCTGCTGGGTGAGCCTGGGCCTCGCCCGCGGCGATCAGCCCGGCGAGGAGGACCATCGGAATAAGGCGTTTCATTTCACTTCCCTTGCGCCGGGAATCTCGTAGACCCCTGCTATGAGATCGGCGATGTAGTCCTCCGGCTTCTTGCCCGCGATGCCGTTGGTTTTCATGGTCGTGGGCACGTCGATCGAACCGGTGAGATAGGCCTTCAGCGTCTCATTATGATGGGGGCCTGCGCAGGCGTCTTCGACGCGCGTGGCGAGATGGGCGAACGCATGGTTTCCGAACTGGGTGCGGTTCGGGTCGTTCGCGCCGATCATCGGCGACGTGCCGTTGCTGGAATAAAACGGGTTGTTGCAGGCGCCGACGCCGATGAGGTCGGTCTTGTTGATGAAGCCGAACGGATTTTGATAGTAACAGCGAGCCGGAATGCCGAGCGAGCAAGCCAGGGTCTGCACGGCGCATGCCTGGTCGTAGCAATTGACGGTGCGCCCGTCGTCGACGGCTCCCGACGCGGGGCATATCGGCGCGGACTTCTTCTGCATGTACCGCATCAACTGGAATGCATTGCCATTCAGGCCGTCGTCTCCGCCGAAGAACGAGGCTCCGCGCTGGGTGTCGTAGTGCAGGCCGTGCTTGCCGTGGCAGTAGCGTGTGATCTTCCTGATCGCGGCATCCGCCTTCGCGCTTGCGCCCAGTCCGGCGCGGATGAACAAGAAACGCAGCGCCTCGGCCCACACCTCGGTCGCGAATGGGCCGGTCGGCGCGTCCAGCAGCACGAACAGCTCGAGCCGGGTGGCCGGCGCAAGCGCCGATGAGGCTTTCGACGCAGGGTCTTCCAGCGACCACCGTGCGTCGCCCTGGTAGTGTTCGGTGGTATCGGGCAGGTTGAGGATCTCGACGCTGACCTCGTGTTCGCCGACGGACGACGGACAATCGCCCTGGAACTTAAGGCCTTTCAGTTCTCCCTTGAGCGTCAGCGTCGCCGCCATGCCCGCCGCTGCGCGCTTGATCCTTACTTTGACCTTGGCCTTGTTGTTCGTCCCGGCCTTGGCCTTGACCACGTAGGCGCCGGGCTTCTGCGAGCCGGTGCGGTAGAGCAGGTCGTCGGGCGTATCGACCTCGTCCAGTGTTTGCCCGAGTTCCCAGTGCGGCGCGGTCACCGCGGTTTTCTTGCGCGATACGACGATGCCGCTGCCCCAGCTGACGCTCAGGATTTCCGCTTCGATCAGCGAAGGCGGAACGACGACCCTGGCCCGCTTGATATTGGCCGGAGGACTGGTGACGGAGGCGGCCTTGATCGGAAAATGATTGGACATGGCCGTCAGCTCGCGACTTCGATTTTCACGGACTGCGCTTCGGCGGTCTTGACCAAGTGCGTGTGCCCCTTGTCGTCGGTCACGCCTTCTTCGATATCGCCGTTGGCGAGGATGATGCGGTAGGCGCGGTTCGCTACCGGATGGCCGCTGTCGCGATCGACCAGCACGAACGCCTCGTCGAAGATCTTGGGGCGGGTATCGGGCAGCTTGGCCAACTGCGCCGCATCGCTGCCGCCACCCTTGAACGGATGCATCCCCGCCTTGACCGTGAAGTTCCCCGGGCACTCGAAGGTGATGTCGCCGCCTTCCAGGGTGACCCGCGTCTGCCCGGCCTGCAGCACGATCTTCTGCTTGGCCAGCACGTCGATGCGTTCGTCGGTGGCGGTGACGGTGACGGACTGGTCGGCCAGCAGTTCCAGCGTGCCGACGTGGGCGCGCACGCTGACCGGGCCCTGGGCGGCGATCGCGCGCAGCGGGCCTTGTTGTGCGTACAGGGCGCTGTGGGCGCCGCTGACGGCGGCGAAGGTCTGGCCGGCGGCGAAGTGGGCGTCGTCCTGCACGGTCAGGTGGCTGTGGCCGCCGGCGTAGGACAGCGCGCTGGCCGGGGTGGTCGCGGCCAGGCTGTCGGGCGACTCGGCGACCAGCATCGCCGCGGCGAAGCGCTCGACCGGGTCGCCGCCGTCGCGGCGCTCGCCGCTGGGCTTGCTGGCCGGCTGGCCGGCGACATCGCCGCTGTACTTGCCGTTTTGTTGCGCGTCGACCGCGGCGAGGAAGGCGTCCTGTTGCGCATTGCCCTTCAGCGCCGGCACCTGGTTTTGGACCGCGGCATTGTCGAGCGCCTGCGCGGTCTGCTGCGCGCCCTTGAGCTGGGCCACCGCCTCGGCGATGTCGAACTGGGTAGAGCGCGCGTTGGCGCGCGCCGTGGTCGACAGCAGCACGCCTTGCGCGGCATGCAGGTTGCCCCAGCCCAGCGTAGCCAGATCGAAGCCCTGCCCGCGCAGCGCGCCGCGCTGGGCGTCGCTGTGGTGGATCAGGTAGCCCAGTTCCAGGCGGCTGTCGGCCAGGGTGGTGTGCAGGCGCTGGCGCAGTTGCCCCGGGGCGTCGTCGACCACCCACTGCTGGCGGCCGTCGCCGTCCAGCGACTGGGTGTGCAGGCCGCTGAGGGTGCCGATGTGGTTGGCCGGCGAGTCCTGGCCGGCCGCGAACGGCGGCGCGACTTCGCCGTTGAACAACTGGCCGGTGACCAGCGGCTGGTCGATGTCGGCGTGCAGGAACTCGACCAGGACCTCGGCGCCGATGCGCGGCAGCGCGTGGCTGCCCCAGTTCGGGCCGGCCAGCCATTCGGCCACGCGGACCCAGGTGCCGGAGGTTTCGTCGCCCGGGGCGTGGCCGTCGGGATGGGCGCTGGAACCGGTCTCGTTGGCGCCGCCGTAAGTCGGCACGGCGCCGCGCTGCCAGGCGAACTGGATGCGCACCTGGTGGTCGCGGGTGACGGTGTTGGCGGCGTCGGCCAGGCCGACCACGCGCGCGGTCTGGGCGCCCGGCGCGATCGGCTTGGGGCGCGGCAGCGGCACGATCGCAGTGCCGAGCGGCACGGCGAGGAAGCGGTTGCGGTAGCTGCCGCGTTCCAGGCCCGATGCGTCGAGGATCGCGACGGCGTTGGAGGCGAGGTTGTTGGCGGCCAGATGTTCGACCCGCAGCGGCACGAACGCCTGTCCGGACAGGTCGGCGTGCTGGCTCAGGGTGAAGGCGCGCCCGGCATCGACGCCGCGGCCGCTGCCGCTGCCGGCGTGCAGGCGCTGCGGCAGGCGCAGGGCGTCCAGGCGCAGCTCGGCGGTGGTCTGGGCATGGTCGCGCTCGGCATAGCGGCCGCTGCGCGGCACGCTGTAGACCTCGCGCCGCGGCAGGTTCGGCCCGGCCGGATCGCCCAGGGCGCTGGCCGACAGCGCCTCGACCTGCTCGGCCTGCCAGCTGGCGGTGCCGACCGCATCGGGCGTGGCCTGGCGCAGCTCGCTGAAGTGGCCGATCGCGTCTTCGTTCTCGGTGCTGGCGGTGCGATGGAAGCGCAGCGTGTCGGGCGAGGCCGCGGGCACTTCGGCCTGGCTGTCGAAGATCACCAGGGTGTGGCCGCTGTCGCCCTGCGCCGAGGCCGAGCCTTCCTCGTCCTCGGCCTGGGCGTGATCGAAGCGCCAGGCCAGGCCGGCGTCGGCGAGCAGGCGCAGCACGAAGTCGTAGTCGCTCTCGCGGTACTGGGTGGTGATCGCCGGCTTGGGCAGGCTGCGGGCGACATCGAAGCGCCACGCGGCCTGCGGATAGTCGGCGAACACGCGCTCGAGCACTTCCAGCGCGTCGCGGTCCTGGAAGATCAGCGCGTTGCGGCGCAGCTTCAACAGCGCCAGCCACGGCTCCAGGGTCAGCCGATAGCGCGAGTAGCCGCCGTCGCTGCCCAGCGGCGCGGCCTGGCTGCACAGGCCGCGCCAGTGCCGGTACGAGCCGTCGGCGCGTTGCAGGCGCAGCGTCAGCGGTTCGCCGACCAGGGCGGCGGTGTCGAGCGCGGACGCGGTGGAAATGCAGTCGATCTCGAAGCGGAAGCTGTCGCAGACCGCCTCGTGGCCGTGGAAACGTTCGACCAGGAACGCGCCGGGCAGGGCGGTTTCGATCTCGACCAGATGCTGGCCACCGACGAAGCGCGACGCCAGCGCGCGCGCGGCTTGCGGGGTGGAGCGCAGCAGCGATTCGGCCTGGCGCGCGAGCGGAAGCTCGGAGGCGATGTCGCGCGCGGTTTCGAACGGCGCGTCGAACGGAACGGCGTCGCGGTCGAAGGATCGCGGCGACAGGACCTGCGCGGCGGTGTCCGCCAGGCCGCCGGCGCCGCCGGGCAGCTTGATTTGCGTGGGGGCGGCGACATCGGCCATGTCCGCCAGCGAGGTCGGCACGCCCATCGCCTGCAAGGCGCGCGGCGCGAGCTGCTTGGCGACGGCCTCGCGGCTGGCGCCGCGCTGCAGCGATTGCAGCACCATCGCCGCGACCGGCGCGGCGGTGGCGAGCTTGCCGAGCAGGCCTTCGGTGTCGATCGCCGACGCGGCGACTTCGACCGCGGGCATGTCGCGGGTGATCTGCGGCAGCTCGGAACGCGCCATCGAGATCAGCTCGTCCGACAGCGCCGTGGTGTCGCCGCCGGAGCGCGCCATCGCGATCAACTCGTCGGCCAGCGCCGAGGTCTCGGCGAACCGGGCCAGTTCCGGCGCCGCGGCCGAAGCGGCGGCGCCGCCGAGGGCGAAGGGACTGTAGGGATCAGTCATGGCGGGCGACTCCCGCGATGGCGCCGCGGCCGCCGCTCATGCGGCGACGAGTCGCGACGATGGGCGCGGCGGGCGTCGCCGCCGGCGCGTGCGCACGGCGCGGGCGCAAGCCCCGCGTGCGGATCGGTTCTAGCGTGGGGATATCCATATCCGTAGCACCTGGGGGTTGGACGTCAGGGCAAGGTGATCGTCAACTGCGCTGTATCGGCCGGCATCTGCACCACGTCGTTGTACTGGGCCAGTTGCCGGTTGGTGTCGCGTGCGGCGAGCGTGCTGAAGGCGAGGAAGGCGAGCATCGCGCCGATGCCGACGACCGCGACCGGCGCCCAGATCGGGGTGACCCGGCGCAGGGCGTGCTGGATCCGGTCCGGCGGCGCCCAGTGCGGCGCGAACGGCGCGCGCTTGCCCTTGAGGTAGGCGATCTCGTCGCCCAGGCGCGCCGTCAGGTAGCCGAGCTTCTCCGGGCCTTCCAGGCGGTACTTGCCTTCGAAGCCGAGCAGCAGGCAGTAGTAGTAGACCTCCAGCGACGGCAGCCGCGGCGCGCCTTGCGCGCGCAGCTGCTCGAGCCGGTCGAAGAAGTGCTCGCCGGCGAGGTGTTCGCCGAACAGGCGCAGCTGCAGCGGATTGCGCTCCCACTCCTCGCGCAGGTCCGAGGGCTGCGACAGGATCGCCTCGTCGAGCGCCGCGCAGAACGCGTACTTGGCCGCGTAGACGTCTTCCGAACCGATGCCGAGCTTGACCGCGCCGCGCTCGGTGCCGTCGAGGAAGCGCTTGATCGACTCCACGAACGGCGCTTCCGTGCTCGGCAGCTGGCCGCGCTTGAGCAGCATCAGCAGGTAGAAACCGTCGGACATCAGGTCGAGCAGGCTGCGCGCGGGCGCGCTGGCGGGCGCCGGCGCGGACTGGCTCGGGCCCAGCGACGGCATGCCTTGGGGGATCGGGGGCTGGGGATAGTTCATGGCATCAGGGCGATGAGTTCGAGTTTGAGGTCGCGCACGCCGGACGGCACATAGATCATCAGCGATTGCGACTTGATCATGCGCTCGTACAGCGGGCCGCGCGGTTCCACCGCGAAGTAGTAGCTGCCCGGACGCACCGGGATCGCCGCCGGCACCTGCCCGGCGTGGGTGAGCTTGACCCCGGGCAGCGCCGACAGCACGCACTTCTCGACGTCGTCGGGCGCGCCGACCTTGAACCGCACGGGTATCGTCTGGATCAGCTCGGGCCCGGGGATGTCCGCGGCCACGCCGAGGTAGAACACCGACTTCTCGTCGATGCGCTGCGAATCCAGCCGGCCCAGGTGGAAGGACGGCTTGACCTCCGACAGCGCGATCTGGAAGTAGCGCGCGGAGATCACCGTGTCGAGCAGTTCGCGGATCATCTCGAACAAACGCTCGAAGCCGGCCTCGGGGTCGGCGTGCGCGTACGCGGGCAGGTCGCCCAGGCCGTAGATCTTGGAGAAGGTCAGCAGCGAGCCGGCCAGCCGCGACAGCTCCTGGTGCAGGCGCTCGGGATGCAGGCCGGGATGGCGGAACAGGTGCGAGAGCGCGGCGAAGGAGCTGTTGACGGTGTGCAGCAGCCAGAACGAGGCGATGTCGCCGGAGCGGAACTCGATGATGTGCTGCGACGGCTCGCGGTGCAGGCCGTACAGCGCGTCGGTCTTGGCCTGCAGCGAATCGAGCAGGCGCCGCAGCTGCGCATGCAGCTGCGCGGATGCGGACACGCTGATCGACGGCGCCAGGAACGTGTCGTCGAGTTCGAACCCGCCGGTGGGCGTGCGCCGCACCCGCGCGACCGGCACGGTCACGTAGGGATCGCGCGGCTCGTCGTCGGTGAGCAGGCGCACGCTCTTGCGCAGGTACGCCAGCTCCGCCTCGGCCGCGTCGGTATACAGATCGAGCGTGACCTGGTTGTGCTGGGTGAAGCGCGCCGCCGCCGCGCCTTCGGCGCAGTTGCCGCCGTGCTCCTTGAGCAGCGGCAGGGCCAGGTGGATGGTGGTGGACTGCACCCCGGCCGGCAGGTCGGCGAGGCTGACCGCCTCGGGCAATTCGTCGTCGCCCGGCGCGGCATAGCTTTCGCCGTCGGGAAAGATCGCCGACAGCTGCAGCGCGCGCAGCGTGCCGCTGGCCAGGCTTTGCACGTCGAAGCGCGCCTGGCGCAGGCCCCACGCGTAAGGGTGCAGCGCGGAGGACATCTCGCGCACCTGGCCTTCGTGGTAGGCGTCCTGGCGCTGGAAGTGTTGCGGGCGCAGGAACAGGCCTTCACCCCAGAAGATCTTGGACATCCGACTCATGCGCGCCTCTTGCAATCCATTGATGACGACTGTCGGGACGAACCGCGCCCGCGACCCGCGGGTGCCGCCGCCGCACCGCGGTTGCGGAACGGGCGGCGCTGGTTCGTCAACGCCCGCCGCCTTCCATCCAGAAGGCGGACCAGTCGAGGTTACTACAACTCATCCGAGCCCGGTTTCGACCGTCGCCGGCCGCCGCGGAGCCCCGTTCAGCGACCGGGCTTGGCGCAGTTGGTGGAGGACAGTGAATTGGCCGCCGACGACAGCACCGTGGTCAGCGCGGCGGTGTCGGCCGCGGTCATCGCACAGGCGTGCAGGCCGATGGTGATCCCATCCTTGACCGCCTTGCGGCCGTCGAAGGAGAACCGCCAGCGGCTGGTCGCCGGACTGCGGAACAGCGCGACCACGCCCAGGTGGCTGGCCGCGCCGGGCATCTTCTGCTGCACCTCGTGACGCTGGCCCGGGGTCATCAGGATTTCGTTGACCTCGATCAGGTCGCCGCCGAGCGCTTCTTTCTCGCGCTTCTCGTCGAGGAAGGCCTCGAACGGCGCCTGCTCGAACCTTTGGATGTCCTTGAGCTGATAGATGCGCACCACCAACGCCAGCGATTTCTTCTCGGCGCCGGCGTTCAGGTTCTCGCCCGCATACAGCCGCAGCGGAACCGAGTATTCGGCGTTCGGATCGGGCGCGGCGGGTTTCTTGAGGCCGAAGGCTTCCATGCTCTTGCCCATGGCTTGCTTGACGCCGCCGGGCGCGGAACAACCGCCGGCGACGAGCGCGAACCCTAGAGCGAAGGCGAGGCAAAAGCGTGACGGGCGACCATGCTGAATGCGCGAAAGGCGAGGGGTGTCCATAAGCGTCCTGCTCCATATCGTCTTGCACAGGGGCCATCCCCAACCCGCCGTCCCCTGCCGCCAGCGTGAAGGCCTTCATGAAGAAAGATACTAATGCCACGGCCAGCTTGACGACCGTGATAAAGGCTACTATACCGGGCGAAGGTGCACCGATAGGACTCGCCAGCGACTGGAATCGGGCGATGTCCGCACCTTGCACCATGCGCGCCGACAAGGAGAGTACAGCCCCATGAGACACCTGTCCCCCACCTCCGCGAACCGATGGCTGATGGCCATTTTTTTTGCGACTGCGTTGGCATCTTGCGCCAGCGGCGGAGGCACCAAAAAATCGCCCAACGACTACAACGCGTTGCTCCGTAACGCCGAAGCCGAATTGTCGGCCGGCCGCATGGAACAGGCGCTGGTCGGCTTCAACGCGGCCGCCCAGGCCGATCCGACGCGCAAGGAACCGTGGCTGCGCAGCGCGCAGTTGCAGTTCGATGCCGGCAACTACGGCCGCGCGATCGTCGCCGCCGAAGAAGCGCTCAAGCGCGATCCCAACGACAAGATCGCCGACAGCGTGCTCACCGTGAGCGGATTGCGGGTGGCGTCGAAGTCGCTGAACCGCCTGCAGAGCAGCGGCGCGCTGGTGTCCGACGCCGCGCAGAAGGAAGCCCGCGATCTCGCCACGACCATGCGCAACACCATGGGCCGCGATTTCGTCCTCGGCGAAGAATCCAAGCCGCAGCCGCGCCCGCAGCCCAAGCCGCCGTCGTCGCGACCGACCAAGAAGCCCGCCAAGCCTGCGGCCGCTCAGCCCAAGGACGACAACCCGTTCAACTGATCCCGGCCGCGATGGCCGCAGGTGCAGTTGAGGACGGTCGGGCGCTACATGTCACGGAGAAGATGTGATGGCCAAGAAGGAAAGCATTCAGAAGCGGCTGCAGAAGATCCGGCCGCCGCGGGTCCAGTTGACCTACGACGTCGAAAAGGGCGACGCGATCGAACAGAAGGAAATTCCGTTCGTGGTCGGCGTGCTCGGCGATTTCAGCGGCAAGCAGGAAGGCCCGCAGCCGAAGATCAAGGACCGTAAGTTCGTCAACGTCGACATGGACAACTTCGACGAAGTGCTCGAAGGCATGGCGCCGCGCGCGGTCTATCGCGTCCCCAACAAGATCAGCGACGCCGGCGGCGAGTTCGGCGTCGAGCTGAACTTCAAGTCGATGGAAGACTTCCGCCCCGAGGCGGTGGTGCAGCAGGTCGATCCGCTGCGCAAGCTGCTGGAGGCGCGCACCAAGCTCGCCGACCTGCGCAACAAGCTGGCCGGCAACGAGAAGCTGGAAGACCTGCTCAACGAGGTGTTGAACAACACCGAGCAGCTCAAGAAGCTCGGCGGCCAGCCGCAAGGGCAGGAGTGAGCATGAACGCTACCCAAGCTGCCGGCGCCAGCGCCGTCGCCGGCACCGAGGAACTCGGCCTGCTCGACCAGATCGTCGAGAAGAGCAAGGTCGCCAAGTCCGCCGCCGAGCACGAACGCGCCAAGGACATCATTTCCGAGCTCGCGCGCGAGGTGCTGGAAGGCACGGTCGTCGTCTCCGACAACCTCAACCTGACCCTCGACGCGCGCGTGGCCGAGCTGGACCGGCTGATCTCCGACCAGCTCAACGCGATCATGCACGCGCCGCAGTTCCAGCAGCTGGAAAGCTCCTGGCGCGGCCTGCATTACCTGTGCTCGCAGACATCCACCGGCACCCAGCTCAAGATCAAGGTGTTCAACGCGCCCAAGCGCGAGCTGGTGAAGGATTTCAAGTCGGCGATCGACTTCGACCAGAGCTCGCTGTTCAAGAAGGTCTACGAGGAAGAGTTCGGCACCTTCGGCGGCTCGCCGTTCGGCGCGCTGCTGGGCGACTACTACATCGGCCGCCAGGCCGAGGACATGTACTTCGTCGAACAGATGTCGCACGTCGCCGCCGCCGCGCACGCGCCGTTCATCTCGGCCGCGTCGGAAGAGATGTTCGGCCTGGAGACCTTCACCGACCTGGGCAAGCCGCGCGACATGGCCAAGGTGTTCGACACCGTCGAATACGCCAAGTGGAAGTCGTTCCGCGACTCCGAGGACAGCCGCTACGTCGGCCTGACCCTGCCGCGCTTCCTCGGCCGCCTGCCGTACAACCCCAAGGACGGCACGGTGGTGGAGGGCTTCAACTTCGTCGAGGAAGTCGACGGCCAGGACCACAGCAAGTACCTGTGGTGCAACACCGCCTACGCGTTCGGCGCGCGCCTGACCAAGGCCTTCGAGGACTACGCCTGGTGCGCGGCGATCCGCGGCGTGGAAGGCGGCGGCCTGGTCGAGGACCTGCCGACCCACACCTTCCGCACCGACGACGGCGAGGTCGCGCTGAAGTGCCCGACCGAGGTCGCGATCACCGACCGCCGCGAGAAGGAGCTCAGCGACCTGGGCTTCATCCCGCTGGTGCATTGCAAGAACACCGACTACGCCGCGTTCTTCGGCGCGCAGTCGTCGCAGAAGGCGAAGAAGTACAACACCGACTCGGCGAACGCCAACGCCTCGCTGTCGGCGCAGTTGCAGTACATGTTCGCGGTGTCGCGCATCGCCCATTACCTCAAGGCGATGATGCGCGAGAAGATCGGCAGCTTCGCTTCGGCCGGCAACGTCGAGGACTTCCTCAATCGCTGGATCGCGCAGTACGTGCTGCTCGACGACAACGCGACCCAGGACGCCAAGGCCGAGCATCCGTTGCGCGAAGCGGCGATCCAGGTATCGGAGGTGCCGGGTCGTCCCGGCGTCTACCGCGCGGTGGCGTTCCTGCGGCCGCACTTCCAGCTCGACGAGCTGTCGGTGTCCTTGCGTCTGGTCGCGGAACTTCCGGCGGGGGCCAAGAAGGGTTAGAGCATCGCCCCCGGCGAGTGGTAAAGGGCAAGGAGCCCTAATAGCCGTACTTATCCGCAGTTGGCAACACACCTGGCTGTTATTCCAAACCAATGCCGAAAGCCTTCGGCACCATCAACTGTCTCACGGAAGATAAGGAACCTATTTATGTCTAGTGGCAACCAAGAACTGAAGCAGAAGCCCAGCGTTTTCCTCAAGATCGGTCCGTTCAAGGGCGAGTCCCGCGACAACGATCACAAGGACTGGATCGAGCTGCTCGATTTCAACTTCGAGGTCGTCCAGCCGCGTTCGGCGACTGGCTCGTCCACCGGCGGCCATACCGCCGCGCGTTCGGAGATCTCCACGATCAACATCGTCAAGGAAGCCGACCTGTCCTCGACTGCGTTCCTGCAGGCCGCGGCCAACGGTTCGACCCTGGACAAGATGACGGTCAACGTCCGCCGCGCCGACGGCAAGGACGGTAAGGCGATCAACTACCGCGTGTTCGAGGCGATGAACATCGTCGTCAGCAAGGTGCGCACCTACATCGGCAGCAACGGCCTGCTGATGGAGGACATCCAGCTGTCGATCGCGACGATGAAGGACACCTACACCGCGCAGGGCATCGAAGGCGGCCCGAAGGGCAACAGCACCTTCCAGTACAGCTGGTCGAAGAACACCCCTCAGTACGCTGGCTGAGGTTCGAGGTTGTCGGGGGGCGGCGTCCTTGCGGATGCCGCGCCCCTGGACGATGCAAACCGGCCGGCGGCGGAGTTTCCGCTGCCGGTTCTACGTTGGAACCGCCGCAAGGCGCGGCTTCGGCTTCGAGGCCGGCCATGGGCGAGGCGAGCGACGGGCGTGACCAAGCCGCCGCCCCGGCAAGGCCCGCGCCGGACCGCTCGCACGAAGCGATGCAATGGATGCACGGCCGCAGCTTTCTCCAAGGCAGGCGCCGGCCGACGACAGGAAACGCGAGATGAAGGGATTCGAACCCAGCCTGCTGGAAAAGTTGTTCGACGACGAGCCCAAGTCGCCCTCGGCCGGACGCATCTTCAAGTCGATCTCGGTCGACCAGTACAAGGAATCGGTCGCCCGCGACCTGGAAGGCCTGCTCAACAGCCGTGCCGCCTTCACCGAAGACGAACTCAAGTCCTTCCCCCAATGCCAGCGCTCGCTGATGACCTTCGGCCTGCGCGATTTCTCCGCCCTGAGCCTGGCCAACGCGTTCGACCGCGCGGCCATCTGCCGCTCGCTGGAGCAGTCCATCGCCCGCCACGAACCGCGCCTGCACAGCGTCCGGGTCGCGCTGGAGAACCACGCGCGCAGCGCCGGCGGCCTGCGCTTCGCGATCCACGCCTTGCTCGACCTGCAGCCGGCGCGCGAGCCGATCAGCTTCGACGCGATGTTGCAGCCCAACACCCTGCAGTACTCCGTCGTGCGCCAGCGACGGGTCGCGGCGGTCTGAACGGAGCGGGACGATGGAAGACCTGCTGCCCTTCTACGAACGCGAACTGGCCTTCCTGCGCCGCTACGGGCGCGACTTCGCCGAGCGCTACCCCAAGATCGCCAGCCGCCTGCTGCTGTCCTCCGACGGCAGCCAGGACCCGCATGTCGAGCGCCTGATCGAATCCTTCGCGCTGCTCAGCGCGCGGGTGTCGAAGAAGATCGAGGACGACTACCCCGAATTCACCGAAGCGCTGCTGGAAGTGCTGTATCCGCACTACCTGCGGCCATTTCCGTCGTGCTCGATCGCGCGCTTCGACGCCGGCTCGGGCCTGGCCAAGCTCAGCGCGCCTGCCACGATCGCGCGCGGCACCCTACTGCATTCGCGCCAGGTGCGCGGGGTCAGCTGCAAGTTCCGCACCGCCTACGACGTGGTGCTGGCGCCGATCCGGGTGGCCAAGGCGGGCTTTCGCAGCATCGCCGAAGCGCCGATGGCGGTGAGCCTGCCGCAGGGCAGCGGCGGGCAGATCTCGATCTCGTTCGAACTGCTCGGCGACCAGCCCTCGCTGACCAAGCTCGGCCTGGACACGCTGCGCCTGTTCGTCGACGGCGAGCCCTCGTTCTGCGCGGCCCTGCGCGACACGCTGACGATGAACCTGCGCGCGGCCTACATCGAGCCGACCGGCAGCAACCGCTGGCACCCGCTGGCGCGGATTCCGCTCGCGGACGTCGGCTTCGGCGAGGACGAATCGCTGATCGACTACCCCGAGCGCTCGCATCCGGCCTATCGCCTGTTGACCGAGCTGTTCGCGTTCCCGGAGAAGTTCGGCTTCTTCGACCTCGACCTGAAGGCGCTGCGCGCGCAGGCCGGCGCCGCGTTCACCCTGCACCTGATCGTCAAGAGCGCGCCGCTGGATTCGCCGGTGTCGCGCGTGCTCGAAGCGCTGGGCGCGGACAACATCGCCCTGGGCTGCGCGCCGGTGGTCAACCTGTTCGAGCAGCACGGCGAGCCGATCCGCACCACCCACCGCACCGCGTCCTATCCGGTGGTCGCCGACGCCCGCCGCGCGTTCGCGTTCGAAGTGCATTCGATCGACTCGGTCAAGCGCGTGCGGCAGACCCCGCAGGGCGAGAAGATCACCGAGTTCCGGCCGTTCTATTCGCTGCACCACGGCGAGACCCCGGACAAGACCGGGCAGTACTGGCTCGCCCACCGCGACGAACAGGTCGCGCGGATGAGCCCGGGCTACGAGACCGAGCTGTCCTTCGTCGACCTGGACTTCAACCCGGTGCTGCCGCAGACCGACATCGTCAGCCTGGAGCTGACCTGCAGCAACCGCGACCTGCCGACTCACCTGGCCTACAACGTGCAAGGCGGCGACCTGACCATGGAAGGCGGCGGCATCGCGCGCGCGATCAGCCTGCTGCGCAAGCCGAGCCAGCCGCGCCGTTTCGAGCGCGGCCGCGGCGCGCAATGGCGGCTGATCTCGCACCTGAGCCTCAACCACCTGTCCCTGACCCAGAGCGGCCTGCCGGCGCTGAAGGAGATGCTGCGGCTGTACGACACCACGCGTTCGGCGGTGACCGCGCGCCAGATCGAGGGCATCGTCGGGCTCGAACACAAGCCGGCCACCGCGTGGATGCCGGGCCGGCATTTCACCAGCGTGGTGCGCGGGGTCGAGATCCGCCTGACCATCGACGAGCATAATTTCGTCGGCACCGGGGTGGCGGCGTTCGCCAAGGTGCTCGACCACTTCTTCGGCCTGTATGTGCACGCCAACAGCTTCACGCAGCTGACGCTGCTGTCGAGCCACGGCGGCGAGGTACTGATCCAATGCCAACCGCGAAGCGGCGAATCGATCCTGGTGTAGCCCAACAGGTCCTGGCCGAGCCGCATCGCTTCGAGTTCTTCCAGGCGCTGCGGATCTTCGAGCACCTGTTCGCGCGCCAGGGCGTGCCCCTGCGCGAGGTGCTGCCGTTCCGGCTGCGCTTCGCCAACTCGCTGTCGCTGGGCTTTCCCGCCAGCGAGATCGAACAGGCGGTGGCCTGCGACCAGCAGGGCGTCGAGCTGGAAACGCCCGAGGCGATCGAGGCGGCGGTGGCGGCGCAGGACATCGCCGAGGTGCGGGTCGTGCCGGGCTTCATCGGCCTGCTCGGCGGCGCCGGGGTGATGCCGCTGCACTACACCGAGACCATCGCCCAGCGCGAGATCTACCTGCGCGACCGCACCGCGCGCGCGTTCCTGGACATGTTCGCCAACCGCGCGGTGGCGCAGCACTACGCGGCGTGGAAGAAGTACCGCCTGCACTTCCAGTACGAACTGGACCGGCGCGAGCGCTTCCTGCCCTTGCTGCTGTCGCTGGCCGGGGTCGGCCTGCACGCCTTGCGCGACCGCATGGTCGACGGCGACGGCGACGTGTTCGACCAGGCGGTCGCGCACTACGCCGGCGGCATCCGCCAGCATCCGATGTCGGCGACGTTCATGCAGCGCATCCTCTCGGACTACTTCCAGGCGCCGCTGCGGATCGAGCAGTTCGTCGGCGCCTGGTACACGGTGCCCGAGCAGCAGCGCTCGCGCCTGGGCATGGCCAACGCGCGGCTGGGCTCGACCGCGCTGGCCGGCGACCGCGTCTGGCAGCGCGACCTGCGCCTGCGGCTGTGGATCGGGCCGCTGGACCGCGAGCGCTTCCAGCGCTTCCTGCCCGGCGGCAGCGCCGCGCGCGCGCTGGCCAAGTGGCTGAACCTGCTGGCCGGTTCCACCCTGGAGTACGAGGTGCGCCTGGTGCTGCGGGCGCAGGACGTGCAGGGCGTGCGCATGGACGAACAGGGCGGCGCGCGGCTGGGCTGGGACAGCTACCTGTGCTCGCGCCCGTCGGACGTCGACCGCGCCGACACCCGCTATCACCTTCAAACGTTGCAATAACGCCGACCGGCGTTCAAGGAGCCTTGCCGCATGGACCGCCCGATCCCGTTGCCGACGCTTTCCCCGTGCCGCCTGCGCGGCCGCGCCGTTCCCCTTCACGCCGAATCGCGGACCCTCGACGCATGAGCATCAACCTCAAGACCCTGATCGGAAAGCTCGACGACACCTGCCGCCGCTCGGCCGAGCGCGCCGCCAACCTGTGCATGGCGCGCGGCCACTACGAGGTCGACATCGAGCATCTGCTGCTGGCCCTGCTCGAACACCCGCAGTGCGACGTCGCCCTGATCGCGCAGCGCAGCGGGCTTTCGCTCGACGGCCTGCGCCGCGACCTGGAAACCGAGATCGGCCGGTTCAAGAACGGCAACAGCCGCACGCCGGTGTTCTCGCCGCACCTGCCGACCCTGTTCGAACACGCCTGGCTGATCGCCTCGCTGGATTCGCAGACCACGCGCATCCGCAGCGGCCACCTGCTGCTGGCGCTGCTGACCGAACCGGGCCTGGCGCAACTGGCGCTGCGCGGCTCGGCCCAGTTCGTGCGGATCAACCGCGACGAGCTCAAGCACAATTTCGCCAAGCTCACCGAAGGCTCGTCGGAATCCGCCGAAGGCGTGCGCTTCGCCGACGCCGGGCCGGCCCCGGCCGAGGGTGCGCAGGGCGACGCCGCGACCGCGGCCGAAGCGGCCCAGGGCGGGCTGTCCAAGACCCCGGCGCTGGACCAGTTCACCACCAACCTGACCCAGCGCGCGCGCGACGGGCACCTGGACCCGGTGGTGGGACGCGAGGGCGAGATCCGCCAGGTCGTCGACATCCTGCTGCGGCGGCGCCAGAACAATCCGATCCTCACCGGCGAGGCCGGCGTCGGCAAGACCGCGGTGGTCGAAGGCCTGGCCCTGCGCATCGCCGCCAAGGACGTGCCCGAGGTGCTGCAGGGCGTGGAGCTGCACACCCTGGACATGGGCCTGCTGCAGGCCGGCGCTAGCGTCAAGGGCGAGTTCGAGAACCGGCTCAAGAACGTCATCGACGAGGTCAAGAAGAGCCCGCATCCGATCGTGTTGTTCATCGACGAGGCGCACACCATGATCGGCGCCGGCGGGCAGGCCGGGCAGAGCGACGCGGCCAACCTGCTCAAGCCTGCGCTCGCGCGCGGCGAGCTGCGCACGATCGCCGCGACCACCTGGGGCGAGTACAAGAAGTACTTCGAAAAGGACGCCGCGCTGGCGCGGCGCTTCCAGGTGGTCAAGGTCGAGGAACCCAGCGAGACCATCGCCGCGGCGATGCTGCGCGGGCTGGTGCCGCTGATGGAGAAGCACTTCGGCATCCGCGTGCTCGACGAGGCGATCACCGAGGCGGTGCGCCTGTCGCACCGCTACATCAGCGGGCGCCAGCTGCCGGACAAGGCGGTCAGCGTGCTCGACACCGCCTGCGCCAAGGTCGCGCTGGGCCGCAGCGCGACGCCGGCGATCATCGAGGACACGCGCAAGCACATCGAGCGGCTCGAGGCCGAGCTCGGCGCGCTGCGGCGCGAAGCCGCGGCCGGTACCGCCAGCGAGGAGCGCCTGGCCGAACTCGACGCGCAGCTGGGCCAGTCGCGCCAGGTGCTGGCCGACAACGAGGCGCGGCTGGTCGAAGAGACCGCGCTGGCGCAGCAAGTCCAGGCGCTGCGCGAGGAACTCGAATCCGCGGCCGCGGCCGCGCCGCCCGCCGTCGCCGCACCCGCCGCGCAGGCGGCGGACGCGCCGCCGCCGGCCAAGCCGGCCAAGCCGGCCAAGGGCAAGGCCAAGGCCGCCGCGAAGCAAGCCGATTCGAAACAGGCCGATCCGAAGCAGGCCCGCCTCGCCGAACTGCTCGCGCAACTGCGCGCGCTGCAGGGCGAGACCCCGATGGTGCCGCTGCAGGTCGACGGCACCGTCGTCGCCGAGATCGTCTCGGCCTGGACCGGCGTGCCGCTGGGCCGGATGATCAAGGACGAGATCCGCACCGTGCGCAACCTCGCGCCGATGCTGTCCGAGCGGGTGATCGGCCAGGACCACGCGCTGGAAGCGGTGGCCCAGCGCGTGCGCACCGCCAGCGCCAAGCTGGAAGACCCGAACAAGCCGCGCGGCGTGTTCCTGTTCGTCGGTCCGTCCGGCGTCGGCAAGACCGAGACCGCGCTGGCCCTGGCCGACATCCTCTACGGCGGCGAGCGCAAGCTGGTCACCATCAACATGAGCGAGTACCAGGAAGCGCACAGCGTGTCCGGCCTGAAGGGCTCGCCGCCGGGCTACGTCGGCTACGGCGAGGGCGGCGTGCTGACCGAGGCCGTGCGCCGCCAGCCCTACAGCGTGGTGCTGCTCGACGAAGTCGAGAAGGCGCATCCGGACGTGCTGGAAATGTTCTTCCAGGTGTTCGACAAGGGCATGATGGACGACGCCGAAGGGCGCGAGATCGATTTCCGCAACACCCTGATCATCCTCACCTCGAACGTCGGCTCCGCGCAGATCATGCAGGCGGCGCTGAACAAGCCGGCCGAGGACATCCCCAAGGCCGACGAACTCGCCGGCGCGCTGCGCCCGGTGCTGATGAAGTCGTTCAAGCCGGCGTTCCTGGGACGGCTGAAGGTGGTGCCGTACTACCCGATCTCCGACGAGGTGCTGGCGCAGATCATCGCGCTCAAGCTGCGCCGCATCCGCGACCGCGTCGCGGCCAACCACAAGGCGGCGTTCGAGTGGGACGAAAGCCTGGTCGAGGCGGTGCTGCAGCGCTGCACCGAGGTCGATTCGGGCGCGCGCAACGTCGACCACATCCTCAATGGGACCTTGCTTCCGGAGATCGCCGAGTCGGTGCTCGCGCGCATGGCCGAAGGCGGCAAGATCGAGCGGATCAAGATCGGCGCGGCCAAGAGCGGAGAGTTCAAGTACAAGATCGCCTGAGGCCGGCGGCATCGCTCGGGCCGGCGAGACGCATCGCGCCCGCCGGTGCGCGGGCAGGGGGCGCAGCGGACGGGGCGGGAGGCCCCGGCCGCACCGTCGCGGGACCGTCCGGTGGCCCGAAGGGGACCGCCGGGTGGCCGCAGGGCGTCCAAATCCGCCGCGTCGCGACAGCCGGGTCCGGGCGGGGCTATGATCGACAGGCAAAGGAAGATCCGGCCCCGCACGGGCCGGAGCGAATGCAGGGGCAGTTCCCGAATGCCCGCCGACGCGGCTGCGACGGCGGGAAGAACGCACGGCCCAAGGAGATTGCAGGAGGCAACGCCATGGACGTCCTGACCACGTTACTCAGCGCGCTGAGCGCGCCCCGCCAACACGAACGCCTGATGCGGCTGCACACGTCGCTGGGGCCGGACGTGCTGGTCGCCGAAAGCCTGGACGGCCGCGAATCGCTGGACGAGGGCGGACTGCGTTTCGAACTCACCGCCTTGTCGGTGAACGCCCACCTCGACCTGGCCGCGCTGCTCGGCGAGCCGGTGCGGCTGGAGCTGATGTCGGCCGACGCGCTCGACGACCTGCGCTGCTTCCACGGCCACGTCACCGCGTTCGAGCGCATCGGCAGCAACGGCGGCCTCGCGCGCTACCGCCTGATCGTCGAGCCGTGGCTGGCGTTCCTGCGCCAGCGTGTGGATTCGTTCGTGTTCCAGGACATGAGCGTGGTCGAGATCGTCGAATCGGTGTTCGCCGACTACGCCGACCAGGGCCGGCTGGCGCCGGACTGGCGCTGGGACCTCAAGGACCCGGCGGTCTACCGCAAGCGCAGCCTGACCACCCAGTACGAAGAATCCGACTACGACTTCCTGCACCGCCTGCTGGCCGAGGAAGGCATCCACTACCACGTCGAACACAGCGACGAGGCGGGGCAGGCGCAGCCGGGCGCGGACGGCGCCGGCGAAGCCGCCGCCGACGAATCCAGCCTGGGCCGGCACACGCTGGTGCTGGCCGATCACAACGACGCCTTCGCCGACCTCGGCGCGATCCGCTTCCACCGCAAGGACGTCACCGAACCCGGCGACAGCATCCAGCAGTGGTCGACCGCGCGGCGCTGGCAGACCGCGCGCCTGCAGCGCAGCAGTTGGGACTACCGCAGCCTCGACCTGCGCCCGGCCGAAGCGCTGGGCGCCGGCTACGGCGAGGTCGCGCCGCAGGACCAGGACATCGCCGGCCCCTACGCCTATCCCGATCGCGCCACCGGCGAGCGCTACGCGCGCCAGCACCTGGAAGCGCTGCAGGTCGAGGCCGACACCGTGCGAGGCGAAGGCAGCTGGCGCCGGCTGCGGCCGGGCGGCCGCTTCGCGCTAGCCCAGCACCATGCCTATCCCGACGCCGACAGCGGCCGCTTCACCTGCCTGCGCGTGCGCCATCGCGCGCGCAACAACCTCGGCGCCGACGTGCTCGACCTGGCCGAGAAGCAACTCGGCCCGGTCACCCTGGCGATACCGACGCTGCCCGAGCCGCTCAGCGGCCTGGCCACGCCATCGCACGACGGTTTCGCGCCCGACCTGGGCGAAGCCGGCGCCAGCGTCGGCAACGACAAGCCCGGCGGCGAAGGCTTCTATCTCAACCGTTTCGACGCGCTGCCTGCGGCGGTGCCCTACCGCAGCCGCACCCGCGACGGCCACGGCCTGCGCCTGCACCCCAAGCCGACCGTGCACGGCACCCAGACCGCGATCGTGGTCAGCGACGGCGCGCCGCTGCAGACCGACCGCGATCACCGCATCAAGGTCCAGTTCCCGTGGCAGCGCGGCGGCGACGCCAGCAATCGCCTGGCCCATCCCTGCGGCGACGACAACGCGCCGGGCCGCGCCCAGGCCTGGACCTGGGTGCGCGTCGCAGGCCCGTGGGCGGGCGACAACTGGGGCGGGGTGATGCTGCCGCGCAAGGGCCAGGAAGTGGTCGTCGCGTTCCTGGAAGGCGACATCGACCGGCCGGTGGTGATCGGCGCGGTCTACAACGGCCGCGGCCAGGCCGACGCCGCCCACAACGGCGTCGCCGGCGGCGCCGGCGGGGCCACCGGCAACGCCGCGGCGTGGTTCGACGGCAACGAACACGCCTCGGTCTTCACCGGCTTCAAGAGCCAGGTCCTGGCCGACAGCCAGGGCGGCAGCGGCGGCTACCAGCAGCTGCGGCTCGACGACACGCCGGGCCAGGGCCGGGTCCAGGCCAACACCACCCAGCACCTGAGCGCGCTGGCGCTGGGCCACCTGAAGGGCGGCGTCGACAACCTGCGCGGCGCCGAGCGCGGCTTCGGCGCCGAACTCAGCACCCAGGCCGGCGGCGCCCTGCGCGCCGGCGCCGGCCTGCTGCTGACCACCGAGCCCGGCCCGCTGCACCTGACCGCCACCGGCGCCCAGGCCCAGCTCGGCCAGGGCGAGCAACTGATCAAGAGCCTGGCCAAGGCCGCCGCGACCCAGCAGGCGACGCTGCCCGACGACCCCGAAGCACTCGCCGCCCAGACCGCGCTGCAGACCACCCAGGAAACCATGGCCGCGACCCAGACCGGCACCGCGCCCGGCGACGGCATCGGCGGCGGCGACGGCAGCGCGCCGGGCTGGGACCGGCCGCTGTGGCTGGCGAGCAGCCCCAAGGGCGTGGTCGGCGTGACCGCGAAGAACCAGGTGTGGGTGTCCGGCACCCAGACCGTGCTCACCGCCGACCAGGACCTGCAATGGCTGAGCCAGGCCGAAAGCGTGGCCGCGGTGGCCGGCGGCATCGCCTTGTTCACCCTCGGCGCCCCGGCCCCGGCCGGCAAGCCCAACCAGGAACGCGGCATCGCCCTGCACGCGGCCAAGGGCGCGGTGACCCTGCGCGCGCACAAGGAACTGGCGCGCGCGGCGGCGCAGACCAGCGTGATGATCGCGAGCACCGAAGCGGACGTGGAGATAGCCGCGCCGAACAAGCGGTTGCTGGCGACTGCGGCGGGCGCGTATCTGAAGCTGGAAGGCGGCGATATCGAGCTGGGGGCGCCGGGGACGATCGAGTTCAAGGGAAGTCGGCGGGATTGGACGACGCCGGCGTCGGCGAGCGGGCAAGCGAAGTTGCCGAGCGCAGGTTACAAGGGGTGCGATTACAAAATGCAGACAGCGGCCCAGGGGGGCGCGGCCCTTGTCTGAGCGAGAGTCCATGCAGTCGGGACTGCGCGGGCAACTGCTCGACGTGACCTTGCGCTCGCCCGATAGTTCGATCTATCTGCTGGTGGACACCACGCTCGGCGATCCACTGGCCAATGTCGCTACGCGCGCGACCGCGGTAGCGGTGCCGATACGGCACCCGGATCTGAAGCGCGATCACCATCCGTACTTGTTGCGGTTGGGGGAGATCGGTCGTGATCCGGCCATCGATACGTCGCTTGCGTTGGGCTTGGCGCAAGCGCTGCGCTCGCCGGAGGGCCTGGCGCTGGGGCGCTCCATCTGCCTGTGGCTGGTTTCGGATTCGGACATCGACGTCGTGGCCCATCACCTGGCTGCGCGAGCGAAAGTTCGGGTCGGGAGCGAAACCAGACTGTTCCGCTTCTGGGACCCGCGCGTCATGGATGCGCTCGAACACTTGCTTCGCCCGATGCAGGCCGGCAGTTTGCTCGGACCCGTATCGAGCTGCCTGTGGCTGACGCGAAGCGGCAGCCTCGCGTCCTTGCGGGTCGCCGATGCGAAGAGCGACGAGGCCATTGTCGATGGACTTCGATTGGACCAGCGGCAACTCGATCATCTCGCCCGTGTCGAGCTCATCAACCGTGCGCTCGATGTGCTCCAGGACATGGAGCGCACGGTCTTGGGAGCCGAAGTTCGAACGGTATTGGGCGGGCTCATCGAAAAGGGCGCGCGCGAATGGACGTTGCGAACGGACCGGGAGTTGGTGACTTACGCGCTCTATGGGGTTCTGGTCCACCAGCGATTCGATCGCGAGCCCGGCGTGGCCGAGGCTATGGACCAGGCCAGACGCGCCGGAACCTCGCCGATCGATGCGCTCGAGCAATTCGACGAGAGTTACTGGCAGGCGCTGGCCGGTAAAGCGGATGGATGCGCCGAAGCAGCAAGAACCGCTTAAGGAGAAGAGCACATGGCAGACACAGGGATCAGTGCCGCACGTCGCGGAGCAGCCGCCAACACCACAGGAGCGAAGGCCGGAGCGCCTTGCCCCAACTGCGTAAAGCAAGGGCTGGCGATTCTGCCGGTGGTGTCCGGTATCATGCCAAATTCCGAAACGACGCCCAGCTTTTTGCCACTGTCGTCCGCGCTGTTGTCGCTTAGCGATCCGATCGTCGCCAATGAGCTGGCGGCGCTTGCCAAAGGCCTGACCAGCAAGGATCTGAGCGCCCATTGGTACTTCATGCGGGCCTTGCCCGCGGGCTACCTCTACGTTTACAAGCCCAATGGATCGTCGGGGCAATGGGATGCGTACCTGGTCGACCGCTCGGGCTTGTTGCGGGCCGTCGCTCCGAACGACAAGACTCTTTCGCCGGCCGATGCCGCGCCGCTCGACCAGCCAGCCGTCTGCAGCCGTTCCGAACACAACAATCTGGCACTGCAGTATTTCGTCGTCGATCCGGTCAAGCATCCGGAGATATGGCTCGGTTTCAGCCGGCATCGTTGGACGACGAAGGTCATGGATGCGTATGGCCGCAACGAAGGGAACATCCGCGACAAGCGGATGACCAAGCTCGACGTGACGGCGGCTGCAGAGGGAAAGCTCGGCAATTACGAGGGCAGCCCCGTGCCGCACGGTATGAAGATGACTGCGGGTATCGGCGGCTATGTGGCCGATTACGCATCGTCGGCGACCCGCGCCAAGATCAACGGAACGCAGGTCGAACGACTCTACGATCGCGGCGACAGCATGGCCACGGTGCCCAGAAAACCAACGGGCGCCGCTGCGGCGCTGGCCGAGGAAATGCGCAAAAGTTCGCAGAATACCGAGGCCAAGCTGGGCGCGGTGGTACTCCTGCACGACGTCGTCGGCGTCACCCAGCAGCTCAACGCATACCGCAACAAGGTGGCGGCCGAGGCTTGCGTGGTGTCGGGCATGGGCGATCCGGCTCAGACGCGCAAGCGCGCGATCGCCGACATCATCGAGGGCATTCGCGCGAACGCGGAAACCAATCCTGGCCCCTGGTGGGACCGCAACTACGGACCGGAACGGTATCTCAAGCACATCAACGAATCGGACTGGTCGGCCGCGAAGCAGTCGTCCACGGAATTCAAGTCGCTGTTGGAAAAAGTGAAAACGGTCAGCGCCGATTATTGCGCGGTCAAGGAGTCGGAAGCCTGGAAGCTCGTCAATCGGCTCGATTTCGACGAGACCGATCACGAATCCGCTCTGGACCACGGGAGGATGGTGGCGCATTGCGTCGCTGGATCGGGGCGAACCAAGCTCGAACGGGATTTGGTCTGGTATCCGGCGCTGGAGATGGATCCCACAAATCGCGACAACTGGCTGATGCGTGCGCTCGGCAGCGATCACAAGGCGTTCCTGGAGTACCTCGCGGGAAACCCCGGCGACCAGGACGAAGCCTTCGATACGGTAAAAGAGGCGCAGGAGCTGTCCGGCAGCTATATCGGAAAAGGCCTGGTGCAGATCAACGCGATCAGGATCGGTATCCGCAACCAGCGTGCAGCCAACGAGGCATTGGCGACGGTCATCGAAACCAGCGCGGGCATATTGTTCAACCTGCGCCGAGACAATCCCAAGGCCTACCGAAAATTGCTGCGCTCGGTGACGCTGGCCCTGATCACGCGAGACGACGTGATCCCACAGCCTGTCGTGGTCAAGGGGGCATGGAGCCGCATTTCCGCCAAGATCATGGAAGTGGCGACCGGCGCCCCGCGGATCAGCGCGAGGGCGCCTATCGGCTTGGTCCCCAATGCGGGACGAGGACCGTACCTGGCGACCAAGGGCAATCTGGGCGCTACCGGTTGGGGCTTGTCGGATGGGCTTGAGGGAGCGGTCGTCATGGAGGCGCCCACCAGCAAGTCCGGGCAGGCGCAGACCGTGGCGTGGGTGGTGCACAAGCTGGAAGACGGCGAGCAGCTCAATCGCGCCACGTTGCGCAGGCTGGGGTTGGACGAATTGGATCTGACGACCGCGGCAGGGAGCGCCGATAACCCGTTCCAACGCAACCACCTGAAGGTCGTCGGACAGAAGATCACCATAGGAATGAACGCGGGAGCGCTGTTCTTCCAGGGGAATGCCTTGGTCGGCGCGATGTGTGATTACTTCGGGGCAGACAAGGAGGATCGCGACGGCGGCGCTCTTGCCGACGCCAGCGTCGGTGTCGGCGTCGCGATCATCGCGGGCATTGGGGCTGCCATCGATTTGAAGATCGCGGTTCAGTCCATGCGCGGATTGGGCGAGGCGGCCACAAGCGTCGCGGAGCGCCAAGCCGCGCGGTGGGGCTTGGTGGCTGGCATCATCGAGGGGCTTTATGCCATCGGCAAAGGCGCGTCGAAAGTCAACGAGGGCGACGTCGATTCCGGTATGTGGACGATGGCCTCGGGTGCGGCGTTGATCGCAGGCAGCCTGGCAGCCTATGGCGCGACTACGGGGACGGTGCTCGGAATCGGTGTGTCCTTGGGTCCAGTCGGCTGGGCGCTGTTGATCATCGGCTTCCTCGGACTGGCGCTCTATTGCGCCTGGCAGGCATTCGGCACCGATGAAGAAAACATGCTGCCGGTGGAATACTGGCTCGACAACGGAATTTTCGGCAAAGGCGAACACAAGACCGGCAAGATCGCGAAAAACAGTCCTTACTATTCGGCGAAGAGCAAATCGGTTCAGTCGTTTGCTTCGTTGCAGGACGAGATCTACGGCCTGCAAAAGGTCACCTTGGTGGCGCAAGCGCGCTTTGGAGTGACCAAGGATCGCGGCAACTACAGCCTGCACTTCCGCTATAACGTAACGCTGCCTCGTTATGCCAAGGGCAGCTGTCTGGAGTTGAATTTCACCGCAATCTACAAGGGAAAGCGGATCTCGGTGGGTGGAGTAGTCTGCGAAGACGGAAAAGACAGGTTCTCCCGCTCCGACATCAGCAGTAAGTTCACTGGCATGCGCGAAGATCCTTCGATGAAGATCGATAAATCCGGCGTGATGGAACTCAGCGGTTACTTTTCCACATTGCAGGACGAGGTCTGGGTTGAAAAGCTGATCGAATGGCTTTCCGGCACCGAGGCCAATCCGGACGCCCAGTACGCCGATGCGATGGAGTTGAGCGGTACCTATTGGCCCGATAAGTCCAATCTGCCCGGTCTGTCGTCGACGTTCGAATATCCGCCAAAAAAGTGACGGATGCGTTCGATGCTGCCTTTTCAGCGGTTGCCGGAGAGAAACGGTCTGTGGGGCGTGATTCTTCCTCGCCTGGGCGAGGAACGGGAGCCAGGGCCGCTCGGTGAGGCCGGGCAGATCGCCCGGATCGACCCGGCCGGGGTCCAGTTCGTCCGGATCCAGCGCATGGGATGGCGCGGCGCGGGCTGGGTGCTCGGAGCGGGGGGCGGCTTGATGGCGGCACTGATGTTCGCGCCGTTGCTGTGGTCGTTTCTCCATGCGGGACACCGGCTTGGCCCGGTCGTCGCAGCGAGCATGTGCGCGATACTTCTGCTGCCCCTTCTCGCGGGAGCGTTGACGGCCTATCGGGCCCGCACGCTCGAATTGCCGCCCCCGGTGGTCCTGAGCCGGCGGCTCAGGCGCTTCTACCAATGGCGCGGAAACAGGGAAGGCTGGGTGTCGGTGGCCGCCGACACGGGCACCGCGGTAATCCAGGCTGCGGCCGTGGTGACGCAGGCGGGCGGCGACATGGGATACCGGTTGCATGTGGTCGAATTCGACGCCGGCAGCCGCGCGATCCGCAAGCAAGTCGCGATATCCGAGGTTGTCAGCGATCCCGACGAGCTAGCCTGGCTCTGGGATTTCTTGTGCCGCTATCTCGATGAGGCGCCCGAGCGGTTGCCAGCGGTGCGCAATGCCGGCTTCGAGGGAGAGGGCGCATGGCTCGCTCGGGCGGATCGTTATCTGTTCAGCGGTCTCGTGGACGGCGAGCACCGATTGGTTCCAGGCCGGTTCAATGCGTTCCGCTTCTATTTCGCGGCAGTGCTTGAGTACTGGTACTTGCGTTGCGGCGCCTGGATCGAGGGCAAGGCGTCCACGCCCGCCTATCCGCCGGACTTGGCCGATGCTATGCGCTGGGGCGGCGCTAATCCTTATGCGCGCGAGGCTGCGAGCCCTGCCCAGCAAGCGGCATCGCGCGGAGACCTCGACCATTTTCGACGCCGATGGCGCATCGTCGCTGTTCTGTCGACTTTGCTGTATGGCGGAATATTCGTCGGAATGATCGCTATCGGATGGTTGGTCTTGGTATAGCCTAGGTGCCGGGGCCGACCCAGTCCGCGAACCGAAGAGAGCCGCATGTCCTACTTCCCGTCCTTGCGTCCTGATCGCCGTTTGAAGGGATGTGGCTGGCTGCTTGTCCCGATGCTGGTTCTCGTGTCGGGCTGTTCCAGAGCCAGCGGCGAAGCCAAGCCCGACTGGCGCAGCATCGATGCCAGCATGAAGAGCTCGCCGCAAGTGGACATCGCTTCGGTGGCGCCGTACGAGAATGGTTGGGCCGCGTGGACGCGATCGCCCGTCTACGCCGTGGATATCCCGAAGGGGCTGGCGGTGCCGCCCGACAGCAAGAAGTGGGTGAGGATGCATGTCGATTGTCGCGAATCGTCCGCAGACGTCGCGTTTATCGAGGCGCGCCTGGTGGCGCCTTCCGGGGCTATATTGCAAACGGTAAAGAAGGGCGAGGCCGCTGCCGAAGACTACCCGTCGGCGGGCCGGATTCCTTATGCGGTCAGCCCGCCTGCGATGATCTGCGCCGCAGCGGCGGCACGATGCCGGGGCGCGTCCCTGACCTGGCCTTTGGAACGCGGCGAGCAAACCGCGTTTGTGCCCTCCTGCCGGCGACTCTGACCACGGTCTGAGCCTGCGCGGCTGGTGCCGAACTCAGGCGAACCCAAGCCGTCGACGATCGGACTGCGCGATGCTTGGGCCGTTGCGACCCATCCGGGGCGCTCGGAGCGCGTCTTCGATCAATCCGATGCGATGTCGATGCGGCGCGCATTTCGTTTGCTTGCATTCATGGGCATGAAGCCAGGGAATTTCATCACGCCGCGCGGCCATTGTTCGAGGCCGGGTCGATAGGCCCGGTTGCAGCGAGACTCGCCTTTTCTCAGTCAAACCGCCCGCCGCCGCGACCGTTCCGGCGGGCGATGAGTCTCGGCCGAGGTTCGGTAGATGCTTGACTTCATATCTTACGATATATATCTTAAGACCTATCTTACGATAGGTCAGGTGCCCCATGCGCCGTTTCTTCGAGTTCGACCCCAGCCGCGGCTTCGCCCGCGGCGACTTCTTCCGCTTCGAATGCTTCTCCCAGCACCCCTTCGCCCACGCCGGCGGCCCTGCGCGCGGCGGTGGCGGCCGCGGCGGGCGCCGCGGCGGTTTCGCTGGTGGGCCTGGCGGGGGCGGATTCCCGGGCGGTTTCCCCGGCGGCTTCGACGATGGCGAGGGCTTCTCGCGCGGGCGCAAGTTCAGTTCCGACGACCTGCAGTTGCTGCTGCTGGCCCTGATCGAGGACAAGCCCAGCCATGGCTACGAGTTGATCAAGGCGCTGGAAACGCGTTCCAACGGTTTCTATAGCCCGAGCCCGGGCATGGTCTATCCGGCGCTGACTTACCTGGAGGAGCTGGGTTACGTCACCGTCGAGCTGGAAGGCAACCGCAAGCGCTATGCGCTGGCGGCGCCGGGCGCCGAGCACCTGGGTGCGAACCGCGAGCGGGTGGACCTGATGCTGGCCAAGCTGAGCCACATCGCGCGCAAGATGGATTCGGTGCGGCGCGCGCTGGCCGGCGAGGATCCGGCCGATCCGTCCGAGGGCGGCTGGGTGACGGAGCTGATCCAGGCGCGGCGCGCGCTCAAGACCGCGCTGTTCCGCCGCGACGACGTGCCCGCCGACGAGCAGCGCCGCATCGCCGCGATCCTGCAGCGCGCCACCCGCGAGATCGAGGGCGGCGGCGACTGATCGTCGCCTGGCCGCTTAGCCGCCTCGCCGGTACGCGGCGTGCGACGCATCCGATTCAACAGATCCGATCCGACGCATCCGATTCAACACAGCCAGCCCGCCGCGCCCGGTACCCGGTCCGCGCCGCCCGCCGCCATCGCATCCGACAACCGCGAACGCCGCCGCGCGCGGCGCTCGCACGAATTCCAGGACTTCCCATGCAAAACGCTTCCAGCGAACTGGCGGTCGTGCGCGTCCGCCACCCCTTGAAACTGCGGCTGCTGCGGGTCAGCCGGGTGCAGCCGGTGACGCCCCACCTGCTGCGCATCGTCCTCGGCGGCGAGGACCTCGCCGACTTCGTCTCGGCCTCGTTCGACGATCACGTCAAGGTGCTGTTCCCCGCGCCGGGCCAGGACCGCCCGACGATGCCGACGCTGGGGCCGGCCGGCTTCGTCTACGCCGACGAGGCCGCGCGTCCGGTGATGCGCGACTTCACCCCGCGCCGCTTCGATCCCGCCGCGCGAGAGCTGGAACTGGAGTTCGCCCTGCACGAGGCCGGCCCGGCCAGCGACTGGGCGCGGCAGGCGCAGGTCGGCCACTACCTCGGCATCGGCGGGCCGCGCGGTTCGCGGGTGGTCGCGGCCGGATTCGCCTGGCACCTGCTGATCGGCGACGACACCGCCTTGCCGGCGATCGCGCGCCGCCTGCAGGAACTGCCGGCGACTGCGCGCGCGATCGCCGTGCTCGAAGTCGAGGACCCGGGCGCGCGCATCGACTTCGTCACCGCGGCCGCGCTGCAGACGCACTGGTGCTACCGCACGGGCGCCGATCCCTCCGCCGACCCGCCGCTGCTGCGCGCGGTGCGCGAACTGCAGTGGCCGCTGGACGGCGACGCCGGCTACGCCTGGGCCGCGGGCGAATCCGGCGCGATCCGCGCGGTGCGGCAACATCTGCTGAGCGAGCGCGGCATCGACAAGTCGCGCCTGCACGCGGCCGGCTACTGGAAGCGCGGCGCGCAGGGCGCGCACGAACCGCTGGACGATTGAACCGCGCGACGGCCGACCCGCCGGACGGCCGAGTCCCTTCCCCATCGACGCGGTCGTCGCGACCGCAAGGCCCCCCATGTACTCGATCGATCCCCCTCGCGAGCGGCGCCTGCTGTGGCTGCTCATGCTCACCCAGTTCACGGTCATCATGGACTTCATGGTGATGATGCCGCTGGGGCCGCAGATCATGCGCGCCCTGCACATCTCGCCGGCGCAGTTCGCTGCGGCGGTCTCGGCCTATTCGATCTGCGGCGGCCTCTCGGGCCTGCTCGCGGCCACCTACATCGACCGCTTCGACCGGCGCAAGCTGCTGCTGGCGATGTACGCGCTGTTCGCCCTGTCGAACCTGGCCTGCGCGCTGGCCGGCAGCTACGAGCTGCTGCTGGCCTCGCGCGCGTTCGCCGGCATCAGCGGCGGCGTGCTCGGCTCGATCATCATGGCGATCATCGCCGACGTGATCCCGGCCCAGCGCCGCGGCGCGGCCACCGGCACGGTGATGACCGCGTTCGCGGTGGCTTCGGTGATCGGCGTGCCGGTCGGCATCCTGCTCGGCGCGCATTCGCAGTGGTCGGCGCCGTTCTGGCTGCTGGTGGCCTTGTCGCTGCTGATCTGGCTGGCCGGCGCGCGGGTCGTGCCGCCGCTGGACCGGCACCTGTCGCGCCAGCGCGAGCCGCTGGCGCGGGCGCTGCCGAACCTGCTCCAGTTGTTCGCCAATGCGCGCCACCTCAACGCCTTTGCCCTGACGCTGATGCTGACCACCTCGCAGATGCTGGTGATCCCCTTCATCTCGCCGATGCTGGTCGCCAACCACGGCATCGAACCTTCGCAGTTGTCGTGGATGTACATGGCCGGCGGCGTGGCGGCGTTCTTCACCTCGCGCCTGATCGGGCGCCTGGCCGACCGCCACGGCAAGCAGCGGGTGTACCGCATCGCGGTGGCGGTGTCGCTGCTGCCGGTGTTGTTCGTCACCCACCTGCCGGCGGTCGGGTTCCTGGCGATGCTGCTGTTCTTCCCGTTCTTCATGGTCTCGATGAACGGCCGCATGGTGCCGCTGCAGGCGCTGCAGACCACGGTGCCGCAGCCGGAACAGCGCGGCGCCTACCTCAGCGCGAACAGCGCGGTGATGTCGCTGGGCACCGGCCTGGGCGCGTGGCTGGGCGGGCTGATGCTGACCACCGATGCGAGCGGGCACATCGCCGGTTACGGCGCGGTGGGCTGGGTCGCCGCAGGCTTGGCGCTGTGTTCGGCGCTGTGGGTGGGCCGGGTGAGCGCGGCCGATGCGCCGCCGGCGGCGACGGCGACGGCGCCTGCGCAGGCGGACGCGCGCAGCGACGCGGCCTGAGGGCGAGCCGCGGCGTCGATGCCGCGACGATGGAAGGCGCACGCGGCGCCGACGCATTGGCCTGCGTCGGCGCCGTTTTGCGTAGTGATACCCAATCACCGGGCGAACGACCGAAGACGCTTCGTCTTCGCGCCGCCGTTCGCGCGCCGACCTACGCAACCAGGAGACCGACCGTGTCCGATCCTCATCCCAAAATCCCCAAGCCGTCGTTTGTGGATCGGTTGAAGGGCTTCGCCGAATCCTTCGCCAAGCATTCGGCGAACGAATTCGATCTGTCGGGCAGCGGGCAGGACTTCTCCCACAGCGCGCTCGACACCCCGACGGCGAAACCGTCCTTCGCGCCCAAGCCGATGGCGCCGCAGCCGGTTCCGGTGCCGACGTTCTCGATGCAGGCGCCGACGTTCGGCGCGCACAGCCACGGCCCGACCGGCCGCCTGGCGCCGATGCCGCCGATGCCGCCGATGTCCGCGCCGTCGCCGTCTTCGTCCTCGGGCACCGGCAACATCGAACTCGATCCGCTGACCGCCGCGGCGATCATGCGCGACGGCTACAAGGACAAGAGCACGCGCGACCTCAACGGCTGGACCCGGGTCAGCGACGAGGAGCTGCGCGCGCTGCCGCAGCCGCTGGACCCCGACGATTTCCACCGCCATCCCAGCGGCATGCACGCGGACCTGTACCGCAAGGGCGATGCGTATACGCTGGGATTCCGCGGCACCCAGGTGGCCGCCGACTGGCCGCACAACATCGGCCAGGCCACCGGCTACGGCAGCAGCCAGTACGACGCTGCGGTGAAGCTGACCGAACAGGTGAAGGCGTCGCTGCCGGACGGCCTGAAGTTCGTCGTCGGCCATTCCAAGGGCGGCGGCCAGGCCTATCTGAGCGCGCAGGTCAGCGGCGTCGAGAGCGTCATCGCCAACCCGGCCTGGCCGCACGTCGCCACGCTGCAACAGTACGGCGTCGTCCTGGACGGGCCGCAGACGCGGCCGAAGAACACGACCCTGCACACCGACGGCGAACCCCTGACCGCGCTGCAGCGGCTCGGCATGACCTCGCTGGTGCAGCCGCACGGCCCGACCATCGATCTGCAGCCGCCCTCGTACGTCCCGCGCGTCTCGCCGGCGCTGCGCGGCTACGAGCCGGGATCGGACATGGACATGGACATGGCCAAGAGCATCATCAGCGGCCTGGACCGCATGGGCTACGAGACCTTCATCCACGGCGCCGAGGTGTTGGAGAAAGGCTGCATGGACCGGCGCGCCGGCGAACTGGCGACGCTGGCCCAGAGCAAGCACATGCCGCAGGTGGACGCGATCGTCAAAGGTAAGGAGGGCGGCGGTTTCCTGGTCTGCGGCGACGTCCGCGACCCCAGCGCGCAGCGGGTCCAGTTCGAAGGCGCGGTGCCCGAGGGCCCGCTGGCGAGCGAGACCTGCAAGCGCATCAACGATGCGCTCGGGGCGAAGCAGGCGCAGACCCAAGGCGAGACGCAGCAGCAGACCGTGACGGGTCCCGGCATCGCGCGCTGACGCGCCGCCGCCGGCGGCGCGGATCGATCCGCGCCGCTCAATCCAGCCCGCGCAGCGCCGCCACGATCCGCTGCGCCGACCGCTCCGGCGCCTGCGCATCGGTATCGACGCACAGCAACGGCGCCGGCAGCGGCGCGAACGCGAAGCCGCCGGCGCGTTCGATCGAGCGGTACAGGTCGGGATCGGTGAGCTTGCCGAAGCGATGCCGGCTCGGCTGGCCGAGCCGCGCGACGACGACCTCCGGCGCGCAGCGCAACTCGACGAACACGACTTCGCCGCCGCGCGCGCGCACGGTCGCGGCCAGGGTCTCGACCAACGCCGGATCGACGCTGGCTTCGGGATGGAAGGTGAACACGAACGAGCGCCCGGCCGAGGCGGCTTCGGCGAACGCCGCGCGCCAGATCGCCGCGCGCAGGCGGACGAAGCCGGGGCTGCCGAATTCGAACAGGGCCAATGCCGCATCCACGGCCAGATGGTTGTGGAACAGCGGCAACGCCAGCGCCTGGGCGACGAGCGCGCCGATGGTGTGCTTGCCCGAGGCGACGGGCCCGTGGATGAAAACGACGCGCATGCGCATGGCCATGAATGGGCGTGCTGCGGTTATACCCGACGCGGGACGCGCCGGCCCGCCGCCCTTCGCGCGCCGCGAACGCATCGGTGCCACAATCGGGGCCGCCAAGAACGCTAAGGAGAGGTGTGATGGGTGATCCCAACCGCGTCGCGAATCCGCCGCCGCCGCCGCCGCCGAACCCGGTCCCGGCCGAGCCGAATCCGGCCAGCATCCTCGCACCCGGCCGCGCCACCGCCGGCGTCGATCCGCCGATTCCCGCGCTGGCCGGATCGGGACAGGGCACCGCGCTCGGCGGCCTGTTCATCAACGACCGCCTGTTCACCTATCGCTTCGAACGCGACCTGTCGCCGATCCCGGGCGGCCAGGCGGTGTCCACCGGCGCGGTGCTGACCGGCCTGGACGGCACGACCGCGCGGCTGGAAGCCGGCAGCAGCGTCGGCCAGTACACCCTGGCGGTGTCCGGCGATCCGCGCATCGGTTCGGCGGTCGGCGCGCTGCGCGTCGGCGACGGCGTCAATTCGGCGACCCTGGGCGGCGCGATCAACCCCGGCACCGGCGCCAACATGGTGTTCGGCAGCCTGCAGTTCGACCGCGACTCCATCGCCGCGCGCTATGGCTGGGACCGCAACGGCAGCACCGTCGGCGTCGACGGCCGCCACGGCCTGCCCGGCGGCACCGCGGTGACCGGCGCGTACGAATACGCCAGCGCCGCCGACCGCCATCGCGTCTCGCTGGGCTACGAAGGCGGCAACGCCGGGCCGAACCTCGGCACCGGCGTGGCCTGGGCGCCGAACGGGGTCAACTTCAACGCGTTCGCCAATGTGCCCATCGGCGGCGGCGAACACCCGTTGCGGCTCGGCGCCAGCGGCGCCTACGACACCGGCACGCGCCAGGGCAGCGCGCTCGCGACTGTGACGGCGCCCAATTTCCTCGCCCCGAACCTCAACCTGGATCTGTCGGCCGGCGCGGAGATCCGCGACGGCCGGATCGCGGGGCCGCAGGTCGATGCGCGCTTGCGCTACGCGCCGCCCGATGCCGGCGGCGCCAATGCCTTCATCCGCTTCCAGGGCAACCACGAACGCAGCTTCATCGGCTTGGGCCTGAGCGTCCCCTTCGGCGGCGACGCGCCGCGCGCGCGCCCCTCCGGCGAGGGCCTGCCGGGCCTGCAGGTGCCGCCGCCGCCCGATCGGCGCAGCGCGAACGAGCCGCAGACGCGCGGCCTGGATGCGGCGCCGGCCGAACCGCGGATCGGCGCGCCGGCGGACGCCGGCGCGCGCCGCCCGGGCGATCTGTCTTCGCTGCTGCACGACCTGGGCAACGGCGACCGCTCGGCGCTGGCCGCCGCGGCCGCGATGGCGCCGGGCCAGGAACTGCGCCGCGCGGCCATCGCCGAAGTCGACCGCCAGCAGGCGCAGCACGCCGCGGTCGCGCCGGTGCAGACCGCGCAGGCGCCGGAGCAGCCGGACGCGCCGTCGCGCGGCGCGCGTTCGCTGGGTTGAGCGCGGCGGCGGCGCAGGCCGCGTCGCGCGCGACCGGCGCCGGCGCGCACGCCGGGCCGCGCCGGCGGCGGGATCGCCGCGGCCGAATCGCATCGAACTGAGCCAGCCCCGGCAAGCGGGGCTGCGTTCCTGGCCTCTTGCGGCCGCCGTACGCGGCCGCCGATCAGTTCACATCGATCGCCCGCGGCGACTTGCCCAGCGCGCCATAGCCGCTCAGGCCGAAGTCGCTGACCGTGCGGCGCACGCCGCTGGCCGGATCGATCTGCAGCACGCTGCCTTTGCCGTCGACGCCGCTGCCGGCGTCGACGACGTAGATCACCTGCTGGTCGCGCGACCAGCGGATCGCGACCGGCTGCGAGCCGAGCGGGCCCTGCGCTTCGGCGCCCAGGTCGCTGACCAGATGGCGATAGCCCGAGGACGGGTCCACTTTCACCAGCGCGCCGCGGCCGTCGGTGCCGGCGTGGGCGACGAGCACGTGGATGCTGCCGTCGCTGCCGGCGATGACCGAATTCGGCGCGCTGTCGCGGCTCGGATCGACCCAGCCCTGCAGCACGTCGCCGAAATCGCTGAGCACCGAGCGGCCCTTGTTGATCGGATCGATGGCCAGCAGCGCGCCCTGTCCGTTGGTGCCGGTGGTCATGTCGGTCACCAGCATCTTGCCGCCGAGGCCGAGCGCGCCCGGCCGCCAGGTCATGGCGACGGCCTGCGCGGCGCGCGCGCCGCGGCCGTCGCCGAGGTCGGAGAACACGCTGCGGCGGCCGCCGGCGTCGAGCTTGAAGATGGCCGCGCGGCCGTCGGTGCCCGCGCGCCGGTCGAGCACGAACAAGCCGCTGAGCGGCCCCAACAGTACCGGCGGCACGTAGATCACGCCCTCGGGCTGGCTGCCCAGCGGCCCGCGCGAGGCGTCGCCGAAGTCGCTCATCACCGTGCGCTTGCCGTTGCCCAGGTCGATCTCGAACACCACGCCGCGGCCGCCGGTGCCGGCCTTGGCGTCGGTGGCGACCCAGCGGTCGTCGCCGCCCCACAGCCCGGTCGAGACGCGGGCCAGGCCGCTCGGCGTGGCGCCGAGCACGCCCTGGGCGATGTTGCCGAAATCCGACAGCGGGCGCCGGTAACCGCTGGCCGCATCGATGGCGTACAGCGCGCCGCGGCCGGTCGCGCCGCCCGCCTGGTCGAGCACGATCAGGGCGCCGGGCGCGGGATAGGTGGATTGGGCGTTGGCCGCGGCGGCGGTGCCGAGCAGTACAGCGAACAGCAAGTGTCTTGCGCGCATGGACGATCTCCGTGGGTGAGGGCTCCGGCAGCGCCGCGCCTGCCGCGGACGCGCAAGCGCGGGCAGCGTGCCAGGGAGCAACTCAACACGGCCGCACCGGCGATGCCGTGATCCATCGCGTGCGGTGAGCGAACGATAGAAGCGGTGAGCGCGAAGCGCGGGCGCGCGCAACGACGCAGCGTGAACCCGGTCGCGCGGGTTTATCGAATTCGCTTCATCGGCGGCGTGCCCGCCGCAGCGTGGCCATCGCCGCCTGTGCGCCGGCGCTCGCTTGTCGACGCCGGATAGTCGCGCCAAAAACCGACCAACGCGCCGCGAGCGGCGCTGCGAGACGCGCAAACGAAAAGCGGAGCCCCCGCAGGGACTCCGCTTCTCGTCGCGATCCTGTGCGCTCGTGGCGAGCGTTCACATCTCCACGATGGGACCGCCCGGATCCGGCGCCGGCGGGCAGCCCGCGCTCTGGCTGCAGACCGCGATCAGGCGCCAGGCGCCGCCGCGGCACTGGTAGTAGTAGCCGGGATCGCGCGGGTGATCGTAAGACACCAGGAACATATCGCCCTCCCTCGATGCCGTGCACTCGTAGGTCGGCTCGGCCGCGGCCGGCGCGGCGGCGATCGCAAGCCCGACCAAGAACGCCGACGCGGCCCCTTTGCCCATCCATCCCTTCATGCGCTGTTCCTCCGTTGAAAACCGCCGCGATTCATTCCCCTTGCGGGTCATGACGACGCGCGTCCTTGCGGTATCGCGATGGGCGCGCTTTCCGGAAGCGGCGGAGGCTTCCGGACATCCTGGCAGGCGACGCTAGCACATGATGCGGCGCGTCATGGGGAGCGCATTGGGCCTCAATATCGAACGCTGGCGCGGATCGGGTTTCGGCACGAATGTTCGGCCGCCATGGCGCGGCGCGTACCGCGGCGTTGGCGCGCGCAAGCTGCGGGAAATGCGCTTCGTCCCGCGTCGCGACGGTCTGCGCGGCGCGGGCGCGGTGCGGCAACTTGCGGTCGCGGCCCAGCCCGAAATCCCCTTGCAATTCGCGATTTCGCCGCGCCGCTCGCATTGACTTGCCGGCGAAGCCGATGCAAGGCTGGCCCGGTGCCTGGACGGCACGGGCGGGACGAAACACCGACGCGGCGATCGCGCCGCTCCGTCCATCGGGGTCTTCAGGCATGCAAGGAAGTGTCCTCGTAACGTACCCGAACCAAAAAGCAGTGCGTGTCATGCACGATGGCGATCTGGTCGCAATGGCGAATCCATTTCCATGGGACCTCCATCTGCTCGGGGGCGGCACGATCCAGTGCCGCCGAATCGTTGAATTCCGATAATGCTCCACAAGGAGAAATCGTTATGGCGATGGATAAGCAAGCCGCGGATCTGACGATCGCGTGGCGCAGTCAGGCCGGCGCCGATCACCCGGCCGGGCCGTTGTTCTCGAGCGGCGAGTTCGCGCAGGCGGACCTGGTGTTCGACAGCGTGGACGGCTGCACCGCGTCCCTCTGCACCGGGTCGTGCACGGTCATGTGCTGCATCTTGGGTTGATGTGGCGTCGGTAGCGGACACACGCGGTTTCGAAGCATCGCTGGGCTGCCTGACCTCGTCCGCGCTGGACGATCTGGCAGCCCAGCTTCGTTCCAGCCCCGGCCTGCGCACCGACGAAGCCGAACGGGTGTTGCGGGCGACCCGCGAGTCGTTGACCGCGGTGGTGCACGCCAAAGTAGGGCGGTTGCTGCTGCTGGAGCTCAACGCCGCGCGCGTGACCGGCCGGCTGGGCGAGGACGGCAGCGCGCAGGAACGTTGGGAGCGCTTCATCGAACTGGCGTCGCAGCGCGGGTTCTGGGACGGGCTGCGTCCGCACTATCCGACCCTGTTGCCGCGGGTGCGGCGCATCGTCGAGCATCGCTGCGCGGCCTCGCTGTCGTTCGCTCGGCGTTGGAGCGAAGACCGGTCGCGCCTGGCCGAACTGTGCGGAGGCGACCCCGGCGAATTGCAGTCGTTGCGTTTCGGCGCCGGCGACAGCCATTGCCAGGGGCTGACCGTGGCCGTAGTGGCGTGCGAGAGCGGCCAGGTGGTCTACAAGCCGCGCTCGTTGGCGATCGACATCGCGTTGCGCGGGTTCCTGCAGACGCTCGAGCGCGCGCACGGCGAAGCCTTGCCGATCGCGGTGCCGCGGGTCGTGGATCGCGGCGGGCACGGCTGGAGCGAATTCGTCGCCCATCGCCATGCGGCCGGCGAAGACGAACTGTGCAGTTTCTACCGGGGCATCGGCCACTGGCTGGCGGTGATGCGCCTGCTCGGCGGCACCGATCTGCACGCCGAAAACCTGATCGCGCACGGCGGCCGTCCGGTGGTGGTGGATTGCGAAACCCTGTTCACGCCGAAGCTGCCGGCGATGGCCTCGGGGCTGGGCGATGGCCACGACCGCGCCGTCGACCTGGTCTCCGGGACGGTACTCAACATCGGCCTGCTGCCCATGCGCGGCGCGGGCCTGGGCTGGCGCGGCATCGACAATTCCGCGGCCGGCATGCTGCCGGGCCAGCAGCCGATGATGAGCCTGCCGGGCATCGTCGACGCGGGATCGGACCAGGCCCGGCTGGGCCGGCTGCTGGTGGCCGCGCCGGTCGCGCAGAATCACCCCAGCGCCGAGCCGGTGCTGCACCGTTATTGGCCGCAGGTGCTGCAAGGCTTCGACGCTTCGACTTCGACGCTGCTGGAAATGGATGCGCGCGGCACGCTGCGCGCGGCGCTGGCGGCATTCGCCGATTGCCAGGTGCGGGTGGTGCCGCGCGCCAGCGAGGCCTATGCCGAGATCGGCCGCATGCTGTGGCATCCGGTGTCGTTGCACGACGAAGCCAAGGCGCGGCGCACCGCGCACGAACTGCTGGCCAAGATGGCCGCCAACGTCTCGGTCGCGCCCGACGATCCGCACGTGATCGACGCCGAGATCGACGACCTGCTCGACGGCGACATTCCGCTGTTTTCCACCCGGGTCCGCGAGGGGCGCCTGCAGGGGCCGCGCGGCACCCGGTGGCTGGCGCCGAGCGATCTGGCGGAGGAATCCTGGCGGCGCTGGAAAGCGGCGGATTTCGAGATGGAGCGGCGCTTCATCGGCGCCTCGCTGATCAGCGCCTACGCCAACGATGGCTGGATGCCCGACACCTCGCAGCTGCGGGTCGAGCCCCGCGCCGAGGATCTCGACCGGCGCCGGCGCGAACAGGCCGCGCGCATCGTCGGCCGCATGATCGACAACGCCATATTCGGCGACGACGGCACGGTCGCGTGGGTCGCGCCGGGTTTCACCGCCGCCGGCTGGGCGGTGCAGCCGCTGGGCACCGATGTGTACAACGGCGTTTCCGGCATGGCGCTGCTGACGGGCGCCTATTTGCGCGAGGTTGCGGCGGGACGGGCGGGCCGGCTCGAAGGCGTGGAACCCCTGTTCGCCGCGAGTGTGCGCACGCTCGCGTTCGCCGAAGCCCGCCGCGCCGAGCAGCGGCGCGGACGGCTGAAGCTGCGGCCGCGCACGCCGGGCGCGTACGTCGGCCTGGGTTCGCAGATCTGGACCTGGCTGCAACTCGCGCGCTGGGGGCTGGACGATGGCGAAGGCCTCGCGCGCGCACGCACGCTGGCCGAGGAAATTCCCGAATCGGTCGCGGCCGACGACGTCAACGATGTGCTGATGGGGACCGCGGGCGCGATCGCGCCGCTGCTGATGCTGGCGCGCGCCAGCGGCGACGCCGGCTACGCCGATCTGGCCAGCGAGCTGGGCCGGCGCCTGGTCGAGCGCGGGCGACGCCAGGACGGCCGCCTGTTCTGGACGCACGAGCGCTGGCCGCAAGGCCTGGGCGGGTTCTCGCACGGCGCCAGCGGCATGGGCTGGGCGCTGACGCGGCTGGCGCGCGAGACCGGTCGCGCCGAGCATCACGACGCCGCGCAGGCCGCGTTCGCGTTCGAAGACGCCTTGTTCGACGCGCAGGAAGGCAACTGGCGCGACCTGCGCATGCTGCCGGGAGTGACCGCCTCGACCGCGTGGTGCCACGGCTCGGCCGGCATCGGCTTGGCGCGCGCGGACCTGGATCGGCAGTGCCGGCAGCCGCAGACGCGCGAAACCTTGCGCGCGGCCGCGGCGGCGACGTGGCGCGCAGGCCTGGGCTGGAACCATTGCGCCTGCCACGGCGATGCCGGCAACGGCGAATTGCTGGCGCAGGCGATCGATGCCGGCGTTGGCCCCGAGGGCGTGAGCAGGACCGACCTGCTCGCCGCGCTGGTGACCGGGCTGGAGCGGCACGGCGCGTACTCGGGCGGTCCGCGCGAGGTGTTCTCACCGGCGCTGTTGCCCGGCATCGGCGGCATCGCGTATCAGTTGCTGCGCGCGCATCCGGCCAGCGATTTGCCGACGATCCTGCTGCCGGCGGTCGATTAGCGCAGCGGACGCGACCGGCGCCCGCGAAGCGCACGGACGCGGCTGCGTCAGTGCGCGATGCGCATCACCAGATCTTGATCCGCTGCTCCGGCGCCAGGTACAGCCGCTCGCCCGGCTTGGCGCCCCAGGCGTCGTACCACGCGTCGATGTTGCGCACGGTCTGCGCGCGCTGCGCGGCGGGGGCGTGGCCGTCGGTCAGGATGCGCTGGCGCAGGGCGGCGTCGCGGATCTTGCTGCGCCAGGTCTGGCCGTAAGACAGGAAGAAGCGCTGGTCGCCGCTGAGGCCGTCGATCACCGGCGCGTCCTTGCCGCCGAGCGACTTGCGGTAGGCCATGTAGGCGATGGTCAGGCCGGAGACGTCGGCGATGTTCTCGCCGGAAGTCAGCTTGCCGTTGACGTGCAGGCCCGGCAGCGGCTCGTACGCGCTGTACTGGGCGGCGAGCTTTTGGGTGGCTTCGGCGAAGTGCTTGCTGTCTTCCGGCGTCCACCAGTTGTGCAGGGTGCCCTGGCCGTCGAATTCGGCGCCGGTGTCGTCGAAGCCGTGGCTGATCTCGTGGCCGATCACCGCGCCGATCGCGCCGTAGTTCGCGGCCGGATCGGCGGCGGGGTCGAAGAACGGCTTGTCGAGGATCGCCGCCGGGAAGTTCATCGCGTTCTGCAGCGGCAGCTGCACCGCGTTGACGGTCTGCGGCGTCATCCACCATTCGCCGGCATCGACCGGCTGGCCGAGCTTGCCGATCTGGTGGCGGTATTCCTGCAGTTCCGCGCGCAGGCGGTTGCCGAGCGCGTCGTCGGCGCGGATCTCCAGCTTGGCGTAATCGCGCCAGCGCTCGGGATAGCCGACGCCGACGCGCATCGACTTGGCCTTCTCGCGCGCCTTGGCCTTGGTCTGCGCCGACATCCAGGCCAGCGAATCCACGCGCTCGTCGAACGCGGCGAGGATGTTGTGCACCATCTCCTCGACCTTGGCCTTGGACGCGGCCGGGAAATACTTCTCCGCGTAGAGCTTGCCGACCGCGTCGCCGAGCGCGGCGCTGGTCGCGTCGAGCGCGCGCTTGCCGCGCTCGCGCGCCTGCGGCGTGCCGGCCAGGGTGGTGCCGTGGAAGCCGAACGCCAGGTCGGTGTAGGCCTTGGGCAGTTCGCCGGGGCCGCGCAGGGGTTCGTTCCAGGCGGCGTGGTCGAGCGCGTGGAAGGTCAGGTAGTCCTGCCACGCCGGCAGCGGCTCGCTGCCGACCAGGCGGGCGATGCCGGCGATCGCGCCGGGCTGCCAGGCGACGATGGTCTTCTGCGGCGCCAGCCCGGCCGCGTCGAAGAACGCGGTCCAGTCGATGCCCGGCGCGCGCTGCGCGAACGCGGCGGCCGGCCACGGGTTGTTCGACTTGTGCACGTTCTGCGAATCGATCACCGGCGCGTGCGCCTTGGCGATCTTGGTCTCCAGCGCGAGGATCGCCTTGGCCTTGGTTTCGGCCTCGGCGACGCCGGCCTGCTTCAACAGCGCGGCGACGTAGGTTTCGTAGGCGGCGCGGGTCGCCGCCATTTCCTTGTCCTGCGACAGGTAGTACTCGCGGTCGGGCATGCCCAGGCCGCCCTGCATCAGGGTGGCGACATACTCGGGCTGTTCCAGGCCCTTGGCGACGAACACGCCGAACAGGTTGTCGGTGTGGAAGTTGGTCGCGTTGAGCGGATCGGTGTCGGCGCGCACGCCGGCGCCGAGCACGCGCGAGAGGTCGGCGCGCGAGGCGATCGCCTTGATCGCATCCAACTGCGGCTGCAGCGACTGCAGGCCGCGCTGCTCGATCCCGGCCTCGTCCATGTAGGCGGCGTGGAAATCGGCGATGCGGCGCGCGTCGCTGCCCGGCGCAGGCTTGCTCGCGGCGAGCTGCGCGATCAGTTCGGCGTTGCGCTTCTCCGCGGTTTCCAGCAGCACGGTGAAGGCGCCGTAGTTGGAGCGGTCGGCGGGGATCTCGAAGTTCTTGCGCCAGCCGCCGTTGGCGAAGGCGTCGAAGTCGTCGCCGGGCTTCACCGACTTGTCCATGCCGGCCAAATCGACGCCCGACACCGGCGTCGCCGTGGCGGCGGCTGCGGCCGCGGGCTTGGCGGGCTCGGGCGCGGCCGCTTCGTTGCCGGCCGGCTTGCACGCGGCGAGGCCGCCGGCGAGCGCCAGCGCCAGGCCGAGGGAGAGGAGGTTGGGACGCAGGGACATGGGCGTGATTCCGTGGCGGAAGCGTAGGGACGCGGCCGACGGCTCCGGCCGGCGTGTCGCCGCCGTCCGTGCGGACGGCGCTGGGCCGGCGGTCGGCGCGCGGCCGGTCGCGGGGAACAGGCCGACAGGCGACGGCCTTCGAATAGCCGGCGCATTGTGCGCCAGCCGGTCCCGCGGCTGGAAGTGCACGAAGTCTCCAGGCCTTTTGCCGCCGCGCAGGCGCGACCGGCGGCCGGCGTTGCGCGGGCGCCGGCGATGGCCCCAGCGACGGCCGTGGCGCGATGAGGCGGCCTCGCTGCGACTCCGGCGACGGGCGCGGGCGCCGCGGCGAAACGGACAGACCGGGCAAACTGCGGGCCTGCCGATTCGGGTTCCGGCGACACGACCGCAGCCGCCGTACGCGCGACAAGACGCCGCCGGCAAGCGGCGGCCGACACCATGCAGCGCCGAGGCATGCGAGCGCGCCGGGCCGGCGACGATCCGCCGCCGCGCCCGGCGCGACCGCGGGCTGCGGCGTCAGTCGCCGTCGGAATCCTGCGACAGATCGCAGAAGCCGCCCTGGGCGTCGCACAGGTTCGGATACCACTTGCTGGCGGTGCCCTTTTCTATCTCCGGCCGCATCTCGGCGATCACGCTGTCGACCAGTTTCTTGATGTTTCCGGACTGGGTCAGGTCGAGCTTGCAGTCCTGGCCGTCGTTCTTCTTCTTCATGTAGCGCGCGTCGATCTCGGCGTTGTACTTGATGTGGCTGCCGCGATGGATCGGCAGTGGGGTGGCCATCGCGCTCTGGGTCGCGGCGTCGGACGGCAGGGCGATCAGGTTGGCGGCGCTGTCCGAATTCCAGACCTGGTTGAGCGGCGTCTTGTACGCATCGGGCAGCGCCCGCACCTGCGCCATCGGGAACACGTGGTGGGCCTGCATCTTGTCGTTGACGCTCAGGCCGAGCAGGGATCTGCGCCGCTCGCCGCTGGTCATGAGGTTGGGATAGCCCTGCAGGCCGGCGTTCTGCTCGGAATCGCCGAGCGGCCCAACCTGCGCGCGAGCGCGCGAAAGCGACGCTTCGCGCTCGAGCAGCGCCTGTTCGGCTTCGAGCACCTTCAACGGCGTGGGATCGCCGGTGTCGGGCCAGGCGGCGCAGTCCACCTGGGCCGGGGCGGCCGTGGCCGCGACGGACAGGGCGATGGCGACAACGAGGGCAGCGGTGGTGCGGTGGGTGAGGGTGGCGCGCATGTGATCTCCTTTCACATCGGGTCGGTGGCGAGCCGGAGCATCGCATCGGCGACCGCTTCGCGTCGGCGTTTTCGCAGCCCGCGCGGACGCGGCGCATGCAGCCCGGCCGAAGCGGCCGGCCGAAGACGGATTCGCGCCGCGATGTGCGGTGCGCGATGGCGTCCGGCGATTCGTTATCGGCAAGCGCGCGGCGAATGGCAACGACGCAGTTCACTCATTGGCGATCGGCATCATGAAGATCATGACTGCCGCGGCATTGCGAGCGCATTCAGCCGTGCCGGCGATGTTCGCGCGGGCTTCGCTTCATCGAGCTGAAGACGCGGCGGCCGTGGCGTCCACGGCAGAACGCGCACGATGCCGACCTGCGCGCTCGTGCGTGCAGGCCGGGTCCGTCACTGCGGATGAGAGGACGAAACGCGCGCGGCGCTCAACGCGCCGGATGCGGTCGTTCCGCTCGCGGCGGCGCCGAACGGCGCAGGCGCATCGGCTCGTACGGCGTCCAGTCCACGCACATCAAGCTGAAGTCCTGGTCGGCCGGCACCAGGGTGGCGCCCTGGTTGGCGGCGAAGGTGCGCACGGTGTAGACGATGTTGGCGTCGTAGTCCGCGCCGACGATGTCGAACATCGCCTTGGGCTTGACGCTGGGCTGGATCGAGATGCTCGAGGCCTGGGCGGCGCCGTCGCTGAGGCTCGCGTTGCAGATGCCCTGGGTGAACGAGTAGGTGTAGACGCCGGATTCCTCGTCTATCTCCGAGTCCAGCGGATAGCCGACGCCGACCCGATAGACGCCGGGGGCGACGCGGGTGGACGAAGTGCCGGCGTAGCAGTCGGCGCCGTTGCGGTAGGCGCGGACCGAGCCGTCAGCATTGATGTACGCCGCGCACTTGGCGTGCGCGAACGGCGCGGCGGCGGCGATGAGCAGGGCCAGAACGATCCGCGTGCGTAGTCCGCGGCCGCTGCGTCGCGGCGTCGCCGCCGGTGTGGTGTGCATGGTCGTGAGCCTCCTGGCCGAAGCGGCGCCGGATCGTCGGCCGGCGCGCGGCGTCAGTTGATGCAGAGCATCGAGAAATCCAGGTCGGCCGGAACCAGGGTTGGCCCCGGCCCGGCGGCGAAGGTGCGCACCGTGTAGGTGACCCGGCCGTTGTGCGTCGACGGAACCGGTTGCGGCGACGAGGTCGGCTTGAAGTCCGGGTACATCTTCACGCTCGCCGCGCCGGCGTGGTCGCTGCCGGCGCTGATCGTGCAGATGCCGGGGTTGAACGTGCGGATCGGCGCGCCGGTGATCGGGTCGGTGTCGTCCATGAGCGGATAGCTGACCCCGACCGTGTAGACCCCGGTGGCGATGCGCGCGGGCCAGTCGATCCAGCAATCGCCTTCGCCGCGCACGGCCTGGACGGTGCCGTCGGCGTTGAGGTAAGCGTTGCAGGTGCCGTAGGCGGACGCGAATGCCGGCATCAGCGCCGCCAGCGCAAGCGCGCATGCGGCGACGCGGCGCAGGCCGGCGCTGCCGGCTTTGCGCATCGGCCCGGGTGTGGCGTGCGTGGTTTTCATGCGCGCGTATCTCCCATCGATGTCGCCGCATCGACGGCGTCGGCGCGGCCACCAAGGTGCGCGGCGATCATGGTCGCGGGCGTCGCCCGTGTCTGTGATCGAGCGCCTCGTTGTCGGCCGCGGATTGCGCGTTCTGGGAGAGCGCTCGCCGTTTCTCTACGTCTGCCGATACGTCGGTCGATGCGTTTGCCGTTGCGTGCGCGCGCTGTGCGAGCGCCACAGCGCGGCGAATCCGCAAGCGCCCGCATCGCCGCACGCCGCAGCGACGTCAATCCGGCACGATCTGGTGGATCTCGAACCAGTTGTCGAAGCCGTTGTCCTGCGCGGCCGGGAAATCCGCGGGCAGGTCGGCCAGCACTTCGCCGCCGGTGGCGTTGTCCGCCGGCAACACGTGGCGGCCGTACATCGGCGTGGGCAGCGCGGGCAGGCGCAGGTCCGAGGGAAACGTCGCCACCGACTGCAGCGGGTAGCTGTCCATGTTCTCCAGCGCCTGCAGCGGCGTCTGGTCGTCGGGCTTGACGATGCGCACCGCGCACCAGTCGATGCGGATGAATTCCGGCGCGTAAGCGTACAGGTGCACGTCGTCGGTCTCGGACGGATCGGACAGCGGGCTCTTCGAGGCGCGCACGCAGTAGTACACGCCGTACCAGTGATCGCGCTGGATCTTTTCCTCGTAGCGGCGGCAGGCGTCGAGGTAGTTGTCGATGTACTGCTCGACTGTGGCGTGGTTGGGATTGGCGATGGTGGTCAGCGGCACCAGATTGCGCCAGGTATCGCCGCGCCCGTGCCAGCGGCCGTTGACCAGATGGCCGCGGATCCAGCCGGGCGGGCGGTCGTCGACGAAGGTGTCGGGCGGGCCGCCGGCCAGCGTGCGGTCCCAGGGCGCGCCGCCGACCGAGGGATAGTTGGTCTGCTGCGCGTCGGGCATCTTGAGGTCCGGTCCCAGCACCGCCGCCGCCCAGCTCGCGCCGAAGTCGGCGATCCGGCGCTGCGCGAGCGGGCCGGCGCCGCTGCGGATGTTGAGGAAGATCGGCGTGTTCGGGCTCCAGCGCTTGCGGTCGTAGACGATGCGGCTCATGGCGTCACCTGGGGTCGTGGGCGATCGGCCCGGCGGGCGATCGGCGCGGTTGGCCGTGCGCGGGAAACAGCGCGCCGCCGGCGGCGCGCGGCGCATCGCCGCGGACCCCGGGCCAGCCCGCGGGTCCGGCGGGCCGGCACAGGGAAAACGCGTGGGACGCCGCGGCGTGAAAACGGCCGTGCCCGGCGCCGCGTGCGGTCGCGGTTCGGGTCGCCGGCGGGGTCCGGCGCGGGCGCCGGTCGCGGCGGGGATGACAGCGCGAAGCCCGCCACTACAATGCCGCATCGCCTCCCTGGAACGCCGCAATGGAACCCCATGTCGACCCTGCCGCGGCGCCCGGCCCCGGCGCCGCTTCCACGCTGGCGGCGGTGTCGCTGAAGGCGCCGCCGGGGCGCATCGCGGCCTGGCTGTTCACCGCGGCGGCGCTGTTCCTGGTGCTGAAGTTCGGCCTGCTCAGCGCGCTGCTGTCGGGATTGCTGGTGTTCCAGCTGGTGCACACGCTCGCGCGCCTGGCCGACCGGCGGATCAAGGGGCAGTGGGCGCGGCTGTTCGCGGTGATGCTGATCGCGGCGCTGGTGGTCGGCGGCCTGACCCTGGCGACGCTGGGCCTGATCGCGTTCTTCCGCGCCGACACCGGCGGCGAACAGGCGCTGCTGGCGCGGCTGATGGACGTCATCGACGCCTCGCGCGCGCAGGTGCCGGCCTGGGCCCAGCCCTACCTGCCGGAAGACCTCAGCGACTTGCAGCGCGCGCTAAGCGCGTGGCTGGACGAGCACCGCGGCGAGCTGAGCCTGGTCGGCGCCGAAGCGGTGCAACTGGGCGCGCGGCTGGTGATCGGCATGGTGCTGGGCGCGATGATCGCGCTGCAGGACGAGCTGCAGCCGCTCAAGCTGGGGCCGCTGGGCTCGGAAATGCTGGCCCGCGCTGCGCGCCTGTCCGACGCGTTCCGCCGGGTGGTGTTCGCGCAGATCAAGATCTCCGCGCTGAACACCGCGTTCACCGCGATCTTCCTGCTGATCGTGCTGCCGCTGTTCGGCGTGCACCTGCCGATGGCCAAGACCCTGGTGGTGCTGACCTTCGTGGTCGGGCTGCTGCCGGTGGTCGGCAACCTGATCTCGAACACCCTGATCACCGTGGCCGGCCTGTCGGTATCGGTCTACGTCGCCGCGGCGGCGCTGCTGTACCTGGTGCTGATCCACAAGCTCGAATACTTCCTCAACGCGCGCATCGTCGGCGGCGAGATCCAGGCGCGCGCGTGGGAATTGCTGTTGGCGATGCTGATGATGGAGGCGTTGTTCGGCATGCCGGGGCTGGTGGCGGCGCCGATCTACTACGCCTACGTCAAGCGCGAGCTGGTCGAGCAGGGCTGGATCTGAGGCTGGCGCGGCGCGGGTCGCGCCTGCGCGGCGATACGGCGCCGAGCGGCCCGCCGATGAGGCGCGCGCCTGCGCCGGCAGGCGGTTTCATGCGAAACGAACCGCGGCGCGCGGGCGTGCGCGCTTGAGCGAATCGCGCTGCGCGCTGCGCGCACAGGAACGCTTCGAATCGCCACGGCGTTCAGTTTCTGTTTCGCAAAAGCCCCCTCATTCGAGTGGGGTATCGCGCAGAAAAAACGTTCTGGATATAAGACGGATCGCAATTTGTGATCTTCGTCGCTGGTACGCGCGGCCGATCGGCGGCGCAAGTTCATCGCGTTGCGCCGGCCGCACGATCCGTGCGGCGCGGCCGTAAGGAGATGCAGTGAATCCGAAAGCGCTCATCGCAGCGAGGGCGGTGCGGACCGGTGCGGCCGCGACGCGCGCATTCGCGGCCGAATCGGCCGCGGTCCGGACGATGGCGGCGGCGCGTTCGCGCGAGAGCGGCGGCGAACGCGCGCAGCCGCGCGCGGCGCAGGCGCGGCTCGACGACGCGCAATGGCGGGCGATCGCCGCGCGCCTGCCGCCGACGCTGATCCGGCGCGCGCAGCGCAACGCCGAGCGCTACCGGCGCTTCGTCGAGGACGTGTTGCAGGTCGCCGCCGGCGACCTGCGCTGGCGCGAGCTGGAGCCGAACGCCGGCAGTTGGCGGACCGTGTACATGCGCTTCCTGCGCTGGTGCGAGGACGGGGTCTGGGACGGCGTGATCGATGCCTTGCAGGCCGAGCCGGAGCTGGCGCGCGCGCTGCGCCGGCGCGTGGACGAGCATCGGCGCGCGAGCGGACGGCGGCGGCAGGATGCGGCGCCGAAGCCCGGCGAGGCGTCGCGCGCGCGTCGCGGCGACTGCGCGCGCTGACGCGCGGCTCGGCGGCGACGACGCGCATGCGCCGCGTATCGCGCAAGCAAATGTTACCCGGAATACATTTGCGCGCCGATGGTGGGGAGCGCACGGAGCCGGCGCGTTTCTAATCAGGACAACGCGCGCTTCGCCGGCGCGAGTGGTCCGGTCCGCGCTGGCGGCACCGTCCCGACAAGCGCCGACGCGCGCTGCGATGCGCAGCCGCGGCGCGGATACCATCCTCTGGAGATTACGAATGAAGCGTGCTTCCGCAATCGCGTTCGCCCTCGCGCTGGCCGTGCCCGGCTCGTGTTTCGCCGCCGACGGTACGATCCACTTCGAAGGCTCGGTGATCGCGCCGACCTGCGTGCTCACCAACGGGCCGTCGCCGGCCGACATCCGGGTCAAGCTGCCCGCGGTCGCGGTGTCGGCGCTGTCGGCCGCCGGCGAAGTCGCCGGCCGCACGCCGTTCATCATCCGCGTCGCCGATTGCGATGCCACCACCACCCAGGTCCAGACCTTCTTCGAGCCGGGCCCGACCATCAACACCAGCAACAACAACCTGACCCTGCAAGGCGGCGCCGGCAACGCCGGCAACGTCGAACTGCAGCTGCTCAACGCCGATTACTCGCAGGTGCTGCTCGGCAATCCGCTCGCGCTGCAGAACAGCCAGCAGGTTGCGGTCGATACCGGCGGCGCCGCGCTGCGCTACTACGCGCAGTACTTCGCCACCGGCGCCGCGACCGCCGGGGCGGCGAACAGCAGCGTCACCTTCACCATGATCTACCAGTAAGTCCCCCATCCCATCTGCGTGCCGCCCACGCCGGCCGGAGCGACGCTCCGGCCGCGACGGGCGCGGCATGTCCGGAACAACCCGAGGAGTTGGCGGTATGCGACAACATTGGAACAGGAAGACGGCGTTGTGCGTGGCGACCCTGGCCGCACTGTCGGCCGGAACGGCGCAGGCGCAGCGGGGCGATCCGCTGTATCGGTATCAGTGGCACCTGATGAACTACGGCCAGCAAGTGATCGGCGATACCCGGCCGGTCTCGGGCATCGACATCGGCATCGACGACCTGCACGACTACAACATCCGCGGCAAGGGCGTGATCGTCGGCGTGCTGGACCGCGGCATCGAGATCGCCCACCCCGACATCGCCGCGAACATGGTCCCCGACGGATCGTGGAACTTCATCAACCAGACCCACGATACGACCCCGGCCAACGGCGAAGCCCACGGCATGGCCGTCGGCGGCATCATCGGCGCGGTCGGCTGGAACGGCATCGGCGTGCGCGGCGTGGCGCCGAGCGCGCGGCTGAAGAGCTTCAACTTCCTCGATGCCGGCGGCTCCACCGACCAGGTCCGCTATGCATGGTGGGACGGCGCGCTGGCGAAGGACCTGGACGTCTCCAACAACAGCTGGGGGCCGACCTATCCGATCTTCCTGCCGTCGATCTCCGAGAACGAGCTGGCGGCCTGGGAAAACCCGATGTCGGCCACGCGCGGCGGACGCGGCGTGGTGTACGTCAAGGCGGCGGGCAACAGCTTCGCCTACGTGGGCGGGTCGTCCTTCCGCAACGGCGAGAACCTCTGCGCCGCGAACCGCCCGGCGGTGGGCTGCAGCCAGTCGATCTTCGCCAGGGAGTCCAACTTCTTCAACGTCATCACCGTGGCCGCGGTCAATGCCGCCGGCCGGCGCTCGAGCTATTCCACGCCGGGCGCATCGATGTGGGTCTCGGGCCTGGGCGGCGAGAGTGGATGGGAGCGCGCGACGCTGGCGACCCAGGCCACGCCGGCCCAGCTGGCGGGGCTGGGGGCGGACAGCTTCGATCCGGCGATCATGACCACCGACCTGTCCGGTTGCGCCAGGGGCTACAACACCAATCCGGTCCAGCCGGTCAGACTGTGGTCGCATTTCAATCTCAACCGACTGGAGTCGGATCAGTCGGCGATCGACAACACCTGCAACTACGCCGCCACCATGAACGGCACCTCGGCCGCCGCGCCGACGGTGTCGGGCGTGGTCGCGCTGATGCTGCAGGCCAATCCCAAGCTGAGCTTCCGCGACGTCAAGTACATCCTCGCCACGACCGCGCGGCAGATCGATCCGCAACAGGCGCCGGTGGTCGACGCCGACGGCAACGTGCTCGCGGCGGGCTGGACGCTCAACGCCGCCGGACGCCCCTTCAGCGCCTGGTACGGCTTCGGCCTGGCCGACGCGACGATGGCGGTGACCCGCGCCACCGGCTTCAAATCGCTGGGGCCGTTGGTCGACAGCGGCTGGCAGCGCGCGGCGCTGGCCCAGGCGCAACCGATCGGCAATGCCGCGGCGCCGGCGCGGGCGACCATCCGCATCGCCGGCGGCGCCGCCCGCATCGAAGGCGTGCAGATCGGTTTCGACAGCAGCGTGCCGGCCCGCGACGCGTATCCGTATGTCGCCACGACCGTGCGGATCACCTTGATCTCGCCGAGCGGAACGCGCGCGATCGTGCTGCCGCCGGGATCGCTGCCGGTCGGCAGCGGCGGCACCTTGAGCACGTCGCTGGCCTCGGTCAACGCCTTCCTCGACGAGCCCGGCAACGGCGACTGGACGCTCGAAGTGGCCGACACCGCGTTGGCGGCCAATGCCGCCGCCAACGCCAACCTGTCTTCGTTCAAGATCCGAGTCCTGGGGCGCTGAACATGAAAATCCAAACTCAAACCTTGTGCGGCGCGTTGCTGGCCGTCGCGTTCGCACCGGCCCTGGCCCAGAACGCCGCGTCGCCGGCCGAACTGACCCAGGCGGCGACCGGCCGGGCGTTCACGGTCGGCTCGACCGAGTTCCGTCTGGCGCCCTCGGCGGTGGTGCGCGCGGCCGACGCCAGCGCCGCCGGCGCGGGCATCGGCCTGCCCACCGCCGGCTACACCGTGGACCTGCCGGCGCCCGCGCCCGCCGCGCGCGCGCAGGCGCAGTCGGCCAAGAACCCGGCGGGGCTGGCGTCCGCGGCGCCCGCGGGCGGCGGCGAGAATCTCGCCGTCGCGGTGTCCGCTTCGGGCGGCACGGTGATCGTCAAGCCCGAGCTCGATGTCTACATCACCCACATCGGCGTGGTCGATGCCTTGGTCAAGGACAGCGGCGGCACGCTGCTGTACTCCTCGGACATCGGCGGCAAGGCGACCATCGGCTTCGGTTCGGTCGACCAGGCGATGGCGGCGCGCGAGCGGATCCTCGGCCGCGCGGGCGTCAAGGACGCGGCCCCGGTCTTGCTCGAGCAACGCCAGGTCGCCTGGTAAGGCGCCGTCCGCGGCGCCGGCCGCAGGGTCGGCGCCGCGATAACGGCAAGGCGTTCGCGTTCCGCCGGCAACCGCCCGCGCCCCGGTCATGGCGCGCGGGCGTGCGATGGCGCGGCTCGTGTGCGCGGCGAAGAGATCGATCGAGATGCATCGTCCAATCCAAATGCATGGCCCGCTCGAGAGGCAGGCCGAACCGCGCGCCGCGGCGCGAACGGGCGCCGACGATGAAGCCGGATTCGTCCGCCTGGGCGACCAGGAATGGGCGCAGTTCGTGGAGGTCGCCCGCACCGTGATCCACCTGCGCCCGGCCGAGGAGGACAACACCCGCCGCTTCGTCGAAGCGGTGCTGACGGTGATGTCGGGCCGGCGCTTCTGGGCGCAGCTGCCGAGCGAACGCTTCGGCAAGTGGTACCTGCACCATCATCGCAACCTGCGCTGGCTGGAGCGCGGGGTGTGGCTGGCGCTGGCGCAGCGCGAGGCGTTCGGCTCGGAGCGTTCGCGGCAGATGATCGGGTTCGTCGAGCGCCAGCGCGCCAGCCTGCAACGCCAGCGCGCGCGCAGGCGGGCGCGGCTGTTGTCGAAGGACGGTTGATCGCCGGCGTCGCTGCGTTGCGGCGTCGTCCATGCGCGCACCGGATGGCCGGGCGCGCGGCGTTCAGCACCCCAGGTTGCACGAGGCCGCGCAGTACGCGGCCTTCTGTGTGCGCGTGTAGAACGTCGATGCGCAAAAGCCGTTCGCGTTCCAGGTGCCGCAGCGGCTGTCCTTGTCCTGGCAGGCCGGCATCGGGTTGGGCAATTGCAGCCACGGATAGCCGCCTTCGGCGGCGTCGGCGGACGCATGCGCCGGCTGGTTCATGGCGGTCGCACGCGCGCCGGCTTGGGCCGGGCCGATGCGGTACGCCTGGCGCTGGCCGGATGCGGTGGTGGACACGCCGACGATCCAGGCGCCGTTCGGGCTCATCGCCGCGGGCAGGTTGGTGTGGCCGCCGAGCGTACCGAGATCGCGCATGTCGTCCGCCGGCATCCACCAGAACCCGATCTGCGCGCCCTGCGCGGTGTCGGTCATGCCCAGGATGCGGCCGTCGTCGGCGATCTGGCGCGCATAGGCCTGGCTGCCGCCGAGCAGGCCGAGGTCGAGGCCGTCCTCGAGCGCCGGCGCATCGGCCGGCGCCCACACGAAACTGCGCGCGCGGCCGTCGCTGGCGATGTAGTTGCCGGCGACCACGCCGGCGGCGTTGATGTCGGCGGCGAACACCTGTTGGCCCAGGGCGGCGTCGCGCGGCAGACCGCGCAGCAGCGCCGGCGCGGCCAAGGTCGGACGCCAGCGCACCGCGGCCATGTCGCCGGCGGCATCCTCGCAGGTGCCGGCGATATAGCCGGACGCGGCCACCGCGGTGGCGATGCAGCCGCCGCCGCCGGCGATGCCGGGCAGCATCGCGACGCCGTAGCCGCCGAGCGCGTTCGGCGCCCAGCGCACCGCGATCGTGCCGCCCTGGCGCAGGTCGCAACTGCCGGCCGCGACCGGCGTGGGCGCGGGGTCCAGCGCCATGACCCGGCACTGGGTCACCGGCGACAACAACGGCGGCAGCGTCCCGGGCACGGGCAGCGCGGTGGCGGCGGTGCGGTCGCTTTTCCAGATCACCGGGACGTCGCGACCGCCGGGGCTGGTGCTGACGCCGACGACGGCGCCGGCCGGGTTGATCGCGGTCGCCATCGCGCGGTCGTCGCCGATGCGGCCGTTCAACAGTTGCGGCAAGGCCGCCGGCAGCGACGGCGTGCGCCACACCACCGGCCGCCGTTCGCCGGCATCGCCGAACTCGCAATTGCCGGCGATCTGCCCGTCGCGGGCGATGCCCAGCGCTTCGCAGGGGCCGTCCAGTTCCAGCCCGCGCAGCGGCAACGCCACCGCGCTGCCGGCGGCCCAGTAAGTCGGCAGGAAATCGCCGGCGGCGTTGCGGCATTGGCCGGCGGCGGCGCCGCTGTCGTTGACGCCGGCGGCGGTGCAGGCGCCGCCGCCGAGGCCGCCCAGGCCCGCCGGTGCCGCCTGCGCGGCGGGTGCGGCGAGCGCGGCCAGCAGCGCGGCATGGACGAGAGGACGCGAGGCGAATCGGCGCATGGATGGTTCTCCAGCGAAGCCGGGTGCGGGCGTGGGGCCGGCGGTCGCAGCCGCACGTGCTGCGCACCGATGCTAGCCGGCGTCGGCGCGCGCGCTCGAAATCGCATCACAAGGTGAGGGTGGGTGAGTTGCGCACGCGCATCGGGCGGCCGTGCGGCGGCGCGGTCGCATCGCGGCGGATGCGCGCATCGGCGCGAACTCCGGCATGGCCCGGTTGCGCGGTTGCGCGAGCGAATGCGTGCGCTCGCACATGGCGGCGCACGCGCCGCGTCGCGGCATCGCGACCAACGCGCGGCGGCGCGCGTTTTGCTTGCGCTCAGCATGCGCCGCCGCGTCCGGCCGTCGCCGCGTCTGCGAACGATTCAGCCTCGCCGGCGCTTTTTCGCGCCGCGCTAACGCCGGCCGCTCCAGTTTGTAGCGGCAGACTTCGAACGCGCCCCAGGCGGGCGCCCATTACGGCTTCGACCGGTTCATTGAAGGAGAAATGGCATGACCATGCGCATTGCGGGCATTGCGGTTCTGGCGTTCGCGCTGGCCGGCACCTTCGCCGCCCAGCCCGCCCGCGCCGCCGGCGCCGAGACCAAGTGCCACATGACGTTCGACACGTCCGGCTGGGCGGTCATCTACAAGCACATCAACGGCAGCGGCCGCGTTACCTGCGACAACGGCCAGACCGCCAAGGTCAAGATCCACATCCGCGGCGCCGGCCTCACCGCGGGCAAGTACAGCATCGAGAACGGCAAGGGCGAGTTCACCAAGCTCAACAACGTCAGCGAGATCTTCGGCACCTACGTCACCGCCGGCGCCAATGCCGGCGTGGTCAAGAGCGCCGAAGGCCTGGTCATGACCAAGGGCCAGGTGTCGCTGGCGGTCAGCGGCACCGGCCGCGGCTTCAATCTCGGCGTCGATGTGAGCGGCTTCGAGATCGTGCGCGCCAAGTAAGGTCGGCGCGCACGTCCGGCGACGCGGCCGCGTAGGCCGCGTCGCCGGACGCAGCGAACGAGGGCGCCGCGAGGCGCCCTCGTTCGTTTGCGCGCGCGCGAGCGCGGCCGCGCTCGGCGCGGGCCGCCGAGCGGCTTGCGCCGGATCGCCGCAGCGGGCGCGCCGCACTCGCCGCGCGCTCGACGAATACTGTATCCGCGCCCGACGTGCGCTCGCCCGCGTTTGTTTCAACGCCGCGCCGGGGTTGCGCGCGCACGGCGATATTGCCCAGCAACATCGCCCCGGCCCCAGCCCAATCGCCTTCACGCCGCGAGCGTGCGCGCGTCACGCATCGGCGCGAAAACCGCCGAACTGCGGCGGGGTCGCGCGCGCCCGGCCGCGCGCTCGCCTAGGATCGGAACCCTCCAGCGCGCCGGGGACAGCGTCGCCGGAGGAAGGCGGGAACCGCCATCGCGAATCCTTCCGGTGCGTTCGTGCGCCGCACATCGTTGCGGCGACGCGGCTGCGTCGTGTCCCGCCTGCGTGGGGTGTCCACCACCCCGCAAGGAGAAGAACCATGAAACAGCTGATGCGGGTCGCCGCATTCCTGGTCGCGTCCCTGTTCGCCGGCGGCGCCTGGGCGCAGAACTGGCAGTTGGTGTGGAGCGACGAGTTCAACGGTTCGATCGGCCCGGACTGGGCGTTCGAGACCGGCAACGGATCGGGCGGCTGGGGCAACAACGAGCTGGAGTACTACCGGCGCGAGAACGCCGGCATCGAGAACAACGCGCTGGTGATCACCGCCCGGCGCGAGGACTTCGGCGGCTTTCGCTACACCTCGTCGCGGATGAAGACCCAGGGCATCCGCAACTTCCGTTACGGCCGGATCGAGGCGCGGATGAAGCTGCCCTCGTTCATGGGCGCGTGGCCGGCGTTCTGGGCGCTGGGCTCGAACCTGCCGCAGGTCGGCTGGCCCGACTCGGGCGAGATCGACATCATGGAGCACGTCAACAACGAAGACCGCACCTACGGCACGATCCACTGGCGCGACCACAACGGCAACTACGCCCAGTACGGCGGCAACACGCCGGTCAGCGTCGCCGACTGGCACGTCTACGCGATCGAGTGGGACGCCAACGCGATCCGCTGGTACGTGGACGGCAACAAGTTCCACGAGGCCAGCATCCAGGGCAGCGTCAACGGCACCGAGGAATTCCACCGCGACTTCTTCCTGCTGCTGAACTTCGCCATCGGCGGCAACTGGCCGGGCTTCAACGTCGACGAGAGCAAGCTGCCGGCGAAGATGCACGTGGACTACGTGCGCGTGTACAGCGGCGGCGGCAGCAACCCCGGCCCGAGCACGACATTGGAGGCGGAGAACTTCAGCGCGCAGAACGGGGTGCAGGTCGAGGCGTGTTCGGAAGGCGGCTACAACGTCGGCTGGATCGAGAACGGCGACTGGATGGCCTACAACAGCGTCAACTTCCCCAGCAGCGGCAGCTACCGGATCGAGTACCGCGTGGCCAGCCCCGGCGGCGGCGCGCTGTCGGCCGATCTCAACGCCGGCGCCACCGTGCTGGGACAGGTGAACGTGCCGGCCACCGGCGGCTGGCAGAACTGGACCACGGTCTCGCACACGGTCAACGTCAACGCCGGTACCTACAACTTCGGCGTGTTCGCCCAGCAGGGCGGCTGGAACCTCAACTGGATCCGCATCACCAAGCTGTGAGCGCGATGCGGCCTTGCGGCTAGCGCAGCGGGCGCCGCCTCGGCGGCGCCCGTGGTTGCGCGCCGGTCAGTTCCAGGGTTCGCGGCGCAGGAAATACATCTGCCCGTAGGTCGGATCGTTGCGCACGAACGGGCAGCGGCGGCCGCCTTCTTCGAGGAAGCCGATCGGCTCCATCTCCGGGTACAGGTCGGAGGTGTAGAAGCAGATCCATTGGGTGGTGGCCGGCTGCGCGGTCTGCGCGCCGGCAGCGCCGGCGAGCGCGACGGTGGCGGCGGCGAGCAGCAGCGCGGCGGTACGGGTCAGCATCGTCATGACGGACGTCTCCTTGTGCGTCGATACGCCGGATGGCGCGTCCGGCGTTCGATGGTGGGAAGACGGCGGCGCTGGCGTCCGCGACTGCAGTCACGGGAATGGCGGGCAGGGCGCACAGCCGTCCGGGGGCAAGGACGTCGGGACTGCAATTCCCCCAGCTGGCGCCTTGCGTGCGTTATCGTAACTTCTATGGTTACATGTTAATTCCGGTTCCCGCCGAAGCCCCCTGCCAGCGCATGAACGCCTCCGACTCCACGTTTTCCGATGCCGCCGCCGTGTCCGGCTACGCCGACCGCACCGCGCGCCTGGTCCCCGGCCTGCGCGACCTGCAGCGGATGGCCGCGCTGCTGCTGGCCGAGCGCGCGCCGCAGCGGGCGCGGGTCATGGTGCTCGGCGCCGGCGGCGGCCTGGAATTGCAGGTGTTCGCGCAAGCGCAGCCGCAGTGGCGTTTCGACGGCATCGACCCGTCGGCGGAGATGCTGCGCTTGGCGCGCGCGGCGCTGGGGCCGCTGGCCACGCGGGTGGCGTGGCACGAGGGCTATGTCGACACCGCGCCGGACGGGCCGTTCGACGCGGCCGCCTGCCTGCTGACCCTGCATTTCCTGCCCGAGGACGAGCGCCGCCGCACCGTCGCCGAAGTCCATCGCCGGCTCGCGCCGGGCGCGCCGTTCGTCGTGGCTCACCACAGCTTCCCCAACCACGGCCCGGCCATGGACCGCTGGCTGGCGCGCAACGCCGCGTTCGCGATCGCCAACGGGGTCGCGCCGGCGCAGGCGCTGGCCGGCGTCGAGGCGTTCAAGCAGCGCTTGCCGGTGCTGCCGCCGCAGACCGACGAGGCGATCCTGCGCGAAGCGGGATTCGCGGACGTCGAGCTGTTCTATGCAGGGCTGACGTTCAAGGGCTGGGTCGGCTACAAGGCCTGAGCGCGGCTCGGTGCAGCGGCCGCGCGTCATCGGCGGTCGGCCGCGGTGCGGTCGCCACGATCCGGTCGCGCCGTCGACGTGCGGCGGCGGCGCAGCGCGGCCGCAGCCCTCGGCTATCCTGCAACGCCACACCCACCCGGCGGGAACCCAGGATGGACAAGCCAGCGCCGCCTGCCACCGATGCGGGCGAAGACAGCGCCCGCGCGCGCAGCGGCGCGAACGCGGAACCCGGGGCGACGCGGCCGGCGGCCTGGATCGCGCCGTTGGCGTATGGCTTCTTCGGCCTGCTCGCGGCCGGCGCGTTGGCGTTCGCGGCGGCGCTGGCGCCGTTCCAGGCGCAGCACCTGCTGGCGAACCTGTCGATGTCGCCGACCATCGAGCCCAGCGACAGTTTCCTGGTCTCGCGCCTGGCTTATCTGCGTTCGCCGCCGCAGCGCGGCGACGTGATCGTCTTCGCCGTCGCGCCGCGCGACAACGGCAAGCGCTACTACGCCGGGCGTATCGTCGGCGTGCCCGGCGACCGGGTGCAGCTGGTCGCCAGCCGCCTGCAGCTCAACGGCCGCGCCGTCGCGCGCGAGCCGGTGCGGCCGCCGGGCGCGCCCGGGGCCGATTCGCCGAGCTATCGCAACAGCTTCCGCGAGACCTTGCCCGGCGGCGCGTCCTACGAGATCTACGACGCGTTCGACGATGCCGCCGGCGACGACACCGCCGCCTATCCGGTCCCGCACGGCTGCTATTTCGTGCTCGGCGACAATCGCGACAACGCGGTCGACAGCCGCGATGCGCACACCATCGGCTGCGTGCCGCGCGCGGCCATCGTCGGCCAGGCGAGCTACATCTACGACGCGATCTGGCGGCCGCGGGTGGGTCGGAAGATTCGTTGAGCGCGCGCCCGCGCCGCGACGCGACGGCCGGACGGCGGCCGCGCATGGCGCGGCGCCGTCGTCGCGCCGCTCAGAGCGTCAGCCGCCAGTACTTGAGCGGATTGGGCACTTCGGTGAAGTCGCACGCGTATTGCTTGAGCCCGCTGCCGTTGTGGCCGGGCACGATGTCGACATAGCGCGAGACCACGCACAGGTTGCTGTAGTGGTTCTTGACTGTGCGCCGGTCGTACGGCGCGCCGGTGTTGAACAACACCCACTGCTGGGTGGCGGCGCCGTTGCACGCGGCCTGTTGCAGGCCGATGCCGACCGCGGTCGACGCCGATTGCAGGTCCAGGCACAGGCCGCTCTTGACGTTGACCAGGCGCACCACCGCCGCCGAGTTGTCGCCGGTGCGCGTGGACACGCCGATCATTTGCGTCTCCCATTGCTGGCTGGAATCGCCCGCGCAGGGCCACAGGTACACCGTCGCGCCGGGCGCGGTCGAGCCGCCGGCGGCGCTGAAGCAGATGCCGTTGCCGCTGGGCGTGGCCGCGACGATCGCGGTGGAAGGCGCGGCGGCCGCATCGCCGCCGGATGCGGCGAAGGCGAGTACCGCCGCGGCCAGGGTGAGCGCGGTGCGTCGCAGGCAAAGTCCGTCTGTCATGTCCGTCTCCGAAACGTGAGTGGAAGGGCGGCCGCGCGGCGGCCGCCTTGGCATGACTCGCAAAACCGCGGCGGATCGGCTCACGCGGCGCGCGCGCGTCGGCGCGCCGCGCTCATCCGGCGAGGTCGGGCTCGGGAATGCGCGCGACGACCTTGATCTCGAAATCGAACCCGGCCAGCCAGTTCACCCCGATCGCGGTCCAGTTCGGGTACGGCGGCTCGCCCAGTACCTGCATGCGCACGTCCTGGACGAGTTCGAGCTGGCGCTGCGGATCGGTGTGGAAGGTGGTGACGTCGACGAGGTCGTCGAAGCCGCAGCCGGCGGCGGCGAGCACCGCGGCGAGGTTGTCGAAGGCCAGCCGCACCTGCGCGGCGAAGTCGGGCTCCGGGGTGCCGTCCAGGCGGCTGCCGACCTGGCCGGAGACGAACAGGAAGCCGCCGCTGCGGATCGCCGGCGAATAACGGTGCTGGCGATAGAGGTCGTGGCGGGTGGCGGGGAAGACGGCGTCGCGTCGGGACATGCTGCGGTTCCAGTGGGGGAGGGCGCTGCGCGGGGCTTGCCCGCAGGCTGCAGCGCGGTCACTGTAATTCGTGCGATCCATGGCGATAATCGCCGTCAGCGCCAATTGACTGATGCATCCCATGCACGAACGCAACGGCAGCGAACTGCAGCAGATCGAAGCCTTCGCCGCGGTCGCCGAGCACGGCGGCTTCGCCGCGGCGGCGCGCGCGCTCGGCCGCGACGCCTCGGTGGTGTCGCGGCGCATCGACGCGCTGGAGGCGCGGCTGGGCGTGCGCCTGCTCGCGCGCACCACCCGGCGCGTGGCCCTGACCGAAGTCGGCGCGACCTACCTGCACCGGGTCCGGGCGATCCTGGGCGAGTTGTCGGCGGCCGACCTCGAGGCGCGCGAGGCCGCGGCCGCGCCGCAGGGCCTGCTGCGGCTGGCCTTGCCGGCGGCGTTCGCGCAGCGCTGGATCGCGCCGTGGCTGCCGCGCTTGCTCGCCGCCTATCCGAAGCTGCGGCTGGAGCTGTCGCACAGCGATCGCTTCGTCGACCTGGTCGCCGACGGCTTCGATGCGGCGGTGCGCATCGGCGAGCTCGCCGACAGCCGGCTGGTCGCGCGGCGCCTGGCCGGGTTCGAGACGATGCTGTGCGCGGCGCCGGCGTACCTGGCCCGCGCCGGCGAGCTGCAGCGGCCGGAGCAGCTCGCGCGCCACGCCTGCCTGGGCATGCCCAAGGCGCGGTTCTGGCCGGAGTGGAAGCTGGTCAAGGGCCGCCAGCGCCATGTCCACCGCATCGACGCGGCGATCGTCTCCGACGACGGCGAAGGCCTGCTGGCGGCGTGCATCGAAGGCGCCGGCATCCTGCCTGCGCCGCAATGGCTGGTCGGGCCGCAACTCGCGCAAGGACGGCTGGTACGGGTGTTGCCGCAGTGGCGCATGGACTACGACGGCGCGATCCACGTGGTGCTGCCGCCGGGGCGGCTGGTGCCGGCGAAGACGCGCGCGTTCGTGGACTGGCTGGCGAGCGAATTCGAACCGCAGCCGCCGTGGTTGCGCGCGCAGCCGGGGCGCGGGCGCGCCGGCGATTGAATGCCGGCTCGGCGCCGCGCGTTCTGCGCGGCACGGCTGAACGGCGCTTTCGTTCAGGCGAATGAATGCGATCGGATCGCGGAATCCGGGCGCAATTTGCGCTGTGCAGCGCGCCCAATGGTTTTCCCTAGGATGGACCTGGCGTGGCCGCGTGACTACGCTCGGATGCGGACGCTCGCGTCCTGTGTGCATGAGCGAACGCGGCGCGCGCAACGGCGTCCCGCTTCAGCCGGCTGCGGCATTTCCGATGGAGCAATCAATCATGGCCGATCCCCGCCAACCCTCGTTTCCCCCTGGATTCCTGCCGCCCGGTTACGACAACCGGCGCCAGCTGCTGTACGACCTGGCGCGCAACGACATCGCCTCGGCGATCACCAACGACAGTTTCGACCCACAAGAGCGCGTGCAACTGGTCAAGGACCTGGCGCGCCGCGAGCCGGGCTTCCTGTTTCCGCCGGGCAAGTTCTTCGGCGATTTCAGGAGCGACGAGCAGGTCGGGCGTGACCGCCACAACGTCGGCAAGGCGCTGGACCAGGCGATCCGCGATCCGTCGATCGATGCCGCCGATCTGAAGGCGATCGCCGGCGGCGGCGGCCCGAACGGGCAGCAGCGCTTGCTGTCGCTGCTGCAGGAAGGCGGCGGCGGCCCGGGCAGCGGCGTGGAGAAGTACGCCGACACCTTGTGGCAGAAGCGCAACGAACCCGGCAACGGCAACGCCGCCGCGGTCGCGGCGATCGCGTACATGTCCGATCCGAAGCTGCGCGACGGCAAGCTCGGCAGCGCCGCCGAGCGGCGCGAGGCGTTCGAGGCCCTGGTCGCGTTCAACGAGCAGGCGCCCTACGCGAAGATGAGCGAGCCCGAGGCCAGCCAGATGAAGCGCCAGTCGCTCGCGGCGGCGGCCACCTTGTTCGCCCAGCACGGCCCCGAACTGATCGACGCCTACACCACGACGCCCGGCGCGACCACGCCGTTGTCGAAGTTCTTCAGCCAGACGATGTACAACCCCGACGCCAAGGACGTGACGGTCCAGGCCAAGGCGGCCGACGGCTCGACGGTCGCCAAGGACATGCAGAGCGCGATCGGCGACGTGCTCAAGCAGGCCGCCACCGACCGGATCAAGGGCGCCGACGTGTCCGACCGGCAGGGCCAGGACGGGCCCTCGCGCACGCAGGAGCTGGAGCTGACCAAGCTGGCGCGACTGGGCGCGGCGGTCACCGGCGGCGCGGTGATGGCCTGGGACACCTACAAGGACAAGATCCAGGCCAACGAGGAATCGCGCAAAGGCTTCATGGACGCGGTCGGCAAGGGCATCGGCCTGATGCCCGGCGGCGGCTTGGCCAAGGAAGTCGGCGAGGGCGCGGCCAAGCTCGCGCTCGACAAGCTCAGCCGCGTGTACGTCACCGATCCCAAGACGCCCGAGGTGGCGATGTCGGATACGTTGAACCAGTACTACGCGGGCCTGGTCGAGGGCTTGGCCAACAAGCGCCAGCAAAGCGGGCTCACCACCGACACGTTCGGCCAGGCATACCAGCAGGAAATGGACCGGATCAACCAGAAGCGCGCGCTGACCCACGGCAAGAGCGCCGAGGCCGACGTGCGCGGGGTGGACGCACCGGTGCAGCTGGCCGGATTGGACGCGGTGGATCGGCTCAGCGCGGCCATGCGCAACGGCGACCGCAGCGCCTACCGCCAGGACCTCGCCGCGCTGGCGGCGGGCGACGGCGGGCAATTGCGCGACAACGCCGCGGCCACCGTCGCCGAGCAGGACAAGCGCGCCAAAGACGCGCCGGCGCCGAACGCGGACCAGAACGTGCAGGTCGCGCAGGCCGAAACGGCGCCGGCGATCCGGCGCGGCTGAGGCGCGGGCCGCGCGGGCCCGCCGCGTATCCGCCCACGGCGGCGCGGCGGGTCGGATGGTTTTTATGTCGGAGTCGGCTTGCGCCGCGGCCGGGTTCGGGCCGCGGCGCAAGCGGTCGTCGCTGCGTGGCGCGCTGACGGCGCCGCGACCGGCTTCGCCGCGCGTGCGGCGAAGCCGCGGCGGCTCAGCGCTTGGACACGCTGCTGCCGATGCCGGTCACCGACGAGGCCGGGCGGCCGTTCTTGGTCGGCGCCGACTTGTAGTAGACCTTGGTGTTCGCGCCGGTGATCTCGACCCGCTTGACCGCGTCCACCTGCACGATGTTGCCGGCGCCTTCCACGCTGACCGAGGTCAGCGGGCCGGTCACGGTGATGCGGTTGTTGGAGCCGACGATCTGCAGCTGGCCGCCGGTGCCGACGAAGCTGCGCTCGACGTTGGTGCCTTCGATGGAGATGTTGCCGTCGGATTCGACGACCTCGCCGGTGTCGCCCGCGCCCGCCGGAGCGGCGTGCAGCAGGCCGGACGCGCCGAGGGACAACAGCAGGGCCAGCGAAGCGATCTGGTTCTTCATGAATTCCTTCCTTGAGTGGGTGCGCTGCATCGCGCGGCCGTGCGGCGCACGGCCTGGGGGAGCGCGGAGGCCCGGCGATTCTAGCCAGCCCGCGGCGACGGATTTGCGACCGGCGTTGCGCGCCCGCCGCAACCGTTAAGCCGGCAGCGCGGCGACGCGCCGTGCGGTGGACGGCCCTCAGGCCCGACGGCCGTTGTGGAAGGCTCCACGGCCGTTGTGGAGGGCCCTCAGACCCGACCGCTGTTGCGCAACGGCCTCAAGGCCCGGCGGCTGTCGTGGCGGGGCCTTCAGGCCCGATGCTTTCGCATCCGCTCGCCGCGCCCCAGCCGCCTCAATGCGCCTGTTCGCCGCCGCGGTGCCGCAGCCCCGCCAGCTTCTGCGCCACGCGCCGCACCAGCAGGTAGAACAGCGGGATGTAGAACACCGCCAGCACCGTCGCGGTGAGGGTGCCGCCGACCACCGCGGTGCCGATCTCGATGCGGCTGTTGGCGCCGCCGCCGGTCGACAGCGCCAGCGGCAGCGCGCCGAAGATGAAGGCGAAGCTGGTCATCAGGATCGGCCGCAGGCGCAGGCGCGCGGCTTCCAGCGCGGCCTCGACCGTGCCGGTGCCGCGACGCTCGGCCTGCTCGGCGAACTCGACGATCAGGATCGCGTTCTTCGCCGCCAGGCCCATCGTGGTGATCAGGCCGATCTGGAAATAGACGTCGTTCTCCAGCCCGCGCAAGGTCACCGCCAGCACCGCGCCGACCAGGCCCAGCGGGACCACCAGCAACACCGCGATCGGGATCGACCAGCTCTCGTACAGCGCGGCCAGGCACAGGAACACCAACAGCAGCGCCAGCGCATACAACAGCGGGGCCTGGCCGGTGGACAGGCGCTCCTGGTAGGACAGGCCGGCCCAGGCCACGCTCACGCCGGGAATCGCGCGCGCCAGTTCTTCCATGCGCGCCATCGCCGTGCCGCTGCTGACGCCGGGCGCGGGCGTGCCCTGCAATTCGGTCGCCGGCACGCCGTTGAAGCGCAGCAGCGCGGTCGGCGCCTGCGCCCAGGCGGTGGTGGCGAAGGCCGAGAACGGGGTCATCTGCCCGTCGGCGCCGCGCACGTGCCACTGGTACAGGGTGTCGGGGCTGTTGCGGAACTGCGCGTCGCCCTGCACGTACACGCGTTTGACCCGGCCGCGGTCGACGAAGTCGTTGACGTAGGTGCCGCCCCAGGCGGTGGACAGGGTCGAGTTCACCGCGTCCTGGGTCAGGCCCAGGCTGGAGAGCATCTGCGCATCGCTGTTGACCCGCAGCGTCGGCGTGTCCGGCAGCAGGCTCGGACGCACCGAACCCAGCAGCGGGTCGCGCTGGGCCGCGGCGATCAGCTGATCGCCGGCCGCGGCGAAGTCGGCGCGCGACATGCCGCTGGTGTTCTGCAGCTCCAGGGTGAAGCCGGTGGTCTGGCCGAAGCCGCGGATCGGCGGCGGCGCCAGCACGAACACGGTCGCGTCGCGCAGGCCCGACAGCGCCTTGGTCACGCGCCCGATCAGCGCGTCGGCGCTGCCGGCGTCGGTCTCGCGCTGCGACCAGTCGACCAGGCTGACGAACCCCTGGCCGGAGTTCTGCGACGCGGTCGGGCCGCCGCCGCCGGCGACGATGAAGGCGGCGCTGATGAGTTCGGATTCGTTCTTGCTCAGGTAGGCGTTGACCTGGTCGCGCACCTCGCTGGTGCGGCCCAGGGTGGCGCCGCCGGGCAGGCGGAATTGGATGTTGACCCGGCCCTGGTCTTCCGACGGCAGGAAGCCGGTCGGCAGGCGCAGGAACAGCAGCGCCAGCGCGGCGGCGATGACGGCGTAGACCAGCAGCGCGATCCAGCGGTGGCGGAACATCGCCTGCACGCTGCCCAGGTAATGGCCGGTGGTCGCGTCCAGGGTGCGGTTGAAGCCGCGGCCGATGCGGCCGGGCAGGGCGGCCAGCGCGGGCGCGCGCCGGGCGATCCAGCCCGGGCCTTGCGCCGCCTGCGCGTGCGGCGACTTCAGCAAGGTCGCGGTCAGCGCCGGGCTCAGCACCAGCGCCACCAGCACCGACAGCGCCATCGAGGAGACGATGGTCAGCGAGAACTGGCGGTAGATCACGCCGGTGGAGCCGCCGAACATCACCATCGGCAGGAACACCGCCGACAGCACCAGGGCGATGGCGATCAGGGCGACGTTGATCTCGCGCATCGAGGCGATGGTGGCCTGGCGCGGGGTCATGTTCGGGTTCTCGTGCATCAGCCGCTCGACGTTCTCGACCACGACGATGGCGTCGTCGACGAGCAGGCCGATCGCCAGCACCAGCCCGAACAGGGTCAGCGTGTTGATCGAGAATCCGGCGGCGTAGATGATCCCGAACGTGCCCAGCAGCACCACCGGCACCGCGATCGCCGGGATCAGCGTGGCGCGCCAGCTCTGCAGGAACACGAACATCACGATCACCACCAGGACGATCGCTTCGATCAGGGTCTTGACCACCTCGCCGATCGACAGCTTGATGAAGTCGGTGGCGTCGTTGAGGTAGGCGACCTTCCAGCCCGGCGGCAGGTTCGCCGACAGCCGGGTCACCTCGGCGCGGACCAGTTCGGCCGACTCCAGCGCGTTCGCGCCCGGCGCCAGCTGCAGCGCCATGCCGGCGGCGGGATGGCCGTTGAGCAGGCTGGAGGAGTTGTAGTTCTCCGAGCCGATCTCCACCCGCGCCACGTCCTGCAGCCGCACCGAGGCGCCGTTGGCCTGGGTCTTGAGCACGATCTGGCGGAACTGGTCGGCGCTCTGCAGGCGGGTCTGCGCGGTGACCAGCGCGTTGAGCATCTGCGTGGCCGGCTGCGGCTGGTCGCCGACCTGGCCGGCGGCGACCTCGGCGTTCTGGCTGCGGATCGCCGCGACCACGTCGCTGGGCATCAGCTGGAACGAGGCGAGCTTGTCCGGGTCCAGCCACACCCGCATCGCGTACGGGCTGCCGTAGACGTTGGCGTCGCCGATGCCGGCGATGCGCGAGATCGGGTCCTGGAAGTTGGTGGTGAGGTAATCGGCGATGTCGCGGTTGGTGACGGTGTTGTTCTCGTCGAAGATCGCCACCAGCATCAGGTCGTCGGGATTGGCCTTGCGCACCACGATGCCCTGCTGCTGCACCTGCTGCGGCAGCCGCGGGATCGCCTGCTGGACCTGGTTCTGCACCTGCACCTGGGCGATGTCGGGATCGACGCTGGTGTCGAAGGTGACCGAGATGGTGACCTGTCCGCGCGAGGTCGAGGTCGAGCTGAAGTACAGCATGCCGTCGATGCCGGTGAGCGTCTGCTCGATCACCTGGGTGACGCTGTTCTCGATGGTCTCGGCCGAGGCGCCGGGGTAGTTGGCGCGGATGCTGACGTTGGGCGGGGCGACGTTGGGATACTGCGAGATCGGCAGCGAGCGCATCGCGAACAAGCCGCCGAGCATGACTACGATCGCCAGCACCCAGGCGAAGATCGGGCGCTCGATGAAGACGCGGGAGATCATGCGCGGCCCTCAGCCTTGCTTGGTTTGCTTGGCGGACGCGGCGCCGGGAGGTTGCAGCTTCTGCGGAGTCGAGGCCGGCACCGCGCGCACCTGCGCGTCGCGGCGCAGCGAGCCGATGCCCTGGGTGACGACCTTGTCGCCGGGATTGAGGCCGGTGGTGACGATCCAGTCGCTGCCGTCGACGCGGTCGGCGCCGATCGGGCGCTGCACCGCCTTGTTGTCGGCGCCGACCACCCAGACGAAGGCGTCGCCGGTCGGTCCGCGCACCAGCGCCTGCTGCGGCAGGCGATAGGCCGAGGCCTGGGTGGCCTGGGCCAGGCGCGCGCGCAGGAACATGCCCGGCAGCAGGGTGCCGTCGGGGTTGGGCACGCGCACGCGCAGGGTCACGGTGCCGGTGGTTTCGTCGACCAGCACCTCGGAGAACTGCAGCGTGCCCGGCTGCGGATAGGGCTTGCCGTTGGGCAGGAAGATGCGCGCGTCGGCCTGGCTGGCCTGGACGTTGCCCAACGACAGCTGCTCGCGCAGCGCCAGCAATTGCTGCGCGGACTGCTGCACGTCGACGTAGATCGGGTCCAGGCGCTGGATCGTCGCCAGCGGCGCGGCCTGGTCGGGAGTGACCAGCGCGCCGACGGTCACCAGCGAGCGGCCGATGCGGCCGTCGATCGGCGCCGGCACGGTGGCGAAGCGCAGGTTGATGCGCGCGGTCGACAGCGCGGCCTCGCGCTGGGCGACGTTGGCGCGCGCCTGGTCGGCGGCGGCGACGGCGTTGTCGTAGTCCTGGCGGCTGATCATCTGCGCGCCGACCAGCGACTTGTTGCGCTGGGCCAGCAGATCGGCGGCGTTGAGCGCGGCGCGCGCGTTCTTCAGGTCGGCTTGCGCCTGCTCGACCGAGGCGCGGTAAAGGCTAGGATCGATCTGGTAGAGCGGCTGCCCGGCGCGCACCTGGCTGCCTTCCTGGAACAGCTGGCGCTGCACCAGCCCGCCGATCTGCGGGCGCACTTCGGAGCTTTGGAACGCGACCGCGCGGCCGTTGAATTCGCTGGTGATCGCCACCGTGGTCGGCTGCATCACCACATAGCCGACCTCGACCGTGCGGTCCTGGCCGTTGCCGGGCTTGTCCTTGGCGCCGCCGCCGCAGGCCGCCAGGGCCAGGCAGGCGGCGGCGATCAGGGGCAGGCGATGGGGCGATCCGGCGCGGTTGGCGGCACGATGGGCAAGGGGTGCGTCGAACAAGCGGGTGTCCATGGGTCCGAGGGGCGCCGTGTCGGCTAAATCGTCGCCGACCTTAGCATTCTCACCCGGTCGCGACGCTGACATGAAAATGACAACGCGCGGTCGGCGGATCGGTGTACACGGCGCGGGCGCGCAGACCTTGCCGGATCGGGCCGAATGCGGGCGAACCGGGTCGAGCGGGGCGCAACGGCGACAGCGCCGAACGCAGCGAGCGGGCCGGGCGGCCCGGCCGCCAGGCCACGCAAGCCGGCTCCAATGCTGGCCGCGGCGCCGGCGTATCGGCCGGCGCCGTCGCGGCTGCGGTCGTATCCAATCTGGTTCTGTCTATGCAGAGATGGACATGAAGCGAAACTTCGTCGGCTGGACGGCATTGGCCGTGTCGATGTTCGGCATGGCTTCGGCGCATCGGCCACCGTGGCGGACCCGCAGGACTTCCTGGATTCGTGCCATTACTGGTTCCAGCCGTGCAGGCTGGAGGGCCGACCGCTCAGGACCTGCTTCCAGGAGCAGCGGCGCTGCATACGCACGTGCCCGCGGGTGTGCGGCCAGGGCGGCTGAGGCGGCGCGCGCCGCCATCGGCCATCGCGCACCAAAACGGCCGCAGCGATCCCGCGGCCGTTTTCGTTGCGCGCCGGGCCTGTCGCGGCGCGGTTGTGCTCGTCGCGCCGGCTTCGTTTCGAGTCCGCTCAACTACATGAACGCGGGCACTTAGGGGCGGCCCTAGTTATCGCCGCGGCGCTGCGCGGCTACCGTGCGCTCAAACTGATCGCAGGGCGCCGCCATGACCGACATCCAGCAGAAAGCCAACGAAATCCTCGACAAGGGCTATCGCTGGCTCATCGCCGACAACTACGAGCAGCGCATGGATTTCTTCGCGCAGGAACTCGACAAGCTCGATCCGTCGACGCGCGAGTCGTTGTTCCAGGAGATCCTCAAGCAAGATTCCGGCGCGACCCATTCCTGGCTCACCGTCGACCGGCTCAACTCGCTGGTCGGCGAGGGCACCATCACCGACCGCGAGCGCCAGTCGATCTTCGACTCGTTCGGCCAGGCTTATGTCGACGGCAAGGTGTCGTTCGAGGATGCGTTGTCGTTCACCAACATCTACGGTTCCGGCGCGGTCGCCGGTGCCGGCATGCTCACGCCCGGTCCCGAGCAGCTCAACGACCTGATCGGCACCCTGACCTCGAACAATTCGCCGTCTTCGACCGCCTTCATCGAGAAGTTCGCCGGCGACATGTTGACGCAGCGCCTGTACGTGGACGGCCGGCCGCAGATGCCGGAGACGCAGGCCTACGCCGGCATCCTGCTCAACGCGCTGGACCAGTCCGGCGGCTCGGACGCGGTCAACGCCGCGCTGGGGCGGCTCAGCCCGGAGCAACGCAACCAGCTGCGCGACGACGTCTCCCAGTACGGCATGGGCATGCAGGCCAAGCACGACGCCGACGGCAGCAACGTGCGCGACCCGATGGCGATCCTGATCGAGAACACCTCGCGCCACGGCACGCCCGAGCAGGTGCGCGAGCTGGTCGACTATGTCGGCGAGCACTCCAAGGGCGACGGCCTGGAGAACCAGTACTACAGCTACGACAACAAGCCGCTGGACGCGCGCGCCGAAGCCCTCGGCGAGCTGATGCAGACCCACGGCGACACCATTCTCAAGGACGCGCTGGTGCCCAATCCGCAGCAGACCGCCGGCTCCAGCAACGAGAAGAGCACGGTGATCGGCGAAAACCTCGCCGCGTTGTCCAACCTGGTGCGCCTGACCGGCCTGAACCCGGACAACAGCCACGGCGCCGCGATCATGGACAAGCTCGGCCAGTTCACCGCCAACGACGTGCGCGTGAGCAACCGGGCCGAGGGCACCGACGTCACCGGCGACGGCAAGATCGACGAGGCCGACATCGAGGCGGTCGATCTGAGCACCACCCGCCTGGCGATGATCGGCGCGGTGATGCAGGACGCGGTGTCCTCCGGTTATGTCGACCTGCGTCAGGACCAGGCCGCGCGCGATGCCTTCGTCGGCTATCTGATCGACCTGGGCGTGTCGGCGATCCCGGTCGGCGGCGACTTCGCCGCCAAGGCGATCACCAACAAGCTCGACGGCGTGCTCGGCGGCCTCAGCGAACAGGCCAAGAGCGCGGTCGAGGACGCGCTGACCGCGATTCCCAAGCAACTGCTGACCGACGGCCAGGGCCAGCTCACCGACCAGGCCAAGCAGGCGATCATCGATGCCCTGCCCGAGGACTACCAGTACCTGGAAGGGCTGAAGAACGAATCCAACAGCTTCATCCAGGACGCGATCCTGAGCTCGTCGGCGCGCGACGGCGAGATCACCACGCAGATGGACAGCTACAAGAACTACATCGCCGGCGCCAAGGGCGAGTAAACGCGCTTGGCGGCGCTGCGCGATAGCGCGCCGCCGCGTTCGCAGGCGGGCCGCGGCGGCGACGGCGAAAGCGGCGCCGCCCGACGCGGCGCCGGTTAAAGCCGCAGCGCCTCGGCCGCGGCCTCGCGCAGCGCCGCGCCGATGCGCTGCAACACCGACGACCGCACCGCCGCGTGCTGCCAGTACAGCGGCACGTCGAGCGAGCGGCCGGGATCGACCAGCACGATGCGTCCGCCGCGCAAGGCCGCGCCGGTCAGCGACTCCGGCGCCAGGCACCAGCCCAGGCCGAGCGCGGAGGCCTCGACGAAGCCGGTCGAGGTCGGCACGTAGTGCACCGGCGGCGCCAGCCGCGCGCGGGTGATCCGGCGCACGTAGCGCCATTGCAGTTCGTCCTTGCGGTTGAACACGATCATCGGCGCGCGCGCCAGCGCGGCGGCGTTCATGCCGTCGGCGAAGTGGCGCGCGGCGAACGACGGCGAGGCGATCGCGCGGTAGCGCATGACCCCGAGCGGATGCACGTTGCAGCCCTGCAGCGCGTTGGCCTCGGCGGTGATCGCGCCGAGCGCGGTGCCGTTGCGCAGCAGGTCCAGGGTGTGGTCCTGGTCGTCGACGCGCAGGTCGAACAGATAACCGTGCTCCCGGTGCAGGCGCGCCATCGCCGCCAGGAACCAGGTGTCGAGCGAATCGTCGTTGACCGCGACCACGATCGGCCGGGTCGGTGCGGCCTCGCGGTCCTCGGGCAGGAAGTCGGCCAGCGCCTCGGCCTCCAGCGCCTGCATCGGCCGCACCCGGCGCAGCAGCCGTTCGCCGGCGCGGGTCGGCCGGCACGGCGCCTGGCGCACCACCAGGACTTGGCCGAGCCGGTCTTCCAGCGCCTTGATCCGCTGCGACACCGCCGAGGCGGTGACCGACAGCCGCCGCGCCGCGGCTTCGAAACTGCCTTCTTCGAGCACGGCAGCGAACGCGGCGAGTTGCGGATGGAGCAGGTCCATGGCCGGCCCTACATTAGAAATTCTTCATAGAGTAAAGGAAAATTAGCTGGCCTTAAGCGGGGCGCGGCGGCAGGATGCCGCGTCCCCCAACGTTTTCCCGGAGTCCCGTCATGCTGTCCGCCGCCGCCCTCGCCGGTTTCCTCGCCAGCGCCGGCCTGATCATCGCCATCGGCGCGCAGAACGCCTTCGTCCTGCGCCAGGGCCTGGCCCGTCGCCATGTCGGCCCGGTGGTGGCGATCTGCGCCTTCAGCGACATCGCCCTGATCCTGGCCGGCGTGGCCGGCATCGGCGCGCTGGTGCAGGCCTGGCCGACCCTGTTGCAAGTGCTGCGTTTCGGCGGTGCTGCCTTCCTCGGCATCTACGGCTTCCTGGCCGCGCGCCGCGCCTGGCAGGGCAGCGGTGGGCTGGCCGCGTCCAACGCCCAGCGGCAGACCCTGCGCACCGCGGTGCTGACCTGCCTGGCCTTCACCTTCCTCAACCCGCACGTATACCTGGACACCATGGTCCTGCTCGGCAGCCTGTCCACCCGCTACGACGGCGAGCTGCGCTGGGCCTTCGCCATCGGCGCCTGCGCGGCCAGCATCGTCTGGTTCGCTTCGCTGGGCTTCGGCGCGCGCCTGCTGCAGCCGGTGTTCCGCAACCCGCGCGCGTGGCGGGTGCTCGACGGCGGCATCGCTTTGTTCATGTGGGCGCTGTGCGCGATGTTGCTGTGGCAGCCGCTGGGCTGAGCGTCGCGGCTGCGCAACGGAACCCGCGACGAAAGCGGCGCGCCCCGGGGCGCGCCGTTTTCGTTTGCGCGGCGCTCAGGCTTGTGGCTACGGCCGAGCGCAACTGAGGAAACACCTGAGGCGCCGGCACGACGATGCTGCCGCCAACGCCGCGCCGGAGGCGGGCCGCGCAGCCAGCGACCGCGGCCGAGCCGGTAGCGCTTACAGCACCTGGTAATCGACGCTGACCACGCCCTGGTCGGGATGGGCGATCTGCAGGAACGCGCCATATGTCAGGTCGATGCACACCGGCCAGCCGAAGCCGCCGCGGTCGTTGATCCGCACCGTCACCGAGCGGCCCTGGTAAGTCACGCGCACGTTGGTGCCGAACGGCAGCGAGTTGTGCGCGGCGGCCAGGGCGAAGCGGTGGAACGGCTCGCCGCTGGCGGTCGGCCAGCCTTCGGGGATCTCGCCCTCGGCGCCGTACCAGGTGGCGCTGCATACCGCCATCGTGCCGCTCTGGGCGGCGGCCTGCGGTTGCAGCAGTTGCGCCGGCGCGGACGCGGAGGCGGCCAGCGCGGCGAGGACGAATGCGAGACGGACGGCGGGACGCAGTGCGGTAGCGGGCATCGCGACTTCCTCGAAAGCGGGAGGGCGAACGGCGCGCGCGCGGTGCCGCACGATCGCGACACCGCGCGCGGCCGCGCGGACGCGCGTCCACGCCGCATGGGGGAGGTCATGCATGAGGCCGGCGCGCGGGGCCATTGGACGTTCGGTTTGTTCAAGGGCGCGCGAAGCCGCGCTGGCATTCGCTCGCAGTTTTCCTTCGCCGTGGATCACGCGCGGTGAGCGTCGGTGGCGCGGGCGTGGCCTTGTGTGGCGGGGCTCGCACCGCTGCAGGTGCGCGCGTCACAGACCGCGTTCACGATCATGACGCGATTGCGCCCGCGGCGCCCCGCGCAGGGGCGCCGCGGGCAGGAGCGAAGTGGGCGTTGCGGCGTGGTTTGCGCGGATGGCGCACGAGGCGCCGTGGTTTGCGCACGGCTGCCGACGCCGGCAAGGGCGGCGTCGGCTTGCCGTTGGGTTGCGGACGCGCGCGGTGGCGGCGATGCGTGGCGGTCGGCTTCGGACGATGGCGTCGTTGCCAGCCGCGTGCGGGCCGGCGTCGCACGCTGGCGATGGCCTGCCGGCCGGCTTCGGATGCCCGCGCCGGCGTTCGAGGTTCTGCGCCGGGGCTCAGAGGTCGAGCACCCAGTCGTTGTAACCGGGGAAGTAGGTCGGGTGCTTGTCCATGTACTCCTTGACCTCGTCCATGTGCTCCTTCTCGCGCTTGAAGTCGGCCTTGCGCTTGTCGGGATCGAGGAACTCGACATAGGTGTCGGCGCCGCGGTCCTTCTCCCACTTGCCCTTGAAGTCGGCGAATTCCTCGCGGTGGAAGTCGAAGATGCTGCGGTCGCCCGGCGCCTGGCGGCCGCCCCAGTCGGCGCCGCGCAGCTCGCGCAGGTTGTTGATGTAATCGCGCGCGTTGCCGAAGCTGTTGAGCGTGGTCACCGCGTAGTCGTACTTGAGGTTCCAGTCGCCGTGGGTGACGCCGTCGTCGCCGAGTTGCTTGAACCAGTCGTACTGCTCGCCGGCTTCCTTCTTATCCTTGGCGTTGTTGACGAACACCGAAACCAGTTCGGAGGCCACGCTGAGCAACATGCCGACCGGGCCCAGGCCGCGGGTGATCGCGCCGACCACGCGCTCGGCCACCGCGCCGGCGGCCTGGCCGCCGACCGCGGAGACGAAGCGGCTGCCGGCCTTGAGCACGTCCGGCGCGAGGTCGAGCGTGCCCGAGACCACGTTGAGCACCGCCTCGGCCTTCTCCGCGCCGGAGCTGTCGCCCTTGAACGCTTCGGCCGCGCCCATGCCGCCGGTGACCACGCCGAGCACGCCGCCGGCCTTGCCGGAATAGTCGGACAGCACCTTCAGCGTCGACTGCGAGATGCGCGAGAGATTGCTCTTGGCCGGGTCGCCCGCGCTCTGCTCGATGCCCTCGACGATCTGGTCGCGGTTGCCGATGTCGGTCGGCGGAATGTCGGCGGCGCCGACGTTGTCGCCGATCGCCGACACCGCCTGGTTGCCGTAGCGCGTCTCCACGCCGATGTTGTCCTTGACCGCCTTGTCCACGTCGAGCAGGTCCAGGGCCGAGCCGTCGATGCCCTTGCCGAGGTTGGACAGCAGCTTCTTCGCGTCGGGCAGCGAGCCGACCATGCCGATGATGCCGCCGGCGACGGCGAGCTTTTCCTCCGGCGTTTCGCCGAACCCGTCCTTGACCAGGCCGCGCACGGTCGAGGCGATGCCGATGGCGCCGCTCACCGACGGCAGCAGGCCGCTGGAATCCAGGTTGCTGATCAGGCCGCGGATCGTGTCCTTCTTGTCGCTCTTGAAGTCGACGTTGGCGAAGGCCTTGTCGATGTCCTCCGGCGCGTAGCCGTTCTCGCGCAGTTCCTTGGCGACCTGGGCGAAATCGCGCTTGGCCTCGTCGCCGCCCTTGTCCAGGAACTCGTGGACGCCTTCGGTCAGGTCGACCGGCAGCTTGGCCTTCTCCATCGCGTTGGTGACCGCGCCGAGGCCGGCCTCGACGCCGTCGACCTCGGCCTCGGGGGTGAATTCGCCGTCGGCGAGGCCGGCGTCGATGTCGCGCGCCAGCGCGTTCATCGCGAACGCCTGCCCGGCGGACTTGGCCCGCTCGGGATCGAGCAGGCCCAACTGCGAGACCGCGTCTTCGACGTCGGCCTGCGCGCGCGGCTGGTCCCACTTGGGCAGCTTGCCGATCTCCTGCACGTAGTCCGGGCTCTCCACCACCTTGGCCAGCCGGTCGGCCATCGACTTGCGCTCGTCCTCCGGGACCTTGCCGATCGCTTCCTTGAGGCTCTTCTCGTACAGCGACGACACCTGTTCGTCGCGCATCAACGCGTCCAGGCGCTGGTTGATCTTGCCCTCGTCGAGCATCTCCTTCATGTCGGCCGGCTCGAGCTTGAGCAGGTTCTCGGTCTCGGTCTTGGTGCGGCCGCCGACGTTGATGTGGCGGTTCTCGTAGACCGGATGGACGAACTTGCCGTTGGTGACCGCGCTGCGCGCCTCGACCATGCGCAGGAATTCGGCCTGCGGGCTGCCGTCGTAGAGGTCCTTCTTGCCCTTGATCTCGTCGATCATCAGCTTCATCGCCGCGTCGCCGACCTTGAGCTTGTGGCCGTCGACTTCCTCGCTGGTCTCCAGCGAGAACACGTCGGTCTTGGCGGTCGGGTCGAGCTTGGCGCGGTCGCGCGCGTTGTCGATGGTCTGCTGGCCGGCGTCGAGGTAGTTGCGCTCGGCCAGCGCGTACACGTCGGGCGCGCTGGCCTTGTCGACCGCGAACTTGCCGCCGTCCTTGGTTTCGAAACGCAGCCAGCCGTCCTTGTATTCGCCCGGATAGGACACGTTGCGGATGTCGTCGTAGACGACGCGGTCGTCCTTGCCGAACTCGCGGAAACCGTCGTTGAGGATGTCCTTCGGCGGTTCGGTCGGCTTGTCGTCCTTGGGCGCCTCGGGCTCGGGCGCAGGCTCGGGCTTGCGCGCGGTGTCGATGAATTCGGCGGCCTTGTCCTTGGGGATGTGGTCGTCGCCGAAGCCGCGGCCGACGCCGTCGAGCAGGCGCTTGCGGTCGCTGTCGTCGAGCCGGCCGTTGTCGACGAGCTTGTCGAGCCGGTCCTTCTGCAGCCACGAATCCAGCGCGCCCTTGTCCTTTTCCATCACCGTGCCGATGAAGCGGCCGCGGTCTTCCGGGCTCAGGGTGGGCAGGAACTCGCTGGCCAGCGATTCCAGGCGGCGGTCGTAGTCGTCCTTCTTGGCCTTCTTCTCGCCGACGTCGTGCAGCTTGTCGGCGAGCTCCTCCAGTTCGGCCTTGGTCGGCGATTTGTAGTCGCCGCTGCCGGGCACGTAGGTGGCGGCCTTGTTTTGCAGATTGAGGGCGGGAACGGACATGGGCGGGCTCGCGGGTCGATTCGAGTGGGGTTCGGATCGCGGGCGCCGTGCGGTCGCAGGGACCGATGCGCGGCGGCGATGCGCGTGCGTGGGATGCGCCTCCAACATGGAACCGGCGTGCGCTGCTTTGAACTGGGGCAAACCCGAGGTCGGCCGCAGCGAACTGCAAACCCGACGCGCAGATTCGCGATCATGCAGGCGTATACGCTTGCGCGTGGCGGCGGCGAGGCGATCAATCTTTCAACGCCCGCGTCGCAGCGGTCGCAGGCGCGGCGCCGCGCGAGGGCGACGCCGCAAGCTCGATGCGCGCTCAGCGCGCGGGTTCCCAGAACGCCATCGAACCGTACTCCCAGCGATACGGCGCGCCGGTGTCGCCGAGCGCGAACGCGACCAGGTGCGCGAACGCGGGCTCGGCGCGCACGTCGTTGGACAGCAGCACCACGCAGCGGCGGCGGCGTTCGATGCAGACCAGGGTGTTGCCGGTGTTGTCGTCGTGGCCGCCCTTCATGAAGCCCGCGCCCTGCGGCCCGCGGAAGCTCACCACGCCCAGGCCGGCGGCGAGGTCGGGCCGGCGCTGCGCGGCGGGCAGGTCGGGCTGCAGCACCGGGAACTGCGAGGCGCTGGCGATCGGCAACTGCGCGCGCGCCATGTCCTTGCGCGCGCGCGCCGACAGGCCGTCGCCGCGCACCAGCGCCGCGGCGAAGCGGGCCATGTCGGCGATGCTGGTGTCCATCGAACCGGCGGCGCGCACCCGGCTGCGCTCGTCGTGCGCGACCGCGGCGCCGTCGCGGGTCCAGCCGTCGGCGAGGTTGGCGGCGAAGCGCGGCTGCCACAGCATCGCGGTGTCGCGCATGCCCAGCGGCGCGAACACGCGTTCGTCCATTTCCCGGCCCAGGTCCAGGCCGAGCCCGCGTTCGAGCGCGAACTGCAGCAGGATCAAACCTTCGCCGGAATAGGAATAGCGCGTGCCCGGTTCGAAATGGATGCGCAGGCGGCGGTCGGGTTCGAGGAAGGCGAAGTTGGCGAAGCCGCCGGAGTGGGTGAGCAGGTGGCGCGCGGTGAGCCGGCGCCAGCGCTCGTCGCCGGCGAGGTCGGCGTAGGGGCCGTACTTGCGGTCGGCGGGGTAGTCGGGCAGCGGCCGGTCGAAGTAGCCGGCGAGCGGCCGGTCGAGTTCGATCGTGCCGGCATCGACCAACTGCAGCACGGTGTAGGCGAACACCGTCTTGGTCAGCGAGGCGGCGTACATCACCGTGTCGGTGCGCAACGGTTCGCCGCGCGCGTTGCGCTCGCCGTAGGCGCGGACCTGGACGACGCGGCCGTCGTCGACGATCGCGACCGCCAGCCCGCGCGCGCCGGTCGCGGCCATGGCGCGGGCGACTTCGGCGTCGAGCGCGGCCGGCCCCGGCAGCGCATGGGGACGGGCGGTGGCCATGGGCAGCGCGGCGGCGAGCAGCAGGGCGGCCGCGGCGGCGCGCGGGCGGCGGAGCATGAAAGCGAGCGAGGGCATGGCGCGTTCTCCTGGGATTCACCACACTCGACGCCCGGGGCCGGCGGAACTTACATCGCCGCGATGCGATGCAACGGGCGGGGGACCGGCGCGGCGATGTAAGTTCCGCCGCGCCGGCGCGTCTGCTGTGTCGAGACCCACGAACGGATCCCGATCCATGACCTTCCTGAGCGCCCGCATCCAGAGGAGCGAGCCGATGAGCGCAAGCGAGCAGTCCCGGTTGGCCGAGTCGCTGGCGCGGCAGTACGGGCGGCTGGTGTTCCAGGCCGCCTACCGCGTGCTCGGCGACGCCGCCCAGGCCGAGGACGTGCAGCAGGAGGTGTTCCTGCGCCTGCTGCAGTCCGGCGGCCAGGACGCGGTGGAGTCCTGGCCGGCCTACCTGTCGGCGGCGGCCTCGCGCGCGGCCATCGACGTGCTGCGCCGGCAGCGACGCTGGTGGCGGGCGCTGCCGCTGTGGCGCGCGCAGCAGCCCGGCGCGGCGGAGTCGGCCGAACAGGCCAGCCTGCACGACGAACGCGCGCGCCGCCTGCGCCAGGCGCTGGCCGGGCTGCCGCGGCGCGAGGCGCAGTGCTTCGGCCTGCGCTACCTGGAAGGGATGGAGATCGCCCAGATCGCCGAATGCCTGCGACTGAGCGCCAACAACGTCAACGTCGTCCTGCACCGCGCCCGCCGCCGGCTCGAAGCCGAACTGGGCGAGCGCGGCGACACCACGGAGATCGCGCCATGAGCCGCCACGAACACGAACTCTCCAAGCCGCTGGCCGACGCGGTGCGCGCCGTGCAGGCCGCGCCCGCCGATGCGGCCGACGCCGTCCAGGCGCGCTTGCTCGAACGCCTGCGCGCGCAGCCGCGCCCGGCCGCCGGCGCGCGTCGCCCGGCGCTGCCGCGCTGGCTCGCCGCCGGCGCGGTCGCGGCGCTGGCGATCGTCGCGGTCCTGGCGCTGCCGCTGCTGCCCGGCGGCGGCGACGCCTTCGCCGCCGTGCAGCAGCGCCTGCGCGAGGCCGCCGTGCTCGACCTGCAGGTGGTCCAGCGCATCGACGGGCGGGTGCTGCAGACCTCGCGCACCGTGGTCGACCGGCGCGGCGTGCTGCGCACCGATGTCGGCGCGCAGCTGAGCGTGATCGTCGATCCGCCGCGCCGGCGGGTGCTGACCCTGCTGCACGATTCGCGCGAAGCCCTGGTCGTGCCGCTGAGCGCGCAGGCCGCGGCGGCCGCCGGCGACCTGGGCTGGTTGCGCGAACTGCGCGAATTCAAGGGCCGCGCCGAGCGCCTGCCCGACCAGCGCGATCGCGACGGCCGCGCCGTGCAGCGCTGGTCGCTGCGCCTGGGCGGCACGCCGGCGCAAGTGTGGGCCGACGCCGCCGGCCTGCCGCTGCGGGTGCGCCGGGCCGGGCCGGGCGGGCTGCAGATCGATTACCGCTTCACGCTCGACCCGCCGCTGGCGCCGGGCTGGCTCAGCAGCGAGCCGCCGGCGGGTTATGCGCCGGTGCGCGCGCAGCGCTGAACTACGCGGCGCCTACGGCCTTGGGTTTTCTTGCGCGCCGGCCCGCTTGGGCAGGTACGGCAGCGCGAACAGATACAGGCCGGTCAGCGCCAGCAGCGCGAGCGGCGCCAGCGGCACGTAGGACATCCACAGCAGCGGCCGCTCCTGCGCCAGGGCGATGGTGGTGGCGATCACGCTGAGGAAGAAGGCGACGGACGTCCAGCGGTGGAACTGGCGGACCCACGGGGTCGGGCGCATGGCGTTCTCCAGGAAGGATGGCCGGGCGCGGGCAAGCCGCGCCCGTGCGGCCGCCGGACGCGGCCGCTTGCGGAAGTTCGGGAGGTTCCGGGACGCGGCCCGGGAAGATTGCGCGGCGCCGACGCGATGCGCCGCCGCGCGGGCGCGGGCTCAGCCGCGCGACGCAGTCTGCTGGATGCGGATCAGGTTGCCGGCGGGGTCGCGCACCGCGCAATCGCGCAGGCCGTAGGGCTGGTCGACCGGTTCCTGCACGATCTCGGTATCGCCGGCCTGCAGCTTGGCGAAGGTGCCGTCCAGGTCGGGCGTGGCCAGGTTGAGCATGGCGAAGCTGCCCTTGGCCATCATCTCGGCGATCGCGCGCTGTTCGGCGTCGGTGAGGCCGGGCGTGGCCTGCGGCGGGTACAGCACGATCGCGGTGTCGGGCTGGCCGGCCGGGCCGACGGTGATCCAGCGCAGGCCCTGGTAGCCGACGTCCTTGCGCACTTCGAAGCCGAGCGCGTCGCGGTAGAAGGCCAGCGAGGCCTCCGGGTCGGTGTGCGGAAGGAAGCTGGAATGGATGCTGAGGTTCATGGCGGTGTCCTGCGGTGGGTGGCGGGTGAGGCCATGCTAGGCGGGCGTGCGCCGCTACGCTTCTCGATTCCTGATCGGTCGCGTCACCTGCTTGGCGACGCAGGCCGGCATGCCGTCGGTGGCGTCGGCCTGCTGGCGCTGGTAGACGCTCGGCGGCATCCCGACCAACTCGGCGAAGCGGGTGCTGAAGGTGCCCAGCGACGAGCAGCCGACCGCGAAGCAGACCTCGGTGACGCTGAGCCCGCCGGCGCGCAGCAGCGCCATCGCCCGTTCGATCCGCCGGGTCATCAGGTAGGAATACGGCGATTCGCCGTAGGCGGCGCGGAACTGCCGGCTCAGGTGCCCGGCCGACATGTGCGCGCCGCGCGCCAGCGCTTCCACGTCCAGCGGCTGGGCGTACTCGCGGTCGATGCGGTCGCGGACCTTGCGCAGGCGCGCCAGGTCGCGCAGGTGGACCGGGTCGAGGGGGCTGTCGTTCACCGCGGCGATGCTGCCACTGTCGCCGGATGCGCTCAAGCCGGCGCCGGCGCGAAGGCCGCGCACGCCGCGGGCATGACAGCGCAGGTGACAGCGGACGCGACCGATGGCACGGGCCGGGCCCGACGCGGCTTGGCAGCATCGGCGCCATCGCCCGCCGATGGCCGTCGGCCTCGCGCGCGGCCGGCCCCGCGTCGTCCAAGGAATCCGCACATGCCAGGTCTTCGTTCCGCGCTCGTCGCCGCCGCGCTGCTCGCGACGGCGTTGCCGGCCGTCGCCGCCGACACCGCGTCCCTGGTCGGTACGTGGCGGGTCGAACGCATCGTCGATACCGACGCCGACGGCAAGCAGCACTATCCCTACGGCGAGCGACCCAAGGGCTACATCGTCTACGACCCCAGCGGCCACCTGCACGTGCAGATCATGCGCACCCCGGCGCCGCCGCCGTTCGCGGCCGGCGACGACGCCAAGGGCAGCGATGCGGAAACGCGCGCGGCGTTCCTGGGCTATGCCGCCTACTTCGGCACCTGGCGCGTCGATGCGGCCAAGGGCGTGGTGACGCACTGGGTCGAGGGCAGCCTGATGCCCAGCTACACCGGCACCGACCAGCCGCGGCCGTTCCGGATCGACGGCGACGTGCTGACCATCGAGGGCGACAGCGACGGCGTGCACTTCCTGCGGCGATTGCGCCGGGTGCGCTGAGCGCGCTCAGTCGGGCGACGGGCTGGGCGACAGTTCGCCGTTCCAGTCGTTGAACAGGAAGCCGCCGGTGCCCTCTTGCAGGGTCGATTGCACTTCGATCAGGGTGTTCATCTCTTCCAGGGCTTCGTCGAGGTCGTCGATGGCGATCTCGAAACGCGCGTCGCAGCCGCGCAACGCGTCTGCGTAGGCGCCGCCGGCGGCGATCGCGGCCGCCTCCTGCGCGACCTGCGCGCCGTGGACGAAACCGATCCGCAGCACCGGGCCGTCTTCGTCCCAGCTCGCGTTCAAGCCATGCGGCGCCGGCTCGACGTTCAAGCCCTGCGCCGACAGCGCCTGCCGCGCCCAGTCCAGGTCGAAGGCGGCGCGGGCGAAGAGCACCAGCGAAACGGCGTCGGTCACGTGCGGCTCCTTGCGCGGGCAGGCCCCGATCCGGGGCGACGACCACGATAGCGCGTTCGTGCGCGCGCGGCGCGGGCGAAGGCGCGGCGCCGCGGCGGGATCGGACGCGGCTCCGACAAGGCGCCGCGCACACTGCCGGCGTACGGGCCCAGCGCCCGGCGTTCGTCCGCCGCCGCCCACGCCAACGAGTTCCGCCTCCGCGCCATGAACGCCCCGACCGTCGCGCCGTCCGCCTCCGCCTCCGCCTCCGTCGCCGCCTCCGCCGCAACGCTGAGCAAGGTGCCGCAGGTCACCGCCGCGTTCTGGGCGGTCAAGATCCTCGCCACCACGCTGGGCGAGACCGGCGGCGATGCGGTGTCGATGTCGATGGGCCTGGGCTACCTGCTCGGCAGCGTGGTGTTCGCGGCGCTGTTCGCGCTGGCGGTGTGGATGCAGATCCGCGCGCGCGCGTTCCACCCGTTGCTGTACTGGGCCGCGATCCTCGCCAGCACCATGGTCGGCACCACCCTGGCCGATTTCGCCGACCGCTCGCTCGGAATCGGCTACAGCGGCGGCGCCGCGCTGCTGCTGGCCCTGCTGCTGGCCGCGCTGTGGGCCTGGCACCGCAGCCTGGGCTCGATCGCGGTGGAAAGCGTCGCCGGGCCGCGCGCGGAAGGTTTCTACTGGCTGACCCTCATGTGCTCGCAGACGCTGGGCACCGCGCTGGGCGACTGGGTCGCCGACACCGCGGGGCTGGGCTACCTGGGCGGGATCGGCGTGTTCGCGCTGGCGCTGGCCGTGGTGGCGGCGCTGCACCGCTGGAACGCGGTTTCGCGCACCGCGTCGTTCTGGGCCGCGTTCGTGCTGACCCGGCCGCTGGGCGCGGTGTTCGGCGACTTCCTCGACAAGCCGCTGGCCAGCGGCGGGCTGGCACTGAGCCGCTACAGCGCCTCGCTGGTGTTGGCGGGGCTGATCGTGGCGCTGCTGTGGCTGCTGCCGCAGCGCGCGGCGCAGCGGACGCTCTGAACGCGCCGGCGGCTGCGGCGGGGCCGGCTTCGTCGCTGCGCAGCCGGTTTCGTCGCCCCGCCCGCGGTTTCGTCGCAGCGCGCTTGCCGCGCCGGCGCGCGCCGCCGCAGTCTGGCCCTGCGCCGGCTCCGCGGCGTCGTCCTGGAAGGAAGCCGCCCCGTGAAGACGCTGTTCGTCCTGCTTGCCTGGTGCCTGCTGTTCGTGCTGTGTTGGCCGCTGGCGCTGCTCGCGCTGGCGCTGTGGCCGCTGGTGTGGCTGCTGTCGCTGCCGCTGCGCCTGGTCGGTATCACCCTGGGCGCGGTGTTCGCATTCCTGCAGTCGCTGCTGTACCTGCCCGCGCGCCTGCTCGGCTGGCGCCCGGCGGCGCCGCAGTACGCGCCGTAAGCCGCGCGCCGCGGCGTCGTTCTCGAGCGGGCTTCGCGCTCAGAACGCGTAGAGCCACTGCGAGAGCGCCTGCAGGAAATAATCCGGTGGCTGGTGGTCGCGCAGCCCGCCGCCGCCGGAATACTGGCCGCCGGCGTACAGGGTGAAGCGCACGCCGGTCTTGCAGCCGCGGTAGACGCGGGTTTCGCCGCTGCGGTCGTAGTCGCGCGAACACTGCTGGCGCGCGGTCCAGAACGCGTCGTGTTCCTCGCCGAACAGCCCGTCCGGGCTGGCGTCGCCGAAGTGGTCGTCGTCGCGGCCGAAGAAGGTCCACACCGCCGGCATGCCGGTGCAGTCGCCATCGCTGGTCGGCGAACCGAACCAGTACGGCCGGTTCGCCGCCACCGGCGCGATCGCGCGGAAGTGCGCGCCCAGGTAGCAACCGACCACCGCGGCCATGTCGCCGCCCCAGGAATGGCCGGTGGCGAAGACGCGCTCGGTGTCGATCGAATAGTCGCGCTCGGCCTGGGCCAGCAGTTCCTCGGCGAAGCGGATGTCGTGCCAGCCGTCGTAAGGCCGGGCCTTGGGGCCCAGCGCCCAGCCGGCGACATCGCCCCAGGCGTAGGCCTGGTCGGGATAGACGAATACGGTGTCGTGCATTCGCGGCTCCAGGCCGACGACCTGCGGCGGCCGCCAGCCCGCGCCGAACCATTCGTGCATCTCGCGGCCGCGGGTGTCGGTGCCGGCGAACACCATGACCAGCCGGTAGCGCTTGCTGCGGTCGTAGTTCGCCGGCAGCGCGACGTAGTAGCTGCGTTCGCCGCCGGCGGCATCGGAAAACACGTGCGAACGCTGGCCGCTGGGCGGCGCCGGGTCCGCGGCGGGCGCCGGGCCCGGCAGGCCGGCGACGGCGAGCAGCGCGAGGATCGCGGGGGCATGCAGGGGCGAGCGCATGGTTCGGCTTGTGGTGAGGAAAAATGCGGTGGCGGTGGCGGTGGCGGTGGCGGTGGCGGTGGCGGGCGCGGGCGCGGCGCCGGGCGCGATCCGGCCGGCAGGCGGGAATCGGCGCGCGGCCGGGGGAATCGGCGTTCGCCCCCGTAGGCAGCCCCAGGCGGGGCGTACCCACCTTGGCGCAGCGCGCGCGGCGCGTCTTGAGCGGTTTGCGCGGCGGCGATGCGGATATGGGCCGAGTGCGGGTCCAGGCAGCGAATCCGCCGCGAGCGCGGCCGCAATCGCCGCAATCGCGCGCCCTCGGCGGTCTTGGCGCGGCCTGCGGCCAGCACATCGGCGCGGCCGCGTCAATGCGCCGCGGCGGTTTACCCGGTTCAGCCGCGATGACCGCCGGCCCAACCGCGATGCCGCGCGAACCGCGGGCGGTCGCACCGCGCGTGTAAAATGACGAACTTTTAGCCAGACCAGTTTGATAGTGGAAGCTTCTCGACGGGCGGCGGTCCGTGGTCCGACCTTCATCCGCCTGCTCGCCCGCCTCGCCGATGCCGACGCCGCGCCCGATGCGCAACCGCTGTCGGACCGGCTCAGCCAATGGATCGAATGGACCCAGACCCTGGCGCTGTCGGCAGCGCTGGACGGTGCCCCCGCGGTTGCGGGTTTCGGCGCGGCCGGTACGGTCCAGGCCGAGGCGGACGAGTGCGCGCGGGTACGGCGGATGCTGGCCGCGGCCATCGACGGCGATCGCGCGTTCGCGCCGCCGCGCGCGGGCGCGGGCGCCGCTGCGGCGCGCTCCGCGGCCACGGTCGAGGACACCGGCGACTACCCGTTCTTCCGCCAGCGCTACCTGGCGCTGCAGCAGACCCTGGAAGCCGGCGCCGGCCGCCTGCGCGAGCGCTTGCGCGAGCGACTGACCGTGGCCTCGCCCGGACTGGCCCGGCTGGCCGCGCTGGACGCGGTGATGGAACGCGCCCTGGGCCGGCGCGAACGCAGCCTGCTCGGCGCCGCGCCGGCGCTGCTGGGCCGACGCTTCGAACGCCTGCGCCAACGCGCGCAGGACGCCGCCGACGGCGGCGAACCCGACCGAGAGACCTGGCTGGCCCGCTTCCGCACCGACATGCGCGAGGCCTTGCACGCCGAACTGGATCTTCGACTTCAACCTTCGCAGGGCCTGCTCGACGCCCTGCGCGCACGCGCAAACGACTGACATGCTCAACAAATCGCTTCACGCCGCCGTCTTCGTCGCCGGCCTCGTCCTCGTGGCCTGGGTCGGCGCCGGCACCCTGGGTTCGCATCCGCTGGCGCTGGCGGTACTGGCGCTGATCGCCGCTGGCTACCTCGCCGGCGGGCTGGAACTGCGCCGTTATCGCCAGGCCACCGCGACGCTGCAGCGCGCGCTGGACGAGTTGCCCGCGCCGGCGGACCCAGCCGACGGCGACGACGGCCGGCTCGATGGCTGGCTCGGCCGCCTGCATTGTTCGCTGCGCAGCGCGGTGCGCCTGCGCATCGAAGGCGAGCGCGCGCCGCTGCCGGCGCCGACGCTGACGCCGTACCTGGTCGGCCTGCTGGTGCTGCTGGGCATGCTCGGCACCCTGCTGGGCATGACCGTGACCCTGCGCGGCACCGGCCTGGCGCTGGAAAGCGCCAGCGACCTGCAGGCGATCCGCGCCGCGATCGCCGCGCCGGTCGCCGGCCTGGGCTTCGCCTTCGGCACCTCGATCGCCGGCATCGCCGCGTCGGCCATGCTCGGCCTGCTCGCGGCGCTGTGCCGGCGCGAGCGCGCCGCCGCCGTACAGCGCCTCGACGCCGCCGCGGCCGGCGCGCTGCGCACGCATTCGCGCGCCTACCGACACGAACGGCGCCGCGCGCAGGCCTTCGAACTGCTGCAGCGCCAGACCGAGACCATGCCCGCGCTGGTCGCGCAGTTGCAGTCGGCGATGGCCGCGCTGGAACGCCACAGCGACAGCGCGCACGAGCGCCAGCTCGAACGCCAGGACGCGTTCCACCAGCGCAGCGAAGCCGCGTACGCGCGCCTGGCCGAATCGTTCGAGCGCTCGCTCAAGGACAGCGTCGGCGAAGGCGCGCGCGCCGCGGGCGCGGCGCTGCAGCCGGTGGCGGACGCGACCATGGCCGCGCTCGCGCGCGAGGGCGCGGCGCTGCACGAACGCGTCGGCAGCGCGGTGCAGCAGCAGCTCGACGGCCTCGCGGCCGGATTCGCCGGCGCCGCGGGCGCGGCCGCCGAAGGCTGGAGCCGCGTCCTGGCCGACCACCGCGGCGGCAACGAAGCGCTGCTGCGCGAGCTGCGCGGCGCGCTGGAAGGATTCGCCGGCACCTTCGAGCGCGGCGCCGCCGGCTTGCTCAAGGACGTCTCCACGCAGTTGGAAGCCAGCCACGGCCGCAGCGCGCAGACCTGGGACGAGGCCCAGGCGCGCCAGGGCGATGCCAACCAGGCGCTGGCCGATCGCCACCAGCAAGCGCTGGGCGGCGCCGCGGCCGCGTTCGAACAACACGCCGCGGCGTTGGTGGCGGTGGTCGAGCGTTCCCACGCCGACCTGCAGGATGCGCTGCAATCGCGCGACCGCGAACGCCTATCGGCCTGGACCGAATCCTTCGGCGCGATGAGCGCTGCGCTGGGCGAGCGCTGGGAGCAGTCGCAGACGCTGACCGCGCAGCGCCAGCAGGACATTTGCGCGACCTTGGCGCGCACCGCCGACGAGATGTCGGCGCAGGCGCAGGCGCACGCGCGCGACACCGTGGCCGAGATCGAGCGCCTGGTCGACGCCGCCGCGCAAGCGCCCAAGGCCGCGGCCGGCGTGGTCGCCGGGTTCCAGACGCACGCGGCCGAACTGGTGGGCATCGTCCGCGACTCGCACGCGCAGCTGCACGCCGCGCTGGAATCGCGCGACCGCGAGCGCCTGGCGATGTGGACCGAGGCGTTCGGGGCGATGACCGCCGAACTCGGCCAGCGCTGGCAGCAGGCCGGCGAAGCGGTCGCCGGCCGCCAGCTGGAGGTCTGCGACACCCTCGCGCGCACCGCCCAGGAGGTCTCGGCGCAGAGCCAGGCCCAGTCCCGCGACACCATCGCCGAGATCTCGCGCCTGGTCGATGCCGCTGCGCAAGCGCCCAAGGCCGCCGCCGAAGTCGTCGCCGAACTGCGCCAGAAGCTGTCCGACAGCATGGTCCGCGACACCGCCATGCTGGAAGAACGCAACCGCCTGCTGGCGACGCTGGAAACCCTGCTCGACGCGGTCAATCACGCCTCCGGCGAGCAGCGCGCCGCGGTCGATGCGCTGGTCGCGTCCTCGGCCGAACTGCTCGAACGCGCCGGCGCGCGCCTCAACGAACGCGTCGAAGCCGACGCCGGCAAGCTCGACGCCGCCGCCGCGCAACTCGGCGCCGGCGCGGTCGAGGTCGCCAGCCTCGGCGACGCCTTCGCCGCGCTGGTGCAGCAGTTCGGCGACACCCACGAGCGCCTGGCCGACCGCCTGCAGGGCGTGGAAGTCGCGCTGGACAAGTCGCTGGCGCGCAGCGACGAGCAACTGGCCTACTACGTCGCGCAGGCGCGCGAAGTGGTCGACCTCAGCGTGCTGAGCCAGAAGCAGATCATCGACGAACTGCAGCGCGTGGCCGACGGCCAGGCCGCGGCGCACGGCGGCCCCGGAGCGCAGGCGGCGTGAGCGCGGAGATCGAAGACGACGCCGGCATCGACTCCGGCGCGCCGGTATGGGCCGCCTTCGGCGACCTGATGTCGGTGCTGCTGGGCGTGTTCGTGCTGATCCTGGTCGGGGTGATCGGCGCGCAGATGCAGCTGTCCAGCCGCCTCGACGAGGAAGTGAAGCAGCGCAAGATCGAAGCCCAGCGCCGCCAGACCCTGGAGCGCGCGCTGGCCGCGCCGCTGGCGAGCGGGCGGGTGACCCTGGTCGACGGCCGCATCGGCATCAGCGGCAACGTGCTGTTCGCGCTGAACTCCGATCAGTTGCAGCCGCAGGGGCGCGAACTGCTCAAGACCCTGGCCGGCCCGCTGACCGAGTACCTGCGCTCGCGCGACGAGATCCTGATGGTCAGCGGCTTCACCGACGACCGCCTGGTGCGCGAGAGCAACCGCCAGTTCGCCGACAACTGGGAGCTGTCGGCGCAGCGTTCGCTGACCGTGACCCGCGCGCTGATCGCCGCGGGCGTGCCGCAGACGGCGGTGTTCGCCGCCGCGTTCGGCGCCCAGCAGCCGGTGGATTCCAACGCCGAGGAAGCCGGGCGTGCGCGCAACCGGCGGGTGGAGATCGCGCCGATGCCGCGTCCGACCCAGGCCGCCGCGCCGCCGCGCGGGTCGCGATGACTCAGGCCCGTGCGAACGCGGGCGGGCCCGATCCGCGGGCCACGCTGGAAGCCTGGCGCGCGCAGGGCGAAGACCGCCGCGATCGCGCCGGTTTCGCCCGCATCGACGCGCTGGAGCGCCGCGCCGCGGCGCAGGACGGCGAACTGCGGCGGGTGCTGGATGCGCGGGTGCGCGAGATGATGATCGCGTACGCCGGCGAACTGGAGCGCAGCGCGGTGCGGGCGCGCGAGGCGGCCGTTGGCAAGGCGGACGCTGCCACCGCGGCCTCGCCCGCCGAGGCCGTCGCGCGCAAGGGCGGCAAGCGCAAGCCGCGGGCGGGCGCGGAAACCGCGCCGGCGCCGGCGCCGACCTTGGCCGAACTGACCCAGCGCCTGGAGGCGTTGGTGGCGACGCGCGAGGCGGCTTCCGCCGATGCGCCGCGGGCCGCGTTCCCGCAACTGGCCGCGCTCGACGAATTCCGCATGCGCTTCTCGCGCCTGCGCATGGACCGGCAGCTGCGCGAGTCGCTGGAACCGTCGTCCACCGACGCCGGCCCGCTCAATTCCGGCCGGCTCGTGCACCGCGCGCTGAGCACCATGCAGGCGCTGGCGCCGGAGTACCTGCAGCAGTTCATGGCTTATGTCGATGCGCTGGCGTGGATGGAACGGCTCGGCGGCGTGGCCGAGGCCGATGAACCGGCCGTGGCCGCGGGCGGCGGCAAGCGCGGGCGCAAGCGCCGCGAATAGCGCGGACGTTGCGTCCGCGACGACCCTTCAGCGCCGCCTGACCGAACGCAGGTAGGCGCAGAACATGTCGGCCATGGCTTCGGCGTAGGTTTCGATCTCCTGCGCGCTGCGCGGGGTTTCCGAAAATTCCTTGCCGACCTGCGACAAGGTGGTGATGACCAGGTCGCCGGCGACGGTGCGCGCCGCCTCGTCGGCCTGCGGCAGCGCTTCGCGCATGAACGCCTCGAACGCGCGCTCGCTGGCGGCATGGGCCTGGCGCGCCTCGGGCGCGTCGCGGTACAGCGGCGCGGCGTCGGCCAGGGCCACCCGCATCGCCGCTTCCTCGCATTCCGAACGCACGAAGGCATGCACCAGCTCGCGCAGCCGGCGCAGCGGCGGCCTGCGCGCGTCTTCCAGGATCGCGCACAGCAGCGCGGTGGTCTGGCCCCATTCCTGCGTCTGCAGGCGGAACAGGATCGCCGCCTTGTTGGGGAAATATTGGTACAGCGAGCCGACGCTGACCCCGGCGCGCTCGGCCACGCGCGCGGTGGTGAAGCGCTGCGCGCCTTCCTTCGCCAAAACCTGAGCGGCGGCCTCCAGGATCACCGCGACCGAGTCGCTCGAGCGCGCCTGCCGGGGCTGTTTTCGCTGGGAAATCTGCGGTTTTTTCGGGTCGGTCATGGGGGCTGCGCCAATGCGAATAGCGAACCTGACGAATCAGTCGCATTCTGATTCTACCCCCAACGACGCCCGCATACGGGCCGGAGACACCGCAATGAATACCTCCGTTGCCAGCCATGGCGCGACCAATACGCTTACTGCCGCGCCGCTGTCGGCGCTGATCCAGCGCCTGTTCGACGAGGCCGACGCGACCTCGCCGATGGACGTGCCCGCGCTGGCCGCGATGCCGCGCGAAGAACACGAACGGCTGATGCGCAGCACCACCGAATACCTGGGCTTCTACGGCCAGCTCAAGGACATGCCGCTGGCGGTCTCGCGCGAGACCGGCGTGCTGCTGTACCAATTGGCGCGCAGCGCCGGCGCGCGCAACATCGTCGAGTTCGGCACCTCGTTCGGCATCTCGACCCTGCACCTGGCGGCGGCGTTGCGCGACAACGGCGGCGGCCGCCTGGTCAGCAGCGAGTTCGAGCCGTCCAAGGTCGCGCGCGCCCGCGCCAACCTCGCCGCCGGCGGCCTCGCCGACCTGGTCGAGATCCGCGAGGGCGATGCGCTGCGCACGCTCGCCGCCGACCTGCCCGAGTCGATCGACCTGGTCTTGCTCGACGGCGCCAAGGCGCTGTATCCGCAGGTGCTGGACCTGCTGGAACCGAAGCTGCGCGCCGGTGCGCTGATCGTGGCCGACAACGCCGACTACAGCCCCGACTACCTGCAGCGGGTGCGCTCGCCGCAGCGCGGTTATCTGTCGGTGCCGTTCGGCGGCGACGTGGAACTGTCGATGCGCCTGGGCTGAGCGGCGCCGCGTCCGGCCGGCGCGGCGTCAGCGCCGGCCGATGCGCACGTCGTGGAACACGCCGTCGGGATCGCAGCGGCGGCGCAGTTCGCGCAGCCGCGCCCAGTTCGCCGGGGCGAAGCAGCGTTCGACCTGGGCCGAGCGTTCTTCCAGGTCGAACTCGTTGATGTAGGCGCCGCTGGCGACGCCGGCCAGTTCGTCGTACAGCGCCTTGAGCCAGCGCCGGTTGGCCTCGTCGTCGCGCTCGGCGTCCCATTGCGCGTAGGTCGAGACGAACCAACGCCCGCGCGCGGAGAACGCCGCGTCGGGCAGTCGCGGTTCGCCGCGCCAGATCAGCAGCGGCACGCTCGCCGGCGACGGCCGCAGGGGCAGGTGCGCGGCGAGGATGCGCGCGGCCTCGGCGCCGCGGTCGGTGAGGACGTTGTCGCAGCGGTAGCGGCGCGACACCAGCATCGCCTCGCTCTGGCGGTAGATCGCCTCGAAGCTGCTGGGCTGGTCGCGCGCGAGCGGTTCGACCAGTCCGGCGGGCAAGCGCGAGAACAGCGCGGCGTGCAGCGCCTGTGCCTGTTGCGCGGTGTCGGCGAAGGCGAGCGTGCTCAGCGCGGCCTGCAGGCCGTCGCCGTGGGGCACGACCGCGATCATGACCTGGAGCGCCGGCGGCGGGTCGGCGCGCTCGACCGCCTGCAGCAACGCGCCGAGCCGGTCCAGGCCGGTGTGCGCGCTGCTGCCGGTGATGCAGGCCGGCAGCGGCTGGCAGTCGAGGTAGAACTTCACCGCCACGAAGCCGAGCCCGGGGCCGCCGCCGCGCGCGGCCCAGAACAGTTGCGGATGATGTTCGGCGTCGGCGTGCAGCAGCTCGCCGTCGGCGCCGATCAGGTCCAGCGCGCGGAGGTTGAACGCGCTCATGCCGCCCCAGGCGCGGAAGTTGATGCCGAGCCCGCCGCCGAGCAGGAAGCCGCTGAGCCCGACGTCGCCGCCGTGGCCGGTCGGGAACGCGAGCCCGTGCGGCGCCAGCGCCTGGGCCAGTTGCCGGGCGCTGACGCCGGGCTGGACCGCGGCCATGCGTGCGGCCGGATCGACGTCGATCCGGTCCAGCGCGGACAGGTCCAGCAACAGGCCGTTGTCGCGCAGGAAACAGCCGGCGTAGCTGTGGCCGCGGCCGCGCACGCTGACCGACAGGCCGTGGCGGCGGGCGAAGTCGATGCTGTGGCCGACGTCGGCGATCGATTGCGCGCGCACGATGTACTCGGGGAAGCGCTCGAAGCGACGCCCGTTCCAACAGGCGTCGCGATGCCAGCCGGCGTATTCGGCGTGGTGGCGCGAGCGCGCCTTGCCGTCGAGGTGGCGCGGAAAGACGCGGAAATCGTCGGCGTCGATGGGATCGGGGCGCAGGTCCATGGCGGGCGTCCTGTCAGTCGGTGACGGCGGAAGCGAGCGCATCGGCGGCGCGCCGGTGCGGCGGCGCGGCCGGCTGCGGCGGCGCGATGCGGGCGACCGCGCAATGCAGCGGCACGGGCGACAGCCCCAGGCGCCGCTTGATCCGGTCGTTGAGCCGGCCGCCTTCGAAACGGCGCAGCCCTTCGGCGAAGGCGTGGCGGCAGGCGGCGGCGAAGCAGATCGTGTACGGGCTGAAGTCGCTGCGGTCGTAGGCCATGCCGGCCGACCACATGCAGAACGTGTCGCGTTGCTGGAAGAAGACCATGCCGCTGACCAGGCGGCCCTGCGCCTGGATCACCACCAGCCGCGCCAGATCGCCGCACAGGCGCACGAAGCGCGCCAGCGGCGCGGCCGGGAAATAGTGCGGCGTGCCGCGGCGGGCGGTGGTGCGGAAGCACAGCTCGCAGACCTGCTCCAGCATTTCGTCGAACGGCGGCGCCAGCACCCGCGCGCTGGCGCCGCTGGCGGCGAACTTGCGCAGTTGGCGGCGCATCTCCGCGCGTCCGTCGCTCGGCAGCGCGCGCACGAAATGGTCGAAGTCGTCGAACCCGCCCAGTTGCGCGTCGTAGCGTTCGACCAGCGCATGCGTCTGCAAGCGGCCGGCGCGCGGCCGCGCCGCCTCGCCGAGGTTGAGCAGGCCGGCGTAGGCCGCGCCTTCGCGCGCGGCGGTGCGCAGCAGTGCGTCGATCAACGCTTCGCGCACGCCGCCGGCGGCTTCCAGGCACGGCACGGTGCTGTCCCAGCAATGCATCATGTGGCTGAACAAGCCCAACTCGCCGCCGCGGTCGCGGACCCCCGCCGCGCGCGCCAGCAGGCCCAGCGGGTCCACTGCGGCCAGGCGCTGCAAGTAGGCCGGCAGGCATCCGGCCAGCTCGTCGCCGGCGTATGCGCACAGGTACAGGGTCTTGTGCGTCGGCAGCAGCGGCGAGCGTTCGGCCGCGAGCAGGAAACGCCAGTCGTAGAACAGCGGCGCGCGGCTGGCGGCGTGCAGGGCTTCGTAGCTGCGTCGGTCGATCCGTTCCAGCGCATCGAACACTTCGATCCTCGGCTTCACGGCGGTCTCCTCGGATGCGTGCGGGCTTGCGCCGCCGGCGGCGCCTGGCGGCGATGCCGCGCTCAGCGGCGGCGGCACTCGACGATGGCGGCGTGCGGCCGGCGCACGTAGGCCTCCAGCTCCGGCGGCGCGTCCGCCGCCGCCTGCAGTTGCGGCGCATGCCAGCGCACCGAGTCGGCGCCGGCGCGGCGCAGCGCCGACTCGATCGCGCTGCGGCTCCAGTACCACGCGTGCACGCTGGCGTCGTAGCGTTGTTGGTAGAACAGGTCCAGGCGCAGGCGCGCGCCGTCGCGGTGCGGCTCGCGCGCATCGTCGGGGGTCATGCGGAAGCCGAAGGGCTCGTAATACGACGGCGCCGGGTCGTAGTCGGGATGGATCGGCAACGCGATCAGCCGCCCGCCCGGGCGCAGCGGCGCGAGCATCTGGAAACACATGCGCTCCAGGTCCGGCAGCGCCTGCGCATACGGCAGCACGTACACCGCCAGCACCAGGTCGAAGCCGCCGGCCTGTTCCGGCCCCAGCGCCGATACGAACTCCACCTCCAGGCGCTCGGCCGCGGCGCGGCGGCGGGCGCTGGCGAGCATGCCTTCGGCGAGGTCGTAGCCGACCACCCGGCGCGCCCCGGCGCGCTTGAGCATCCGCGCATAGGTGCCGGCGCCGCAGCCGAAGTCGAGCACGTCGGCGCCGGCGATGTCGCCGATGCGCGCGAGCACGCTCGGCGTCTCGATGTACTTGCGGAACGGCCAATCGCCGATGTCTTCGTACAGATCGGCCAGGGCTTCGAACTGGGCGGCGTTGTGCTGGGTCATCGGGCGGGTCCTCGGCGAAGGCGGGCGATGCGCGGGCGCGGCGGCGCCGAGCGCGGCGCGGCGATGCGCGCAGACGCGTTCGCCCCGGAAGTCGGTTGCGCGCGTGTCCCCTGCGCGCGGCGGTACTAGTACGTCCGAAGCCGCCCGCGCGAACGTGATGTCGAATGCACAAATGCGGCCGTTAACGCACGCTCACGCGTTCGCGCCGATCGCGTCACATCGGCGCGATGAGCCGCGGTGATGGGCGGTGAGGCGGGCGCGCGGATCGCCTGCACCGCGCGCAAAGCCAAGCGGCCGATGGGTAGGGCGAACGCATGAGCCGTTTGCGCCGCGGCTTGCGAGTCCCGGTACGAGCCGCTGCGCGCGCAGCGGCCGACCGGCCCGTGCGCGCACCGCGCGCCGTCCGCGGCCTCGGTGCCCGCGCCGGGAACCATCTACGTTTCGAAGGGATATCGATCATGAAGCTGAAACCATCCGCGACTCCCCTGCTGGCGACGCTGGCGTTGCTGGCCGCCTGGCTCCCCGCCGCGGCCGGCACGGTGACGGTGTCGCCGTCCGGCCCGACCTCGCTGTCGGGCGAAGCCACCGTGACCGTGCTGGGCCTGGACGGGCGGCTGGAACGGCAGGTGCGCTGCGCCCTGGACCTGCGCATCGCGCTCGCCGCGAGCGGCACATTCACGGTCGCCGCGATGCTGTTCTCGCCGCAGTGCTACGACCAGACCGGCACGCCGTTCGCGGTGGCCGCCGAGAACCTGTCGCAGTGGCGCGGCACCACTTCGGCCTACGACGCCCGTTCGGCGCAGTCGGGCGTAACCAATCCGCAGATCACCCTGATCGAGGACAGCGGCCTGGGGCCGCCGTACTACGCCGACTGCCGCGGCCCTTCGCTCAAGGGCCTGTACTGGGTCGGCGTGGCCGACGGCCCGCCGACGCCGGCCACGCGCCTGTACACGCCGGGGAACCAATCGATCGGCGCGACCTCGAACGGGCGCAAGTGCCACATCAGCCTGGACCTGCGTCCGTCGCCGTTCCGCAATTTCCGCTACGCCCCCTGAGCGCAGCGACGCGGATGGCGCCGCCGCCCGCCCGCAGCGCGCGGGCGGGCGGGCGGCGCGCGTCACGGCCCGAACAGTTCCAGCGGCCACAGCAGCCGCACGCCGTGGCCGGCCGGCAGCGCGCGGTCGCTGAGGATCGCGTTGCGCAGGCGCAGCGGCCGCCAGCCGCTGTCGGGCAGCGCGAACACGTGGCCGGCCTGCCCGTTCTGGACCGAGACCGCGACCTGGCGGCCGTCGAAGGCCAGGCGGAACTGCGTCAACCGGCGTCCGGGCGAGAGATCGACGACGGTCGCGGTCTGCGCCGGCGCGAGCGCGCTGAGCGGATCGGCCAGCGACCAGTCCGCCTGCGCGGGCGAATACCACTGCGCCAGGACCCGGGTCGGCGCGGGCGGGCCGGACTTCGGATCGGCTTCGCGCCACAGGCTCAGCGTCAGCACGCGGCGCTCGCCGGTCTTGTCGGAGCGGAACGACCACTCGATCAGGACTTCGCCGTCGGCGAACCCCAGCTCGCCGACCTGCACCGACAGGTCGACCGGCGCGGTCGCCGTCGCCACGGGGCGCTGCAGCTGCGCCCACGGCAGATCGTGCAGGCGCAGGCCGCCGGCGGGATCCAGCGGGCCGGGCCGGTCGCTGAACATGTCCACTTCGCAGCCGCCGCCGGCCGGTTCGTAGGGCTGCACGGTCAGCGGATTGGCGTTGTCGCAGAAGTCGTTGCCGTCCGCGGCGGACGCGGCGTTGCCGCCGAGCGCTGCGATGCACAGCAGCGCGAGGCGGAGCGGGGCATGGGATAACGGGTGACGCATGCGAACCTCCTTGTAGCGCCGGCACGGCGCCGGCGGTGGATCGGGGACATGGCGGCTGGCGCGGGGCGGCGCGGGCCGCGGCATACGCGGCCGGGACCGCCGAAGGTGGACCCGAAACCGTCGCCGGACAAGCGCGCCGCGCGGACGGCCGCGGCGGCGGCGTGGACCGTCGCGGGATACTCGCGATCCGCGCGCGCAACGGCTCATCGCCGCCGCGCCGCGCCCGGCCGGCGCCCGCCCGCGCGGCGGCTGCGCTGAACGGGGGCCGCCGGCGGCCCCGGCTGTACGTGCCCGTACGGCGGCAGGATTTCGGCATCGGCGCGGCAGCGCCTAAAATGCGTGGCCCCAGCCGACGAGATTCGACATTGATCATCCATCCCAAGGTCCGCGGTTTCATCTGCATCACCACCCACCCCGTGGGTTGCGAGCTCAACGTGCGCGACCAGATCGCCGCCACCCGCGCGCACGGCGTGCGCAAGGACGGCCCGAAGAAGGTGTTGGTGATCGGCGCCTCCAGCGGCTACGGCCTGGCCGCGCGCATTTCCGCGGCGTTCGGCTTCGGCGCCGACACCCTGGGCGTGTTCTTCGAAAAGCCCGCCAGCGAGAAGAAGCCCGGCACCGCCGGCTGGTACAACGCCGCCGCGTTCGACAAGTTCGCCAAGGCCGAGGGCCTGTACGCGCGCTCGATCAACGGCGACGCGTTCTCCGACGAGGTCCGCGCCCAGGCCATCGAGCTGATCAAGAACGAGATGGGCGGCCAGGTCGACCTGGTGATCTATTCGCTGGCCTCGCCGGTGCGCAAGCTGCCCTCGACCGGCGAAGTGAAGCGCTCCGCGCTCAAGCCGATCGGCGCGCCGTACACCTCCTCGGCGATCGACACCAACAAGGACCAGATCGTGCAGGCCACGATCGAGCCGGCGACCGAGCAGGAGATCGAGGACACCGTCACGGTCATGGGCGGGCAGGACTGGGAGCTGTGGATCGACGCGCTGGAGCGCGCCGATGCGCTGGCCCCGGGCGCGCGCACCGTCGCCTTCAGCTACATCGGCACCGAAATCACCTGGCCGATCTACTGGCACGGCGCGCTGGGCCGGGCCAAGGCCGACCTCGACGCGACCGCGCTGCGCCTGGACGAGCGCCTGCGCGCGCACGGCGGCGGCACGGCCAATGTCGCCGTGCTCAAGTCGGTGGTGACCCAGGCCAGCTCGGCGATCCCGGTGCTGCCGCTGTACATCTCGCTGGTGTTCAAGGTGATGAAGGAAAAGGGCCTGCACGAAGGCCCGATCGAGCAGCTCGACCGCATGTACCGCGAGCGCATGTACCGCGAGGACGGCCAGCCCGCGCAGACCGACGAGCAAGGCCGCCTGCGCCTGGACGACTGGGAACTGCGCGAGGACGTGCAGGCGCAATGCAGCGCGCTGTGGCCGCAGGTCAGCACCGAGAACCTGTTCGCGCTGAGCGACTACGCCGGCTACAAGCACGAGTTCCTCAAGCTGTTCGGCTTCGACCGCGACGATGTCGACTACGACGCGGACGTCGACCCGGACGTGAAGTTCGACTGCATCGAAATGTAAGACGAAGGGCCGGCGCAAGCCGGCCCTTTCGTTTGCGCCCCCGCGAAAGCCGCACCACTCCCCTTGTAGGAGCGACGCAAGTCGCGACCGCGCCACTGCGCTTGCATCGAAAGCCGGAAGCCGCGCAGCCGCGGCGCTCGCAGGCTCGCGGGCCGACCGACGGAAACATCGGTCGGGAACGTCTTCGGCTTGCCGGGGCGTTGCGGCGCGCGCGGTATCGCGGTCGCGGCTTGCGCCATGCCTGCAATCGGGGGATGCGGTCGCGCGTCAATCCCCGGTGGCCACCGCCGGCCCCGCCAGCGGCGCCGCGCGCCGCGCGCGCAGGCGTTCGCTCAGGCGCTTGCCGGCGCGGATGCCCGGCTCCTCGATGCAGCGATAGCTCAGCAGCGAGCCCGCGCACAGCGCCAGCGCGCAGGCGATGTTGACGATCCAGAACGGCAGCGTGCCGCTGAGCGCGTAGGCCTTGACCCCGGGGATCGCGAACACCGCCAGCAGCGCCAGCCCCTGCGCCAGGTAGATGCTGTAGCTCATCGCGCTGAGCCGGCGCGAGGCCGGCCACGACAACGCGCCGAACAGGTCGTTGCCCGAGCACAGCACGAACAGGAACGTTCCCAGCAGCGGGCAGAACGCCAGCAACGCCAGCATGCCGATCTCGCGCGTGCTCAGCATCGCCCAGAACGCCAGCGCGATCGCCAGCAGCGCCAGCGCGCCCCAGCGCCGCTCGTGCAGGCGCAGGCGTTCGCCGATGCGCTCGTGCAGCAGCGAGGCGACCAGCATGCCGGTGGCGAGCATCGCGATCAGTTCGGCCAGCACCGCCAGCAACAGCGCCGGCCGCGGTTTGACCCCAGGCGCGAAGCCGCCGTCCCAGGTGCCGGCGAGGATCGTCAGCAGGCAGGCCGCGACCACGCCGGCGCTGAACGCCAGGTGGCGTCCGCGGCGCACGAACACCGCCCACAGCGGCAGGGTGAAATAGAACAGCCACTCGAACAGCAGCGTCCAGGTGACCCCGGCCAGGATGGTGCCGGTGTCGGCGTAGCCGTTGATCGCCGGCGGCGGCGGCAGGATGCCCAGCGCCAGCCACGCGAGCGCCTGGCCGATCACCTGCAGCGGCGGCTGCCGCCACTGGAAACCGGTGCGGTAGGCGACGACGACGATCATCGTCGCCACCGCCGCCACGTACATCGGCCCGAGCCGGAACACGCGGCCGATATACAGCTCCTTCCAGCCCGGCCGGCCGCCGGCCTTGAGCAGCTTGTTCCAGAACAGGAAGCCGGTGAGCATGAAGAACAGCGCCACCGAGATCACCGCGGCGACGTTGTAGAAGCGCGCCGACGAAGGCTTCCACACACCGGTCAGCAGATAGTCGTAGTGCACGATGGCATGCACCGCGAACACGCCCAGGGCCAGGAAGCCGCGCAGGCCGTCGAGGGTATCGGTGCGCCGTCCGCTGCGGCCGGCGCCGTCGGCGCCGCGGAACGCAGGCAAGGACGCCAGCGCGAGGCAGGCCAGCATGATCGCGAAATACGGCCATACCGTGTGGATATCGACCATACGCTGAGCGCCGCGGGAGTGGGGTGGCAGCAGGCTAGCGGCGCGGCCGCGCGGCTTCTGCCGTGCGGATCACGCTTCCCGGGGGACGCCGGCGAGCAAACGTGGACTGGGTTGGTATTCCGATTTTTTGCGTGCCATCGCCACCGCATACAGCGCGCGGGCGCCGATCGCGGCATCCGCCGCCACCTTTCCGGGAACCGTGCCGCCCGTCATGACTCGCATCGACCGCCGCGATGGCGCCGCACCGATCCGCGAATTCGACACCGTGCGGCTGATCGCGCCGATCCTGCCTGCGCGCATCGACCGTAGCGTGGGACTGCGCGCGCCGCGGATCGGCGACCTCGGCGCGGTTGTGCACGTCTATGCGGCCGCACCGTCGCACGAACCGCTGTTCGCGGTGGAATGCGTGGACGCGCAGGGCCGCACGCTGTGGCTGGCCGACGCGCTGGCCTGCGAACTGGAGCGGATCGACCCGGCCTGAGCGGCACCGATACGACGAAGGCCGGCTTGCGCCGGCCTTCGTGGACGTTGCCTGGCCGCGCCGCGGTCAGAAGTTGAACAGATAGCTGAACTTCATGAAAAGCTGCTTGCCCGTGTGCATGTCCAGCCCGCGCGTGGGCACGACGATGTTCGGGTTCTCGTTGATGCGCAGGTTCTCCTGCTGGTCGGTGTAGCCCAGGTAGAACGCGGTGCCGGGGTTGGGCGAATAGCTCACCAGCAGGTCGGTGACCAGCTTCTTGCCGCGCGGGATCGCGAACAGGTTCTGGTTGGAGTCCAGCGCGCGGTAGTCGAAGATCACGTGCGCGGCCCAGAAGCGGCTGAACTGGTACTTGATCTTGGTGCGCGACTGGGTGGTGCTGAACACCCGCGAATCCGAATCCTGGCCGGCCAGCGAATGCTGGGTGCGCAGTTCGTCCCAGATGAAGGACTGGTCGATGCGCAGCTGCGCGAACGGGCTGATGGTGAGCTTGATGATCGCCAGGCGCTGGTCGCCGACGTACGGATCGAGCCCGGCGGCCGGCGAGTAATTGATCTTGTCGCGCACCGTGATCGTGGCTTCGGCGGTCAGCCACTTCCACCACTCGGTGCTGGCACCGAGGGAGAAGCCGCTCATGTAGAAGTCCTTGCCCGCGAAGGTCTCGTAGTTGCGGATCAGGTTGCCCTGGAACTTGGTCTGCAGCAGGCCGTTGACCACGAAGCCCGGCTCGACGCTCCAGTCCTGCACGTCGTTGCCCTGGTCCACGGTGTACTGGGCGGTCAGGGTCGGGCCCATGCTGATCAGCCACGGCGCTTCGGGGAACTGCTTGAGGTAGGACGACTTTTGGTAGAGCTGGCGGATGTCCACGCGCGGCAGGTAGGCCAGTTCGGCCTCGAAGTCCTTGCTGGCGTCGAAGTACTGGCCGTCGAAGTTGAAGTTGCGGCCGCCGCGGATCGCCTGCAGGAAGAACAGGCGGCCGTCGCGCTTGTAGCCGTCGACTTCCTCGGAGTTGCTGTGCGCGGCCTGGGCGTTGAGGCTCCAGCTGTCGTTGATCTTCATGCGCGAGTCGACGCTGAAGACGCGGTTGTACTGGTCGCCGACGCTGCGGTCGGACAGGAACACGCCCAGGTTGGACTGCTGGCCGATGTCGCGCTGGACGCGGGCGATGCCGATCTTGCCGGTCTTGCCGGCGTCGTCGCCGCCGACGGTGGCGCCGGCGTACTCGTCGTCCATCAGCAGGCCGCCGACGGCCCAGCGGCCGAGCCGGCCGGACACGCGCGCGCCGTACTGCGGATTGACGATGCGGCGCGAGTAGAACATCGATACCGGCGAGGTGAAGATGCCGCTGTTCTCCAGGAAGAACGGCCGCTTCTCCAGGATGTTCTGCTCGTAGCGCTCGTTGACGATGACCTGCGGCTCGTCGGTCTCGACCTCGCCGAAGTCGGGATTGACGGTCAGGTCGACCGCGATCGAATCCTTGATCACGAACTTGGCGTCCACGCCCAGCTCGCTGCGGCGGTGGCCGCGCATGTCCGGGCGGCCGGCCGAGTCGACGCCCAGGGTCTGCGCGTCGCGGTAGGTCATGTGCGGGATGACCTGGATGTTGCGGCCCGGGCGCAGGTCGTCGTCGATGCGCGCGGTGGCGAACTGGGCGACGAAGCCTTCCTTGCGCTCGGTGATGTACGGCCAGTACACGAACTCGTTGGTGCGCGGGATGATGCGGTTGACCGCGATGCCCCAGTCCTGCTTGGAGCCGCGTTCGAAGCGCAGGCTCTTGAACGGGATCTGCATCATGGTGACGTAGCCGTCGGCGGTGATCTTGCCGTCGGAGACCCACTGGGTGTCGAAGTTGAAGTCGTAGCCCGGGCCTTCGGTGTAGCGGCTGTCCATCTGCGCGCCGTAGGGGTTCACCGTGAACACGAACGCGCGCTGCTTGTCGTGGTAGGTGTCGAGCATCAGCTGCACGCCGTCATCGCCGAACACCGCGTCGCGGCGGGCGATGCGCGCGCGCACCTGCTTGGGATCGTCCTTGCACACGAACACCACGTACAGGTTGTGGTCGTCGTACGACAGGTAGGCGCGGGTCTCCAGAGTGGAGGGCACGCCGTCGCCGGGCTTGTTCTGGCGGAAGTCCTTGACCTCCGCGCCCGCATTGGCGGGGATCTTGCCGATGTAGTCCTCGAGCCGCGGCGCATGCTCGGTGCGCGGAATGTCGAGAACGTCTTGAGCGTGGGAGCAGAACGAAGCGCTCAACAGCCCCAGCATCGCCAACCACAGAGATTTACGCCGCATCGCTAACCACCTTCGTATTGAGAAAAAAGGATTCCTTTCCGGCGGCCGCGGCGGCTGCCGAATCGTCGTTGCTCCAGGAGCCCGCACCCGCGCCGGCCCCCGTGCGCAGCGCGCGCGGCTTGCGCAGCACCGCCCACACGCACAGCCCCAGCGCCACCGCCTGGATCGCGCTGGCCAGCAGGATCCGCGCGTGCAGCTGCGGCAGTTCCACGCCGCCGACCGGCATCACCGCCGTACACACCAACCAGCCCAGCGCCAGCAGGACCAGGTTGCGCGCCGACGGCAGCGCGGCCGCGGCGATCAGGCTCCACAGCCACATCGGCGCGATCAGGCCGCTGTGGTCGGGCAGGAACGGGCTGCGCATGGTCGCCAGGCCCAGCACCGCCACCCACACCGCGGCGCGTTCCAGCCGCGTCATCGAGGCGTTGCGCGCGGCCGCGACCAGGGTCAGCGCGATCGCCAACGCGGTCCACACCCACGACACCGCGCCCATCACCGCGCGCGACATGCCGTCCGCGCCCAGCGCCTTGGCCTTGAGCACTGCGCCGGGCACCGACTGGTTGAGCGCGCTGACCCACTCCAGCCCCGGGATTTCCAGGAACGCCCAGGCGTCGCCGCTGGCGATGCGCGGGGCCTGGTAATGCAGGAACGCCTCGAACGGCGCCTTGCCGAACCAGGCCAGCGCGATCGCGCTGTACAGCACCGAGAACGCGAAGGTCCAGATCGCCGCGCGCCAGCGCCTGGTCGCCAGCAGGTAGATGCCGAGCAGGCCCGGGAACAGCTTGAAGATCGCGAAGCCGAGCATGGCCCCGCCGGCGGCGTTGCGGCCGCGCTCGAACTGGATCATCGCCAGCACCGACAGCGAGATCGCGGCGAGCTGGAAGTTGCCGACCTGCAAGGTCACCACGATCGGGCTGGACACCATCACCAGCGGCATCAGCAGCCAGGCGCGGCGGCCCGCGCCCTGGCCGATGTAGGCCGCCAGCGCCCACAGCCCGGCCAGCACGATCGCCGCCTCCACGCCGAACCAGACTGCGCGCAGGCTGTAGAAATCGCCGCCGAGCAGCAGGCCGAGTTCGGGCAGCAGCACGAACTGCGGCAGGTACATGAACTCGTCCAGCTTGAAGTGATCGACCGAGCCGGTGTACAGCGCCACGTCGTAGAGGTTGGCCGCGCCCTCGCGCGCCAGCTCCGCCGCCTGCCAGTAGGCCGAGTAGCAGCTGTGGCCGATGTAGAACGGGTCGAACCAGAACGCGGAGAACTGCGATTGGCCGGCGTCGGCCATGTACAGGGCGACGCCGAGCAGGCGCGCGATGGCCAGCAGCGCGGCGAGCGCCAGCAGCGCGAACGCCAGGCCGTGGCCGCGCCGGCGGCCGTCCCACTGCGCCGGCAGGCGCCGCGCCAGCGGGTGCCACAACAGCGCCAGCGGCGCCGCCGCCAGTGCCAGCGACAGCGCGAACGGCAGCCCGCCGGCCAGCGCGCCGCGGCCGACGCCGGCGACGACGGTGGCCAGCATCGGCCAGATCAGGCCCAGCGCCAGCGCCGCGGCGAGCGCGCGCTCGGCCGAGAGTTTCGTGGACGGTGTTGCAGTATTCGCGTTCATCGCGGTGCGCGCTCCTTGCGCGGCACGATGCGCGCGGCGGTGTCCTGGTTCATTGCGTTCTCCCCCTGCCTTGTGGGCGCGCCGCTCAGCGCGCGTGCGCTCCGGCGAACTGGCTCACCCCGTCGACCTTCCCCGAGAAGAAGAACTGGTGCAGTTCGGTGAAGTCGTCGAATTCCACGTCGCAGCCCGCGTCGCGGCCTTCGTGGTTGCGGTCCACCCGCAGCAGCGTGCTGATCCCGAACGGACGCGCGCCGGCGATGTCGTTGACCGGGTGGTCGCCGATCATCCAGATCCGCGCCGGATCGATGCCGAGCTTGTCGATCGCCAGCCGGAACGGCGCTTCCTGCGGCTTGTCGGCGCCGGCCTCCTCGGACGTGACGACGTAGTCGAAGCAGTCGTCCAGGCCGAAGTAGATGATCTTGCGGAACTGTATCTGCGAGGTCAGGTCGGTGATGATCGCCGTGCCGATGCCGCTGCTGCGCAGCGCCTGCAGGAACTCGCGCACGCCCGGAAACAGCTCGCAGTGCGACAGGAACGTGCGCCAGTAGGTCTGCTCCAGGTCGAGCGTGATCACCAGCTGGGTCTTGCGCCCGAGGATCTCGATGCCGCGCTGGAAGTACAGCAGCCGGCTGTGCGAGCTGGCGGTCTTGCCGAGCTGGCGCTTGACGTCCTCGCGCGCGCGAGAGAACGCGCTGCTGACCTCGTCCGGGGCGACGCCGAGCAGCTTGGCGGCCTTGCGTTCGGCCGCCGCCAGCGCCTGGCTGTGCGGCCGGTCGTAGGCGTACAAGGTGTTGTCGGTGTCGAAAATGATCGCCTGCGGCGCGCGCAGGACCTTGTCGTTGTTGTGGATTCTCAGCGTCATCGGATGCGGCTCTTCAACGATTCTTCGATCTGGATCAGCACGAGCAACTGCATGATTCCGCTCATGCCCCCTTCCCACTGCGGGCGGATGTCGAGCATCTCCTCCAGCCCCGGCACCAGCGTGTGCGCGGCCATGGCGATGTCGTCGGCGTCGACCTCGCCCTCGATGCTCATTTCCACCTCGCTGCCGTCCTCGCTGGACTGCACGTCCAGGTGCAGGCCGCAAATGCCGATCAGGATCCGCGCCAGGCGTTCGTGCGAGGTGCCGTTGCGGATCAGCGCGACCAGCTTCAGCCGCACGTGTTCGAGCGCGTCGCCGGTTTCCAACTGGCGCGCGTTGACCGGCTCCAGCCGCAGCACCAGCCGCGCCAGGCTGCGCTGCGGATGGATGTGCAGGCGCGAGTCGGCCATGCGCTTCTCGATCGAGGCCAGCACGGTCGCCATCGGGTGGCCGCGCTGGTGCACGTCGCGCTCGATCTTCCAGGCCCGGCGCAGGCGTTCGTCGAGGTCGAGGAACACCGACACGTCGAAGCGCTCGCGCAGCCCGCGCATGTGCAGCGCGTGCAGGCCCGAGGCGATCACCACGTCGTTCTTGTCGATCCGGGTCGGCGCGGTGAAGCGGCCGGCGCCGTGGTCGTAGTGGCGGCACAGGATCGGCTTGCCGTCCATCAGCGCCAGCACGTCGTTGTTGAAGCGCTGCAGGTCGTTGGCGCGCGGATTGAGGTGGGTCAGGCCCTTCCACATCGGCGCGTAGCGGTCCCAGACGTGGTAGTCGTCGCCGGACACGTGCACCACCGAGTGCTCGCCGAAGATCCCGGCGAGCGCGCGGCTGAGGGTGTCCTTGCCCGAGCCCGAATCGCCGGCGATGCCCAGCGTCACCGGCTTCTGCGCGATGCGGTAGTAGTCGTTGCGCGCGACACGCTCGCGCAGCATCTGCACCAGCAGCACCAGCCCGGCGGCGACGATCAGGGTGTAGGCCAGCGAATGCAGGTGCGGGCTCAGCGCGCCGCCGACCGCGGCCAGGCGCGCGGCCGGGTCGAGCCCGGTCCACGGCAGCGCGGCGCCGCTGGAATAGACCAGGTGCATGGCGATCAGCAGGACCGAGAACACCGCGGTCAGCACCCGCGCGCCGCGATCGCTGTGCAGCTGGTGGGCGACCAGGAACGGCACCAGCCACAGGTACCAGCCCGGCGGCGCGGGCGTGGCCAGCACCACCAGGAAGAACGCCAGCCCGGTTGCGGCGACCAGCAGCTCGAAGCTGATCCGGCGCAGCCGCCACAGGCCGTAGATCGCCAGCAGGTACAGCAGCGGGGTCAGGTAGACGCGCAGGTCGTGGCCCAGCGGCAGGGCCAGGTCGAACAATCGCAGCGATTCGGGCGTGCCGAACACCATGCGCACGAACCCCGGCGAGGCCAGCCACGGCGCCAGCGACAGCAGCGCGGTGACGGCGAAGCCCTGCGCGAACGGCCGCAACAGCCCGCGCAGGCGCTTGTTGCGCCACAGGTAGATCGCCAGCACCGGCGCGGCCAGCAGCATGCTGAACTTGGCCGCGAACGCCAGCCCCAGGGCGACGCCGCCGCGCAGCACCCGGTACTCGCGCAGCGACAGCAGCGCCCACAGCAGCAGCGCCACCGGCACGATGTCGGTCTGGCCGTTCCAGTAGGTCACGTACAGCGCGATCGGCGACCACCAGTACAGCCACAGCAGCATGCGCGGGCGCTGCGGCCACAGCCGCAGCAGCAGGTACAAGGTGGCCAGATCGAAACCGAGCAGGCCCAGGCGGAAGCCGATGCCGGTCAGTTCCGGAATCCCCGCCAGGGTCGCCGCGAGCAGGCCCAGCGCGGTGCCGGGCAGGTGCGCCAGCAGCATCGCCGGGCCGTAGGGATAGGCCATCGGGTCGCCGCCGGCGGCGAGGAAGGCCGACCACGGGTCCAGCGCCGGATGGGCGATGGCGCTGGCGACGAACGGCACGAACCACTGCTGCTGGATTTGCGGTGCCAGCAGCACCGCCAGCGCCAGCTTCAACAGCAGGCCGAACCGGAACACCGGGTCGCGCCAGATCCGGTCCGCGTTCATCGCCACAGCTCCGGTTCCTTGGTGCATACCGCTTCGGCGGCGATGCCTTCGCGCGCCAGCAGCGCGCGCAGGGCCGGGATCTCGCTGCGGGCGTCGCGCCCTTGCAGTTCGGGCGAGACCAGGCACAGCTTGAACCCGGCGTCCTGCAGCCGCCGCGCCTGCGCGCCGTCGAGCGGGAAACGGGTGAAGCAGTCCACCCACACCCACTGGATGCGCCCGGCCAGGCTCAGCGCGGTATCGATGGATTCGAACTCCGACACCCGCACCGCGCAGCGCGATTCGCCGCGGTGGGCGGTGCGCACCAGGAACGGGAAGGACTGGTCGAGGAAGAAATAGTCCTCGATGCCGCGCTCGCGCATCAGCGCGATCAGGCGCTCCTCCAGGCCTTCTTCCTTGACGTTGAGGATCAAGGTGCGGTGGCGGAAACCGGCCAGCCAGTCCTCGAAGCGTTCGCCGTCGGCGAAGGCGTCGTGGTGGATGATCAGTTCCTCGCCGCGGCTGCGCAGGTCGAGCTCGATGCCCAGGTCCGCGGGCGTGGCCTGCAGTTCGGCCAGGGTGTTGCGGCGGTGGCGGATCACGATCATGCCCGGCGCTCCCGCAGTTCGCGGCGCAGGCGCAGGCTGAAATCGACGGTGCGCTTGATGAAGCGCAGCTTGGCCCGCCAGTTGACGTTCCAGTGCGAGTGGCCGTGCGCGCGTTCGCCGAAGCGTACCGGGAAGCGGCGCACGCGCAGGCCCTGGCGCAGCGCCTGGTGGTAGGCGTACAGGTCCAGGGCGAAATCCTGCGGCGGATCGCGCCAGGTGTCGAAGAAGGCGCGCGGGAACAGGGTCGGCTGGGCGTTGATGTCCCACATGCGCCGGCCCAGCAGCACGGTCTCGAACGCCGACATGCCGACGGTGAAGGCGACGTCGGCCAGCGGCCGGCCGTAGCGGCGGCCCTTGACGAACAACCGCTGCGGATCGGCGTCGGCGTCGAACCATTGCAGGCCGCGCAGCGCATCGAACGGGTCGGTCTGCATGTCGGCGTGGGTCCAGCCGATCACCTCGCCGCGCGCCGCGCGCAGGCCGGCGAGGATGCCGTGGCCGTAGCCCTGGTTGACCTCGACCCGCACGCTGCGGATGCGCGACTGGCCGGCGAGCAGCTGCGCCAGCACCGCCGGGCTGTCGTCGCTGGAACCGTTGTCGACCAGCACCGCCTCGACCCGCTCGTCGCGGAAGGTCTCGCGCAGGCGCGCCACCAGCAGCGGCAGGTTGGCGGCTTCGTTGTAGCAGGGGATCACCAGCGACAAAGTGGTGCGCGCGCCCGCGGCCTCGTGGCCGCCGGGCAGGGGCTTCGGCGCATCGGCGCGTGCGGGATCGGCGCCGAACACGAACAGCTTGAGGCCGACGAAGTTCATCGCCGCGGAGACTCCGGTGGCGGCGACGAACGCCAGCGCCAGCGCGATCTCGCCGCGGCCGAGCACGGCCAGCGCCAGCGCGTTGACCGCCACGTTGGCCGCCAGCGCGACCGCGTAGACGGCGAGGAAGCCGAGCAGCTCGCGCGGATGCCAGCGTGCGCCGACCCGGAAGGTGAAGGCGCGGTTGGCGAAATAGCCGAAGGCGGCGCCGGCGACGTAGCCGGCGGTCTTGGCCGGATGCACCTCCAGCGCCAGCCACAGCAGGCCGCGATAGACCGCGAAGTCGATCGCCACCGCGGTGAAGCCGACGAGCAGGAAACGCGCCAGTTCGCCGCGCAGGCGCGAGGTCGCGGCGGGCGCGGGCAGGGCGTTCACCACGTCGCCCGCTCCGGCTGGCGCATGCGGTAGCGCTGTTCCAGCGCCGCGCGCGCCGGCTCGGCCACGCGCGGATCGCGTTCGAGCCGGTACGGGTGCGCCGGCCACTTGTGGAAGCACGATTGCCAGTACTCGTAGGTGCGCAGGTCGTCCGGCGTGCCCCAGCACAGGTAGTGCGAAACCTCGAACACCTTGCAGCGCAGGCCCTGCGCCAGCGCATCGTTGATGCAGGTATCGACGTAGAACTCGCCGTTGACCCGGCCGTCGCGCGCGATCATCGCCTGCGCGGCGGCGACGAAGTCGGCGGCGCGGCGGAAGGTGAAGGTGCCGAGCACGATCGGGTCGTTGGCCGGATCGGCCAGCGGCTGCTTGACCGAGACCGCGCGCACCGCGCCGTCGGCCTCGTCGACCCAGCCGTAGTGCTGCGGGCGCCGCGCCGCGCCGGGATAGCCGCGCGCCGTCCACACCAGCACGTCGGCCGACTCGTCGGCCAGCGCCTGCGCCAGCGCGTCGGCGTCGAACACCGCGCCGTTGTCGCAGGCGCCGATGGTCAATGGCTGTTCCAGGTCGATCCCGTCCAGGCCGAGCAGGCAGGTGCGGGCCTGGCCGTCGGTGACTTGCTCCAGGTCGATCTGCGCGCTGCCGGGAAAGCGCGCGCGCAGGGCCTCGCCGATGCGCTCGCGCCCGGGAATGTCGCGGCGCTGCACGAACACGCGCTGCGCCGGCTGCGGCAGGTCGCGCGCGGCCTGCACCACCATCGCCTCGCCGGAGACCTCGATCAGCGGCTTGGGATCGGCGTAGCCTTCGGCGGCGAAGCGCGAGCCCAGCCCGGCCATCGGCACCATCACCGCGCCGCGCTGGCGCGGCGGCGGCTGCGCGCGCGCAGGATCGGCGATGCGGCGGAACGCGTCGGACCAGTAACGGTATTCTTCCAGGTCCTGCGGCGTGCCCCACTGCATGAAGTGATTGAGCTCGTACACCGCGATGCGGCGGCCGTCCTCCAGCAAGGGCTTGTAGGCCAGGCTGACGTAGCGCTCGCCGCCCAGTTCCAGGTCCGGCCGCGCCATGGTCCGCTCGAACGCGTCGCGCATCAGCGCGGCGGAGGCGAAGTAATAGCTGCCGCTGGAGGCGTATTCGCTGCGCGGCTGGTCGGTGTAGGGCTTCTTTTCCTGGATGTCGAGCACGCGGCCGCGCTCGCTGCGCACGTAGGCGTAGTTGGTCGAGCCCATCATGTGCGGGTGGAAGCCGGTGTAGCAGGGGATCGCGCCGTCGCAGCCGCTTTCGCTCATCGCGCGCTTGAAGTCGGCGTAGTCCCAGCTGCAGGTGAAGTCGCAGTAGTTCACCAGCGTCGGCGCGTGCGGGTCCAGGTAGTCGATCGCCTGCAGCACCGCGTTGACCGGGCCGAGCTTGTGCGGCGCGATCGCGACCACGCGCCCGCTCGGGCAGTACTGCGCGAGCAGGTCGGCCATGCGGTAGGACGGTTCTTCCAGGTGGTCGCGGTTGCACACGAACACGAACTCGGTTTCGCCCGGGAACATGTCGACCACGTGGGCGACGATGGGCTTGCCCTCGACTTCGATCAGCGGCTTGGGCACGCGGTAGCCGGCGCGCCGGAAGCGCTCTCCGAAACCCGACATGGGAACTACGATCTGCATGGATTCCTTCCGTGGATCAGTTCGCGATGTGTTGGACGCAGCGTTGGATCAGTTCGTTGTCCGCATCAGCGAACGGCGGTACTTCTCGGCTTCCCAGTCGATCAACTCGGCGACGTCGCCCTCGCCGAGTTCGGCCAGCGCGGCCTCGCCGTCGAGCCGCAGCGCCACCAGCGCAAGGCAATGCAGCATCGCCTGCGCGCCGGCGGACAAGTCCGGCGCGGTCAGCACGCCGGCGCCCGGCACCAGCGCGAAACACGGCGCCGCGCCGCATTCGGCGGCGGTGCGCGCGAGCGCCGCCGACAAACGTTCGCCTTCGTTCACCACCGCCGCGCGCGGCCCCAGGAACACCGCGTGATCCGGGTACAACACGCCGCCGGCGGCGACGCGCAGCGCCTGCGCATCGGTCGCCAGCGCATGCACCAACTCCAGCGGCGCCGGCGCCCAGTGCAGATCATTGGCCTGCGCCAGTCGCTGCGGCTGCGACGACGGCGCGTCGCGTTGGGGAAGACGCAAACGGCGCTCGACCTCGGCCAACAAGGCTTCGGCGCCGGCGCGGTCGGCGGCGCCGACCACCAGGCCGTGATTGCCGAGCACCAACACGTCGGGCGCTTGCGTATCCAGTATTCCGGCCACCGCCTGGGTCAGCCGATGGCCCGGCCGGCGATACGGCACCCACGCCCAATTCAGGCCGTTCAGCCGCTGCGCGAGTTGCGTTTGCGCATCGCGGCGTACCGCCCAGGCGATGGTGGCGACGCTGTGCACGTGCACCACCAGCGCGTGCGGCAGCAACGCATGCAGCGACGTTTCGATCGACGGACGCAGCGCCAGCCCTTGGCTCAACAGGTTCACGCGCGCTTCGCCGTCGTCGTGGCGCAACGCCTCGCGTACCTGCGCCAACGGCAGCGATACGAAAATGTCGCGCTCGTGCGCATGCGCAAGCCAGGTGCCGGACGCCTTCACCCACAGCGCGTCGTCGCGCTTGAGCGAAGTGTTGCCGCCACCGCCCTGCACCAGCGACGGGTCTGCGCCGATACGCGCAGACAGTGCGATTAGATCGTTTAAAAAGTCAGCATTGACCACATCACCCACCCCTGGGCAATGGTTGCCGACCGCACCTGCGGTGCCCCGTTCAACTGCCGATCCATGCATCGGGCCCCCCCGGGCCAAAAACTCCTGAAGCGCGCAAAAACCCCTATTCCTATCGGGAAATGGAAACGAAACCCTTCACCGTCCGTTCCCCGATCGCGTACCGCTCGTCGGCGTTGATTCGGCTCCCCAGCCGGGCACTGGCGTGCCGGCAACCGAATGTGGTCCGCTTTGCGCCCGAACCCCGTTATGTGCATAGGATATATACGGGGGGCGCGACTGACTGCACACCAAGGATGACAGCGACCACGGGTTGCGTGCAACAACATCTCAGGTTCTGCGAAGAGTTCGTGCCATTAAATCGCCGACAGGGTAGGTCGGCTGACGATGTTTCGTCACATGGAAGGTAAAGGGATGAGCGAGATCGATCATCGCATCGCTGGGTTGTCCCCGGCGAAGCGCGAGCTTTTGCGTCAGATCGCAGCGCGTCAGCGCGCTGCGCAGAATCGGATCCAAGCGCGGCCGCGCCCCGAGCGCATTCCGCTGACGTTCGGACAGCGCCGCTTGTGGTGGCTGGACCGCTTCACGCCCGGCATGACGGCGTACAACTCGCCGGCGGCGCTGTGGTTGCGCGGCGCGTTGGACGTGCAGGCGTTGCGCGAATCGGTGCAGGCGTTGGTCGATCGCCACGAGGCGCTGCGGACCGTCTACCGCACCCACGACGGCGAGCCGCATCAGCTGATCCTGGATCGGCTGCAGGCGCCGTGGCGCGAGTCGCGCGCGCAAGGCGGCGATGCCGATGCGCGCAACGCCGATGCGTTGCGCCAGGCGCGCGAGGACATCCGCGTGTCGTTCGACCTGAGCCGCGATGCGATGCTGCGCGCGCTGCTGATCGAGGCCGAGCCGCAGTCGCACCTGCTGGTGTTGACCTTCCACCACATCGCCATCGACGGCTGGTCGATCAGCAAGCTGCTCGACGAGCTGTACACGCTCTACAATGCGCGCGTGCGCGGCGGACAGGCGACGCTGGAAGAGCTGCCGCTGCAGATCGCCGACATCGCGGTGTGGCAGGACGAAACCCTCGGCGGCGAAGGCCTGCAGCCGCAGCTGGACTACTGGCGCGAGCAACTGACCGGCGCGGCGACCACGCTCGACCTGCCCGCCGATCGCGCGCGTCCGGCCGCGCAGAGCTTCCGCGGCGCGTTGTACCGCACCGAGATTCCGGCCGAGCTCAACCAGCGCATCGAGGCATTCGCGCGCGAGCGCAAGGCGACGCTGTCGATGGTGTTCCTGGCCGCGTACCAGGCGCTGTTGTCGCGCTACACCGGCCAGGACGACATCACCGTGGCGATGGGCGTGGCCGGGCGCAACCGGGTCGAGCTCGAATCGGTGGTCGGCTTCTTCGTCAACACCCTGGCGATGCGCACCCGCCTGGACGGCGAGCCGAGCTTCGCCGAACTGGTCGAGCGCGTGCGCGAAAGCGTGCTCGGCGCGATGGAGAATTCCGACGCGCCGCTGGACAAGGTGCTGGAAACCCTGCGCCTGCCGCGTTCGCCCAGCCATACGCCGCTGGCGCAGGTGATGTTCTTCTTCCAGAACTACCCGGCCCAGGACGTCGAACTGGAAGGCCTCACCGTCGATGCGCTGCAACTCGACGAGCTGCAGCCCGGCAACGCGCAGGGCGACCTGAGCCTGTTCGTGAGCCAGGACTCGCGCCGCGAGCTGGTGCTGGAGTACAGCACCGACCTGTTCGATGCGGTGCGCATCCAGCGCCTGGCCGCGCACTTGCTGGCCTTGCTCGACCACGCCGTGGCCGAACCCGATGCGCGCGTGTCGGCGCTGCGGCTGATGGGCGCGGACGAACTGGCCGAACTGGCGCAGTGGAACGACACCGCGCGCGAACTGCCCGCGCAGCGCACCCTGGCCACGCTGGTGCAGGCGCAGGTGGAGCGTTCGCCCGATGCGATCGCGCTGAGCTTCGGCGCGCGCCATATCGCCTATCGCGAACTCGATCGACGCGCCAACGCGCTCGCGCATCAGTTGCGCGCGGCCGGGGTGAAGGCGGGCGAGCTGGTCGGCCTGTACGTCGACCGCACGCCGGAGATGCTGATCGGTCTGCTCGCCATCCTCAAGGCCGGCGGCGGCTACGTGCCGCTGGACCCGACCTATCCGAGCGACCGCCTGGCCTACATGCTGGAGACCTCGGCCTCGCGCGTGCTGGTGACTCAGCGCGAACTCGCGGCGACGCCGCCGGCCGCGGTCGAATCGGTGGTGATCGCCGATGCCGACGCCGTACTCGACGCCAGCGCCGACGCGCCGCCGTCCGACGGCGCCGGCGAGGACGACCTGGCCTATGTGATCTTCACCTCCGGTTCGACCGGCAAGCCCAAGGGCGTGGAGATCCGCAACCGCTCGGCGGTGAACCTGCTGCGTTCGGTCGCGCGCGAGCCGGGCCTGGCCGCGGGCCAGAGCCTGTGCGCGATCAGCACGCTGTCGTTCGACATCGCCCTGTTCGAGCTGGTGTTGCCGCTGACCGTCGGCGCGCACATCGTGCTGGTCGACCGCGACACCGCGCGCGACGGCATCCGCCTGCGCCGATTGGTCGACGAGGCCAAGCTCGACGTCATGCAGGCCACCCCGGCGACCTGGCGCATGCTGCTGGAAGTGGGTTGGCGCGGCAACGACGCGATCAAGATCATCTCCACCGGCGAAGCGCTGCCGCGCGAGCTCGCCGACCGCCTGCTGCCGTGCTGCGGCGAGCTGTGGAACCTGTACGGGCCGACCGAGACCACGGTGTATTCGGCGCTGTGCCGGGTGTTGCCGGGCGAAGGCGCGATCCTGGTCGGCAAGCCGGTCGACAACACCCAGATCCACATCGTCGACCGCAACATGCAGCTGCTGCCGGCCGGCGTGCCGGGCGAACTGCTGATCGGCGGCGACGGCCTCGCCGCCGGCTATCGCGGCCGTCCGGACCTGACCGAAGAGAAGTTCATTCCCGATCCGTTCGCCGCTGCGCCGGGCAGCCGCCTGTACCGCACCGGCGACCTCGCGTTCTGGCGCTACGACGGCACCCTGGAAGTCATCGGCCGCATCGATCACCAGATCAAGCTGCGCGGCTTCCGCATCGAGCTGGGCGAGATCGAATCGGTGCTGGCGCAGTTCGCCGGCGTCACCCAGGCGGTGGTGCATTGCCGCGAGGACCGTCCCGGCGACAAGCGCCTGGTCGCCTACGTCACCGCCGACGGCGCCGCGCCGGCGGCGACCGCGCTGCGCGACCATCTGCGCGCGGCGCTGCCGGACTACATGGTGCCCAGCGCGTTCGTCGCGCTGGAACGCTTCCCGCTGACGCCCAACGGCAAGGTCGACCGGCGCGCGTTGCCGGCGCCGGAAGACGTGGCCGGCGGCGAGGACGGCGGCGACGAGGACATCGCGCCGCGCACGCCCGAAGAAGAGACCATGGTCGAGCTGTGGAAGCAGTTGCTCAACGTGCGCCGGGTCGGCGTGCGCGACAACTTCTTCGATCTCGGCGGCCACTCGCTGCTGGCCACGCGCCTGCTGGCGCGCATCGACCAGCACTTCGGCATCGAGCTGCCGCTGCGCGCGATGTTCGAGGCGCCGACCCTGGAACAGCTGGCCGCGCGCGTCGCGGTGGCGCGCGAGCAGATCGACGGCGCCGACCTGGAGGCGCTGCTGGCGAGCCTGGAAGACCTCAGCGACGAGGAAGCCGCGGCCCGCCTGGGCCAGGCCATGGGAGGCGGAGAGCAGTCATGAGCGAGTTGGACGCGCGTTTGGCCGGTTTGTCGCCGGAACGCCGGGCCCTGGTGCTGCGCCAACTGGCGCAGCGCAAGGCCGCCGCGGCGCGGCCCGGCGTGGTGCGGCGCGAGCGCCCCTCGCGCCTGCCGCTGTCGTTCGCGCAGCAGCGCCTGTGGATCCTCGATCAGTTCGACCCGGGTTCGGCGGTGTACAACGTGCCGCTGTCGCAGTGGATCGACGGTCCGCTGCGGCGCGAGCCGCTGCAGCGCGCGCTCGACGAAGTCGCGCGCCGCCACGAGAGCCTGCGCACGGTGACGCGCAGCGACGCCGAAGGTCCGTACCAGCAGATCCTGGCGCCGGCGCAGGTGCCGCTGGGCTACGCCGACCTCAGCGACCTGCCGGCCGCCGAGCGCGACGCGCAGGCGATCGAGCTGGCGCGCAAGGAAGCGGCGATCGGCTTCGACCTGACCCACGGCCCGATCCTGCGCGCGCTGCTGGTGCGCACCGGGCCGGAGCGCCACCTGTTGGTGATCAACGCCCACCACATCGCCATCGACGGCTGGTCGCTGGGCGTGATCCTGGAAGAGCTGCACGCGCTGTACCAGGCCTTCGAAGCGGGCCAGCCCTCGCCGTTGGCGGAGCCGCAACTGCAGTACGTCGACTACGCGCTGTGGCAGCGCGACGAGTTCGAGCACGGCACCCTGGCCAAGCAACTGGAGTACTGGAAAGAGCGCCTGTCCGGGCGTCTGCCGGTGCTGGAGCTGCCCGGCGACCGGCCGCGTCCGCCGCGCCAGAGCCCGCACGGCGCGGTGCTGCGCGCGGTGCTGCCCGAGGACGCGTACGAGCGCGTGCGGCAGATGGCGCGGCGCGAAGACGCCACCGCCTTCATGGTGCTGGTGGCGGCGTTCCAGACCCTGCTGATGCGCTACTCCGGGCAGACCGACCAGGTCCTCGGCGTCGGCGTGGCCAACCGCGGCCGGCCCGAGCTGGAGTCGATGGTCGGTTTCTTCGTCAACATGCTGGCGCTGCGCAACGACCTGTCCGGCGATCCGAGCTTCCGCGAACTGCTGGCGCAGGTGAAGGAATCCACCCTGGGCGCGTACTCGAACCAGGACCTGCCGATCGAGCGCCTGATCGAGGAGCTGGACCTGGACCGCGCGCAGAGCCACACGCCGCTGTTCCAGTCGATGCTGTTCTTCCAGAACTTCCCCGGCGAGTCGCGCACCGAATCGGGCCTGCGCCTGAACACGGTGGCGTTCGACACCGTCAACCAGGGCACCGCGCGCACCGATCTGTCGCTGTTCGCGGTGGAAGACCGCGGCCAGCTGGTGATGATGTTCGAGTACTCGACCGCGCTGTTCGACGAGGCCACCATCGCCGCGTTCGCCGGCCAGCTGCAGCGCCTGCTCGCGGCGGCGGCCGAAGACCCCGCGCGCACGCTCGGCGAACTGGACATCCTTTCGCCGCTGGAACGCCGGCAGCTGCTGCGCGACTGGAACGACACCGCGGCCGAGACGCCGGCGCTGCCGCTGCACGGGCTGTTCGAAGCCCAGGCCGCGCGCACGCCCGCGGCGATCGCGGTCGAATCCGGCGAGCAGCGCCTGAGCTACGCCGAACTCGATGCCCAGGCCGAAGCGGTGGCGCGCGCGCTGGCCGCGCACGGCGTCGGCGCCGGCGATCTGGTCGGCCTGTACCTGGAGCGTTCGCCGGCGATGCTGGCGGCGCTGTTGGGCACGCTCAAGGCCGGCGCGGCCTACGTGCCGATGGACCCGAGCTATCCCGCGCAGCGCCTGGGCTACATGCTCGAGGACGCGTCGATGCGGCTGGTGCTCGGCGATCGCGACCTGATCGCCCAGCTGCCCGCCGGGCAGGCGTCGCTGAGCCTCAAGGACGCGCTGGCCGATGCCGGCGGCGCGCGCGCGCCGATCGCAGTGGGCCCGCGCGATCCGGCCTATGTGATCTTCACCTCCGGCTCGACCGGCCGGCCCAAGGGCGTGCGCGTGCCGCACGGCGCAGCGGTCAACTTCCTCGCCTCGATGGCGCGCGAGCCCGGCCTGGGCGAAACCGATGCGCTGTGCGCGGTGACCACGCTGTCGTTCGACATCGCCCTGCTGGAACTGATGCTGCCGTTGAGCGTTGGCGCGCGCGTGGTGCTGGCCGACCGCGACACCGCCGGCGACGCGATGGCGCTGGCGCGCTTGATCGAGCGCTCGCGCAGCACCGTGGTGCAGGCCACGCCAGCGACCTGGCGCATGCTGCTCGACGCCGGCTGGCACGGCCGCGCCGACCTGCGCCTGCTGTGCGGCGGCGAAGCGCTGCCGCGCGAACTCGCCGACCGCCTGCTGGAACGCTGCGCCGAGCTGTGGAACATGTACGGCCCGACCGAGACCACGGTGTGGTCGACGCTGGAGCGCGTGCGCCGCGACGGCGCGATCTGCATCGGCAAGCCGATCGCCAACACCCGCGTCTACGTGGTCGACCGCGCGCTGCGGCCGTTGCCGGCCGGGGTTCCGGGCGAGTTGCTGATCGGCGGCGACGGCGTCGCCCTGGGCTATCTCGACCGGCCCGAACTGACCGCCGAGAAGTTCGTGCCCGATCCCTACGCGTCTTCGCCGGACGCGCGCCTGTACCGCACCGGCGACCTCGCGCGCTGGCGGCGCGACGGCCGGCTGGAGGTCATCGGTCGCATCGACCATCAGGTCAAGCTGCGCGGTTTCCGCATCGAGTTGGGCGAGATCGAGGCGGTGCTGGCGCAGTTGCCCGGCGTCGGCCAGGCGGTGGTGCATTGCCGCGAAGACCGTCCCGGCGACAAGCGCCTGGTCGCCTATGTCGTCGCCGACGGCGATGCGCCGGGCGCCGGCGCGATGCGCGAGCACCTGCGCGCGAGCCTGCCCGACTACATGGTGCCCAGCGCGTTCGTGACGCTGGAGCGCTTCCCGCTCACGCCCAACGGCAAGGTCGACCGCAACGCGTTGCCGGCGCCGGACAGCGGCGCCGACAGCGAGCGCTACGTCGCCCCGCGCAACGACGACGAGGCGCGGCTGGCGGAGATCTGGGCGCAGACGCTGGGGATCGAGCGGGTCGGCGTCGACGACGATTTCTTCGACCTCGGCGGCCATTCGCTGCTGGCCACCCAGTTGCTCAGCCGCATCAACCAGGCCTTCGCCTGCGATGCGCGGCTGCGCACGGTGTTCGAGGCGCCGACCGTGGCCGGCTTCGGCCAGTGGCTGCAGGCGCAGTACGCGCAGATGCTGCAGGACGACGACGGGCTGGCCGGGATGCTCGACAACCTGGAAGGCCTCAGCGACGAGGAAATCCAGGCGTTGCTGGCCGATCAGGTCGCGACGGGAACCTGATCGACACGCCGCGGCGGCGCGGGGGCGCCGGCCGCGGACGGGCGTTGCGTTCGCGCAACGCTTGGGGAAACACCGGTTTTTCCGGGAATTGCGTTAGTGCAGTGGATGTATCGGGCCGCCGTCGGGAGCGGCGGCCCGCGAGCGGTTCGCGGCGCTTGGCTGGGGCCAGCGCCTCCTGCAACGGTAGTCAAGGATGAAGCAGCACGCATGAGTTCGTCTTCGCCTCCTTCACAAGGCAACGGTGCGCACGACGCCACCGCCGAGCGCCTGGCGCGGTTGAGCCCGCAGCAGCGCGAGCTGTTGTTGCGGCAACTGGCCGCGCGCAAGAGCGCGGGTACGGCGGCGCAACCGATCCGGCCGCGCGCGCTCGATCCGGGCGCGCCGCTGCCGCTGTCGGCGGCGCAGCAGCGCATGTGGTTCTTCGAGCGCCTGCAGCCGGGCACCGGCGCGTACCACGTGTACGCGCACCTGCGCCTGCGCGGCGCGCTCGACGCCGGCGCCGTGCAGCGCGCGTTCGCCGCGGTGATCGCGCGGCACGAATCATTGCGCACCGGCTTCGCCGAAGTCGCCGGCGAGCCGCGCCAGAGCGTGGCCGCGCAGGTCGCGTTCGCGGTGCCGACGATCGACCTGAGCGACCTCGACCCGCAGCGCCGCGAAGCGGAACTGCAGCGCCGCGCCGACCAGGAAACCGTGCGTCCGTTCGACCTGGCCCGGCCGCCGCTGCTGCGCGCCACCCTGGTACGGCTGGACCGCGACAACCACGCGCTGCTGGTGGTGCTGCACCACATCGTCTCCGACGCCTGGTCGCTGGGCGTGCTGTTCGACGAATTCAACCGCTTCTACGCCGCCGAGACCGGCGCCACGGCCGAAGGCCGATTGGCGCCGCCGGCGCCGCCGGCGCTGCAGTTCGGCGACTGCGTGCTGTGGCAGCGCGAACCCGCGCACGAGCAGGCGCAGGCCCGCCAGTTGGCGTTCTGGCGCGATGCGCTGGCCGGCACCGGCGGCCTGCTCGACCTGCCCACCGACCGGCCGCGTTCGAGCGCGCCGCTGGGCCGCGGCGCGCGCTATGCGATGTACCTGCCGCCGGAACTGGTGCGCGCCGCCGGCGACTTCGCCAAGGGCGAGAACGCGACCTTGTTCATGCTGCTGCTGGCTGCGTTCCAGGCGGTGCTGGCGCGCAACAGCGGCCAGGACGACGTGGTCGTCGGCTCGCCGGTGGCCAACCGCGGCGAACCCGGCACCGCGCCGCTGATCGGCCTGTTCGTCAACACCCTGGCGCTGCGCGGCGACCTGTCCGGCGAACCGAGCCTGCGCGAACTGCTGCGCCGCACGCGCGGCCATGTGCTGGATGCGATGAGCCATGCCGACGCGCCGCTGGAGCGGGTGATCGACGAGCTCAAGATCGAGCGCGCGCCCGGACGCACGCCGCTGTTCCAGACCTTGTTCGTGCTGCAGAACGCGGTCGCCGAACCGCTGCGCCTGCACGGCCTGGACACCCGCGTGTTCGAGTCGCAGGAGATGGCGGCGCGCTTCGAGATCACCCTGACCCTGGGCGCGGCCAGCGACGGCGGCCTGGTCGGCAGCTTCGACTACGACCGCGACCTGTTCGACGCCGACACCATCGAGCGCCTGGAGCAGCAGCTGGAAACCCTGCTGCGCAACGCCCTGGCCGCGCCGGACCGGCCGCTGGCGCAGCTGTCGCTGCTGCCCGCGGCGCAGCGCGCGCAACTGCTCGCCCTGGGCGACGGCGGCGCGGCGTCGCCGTGCGCGCACAACGATCTGTATTCGCTGTTCGCCGCCCAGGCCGCGCGCACGCCCGACGCGCCGGCGCTGGTCGAGCCCGGCCGTTCGCTGAGCTACCGCGAGCTGCTGCATCGCGCCAACGGCCTGGGCCGGCGCCTGCGCGAACTCGGCGCGGGCCGCGAGAGCCGGGTGGCGGTGCTGACCGATCGCTCGATCGAGGCGCTGGTGGCGGTGCTCGGCGCGCTCGCCGCGGGCGCGGCGTACGTGCCGCTGGACCCGGCGCATCCCGACGACCGCCTGCAGTTCCTGCTCGAAGACACCGCGGCCAAGGCGCTGCTGGCGCCGCCGCAATGGCGCGCGCGTGCGCAGCAGCTCGGCACGCAGGTGCCGCTGCTCGCCAGCGACGAGGCCGACGCGTCGCCGCAGCGGCCCTGCGACGACATCGCCGCCGACGACGCGGCCTATGTCATCTACACCTCCGGTTCGACCGGCCAGCCCAAGGGCGTGACCGTCGAGCATCGCGGCGCGGTCAACCTGACCCTGGGCTTCATGGCCGGCCACGATTTCGCCGGGCAGCGCCTGCTGATGATTCCGCCGCTGGTGTTCGACGCTTCGGTCGGCGACGTGTTTCCGGCGCTGGCCAGCGGCTCGGCCCTGGTGCTGCATCCCAATCCGACCGAGCTCGGCCCGTTCGAGCTGGAAGCGTTCTGCGCGCAGCACGCAGTCAGTGCGATCGACGCGCCGGCCGCGCTGTGGCGGCGCTGGAGCGAGGGCTGGGCGGCGCGCACGCGCGATGCCGCGCTGCTGCCGCAGCTGCGGCTGATGATGATCGGCGGCGAGAGCGTCGGGGTCGAGCAGGTGCGCCGTTTCGCCGCGATCACCGACGGCCGGGTCGCGCTGAGCAACCATTACGGCCCGACCGAGACCTCGGTGTGCGCGGCGATGCTGAGCACCCGCGACGGCGGCGAGTTCGCTGCGCGCGAGCTGCCGATCGGCCGGCCGCTGCCGGGCGTGCGCCTGTACGTGGTCGACGCGCACGGCGAACTGGCGCCGCGCGGCGCCGCCGGCGAGCTGTGCATCGGCGGCGCCGGCGTGGCGCGCGGCTACCTCAACCGGCCCGAGCTGAGCGCCGAGGCGTTCCCGGCCGACCCGTTCGCGCCGGGCGGGCGGCTGTACCGCACCGGCGACCTGGCGCGCTGGAACGCCGACGGCACCTTGCAGTTCCTCGGCCGCCGCGACCATCAAGTCAAGCTGCGCGGTTTCCGCATCGAGCTGGGCGAGATCGAGAGCGCGCTGGAAGCGCATCCGCAGATCGAGGCCGCGGCGGTGCTGCTGCGCGAGGATCGGCCCGGCGACAAGCGCCTGGTCGCCTATCTGGTCGCCGACGAAAACAGCGGCCCGGCGCAGTGGCGCGAGCATCTCGCGCGCAGCCTGCCCGAGGCGCTGCTGCCGTCGGCCTATGTGCGGCTGCAGGCCATGCCGCTCAACCGCAACGGCAAGATCGACCGCAAGGCGCTGCCCGAACCGAGCGAGGAATTGCTGGAGCAGCGGCCCTTGGTCGAGCCTTCCAGCGACACCGAACGCGCGGTGCTGGCGGTCTGGCGCGAGGTGCTGGGCCGCGAGCGGATCAGCGCCGACGACGATTTCTTCGCCATCGGCGGCGATTCGCTGATGACCCTGCCGCTGGTGTTCAAGCTGCACGCCGCGCTCGGCGTGGAGGTGCCGCTGGCGACGGTGTTCGCCGCGCCGACCCTGGCCGCGCTGGCCCGGCGCATCGACGAACTGCGCGCCGGCGGCGGCGAGGACGAGTTCGACCTCGCCGCCAAGGTGCAGCTGGACGACGACATCCATCCGCGCAACGCCGCGCTGCCGGCGGCCTCGCGCGCGCATCCGCGTTCGGTGCTGATCACCGGCGCCACCGGTTTCCTCGGCGCCTATATGGTGCGCGAGCTGCTCGACGTCGGCGACGCCGAGATCCTGTGCCTGGTGCGCGCCGGCAGCGACGAGGACGGCCTCGCCCGCATCCGCAACAACCTGCGCGGCTACGACTTGTGGCGCGAAGGCGACCAGGCGCGCCTGCGCATCGTGCTGGGCGACCTCGCCCTGCCGCGGCTGGGCCTGGACGAAGCCGGCTTCGACGCGCTGGCGAAGCGCGCCGAGGCGATCTTCCACAACGGCGGCCAGGTCAATTTCCTCGCCCCGTACGAGCACCTGGAAGCGGCCAACGTCGGCGGCACCCGCGAAGTGCTGCGGCTGGCCACCCGGCACCGGGTCAAGCCGGTGCACCTGGTGTCGACCCTGGGCGTGTGCCTGACCGCGTCGAACCTGGACCGCATCGTGCGCGAGTCCGATCCGCCGCCGCGCGCCGACGAGCAATACGGCGGCTACAACCAGAGCAAGTGGGTCGGCGAACAGCTGGCGCTGCTGGCGCGCGAGCGCGGCCTGCCGGTGGCGATCTACCGCCCGGCGCGCATCACCGGCGACAGCCACACCGGCGCCAGCAACGCCGGCGACTACTTCAACGCCTGGATCCGCGGCTGCGTGCAGCTCGGCCGCGCGCCGCACCTGCCCGACGAAGCCTTCGACATGGCGCCGGTGGACTACGTCGGCCGCGCGATCGTGCGCATCGCCCTCGGCGCGGGCGAGGCCAACGGCACCTTCCACTTCTACAACCGGCGCCGCCTGCCGATTCCCGACGCGGTGCGGGCGATGCGCGAAGCCGGCCTGCAGGTCGAGGAGATCGACTACCCGCAGTGGCGGCGCGAACTGCTGGCGCAGGCCGCGGTCTCGCGCGAGAACGCGCTGGCGCCGTTCGCCGGCCTGTTCCCCGAGCATCCCAACCCGCGCGAGCCGCAGTTCGACTGCAGCGCCAGCACGCGCGCGGTCGAGCCGCTGGGACTGGTCTGCCCGCCGGCCGACACCGCGTTGATGCGGCTGTACCTGCGCTTCCTGCAGGCGCGCGGCGTGCTGCCGGCGCCGGTGGAGGCCGAAGCATGAGCCGCTGGTCGGGACTGCGCAATTTCCTGCTGATCTGGTTCGGCCAGCTGGTCTCCGGCGTGGGTTCGCGCCTGACCACCTTCGCGCTCGGCGTGTGGGTGCTGCAGACCACCGGTTCGACCACGCGCTTCGCCCTGGTGTTCGTGTCGATGGCGGTGCCGGCGCTGTTGATCTCGCCGTTCGCCGGCGCCCTGGTCGACCGCTGGGACCGCCGCCGCACCATGATCGTGTGCGAGGCGATCTCGGCCGCGACCATGCTGGCGTTGGCGGGATTGCTGGCGAGCGGACACCTGTCGATGTGGCATATCTACGTGGGCGTCGGCGCGGTCGCGCTGTCGAACGCGTTCCTGCAGCCGGCGTACGCGGCGAGCATCCCGCTGTTGGCCAGTCCCGACCAACTGACTCGGGTCAACGGCCTGGTCCAGACCGGTTTCGCCGTCGCCCAGGTCGGCGGGCCGCTGCTGGCCGGCGTGCTGGTCAGCACGATCTCGCTGCAGGGCGTGCTGGTGGTCGATGCCTTGACCTTCGTGGTCGGCCTGCTGGCGCTGTGCCTGGCCAAGGTGCCGCGGCTGGCGCGCGATCCGCAGGCGCCGCAGCAGGGCCTGTGGCAGGAAGCCTCGACCGGCTTCGCCTACGTGCGCGAGCGGCGCGGGCTGATGGGGCTGCTGATCGTGTTCGGCCTGAGCAACTTCATGTTCGGCATCGCCAGCATCGCGATCACGCCGCTGATCCTGTCGGTCGCCGATCCGGCGCTGCTGGGCGTGCAGATGGCCATCGGCGGCAGCGGCCTGCTGTTCGGCGGCGTGTTGATGAGCACCTGGGGCGGGCCGCGCCGGCGCGTGGTCGGCGTGCTCGGCTTCTCGATGCTGGCCGGGTTGTTCCTGGCCGCGCACGGCCTGCAGCCGTCGTTCCCGCTGTTGGTGGTGGCCGGTTTCGCGTTCTTCCTCAGCGTGCCGGTGATCAACGCCTGCAATGCGACGCTGTGGCAGAGCAAGGTGCCGGCGGAACTGCAGGGCCGCTGCTTCGCGATCCAGCGCGTGCTGGCCGAATCGGCGATGCCGCTGGCGTTCTGCCTGGCCGGCCCGCTGGCCGAGCACGTGTTCGAGCCGTTGATGGCGGCCGACGGCGCGCTGGCCGGCTCGCTCGGCCTGTTGATCGGGGTCGGGCCGGGGCGCGGGCTGGGGCTGATGTTCCTGGTGCTGGGCGCGGCGATGATGACCATCGCCGCGGTGGCGTGGTCGCGGCGTGCGATCCGCGAGGTCGAGAACGACCTGCCAGACGCATTGGCTGCGCCAGCGGTGGAGCATGCTGCTTCCCAGGCGCCCGCCGGCGCCGCCCAGGGAGAGGCCCGATGCGCAGTCTGATCCGCGGCCCGGCCGGGCGCGCCCGGCGCGAACCGCCGCCCCGCGCCGGCCTGGGCGCATCGGCGCGGGCGGGCGAGGGAAGGCGAAGACGACGGGAAGCGCCCCCGGATTGCGATCTATCCAGATCGGGCCAGGGAAAAACCTCACCACCGGGACGGTTGCCGATCAGGACGCTTTCGACCGGAAACACACGCAGCCTCGCCGCCACCGGCGAAGCGCACACGGACCGCCGCGCTGAGCGCTGCGTGGGTTCGAACCAAGCCAAGTATGCAGGGATGAAACGGCAATGATTCCAGACAACGATTCCACTCCGGTCATCGAAACCGACCGACTGATGATGCAGGCGCAGACCGTGGTCGAGACCCCGGTGGCCGCGGCCCGCGGCAAGCTGATGCAGGCCTCCACGGTCGAGCGCGACCAGCCGGCCGACGCGCCGCTGCCGCGCACGGTGGCGTGGATCCGCAACTTCCTCGCCCGTCCGCATCCGGACGTGGGCCGCCCCGGGCCGGTGTGCCCGTTCACCCCGACCGCGCTGGCGCTGGACACCATCTGGCTGGCCGAGATCCAGGACCGCGACGTCAGCCTGGACCGCATCGTCGAGCTGATCAGCGTGTACCGCGACCTGTTCGGCGAGATCGAGCCGCGCACCGGCCAGGTGGCGATCAACAAGACCGTGCTGATCGTGTTCCCGCACCTGGGCGACGATGCGGCCGCGTTCGTCGACGAAGTGCAGCAGCAGCTCAAGCCCAGCTTCGTCGACCTGGGGCTGATGCTCGGCGAGTTCCACGCCACCAACGAGAGCCCCGGCCTGCGCAATCCGGACTTCCGCCCGCTGCGCAGCCCGGTGCCGATGCTGGCGATCCGGCAGATGGTCGAGACCGACCTGCCGTTCCTGCGCCGCTCGCTCGACACCGCGCAGGTGCGCAGCCAGTTCCTGCGCTCGTACCTGCGCCGGCTCGGCGGCACGGTGCGGCGCAACTACTTCGACCAGGCGGTGAAGGCGCTGGTGGAGGCGGAGATCGAGCTGCAGGCGCAGTCCGCCGCCGCGGCCAAGCCCACCGTCGCCAGCGCCTGAGGTCCCGCGATGACCGAGCACAACAACGCGGCCGGCCGCGTGGCCATCGTCGGCGGCGGCCTGGCCGGCTCGCTGCTGGCGCTGTCGCTGGCGCGCCAGGGCATCGGCGTGGACGTGTACGAGCGCCGCAGCGATCCGCGCGTGGACCAGTCCGGCGGCGGGCGTTCGATCAACCTGGGCCTGTCCAAGCGCGGCATCCAGGCGCTGAGCGAAGTCGGCCTGCTCGACGAGGTGATGCCGCTGACCGTGGCGATGGCCGGGCGGGTGATCCACGCGCCCGACGGCAGCACCCGTTTCCAGCCCTACGGCAAGGACCGCGGCGAGGTCCTGCATTCGATCGACCGCAACGAACTCAACCGCCTGCTGCTCGACCACGCCCAACGCCATCCGCAGGTGCGCCTGCACTTCGAGCACCGGCTGGCGCGGATCGACAAGGACGCGCGCGAGCTGGAGTTCGAGCACGGCGGGCTGCCGGTGCGGGTGAAACCGGCCTGGACGGTCGGCGCCGACGGCGCGTTCTCGCGCGCGCGCCGCGAGATGCAGCGCGGCGAGCGCGCCGACTACCACCAGGAATACCTGGAGTGGGGCTACAAGGAACTGAGCCTGGCGGCGCTGCCCGACGGCGGCTCGCAGATCCGGCTGGAGGCGCTGCACGTGTGGCCGCGCGTGCATTGTTTCTTCGTCTCCCATCCCAACCGCGACGGCTCGCACACGCTGACCCTGTTCCTGCCGCACGAAGGGCCGGACAGCTTCGCCAGCACGCGCACGCCGGCGCAAATCCGCGCGCTGTTCGACAAGTATTTCCCCGACCTGGTGCCGCTGCTGCCGACCCTGGTGGACGACTGGGACCGCCATCCGACCGGTTCGCTGATCACCACGCGCACCGCGCCGTGGAGCCTGGACGAGTGGATCGTGCTGGTCGGCGATGCCTGCCACGCGGTGTATCCGTTCTACGGCCAGGGCATGAACTCCGCGTTCGAGGACTGCTCGGCGCTGATGGCCGCGCTGGCCCGCCATCCGGGCGACCGCCGCGCCGCGTTCGCCGACTACGAGCGCACCCGCCGGCCGCACACCGACACCTTGGCCGAGCTGTCCAAGGCCAACTTCGTCGAGCTCAAGCAGAAGGTGCAGTCGTTCTGGTTCCTGGCGCGCAAGCGCATCGACGTGGCGCTGAACCGGTTGTTGCCGCGCACCTGGCTGCCGCTGTACACGATGATCGCCCACACCACGATGCCCTACGGCGACGCGCTGCAACGCGCGCGCAAGCAGGACCGGATCCTGGTCGGCGCGGCTTCGGCGGCCGCGGTCGCGGCGGTGGCGGCGCTGGCGTTCGGCGCATGGGCGACGCATTTGATCTGATGGGATGGGGTTTGCGCGCGCCCGCATGCGGGCGCGCGGATTCTGCGGCGCGGGGGCGCCAGGGGAGCGGGACCGGCATGGACGAGGCAGGGGACGTACGCGGCGCCGCAGCGCCGGGGTTGGACAACGGCGATCTGAGCCGCGAAGAGCGCAGCGTGCTGCTGCGGGTGTTCGGCATCGATGCGCGAGTTGCGCCGTTGAGCGCGGTGGCGGTCGAGTTCATCCGCACCCGGCGGCGGATCCGGCTCAACCAGGAGCGCGGCCAGCGCGGGCGCACCGATTCCGCCGACGCTGCCCACGCACGCGCGGACCGCGAGTCCGTCGACTGAGGCGTCGGGCCGCGCCGGCCCGGCACCGAAACGACAAGATCGGCCGCGCCGGCGTTCGCCGCCGGTCGCGCGCGTCCTGCTACGATCGCGCCGACGCGCGGCCCGGTCGCTCGCGCGACGGAGCCGAACCTTGAAGATCCACCGTCGCGGCGTGCGCGCCGCGCTGCTGTCGCTTGCCGTGGCCTGCGCCTTCGCCGTCGCGCCGGCCTGCGCGCAGCAATCCGCGCCGGCCGCGCCGACCGCGGCGGACGCGGCGGACGCGGCCAAGGTGTACGGCAGCTTCACCCTGGACTCGAAGATCCTCGGCGAGACCCGCCGGATCAATATCTACGCGCCGCCGGGTTACGCCGAGCGGGGCCGCGACCGGCACCCGGTGCTGTACATGCCCGACGGCGGCCTGCAGGAAGACTTCCCGCATGTCGCCGACGCGGTCGATCGCGCCATCGCCGCCGGCGCGATCGCGCCGATGTTCGTGGTCGGGATCGAGAACACCCAGCGCAAGCGCGACATGACCGGGCCGACCGAGGTCGCCGAAGAACTCAAACTGGCGCCGACGCTGGGCGGCTCGGCGCAGTTCCGCGCGTTCATCCGCGACGAGCTGATCCCGCAGGTCGAGCGCCGCCTGCGCACCCAGTCGCGCCGCGGCATCGTCGGCGAGTCGTTGGCCGGGCTGTTCGTGGCCGAGACCTTCCTGCGCGAGCCGCGCCTGTTCGACGTCTACATCGCGATCAGCCCGAGCCTGTGGTGGAACCGCGACGCGTTGCTGACCCAGGCGCCGGCGTTGCTGCGCGACCGCCGCAAGGCGTTGCCGGCGCGGACCTTGCGGCTGTACTCGGCCGACGAGGACAACATCGCCCCGCAGACCCAGCGATTGGCCGACCTGCTGCGCGCGCAGGCGCCCGCCGGCCTGGCCTGGGAGTACCGGCCGCGGCCGGACCTGAGCCACGGCACCATCTACCGCGCGGTCGAGGACGAGGCGATCCGCGCCGCCTTCGCCGTGCCGTCGCCGGCCCCGCGCAAGTAAGCGAAGCGCAGCGCAGCGCGGCGCCGCCCGCCGCGCTGTCGCCGCCGCCGGCAAACCCATGGCGCCGGCGGCGTACTATGCTCGGCCTATGCGAGCCGCCAGCGCACCCCAGCCGACCTGGATGCAGTCGATCCGCTGCAAGGCCTATGCGCCGGCCACGGCCATGCCCGCGCATCGCCACGACGAACCCTCGCTGTGCCTGGTGGTGTCGGGCCGCTATGAGGAAACCCAGCGCGGTCGCGCGGTCGCGCACGGCCCCGGGCACCTGCTGTACTGCGCCGCCGGCGAGCCGCATTCGCAGCGTTTCGCCGGCGAGGGCGCGCGCAAGCTGCTGCTGCGTCCGGCGCCGGCGGCGCTGGAGTTCCTGGCCGCGCGCGGCGCGCTCGAGCCGGGCCGCCACGTCGCCGCGCCGCGGCTGGCGGCGCTGGCGCGCGAGATGGCGGCGGAACTGGACGCGCGCGACGACTGCGCGGCGATGGTGGTCGAGGGCCTGGTGCTGGAGCTGCTGGGCCTGTTCGGCCGCAGCGGCGAGGAACGCGGGCGCGCGGCCTGGCTGCAGCGCGTGCGCGACTACCTGCACGAACACCAGGCCGGGGAACTGGCGCTGGACGGCGTGGCGCGCGAAGTCGGCCGCCATCCCACCCATGTGGCGCGCGAGTTCAAGCGCGCCTTCGGCGTGTCGGTCGGCGGTTACCTGCGCGAGATCCGGGTGCAGCGCGCCGAGCGCCTGCTCGACGGCGAGCGCGCGTCGCTGGCGCAGATCGCGATCGCCTGCGGCTTCTGCGACCAGGCCCACATGAGCCGGGTGTTCCGCGCCTTGCGCGGGACCACGCCGGCGGCGCGCCGGCGCGCGCGCCGCGACTAGCGCTTGCGCAAACGCTAGCGCCGTACCCGACGCTAGCGGCGTCCAAGAACCGGCCCGCGGCGGCGCCGATACTGGCCGCCATTGTCCATTGCCGCCGGAACCGCCGATGCGCGCCAGTCGCTTGTCCCTTCTCGCCGCCGCGCTGATCGCCGCGGCCTCGCCCTGCACCGCCGCCGGTTTCGATCCCGCGCCGTGGCGGCAGGACTACGCCCAGCTCAAGCGGACGCTGGAACGCGAATACGCCAACCTGGCCTGGTTCGCCTCGCCGCAGGGCGGGGTCGATCTGCCCGCGCTCGACCGCGCCACCGCGCGCGCGCTCGACGGCGCCGAGAACGACGCCCAGGCCGAGCGCGCACTGCGCGATTTCGTCGCCGGTTTCGGCGACGGCCATTTCTCGTTCGTGCCGACCCTGCAGCCGGCCGCGGCCGAACCGGTCGCGGCGCCGCCGCCCGCGGACGCGCGCCGCCTCGACGCGGTGGCCGGTTGCGCCGCGCTGGGCTACGACGGCGGCGACGCGCGGGTGCCGTTCTCGCTGCCGTTCGAATCGCTGCCGGGCTTTCGTCTGTTGGAGGACGGCGTCGCCGGGCCGTTCCGGGTCGGGCTGATGGACACGGCGCAGGGAGCGCGCGTCGGCGTGGTGCGGCTCAAGGAATTCAGCCGCGAGAGCTATCCCTCGCTGTGCCTGGCGGCGTGGAACCATCCCGAGGTGGCCGGCGCCGGCGACGCGCAGGCATGGCGCTCGCGGCTGCCCGCGCAGATCGACGACGCTTGGTACGCCGCGCTGGAGGCGCAGCTCAAGCGATTGGCGGCGCAGGGCGCGCAGGCGCTGATCGTCGATGTCGGCCGCAACGGCGGCGGCGACGACAGCGGCGACATCGCCACCCGTTTGTTCACCCGCAAGCCGCTGCGTTCCTCGCCGCTGCTGGTGTCGCAGTCGCCCGCCGCGGCCGCTTACCTCGACGAGCAACTCGAGAACCTGGCCCAGGCGCGCGGCTTCGCCCCGGATGCGCAGGCGATCCAGGCGCTGGACCGGCAGACCGAGCGCTTTCGCGCCGCCCGTGCCCGCGCGCGCGAGGGCCGCTGCGAGCTGTCCTGGGTGTGGCGCGAGCGCCGCGACTGGAACGGCACGCACTGCCGGCGGCTGGTCGAGGCCGGTTCCGCCGGCGGCCCGCTGGACAGCTTGCCCGCCGGCGCCTACGGCAACGCGCGCGTGGCCAAGCGCCTGCATTGGCCGATCCAGATGGACGACCATTGGGGCGCGTGGGACGGCCCGCTGTACGTGCTGACCGATGCGCGCACGTTCTCGGCCGCGGAGATGTTCGCCGCGACCCTGCGCAACAACGGCGTCGCGCGCATGCTCGGCCAGCGCACCGGCGGCGATGGGTGCGGCTTCATGGTCTCGGCCGAGCCATTGACCCTGGCGCATTCGCGCCTGCGCCTGCGCATGCCCAACTGCGTGCGCCTGCGCAGCGACGGCAGCGACGAGGTCGCCGGGATCGCCCCGGACCTGCCGCTGCCGCCGCGCGAGGGCGAGAACGCGCGCGCCCGCGCGCAGCGCGCGATCGAGGCGGTGGTCGCGGACTGGCCGGCGCAATTCGGCGGCGCCGGCCGATAACCGCCGATCACGGCGCCTCGCGCAGGCGCCCGCCGACCAGTTCCAGCCGCCGCGTCGGCGCCAGCGCCGCGACGAAGGCCGGGTCGTGGCTGACCGCGACCAGCGCGCCGCGATAGGCGCGCAGCGCGCGTTCGAGTTCGCCCAGCGCATCCAGGTCGAGGTGGTTGCTGGGTTCGTCCAGCAACAACAGCTGCGGCGCGGGTTCGGCGTGCAGCACACAGGCCAGCACCGCGCGCAGGCGTTCGCCGCCGGACAACGCCGCCAGCGGCAGTTGCGCGCGCGCGCCGCGCAGCAGCCAGCGCGCGAGCAGGTTGGCGCGGGCGGCGTCGTCGAGCCGCGGCGCGGATGCGCGCAGATGCTCGGCCACGCTGCGCGCCGGATCCAGCAAGTCCAGCCCCTGCGGCAGGTAGGCGATGCGGCCTTCGCCGTAGTGCAGCTCGCCCGCGTCGGCCGCGCGCACGCCGCCGAGCAGGCGCAGCAGGGTCGACTTGCCGGCGCCGTTGGCGCCGCCGACGACGATGCGCTCGGGGCCGCGGATGTCCAGGTCCAGGCCCGGCGGCGCGAACGCGTCGACGCCGTCGTGGCGCGCCTGCAGTCCGCGTGCGCGCAGCAGCAGGCGCCCGCCGGGCACCTGTGTGTCCGGCAGGTCCAGGTCGAGTTCGGGCGTGTCGATCAAGGCCTGTGCGGCCTCGCGGGCGCGGGCGCGCGCGGCGTCGCTGCGCGCGGCGTGCACCGCCTCGGCCTTGGCCGCCGACACCTGCGCGGCGCGCGCGCGATTGCCGGCGACGATCCGCGGCAGGCCCGCATCCGGCGCCGCGCGCTGCGCCCGCCCGGCGCGGCGCTGCGCGCGCTCGTGCGACTGCTGGCGTTCGCGCTGCTCGCGCCTGGCGTGTTGCCGCAACTGGCGCAGGTCCTGTTCGGCCGCGGCGCGTTCGGTTTGCGCCGCCTGGCGATAGAACGCGTAGCCGCCGCCATGCACGCGCAGCGCATCCGGCGCCAGTTCGCCGATGCGGTCCATGCGTTCGAGCAGGGCGCGGTCGTGGCTGGCCGCGACCAGGCAACCCGGCCAGTCCTCGATCAGGCGATACAGGCGCTCGCGCGCGGCGCGGTCGAGGTGGTTGCTGGGTTCGTCCAGCAACAACACATCGGGCCGCTGCAGCAGGCGCGCGGCCAACTGCAGCGCGGTCAGTTCGCCGCCGCTGAGGCGATCGAGCCGGCGCTGCAGCGGCAGCCCGTCCAGGCCCATGCGCGCCAGCGCGGCGGCGCTGCGCTCGGCCAGGTCCCAATCTTCGCCGACCGTCTCGAACAGCGCCGGATCGCAGGCGCCCGCGGCGATCGCGTCGAGCGCGCGCAGCCGCGCCGATACGCCCAGCGCATCGGCGACGCGGGCGGCGCCCGGCAGCGTCGCCTGCTGCGGCAGATAGGCCAGCGCGCCGCGCACATCGATCCGGCCCGAAGCCGGTTGCAGTTCGCCGGCGATCAGGCGCAGCAGGGTGCTCTTGCCGGCGCCGTTGGGCGCGACCAGGCCGGTGCGTCCGGGGCCCAGCAACAGCGAGAGATCGGTGAACACCGGACTGCCGTCCGGCCAGGAAAAACACAAAGCGGTGGTGCGAACGAAACGTTCGGCCATGATCGGCGCTCCTTCGGGGCCGCGGCGCATTGCGCGCCTGCGCGGCGATCGACCCGGGCCCGCGGCCGCGTGGTGCGGCAGCGTGGGGCCCGAGCGGGGTCTCAGCGAGGGGGCGTATCGATCACATGTCCTGGGCGGGTCTCCGTCGTGCGGTGCGGATGATAGCGCAGCGGCGTAGCTGCGCGGCGCGGCATGCGCAACCGGCGCGCGGGTGGGTATTCTCCGCGATCCTGCGGCGACGCCGGCCGTCGCGGCGCAAGACGGCAAGGAGCGGGGGATGTAGTGGAACGCAATCGTAGCGGTCGTGCGCGAACTGCGGCTGAAGCTGTGGCTCAAGCCGCGCGGTTGGCCGCCGCCGGAGTGGCTCCCTTCCTGATCGTGCCGGTGCCCGGCTACATCGGGTCCTCCGGCTGTGGGCCGCTGCCGTTCCGCGAATTGGAGTGGATCGAGATCGATCCGGTGCGGGTTAGCGAGCACTGGTGGCGGCTACCGCGGGCGGTGGACAACCTCGCCAGAGAGCTGCTGTCGCGCCTGGCCGCGCTGGGCGTGCAGGCGCAGCGCGACGAGGGGGCCAAGGTGCGGGTGACGGCGAGCGGGCCGGCCGTGCGGCCTGCGCCGTGACGGAGCTGCAGACCGTCCAGTGATCCAAGGTTTCAATCCGGTATTACTGCTTTCGCCAGAATCTATATTGCCGTTGCCGTTGCCGTTCGCTCGGACGCAACCCCACGCAAAGCACACGTTCCGCAGCCCCGGAGGGCGCGCGCATGGATGCGCGCGCGCGCCATGGGGCAGGATGCCCCTTATGGCGCGGCCCCGCGCAAGGTGCAGGACCTAGTGGCTCTTGATTCGAAAAATTTAATGCACTTTCTTTGGTTACTTTCTTTGTTGCTTTGGACAAAGAAAGTGACCCGGCCGCTTGCGGACGGAAACTCTTGATCGAAGCTGGTCGTCAAGCGTACGCACACATTAAAGGTCGAGCCCACCGCGGCACGTCCCTGTAGGAGCGGAGCAAGCCGCGACCTCGCCATTACGGTGATTTCGAAAGTTCCGTCGTGGTTGCGTTGTCGCGGTCGCGGCTTGCGCCGCTCCTACAGTCGGATACGCAACTGCGCGGCCGTCGTTCCGGCGAAAGCCCGAAAGTCGCCGCCGCGTCCGCCGCAATCGCCGCACCGACCAACGCCGAGCGAGATCGACTCGCCCATGGTTCGACACGCACCGCCACGTAGCCACCGATCGGAAAGCATCGGGCCTGAAGGCCCTCCCACAGCCCCAGCTCTGGACCAAACCCCATAACCCCGACAACTACGACGCCGCCCGCCGCTCCAGCAGCAACGGCGAAGCCAGCGTCGAACGCGGATCCAGACGGTTGAGCCCGTGGATCGCGCCCGCCAGCCCGGTCATCAACCCCGGGGTGAACGCCGCGCGGGTCAGCCCGCCGACCATGCCGTGGTGTTCCTCGATCGCCGAGACGATCTGCGCCGCGCTCTCGTCGGGATCGCCGCCGCAGCCGTGCGGATCGAGCGCGGCGGCGCGCGCGAACAATTCGTGCAGCGACATGTCGCCGTGGCAGAGCGTGTGGCTGGACCCCCACTGCCCGCGCGCGGAGGCGACCGCGCGGCGCATCGTACGCAGGTGGCGGGCTTCGCCGGTGCGCGCGTACAGGTCGCAGGCGCACAGGCCGATGCCGACGCTGCCGTGGCACCAGGTCGGGAAATGGCGGCTGCCGTCGCTCTCTCGCGCGTCGCGCCAGTCGCCCGCGGCCTCTTCGTAGTATGACTCCTGGAACCCGAACGCGGCGTCGGCCAGCGCGCTCCAGCGCGCGCGCTGGGCGGCATCGCCGGCGCCGGCCAGGACCAGCCGCGACAGCGCCCAGGCCACGCCGGTGGCGCCGTGGGAAAATCCGTTCGACGGAACCGCGCTTTCGATCCCGGCCCAGCGCGCGCCGGCCTCGTCGACGATCGCGGTCGCTTCCAGACGCTGCGCCGCGCGCACCGCCAGCGCGCGCCAGCGCGGGTCGCCGCTGGCCTCGGCCAGCGCCAGCAGCGGCACGATCGCGCCGGCCGAGCCGTCGATCACGTCGAGGTAGTGGTCGTCCTCGAAGCCGCGCGCCTCCAGCGCGCGCGCACAGGCCAGCGCGTCGTCGAGCAGTTCGGGGCGCTGCAGCAGATCGTGCAGGCTCAGCCAGGTCCACACCTGCGAAGCGTGGCCGGTGAACGCGCCGACGGTGTCCGGCGTTTCCAGCGCCTGCATCGTGCGCAGGGTGCGCACGGCGCCTTCCAGCGCCGCCTCCAAGCCTTCGACCGGATCGGCGCGGCCGTGGCCGACTTCGTGCAGGTAGCCGGCCAGGGTCACCGCGATCCCGCCTAGGCCGAAGTACAGGTCCGGACGCACCGGCTGCACCAGCCAGCCGTGGCGGCTGATTTCCGGGGTGATCCAGACGGTCGAGCCGTCGTCGCCGCGCACCGCCAGGCGCAGCAGCCGCGCCATCGCCTCGGCGGCGAGCGCGCGCCGGCGCGCGTCGAGGTCGCGCGCGTGCGGCGCCTGCGCGGCGTAGCGGCGGCCGCCGCGTTCTTCTTCGCGATAACGCATGCGCAGATTGAGGTCGGTGGCGACCAGGGCGCTGCGGATGGTCAGCTCTTCCAGGTCCAGGCGCATCGCCCGCCAGTCGTCCAGCGCCGCGTCGATGCGCGCGGCCTGCAGCGGCGCGACGAAGATCGGCACGTCGCCGTGGCGCAGCGCGTCGATCTCGGCCTGGATGTCGGCGTGCAGTTGCGGATCCTCGCCCTGGCTGCTGGCGACCGCGCCGTCGCCGCCGGCCAGCATCGCCGAGTTGCGCGCGAACAGGTCGCGCGCGCGTTCGACCGCCTCGTCTTCCTTGTGCAGCGAGGCCGGGTGCCAGAGCATGCGGCCGATCTCGACGTAGGCGCGGGTGGGGCGGCGGATCTCGCGCACGCGGCAGCCGGCGAAGCGCGCCAGCTGCGGCGCCAGCGCGCCGGATTCGTCGAGCCGGTGCAGGCGCGCGGTGAGTTCGAGGAAGCCGTCGCTGATGCAGTCCCAGTAGCGCGACACGTCCGGATTCGGGCTGGGATGGTTCTGCGCGATGCCCATCTCGACCTCGACCAGGGCCAGCCGCGCGCGCGGCGTGCCTTCCTCGGAGATGATCGGCGTGCGCACCTTGGGCTGCTGGTCCGGCAGCGAGCCGGCGGCGGAAATGTCCACCCCCTCCATGCCCAGCGCCTGGGTGCGGAACGGGACGATGCCGGTGCGCAGCACTGAATTGCGGATCAGCGCCTGGGCGAAGTCGTAGGCCTGGCCGTAGCCGCTGGCCTGCAGCGGCGGCACGATCTCGAACAGGCTTTCCACGTCGATCACCACCGGTACCGGGCCGGCCGCGATCAGGTTCTCCAGGTGGATGTCGGTGCCGCCGAGCAGGCGCAGCGCCGCCAGCCAATGGCCCAGGCCGCGGTAGAAACGGGCCAGTTCCGCGTCGCCGTCGCAGTAGCGATGGGCGACGAACGCGGCCCAGCCGTAGTCGCCGCGGTCGAGCACGGCCGGCACCCGCACGCGTTGCGGGTCGTCGGGAAACAACTCGGCCAGGAAGCCGTCGAGCGCGGCGTCGATGCGCAGCGAGCGCGGCTTGTACATGACGTTGCCGGCGTCGAACTGCAGCCGCGCCACGGTCTGGCCGCCTTCGTGCAGGTCGCCCTGGCCGAGCGCGAGCGCGCGCAAGCGTCCGGCCGGCGCGCCGAGCAGCGGCGCCAGCGCGTCGCGGTCGGCGACGAAGCGTTGCATCAGCCGCTGCAGCGCGGCCGATTGCAGTTCCAGCGCGCGCAGCAGGCGCGGGCGCAGCGGCGGATAGCGGCGGTCCAGATGCGGATCGAACTGCGGCTGCAGCGCCAGTTCGACGAAGCGGGCGAAACCTTCGTCGTCGTCGGCGGCGTCTAGCTGGCCGGCGCGGCGCGCTGCGTGCAGTTCCAGCAGCAGCACGCGGTTGAGCTTGAGCCGGGCGTTGCCGCGCAGCGCCTCGTCGGCGGCGGCTTGGGCCAGGGCGGTTTCTTCGGGGTCCAGCGGCAGCGCCGCCAGGCAGTCGGCGAAGGCCGCGCGCGAGGCGGCGACGTAGCGGTCGACGATGCGGCCGAAGGCGTCGGGCGGAGCGGTGTCGCTCATCGGGCGGGTTCGATCCTTCGAGGCGGCCGGCGCACGCGTGCGCGCGGCCGCGGGAGACAGTGCGCGAACGCGGGTTGCGCGCGCGGACGGCGCCACCGCGTTATCGGCGCGCAGCCGCGGCCGAAGCCGGGCTGCGCGTCGCCCGCATGCGGGATCAGCAGCAGAGGCAGCCGCCGGCGTAGCTGCAGCTGGTGCCGCCGAGCGTGCCGCAAGCGCCCAGGGTGGCGCGCATGCCGGTGCCGGTCATCGCGGCTTCCGCCGCGGCCTGGCCTTCGATGAAGAGCGAGCCGGCCGGATTGTCCTGGCCGTCGACACTGTCGGAACCGTTCAACCAGCCAGAGACGACGTCGTCATTCTGTTGCATGGTGCTGTCCTCCATTTCGGGTTCTGTGGATGAAGCGCGAGTCCCTTCCGGCCGCTGCGTGCCTGCAGCGGTCCGATCCGGGTATGGCGTTTGCGGCGCCTGCGGGCTTGGACGATGCGCGAGCCCGGTCGGGCCTGCGCAGATCGGCGCCCCCCGACGCCGCCTGCATACGCTGCGCGCGCGCACGGACCGCCGTCAACTGGCGCGCGCGCCAAACCATCGCCTGAATGCGATGGCCGTCGCAGGCTCTCCACGCACGCTCGTGCATGCCGCTTTGCAGCATCGCGCTAAGCTGGCGCGCGGCGATGCGTGGCCGGATCGCGGGCCGGTTCGCGTTGCGCTCGCAACCCTGCGCGGTGGATACAGGCATGGCGGTTTACGCGATCAAGACCGAAGTCGGCGACACCGCTGCGCGCGCGTTCGCGTTCGCGGCGCAGAAAACCATGTACGACGGCAAGCGCATCGCCGCCGGCGACACGGTCTATCTGTTCGCCAGCGAGAACGCCGGCGGGGCCGGCCTGTTCGCGCGCGGCACCGTGGTCGCGGCCGAGGCGCTGCCGCCGCGGCCGGGCGTGGCCCGGCAGACGCCGCGGGTCAGCGTGCGCATCCGCCGCACCGCGACCGCGCGGCGGCCGCTCGGCCGGGCCGAGCTCAAGCCGCATGCGCAGTGGGACGACGGCCGGCCGCAGACCGAACTCAACTTCAAGTTCTATCGCCAGGCCACCGACAAGATCGTCGGCCTGTCGGATGCGGCGGCGGCGTTCCTCGACGCGCAGTTCTGAGCGCGCGGTGCCGCGTCGTGCTGGCGCGCCGCTCCATACCGCAAGCGCGGTCAAAGAATGGACGGTGCCGGCGCGGGCTTGCGGCCCGGCTGGGCAAGGCGGTCGGGCCGCCTGCGGGCTGCCGGTGGGGCGCGCCGGCTTGCTATCGTGGCCGCTCGCATCCGGAGCGCGCATTCCCATGGATCCAACCCCTTCTTGGTTCGCCAGCTACCCGTCCGACGTGCCCGCGCAGATCGATCCCGACGCGCTGGGCACCATCGCCGACGTGTTGCGCAAGACCGTGGCCGAGTTCGGCGCGCGGCCGGCGTACAGCAACTTCGGCAAGACCCTGAGCTTCGCCGAGCTCGACGCGCTCAGCCGCCGCTTCGCCGCCTACCTGGCCCACGATCTCGCGCTCAAGAAGGGCGACCGGGTCGCGATCATGCTGCCCAACTGCCTGCAGTACCCGGTGGCGCTGTTCGGCGCGCTGCGCGCGGGCCTGGTGGTGGTCAACGTCAACCCGATGTACACCGCGCGCGAGCTGGCCCACCAGATCCACGACAGCGGCGCCAAGGCGCTGGTCGTGGTCGACAACTTCGGCGCCACGGTCGAGGCCGCGGGCGTGGCGAAGCAGCTGACCGGGGTGATCACCACCGGGCTCGGCGACTTGCTCGATTCGCCCAAGCGCGCGCTGTTCAACTTCGCGCTGAAGTACGTCAAGCGGATGGTGCCGGACTACCGCATCGAAGGCGCGGTGCGCTTTCGCGACGCGCTCGCCGCCGGCGCGCGCCACGACTGGCGCGACAGCCACGTCGAGCCGCAGGACCTCGCGTTCCTGCAGTACACCGGCGGCACCACCGGCATCTCCAAGGGCGCGATGCTGACCCACCGCAACATGGTCGCCAACCTGCAGCAGGTCTCGGCCTGGTTCGGCGACAAGATCCGCCCAGGCCAGGAAACCATCGTCACCGCGCTGCCGCTGTACCACGTGTTCGCGCTGACCTGTAACTGCCTGGTGTTCCTCAAGGCCGGCGGCCACAGCCTGCTGATCACCAATCCGCGCGACATGCCCGGCTTCGTCAAGGAACTGCAGAAAACTCCGTTCACCGCGATCACCGGCGTCAACACCTTGTTCAGCGGCCTGCTCAACACGCCGGGCTTCGAGCGCGTGGACTTCTCTCAATTGCGCATGTGCTTCGGCGGCGGTACCGCGGTGCAGCGCGCGGTGGCCGAGCGCTGGAAGCAGGTCACCGGCAAGCCGCTGGTGGAAGGCTACGGCCTGACCGAGAGCTCGCCGGTGGCGGTGGTCAATCCCATCGTCGAGGACATGCAGTTCAACGGCGCGATCGGCGTGCCGATTCCCTCGACCCTGGCCTGCGTGATGAACGAGGCCGGCGAGCGGCTGCCGGTCGGCGAACCGGGCGAGCTGTGCCTGCAGGGGCCGCAGGTGATGAAGGGCTATTGGCGCCAGCCGGAGGAGACCGCGCGCACCGTCGACCGCGACGGCTGGCTGCACACCGGCGACATCGCCCGCATCGACGAACGCGGCTTCATTTTCCTGGTCGACCGCAAGAAGGACATGATCCTGGTGTCGGGCTTCAACGTGTATCCCAACGAAGTCGAGGACGTGATGGCGGCGATGCCCGGCATCCGCGAAGCCGCGGCGGTGGGCGTGCCGAGCGAGAAGTCGGGCGAGGCGGTCAAGCTGGTGGTGGTGCGCTCGGACCCGGCATTGACGGCCGAGCAGATCAAGACGTACGCGCGGGCGAATCTGACCGGGTACAAGGTGCCGCACGTGATCGAGTTCCGCAATGAGTTGCCCAAGAGCAATGTGGGCAAGATCCTGCGGCGGGAGTTGCGCGGGGGCTGAGGCGCGCGGCGGGCGCGGCGTGCACAATGGCGGCCGGTCGCCGACACCGGTATGCGCGCATGTCCATGTTCTCCGCCCTCGTCGAAACCCATTGGCGGCAGGCCTTCGCCGGCGATGCGACGCGTTGGCGCGAGCCGGCGCTGACGGTCACGATCGACATCCGGGCGCATGCCCGGTTCCGCGCGATCTTGTTGGAGACCGGGACCGGTGCGCGCGCGATGCTGGACCCCGCGCTCGCCGACGCGCTGGCCGCGGCGGTTGGCGCGTCGCTGGACCCGGTCGGGTTGCGGCAGGCGCTGGCGCAGGCGGGTGCGCCGTTGTACGGCGCCGATCGTTTGTTCTATTTCCCGTTGCGCGACCAGGCCGGAGTGCTCGCCGAACCGCCCGCGGCCCACGTGCGCGCGCTGGGTCCGGACGATGCCGCGGCGTTCGCGGGGTTCGAATCCGAGGCCAGCGAACAGGACCGCGACGACGCCTACGTCGCGCTCGATCACGACGCTGCGTTCGGCGCCTTCGCCGACGGCCGGCTGGTATGCGCGGCGAGCATGTACCGCTGGGACGAATCCCGGCTGATGGACCTGGGCGTACTGACCCTGGCCGCCCATCGCGGCCGCGGCCACGCCCGCGCGGTGGTGCGGGCGATCGCGCGCCATGCATTGGCGCAGGGCTGGGAGCCGCAGTACCGCTGCCAGCTCGACAATGCGGCGTCCGTGGCATTGGCCGCGGCGGCGGGGCTGTCGGGATACGGACGCTGGGACGTGGCGCCGTCGTCGCCGCAATGACGGGCGCCGACGATGCGATGATGCGGATCCGTCGGCAAACAGGAGAGACGCGAATGAACCGCATCGACGAAACGGGCCATTCGCCCGCGTCGAATCGGGCCGGCGCCACCGACGCGCGCTCCGCGGCCTGGCGCGACGATCGCCGCCACGTGCTGCATTCGTGGTCGGCGCAGGCGCAGATCGATCCGGTGGTGGTCGCCGGCGCGCAGGGTTCGTGGTTCTGGGACGAACACGGGACGCGTTGGCTGGATCTTTCCAGCCAGCTGGTCAACGTCAACCTCGGCCACCAGCATCCGGTCCTGGTCGAGGCGATCCGCGAGCAGGCCGCCAGGCTGTGCACGATCGCGCCGTACCACGCCAATGCGGCCACCGCGCAAGCCGCGCGGATGATCGCCGAGGTCGCGCCGGGCGACCTGGATCGGGTGTTCTTCACCAACGGCGGCGCCGAGGCGGTCGAGAACGCGGTGCGCCTCGCCCGCCAGCACACCGGCCGGCACAAACTGCTGTCGATGTACCGCAGCTACCACGGCGCCACCGCCGGCGCGATCGCGCTGACCGGCGATCCGCGCCGCTGGAACGCCGAGCCCGGCCTGCCCGGGGTGGTGAGGTTCTGGGGGCCGTACGCGTACCGCTCCAGTTTCTACGCGCGCGACGAAGCGCAGGAGGGCGAGCGCGCGCTGGCGCATCTGCAGCAGACCCTGGAGCTGGAAGGGCCGCACACGGTGGCGGCGATCCTGCTCGAGTCGGTGGTCGGCGGCAACGGCATCCTGGTGCCGCCGGACGGCTACCTGCAAGGCGTGCGCGCGCTGTGCGACCGCTACGGCATCGTGATGATCGCCGACGAGGTGATGTCGGGCTTCGGCCGATGCGGCGAGTGGTTCGCGATCGACCGCTGGGGCGTGGTGCCGGACCTGATCACCTTCGCCAAGGGCGTGAACTGCGGCTACGTGCCGCTGGGCGGGGTGATCGTCAGCGAACGCATCGCGCAGGACTACCAGCAGCGGCCGTTCCCCGGCGGGCTGACGTATTCGGGCCATCCGCTGGCCTGCGCGGCGGCGGTGGCCTGCATCGGCGTGTACCGCAACGAGGGCTTGATCGAGCGCGCGCGCCGCATCGGCGATGAGGTCATCGGCCCGGCGTTGGCGGCGATGCGCGAGCGTCATGCCAGCGTCGGCGAGGTGCGCGGCCTGGGCGCGTTCTGGGCGATCGAACTGGTGCGCGACCGCGCGACGCGCGCGCCGCTGGTGCCGTTCAATGCCGCCGGCGCGGCCAATGCGCCGATGGCCGAACTGGTGGCCGCGTGCAAGCGCGGCGGGGTGTGGCCGTTCGCCGCCGGCAACCGGCTGCACATCGTGCCGCCGTTGAACATCGATGAGGCGGATTTGCGCCATGGGCTGGCGGCGATCGACGACGCGTTGGCGGTCGCCGATCGCTACATGGAGGACTGATCGCGCCGGCGTCGCGCGGCGTCGTTGCAGCGAGGCCGGCGAGGCGAGGCCCGCGACCGGCGCGGCGCGCCGGCCGCGGGCGCGGCTCACGCCGCCGCGGCTTTCCTCACCAGTCCGTCGAGGCTGTCGGTGTCGCGCGTGTGCGGCGAGAAGATCGTCGCGAACACTTCGGCGTGGTTGCGGAAGGCCTTGAATTCCAGGGCGTTGCCGCTGGGGTCGGCGAGGAACATGGTCGCGTGTTCGCCGGGCAGTTCGCGCATGCGCACGTGCGGCGGGTCGATGAAGCCGTAGCCGCGGCCTTTGATCCGCTCGGCCAGCGCGCTCCAGTCGCGCCAGTTCAGGTTCATGCCGAAGTGCGGCACTTTCACCGTTTCGCCGTAGAAGGCCGAGCCGAACGCGGTCTCGCCGGTCGGTTCCTGCGGCGCCTGGTGGATCACCAGGTGGTGGCCGTAGAAATCCAGGTCGATCAGGTTGCGGGTCGAACGGCCTTGTTTGGCGCCGAGCACGTCGCAGTAGAACGCGCGCGCCTGCTGCAGGTCGTGCACGCCGATGGCGAGATGGAACTGGGCGATGGACGCTTCGCCGGCGCGGGCCGGATCGGCCTCGCCGCGCGCGTGCGCCTGCGGGTCCGGCGCGGTGGCCGCGGCATGGATATGGCCCCAGAACGACTGCCACGCCGCCATGCTGTCGCGATAGCCGCGTTCCAGGTCGGCCACGGCGCCCGCGTCCATGCCGCCGATCTGCTCGCCGATCAGCGCGCGCAGCTTTTCGCGGTGGGCGATGTCGTGTTCGCCGACGTGCAGGTCCCAGAAGATCCAGTCGATGCGGTCGTAGTGTTCGCGGATGTAGGGATTGCGCACCAGGTGCTCGTGCAGCCGGGCCAGGTAGACTTGGCAGACGCATTCGCCGCCCATGCCGCGCAGGCCGACGCCGTAGGCCGCGCTCGCGCCCGGCGCGACCAGGGCGGCGCGCGCCGCGTCGAGCAGGGCGAGGTTGGCGGCCAGCGGCTGGCGATCGTGCGGCGCGTGCTCGATGCGCAGGCTGGCGAGGAAATCGTCGTAGAGCTGCGGGTGCGCCTGCGCCGCGTCGCCGCTGCCGAGTTCGTCGTACAGGATGTCGGCGAGGAAGCTGCGCATGCGCCCGGGCGGCAGCCGCGCGACCAACAAGGCGATGTCGGCGATGTAGTAATCGGTGAAGCTGCGGTACTGCGCCAGCAGCGAGAACAAGCGCGGCGGGCTGGCGGTTTCCACGAACGCGAACAAGGCGCCGGCGTGGTCGACGGTCTGCCGTTGCAGTTCGTCGGCCAGGGTCCAGAACGTATGCAGGTCGTGGCGCGGGGTCGGGGGCGCCTGGGGCGCGGAAGCGGTCTTCATGGCGATGGTCCGTCCTATCGTCGAGGTGGACTGAAGGACGTCGGCGGCGAGCGCCGACGGCGGTTGCCGCGATGGCGCTCGGTGCTCTTGCGTGCTGCGGCGGGCACGCGGTGCTGCCGCGGTCAATCGATCACGGACCCGCGCGCGCGCCGGTTGCGGCGGTCACGAAAGGGCAGATTGCCGACAATTTCGTGCGAAACGCATATGCGGTTGTGTGGACGAGCGCGGAGTTTTCGCGGGTAGGGCGCGAGGCGCGCCGCAGCCTCGCGGCGTCGTCGGGTGTGCGGCGCCGCGGCCGCGGCTCGCGCCGCTGCTGCACGGGGACGGGCGAAGCCCCTGCGGCGGGCGCCGCAAGGGCTTGGGGCGATCAGGACTTCAGGAAGTCGAGCAGGTCCTGGTTGAGCTTGTCCTTGTGGGTGTCGGTCAGGCCGTGCGGCGCGCCCGGATACACGATCAGCTTGCTGTTCTCGATCCGCTTGGCCGAGGCGCGGCCGGCGGCGTCGATGGGGACGATCTGGTCGTCGTCGCCGTGCACGATCAGGGTCGGCACGTCGAACTTGGCCAGGTCGTCGCGGAAGTCGGTGGCCGAGAACGCGGCGATGGAGTCGTAGGTGCTCTTGTGGCCGCCCCACATGCCCTGCATCCAGAACGAGTCGATCATGCCCTGCGAGGGCTTGGCGCCTTCGCGGTTGAAGCCGAAGAACGGGCCGCTGGCGATGTCCTTGTACAGCTGCGAGCGGTCCTTGATCGAGCCCTCGCGCAGCCCGTCGAACACCTCGATCGGCAGGCCGCCCGGATTGTCGGCGGTCTTGAGCATCAGCGGCGGCACCGCCGAGATCAGGCCCGCCTTCTTGACCCGCGCGGTGCCGTGGCGGCCGATGTAGCGCGCCACTTCGCCGCCGCCGGTGGAAAAGCCGAACAGCGCGGCGCCGCGGATGTCGAGGTGTTCGAGCAACTGCGCCAGGTCGTCGGCGTAGTGGTCCATGTCGTTGCCGTCCCACGGCTGGCTGGAACGGCCGTGGCCGCGGCGGTCGTGGGCGACGACGCGGTAGCCGTGCGCGGCCAGGAAGAACATCTGCGATTCCCAGCTGTCCGAGCTCAGCGGCCAGCCGTGGCTGAAGACGACGGGTTCGCCGTCGCGCGGGCCCCAGTCCTTGTAGTAGAGCTGCACGTCGTCGCGGGTGGTGAAGGTGGCCATGGGGGCTCCGGAGGAATGGGGGGAAACAGGGGTGAGGCGCGCGGGACACGCGCCGCTGCGGACAGCGGCGCGGGTGGCGCGCACGAGCATGCGTCGGCGCGGGTTACGCGGCGGTGTCGACCAGCACGACTTCGGCGTCTTCCAGCGCGGTCACGCGGATGCGCGCCTCGCCGCGGATGGCGGCGCCGTCGCGGGCGTTCGCCGTCGTCCCGTTGACCTCGATCCGGCCCTTGGCCGGAACCAGGTAGCCGTAGCGCTCGCCGTCGAAGTCGTACTCGGCCGATTCGCCGGCGGCCAGGGTCAGGCCGAGCACGCGGGCGTTGGCGCGGATCGGCAGCGCGTCCTCGTCGCCGGCGATGCCGCTGGCCAGGACCACGAAGCGGCCGCTGCGGTCGTCCTTGGGGAAGGGCTTGGCGCCCCAGGTCGGCGCGCCGCCGCGGGCGTCGGGGATGATCCAGATCTGGAAGATGCGGGTGGTGCCCGGCTCCAGGTTGTACTCGGCGTGCTGGATGCCGCTGCCCGCGCTCATGACCTGCACGTCGCCGGCTTCGGTGCGGCCGCGGTTGCCGAGGTTGTCCTGGTGGGTGATCGCGCCGTCGCGGACGTAGGTGATGATCTCCATGTCGGCGTGCGAGTGCGGCGGGAAGCCGGTGTTGGCGGCGATGGTGTCGTCGTTCCAGACCCGCAGCGCGCCCCAGCCCATGCGCGCGGCCTCGTGGTAGCCGGCGAAGGAGAAGTGGTGCTTGGCGTCGAGCCAGCCGTGGTTTTCGCCGCCGAGGCTGGAATAGGGGCGCAGTTCGATCATGTCGGCGTTTCCTTGTGTGTGCGTTCGATGGGGAAACGATAGGCCTGCGCGATCGGGTTTAGAATAGAAACGATAGAAAACCATCGTTTCCAAAAGTGGTGTAATGGCCGCATGATCCGACTCCCCGACCTGGAAGCCTGGGCGATCTTCGCCAAGGTCGCCGAACTGGGCTCCTTCGCCCGCGCGGCGGACGAACTGAGCCTGTCGCAGGCGACCGTGTCCAAGGCCGTCTCGCGCCTGGAAACCCGGCTCAAGACCACCTTGCTGCACCGGACTTCGCGGCGCATCTCGCTGACCGAGAGCGGCCGCGGCGCGCTGGAACGCGCCGCGCGCATCCTGGCCGAGGGCGAGGCGGTGGAGGCCGAGGTCACCGCCCAGGCGCGCAGTCCGCGCGGGCGGGTGCGGCTGGCCGCGCCGATGTCGTTCGGCGTCGCCCACCTGGCGCCGTTGCTGCCGGCGTTCATGGCGCGCTATCCGGAGATCGCGCTGGACATCGACTTCGACGACGGCGTCACCGATCTGGTCGGCGGCGGCTACGACCTGGCCCTGCGCATCTCGTCGCTGGCCGATTCGAGCCTGCTGGCGCGGCGGCTGTGCGGCGTGCGCATCGTGCTGGTGGCGGCGCCGGCGTACCTGTACGCGCGCGGCCGGCCCAGCCACCCGCGCGAGCTTGCCGGGCACAGCGCGCTGGCCTACGCGTATTCGCGCTTCGGCAACGCCTGGCGTTTCCACCACGCGCGCCACGGCGACTTCTCGCTGAGCGTGCCGGCGCCGCTGCGGGTCAACAACGCCGAGGCGCTCAATCCCGCGCTGCTGGCGGGGCTGGGGCTGGCCTTGCAGCCCGAGTTCCTGGTCTGGCGCGAACTGCGCAGCGGCGCGCTGGAAGTGGTGATGCCGGAGTGGGCGCCGCCGCCGATCGCGCTGCACGTGGTGACCCCGCCGGGCCGCGAGCGGCCGGCGCGGGTGCAGGCCTTGATCGAGTACCTGGCGCAGCAGTTCGAACACGCGCCTTGGGCCGATCCGCAAGGGTGAGCGGGTGTGAGCGGCCGGGCGGCGGTTCGCGTTTCGCGTGCGGGCTGCGTCCGTACTCAGACGGAACCGGCCGTTGCGGCCGGGCCGTGCCCACTCAACGCTAAGGAGATGGCGATGTCCGCATTGAAGCGAATCACTGCGATGGCGTTTGTCTTGCTCGCGCTCCAGGCCGCGGCGCCGGCGCGGGCCGCCAGCCTGCAGGTCTGGAACGGCTGGAGTTGGTCCGATTCCGGGACCGTCGATTTCTACGGCCCGGTCGAGTTTTCCTACGTCGGCTCGGGTCAGCGCTGCGACATGCGGATGTCGTTGTCGATCGTAAACGGATCCGCGACCGTCACTTCGGCCTCATTCACCGGTAACGGCAACTGCGATTCGCTCACCGCCCACGCGCTGCCCTGGCGTTTCTCGGCGATTTGGCAATACTCCGGCTCGGTGCCGCCGGTCGTTGCTGCGCCGGTCATGACGCCGCCGTTGTATTCCGTCGACATCGCCGGACTGCGCATCGCGTTCAGCGGCCCGTTCGGCGTCACCTGCCCCAATCCCAGCGGTACCGCGACGATGACGGCGTATCTGGACCACGCGTACCCCGCCAACGGCTTAGTGTTCAGCGCGACGCTGGGGCCTTGCCGGCTGCAGACGCGATCCAGCATGGCGTTGCGGTCCAGCACGCCGGTGAAGGCGATCTGACAGAGCTATAGCGGCAGCGGCGGCCACGGGGCCGCCGCCGTCGCCGCACCTGCGGCGCAACTGCGCCCGTCGCGCGCCGCAAATTCGGCGAGGCGGGCTGGCGCGCGCATCCTGTCGTCACCCCCCACGCGCGACCAACCCATGGTCGATCGCCAACCGCATCAACGCTCCCTCCCCGCGCACGTCCAGCTTGCCCAGCGCGCGCGAGCGCAGCGTGCGCACGGTCGATTCGGCCACGCGCAGGGCCAGCGCGATCTCGTGGTTGCGCCGGCCCTCGACCATCAGCCGGGTCACTTCCAGCTCGCGCGGGCTGAGCCGGTCGAACGGCGAGGATTCGAACAGGATGCGGCCGCCGAGCGAGTCGTCGATGAAGCGCCGCCCGGCCGCGACTTCGCGCAGCGCGCGCACCACCACCGCGGCGTCGCGGCTCTTGGACACGTAGCCCAGCGCGCCGGCGGCGAGCAGACGGCGCGGCATCGGCCCATCGCCGATCACCGACACGATCAGGATGCGCAGCGCCGGATCGTGCAGCAGCAGCCGCTGCACCAGGCCCAGGCCGTCGTCGTCGGGAAGGTTGAAGCCGCACAAGGCCACGTCCGCGGCGGCCTGGCCCAGGCGCTGGACCGCCTCGTGCGGATCGCCGGCTTCGCCGACCACGTCGATGTCGCTGTGCGCGCCGAGGATCCAGCGCAATCCGTGACGGACCAATGGCTGGTCATCGACGATGAACACCCGGATCATTTCCTTATCGCTCCGTAGATGATGCGAGCGAATGTCCAGGCCGTTTCCTAGGTCCGCAACTCGCCCGCGGGCAAAGTGCGGTACGCCGACGCGAACGTCGGCGGATGCCTACGTTACGTAACCGGATGTCTACGCCTGTGTAGACGCATGCCGACGATGAATCGGGGTTTTCCTACATTCATCACGTTTGCCCTTTGTTAGCGTGGCGCCACCCCGCATCGCCGGACCGCATGGAGTGCCGATGTCCACGCTGGTGACGATCTACGAAGTCGTATCCCATGCGCAGCGGTTCTGGCGCCTGCGCATCAACGGTTCGCAGGAGATCGCGTTTCCCAACCGCGACATCGCCCGCGCCGCGGCGCGGGTGCGCGCGCGCCGGCAGAACCAGGACACCGGCGGCCATACCGAGGTGTGGGTGGAGCGCCTGGACGGGCGCATGGACCGCGAAGCGGTGTTCCTCGGCGGCACGGCCGGCGCGATGTGCGCGGAGTGGCGGCGGCAGTGACGCCGCGGGATCGGCGACCCGGCGAGAGCGGCCGCGGCCGAGGCGGCGCCGCGCTCGTTCATGCGATTTAGCTTGCGCGGCCGGCGCTTCGCTGCGGCCGCTGCGGCCCGGCGCCGCCGCTGACGGCGCCGGGCCTGGAATGCCCAGGGATCAGGGCGACAAGGTGAAGGTCTTGCTGTAGGTCGTGCCGTTGTAAGCGACCTCGAAGCGCCAGATGCCCGCCGGGCCGGTCGGCGCGAAACTGCTCCAGGTCCAGTTCCACCACGACGAGGCGTAATGCGGCGCCGGGCCGTTGTGCGTCCAGGAAGCGAACACCGTGCCGTTCGGCCGCAGGATCCGGTACTGGCTCTGCTGGCCGTTGAGCTGGTCGCGATAGAACGCACTGAACGAGGCCTGCTGGCCGTAGCGCAGCGCGGTGTTCTCGTTCGGGCTTTCCGCGTTCGGGCAGGACGCGAAGGCCGGCTGCACGTTGCCGACGATCAGCTTGTTGATCGCCGAGTCGTAGTACGGACGCTGCGCGGCCCAGGCCGAGGCCAGGTTCAGGCCGTTGCACGAGCCGGCGTAAGGATCGATGAGGTTGGCGTTGGCGTCGTAGACCTCGAAGTGCAGGTGCGGCTCGGTGGAACTGCCGGAGCTGCCGACGAGGCCGAGGTATTCGCCTTGCGCCACGCTCGCGCCGACGCCCTTGGCGGTGACCGAACCGTTCTTCATGTGGCCGTACCAGGCGACCGAGCCGTCGGCGTGCTGGACGTAGACCGCGTTCCAGTTGTTGTTGTTGACCGAACAGCTGCGGTCGAAATTGCCGTCGTAGCGGCCGACGATGGTGCCCGCCGCCGCCGCGATCACCTTCACCTGATTGTTGTCCATCTTGTACCAGGAGAACGGCCACAGGTAATAGTCGGTGCCGCGATGGCCGTCGTAGCTGCGCGCGCCGCAGCTGTAGTCGAGGACCTGGCCGCCGCCGGCCTGGTCGACGTAGTTCGAGATCGCGTGATAGCCCGGATCGGCCAGGCCGTTGTTGAGCGCCATCGGCCAGGCGAAACCGCCCAGCGAACGCGCCGAGGCGGATCGCGGCGCGGCGGCGAGCTTGAGCTTGCGCGCGTTGGCGCGGATTTCGTTCCAGGCGCGCTGGCGGAACTGCGGCGACAGATGCTCGCCGTGTTCGGCCACCGCATAAGCGCCGCCGGCGCTGCTGTCGGGCGATGCGCCGCGCACATCGCGCGGTGCGGCGTCGTCGGCCGCCGACGCCGCGGGCGACGAAGCGGCGACCGCCAGGGCCAGGCACAGCGCCGGCGCGCCGCGCAAACGACGGGCGCTGGAATCGTTCGAGGTGAGGTGGTGTTTGGGCATGCGGTTCTTCCTGAGCATGTGGTTCTCCTTGAGCAGGCCGCGACGCGGCGTGGTTCGCGCTGTGGGCCGGCGGCGCGCGCACGAGCGCGACGTCCCTGCATTGCCAGCAATCGGGCCGCCTGAGGCCCTTATACGCGCCTTTGCGCGCAGCCGGGCGCGGCGTCGATCCCGCCGATCGGACGGGCCGCGACGACCGTGCGATGTGTAATTCAGCTGGATGAAAAGGCACTCGCCGAACGCGCGGTCCATCGCGCAGCGGATGCGCGTTCGCCGTGTCGTCGCGCAGCGCGCAGCGATGGTGGCGAGGCGCCGGCCGGCCGGCGCCGACGATGCGGACGAAGGCGACGGCCGGCGACCATACCGCGGCGCAGCTTGTGGCTGTCGCCGCCGAACCACTACACTGCGCGCGCCACAGGTGTCCTGCCGCCCGCTCCAGCGAGCGCGCAGGGTGAAACGGGAAGCCGGTGCGGACGCGAGTCCCATTCCGGCACTGCCCCCGCAACGGTAGGCGAGACGACGCCGGCATCGGCCACTGCGCGAACGCGCGGGAAGGCGCCGGCGGGACGCATCCGCGTCGCTCGCGAGTCCGGAGACCGGCCTGTGGCGGACGCCGATGCGTCGGCTGCGGCATTGCCGCGGCCCGCGATGCGGCGTTCTCCTCGGGCGTTGCGGCGGGCGACCTGACGAGCGGATGCGGTGCGGCGCGCGTGCGCCCGCCTTTCGCCCGGTCTTCGTTCGCGCAGCGCCTGCCTTCGCGGGTGTGCGATCCGGAGACCAACATGAACGACATGCACGCAGTCGCGACCGACGTCGCGACGGTCAAGCTGCTGATCGACGGCGAGTTCGTCGAATCCTCCACTGCGCACTGGCGCGAGGTGGTCAATCCCGCCACCCAGGCCGTGCTCGCGCGCGTGCCGATGGCGACGCCGGCGGAGATCGACGCCGCCGTCGCCGCCGCGCAGCGCGCGTTCAAGACCTGGCGCAAGACGCCGATCGGCGCGCGCGCGCGGATCTTCCTCAAGTACCAGCAGCTGATCCGCGAGCACATGGGCGAGCTGGCGGCGATCCTCACCGCCGAACAAGGCAAGACCCTGCCCGATGCGGAAGGCGATGTGTTCCGCGGCCTGGAAGTGGTCGAGCACGCCGCGGCGATCGGCAACCTGCAATTGGGCGAACTGGCCAACAACGTCGCCGGCGGCGTCGACACCTATACCCTGCTGCAGCCGCTGGGCGTGTGCGCCGGCATCACCCCGTTCAATTTCCCGGCGATGATCCCGCTGTGGATGTTCCCGATGGCCATCGCCACCGGCAACACCTTCGTGCTCAAGCCCTCCGAGCAGGACCCGCTGGTGACCATGCGCCTGTGCGAGCTGGCGGTGCAGGCGGGCATTCCCAACGGCGTGCTCAACGTCGTCCACGGCGGCGAAGCGGCGGTCAACGCGATCTGCGACCACGCCGACATCAAGGCGGTGTCGTTCGTGGGATCGACCAAGGTCGGCACCCACGTCTACCAGCGCGCCTCGCTCGCCGGCAAGCGCGTGCAATGCATGATGGGCGCGAAGAACCACGCCGTGGTGATGCCCGACGCGAACAAGGAACAGACCCTCAACGCGCTCGCCGGCGCCGCGTTCGGCGCGGCCGGGCAGCGCTGCATGGCGGCTTCGACCGCGGTGCTGGTCGGCGCGGCGAACGACTGGGTCGCCGACCTGGTGGCCAAGGCGAAGACGCTCAAGGTCAACGCCGGCACCGAGGCCGGCACCGACGTCGGCCCGGTGATCTCCTGCGCCGCGCGCGAGCGGGTGGAAGGCTTGATCGCTTCGGGCGTGGAGCAGGGCGCCACGCTCGAACTCGACGGCCGCGCGCCGGCGGTGCCGGGCTTCGAGCGCGGCAACTTCGTCGGCCCGACGATCTTCTCCGCGGCCAAGCCCGGCATGCGCATCTACGACGAGGAAATCTTCGGCCCGGTGCTGGTGGTGCTCAGCGCGGACACGCTCGAGGACGCCATCGCCCTGGTCAACGCCAACCCCAACGGCAACGGCACCGCGATCTTCACCCAGTCCGGCGCGGCCGCGCGGCGTTTCCAGGAGGACATCGACGTCGGCCAGGTCGGCATCAACGTGCCGATCCCGGTGCCGGTGCCGCTGTTCTCCTTCAGCGGCTCGCGCGCGTCCAAGCTCGGCGACCTCGGCCCGTACGGCAAGCAGGCGGTGACCTTCTACACCCAGACCAAGACGGTCACCGCGCGCTGGTTCGACGACGACACGCTGGGCCACGGCGTCAACACCACGATCAGCCTCAAGTGATGGCCGCGGTCATGGACTGGCAGGTTCATCCGGCCGCGCCGACCGGACTCAGCGAAGAACAGGCGGCCTACCGCGAAGCCGCGCGCGATTTCGCCCGCGCCCAGCTCGCGCCGTACGCGGCGCAGTGGGACGCGCGCAGCGAGTTCCCGCGCGAGGCCATCGCCCAGGCCGGCGAACTGGGCTTCTGCGGGCTGTACGTGGACGAGGCCGCCGGCGGCTCCGGCCTGGCCCGGCTGGACGCGGCGATCGTGTTCGAGGAACTGGCCGCGGCCGATCCGTCCACCGCGGCCTTCATCAGCATCCACAACATGGCCACCTGGATGTTCGCCGCGCACGCCGCCCCGGCGCTGCGCGCGCGCTGGGGCGCGGAGCTGGCCAGCGGGCGCCGGCTGGCTTCGTACTGCCTGACCGAGCCCGGCGCGGGTTCGGATGCGGCCTCGCTGCGCACGCGCGCGCGCCGCGACGGCGGCGACTACGTCATCGACGGCGCCAAGGCCTTCATCTCCGGCGCCGGCTCCACCGACCTGCTGGTGGTGATGGCGCGCACCGGCGGCGACGGCGCGCGCGGCATCAGCGCGTTCGCGGTGCCGGCCGACGCGGCCGGCATCGTCTACGGGCGCAAGGAAGAAAAGATGGGCTGGAACAGCCAGCCCACCCGCGGCATCGTCTTCGACGGCGTGCGCGTGCCGGCGGACCACTTGCTCGGCGCGGAAGGCGACGGCTTCAAGATCGCGATGAAGGGCCTCGACGGCGGCCGCCTCAACATCGCCAGTTGCTCGCTCGGCGCGGCCCAGGGCGCGCTCGACGCGGCCCGGCGCTACATGGGCGAGCGCCGCCAGTTCGGCAAGAAGCTCGCCGAATTCCAGGCGCTGCAGTTCAAGCTGGCCGACATGGCCACCCAGCTGGTGGCGGCGCGGCAGATGGTCCACACCGCCGCGCGCAAGGTCGATGCCGGCTGCGCCGACGCCACGGTGTGGTGCGCGATGGCCAAGCGCTTCGCCACCGACGCGGGCTTCTCGATCTGCAACGAGGCGCTGCAGATCCACGGCGGCTACGGCTACATCCGCGAATACCCCATCGAGCGGCTGATGCGCGATTGCCGCGTGCACCAGATCCTGGAAGGCACCAACGAAATCATGCGCGTGATCATCGCGCGCCACCTGCTCAACAGCGAAGAGGAATTGCGATGAGTTCGTCCGCCAAGACCTATGCGGGGCTGCAGCTGCGCATCGACGGCCACACCGCGGTGGTGACGTTGAGCAACCCGCCGGCCAACACCTGGACCCGCGGCAGCCTGGCCGCGCTGCGCGACCTGGTCCGCGACCTCGACGCCGACCGCGACGTCTACGCGCTGGTGATCGTCGGCGAAGGCGAGAAGTTCTTCAGCGCCGGCGCCGACCTCAAGCAGTTCGCCGGCGGCGACAAGGCGCTCGCGCGCGAGGCCGCGCGCCGCTTCGGCGAGGCGTTCGAGACGCTCAGCGCGTTCCGCGGCGTGTCGATCGCCGCGATCAACGGCTACGCCATGGGCGGCGGCCTGGAATGCGCGCTGGCCTGCGACCTACGCATCGTCGAGGAACAGGCGCAGCTGGCGCTGCCGGAGGCCACCGTCGGCCTGCTGCCGTGCGCCGGCGGCACCCAGAACCTGCCGCGGCTGGTCGGCGAGGGCTGGGCCAAGCGCATGATCCTGCTCGGCGAGCGCATCGACGCGGCGACCGCGCTGCGCATCGGCCTGGTCGAGGACGTGGCGCCCAAGGGCCAGGCGCTGGCGCGCGCGCTGGAGTGGGCCAAGCAGGCCGAAAAACAGAGCCCGACCAGCGTGGCCGCGTGCAAGGCGATGGTCCAGGCCACCCGCAGCCAGCCGCACGCCACCGCGCTGGTGCGCGAGCGCGAGGCCTTCGTCGACCTGTTCGACAGCGCCGACCAGGTCGAGGGCGTGGCCGCGTTCCTGGAAAAGCGCGCGCCGCAATGGAAGAACGCATGAACGCGCACCTCAGCGACGCGAACGCGCAGGCCGCGGCGCAGGCCGCGCCGGTATTGTTCGAAGAGCGCCAGGGCGCGCACGGCCGCATCGGCGTCGCCACGCTCAATGCGCCGGCCACGCTCAACGGCCTTTCGCTGGAGATGGCGCGCCTGCTCGACGCGCAGTTGCAGCACTGGGCGCAAGACCCGGCGCTGGCGATGGTGTGGCTGCAGGGCGCGGGCGAGAAGGCCTTCTGCGCCGGCGGCGACCTGCACGGGCTGTACCGCGGCATGCGCGAGCGGCAGGCGCGCGGCCGCTGGGACGGCGACGACTTCGCCGACCCGCGCGGCAACGTCCACGCCGAGGCGTTCTTCGAAACCGAATACCGCCTGGACTACCGCATCCACACCTATCCCAAGCCGCTGCTGTGCTGGGGCCACGGCATCGTCATGGGCGGCGGCATCGGCCTGATGGCCGGGGCCAGCCACCGCGTGGTCAGCGAGCGCTCGAAGCTGGCGTTCCCGGAGATCACCGTCGGCCTGTACCCCGATGTCGGCGGCAGCTGGCTGCTGGCGCGCGCGCCCGCGCGCGCCGGCCTGTTCCTGGCGTTGACCGGCGCGCCGCTCAACGCCGGCGACGCGATCCGCGCGCGGCTGGCCGATCACCACCTGCCCGAGGCCGCGCGCGCGCAGGCGCTGGACGCGGCGCTCGCCGCGCCGTGGAGCTTCGACGCCGCGCGCGACCGCGCGGCCTTGACGGTGCTGCTGCAGAGCCTGGCCGAACCGGCGCCGGCGGGACCGCTGCAACAGCACGCCGACGCCGTCGCCGCGCTGTGCGCCGGCGATTCGCTGGAGGAGATCGCGGCCCGCATCGAGGCGATCGACGCCGACGACGCCTGGCTGCAGAACGCGCGCAAGACCTTCGCCGCCGGCGCGCCCGGCTCGGCGCGGCTGGGCTTCGAGCTGCAACGCCGCGCCGCGTCGTTGTCGCTTGCCGATACCTTCCGCCTGGAGTACTGGGTTTCGCTGCACTGCGCCGCGCACGGCGATTTCGCCGAGGGCATCCGCGCGCTGCTGATCGACAAGGACCGCAATCCGCGCTGGAACCCGGCGACGCTGGCGCAAGCCACGGCGCACTGGGCCGACGCCTTCTTCCACGTTCCCGACCCCGCGCGGCCGCATCCGCTGGCCGACCTGGGCGCCGCCACGGAGCCGCGCGCATGAGCCGCATCGCCTTCATCGGACTGGGCCACATGGGCGGCCCGATGGCCGCCAACCTGCTCAAGGCCGGGCACGAACTGCAGGTGTTCGACCTGGTGCCGGCCGCGGTCGAGGCCGCGGTCGCGCTCGGCGCGCGCGCGGCCGCCAGCGCGGCCGAGGCGGTGGACGGCGCGCAGGTCGCGATCTCGATGCTGCCGGCCAGCCGCCATGTCGAAGGGCTGTACCTCGGCGAGGACGGCCTGCTGGCGCGGCTGGCGCCGGACGCGCTGGCGATAGACTGCAGCACCATCGCCCCGGCCAGCGCGCAGAAGGTCGCCGCTGCGGCCGCCGCGCGCGGCGTGGCGATGATCGACGCGCCGGTGTCCGGCGGCACCGCCGGCGCCGCCGCCGGCACCCTGACCTTCATCGTCGGCGGCGACGCCGCAGCGCTGGAGCGCGCGCGCCCACTGCTGCAGGCGATGGGCCGCAACGTCTTCCACATGGGCGCCAGCGGCGCCGGCCAGGTCGCCAAGCTGTGCAACAACATGGCCCTGGGCGTGATCATGGCCGCGACCGGCGAAGCGCTCGCGCTCGGCGCCGCGCACGGCCTGGACCCGGCCGCGCTGTCGCAGATGATGGCGGTCAGCACCGGCCGCAGCTGGGCCACCGAGGTGTGCAACCCGTGGCCGGGCGTGCTGGAGAACGCGCCGGCCTCGCGCGGCTACCGCGGCGGGTTCGGCAGCGACCTGATGCTCAAGGACCTGGGCCTGGCCGCCGAGGCGGCGATGGGCGTGGGCTCGCCGATCCCGCTGGGCGAACTGGCGCGCAACCTCTACGCGCTCAACGCCCGCGCCGGCCGCGGCGGGCTGGACTTCTCCAGCGTGATCCAGCTGCTGGCGCGCCAGGACGCCGACGCGTGAACGCGCCGCGGCCGCCGCTGAGCCTGCCCGACGGCGCCCAGCGGCTGCTGCTGCACTCGTGCTGCGCGCCGTGCTCGGGCGAGGTCATGGAAGCGCTGCTGGCCGCGGGCATCGACTACACGATCTTCTTCTACAACCCCAACATCCACCCGGTGAAGGAATACGAGCTGCGCAAGGACGAGAACGTGCGCTTCGCCGACCAGCACGGCGTGCCCTTCGTCGATGCCGACTACGACACCGACAACTGGTTCGCCCGCGCCCGCGGCATGGAGGACGAACCCGAGCGCGGCATCCGCTGCACCATGTGTTTCGACATGCGCTTCGAGCGCACCGCGCTGTACGCGCACGAGCACGGCTTCGCCGCGATCAGCAGCTCGCTGGGGATCTCGCGCTGGAAGAACATGGAGCAGATCAACGATTGCGGCCACCGCGCCGCGGCGCGTTATCCGGGGCTGGCGTACTGGGACTACAACTGGCGCAAGGGCGGCGGCGCCCAGCGCATGGTCGAGATCAGCAAGCGCGAGCGCTTCTACCAGCAGGAGTACTGCGGCTGCGTGTATTCGCTGCGCGACACCAATCGCCAGCGCAAGGCGCAGGGGCGCGGGCGGATCAAGATCGGCCTGGTCTATTACGGCGACGAGGCCGCGCCGGCCGCAGCGGTCGGCCCCATCGATCAGACGCAAACCTGAGCGCGCCCGCGCCGCCGGCGCGGCGGCGCTATTGACCCGGGCGCCGCGCGCGCTTGAAATCGCGGTTCCGCCGCCGCGCAGGAGCGCCCATGCCGCCGCCGATCCGGGTCGAACTGGTCCCGCACGACCCGCGCTGGGCGCAGGCGGCGCGCGAACGCGCGTCGGCGCTGGCCGCGGCGATCGGGCCGGCGCTGGCCGCGGTGCACCACATCGGCTCGACCGCGATCGCCGGCATCCATGCCAAACCGGTGCTCGACCTGATGCCGGTGGTGCGCGACTTGGCCGCGCTCGATGCGCGTCGCGGCGAGGTCGAGGCGCTGGGGTACCGCTGGTGGGGCGAGTACGGCCTGCCGGGTCGGCGCTATTGCACGCTCAGCGATGCGGCCGGCGAGCGGCGGCTGGTGCATGCGCATTGCTATGAGGCGGAATCGGCGCAGGCCGGGCGCCATCTGGCGTTCCGCGACTATCTGCGCGCGCATGCGCGCGTCGCCGCCGAGTACGACGCGGTCAAGTTGCGTTGCCGCGCGCGCCATCCCGAGGATTCGCACGCCTACAGCGATTGCAAGCACGCGTGGATACAGCGCGCGCAAGCGCGGGCGCTGCGTTGGCGGGCCGGAGAATGAAAGCGCCGATGCAGCGTCGGCGCGCGCGGTGCGGACCCGCGCCCGAGCGCGCGGCGGGCGCCGGCGGGTTCGCCGCCGGCGCGTCGTGCGATTACTTCAGCGCAGCCAGGCCGACCGCGGTGTACAACTCGTTCTGCGCCTTCTTCGCCATCGAGCGCGGCACCTTGACCAGGAAGCCGTCGCCGGACAGGCCGACGTCGCCCTGCACCACCAGGCCGTTGACGCGCACGTAGCTCTTGAACGACCAGCGGCCGTCGTTGCGGTCGATCTCCAGGAACATCGGCGCGGTCAGGAAGCCGGTGCCTTTCTGATAGACGCGCAGGCCGCCTTCGCTGCGCTTGAGCGCATAGCCGTTGCGGCCGGCCCAGCCTTGCGCGAGCGCGTAGACGTCCTGGTCGGAATCGAACTGGACGTAGTCGAACTGGTGTTTGCCGTTCTTGGCGACCAGGGCCATGACGGCGAGGAAACCCAGGCCGCAGAGGCCGCCGAAGATGCCCATTACGATGATGGAAACCATGTCTTTCCTTGAGGCGGACGGACGCCGGGACCGGCGTCCGTGCCGTAGTGCGCCGCGCGGACGGCGGCAGGGGGAGGCCGGCGTTCGCGGGGTGCGGCCGGGCGCGGGATGCTAGCAAGGCGGCGAAGCGGCCGCAATCTCGGCGCCTGTTGGGATTGAATCCGACGTCGTTCGCATCGCTGCATCGCGCGCGTGGGCATCGGCGCGTGGGCAGCGCCGGGCGCGGCGATGCGCCTGGGCGCGCGCGCCGACAGGCGCATCGACGTCGTGCGGCGCGAGTTCGGCGAATGCCCGGCCGGTTATGAAACTCGACGACTCATTGCTTCGCGTCGCGTTCGGCCCGCGCGCGAGCGCGCGATGGGTTTTGGCAAGCGCATCAATCAAATCAAAACGCGAACGCGGCGCGCACCGGGCCATCGATCCGATCGCTGATTGCAGGCGTTTTTTCGCTGGATTTTCTGCTTTGCTCACCTTCGCTCACGGTCGATTTCATCGGAATAACGAGCCCGCGCGAACGCCTGCCCACTTCGGATGAGCCGCGGGTTGCAGTAAGCGAATCCCTGGATTTTTAGCGGCCGCTTTATCGCCCCTTGTCACGTTATTGAGGGTTAGGAAGCGATACAAAGCTTGAAAATACTACGGCGAACATCTGCGATGATCGCCACGTCGATGCAAGTGCGAACGCGCGCCGACGACGTCATCCGAACGAGAAAACGACAAACAGAACAGGGGGATTCATGGCCGCGTCTTCGCGCCTTCCCGTGGCGCTGCTGGGCAGCGCCGTCTTGATTCTCGGCGTGCTGATCTGGAAACCGTGGAGCGCGCCGAGCCGGTCCGCTCCGGCCGCGGCCGGTGCCGCGGGCGAGCAAGCGCTCGGCGCGGCGCCGCAGGCGGCGCAGCCGCAAGCGTTGGGCGAAGCGCCGCAACTGACCGGGCCGCAGCGCCAGGCCGTCGTGGCCGAGACCGTGCGCAGCGCCGCGCCGCAGGCGCAGCCGCCGCAGAGCTACAAGGGCCCCGACGGAAAACAGCACGAGATCGTCTACAACCAGGGCCTGGCGCTGTCGCCGGGCGCGCGCGAGGAACTCAAGCGCCAGCGCCTGCAGCAGATGCGCGACCAGCCCGAGGCGATTTCCAAGATCTACGGCATCGGCAGGGACGAGATCGCCGCCGTCCTCGCCGGCAAGCGACCTTTCCCCGACCGGCTGATCGACCAGTAGCGCCGGCCGCTGCGCAGCAAGGCAACGCATCGCGCGTTGTCCCGGTTCCGGCCCCCAGCGAAACGGGCCGGAGCGTACGCCCATGGGCGCGCGCCCATGGCCTTAGATACGGACGAGAGAGGACTCTGCTATGAAAGCCCGTCGTATGTACTGCCTGTTGGCCGCGGCGTTGCTGAGCGGCAATGCCTTGGCGCAAAGCGCCGATGGTTACGGCACCATCCTGCGCCTGCCGCTGGTGGTGAACAGCTCCACCTACTCCTCCACGATCTTCGTGCGCAACGCCGGAACCGCCACGGCGAGCGTCAAGGTCACCTACTACGGCGCGCCCGGCACGCCGTTCGCCGGCGAGCGCCCTTGCACCACCCTCAGCGTCGCGCCCAACGCGGTGGCATCGGGCACTCTGGCCGACCTGTGCGCGGTGCCGGCGGGCGCCGCCAGCAACTACGGCCAGATCGCCCTGGTCGAACAGAGCGCGGCCAACATCCCGATCACGGCCTATAGCCGCATCCAGTCCTTCGCCGGCGTCGGCTTCTCGGTGGAAGGCTTCAAGATCGGCTCGCTCGGCAGCGGCGCCAACGACTCGATCGTCACCGGCCTGCGCCGGCAGGCGGCGGCGCCGGGCTACCAGAGCAACTGCTTCGTGGCTTCGATCAACGAGCCGGTGCAGGTGACCTGGCAGCTGCGCGACGCCTCGGGCTCGCAGCTGGGCAACCAGCAGGTCACCAACCTCAGCGCCAACGAGACCGTGCGCATCCTCGACGTGTTCAGCGCGGCCGGCGCGCCGGCCGGCGACTACAGCAACGTGCAGGCGACCTTCCGCGGCACCACCCCGACCGCCAACCCGGCGTTCGCGGCGTACTGCACCACTCAGGAGAACGCGACCTTCGACGGCGACTTCCGCATCGCCAAGACCGCCGATCCGCAGGACGACCGCTCCAAGAAGATCGGCACCTCCAGCTCCAGCGCGCTGGGCACCCTGCTCGGCCTGCTGAGCGGCCAGGACCGCTTCGGCCTGTACCTGCAGGCGCCGGACTACGTCAGCTGCCGTCTCGACGGCACCGGCGCGCCGCAGCTGGAAATGCGCCTGGAAGATCCGCAGGGCAACGTCATCGCCGGCGGCAACAACATCAGTTCCTTCCAGAAGGTCTACCTGGGCGAGCGCAGCACCCGCAACAACGGGGTCAACGGGCTGTACGTGCTCAAGGTCGAGTCGCGCAACCTGCTGTCGCTGATGATCAACTACGGCGTCACCTGCGAGACCGGCAACGGCGCCAACCCGCCGCTGTTCATCGGCCACGCGATCGCCGAGGAGTTCTGATCGCGGCGTAGCGGCGCGGCGCCCAGCGCGCCGCCGGCGATGCCAGGGCCGCGTCCGCGCAAGCGGGCGCGGTTTTCTTTTGCCCGCCTCGCCGCGGCCCGCGTTCAGCGCCGGCGCAGCGCGCCCAGGGCGAAGCCGGCGGCGGCGAAGCTCGCTTCGCCGGCGGTGATCGCCAGGCGCCAGGCCAGCGCCAGCATCGCCGCGTTGCCGGCGCCGACCAGCGGCGCCAGGCACCAGAACAGGCCGGCCTCGCGCACGCCGAGCCCGGCCGGCACCAGCACCGCCAGCACGCCGGCCAAGCCGGCCAGGCACAGCGCGGACGAAGACTGCGCCAGGCCCAGCTCCAGGCCGAAACCGGCGACCAGCACGGCGAAGGACGCGCACATCGCCGCGTAAGCCAGCGCTTGCAGCAGCCACACCCGCGCCAGCACCGCGCGCGCGGGCAGGCCTTCGTTCCAGCCGGCCAGCGCCGCCGGCAGCCGCGCGGCCAGCGTCGCCGGCACGCGCCGCCACAGCGCGGCCGCGCTGACCGCGACGGCGAAGCCGAGCAGGGCGAGTTGCAGCGCCAGCCCCGCGCGCGGCGGCAGCGCCGCCGGCGCGATCAGCGCGGCGATCGCCGCGCCGATGCCCAGCGACAGCAACTGTTCGCGCACGAACAGCACGAAGGTCAGCGCGGCGCGGCGCTCGCCGGCGTACAGCGCGCTGCGCGCCACGCCCTGCCAGATCTTGCCGGGCAGGTACTTGGCCGGCAGGCTCTGGGCCCAGCGCAGTTGGTCGGCATACACCTGTCCGCGCACCCAGCGGCCGTGCGCGAACAGGTGCCAGGCCAGGCCGAAGGCGACCTGCATCGCCACGCACAGCGCCAGCGCCAGAGCGATGTCGGCCGCATCCAGGCGCTGCCACAGCGGCTGCCATTGCGCGCGCCGCAGCCACGCCTGCTGCGCGACCAGCGCCAGCGCGGCCAGGCCGAGCAGCCAGCCGGCGGCGCGGCCGGCGCGGCGCCAGCGGCCGCGCGGGGCTGCGGGTTCAACCGAACGCATCGAGCCGTTCGGCGTAGCGTTGCGCCATGCCGCGCCAACTGCAGTGCGCGGCGGCGTGGGCGCGCGCGGCGCGGCCGCGTTCGCGCAGCGCGGCGCGGTCGGCGAGCAGTTCCAGCACCGCCGCCGACCACAGCCCTTCGTCGGCCTGCTCCGGCAGCAGCCGGCCCAGCGCCGGGGCGGCGAGCGCGTCGCGCAGGCCTTCCAGGTCGGCGGCGAGCACGTAGCGCCCGCTCATCGCCGCTTCCAGCGCGACCAGGCCGAAGCCCTCCGGATCGCCGGGCACGCGCCGGTTCGGCATCAGCGCCAGATCGCAGGCATCGAGCCGGCGCGCCTTTTCCGCGTCGTCGACCTCGCCCCACAGCCGCACCCGCGCCTGCAGGCCTTCGCGTTCGATCGCGCGCTCGATCGCGGCGCGGTCGGGGCCTTCGCCGACGATGTCCAGGACGATGCCGCGCGGGTCCGCGCGCAGCCGCGGCATCACCCGTTCGACGAACCACAGCGCGCCCTTGCGCCGCACCAGCCGGCCCAGGATCAGCAGGCGCGGCTCGGCCGCCGGCGGCACCTGCGGCGAGGGTGCGGCCGCGGCGACGCCGGGATGGACCAGCGCGCAGCGCGCCGGATCGACGCCGGCCTCGCCGAGCCGGTCGCGGACGTAGCGGCTGATGCAGAAATAGACGTCGAAGCGGTTCCAGAAGAAACGCCGCAGATAGGCGCGATAGCCGCGATGCGGCCAGGCGATGTCGAGCCCGTGCACGACCACCGCCACCGGCACTCCGGCCCAGCGCGCCGGCAGCGCCAGCGCAGCCAGCACCGGATCGCCGAGCAGCAGCACCCGCACGCGTCCGCGCAGCAGGCCGACGAGCAGGCGCGCCAACGCCCACGGCAGGAACAGCGGCAGGCCCCATTGGCCGCGGCCCCACTGCACCAAGGTCAGCGGCCGCAGCGCCGACAGTTCGCCGGCGATGCGCGCGCTGAGCTGCTGCATGCCGCCGCGCGAGGGCGGGAACTTGCGGGTGAGGTACCAGATCGAGCGCGCGCCGGCGTCGCGCGCGGCGCGGTCGGGCGATGCGGCGTGCGCGTCGCCCGAATGCGCGCCGTGCGTACGCGCGTCGCTGGCCTGCGCGTCGCGCCGTTGCGCGCGGCTGGACTGCACGTCGTTGCGATGTCCGTTGCCGGGCGGCGCGTCCTGGGCCATCGGGCTCAAGCCGGCGGCCGCCATTCCGCGCGGCGGCGGCTTTGCTGCTGTTCTTCCAGCAGGCGCCGGTTGACCACCATCTGGTTGGCCAGCAGGCCGACCGCCGCGCCGACCGTGCCGACCACGATCAGCAGCGCCGACAGGATCAGCGACTGCACGTGGCCGTCGCCGTCGCCGTGGGCGAAGGCGTAGAGGAAGCGCGCGCCGATCAGCGCGCCCAGGCCCATGCACAGGCCCGCGGGAGCCAGGAAGAACTCCAGCGGGCGGTAGGTCAGGAACGAGCGCACGATGGTCAGCACCGAGCGCGCGACGTACTGCGGCACGCTGCGGATCAGCCGCGAGGGCCGGGTCGGCGGATTCACCCCGACCGGCAGGCCCTCCACGCGCAGGCCCGACTGGCCGGCCTGGATCAGCGTTTCCAGGGTGTAGGTGTAGCCCGAATACACGTTCAGCCGCATCGCCGCATCGCGGCTGTAGGCGCGAAAGCCGCTGGTGGCGTCGTCCACGCGCACGCTGGCGGCGGCGCGCACGACCGCGCTGCCGAGCCGCTGCAGGCGCTTTTTCCACCACGGGAAATGGGCGATGCGCTCGATCGGGCGGCAGCCGACGACGATGTCGGCGCGGCCGGCGAGCACGCGCGCGACCAGTTCCGGAATCGCGGCGGCGTCGTACTGGTTGTCGCCGTCGACGTTGACGATGACGTCGGCGCCGCGCCGGCAAGCCGCTTCCAGGCCGGCGCAGAACGCGCGCGCCAGGCCGCGGTTGTGCGGCAGGCGCAGCACCGCGTGGGCGCCGTGGGCGATGGCGACGCCGGCGGTGTCGTCGCTGGAGCCGTCGTCGATCACCAGCCATTCGACCTCGTCCACGCCGGGCAGGCGCCGCGGCAGCGCGGCCAGGGTCGCAGGCAGTTGCTCGGCCTCGTCGCGGCAGGGCAGTTGGATCACCACCTTGATCGGCTTGCGCGCATAGCGCGCGTCGCGCGCCGGCGCGACCTCGGGGCGCAGCGGCCCGCCGGCGAAGACGGGACCCTCGGCGCGGAGCGACCTGCGTGCGTTCATCGGGCGGTCTCCTCTGGGAGGCGGCGGTCCGCCGCCGCAAGCGTTCGGTCGTGGATCCGGTGAGGCAGTGTCGGTACGGTGCGCATCGCGGCCGGCCTCAGCGCGCGATCCGGGTGACGCGCCATTGGCCGGCTTCCTGGTAAGTGCCGTGCGCGAGCGGCTCCAAGGAAGTAACGCGGCGCAGCCGCCGCAGCGGCAAATCCGCTACAGCGACCGCGCCTGCGACGGCGATCGGCTGGACCGTGGGGTGGTGCACCACCCAGCACTCGCCGCGGGCCGGACAGTACCGCGCCGGGTCGTTCCAGGTGTCCGGCGGTGGCTGCACGGCCGGCACGCCGAAGCCGTTGAGCAGGGCGCTGGCCAATTGCGGCTGGCCCAGCACATAGGTGCGGCGGTCGCGCGGCAGGCGCTCGGCGATGGCGCCGATCTGCGCGACCATGCCGGCGTCCTCGCGCAGGCGCAGGGTGTCGCGCTGCTGCCACAGCAGGTGGCCGCCCAGCGCCAGCGCCAACACCGCCGCCAGCGCCTGGGTGCCGCTGCGCGGCAGGCGCCGGCCCAGCCAGGCGGCGGCTAACGCGGCCAGGACGATGCCGGCCGGGAACACCGCCGGCAGCCAGCGCCGCGCGGCCCAGATATGGTCCGGCGAGACCATCGGCCGCCACAGATAGACCGCGGCCGGCACCAGCAGGAACGCCAGGATCCAGGCCCGCGCCGGGCTCAGCCGGCGCATCAGCGCCGCGCGCACCGCCAGCGCCGCGCCGAGACCGGCGGCCAGCACCACCGGCCACGACAGATAGGCGGCCAGGTGGGTCAGGCTGGCTTCGCGATAGTCGCGCTGGCCGTTCAACTGCGGCACCAGCCTGGATTCGATCAGCGCGTACGGCGGCAGGTGCGGACGGATCCACAGCGCATAGACGAACAGCGCCGCGACCGCCGCCGCCGCCGGCCACGCCAGGCGCGCCGCCGCGGCTTCGCCCAGGCGCAAGGCCGGCGTGCGCGCGGCCAGGTGGGCGGCGAATGCGCACAGCGTCGTCGCCACCGCCGCGGCGACCACCAGTTCGGACAGGCCGATCAGGTACGGCTGCACGCACGCCAGGAAATAGCCCATCGCCAACGCGGCGACCAGATAGCAGCCCAACGCGGTCTCGCCCAGCGCCGTCGCCGCGCGCGGCGGCCGGGCGTCGCGGCCCAGCGCGGCGGCGGCGAGCGCGGCGGCGGCTGCGGCCAGCGCGAACACGATCGCGTCGATGCGCACGAAGCAGCCCATCCCGATCAACGCGCCGGCGAGCAGGCCGAGCCGGCGCGAACGCCGCGCGGCGCCGAGGCTGGCGGCGTACAGGCCGACCGCCAGGAACCACGCGCACAGCGGTTCGCTGAGCGTGTTGCGCGACACCCACACCTGCGCCGGCTGCAACGCGAACACCGCCAGCGCCGGCACCGCCCAGGCGCGCGCGCGCGCCGGCAGCAGGCGCCGCAGCAGCACGAAGAACGCGATGCAGTTGGCGGCGCCGATCAGCGCGTTGAAGCGGAAGATGCCCTGCGGGCCGAGCGGCGCGGCGAGCATCGCCATCCACACCGGCGTGGCGGCGGAGAACTGGAACGTCCAGCGCGCGCCGGTGGGATACAGGCCGGGCAGTTCCGGCGCCTTGCCCTGCCGGATCGCCTCGATGCCCGGATCGCCGGCGATGCCGATCGCGGCCAGGTCGATCGCCGAGCCGCCGCTGCGCAGCAGGTGCAGGGCGTGCTGGGCGTAGATGCCTTCGTCGCGTTCGCCGAGCAGGCTTTCCTTGGGATACATCGCGTAGAAGAAGAACGCCACGGCGACGATCGCGGCCGCGGCGAGCGCGGCGCGGCCGTGCCGGCGCGCATCCGCGCGCAGCCGTGCGAGCGCTGCGCCGATGCGCGTCCACACGCGCTCGCGCCAGCACCACGCCGCGAGCAGGGCCCAACCGGCCAGGCCGATCGCGGCCGGAACGAACGCGCCGATCTGGGCCAGCAGCATCAACGCCAACGTCGCCACCGCGCTGCCGGTGGCGAACGCGAGCAAGGGATGGAAGCGAAGACGATGGGCGGGCCCGCCGACGAGGGCCAGCGCGATCGCGCCCAGGGGATAGACCGCAGGCCACACGCCGAGCGATGCCAGCGCCTTCAGATATTCCATCGAATGCCCTCGCTAGGGTTTCGAGTCTACTGAGCGTATTTTTTATGTACTGCGCAGTGGGTCATTCTTACATGCGAATTTTCCGCGGTTCTCGCGCGCGGAAAAAAATTTGCGGCGTGCTTACCGCTGCGGGCGTGGCGAAAAACGCAATGCGGAATCGATGGCGGACACGCTTTGGCGCGCGCGGATGCGCAGTTGCGACGCAGTTCGCGCCCGCGCGCGGCGCGAGCGTGAGGAAGGGTGAGTAAGTGAGCGAGTGTGAGCGAGGACGGATCAGCCGCGCGCGCGCGGATCCTGGGCGGGCAGCAGGATGCTGACCCGCAGGCCGCTGGGATGCGGCGAGGCGCTCAGCGTGAGCGCGCCGCCGTGCAGCGCGGCGATCTCGCGCGCGATCGCCAGGCCCAGGCCGCTGCCCTGCGAATCGGCCTTGCTGCCGCGGACGAAACGCTCGACCACGCGCTCGCGCTCGGACTCGGCGATGCCCGGGCCGTCGTCGGTGACCGCGAAGCGCACCGCCGCGCCGTCGCGGCGCGCCTCGACCTCGATGCGGCCGCCCGGCGGGGTGTAGCGGATCGCGTTGTCGATCAGGTTGGCCAGCAGCTCGTGCAGCAGCTGGCGGTCGGCGTGCAGCGGCGGCAGGTCGGGATCGATGCCGACCTGCAGCTCGATGCGCCGCGCCAGCGCCGCCGGCACCAGCGCGGCGACGGTGTCCTCGACCAGTTCGGCCACCGCCAGGTCGGCGAAGCGGGCCGCGTCGGCGCGGCCGAGTTCGGCCCGGCTCAGGCTCAGCAACTGGCTGGCCAGGCGCGACAGGCGCAGGGTCGCCGCGTCCATCTGCGCCAGCAGCGCGCGCAGCGTCTCGCCGTCGTGGCCGCTGCCGGCGCCGTCGCGAAGGGCGCCGTGGTGGGCGCGCTGGGCCAGCTCGGCCTGGGTGCGCAGCACCGCGATCGGCGTGCGCAACTGGTGGGTGGCGTCGGCGATGAAGTCGCGCTGCATCGACAAGGTGCCGGCCAGCCGCGCCATCAGTTCGTTGATCACGTGCACCTGCTGCTGCACTTCCGAGGGCAGGCCGCGCTCGTCGAGCGGGCTGAGGTCTTCGTGGGTGCGGCGGGCGATGGCGTCGCGCACGCGGTTGAGCGGGGCGATGCCGCGGCCGACGCCGTACCAGACCAGGAACACGATCCCGGCCAGGAACAACAGCTGCGAGCCGAGCATGTACACCATCATCTCGCGCGCCAGGTTCTTGCGCTTGTGCAGGGTCTCGGCGACGCGCACGTACACCGCCAGGCTGCCGTCGCCGCGCATGCGGTACTGCACCAGCCGCAGCGGCGCGCCGTCGGCGTCGTCGAGATAGAAGCGCACCCGCGGCGCGGCCGCGCCGCGTTCGGGCGGCGGCGGCAGCGCGCGGTTGCCGGCGAGCTGGCGCCCTTGCGGGTCGGTGACGCTGAAGTAGATCTGGTCGAATTCGTCGAATTCGAGCATGCGCAGCGCCGGCGCCGGCAGGTTCACGGTGGCGCTGCCGCGTTCGACCCGCACCTGCCCGGCCAGGGTGCGCGCGGTGTCCTCCAGCGCCCAGTCGTAGACGCGGCCGACGAAGTGCTGGGCGATGGCGTAGGTGCCGACGATCCACGCCAGCGTCAGCGCCGCGGTCGAGGGAAGCAGCCACAGCAGCAGGCGCTGGCGCAGCGACAGGCGCTCAAGCATCGGCGTGCGCGTCCGGCGGTTCCAGCAGGTAGCCCAGGCCGTGGATAGTGCGGATGTGCACGCCGTGCGGCTGCAGCTTCTTGCGCAGGCGGTGCACGTAGACCTCGATCGCGTTGGGGCTGATCTCTTCGTCCCACTCGCTGATGCGCTGGGCCAGGCGGTTCTTGATCGCGACCTGGCCGACGCGCTGCATCAGCGCCTCCAGCAGCGCCAGCTCGCGCACCGACAGGTTGAGCCGGCGGCCGTGCACGCTGGCGCTGCGGCCGGCCGGGTCCAGGGTCAGCGGGCCGACGCTCAGTTCGGTCAGCCCGCCGGCGGCGCGGCGGATCAGCGCGCCGACCCGCGCTTCCAGTTCGCGCAGCGCGAACGGCTTGACCAGGTAGTCGTCGGCGCCGGCGGTGAGGCCGAGCACGCGTTCGTCGATGCTGTCGCGCGCGGTCAGCACCAGCACCGGCGTGCGGTCCTGGCGCTGGCGCGCGCGGCGCAGTACGTCCAGGCCGTCGAGTTCGGGCAGGCCCAGGTCGAGCACCACCAGTTCGTAGTCGCCGGCGGCGAGCGCGGCGTCGGCGGCGGCGCCGTCGGCGACCGCGTCGACGCCGTGGCCGGCCTGGCGCAGCGCTTGGAGCACCGTCGCGCGCAGGGCGTCGTCGTCTTCGACGAGCAGGATCCTCATCGTCTTGTCCGTGGCGAACGTGGCAGGGAGGCGTGGATCGGCATGCGCCATGAAAACCGATGCGCGGTGGCGGCGACGTGCAGGCCGCGGCGGCAAGCATCGCAGGAGCGGGCGGCAAAGACAAAAACCGCGGGCGTAAGGACTTCGTAAGCCCGCGCTTCCTACCCTGCGCGGCGCAGGAACGCCCCCTCGGCGTTCGGAGTGGCGGCGATGCATCGGAACACCAGGCCCGGCCGGGGCGGTCGCGCGACAGCGGCGATGACGGCGGCGATGAGCGTGGCGCTGGCGCTGGCGGCGTCGGGCTGCGGCGGCGAGAGCGCGCGTGCGGGCGAGGCCGAGGCCAAGGCCGCGCCGGCGCCGGGCAACGAGTACCTGAAGGTCGAGCCGGTCGGCCGCGCCAGTGCCGCCGCCGGCGCCGCATTGCCGGCGCGGGTGGCGTTCCGGCCGCAGGCGATGACCGCGGTCGGCAGCCCGGTGACCGCGCGCGTGGTCTCCATCGAGGTGCGGCCAGGCCAGGCGGTGTCGGCCGGCGCGAACCTGCTGACCCTGCAAAGCGCCGATGCCGCCTCGGCCAAGGCCTCGCTGGCGCAGGCGCGCGCGCAGACCGCGCTGGCCGAGGACGCGCTGCGGCGCCAGAAGGAGATGCTGGCCAAGGGCGTGGGCCTGGAGGTGGAGCGGTTTCAGGCCGACGTGGCGGTGCGCGAAGCCCGCGCCGAACTGCAGCGCGCGCAACGCGCCGCCGACCTGCTCGGCCGCGGCGACAGCGACCGCTTCGTCCTGCGCGCGCCCGCCGCCGGAGTGGTGCTGTCGGTCCACGCCAACGCCGGCGCGGTGGTCGCCGCCGACGGCGCGGCCCTGGTGGAAATCGGCGATCCGTCGCGCCTGTGGGTGGTGGCGGACGTGGCCGAAAGCGAGGCGGCCGCGATCCGCCCCGGCGCCGCTGCGCGCGTGGTCGTGCCCGACGGCGACACCGAATATCCCGCCGTGGTCGACGGCATCGGCCCGCAAGTCGACGGCGAACTGCGCCGGCTGCCGGTCTACCTGACCTTGGCCGGCGCGCGCGCGCCGGCGCTGACTCCCGGCGCGCTGGTGCAAGTGCGCCTGGACGCCGCCGCGCAGGCCGCGCCCAGCGTTCCGGTCGCCGCGGTGCTGATCAAGGGCGGCAGCGAGCGCGTGGTCTACGTGCAGCGCGGCGACGGCGGCTTCGACGCGCGGCCGGTGCGCACCGGCGTCTCGCGCGGCGGCCGGGTGACCCTGCTCGACGGCGTGAAGCCGGGCGAGAAGGTGGTGGTCGAAGGCGCCTTGCTGCTCGACAGCAAGGCCGAACAACTGCTCTGAGGCCACGCAATGCTGGACCGCATCATCGATGCCTGCGTGCATCGCCGCACCGCCATCCTGGTCATGACCGCGATCGTCGCCCTGTTCGGCGTGCGCGCGTACTTGCAGACCCCGATCGAGGCCTATCCCGACGTCACCAACGTCCAGGTCCAGGTCATCACCCAGATGCCCGGCTACGCCGCCGAGGAAATCGAGCGGCAGGTGACCGTGCCGCTGGAGCGCGCGCTCAACGGCACGCCGGGGATGACGCTGCTGCGCAGCGAGAGCCTGTTCGGGCTGTCGCTGGTGACGCTGATCTTCGACGACGACGTGGATGCGTTCTCCACGCGCATGCTGGTGAGCCAGCGCATGGCGCAGGCGGAGTTGCCGCAGGGCGTGGTGCCGGACCTGGCTCCGGAAGCGACGCCGCTCGGCAAGATCTATCGCTTCCGCTTGGTCAGCGACCGCGCCGACCTCTACCAACTGCGCTCGGAAATGCAGTGGAACGTCACCCGCGTGCTGCGCCAGGTGCAGGGCGTGGCCGACGTGGTGCCGTTCGGCGGTTATCTGAAGGAACTGCAGGTCGAGGCCGACCCGGCGAAACTCTACGCCGCCGGGCTCGGCCTGGGCGATCTGGAAGAGGCGATCAAGCAGGCCAACCTCAACGTCGGCGGCGGCTTCCTGCGCCACGGCGACCAGGAACTGACCGTGCGCGGGGTCGGCTTCATCGATTCGGTCGAGGACATCAAGGCGATCCCGCTCAAGAGCCGCGCCGGCACCGCGCTGACCGTCGGCGACGTCGCCTCGATCAAGCTCGCCGCGACCCCGCGCCGCGGCTCGGTCGCCTACAACGACCAGGGCGAAGTGGTCGAAGGCCTGGTGCTGATGCGCCGCGGCGAGAACCCCTCGCGGGTGCTCGAAGGCGTGCACGAGAAAGTCGCCGAGCTCAACGCCAAGATCCTGCCGGCGGGGATGAAGATCGTCGCCTCGCACGATCGCAGCGTGCTGGTCGGGCATACGCTCTCGACCGTGCACGACAACCTGCTGCACGGCTTCATCCTGGTGGTGGCCATCGTCTGGCTGTTCATGCGCTCGATCACCGGCTCGGCCGTGGTCGCGGTGGTGATCCCGCTGTCGCTGCTGGTGGCCTTCATCGGCCTGCATTTCCTCGGCCTGCCGGCGAACCTGATCTCGATGGGCGCGATCGACTTCGGCATCCTGGTCGACGGCGCGGTGGTGCTGGTGGAGAACGTCATCCACGCGATACGCCACGAGAAACCGCCCAACCGCAAGGCGCTGGTCGCGCTGGTGATCCGCTCGGCCACCGCGGTCGGCCGCCCGACCTTCTTCGCGATGCTGATCATCATCGCCGCGCTGCTGCCGGTGTTCACCCTGCAATCGGTGGAAGGGCGGATCTTCCGCCCGCTGGCCCTGACCTACGCCTTCGCCCTGGTCGGCGCGCTGGTGTTCTCGCTGACCGTGGTGCCGGCGCTGTGCGCGCTGCTGTTCAAGCCCGAGCACGCCAAGCTGGTCGAACCGGGCTGGATCGCCAAGCTGCGCGACGGCTACAAGCGCCTGCTGCAGGCCCTGCTGCAGCGCCGCGCGGTGCCGCTGGCGCTGGCCGCAGCGTTGCTGGTGGCCGGCGGCTTCGCCACCGCGCGGCTGGGCACCGAGTTCCTGCCCGAGCTCGACGAGGGCGACATCTTCGTGTTCGCCGAAATGCCGGCCAGCGTGTCGATGGAGAAAGGCCAGCAGCTGCTGATGGACGTGCACAAGCGGGTGCTGGCGTTCCCGGAAGTCTCGGCGGTGCACACCGAGCACGGCCGGCCCGAGGACGGCACCGACAACGAAGGCGTCAACATGCTCAAGACCTTCGTCAGCCTCAAACCGGACGCGGACTGGCGCGCCGACTGGGACAAGCCGCGCCTGATCCAGGCCATGCGCGAATCGCTGGAGCATATCCCCGGCGTGCGCTTCAACTTCTCCCAGCCGATCAAGGACAGCGTCGAGGAGGCCGTCAGCGGCGTGCGCGGCAAGGTGGTGCTGAAGGTCTTCGGCCCGGACCTGGAGCGCATGCGCGAGACCCTCAAACAGGCCAAGGCCGTGCTGCAGGAGGTGCCCGGGGTGACCGAGCTGGACCTGTACCGCGACGTCTCCAGCCCGCAGCTGCGCATCCGCCTGGACCGCACCGCGCTGGCGCGCGCCGGCATCCCGGTCGAGACCGCCGCGGCCACCATCGAGACCGCGCTGGCCGGCCGCGTGGTCACCGATTACTGGGAAGGCGAGCGGCCGGTGCCGGTGCGGCTGCTGCTGCCGCGGCCCAGCCGCGACGACGAGGACAAGATCGCCGACCTCACCGTGCCCGCGCCGGGCGGCGCGCAGATCCCGCTGCGCCAGTTGGCGACGATCGAGATCGGCACCGGCGTGGCCTCGATCGTGCGCGAGGGCAACATCCGCTTCCTGGCGCTGAAGTTCAACGTGCAGGGCCGCGACATGGGCTCCACGGTCAAGGACGCGATCGCCGCGGTCCAGGCCAAGGTCAAGGCGCCGGACGGGCACTACTTCGTCTGGGGCGGCGAGTTCGAGAACCAGGCGCGCGCGGCGCAGCGGCTCAAGCTGGTGGTGCCGGTGGCGATCGTGCTGGTGCTGGGCCTGTTGTACGCGGCGATGAACTCCGGCCGCAGCGCGCTGGCGATCATGGCGACGATGCCGTTCGCGCTGACCGGCGGCGCGTTCGCGTTGCTGCTGGCCGGCATCCCGCTGTCGGTCAGCGCGGCGATCGGCTTCATCGCCTTGCTCGGCCAGGTCTCGTTGATGGGCGTGCTGGTGCTGTCGGCGGCCGAAGACCGCAGACGCGCCGGCGAAGACCTGCTGCCGGCCCTGCTGGAGGGCGCGGCCGAGCGCCTGCGGCCGGTGCTGATGGCCTCGCTGCTGGCGCTGTTCGGCCTGTTGCCGATGGCGCTGTCCAGCGGCATGGGCAGCGAGACCCAGCGCCCGTTCGCGCTGGTGGTGGTCGGCGGCATGACCACGACCCTGCTGGTGGCGCTGTTCGTGCTGCCGGCCCTGTACAGCCTGATCGCGGCCAAGCGCCTGCAGACGCCGGAGGAGGCCGACGCATGAAGTGGCGATTCGTGTTGAGTGCGATGCTGGCCGCCGCCGCGCTGCCGGCGACGGCGGCGCAGTTGCCGCCCGAATCGGTGGATCTGCCGACGGTGCTGACCCTGGCGCGCGGCGACAGCCCGCGCCTGCAACTGGAGCGCAAGCAGATCGCGCTGGCCCAGGCCGAGCGCGTCAGCGCCGGCGCCTATCCCAATCCGAGCCTGAGTTTCGAGCGCGCGCGCCAGCCGGGGGAGTTGACCAACTTCTCCAGCAAGGTCGCCAAGCAGTGGTCGCTGCAGCAGCCGATCCTGCTGCCGGGCCAGCGCTCCTCGCGCATCCGCGCCGCCGACCTGGGCGTGGACGCCGCGCGCAGCCGCTTGACCGCGACCGCCAACGACCTCACCGCCGACGCCGGCAGCGCCTACGTCGAGCTGCTGCAGGCGCAGCGCAAGCGCGCGGCGCTGGAGCAGGGCATGGCCGACCTGGACCGCCTGCGCGGCATCGTCGCCGGCCGCCAATCCGCCGGCGTGGCCAGCCGCTACGACCTGCTGCGCGTGGACGTGGAACTGGCCGATTGGCGCACGAAACTGGCCGAGGCCGAGGCCGATCTGACCGACAAGCAGGGCCAGCTCGCGGGCCTGCTCGGTTTTCCCGGCTGGCGTCCGCACGGCGAAGGCGAGTTGCGGCCGTTGCGGATGCTGGAGGCGCCCACCGGCGCGGGCGACAGCCCGGCGGTGATCGCCTCGCGCCGGGAGGAGGCCGCGGCATTGGCGCGCGCGACCGCCGCGCGCCGCGACCGCTTGCCGAACCTCTCGCTCAGCGGCGGCCAGTTCTGGACAGTGGCGCCGTACGGCAAGACCTATTCGCTCGGCTTCGAGATCGAAGTGCCGTTGTTCGACACGCGCCGCGGCGCGTACCAGCAAGCGCGCGCGGAGGCCGAATCGGCGAGCCTGCAGCGCACCCTGGCCGAGGCCCAGTCGAGCGCCGACATCGAACGCTACCGCGCGCAAGTGCAGCAGCGCGGCGCCGCGCTGACGCAGTTCGAGCGGCAACTGGCGCCGCGTTTGCCGCAATTGCAGCAGATGGCCGACGACGCGTACCGGCTCGGCCGCAGCACGGTGCTGGAATTGCTCGACGCCACCCGGGTGCGCTACGAAACCACGCTCAGCCGCGACGAACTGACCGCCAACCTGATGCAGGCGCAGCTGCGCCTGCAAGCCGCGCTCGGCGACTTCGCGCAGGCGCGGCCGTGAGCGGGCGCCGTCGCCGGGTCGACGCGCGCGCCTCGCGCGGGTTGGCCTGGGACGCGCTGTACCTGGCGCTGTGCGCGGCGGTGCTGGCCGGCTGCGCGACGGCGCCGCGCGACGGCGCGTTCTCGTCGTGGTGGCGCAAGCCGGTGCTGGCGGTGGCGCCTGCCGCCGAACTGGACGCCGGCATCGACCGGCGTTGCCTGTCGGGCGACGAAGCCGCCGCCGCGGTGGTCGCGTTCCGGGTCGGGCGGGTACCCGCCTATCGCCAGGCGTTCGCCGTGCCGGCCGCGACGGCGCTGCGCGCGGGCGAGGACGTGTGGGTGCGGCCGCGCACCTGCGAGCTGGAAGCGATAGCGACGGATCGCGCCGCGGACTGAGTCTCGCGGCGGGCCGGGCGCACGTTCGCGGCGCGCCGCGCGTCGCGCCCGGCGCCGCGCGTCGCGCCCGGCGCCGCGCGCGCCGCCGCCCGTCGCCGCATGCGCGCGTCGCGCAGATGACAGTTCCAAATTGTCGCAGTCCGCGCCGCGAATCGCCGCGCCGCGCTGTGACGGCGCGCATGCCGCCGCTGTCATCTTCGCCGCCGTAGCGGCGCCGGCGAAACAAAACCTTCGCACGCCGCGTACGCCGGCCGGTGCGGGTGCGCGCGAGGCTTGCCGCGCAAGGCCCGCGCGGCTTGCCGCGCAAGGCCCGCGCGGCTGTCACCGCGCTGGCGCACGGCGGTCGCCGCCCTGGCATCTGCCGCGGCCATGGTGAAACCGCCGCGCCGCGCGCGGCGCATCGATGCGGTTCATCGACGCACCTCATCTCGATCGGATCGACACGCCGCCCCGGCGGCGCCCAACAAGGAGACGTCCCGTGCTTCGTTATCCCCTGGCTTCGTGCTTGTTCGCGTTGCTCGCCGCCGCCGGCGGCCGGGCCGACGCCGCCGATCTGTACGGCGGCGGCGCCGATTCGGCGGCCGTGGCTTATGTCGGCGACGCCTATCTGGCGTCGTCGCCGTCGACGCGGCTGTCGCGCGACCCCGCCATCGCCGTGCCGGCGGTCGCCTTCGGCGTGGCCGCCCTGGCCAACTTGCAACCCGGGCGGACGCCGGTCTTCGCCGACTTCCACAGCCGCTACCCGAGCGATGCGGTGTCCTATTGCCGCACCGGCACGATCTTCGCCAAGAAACTGTTCAACGGCCAGCAGCTGCAGGCCAGCGGTGCCTGCGCGCCGCTCAATTTCGCCGGCGTCAGCGCGCTGGAGCCGCGCCCGGATTTCGTCGGCGCCGATGCGCCGTTCTCCACCGCCGACTACAACGCGTTCTTGCTCGCGATGCAGGCCGAACGCAGTGCGGTCGTGCAGCTCCCGGTGCTGGCGCAGGCGGTGGCGGTGATCTACAACGGCGGCACGGGCGCGCCGTTGGCGTTGAACCTGAGCACCGCGCAGCTGTGCCAGATCTTCGCCGGCGACATCGTCAACTGGGGCGATTCGCGGCTTGGCACGGGGCGGCCGCCGGGACCGATCGCGATCGTCTATCCGAACGCAGGCAGCGGCTCGGCGTTCGCCTGGTCGAGCTACCTGGCGGCGCGCTGCAACGCGTCGTTTGGTCATCAGTTCCGCGCGGACGCCGACTTCGCCGTCGCCGTCGGCGCGGCGATGCAGCGCTACGCCGCGGTCTCGCCGCGATTCAGCGAATCCGATGCCGTCGCCGCGGTGCGCTCCACCGCCGGCGCCCTGGGCTTTTCCGGCCTCGGCGAAGCGCAGGCGCAGGGCGCGCGCTACGCGACCGTGGATGGCTACGATCCGGCCACGCTGCCGCCGTCGCTGAACATCGCGGCGGGCAGCCTGCTGCAGGGCATGGTCCTCGACGGCAACACCGTCAACCAGGCGCCGCCGATGATCCCCTCGGCCATGCGCAACTGCTTGAAGCTGGTCTCGCCGTCGGTGCCGCTGCCGAACCTGTATCCGATCGTCGGCTTCCATTATCTCGACAGTTACTACGCCGGCAACGGCGCCAAGGCGCCCGCGTTGCGCAACCTGCTGCGCCAGTTCCTGCGCCCGACCGCGGCCGGCGCGCCGGACACGCGGGTGGCCCTGCCGCCGGGCTATTCCTACCTGGACGGCAATCTGACGTTGCGTTTCGTGCTGCATACGGCGATCAACAACTGCATCAACTGATCCCGCGTCCCACCGCCGCAGCGGATCGGCGACAGCGCGATTGCGCGAACGCGACGACGGCCGCCGGCGACACCGGCGGCCGTCAGCCCTGCAGCGCCGGCCGCAATCCGCCGCTCTCGCGCGGCGCGCGCGGGAACGCCAGCGCGATCGCCGCGGCCGCCAGCCCGACCAGCATCGAGCCGAGATACAGCCAGGTGTAGCTGCCGTAACGGTCGTACAGCCAGCCGCCGACCACCGGGCCCAGCGCCATGCCCAGGCTCGACAGCAGATTGGCCGCGCCGAGCGCGCCGCCGAGGATGCGCGGGTCGAACGCGTCGCGCGCGAGCGAGGCGTACAGCGGCATGGTCCCGCCGTAGGCCATGCCGAACACCAGCGCCACTGCGTAGAAGCCGTCGAGCTGGTCGACCGCGAGGTACGCGGCGGCTGCCAGCGCCTGCATCAGCAGCCCGCCGACCAGGATCGGCTTGGCGCCGTAGCGGTCGGCGAGCGCGCCGAACAGCAGCCGCCCGCCGAGCCCGGCGGCGCCTTCCATGCTGTAGATGGTGACCGCCGCGGTCACCGGCAGGCCGCAGCCGATGGCGTAGCTGACGGTGTGGAAGATCGGCCCGGAGTGCGCGGCGCAGCAGGCGAAGAACGCCAGCCCCAGCACGATGAAGGCGCGCGAGCGCAACGCCTGCGCCATCGTCGCCGGTGGCGCGCCGACGGCGGCCTGCGCCGGCGCGGCGGCGTGGGCGGCCGGCGCGGCGCGTACGAACCGCACCGCCGGCAGGGTCAGCGCCCAGGCCAGTACGCCGACGATCAGCAGGGTGGTGCGCCAGTCGTAGCGCGTGATCAGCCACGCCACCAGCGGCGACAGCGTCATCGGCGCCACCCCGACGCCGGCGGAGACCAGCGAGATCGCCAGGTTGCGGCGGCGCTCGAACGCCGCCGCGGTGGCGGCGATCACCGGCGCGAAGAACGCCGCCGCGGCCGCGCCGAGCAGCACGCCGTAGGCGAGCTGGAACTGCAACAGGCTGCCGGCGCGGCTGGCCAGCACGCAGGCCAGGCCGAGCAGCAGCGAACCGGCCAGCGCCACCGCGCGCGGCCCGATCCGGTCGCTGAGCAGGCCCCAGCCGAATCCGGCCACGCCCATGCTGAGGAAGGCCAGGGTCATCGCCGCCGACAGGCCGGCGCGCGACCACCCCGTCGCCGCGCCCATCGGTCCCAGCAGCACCGCCAGCGAGAACACCGCGCCGATGGCGACGCAGCCGAGCACCGCGCCGGCGGCGACCAGGGACCAGTTGCGGTCGAGCGCGGGGACGCTGGCGGGGCGGTTCATGGGCGCGATTCCGTGGGGACCTGCCTGTACGACGAATGGGCTGGGACGCGATCGACAAGCGATTCGCGCGATGCGGCAGACAGCACGGCCCCGTTCGCCGCTTCGCACCAGGCCGCCGGAACGGCCGCAGCCCCTTTCTTGCTGGGCTTGCTCGTTATTTTCTTTCCGCCATCGCCGCGTCGCGACGGTGGGAAATCGCCTGGCCGCGATATCGGAAAAATCCTACCCAATCGCGCAGGCACTTTTTCGGCGCCTCTTCGCTGTTCGCGACGCGCCCGGAAAATCGCGGCGCCTGCGCGAAGGAACGCGGACGAGCGTGAATGAGAGTTGCGCATTACGGTGCGGGCCGGATCGGCCGGGATGGAAATTTTCCGCATCGACACGCGCGCGCCGGCGGCGCGACACTGTCGGCCCGGTTCGCATCGCCGCGATGTCCGGGCCTTCGAACCGCACCGCATGGAGCCGCCGCGATGAAAAACGCAACCCTGCTGGCTGGCCTGACCGTCGTCGCGGCGGTCGCCGTGGGTCTGGGTGCCTGCTCGAACGCGGTCAAGGACCCCAAGTACGAACGCAATCCGAATCCGCGGCAGAAGTATGTGGTGACGGCGAAGGTGGAGGGGGCGCCGGGGCCGTTCGAGGCTGCAACGGCGAGCGTGCAGTACGTGATCGGGCCCGACCGACAATGCATGCCGCCCGCGGAGCCGATTTCGGGGGCCTTCCCCACGCCCGATCGCGCAAGCGCGATGTTGCCGGTCAGGAAGATGTCGGGATCAGAGTTTCAGTTCGACGTCTACTTGGACGCGATGGCGGCCAAGGATTACTTCGGCAGGGGCGTGTGCGATTGGCGGCTCGAAGGCGTCAGCTTGACGTTGAAGCCGGCGGGGACGCCGGATGAGCGGACGTTCAAAGCTTACATGAGCGGCACGGATTTGCCCTGGGACGCTCCCCTCGTGCTGTACGCCCGTCGCGAGGCCTACGGAACGCCTCGCAGGGACGCTTACGACGATACGGAAGAGGGATTGAAGAAAGAGTGGTCTGCGACCCGCTATGGAAGCGATCTTTCGAAGCTGTTCGCCATAACGATGGATGCCAGGAAGGCCGGCAATGACCATTAGCAGCATGCATTACGCGGAGCTCAGCGAATTCGCATACAAGCTTCCGTTCGAGGACGCAGATGGAAATCGGTATGCCGAAATCGATGGTGTCAGATACGACGCTCTCGAGATCGTCGACAACAGATCTTCCGGATACCAGGGCGTCATGTTCCGAAGTGCGAAGACGGGCGAAATCGTGGTCGCCCATCGCGGCACCGAATTCAAGGACGAATTCATCGACGATGTCCTGCGCGCGGACGGCGGCATGGTCGCCACGCGAGCGAACCAACAGGCCACGGACGCCTTGGAATTGACTCGGCGGGCGATGACGCGCGCCCAGAGCGAAGGCGTCCCGGTCACGGTCACCGGCCACTCCCTCGGCGGTTGCCTCGCCCAGATCACCGCGGCCAAGTACGGACTGCACAGCGAGACCTTCAACGCCTACGGCGCGGCCAGTCTCGATCAACGCATCCCCGAAGGCGGCCGCGACGTGGTCAACCACGTCATGGCGGCCGACTTCGTCAGCTCCGCCAGCCATCACTATGGCCAGGTCAAGGTCTACGCCAGCCGGCACGACATCGCGACGTTGTCGGGCGCCGGTTACGGCAACAACGAGCGCGCCCTGGATCGCGGCAACCTGCCGGCCGCCATCGCCGTCGGCGCGGTCTCGCACAGCCTGCACAACTTTCGCGACACCGACGGCGTCGAGGCGGACCTGTCGGTGCTGCGCGACCCCGAAACCCGCGTCAACGCCCATCGTTTCGAATCGATGATCGACAAGTTCCGCGACGAGGTCTGGGCCATGCGCGAAGGCGCGTCGCTCGGCGGCGCGGTCCTGCGCGGGCCGCTGGGCATCGCCGAGGAGATCGGCCGCCGGCTTCCGGAAAAGCCGCCGGAAAGTCCGTTCAAGGATGCGCACGGCGCGCTGCTGGCGGGCGGGGCGCGTCCGTTCGATCCGCGCCATCCCGATCATCCCGGCCATTCGATGCACGGCGCGGTGCGGGCAGGCATCGAACGGGTCTACGCGCAGCACGGACGGGCTTATGGCGAGGACGGCGAGCGGACCGCCGCGGCATTGTTCGCCGATGCCCGGCTGAAGGGGCTCGATCAGGTCGATCACGTCGTCGCCGGCCGCGGCGACGGCGCCGGCATCGATGTGTTCGCGGTGCAGGGAGGATTGACCGATCCGGCGCACAAGCGCGCCCAGGTCAATACCGACGCGGCGGCGCAGGTTCCGGTCGAGACCTCCTTCGGCCAGCTCGCCCAGGCCGAGCAGAAGGCGGCCGCGCAGGAACCGCCGCAGCAGGAGCAGTTCCGCGCCCAGGCCGCGCGCACCGCCTGACGGCGCCCGCGTCGCCTGCCGCGGCGCGATCTGTATCCGATCCGCATCCGAACCGCACCCACGCGCCGCGCCGGGCAGGGATGCCGTAAGGTTCCGGCCGCTACGTGAACGCGCTGTAAGGTCTGTGAGCGCGAAGCAACGACGGCCCGTGCCAGAATCGGGCTTCCTTTCGCTGCGGCGCGCGTGTCCCTTATGGAATGGCTTTCCGACCCGACCATCTGGATGGGTCTGGCGACCCTGGTGGTGCTGGAGATCGTCCTCGGCATCGACAACCTGGTCTTCATCGCCATCCTCGCCGACAAGCTGCCGCCGCATCAGCGCGACAAGGCGCGCCTGATCGGCCTGAGCCTGGCGCTGGGCATGCGCCTGATCCTGCTGGCGGCGCTGTCGTGGATCATGCGCCTGACCGCGCCGCTGTTCTCGCTGTTCGGCCACGCGTTCTCCGGCCGCGACCTGATCCTGCTCGGCGGCGGCCTGTTCTTGCTGTTCAAGGCGACGATGGAACTGCACGAACGCCTGGAACCGCCGGCCGACGAGGGCGCCGGCGGCAAGGTCCACGCCGCGTTCGGGCTGGTGGTGCTGCAGATCGTGGTGCTCGATGCGGTGTTCTCGCTCGACTCGGTGATCACCGCGGTCGGCATGGTCGACGAACTGGGGGTGATGTTCGCCGCGGTGATCATCGCGATGGCGGTGATGCTGCTGGCGAGCAAGCCGCTGACCCGCTTCGTCGGCCGCCACCCGACCGTGGTGGTGCTGTGCCTGGGCTTCTTGCTGATGATCGGTTTCAGCCTGGTCGCCGAGGGCCTGGGCTTCAAGATTCCCAAGGGCTACCTGTACGCGGCGATCGCGTTCTCGATCCTGATCGAGAGCTTCAACCAGTGGTCGCGGGTCAACCGCGAACGGCACGCGCGCCGGCTGCCGTTCCGCCAGCGCACCGCCGAAGCGGTGACCCGCCTGCTCGGGGTGCGGCCCAGCGGCGAGCCGGCGCGCGCCGACCGTGGCGGCGACGATGCGGCCGCGGCCGAACCGGGCCTGGAAGCGGCCGAGCACGACATGATCCGCAGCGTGCTGACCCTGGCCGAGCGCTCGGTCGCCAGCGTCATGACGGTGCGCGCCGACATCCAGTGGATCGACGCGCGGCGCGGGCCGGAGCACGCCGCGCAACGGCTGATCGCCACGCCGCACACGCGCCTGCTGGTGTGCGACGGCGAACTCGACCGGCTGCAGGGCGTGGTCGCCAGCCGCGACCTGCTCGCCGGGGTGCTGGAGGGCCGCCCGCTGGCGCTGGCCGAGCACCTGCGCGAGCCGCTGACCCTGCCCGAGTCGAGCACCGCGCTGCGCGCGCTGGAGCGCATCCGCGAGCACCCCATCGCGCTGGCGGTGGTGGTCAACGAATACGGCGGGGTCGAGGGTTTGGTCACCGCCAACGACCTGCTCGCGGCGATCGCCGGCGACCTGGTCGACACCCGCGACGCCGACTTCGGCATCGAGCGCGGCGAGGACGGCGCCTGGATCGTCGACGCCTCGCTGTCGCTGGAGGACCTGTTCCGCGCCACCGGCATCGCGCTGGAACGGCAGGCGTCCTACGTCAGCCTCGCCGGGCTGTTCCTGCACCTGCTCGAACGCCTGCCGGCGGTCGGCGAGCGCGTGCGCAGCGGCGGCTGGGAACTCGAAGCGCTGAGCCTGGAGCGGCGCCGGGTCGGGCGGGTGCGGCTGACGCCGGTGTAAGCGTGCGCCGGCGCGGTCGCGCCGGTGCGCGGCGCGAGCGGCGCGGCCATGCGGAGCCGCGGCGAGGCGCTGGACTCGCGAGCCGCCGGGTTCAGCGGGCCAACGCGGGCGCCGCCTCGGGGCATCTGTGCAAGGTCCAGTCCGCTGCCGGCGCCGCGCCGGCCGGCCGCGCACGCAACACCAGCCGCGCCGGCGTCGCCGCGACGATGCGCCAGGCCCGCGCCGGCGCGTCGCTGTCGAGCGCGTCGACCCGCAGCCCCCCGCGTTCGACCCGGGCGCGGAAGCGGCCTTCGAAGTCGCCGTAGAACGCCTCGCCGTCGATGCCGAACTCGGCCGCGGGCTGGTCGCAATCGCGCCACCACACGCCCTGCACGTCGGCCAGGATGGGCGGCGATGCCGCGCCGGCGGCGCCGGCGAACGCGCCCAGGACGGACAGGAGCAGGCGAACGGGCAGGGACGGCGTACGGGCCATGGCGCTACGGGGGACGAAGTGGCTGCAGCCTACGCGAACCCGACGCGCCGGGGTTCGCCGAAATTTTCCAACGGCGGTCACATCTGCGCGTTGGGGTGCTGCGCGGGCGGCCGCGCCCGGTTTGCGCGCGGACAAGCACAGGCGTTCGCGCCGTCGCCCAATGCGCTATTGAATCAATCCCTTAGCGGGCGCCGCCGCCCCCAGGGCGGCCGCGGCCGCGCATTCATCCGACCGGCATATTGCGTTGCAGCGTGCAGAGGGTAAATTCGCCTGCTTAGGCTAACAGCCGTTTCAATTCCGGTATTCAATCCGCGAGTTGGAGCAAACCTTCGAGTCGCCAGGCGGAGCCGTGTTGGGACATCGGCCTTGAACAATCCCCGAGCCAACTCGAGCGATACCCGCCGGCGCCTGCTCGAGGCCGCCGAAGCGTTGTTCATCCGCCACGGCTACGAAGGCATGCTGCTGCGCCAGATCACCAGCGAGGCCAAGGTCAACCTGGCCGCGGTGAACTACCACTTCGGCAGCAAGGAAGCGCTGGTGCAGGAGCTGCTGTCCTCGCGCCTGGACCGGCTCAACGAAGAACGCCTGCAGCTGCTGTCGCTGTGCGAGGAGCGCTTCGGCGCGGCCACGCTGGACGCGCCCACGGTGCTGGGCATCCTGTTCGTGCCGGCGGTGCGGCTCAGCCGCGACAGCGCCGGCGGCATTTCCTTCATGCGCCTGCTCGGGCGCGTCTACAGCGATCCTTCGCCGTTCGTGCGCGGCTTCCTGTACGAGCATTACCAGCCTATCTACGAACGCTTCTTCGAAGCCTTCGCGCGCGCGCTGCCCCACCAGTCGCGCAACGAGCTGGGCACCCGCCTGCACTTCGCCCTGAAGGCGTTGTCGGGCGTGCTGGCCGGCGAAAACATGGACGAGTTGATCGCGGCGATCTGCGTCGGCGAGGCGGTCAGCGATTCGCTGATGCTGGGCCGGCTGGTCGCCTTCGTCTCGCCGCTGCTGACCACGCCGTTCGACAATCTGGCCCAGGTGCGCCAGGTCGAGCAGGTGATGGGCCTGGCGCCGGCGGCGGCGCAGGCGGCCGATGCGACGCTGCGCGCCGACGGCGAGCCGGCCGCGCGGCGCAAGCCGCGCGGGATCCTGCCGCTGTGGGCGGAAAAGGTGGTGGGGGTGTGAGGATGCGTGGATCCGCAGCACCGTCGGGGGGCGTCGCAGCGCGAGCGCGGCCGCAGCCGCGGCCCGTCTAGGGCCGGGCTGGGGCGGCCGAACGCGCGGCGCGGGCAAGTGCGCTATCGGAACCGTCGTCCGCGGCTGCGGGCGCGGCGCCCGTTCGGGCGTCGCGGCGCGGCCGTCGGCGCCGGCGCCATTCCATTGGGTATGGGTTCCATTGGGCATGGGAAGGACACAGCAATGACCGATCCGGCGTCATGGCCGCACGAGTCCGCGTCGCTCGCCGAATACGGCGAGGACGGCGCCAGCCAGTGGAACAACGTCTCGTTGCGCTACCGCCTGCCCCTGCGCGGCTTCTTCTCCAAGCGGGTCAAGGACGCGGCCGAGGTCGAGGACCTGACCCAGGAGGTGTTCCTGCACCTGATCCGGCGCGCCCGCGGCGGGCCGATCGAGCACGTCGAGCAGTACGTGTTCCAGGTCGCCGCCAACACCCTGCGCGACTGGGGCCGGCGCCGGCGCGCCCGCAACCAGGACGCGCACGAGTCCTTCGACGTCGAAGTGCACGATCCGGCTACGGATATTTCGCCCGAGCGCGTCTTACTGGGTAAGGAGCAGGTGCAACTGGTGACCCAGGTGCTGCGGGCGCTGCCGGAGCGCACCCGCGACGTGTTCGTGCTGCGGGTCATGGAGAAGAAGAAATACGCGGAAATCGCGGCGATGATGGCCATCTCCGTGCGCGCGGCCGAGAAGCACATGGCCAAGGCGCTGGCGCAGTTGGGAGGCATCGTCGATGGAATGGGAGTACAGGACTGAAGGGTCCGCGGCGCCCGCGAGGGCGGGCGCAACCTGTGCGTCCGAACGCGTTCGGCCTGAGCGGGTCGTCACGGATCGGAACATCGGCGGCGCGGCGGTACCCGCGTGCGTCGGCCGGAGCTTGCTGAGAGGTCACACCCGATGAAATGCAAAATCGCGCTGGTGCGGGACGGGTCGGCGGAACCCGGGTCGCGGAGCATCGACGAGGACGCGGCGCGCTGGAGCGAGATCCTGCGCGAGCGCGACGATTCGACGATGCGCGAAGCGTTCCAGGCCTGGCAGGCGCAGTCGCCCGGCCACGCCGAGGCCTACGCGCGCGCCGAGGCGGCGCGGCGGCTGGCCGACCTGCTCGCCGACGAGCCGGAGCTGCAATCGCTGCGCAGCGAGACCCTGGGCCGGGTCGCGCGGCAGGGCCAGGCGCGGCGCAGCCGCCGGCGCAACTGGGCGATGGCGGCCTCGCTGACCGTGGCCGGCCTGCTTGGCGCGCTCGGCCTGAACCTGGGCAATTCCTGGCGCATGGTCGGCGACGCGCGCGACGCGCTGGCCGGCAACGTCTACCGCACCGGCGTCGGCCAGCGCGAGAGTTTCACCCTGGCCGACGGCTCGGTCATCACCCTCAACACCGACAGCCGGGTCAGCACCCATTACCGCGACGGCCTGCGCGCGGTGACGCTGGAGCGCGGCCAGGCCTTGTTCAAGGTCGCCAAGGACCGCAGCCGCCCGTTCGTGGTCAGCGCCGGCGGCCGCCAGGTCACCGCGCTGGGCACCGAGTTCGACGTCTATCTGTCGCCGCGCGCGTTCGAGGTGACCTTGCTCGAAGGCCGGGTCACCGTGACCCGGACCGCCAAGCCCGCGGCCGTCGCCAGCGCCCGCCCGGCCGCCGTCGCCACGCCGCTGGCCGAGCTGCGCCCCGGCGAGCAGTTCGTCGCCCTGGCCAAGGCCGCGCCGCAGGTGCGCGCGGCCGACGTGCGCCGGGTGGTGAGCTGGCGCAACGGCCAGATCGTGTTCGAGAACGAGCGCCTGGGCGACGCGGTGGCCGAGATCAACCGCTACTCGCAGCGCAAGATCGTGCTCGCCGACGCCACCCTCGCCTCGCTCAAGATCAGCGGCGCGTTCAACACCGGCGACACCGGCACCTTCGTCGAAGCGCTGACCGACTACTTCCCGATCGAGCGCGACACGCTCGACAACGACGACATCGTGCTCAAGCCGCGCGCGCCGCTGCGCGGTTGAGGCGCGCGAGTCCGTCGCGCCCGCCTGGGCCGACACCCGCATCCGTCCGTCTGCGCGCCGCATCGGCGCGCAGGCGCGCGCGCGTCCGTCGCGCAGCGCGGTGTTGCGGCGCAAAACAAAACTCGTCGGTACAACAAGATGCGCGACGAAATTAAATCGCGCCGCGAGGTTCGGGTTTGTCGCGGGCGCGCGTCTGTACCTAGGTAACCAGACCGCGGGCACACGCGGCGGGCCCACCGAACGAGGGGAGTAACGAATGCAATTGCGAGACCGGAAACAGTCGTTGCTGAGCGCATCGCGGCGGGGCGTGTTGTTCCTCGCGCTGCTGCCGTGCCTGGCCGCCTATGCCGGCGAGCGTTCCGCGGCGAACGCGCGCTTCGACATCCCGCAGCAGCGGCTGGACACCGCCCTGTCCGAGTACGCGCGCCAGAGCGGGACGCAATTGCTGTACGCGCCGGAGCTGGCCGCGGGCAAGACCGCGCGCGCGGTGCGCGGCGAGAAGAGCAACCGCCAGGCGCTGGAGGAACTGCTCGACGGCACCGGCCTGGGTTACGCCACCAACGCCTCCGGCGCGATCTTGATCAGCAACACCGCCGCCGGCGGCGCCGCCGCGGAGGGCGCGGCCGCCGCGCCGTCCGCCGGGGAGAAACAGGGAAACGCACCGGAGGTCGCCGAGATGGAGCCGGCGGCGGCCTCCCCGCAAGCGCAAGACGACCAACAGGCGCCGGTAGCGACCGCAAGCCCCGCTAGGAATCCCAACGCGACCACGCTCGACACCATCGTGGTGACCGCGCAGAAGAAGGTCGAGAACATCCAGAAGGTGCCGATCGCGATCAGCGCGTTCGGCGGCAAGGACCTGGGCGACCGCAAGATCGAGACCGGCGGCGACCTGGTCACCGCCACGCCCAACGTCACCTTCTCCAAGACCAACTTCGCCAGCTACAACTTCCAGATCCGCGGCATCGGCACCCAGGCGCTGTCGGTGACCACCGACCCGGCGGTGGCGGTGAGCTTCAACAGCACCCCGCTGATCCGCAACCGCCTGTTCGAGCAGGAATACTTCGACGTCGAGCGGGTCGAAGTGCTGCGCGGCCCGCAGGGCACGCTGTACGGCCGCAACGCGACCGCCGGCGTGGTCAACATGATTCCCAGCCTGGCCAGCACCGACGGCTACGAGGCCAACGTCAAGGGCGAGGTCGGCAACTACAGCACCGCGCGCGTCACCGGCATGGTCAACGTGCCGCTGACCGACAGCTTCGCCTTCCGCCTGGCCGGCCAGTACACCAAGCGCGACGGCTTCGACCACAACGAGGTGACCGGCCGCGACGTCAACGACCGCGACCTGCTGTCCACCCGGATGTCGTTCGCGTTCAAGCCCAGCGAGAAGTTCGACGCCAGCCTGGTGTGGGAGCACTTCCAGGAAGACGACCGCCGCGCGCGCACCGGCAAGCAGCTGTGCAACAACGATCCCGGCCCGGTCACGATCGGCTCGACCACGGTCTCGCGGATCGACCGCAACTACATGAGCCAGGGCTGCCAGGACGGCTCGCTGTACGGCGACAGCGCGTTCGGCGTGCCCAACGGCGCCAGCATCCCGTTCGTGCTCGGCGCGCAGAGCACGGCGATCGGCTACCTGCTCGATCCGAACGGCAACTTCATCGACACCGTCTCGATCATCAAGCCCGGCACCAATCCCTACGAGGGCGTGACCCAGTCGCACGATCTGCGCAAGATCGCCACCACCTACGATCCCAAGTTCGAAGCCAAGAACGACATCTTCCAGTTCAACCTGAGCTCGGACGTCGGCGACCACCTGCGCTTCGTCTCGCAGACCCTGTACACCCGCGACAAGTACTACTCGACCCAGGACTACGGCCGGTTCCAGTCCAACCCGATCTTCACCAACACCAACAGCGGCGTGTCGGTGTTCGGCCCGAACGGTCCGGAGCCCGCCTACAACGCGTTCCCCGACGGCAAGTACTGCGATCCGCAGCTGGGTTGCTCGGACCGCCTGCTGATCGTCGACGTGGTCGATTCCTACAGCAAGCAGTGGTCGCAGGAGTTCCGCCTGCAGTCCTCGTACGACGGCCCGTTCAACTTCAGCGTCGGCGCCAACTACCTGGAGTACAAGGTCGACGAGAGCTACTACGTCTTCAGCAACGGCTTCACCGCGCTGGCGGACCTGTTCTTCAACGGCAACGGCGCCGGCACCCGTCCGGGCGCGTGCTCGCCCTCGGGCACGCGCGTGGACCCGAACTTCGGCGAGACCGTGCCCTGCGTGTACATCGATCCCAATCCGCTGGGCTCGATCAACGGCCAGGGCCACAACTACTTCCGCAGCCGCAACCTCGCCGAGACCAAGTCCGCGGCGATCTTCGGCGAAGGCTACTTCCAGCTGCGCGACAACCTGCGCCTGACCGCCGGCGTGCGCTTCACCAACGACCGCAAGATCACCACGCCGTATCCGACCCAGACCCTGCTGGCCGATTCCACCGGCACCGCCGGCGTGCCGCAGCTGTTCGGCGGCTACGTGGGCGCCGGCTATCCGGCGCTGGCGAATATCCGCCAGACCTGGAACGAGCCGACCGGCCGGCTGGTGCTGGACTGGTCGCCGGACCTGTCGTGGACCGACAGCACGATGTTCTATGCCTCCGCCTCGCGCGGCTACAAGGCCGGCGGCACCAACTCGCCCGGCATCGGCGCCAACCCGGCCGCGCTGAGCTTCGAGCAGCGCGATCCCGAGTTCAAGCCCGAGTTCGTCAACGCCTTCGAGCTGGGCATGAAGAACGTCATGGCCGGGGGCAAGTTCGTCCTCAACGGCACGGTGTTCTACAACGACTACAAGGACTACCAGGTCTCGCAGATCCAGGACCGCGCCACCCTCAACGAGAACTTCGACGCCAAGACCTGGGGCGCCGAACTCGAAGCGGTGTGGCGGCCGACCGAGGCGTTCCAGCTCAGCGGCAACGTCGGCCTGCTGCGCACCCGCGTCGGCTCCAACCAGTACTCCATCGACGTGATGGACCGCACCGCCGGCAACGCCGACTGGGTCGTGGTCAAGCCGTGGCTGCAGCTGGCCTCGAACTGCGTCGCGCCGAAGGAACTGGTGGAGGCGGTGCTCAAGGCGCAGTACCAGCTTTCGGCGCCGTTCAACAACGCCGCCAACGTGCTCAACAGCTTCTGCTCGACCAACCTGCCGCTCAACGGCGCCGGGTTCTCGGCGGGCGGCCCCTACGACGGCGTGTTCGGCTTCACCTACGACCCGGCCAAGGACGCGCCCAACGGCGGCGCCGGCTTCGCCAAGAACGTCGGCGGCAACGAGCTGCCCAACGCGCCGCACATCACCGCCAGCCTGAGCCCGCAATACACCTTCATGACCGGCCATGGCGACTTCACCGTGCGCGCGGACCTGTACTACCAGGGGCCGAGCTGGGCGCGCATCTACCAAGACAAGATCGACCGCCTCAGCGACTGGGGCAACGTCAACGTGTCGGTCACCTGGCGCGACATCGAAAGCGATCTGGCGGTGCAGCTGTACGTCAAGAACGCGCTCGGCGGCAAGGCGATCACCGGCACCTTCCTCAACAGCGACGACACCGGCCTGACCAGCAACGTGTTCATCCAGGACCCGCGCATCATCGGTTTGACGGTGAGCAAGGGCTTCTTCTGATCCAGCGCCGCCGCCCGCTCCGGCGGGCCGGCGGCGACGCAGTCGCCTGAAACGCTGCAGACAGGCACCGCAGCTCCCAGGCAGCGCAGCCACGGCGCCGCTTCATCCGTGACAGTCCATGCGGGCCCGCACGCCCGCTTACCTCGACGCCTCACAGGAGACAACGCAATGTCCAAGCTCAAGTATTCGATCCTGGCCCTGGTTTCGGCCGCCGCCATCTGCGGCGCGACCACCGCCGCGGCCGCGCCGGGCACCTTCCTGCTCTGGAACGGCACCTCGTGGGTCAACAACGGCCAGGTGACCTTCACCGGCCGCACCACCGCCAGCTACCTGCAGCTGCAGCTGCCGTGCGACCAGGCGACCTTCGTGGTCGACGTGGTCAACGGCAACGCCAAGGTCAGCGCGGCGACCTTCGCCGGTTCCTCGGCCTGCACCAAGATCGTCGCCCAGAACCTGCCGTGGGCGATGGTGCCCGACACCGTCTACACCGGTTCCAACCCGCCGTTCCCGGGCGCGCCGACCCTCAACGGCCCGCTGTACGGGGTGACCATCAGCGGCATCCGCATCTACCTGCCGCTGCCGCTCAACGTGACCTGCCCGAACGCCACCGGCTCGGGTTCGATCAGCGGCGCGCTCGACTCCTCGTTCCCGGCCAACCGCTTCGCGTTCCAGGGCGCCCTGGGCCCGTGCGGCGTGCAGACCCAGGCCGGCTACTACCTGAGCTCGAGCGTCCCGGTCACGGTGATCTGACCACCCGTCCGCGGCGCACCACCAACCGCGCCCGGCGCGGGCCGCCTGCCCGCCGCGCTTCATGCGTGGCGCGCGCGGGCCGACGGCCCGGCAATGCGCCGGACGCGGCATGAGCCGAGACGGACTTCGGCAAGGGGGAGGAGGCTTTCCTCCCCTTTTTGTCCCGCGATCGCGCAGGGCGCGCGCCGGCGCACCCATTTTCAGGAGGATTCCCAATGCGCAAGACCTCGCTTCGCACGGCCGCACTGGCTGCGGCGCTGACGCTCGCCAGCGCGTCGTCGGCCAACGCCGGCACGCCGTCGGGCCCGTATGCGATGTTCAAGTTCTGCCCGTACACCAACCCCGCGGTCGGCAGCTGCGTAATCAACACCACCACCTCGGGCACGCTCAAGATCGGCAGCACCACCATGCCGATCGACAAGCCCATCGTGATGCAGGGCGGCATCGAGAGCCTCGGCCCGTCGCCGTTCTACGCCGCGGTCGGCGCGCCGACGCTGCAGGCGCCTCCGGGCAAGGTCCCGGGCGGACTGCTCGGCATCGTCAACCCGGCGCCGAACTGGCCGGGCCCGCTGTGGACCGCGTTCTGGGCCATCGTCGGCGCGGTCAACGACGTCAGCGCCACGATCGAACCGGTGCAGGCGGTGCAGACCAACTTCGGCAATGCGCTGTTCCCGCCGGACGACGGCAGCGACCCGACCGTGGCCCGGCTGGCGGTGCGCGTGCACCTGCAGAACCCGTTCCTGGGCGGCGGCTGCTACATCGGCTCGGCGCAGGACCCGATCGTGCTCAAGCTGCAGACCGGCACCACCGCGCCGCCGCCGCCGAACCTGCCGATCTCCGGCAACACCGGCAACGCCTACACGGTGTGGACCGACGAGCCGAACTACATCGGCTACCTGCAGGTGGACGGCAACACCCTGGTCGACAACGCCTTCGCCGTGCCCAAGGCCGGCGGTTGCGGCAATATCGCGCTGGGCCTGCCGATCATCACCCAGGTGCTCGACGCGCTGGTTTCCGGCGCGGTCAACCTCAAGGTCGGCCTGCCGGCGGCCGCCGGCACCAACACCGCGATCATGAACGGCAAGTCCTCGATCGCGGCTTCGCAGTACGTACTGGGCAGCGAGCAGTAAGGGCCATTGGCGACGACACAGCGAACCGGACGCGTTGCGGATGAAGGATGGGACGCATGACCCGTCCTTCCTCCGTCCCGCTCAAGCGCGTGCGGATCGCGGCGGCCATTGCCCTCGCTCTGGCCGCCATCGTCGCCGTGTACCTCATGGGCCGCCACCAGGGACGACTGGCGGCGCATGAGGATGCAGCGGGTCCGGTCGCCGCCGAAGGACGGGCGGCGGCCGACACCCTTGCGCCGGCTGCGGTTGCGCCGCCTGGCGCCGCGCTGCCGCCGCCGGGCGCACCGCTGCGGCGCGGGTTCGCCGCGTTGCAGGCGCGCGCCGACGCCGGCGATGCCGGCGCCGCGACGCGGCTGTACCGCGATCTCAGCCAATGCCGCCGGTTCGTGCGCCTGGAGCGCGATGTGCAGCGCTATTCCGACGAAGTGATGGCGGCCGCGGGCGGCGACGGCGCGGCTGCGCGGTCGCGGCAGGGCTCGCGCGCCGCGCTCGAAGCGGCCGAGGCCAACGAGCGCGTGCTCGACGGCCTGCGCGCGCAATGCGAAGGCGTGGACGCGGCCATGCTCGGCGCGCTCGTTCCGAATCTGCAGAAGGCGGCCTTGCTCGGCGAGCCTTACGCGCGCGCCTGCTACCTCGCGCGCGGCCCCGGCCTCGACGCCGCCGGCCTGCTCGACCATCCCGAACGCCTGTCGGCGTATCGCGGCAACGCCCGCACCCTGATCGAACGCGGCATCGCCGACGGCGACTGGCGGGTGCTCGAGCAACTGCGCGGCGCCTACGAACCCGGCGCCGACAGCCTGCTGGCGGCCGCGGTCGGCGGGGACGCGGCGCAGCGTTATCGTTACCTCAAGCTGTTCCGGCTCGGCGCGCCGGCGCAGCCGGGCGCCACCGACGAGGACCTGGCGACGGCCGCGGCCGAACTCAGCCCGACCCAACTCGCCGACGCCGAAGGCTGGGCGGCGCGTACCTTCAACCAGAACTTCCACGGCCGGCGCATCGACGCCGACGGCCCGTTGTGGGACCCCTGCGTGTTTCCTTCCGAATGAGCACCGAACCGTCTTCGCCGCCGCGTGCGGCCTCCGCCCGGCGTCGCCTGCTGCTCGCCGCCGGCATCGCCGCGGCGCTGGCGGCGGTGGTCGCCGCCTATTTCGCCGGCCGCGCGGGCGCCGGCGGCGGCGCCGCGCGTCCGGACTCGCACGTGCGCATCGCCGCCGGCGAGCCCGGCGCCGATGCCGCCGCGACCGCCGCGCCGCTGCCCACGCCGATCAAGGGCGGCATCCTGCCGGCGCCGGGCGCGCCGCTGAAGGACCACTTCGCCCAACTGCAGGCGCGCGCCAACGCCGGCGATGCCGGCGCGGCGACCCGGCTGGTGCGCGACCTCGACCGCTGCGCGCGGCTGCGCAGCACCCAATGGCGCAACGCCGGCGCCACCGAGGACCTGACCCGGCGCTCCACCGAAGGCATGAGCGCGGCCCAACTGCGCACCTATCAAACGCTGCTGGAAGCCATGGAACTGCGCCAGCAGGCCCAGCGCCAGGACCAGGCGGCCTGCGCCGGCGTCGACGAGGCCATGCTCGCCAGCCTGGTGCCCAACATCGCCCAGGCCGCCCGGCTCGGCGACGAGCAGGCGCGCGCGTGTTACCTGGAACGCGGGCCGCTGTACGACGCGCGCAGCCTGATCCGCCATCCCGACGGCCTGCGCGCCTACCGCGGCACCGCCGCCGCGCTGGTCGAGGCGGGGCTGTCCGCCGGCGACTGGCGCGTGGTCGACCTGTTGCAGCAGGCCTACGAGCCGGGCTCCAAGAGCCTGCTCGCCGGCTTGCTCGGCGCCGATCCGCTGCAGCACTACCGCTATCTCAAGCTCTACCGCCTGGGCGCGGAATCGCACCGCGCCGACCAGCTCGACCGGCAACTGGCGGCGGTGGCCACCGGCCTGAGCCCGGCCCAGCTCGCCGAAGGCGACGCCTGGGCGCAGAACACCCTCGACGCCGGCTTCAAGGGCCGCTCCACCGACGGCACGCCGCCGGGCTGGGAGGCCTGCGACTTCTGAGCGCGCGGCCGGCGCGCGCCGGCCCGGTGCGGCCCGTTCGGGTCGCGGCGTTGGGTCGCACCCGTGTTCCGACGCGTATCCGGCGCATGGTCCGGCGCGCGTGCCGGCGCCTGTTCCAGCGCGCTTTCCGCGCGTTTTCGGCGCCGATGCCTTCTCCCCGGTTTTCCGTCGCGCACCCGCGAAGCGAGCCGCGCTCGACGCCTCCGCCAGGCCCTGCCGTGCCCTGCGCCGCAGCCAATCGCCTCGGGGATAGAACAGACCCTGTAAAAACTGCAACAAACATCACATAAAAAAACGGATATAGTGTGACCAAAGTCGTATTTCTTGACCGGTCCCGGCGCCCAATGGCGTTCTAGCGGGCCGGCGGCCCCGGGGAGCGGAACTCGCATGCAGCGAACGACCATCGACATGTTGCTGGGCCGCCTGGATGCGGCCCCGCCCAGCGAAGGCGCGATACAGGAATTCCTGGCGGCGGAGTTGCAGCGTTGCTGGGAACGGGTGCCCGGAGTGCGCGCGCTGTGCGTGTCGACCGCCGACGGCCGCGCCCTGGCCGAGCGCGTCGACGGCGGCGCCGACGCCCGCCGGATCGCGGCGATGGCCAACTCCTTCCTCACCCTCGGCGAGACCCTGGCGCGCGAGATCGAACTGAGCCAGGCCGACTACGCCACCGTGTGCACCGCGCGCGGCAACCTGGTGCTGTTCCGCATCCACGCCGCCAAGCCGCTGACCCTGCTGGCGATGGCCGGCCCCGACACGCTCCTGGCCGCCTTGCTGGTCGGCGCGCGCGATTGCGCCGCGCGCATCGGCGCGGCCCTGGCCGAACGGCAGGCCGCCGTCCTGGCCGAACGCTAGTCCCCCGATCCACCCGCCCGCCGCGCCCCGCGCGGGCGGCGCCGCGCCCGCGCGGCCGCAACGCCCTCACCGCGATATCCATCGCCGTACCTACGCTCAAGGAGCACGAGATGTCGAAGTTGCAACTGGACGAACTCAACAACCTGGCCGGCTTCGTCGGCGCCGCGCTGGTCGACAGCGACAGCGGCATGTCGCTGGCCACCGCCGGCGGCGGCGGCCTGGACCTGGAAACGGCCGCGGCCGGCAATTCCGAAGTGATCCGCGCCAAGCGCCGCGTCGCCCAGCAGCTCGGCCTCAACGACACCATCGAGGACATCCTGATCAGCCTGGGCAAGCAGTACCACCTGATCCGCCCGCTGGACAGCAACCCGACCCTGTTCCTGTACGTCGCCCTGGACCGCTCGCGCGCCAACCTGGCGATGGCCCGCCACGAGCTGAAGTCGTTCGAGAAGACCCTGGATTTCAAGTGATCGGACTGCAGGCGATCGGGTCCGCGGGCGGGCTGCGCGCGGCTTGCGCGCGTGCGTGCGGCCCGCAGGCGATCGATCTTCCATGACCCGGCTTTGCGCGGCCGCGCCGACGGCGCGGCCGCGTACGCCCGCGCCGCGCCGCCCCCGCGGCGAGGAGGCACTGGTGGCATTCAAGCAGCGCTACGTGGTCGCCAGCATCGACCTCGACAAATCCCGCGACGCCCGCCTGCAGGCCGCGGGCGAGTTGCTGGCCGGCGAGCGGTTCGAGGTCGAACTGCGCAAATGGGACGGCCGGCCCGCGCAGGTGCTGGTGGTGGGCACCGAGACCAGCGCCAGCCGCATGGCGGTCGATACCGCCCTGCGCAGCGGCGTCCCGGTGGTGCGCATCGGCCGGCTGCCGTGGGATCCCGACACGGTGCGCTCGCTCGACCTGTACGCCGAGCCCGGCGAGCTGTCGGCCTGCCTGCGCGAACGCCTCGACGCGCTCGCGCCCGCGGCCGAGCCGATCGACGCGGCGGACGCGCCGTTCCTGCGGCAACTGCTGGCCGCGTCCGCGGACGGCGCCTGCCTGCTCGAGCGCGGCCTGTTCCGGCTGGTGGTCGACTTCGCCGGCGCGCGCCTGCACATGCTGCGGCGCATGCCGTACCCGGCGCTGATCGCCGAGGCGCTGGCGCCGAACTGGTTCGTCACCCCGCTGTCGCCGCGCCGCTACAGCGAAGAATTCGAGCAGGACGTGACCGCGAGCTACCCGCTGGAATCGGTGCTGTGGGACATCGCCCTGTCGCACGACGCGCCGATCGCCGACGTGCCGTCCGACCGGCCGCTGCGCCTGCGCGCGTGGCCGCTGCTGTCGGCCAACGCGTTGCCCACCCATTGGCTGTTGCCGTTGAGTTGCCTGCTCGAACGCCCCTGGGCGCTGCCGCAACTGGCCCAGGCCACCGCGACCTCCGCGCTGGAGCTCGAACGCATGTACGCTGCGGTGCTGGCCAGCGGCCTGGCCGACGCCGAGGCGGCCGCGCCCGAGCGGCGCCGCGCGCACGATGCGCAGGCGCCGGGCCTGTTGCGCCGGCTGGCGCGGCGCTTCGGCTTGAACCTGGGACGCGGGCGATGAACGACCTGATCAAACTGGCCTTCGTCGGCAACATGGGCGCGGGCAAGACCACCGCGATCCGCGCGATCTCCGACGGCGAGCCGATCAGCACCGAGATGCCGGTCAGCCACGCCGGCGAGGGCGGCAAGACCCACACCACGGTGGCGATGGACTACAGCACCATCGAGCTGGACGACGGCGAACTGCTGCACGTCTACGGCGTGCCCGGCCAGCGCTACCTCGACTTCATGTGGCCGCTGGTGTGCGAAGGCGCGGTCGGCATCGTGGTGCTGGTCGCCGCCGACGACGCCGACATGGTTGGCCAGGCCGACGGGCTGCTGCGCGAGTTCGCCCGCATCGCGCCGGCGGCCTCGTTCGCGGTCGGGGTGACCCGCGCCGACCTCAGCGACGACTTCGCCCTGCTCGAATTCCGCGACGCGCTCGGCCGCCGCGGCCACCGCCTGCCGATGGCGCGGCTGGACGCGCGCGACGCGGCGCAGGTGGAGACCTTGATCCGGATGCTGCTGTCGTACCGCTACGCCGAGTCGCGGATCAACGCGGCGTAGCCGGCGGGGCGGATCGCGCCGGCGCGATCCGGCGTCTGCGGCCTGGCGTGGCCGCGCGGCGAGCTGCGAACCGCCTGCAATTCGCAGTTCGCAATTCGCGATGTGCGGGCGCATGCGGCGGCGCGCGCGAACTGCTTCCGCCGGCCCGCTTTGCGCAGCCGCGGCGGTGCTAGGGTCCGCGGTGCCGGACCGATGCCGTCGCTCAGGGTCCGGGACAGGGGCAGTGCGAGCGTCGCCGCCGGATGCCAGGCCGCATGACTTCGCGTTTTCGATCCATCTTCGCGCTCGCCTGCGCGGCGATGCTGTCCGCCGTGGGCGCCGCCGCGCAGGCGCAAATCGCGACGCCGGAAGGCGCGCTCGACCGCGGCTTCGGCGTCGACGGCCTGTTTCTCGACGACAGCGCCGATTACGGCAAGCCCAACGCGTTCGCCGTCCAGCGCGACGGCAAGATCGTGATCGCGGCCATGGCCGGCGGCAGTCCGACCGGCGGCAACTGCCGGGTGTTGCGGTTGCGGCCCGACGGCACGCCCGATCCGGGCTTCGGCGAAGGCGGCAAGACCTGGATCGGCGATCCCGCGGGCTTCTTCGTCTGCCATTCGCTGGCGGTGCGCGCGGACGGGCGCATCGTGATCGCCGGTTACGGCGTCGGCGCGTTCGTCGCGGTGCGGCTGCTCGCCGACGGCTCGCCCGACCCGGGCTTCGGCGACCGCGGCGTCGCCCGCGCCGACTTCGCCGACCTCGGCTACGCCGAATCCGGCGCGCAGGACGCGGCGTTGCAGGCGGACGGCAAGCTGGTGATGGTCGGCGAGGCAGTCGATTACCGCGCCTCGCCGAAACGCACCCGCTTCGCGATCCTGCGCTACGGCGAGGACGGCCGGCTGGACCCCGGCTTCGGCGACGGCGGCCGGGTACTGACCGCGTTCGATGCGGTGTCGCCGACCGGCAACGCATCGGCGCATAGCGTCGCGATCCAGGCCGACGGCGGCATCGTCGCGGTGGGTTCGCTCGGCGGCGTCGCGGCCACCGGATTGGCCCGCTATCTGCCCGACGGCCGCCTGGACCCGAGCTTCGGCGACGGCGGCCGTTACGCCGCCTACAGCGACGAACTCAGGCCCGGCGGACGCTTGCTCGCGGTGCAGGCCGACGGCCGCCTGCTGCTGATACGCGGCACCCGCGAAGGGCAATACCAGACCGTGGTGCGCCATTTGAGCGACGGCCGTATCGATCCGTCCTTCCAGCAACTGCGTTATCTCGAACTGATCGACGCGCTGAAGCAGCAGGCCGACGGCCGCATCCTGGTGGTCGGCAGCAGCGGTTGGCCGGGCCTGCGCCGGCCCGAGCTGCTGCGCCTGAACCACGACGGCACGCGCGACGAAGGGTTCGTGCGCGAACCCTTCGGCTTCGTCGACGGCGGCGACTATTACCAGGGCGCCGCGGTCCTGCCCGGCGGCAAGATCCTGCTGCTGGCCGAATCGTTGCGGCGCGACGGCGGCGGCCGCGGCACCCTCGGGGTGGCGCGGCTGCGGGCGCGGACGCATTGCATCGTCGATGCGTTCGACCCAGGCCGTTTCCTGGGTTTCAGCCCCGAGGGTTGGTTCGCGGCGGCGGGACGCGGGCGCGAGGGCCGCGCGTTCGGCGCGCTCGGCCGCGGCCGCGCGAGCGAAGTGCCGGCGGCCCGGTTGCATCTGTTCCAGGCCCGCGCCGTCGCCGGCGTCGACGCCGATGCGGCGGTGTTCGCCGCCGAACCCGGGCAGGGCTGGGGCCTGGGCCGGGTGCGCGCGGCCGCGCCGGACGCTACGCGATTCGCGATCCTGGACCCGCGCCTGGACGATTCGGCGTGCAGCGCCGGCGGCGGGCGCTGAGCGCGCGGGCTCAGCGCGCGGGCGCTGCGGCCCGCGCGGCGGCGTCGAGTTCGGCCTTGGAATAGAAGCCCGAGCGCTGCACGAACGCCTCCACCGCGGCCTGGTCGGTGCAGTCTAGCTCGACGATCTCGCGCAGCGCGCGCTGCGGATCGGCGGCGCGCGCGTAGTAGTCGCGCACGATCGCATAGCCCATGTAGTAGCCCAGGTCGCGCACGCCGTAGCGCGGGTCGGGCGCGTTGTAGAGCCACTTGTCGTAGGAGGCGGCGTACATCTCGGCGCGGAAGTCGCGCTTGAGCCGGGCCTCGTTGCGCGGGCCGTAGTCGACGTAGTCCAGCGGCGGCAGCCGGCCGGCGACGCGCTCGGCGACGAAATCGGCCGCGCCTTCGTACACCGCCTGCGCCAGCAGGGTCGGCCCCGGGCCTTTCTGCTGGGTGTGCACGTACTCGTGCACCAGCAGCAGCGGCAGGCCCAGGCTGGGGCGGGTGGCGAAATAGCGGCTCAGGTTGCTGCGGCGGGCGTCGGCCATTTCCGAGACATCCGCCTCGGGGCCGCCGCCGGCCAGCTCCGCGCCGATCAGCACCTTGTCGCCGAGCGTGGTGCCGCTGGAGTTGAGGCAGCCGATGGCGAAATAGATCGTCGCCGGCCGCAGCGGCGGATACAGCGCGCGCAGTTTCTCGATCCGCTGCGGGGCGTCGGCGGTCTTGCCCGCCAGCGCCAGGGTGCCGGCGCGAATCGAGGCCCAGAACTTCGGATAGCGCTCGATCGCCTGCAGATAGCACTCCGGCGTATAGCCCTTGGCCTGCATGAACGCCTGCAGGCCGGGCGTGCCGGGCTCGATGTAGTCGCGCAGCAGGATGCGGCGCTGCTCGGCGGGGTCGGCGCTGGCGCGGATCGCGTCGTAGGCGGTCCAGAAGCGGGGAATGTCGGAGGTTTCGAGGCGATGCGCCTGCGCGGCCGCGCTCGGTGTTGCGAGCAGTCCCGCCACCGCGCAGCACAGCGCGGCGCCCCACGTCCTGATGTTCATCGTCCTGCGACTCCCGACCGCACCGCATTCCCGGTTGCGCCAACGATGGTGCCCGCGCCGCGCGCCGCGACGCAGGGCCGGAAGTCATGGCGCGCGGCTTCAGCGCGCGATGTAGAAATCGACCGGCACCACCACCTCGACCGGATCGCCCAGCTCCGCCGGCGGCGCCGGCACCGGGCCGGCGCGCTGCGCGACCGCGAGGGCTTCCTCGTCCAGGCCCGGGTAACCGCTGGACGCTTCGATGCGGGCGGCGCGCACGCGGCCGTCGCCGGCGACGCTCATGCGCAACTGGGCCACGCCTTGTTGGTGCAGGCGGCGGGCCTGGCGCGGGTAACGCTTGAAGCGCTCCAGGTGGCCGAGCAGCAATTGCTGCCAGTGCCGCGGGACTTGCCGGCCGGCGCCGGCGGCGTCTTGAGCGGCGGCGTAGCGCGGCGCCGGCACGGCAGCGACGGTGGGCGGCGCCGATGCGCTGGCGGCGGCCTGGTCTTGCGCGGCGGGTTGTTCGGCGGGCGCGCTGGACGCGGCCGGTTGCGGCGCGCTGGCGGTTTCGCCCAGCGCTTGCGGCGGTTGCGGCAACGGCCGGTCGCGCGCGACTTCGCGCGGCGGCCGCGCGCGGCTCGCCGCGCGTTCGGGCTGCGCCGGCCCTGGCGGCAGGTCCAGCGCCGGCACCGGCGGCGCTTTCGGCAGCAGCGACAGTTCCAGCACCACCGCGGCCGCGGGCGGCGTCGGCGGCAGCGCCGGCGCGGGCGTGCGCAGGTGCAGCAGCGCGGCCAGCAGCGCGGCGTGCACGACTGCGGTGACCGCCACGCCGCCGAGCCAGGGGTCGCGTTCGCGCGCGGCCGGGCGCGGCGCCTGCGCGTGCGGCCGCGCACGATGCAGCGCGCGCGAGCAGGTGCGCGCCGGCCGCGCGGCGGCGGCCGCTTCCAGCGCGGGCGCGCTCAAAACGCGCGCTCCAGCTTGAGGCTGACGCTGTCGCGGTCGTAGGCGTACAGCCAATCGATCGAACTGGCGGTGCGGTTGCGCTTGAAGGTCAGGCTCGGGGTGAAGCCGGCGAACGCCAGCCGCGGCAGGCGCACGATCGCGGTGGCGTTGAATTCGTCGTCGCGGCGGCGGGCCTGGAAGGTCGGGTTCCACTCGTCGTGGGTACGTTTGCGCAGCGAGGCGAACAGCAGCAGCGACACGCCGGCGTCGAACTGCTTGGACAGGCCCAGGCGCGCGCCGCGCTGCAGGTAGGCCTCGGTGTCGCGGCGGGTCTCGCGCCGGGCCAGGTCGAGGCCGCCGAACAGCAGCCACTGCTGCGGCAGCGCGCGCCACAGCGTGGCGTAGACCGCGGTGGTCGGCCCGTCGTAGCCGGCCAGGTCGCTGCGGCGATAGCGCATGCGCTTGTGGTCGCCTTCCAGCTTGAACAGCCAGCGCGGCGAGATCGTCCAGGTCCAGTCCGCGCGCGCGCCCCAGGCGGCGTACAGGCTGCGCTGGCCGAACGCCGAATACTCGAACTGCGGCGCGGCGGTGAACGCGTGGCGCGCGCTGGCGTAGGAATAGCCGGCGCTGGCGCTGGCGGTGGTCTCGTTGTAGCCGCTGTGGCCGCGGTAGGAATAGCCGTACAGCAGCGAGCGCAGGTACAGGCCGTGGTGGCCGCGCAGCGGCTGGCGCCGGGTCAGGCCGGCGTCGAAGTCCAGGCCGCCGCCTTCGATCGCCGCCGGCAGGGTGCGCTCGATCGCGCACTGGCCGTCGGGCGCGGCCAGCAGGCAGGTGCGGCTGGCCGAGGACTGGTTGAGGTTGTCGTTCCAGGTCGGCCCGAGCGCGAAGCTGCCGTGCCAGCCGCGGCGGTTGCGCAAGGCGCGCAGGAAGGTCTCGACCGTGCGGCGCACGCCGGCGGTCTTGGCGTCGCCGGCGTCGAGCGCTGCGGCGATGGCCCCGAAGCGCTGCTCGGCCTCGGGGTCGAGCTGGTTCTCGAACAGCACCCGCGCCAGTTCCAGTTGCGCGGGCAGGAAATCGGCCTGCAGTTGCAGCAGCGCGCGGTAATCGCGTTCGGCGCCGCGCAGGTCGCCGTCGGCGCGCGCCAGCGCGCCTTGCGCATACAGTTCGAGCATGCGGTCGCGCTGCGGCAGCGCGCGATAGCGTTGCAGCAGCGGCCGCGCCTGTGCCCAGCGGCGCGCGCTGACGGCCTGGTAGAGCGCGGCGGCGACGGCATCGGGATCGCCCGGATCGAGATCGGCGAGCGCGGCCGCGTCGGTTTGCGCGGCGTTCTCGTCTTCGAGCAGGGCGCGTTCGCGTTCGGCCTGGCGCTGTTCCAGGCCGTGGTCCAGGCGCAGGCGGGTGTCGTCGCGGTCCTGGGCGGAGTTCTGCGCGGGCGCGGCGAAAGAAAACAGGCACAGCGCCAGGCCGGCAGCGAGGCCGGCGGCGCGCGCGGCGGTCGCGCTGGATACGGTTCGGTAAGGCTTCATCGTCGCCCGCCGGAACCGCGCCGCCGCCTCCCTGCGGCGACGCAGCGGCCCGCGGCCGGCGAACCGGCCGCGGGCCTTCACCGGCGAATCCCTCAGGGATTCTTGGTGCCGCCGAAGGCGGTGTCGTACAGGCGGTCGTCGAAGCGGGTCACGCCGGCCAGCGCGGCCGCGTTGGCGCCGAAGAACTGGCCGCTGACGCCGCCGGTGGCGACGGTGGCGCCGCCGACCGTGGCGCTGGCGCCGCTGCCGCTGAAGCCGGTGCCGCTGATCGCCGCGGTGCCGATGTCGACGGTGAGGGTGCCGTTGCTGAGGCTGCCGCTGAGCTGGTTGGCGCCGAAGTTGGCGTTGAAGGTGCCGTTGAGCTTGTTGGCGCCGTTGTACTGGTTCAGCCCGGCCACGGTGTAGGTGGCGGTGCCGGAGGCCGGTACGGTGGTGCCGGCGTTGTCGCCCGCGTAGTAGACGGTGTGGGTGCCGTCGGTCGGCGCGCTCTGCGACCACTCGCCGAAGTAGACGTTGTGGCCGGCGATCTTGGCGAAGTGGAACACGCCCATGCCGCTGTGGGTCGGCGGGGTGATCGGCGAGACCAGGCTGGAGACGCCGTTGGCGTCGGCCGGGGCGAAGGTCTGCAGCGCCTGGAAGTCGACCTTGCGGTCGGTGCCCATGGTGTACACGCCGATGCCCGGACGGCCGGCGATGTGCGGGCCGGCGTTGACGGTGGACACGCCGGCTTCGACGTAGGTGTTGTCGCTCTGGTCGCCGACCACGGCGGCCTGGGCGACGCCGGCCAGCGAGGCCAGGGCGAGGGCGGACAGGGTGAGGCTCATGCGCTTCATGTGGAACTCCTTTGAATGATTGGAACGAGGGATGAACTTTGGCTAGAGCGCGCGATGCGCCCGGTCGCTCATCCATTGCTTCGTGCGCAACAGATTCGTGGGTGCGCCGTCCCTGGCGCGGCGCGCCGCCGCGGCGGCGTCTTCAGAACTTGGCGGTCAGGCTCAGCTTCAAGGTCCGGCCCGGCGCGGCCATCGCCGAGCGGGTCAGCGGATCGACGTAGTACAGGTCGCCCAGGTTGGTGCCGACCAGCTCCAGCGCCAGCGCGTCGCTGACCCGGTAGTTGACGTAGGCGTCGTAGGTGGTGATGCGGTCCCAGGCCAGCGGCACGTTGAAATACGCGCCCAGGCGCTGTTCCTGGTAGAGGTCGTAGTCGCCGTTCTCGTAGCCGCTGTGGTGGACCACGCGCGCGCCGACTTCCAGCCGGCGCTCGAGGAAACGGCCGCCGAGGGTCCAGTTCGCCGACAGCTTGGGCAGCGCCTGGGTGATCAGATAGCCGCCGACGAAGCCGGCCTGCACGCAGTCGGGCACGCCGATGCGGCCGGTGGGATCGTTGATCGCCGCCACGCTCTCGTCGCAGACCTCGTTCTCCAGATTGCGCGCCACGCTGAGGTCGCTGAAGAAGCGGCCGTTGTCGTAGCGGCCCTGGAATTCCAGCCCGCGCAGGGTCTGCTTGTCGAGGTTGGAGAACTGCAGCTGGCCGCTGCGTTCGATCACGTTGCGGGTCTGGTGGTGGTAGTAGGTCAGCTTGAGGTCGGCGTAGTCGGCGCCCAGCGCGCGGCTGAAGTCGTGCACATAGGCCAGCTCGTAGTTGTAGGCGCGCTCGGGCTTGAGCGGCGCCACCGGCAGCGCGGCGGAGAAGCCCAGCGTGCTTTCGAACATGCTCGGGTAGCGCCGCGCCTGGCTGTGGCGGAAGTACAGCCGCGCGTTGTCGCTGACGTTGAAGGTCGCTGCCACCGTCGGGGTCCAGCCGCTGCCGTCGTGGTGCTGCGCCTGCTGTTGCAGGAACAGCGGCTGCAGCGAGGCGCTGGCGCGGCCGTAGTCGGTGCCGTCGAGGCTGCCGTTGAGGAAGACGTTGTCGGCGCGGCGGAAGCGGCCGTTCGCGTCCGGACGCCAGTCCGGGGCGACGTTGCGCACGGTGTAGGTCGCCTGTTCGATCTGGGTCGCCACCACCTGCGGGGTCCAGCCGAAACGCTCGGCGTTGCGGCGGATGGTCGCGATGCGCGCGTCCAGCGCGGTTTGGCTCATGCGCGGGTCGCGGGTGAAATAGGTCATCGCGTAGCGCTGCGGGAACAGCACCTGGCCCAGGCGGGTGTCGCCCTTGGCCAGCTGATCGGCAAGGAAATCGTCGAACGCCCAGTACGACTGGTGGCGCGCGCCCGCGCTCAGGCTCAGCCGCTCGCTCGCGCGCCAGTCCAGCTTGAGGCTGAAGTCGCGCTCCTCGCGCCGGCCGGCGCGCGGGAACATGCGCCAGCCGTCGGCGACGCCGTTGTACTCGTCGTCCGAGCGCAGCGTCTCGTGCTGGTAGTTGAAGCCGACGGTGAGGTCCAGGTCGGAACGCAGCGCGCTCTTGTTGCTGAAGGTCAGGCCCTTGCGGTCGTGGTGGGCGTTGGCCAGCGCGGTGTTGCGCAGCAGCGGGTCGTCGAAGGTCGCCCAGTTCGGAAAGCCGCCGGCGCTGTAGGTGTCGCTGAGCGTGCGCGTGGTCCACAGGTTGGCGTAGACGTCGAACCAGCGCCCGCCGGGCTGCCACTTGTACTCCAGGTTGTAGGCCTTGGCCTCGACCTTGCTCAGCGGCCACTGCGGCGCGCCGGTGTCGGTGGTGTCGCGCCAGGAGATGCGCGTGGGCAGGATCTCGCCGTAGTCCGAGCGGGTGTCGCGAAACCCGAACTTCAGGGTCTGGCGTTCGCTGGCGCGCAAGGTGGCCTTGAACAGCCACGACTCCATCTCGCTGGAGGTGTTGGGCACCTCGTCGCCGGGATGGTAGAAGCGCGCCAGGCTGGTGATGTAGTTCAGGCTCTTGGCCGGATCGTAGGGCCGGGCGTAGAAATCGCCGCCGTTCTCGCCGGAGAAATGGTTGCCCTTCTTGCGGTAGGCGTAGGCGGCGAGCAGGTCGAAGCGCTCCTCGCGCAGGCCCAGCGCCAGGCGCATGGCGTGGTCGTCGCCGGCGATCGGGTCGTTGCCGCCGCTGCTGCGCACCGGCTTGTACAGGGTGGGGTCGTAGTAGGTCGCCTGCGGATTGCTCGGGAAGCCGGGAATGGTGCGGTAGTCCTGGCCGGTGGACAGCCGCGGCAGGCGCGGGTCGGTCGCGTTGTCGCTGCTCTCGGCCTTGAACTCGCCGCCGAAGCGCTCGCCGGGCTTGAGGATGTCGGCCACGTCGAGGGTGTTGACCACCACCGCGCCGCCGATCGAACTGCTGACGTTGCGGGTGAGGTTCGGCCCCTTGATCACCTGGATGCCGCCGATCAGGTTGGGATCGATGTAGTTGCGGTTGTTGGCGCCGTTGTAGCCGCGCCAGACGGTGAGCGCCTGCTCGGTGCCGTCGATGGTCAGCGGGACCCGGCCCGGGCCCTGGATGCCGCGGATGTTCGGGTCCAGCGCGCCGCTGTTGCGCGCATCGCCGCTGTAGACGTTGAGCATGCCCTTGAACACGTCGGCCGGCGCGGCGCCCTTGTAGCGCTCGATCTGCGCCTTGCCGGCGTAGACGGTGGACAGGTCGAGGTCGTAGACCTGGTCGTAGCCGCGTTCGTCGCGCTGGGACGCGTCGTCGTAGGCGGCCGCGCCGACGCTGAGCGTGTCGGTCGTCAGCGGCGCATCGCCGCCCTGCGCGCGCGCCGCGGCCTTGCGCAGCACCACCGTGCCGGCGCCGCTGCGCTGCGCGCCCAGGCCGGTGCCGGCGAGCAGCGCGCGCAGCGCCTGCGCATCGTCGTAGTCGCCGTGCAGCGGCGCCGAGCGCAGGCCTTCGCCTTCGGCGCTGTCGAACACCACCTGCACGCCGCTGATCCGGCTGTACTGGCGCAGGGCCGCGGCCAGCGGCTGCGCCGGGATCTCGTAGCGGCGCACGGCGGGCGCTAGCTGCGCGGCCGGCGCCTGCGCGCCGGCGACGGGAACGCACAAGCCGGTCAGGGCCAGGTGGATGCAGGCCGCCAGCGCGAGGCGCGCGGACGGCCGCCGGCGGCGGGCCGGGGCGAAGGACATGCAACGAACTCCTCAAGTCGGATCGGAGCCCACTGCCGCGGCCGGAACGATCGGCGCGGATGTGAGCGGCGTTTGGCTTGAGAAGCGATGCGCGTCTCGCGGCTACGAACTACAGGACGACGGCCGTGCGCGCTTACCCAACCCCGCGGCGGGGTTTTTTCGAACGCGGTCGTGCGGCGGGCGTATCTCGACCGGGTCGTCCCAGTCGAGACGGCTCAGTCGAGCCGGTTCAATCGCGCCGGCTCAATCGCGCGGCGGCCGCACCAGCAAGGCGCCGCCCGGCAGCCGTTGCACGCGCAGGTTCGCGCGCTGCGCCACCGCGGCGATGGCCTCGTCGCTGCGGTCGGCGCGCAGGCTGGCGCTGATCCGCGGCGCGCGTTCGAACGATCCCAGCGTCCACACCGGCGCGCTGCGGTAGCGGGCGATGCGGTGCAGCGCCTCGTCGGCGCGCACCGCGTCGAACGCCAGTTCGCCCTGGCGCCAGCCGGCGATGTCGGCCGTCGCCGTCGCCTGCGGCGCCGTCGGCGCGCGGCCTTCGGCGTAGCTCGCCGTCTGGCCGGCGGCGACGCTGACCGGCGCGGCGCCGCCGGAATCGACTTCGACCAGGCCCTCGCTGACCGCGGTGTACACGCCGGTTGCGCGCCGGCTCACTTCGAACGCCGTGCCGATGTCGCGCACGCTGCCGCCGAGCGCGTCGACCCGGAACGGCCGCGCGTCGCCGTGCGCGACCTGGAACCAGGCGTTGCCGCGCAGCAGTTCGATGCGGCGTTCGCGTCCGTCGAAGTCCACCGCGACCGCGGAGTCGGCATCGAGCGCGAGCCGCGAGCCGTCGGCGAGGGTGTAGCGCGCCGCGGCGATGCCGGTGCGGTAATCCGCGCGCAGGCTCAGGGCCAGGGTCGGCGCGGCGGCGACGACAGCCGCCAGGCAGGCGGCGCTGGCCAGGCCCCAGGCCGCGAGGCGCCGGCGCGCTCGCCGCGGGCGCGCGGCGAAGGCAGGACGCGGCGCCGCGGTGGGCGAAGCCGGCGCGGATTCGAACGCGTCGCGCATCGACCCCAGCGCGTGCCACAGCTCGCGTTGCCGCGCGAACGCCTGGCGGTGCGCGGGGGGGCGCCGCCAAATCTCGAAGGCGGCCAGCTCGGCCTCGTCGATCTCGCCCGAGGCCAATCGCGCCACCCAGGCGCGGGCCTGCCCGGCGGGGTCGTCGCTGCCGGGGTAGGGCGGGTCGGTCGGATCGGTGTGCGCGGACGGGGTCATGCGGTGGCGGAAGCTGCCTGGACTTGGATGAGGACGAACGCCGCGCGGCCTTACCCAACCCCCCGCCGCGGCGCCGGCCGGTTCAGCCGCCGCTGCGGGCCTGGTCGAGCAGGCGCAGCGCGCGCTGGATGTGTTTTTCCACCGTGGTCGAGGACACCCCCAGCAATTGCGCGATCTCGCGCTGGGTCAGCCCTTCGAAGCGGTTGAGCATGAAGATGCGCTTGCTCGGCTCGGGCAGCGCGCGCGCCGCGCGCGCGACCCGCTCCAACTCGTCGCGCGCCAGCGCCACCCGCGCGGTGTCGGGGGTTTCCTCTTCTTCCAGGCAGGCCGCCGCAGCCTCGCGCAACTTGCGCCGGCGCGCCTCGCTGCGGCCCTGGTCCACCGCGTGATGGTGGGCGAGGCGATAGAGATAGTTGCGCGCATCCGCGATCGGCGGCTCGCCGGCCACCGCGATGACCTTGAAGTACATCGATTGCAGCGCGTCCTCGGCGGTGGCCCGGTCCAGGTAGCGGCCGAGGTAGCGCAACAGCCGCTCGCGCTCGGTGACCAGCAGCGAGGTGAGGACAGCGGCGTTGGAAGGCATCGTCTCGGCGCGCGGCCGTCGGGCGCGGCCCATCTGCAGGAATCGGAGTCGCCGCGACTCTAGCTCAAATGATAACGATTGTCATTTGCGGCTTTGGTTGGACCGGCGTCGCTTGCCACGCGCTCGCGCGGCCGTACCAGCCCGTGCGAGCGGCTTCTTCAGGCCGCGCGCGCCGCTGCGGGCCAGTCGATCGCAAGTTCCGCGCGCACCGCCTCGCCCTGGCCGCTGAGCCAGCGCGCCACCCAGCCCGCCGCCGCCGCATCGGTGCGGAACGGTCGGCTGACGTGGTCCTTGAGCCCGAGGTGGCGACGGATCGTGGCGATCGCGCCGTGCCCGTCGCGGGCCGGGGTGACCGTGGCCAGCCAGGCCTCGCAGTCCTCGTCGGGTACCGCGACCAGGTGCGAGGGGAAGATCGAGCCGGCGAAGGGGGCCTCCCAGTGGAACCCGGGCGGCAGCTCGTGCAGGGGCGAGTGAGTGTCCATGGCGCGGACGCTAGAACGCCCGCGTCTCGCGAACTAAGACGCGCCGCGCGCGGCGGACGCGCAGTTCAGGCCGCCAGCGGCTGGAACACCAGCGCCTGGTGCGCCGACGCGCCGGCGGTGACGCCGTCGGACGCGGCCCAGGTCGCGTTGTGCATCGGCCGGGCGATGTCGCCGGCGGCGTACACGCCGGCGACCGTGGTCTGGCGGCTGTCGTCGGTGCGGATCACCGGCCCCATCGGGCCTTCCTCGATGGCGCAGCCGAGTTGCTCGGCCAGCGCACTGTTCAAGCGCGTGCGGCCGGCGATGAACAACGCGTCGATGGCGACCTCGCGGCCGTCGCCCAGGCGCAGCGCCGACAGCGATTGTTCCGCGCCCAACAGTTCGGCGATCGGCGCCGGTTCGATCGCCACGCCGCGCTGCGCCAATTGCGCGGCGACCTGCGCGTCCGGCGCCGGCTCGCCGTTGAGGTAGAGCGTGGTCGGGCCCCAATCGGCGACCAACAGCGCCTTTTGCGCGGAAAAACTGGCCGACTGCAGCACGCCCAGGCGCCGGCCGGAGAATTCGTAGCCGTGGCAGTACGGGCAATGCAGCACGCTCTTGCCCCAGCGTTCGGCCGCGCCGGGCAGCTGCGGCAGCACGTCGTTGACGCCGAAGGCCAGCACCAGCTTGCGCGCGGCGAGCACGCTGCCGTCGGCGGCGGCGACTTCGAACCCGCCGTCGATGGCGGCCGCGCGCACCGCTTCGGCGGCGATGACGCGGGCCGAGGGATAGCGGCGCAGTTGCGCCTGCGCGGCGGCGACCAGGGTGCGCGGGTCCTCGCCGTCGCGGCTGAAGAACCCGTGCGCGGCGTCGGCGAAACGGTTGCGCGGGCGGCCGGCGTCGAGGATGCGCACCGAGCGGCGCGCGCGCGCCAGCTGCAGCGCGGCGGAGAGTCCGGCGAAACTGCCGCCGATCACGATGGCGTCGAGCAGGGAATCGTCAGTCATGGGCGTGCTCCAGGTCGATGGTGTGTCCGGCGGCGACCACGCCGGCGTGGAAGTCGGCGCTCAGCGCGGCCAGGGTCACGCCGCCGAAGCGTTCGAGCAGCAGCGACTGGGCCGCGTCGAAGGCGCCGTCGAGGGCGTGGTTGACCGCTTTCTCGACCAGGCAGTGCGGGTTATCGCTGCGATGGCCGAGCGCGAACAGGCCGGGCGCGCCGATGCCGCGGTAGATGTCGAGCAGGGTGATGGCGTCGAGCGGGCGGGCGATGCTCCAGCCGCCGCCGTGGCCCTTCTCCGAGCGCACCAGCCCGGCCTCGCGCAGGCCGGCCATGGTCCGGCGCACGACCACCGGGTTGGTGCGCATCGCCCGGGCCAGGATTTCCGAAGTGACCGGACGCGGCGACTCGGCCATGTGCAGCAGCACGTGGAGGACGCCGGAGAGGGTGCTGTTGGATTTCATGGAACTAATGATGTTACGTGATGCGGGGCATTGTCAAACCGGGCGACCGGGACGAAGGCGCGACGCGCCCGCTGCGGCGGGGTCGGGGTTCGCTGCGGTTATCGATCGCCCGTGTCGGCGGGCGGGCGCACGCGCTCGGCGGAGATGGCCTGCGGCTCCTCTGATGTGCCTTAGGGCGAAGAAAAACCGCTTTCGATGACGCAGTCGCCGTGTGCGGGGGGCGCTTCCCTGGGCGAAGTTCGATGTCGGAAGACAGCACGAAGCAGTTTCGCGCCTGAGCGATTCGGATTCGTCCCAATCGGCCCAAGCCCTTGCCGATCAGCCTTTTACGGGAGCCTGGGCGCCCGCGCCTGTGATGCGTTTCGCCTTCATGTCCGCGCCGGAGTTCGCCCGGCGATTGAAGGGGTTAGTGAATCAGGGGGCGTCATCCGTGTTGGGATCGATCTTCAAGCAAACGGCTGCGGTCGGCGGCAGCGTGGGCAGGTGGCTCCTGCTTGTCTCGCTGTTGGCGGGAGCCGGCAACGCCCTGGCCCAGAACGCGACCAACCGCGCCAGCGTCGCCCCCCCTGTGGGCATCGTCAACACGGGCGCGGGCTGCACCGCCGCGGGCGGCGTCTTCGACAACGCCACCGGCAGTTGCACGGCGACCGACGACGACCCGATCTTCCGGCTCAACCTCAGCAAGACCGCCGGCACCGCGACTGGGCCGACCGCCGCCGGCGTGTATTCGGTCACCTATACCATCGCAGTGGCCAACGGCACTGCCGCGGCCGGCACCTACGGGCCGATCAGCGACGCCCCCTCGTTCCCGACCAACCTGCAGGTCACCGGCGCCGCCTGGACCTGCACCGGCGGCTGCACCGCCGGCAGCGCCACCGGCGCGGGGCCGTACCAACTCGCCGCCGCCAACACCGCGATCGCCGCGAACGCGACCCACACCTATTCGCTGACGATCAACTTCGTCTACACCGACGACACGCCCGCGCCGGCGTGTTCGGCCAACACGCCCGGCCAGGGCCTGTACAACCGCGCGGACCTGCCCAGCGGCGCGGAGAACGACACCACCGACAACGCCGCCTGCGTGAACCCGCCGCAGCCGCCGACTCCGGCATTGGACCTGACCAAGACCGCAGGCGCGATCACCGATACCGACACGCCGGCCAACGGCGCGGGCGATGTCGGCGACACCGTCGCTTACACGTTCGAAGTGACGAACACCGGCAACGTCACCTTGACCGACGTCAACGTGACCGATCCGCTGCTGCCGAACCTCGCGTGCACGTCGGTAACGCTGACGCCGGGCGAGACCCAGACGCTGACCTGCACGGCGGGCAACGTCTACACGCTGACCCAGGCCGACGTGAACGACGGCGCCCTTGTGAATACGGCCACCAGCACCGGTACGACGCCGAGCGGCGGCATCGTGGACGACATCGACAGTGCGACGGTGACGATCGCGGGCGCTCCGCAGTTGACCCTGACCAAGACGGCCGGTGCGATCACCGATACCGACACGCCGGCCAACGGCGCGGGCGACGTCGACGACACCGTCGCCTACACCTTCGCAGTGCAGAACACCGGCAACGTCACCTTGACCAACGTCAACGTGACCGACCCGCTGCTGCCGAACCTCGCGTGCACCGCGGTGACCCTGGCCCCGGGCGAGACCCAGACGCTGATCTGCACGGCGGGCAACGTCTATACGTTGACCCAGGCCGACGTGAACGCGGGCAGCCGTGCCAACACGGCGACCGGCACCGGCACCACGCCGAGCGGCGGCACCGTGGACGACACCGACGATGAGACGGTGACGATCGCCCAGGCGGCCGACCTGACCTCGGAAAAGACTCAGACCAGCAACGCCGACGAAGACGGCAGCGGCTCGATCACCGTGGGCGACACGCTGAGCTACCGCGTCCGCGTGACCAATACCGGCAATGTGACGCTGACCGACGTGGCCGTCAGCGACGACAAGATCACGCCGAACACGATCACGTGCGCGACCGTGGCCCCGGGTGCGTTCTGCGACCTGGTCGGTACCTACAAGGTCCAGCAGAGCGACGTTAACGCCGGCTCGATCGTCAACAAGGCGACGGTGAACACGTCGACGCCGGGCGTCTGCCCGACCGGCTCGACCGACGCCAAGTGCAACCCGACGGTGACCGTGCCGGTGACCCAGACGGCTGACCTGAGCTCGGAGAAGACCCAAACCACCAATGCCGATGAAGACGGCAGCGGCAGCATCACTGTGGGCGACACGCTGAGCTACCGCGTCCGCGTGACCAATACCGGCAATGTGACCCTGACCGACGTGGTCGTCACCGACGACAAGATCACGCCGAACACGATCACCTGCGCGACCGTGGCTCCGGGTGCGTTCTGCGACCTGGTGGGTACCTACAAGGTCCAGCAGTCCGACGTGAACACGGGCTCTATCGTCAACAAGGCGACGGTGAGCACGTCGACGCCGGGCGCGTGCCCGGCTGGCTCGACCGACGCCAAGTGCAACCCGACGGTCACCGTGCCGGTCACCCAGACGGCTGACCTGACGTCTGAGAAGACCCAGACGGCCAATGCGGACGAAGACGGCAGCGGCAGCATCACCGTGGGCGACACGTTGAGCTACCGCGTGCGGGCGACCAACACCGGCAACGTGACCCTGACCGACGTGGTCGTCACCGACGACAAGATCACGCCGAACACGATCACCTGTGCGACCGTGGCCCCGGGTGCGTTCTGCGACCTGGTCGGTACCTACAAAGTCCAGCAGTCCGATGTGAACGCGGGCTCGATCGTCAACAAGGCGACGGTGAGCACCAGCACGCCAGGCGTGTGCCCGGCGGGCTCGACCGACGCCAAGTGCAACCCGACGGTCACCGTGCCGGTGACCCAGACGGCCGACCTGACCTCGGAAAAGACTCAGACCAGCAATGCCGATGAAGACGGCAGCGGCAGCATCACCGTGGGCGACACGCTGAGCTACCGCGTCCGCGCGACCAACACCGGCAACGTGACCCTGACCGACGTGGTCGTCACCGACGACAAGATCACGCCGAACACGATCACCTGCGCCACTGTGGCCCCGGGTGCGTTCTGCGACCTGGTCGGTACCTACAAGGTCCAGCAGAGTGACGTCGATGCGGCTTCGATCGTCAACAAGGCGACGGTGAGCACCAGCACGCCGAACGTCTGCCCGACCGGCTCGACCGACGCCAAGTGCAACCCGACGGTCACCGTGCCGGTCACGCAGACGGCGGACCTGAGCTCGGAGAAGACCCAAACCAGCAATGCCGACGAAGACGGCAGCGGTTCGATCACCGTGGGCGACACGCTGAGCTACCGCATCCGGGTGACCAACACCGGCAATGTGACCCTGACCGACGTGGTCGTCACCGACGACAAGATCGCGCCGAACACGATCACCTGTGCGACGGTTGCTCCGGGCGCCTTCTGCGACCTCATCGGTACGTACAAGGTCCAGCAGTCGGATGTGAATGCCGGCTCGATCGTCAACAAGGCGACCGTTGCCACCTCGACGCCGAACGTGTGCCCGGCCGGTTCGACGGATGCCAAGTGCAACCCGACGGTCACCGTGCCGGTCACGCAGACGGCGGACCTGAGCTCGGAGAAGACCCAAACCAGCAATGCCGACGAAGACGGCAGCGGTTCGATCACCGTGGGCGACACGCTGAGCTACCGCATCCGGGTGACCAACACCGGCAATGTGACCCTGACCGACGTGGTCGTCACCGACGACAAGATCGCGCCGAACACGATCACCTGCGCCACGGTGGCCCCGGGTGCGTTCTGCGACCTGGTCGGTACCTACAAGGTCCAGCAGTCCGATGTGAACACCGGCTCGATCGTCAACAAGGCGACGGTGAGCACTAGCACGCCGAACGTCTGCCCGACCGGTTCGACCGACGCCAAGTGCAACCCGACGGTGACCGTCCCGGTCACCCAGACGGCGGATCTGAGCTCGGAGAAGACCCAAACCACTAACGCCGATGAAGACGGCAGCGGCAGCATCACCGTGGGCGACACGCTGAGCTACCGCGTGCGGGTGACCAACACCGGCAACGTGACCCTGACCGACGTGGTCGTTACCGACGACAAGATCACGCCGAACACGATCACCTGTGCGACCGTCGCTCCGGGTGCGTTCTGCGACCTGGTCGGTACCTACAAGGTCCAGCAGTCCGACGTCAACGCGGGCTCGATCGTCAACAAGGCGACCGTTGCTACGTCGACACCGAACATCTGCCCGACCGGCTCGACCGACGCCAAGTGCAACCCGACGGTCACCGTCCCGGTGACCCAAAAGGCCGATCTGACGTCCACCAAGGCCCTGACCGGCAATGCCGACGAGGACGGCAGCGGTTCGGTGACGGCCGGCGATACGTTGACCTACACGATTACGGTCGCCAACACCGGCAACATCGCGCTGACCAACCTGACGGTGACCGACGACAAGATCACGCCGAACTCGACCGTCTGCGCGACCGTCGAGCCGGGCCAGACCTGCGTGCTGACGGGTACCTACAAGGTCACCCAGGCCGACGCGAACACCGGACTGGTGCGCAACACGGCCGTGGTCCGGGCCGAGACGCCGCCGGGCGTGCCGTCGCCCTGCGTGGCCGGCGGCAGCGATCCCAAGTGCAACCCAACGGTGACCGTGCCGGTGGCCCAGGCCCCGGGCCTGACCTCGGTCAAGACCATGGACCGCAACGCCGATGAGGACGGCAACGGCGCGGTGAGCGTCGGCGACACGCTGACCTACTCGATCACGGCGACCAACACCGGCAACGTGACCCTGACCGACGTGGTCGTCAGCGACGACAAGATCGCGCCGAACACGATCACCTGCGCGAGCGTGGATCCGGGCCGTACCTGCGTGCTGACCGGTACCTACAGGATCGTCCAGGCCGATGTGGATGCCGCCGCCGTGGTCAACACCGCGACGGTGACCACCACCACGCCGAACGTGTGCCCGGCGGGCTCGACCGACAAGGCCTGCAAGCCGACCGTGACCGTGCCGATCCAGGCGCATCCGGCCGTGGCCATCGTCAAGGTCGCGACGCTGACGGTCGACAACGCCACCCAGGGCGTCGGCAACGTCGGCGACGTCATCAGCTATGCGGTGCGCATCACCAACACCGGCAACATCACCCTGCACGACATGGGCACCAGCGACGTACTGGAGAACTACGCGCCGACCCAGCTGCGCTGTGGCACCACCACGCTCGCCCCGGGCGCCAGCACCGATTGCGAGGTCTACACCCACACCATCACCCGCGAGGAAGCCCGCGCCGGCGGCACCCTGGACAACGTGGTCACGGTCACCGCGCACTACGGCAGCGTGGGCGGCGGCCAGACCTCGGGCACCGCGACCGCCACCGGCACGGCGATCATGCCGATCGAGCCGGAGCAGGACACCGACCTGGTCGTCAGCAAGGAAGCGCGTCCGCAGCGGATCAAGATCGGCGACCTGGTGCGCTACACGGTGACCGTCAAGAACGTCGGCGAGACCGACGCGATCGACGCGACCCTGGTGGACACGCCGCCGGCCGGCTTCAGCCTGGTCGAAGGCAGCCTGCAGGTCGCCGACCGCGACGGCCAGGGCCGCCTGGTCGGCACCTCGCCGGTCAGCGTGGACGGCCTCGACATCCAGGCCGGCCAGTCGGCCACGGTGGTCTACCTGCTGCGCGTGGGCGCCTCGGTACGGCCGGGCAGCCACATCAACAGCGCCTACGCCGAGGACGGCGGCAAGCGTTCCAACATCGCCACGGCGACGGTGGAATTGGTGTCCGACCCGCTGCTCGACGAATCGCTGCTGCTCGGCACCGTGTTCGACGACCGCGACGAGGACCGCTGGCAGGATCCGGCCGACTTGACCGACCTGCGCGTGCAGGGCGGCTTCGCTCCGGGCGCCTACATCGCCGGTTCGACCACGGTCGACCGCGGCGACGGCGCCCGGCCGGAACCGGACGCCAGCGCGCCGATGCTGCACGGCATCGACCTGGGCAAGATCGGCGGCCGCCAGTCCGACGCCGACCCGGTCGCCGCGCATACCGTGACGATCAGCCAGTTGCTGCGCGAGCCGGGCTTTACCGACGACTTCGTGCTGACCAACGCGCAGGGGGTGACCGTGCGCATGGACGCGGCCGGCAACACCCGGGTGGAGCGTTCCGGCGATGCCGCCAAGGGCCTCACCGGCGCCAACCCCAAGGTCGAACGCCGCGTGGCGCAGGCGCAGGGCGGCTACCGCGTCGACTACATCGTGAGCAACCACGGCGTCGACGAACGCGGCATCCCGGGCGTACGCCTGGCGTCGGTCGAGGGGCTGTTGATCGAGACCGACCAGTTCGGCCGCTACCACCTGGAGGGCGTCGCGGGCGGGCCATGGGAGCGCGGGCGCAACTTCGTGCTCAAGCTCGATCCGGCGACCCTGCCGCCGGGCAGCAAGCTCACCACCGACAACCCGTTGGTGCGTCGCCTGACCCCGGGCATCCCGGTGCGCTTCGACTTCGGCGTCAAGCTGCCGCCGGGCGAGATCCCCGGTCCGAAGCAGGACGTGGAACTGCGCATCGGCGAGGTGTTCTTCGATGCCGGCAGCGCGCAGGTCAAGCCCGCTTACCTGCCGGCAGTGGAGAACATGGCCGAGAAGGTCCGCCAGTACGGCGGCGGCGAGATCGTCATCACCGCCAACGGCGACAGCGAAGCGCTGGCGATGGATCGCGCCCTGGCCGTGCGCAAGGCGCTGGAGTCGCTGTTGGCGCCGGAGCAGCTCAAGGCAAGGCGCTGGAGTCGCTGTTGGCGCCGGAGCAGCTCAAGGCACTGCAGATCAGCGTGCGTACCGACGCGCAGGACCCGAAGACGATGGTGGTCGGCTTCGCCGAATGGCCCAAGCTCGGCGAGGTGCTGTTCGACACCGACAAGTCCACGGTCAAACCGAAGTACCTGCCGTTGCTGAAGAAGATCGCGGCCGCGCTGGAGGACTTGAAGGGGAATCGCGTGGTCGTCATAGGCCACACCGACAAGCGCGCGTCCGATGCCTACAACGTCGCCTTGGGCATGCGGCGGGCGAAGGCGGTTTACGACGCCATCGCAGCGCACGCCAGTCCCGAGGTGCGCAAGGCCCTGCGCGTGGATGCGAGCAACGATCCGGACGCCCCCGCCGGCAAGAGCGAGAAATGAAGGGCGCCACCATGAAGATGAAACTGCTCGACTACACCCTGATCGGCATCCTGGCCGGTCTGTCCCAGGTCGCCGGCGCGCAGCAGGCCGCGCCGCCGGCTGCGGCCGCGCCCGCGCCGTCGCCCGAGTCCGCGCAAGCGCCGGCCCCGGCGCCGCAAGCGGTCGGCGCGCCGCCGTTGAACTGCGGCGACAACGGTTGCGGCAGCGGCGAAGGCGTGCTGTTCGAGCTGCGCACGCGCGGCAAGCGCCAGCCCGAGACGGTCGGCACCACCGACCGTTCCTCGTCCCAAGCGCTGCAGCCCGATCGCCGCGTGACCATCGAGGCCGAAGTGCCGCGCTCGGAGTGGAAGGGCGTGCTGCAGCCCGGCCAGGCCATCGTTGTCGGCAAATGGTCGCTGCAGCTGCCCGGCGGCGGCGTGGTGTGGGCGACCGAAGACCCCAACCTCGGCCAGCCGCGCATGGCCGTGTCGGCGCCGTCGCTGCTCGCGTTCGAGAACGGCAAGATCGCCAAGCCGGTCAGGTTCTACGCGTACAACAACTATTCGGCCTTCATCAAGCGCGCCGAAGTGCTGCTGTACCGCGCCACCGACACCGACCTGGTGACGCCGATCGCCAAGGTCGAGCTGCCCAATGCCGCGGTCGCCGACGCCGAATGGAACGGCGAGCTCGACCCGGCGCTGCAGCTGCGGCCGGGCGACGAGCTGGTCTACATCGTGCGCGCCTACGGCGACGGCGGCAGCTTCGACGAGACCTATCCGCGGCGGCTGCAGCTGGTCAGCCCGAGCGAGGCCGAACGCGGTTCGCGCCTGCTGCGCGAGCAAGTGGAAAAGCGCCAGGGCGCGGCCTTCAGCGTCGAGGACGCCGAGCAGCTCAGCCAGGTCGACCGGGTGTTCGGCCAGGACAGCCTGCGCCAGCAGAACATCGCCATCTACGGCTCGCGCATCCGCATCCAGGGCCGCAACATCCCCGACCGCGAATCGATCAAGATCAACGGCCAGTCGCATCCGATCGACCTGGAGCGCAAGTTCGTCGCCGAGTACCTGGTGCCGGTGGGGCAACACCGCTTCGACGTCGAAGTCAGCGGCGGGCAGGGCGGCCGCTCGCACCAGGCGCTCGATGTCGACGTCAGCGGCCGTTACCTGTTCGCCGTCGGCCTGGCCGACGTCACCGCGTACAAGGGCAGCACCAGCGGCTCGATCGAGACGGTGGCCAACGACAAGCGCCTGGCCGACGACAGCCTGGTCGTGGACGGGCGGCTGGCGTTCTATCTGAAGGGCAAGTATCGCGGCAAGTACCTGGTCACGGCCCAGGCCGACACCCAGGAACGCGAGGTTTCCGAGCTGTTCAACGGCTTCTGGGACGCCGACCCGCAGGACGTGTTCCGGCGCCTGGATCCGGACCAGTACTACCCGGTCTACGGCGACGATTCGACGACCTACCGCGACGTCGACACCATGGGCCGGCTGTACCTGCGCGTGGACTGGGACAAGAACCAGGCGCTGTGGGGCAACTTCAACACCGGCCTGACCGGCACCGAGTACGCCCAGTACAACCGCTCGCTGTACGGCGGCGCGCTGAGCTGGCGCAGCCGGCGCAGCACCGCGCTCGGCGAGCCGGGCAGCGAACTGCGCGTGTTCGGCTCGCAGGCGCAGACCGCGCCGGGCCACACCGAACTGCTCGGCACCAACGGCAGCCTGTACTACCTCAAGCACGGCGATCTGCTGCCGGGCTCGGACAAGCTTGCGGTGGAAGTGCGCGACCGCACCACCGGCCGGGTGCAGAGCCGGGTCGAACTGGTGCGCGGCGCCGACTACGAGATCGACGAGCTGCAGGGCCGGGTGCTGCTGACCCGCCGGCTGGACCAGATCAGCCGCCAGGATGCGCCCAGCCTGACCCGCGACACGCCGCTCGACGGCTTCGACCAAGTGCTGCTAGCCGACTACGAGTACGTGCCGACCGGTTTCGATCCGGACGACACCACGCTCGGCTTCCGCGGCAAGCACTGGTTCGGCGAGCACCTGGCCGTGGGCGGCACCTGGATCGACGAGAACCGTTCCGGCGAGGACTACACGCTGCAGGGCGCCGACGTCACCCTGCAGGCCGGGCGCGGCACCTTCCTCAAGCTCGAGAACAGCCGCACCCAGGCCACCAGCGCGCCGATCTTCTATTCCGACAACGGCGGCCTGAGCTTCTCCGAACTCAATTCCGGGCTGCAGGACCGCAGCGGCCGCGCCCGTTCGGTCGAAGCGCGGGCGAACTTCAAGGAACTGGGCTGGAGCGACGGCGAATGGACCGCCGGCGCGTGGTGGCGCGAGGTCGACAAGGGCTATTCGATCGCCCGCTACGACACCAACGCGGCGGTCGAGGAGCGCGGCGCCGAGGTCTACGGCGAGCTGACGCCGTCGCTGCGCCTGTTCGCGCGCTACAGCGTGGCCGAGCGCGGCCCGCAGTCGCTGACCCAGGCCCAGGCCTCGCTCGAATGGCGGCTCAACGACGAGTCCACGCTCAGCGCCGAAGTGCGCCGGGTGCAGGAAGACCGCGCCAACGGCCTGGATGCCAACGGCGTGCTGGCCGCGCTGCAGTACAAGCAGCGCATCGGCACCCAGCTGGAGCTGTTCGCGACCGTGCAGAAGACGGTCGACGACGACGAGGGCCGCTATGCCGACAACGACCGGGTCACGGTCGGCGGCAAGTACCTGTTCGGCGAACTGTCCAGCGTCGGCGCCGAGATCAGCAGCGGCGACCGCGGCGATGCGGCCAAGCTCGACGCCGAATACCGGCTGACCCCGGACCATTCGATCTACGGCGCCTATACCTATTCCACCGACACCAGCGACTACGAGCCGCTGTTCGACGACCGCCTCAACACCGGCTGGACCCTCGGCCAGCGCTGGCGCCTGTCGAACCAGGTCAACCTGTTCAACGAGAGCGTGTTCCTCAAGGCGCCGAACGAATCGGGCCTGGGCCATACCTTCGGCATGGACTTCTACCCGGGCGAGGGCTGGAACCTCGGCTTCGCCCTGACCAAGTCCACGCTCGAGCGCGAGGCCGAGCTCGGCAACGTCCAGCGTCGCGGCGCCAGCCTCACCGGCGGGCGCAGCTCGCTCGACACGCAGTGGCAGAGCAAGCTGGAATGGCGGCGCGACAGCGGCGCCGAGCAGCGCGAACAGTGGACCAGCACCAACCGCTTCCTGCACAAGTTCGACGACAGCTTCCGCATCGCCGGGCGGCTCAATTACTCGCAGACCCAGGACAAACTCAACGCCCAGGCCGGCGCCAAGTTCGTCGAGGGCAACGTCGGCTTCGCCTGGCGTCCCTACAACAGCACCCGCTGGGCGCTGCTGGGCAAGTACACCTACCTGTACGACGTGTCTTCGCTGCAACAGGTCGGGCCGGACATCGCCACCTACGACCAGCGCACCCAGGTGCTCTCGTTCGAGGGCGTCTACAACCCGAATCAGCGCTGGGAGTTCGCCGGCAAGCTGGCGCGGCGCGAGGGCGAAGTGCGCTTCGGCCGGCTGGAAGGAAAGTGGGCGGACTCGGCGACCACCTTCGGCGCGGTGCAGGCGCGCTACCGCGTGCACGAAGTCTGGCACGGGCTGGCCGAGTACCGTTGGCTGGACGTGCGCGACGGCGGCACCCGCACCGGCCTGCTGCTCGGCGTGGATCGCGACCTCGGCAAGAACTTCCGCGTCGGCGTGGGCTACAACTTCACCGAGTTCAGCGACGACCTCACCAACTTCGATTACGACCACCGCGGGTGGTTCCTCAACATGGTCGGCAGCTACTGAGGCGTCCCGATGCGCGGCCGAGGCCGCGCATCGGGACGGGCGAATCGACGGGCGAATCGACGGGCGAATCGACGGGCGAATCGACGGGCGAATCGACGGGCGAATCGACGGGCGAATCGACGGGCGAATCGACGGGCGAAGGGCGGTGTCTGCGGCGCGAGGACGTTGCCCGGTCGCGGCTCGGCACATCCGCGCCGACAAGGTGGAAACGAGGCCGTTCGTCGATTGGCGCGCGAGCTATGGCTGTCGATCAAGCGCCCGCGGCGCGAACGCGGCAGTCCGCGGCGACAAGGTCGCTACCCGAAGCGAACGCAGCAGGCGGTCTGCGAGCGCGCCGATCGTGCGCCATTGGGCGAGGCCGGAAGCGTCGCCATGCGGCTGCTGCGCGTGGCAGCCTTACAAAAACGCGTTCATCGGCCCTAAGCCGCGCGAAACCGGGACACTTCAGCGCTGCGCCTCCTCGGCCGTCAGCGTCTCCACATCCGAATAGGCCGCGCGCAACGGCGCGGCGAGGGTCGCGGCCGGTCCGACTACGGTTAGGCTGCTGCCCTGCGGCGCGAACCAGCGTCTGGCCGCTTGCCGGACCTGTTCGGCCGCGACGTCTCCGATCGCGTCGGGATAGTCGCGCAGTTGCGCGATCGGTACGTCCTGGGCGACGAAACCGGCCAGGGTCGCCGCCAGGCCCGCGCGGGTGCCGAGCCGGCGCTCGTAGTCGCCGACGACCAGCCGCTTGCGCGCGTCGAGTTCGGCGGGGGCGAGCGGCGCGTCGCCGAGGCGGCGCAGTTCGGCCTGGATCAGCGCGGCGACCTCGGCGGCGGACTCGGGGCGGGTCAGGGTGGCGGCGTAGAACAGGCCCGGCGTGCGGGTCTGGCTGAGCAGGCTGCCGGCGTCGTAGGTCAGCCCGCGCTTGTAGCGCAGTTCGGCGTTGAGCCGCGACGAGCCGCCGGCGCCGAGCGCGGCGTTGGCGACCGCGGCGGCGGGCCAGTCGGGATCGCTGCGCGCCGGGCCGGGCCGGGCGACGATCACCGCCGCCTGCGCGGCGTCGGGGCGGTCGACCAGGCGCGTGCGCGGCGGCGGGAGCGCGTCCGCATCCGCCGGCGGCGCCGGGGCGTCGGGCGGCGGCGTCGCGCGCCAATCGCCGAAGGCGGCTTCGGCCAGCGCTTTGGCGCGTGCGATGTCGATATCGCCGACGACGATCAACGCGGTGCGCTCCGGCCGCCATGCGCGCGCGTGCGCCGCGCGTGCGTCTTCGCCGGTCGCCGCGCGCAAGCCGACGGCGTCGCCGCCGGGCGGGCGGCCGTAGCCGCTCGTGCCGAACGCGCTGCGCGCGGCGACGCGGCGGGCCAGCGCCATCGGTTCCTGCAGCGTGCCGTCGAGGTTGTCGAGGGCGCGCTCGCGCACCGGCTCGAACCCGTCGGACGCGAACGCGGGGCGGCGCACCAGATCGGCGAGCAGGTCCAGCGCCGGCGCCAGCGAAGCGCCGTCGACGCTGAGTTCGTAGCTGGCCGCATCCGGCCCGACCGCGCCGCCGAGGCTCGCGCCCAGCGCCTCGGTGTCGGCGACGATGCGCTGCGCCGGGCGCGTCGCGGTGCCCTGCAGCGCCCATTGCCGGGCCAGCGCGGCGACGCCGGCGCGGCCGCGCGGATCGGCGACGCTGCCGGCCGGCGCGGTCAGCGCCAGCGCCACCAGCGGCGATCCGCGGCGCTCGGCGACGATCACGCGCAGGCCGTTGTCCAGGCGCAGCTCGTGCGCGCTCGGCGGCGGCGTTTGCGCCATCGCGGCCGGCGCGGGCAGCGGCACGCGTTCGGATTCGGGCGCGGTCGCGACAACGGGCAGGCCGGCGGGAATCGCCAGTTCGTTCTCGACCACGCTCGCGGCCACCGCGACCGGATCGGCGCGGCCGCCGGGCGCTGCGGTCTCGGGCAGGCCGCGCACGAATGCGGCGCGCTGCGGGCGTAGGTATGTGCGGGCGACGCGCTGCACGTCGGCCGCGGTCACCGCCGCCAGCGCGCGCCATTGACGGCGGTCGGCGGCGGCGTCGCCGGCCACGGCCAGCGCGCGGCCCAGCGCCAGGGCGCGGCCGTCGGGCGTTTCGCGCTCGCGCAGCGCGGCGGCGAGCAGCAGGCGCTTGGCGCGCAGCAATTCGCCGGCCGCGACCGGATGCGCGCGCAGGTCGTCGATCTGGGCGAGCAACGCGGCTTCGCCCGCGGCCGGATCGGCATCGCCGGCGAGGATCGCGTACAGCGCCAGGTAGCCGCCGTAGCGGCGGCGCTCGAACAGGCTGGAGGCGGCCTGCGCCTTGCCGGCCTGGACCAGCCGCGCGTTGAGGCGCGAGCCGGCGCCGTTGGAGACGATCGCGTTGAGCGCCATCAGCGCCGGCGTGTCGGCGTGCGCGTCCGGCGGCAACGCGAACGAGGCCACCACCGCCGGCAGCGGCGTGCCCGGCGCATGCACGGTGCGCCGCAGCGGCGCCCGCCGCGCCGGTTCGACGGTGGCCGCGAGCGTCGGCAGCGGCCGCGCGGGGCGCGCGATCGGGCCGAAGTAGCGGTCGACCCAGCGCTGCAACTGCGCCGGATCGAAACGCCCGGACACGATCAGCGCCGCGTTGTCGGGGCGGTAATAGGCGGCGCGGAACGCGCGCACCTCGTCCAGCGAGATCCGGTCCAGGTCCTCGGGCCGGCCGATCGACGGGCGCGCGTAGGGCAGGCGCGCGTACGCGGCCGCCGGCAGGTCGGCCTGGACCAGCCGGCCGAAGTCCTGCGATCGCAGGCGGGTGCGGATTTCCTCCTTGACCACCTCGCGCTCGGCGGCGAGGGTGGCGGCGTCGATCACCAGCGCGCCCATGCGCTCGGCTTCGGCGAACAGGATCCGCTCCAGGTACGCGGCCGGCACGGTTTCGTAATAGCGGGTGTAGTCGTCCTCGGTGGCCGCGTCGTCGCTGCCGCCGATCTCCTCGGCCAGGCTGGCGAAGCGGCCGGCGGGCAGGTTGCGGGTGGCCTTGAACATCAAGTGTTCGAGCAGGTGGGCGAGGCCGGCGCGGTCCTTGGGATCGTCGCGGCCGCCGACGCCGTACCACAGGTTCACCGCGACCTCGCTCGCGTCCGGATCGGGCAGGGCGTAGACGCGCAGGCCGTTGCCCAGGGTGCGCTCGGTGTAGGCCAGCGGCGGCACCGCGAGGCCCGCGTCCGCGGCCGGCGCGGGCGATGCGGCCACCACCGGCATGAGCGCCAGCACGGCCAGTGCGGCGAGCGCGGCAGGGACGAGCGAACGGTGCAGGCGCATCCGGCACAACCCCGACAGGGACGAAGACTGGAGCTTACTCACGCTTCGGGTCGGCGCCGGGACTGCCATGAGTCACGATCCGCAACGCCGACGACCGCCGTCGCCCGCACGCCACCGCGGCCGTACGGGCGCGGTGCGCGCTTGTGTAAGCTCGGGCCGACCCCCGGCGCCGCGCGCGCCAACCGCACCGCGCGCCGCCCTCATCGACGGACTGCCCATGCCCCCCGAAACGCCTCCCGCCCCGCCCCTGGACTGGCGCACCCGGCTCGCCCATCCCGACGCCGCGGCGCCGCCGGGCTTCCGCTCCCTGGTCACCCCGGTCTACCGCGGCTCGACCACCGTGTTCGCCAGCGCTGCGCACGTGCACGACCACTGGGACCGGCGCGAGACCCCGTACACCTACGGCCTGTACGGCACCCCGACCACGCTGGAGCTGGCCGCGCGCATCGCCGAGTTGGAAGGCGGCGGGCTGACCTTCATCGCCCCGGGCGGACAGGCCGCGATCGCCCTGGTCGATCTGGCCGTGCTCAAGGCCGGCGGCCATGTGCTGGTCCCGGACTGCATCTACGGCCCGCACCGCGAATTCTCCGACCGCTGGCTGCGCCGCTGGGACATCCGCGCCGAGTACTACGACCCGATGATCGGCGCCGGCATCGCCGCGCTGCTGCGGCCGCAGACCCAACTGGTGTGGTGCGAGAGCCCGGGCTCGGTGACGATGGAAGTGCAGGACGTGCCGGCGATCGCCGCCGCCGCGCATGCCGCCGGCGTGCCGGTGGCGCTGGACAACACCTATTCGGCCGGGGTGTTCTTCGACGCCTTCGGCCACGGCGCCGACTTCGCGGTGCAGGCGCTGACCAAGTACATCGGCGGCCACAGCGACCTGCTGCTGGGCTCGGTCACCGTGCGCGACGAGGCGCTGTACCAGGCGCTCGGCGACGCCCAGCAACTGCTCGGCATGGGCGCCTCGCCCGACGACTGCAGCCTGGCGCTGCGCGGCCTGCAGACCCTGGGCGTGCGCCTGGACCACCTGCAGCGCAGCACGCTGGAGGTCGCGCAGTGGCTGCAGGCGCAGCCGCGGGTCGCGCGCGTGCGCCACCCGGCCTTGCCGGGCAGCCCGGGGCACGAACTGTGGAAGCGCGACTTCACCGGCTCGGCCAGCGTGTTCTCGGTCGAGTTCGATCCGGCCCTGGCGCAGGACGAGCTGGTCGCCTTCATCGACCGGCTGCGCCTGTTCAAGATCGGCTACAGCTGGGGCGGCACCACCAGCCTGGTGGTGCCGCAGTTCTCGTTGCACCGCGAGCTGCCGCGCGCCGGCCGCAACCTGGTGCGCTTCAACATCGGCCTGGAGCGCAGCGCCGACCTGATCGAGGACCTGCGCGCCTCGCTGGCGCGGCTGCCGGGCTGAGCGCCGCCGCGCCGGCGTTGCGAAACCACCAAGCAGCGCACGCTTGCAGTGCGACATGGTGCCATCCGGCGCAGGTGCGCCGTGCCGGACGGCGTCGCTAACATCGCAGGACCGGCGCCGCCCGGCGCCGGCGGGCCATGCCCAGCCATGGGCGATGCAAAGGAGAGCCACGATGAAGATGCAGGGAAGGACGCTGGCGGCGCTCGCCGCGTTCGTGTTCGGCAGCGCGGCGGCGATGAGCGCCGGCGCCAACAGCTACGACTGCCAGCGGTGCTGGGACAACTACCACGGCTGCAAGAACACGCCGGAATACTGCGACGGGCAGTTGCAGGAATGCCTGCTGCGCGGGGACGGCAAGTTCCCCTGTCCGCCGGCCTGAGCCGGGGAACGGCACCGGCCGGTCGCGGCGCTGCGCCGCGGCCGGTCGGCGCGACGGCGCACGCGGGCGTGCGGGTGCGGCGCCAGCGGCCGCGATGCCGCGCGCGGCGGCGGTTCGCAACGATGGCCTGAACATCCGGGATGCGTTCGCCCCAGGCGCGAGCGCATGGCCGACAACAGCGCGAGCGCCCGGCGACACGACGCGGCACGACCGCCCAGCGGCGGCACCAAAACTGCGCAGTAACGAGCCCGGATGCTGCACCGCCGGCCCACGCGCTGCCGGAAAACCGCAACGGTTTGTAACCAGCGTTCGATTGCGTGCGTTCGCGCACACGATCGCGCCCGCAGCGAGGCGGGACGCGGCGCGCCTTTGGCGAGCTGTGCATCTATTGATGTATTTCGTGAGTATTCAATACTCAAAAAATCAGCAAATCGATCTGACAGGCTGTAAAAACCATGACTTTCGCGCGCCAGAAAATGCAGATCGCATAGGGTGAACGGCTATCGTGTGCGTTTGTTCCATTCCCTACGCCACGTTTTCCCGGAGCGATCGATGAAGCACCAACGCATGACCTTGAGCCTGGAAGCGGGCGAGATGGCCGAACTCGAACAAATGGCCAAGCGCGGCAATTCCAACAAGACCGAGGTGATCCGGCGCGCGGTGCGCATCTATATGCTGCTGGAGCAGATGCGCAGCGAGGGCAAGGAACTGCACGTGCAGGACCAGCCGGGCTCGCGCCAACTGGAGCGGCTGGTCTTCATCTGAGCCGCGTCGCATACGCGTGCCGGCCGCGTGTCCGCATCGCGGCCGCCGGGGCGATGGGAGCAAGGCTGCGCCGCAGGACGGGAACGCTCCGCGCCGCGCCTGGCTCACCTCACCCGGGAAATCCTCATGAACACCGCAATCGCGCGGACCCTGGCCGCCGCGCTCGCAGGCGCGCTGTCGCTCCAGGCCGCCGCGCAGGAACGCAGCTACACCTACCTGGAAGCCGGCTATGTCGCGCAGGCGTTGCAGTCGCCGCGCGACGCCCGGTTCGCGCTCGACGATATCGACGCGCGCGGCGGCTATCTCGCCGGCTCGCTGGCGCTGGGCCCGCAGTGGTACCTCGTCGCCGGTTTGTACAAGGGCCGCGACGAGGTCGCCCTGCGCGCCGCCGGGGTCGAACTGGCGAAGTTCGACCTCGACGCGCAGCAGGCCGTGCTCGGCCTGGGCTACCGTCATGCGCTGAGCGAGCGCCTGGACTGGACCGCCGAACTGTCCTGGCTCGACACCCGCCTGGCGTTCGAGCACAAGCCGCTGGCGCTGCGCGAGCGCAGCGACGGCGACGACGCGCGCCTGGCCCTGGGCGTGCGCGGCGATCTCGCGCCGAACCTGGAGGGCTGGGCGAGGCTGCGCTACACCGACGGCGATGCCTACGACGGCGAATTCGGCGGCGGCGTCGGCTTGTTGCTCAAGTTCAACCGTGTCTGGGGCGTGAGCGCCCATGCCGAGGCCGGCGCCGGCAACCGCCAGTACAGCGTCGGAGTGCGCGCGAGCTTCTGAGCGGCCGTCGCGGGCGCGCGTGTCGAGCGCCGCGCGCGATCGCAGGGGCGCGGCGGTCGCAGCCGCGCCGGGACGGCGGATCGGATGTTTCGATCCGGGTCGAGCCTTGCGTGCGCAGGACGGCGCCATGGCCGGTGCCGCAGCAGCAGCCGCGGCGCAACCGCGAGCCGTCCGGGATCGCAGCGCGCGCATGCGACGGCGCGCGTACGGCGACGCGATGAGCCGCCGCAGCGGCCATCGCCCTATCACGACTGCGCGCCGCGCAACTTGATCCGGATCAAGCCATGCGCACGCCAAGCCTTGCGCACACGCGACGCGCTGCCGCGCATGCGACCGGCCGCGCTATTGCCGCTGCCTGCGAATCGTTCCATGCTTTCTGCGCCTTTCTTCCACAGCCGCCGTGCGAGTGAGCGCGATGCCTCCCCAATCCAGCGACGCCGCACCGGCCGCCGCGCAGCCGCGGCTGCTGCTGGTCGACGACGACGCCGACATCCTCGCCCTGCTGGCGCGCTACCTCGGCGCCAACGGCTGCAAGACCGCGACCGCGGCCAGCGCGGCGCAGGCGCGCGCGAGCGTGGCCGCGGGCGGCATCGACCTGGTGCTGCTGGACCTGGGCCTGCCGGACGAGGACGGCCTGTCGCTGCTGCGCCACCTGCAGACCCAATGGCGCGGGCCGGTGATCGTGGTCAGCGGGCGCGGCGAGGCGGTCGACCGCGTGGTCGGGTTGGAGCTGGGCGCCGACGACTATGTGGCCAAGCCGTTCGACCTGCGCGAACTGCTGGCGCGGGTGCGCTCGGTGCTGCGCCGCGCCGCCGCGCCGGCGCAAACGCCCGCGGCCGATTGCCTGCGGTTCGAGGGCTTCCGTCTCGATCTGTCGGCGCGCCGGCTCACCGACGCGGCCGGCGCCGAGATCGCGCTGACCACCGGCGAGTTCCAACTGCTGCGCGCGCTGTTGCAGCGGCCGCAGCAGGTGCTCAGCCGCGACGAATTGATGAGCGCGCTGCACGGCCGCGAGGCCGGGCCGTACGACCGCACCATCGACGTCGCCATCGGCCGGCTGCGGCGCAAGATCGAGGCCGACCCGGCCGCGCCGGGCCTGATCAAGGCGGTGCGCGGCGCCGGCTACCTGTTCGCCGCCACGGTCAGCGCGGCATGAGCGCGCGCGCGTCCTTCGCCGATCTGTTCGAAGCGGTGCCCGACGCGCTGCTGCTGGTCGACGGCGACGGCTGCATCGTCCAGGCCAACGCCCAGGCCGAGCGGCTGTTCGGCTACGCGCCCGGCGCGTTGCTGCGGATGCCGGTCGAGGCGCTGATCCCGGCCGCCGCGCGCGAGCGCCATCGCCGCTATCGCGAGCACTACATGGCCAAGCCGCACGTGCGGCCGATGGGCGTGACCGGGCAGAGCCTGATCGGGCTGCGCCCGGACGGCACCCAGTTTCCGGTCGAGATCGCGCTGAGCCCGATGGGCGGCGAGCACGGCCCGCGCTACCTGGCCTCGGTGCGCGACATCTCCGAGACCCAGCGCGCGCGCCAGGCGCTGGTGCGCGCGCGCTACGACGCGCTGGCCGCGCGCATCGGCCAGCTGGCGCTGGAAGCGCAGGACGAATCGGGCGTGGTCGACGCGCTGCCGCAATTGCTCGCCGCCGCGCTGGACATCGCGACGGTGGCGGTGCTGTTCGTGTCCGGCGACCGCCAGAGCGTGGAAGTGCGCGCCAGCGTCGGCCTGGACGAAGGCGACGCCGCCGCGCCAGGGCTGGACGAGGCGCTGTTGCTGGCCCAGCTCGGCGCCGGCGACAGCGTGCTGGCGGAGGATTTCGCCAGCGCCGCGGCGCCGCGCTTCGCCTTGCCCGCGGCCGCCGGCAGCGGCGTGCTGGTGCCGTTGCTCGACCGCGGCCGGCCGATGGGCGCGCTGCTGGCGCTGGCGCCGCAGCCGCGCCACTTCGACCACGATGCGCTGCATCTGCTGCGTTCGGTCGCCAACCTCGCCGCCGCGTTCGTGCAGCGCCGCCGCACCGAGGAACAGCTGGCGCATTCGCAGCGGCTGGACGCGATCGGCCAGCTCACCGGCGGCATCGCCCACGATTTCAACAACCTGCTCACGGTGATGTCCGGCAGCCTGCAACTGCTGGAAATGGAATGCGCGGACAAGCCCGAGGCCGGCGAACTGATCGCCAGCGCGCTGCGCTCGGTCGGGCGCGGCGCGGAACTGACCGGCAAGCTGCTGGCGTTCGCCCGGCGCCAACGCCTGAGCCCGCGCGCGGTCGACGTGCCGGCGCTGCTGGGCGATGTCGAGAGCATGCTCAAGCGCACGCTCGGCGACAGCGTGCACCTGCACGTGCAATGCGCCGATGCGCTGGCGCCGGCGTACGCCGATCCGGGACAGCTGGAAGCGGCGTTGCTCAACCTGGCCTTGAACGCGCGCGATGCGATGCCGCGCGGCGGCGAGATCGCGATCGAGGCCGGCGCCCACCGCGTCGCCGCCGCGCACCGCGGCGGCGACGGCGAGGCGGAATTGATCGCGGGCGACTACCTGCGGCTGACCGTAGCCGACACCGGCCGCGGCATGGCCCCGGAAACCCTGGCGCGGGCGATGGAGCCGTTCTTCACCACCAAGGAAGCCGGGCGCGGCAGCGGCCTGGGCCTGAGCATGGTCTACGGCTTCGCCAAGCAGAGCGGCGGGCACCTGCGCATCGACAGCGCGCTGGGCTACGGCACCCGGGTGGAGTTGTTCCTGCCCGCGGCGCGCGCGCCTGCGGCGGCGCCGGCGCCGGCCGCCGCCGCGCACGCCACCGGCCGCGGCGAGACCGTGCTGGTGGTCGAGGACGATGCGGCGGTGCGCGCGATCGCGGTGGCGTTCCTGCGTTCGTCCGGCTATGGCGTGGTCGCGGTCGGCAGTGCGGCGGAGGCCTTGCGCTACCTCGCCGGCGACGGCGAGGCGGCGGCGATGTTCAGCGACGTCATGCTCGGCGAAGGCATGAACGGCAAGGAGCTGGCGGCGGCGGCGCGGCGGTTGCGCGCGGCGCTGCCGGTGGTGCTGACCTCCGGCTACGAAACCCCGGCCGTCGCCGCGGGCGAAGCCTTCGACCTGCTGCGCAAGCCGTACCGGCGCGAGCAGCTGGCCGCGGCGATCGCGCGCGCGGTCGGCGCCGGCTGAGCCTGCGCCGCCGGTTCAGTGCACGCGCGCGCCGGCGCTCAACACCTCGCCCAGGCCGGCGCGGTCGCGCAGGCGGATCTCGCGGCCGGCCACCTCGATCAAGCCGCGCGCCTGCAGCCGCGACAGCGAGCGGGCCACCGTTTCCAGGGTCAACGCGAGGAAATTGCCGAGTTCGGCGCGGGTCATGCGCAGCTGCAGGCATTCGCCGCTGAAGCCCAGCGCGTGCAGGCGCGCGGCCAGGTCGAACAGGAAGGTCACCACGCGCTGGTCGGCGCCGAGCGTGCCCAGCGCCAGCATCCAGTTCCAGTCGCGGCGGATCTCCTGCGCCAGCAGCGCGGTGATGCGCTCCTGGAACTGCGGGTGTTGGTTGCGCAGTCGCGCGAACGGGACTTCCCACAGCTCGCCGGTGTCCAGCGCGACCGCGTCGCAGGCGTAGGCGTTCATGTCCAGCGCGTCCAGGCCGAGCAGGTCGCCGCGCATGCGGAAGCCGGTGATCTTCTCGCGTCCGTCTTCGCTGACCAGCGCGGTCTTGAAGAAGCCGGCGTGGACCAAGTACAGCGCGGTGCGCGGCTGGCCGGCGCGGAACACGTGTTGCTTGGCGCGCACCCGGCGGCGCTGCAGCGGCAGGCCCAGGCGCGGCAGTTCGCGCTGCAGCCACAGTTCCAGCCCGGCGTCGCTGGCCGGCGCGCCGGCGGCGAATGCGGCTGCGTCGGCATGGGTAGAGCGGGCTTCGACAGCGTGCGCTTCGAGGACGCCCGCTTCGAGGACGTCGCCAGCGAGATAGGCATCGGCGAGAACGTTGCGATCGAGCAGCATGGCGGCGGTTCCGGTTCGGCGTGTGGGCTGCGCACAGGCTAGGCGCGCGGGCCCGCGCGGCGATGGGGAGGCGGTAACCGGCGGTAACGGTTTGTAACGCCCGCGGCGGCGCGCGAAGTTGATCCCGATCAAGCATCCGCCGCGCACGGCGGGCACAGTGACGGCGAGCGGGCGCGTCCCGCGCTCGCCGGACCCGCCTTGCCGTGACCCGTCTGACCCGATTCACCGATCCGCACGCCGTCGACCTGTGGGACACCCGGTTCCGCTGGCGCAGCGGCGAGCGCCTGCGCGACCGCACCGTCGACGCCACCTGGCAGCGGGTGGCGGCGGCGCTGGTCGCGGTCGGCGGCGACAGCGGTTACTGGTGCAGCCGCTACGTCGCCGCGTTCGGCGCTTGGCAGGTGCTGCCCGATCCGCGCCTGCTGCGCCGCGCCGGCACCGAGCGCGCGGTGCCGGCGCTGCGCACGCCGCGCGCCGCGCTCAACGCCGGCGCGTTCGTGCTCGACGCCGGCGGCGAGCGCGCGCGTTTCGACCACGACCGCTTCGCCATCGCCGCGGCGTTGGCGGTGCGCATGCTCGACGATGCGGCGGTGGCGTTCGGCGCCGAGCGCGGGCGCCTGCGCCTGGAAGTGGGGGTGATCGGGCTGGCCGATGCGCTGGCGCGGATGGGCGTGGATTACCTGGACGCGGCCGCGCCGGCGCAGGCGCAGGCGATCGCCCGTTCGTTGGCGCTGGGCTGCCTGCAGGGCGCGGGACGGCTGTCGCGCGAGCGCGGCGCGCGCGCGGGCGGCCCGGACCTGGCCGCGGCGTGGTCCGCACGCGAGACCCCTGCGGCGCTGGCCGAAGCGCTGTCGGCCAATCGCCGCCACGCCCGCCTGACCCGGGTGCGCCCGCAACCAGCGTTGGCGCGGCTGGCCAACGGCGCCAGCGACGGGATCGAGCCGGCGCGCCACGCGAGCCCGTCCGGCCCGCTGCGCGCGGCGCGGGCGCGGATCGCCGCGGCGATGCAGGGGTGGATCGATGCGCCGGTGCGGACCCGGTCGTAAGCGATGGCGTCGTGCGCTGTGCAGGGGCGGGGCGGGCTGCGGTTGTGGCGGGGCGCGCGCGGCGAAGCCGTTGGAGCGTCGTGGGGTTGCGCTTGGGCTGGCGGCGGTTGCGTCGTGGTTGCGGTGGCGCGGTCGCGGCTTGCGCCGCTCCTACAAGGGCCAGCGACGGGTTCGTGAGCGCCCTGTAGGAGCGGCGCAAGCCGCGACCGCGCCACGACGCTTACGACGAAACCCTCGCTGCGTCGTTGAAGCCAAACCTGGGCCGCCGCAGGCGGGCCAGCCACCGAACCCGCATCAGTGGCCGAAGAACACCGGCAGCCGCGCCGACAGCAGCAGCTCGCGGGTCACGCCGCCCAGCACCCATTCGCGCAGGCGCGAGTGGCCGTAGCCGCCGGCCACCAGCAGTTGCACGCCGCTGCGTTCGGCGTAGTCGAGCAGCACTTCGGCGACGCTGTGCTCGCCCGCGCGCAGGTTGACCAGGTCGGTGGGGATGCTGTGGCGGACCAGGTGGGCGACCATGCGCCGGGCCGAGTCCAGCGCCGGGTCGTCGTCGCCGCGGCCGATCACCACCAGTTCCACCAGGCCGGCGTCGGCCAGCAGCGGCAGTGCGTCGTGCACGGCGCGCGCGGTCGGCCGCGTGGGTTGCCAGGCCACCATCGCCCGCCGCAGCGGCAGGGTCGGGCCGCTGGCGGGCGGCACCACCAGCACCGGGCGGCCGGACTCGAGCAGCAGGGCGGTGAACCACGCGTGCAACGCAGCCGCGCCGTCGGCGCGGCCGCCGCTGCCGGCGAGCAGGCACAGGTCGGCGTCGAAGGCTTCGCGCGCCACCGTGTGCGGCGCGTCGGCGTACATCGCCTCGACCGCGCGCGCGTCCCAGCACACGGTTTCGTCGTCCAGGCGCGCCTTGAGGTCGGCCAGGCGCTGCTGGCCGCGCTCGCGCAGCGCTTCGTACACGCCGCCGCCGGTCGGGTCCGGGACCATGTCCCAGGCATGGCTGATCGGCACCGGCAGGTCGACGCTCTCCAGCACCGACAGGCGCGCGCTGTGGCGCGCGGCGAGTTTCACCGCCAGCCGCAGCGCGTCGGCGTCGCCGGCGTCGCCGGTCATCGGGATCATCAGGTCCTTGTACATGTGCGTTCTCCGCGGCCGGATCGGCTCCGGCCCGTATGCCGCCTGTCCGCCGCGCGCCGGCCCGCGTCGCGCGGGTTCGGGTCGTGCCGGTCCCGGCGCGTGACCGCCGCCGCCCGCCCATTAGCGCCGGCCGGGCGCGCGCGGCGTTGATCCGGATCAAGCCGCGGCGGTGACCGGCGGCGGCGTTCGCCGCGCGCGGGCGCGAACGCGGTCGCAAACGCGACGGGCGCGGCGGTCGGGCCGCGGCGACCGATCGGCTGGCGGCTTGACCTGGATCAACACGCCACCGGCTGCGTTCGCGTCGAATGCTCGCAGATTCCCCGGGAGCCGGCCGTGAAAAATCCGCAAGCGCAGGACGATGAACGCGGCGCCGCCGCGTCGCCGCCGCGCTGGCGCGCGGCGTTGCTGCGCCGCATCGCGCTGACCATCGCCGCCAAGCTGGCGTTGCTGACCGCGCTGTACCTGCTGTTCTTCTCGCCCTCGCACCGCCCGCCCATCGATGCCGGCGCGATCGACCGGCTCCTCCTGCAAGCAAGGTGAACCCCATGCCGGACCTGTACGTCGTCGATCTGTCGCGCCTGCAATTCGCGCTGACAGCCCTCTACCACTTCCTGTTCGTGCCGCTGACCATCGGCCTGGCGCTGATCATGGCGATCATGGAAAGCGTCTACGTGATGAGCGGGCGCGCGATCTGGAAGCAGATGACCCGGTTCTGGGGCGTGCTGTTCGGAATCAACTTCGCCATGGGCGTGGCCACCGGCATCACCATGGAATTCCAGTTCGGCACCAACTGGGCCTACTACTCGCACTACGTCGGCGACATCTTCGGCGCGCCGCTGGCGATCGAGGGGCTGATGGCGTTCTTCCTGGAGAGCACCTTCGTCGGCCTGTTCTTCTTCGGCTGGGAACGGCTGAGCAAGCTGCAGCACCTCACCGTGACCTGGCTGACCGCGCTGGGCGCGAACCTGTCGGCGCTGTGGATCCTGATCGCCAACGGCTGGATGCAGAACCCGGTCGGCGCGCAATTCAACTTCCACACCATGCGCATGGAGATCACCGACTTCGCCGCGGTGGTGTTCAACCCGGTCGCGCAGGCCAAGTTCGTCCACACCGTCAGCGCCGGCTACGTCACCGGCGCGATGTTCGTGCTGTCGATCAGCGCCTGGTACCTGCTGCGCGGGCGCAACGTCGAGATCGCCAAGCGCTCGATGGTGGTGGCGGCCAGCTTCGGCCTGGCCTCGGCGCTGTCGGTGGCGGTGCTCGGCGACGAGAGCGGCTACACCGCTTCGGAAAACCAGAAGATGAAGGTCGCCGCGATCGAGGCCGAATGGCGCACCCATCCGGCGCCGGCCGCGTTCACCGCGTTCGGCATCCCCGACATGGAAAAGCGCGAGACCGCGCACGCCGTCCGCATTCCCTGGGCGCTGGGCCTGATCGCCACGCGTTCGCTCGACGGCGAAGTCGCCGGCATCCACGACCTGGTCGCGGAGAACCGCGAGCGCATCCGCCGCGGCATCGGCGCCTACCAGGCGCTGCGCGAACTGCGCGCCGACCGCGACGACGCCGACAAGCAGGCCGCGTTCATGGCCCTGCGCGAGGACCTCGGTTTCGGCCTGCTGACCCTGCGCTACACCGCCGACCCGGCCAGCGCCGACGAGGCGATCATCGAGCGCGCCGCGTGGAGCACGGTGCCGAACGTGCCGGTGCTGTTCTGGTCGTTCCGGATCATGGTCGCGCTGGGCTTCTACTTCATCTTCCTGTTCGCCGCCGCGTTCTGGCTGGCTACGCGCAACCGCCTGGAAACGCGCTGGTTCCTGCGGATCGCGCTGTACAGCCTGCCGCTGCCGTGGGTCGCGGCGGAACTGGGCTGGATCGTGGCCGAGGTTGGCCGCCAGCCCTGGGCCATCGACGGCGTGCTGCCGACCTTCCTCGGCGTGTCGGCGACCAACTCCACCCAGGTGATCGCCAGCCTGGTCGGCTTCGTCGTGCTCTACACCGGATTGGCGGTGGTCGATGCGGTGCTGATGCTGCGCGCGATCCGCTCCGGACCCGATCGGCTGAAATTCTGGCCGGCTACCCGCACCGCCGCTGCGCACACCGCCTGAGGACCCGGCCATGATCGATTACGCACTGTTGCGCGAACTGTGGTGGCTGCTGCTCGGCGTGCTGCTGATCGGCTTCGCCGTCACCGACGGCTACGACCTGGGGCTGGGCGCGATCTTGCGCCTGATCGGCCGCGACGACGTCGAGCGGCGCATGGCGCTGGAGGCGATCGAGCCGAACTGGGAAGGCAACCAGGTCTGGTTCGTCCTCGGCGGCGGCGCGGTGTTCGCGGCCTGGCCGCTGCTGTATGCGGCCTCGTTCTCGGCGTTCTACTTCGCCATGTTCCTGCTGCTGGTGGCGCTGATCCTGCGCCCGGTCGGCTTCGCCTTCCGCAACCGCCTGCCGCACCCGCGCTGGCGCGGGGCGTGGGACTGGGCGCTGACCATCGCCGGCGCGGTGCCTTCGCTGGTGTTCGGCGTCGCCTTCGGCAATCTGTTCCTGGGCGTGCCGTTCCACTTCACCGAAGACCTGCTGCCGGTGTTCGACGGCGGCTTCCTCGGCCTGTTCCATCCGTTCGCGCTGCTGGCCGGCGTGGTGAGCCTGGCGATGCTGGTGATGCACGGCGCCAGCTACGCGGCGATGCGGGTGGAAGACCCGGTCGGCGCGCGCGCGCGCCGCATCGCCCGGATCGCCGCGGCGGCGACGATCGCCGCGTTCGCCGCGGCCGGGGTATGGCTGCGCTCGCTGCCGGGCACGGCCATCGTCGGCGCCTGGAGCACCGCCGCGCCGTCGGACCCGCTGGCCAAGCAGGCCATCGCCGTCGACGGCGGCTGGCTGGCGAACTACGCGCTGCAGCCGTGGCTGATCGCGCTGCCGGCGCTGGCGTTCGCGGCCTTGCTGGCGGTGGCGCTGCTGCGCTCGCGCACGGCGAGCTTCATCGCCAGCGGCCTCGCGGTGGCCTGCATCATCCTGACCGCCGGTGCGTCGCTGTTCCCGTTCCTGCTGCCCTCGGCCACCGATCCCGCCCACGGCCTGACCGTGTGGGACGCGTCCTCCAGCCAGCGCACGCTGGGGATCATGCTGGTGGCCGCGGCGATTTTCCTGCCGCTGATCCTGGCCTACAGCGCGTGGGCGTTCCGGGTCATGCGCGGCACCATCACCCGCGCCCATGTGCAGGCGCAGGGCGAACACGAAGGAGGTTACTGATGTGGTACTTCGCCTGGATCCTGGGCCTGGCCCTGGCGTGCAGCTTCGGCGTGCTCAACGCGATGTGGTTCGAGATGCGCGAGGACGACGAGCAGTCGCGCGCGCAGGCGCGGCGCGGCCGCTGATGGACGCCGCGCACGAAGCGGCGCACGCGGCCGCGGGCGGCGGCTGGGTGCGCGCGCTGTCGCTGCTGCTGGCAGCGTCGCTGTCGCTGGCGCTGCTGTTCCTGCCGGCGATGCGCGGCGCCGAACTCGGGCCCGGCGCGCACGGCCTGCTGACGCCGCTGGTGATGGCGATCTGCGCCGGCTTCGTCCACGGCGTGGGCCTGCGCCCGCGGCGCGCCTGGGCGCGTGCGCTGCTGCATCCGGCGCTGCTGTGGCCGCTGATGCTGGGCCTGGCCGCGCTGTGGGCGCGCAGCCTGCAGTAAGGCCTCAGCGCTGCGCGGTGGCGAGCTTGGCGGCGAGCCCGACGAACACCGCCGCGGCGGCGCGGTTCATCCAGCGCTGGGCGCGCCGGGAACGGGCGAAGCGCTGGCCGAGCGCGCCCGCGCTCAACGCCAGCGCGCCGAACACCAGCGTGGTGGCGACGATGAAGGTCGCGCCCAGCCCCAGCATCTGCGCGGTCACCGAACCGGCCTGCTGGTCGACGAACTGCGGCAGGAAGGCGAGGAAGAAGATCGACACTTTGGGGTTGGTGAGGTTCATGACGATCCCGCGCAGGTACAGCCGGCCGGCGCCGCCGCGCGCGCCTTCGCCGTCCGCGGCCGTCATCGCCGGCGCGCGCAGCGACTGCCAGGCCAGGTACAGCAGGTAGGCCGCGCCGGCGTACTTGAGCAGGTCGAAGGCCAGCCGCGAGCGCTCGAACAGCGCCGCCACGCCCAGCGCCACCGCGCCGGTGTGGACCAGCAGCCCGCTGCACAGCCCCAGCACCACCCACAGCCCGGCGCGCTTGCCGCGCAGCGCGGACTGGGTCAGCACGAACACATTGTCCGGGCCCGGCACGACGGCCAGCAACAGCGCGGTGGCGAAGAACGCGGCGAGGGTTTGCGGGTCCATGGGACGGCTGCGAGGCGGGGCGTTCCATTGGAGGCGAGCGGGCGGCGGCGCGCAAGCGCGGGCTGCGTCCGGCCTGCGCGTTGCATGGATTCGCTTGCTGTAGGAGCGGCGCCAGCCGCGGCCGCGACAGCGCGCGCGCCGGCGCGAGCGTCTGTCGCGCGGACGGGGCCGCAGCCGGGGCGGGTTGCGCCGGCGGTCGCGGGCCGCGGCCGTGGCTGGCGCCGCTGCTACACGGGCCGGGGCGGCAAAGGCTCCGTCGCGCCCGCGCCGGGGTTCGTCGCCGCCGGTCGTGCGCCGGTCGCATGGCTAAGCGCAGCGGGGCCGTGCGGGCGAGGCTGGCGCTTTCCCGCGAAAGGAGTCCGCCGATGAATCCGTCCCGTCCCTTCCGTCCGGTCGCGGCCTGCGCCGCGCTGGCTGCGGCCTTGGTCGCCACCGCATGTGCCGCGTCCGTGCCGGCCGCCGCCACCGCCACCGCCACCGCCGCCGACGAGGCGCCGCCGACCGCGCTGGCCGCCGCGCTGCGCGCCCGCCTCGACGGCGACCGCAGCGGCGCGTGCTGGGCCGCCGCGCTGATCGACGGCGAGCGCGTGCAGCGCGCGTATGCGTGCGTGGATCCGCGCCAGGTCTCGCGCATCGGCCCCGACGCCGCGTTCGAGATCGGCTCGATCAGCAAGACCATGACCGCCGCGCTGCTGGCCGAACTGATCCGCACCGGCCGCGCCTCGCTCGACGATCCGCTGGCCGACTACCTGCCGGCCGGCGCCCGGGTGCCGGCGTTCGAAGGCCGCCCGATCCGCCTGCGCGACGTGGTGACCCACCGCTCCGGCCTGCCGGCGCTGCCGCCGGGGGTGGCGCTGGACCCGGCCGATCCCTACGCCCGGCTCGACATCGCCGCGCTGGTCGGCGCGCTCGCCCGGGTCGAGCTCAGCGCGCCGCCGGGCCGCGACTTCGCCTATTCCAACTACGCGATGATGCTGCTGTCCTACGCGGTCGCGCACCGCGCCGGAAGCGACTACGAAACCCTGTTGCGGCAAGGCCTGCTGCAGCCGCTGGGCATGCGCGGCGCCTACGTCGACCGCCGGCCCGAGGGCGTGCGCGAGGTCGCCGGCCGCCTGCCCAACGGCCAGGCCACGCCGGCGTGGCGCTTCGGCGCCGACCTCGCCGGCGTCGGTGGGGTGCGCGCGACCCTCGACGACATGGTCCGCTACGCCCAGGCCGGACTGGCGCTTGCGCCGGCGACGGGCGAGGGCGCGCCGGCCGTCGCCGCCGTGCAGCAGACCCTGCAAGCGCTGCCGGGCGAGCCGCCGATGGGGATGAACTGGATGCTGCTGGAACACGATGGCCGCACCCTGGCCGAGCACGCCGGCGGCACCGGCGGTTTCTCGTCCTACCTCGCCCTGGACCGCAGCCGCGGCCGCGCGGTGGTGGTGCTGTCGGACACGTCGCTGACCGCGACCGGCGGCCTGGCCGGGTTCGGCCGCCACCTGCTCGACCCGGGCTTCCCCGCCGAGCGCGCGCGCAAGCCGGCCAAGCCGGATGCGGCCTTGCTCGACCGCCTGGCCGGCGACTACTCCCTGGCCGGCCTGGCGACCACGCTGCGCCGGCGCGGCGACGCGCTGACCGTGCAGGCGCAGGGGCAGCCCGAGTTCGAGCTGGGCTACGACGACCACGGCGATTTCTACCCGCTGCAGTTCGATGCGCTGTTGCGCCCGGTGCGCGGCGGCGACGGCCGCGACGCCTTCGTGTGGAACCAGGGCGGCGGCAGCATGGCGGCGCAGCGCAGCGCGCCGGCGGCCGCGCCGCCCGCCAACGCCGCGGCCAACGCCGCGCCAGCGCCGGCGCCGGCCGCGCAACGCCTGGGCGATTTCGTCGGCGACTATCCGCTGGCGCCCGGCTTCGTGCTCGCCATCCGCGAGCGCGACGGCGCGCTGTACGCGCAGGCCACCGGCCAGGGCGCGCTGCGCCTGCTCGCCGAGGGCGCCGAGCGCTTCCGCACCGAAGGGGTCGATGCGCGGATCGAGTTCCAACGCGGCGGCGATGGCAAGATCGTCGCACTGACCCTGCACCAGAACGGACAAGCGCTCCATGCCCCGCGCCGCTGACGCCGCCCCGCCAGGCCCTGCCGAACCCGCGCTCGACCGCGCGCTGCCCGCCGACGTGCAGATCGGCGGGCACCAGGTGTGGGACCGCTACAAGCGCTATCCGGTGTTCAGCCGGCCGTGGCTGCGCGGGCGCAGCGCGATGTTCGCGCTGGTGGCGACGCTGTTCGCCGCCGCCACCGCGGTCGGCGTGTACGTGATGAGCCATTCCTGGCTATCGACCCTGATCAGCGCGCCGCTGCAATTCGCGTTCTGGATGGTGGTCACCTCGGCCGGGCCGGCCCTGGCGGTCGCGGTGCGCCATCGCGGCTGGCCGCCGCGGCGCGAGCGCGCGGCGATCTTCGCGGCGATCGCGCTGGGCGTGGTGCTGGCGTTCCTGGTCGATGCGGTGGCCTCGCAGTGGATGGTCGAGCTGATGGGCGAGCAGGCGGGCCAGACCGCCGCCCACGCCGCGGCCCCGCCGCCGCCGCCCTGGCGCTGGTTGCTGACCGCGCTGGCGCTGTCGCTGGAAGGCCTGCTGTACGCGCTGCTCGGCGGCGCGCTGGCGGTGTACGCCTACCTGGGCGAGGCCTCGCGCTGGCAGGCCAGCCTGGAGCGCCGCCGCTACCTCGCGCTCGACGAGAGCAACCGCCGCACCGAACTGCAGCTGGGCGTGCTGCAGGCCCAGATCGAGCCGCATTTCCTGTTCAACACCCTGGCCTCGGTGCGCGCGCTGGTGCGGCCCGATCCCGCCCGCGCGGAAGCGACGCTGGACGCCCTGGTCGGCTATCTGCGCGCCACCATCCCCAAGCTGCGCGAAGCCGAGGCGCGGCTGGACGCGGAGCTGGGCCAGCAGCTCGACATCTGCGCCAGCTACCTGGAAGTGATGCGGCTGCGCACCGACGGCCGGCTCAGCCACGCCGTGCAGGCGCCGCCGGCGGTGCGGCTGCTGCCGTGCCCGCCGCTGCTGCTGATCCCGCTGGTGGAGAACGCGGTCAAGCACGGCATCGAGCCGCGCAGCGGTCCGGGCCGGATCGACCTGCGCGCGCGCCGCGACGGCGACTGGCTGGAACTGGAAGTCGCCGACGACGGCGTCGGCCTGCGCACCGGCGTCGGCGGCGGCGTCGGCCTGGCCAACGTGCGCGCGCAGCTGGCCGCGCGCTTCGGCGAGCGCGCCACGCTGCAACTGTGCTCGCGCCGCGAGGGCGGCACCCTGGCGCGGGTGCGCCTGCCGCTGGAGCCGTCGGCATGAGCGAACGCATCCGCGCCGTGCTCGCCGAAGACGAGGCGCCGCAGCGCCAGGCGTTGCGGGAGGCGCTGGCGCAGGCGTGGCCCGAGCTCGATCTCGCCGCCTGCGAGGACGGCGCCGAGGCGTTGCAGGCGGTGCGCGCGCTGCGCCCGCAGGTCGCGTTCCTCGACATCCGCATGCCCGCGGTCGGCGGCCTGGACGTGGCGCGCGAAGCCATCGCCGGCGGCGCGCTGGTGGTGTTCACCACCGCCTACGACGAATACGCGGTGCGCGCGTTCGAAGCCGGCGCCGCCGACTACCTGCTCAAGCCGGTGAGCCGGGAGCGTCTGGACCAGGCGTTGGCGCGCGTGCGCGAGCGCCTGCGCCAGGCCCGCCCCGACGACTGGCGCGCGCGCCTGGACGCGCTGGAAGCGCAACTGCGGCCGCAGGGCGAGCGCCTGATCCGCTGGATCGGCGCCAGCGTCGGCGACAGCGTGCGCATGATCGGCATCGACGAAGTCGTGTATTTCCAGGCGCAGGAGAAATACGTGCGGGTGGTGACCGGCGACGGCGAAGCGCTGGTGCGCACGCCGGTCAAGGAACTGCTGGCCGGGCTCGACCCGGCCTTGTTCTGGCAGGTGCACCGCGGCCTGGTGGTGCGGGTGGCGGCGATCGACCGCGTGCGCCGCAACGAACTGGGCCGGCACGAGCTGACCTTGAAAGCGCGCGCGGAAATCCTGCCGGTCAGCACGGCGTTCGCGAGCCGCTTCCGCGGAATGTAGCGGAAGCAGCGCGACCCAGCGCACGCCTGCAGGCTGAATCGTACAGCGGCGTGAAGCCGCGGCGACGCGACGTTAACGAAACGATGAGGGCGCTGAAGCTGCGCTGCACGGGGATGCGCGCCATCACCGCGCGCGAACCTGCGCTGGGGGAGGATCGATCCACCAGCTTCGGGCCGCGCCCGCAGCGCAAACCTGCAGTCAGGAGAACCCTCATGCTTCACTACGCCGTCGTGTTCTTCGTCATCGCCCTGATCGCCGCCGTGCTGGGCTTCACCGGCATCGCCGGTGCGGCCAGCAACATCGCCTGGATCCTGTTCGTGGTGTTCGTGGTGCTGGCGATCATCTCGCTGCTGCGCGGCCGCCGTCCGGCGGCATAACCCAGCCGCGCTCTTCGCAATCCGACGCGGCGCGCAGCGCCGCAAGGCCGGACCGGTTCGCCGGTCCGGCCTTCGTTTTGGGCGTCCGATCGGCGCGTCCGCTAGCGCGCGCGCTCGCCGGTCGCGGCGGCCGGCGCCGCCAGTGCGGCGCGCAACTGCGGCGCGTGCGCCTGCAGGTGATCCCAGAGCCGCGCCGCGACCGGCCCGTGCGCGCGGTCGCGGCGGCGCGCGGCGACCAGGCGTTCGCTGCGGCCGGGCAGGTGGCGCCCGGCGATGGACTGCAGCCGGCCGTCGGCGAGTTCGTCGGCGACCAGGAAATGCGGCATGTGCCCCCAGGCCAGTCCGTGCGCGATCAGGTCCTTCTTCATCAGCTGATCGGCCACCGTGCACTGCGGCGCGCCGTCGATGGTGAAGTAGTCCACCGGCGGCGAATGCCGCGCGCTGTCGCGCATCACGCACTGGGTGAGGCCGCGCAGCCGTTCGGGACGGATCGCGCGGTCGATCGGGAAGGGCAGGAAGCCCGGCGCGACCACCGGCACCATCCGCACCTCGCCCAGGGTTATGGTTTCCAGCTGCGCATCGCCGGCGTCGAGGCGGTGCACGATCAGGTCGGCGCTGTCGTCGAACAGACGCTCGCGCGGCCCGCTCACCGATTCGAAGTGCAGGTGCAGGCGCGTGTTCGGGCACTGGGCGAAGAATCGGCCGAGCACCGCCAGCGCCTGCGGGCGCGGGCACAGGTCGCCGAGGACGATATGCAGCTCGCTTTCCTCGCCCATCGCCAGTTGCTCGGCGTGGGCGCGCAGCTGCTGCAACTCGCCCAGCAGGTTTTGCGCGCGGCGGTGGAACGAACGCCCGGCCGCGGTCGGCGCGACCCGGTAGCCGCTGCGGTCCAGCAGCGCCAGCCCGAGCTGGCGTTCCAGCCGGGCGACCGCGGCGAACACCGCCGGGTGCGAGCGGTGCAGCGCCGCGGCCGCGGCCTGGAAGCCGCCGGCCCGGATCACCGCGTCGAAGCATTGCAGGTCGTGCAGGGTGAATCCGGACATGTCCGTTTTATCTACAGAGTTATTGCGATCTTTGTAATATCAATCCGGGCGCCCGGCAACCAGGATGCCGGGCATGCGGCGGCATCGTCCCGCGATGCTTGAGCCGCGATAGCGATCTTTCCTGGAGCCGCCCGTGTCCGCTTCCTTCTCCTCGCACATCCTCGCCGGCGACGGCGTCCGCATCGCCTACCGCTTCGACGGCGACCCCGGCCTGCCGGTGCTGCTGCTGTCCAACTCCATCGCCACCGACCTGCATATGTGGGACGCGCAGATTCCGGCGCTGAGCCGGCGCTTCCGGGTGCTGCGCTACGACGCGCGCGGCCACGGCGCGTCCGCGGCGCCGGCCGGCGCGTATTCGCTCGACCGGCTCGGCCGCGACGTGCTGGAACTGCTCGATGCGCTCGGCCTGGACCGCGTGCACTTCCTCGGCCTCTCGCTCGGCGGCTTCGTCGGCCAGTGGCTGGCGGTGCGCGCGCCCGAACGCATCGACCGGCTGGTGCTGAGCAACACCTCCGCCTACCTCGGCCCGGCGGCGGTGTTCGACGAACGCATCCGCGAGGCCGAAGCCGCGACCGACATGCGCGCCATCGCCGAGCGGTTCCTGCGCGACTGGTTTCCCGCGGCGATGCTCGACGCGCGCGATCCGCGGGTGGAGCCGTTTCGCGCCACGCTGCTGGCGCAAAGCGCGGCCGGCCTGGCCGGCAGCTTCGCCGCGGTGCGCGACGCCGACCTGCGCCGCACGCTCGGCCTGATCGCCGCGCCGACCTTGGTGATCGCCGGCGAATCCGACCCGGTGACCTTGCCCGAACACGGCCGCGCCATCGCCGCCGCGGTGCCCGGCGCGCGCTGGCTCGCGTTGCCGGCGGTGCATATGGCCAACATCGAAAACCCCGATGCGTTCGAGCCGGCGGTGCTCGACTTCCTGTCGGCGGCGTGAGCGGTCGGTTGCGCGACCGCCGGCGCGGTCGCGTCGCCGGCTTTGGAGTATCTTCGGCCGGTCCTTCCGCCCCAACGCCCCCATGAGCGACCGCGAACGCCGCAAGCTCGATGCCGAACTGGTGAACCCGGCGGGCCTGCGCGCCGGGCTCAACCGCGCCCAGCTCGATGCCTTGGCGACGCTGGAGCAACTCGGCTGGACCTTGCGTTTCGTGCGCCGGCCGATGTTCCTGGATCCGATTCCGGTGGTGTTCCAGCGCGACGGCGAGCGCTTCGTGGTGGTCGAGTCCGACGGCTCGTTGAACGAAAACCCGAGCTTCCGCATCCGCCAGTGACGGCGGCGCTGAACGCCGGCCCAGCGCCGCGAAGCGCTTACGCAAACGATACCCGCGCTTCGCGCGCGGCTTACGATTGAAATTCTTTAATCCTCCCGCCAGCACCACGACAGCCCGGCGGACTGAGGATCACAGGCACGCGTCCGGCAGCCGCGATCGTCGCTGACATCCCGTCAGCTCTCCTCAGAAGGAGTCCGGATCATGTTCGCCTTGTCCTGCGATTCTCCGCGCTGTCGCCGCCGTCTCGCCGTTGTGGCGCTGGCGCTGGTCTTGCCTGCTCTGGCGCTGTCCGCCGGCGCGTTCGAACGCCGCGGCGGCGCGTTCGAGCCCCAGCGCGCGCCGCACGGCTACCAGCGCATGGAGCCGCCGCGCGGCGTCGAGGCGCGGCCGCGCCAGTTCGATCGCGGCTACTTCGCCCACAATTTCCAGGCCCGGCGCGGTTACCGCATCGGGCCGTGGCGCGCGCCGCCGGGCTTCGCCTACCGGCGCTGGGGCTACGGCGAATTCCTGCCGCGCGCGTACTGGGCGCCGGAATTCGTGCTCGCCGATTTCTGGCTGTTCGGTCTGGACATTCCGCCGGTCGGCTACGAATGGGTGCGCTACGGGCCCGATGCCTTGCTGATCGATCTGCGCAGCGGCGAAGTGGTGCAGAGCGTCTACGACAATTTCCTGTGAGCGCGCGCCGGAGCCGCGGCTGCGGCGCCGCCGCGTGGCGATTTCCCCGCAATGGAGCCGTTCCGATGAATCCTCGTATCGCTGTCGTCGCGGCGGTCGCCGCGTTCGCGCTGTCCTGCCTGCCGGTCTGGGCCGCTGCGCCCAAGCCGGCGCCGCCGTCGGCCGCCACGGCCTTGCCGAGCTACGAATCGCTCGACGGCAACGGCGACGGGGTAGTGACCCTGCCCGAGGTGACGGTGCGCGCGCCGGAGCTGGCCAAGCGCATCGTGCATTGCGATGGCGACCGCGACCGCCGGCTCAGCCGCAAGGAATACGCGGCGTGCAAGCCGGCGCCGGCGCACGCGGGCTGAGGCGCCGCGCTGCGCACCGGCGCACAGTTCGCGCCGGCGCGTCGGCGCATGCGTGCGCGATGCGGGTTTCCGCCGTATTCCTGCGGCCGCGGTGCGGTGGTAGCCTGCCGGCTCGGCGCTCGCCGGCGCCGGTTTCGGGCCCGCACGGGCCGCGTATCGGCAGGCCCGCGCGGCGGCGGGCATTCGGGAGTCGCGCATCAAAGTCCTCGTCCTCGGCAGCGGCGTGATCGGCACCGCCGCGGCCTACTACCTCGCCCAGGCCGGCCACGAAGTCGAAGTGATCGACCGCCGGCGCGCGCCGGCGATGGAGACCAGCTACGCCAACGCCGGCGAGGTCTCGCCGGGCTATTCGGCGCCGTGGGCCGGGCCGGGCGTGCCGCTGAAGGCGATCAAATGGCTGGCGATGCGGCACCGCCCGCTGGTGATCCGGCCCGCGCTGGATCCCGCGCTGTGGCGCTGGTGCCTGGCGATGCTGCGCAACTGCACCCACGCGCGCTATCGGATCAACAAGGGCCGGATGGTGCGGCTGGCCGAATACAGCCGCGACTGCCTGCGCGAGCTGCGCGCCGACACTGGCATCGACTACGACGCGCGCGAGCTGGGCACGCTGCAGCTGTTCCGGAGCCAGCGCCAGCTCGACGACGCCGGCAAGGACATCCAGATCCTGCGCGAGTCCGGTGTGGCCTACCAATTGCTCGACCGCGACGGCTGTATCGCGCACGAGCCGGCGCTGGCGCGGGTGCGCGAGCGGTTCGCCGGCGGCCTGCGCCTGCCCGGCGACGAAACCGGCGACTGCTTCAAGTTCAGCCAGAATCTCGCCGCGCTGGCGCAGGCGGCGGGCGCGCGCTTCCGCTTCGACACCCAGCTCACCGGCGTGGAAGCCGAAGGCGGGCGCTGGCGCCGCGTGCGCACCGACGCCGGCACGCTGGAGGCCGACGCCTGCGTGCTCGCGCTCGGCAGTTATTCGCCGCGCTGGCTGGCGCCGCTGGGGCTGCGCATCCCGGTCTATCCGGTGAAGGGCTATTCGCTGACCCTGCCCATCGTCGATGCCGCCTGCGCGCCGGAATCGACGGTGATGGACGAGACCCACAAGGTCGCGGTGACCCGCCTGGGCGACCGCATCCGCGTCGGCGGCACCGCCGAGCTGGCCGGCTACGACCTGCGCCTGCACGAAGCGCGGCGGCGCACCCTGGCGCACGTGGTCGGCGACCTGTTCCCGGGCGGCGGCGACGGCGCGCGCGCCGAATTCTGGTGCGGCCTGCGGCCGATGACGCCCGACGGCACGCCGCTGCTCGGCGCCACCGCGGTGCGCGGCCTGTACCTGGCCACCGGCCACGGCACGTTGGGCTGGACCATGGCGGCCGGCACCGGGCGGGTGCTGGCCGACCTGATCTCGGGCCGCGCGCCGCAGATCGACCTGGAAGGGTTGGGCATCGAGCGCTACGCGCGCTGAGGCGCGCGTAGCCGGCTTCGCGGACGTCGCGGCCGATATCGCGCCAGCTATTCGACGTCATGCCCGCGAACGCCGCAATCCATGCGCGGCTGCGCTACTCGCTCACTTCAGCATCGGCCCCAGCTTGGTCCACACGTGATCGCGCAGCTTCGGCTGCGCCGCCGCGGTCGGGTGCAGGTTGTCGTTCTGGAAGTTGTTGCGGTCGGCCGCGACCGGTTCGAGCAGGAACGGCAGCAGCGGCGCCGAATGTGTCTGCGCCAGTTCGCGGTAGTTGCGCTCGAAGCCTTCGGTGTACTCGCGGCCCAGGTTCGGCGGCATGCGCATGCCGATCAGCAGCACCTGCGCCTTGGCCGCCTGCGCGGCCTGGATCATGCGCTCCAGGTTGGCCCGGCTCTGCGCCAGCGGCAGGCCGCGCAGGCCGTCGTTGGAGCCCAGCTCGATCACCACCACCGCCGGCCGGTTGCGCTGCAGTTCGCCGGCGATGCGCGCGGCGCCGCCGGCGGTGGTCTCGCCGCTGATGCTGGCGTTGACCACCCGCCAGCCCGGCTTGGCCTGGGCGATGCGCTGCGCGGTCAGCGCCACCCAGCCCTGCGGCGCGGCCAGGCCGTAGCCGGCCGACAGCGAGTCGCCCATGAACAGCACCGTGCGCTGGGCCTTGGCCGCGGGCGCCGCAGGCGCGGGTTTCGCGGCCGATGCGGGCTGCGCGGCCGCCGGCGCGGCGGCGAACGCGGCGGCGGCGAGCACGCCCGCCGCCAGGGCAGGACCGATGGCCCATTGAAGCCGGCGCCGCGGCCCCGCATATCCTTCGTTCGCGGCGCGCGCACCAAGGGCGCGCGGCGCGCCGAAACTCTTAAAGATCATTTAATAACGTCTCCCGAAGATGCGGCGAGGCAAGCAGAAGGACGATCATGGCAGTTTCCGACCTGGCCGCACCGATCATGGCCGATGGCCTCGCGCAAAACGATGAACGAGCGCAGACCGGGCGGTCGCCCGATCCGCTGCGTCCGATCACCCTGGACGTGCGCGGGCTCGGCAAGCGCGTGAGCCTGCCGTCCGGCGAACTCAGCATCCTCGATGGGGTCGGTTTCGCCATCGCCAAGGGCGACACGGTCGCGATCGTGGGCGCGTCCGGCTCCGGCAAGAGCACGCTGCTGTCGCTGCTGGCGGGCCTGGATTCGCCCAGCGCCGGCACCGTCACGCTCGACGGCGAGACCATTTCCGCGCTCGACGAGGACGGCCGCGCCCGGGTGCGCGGCGAGAAGGTCGGCTTCGTGTTCCAGAGCTTCCAGCTGCTGCCGTCGCTGACCGCGCTGGAGAACGTGATGCTGCCGCTGGAGCTGCGCGGCGACCGCGACGCGCAGGCGCCGGCGCGCGCGATCCTGGACAAGGTCGGCCTCGGCCAGCGCCTGGACCACTATCCGCGCCAGCTCTCCGGCGGCGAGCAGCAGCGCGTGGCGCTGGCGCGCGCGTTCGTGACCCGGCCCTCGCTGCTGTTCGCCGACGAGCCCACCGGCAACCTCGACACCCACACCGGCCAGGCGATCATCGAACTGCTGTTCCAGCTCAACGCCGACGCCGGCACCACCTTGATCCTGGTGACCCACGACGATCATCTGGCCGAACGCTGCCACCGCCGCATCCGCCTGGACAGCGGCCGCCTGGTGCAGGCCTGACATGGGCCGCACGATCGCGATGGCGTGGCGCCAGCTGCGCCGCGACCTCAAGGCCGGCGATGTGCGCATCCTGCTCGCCGCGCTGGTGCTGGCGGTGCTGGCGGTGACCGCGGTCGGCTTCGTCACCGACCGCGCCGAGCGCGCGCTGGCGATCGAGGCCAACCGCCTGCTCGGCGGCGACGCGGTGGTGCGCGCCGACCAACCCATCGCCGGCAAGCTGCGCGCAGCCGCCAACGCGCCGGAACTGCGCCGCGCCGAGGCGACCGAACTGCAGACCATGATCCGGGTCGGCGAGCGCCTGCAGCTCGGCGACCTGCGCGCGCTCGGCGCGGGCTTCCCGCTGCGCGGCGCGTTCCGCATCGCGCAGCGCGCCGGCGGCGCCGAGCGCGACGCGCCCGGCGTGCCCGCGCCGGGCACGGTGTGGATGAGCCAGGCCGGCGCCGACACCCTGGGCGCCCGGATTGGCCAGGAGATCGCCATCGGCGACGCGCGCCTGCGCCTGGCCGCGCTGGTGACCCAGGAGCCCGACGCGTCGCTGGACTACTTCAACATCGCGCCGAAGGTGTTCCTCAACCTGTCCGACCTGCCGGGAACGGGCCTGATCCAGCCCGGCAGCCGCATACGTTATCGCCTGGTCGTGGCCGGCCCGGCCGCGGCGGTGGAGCGTTTCGTCGCCGCGGCCAAGCCCGCGCTCGGCCGCGGCCAGCGCCTGGAGACCATCGCCGACGCGCGCCCGGAAGTGCGCTCCGCGCTCGACCGCGCCGGCCGCTTCCTCGGCCTGGCCGCGCTGGTCTCGGTGGTGCTGGCGGCGGTGGCGGTGGCGATGGCCGCGCGCCGCCACAGCGAGCGCCACCTGTCCGGCACCGCGGTGATGCGCTGCCTCGGCGCCAGCCAGCGCACCCTGGTCGGCATCCATGTCGGCGAGATGGTGCTGCTGGGCCTGCTCGCCAGCGCGATCGGGGTGACGCTCGCGTTCGGCCTGCAATGGGCGATCGGCGGCTGGCTGGAGCAGTCGCTGAAGATGTCGATCCCGCCGGCCGGCCTGCTGCCGGCGCTGCAGGGCTTCGCCGTCGGCCTGGTGGTGCTGCTGGCGTTCGGCGCACCGCCGGTGCTGGCGTTGCGGCGGGTGCCGGCGCTGCGGGTGCTGCGCCGCGATCTCGACGCGACCGAGCCCAGCGCGTGGCTGGTCGCGCTCGCCGGCCTCGGCGGGCTGGCCGCGCTGCTGTGGTGGAAGGCCGGCTCGCTGCTGCTCGGCGCGTACATGCTCGGCGGGATCATCGCCACCTTCGCGGTGCTGGCGCTGTTGGCGCTGGGTCTGATCGTCGCGGTGCGGCGCCTGCGCTCGCGCCTGCGCGGCGCGCTGCGCTACGGCCTGGCCAACGTCAGCCGCCGCGCCGGCGCCAGCATCGCCCAGGTCTCGGCGCTGGGCCTGGGCCTGATGGCGCTGCTGCTGCTGACCTTCGTGCGCACCGATCTGCTCGACCGCTGGCAACTGGCGCTGGCGGCCGACGCGCCGAACCGCTTCATCATCAACGTGCAGCAGGACCAGATGGCCGATGTGCGCCGCTTCATCGGCGAACAGGGCATCGGCGAACCGACCCTGTTCCCGATGATCCGCGCGCGCCTGGTCAGCCACAACGGCCAGGCGGTGACCGGCGACAGCTACGCCGCGCGCGGCGACCGCGCCAAGCAACTGGCCGAGCGCGAGTTCAACCTGTCGGTGGCCGATACGCTGCGCGACGACAACAAGATCGTCGACGGCGCGTTCTGGGCGCCGCGCAAGCTGGCGCAGCCGGAGGTGTCGGTCGAGGAAGGTTTCGCCGAAACCCTGGGCTGGAAGGTCGGCGACCGCATCGGCTTCGACATCGCCGGGCAGCCGTACGAGGCCAGGATCGGCAGCCTGCGCAAGGTCGATTGGGAAAGCTTCCGGCCGAACTTCTTCGTGATCGGCTCGCCCGGCTCGATGGACGGCTACGCCGCCAGCTACATCACCGCGATCAGCGTGCCGGCACAGGACACCCGCTTCACCTCGCAGTTGGTCGAGCGCTTTCCCAACCTGTCGGTGATCGATGTCGAGCAGGTGCTCAAGCAAGTGCGCAGCACCGCCGACCAGGTCTCGACCGTGGTCGAGGTGGTGTTCTATTTCTCGCTGTTCGCGGGCCTGCTGGTGCTGATGGCGGCGGTCAGCGCGAGCCAGGACGAGCGCCTGCTCGAAGGCGGGGTGATGCGCGTGCTCGGCGGCAGCCGTTGGCAGTTGCGGCTGGCGCAGGCCTCGGAGTTCGCGGCGATCGGGCTGTTGTCGGGGCTGGTCGCGGCGATCGCGGCCTCGGCGCTGGCCGGCGTGGTCGCGGTGAAGGTGTTCGACCTGCCGTGGGAGTTCGACTGGCGCATGGCCGCGGCCGGCGGCGCGGCGGGCATGCTGGCGGCGTTGGCGGCGGGGATGTTCGCGACCCGGCGGGTGCTGGATGCGCCGCCTTCGGTGACGTTGCGCGAGCTGCAGAACTGAGGCTGCGCGTTGTCCTGATCCGCCCGCTGCCTTCGCACGGGCAAGCGCTTCGCGGCGCCCTGGATTAAAGCATTCGCGGGCAGGCCCTTCTCCCGCAAACGGGAGAAGGGCCGCGATCAACGCTTGGCTTTTGAAGCCCCTCTCCCCGTGCGGGAGAGGGACTGGGGTGAGGGCCGCCTCACACGCTCAACTGCGGTTCCGCCTCGAACCTGCGCGCATAGCCGCGCTCATCGGCCACCCGCTCGATTTCGCCGTCGGCCAGTTCCGGCGCCGCGTACACCGCGTAGACCACGTCGCCTTCGCGCAATCCCACGTGGTGCAAGCGATAGCGCGCCTTGCCGCTGCCGGTGTCCGGCGGATAGTGGCGCGGCGCGGTGCCGCCTTCCAGATCGAGTTCGCTGTTGTCGACGGTGCCGCCGACGAAGAGGGCTCGCATTGCGCGACGCTCCTGTGCTGGACGAGGTTTCATCCTCGCGGCGGCGGCGTTGGCGCAGGATGAAGCGGATGTTGCCGCGATGCGAAATGCGCGAGGCCCTTCAGGCCCGATGCTCGTGTTTCAGGTCGCGGCGATCCGAGACACGAGCATCCAAACTCACTCGCCCGGCGAGAGATGCCCCGAGAACACCCGGTGCTTCGGATGCAGCCGCAGCCACGCGGTCTGCGCGAGCAACGCGGCCGCGATGGCGACCGCGGTCCACGCCGCCACCGTCGCTCCGGGCAGGGCCGATTCGGATTGCTTCGCATACACCGCGGCCAGGCCCCACAGCGCCGCCAGCACGTAGCCGGCGCTGCCGCGCAGGCGCGCGTTCAAGGCCAGCAGCACCAGCGCCGCGGCGGCGAACAGGGCCAGGCTCCACGGCAGCATGGCGTCCACCGGCGCCAGCCGGTAGGCCACGATCACCTGCGCGGTGTTCAGGAACGCCGCCAGCGACAGCCAGCCGGCGTGCAGCGACATCGCGAACTTCGCCCACAGCGCCTGTCCGGGCAGCGGGGTGGGATCGCGCGCCAGTACCGCCGCGGCCCAGGCCAGGCAGGCCAGGGCCAGCCAGATCGTCGCCAGCGCCAGCCAGAACCATTGCTGCGAGAACAGCGGCATCCACAGCGCGGTCAGGGTGAAGCCGGCCGCGGCGGCGGGGCGCACCCGCTGCAAGGTGTCGTCCTCGCGCCGGCGCGACCCCAGTTGCCAGACGGCGAAGGCCAGATCGAGCAGGAAAATCAGGCCCCAGATCGCGAAGGCGTAGCCGGCGGCGACCAGCAAAGTGGGGTAACGGTCGGAGATTTCGCCGTTGTCGGGGCCGAAATAGCCCTGTTGCGAGAACCAGGCCACCGCCGGCATCAATGCGGCCGCGACCAGCACGGGCAGGCGCACGGTGGGCGCTCCTTGCGTCGATTGCGATGGCCACACCCTAACCCGCAGCCGCGTAAAATCGGCGCGATGAACCTTTTCGCCCAACTGGCCAGTGCCCGCCATGCGCGTTGACCGCTCCGACGACGCGCTCGACACCCTGTTCCAACCCATCGCCGACGGCGTGCTGGCCTGGCCCGGCGAGGCCTTGTTCCTGCGCGCGCGCGACGGCGTCGGCCTGCGCCGGGCGCCGCGCCCGGGGCTGCTGTGCGAGCAGGACTTCAAACCCGCCGCCGACGCGCTGGAGCGCGGCGGCCTGGACGTGGTCGACCTGGAAACGTTGGACCCGCAGCGCCGGTTCCCGCTGGTGCTGGTGCTGCCGCCGCGCCAGCGCGAGGAGGCGCGCGCGCTGTTCGCCCAGGCCGTGGCGCGCTGCGCGCCGGGCGGGCGGGTGCTGGCGTGCCTGCGCAACGACGAGGGCGCGCCCTCGGGCGAGGACGACCTGGCCAAGCTGGCCGGCAAGGTCGGCAGCCTGTCCAAGCGCAAATGCCGCGCGTTCTGGACCGCGCCGCTGCAGGGCCCGGCCGATCCCGCGCTGCTGCGCGCCTGGTCGGCGCTGGACGCGCCGCGCGCGATCCTCGACGGCCGTTTCCTGAGCCGTCCCGGCGTGTTCGCCTGGGACCGGATCGACCCGGCCTCGGCCCTGCTCGCCGCGCACCTGCCGGCCGACCTGGCCGGCCGCGCCGCCGACCTGGGCGCCGGCTACGGCTATCTGTCGGCCGATCTGCTGGCGCGCTGCCCGCGCATCGTCTCGCTCGACCTGTACGAAGCGCAGGCGCGCGCGCTCGCGCTGGCGCGCCACAACCTGGACGGCGCGCGGGTGCCGGTGGAAAGCTTCTGGCACGACGTCACCGCCGGCCTGCCGCGCCGCTACGACGTCATCGTCAGCAACCCGCCGTTCCACGCCCAGGGCCGCGAGGAGCGCCCGGACATCGGCCGCCGCTTCATCCAGGTGGCGGCGCAATCGCTCGAGCGCGGCGGCCGCCTGTGGCTGGTCGCCAACCGCCATCTGCCGTACGAACAGGCGCTGGACGAGCACTTCGGCGAAGTCCGCACCGTCGCCCAGGACGGCGGCTTCAAGGTGGTGGAGGCGCGCGGCGCGCGGGGGCGGGCATGAAACTGGTCAAGCTGATCGCCAACCTCGGCTACGGCAGCCGCAAGGACGTGGCGGCGATGTTCCGCCAGGGCCGCGTCGCCGATCCCGACGGCGAAGTGCTGTACGCCGACGACCAGGTCGAACACGCCGCGATCCGCATCGACGGCGAGCCGCTGGACCCGCCGGCCGGGCTGGCGCTGATGCTGCACAAGCCGGTCGGCTACACCTGCTCGACCAAGGACCCGGGCCGGGTCGTCTACGACTTGCTGCCGCCGCGCTTCCGCCTGCGTTCGCCGTTGCTGTCGCCGGTCGGCCGGCTCGACCGCGACACCAGCGGCCTGCTGCTGCTGACCGACGACGGCGCGCTGCTGCACCGGATCGTTTCGCCGAAGGCCAAGCTCGGCAAGGTCTATGAAGCTATCTTGGCTCAGGACCTGCGCGGCGACGAGGCGGCGGTGTTCGCCAGCGGCGAGTTGATGCTGGAGTCGGAGAAGACTCCGCTGGCGCCGGCGGTCATGGAAACGCTGGAACCGCGGCGGGTGCGGCTGACCCTGACCGAAGGCCGCTACCACCAGGTGCGGCGCATGTTCGCCGCGGTCGGCAACCACGTGGTCGCGCTGCACCGCGCGCGCATCGGCGGTTTGTCGCTGCAGGATTTGCCGGGCGGGCAATGGCGCACGCTCGATTCCACCCATCTCGAGACCCTGTTCCGTGGCTGAAACCTCCGTGGCTGAGACGTCCGCAGCGCTGGATTTCGTTCCCGACGCCGTGCTGTTCGACATGGACGGCCTGATGCTCGACAGCGAGCAGGCGATGCTGGAGACCTGGCGCGAAGCCGCCGCGGCCGAGCGCTTGGTCGCGCAGGACGCGGTGTGGCTGGCGATGGTCGGCATGCACGACCGCGCCAGCCTCGCCCACCTCAGCGGGCATTTCGGCGCCGACGCCGCGGCGCGCTTGCGCGACACCAGCTATCGGCTCTACGACGAACGCGTCGCCGCCGGCCTGCCGCGCAAGCGCGGCCTGCTGGAACTGCTCGACCTGCTCGACGCGCACCGCGTGCCCAAGGCGGTCGCGACCTCGACCCAGCGCCCGCGCGCGCTGGCCAAGCTGGCCGCGAGCGGATTGATCGAGCGCTTCGCCGTCGTCGTCGCCGGCAGCGACGTCGAGCATCCCAAGCCGGCGCCGGACATCTACCTGCTGGCCGCGCGCGAACTCGGCGTCGACGTGCGCCGCTGCGTGGTGCTGGAAGACTCCGAACCCGGCGTGCGCGCCGCGCTGGCGGCCGGGGCGACGCCGATCCAGGTGCCCGACCTGGTCGCGCCGGGCGCGGAACTGCGCGCGTTCGGCCACCGCATCGTGGCCTCGCTGGAACAGGCGCGCGGATTGCTGGAGCGGGTGCTGGCGCCGGGCGCAGCCCGGGCCGGCTGAGCGGCCGCACGCGCCACGGCTCCACGTATCGCTGAGCCGCCGCGCCGGCGTGCGTGCGACCTGGGCCTACTGAGGGCGGGCCATTTCGAGCTGTCGGTCGAGCGTCGTTCCAGGGCTCTGGACACCGTCGCGCTGCCGACGGGGCGGTCTCTGCGCAAGCGTGAGGACGCGGCCGCGCCCTATCTAGAGCGTCATCCTGGCGCCGGTCGGGCCTTCCGGGTCTTGAGTCGGGGCCTGGGCCTGCTGCCGGGCCTGTTGTTGGTTGAGTCGCTCGACCCGTTCCAGGCTCGTTTCCGCAGGCACTTGGGCGGCGTTGCCGGCGTCGATCGCCAGGTGGTGGTGCGGCCCGGCCGGCCCGTGCGGGGAGGCAAACCCGATGAGGTTCGTGCCCCCGTCCGCCGCCTTGCCGATCGCGACCCCGGTGAGGTTGGCCCCGACGATCGGGTCCGCCTTTACGGCCGCCAGGCCGGCCGCGGCGAGGTTGCGGGACTCGGCTTCGCTCCAACGTCCGTCCGCCTTGATCGCGCCGTGGAACATCTCGAATCCCCGGTGGTCCGGGTGGCCGGGGCTGTCCGCGCGAAACGCGGGACACGCGGCTGGGGCGTCGACGTCCACGTCCTTGGGGGGCGGGTTGGAGGGGCCTGTGCTCGTATCGCGCACGGTCTTCCACTCGAGCTTGCCGTCGCTGGTGTCGGTGAAGCTGAAGCGCTTACCGGGGCTTCCCAGGTCCACTCCGTTGCGTTCGATCTGCGCCAGGTCGAGCTTCAGGCGTTTCAGGTCGAGCCGGACCTCCGGCACCGCTTGCGTCGTTCCCTTCGCCGCTTCGGCGTGTGCCGCAGCGATGGTCGACAGCACGGACGGCCCGTAGTAGTTGCGGTAGTTCGAGTCCCCGCTCCGCCCGAGGGTCGCGCCCCGGTCGTAGTGGCAGGCCGCCACCGCTTCAACGGCCGGGCTGTTGAAGCGGTTGCCTGTGAGCTGGTATCCGCGGGGCCCGAGTCGGATCCCGGGGGCCAGCTTGGCCTCCAGGCTGTCTTCGTTGGTGTCGACGCACTTCGTGGACGCGTCAACGCGTTGAAGGAAGCTCTCTTGGGTATAGCCGCCCGGCTGGGTAGAAGCCACCCGGCTCGCGACAGCATTCATGCCGATCAACTCGGACAGCGCTTCGTCGCCGCGAGTGAAGTTCAAGTAGCGCTTGGCGTCGGCGGTCACGTCGACATACGACGCGTTGCCCACGCCTTCGGTGAGCCTGATTTCGATCGCGTTGGACAGCCGGCCGATCTCTTCTGTGCGCTGCTTGGCTGTGAGCGCGTGCCCCGTTTCGTGACCCAGCGTGTTGGTGATGTTGTCCAGACGGGCCTGCGCGTTGACGGTTTTATCGGTGAAGCTGCCCACGCTGATGAAAACGGTGCCGGTCGCGCTGTCGTAGTGGCCGCTCTCGTGTTTTCCCTGGGTCACGCCGATGCGCTTGAGGGCCTTCTGGTTCGCCGCGTCGACCATCACGCTGGCGAGGTAGGGCGAGGTCAGGATTGCCGCCTCGACGTCCCGGGCTGCGCCGGGCGGAATGTTCTTTTGGCTGGCGAGTTCGTCGACCAATGCGCGCAGTTGCGACGGCATCGGCTCAGCCATGGTCGACCTCGGCGTCGTCGGCGTCGATCTCAACGGCCATCACGCAAGGGCGCCCCTTCGGATCGGAACCGTCGAGCGCTCGGTAGAGGGTCACGACCAGGTAAAAGGTGATGTTGTTCGCCGGGACGTCCTTGCGAAACGACCAAAACTCCTTGAGGTGCGGCGCGCTTTTCGAGCGCGCGTAGCCCATCGCGGCGATCTCGTCGCTGAAGGGGCCGAAGTCGAAACTGCACGTGGACAACGCGTTCTCGGGCTTGCGGGGGTCGCCCTTCCAACCCGCAGGCACCCAGCGGATTTCCACGTGCTGCCCCGGTGTGCCCGAATACAAGGCATTGACCCTGACGCCATAGCGAACCCCGTCCACCAGCGGCCCAGCGACCCGCTGGCGCTCGGCGTCCTTGGGGTCCGGGCCCAAGGGGGTTCCCAGCACCTGCGCGACGTGGGCTGCCTCGGTGTCGCGAGCGGTCTTCAGCCCCGCAATGAGCTTCAGCACCCGCGCCCGCAGCTCTTGGGTCGACAGGGCGGGTCCCTGAGGCAGGGGTAGGGGCGTCGATGGGGCCGGGTTGGCCTTCGGCGGCGGAGTAACGCTCTCGGCGTAAGCCGCGGCGCGATCAGCGGCGGCTGCCGCCGCATCGGCGGGGTTGTCGGTGGGGGCGGTGGCGTCTGGTGGGACGGAGGTGGGCGCCGTCATGGCGGGCTGCTCCTGGCGGGACGCGGCGACGGGGTCGGCCGCTGGCTGGGCGCACGCCGCCACGCCAGCCAAGGCAAGCGCCAAGAGGTACCCGCGGCCGCGCGGGCGGGATTTGGGGCGGTCAGGGCCGTCCGCGGGGCGGATGGCGGCATTGCGTGTCATCGGGTCCATCCTTCGCCGCGTCCATCGCCGGGTGCCCGGCGAGGCCAACGATGCGCAGCTTTGGGTTGTGCAGCAAGGCCCATTTTGAGGAGGCGGTCAAGCGGGCAACGCGATGCGGGACGCAGATCGAAAGGCCCATTCGAGACGTGTACTCGCCAGGCACGCGGAGTGTACCTGCCCCCTGTCTGGCCAAGCCCAAGGGTCAAGACCGAGTCCGGATCGCGCGAGGGTTCCGGCGATGTAGCCGATCAAGGTCGCGCCCGGCGACAGCGAAGTTGCGGCTGCGAAAATCCTCGAAGAGCGACTTCGGTGGCGGGCGCCGGCTTCGCTGTTGGCTGGAGTCGATGGCCGCGCATCTGCAGCGGCGTGACGCGTTCGCGGCCGACCCGGATCGGGGACGAAGCGTTTTGATTTAGCTCCGCCGATCTCGACGCAACCGCGCCCGACTCAGCCGCCGAAATTCCACGCCGACAGCTTGCGCCAGCCCTCGGCGCCGAGCTTCTCCAGCGTCGCCAGGTTGCGCTCGACGATCGCGTCGGGGTCCGGGAACGCGGCCACCGCGCGCTCCACGCTGCTCTCGCGCAGCAGGTGCAAGGTGGGGTAGGGCGAGCGGTTGGTGCAGTTGCCGATGTCGTCGTAGGCGGTGCCGGCGAACTGGTAATCCGGGTGGAAGCTGGCGATCTGGATCTCGCCCTCCAGGTCCAGCAGCGCCACCGCCTCGTCGGCGAGGTCGAGGAAGTCGTTGAATTCGAGGAAGTCGGTCAACGCCTGCGGATGGATCAGCAGCGTGGTGTCGATCTGCTCGGCCGGGGTCTGTTCCAGCAGCACCAGTTCCGACGACAGTTCTTCCAGCAGTTGTTCCGGGGTGCGCGCGTAACTCAGCACGAAGCGGATCTGGCGCTTGGCCAGCACCGCCTTGGCGAACGGGCACAGGTTCAGCCCGATCACCGCGCGCTCCAGCCAGCGCGCGGTCTGTGCGACAGGATCGGGGCCGTACTCGTGCATCGCGCGCGGCTCAGTCGCGGAAGTTGTCGTACTGCAGCGGGCGCTCGAAGTCGCCGGCGCGCAGCAGGGCGATGGCGGCCTGCAGGTCGTCGCGCTTCTTGCCGGTCACGCGCAGCTTGTCGCCGTTGATCTGGGTCTCGACCTTGAGCTTGGCGTCCTTGATCGCGGCGGCGATCTTCTTCGCCAGCTTCTGCTCGATGCCCTGCTGCACGGTGATCTTCTGGCGCGCGCCGGCCAGGTTGGTCTCGATGTCGCCGAACTCCAGGCAGCGCGCGTCGATCTGGCGCGCCGACAGGCGCTGGCGCAGGATCAGGGTCATCTGCTCGAGCTGGAACTCGCTCGGCGCCGACTGGGTGATCAGCTTGTCGTCGAGCGCGAACTTGGCGTCCACGCCCTTGAAGTCGAAGCGGGTGGACAGCTCGCGGTTGGCCTGGTCGACCGCGTTGGTGAGTTCGTGGGTATCGACTTCGGAAACCACGTCGAAAGAAGGCATGGCGCACTCGCACGATGGGGGAAACGCCGCACAGGGTAGCGCAAGCGCGACGGCGATACGCAGCGTTGCAGCGGCGCAGCGTTCCCGGCCGCGCCGGATTGACGCCGGCGCCACGCCGCGCGCCTAGAATGAACGCCCCAGCGCCCGTCCGCCTCCGGCCACGACCCGGGGGACCCGCGGCCGCCGCTGCGTCCCGTCCACGCCACCTGGAATCCCCCATGCCCAAGACCGCCGCCTACGCCGCGCGCAACGCGCATTCGCCCCTGGCCCCGTTCTCGATCGACCGCCGCGAGCCCGGCCCGGACGAGGTGCTGATCGACATCCTGTATTGCGGCGTCTGCCATTCCGACATCCACCAGGCCCGCGACGAGTGGGGCGGTTCGATCTTCCCGATGGTGCCGGGCCACGAGATCGTCGGCCGGGTCGCCCAGGCCGGCGCCAACGTGAAGGGCTTCAAGGTCGGCGACGCCGTCGGCGTGGGCTGCTTCGTCGATTCCTGCCGCGAATGCGCGCAGTGCAAGGCCGGCGAAGAGCAGTACTGCGACCAGGGCATGACCGGCACCTACAACTCGACCGAGCGCGGCAGCGGCGCGCCGACCTACGGCGGCTACTCGACCCGCATCACCGTCGACCAGGCCTACGTGCTGCGCATCCCCGAGTCGATCCCGCTCGACCGCGCCGCGCCGCTGCTGTGCGCCGGCATCACCACCTACTCGCCGCTGCGCCACTACGGCGTCGAGGCCGGCGACGAACTGGCCGTGGTCGGCCTCGGCGGCCTGGGCCACATGGCGGTCAAGCTGGCGGTGGCGATGGGCGCGCGGGTGACCGTGCTGAGCACCTCCGAGTCCAAGCGCGAGGCCGCGCTGGAACTGGGCGCGCACGCCTTCGCCGCGACCCGCGACAAGGACACCTTCAAGCGCCTGGCGCGCAGCTTCGACTTCGTCATCGACACGGTCTCCGGCGAGCACGACTACAACGCCTACCTGAGCCTGCTCAAGGTCGACGGCACCATGGTCCTGCTCGGCGTGCCGGAAAAGCCCGCGCCGGTCGCGGCCGGCGCGCTGATCATGCAGCGGCGCAAGCTCGGCGGCTCGCTGATCGGCGGCATCCGCGAGACCCAGGAGATGCTGGACTTCTGCGCCGAGCACGGCGTGGCCTCGGACATCGAGCTGATCGGCATCGAATCGATCAACGAAGCCTACGAGCGGATGATCAAGGGCGACGTGCGCTACCGCTTCGTGATCGACATCGCCAGCCTCGAAAAGGCCGCCTGATCCGCGGGCCGCGGGAGGGCCCGAACGCCCTCCCGCCGCCCTCGCGGCCGTAGACTGCGGCCATGCCGCTGCTGCTCATCCCGTTCGCCCTGCTGGCCCTGGCCCTGTTGTGGGCGCTGCTGATCCCGGTCGGCCTGATCCAGCGCTATCGCTACGGCAAGGCCCGCCGGCGCGCGCTCGGCTGGGCGGTGAGCCTGGGCGCGGCGTTCTCGCTGCTGTCGCTGCTGCTGTTCTTCGCCGGCGCCTGGGTGTCGGGCCACTGGGTCGCCGACGCGCCGGCGTTCGCTGCCGCCGGGTTGCTGGCCGGGCTGGCGCTCGGCGCGCTCGGGCTGGCCCTGACCCGGTTCGAGGACGACCCTCGCGGCCTGTACTACACCCCCAGCCGCTGGATCGCGCTCGGCCTGACCGGCTTGATCGCCGCGCGCCTGGCCTACGGCCTGTGGCAGGGCCTGCACGCCTGGAGCGCCGACGCGCCGCACGCCTGGCTGCCGCGCCAGGGCGGCCTGTTCGCGGTCGGCGGGCTGCTGCTGGGCTATTACCTGGTCTACACCCTCGGCCTGCGCCGCCGCCTGCGACGCCATCGCCTGGCCCGCACGCCGCCGCCCGGCCACACTGCTGCCGGGCGCTGACAGCAGGCGGGTGACGGCCCGCGGCGGCCGGGTCATGATGCCGGACCCCGACGTCGCCTCTGCCATGACCACGCCGTTCTCCCGCTGCTTCGCCGCCGCCTGCGTCCCGGCGCGCGCGCCATGACCGCCGCCAACCCGCACGCGCGCCGCGCCATCGCCACCATGCTGGTGGCGGTGCTGATGTTCTCGATGATGGACGCGCTGCTGAAGCTGCTGTCCGAGCACTACCCGCCGTTCCAGGTGGCGACCCTGCGCGGCGCCTCGTCGCTGCCGTTCGTGCTGACCTGGGCCTTCGCCAGCGGCGGCGGCCGCAGCCTGCTGCGGGTGCGCTGGCCGCTGCACCTGCTGCGCGGCGCGCTCGGCGTCGGGATGATGGCCTCGTTCGTCTACGGCGTGAACCGGTTGCCGCTGTCGACCGCGTACTCGATCTTCTTCATCGCCCCGCTGCTGATCACCGCCCTGTCCGGCCCGCTGCTGAGCGAGCAGGTCGGGCCGCGGCGCTGGGTCGCCATCGGCATCGGCCTGCTCGGGGTGCTGGTGCTGCTGCGGCCGACCGGCGCGGGCATGCTCAGTGTCGCCGCGCTGGCGATCCTCGGCGCGGCGCTGGGTTATGCGGTCACCGCGATCACCGTGCGCGTGCTCGCGCGCACCGACAGCACCCAGGCGATGATGGTCTGGCTGATGGGGCTGATGACCCTGGGCGCCGGCGCGCTGGCCTGGCAGGACTGGGTGCCGCTGCGCGCCGAGCACGCCTGGCTGATCGCCGGGCTGGGCGTGGCCGGCTCGCTCGGCCAGTACGCGGTCACCGAAGCCTTCCGCCTCGGCGAGGCCTCGCTGATCGCGCCGCTGGAATACACCGCCTTGATCTGGGGCGTGATGCTCGACTTGGCCCTGTGGGGCGTGCTGCCCGACGCGGTGACCTGGGTTGGCGCGGCGATCATCGTCGCCAGCGGCCTGTACCTGCTGCGGCGCGAGCGCGTTCACCTCGAAGCTGAACATCCTTAAAGCTCGCGGCGTTTTCTCGCCGCAGCGCGCCATGACGGCCGCCGTTCCCGGAGTTACTGTCGAGACGTAGTTGGCAGTAGCACGGGGGAAGCATCGCGATGACCGCACTCGTCCACGCTCCGGGGGCTCCGTGCTGGTTCGAGTTGGCCACCGACGACCAGCCGGCGATCGAGGCCTTCTACCGCGCGCTGTTCGGCTGGACGGTCGAGCGCACGCCGATGCCCGACGGCAGCCTCTACACCATCTTCAAGCTCGACGGCCGCGACGTCGCCGGCACCTACACCCTGGTGCCGGGCGCGGTGACCGGCATCGACGGCATCGGCGGCCCGCACTGGGGCGTGTATTTCCGCACCGCCGACTGCGACAAGGCGGTCGCGCGCGCGGTCGCGCTGGGCGGGCGCATGGTCGCCGCGCCGTTCGAACTGATGGAACACGTGCGCATGGCGGTGTGCGCCGATCCCGAGGGCGTGGTGTTCTCGCTGGCGCAGCAGCGCGCCCACCCCGGGGTGGACGCGCTGGGGGTCGACAACGCGGTGTGCTGGGCCGAATTGGCCACCGGCGACATCGACCGCGCCGAGCGCTACTACCAGCAATTGTTCGGCTGGCGCATGCGCAGCCATCCCAGCGGGCCGGACGGCTACCGGGTGTTCGCCGACGGCCAGCGCCTGCTCGGCGGCCTGCTGCAGATGCGGCCGGAGTGGCAGGGCCTGGCCCCGCATTGGTCGATCTACCTGCAGGTGGCGGACGTGGCGGCCTGCGTGCAGCGCGCGCTGGCGCTGGGCGGGCGGCTGGAGGCGGCGCCGTTCGAGGCCACCGGCGTGGTCCGCATCGCCCGCTTGAGCGATCCGCGCGGCGCCGGGTTCTACCTCATCCAGTTCCTCGACGACGGCTCCGGCTGAGCCGCGCGCAAGGCGAACGCGCAAAAACGAACGGGCTCCCGAAGGAGCCCGTCCGCTACGGCTTACTGCATGGTGCTTGTTGCGTACTGCGGTGTTGCGACTGCGTACTGCTACGAGCGACTTCCACAACGGTACTGCCTGCTGCCTTGCTGCTTTGGCGCGTGCGCCTGGATCGGCCGCGCGCCGATCAGAAGCGCGCGCCGATGCCGACGCCGACGGTGACCGGGTTCAGCTCGGCTTCGCCGACCTTGACGCCGTCCAGCTTCACGTCCGACTTGCTGCCCTGCATGTAGCGCACGTCGGCGCGGGCGAACCAGGTCGGGTTGATGTTGAGGTCCACGCCGGCGGTGGCGATGCCGCCCTTGGCGTTGTCCACGCCCAGGCGCTGGCCGCTGATCAGCTTCTCGCCGGTGTAGTTGGCCTGGTAGTAGCCCAGGCCCACGAACGGACGCACGATGCTGTCGGCGCCGCGGAAGTGGTACTGGCCGCTGAGCGCGACCGGCTGCGAGTCGATGCTGCCGATCTTGCCGCCGTTCGAGTTCAGGCGCTGGCCGAACTTGTCGGCCGAACCCCACGCCTCGATGGCGAAGTTGTCGTTGAAGAAGTAGCTGGCGCTCAGGGTCGGGGCGCCGTCGCCGTCGACGTCGGTGCGCACGCCGCCGATCTGCGGATTCTTGGTCGGCTGGCTCAGGGCGTAGCCGCCGACGATGGCGAAGCGCTTGCCGCTGGCGCTGTCGGTGGAGGCATCCTGAGCGAAGGCGGCCGGGGCGAAGGCCAGGGCGCCGAGCATGGCAAGGGTCAAATGACGGAAGCGGATCATGGAGTGAACTCCTGTGTTGTTGTGTGTGTTGCGTGTTGCCTTGGGGGAGGCGGGGCGCAAGTTAGCAACGCATCCATGAACCGGACGTGCCGCGCGAACGCGCGTGAAGGAACTTTTCACGCGAGGATCGTGTTAGAGCCCTGTTTTCAAGGCAAAAATGAATGAAATGAACGGACAAAGAGCGAAGCGAAAACGCGCGGATAGCGCATGCGAGCCGAGGCGAAAAAAACGCGCGGAGCGACTCGCCGCGATTGCGTTTTCGCAAGGAAATGCCTGAAAAACGGCCTTGTCCGATGCGCATGGCCGCAGCATGAACGACGCGCGCGCGTGCCTCGGCGCGCGTAGCGCGACGGCGCGCAACAGCGTGCGTGCGATGGCGCGGATGCGCGCGCGCTGCTTGAACGGATCGGAAACGAAGGGTTTTTCCGTCGCGGCAAGCGCGCGGCGCACGCGTTCGCCGCGCGCTGCGCAGCGATGCCCGCGCGACCCGCCGCGCATGCGCGCGAACGCCGCCGGCCGCGCACGCGCATTTCGCGCCGCGCGCGAGCCGCCACGATCGGCACGGCCAACCGCCATGACGAAGGTCATGCCGCCGAAAGGCACGTGCCGCGCCGGCGGCTGCGGCGGCAAGCTGGAGCCATCCCACCGTCGAGGATGCGACGATGTCCGCCCGCCCGTTGTTCCGACTCGCCGCCGCCGCCACGATGCTGGCCTGCGGCGCCGCTTCCGCCAGCGTCGAGATCGACAGCCGCTGCGAGATCGACAGCCCGTACCAGCTGACCCTCAACGAGCGCAGCCTGATCCTGACCCGCCAGGACGGCGAGCCCAAGGCGATCGTGATGCGCCAGGGCCGGCTGTTCGTCGACGACCGCTGGGTCGAGCTCAGCGCGCAGGACGCGCGCCGGCTGGCCGAGTTCGAGCGCGGCGCGCGCGCGACCATGCCCGAGACCCAGGCCATCGCCCGCGAGGCCGCCGACATCGCCCTGGTCGCGATCGGCGAGGTCGCGGTCAAGCTCGGCAACCACCCCGACCGCACCCAGGCCAAGGTCGCGCAAGCGCGCAAGCAGCTCGACGCCAGCCTGCGCGACGCCATCGGCCCGACCCGCTTCAGCGGCAAGCGGCTCGGCGACGGCATCGGCAAGGCGGTCGGCGAGGCGGTGCCGCTGGTGATCGGCGACCTGGTCGGCGGCGCGGTCAGCGCCGCGCTCAGCGGCGACATCGAGCGCTTCGAGAAACTCGACAATTTCGACGCCCAGATCGAGGCCGCGGTGAAGCCGCGCGCCGACGCCCTGGAGCGCCGCAGCGACCGCCTGTGCCAGAGCGTGCGCGCGCTGGACGAGCTGGAGAACGCGCTGACCTACCGCTTCGACGACCGCCCGCTGGACCTGCTCAAGGTCGATTACGCCCCGGCGCGGCCGCACACCGCCGAGGCCGGCAAGCGCTGAGCGACCGTCGCGGCGGGGCCGGCGCCGGACCTGTCCGCGCCGGCGCGCACCGGTTCGCCGGCCGGGCGCGGCCGCCAATACTGGGGCGTACGCACACGCCGGCGGCGCAAGGGCTGTGCCGCTTAGGCCTTTAGTACTGCACCGGGCAGGGTGCGGTTGGCGCAACCGGCCGCAGGCGCCACAATAGGGTTTTCGCGCATTTGCGGAGCCCCACGAACATGGCTGATCTGAAGGAAGCACGCGTCCCCGACATCGGCGACTACGACGGCGTGCCCGTCATCGAACTGTTGGTCGCGGTCGGCGACACGGTGACCCAGGACCAGGGCCTGGTCACGCTGGAGTCGGACAAGGCCACGATGGAAGTGCCGGCGCCGTTCGCGGGCATCGTGCGCGAGCTCAAGGTCAAGATCGGCGATCAGCTGGCCGAAGGCAGCGTGGTGGCTTTGATCGAACCCACCGAAGGGGAAGCAAAGCAGGCGCCCGCGCCGGCCCAGGAAGCGGCCAAGCCCGCCGCTCCCGCCCCCGCCAAGGCCGAAGCCCCCGCGCCGGCCAAGAGCGAACCCGCGCCGGCGCCGAAGGCCGAAGCGCCCCAGGCCCCGGCCCCGCTCGCCGGCGCCAGCGCCGGCACCGACCCCGAGGCGCTGCCGCCGCGCACCCCGCCGGTGGCCTTCAGCGCCGAAGAACTGATGCCCGACAAGGTGCCCTACGCCAGCCCGGCGGTGCGCCTGTTCGCGCGCGAGCTCGGCGTCGACCTGATGCGCGTCGGCGGCAGCGCCCGCGGCGGCCGGATCAGCAAGGAAGACGTTCAGTCCTTCGTCAAGGGCGTCATGCAGGGCGGCGGTGGCGCGCCGGCCGCGGCCGGCGCCGCGCCGTCGCTCGGCGGCGGCCTCAACCTGCTGCCGTGGCCGAAGGTCGACTTCAGCAAGTTCGGCGAGATCGAAACCAAGCCGCTGACCCGGATCCAGAAGCTCTCCGGCGCCAACCTGGCGCGCAACTGGGCGATGATCCCGCACGTCACCCAGCACGACGACGCCGACATCACCGACCTGGAAGCGCTGCGCGTGGCGCTCAACAAGGAGAACGAGAAGGCCGGCATCAAGCTGACCATGCTCGCCTTCCTGATGAAGGCCTCGGTCAACGCGCTGCAGAAGTTCCCGACCTTCAACGCCTCGCTCGACGCCAGCGGCGAGAACCTGACGCTGAAGAAGTACTTCCACATCGGCTTCGCCGCCGACACCCCGAACGGCCTGGTCGTGCCGGTGGTGCGCGACGTCGACAAGAAGGGCGTGCTGCAGATCGCCAAGGAAACCGGCGAGCTCGCGGGCAAGGCGCGCGAAGGCAAGCTCGGCCCGGCCGACATGAGCGGCGGCTGCTTCTCGATCAGCTCGCTCGGCGGCATCGGCGGCACCGCGTTCACCCCGATCGTCAACGCGCCGGAAGTGGCGATCCTGGGCGTGTCGAAGTCGGCGACCAAGCCGGTGTGGGACGGCAAGCAGTTCGCGCCGCGCCTGATCCTGCCGCTGTCGCTGTCCTACGACCACCGCGTCATCGACGGCGCCGCGGCGGCGCGCTTCACCGCCTACCTCGCGCAGCTGCTCGCCGACATGCGCCGCTCGCTGCTGTAACGCACGCGCCGCCGCAGGGCCGGCCGCCGCGCGCGGCCGGCCCGCCTTCGCCCCCAGGAACCGACTTCGCCGATGAGCCGTCACCCGCACCCCGTTTCCGCCGCCCGCCGCCTGGCCTGGCTCGGCCTGGCCGCCGTCCTCGCCGCGCCGCTGGCGCAGGCCGCCGACGGCTGCCGCCTGCCGCTCGGCCGCGGCTGGCCGCCGGCGACGGAGAACCACGGTTCGGCCGTGGAGCAGCTGCTCGCCGCCAAGGCCGAGCCGCGGCTGAGCCTGACCCTGCTGCCGACCCGCGGCGCCGAGAGCGCAGTGATGCTGATCCCGGCCGCCGCCGACGGCGCCGACTGGACCCTGCGCCATGCCACCCCGGACGGGCGCGTCCAGGTCTGGAACGGCTCGCGCGGCGGCGGCGCGCTGGAACTGCGCGTGGACCAGGACGTGGACAGCGAGGAAGCGCCGATCCCGGCCGCGCTGGCCCAGCGCCTGGTCGCGACCTGGAAGCGCGCGCTGGAGCAGGCGGTGCCGGCCGACAAACCGGCCGAGTACCGCGATTCCGAACAACTGCTGTTCGTGGTCGACGGCCTGCGCGTCAGCGGCGCGCGCCCCGACTGCGGCTACGGCGAAACCCTGATGGAGCAGGCCACCCTGCTGACCGAGGCGGCCAACGAAAGCGCCGGCAAGCGCGAGCGCCGCTGGCGCGCGCTGGGCGAATCGCTGGACCAACTCGAACGGCTGCTGCAGGCCGCGCCCGCATCGTGACCGCCCCGGCGCGCGCGGCGGCGACGCCCGCGCGCACCGGCGCTTTTCCGGCATCCGCCGCGGCGGACGCCACGCATGGCCTGGCCGTGCGCCCCCACCGCGCGCGCCCCACGCGCGCGCCAGCGAAGATTTTCAAGAGGATTGCCGCGTCATGGCCAACAGCATCGAAGTGAAGGTTCCCGACATCGGCGACTACGACGACGTACCGGTCATCGAGTTGCTGGTCGCGGTCGGCGACACGGTCAAGAAGGACCAGGGCCTGGTCACGCTCGAATCGGACAAGGCGACGATGGAAGTGCCGTCCTCGGCCGACGGCGTGGTCAAGTCGATCAGCGTCAAGGTCGGCGACAAGGTCTCGCAGGGCGCGGTGATCGCGGTCCTCGAAGCCGAGGGCGCCGGCGACGCCGCCCAGCCTGCGGCCGAAGCGTCCAAGCCCGCCGCTGCCGCCGAGCCGGCCAAGCCGGCCGCGGCCGAAGCGGCGAAGCCGGCCGCGGCGGCGCCCGCACCGACCGCCGCCGCCGCGAGCGGCCGCAAGGCCGACGTCGAATGCCGCATGCTCGTGCTCGGCTCCGGCCCCGGCGGCTACACCGCCGCGTTCCGCGCCGCCGACCTCGGCCTCGACACCGTGCTGGTCGAGCGCTACGCCAGCCTCGGCGGCGTCTGCCTCAACGTCGGCTGCATCCCGTCCAAGGCGCTGCTGCACGCGGCCGCGGTCATCGACGAAGCGCAGCACGCCAGCGACTACGGCGTCAGCTTCGGCAAGCCGACGATCGACCTCGACGCGCTGCGCAAGTACAAGGAAAAGGTCGTCGGCCAGCTGACCAAGGGCCTGGCCGGCATGGCCAAGCAGCGCAAGGTGCGCACCGTCGTCGGCACCGGCCGCTTCGTGTCGCCGAACGAACTGGAAGTGAAGGGCGAGAACGGCACCCAGCTGATCCGCTTCGAGCAATGCATCATCGCCGCCGGTTCGCAGGCGGTGAAGCTCGGCAACTTCCCGTGGGACGACAAGCGGGTCATGGATTCGACCGACGCGCTGGAGCTGGCCGACGTGCCGGCCAAGCTGCTGGTCGTCGGCGGCGGCATCATCGGCCTGGAAATGGCCACGGTGTACCGAGCGCTGGGCAGCGAAGTGACCGTGGTCGAGTTCCTCGACCAACTGATGCCGGGCGCCGATCCGGACCTGGTCAAGCCGCTGGCCGACCGCCTCAAGAAGCAGGGCGTGAGCGTGCACCTGAAGACCAAGGCCGCGGCCACCGAGGCCTTGAAGGAAGGGATCAAGGTGAGTTTCGAAAGCGCCGAGGCCGGCAAGGCGCCGGCGCTGGAATCGGGCGTGTACGACCGGGTGCTGGTCGCGGTGGGCCGCGCGCCCAACGGCGCCAAGATCGGCGCCGACCAGGCCGGCGTGCAGGTGAGCGAGCGCGGCTTCATCCCGGTCGACCGGCAGATGCGCACCAACGTCGCCCACATCTTCGCCATCGGCGACCTGGTCGGTAACCCGATGCTCGCGCACAAGGCCACCCACGAAGGCAAGCTCGCCGCCGAAGTGGCCGCGGGCGAAAAGAAGGAGTGGGTCGCGCGGGTGATCCCGTCGGTGGCCTACACCGATCCGGAAATCGCCTGGGTCGGCGTGACCGAGACCGAAGCCAAGGCCAAGGGCCTGAAGGTCGGCGTCGGCAAGTTCCCGTGGGCCGCCAGCGGCCGCGCCATCGGCATCGGCCGCACCGAGGGCTTCACCAAGCTGGTCTTCGACGAAGCCACCCACCGCATCGTCGGCGGCGGCATCGTTGGCGTGCACGCCGGCGACCTGATCTCCGAAGTGGCGCTGGCGATCGAGATGGGTTGCGAGGTCGCCGACATCGGCCATACGATCCATCCGCATCCCACGCTCAGCGAATCGGTCGGCATGGCCGCGGAGGTGTTCGATGGAACGATCACCGATCTCTACATCCCCAAAAAGAAGGGGTAAGGCCGGCGTCGCGACGCTGGCCTCGGCGCTGGCGCTGATCGCCGGCCTGTACGCGACCCAGGCGGCCGCGTTGTCGCTGGCGCCGGCGTTGCGGCCCGGCGAGGCGGACTATCGGGCCTGTCCGCAAGGCCAGGCCTGGAAGAACGGCGAAGCCGCGCGCCTGCAGCGCGAGCGATTGCGCAGGCCGTCGTCGGCGCCGCGCGATCCGGCGCTGCGCGAGAACGTGTTGCGCTGGGGGCATCAGACCTTGTTCGGCGGCTACGACCGCTACTACGCCCTCAATGCCGCGAACGCGGCCGCCGACGCGGCGGCCGACGCCGCAGCGAGTGCGGCCGATGCCGCAGCCGATGCCGCGACCCCTCCCGGCGCGAAGCCGGTACAGCGCAAGCCGGCCGAGCCGCGCGTGTCGCCGGCCCAGGCGCGGGCGGCGGCGCAACGATTGCGCGAGATCCTGCAGCGCCGGCCGATGCCCGGCGTCGACCAGATCGGCACGGACGGCGTCGATGCCCTGTGGCAGGCGATCTACCGCGACCACGACGACCGCACGAGCCAGCTGCGCTGGGCCGAAGCGTTCCTGGACACGCAGCGGCGGGTGCCCGGCGCGGACGGGCACCTGATCCGCGAGGCGATGGAGAAGGTCGACCGGCTGCGCCTGGACGATGGACGGCCGCAGCGCTATGGCACTCAGTTCGAGTTCGTCGACGACAAGGTCGTCCAGCGGCCGCTCGAGAGCGCGCAGGTCGCCGAAGCCGAACGCCGCGAGTTCGAGCGCATGCCGATGGCGCTGGAGATCTGCCTGCGCAAGCGCTTGAACGCCATGCGCGTGTCGATACCGGGGATGTGAGCGCTGCGTCGTCCGGGGCCGGCGGCTGCGATGCCGCGTCGCGATCGCGACGCGGCATCGGATTGGAACGTCGCCGCGATCAGAACGAGAAGGTCACGCCCGCCATCGGTCCCTTGAAGCGCTGGTCCAGGCCGACATCGACGTTGTTGCGGCTGCGCTTGGCGTTGATCTTGAACCAGTCGTAGCCGACGAACATGCCGACGTTCTCGGTGAAGCGGTATTCGGCCAGCGCGTTGGCGCGGCTGATGTCGCCCTTGTAGTCGCCGAAGTCGCCCCAGCCGGCGTCGAGGTACTGGCCCTGCACGACGAAGCGCCAGTGCTCGTTCGGCGACAGGGTCAGGCGGCTGCCGACCACCGGCGCGTAGCCGTCTTCGCTGCGGCTGGCGCTGTAGTTGGCGGCGCCGGCCTGCGCGCGCAGCTTGCCTTCGATCTTGGCGTACTCCACGCCGATCTGCAGGCCCCAGCTGACCGTGTCGGTCTCCACCACCGCGTAGTCGTACATCGCGCTGGCCAGTTCGAACTTGGTCTTGGCGCGGGCGAAGCTGCCGGCGGCGATGGTGGTGTCGTCGAAGGACACGTCCTGGGTCAGCCGCGCGGTCTTGCTCTTGTCGTAGCCCCAGTAGTTGAACAGCAGGCGATGGCGGTCGCCGAACTTGAACAGGCCTTCCAGGCGCGGCACGGTTTCCTTGCTGCCGAAATCGAAGTCCTGGCTGAACTCGTAGGGATTGCCGCGGAAGGTGGTGCCGGCGGTGAATTCGCCGCTGGTATCGACCGACATCGCGCCCAGGCGGATGGTGAATCGGTCGTCCTCGGCGTGCGCGGGCAGGGCGTACGCGGCGCCGGCGCCCAGCAGCGCCAGCGTCAACGGCAGGAATCGGTTGGTCACAGGATTACTCCGGATACAGGGGGGAGAAGGCAGCACATTCGTGTACTGGTGCGTACATGGATGCCGTCGTTCAGGTGGAGTAACCGTGAAAAAACCCGCGATGACCGATCGCGCAAAGCCGCGAGCGATGAACTGTGACGTGGGTGGTAGAAAGCTGCACGCCGGAAAAGGCGAAGCCCCGGCGGGTCGTGCCGGGGCTTCGGGGTGCCCGCCGCTGCTTTGCCATTGACGAGGAGAGAGTGGCGGCGGGCGTTCCTGGATACTGACCGGTGCGGCGTGGAAAGGTTCCGCAGTCCGTCAAAGATTTTCGATCACGTCGCCAGGACGTCGCCGCCGGCGCCTGCGGCGGCCGCGGCGCGGCGCTGCTCGATCCGCTTCCACACCTTCTCGTGCAGGTGGAAGGCAACGGTGTTGCAGGCCGGTTCGACCAGGGCCAGGGCGCCGCCGACCCAGACGCTGCCGGTCATCAGATAGCCGACCAGGAAGGCGACGGTGAAGTGGACGCCGGCGAAGCTGAGGGTCTTCTTCATGGGATTGGGCTCGGATGAGAATGATTCTCAACTTACGCCTTCGCGGACGAAACGCAAATCGAATGATGCGAAGGTTTCGATAGCTGTTGTCTATGAAAGGCTCGGCCTACGCGCACCGGCTTACCTCCCAGGTAATTCAACGCTCTAGCCCTTGGCGGCATAGTCGCGGCCATGAACGCGCAGCCCGCCACCGCCACCGCAGCCCCCCGCGACGCCTATGGCAGGGCTGTGACTGCCGCCGGTTGCCGCAAAGTCGCCCTCGTTCTATACTTTTGCGGCTCTACCGGGCGCTTTGCGCCAACCCCAGACCGACGAGACCCGCGTGCACGATCCATTGTCCGCAGGCCGCCGGCTGGCGTCGCGCGCGATTGCTTGGCAAGCCGGCGCGACGGCGCTGGTCGCGCTGGCCTTCCTCTCCCTCGGTGCGTCGTCCGCGCTGGCGGCAGCGGTGGGTGGCGGCGCGGCGGTGGCCGGCAATCTCGCGGCCGCCAGGATGGCGTTGGGGGGCGGGGTGCAACCGGCCGGATCGGCGATCGGGCGGTTGTTGCTCGGAGTCATATTCAAATGGGTGGCGGTATTGACGATGCTCGGCCTGGGAATGGCCGTGTGGCGTCTGCCTCCCCTGCCAATGCTGGTGAGTCTGTCGGCGGCAACGCTGGCGTTCGCACTGGCCAATCTTTTGAAACGATAGGTGTCTTTCGTGAGTGAACAGACCGGTTCGGGCGGCCTGAACGAATACATCCAGCATCATCTTCAGCAGAACACGATCTCGCTGGGTGGTGGTGCCTTCCATATCGACACCTGGGTCGTTTCGTTGATCCTGGGTCTGATCTTCATCACCTGGTTCGGCTTGTTCGCGCGCAAGGCCACCTCGGGCGTGCCGTCCAAGGGACAGGCCTTCGTCGAGCTGATCCTGGAGTTCATCGACGGCCAGGTGAAGGACAGCTTCCACGGCGACCGCAGCTCGCTGACGCCGCTGGCGCTGACGATCTTCGTCTGGGTCGTGCTGATGAACGGCATGGACCTGCTGCCGCTCGACCTGCCGGGCTGGGTGGTCAAGACCACCGCCGGCGCCGAAGTGGCGCACCACACCTACTTCCGCTGGGTTCCGACCGCGGACCTGAACACGACGCTGGCGCTGTCGACCACCGTGTTCTTCCTGATCCTCTATCACTCGGTCAAGGCCAAGGGCGGCCTGGGCTTCGGCAAAGAACTGCTGACCTCGCCGTTCCACGCTCACGGCACCGGCGCCAAGATCGCGCTCGCTCCGGCCAACCTGGGACTCAACGTCATCGAGTACCTGGTCAAGCCGGTCAGCCTGGCGATGCGACTGTTCGGCAACATGTACGGCGGCGAGCTGGTGTTCATGCTCATCGCCGGCCTGCTCGGCGGCGGTCTGCTGATGTTCGTGCCGGGCGTGATCTTCAACGCCGCCTGGGCGCTGTTCCACATCCTGATCGTGCTGCTGCAGGCCTTCATCTTCATGATCCTCACCGTCGTCTACATCGCCGGCGCGTACGAGAGTCATTGACCCGCGTTCCACCTTTTAGTTCTTTGCGCGTTTCACCCTTTCCTTTAGCCAAACCAACGTTTCAGTAGGAGAAAACCATGGAATTCATCGCCAATGTGCAGGGCCTGACCGCTATCGCGATCGGCATCATGGTCGGCCTCGGCGCGATCGGCGCTTGCCTCGGCATCGCGCTGATGGGCTCGAAGTTCCTTGAGTCGGCCGCCCGTCAGCCGGAACTGGTGCCGATGCTGCAGGGCCGCATGTTCCTGCTGGCCGGCCTGATCGACGCCGCGTTCATCATCGCGCTGGCCGTCGGCTTGCTGTTCGCCTTCGGCAACCCGCTGCTGGGCGCCCTGCAGGCTGCCGGCGCCGCCGGCTGATCCTCGCTTCAGCGAGCAGTCTGAGCCGTCCGCGCGAGCGGGCGGCTCTTCCGGGCCCTAGCGCCCGCAGCGTCCCATCGGAGCTGTCATGAATATCAACATGACCTTCTTCGGCCAGATGATCACGTTCGCGATCCTCATCTGGTTCACGATGAAGTTCATTTGGCCGCCCCTGAACAAGGCGATCGAAGAACGGCAACAAAAGATTGCCCAGGGCCTGGCGAATGCCGAAGGCGCTGAGGTGCTCATCCAGCAGGCGCGCGCGCAGGCGGATGAAATCGTGCGCGAAGCCCGCGTCAAGGCCAACGAAGTCGTCGAGCAGGCGCATTCGCGCGCCAACCAGATCGTCGATCAGGCCAAGACCGATGCGATGGTCGAAGGCACGCGCTTGAAGGCGCTGGCCGACGCCGAAATCGCCGCCGCCGCCGACCGTGCCCGCGAGGATCTGCGCAAGCAGGTGTCCGCGCTGGCCGTCACCGGCGCCGAAAAGCTGCTCAAGCGCGAAATCGACGCCAACGCCCACAAGGCGCTGCTCGACGAGCTGGCCGCGGAAATCTGACCGGAACGCCCCACGCGATGAGCCAGAACCTCACCCTCGCCCGTCCGTATGCCCGCGCCGCGTTCGCGCTGGCGCGCGAAGCCGGCCGCACCGCCGATTGGTCGCAAGCGCTCGCCTTCTCGGCGCGCGTGGCCGCCGATCCGCAGGTGCAGTCGGTGCTCGGCCACCCGCGCCTGACCGGCGCCGACGCGGTCGCCCTGGTCGCGATCGACGGCGCGGACGAGTCCGTGCAGCGGTTCCTGACCCTGCTCGCGGACAACCGCCGCCTCGCCCTGCTGCCGGAAATCGCCGGCCTGTTCGAGGAACTGCGCGCCGACGCCGACCGTGTGGTCAAGGCCAAGGTCACCTCCGCCAGCGACCTGCCGGCGGCCGAGCTCGAATCGATCAAGGCCGCGCTGGTCAGGCGCTTCGGCCGCCAGGTCGAGATCGAGACCGCGGTCGACGCATCGCTGATCGGCGGCGCGGTGATCGACGCCGGCGAAGTGGTGATCGACGGCTCGCTCAAGGGCAAGTTGTCGCGCCTGCAGACGGCGCTGGCCGGTTAAAGCCGGGAATTGGGAATAGGGAATCGTCGAAGCAGAGCGCTTCCGACTCCCGGCTTCCGAGTCCCGTTAAAAAGAAAGCACCCGCGCGTCGCTTCGTCGCGATGCAGGACCAAGGAAACGACAATGGCAAGCACCCAGCTCAACCCGTCCGAAATCAGCGAACTGATCAAGACCCGCATCGAGAAGGTCAAGCTGGCCGCCGAAGCGCGCAACGAAGGCACCGTGACCTCGGTGTCCGACGGCATCGTGCGCATCCACGGCCTGGCCGACGTGATGCAGGGCGAGATGATCGAACTGCCGAACAACACCTTCGCCCTGGCGCTGAACCTGGAGCGCGACTCGGTCGGCGCCGTGGTCCTGGGCGATTACGAGCACCTGCGCGAAGGCGACGTGGCCAAGACCACCGCCCGCATCCTGGAAGTGCCGATCGGCCGCGAGCTGCTGGGCCGCGTGGTCAACGCGCTGGGCGAGCCGATCGACGGCAAGGGCCCGATCGGCGCGACCATGACCGCTCCGGTGGAGCGCGTCGCCCCGGGCGTGCTGTGGCGCAAGTCGGTCGACCAGCCGGTACAGACCGGCTACAAGTCGGTCGACTCGATGATCCCGATCGGCCGCGGCCAGCGCGAGCTGATCATCGGCGACCGCCAGACCGGCAAGACCGCGATGGCCATCGACGCCATCATCAACCAGAAGGGCACCGGCATTAAGTGCATCTACGTCGCGATCGGCCAGAAGGCCTCTTCGATCGCCAACGTGGTGCGCAAGCTGGAAGAGAACGGCGCGCTGGCCCACACCATCGTGGTCGCCGCGACCGCGTCCGAATCGGCCGCGATGCAGTACATCAGCGCCTACTCGGGCTGCACCATGGGCGAGTTCTTCCTCGACCGCGGCGAAGACGCGCTGATCGTGTACGACGACCTGTCCAAGCAGGCCGTGGCCTACCGCCAGATCTCGCTGCTGCTGCGCCGTCCGCCGGGCCGCGAAGCCTACCCGGGCGACGTGTTCTACCTGCACAGCCGCCTGCTCGAGCGCGCCGCGCGCGTGAACGCCGACTACGTCGAGAAGTTCACCAACGGCGAAGTCAAGGGCAAGACCGGTTCGCTGACCGCGCTGCCGATCATCGAGACCCAGGCCGGCGACGTTTCGGCGTTCGTACCGACCAACGTGATCTCGATCACCGACGGCCAGATCTTCCTGGAAACCGACCTGTTCAACGCCGGCATCCGCCCGGCGGTCAACGCCGGCATCTCGGTGTCGCGCGTCGGCGGCTCGGCCCAGACCAAGATCATCAAGAAGCTGTCCGGCGGCATCCGCATCGCCCTGGCCCAGTACCGCGAACTGGCGGCGTTCGCCCAGTTCGCCTCGGACCTCGACGAAGCCACCCGCAAGCAGCTCGAGCGCGGCCAGCGCGTGACCGAGCTGATGAAGCAGAAGCAGTACGCGCCGATGTCGATCGCGCTGCAGGCGCTGTCGATCTACGCGGTGGACAAGGGCTACATGGACGACGTGCCGGTGGCCAAGATCGGCGCCTTCGAAGAAGCGCTGCACGGACATTTCCTCAACACCCAGGGCGCCCTGGTCGAGAAGATCAATTCGACCGGCGGCTGGGACGACGAAATCGAAGGCGCCTTCAAGAAGGGCATCGAAGAGTTCAAGCAGACCGGGACCTGGTAAGGCGGGTCGCACGGCGCAAACCGGCCCCGCCGGTTTGCGCGCCACCCTGAACCCCAAGCCCTAAAGCGAACAAAGCGAGCGAGAGATGGCAGGCGGACGCGAAATCAAAACCAAGATCAAGAGCGTGCAGAACACCCGCAAGGTGACCCGCGCGCTGGAAATGGTCTCGGCTTCCAAGATCCGCAAGGCGCAGGATCGGATGAAGACCTCGCGCCCGTACGCGCGCGTGATCAAGCAGGTGATCGGCCACCTGGCCCAGGCCAATTCCGATTACCGGCATCCGTACATGGTCGAGCGCAAGGACGTGAAGCGCGTCGGCTACGTGATCGTGTCGTCCGACCGCGGTCTGGCCGGCGGCCTCAACAACAACATGTTCCGCAAGCTGCTGGGCGAGTTCCGCAAGTGGCAGGAGCAGGGCGTCGAGGTCGACGTGGTCACCATCGGCCAGAAGGCCTCGGTGTTCTTCCGCCGGATCAAGGTCAACATGCTCGCCTCGGTCACCCATCTGGGCGACCAGCCGCACGTGGAGCAGCTGATCGGCGTGATCAAGGTCGTGCTCGACGCGTACAGCGCCGGCACCGTCGATCGCGTGTTCGTTTGCTACAACGACTTCGTCAACACCATGACCCAGCGCGCGGCGTTCGATCAGCTGCTGCCGCTGCCGGCGCCGGAAACCCAGGTCGCCAAGCACGATTGGGACTACATCTACGAACCCGATGCGCAGACCGTGCTCGATCACGTGCTGACCCGCTACATCGAGTCGCTGGTGTACCAGGCGGTGCTGGAGAACGTGGCCTCCGAGCATGCCGCGCGCATGGTCGCGATGAAGTCGGCGAGCGACAACGCCACCAAGCTGATCGGCACCTTGAACCTGGTCTACAACAAGGCGCGTCAGGCGGCGATCACCCAGGAAATCTCCGAAATCGTCGGCGGCGCCGCCGCGGTCTAACCCCATCCGGTGGGCGCGGCCCAGGGCCTGCGACCACCAGCAGCATTTGAAAGTTACTGAGGAATCCAAGATGAGCAGCCAAGGCAGCCAGGGCAAGATCGTTCAGATCATCGGCGCGGTCGTCGACATCGAGTTTGCGCGCGAGGCCGTGCCGCGGGTCTACGATGCGCTGAAGGTCGAGAACACCGCCATCACCCTCGAAGTGCAGCAGCAGCTCGGCGACGGCATCGTCCGCGCGATCGCGCTGGGCTCCACCGACGGCCTCAAGCGCAACCTGATCGCGACCAACACCGGCCGCGCCGTGGCCGTGCCGGTCGGCACCGCGACCCTGGGCCGCATCATGAACGTGCTCGGCGAGCCGATCGACGAGCGCGGCCCGGTCGAGAGCGACGTGCATTGGGAAATCCACCGCGCCGCCCCCGATTACGCCGACCAGTCCTCGGGCAACGAGCTGCTGGAAACCGGCATCAAGGTCATCGACCTGATGTGCCCGTTCGCCAAGGGCGGCAAGGTCGGCCTGTTCGGCGGCGCCGGCGTCGGCAAGACCGTGAACATGCTCGAGCTGATCAACAACATCGCGACCGAGCACGCGGGCCTGTCGGTGTTCGCCGGCGTGGGCGAGCGTACCCGCGAGGGCAACGACTTCTACCACGAGATGTCCGACGCCAACGTCATCGTGCAGGAAGACCTGTCGAAGTCGAAGGTGGCGATGGTGTACGGCCAGATGAACGAGCCGCCGGGCAACCGTCTGCGCGTCGCGCTGACCGGCCTGACCATGGCCGAGTACTTCCGCGACGAGAAGGACGCCAGCGGCAAGGGCCGCGACGTGCTGTTCTTCGTCGACAACATCTACCGCTACACCCTGGCCGGCACCGAAGTGTCGGCGCTGCTGGGCCGCATGCCGTCGGCGGTGGGCTACCAGCCCACGCTCGCCGAGGAAATGGGCGTGCTGCAGGAGCGCATCACCTCGACCAAGACCGGTTCGATCACCTCGATCCAGGCCGTGTACGTGCCCGCGGACGACCTGACCGACCCGTCGCCGGCGACCACCTTCGCCCACCTCGACGCCACCGTCGTGTTGAGCCGAAACATCGCCGCGCTGGGCATCTACCCGGCGGTCGATCCGCTCGACTCGACCTCGCGCCAGCTCGACCCGAACGTGGTCGGCGCCGAGCACTACGACACCGCGCGCCGCGTCCAGGCCACCTTGCAGAAGTACAAGGAGCTCAAGGACATCATCGCGATCCTGGGCATGGACGAGCTGTCGGAAGAAGACAAGACCGCCGTGGCCCGCGCGCGCAAGATCGAGCGCTTCTTCTCGCAGCCGTTCCACGTCGCCGAAGTGTTCACCGGCGCGCCGGGCAAGTACGTGTCGCTGAAGGACACCATCCGCGGCTTCAAGGGCATCTGCGACGGCGACTACGATCACCTGCCGGAGCAGGCGTTCTACATGGTCGGCGGCATCGAAGAAGCCGTCGAGAAGGCCAAGAAGATGGGCGTGGGCTGAGACGCCCTGCGGGCGTCTCGGGAATCGGGAGCGGGGAATAGGGAATCGTAAGGGCGCCACGCGCCGACTCGATGCCCCTGCTTTCCCGATTCGCGATTCCCAATTCCCCATTCCCGTCGAACGAGCAAAGCGAGACAGACATGGCATCCACCTTCCGTTGCGACATCGTCAGCGCCGAAGACGAGATCTTCCACGGCGAGGCGACGCTGCTGGTCGCCACCGGCGAGATCGGCGAACTCGGCATCGCGCCGCGCCATGCGCCGCTGATCACCCGGCTCAAGCCGGGCAAGGTCGTGGTGACCCTGCCCAGCGGCGAGCAGCTCGACTTCGCGGTCTCCGGCGGCATCCTCGAGGTGCAGCCGCAGGTCGTGACCGTGCTGGCCGACACCGCGATCCGCGCCCAGGACATCGACGAAGCCGCCGTGCGCGCGGCCAAGGAAGAAGCCGAGCGCGCGCTGGCCAACCGCGGCCCGCAGATGGAGATCGCCGAGGCCCAGGCCAAGCTGGCCGAGGCGATGGCGCAGTTGCAGGCGCTCGAGCGCCTGCGCAAGAACATGAAGCACTGAGCCGCGGTTGTTTCGCAGCTACGAAAACGCCGGCCTCGCGCCGGCGTTTTCGTTTTCGCCGATGGACGCGGGCGCGGCGCCCGGTCGGCCTCGCGGTTCGCCGCGGCGGCGCCTCAGCGCCGGTAGACCCAGTACCGCGACACCGTGAACCCGACCACGGCCAGGGCCAGTTCGATCACCGGCTTGGCCAGCCACGTCCACTTCAGGCCGGCATGGGTGTCGACCAGGCTGATCGCCAGGGTGCTGAGCACGGTGCTGCCGATCCACAGGGCGACGAAGCGCCCGAACTGGCGGCGGCCGAGCGCGCTGTCCTCGCTATTGAAGGTGAAGCGGCCGTTGAGCCAGAACCCCAGCAGCGCGCCGCTGACGCGGCCGGCGAGGTTGGCCGCTTCCACCGGCATGCCCATGTGGCTCAGGCCGACCATCATCCCCCAGTCCACGCAGTATTGGATCGCGCCGAAGATCAGGTAGTTGCGACCTTGTCGGGTCAGGCTCATGGGCGGGGGAGGGCCGGGCGTCAGCGGGGAATGCGGCATTTTAGTGAAACGCGGCGCGCTGGGGTAAGGCGCAGGTGGCGGACCGGTCAGCTGGGGCTGGGGGTCGCGGCGGCCGCGGGCGATCCGCGCGGCCGCAGCCGCGAAAACGCCGCGGCGCGCTCGGGTCGCGACCCGAGCCCCGTTCAGCGCGAACCGGCGGACATCGCCACCGCAGCGATGCGGCCATTCGCGATCGCGCTCGCCGCGGCCGGACTGCCTCGGCCATCGCAGTTCGCGCCGCGGCGGCGTGCGCGCTCAGCGCGTGTGCAGGGTCGTGCGGGCGGCGCTGCTAAGATTCGGCTCCGACGGGGGGCCCACGTCAAGCAACCGAACAGCTCAGGAAGGTTTCGTACATGGCTCATGAGTCGATGAACCAGTTGCACATCGTCATTCTCGCCGCCGGCGAAGGCAAGCGGATGAAGTCGGCGACCGCCAAGGTGCTGCAGAAGATCGCCGGGCGGCCGATGCTGGCGCACGTGATCGAGACCGCGCGCGCGCTGCGGCCGGCCGGCATCCACGTCGTCTACGGCCACGGCGGCGAGCAGGTCCGCGCCGCGTTCGCCGGCCAGGACGACCTGCGCTGGAGCGAGCAGGAGCAGCGTCTGGGCACCGGCCACGCCGTGCAGCAGGCGATGCCGGGCGTGCCGCAGGACGCGCGGGTGCTGGTGCTGTACGGCGACGTGCCGCTGATCGCCGCGCCGACCCTGCAACGGCTGCTCGATGCGCCCGGACGGCTGGCGGTGCTGGTCGCCGACCTCGACGACCCGACCGGCTACGGCCGCGTCGTGCGCGACCCGGAAGGCCGGGTCGGCCGCATCGTCGAGCACAAGGACGCCGACGAGGACCAGCGCACGATCCGCACCGTCAACACCGGCATCCTGGTCGCCGACGGCGAACCGCTGCGGCGCTGGCTGGACCGCCTGGGCAACGACAACGCCCAGGGCGAGTACTACCTCACCGACGTGTTCGCCTCCGCCGCGGCCGAGTACAACCCGGCCGAGATGGTTCACGTGGAAGACCCGATCGAAGTCGAGGGCGCTAACGACCCGTGGCAGCTGGCCCAGCTGGAGCGCGCGTTCCAGCGCCGCGCCGCGCGCGCGCTGTGCGTGCAAGGCGCGCGCCTGGCCGATCCGGCGCGCTACGACCAGCGCGGCACGGTGACGGTGGGCCGCGATGTCGAGATCGACGTCGACGCGATCCTGGAAGGCACGGTCGAACTCGGCGACGGCGTGCGCATCGGCCCGTTCTGCCGGCTCAAGGACGTGCGCCTGGGCGCCGGCACCGAAGTGCGCGCGCATTGCGACCTCGACGGCGTGGTGGTCGAGGGCGCGGCGCAGATCGGCCCGTACGCGCGCCTGCGCCCGGGCACGGTGCTGGCCGACGGCGCGCACGTGGGCAACTTCGTCGAGACCAAGAACGCGCGGGTCGGCGTGGGCAGCAAGGCCAACCATTTGAGCTACCTCGGCGACGCGGTGATCGGCGCGGGCGTCAACGTCGGCGCCGGCACCATCACCTGCAACTACGACGGGATCAACAAGTGGGTCACCACGATCGAGGACGGCGCCTTCATCGGCTCCAATTCCTCGCTGGTGGCGCCGGTGACCATCGGCAAGGACGCGACCATCGCCGCCGGTTCGACGATCACCCGGCCGGCGCCGGCCGGCGAGCTGAGCATCGGGCGCGCGCGCCAGGCGACGGTGGAAGGCTGGAAGCGGCCGGTGAAGAAGCCGAAGGAGTGAGGCGCGGGCCGATGTTCCTCTGCGATGAGGGGCGTCGTCCGTTGCGTGAGTTTCATCGGCGCTGCGGGAGCGGCGCCGGGTGCGAGGGTCGCGTCGGTGTTCGGGGTGGCGCGGTCGCGGCTTGCGCCGCTCCTACAAGGGCTGCGGATCGCGCCTGGCTCGCGGTAGGAGCGGCGCAAGCCGCGACTGCGACGCCGCACGCGCCGGCGCCCGTGTCGCTCGCCGGTGAATGCGCTCGCCTTCGCTCGCCCGCGGCCGGTAACGCCGCCGCCGCGGTCAGTCCGGCAGCACCATCGACACGCACAACCCGCCGCCCTCGCGGTTGAGCAGGGCGATGCGGCCGCCGTGCGCTTCGGCGATCTCGCGCGCCAGCGCCAGGCCCAGGCCGGTACCGTTGCGCTTGGTCGAGTAGAACGGCAGCAGCGCGTTGGCCAGCACCGCCTCGTTCATGCCGCTGCCGCGGTCGAGCACGTCGATGCGCCACGCGTCGGGCGTGCGCCGCAGCTGCAGGCGCACTTCCTGCGGCGCCGAACCCGATTCGTGCGCGTTCTTGAGCAGGTTGATCAGGCTCTGCTCCAGCTGCGCCACGTCGACCCGCGCGATCGCCTCGCCCGCCACGCCGTCGTAGCCGAACTCGACCTGGCTGCGCAGTTGCTGGATGAAGCGCGACCATTCGATCGGCTCCAGCCGCGGCGAGGGCAGTTTGGCGAAGCGGGCGTAGTCGCGGATGAAGCCTTCCAGGTGGCGCGCGCGTTCCTCGATGGTGGTGAGCGCGGTCGGCAGGCGCTCGTACTGGCCGCGGCGCAGCAGTTCGGCGCCGGAGTGGGCCAGCGAGGCGATCGGCGCCAGCGAGTTGTTGAGCTCGTGGCTGATCACCCGGATCACTTTCTTCCAGGTCTGCACTTCCTGCCGGCGCAGTTCGGCGGTGAGCTGGCGCAGCAGCACCAACTCGTGGACGCGGCCGTTGAGGCGGAACATGCGCCGCGACAGGTGGTAGATGTCCTCGTTCTCGACGTCGCCGACGCTGAACATGCCGTCGCCGCCGCGTTCGAAGGCCTCCTGCATCGGCGCCGGCGCCTCGCGCATGAGTTCGCCGAAGTCCTGGCCTTCCAGGCGCCGGCCCTCGCCGAGCATCTTGCGCGCGGCCAGGTTGCCCAGCACCACGCGCCGCGAGGGATCCACCAGCAGCATCGCCACCGGCGTGTTCTGCACCATGGTGTCGAGCAGCAGTTCGCGCTGGACCAGGTTCAAGCGCTGCTCGCGCAGGGCGTCGCCGAGGCGGTTGTGGCTGGCCACCAGCTCGCCGAGGTCGCCGTGGCCGCTCCAGTTGAAGCTGAAGGAATAGTCGCCGTCGCGATAGCTCGCGACCGAGCCGGCCAGCGCGCGGAACAGCGAGTTCATCGGCGCGAACAAACGGCTCACGTGATAGAACAGCAGCGGCGCCAGCGCCGCGATCACGATCGGCAGCGCCAGCCACGGCGGCGAGATCTGCCGCGACAGCCACCATGTCGCGGCCGCGCCCACCGCCAGGTAGGCCAGTGCGACCGTGCCGAACACCAGACTCAAGGGCAGGCGGCGCATGCTCGCTCTCCTCAGTCGCGCTTGATGCCGAGCCGGTCCAGGCGCCGGTACAGCGCCTGGCGCGACAGGCCCAGTTCGCCGGCGGCCTGCGCGAGCACGCCGCCGGCGCGCTCGATCGCCGCTTCGATCGCGGCGCGGTCGGGTTCTTCGGCGCCGGCCACCGGCGCCGCGGCGGCTGCTGCGGGCGCCGACGGCAGGCCCAGGTCGGCCGCGGCGATGCTGTCGCCGCGCGCCAGCAAGGCCGCGCGCTGCAGGGTGTTGCGCAGCTCGCGCACGTTGCCGGGCCACGGGTGCGCGAGCAGCGCGCGCTCGGCGTCCTCGCCCAGGCGCTTGCCGGCGCCGAGCGGATTGTCGGCGAGGAAATGCCGCGCCAGCGGCAGCACGTCGTCGCGGCGCTCGCCCAGCGGCGGGATCGCGATCTGGATGGTGTTGAGCCGGTAGTAGAGGTCTTCGCGGAAGCGGCCGTCGCGGATCATCGCCGGCAGGTCGGCGTTGGTCGCGCTGATCACCCGCACCCGCACCTGGCGCTCGCGGTTGGAGCCGAGCCGTTCGAAGCGGCCGGTCTCGAGCACGCGCAGCAGCTTCATCTGCCCGGCCGGCGGCAGGTTGCCGATCTCGTCGAGGAACAAGGTGCCGCCGTCGGCGGCCTCGAACTTGCCCTCGCGCATCTTGTTGGCGCCGGTGTAGGCGCCCGCGTCGGCGCCGAACAGTTCGGCCTCGATCAGTTCGGTCGGCAGCGCGCCGCAGTTCAAGGTCACGAACGCGCCGGCCTTGACCGCCGAGTTGGCCTGCACGATCTCGGCGATCTTTTCCTTGCCCGCGCCGTTGGGGCCGACGATCAGCACCGGCACGTCGGCGCGGGCGACGTGGCAGGCCAGCTCGACCACCCGCGTCATCGGTTCGGAGGCGAACACCAGCCCGCGCAGGTCGTAGCGCGCTTCCAGCTCGCGCACGACGCGGCGGCGCTGCTCGTGCAGGCGGCTGACCTCGCGCGTGCTGGCGCCCAGTTCGAGCAGGTTCTCGACGCTGGCCAGCAGTTTCTGGTCGTCCCAGGGCTTGGCCAGATAGTCGGCGGCGCCGGCCTTGGCCAGGTCCACCGCGATGTCCAGGTGGGTCCAGGCGGTCAGCAGGATGATCGGCAAGTCCGGGTGGCGCGCGCGGATCGCGCGGAACAGCGCCACGCCTTCCTGGCCGGAGGTGGTGTCGGCGGTGAAGTTCATGTCCTGCAGCACCAGGCCGATGTCCTCGCGCGCAAGCAGGTCCAGGCCCTGCTGCGGCGATTGCGCGGTCAGCACGCGGATATCGCGCAGGCCGAACAGCAGGTCCAGGGCGGTGCCGACCGCGGGGTTGTCGTCGATGACCAGGACGGTGCGCATGCGGGGCCGTGTGCGGAGGGAGGTGCGGAAAGCGCGGGTTGTTGCGCGCTTTCCAGGTGCCGAGTATGCCAGCGCGGGTCGGCGCCGGCGTAGGCCGGAAGGCGCGGGCGCGGGCGCGGCGCGCGGGAGCGATGGCGGCAGCCGCGACGCCATCGCTCCGCGCCGGCTCACTTCGCCGTCGTCGCGCCGGCGTCGCCGGCCTTGGCCGCGGCGATCCATTCGCCGATCCGCGCATCGAGTTCGCTCAACGGCAGCGCGCCGCCGCCGAGCACGCGGTCGTGGAAGGCGCGCAGGTCGAAGCGCGGGCCGAGTTCGCGCTGCGCCCGCGCGCGCAGTTCGCGGATCTTGAGCTGGCCCATCTTGTAGGCCAGCGCCTGGCCCGGCCAGGCGATGTAGCGGTCGGTCTCGGCCTGGATGTCGGGTTCCTCCATGTCGGAGTGCTCGCGCATCCACTGCACCATCTGCTCGCGGCTCCAGCGCTTGTAGTGCACGCCGGTGTCCAGCACCAGGCGGTTGGCGCGGATCAGTTCCTCCGAGAGCCGGCCGAAGTCGCTGTACGGGTCCTGGTAGAGGCCGACGTCCTTGCCCAGTTCCTCCGAGTACAAGCCCCAGCCTTCGATGAAGGCGAGCTGGCCGAGCAGGGTGCGGAACTTCGGCAGCGCCGGCAGTTCGCGGGCGATGCTCATCTGCAGGTGATGGCCGGGCACGCCTTCGTGGTAGGCCACCGCCTCGATCCGGGTCAGCAGGCGCTTTTCCGGCTCGCTGGTGTTGACCGTGATCAGGCCCGGGCGCTTGCCGTCGGGCGTGCCGGCCATGTACTGCGCGGCCGAGGCTTCCTTCTCGCGCCAGGTCTCCACCGCCTGCACCTGCACCTTGGCCTTGGGCAGGGTGCCGAACAGCTGCGGCAGCTTGGTTTCCATCTGCGCCAGGTATTTGCGGTACTCCTCCACGATCTGTTCGCGCGAGCTGGCGTGGTGCTTGGGATCGGTGGCGACGGCCTTGCGCATCGCCTTCAGGTCGGCGTAGCCCAGGCGCCGGGCGATGTCGCTCTGCGCTTGCTCGATGCGCTCCACTTCGCTCAGGCCGAGGCGATGGATCTGCTCGGGCGTCGCCTGGGTGGTGGTGTATTCCTCGATCGCGTCGCGGTAGATCGCCTCGCCGTTGGGCAGCGACCACACGCCGTATTGCTCGCGGCCGTGCGGCGCGTAGTCCTCGCGCACGAACCGGGCGAGTTCGCGGAAGGCCGGGCGCACCTGCTCATCGATGGCCGCGACGATCTCGCCGCGCAGGCGCTCGCGTTCGGCGGCGGGCACGGTGCCTGGGAATTTCTTCAGCGACGCGGCGAACACGTTGTCGGCGCCGGCCGGCGCGGCCAGGTCGTCGCACTGCTTGGCGACCTTTTCCAACAGGTAGCGCGGCGGCATCAGTCCGTCCTTGACGCCCTGCCGGGCCACGTCGGTGACCTGTTCGAGCAGCTTGGGCAGGCTGCGCAGACGGGTGGCGTAGTCCTGGTACTGGCGCGCGTTGTCGAACGGGAACGCGCTGGCCAGCGCGGCCAGGTTGAGGTGCACGCCGACGAACTGGTCCAGCGGCATTTCGTAGGTCTTCAGTTCGTAGCTGCGCAGCGAGCTGCTGAGCCAATCCACCATCAACCGGTGGTTGAGCCGGTCGCCCTCGGCGAAGCCGCGGGTGTCGATCGCCTCGAACTTGGCCAGCATGGCGCGGTTGCTGCGGTTCATGCGCGCAGCGCCGGCCAGCGAGTAATCCGCCCAGGCGTCGTTGCGGCGATAGTCGCCGAAGAAGCTGGCCTGCTCGGGCAGTTGCAGCATCAGGTCTTCCCACTGCTCGTCGAGCAGGGCGTTGAAGGCCTTGAGCCGCGCGGCGACGTCGGCGGCTTGCGCGTCGGCCGCGGCTGCGGGCGCTGGCGCGGGCGCGGCGAATGCGGACAGGCCGGGCGTGGCGGCGAGCGCGGCGGACAGCAGGGCGACGCGCAGCGCCGGACGCAGGGCGCGGCGGGAAAAGCTTCGGCTCATGGAAGGCTCCGTGACGAGAACAAGGACGGACAGGGCGCAGCATCCCGGGCCGTCCGGCGCGGGCGCCGGGCGGAGCGGAAGATCGCGGGGGCGCGCAGGCCGGCAGCTTGCCGCGCCTGCGCGTGTGGCACTACTGACGGGTGCCAGCGGTGCGATGTGACACGCCGGCGCCGGGTACGGCGCATGCCTTCGCCGGCGACGGCCGACCGCGGCTCAGGCCGCGCGCGTGGCCAACGCCGGCGGCACCATCGCCGCGCGCCGGGCCGGGCCGTACACCGCCAACTGGCCCAGCAGCCACAGGCTCAGCGCGCCCAGCGGCAGGTACAGCACCGGCAGCCGCGGCAGTTCGTAGTACTTCATCAGCAGCAGGTTGATCGCGAACGCGATCACCATGCCCAGCACGATGCCGATGCCGGTCAGCAGGAAGTTCTCGGTCTGGAAGTAGCGCAGGATCTGCCCGCGGGTGGCGCCGAGCGCGCGGCGCACGCCGATCTGCTTGGTCCGCTGCTGCACCCAGAAGCTGGCCAGGCCGACGATGCCGAGCGCGGTGACGATCAGCAGCGCCACGCACACCGCGCCGAGCAGCCACACCATCGAGCGGTCGGTGCGGTGGAACTTGTCGGCCATCTCTTCCAGCACGCCGTAGTCTTTGTCGAGGATGCGCTGCGGCCCGTTCTTGCTCAGGGTGCGGCCGACGGCCTCCAGCACCTGCTTGCGCTGGGTGGGATCGTTCACCCGGATCAGGTAGAAGCCGTTGTTGTAGTCCACCCGGCTGGGAAAGATCACCGAGTAATCCGCCGCCGCCGGCCCGGTGAGTTCGTTCGGGCGCAGCAGGTGCTCGATCACGCCGACGATGCGGATGCCGTCGGTGCCGCCGTTGTAGAACGGGCGCCCGAGCGGGTCCTGGCCGGGGAACAGCTTCTCGGCCAGCGCCTTGGTGACGATCGCGACCGGGATCGGCGGCGCGTCGGGCTTGGTGCGCTGGTTGAAATCGACGATCTCGTCTTCGCTGAAGTTGCGCCCGGCGACCAGCTTGGCGCCCAGCGTGTCGAGCAACTGGGCGTCGGCGAAGAACGTGGTGACGCTGGCGGTTTCCACTTGCTGGCTCGGCTTGGGGCCGATGCCGGAGTTCCAGGCCGAATCGCCGTAGCGCACCTGGTTGCTGATGGTGGCCGAGCGCACGCCGGGAATCGCGCGCAGCGCTGCCAGGTCGGAGCGGGTCAGCGCGTCGGTTTCGTTGCCGTTGCTGATGTCGCTGATGCGCAGCGCCAGCAGTTCCTTCTCGGCCATGCCGCTGGGGCGGTCGAGGCGGGCGATGCGGGTCTGGATCAGGAACAGCGCGTTGCAGATGATCGCGCAGGTCAGCGCGACTTCGAACACGATCAGCGCGGCGGCGGTCTTGTGCCGGCGCAGGGTGGTCAGGATCGGACGGATGTCCATGCGGGCCTCACTGGCTCTTGAGCTGGATGGCGGGCGTCACCTGGCAAGCGCGCCAGGCGGGCAGCAGCCCGGCCAGCACGCTGGCGGCAACGGCCAGGACGAAGGTGAAAGCGAGCATGGCCGGGTCCAGGTGGGCCAGTCCGGAGTAGCTGGTCTGCTGTTGCCGCACCGCCCACAGGCCGAGCTGGGCCAGCAGCAGCCCGAGCAGGCCGCCGGCCAGGCCGACGCTGCCGGCCTCGGTCAGGCACTGGGCGAAGATCTGGCGGCGGGTGGCGCCGAGCGCGCGGCGTACGCCGATCTCGCCGGAGCGGCGCAGGAACTTGGCCAGCAGCAGGCCGACCGTGTTGAGCAGGCACACCGCGAGGAAGCCGAACGCCAGCCACATCTGCAGGCGCACGTCGGCCGGCACCACCCGCTTGTAGTCGAGCCAGCCCATCAGCGTGTCGAGCTCGGGCGCGGTCGGGCGCACGAAGCGGCCGGCGGCGCGTTGCTGCGCGCTGTAGTTGACCAGGTACTGGCGGTACGCATCCACCTTCTGCGCCGTGCCCAGCTCGACCCAGTACTGGACCCACGCGCATTCGGCGTTGAGCGAGCGGTTGCCTTCCGGCAAGGCGCTGCTGTCGCCCCAGCAATCGATGTTGCCTTGCGGATTCATGCGCAGGTCGCGCGAGGTGCTGAACGGCACGAACAAGTCTTCGGGTTCGCCGAAGCCGCGCTGCAGGGTCAGGTCGTAGAAGTTGGGCTGCGGATGCCAAGACTCGATCACCCCGACCACGCGCAGTTCGTGGTTGTCCACCCACACCGACTTGCCGACGCTGTCGACGCCGCCGAACAGGCGGTCGTTGAGGGTCTTGCCGAGCACCGCCACGCGCGCGCGGTCGGCGTCTTCCTTGCCGGTCCACGCGGCGCCGTACTTGAACGGCACCTTGAACATGGGGAAGAAGTCGGCCGAGGTGAAGCGCGAGTTCTGGCGGAACGCCGGCAGGTTGTCGCGGCGCGGTTCGATCGCCACGTTGCCGGCGGTCATCAGCGCCTGGCGGTCGGCGCGCGCCTCGCGCAGCAGCGTTTCGGCGTCGAAGCGGGTCATGCTGTCGGATGGCTCGTGGTTGGTCACGTAGCCGGTCATCGAGCGCGGCTCCAGGCGCGGGTGGAACAGGTTCTGGCTCTGGCCCGGCAGCGGATCGCCGGAGAGCACGTAGAACACGGTCAGGGTGGTCATCGCCGCGCCGATGCCGAGCGCGATGGCGACCACCATCAGCGCGGTCAGCACCCGGTTGCGCTTGAAGCTGCGCGCGGCGAGCTGCAGGTAGTAGACGAACTGGCTGTTGCCGGACATGGGCGCGGCCTCAGGCGATGGCGTCGGCGGTGGCGCCCGCCGCGGCGCGGATCAGGCTCGGCTCGGCGCGCAGGTCGGTGGCCATGCCGTCGACGATGTGCACGTTGCGCTGGGCGCGCGCGGCCAGTTCCGGGTCGTGGGTGACCATGACGATGGTGGTGCCCTGGGCGTTGATGTCCTCGAGCAGTTCCATCACCCCGCGCGCCATCTGCGAATCCAGGTTGCCGGTGGGTTCGTCGGCCAGCAGCAGCCGCGGCGAGCCGGCCAGCGCGCGCGCGATCGCCGCGCGCTGCTGCTGGCCGCCGGACAGTTCGGTCGGGTAGTGGCGCATGCGCGAACCCAAGCCGACCTGGGTCAGCGCCTGCTCGATGCGCTCGCGCCGTTCGGCCGCGGGCATGCGCCGGTAGCGCAGCGGCACGTCGCAGTTGTCGAACAGGTTGAGGTCGGGGATCAGGTTGAAGCTTTGGAAGATGAAGCCGATCTTCTGGTTGCGCAGGCGCGAGCGGGCGTCGTCGGACAGGCCGCTGACGTTCTCGCCGTCGAGGGTGTACTCGCCGCCGGTGAAGGTCTCCAGCAGGCCGGCGATGTTGAGGAAGGTGGTCTTGCCCGAACCCGACGGCCCGGTCACGGCGACGAACTCGCCGTCGCGCACGTGCAGGTCCAGCGAGCGCAGCGCGTGGGTTTCGACGAGTTCGGTGCGGTAGACCTTGGTGACCTGGCGCATCTGCAGCATGGCGGTGTCCTTGAAGCGTGGATTGGATGGTCGGGTTGGGCAAACGGCTGGCGCGGCCTTCGGGACGTCATCCCCGCGAAGGCGGGAATCCAGAGACTTCGACGTCATGCATCGATGAAGCCCTGGACTCGCGCCTTCGCGGGGATGGCGTGCTGGCGGGCGCGCGGCATTGGGCGCGCTTCAACGCACCGAGAACAGCGGCAGCGCGATCGCGGCGGCGAAGCGCAGGCGGCTGCGCTTGGGCGCGGCGGTGGCGGCGTTGGCGCTGTCGGCGCGCTCGCCGTCGTGGTTGAAGTCGATCAGCTGATGCAGGCGCAGCGGCACCGCATCGGTCAGGTCCTGGGCGTTCCAGTGCGGGGCGAAGTCGTAGGCGTTGTTGGCGGCGTTCATGATCATTCTCCGGAGATGCGGACGGTTTCGGCGTTGGCGAACTGGTCTGCGCCGGAGACGACGATGCGCTCTCCCGGCTGCAGGCCCTCGAGGATTTCCACTTGGCTCAGGCTGCTCGCGCCGGTGCGGATGGCGCGGCGGGTGGCGACGCCGCCGGCGACCACGTAGGCGGTGGTGCCGCCGTCCTGTTCCAGGAACGGCCCGCGCTCGACGGTGAGCGCGTTGCGGCGGGTGTCGAGCACGATGCGCGCGCTCAGGCGCTGGTTCTGGCGCAGCGCCGGCGGCTGCGCGCCGGCGAAGCGCAGGCGGCTGACCACTTCGCCGGCGACGACTTCCGGCGACACCGCCGAGATCTTGGCCGCGTAGGACTTGCCGTCGTTGCCGGCGATCTGCGCCGGCATGCCGATGGCCAGGTCGCGGGCGAAGCTTTCCGGCACCTTGATCTCGACCTCGAACACGCCCAGGTCGACCACGCTCAGCACCGGATCGTTGATGGCGACGTTGGCGCGCTGCGCCACCTGCACCTGGCCGACCTGGCCGTCGAACGGCGCGCGCAGGGTCAGCGCATCGACCTGGCGCTGGGCCTCGGCGACGATGGCGGCCTGGCGCTGCGCCAGCAGGCGCTTGTTGCGCGTGTCCAGCGCGGCGCTGCGGTCCTGGCGGCCCAGGCCTTCGCGCGCGTGGCTCAGGCCGATCTGCGCTTTCTTCAATTCGTCCTGGGCCTTGGCCACGTCGACCTTGGCCACCGCGCCGCCCTCGAAGGCGCGGTTGTAGCGTTCCAGGTCGCGCTCGGCGGCGACGCGGTCGATGCCGGCCTGGTCGAATTCCTTGCGCGCGGTCGAGCGCGCCAGTTCGCCGTCGAGTTCGGCGCGGCTGGCCTCGGCTTCCAGGCCGGCCAGGGTGGACTGCTCCTGGGCGAGCTTGCTGCGCAGTTCCGGGCTGTCGATCTCGGCCAGCACCTGGCCCTTGCGCACCACGTCGCCGGCCACGACCTTGAGATCGACCGAGCCGCCGGCGATGGCGTAGAGGATCGGGTTGTTGGCCGCGATCACGCGGCCGTCGGCGGCGATGTCGCGGACCAGGTCGCCGCGCTTGACCTGCGCGATGCGCAGGCGCTCGGCCGACACCGAGGCGCCGCCGGCGGCCCAGCCGGCCGCGACCCAGGCGCCGGCGCCGAGCACCAGCGCGCCGGCCGCGGCGCCCAGCGCCCATTGCCGGCGGCGACGGGACTGGCCGGCGGCGGGGGCGACGCGGTGGTCTTGGGCGGAGGTGTCGCGGATGCTCATCGAAGGCGCTCGGCAGGGACTCTGCCCTATACCAAGCACATCCCGTGCCAACTTCAAGTTATTGATTTGAAAGAGGTGGGGCGGCTGTCCGCGCGTCCGTCCGTCCGGACAGGGCGTCCGCGCGGACACCGTGCGGGCGCGTCCGCAGCTAGAATGCGGTCACATTTCTTGGAGCGACTCCAGCATGTGCGGAATCGTTGGCGCGATCGCCGATCGCGATGTGGTACCGGTCCTGATCGATGGCCTGAAGCGGCTGGAATACCGCGGTTACGACTCGGCGGGCATCGCCGTGTTCGACGGCGCGCAGCTGCGCCGGGTGCGCCGCACCGGGCGCGTGGCGGAGATGGAGAACGCGGCCCAGGCCGAGGGCTTCAACGCCCAGGTCGGCATCGGCCACACGCGTTGGGCGACCCACGGCGGGGTGACCGAGGCCAATGCGCATCCGCACATCAGCTTCGGCGAACTGGCGGTGGTGCACAACGGCATCATCGAGAACCACGACGAGCAGCGCGAGCGTTTGCGCGCGGCCGGTTATGCGTTCGAATCGCAGACCGACACGGAAGTGATCGCGCACCTGGTGCATTTCCATTTGCGCCAGGGCCTGGACCTGCTCGCCGCGGTGCAGTCGGCGGCGCGCGAGCTGGTCGGCGCCTACGCGATCGCGGTGGTGAGCCTGAACGAGCCGGGCCGGCTGATCGCCGCGCGCATGGGCTGCCCGCTGCTGGTGGGCCTGGGCGAGGGCGAGAACTTCGTCGCCAGCGACGTCTCGGCGATCGTGCAGGCCACGCGCCGGGTGATCTTCCTGGAAGAGGGCGACACCGCCGAGATCACCCGCGCCGCGGTGCGGGTGTTCGACGCGGACGGCGCGGCGATCGAGCGCGAGGTGCATTTGTCGGACGTGTCGCTGGCCTCGCTGGAGCTGGGCCCGTACCGCCACTTCATGCAGAAGGAGATCCACGAGCAGCCGCGCGCGATCGCCGACACCATCGAGGCGGTGATCGACAACAACGGCTTCAGCGCGTCGCTGTTCGGGGCCAAGGCCGAGGACGTGTTCGCCGGCGTCGAAGGCGTGCAGATCCTGGCCTGCGGCACCAGCTATTACGCCGGCCTGACCGCGCGCTACTGGATCGAGGCCATCGCCGGGCTGCCGTGCCAGGTCGAGATCGCCAGCGAGTACCGCTACCGCGCGGCGGTGGCGAACCCGAAGCAGCTGATCGTGACGATTTCGCAGTCGGGCGAAACCCTCGACACGATGGAGGCGCTGAAGTACGCCAAGTCGCTGGGCCACGACAAGACCCTGTCGATCTGCAACGTGCCCGAGAGCGCGATCCCGCGCGCGAGCAAGCTGGTGTACTACACCCGCGCCGGCGCCGAGATCGGCGTGGCCTCGACCAAGGCGTTCACCACCCAGCTGGTGGCGTTGTTCACCCTGACCGCGACCCTGGCCAAGCTGCGCGGCGCGCTCAGCGACGAAC
>NZ_FNPT01000017.1:0-16225 GCF_900107375.1 Lysobacter sp. yr284
GCAAGCCGCGACCGCGACCGCGACCGCGACAACACAGCTATGACGAAACTTTCACCGCATCGGCGATGGCGCGGTCGCGGCTTGCGCCGCTCCTACAGGGGGCGTGCCGCGGGAAGGTCAACCTTTGTCGCGGTGGCGCGTGACGACAAGCAAAAATCCAAAGCTTCCGTCCGCAAGCGGCCGGGTCACTTTCTTTGTCCAAAGCAACAAAGAAAGTAACCAAAGAAAGTGCATTCTTTTTTCGAATCAAGAGCCACTAAGTCCAGCACCGGGCGCGGGGCCGCGCCATAAGGGGCATCCTGCCCCATGGCGCGCGTGCGCATCCATGCGCACGCCCTCCGGGGCTGCGAAGCATGTTCTTCGCGTGGAGTTGCGTCCGAGCGAACAGCAACGGCAACAACAACGGCAACAACAACGGCAACGGCAACGGCAACAGCAACTTCAACTGCAACGGCAACTGCAACTGCAACTGCAACTGCAACTGCAAGAACTTGTAGGTTCCGGCTATCGTCGCAATGACCGTTGCAGCGCGACTTGATCGCAGCAGCGCTAAACGCCGAAGACGGCCTCGCCCCGCGCCAGCGACGCATCGTCGCAGCCGGCCCCGCCATCCGTGACGTACCCCGCGTTTCGCGCATCGCGACCGCCGCCACACGCCCGCGCATGTCCCCGCAGGCGACCGCCCGCACAGAATCGACCGGCCGCGGTCACTAGGATCGGGCCGCATAAACGCCGGGGCGCCGCCGCGCGGCCGCACCCGTCCCGAGACGCGATCGCAATCGCGCCGGAAGCACGCCATCGCGAAGCTGTTGGGGGGCCCGTCACCATTGCCCATCGACAGGAGTCGCCATGACCCGCATCCAGCGTTGCACCCTGCTGTCCGCCGCCGTCGCCCTGTGCGCGGCCGCGCTGCCCGCCTCCACCGCCTTCGCCCACGGCACTTTCGTCAATCCGCAGAGCCGGATCTACAAGTGCTACCTGGGCAACAAGGAAAACCCTTCCGATCCGGCCTGCCGCGCCGCCTGGGCCGTGGCCGGCTCGCAGCTGTTCTACGACTGGAACGGCATCAACCAGGCCAACGCCAACAGCAACCACCGCGCGGTGGTGCCCGACGGCAAGCTGTGCAGCGGCAACAACCCGACCTTCCGCGGCCTGGACATCGTGCGCAGCGATTGGCAGACCAGCAACGTGCGCTCCGGCAGCAGCTACACCTTCACCTTCTACGCCACCGCGCCGCACGCGACCAAGGACTGGACCTTCTACGTGACCCCGCAGGGCTGGAACCCGAACACGCCGCTGCGCTGGGGCGACATGCAGCAGTTCTGCAAGACCGGGCCGATCGCGCTGTCGGCCGGCAACAACTACCACATCACCTGCACCCTGCCCGCGCGCAGCGGCCGCCATGTGATCTACAACACCTGGCAGCGCTCGGATTCGACCGAGGCCTTCTACACCTGCATGGACGTCAACTTCACCAGTTCGCTCGCCGACGCGCGCTCGCCGTGGCGCGAGGCCGGCCCGCTCAACGTGATCAACGACTACCCGGCCGGCACCGCGGTGACCCTGCGCGTGTTCAACGCCGACGGCAGCGACGCGGAGAAGATCGAGACCGTGCTGCGGGCGGGCGAAACCTCCACCGCGCAGTGGCCGCAGCGCGTCGCCGAGCAGGTCAACGCGCGCGCCAAGTTCGCCCGCATCGGCCAGCAGCGCGGCGGCCAGGTGCAGGCGCAATCCGGCACCGACAACCGCGTCTACGTCAGCGGCAACCGCTCCTTCGCCTTCGACGTGCGCTTGCCGGCGTCGGCGCAGCCGCCGGCCGATCACGCCCATCACGGCCACTGACGCGGCGATGCGGAAGCTCGCGGCGGCGTCCTGCGCGCCGCCGCGACGCATGCGACACTGCGTCTTTCGCCGCAGGGCCGCCGCATGTCCGCCACGCTGAGCATCGAACAGGCCGCCGCCGCGCTCGCCCGCGGCGGCGTGCTGGTGTATCCGACCGAAGCGGTGTGGGGCATCGGCTGCGATCCGTTCGACCGCGCCGCGGTGCTGCGGCTGCTGGCGATCAAGCAGCGGCCGGTGGACAAGGGCGTGATCCTGATCGCCGCCTCGCTCGAGCAACTCGATCCGCTGGTCGATTGGGACGCGCTGCCGCCCGAGCGCGCACAGGCGGTGCGCGCGAGCTGGCCCGGCGCGCACACCTGGGCGCTGCCGGCGACGCCGGCGGTGCCGGCCTGGATCAGCGGCGAGCACCGCAGCGTCGCGCTGCGGGTCAGCGCGCATCCGCAGGCCGCCGCGCTGTGCCGCGCCCACGGCGGGCCGCTGGTATCGACCAGCGCCAACCTCGCCGGCCAGCCGCCGGCGTTCCGCCGCGATCAGCTCGACCGCGCCGTGCTGGCGCTGGCCGACGGCGTGTGCGAAGGCGAGACCGGCGGACTGGCCGCGCCGACGCCGATCCGGGTCGCGCTGACCGGCGAAGTGTTGCGCGGCTGAGCGGCGCTTGCGCGCGAGCGCGCGCATTGGCGTGAGCGGCCGCGCGACATCGTCGCATTGGCCTGCGCGCCTGCGCCCGCGCTCCGACACCGTCGCGACCGCCGCGGCGCTACGCTCGCGCCATCGCGCAACGGAGCCGCCGGCATGACTTCCTTTCCCGCCTGGGCGATCTGGGCCTTGCTGTCGGCCGTGTTCGCGGCGCTGACCGCGGTGCTGTCCAAGGTCGGCGTGCAAGGCATCTCGGCCGACTATGCGACGCTGGTGCGCACGGTGGTGATCCTGTGCGTGCTGGCGCTGCTGGTGCCGCTGAGCGGGCAATGGGTGGACCCGCGCAGCCTGCCGGCGCGCTCGCTGCTGTTCCTGGCCCTGTCCGGGCTGGCCACCGGCGCCTCGTGGCTGTGCTACTACCGCGCGCTGCAGATCGGCGAGGTCGCGCAGGTGGCGCCGGTGGACAAGCTCAGCGTGGTGCTGGCGGCGCTGTTCGCGGTGGCCTTCCTCGGCGAGCGGCCGTCGCCGCGCGAATGGCTGGGCCTGCTGCTGGTCGGCGGCGGCGTGCTGGTGCTGGTCTGGCGGCGCTGAACCGCCGCCGGACGGCGCCGGCCCGGCTTTTCCCCGACCCGTGGGTGGCGCAAGATGGGCACATGCCTTCCGCGCCGCGCCACCGCCGCCGCATCGCCGCCGCCATCCTCGCCTGCCTGGGCGCGGGCGCGGCGCAGGCCGTCGGTGCGCCGCCCGCGCCGGCCGCCGATGCTGCCGCCCGCTCGACCGCGCAGCCCGCAGCCGCGGGCAAGCCCGGCGGCGAAGTGCTGATCTACCGCTGCACCGACGCGCGCGGCCAGCTGAGCCTGCGCGATACGCCCTGCGCCGGCGGCGAGCGCCAGCAGACCGTCAGCATGATCCGTCCGGTCGACCCGCCGCCGCGCCCAGCCGCGCCAGCGCCCGCCCCGGTCGCCGCGCGCGCGCCGGCGCCGGCGCCCCAGGTCGTGGTGCTGCGCCCGCCGCAGCCGATGTACGACTGCGTGCGTCCCGACGGCAGCCGCTACGTCAGCGACAACGGCGACGGCAACCCGCGGATGATGCCGCTGGTCGACCTCGGCTACGGCCTGCCGTACTACCCGAACGGTTCCTACTCGGACGGCTCTTATTCGCGCAGCGCGTATTCCGGCGGCGTCTCTTCGCACAGTTCGCTCGGCACCGGCCTGCCGCCGCCGCAAGCGGGCGTGCGGGTGGCCGATTCGTCGACCCGCATCGCCATCGGCGGCCGCCACGGCCACGTCTCGTACGCGCGCAACAGCGGTTACGTCGTGCCCGGCGGTTACGATTACGGCTACGGCGCCTATTACGGCAGCCAGCTGGTGCGCGACGAATGCCATCCGCTGCCGCAGCAGGAAGTCTGCGCCCAGCTGCGCGACCAGCGCTGGGCCGGCGACCGCCGCTACAACAGCGCGCTGCAGAGCGAGCGCGCCAGGATCACCGAGGAACAGCGCGTCATCGACGCGCGCCTGAACGCCGATTGCGGAGCTTACTGATGCGCGTGTGGGGGTTGTGGATGTTGCTGCTGGCCGTTTCCGGCGCGCAGGCGCAGGGCAAGGTGGTGATCTACCGCTGCACCGACGCGATCGGCCAGCTCACGGTGCAGAACAACGTGCCCTGTCCGAAGGGCAGCACCCAGGAAAAGCGCGTCATCGAGGACGCGCCGGTGTCGTCGGCGCCGCCGACGGTGATCACCGGGCCCGGCCAGTACCCGCAACCGGCGCCGCCGATGCACCCGCCGGTGTCCTCGCAGCTGCCGCAGGTGGCGCGGCCGCCGCAGTCGCCGGCGCGGCCGCCTGTGGCGCCCGCCGCGCCGCTGCCCAAGGCCGACATCGCCGACGCCGACCGGCTGCCGCCGCCGGCGCTGTACGAATGCCGCACCTACGACAACGGCCGCTACCTCAGCGACACCGACGCGCCGCCGCAACGCTGCGCGCCGCTGCAGACCACCGGCCTGGGCAACGTCGGCAACGGCGCCGGCGTGGCCTGCCAGATGGTCGACGACCAGTGCCAGCGCATCCCCGACGAGCGCCTGTGCGAGAACTGGAAGCAGCGCCTGCGCGAGGCCGAATCGGCGCTGCGCTTCGGCCGCGCCGACAGCCGCGACGCCTCCGCCGGCGAGTACGCGCGGATCCAGCGGATCGTGGTCGAGAGCACCTGCGGCCGTTGATCCGGCGCGCGCCCTCAGAACCCGTAGCGCAGGAACCCGCCGTCCACCGCGATGCATTCGCCGGTGATGTAGCCCGCCGCCGGCAGGCACAGGAACGCGACCGCCGCAGCCACTTCCTCCGGCTCGCCGATGCGTCCGGCCGGGGTGCGCAGCAGCACTTCGTCGAGGTAGTCCGGATCGGCCAGCTTGTCGGAGGTGCGGCGGGTGCGGATGTACCACGGCGCCACCGCGTTGACCCGGATGCCGTCCTCGGCCCATTCCACCGCGAGGTTGCGGGTCATCTGGTGCATCGCCGCCTTGCTCATGCCGTACGGCGAGCCGGTGCGCACGGCGGTCGTGCCGGACACGCTGCCGACGTTGACGATGCTCGAGGCCGCGTGCCGGGTCAGCAACGCGTGCGCGTAGCGCGAGAGCTCGAACGCCGAGAACAGGTTGATCTCGAACACCTGCCGCCACTCGTCCTCGGTGTAGTCGTTGGTGGCCTTGCTGAGGTTGCCGCCGGCGTTGTTGACCAGGATGTGCAAGCCTTCGCCGAAGTCCTCGACCCAGTCCAGCAGCTCGCGCCGCTGCTCGTCGTCGGCGACGTCGGCGACGAAGGCCTGGACCTCGCGCTCGGGATAATCCTCGACCAGTTCGGCGCGCGCCGACTCCAGCGCGGCCGCGTCGCGCGCGGCCAGCAGCACGTCGGCGCCGAAGCCCAGCAGCTCGCGCGCGATCGCCCGGCCGATGCCGGCGCTGCCGCCGGTGACCAGCGCGAGCTGTCCGTCCAATCGCCAACGCTTGGGGTCCATCGCTGCCTCCGTCACAGTCGTTGCCTGCAGTGAATTGCCGCGCCGCGCGCCGGGCGCGCGACCGGCGTAGCATACCGGCCACACCGCCTAGAGGATGCCGCGATGAAGCCGAGCGTTGTCGTTATCGCCCTGACCTGCGCCGCGCTGGCGGCCTGCTCCAAGCCGCAGCCGCCGGAGAAGGAACGGCCGGTGGACCCGCAGGCCACGCAAATGCGCGATGCGATCCAGAAGCCCATCGAAAAGGCCAAGGCCGTGGAAGGCGACGTCGAGCAGGGCGCGCAGAACACCCGCGATGCGATCGACGCGGCCGGCGGGTGAGGTCCGGCGTCGCCTGAGCGCAAGGCGCCGGGCCTGAAGGCCCCTCCCGCAGCAACCCCGGCCCGCGCGGCTTTCGGGGCGGGCCTTCAGGCCCGACGCTCTTCGCCCCGCCGCGAGGAATCCGCAAAACGAAAACGCCGCATCGCGAACGATGCGGCGTTTTGGTTTGCGCGGCCGGCGCAAGGCCGGCCGCGATCGCGGCTTACAGCGTGCAGAAGCAGTAGGCCAGCGCCTTCACCGGCGCGCCGTTGCCGGACTTGGTCGCGCTTTCGACGAAGCGCAGGTCCGCCGCCGCCTGCGGCACCGCCTTGATCAGCAGGCTGTGGGCGAACTCGGACCGACCCAGCACCGCCGCGCCGGCGCCGCTGCCGGCGAAGCCGGCGAAGAAGCGCTCGAACGGGCTCGGGGTCTTTTCCACGTAGCGCACGCGGAAGTCCTCGGCCTTGCCCAGCTTGGCGCGCTTGGCGACGTCGTCGACCGCGGCCTGCAGGCCGCCCAGTTCGTCGACCAGGCCGCGTTCCTTGGCCTGCGCGCCGCTCCACACCCGGCCGCGGGCGATCGCGTCGATGTCGGCCACCGGCTTCTTGCGCGCCTGCGCGACGCGGCCGGTGAAGTCGGCATAGCCCTTGTTGATGATGGTCTGGATCACCTGGCCGACTTCCGGCGTCAGCGGCCGGGTGATGTCGTAGGAGCCGGCGAACCGGGTGGTGCCGACGCCGTCGGAATGCACGCCGATCTTCTCCAGCGCGCGCGGCACGGTCGGGATCAGGCCGAAGATGCCGATCGAGCCGGTGATGGTCGAGGGATCGGCGTAGATGCGGTCGGCGTTCATCGAGATCCAGTAGCCGCCCGATGCCGCCAGGTTGCCCATCGACACCACCACCGGCTTGCCGGCGGCCTTCAGGCCGACGATCTCGCGGCGGATCTGCTCGGAAGCGAACACCTCGCCGCCGGGCGAGTTGACCCGCAGCACCAGCGCCTTGACGTTGTCGTCGTCGCGCGCCTCGCGCAGCAGCGCGGCGGTGGAGACGCCGCCGATCGTGCCCGGCGGCTGCTCGCCGCCGGTGATCTCGCCCTCGGCCACGACGATGGCGACCTGCGGGCGGCTGTCGGCCGGGTTGACCACGCGGTCGAGGCTGAACAGATAGGCGTCCAGCGCGATCTGGCGGAAGCCGCCGTCGGCGTCCTCGTCGGCGACGCCGCGCTTGGTCAGGATCTGGTCCACTTCCTCGCGGGTCTTGAGGCCGTCGACCAGCTTCAGGCCGAGCGCGTACTTGCCCAGGTCGCCCTTGACCGCGTCCAGGCGCGCCGGCAGCTCGTCGATCGCCGCGCTCAGCGCGGCCGGCTGCAGCTTGCGCGCCTTGGCCACGTCGTCCAGGTAGCGCTGCCACAGGTCGTTCATCCAGAACAGGTCGGCGGTCTTGGACTCTTCCGAGGCGGCGTCGAGGATGTACGGCTCGGCGGCCGACTTGAACTCGCCGACCCGGAACAGGTGCACGTCCACGCCGAGCTTGTCCTGCAGCAGCTGGCGGTAGTACAGGCGGTAGCGGCCCAGGCCCTCGAGCATCATCGCGCCCATCGGGTCGAGGTAGACCTCGTTGGCCTGCGCGGCGACCAGGTACTGCTTCTGGTCCATGCTCTCGGAGAAGGCGATCACTTCCTTCTTGGCCGCGCGCACCCGCGCCACCGCGGCGGCGACTTCGCGCAGGCCGGCCATGCCGCCGGACTGGAGCTTGTCCAGGCGCAGCACCACGCGCTCGATGCGCTTGTCGTCCTTGGCCGCGTCCAGCGCGCGCACGACGTCGCGCAGCTGCACTTCCGGGTTCTTGTCGCCGAGGGCGCGGTTGAGCGCGCGCGAGGCCGGGTCGGAGCTGTATTGCTCGACCAGGTTGCCTTCCGGCGCGATCACCAGGGTGGTGCGGTCCTGGAACGGCTTGGTGTTGCCGCCGAACAGCATCGCCAGCACCACGATCAGCATGAAACCGAAGAACACCAGGTTGAAGACCAACCGGCGGGTGAAGTTCATCGCGTCCCAGGCGCCTACGAAGAAACGGGCCAGCGGCCCGCGACGTGGGAGGGTCTCGTTCATTTGCACAGGCTCCGTGTGTACGCGTCCAGACTAACCCGGCGCGGGGCGGGGTTTCACCCGCCATTCGTAACGTAGGGTGGTGGGAAAGTTGCGATTCGGCCGCAATCCGTTCATTTGCGCAACGCTCGGCGGCCGCCGGACCGGTCCGGGGACGGCCGCCGCCCGGGCGCGCTCAGGTGCAGCCGGTCTCGTGCGGGTCGACCTCGTGCGGCGCCTCGCGCGCCATCCGCTCGGCCAGCCGCTGCGGCTGGCTGGAGCGCAGGAAGCGCGCGCACAGCAGCACCGAGGCCACGGTCAGCCCGGCGATCAGGCCGATCCACATGCCCTTCGGCCCCCAGCCCAGGCCCAGGCCCAGGCCGGCGCCGATCGGCATGCCCACGCCCCAGTACGCCAGCGCCGCCAGGACCATCGGCACGCGGGTGTCCTTGAGCCCGCGCAGCGCGCCGGCCGACAGCACCTGGATGCCGTCGGGGAACTGGAACATCGCCGAGTACAGCAGCAGCGAGGCGGCCAGCGAGGCGACCGCGACGTCGGCGGTGTAGAAGCTCACCAGCACCTCGTTGGCGCTCAGCAGCAGGATGCCGGAACACAACTGCGTGCCGATGACGATGGCGTAGCCGGCGAAACCGGCGCGGCGCACGCCGGCGTAGTCGCGCCGGCCCAGGGCGTAGCCGACCCGCACCGTGGTCGCCTCGGCCAGCCCCATCGGCACCATGAAGCACAGCGCCGACAGATTGATCGCGATCTGGTGCGCCGAAGCCGGCACCTCGCCCAGCCGCCCGATCAGCAGCGCGGTGACGATGAACAAGCTGCCCTCCATCAGCACGGTCACGCCGATCGGCAGGCCGGTGGCGAGCAGGCTGCGGATGGTCGGCCAGTGCGGCTTGTCGAAACGTTCGAACAGGCGCAGGTCGGCGAAGCGCTTTGCCCCGCGCAGGACGAAGAAGAAGCCGATCGCCTGCACCCACAGCATCGCCGCCGAGGCGATGCCGAGGCCGCCGGCGCCCATTTCCGGCAGGCCGAACTTGCCGAAGGTCAGCACATAGCCCAGCGGCAGCAGCACCAGCAGGCCGCCGGCGCTGAGCAGCATGGTCGGCAAGGTCCAGTGCAGGCCCTCGCTGAGGTAGCGCATGCAGAAGAACAGGGTCAGCGCCGGCACGCCCCAGCGGATGCCGTGCAGGAACTCGCGCGCGCCGGGGATGATCTCCGGCGCGATGCCCATCGCCGGCAGCGCGTACGGGATCAGGGTCAGGAACGCGAACAGGAACACGCTCAACAGCAGCGCCATCCACAGCGCCTGGCGGAACAGCGCGCCGATCTCGCCGCGGCGGCCGGCGCCTTCCAATTGCGACACCGACGGCGGCACCGACAGCAAGGTACCGATCGGCACCATCATCGGCAGCCACCACAGCGCGGTGCCGATGGTCACCGACGCCAGCGTGGTGGTGCTGTGGTGGCCGGCCAGGGTGTTGTCGACGAAGCCGATCAGGCCGGTGGAGACGTGGCCGGCGACCAGCGGCGCGGCCAGGACCAAAGTAGTACGGATCTCCCGGGGCAGGCCCGGGCTCGAGACGGTGGGGGACGACGCAGACATGGGGGAAACCAACGGCGACTGCGGCCGCGCATCCGGTCGGGGCGCTGGCGCCGGGTCGCGGCGGACGGCTATCTTACCCGCTCGAAAGTGAAGGCCGGGGAGCCTCGCTTCCACGTCGGCCTCGCTTTCGGGCCGGCCCGCTTCCACGTCAGCACGACCTCGGACCGAATGAGCGCATCCACTGAAGCCACGGCCGCGTCGGCCGGCCACGGCCACGACCAGCCCAGCCACTGCGAAAACTGCAAGGCCGACCTGCACGGGCACTATTGCCACCAGTGCGGCCAGTCGGTGCACAACCCCGTGCGCAACTTCGGCCATGCGGTCGAGGAGGTGTTCGAGTCGTTCTGGCACCTGGACGGGCGCGTGTTCCGGACTTTGCGCGATCTGCTCCGGCCGGGCAAAGTCGCCCGCGACTACCTCGCCGGCCACCGCGTGCGCTACCTGCCGCCGCTGCGGCTGTTCGTGATCGCCTCGGTGCTGACCTTCTTCGTCGCCCAGTTCGCGATCCACGTCGAGACCAGCGGCCACTTCGACATCGACACCGCGCAAAGCACCACGGTGCGGCTGGGCAACGTCAAGAAGCAGATGCGCGATGCCGACAGCGTGGCCGAGGTCGAGGAGCTGCGCGCGCGCATCGTCGGCGAGCTGCGCGCCGCGGCCGCCGCCGCGCCGGTCGCGCGCAACACCATCGAGGCGTCGATCGTCGCGGTCCAGCGCCAGGCCGACAAGCGCATCGAAGCGCTGCGCGCGCTGCAGGGCCTGAACGAGCAAGAAGTGGCCGCGCAACGCGCCGAAGGCGACCGCCTCGCCGCCGCGCCCAAGCCCGGCAGCCTGGACGCGGCCAGGACCCTGGCCGAGGTCGAGCGCCTGCGCGACGAGCGCATCGCCCGGCTGCGCAGCGAACACGCCGCGCAGGCCGCTGGCGCGCGCGACGCCTCGACCCTGGCCGCGCAGATCCGCCAGGCCAACGCCGAGGCCGGCTGCCGCATCGCCGAGCTGCAGGTCGGCCACGCCGCGTCCAGCGAGGGCCCCGCCGCGCACGCCAAGGACCGCGCGCGCTACGGCGAAACCGACTGCGACGGCGTCGACGATCCGATTTCGTTCAACGGCCGCCCCTGGGACGCCAAGACCAATCCGCTGACGGTGACCTGGTGGCCGCGCTTCGCCAACGACTGGCTCAACCGCCAGGTCGGCAAGGGCGAGGCCAATTTCCAGCGCGCGACCAAGGACCCGGCGCTGTACATACACGCGCTGATCGGCGCGATCCCGTCGGCGCTGTTCCTGATGGTGCCGATCTTCGCCCTGCTGCTGAAGATCGCCTACCTCGGCTCGGGCCGCGGCTACCTCGAACACCTGGTGGTGGCGTTGTACAGCCACACCTACCTGTGCCTGGCGTTGCTGGCGATGTTCGTGCTGATGCTGCTGGGCGACGCGATCGCGCCGCACTGGGCCGGCTTCGCCTGGATCAAGGGCCTGGGCATCGGCCTGCTGTGGCTGTGGATGCCGATCTATCTGCTGCTGATGGAAAAGCGCGTCTACGCCAACGGCTGGCCGCTGACCCTGCTGCGCTACACCCTGATCGGCGGCGCGTATTTCTTCCTGATGAGCCTGGCCACCGCCGGGATCATGGCCGCGGCGATCGTGCGGATGTAACGCGGCGCGCCACCGGCGACGGCGGCGCGGATGGACAACGAGGATGCGCAGGCCGAAACCATGGACGCGAACCCGGGCGAGACGATCTACGAGGTAACGCTGGACGTGGACGCGGCGGTCGCCGCGGACTTCCTGGCCTGGCTGCGCGGGCACATCGACGAGATCTGCGCGTTGCCGGGCTTTCTCGGCGCGGACCTGCACGAACTCGCCGATCCGGCGCCCGCGCCGGGGCGGCAGGCGTTGTGCGTGCGCTACCGGCTGCGCGACGCGGCGGCGCTGGAGGCCTATCTGCGCGACCACGCGCCGCGGATGCGGGCCGACGGCCTGGCCCGGTTCGACGGGCGGTTCGGCGCGAGCCGGCGGGTGATGCGGGGGTTGCCGCGTTGATGCGCGCTCGCGCGGTCGCGTCGTAGGCCTGGTGTCGCGGCCGCGGCTTGCGCCGCTCCTGCAGGGGCTGGGTCAACGCTCGTTCGCGACGGCAGGAGCGGCGCGAGCCGCGACCGCGCCGGCACAACCGCGACCAAACCCGGCCAAGCCCATCGCCCCGACGCTGGCGAGCGTGTCCGCGCCAGCGCCCGAACGCCGCGCGCCTAACGCGCCAGCGCGTCGTGCAGCCACGTCCCGCGCTGCGCCGCCGGCGTCGCCAGCAAGCCCGCGCGCAGGCGTTCGCGCTCCTGCGGCGGGGTGCGCTGCACCAGCACCGCCAGGTCCTTGCGCTGCGCCGCGCTGAGCCCGCGCAGCGCCGCCAGCAAGGTCGCGTGCTGCTCCTGCGGCAACTGCGCCAGCAACGGTTGCAGCGCCGGGTAGTCCGCGCCCAGCGCCGGGCCGAGCAACCAACCGCGGCGCTCGCTGCGGTCGAGCGCGTCGAATTGCGCGCGCAGCGCTTGCCGCTGCTCCGGCGGCAGCGCGGCATAGCGCGCCGCCGCGGCCTGGGCCTGCGCGCGTTCGTCGGCGCCCAGCGCCTGCCAGGCCAGGTAACGCTCGCGGCGGCCGCCGCGTTCGGCCGCGTCGAGTTGGTTCCACTGCGCCGCGCGCTGGGCGAATTCGTGCCGCTGCGCCTCGCTCCAACCGTCCCAGCGCGCGCCGTTGGCGCGGATGCGCGCCTGCACCGGCGCCGGCAGGCGGGCCAGACTGCGTTCGAGTTCCGGCGGCAGCGCGCGCGCCGGCGCGCCCAGCGCCAGCACCCCGGCCAGCACCGCGGCGCCGAACCCGAGCGCGCGCCAGCCGGCGCGCCCGAAACCCGCGCCGAACAGGGAATCGCGCAACACCGTCGCCCGGCTCATTCGCCCTCCTGCGCATCGGTTTCCAGGCCCGCGCCGTCGTGGCCAGCGGGTGCGGGCGTCGGCGCCGGTTCGGCCGGCGGCGCGGCGACCGCCGGGATCGTCCCGGCGTCGCGCGCGGCCAGCCAGCTGTCGAAATCGACCGCGGCCGAGGCCGCCTCGCCCTGCGGGTCGGCGAGCAGCCCGAAGTCGCCGTCGGCGATCAGGCCGGCATCGCGGCTGTAGCGCTCGGCCGGGCCGCTGCCCTCGGCCAGCGGCGCCACCGTCACCCCGTCGGGGCCGTCGCCGAGCCAGCCGCCGGGCAGGCCGGACGGCCACCAGAAGGTCGCGGCGAACGCCAGCGCGCACAGCGCCAGCAGGCTCCACAGCAGCGGCATCAGCCAGCGCGGGCGCGGGCGCGCCGCCACCGGCGCCTGCCGTCCCGGCGGCGCGGCGCCGGGCGCGGCGTTGCGCAGCGCGGCGTCGCGCGCCTGGGCCAAGCGCTGCAGGCGGTCCGGCGGCAAGGTCTTGATCCGGCGGTGGATCTGTTCGCGCAGCTGTTGCCAGGCCTGCGGATCGGCGCGGCCGTCGGCATGCCGCGGCAGCGCCCGCTGCAGGGCCATGCGGTAGGTCGCCGGGGCCACGTGCAGCACCGCCGCCGCCTCGGTTTCGGCCAGGCCGGCGGCCAGGCGCAGCAGCAGCGCCGCGCGCGGGCCGCTGCCGAGTTCGCCGAGCCGGTCGGTCGCGTCCAGGGCGATCGCCACCGCGGTGCGCTGGCGCAGGCCGGGCTGGGTCAGCAGCAGCGACCAGAACCGCGCCGGCCATTCGTTCAAGGCGGTCTGGGCGGCGAGCGCGCGGAACCCGGCCATGGCGGCGACCAGGGCGGCGTCGCCGGCGGCGGCATCGCCGGCCTGCAACTCGGCCAGCACCGCGCCGCGGCGCTCGATCCCGCGCAGGAACGCCGACAGGGCGGCAGGGGCGGCGGGCGCGTGAGACGGGCCCTTCGGGGCGACGGACGGCCCCGGGACAGGGGGTGTGGAACTCATCGGAACGACTTCACCATACGGCGCATGATAGCGATGCCGGGCGTGCGCAAAACCGCTTGACAAACCGCCAAACCGCGCCAGCGCAAGGCGGGACGCGGCTTGCGCGAAAAATCGGTTGTGCACAGCAGTAACGGAACCGTCATGCGTCGCCCTTTCACGGAACAAAAACACCCTGTTACAGCGATGTTTCACGGCTAAGCACATGATTCATAAGAAAATACGGCAATTGGCGATTTTTTCACCAACCTAACCCGAGGGCTTGATTCAACGCCCTCGCGCAGCCCTGCCGACACGCCATGCACAGATTTATCCACAACCCATGTGGATAAGGGCAATTTCCTTTAGCGTGCGGCCACTTGCGCGGGCTTTGTCAGGCGACCCGAAGCAATGGCCCGCAACTGTCCCGGCTGCCGCCCCGGCCGGTCCGCTCGCTAGACTGATGCGATGCCCGAGGCCCCGTTGCTCCCATCGCCCACCGTCTGGCGCGTCGCCCTGCCGGTGCCGCTGCCGCGCCTGTTCGACTACCTGCCGCCGGCCGACGACGCCGGCGGCGACCCGGTCGGCGCACGGGTGCGGGTGCCGTTCGGGCGGCGCGAGCTGGTCGGGCTGGTCGCCGAGACCGGCGCGCCCGAGGCCGGCACCGACCCGGCCGCGCTCAAGCAGGTGCTGGTCCGGCTCGACCCGCAGCCGCTGCTGCACGGCGAGTTGCTGGAGTCGCTGCGCTGGCTGGCCCGCTACACCCATGCCCCGCTCGGCGAGGTCCTCGCCACCGCCCTGCCCGGCCCCTTGCGCCATGGCGAGCCGCTGCCGGACACCCACGCCTGGGCCTGGCGCCTGAGCGAGGCCGGCGCCACCGCCCGGCCCGGCCTGCGCGCCGGCAAACCGCGCCGGCTGTCGGACCTGCTGGACGAACACGGCGAACTCGACGAAGACCGTCTCGACGACCTGCTCGACGACTGGCGCAGCGCCGCCCGCGCCCTGGCCAAGCGTGGCCACGCCGAGCGCGTCGCGGTGCCGGCGGTGGCCCACGCGCCGGCGCCGCAACCCGGCCCGCCGCTCAACGACGAACAGCAAGCCGCGGTCGATTCGATCCTGGCCGCGCCCGGCTTCGCCGGCCTGCTGCTCGACGGCGTCACCGGCAGCGGCAAGACCGAGGTCTACCTGCGCGCGATCGCCGACTGCCTGGCGCGCGGCAAGCAGGCATTGGTGCTGGTGCCCGAGATCGGCCTGACCCCGCAGACCCTGGCGCGCTTCCGCGCCCGCCTCGGCGTGCCGGTGCATGCGCTGCACTCCGGCCTGGCCGACGGCGAGCGCGCGCGCACCTGGGCCGCGTTCGCGCGGGGCGAGGCGCGGGTCGCGGTCGGCACGCGCTCGGCGGTGTTCCTGCCGCTGGCCGAGCCGGGCCTGATCGTGATCGACGAGGAACACGACGGCAGCTTCAAGCAGCTCGACGGCATCCGCTACCACGCCCGCGACTTCGCCCTGGTCCGGGCCAAGGCGCTGGACGTGCCGGTGCTGCTCGGCAGCGCCACGCCGTCGCTGGAATCGCTGCGTAACGCCCAGGCCGGCCGTTACGGCCACCTGCGCCTGCTGCGCCGCGCCGGCCAGGCGCAGCCCCCGCGGGTGCGCGTGCTCGACGTGCGCAAGCGCCCGCTGCAGGCCGGGCTGTCGCCGGAACTGCTCGAACGCATCCACGCCGAACTGCGCGCCGGCGGCCAGGCGCTGGTGTTCAAGAACCGGCGCGGCTACGCCCCGGTGCTGCTGTGCCACGACTGCGGCTGGACCGCGCATTGCCCGCGCTGCAGCACCCCGCTCAAGCCGACCCCGATGACCGTGCACGCCGGCGGCCGCCGGCTGCAATGCCACCACTGCGGCACCCGCCGCCCCGCACCCGACGCCTGCCCCGACTGCGGCGGCCTGGCCCTGCAATCGCAGGGCGCCGGCACCGAGCGCATCGAGGAATCGCTGGCCGCGCGGTTCTCCGATTTTCCGGTGCTGCGCATAGACCGCGGCACCACCCAGAAACGCGATGCGCTGGAGAAACTGCTGGCCGAGTTCGGCACCGCGCCGGGCGTGCTGGTCGGCACCCAGATGCTCGCCAAGGGCCACGACCTGGCCAACCTGACCCTGGTCGCGGTGGTCGGCATCGACGAAGGCTTGTTCAGCGCCGACTTCCGCGCGCGCGAAAAACTCGCGCAATTGCTGATCCAGGTCGCCGGCCGCGCCGGCCGCGCCGAGAAGCCCGGCGAGGTGGTGCTGCAGACCCATCATCCCGAACACGAGCTGCTGATCACGCTGCTGTCCGGCGGCTACCACGCCTTCGCCGAAGTCGAGCTGGCCCAGCGCGAAGCCGCCGGCTTCCCGCCGTTCGCGCACATGGCGCTGATCCGCGCCGAAGCGCAACAGGTGGAATTGGCCAACGCGTTCCTGGCGATGGCGCGGCGCGAACTGCAACAGGCCGCTGCACAGCACGCCGCCGCGCAACGCGCGCGCCACGACGGCATCGAACGCAGCGCGCTGGAGATCAACGGCCCGGTGCCCGCGCCGATGCCGCGCCGCGCCGGCTACCTGCGCGCGCAGCTGATCCTGTCGGCGCCGCAACGGCGCGAACTACACGCCGCCCTCGACGCCGCGTTGCCGGCGATCTACGCCGCCCCGGAAGCGCGCAAAGTGCGCTGGTCGCTGGACGTGGACCCGGCGGACTTGTACTGACTGCGAGCCGTGTCGCGGCTCGCTGCGAGCGGAGCGGCGCGAATACGCAACTGCGACGAAACCTCCGCCG
>NZ_FNPT01000017.1:16505-108434 GCF_900107375.1 Lysobacter sp. yr284
CTGTAGGAGCTGCGCAAGCTGCGACCGCGAACACGCAACTGCGAGGAAACCGCCGGCGCAAGCGCGCGCCAGCCGCCCCTCACCGAATCTCGATCTTCAACGAATACTTCGACACCGTGCCGCGGCGCGCGATGGCGCGGAACTGGTACACCTGGATGCGGTAGGTGCCGTTGGCCGGCAGCACCGCGCTTTCGCTCGAACGCCCGTTCCGGTAGGCGGCGCTCAGTTCCAGCCCGCTCGCGTCGGGGTCGGGCGTTCCGTCGGCGCGCGGCGGGAAGACGTTGACGTTGGCATTGGCGCTGCCGGCAATCGCCAGGCGCAAGGTCTGGCCGGCGCGGGCGACGACGAGGTATTCCACCGAGTCGTAGCCCTTGATCGCGCCCTTCACCGTGGCACCGGTGGTTCCCTTGGCGAACTTCACCGGCACGGTGACGACTTTGTCGGCCGCGCCGACCGCACCGGCGGCAGCAGCGAGCGCCAGCGCGAGGATCGCGATGCGGGCGAAACGGGCAGGAAACCAAGGCATGCGGGGCTCGTCGGCGACAGGAAGGAAGCGCGGAATCTACCGCACGCCCCTGAGCGCGGGTTGAACATTTTCCGCCGCGTTGCGAACGCGCGTACGCACCGCGCCGAATCGGCAGTTCGCATGCACTTCCAGTGCGGACGAGATGCGCAACGCACGCGCGCGACAACCGCCGCGGCGCGATCAGCCCTTGTCGGCCTTGCCCTTGGCCTTGGGCTTCGCCGCGCCCGCGCCGTCCTGGCCCGCCGGCTCCTTCGCCGCGTCCTTGGCCTTGCCCTTGGGCTTGTCGCGGATCCACACGATCTGGTTGTCGCGCCGGGTCTCGAACAAACCCGCCGCTTCGATCAGGTCGCTGAGCTTGCGATAGCCGTAGTTGCGCGAATCGAACGAAGCCTGGTTGGCGATCTGGTGCCCGACCGCGCCCAGGTGCGACCAACCGTCGTCGCCGCTGGCCGCCTCCACCGCGCGCCGCAGCATCCGCACCAGCCGGGTGTCGCTGCGCAGGTCCTGCGGGCTGCGCAGCGCCACCGTGGCCACGGTCTCGTCGGCCTGCACCTCCGCCGCCGGCTGGCCCAACCCTTCGACGTAGGTGAACTTGGAGCAGGCGTTGACGAAGGGCTCGGGCGTCTTCTTCTCGCCGAAGCCGTAGACCCTGACCCCGTCGGTCAGCAGCCGCATCACCAACGGGGTGAAGTCGGCATCGCTGGAAACGATCGCGAAGGCGTCGAGGTTGCGCGCGTACAGCAGGTCCATGGCGTCGATCACCATCGCCATGTCCGAGGCGTTCTTGCCCTTGGAGTACGCGAATTGCTGGATCGGGCGGATCGCGTACTCGTGCAGCACCGCTTCCCAGCTTTTCAGGTTCGGGCTTTTCCAGTTGCCGTAGGCGCGGCGCACGTTGGCCGCGCCGTAGCGGGCCACCTCGGCCAGGATCACCTCGATCTTGGCGGCCGGCGCGTTGTCGGCGTCGATCAGCAGGGCGATGCGTTTTTCTTCCGTGGCCACGGCCATGGTCGGAGCTCCGGGGCCGCGGCGCGGCCGTCCGCGCCAGCCTAGCGCAAGGCGGCGCGGCCGGCGACGCGCGCGCGGCCGCCAGGCAGAAGATAGCGCCGGCTTCATGACGGGCTAACCGCAATGGGCGAAAATGGCGCGGATACCTAACGACAGAACCCATTCCCCATGAGCAACCGCCTGCAACAGCTGCGCCAACTCTCCGCCGTGGTCGCCGACACCGGCGACATCGAGGCCATCGCCCGCTTCCAACCGCTCGACGCCACCACCAATCCCTCGCTGCTGCTCAAGGCCGCCGGCCTGCCCGCCTACGCGCCGCTGATCGACGCCGCCGTCGCGAAGGCCCAGGGCGCCGACGCGCAGGCGCGCGTGGCCGACGCCGGCCTGCGCCTGGCCGTGGCCATCGGCGGCGAGATCCTCAAGCTGATCCCCGGCCGCGTCTCCACCGAGGTCGACGCGCGGCTGAGCTTCGACACCCAGGCCAGCCTGGCGCAGGCGCGGCGCATCGTCGAACTCTACGAGGCCGCGGGCATCGGCCGCGACCGCCTGCTGATCAAGGTCGCCTCGACCTGGGAAGGCATCCGCGCCGCCGAGCAGTTGGAGAAGGAAGGCATCCACTGCAACCTGACCCTGCTGTTCTCCTTCGCCCAGGCGGTGGCCTGCGCCGAAGCCGGGGTGTACCTGATCTCGCCCTTCGTCGGCCGCATCCTCGACTGGCACCTGGCCAGCGGCGCGGCCACGCCGGCCACGCCGCAGGACGACCCGGGCGTGCAGTCGGTCGCGCGCATCTGGAACTACTACAAGCGCCACGGCTACCAGACCGTGGTGATGGGCGCCAGCTTCCGCAACGTCGGCCAGGTGCTGGCGCTGGCCGGCTGCGACCGCCTGACCATCTCGCCGGAACTGCTCGGCGAACTGGAAGCCAGCGACGGCGAGGTGCCGCGCGCGCTCAACGACGACGGCGAACGCGCCGCCGCGGGCGAGCGCCTGGGCGAGGCCGGGTTCCGCTGGCAGCACAACGAGGACGCGATGGCGACCGACAAGCTCGCCGACGGCATCCGCCGCTTCGCCGCCGACCAGCGCAAGCTCGAAGCGCTGCTGGCGCAACGCGCGAACGGATGAGGAGCCGGCTATGTCCGATACCCGCAAGCATGTCGTCATCGTAGGCGGCGGCTTCGGCGGACTGTGGGCGACCCGCGCACTGGCGTCCGCGCCGGTGCGCATCACCCTGATCGACCGCCGCAACCACCACCTGTTCCAACCGCTGCTGTACCAGGTCGCCACCGCCGGCCTATCCTCGCCGGACATCGCCGCGCCGCTGCGCCACATCCTGCGCAAGCAGGCCAACGTCGAAGTGCGCCTGGGCGAAGTCGTCGGCATGGACGCCGACGCGCGCAGCGTCGTCCTCGCCGACGGCGAGCGCATCGGCTACGACTTCCTGCTGCTCGCCAGCGGCGCCACCCACGCCTACTTCGGCCACGACGAGTGGTCGGCGCACGCGCCGGGCCTGAAGACCCTCGACGACGCCCTGCACATCCGCCGCCGCGTGCTGCTCGCGTTCGAGCGCGCCGAGGCCGCGCAGATCGAGCAGGAACGCGCCGCGTGGCTGCACTTCGCCGTGGTCGGCGGCGGCCCGACCGGGGTCGAGCTGGCCGGCACCCTGGCCGAGATCGCGCGCAAGACCCTGCGCCGCGAGTTCCGCCGGATCGATCCGGCGCAGGCGCGGGTGCGCCTGATCGAAGCCGGGCCGCGGGTGCTGGCGAGCTTTCCCGAGTCGCTGTCGGAAAAGGCCCGCGCGCAGTTGCAGCGGCTCGGCGTGGAAGTCTCCACCGGCACCCCGGTCGGTTCGATCGACGCCAACGGCTACACCCTGGGCGCCGAATTCGTCCCCGCGCGCACGGTGCTGTGGGCCGCCGGCGTGGCGGCCTCGCCGCTGGGCGCGCTGCTCGACGTCCCGCGCGACCGCGCCGGCCGCGTGCAGGTGTTGCCCGATCTCAGCGTGCCCGGCCGGCCGGAGATCTTCGTCGCCGGCGACCTCGCCAGCCTGCAGCAGGACGACGGCAAGCCGGTACCCGGCGTGGCGCCGGCGGCCAAGCAGATGGGCAGCCACGTCGCCGGCAGCATCCGCGCGCGCCTGGCCGGCCAGCCGGCGCCGCCGCCGTTCCGCTACGTCGACTTCGGCAACCTCGCCACCATCGGCCGCCGCGCCGCGGTGGTGGACCTGCACGGCTGGCATTTCTCCGGCGTGCTGGCGTGGACGTTCTGGCTGGCCGCGCACGTGTTCTTCCTGATCGGCTTCCGCAACCGCCTGATCGTGATGCTCAACTGGTCGTGGGCGTACTACACCTACCAGCGCCACGCCCGCATCATCCTCGGCGGCGCGGGCGACAAGTCCGCCAACGACGACGAGGACTGAGTCCGGCCCGCGCGGCGACGCAGGCCGCGGTAAAAAAAGGGCGCCCGAGGGCGCCCTTTTTCGTTCGCGGCCATGCGCTCGCTCAGGTGTATCCGTCGTAGTAGTACGCCGTCGCCTGCACCTGCCGGCTCGCGCCGGTGTCCAGGTCGGTCACGGTGGCCTGCACGATCGCCACGCCGTCGCCGGCCAGGTCGGTCGTGATCGGCACCGCGCAGGCGTTCTGGTTGGCGCAGGACGCGACGATCGCATTGGTCTCCAGATCGCGCCAGACGAAACCGTAGTTGCCGGCCGGCAGGCCGGTCACGCTGAACACCGCCACCGACGTGTGGTGCGCGCCATTGGGCACCCACCACGAACTGCAGGTGTCGGGCGTGGGGATGTCGTAACGGAAGGTGTCGACGTAACACACCATGCCGGCGTCGGTGACGTTGCCGGCCTGCACTGGCGCGGCATGGCCCATGGCCAGCGCCAGCGCGACCGCGCTCAGGCCGATGCTTGTATTGATGCGCATGAAACTCTCCTTGTCCGATGTGCGTGATTCGATGAACCACCGCGCGCCGCGGCGTTCGCCGCCGGCGCGCGGCGGCCGCGATCAGTTGTAGCCGTCCCAGTACCACGCCGTGGCATCGAGCGAGCGCTGCGCGCCGGTGGCCGTGTCGGTCACCACCACCCGCGCGCGCGCCTCGCCGTCGCCGCGGGTCTCGGTGGCGATGGGCACGATGCAGTACTGCGCGTTGCCGCAGCCGGCCGGCGCCTGCCCGGTTTCCAGGTCGGTCCAGGCGAAGCTGTAGCTGCCGGCCGCCAGGCCGGTCACCTCGAACATCGCCACCGACGGATTGGTCGCCGTGCCCGGCGTCCAGGTGCTGTGGCACCACTGCGCCTGCGGCACGTCGAAGGCAAAGGTATCGACATAGCACGTCAGTTGCGCGCCGCTCAGATCGCCCGCGCGCGCGGGCGCGACCGCGGCCAACGACAACGCCGCGGCGAAGCCCGCCGCGATCAGCATCTTGCTCACTTCCATGACCCCCTCCTTTTGGTTTTAGACCGGCGCATGGCGCGGCCGGCGCCGCAGTCTTGGGCCGGCGCGCGGGCGCCGGCAAGCAGGAGGCCGCATTGCTGCGACGCGGCTTGCAGTTCTCAGCCGCCCGCGCGGCGCCGCGGCGGCGAAGTTGGGTGCGGTCGCAACCGCGAATGGCGCCGGCTCAGCCCTGCGCCGGCTCGCGGTCGATCGCGCACAGGAAGCAACCGTAGCGCGCGTTGTGGGCATGGATGCGGGCGGTGCGCGGATCGTCGAACAGTTCCTGCATCGCCGCCTCGGCATCGCGCCCTTCCAGCGCGCGCGCCTGCAGCATCCAGCCGTCCGCATCGTAGGCGCGCAACGACAGATGGCGGGTGCCCAGGATCGAAGGCAGCCGATTGCGCAGCGTCGGCGCACGCATCGCGTCCTCGCGCACGAAGATCGGACCGCTGGCGCGATACGGGCCGTCGCAATCGTGATGCGCGAAGGTCAACAGCAACAGCCGCTCGCCCGGCGCCGCCTCGGCCAGCGACACCCGGCACGGATAGCCGGTCGGCGAATCCGCCACGACCCGGCGCATACCGTGCGCGCGCAACGCCGCATCGTCGAGCGCGAACAACGGCGCAAAGGTTTCCGGGGCGAGACCGTCGATTCGGTAGGCGTGCATGGCGCGGGTTCCGGTGGGTGGGGACGGCGCCACGTTAGGCCGGTTGGGCTGGGGGCGATATCCGCGTCTTGCGCAGCGCCCGCATTGGTTTAGGCTGAGCGCCCGCGCGCACGTCGCGATTCGCCGATGAAGGACCGCATGAGCGCGCAGCGCAGCTCGACCCCGCATACATCCCGACGTTCGCGCCGCCCCGCACTGCAGACGATGCTGTTCGCTTTGGCTGTGGCGATGAGTTTCGGCGCGAGTGCGATTCCGCGCGGACTCGATGCTTCCGCGCCCGCCGCGGCGAAAACGACGGCGCGCGTGCCGGCCGGGAACTTCATCGATCAAGTCCAAGCCGAATCGCAGGCCGCCGAGGATTTCGGCCGGCGCCACCTGCCGTTGCAGTTCTCCGGCCGTCTCGACCAAGCCGTGGCCGAACTGGTCGCCTACGCCGAACAAGGCGGCGCCGCACGCCGGTTCGCCATCGGCAACATGCTGTGGTCGATGGCGCCCGAGGCCTCGTTGCGCCTGCACCGCAGCGCGGACGCCCTGCAGCCGGAGCAACCGGAAATCCTGTTCGAGTTGGCCCTGCACTACACCCGCAAGGACGACTGCGGCGCCGCGTTGCCGCTGTGGACGCGTCTGCGCGCCAGTCCCATCGGCATTGCGGATACGGCTACCTACGTCGCTGCGTATTGTTACCTGGCCCTCGGCGACCTGCGCGGCGCGGCGGCGATCGTGCGCGACTCCAACGTCGATTCGCGCCACGTCGGCGCCGAGAAGATGTCGTACGAAGTCTTCGGCGGCCCCAGCGAACTGAGCCGCTTCGGCCAGGACTACCGCCAGGCCTCGCGCGGCGACCGGGCCGCGCTCGAACGCCTGCTCGCGCGCTCGTTCGATTGGCACGGGGATTGGTGGAACGCCGCGCCGCAAGCCTCGGCGCAGGACGCGGCGATCGCGCTGGCGCGCGCGCAGTGGAGCCCGCAGCAGCGCGAGCGCCAGGAGTGGGACTGCCTGTGGCCCAAGCTGCGCGATCGCGAGCAAGGCCTCGGCTACGACGATCTGGAGCGCTGCCGGGTGATCGTCGGCAACCACCCGTACCCGGCCAGTTCGGCGCTGGGCCGGGTGGCGCTGGGCCGTGCAGCGGCGCGCGCGACGCAGCCGCCGGACTTCGTCGCCCTGCTCGCCCGTCATGGCGATACATTGCGCGAACGCGCCCGCAGCGAGAGCGGCGACCTGGAAGCGCTGCGGGTGTTGGCCTATCTGCAGCAGAACGCTGCAGACGCCGCCGGCCTGGCCGAAAGCGATGAGCTGGGCTGGAAACGCTATCGCGACGAACGCTTCGCGCTCAGCCGCATCCGGCACGCCGAACCCGCCCCGGACACGGTGCCGGACCCGGCCTACCGAGCGATGCTCGCGCAGGCGGCGCAGGATTTCCCGCACGCGCCGCTGTATCCGATGCTGGAAGCGGTCTACCGCGCCGGCGACGGCGATCTGCCGGCTGCCGATGTCGCCCGCATATTGCAGGCCGAGACCCGAACGTTGGATCTGAGCATCCGCAGCGGCGGCCTGCGCTCGCATTCGCAGCTCAAGGCGCTGTACCGGCACTTGGACGCGATGCTGGAAAAAGAGGGCGCCAAGCCAGGCGGCTGAGCGCCTGCCGCCTGGACGCGGGCTACGGCACGCGTTGCGGGCGAAGCCGCATCCGACGAGGCCCAGTCCGGCGGCGCAAAAACAAGAACGGCCCGGGTCGCCCCGGGCCGTTCGTGGTTTCGATCCGCTGCGCGCTTACGCCGCGAACAGGCCGCGCATCTTCTTCAGCGCGTTGGCCTCGATCTGGCGGATGCGCTCGGCGCTGACGCCGTACTCGTCGGCCAGTTCCTGCAGCGTGACCTTGCTGTCGGCGTCCAGCCAGCGACGCTTGACGATGTCGCGCGAGCGCGCATCCAGGCCGGCCAGGCCCTCGCGCAGCAGCGCGAGTTGGTTGTCTTCCTCGTCCTCGCGCTCGTAGCTCTGCGAGGGGTCTTCGTCGGCGGTGCGCAGGTACGCGGCCGGCGACGGCGGCGCGTGGTCGTCGTCCTCGTCGCTGGGCGCGTCGAAGCCGATGTCGCGGCCGGACAGGCGCGACTCCATCTCCATCACTTCGCGCTCGGAGACGTTGAGGTCCAGGGCCACCTGACGCACTTCCTCGGCGTTCATCCAGCCCAGGCGGGTCTTGGACTTGCGCAGGTTGAAGAACAGCTTGCGCTGGGCCTTGGTCGTGGCGACCTTGACGATGCGCCAGTTCTTGAGGATGAACTCGTGCATCTCGGCGCGGATCCAGTGCACCGCGAAGGAGACCAGGCGCACGCCCTGTTCGGGGTCGAAGCGCTTGACCGCCTTCATCAGGCCGATGTTGCCTTCCTGGATGAGGTCGCCGATCTGCAGGCCATAGCCGTTGTAGCCGCGGGCCACGTGGACCACGAAGCGCAGATGGGAATGGACGAGTTCGCGGGCCGCGTCGAGGTCTTCCTCGTCGCGGAAACGGCGGGCCAACGCCTGCTCGTCTTCGGCGGTCAGCACCGGGATCTGGTGCACCGCGCCGATGTACGCGTCCAGCGAACCGAGCGCGCTGGGCACAGGCAGGTTGTTGGCGACAAGAGCGGAGGATTGGGCGATAGAGGTCATGTCGGCGATCTTAGCAGTCGGCCTATCGGACTGCTAAAGGGTGGGGAAGTTCCGCAGTGTTGCGGGATTGGAACGGCCGGGAGGGCCGAAAAACGGCTGGCGTTCAGGCTCGCGGGAGTGTCGCGGACCGGGCGTGGCCGCAGCGTCGTCTAACGATGACGGCGCCGCAAAAACGGCCTTTGCGATCAGCGACTTGGCTCGGGCGGATGGCTGGGGCCGCGCTGCCCGAAGCGGTTCCGACCAGATTTCGCGAGCCTTTGTGAGACAGCCGCACGGCGTGGAAAGTTCCCGGGGACGCGCCGGGGCGGCGGAGGCGTCGAGGGGTTCGGCGCACCCGTACCACTAGGTTCGTCAGCAGCGGCCACTGCACCCGCAGGCACGCGCGAAACGGCTGAACAGGCGCGCAGTTGACACCTTTTGGCTGAAACAGCACGTAACAGCAAGCATTCCATCACGGTTTCGCAATGATTCCGGTCGCTTTCGCGCTTGCGACCGCTTTGCCGGATTAGGCGTACTGGCAATGCGCCGGCCCCCTGCGCCGGCCCGACCCGGGGAACCTACATGATCAGCACGTCCTCCCGCCGCATCCTGCGGCGCCGCCCGCTTTTGACCGCTCTGGCCGTGGCCCTGGCCGCGCCGGCCTTCGCTCCCGCCGCGCTCGCCCAGGACGCCGCCACGCCGGCACCGGCGCCGGCCGAGCGCAAGGCGACCGAACTGGAAGGGATCAAGGTCACCGCCTCGCGCATCCCGCGCTCGGGCTTCGACACCCTGGAACCGGCCACCGTGGTTTCCAGCGAATCGGTGCGCGAGCGCGGCATGACCAATGTCGCCGACGCGCTCAACCAGACCGTCGGCTTCGGCATCGGCCAGACCCCGGAAGGCGGCCAGGCCAACTACGCCGGCGGCGTCAATTTCGTCAACCGCTTCGGCCTGGGCAGCAACCGCACCCTGACCCTGGTCAACGGCCGGCGCGTGGTGACCTCGCGCGCGCTGACCAACTTCGGCGCGTCCGCCGGCGCCCAGGTCGACCTCAACGCGATCCCGGTGCAGATGATCGACCGGGTCGAGAACGTCGCCATCGGCGGCGCGCCGACCTACGGCTCCGACGCGATCGCCGGCGTGGTCAACGTGATCCTCAAGGACCGCTTCCAGGGCGTGGAGGCCAACTTCAACTACGGCATCAGCGACCACGGCGACAACGAGCGCCTGGGCTACAGCTTCCTCGCCGGCGCCGACTTCGCCGACGGCCGCGGCAACCTCATGGTCGGCGGCTCCTACGACGACAGCCAGGGCCTGCTGCGCTCGGACCGCACCGACTTCGCCCGCGCCTACGCGTTCCCGGCCAACCCGAACGCGGCGCAGATGCGCGCCAACCAGCCCGGCCGCAATCCCGAGACCGACGGCCGCGTGCACGGCAACGTGCCGTTCGACACCGGCCCGAACGACGGCATCCCCGGCACCGTGCTGATCCGCGACGCGCGCACCTTCACCAACACCTTCGGCGGCCTGGTCCTGCCGGTCAGCGGCGCGGTCACCCTGCCCGGCGGCGCGCTGCGCGGCTTCGGCCCGGGCGAGCGCACCTACCTGCAGTTCGCGCCCAACGGCAACCTGGTGCCGTTCGATCCGGGCGTGAACTTCGGCACCAGCACCGCCTCCGGCGGGCAAGGCCTCAACACCGCCGACATCACCGCGCTGCTGACCAGCCTCAAGCGCCAGACGGTCAACGTGATCGGCCACTACGACGTGGCCGACAACGCGCGCCTGTTCGTCGAGGCCATGCACTACCACGCCGACGCCTATTCGCCGAGCGACATCGGCACCACCGGCAACACCACCGCCGGCACCCGCCTCAACAGCGCGCTGATCGTGCAGTCGACCCATCCGCTGCTCAACGACCAGGCGCGCCAGCAACTATCGGCGCTGGGCATCCGCAGCTTCCGCCTGGCCCGCACCTCGGCCGACCTGGGCCTGACCCCGGACCGCACCGAAACCGACATCGACCGCATCGTGGTCGGCGCGCGCGGCGACTTCGAGCTGTGGTCGCGGCCGTTCGACTGGGAAGTCTCGGCCAACTACGGCCGCATGCAGGCGACCACCTCGTCGACGGCGCTGAACCAGCAGAACTTCATCAACGCGATCAACGTCCGCAACGTCGGCGGCCGCCTGGTGTGCGATCCGACCGCGGGCAACGCGCTGTACGCGGCCAGCGCCGGCGCCAACTCCAATCCCATCGCCGATCCCAACTGCGTGCCGCTGGACCTGTTCGGCCAGGGCCGGCCCTCGGCCGAGGCGATCCGCTACGTCACCGGCACCGCGCGCACCGACTTCGAGCAGAAGCAGAAGGTGTTCAGCGCCTTCGTCAGCGGCCCGGTCGCCGAGCTGTGGAGCGGCCCGCTGAACGTCGCGCTGGGCTACGAGCACCGGATCGAGGAAGGCGGCTTCAGCCCCAACGACTTCACCCGCCGCGGCCTCGGCCGCGCGGTCGCGATCCCGCCGCTCAACGGCAAGTACCACACCAACGAGTACTACGTCGAAACGATGCTGCCGCTGGTCTCGCCCGACGCCGGCATTCCCGGCCTGCACCGGTTCGACATCACCGGCAAGTTCCGCCGCGTCGACAACAGCGTCAACGGCGGCTTCAACGCCTACACCTACGGCCTGCAGTGGGAGCCGATCGAGGGCCTGCAGATCCGCGGCAACAAGACCCGCTCGCTGCGCGCGCCGGTGATCACCGAGCTGTACCTGCCGCAGGTGGAGTTGTTCCAGGCCACCTCCGACCCCTGCGACCGGCGCAACGTCACCGGCGGCCCCAACCCGGCCGCGCGCGCGCGCAACTGCGCGGCGTTCTACCAGCAGTACGGGCTCAACCCGGTCGACTTCCAGCAGAACAGCGCCAACTCGCGCGCCGCGCGCCAGGGCGAGCCGAACCTGCGCAACGAGGCGGCCGATTCGTGGACCGCCGGTTTCGTGTGGCAGCCGGAGTTCGTCAAGGGCCTGCGCCTGGCGGTGGACTACAACGAGGTCAAGCTCAAGGACCAGATCTTCGCCCAGAGCGTCAACGACGTACTCTCGGCCTGCTACGACAATCCCGACTTCAACGCCGGCAACGTCAATACCGCCAACTACTACTGCCAGCAGATCCAGCGCCGGCCCGACGGCCAGTTCGACATCGTCGCGGTGCGCTACCGCAACGGCGATTTCATCCATTTCCAGGGCATCACCGGCGAGCTGGCCTACCGTTGGGACGTCGGCGACTGGGGCCGCTTCGACTTCAGCGCCAACGCGCTGTGGGTCAAGCGCTTCGAAAGCTCGACCACCGGGGTGAGCGTCGACGACGACGTCGGCGAGATCGGCATGGCCGAGCGCCAGTACCAGTTCGGCCTGGACTACCAGAAGAACAAGCTCGGCCTGAACTTGAACGCGCGCTACCTGAGCGCGTCGGTGTTCAACAACGAGAACACCGTGGAGACCTCCGACGTGCTGCGGGCGCCGTCGTACTGGTTGCTCGGCGCCGGGGTGAACTACCGCTTCACCGACAACGTGCGGGTCAACTTCGCGGTGCAGAACCTGCTCGACAAGGACCCGCCGCTGGGTACCACGCCGAGCGAGCTGGGCATCGGCACCTACGACATCCTCGGCCGGCGCTACAGCATGAGCGTGAGCTACCGGTTCGATTGAACCGCGCCGCGGGGCACCGCGGGACCCGGGCGCGGCGCGCCCGGGTCGGTTCGTGCAGTTCGGCGCGGCCGGCACGTCCGGCCGCGCGCGTGCGCGCGTGCGCCGGCCTCAGCCGCGCGGCAGGCTGGTGGCGAACAGATAGCGGTGGATCTTCCACTGCCCGCCTTCGCGCCGGAACACGAACAGCTCGTTGTTGCCCTCGTCCACGTCGGTCCCGGCGGCGAGCAGGCGGGTGCGGCCGACGGTGCTGGTGCGCACCCAGGCCCAGTCGCCGGCCTCTTCGGCCTCGTGGATGCGGAACTTCACCGACAACCCGATCGCGGCGAACACCTGCTCGTAGCCGGCACGGACCGCGGCCCGGCCGACCAGGGCCGGGGCGTGCTGCGGCATGAACACCGGGTCGCTGCCGTACAGCGCGAGGACGGCGTCGGTATCGCTGGCGTTGAGCGCTTTTTCGTAGGTTTCGATCACGGACTGGAGGGACATGGCGGGCTCCTGGGGGATGCAAACGCTGCGGCTTGCAGCGGGTGGAGCCACTGTCCCCCTTCCGGATTCGAAATATAATCCACACCGAAGACAGGCTTTCTCTCAAAATAGAGAGGACCCAATGGACCTCAATGCAGTGCGGATGTTCGTCAGCGTGGTTCAGGCCGGCAGCCTGTCGGCGGCGGCCGAGCGCGCGGGCGTGCCGTTGCCGACCCTGAGCCGGCGCATCCGCGAACTGGAGCGGCAGTTGAACGTGCAACTGCTCGAACGCTCGGTGCGCGGCACCCGCCCGACCGACGCCGGCGCCCGCCTGTACGAACACGCCGGGCGCGGGATCGAGGCGCTGGCGGAGGCCGAGCAGGCGGTGGCCAGCGACCAGGCCCGGCTCAAGGGCCGCCTGCGCCTGTCGCTGCCGCCCGGCTACGAGCCGTGGTGGGAGCTGCTGTCGGCGTTCCAGCAGCGCTATCCCGACATCCGCCTGCACGTTTACACCAGCGAGCGCCGCATCGACCTGGTCGAGGACGGCATCGACGTCGCCCTGCGCGTGGGCGCGATCGCGCACGAGGCGATGGTGGCGCGGCGGTTGCTGTCGTATCGCCACGTGCTGGTGGCCGCGCCGTCGCTGCTGGCGCGGCTGGGCGCGCCGGAATCGGTCGCGGCGCTGGATCGCTTCCCGTGCGCGGCCTGGGCGCAGAGCGGCGGCTGGCAACTGGGCGCGCAAACCTTCCAGCCGCAGCCGCTGCTCTCGACCAACGACTACGCGCACCTGCGCAGCCGCGCGCTGGCCGGCGAGGCGGTGACCGAGCTGCCGCCGTTCCTGGCCGCCGCGGCGATCCGCGCCGGGCATCTGGTCGCGCTGCTGCCGGAGCATCCGCTGCCGGAGCAGCACGTCCACCTGCTGTATCCCTCGCACCGCCACCCCTCGGCGATCGTGCGCACCTACCTGGCGTTCTGCCAGGAGCGGGTGGCGACGCTGGCCGCCGCCTGCGCCAGCGACGCGCCGGCGGCGCACGACCCGCGCGGGATCGCCCGATGAGCCGCGCGCCGGTGCGGCGCTGCCTGCAGCACGACCGCAGCGGCTGCGGCCTGGCCTGCGTGGCGATGCTGGCCGGGATCGGCTATGCCCAGGCGCGCACCCTGGCGCGGGCGCTGGCGATCGGCCCGCGGCTGTCGCGCCATCGTGCCGGCGGCGGCGCCGCCGCGCGCGCGCCGCGCGAAAGCTGGCGGACCGATGCGGGGCAACTGCGGCGGATGCTTGCGGTGCTGCGCATCGGCAGCGGCAGCGAGCGCGCGGTCGGCGACTGGCGCGACTGCGGCGGCGACGGGCTGGTCGCGATCAACCCGCGCGAGGACGGCACCTGGCATTGGGTGGTGTACCTGCACGACCCGGTCGCGCCGCGCGTGCTCGATCCGAACCCGCGCGTGCGCCGCGACCCGCGCCGCGACTTCGGCCGGATGCGGCCGGTGCGGTTCGTGCCGGTGACGTTGCCCGAAGCCGCCGGGTAGCCGCGGCGCGAACCGCGACCGCGGCAACGCAACCGCGACGATGCCTTCGACGCGGCCGGATCGGATGCGCTCGCGGCTTGCGCCGCCGCTAGCGGCTGCGAACCCGGGCTGCGCGGATCAAGGCGCGCCCAATCCCGCCAGCGAACGCGCGAACGCGCGCGTCGCCGGGCGGATCCGTTCGACGTCGATGACGCCGTAGCCGAAGGTGATCGCCGGCATCGCCGGCGCGCTCATCGCGTATTCGCCGATCGACTGCGCGCCGGGCATGTACCGCGGCAGCCGCGCCAGGATCGCCGGCGCCAGCGCCGGGTCACGGATGCGCGCGGCCAGGTGCATGCCGGCTTCGCACGGGATCGGCTGCAGCCACGGCGCCAGTTCCGCGTCCAGCGCCGCCAGCAGCGCCTCGCGCCGCGGCGCGTACACCGCGCGCATGCGCCGCACGTGGCGGGCCAGGTGGCCGTCGCGGATGAAGGCGGCGAGCACCGACTGGGTGATCGTGTCGCTGTGCGAGTCGGCGCAGTGCTTGACCGTCGCCAGCGCATCGCGCGCCCAGCGCGGGGCGACGATGAACCCCTTGCGCAGCGACGGGAACAGGCTCTTGGAGAAGGTGCCGATGTAGAACACCAGGCCGTCGCGGTCGAGCGTCTGCAGCGCGTCGAGCGGGCGCTGGCCGAAGCGGAACTCGCCGTCGTAGTCGTCCTCGATCACCAGCGCGTTGCGCTGGCGGGCGAAGTCGAGCAGCGCGCGGCGCCGGCGCAGCGACAGCGCCACCCCGGTCGGCGACTGGTGCGAGGGCGTCACGCTGATCACCCGCACCTGCTCGGGCAAGCGCTCCACGCACAGGCCCTCTTCGTCGACCGGTATCGGCAACAGCCGCGCGCCGGCCGCGGCGAAGGCGGCGCGCACCGGCGGGTAGCCGGGCTCTTCCACCGCCACGCAGGTGTCGCCCGGCGTCACCAGCAGGCGCGCCAGCAGGTCGAAGGCCTGCTGCGCGCCGGAGGTCACCACCACGTCCTCGCCGCTGCAGGCGACCGCGCGGGCGAAGGCCACGTGCTGGGCGATGGCCTCGCGCAGTTCGGCGATGCCTTCCGACGGCGGATAGCCGAAACCGGTGCGCGACCAGGCCCGCAGCGTCTGCGCCGACAGCCGCCGCCAGGTCTCGTGCGGGAAGTGGCGATGATCCGGGATGCCGAGGCGGAAGCAGCGCTCGGGCAGGTCGCGCGGCGGCTCCGGGCGCAGGAACGGGGTGCGCCAGAGCGGGTTCAGGCGCGGGTCTTCCGGCCCCGCGGACAGCCGCTGCGGCGCGCGCCGGTCGCGGCGCGCGGCGACGTCGGCGACCACCGCCTTGGCGCCGCGACGCGGCGCGACGTAGCCCTCGGCGATCAACAGGTCGTAGGCGGCGACCACGGTGTTGCGGGCGACGCCCAGGCCCGCGGCGACCCGGCGCGTGGCCGGCAGCGCCGCGCCCGCGGCGAAGCGGCCGTCGAGGATGGCCGCGCGCAGTTGCTGGTGCAGTTCGTGGGTCAGGTTGCCGCGGCCGCGCGCCGGCAGGTCCAGCGGGAACTCGAACACCGGGGCGTCCGGCTCGGCGCCCGTGGGCGCGGCGGCGGCGAAAACTGGTTCCATGGATTCCGTCCGATTTGGACCAACCGGGGCGCCAGCGTACTCCTAAGCTGGCTCCATGGAAGCGGCCCCTCGCCGCTGCGGACCCGCCGAGATGATCGACCTCCACTACGCCGCCACCCCCAACGGCCTGAAGCTGCGCCTGTACCTGGAAGAGACCGGGCTGGCGCACCGGATCGTGCCGGTCAAGCTCTCCGCCGGCGAGCAGTTCGCTCCGGAGTTCCTGGCGATTTCGCCGAACAACAAGATCCCGGCGATCGTCGACCACGCGCCCGCCGACGGTGGCGCGCCGCTGCCGGTGTTCGAGTCCGGCGCGATCTTGCTCTATCTGGCGCGCAAGACCGGCCTGCTGTGGCCGCGCGCCGAGCGCGATCAACTGGAGGCCACGCAGTGGCTGTTCTGGCAGATGGCCGGGCTCGGCCCGATGGCCGGACAGGCCGGGCACTTCCGCGCGCACGCGCCCGAAGCGGTGCCGTATGCGATCGACCGCTACACCCGCGAGGCCGCGCGGCTGTACGGCGTGCTCGACCGGCGCCTGCAGGGGCGCGAGTTCATCGCCGGCGAGGAACTGTCCATCGCCGACATCGCCTGCTATCCGTGGGTGCTGCCGCACGCCGGGCTCGGCCACGACCTCGCCGCCACCCCGGACCTGCAGCGCTGGTTCGAACGCATCCGCGCGCGGCCGGCGACGCAGCGCGCGTATGCCGGCGTCGACGATCCGTATGCGAAGCCGGCCAATTTCACCGCAGCCGAGCGGCAGGCGCTGTTCGGCCAGGGCGCGCAAGGCTGACCCGACGCGGTGGCGGGAGGGGCTTCGGCCCCGCCGCGCGGGTGCCCGATCGCGGCGACCGGACGCGTCGGGACTGGAGTCCCTCCCCCAAGCCGCCCCGCCCGCACTTGTTCGTCGCCACCCATCTCGCCAGCCACCGCCGAGGCCCGCCATGCCCTGCCCGATCTGCGAAACCTGCGGCACCCAGTTCGCCGAATCCGCCGCCCCGCCCGCGCACTGCCCGGTGTGCGAGGACGAGCGCCAGTACGTCGGCTGGAACGGCCAGCGCTGGACCACGATGGAATCGCTGGCCCAGCGCCACCGCCTGCGCATCGACGACGACGCCGGCGTACTCAGCCTGACCATGACGCCCGGCTTCGCCATCGACCAGCGCGCGATGTTCCTGCCCACCGGCGCCGGCAACATCCTGTGGGAGACCCTGTCGCTGGTCACCGACGAAGCGGTGCGCGCGCTGCAGGCGCTCGGCGGCGTCGACCTGATCGCGGTCTCGCACCCGCACTTCTACGCAGCGATGGTCGAATGGAGCCGCGCGCTCGGCGACGTGCCGATCTACCTGCACGAGGCCGACCGCGACTGGGTGCAGCGGCCGTCGCCGGCGATCCGCTGGTGGCGCGGCGACGAGCTGGCGCTGTCCGACGATGTCGCCCTGATCCGCTGCGGCGGCCACTTCGACGGCAGCACCGCGCTGCACTGGCGCCGCGACGGCGCGCGCGGCGCGGCGCTGTTCCCCGGCGACGCGCTGCAGGTGGTCTCCGACCGCCGCCACACCACCTTCATGTACAGCTACCCGAACTACATCCCGATGAAACCGGCCGACGTGCGCGCGATGCGCGAACGCATCGCCGGCTTCGAGTTCGAGGACGTCTACGGCTACAGCCTGGGCCGCAACATCCTCGGCGGCGGCCGCGCCGCGGTGGATGCCTCGTTCCAGCGCTATTTCGACGCGATCGCCGGCTGAGCCGGCACCCACGCCCCGCGAGGAACCATCATGGCTTCCGGCTTCGACGCCCTGCACGACTACCTGCCCGCGCGCATCGGCGCCAGCGCGCAACTGCCGTGGATCCCCGCCGACACGCCCGGCAAGTACTCCAAGCCGCTGCGTTTCTTCGCCGACGACCGCGGCTTCGTCGAACTGCTGCGCATGGACCCGGGCCTGGCCATGCCGCTGCACCGTCACACCGGCGAGATCCACGCCTACAACCTCAGCGGCACCCGCCAGCTGTGTACCGGCGAGCTGATCGGGCCGGGCGACTACGTCTACGAACCGCCGGGCAACGTGGACTGGTGGAAGATCGTCGGCGACGAGCCGATGATCGCGCTGGTGGTGGTGATGGGCGCGGTCGAGTTCCTCGGCCCCGGCGGCAGCGTGCGCATGCGCGCCACCGCGCAGAGCCAACGCGCCGCGTACGAGCGCTATTGCCGCCAGCAGCGGCGGCCGGCGCTGGACCTCACCGACCGCTGAGCGCGAACCCGCCTCAGCCCTCGACGAACGCCTGCAACCGCAGCAACGCCTGGTCCCACTGCTCGGCGATGCGCTGCAGCGACTGCCGCGCCTGTTCCAGCTCGGCCGGCTCGAACTGCCACAAGCGTTCGCGCCCGGCCTTGAGGTCGCGCACCAGCCCGGCGCCGGCCAGCACCTGCAGGTGCTTGGTCACCGCCTGGCGGCTGATGTCGGTGCCGGCGGTGAGCTGGGCGATCGACAGCGCGCCGCCGGCGCACAGCGCCACCACCAGCCGCAGCCGGGTTTCGTCGCCGAGCGCGTCGAACACCCGCGCCGAGCGCCGCAGCGCCGGCGCCTTGAACGCGGCCGCCGGCCGGGCGGCGGGCTTACTCGACATAGCGCGCGATGTTGCCGACCTGTTCGTCCCAGCCGCCGGAATTCATGCGGAAAGCTTCCTCGCGGCGCTCGGCCGGGACTTGGTCGAAGCCCGACTCGGTCACCGTCAGCAGGGTGCCGCCGTCGGCGTCCTCGAGCGCGAACTCGACCAAGGTCGGCGGCTCGTGCGAGTAGTCGCGGCCCGGATCGACCGCGTAGGGATGCCAGTGGAACGAGAACAGCCGCTCGGGCTCCATCGCCTGCACCACCACCTGCATCAGCAGGTGCTCGTAGCCGGGATAGGTGATGTGGCCCTGCGCGCTCTGGCCGGGGGCGAAGCGCTGGCCCTGCAGCTTCACGCCGAACCACTGGCCGAAGGATTCGGCGTCGGCCAGCGCGCGCCAGACCTTGGCGCGCGGGGCCTTGAGCAGGATGCGGCGTTGGATGCGGTCGGTGGATGCGTTCATGGGCAACCTCTTGGATGCATATCGCCGGGCCAGAGTGGACCGCAAATACGCAACCGTCAAGTTGCTTGTTCAGCCAACGGCGCGAAGCCGCCAACGTCCGCACCCGCGCCCGCGCCTGGCTCGCCTCGCCGCGCTCAGTACGCCACCGCGAGCGCCGTCCACACCAGCGCGATCGCCAGCGCGACCGCGGTCGCGATCCGTTCCACCGCGGCGTCGCGCCACCGGATTCGGCAAACCACCGCGGCCGCCAACACCACGCACGGCACCGCCAAGGCTTCGATGCCGATCATTCCGCAACGCACCATCCGGTCGCCGACGTCGCACATGAAGCGATTCGGGTTCAGCGCGAGGGCGGTATCGGCGATGACGGTATACAGCGGCGGCACCAGGGCCAGGCAGAACAACGCGATCCACAGCAACGATTGCGCCGCGCGCGCCGGCCATGCGCGCGGCCAGCATCCCAGCGCCAGGCAGCACGCGCAGGCCGCGGCCGCGATCGCGGGCAAGCCCCAGGCGACGCTGCCGCGGTTGATCCAGACGGTGCACGCCAGCCCCGCGACCCACACCGCGGCGACTGCGATAGCATTCCTGCGCGCGGCCGCGCCGGCGCCCGCCGCGCTCATCGCGCCCGCTTCCGCGGCGACCGGGCCGCCTTCGCGCTGGGTCCGCCCGCCGCCGCGCGCGCGTGGCACCGCAACCGTCCGCGTCCGCACCGCATCGTTTCCTTGATTGCGCTTCGCATCCATCGCCTCCTTTCGTGCCCCATGTTCACACACGCGAACCCGGCTGACGCTAGCCTCAACGGCAGATGTGTTTATTTGTATCGTCTCCACGGCCCACACCGCCCGGCGCTACCATGCCGGCTCGCATGAGGTGGCCATGAATAAAGTCCTGCTGATCGAGGACGACGCCCGTCTGGCCGGGCTGATCTCCGAGTACCTGCAACGCTACGACTTCCAGACCTCGGTGGTGCTGCGCGGCGACCTCGCGCTGCCCGCGATCGAGAACGATCCGCCCGACGTGATCGTGCTCGACCTGATGCTGCCCGGCATGGACGGCTTCGACGTGTGCCGGCAGATCCGCAAGCAGTCGAGCCTGCCGATCGTGATGCTGACCGCGCGCGCGGACCTGTTCGACCAGGTCACCGGCCTGGAAGTCGGCGCCGACGACTACGTGCTCAAGCCGGTGGAACCGCGCCTGCTGCTGGCGCGGCTGCGCGCGGTGCTGCGCCGCAGCCAGGCCCAGCCGCAGGCGGCGGGGCCCTCGATCCTGAGCTACGGCGGCCTGCAGATCGACCTCACCGCGCGCCAGGTGCGCTGGAAGGGCGATGAGATCGACCTCAAGACCGCCGACTACAACCTGTTCGTGATCCTGGCCCAGGCCGCCGGCCGCGTGCTCAGCCGCGACGAACTGCTGCGGCGCTGGCGCGGCATCGGTTTCGACGGCGTCGACCGCACCGTCGACGTCAGCATTTCGCGCCTGCGCCGCCACTTCGCCGACGACGCGCACGAGCCGCGCAAGATCAAGACCGTGTGGGGACGGGGCTATCTGTTCAGCCCGATCGCCTGGGAGGACTGAATGCTCTCGATGCTGGTGCGGTTGTACCTCACCGTCGCGGGGCTGCTGTTGTGTTCGATCCTGCTGGTGCAGCAGGTGTTTCCCTATCTGTTCCCGGACCAGTACTCGGCCTCGGTCCGGCACGAGTTCGTCGGCGAGCTGACCCTGCTGCGCGAGCGCCTGGGCGATACCGCCGGCGCCGAGCTCGACCGCCGCCTGGCCGAACTCAACCGGCGCACGCCCGAGCGCTACAGCCGGGTGCCGGCGCAGGAGCTGCGCGCCCTGCCCAAGCGCACCCGCGCCGAACTGGCGCGGCTGGGCAGCGCCAGCACCCACCTGGGCAACGAGCGCCACCACCTGTTCCTGCGCCTGCCGGGCGGCGACACGGTGCAGATCGTCTACACCGAGAACGACTTCCCGATCCGCTACGTCGCCTACCTCACCGTGTTCGCGATGGTGCTGCTGGGGCTGATGATCTGGCTGCAGCCGCACTGGCGCGACCTGGAACGGCTGCGCGTCACCGCCGCGCAGTTCGGCGACGGCGACCTGGGCGCGCGCGCGCGCCTGCGCGGCGGCTCCTCGATCCGCCAGCTGGCGGCCTACTTCAACAACATGGCCGACCAGATCGGCCGCCTGATCCAGTCCCAGCGCGACATGGTCAACGCCGCCTCGCACGAGCTGCGCACGCCGATCACGCGGCTGGAGTTCGGCCTGGCCAACCTCGCCGACACCCTCGACGACCGGGTCGCGCGCGCCCGCGTGCACGCGCTGCGCTGCGACGTGGAGGAACTCGACCTGCTGGTCGGCGAACTGTTGACCCTGGGCATGCTCGAACGCAGCGGCCCGCGCCCGAGCCTGGAGCCGGTGCACCTGGAAGGCTTCCTGCGCGCCTCCACCGGCGTATCGGCGGAGGAACTGCGCATGCGCGCCACCCAGGTCGAATGGGCGATCTCGCCGGAGCTGGGGGAAGTGGCGGTGGAACCGCGCAGCCTGCGCCGCGCGTTCTCCAACCTGATGCGCAACGCGGTGCGCTACGCCGACAGCGCGATCCGCGTCGCCGCCGAGCCGGCCGGCAACGACTGGCTGCTGATCGTCGAGGACGACGGCGTCGGCATCCCGGCCGAGGACCGGCGCCGGGTGTTCGAGCCGTTCTACCGCCTCGACCGCAGCCGCGACCGCGCCACCGGCGGCTACGGCCTGGGCCTGAGCATCGTGCGCCAGGTGATCGAGCGCCACGGCGGCACCGTCCACGTCGAGCCCTCGCCGCTGGGCGGCGCGCGCTTCGTCGCGCGGCTGCCGCAGCACCCGCAGCTGTGGTCCGGGCGCGAGGGCGCCGCCGCCGGCGAGGACGAGGCCGGCGAAGCCGACGCGCAGGAGCGCCCGTTCCACCTGCAGTGAGCGGCCGCTGCCGCGGCCATGACCCCTTTGGCTCCCGCACCGCGTTGGCAACAGCGCGGGCGACGTTTTCACGCACCATTGCAAGCACGCTCGTTCACACTGCGACCGGCTCCAGGATAGGAACCCCGACCCATATGGACATGAACGCCCTGCCCGACGACCTCGAGTCGCGGGTGCTCGACCTGGCCAACCAGGCCATCGCCCACCAGACCGCCGGCGAGCACCGCCAGGCCGCCAAGCACTGGGGCCGCGCCATCGCCCTGGCCGACAGCGGCCTGGGCAGCGACGAGATCCGCCACTGGCTCAGCGCCGGCGCGGCCGAGGCGCTGTACCGGCTCGGCGACTACGCCGCCTGCATCGTCGCCGCGCGCGCGGCGCAGGACTGGAGCCGGCAACAGCACGCGCCGCTGGCCGCGCTGCTGCTCGGCCAGGCGCAATTGCGCCTGGGCGGGCGCGAGGCGGCGCTGCTGGCCTTGCGCGAGGCGCGCGCGCTCGGCGGCGAAGCGATCTGGGACGCGATCGATCTCGACCTGCGCGCGGCGGCGGCGCGGCTGCTGCGCAGCCACGCGGCCTGAGCGCGGCGCCCGGCGGTGGCGCGGCTCAGAACCGCGACCACCACTGCACGTTGCGCTCGAAATGGCCGACCAGGGTCTGGACCAGACGATGCCGGGTCTCGGCCGGGCGCGCCTGCGCGTCGCCGCAGGCGATGGCGCGGTCGACCGCGCCGTGCATGGCGCTGAAGAAGATCACCGCGGTCATGCGCGGGTCCGGCGCCGCCCACACCCGCGCGGCGATGCCGCCTTCGAGCAGTTCCACCAACTGGTCGATCACCGGATTGTCCTGCCAGGCCTGGCGGTCGTAGCCCTTGCTGTGCGCGTGCGCCTCGTGGAACAGCGCGTCGTGCAGCGCCACCTGCTCCAGGTACGCGCTCACCGCCGTTTGCACCCAGGCGCGCAGGCGCCCGCCCCAGTCGCCGTCGCGGCAGCGGTCCATGGCCTGGCGCACGCGCGCGACGAAGCCGTCGGCGAAGCGTTGCTCCAGCGCCGCGCGCAGGCTCTGTTCGCAGCCGAAACGCGCGCGCAGCTGCGCTTCGTCCAGGCCCGCCGCCGCGGCGATCCGCTCCAGCCGCAGCGCGGCGCCGCCGTACGCGGCGACCAGGCGCGCGGCCGCGTCCAGCGCCGGGTCCGGCGCCAGGGCGAGGAACGCCGACGCGGCAGCGGCGGCGCGCGCATCCGCCTCGCCCGCCGCCGCGGGCTGCAGGGTGACGGTCATAGGGCGAATCTCCAAATGAGAACCGTTCTCATCATATCCCATCAGACGCCTGCCGGGCGGCGACGCCCAACCCTCGTTGGCCGCCGCGGAGACCCAGCCCAGATCGAACGCCGGGGCGGACGCCGGGCAGGCGCGACCGGCGAGAACGCGGCCGCCGCATCGGCATCGCGCGTTTCTGTGCTGGATAATTTTTCACCAATCCTCACCCGCGCTTGCGACCGCGATCGACATTCGCATGCGAACCAATCCATTGCCGTGGCTGAAAACGCGTTCGCGCTCAGCGGAAACGAATCGGACACGATCACAACTCGCGCGTGATTGAACGCGAGTCCGAGACAACGCGCGACATGGGCTTTTTTCCGGGGAATTTCGCGTTTTTCGCAAACCGATACGAACGCGGCGACAAGGCCCGCCGCTGTAGAAAAACCTTCACATATCCGTCTTGTGATAAGTCTCTCACCGTCGCCCCCGTAAATATTCGACTTGTGATAAGCCTCTCACCCACCTTGATGGACATGACTTGAGCGCTCGGGGATATTGACCCCGAAGGCGCCGTCCAACGCATTGCGCAACGTCGCCTTTCGATGCGTTCGCGTCCGCCCGCCGCGGCGGGATGCCGCATCGTTTGTTCCGTCCCCCCTTTGCGACACCGATAAGAACTAAGGCCCACCGTCCGCCGCTCGCGCCGGATGTACACGGATAGAGGCCCTGCCCAAGCGCGCTGCGCTGCGGCCGTGCTGGTACTTTTTTTGCATTCGCTGACACACGGAGAGGGGGCCACTCGTAAGAACGAGTCGGCCGCAGGCTCGCGCGCACCCCGCTTGGCGCGCCGACGGACACCGCGTCCGCCGGCCGGCGGGCGCGCGCGTCCCGGCACCGGCTCAGAGGAAGCGCCATGAACGAACTCCATGCCCCCGGCCTGCCGCTCACCACCGCCCAGCGCGGATTGTGGGTCGGGCAAAAGCTCGCCTCGGCCGAAGCGACCTTGAACATCGCCGAGGCGGTGGAGATCCACGGACCGGTCGAGCCGGCGCTGTTCCAGCGCGCGCTGCGTCAATTCGCCGACGAGGCCGAAGCCGTGCGCGCGCGCATCGTCGAACACAACGGCCTGCCGTACCAGATCGTGCGCGAGCGCTACGAGTTCGAAACGCCGTACATCGATTTCAGCGCCGAGCCCGACCCGCGCGCCGCCGCCGACGTGTGGATGCAGGCCGAGATCAACCGCCCGGTCGACATGGCCCACGACCCGCTGTGGGTCGGCGCGATCTTCAAGTTCGCCGACGACCTGTACTGCTGGTACCAGCGCGCGCACCACACCGTCTACGACGGCTACAGCGGCGGCATGGCGGCCAAGCGGCTCAACGAGCTGTACTGCGCCTACCGCGACGGCGTCGAGCCCGAGCCCTGCGGCTACGGCACGCTGGCGTCGCTGATCGAGGCCGAAGCGTCGTACCGCGATTCCGACCGCTACCGCCGCGATCGCGAGTACTGGCTGGAACAGCTCGCCGGCCTGCCCGAGGCGGTGACCCTGGCGCGCCGGCGGGTGCGCAACAACGGCGGCCTGCGCCGCTCCAGCGGCCACGTGTCCGAAGCCGGGCGCACCCGCCTGGCCGAGATCGCCCGCGACAACGCGGTGAGCCTGCCGCAGGTGCTGATCGCGTTGATAGCGGCCTATTACCACCGCGCCAGCGGCGCCCACGACCTGGTGTTCGGCATGCCGGTCACCGGCCGCGCCAGCCACGCGCTGCGCAGCACTCCGGGCATGGTCGCCAACGTCGTCGCCATCCGCCTGCAGATGCGCGCGGACATGAGCATGAGCGAGCTGTTCCAGCAGACCTCGCGCACGGTCAAGTCGGCGCTGCGCCACCAGCAGTACCGCTTCGAGGAACTGCGCCGCGACCTGGGCCTGGTCAACCCCGACCAGCACATGGCCTGGCTCGGCATCAACATCGAGCCGTACGACTACAACAACTTCCTCGGCCACCGCGGCAGCGCGCGCAACCTGCACAACGGCACCGCCGAGGACCTGACCGTGTTCGTGTTCGACCGTCTCGACGGCCAGGGCCTGCGCTTCGACTTCGACGCCAATCCCACCCTGTACCCGGCCGCCGAACTCGACGAGCACAAGCGCCGGCTGATGCGCCTGATCGAGGCGGTGCTGGAAACGCCGGACATCGCCCTGGGCGCGATCGACGTGCTCGGCGCGGACGAACGCACCCGCCTGCTGTCGCAGTGGAACGACACCGACGCCGCGCTGCGCGACACCACCGCGCTGGCCGAGTTCCGGCGCCAGGCCGACGCCACCCCCGACGCGGTCGCGCTGATCGCCGGGCAGACCCGGCTGAGCTATCGCGAACTCGACGAATCCAGCACCCGCCTGGCCCGGCGCCTAGTCGCGCGCGGCGTGCGCCTCGGCGACACCGTGGCGATCGCGCTGCCACGCGACGAAGTGCTGCTGTCGGCGCTGCTGGCGGTGTGGAAGGCCGGCGCGTCCTACCTGCCGCTGGACCCGGACGCGCCGATGCAGCGCATCGCCGTGACCCTGGACGACGCCGCGCCGAGCCTGCTGCTGACCGCGCCGGCGTTCGCCGACGCCTTCGCCGGACGCGGCCTGCCGCTGCTGTTCGCGCACGCCCAGGACGAACGCTACGACGCGCAGACCGCGGAAGACGCGCCGCGGCTGCCCGAGGTCGGCGGCGACCACGGCGCCTATGTCATCTACACCTCCGGCTCGACCGGCGTGCCCAAGGGCGTGGAAGTCGGCCAGCGCAGCTTCTGGAACTTCCTCCAGGCGATGCAGCGCGAACTGCGGCCCGAGCCCGGCCAGCGCTACCTGGCGCAGACCACGATCACCTTCGACATCGCCGGCCTGGAGCTGTTCCTGCCGCTGACCGTCGGCGCCACCGCGGTGCTCACCACCGCCGAGGTCGCGCGCAATCCGCTGGCGCTGGCGCGGTTGATCGACGAGCAGCGCATCGACGTGATGCAGGCCACGCCGTCGCTGTGGCGGATGCTGCTGGCCAACTCCGACGTGCGCCTGCAGCGCGTGCATGCGCTGGTCGGCGGCGAAGCGCTGTTGCCGGAACTGGCCGAACAACTGGTGCGCCAGGCGCGCCGCCTGACCAATCTGTACGGCCCGACCGAGACCACGGTGTGGTCCACCGCGATGGAGATCGACGCGCAGACCCTGGCCGCCGGCCACGGCGCGCCGCCGCCGATCGGCCGGCCACTGCTCAACACCCAGGTCTACGTGCTCGACGCCGCCGGCCAGCCGATGCCGTCCGGCAGCGCCGGCGAGCTGTACATCGGCGGCGCCGGCGTGTCGCGCGGCTATCGCAACCGCGACGCGCTCAACGCCGAACGTTTCCTGCCCGATCCGTTCCGCCCCGGCGGCCGCCTCTACCGCACCGGCGACCTGGCCCGCTGGCGCGACGACGGCACCCTGGAATACCTCGGCCGCGCCGACCAGCAAGTCAAGATCCGCGGCCACCGGGTCGAACTGGGCGAGATCGAGACCCAACTGCGCGGCTTCGACGAGGTCGCCGAGGCGGCGGTGGCGCTGCATCGCGACAGCGCCGGCAACGCCGTGCTGACCGCCTACGTGGTGGCCGCCGCCGGCGCCGCCGCCGCGCCCGAGGCGCTGCGCCGCGCGCTGGCCGCGCGCCTGCCCGACTACATGGTGCCGGCGGCGTGGATCGAACTGGACGCGCTGCCGATGACCGCGAGCGGCAAGCTCGACCGCAAGGCGCTGCGCCCGCCCGAGCGCAGCCGCCAGAGCGCGTACGTGGCGCCGCGCACCGAGGCCGAGCGCAAGCTGGCGACGATCTGGCAGCGGATCTTCAAGCTCGAACGCGTCGGCATCCACGACAACTTCTTCGAGCTCGGCGGCGATTCGCTGACCGCCGCCGAGCTGGTCGCGGCGCTGCCGCGCCACTTCGGCTCGGAGCTGTCGATGGGCGCGCTGTTCGAAGGCTCGACCATCGCCGGCCTGGCCGCGGCGCTGGAACGCAGCGGCGGCGACAACGACCCGCTCGGCGCGCTGCTGGCGCTGCGCGGCGGCGCGCAGGAGCGGACTGCTCAGGAGCGGCCGCTGTTCTGCATCCATCCGGTCACCGGCGTGGGCTGGGCCTTCACCGGCATGCTGCGCCAACTGGAGCTGCCGCTGTACGCGCTGCAGTCGCGCGGCCTGCGCGGCGGCGCGCTGCCGGGCAGCATCGAGGAAGTCGCGGCCGACTACATCGCGCAGATGCGCAAGGTCCAGGCGCACGGCCCGTATCGCCTGCTCGGCTGGTCGCTGGGCGGCCTGATCGGCCACGCGGTGGCGGCGCAGCTGCAGCGCGAAGGCGACAAGGTCGAACTGCTGGCGATGATGGATTCCTATCCCTTCGCCGCCGAGCCGGCGGCGCCGGACGAGGCCCAGCAGGCCCAGGCCGTGCTCAAGTTCCTCGGCTTCCACCACCGCCTGCGCGAAGCGCCGCAGGACATGCGCGCGCTGACCGAGCTGCTGTGCCAGGAATACGAGGTGTTCTCCAACCCGCTGGTGCAGCAGGTGCTCAAGGACGACGCCAAGCTGATCGAGCACGTCGCCGCGGTCACCCGCAACAACCTGACCCTGGCGCGCCGCTACGCGCCGCAGCGCATCGACGCCGACGTGCTGTTCTTCGACGCGCGGCGCAAGGAGCGGGTCGACCTGGACGGCCTGCTGCACTACCGCGCCAACGCCTGGCAGGCGCACGTGGCCGGACGGTTCGAGGTGCACGAAGTCGATTGCCACCACCAGACCATGCTCGAGCCGCGCGCCGCCGCGCACATCGGCCGGGTCCTGCGCGAGCGCCTGCACGGCGCGTCCGCGCAGCCCGCGCGCGCGGACGCGCTGCCGCCGGCCGCATTGACCGCGGCCGCGGCGCTGGTCGCCGCCTATTCGTAAGGAGACGCACGTGTCCGCTTCCGCCCCTGCAACCGCAACCCTCGCGTCCGTCGCCGCTGCGGCCGCGGCCGATCCCACGCCCGGCGCGGTGGTGATCTTCACCGTCGGCACCCAGGGCGACGCACGCCCGTGCATCGGCCTGGGCCAATCGCTCAAGCGCGCCGGCTATCCGGTGCGCATCGTCACCAGCGAGAACTTCGCGCCGCTGGTGCGCGAGGCCGGGCTGGAGTTCGCCGCGATCAGCGCCGACTTCAGCGACCTGCTGACCAACAACCCCGAGACGGTCGACAAGGCGCTCAACCCCTGGTACCTGGTCCAGCACACCCGCGCCAAGTTCGCGCAGTGGGCGGCGACCTGGGCGCAGGAAGCGCGCCCGGCGTGCAAGGGCGCGGCGCTGCTGGTCGGCACCGGCATCGTCACCCAGTTGGCCAAGGCGATCGGCGAGGCCGACGGCATCCCCTTCATCCAGGCCCACCTGCAGCCGTTCACGCCTTCGCGCAAGCTCTCGCCGCTGTCGTTCTGGTCCGAGCGCGAGTTCCCCGGCGCGGTCAACATGGCGCTGTTCTCGGTGATGAAGCTGCTGGCCTGGTACACGCTCAAGCCGGCGGTCAACGGCGCGATCCGGCCGCAGCTCAAGCTGCCGCTGTTCCCGTGGTACGGGCCGTTCTTCGACAAGAACCCCGAGCGCATGCGGGTGCTGTACGGCTACAGCCGCCACATCCTGCCGCCGCCGGACGACTGGCCGGCCGAGGTCAAGGTCACCGGCAGCTGGTTCCTCGACCAGGCCGACGTGTGGCAACCGCCGCAAGCGCTGGCCGAGTTCCTCGCCGAAGGCGACAAGCCGGTCTACTTCGGCTTCGGCAGCATGCTGGCCAACAACGCCGAGGCGCTGACCCAGGTGGTGCTCGACGCGGTGCGCATCAGCGGCCGGCGCGCGGTGCTGGCGACCGGCTGGGGCGGCCTGCGTTGCGATCCGGGACGCTTGAACGACAAGGTCTACGTGATCGAGGCCGCGCCGCACGATTGGCTGTTCCCGCGCATGGCCGCGACCGTGCAGCACGGCGGCGCCGGCACCACGGTGGCGGCCGCGCGCGCCGGCGTGCCGTCGGTGTTCGTGCCGTTCTTCGGCGACCAGCCGTTTTGGGCGCGGCGCATGCACGCGCTCGGCGCGGCGCCGCCGGCGCTGGACCGGCGCACGGTCACCGCCGAACAGATGGCGCAGGCGGTGGCGGCGGCGCTGCAACCCGAGCGGGTGCGCGCGGCGGCCGAGCTGGGCGAGAAGATCCGCGCCGAGAACGGCGGCGCCGCCGCGGTCCGCGCGCTGACCGAATGGGGCCTGTTGCCGCCGCCGCGGCTCGCCCGCGACGACGCCGCGCCGGCGCTGGAGCGGGTGGCCTGAATTCCGTCTTCGGATAGGGGATCGCGCGGGCGCCCCGGCCCTGGCTCCCACGGGCGAGGGCCGGGGTGCGGCGCGCAAGCGCCGCGCGGCCGGACGCGACGCCCGCGCGATCCGGCGCGGCCGCGGCGGGTCCGGTCACAGCCTGGGAGACGCGCCGCGCGCACAATGGCGGACTGCCCCGCGGCGCCTGCGCGCGCTGCCGCCACCGAGGCGTCCCCATGCAAAGCACCGATGTCGAACTCGAGCGCCTGCGCGTGCGCCGCGAGGCGCACCGCGCCGAACTGGCCGCGCGCAGCGGGATCAACCCGCGCGAGGGACGCGCCCTGTGCCTGTCCGGCGGCGGCTATCGCGCCGCGCTGTTCCACCTGGGCAGCCTGCTGCGCCTGCACGAGGCCGGCCTGCTCGCCGGCCTGAGCCTGATCAGTTCGGTCTCCGGCGGCAGCATCGTCTCGGCCTGGCTGGCCTGCCGCTACCTCGACACCCGCCGCGACGGCGAAGAGAGCTTCGCCGCGTGGAGCGACCGCATCGACTTTCGCGCGCAAGTGGTCGAGCCCTTCCGCGCGGTCGCCGCGCGCGACATCCGCACCGTGCCGGTGCTGGCGACGCTGCCGTTCAACTGGCTCAAGCCGTCGTGGCGCATCGGCCTGCTCGAACGCGGCTACATCCGCGCCTTCGGCGAACGCCGCCTCGACGACCTGCCGCAATCGCCCTCGTTCGTGTTCTGCGCCACCGACCTGAGCTTCGGCGTGAACTGGGAATTCTCGCGCCGCCGCGTCGGCGACTACCTCGCCGGCTACCTGCGCGACGGCGCGCAGCGGGTGCGGCTGAGCTGCGCGGTCGCCGCCTCTTCGTGCTTCCCGCCGGTGTTCGGCCCGGTCCGCTTCGAGGCCCCGCCGGGCGACTACCAGCGCGGCGACTATCGCGGCGACGACGGCGACGCGCTGCGCGCGCGGATCGAACTCAGCGACGGCGGCGTCTACGACAACCTCGCCACCGAACCCAGCCTGCGCCGTTATCGCGAAGTGCTGGTGTCCGACGCCGGCGGCCCGTTCGTGTTCGAAAGCAAGCGCTGGTGGCTGTCGCGGCTGATGCGCTACACCCAGGTCATGGGCAACCAGGCCGAAGCGCTGCGCAAGCGCCTGTTCTTCGGCCAGGCCGAGAGCGGCTCCTTCAGCGGCGTGTACTGGAGCCTGACCGGTTACCGCGACGAAGGCGCCGACGGCTACAGCCCCGCGCTGGTGCGCGACGTGCTCGGCCGCCTACGCACCGACCTGGACCGCTTCCTCGACGTCGAGTTCGAAGTGCTGGTCAACCACGGCTACTTCGCCGCGCACGATGCGCTGTGGCGGCAAAACGGCTGGCTGCCGGACGCCGCGCCCGCCGCCTGGCCCTATCCCGAGCGCGCCGACGAGCGCCAGGTCCGGCAATGGCTGCGGCGCAGCCATGCGCGGGTGCTGCACCGGCGCTGGTGGGGGGCGATTTGAGCGTGGGCGGGTGACGACGCAGCATTGCTCCGCCGCCGCTCATCGAAGATTCGCCGGAACGACGGCGGGCAAGGGACGACGCAGTTGCGTTGACGCGGTCGCGGCTTGCGCCGCTCCTACAGTCGGATACGAACCAGCCGAAGTCCCTGTAGCAGCGGCGCAAGCCGCGACCGCGACGACCCAACTACGAGGCCGCCCTCAACGCGGCCGCAATCCGCACGAACCGCACACCCATCATCGAAGCCCTCAAACCGCCTTGCGCACGCACGGCGCGAACAGATCCATCCGCTTCTCGTACACGCTGGTCTCCACCTGCATCAACCCCAGCACCGAGTGGAACAGGTTGTCCTGGCTCGCAGGCTTGGCCGATTCCGCGCGCAAGCACTGCAGGTCCAACCCGCGCGACGCGGCGAAGCCCGGCGAGAACCACATCGCCATCGGCACCTTGGTCTGGGTCTTCGGCGCGATCGCATACGGCACGCCGTGCAGGTACAGCCCGTTCTCGCCCAGCGACTCGCCGTGGTCGGACAGGTAGATCATCGCGGTATCGCGCGAGGTGTCCTGGGCCAGGTAGCGGATGGTCCGGGCCAGGAATTCGTCGGTCGCCAGCACCGCGTTGTCGTAGGCGTTGACGATCTGCTGCTGGTCGCACTTGCCCAGTTCGTTGGTGTCGCAGGTCGGCGTCCAGCGCCGCAGGCGGTCGGGATAGCGGCGGAAATAGGCCGGGCCGTGGTTGCCGAGCTGGTGCAGCACCACCACCGCGTCGCCCGGCTTGGCGCCGATGCGCTCGCGCAGGCCGCGCAGCATCACTTCGTCGAAGCAGCGCTCGCTGTCGCAGTAGTTCGGGTCGGTGTCGTGCTCGAAGGTCTCGAACGCCAGGCCCTTGCACACGTTCTTGCAGCCGGTCTGGTTGTCGCGCCACAGGGTCTGGATGCCGGCGTACTCGAGCACGTTGAGCAGCGACTCCGAACCCTGGATGCGGTCCTTGTCGTAGTTGGCGCGGCCGAACGGCGAGAACATGCACGGCACCGAGACCTCGGTGCTGCTGCCGCACGCGGTCACGTCGGGGAAGTTGATCGGGCCGATCCGCGCCAGTTCCGGCGTGGTCTGGCGCTGGTAGCCGTTGAGGCCCCAGTTCTGCGCGCGCACCGTTTCGCCGACCACCAGCACCAGCAGGCGCGGCTTGGCGCCGGACGCGCGGCCGGCGGCCACGCGCGCATCGGTGCCGATCGGGGTGCGGCCGCGCACGCGCGAGGCCGAATCGTCCAGCGCCACCCGCGCCAGCGACACCAGGTAATTGGCCGGCGTCACCAGGTGGCGCACTTCCTTGTGGTTGCGCATCAGCGCCGAGATGTCCTGGAACGAGCCCATCAGCGCCAGCCCGGCCAGCGTCAGCGACGCGACCAGCAGCCCCAGCCGCACCAGCAGCGCGCGGCCCAGCGGCCGCGGCTTCAACCGCACCCGCCACAGCAACAGCGCCGGCAGCACGCCGTACAGCAGCAGCGGCAGCACCAGCCCGGCGGTGAACAGCTCCGCCGACTCCTTGCCGTCGGACTGCAGCACGTTGCGGACCATCCCGGTGTCCAGGTAGATCCCGTACTGGCTCATGAAATGCGCCGCGCCGGCGGTGACCAGCAGCAGCACCGTCAGCAGCGGCTTCACCGTCCAGCGGTTCAACAACACGCCCAGCAACAGCGCAGTGATCGCGACGATGGCCACGAACACGCACGTCGCCACCCACGCGCCGCCGCCGTTGGCGAACGCGCCGGCGGCCGAGGCCGCGCGCCAGAACGCGTTGTTGGCGAACGCGGCGAAGAACACGCTCGCGATCAGGACGATCGCTTCGACGCTGAGCTCGGGGCGGTAGGACAGCCACGCCGGCCAGCGCAGCTGCGGACGGGCGATGGCGTTCATCGGCCCGCCCCTTCCAGCGCGGCGCGTTCGGCCGGCGCCGGTCGCGGCGCCTCGCGCCGCGCCATCGCCAGGTACAGCGCCAACGCCACGAACCAGCTGATCGCCAGCGTCCACACGTCGTGCGAGAGGAAGTGCGCGCCGCGCAACTGTTGCGAGAAGCCGAACAGCAGCCCCACCGCCAGCCCGGTCGCCAGGCCCGCCCAGCGCAGGCGCGGGCGCACCTGCAGGAAGAAGAAGTACAACGCGATCCAGGCGTAGCCGCCGCTGGCGTGGCCGGCGGGGAAACACACGCCGCGCTCGAGCCCCGGCGGACGCCGGTCGAACAGGCCGAAGAAGGCGACCTCGCCGCCGTAGCGGGTCAGGTCCCAGGGGCAGTCCATGTTGGTCAGCGACTTCAGGCCCGAGGCCAGCGCCACCGCCAGCAGCGTGGCCAGCAACAGATAGGCCAGCGGCCGCCGCCACGGCGCCAGCGCCGGGCGCGAGTTCGCGTACAGCCAGAACGCGAACGCGCCCAGCCAGGCCGCGGTGCTGGCGTCGCGGCCGAAGCGGTGGATCAGGTGCTCGGTCAGGTAGGCGTTCTGCAGCGCCCAGCGCCCGCCTTCCAGCGCGTAGAAGCGGTCGGCCAGCCAGAAATCGCCGCCCAGGCCCATCGTCAACGCCGACAGCGCCGCCAGCGTTAGCAGGGGCCACAGCGCATGCAGGAGCAGGAACCGGCGCGGCGACATGCCGGCGGAGACGCCGGGCAGGACGGCGGGACGCGGGACGGCCGGCAGCAGCGGCCTGGTAGCGGAACGGATCATCGACGGCAGCGGGCTCGGAGACGGGCGTGGAAGACCCGTGCGAACACGCGTCGGGCTGCGGGGATGATCGAAACGGCGCTGTCGGAGAGCGGTCGGAACCGGGTTGGCGGCTCGTTAAACAGGCCAAAAAAGCCTCGGAACCGGGCAAAAGGCCGGTCTTGCGTTCAGATTCGGCCGGCGTTGCGCCGGCCCGGCGCTTGTTCCGACCGCGTTCCGACGCCACCGTATCCACACTGCCCGCCTGCGCCGGGACCGGGGACGTCCGCGCGCCCCATCCTCGACGCCCCGGCAATGGGGCACACTCGTTCACGCCGCCCCCGCGGCAGGAGACCCGGCGCATGCGCCTGTTGGTAGTGGAAGACAACCGCAACCTGGTCGCCAACCTCTTCGATTACTTCGAAGCGCGCGGCTACACCCTCGACGCCGCGCCCGACGGCCCGACCGGCCTGCACCTGGCGGTGACCCAGCGCTACGACGCGATCGTGCTCGACTGGATGCTGCCGCGCCTGGACGGCCGCGAAGTGCTGCGCAGCCTGCGCGAGGAGGCCGGCTCCGACGTGCCGGTGCTGATGCTGACCGCGCGCGACGAACTGCCCGACAAGATCGCCGGCTTCCGCGCCGGCGCCGACGACTACCTGACCAAGCCCTTCGCCCTGCCCGAACTGGAAGTGCGGCTGGAGGCGCTGGCCGCGCGCGCCGCCGGCCGCGGCCGCAGCAAGGTGCTGCAGGTCGCCGACCTCAAGCTCGACCTGACCACGCTGGAAGTCAGCCGCGGCGGCCGCTCGCTGCACCTGTACCCGGCCTGCCGCAAGCTGCTGGAAGTGCTGCTGCAGTCCAGCCCCGGCGCGGTCACGCGCGAGCGCCTGGAGCACGCGCTGTGGGGCGACAGCCCGCCCGACGGCGACATGCTGCGCTCGCATATCTACGAACTGCGCCGCGCGGTCGACGGCCCCTATCCGGTCAAGCTGATCCAGACCCTGCCGCGCGTGGGCTATCGCCTCGCGGCGCCGGCCGCAGCGGCCGACGCGGCAGACCCCGAGGCCGATGGCGACGCCTGACCGCAGCGCCGAACCGGCCCGTCCGCGCTCGAGCCTGCGCCAGCGGATCCTGCTCGGCCTGTTCGGCTACACCGCGCTGCTGTCGATCGCGGTGGTGGTGCAGGGGTTCTTCGTCAACGAGCACGCCGAGCACCTGGTGTGGACCTCGCTGATGAACACCGAGATGGACTACTTCGTCGAACGCAGCCGCGGCGACTCGGACTATCGCTGGAGCGACACCCAGGCGCTGTCGCTGTACGACAGCGCCACCCGCCCGCCGCCGCGCGAACTGGCGGCGTTGCCGCCGGGCGTGCACGACGAGGTCGTCGTCGCCGGCGTCGAGTACGTGACCCTGGTGCGCGACGTCGATGGCCGCCGCCTGACCCTGGCGCTGGACATCGACGACATGGAGCACCGCGAGTTCGACCTCGCGCTGACCATCGCCGGTTCGGCCGTCACCACCTTGCTGCTGCTGGGCCTGGTGATCGGCTGGGGCGTGCGCCGGCTGGTGCGGCCGCTGACCAACATGGCCCAGCGCATCGGCGGCCTGCGCCCGGACCGCTCGGGCCAGCGCGTGGAAGTGCCCGAATCGGCCAGTTCGGAACTGGTGGTGATCGCCGATGCGGTCAACGACTACCTGCAGCGCAACGACCGCTTCGTCGAACGCGAGCGCGCCTTCATCGACAGCGCCAGCCATGAGTTGCGCACGCCGATCTCGGTGATCGCCGGCGCCGCCGAGATCGCGCTGGAGCAGAGCGAACTGCCGGCCGGCGCGCGCCACCAGATCAACCGCATCCGCCGCACCTCGCGCGACGTCGAGCAGCTGATCTCACTGTTGCTGGTGCTGGCCAAGGACCCCAAGCGGCTGAGCGCCAGCAGCGACCGCGTCGCCCTCGACCACCTGCTGCCGGAGATCGTCGAGGACCACCGCCACCTCACCCGCGACAAGGACCTGACCCTGGCGGTGGCGCCGCTGCCGCCGTGCGAGATCCTGGCGCCGCTGCCGATCGTGCAGGCCGCGATCGGCAACCTGCTGCGCAACGCGATCGAGAACAGCGACCGCGGCGAGATCGCGATCCGGCTGCAGCCCGATGCCACCGTGACGATCGAAGACCCGGGCCACGGCATGACCCCGGAAGAGATCAGCGCGATCTACGCCCGCGTCGCCCGCGGCGGCCGCGAAGGCGGCGGCATCGGCCTGGACCTGATCTCGCGCCTGTGCGAACACCTGGGCTGGACCCTGCGTTTCGACAAGGCCGAACGCGGGACGCGCACGACGCTGGTGTTGAAGGCGTCCGAGTGAACTTCGCCAGCTGAAAGAAAAGCGTCGGGCCTGAAGGCCCTCCCACAACAGCGGCAGGCCTAGACCGCCCTGCGGTTGTGGGAGGGCCTTCAGGCCCGACGCTCTGGTTCCAGCCCGCCGCGCCCTACCCCCCGGCGCGCTCCGGCAGCGCCAACGCCTCGCCCGCCTTCACCCGCCGATACGCCTGCTCCACTGCCTGCGCGCCGTACTTCAGCTCCAGCCGCTTGACGATGAAATGCCCGCGCGCCATGTCCTGGTAGTGGTTGGTGAACAGCACGTTCATCGTCGCCGCGGTCGCCGCGCCGATCACCGGCACGATCTGCGCCGCGGTCTTCTCGGTGATCACGATCCCGAAGCGCGTGGCCACCGTGTCGATCAGCTTGGCCATCCACGCCGCCGTCTGCTTCTTGGCGTAGGCCTGGGTCAGCTCGTGCGCGCCGCGATGGCCGGCCAGGTGCACCAGCTCGCGGGTCGCGCCCTTGGTCAGCTCCGACAGCATCCCGCGCGAGGCGTAATACCCCGACTCGGCCGCATCGTCGCTCTTGCTGTTGCCGCCGAACGCGAACACCTCCACGCAGGCCGCGCGCACCCACGGCTCGGACACCGAGAACCCCTCGCTGCGCGCGATGTCGGCGACCGAGCGCATCATGATCACCGTGGTCACCGGCAGCTCCACCGCCAGCCCGGCCATGCCGAACAAACCGCCGGCCGCGCCGGACAGCGCCGCGGCCAGCTTGTGGGTCTTGGTCGAGGCGCCCTTGCTAGGCGCATCGCCGACCGTGCGCAGCGCCGCCGACGCGGCCCGGTGCAAGGCCGCGTGCACGATCTTATGGATGCGCTCGTGCGCGAACTTGGGCAGCTTGGACATGCCGAACTCGATCGGCGCGCCGGCCAGCGCCGCCATGCGCGCGGTGACCGACGGCGTCTCCAGCAACGCTACCGCGCGCTTGAGATCGGCCGCATCGGCCGGGTGCTGCAACGGATCGCTGTCTGGGGTCATCGCCTCTCGCCTGGTCGCGCCGGAATGGCGGCTCGCCGCGAAACGCGTTCGCGACCTTGCGAAGGTAGGGGCCGCCGGCGGCCCCGACAAGCCCGCGGCGGCCACCGCCGTTCAGCCGCGGGGCCGCCTCGGGAGCGGCGCGCGCCGCGACCGCGCCAACCCAACCACGAGCAAACGTCGAGGACGCCACCGCGCGCGCCGCGCCTGCATTCGCCGACGCGCGAGCGCGTGGCGAGACCTCGCACGAAAACCAGATCCGCAATCGTCGCGTTGGCGCGGTCGCGGCGCGCGCCGCGCCTACAGGCAGCTTCGCCGCCTCACGCGGCTTCGCGCAACGCCCGTCCGGCCACGAGCCGCCGCACCAGCGCATCGACCTCGCCTTCGGCGCGCTCGATCGATGCGCGCAGACGCTCGTCGCCGAATTCGTCGTATTCCACCGCCAGCGAATGCGCGTCGTCGATGCCGATGTAGCGCAGCGGAGTGAGCACGCCGGGTTCGACGTGGTTGATCGCCTCCAGCCGCTCGCCGCGGCCGTAACCGTAATCGCCGCGCGAGCTCAGCAGCACCAGCTGCCGGCCCTGGCCGGCCAGCATCGGCCAGTACGGCTCGCCGGCGCGGGCGCGGTCGAAGCCGAACGTGCGGCCCACGCGCACGATGTTGTCGATCCAGGCCTTGAGCTGGGCCGGCATGCCGAAGTTGTACATCGGCACGCCGATGACGACCAAGTCGGCGGCGAGCAGTTCGTCGACCAGCGCGTCGCTCTCGGCCAGCGCTTCGCGCATCCACGGCTCGCGCTGCGCCGGCGGGGTGAAGGCGGCATGGATCCAGCCGCCGGTGACCGGCGCCGGCGGCTGCAGGCCGACGTCGCGCACGGTCACCTCGTCGCCGGGGCGCAGCTCGCGCCAGCGGCGCACGAAGCGCGCGCTCAGGCGCCGGCTGTGCGAGCCGTGGGCCTGGGTGTCGGAGCCGCCGAAGCGGGCGCTGGAGTCGATGTGGAGCAGTCGGGTCATGGCGGGGCTCGCTGAGTCATGGATGAGTCCGGCTGCGCCACTGCGGCGCGGCGCCGGGATGGAAGCCATATTGAAAGCGGCCCGATTGGGCGACAAACTCCGATTTCTCAACCGACGGATGAATCGATCTCAGCCATGTCCAGCCGCCGCCTGCCCCCGCTGGGCGCCTTGCGCGCGTTCGAGGCCGCCGCGCGGCTGCGCAGCTTCAAGCGCGCCGCGCAGGAGCTGTCGGTGACGCCGACCGCGATCAGCCACCAGATCCGCAGCCTGGAGGAACACATCGGCGTGCGCCTGTTCGAGCGCCAGACCCGCCGGGTCGTCCCCACCGCCGCCGCCGAGCGCCTGTTCCCGGTGCTGCGCGACGGCTTCGACGCCTTCGCCGTCGCGGTCGAGGCGTTGCGCGCGCAGCCGCAGCGGCGCGCGCTGACCCTGTCGGCGACGCTGTCGTTCACCGCCAAGTGGCTGGTGCCGCGCATGGCCTCGTTCCGCCAGGCCTGTCCCGACCTCGACCTGCGCCTGCACGCCTCCGACGATCCGGTCGACCTGCACGCCGGCCTCGCCGACGCGGCGATCCGCTACGGCCGCGGCCCCTGGCCCGGGCTCGACGCGGAACCGCTGGTCGAGAACCGCTTCGCGCCGGTGTGCAGCCCGCACCTGGGCCTGCGCGGCCCGCACGAGCTCCGGCGGCACGCGCTGCTGCATTCGGAATGGCGCCACCCCAGCGCCGACACGCCGACCTGGCAGCGCTGGCGCGAGCGCGCGAACGCCGATGGGCTCGGACTCGACGATCTCGACCTCGACGCCGGCCTGCGCTTCACCGACGAGAGCCACGCCATCCAGGCCGCCATCGCCGGCCACGGCGTGGCCCTGCTGAGCCTGGCCCTGGTCGCCGACGACCTCGCCGCCGGCGCGCTGGTGCAGCCGTTCGGGCCGGTGCTGGACGGCCATCCGCATTGGTGGGTGCAGGCGCCCGGCGCGCAGCGCGCCGACCTCGCGGCGCTGCGCGCGTGGTTGCGCGCGCAGGCCGGCGCGGGCTGAACGCGGCCGCGCGCGCGGGCCCGCTTCGCCCGCGCGCGCACCGGCCTGCCCCGACGGCGCGGCGGCGCGGCAGGCTCAGCGCGGCGGGTCGAGGCGCGCGGCCTGGTAACGGCGTTCCTGGGTCGAACCGCCGTAGCCGTAGGCGGCAGCGCGCGCGTCGACGACGTGGATATACGACACCTCGTGGACGTCGCCGATCAAGGCCGACAGCTGCGCATAGGCGCGCTCGATGAAGCGCGCCTTCTCGTCCTTGGTGTTGGTCTCGTCGGTGATGCTGATATCGAGGAAGAACGAATTTCGCCCGAGTTCTTCCAGGCTGCGGCCGCCGACGAACCACAGCGCGCGCTCGACGAAGCGCACTTCGATCGCGATCAGTTCGCGTTGCTTGCCCAACGCGTCGACGGTGAGGTCGGCGACCAGGGCGCTGGCGCGGCGCGCCAGCGCGGGATCGGCGGGGCCGGAAATCTGCAGGTTCAGGTGCGGCATGGCGGCGGTTCTCTGCGGCGGGCCGGCACGACTCGGCCCCGGGGTGCAGGTACAGGCTAGGCTTGCCGCATCCATCGGAATAGCGGGAAGATCGGCGCTCATCCATCGGCTATCCCGGTAACGGCGCCATGCGCAGCCTCGACCTCGACCAGCTCCGCGCCTTCGTCGCGGTCGCCGAAGCCGGCAGCATCTCCGCCGGCGCCGGCCGCGTGTTCCGCTCGCAATCGGCGGTCAGCGAACAACTGCAGAAGCTCGAATCCGCCGCCGGCGCCGCCCTGCTGCTGCGCTCGCGCCAGGGCGTCGGCCTGACTGCGGCCGGACAGCGCCTGATCGGCCATGCCCGCCAGTTGCTGGCGCTGGGCGAGTTGGCCTTGCACGACGTGCGCAACGAAGTGCGCCGAACCCAGGCGCGGCTGGCGATCAGCGACTACTTCCGCAACGACGAGATCGCCGGCCTGCTGGCGCAGCTGGGCCGGCGCTGCCCGCAGCTGCGGCTGCAGGTCGAGGTCGGGCTCAGCGCGGCGCTGGCCCAGGGCCACGCCGAAGGCCGCCACGACCTGGCCGTGGTCATGCGCACCGGCGCCGCGCGCGAACGCGCCGCGGGACTGCCGCTGCGGCGCGAAGCGCTGCAGTGGGTGGCCGCGCCGGGCCTGGACCTGCGCGAGGAAAACGAGTTGCCGCTGGTGTTGCTGCCGCCGGATTGCAGCCTGCACGGCCTGGCCGTGCAACGCCTGCGGCGGCACCGCAGCGCCCATCGCATCGCCCATCAGGCCAGCGGCGTGGCCGGGCTGCAGGCGGCGCTGCGCGCGGGATTGGGCGTGGGCTGTCTCAATGCCTCGGCGATCGGGCCGGGCCTGGCGATCGCGCGATCGCCGCGGCTGGCCGCCTTGCCGGACTGCGCGTTCGCGTTGCTCGCGCCGCCGGCCGATGCGCCCGCGGACCTGCACGAGGCGGCATCGATCGTGCGCGCGTTCTTCGCCTGAAAGTCGGCCTGGGGTTCGCGGACGAGATCCGCGCAGAAAACCTGCGGCCGGGAATCCGCCCATCGCGGCGGACCCAGCGCTTACGCGATAACTGCAACTACGCCGGCCCCAAGGCGCGGCGCATGGCATCGGTGCGGACGGTCGCCCGCCGCAGCCCGGGCGTGCGGCGGATCGGCGCTCCCGCGAACGACGCGAGGGTCAGAGCAGCATCAGCTCCGAACGCTCCTTGGTGCTGTTGTCGACGAAGAACATCTTCTTGCCCTTGTCGGCTCGGTCCTCGACCACCTGGTACAGGCGCAGGGCCTGGCGGATCGCGGCGGTCTTGCTGACGCCCTTGCGGACGCACAACTCTTCGAGGAACTGCATCTCGCTGCCGGCCAGGTTGAGGGTCATACGGCGCCGGGTCTCTTTCATGAAATCACCTTACGTTGTGGCTGGGAGGGTTCGCACTGATGCCAGTCGCTACGGATCGCCGGCGCCGCAAGCGGCGACGGCCCGATCGCGCACCGCCGCACCGGCCGGCGCGAGCCGGCGCAGCGACCGCGGCGCGCTGGAGCCGCACCGGCGGACCGGTGCGACGGACGGACGGCGGCAGGGCCGCGCGCGGCAGCGGCCGAGAGCCGCACCTCCATGCGACGCCGGCCGCATCCGGGCCGGCGGGATGGAGGCCGAATCACGCTCCAGGGCACGCCATTGAGACCGGCAGGCACATGGAGCGTGAGTTCGGCTACCGGGTCGAGCACACCCAGGGCAGAAAGCCAGACACGTTGGATGGATGAATTGATCACTTCGTCTGCCCCCTGTGGCCGATGCGGACGCGTTATCGCCGCCGTCCGGCACCTTTCGACTTCCGACACCTGTCCCAATCGGAGAAACCCGGGGACCGAGGACATCGGCGGATTTACCGTGCACCGCTTTTGCGGCAGCAGAAAAGCGCAGCGCACGGCGGCAGGCGAAGTTTTTTCGCGATTTTTCGACGGGCCAGGTCGATGAGTGACCTGTTAGGTCAAAATAAATGTGAACATCATCACTTTATTTGACCACTCGCACGGTGGAAGGCCATGCATATTTTCAGACAAGTCCGAGCCGTTTTTCTTCACTGGAAAAGCCACCTAAGTGCCAGCAGGCACACCGATGGCCTCGCCCGGCCCGATCCTGCGTCTCTAGATCGGTTGCGACCCATTCCCTGCCGGCGCCCGTCCTCCCACGGCCTGCACACTGGGCCTGGCCTTGGCGCGACGCGAACGTGTCGGCCGTCACCCGGGTTTCCGAGGTTGGCGCACAAAAAACTTGACTAAAGGATGCCGGGTCCGATGCTTGGCAGTTTTGGCGCCTCGGCCTGCCCGCGCCTCCGGCACGGCCACCCGCCCCGATCGCAGTGCGGAGACAAAGGAATGAAATCGCCACACCCGCCGACCCTCGGCGGCCTGTTGCGCGCGCTGCGCGCCCGCAATCAATGGACTCTGAAGCAGTTGAGCGAGCTGTCCGGCATTCCGCTGTCCACGCTGTCCAAGATCGAACACGACCGCCTGTCGCTGAACTACGAGCGGCTGGTGCAGCTGAGCCAGCGGCTGAACCTGAGCATGGGCGAGCTGTTCTCGGCGCCGCTGCCGACCGAACGCGGGGTGACGGCGCGCCGCAGCATCGGCCGGCTGCGCGATGCGCCGCACGTCGGCGGCCGCAACTACGACGCTTACCTGCTGTGCGCCGAACTGCGGCGCAAGCGGATGATCCCCGTCCTGACCCGGATCCACGCGCGCAGCCTGCAGGAGTTCGGCGAACTGGTGCGCACGCCCGGCGAGGAATTCGTCTACGTGCTCGACGGCGCGGTGGCGCTGCACACCGAGTTCTACGATCCGACCGTGCTGCGCGCCGGCGAGAGCAGCTACATCGACTCGGATATGGGCCACGCCTATGTGCTGGCCGAAGGCTGCGATTCGGCCACGGTGCTGGCGGTGGCGGCCTGCGACGACGAACAGCCGCTGTTGGACGCGCTGGCGGCGCAGTGAGCCGAAGCCGCGGGGCGGATCGGCAATTCGCGGCCCGGGCCGCGCGCCGGCGGCGGCGAGGGGCGATCGCCGGGTTGCGGACCGCGTCCGCAGGCCGAACCCCGGCGAGCGCTGCGCGCTACAGCGCGCTGCGCGGCGGCAACGCCCAGTCGATCGGCGCCTGGCCGTTGCGCTGCAGGTACTCGTTGGCGGCGGAGAAATGGCCGCAGCCCATGAAGCCGCGGTGCGCCGACAGCGGCGAGGGATGCGGCGCCTTGAGCACGCGGTGCCGGCGCGGGTCGATCACCTTGCCCTTGGCCTGGGCGTAGCTGCCCCACAGCAGGAACACCAGGCCTTCGCGCTCGCGGTTGAGCACGTCGACGGCGTGGTCGGTGAAGCCCTCCCAGCCCTTGCCCTGGTGCGCGCCGGCACGGCCTTCCTCGACCGTCAGCACCGCGTTGAGCAGCAGCACGCCCTGCTTCGCCCACGGCAGCAGGCAGCCGTGATCGGGCCGGGCGATGCCGAGGTCGCGGTGGATTTCCTTGAAGATGTTGTCCAGCGACGGCGGCACCGCCACGCCGGGCTGCACCGAGAAGCACAAACCGTGGGCCTGGCCCTGGCCGTGGTACGGGTCCTGGCCGAGGATCACTACCTTGACCTGCTCGAACGCCGTGGCGTCGAAGGCCGAGAATATCTGCGGGCCGGGCGGGAAGATCCGCGCGCCGGCGGCCTTGCGCTCGCGCAGGAAGCGCGACAGCGACTGCATGTCCTCGCGTTCGAACCAGTCGCCGATGCGCGACTTCCACGACGGGTCGAGCTTGATGTCGCGATCGCCGTCGCTCATGCCGGCACCGCCGCGGGCGCGCCGAGCCGCGACAGGCGCAGTTGGAACAAGGTCTTGGTCACCAGCAGCCGCTCCTCGATCGGTTTGAGCACCAGGTCGTTGGCGCCGGCGCGCAGCAGTTCGCTCTGGTTGTCGCGGTTGGCATCGCCGGTCATCACCAGCACCGGCAGGCGGCGCTTGCCGTACGCGAAGTCGTTGCGCAGCCTGGCGAGCAGGTCCTTGCCGCCCAACTCGCCCTTCAGGTAGACGTCGGTCAGCACCAGGTCGGCGCCGGCGTCGCCGCCGTCGCGGCCGCTGGCGCGGTGCGCTTCCAGGTGTTCGAGCGCTTCTTCCACGCCGATGAAATGCAGCACCTGCAGCGAATGGCGTTCGAGCATGCGCTTGGTCGCCACCGCCACCACCCGGCTGTCCTCGACGTAGAGCACGCGCGCGCCGGGGATCGGCTGCGGCTGCACGTAGCCGCGGATGAACGCGGCCAGCGCGCTCTGGCCCAGCGACTTGTCGAAGTAGTCGGTGACGTCCTCGGTGAAGCGGCGCGCTTCCAGGTGGGCCTGGGCGTCGCCGGAGACCACGATCACCGGCACGTAGGCCTGGCCCGCGGCCTCGCGCACCGCGCGCGCCAGGGCGATGCCGTCGCCGTCGGGCAGCACCAGCGAGGTGGTGACCAGATCGACTTCGCCGTGGTCGAGCGCGAGCTTGGCCTCGATGATGTTGCCGCACTGGACGATGCGCGCGTTCGGCAGCTCGCGCGCGAGCACGTCGGCGATGAGCTTGCGCACCAGCCTGGAGCCGTCCACCACCATCACCCGCGGCGCGGTGTTGTCGAAATGTCGCAGGTTCTGGCTTTGCATGCGGGGCGGTACCGTCTCCGGACGCGCGTCCGGCGGCGCGGGCGCCGGGGCGGAAGGAGCGCAGGTCGTGCGGGGGGAGTCCGATTCTAGGCGCAAGCGGGGTCGGATTCCGAGTCTTGCGCGGCACGAATGCAGATTGGCCCGGATCGGGCGGTGGCCGCCGCCCTGCGCAGGAGCCGCGAGCGCGCGGCCGCGGATGCGGCGCGAGCGGCTACCCCGCGGTCGCGACTCGCATCGCGCCCACAGGGGCACGCCGGGGATTCGCTCAGTCCTGCCCGCCGCGGGTCTGGCGCAGGTAATGCCCGGTCACCACGCCGGCGCCGAGCCAGCCCAGCGCGGCGGCGCCGGCGAGGATGCCCAGCGCCTGCACGGGGTCGAAACCCTGCAGGGCGAAGCGGCTGCCGTAGCTGCGCGCCAGCGCGCCGAGCGGTTCGCGCAGGCTGTGGTCGGCCGCGGTCAGCAGCGCCAGCGCGACCGCGCCGGCGGCCAGGCCGTAGCAGGCGCCCAGGTACAGGAACGGCCGGCGGATGAAGCCGTCGGTGGCGCCGAGCTGCTGCAGCACGCCGATTTCCTCGCGCCGCGACTGGATGTCCAGGCGCACGGTGTTGCCGACCACCAGCAGCGCGCCCAAGCCGAGCATCGCCGCCAGCACCCAGGCCAGGCGGGTGCCGAAGCGCAGCCAGCCGTCCAGGCGCTGGCGCCAGCCGGCGTCGTGCTGGACCACGTCGGCTTCGCCCAGTTGTTCCAGCGATTGCGCCAGGGCCAGTTCGTCGCCGCCGGGCGTGACCACCAGCAGGCTCGGCAACGGGTTGTTCTCGACCGCGGCCAGCGCTTCGGCCAGGCCGCTCTTCTCGCGCAATTCGGCCAGACCCTGCTCGGGCGTGCGCACATCGACCGCGCCCACGTCGGGCCGCGCGCGCAGTTCTTCGGCCAGCGCGCGCGCGCGCTCGACCTTGACCTGCGGCTTGAGGAACACGCTGATCTGGCGCGAACGCTGGACGTCGCCGGCGAAGCGCTCGATGTTGCTCAGCGCCGCCCACAGCCCCAGCGGCAGCGCCAGCGCCACCGCCATCACGCCGATGGTCAGCAGCGCCGCCCACGGCTTGCGCAGCAGGCGGCCGAGGCTGGCGACCAGGCTGTAGAGGTGGTGGTCCAGCCACATGCCCAGGCGCGATTGCGCCGAGGCCTCGACCGCGGGCTCGGCGCGTTCGGCGCGCAGCTCGGACGGGCGCAGGTCGGCGCGGCCTTCCGCGGCGCGACCGGGGTCGGCGCGCGTGTCGGCCGCGCGTTCGCTCGCCTCGTCGTCCGGGCGGATGTCTTGCTCGCTCATTCGGCCAGGTCCTCCGGGGCGATGTCGTCGACCAGGCGGCCGTGGTTGAGCACCAGCACGCGCTTCTTCATGCGCTTGACCAGGGCCAGGTCGTGGCTGGCGACCAGCACGCTGGTGCCGCGCTCGGGCAGCGACTGGAACAGGGCCATGATCTCGGCCGACAGGGTCGGGTCGAGGTTGCCGGTGGGTTCGTCGGCGACCAGCAGGCGCGGCTCGCCGATGATCGCGCGGGCGATGCCGACGCGCTGCTGCTCGCCGGCCGAGAGTTCGCCCGGCAGCGCCGTCGCGCGCGCGCCGAGGCCGACCTTCTCCAGCGCCGAGCGCACCCGCCGGCCGATGTCGCCGCGGCGCAGGCCGCGCAGCAGCAGCGGCAAGGCGACGTTGTCGGCGACGCTGCGGTCGGCGAGCAGGCGGTGGTCCTGGAACACCACGCCGACGTCGCGCCGGTGCAGGGCGATGCGGCGGCCGCGCACCTTGAGCAGGTTCTTGTCGCCGAACACCACCGCGCCGCGGCTGGGCCGCTCGCTGAGGTGGATGAGCTTGAGCAGGGTGCTCTTGCCGGCGCCGGAATGGCCGGTGACGAACAGCATCTCGCCGGCCGCGACCTCGAAGCTGACTTCGCTGAGTGCCTCGTGGCCGCTGCTGTAGCGTTTGCTGACGTTGTCGAAGCGCAGGACGGTCATGGCGGAAGTATCGCAGAGCGAATCGCCGGAAAACATCACGTTGCGGCGCGGCGGTTCGGCCTGCGTTGGCGCCGCGGCCCGCGCCGCCCCATCCGACACCGGCCGCCAGCCGCGCCGGACTGCGGCAACCGGCATCGGTCGCCGCACATCGACGGCGGCCCTGACGCATCCCGGCCGTCGCAAACCGCGACCGACACCTGCCCGGCGTTCTACCGCCGCACGCAGCGAGCGCGGGCGCGGGCGCGGGCGCGAGGCGAGGATCTCGTTTGCGGTCGAATCGGAGCGCCGTGGCGGAAAGCGTCGGGCCTGCGACCCTCCCGCAAAAACATGAAGCCCCTGCCGCCACAGCCCCCGACGCATCCGGGAGCTGTGGCGGCAGGGGCTTCATCCGCGACGCTTTACCACCGCGTCGCCCGCAACCGCGGCGAAGCGGCGCGCGCCGCTTCGCCGGTCGGCCTCAGTGCTGGGTACGCGGCGGACGCGCCACCAACGACTTCAGCTTGCGGCCGAGGCGGCTCAGCAGCGAGGGCTGGCCCTGCGGCTGCGCCGGCTGCGCGGCGGCGGCCGGCTTATGCGCGGGCACCGCCTTGGGCGTCGAGCCGGCCGCCGGCTGCGCGGTTTGCGCGGCCTGCGGCGCGTTGGCCGAACCCTCGGCGCCGTCGATGCGGCGACCGCCGCGACGGCGACGGCGCTTGCGCGGCGCGCGCTCGCCTTCCGCGGCCGGGCTGGCGCCCGCACCCGCGACCGCAGGCGCGGCGGCCTGGGCCGCATCCTGCACCGGTGCGTCTTCGGCGCGCGGCTTGCGCGGCGGACGCGGCGCGCCGGCTTCGGCGCCGGCCGTCGCGGCCGCGCCTTCTTCGCTGCGCGGCTTGCGCGGCGCGCCGTCGCGACGGCCTTCGCTGCGGCCGCCGGGACCGCCGCTGCGACCGCCGCCGCTGCTGCGGCCGCGACCGCCGCTGCCGCTGCCGCCGCCGCGGCGCTGTTCGTCGGCCGCGCGCTGCTCGCGCGCTTCCTTGAAGATCGCGCCGATGCTCTCGTTCTCTTCCTCGCCGTCCTCGACCGCCGGCAGCTCGCGCTGCGGACGCGGCAACGCGACCAGCAGCTCGGCGTCGACCGGCGAGGTCGGCAGCTTCTGCTCGATGTAGGCCTCGATGTCCGGCAGGCTCATCGCGTAGCGCTCGCAGGCGAAGCTGATCGCGTCGCCCTCGGCGCCCAGGCGCGCGGTGCGGCCGATGCGGTGGACGTAGTCTTCCGCGTCGAACGGCAGGTCGTAGTTGTAGACGTGGCTGACGCCGTCGATGTGCAGGCCGCGCGCGGCCACGTCGGTGGCGACCAGGATCTCCAGCTGGCCCTTCTGGAACTTGTTGAGCAGCGACTCGCGCTTCTTCTGCGGCACGTCGCCCGACAGCACGCCCACGCGGTAGCCGCCGCGCTCCAGCGAACGCGCCACGCGCTCGACGAAGGCCTTGGTGTTGACGAACACCATCGTGCGCGCGCCCTCGCTGCGCGACAGCAGGCCCAGCAGCAGCGGGATCTTCTCGTCGTCGGCCGGGAAGTAGACCTTCTGCCGGACCTTGGCCGCGGTGATGAACTCGGTCTCGACCACGACCTTCTCGGGCTCGTTCATGTGCTCGTAGGCCAGCTCGAGCACGCGATGGCTCAGGGTCGCCGAGAACAGCAAGGTCTGGCGCTCGGTGCGGATCGGCATGCGCCGCAGCAGGAAGCGGATGTCCTTGATGAAGCCCAGGTCGAACATGCGGTCGGCTTCGTCGAGCACGCACACTTCGCAGGCGTGCAGCGAGACCACCTTGTGCTGCTTGACGTAGTCGATCAGGCGGCCGGGCGTGGCGATGATGACGTCGGCGCCCTTCTGCAACAGCTCGCGCTGCTTGTCGTAGTCGACGCCGCCGTAGACCAGGGCGAACTTCAGGCCCAGGTCGGAGCCGAACTTGACCGCGTCCTTGTGGATCTGGATCGCCAGCTCGCGGGTCGGCGCCAGGATCAGGGCGCGCGGGTCCTCGGGCTTGCGCTCGGCCAGGGCCGGGCGGGTCAGCAGGCGGTTCATCACCGCGACCAGGAAGGCCAGGGTCTTGCCGGTGCCGGTCTGGGCCTGGCCGGCGACGTCGCGGCCGGTCAGGGCGATCGGCAGGGTCAGCGCCTGGATCGGGGTGCAGCGGGAGAACCCGGCCGCTTCCAGACCCGCGAGCAGGCTCGGATGCAGGTCGAAGGAGGAGAACGTTATATCGGTTAAAGGCTTGTCGCTCATGCGTTTCCGGAATCCGCGCCGGTTCGGCGCCGTAGGGTGTCGCTTGCGTGGGTGGCGTCGGCGAAGCAGACTGCCGGGGCCGAGCCGGCCCCCGTTTTATGTGTCGGGACAACCGGTTCGATGAGGCCGTGGCGCGACGCGATACGCTGTGTCCCAGCCCCTGGAAGGGCCTTGAAGGCGCCACGAAACGCCCCAGTTTAGCGTAAGCCCCCGCCCGGCATGGCCCGCTCGGGCATTCCGTTCCAAATTCGCCCGATCCGTATGGTCCGGGCACCCGTAGGAGACCCCCGTGAGCGAAAAAGTTCTGCATGTTGGCGATACCGATTTCGACGCCACCGTGCTGCAGTCGTCCGAACCCGTCCTGGTCGACTTCTGGGCGCCGTGGTGCGGCCCGTGCAAGGCCATCGGCCCGATCGTCGAGCAGCTCGCCGACCAGTACGACGGCCGCGCCAAGGTGGTCAAGGTCGACGTGCAGGAACATCCCGGGCTCGGCGTGCGCTACAACATCCGCAGCATCCCGATGCTGATGATGTTCAAGGACGGCCAGATCCACTCGACCCAGCTCGGCGCGCCGCCGAACATCAAGACCCTGCTGACCCAGATGATCGACAAGGCCATCTGAACCGGCCGACCTGAGCAGCACCCGGTTCGCGCCCGCCACGGGCGCGGACCCTCCCCGACCGGCCGGCGCGCCGCCCCGGTCAGGTGAACGGCAGGATGGGGGAATCTTGCCGCAGCCCCGCAGCAGTGCTAGTTTCGCAGTACCCGGCGTCGGACTCCGCGTCCCCGCGCCGCACCCCGTCTAGCTCCTCATCACATCCACCCACGTCCCTGACGTCCCGCTCGCCCGATGCGAGCGCTCGCCGCTTAGCGAGGAACCTCCGCTTGTCCGATAAGACCCCCGACGCTGGCGAAACCGCCGAGAAGCGCGTGCGCAAGCCGCGCGCCAGCAAGGCCGCCGAAGCCGCTCCGGCCGTCGTCGCCGATGCCAGCCCCCTGATTCCCGCGCCGATGCCCGCGAGCGATCCCGCTCCGGCGCCGACGCCTCGCGCGGCCAAGGCCGCCGCCCCGGCCGCCAGCGCCGGCGAGTCCGCTCCGGCCGCCTCCGGCGCCGCCGAGACCGCCGCGCCGCAGCACTCCGCCAACGGCAACCCCGCCGGCGAAGGCGGCGCAGCCAACAATCCGCAGCAGCAAGGCCAGCAGAACCAGGGCGGCCAGCAGCGCGACGGAGGATTCGACAACCGCGGCGGCAACAACCGCCGCGACCGCTTCCGCAACCGCCGCGACCGCGAGCGCAACAACCGCCAGCAGCCGCGCGGCGGCAACGGCGGCGAGGACTTCGGCGACAACGGCGAGAACTTCGTCCCGCGCCCGCACCCGCAGGTGCCCGAGGGCTTCCCGCAGTACTCGCTCGGCGACCTCAAGCGCATGCCGGCGCCGAAGCTGCTCGACCTGGCCGACCAGCTCAGCATCCAGGAAGGCGTGGCGCGCGCGCGCAAGCAGGACGTGATCTTCGCCCTGCTCAAGGTGCTGACCCGCCACGGCGAAGGCGTCGCCGCCGACGGCGTGCTGGAAATCCTGCCCGACGGCTTCGGCTTCCTGCGCGCGGCCGAGGCCAGCTACCTGGCCGGCCCGGACGACACCTACATCTCGCCCAGCCAGATCCGCCGCTTCAACCTGCGCACCGGCGACCACCTCTCCGGCCGCATCCGCTTCCCCAAGGACGGCGAGCGCTACTTCGCCCTGTCGGTGGTCGACAGCATCAACGGCGAGCCGCTGGAAGCGTCGAAGAACAAGGTCCTGTTCGAGAACCTGACCCCGCTGTTCCCGCGCCGCAAGTTCAGGCTCGAGCGCGGCGACGGTTCGACCGAAGACATCACCGGCCGCATCCTCGACCTGATGGCCCCGCAGGGCAAAGGCCAGCGCGCGCTGATCGTCTCGCCGCCGAAGGCCGGCAAGACCATGATGATGCAGCAGGTCGCCACCGCGATCACCCATAACCATCCCGACGTGCACCTGATCGTGCTGCTGGTCGACGAGCGCCCGGAAGAAGTGACCGAAATGCAGCGTACCGTGCGCGGCGAAGTGGTCTCCTCGACCTTCGACGAACCCGCCGCGCGCCACGTGCAGGTCGCCGAGATGGTGATCGAGCGCGCCAAGCGCCTGGTCGAACACAAGAAGGACGTGGTGATCCTGCTCGACTCGATCACCCGCCTGGCCCGCGCCTACAACAACGTCGTGCCGTCTTCGGGCAAGGTGCTGTCGGGCGGCGTCGACGCCAACGCCCTGCACCGTCCCAAGCGCTTCTTCGGCGCGGCGCGCAACGTCGAGGAAGGCGGCTCGCTGACGATCATCGCCACCGCCCTGATCGACACCGGCAGCAAGATGGACGAGGTGATCTACGAAGAGTTCAAGGGCACCGGCAACTCGGAAGTCCACCTGAACCGCCGCATCGCCGAAAAGCGCGTGTACCCGGCGATCGACATCAACCGTTCGGGCACCCGCCGCGAAGACCTGCTGATCGAGCCGGAGCTGCTGCAGAAGATCTGGATCCTGCGCAAGCTGCTGCACGGCATGGACGAAATCGGCGCGATGGAGTTCCTGCTGGACAAGATGAAGACGACCAAGTCGAACGACGAGTTCTTCAGTTCGATGAAGCGCTGAGCCGGTCCGGCTCGCCACGAAAAGCCCCCGCCCGTGCGGGGGCTTTTTCGTTTTGGGGCCATGGGGTTGCGGGGCGACCGCCGAGGCGATGGCGTTTCGAGGCGCCCGGCGAATCGGCTGCCGCCAAGCCGACCGCAACGGCAGCGCGACGGCCGGGTTCTTCACGCGCCCGCCAAGCCGTCATTCCCGCGTTCGCGGGAACGACGGCCGCCCACTCATTCCAGCGCCACCGCATGCTCGATGCCGTCGCGGAACATCTTCGCGTACGGACACACCCGCTCGGTATTGCGCACCAACTCGGCGGCGAGCGCGCGCTCCACGCCGGGCAGGCCGACGCGGATCTGCGCGGACAACACGAACAGACCATCGACCGGGTCGCGCGCGAACGTCACCGCGGCCTGCACCGACACCCCGGACAGGGCGATGCCGGCGCGCTGCGCCAGCAGCGCCAGCGCGCCGTGGAAGCAGGCGGCGTAGCCGGCGGCGAGCAGTTGTTCGGGATTGCTGCCGCCGCCGGGGCCGCCGAGCTCCGGCGGCAGGCGCAGTTGCGCGGTCAGCGCGCCGTCGTCGGAGCGCACCACACCGGACGCGCGCGCGTGCCCGGCTTCGCCGCCGTCCACGCGCACGCATGCGGTGTACAGCGCGACCGGCGCGTCGCCGCGGTACTTGTCCAGCAGGCTCGTCGGCGGCGGTTGCAGCGAGGGCATGGCCGCGATCCCGGGGCGGGCGGTGCGGACGCGGCCGGTGCGCGGATGCGGTGCGCGCCGGGGCGGCGGCGAGCGGCGGCTCAAGCCCGCGGCGCGGGGCGCGCGGGTCCGGATTGCGCCAGCCAAGCGTCGAAATCCATTGCGCCGAGCCAGGCCTCGCCGTCGGGCACCAGGGTGGCGTCGTCGAGTTCGGCGCCGAAGTAGCGCGCGTGCGGGTCGGCGACGGCCACGCGCGGGTCGTCGACGGCGCGCAGGTAGCGCTGCGCCAGGCTCGCCAGCGGCAGGCGCTCGGGGCCGGCGATCTCGACGATGCCGTTGGCCGGCGCCTGCTGGGCCAGGCGCGCCACCGCGGCGGCGACGTCCTCGGCGGCGATCGGCTGGATCAGCGCCTGCGGCAGGCGCACGCGCTCGCCGTCGGCGCCGGACTGGACGATGCCGGGCAGGAACTCGAAGAACTGGGTCGAGTGGACGATGGTGTAGGGCCGGCCGGATTCGCGGATCAGCCGCTCCTGTTCGATCTTGGCGCGGAAGTAGCCGCTCTGCGCGAGCTTGTGCGTGCCGACCACCGACAGCGCGAGGTGGTGGCCGACGCCGGCGCGCGCTTCGGCGGCCAGGATGGTGCGCCCGGCGGTGGCGAAGAATTCGAGCACCGCCGCGTCCTCGAACGAGGGCGAATTGGACAGGTCGATCACGCAGTCGGCGCCGGCCATCGCCGCGTCGAGGCCTGCGCCGGTGAGGATGTCCACGCCGGTCGAGGGCGCGGCGGCCAAGGCTTCGTGCCCGGCCGCGCGCAGCCGCGCCACCGCTTTGCCGCCGATCAGTCCGGTGCCGCCGATGACCAGGAATTTCATGGATCGCCTCCGCAGGTTCGATGAGGGCGTGCGGCGCGTGGCGCCGTCCGCCGGTTGCGAACGATGCTAGGAAGCCGGCCGCGCCGGCAGTAGCCCTCGCCGCGGCCGCGCGGTGTTGCCCTGCGCGCACCAATCGCCGCGGCTCAGCCGGCGGCGGCCAGCGGCGCGGACGGCTCGGCGCAGGCGCAGCCGGGATCGAGCGCGCAATCCAGGTCCAGCGCGCGCACCCGCGCGGTGGCGAAGTCGATGAAGGCGCGCACGCGCTTGGGCAGTTGTTCGCGGCTGAGGTAGCACAGGTAATGGCCGCCGTCGTCGGGCGCGTAGCCGCCGAGGCAGCGCAGCAGCGCGCCGGAACGCAGCGCGTCGCAGGCCAAATAGGCCGGCAGCTGCGCCAGGCCCTGGCCGTCGATGGCCGCGTGCAGCAGCAGTTCGTCGTCGTTGAACGCCAGTTCCGCCGCGGGCGCGAGCGCCTGCGCGCAGCCGTCGACCTTGAACTCCCAGGCGCGCAGGCGGCCGCCGCTGAGGCGGCGGTTGAGGCAGGCATGGCGCGCCAGTTCCGCCGGCGAACGCGGCAGGCCGTGGCGGCGCGCGTAGTCGGGCGCGGCGCACACCAGCCACTGCATCGGGACCAGTCGCTTGGCGATGACCTGGCTGTCGTCGAGGCGGCCGTCGCGGAAGGCCAGGTCGAGCCGGTCCACGGCCAGGTCGGGCGTGCGTTCGTCCAGCACCAGTTCGATCGCGATGCCGGGATGCCGGCGGCGGAATTCGCCCAGCAGCGGCGCCAGCACCTTGCGGCCGAAGCCGGGCGCGGCGCCGATGCGCAGTTGCCCGCGCGGCGGGCCGTCGCGCAGGTCGCGCAGGTCTTCCAGCGCCTGCACGATGCGCTCCATGCCGGGGCGGCAGTTGTCGAAGAACAGCTCGCCTTCGGGGGTGAGCGAGGTCGAGCGGGTGGTGCGCGAGAACAGCCGCGCGCCGACCTGCCCTTCCAGCTTCTGCACGCTGCGGCTCACCGCCGAGCGGCCGATGCCGAGGCGGTCGGCGGCGCGGGCGAAGCTGCCTTCGGTGGCCACGGCGATGAAGGCGACCACGCCGGCGTAGCTGGCGGAGAACGCCGGCGACAGCGACGGCAACGACGGCGGCGACAGCGCGGCGTGCGGCGACGGCGACGCCTGCACTGCGCGGACGTGGCCGCGCGCGGCCGGCAGAACTGCGGACAGGCTCACGCTTCGCTCTCCTCATGCGCACGCGTCGCAGCCGGCGGCGTGTGCGTACCCAGCGCGAGGACGTGCGCGCGATCCGCCGGCGCGCCGGGCAGGCGGGCGAGGCCGCCGTCGCAGACCGCAGGCCGCGCGAGCGCTGCGCGCGCGAACCGTGGCAGCACGGCGAAGACAGCGGCGGATTCGCGCCATAGCCGCCCGGCGGCGCGGGCGCGGGGCGGACGGGACGGCAGGCAGGGATGCGGGCTCATACCCCGTACGTCGAAGCAGCGACGGGCTTTGTGACATCGCGGCCATTGGTGCGTCGCGCTCAACACCGCGCGTCCGCGCGGCGGCCTAGCGGGGCGGCGGCGGCCGGCCTAGATTGCCCGCCAACCGCCGGCACTCCCGCCGCGCCGCACCTCACGGAGCTTGCGTCATGACCCAGCGCCTCGATTACCAGCAGCAGTCCCCGGAACTGTTCAAGAAGTTCGTCGACTTCAGCATGGCCACCAAGAAGCCTTCGCTCGGCCACACCCTGCTGGACCTGGTCAACATCCGCGCCTCGCAGCTCAACGGCTGCGCGTTCTGCCTGGACATGCACGTCAAGGAAGCCACCATCCGCGGCGAGCGCCCGCTGCGCCTGCACCATGTCGCGATCTGGCGCGAGTCGGACCTGTTCGCCCCGCGCGAGCGCGCCGCGCTGGCCTGGACCGAAGCGCTGACCCAGCTCTCGCCGCACGGCGTGGCGGACGAACTCTACGACCGCGTGCGCACCCAGCTGTCGGAACAGGAGCTCGTCGAGCTGACCTATGCGGTGATGACGATCAATGCCTGGAACCGCATCAACGTCGCGTTCCGCGCGACTCCGGGCGCCCACGACAAGGCCTTCGGCCTGGACAAGGCCCAGCTCGCCTGAGCCCGTCCACGGCGGGCGCCGCGCGCGTCCGCCGTGCTGCGTTCGATGCGTCCGCCGCGGCGTTCGCCAGCGCGCGCGCACCGCATCCCCAATCGCGCGCCACCCGCCCGCAACGGCCGTCCCAGGAGCCGCCCATGTCCCCTCGCCTGTCCGCTCTCGCCTTCTTCCTCGCCGCCGCGTGCCCGCTCGCGGCCGCGGCCCATGGCGCCGCGCCGGCCGCGGGCCACGCCGCGCCCGCTGCGGTCGTGACCGAGGTCATGCGCAAACCGCTGCCCGACTATCCCGGCAAGGAGGCGCTGATGCTGGCGGTCGAATACCCGCCCGGCGGCGCCGACCCGGTCCACCGCCACGATGCGCACGCCTTCGTCTACGTGGTCGAAGGCGCGATCGTGATGGGCGTGGCTGGCGGCAAGGAGGTCGCGCTCAAGGCCGGCGAGAGCTTCTACGAAGCCCCCGGCGACCTGCACACGGTCGGCCGCAACGCCAGCGGCGAGCGGCCGGCCAAGTTCGTGGTGGTGCTGCTCAAGGACCCCGGCAAGCCGGCGTTGATGCCGGTGCCCTGAGCCGGCGGGTCGCGGACGCGCGCCACGGTCGGCGCGCGTCCGCCTGGGTCACAATCGCGCCTCCCGATCCGACTCACCGGTGTATGGACGGCGCGCTCGACTCCTTCACCCGCCTGCGCCCGCGCCTGCTCGGGCTGGCCTACCGCATGCTCGGTTCGCTGGCCGAGGCCGAGGACGTGGTCCAGGACGTGTGGCTGGGCTGGCACGACGCCGGCGCCGCGCAGGCCGACGACGCCGAGGCCTGGCTCGCGGTCGCCACCAGCCGCCGCGCGATCGACCGCTTGCGCCGCGCCCGCGCCGAACGCGCGCGCTACGTCGGCCTGTGGCTGCCCGAGCCGGTGCTCACCCAGGACGCGCCGGCCACGCCGGAAGACCTGCACGAGGCCGCCAGCGACCTGTCGGTGGCGTTCCTGGCGGTGCTGGAGCGGCTCGCGCCGCAGGCGCGCGCGGCGTTCCTGCTGCGCGAAGTCTTCGACGCCGACTACGCGCAGATCGCCCGCGTCCTCGACAAGAGCGAAGCCGCGTGCCGGCAGATCGTGCATCGCGCCAAGGCCCAGCTGCGCGAACAACAGCCGCGCTACCGGGTGTCCGCGCAGGCGCACCGGCGGCTGATGCAGCGCTTCCTCGACGCCTGGAACGCCGGCGACCTGGGCGCGATGAGCGCGCTGATGGCCGACTCGGCGACGCTGATCGGCGACGGCGGCGGCATCGTCGCCACCTTCCCCGAGCCGATGCTCGGCGGGCCGCGCATCGCCCGCTTGCTGTTCGCCTCGACCTTGCGCCGCGAACGCGGCCTGCGCCTGCAGGCGGCGACGATCAACGGCCGCCTCGGCGTGCTGCGCTATTTCGGCGAAGCGCTGGAATCGGCGCAGGCCTACGACAGCGACGGCGAGCGCATCGTCGGCGTGTACGTGCAGCGCAATCCGCACAAGCTGCGGCGGATCGCGCTGGGCGTGGCGGCGGGGTTGCGCTGAGGCGAGGCGGGAACGGCGCGGCGCGGGACGCATGCGTCGGGACCGAAGCACGATAGGCCGGCAGAGCCCGCCGGCCCGATGCTCTCCGATCGGACTCCGGTCGCAGGCGTCGCGACCGGAACGGAGAACATCGGGCCGGCGGGCCCTTGGCCGACGGCGTCGGCGCCGACGCCTGCGCCGGAGCCGCGAAGGCTCCGGCGCCGCGCCGCCGGACGCCGGCGATTACAGCCCGCGGCCGCCCGCGACCTGGTTCTGCTGCGCGTTCTGGCCGTCGCCGCTGGCGGCGTGGTGCGCGGCCAGCTTGCTGCTGGTCTCGATGCTCTGGTCGGCGCCCTTGGCCACGTCGATGGCGACCATGCGCCGGCTCGGCGAATCCAGTTCGCCCTGCACCGCGAACACGCGGGTGCCGTCCTTGCTCGGCACCAGGTGGTCGACCTGGTTCAGGCCGGCCTCGCGCGCGGCCGGCACCAGCGCCGCGGCGAGGTTCTTCTGCTGCTGCTCGCCGAGCTTGTTCGGCAGGTCCACGCCCTTGACCTTGTCGAGCAGGTCGCGGTACTGGCCGTTGAGCGCGTTCGCGCCGCTGGTCAGGATGCCGGCGACGCGCAAGCCCTCTTCGACCGCGCCGCCGAGCTTGTTGGTGTTGCGGTTGGCGATCTCGCGCTGCGGATCGGGCAGCAGGTAGGTGCCGCGCTCGCGTTCGCCGTCGCGGTCCTTGACGTAGCGCTTGACGTCCTTGAGCTCGAGGTCGAGGAACTCCTTCGACGCGCCCTTGGCCGCCTGCGCCAGCAGCATCGCCTGCTGCGGGGTCAGCTTCTCCAGGCCCTGGCCGCTGGCCAGCGCCTCGACCAACGACTCGGGCTGCACCTTCTGCTTGAGGAAGGCGAGGAAGCGCTCGCGGGTCTCGGCGTTGCCGCCGAAGCCGTCGACGATGCGGGTGGCGGTGGACAGGGCGTTGCCGGCGTCGGTGGGCATGCCGGCGATCTGCCGCATCACCCCGCTGATGGCCTGCTTGGGTTCCATGCCCTCGGCGAACGGGAAGCGCTCACGGAACTCGTCCCACTGCGGCTTGAGGATGGCTTCGCGGATGTGCTTGATCAGGCTGTAGGCGCCGGCGGCGAAGGCGACCACGGCGATGCCGATCGGGGCGACGCCGATCAGGCCGGCGACCAGGCCGGAGTTGCTGGCGCCCATCAGCAGCGCGGTGCTGCCGAGGTTGCCGGCGAGCTTGAAGCCGCCGTTGAGCAGGTCGAACGCGGAGTTGACCCGGTCGTCGGTGGTCAGCGCCTTGCCGGTGACCGGATCGCGGCCGTTGAACACGCGGCCGGCGTTGTGGCTGATCTCGCGCGCGCCGCCGGTGATGCCCTTGACCGCGGTATAGCGCTCCAGCAGCTTGGCCGCCTCGCGCTCGTGGCCGCTGCGGGTGGCGAATTCCAGCACCGCGCTCAGCGCCACCGCGTCGAGCGGCTTGCCGGCCTGTTGCGCGGCGGAGCCGGCCTTGATCGCCGCGTCCAGCGCGTCAAGGGTTTCCAGCACGTCGGACTTGCCGGCGGCGGCGGCCAGGCCCTTGAGCTTGTGCAGCGGAGCGTCTTCGCTGCCGGGCGCGTGCGGGTCGTGCTGCGCGGCCCAGTCCTTGGCGTAGGCGGTCAGCGCGGTCTGCGCGGACGCCGGCACCTGCAGCGAGTAGCCCTGGAACGGCGGGGCCACGCGGCCTGGGCCGCGGCTTTCGCCGGGCTGCAGCCTCCAGGCGAAGCCGGCGTCGGCGAAGGCGCCGCCGGGCGCCGACGCGGCGGCGACGGTGGCGTCGAGGGTGTCCTCGTCCACCACCAGGCCGTTGCGTTGCAGGGCGTCGGCGACGAAGGCGCGCATCACCGTCGCGCGCGGCCACTCGCCGTCGGCGGGCAGCAAGGCGGTGTAGGCGGTGGCTTGGCTCAGCGGTGCGCCCTGGCCGGCGTACCAGCGCGGGGCGGCGGGGTCCCCGGCCGGGGCGACGCCGGCGGGGGTGAGTGAATCGACTGCGGCATTCATAGTCACTGGCTCCATGTCGGTGCTATTTGCTTCACGAGTCGCCGAGCCCGACTAGGGATGAGGAGCTCCGGGATGGCGGGCGAACCCGCATCATGCCTTCGAAGCTGAACGACAGCAATTCGTCAGCGTACGTTGGCCTGCGGGCGTGGCCGCCATAGTGCCCGTTCAGCGTTACCGCCCGTCGGCTGAGGCGACGCGCGCCACGCGGGCCGGTCCGTCGCGGCCGGTCCCGCCTGCGCCGCGGCGACGCGATCGGCCGCCGCCCGCGCGGCGGCCGCGCCCGGCGCTCAACCGACCGCGCGCGCCTGCGCCGGTGCGCGCGGCGCCGCGATGCCCTGCTTGGCCTGGCCGGTGACAGCGCCGTCGGCCTGCAGCAGCGGCGGGCGGTCGAAGGTCGGATTGCACGCGCTCAGCAACAGCGCCGCGAACAGCAGGGTCAGTGTCTTCATCGAAATCTCCATGTGGGTCGGCCGGATCGGCCGTGAGCGTCCTGCGCAAAACCGGCACATTTCGTGCGGCGGCCGCACGTAATTTTCGCTAACTGCGTTCGCAGCGATCGCGACGCTGGAAACGCCTTTTCGACATCGCGACCGCCGCCAAAAAAAACGCCTCCGCGAGGGAGGCGCCGGTTCGGCATCGCGGTGGACGCGAGGGTTTCAGCCGTTGTCGTCGAGCCCGCTGAGCAGGCGCCGGCCGCCGCCGAGCAGGCGCGGGCCGCTGCCGGCCATGGCGTCCACGCCGGCGTCGGCGGTCTGCCGCGCCCACGGCGCGCGCTGGCGCGGGCCGGGCACGTACACGTCCCAGTGCCCATAGGCCTTGCCGTGGTGGCCGGGCGGCATGAACGCCACCGGCACGCGCACCAGCCAGCCCTCGCGCGCCGCCTGCTCGCCCTGGTTCGGCGGCACGAAGCTCCAGCGCCGGACCGCGGCCAGGGTGGCCTCGGCGAAGGACGTGCGGAACCAGTCCATCTGCGCCTGGGTGCCGACCCGGTACAGGTTGACCTGCTCGACGAAGGACGCCTGGACCTTGCCGTCGCGGCCGAACCGCGCCACCACGTAGACCGTGGCCGGCACGCCCTGCATCGCCGCGCGGGTCGGGTAGATCGGCGGCGGCGTGGAGCGCCCATACGGCGGCTCGGGCTCGCCGAAACTGGCGCTGACGATGCGCATGATGTACGCGTCCTGCTGCGCCTGCGGATCGCGGCGCACCGCCACGCGCAGCGTCATCGCGACATCGGCGGCCGGCGCCGCGGCGGCCAGCGGCTCGAAGCGCCAGCGCGGCACCGCGCCGCCGATCAGCCCCAGCACGTCCTTGGGCACCTCGGCTTCGCGGTCGACGCTCACGCCTTCGACCCGGCCATCGGCAGCGACGCGCACCGTGCCGGTCACCACCATGCTCATCTCGGCCTGCTTGCGCACCTCGGCGCGCCCCTGCGCGGCGGCCGGCGCCGGCGCGGCCAGCGCGGCGATCAGCGCGAGCGCCGCGACTGTCTTCATTGCCTTCATGTGCCGCACGACCCCTTGTTCGACCAATACGAAAAACCGCGCTGCAACAACGACGATTGAAAATCGGCGAGCCGGCAACCATAGCAAAGCGGTTGCGTCATCCGCCGCCCCAGCGGGCCGTTGTCGGCGATGCAGCGTCCCATTGCGCTCCCCCATCCGACGCGCTCAGGCGCCATAATCCCAGCCGGAGGTGCCTATGCACGGTGGCGGTCTCGAACTTGCGTTGTTGTTCCTGCTGGCCGCGGTCATCGCCGTGCCGGTGTTCCGCAAGTTCGGACTGGGCGCAGTGCTGGGCTACCTGGCCGCGGGCGTGGTGCTCGGCCCCTACGGCGTCAAGGTGATCGCCGACGCCGAGCCGGTGCTGGCCGCGTCGGAAATCGGCGTGGTGATGATGCTGTTCGTGATCGGCCTGGAGCTGTCGCCCTCGCGCCTGCGGGTGATGCGCAAGCCGGTGTTCGGCGCCGGCGGCCTGCAGGTGATCCTCAGCGGCCTGGCGCTGGGCGCGCTGGCGATGTTCGGCGGCGGCCTGGGCTGGAAGGCGGCGACCGTGGTCGGCCTCGGCCTGGCCCTGTCCTCGACCGCGGTGTGCCTGCAGCTGCTGTCCGAACGCAAGGGCCTGACCGCCGACTACGGCAAGCTGGCGTTCGCGATCCTGCTGTTCCAGGACCTCGCCGCGATCCCGCTGCTGGCGGCGATCCCGCTGCTGGGCAAGGCCGCGGGCGTGGAAGGCCTGAACTGGATCTCGGTGGCCAAGGCGGTCGGCGCGATCGCCGCGGTGGTGTTCGGCGGCCGGGTGCTGCTGCGCCAGGTGTTCCGGGTGGTCGCGCGCACGCAGATGCCGGAAGTGTTCACCGGCGCGGCGCTGCTGACGGTGCTGGGCTCGGCCTGGATCCTGCAGACCGCGGGCCTGTCGGCCGGCCTGGGCGCGTTCCTGGCCGGTGTGCTGCTGGCCGATTCGGAATTCCGCCACGAGCTCGAATCGCAGATCGAGCCGTTCAAGGGCTTGCTGCTGGGCCTGTTCTTCATGGCCGTGGGCATGAGCATCGACCTGCAGCGGGTGATGAATGAGCCGCTGACCATCGGCGCGATCGTGCTGACCCTGCTGACGGTCAAGTTCGTCCTGCTGTTCGCGGTCGGCATCAGCGCCGGCGGCCTGGACAAGCGCGGCGCGTTCCAGCTGTCCACGGTGATGGCGCTGGGCGGCGAGTTCGCGTTCGTGGTGTTCAACGAAGCGTTCAAGGCCAAGCTGCTCGACGACCCGACCCGCGACCGCCTGATCGCCGCGGTCGGCGTGTCGATGGCGCTGACCCCGCTGCTGATGATCGCCGCGCAGCGCGTGCTCGACGCCAAGCCCGCGCCCAAGCCCAAGCGGCCGTACGACGAGATCACCGACGAGCACCACCCGCAGGTGCTGCTGGCCGGCATGGGCCGTTTCGGCCAGATCGTCGCGCGCCTGCTGGTGGCGCAGCGCACCCCGTTCATCGCGATCGAGAACAGCGCCGAGCAGGTCGACTTCATGCGCCGCTTCGGCAACATGATCTATTACGGCGACCCGGCCCGGCCGGAGCTGCTGCGCTCGGCCGGCGCGGCGCAGGTGAAGGTGTTCGTGATCGCCATCGACGACCGCGACGCCTGCATCCGCACCGTGCGCACGATCCGCCGGCTGTACCCGAAGGCCAAGGTGTTCGCCCGCGCGCGCGACCGCCGCCACGCCTGGGACCTGATGGACCTGGGCGCCGAACCGATGCGCGAGACCTTCCACTCCAGCCTCAAGCTCGGCGAAGAGGTGCTGGTGGAGCTCGGCGTCGCGCCGGCGACCGCGCGCGACCACGTCGAGCGCTTCCGCGAACTCGACGAACGCATGCTCAACGCCCAGTACCTGGTCCACGACGACGAAGACGCGCTGCTGCAGAGCGCGCGCGACGCGCGCAAGGAACTGGAAGAACTGTTCGACGCCGACCGCGGCGAAGGCTTGCTGGCGGGAATGGTGGACAAGCAGGCGACGACGGTGCCGAGCGAGAGCTCCACCCGGCATTGAGGCCGGCTCGCGATCGAGGTTGCGCTCGCGAAGTCGCGACCGCGGGGCTTCAAGCTTGCGGCGCATGCGCCGTGTCGCGGTCGCGGCCTGCGCCGCTCCTACAAGAAGCGGCCGCGGTTTCGTTTCCGACCTGTAGGCGCTGCGACCGCGAGGCTTCCGGCTCGCGGCGCATGCGCAGTGTCGCGGTCGCGGCTTGCGCCGCTCCTACAAGAAGCGGCCGCGGTTTCGTTTCCGACCTGCAGGCGCTGCGGCCGCGAGGTTTCAGGCTCGCGGCGCAGGTCCGCGGCTCAGCTGCCCGGCCCGCCGCGCAGGAACCGCGCCATCGATACGCCGCCGTTGTTGCCGTTGCCGGCCGTCGCCGGGGCGAATTCGGCGGCGATGTCGACGAAGCCGCGCATCACCGCGATCTCGCGCGGGGTGCGGTTGAGGGCGTCGCGCAGGTCCGGGTTGGCGCCGTGGCGCAGCAGGCGCTGGACCACCCGCAACAGGCCGTGCAGCGCGGCCAGATGCAGCGGGCCGAAGCCGCGCGGGTCCTGCACGTCGAGCGAGGCTTCGTGGTCGAGCAGCAATTCCAGGCCGGCGATCAGCACGTCTTCGTCGGCGGCGGTGCCCGGCTCGGCGCGCGCGCCCAGCAGCAACAGCAGCGGGGTGGCGCCGGCGGCGGATTGGTCGGCGTCGACGCCGGCCAGCAGCAGGGTGTCGAACAGCGCCACCAGGCGGCTGCGCTCGCGCGCGGTGAAGCCGTACATCGCCGCGCAGTGCAGGGCCATGCGGCCTTGCGCGTCGCGCGCCTGGACGTCGGCGCCGGCGGCGAGCAGGCGCGCGGCCAGGTCGGTCAGGCCGAGCGCGCAGGCCACCATCAGCACGGTCAGGTCGCCCGGCAGGCGCTGTTCCAGCGAGGCGCCGGCGGCGACCAGGCGGTCGACGATCTCGGCGTGGCGCATGCTCACCGCCGCCGACAGCGGGGTGGCGCCGGAGTTGGCCGCGCGGCCCGGGTCGGCGCCGCGCGCCAGCAGCAGGTCGACCACGGCGCGGTGGCCGCCGCCGGCCGCGCGCAGCAGCGCGGTGCAGCCCTGGCTGTCGGGCGCATCGACCGACAGGCCGAGGTCGAGCAGGCGCCGCACCGCGTCGGCGTCGCCGACGATGGCCGCGGCGGGCACGTCGCCGGCGCGCAGCGGACGCTTGGGCAGCGGCCAGCCGCGCCAGTCCAGCCAGTCGGCGAGGTCGCGCCGGCCGGACGCCAGCGCCACGCCGAGCGGGGTCTGGCCGTCGGCGGCGAGCAGGTCCGGGGCGGCGCCGTGGGCGACCAGCCGCTTGAGCATGTTCTCGCGGCCCAGCGCCGCGGCCAGGTGCAGCGCGCTCATGCCGTGGCTGTCGCGGGCGTTGAGGTCGACGCCGGCGGCCAGCAGGCGGTCGAGCAGGCGCGCCCAGCCCAGCCGCACCGCGATCGCCAGCGGCGGGTCGCCGGCCGGGGTGCGCGCGAAGGCGTCGGCGCCGCGTTCGATCAAGTCCAGCGCGAACTGCTCCAGCCCGCGCGCGGCCTGTTCGCCGGCCGAGCAGGTGGCCAGGAACCGGCCCAGGCCGCCGCGCCCGGCCGGCGACACGCCGCGGCGCAGCAGCGCGTGCAGCGCCGGCAGCGAGCCGGGCGCACGGTCGAGCAGGGCGAACAGCACGGTGTCGCCGGCGGCGTTGCGCACGTTGGCGTCGGCGCCCTGCCCCAGCAGCCAGTCGATGCGCTCGGCGGTCGGCGCCTGGCCGTCCTCTTCGTGCAGCTGCGCGCCCAGTTCGGCCGGGCTCAGCAGCTTGGCCAGCCCGGTCAGTTCGGCCGAACGGCCCTCGCGCAGGCCGTCGCGCAGCAGCGCGGCGGGCATGCGGTCGACGATCACCCGCTCGCCGTCCGGCGCGTCCGCGTCGCCCTCGCCGCTGACCGCGGCCGGCAGCGGATAGGCGCGGTCGAGCGCGGCCACCAGCGACCAGCGTCCGGCCTCGGCGGCGCGGTCGACCGCGCGCTTGCCGTGACGGTCGCGCAGTTCCGGGTCCAGGCCCAGTTCGAGCAGGCGCAGCACCAGCGGCGGCGAGGCGGTCTCGGCCTGGCAGGCCAGGACCAGCGCGCTGGCGCCGTCGGCGTCGAGCGCCTTGGCGTGCTCGGCGCCGCCCTGCGGCAGGTGTTCGAGCAGCTTTTCCAGCACCGCCGGGCGGCCGCCGCGGGCGGCTTCCAGCACCGGCGTGCGCTGCTGGCTGTCGATCGCGGACGCGTCGGCGCCGGCGGCGAGCAGGGTCGCGACGATGTCCTGGTGGCCGGCGAAGGCCGCGGTGTGCAGGGCGCTGCGGCGCTGGCCGTCGCGCGCGTCGATCCGCGCCTTGTGCTTGAGCAGCAGCTGCACGCCGGCCGGGTCGTCCTCGTCGCCGCCGGCCGCGGCCAGCAACGCCGGCGCGCCGCCGGCGTGCTCGGTCTTGGCACCGCGTTCGAGCAGGAACTTGGCCAGCCGCCAGTTGCCGCTGGCGCAGGCCACCCCGAGCGGGCTGAGGCCGTCGTGGTTGAGCGTTTCCAGTTCGGCCTGGGCGTCGCGCAGCAGCGCGGCCACGCCCGGGTCGGAACTGCGCGCGGCGTGGTGCAGCGGGGTGTTGCCTTCGTGGTCGGCCAGGCGCGGGTCGGCGCCGTTGGCGAGCAGGGTCATGACCGCGTCGGGGCGGCCGTGCCAGCTGTCGCGGGTCGCCGCCAGCAGCGGGGTCATGCCGGCGTGGGCGATGTTGAGGTCGACGCCGCGGCCGATCAGCGCGCGCAGCAGGCGCAGGTCGGGCAGCACCGCGGCCAGCACCGGCAGGCTGCGGCGGTCGCGCTCGTCCTCGCCGGGCGGCGCCGCGTTGACGTCGGCGCCCAGTTCGATCAGTTCCAGCGCGCGCTCGACCTTGCCGGCGCGCGCGGCCAGGTACAGCGCCTGCGCCAGTTCGGCGTCGCCGAGTTCGTTGGCGTCGCCGTCGAGGCGTTCGTCCTGCCCCTGGGCAGCGTCGAGTTCGGGATCGAACTCAGCGCCGGGCAGGGCGTCGGCCGGGCGGATCGTCTGCAGCAGCACGTGCAGCGCCGGCGAGGCCAGGGCGAAGGCGACCGCCAGGGTCCAGCGCGCGCCGCCGCCGAGCAGGCCCGGCCAGGCCAGCAGCAGGGCCAGGGCGACGATGCCGGCGACGATGCCGGCCACGCCCAGACCGCGCCACGCGCCCAGTTCGAGGTCGGGCAGGCGCGCCCATTGCGGCGGCAGCGCGGCGCCGTCGCGCTCGCTGCCCTGCCACAGCGGCCACAGCCGCCACAGCCCCAGCAGCAGCAGGCCGGCGACCACGCTCAGGCCGAGCGCGGCCAGCAGCGAGCCGCTGTGCAGCAGCGAACTCAGCGGCCACGCCGCCAGCGCCGCGGTCGCGGCGGTGGCGCCGCCCCACAACGCGGCCAGGTTCAGCAGTTCGGGTTTCCAGTCGGGCGCCGGCGCCGCGGCGTCGCCGCGCCGGCGCCACAGCCGCGCCGCCAGCGCGAACGCCGGCTGCGCCAGGGCGCCGCCGAGCAGCGCCACGACCGCCCCCGCCGGCGTGCCGCCGAAGCCGGTCGCCAGCGCCAGCGCCAGGCCGGCGGCCAAGGCGATGGCGAAGCCCTTCGACAGGGCGCGCGAGGTGGGAGCGTCAGGCATCGGGTTGCGCGGCCTCCGCAGCGGGGACGCCGGGCACCGGCGGGAACTGCAGGTGGAAACCGCGCGAATCCAGGTTCTCGCGCACCGTGGCCGCGTCGGCGCGGGCCAGTTTGCGCTCGGCCGAGAGCTCGACTTCGAGCACGAACTGCAGCGCGCCCAACTGCTGGCGAACGGGGTCGGGCAGGCGCGCGAAATCGTCGCGCGCGCTCAGGAATACGTAGGTGTCTGCCTTGCGCAGACTTTTGTACACGTAGGCTTGCATGGGGCGGGCGATACAGCCGGGGGAGACTGCTTTTTATGCATCGAAGATGCGACGCACAGCATACCCGCCCGTTCGGGCCGCGCGTACTTCCGCGTTCAGCGCGGGGCGCGCCCCCGGGTGGTAGGCCGGGCAGGACCGCGATCCGCTCCGCCCGGCGCCGTTTCGGCGGCCCCGGGCGAGCGCCCGGCCGCCGCCGTCAGTGGTAGCCGGCGTCGGCCGCGACCTTGCCGCGGAACACCCGGTAGGACCAGTAGGTGTAGCCCAGGATCGCCGGCAGCAGGATCACCATGCCGCCGAGCACGAACATCTGCGAGGACGGCGCGGCCGCCGCGTCCCACAGGCTCAGCCCCGGCACGATGTTGGGCCAGATCCCCAGCACCAGGCCGACGAAGCCGAGCACGAAGAACCCCAGCGAGTACACGAACGGGTCGCCGTCGCGGCCCTCGCGCCGCACCGCGCGCCACAGCGCCCAGGCGTTGGCGATCACCAGCAGCGGCACCGGGAACAGCCAGTAGAAATTCCCGCCCTCGAACCAGCGCGCCATGATCCGCGAGTCCAGGAACGGCAGCCAGGCGCTGACCAGGCCGATGAACACCGCCACCACCAGCGCCAGCGGCCGCGCCAGGGTGCGGGCGATGTACTGCAGCCGGCCCTCGGTCTTGAGCACCAGCCAGGTCGAGCCGAGCAGGGCGTAGCCGAACACCACCGCCGCGCCGGTCAGCATCGAGAACGGGCTGAACCAGTCGAACATGCCGCCGACGTACTTGCCTTCCTGCATCGGCATGCCCTCGACGATGGCGCCCAGGATCACCCCCTGGGCGAAGGCGCAGAACAGCGAGCCCAGCGAGAACGCCGCGCCCCAGGCGGCCTTGGCGCGCCGCGCCTTGAACCGGAACTCGAACGCCACCCCGCGGAACACCAGCGCGATCAGCATCAGCAGCACCGGCAGGTACAGCGCCGACAGCACCAGCGAATAGGCCTTCGGGAACGCGGTCAGCAGGCCGACGCCGCCGAGCACCAGCCAGGTTTCGTTGCCGTCCCAGATCGGCGCGGCGGTGTTCATCATGTGGTCGAGCTGGTCCTCGTCCTCGGCGAACGGCGCCAGGATGCCCAGGCCGAGCACGAAGCCGTCCAGCAGCACGTACATCAACACGCCGAAGCCGATCACGCCGAACCAGATCACCGGCAGCCAATAGTCCATCGTCGATCTCCGTCTCTCTCGTCGGCGGCGCTCAGGCGCCGGCCTCGCCGCCGGCGGTCATGCGCCGGCCTCGGTGGATTCGTCCGGCACCGACAACGGCCGCGCCGGGGTCTTGTCGCCGTGCATGCGCTGCGGCGGCGGCTCGTGCGGATGCGGCCCCTTGCGGATCAGCTTGACCAGGTAGCGGAAACCCGCGCCGAACACGGTCAGGTAGACCACCGCGAACGCAATCAGCGAGGTCATCACGCTGGCCGCCTCGATCGGACTGACCGCGTCGGCGGTGCGCAGCAGGCCGTAGATCACGTACGGCTGGCGGCCGATCTCGACCACGTACCAGCCGGCCAGGATCGCGGCGAAGCCGCTCATGATCATCAACCGCCAGCCCCACAACACCGCGCGCGATTCGTACAGGCGCCGGCGCCACAGCAGCCACAGCGAACACGCCACCAGCGCCAGCATCGCCATGCCCAGGCCGACCATGACCCGGAACGCGTAGAACACCGGCTTCACCGGCGGCCGCTCGCTGGCCGGCACCGACTTGAGCGGCTGGATGTCGCCGTCCAGGGTGTGGGTGAGGATCAGGCTGCCGAGCTTGGGCACGGCGATTTCCAGGTCGTTGCGCTCGGCCTTCTCGTTGGGCACCGCGAACAGGATCAGCGGCACGCCCTCGCCGGGCGGGTTGGATTGCCAGTGCGCCTCCATCGCCGCGACCTTGATCGGCTGGTGCTCGCGCACGTTGAGCCCGTGCAGGTCGCCGACGAACACCTGGGTCGGCACGGTGATCGCGGCGAACACCACCGCCGCCTTGAGCATGCGCTTGCCGGCTTCGACGTGGATGCCGCGCAGCAGGTACGACGCGCCGGCGCCGCCGATCACGAAGCAGGTGGTGATGAACGCGGCCAGCACCATGTGCGCGAGCCGGTACGGGAACGAAGGGTTGAACACGATCGCCCACCAGTCGTCGGGCACGAACACGCCGTCGACGATGCGGTGGCCGGTCGGCGTCTGCATCCAGCTGTTGGCCGAGATGATCCAGAAGGTCGAGATCAGCGTGCCCAGCGCGACCATGCACGTGGCCAGGAAATGCATGCGCTCGCTGACCCGGCCCCAGCCGAACAGCATCACCCCGAGGAAGGTCGCCTCCAGGAAGAACGCGGTCAGCACCTCGTACGACAGCAGCGGCCCGAGGATGCTGCCGGCCTGCTCGCTGAGCACCGCCCAGTTGGTGCCGAACTGGAAGCTCATGACGATGCCGGAGACCACGCCCATGCCGAAGGACACGGCGAAGACCTTGGTCCAAAAGAAGAACAGGTCGCGCCACAGGGTGTCGCGGGTGCGCAGCCAGCGCCATTCGACGAAGGCCAGCCAACTGGCCAGGCCGATGGTGAAGGCCGGGAACAGGATGTGGAAAGAGATGACGAAGCCGAACTGGATCCGCGACAGCAGCAGGGCGTCCACGCGTGTGTGCCTCCACGGCGCGGTGTGCGCCGTCGGGTTCATTTTGCGTCGCAGCATCGGCCGCGCACGCCGGGGTCGTGGGAGCACTTAAACCGCAAAGGCGGTGAGTGCGGCGTGGTCGGGGCGCGAAACTGCGACATTCGGCGACTGGCGCGGGCGCGGCGCCGCGGCCGGCCGGGCGCTTGGCGCGGTGGCTGCGGTGGCGCGCACGGGATGGGGCCGTCGCCGGTGCGCGGTGCGCGCGCGGGCGCTGCGACAAACGGCGGCATCGGCGCCTGGCGCGCGATCGTGCGGATCGGCGCGGCCGGGCGCGCGGCTGCGCGAACGTTCGTCTGCACGGGCCCGATCCGGGACGAGAGACGGTCGCAGCGTCCCCTGTGGGAGCGCCTTCAGGCCCGACGCTTCCCGATCCGGGTTTCGAATCCGGCGGAACGAAGGGCATCGGGCCTGAAGGCCCTGCCACAACACCCGCCCGGCCCGGACCGGCATCGTCGGCCCGACACCGCCGCGTGCAGCGACACGGCCGGCGCGGCCTCGGCCCGCCGGCGTGCGCCCACGCCGGCCGGCACCGCCGCGAAACCGCCGATCCCGCAAACCCGACGCCGGCGCATCGTCCGGCGTCCCCGCCCGTGGCCGCGAATCGGCCCGAATCCGCACCGCCGCCATGACCAACGACCGGCCCGCCGCGCCGCCCCCGGCTGCTACCCTGCCCCGTCTTTATCCCCAGAGCCCGCTCGATGCGCCTCGCCTACGCCCGACTCGCCGCCCTGCCGCTGGCCCTGCTCGCCAGCGCCGCCTTCGCCCAAACCGCCGCGCCGCTGACCCTGGCCGACACCATGGCCGACCCGGACTGGATCGGTCCGCCGGTCGAACGCGCCTGGTGGGCCTGGGACGGCCAACGCGTGCAGTACCAGCTCAAGCGCGACGGCGCGATCATCCGCGACACCTGGCAGGCCGGCGCCGCCGGCGGCGCGCCGCAGCGCGTGGACGGCGCGGCGCGCAACGAGCTCGACGCGGTCAACCCGGTGTTCGATGCGCAGCGCACGCGCATGGCCTTCATCCGCAACGGCGACGTGTTCGTGCGCGACCTGCGCTCCGGCGCGCTGACCCAGGTCACCCGCAGCAACGAGACCGAGGCGCGCCCGCAGTTCTCGCGCGACGGCAACCTGGTGTTCCGCGCCGACAACCAGTGGTTCCAGTGGCGCGCGGGCCAGGGCGTGAGCCAGGCCGCGCAGGTGCTGGCGCAGAACGACCCGGCCAAGGCGCCCAAGGCCGACGCGCTGCGCGACTACCAGCTGTCCACCATCGACACCCTGCGCAACGACCGCGCCCAGCGCGACGCCTCGCGCGAGCAGGACGAGGCCTGGCGCAAGAGCGACCCCAGCCGCGCGCCGCGCGCGGTCTACCTCGGCAGCGACGTCGAGATCGTCGACACCGCGCTCTCGCCCGACGGCCGCTACCTGCTCGCGGTCACCCAGGACAAGAAGGGCGAGGCCGGCGCCAGCGGCAAGATGCCCAAGTACGTGACCGAATCGGGTTACGAGGAATTCGAGGAAGTGCGCACCCGCGTCGGCCGCAACGAGCCGCTGGCGCAGAAGCTGTGGCTGGTCGACGTGGCCGCGGGCAAGGCCAGCGAACTCAAGTTCGACAAGCTGCCGGGCATCGGCGAAGACCCGCTCGCGGCGATGCGCAAGGCGGCAAAGAAAGACCCGCTCAAGGGCGACCGCCCGGTGCGCATCGAGACCGACGGCGACGGCCGCAACGCCGCGGTGCGCTGGAGCGACGACGGCCGCCACGCCGGCGTGCTGATCCGCGCCACCGACAACAAGGACCGCTGGATCGCCTCGGTCGACCTCGCCCGCGCCGCGCTGGAAACCCGCCACCGCCTCAACGACAAGGCCTGGATCGGCTGGGACTACAACGACTTCGGCTGGCTGCCCGACGGCGGCCTGTGGCTGCTGTCGGAACAAAGCGGCTACTCGCACCTGTACGTCAGCGACGGCGGCGCGGCCAAGCCGATCACCTCGGGCAAGTGGGAGGTCTCCGACCCGCAGCTCGGCGCCGACGGCAAGACCTTCTTCTTCCTGTGCAACCGCAAGTGGCCGGGCGACTACGAAGTCTGCGCGGTCGACCGCAACGGCGGCGCGGTGCGCGAAGTCACCGCGCTCGACGGCGTGGAGAGCTTCGCGCTCTCGCCCGACGGCCGCAAAGTGCTGGCGCGCTACTCCGAAAGCTACCTGCCGCCGCAGCTGGCGGTGGTCGACGTCAGCGGAGAGAACACCGTCAAGCTCACCGACACCCGCAAGGACGGCTTCAAGCAGCGCGAGTGGATCCAGCCCGAATACGTGCAGGTTCCGTCCAAGCACGGCGCCGGCACGGTCTGGGGCAAGTTCTACGGGCCGAAGAACTACGAGCCCGGCAAGAAGTACCCGATCGTGATGTTCGTGCACGGCGCCGGCTTCCTGCAGAACGTCAGCGAGCGCTACCCGAACTACTTCCGCGAACAGATGTTCCACAACCTGCTGGTGCAGCAGGGCTACGTCGTGCTCGATCTCGACTACCGCGCCTCCCAAGGCTACGGCCGCGACTGGCGCACCGCGATCTACCGGCAGATGGGCCACCCGGAACTCGAGGACTACCTGGACGGCCTGGACTGGCTGGTCGCCAACAAGCAGGGCGACGGCGACCGCGCCGGCATCTACGGCGGCTCCTACGGCGGCTTCATGACCTTCATGGCGCTGTACCGCGCGCCGGGCAAGTTCAAGGCCGGCGCCGCGCTGCGCCCGGTTTCGGACTGGTCGCAGTACAACCACGAATACACGTCCAACATCCTCAACACCCCCGAGCTCGATCCGGAGGCCTACAAGAAGTCCTCGCCGATCGAATTCGCCGCCGGCCTGCAGGACAACCTGCTGATCGCCCACGGCATGATCGACGACAACGTGTTCTTCAAGGACTCGGTGATGATGACCCAGAAGCTCATCGAGCTGCGCAAGGACAAGTGGGAGATCGCCCCGTACCCGCTGGAGCGCCACGGCTTCGTCCATGCCGACGCGTGGTACGACGAGTACCGGCGCATCTACGAGCTGTTCGAGCGCACCTTGAAGAAGTGATCCACACCCTCGGCGGGGGCTCCCGGAGCCCCCGCCGACGCAATCGAAGCCACGGCCGCCTCCTGTAGGAGCGGCGCAAGCCCCGACCGCGACACACGGCTTGCGGCGCAAGCACGAAGCCCCGCAGTCGCAGCTCGCGCAGCTCCTACAGCCAGAATCGAAGCTACGGCCGCCCCCTGTAGGAGCGGCGCAAGCCGCGACCGCGACACCGCGCCTACCGCGCAAGCCCGCCTCTCGCACCGCGACCGCCACCGGCACGCTTGACCCAGGTCAAGCCGGCCCGCGCCGCGCATCGCTAGAATGCGCGCCATGAACGACTTCGACCGCGTCCGCGACTACCTCTCCGGCCTGCAGGACCGCATCTGCGCCGCCATCGAAACCGCCGACGGCGGCGCCCGCTTCATCGAGGACCAATGGCAGCGCGCCGAAGGCGGCGGCGGCCGCACCCGCATCCTGCGCGGCGGCAACGTGTTCGAGCAGGCCGGCGTCGGCTTCTCCGACGTGTCCGGCACCCAGCTGCCGCCATCGGCGAGCGCGGCGCGGCCGGAGCTGGCGGGCGCGTCCTGGCGCGCGGTCGGGGTGTCGCTGGTGTTCCACCCGCACAACCCCTACCTGCCGACCACCCACGCCAACGTGCGCCACTTCCGCGCCATGCGCGACGGCCAGACCGTGGCCTGGTGGTTCGGCGGCGGCTTCGACCTGACCCCGTTCTATCCCTTCCTCGAGGACGTGCGCCACTGGCACCGCACCGCGCGCGCGCTGTGCGAGCCGTATGGCGGCGAAGAGCGCTACCAGGCGCACAAGCGCTGGTGCGACGAATATTTCTTCCTCAAGCACCGCAACGAGACCCGCGGTGTCGGCGGCCTGTTCTTCGACGACCTGCACGGCGACTTCGAACGCGACTTCGGCTACCTGCGCGCGGTCGGCGACGGTTTCCTCGACGCCTACCTGCCGCTGGTGGAGCGCCGCCGCGACACGCCCTACGGCGAACGCGAGCGCCAGTTCCAGCTGTACCGGCGCGGCCGCTACGTCGAGTTCAACCTGGTGTTCGACCGCGGCACCCTGTTCGGCCTGCAGTCCGGCGGGCGCACCGAGTCGATCCTGATGAGCCTGCCGCCGCTGGTGCGCTGGGAGTACGGCTTCCAGCCCGAGGCCGACAGCGACGAGGCGCAACTGGCGCAGTTCCTGGCGCCGCGCGACTGGCTGGGCGAGGCCGGGTGAGGCGCAGCGCAGCGGCGGCTTCCTGTAGGAGCGGCGCGAGCCGCGACCGCGGGCCAGCCGGTTGCGCCGTAAGCGCGATGTCGCGGTCGCGGCTCGCGCGGCACCGACAGGGGCTCCTGGCGATTTCGCACGCGGATCCGTCATTTCTAAATTTTTCTAAATCAACGCGCGAAACCCATCGCATTTGCCGCGTGAGCGCTTTCGTTTAATCGCGTTGTTATCTGCGACTGCGAATATGCTTGGGCGGCTGCGATGGAATCGCCGCCGGGCAAAACAAAAGCCGCTGCGCGGACGCAGCGGCTTTGGGCCGGAAAATAAAAAGCCCCGCGGGCAGGGGGGGCCGGCGGGGCTGGTGGAGCGAGACCTGGGGAGGGGTCGTTCGCTCCGGGGGATCACTCCAGGGGAGGGAGAGATCGGCGACAGACGTTGCATCTGTCGCGACCTATATGACCACCCGGCACATGGATAGTTCGTGAAGATCGGAGTTAATAAATTGTTGGATTCAGGACCGATTCATTAAGCCAGCCCCAGCAAAATCAAGGGCTTCCAGATAATCAATGCGCTTCGTCCCAATTAATACCCACCCCGCTGTCGACGACGAGCGGCACGCGCAGCGTGGCGGCCGCCGACATCCGGCGTGAGGCCTGCGCCAGCAGTTCATCGACGAAGCCGTCCTCGACCTCGAACACCAGTTCGTCGTGCACCTGCAGGATCATCAGCGCGCGCTCGCGATGGCCGGCCAGCCAGCCGTCGATGTCGATCATCGCGCGCTTGATGATGTCGGCCGCGGTGCCCTGCATCGGCGCGTTGATCGCCGCGCGCTCGGCGCCGGCGCGCAGGCCCTGGTTGGAGGCCTTGATGTTCTCCAGGTACAGGCGGCGGCCGAACACGGTCTCGACGTAGCCGCGGTCGCGCGCGTCCTGGCGGGTGCGCTCCATGAAATCGCGCACGCCCGGATAACGGCTGAAGTACAGGGCGATGTAGTCCTGCGCCTCGCCGCGGCCGATGCCGAGCTGGCGGGCCAGGCCGAACGCGCTCATGCCGTACATCAGGCCGAAGTTGATCGCCTTGGCGGCGCGGCGCTCGTTGCCGCTGACTTCGTCCAGCGACTTCTTGCCGAACACTTCGGCCGCGGTCGCGCGGTGCACGTCGGCGCCGGACTCGAACGCGCGCACCAGACCTTCGTCCTGCGACAGGTGAGCCATGATCCGCAGCTCGATCTGCGAGTAGTCGCACGCCACCAGCTTGCGCCCGGGCGGCGCGACGAAGGCGCGGCGGATGCGGCGGCCGTCGTCGGTGCGGATCGGGATGTTCTGCAGGTTCGGATCGCTGGACGCCAGCCGTCCGGTGGCCGCGCCGGCCTGGTGGTAGCTGGTGTGCACGCGCCCGGTATGCGGGTTGACCATCTCCGGCAGCTTGTCGGTGTAGGTGCTGCGCAGCTTGGCCAGGCCGCGGTACTCCAGGATCACCCGCGGCAGTTCGTGCTGGTCGGCGATCGCCTCCAGCGCCTCTTCGTTGGTGCTGGGCTGACCGGTCGGCGTCTTCACCAGCACCGGCAGCTTGAGTTCGTCGAACAGCAGCGCCTGCAGCTGCTTGGGCGAATCCAGATTGAAGGTGCGCCCGGCCAGCTCGGTCGCCTTGAGCTGCGCGTCGAGCATGCGCTTGCCCAGGTCCTGCGACTGCCGGCGCAGCTCGTCGCCGTCGATCATCACGCCGTTGGTCTCGACCCGCGCCAGCACCGGCACCAGCGGCATCTCGATCTCGCGGTAGACCTTCTCCAGCGCCGGCTCGGCCGCCAGCCGCGCGCCGAGCACGCGGTGCAGGCGCAGGGTCACGTCGGCGTCTTCGGCGGCGTACTTGGTCGCATCGTCGATGGCGACCTGCGAGAACGAAATCTGCTTGGCGCCCTTGCCGGCCACGTCGCTGTATTTGATCGTGTCGTAGCCCAGGTAGCGCTTGGCCAGCGAGTCCATGTCGTGGCGGCTGGCGGTGGCGTTGTAGACGAAGCTCTCGAGCATGGTGTCGTCGGCGTAGCCGGCGAGCTCGACGCCGTGGCGGCGCAGCACATGCAGGTCGTACTTGCCGTGCTGGCCGAGCTTGCGCCGGGCCGGATCGGCGAACAGCGGGCGCAGCGCTTCCAGCACCCCCTCGCGGTCGAGCTGGGCCGGCGCGCCGGGGTAGTCGTGGCCGAGCGGCAGGTAGACCGCGCGGCCGGTTTCGCTGGCGAAGCTCAGGCCGACCAGGTTGGCCCGCATCGGGTCGAGCGAATCGGTTTCGCTGTCGAAGGCGAACTCGCCGGCCGCCTGCAGCGAGGCGACCAGCGCGTCGAGCTGCGCTTGGGTCGTCACCGCCTCGTAGTCGCCCTTGGCCGCCAGCGCCGGGTCCGGCGCCTCGCCCGCGCCGCCGCTGCGCGCGTGGCCGGCGGCGGTGGCACGCAGGCCGGCGCGGTCGCTGGCGATGTCGTTGGCGGTGGACGCGCCTTCCAGCTCGCGCAGCGCCTGCTTGAAGCCGTAGCGCGCGTACAGGCCGCGCAGCGCGTCGGCGTCGCGCTCGCGCAGCGCCAGCTGATCCGGACCGCGCTCGAGTTCGACGTCGGTCTTGATCGTCGCCAGCTGGCGGTTGAGCGGCAACCGCGCCAGCGCCGCGCGCAGGTTGTCGCCGATCTTGCCCTTGATCGCGCCGGCGTGTTCGATCACCCCGTCCAGGCTGCCGTACTCGCCCAGCCACTTGGCCGCGGTCTTGGGGCCGCACTTCTCCACCCCGGGGATGTTGTCGACGCTGTCGCCCATCAGCGAGAGCAGGTCGATCACCTGGTCGGGGCGCACGCCGAACTTGGCGATCACCGCCTCGTCCGAATCCATGCGGCTGCCGCTCATGGTGTTGACCAGGGTCACGCCCGGGCGCACGAGTTGGGCGAAGTCCTTGTCGCCGGTGGAGATGGTGACGTCGATCCCGTCCTGGTTGGCGCGCAGCGCCAGCGTGCCGATGACGTCGTCGGCCTCGACCCCGTCGATGCGCAGGATCGGAATGCCCAGCGCCTCGACGATCTCGCACATCGGCAGCACCTGCGCGCGCAGGTCGTCGGGCATCGGCGGACGGTTGGCCTTGTAGTTCGGGTCGAGATCGTCGCGGAAGGTCTTGCCGGGGGCGTCGACGACGAAGGCCACGTAGTCCGGCCGTTCGTTCAAGGTCGCGCGCAGCATGTTGACCACGCCGAACAGCGCGCCGGTGGGCTCGCCGGCGTCGTTGCTCAGCGGCGGCAGCGCGTGGAAGGCGCGGTAGAGGTAGCTGGAACCATCGATCAGGACGAGTCGTTTCATGGCGGGGATTCTACGCCCTGGCGTCTCGCCGGCGCGGACGCGGGCGCGGCGCGGATGCGCACGCTTAACGGCCGCGCGGCGTATGCTGTCGCCCTGCACCCCGGAGAACCGCCATGCGCGCCCCCCACGCCCCCCGAGCCGCCTTCGCCGCCGCGCTGCTGGCGCTGGCCCTGGCCGGTTGCGCCAGCACCGGCGGCGCCGCCAACGCCGCCGATCCCACCGCCGGGCTGAGCAACGCCGAGGTGCGCACCCGCACGGTCGAGAACGGCGACACCATCGAGGAATACCGCGTCGCCGGCCAGTTGCGCGTGGTCAAGGTGGTGCCCGCGCGCGGGCCGACGTATTACCTGGTCGACGAGAACGGCGACGGCCGCCTCGATGCGAGCAAGGGCGAAGGCACGGTGTCGCCGGTGTATTTCAAGTTGTTCAGTTGGTAAGGCCGTAGTGCGGGAAGATAGCGAGTAGGCGTCAGCAGATAGCGAAAGGCGGCCGCGCCGGCCTTTCGCTATCTGCTGACTCCTATCCGCTGGCCCCTGCCGTCATGACCACGATCCGCACCCTTACCGGCGACACCGACCTGCGCGCCGTCTGGCCGCTGGTCGCGCAGTTGCGCCCCGAGTTCGACGAAGAGCGCTTCCTCGCCCAGATGCATCGCCAGATCGCCCAGGGCTGCCGCGCCACGGTCGTCTTCGACGACGACGGCGCGCCGCGCGCGTTCGCGTGCTGGCGGGTGATGGAGATGCTCGCGGTCGGGCTGCACGTGTACGTGGACGACCTGATCGTCGATCAGACCGTGCGCAGCCGCGGCTACGGCAAGACGCTGCTGGATTGGCTCAAGGCCGAGGCCAGGCGTCTGGGCTGCGCGCGGCTGCAACTGGATTCGGGCACCCAGCGGCAGGACGCGCATGCGTTCTATCTGCGCGAGCGGCTGCGGATCGAGGCGTTCCACTTCGGGGTGAAGCTGGATTGAGCGGCTCCGGCGACGCGGCGCGCTGAAGTCGCTGCCCGCCACGTTCGCGCACACGACCGCCTTGAAGCAACCTCGCGGACGCCGCCTGCGGCGCCGCGGTCGCGCACGCTCGCCTCGTTCTCGATCGCCTTCGCTGCGCTTTGCCGATCCGGGCCGTCCGGCACGCGCGTTCTGGCGGCGGGCCTGCTAGGGTGGCCCGTGCCCACAGGGGGCGACTACAGCAGGACGGAGTCGATGACACGCATGCCCGGTTTGCGCGCTGTCTGCGTTCGCGGTTTGGCCTTGGCGCTGGTCGCGCTGCTCGCCGCCTGCGGCGAACCCGCGGCCAACGTCGCCCAGCCCAAGGCTTACGACCGTCTCGGCGTGCAGGTGCAGATTCCCGGCAACTGGAAGCTCGCCGACGACCAACGCCTGGGCGGCGTGCATTACCTCACCGTGGAAAGCCCAGGCTCGGCGGTGTTCATCGCCATGGTCCAGTCCGACCGCAACCGCGAGCTGGAAGAGTTCGCCCGCAGCTTCTCGGCCGAAGCCGACAAGCAGATGCCCGGCGCGCTGGGCCGGCAAAGCCGCTTCGATCTTTCCGCGTTCGCCGACGGCACCATCCGCGAGCACTACACGGTGAGCCTGGGCGGGGTGAAAGTCCCGCACCTGCGCGAGTACCACAAGATCACCGGCGCGCGCCGCACCGCGTTCCTGGTCACCCAGAGCGCCGACGAAGACCTGGCGCAGGCCAAGCCCGGCTTCGATCTGATCCTGAAGTCGTTCAAGTTCAACGAGGCGGCGGGCGGCTGAGGCCGCGCGCCGCGCCGCTCAGGCCTGGCACTGCGCCCGCAGGCCCAGCGTCTTCGCGATCTCGCGCCAATCGAACGCGGCCACCGCCTGGTCGTCGTGCACGGCGTAGAAAGCGCCGTCGGGGAAGCGCACCGAGCCGGTCTGCTGCAGCCACACGCCGTCGGTGTTGCCGACACTGCGGCCGGCGAACGCGCCCAGGTGCTGAAGGCTGGCGCGATCGAACACATGGAACAGGCTGCGGTCCTTGTACTGGTCGGTGGCGATCCAGTAACCACTGCCGTCGGCGCATTGCCACAGGGCGATGCCTTCGGCCTGGGCCTTGAACAAGCCCTGGCCGATGGTGCGGCCGCGGTAGCGGCCGTCGAGGCCGTATTCGCGCAGCGCGGTGCCGGCGGCGAGGTCTTCCTCGGCGATCAGCAGGCGGTCGTGGGCGGGATCGCCCCACACCGATTCGGGGACGCGGATCGCGCCTGCGGCGGTGGTGTCGCCGAACGCGCCGAGGTGGCGCACCTGCGGCGCGCCGGCGCCGAGCGTGAGTTCGTAGCGCTGCAGGCGCCGGCCCAGTTGCTCCAGCGGCGGCGCGATCGCGTCGCCGTTGGCGTCCTCGCCGGCCATGTAGGCGTCGGTGACGATGGCTTCGAGCGTGCCCGGCGCGGTTTGGCGCACCCACAGGCCGTAGGGCTGCCGCAGCTCGGCCTCGCCGAAGCTGGCCAGCGGGCGCAGTTGCGGCGTGCGCTTATCGGCCACACCCGGCTGCGCGCTGCGCGCCGGCGGCAGCGACAGATGCAGGACCTGCACGCGATGGTTGTCGCGCTCGACCACGAAGGCCAGGTCGCCGGATACGGCGATGCCGTTGGGCCGGCGGAACTGGCCCGGCGCGGCGCCGCTGCGGCCGTACCGGCCGACGCGCTCGCCGTTGTCGCCGTCGTAGATCGCCAGGCCGTCGCCCTGCTTGGCCGTGGCCAGCAACCACAGGCGACCGTTGGGGGCGCGCCAGATCGCCGGCGAGTCGATGTTGTCGTCGGGCGTGGACGCGGTCAGGAACGCTTCGGCGAGCACCTGGTGGGCGACGCCGGACTGGGCCAGCAACGGGTCGCCGGCCTCGGCCGCGCGTCGGTCGGGTTCGTTGTCGCCGGGCCGCGCGTCCGCGGCGATCGCCGGTGCCGCATCGGCGGCGCTGCGCGCGGCCTGCGGCGTGGCGCAACTGACCAGCGCGGCCACGCTCGCGGCCGCCGCGAGCCCGGCGGCGAGGACGGAAAATTTCGGCATGCGCGACACCCGGATGGCTTGGACGACGTGGACGGTCCCCTGCCGCTGTTATAGAACCGTCACGTGCCGCTTTCATGACAAGCGCGGCGCAGCCGCCGCAGCGCCGACGGCAACGCCCGTTCGTCGCTTGCGCGCCGGCGCGGTCATCGTCCTGCCATCGCCCTGACCTACAACGCTCGCCAACTTCGCCCGGCGAGCTTTCGATGCGCAGCATGCAGTCCATCCCGTTCCGCCGCCGCCATGCGCTGTGCGCCGCGCTGCTGGCCGCCTGCGGCGCGCCGGCCGCCGCCGCCGAAGTCGAGCTCGACAACGAACGCCGCGCCACCGAGCTCGACCGCGTCACCGTCACCGGCGAGATCGCCTACCGCGACCGCAGCGACGCCACCGCGCCGACGCTGAGCTACGGCCTGGACTACTTCCAGCGCTTCGAGCCGCTGACCGTCGGCGACATGCTCAAGCGCGTGCCCAGCGTCGGCTTCGTCTCCGACGTGCTCGAGTACGACGGCGCGCGGCTGCGCGGGCTGGATCCGGGCTACACCCAGATCCTGATCAACGGCAAGAAGGTGCCCGGCGCCGGCGGCGACCGTTCGTTCTACGTCGACCGCATTCCGGCCGAGCTGGTCGAGCGCATCGAGATCGTGCGCAGCCCCAGCGCCATCCGCTCCGGCGACGCGGTCGCCGGAGCGCTCAACATCGTGCTGCGCGACGCCTACGAATTCGACGGCGGCTACCTGCGCGCCGGCGCCATGCATTTCGACGACGGCAAGACCAAGCCGGTGCTCGGCGCGGTCGGCAGCGGCGAATTCGCCGGCGGCCGGCTGCTCGGCGGCCTCAACGTGCAGGGCCGGCACAACCCCAAGCGCAAGCGCAGCGACCGTTTCGAATCGCTGGGCGGCGACTTCGTCGACCGCGAGGACCAGAGCGACGTGCGCGACGGCACCGACACCTCCGGCAACCTGTCGTACGTGCGCGAGATCGGCAGCGGCCGGCTGCGCCTGGACGGTTTCTACGTGCGCACCGACCGCAGCGAGACCGAGCATTCGCGCGAATACGACCACCCCTCCCGCCGTTCACGCGAGCATCTGCTGTCGGTCAACGACCAGAAGGTCGACATCGACCAGAAGAACCTGGTGCTCGGCGCGTCCTACGCCTTCGACATGGCCGGCGGCCGCAGCGAGATCGACCTGGGCTACGCCCGCTTCGACGACGACCGCTTCGACACCGAGCAGGAAACCGGCTACGACAACGAGGACTCGCCGCCGTCGTTCGACGGCTTCGAAGGCGCGCGCGTCCTCACCGATGCGCGCGACCGCGAGTTCGACCTCAAGCTCGCGCACAAGCGCGAACTCGGCGCGGCGAAGTTCGAGTTCGGCGTCGACGGCGTCGACAAGCGCCGCGACAGTTCGCTGCGCACCAGCGAGGTGGAGGCGAAGAAGGAAGGCCAGCCGCTTCCGCCGTACGCCGAGTTCGACCGCCAGCGCAGCCGCATCCAGGAACGCCGCGCCGACCCGTACGCGATGCTGTCGGGCACGCGCGGCCGGCTGGACTGGGAAACCGGCCTGCGCTACGAGACCACCCGCGCGCGCATCAACCTGCGCGAGGAGGCCGACGCGCCGCGGCAGCGCCACGACAAGGACTACAACCTGCTGCTGCCCTCGGCGCACCTGCGCTTCGACCTGACCGGGCAGGACCGCATCAGCGCCTCGCTCGCGCGCACCGTGCGTCGCCCGGACTTCGACAAGCTGCTGCCGCTGATGCTGGAAGAGGAATACGGCGACAACGACTTCATCGGCAATCCGCAGCTGCGCCCGGAAACCGCGTGGGGCCTGGACCTGGGCTACGAGCGCCGGCTCGGCCGGCGCGGCGTGGTCGGCTTCAACCTGTTCTACCGCAAGGTGCGCGACCTGATCGAAGTGACCGGCACCGGCCGTCCCAGCGCCAAGGCGCTGGAGGACCACGAGGACGCGGTCGAGGAGTTCCTCGACGAGCATCCCGGCGCCGGGCCGGGCGCGCCGGGCTATCCCGCGTTCGACCCGGACAGCTTCGTGTTCACCGCCGCCAACGTCGGCGACGGGCGCGCGTGGGGCGCGGAGTTCGACCTGTCCACGCCGCTGACCGCGCTGGGGCTGGAGCACACCGGCGTGTTCCTCAATTACTCCTGGCTCGATAGCGAAGTCGACGACGAATTCGGCCGGCGCCGCTTCAACAACCAGCCGCGCTTCGTGCTCAACCTCGGCTTCATCCAGGACCTGCCCGAGTGGGGCGTGTCGTTCGGCGCCAGCTACCGTCGCCAGGGCGGCGCGGCCTCGCGCGTGCTCGGCGAGGAAGTGAGCACCGACTACGGCGCCGATCTTGAGGCGTTCGTGGAGAAGCGCTTCGGCTCGCAGGTGGCGGTGCGGCTGACCGGCTCGAATCTGCTGGACGCGTCGAAGGACGAGGCGTTCCACAAGTTCGACACCTTCGGCGACCAGGTCGATCGCGACTACGACGAGTACGAGCGCGAGACCGAGAAAGCGGGGCCGGTGTATCAGTTGACGGTGCGGTACGCGTTCTAGCGGTTGTAGCTGCAGCGCCAATCTCTTGGCTCAGGCCGTTGGAGATCGGCTTCGTCGGAGCGGACAGCGTCGGGTCTGAAGGCCCTCCCACAAGAGCGGCGAGATCCTCCACGGAGCGGGCTGTTGTGGGAGGGGCTTGAGCCCCGACGCTGTTCGCTCAGGCCGCCGCAGACCGGCCGCATCGGACCGCAAAGCGTCGGCCCTGAAGCCCTCCCACAACCTCAGGCCGGCTGCAGGTTCGCGTATGCCAGCACCAGCCACTTGCTGCCGACGTCGTCGAAATTGACCTGCACCCGCGCGTGCGCGCCGTCGCCTTCGTAGTCGGTGACGGTGCCGACGCCGAAAGTGCCGTGACGCACCTGGGCGCCGAGCTTGATCGGCGATTCGTCGATGCGCGCGTGGCCCATGTCGCGGCGCGGCGCGGCGCGGTACATCGGCCGCGACACCTGCACCTTCGGCCGCACTTCGTTGAGCAGCGGCGCGGGGATCTCGCGCAGGAAGCGCGAGGGCACGCCGTACATGTCGGTGCCGTGGATGCGCCGGGTCTCGGCGTAGCTCAGCACCAGCTTGTCGCGCGCGCGGGTGATGCCGACGTAGGCCAGCCGCCGCTCCTCTTCCAGGCGCCCGGATTCCTCGGTCGAACGCCCGCTCGGGAACAGGCCCTCTTCCAGGCCGCCGAGGAACACCAACGGGAATTCCAGACCCTTGGCGCTGTGCAGGGTCATCAGCTGCACGCCGTCTTCGCCGGCCTGGGCCTGGCCTTCGCCGGCTTCGAGCGCGGCGTAGCTCAGGAATGCGATCAGCTCGGGCATCTGCGCGTTTTCGTCCTCGTCGCTGCGGGCGAAGCGCGAAGCCACCGAGACCAGTTCGTCGAGGTTGTCGGTGCGCGAATCGAGCTGGCCGCGCGATTCGTTGGCGTAGTGCTCGCGCAGGCCCGAGCGCTGCAGCACGTGGTCGATCTTCTCCGGCAGCGGCATCTGCGCCACGTCGCTGTCCAGGGTGTCGATCATCAGCGCGAAGCCGGCCAGCGCGTTGCGCGCGCGCGCCGCCAGCACGGTCTCGGCGGCGGTCCGGCGCGCGGCCTCCCACAGCGCCACCGCGTCGCCGCGGGCGCGCTTGCGCACCTCGTCGAGGGTGCGCTCGCCGATGCCGCGGGTCGGCGTGTTGACCGCACGCTCGAACGCGGCGTCGTCGGCGCGGTTGGCGATCAGGCGCAGGTAGGCCAGGGTGTCCTTGATTTCCGCGCGCTCGAAGAAGCGCTGGCCGCCGTAGACGCGGTACGGCACCTGCTCCGACAGCAACGCCTCTTCGAACGCGCGCGACTGGGCGTTGCTGCGGTAGAGCACGGCCACGTCGCCGTAGCTGCCGCCGTCGCGCACCCACTGGCGCAGGCGCTCGACCACGAAACGCGCCTCGTCCATCTCGTTGTAGGCCGCGTACAGGTCGATCGCCTCGCCGTGGCCGGTGTCGGTCCACAGCTTCTTGCCCAGGCGGTCGGGGTTGTGGGCGATGACCGCGTTGGCCGCGTCGAGGATGTTCGCGCTGGAGCGGTAGTTCTGCTCCAGGCGGATGGTCTGGGCGCCGGGGAAGTCGCGCAGGAAGCGCTGCACGTTCTCGACCTTGGCGCCGCGCCAGCCGTAGATGGCCTGGTCGTCGTCGCCGACCACGAACACGTGGCCGCTGTCGCCGGCGAGCACGCGCACGAAGGCGTACTGGATCGCGTTGGTGTCCTGGAACTCGTCGACCAGGATCTCGCGGAACCGGGTGCGGTAGTGGCTCAGCAACGCCGGGCTGTCGCGCAGCAGCTCGTGCGCGCGCAGCAGCAGTTCGGCGAAATCGACCAGGCCGGCGCGTTCGCAGCGTTCCTGGTAGGCCTCGTAGCAGCGCAGCATCGCGTCCTGCCACTCGTCGCCGCCGGGCTGGATGTTGCGCGGGCGCCGGCCCTCGTCCTTCTGCGCGTTGATCCACCAGGCGATCTGGCGCGGCGGGAAGCGGGTGTCGTCCAGCTCCAGCGCCTGCACCACGCGCTTGACCAGGCGCAGTTGGTCGTCGCTGTCGAGCACCTGGAAGCCCTCGGGCAGCTTGGCCTCCTGCCAGTGCAGGCGCAGCAGGCGGTGGGCCAGGCCGTGGAAGGTGCCGATCCACATGCCGCGCGCGCCGCGCGCCAGCTGCGCGTCGACGCGCGCGCGCATCTCTCCGGCGGCTTTGTTCGTAAAGGTGACCGCGAGGATGCCGTGGGTCGGCACCCCGAGCACCTCGTTGAGCCAGGCGATGCGGTGGGTCAGCACGCGGGTCTTGCCGCTGCCGGCGCCGGCGAGGACCAGATAATGCCCCGGCGGCGCCGAAACGGCTTCGCGCTGGGCCGGGTTGAGAGCGTCGAGCAGATGCGATACGTCCATGCGGCTATTGTAACGGTCCGGGCGCGGGAACCCTCCCGCGCGGCGAGGTGGCGATGCGCCGGCGTGTGCGGATGAACGTGTCGATGAACCGGTCGCTCGCCGCCGCCGCGCTGCTCGCGCTGGCCGGCGCGACGCTGGCGCCCGCGCCGCTCGCGGCGCAGCCGGTCGCGGCGCAGGCCGCCGCCGCGCCCAGCGAGCGCGTGCTGCGCGTGGGCGAGCGGCGCCTGCGGGTGATCGTCGAGAACCCGCCCGGCCGCGCGCGCGCCGAAGAACTGCAGCGCTGGCTGGCCGAATGCGCGCGCGCCCAGCTGACCGCGTTCGGCGCGTTCCCGCTGCGCGAGGCGACGGTGCGCATCCGCCTGGTGCCGCGCCGCGGCCGCGATCCCAGTCCGGTGCCGTGGGGCCAGACCGTGCGCGAGGACGGCGTGTCGGTGCTGCTGTACGTGCGCGAGGACGCGGGCCGCGACGAACTGCGCGCGGACTGGACCGCGGTGCACGAACTGGCGCACCTGTTCCATCCCTTCCTCGGCGACGACGGCCGCTGGCTGGCCGAAGGCCTGGCGAGCTATTACCAGAACGTGCTGCGCGCGCGCGCCGGCCTGCTCGACGGCGACGAGGCCTGGCGACGCCTGGACGCCGGCTTCCGCCGCGGCCGCGCCGACGGCGGCGATGCGCGCATGGACCAGGTCGGCTGGAGCCGCGCCAGCACGATGCGCATCTACTGGGCCGGCGCGGCGTTCTGGCTGGACGCGGACCTGAGCCTGCGGCGCGAGCGCGGACGCAGCCTGGACGAGGTGCTGGCGGCGTACGCGCGCTGCTGCCTGCGCGAGGACAGCCGCACCACGCCGCAAGCGTTCATCGCCGCGCTCGACCGCGCCGGCGGCGGCGGCACGCTGGCGCGCACGTACGCGCGGCACGCGGCGATGACCGGGTTTCCGTCGCTGCAGGCCGACTACGCGGCGCTGGGCATCGAAACCCAGGGCGAGGCGCTGCGGTTTTCGCAGGAGGCCGCGGCGGCGCGCTTGCGCGCGGCGATCGTGGGGCCGCGGGCGGCGGTGGCGGTGCGCTCTTCGGCCGATGGCGACGGCGAATAGGCGGGGTTCGTCGTTGTCGCTTCGGCGCGGTCGCGGCTTGCGCCGCGCCTACAGTCCGGGACGAATCCGGATGCCGTCCCTTGCAGGAGCGGCGCGAGCCGCGACCGCGACACCGCGCCTACAGCGAAAGCCAATCGCGAGCCGGCTTCCCGGCCCGCGATGCAGACGGGCCTCAATGGGCGTTCTTGGCCGCCTTGATCCCGGCGCTCATCAGCTTGTCGGTCCAGGCGATGCCGACCGCCGAGACGATGAACAGCAAATGGATCAGGGCCTGCCACATCACCCCTTGCTCGGTGATGTCGGTGCAGCGCATCGCCTTTTCCAGGGTGCCGTTGGCGGTCATCGCCGCGACCGCGCGCGCCATCTCGTAGGCCTCCGGCGTGCCGCACAGCGGCAGCCCCAGGCTGCCGGCGCCGATGAAGGTCTTGAGCAGGTGGATCGAGGAGATGCCGATGATCGCCATCGCCAGCTTGACCTTGAGCACGCTGGCGTTGACGTGGCTCAGCCACTCGGGCTGGTCGGGATGGCCTTCCAGGCGCAGGCGCGAGACGAAGGTCTCGTAGCCGCCGACGATCACCATCACCAACAGGTTGGAGATCATCACCACGTCGATCAGGCCGAGCACGATCAGCATGATCGCCTGCTCGGTGAGGTTGGCCGCGTCGGTGATCAGGTGGATCAGTTCGCGCACGAACTGGAACACGTACACGCCCTGGGCCACGATCAGGCCCAGGTAGAGCGGCAGCTGCAGCCAGCGCGAGCTGAAGATCAGGGCCGGCAGGGGATTGAGTCGGTTGATCTTGGGGTCGGTCATGCGGATCGATTGCGGTAGTAAAGGGAGCGATTCCCGCCAAGCGGGGGGCCAAGAGTAGCCGGGCGACGGCGTCATCGCCATGGCAACGGCCGTCGCATTCAGGCGCGGCACGCGTCGCATGCGCGCTGGTACGCGCCTTTCCAGGCCCGCAACGGCCGCTCGCGCGGGGCCGCGCTTACACTGCCGGCTGCCGCGAAACCCGGTTTTCGCACGTTCGTCCACTCAGCGGAGTCCGTCCCCCATGATCGACCTGCACTACTGGCCCACCCCGAACGGCCACAAGATCACCTTGTTCCTGGAAGAGGCCGCCGATGCCGGCCGGCCCCAGGCCTACCGCATCGCGCCGGTCAACATCGGCGCCGGCGACCAGTTCAAGCCCGAGTTCCTGGCGATCTCGCCGAACAACCGCATGCCGGCCATCGTCGACCATGCGCCGGCGGACGGCGGCGCGGCGGTCAGCGTGTTCGAGTCCGGCGCGATCTTGCGGTATCTGGCGGAAAAGACCGGGTTGTTCGCCCCCGCCGACCTGCGCGGCCGGGTCGAGGTCGACGAATGGCTGTTCTGGCAGGTCGGCGGCTTCGGGCCGATGCTGGGCCAGAACCACCACTTCAACCGCTACGCGCCGGAGAAGGTGCCCTACGCCATCGACCGCTACCAGCGCGAGACCGAGCGCCTGTACGGCGTGCTCGACAAGCGCCTGGCCGGGCGCGCGTTCATCGCCGGCGAGGCCCTGTCGATCGCCGATTTCGCCTGCTATCCCTGGGCCCGCGAGCACGACTGGCACCACGTCGATCTGGCCCGCTACCCCGACGTGCAGCGCTGGCACGACGCCCTGTCGGCACGCCCGGCCTTCCAGCGCGCCTACGAAATGGGCAAGGTATACCGCGCCGACAAGGCCATGACCGACGAGATGCGCAAGCACCTGTTCGGTACGCCGGGGTCGTCGGCGCCCAATCCGCAGTAACGCCAGCCGCCCCGCTGCCGGCCCCGCGCCGGCGGCGTTCGCCACGGACCGCCCAATCGAATGAACACACCCCGCCGCCTCGCTGCCTGCCTGCTCGCCATGTCGCTGACCGCCGCCACGCCCGCCCTCGCCGCTCCGCCCGCCGCCGCCCCGGCCGACGGCCGCCTGACCCTGGAAGCGCTGACCGGCGACGCGCCGCTGTCGGGGCCGAGCCTGCTCAAGCCCAAGGTGGCGCCCGACGGCAGCAAGGTGAGCTTCCTGCGCGGCAAGCCGCGCGACCGCAACCGCCTGGACCTGTGGGCCTACGACATCGCCAGCGGCAAGACCGCGCTGCTGGTGGATTCCGACGACGTGCTGCCGGGCGCGGAAGTGCTCAGCGACGCGGAGAAGGCGCGGCGCGAGCGCCAGCGCATCGCCGCGCTGTCGGGCATCGTCGATTACCAGTGGTCGCCCGACGGCAAGCGCCTGCTGTTCCCGCTCGGCGGCGAGCTGTATCTGTACGACCTGACCAAGACCGGCAAGGCCGCGGTGCGCCGGCTCACCCACGGCGAGGGCTTCGCCACCGATCCCAAGCTCTCGCCTAAGGGCGGCCATGTGAGCTTCGTGCGCGACCGCAACCTGTGGACGATCGACCTGGCCGACGGCAAGGCGACCCAGCTCACCGCCGACGGCAGCGACACCATCGGCAACGGCGTGGCCGAATTCGTCGCCGACGAGGAAATGGACCGCCACACCGGCTATTGGTGGGCGCCGGACGATTCGGCCATCGCCTTCGCCCGCATCGACGAATCGCCGGTGCCGGTGCAGAAGCGCTACGAGGTCTATCCCGACCGCACCGACGTGGTCGAGCAGCGCTATCCGGCGGCGGGCGACCGCAACGTGCGCGTGCGCCTGCTGGTGGCGCCGGTCGGCGCGGCCGGCGCGGCGCGCGAGATCGACCTGGGCAAGGAGCAGGACATCTACCTCGCCCGGGTCGATTGGCGCGACGCCAAACGGCTGACCTTCCAGCGCCAGTCGCGCGACCAGCACACGCTCGAACTGATCGAGACCGACCTGGCCAGCGGCAAGCAGCGCACGCTGCAGACCGAGACCAGCAAGACCTGGGTGCCGCTGCACGACGACCTGCGCTTCCTCGCCGACGGCCGCATCCTGTGGAACAGCGAGCGCAGCGGCTACGAGCATCTCTACCTGCTGTCGGAAGACGGCGCCAAGGCCACCGCGCTGACCGCAGGCGACTGGCCGGTGGACAGCGTGCTCGCGGTCGACGAGGCCGCCGGGCAGGTGTATTTCGCCGCCGGCAAGGATCGCCCGACCGACGCCCAGGTCTATCGCGTGCCGCTGGCCGGCGGCGCGATCGAGCGCCTGTCCAAGGACGACGGCATCCACGCCGCCAGCTTCGCCAAGAACGCCAGCGTCTACGTCGACAGTTGGTCGAACCCGACCACGCCGCCGCAGCTGGAGCTCAGGCGCAACGACGGCAGCCGCATCGCCGCGCTGATCGCCAACGACCTGGCCGACCCCAAGCATCCCTACGCGCCGTACCTCAAGGCGCAGCGGCCGCTGGAGTTCGGCACGCTCGCCGCCGCCGACGGCAAGACCGAACTGCACTACAGCCTGATCAAGCCGGCCGGCTTCGACCCGGCCAAGCGCTACCCGGTGGTGGTCTACGTCTACGGCGGCCCTGCGGCGCAGTCGGTCAAGCGCGTGTGGGCGCCGGACTTCAACCAGTACCTGGCCCAGCACGGCTATGTGGTGTTCTCGCTCGACAACCGCGGCACCCCGCGCCGCGGCGCGGCGTTCGGCGGCGCGCTGTACCGCAAGCAGGGCACGGTGGAGATCGCCGACCAGCTCGAAGGGGTGAAGTGGCTGAAGTCGCAGCCGTGGGTGGACGGCGCCAAGATCGGCGTCTACGGCTGGTCCAACGGCGGCTACATGACCTTGATGATGCTGGCCAAGGCCAGCGACCAGTACGCCTGCGGCGCCGCCGGCGCGCCGGTCACCGACTGGGGCCTGTACGACAGCCATTACACCGAGCGCTACATGGGCCTGCCCAAGGACAACCCGGACGGCTACCGCGAAGGCCGCGTGCTCGAACACCTCGACGGGCTGACCTCGCGCTTGCTGCTGATCCACGGCATGGCCGACGACAACGTGCTGTTCACCAACTCCACCGTGCTGATGAGCGCGCTGCAGCAGCGCGGCCGCCCGTTCGAACTGATGACCTACCCCGGCGCCAAGCACGGCCTGCGCGGGCGCGACAACCTGCACCGCCTGCGCCTGACCGAAGACTTCTTCGAACGCTGCCTCAAGCGCTGAACGGCCCACCCCGCCACCGACCGACGACAAGGAACGCGACGCGATGGAAACCGAGTACCGCAAACCCTGGGTGCAGCGGCATTGGGTGCTGATGCTGGTGCTGAGCTTCGTGGTGCTGATGGCGCTGTCGCTGGCCGTCGGCCTGGGCTCGCTCTACGTGATGATGTCCTCGGTCAAGGACACCGCGCCCTACCGCGAAGCGATGGCGCGGGTGCGCGGCGACGCCGGCATGGCCCAGGCGCTGGGCCAGCCGATCCAGACCAAGTGGATCCCGCTGGGCGTGGTCGAGCAGCGCGAGCAGGGCCGGGCCGCGTTCGTGGTGTTCCTGCACGGCCCGCGCGGCGACGGCAGCGTCGATGTGCAGGGCGAGTTCGAAAGCGGCACCTGGCACTACCAGCGCCTGCAGGGCGAGGCCTTCGGCCCGCCGCGCGAGCGCTTCGACCTGCGCAGCGCGGCCGACCAGTGAGCCGCGCGGCGCTCGGCCCGGCCGCCGCGCCGCCGCGCCGCACGCCGCGCGCATGACCTTCGGCGCTTGGCCGGACGCGTCCGCGGGCCGATGCTGGCGGACGCCATGCGCCAGCCGCCGTTTCTTCTTTCCGCACTTCCGACAAGGGTCGCCGCCATGAAACCGCTCGTCCTCGCTATCGCCCTGGCGCTGTGCGCGCCCGCCCTCGCCGCCGCGCCGGCCGCCGCGCCCGCCGCGGCCCAAGCCGCCAAGCCGGTTCCGGCCTGGGTCAACCAAAGCAACGAGTACACCAAGATCCTGATCAAGGCCCAGGCCGATTTCTCGCCCGAGGGCTTTTCCTTCTTCGGCATCCCCGGCTACGACGACAAGGTCAGCGACCTGCGTCCTGGCGTGAACGAGCGCTACCGCGCGGCGATGGCCAAGGCGCGCGCGCAGCTGCAGGAGAAGCTCGAACTCGAGCGCGATGCGAACGTGCGCCAGGACCTGCAGATCCTGCTCGGCGCGATCGACCAGAGCGTGCAGGGCAGCGAACTCAACGAGAAACTGATGCTGCCGTGGTTCGACGCGCCGCAGACGGTGTTCTCGGGCATGAACGCGCTGCTGTCCGACCAGACCCCGCCGCAGCGCCGGGCCAAGGCGCTGGCGCGCCTGCAGGCCTACGTCGGCCAGGCGCCGGGCAGCCAGCCGCTGACCGCGCTGGCGCGCCAGCGCTACGAGGAGCGCCTGAGCAACCCGGCGCTGCTGCAGCCGACCAAGCTCGAAGTCGAGCAGGCCCTGGCCAACGTCGAGACCTACGCCGCCGGCATCCGCAAGCTGTTCGCCAAGTACAAGATCGCCGGCGCCGACAAGGCGCTCGCGGCGATGGAAACGCAGCTGCGCGAATACGGCCAGTGGACCCGCGAGCAGGTGCTGCCGAAGGCGCGCACCGACGCGCGCCTGCCGGCGGAGCTGTACGCGTTCCAGCTCAAGCAGTTCGGCATCGACGTCGAGCCGCAGCTGCTTATGCAGCGCGCCCAGGTCGAGTTCATGGAAACGCGCGCGGCGATGCGCCAGCTGGCGCCGCTGGTGGCCCAGGCCAAGGGCCTGAAGGTCGCCGATCCGCACGACTACGTCGCGGTGATCCGCGCGCTCAAGGCCGACACCATCCCCAACGACCAGCTCGAAGGCCGCTACCGCAAGGTCATCGACGCGATCGACCCGATCATCCGCAAGGAGAAGATCGTCGACGTGCCGCAACGGCCGATGGTGATGCGCTTGGGCAGCGAGGCCGAATCGGCGGCGCAGCCGGCGCCGCACTTCCTGCCTGCGCCGCTGGTCGGCAACACCGGCCAGCAGGGCCAGTTCGTGCTGCCGGTGGCGGTGCCCAGCGCCGACGGCAAGGCGCTGCACTACGACGACTTCAACTACGAATCGGCGGCGTGGACGCTGTCGGCGCACGAGGGCCGCCCGGGCCACGAGCTGCAGTTCACCGCGATGGTCGAGCGCGGCATCTCGCTGGCGCGCACGATGTTCGCCTTCAACTCGGTCAACGTCGAAGGCTGGGCGCTGTACGCCGAAGCCGAGATGGTGCCCTACGAGCCGCTGGACGGGCAGTTGATCGCGCTGCAGTTCCGCCTGCTGCGCGCGGCGCGCGCGATCCTCGACCCGATGCTCAACCTCGGCCTGACCGACCGCGCCAGCGCCGCCAAGATCCTCGGCGAGCAGGTCGGTTTCTCCGAGGCGATGACCAAGCAGGAACTGGACCGCTACATGTTCAACGCCCCGGGCCAGGCCGGCAGCTACTTCTACGGCTACAGCCGGATCCTGGAACTGCGCATGCAGACCGAACTTGCGCTGGGCGACAAGTTCGACCGCCTGGGCTTCAACAACTTCCTGCTCGACCAGGGCCTGCTGCCGCCGTCGCTGCTGGCCAAGGCGGTGCAGGAGGACTACGTGCCGCAACGCAAGGGCAAGTGACGTGCGCGGCCGAGGCCGCCGGACGAGGAAGGCCGCGGCGATCGCCGCGGCCTTTTTCGTTGCGGCCTCCGGCGCCGGTGCGATGCCGGCGCCACGACACCTCGTCAGGCCCAACCCGCCATTGCGGCGAAGGTCGGAATCCACAACATCTAGCTGTTGCTGTTGCCGTTGCTGTTCGCTTGGACGCAACCCCGCCCGAGGCCCCGGTTGCGCAGACCCGGAGGGCGCGCGCATGGATGCGCGCGTGCGCCGTAGGGGCAGGAGGCCCCTTACGGCGCGTCCCCGCGCCCGGTGCTGGACTTAGTGGCTAGTGATCTTAAACAAGCGTTTTTCTTTGGTTACTTTCTTTTGGCGCGCTGCCAAAAGAAAGTAACTCGGCCGCTTGCGGACGAAAGCTGTTGATTGTCGCTTGTCGTCACTCGT
>NZ_FNPT01000005.1 GCF_900107375.1 Lysobacter sp. yr284
AAACTTACGCAATCGCCGCGCTGGCGCGGTCGCGGCTTGCGCCGCTCCTACAGGTGGGCGTGCCGCGATGGGCTCGGCCTTTGCGTGTGCGTACGCGTGAGCACAAGCGAAGATCCAAGGCTTCCGTCCGCAAGCGGCCGGGTCACTTTCTTTGTCCAAAGCCACAAAGAAAGTAACCAAAGAAAAGGCATTGCTGTTTCGAATCAAGAGCCACTGGGTCCAGCACCGGGCGCGGGGCCGCGCCATAAGGGGCATCCTGCCCCATGGCGCGCGTGCGCATCCATGCGCACGCCCTCCGGGGCTGCGGGACGTGTGCTTTGCGTGGGGTTGCGTCCAGGCGAAGAGCAACGGCAACAGCAACAGCAACAGCAAGATCTTGTGGGTTCCGGCTTTAGTCGCAATCACGGCGACCAGATTGCGCCGTACCGAGTTGGCACGATCCCGGCCCGCCCCACTCCCGCAATCGAAGACGAAGCCGCCCCAGGCCCCGTATAGCAGCGACGCAAGCCGCAACCGCGCCACGGCAGTCGCGACAAAACCTTATCCCCACCGGAACCCGAGACCGCGGCCTCCTTCGAAGCCGCATCCCGCCCTCATGCCGACGCCCTCACAACGCCCGATGCACCGCCTCGCCGAACAACGCCGTGTGATGGCTGCAATCGTTCAACCGCACCACCTCCAGCCGGTCCACGTGATCGCCTTCGAGCAGGTTCAACGTCGTCGGCGCCTGCCGGAACGTCCACAGCTTGGCCAGCGGAATGCCGAGGATCCGGCACAACAGCACCCGGTTGACCGCGTCGTGGGCGACCACTAGCAAGGTGTCGTCGTCCTTCAGGCCTTCGCAGGCCTTGGCGAACGCGGGCCACGCGCGGTCGAGTACGTGCACGATCGATTCGCCGCCGGGCATCAGCACTTCGTGCGGGGTCTCGCGCCAGGCGCGCAGGCGGTCGCCGTCGCGCTCGCGGATTTCGCTGGCGAGCAGGCCTTCCCAGGTGCCGTGGGCGATCTCCATCAGGCCCGGGTCGAGCTTGAGCATCGGCGCGCGCTCGTCGCCGAGCGCGAGCTCGGCGGTGCGGCGCGCGCGCGACAGCGGCGAGGCCACCGCGCGGGTGATCGGCACTTCGCGCAGGCGCGCGCCGAGCGCGCGCGCCTGGGTTTCGCCGACCGGCGACAGCGCGATGTCTTCCTGCCCCTGGTAGCGGCCTTCGGCGTTCCAGGGGGTTTCTCCGTGACGGGCGAGCAGGATGCGCATGCGCTTACACCTGCGCCAGCGAGAGGATGCCCGGGGTCGCGCGCAGCGCCGCCAGTTGCTCGTCGTTGACCGGGCGGTCGACCGTGATCGCCGCGCGCGCCTGGCCGTCGCCGGCCGCGCCGAGAGCGAAGTTGACGATGTTGACGCCGGCCGCGCCGAGGGTGGAGCCGACCACGCCGATCATGCCGGGGCGGTCCTCGTTGCGCAGCAGCAGCACGTGCGCCTGCGGGTCGAATTCGATCTCCACGCCGTCCAGGCGGACCACGCGCGGGCCGCGGTGCAAGGTGGCCTCGATCTCGCGGGTGCGCTTCTCGCCGATCACCCGCAGCTTGAGCAGGCGGTCGAAACCGTCGCCGTTGCCGCCGAGGGTTTCCGACACGATGAGCCCGCGCGCGGCGGCTTCCTGCAAGGCGTTGACCGGGGTGACGCGGCCCGACGCGGTGCCCAGCAAGGCGGCCACGAGCAGGCGCGACAGCGGCCGGGTGTCGAGCGCTTCGGTGCGGCCGGCGTAGGTGATCTCCAGGCGCGTGGGCGCCGGCACCAGGCGCGCGGCGAGGCGGCCCAGCGCCGACATCAGCGGCATCCACGGGCCGACTTCGCGCGCGGCCTCGGCGGTCAGCGGCGGCAGGTTGACGCAGCCGGCGACCGCGCCGGTGGCGACGAAGTCGATGATCTGCCGCGCCAGGATCGTGCTCACCGCCTGCTGCGCTTCGCTGGTGGACGCGCCCAGGTGCGGGGTGAGGATCAGCTTGGGATTCGCGCGCAGCGGCGAATCGGCCGGCAGCGGTTCGGTGACGAAGGTGTCGAGCGCGGCGCCGGCGATATGGCCCTCTTCGATCAGCGCCAGCAACGCGGCCTCGTCGACCAGTCCGCCGCGCGCGGCGTTGACCAGGTACGCGCCTTTCTTCATCGCGCGCATGTTCGCTTCCGACAGCAGGTTGGTCGTTTCCTTGGTGCGCGGAATGTGCAGGGTGACGACGTCGGCCCAGGCCAGCAGTTCTTCCAGCGTCTTCAGCGGCACGCTGCCCTTGCCGGCGGCGGACGCGGGCAGGAACGGATCGTGCGCGGCCACTTCCATGCCGATGCCCTGGGCCTTGCGCGCGACCGTGCCGCCGATGCGGCCCAGGCCGATCACGCCGAGCTTCTTGCCTTCGAGTTCGAAACCGGTGAGGCCGTTCTTCGGCCACTCGCCGGCCTTCATGCCGGCGTCGGCGCGCGGGATGTGGCGGGCCAGCGCGAACAGCAGCGAGATCGCGTGTTCGGCCGCGGCCAGGGTGTTGCCGTCGGGCGCGTTCATCACCGCGATGCCGCGCGCGGTGGCGGCGTCGACGTCGATGGTGTCCACGCCGGCGCCGGCGCGGCCGATCACGCGCAGGTTCGCGGCCTGCGCCAGCGCCTCGGCCGGGACCTTGGTCGCCGAGCGCACCAGCACTGCGTCCACGCCCTTGAGCGCCTCGGTCAGCGCGGCGGGATCCTTGATCGGGTCGGACACCACGACGTCCCAGCCCGCCTCGCGGAACAGGGCCAAGCCGTCTTCGTGGATGCCATCGCAGGCCAGTACTTTCATCGTCGCAAGCTCCAGGTCGTGAGGGGATCAGACGAGGACACGCTTGCGAGCCGGCACTGCGGGAAAGATCGCCTGGGGTGCGCCGGCGCCGCGGGCCCATCGGGGGCCGGGAACCGGGACCGCCTGGGGCGGCGCCGCCTGTGGGCGGCTTTCTGACACGGGTCGGGAGACGGGGCCGGCTGGCATGGGAATCCGCGACTGCCCGCGCAGCCTACGGCAGGCCGCGCGGGCATTGCAAGCGGCGCGTGCGCGGCCCGTGACCGCGGCGGCATCGCGCCCGCACGCGCACGAACGTACGGCCGCGGCCTGTCGCATTTGCCAGTGCGCAGCGCCTTGCGCGCCGGCGCGGAGCGTTTCTAAGCTGGCTTGCGAGCAGCCGCAGGGCCGCCGCCGCCGGCACGGCCGCCGGGGACCAGGGATGGAATCGGCCAGGACGAGGCGTCGCGCGAACCGTTCGCACCGACCGCCCTGCCCGGCATCGCGCCGAGCGCGCGCCGTCGCTGCGTTCTCCGCCGTCTGCGCAGGCGCGCTGCGCCGGGGCTTGGCCCGGCGATCTCATCACGACAAGGAGCGCCTCATGAGCAAGAAGACACTGGTCCTGACCCTCGGCCTCGGCCTGACCCTGTTCGCCACCGCCGCCTCGGCGGTGTTCGTCGGCCGCGGCGAGTACGCGGCTTACTACCGCAACGGCGAACTGGTCGGCGGCGAGTCGCGCGACTGCGAAAACAACCTCAGCCAGTGGGGCGAAGTCACCGACGACTACGACATGGGCTACTGGGTCTGCGGAATCTGACCGCGGCGAGCACGGACAGCGAACGCGACGGCGGGGGCGACCCCGCCGTTTTCGTTTTCGCCGCTTCGCATCGGGCGGCCGCGACCGCCGCTGCACTGTTGCCGCGCGTTCGCAACGCATTGGCCCCGCGCGCGCGCCGCGATGCGGCAGGCCAATTCCCGATCCCGCGCGCGCCGCGCGCCTGCGCCGCACGACCATCGTCACAAAGCGACGATCAGGTGTTAGATGTCACGTGAGTAAACCCAGCGCGAAGCCTAGCTTCGTGGCGCCGGCGATCTGCCGGCACTTCGAGAGAACTCACCATGCGCAACAAACTCGCCCTGGGGCTCGGCCTGGCGGCGCTGGCCGCGGTCGGCGCCGCGGCCGCGGCGATCGGCCCGACCGGCCCCGGCCAGATCTACACGTACTACGACGACAACGGCGCGGTGGTCGGCCGATCGTCGATCCATTGCGACGGCACGCCCGAAGCCTGGGGCAAGTTCACCAAGAACTACGGCGTCGGCTATTACATCTGCGATCCGGAACCGTAACCGGCGCGTCCGCGTCCGGCATTCGCAGACACTGCGAACGCCCGGCGCCATCGTGCCACCGCACCACCGCCACACCCGATCGAACCGACCCACGCAGCGCACGACCCGCTCCGACGAGAGCGACGTCTTGACGCGAGCCGCGCACCGCGCGTCGAAGATCACGCCACCGTCCGCGCCGCATCCCGCGCGCCGGACGTCCATCTTCCGCACAGTCAACAGGAGTTCGTCATGCGCAAGTCTTTCGCCCTCGGCCTCGGCCTGAGCGCCGCCCTGGTCGCCACCGCCGCCCTCGCCCGCCCGCCGGGTCCGGACGAAATCGGCGAGTTCTACTTCTACTACGACGCCGCCGGCAACGTGGTCGGCCAGGCCGAGCTGAGCTGCGACGGCAGCTACAGCGAATCGGGCGTACGCACGGCCAAGTACAGCAGCGGGCATATGGTTTGCCCGCCGCCGCGCGATTGAGATCGATGTAACGAACGATCCGCGGCGCGGCACCACGCGCCGCGGACGTTTTCGCGCCGGCGTTACTTGCCCGACGCCGGCACGCCCATTTCGGCCAGCAACCGCGGCGCCGGGAACGCTTCCTGCATCACCCAGCGCATGTAGCGCTGGTCGACCGAGATCGTGCGGGTCGCGGCGGGATCGAACAGCCAGCTCGAACTCACCGACTCCCAGTTGCTGTCGAAGGCGATGCCGACCAGCTTGCCCTGGCCGTCGAGCACCGGCGAGCCGGAATTGCCGCCGCTGATGTCCAGGTCGGCGAGGAAGTTCACCGGCACCGAATCCAGGCGCTTGTCCGCCAGCGCGCCGTAGCGCTTGGCCGCGATCGCGCCGAGCAGCGGCTGCGGCGCGGCGAACGGCGCGGCGCCGCTGTGGCGCGCGGCGATCTCCTCGACCCGGGTGAACGGCAGTTGCTTGGCGCCGTTGTCCTTGGTGTAGGCCGCGACTGTGCCGTAGCTCAGCCGCAGCGAGCCGTTGGCGTCGGGATAGGCGATGCGGCCGACGCTCTTGCGGAAATCCGCCAGCGCCTTGAGGTAGACCGGACGCGCGGCCACGGTCTCGCCGGCGCGGGTGCGGATCTCCTGCTCCATCTGCAGCAGGGTCGGCATCGCCGCGACGGCGAAGCCGACCGCGCCGTCCTTGAGCGCGTCCTTGCTCTCGAACGAGGCGCGCTCGGCGTTGAGCCAGCCGGCGCGCTGTTCCACCCCGAGCAGGCGCGACTTGCCGATGCGGTCCAGCGCGCGCTTGATCGCCTTCTCGTCGTCGCCGTCGAGCCATTGGTCGATCGCGGCGACGCGGTGTTCCTTGCTGAGCTTGACGTACTCGTGCAGCCAATAGCCCAGCACCTGCCGGTCCACCCGCACGTCGCTGCGGCGGTCGAACTGCTTGAAGCCGTTCTCGTAGGCGCTGCGGTCGCGGTCGTGGAAGCCGCTTTCGCGCTGCGCGTCGGGCTTGGCGCGCTCGATCGCGCCGCGATACAGCTGGGCCGCGTTCCACAGCGCGCCGGTGGCGGCGAGCTGGCCGAGGACCAGGTCGCGGTCGCGCTCGGCGCGCGCCTGGTTGCCCAGTTCCAGCAGGCGCGCGTGCGCCTCCAGCGCCGGCTGCCCGGCCGCGCCCTTGCCGCGCAGCCATTCCAGCAGCTCGTTTTCCTCGTTGCGCTTGAGCTGGGCGGTGCCGGCGCGGCGGAAGCTCTCGATCTGGCTTTCGTAGTTCTTCGCCGCGCCGAGCCAGCCGCGCACGGTCGGCGCGTACTTGGCCTGGGTTTGCGGGTTCTTGCGGCTCTCGGCCTCGACCAGCGCGGCCAGCCGCTTGTAGTGCGCGGCCACGGTCGGATAGGTCCACTCGGCGTTGGCCTGGAAATCGTCGGCCATGGCGTAGCGGTTGGTCAGCGAGGGAAACCCGGCGAGCATGACGAAATCGCCCGCGCCCAGCGGCTTGTCGGCGATCTTGAGCCAGCGCTTGGGCTGGAAGGGAATGTTGTCGATCGCATACGGCGCCGGCCGCCCGTCCTTGCCGACGTAGGCGCGGTAGAAAGCGAAATCGCCGGTGTGGCGCGGCCACATCCAGTTGTCGTTCTCGCCGCCGAAGTTGCCGATGCCCTCGGGCGGCGCGTAGACCAGGCGCAGGTCGCGGATCTCCAGGCTGCGCTGCAGCTCGAAACGGTTGCCGCCGAAGTAGCTGTACAGCCGGCAGCCGTAGCCGGGCGTGCGCTCGCATTCGCTCACCAGCTGCTTTTCCAGCGCGTCCAGCGCGGCCATGCGCGCGGTCGGATCGGCGGCGGCGGACAACGCGGACTGCACCTTCGCCGTCACGTCCTGGACCGAGTCGAGCACATAGATGCGCGCGTTCGGCCCGGCCGAGACTTCCTCGTTGTTGGTGCCGGTCTTGAAGCCGTCGCGCAGCAGGTTGCGCTGGCCGGTGGAATTGAGCGCGATCGCGCCGAGCGCGCAGTGGTGGTTGGTCAGCAGCAGGCCCTTGGACGAGACGAAGCTGGCGGTGCAACCGCCCAGCGGCACCACCGCGCCGAGCGGGTCGCCCTTGGGATCGGCCCATTGCCCCAGTTGCTTGGCGTTCGCGCGCGCGCCGGACTGCTTCAGCGCCGAGGCCAGTTCGGGCAGCTGCGACGGCGTCCACATGCCTTCCACCGCGCGCGCCGCGCCGTGCCAGGCCAAGCCGCTGAGCAACGTCCCTGTCATCGCCATCGCTCTGGCCAGCACCGCGTATCGCATCCAAACGTCCCGAAGTTCGAGGGAGGACGAGTCTAGCCTGAGGAAAACTGTGAAGGCCATTGTCAAAAGCATCGCGGCGGCAAGATGACGAAATCGCCGGCGCCGATTAACGCTGCGCTAATTTTTCTCGCGGCGAAAACTAAAATTTTCGTTAGCTCGCAGGCCGGGCGACGCTGACTCTTGTCGGAATGTTTTTGCTCCGATGCCTTTCGCTCTTGTGGGAGGGGCTTCAGCCCCGATGCTCTTGTCTCGGATCACCGCGACCTGAGCGCAGGGCATCGGGGCTGAAGCCCCTCCCACAAAAGCGGAACGCCAGCCCGAGGGCTGGCGTTCCGGGTTGCGCGATCTGCGCAGCGCTTACTTCTTCTTCGCCGCCTTCGGCGCCACGCCCAGCTCGCGCAGCACCTGCGGCGCCGGATAGACCTCCTGCATGATCCAGCGCATATAGCGCTGGTCGACCGCGATCATGCGGGTCATGGTCGGATCGAACACCCAGTTCGAGCTGACCGACTCCCAGTTGCCGTCGAAGGCCAGGCCGACCAGCTTGCCCTGCCCGTCGAGCACCGGCGAACCCGAGTTGCCGCCGGTGATGTCCAGGTCGGACAGGAAGTTCACCGCCACCGTCTTCAGGCGCTTGTCCTCCAGGCCGCCGTAGCGCTTGTCGGCGATGGCCTCCAGCAGCGAATCGGGCGCATCGAACGGATCGGCGCCGGTGGCCTTGGCCGCGACTTCCTCGAGCTTGGTGAACGCGGCCTGCTTGCTGCCGTCGAGCTTGGTGTAGGCCTTGACGTTGCCGAAGGTGATGCGCAGGGTCGAATTGGCGTCCGGATACACCGCCTGCTTCTGGCTCTTGCGGTAGTCGATCACGCCCTGCAGGTAGGCCGGACGCGCCACCAGGGTTTCGCCGAGCGCGGTCTTGTCTTCCTGCTCCATGCGCAGGCTCGCCGGCAGCAGCGCCTTGGCCAGCTCGATCGCCGGGTCGCGGCTCTTGTCCAGCGCCGCGCGGTCGGCGCCGAGCAGCGCCACGCGCTCCTTGAGCGAGCCGAGCTTGGTCTTGGCCAGCTTGTCGAGCGCGCGCTTGATCGCCTTCTCGTCGTTGCCGCCGAGCCAGCGGTCGAGCTCGGCGATGCGCTCGCCGGCCGGCAGCTTGACGTACTCGCGCAGCCAGTACGCCTGCAGCTCGCGGTCCATGCGCGGATCGTAGCGGCGGTCCATCTGCTCCAGGCCGGCCTTGATCTCCGGCAGGTCGCGCTGCTGGTAGCCCGGCTCGCGCTCGACGTCGGGCTTGGCGCGCTCGACCGCGAGGCGGTACACGGTGCCGGCGGCGCCGATGACGCCGCTGCGGCGCAGCTGCGAATAGACCAGATCGCGGCCGCGGTGATCGGCCTTCTTCGCCTGCAGCGCTTCCAGCTGCGCGTGCGCTTCCAGCGCCGGCTTGCCGGCATCGCCGCGCTTGCGCAGCCAGGCCAGCGCCGCGGCCTCGTCGGCGTGCTTCTTGGCGCCGGCGTCGATGCGCTTGAAGCCTTCCAGCTGGCCGTCGTAGTTCTTCAACGTGTTCTGCCAGCCGCGCACGGTGCTGGCGTACTTCACCCCGATCTCCGGGTCCTGCTTGGCCGTGCGCTCGACCAGCGCGACCAGGTTCTTGTAGTGCTGGGCGATGGTCGGGTAGGTCCAGCTCTGGGTCGCCTCGAACTCGCTGGCCAGGGCGTAGCGGTTGGTGCGGCCCGGATAGCCGGCGACCATCACGAAGTCGCCCTCGCCCAGCGGCTTGTCGGCCATCTTCAGCCAGTGCTTGGGCTGGTAGGGCACGTTGTCCTTGGAATACTCGGCCGGCTTGCCGTCCTTGCCGACGTAGGCGCGGTAGAACGAGAAATCGCCGGTGTGGCGCGGCCACATCCAGTTGTCGACTTCGCCGCCGTAGTTGCCGATGCTGCCCGGCGGCGCGTAGACCAGGCGCACGTCCTTGATCTCGATGTTGCGGAACAGGCGGTAGGTGACGCCGCCGAAGAAGCTGTAGATCTCGCAGCTGTAGCCCGGCTCGGCTTCGCACTGCGCGATCAGCCGCTTGTCCACGGCCTGCGCGGCGAGGGTGCGCTCGATCGGGGTGGCGGCGCCGGCGATGGCGGCCTTCACTTCGGCGGTGACGTCGCGGATCGAGTCCAGCGCGTAGATGCGCGAGGCCGGGCCGGCGGAGACTTCATCGCCCGGCGTGGCGGCGTTGAAGCCGTCGCGCATCAGGTTCTTCTGCGCGGTGGAGTTGAGCTGGATCGCGCCGTAGGCGCAGTGGTGGTTGGTCACCACCAGGCCCTGCGGCGAGACGAAGCTGGCGGTGCAGCCGCCGAGCGAGACCACCGCGCCCATCGGGTCGGCGGTGAGGTCGGCCAGTTGCTTGGGATCGAGCTTGAGCCCGGCCTTCTTCAGCGGGCCGGAGATCTCCGGCAACTGCTGCGGCACCCACATGCCCTCCACCGCGCCGGCCGGGGCCGACAGCCCCAAGCCCAGCGTTCCTGCCGCGACGGCGGCGGCCAAAACCGTGTAGCGCATGCGTATACCCCTGATCTGTACGGAAAAACGGCCTGAGAGTCTAGCCCGGCGCGGCCGGCCTCGCCACGACGCCGGGCGCCCGGCGCCCCCGCCCGGCGTGGCGGCGGTCGCAATCCGGGGGTGCGGGCAGGCGGACGGATTCGTCGCCCGGTTCGGCACAGTCGGCACGCGCCGGCGCTTCCCGCCTGGACAACCGCCGGCGGCCGCGGCGAGCCGCCGCATTCAGCGCGCCGCATCGGCGACGCCCCGCAGACGGGTCCGTGGCAGCGCGAGCGACCAGATGGCACGAAACCGCCGACGTCGGTGCAACACAATCGGCTCAGGCGAATCCAGCGAAGCCCATCACGGCGAGGCTGGCTTGCCCGCCGTAGCGCATGGGATCAGCCGCAGCTCGCCGGCGCGGCCGGCCAGGCAGAACTCGCTGGCGAAATCGGCCGATTCGCTGTGTTCGATCGGCTCAGCGATATGGGCCGCTTCGATCTCGACTCGGTAACGCCCGGCCGAAAGCGGCTGCGCCGCCAGCGTCGCCGAGAAGCCGGCGGGCGTCTTGCCGTAGCACCAGCGGACCTTGCGATCCAGCCGGATGCCCCGGCCCAACTGATCCGCCGGATCGGCGGCGCCCCATACCGCGACATAGCCGCTGGCATCGTAGCGCCCCACCCGGATCGCGCTGGCGACCACCCGCTCGCGATCGACGTCCTGCGCGGCCGGTGCGATCAGCGAAGGGGTCTTGAAGGTCGCGACGCGGAAGCACACCGACGCGCCGTCCTGTTCGACGATCGCCTCGCCGTCGTTCGCACGCGAGGCGGCGCAGGCCGGAAGCGCCAACGCGGCCGCTATCGCAAGACCGGCCGACGGGGCGCGGACGCAATTGGCCGATGCGCGCAAGAACCGATCCAGAAGCAAACTCACCATCGTCCGTCCGCCCGCTTGGTCGTGGAAGGAATCAAAGACTTGCTGGAAGGCGCCGCCAGGAATCCGGCCAGCACTGCCTCGAACCAGCGCGTGCGTTCGCCGGCCGGTATGGCCCGGCCGCTCGCACTCATGGGCTTGCCGGGCCCGAGGTAACGTTTGTGGCCCGCATAGTCGGCGATGATATCGCCTTGCTGCTCCATGTTGAAATCGGAAAGAGCCGCGAAAACCTCGACGAATCCCATGTCTTTGCGCACGTATTGCGGCTTGGCGAACAAGGGCAGCTGCTGCCTGGGCTTGAGCGAGTATACGTACGCAGAGACAGGCTTGTTCTTGAGGAAACCATTGCGGTAGTCGAGTCCGTCGGCTTCGTACAAGGCGTGGATCTTCATTCCGTTCGCCTTGACGCCATAGCCCAACTGGTACTGCCAGACATGCACCATCTCGTGCACGAACAGGTGCTTCATGCCCTCGCTTTCGGCCGAATAGTCCTCGCGAAACAGCGCCTTCGGCATCCATATCTCGCCATTGGGCGTCATCGCCGTTTTGTCGTCCTGCATGCCGAACCACAGGTACTCGTCGTTGTGGATCTTGACCTTGTCGCAGTCGATGGCGTTCTGGAAAATCCTGCGCGCCAGCCTTTGCTCGCCTTCGGTCAGCCCGCGCGATTCGCCTTCCACCGTGACTTGCGCCTGCGACGTTCCCAAGGCGACGGCATTGGTCTGCACGCCGGCGATCGCGACCGTCGTGGCGCTGGGGGCCGAGGCGCCCACGTGCTGGGCGCAGCAGGTCCGCATGCGATCGGGCGGAAAGAATTTCGCCTGGATTACGGCCTGGGCCCGATCGGTGACGATGCGGGCGGTCTTGCCGTCCTCATCGGTGGTGCCTTGCAACACCTGCCCGTCGCCGAGAGTGATCGCATACCGGGTCAGCGCCAGCGGCAGGCCGCCGACCGAACTGAAGCGCAGTTGCTCGTCGAAGCGGCCGGCTTCGTCGCCGAGGGCCGCGCTCGCCGCTTGCGCGGACCCAGCGACGGCGTCCGGCGCCACGCGAACACCACCGCCGTCGGCCATGGCACCGCCCCCGGCGCCGCCGGCCGCGACCGACGTGGACACTTGCCGCACCGACACCAACAAACAGCCGCAGGCGCAGCCGTCGCGCTCGCGCGCCAGCGGCTGGCCGTCGACGATAAAGGCCGCATCGCCGGTGGCGACGACCGTGGGGCCATGCAGGCCGCACACCACGCTGTCGCCGATGCGGGCCACCGGCTTGCCGTCGATGTCGGTGAACGGCGACCCGGACACCACCTGGCCACCGCTGGAGGTGGTGTCGCCTACGACTATCCATAGTCTTGCGGCCATGACTCATCCTTGGTCCTGACACATCCGGGCTGCTGCTTGCTGCCCCCAAACCGCACCATACCCCGTTCCGGGCGGTCTCGCCCGCCCCGCCCGTGCGCCGGGCGGAAGCGGGCGCCGGCTCACTGCGCCGGCAACTGCATTTCCTTGAGCAGATGCGGCGCCGGATACACCTTGGCCAGCAGCCAGCGCAGGTAGCGCATATCGACATGGATCGCGCGCTTGTAGCGCGGATCGAACATCCAACTGGCGCTGACCGCTTCCCAGTTGCTGTCGAAATTCAGGCCGATCAGGCGGCCGTGGGCGTCGAGCACGGGCGAGCCGGAGTTGCCGCCGGTGGTGTCGAGGTTGGTCAGGAAATCGACCGTCTGGGTCTTGAGTTCGGGATCGGCGGTGCTGCCGAAATCGCCCTTGGCGATGGCCTCGCGCAGCGCCTGCGGCGCGTCGAACGGCCGCGCGCCGGTGTGCTTCTCGACGATGCCCTGGACCGTGGTCAGCGGGCGATAACGCACGCCGTCGCGCGGGTCCATCGAGCTGACCGCGCCGAAGCTCACCCGCAGGGTCGAGTTGGCGTCGGGATACACCGCGCGGCCCTGCGACTGGCGGAAGCCGATCAGCGCGCGCATGTAGGCCGGGCGCAGGCGCAGCAGTTCGCCTTCGCGCGCCTTGCCCTCTTCCTCGATCCGCGCGAACGCCGGGCTCAGCGCCGCGGCCGCTTTCAGCAGCGAATCGTCGGAGGACTGCAGCGTCTTCGCATCGGCCTGCATCGCCTGCAGGCGCGCGGCTTCCTCGCCCAAGCCGGTGCTGGCGTAGACCGCGTCGATGCTGCGCTTGAGCGCGGCCTCGTCCTCGCCGGGGAACACGCGTTCGATCTCGGCCACGCGCAGGGCGCCCTGCGCGGCGCGCTTGTACTGCAGCAGCAGGTAGGCCAGCACTTGCTTTTCCACCGGCCCGCGGTAGCGCCGCTGGACCTGCTTGAGCCGCCCGGCGATCAGCACTTCGTCGCGCTGCTGGTAGCCGGTTTCGCGCTGCGCATCGGGCTTGGCGCGCTCCTGGGCCAGGCGCTGCACGGTCAGCGCGGCGTTGAGCAATTGGGTCTGGGTGCGGATCGCGGTCAGCAGTTGGTCGCGCTCGCGCGTGGCCGCGCCGGCGTCGAGGACCTTCTGCGCCGCATCGATGTCGGCGCGGATCGCACTCGCGCCGGGCTGCTTGTCCAGCCACGCCAGCATCGCTTTCTCGTCCTCGCCGCGCACCCGCACCGCGTCGCTGCGGCGCAGGCCGTCGAGCTCGCCCTGGGCGCGCTTGAGCGTGTTCTTGAACCCCTTCACCTGCGCCGCATAGCTGACCTGCGCATCGGCCGAACCGGCCGCGGCCGCGTCGATGGTCTTGATCATCTCGCCGTACAGGGCCACCCGCGACGGCAGCTGCCACTGCACCTGCTGGACGAATTCGGAGGCCATGCGGTGGCGGAAGGTCGTGCCCGGATAGCCGGCGAGCATGGCGTAATCGCCCTCGCGCACCGGATCGGTGGCGATCTGCAGGTGGCTCGGCGGCTGGTAGGGCACGTTGTCGGGCGAGTAGTCGGCGGGCTTGCCGTCCTTGCCGACGTAAGCGCGCAGCAAGGTGAAATCGCCGCTGTGGCGCGGCCAGACGAAGTTGTCGATCTCCTCGCCGTAGTTGCCGATGCTGTCCGGCGGCGCGTACACCAGGCGGATGTCGCGCAGTTCGAGTTGCCGGATCAGATAGAAATCGCTGCCGTAGTACATGTTGGCGACGCTGCAGCGATAGCCCGGCTCGCGCTCGCACTCGGCCACCAGGGTCTTGCTCGCGCTGTCCACGGCGTCGTAGTAGGCGCGGCTGCGCTTGCCGCGCGCGCCCTGCAGGATGCGCTCGGTGACCTTGTCGAAGCCGGTGGTCACCAGCACGCGGAAGTCCGGGTTGGCCGGCAGTTCGGCGGCGCGGTCGGCGGCGACGAAGCCGCTGCCGATCAGGTCGCGCTCGGGCTTGGAGTTGTACTGGATCACCCCGAACGCGACATGGTGGTTGGTCAGCACCAGGCCGTCGCCGGAGACGAACGAACCGGTCGCGCCGCCGACCTTGACCACCGCGTTCATCGGCGCCCGGGTCAGGTCGGCCAGATCGGCGGGGTCGCCCTTGAATCCGGACGCGCGCAACTGGCGGGCGATGTCGGGCAACTGCGAGGGCATCCACATGCCTTCGTCGGCCTGGGCGGCGGTGGCGCACAGCGCCAGGGACAGGGCTAACACACGGGGGCGCATGGTGATTCCGTACGGCAAGGAAGCCGCGAAGATAGGCCAAGCCGCCCGCCGCGGGCAAACCCGCCCGGGCGGCCCGGCTGCGACGGGGGCGTATAATTGCGCCCTGCATTCCCGCCCGTCCCGCCCGGCCCCGCCGCGGCCCTGTAGGTATCGAAATCCCATGACGCAAACGATGAAGGCACTGGTCAAGCGCGAAGCCGGCAAGGGCATCTGGATGGAACAGGTGCCGGTGCCCAGCCCAGGCCCCAACGAGGTCCTGGTCAAGCTCGAGAAGACCGCCATCTGCGGCACCGACCTGCACATCTACTTGTGGGACGAGTGGAGCCAGCGCACGATCAAGCCCGGCCTGGTGATCGGCCACGAGTTCGTCGGCCGCGTCGCCGAACTCGGCCCCGGCGTCACCGGCTACCGCGTCGGCCAGCGCGTCTCGGCCGAAGGCCACATCGTCTGCGGCCACTGCCGCAACTGCCGCGCCGGCCGCCAGCACCTGTGCCCGAACACCACCGGCATCGGCGTCAACCGCGACGGCGCGTTCGCCGAATACATCGTCATGCCGGCCAGCAACCTGTGGCCGATCCCGGACCAGATCCCCAGCGAACTGGCCGCGTTCTTCGATCCCTACGGCAACGCCGCGCACTGCGCGCTGGAGTTCGACGTGGTCGGCGAGGACGTGCTGATCACCGGCGCCGGCCCGATCGGCATCATCGCCGCCGGCATCTGCAAGCACATCGGCGCGCGCAACGTCGTGGTCACCGACGTCAACGACTTCCGCCTCAAGCTCGCCGCCGACATGGGCGCGACCCGGGTGGTCAACGTCGCCAACCAGTCGCTCAAGGACGTCATGTCCGACCTGCACATGGAAGGCTTCGACGTCGGCCTGGAAATGAGCGGCAACCCGCGCGCGTTCAACGACATGCTCGACTGCATGTACCACGGCGGCAAGATCGCCATGCTCGGCATCATGCCCAAGGGCGCCGGCGCCGACTGGGACAAGATCATCTTCAAGGGCCTGACCCTGCACGGCATCTACGGCCGCAAGATGTACGAGACCTGGTACAAGATGACCCAGCTGGTGCTGTCGGGCTTCCCGCTCGGCAAGGTGCTGACCCACCAGCTGCCGGTGGACGAATTCCAGAAGGGCTTCGACCTGATGGAAGCGGGCAAGGCCGGCAAGGTCGTGCTGAGCTGGAACTGACCGGGCCGGCGTCGATGCGGCGCGTCCGCATCGGTACGGATGCGCGAACGAAGCGGCCTGCGGGCCGCTTCTTTCGTTTCGGCGCCGGGTTCGCTGCGCGCCGCTGAACGGCCGTCGCCGCCACGGGCGCGCCGGCGCGATGGACTAGAATGGCGGCTTTCCTCTGTCCGGAAACCGCACCGTGTCCGACGCCTCCCTGACCCAGCACTACGCCGACACCCTCGAAGAGATCCGCGCCGCGGGCCTGTTCAAGTCCGAGCGCATCATCACCAGCCCGCAGTCGGCCGAAATCCAGTTGCAAGACGGACGCACGGTGCTGAACTTCTGCGCCAACAACTACCTGGGCCTGGCCGACCATCCGGACATCATCCAGGCGGCCAAGGACGCGCTCGACACCCACGGCTTCGGCATGGCGTCGGTGCGGTTCATCTGCGGCACCCAGGACCTGCACAAGCAGCTGGAAAAGACCATCGCCGATTTCTTCGGCACGCAAGACACGATCCTCTACGCCGCCTGCTTCGACGCCAACGGCGGATTGTTCGAGCCGCTGCTGGGCGAAGCTGATGCGATCATCTCCGACGCGCTCAACCACGCCTCGATCATCGACGGCGTGCGCCTGTGCAAGGCCAAGCGCTTCCGCTACGCCAACTGCGACATGGCCGACCTGGAGAAGCAGTTGCAAGCCGCCGACGCGGCCGGCTGCAAGACCAAGCTGATCACCAGCGACGGCGTGTTCTCGATGGACGGCTTCATCGCCCCGCTCGACGAAATCGTCGCGCTAGCGGAAAAATACGGCGCGCTGGTGCACATCGACGAATGCCACGCCACCGGCTTCCTCGGCGCCAGCGGCCGCGGCTCGGCCGAGGTCAAGGGCGTGCTGGACCGGATCGACATCATCACCGGCACCCTCGGCAAGGCCATGGGCGGCGCGCTCGGCGGCTTCACCACGGCGAAGAAGGAAGTGATCGAGCTACTGCGCCAGCGCTCGCGTCCCTACCTGTTCTCCAACTCGCTGCCGCCGCACGTGGTCGCCGCGGGCATCAAGGCGTTCGAGATGCTGGCCGCGGCCGGCGACCTGCGCGAGCGGCTGGCGCAGAACACCGCCTACTTCCGCGAGCGCATGACTGCCGCCGGTTTCGACGTGAAGCCGGGCGTGCATCCGATCAGCCCGGTGATGCTGTACGACGCCCCGCTGGCGCAGAAGTTCGCCGAGCGCCTGCTCGAGGAAGGCATCTACGCGATCGGCTTCTTCTTCCCGGTGGTGCCGCAGGGCCAGGCGCGCATCCGCACCCAGATGTCCGCCGCGCACACCCGCGAGCATCTGGACCGGGCGATCGACGCCTTCATCAAGATCGGCCGCGAACTGGGCGTGATCCAGGCCTGAGCGCGAGGATGACGGCACGGACGCCGACCGTCGCGGCGCGGGCCTGCGCGGCCCGCCGCGCCCCTGCCGGCGTGGAGCGCTGAGTTGCGCTCCGCGCTGCGCCGCCGCCTGCTGCAAGCCGCGCGCACCGACGCGCTGGCCACGCTCGACGGCGATACCTGGCGCAGCCGCTGCCTGCACTGCCGGCGCGTACTGGCGGTGCGCGCCAACGGCGAAGCGCTCGGCTCGACCTCGCTCGAACACGTGGTGCCCAGCGCCTGGTTCGGCCGCCGCGCCGCGGCCGCGCTGACCGCGCGCGTCGGCGAGGACGCCGACGACCCGCGCAACCTCGCCCTCGCCTGCGCGCCGTGCAACCACGGCAAGGGCTGCAGCCACGACGCGCGCGGCCCCGGCGACGAGCGCGCGCGCGAAGTCGTCGCCGCGCTGCTGGATGCGCGCCTGGCGCGCTGGCGCGAGCCGGCGCGGGACTGACCCGGCCCGCCCGCGCCGGCACGCGCGCCCGACTCAGGACGCGTCCAGCGCCACGCGCAGCTCGCTCAAGGTCCTGGCGACGCGGATCAGGCCCTGCTGGGCCTGCTGATAAAGCGGCAGGCGATCGGGATCGCCGGTCAGGCCGGCGATCGGCGGCAGCACGTTGCCGCGGATCTGCGCCTGCGCGGTCGCGCCCAGGGCGATGGCGCGCTCCAGCGCGGCGCGATCGCGGTACAGCCCGCGCGCCAGCGTGTCCTGGTTGGCCGCGTCGAGCTCGTCGAGCGTCCCATACAACGCCGCGACGATCTGGTAGCTCTGGTGATAATGCTCCTTCGCCATTTCCGTCTGGCCTTGCTGCTGGCTCGCCGCGCCCGCCCGCAAGGCGGAGACGGCCAATTGATGGGTGTCGCCGGCCTGCTGCAACAGCGCATCGGCGGCCGCGGGATCGGCCGGAGCCGCGGTCGCGAACGCCAGCGCCGCCGCCGCGACCACGGCGCGGACGCCGGCGCTGCGGACCCAACCGCGCAGTCGCGCGGTCGCTGCGATTGCATACGACATGGATGCCTCCTGTTCTTCCAACTGCTGTCCGGACACGGGAAGCGGCGGGACGTCCCACGCCCCGCCGCCGGTTCGCCGCGGCCGCAGCGGCGCAGGTTCGCGCCTGCGCCGCTGCGCGCCGCGCGCATCACGCTTGGCTCATCGCCAGCTCGAGCTCGCGCATGTACATCTCGAACATCTGCAGCTGGACGTTGAGCAATTGCCGGGTCATCGCCGACGGCGGCTGCTCCATCTGCAGGATCATCAGATAGTTCTCGACCATCCTGATCCGGTTGCGCGCCGCGTCGCCTTGCTGGATGGCGCGCTCCAATGCCTGCAGGTCGTTGTACTGGCCGTTGGCGCGCGAATCCTTGTTCTGCGCCTGCAGGTCGGCCAGTTTCGCGCCGATCTGGATCGCGTCGATCCGCGCGGTCATCAACGAAATCTGGGCATTGCCCGGGCTGACGTCGAGGTAGTAGTTGACCATCCGCATATGCACATCGAACACCTGCCGTTCAGTGCGGATGGTCTGCAGGATGTTCTGGGCCACGGCCGGATCGGCCTGGGCGCCGGCGCTGAACAACAGCACCATCGTCAGTGCGAGGGTGCGCGCGGCAGCGGCGAAGGCGCCGATGCGGCGACGCGGTGCGACGCGGGCGGCGGTGGTGGTGGTGGTGGCGGTGGCGATCGAAATCTCCATGGGTATCTCTCCTTGATGGTGGAATGGCGCTCGCGTGCCGACGCGGCGACCGGGCCGAAGCCGCGGTCCCGCATTCGCGTGGACATTCGCACGGGCAATTCGCAAGACGCCGCATCGGCGCAGGCCGGGGGACTGCGCACAGCGTGCGATCGTTTGTCGTATCCGGCCTGCTGCGGGGCGGGCCCGGCCGGCATGGCACCTCCTTGTGGCTGCGCCGCTTTCCCATGACGCCGGCGGATCGCACACGCCGGCGCTTGCGGCGCCCTGTCGCGACTGTAGCCGGCGCCGGCCGCGACGACTGTTACTGGAGTCGGATTTCCACGCCGCGCACCGGCGCGGGACGGGCCCGCTCAGGATTGCCGGGTGCTGCCGAGCGCGGCGAGGAAGGGCTCGTCGAACGCTGCCGCATCGCTGCTGATCAGGTAGAAGCTGGTCGGATCCAGATACTGGGTCGCCGCCAGCAGGGTCTCGATCAGTTGGTCCAGGCGCTGCTCGGCGATTGCGATATCGGCCAAAGCCCGCTCCAGCGCCACGCGATCGCGGTACAGGCCGCGATCCAGGGTGTCCTGGTTGGCCGTCCGCAACTCCGCCAGGCCGCCGCTGAGGCGCACGGCGTAGTCGGCCGCGCCCATCAGCGCCTGCCGCGCCCTGGCGTCGTCGCCGCGACGGTGAGCGCCGTAGGCGACCTGCATGCGCTGGTACATCGCGCTGTGATCGCTCTCCAGTTGCTGCACGGCCTGCAGCGCCACGACCGGATCGGCCGCAGCGACGCCGGCGAACAGCAGCCAGGCGCACAGGCACACGGCGCGCAGGCCGGCGAACCGGCTACGGCGACAAGCGCGGCGGAAGGAAACGAAGCTGCCAAGCGAGGCATCGTGCGACATCGTGGTTCTCTCCCTGATCCGGAACGATGTACGCCGCGAGACTGCGCCGCGGCGTCGGTCGATGGCGGCCGAGAGCGTCGGCCCGCCCATGCTCGACGGAATCTACGCCGCGCGCGCGGCCGCAACCGTTACCGCGATCGGATTTCGGCCGCCCCGGCGCGGACAACGCGGCCGAGGTCTCAGCCCAGCCTGAGCAGGTCGTCCGCGCCAAGCGCGCGCCACTGGCCCTTGCCGAGTTCGCCCAGGGCCAGCCCGCCGATCGCCACCCGCACCAGCCGCAATGTCTGCAGTTCGAACGCCGCCAGCAGCCGGCGGATCTGCCGGTTGCGGCCTTCGTCGAGCACGATCTCCAGCCACGCGTTCTTCTCGCCGGCGCGCAGCAGCCGCGCCGATTTCGCGCGCAGGCGCTCGCCGTCGGCATCGACGCCCTCGGCGAGCGCGCGCAGCAGCGCGTCGTCGGGAATCGCATCGATCTGCACGTGGTAGGTCTTGTCCGGCCCGCGCTCGGGATCGGTGACGCGCGCGGCCCATTGCGGGTCGTTGCAGAACAGCAGCAGGCCCTCGCTGGCCTGGTCCAGCCGCCCCACCGGCGCCAGCCACGGCAGCGGTGCGCCGTCGAGCGCGGCGCCGTCGAAGCAACGATAGACGGTGTCGCGGCCGCGTTCGTCGTGCGCGGTGGTGACCAGCCCGCGCGGCTTGTTGAGCATCAGGTAGAGCCGGCGCGCATCGCCGGCCTGTTCGCCGTCGACGAGGATGCGATGGCGGCCCTGCACGATCGGGAACTCGGGATCGCGCACCACCCGCCCGTCCACCGTCACCCGCCCGGCGGCGACCCAACGCGCCGCCTCGCTGCGCGAGCACAGGCCCTGCTTGGACAGCACGCGGGCCAGGCCGTGGCGGGGCGGAGTCTTGTTCAAGGCGGGTCCGAAAAATGGAAGGGCGATGGCGTAGCGCATTATCGCAGCCCTCGCGCAGCGGTGGCTTTGTTCGCGCGTCAGTGCAGGCCGGGCCGGCGAGCGCGCTTGGCCGGCGGGCAGCGCCTGCTTTTGTGGGAGCGGCTTCAGCCCCGGCGCTTTGGTTCCAGATCGTGGCGAACTGAGCGGAAGGCGTCGCGGCTGAAGCCCCTCCCACAAAAGCAGGCGCTACGGCTTGTTCGACTTCGTTCGCCTTCGTTATCGGCAGCCGAAAGTCGCGAATCAGGAAGTCGCCAAGTCCAACCCCCACAACCCACAAAGCAAAACGGCCGCGGGCGAAGCCGCGGCCGTCGTGTCGCTGCGCAGTTGCGCGGCTTACTTCTTTTTCTTGCCTTCCTCGGCCTTGGCCGGTTCGGCTTCGGCGACCGGCGCGGGCGCCGCAGCGGCGGCGCCGGGCGCGCCCTTGGCCACGCGTACGCCCTTGGCTTTCATCCAGGCGCTGAACTCGTCGGCGGTCATGCGCTTGCCGCCCTGGCTCATGTCGAAGCGCCACGGCGTGTTGTCGTACTGGGTCTGCGGCTTGTACGCGGCCGGATCGTTGGCCGAGGGCATGCCGGTCGAGGCCGGGGTGGCCTTGGCCACGGTGCAGGCGTCGAGCTTCATCCGCAGCAGCACCTGGTCGACCGAGAGCGCTTCGTCCAGCGCCTGCGACAGCACGCCGGTCGGCGCGCCGAGTTGGTGCGAAGGCGCGACCAGTTCCGGCGCCACCGGCGCGATCAGGGTCGGCTGCACCGGCTGCGCGCGCGAGGCGGTCAGCGCGGCGCAGTTGGCGGCGCTGGTCTGGGCCTGCGCGGACGCGGCGATCAGGATCAAGGACGTGGCGGCAAGCAGTCGGCGCATGAGGGGCTCTCTCCAGGTCGGCGCGGGACGGGATCGGCGCGAAAGCGATGTCTCGCCGCGCGGTCGTCGGTGCGCGCCAGTGTAGGCGGCCCCGCGGGATCGGACAACCCGCAAAATCAGGCATTTATCGGCTTTTCTTATGAACGGGCCGAACTGCGCCGCGCAAGCTCGCGCGGCGCAACGGGCGACCGCCTGTCGCCCGCGCGAAGCGTATGTGCCATCGACGCGGAGCGCTCTTGTGGGAGGGGCTTGAGCCCCGATGCTCCTGGCTCAAGTCGCGGCGCTCTGGAACACGAGCGTCGGGGCGGAAGCCCCTCCCACAAAAGCCTCGCCCACACAACAAAAAAGAAGCCCGGCACGAGGCCGGGCTTCTTCGTATCGCTACGCGGGCCGCGAACGGCCTGCGCTACGCCGCTTAGTTCTGAGCGTTGAGCTCGGTGCGGCGGTTCTTCTCGCTCTTGCAGCCCGGCAGCGTCTGCGGGGTGTTCTCCAGCGGACGGCTCTCGCCGTAGCCGACCGGACCGGCCAGGCGACCGGCGTCGACGCCGTTGCTGGTCAGGTAGTCGTACACGGCCTTGGCGCGGCGCTCGGACAGCTTCTGGTTGTAAGCGTCCTTACCGCACAGGTCGGTGTGACCGGCGACTTCGACGCGCAGGCTCGGGTTGCGCTTCAGGATCTCGCTGGCCTCGCTGAGGATGGCCACGGCGTCCGGACGCAGGGTCGCCTTGTCGAAATCGAAGTTCACGCCCTTCAGGTCGATCGAGACCGGAACCGGGCAGCCGTCCGGACCGATGGTCTGGCCAGCCTGCGAGTTCGGGCACTTGTCGTCGCAGTTGTTCACGCCGTCGCCGTCGTCGTCCTTGTCGGCGCAGCCCGCCTCCACGACCGGAGCCGGAGCGACCGCAGCGACGGGCTCCGGACCCAGCGGGACCACGATGCCGACCGAAGCCAGCACGTCGCCGAACCAGTCTTCCTTCGAAGCGTTGACGCTCTGGTCGTCGAAGTCGGCGCGGTAGGCCAGCTCGGTGCGGATGCCGACGCGGCCCAGGTCGCCCTGGATGCCGACGCCGACCTTGGCGGCGAAGTTGCCGTCCTTGCGGTTGCCCGGCGACAGCGGCGACGGAATGAAGTATTCCTCTTCCGAACGCTGGTAGCCGATGCCGGCCAGCAGGTAGGGGTTCCAGTTGCGGCCGTCGGTGACGAAGTGGCGGCGCAGGTCCAGCGAGATGCCGTACTGGCTCCAGTTGGCGTCCTGGTTGGCGTCGAACTTCGGGTTCTGGTAGTTCAGCTCGCCGTCGAGCGACCAGTTCTTGTTCAGGAACTTGCCCAGGCCGATCGCACCGAACGGAGCGTTGCGGGTGCCGCGGTCGTTGTCCTGGATGTTCATGCCGGCGGCGCCGGTCAGGTACCAACGGTCATCGAAATCCTGCGCGCTGGCCACCTGCGAGAAAGCCAAGCCCGCCAGCAAAGCGGTGCTCAACATACGGATCTTCATTTGTAACTCCTTCAGATCGATCGGAACGGGGGGTAGATCGGGACTGTGTGATCGGGACAGTCTTCTGCGGCGCTGACTCTATGGCAGAGACACTTTCAGCACTGGCACGAGCCAAGGGCCGCGGTCACTGGCGGGGGGATCATACACCGTCAAGAAGATTGTTAATACCACTTAACGTAGTTCAGGCGGGCCAGAACCAACTCGTGATTTAACGCGCCCACAGTTTTTACGCACACATCGGAACGGCCGGGCCGACGAACGGTAGAGCATCGCGGGGAAACTGCGGCGCAGTTCCTGATTCGCGCCGCTCATCGGCAAACCAGTCCTTACATAAATAAGGAGCCCGGCGCGGGGCCGGGCTCCCGGATATCGCCTGCCGCGGGCCCGAAGGCCCGTGGCGGAGCTTGCGTCCGATCAGTTCTGGACGTTGAGCTCGGTGCGGCGGTTCTTCTCGCTCTTGCAGCCCGGCAGCGTCTGCGGGGTGTTCTCCAGCGGACGGCTCTCGCCGTAGCCGATCGGGCCGTTGAGGCGGCCGGCATCGACGCCGTTGCTGGTCAGGTAGTCGTAGGCGGCCTTGGCGCGGCGCTCGGACAGCTTCTGGTTGTAGGCGTCCTTACCGCACAGGTCGGTGTGGCCGGCGACTTCGACCTTCAGCTCGGGATAGCGCTTCAGGATTTCGGTGGCCTCGTTGAGGATGGCGATCGCGTCCGGACGCAGGGTCGCCTTGTCGAAGTCGAAGTTCACGCCCTTGAGGTCGATGGTGACCGGAACCGGGCAGCCGTCCGGACCGATGGTCTGGCCAGCCTGCGAGTTCGGGCACTTGTCGTCGCAGTTGTTCACGCCGTCGCCGTCGTCGTCCTTGTCGGCGCAGCCCGCCTCCACGACCGGAGCCGGAGCGACCGCAGCGACGGGCTCCGGACCCAGCGGGACCACGATGCCGACCGAGGCCAGCACGTCGCCGAACCAGTCTTCCTGCGGCGCGTTGACGCTCTGGTCGTCGAAGTCGGCGCGGTAGGCCAACTCGGTGCGGATGCCGACGCGGCCCAGGTCGCCCTGGATGCCGACGCCGACCTTGGCGGCGAAGTTGCCGTCCTTGCGGTTGCCCGGCGACAGCGGCGACGGGATGAAGTACTCCTCTTCCGAGCGCTGGTAACCCAGGCCCATCAGGATGTACGGGTTCCAGTTGCGGCCGTCGGTGACGAAGTGGCGGCGCAGGTCCAACGAGATGCCGTACTGGCTCCAGTTGGCGTCCTGGTTGGCGTCGAACTTCGGGTTCTGATAGTTCAGCTCGCCGTCCAGCGACCAATTCTTGTTCAGGAACTTGCCGAGGCCGATCGCGCCGAACGGCGCGTTGCGGGTGCCGCGGTCGTTGTCCTGGATGTTCATGCCGGCAGCGCCGGTAAGGTACCAACGGTCGTCGAAGTCCTGGGCGCTGGCGACTTGCGCAAGGCTCAGGCCACCCAGCAGGGCGGCGCAGAGGAGTTTCTTATTCATCTTCTAGCTCCTGTTTCTTTAGAAAGGAAACCGCGTCTGCGAGGTTTCTACCGTTCAGGACGGCCGCCTGGACGACGCCGACCCGCGCAGGTTAGGTTTGCCAACGTGAAAGCGGTGTTAACAACCGTCTAACATTCGAGCCGGTTCCATGAATACTAGGAGTCGGTCGCAATTCGTTCATAAAAAAAGTGCAGCTCCATTCAGCTGGAACTGCACTTATGAAGTGCTAATCGGACGCCCGATGCCGGGCGCCCGGATCAGCCCGGGGCGATCACTCGCCCTGGCGCACGAACAGGCTCATGAACTCGGTCACCGGCAGCGCTTCCAGCTCGGCCGGATTGTTGGCCAGGGCCAGCAGGCGGTCGGCCTGGGCGGCCGGCAGCTTGGCGCGGATCGCGGCTTCGAACTTGGCCATCAGCACCGGGATGCCCTCGGCGCGGCGGTTGCGGTGGCCGATCGGGAAGTCGATCGAGACCTTGTCGGTCGAGCTGCCGTCCTTGAAGAACACCTGCACCGAGTTGCCGATGTAGCGCTTGTCGGGGTCGAAGTAGTCCTTGGTGAACTGCTCGTTCTCCTTGACCGTCATCTTGTCGCGCAGCGCGTCGATGCGCGGGTCCGCGGCGACGGCGTCGACGTAGTCGTCGGCGGTCAGGCGCCCGAAGATCAGCGGCACGGCGACCATGTACTGCAGGCAGTGGTCGCGGTCGGCGTAGTTGGCCAGCGGGCCGGTCTTGTCGATGATGCGCACGCCGGCTTCCTGGGTCTCCAGCTCGACGCGCTCGATCTGGTCGAGCTTGTCCTTGACCTGGTCGTGCAGCTGCATCGCGCACTCGACCGCGGTCTGGGCGTGGAACTCGGCCGGGAACGAGATCTTGAACAGCACGTTCTCCATCACGTAGCTGCCGAACGGACGCTCGAACTCGAACTGCTTGCCCTTGAAGGCGATGTCCCAGAAGCCCCAGGTCTTGACCGACAGCGCGCTCGGGTAGCCGACCACGCCCTTGTTGGCGTTGAGCGCGTGGGTGACGGCGCGGCGGCAGGCGTCGCCGGCGGCCCAGCTCTTGCGCGGGCCGGTGTTCGGCGCGTGGCGGTAGGTGCGCAGCACGCCGTTGTCGATCCAGGAGTGCGAAACGGCGGTGATGATCTCTTCCTTGCCGCCGCCGAGCATCTGGGTGGTGACCGCGGTCGAGGCCAGGCGGACCAGGATCACGTGGTCGAGGCCGACCCGGTTGAACGAATTCTTGAGCGCGTAGCCGCCCTGGATTTCGTGCGCCTTGATCGCGTGGCCGAGCACGTCGCGCACGCTCATGGCCTTGCCGCCTTCGGCCTCGGCCTTGCGGCCCAGGTAGTCGGCGACGCCGAGGATGGCGCCGAGGTTGTCGGACGGGTGGCCCCATTCGGCCGCGAGCCAGGTGTCGTTGAAGTCGAGCCAGCGGATCTGCACGCCGATGTTGTAGGCGGCCTGGACCGGGTCGAGTTCGTAATTCGTGAACGGCACCCGCGCGCCGCCCTTCATCTCGCCGCCCGGCACCAGCGGGCCGAGGTGCTTGAGGCATTCCTTGTGGTCCATCGCCAGCGCCGCGCAGGCCAGCGAGTCCAGCAGCATGTAGCGGGCGGTGTCGTAGGCTTCCTTCGAGTCGATCTGGTAGTCGGCGACGTAGTCGGCGATGTCGACCATCGGCTTGTCGGGATCGGGGCGGACGGTCGAACGGATGTCGAAGTGGCTCATGGGCGAAAGGCCTGCGGTGAGAGAGCCCGCTATTTTGCCAGACCGCGAAGACCCGGCGGACCGCGGGGGTATGGAAGCCGCGGGGCGGCTCCGGCGGGCCTTGCGTCAACAATTGACGCCTTTGGTCGCGATTGCCGACAGCGGCGAAACGATCAGGCGCGGGCGCGCGGCTTGGAAATCGCCGGTGCGAGGATCACCCTTGGGCGATGGACATCCCCACCCGCCTGCCGACCTTATTCCTTTCGCACGGCTCGCCGATGCTGGCGCTGGAGGATTCGCCCGCCGGGCGCTTCCTCGACGCGCTCGGCCAGCAGCTGCCGTGGCCGCGCGCGATCGTGATCGCCTCGGCCCACTTCATGACCGACCGGCCGATGGTCGGCGGCCACGAGCGGCCGCACACCGTGCACGACTTCGGCGGGTTCCCGCAGCCGCTGTACCAGATCCAGTACCCCGCCCCGGGCCAGCCGCGCCTGGCCGAACAGGTGGCCGCGCGCCTGGCCGACGCCGGGCTCGACCCGAAGCTGCGCGACAACCACGGCCTCGACCACGGCGTGTGGGTGCCGCTGCGGCGCATGTACCCGCAGGCCGACATCGCCGTGGTGCCGCTGTCGGTGCAGCCCCACGGCACGGCGGCGCAGCACTACGCCGTCGGCCGGGCGCTGTCGGCGTTGCGCGACGAGGGCGTGCTGGTGATCGGCTCGGGCGGCTTCGTGCACAACCTGGGCGACCTGGACTGGGGCGATCGCGAGGCGCCGATGCCGGACTGGGCGGCGGAGTTCGCCGGCTGGATGCACGCCAGGCTGGCCGCGGGCGACCGCGAGGCCTTGCTCGACTGGCAAGCGCAGGCGCCGCACGCGCGGCGTGCGCACCCGACCGTGGAGCACCTGATGCCGCTGTTCGTCGCCCTCGGCGCGGCCGGCGCTTCGCCGACGGTGCGCACGATCCACCGCTCGCATGAGATGGGTTCGTTGGCGTTGGATGCGTTTGCGTTCGATTGAGGGCGGGGCCGGGCCGGTTTCGGGTTTTTGTGGGTTCGCCGCGTCGTTCCGGCGAACGCCGGAATCCATCTTGCTGTTGTTCTTGCCGTTGCCGTTCGCTCGGACGCAACCCCACGCAAAGCACACGTCCCGCAGCCCCGGAGGGCGCGCGCATGGATGCGCGCGCGCGCCATGGGGCAGGATGCCCCTTATGGCGCGGCCCCGCGCCCGGTGCTGGACCTAGTGGCTTTTGATTCGAAACAGGGAAAAGCACTTTCTTTGGTTACTTTCTTTGTTGCTTTGGACAAAGAAAGTGACCCGGCCGCTTGCGGCCGGAAGCTTTGGATCTTCGCTTGTCGTCAAGCGTACGAACACGCAAAGGCCGAACCCACCGCGGCACGCCCCCTGTAGGAGCGGCGCAAGCCGCGACCGCGACAACGCAACTACGACGAAACCTTCGCGATTACTGCGATGGCGCGGTCGCGGCTTGCACCGCTCCTACAGTCGGATACGCAACTGCACTGCCGTCGTTGACGAGTGACGACAAGCGACAATCAAGGGCTTTCGTCCGCAAGCGGCCGAGTTACTTTCTTTTGGCAGCGCGCCAAAAGAAAGTAACCAAAGAAAAACGCTTGTCTAAAGTCACAAGCCGCTAAGTCCAGCACCTTGCGCCGGGATGCGCCGTAAGGGGCATCCTGCCCCTACGGCGCACGCGCGCATCCATGCGCGCGCCCTTCGGGTCTGCGGAGCAATGACCTTCCGCAAGGTGACGTCCAAGCCAACAGCAACGGCAACATGGATTCCAGCTGTCGCTGGAATGAGGGTCAGCGGGTAGTTTCGACGCAAAAGGAAATGCGCCGCCACTGTTTGCGCAACCTCCGCAAAACAGTGAAGCCCACAGGGGGCGAAATCCGTGCCGCAGCTGCCGAACCCAGCTGCCGCTCAGGCCTCGCGCTCCCACGGCGGCACCTCGCCGAACGACTCGGCCATGAAGTCGATGAACGCACGCACGCGCAGCGGTACGTAGCGCCGTTGCGGCATGACGGCGTGGATCGCGGTGTCGGGCAGGCGGTGGCGCGGCAGGACCTGCACCAGGCGGCCGGCGCGCAGGTCTTCGTGCACGTGCCAGACCGAAAAGTGGGCGATGCCGAGGCCGGCGATCGCCGCGTCGCGCAGGACTTCGCCGAAATTGCTCTCCAGCCGCCCGTTGACCCGCACCACGCTCTCGCGCCCGGCGGCGTCGAGCACGCGCCAATGCTCCAGCCGCCCCTGCGCGCCGACCAGCAGCAGGCATTCGTGGCCGGCCAGGTCCTGCGGCGTGCGCGGCGCGCCGTGGCGGCGCAGGTAGTCGGGCGAACAGGCCAGCACGCGGCGGTTGTGGGCGAGTTTGCGCGCGACCAGGTTGGAGTCGTCGAGCGTGCCGATGCGGATCGCCAGGTCCATGCCGGCGGCGATCAGGTCCAGGTTCTCGTCGCTCAGGTTCACGCTCAGCCGCACCCGCGGATAGCGGCGCTGGAACTCGGGCAGCAACGGCGAGAGGTACATGCGGCCGAACGCGGCCGAGGTGGTCACCCGCAGCTGCCCGGACGGTTCGCTGCCGGCGCGGCGCAGGTCGTCGGTCAGGCCTTCGAGTTCCTCGATCAGGGCGCGACCGCGCTCGGCCAGGGCCAGGCCCTCGGCGGTGGCGTGCAGTTGCCGCGTGGTCCGGTGCAGCAGGCGCACGCCGAGCTCGCGTTCCAGGCGCTTGAGCCGCTGGCTGGCCACCGCCGCCGACAGGTCCAGGCTGCGCGCGGCGGCGCTGATCGAGCCCAGGTCCAGGACCCTCAGGAACAGGTTCAGGTCGGCGATCCGGTCCACGGGATTTTCAATTTCTGGTTGAGAGTGATTCGCCATCCTGCGGGTTTTTCCACAAGATGCAACGGCCCAGACTGGCGCCTCTTTCTTCCCCGGATGCGTCCCATGCACGCCCCCTCCCCTTCCACCGCCGCCACGCCCGCCGCGGGCGGCCGCGCGCGCCTGCCGGTGGCGCTGTACGCGCTGACGGTCGGCGCGTTCGGCATCGGCACCACCGAGTTCGTGATCATGGGCCTGCTGCTGCAGGTCGCCGCCGACCTGCAGGTCGGCCTGGCCGCGGCGGGCCTGCTGATCTCCGGCTATGCGCTGGGCGTGTTCGTCGGCGCGCCGGTGCTGACCGTCGCCACCGGGCGCATGCCGCGCAAGGCGGTGCTGGTGGCGCTGATGCTGATCTTCACCGTCGGCAACATCGTCTGCGCGATCGCGCCGAACTATACGGTGCTGATGATCGCGCGGGTCATCACCTCGCTCGCCCACGGCACCTTTTTCGGCGTCGGCGCGGTGGTCGCGACCGGCCTGGTGCCGCAGGACCGCAAGGCCTCGGCGATCTCGATCATGTTCACCGGCCTGACCGTGGCCACCCTGCTCGGCGTGCCCGCCGGCGCGTGGCTCGGCCTGCACCTGGGCTGGCGCTCGACGTTCTGGGCGGTGGCGGCGATCGGCGTGATCGCGACGGTGGTGATCGCCGCGCTGGTGCCGCGCGACCGCAGCAAGCCCGAGCCGGTCGCGCTGCGCCGCGAGCTGCGCGCGGTGCTGCACCCGCAGGTGTTGCTGGGCCTGCTGACCACCGTGCTGGGCTTCGCCGGCGTGTTCACCGTCTACACCTTCATCCAGCCGATCCTCACCACCCTGAGCGGATTCGGCGACGCCGCGGTCTCGCCGATCCTGCTGGTGTTCGGCGGCGGCATGATCCTGGGCAACCTGATCGGCGGACGCTTCGCCGACAAGCGCCTGGCGCCGGCCCTGGTCGGCACCCTGGTCGCGCTGGCGGCGGTGCTGGGCGCGATGACCTTCGGCCTGCGCGACCCGGTCGCCGCGGTCGCCTTCGTCGGCCTGCTCGGCGTGGCCGCGTTCGCGACGGTGCCGCCGCTGCAGCTGTGGGTGCTGCAGAAGACCGATGCGGCCGGGCAGAACCTGGCGTCGAGCCTCAACATCGGCGCGTTCAACCTCGGCAACGCGCTGGGCGCCTGGCTCGGCGGCGCGGTGATCGAACACGGCCCGGGATTGGGCGCGGTGACCTGGGTCGCGGCGCTGGTAACGGCATCGGGACTGGCGCTGGCGTTGCTGGCGACGCGGCTGGATGCGAAAAGCCGCGCCAGCGCGAAGCGCAGCAGCAAACCGGCCATCGCAGCCGCGTGCGCAGGCTGAGCGCTGCCAAGCGCCATCGCAGCCGCCGCATCGGCGACGGCGCCGAAGCCGACGCGATTTCTCACAAACCCCTCCCACTTTCCCGCGTCGCATCGCGACGCCTTTCCGGCCTACCGATCATGAATGCCCTGCCTCGCTCCCTCGCCGCCGCCGCGCTCGCCCTGTCTCTGCTCGCTCCGGCGCAGGCCGCCGAGCGCGCGCGCTGGATCGGCACCTGGACCGCCAGCCCGCAAGCCACCTGGGACGCCGGATTCGTCCTGCCCAACAACGCCCCCGACCGGCTGCGCGACCAGACCGTGCGCCAGGTCGCGCGCATCAGCGTCGGCGGCGACCGCGTGCGCATCGCCCTGTCCAACGCCTACGGCCGCGAACCGGTCGTCATCGGCGCGGCGCGCATCGCGCGCAGTCTCGGCGGTTCGCGCATCGAGGCCGGCAGCGATCGCGCGCTGACCTTCGGCGGCCGCAGCAGCGTCACCTTGCTGCCGGGTGCGCCGGTGCTCAGCGATCCGGTCGAACTCAGCGCGCCGGCGTTGGCCGAACTCGCCGTCAGCCTGTACCTGCCGCAGGACACCGCGCTGCGCAGTTTCCACTGGGAAGGCGGGCAGGATGCTTACCTCGCACGCGGCGACCGAAGCGCGCAAGCCGCGCTCGACGGCGCCGAAAAACTGACCAGCCGCCCCTACCTCAGCGGCATCTATGTCGAGTCCGCGCACGCGGCGCGCACCGTGGTCGCGTTCGGCGATTCGATCACCGACGGCGCCGCCTCCACCGTCAACCGCAACCATCGCTGGCCGGACTTCCTCGCCCAGCGGCTGGCCCCGCGCGACATCGCCGTGCTCAACGCCGGCATCTCCGGCGCGCAGGTGTTGAACGACGGCATGGGCGTCAGCGCGCTGGCCCGGTTCGAGCGCGACGTGCTGGCCCAGCGCCCGGACAGCGTGGTGCTGCTGATGGGCATCAACGACATCGGCTGGCCCGGCAGCAGCTTCGAGCCCGCGCGCGAAGCGATGAGCGCGCAACGCCTGATCGACGGCTACCGCCAGTTGATCGCGCGCGCCCGCCAGGCCGGCGTGCGCATCGTCGGCGCCACCTTGACGCCGTTCGAGGACGCGCTGCCGGACGCGCCGGTGAAGCGCTATTTCGACGCGGACAAAGAACGCGTGCGCCAGCAGGTCAATGCCTGGATCCGCGACAGCGGCGAGTTCGACGCTGTCGCCGATTTCGACGCCGTGATCCGCGACCCCGCGCATCCCGCGCGCATGCAGGCCGGCTTCGATTCCGGCGACCGCCTGCACCCGGGCGACGCCGGTTATCGCGCCATGGCCGATTCGCTCGACGAGGCGATCCTGTTCGGCGCGCATTGAACGAAGAAGCCTGGCCGGACATGCAACGCATGCGAACCTGCGCGCAGACATCCGGGATCGACGCTCCATCCGCTCGCCATTCCCGCCCACGCATTCACGCAACCGTGGCCACGGGCTTCTCAACACCGTAAGCCGCGATCGCGCACAATCCGGCATCGCCCCGCGATCCCGGCCCCCACCGCAATCCCACGTTTCCCGGAGTCCGCAATGAAAGCCGTAGCCCTCACCCGTTACCTGCCCATCGACGATCCGCAATCGCTGACCGACGTCGAGCTGCCCGCGCCGAGCGCGCGCGGCCACGACCTGCTGGTGCGGGTCGAGGCGGTCTCGGTCAATCCGGTCGACACCAAGGTGCGCTCGCCCAAGCCGCAGGTGGAAGCGCAGCCGCGCGTGCTCGGCTACGATGCCGCCGGCACGGTCGAAGCCGTCGGCGAACAGGTCTCGCGCTTCAAGGTCGGCGACAAGATCTATTACTCCGGCGACATCACCCGCCCCGGCAGCAACAGCGAGCTGCACCTGGTGGACGAGCGCATCGTCGGCTCGGCGCCCCGATCGCTCGACGCGGCCCAGGCCGCGGCGTTGCCGCTGACCGCGATCACCGCCTGGGAACTGCTGTTCCAGCGCATGCCCTTCGACAGCGAGAACGGCGGCCGCGGCAAGCGGCTGCTGATCGTCGCCGGCGCCGGCGGCGTGGGTTCGATCGCGATCCAGATCGCCAAGCGCGCCGGCTTCGAAGTGATCGCCACCGCCTCGCGCCCGCAGACCGTCGAATGGTGCCGCAAGATGGGCGCCGACCACGTGGTCGACCACCGCCAGCCGCTGGCGCCGCAGCTCAAGGCCCTGGGCATCGAACAGGTCGACGCCGCGCTCAACCTCGCCGACACCGACCGCTATTGGGTCGAGCTCGGCGAACTGCTGGCGCCGCAAGGCCATGTCGGCCTGATCGTGGAGCCGGCCGGCGCGCTCAAGATCGGCGATCCGTACAAGCTCAAGTGCATCGGCATCCACTGGGAAATGATGTTCGCGCGGCCGCGCTTCGGCACTGCGGACATGATCGAACAGGGGCGCATCCTCGACCGGGTCGCGCAACTGATCGACGCCGGCGAACTCCAGGGCACCCACACCGAGACCCTCGGCCGCATCGATGCGGCGACGCTGCGCGAGGCGCACCGCCGGCTGGAATCGGGCGCGACCATCGGCAAGCTGGTGCTGGCCGGCTGGTAAGCGCCGCGCGTCGCACGCCGACGTCGCCGCCGCCAACGAAAAGGGGCGCCGCATCGCTGCGGCGCCCTTGTTTTTTCGCGGCCTGCAATGCGCGGCTTACAGCCCCGAACCGCCGCAGCCCTTGCTCAGGTAGGTGTCGATCAACTGCAGCTGGTCGCCCATGATCTTGCGCGTCCACGCCGGGCCGTGGGCGTAGTCGGCGATCGGGTGGTACTCCACCGGCTGGCCGGAGGCCTTGGACTTGTCGGCGAACCACTCCGACTGCTCGATCGGCACGGTCTGGTCGCGATCGCCGTGATAGATCATCAGCGGGATCTTGATCTTGTCGGCCTGGTCGAGCGGGCTGAGGCCGGCCACGGTCGGCGCCTGCGCCTCGCGGAAGAACGGGTTGGTGTAGAAGCGCGCCCAGATCCGGCGGATGTCGGACACGCCGGCGCCGGCGATCGCGCACTTGTACAGCCCGTTCGGCCGCACCGCCGCGGCGAAGGCCGCATAGCCGCCGTAGGAGAAACCGAACATCGCGACCCGGCCCGGCTGGGCGATCTTCTGTTCGATCAGCCACTTCACCCCGTCGTCCTTGTCGTCCTGCATCTTCTGGCCCCACTCGGCGTCGCCGGCCATCCACAGCTTGCGGCCCCAGCCCTGCGAGCCGCGGTACTGCGGCTGCAGCACGGCCATGCAACGCGACACCATCAGCGGCACCCACATCGAGCCGTCGAAGCCCATGCCGTCGCGCGCCCACGGGCCGCCGTGCGGATGGATCACCGACGGCCACGGGCCGGCGCCGCACAGTTCCTTGTTCGGCGTGGTCAGGAAGCCCGGAATGGTCTGCCCGTCGCGGGCCTTGTAGTAGACCAGCTTGACCTCGCCCAGCGCGGCCGGATCGATCTGCGGATAGGCCTTGCCCAGCGCCGCCAGCTTGCCGCCGCGCAACAGGTAGAACTCCGGCGGACGCGCGCGCCCTTCGACCGCGACCACCGCGGTGGACAGATCGGCGGAGTAATCGACCAGGCTGTAGCCGGCCGCGGCGTCGTAACCGGTGGTCGCGCCCTGGCCGGTGGCCGGATCGACGAACTCGGTCGGCGCCGGCTTGAGCTGCAACGCCGCGCGCAACGCCTGGTCCAGCGCCTTGAGCTTGGGATGCACCCACTGCACGTCGTTCTCGCGCGGGCCTTCGTAGCGCAGGCCGAGGATCTCGCCCTGGCCGACGCCTTCCACGCCCTTGCTGCGGTTGACGATCACCGAGGACGCGTCGAAGAAGCGGTGTTCGAACAGATTCTCCTTGCGCGCCTTGGCGGCGATGTCGTACTCGTAGATCACCGACTTGTCGCGGCCGACGTTGCTGCGCACGAAGGCGATGTTGGGATCGTCGGCGAAACCGACCACCTGCACCTCGTCGCGCTCCTTCACGTACGAGCGGAAGTGCTCGGTCCACTGCCCGCTCTTGGGGTCGCGGAACTGGGCGGCGACGAAGGCGCCCTTGCCGTCGGTGTCGTTGCTCAGGCGCGCGGCCAGGTTGCCCTGCGAGTCGGTCAGATACCCGCCGATGCGTTCGTTGCTGCGCTGGATGCGCTCGGCCTTCCAGGTGCGCAAGTCGACCTTGTACACATCGCCGGCGCTGGAGCCGACCGTGTTCATCACCAGCACGTGATCGGGATCGTTGGGCAGCGCGTCGAGGATCGCCGGCACCGCCAGCGCCTGCCGCACCTGCTCGTCGCGGCTCTCGGCGCGCTCCTGCGGCATCGGCTCGTGCCAGTCCTTGCCCTGCAGGTCGGTGATCATCAGCTTGTTGGCGAAGGTCTTGTACAGCCGGTCCGCGCGCAGATCGTAGGGCTGCCACAACGACACCGCGAGCAGGTCGTTCTTGATGAAGCTGACCCCATTGAGCTTCATCTTGGCCGAACCGATCACGGTCGGCGCCTTGTCCAGCGCGTCGGTGTCCCATACCAGGATCACCCGCTCCTCGCCGCGCGCCTGCAGCGCGGCCATGCGCTTGCCGTCGGGCGAGAGGGTGAAGCTCGACATCAGCGGGAACGCGGCGAGCTGTTCGACCGTCGGCACCGCGGGCTTGGCCTGCGCGGCCGGGATCGCCGCCGCGGCCAGCGCGAGGCCGAGCGCGACGCGCTTGAACATATGCATTTTGTCCATGAGGACTCCCCTATCTTCCGGGCAAAAAAAAACCGCCGCCCGGGTTAGGGGCGGCGGTCGTTGGTACCGATCAGAACTTCGCCTGCACGTTCAGGAAGAACGCGCGACCGACGTAGTCGTAACCGCTGTACAGCGGGGCGTTGCCCACGCGGTTGTAAGCGCCCGACTGCGAGATCTTCTTCGGCTCGGCGTCGAACAGGTTGCGCACGCCGCCGGTGAAGGTCCACTTGTCCAGCTTGAACTGGGCCGAGATGTGCGAGAGGTAGTAATCCTCCGTGTGCATCTTGAACGCAGCGGTGTTGCGGTCGAGGCCGTAGTAGCCGTAGCTCTGCATGGCGTCGACCCATTCCAGGCCGTAGCGGAACTTCCAGTTCTTCCAGTCGTAGGTGGTGTCGAGCGTGGCGGTCATCGACGGCGAACCGATGTTGCCGTTGTAATCGTCCAGCGCGTCCTCGGCGAACAGCTTGTTGGACTGCTCCAGGAAGTGGGTCGCCTGCAGGGTGGTGCGCAGGGTGCCCGGGCCGACGTCGCGGACGTAGCGGACGGTGAAGTCCAGGCCGCGCACGCGGTCGGTGGCCAGGTTGACGTAGCTGTCCTGCACGGTCAGGGCGTTGCTGCCCGGAGCGCGCGCCGCGACCAGACGGCAGAAGCCGCCACCGGCGCGGAAGTCCGGATCGTTGTAGCAGCGGTCCAGGATCTCGGCGCCGCCGGCGCGAGCGACGCCGTTCTCGACTTCGATCTTGTAGTAGTCCACCGCGAACGACAGGTCGCCCCAGCTCTTCGGCATTTCCGGCTGCAGGATGATGCCGCCGGTGAAGTTCTTGGAGGTTTCCGCCTTCAGGCCCTGCGCCGCGCCGCCGTTGTTGATGACGGTGACGCCGCTGGTGGCGTTGAAGTTCGGCACCAAGCCTTCGGACGCGCAGTTGGCGGCCAGCGAGATCGAAGCGTCCGGATCCACGCCGTAGTTGTTGCACGGGTCGACGGAGTTGGACAGGAAGCCGGTGGTGGCGCCCAGGAACTGCTCGAACAGCGCCGGAGCGCGGTAGGAGGTGCCGTACGACGCGCGCACGGTCAGCCAGCTGAGCGGGGTCCACAGACCGCCGATCTTGTAGGTGTTGTCGCTGCCGTAGGACTTGTAGTCGGTGTAGCGGGCCGACAGGTTGAAGGTCAGTTCCTCGGCGCCCTTCAGGCCGGACAGCACCGGCACTTCGATTTCGCCGTAGATTTCCTTGACCGAGTCCTTGCCGCGGGTCGGATCGCCCGAGGTCAGGTTGTACAGGTTGCGGGCGACGCCGTCGGCCGACGGGGTGTCGTCGATCTTGGCGCGGCGGTACTCGACGCCGAACGCGCCGCGCACATCGCCGTACGGCAGCGAGAACAGCGGACCGTCGATGGAGAAGTTGACGGTGCTTTCTTCATACAGGGTGTTGCCGGTGACCGGACGGTAGACGTAGTTCTTCCAGTCCTGCGGCAGCTTGCCGCCGACGACCTGCGTGGTCAGGAACGGCGCGGCCACGCAGCCGCCCGACGGATCGCGGCAGACGACGCCGCCCGGGCCCGCGACCACGTCGAGGCTGCGCGCCAGGCGATCGGTCAGGAAGCTGTCGAAGGTGTAGTCGGCATCGGAACGCGACTTGCTGACCATGAAGTCGTAGCGCCAGTCGGTCCACACGAAGTCGCCGCGCAGGCCGCCGGTGGCCTTCCAGAAATCGACCGTCTGCGAGCTGTGGTTGTTGCCGAAGCCGATGAAGGCGCGCACCGCGACCGGGCGGCCGTTGCTGATTTCGGTCGGCTGGGCCTGGAACAGGGCGTTCTGCAACTGCGCCGGCAGCAGGATGCTGCCGCGCGCGTAGTCCAGGGTCAGCTGGCTGTAGCCGGTCTGGCTGGATTCGCGGCGGTTGCCGAGCAGCTCGAAGTACACCTCGGCGTTGCCCAGCGCCTGCAGGTCGTAGGCGCCCTGGATGTAGCCGGTCTTGACTTCCACCGGCGAGATCAGCGAGCGGTTGAGCATGCGCGGATCGAAGGTGTCGCGCACGTTGGTGTTGGTCGCGCCGCCGGCCACGCCCTCGTAGCCCACCAGGCCGGTGCTCACCGACGAGTTCGGGCGCCAGCGGTTGAAGATGTTGCCGACCGAACCGGCCGCGCCGACGCCGGGGCGCAGCTCGGTGCCGATGGAGTTGATCGCCGAGCCGTTGGAGCCGGTGCCGGTGATCGGGTAGCACTTCGGCATGCCGGTCAGCGGGTCCTTGAAGTCCGCGCTGCCCCACTCGCCCACGCCGGTCACATTGCCCGAGCCGTCGCGGGTGACGGTACGGCGGTAGTCGGTGTTGCAGCGGGTCCAGTCGCGATCGCCGAGGGTCAACTCGTTGCGGTCGTAGGCTTCGAACGAGCCGGAGATGCTGAAGCGGTCGCCGGTCTTGCCCCAGGACAGCGAGTAGCGGGTTTCGTCGCCGCCGCCGTCTTCGGTCACGTTGTACTGGGCTTCGACGGCCAGCTCGTTGATGTTCTTGCGGGTGACGATGTTGATCACGCCCGCGATCGCGTCGGAACCGTAGATCGACGAAGCGCCGTCCTTCAGCACTTCGATGTGATCGATCATCGAGGTCGGCAGCACGTTCAAGTCGGCCGAGCCGACCGAACCGCGCGAACCCGCCGGCGCCACGCGGCGGCCGTTGAGCAGGATCAGGGTGCGGGTCGGGTCCATGCCGCGCAGGCCGACGGTGTTGGCGCCGGGACCGCCGTTGGTCACGAAGCCGCCGTAGGCGTTGTTGATCTGGCCCTGGCCGCCGGTGACGGAGGTGCTCTGCAGCGCGCCGGTGGTCGAGTTGAAGCCGGCCAGCGTGGTTTCTTCGCGGGTGATCACCTGCAGCGGCGAAACCGAGGTGAAGGTGTCGCGGCCGATGCGCGAGCCGGTGACCGTCACGGTCTCCAGGCTGGTGGCGTTCTTGCTGGCGACTTCTTCCGCGGACGGCTTGGCGTCCTTGTCGGTGGCCACGTCCTGGGCAAGGGCGAGACCGGCATTCGGAAGGACCAACGCTGCGAGCAACGCGCAGCTGAGACGGTGCCGTCGCGGAGCGACGGGATTGCGTGAAGCCATTAGAGCTTCCCCCTGATCGGTGGTTTTTTTCTATGTATTGCCGGCCGGTGTCGTCGTTCCCCGCGACAGCGGCGGCCCCCAAACTTGAACGTTAACGCTCAATTAACCTCAACCTAACTGATACGGCGATCACTCGTCAACCACAAAGAAGGTTAAAAGTCTTGTCTTTTTTCGCCTGGATTTCACACACGCGCCGCCTTTGTGCAGTGCACAAAATTGGCGTTTAGCTGGCAACTGAACGCACCAGTTAGGTTCAAAACGCAGACGGGCGGGTCCGCCCTACCCCGGCGGACATAAAAAACCGCCGGACGCGGCGTGCGCGTCCGGCGGCGGCATGACCAACCGGCCAAATGAAGCAAAGCGCCGCCCCGACGGGGCGGCCGAACTCAGGCGGCCTTGGAGGCGCGCGCGGTTTCGTAACCGTCGAACACCATCGAGGCCGAGGCCCGTCCCTGGGTCAGCGAACGCAGCGTCGTCGTGTAGCCCGACAACTGCGCCAGCGGCGCGCGCGCGCTCACGTCGCTGCGGCCGCCCTTGTCGTCGATCGACAACACCCGGCCGGCGCGCCGTTGCAGGTCGCCGACCACGTCGCCGACGTTGGCCGCGGGCGTGTCCACCACCAGCGCCATCACCGGTTCGAGCAAGGTCGTGCCGGCCTGGGCCAGCGCAGCCTTGAGCGCGTCGGCGGCGGCGCGTTGGAACGCCAGCTCCGAGGAGTCCACCGCGTGGGTCTCGCCGTCGGTCAGGCTGACGGTCAAACCCACCACTGGGAAGCCTTGCGGCCCTTCGGCCAGCGCCGCCCGCAGCCCCTTCTCGGTCGCGCCGACGAAGTTGCGCGGGACCACGCCGCCGACGGTGCGGTCGACGAACTCGAACAGTCCGTCCTCGCGCGGAGCCACGTCGATGACCACGCGCGCGTACTGGCCGCTGCCGCCGGTCTGCTTGGACAGCTTGCCTTCCACGCCGCGCACCGCCCAGCTCGGCGTTTCCTGATAGGCCACGCGCGGCGAACCGGTGCGCACATCGACGTTCCACAGCTCGCGCAGGCGGTCGACCATCACTTCCAGGTGCAGCTCGCCCATGCCCCAAACCAAGGTCTCGCCGGTATCCGCATCGGTGCCGACGCGGAACGACGGGTCCTGCTGGGCCAGGCTCGCCAAACCCTGGCCGAGACGGATCAGGTCGGCGGAGTTGGCCGCGGTCAGACGCCACGACAACACCGCCGGCTGCGCCTGGATGCTGTCGAGCGCCAGGCGCGCGCCGGCGTCGCTGAGCGTTTCGCCGCTGATCGCGTCTTTCCAGCCCACGACCGCCACTATTTCGCCTGCGTACGCCACGTCCACGTCCTGGCCGCGGTCGGCTTGCACGACCTGCAAACGGCCGACCCGCAGCGCCTTCTCGCGCCGCGACGCCCACACCGTGTCGCCGACCCGCAGCGTGCCCGAGTACAGGCGCACGAAGGTCTGCGCGCCGTGCTCTTGCTGCACGATCTTGAACACCAGGCCGGCCAACGGGCCGTCCGCATCCGGCGCCAGTTCGGTTTCGCCGCGTTCGCTTTGCGCGCGCACGGCCGGCCGGTCCAGCGGCGACGGCAGGTAATCGACGATAGCGTCGAGCAGCGGTTCCACGCCCTTGTTCTTGAACGCGGAACCGGCCAGCACCGGGGTGCCCGCGCCGGCCAGGGTGGCCCGGCGCAGCGCGGCCTTGAGCAGCGCGGCGTCGATGGCGCGGCCGTCGAGGAAGGCCTCGGCGAGCGCGTCGTCGTGGTCGGCGACCGCTTCGACCAGGCGCTGGCGCGCCGGTTCGAAACGGACGGCTTCGTCATCGCTCCAGGGGTGGCGCGAGACGTTGCCGGCCTCGTCCCACGCCACGCGTTCGCGCGCGACGTAGTCGATCCAGCCGCTGAGCTCGGATTCGCTGCCGACGGTTTCGCCGAGCGCCCACGCCACCGCGTCGAGCTTCTCGCGCATCTGCGCGAGGGTGTGCTCGAGCGAGGCGCCGACGCGGTCCATCTTGTTGACGAACGCGATCAGCGGCACGCCGTGGCGGCGCGCCTGGCGCCACACGGTTTCCGATTGCGGCTGCACGCCGTCGACGCCGCTGAACACCGCCACCGCGCCGTCGAGCACGCGCAGCGAGCGTTCGACTTCGATGGCGAAGTCGATGTGGCCCGGGGTGTCGATGACGGTGAGGCGATGCTCGGCGCCGTCGTGCGGCGTCCAGCGCGCCTGCACGGCGGCGGCGCCGATGGTGATGCCGCGGCGGCGTTCGATCGGGTCGAAGTCGGTGGTGGCGGCGCCGTCGTGAACTTCGCCGGTGCGGTGGATCGCGCCGGTTTTCCACAACAGGCGTTCGGTCAGCGTGGTCTTGCCCGCGTCGACGTGGGCGATGATGCCGAGGTTGCGCCAAAGGCTGGCGGAGGTGCGGCGGGTAAGCGGGGTGTTCATGAGCAGGTTCGCATTCGTGGCCAACATCGGGGTCGCCGCGCGCCCCGGTTGGCTGCGGGATGCGCGGCTAGGCTTGGGTGTCTTCCGTGGTATTCACGACACGTTCTCCTTGGTTTTCCGGGTGTTGCGACGAGGGGACGACCGGCGTACGCCGGCGGTTCGCGAAAAGGCGGGCAATAAAAAAGCACCCGGGCGGGTGCTTGTTTTCGTACGACTTGGGACGACGCGGGTCAGATCGACCGCGAAGCCAAGATCGCAGGAGGCAGGCGCACCCGGCCCACGCTCGCGCGCAGGGCGTTCAGCGATATCAGGAGCGGGAAGCGCTGCATGACGGGGTGGCCTGAGGAAAGGGGTGGGTGTTGCGTGTGCATATCGTAGGGGCGGCGCGGCGGGAGTCAAGCCGCGCGGGGGCCGCCGCGGTGGGATTTATCGTTCCATTCCCACGCCCCGACGGACCGTCGGCCGCTTCCTGTAGGAGCGGCGCGAGCCGCGACCGCGACAACGCAACCACGACGAAGGTTGCGGCGTAGGTGCGTTGTCGCGGTCGCGGCTCGCGCCGCTCCTACAGGGGGCAAACGAGGCCGCGTTTAAGCGGCCTTGCCCTTCGCCTCGACCTGCCGCTTGAGCACCGCCACCGGCTCGGCCCAGGTATTGCCGCCGCGGCGCTTGCTCGTGGTCAGCACCAGATCCGACGGATCGAACACGTTGAGGTTGTGGGTGATCGGCGTGGTCAGGATGTACTGGGCGTCGGTGGCGCGCAGGAAGCGGCCGACCTTCTCGATGTTGAACACGTCCAGGTGCGCGAACGGTTCGTCGATGAACACGAAGCCGCCCGGCTGGTCTTCGTCGCGCAGCAGCGCCACCAACAGCAGCAACGACTTCATCACCTGCTGGCCGCCCGAGGCTTCGCCGTCGTCCAGGCCGATCCAGCCCTTGCGGTCGAAGTCGAAACGCACCGACAGGCCGGCCTGGGCCAGCGCGACGTCGTTGTTGGCCAGCTCCGGCATGTCGGCGTCGACGCCGATGCCGGCCAGTTCGCCGAGCGCGGCGAGGTTCTTCTTGTAGCGGCGCACGGTTGCGCGCAGCACGTTGATGTAGGCGCCGCGCGCTTCCTCGGTGAGGCGCTTGGCGCGGTCCAGATGGCCCTCGCGGCGCATGATCGAGCTGGCCAAGTCGTCGTGGTCGGCGCCGATCTTGTCGCGCAACGGCACGCACGACTCGTCGGTAACGAAGCCGCCGCGCTCCAGGCGGTCGTCGATGCGCTCCATCTCGCGGCGCACCGCCGAGGCGCTTTCGTACTCCTCGCGCGCGGCGTGCAACGCGGCCGCGGTGCGCCACGACTCGGGCATGATCGCGCGCTTGCGCCGGTAATCGACGATGCGCTGGATCAGGCTGTGGCGCTCGCCGTTGATCTGCGAGCCGCGCTCGCGCAGTTCGCGCGCCAGCGCGTCGATCTGGCCCTGGCGCTTGGCCGCGGCGATGCCCTCGGCCTTGTCCTGGTCGCCGGCCGCGTCGATGCGCGCGCGCGCCTCGCTCAACGCGGCGGCGGCGGCGCCGGCGGCTTCGGCCAGTTCCGGCAGGCGCTCGGCGGCGGCGGCGAATTCGCCGGCGCGGGTCACCAGTTCCTGGGTCGCGTCCAGGCCGAGCAGGCGCGACTGGTCGGCGTCCACGCGCTGACTCAGTTCCTGCAATTCGGCTTCGCGCGAGTGCGCGCGCTGGACGATGGTCTCCTGCTCGACGCGCAGCTCGGCCAGTTGCGACTGGCGCGCGCCGCTGCCGAAGTGCTGCTGGTTGCCGCCGATGTGGCGGCCGCCGCGGCTTTCGCGCAGATAGCCCTTCTGGGTGATCCAGTCCTGCTGCGCCGGCAGGCGCGAGCCGTGCTCGATGTCGGTGACGCGGCGGATGCGGTCGAGCTGGCGCGGCAGCCACGCCGGCGGATCGGCGGAGAAGCGCACCACTTCCAGCAGCGAACCCGCGCTGGGCTTGGGCACCGGCGCGCGCTCGGCGACGATGAAGTGGCGGTACTGCTGGCTTTCGCCGAGCTGCCACGCGGTGCGCGCGTCCTTCGGGTTTTCCAGCACCAACAGGTGCCGGTACGGCGCCAGCACCGCTTCGACCGCGACCGACCATTGCGGGTCGACGATCTCGACCAGTTCGGTCAGCACGTGGTGATCGATGTCGGCCTTGAGCAGGCTGCTGCGGAAATCGCGTTCGAACGGCTCGACGATGCGTCCGCCGCCGCTGAGCGCGGCCAGCTGCGCGGCCAGTTCGCCGGCGCGCTTGCGGTCGCGCTCGGCTTCCAGCTTCAGTTCGGCCTGGCGGCGACGGCCGTTCTCGACCGCGGCGCTGAGCGCGTCGACGTCGAGCTCGCCGCGCTGCGCCTGCAGCCTGGCCAGTTCGTCGCGGCGCTTGACCAGCATCTCGGCGTCGCGCGCGGCGTCGCGTGCCTGGGTGAAGGTCTGCTCGCTGGCGGCGACCTGGCGGCGCGCCTCGCGCATGGCTTCGACCAGGGTCTCGCGGCCGCCGGAGGCGACCGCATCCTCGCGCTGCATGTCGTCGAGCATGCGCTCGCGCTCGCGCAGCGCGCGGCGCAGGCCGGTCAGGCGCGGCTTGGCGCCTTCGATGGCGTTGCGCTGGTCGGCCAGTTCGACCTTGGGCGCGATTTCGGTTTCCAGGCGCTGGCGCTGGTTGCGCAGCGCGTTGTAGTCCTCGAACGAACGCACGTCGGCCTTGGCCGATTCCAGGCGCAGGTGGAGGCCGGCGAGGTCCTGGCCGAGCTGCTGCAATTCCTTTTCGACGTCGAACTGCTCGGTGCGCGCGCGCTGGTAGTCGTCGAGCACGGCCTTGTCTTCGAACACGTCGAAGATCAGCTGCAGCAGTTCGCGCGGCGAATACTGGCAGAGCTTGTCGGTGGCGCCCTGCTCCAGGGTCAGCACCCGGCAGATCGCCCGGGTCAGGCCGGCGCCGGCCAGGCGCACGCGGTAATCGCGCACGCCGAGCCATTCGCCGCCCTGCTCCAGCGTTTCCACCGGCACGTCGCCGCCGACGATCTGGTAATCGCGGCTCCAGTCGCCGCCGCGCTTGCGGATGCGGCAGGCCAGGGTGACCTGGTCGTCCTTGATCGGGAAGAACGGCCGGCCGCCGCGACGGTCGGGGCTGTTGCTGACCACCGCGCGCAGCCAGGCGTACGGCTTGCCGTTGTGGCGCAGGTAGGTCTTGTAGTCGCGCGCGGTGTCGCGGTCTTCGATCGCCAGCAGGGTGCGCAGCGCGTCGAGCAAGGTGGTCTTGCCCGAGCCGTTGGGCCCGACCACGGTGACGATGGACGCGTCCAGCGGCAGCTGGAAGCGCTGCCAATAGTCCCAGTGCACGACTTCGAGCGAGCGGAACTCAAACATCGGCCGCGGCCTCCTCGTGCTTCATGTCTTCGGGTGGGACGGGGTCGTCTTGCGCGGCGGGTTCGTCGGCCGCATCGGGCGCTTGCTCGCCGACCGAATCGGCCTGCGCCGCGACCGCTTCGGGCAGCGCTTCGGTTTGGTCCGGCGCATGCACGCTTTCGACCGCTTCGATCGCGGCCTGGAACGCATCGTAGTCGTCGGCCTGCAAGCCCGCCGCGGCCAGCGCCGCGTCGGCCAGCTCGGCCGCGGTCGCGCGCTCGCTTTCGCTCTCGAGCAAGGCGTCGGCGGCTTCGCGCTCGGCCATCTCCAGTGCGTGCTGGCGCGCTTCGGCGACCACGAACGACAGCGCGCCGTCCATCACCCGGCCGGCGATGCGTTCGTAGTCGAACGCCAGGTCCAGCATCGGGCCCTCGTGGATGCGCTCCTTGCGCCGCACGATGAAGCCCTGTCGCGCCAGCGAGCCGAGGTTGAACTGGATCCGGGTCTTGCCGCCGAGCTTCTCGCCGAAGTCGGCCATCAGCGTGCGTTCGTTGATCGGCTCGACCACTTCGGCGCCGACCGGCACCGGCTTGAGCTCGGCGAACATCTGCTCCTGGTCCTGGTCGCGGTCGGCCTTCTGCCGGGCGATCTGGCGCTGGCGCTTGGGCAGCACCAGCAGCGCCCACAGCACCACCAGCAAGGCGATGGCGTCGCGGTCGAGCTGCAGGTTGGTCGAGGACCAGGCTTTGGCGCTGCCGAACACCGCCGACTCCTGCGGCCGGGCGATGCCGACCGCGATGTGCGCGGCATAGGGATGTTCGAGCAGGCGCATGCCGACCGAGGCCAGGCGGCGGTCGAGGTCGTTGCGCAGTTCGGCGTCGGTCAGCAGTTCGCGGACGGCGGTGTCGTCGCGCGACAGCCAGCGTTCGGCCAGCAGTCGCGCGATCAGGGAAGCGATGGGGTCGTTCATGCGGTGGGTACGGTGTCCTTGGCCGCTTGCTTGCCGCGCCGCTTGGGCGCGGCGTCGCCTGCGGCGGTCTTCTTGTCGTCGTCTTGCGGCTTGGCCGCGCGCTTGCGCTTGGCCGGCGCGTCGCCGGATTCGGCGGCGGCGTCCGCGGCGTCTTCCGCCGCGGCCTTGCGCTTGCGCGGCTGGCGCGCGCGCAGCAGGTCTTCCTCGCTCAGCGTGTCGAGGCGGCCGCGGCTCATGTAAGCCACGCCGGAATGGCCGATGGTTTCGAACTGCGTTTCCACCCGCCACGCCAACGGCAGCCGCGCCATCGAGGCGCTGACGCCTTCGCGGTTCTCCGCGCCGGGATCGCCGATCAGGCCGAGCAGCGACAGGCGATACGCGCTGAGCGAGAAGTTGTCGTGCGGCACCACCGCCGACAGCGGCGCCGACGGCAGCGATGCGTCGTCCGCCGGCGGGCCGCCGGCCAGCGCGGCGAGCTGGTCGAGCCAGTTCTCGGCGTAACCGAAGTCGGTCGCCGCCGCGGGCGAGCCTTCCGCGCTCGGCGCGGCCTGCGCCGGCGGCAGCGATTGGTCTTCGCGCGCTTCGCGCTCGCGCTCGACCAGTTCGTATTCGGCCACGTCCAGCGCGATCGGCGCGAGCATGAACGCCGGGATCGCGGTGCGGGTCAGCAGGTCGTCGGCGATGCCGGCGAGCTTGTCGATGTCGAGTTCGCGCAGGAAGCGGTTGACGTCGGACGAGGACAGGCCGCTCGCGCCCAGGTGCACGCGATGGCGGTCGAGCTGGCTCAGCGCGCGCTGGAACACCGAGGCCTGGCGCAGCATCGCGCTCTGGGCGCGGCCGATTTGCTGGGCGACGCGGTGGGTGTGGCTGTCCAGTTCCAGGTCGGCGGAGATGTCCTCGACGATCTGGGTGCCCTTCTCGATCCAGCGCCAGGCGTGCTGCAAGGTGCCGGCGGCGCGCTGGATGCGGTGTTCGGACCCCGACAGCACCGCCTGGTCGAAGTCTTCGCGCAGTTCGTTCAAGCGCGACAGCAGGTGTTGCAGATCGTCCGAACGCACCCGGCCGACCGCCTGGCCGGCGGCGATCTGCGCGGTCACGTAGGCCAGTTCGTCGCCTTCGCGGTTGAACTGCAGCAGCATCCCGATCGCCGCCAGCGCCTGGCGCCCGGCGGGACTGATGCGGTAGCGCTGGGTCTGGCCGTCCCACAGCAGCAGGTCGTTGTCGCGCAGGCGGCCGATCACGGTGTCGAACTTGACCGGGTCGAGGTAGGCGAAGTGTTCGCGCAGCTCCTGCGGGCTCCAGTCCGGCGCCTGGCCGCGCTCGCCGATGGCGCGCAGCACCAGCAGCCGCACCATCACCGACTCTTCGCCGCCGTGGAACAGGGTGGAGAAGGCGCGCAGCAGGTCGCGCGCGCCCAGCAGGGGCTGCAGGTCGGGTAGGTCGGCGGCGACGATGTCGGCGCGCAGGTAGTCCTGGAGGCTGGTTTCGGCGGCTGCGTCCATGTAAGGCGGACTACGGGGGGTCGGGCATGTTCGGCGATGCGGCGGGGCGTGACAACCGTTGCGGCGGCGCCGCCGGCGTGCCTGTCTTCGCGCGGTTTGCACGCGCTGCGCTGCGAAAGTGCCGGACGGCTCCGGCAAAACCCCGCACGCGCCTGCCGGAAGCGCGGTTTCCCCCTTGAATTCCAGGGCTTTTACCGGCATCGTGCGCAATCCATACGCCAGCGTATCCAGCCAGCAATGACCACGGCCGCCCCGACCGCTCCCGCCTCCACTGCGCCCGCCGACGCCGGCCCGCATCCGCTGTATCCGCACCTGTTCGCGCCGCTGGACCTGGGCTTTTGCACCCTGCCCAACCGGGTGCTGATGGGCTCGATGCACACCGGGCTGGAGGACAAGGCCGCCGACTTCCCCAAGCTGGCCGCCTACTTCGCCGAGCGCGCCGCCGGCGGGGTCGGGCTGATCGTCACCGGCGGCTTCGCCCCCAACATCGTCGGCTGGCTCAAGCCGTTCGGCGGCAAGCTCAGCTGGCCGTGGGAAGCCGGCAAGCACAAGCAGGTGACCCGCGCCGTGCACGAACACGGCGGCCGCATCTGCATGCAGATCCTGCACGCCGGCCGCTACGGCTATCACCCGCTGCAAGTCGCGCCGAGCAAGCTCAAGGCGCCGATCAACCCGTTCACCCCGCGCGCGCTGTCGGCCGGCGGGGTCGAACGCCAGATCAAGGCGTTCGTGAATTCGGCGCGGCTGGCGCGCGAGGCCGGCTACGACGGGGTCGAGGTGATGGGCTCGGAGGGCTACCTGCTGAACCAGTTCACCGTGCCGCGCACCAACAAGCGCCGCGACAGCTGGGGCGGCGAAGCCGCGCAACGCTACCGCTTCAGCGTCGAGATCGTGCGCCGCATCCGCGAGGCCTGCGGCCCGGATTTCATCATCGTCTACCGCCTGTCGATGATCGACCTGGTCGAGGACGGCTCGACCTGGAGCGAGGTCATCGCCCAGGCCCGCGCGATTGAGGCCGCCGGCGCCACCCTGATCAACACCGGCATCGGCTGGCACGAGGCGCGGGTGCCGACCATCGCCACCTCGGTGCCGCGCGGCGCGTTCACCGGCATCACCGGCCGGCTGAAGGAAGAGGTGCGGCTGCCGCTGGTGACCACCAACCGCATCAACATGCCCGACGTGGCCGAACGCATCCTGGCCGAGGGCGACGCCGACATGGTGTCGATGGCGCGCCCGCTGCTGGCCGACCCGGACTGGGTCAACAAGGCGCGCAACCGCCGCGCCGCCGACATCAACACCTGCATCGGCTGCAACCAGGCCTGCCTGGACCACGTGTTCGAGAACAAGCACGCCAGCTGCCTGGTCAACCCGCGCGCCTGCGCCGAGACCGAGCTGAACTACCGCCCGGCCGCCGCGCCCAAGCGCATCGCCGTGGTCGGCGCCGGCCCGGCCGGCATGGCCTGCGCCACGGTCGCGGCCGAACGCGGGCACAAGGTCACCCTGTTCGACCGCGCCGCGCGCATCGGCGGCCAGTTCAACCTGGCCAAGCGGATTCCGGGCAAGGAAGAGTTCTACGAGACCCTGCGCTACTTCGCCGGCCGGGTCGAACAGACCGGGGTCGAGCTGCGCCTGAACACCGACGCCGACGCGGCCGCGCTGGCCGGCTTCGACGAGATCGTGCTCGCCACCGGCATCCGCCCGCGCCAGGTCGACTTCCCCGGCAGCGACCACGCCAAGGTGGTCAGTTACCTGGACGTGCTGCAGGGCCGGGTCGTGCCGGGGCCGCGCGTGGCCATCGTCGGCGCCGGCGGCATCGGCTTCGACGTGGCCGAATTCCTGGTCCACGCCGGCCCGCGTTCGGGCGACGACGCCCCGCATTACCCGGACCCGGCGCAGTGGCGCGCCGAGTGGGGCGTGGACCTGGACTACGCCGACAACCGCGGCGGCCTGGCCGCGCCGCAGCCCGAGCCGCCGGCGCGGCAGGTCTGGCTGCTGCAGCGCAGCGCCGGCAAGCCCGGCGCGAAGCTCGGCAAGACCACCGGCTGGATCCACCGCGCGACCTTGAAGGCCAAGCAGGTGCGCATGCTCGGCGGGGTCGAGTACGTCGGCATCGACGACGAGGGCTTCCACATCCGCGTGGACGACAGCGAACAGACGCTGCCGGTCGACCAGGTGGTGATCTGCGCCGGCCAGGAGCCGTACAAGCCGCTGGCCGAGGCGCTGGCCGGCAGCGGCAAGCCGGTGCACGTGATCGGCGGCGCCGACGTCGCCGCCGAACTCGACGCCAAGCGCGCGATCGCCCAGGCGAGCCGGCTCGCGGCGCAGCTGTGAGCCGCGCGATCCACACATATATATGTATGTGTGGATGCGCTACTCGCATGCGCCTGCGTGCCTGCCCCCTGTAGGAGCGACGCGAGTCGCGATCGCGACAACGCGGCTGCGATGGAAGCGGCGGCGTAGTTGCGTTGTCGCAGTCGCGACTCGCGTCGCTCCTACAGGGCGAGCACGCGACCCCCGAAGTGGGTCGAAACCCCACCCCGACCGGCTTCTGTAGGGCTGTCTGTGACCGCTTACCCCAATCGGTGGGGTCGGCTTGGCCATCGTGGCCCGAAATCCCACCCCGGCCGGAGTCCACCACCGCCCGGAGACGCCAAACACCCCTCCCCTACTTTGCTGAACCAGCTCGCTCACACAAGGGTGAGACAACGTGGGCACGCTTCGTGCCGGCACAAAGCCTTTCAGAACCAAGCACCTAGCGCCTGTTCAGAATAAAAACTCCAACTAAATTAGAAACTTGGATTTTGTCGTTCAGTGTCGGTTTGGATTCGCGTCGCTACCGTTCGCCGACTTTTCCGCCGCCCCCTGCAGAGGCGGCACCCACCACCGCCCCGGGCGCTCATTTGCCCCCGGTCCCGGTGACGGGGCAAAAGCGCGCCGCTAGAGCCGCTGCCCTCCCCAGTACGCCATGTCGGCCTCACCGCCGTCCCTTTCCTCCCCTGCGGAGGATGGACGACCCAGTGCGGCCCGACGCAACGGAGCAAGGAGTCCGATATGAAACTGGCTTGGATATTGTGGCTGGCCTCCGTGCTTCCGCCGCAGACCGCCGACTCGCTGTGTTTGAGCACCACCGTCTACCTGGAAGCCCGCGACCAGTCCCAACGCGGCCAGCAAGCCGTCGCCGAGGTGGCCCTGCGCCGCCGCGACAGCGGCATCTGGGGCGACACCGTGTGCGAGGTCGTCACCGCCAACAAGCAGTTCGCCCCGACCCTGGTCTCGCCGGGCACGCGCCTGAGCAATTCCGAAGCCTGGGCCGAGTCCGTCAACGTGGCCCTGGCCGCGGAGCGCAACTGGGCCCTGCCGGCCGGCCAGCGCAAGGAGATCGTGCCCGGCGCGAGCCACTTCGCCGCGCACGCCATCGCCAGCCCTTCGTGGCGCAACGCCTACCAGGTGGCGACGATCGGCGATCACACGTTCTACAAGGTGCAGGCGCTGAAGCCGCGGCGCGGCTGAGCGCGCCTCGTAACGCACCGTTGCACCGGCTTGCTTGAGCATGTGGCCCCGGAGCGGCGATAGTCGCCGGCTCACCACCCGAGGGGTCGCCACACCATGAAGCTCTACAGCAAGCCCGGCGCGTGCTCCACCGCCGACCACATCGCCCTGCAATGGACCGGCGGCGCGTTCGAAGTCGAGATCGTCGACAAGGACACGATGAAGGCGCCGGCGTTCCTGGCGATCAATCCGGCCGGCGCGGTGCCGGCGGTGGTCGACGGCGAGTTCGTGCTGACCCAGAACGCGGCGATCATGGGCTACATCGCCGACACCTTCCCGCAGGCGCAACTGGCCGGCGACGGCAGCGCGCAGCAGCGCGCCGAAGCCGCGCGTTGGCTGGCGTACTGCAATTCCGACATCCATCCGGCGTTCGTGCCGATCTTCTCGCCGGGCGCCTTCCATCCCGATCCCGCCCAAGCCGACGTCGTGCGCCAGACCGCGCGCGAGCGCCTGCGCAAGATGTACGCCGCGGCCGATCGGCGCCTGGCCGATCGCGAGTGGTTGGCCGGTTTCCGCAGCTACGCCGATCCGTATCTCTACATCACCCTGCGCTGGGCCGCGGCGACCAAGGTCGACCTGTCGGGCTACGAGCGCCTGGCCGCGTTCACGCGCCGCATGGAAGCCGATGCCGGCGTGCAGGCCGCGCTGAAGGCCGAAGGCCTGGCGTAAGCCGGCGGCACGACGAAACTCCCGCCTGCGTTTCGCGCGGCGGGAGTTTTTTTATGCGCGATCGTCGCGTCGCGACGGTGGGCCGCAGCGGCCCGTGCGCATGCGTCGCGGCGCCGCGCACGCAGCCCGCCGTGTTGGCTTCGCGTCGTTGCCGCCGCGCTCAGGCGCCGGCGGCGAACTGCGCTTCGATCCGCGCAGCCACTTCGTCCTTGCGCACCTTCGCCAGGGCCGCGCTCAACTCCGGCAACAGCGCCGCGAGTTCGTCGCTGCTCGCGCAGCGTTCGATCTTGAGCTGCAGGAAATAGCCGCGCAGGCCCAGGTGCTCGCGCACCGCCTCACTCATGAGCGCGTACAGCGCCTGATACCGCTGCGCCGAAGCCGACGACGCGGCCGGCGCCTGCGCGGCGACGCCGCTCGATGCGACGGCGGGCGCGCGCGGCGTCGCCGCCAGGCTCGCCGCGACCGCGGCCGAGGACGCGATCAATCCCATCTGTTCCAGCTGCTCCAGCGCATCGGCCGGGCCGTGCAGGCTGACCGCCAGTTCGCGCAGGTGGCGCGCGCTGCGCTCGCCGTCGACGATCAACAGGATCGAACGCAGCATCGGCGGCAGCTTGCGCGTGCGGTGTTCGATCTCGTCGCGGCCTTCGTTGGTCTTTACCGGAACGTCGCTGTCGCGCATGGCGTCTCCTCTTGCTCGATCCTTGCCGCGCCGCCGCCCCTCGCGACGCGCGGCCGGCCCGCAACGTCCACGCGCCGGCCGGCACCACCGCGGCGCCGGCCGGCACCGGACTATGCCATCGCACTCCATGACGTTTCTGTGTCGCATTCGACGATAGGCGCACGCGGACGGCGAACCGCGCGCGCACGAAAAAGGCCAGGCTCGCGCCTGGCCTCGTTCCGTCGCGTCTTGCGTTTACGCCGCCCGGCGGCGCGCGCTCAGCGCTGTTCGATCGGCACGTACTCGCGATCTTCCGGGCCGGTGTAGTTGGCGCTGGGACGGATGATCTTGCCGTCCTCGCGCTGCTCGATCACATGCGCGCTCCAGCCGGTGGTGCGCGCGATCACGAACAGCGGGGTGAACATCGGCGTCGGGATCCCCATCATGTGATAGGCCGAGGCCGAGTACCAATCCAGGTTCGGGAACATCTTCTTCATGTCCCACATCAGCGTCTCGATGCGCTCGCTGACGTCGAACAGGACCTGGTTGCCGCCGTCCTTGCACAGCGCGCGCGAGATCTCCTTGATGATCGGGTTGCGCGGATCGCCGACGGTATAGACCGGGTGGCCGAAGCCGATCACGATCTCCTTGCGTTCGACCCGCGCGCGGATGTCGGTCTCGGCCTCATCGGCGCTGTCGTAGCGCGAGATGATGTCCATCGCCACTTCGTTGGCGCCGCCGTGCTTGGGACCGCGCAGCGCGCCGATCGCGCCGGTGATGCACGAATGCAGGTCCGAGCCGGTGCCGGCGATGACGCGGGCGGTGAAGGTGGAGGCGTTGAACTCGTGCTCGGCGTAGAGGATCAGCGACTTGTCGAGCGAATCGGCCAGCAGCTGGCTCGGCGGCTCGCCGTGCAGCAGGTGCAGGAAGTGCGCGGCGACCGAGTCGTCGTCGGTCTCGCACTCGATGCGGCGGCCGTTGCGGGTGAAGTGCCACCAGTACAGCAGCATCGAGCCGAAGCTGGCGATCAGGCGGTCGGCGATGTCGCGCGCCTCGCTGGCCGGATGGCCTTCGCGCTCGGGCAGCACCGTGCCCAGCACCGAGCAGCCGGTGCGCAGCACGTCCATCGGGTGGGCGTTGGCCGGCACCAGTTCCAGCGCGTCGGTGACGATCGCCGGCAGGCCGCGCAGGCGCTTGAGCTTGGTCTTGTAGGCCTTGAGCTGCGAAGCGGTCGGCAGCACGCCGTGGACCAGCAGGTGCGAGACTTCCTCGAAGGTCGACTTGGTCGCCAGGTCGTGGATGTCGTAGCCGCGGTAATGCAGGTCGTTGCCGCTGCGGCCGACCGTGCACAGCGCGGTGTTGCCCGCGGCGGTGCCGCTGAGGGCGACGGATTTCTTGGCCTTGGGAAGGACTTGGGTAGCGTTGTCGCTCATCGGAACTCCTGGTTATTTGTTCTGCGCGAACAGGCGGTCCAGCTTGTCTTCGTATTCGTGGTAGCCGAGGAAGTCGTACAGGTCGGCGCGGCTTTGCAAGGTGTCGACGATGTTCTTCTGGGTGCCTTCGCGGCGCACGGTCTCGTAGAAGTTCAGCGCCGCCTTGTTCATCGCCCGGTACGCGCCGCAGCAGTACAGGGCGATGTCCACGCCCGCCTCGCGCAGTTCGTCGGTGGTGAAGAACGGGGTCGAGCCGAATTCGGTCAGGTTGGCCAGGATCGGCACCTTCACCGCGGCCTTGAAGCGGCGGTAGTCGTCCAGGGTCTTCATCGCTTCGGGGAAGATCATGTCGGCGCCGGCCTCGACGTAGGCGACCGCGCGCTCGATCGCCGAGTCGATGCCCTCGACCGCGGCCGCGTCGGTGCGCGCCATGATCACGAACTGCCCGTCGGTGCGGCCGTCGACCGCGGCCTTGACCCGGTCGACCATCTCGTCCTTGCTGACCACTTCCTTGCCCGGACGGTGGCCGCAGCGCTTCTGCCCGACCTGGTCCTCCATGTGCACGGCGGCCACGCCGATGCGCTCGAAGTTGCGGATGGTGCGGCCGATGTTGAACGCGCCGCCCCAGCCGGTATCGATGTCGACCAGCAGCGGCATGCCGGTGGCGTCGACGATGCGGCGCGCGTCGGTCAGCACGTCTTCCATGGTGCTGATGCCCAGGTCCGGCATGCCCAGCGAGTTGGCGGCGACGCCGCCGCCGGACAGGTACAGGGCCTTGTAGCCGGTGCGCTTGGCCATCAGGCCGGCATAGGCGGTGATCGCGCCCATCACCTGCAGCGGCGATTCGGCGGCGAGCGCGGCGCGGAACTTGGCGCCGGCGGAGGGCTGGGACATCTGTCTGACTCCGGGTGGCCCGGTCGGGGCGATCCGGACATTTTAACCCGCGGCGCGGACCGGCCGATGACGCCGGGGTACGGCGGGCCGGCAGCGCCAGCCGACTGAATGCGCAAAGCCGGCTTCGGTTTCTGCGCGATCCGGCACAAAAGCGCCGGGCCTGAAGGCCCTCGCACAACGGCCGCCGCCCTCATGGGAGGACCGCCACGGCTGTTGTGGGAGGGCCTTCAGGCCCGACGCCTTCCGCTCAGACCGCCCGCCCGCTCAGCGCACCTGCACCTGCAGCGCCGCGAACCCATCGACCTCGTAGGTTCCGGCCTGCGCCCGCAGCCGCGACACCAGGCTGCGCACCGCGCGCTCGTCCAGGCGCAGGTGCAGCGCGCCGTCGGCGATCTCGGCCTCGTTGCCGCGCACGGCCGGCTCGAACACCGCCCGCCGCTCCGGCCCGACCACGCCGAAGGCATGCCCGAACGGCAGCCGCAGCGGCAGCAGCGCCAGCAGTTCGCCGACCTGGCGCGCGCTCAGCGACAGCACCGTAGTCGGCGCGCGCAGCAGCCGCTTGCGCTGCTCCCAGCCCAGGTGATCGGCGTAGATCGTGCCGACCGAGGAGCCTTCGCGCGCCGACCCTTCGGCCAGGCGCGCGGCGATCTCGGGATCGGCCAGCAGCGAACCGCGCTCCAGGTCGGTGATCCACAGCGGCAGGTAGTCGTGGAAGACCTCCAGCACCTTCAGCGTGGACCAGCGCTTGAGCGCGAACTCTTCTTCGTTGGTCAGGCCGACGATCTGCAGGAACTCGACCCGGCCGTTGTCGCTGTCGATCGGCGCCAGTTCCGGATCGTGGACGAAGGCCAGCGCGCGGATCGCGCTGTCGCTGTCGGCGGCGATCGGCCCGCCGGCGCTGAGGTAGTGCCCGGCGTGGAAACCGTGCCCGCTCTCGAACACATAGCGCGCCAGGTTCTGCAGGAAGTTCAGCGCCCAGCGCGGCGGCTCGTCGGCGTCGTCGGGATTGGCCAGGCGGAAGGTCAGTTCGAAGCCGTAGCCGCTGATCTCGGCCTCGTCGCTGCGCTTGTCGAACAGCTCGCTGAAGCCGTAGGTGACGAAATGCCAGTGCGGCAGCGGGGTGATGCGCTTGTATGCGCTGATGCCCGGCAACGGCGCGGCGTCGCCGGCCGGCGCGCTGGAATGCCACGGCGACTGGCGCGGATAGACGCGGTTCAAGGCGTGGTTGATGGCATCCCAGCCAGGGGCGCCCGCATCGGCGCCGTGCGCGTCGGCGCGATGCGCGGAGCCGTGCTCGGGTTCCGATGCGGCCGTGGCGGAAGGGCTGGTGTACTGCATTGCGGCCTCGCTGGATCGAGGGCGGGTCGCAGCCCGCCCGTTGCCGCGATGCTAACGCCGCCGCAGAAAAATGGCGTCAATGCCGATGTTGCGCGGGCGAATGCTTTTGCTCGCGTTCACGCTGGCGCGCACGGGAGTTGCGCTCAACCGCCCGCATCGGCGCCGCGTTCGAGCGCGCGGCGCACCTCCTCCAGCGCGCCGGGATCGTCCAGCGTCGACAGGTCGCCGGGATCGCGGCTCTCGGCCAGGGCCTGGATCGAGCGCCGCAGCAATTTGCCCGAACGGGTCTTGGGCAGCGCGCCGACCACGTACACCCGCGCCGGCCGCGCCACCGCGCCGAGCTGGCGCACCACGCAGTCCTGCATGCCCGCCGCGACCGCGTGCGGGTCCTGCCCGGCGCCGGCCTTGAGCGTGGCGAACACCACCGGCACCTGGCCCTTGAGTTCGTCGCGCACGCCGATCACCGCCGCCTCGGCGACGCTGGCGTGGCTGGCCACCGACTCCTCGATCTCGCGCGTGCCCAGGCGATGGCCGGCGACGTTGATCACATCGTCGGTGCGGCCGAGGATGAAGGCATAGCCGTCCGCATCGCGGATCGCCCAGTCCAGCGAGCTGTACAGCAGCTCCTTGAAATGGCCGAAATAGCTGTTGAGGAAGCGCGCGTCGTCGTTCCACACCGTGGTCAGGCAACCCGGCGGCAGCGGCGGCACGATCGCCAGCACGCCCTTCTCGTCCGGCCCGACGTCGCGGCCGCTGGCCTCGTCGATCACCCGCAGGTGGTAGCCCGGCGTGGGCAGGCCGGGCGAGCCGAACTTGACCGGCTTGAGCTCCAGCCCCGGCATCAGCGACAGCACCGGCCAGCCGGTCTCGGTCTGCCAGTAGTTGTCGATGATGGTCTTGCCGATGCCGTCGGTGATCCACTTCGCGGTCGGCTCGTCGAGCGGCTCGCCGGCCAGGAACAGCCATTGCAGCTGCGACAGGTCGTGCTTGCCGAGCCAGGACGCGTCCTGCTTCTTGAGCACGCGGATGCCGGTCGGCGAGGAGAACATCGTGCGCACGCCGTAGCGCTCGCAGATGCTCCACCACACGCCGGGGTCGGGGTTGGTCGGCAGGCCTTCGTAGAGGATCGAGGTCGCGCCGGCGATCAGCGGGCCGTAGACGTTGTAGGAGTGGCCCACCGCCCAGCCGACGTCGGAGGTGGAGAACATCACCTGGCCGGCGCGCACGTCGTAGATCGACCACATCGACAGCGCCAGCGCGACCGCATAGCCGCCGACGTCGCGCTGCACGCCCTTGGGCTTGCCGGTGGTGCCGGAGGTGTACAGCAAATAGCTGGGCTCGTTGGATTCGAGCCATTCGACCTCGACCTGGGCGCCTTCGTGTCGCTTGCGCAGTTCGGCGTAATCGACGTCGCGGCCGGGCACCAGGCGCAGGTCCGGGTCGAGCCCGCGGCTGACGACCAGCACGTGCGGCGGCGGCGATTGCGCTTCTTCGCAGGCCGCATCGACCAGCGGCTTGTAGGCGATCACCTTGCCGCCGCGCATGCCGGCGTCGGCGCAGATCAGCAGCTTCGGGGTGGCGTCGTCGATGCGCAGCGCCAGGTTGTGCGCGGCGAAACCGCCGAACACCACCGAATGCACCGCGCCGATGCGCGCGCAGGCCAGCATCGCGAACACCGCCTCGGCCATGTTCGGCATGTAGATCACCACGCGGTCGCCGCGGCCGACGCCGAGCGCGCCGATCGCGGCGGCGAACACGTTGACTTCGCGATGCACGTCGCGATAGGTCAGCTCGCGGGTCTGCCCGGTCTCGCTGGAGATCGTCACCAGGGCGAGCTGGTCGCCGCGCGCGTCGAGGTGGCGGTCGAGCGCGTTGTAGCACAGGTTGGTTTCGCCGCCGGCGAACCACTGCCGGAACGGCGGATTCGAATAGTCCAGGATGCGCTGCGGCGGCGTGCGCCAGTGGATCGCGCGGGCCTGCTCGGCCCAGAACGCCTCGGGTTGCTCGATCGAACGGCGGTAGAACTCCTCGTAGCGCATGCGGACGTCTCCCGGGGCCGGCGTGGGCAGGCTAGACCATCGGGCGCGGGCGCGGCGTTACGACCATGGTCTAGTCGCGGTGCACGGTTGCGGACGAATGCGCGCGGCGCAAACGAAAGACGCCGGAGCCTCGCGGCCCCGGCGTCCCACCGGCGCGGGCGGCGCCCCGTTCCAACGCCGCCTTTGCGCCGATTCGGTCGGCCGCGCTCAGTCCGGGCGCACGTCCACGCGCACGCGGATGCGGTCGCCCGGATTGTGGTCGGTGCGGGTGCGGTAGGTCTTGCCGGCGTATTCGTAGGTGACGTCGTACGCGCTCACCGAGCGCTCGTTGGCGTAGCTGTTGCCGTAGCCGTTGGCGGGCACCGGATCGCAGACCCGCACGGTGCCGGTGCGCGGCGGCTCCTGGCTGCGCTTGCTCTGCTCGTAGATGCTGCGGCCGGCCATGCCGCCGACCATCGAGCCGATCGCCGAGGTGGCGTAGCGCGCGCTGCCGCCGCCGACCTTGCTGCCGAGCACCGCGCCGACGATGCCGCCGACCACGGTCGCGGCGGTGCGGCCGCCCTCGGTGCCGGCGCTGCGGCGCTGGCTGCCGTACGCGTCGGTGTAGCCGTCGTTGTAGCCGCCGTTGCCGTTGCCGTCGTTGTAGTAGCCGTCGCCCTGGACGTAGGTCGGGCGCTCATAGCAGCGCGGCGCGCTGGCCGGCTGCGAGGAATAGGTCTCGAACACCGGATCGACCCGGACCACGCGGGCGAAGTCGACCTGGGAGCTGTAGCTCGGCGCGCCATTGTCGTAGCCGCCCGAATAGTTGCCCGAACCGGAGGGATACGACTGCGCCGAGGCGATGCCGGTGGCGGCGGCCAGGGCCAGGCCCAGGACAGTGACGAACGAGCGGTTCATGACGGGGCTCCCAGGCGCCGGAATGGCGCGAAACGGATCGTCGGGCCGGGGCGGTCAACCCGGGCTGAATGCGGCCGGGCGTTAGCTCGGCGTAAAAATAGCGTTCACCTCGCCGACAGCCTGCCCGCCAAGCGCCGGTGCGCGCAACCAGTCCGCGGCATGCGCGGCGGCGCGCGCGGCCTCGCGGCCCAGCAGCGGGCCGACGTGGCTGCCCGGCAAGGCGATCAGGCTGGCGCCGACCGCGGCGGCGAACCGTGCGCTGCGTTGCGGATCGACATCGGTATCGCCGTGGCTGGCGATGCACAGCACCGGGCAGGCCGGCACCGGCGCCTCGATCCCGGCCTGGGCCTGGCGCAGCGCCGCGCCGGATTCGTCGCGCCAGCGCCGCAGCGCATACAGCGCGGCGGCCTCGTCGGCGTCGGGCATGGCGCGGCGGGTCGAGGCCAGGCTCGCCTCGCGCCGCCACGGCACCCGCGCCGGCCAGTCGCGCGCCGGTTTCTCGGCCGCCCACGGCAGCGGCGGCAGCGGGTTGACCAGCACCAGCGCGTCGGCGAGATCGCCGCACAGCCACGCCAGCAACCCGCCGAGGCTGGCGCCGACCGCGGCGCGCGGGCGCGGCAGCGCGGCGAGGGCGGCGCGCATCTGTTCGCGGTAATCGTCCAGCGTGGTCGCTTCCAGGCCGGCCGGCGCGGGCTGCAGGTCGGGCGCGTGCGCAGCGATGCCGCGCGCGGCGAAGACCTCGCGCCACAGGTTCCATTCCCAGCCGCCGGCGCCGGCGCCGTGGATCAGCAAAGCGTGGCGGATGGCGGACGGCTCGGACATGCGGGGCGACGTTGTTGGGCGCGGCGACTGTAGCAGCGGCGCGAGCGGCGACGGCCGCAGCGCCGGCGCGACCGTCGAATCCGGAGTACCGGCCACCGCTGCGCGCGACGGACTCCGGCCTTGCCGATGGGTTCGCGCGTATCGCTACCAGCGTCTGGATTCGCGCCGCCGTTGCGGCGGCTGCGGGCGGTTGGCGACCGCGCGCGAACCGCCGCCCGGTCCGGCCTCAGGCCAGTTCGGCTTCCAGGCTCACCGGCACCGCGCTGAGCGCTTTCGACACCGGGCAATTGGCCTTGGCGTCCTCGGCGATGGCCTGGAACTTGGCCGCATCGATCCCCGGCACCTGCGCCTTCACCTTGAGCCGGATCTGCGACAGCGAGGGTCCGCCTTCCATCGACAGATCGACTTCGGCGCGGGTGTCCAGGCTGGCCGGCGGGTGCCCGGCCTCGGTCAGCTTGGCCGACAGCGCCATGGTGAAGCAGCCGGCGTGCGCGGCGGCGATCAGCTCTTCGGGATTGGTGCCCTTCTCTTCGCCGAAGCGGCTGTTGAAGCCGTAGCGGGTGTTGTCCAGCAGCCCGCTCTGCGGCGTGCTCAGGCGGCCCTGGCCGTTCTTGAGGTCGCCTTCCCAATGCGCGGTGGCGTGACGCGAGATACCCATGGTGTGCGGCTCCGATTGTTGGGGGAGGCCCAGGGTAGCGGCGAAGGTGTTACGGGACAGGGAACGAGCGGGCAAACACAGCGAAGGCGGCGAAGGGCGAACGGGACTGGCGCGAACGCGGCCGCCCCCGGGGACGTTCGTCCGCACCCTGCGCTCGCGTGTTTTCGTCGCTGCGCCCGTGCCGCACTGCACCACCGGCAATCGCCAAGCAGTGCGCGCTTCCGGCCGCCGGGCTTGACCCACCCGGCGCGCTGCGCGAGCCTGTCCTCCCGGCCCCCGCCGGCCCGCCATGACCGCCCGCCGAGCGCCACGCTCGGGCGCGCAGCGCGGACAGCCATGACGGCCTTCCGACCCTAGCCTCAGGGAGAAGTCCGCTCATGTCCTACAGCACAGAACAAATCCGCAACGTGGCCTTGGCAGGCCACCCTGGCGCCGGCAAAACCACGCTGTTCGAAGCCCTGCTGCACGCCGGCGGCGCAGTCCAGACGGCAGGCACGATCGAACGCGGCAGCACCGTGTCCGACTTCGATCCGATCGAGAAACAGCGCGGGCACTCGCTGGATTGCGCGATCGCCAGCATCGATCACGGCGCGGCGCCCAATCAGCTCGTCCACGTCAACCTGATCGACACCCCCGGCTATCCGGACTTCCGCGGTCCGACGCTGTCGGCGCTGGCCGCGGTGGAAACCCTGGCGGTGGTGGTCGATGCCGACAGCGGCGTGCAGTACGGCACCCGCCGGATGATGGAGCACGCCAAGGCGCGCGGCCTGTGCCGCGCGATCGTGGTCAACAAGATCGACCACGACGGCGCCGACACGGCACGGGTGCTCGCCGACCTGCGCGAGACCTTCGGCGCCGAATGCCTGCCGCTGAACCTGCCCGCCGACGGCGGCGCCCGCGTGGTCGACTGCTTCGGCAGCGCCGAAGGCGACAGCGACCTGGGCGCGGTCGGCGAGTGGCACCAGAAGATCATCGACCAGGTGGTGGAGATCAACGAGACGGTGATGGGGCACTACCTCGACCTCGGCGAAGGCGGCCTGTCCGGGCAGGAGCTGCACGACGCGTTCGAGCAATGCTTGCGCGAAGGCCACCTGGTGCCGGTGCTGTTCTGCTCGGCGCGCAGCGGCGCCGGCATCGCCGAACTGCTCGACACCGCCGAGCGGCTGTTCCCGCACCCCGGCGAAGCCAATCCGCCGCCGTTCGCCAAGGGCGCCGGCGAGGATGCGCAGCCGATCCAGGCCACGCCCGATCCCAAGGCGCACGTGATCGCCGACGTGTTCAAGATCGTCAACGATCCCTTCGTCGGCAAGCTCGGCGTGTTCCGCGTCTACCAAGGCACGGTGCGCAAGGACACCCAGTTGTTCGTCGACGACGGCAAGAAGCCGTTCAAGGTCGGGCACCTGTTCAAGCTCAAGGGCCGCGACCATGTCGAGATCGACCAGGCCGTGCCGGGCGACATCGCGGCCGTGGCCAAGGTCGACGAGCTGCATTTCGACGCGGTGCTGCACGACAGCCACGACGAGGACCACATCCACCTGGCGCCGCTGAACTTCCCGCGGCCGATGTTCGGCCTGGCGGTGGAGGCGGCGAGCAAGGGCCAGGAGCAGAAGCTGTCCACTGCGCTGCACAAGCTGGCCGAGGAAGACCCGTGCTTCCACGTCGAGCACGAGACCGAGACCAACGAGACCGTGATTCGCGGCCTGTCCGACCTACACCTGCGCATCAACCTGGATCGGCTCAAGGACAAGTACGGGGTGGAAGTGCAATCGCGCCCGCCGCGCATCGCCTACCGCGAGACCGTCGCCGGCCGCGCCGAGGGCCATCACCGGCACAAGAAGCAGACCGGCGGCGCCGGCCAGTTCGGCGAGGTGTTCCTGCGCATCGAACCGCTGCCGCGCGGCGGCGGCTTCGAGTTCGTCGACGAGGTCAAGGGCGGCACCATCCCCGGCCAGTTCCTGCCGGCGGTGGAGAAAGGCGTGCGCCAGGTGCTGCACGACGGCGCCGTGGCCGGCTATCCGATCCAGGACGTGCGCGTGGTGGTCTACGACGGCAAGTACCACAGCGTCGACAGCAAGGAAGTGGCCTTCGTCGCCGCCGGCAAGAAGGCCTTCCTCGACGCGATCGGCAAGGCCCGCCCGCAGGTGCTCGAACCCATCGTCGATCTGGAGGTCAACGCGCCGGAGCAGCACATGGGCGACATCAGCGGCGGCCTGGCCAGCAAACGCGCGCGCATCAACGGCACCGACAGCGTGCGCGGCGGCGAGATCGTGGTGCGCGCGCAGGTGCCGCTGTCGGAGCTGGAAGGCTATGCGGCCGAACTGAAGTCGGTGACCGCCGGGCGCGGCCGCTACTCGCTGGACTTCAGCCACTACGAACCGGTGCCCGGCACGGTGCAGCAAAAACTGGTCGAGGCCTACAAGCCGCGGCACGAGGAAGACTGATACCGTGTGCGCCCCCACCGCCACGGCTTCTTCGCCATGCCCAAGCCCCGCAGCGCGCGCGAACGCGCCGAACTGCTCAACGAGTACGGCCACCGCCTCGGCGCGCGCGGCGAGGACGAGCGCGCGCTGAGCTTCTACGCCCAGGCGGCCCAGGCCGATCCGGCCTGGGCCGCGCCGTGGTTCAACATCGGCCTGCTGCACAAATACTTCGGCGACTGGGACCAATCGCTGCTCGCCAACCGCGAAGCGCTGTCGCGCGAACCCGGCCACCAGGGCGCGTGCTGGAACCTGGGCATCGCCGCGACCGCGCTGCGCGACTGGCGCAGCGCGCGCGAGGCCTGGCAGCGCTACGGCCTGCCGATCGAACCCGGCGACGGCCCGCTGCAGGCCGATTGCGGCCTGGCGCCGGTGCGGCTGGACCCGGACGGCCGCGGCGAAGTGGTCTGGTGCGACCGGATCGACCCGGCCCGCGCGCGCATCCGCAACGTGCCGCTGCCCGACAGCGGCCATCGCTACGCCGACATCGTGCTCAACGACGGCGCGCCCAACGGCAGCCGCCGCATCGGCGAGCGCGAGTATCCGGTGTTCGATCAACTGCAGTTGTGGCAAGCCTCGCCCTACGCCACCTTCGAAGCCTGGATCGAAACGGCCGAGCCCGACACCCTGGCCGCGCTGGCGCAGCGCGCGCATCGCGACCACGGCCAGGCCCAGGACTGGACCGACAGCGTGCGCCACCTGTGCCGCGCCTGTTCGCTCGGCGACGCCGATGCCGACGCCGGCCATGACCACCCGCCGCTGCAGGCCTCCGCCGACGGCGCCGGCGCGCGCTGGGTCGGCCTGGCCGCGCGCGAGGAAGCCGGCGCGCGCGCGATCCTGGACGATTGGCTTCACGCCCATCCGGCGGCGCGCCTGCTGCAATGGCGCCTGGCCGTGCCGGCGGGCGCGGCGGACTGACGCCGACCGTCGAAGCCGCCGTGGCAGCGGCTACCATGGCGGCACTTCATGGAGAACCGCGCATGGCCCGTCACGGACGTTCCCTTTCGCTGCCGCGCCTGGCGTTGGCGTGCGCCGCCGTGCTGCTCGCCGGCCACGCCGCCGCGGCCGGCCCGAAGCCGGAAACGCGCTGCGGCTGGTTCATCAACCCGACCCCGGGCAACGCCTGGCTGATCGACCCCGACGCGCAATGGACCGTGGGCTTGCAGGGCGGCCATCAGGCCGAAGGCCCGTGGCCGCAGCCGCCGTCGGAAAAAGAGTGGGTCAAGCACGAAGGCGACCCGCGCGGCTACGGCTACGGCTGCGCCTGCCTGAAAGTCGTGACCGGTTTCGACCAAAGCATCGTCCGCATCCTCTCGGCCAAGGGCAAGCCGCTCGCGCAATGCCGCCGCGACCGCGCCCTGACCGCGCTGGAACCGGACTACAGTTCCGACCAATGACCGCCGCGCCCAAGCCGCCGCCGCTGGACCGCGACCCGGAGCTCGCCGAAGTCGTCTCCGACGCCATGGACGTGGTGTCGAACCCGACCGACCTGCTGGTCACCCTGCTGGCGCTGACCCTCGCCGCCGCGGTCGGCGTGCTGGTCACGCGCACGCTCAAGCAACGCATCGGCCACCAGCGCCCGGTGCTGCTGACCCTGGTCGAGTACCTGTGCACGCCGGTGCTGACCCTGCTGACGCTGGGGGTGTTGAGCCTGTTCGGCGGCTCGTTCGGCAATCCGCTGATCGGCCTGGCCGCGACCTTGCTGCTGCTGTTGCTGGTGATCCGGTTCTTCGGCATGGCCGTGGAACTGCTGTTCCGTCCGACCCTGCCGCTGAAGATCATGCTGCGCGCGGTGACCGTGGTGGCGTGGCTGGCGCTGGTGGTCGGGGTGTTCGTCGACCGCAGCCAGCCGCTGGCCAAGCTCTACGGCGCCAGCTTCAAGTTCGGCGGCATCAGCGTGTCCAGCCAGGGCCTGGTCGCCGGCCTGATCGGCGGCGTGGTGATCGCGATCGTCGCGCTGTGGGGCGACAAGACCGTCGCCAAGCTGCTGCGCCGCAGCCGCACCCTGCAGCCGAACTACATCCTGGCGCTGTCGCGCATCTTCAGCGTGGCGATCTGGATCGCCGCGACCCTGGCGATCTTCGCCGCCAGCGACATCAACATCACCGCCCTGGCCGCGTTCGGCGGCGCGCTCGGCATCGGCCTGGGCCTGGGCCTGCAGAAGCTCGCGGCCAGCTACATCAGCGGCCTGATCGTGCTGTTCGAGCAATCGGTGCGGGTCGGCGACAACATCGTCAGCAACTCGGTGTCCGGCCGGGTCACCCGCATGACCGTGCGCTACACCATGATCCGCACCCGCGACGGGGTCGAAGCGATCGTGCCCAACGACCTGCTGACCAACAACGTCATCGTCAACCAGTCCTGGTCGGACCGGAACCTGCGCCTGGTCTGCGGCGTGCTGGTCAAGGGCGACACCGACCTGGAACGGGCGCGCGCGCTGTTCGTCGAGGCGATGAACGCGCAGGCCCGGGTGCTGCAGGAGCCGGCGCCGCACGTGTACATCACCGGCGTCAACGACAAGGGCATCCAGCTCGACGGGCACTTCTGGATCTCCGATCCGGAGAACGGCCAGAACAACGTCGCCTCCGACATCTACGACGCGACGCTGGCCGCGTTCCGCCACAACGGGGTGCAGCTGGTCGCGCAATAGCGCCGGCCGGCGGGACGCAGCGTCCGCCGTACGTCCTGTCCGCACCGCCGCCGCGCAGTAGCATGGGCCGATGACCGACACCGCTCACCCGCGCTTCTTCTGGCAGTTCCCGATGCAACTGGTCCGGCACGCGCGGCTGGACGAGTTCCTGCCCGACGACGGCCGCCTGCGGATCTTGTTCCTGTGGGGCAAGGACTGCCCGAACTGCGATATCGCCAAGGGCCAGATGCTGCTCGCGCAGGAGCGCTTGCGCTGGCCGGACGTGGACTGGCTGCACGACAACGTCTACGAGGACGCGGCCATGGGCACCCACTTCGGCCTGCACGGGATCCCGGCGTTCCTGGTGTTCCGCGGCGCCAGGAAGCTCGGCCGGATCGGCCAATGGCCGGGCACCGAGGCCTTCGTCGCGGCGATCGAGAAGCTGCGCGCGGCCGATCCGGCGGCCGCGACACCACCGGCGGCCTGAGCGCGCACCGCCGCGCGGCCGCCGGCTTGGCGAGCGGCGCGAGCCGGCGCAGACTTCGGCTCCATCCCCTTCGCGCGCCGCCGCCATGTTCGACGCCTCCACCCTCGCCGCCTACCTCATCGCCGCCGCCGTGCTGGTGTTCATTCCCGGCCCGGGCACCGCCTGGATCGTCGCCCAGAGCGCCGCCGGCGGCACCGCGCGCGGCATCCAGGCCGCGTTCGGGCTGGAAACGGCGACCCTGATCCACGCCCTCGCCGCCGGCCTGGGCCTGTCGGCGCTGCTGGCGACCTCGGCGCTGGCGTTCGAAGTCCTCAAGTACGCCGGCGCCGCGTATCTGGTCTGGCTCGGCATCAAGGCCTGGCGCGGCGGCCCGGCGGCGACGGCGCAGGCCGGCGACGCGCCGCCGCCGGCGCGGATTTCCGCACGCCAGGTCTATTTGCGCTCGGTCATGACCGGCGTGCTCAATCCCAAGGTGGCGCTGTTCTTCCTCGCCTTCCTGCCGCAGTTCGTGCATCCCGAACGCGGCATGGTGTGGCTGCAGTTCCTGGTCCTGGGCGCGTTGCTGTCGCTGATCGGATTGAGCAACAGCCTGATCCTGAGCTTCGCCGTCGGCCGTTTCGGCCGCCGCTTCGGCGGCGGCGGGCGCTGGAAGGAGCGCCTGACCGGCAGCGTGTTCATCGCCCTGGGCCTGCGCCTGGCGGTGCAGCAGCGCTGAGCGGCGCGCGCGTCGGCGCCGTTACGACCGGTCGTGCGGATCGGACCTGCTTGAACCGGGCCTTTACGCAGCCGTGCCGCCGGATGCGCGCGGCTTGAACCGGCGCCGGCGCAACCACAGGTCGGGATATCACGACCTCGCACCGGAGCGCCGCGCATGAAGACCCAAGGCTTTCTCGACCAGTTGCTCAAGACCGCGCAGAACAGCCTGGGCGGCGGCGGCCTGGGCGACCTGCTCGGCGGCGGCAAGCCGCTGGCGCGGACCGAGCCGCAACGCGGCCACGAACGGCGCGAGGACGAAAAGCGCGGCCTGCTCAACGCCGACTTCGGCAAGGGCGCCCTGACCGGCGGCGCGCTCGGCCTGCTGCTGGGCAACAAGAAACTGCGCAAGCACGCCGGCAAGTTCGCCCTCGCCGGCGGCGTGGCCGCGGTCGGCGTGCTCGCCTACAAGGCCTACGGCGACTACAAGCGCCAGCAGGAAGGCCCCGGCGCCGCGGAACCGCGCACCGTCGACCGCCTGCCGCCGCCGCAGGCCGAACAGCACAGCCGCGCGATCCTGCAGGCGCTGGTCGCCGCGTCCAAGGCCGACGGCCACATCGACGCGCGCGAACGCGAGGCGATCGAAGGCGAGTTCGTGCGCATCGACGGCGACGCGCAGCTGCGCACGTGGCTGCACGCGGAACTGGAAAAACCGCTGGACCCGGCCGACGTGGCGCGCGCCGCCGAGACCCCGGAGATCGGCGCGGAGATGTACCTGGCCAGCCTGCTGGCGGCGGACGAACAGAACTTCATGGAACGCGCCTACCTCGACGAACTGGCGCGCCAGCTCAAGATCGACGACGCGCTCAAGGCGCGGCTGGAGCAACAGCTGCGCGACGCGCAGGGCTGAGCGCCGCGGGCGTCCGCCTTCGCGACGCCCGCCACGCTCCGTCGCCCGCGCAGTCGCCACCGGCCGAGGCAACCGCTAGCATCGCCGACGCGCCGCCCGGCGCGCCTGCGGACCGACGCCATGCGATTGCTGATTCCCGCCCTGCTCGCGCTGACCTTCGTCGGCTGCTCCTGCCAGCGCAGCGCCGACGACGACGGCGACAACGGCCGCACCCCGCCGGCCCAGGCGCCGGCAGCGCAAGCCGCCGCCACGCCCAGCGCCGCGCAGCTGCGCGCCCAGGCGCTGGAACAGCGGCGCCTGCAGGCCTACAACGACGCCGTCGGCACCCTGCACCTTTACCTGCAACGCGTCGGCGCCGGCGATCGCGACGCCGCCGACAAGTTCTGGGGCTACCAGCGCATGCCGCGCAGCAGCGAGGAAGGCGGCCTGCGCGCGCTCAGCAACCTGCGCGGGCTGCGCATCGAGAACCGGACGCCGGAGCCGCTGGACCGCGAACCGGTACCGGAACTGCTGCGCATTCCGGTCGAATTGCGCGCGACCCTGGAGAACGGCGAGAACCGTCGCTACACGGGCTGGTATCGCCTGCGCCGCAACCAGGTCGAACAACGCTGGGAGCTGACCGGTGTGCTGATAACGGCGAAGTTGCAGTAAACGCGAGTTCCGCGGCGAACGCGCGTCCCGCGATCGCGCCTCGCCAGGCGGATCGCAGCAGCGGTTGCGCCCTGCGCGAACTCACTGCACGCCCATGGCCGGATCGCAGCCGCGGCAGCCTCCCTGTAGGAGCGGCGCAAGCCGCGACCGCGCCCCTACCCGCCCGCGCGCGCATCCGCACCTGCGCACACCCGACCCCGCGCCGCGCCCTGAAGCGCAAAGCGCACCCGCCGATCCCGCACCGCTGAACCCACGCTGCGCACCGAGCCGCCGCGGCGGCGGACCGCCAACGCGCGAACGCCGCAGCCCGCCGGCGCGGCTTACACTGGCCGACTCGCGCCGCCATCGCGGCGCGCCCCGGATGTCCAGGATTCCGCCATGCGCCTTTCGCCCGTGTTCGCCCTGTTGACCGCCGCCGCGCTGGCGGCCGCGCTCGCCGCCTGCGGCGGCAAGGACGCCGCCGCGGGCGGCGACGGCACGGCCGCGGGCGAGGCCGCCGCGCTGCCGGTGCCCGAAGGCGGCGGCCGCGGCGGCATCACCGGCATGCCCGAAGCCGGCCAGCCCGGCCCGGCCGGCGCCCCGGTCGCCGAGGCGCAACTGGACGAGAACGGCAACCCGTTGCCGCCGGCCGATCCCGCCGCGCTGCCGGCCGATCCCGCCGCCGTCGCCGCGACCGATCCGGCCGTGCCGGTGCCGGCCAGCGCCGACCCCGCCAACGCCGATGCCGCCGCGGCCGGCAATCCGCCCGCCGACGGCGCCGCCACCGAACCCACCGCCGAGGACGCCGGCGCCGTGGTCCGCGATTACTACGCCGCGATCAACAGCCGCAACTACGGCCGCGCCTACGCGCTGTGGTCCGACGGCGGCCGCGCCAGCGGCCAGGACGCGCAACAGTTCGCCAACGGTTTCGCTCAGACCGCCGGGGTGAGCGTGGAACTGGCGCCGGCGGGCCGGGTCGACGCGGGCGCCGGCCAGCGCCATATCGAAGTGCCGGTCTCGATCACCGCCACCCAGCGCGACGGCAGCCAGCGCCGCTACGTCGGCGGCTACACCCTGCGCCGCACCGTGGTCGACGGCGCCAGCGCCGAACAGCGCGCCTGGCGCATCGCCAGCGCCGACATCCGCGAGCTTAAGCCGTGAGCGCGACCCGCCTCGCCGCCACGCTGGCGTTCGCCGCGGCCCTGGCCGGTTGCCAGCGCGAGGCGGCGGCGCCCGCGGCCACCGCAGCGGCCGCGAACAAGCCCGCTGCGACCGCCGCGACGGCACCGGCAACGACGACCGCGTCGAACGACGCGACCGCGCGGCCCGCGCTCGCGCCGGTGAGCGACTACGTGCTGCCCGGCGCGCTCGCGCCCGATCTTGGCGTCGAACAGCTGCGCCAGTTGTTCGGCGCCGACAACGTCGCCATCGACGAGCACCTGCCCGGCGCGGAAGGCGAGGAATTCCGCGGCGTGCGCCTGTTCGACGGCGACCCGACCCGGCGCGCGCGCGTCTATTTCCAGGACAGCGAGAAACTGCGCGGCCTGTCGATCGTCGTCGTCGACGAACCGCGCAGCCGCTGGCGCCTGGACAACGGTTTGAAGATGGGCCTGAAGCTGAGCGAACTGGCGCGCCTCAACGGCAAGCCGCTGCGCTTCTTCGGCCTGGACTGGGACTACGGCGGGATCGTTTCCGACTGGAACGGCGGCGCGCTCGCGCCGAAGGACGGCGATCCGGTGCGGCGCAACGCGCGCCTGGGCCTGGCCGAGGACGCACCCACGCAAGCCAAGGTGCCGGCCGGCGACGGCGAGTTCTCCAGCGACGACAAGCGCTACCCCCAGCAAGGCGCGTTGCTGCAAGTCGGCGAGTTGAGCGTGTCCTTCCCCGGCGAGGACGATCTTTGACGCCGCGGCCGCACGCATGAGCGCCGCGCCGCGGATCGTGCTCGACAGCAACGTCTGCCTGGACCTGTTCGCGTTCGCCGACCCGGCGGTGGCGCCGTTGCTGCAGGCGCTGCGCAGCGGCGCGGTGACCGCGGTCACCGACGCGCCCTGCCGCGAAGAATGGCAGCGCATCCTCGACTATCCCCAGCTCCGGCTCGATCCGGCGGCGCGCGCGCGCTGCCTGCGCGAGTACGACGAATTGCTGCGGCCGTTCGCGCACGCTGGCGAAGGCGAAACCAAGCTGCCGCGCTGCGCCGATCCGGACGACCAGAAGTTCCTGGAACTGGCCCATGCCGCGGGCGCGCGCTGGTTGCTCAGCCGCGACCACGCCCTGGTGGTGCTGGGGCGGCGCACCGCGCGGGCCGGCTGGTTCGAGATCATGACGCCGCGGACCTGGGTGGCGCTGGAGGCGTGGCGTTCGCGCAGGGATTGATCGCGGCCTGAGACAAAAGCGTCGGGCCTGAAGACCCTCCCACGACAGCCGGCTGCGGCCGAAGGCGCAGGCCCGTGTGGCAGCGCTCTTAGACCCGATGCGCCCTGCTTTTGTGGGAGGGCCTTCAGGCCCGATGCTTTCGTCTCAGATCGCCGCGCCCCCCAAACCCACATGCCATACTCGCCCCATGCAAGGCGTGCCCGCCCGCTTCGACGCCACCTCCGACGCCGCCCAGTTCCGGCAGGTCGCGCATCGTCCGGGGGTCGAGCTCTACCGCGCCCACATCGTCCGCCACTCCTTCGACCCGCACACCCACGAGGCCTACGGCCTGGGCGCGATCGAATCGGGCGTGGAGCGTTTCCGTTACCGCGGCAGCGACCACCTCGCTCCGCCGGACTCGCTGGTGCTGATGAATCCGGACGTGCTGCACACCGGCCACGCGGTCACCGCCGAGGGCTGGCGCTACCGGATGATCTACGTCGAACCCGAGGCCGCCGCGCGGATCACCGGCGAGCAAGGCTGGTGGTTCGACGACGCGGTGCGCCACGATCCGGCGCGCGCCCGCCGGGTCACCGCGCGCCTGGATGCGCTGTGGCATGCGCGCGAACCGCTCGCGTTCGACAGCCATCTGCACGCCTTGCTCGACGAATTCCGCGACCACGCGCGGATGCCGCGGCGGGCGCGGCCGGAAGCGCCCAAGCGCTTCGCCCCGGTGCTGGACTACCTGCGCGCGCAACTGGCCGAGCGGGTGACCCTGGAAGAACTGGCCGCGGTCGCCGAGCTGAGCCCGTTCCACTTCCTGCGCCAGTTCCGCGCGCAGTATCACGTCACCCCGCAACAGATGCTGATGGCGCTGCGCCTGTACGAGGCCAAGCGCCTGCTCGCCGCGGGCCTGCCTGCGGCGCGCATCGCCGCGGAGACCGGGTTGACCGACCAGGCCCACTTCACCCGCGCGTTCCAGCGTCGCTACGGGATCACCCCGGCGCGCTATCAGAAGCAGCTGCGCGGCTGAGCCGATAGTCCGCGGTAAGCGCGGCGCGGGCTGCGACTGCGAAACCGCGCTTGCGGCGCGATCGTGCGAGCCCTCGGTCGCGGCTCGCGCCGCACCTGCAGGGGCCCTTCGCGCCGGACCGCAATCTGGTACAAGACGCCGCCCGCCGCGCCGCGCCATCCTGCGGCCATGCTGCTAGGAACCCTCTACGCCCTGCTCGCCGGCCTGATCTGGGGCCTGGTCTTCGTCGGCCCGCTGTTGCTGCCCGAATACCCGGCCGCGCTGCAGTCGGTCGGCCGCTACCTCGCCTTTGGCCTGATCGCGCTGCCGCTGGCCTGGCTCGACCGCAAGGCGCTGCGCCAGCTCGGCCGCGCCGACTGGATCGAGGCGCTGAAGCTGTCGCTGATCGGCAACCTGCTCTACTACCTGTGCCTGGCCAGCGCGATCCAGCGCGCCGGCGGGCCGCTGCCGACGATGATCATCGGCACCTTGCCGGTGATCATCGCGATCAGCGCCAACCTGCGCAACGCGCGCCGCGACGGCCGTCTGCCGTGGGCGCGGCTGGCGCCGTCGCTGCTGCTGATCGCGCTCGGCATCGCCTGCGTCAACCGCGCCGAACTGCGCGAACTGCAGGCGCAGTCGCACGCCGACCTGCGCCGCTACGCGCTCGGCGGACTGCTCGCGTTCGGCGCGGTGATCTGCTGGACCTGGTACCCGCTGCGCAACGCCGACTGGCTGCGCGCGCACCCCGGCCGCAGCCCGCGCAGCTGGGCCACCGCGCAGGGCGTGGCGACGCTGCCGCTGGCGCTGGCCGGCTACATCGCGCTGTGGCTGTACATGGGCGCGACCCACTCGCCGTTCCCGATGCCGTTCGGCCCGCGCGCCGGCTATTTCGTCGCGCTGATGGTCGCCATCGGCCTGCTCGCTTCGTGGGTCGGCACGCTGTGCTGGAACGAAGCCAGCCAACGCCTGCCGACCGCGCTGGCCGGGCAGTTGATCGTGTTCGAGACGCTGTTCGCGCTGACTTACGCCTTCATCCTGCGCGGGCAGTGGCCGCCGGCGCTGACCTTGGCCGGAATCGGGCTGCTGGTGGCGGGCGTGCTGTGGGCGTTGCGGATCAAGCCGGTGCCGCCGGAGGTGGCGGTGGAAAGCGCGGCGTGAGTGGGGCTGCGATCCGGAACGAGAACATCGGGCCTGAAGGTCCTTCCGCAAAAGCGTTGCGCGGCGCGCCCATCAAGAGAGTCTGACGCGGTGTCGCGGCGCGAACGGCCAGGTCCGATGGCGCGGCATTTTGCCGCATCTGCGCGTGCGGACCCGGCACTAGGCTGGCCGACATTTTCCCGCGGCCAGGACCTCGCATGCGCATCGTCACGCTTTCGCCGGTTTTGCTGTCGCTGGCCTTCGCCGGCGCCGCCCATGCGCAGTCCGCCGCCGCCGAGGCGACCACGCTCGACCGCTTGCGCGTGCACGGCCAGCGTCCGACCACGGTCGCCGCCCCGGCGCAGGCGCGCGAGCGCCTGGCCCAGCGCGCCGGCGCGACCGCCTGGATCGATGGCGAGTCCTACCGCGGCGGCCGCGTGAGCACGCTGACCGATGCGCTCGGTTACGCGCCCGGCGTGTTCGTGCAGCCGCGCTTCGGCGCCGAGGAAGCGCGATTGTCGATCCGCGGCTCGGGCCTGCAACGCACCTTCCACGGCCGCGGCCTGGAACTGCTGCAGGACGGCAGCCCGCTCAACCTCGCCGACGGCGGTTTCGATTTCCAGGCGGTGGAGCCGCTGAGCGCGCGCTACATCGAGGTCTACCGCGGCGCCAACGCGCTGGAGTACGGCGCGGCCACGCTCGGCGGCGCGATCGATTTCGTCTCCCCGACCGGCTACGACGCCGCGCCGCTGCGCGCGCGCATCGAAACCGGCGCGTTCGGCTATCGCCGCGGCCAGTTCGCCGTCGCCGGCGCCGTCGGCGCCGCCGACGGCTACGCCAGCCTCAGCGGCCTGCGCCAGGACGGCTTTCGCGACCACGCCGCACAGGAAAACTATCGATTGTTCGCCAACGCCGGCTACCGCTTCGGCGACAGCCTCGACGGGCGCGTCTACTTCACCCATGTCGATACCCGCTCGGCCCTGCCCGGCAATCTCACCCTGGCCGAATCGCGGCGCGATCCGCGCCTGGCCGCGCCGGGCAACCTGTCGCTGGACCAGCGCCGCGACTATCGCCTGGACCGTCTCTCCGCCCGCCTGGCATGGTCGCCTTCGGCCGCCGGGACGCTGACGCTGTCGGCGTACTACGCCGACAAGTCGCTGCACCATCCGATCTTCCAGGTGTTGCGCCAGGACAGCCAGGACTACGGCCTGGACCTGCGCTGGCGCGGCCGCTACCAGGCGCTCGGCCTGCGCCACGACCTGGTCGCCGGCGTCGCCTACGCGCAAGGCGACGTCGACGACCGGCGCTGGTTCAACCTCGCCGGCCGCGCCGGCGCGCCGAGCAACCGCTTCGACCAGCGCGCGCGCAACGCCAAGCTGTACCTGGAAAACCAGAGCTGGCTGTCGCCGCAGTGGGCGCTGTCGCTCGGCGCGCAGGCGCTGCGTTCGCAGCGGCGCTCGCGCGATCTGCTGATCGCCGGCGGCCGCGACGAAAGCTTCGACCAGCGCTACCGCGGGGTCAGCCCCAAGCTCGGCCTGCGCTACCTCGCCGGCGACGGCCTGCAGCTGTACGCCAACCTCAGCCGCAGCCTGGAACCGCCGAGCTTCGGCGAACTCAGCGGCGGCCCCGGAGTGACGCCGGTGGACAAGCAGCGCGCCGACAGCGGCGAGTTCGGCCTGCGCCTGCAACGCGACACCCTGTCGCTGGATTTCGCCGTGTACCGCGCGCGCATCCGCGGCGAACTGCTCTCGCTCAACGACCGCGACGGCAATCCGCTCGGCACCGTCAACGCCGGCCGCACCCTGCACCAGGGCGTCGAGTTCGGCGCGGGCTGGAACTTCGCCCGCGCCTGGACGCTGTCGGCCAACTATCTCTACAACGACTTCCGCTTCGACCGCGACCGCGTCTACGGCGACAACGCGCTCGCTGGCGTGCCGCCGCAACAGTTGCGCGCGCAGCTGCGCTGGTCGGCGGACGAACGCCTGTACATCGAGCCAAACCTGGAATGGGCGCCGCAGGACTACTGGATCGACCACGCCAACAGCTTCAAGGCGCCCGGCTACGCGGTGGCCGGCCTGCGCGTGGGCGGGCGCATCGCCGCGCAGTGGAACTGGTTCGCCGATGCGCGCAACCTCGCCGGCCGCAAGTGGATCGCCAGCACCAACGCGATCGCCGATGCGCGCGGGCAGGACGGGCGCAACGTCCTGCCCGGCGACGGGCGCGCGCTGTATGTCGGGCTGGAATGGTCGGGCGAGCGCAGCGCAGCGCGCGGCGACTGAAGCGCGGCCGCCGCGCGCATGCGCTCAGTTCCAGCAGCTGCTGGGCTGGTCGATCACGGTGATCCAGAAGCGCGTGGCCGCATCGATGTTGCCGTAGGCCTGCCAGCCCCAACCGCCGTCGCCGTCGTGGTGGCCGGCCATGCGGTAGCCGGGGCCGAACTCGGCGCGGCAGAACGCATCGGCTTCGCCGCGCGACTTGAACGAATCGCCGCGCACCGCGCGGCTCAGGGCGATGTTGCCCTTGGCCCAGCCGTTGTAATAGTCGGTCGGCACCGGCGAAGGCGCGCCGTCCTGGTTCAGGCACAGCACCGGCAGGCGCGCCGAACACACGGTGTCGCCCCGGTAGGCGTCGCATTCGGGCGAAAAGCAGGCGACGCGATCCACGCCGTTGGCGTGGCCGGCCTTGCGCCAGGTCACGCCCTTGCCGCCGGCGGCGACGGCGGAAAACGCGATCAGGCTCAGCGCCAGGGTGCAGCCGGCGATACGGGCGGCACGGCGTATGGCACGAACGTCCATGGACTTGCTCCTTGTCGGAGGTAGGCGGGGACGCCGCCGCCCGCGTGCGCGCACGGCCCGGCGAGCGGCCGTGCGCGCGCGGGGAGACGCGCGCCGGCACGCGCAGGGGTTGGCGTGCCGGGGCGAACGTCTAGCACCGCCGCGCGCGCCGAACCGGTACTGCTAAGCCCTTTGCCGGCCGCATCGGCGATCCCAGGCGCGCGGTCACACCCCGCGCGCGCGGCCGATACCGGAACATCGACCCGCGCCGCGTTCGCGCGCCGCTACCGTCGTCGTCGCCTGCGCGCGACGGCGGTCAAATCTCGAACCGGTACGACAGCTTGACCAGCAACTGCTCGCTGTCGCGCAGGCCGAACGCATCGCCGAACTCGCTGCCGACGTCGCGCCGCCGCGCGCCTTCCTCGAACATCTCGCCGCCGCGCACGTAGGCGATGTACAGGTACGACAGCGGCGCCAGTTCGTAGCGGTAGCGGACCTGGAAGGCGAGATTGCGCAGGCTGAAGTCCGGCACCGCCTCGTCCACCGGCAGCGGCCGCCCGGCGCCGTCGACGCGGTAGACCTGGCGCCGGCGCGCGTCCACCGCGATGGTCTCCAGCCGCACCCGCAGCTCCTGCCTGTCGTCGATGAACCACTGCAGGCCGCCGTTGAGGCTGAGGATGTCGGCGCGGAAATCGGCGATGCGGTTGTCGCCGCGCCACAGCAGCCAGGCCGGATCGTGGTTGTATTCGAGCCCGGCGAACAGCAGCGTGCGGTCGCTGACCTGGTAGCTCGGCTCCAGGTACAAGGTGGCCCGGCCCTGCTCGAGATCGCCGAGCCCGTCGGCCTTGTAGTAGGCCTCGGTGTACAGCGACCACGGGCTGTTGCCCTGGCGCGGGCGCAGGCGTTCGTAGCTCAGGAAGCCCTTGGCCGGCATCCGCACCACGCCGTGGCCGCGGGTCAGCAGATCGTCGTGGCCGCCGCTCCACAGCGAGGCTTCGACGAACTCGGTGCCGCCGTCGCGCATGTTGCTCTGGCGGTTGACCGCGACCGCGTCGGCGATGCGCACGCCGTCGTCGCTGTAGCGCCGCGATACGGCGAAGTGCCAGTCCTGGCCGGCGTAGGCCGAGTCGGCCGGCAGCGCGGTCGTGCGCTTGGCCAGGTCGTAGCGCAGGTAGTTGAAGTTGTTGCGTTCCAGGTAGCCGAAGTCGTTGAGCATCAGCTCGCGCCCCAGGTGCAGGCCGTACAGTTGCTGGCGCCAGCCGCCGCCCATGTCGTAGTCCACCCGCAGCTGCGCGCCGCTGTCGCGCCGGTTGCGCCCGCGCTGCTGCACGTCGGACGCCACCACCGTGCCGCGCAGCGACCATTGCGCGTTCGGCGCCCAGCGCTGGTCGAATTCGTAGACGTTGGCGGTGCGGTCCTGGAACGGCCGCTCGACCCGGGTGGCCATCGCGCCCAGGCCGAAGCGCTCGAAATCGCGGGTGACGCGGGCGGCGTAGAAATCGCGGCCGGCCGCGTCGCCTTCGCTGGCGGCGAACACGCCGTAGTTGAGCCCGGCGGCGCTGCCGTTGAGCTTGATCGCCGCGGTCACGTCGCCCGAACCGTGGCCGTCGTCGGCCTGGCCGCCGACGCGGCGGGTGTAGATCAGCCGGCTGTTGTTGTACGAACCGAACGGCACGTCGAAGAAGCCCTGGTTCTCGGTGAAGAACGGGCGCTTGTCGCTGAAGAAGCTCTCGGTGGCGCTGAAGTTGACGGTCAGCTCGTCGCTCTCGACCTGGCCGAAGTCCGGGTTGACGGTGGCGCTGAGCTGGAACGCGCCGCTGGGTTTCCAGAACAGGTCGAAGCCGCCGTCGACGTCGCTGGCGTGGCCGACCGCGTCGCCGATGCCGACCACATACGGGGTGATCGCCAGCAGCGATTGCCGGTAGGCCGGCACCTCGACGCGGTTGAACGCGCTCAGGTAGCGCGCTTCGGTGTAGTGCACCGCCGGCCACGACAGGCGCTCGCCGCTGGACGCGACGACCCGGTCGAGCTGGATGCCCAGGGTGCGGGTGCCGTCGGCGCCGCCGCGCATCGGCGCGATGTGCCAGGGGATCAGCATCTCGGCCGACCAGCCCTGCTCGTCTTCGCTGGTGGCGTGCAGCCAGTGGCCGTCCCAGTCGTTGTTGAAGCGGTTCTCGTTGGTGACGGTGGCGTCGGTGATGCTGTTGGCCAGGGTCACGGTGAAGTTGTAGCCGGTGCGGCCGTCGCCGTCGAAATCGACGTAGAGGTTGACCCGGTCGACGGTGCCGTCGCCGTCGCGCTGGGTGTGCTGGCGCATGCGCGGCACTCCGGCCGGCTGGGCGTTGCGGAACGCCACGGCCAGGCCGCGCTCGGTCGCCATCAGCCAGGCCTGGGTCGGCAGCCGGCCCGGCTCGCGCGAGAGCGGCTGGGTATGGCGGAAGTCGTCGATGCGCTGGGCGCCGGCCCACTCCTGCGGGTCGATGCGCCCGTCGATCTCCACGGCGTGCGCGCATGGCGCGAGCAAGACGATGGCGCAGGCGGCGGCCAGCAGGCTGATGGTGCAACGATGGCGCATGGCGCGCTTCCCCGGACGGCGTGGACCGTTGCGGGCGAACGGCGCCGCGCACGGGTCGCGGCGAACGGCACCGCGACGGCGCGCAGACTAGCGGCGCGGCGGCTTTGCGCTAACTGGCGTAAGTCATGGCAACCCTCGGCGTTCGCGGCGCATCGGAGCCATGGGAGCGGCGCTCAGGCGGGCGCACGGCCGCGGCATGACAAAGGTCAAGCGGCGCAGGCCGCGGCGTCATTCCTGCAGGAGCGGCGCGAGCCGCGACCGCGGAGCATCGGACTCGCGCCGTCGGCGTGAACGAGCGCGGTCGCGGCTTGCGCCGCTGCTACAGGGGGCGACCGTGGTTTCGTACCCGACTGTAGGAGCTGCGCGAGCTGCGACCGCGGTAGGACCGGTTGCGTCGCAGCCGCGGTGTCGCGGTCGCGGCTTGCGCCGCTGCTACAGGGAATAACGCCGAAGCGGCCGGGCACAGCGGTACCGACGCGCTCAGGGCGCGGTCGCGTCGTGCGCCACGAACGCCGACTCGCCCAGCGGCAGTTGCAGCCAGTCCGGATGGCTCAGCGCCCGCGCGATGTCGCCCTGCCCCGACAGCCAGTGCTCGCGCATCGCCACCCGGCCGAACTGGTAGTCCTTGAAATGGCCGATCTTGGCGCGGTCGCGGTAGATCAGATGGATCACGCTGTAGCGGCGGTCGCAGGCCAGTTCGGCCGCGTGCTGAGCCCAGGGGTTGCTCGCGCGCACGTCCTCGGGGATCTCTTCCAGCAGTTCGCGCAGCAGCCGGCGGTAGTGCTGGAACACGCGCTGGGTGTCGGTGATCAGGCGGGTGCGGCTGGAGTACTGGATTTCCTTCTGCCGTTCGGCCACGTCGAGCAGGTTTTGCGGCAGCTCGCCGCGCGCGTTCCACAGGTCGACCTGGAACACCAGGGTGTCGCGGCGCGGGCTCGCGGTCAGCACCTGCGACAGCGGCGTGTTCGAGACCAGCCCGCCGTCCCAGTAGAACTCGCCGTCGATCTCGATCGCCGGGAACGCCGGCGGCAGCGCGCCGGAGGCGAGGATATGGCGCGCGTCCAGGCGCATCTGGGTGTTGTCGAAATATTCCAGGTTGCCGGTGCGCACGTTGACCGCGCCGACGCTGACGCGGATGCCGCCGTGGTTGAGCCGGTCGAAGTCGACCAGCCGCTCGAGCGTGGCGATCATCGGCGAGGTGTCGTAGAAGCTCGCCGCGGCGGGGCCGGGCTGGCCGCCGGCCCACAGCGACGGGTCGGGGCCGAGCCAGGCGCGCGGCTGGTAGAAACCGCGCTGGCCTTCGATCAGCGCGCGCCAGGCCTCCCAGGTGTCGAGCCAGGCGCGGGTGTCGGCGTCGATGCCGTCGAAGCGCGCTTCCTGGCCGAGCGTGGTCGCCGGGAACAGGTTCGGGCGCGAGATCGTGTCCCAGAACGCGCGCAGCGCGGCCATGCGCCGGTCTGGCGGGTTGCCGGCGATGATCGCGGTGTTGAACGCGCCGATGGAGATGCCGGCGATCCAGTTCGGCGCGATCCCGGCTTCGAACAGGCCTTGGTAGACGCCGGCCTGGTAGGCGCCGAGGGCGCCGCCGCCCTGCAGCACCAGGGCGATGTTCTCGGGCAAGGCGGGCGCGGCGTCCTGCACCCGCCGCGCCGATTCGCGGGTGGCGCGTTCGGTGGCTTCGGCGCGGCGCGCCTGGCGCGGGGTCGCCGGGGCGGGCCCGGCCGCGCGGCGGGCGCGGGCCGGCGGCGCAGCGGCGCGCGCGGCGGCGGGCGGACGCTTGGGCGGTTCCTTGCGCGCCGGGGTCTTGGCCGGCGGGTCTTGCTTGGCCGGCGTCGCCGGCTTGGGATCGCGCTTGGCCGGCGCGGACGGACGGGGATCGCGCTCGGCCGGCGCGCGCGCGGCGCGGGCGGCGGTCTTGCGGGAACGCGGAGCGGGCATGGTGGCCTCCGATCGTGGCGGCCGGGTCGTGGCGGCCCTGGGCGGGAGGGCCTTCAGGCCCGATGCCTGTGTTCCCATTCCAGCGATCGGATCGGGAGGCATCGGGCCTGAAGGCCCTCCACGCAGCGGTTTACTGCATGTACCAGCCGTGGCTGACCACGAAGCTCTGCCCGGTCAGCGCCGCGCTCGGGAACTCGGCCAGGAAGCGCACCGTCTGGGCCACGTCCTGGACCGTGGTGAACACGCCGTCGACGGTGTTGCCGAGCATGACCTTCTTGATCACCTCGTCCTCGCTGATGCCCAGTTCCTTGGCCTGCTCGGGAATCTGCTTGTCCACCAGCGGCGTGCGCACGAAGCCCGGGCAGACCACGTGGCTGCGCACGTTGTGCTTGGCGCCTTCCTTGGCCAGCACCCGCGACAGGCCCAGCAGGCCGTGCTTGGCGGTGACGTAGGCCGACTTCAGCGGCGAGGCCTCGTGCGAATGCACCGAGCCCATGTAGATCACCACCCCGCCCTTGTCGCCCTTGTACATGTGCGGCAACGCGGCCTTGGTGGTCAGGAACGCGCCGTCGAGATGGATGGCGAGCATCTTCTTCCAGTCGGAGAACGCGTAGTTCTCGATCGGATTGACGATCTGGATGCCGGCGTTGGACACCAGGATGTCGATGCCGCCGAGCTGCGCGACCACCTGCTCGATGCCGGCGTTGACCGCGGCCTCGTCGGTGACGTCCATGGCCACGCCGATGGCGCGGCCGCCGGCGGCGGCGATCTCGTCGGCCACCGCCTGCGCGCCGGCCTGGTTGAGGTCGGCGATGGCGATGGCGGCGCCGGCGCGGGACAGCTCGAACGCGATTTCCTTGCCGATGCCGCTCGCGGCCCCGGTGACGACGGCGACTTTGCCTTGGATCGAACTCATGGAACCACTCCTGGACGATGCGGAAGACGATGCGGGAAGCGCGCGCCGCGACGGCGGACCGGCGGCCATTGTCGCCGCACCGCGTTATCGCGGCGTGGCGGCGAACGCATCGCAGTGTCCTGGCGACGCGGGGGCGTCGGGAATCGGACCTTCGTACGCGGGGGAAGTTGCGCGGGGAGTTTGCGCAATCGGCCGGTCCGGACGTAGCCGGATGCCCCAGCTGCAGGAGCGGCGCAAGCCGCGACCGCGAAAACGAAGCGCCGGCGAAAGCCCAGCTTCTTACGCTTCACCCGGCCTGTGGGCCGGCCGGGACGTACGCAAGGCATCCGACTTGCGCGGACGCCCCATTGGCGCAGTCGCGGCTCGCGCCGCTCCTACAGGCAGCGGCCGCCGCCTCGCGCGGACCCGTCAGTCCTTGTTCTTGCCCTTCTTGTCCTTCTTTTTCTTCTTGTCCTTCTTCTTGTCCTTGTCCTTCTTCTTTTTCTTCTTGTCTTTCTTCGGCTGCAGCATCGTCCCGGTGCAGTCCGGCGAGCCGCAGCGGCACTCCCAGATCTTCTTGAGTTCCTTGGTGTGCTTCTCGGCCAGGGTGATGCCGTAGTTGTAGGACAGCTCCTCGCCCGGGACGATGTCGCGGATCGCCTCGATGAACACCTGGTCCAGGCGGCGGTCGTCGCCTTCGTCCTCGTTCAGCACCGCCTCGCAGTTGGGCGAGCAGCTGTGATTGATCCAACGCGCCGTATTGCCGTCGTAATTGGCGTCGATCACGTACTCGTCGTTGAGGGTGAACAGGAAGGTGTGGCCGGAGTCGGCATCGCCGGTGTCGCCGGCGTCGGCCTCCTCGTGGGTGCGGCGGCGGCCCTTGTACTCGATGACGCGTTCGCCCTTGGCGATCGGGGCGACGGCGAATACACCGTTGCCGTGGATGGCTGAACGACGGGCGGCGATCTTGCGCGGCATGACGATTTCCAAAATGACGAACCGGCATTCTCGCCTGCCGGGGGCGTCCGCCGCTATCGCCGGGGTCGCTTTTTCCGCCGCGTTCATGCCGATGCGCGTCGCCGCGCCGGGCTGCGGAGCCGGGCGCCGCGGCGTCGCCCAGGCCGCTGAATCGCGCAAAACCCCCGGCTGGCCCCCGGCGGAATAAAACCGTACAATTTCGGTACGAATTCAAGCCAGCCCTCAGCGCCCCCACGCCGATGCTCCGCGTCACCAAGCTCACCGACTACGCCACGGTCGTCCTGACCGTCCTGGCGGCCCAGCACGACCGCGTCCTCAGCGCGGCCGAACTGGCCGAACGGGCGGGCCTGGAAGCGCCGACGGTCAGCAAGGTGCTCAAGCCGCTGGCCCAGGCCGGGCTGGTCGAGGGCTTCCGCGGCGCCAACGGCGGCTACCGGCTGGCCCGTCCGGCCGACGAGATCGGCCTGATCGAGATCGTCGAGGCGATGGAAGGCCCGCTCGGCATGACCGAATGCAGCCTGCACGAAGGCCAGTGCGGCCTGGAGCGCCAGTGCGGCGTGCGCGCCAACTGGCGCTGGATCAACGACGTCGTGGTCGAAGCGCTCAGCAACGTCACCCTCGCCCAGATGCTCGCGCCCGCCCCGGCTTTCGCGTCCCCACTTTCCACCGAACCCGCCGCCACCGCCAAGCGCATCGACCTGCGCCTGGCCGGCGCATAGACAGTAGGCAGCCGCCATGGCCACCGACATCAAGACCGCGCCCGCGCAGGCGGGCGACCTCGCCAATCGCGAGATCCACGAGCAGCTCGGCCGCCGCTACGAGGCCGGCTTCGTCACCGACATCGAGTCCGACAGCCTGCCGCCGGGCCTGGACGAAGACACGGTGCGCGCCCTGTCGGCGAAGAAGAACGAGCCGCAGTGGATGACCGACTGGCGCCTGGCCGCCTACCGCCATTGGCTGACCATGCCGATGCCGCACTGGGCCAAGCTCAACATCGCCCCGATCGACTTCCAGGCGCTGAGCTACTACAGCGCGCCCAAGGCCAAGTACAACTCGCTCGACGAGGTGCCGCAGGAGCTGATCGACACCTACGACAAGCTCGGCGTGCCGCTGCACGAGCGCGCGCGGCTGGCCGGCGTGGCGGTGGACGCGGTGTTCGACTCGGTCTCCGTCGGCACCACCTTCCGCAAGGAACTGGCCGAGAAAGGCATCGTCTTCTGCTCGATGTCCGAGGCGATCCGCGAGCACCCCGAACTGGTGCAGAAGTACCTCGGCAGCGTCGTTCCGGTCGGCGACAACTACTTCGCCGCGCTCAATTCGGCGGTGTTCTCCGACGGCAGCTTCGTGTTCATCCCCAAGGGCGTGCGCTGCCCGATGGAGCTGAGCACCTACTTCCGCATCAACGCCGGCCACACCGGCCAGTTCGAGCGCACCTTGATCGTGTGCGAGGACCAGGCCTACGTGTCGTACCTGGAAGGCTGCACCGCGCCGATGCGCGACGAGAACCAGCTGCACGCCGCGGTGGTCGAACTGGTCGCGCTGGAAGACGCGCAGATCAAGTACTCCACGGTGCAGAACTGGTATCCCGGCGACGAGGAAGGCCGCGGCGGCATCTACAACTTCGTGACCAAGCGCGGCGAATGCCGCGGCGCGCGCAGCAAGATCAGCTGGACCCAGGTCGAGACCGGTTCGGCGATCACCTGGAAGTACCCCTCGTGCGTGCTGCTGGGCGACGACTCGGTCGGCGAGTTCTATTCGGTCGCGCTGACCCACCACCGCCAGCAGGCCGACACCGGCACCAAGATGATCCACGTCGGCAAGCGCACCAAGAGCAAGATCGTCAGCAAGGGCATCAGCGCCGGCCGCGGCCAGAACACCTACCGCGGCCTGGTCAAGGTGGAGAAGAGCGCCGCCGGCGCGCGCAACCACACCCAGTGCGACAGCCTGCTGATCGGCAAGAAGTGCGGCGCCCACACCTTCCCCTACATCGAGGTCAGGCACCCCGACGCCACCGTCGAGCACGAGGCCACCACTTCCAAGATCAGCGAAGACCAGCTGTTCTACTGCCGCTCGCGCGGCATCGGCGAGGAAGACGCGGTGTCGATGATCGTCGACGGCTTCTGCAAGAGCGTGTTCCGCGAGCTGCCGATGGAGTTCGCGGTCGAGGCCAAGAAGCTGCTGGAAGTGAGCCTGGAAGGTTCGGTCGGATGAGCGCGGGCGTCGTGCGCACCTTGCGTTTCGTCGCCCCGGACGAGCAAAACGCCGGTTCGTCGCGCTATTGGCGTTCGCGTCCGCTGGAAGAGCGCTTGCAGCAAACGCTGAACCTGCATCGCGAGGGCAACGAGTTGTTCAAGAACGGCAATCCGCCCTTCGCCTACGTCATCGAGTTGCGCGATGTCCCGGCTCCCTGACGACTGGCGCGACTTCCTCGCCGCACTGGGCGCGAACGGCGTGGATTACATGTTGGTCGGCGGCATCGCCCTCGGCGTGCATGGGCATGTGCGATACACCCAGGACATGGGCGTCTGGTTCCGCGGCACCGAGGACAACGCACGCCGGCTGATCGGCGCGCTGCGCGACTTCGGTTTCGCCGACCTGCAGGCCGAACCGGCCGCTTTCTGCGCTCCACGCGCGATGCTGGTCCTGGGAACGGAACCGAACAAGATCGAACTGATCAACTTCGCCGATGGCGTGGACTTCGACGAATGCTTCCCGAACCGGCTCATCGTGCCGCTCGCGGGAACCAGCGTCTCGGTCATCGGAATCGACGATCTGCGCAAGAACAAAAAGGCCGTCGGCCGCCTGCAGGATCTGGCGGACCTGGAACGGCTCGACGACTGAACCCACCAAGAATCCAGCCATGCTCAAGATCGAAAACCTCCACGTCTCCGTCGCCGGCAAGGAAATCCTCAAGGGCCTGACCCTGGAGCTGATCCCCGGCCAGGTGCACGCCATCATGGGCCCCAACGGCGCCGGCAAGTCCACGCTCGGCAACGTGCTCGCCGGCCGCGAAGGCTACGAGGTCACCGCCGGCAGCGTCGAGTTCGACGGCCGCGACCTGCTCGCGCTGGAGCCGGAGGAACGCGCCGCCGCCGGCGTGTTCCTGGCGTTCCAGTACCCGGTCGAGATCCCGGGCGTGAACAACACCTACTTCCTGCGCGCCGCGCTCAACGCCCAGCGCAAGGCGCGCGGCGAGGCCGAGCTCGATTCGATGCAGTTCCTCAAGCTGGTGCGCGAGAAGCTCGCCGTGCTGCACCTGAAGGACGAGCTGCTGCACCGCGGCGTCAACGAAGGCTTCAGCGGCGGCGAGAAGAAGCGCAACGAGATCTTCCAGCTGGCCTTGCTCGAACCGCGCCTGGCGATCCTCGACGAAACCGACTCGGGCCTGGACATCGACGCGCTCAAGGCCGTGGCCGACGGCGTCAACGCGCTGCGCTCGCCCGAGCGCGCGTTCCTGGTCATCACCCATTACCAGCGCCTGCTCGACTACATCAAGCCCGACGTGGTCCACGTGCTCGCCGACGGCCGCATCGTCGAAACCGGCGGCGCCGAACTGGCGCTGGAGCTGGAAGCGCACGGCTACGCCTGGCTCAAGGACCGGGTCGCGCCGCAGAGCGCGGCCTGACGGCGCGAGCACAGGAGACCACCCGATGAGCGCCTTGCTCGACGCTTTCGCTTCCGCCTTCGACGCCCTGCCCGCGCGCGAAGCCGCCGGCCTCGGCCAGACCCGCCGCGCCGCGCTCGACGCCGCGCTGCGCGACGGCCTGCCCGGCCCGCGCACCGAAGCCTGGAAGTACACCCCGCTGCGTTCGCTGGAACGCCGCGCCTTCGCCCCCGCCGACGCCGCGCCCGCGGCGTTCGACGCCGCCGCGGTCGCCGGCATCCCGGCGCCGCGCATCGTCTTCCACAACGGCCGCTTCGATGCCGTCCACAGCGACCTGTCCGGCCTGCCGGCGGGCGTGAGCCTGCAGCCGCTGTCGCGGGTGCTGGCCGGCGACGACGCGCGCGAAGCCAACTTCCTCGCCCGCCGCTTCGAGCGCGCCGACGAAGTGTTCGCCCGCCTCAACGCCGCGCTCGCCGACGAAGGCGCGGTGCTGCGCGTCGACGCCGGCGTGCGCGCCGACACCGCCGTGCACCTGGTGTTCGTCGCCAGCCCGAGCGAGGGCGACCGCGCCTGGCACCTGCGCCACCTGATCGAACTGCGCGAGGGCGCCGGCCTGACCGTGGTCGAGCACCACCTGGCCAGCGACAGCCACACCCACCTCGGCAACAGCCTGACCCACGTCCACCTCGCCCCCGATGCGCAGCTCGCGCACGCGCGGGTGCAGGACGAGGCGCTGGGCGCGACCGTCATCGCCCGCACCGACGCGGTGCTGGCGCGCGCCGCGCAGTACCGCCGCCTCGACCTGGAACTGGGCGCCGCGCTGAGCCGCCACGAACTCAACGCCGCGCTGCACGGCGAGGGCGCGCAGGTCCACGCCAACGGCGTGCTGCTGGCCACCGGCCGCCGCCATCTCGATACCCGCCTGGGCATCGATCATGTCGGCCGCGACACCCAGTGCGAACTGGTCTGGCGCGGCCTCGGCGCCGGCCGTTCGCGCGCCGCCTTCCACGGCGGCATCCTGATCCGCGAAGGCGCCGACGGCAGCAACGCCGAGCTGTCGAACAAGAACCTGCTGCTCAGCGAAGGCGCCGAGATCGACACCCAGCCGGTGCTGGAGATCCACGCCGACGAAGTGCAGGCCGCGCATGGCGCCACCGTCGGCCAGCTCGACGCCAACGCCCTGTTCTACCTGCGCTCGCGCGGCCTACCGGCCGAAGCCGCGCGCGCCCTGCTCACCGCCGCGTTCTGCCGCGAGACCGTCTCGGTGCTCGAGGACGACAGCGTGCGGGCGATGCTGGAGGTGCGGCTGAACCTGGCGCTGGAACGGCTGCAACCCGCTTGACGCGAGCGCTGCGCGCGGCGGCGCCGGGCGCGGGCGACCGCGCTTCGCCGCCCGCGCCCGCTTCGCCCACCTTCCCGCCTATTCCTCGCTTATCGGGATCACGATGACCGTCGCTGCCCCCACCACCACCGCCATCGACTGGGCCGCCGTCCGCGCCGATTTCCCGGTCCTCACCCGCGAAGTCCACGGCAAGCCGCTGGTCTATTTCGATTCGGCCAATACCGGCCAGAAGCCGAACGCGGTCATCGAGGCCGTCGACGATTTCTACCGCCGCCACAACGCCAACGTCAGCCGCGCCGTGCACACGCTCGGCACCGAGGCCACCGAGGCCTACGAGGGCGCCCGGGCCAAGCTGGCGCGCTTCCTCAACGTGCGCGGCGACGAACTGGTGCTGTGCAGCGGCACCACCTTCGCGATCAACCTGGTCGCCTATTCCTGGGCGCTGCCGCGGCTGCAGCCCGGCGACGCGATCGTGCTCACGCGCATGGAGCACCACGCCAACATCGTGCCGTGGCAGTTGGTGGCGCAGCGCACCGGCGCGACGATCAAGGTCGCCGAACTCGACGAACTGGGCCGCCTCGACCTCGCCCGGCTGTATTCGCTGCTGACCCCCGAAGTGAAGCTGCTGGCGCTGACCCACGTCTCCAACGTGCTCGGCACGGTCAACCCGGTGCGCGAGATCTGCCGCGAAGCGCGCAAGCGCGGCATCGCCACCCTGGTCGACGGCTCGCAGGCCGCGCCGCACCGCGCGCTCGACATCGCCGCGATCGGCTGCGACTTCTACGCCCTCACCGGCCACAAGATGAGCGGCCCCACCGGCACCGGCGCGCTGTGGGCGCGGCGCGAGCACCTCGACGCGATGCCGCCGTTCATCGGCGGCGGCGAGATGATCAAGGAAGTGCGCTTCGAAGGCACCGTGTTCGCCGACGGCCCGCGCCGCTTCGAGGCCGGCACGCCGAACATCGCCGGTTTCGCCGGGCTCGGCGCTGCGGTCGATTATTTGTCCGCGCTCGGCATGGACAACATCGAGGCGCGCGAACAGGCGCTGCTGGAGCGCTTCACCGCCGCGCTCGGCGAGGTCCCGGGCCTGCGCATCTTCGGCACCGCGCCGGACAAGGCCGCGGTGGTGAGCTTCCTGGTCGAGGGCGCGCACGCCCACGACCTGGCCACCCTGCTCGACCTGGAAGGCGTGGCGATCCGCTCCGGCCACCACTGCGCGCACCCGCTGATGCAGCATTTCGGGGTCCCGGCCACCTGCCGCGCCTCGCTGGCTTATTACAATACCTTCGAAGAAATCGACGCCTTCGTCGCCGCCCTCAACAAAGTCCGCACGCTACTCGCATGAGCCTCGACGCCCTGACGTTCCGCCCCGCGACCCTGGCCGACACCGACGCGGTCGTGGCCCTGGTCGAATCGGCCTATCGCGGCGACTCCGGCCGCCGCGGCTGGACCACCGAATCGGACCTGCTCGACGGCCGCCGCACCGGCGCCGACGAGATCCACGCCGTGCTGGCCAAGCCGCAGAACATGATCCTGCTGGCCGAGCTCGACGACGGCGGCGGCCCGCGTCTGCTGGCCTGCGCGCACATCGCGATCGAGGACGGCGCCGGCTATTTCGGCATGTTCTCGGTCGACCCGGGGCTGCAGAACGGCGGCATCGGCAAGCGCGTGCTGGCCCAGGCCGAGCGGATCGTGCGCGAGCAATGGCAGACGCCGACGATGCGCATGACCGTGATCAACGTGCGCGAGGAACTGATCCAGTACTACGTGCGCCGCGGCTACCTGCGCACCGGCCGGTTCAAGCCGTTCCCGTACGGCGACGCGCGCTTCGGCCTGCCCAAGCGCGAAGACCTGAGTTTCGAGGTGCTGGAAAAGGCGCTGTAAGGCTGGGGAAGCGGGGAAACCGGGGAAGCCCGCAACGGGTACCGGCCCGGCCTCGCGCGCCCCGGTTATCCTCCCTGCCGGTTCCCGTGCTCCTCTTTCCGCGTCACCCAACAAGGAAGCTGCCGATGAACGACTGGGTCTTCGTCTGCGCCACCTCGCAACTGCTGCCGGGCGAGTCCACCGTCGCCTGGGACGGCGACACCGCGATCTTCGTGTGCAACTACGACGGCGATTACTACGCGCTGGAAGACCGTTGCTCGCACGAGGACTTCGAATTGTCCTCCGGCACCTTCGACGCCGAACAGGCCAGCATCGAGTGCGTGCTGCACGGCGCGCGCTTCGACGTGCGCGACGGCCGGCCGCTGTGCGCGCCGGCGTACGAACCGGTGGCGAAGTTCCCGGTCAAGGTCGAGGACGGCGGGGTGTGGACCCGCGACGATCGCGAGTGAGGCGGTCGCGCGGCTGGTAAACAACTGCGGTTCCCAGCGCGGCCATCGGCCATATCGCCCGCAAGCGACGCAGGCCCGCAGGTTCACTCGTTACCGCGCCGGCGCCTTGAACGCCGGATCGTCCTGCATCGGCGCGGGCGGCGTGCGCTCGCCGCCATGCGCTTGCGCCGGCTGTTGGGCCAGCGTGGAGCGAATCTGCTGCGAGGCCTGCGCCAGGCTGGTGGCGCTGTCTTGCGTCGCCGGCAGCAAGGCCAGTTTCGCCGTCGGGTTGCCCAGTTCGCCCTGACCCGCGATCAGGCCGCTGCGGTCGTTGTTGAACACGGCGAAATCGATTCGATCCAGCCGCTCGTTCTGTCCGCCTTGCGGCCGCTGCGCGCCGGCGAGGCTGGCGTAGGCCAGATTGGCGGCGGCTTGCTGCAAGCGTTCGCCCAAGAGTGCGCCGGCGGGGATGTTCGGCGAACGCTCGATCGCGGCCAATGCCTGTTGGAAGCGTTCGTGGCCGGAGTGGGCGCGGTCGGTGATGGCCGGTGTTTCGGCGGGCGAAGGCGTCGGCAGGCTTGGCTCGGGCTGAACGGATTGCGTCGATGCGCCTTGCTCGGACGCAGGCGCACCTGGTTGCTGCATCTGCGCGCGCGGCGCGGGGCCGATATTGAACTCGGCGAAACTGCCCTCGCGGACCAGTCGATCGAGGTCGACCGTGATCTCCGGGTTGCTTGCGCTCCAGCCTGCGCCGATGTTCTGGTTGCCCTCGTCGGCGCGCTCGTTGTTCCCGTAAGGATTGCGCAACGTCACCCGTGGTTCGTTGGTCTGCGCATCGCGCGATACGCCCACCACCATGTAGGCGTGGCTTTCCTCAAGGCCATCGCGAACGTCCCGGCCCTGCGTCGCCATCGACACCGGGCGATGAGTCGCCAGCGCCTGCTCCACCTCAGCGTAAACCGCATCCAGCTCCAACTTGGCCCCCTGCAAAGGCGCCCGGTACGGCGGCGGCTCGGAAGGTTTGACATGGTCGGGGCCGGTGGGCCGCATCGGTGGGGCGTCGGGATTCCGGATCTGCAGGCTGCGGCCCGACTCGCCGGTCAAGGCATACATGCCGTCGGCCAGACCGCCGCCGCCCCTCGGATCGCCGATTGTGCGGTAGCCTCTGCTCAGATTTACTTGCCCCTGCGCATCGCGGCCATACAATTCGGCGAAACCGGCTTCGATTACGGTCGGCCACAGGGGGCCATTGCGCTCGCGGTTGTTGTCGGCGACACCGCCGCCCATCGCCCCGATATTCCGGCGAATATCCTCCTGCGACACGACAATCGATTCCCGGATCGGATCGCTCTGCCCTCGGCCGCGTTCCTCCGCGCTCGGCGGACGATAAAGCGTTACCGTGAACTCGCCGCTCTCGGCGTTAAAGCGAATAGCATCGCGTATCCGATCAGGCTGCTGTTCGCTGAGAGAACCCATCGGCGCAAGGAAATAGCAGTTGTAGATTTCGTCCTGATGAATATCCACGGCCCGCGGACGGCCATCAGTCCCATACAAATCGGCATTCGTGTACTGCCGTGCTTCCCTTGCCATATCTACTTCCTCTTGCGTTGCATGCCTCAGTTCTTTGCAGCAGGCACAAGCTCCAGATAACCGACCAGACGGCGTTCACCGGTATCGGGCAGAAAATCGCGGGTCAATACGAAGGCCACGTATCGCTTTGAGCCATCGCCGAATGTCCACAGAAAGAGCCGATAGTTGTCGTCGTCATACCAGCCTTCGACCAGCATCGTGCCGCCCAAGTTCTGGGTGACAAACTGATGCGCCTTTGAGCCGATCGACGCCCCTGCGGTGAACCCAGGCTCGGTCAAGACGAAACGCTGCCCGACCACCCGATACTCGTGCTTCAGATACTGCTCCACCCAGCTCACCATCGCCGCCTTGGCGCGCCGCTGTTCGTTCGGCGGCGACACCCGATCCCGCGGCTCGGGCGTCGCCCACTTCTGCATGTCCTTGAGCGTGCTGTTCGCTGGCTCGATGGTCTTGCAACTCGCCAACGCGCAACACGCCAGGACGAGTAAGACAACGAGGGGGCGGCACTTCACGGCGAAGCTCCTTTTGCCAGGTGCGACCAGTTTAGACCGTGCCAGTCGTCGGCGGGCATAGCCTCAGGCTCAAAGGCTCGGTTTGATCTAACCCTGCGGATCTTCCGAGTAAAAAGCGCACATTTAATGCCTCACAGATCGCACAAGCTCGAAATAACCGGCCAGAGCGCGCTACTGAGTACCGGGCAAGAAATCATTGGTGATCGCCAAAGCAACGTAGCGCGGCGAGCTATCGCCGAGCTTCTATAGGAACATCATGTAATTGTCATCGTCGAGCCAGCCATCGACCTGCATAGCTCCGCTCAAGGTCTGTGTGGCGTATTGATTCGCTTTGGAGCCCATCGCCGCAAAGTCAGTATCCCCAGGCGCGGTCAAGACGAAACGCCGACCGATCACGCGGTACTCGCGCTTCAGATACCGCTCGACCCATCGCACCATCGCCGCTTTGGCGCGCCGTTGTTCGTTCGCGGGCGACACGCGGTCCCGCGGCTCGGGCGTCGCCCACTCCTGCATGTCCTTGAGCGTGCCGTTCGGCGGCTCGATGGTTTTGCAACCCATCAGCGCGCAGCACACCAGGACGGACGCGACAGCGAGAGGGCGAAGCGTCATGGCGGGCATCCTTTTGCCGAAGACGTTCAGTGTAGAACTGGCTCTTCGTGAGCAAGCACGCCCTCTCGCCCCGATGTTTTTGAGTCGCCGACAAAGCGCCAGCGGATCGCCGCGCAACTGACCGGACCACGTCTGGCGCGCGGTCAAAAGGCATTCGAAGACGTCGCGCAATGAGCTCGAGTCCGCAAGCCGGGCGCGGCTTGCGCCGGGCGCCCGCATCGCCAGATGGCGACTGTTTGGCGGCGGCCCCATGCACAGATATGCGACGAAAACGGTTACAGCCGGGTTTCACGTTCAATTTTCGTTGCAAATGAGAATCCATCTCATTAGTATCCCGACCCGACGCGGCCCCCGGGGTCGCGGCCCTTTTCCTGCCCCCAGAGATTCCCATGTCGCCCACGAAGTTCGTCGTGTCGCCGCTCGCCGGCGCGCTCGCCCTCGCCATCAGCCTGCCCACCCTCGCCGCTCCCGCCCCGGCCCCCCAGGCCAAGGACGTGGAAGGCGTCGAGGTGCACGGCCAGCGCGTGCAGAAGGCCAGCAGCGGCAAGTACACCGCGAACCTGCGCGATACCCCGCAGACGGTCACCGTGATCGACCGCAACACCATCGACGGCCAGAACCTGCTGTCGCTGCAGGACATCCTCAGCACCCTGCCGGGCATCACCTTCGGCGCCGGCGAAGGCGGCGGCGGCTTCGGCGACAAGATCAACCTGCGCGGCTTCGACGCCACCAACGACATCACCGTCGACGGCGTGCGCGACAGCGGCATGTACAGCCGCACCGATCCGTTCAACCTGGAATCGGTGGAAGTGATCAACGGCGCCAACTCGGTCTATTCCGGCGCCGGCTCGGTCGGCGGCACCGTCAACCTGGTCAGCAAGTCCGCCGGGCTCAACGAGTTCCACAAGGCCTCCATCGCCGCCGGCACCGACGCCTACGCGCGCTTCACCAGCGACAGCAACTTCGTGCTCGGCGAAGGCACCGCGCTGCGCCTGAACACCATGGCGCACCAGAACGACGTGCCGGGCCGCGACGTCGAGGACAATCAGCGCTGGGGCGTGGCCGCCTCGCTCGGCTTCGGCCTGGGCGGCGACACGTCGTGGACCCTGAGCTACCTGCACCAGAGCGACGACAACACCCCGCAATACGGCCTGCCGTTCTTCAACGGCGACGTGCTGCCGGGCATCGACCGCGGCAATTACTACGGCTACAGCAACATCGACCGCCAGGAAGTCGAGCTCGATTCGCTGACCTCGGTGATCGATCACAGCTTCAACGAGCGCTTCAAGCTGCGCAATCTGACTCGCTGGCAGCAGGTCGACCAGTTCTCGCTGGTCGACGCCGTGCAGGGCACCTGGTGCCTGGCCAACGGCACCAATCCCACCGGCGCCGCCTGCGGCGCGACCCGCCCGGGCAACTACAGCCCCAGCGGCCCGCGCGGCTACGGCCGCGACACGCGCAACACCACGATCTACAACCAGACCGACCTGACGCTCAACTTCAACACCGGCGCGATCGAGCACAATCTGGTCGCCGGCTTCTCGATCCTGCACGAGAAGTTCGACCTCGACGTCACCAGCGACTTCCGCAACCCCAACGGCACCAACCCGTTCCTGGCGGGCCTGCCGCAGATGAACATCGCCAACCCGGACCACATCTATCGCGGTCCGCTCAACCGCACCCTGACCGGGCGCACCGAGGGCGAACTCGACAACCGCGCGCTGTACGTGTTCGACACGCTCAAGTTCAACGAGCAGTGGCAGCTGAGCCTGGGCGCGCGCTACGAGCGCAACGAGGGCAAAACCAACAGCGCCGTCGTCGTGCAGGCGCCGACCGCCGCCAACCAGCCGCTGCCGGCGCAGCCGATCGGCACCGTCACCGGCTACGGCGTGCCGACCAAGAGCAACGACGATCTGTTCTCCTACCGCGCCGGCCTGGTGTTCAAGCCGGTCGAGAACGGCAGCGTCTACATCGCCTACGGCAATTCCAAGACTCCGTCGAAGGCCTCGGTCAACGGTTCGTGCACGCCGCAGAACTGCTCGGTCGATCCGGAAACCGCGGTCAGCTACGAACTCGGCACCAAGTGGGACTTCCTCGACGGCCGCCTCGCGCTGACCGGTTCGGTGTTCCGCAACGACCGCAAGAACTACAAGGTCGCCGACCCGGCCAACCCGCTCAACCCGTCCGGCCTGCAGCAGCTCGACGGCCGCGCGCGCGTCGACGGCGTGATGCTCGGCCTGTCCGGCCTGCTGACCGACCACTGGGCGGTCTACGCCAACTACGCCTTCCTCGACAGCGAAGTGCTGCGCGGCGTGTCCAACCGTCAGGCGCAGCTCGGCCAGGACTTCACCAAGGGCGACCGCCTGCTGAGCGTGCCGGAGCATTCCTTCAGCCTGTGGACCACCTACGACCTCAGCCCGAAGTGGCAGATCGGCTACGGCGCGACCTACCAGGGCAAGATCTGGCTGACCCAGCACAGCGCGACCAACGTCAACGGCCCGCTGACCACCTACGGCAGCTACTGGACCCACCGCGCGATGGTCGCCTACAAGATCAGCCGCCAGGCCCAGCTGCAGCTCAACGTCAACAACCTGAGCGACGAAGAGTATTTCACCCGCATCCGCAACAACGGCTGGGCCACCCCGGGCGACGGCCGCCAGGTGGTGCTGAGCGCCAACTTCTCGTTCTGAACGCAAGCCAAGTGGCGGGAGGCGTCGGCTTCACGGTCTAATCGACGCTTCCCGGCCACGCGCGCCGCCCGGATCCGCCGGGCGGCCGCATCGAGGTAACCATGCTGCTGCACGTGCCCAAGGTTCTCACCGCCGAACAGGTCGCCCATTGCCGGGCGCGCCTGGACCAGGCCGGCTGGGCCGACGGACGCATCACCGCCGGCCACCAGTCGGCCAAGGCCAAGGACAACGCGCAGTTGCCGGAAACCGATCCGGCCGCGCGCGAGCTCGGCGCGCTGATCCTCGACGCGCTGTCCAAGAATCCGACGTTCTTCTCCGCCGCCCTGCCGCAGCGCGTGTATCCGCCGCTGTTCAACCGCTACGCCGGCGGGCAGTCGTTCGGCTTCCACGTCGACAACGCGATCCGCTACGACCGCAGCCGCGGCGGCATGGACGCGGTGCGCACCGACCTGTCGGCGACCTTGTTCCTCAGCGCACCCGACGAGTACGACGGCGGCGAGCTGGTCATCGAGGACACCTACGGCTCGCACAGCGTCAAGCTGCCGGCCGGCGACCTGGTGCTGTATCCCGGCACCAGCCTGCACAAGGTCACCCCGGTCACCCGCGGCGCGCGCATGGCGTCGTTCTTCTGGATCCAGAGCCTGCTGGCGGAAGACGCGCAGCGCCGGCTGATGTTCGAACTCGACGTGGCGATCCGCCGGCTCAACGCCGACGTGCCCGAGCATCCGGCGCTGGTGCAGCTGACCGGCGTCTACCACAACCTGCTGCGGCGCTGGAGCCAGACGTGAGCGCTGCGGCCGCCAACGGCGCCGATCCCAACCGCCGCGCGTACTGGCTCAAGACCCTGCACCGCTGGCACTGGATCAGCGCAGCGCTGAGCCTGGTCGCGCTGCTGCTGTTCTCGGTCACCGGCATCACCCTCAACCACGCCGCGCAGATCGAATCCAAGCCGCGCGTGGTCAATCTCAAGGAAACCCTGCCGGCGAGCCTGCTGCGCAGCCTGCGCGGCGAGCGCGCCGCCGACGCGCCGCTGCCGGGCAATGTCAACGACTGGCTCGCCGATGCGTTGGACGTGCGCACCGACGGCCGCAAGGGCGAGTGGAGCGACGGCGAGGTCTACGTGTCGCTGCCGCGTCCCGGCGGCGACGCCTGGATCAGCATCGACCGCGAGAGCGGCGCGATCGAATACGAACGCACCGACCGCGGCTGGATCGCCTGGCTCAACGACCTGCACAAGGGCCGCAACACCGGCACCGCCTGGCGCTGGTTCATCGACCTGTTCGCGGTGGCCTGCCTGCTGTTCGCGCTGACCGGCCTGTGGCTGCTGCAGTTGCACGCGCGCCAGCGCGGCAAGACCTGGCCGCTGGTGGTCGCGGGGCTGCTGCTGCCATTACTGATCGTCGTCTTGTTCATGCATTGAAGAATCCGCAGACATTCACCGCAACTTTCCGGAGCGCTCCATGAAGCCGTCCATGTTCAAGATCCTGATCCCGGCGCTGACCCTGCCGCTGCCGGCGTTCGCCGCCGATCTGGAACTCAACATCGAAGTGCCGCGCATCAACGCGGCCGAATATCACCGCCCCTACGTCGCCGCCTGGATCGAGAAAGCCGACAACTCCGTGGCCAGCAACCTGCTGGTCTGGTACGACGTGGACATGAAGAACGGCGAAGGCACCAAGTGGCTCAAGGACATGCGCCAGTGGTGGCGGCGCAGCGGCCGCACCCTGACGATGCCGGTCGACGGCGTCAGCGGCGCGACCCGCCCGGTCGGCCAGCACGCGGTCGCCTTCAAGGGCGCGTCCAAGCAACTCGCCGGCCTGGCTCCGGGTAGCTACACCCTGGTGGTGGAAGCCGCGCGCGAAGTCGGCGGCCGCGAAATGGTGACCATCCCGTTCGAGTGGCCGGCCAAGGCGCAGAAGCTGTCGGCACAAGGCAAGACGGAGTTGGGCAAGGTCGCGGTGACGGTCAAGCCGTGATGGCGCGGGCAACGAAGGCACTCGGCGGAAACAAGGCGATGGCGGGGTTTGCCGCTGCGCAGGTTTCCTGCCTGGTTCGTCGCCTCGTTCCCGCCGCTTCCGCACGGCCCCGCATCGCTTCGCTCTCCCTGTTTCCCCTCATTCCCTTCATTCCCGGACTCACGCCATGAACCTCAAACTCGCACTCGCCGCCGCCACCGCCGTCGCCGCGCTCGGCCTCAGCGTCACCGCCCACGCCCACAAGGCCTGGCTGCAACCCTCGCAGACCGTGTTCTCGGAGAAGGGCTCGTGGATGACGGTCGATGCGGCCGTATCCAACGACCTGTTCTACTTCAACCACGTGCCGCTGCCGCTGGAGCGGCTGCAGGTGACCGCGCCGGACGGCAGCGCGGTGCAAGCGCAGAACGGTTCCACCGGCAAGCTGCGCAGCGTGTTCGACCTGCAGCTGCAGCAGGAAGGCACCTACAAGATCGCGATGAACAACGAAGGCATGTTCGCCAGCTACAAGCTCGGCGGCGAAGCCAAGCGCTGGCGCGGCAAGGCCAGCGAGTTCAAGGGCGCAATCCCGGCCGGCGCGACCGAGGTCAACGCCTCCGAGAGCCTGGGCCGGGTCGAGACCTTCGCCACCGTCGGCAAGCCGAGCACGGGCGCGTTCAAGACCACCGGCAAGGGCATCGAGCTGGTGCCGGTGACCCATCCCAACGACCTGTTCGCCGGCGAAGCGGCGACGTTCCAGCTGCTGGTCGACGGCAAGCCGGCCGCGGGCCTGAAGATCGAAGTGGTGCCGGGCGCGACCCGCTACCGCAACGAACAGGCCGAGATCCACGTCGCCACCGGCGCCGACGGCAAGTTCGAGGTGAAGTGGCCGCAGGCCGGCATGTACTGGCTGGAAACCGCCAGCGAAGACGCCAAGACCACCCTGCCCGACGCCAAGCAGCGCCGCCTGAGCTACGTGGCGGTGTTCGAAGTGCTGCCGCAGTAAGCGATGGCTGCGCGCGCGCCGCAGGCGATGTGGTCGTGGACGGGCGCCGTGGCGCCCGCCCACGGCGCGGCTGCGCGCGCGCAGGACGGTTTCGCGCCGAGCGTCTTCGCGCCGGCGTCCGCGCCGAGCCTCGCCGCGCGCGCGACGTTCGACGCGTCGGCGATGTCCGCGCCCGCCGCGCTGCACGAGTTGCGCGGGCTGAGCATGGGTACGACCTGGTCGGTCAAGCTGGTCGCGCCCGTGTCGGCCCTGATCGGCCTGGAACGCGGCATCCAGGCGCGGCTCGCCGAAGTCGTCGCGCAGATGAGCACCTGGCAAGCGGATTCGGACATCAGCCGCTACAACCGCGCCGCAGCCGGCAGCGCGCACATCCTGCCGGCGCCGTTCGCCGAGGTGCTGCACGCGGCGCTGGCGCTGGCCGCCGACACCGACGGCGCCTACGACCCGACCATCGGCCCGCTGGCCGACCTGTGGGGCTTCGGCCCCGCCGGCGCGCGCACCCAGGCGCCGGCCACCGCGCCGCTGGCGCAGGCGCGCGAACGCGTCGACTGGCGCCGGCTGCGCTTCGATCCCGCCACGCGCGAGCTGTCCCAGCCGGGCGGCGCCTATCTCGATTTTTCCTCCATCGCCAAGGGCTACGGCGTCGACCGCGTCGGCGACTGGCTGCTCGCGCAGGGCGTGGCCGATTGGCTGGTCGAAGTCGGCGGCGAACTGCGCGCGCACGGGCGCAAGCCCGACGGCTCGGCCTGGCGCATCGCGGTCGAGCGACCCGGACGCGAGGACGAAGCCGCTGCGGTGATCGCGCTCGACGGCCTGGCCATCGCCACGTCCGGCGACTACCGGCGCTATTTCGAACAATCCGGGGTCGAGCCGTCCAACTGCGGACGCTCCGGCGCCGAACGCGCCGGCACGGCCGCCGGCGGCGCGCGCCGCTACTCGCATACGCTCGACCCGCGCACCGGCGCGCCGATCGACAACGCGGTGGCCTCGGTCACCGTCCTGCACGAACGCTGCATGCACGCCGACGCGCTCGCCACCGCCCTGACCGTGCTCGGCGCCCGCGCCGGGTTCGCCTACGCCAACCGCCGCCAACTCGCCGCGCTGTTCGTGCTGCGCGAAGGCAACGGTTTCGTCGCCCGCACCACGCCGGGCTTCGTCGCCCGGCAGCGTTCCGCATGACTTCGAACGCCGGCGCGCGCGAACGCGCACTCAACCTGTCGCTGCTCGGCAATGCGCTGGCGCTGCTCGCACTGGCGGCGCTCGCCGCGGCGTTGGCGCGCTGGCAGGCCGACGCCTGGCAGTGGGTCGCGCCCGGCCGCGGCCGCTGGTGGATGGCCGCCGCACTGGTCGCCGCCTATGCCGGCTTCGTCGCCGCGGTCGCGCGCTCGCGCAGGCGCAGCGCGCGACGCGAGGCCTTGCCGGCGATCCACGCCGACCGCCGCGGCGATTGGCTGGTCGCCTTCGCCAGCCAGACCGGCTTCGCCGAACAACTGGCGCGGCGCAGCTGGCAGGCGCTGCGCGACGCCGGCCTCAACGCCGACCTGGCCGTACTCGGCACGCTCGACGCCACGCAACTGGCGCACTACCGCCGCGCGTTGTTCGTGGTCAGCACCACCGGCGAGGGCGACGCGCCCGACAGCGCCGCGGCGTTCGTGCGCAAGGCGATGGGCGCGGCGACGCCGCTGCCGCAATTGGGCTTTGGGGTGCTCGCCCTGGGCGACCGCGAATACGTCGAGTACTGCGCATTCGGCCATCGCCTCGACCACTGGCTGCGCCACGCCGGCGCGCAGCCGCTGTTCGACCTGGTCGAGGTCGACAACGGCGACGCCGGCGCGCTGCGCCACTGGCAACACCACCTGGGCCTGCTCGCCGGCCGCACCGACCTGCCCGACTGGAGCGCGCCGGCCTATGCGCCGTGGCGCCTGCGCGAGCGGCGCATCGCCAATCCCGGCAGCGCCGGCGCGGCCGCGTTCCATCTTGCGCTGGTGCCGGCCGACGGTTCGGCGCTGCAATGGCGGGCCGGCGACATCGCCGAGATCGGGCCGCGCAACCCGGCCGACGAGGTTGCGCAATGGCTGGCCGCGAACGGCTTCGACGGCGCCGCGCGCGTGCGCCGCGACGAGGCCGAGACCGCGCTGGCCGATCTGCTGCAACGCTCGCGCCTGCCTGCCGCCGCCGACGCGCGCGGCCAGAGCGCGCAGGCGCTGGCCGACGCCCTGGCGCCGCTGCCGCACCGCGAGTACTCCATCGCCTCGGTTCCCGCCGACGGCGCGCTGCGCCTGCTGGTCCGGCAGATGCGCCGCGACGACGGCCGCCTCGGCCTGGGCAGCGGCTGGCTGACCGAACACGCCGGCGACGGCGCGGCCATCGACCTGCGCATCCGCACCAACCCGTCCTTCCACGCGCCCGACGATGCGCGGCCGCTGATCCTGATCGGCAACGGCACCGGCCTGGCCGGGCTGCGCGCGCTGCTGCGCGAGCGCATCGACGCCGGCCATCGCCGCAACTGGCTGCTGTTCGGCGAACGCAACGCCGCCTGCGACCTGCACTACCGCGACCAACTCGAAGCGTGGCTGGCCGACGGCCGGCTCGAGCGCGCTGACTATGCGTTTTCGCGCGACGGCGCGCAGCGGGTGTACGTGCAGGACCGCGTGCGCGAACGCATCGACCAGGTGCGCGAATGGGTCGACGCGGGCGCCGCGGTCTACGTCTGCGGCAGTCTGGAAGGGATGGCGCCGGCGGTGGACGCAGTGTTGCGCGAAGCGCTCGGCGACGAAGCGCTGGAAGCGATGGCGGCGCAGGGGCGGTATCGGCGCGATGTGTATTGATCGGTGCGCGTTCGCGGAGAACGCGGCGATCTGAGCGGGAAACGTCGGGCCTGAAGGCCCTCCCGCAGGTCCGCACGACCGCTGGAAGTCCGACTGTAAGAGCGGCGCGAGCCGCGACCGCGACACCGCGCCTACGACGCCAACCGCAGCACGCCGATCACGACGATCGCCGTCTCGCCTCCGCCGTCATTCGCGCAAACTGGTTGCCCACGCAGCTCAGGCTTCGCCGACGCGCACCAGCAACACTTCGCCGCCGCCTTCCAGCACATGGCGCAGGCGATCCTCGCCCGCCGCCAGGATCGCGGTATCGCCCGCCTGCAGCGGCGCCAGTCCCGAGCCGTCGGCGAAGTGCGCCTGGCCCGCCAGCAGGTGCACGGCCCAGCTCTGGCCAGGTTCGGCGAACAGCACCATCGGGCCGACCAGCGGCCGGTGCCAGAGCTCGGCGCGGACCCGGCCACGGCGCCACATCAGGTTGAAGTCGTGGGTCGGGCCGTCGATCAGCTCGCCGGTCACCGTGCGTTCGCCGGCGAAGCGCAGTTTGTCGTGCGGCGGGTGCAGCTCGACCGCCTCGCCCTCGTCGAAACGCAGGCGCAGGCCGTTGCCGCTGAGCAGGACCAGTTCGCGGTCGATCCCGGGGAAGGCCGAGAACGGCGCGTCGCTCTCGATCTCGGCGATGGACAGGCGCCAGTCCCAGTCCTGCTCGCCCTGCGCCACGCGGTCCTGGCCGGCCTCGCGGCGCATGCGCACGATCTCGCGGGTCCAGCCGAACTGGTTGCGCCAGCGCTCGCGGCGGTATTCGTTGGCGGGGATGCACCAGGACGGGCGGTCGGACATGGCTGCGCAGGGCTGGCTGAACGGAGCGGCCAGTCTAGTGGGTCTGGGTGGGGGGCCCAAGCGCTGGCGGTCCCGGGGCGGGGATCGAGGCGCATCACAACAGGCCGGGCCTGTGGGCCGGGGGCTGAGTGAGAACAGTGCTGGGCGGGGCTCGCGAGGGGTGGCGCCGGTGTTTGCCTGGCGCGGTCGCGGCTTGCGCCGTTCCTACAGGGGCCTGTAGTACGGCGTAGGGGCTTGGGGGTTTGTCGCTTCGGGGGCAGCGGCGGGGCTGCGTTGCTTCGGTTGGGTGCGCCCCGCCGCGGATCCATCCGCGGCGGGGCAGCGTACTTCCGTGTCCAGGGACCTCCCCCCGAATCCTTCGGGCATCCTTGCCCGATCAGCTACCGGCTCCGCATCCGTACGGTGCCGGCAGGCTTGTTCAGCGCTTACTGGCGGCGCGCGGCGCCGCGATGGCGCCGGCGGTGTTGATGGGGCGACCCTGCGCCGGCGCCCCACCCACCACGATACGGTCCCGGTTCTTTTCCACCGTCTTCAGACCGATCCCCTTGACCAGGGCCAGCTGTTCGACGCTGCGGAAGGCCCCGTTGGCCTTGCGGTAAGCGACGATCGCTTCTGCCTTGGACGCCCCGATGTTGAGCAGCACGCGGTCCAGCGTGGCCGCATCGGCGCTGTTGATATTGACCTTCTCGGAGGCGTAGGCGCTGCCGGCGAGGACCAGCGAGAGCACCAGCGACTTGGCGATGAGGGCAAACGACTTCATGTTGAGCTCCTTGAGATTGGATTCCGTTCCAGTCCGGCCGACTTGCTTCCTTGAGTCCTTGTCTGCCGGTGGAGACAGTCTCCATGTCTCGACGGGCACAGGTTATCGCCGCTTGCGCCCCGGCGAAGTCGGGCGGAGCCGCAGCGCAGGGTAGGAAAAGTCCTACACGCCCCGGCAGGCGTAAAATGGCGGCCTTCCCCAGCTCCGAGGCCCCGTTCATGGACGCCAGCAAGGTCGACCGCTACGTCGGTCAGAAGTGGGACGACGAAATCGTCCCGCAATTGGTCGAGTACATCCGCATCCCCAACAAGTCGCCGATGTTCGACGCCGACTGGGTCAAGCACGGCTACATGGACGATGCGGTCAAGCTGATGGAATCCTGGGCCAAGGCCCAGACCATCCCGGGCATGCAGGTCGAGGTGGTCCGGCTGGAAGGCCGCACGCCGCTGATCTTCATCGACATCCCCGCGTTTGCGGGCAAGCCCGCGCATGGCGCCGCCGATGCCTCGGCACAGACACGCGACGAGGATTGCGTGCTGTTGTACGGCCACCTGGACAAGCAGCCGGAGATGACCGGCTGGGACGACGGCCTCGGCCCGTGGAAGCCGGTGATCAAGGGCGACAAGCTGTTCGGCCGCGGCGGCGCCGACGACGGCTACGCGATCTTCGGCTCGCTGACGGCGATCCTGGCGCTGCAGGACCAGCAGGTCCCGCACTCGCGCTGCGTGATCCTGATCGAGGCCTGCGAGGAGTCGGGCAGCTACGACCTGCCGGCCTATGTCGACCACCTCGCCGACCGCATCGGCAAGCCCTCGCTGGTGGTGTGCCTGGACTCGGGCTGCGGCAACTACGAGCAGCTGTGGTGCACGACCTCGCTGCGCGGCCTGGCCGGCGGCAACTTCACGGTCAAGGTGCTCAGCGAAGGCGTGCATTCGGGCGACGCCTCGGGCGTGGTGCCGTCGAGCTTCCGCCTGCTGCGCCAGCTGCTGTCGAGGCTGGAGGACGAGACCAGCGGCAAGATCCTGATCGAAGGCCTGTACGTCGACGTGCCGGAAGAGCGCATGGAGCAGGCGCGCCAGGCCGCCAAGGTGCTCGGCACCGCGGTCTACGACAAGTTCCCGTTCCTGCCCGGCATGACGCCGATGGCCGAGGACCTGTCCGAACTGGTGCTCAACCGCACCTGGCGCCCGGCGCTGTCGGTGACCGGCGTGGACGGCATGCCGGCGCTGGCCTCGGCCGGCAACGTGCTGCGCCCCCACACCTCGGTGAAGCTGTCGCTGCGCCTGCCGCCGACCCTGGACGGCAAGCGCGCCGGCGAGCTGCTCAAGGAAGTGCTGCTGCGCGATCCGCCCAACGGCGCGCAGGTGTCGCTGGAACTGGAGAAGTCCTCCAGCGGCTGGAACGCGCCGGCGATGTCGTCGTGGCTGTCCCAGGCGATCGACGCGTCGAGCCGCGAGTTCTTCGGGGCGCCCGCGATGTACATGGGCGAAGGCGGCTCGATTCCGTTCATGGGCATGCTCGGCGAGAAGTTCCCGGGCGCGCAGTTCATGATCACCGGCGTGCTCGGCCCGCATTCCAACGCGCACGGCCCCAACGAGTTCCTGCACATCCCGATGGGCAAGCGGGTGACCGCGTGCGTGGCGCGGGTGGTGGCCGAGCATCACCAGGCCAGCCAGCGCGGCGAGACCACCGGTGCGGGAGTCGTCGCCGACAGCGGCGATCGTCACGGCGGCCACGGCTGCTGCTGAGCCCCGGCGCCGGGCCATGGACGAGAAAGCGGGCCGGTCGGCCCGCTTTTTCTTTGTCGGCTCGATAGCGGCCGGATCGCGAATGGTGCCGGCGCCGCTGCGCGCGCAGGCGAAAAGCACAGCGCGGCAGCGGGTGTTTCGGCCCGGCGGCACCGGCTTAACCCCCGCCCAATCCACCCGCCGCGCCCTCACGCGGCGGCGACGCCGGCGCTCACATGATCCCTGCGCACTCCATCCCGGTGCGCTCCATTCCTTCGAGGAGGCAGGCCATGTTCGGCGGCATCATTTCCACGATCATCATCGGCGCGGTCATCGGCATCCTCGCGCGCTTCTTCAAGCCGGGGGCGGATCCGATGGGATGGATCCTGACCATCCTGCTCGGCATCGCCGGCGCGTATGTCGGCAGCCTCATCTACGGCGGCGGCGGATTCATCGGGCTGATCGTGTCGGTGGTCTGCGCGATCGTGCTGTTGTTCCTGTACGAGTTCATCCGCAGCAAGTCGGCGAAGAGCTGAGCGGCGGTCCTCGCGTCGCTCGAACGAACGCCCCGGCGAAAACCGGGGCGTTCTGGTTTGGGCTGGACGGCGATCGCGCAGAAGCGTCGCCGTTTCAGTGGCGCGGCGCGGCTCGCGCCGCTCCTACAGGAGGCGAACAAAGCCGCAAGGCGCCCTGTAGGAGCGGCGCGAGCCGCGACCGCGACGCGACGGATCGCGGCGCGGGCACGAAGCCCGGCGGCTCAGCCGCGCAGGTAGTCGACCACGCGCTGGGCCAGCGCCTGCGAGTCCTCGTCCAGCGTCGCCAGATGCAGCTCCGGCGACTCCGGCGCTTCGTACGGCGAGTCGATGCCGGTGAAGTTCGGAATCTTGCCAGCGCGCGCCTTCGCGTACAGGCCCTTGACGTCGCGGCGCTCGGCTTCCTCCAGCGGCGTGTCGACGAAGACTTCGACGAATTCCTCGGTGCCGAACAGTTCGCGCGCCAGTTGGCGCTCGGCGCGGAACGGCGAGATGAAGCTCACCAGCACGATCAGGCCGGCGTCGGTCATCAGCTTGGCGACTTCGGCGACGCGGCGGATGTTCTCGACCCGGTCGGCGTCGGTGAAGCCCAGGTCCTTGTTGAGCCCGTGGCGGACGTTGTCGCCGTCGAGGATGAAGGTGTGGTGGCCGAGCGCGTGCAGTTGCTTGTCGACCAGGTTGGCGATGGTCGACTTGCCCGAGCCCGACAGGCCGGTGAACCACACGCAGCGCGGCTTCTGCTGCTTGGCGCGGGCGCGCGCGGCGTTGTCGACGTCGACCGGCTGCCAGTGGATGTTCTCGGCCCGGCGCAGGGCGAAATCGAGGGTGCCGGCGGCGACGGTGGCGTGAGTCTGGCGGTCGATCAGGACGAAGCTGCCCAGCTCGCGGTTGTCGCGGTAGGCCTCGAACGCGATCGGCTGGTCCAGGCCGATGTTGCACCACGCCACTTCGTTGAGTTCGAGCCGGCGCGCGGCCAGCTGGGCCTGGGTGTTGACGTCGATCTTGTGCTTGATCTCGGTGATGCTGGCGCTGACCGTGCGCGTGCCGATCTTGAGCCAGTAGGACCGGCCAGGCAACAAGGGGTTGCCATCCATCCACAGCAGGTGCGCGGCGAACTGGTCGGCCACTTGCGCCGGCTGCGCCGCGCCGGCGATCACGTCGCCGCGGCTGATGTCGAGTTCGTCGGCGAGGGTCAGCGTCACCGCCTGCCCCGCCACCGCCTGTGCCAGGTCGCCGTCGGCGGTGACGATGCGCTGCACGCGCGAGCGCCGGCCCGACGGCAGCGCCACGATCTCGTCGCCCGGGCGCACGCTGCCGGCGGCGACGGTGCCGGCGAAACCGCGGAAATCCTGGTGCGGGCGGTTGACCCACTGCACCGGCAGGCGCAGGCCCAGGTCGGCGCGGTCGCGGGCGACGTCGACGGTTTCCAGGTGTTCGAGCACGCTCGGGCCGCGATACCACGGGGTGGCGTCCGAGCGCGCGGTGAGGTTGTCGCCTTCCAGCGCCGACAGCGGCACCGCCTGCACGTGCGCGATGCCGAGCTTGGCCGCCAGTTCGCGGTACTCGTCGACGATGGCTTCGAACACGCTCTGGTCGAAGCCGACCAGGTCCATCTTGTTGACCGCCAGCAGCACGTGGCGGATGCCGAGCAGCGAGACGATATAGCTGTGCCGGCGGGTCTGGGTCAGCAGGCCCTTGCGCGCGTCGACCAGCACCACCGCCAGGTCGGCGGTGGACGCGCCGGTGGCCATGTTGCGGGTGTACTGCTCGTGGCCGGGGCAGTCGGCGACGATGAACTTGCGCCGCTCGGTGCCGAAGTAGCGGTAGGCCACGTCGATGGTGATGCCCTGCTCGCGCTCGGCGGCGAGGCCGTCGACGAGCAGGGCGAAGTCGATCTGGCCGTTGCGGGTGCCGTGGCGGCGGCTGTCGGCGTCGAGCGCGGCCAGCTGGTCCTCGAACAGGCGCTGGGTGTCGTGCAGCAGGCGCCCGATCAGGGTGCTCTTGCCGTCGTCGACGCTGCCGCAGGTGATGAAGCGCAGCAGGCTCTTGCTCTCGTGCTGCTTGAGGTAGTCGGCGACGGCTTCGCCGACGGCATGCGGGGTCGACGCCTGCGGATTGGCGAACGCCACCACGCTGCCGCCCGACTTGCCGCCGCCCGCGTCCGGCTTCGCATCGCCCGCGTCGCCGCGCTGCGCTTCGGCCAGCGCCGAATCCCGAATTCCGAATCCGGTGGCCATCAGAAGTAGCCCTCTTGCTTCTTGCGCTCCATCGAGGCGGACGGATCGTGATCGATCATCCGGCCCTGGCGTTCGGAGGTGGTGGCCACCAGCATCTCGGCGATGATCTTCTCCAGCGTGTCGGCTTCGGATTCGATCGCGCCGGTGAGCGGATAGCAGCCCAGGGTGCGGAAACGCACGTTGCGGACCTGCGGGGTCTCGCCGGCGCGCAGCGGCAGGCGCTCGTCGTCGACCAGGATCAGCGCGCCGTCGCGCTCGACCACCGGGCGCTGCGCGGCGAAGTACAGCGACGGCACCGGGATGCGCTCGCGGAAGATGTACAGCCACACGTCGAGCTCGGTCCAGTTCGAGATCGGGAACACGCGCACGCTCTCGCCGGCGTGGATGCGGGTGTTGTAGAGGTTCCACAGTTCCGGGCGCTGGTTCTTCGGGTCCCAGCGGTGCTGCGGGTTGCGGAACGAGAAGATGCGCTCCTTGGCCCGCGACTTTTCCTCGTCGCGGCGCGCGCCGCCGATGGCGGCGTCGAACTTGTTCCAGTCCAGCGCCTGCTTGAGCCCCTGGGTCTTCATCACGTCGGTGTGCACGGCCGCGCCGTGGCTGACCGGGCCGATGCCCTGGGCCAGGCCGTCGGGGTTCATGTGCACGCGCAGGTCGACGCCGGTCTCGGCGGCGCGGCGGTCGCGGAAGGCGATCATCTCGCGGAACTTCCAGCCGGTGTCCACGTGCAGCAGCGGGATCGGCGGGCGCGCGGGATAGAAGGCCTTGAGCAGCAGGTGCAGCAGCACCGAGCTGTCCTTGCCGATGGAATAGAGCATCACCGGGTTGCGGAACTCGGCCGCGACCTCGCGCAGGATGTGGATGCTCTCGGCCTCGAGCCGGTCGAGATGGCTCAGCGCCTGGGCCAGCGGCGTGGCGTTGTCGGAAACGGGATCGAAGGCGGCGCTCGGTACGGGTGACGCACTCATCGCAAAGGGGCTCGCTCGCCGCGTTCCTGGGACGGCGGGACGACGCGGCGGCGTCCGGCCTGCAAAAGGTTGGGTCCGACTTCCATGGACGCCTGCGCGGCGACCCGGCGTCCATGGAATCACAATGTTCGTTACCTGTCGCGCAAGCTGCGCCGGGCGGCGCGGTCCAAATGAGACACCGGTCGCGCCGGACCGCGCAGCGCGATCGTGAATGCGCGCGCGCCAGCGCTGCCCGCCGGGGGGGACCGGCCGCACGGCGACGGCCGGCGGCGACCGCGGCGGAGCCCGGACCGGACCCCGTTGCGGGCGTCGCCTTGGATCGCATTAGAAATCCCCCCGGATTCGGGGAGAAATGAACGCAAGGCATTAACGAATAACCGAGCATCCTTTCCGCGCGCCCGGCGTGCGCTCGTAGCCTGCTGACTCCGAAGCCAGACGCAGACCGCCACCGTGCCTGCCGCCGCCCCGTCCGCCGCGCTGCCCGCGCCGCCCCTCGCCGCTCCGCCCCTGCTCGCCGCGCCGCTGCCGGCCGATCGGCTGGATTCGCTCGCTCGTCTCACCGATGGACTGGATCGCGACAGCCTGTGGTGGCTGTCCGGCTATGCCGCCGGGCTGGCCCGCTCCGGCCTCGCCGTGGCCACGGCCGCCGCGCCGGCCGCGGTCGAGACCCGCACCGGCGAGCGCCTGACCATCGTCTACGGCAGCCAGACCGGCAACGCCAAGCGCCTGGCCGAACAACTCGCCGCGCAGGCCGAGGCCGCCGGCCTGGGCGTGCGCGTGCTGCGCGCCGACGCCTACCCGACCCGCGAACTCAAGGGCGAGCGCCTGCTGTACCTGGTGGTCAGCACCCAGGGCGACGGCGACCCGCCGGACGACGCGCGCGGCCTGGTCGACTTCATCGCCGGCAAGCGCGCGCCCGAACTCAAGGGCGTGCACTACGCCGTGCTCGGCCTCGGCGATTCGAGCTATCCGCAGTTCTGCGCGATCGGCGCGCGCCTCGACGCGCGCCTGGCCGAACTCGGCGCCACCCGCGCCTTCGCCCGCGGCGATGCCGACCTCGACATCGAGACGGTCTCCGGCCCGTGGCTGCAGCAGGCGCTGGCCCAGGCCAAGGACACCCTCAAGCCGGCCGCCGCGCACCTGGCGACGGTGACGCCGCTGCGCCCGATCGCGCCGGCCGCGCCGACCCATCACCGCGACGCCCCGTTCGCCGCCGAACTGATCGGCAACCGTCGCCTGATCGCGCGCGCCAGCAGCGCGCGCGGCGCGGTCGCGGCCGACAAGGACATCCGCCACATCGAGCTGTCGCTGGAGGATTCCGGCCTGCACTACCAGCCCGGCGACGCGCTCGGCCTGTGGCCGCGCAACCCGCCGGCGCTGGTGCAGGCGGTGCTGGAGACGCTGCAGCTCGACGGCGACGCCGCCGTCGCCCACGCCGGCCAGACCCTGCCGCTGCGCCAGTGGCTCGGCGACAAGCGCGAACTGACCAAGCTGGCGCGCCCGTTCGTCGCCAGCCACGCCGCGCACGCGCGCAGCGACGAACTCAACCGCCTGCTCGCGCCCGACCAATCGGCGCAACTGGCCGACTTGCTGGCGCGCAACCAGGTGATCGACCTGCTGCAGCGCTTCGACGGCGGCTGGTCGGCCGAGGAACTGGTCGCCGCGCTGCGCCCGCTGACCCCGCGCCTGTACTCGATCGCCTCCAGCCAGAAGGCGGTCGGCGAGGAAGCGCACCTGACCGTGGCCCACGTCGAGTACGAAAGCGAGCTCGGCCTGCGCTGGGGCGCGGCGTCGCACCAGTTGGCCAGCGCCGAGGAAGGCGAGCGCCTGCCGGTGTTCATCGAAGCCAACGAGCGCTTCCGCCTGCCCGCCGACGGCAGCCGCGACATCGTCATGATCGGCCCGGGCACCGGCGTGGCGCCGTTCCGCGGTTTCGTCCAGGACCGCGCCGCCGATGGCGCGTCCGGCCGCAACTGGCTGCTGTTCGGCAACCCGCATTTCCGCACCGACTTCCTCTACCAGACCGAGTGGCAGGCGGCCCTGAAGTCGGGCCAGCTGCACCGGCTGGACCTGGCGTTCTCGCGCGACCAGGCGCACAAGGTCTACGTCCAGCACCGCCTGCGCGAGCACGGCCGCGAACTGTACGACTGGCTGCAGAACGGCGCCCACCTGTACGTGTGCGGCGACGCCACGCGCATGGCCAAGGACGTGCACGCCGCGCTGCTGGCGGCGATCGCCGAGCACGGCGGCCGCAACGCCGAGGACGCCGAGGACTACCTCAACGATCTGCAACAACAAGGGCGCTACGCCCGGGATGTCTACTGATGTACGCCGTCGCTGTCCGCTGGTCGGAACACTACATCGTCGAACCGCGCCGCACGTCGCACGACGGCGCGGGGTTTGTGGCGTCTACTGAGCCTCGCGGGACGCTCGCCGCTGCGCCCGCAACGATTGCCCCGGCAGTCCGGATGGAGCGCGAACCCCGCGCCGGCGCTCACGAGCGCGCCGACAAGAACGCGCCGCCGCCGTCGCGACGCGCTCCGTTCGGGCTGCAACTGCGCGCCTCGCGCGCGGCCTTCGCCCGCGCCGCCTTCGCCGGAGCCGGCGCATGAGCGCGCATTCGGTGGAGGACATCAAACTCGCCAGCGCGCGCCTGCGCGGCAGCCTGCTCGACAGCCTGGCCAACCCGTTGACCGGCGCGCTCAACGACGACGACCAGACCCTGATCAAGTACCACGGCAGCTACCAGCAGGACGACCGCGACGTGCGCGAGGAGCGCCGCGTGGCCAAGCTGGAGCCGGCCTACAGCTTCATGATCCGCACCCGCACCCCGGGCGGCGTGGTGTCGCCGCAGCAATGGCTCAAGCTCGACTCCATCGCCACGCGCTTCGCCGAGCGCGGCCTGCGCGTCACCACGCGCCAGGCGTTCCAGTACCACGGCGTGATCAAGACCGAGCTCAAGGCGACGATGCAGGCGATCAACGCCGCGCTCATCGACACCCTGGCCGCGTGCGGCGACGTCAACCGCAACGTCGCGGTGGCGGCCAATCCGCAGTTCAGCGCCAGCCACGCGGAAGTCTTCGCCCAGGCCGCGGCGCTGTCGGAACACCTGCTGCCCAAGACCCGCGCCTACTACGAGATCTGGCTCGACGAGGAGCTCGTGGCCGGCAGCGGCAGCGAGGACGAGTCGATCTACGGCCAGGCCTACCTGCCGCGCAAGTTCAAGATCGGCTTCGCGATCCCGCCGTACAACGACGTCGACGTGTTCGCCCAGGACCTGGGCTACATCGCCATCCTCGAGGACGGCAAGCTGCTGGGCTACAACGTCACCATCGGCGGCGGCATGGGCGCGACCCACGGCGATCCGGAGACCTATCCGCGGGTCGCCGACGTGATCGGCTTCGTCACCCCGGACCAGGTGACCGCGGTCGGCGTGGCGGTGGTCACCGCCCAACGCGATTTCGGCAACCGCCAGCTGCGCAAGCGCGCGCGGCTCAAGTACACCATCGACGATCGCGGGCTGGACTGGTTCAAGGCGGAAGTCGAACGGCGCGCCGGTTTCACTCTCCTTCCGGCGCGTGCGTTCGCCTTCCGCCACAACGGCGATCGCTTCGGCTGGGTCGAGGGCGACGACGGCCGCGCGCACCTGACCCTGCGCCTGCCGGCCGGGCGCATCGTCGACGGCGCGCTCGACGGCCGCGGCGACGAAGTGACCCACCTCAGCGGCCTGCGCGCGATCGCCGAACTGTTGCTCGACGCCGAAGGCGCGCAGTTCCGGATGACCCCGAACCAGAACCTGACCATCGCCGGCGTGCCGGCGGCGCTGCGCGAGCGCGTGGATGCGCTGACCGTGCAGCACGGCCTGGACGGCTACCGCAGCGCCAGCCCGGTGCGGCGCAACGCGCTGGCCTGCGTGGCCTTGCCGACCTGCGGCCTGGCCATGGCCGAGGCCGAGCGCTACCTGCCCGAATTCGTCGATGCGGTGGAAGCGCTGCTGCAGCGCCATTCGATCGCCGACGCGCCGATCAACCTGCGCATCAGCGGCTGCCCCAACGGCTGCTCGCGCCCGTACCTGGGCGAGATCGCCCTGGTCGGCAAGGCGCCCGGCCGCTACAACCTGATGCTCGGCGCCGACCACCGCGGCCAGCGCCTGAACACGCTGTATCGCGAAAACATCGTCGAGGCCGAGATCCTCGCCGCGCTCGATCCGCTGCTGGCCGCCTACGCCGGCGAGCGCGAGGACGGCGAAGGCTTCGGCGACTACCTGGTGCGGCGCGAGGTCGTGACCGTGCCCTACCCCACGCCCACCGGCATTCCCGTCCAACTGGTTGCACAGGCCCGCCCATGAGCGCTCCGACCGATCCCGTCACCGCCGCCGAGTCGCCGCGCGCGCTCGCCGAACTCAACGCCTGGCTGGCCACGCAGACGGCCGAGCAGCGCGTGGCCTGGGCGCTGGAGAACACCGCCGGCGAGCACGCGCTGTCGTCGAGCTTCGGCGCGCAATCGGCGGTGTCGCTGCACATGGTCGCGCGGCAGGCGCCGCGGATCCCGGTGATCGTGATCGACACCGGCTATCTGTTCCCGGAAACCTATCGCTTCATCGACGAACTCGGCGAGCGCCTGGCGCTGAACCTCAAGGTCTACCGCCCGCAGATGGGCGCGGCCTGGATGGAAGCGCGCTTCGGCAAGCTGTGGGAGCAAGGCCTGGAAGGCCTGGAGCGCTACAACCGCCTGCGCAAGGTCGAGCCGATGCAACGCGCGCTGGCTGAGTTGGGCGTGCGCACCTGGATCGCCGGCCTGCGCCGCAGCCAATCCGGCAGCCGCGCAGGGCTGGAGTTCCTGCAGCTCAAGGACGGCCGCTGGAAGCTGCATCCGCTGGCCGACTGGAGCGACCGCGACGTGTGGCAATACCTGCAGGCGCACGACCTGCCGTACCACCCGCTGTGGCACGACGGCTATGTGTCGATCGGCGACGTGCACACCACGCGCCGGCTGGAGCCGGGCATGCGCGAGGAAGACACCCGCTTCTTCGGGCTCAAGCGCGAGTGCGGCCTGCATTTCGACAGCGAGCCGCTGGCCGAGGACAAGGCCGCCTGAGCGACGGCGGCGCGAGCGGACGCGACGCGCTCGATCCGCCCCACGCGCGCGCAGCAGCCGGCCCGCGCCGCGCAAGCCGGCAGGCTCGCCCAAGCCGGCGCGCGTAGCGACGCCGTGCTCATTCCACCGTGCAGCGCACCTGGAACCGCAACCCGCCGCCCGCGGCGATCGGCGGCAGCCGCACGCCGCCGCCGCTGAGACGGGCGAAGCTCAACTCGGCCGGCGCCGGACACGTCGCCGTACCGACGACGCTGCACGATCCCGCGACCACCTCGCAGTCCTTGAGCCCCGACGCGGCCGTGTCGCGCAGCAACGCCTGGTCGGCGACCGAAGGCCCGGCATTGCCCACCGCGAGGGTGTAGACGCTGGCCGCGCCGCTGCGCACGGTGTCGTCGCCGCGGTCGCTGGCGCCGGCGGCCGGCGTGTTGGTCTTGGTCACCGACAGATCGACCTCGCGTTCGTTGCCGAAGGTGCACAGCACGTCCGCGCCGGCGTTGTCGCGGTCGGGCATGACGAAGCGGCCCGATGCGCCGCGGCCGCTGGCGACCGCCGCGTTGCCGTCGGATTCGTTGACGCAAGTCCACGACGTCGCATAGCCGCCGAGTTGGGCGCTGCCGCTGGCCGCCTCGCCGATCGTGTAAGCGTTGCCGGGCAGGCCCAGCACCGGTCCGGCGACCGCCGCCTGCAGGCCGCCGGCGCCGCCGCCGGTGGTCGCCGCGTTGCCGGCGGCCCAGCCGCCGCCGCCGATGCTCAACGCGAACTGGTCGCCCGCCGCGTTGCGTCCGTCGGGCAGGTTCTTGCGCAAGCGGATGGTGTAGGGATAGCCGCACGAGGCCAGGTCGCTGCCGCTGGAAGTGCTTACCGGCCCGTTGGAGACCGCGCCGGTGGACGGATGCAGTTGCGAGACCGCGCCGTTCGCCCCCACCGTCAGCAGACCGTCGTTGAAGGCGATGCCCGGATAAGTGCCGCCGGAGCCGAGTTCGCCGGTCACCGGCGACGCCGCCATGTTCCCGCCCGCCGCCAGTTGCTGCGCGGTGACGCGATAAATGCGGCTGCCCGAGGCCGAATTGCCCGACACCAGATACAGGTTGCCGAGGTTGTCGAACGCCAGGTCGCCGTTGTTGCCGGAGACCTCGGTGATGGCGCCCGCCTGCGCCACCGCATTGCTGCGCGGGTCGTAGGAAAACAGGCCCCAGACGCTGTTGTTGCTCGTGTTGGCCTGGGGCGCGGCGGAGTAGAACAGGCGATTGGCCGGATTGAAACCGCCGGCGACGAAATTGCTGGCGAAGGCAGGCACGCCCGCCGGGATCGGCGATTGGGTCAGCGCGCCGGTGGCGGCGTTGTAGGCGAACACCCGGCCCTTGTCGGCGCCGCCGGCGACCACGCCGTAGATCACTTCGCCGCCGCCGGGCGGCAGGCCGATGCCGTTGAGCAGCGCGTTGCCGATCGCCGGCACGGTGGCGATCGTGGCGGTCGCGCCGGTGACCGGGTTCAGGCGCCGGATCACCCGGGTGTTCTGGTCGATCGAGTATTCGGTATCGACGCCGCAGGTGAAAGTCTGCGCAGCGGCGGGCGGCAGTGCCGGCGCGATCAGGCACGCGAGCAACAGGCGCAGCGCCCAGCCGCGCCCGCGCGGGCAGCGGCGCGCGGCGTGCGGACGCTCGGGTCGGCGTGCCGGCCGGGGCTCGGGCGCTGCGGGAACCGGTCTGGCGGCCGCGCCCGGTTGCGAAGCGGGCGCGGTTTCGATGCGGACGGGAATGATCACAAAAGGGCGGCCGGTCGGGTTTCTGGAGAAATCGACAGGACGCAACGAATTCAGACACGTTTTTTACGCCGCGTCGGCTCAGCCCAGCGTGGGCACGAACTGCACAGCCGGCACGCATGAGAAATGCAGACAACGCGCCAGGACGGCGGTTTTGGCGACCGACTCGCCACGCGCTTGGGACGCGGGACTCGGCCGCGTATCGGCGCCGCCGTCAGGCGCGGAGGCGGCGGCGCGGCGCCGTGGATGGCGGCGCCGCGCCGGTGCGGCGGACGCGGACCGACCGCGCGATCCGCACGCGGCGCAGCGGCTCCCGTCTCGCCTTCGTCGCGCGGGCCACGCCGCGCGCGGCGCCCAAGCTCAGGAACTGATCGACTGGGTCAGCTCGATCCAGCTCGGCGCCTTCGGCCATGCCGGTTCGAGATTGCCTTCCAGCACCCGGCGCAGGTCGCGCCGGTCGATCTGCGGCGCCAGGCCGTGGACCAGCTCCAGCGCGTAATCGCGCAACACCCGCGCGCGCGGGATCACCGCCCAGGTGATGCATTCGGGCACCGCGTCGGGCGCGGTCAGCGCCTTGAGGTCGTCGTCGCGCGAGGTCACCGCCATCTCGGCCAGCAGGCCCACGCCCAGGCCGGTGCGCACGTAGGTCTTGATCAGGTCGGCGTCGCGCGCGGTCATCGCCAGCTGCGGCTCGTGGCCGCCGGCGGCGAAGGCGCGGCGCAGCGAGGATTCGGGCCGGTTCGAGGATTCGTAGCTGATCAGCGGATGCGCCGCCAGTTCGGCCAGGGTCGGCGCGCGGTCGAGCTTGGCCAGCGCGTGCGCGCGCGGCACCAGCACCACCCGGCGCCAGCGGAACAGCGGCACCGCCAGGCCGCCCTCGGGCGGCGCGCCGGCGGTGCTGATCACCGCCAGGTCGGCGTTGCCGTGCGACAGATGCGCCAGCACCTCGCCGTCGGCCGCGGCCTGCAGGTGCACGCTGACCTGGGGGAAGTCGCGCTTGACCTGGGCGATCGCCGGCGGCAGCACATAGCGCGCCTGGGTGTGGGTGGTCGACAGCACCAGCCGGCCGGCGTGCTGGCCGCGTTCGTTGGCGGCGTAGGCGCGGATGTTGGACGCTTCCTCGAGGATGCGCCGCGCATGCGCGAGCACGCGCTCGCCGGCCGGGGCGATCGCTTCCAGGCTGCGGCCCTTGCGCACGAACAACAGAAAGCCCAGCTCGTCCTCAAGCTGCTTGAGCTGCTTGGACAGGCCGGGCTGGGTGGCGTGGACGCGTTCGGCGGCGAGGGTGATGTTGAGGCCGGAGTCGGCGATGGCGACCAGGTAGCGCAACTGGGTCAGGGTCATGGGGTGGCGATCCAGAATGAGTGTCGGGGCGGAATGCGGCGAACGGCGCAGCGGCGACAACAGCCGGCGCCCGCGTTGCCGCGGCAGCTCGGGCGCATCGCACGCATTCGCTGGCACTTCGCGTCCACGTATTTATCGCTCTATTCGGATGAAAGGATTTATAGATTAACCAGCCGTATATCCGCTGTCCAGTATCCGTCCGGCAACGCAGCGGCTCATTACGTGACGGCATGTGCAAAGGCGGGGCCGTCATTTCCGCGGCGCCGGGCGGCGGCCGTAGGGTCGTCGCATCCTCCTCCCGACGCACCCTCGCCGCCGTGACCCGCGCCTCGTCCCGCTCCGAACACGACCAACACCCGCCGGCCGGCGAACGGCCGGCCGGCGGCTTGTTCCCGCTGTTCGCCGACCTGCGCGGCCGCAGCGTGCTGGTGGTCGGCGGCGGCGCGGTCGCCCAGCGCAAGGCCGCGGCCCTGCTCGAGGCCGGCGCGCGGGTGCGGCTGGGCGCGCCTGCGCTCAATCCGGTGTTGCGCGCCTGGGCCGCGGAAGGACGCATCGAACACCTGCCCGGCGAATTCGCGCCGCACTGGCTGGACCAGGCCTGGCTGGCGATCGCCGCCACCGACGACGCCGCGGTCAACCGCGCCGTCGCCGCGGCCGGCGAAGCGCGGCGGATCTGGGTCAACGTGGTCGACGACGTCGAAGCCTCGGGTTTCCACGTGCCGGCGCGGGTCGAGCGCGGGCCGGTGCAGATCGCCATCTCCAGCGGCGGCGGCGCGCCGATGCTGGCGCGGCACCTGCGCGAACGACTGGAAACCGAACTGGACGAATCGCTGGGCGCGCTGGCGCAGTTGTTGAACCGCGAACGCGCGCGCATCCGCCGCCACTATCCCGACCTCGGCCAGCGCCGGCGCTTTTTCGAACGCGTGCTGGCCGGCCCGATCGCGGCGCTGCTGCGCGACGGCCGCCACGACGAGGCGCAGCGCGCGTTCGGCGCGGCCTTGATCGACGACAAGCCCGCCGCGGCGCCGGCCGGTTCGGTGGTGCTGGTCGGCGCCGGCCCCGGCGATGCCGGGTTGATGACGCTGCGCGGCCTGCGCGCGCTCAACCAGGCCGACGTGATCCTGCACGACCGCCTGGTCAGCCGCGAAGTGCTGCAACTGGCGCGGCGCGACGCCGAGCTGATCGAAGTCGGCAAGCAGGCCGGCAACCACCACACCACCCAGGAGCGCATCCACGAGCTGATGCTCGAGCATGCGCGCGCCGGCAAGCGCGTGGTCCGGCTCAAGGGCGGCGATCCGTTCGTGTTCGGCCGCGGCGGCGAAGAGCTGGAAACGCTGGCGCAGGCCGGCATCGCGTTCGAAGTCGTGCCCGGCATCACCGCCGCGCTGGCTTGCGCCGCCTACGCCGGCATACCGCTGACCCATCGCGACCACGCGCAGTCGCTGCGCCTGGTCACCGCGCATCTCAAGGATTCGGCCGGCGATCTCGACTGGCAGGCGCTGGCGCAGGAAAAGCAGACCCTCGCCGTGTACATGGGCGTGGCCGGGCTGGACGTGCTGCGCGACAAACTGATCGAACACGGCCGCGCCGCCAGCACGCCGTTCGCGCTGGTCGAGAACGGTTCGCGCCGCGAACAGCGCGTGGTCACCGGCACCCTGGCCGAGCTCGCCGAACGCGCGCAAGGCCATCGCGTGCAATCGCCGGCGCTGCTGATCGTCGGCGAAGTCGCGGCGCTGGCGCAGCGCCTGCACTGGTTCGGCGCGGCGCCGCTGACCGAACCGCCCGCCGACGCCGCACTGGCCCAGGCCGCCTGATTCCGCATCGCCCGATTCCTCATACCCCACGCCACGGGAGCCTCCTCATGTCGCTGCACGAAAGCATCCTCGACACCATCGGCGACACGCCGATCGTCAAGCTCCACCGCATCGCGCCCAAGCACATCACCCTCTACGCCAAGGTCGAATCGTTCAATCCCGGCGGCTCGGTCAAGGACCGCCTCGCGCTGGCGATCGTGCTCGACGCCGAACGCAGCGGCGAACTGAAGCCCGGCCAGACCATCGTCGAAGCGACCTCGGGCAACACCGGCATCGCCCTGGCGATGGTCGCCGCCGCGCGCGGCTACCCGTTCGTGGCGGTGATGACCGAGACCTTCTCGATCGAGCGACGCAAGCTCATGCGCGCCTACGGCGCCAAGGTCATCCTGACCCCGGCCGCCGAGCGCGGCACCGGCATGGTGCGCAAGGCCGCCGAACTGGCCGAGCAGCACGGCTGGTTCCTCGCCCGCCAGTTCGAGAACCCGGCCAACCCGGCCTATCACCGCAACACCACCGGCCCGGAAATCCTGCGCGATTTCGCCGGCAAGCGGCTGGATTACTTCGTGTCCGGCTGGGGCACCGGCGGCACCCTCAGCGGCGCCGGCCAGATCCTCAAGCTGGCCCGGCCGGAACTGAAGATCGTCACCTCCGAGCCGGCCGGCGCGTCGCTGCTGGCCGGCAAGGACTGGCAGCCGCACAAGATCCAGGGCTGGACTCCGGACTTCGTCCCGGCCGTGCTCGACCGCGGCATCGCCGACGAGATCCGTCCCATCGACGACGTGCTGGCGCGCGACACCGCGCGCCGCCTCGCCGCCGAGGAAGGCCTGTTCGTCGGCCTCTCCGCCGGCGCCACCGTCGCCGCGGCGCTGGAAGTCGCGCAAAGCGCGGCGGAAGGCTCGGTGCTGCTGGCGATGCTGCCGGACACCGGCGAACGCTATCTGTCGACGTTCCTGTTCGAGGGCGTCAACGAAGGCTCCGACGACGAGTGGCTGAAGTCGTTGCAGGCCGAGGAGATTGCCGCCTGAGCCAAGCGCGGCATACGCAGCGAAGCCGGGCGCGACCGGCGCGCGCCTAGGACGCACCGGCGCGGATGTGCCGCCGCGACGGGTCGGAACCCGCGCCGGCTTCGCTGCGTGCTGTACCCCGCGGCAACGCGGATTCGGGATCGTGGCTTCACCGTTTCGCGCTTCATCCGTTCCATCGAGTCGAAGCTTCACCGCTGCGCGCGCTCCAGGACCGGCGCGCGGCGAGGTTCACCCGGGCACCCGTAGGGCGGGGCCCGCGGCGCAGGACGCTGGGAGTGGCGGTGGCGACCGTTCCCAGCCGAGAGCGCCGCGGGCTTCGCCCTACACTTTTTTGCCGACCGGCGATAACGCTGCTCCCCTGCAGGAGCGGCGCGAGCCGCGACCGCGACAACGCAACTGCGCCGAAGGCAGCGACGCGAGCGGACGCCCCGCGGCCGCGGCTTGCGCCGCTCCTACCGCAAGCGGCCGCAACGACGCCCGCGGCCGCGACGTTCAGGCCGTGCGGTTGCGCTCCCCGCCCGGCCGGCTACCCTGTGCGCCGGCGGCCTTCGCCGCGTGGAGCCTGCATGACCCAGCCGCACCCCTCCGACCGCGACGCCGCGCGCCTGGCCTGGGCCCGCGCCGCGACCGGCGACGACCGCCTCGACCTCGTCCGCGCCTCCTTCGACGCCGGGTTCCGCAGCTACTGGCGCGGCCGCGTGCACGCCGGCGCGGCCCGGCCCGAAGGCGACGCCATCGTCATGGACTCGCCGCCGGAGTTGGAGGACCCGCGCCCCTGGCTGCGCCTGCGCGAAGTGCTGGAGGCCGGCGGCGTGCGCGTGCCGCAGGTGCACCGCGCCGACCCGGAAAAGGGCTTCCTGCTGCTGGAAGACCTCGGCCGCGAGACCGTCCTGCAGGCGGTGGAAGCCGGACGCGCCGACGCCGACGCGATGTTCGACGCCGCCTTCGAGCAGTTGCTGAAGATCCAGGCCCTGCCCTGCCCCGACGACCTGCCGCCGTACGACGAAGCCTTCCTGACCCGCGAGCTTCGCCTGTTCGACGAGTGGTTCCTCGGCCGCCACCTAGGCGTGTCGCTCGATTGCGGCGACCTGGAGCGGCTCGACCTGGCCTACCGCCGCATCCTCGACAACGTGCTGGCCCAGCGCCAGGTGTTCATCCACCGCGATTTCATGCCGCGCAACCTGATGCCGGTCGCCGGCGGGCTGGCGGTGATCGACTTCCAGGGCGCGCTGCGCGGGCCGATCGCTTACGACCCGATCAGCCTGTTCCGCGACGCGTTCGTCAGCTGGCCGCCGGAGCGAGTGGAGGCCTGGCTGGCGCGCTACCACGCGCGCGCCGTCGCCGCCGGCATCGCCCTGCCCGACTACGCCCGCTTCCGCCGCGATGCCGACTTCGCCGGGCTGCAGCGCCACATCAAGATCCTCGGCCTGTTCGCGCGCCTGCACCACCGCGACGGCAAGCCCAAGTACCTCGCCGACGCGCCGCGCTTCCTGGGGTATCTCGACCTGGTGCTGCCGCGCTATCCGGAGCTGCAGCCGCTGAGCGAGATCGTCGAGCGCTACGTGCGCCCGGCGCTGGCCGCGGGCGCGCACGCGCCGGCGCGCGCATGAGCGCGCCGGCGATGAAGGCGCTGATCTTCGCCGCCGGCCTGGGCGAGCGCATGCGGCCGCTGACCCTGCACACGCCCAAGCCGCTGCTGCCGGTGGGCGGCAAGCCGCTGATCGAGTGGCACCTGGAAAAACTCGCCGCGCTCGGCGTCGGCGAGGTCGTGGTCAACACCTCCTGGCTGGCCGACCGCTTCCCCGCCGCGCTCGGCGACGGTTCGCGCTGGGGCCTGCGGCTGCATTATTCCTACGAAGGTCCGGCCCCGCTGGAAACCGGCGGCGGCATGCTCAACGCGCTGGCGCTGCTGCAGGAAGGCGCGCCGGCGCAGGCGCCGTTCCTGGTCGCCAACGGCGACATCTGGACCGACTACGACTTCGCCGCGCTGCCGCGCGAGTTCGACGGCGACGCGCAGCTGCTGCTGGTCGACAACCCGCCGCAGCATCCGCGCGGCGATTTCCGCCTCGACGCCGACGGCCGCATCGGCAACGACGGCGACGACAGGCTCACTTACGCCGGCATCGGCCTGTACCGCGCTTCGCTGTTCCAGGACTGGCGCAGCGCGCTCGCCGACGCCGCCGGCTGCGAGCTCGATCCGCCGCGTTTCAGCGTGGTGCCGCTGCTGCGCCGCGCCGCCGACCAGGGCCGCCTGCGCGGCGCGCGCCACCGCGGCCGCTGGACCGACGTCGGCACCCCCGAACGCTTGCGCGAACTCGACGCGACGTTCGTCGCCGACTGACGGCGGCCGCGGCACTGGCGCCGGTTCCGGCGCGGGTCTAGCATCCGCGCCGACGCTTATGACCGATCAACACAAGAAACTCAGCAAGTTCCTCAGCCTCGTCCTCCGCCACGAACCGCAGGCCATCGGCCTGACCCTGGACGCCCAAGGCTGGGCCGACGTCGACGAATTCATCGCCAAGGCCGGCGCGCACGGCAAGCCGTACAGCCGCGCGCTGATCGAGCAACTCGTGCGCGACAGCGACAAGCAGCGCTTCAAGCTCAGCGACGACGGCCTGCGCATCCGCGCCAACCAAGGCCACTCCATCGACATCGACCTGGCGTTGCAGCCGGTCGAACCGCCGGCCTCGCTCTACCACGGCACCGCCACCCGCTTCGCCGGTTCGATCCGCCGCAGCGGGCTGGACAAGCGCAGCCGCCAGCACGTGCACCTCTCGCTCGACCGCGACACCGCGGTCAAGGTCGGCAGCCGCCACGGCACGCCGCTGGTGCTGCACGTGCGCGCCGGCGAGATGCACGCGCACGGCATCGCGTTCTATCGCGCCGACAACGGCGTGTGGCTCACCGACGCGGTGGCGCCGCAGTTCATCGACTGGCCGGCGCGAGGCTGAGGTGATGACGCTGCGCGCGATCCGCGCCGACATCACCACGCTGGCGCTGGACGCGATCGTCAACGCCGCCAACTCCTCGCTGCTCGGCGGCGGCGGCGTGGACGGCGCGATCCATCGCGCCGCCGGCCCCGGGCTGGTGGCCGAATGCCGCCTGCTCGGGGGCTGCAAGACCGGCGAGGCCAAGCTCACCGGCGGCCATCGGCTGCCGGCCAAGCACGTGATCCACACGGTCGGGCCGGTCTGGCGCGGCGGCGACCACGGCGAACCGGCGCTGCTGGCGGCGTGCTACCGCAACAGCCTGGCCATCGCCGCGCGCCGCGGCTTCGCATCGATCGCGTTTCCGTGCATCAGCACCGGCATCTTCGGCTATCCGGCCGAAGCGGCGGCGCGCGTCGCAGTGGAGACGGTGCGAGCGCATGCGCTCGCCGCCGAAGCGCCCACGGATGTGGTGTTGTGTTGTTTTGGCGAGGCCGACCTGGCGATTTACCTGGCCCTGCTGGGCGAGGACGGTTGAGGGACGCAGCGGCGAGCACACGAAGCCGCGTAGCCGCGCCGCCGCATCCCGAAGCCACCGCCCAGCCCCGATTCCTGCGAACGCTCCCATCCACCGAGGCAATGCAGCCACGGCCGTCATTCCGACGAAATCCGGAATCCATCTTGCCGTTGCTGCTGCTGTTGCCCTCAGCTTGGACGCAACCTCGCCCGAGGCCCATGTTCCGCAGCCCCGGAGGGCGCGCGCATGGATGCGCGCGTGCGCCATGGGACAGGATGTCCCTTATGGCGCAGCCCCGCGCCCGGTGCTGGACCTAGTGGCTCGTGACCTTAGAAAAGCGTTTTTCTTTGGTCACTTTCTTTTGGCGCGCTGCCAAAAGAAAGTAACTCGGCCGCTTGCGGACGAAAGCTCTTGATTGTCGCTTGTCGTCGCTCGTCAACGACGGCAGTGCAGTTGCGTATCCGACTGTAGGAGCGGCGCGAGCCGCGACCGCGACAAAACAACTTACGACGAAACTTACGCAATCGCCGCGCTGGCGCGGTCGCGGCTTGCGCCGCTCCTACAGGGGGCGTGCCGCGGCGGGGTCGGCCTCTGCGTGTTCGTACGTGTGAGGACAAGCAAACATCCAAAGCTTCCGTCCGCAAGCGGCCGGGTCACTTTCTTTGTCCAAAGCAACAAAGAAAGTAACCAAAGAAAAGGCATTACTGTTTCGGATCAAGAGCCACTATGGCTCACAGGGGCGCGGGGCCGCGCCATAAGGGGCATCCTGCCCCATGGCGCGCGCGCATCCATGCGCACGCCCTCCGGGGCTGCGGAACATGTGCTTCGCGTGGGGTTGCGTCCGGGCAAACAGCAACGGCAACGGCAAGAACAACGGCGAAACGGAATCCGGCGTTCGCTCGAATGGTGCGCTGAAACGGCGGACCGAGACGCGGCGCGAACAAGCAGAGCGCAGCCGCACCGCTTCGCCGGATCTCCCGACGCCGCTCCCGACTCAGGTTTCGTCGTCGATCGTGCGCTTGAGAAACGGCACGGTGATGCGCCGCTGCGCCGCCAGCGAGGCGCGGTCGAGCTTGTCGAGCAACTGGGTCAGGCCGCCGAGGTCGCGGTCCATGCGCTTGAGCATCCACTCCAGCGCCGCCTGCTCCAGCGCCAGCCCGCGCCGCTGCGCGCGCTGGCGCAGGACCTGGGCGCGGCCGTCGTCGTCGAGCGGGGTCAGCACGATGCGGGTGCACTGCGACAGGCGCGAGCGCAGGTCCGGCAGGGTCAGCTTGAGTTCGTCGGGGTTCTCGCGCGATGCGTAGATCACCGCGAGGCCGGCCTGACGCGCGCGGTTGTGGGTGTCGAACAGGGCGATCTCGTCCTCGCGCCGGCCGGCGATCGCCTCGATCCCGTCCAGCGCCAGCAGGTCGTTGTTGGTCTCCAGCGACTGCAACGCCTCGCGCACCCGCCCCACCGCCGCGGCCAGCGGCACGTAGGCGGCGCGGCGGCCGGACAGATCGGCCTGGGCGCACGCGGCCAGCAGCAGGTGGGTCTTGCCGACCCCGGGCGGGCCGGCCAGGTAGACCCAGTCCGCGCCGGTGGGATCGCGGTAGCCCGCGGTTTCCTCGTCGCTGCTCGCCAGCGAGCGCAACTGCGCGATCGCGCCGTCGGGCGCGTCCACATAGGTTTCCAAACGCTGGTCCGGCGAATGACGCAGGGCCAGCGGCAACTGCGGAATGCTCACTGCTGGCTCTCGCGCTCCGCTGCGTCCGCGCCCGCGGCGGCCGGCGCCAACGCCGGTTCCAGCAGCGCGGCCGGTTGCTCGCCCGCGTACAGGCGGCTATGGGTGTAACGCTCCTGGGCGTAGCGCAGCAGCACGTTGATCACCGCCGCGACCGGCAGCGCCAGCAGCATGCCGAGGAAACCGAACAACTGCCCGCCGGCCAGCACGGCGAAGATCACCGCCACAGGGTGCAGGCCGATGCGGTCGCCGACCAGCTTCGGGGTCAGCCAATAGCTTTCCACCACCTGGCCCACGCCGAACACCGCCAGCACGCCGAGCACGTGCTTCCAGTCGCCGTACTGCACCAGCGCGGCGACCACGCCCAGGATGATGCCGCTGGCCGGGCCGAGGTAGGGCACGAAGGTCAGCAGGCCGGCGACGATGCCGATCAGGATGCCCAGGTCCAGGCCCACGCCCCACAGGCCGACGCCGTACATCACGCCTAGCGCCAGCATCACCAGGAACTGGCCGCGCAGGAACGCGCCGAGCACGTCGTTGGATTCCTTGGCCAGGCGGCTGACCGTGCCGAGGTAGTCGCGCGGGATCAGCGAGGCGACGCGCTCGACCAACTTGTCCCAGTCGCGCAGGAAGAAGAACGTCAGCACCGGCAGCAGGGCGATGTTGGCGACCATCGCGATCAGGGCGAAGCCCGAGCGCGACAGGTAGCCCAGCAAGGTGGTGGCGACGCCGCCGGCGCGCTCCCAGTTGCTGCGCACCAGCTCGATCAAGTGGTTGAGGTCGAGCCAGACGCTGATCTGGAAGCCGGTGCGCTGCTCCAGCCACGGGATCGCGGTCTCGGTGAACCAGACGCGGTAGGTCGGCAGCGACACGATCAAGGTGGTGATCTGGCGCTCGATCAACGGCACCAGGATCACCAGCACCAGGGTCACCAACAGCGCCATCAGGGTGAACACCAGCGCCACCGAGGTGTTGCGCGAGCGGCCGGTGCGCTCGATCCGGTCGACCAGCGGATCGCCGAGCCAGCCGAGCATGGCGGCGACGACGAACGGGGTCAGCACCGGGGCCAGCACCCACAGCAGCCAGCACGCGCCCACCCCGAGCGCGGTCCATTGCAGGCGGCGCAGGAACAGGGCGATGTCTTCGAGCGGGGCGCGCACAGGCGTCGGGTCGGTCATTCGGAGGCTCAGTGCAGTTGGAACACGGGCGGTTGGCCTTCCAGGCCTTCCAGACCGACCAGGGTGCCGCCGGCGTCGGTCATGCGCTTGAAGCCGGGCAGGCCGGAGAGCAGGTCGAGGTCGAACTCCACGCTCTCGGGCGTGGCCCGGATCGGAACGATCTTGCGCACCACCGCCAGGCCCTGCAGGTAGCCGGCCAGGCGGATGTAGTCGTCGGCGCTGCGCACGCCGGTGAACACCACCCGGTAGGTGCCCGGGGCGCCGGCCACGCTGCGCTTGGCGTAGCGCTTCATCAGCGCGTCGGCCGCGCCGTCGGCGCCGCCGGCCATGACCTTGCGCGCATCCACGTCGGCGCTGTTCCAGCTGCCCAGCACCTTGCCGCCGTCGACGAAGGTCCAATCGCCCTTCCAGCCGCCGGTCTTGACCCGGTAGAGCTTGCCGATCAGCTGCATCGGCGGGCTGTAGCGGGCCGAGGCGCGCGCCACCGCGGCGGCGTCGCCGCGCCAGATCGCGCCGACGCTGGCCTGCTCGGCGGCGCTGCCGCTGGGCAGGCCGAGGCGGTAGCCGCGCTCGACCGCGCGGTTGAGCGCGGCGCGCGCGGCGTTGGCCTGGGCCAGGCCGACCAGGCGCGGGCCGCTGCCGTCGTCGATCGCCAGCCACAGCACCGGCTTGGGCCGCGGCTGCGGCCAGATCGGCAGGCCGAGGGTGGCGGCGAGCGTCTCGACCTTCTCCTGGTCGAAGCTGACCACCAGGGTGGTCTGGAAGGTCGGCGCGCCGGTGACCTGGGACACGCCCTCGTCCTGGCGGTAGTCGTAGCCGATGGCGTAGTCCTTGGCCCGGCGCAGTTCCTGGCCGACGCCGGGACGGCTGGCCGCGGCGCGGTCGCCGGACATCTTGCCCAGCACCTGGGCCAGCGCGCGCGCCATCGCGCCGTTGCGCTCGTTCTCGCTCTGGCCGCCGACCGGAACTTCGGCCGAATAGGCGCCATCGGCCTGGGCGCGGTCGCCCTCGACCCGCTGCGCGCTCGCGGCGAAGCTCGCCAGCAGCGCCGCGGCCATTGCCCACGTCCGGATTGCCTTACCCATCGACCCGCCCATCGCTGTCCCTATCTAGTTCGTGGAGCGGGCATCCCGCCCGCGTTGCGGACCGCCTGGCCCGGCCCGTGCGGCCATTCGCCGGCCCGGGGCCGACGGCGGCGTTCAAGGTCGGAAATGGTGCCGCAGGCGGGCCGGGGAGTCCATTCGCAGGCTGAATGGGTTGGAGCCGGCAAACCGCGGATACCCGCCGCAACACCGCGAAAGGCCCGTCCCGCCTGTCTTTCGCGATCGGCCGGCGGCGCCGCGCTAACGCCTGCCCCACCCGGGCCTGCTAAAATCGCCGGCTTCCCTCCGCGACCACCCCGGGGCCGCCGTGACCGCTTCCTCTTCCGACACCTCTCCCAAGCCCCTGACCTACCGCGACGCGGGCGTCGACATCGACGCCGGCAACGAGGTGGTCGAGCGGATCAAGCCGCTGGTCAAGCGCAGCTTCCGTCCCGAGGTGATGGGCGGGCTGGGCGGGTTCGGCGCGCTGTTCGACCTGTCGGGCAAGTACCGCGAGCCGGTGCTGGTGTCCGGCACCGACGGCGTCGGCACCAAGCTCAAGCTGGCCCAGCAGCTCAATCGCCACGACACCATCGGCATCGACCTGGTCGGCATGTGCGTCAACGACGTGCTGGTGCAGGGCGCCGAGCCGCTGTTCTTCCTCGACTATTTCGCCACCGGCAAGCTCGATGTGGACACCACGGTCGCGGTGGTCGGCGGCATCGCCCGCGGCTGCGAACTGGCCGGCTGCGCGCTGATCGGCGGCGAAACCGCCGAGATGCCCGACATGTACCCGCCGGGCGAGTACGACCTGGCCGGCTTCACCGTCGGCGCGGTCGAGAAGTCGCAGATCCTCGACGGCTCGCGGGTCAAGCGCGGCGACGTGCTGATCGGCATCGCCTCCAGCGGCCCGCACTCCAACGGCTACTCGCTGATCCGCCGGATCTTCGACCGCGCCGGCCGCCCGGGCGACGTCGCCGTCGGCGGCGTGCGCCTGATCGACGCGCTGATGGAGCCGACCGCGCTGTACGTCAAGCCGGTGCTGGAACTGCTGCGGGCCAACGGCGGCGAGCACACCATCCACGCCATGGCCCACATCACCGGCGGCGGCCTGACCGAGAACATCATCCGGGTGATCCCCGAAGGCCTGGGCCTGGACATCCGCACCGCCACCTGGACCCTGCCGCCGGTGTTCGACTGGCTGCAGCGCGAAGGCGCGGTGCCGCGCGAGGAAATGTGGCGCACCTTCAACTGCGGCATCGGCTTCGTGCTGGTGGTACCGGACGAAGCGGCCGCGGCGACCGAGGCCGACCTGCGCCGCCTGGGCCTGGCGCACTGGCGCATCGGCGAAGTCGTCGGCCACAGCGGCGGCGAGCGCGTGCACATCGGCTGAGCGCGGCGTTTCGCGATCGGCAGAACGGCGGGCCTCGGCCCGCCGTTTTTCGTTTGGGTCGGACGAGGACGGTGGGGTTCGTCGTGGTTGCGCTGGCGCGGTCGCAGCTTGCGCAGTTCCTACAGTCGGATACGAAACTTTCCGGAGCCCTGTAGGAGCTGCGCAAGCTGCAACCACATCACCGCAACCACGACGAAAACTGGGACACCTGTTCCCTTCTCCACCCCGCTCCGGTAGTTTCCCCTGCTCATCACCGGAACCTCCCGCATGCCCGCGCAAGGACGCATGAGCGCCCCCAAGAAAGCCGCCCTGGGCTTCGTCCTGGCCGTGTTCGCGATCACCTGGATCGCGCCGAAAAGCCCGTTCGAGCAGGCCATGCACAGCGTGCTGACCGTGCTCGGGCTGTTCTGGCTGTGGCGCCACGACCGCCGCTGGCCGCTGCGCGACGGCCACTTCCTCGCCATCTGCGGCTTCATGACCGCGCACTGCATCGCCGCGCGCTGGCTGTATTCCTACGTGCCCTACGACCAGTGGATCCAGTGGCTCAGCGGCGGCTGGTCGCTGGACCGCGCGCTGGGTTTCCAGCGCAACCACTTCGACCGCCTGATCCACTTCCTCTACGGCGCCTGCTTCGCCCCGCCGCTGCGCGAATACTTCCGCCAGCGCTGGCCGGCGCTGGGCGCGGGCCAGGCCTTCGTTTTGGCGGTGGCGGCGATCATGTGCACCAGCCTGGTCTACGAGTGGTTCGAATGGGCCATCGCCCTGACCATGTCGCCGCAGGATGCGGAGTCCTACAACGGCCAGCAAGGCGACGTGTGGGACGCGCACACCGATATGTTTCTTGCGACACTGGGATCGCTGGCGGCGTGGCCGCGCAAGCGCGCCGGCTGAGCGCACGACCGGCCGTCGCCGCCTCGCGCCGGCCGTAGCGAATCCAAGGAGCCGCCCGTCATGAACGATCCCCTGCCCACCGTCGCGCCGAACGCCGCGCCCGCGCCCGCGCCCGCGTCGAAGGACGCCGACCAGCTCGACCTGATCGGCATCCTCTACTACGTGCTCGCCGCGTTCGCCGCGCTGTTCTCGCTGTTCCCGCTGCTGCACGTCGGCATGGGCATCGCGATGCTCTCCGGCGGCTTCGACCAACCCGGCAACGGCCCGCCGCCCCCGCCGGCGGTCGGCTGGATGTTCGTGGCGTTCGGCTCGGTCTTCATCCTGTGCGGCCTCGCCTTCGCCGCGCTGCTGGTGTTCGGCGGCCGGCGCATGCGCCAGCGCCGCAACCACACGCTGTGCGCGGTCGTCGCCGGGGTGAGCTGCATGTTCATGCCGTTCGGCACCGTGCTCGGCGTGTTCGCGCTGGTGCTGCTGATGAAGCCGGAAACCAAGGCCTTGTTCCACGCGCGCTGAACCCTTCCTGCGAACACCTCAAGGACCGAGCCATGTCCCACCCCGCCCCGCCCGCTACCGCCTTCGGCGCCGAAGACGAATCGCAGCTCAAGCTGCTGTCGATCTTCTACTACGTGCTCGCCGCGCTCGGCGCCGCGGCCTTGCTGATGGCGGTCGGGATCACCGCGCTGCTGTTGGGCTACCTCGGCGCCGGCGGCCCCGGCCACGACGGCTCGGCCGCCGTCGGCGACCTGACCATGCTGATCGTGGTCATGGCGCTGTCGATCGGGCTCAGCCTGGCCAGCAGCATCCTGCAGTTCATGACCGCCCGCCGCCTGCGCCAGCGGCGCGGCCGCGGCCTGTGCCAGTTCACCGCGGCGATCACCTGCCTGTCGTTTCCGCTGGGTACGCTGCTGGGCGTGTTCACCTTCATCGTGCTGGCGCGTGCGCAGGTGCGGGCGGCGTTCGGCGACTGACTCACCGACACAACGCAAGGAGCGAAGCATGGGCGCATGGGGCGTGGGCACGTTCGAAAACGACGATGCCCTGGATTGGCTCGGCGATCTGACCGACACCGACGACAGCGCGGCGGTGCGCGCGCGGCTGGCGCAAGCGCTGGCCAGCGACTGCCTCGACGCGCCGGACGCCACCACCGCGCTGGCGGCGGCGGAAACCGTGCTGTCGATGCTGGACGCGCCGACGCCGTCGCTGGCCTGGCACGAGGAATTCGCCGCCTGGCTGCCGCGCCACGCGGCGGTGGCCGATGCGGCGCTGGGCGCGGCCGCCGTCGATGCCGTCGATCGGGTCCTGGGCGAGGACTCGGAACTGCGCGAACTGTGGGACGAAACCGACGACGCCGGCGACTGGCGCGCCGCGGTCGCCGCGCTGCGCTCGGCCCTGGTCGCGCGGCTGGGCGTCGCCCGCTGAACCCGCCGGCCCGCGCGCGCGGGCCGGGCGAGGACCGCTGAGCCGGGCGCGCCGCACTAGACAGGTCCACCCGCCTGTCGCCGCCGTGTCATCACCGGGTTGCGCCCGGCGCCGAAGCTCGAGGCCTGTTCCGCAGCGCCTCCGGTTTCCATGGACTACCGCCTCGCCCTGTTCGATATCGCCGGCACCACCGTGTCGGATCCGGGCTTCGTCGCCCAGGCCTTCGTCGGCGCCATGGGCGCCGCCGGCCATCCGATCGACCCGGAGGCCTGCCGGGCGCTGATGGGCTACCGCAAGCCCGAGGCCATCGCCCGCCTGCTCGGCGCGGCGGCCACGCCGGCCAAGGTCGAGGCCATCCACGACGATTTCGTCGCGCGCATGCTGCGCTGCTATCGCGAGCAGCCCGGGGTGGCGCCGTTGCCGGGCGCGGAATCGATCTTCGCCCTGCTGCGCGCGCACGGCATCAAGGTCGCGCTCAACACCGGGTTCTCGCGCGACATCGCGCAGGCCATCCTCACCCGGCTCGGCTGGAGCGAACGCATCGACGCGCTGATCGCCAGCGACGAAGTGCCCGCGGGCCGGCCCGCGCCGTACATGGCGCAGGCGCTGCTGCGCCGCTTCGGCATCGACGACGCGCGCCAGTTGGTCAAGATCGGCGACACCGAGGTCGACATCGGCGAAGGCCGCAACGCCGGCGCCGGGCTGGTGGTGGCGGTGACCACCGGCGCTTTCTCCCGCGCCGAACTGGAACCCTACGCGCCCGACGCCATCGTCGATTCGCTGTTCGAACTGCCGGCGCTGCTCGGCATCGACGCCGTCGCCCGCGACGACGCCGCATGAAACCCGCCGCCGCGACGCCGCTGCCGCAGTGGCAGCTGACCCTGCTCGCCGGCGGCGCGGCGCTGCTGGCCTACGCCAGCATGTACGCGTTCCGCAAACCGTTCGCGGCGGCGTCGTTCCACGGCCAGCACTGGCTGGAGGTGGACTACAAGGTCTGGCTGGTGGTGGCGCAGATCCTGGGCTACATGTGCAGCAAGTTCCTCGGCATCGGCGTGATCGGCGGCCTGCGCCGCGAGCGCCGCGCGCCGCTGATGCTGGCGCTGATCGGCAGCGCGTGGCTGGCGCTGCTGGGGTTCGCGCTGGTGCCGGCGCCCTGGAACATCGCCTTCTTGTTCCTCAACGGCCTGCCGCTGGGCATGGTCTGGGGCCTGGTCTTCAGCTACCTGGAAGGCCGCCGCACCACCGAGGCGATGGGCGCGATCCTGGCCTCGAGCTTCATCATGGCCTCCGGAATCGTGAAGAGCGTCGGCAAGTGGCTGCTGCTGTCGGGCGTCAGCGAATTCTGGATGCCGTTCCTGACCGGCCTGCTGTTCCTGCCGCCGCTGCTGATCGCGCTGCGCCTGCTCGAACGCGTGCCCGAACCCGACGCCGCCGACCGCGCCGCGCGCAGCCGGCGCCTGCCGATGAGCCGCGCTGAGCGGCGCGCGTTCGTGCGCCGGTTCCTGCCGGGGCTGGCGCTGATGATCGGCTGCTACGTGGCGCTGACCGTGGTGCGCGATTTTCGCGACAACTTCGAGGCGGAGCTGTTCGCGGACCTGGGCTACGGCAACAACGCGGGCGTGTTCGCCCTGATCGAAACGCCGGTCGCGTTGGCCGTTCTCGCGTTGACCGCGGGGCTGACGTGGTTCCGCGACAACCTGCGCGGCCTGATGGCGCTGCACGCGCTGATGTTCGCCGGCTTGCTGGTCGCCGGCATCGCCACCCTCGCCTTCCGCGCCGGCGCGCTGCCGCCGCTGTGGTGGCTGGCCCTGGTCGGCTTCGGCCTTTATCTGGCGTATGTGCCGTTCAACTGCGTGTTCTACGAGCGCCTGATCGCGACCTTCCGCGTCGCCGGCAACGTCGGCTTCCTGATGTACCTGTCCGACGCCTTCGGCTACCTGGGCAGCGTCGCGGTGCTGCTGGCCAAGGAATTCTCCGGCCTGCAGCTGTCGTGGACCGACTTCTTCGCCCACATCGTGCTCGCCCTGAGCGCGCTCGGCGGCGCCTGCCTGCTGGCCTCGGCCGCGTACTTCCACCATCGCGCCGGCCGCCGCGGCCGCGCGCCGGCGCTGGCGCCGGCCTGAGCGGGCGCTCGCGCCGCGCGTCCGCAGCCGCTTCCACCACTCCGCATGAACAACACCCGCATGAACAACCGTGATTCCGCCCTCGTCGTCGGCGCCGGCATCGTCGGCCTGGCCATCGCCCGCGCGCTCGCCGTGCGCGGCCACCGCGTCACCGTGCTGGAGCGCTACGACCGCGCGGTCGGCGCCTCGGTGCGCAACTTCGGCATGATCTGGCCGATCGGCGTGACCAACGGCGCCGCCTACCAGCGCGCGCTGCGCTCGCGCGCGATCTGGCAGGAGGTGATCGACGGCGCCAAGCTGTGGCACGACCCCTGCGGTTCGCTGCACGTGGCGTACGCGCAGGACGAATTCGACGTGCTGGCGCAGTACGCCGAGGCCAACCGCGCGCTGCGGCCGTGCGCGCTGCTCGGCCGCGACGAGGCGCTGGCGAAATCGCCGGCGCTGGTCGCCGACGGCCTGCGCGGCGCGCTGTTCAACCGCGACGAGTTGCTGGTCGATCCGCGCGAGGCGCTCGCCGCGCTGCCGGGCTATCTGCACGAACGCTACGGCGTCGAGTTCCATTGGCGCACGCCGGTCACTTCGGTGGAGACCGGCCGCGCGCATTCGGGCACGCGCCGGTTCGAGGCCGACCGGGTGTTCGTGTGCAGCGGCCCGGAGTTCGAACAACTGTTCCCGCAGCTGTACGCGGCCGCGCCGCTGACCCGCTGCAAGCTGCAGATGCTGCGGCTGGCGCCGCCGGCCGACGGCCTGCGCCTGGGCGCGGCGCTGTGCGGCGGGCTGTCGCTGGTGCACTACGCCGGTTTCCAGCAGGCCGCCGACGTGGCGCCGCTGCGCGCGCGCTACCAGGCCCAGTACGGCGAGCTGATCGAACTGGGCATCCACGTGATGGCCGCGCAGAACGGCCGCGGCGAGATCACCGTCGGCGATTCGCACGCCTACGCCCACACCCACGACCCGTTCGACGAACAGGCGATCAACGCGCGCGTGCTCGACTACCTCGGCGGCTTCCTGCGCCTGCGCGAGCCGCGTGCGCTGCAGACCTGGCACGGCATCTATCCCAAGCTCACCGACGGCAGCAGCGAGTTCGTCGCCGAGCCCGCGCCGGGCGTGACCGTCGTCAACGCGGTCGGTGGCGGCGGGCTGGGCATGACCCTGAGCTTCGGCCTGGCCGAGGAGATCGTCGACGGCCGCTACGGCGCGGTGCGCCGCGCGGCCTGAGCGGCGCGCGCCGGGCGCGGCGTCGCGCCGCGCCGGCAAGTCCATGCGCGGGCCATGGCGGCCTGACCCGCCATGGCCCGCGCCGTCCGGTTCGCTGGCTCCCCCGTCGAACCGTCCGCACCCACGACGCCGCGCGCGCTGCGCGCCGGCGAGCGCCGCGCCGGACCATCCCTGGCCGGCGCGGGGCGGGCGGCACGTCCCTGTGCCTGGCGCTCCGTCCGCCGCGTCCGCGTCCGGTCCGTGCGGCCCCGCGCGGGGCCCCGGAACGGCGCGGCGGCGCGGAGCCTTGCGCGGGGGCTTACCTGCCCCCTTCCACGACCGAACCGGGCATCGATTCGATCGTCTTGATCAGCAGTTCGTGCTCGCGCATGAACTCGCCGATGCGGTACTTCTCGCGCAGTTCGCGCACGCCTGCGTCGTAGTTGCGCACCGCCTCGATGCTCCAGTTGCCGCGGTCGATCGGGCCGCTGCCCTCGGGGCTGGCCACGGCCATGCCGCTGAAGCCGGCGTGGCGCTGGCACAGGCCGACGCCCGGGTTGGGGTTGTACTGCCAGCCCTGGCCGGTCATGGCGTTGTACTGGGCCAGGCAGTCGGCGTACTCGTAGGCGGCGATGAAGTGGAAATCCCACTGCCCGGTGCTGTTGTTCCAGCGCCGCACGTGCACGGTGTAGGCGTAGTAGCCGCCCCACGGCCCCGGCGACGGCACCGGGTTGGTCGTGTGGATGACGGTGGTGCCGCCGAGCATGCGCGCCGAGGCCGGCGCGGCGGTGCCCAGGCCGACGGCGGCGATCAACGCGGCCGGTGCGAGCCAATGGCGAATCATCGTGAAGCTCCTCCCCTTGCGGTGAATGGTGGACGACGACGGTGGCGGCGATGGCGCGGCGCGGAGCGGCGGTCCCCACCGCCGTGCGTATCGTTGGTGCCAGCCCGCGCCGTCCATTTAGCGCCGTGGCACCGCCGGGGGCGAGGAACAAGCCGGGTGCGAACCGGGACACGGCGGGAACGATTCGGCCGCCGCGCGCGCCGCCCGCGGGCGTAGTGCGTTTGCGGTCACGAAATCAGCGCGGCAGGGGTCAAACTTCGCCGTAAAACGACCCGTTTTGTACCCGCGAATTACTTGGACGCGGTTTGCGGCGGCTCCTAGGCTGGCTCCACATCGCGCTCCCCGCGATGGGCCCAGGAGAACCACCGATGCGCCAGACTTCCAAAGGAATGCTCCGCCATGGCAGCGGCCTCGCCGCGTTCGCCTTCGCCGCCGTCCTGACCGCCGGCAGCGCGTTCGCCCACCAGACCAATCCGCAGTGCTACGTCGACGGCGCGCAGGTGCGCCCGGTGGCGGCGTTCGCGTTCACGTCGCGGCAGGTCGCCAACTTCCATGCCGACCTGATGCGCCGGCCGCCGGGTTCGTGCCCGGCCGGGCCGGGCGGGAATGTGGCGAAGTCGTGCGGCCAGGTCGATCACTGGCACGTCGCCACGATCATGGCCGACGAGTACTGCGCCGGCCTGCAGGGCGCCGCGCGCGCCGCCGGGGGGCGCCCGGTTGCCGAGGTGAACGCGCCGGGCACCTATTTCGGCGACAACCACCATCTCAAGTACACCTATCGCGCCGACAGGCCCAGCGACGTGGTGTTGAGCGGCATGTGCGTGATCTGCATCACCATCCAGGCGCCGCCGTCGAAGTGACGCCGCCGCAACCGCGCCCGCCGCCGCTCAGACCAGCGCGTTGCGGCGGGTGTAGGCCAGCACCGCATCGACATGCCGCTGCAGTTCGCCGCGCACCGTTTCCTCCAGCGCGCACTCGGCCAGCACGTAGTAGCCCGAACGCAGCACGTCGCGCCAGCGCGGCTGGCGCGGCAGCTTGGACAGGCTCAGGTAGCGCTCCATCGCGCGCGCGCGCAGCCGGCCGTCGTCGACGGTGACCCGCCAGATGCGGCTTTTCTCGGCCAGCTCCAGCCGGCCCTGGCCAGTGCTGCGCTCCCAGGCCTCGACCACCGCCAGCATCAGTTCGACCAGGGCGCGGCGGAACGACTGGCGCAGCGCCTCGTCGCCGGAAGCGGCCGGCTCGACGTCCAGCGCCAGGGGCTCGGCCGGCCCGGCGCCGTCGTGGACGAGGTCCGCCGCCGGCTCGGCGACGGCCGCCGCCGCGCGTTGCAGGCCGAGCACCAGCGAGCCCTCGCCCTGCCCGCTCTCGCTCAACTGCCCCTGCAGCCGTTCGCCGCCGAGCGCGAACGCCAGCCGCTGCGGCGCCGAGGATTCCTCCAGCCGTTCCAGCGCCTGGGCGAACCCGCGCGCGTCGTCGGCGCCGAGCAACTCGCCGAAGCCGCGCCCGACCGGCGCGGTCGCGGCGCCGGGCCGCAGCAGTTCGCTGGCGGCGCGGTTGCCGGCGAGCACCTGGCCGGCGCCGTCGAGCACCAGCACCGCGTCCTCGCGGCTGTCCAACGCCGCCTGCAGGCGCGCGCGGTCGACGCCGAGTTCGGCCGCGGCGCGGCGGTAGTAGTCGATCTCCTCGTCCAGGCGCGCGCGCCGCGCCGCCTCGGCGACCCGCGCGCGCTGCTGCCGGCGCAGGAAGAACACGGTCAGCCCCAGCAGCGCGGCCAGCGCCGAGACCACGGTCAGCCACAGCGCGAGCGTGCGCACCTGGTTGCCCGAGGCCAGCGCGGCGATGGTGCGGTCGCGTTCGGCGGTTTCGAAGCGCACCTGCAGCCAGCGCGTCTCGCGGTCGTAGCGGGCTTCGCGCAGCGCCTGCGCGGCGCGCTCGGATTCGCGCAGCGCCGCCATCGCCTGCGGCCATTCGCCCAGCGCCTCGTGCGCGGCGGCCAGCTCGGCCAGCAGCGCCGGGCGGTCGCTGTCGTGCGCGGCCAGCGCGCGCAGCGCGGCGCTGGCGCGCTCGCGCGCCACGCCCGGCAGGCCGCGCAGGCGCGCCACCCGCGCGGCCTGCAACTGCAGCGGCGCCGGCGCGGTCTCGCCCTCGGCGGCGACGACCGCGGCCAGCCCGCTGTCGACCCAGCGCGAGGCCGCGGCGACGTCGCCGCGCAGCAACGCCGCGCGCGCCAGTTCCGCGTCGGTGCGCTGCTGGTACTTGCGGTTGCCGTCCTCGACCATCTGCGCGCGCGCCTGCAGCAACAGCGCCTCGCCGCCGGCCGCATCGCCGCTGTCGAGCAACGCCGCGCCCCAGGATTCCATGGTGTGCGCGGCCTCGATCCGGTTGCCGGCGGCGAGGTGGACATCGCGCGCCTGGCGGTAATAGCGCACTGCGGCGGCGAGGTCGCCCTGGTCGCGGTAGATCTCGGCGAGGTTGTTGAGCGGGCGCGCGGATTCGCCGCCGGGAATCTTGCGCAGCAACGCCAGGCTGGCGGTCTGCGCCTGCAGCGCGCCGCGCACGTCGCCCAGCCGCAGCAGCGCAGCGCCGAGGTTGTTCCAGTTCTTGCCCTGGGCCAGGCGGTCCTCCGAGCGCTCGGCCGCGGCCAGGGCGCGCTTGAACCAGTGCAGCGCCTGCAGCGGGCATTCGCGCCGGAATTCGATCACGCCGCGGCGCCGCGCCAGTTCCTGCGCCGTCGTCGGCCCGGGATCGGCGCCGGCCACCGCTTCGGCGCAGTCCATCGCCCGCGAAGCCTCGGCGTAGCGATGCGTTTCCACCAACGTGCGGTTGCGCTCGTACAACGCCGCGAGCAGCGATGGGTTCGCCGCGCCGGGATTGAGCTCGTATTCGCGCAGGCACTGCGCCGGCTCCGGCAATACCCGCGCCGCCGCTTCGGCGCAGACCGGCGCATCGGCCTGCGTCGAGACACCGGCGGCGGCGGCGCCGCACAGCGTCGCCAGCAACGCGGCCAGCGCCGCCCCTCGCACGAACGATTCCTTGGACACGACCCGCTCCCTGTTCCCCCTGCCGGAAGCTTTGCCGATCCGGGCGCGAAGCGGAAGCGACGCAGGCAGGCGCAGGCCGCGCCGGAACATGAACCAGCGCGCGAGCGATCACATTCGTTATGGACTTCAATCGCAATCGCGCGAATCGGGTGCGAAGCGCACACAATTCGCACACCGCTGTTCAGTGGCGAACGGGCCGGCCTCGGCGCCGGCTCGCGGCGTGGTCGGAAAACCGCCGGCGCGCCGCCGCGCATCGGCGGGAACGGACTTCAGTGCGGCGCGGCATGGCGCCCGGCGCGCGACGAACCGGACTGCGCCCCGGCCCCGCTCAAGCTTCGTTGGTGACCATCAGCTGCACCCAATCCCCGGCGAACGAGGTCACCCCGAACTGCACCGGCGCGCCCTGGGTGTCGACATTGAGCGAATGCACGCACAGCACCGGCCGCCGCGTGGATTGGCCGAGCACGCGCGCGACTTCGGCCGCGGGCAGCCGCGCCATCACCGCGGTGTGCTTGCGCAGGTAGTCGCGCACGCCGAACTCTGCCAGGGTGCGGGTCACAGAGAGCTTGTCCGCGAACACCTTGTCCAGCCCGGGAAACCGCGCGGCCGGGAACCAGGCCTGGCTGTGGTCGACCGTGCGTCCCTCGACCTCGCTGGAATACACCACCCGATGCACGCGCTCGCCCGCGAGCAGGCCCAGCGAGCGCGCCACCAGCCGCGGCGGCGCCTGGGTGCCGGCCTCGATCAGGCGATAGCGGCTTTCCACGTTGAGATCGTGCATCGCCTTGCCGAAGCGGGTGCGCCGGCCGATCGGGTAGTGGTACGGATGCTCCTGCACGAAGCTGCCGCGGCCGGTCTCGGTGCGCAGGAAGCCGCGTTCCTCCAGCGCCTCGATCGCGCGGCGCACGGTGTGGCGGTTGACGCCGAAACGCTTGGCCAGATCGAACGCGGACGGCAGCTTGTCGCCTTCGCTGAGCTGGCCGGCGCGGATGTCCTTGAGCAGCGCGGTCTCGATCTGCTGCCACAGCGGCATCGCGGCGTCGCGCTGGGCCGGCTCCGGGGCGGCCGGCTCGCACGCGGCCTGCCCGGCAACGGTGCGCTGTGCGGCGGCGGGGGATGTCATACAACCTCCATCTGCACTTGGTTCACTAGACAGGTCGCATCGCGCGTCCGTCCCCATCAGAACCCGCCGGCGTTGCATGACGGTGACAAGCGCCGATCCATCCGTCCACCGCTCGCCCGTCCGTCGCCGCGCCCGAATGCCCCTGCACGAACTGCTGCTCGACAACGCCCGCCTGGTCCTGCCCGACCGCATCGTCCACGGCCACCTGCGCGTGGCCGACGGCGTGATCCGGGAGATCGGCGAAGGCCGCCTGCGCACGCCGGCGGCGCGCGACTGCGAGGGCGACTACCTGCTACCGGGGCTGGTCGAACTGCACACCGACAATCTGGAAAAGCACCTGCTGCCTCGGCCCGGCGCGCATTGGCCGGCGGCCGCGGCGGTGCGCGCGCACGATGCGCAACTGCTCGCCGCCGGCATCGCCACCGCGCTCAACGCGATCTCGGTCGGCGAGGAAGAAGCCGAGCAGGCGGTCGACCCGCAAACCGTGCTGGCCGCGCTCGCCCAGGCGCGCGCGGACGGCGGCCTGCGCATCGAACACGCCGTGCACCTGCGCTGCGAACTGCCCTGCCCCGATCTTCCGCAGCGCCTGCAGCCCTTGCTCGGCGCGCCGCAGCTGCGGCTGCTGTCGCTGATGGACCACACCCCGGGCCAGCGCCAGTTCCACGACCTCGAACGCTACCGCGCCTACAGCGCGCGCCACGGCACCGCCCGCGACGACGCCGGCTTTCGCGCCCACGTCCGCCACCTGCAGGACCTGCAGCACCGCCACGCCGCCGGCCACCGCCGCCTGGTGCTGGCGATGGCGCGCGAACGCGGCCTGCCGCTGGCCAGCCACGACGATTCCGACCTCGGCCACATCGCCGAAGCGGTCGAAGCCGGCGCGCGCATCGCCGAATTCCCGGTCAACCTCGCCACCGCCCTGGCCGCGCGTGCGGCCGGCCTGAGCGTGCTGGCCGGCGCGCCGAACCTGGTGCGCGGCGGCTCGCACAGCGGCAACGTCGCCGCGAGCGAGTTGGCGCGCGCCGGCGCGCTCGACGCGCTGTCCTCCGACTACGTTCCCGCCAGCCTGCTGTTGGCCGCCTTCCAGCTCGGCGCCTGGGAGGCCATCGGCCTGCCGCGCGCGGTGGCGATGGTGACCCACGCCCCCGCGCGCGCCGCCGGTTACGACGACCGCGGCGCGCTGGCGGCCGGGCAGCGCGCCGATGTGTTGCGGGTGCGGGTGGTGCGGGGGTTTCCGCAACTGGAGGCGGTGTGGATCGCGGGGCAGCGGCGTTATTGATCCGGGGCGTTCGTTGCTTGGTTGGGCTGCGTTCGGCTTGCGATCCTCGGTGCTGTTGCCCTTGCTGTTGCTGTTGCCCTTGCTGTTGCTGTTGCCCTTGCTGTTGCTCTTTCCTTTGCCGTTCGCCCTGACGCAGCCCCGCCCGAGGCCCACGTTCCGCAGACCCGGAGGGCGCGCGCATGGATGCGCGCGTGCGCCGTAGGGGCAGGATGCCCCTTACGGCGCATCCCCGCGCCGGGTGCTGGACCTAGTGGCTCGTGACTTTAGACAAGCGTTTTTCTTTGGTTACTTTCTTTTGGCGCGCTGCCAAAAGAAAGTAACTCGGCCGCTTGCGGACGAAAGCTGTTGATTGTCGCTTGTCGTCGCTCGTCAACGACGGCAGTGCAGTTGCGTATCCGACTGTAGGAGCGGCGCGAGCCGCGACCGCGACAACGCAGCTACGACGAAACGTTCGCAATCGCTGCGATGGCACGGTCGCGGCTCGCGCCGCTCCTACAGGGGGCGTGCCGCGGTGGGTTCGGCTTTTACTGTGCGTCCGCCTGACGACAAGCGAAGATCCAAAGCTTCCGTCCGCAAGCGGCCGGGTCACTTTCTTTGTCCAAAGCCACAAAGAAAGTAACCAAAGAAAAGGCATTGCTGTTTCGAATCAAGAGCCACTAGGTCCAGCACCGGGCGCGGGGCCGCGCCATAAGGGGCATCCTGCCCCATGGCGCGCGTGCGCATCCATGCGCACGCCCTACGGGGCTGCGGAACATATTCTTCGCGTGGAGTTTCGTCCGAGCGAACGGCAACGACAAAAACAACAACTCAGCAACAGCCACGGCCGTAGCAACGGCAACGAAAGTATCGCCCTCCGTCGCCAACGCCCATTCAGCCCTCACCATCCTTCGCTTCCACCCGCCAATCCCCCGAAGCACTAGACAGGTACTCCACGCAGTCCGCATCGCGCGCCCGCGCCTTCATATCGCCTCGTTGTAATGCCGCCCCATCGCCCCCGCGGCGCGCATTCCACGAGATCCCATGACCGCCCCCACCCGTACTCCCCTGGCGCTGGCCCTGTTCGCCGTGCTGCCCCTGGCCGGCCACGCCGCCGCGCCTGCGGCCGATGCGGCCGCCGCCGGCGCGCCGCTGGATCGCGGCGACGCCGCCACGCTCGATACGATCTCGGTGATCGGCCACCGCGAAACCCGCCAGGTCCAGCGCATCGGCCAGATCGAACTGCAGGCGGTCGCGCCCGGCACCAATCCGGTCAAAGTGTTGGAGAAGCTGCCCGGCGTGCATTTCGTCAGCGCCGATCCGTGGGGCAGCTACGAATGGTCGAACCGCATCGCCATCCGCGGTTTCGCCCAGAACCAGCTCGGCTACGCGCTCGACGACATCCCGCTCGGCGACAATAGCTACGCCAACAACAACGGCCTCTCGCCCAACCGCGCGATCCTGCCGGAGAACGTGGCCGAACTCGAACTCGCCCAGGGCGCCGGCGCGCTGCGCATTCCCTCCACCAGCAACCTCGGCGGTGCGCTGTTGCTGCATTCGGCCGATCCGTCCGCCGAGTTCGGCGCGCGCGCCGGCCTGGCGTTCGGCGACAACGCCACCCTGCGCAGCTTCGTGCGCGTGGACACCGGCGAGCGCAACGGTTTCAGCGCCTACGTCTCCGGCATGCGCAACGAAGCCGACCGCTGGAAGGGTGCGGGCGTGCAGGAACAGCAGCAGTTCAACGGCAAGGCCGTGTACCAGTGGGACCAGGGCCGCGTCGCGCTGTGGCTGTCGACCTCGCGCCGCAACGAGACCGACGATCCGGATCTCTCGCTCGACCTGATCCGCCGCTGCGGCTACGGCTGGGACAACTACGCGCCCGACTGGCAACGCGCGCTCGACGCCGCCAACGGCCGCTTCAGCGGTTGCGTCAAGACCAAGGACGACGCCTATTACCTGGCCCGCGGCCTGCGCGACGACGACCTGGCGGCGCTGTCGGGCGAATTCGACCTGAGCGACGCGCTGCGCCTCAACGCCACCGGCTATTACCACCGCAATCAAGGACAGGGCCACTGGTTCACCCCGTACATCAACTCGCCGACGATTCCGATGGCACTGCGCATCACCAGCTACGACATCGAACGCAGCGGCCTCAACGCGCGCCTGAGCTACACCGTGGGCCAACACACGCTTGAAGGCGGGGTGTGGTTCGAGGACAGCGCGCACGGCGCCGGCCGCAGCTTCGTCGACATCGACGGCCCGATCGACGACCAGCGCTTCTTCGATCAGGACGAGTTCGCCCAGCGTCTGTTCCGCCAGCGCTTCGACACCCGCACCCGCCAGTGGTACCTGCAGGACACGATGCGGCTGTTCGACGAGCGCCTGACCGTCAACGCCGGTTTCAAGGGCCAGGACGTGGTCACCGACGGCACGGTGGTGGTGCCCGGCCGCGCCGGCGGCCGCCTGGGCGCGCGCGACAGTTTCCTGCCGCAGCTGGGCGTGGCCTGGCAGTTGAACGAACGCAGCGACGTGTTCGCCAACTACGCCGAAAACCAGGCCGCGTTCCGCCCCGGCGTCAACGGCGCCTGGTCGCTGACCCAGGCCTCCTTCGACCTCAGCCGCGACCGCGCCAGGCCCGAGCAGTCGCAAACCCTGGAGCTGGGCTGGCGCTACGGCGACGACCGCTACCAGCTCTCCACCACGGTCTACGGGGTGAACTTCGAGGACCGGCAACTGGTGATCGTGCCCTGCCCGGGCGTGGTCAGCTGCCCGAACCAGTTCGCCAACGTCGGCAAGGCGCGCACCCTCGGCGGCGAGGTCGCGTTCGTGTGGACGCCGGCCGAACGCGTGCGCTGGCTGGCCAGCTACGCCTACAACGATTCGCAGTACCGCTCCGACTACGTCGCCGGCGGCCAGCGCGTGCCGGTGCGCGGCAAGCGGATGGTCGACACGCCCAAGCAGTTGTTCGCGACCGAACTGAGCTACGGCATCGGCGATGTCGAACTGCGCCTGGGCGGCAAGTACACCGGCAAGCGCTACTACACCTACAGCAACGACGCCGGGACCGATGCGTTCTGGCTGTGGGACGCCGGGGTGAACTGGAACCGGCGCGACCTGGGCCGGATCAAGTCGCTGCGGGTCGGGCTCAACGTCTACAACCTGCTCGACAAGACCTACATCGCCACCCTCGGCAGCAACGGCTTTCGCGACTACGACCCGCAGGGGACGTTCCAGACCCTGCTGACCGGCGCGCCGCGGCAGTGGTTCGTGTCGATGGATGCGCAGTTCTGAGGACGGCGGCCGCGGCGCCCGCGGGCGCCGCGGCCCGAGGCGAACCGCGCGGGATCGGGACCGGCCGCCCGGCCCACGCCCCGCCCCACCGCGATCCCGCGGATCGCCTAAAATGCCCCACCGCTCCCACGGCTCCGCCCGCAATGCCCCAGCCGCTTCCCCGCATCGCCGTCCTCGCATCGGGCCGCGGCAGCAACCTGCAGGCCGTGCTCGACGCGATCGCCGCCGGCACCCTGGCCGGCGAGGTGGTCGGGGTGTTCTCCGACAAGCCCGCCGCGGCGGCCCTGCAACGGGTCGCGCCGGCGCGGCGCTGGTCGGCCGCGGCCAAGGCCTACCCCAGCCGCGAGGCGTTCGACGCCGACCTGGCCGAGGCCGTCGCCGCCGCGCGCCCGGACTGGATCCTCTGCGCCGGCTACCTGCGCATCCTCGGCCACGCCTTCGTCGAGCGCTTCCGCGGCCGCATGATCAACATCCACCCCTCGCTGCTGCCCAAGTACCGCGGCCTGCACACCCACGCGCGGGCGATCGAGGCCGGCGACGGCGAGCACGGCGCCAGCGTGCATTTCGTCATTCCCGAGCTGGACGCCGGCACGGTGATCGCACAGGCCGTGGTGCCGGTGCATGCCGGCGATACGCCGGAAACCCTGGCCGAACGTGTCCTGGGCGTGGAACACCCGCTGCTGCTGGCGGTCATGCGCCTGGCCACCTCGGGCCGACTGGCTGAACACGGCGCAACCGTCCAGGTCGATGGTCATCCGCTATTTACGCCGCTGCGTTTAGATTGCGCCGGCCGTCTGACCGATCCCGTCAGCGGCGTCGCGGCCTGAAACCGCGGCCGCGCCCAGGCGCGGCGAGTCCGACCCGCACGCCCTACCCGCAACAACGACCGCAACGCCGCACCTCCCCTTTCGCGCCTTGCGCACCAGGACCCGCCCGCGTCGCCATGAAGCCCTTCCTGCCCCTGCTGCTGGCCGCGCTGACGGGCGCGGCCGCGCCCACCAGCGCGCTGGCGCTGGAACCGTTCGTGGCCAATTACCAGGTGTTCAACGGCGGCAAGGCGCTCGGCGACGCCACCATGCAGGTCAAGCCCGAGGGCGGCGGCCACTGGCGCATCGACCTGGACATCCGCGCCGAGCACGGCATGATGAGCCTGGCCGGCGCCGCCGCGCAGCAGACCACGGTGTTCGACGTGGTCGGCGACGCCTACCGGCCGCTGAGTCAGAAGATGGTGCGCAAGGTGCTGTTCTCCAAGCGCGTGATCGACGGCAACTACGACTGGAGCCAGCGCAGCGCGCAGTGGACCGGCGACGTCAAGGAACACCGGCGCAAACCGATCCCGCTGCAGGACGGCGACATGAGCGGGCTGCTGATCAACCTCGCCGTGGTCCGCGACGCCCAGCCCGGCAAGACGCTGAGTTACCGGTTCGTCGATTCCGGACGCGCCCGCCCGCACCAATATGTGGTGCAGCAGGAGCTGGAAGGCGTCAAGATCGACGACATGAGCTTCAACGCGATGCGCGTCAACCGCGTGCAGAGCGGCAACGAGGAGACCTCGATCTGGGTGGTGGACGGCGTCCCGACCCCGGTCCGCATCCTGCAACGCGAAGACGGCCAGGACACCTACGATCTGCGCCTGGTCGAATACAAAGGAGTCAACGAACAATGATGACCACGAAGTCCGCAAACTTTTTCCGCATGGCCGCCCTGGCCGGCGCCCTGGCCGCGTTCAGCGCGCCGGCGCTCGCGGTCAAGCCGTTCAGCGCCGACTATTCGGCCAGCTACATGGGCATGCAGGGCGCCGGCCGCATGACCGTGTCCCAGGCCGACGGCAACCGCTGGAAGTACGAGCTGTCGATCACCAGCCCGCTGGCCGAGCTGCGCCAGACCACCACCTTCGACGAGGCCGGCGGCAAGCTGCGCCCGCTCAGCGGCAGCGACACCAGCAAGGTGCTGACCAAGAAGAAGAACGTCAACGCCAGCTACGACTGGTCGCGCGGCGTGGCCACCTGGAGCGGCGACATCAAGCCCGACCGCTCCGGCCCGATCAAGCTGCAGAGCGGCGACCTCGACGGCCTGCTGGTCAACCTGGCGATCGTGCGCGACACCGTCGCCGGCAAGCCGATGAGCTACCGCATGGTCGAAGACGGCAAGGTCAAGGAATTGAGCTACAGCGTGGTCGGCAAGGAAGCGATCACGGTCGGCGGCAAGTCGCAGCAGGCGACCAAGGTCTCGAGCAAGAACGGCGACAAGGAAACCATCGCCTGGGTCGTCGCCGACGTGCCGGTGCCGGTGCGCATCCTGCAGCGCGAGAACGGCAGCGACGCGATCGACCTGCGGGTGCAGGCGGTGCGCTGAGGCCGCCTCCAGGCCGACCACGAAAAAGCCCCGCGTTCGCGGGGCTTTTTCGTTTCTGTGGAGCCTTCCGCGGGAGGGCCTTCAGGCCCGGTGCTTTTGTTTCGGATCGCGGCGATCGGATCGAAAGGCATCGGGCCGGAAGGCCCTGCCACAAGAGCCGAAGCCCTGGAGCCGAATCAATCGACCCGGCGGATCTTCGCCCCCAGCCCCGACAGCTTCTGCTCGATGTTCTCGTAGCCGCGGTCGAGGTGGTAGATGCGATCGATCGTGGTCTCGCCCTGCGCCACCAGCCCGGCCAGGATCAGGCAGGCCGAGGCGCGCAGGTCGGTCGCCATCACCGGCGCGCCGCTGAGCTTGGCGACGCCGCGCACCACCGCGGTGTGGCCGTCGACGCGGATGTCGGCGCCCAGGCGCAGCAGTTCGTTGACGTGCATGAAGCGGTTTTCGAAGATCGTCTCGTTGATCACGCCGGCGCCTTCGGCGGTGCTGTTGAGCGCCATGAACTGCGCCTGCATGTCGGTCGGGAACGCCGGGTACGGCGCGGTCACCAGATCCACGGCGCGCGCGCGGCGGCCGCCCATGTCCAGGGTGATGCGGTCGCCGTCGACGTCGATCTTGGCGCCGGCGTCGCGCAGCTTGTCGAGCACCGAATCCAGGGTGTCGGCGCGGCTGCCGGTGACGGTGACGCGGCCGCCGGTCATCGCCGCGGCGACCAGGAAGGTGCCGGTCTCGATCCGGTCGGGCAGCACGTCGTGGCTGCCGCCGTGCAGTTTTTCGACGCCGTGGACCACGATCCGGCCGCTGCCGGCGTTCTCGATGCGCGCGCCCAGGGCGTTGAGGCAATCGGCCAGGTCGACCACCTCCGGCTCCATCGCCGCGTTCTCCAGCACGCTGGTGCCCTCGGCCAGGGCTGCGGCCATGAGCACGTTCTCGGTGCCAGTCACGCTCACCACGTCGAAGACGAAGCGCGCGCCCTTGAGCCGGCCGTTGCTGTGCGCCTTGATGTAGCCGTTCTCGACCACGATCTCCGCGCCGAGCGCCTGCAGGCCCTTGATGTGCTGGTCCACCGGACGCGAGCCGATCGCGCAACCGCCCGGCAGCGACACTTCGGCCTGGCCGTACTTGGCCAGCAGCGGGCCGAGCACCAGCACCGAGGCGCGCATGGTCTTGACCAGTTCGTACGGCGCGACGTGGCTGTTGACCGTGGTCGGGTCGACCGTGATCGAGGCGCCTTCGCTGCTGACGCCGGCGCCGAGTTCGCCCAGCAGCTTGGCCGTGGTCAGCACGTCGTGCAGGCGCGGCACGTTGCGGATGGTCACCGGCGCATCGGCCAGCAAGGTCGCGCACAGGATCGGCAGGACGGCGTTCTTGGCGCCGGAAATCTGGACCTCGCCGTTGAGCGGCTGGCCGCCTTGCACCACGATTTTTTGCATTGACGGATTCGCTGAAGTCGAAAGAAGAAGAGTCGAAAGGGCAAGCGCGAGGCGGCGGCCGCGCGGCCGGCGCCTGGCGAAGATAACGTGCGCGGCGTCGCCGCGGCAGCGCGACGGCCTAAGCGGATCGCGGGACGCCCATGGTAGAAGCTGGCGCCGCCGGTTGAGTGAGGCGACGGTGAAGTGCCCGGGCCGGGCCGCCCTGGCCGGCCGGCCGGACGCGGGGCGCCCGGCCGCGGACGCGGCGCGCGCCGGTCAGGCCTGGCCGGCCTCTTCCGGGGTCAGGGTCTTCAGCGCCAGGGCGTGGATCTCGCCGCCCATGCGCTCGCCCAGGGTCGCGTAGACCAAGCGGTGGCGGGCCAGCGGCAGCTTGCCGCGGAAGGCCTCGGCGACCACGGTGGCTTCGAAGTGCACGCCGTCGTCGCCGCGCACCTGCGCTTGCGCGCCCGGCAGGCCTTGTTCGATCAGGGAGCGGATGATGTCGGGGTTCACGGCGGGACCTCTGGACGGGAGCGGGAAGAGTCGGGGATCGGGCGGGAGCCGCCCGGCGGGCCGCCAGCGGCGCGACGGGGGACGCAGACGCCGCCCGGCCGCAGCCGCGGGCCGGCTGAATGTGGAGCGCCCGGCAACCCGGGATGTGCCTGCGGGACCGGCGCGGAGCGGGCGAACCGCTTAGAATTGGCGGCTTAGCCTAGCGGAAAGCCCCCGCTACCGGAATGCCGGTGGCCGCAACGGCCGATTCCATCGACCGAGCCCCCGCGCGGGCACGGTCGAGCGTTTCCGCCCTCGCCGCCGCCGTCCGCCCCCGCCGTTCCCAGGATCGCCCCGCCCCATGACCCAGCCCGCTCCCGCCCGCGACCCGCGCACCACGATCCCCGCCGGCTCCGAGGCCGGCCTGGCCGACAGCGGCCGGCGCGTGTTCGCGATCGAGGCCCAGGCGCTGGCCGCGGTCGCCGCGCGCATCGACGGCGACTTCACCGCCGCGTGCACGCGCATCCTCGCCGCGAGCGGCCGGGTGGTGTGCACCGGCATGGGCAAGTCCGGCCACATCGCGCGCAAGATCGCCGCGACCCTGGCCTCGACCGGCACCCCGGCCTTCTACGTCCATCCGGGCGAGGCCGGCCACGGCGATCTGGGCATGATCACCGACGCCGACGTGGTCCTGGCCCTGTCGTACTCGGGCGAGAGCGACGAAGTGCTGATGCTGCTGCCGGTGCTCAAGCGCCAGGGCAACACGGTGATCGCGATGACCGGGCGGCCGCAGTCGACCCTGGCGCGCGAATCCGACGTGCACCTGGACGTCAGCGTGCCGGCCGAGGCCTGCCCGCTCGACCTGGCGCCGACCTCCAGCACCACCGCCTCGCTGGCGATGGGCGACGCGCTGGCGGTGGCGCTGCTGGAAGCGCGCGGCTTCACCGCCGACGACTTCGCCCGCTCGCACCCGGCCGGCGCGCTCGGCCGCCGCCTGCTGCTGCACATCACCGACATCATGCACGCCGGCGACGAGGTGCCGCGGGTCGGCGCGGACGCCAGCGTCAGCCAGGCGCTGGTGGAGATGAGCCACAAACGACTGGGCATGACCGCGGTGGTCGACGACGACGGCCGCCTGATCGGCCTGTACACCGACGGCGACCTGCGCCGCACCCTCGACGACCGCGGCGTGGACCTGCGCTCGACCCGCATCGCCGAGGTCATGACCCGCGCGCCCAAGACCATCGGCGCCGACGCGCTCGCGGTCGAAGCCGCGCAGCTCATGGAAACGCACAAGATCAGCGGCCTGCTGGTCGTGGATACTGAACGCCGCGTGGTCGGTGCCTTGAACATTCACGACCTGTTGCGAGCGCGGGTGGTTTAAGAGCCGGGAATCGGGAATCGGCAACCGCGAAAGCGGTCCTTGCCCGTCCGGTTCCAGGCGCAAGCTCTCGCTTTGACGACTCCCCATTCCTCATTCCCGATTCCCGTGCCCTACAGCCACCTCAACGACTACCCCGCCGACATCCGCGAGCGCGCCGCGCGCATCCGCCTGGCCTGCTTCGACGTCGACGGCACGCTGACCGACGGGCGCCTGACCTACGACGAAGGCGGACGCGAGTACAAGAGCTTCCACGTCCAGGACGGCCAGGGCCTGGCGCTGTTGCGCAAGCACGGCATCGCGGTGCATTTCGTCACCGCGCGCGGCGGCGCGATTGCCGCGCATCGCGCGGCCGAGCTGGGCGCGAGTTCGCACGGCGACGTCAAGGACAAGCTGGTCTGCGTCAAGCAGATCGCCGAAGGCCTGTCGCTGACGCTCGAACAGGTCTGCTTCATGGGCGACGACCTCGCCGACCTGCGCATCCTGCCGCACGTCGGCCTGGCGGTGGCGCCGGCCAACGCGCACCCGTGGGTGCGCGAGCGCGTGCACTGGCGCACCCACGCGCGCGGCGGCGAAGGCGCGGCGCGCGAGCTGTGCGACCTGCTGCTCGGCGCGCAGGGCCACGCCGAGGCGATCCTCGCCGGAGCCCTGGGATGAACTGGCGCCTGCTCTCGACCCTGGTCCTGCTCGCCGCCGCCGCGCTGACCGGCTGGGCGTGGTGGACGCAACGCGACAAGCCCGCCGCGGCCAAGGCGGCGTCGCGCCCGGACTACGTGCTGACCGACTTCGACGTGGTCGTGCTCAACAAGGAAGGCCGCGAATCCTTCACCCTGCGCGCGCCGAAGCTGACCCGCGATCCCAGCGACAAGACCATGGACATCGCCACCCCGCTGTTCCTGATCCCGGCCAAGCCCGGCAGCAACGGCGGCCCGTGGGAAGTGCGCTCGCAGCGCGGCTGGGTCAACGCCGGGGGCGACGAAGTGCGCCTGCGCGGCCAGGTCAAGGCCGACAGCACCAACGCCGCCGGCAAGCCGATCAACATCGCGACCGAGGAACTGAACGTCTTCCCGGACGCCAACAAGGCGACCTCGGACGTCGCGGTCAACATGACCCAGCCGGGCACTATACTGACCGGTCTGGGTCTGGACGCCGACCTCGAAACCAAGAACATCATCCTCAAATCCAACGTCAAGGCGCGCTATGAAGCGAAAGCCCGCTAACCTGCCGGCCCTGTGCCTGGCCGCCCTGTTGCTGGTGCCGGCCGCGAGCGCGCATGCGCGCTCCTCCGACCGCAACCAGCCGATGAACGTGGACGCCGACCGCAGCGACTGCTCGGTCGCCAGCGACACCGGCCCGTGCGTGCTCACCGGCAACGTGGTGATCGTGCAGGGCACGCTGCAGATCAAGTCCGCCAAGGCCGACATCAAGCGCGCTGACGGCGACATCAGCTACGTCACCCTGACCGGCTCGCAGGTCACCTTGAAGCAGGAGCTCGACGACGGCTCGCCGTTCAACGGCCGCGCCAACAAGGTCGACTACGACATGCCCAAGGACATCGTGATCCTCACCGGCAACGCCTTCGTCGACAAGGCCGGCGACACGATCAAGAGCGAGCGCATCGTCTATAACATGAAGACCGGCCAGGTCGAGAGCGGCGGCACCGGCAGCCGCGTGTCGATGCAGCTGCAGCCCAAGAACAAGGACGCTTCGGCCCCGCCGCCGCCGGCGTCCAAGCCCGCCCCGGCCAAGCCCGCCCCGGCCAAGAAGGGAGGCGGCTGATGCTGGTCGCCCAGGGCCTGCGCAAGGCGTACCGCCAGCGCGAGGTGGTGCGCGACTTCGGCCTCACCCTCGACGCCGGCGAAGTGGTCGGCCTGCTCGGCCCCAACGGCGCCGGCAAGACCACCTGCTTCTACATGATCGTCGGCCTGGTGCCGGCCGACGCCGGCACGATCGTGCTGGACGGCAAGGACATCACCAGCGAGCCGATGTACGCGCGGGCCAAGTACGGCGTGGGCTACCTGCCGCAGGAACCCTCGGTGTTCCGCAAGCTCAGCGTCGCCGACAACCTGCGCCTGGTGCTGGAGCTGCGCCAGGACCTGGACAAGGCCGGGATCGCGCGCGAGCAGGCCAGCCTGATGGAAGAGCTGCAGATCGCCCACGTCGCCGACCAGCTCGGCGCCAGCCTGTCCGGCGGCGAGCGCCGGCGTGTGGAGATCGCCCGCGCCCTGGCCGCCCGGCCGCGGCTGATGCTGCTGGACGAACCCTTCGCCGGCGTCGACCCGATTTCGGTCGGCGAGATCCAGCGAATCGTGCGCCATCTCAAGAATCGCGGCATCGGGGTGCTGATCACCGACCACAACGTGCGCGAAACCTTGGGCATTTGCGACCGTGCGTATATCCTGAACGACGGTGGCGTGCTCGCGCAGGGGGCTCCGGACGCGCTGCTGGCCAATCCCGATGTCCGTCGCGTATACCTGGGCGACTCCTTCCGTCTGTGACCCCTGCGGTTGCCGGGCGTGAGGCGACGCCCGCGATGCGCGACCCGGCTGCCTGCGCCGTGCGGGCGGCCGTCCCAACCGGTCGCGTCATCCATCGAACATGAAGCCCCGCCTCCAAGCCTCCCTCGGACAACAGTTGGTGATGACGCCGCAATTGCGGCAGGCGATCCGCCTGCTGCAGCTGTCGGCCGTCGAGCTGGAAGCCGAACTGGCGAGCGCGGTGGAAAGCAATCCGCTGCTGGACTGGACCGAGCCGGCCGCGCCCGAGCCCGGCGAACCGGTCCACGCCTCGACCGTCACCTCCTCCTCCAGCGCCGAGGAAAGCTCCGGCGGCGAAGGCCCCGGGCCTGAATCCACGCCCGAGCCGGAATGGACCATGGACGACGGCGAGACCTGGTACGAGCGGGTCGGCCCGTCCGACCACGACGACGACTCGCCGGCCGCCGAACAGGTCGCCGACGCCGAGACCCTGCTCGACCACCTGCTGTGGCAGCTGCACCTGAGCCCGCTGTCGCTGCGCGACCGCAGCATCGGCGTGGCCGTCATCGAGGCCATCGACGACGACGGCTACCTGCGCGAACCCTTGCAGGCCATCGCCGATTCGCTGGCGCCGGAGCTGAGCGTCGGCGAGGACGAGGTCATGACCGTGCTGCACCAGGTGCAGCGCTTCGATCCGGTCGGCACCGGCGCGCGCTCGCTGGCCGAATGCCTGAGCCTGCAGCTGGGCACGCTGTCCGACGACACCCCGGGCAAGGCGCTGGCGCTGCAGATCGCCTGCGGCCCGCTGGAACGGCTGCCGCGCATCGGCGTGCCGGGCCTGGCCGCCGAGCTCAAGCTGGAGCTGGCCGAAGTCGAGACCGCGGTGCAGTTGCTGCGCTCGCTCGATCCGCGCCCCGGCGCGCAGATGGGCGCGATCTCCACCGACACCTATGTCACCCCGGACGTGGTGATCTGGCGCCAGCACGGCCTGTGGCGGGTCGCCCTGTCGGAATCGATGCGCCCGCGCATCAGCATCCACCGCGGCTACGAAGGCATGATCCGCCACGCCAGCGCCGCCGACGCCAGCTACCTGCGCGGCCACCTGCAGGAAGCGCGCTGGCTGCTCAAGAGCCTGGAAGCGCGCGGCGACACCCTGCTCAAGGTCGCCCGCTGCCTGCTCAAGCAGCAGGCCGCGTTCCTGGAATTCGGCGACAGCGCGCTGCGGCCGCTGACCCTGCGCGAGGTCGCCAACGAGATCGGCCTGCACGAATCCACCGTCTCGCGCGCGATCGCGCGCAAGTACGCGCGCACCCCGCGCGGCACCGTGCCGCTGCGCGCGTTCTTCGCCTCCGGCATCGACACCGGCTCCGGCGGCGAGGCCTCCAGCACCGCGATCCAGGCGATGATCCGGCGCCTGATCGAGGCCGAGAACCCGCGCAAGCCGCTGTCCGACGCACGCCTGGCCGAGACGCTCAAGGCCACCGGCGTGCCGGTGGCGCGGCGCACCGTCGCCAAGTACCGCGAGGCGATGAGCATCCCGTCGTCGCAGGACCGCGTGCGCATGGCCTGAGCGAGGCCGCCGCGTCCGCTCCGGCCTGCTTCCCGGCACTTCTCAGCACCTGGCGCGACCGAGCCGCGGCTTATGCCGATTGCGCCCGTTGTCATTGCAAAAACTTTACGGCGCCGAAAAATCCCCGGCCGATCAAGGCCTTCGCGCGCGCCTAAGACCAAAGCACGAGGCCGGCCCCTTGCGCCGGCGTCTCATCGTGAGATGCTGGACCCCCTGGTCACGGCCAGGGCGTCACCCGGTTCCGTTTCGGTCCGGATGGGCCGGACGGAACTACGACGTTCAGGTTGGAACGCTCTGAAGTTCTGCATTCATCCGCGACGTGAAGGAGGTCCCCGATGCGTATCGAAACCCACGGCCAGCAGATCGAAGTCACGCCCGCCCTGCGCGACTACGTGGAATCCAAGCTGGCCCGTCTGCAACGACACTACGACCAGCCTTTCGACGTCCGTACCCAGCTCAGTCTCGACAAGCCCGACCATCGCGCCGAGGCCACCCTCAATCTCGCCGGCCGCACCCTGCACTGCGATGCCGCGGCGGTAGACATGTATGCCGCCATCGACCTGCTCGCCGACAAGCTCGACCGCCTGCTGATGAAGCACAAGAGCAAGCTGGTCGACCACCACCGCGGCGAAAGCCTCGCCCGCAATGGCGAAATCGGCGAAATCGGCTGACTTCAGGCGTAAACTCCGCGCCAGCCAAGCAACGCAAGCCACACCCAAGCCGTCATGCCGCTTTACGACCTGTTGAGCGCGGAGCGCGTTGCGATCCTCGGAAACCCCGGCGATCGCAACGCGGTGCTCGAAACCGCCGCCCGCCTGCTGTCCGGCGGCGACCCGCGCACCGCGGCGGCGCTGGATCTGGGCCTGCGCGAGCGCGAGCGCCTGGCCAGCACCGCCATCGGCCACGGCGTGGCCATCCCCCACGGCCGCACGCCGCTGCTGGAAACCAGCTGCGGCGCGTTCCTGCGCCTGGCCCAGCCGGTCGACTTCGGCGCCGCCGACGGCGAGCCGGTGGACCTGGTGCTGGCGATGGCGGTGCCCGAGCACCACGTGCAACAGCACCTGCAACTGCTGGCCGAACTGGCCGAGCGCTTCGCCGATGCGGACTTCCGCAACTGCCTGCGCAGCGCCCCGAACGCGGCCGAACTGAGCCACCGCCTGCTCGATTGCTGCCGGCGCAGCGCGGCGTAAGCGCGGCGACCGCGCGAACGCAACGCGGGAACCTGCGCGGCACCCGGCAACGCAGGGCCGCGGCAAGCGGCCGTCCGCACGCCTGTTCGGTTCCGCGCCGCGCTTTCGCCGCGCGCCCGTCGTCCGAACCCCGTAAACTGCCGTCCCCATGAGCAAAAGCATCCGCGCAGGCGAATTGTTCGAGCAGCAGCGCGAGAAGCTGGCGCTGCGCTGGCTCGCGGGCCAACGCGGCGACGGCCGCCTGGTCGAGGCGGTCAACACGGTCGCGCGGCGGCCGTCGCTGGCCGGCTACCTCAACGCGATCTATCCCAACAAGGTGCAGATCCTCGGCACCGAGGAGCTGACCTGGCTCGACGGCCTGGACTCGCGCCTGCGCTGGGAGACCATCGAGAAGATCATCCAGTACCGGCCGCTGGCCCTGGTCATCAGCAAGGACCAGCCCTGCCCCGAGGACCTGCGCATCGCCGCGGAGGAAAGCGACACCCCGCTGTGGGCCTCGCCGCGCCGCGGCCATGAGCTGCTCAACCACCTGCAATACCACCTGGCGCGCGCGCTGGCGCCGCAGATCACCCTGCACGGCGTGTTCATGGAGATCTACTCCATCGGCGTGCTGATCACCGGCGAGTCCGGATCGGGCAAGAGCGAGCTGGCCCTGGAGCTGGTGACGCGCGGGCATCGGCTGGTCGCCGACGACGCGCCGGAGTTCACCCAGATCGCCCCCGACGTGCTCGACGGCACCTGCCCGGACATGCTGCAGGACCTGCTGGAAGTACGCGGCCTGGGCGTGCTCAACATCCGCCAGATGTTCGGCGACACCGCGGTCAAGAACAACAAGTACCTGCGCCTGGTCGTGCACCTGACCAAGCCGATGAGCGAGCCCAAGGCCACCGGCATCGAGCGCCTCACCGGCGACACCAGCCTGCGCCGGGTGCTCGACCTCGACGTGCCGATGATCACCCTGCCGGTCATGCCGGGCCGCAACCTCGCGGTGCTGACCGAAGCGGCCACGCGCCTGCACAGCCTGCGCATGAAGGGCCTCGACCCCGCCGCGGCGTTCATCGCCCGGCACAGCAATTTCCTGGAGCGCGGAGAATCGTGAGCGGCGTCGAGTCCAATCCGGCCGGGGCGAACCACGCGGCCGAGGCCAGCGGTTTCACCCTGGTGATCGTCAGCGGCATGTCCGGCTCGGGCAAGTCGGTGGCGCTGAACACCTTCGAAGACCTGGGGTTCTACTGCGTCGACAACCTGCCGGCCGAGTTGCTGCCGCAGTTCGTGCAGAACGTGATCAAGGCCGAGGACGGCATGCCGACCAAGCTCGCGGTCGGCATCGACGTGCGCAACCGCCACAGCGACCTGGCCAACATCCCCGAGTGGCTGTCGGCGGTGGGCGCGCTCGGCGCCGACCCGCGCCTGGTGTTCTTCGAATCCAGCGACGCGGTGCTGCTCAAGCGCTACGCCGACACCCGCCGGCGCCATCCGCTGAGCCAGTTCGGGCTGGCGCTGGCCGATGCGATCTCGCTGGAGCGCCAGGTGCTCAAGCCGCTGCGCCAGATCGCCGACGCCATCGTCGACACCAGCGAATTCAACATCCACCAGCTGCGCCGCCACGTCATCACCGAGTTCGGGCTGGGCGTGGAAGCGGGCATGTCGCTGCTGTTCGAATCCTTCGCCTACCGCCGCGGCGTGCCGGCCGACGCCGACTTCGTGTTCGACGCGCGCGCGCTGCCCAATCCGCACTGGAACCCGGCGCTGCGGCCGCTGTCCGGCCGCGACGGCGGCGTGCGCGACTACCTGGAGACCCAGGCCGACGTGCAGCTCTACGTCGAGCAGGTCGGCCAGTTCCTCGACACCTGGCTGCCGCGGCTGCAGGGCGACAGCACCCGCAGCTACGCCACCATCGCCTTCGGCTGCACCGGCGGCCGCCACCGCTCGGTGTACCTGGCCGAACGCATGGCCGAGCACGCGCGGCTGCGCGGATGGAACGAAGTGGCGGTGCATCACCGCGAGCTGGACTGAGCGCGGGCGAGTCGCCGTTTCCGACGTAGTCGCATTGCCGCGGTCGCGGCTCGCGCCGCTCCCAAGTCGCTTCGCCAAGCCGCTTCCCGCCCTGTAGGAGCGGCGCGAGCCGCGACCGCGAATGCGCAACTACGACGCCGCTTTCGACGCAGCGGCATTGCCGCGGTCGCGACTTGCGTCGCTCCTACGGTCGCTTCGCCAAGCTGCGTTGCGCCCTGTAGGAGCGACGCGGGCCGCGACCGCGAATGCGCGGCTACGACGCCGCCCACAACGCAACCTCGTCGCAGCAACCATCGCGCATACCCCCCGCCGCGAATGAATCGCCGCCGACCGGCGCATGGCGAAAATCCTCGGGAAATTACGAAATTTTCCCATCTCTGTGCCGCTGCGCTTGCGCCTGGACTCGTAGCGTCGGAACCACGCCGGAGCCGCGCGCCGCGCATCCGATGCCCCGGCGCTCCCCCACACGGAGCCGCGACATGACCCTCATGACCCGCACGCTCGCCTCGCGCCGGCTCGCCATGCTGGCGATGGCCGTGGCCGCCGCCCTCGCGCTGCCGGCCGCGTTCGCGCAAGACCAGACCGCGCCGCGCGCCAGCGACCACCGCGACCACACCGCGCCGATGCAGCGCACCGAACCGCCGGTCAACGACACGAGCGGCGCCGACACCCGCACCCCGCCGCCGCCGAGCGACGCCATCGGCCCGGCCGCCTTCACCGAACTCGACGCCAACGGCGACCAGAAGATCAGCCGCGACGAGGCCGCGATGGACGCGCGCCTGGCCGCCAATTTCGCCGTCCACGACCTCGACCGCGACGGCTACCTGTCGCTGTCGGAATACCAGGCCGGCCAGAACAAGCGCAGCGGCGATCGCTGACCGCCGCCCCGCCCGCCGCCGGCCTCCACCCCCAACGCGCTGACCCGGTCAGCAAAGGATCGAGATGAGCAAGCACGACACCCGCACCCTGCGTCCGCGTTCGCTGGCCCTGGCGCTCAGCGCCGCGTTCGCCGCCGTCCTGCTGGGCGCCTGCAAGCAGCCCGAGCAGGCGCCGCCGCCGGACCCGGCGGCCGGCCCGGCTCCGGCCGCCCCGGCCGATACCGTCCCGCCTGCCGACGCCGGCGCGCCGCCGGCCGACATGCCGCCGCCGGCGGACACTCCGCCGACCGATGCGCCGCCGGCCGACCCGGCCGCGCCCGCGCCGCCGCCGCCGGACGAAAGCCGCAACAAGGGACAGACCGAGACCCCGCCGAAGCAGTAAGCGGCGCGAGGTTTCCTGGCAAGGGCCGCCTTCGGGCGGCCTTTTTTTCGGATCGCGCCGGCCGGCCGCATCGAGACGGCTCAAGGGGTTTTGCGCACCAGACAGGGCCTCGGCATGCCTGCGGCACGCACCATCTCGCACATCCGGCCCACTGCGAGCGCCGATCGACCGTTCGGGCGCTTCCGGCCTGTCACCGTGCTCTGTTAACTTGGAGGCATGTCCGTAGGCGTCCTTCTCATCACCCACACCGGAGTCGGCAGCGCGATGCTGCAGGTCGCCGGCCGCCTGTTGAATCCGCTGCCGCTGCGCACCGAAGCGTTCGAAGTGCCGTTCGACGCGGATCTCGACCAGTTGCTGCCGCAGGCCAGCGCCGCGCTGCGCCGGGTCGACGGCGGCGACGGCGTGCTGCTGCTGACCGATCTGTACGGCGCCTCGCCGAGCAACCTCGCCGCGCGCGTGGCCCGGCTCGGCACGCCGGTGCGGCGGGTGTCGGCGCTGAACCTGCCGATGCTGCTGCGGGTGATGAACTACGCAGAACTGGACCTGGACCAATTGCCCGCGGTCGCCGCGGCCGGCGCCCGCAACGGCGTGCTGCACGACGACGCATGACGGCGGCGGCGTCGCCGCGACGCCGCCGCCTCGACAGGAAGCCCCTTGAACGCATGAAGCAAGCCCCACATCACCGCCGTCCGCGCACGCTGCGTTTGACCATTGCCTGAGGACCCCGACATGATCGAACGCGAACTCACCGTTTCCAACCGACTGGGCCTGCACGCCCGCGCCACCGCCAAGCTGGTGCAGGTGCTGTCGGCCTTCCGCAGCAACGCCACGCTCACCGCCAAGGGCCGCGAGGTCAACGCCAAGAGCATCATGGGCGTGATGCTGCTCGCCGCCGGCCAGGGCACCCACGTCAAGCTGCGCGTCGAAGGCGAGGACGAGGCCAACGCGGCCGAGGCCGTGGTCGCCCTGTTCGAACGCCGTTTCGACGAAGACAGCTGAGCCGGAGGCGCGGATGCGGCAGGAATTCCATGGAGTCGGCGCCTCGCGGGGCAGCGCGCTCGGGCGCGCCCGGGTACGGCTGCCGCATGCGCTGGAAGTCGCCGAGGAACGCATCGGCCGCGACCAGGTCGAAAGCGAACTGGCCCGGCTGCACGCGGCCATCGACACCGTCCGCGGCGAGATCCACGTCCTGCGCGAGCGCCTGCACGGCGCGCTCGCGCACGAGGTCGGCGAGTTCCTCGACCTGCACACCCTGCTGCTCGACGACCCCGAGCTGCTGCAGGGCCTGGACGCGCTGATCCGCACCGGCCACTACGCCGCCGACTACGCCCTGCGCCTGCAGCGCGACCGCATCGCCTCGGTGTTCGAGGCGATGGACGACGCCTACTTCCGCAGCCGCGTGGACGATATCGACCAGGTCATCGGCCGCATCCACGCCGCCCTGCACCGGCGCGACCACGACACCCAGGGCGTGGCCGGCGAGATCCTGATCGCCGACAACGTCGCCCCGGCCGAACTGGCGCAGTTGCAGGCGCAAGGGGTGATGGCGATCGTCACCTCCGCCGGCAGCGCGCTGTCGCACAGCGCGATCCTGGCGCGCAGCCTGCATCTGCCGCTGGTGGTGGGCACCGCGCAGGCGCTGCTGAAGATCAACGACGGCGACGCGGTGGTGGTCGACGGCGGCACCGGCACGGTGATCCTGGAGCCCAACGCCGACGACCTGCGCAGCCACCGCGCGCGGATGCGCGAGCTGGCGCGCGAGCGCAAGCAGCTGCACCGGCTGCGGCGCGAGCCCACCATCACCGTCGACGGCGTCGACATCAAGCTCTACGCCAACGCCGAATCGCGCGAGGACGTGGCCGAGGCGCACGCTCTCGGCGCCGCCGGCGTCGGCCTGTACCGCACCGAATTCCTGTTCCTGCAGCGCAACGAGCTGCCCGACGAGGACGAGCAGTTCCGCGCCTACCGCGACGTGGTGCTGGGCATGACCGGCCGCGTCGTCACCATCCGCACCCTCGACCTGGGCGCGGACAAGGCCGACAAGACCGGCCTGGCCCTGCGCGACGAACCCAACCCGGCCCTGGGCGTGCGCGGCGTGCGCCTGTCGATGGCGCGCGACGGCCTGCTGGAAACCCAGCTGCGCGCGATCCTGCGCGCGTCGGGCTACGGCCCGTTGCGGGTGCTGGTGCCGATGGTCAGCGCCAGCGAAGAGATGCGCGCGGTGCGCACGCTGCTCGACAAGGTCGCCGTCGACCTGCGCCGCGAAGGCCACGAGATCGCCGAGCGGGTGCCGCTGGGCGCGATGATCGAGGTGCCGGCCGCGGCGCTGGCGCTGCCGGCCTTCATCGGCGCGGTCGATTTCCTGTCGATCGGCACCAACGACCTGGTCCAGTACCTGCTGGCGGTGGACCGCAACAACGAAGCGCTCGGCGACATGTACACGCCGCTGCATCCGGCGGTGCTGCGGGTGATCCGCGACGTGATCAAGCTGGCCAAGGCGCGCGGCAAGCCGGTGGCGGTGTGCGGCGAGATGGCCGGCGACCCGGCGTTCGCGCCGCTGCTGCTGGCGTTGGGGCTGGAGGAATTCAGCCTGCATCCGGCGACGCTGCTGGAGCTGCGCCGGGCGATCCGCGGGCTCAGCCTGGAAACGCTGCGCAAGCGCGCGCCGGCGCTGCTGCGCGCGCGCGACCGCGCCGGAATCGAGGCCTGGCTGCGCGCCTGAGCGCCGGCCGCGCCGGCGCCGCCGTCAGGGACATTGCGGCGCGCGCTGCGGCGGGGTCAGCGGGCCCGGCTGCGCAGCGCCGCCGCGCACCCCGCTCAGGACCGCGAACGCCGAGTTGCGCAAGGCCTGGCCGGCGTTGCCGTCGCGACTGTTGGCGAAGGCGAACACGCCGACCCGGTGGCGCGGGTCCACGGTCATGAACGACGAATAGCCCTGCACCAGGCCGTCTTTGTACAGAAGGTCTTCGCCGAGCTGCCAACCCAGGCCCATCGCCAGACCGTCCACCGCCTGTAGTTGGGTCAGGGCGATTGCGCGGCCCAGCGCATCGCCGGACGGCGCGAACTGGCGCTGCAGGAAACTCAGCATGTCGGCCAGCGTCGAGGACAGCGCGCCTGCGCCCAGCGCCGCCGAATCCATGACGATGGCGGCCGACTCGATACCCGCGTACTGGCCGCCGTCGATCGCGAACGAGCGCAGCAGGCGGTCGCGCACCGCGGCGTAGCCGACCTGGGTCGAGGACAGCCCGAGCGGTTCGACCAGCCGCCGCATCGCCAACTGCGGCCAGCGCCAGTAGCGCGGCCCCCAGCCGGCGCTGGCGATCTGGCGCGGATCGGCCCAGGCGCCCGCCAGCAGCGCGCCGAGCAGGGCGAACCCCTGGTTGCTGTAGAACCAGCGTCGCCCGGGCGGGTAATGCGGCTGGAACGAGGCGAGGAAGCGGGTGCTGGCGTCGAAAGCGTAGTTGCCGAACGTGTACGGCGGGCACGGCCCCTTGGGATAGCCCGCGGTATGCGTGGCCAGGTGCCGCAGCGTGATCGGGGTGCCGTCGAACTCGTGCAGGGTCACGCCCACGGGCAGCAGTTCGGACACCGGCGTGTCCAGACGCGCATGCGACCCCGGCAGCTCGCCCAGTTCCGACAGCGCCAGCAAGGTCGCGGTGAAGACCTTGGTGTTGGATCCGATCATGAACACCAGATCCTCGACCGCCGGCGCGGCGCCGGCGCCGTCGCACAACGGCAGCTCGCCCAGGCCGAAGCAGTAGCGCGCCCGGTCGTGGACCACGCCGACCAGCAAACCGGGGGACAGGCCGGGGGCCACCGCATCGCGCGCCACCAAGGGTTCGAAATGCAGGCGCACCAGTTGGTCGACGGTGAGCGCGATGTCGGTCATGACCGTTGCCTTCCCTGGCGTCCGCAGCGCGGACGAATGCGCGCGAGTCTAACCAGCGGCCGCGGCGGAGTGATTCACTGCCGCTCACCGCATGCGGCGCGCGTCGCGCGCGGCCGGCGCGCGGGCGGATGCGGCGGGCGCCAGCGCCGGTCGTCGGTTCGCATCGCGGCGCGGCGTTCGCGCGCCAGCCGCGAGTCCCGGCGCCGCCGCCGCGCTTCGTCACTGGGCTTTGCCGGGGGCGCGGGCGATAATGCCCGCGCTTTCGCTCCCCTCGCCGGCTTCGTGGCCGCGCCCGTCCCCCTGCCAGGAAGTACCGCATGGCCGAAGCCGTCCGCCACGACAAGACCGCACGTCAACTGCGCCTGCTTTCCGATGCGCTCGACAGCGGCCGTCTGGGCCCGGTTCGCCGCCTGGTCAACACCCTGTCCCCCGCCGAGATCGGCAACCTGCTCGAATCGCTGCCGCCGGGCAAGCGCCAGGTGGTGTGGGGCCTGGTCGATCCGGAAGACGACGGCGAGGTGTTGGTCCACGTCGGCGAGGAAGTGCGCGAAAGCCTGCTCGCGGACATGGACACCGACGAGATCGTCGCCGCGGTCGAGGACCTCGACATCGACGACTTGGCCGACCTGGTCGAGGACCTGCCCGACACGGTCATCGACGAAGTGCTCAAGTCGATGGACCGCGAGAACCGCGAGCGCCTGGAGCAGGTGCTGTCCTATCCCGAGGACACCGCCGGCCGCCTGATGAATCCCGATGTGGTGACGGTGCGCGCCGACACCACCATCGATGTGGTCCTGCGTTACCTGCGCCTGCGCGGCGAGCTGCCCGAACACACCGACCACCTGTACGTGGTCAGCCGCCGCCACCAGTACCTGGGCCGCATCGCCCTGGCCGCGCTGCTGACCCACGAGCCCGGCACCGCGATCAACAAGCTGATCGACGACGAGCAACCGGCCATCGACGTCGGCGAGACCGCCGGCGAAGTCGCGCGCCAGTTCTCCGATCACGACTGGATCAGCGCGCCGGTGGTGGACGACAACAACATCCTGCTCGGCCGCATCACCATCGACGACGTGGTCGACATCATCCGCGAGGAGGCCGAGCACCAGGCCTTGAGCGCGGCCGGCCTGGACGAGGACGAAGACCTGTTCAGCCCGGTCCGGCGCGCGTTCCGGCGCCGCCTGATCTGGCTCAGCGTCAACCTGTGCACGGCCTTCCTCGCCGCCAGCGTGGTCGGCCAGTTCGAGGACTCCATTGCCAAGCTGGTGGCGCTGGCCGCGCTGATGCCGATCGTCGCCGGCATGGGCGGCAACGCCGGCACCCAGGTGCTGGCGCTGATGATCCGCGGCCTCGCCCTGGGCCAGATCGGCGCGTCCAACGTCGGCGTGCTGTTGCGCAAGGAACTGTCGGTCGCGCTGATCAACGGCCTGGTGCTCGGCATCGGCCTGGGCCTGATCGTGTTGATCTGGTTCCGCCAGCCGGGCCTGTCGTTCGTGATCGGCAGCGCGCTGACCATCAACCTGCTGACCGCCGCCACCGGCGGCGTGCTGGTGCCGATCACCCTCAAGCGCCTGGGCTTCGATCCGGCCCTGGCCGGCGGCGTGATCCTGACCACGCTGACCGACGTGATGGGGTTCTTGAGTTTCCTGGGGTTGGCGACGTTGATTTTGCTGCGCTGAGCGATCCAAGCTCGCGCCGCCGGGGCGCACTGGTCCTCGCCGCCCTGCGCGACACCCAGACTCGCATCACCGGGTGAATCCGGGGCCGTTCTTGGCAGTGCCTTCGGGATCGTGCGCCAGTTCCTGCTGCGCGAGTCGGGTCTGCGCGGATGGAGCCGGACCGATCGCCTCTGCTTGCCGGTAGCGTTGCTCGACCGGAACCGCAAGCGCCTGCGCGGTCGGCATGTGCGTGCGATTCGCGTACGGATCCGGCGATGCGTCGGGCCGCGAGCGGAACAAATGCAGTATTTCACCCGCGCCGAGGCCGCCGCCCTGCCTGTTGAACGCAAGCTGCGGAGCGTCCAACAGGGCGAACCCTTTTTCCTTCGCCATCATCAGGGCGCTGGCGGCCAGTCTTTCGCTGCCCTCGTCCCAGGCTTTTCCGGACTGCCGATCCAGGTCGCGCACTTGCCCGCGCAAATGTTCGAACAGGCCATGGTCCGGATGGGCGGGATCGCGCGGATCGCTTCCGCAACCGGAGGACGAACGCTGCAGTCCGGGTTCGATGTATCGGGCGTAGTCCCTTAAATAAGCATCGCGGTGGGTGATCAGGCCATCGCGATTCATGTCCGCGGGCGGATTGTTGAGCGTGTAAGGCGCGTCCGCCACTTTGGCGGCGATCCGTTCGACCGCCGCAGCATCGTCCAGCCGGCCCGCCCTCCAGTCGCCGTAGCGCGCCCCCAGTTCGACTTCGTTGAGATAGCCGATGGAACCGAACGGCTTGCTGTCCTTGAACGCTTCGACGTTCTCCAGTTCCTTGAAGATGGGGAAGGCGTTGAAAATCGCTTCCGCTTCGAGGCCGGCCCGGTACTCTACGTATTGCTCGGCAGTGCGGCCGGTGAAGGCAATGGAACCGGTGTTGTATCGGTCGTGGCCGACTTCGTGCGCGAGCGTGCCGAACATATGGCGCTGCGGCCACTGCGACGCCCCCGGAGCCAGCATTCCCATCCAGGCGTTGCGATCGACGACGATCTTCGGCGGACTCTCCGGGGAATAAAACGCAAGACCGATACCCGGCCGTTGGTCGATGATGCCGCCGCGTTCGAAAAAACCGGCGAATCCCGCTGCGGCGGTCGGCGACTCGAGTATCCATCCTCGCATCGCGGCGGGCATTTGCTGGAATCGCGGCTCGTCCCGCAGGCGCTGGAATGGATCGGTTCCGCTCACCGCGCGGAGGTCGCGGCCGGATAAATGTTGATCGAATCGATGCACCGATACGTCGATGGCGTCGTCGTGAACTCGACCCGAATCCCCGCGCTCTGCGCTTTGTAGGTGCTTCCGCGGTCGGTGCCGTGCGCGTCCTGTGTCGCCTCAGCGCGCGCCCCGATCCATCCGGCAGCCAGTTCGGGCGATACGCAGGGTTCGGCCGCGACGCCGATATCGATCTGCCCGCTCAGCTCGCCGATCCAGGCGAAGCTCAACACGTTCCCATCCGCGAGTTTCACCGGCCCATCGCCGGAGAACTGCCGCGCCTGAAGCGGCTTCATGACGAAGACGCGGTGCAATGCGGCCTCCGCCCTGCGCTGACCGCCCTCGCCCTCAAGCGGCCAACGCAGCAGGTTTTCGAGGGTTGTGGCGTCCGCGGGTCCGGCCGGCGGCGGCTGTGTGGACGCCCTGGTTGCCACCGTGCCGCAGGAAGTAAGACCCGCGACGGCCGCGGTCAACGCGAAGACGCAAGCCAGACGCATCGACGCAAGACTGGCGCACATAAAAGCCATGAAATTCAAGCCCTTCCGTTCCCTGTGCAATTTCACGCTAGCACAGATCGAGGAGGGCCGAAGCGTGGCGGGCGCCGCATGCAAGCGGTCTTGACCGGGCCGCGCGCCCCCTTCCGGGCCGCGCCCGCTCACCCCTTGAGCAACGCCTCCAGCACCGCCATCCGCGCGGCCACGCCGTTGGCGACCTGGGTCAGGATCAGCGATTGCGGGCCGTCGGCGACCTCGTCGGTGATCTCCACGCCGCGGTTCATCGGGCCGGGGTGCATCACCACCGCGTCGGGCGCGGCGCGCTTGAGCCGCGCCGCGGTCAGGCCGTAGTCGCGGTGGTAATCCTCGAGCGAGGCGACCAGGCCTTCTTCCATGCGCTCGCGCTGCAGGCGCAGCATCATCACCGCGTCCACGCCTTCCAGCGCCGCGTCGAGGTCGTGGCCGACGCTGCAGCCGTCGAGCGTTCGGTCGTCGGGCAGCAGCGAGGCCGGGCCGACCGCGCGGATCTCGGCCGCGCCGAGCGCCTTGAGCGCCTGCAGATCGGAGCGCGCGACGCGCGAGTGCTTGATGTCGCCGACCATCGCCACGCGCAGGCGCGAGAAGTCGCGGCCCTTGGCCTGGCGCAGGGTCAGCATGTCGAGCAGGCCCTGGGTCGGGTGCGAGCTGCGGCCGTCGCCGGCGTTGACCAGGCAGGTGCCCGGACGCGCGTGCGCGGCCAGTTCGGCGACCGCGCCGTCCTCGCGATGGCGGATGACGAAGCCGCGCACGCCCATCGCCTCGATGTTCTTCAGCGTGTCCAGCGCGGTCTCGCCCTTGCTGGTGGACGAGGTCGAGGCGTCGAAGTTGAGGATGTGCGCGCCGAGCTGCTGCGCGGCCAGCTGGAAGCTCAGGCGGGTGCGCGTGGACGGCTCGAAGAACAACGTGCACACCGCGATGCCGGCCAGCGCGCGGCTGTCGTAGTGGCCTTCGGCGAAGGCCTGGGCGCGGATCAGCAGGGCGTCGAGCGAATCGCGTGCGGCGTCGCGCAGGCTGAGCAGGTGGCGCGAGCCGCCGTCGGCGGAAACGTAGGTGGTCATGGGCGGTGCGGGCGTGCGGGGAAAAGGGTCGAAGTCGGCGGGGCCAGGAGCGGCGGCGCCGGCCTCAGGAATGCGGAACCTGGTCGATGTCGGTGGCATCGTCCGGCGCGGCCAGCCAGCGCTCGACGATCACCGCCGCGGCCACCGCGTCCAGCGCCTCGGCGTCTCGCCGGCGCTTGCGGCCTTCGGCGCGGTCGGCGGCGAAGCGGTGCGCGGCCTCGACCGAGCTGGAACGCTCGTCGACCAGCACCACCGGCAGCTTGTAGCGCGCGCGCAGCTGGCGGGCGAAGGCGAGCGCGCGCTGGCGCGCGGGCTGGTCGCCGCCTTCGAGCGTCATCGGGTCGCCGACGATCAGGCCGTCGGGGCGCCATTCCTTTTGCAGGCGGTCGATCGCGCCCCAGTCGGGGCTGGCGCCGTGCACGTCGATCACCGCCAGCGCGCGCGCGCCGTGGCCGAACGCGCTGGCCACCGCCACGCCGATGCGGCGCGAACCGACATCGAATCCGAGGACGGTGCCGTCGCGTCGGATCGGGTCGGAGGCGCCTGCGCTCATGCGTGTCCGGCGTAATCGGCCAGGTGGGCGAAATCCACGCCGATGCGGCCGGCCGCGGCATGCCAGCGCGCGTCCAGCGGCAGCTGGAACAGCAGCTCGGCGTCGGCCGGCGCGGTCAGCCAGTCGTTCTCGGTGATCTCGTGTTCGAGCTGGCCCGAGCCCCAGCCGGCGCAGCCCAGCGCGACGATGGCGTGGTCGGGGCCTTCGCCCTTGGCCATCGCCTCGAGGATGTCGCGCGAGGTGGTCAGGAACAGGCGGTCGGCGATGGCCAGGGTCGAATCCCAGCGCGCGCCGCCGTCGTGCAGGACGAAGCCGCGCTCGGGGTGGACCGGGCCGCCGGCGAGCACGATCTGCGCGCGCAAGGCTTCGTCGCCGCCTTCCACGCCCATCTGCCCGAACACTTCGCCCAGGGTGTATTCGGACGGGCGGTTCACCACGATGCCCATCGCGCCGTCGTCGTCGTGCTGACAGATCAGCGCGACGCTGCGCGAGAAATTGGTGTCGGCCAGCGCGGGCAGCGCGATCAGGACCTGATTGGCGAGGGGCGTGGGCATCACGGTCATGGGGGCCATTCTAGCCTGCCCGGCCGTTAAGCGGGGTCGTGGGGCGGACCGAGGTCGCCATAACGCGAAATGCGGCCGGTTCGGGACGATCAAAGCCGAAACGGCCGGGGCCCGACGCGCCCGGTCCGGCGCCGCCGCTTGCTCGGAACGACTCGCCCGAATGGCGCTCCCTGGTGGGCAGGGCTTCGGCCACGACGCTCTTGTCCCGGGATCACCGTGCAGCCCTGAATCGACGCCATCGCAGCGAACAGCGTCGGGGCAGAAGCCGCTCCCACTAAGGAATCCCTCCCGCGTACTTCGCGCGATCCGGCCAGCCGCGGACCTGGATTCGCCGCTCCTGCATCGCGACAATCCCAGGCCAGGCCGCATCCGCGGCACGCCACGAGGCTTTCCATGTCCGGCTACTGCGACATCGCCCCCGGCCACCCGATCCACGGCGATTACCACGACCGCGAGTACGGCTTCCCGCAGCGCGAGGAATCCGACCTGTTCGAGCGCCTGATCCTGGAGATCAACCAGGCCGGCCTGAGCTGGGAGACGATCCTGCGCAAGCGCGAGGGCTTCCGCCGGGCGTACGGCGGCTTCGACGTCGACACCGTGGCCGCCTACGGCGAAGCCGACCGCCTGCGCCTGCTCGACGACGCCGGGATCATCCGCAACCGGCTCAAGGTCGATGCGGCGATCCACAACGCCCAGGTCGTGCAGCGCCTGCGCGCCAGCCACGGCGGCTTCGCCCAGTGGCTCGACGCGCACGTCCTGCACGAGGGCGAGCCGCGCGACAAGGCCGGCTGGATCAAACTGTTCAAGCAGACCTTCCGCTTCACCGGCGGCGAGATCACCAACGAGTTCCTGATGAGCCTGAGCTACCTGCCCGGGGCGCATCGCGAGAGCTGCCCCGCGTATCGGCGGATCGAAAGGATCGGGCCGTACTGGAAGCGCACGCAGGAAGCGGCGGCGAAGGCCGGCGCGAAGGGGGCGAAGGCCGGGGCCGCGAAGCCCGCAGCGCAGAAGGCGCCGGCAACCAAGCCGGCCAAGGCGACCGCCGCTGCGGCCGGCCCCGCTAAGACTGCGAAGGCCGCCGCGGCCAAGCGCGCGCCGACGAAGCCGAAGAACGCCGCGCCGCGCAAGCCGCGCCCGGGCTGAGCGAGATCGTGGCGCGCTGCACCGTCATTCCGGCGGAAGCCGCAATCCATTTTGCCTTTGGCTCTACCCTCAAGCGAAGCAGCGGCAAAGCAAGATCGAAACGGGTTCCGGCTTCCGCCGCAACGACAGCGGCAAGGCCGCCGGATCGCAGGCGACGGGGTCGGACACAAACGCATTGGGCACCATGCGCCTGCGCGCGCCAGGACGCGTTCCGGCCGCATCCGCAACCGCTCCACCCGCGCCGGCCGACTTCATCGCCCGCTCACCCAACCGCCCCATCCTCCCCGCGCCACCTGCGACACCGGCCGCGCCCGAGCGCCGGCCCGAACCGATGCAAAGGACCCGCATGACGCCCGATTCCGTTTCCACACCCGCCCCCGCCGAACTCGACCGCAACACCCGCGGCTTCATCGTCGCCGTCGCCCTGCTGCAAGGCCTGCTGCTGTATCTGGCGCGGATCGGCACCGGTTTGGGCTTCGAACTGGAAGTGAGCTGGTACGCGATGGTGCTGTCGGTGCCCACGGCGATGCTGCTGTCGGTGCAGCGCCTGGACGACCATCGTTTCTGGAGCAACGCCGGCCTGCTCGCCGCCGTCTACCTGCCGCTGTCGCTGTGGGCCGGCTGGAGCGCCACCGGCGCGCCGGACCTGAGCGAGGCCACGGTGCTGGGGCCGTTCGCGGTCAGCCTGGCGATCGGCCTGTTCGTCGCCCTGCCCTACCTGCAATGCCGGCTCAGCCACGGCCGCTGGCGCGCGCCGTACCGCGAACTGTTCGAACACGGCTGGCAGAACGCGCTGACCCTGATCCTCACCGCCGCCTTCGTCGGCATCTGCTGGGCGGTGCTGGGCCTGTGCGCGGTGTTGTTCAAGCTGATCGGCATCGAGTTCTTCGCCGACCTGTTCTCCACCCGCAGCTTCGTCCATCTCGCCACCGGCGTCATGGTCGGCCTGGGCGTGCTGGTCGGACGCACCCAGCAGCGTCCGGTGCAGATCGCGCGGCAGATCCTGTTCGCGATCTTCAAGGGCCTGCTGCCGCTGGTGGCGCTGATCGCGCTGCTGTTCGTCGCCAGCCTGCCGTTCACCGGCCTGGAAGCGCTGTGGAAGACTCGCTCGGCGACCCTGATCCTGATGTGCCTGATCGCGACGGTGGTGCTGTTCGTCAACGCGGTCTACCAGGACGGCGAAGGCGAGCCGCCCTACCCGCGCTGGCTGCGCGGCGTGGTCGACGCGGCGCTGCTGACCCTGCCGGTGTTCGCCGCGCTCGGCCTGTACGCGCTGAGCCTGCGCATCGGCCAGTACGGCTGGACCGGCGAGCGCTTCTGGGCGGCGCTGGCGTCGGTGGCGCTGAGCCTGTACGCGCTGGGCTACGCCGCGGCCGCGCTGCGCCGCGGCGGCGGCCAGTGGCTCGGCGGATTGCGCCGGGTCAACGTCGCGGTGTCGCTGGTGCTGCTGGCGCTGGTCGCGGCCGCCAACGGCTGGATCCTGGATCCGCATCGCCTCGGCGTGGGCTCGCAGCTCGCGCAACTGGCGCGCGGCACGGTCGAGCCGGCCAAGTTCGACCTGGCCTACCTGCGCTTCGACAGCGGCCGCCGCGGCTACCAGGCGCTCAAGGCGCTGGAGAACGACCCGCGCTTCGCCGCGAGCGCGCCGCTGGCGCGCGCCAATCTCGAACGCGCGCTCGCCGCGACCACGCGCTGGGAGTACCGCATCGAGTCGCGCGAAACGCCCAAGACCGAGACGCCCGAGCAGGCGCTGCAACACATCGCCGCGGCCAAGAGCGTCGGCACGATCGACCCCGCCTGGATCCAGGCGGTGATCAAGCAGACGTTGAAGACGCCCAGTTGCCTGGACGACGACGGCGCCTGCGCGCTGGTCGCGCCGGACCTGGACCGCGACGGACAGCCCGAGTACCTGCTGTGCAACGTGCGCGACTGGGGCAACCGCTGCTACGCCTACGCGCGCGAGGCCGATGGCTGGCGCCGGATCGGCGAGAGCTATCTGTCGCAGTCCGCCGACGGCTTCAAGGAACGGCTGCTCGGCGAATCCGTGCAGGTGGTGCCGCGGCGCTGGGGCGATGTCCGCGTCGGCGCGCAGGGCAAGCTGATGCGCCTGGACCCGGTTTCGGACTGCGAAGGCAACAAGGACTGCGAGCCCTGAGCATATCTGCGCGGGCGCCGCGTCGGGCGCCCGCGCATGTCGGGGCCGAGTTTCCCGGGACGCGACGTTCGCGGCCCGCGGCGTCGGCGACCTGCAGCATTTGCGACTCACCGCACCCGCGGCCCGCGACAGCCGCGACTTACAGCATCAGCGCCACGTCCCTCGCCTGCGCATCCGCGGGCGCCGCGCCGTGGTTCCAGAACGCCTCCACCCACGGTCGCACCAGATCCAGTTGGGTCGACGCGCCGCGCACCGCGCCGAAGCGGCGCAGGTTGTCGGACTGCAGCGCCAGCATCCGCGCGTCCTGGTCGTTGACCCGCTTGAGCAACGGCCACACCAGCGCGCGCACCAGCCACGCCGGCGCCCAGCGGTTCTCCACGTGCAGGGTCGCGAACACGGACGTCGTCGCCGCATCGCACGGCGCGAAGTGCAGGCTGATGCGGACGATGCCGCCGTTGGCGTAGCGGTATTCGATCTGCGCGCTGCCGGGCGCATCGAACAACGCGCGCTCGCTTTCGCGCGGCGATTCGAACAATCGGTACAGCAGCCCCGATTGCTGGGCCTGGCCGAGGTAATCGACGACGAACCCGTGCGGCGACGGCGCGAAGCGCGCGGTCGCCGGCCGGCGCGCACCGCCGCGCCGGACCAGGCCCGGATGGATCCAATGGGTATGCAAAGGATCGAGGAAGTTCTCGATCGCATCGACGATGTGCGCGCGCCATCGGGTCTGCCACAGGAACCGGCGCGAACCGGGCGGATTGCGCCGCGCCATCGCCGGCAACTCGCCCTCGTCGCGGCCGTCGGGCCGCAGCCAGACCAGGCCGTCGTGCTCGCGCACCGCCGCAGCGCGCACGCGCACCTGCGGCAAGGCCGCGTCGGCCGGCATGCCGGGGATCTCGCACAGCCGGCCTTGCGCGTCGAAACGCCAGCCGTGATAAGGGCACGACAGCCCGCCATCGCCGCAGCGGCCTTGCGACAGCGGCGCGTGCCGGTGCGGGCAGCGGTCCTCCAGCGCGAACGCACGGCCGGCGCCGTCGCGCGCCAACGCGTACGGCCGGTCGAGCAAGGTCGCCGCGAGCGGCGCGGCGCGCAGGCGCTCGCTGCACGCCACCGCAAACCAGCGCGAGGCGTGCGAAGGATGCCAGCCGCCCGCGCGCGCCGCGTCCTGGGTGGCGCGGGCGTCGGCAGGGACGGCGCGGTCGTCGGGCGTCATAGCTGGAATCTTCGCATGATCGGCACGCCGGCCCGGCGGGTCAGCGCCGACAGCCAGCCCAGCGCGCGCTGCGTTGGCGCCGGCAGGTGGCGCGCGTAGACCGCGCTGTACTCGATGCTCGGCTGGCCGCCGCGCAGGCGCTTGAAGCCGGCCGCGCCGGCGCTGAAGTTGATCGCATCGCCGCCGGCGATGGCGCGCTCGAACGTGGTCGCGGTCAGCAGGCGGTACAGGCCCAGCCGCTGCGGTTGGTCGGTGTCGTAGCCGACGATCGGCGTGGTCAGCGTGCGCCCCTGGGCGAACACCCCGGCGATGCACGACAACCGCCCCGCTTCGTCGCGGAAGCCGTCCAGCCGCAGCAGCCCGGCGCGGTGCCAGCTGCGCACGAACGCTTCGGTGTAGCGCGGATTGCAGCGCGAATAGCGATCCATGTACAGCCGCGCGTACAGCCAGGCGATGCGCGCGTAGTCGGCGCCGCCGATGTCGCCATCGCCGGCGCGGCGCGGCTGCTTGCGCGCCAGGCGCAGGTCGATCCGCAGGTTGTGGCGTCGCTGCGCCAGCGCGGCGACGTCGCGGAACAGGTACACCTGCCGGCTCGGGATCAGCAGGAAACCGAGCCGCTCGCATTCTTCCAGCCAGTCGGCGTGATCGTCGCGGTTGAGCGAGCGCAGCCACACCGCGTGCCCGGGCCAGCGCTGCAGCGCGGCCTGCAGCAGGCGCTGCACGCAGCCGATCCGCCAGCGCGGATACAGATTGGTCGACAGCCACCAGTTGTTGATCGCCACCGCGCGGTCGATTCGTGCGCCGCGCAGCCAGCGGTCCAGGCCGCGGCCGGCGGCGCGGATCGGCGCGCGCAGCAGCGCCGGCGCGTAACGCAGCGCCTCTTCGGTGGCGTAGGCGCCGTAGGTGGTGCGCGGCGAGCAGACCCAGGCGTTGTCCTGCGCCTGGCCGTCGTCGATGCTGACCGGATAGCTGCGTTCGCCGTCGTCGATCAACTGCGCCTGGGTGTCGAGGTTGGCGACCAGCGCGCGCGAATCGGCGCCGGCGTGGATGCGCGCGAACGCATGCGCGCGCTGGGAGAAGAGTTCGTCGGCGATGCGCGCGGCGGCGTTCACAGGTCCGGCAACTCCTCGCCGTCCCATTCGATGTCGCGCGTGGCCGCCTCGCGCAGGCCGCCGCCGCGGCGCAGCGCGCTGGCGGCGTACGCGCCCAGGTCGGCCAGCCCGCCCAACGGCGGCAGGCGGTCGCCGGGCACCGACAGCACATCGTCGGCGCGGCGCCAGTCGCGCAGCCACGCGCGCGCGCGGCCCTGCGCCAGCGCCTGCGCGAGTCCCGCGCCGAGCATCACCGGCGCCAGCATCCGCGGCCGCGCCGGGCGCGCCTCGAGGCAGGCGATGTCGGCGCCCAGCAACGCCGCCGGCAGATCGTCGCCGGCGCCGAACAGGTGCACGCCGCTGGTCGCGCGCGGATTGCATTCCAGCACCGTCGCGCTGCCGTCGTCGCCGACGATCCAGTCGAACGAGACCTGCCCGGTGTAGCCGATCTTGGCGACGAAGCGCTCGACGAAACCGCGGATCGCCGCGTTCGGCGCCGGTTCGAAATAGAAACTGGAGCTGCGGCTGAGCCGGTACGCCGGCCGGTAGACCGAATGCGCGAGCAGCCGGCCGCGGTCGGCGACGCTGTAGGAACACAGCTCGGTGCCGGCGTGGAAACGCTGCGCAACCCAGGCCTGCGCCAGCGGCAACGGCGCCGCGTCGGCCGGCATGCCCTGCGGATACAGGCGCACGTGCACGCCGAAGCGCGAATACTCGGGCTTGAGCACCAGCGGCCGCCCGGCGGCCCACTCGCGCGCTTGCCCGATGTCGTACACAGCGGCGCTGTCGGGCACGTTCGCGCCGCAACCGCGCGCCAGTTCGAGGAAACGCAGCTTGCTGTGCAACTCGCGCAGCTTGTCGAAGTCGTCCACCAGCACGCGCACGCCGGCCGGCAGCGCGCCGCGATAGCGCGAGAGCCAGAACGCTTCCTCGCAGGTCGGCACGATCAGGTCGATGCGGCGCTGCGCGACGATACGCGCCAGATCGGCCGCGAAGCGCGCCGCGTCCAAACGCGGGCCGGCGATCGGCTCGCTCGCGCCGGCCGCGCTCGACCAGCCCGACAGGCGGCAGGACACGCTGTCGGCCACGATCGCACCGGCCCGTCCGTCATGACGGAAGCGACGGGCGATTTCGAGAGCGGCAGGCGCGCGGGCGCCGAGAACCAAGACGTTGGGCATGACAGCGCGGCGGAAGGGACGGGCGGACACGACGCGCGCGCGCAGCGGCGAAACGACCGGACGGCCGGCAAGCATCGAAGCATGTGACCGTGTTGGCAAGTCTTGGGCGGGCGGGCTGCCTTGGCTGGCGTGCGCGCCTCCCCGTTTCGCGATGCGGCCTGCCTCGATACCGCAGCCTTCGCGGGATGCTGCCGCCGCTCATCGCCGGGAACGCCGGCCCCGGCCGTTCCTGCCGGAAGAAATAAATCCGCCCGATCAACGGCTTACCTGAAAATCGCGGCCCCGACTCCGGCCGTGCTGGGGTCCGCCCCAGGTACTCCCGCCCGCGCCCGGCTTGCTAGGGTGAATCGCTGAAAACGCTTTCCCTGCGCGCCGGCGAGGCCGGACGCCCACCAGGAGGGTTTTCCCATGACCGACGCAAGCTCGGGAGTCTCCGGCTCCGACTCTTCCCAGAACGCCCAGAACGCCGCTAACCAGGCAGCCGAAACCGCGGCCGCGGAACGGGCCGCCGCCGACAAGGCCGCCGCCGAAGCCGCCGCCGCGGCCGCGCTGAACGCCGTGCAGGCGACGCCGGTCGACCTCAGCGTCTCGCCCACCGCGATCTCGCAGCTCAGCGCCATGACCGTGAACACCGCGCCGAGCCTGTCCTCGCTGCAGACGCTGGGCGGCGTGCCCACCGCCGCGACCTACGCCGACATCGCCCAGGCGACCCCGGCCACGCCGGCGGTCACCGAATACAACGCCTGGGCGGCGAGCTTCAGCATCACCCCGAACGATCCGGCGACGGTGGAAACGGCGCCGCTCAGCGCGTTTTCCATCAATGTCGGGCTGAATCATGTCGGCGACGTCAACGCCAACCTCGAAGCGCGCATGGGCATCGCGCCGGCGCAGGTCACCTTCGCCGGCAAGCTGAGCTACACCGACGGCATCACCAGCTACAGCCTCAGCGGCGTGGCCGGCCCCTTCGGGGGCGTCGCCGATCCCAACTACGGAATCACCGCCACCACTGCGACCGAACTGGACTTCGGCAAGCTCGGCCTGAGCCTCAATGTCAACGCGAATGCCGACGGATTCACCAATGGCACGTTCGGCGCCAACGTCAGTACCCCGCTGTCGGAGGGCTGGAATGGAGTCGCGGGCGTCAGCGTCGGCGCCGACCGCAATGGCGTGAACGCGGTGGAAGGCACGTTGGGCGCGAACTACAACGCCAACGGCGCTTCGCTCGGGGTCAGCGGAAGCGGTCGGGTGGATACGCGGACCGGGGATGTCAGTGGCGGGGCCAAGTTCAATCTTGGGATCAAGTTCTGAGCTTACGCAACGGAACAAACCCTGCACCCGGCCGCGCACGACTTGGCCGCTACGGAAGCCCACGACCTTTTGTATCGGCTCTTGGGCCCCGTGCGTAGGCGACTGCAAAGATCCCGCGCAATTGAATTTAACAGCGCACGCTCGGGCAAAAACGAAGCGATAGGAAAGACTTTCCACGCAGATGGGCGTCATCACGTAGCAGCGTCGAGCTGCGCGCGGGCGATACCAGCGGATACTCCGGGGCGCACGCCAATGGACGGTTCTAAACGCGGATCAATCAGTTCAAGCGATCCGATGCCGCTGTCATCCTCTGTTCCCGGTCTCGGATTGGGCGCCAGATCGCCGTTGGAGCGGCAAAAGGCGGGGTCGCTCTTTAGCATTTCCCGGACGTTTTCATCTCGGACACATCAGCTACGACGAAACGAGCCAGATCCGGCGGGCGGCACTTCTCCACCCAGGCCCTGGCCGCGTCCACCTCGGAACAAAAGGCCCATCGGAACCCCTTCCAGCGCCGTGAATCGTGCTGGTCACGTCCGGCATGAAAGTAGATATCGGTGATGTAAACAATCTGTCCCGGTTGGACAGCGAAAACTACGGTAGGCCGATCCCCGCAGAACGCCAGCTCGTAGCTCGTCCCGATCAGCGGATCGCCCGCGGCATACCGTTTGATCGACGAAACACCGATGGTTTCCTCGCCTTTGGATGCACCTAGGAAATACCCGTCAGTCGGCGGCCGGTTCAAACGCGCGGGCGTGAAGCCGGAAAGATGGAATTTACCGTCCCTGACCTTACCGGGGAATCCGTAAGTGACGACGTTTCCACATTCGTATGCGCGCCTATGAGCAGCAGCGAATTCTTGTTCCAGTCGATGCGATCCGGATTCTGCGCCTGCGCGCCTCCCATCATCCCCATCGCCACGGCCGACACCAATAGGCGCCTCACACCAACTTCCTTCACGATTCGAGCCCAACGAAAAAGAAGCCAGCTTTCGCTGGCTTCTTCGGACAACCGACTCGATGCGGCAGACGCGTCACCGCACCTCCGCCACCTCCACCCCGTCCAGCCCCTGCGACAGGGTCCGCGCGTCGCCGCCCTGCGCCAGCTTGATCCGCAGGCGCACTTCGTTCTGCGAGTCGGCGTAGCGCAGCGCGTCTTCGTAGCTGATCTCGCCGGCCTGGTAGAGCTCGAACAAGGCCTGGTCGAAGGTCTTCATGCCGAGCTGGGTCGACTCCTTCATCAGTTCCTTGAGCTTGTGGATCTCGCCGTCGCGGATGTAGTCCTGGGCCAGCGGGGTGCCGAGCAGGATCTCCATCGCCACGCGCCGGCCCTTGCCGTCGGGGGTCGGGATCAGCTGCTGGGCGACCACGCCCTTGAGGTTCAGCGACAAGTCCATCAACAGCTGGTTGCGGCGGTCTTCGGGGAAGAAGTTGATGATGCGGTCCATCGCCTGGTTGGCGTTGTTGGCGTGCAGCGTGCACAGCACCAGGTGGCCGGTTTCGGCGAAGGCGATGGCGTGGTCCATGCCTTCGCGGGTGCGCACCTCGCCGATCATGATCACGTCCGGCGCCTGGCGCAGGGTGTTCTTGAGCGCGGCGTCCCAGCTGTCGGTGTCGATGCCGACTTCGCGCTGGGTGATGATGCAGCCCTCGTGGCGGTGCACGAACTCGATCGGGTCTTCGATGGTGATGATGTGGCCGGTCGAGTTCTGGTTGCGGTAGCCGATCATCGCCGCCAGTGAGGTCGACTTGCCGGTGCCGGTGGCGCCGACGAAGATGATGATGCCGCGCTTGGTCATCGCCAGCGTCTTGATGATCGGCGGCAGGTTGAGTTCGTCGACGCTGGGGATCTTGGTCTCGATCCGGCGCAGCACCATGCCGACCTGGTTGCGCTGGTAGAAGCAGCTCACGCGGAAGCGGCCGACGCCGGTGACGCCGATGGCGAAGTTGCACTCGTGGGTCTTCTCGAACTCCTCGCGCTGCTGCGGGCTCATCACGTTGAGGACGAGGTCGCGGCTCTGCTGCGGGGTCAGCGGGTTCTGGGTGATCGGGGTGATCTTGCCGTGCACCTTCATCGACGGCGGCATGCCGGCGGTGATGAACAAGTCCGAGGCGCGCTGGTGCGCCATCAGCTTGAGGAAGGAGGTGAAGTCGATCGCGCCGGAGGCGGTGGTCGGGTTGGTCGGGGCGGGCGTGTTCATGCGGCTACCTCCTCGGGAGGTCGATTACGGCGGCGTGGATCGCCGGGGGGATGGGGCTCGCGGCAGGGCGCGGCGTCGAGGCGGCGGCGCGGGGCCGCGCCGCCGGGCGCGGCGTCACTCGAACAGGCGCTTGTCCTTGGCGTATTCCTTGGCCTGCGGGCGCAGGATCAGGCCGCGCTTGACCAGGTCCTGGAGGTGCTGGTCCAGGGTCATCATGCCGTAGGACTGGCCGGTCTGGATCGCCGAGTACATCTGCGCGACCTTGTCTTCGCGGATGAGGTTACGGATCGCCGGGATGCCGACCATGATCTCCCAGGCCGCGGTGCGGCCGCCGCCGACCTTCTTCAGCAGCGCCTGCGAGATCACCGCGCGCAATGATTCCGACAGCATCGAGCGCACCATCGGCTTTTCGCCGGCGGGGAACACGTCGATGATGCGGTCCACGGTCTTGGCCGCCGAGGAGGTGTGCAGGGTGCCGAACACCAGGTGGCCGGTTTCCGCCGCGGTCAGCGCCAGGCGGATGGTTTCCAGGTCGCGCAACTCGCCGACCAGGATGTAGTCGGGATCTTCGCGCAGCGCCGAGCGCAGGGCCTCGTTGAACCCGTGCGTGTCGCGGTGGACCTCGCGCTGGTTGATCAGGCACTTCTGCGAGGTGTGCACGAACTCGATCGGGTCTTCGACCGAGAGGATGTGCGCGTACTCGTTCTTGTTGATGTGGTCGATCATCGCCGCCAGCGTGGTCGACTTGCCCGAGCCGGTCGGCCCGGTCACCAGGATCAGGCCCTGCGGCTGCTCGATGAGCTGGCGGAAGATCGGCGGGCAGCCCAGGTCCTCCAGGCTCAGCACCTCGGAGGGAATGGTGCGGAACACCGCGCCGGCGCCGCGGTTCTGGTTGAAGGCGTTGACGCGGAAGCGCGCCAGGCCGGGGATCTCGAACGAGAAGTCGACTTCCAGGAACTCTTCGAAGTCGCGCCGCTGCTTGTCCGACATGATGTCGTACACCAGCGCGTGGACCTGCTTGTGGTCCAGGGCCGGGATGTTGATCCGGCGCACGTCGCCATCGACCCGGATCATCGGCGGCAGGCCGGCCGAAAGATGCAAGTCGGATGCTTTGTTCTTTACCGAAAACGCCAGAAGTTCGGCGATATCCATGCGTGCTCCCCGCACTGCTCTAGGACCCGCCGCGCGGGTCCGGAAAAACCAGCCACTTGGTCGCGCTGCCGTGGAACGGCCCGATCGCAACCGTAAAGCTGGAACCAAACCACCCCCAAGAGGCAGTATAGCCCCGCAACGGCTACGCCGTTCTACCCTTTCTCACAGGATTTCCCGCGTGCACGAGCACGTTCTGCATCACATCTTGCAACAGTTGCGCGACGCGGCGCACGACGCCGGCCGGCCGGTGCCTGGATTGCTTGCGGTCAGCAAGACCCAGGATGAGACCGCGGTCGCGAATCTGGCGCTGCAGGGCCAGTCGGCCTTCGGCGAGAACTACGTCCAGGAGGCGGCCGGCAAGCGCGCGGCCATGGCCGCCACGGCCGCAGCCGGGCGGGCGCTGGAGTGGCACCTGATCGGCCACCTGCAATCGAACAAGGCCGCCGAGGCGGCGGCGCTGTTCGACTGGGTGCACACCGTGGACCGGGCCAAGCTGGTGGCGGCGCTGGCCCGCCACCGCCGCGCCGACGCGCCGTTGAACGTCTTGCTGCAGGTCAACATCGACGACGAGGCCAGCAAGCACGGCTGCCGTCCCGACGAGGTGCCGGCGCTGGCCGCGGCGGTCGCCGCCGAGCCGGCGCTGCGCCTGCGCGGGCTGATGGTGATCCCGACCCCGCACGCCGAACCGGAACAACGCCGGCCGTCGTTCCGTCGCGCCAAGGCCCTGTTCGACGCCCTCGCCGCCGGCCACGCCGGCGTGGACACCTTGTCGATGGGCATGAGCGACGACTTCGCCATCGCCATCGCCGAGGGCGCGACCCTGGTGCGGATCGGCACCGCCCTGTTCGGCGCGCGCGCGCGGCCGGCATAGGCGGCGAAGGTCGGCGCGGCTCAGCCCGCCAGCCGCTCCACTTCGGCCAGCACCTGGTCCAGCCCGGCGATCGTCCCGTCGCGGGCGTCGTCGGCCTGGCGCCGCAGCCAGCGGCTGTGCATGCCGAACTCGCGCGGCCCCAGCCAGTCGTCGGCGGAGGTGTCGCCGATCATCAGGACCTCGGCCGGCGCGCACCCCAGGCGCTCGCAGACATAGGCGTAGATGGCGGGGTCGGGCTTGATCGCGCCGACCTCGAAGCTCCAGGCGCAGGCGTCGAAGTCCAGCGGCAACAGCGCGCGGACCGGCGCCGCATACGGCGCGGCCAGATTCGAGCACAGGCCCAGCCGCAGGCCGCGCGCCGCCAGCGCCTGCAGGGCCGCGGCCGCATCGTCGAACAGGCGCACGCTCGCCAGCTCGGCCTGCAGGTCGCGTTCCAGCGACGCCAGTTCCTGCGCTTGCAGTCCGGCGCCCAGCAACGCGGCGGCGCCGGCCAGCCCGACGTCGTGGCTCATGATCCGCGCGGCGTCCCCGGCCCGGCTGCGGTAGCCCGTGGCTTCGAGCAGGCGGATCAGGCGGCGGAACGGATGCCGACGTTCCTGCATGTACACCAGCGTGCCGAATACATCGAACACCACGGCCCGTATCGCCATCGTCGGTTCCTGCGCAGCAAAACCGCAGCCTAGCCGATCCGCGCCGGCGCGCCCGGCCGGGCCGGGCCGAATTGCTATCCTGCGCGGGTACTCACTCGTGCCAGACCCGCCATGTCCGAAGCCGCATCCCCTTCCTCCGCGCCGATCGCCTTCGTCGGCGGCGGCAACATGGCCCGCAGCCTGATCGGCGGTCTGATCGCGCGCGGCGCCGATCCCGCCCGCATCCGCGTGGCCGAGCCGGTCGCGGCGTTGCGCGAAGCGCTGGCGCGCGACTTCGGCGTGCCGGTGTTCGAGCGCGGCGAGGACGCGGTCGACGGCGCGCAGCTGTGGCTGCTGGCGGTCAAGCCGCAGGTGATGCGCGAGGTGTGCGCGTCGCTGGCCGCGCTGGCGCGCGCGCAGGCGCCGCTGGCGATCTCCATCGCCGCCGGCATCACCGCCGGCCAGCTCGAACGCTGGCTCGGCGGCGACGCCGCGGTGGTGCGGGCGATGCCGAACACGCCGGCGCTGCTGGGCGCCGGCATCACCGGCCTGTACGCGAACGACGCCGCGCGGCCGCGCTTCGCGCAGGCCGCCGAGCTGCTGTCGGCGGTCGGCCCGACCGTGCGCATCGACGACGAGGCGCAGATGGACGCGGTCACCGCGGTGTCCGGCAGCGGCCCGGCCTACCTGTTCCTGCTGGCCGAGGCGATGCAGCAGGCCGGCCAGGCCCAGGGCCTGAGCAGCGAGGCCGCGCGCGCGCTGGTCACCCAGACCCTGCTCGGCGCGGCCACCATGCTGGGCGCCAGCGAGGAACCGGCGGCGACCCTGCGCGCGCGGGTGACCTCGCCCGGCGGCACCACCCAGGCCGCGGTGGAAACGTTCGAAGCCGGCGGCTTGCGCGAACTGGTCGACCGCGCGATCGCCGCGGCCACCGAGCGCGGCCGGCAACTGTCGGCGGCCAACGAATGAGCCGCCGCGTCATAGCTTTGCTGGCGCTGGCGCTGCTCGCCGGCTGCGGCCGCGACCCGTCGGTGCCGCCGAGCCAGGGCAACGCCGCCGGCAGCGAGACCGTGCGCCAGGGCGATGTGTACCTGCACGTCACCGCGGTGCAGACCGACAAGCTGCCCGAACAAGTGGTGCGCCGCTACGGCGCCCAACGCGACGCGCGCACGGTGCTGGTGGTGATGTCGCTGCGCCTGGGCGACGGCGCCGACGCCAAGGCGCTGACCGCGCAGCGGGTCGCGGCGACCGCGACCGACCTGCTCGGCCGCAAGCAGACCCTGGCGATGCGCGAGTTCCGCGACGGCGAGCTGGTGGACTACGTCGGCACCGCCCAGGTATCGCCGCCGGACACGCTGCGCTTCGACGTGACGATGGACAGCGGGCACGGCATCCATCCGGCCAAGTTCAACCGCGATTTCTTCTGAGCGGTTCGGCGGTGGCAGGGGCTTCGGGGCCGATGCCTTGCTGGTTGATGCGGCGCCGCGACCTGAGCGAACAGCGTCGGGGCTGAAGCCCCTCCCACAAGGGCGGGCCGATGCGCGCCAGGCTGTTGTGGGAGGGCCATCAGGCCCGATGCTTTTCTGTCCGATGCGACGCCGCGACCCGAGCGAACAGCGTCGGGGCTGAAGCCCCTCTCACAAGAGCTGGCCGATGCGCGCCAGGCTGTTGTGGGAGGGCCTTCAGGCCCGACGTCTTTCTGTCCGATGCGAAGCTGCGACCTCAGCGAAAAGTCTCAAGGCTGAAGCCGCTCGCATCGACGATGCATCTCACCGCCCGGGCAAGCCGTCGTTGCGCGTCAGCGCATCCACCCGGCGCCGTTCGTTCGGCGCGAAGTCCGCGAGCAAGGCGTCCAGCCGCTGGCGCCGCTGCGCCTCGCTCAGGCCGCCGTCGGCGAGCACGCGCTGGCGTTGCGCGGCATAGCTGCGCAGGCGCAACTGCCATTGCGCGCGGCGTTGGTCCAGTTCGGCCAGGCGCTGCGCCGCCGCGACGCCGTACTGCGCTTCGCGCTGGGCGTAGCGCGTCGCCGCGTCGGTGCCGTCGTGCTCGAAGCGCTGGTTCTGCGCCAGCGCATCGCGCAACTGCGCGCTTGCCTGCAACGCGGGTTCGGCGGCCGCGGCGCGGTCGAGGTCGGCCAGGGCGTTCACGCGCGTCTTCGCATCCAGCCCCTGCTGCGCCAGCAACTCACCGCGCGCCGCGCCGCGCTGGCGCGCCAGTTCGTAGTCGGCTTCTTCCTGCGCATAGAAAGCCTGCGCGAGTTCCTCGCCCAGGCGCTCGCGGCGCAAGGCGCGCACCTGCGCGAACGCGGCCTCGGCGCCGCCGGCGGCCTGGGCCAGGGCCACCGAATCGCGCTCCAGCGCGACGTAGGCGTCGTACCAGGCCAGCACCGTCGCCAGCGCCGGCGGCGCCAGTCGCGGATGCAGGTGCAGGGCCAGGGCCGAACGGATCGTCTCGGGCGAGCGTTCGCCGCTGCGCGCCAGGAAGTAGTCGAACAGGCGGCGCAGTTCGCGGTCCGCGCGCGGGCGGCCGAGCGCGTCGAGCGTGGCCGCGCCGTCCACGTCGGTATCGCGCAGCGAATCGGCGGCGCGCGCCGGTTCCGCCGCGACCGGGCCCGACCCGCGCGCGTCCGCCGCGCGCGGATCGGGATCGGCGAGCTGGCCGCCGTCGCCGCTGCTGACCACGGTCGCCGACGACAACAGCGGCCGCTCCAGCAATCCGCCGACCGCGAACACCGCGGCGATCGCCAATACCGCGACGATCGCCATGGCGATGACCAGCGCGGTCGCGCGCATGCTTACAGCCCCGCGTTCTTGAGCCGGTTGAGGTGGGCGCGGTAGACGCTGGTCGGATTGGCGCTGAACAGCCCGCGCAGGCCGGCGATCTGGTTGACCTCGTCGAGATGGTTCCATTCGTAGTCGTCGCGGATCACCTGGCCCCAATGGCTGGAGCAGCGCCCGACCAAACCGTCGTTGGCTTCGCCGCCGAACAGCAGGCCGCCTGCGATCATCGCCGGGTCCGAGGCGTCGAACCAGTTGGTCGAGTTGGACGTACCGCCGAACGAGTAATAGCGCACCCCGCCGGCCGCCGCCGCGCCGTTGCCGCAGGCGGTGGTCGGCTTGCCCTGCGGATAGCGCGCGTTGAAGTTCGCCGAGCCGGCGCTGTCGAGCGCCTTGAGCGCGGCCAGCGAATCCTGCGGCGACTGGCCGCCGGACAGCGCGCCGATCAGCGAGGAAAACGCGTTCACGAACGAGGCGATCAACGGCCGCAGCGGCGAGCCGTCGGGCACGGTGGTGCCGATGAAGTCGGCGACCTTGCTGCCGGCGTGCGGCGAGCCGATCGAGGTCATCGACGCGACCAGGTCCGGCCGCACCGCCGCGACGTAGCGCGCGGTCGGCCCGCCCTGGCTGTGGCCGACCAGGTTGAACTTGGTGTAGCCGTGCAAGGCCTGCAGGGTTTCCAGCTGGTCGATCAACTGCTCGCCGCGCACTTCGTTGGCGTTGGCCGCCGAGACCTGGGCCACGTACACCTGCGCGCCGCCGGAACGCAGCGCCTGCGGGATGCCGAACCAGTAGTCGTAGACGCCGCCGATGGCGTCGAAGCCGAACAGGCCGTGCACCAGCACCACCGGGTAGCGGGTCTTGGTGTAGTCGTCGGCGCTGGCCGGGAAGGCCGCGGCGCAGCACAGCAGGGCGAACAGCACGGGCGCGCCGAACAGACGGCGCAGGTTGAGTCGCGACATGGTCCCTCCCAAGGACACGACGGCAGCGCGCCGACGGGTCGACTGTACGAATGGGTATGGCGCGGACACGCCGCGCTGCACCATACCGTGGGGAACTGTGATCCCGGCGGGAGAAACGAGGGTGCGGCGGCGGCCGTCGCGGCGGAAAATGCTGCGTCGCATCGTAGTTTGCGCGGTAACCGTGGTGTTGCGGCTGCGCCAAGGCACCCACCGACCCAGGCCGCCTCCACCCGCAGTCGCCCCACCCGCCCGCATCGCCGACAATGCCCCTCCCGCTGTCGACTCCTGGACCCATGGGCCCGCAACGCATCGTCTGCCTCACCGAGGAACCCACCGAGACCCTGTACCTGCTCGGCGAGCAGGACCGCATCGTCGGCATCAGCGGCTTCACCGTGCGCCCGCCGCAGGCGCGCAAGGAAAAGCCCAAGGTCAGCGCCTTCACCAGCGCCAAGATCGGCGAGATCCTCAAGCTCAAGCCCGATTTCGTGATCGGGTTTTCCGACATCCAGGCCGGGATCGCCGCCGAGCTGATCAAGCACGGCGTCGAGGTGTGGATCAGCAATCACCGCAGCGTCGCCGGCATCGTCGACTACGTGCGCCGGCTCGGCGCGCTGGTCGGCGCGGGCGAGCGCGCGCATGCGCTGGCCGGCGAACTGGAACGCAATCTCGACGCCGCGCGCGAGCGCGCCGCGCGCCTGCCGCGCCGGCCCAAGGTCTATTTCGAGGAATGGGACGACCCGCAGATCACCGGCATCGCCTGGGTGTCCGAGCTGGTCGGCATCGCCGGCGGCGACGACGTGTTCCCCGAACACGCGGCGATGCCGCTGGCGCGCGACCGCATCCTGGCCGACCCGCTCGAAGCCGCGCGACGCGCGCCGGAGCTGATCCTGGGCAGTTGGTGCGGCAAGAAATTCCGTCCCGAGCAGGTGGCCGCGCGCGAAGGCTGGAGCGAGGTGCCGGCGGTGCGCGACGGCGAGCTGCACGAGGTCAAGTCGCCGATCATCCTGCAGCCGGGGCCGGCGGCGCTGACCGCGGGCGTCGACGAGTTGAGCCGGATCATCGAAGGCTGGGCGCGGCGGCGCGCGGGCTGAGTTCGTTCTCGCAAGCGCTGCGCCGCGGCTCTTGTGGGAGGGCCTTCAGGTCCGAGGCTTTGCGCACAGGTCGCCGCGAACTGACACAAAAGCATCGGGCCTGAAGGCCCTCCCACAAGAGCGCTTATTCCGCATCCAGCCCGCGGCGGAAATACACCACGCGTTCGGTCTCTTCGAAGCCGCAAGCGGCATGCGCGCGGTGCGCGTCGGCGTTGTCGAGCAAAGCATCGGAGGCCAATTCGCGGCAGCCGCGTTCGCGGCCCCATGCCGCCACCGCCGCGACCAGCGCGCGCCCGATGCCCAGCCCGCGACGCGACGGCGTCACGTACCAGCCCTCCAAAAACGCCACCGGCGACGACTCGGTGCCGTTGACGTAATCGCGGCGCAGGCTGGCCTCGGCGAACCCGCACAGGCCCTCGCCGTCCTCGGCCACGAACGCGATCCGGCGCGCGTCCTCGAACCAGTCGTCCAGTTCGCCGGCCAGTTCCGCCGGCGACGGCTCCGGCCACAGCTGCGCCCGCAACCGCGCCCAGGCGCCGCGATCGGCCGCAACGGCCGCGCGCACGCGCCAGGGCGGATTCACGGATACAGCATCCGCTTGCTGTAGGCGCCGGCGCGGTCGCTTTCGTACAACCAGCGCTCGTGCAGGCGGAAGTCGGCGCCGTACCAGAACTCGATCTTGTCGGCGCGCACGCGCAGGCCGGTCCAGCGCGACGGGCGCGGCACGTCGCGGCCGTCGAAGGAGCGATCGGCCTCGGCCAGGCGCTGTTCGAAGGCGTCGCGGCCTTCCAGGGTTTCCGACTGCTTCGACGCCCACGCGCCGAGCTGGCTGCCGCGCGGGCGGCTGGCGAAATAAGCGTCGGCTTCGGCGTCGGAGACGATCTCCACCGCGCCTTCGATCCGCACCTGCACGCCGTGGCGCACGCGCGGCCAGTGGAACAGCAGCGCGGCGTGCGGATTGGCCTGCAGCTCGCGGCCCTTGCGGCCGTCGAGGTGGGTGTAGAACACGAAGCCGCGCGCGTCGTGCGCCTTCAACAGCACCGTGCGCACGGACGGGCGGCCGTCGAGCGAGGCGGTGGCGACGCTCATCGCGGTCGGATCGGGCTCGCCGGCCGCGCGCGCTTCGGCGAACAGCGTGTCGAACGTGGCGAGGGCTTCGTTGAGCAAATCGGCGGTCTGGTTCATTGCGCTATTGTGAGCGCATGTCGCCGCGCCCGCACCTGCCCGCCGCCCGCGCGCCCGCCACATCGGGCAAAGCCGCCGCCGCGGGCAGCGACGCCGCGCACGGTTTCCCTGCGGCGTTCGTCGCCGCCGCGCTCGCCGACGCCCTGGCGATCCGCGCGCCGGCCGGCCACGCGCGCGTGTATGCGATCAGCGGCCTGCAAGGCAGCGGCAAATCGACGCTGGCCGCGCAGCTGGCCGCGGCCGCGCAGGCGCGCGGGCTGCGCACGGCGGTGCTGTCGATCGACGATTTCTATCTCGGCCGGCGCGAGCGCCTGCACCTGGGCCGACAGGTGCACCCGTTGCTGGCCACGCGCGGGCCGCCGGGCACCCACGACGCCGCGCTGGCCTGCGCCCTGATCGAGGACCTGCGCCACGGCGCCGCGGTGCGCCTGCCGCGCTTCGACAAGCTCGCCGACACCCGCCTGCCGCCGTCGCGCTGGCCGCGCGCGCACGGGGTCGACCTGGTGGTATTGGAAGGCTGGTTTTTGGGCGCGCCGGCGCAGGACCCGGCGCAACTGGCCGAGCCGGTCAACGCGCTGGAACGCGACGAAGACGCGCACGGCGTCTGGCGCGATTACTGCAATCGCGCCCTGGCCGCGGACTATCCGCCGCTGTGGGCGCGGCTGGACCGTCTGCTGTTCCTGCAGCCGCCGGGGTTCGAGGTGGTGGCGGGCTGGCGCTGGCAACAGGAGCAAGCGCTGCAGGCGCGCCATCCGCGCCGCCAGGGCATGACCCGGACGCAGGTGCAGCGCTTCGTGAGCCTGTTCGAGCGGGTCAGCCGGCAGGCGCTGGCGCGGCTGCCGGGCATCGCCGATCGGACGGTGGTGCTGGATGCGCAGCGCAGGCCGCAAGCTTAGCCCGATCGATCGCCCCGGAGCGGAGAGCGTCGGGCCTGAAGGCCCTCCCACCGAAGCCCATGGCATCGGCGTGTGAGAGGCCTGGCCCTCGTGGGAGGGCCTTCGGGCCGAGGCTGCCCTTTCAGCCGCGACGCCCGCTCACTTCACCACGAAGCTGATTTTCAGGTTCACCCGCCACTCCTGGATGTTGCCGGCCGCATCGGTGGTGACCTTGATCTCGTTGACCCAGGCGCCCTGGATGTCCTTGACCGATTCGGCGCACTTGGCCAAACCGGACTTGACCGCGTCCTCGATGCCGGTGGTGGAGGAAGTGCTGAGTTCGATGACCTTGGCGACCGACATATGCGTCTCTCCTGTGGCGCGCGGCGGGAACGGGGCCGCGCCGCGGCGCGCGCGGGCCGGCGACGGCGGGAACTGCGAGCCTAGGCCGGGGCTCGTTAAGCCGGCGCAAGCGTCGCGGCGGCGCAAGCGCGGGCGCGGCGTGCCCTACAATCGCGGCATGAATCCGGCGAGCAATCTGATCCTGGTCGGGCCGATGGGCTCGGGCAAAACCTGCATCGGCAAGCGCCTGGCCGAGCGCTTCGGCCTGCGCGCGGTCGACGCCGACCGCGAGGTCGAGCTGCGCGCCGGCGCGCGCGTCGCCGAAATCTTCGAACACGAGGGCGAAGCCGGCTTTCGCGCGCGCGAGAGCGCGGTGCTGGCCGAGCTGCTGGCCGGCGACGGCCTGCTGCTGTCCACCGGCGGCGGCGCGGTGCTGGCGGCGGACAACCGTCGGCTGTTGCGCGAACGCGGTTTCGTCGTATACCTGCAGGTCAGCGTCGAGCAGCAGCTCGAGCGGCTGGCCCAGGACCGCAGCCGCCCGCTGCTGGCGCGCGGCGACCGCGAACAGGTGCTGCGCGATCTCGCCCGGGTGCGCGCGCCGCTGTACGCGCAAGCCGCCGACCTGCAATTCGACACCGGCGCCGGCGGCGCCGGCGAGGCCGCGCTGGGCCTGGCGCGGCAGCTCGACGCGCTGTGGCGGCGCCCGCCTTCGTCCACGCCTTCCCCCCTTGGAGCCACCGCATGAGCGCGCCGCGCAAAGTCGAAGTGTCCGGCGACGCCGGCTACAGCATCGAGATCGGTCCCGGCCTGCTCGCCGACGGCGCGCGCCTGGCCAGGCCGCTGCGCGGCCGCCACGCGCTGCTCGTCAGCGACGGCAACGTCGCCCCGCTCTACCTCGACGGCGTGCTGGCCGCGCTGGCGCAGGCCCGGCCCGAGCTCAGCGTCGCCACGTTCGCGATCCCGCCCGGCGAACACGAGAAGACCCTGGAGCGCTTCAGCCAGTGCCTGCACGCGCTGTCCGAGCTCGGCGCGACCCGCGACGCGACGGTGATCGCGCTCGGCGGCGGCGTGGTCGGCGACCTCGCCGGCTTCGCCGCGGCCTGCTGGATGCGCGGCATCGACTGCGTGCAGCTGCCGACCACGCTGCTGGCGATGGTCGATTCCTCGGTCGGCGGCAAGACCGCGGTCGACCTGCCCAGCGGCAAGAACCTGGTCGGCGCGTTCCATCCGCCGCGCGCGGTGATCGCCGACACCGCGGCGCTGCGCACCCTGCCCGACCGCGAGCTGCGCGCAGGCCTGGCCGAGGTGGTGAAGTACGGCGCGATCTTCGACGCCGGCTTCCTGGACTGGCTGGAAAGCCACGCCGAGGCCCTGCTGGCCCGCGACGACGCCGCGCTGGCCGAGGCGATCGCGCGCAGCTGCGCGTTCAAGGCCGACGTGGTCGCGCGCGACCCCTACGAACGCGGCGACCGCGCCATGCTCAACTTCGGCCACACCTTCGGCCACGCCATCGAGACCGAGCAAGGCTACGCCGGCACCAGCGGCGACGGCCTCAACCACGGCGAGGCGGTGGCGGTGGGCATGGTCCTGGCGGCGCGGCTGTCGGCCGCGCTCGGGCGCGCCGGCGCGGCCGACGCCGAACGCCTGCAGCGCCTGCTCGAACGCCTGGGCCTGCCGGTGCGCATCCCCACCGGGCTCGACCCGCAGGCGCTGCTGGCGCGCATGCGCCTGGACAAGAAGGCCGACGCCTCCGGCCTGCGCTTCGTGCTGTGGGATCGCGCCGGCGCGGCGCGGATCGTGTCGGGCGTGGCGGACGAGCAGGTGCTGGCGGTGTTGCGCGCCGGCTGAGCGCGTGCCGCCGCCGTCCGCGCAAACGCGGATGCGCCGGCGGCGGGCATCCACCGATGGATCGGCGCGGAAACCGGAAATGAAGCCTTTCGGCAGATTCGCCTTGCTCGCCCTGTTGCTGCCCGCCGCAGCGCTGGCGGGCGGCTACCTCAACGCATGGGCGGCGCTGGATGCCTGCGCCGACCAGGCCTACCGCGAAGGACGCGAGCGCGAAGGCCACGACATGAAACTGCGGCCGCTGCCGTTGCGCCGCGATCGAGTATCGGCGCGGATCGTCGCGCCGTTCGTGGTCGAGGCCAGCTACCTGCTGCCGCGCGGCCTGCACGGCACCGTCTACTCGCGCACTTACTTCGTCTTCGCCGGCCATCGGCGCGTGCTGGAGGCGCACGTCGTCCGTCTCGTCGACAACGAGCCGCGCCGTCCCCACGCTGTCGGCGCGCTTGCGCGGGGTTGAACGCCTCGCCCCAGGCCCGGACCCGACCCCGCCCGGCAAGACCACGCGCCGATTCGTTCCGGACGGCAGCAGCGGCGCGAGCCGCGATCGCGAAACCACGACTGCATCGAAGGCGGCCGCCGCCGCAAAAATCGGCGGCGGCGTACGCGATGCGGTTCGCTGAGCCAGGTCAGCCCGGCCAGCCCTGGGCGTGCTCCAGGTAGCTCACGTGGCCGTCGAGCAATTCGGTCAGGTAGACCCGGGTCAGGATCGGGTGCGCTCCCCACACCTGGCGTGAGCGGGTCTTGACCGGGTTCCCCCCGGCGTAGCGCTGGCAGTACTGCACCGCGGGGTATTCGGGCTGGCCGACGTTGTTGGCCAGGCCCAGCGCCCAGTGTTCCCAGCTGTACCAATGGTCGCTGGCCATGACCACCGAGTACGAGGTCGGCGCGGTGCCGTTGGCGGCGGACAGGGTCAGTCCGGCGGCGACCGCGCACAACCGCGCGAGCGCGTCGCTGCAGGCTTGCTGCGCGTCGTCGTCGAGGTCGATGAAAGCGGCCTGGAAGTTCGCCGCCAGCGCCTGCGCCTGCGCCGTCGCCGCGGCGCCGCCGATGTCCTGCTGCACCCACTGCACGAAGCCCGGGTTCAGGCCGACGATCAGGCCGGCGGCGTTGAGGACGAAGGCCTGGGTGGAGATCGTCGGCGGGGTGTTGTCGGCGTGCCCGCCCGGGCCGCCGAACAGGGCGAAGCCCCAGCACGGCGCGTCGGGATAGGGATCGTCCCAGTCCGCATCGAGTACGACGCCCGCGTCGAGGTTGCTCGCGGCCAGTCCCTGCAGTTGTGCGTTGCTCAGTTGCGGCATCGTCCGGCTCCGGTCGTGGTCCATCCACGTTGTCCTGTCTGCAACGCCGCCGCGGCGCGGCTGTGAAGCCGCGCGACCGGCGGCGCGCCGGCACAACACGCTCGTCGGGCCGGGCCGGCCGCAGCGCCGCGCGGATCGCCCCCGCCGCGCTTCACAGCGCCGCCCGCGCCGCGTTTCGTCCCGCATCGCCCATCGGATCGCGTCGCATGGCCGCCGTGTCGTTGCTGGAAATGCTGCTGTTGCGCCGCGCCCTCGCCCGTCCCGCACCGGCGCCCGCCGATGCGGACGAACCCGCCCCTCCCACCGACCAGGAGCCCGCCGTGCCCAACGAATTCGAATTCCTCGACAAACACTACGACCCCACCGACCTGCCCGAAGTAGCCGCGCAGACCGCGCTGGAACGTTTCGGCAACTACCCCAACGCGCGCACCAGCACGGTGATCTTCGGCGTGTCCTGGCAGGCGCTGACCGACTCGATCCAGCACGCGGTGCTCAACTACAACAACGGCGGCATCTTCGACACCTCGGTAGCCGCGACCCTGAGCGAGGACACCCGCCAGTGGCAGATCATGCTGACCGGCCTGCGCTACGTGAACGCCACCCGGACCATGGTCGCCGGGCGCCCGCAGTACACGGTCGGCGAGTACTCCAACGGCTCGATCTTCCTCAACGCCGAGGCGCTGGGCGGGCAGTTGCTCGGCGAAGTGGTGCATCTGTCCAACGGCTTCGGCGACTGGGTCCAGAACGTCGAGCTCAAGAACCCGCCCTCGTATTGAGCCCGCGCGGCCGGCGGGCCGGCGGCCGCGCGCCGTCGGCCCGCCCCGCCGCCCGGTCGCGCCCGCGCGCCGGCCGCGCCCGGCGCTGGCCCGCACTCCCGTCGCGAAACCGCGGCGTCCGCCCCGCGACGGCGCCGCCTGCAGGCCCACGCCGGCTGCCGCGGCCAGCGCCTGCGGCTACAATCGGCCAGTGCGCCTCCTCCTCCAACAACGCCCCGACGGCCACGAAGCCCCGCGCTTCGTGCAACTGATGCTGCAGCCCGACCTGCTCGGCGGCTGGACCCTGGTGCGCGAAAGCGGCCAGATCGGCGGCCGCAGCACGGTCCGGCGCGAGCAGTTCCTGGACCGCGACAGCGCGTTCGCCGCGCTGGAGCAGGCGCGCGACCAGCAGCTCAAGCGCGGTTTCCAGCTGATGTTCAGCCAGGGCGCCGAAGCGCCGCGATGACCGCGAGCGCGGCGCCGCCGGCGCGGGTGGGACAAACCGCCACTGCCGCCGTCCCCCGGCGCAGCCCAGACTGCGCGCCAACCGCGTTCGCGCCGCCACGGCCGCGACAGCGCCCGCGCCCGGCCCGCGACGCCCGCCATCGCATCGCGCGCTGATTCCCCGACTTCCCGACGAACCCCACGGCCCACGCCCGACCATGTCCAGCCAGCCCCTCGCCAACGATCGCTTCCTGCGCGCCCTGCGCCGCCAACCCGTCGACCGCACGCCCGTGTGGCTGATGCGCCAGGCCGGCCGCTACCTGCCCGAGTACCGCGCCACCCGCGCCCAGGCCGGCAGCTTCCTGCAACTGGCCAAGAACCCCGAGCTGGCCTGCGAGGTCACCCTGCAGCCGCTGCGCCGGTTCCCGCTGGACGCGGCGATCCTGTTCTCCGACATCCTCACCGTGCCCGACGCGATGGGCCTGGGCCTGTACTTCGCCGAGGGCGAAGGCCCGAAGTTCGAGCGCCCGATCCGCAGCGCCGCCGACATCGACAAGCTCGGCGTGCCCGACATGGAGACCGACCTGCGCTACGTGATGGACGCGGTGCGCACCATCCGCCGCGAATTGAACGGCTCGGTGCCGCTGATCGGTTTCTCCGGCAGCCCGTGGACCATCGCCTGCTACATGGTCGAAGGCGGCGGCAGCGACAACTACGCCCGGGTCAAGTCGCTCGCGCTCAACGAGCCGGCGGCGATGCACAAGCTGCTGGGCGTGGTCACCGACGCGGTGATCGCCTACCTCAAGGCCCAGTACGCGGCCGGCGCGCAGGCCCTGCAGGTGTTCGACACCTGGGGCGGGGTGCTGTCGCCGTCGATGTACCGCGAGTTCTCGCTGCGCTACCTGCAGCGCATCGCCGCCGAACTGCCGCGCGGCGACGGCGAGACGCGCGCGCCGCTGATCCTGTTCGGCAAGGGCAACGATCCCTACCTCGACGAGCTCGCCGCCAGCGGCGCCGAGGCGGTCGGCGTGGACTGGACCATCGGCCTGGGCGACGCGGCGCGACGCATCGCCGGGCGCACCGCGTTGCAGGGCAACCTCGACCCGGTGACGCTGTACGCCTCGCCCGAGGCGATCCGCCGCGAAGTCGGGCGCGCGCTCGACGACTACCGCGACGGCAACGGCGGCTCGCGCGAAGGCCACGTGTTCAACCTCGGCCATGGGCTGTCGCCGGACATGTCGCCGGAGCACGTCGGCGCGCTGGTGGCGGCGGTGCACGAACTCAGCGCGCGCTGACGCGCCGGTTCGCGCGGCGACGAAAAACCGGCGTCCGCGCCGGTTTTTTCGTTGCCGCGCCGGGGGTTGGCGCGGGTTCGTCGCGATGGCCGGGCGGGCACGCTGCGCATGCGCACGATGGGCGCGGCGAACAGGCGGTCGCCGCGAACGATCCGGCACGCGTCGTCTTGCGCCGACACGACCGCCGCGAAACCACCGGCCTTCGCGAGCCGCGAGACGGTTCCCGCGGCCGGCGCCTCAGTGCAGATGCACCGCCAGCCAGACGCTGCCGTCGGCGACCTTGCGCACCGTATGCGGCGTGCCGGCCGGCAGGAACAGATGGTCGCCCGCGCGCAGGGTCACCGTCTCGCCGGCGACGTCGAGTTCGGCTTCGCCGCGCAGCAGCGAGACCCACTCGTCCTGCGGCTGGACGTACGCAGTCGGCTGGATCCGCGCGGAGCTGACGATGCGTTCGACCACCAGGTTCTTGTGCGTGAGCAGCGCCTCGAAGCGCTCGCCTTCGGCCGGCGCGTCGGCGCCGGCGAACAGGTTTCCGATCTGCATGGCGCTGATGGCTCCGGTTAAGGGCGGCGCGGGCCGCGAACGCGTCCATTCGACTACGCCGCGGCCGTGCGCGCGCGGACGCGGGTCAAGCAAACGCGACGCGCGGCAGCGGTTCGGCCTGGTGCGGGCGGCCGCTGCGCGCCGCTACGCTTCGCCGCGGCGCGCGACGATCAGCTCGTCGATCGCGTCGGCCAGCATCGCGCCGGTCACCGGTTTGCGCAGGAAGCGGTCGAAGCCGGCCTGGGCCGCCTGCGGTTCGGCGTCGGCGTCGGCGCGCGCGGTCACCGCCACCAACGGTTGGACGAAACCTTGCGTGCGCAGTTGCCGCGCCAGGTCCAGGCCGTTGATGCCCGGCAGGTCGAGGTCGAGCAAGGCGATGTCGAAGCGCGCGGTCGCCACCTCGGCCAGCGCGGCCAGGCCGTTGCCGACGTGGGTGACGCGGTGGCCGTGGGTGCGCAGCAGGCCGGCGATGACTTCGGCCACGGTGGCGTCGTCCTCGACCAGCAGGATCGCCAGCGGCCCGGCGTGCGGCCGCGCCACCGCGCGCGCGCCGCGCTCGGCGCCCGCGCCGGACGGCGGCTCGGCGTTGGACAGCGGCAGGTCGAACACGAACCGCGCGCCCTGGCCCGGTTCGCTGTACACCGCGATTTCGCCTTCCATCGCCGCCGCCAGTTCCTGGCTGATCGCCAGGCCCAGGCCGCTGCCGCCGTAACGCGCCGCGGTGCGCGCGCCTTCGGCCTGCTCGAAGCGGCGGAACAAACGCTGCTTCTGTTCTTCGTTGAGGCCCGGACCGGTGTCGCTGACCTCGAAACGCACGCCCTGCGGGGTCAGCCGCTCGACCCGCAGGCCGACCGTGCCCGCGTCGGTGAACTTGATCGCGTTGCCGAGCAGGTTCAGCAACACCTGGCAGACCCGGCTGGCGTCGCCGCGCAGGCCGCGCGGCGCGTTCGCGGCCACCTCCACCTCGAAGGTCAGCCCGCGCTGCTGCGCCAACGGCCGCATCAGGTCGGCCGCCTGCGCCACCAGCGCGCGCAGGTCGAAGGGCTCGTGCGCCAGTTCGAGCTTGCCCGATTCGATCCGCGCCAGGTCCAACGCGTCGTTGACCAAGCGCAACAGGTGTTCGCCCGCGCGCCGGATCGATTCGGTGTAGCCGCGCTGCTTCTGGTCCAGCGGCGTATCCAGCAGCAACTCGCTCATGCCCAGCACGCCGGTCATCGGCGTGCGCACTTCGTGCCCCAGCGTCGCCAGGAACCGGGTCTTGGCCAGCGAGGCCTGCTTGGCCACTTCGCGCTCGTGCTCGGCGCGCTGCCAGGCCAGCCGGCGCTGCAGGCGGTTGCGGTGCGCCATCAAGATCCACGCCAGCAGCAGCGCCAACAGCGCCACCGCGGCGACCACCGCCCACCAGCTCCACCACCACGGCGAGTCCACGTGCAACTGGATCGTCAGCGGCGGCGACCACACGTTGTCGGCGGTCTTGGCCATCACCTGCAGGCGGTAATCGCCGGGCGAGAGCTGCGAGAACACGCGCTCGCCGCTGGCGCCGACATCGACCCAGCCCGGGTCGAAGCGGCTCAGGCGGAAGCGGTAGCGGTTGTTCTGCGAATTGTTGAACGACAGCAGCCGGGCGACGATGCGCAGGTCGCGGTCGCCGTCGGCAACGAACACCGCCGGCACCCGCCCGGGCAGCGCCTTGCGCGGGTCGGCGTCTTCGGTCGGGAAGGCGACCTTGCGGCTGCCGCGGCGCACCTCCACGCTTTCCACGATCAACGTCGGCGCGGCGCGGCTGGGCTTGACCATCGCCGGGTCGAACAGCACCAGGCCCTCGGGGCTGCCGATCAGCAGGCGGCCGTCGCCGGGGCGCGCCACCGGCGCGCGCGCGAATTCCTGGCTCGGCAGGCCGTCCTTGACCCCGTACACCCGCGCCGTGCGCGCATACGGATCCACCCGCACCAGGCCGCGCTTGCTGGTCATCCACACCAGGCCGTTGGCGTCCACCGCCAGGCCGCGCACTTCCGTCGCCGGCAGGCCGTCGCGCACGTCCAGGCCGAAGTCGCGGTGCAGGCGCTTGCCGTCCCAGCGGTAGGCGTCGAGGGTGCCGAAGCCGCCCAGCCACATGCGCTGGCCGTCGGCGAACACGAAGCTCTGGATCGCGCTGCCCGGCGCCAGCCCCGGCACCGGCACGAACCGGCGCTCGCCGGCGTCCCAGCGCAGCAGCGCGGAACCCGCGGCCAGCCACAGCGAACCGTCGGGGCCGTGGCCGCCGAACGGGATCACCACGCTGGCCGGCAGGCCGCGCTCGCCGGCGTGCAGGGTCTCGCGCACCCGGCCCTCGCCGTCGCGCGCCTGCACTTCGCCGGCGCTGCCGATCAGCCAGACCAGCTCGCCGCTCTCGACCAGGTCGACCGAGCCGGTGATCGCGCGGTCGTCGCCGCGGTCCATGTGCCAGGTGCGGATCGTGCGGGTCGCCGGGTCGATCCGCGCCAGGCCGCCGTACCAGGTCGCCCAGACCTTGCCGCGGCGGTCGGCGAGCACGTGGTAGAGCACGATGCCGCCGCTGAAGCCCTTGGCCACGTGTTCGATCGCGCCGGTTTCCGGGTCCAGCTTGTCGAGCGCGCCGCCGCTGCCGACCAGCCACATGTCGCCGTCGTCGGCCGGCGCGATGCCGCGCACGTAGCCGTTGGCCATCGAGGCCGGATCGTCGATGCGCCGGATCAGCACCGAGAACTGGCGCCAGTTCGGCGGCAGGTACCACAGGCCGTGGCCGTTGCTGCCGAACCACAGGCCGCCCTCGCGGTCCTCGTAGGCGCCCGACCAGTTCGGCCGCACCAGGCCCTGGCTGGTGGCGCTGAACAAGGGCACCACTTCGACGCCGTCGGCCCCGCCCACGCCCAGGCCCTGCGGCAGGTCGAACCAGTACTGCCCGGCGCGGTCGCGCGCCAGCACGTCCATGACCGCGTACTTCGAGGCGAACGCCGACCACGGATCGGCGCGGTAGCGTCCGTCCGGGGTGCGCAGGCCGACCCCGCCGGTGGTGCCGAACCAGACCGCGCCGTCGCGCTCGAAGCCGATCGAATTGAGGATGTTGGACTTCAGCGCGCCGGCCGGCACGCGTTCGAAATCGCGGCCGGTCCAGCGCGCCGCGCCGTCGCGGGTGCCGACCCACAGCACGCCGTCAGGGGCGACGCTGAGCGCGACCACGCCTTCGCCGGGCAGGCTGCGCGGATCGCCTGCGCGCGGCATGAAGCGGCGGATCTGGCCGTCCTCGCCCATCCGGTACAGGCCGCCGCGCTCGGTGCCGAACCACAGCGCGCCGTCGGCGGTGGAGGCGATCGACCACACGCAGTCGTCGTCGAGGATCGGGGTGTTGCTGCGGTCGAAATAGGTCCAGCGCTTGCGCTGCGCGTCGAGCATGGCCATGCCGCCCTGGGCGGTGCCGACCCAGACCCGGTTGCGCGCGTCCACGTGCACGGTCCACACGAAGTTGTCGCGCAGGCCCTGTTCGCGCTGCCAGATCCGGTAGCCGGTGCCGTCGTAGCGCGCCAGGCCCTCGCTGGTGGCGATCCACAGGTAGCCGTGGCGGTCCTCGGCGATGCGGTTGATGGTGTTCGACGGCAGGCCGTCGGCGACGGTCAGCTGGCGCGGGCGCGGCGTTTCCGGCAGGCCGGCGCTGGCCGGCGCGGCCCACAGCGCGGCCAGCAGCGCGGTCGCGGCGACCGCGGCGCGCAGCCCGGCGGCGGCCGCGCGCAGCCACGTGCGCGCCGACGCGGGCGCGGCGGCGCGGGTGCGGCAGGCGGCGCCGGCGCGGTTCACGACGCGTCCGCCGCGTCGACGACGCGGTCGATGGCTTCGGCCAGCATCGCGCCGGTGACCGGCTTGCGCAGGAACAGGTCGAACCCGGCGCGGCGCGCCTGCGGCTCGGCGTCGGCGTCGGCACGCGCGGTCACCGCCACCAGCGGCCGCGCGAAGCCCTGCACGCGCAGTTGCCGGGCGAGGTCGAGGCCGTTGATGCCGGGCAGGTCGAGGTCGAGCAGGGCCAGGTCGAACCGCGCGGTCGCGGTTTCCGCCAGCGCCGCCAGGCCGTTGGCGACATGGGTGACGCGGTGGCCGTGCGCGCGCAGCAGGCCGGCGATCACCTCGGCCACGGTGGCGTCGTCCTCGACCAACAGGATCGCGCGCGGCACGCTGCGCTCCGGCGCCACCGGCACCCGCGGCGAGTAGCGGTCGCGCGGTTGCGACGGCGCCGGCGGCGCGGCCGCCGGCAGCGGCAGGTCGAGCACGAAGCGCGCGCCCTGCCCGGCCTGGCTGACCACGCTGACCTGCCCGTCCATCGCCGCGGCCAGCTCCTGGCAGATCGCCAGGCCCAGGCCGCTGCCGCCGTAGCGCGCCGCGGTGCGCGCGCCTTCGGCCTGTTCGAAGCGGCGGAACAGCCGCGCCTTCTGTTCGTCGTTGAGGCCCGGCCCGGTGTCGCTGACCTCGAAGCGCACGCCCTGCGGCGACAGCGCCTGCACCCGCAGGCCGACCCGGCCGTGCTCGGTGAACTTGATCGCGTTGCCGAGCAGGTTCATGAGGATCTGGCTGACCCGGTGCGCATCGCCGCGCAGGCCGGCCGGCGCGTCGGCGGCGATCTCGACCTCGAACGCCAGCCCGCGCTGGCGCGCCAGCGGCTGCATCAGCCCGGCCGCTTCCTCGACCAGCGCGTGCAGGTCGAACGGGCGGTCCTGCAGTTCCAGCCGGCCCGACTCGATCCGGGCCAGGTCGAGCGCGTCGTTGACCAACCGCAACAGGTGTTCGCCCGCGCGCTTGATCGACTCGGTATACCCCCGCTGCTTTTGATCCAACGACGTGTCCAGCAGCAACTCGCTCATCCCCAGCACGCCGGTCATCGGCGTGCGCACCTCGTGCCCCAGCGTCGCCAGGAACCGGGTCTTGGCCAGCGAGGCCTGCTCGGCCACCTCGCGCTTGTGCACCGCCAGTTGCCACGCGCTGCGCCGGCCCAGGCGGCGCCGGTAGGCGACCGCAACGATGCCGATCAGGACGATGCCGATCGCGGTGAACACCAGCTGCGCCCAGGTCGAGCGCCACCACGGCGGCTTGACCCGCAACTCGAAGGCGACCGGTTCGGACCAGATGCCGTCGGCGCCGGCCGCCTTGACCAGCAGCCGGTACTCGCCCGGGTCCAGGCGCGAGAACACCCGCTCGCCGTTGGCGCGCTGCTCGATCCAGTCCGGGTCGTAGCCCTCCAGCTTGAAGCGGTAGATGTGCGAGCGCGGGTCCAGGAACGACATCAGCCGCGCGACCACGCGGAAGTCGCGGTCGTCGGATTCCAGTTGCACGCTGCCGCCGGCCGGCGACAGCGCCCAGTCGTCTTCCTCGCGGCGCACGCTGAGGCTTTCCAGCGACAGCCGCGGCGGCCGCGCGTTCGGGAACGGCGTGTCCAGGTCGAACAGGACCAGACCGTCCAGCGACAGCGCCGCGGCGATGCCGTCGGCGTTGCGGTGCGGCGTGGTCCGGGTCAGCTCGACGTTGGGAATGCCGTCGCCCAGGCCGAACAGGCGCAGCCGGCGCGCGTCGGGCGAGACCATCAGCAGGCCGCGCGCGGTGGTCGCCCAGACCGTGCCGTTGCGGCTGGTCAGCAGGCCGGAGACGTTGGTGTCGGGGTAGTCGGCGGTGTTGTCGATGCGCCGTTCCAGGCTGAGCTTGCCGTCCTTCCAGCGATACGCCTCGAGCGCGCCGGTGCGCGCCAGCCACAGCCGCTGCGGGCCGGCGAAGCTCATCGCCTGGATGTCGGCGAACTCGCCGCCCGGCACCGCGACGAAGCCGTCGCCGTCCCAACGGTGCAGGCCGGTGCCGCCGGCGAACCAGGGCTGGCCGTCGGGCCCCGGGCGGAAGGTGCCGGGGCTGGTCAGGAAGCCGGCGGTGGCCAGCGTGCGCTCGATCGGGCCGGGCGCCAGTTCCTCGCCGTCGGCGCTGTAGCGGTGCACGCTGCCGTCGGACAGCCAGATCCACAGCCCGCCGTCGGCCTGTTCGTGCAGGAACCACACCGTGCCCTGCAGGCGCGGGCGCTGCGGGTCCAGCGGCCAGCTGCGGCCCTGGCCGCTGGCCGGGTCGAACAGCACCAGGCCGCCGGAGTGGCCGATCCACAGCCGCCCGTCCGGGCGCGCGTACAGCGTGTGCATCCACTTCAGGCCCAACTCGCGGCTGCCCACCACCGGTTCCAGCGTGCCGCTGCCGGCGCGCAGGCGGTACAAGTCGGTGGCGGTGAGCATCCAGAAGCCGCCGTCGCCGTCGGGGGCGACGTCGCGCGCGTCGAGCCGGTCGATCTGGCGGCCGCCGACCGAGGTCACCGAGGCGAAGCGGTTCCAGTCCGGCGGCAGGTAGACCAGGCCCTGCGAATAGGTGATCAGCCAGATTCCGCCTTCTTCGTCGCGCAGCATCTGCAGCACGCCGCTGCGGTAGTCCCACAGGCCGTCGCCGGCGTCGTCCTGGAGCAGGCGCACGTTGTCGTCGGCGTCGACCCGGTACAGGCCGGCGGTGGTGCCGATCCAGCGGCCGCCGGACAGGTCGCTGATGACGATGGCGTTGCTGGCGTCCTCGCCGAGCTTCCACGGCGGCCGGGTCATGCGGTCGTCGGCGCCGAGCCGGAACAGCCCGCCGCTGGTGCCGACCCAGATCGAACCGTCGGCGTCCTGCGACAGTTCGCCCACGCCCAGGCCGGCGGTCTCGTCGCGGCCGATGCGTGCGAAGCGGCACTGGTCGTAGCGCGCCAGGCCGTTGGCGGTGCCGACCAGCAGGCGCCCGCGCGGATCGGCCATCAGCGCGGTGACCGGCCCGCGCGGCAGCCGCGCGGCGGCGCCGGCGCCGGGCACGAAGCGCTCCACGCTGCGGCCGTCGGGCGCGATGCGGCACAGCAGGCCGTCGGAGGTCGCGGTCCAGATGGTCCCGTCCGGGGTGCCGGTGAGGAAGGTGACGTTGTCGCTGCAGCTGGCGTTGGCGCCGTCGAAGGAGATGCGCTCGAATTCCTTGCGGTCGGCGCCGAGCCAGCTCAGGCCGTCGCGGCTGGCGACCCAGACGCGGTCGCCCGAATCGATGTAGAGGTCTTCGAGCATGTTGTCCGGCAGCGAGCCGGACAGGCCGATGATGTGGCGCCACAGGGTGAACTCGACGCCGTCGTAGCGCGCCAGCCCGTCCTCGGTGGCCATCCACAGGTAGCCCTGGTGGTCGAGCTCGGCGGCGACCACCGACTTGGGCAGGCCCTGTTCCTGGCCGAAGCGGCGGAAGCGCGGGGTTTCCGGCAGGCGCGCCTGGGCCTGCTCGACGCATTGCACCGCGCACAGCGCCAGCATCAGGAGCAAGCCACAACAACGTCCCAGCACGGGGCTCCTCCTGGAACGCGAGCGATTGAGTCCCGGAAAGGCCGGTGCGCGTATCGTCGCAACGGGGGGAAGCGGGCGCAAGCGCGCGGCCTCGGCGCCGAATGCGCTGGCGGTCACAACCGCGCGGCGGGCTGAGCGCAAAGCGTCGGGCCTGAAGGCCCTCCCACAACAGCATCGGGCCCGAAACAGCGCGGGGCCGGCGGCATTGCGCGCAGGGCCAGGCTCTTGTGGGAGAGCCTTGGCACTTGCTGGGAGAGCCTTGGCACTTGCTGGGAGGGCCTTGGCTCTTGTGGGACGACCTTCAGGCCCGACGCTTTGCGCTCAGCCCGCCCGCACCCTCACGCCTCGCGCTCGAACAACGCCCGCAGCGCCTCGGCCAGCATCGCGCCGGTCACCGGCTTGCGCAGGAAGCGGTCGAAGCCGGCCTTCGCCGCCTGCGGTTCGGCGTCGGCATCGGCGCGCGCGGTCACCGCCACCAGCGGTTGGGCGAAACCTTGCGCGCGCAGCTGGCGGGCGAGGTCGAGGCCGTTGATGCCGGGCAGGTCGAGATCGAGCAGGGCCAGGTCGAAGCGCGCGGTCGCCACTTCGGCCAGCGCGGCCAGGCCGTTGGCGACGTGGGTGACGCGGTGGCCCTGGGTGCGCAGCAGGCCGGCGATGACCTCGGCCACGGTCGGATCGTCCTCCACCAGCAGCACCGCGCGCGGCCCGACGTGCGGCCGCGCCAGCTTCGGTTCGTTCGCTGCGGCGCTGTGCGCCGGCGGCTCGGCCTGCGCCAGCGGCAGGTCGAACACGAAGCGCGCGCCCTGCCCCGGTTCGCTGTGCACCGCGATCAGGCCTTCCATCGCCGCCGCCAGTTCCTGGCTGATCGCCAGGCCCAGGCCGCTGCCGCCGTAACGCGCCGCGGTGCGCGCGCCCTCGGCCTGCTCGAAGCGGCGGAACAAGCGCTGCTTCTGTTCTTCGTTGAGGCCCGGGCCGGTGTCGCTGACCTCGAAACGCACGCCCTGCGGGCTCAGCCGCTCGACCCGCAGGCCGACGGAGCCGGTATCGGTGAACTTGATCGCGTTGCCGAGCAGGTTCAGCAGGATCTGGCACACCCGGCTCTGGTCGCCGCGCAGCCCGGCCGGCGCATCGGCGTCGACGTCGACCTGGAAACGCAGCCCGCGCTGCTGCGCCAGCGGCCGCATCAGGTCGGCCGCCTGCGCCACCAGCGCGCGCAGGTCGAAGGGCTCGTGCGCCAGCTCGAGCTTGCCCGATTCGATTCGCGCCAAATCCAGCGCGTCGTTGACCAAACGCAACAGGTGCTCGCCCGCGCGCCGGATCGATTCGGTGTAGCCGCGCTGCTTCTGGTCCAGCGGCGTGTCCAGCAACAACTCGCTCATGCCCAGCACGCCGGTCATCGGCGTGCGCACCTCGTGCCCCAGCGTCGCCAGGAACCGGGTCTTGGCCAGCGAGGCCTGCTTGGCCACTTCGCGCTCGTGCTCGGCGCGCTGCCAGTTGAGCCGCCGCGCCAGCCGCCGCCGGTACGCCATCGTCGCCCACCACGCCGCCAGCGCGATCAGGCCCAGCAGCGCCGCCAGCGCCGGCGGCGTGCGCCACCACGGCGGCCGCACGTTGAATTCCAGGGTCCGCTCCAGCGCGGCGTTGCCGTTGGCGTCGACCGCGCGCGCGCGCAGCACGTAGCTGCCCGGCGGCAGGCCGGCGAACACCCGCTCGCCGCTTTCGCCGACCGCGACCCAGTCGCTGTCGTAGCCCTCCAGCCAGGTGTAGTAGCGGTTGGCCTGCGGATCGTCGAACGAGAGCAGGCGCAACTGCACGCGCATCTCGCGGTCGTCCGGCGCCAGCGTCGGCAGCGCTTCGTAGCGCGAGGCGCGCTCGGACCCCGACGGCCGCACCGGCCGGTGCAGCGGCAGCGGCACCCAGCGGCCGTGGCGGCGCACGTCGAGCTGGTGCCACACCAGCCGCGGCTGGCGCGCGGCCGGGTCCGGCCAGGCGGTGTCGATCAACACCACGCTGCCGTCCGACAGCGACGCGGCCAGGGTGCCGTCGGCGGTCAGCACGCTGGTGCGGCGCAGGAACTCCTGGCTGCTCATGCCGTCCTGCACGCCGAAGCGGCGCAGGCGCTGGGCCTTGGGGTCCCAGCGGAACAGGCCGCGCGCGGTCGGCAGCCACAGCCGCCCGTCGCGGTCGCGGAACAGGCCGGTGCCTTCCACCGCCGGAATGCCGCGCTCGACCCCGGCGCGTTCGCGCAGCTGCCAGCGCCCGCCCTCGCGCCGGTAGTGCTCCAGGCCGTTGAGGCGCTGCAGCCACAGGCTGTCGGCGTTTTCGAACACGAAGCCGAACACGCGGTCGCCGGGCAGGCCCGGCACCGCGGCCATGACGTTGCGCGCGGCGTCGCGGCGCAACAGGCCCTCGCCCGAGGCGATCCACAGCGCGCCGTCGGGGGCGAAGCCGATCGCGTCGAAGTCGCCGTTGCCGATGCCCTGCTGCGGGCCGACCGCGATCGTCGCCAGCACCTTGCCGGTGTCGGGATCGCGCTGCTGCAGCCCTTGGGTGAGGTAGGAAATCCACAGCGTGCCGTCGGGCGCGATCGCGACCCGGTCGGGTTCGCCGGGCAGCACCGGGTCTTGCGCCGAATCGTCGCTCCAGTCGCGCCAGGCGCCGGAGGGATCGATCCGCACCAGGTTGTTGCGGCTGGTGGCGATCCACAGCCGGCCGCGGCGGTCCTCGACCGCGGTGTTGGGGATGCCGCCCTTGCCGAGCGCATCGTGCGGGCCGTCGGCGACCGGCTCGACCACGCCGTCCTGGCCCAGCCGCTCGATCTCGCCGCGCGCGCCGATCAGCCAGAAGCCGCCGCGCGCCGACGGCGCCAGCGCGGTGTACAGCTCGCTGCTGAGGGTGCCGCGCTCGCGCGAATACTGGGCGATGCGGCGCCAGTCCGGGCGCAGGTAGCCGACCCCGACGCCGGCCAGCGGGAACCAGAACGAGCCGTCGTCCTGGCCCAGGATCTGCTGCACCGGCCGCGCCGGCCGCGCCGGGCCCAGCGCCATCGGCGCCGGCACCGTCTGCGGCGTGGCCCGCCAGATGCTGCGCTGGGTGCCGATCCAGAAACTGCCGTCGCGGTCCGGCGCCAGGCTCAGCACCGCGTTGAGCTGGGCGAACATCACCGAATAGTCCGGATCGCTCCAGCGCCCGTCGCGCTCGCGCCGGTGCAGGCCGGTCTTGCTGCCGACCCACAGCGCATCGCCGACCGGGGCCATGGTGAACACCCACGGCGCCGGGTCGTCGCCGGGCAGCGGGTAGCGCTCGAAATCGCTGCCGGTCCAGCGCGCCAGGCCCTTGAACGTGCCGATCCACAACTCGCCGCGGTCGTCGAAGGCCAGCGACAGCACGGTCGAGGACGGCAGGCTGCGCGGGTCGCCGTCCTTGGGCATGAAGCGCTCGATCCGGCCGTTGCGGTCGATCCGGTGCAGGCCGCCGCCGTAGGTGCCGAACCAGACCTCGCCGTTGCGGCTGGCCACGCTGAAGGTGTCGTCGCTGCCGATCTGCGGATGCGCGGTGCGGCTGTACTGGACGAAGCCCTCGCGGCGCGCGTCCATCATGCTCAGCCCGCGGCCCTCGGCGGCGACCCAGATGCGGTCGCGGTCGTCGACGGTGACCAGGGCCAGGTCGTTGCCGGGCAGCGAAGCCGGATCGCCGGGCACATGCCGCCACACCTTCATGCCGACGCCGTCGTAGCGCGCCAGGCCATCGGTGGTGGCCAGCCACAGGTAGCCGGCGTGATCGAAGGCCATGCCGTTGACCTTGCTCGACGGCAGGCCGTCGGCGACGCCGATGATGCGCGCGCGCGGCGCCTCGGGCACGCCGGCCGCGGCCCAGGCGGGCGCGAGCGCGGCCACCGCCACGGCCACCATGGCCAGGCAGGCGCACCATCGCGGCCTTCCCCGTATCAGCGCTTGCAGCATCCGGTTCCCTCGCACAATGAAACAAGCCATCCTGGCAGCGCGCCGGCTGCGCCGGGAGCAGCGAAACTGACGCCTCGCTGACACTGGGCTGACCACATTCTGGCATCCGGATTACGGTTTCGCCGGTCCGGCTGCGACATATTCCCCTGGCATAAGGCTCGGCGATAACCGCATCGGCAGGCAAGTCGCGAAACCGCGGCCCTGTCGCGCCGCACCGGCGCGACGCCCCCGGGCGCCGCCGCGGCCCGGGTCGAAACGGAGCGTTGCGCGCGCCTGGACACGGCCTTGCGCCGCTGTGCCTAGAATCCCTGCCGAACCTTGCCGGAGCTGCCATGTCTCTCAATCGTCCCTGCGCCATCGTGCTGGCCGCGCTCGCCGCATTCGCCGGCGCCGCGACCGCGACGCCGGCGGGCGCGCAGCGGGCAGACGCCGAGCCGGCGGCCAAGCCGGCCGCCGCGGCGGCGGACGCGCGGACCGCGGCGGCCCCGGCCGCCAAGGCCGATCCGGGCACCTACGGCTTCGATCCGGTCCACACCCGGGTCATGTTCGCGCTGTCGCATGCCGGCTTCTCCCAGGCCATCGGCACCGTCTCCGGCGCCGCCGGCACCCTGCGCTTCGACCCGGCCGACTGGCGCGGCGCCCATCTCGACGTACAGGTGCCGCTGACCCGGCTCGACCTGGGCGACGGCAAATGGAACAAGGCCGCGCTGGCGCGCAACCTGCTCGACGGCAAGCGCTGGCCGAGCGCGCGCTTCGTCTCTGAGCGGGTCGAACCGGCCGCCGGCGACCCGCAGCGCTTCGAGGTCTGCGGCACCTTGAGCCTGCACGGCGTCGACGGCCCGCTGTGCCTGCAGGTCAAGTTCAACCAGCTCAAGCGCCATCCGCTGCCGCCGTTCCACCGCACCGCCGGCTTCTCCGCCACCGCTACGCTCAGCCGCGCCGCGTTCGGCATCGACGCGTGGAAGTCGGTGATCGGCGACGAGGTCGAGCTGCGCATCGAAGCCGAAGCGGTGCGCGACAAATACGTAGGCGATTCTCCCCAGGGCGCGGCCGAGGCCGGCGCCGGCGAAGACGACGCCCGCCAGGATTCCGTGCGACCCGATCCCGCACCGCCCACCCCCGCCAACGCTCAGCCCGAACCGGAGCCCCGCCGATGACCTTGAAGAACACCGCCGACCGATGGGGCGCCGTCAGCCAGTCGCTGCACTGGCTGATCGTCTTGCTGATCGCGGCCATCGCCGTCATCGGCCTGACCATGACCGACATGCACAACGGGCCGTCGAAGATCAAGATCTACGCCCTGCACAAATCGCTCGGCCTGACCCTGCTGACGCTGGTGACGCTGCGCTTGCTGTGGCGCATCTACGCCGGCGCGCCCGCGCCGGTGGCCGGCACCCCGCACTGGCAGGAACGCATCGCCTCGCTGACCCACTGGGCGCTGTACGCGCTGATGTTCGCGCTGCCGCTGTCGGGCTGGCTGTTCAATTCCACCGCCGGCTACCCGCTGCAGTACTTCGGCCTGTTCAACCTGCCCAAGCTCGCCGCGCGCAACGAAGAACTGGCCCAGCTGACCCGCAACCTGCACGAAACCGGCTTCTGGCTGCTGCTGGCGCTGGTGCTGGCGCATGCGGCGGCCGCGTTCTACCACCACCTGTTCCAGAACGACGCCACCCTGACCCGGATGCTGCCGGGCCGGCGCCGCAGCTACGACGCCATCGCCGACGCCGCCAACGGCCACGGCGCGTCCAGCGCCGACGCCCCAGCCCCGCTCGCGTCCACCGTTTCCGCCCCCGCTTCCCCGGAGAACCGCAATGCGCCTTAAGTCCCTGGCCCTGGCCGCCGCCCTGACCCTCGCCGCCGCACCGGCCTTCGCCGCCGACTACGTGCAGCAGGCCGGCTCGACCCTGACCTTCGCCACCAAGTACCAGGGCGAAGTCTTCGCCGGCACCTTACCCGGCTTCACCGCCCGGCTGAGCTTCGACCCGGCCAAGCTGGAAGGCTCCAAGCTCGACGTGGTGATCCCGCTGGCCGGCGCCAACTCCAAGAACGCCGAACGCGACGACACCCTCAAGGGCAACGATTTCTTCGACATCGCCAAGTTCCCGCAGGCGCGCTACACCGCGACCAAGTTCCGCAGCCTGGGCGGCAACAACTACGCCGCCGACGGCAGCCTGACCCTGCGCGGGGTCAGCAAGCCGGTGACCTTGAACTTCACCTGGACCCCGGGCGCCAAGCCGGTGCTGGCCGGCAAGGCCACGGTCAAGCGCCTGGAGTACAACGTCGGCGCCGGCGACTGGGCCGACACCTCGATCATCCCCAACGAAGTGGCGGTGAGCACCAAGGTCACCTTCGCGCCGGGCAGCTGAGCCGCCCGCGCCGACAAAGACGGCGCCCCACGCGGGCGCCGTTTTTTTGCGCGACCTACGCGATCCCCCTGCAGGAGCGGCGCAAGCCGCGACCGCGACAACGCGACTGCGGCGAAACCCGCGACGCAACTGCGTTGCCGCGGTCGCGGCTCGCGCCGCTCCTGCAGGGGCTTCGGCCTCACTCCGCCGCCTGCAGCCACGCCGCCAGCCGCCCGGCGTCGAACGGCCAATCCAGCTCCGCCCCGCGCGCCTCGTCGCGCAGCACCGGCACGCGGGTGCCGTAACGCGCTTCCAGCGCCGCGTCCTCGTCGATAAAGACGCTCTCGAACTCCGGCGCGCGCGCCTGCGCCAGCACCGCCAGGGCCAGGTCGCACAGGTGGCAGTCGTCGCGTTGGAACAAAGTCAGCACAGTCGCTCCCTCATCCGTCGTGCGCCGGCACGCTCGCGCCGGCGCGCCTCAATGCGCCCGGGTATGGCCGAATCGCGCGCAAAGCGGCGAAAACCCGCCGCGGGGCGTGCGCGGCCGCGCGTAGAATAAGCGGTATACACACCCGCGCGGTGCCGGCGCGACGCGCCGCGCGCGGGCCGCCAGCAACGCCCGACCCCAGTTGGAGCAGCCAAACGTGGCCGTCAGTAGTTTCGACCTGTTCAAGATCGGCATCGGTCCGAGTTCCTCGCACACCGTCGGCCCGATGCGCGCCGCCGCGCGCTTCATCGAGCGCTGGCTGGTGGAAGGCTGCGGCACCGGCGAGCCCGGCGCCGACCTGGCCCGCACCGCGCGCGTGCGCGCCGAGGTGTTCGGCTCGCTGGCGCTGACCGGCCGCGGCCACGGCACCGACAAGGCGGTGCTGATGGGGCTGGAAGGCCATTGGCCGAACCAGATCGATCCGGACATCATCCCGGCCGCGCTGGAGCGCATCCGCAAGACCAAGCGCATCAATTTGTTCGGGCGCCACGAGATCGGCTTCGACGAGAAGCACGACCTGATCATGAACAAGCGCCAGAAGCTGCCGTTCCACACCAACGGCATGCGCTTCACCGCGTTCGACGCGAACGGCGAGGTCATCGCCACCCGCGATTACTACTCGGTCGGCGGCGGCTTCGTGGTCAACCAGGACGAGGCGGCCGAAGACCGCATCGTCGCCGACACCACCGACCTGCCCTACCCGTTCCATTCCGGCGACGAGCTGCTGGCGCAGTGCGCGCGCAGCGGGCTCAGCATCGCCCAGCTGATGATGGCCAACGAGCGCGTCTGGCGCAGCGACGAGCAGATCAACGCCGGCCTCGACGAAATCTGGGCGGCGATGCAGTCGTGCGTGAACCGCGGCATCCGCGAGACCGGCACCCTGCCCGGCGGCCTGCACGTCTCGCGCCGCGCGCCGAGCCTGCACGCCGAACTCGCCGCCAAACCCGAGGCGGCGATGCGCGATCCGCTGACCGTGCTCGACTGGGTCAACCTCTACGCGCTCGCGGTCAACGAAGAAAACGCCGCCGGCGGCCGCGTGGTGACCGCGCCGACCAACGGCGCGGCCGGCATCATCCCGTCGGTGCTGCACTACTACGACCGCTTCTGCCCCGGCGCCAACCTGCAGGGCGTGCGCAACTTCCTGCTGACCGCGGCCGCGGTCGGCATCCTGTACAAGGAAAACGCCTCGATCAGCGGCGCCGAAGTCGGCTGCCAGGGCGAAGTCGGCGTGGCCTGCTCGATGGCCGCCGCCGGCCTGGTCGGCGCGCTCGGCGGCAGCCCGAGCCAGATCGAGAACGCCGCCGAAATCGGCATGGAACACAACCTCGGCCTGACCTGCGACCCGATCGGCGGGCTGGTGCAGATTCCCTGCATCGAGCGCAACGCGATGGGCGCGGTCAAGGCGATCAACGCCTACCGCATGGCCATGCGCGGCGACGGCAAGCACAAGGTCAGCCTGGACAAGGTCATCAAGACCATGCGCGACACCGGCCGCGACATGCAGGACAAGTACAAGGAAACCTCGCGCGGCGGCCTGGCGGTCAACGTCATCGAGTGCTGAGGACGCGCAACGGCATGGACGCCCCGCAGCGACACATCGACGACGGCCGCGGCCTGTGGCGCTACGCCGGGCTGATCGAGGTGCGCTGCCCGCGCTGCGCGCAACCCGGCCAAGTGCGCGCGCCGAGCGGCCAGGACGGCGAAGTGCGCTTCGCCTGCACCGGCTGCGGCCTCAGCGCGGCGACGGTGTCGTGCTGCGGCCTGCACGCGGCGCAGCGCGACTGGTACGGGCCGGTGCGCCTGTACGGCCGCCGGCCCTGCGGCTACTGCGGCCACCAATGGCTGGGCGTCGACCGGATCTACGACGGCAAGCCTGCGCGCACGCCGCAGCGGCTGAGCGTGCGCTGCCGGGTGTGCGCGCGCGACAGCGAGGTCGAGGTGCAGACCACGCCGCACCGCGGCCACGAACCGCGCGACCCGCACCTGGGCCTGCCGCTGCGGCTGCTCGAACCCACGCGCCACGGCCTGCTGTGGGCCTACAACGCGCAGCACCTGGACGAACTGCGCCGCTACGTGGCCGCGACCCAGCGCGAGCGCCTGCGCAGCGCCGGCAACGCCTCGATGATCTCGCGCCTGCCGGCGTGGATGAAGCTGGCGCGGCACCGCACCGCGATGCTCAAGGCGCTGGACCGGCTGGACGCGCGGTTGCGCGCCGACGACGGCGCCGAGGCGGCCACCGCGACGCCGGCGCGCACGCCGGCGCACGGACGCGTCCGCGCCGACGCCCGCCCGCGCGGCGGCGCGACCCGACGCCGGCGCGGCTGACATGCGCGCCCTGGTCCTGCCCGGACTCGACGGCGGCGGCGCCCTGCTGGACGACTTCCTCGCCGCGATGCGGCCGCGCCTGGATGGGCAGGCGCTGGCGTATCCGGGCGATCCGGCGCTGGGCTACGCGGAACTGATCGACTGGGCCTGGCCGCAGCTGCCCACCGACGCACCGTTCGCGCTGATCGGCGAATCCTTCTCCGGCCCGGTCGCGATCGGCCTGGCCGCGCGGCGCCCACCGCAGCTCAAGGCGCTGGTGCTGTGCGCCTCGTTCGTGCGCGCGCCGCGGCCGCCGTGGTCGCCGCTGGGATTGGCCGCGCTGCCGGCGTGGACGCAGCGCCTGCCGCTGCAACGCGCGCCGCTCGCCGCGGTCGCGCGCGCGACCCTGGGCCGATGGTCGACCGCGCCACGCCGCCAACGCCTGCGCGCCGCGCTGGACGCGCTGGACCCGGCAGTGCTGCGCCGGCGCCTGGGCGAGATCGCCCGCGTCGACGCGCGCGCGGCGCTGGCCGAGGTCGCGGTGCCCACGCTGTACCTGCGCGCCGGCGCCGACCGGCTGGTCTCGCGCGACAGCTGGGAAGAGATCCGCCGCGCACGGCCGCAGACCGACTGCATCGCGCTGGATGCGCCGCACTTCGTGCTGCAGGCCTGCGCCGACGAGGCCGCCGCGCGGATCGGCCGATGGCTGGATCGCGGGAGCGGCGTCGGCTCCGATGTCCTTCGATCGGATGCGTCGTAGCGACCTGGGCGAAGAGCGTCGGGCCTGAAGGCCCTCCCACAAAGGCCCGCGAAACCGTGGCAGGGGCTTCAGCCCCGATGCCTTTCGATCCGGTGCTTCGCAGCGACCTGAGCCAAAAGCATCGGGCCTGAAGGCCCTCCCACAAGCGCCTGCCCACTACAGCAGCCCCTGCTCTTGTGGGAGGGGCTTCACCTTTCGATCCGATGCGTCGCAGCGACCTGAGCCGAGAGCATCGGGCCTGAAAGCCCTCCCACAAGGGCAGCGATTGCTGTGGTGGGCAGGCGCTGCCCTTGTGGGACGGCCTTCAGGCGCGACGCTCTGCGCCCCGACGCGACCCAACCCCACGCCACCGCCCACGTTCTTTGACCCCTCCCGCCACGCCCCGCACGCACCGCCCGCGGCCGCGCGGATTTCACCGCGTTTTGCCCCGCAGCATGCGCTTACTATGGCCCGACGCCAGCCGGAGCCAGCCGCTCATGCCAGCCCGCCTCAGCCGCCGCGACTTCCTCAAGTGCAGCGTCATCGCCGGTATCGGCGTCTACGTCGCCGCGCCCGGCAGCGCCGCGCTGGCGGCCTTGTTCGAGAAGCAACGGCTGCGGCCGATGCCCTGGGACCCGGCCACCGGCCATATCCGCTACCGCACCGACGCCACCGCCAAGGCCAGCGGCGAAAAACTCTTCAGCTTCGACATGCGCTCGCGCGACCTGCCCGGCTGGCCGCGCGAACAGGCCCACGCCATGTTGCTGCGCGCCACCCTCGCCGACCGCGCCTACCTGGGCTTCGACCTGTCCGTGCTGCCGGCCGACCTGCAGCCCGACCGCGTCGTCAGCGCCGACGATCTCGCCCGCGACCGCGTCGCCTTCCCCGCGTTCTACGGCGAAGACCTGCTGCTGCCGCCGGGCAAGACCCCGGCCTACCTCGGCCAGGCGGTCGCGCTGCTGATCTGGAACGACTTCGCCCGCTTCCGCGCGGCCAAGAGCCGGCTCAAGTTCCGCCCCGAGCTGATCCGCTGGGGCGCGCAGGCCGGCCCGATCGAGCGGCCGCCGTGGGCGAGCTTCCGCTATGTGCGCGTCGGCGGCGCCGACGCCTACGCCGACGACGTCTATTCCAGCTACAAGGACACGGTGCTGTTCCCCACCGGCTACCGCAAGCAGAATCCGCAGTGGGTCCAGGGCGACGCCGCCGGCAAGCTCGATGCGCAGGGCGTGGCGCACGCCGATGCGATGGCGGCCGAACTGGACAAGCCGGCGCCGGACAAGCTGGTGATCGAACGCGAGTACTTCTCGCAGTCCATCGACACCGCCGCGATGGAACTCGACAACGCCAACGGCTGGTTCGATGCCGACACCGGCACCGTGCACTTGGTCAGCGCGACCCAGTCGCCCAACGAGATCGCCGAGGAAGGCGCGCGCATGCTCGCCGCCACCGGCTTCGGCGTGAAGCGGCTGGTGCTGCATCCCTGCTACACCGTTGGCTACGGCTCCAAAGACCACAACCCGTTCCCGTTCGTGGCGCTGATGGCCGCGCTGTACGGCGGCGGCCGCCCGGTGCGGCTGGCCAACGACCGCTACGAGCAGTTCCAGTCCAGCCTCAAGCGCCACAGCTTCCGCATGCGTTACCGGCTGCAGGCCGACCGCGCCAGCGGCAAGTTCGAGATCTTCCACGGCCGCATGACCGGCGACGGCGGCGGGCGGATGAACTTCTCGCCCTCGGTGTGCCTGGTCGCGGCGACCGCGGCGCAGTCGATCTACTACGTCCCGCGCAGCGACCTGAGCAGCACCGTGATCGCCTCGCGCGCGCTCGACGCCGGCTCGGCGCGCGGCTACGGCACCTTGCAGAGCATGGGCGCGACCGAGATGCTGGTCGACGAGGTCGCCGCCGAACTGGGGCTGGATCCGATCGAACTGCGCCTGCGCAACGTGTTCGCCACCGGCATGAAGAACACCCAGGGCGCGATCCCGGCCGGCGCGCAGCGCGCCGACGAGGTGCTGCGCAAATCGCGCGCGCACCCGCTGTGGGCCCGGCGCGAAGCGCGCAAGCGCGAGTACGAGGCCGCCCATCCGGGCAAGCGCTACGGCGTCGGCTACGGCTGCGTGCAGAAGGACTACGGCACCGGCGGCGAGGCCGCGTTCGCCGAAGTCGCGCTCACCGCGCAGGGCCGCATCCGCCTGCGCCACATCGGCATCGAGATGGGCACCGGCATGGCCACCAGCCAGGCCGCGGTGTGCGCGAAGTGGCTGGGCCGTCCGGCCGACGAGGTGCTGACCGGCGAGACCGACTGGGCCGCGCTGCCGATGCACGCCACCGACGACACCTGGACCATGTCGCAGGCGACCCAGGACGCGCACGTCGGCGATCCGCGCTGGACGCCGAACTACGCCAGCCCGTCCAGCGCCAGCAACTCGGCCTACTTCTTCAGCCACGCCACCCGCGAGGCGGCGCGGCTGGTGTTCACCCAGGGCCTGTGGCCGGCGGCGCTGGCGCTGTGGGGCCAGGGCTTCGGCGGCGGCCAGCTGGCGCCGTTGTCGGTGCGGCGCGAGGACGCGCGCTGGGTCGAAGGCAAGCTCAGCGCCGGCGGCCTGGCGCCGCTGACATTGCAACAGCTCGCCGCCAAGGCCTTCGAACTGGGCCTGGCCACCGGCGCGACCGTGCACAGCTTCAACCGCTGGCAATGGGCCCAAGCCGAATTCCCGCTGTCCGGCGACGACGCGCGGCTGCCGCTGGACGGCGTCGCGCTGCGCTGGGGCGACGGCAGCGGCGACGGCGCGGGCGCGCCGACCGCCGACGGCTACCGCATGATCGCGCGCAGCCGCGCGCATTACCCGCCGACCCAGCGCAACAACGCCGGCGTCACCTACTACGCGGCCATCGGCACCATCGCCGAGGTGGCGGTCGACACCGCCACCGGCCAGGTCGAACTGCTCGACCATCATTCGATCCTCGAATGCGGCACGCCGATCGTTCCCGAACTGGTATCGAGCCAGCTGCAGGGCGGATTGGCGATGGGCATCGGCCATGCGCTGCACGAATTCCTGCCGCTGTACGAGGACGGCCCGGGCGACGGCAGCTGGAACTTCAACCGCTACCAGCTGCCGCGCGCGCGCGACGTCGCGGTGTGGGCGCAGACCGGCGAGATCCTGCCGCCGCTGTCGCCGTCCGACGCGCCCAAGGGCATGGCCGAGGTGGTGATGATCGCGGTGGTGCCGGCGATCGCCAATGCGGTAACCCACGCCATCGGCCATCGCTTCCGCGAACTGCCGATCACCCCCGACAAGATCCAGGCCGCGCTCGCCGCCGCCGAATCAGCGCCGCGCGCGCAGCAGGCCCACGCATGAGCCAGAACAGCCTGCGCCTGAAGCCGTTGACGCTGCGGATCAACGGCCGCGACCACGGCCCCATCGACGTGCCCGACGACATGATGCTGGTCGACGTGCTGCACGAATACCTCGGCCTCACCGGCACCCGCTTCGGCTGCGGCCAGGGCGTGTGCCGCGCCTGCACCGTCATCGTCGACGACGAACACGGGCCGCGCGAAGTGCGCAGCTGCATCACCGGCGCGCATTACTTCCAGGGCAAGCCGATCCGCACCGTCGAAGGCCACGCCAAGCGCGGCGACGACGGCGCGCTGCTGGAGCTGTCGGCGGTGCAGCAGGCCTTCCTCGATCACTTCAGCTTCCAGTGCGGCTATTGCACGCCGGGCTTCGTCAACGCCGCCACGGTCTTGCTCGAACGCCTGGGCAAGCAGGCGGCGCGCGACTACGACCGCGAGGAAGTGCGCGCGCTGATCCTGGAAGCGCTCAACCCGCACCTGTGCCGCTGCACCGGCTATGTGCGCTATTACCAGGCGGTCGAGGCGCTGGTGCTGCAGCTGCCGACGGTACGCCTGCGCAAGCAGGCGGAGGCGCCGCGATGAGCAAGCGCCGCTGGAAACGCCTGATCGCCTGGGTGGCGCTGATCGCGCTGGTGTGGTTCGCGCTGGATTGGCTGGCCGGCTGGTGGTATCGCCGCGGCCCCGCGGTGCAGGTCGACGCCGCGCCGGCGCAGATCGAGCGCGGCCGTTACCTGGTCGCCGCCGCCGACTGCGCGGCCTGCCACACCGCCGACGGCGGCGCGCCGTTCGCCGGCGGGGTGCCGCTGGCCTCGCCGTTCGGCGTCATCCACGGCACCAACATCACCCCCGACGCGCAGACCGGCATCGGCCGCTACAGCGCCGACGACTTCTTCCACGCCATCACCCGCGGCGAAGCGCGCGACGGGCACCAGTTGTATCCCGCGATGCCCTACGTCTCGTACAAGACCATCGCCCGCGCCGACAGCGACGCGATCTACGCCTACCTGATGACCCGGCCGGCGGTGAAGCGCGAGAACAGCGCCAACGGCGTCGGCTTCCCGTTCAACATCCGCACCGGCATCCACGCCTGGAACCTGCTGTTCGCCGGCGCGCAGGCGCGGCCGGCCTCGCAGGGGCAGTCGCCGCAGTGGAAGCGCGGCGAGTACCTGGTCGAAACGCTCGGCCATTGCGGCGAATGCCACAGCCCGCGCGGCTGGCTCGGCCAGGTCGATCGCTCCAACCCGCTGGCCGGCAACGACGCGCTCGGCCGCTTCGCCGCGCCCGACCTGACCCCGCAAGGCCTGGCGCAACGCGGCTGGGACCGCACCGGCCTGCTGGCCTACCTCGGCCGCGGCGTCGCCGCGCATGCGGTCGCGTCCGACGAAATGCTCAAGGTGGTGAACCTGTCGACCAGCCGGCTGAGCCAGGACGACGTCGGCGCGATCGCGAGCTACCTGCTCGGCGATGCGCCGCCCGCGCCGATGGCGCTCGCGGGTGCGAACGCGGCAGCGGGCGGCGACGGCGCGCCCGCGCAGTCGCGCTACTTCGCCCTGTGCGCCGGCTGCCACGGCCGCGACGGCCAGGGCGTGCCGCACGTGGCGCCGGCGCTGGCCGGCAACAGCGGCGTGCGCGACCCGAATCCGCACAACCTGATCGTCGCCATCCTCGACGGCTTGCCCGAGCACGACTTGCCCGGATTGGAACGGATGCAGGACATGCCGGGCTTCTCGGCGCAGCTCAGCGACCAGGATGTCGCCGAACTGGCGCAGTGGCTGCGTGCGCGCTACGGCGGGCAGAGCGCGCAGGTGTCGGCCGAGCGAGTCAAGAAGTTGCGCGAGAGCGCCGGCAAGCACTGAAACCGCACGGCGAACTGGAACGACAGCGTCGGGCCTGAAGGCCCTCCCACAAGCGTCCGACGCTTCGTCCTGCTTTTGTGGGAGGGCCTTCAGGCCCGACGCCCTTCGCCCCGGTCGCCAAAACCCGCTCCATCGCCGCAAGGTACGATGCCGACACCCCACCGCACCGACTCCGCCATGCGCGCCTTCGCCCTCGCTACGCTGCTGATCCTGCTCGCTCCCGCGCTGCGCGCCGAGCCCGCGCCCAAGCCCGCGGCCTACGGCGCCGAACTGGACGGCTTCGACTACCCCTACCCGGTGCAGCGCTACCGCTTCCAGTCGCAAGGCGAGGCGGTGCAGATGGCCTACCTCGACGTGCGCCCCGAGCGGGCCAACGGCCGCACCGTGGTGCTGCTGCACGGCAAGAACTTCTGCGCCGCGACCTGGGAATCGGCCATAGCGGCATTGCGCGACGCCGGCTACCGGGTGATCGCGCCCGACCAACTCGGCTTCTGCAAATCCAGCAAGCCCGCCCACCACCAGTACAGCCTGCACGAACTGGCCGCCAACACCCACGGCTTGCTCGCCTCGCTCGGCATCGAACGCGCCGACATCGTCGGCCACTCGATGGGCGGCATGCTCGCCGCACGCTATGCGCTGATGTATCCGCAAGCCACCGCGCGCCTGGCGATGGTCAATCCGATCGGCCTGGAAGACTGGAAAGCGCTCGGCGTGCCGTGGCGCAGCGTCGACGACAATTACGCGCGCGAGCTCAAGACCACCGCTGCGACCATCCGCAAATACCAGCAGGAGGTCTACTACGGCGGCCAGTGGAAACCCGAGTACCAGCGCTGGGTCGACATGCTCGCCGGCCTGTATGCCGGCCCCGGCCACGAACGCGTCGCCTGGAGCCAGGCGCTGACCTCGGAGATGGTGTTCACCCAACCGGTCGTGCACGAGTTCGCGCGCCTGCGCGTGCCGACCGTCCTGTTCATCGGCCAGCGCGACCGCACCGCGATCAACCGCGATCTGGCCGACGACGCGCTCAAGGCGAAACTGGGCTTGTATCCCGAACTCGGCCGCGCCGCGGCGAAGGCGATCGCCGGCGCGAAGCTGGTGGAGTTCGACGACCTGGGGCATTCGCCGCAGGTGGAAGCGCCGCAGCGGTTCGAAGCGGCGTTGCTGGATGCGCTGCGCGAGTGATGCGCTGCCCGACCGGCAGCTTGGGCTGAGCGACCAAGCTCGCGCGATGAATCCTGCCGACAAGCGCATGCGTGGCAGGGGCTTCAGCCCCGATGCGTTTCGACCCGCTCGCCGCGCCACGATTTGAACCAAAAAGCGTCGGGCCTGAAGGCCCACCCACGATTCCTCGCCCAGACGTTGTGGGAGAGGCTTCAGCCTCGACGCCTATCGATCCGCTCGCTACGTCATGACCTGAGCCGACAGCATCGGGCCTGAAGGCCCTCACACGATTCCTCGCCCAGACGTTGTGGGAGGGGCTTCAGCCCCGACGCTTTTCGATCCGCTCGCCGCGCCGTGTCCTGAGCCAAGCGCATCGAACCCAAAGGACTTCCCACGCCGCGGCGCTCGCTCGGGCGCTTTGCCGTCCGTGACGCCGTTTTGACTCGCAAGCCGACCTTGCTGTCCATTGGACATCGATCCAAGTCACTGTTTTTCAACATCATCTCGCGCCACGACTCGCTGCGCCGCAGCAATCCGCGCCATTTCCGGCAAACGTTGTCACGAGGTTCTGTGAACCAGCCCGCAAAGACTCGGACACTTGGTTGACAACGTTGTCACGCGGCGCCAGTTTCCCGATCCGAACGGCACGCCGATCGGTTCGCCGCCGCGGCAGCAGGGAGGGAACACGCGTCAGCGCGGTGACGTCGCGGTCGCAACGCAGGGCAATCGATTTCGCGCACGGCCGGCCTATCGCACCGGTCCGGCCGCCTCGGGCGGCGGTGCGCCGCAACGCCGCAACACACACGACGGCGCAACGACGCCGATCGACGAGGAGGCCCGAGCCTCCCATGCAATTGGAAGGTTCGACGACCTTCCTTCGACACGGGCGGGAATCGCCGTCGGCCGCGCGCGGCCGGCGAAGTCATGACTATGCATCGGGAGAGAGGAAGCACCATGAGACACGCACGGTCCGCCAACCTGCTGTTGCTGTCGGGCATGCTCGCCGCGTCGTCGATGTCGACGGCGTGGGCGCAAGCCGCCTGCAACGGCGTTCCTGCCTGGAACGCCTCCACCATCTACGCCGCCGGCGACAAGCTGACGTACCAAAATCGCCTGTACCAGGCCACCGGCCCGATCTGGAACACGCCGCCGACGCATTGTCCGAGCTGCAACTACTACACCGACCTGGGCGTGTGCGGCACCGGCCCCGGCAACCAGCCGCCGACGGTGAGCCTGACCGCGCCGAGCAACGGCGCCACCTACAACGCCGGCGCCAACATCGCCGTCAGCGCCAACGCCGCCGACAGCGACGGCTCGGTCGCCAGCGTCGAATTCTTCCGCGGCACCACCTCGCTCGGCGTCGACACCTCCGCGCCGTACAGCGTGACCTGGAACAACGCCAGCGCCGGCAGCCACAGCTTCACCGCCGTGGCCAAGGACAACCAGAACGCGACCACGACCTCGTCCGCGGTCAGCGTGACCGTCAGCGGCGGCTCCAGCGACACCACTGCGCCGAGCGTGCCCGGCGGGCTGGCTTCGTCCGCGCAGACCTCCAACAGCGTCTCGCTGAGCTGGAACGCGTCCACCGACAACGCCGGCGGCAGCGGCGTGGCCGGCTACGACGTCTACCGCAACGGCAGCCTCGCCGGCTCGCCGGCCACCACCAGCTACACCGTCTCCGGCCTGAGCCCGAGCACCAGTTACAGCTTCACCGTGCGCGCGCGCGACAACGCCGGCAACGCCTCGGCGCAGAGCGGCTCGATCAGCGCCACCACCAAGCCCGGCGGCGTCGGCGGCAACAAGCACAAGATCGGCTACTTCGCCCAGTGGGGCATCTACGGCCGCAACTACCGGGTCAAGAACATCGACACCTCCGGTTCGGCGGCGAAGATCACCCACATCAACTACGCCTTCGGCAACGTGCGCAACAACCGTTGCGAAGTCGGCCTGACCATTCCGTCCGACCCGAACACCGGCGCCGGCGGCGACGCGTTCGCCGATTACAGCAAGGCCTTCCAGGCCGGCGAGAGCGTCAGCGGCGCGTCCGACACCTGGGACCAGCCGCTGCGCGGCAACTGGAACCAGCTCAAGCAGCTCAAGGCCAAGCATCCGGGCCTGAAGGTGCTGATCTCGCTGGGCGGCTGGACCTGGTCGCGCGGCTTCTCCAGCGCGGCGCGCCCCGAAAACCGCCAGGCCTTCGTGGCTTCGTGCATCGACGCCTACATCAAGGGCAACCTGCCGGTCACCGACGGCGCCGGCGGCGTCGGCGCGGCGGCGGGCGTGTTCGACGGCATCGACATCGACTGGGAATACCCGGTGGCCTGCGGCATCGAGTGCGGCAAGCCCGAGGACAACGCCAACTTCACCGCGCTGATGGCCGAGTTCCGCCGCCAGCTCAACGCGGTGCGGCCGGGCCTGTTGCTCACCGTCGCGGTCGGCGCCGGCGTCGACAAGATCCGTGTGACCGATCCGGGCGCGTACCACCAGTACCTGGACTTCATCAACGTGATGACCTACGACTTCCACGGCGCGTGGGATCCCAAGACCGGCCATCACTCGGCGCTGTACGCCTCGCCGAACGATCCGTCCACCGGCGATCAGAAGCTGTACAACTCCAACGACGCGATCCAGGCCTTCATCACCCGCGGCGTGCCGGCTTCCAAGATCAACCTGGGCATCGGCTTCTACGGCCGCGGCTGGACCGGCGTGCAGAACGTCGCCAACGGCCTGTACCAGAACGGCACCGCGGCGCCTGGCACCTACGAGGCCGGCATCGAGGACTACAAGGTGCTCAAGAACAAGCCGGGCACGATCTACACCGACGCCACCGCCCGCGCCACCTGGAAGTACGACGGCAGCACCTTCTGGAGCTACGACACGCCGCAGCTGATCAACGAGAAGATGCAGTACGTCAAGGCGCAGAACCTCGGCGGCGCGTTCTTCTGGGAGTTCAGCGGCGACGACGCCACCGGCAGCCTGGCGACCGCGATCGACGACGGCCTGAAGTGAGTCCCGGCTGATCGATTCCAGCAGCAAGCCCCTCTCCCGTCCGCGGGAGAGGGGTCGGGGCGAGGATCCTCGTCGCCTCTCTCGTTTTCGTCTGAAGCGCTTCAGGGGCGTTTCGAAGTCCAAGTTTTGCAAAGCCACGGCGAGCGATACGTCGCGGCGATCTGCAGCGGAGCGCCGGTCATCCCCCCGATCGGCGCTCCGATTTCGTTTTTGCGGTTTGCGGTTTGCGGTTTGCGGTTGGGGGATGATGCGATCCGGACGCCGAGCGTCGAGGCCGAGCGCGCTGGCGCGGAAGCGATGTTGGAAGCCGCGTCGCGACCTGGGAAAAGAGCATCGGGCCTGAAGGCCCTCCCACAAGAGCGAAGCGTCGGGTCTGAAGACCATCCCACAAGGGCAAAGCGTCGGGCCTGAAGACCTTCCGACAAGGGCAAAGCATCGGGCCTGAAGGCCTTCCCAAGCGCAGCGGCCGGCGAGGCTGTGCTGTAGTGGGAGGGCCTTCAGGCCCGATGCTTTTCGCTCAGTTCGCCGCGCGACCCGCCGCGCTCAATGCCCGCGCTTGCGCCCCGCTGCCGGCCTGGCTGCCGGCCTGGCCGCCGGCTTCGCCGCCACCGGCGCCGCGCCGCCGCGCATCGCCGCCGCGCGCCGCGCGGCGTTGGCGCGGATGTCCATGTAGAACAGCTGGTAATCGTTGACGTGCTGGTCGCCGCCGAACCACCACTGCCGCCATTCGCCGTCCGGCAACGTGGTCTGCAGCAGGCCGTCGCCGTCGCAACGCGCGCTCAGCCGCCGCGGTTGCGGCTCCGGCAGCGGACGGTTGCGCTCGGCGTGGATCGCGCCCAGATGCGCCGATTGCGGGCTGGACTCGCCGTCCGCGCGCCAGGTCACCGGGTTCACGCACAGCAGGCGCGGATGCTCGACGCTGCGGAAGCCGCCGGGGTACCAGGCGCGCACCTGATCGAAGCGCTTGGGCCGTTCGCCCGGCTCGAACGCGCCGGCCTCGATCGCGTTGAAGAACACCGCGCAGCCGGTCTGCTCGGGCGTCGCGCACAGCGGCACGCCCGGGATCGTACGCCGCAGCGCGTCCTCGGGCACCGCCGCGCCGACCAGATAGGCCGCGACTAGGCGCTTGCGCAACGCCGGGTCGGCGGACAGGTCGGACATCAGTTCCGACACCAGGCGCAGACCGTGGCCGCTGCCCTGGCTGTGCGCGGCGATGATGAAGGGGCGCCCGTGCGACCACTGGGTCACGAAGGTCTCGAACGCCGCGCGCACGTCGCGGTAGGCCAGGTCCAGGGCCTTGTCGCGGTCGGCGTCGGAGCTGGAGAGGTAACCGTTGAGGGTCATCTGCCGGTACTGCGGCGCATACACCCGGCCGACCTCGTTGAAGGCGCTGGCCTGCGCGCGCAAGGCGAATTCGGTGCCGCGGTTGGCCTGCTCGTCGTCGAGCGGCTGGTTCCAGCCGGCGCGGCTGAAATAGGTGGTGGGATGGATGAAGAACACGTCCACGGGCGCATCCGCCTGGCGGTTGCGCATGCCGATCGGGGTGGCGTCGGCGCCGTCGCGCTTGTCCGGCAGCGCCGCCCAGAAGCGCGCGTCGCGGTAGTCCGGCGCGGCCGGTTCGGGGGTGCGGTCGAACTCGCGCTTGGGATCGAGCACCATCCGCTTCACCGGGGTGACCACCCGCTGCATCGGGGTGCAGCCCGCGCTGCACGCCAACGCGACCGCCACCAGCCAACCCGCGCCGTTCTTCATGCCCACCTGCCCGTAGTCTGGAATGCCGGCGCGGCCGGAAGGATTCCGGCAACGCCGCGCCGCATTCTAGGACGGCCGCACGGTACGTGTCGGCCGATTTGCACGGATTATGTGGTGCCGGCATGTAGCCGCCGCGTCGTAAGCTTTTGCGGTTTGTAACAAAGGGTGACTGCGACCGGTTTCCCGGTGCGCACCGGCCCGATGCGCGGCCCCGGGCACCGCCGCGGCGTTCAGCCAGCCAGCCGCAGCACGTCGTCGAGCAGGCCCGCGGCGGTGACCTCGGCGCCCGCGCCGGGGCCCTGGATCGCCAGCGGCTGGGCGCGATAGCGGTCCGACCAGATCGCGACCTTGTTGTCGGTGCCGGCGCCGCCGGCGAGCGGATGGTCGCCGGGCAGGGACTGCAGCCCGACCTGGGCGACGACGCGGCCGTCCGCCGCGCGCTCCAGGCGGGCGATGAAGCGCAGCCGCTCGCCGTTCTTGTAGGCCTGCGCGTAGCGCTCGCGCAGCGGCGCGTCGAGCGCCGGCAGCGCGGCGTCGACGCCTTCGCGGCTGAGGATCGCCAGTTCCGGCGGCACCAGCGAGGCGACCTCGACCTCGCCCGCCTCCAGCGCCACGCCGGCCGCGCGCGCCAGGATCAGCAGCTTGCGCCGCACGTCCTCGCCGGACAGATCGTCGCGCGGGTCCGGCTCGGTGTAGCCGGCGTCGCGCGCCTGCCGCACCAGCGCCGAGAACGGGCGCATGCCGTCGTACTGGTTGAACAGCCACGCCAGCGAGCCCGACAGCACCCCGGCGATGGCGTGGATGCGGTCGCCGCCGGCCTGCAGCTCGCGCAAGGTGCGCAGCAGCGGCAGGCCCGCGCCGACCGTGGCGCTGTCGCCGTAGCCGGCGCCGCCGGACGCGCAGGCCTCGCGGATCGCGCGCCAGCGCGCCAGGGTGGTGCCCTGGCCGATCTTGCACGCGGTGACCACGTGGATGCCCTGCGCCAGCCATTGCGCATGGCGCTCGGCGACCGCCTCGCTGGCGGTGGCGTCGATCACCACGCGCGCGCCGCAGCCGCCGGCCAGGGCCTCGGCCACGCTGTCGAGCGAGCTGCGCTGGTCAGACGCGGCCAGCGCGCTGGCCGCGTGCTCGGGCACGATCCCACCGGCGTCGGCCGCGGCGCGGCGCGAATTGGCCACGTGCACCAGCTGCAGGCGTTCGCCGAGCGGACCGCCGCGCCAGCCGCCCAGCCGCGCCAGCACCGCGCCGCCGACCGTGCCGGTACCGAGCAATGCCACCCGCGCAGGCGCCGCGCCGACCGTTGGGGAGGGACGCAGCGCCGGCGCCTGCGCGATGGCTTCGGCCCCGTGCAGGGCGCTGGCGGCGACGGCGCTCATCGTTTCGCGCGCGCCGCCGTGGCCACCGCGGCGCTGGCGCGGTCGAGCGCGGCCTGCAGATCGGCGATCAGGTCGTCGACGTGCTCGATGCCCACCGACAGGCGCAGCAGGCCGTCGCCGATGCCGGCGGCGGCGCGCGCTTCCGGCGACATCGCCGCGTGGGTCATGGTCGCCGGATGCGCGACCAGGCTCTCCACGCCGCCGAGCGATTCGGCCAGGGTGAAGCAGGTCAGGCCGTCGACGAACGCGCGCACCGCATCCACGCCGCCGTCGATCTCGACGCTGAGCATCGCGCCGAAACCCTTCTGCTGGCGCGCGGCCAGCGCATGGCCCGGATGCGAGGCCAAGCCCGGGTAATGCACCACGCGCACGGCCGGATGCGCATCCAGCAGTTCGGCGATGGCCTGGGTGTTTTCCTGGTGCACGCGCAGGCGCGCATCGAGCGTGCGCAGCCCGCGCAGGGTCAGGAAGGCGTCGAACGGCGAGCCGGTCAGGCCCAGCGCATTGGCCCACCACACCAGCTTCTGGTGGTGGTCCTCGCTCTTGGCCACGACCGCGCCGCCGACCACGTCGCTGTGGCCGTTGATGTACTTGGTGGTGGAGTGCACGACCAGGTCGGCGCCGAACGCGATCGGCCGCTGCAGCGCCGGCGACAGGAAGGTGTTGTCGACCACGGTCAGCGCGCCCTTGGCCTGCGCGGCCTCGATCACGAAGCGCAGGTCGGTGATGCGCAGCAGCGGGTTGGACGGGGTCTCGATCCAGACCACGGCCGGATCGCTCGCCAGCGCCTCGGTCAGCGAACGCGGGTCGGTCAGGTCGGCGGTGATCAGCTCGAACGCGCCCTTGGCGGCGAGCGCGTTGAACAGGCGCCAGCTGCCGCCGTAACCGTCGTGCGGCACCACGATGCGGTCGCCGGGCTTGAGGAAGGCGTGCAGCACCAGGGTGATCGCGGACATGCCGGTGGAAGTGATCACGCCGCCGGCGCCGCCTTCGAGTTCGGCCAGCGCCTCGCCGAGCAGGTCGCGGGTCGGGTTGCCGCTGCGGGTGTAGTCGTACTGGCGCTTGTCGTTGAAGCCGGCGAAGCTGAAGTTCGACGACAGCACGATCGGCGGGGTCACCGCGCCGTAGGCGGTATCGCGGTCGATGCCGGCGCGCACGGCGGCGGTACAGGCGTTGCGGGCGAGGGTCGGGGTCGATTCGGTGGTCATGCGGGCCGCTCCTTAGTAGTGAATGCTCAGGCGGCCGCCGACGTACAGTTGGCCAACGCTTCGCGAAGAATGGTGTCGATCTGGGACTGTTCTTTCAGGCAGGCGTCGTGGCCGTAGATCGAGCGCAGCACGCGCAGGCGGGTTTCGCCGCGCAGGCGCTCGACCAGGTCGTGGGCGTCGCCCAGCGGGATCAGGCGGTCTTCGCCGACCGCGACCACGGTGACCGGCAGGCGGATCGAGGCTGGATCGACCTGCTGCAGGTCGATGGATTCCGACAGGCGCAGGAACGCGGTCGGCGAGGTGCGGGCCACGTACTTGTGGCCGCAGTGGTCCAGATAGTCCTCGGCGTCCACGCGCACGCGGCCGTCGACGACCTGCGCGGCGCCGAAGCGCTCGGCGAATTCTTCCGGGGTGCGGTAGCTCAGCACCGCCAGCTCGCGCGCCAGCGCCAGGCCCTGCGCTTCGTCGCACTGCAGCGCGCCGAGCGCGACCGCGCGGCGCTGCAGCGCGCGCCAGGCGGCGGCATACGGATGGGCGCGGTGGGTGCCGCTGATCGAGACCAGCGACTGCAGCCGCTGCGGATGGCGCGCGGCGAACTGCAGGCCGACCATGGCGCCGTAGGAATAACCGACGAAGGCCTGTAGGCGGGCGATCTTCAGCGCATCGAGCAGGACCGCGACGGCGTCGGCCTGGTCGGCCGGATCGATCGCCGCGTCGAGCGTGCCGTCGGCGCCGATCCAGTCGAACGAGACCAGGCAGTGCTGCGCCGGATCCAGCGAACGGCCCGCGCCGACCTGGCTTTCCCACCAGCCCGCCTCGGCGAATTCGCGGCTCGGCGCGAGGTGGCGGTGGGCGGAGATGCCGCCGGCGACGAACAGCGCCGGCAACGCGCGGTCGCCCTGGATTTCGTAGCGCAGGCGCAGCGCGCGGCGGCCGGCGTGGCGCAGGTCGAGTTCGATCGCGATCTCGCCGCGGACGGCGCGCGGCGCCGGCGCACGCTCGAAGGCGGCGGCCGAGGCGGCATAGGAAGCGTAGGAATCGCTGCGTTCGACGCTGGCGGCGCGGCTGTCGACGGTGCTGGGGGCGAAGCTCATGGCGGGCATCCGGAAGTGAACGGACCACCGAGCTTGCAAGTCGCGCACGCGCTGCTGGGCGCGTGTTCGCAACCATCTTCCGACCAACGCCTCTACGTCTCGATGACGGGGCGGGCCGCAGGAATTGGCACCTTCACGCAGCTTGCGCTGCGTTGGGTTGCCCCGGCTTCTAAGGGCCTGTCCCTCAGCCGGTCTCGATGGATGGGCACAGTCTGCCGAGCGTATGGAGGCGTGTCAATCGCTTCATCCGCATATAGCGATTTATTATTTAGCCGCCCGGCCCGAGGGCCGCCGCCGCGGCCCGGCGATGCCCGGATCGCGCCCGCGCGGGCCGCGCCGACACCCGCTCGCCATCGCCGCCGCATACACTTGCGCCGATGAACAGCCGCCTCGTCGCCGTCCTGCTCGCCACCGTCCTGCTGTCCGCCTGCGCATCCGCGCCGCCGCGGCCGGCCGAACCGCGCCGCAGCGCCGAGCTGCCGCCGGGAACGCGCAGCCTGCCCGAACGCTTCGTCTCCGCGCCCCAGGCGAGCGACGAACTGGACTCGCTGGCGACCTGGCCCGTCGCCGACGGCTCGACCTGGCTGATCGCCACCGCCAAGTCGACCCACCGCCTGGCCGTGTACGACGCCGACAGCGGCCGGCGCCTGCGCGAATTCGGCGAGAAAGGCGCGGCGCTGGGCCAGTTCAGGCGCCCCAACGGAGTCGCCGTGTTCGGCGACTACCTGTTCGTGGCCGAGCGCGACAACCACCGCGTGCAGGTGCTGCGCCTGCCCGAGTTCGCGCCGCTGGCCAGCTTCGGCGAGGCGCAGTTGCGCAGCCCGTACGGCCTGTGGGTCAACGAGACCGCGCCGGACGAGCTGGAGGTCTATGTCACCGACAACTTCATGTACGGCGCCAAGTTCGACCAGGTGCCGCCGCTGAACGAACTCGACCAGCGGGTGCGCCGCTACCGCCTGCGCTTCGACCCCGACGGCCGGGTCGGCAGCGAATACCTGGGCGCGTTCGGCGACACCAGCGACGCCGCCGCGCTGCGCATCGTCGAATCCATCGCCGGCGACGCCGCCGGCGACCGCCTGCTGGTCGCCGACGAAGACCTGAGCCACGGCTCGACCCTGCGCGAGTACAGCCTGGCCGGCCGCGCCACCGGCCGCGCCCTGCCCGCCGGCAGCTTCGCCGCCCAGGCCGAGGGCGTGGCGCTGTGGAGCTGCGCGCGCGGCGCCGGCTACTGGGTCGCGGTCGACCAGCTCGACCCGCAGACCGTGTTCCATGTCTACGAACGCGACAGCCTGCGCCCGGTCGGCAGCTTCCGCGGCGAGCGCACCGCGCACACCGACGGCATCGCCCTGCACGCGGCCGCCACCCGCGCGTTTCCCTACGGCGCGCTGTACGCGGTCGACGACGACCGCTCGGTCGCCGCCTTCGACCTGGGCGACGTCGCCCGCGCCCTGCAACTGCAATCGGACTGCCTCGACTAAGCCCGCCCTCTCGCCAGCCCCGACGGGCCTTGCCGCCGAACCATGCCGCGTCCGACTTCCTTCATCGTCCTCAGCCTGATCCTCGCCGCCGCCACGCTCGCCGCGCCGGCGGCGCGGGCCGGCAAGCTCTATCGCTGGACCGACCGCAACGGCGTCACCCACTACGGCGACCGCGCGCCCAGCGACGCGCTCGCCGCCGCGACCGGCGCGGCCGAGGTCAAGGTGATTCCGTACCGCTCCGAGCCCGGCTCGATCGCGCGCCTGCGCGTGCAGCAGGACGGCGACCGCTACCTGGCCTGGGCCGACAACAGCCTGGCCGGGCCGATCGAGGTGCGGCTGGACTTCAACCACAGCAACAACATCATCGGCAGCCCGCTGCTGCCGGCCAGCGCCACCCTCGACCCGCGCGCCAGCGCGGTGGTCAGCGTGCTCAGCGCGCAGGACCCCGGCCGCGGCGGCGATTTCGAGCTGAGCATGCGCTCGGTGCCGGGCGACCCGCGCGCGCGGCCGCAGAACGCCGAGTACCTGCTGCCGCTGCGCCAGCAGCAGTTCCGCATCGACCAGGGCTACGGCGGCCACTTCAGCCACAGCGAGCCCGAGCACCGCTACGCGATCGACTTCGCCGCCGACATCGGCACCCCGGTGCTGGCCGCGCGCGAGGGCACGGTGATGCAGGTCGAGTCGGACTTCGACAAGGCCGGGCTGAACCTGGAGAAGTTCGGCGACCGCGCCAACTTCGTGCGCATCCTCCACGACGACGGGACCATGGCCCTGTACGCCCACCTCAAGGCCGACGACGGGGTGATGGTGCGGGTCGGCCAGCGCGTGCGCGCCGGCCAGCAGATCGGCCTGTCCGGCAACACCGGCTTCAGCACCGGCCCGCACCTGCACTTCGCCGTGCAGGTCAACCGCGGCATGCGCCTGGAGTCGATCCCGTTCCGCATGACCGGCCCGCAGGGCCCGCTGCGCCTGGGCGGCGGGACCCGCTAAGTCCCGCAGCCCCCTGTAGGAGCGACGCGAGTCGCGACCGCGGGGCTTCAAGCTCGCGCCGGCCGCCGCAGGTCGCGGCCGCGACTCGCGTCGCTCCTACAGGGGGACCGCCCGGGCACCCGCCCGGCCGGCAGGTATAATCCCCGCCCTCTCCTGCCTACCCGACGCGCCCCGGGCGCGCCGTTCCCATGTCCGAAGTCACCCAGCAAGCCCTGCGCCGCCGCACGTTCGCGATCGTCTCGCACCCCGACGCCGGCAAGACCACCCTGACCGAAAAGCTGCTGCTGTTCGGCGGCGCGATCCAGATGGCCGGCTCGGTCAAGGGCCGCAAGGCCGCGCGCCATGCCACCTCCGACTGGATGGCGCTGGAAAAGGAGCGCGGCATCTCGGTGACCTCCTCGGTGATGCAGTTCCCCTACGAGGGCCGCATCGTCAACCTGCTCGACACCCCCGGCCACGCCGACTTCGGCGAGGACACCTACCGCGTGCTGACCGCGGTGGACTCGGCGCTGATGGTGATCGACGTGGCCAAGGGCGTGGAGGAGCGCACGATCAAGCTGATGGAGGTGTGCCGCCTGCGCGACACCCCGATCATGACCTTCATCAACAAGCTCGACCGCGAAGGCAAGAACCCGATCGACCTGCTCGACGAAGTCGAAAGCGTGCTCGGCATCCAGTGCGCGCCGATCACCTGGCCGATCGGCATGGGCCAGCGGCTCAAGGGCGTGGTCCACCTGCTGACCGGCGAGGTGCACCTGTACGAACAGGGCCGCAACTTCACCCGCCAGGACTCGACCATCTTCGCCTCGATCGACGACCCGGCCCTGGCCGCGCGCATCGGCGAGAACATGCTGGCCGAACTGCGCGAGGAGCTGGAACTGGTCGAAGGCGCCTCGCATCCGTTCGACAAGGCCCGCTACCTGGCCGGCGAGCAGACCCCGGTGTTCTTCGGCTCGGCGGTCAACAACTTCGGCGTGCAGCTGCTGCTGGACTTCTTCGTCGAGCACGCGCCGGCGCCGAAGCCGCGCGAGACCACCGGCCGCGAGATCCAGCCGACCGAGGACAAGCTCACCGGCTTCGTGTTCAAGATCCAGGCCAACATGGACCCGCAGCACCGCGACCGGGTCGCGTTCATGCGCATCTGCTCGGGCAAGTTCAGCGCCGGCATGAAGGCCTTCCATTCGCGCACCGGCAAGGAGCTCAAGCTCGCCAACGCGCTGACCTTCATGGCCTCCGACCGCGAGATCGCCGAGACCGCCTTCCCCGGCGACGTGATCGGCATCCACAACCACGGCACGATCTCGATCGGCGACAGCTTCAGCGAAGGCGAGAACCTGTCCTTCACCGGCATCCCCAACTTCGCCCCGGAACTGTTCCGCCGCGCGCGCCTGCGCGATCCGCTCAAGCTCAAGCAGCTGCAGAAGGGCCTGGCGCAGCTGTCGGAAGAAGGCGCGACCCAGTTCTTCCGCCCGCTGATGAGCAACGACCTGATCCTCGGCGCGGTCGGCGTGCTGCAGTTCGACGTGGTCGCTTACCGTCTGAAGGACGAGTACAGCGTCGACGCCAGCTTCGAGCAGGTCAGCGTCGCCACCGCGCGCTGGATCCGCTGCGACGACGCCAAGAAGCTCGAGGAATTCCGCGAGAAGAACGCGATGAACCTGGCCATCGACGCGGCCGGCGAGCTGGTCTACCTCGCCCCGACCCGGGTCAACCTGCAGCTGGCGCAGGAGCGCGCGCCGGGCGTGCAATTCCTGGCCACGCGCGAGCACGCCCACGCCGTCGCGGTCGACTGAGCCCCGTGTCGCGCCTGCGCCAATGGTGGTTGTACTTGTTGAGCAAGCGCAGCGAAGTCGCCGCGCTCGACTACAAGGACGCCTACATGGGCAAGGTGATCATGGACATCCACCGCCTGCGCAGCGACAAGGCGCAGGCGCTGGTGCCGCTGCACGCGCTGCAGCCGATCCACCGCATCGACCGCGAATCGGCGCTGCAGGCCACCCGCGCCCGCGCCCAGGCGCTGGCCGCGCGGCGCGAGGAACTGCTCGCGCGCGGCCGGCTCGACCTGGCCGCGCTGGCCGAGATCATCCCGTCGGTCTCGCAGATCAAGGTGGTCGCCGACGGCGCGCGCTGGCTCGCGTTCGAGGGCAACGGCCGCCTCTACGCCATGCGCGAGGCGTTCGGCGACAACTGCGAACTGCTGGTGGAAGTCGAGGAATACCGCTTCCCCAAGCCGCACAAGATCCAGCGCCGGCTGCGGCGGGTCCGCACGCTCAACGCATTGGAGTGAGCGCGTCGCGACTACGCCGCAACGCCGCGATCCCCCTGGAGCGGCGCAAGCCGCGACCGCGACAACGAAACCACGACGCAGCCGCCCGAAGCGAGCCGCAACCGCACGATCGCGGCCCGCACCGCGCCAGCCGCCGCACCCACCGCTGCCCGGACCCGCTCGCCCAACGACGCAGCACCGCCGCCCACGCTCGGCTAGCCTGTCTGCCCCGGCGTTCGGCCGGCATCGCGAGGAACGGGCATGGGCATGGCGTTGGTGATCCTGGGTTGCGCAGTCGGCCTGGCCGGCGCGCTGTGGCTGCTGGCGCTGGCGTTCCGGGAACACATCGGCTGGGGCGTCGGCGCGCTGCTGTTCGCGCCGGTCCTGGCGCTGTTCGCCGTGCTGCACTGGGATCGCGCGCAAACCCCGGCGCTGCTGAACCTGGCCGGGCTGGCGCTGGCCGCGATCGGCGTGTTCATGGGCGCGGCGCCGATGCGCGAGGCGGGATGAATCCGGTCAGCGGCGTCGCCGCGGCGCCCGGCTTGAGCGCAGCGCCGCGTCGATTCGCGACGCCGCGCACTTAACCCCAACGGTCGGTTCGCCCACGCCGTTAGCATTTGCCCCGCAGCGCGCTAGGATGCGAGGACCATGCCCGCCGCCCACGCCCCCGCACACGGCGACCACTCGATCCGCGAGGAGTTCGCCAACGCCCTCACCCACGGTCTCGGCGCCACCGCCGCGCTGGCCGGCGGGTCGGTGATGATCACCCTGGCCGCGCTGCACGGCGACGGCTGGCAACTGGGCAGCGCGATCGTGTTCGGCATCAGCCTGCTGCTGCTGTACATCGCCTCCACCCTCTACCACGCGATCCAGCACCCGGTGGCCAAGGGCCGGCTCAAGGTCTTCGACCATTGCGCGATCTACCTGCTGATCGCCGGCACCTATACCCCGTTCACCCTGATCGGCCTGCGCGGCCCGTGGGGCTGGGGCCTGTTCGCGGCGATCTGGGGCCTGGCCGCGGCCGGGATCGTGTTCAAGCTGTACTACACCGGCCGCTTCAAGCTGCTGTCCACGGCGATCTACATCGCCATGGGCTGGCTGGTGCTGGTGGCGATCAAGCCGCTGCTCGACGCGCTCGACGCCTGGACCCTGGGTTGGCTGCTCGCCGGCGGCCTGTGCTACACGCTGGGCACGGTGTTCTACCACCGCCCGTCGCTGAAGTACTCGCACGCGATCTGGCACCTGTTCGTGGTCGCCGGCAGCGTCTGCCATTACATCTCGGTGCTGTCGCAGGTCGTGCCCTCGCCGGAAACGATGGCGGCCTGAACGCCGCACGCCGCGTCCACCGCGCATTCACCTTCGCTTTACCGGCCCGTGGCGATGGTGGGGCCAACGTAGCGAACAGGCCCGTAGCGATGGGCCGGCTCCCGGACTGACGAGACTTGGCCGAAACCGGCCCGGCGCCAGTTCCGACTTGCATCGCCGCCGGCTCGCGCCTTCCCGCGATGAACTCTCCCGACTTGCGAACGCCCGACTCCACCGTCGCCGCCAGCGCCGGCCCGCCCGATGCGGGCGCTCCCGCGCCGCCGCGCGCGTGGCCCCGTCGCCATCCGTGGCTCAGCGCGCTCGGCCTGCTGGCCGCCGGCGTCGCGATTCTGATCGCGCTGTGGGACTGGAACTGGTTCAAGGGCCCGATCGAACGCCAGGTCGAGGCGCGCACCGGGCGCAAGCTGCAGATCGGCGGCAATCTCGACGTCGACCTGGGCCGGGTGCCGGTGATCCGCGCCGACGCGCTGAGCTTCGCCAACGCGGCGTGGGCGAAGGCGCCGAGCATGGCCAGCGTCCAGCGGCTGGAGCTGGCGATCGAGTTCTGGCCGCTGCTCAAGGGCGAGATCCGCATTCCCGACATCCGCCTGACCCAGCCGCGCGTGTACCTGCAGAGCGACCGCGAACACGGCGGCAACTGGGTGTTCGGCAGCGGCGGCGGCGAGCTGCCGACGTTCCGCCGCATCTGGATCGACGACGGCCGCCTGGAATTCCTCGACCCGGCCGGCAAGACCGACCTGCGCCTGGACATCGCCAGCCGCGAACCCAAGCGCGAAGACGCCGCGCCGCCGGTCGAGGTCGCCGGCAAGGGCCGCTGGAAGAACAACCCCTTCACCCTGCAAGGCCGCGCCGAATCGCCGCTGGAACTGCGCGACACGGTCAATCCCTACCGCATCGACCTGCGCGCCGTCGCCGGCGCCACCCGCGCCCACGCCCGCGGCGAACTGGTCGATCCCTTCCACCTGCGCGACTTCGACCTGCAGTTCGCGCTCAGCGGCAAGAACCTCGCCGACCTGTACCCGCTGATCGGCGTGGCGATCCCGCCGACCCCGCCGTACGCGCTCGACGGCCGCCTGCGCCGCAGCGACGCGCTGTGGCGCTACGACGGCTTTACCGGCAAGGTCGGCGACAGCGACCTGGCCGGCAACGCCAGCGTCGATACCGCCGGCCAGCGGCCCTACCTGCGCGCCGACCTGGTGTCCAAGCGCCTGGACTTCGACGATCTCGCCGGCTTCGTCGGCGCCGCGCCGCAAGGCGGCCGCGGCGAGAGCACCAACCCGGAACTGGCCGCGCAGCACGCCCGCCAGGACGCCAGCGCGCGGCTGCTGCCCGACACTCCGTACCACCTGGAAAAGCTGCGCTCGATGGACGCCGACGTGAAGCTCAAGGCCGCGCGCATCGAAGCGCCGGGCTGGCCGCTGGACGACATGCAGGCGCGCCTGCTGCTGGAAAACGGCCTGCTCAAGCTCGACCCGCTGAACTTCGGCGTCGCCGACGGCGACATCCGCTCCACCGTCACCATGGACGCGCGCGCCGCGACCCTGCGCACCCGCGCCGACATCCAGGCCCGCCGCCTCAACCTGGCCAAGCTGATGCCGGGGGTGAAGCTGGGCCAGGACGCGATCGGCAAGGTCGGCGGCCGCATCGCCCTGGCCGGCAGCGGCAACTCCATCGCCAAGATGCTCGGCGGCAGCGACGGCAGCGTCGCGGTCGGCATGGGCCAGGGCCAGATCAGCAACCTGCTGATGGAGTTCACCGGCATCGACGTGGCCGAGATCCTCAAGTTCAAGCTCACCGGCGACCACAAGATCCCGATCCGCTGCGGCTTCGGCGACTTCGCGGTCAAGGACGGGGTGATGACGGCCAAGTCGCTGGCCTTCGACACCAGCGACACCGTGCTGGTCGGCAGCGGCACCATCGACCTGAACCAGGAAACGCTCGACCTGACCATCCGTCCTAAGCCCAAGGACCGCAGCCTGTTGGCGCTGCGCACGCCGCTGCTGGTGACCGGCACGTTCAAGAACCCCAACGCGCGGCCCGACTACAAGCGCCTGGGCTTGCGCGGCGCCGCGGCGATCGCGCTCGGCGCGATCGCGCCGCCGGCGGCGCTGCTGGCGACGCTGGAACTGGGCCCGGGCAAGGACACCGGCTGCGTCGGCCACGTGGTGAATTGAGCGCCGACGTTCCGGCGGGCGCGCCGTTCGGGTGAGCGGTTGCGGCCCAGCGTTCCGCCCAAGCCAGCGCGAGCGTTCGCGCGCCGTGCGCGGCCCGCCGCCGCGCGCGGCCGCCGTCAGTGCGCCGCGGCGCGGATGTAGTCCTTGCCGTCGTAACGCAGGTAGATCGGGCTGATGTGGCCGTCGTCCTCGGTCTCTTCCACGTCGTACTCGAAGCCGCCATCGGCCGAGCGCCGCTGCGCCACCACCCGCAGCCGGCGCAGGCAGGACTCGAGGTCCTGATTGGAGGTCATCGACATCGAACCCAGATCGAATTCCAGGTGCCGCAGCTTCACCTCGCGGCCGTCGCGGCAACGCCCGCCGTCGCGCTTGGGATCGCTCGCCGCCTCGGCGCGCACCAACACCTGGTAGACGTCATCGCGCTTGCCCTGGGCGAGGATCGCGACGCTGTCGAACCGGTCCGCGCGCTGGTTGAAGAATTCGGCTGCGCTCTCCTCGAGGCTGCGCTCGGGAACGCCGACCGAGAGCGTGCGGCCGTCGGCCGAAATCGTGGCCGTGGCCGGGCCCTGGGCCAGGTCCGGCGGCGCGGCCGGCGCCGCGGCGACGGGCGGCCCGGCGTCGGCCGGCGCGGCGCGGTCGCAGGCGGCCAACGAAAGCGTCAACGCCAGCGCGCCTGCCACCGCGGCGCCATGCGGACGGAGCGAACGCAATCCATTCATCGAGCTGTGTATCCCTACGAAAGATGCCCGACGATAACAGCCGTGCGGCCGAGGCGGGAAACTCGGCGCGCCCAGCCCGCACGACGGCGCAGCGCGCCGGCTTCATCGGCGCGCGCGATGCCGAACAGGCGATGTCGAATCGTCCAATGCGCCAGACGCGACGCCGACGCCCGCGCCACGCGAACCGCCATCGCCTCGCCCGGCCGCGCGCGATGCCGCGCCGGACGCCGCGGCATCGCCGGCGACCCCGCTCAGCTGGCGATATAGCGCTGCAGTTGATCCAGCTCGACCCGCTGGTCCTCGATCACCGCCTTGACCAGGTCGCCGATCGACACCACGCCGACCACCTGGCCGTCTTCCAGCACCGGCAGATGGCGGATGCGCTTGTCGGTAACCAGTTGCATGCAGCGCTCGGCGGTGTCGCCCAGGCTCACGCTGATGACCTGCGCGGTCATGATGTCGCGCACCGGCGTGTCCGCCGACGAGCGTCCCTGCAGCACGATCTTGCGCGCGTAGTCGCGCTCGGACAGGATCCCGGCCAGGCGCGCGCCGTCCATCACCAGCACCGCGCCGATGCGTTTCTCGGCCATCAGCCGGATCGCCTCGATCACCGGCGCGTCCGGGCCGATCGCGAACACCTCAGGGGCTTTCGTCTCCAACAGTTGCCTTACTGTGCGCACGGCCGTCTCCTTGCGCGAGCGTGGGGAACGTAGGAACGCGAGTCTGCTGCGAGCATACTCCGGCCGCCGGCTGCCAGGTGTCGACGAGATATAAAGGCCGGCGCTTGGATTCCTCGTACAGCCGGCCCAGGTACTCGCCGATCAGCCCCAGCGCGATCAGCTGCACCCCGCCGAGGAACAGGATCACCGCCATCATCGTCGGCCAGCCCTGCACCGGATCGCCGAACAGCAGCGCCTTGAGCACCACCTTGAGCGCGAAGGCGAACGCCAACGCCGCCGTGGCCAGGCCCAGGTAGGTCGCCAGCCGCAGCGGCGCGGTGGAGAAACTGGTGATGCCCTCCAGGGCCAGGTTCCACAACCGCCAGAAATTGAACTTGCTGCGCCCGGCCGCGCGCGCGCCGCGGTGATACGGCACCCCCACCCGGTTGTAGCCGACCCAGCCGAACAGGCCCTTCATGAACCGGTGGCGCTCGCGCAGCTGCCGCAGCGCCGCCAGCGCGCGCGGCGAGAGCAGGCGGAAGTCGCCGGTATCGGCCGGGATCGGGGTGCGCGACAGCCGCCCGATCACCCGGTAGAAGGCGTGCGCGCTGGAGCGCTTGAACCAGCCCTCGCCCTCGCGTTCCAGGCGGGTGCCGTAGACGTCGTCGTAGCCTTCGCGCCACTTGGCCACGAACTGCGGGATCAGCTCCGGCGGGTCCTGGCCGTCGGCGTCCAGGATCAGCGCCGCGCCGGTCTCGACCAGGTCCAGCCCGGCGGTCAGCGCCGCTTCCTTGCCGAAATTGCGCGACAGCCGCAGCAGGCCCACGCGCGGATCGGCCGCGGCGAAGCCCAGCAGGATCGCCCAGGTCGCATCGCGGCTGCCGTCGTCCACGTACAGCACCTGCCCGTCGACGCCGTCGCCGGCCAGCGCGTCGAGCGCGGCGGCGATACGCGGCTGCAGCAGGGGCAGGCTCTGCGCTTCGTCGAAGGCGGCCAGGACGACGGTGACGCGTTCGCGGTTCATGCCGCGCATAGTAACGACGGCGGCCGGCGCGGGCACGGCCGCCGGGCTGTGCCGGCTCGCATCGACCGGTGTTTCCGGCCCCTGCCGGCCGCGGGGCTTCGCCGTCGCCCGAGGCGGCCGCCGACGGATTCGGCGGCGGCCGGACCCGGCGGTTTCCCGCTCAGCCGATTCGCCGGCGCGGCGCCGCGCTCATTCGATCTGCTTGAGGTAGCCGCTGCCGCCGATGTTGCGCATCTGCCGCTGGATCGCATTGGTGCGCCGCTGCACGTAGGGGCCCGGCTTGACGATGCTGTAGCGCTTGGGATTGGGCAGCACCGCGACCATGCGCGCGGCCTCCGCCGGCGCGAGCCGGACGGCGTCCTTGCGGTAATAGGTGCGCGCGGCGGCCTGCGCGCCGTACACGCCGTCGCCGAATTCGGCGATGTTGACGTAGACCTCCATGATCCGGCGCTTGGACCACATCGTCTCGATCAGCAGCGTGTACCAGGCCTCCAGGCCCTTGCGCACCCAGCTGCGCCCGGCCCACAGGAACAGGTTCTTGGCGGTCTGCTGGCTGACCGTGCTGCCGCCGCGGACCTTGCGCCCGCGCTCGTTGTTCTTGCGCGCCTTCTCGATCGCGCGCAGGTCGAAGCCGAAGTGCTCGGCGAAGCGCTGGTCCTCCGAGGCCACCACCGCCACCGGCAGGCTCGGCGAGATCTCGTCCAGGTCGCGCCAGTCGTAGGCCAGGCGGAAGCCGAAATCGCCCCCGCCCCAGGCCTGGCCCTGGCGGATCAGCATGAACGCCGAGAACGGCGGATCGACGAAGCGCAGCACCGCCACCTGCAGCGCCGAAGCCAGCACGAACAGGAACGGCAGGGCGAGCAACCAGCGCAGCCAGCGCCGCGCGCGCCGGGGCGGCGCGGCCGCGGACGGCGGCGCGGCGGCCGCGGCCGGAACCGGGCCGGGAGCCTTCATGTTCAAACCTTGCACCGGCGCATCCGCGTCCCCACTCTTGGCGCAGGACGGTCTGCCCGTGTCGGCCTCGCTCGCACCGGTCGCAACCGCATTGCCTTGCCCCCCCCGTTCACAGGAACGTGCGCATTATCCGCCAAGCCGCGTCCGGCGCATCCCGGTGCGGCGCTCGCGGCGTGCGCCGCTTGCCTTCCAAAGAGTACGACGACGATGACCGACCCCGTCTCCACCGACAGCCACGACCGCCTCACCCGCTTCCTGATCGAGGCCGCCGGCGTGCGCGGCGTGCACGTGCGCCTGGACCGGGCCTGGCAGCAGATCCGCGAACGCGAGCAGTACCCGCAGGCCGCCGCCGAACTGCTCGGCGAAGCCGCGGCCGCGGCGGCCTTGTTCACCGGCCACGCCAAGGTCGACGGCCGGCTGTCGGTGCAACTGCGCGGCGAAGGCGCGCTGCGCACCCTGTTCGCCGAATGCACCGCCGCCGGCACCCTGCGCGGCATCGTCCAGCTGGCCGAGGACGGCGGCGAAGTCTCGCGCGACCTGCGCCAGCTCGGCGCCAACGCGGTGCTGGCGATCACCATCGAGAACCCCAGCGCCGGCGGCCGCGACCCGATCCGCTACCAGGGCCTGGTGGCGCTGGAATCGGACTCGCTGGCCGGCGCCTTCGAAGGCTATTTCCGCCAGTCCGAACAACTGCCCACGCGGCTGCTGCTGGCCGCCGACGGCGACCGCGCCGCCGGGCTGATGCTGCAGAAGCTGCCCGGCGACGGCGGCGACGAGGACGGCTGGACCCGGGCCGGCGCCCTGTTCGACACCCTCGGCCAGGCCGAGCTGCTGGACCTGCCCGCCGACGCCCTGCTGCACCGGCTGTTCAACGAGGACGGCGTGCAACTGCTCGGCGGCAAGCCGCTGTCGTTCGCCTGTTCCTGCTCGCGCGAGCGGGTCGAGGCGATGCTGGTCTCGCTCGGCCGCGAGGAAGCCGAGGCCGCGGTCGAGGCCTCCGGCGGCGAGGCGCAGATCCGCTGCGAGTTCTGCGGCCAGAGCTACCGCTTCAGCCCCGACCAGGTGGCCGGCCTGTTCGCCGCCGCCGCGGCCGAACTGGAGGCGCCGCAGCGGGTCCAATGACCCGTCCAAGCAGCCGACCGGCGGTCGCCTGAACGGTCCCGGCCGCACCGATCTGGGACCGTTTTCTGATTGTTAAATAAACATAAACCCTCTATAGTCGATTCGTAATTCCGGGGAACTCGACCGGCTTCATTCGGTCTTAACGACGGTCCGCGCCAACACTCTTCCGTAATGTCCAAGCTCCTGCGCCAGTTGCCGCTTGCCCTGACCCTCGCCCTCGGCGTGGCGGCGGGCGCGCATGCGCAGGCCAAGCGCGACACTACTTATTTGCCGGTCTGGAACCAGAACAACGGCAAGCTGGAGTACCTGCTCCAGCTCGAACCGGCCGACCGCGCCGGCGTGCGCTGGAAGAGCGGCGCCAACACCCTCGACGCCACCGTCGGCCTCGACGCCAACGACGGCCTGGGCCTGGTCTGCGACCGCAAATCCGGCCTGGCCGGAGCGATCGGCAACCTCGCCAACCACTGCCTGCTGGCCGCGCTCGACGACGACGACCACAGCAACAACCGCCAGTTCTCGGCCGGGGCCAGCCTCAGCCGCCCGGGCGGACGGGTCGGCGTCGCCCTCGGCAACGGCCGCGAGACCCTGCCGGCCTGGATGAGCCCGAACAACCGGCCCAGCCGGGTCGACCAGAACACCCTCACCGTCTACGGCCAGAAGAACATCGGCCGTGAGGCGATGGTCTCCATCGGCGGCACCTGGGCCCGCGCCAAGCTGATTCCGGCCGGCGAGATGCCCAACCTGGCCGACCACTGGAACAGCAAGAGCATCACCGTCGGCGCCGCCTACGGCAATTTCGGCGCCAACATCGTCGGCCGCGTGGTCGACACGCCCGGCCAGCCGGGCCAGTGGGAAGGCCTGGGCGTCGGCCTGACCTGGCGCACCCCGTGGAGCGGCCAGCTCACCGTCGGCGCCGAGAACGTGGTCACCCGCGGCAAGAACCCGTTCGCGCCGGGCACCGGCGACAAGGACGAAGGCACCGTGCCTTACGTCCGCTACGAACAAGACCTCTGATCGGCCTGCGCGCAGACGCGCGCGCACCGCATCGCCGCTCCGCTCCCGTCCGTCCCGCCCCGCTGCCGCCCTCGGCGCGTCGTCGCGCGCCTGCCGCCCAGGCCTCAGCTACCAAATTTTTGTGACAAAAATCGCATTTCTACAATGAAATGCGTTTGGCATTCGCGCGGCATTCCATCGCACTCGACGCCGTCTGGCGCACATGGTTACGCCCGTAACTGCAAGCTGCGCCTGGATTTCTCCCCCTCGAACATACGCCAGGGAACGGATTGGTCGGGAGATCGCCGCCCCCCGGTTCTGTCACAAATGAACGCGCGGGGGCAATTAACAACACTTTAATTTTCTCCAGTGTGCGGGTACGATCCGGACAACTTGCTGGATTTGGCGTCTTTTTTGACATCACCGGCGAGGCCCCTGGGTACATCAGACAAGACTCGGAGAGAGAGAAATGACCTTCAAGACCACCCAGCTCCGCGACGCGATTACCTTCGCGCTCGCAGTGGGTAGCACCGCTTTGATCGGCACTGGCGCCGCATACGCCCAGAACGCCGAGAAGGAAGCGACGACGCTGGACCGCGTCGAAGTCACCGGTTCGCGCATCAAGCGCGCCGATATCGAGACCTCGCAGCCGGTCTTCTCGATGTCCCGCGTGCAGATCGAGCAGCAGGGCCTGACCTCGGTCGGCGACATCCTGCAGAACATCACCACGAACGGTTCTGCGCTCAACAGCACCTACAACAACGGCGGCAACGGCGAGACCCGCGTCGACCTGCGCAACCTCGGCGCCGACCGCACCCTGGTGCTGGTCAACGGCCGTCGTTGGGTCGGCGGCACCGGCCTGGGCGGCGCGGTCGACCTGAACACCATCCCGACCGCCGCGGTCGAGCGCATCGAAGTCCTGAAGGACGGCGCCTCGACGATCTACGGCTCCGACGCCATCGCCGGCGTGGTCAACATCATCCTGCGCCGCAATTTCGACGGCGCCGAAGCCAACGCCTACATCGGCCAGTTCGACAAGGGCGACGGCAGCCGCGAGGCCTACGACTTCACCATCGGCTCCACCTCCGACCGCTGGTCGGCGATGCTGGGCGTCGGCTACGTGAAGGAAGAGCCGATCTGGGCGGGCGACCGCAAGATCTCGGCCGTGCCGGTCTACGGCGCCGTGCCGGGCACCGGCAACAGCCCGAACACCCCCGACGGCCGCTTCGCCTACTTCGGCCCGATCCCGGGCGGCAGCGGCGCGACCCGTCTCGACGGCACCCCGGGCTACTTCGTCCCGAACGGCCAGCCGGGCGGTCGTCCGTACACCGCCGCCGACGCGTTCAACCACGCGCCGCTCAACTACCTGCTGACCCCGCAGGAGCGCACCTCGGTCTTCGGCGACGCCACGCTGAACATCACCGACAAGGTCTCGTTCCGCACCACGGTCACCTACAACGAGCGCAAGTCGCAGCAGATCCTGGCGCCGATGCCGGTCAGCCTGGGCCGCGCCGCCGCGGGCACCAACGCTGCCGACATCGTCATCAGCAAGGACAACGCCTACAACAACACCGGCCGCGACATCGACTACGTCCAGCGTCGTTTCGTCGAGACCGGCGGCCGCATCTACAACCAGAACGTCAAGACCTACGCCTTCAACGGCGTGTTCGAAGGCTCGTTCGACGTGGGCACCCGCAACTTCTCCTGGGAAGCGGGCATGTTCTACGGCAAGAACGACCAGACCGACACCACCAGCGGCTTCCAGAACGTCTCGGCCCTGCGCAACGCGCTTGGCCCGAGCTTCGTCGACGCCAACGGCCAGCTGCGCTGCGGCGCCAACGGCAACGCGATCGACCGCTGCGTTCCGCTGAACCTGCTCGGCGGCGCCGGCACCATCACCCGCGAGATGCTCGACTACGTCGGCTTCGAAGCGCACGACGTGTACGGCTACGAGCAGAAGACCTACTACGCCAGCATCGGCGGCGACCTGTTCGACCTGCAGGGGGGCGCGATGGCGTTCTCGTTCGGCCTGGAGCACCGCTCCGAGTCGGGCTTCGACCATCCGGACGGCCTGATCAACTCCGGCGACACCACCGGCAACGCCCGTACCGCCACTCAGGGCGGCTACGACCTGGACGAGGCCTACCTCGAACTGGCGATCCCGCTGCTGGCCGACCTGCCGGGCGCCAAGCTGCTCGACTTCAGCCTGGCCACCCGCTACTCGGACTACAGCAACTTCGGCGACACCCTCAACAGCAAGTTCGGTTTCCGCTGGAAGCCGATCGACGACCTGCTGATCCGCGGCAACTGGTCGGAGGGCTTCCGCGCTCCGTCCGTCAGCGAGCTGTTCTCGGGCGTGAGCGACACCTTCGAAGACGTGGCCGATCCCTGCGCCGGCTTCCTGCCGCCGGGCAACGTCCCGAACCCGAACCGTCCGGCGGGCTGCACCGGCACCCCGTACATCCAGTCCGCTTCGCAGATCCGCACCACCGTCGGCGGCAACCAGCAGCTGGGTCCGGAAAAGTCGAAGTCCAAGACCCTGGGCTTCGTCTACAGCCCGGGCTGGGCGCCCGGCCTCGACGTCGCCCTGGACTGGTGGAACGTCAAGATCGAAGACGCCATCTTCACCCAGACCGCGCAGGAAATGCTCGACACCTGCTACCGCCAGGGCAACAGCGCGGTGTGCGGCCTGATCCAGCGCGATCCGGCCACCGGCGAAATCGTCAACATGCTCGCCGTGCCGAACAACGTCGGTGAGATCGAAGTCGAAGGCTACGACCTGACCGTCGGCTACCGCCTGCCCGAGTTCACCTGGGGCAAGCTGTCGGTGAACTGGGATTCGACCTACATGACCGATTACACGGTCACCGATCCCATCACCACCGGCAAGAACCGCGTCGGCGAATACCGCGGCGGCTCGGCGCGCGACAACTACTTCCGTCTGCGTTCGAACCTGTCGCTGAACTGGGAACTGGGCTCGGTCGGCGCCACCGCCAACCTGCGCTACTACTCCAGCCAGACCGAAGACTGCGCCGGCGCCAACCTGGCCAACCCGGTCAACATCCCGCTGCTGTGCTCGGATCCGAACCGCGTCACCGCCGCTGGCAAGGACCCGGAGAACCACATCCCCAGCGTGACGTACACCGACCTGTCGGCTTACGTCCAGGTGCCGTGGAACGCCAAGGTCACCGTCGGCGTCAACAACGTGTTCGACCGCGACCCGCCGGGTTCGGCCACCACGTTCGCCAACAGCTTCGACCCGGCGTTCGAAGTCCCGGGCCGTTTCTTCTACATGCGCTACACCCAGCGTTTCTGAGCCTTCTAGGTTCCTGACGCTTCGACTACGGCCCCGCAAGGGGCCGTAGTTTTTTGTGCGCCTGGCGCCCGCCCCGCCCTCTCTCCGGTCCTGCGGACCTGTCCGGTCGCGGACAAGCGGGCGCGCTGCAACGGGTAGCACAAATCTCCCCGGAGCATTGTTCTTAACAACACTTTAATTACTGGAACAGGAGGACTACTATCGGACCGGCTTTGCCAATTTGGGCGCAAACCTTTTCGCCCGCTGGCCATCGCCTTTGCCGACCCCCGAATCATTCAGGACACTTGGAGAGAGAGATGACCCTGAAGACCAACAAGTTGCGCGACGCGATCACCTTCGCGTTGTGCGTGGGCGCCACCAGCCTGGCCGGCATCGGCTTGGCCAACGCCCAGGACGGCGCTACCCCCGCTGCGCCGGCCGCCGCGCAAGAGGCGACGACCCTGGATCGCATCCAGGTCACCGGTTCGCATATTTCGATTCCCGGCCTCACCACCAACAGCCCGGTGATGACCGTCGACCGCGAAGAGATCAACCGCAACCAGCCGGTCACCGCCGAGGACTTCCTCAAGGTGCTGCCGGGTGCGACCCCGGCGATCGGTCCGGGCGTCAACAACGGCGCCAACGGCGGTGCCACCATCAACCTGCGCGGCCTCGGCGACAACCGCACCCTGGTGCTGATGGACGGCCGCCGCGTCGTACCGTTCAACCTGTTCGGCGTGGTCGACACCAACGTGATCCCGCTGGCGCTGATCGACAGCGTCGACCTGGTCACCGGCGGTGCCTCGGCGGTGTACGGCGCCGACGCGGTGTCGGGCGTCGTCAACTTCGTGCTCAAGCGCAACTTCGAAGGCGTCGAGGTCAACACCAGCTACGGCCAGTCCAGCAAGCAGGACGCCGACCGCCGCAACACCACGGTCACCATGGGCGTGAACCTGGACGACGGCAAGGGCAACGTGGTGCTGAGCGTCGGCAAGACCGACAACGATCCGCTGCTGCAGGGCGGCCGCAAGTACAGCGTCTTCACCCTGGATTCCACCGACGGCAGCCAGGGCGGTTCGAGCGTCGGCATTCCGACCCGCATCGGCCCGATGGGGCAGTTCAATCCGGCCACCGGCGCGTTCGGCGGCATCAACCAGCGCTTCAACTACAACCCGTTCAACTACTTCCAGACCGAACTGGACCGTTGGCAGGCCACCGCGCTGGGCCGCTACGAATTCAACGAGCACGCCGAAGCCTATGCGCAGGTGCTCTACACCCGTTCCGACGTGACCTCGCAGATCGCCCCGGGCGGCCTGTTCGGCGCCGGGTTCGACGTCAGCATCGGCAACCCGCTGCTGCCCGAGCCGGCCCGCCAGCAGCTGTGCTCGACCTTCAACATCGCCGCTCCCGACTGCGTCGTCGGCAGCGCCGCGACCTTCAACTCGTCGGTGCTGCGCCGCTCCACCGAGTTGGGCACCCGCAGCACCGACTTCCAGAACAAGGTCTTCCAGACCACCCTGGGCGTGCGCGGCAAGATCAACGACAACTGGCGCTACGACGCTTACTGGTCGCACGGCGAAGCCGACCAGCTCGTCGTCAACGGCGGCTTCCTGTCCTACACCCGCAGCCAGCAGGCGCTGCTGACCCGCGACGGCGTCAACTGCGTCGATCCGAGCGGCGGCTGCGTGCCGATCAACCTGTGGGGTCCGGAAGGCTCGTTCGGCACCGACGCCAAGAAGTTCCTGGAAGTGATCACCTTCGCGACCCAGCGGGTCGAGCAGGAAGTGTGGTCGGGCACGGTCAACGGCGACCTCGGCGACGAGTTCAAGAGCCCGTGGGCCGAGTACCCGATCGGCCTGGCGTTCGGTCTGGAAGGCCGCAAGGTCGAGGCGATGAACCAGGCCGACGCGGCCTCGCGCGATCCCAACGAAGTCCAGGGCGCCGGCGGCGCCAACCCCGACGTGCGCGGCAACCTGACCCTGCGCGAGGCCTATGTCGAAACGATCGTTCCGCTGATCAGCGGCAAGAGCGGCGCCTACGCTCTGAACTTCGAAGCCGGCTACCGCCACAGCCAGTTCAAGTCGGGCCAGACCGACGTCGACTACGGCAGCTACAAGTACGGCCTGGAATGGGCGCCGATCGAAACCCTGCGTTTCCGCGGCATGTTCCAGCGCGCGACCCGCGCCCCCAACGTCAACGAGCTGTTCCAGCCGCTGACCAGCAGCCTGGACAACAGCGCGGTCGATCCCTGCCAGGCTTCGGAACTGGCCAAGGTCGGCGGTCCGACCAGCGCCACCGGCGCGCTGTGCGTCGCCACCGGCGTGCCGGCGGCGATCCTCAACAGCGCCAACGGCATCGACGGCCCGAACTCCGGCCAGGCCTACGCCTACATCGGCGGCAACCCGATCCTGGGCCCGGAAAAGGCCGACACCCAGACCCTGGGCCTGGTGTGGCAGCCGACCAACGACTTCTCGGTCACGCTGGACTACTGGAAGATCGACATCAAGGACGCGATCACCCGTCCGCTGCTCGGCGACGCCCTGTTCGGCTGCTACGACCAGGCGCTCAACCCGACCCTCAGCGTCAACCATCCGATGTGCCAGCTGATGATCGGTGCGCGTCACCCCACCGACGGCTCGCTCAACGAAGGCGCGCGCGGCCCGTTCCTGGACCGCTCCAACAAGGGCCGGATCAAGACCGACGGCTGGGACCTGGGCGTGCGCTACGGCCTGCCGCTGGCCAACGAATGGGGCCGCATCGACTTCGCCCTGGATCTGACCAAGACCGACTCGTACGACTACCAGGCCGATCCGCTGGTGTACAAGCACGAGTGCGTCGGCGTCTATGGCGTGTCGTGCAACGTCGCCGCCGGCATCATCTACGACTACAAGTCGAACTTCCGCGCGGTGTGGTCGATCAAGGACTTCGAGCTGGGCCTGAACTGGCGCCACCTGAGCTCGGTCGACGTCGAGCCGGGCCCGATCACCTGGTACAAGCCCTACACCTCGATCGACGCCTACGACTACTTCGACCTGACCATGGCGTATGAGTTGCCGTGGAACGCCCGCATCAACTTCACCGTGACCAACCTGGCCGACAAGACGCCGCCGGTCGTGGGCGGCAACATCGGCAGCACCACCTACAACAGCGGCAACACCTTCCCGCAGTTCTACGACACCCTGGGCCGTTACTACACCCTGGGCCTGACGATGCGGTTCTAATAAAAAGCGTTACGATCCGAGTCATTGGAGGCGGGCTTCGGCCCGCCTCTTTTTTTGCCCCGGAATCGGGAATCGGGAATCCGAAGAAAGCATCGGCGAACCGAGCTGTTGTGGGAGGGGCTTCAGCCCCGACGCCTTCCGACCCGCTCGCCGTCGCGCTCCGGGACACCCGCATCGAAGCAGCAACCAATGCCGCCGTCGCCCCGGCGCCTCAGCTCTGCGCGCCGGCCAGGAACTCGCGGTGCGCGGCCATCATCGCGTCCACCATCCCCCGCTCGGCCAGCGACAGCAGCGGGTTCCACACGTCGAAGATCAGCACCACGCGCAGGTCGTCGCTGTCGTTGCGCGCTTCGTGCTCGATCGAATCGTCGAAGATCAGGGTTTCGCCGACCTTCCACTCGCGGCGCTCGAAGCCGACCCGGTAGCTGCAGTTCTCCGGGACGATCAGCGGCAGGTGCGCGACCAGGCGGGCGTTGGTCTCGCCGTGGTGCGGCGGGATGTGGGTGTGCGGCGCCAGCGCCGAGAACATCGCGTTCGGGCAGACGTCGGCGATGCCGGCCATCTCCACCGCCTCCAGCGCGGCGCGGGTGGCCGGGCAGCGCGCCAGGTGCGCGTCGACCGGCTGCGAGTAGCTCCACAGCTTGTAGGTGCTCCAGCGCCGCGAATGGTTGAGTTCGCGCCATTGGTTGACCGGGTCGCCGGGCTGGTACTCGATGTAGGGCGTGAACTCGGCCTGCTCGTCGCGCAGCGCCTGGCGCATCTCGCGCAGGATGTCGTAGGTGCGGCTTTCCAGCTCGGCCACCCAGGCGAACTGTTCGCGCTCGAAGAACGGGATCGCCGGCAGCCGCGGCACGCACAGCTGGTTGCTTTGCGACAGATAAGGCTTGCTGCGGCCGACCATGATCGAGGCCGCTTCCTGCCAGCGCCCGCGCGCGCCGAACGCCAGCGCTTCGCGCGGGCCGCCGACGCGGTGCTCGAGGAACGCGGCGAATTCGTCGCGGTATTGCTCGACCTTGCGCTGCGCCTGCTCCAGCTGCGGGCGCAGCATGTCCGGCCAGTGCGCTTGCGGCGGCGCCACCGTCAGCGCGTTCTGCCAGGCCAGCGCGGCCGCGCGCGCCTGGCCCTGGCGCTCCAGCCACGAGGCCTTGGCCAGCAAGCCGGCGAGGAAGTACGGATCCAGCGCCAGCGCGGCCTGGATCGCTTCGGATTCGCCCTGGGCGTTGCCGCGCTCGCGCTCGACCATGCCGATCGACAGCAGGATCATCGGGTCCTGCGGCGCGGCCGCATGCGCGGCGCGCAACAGCTCGATCGCGCCCTGGGCGTCGCCGCGCTGCAGCGCGTGGACGCCGAGGCTGTAGAGCGCCTGCGGATGCTGCGGCGCGAGCGCGCGCACCTGCTGCCACAGCCGCTCGGCGTCCTGCCAGCGGCCCGCGCGCGAAGCCAGGCCGGCGGCCTGGACCAGTTGGTTGACCTGTTCGCTCAAGACCGCGCCCCTGCCCCGGGTGATGGTGATCGGCCAGACCATACACCGCCGGGCGCGCTTCGCGCATCGCGCGCAACCGGCGAAGCGAAGCATGGGTTCGCTGGTTTGCCCGGTCGTAGGGCTATCGGCGAATCGGCCAACGCAGCCGGCAACCCACGAACGCAGCGCGAGGACGCAGGGCGCCACCTCGCCCACCGCATCCGCCGCTAAAACGACGACGGGCGCGAACCGGATCGGTTCGCGCCCGTCGCAGGCGACATCCGCCTCCCCGCCCTGCCCTACGCGGCAGGCCAAGGGGCGCCGCTCAGTTCAGGTCCAGGGTCGCGTCGCCGGAGAAGGTCTCCATCCGCACCCGGCCGCTGCCGCTGCCGTAGCGCTGCTCGAAGCTCGAACCCGGGCCGTGCTTGGGCCGCTGGATCTGCGCGTCGGGCGCGCGCAGGTCGCCGCTGAAGCTTTCCCCGCGCACCACCGCCGACAGGCTGCGCGGCAGGCGCAGGCGGACGTCGCCGCTGACCGTCTTCAGGCCGATCTCGCCGCCGTCGGCGAGGGCCACGTCGATGCGCAGGTCGCCAGACACCGACTCGCCGGACACCTTGTTCAAGCGCGACTCGTGCGCCGCGACGTCGATGCGTCCCGACACCGACTCCACCGAGACCTCGCCGGTAAGGCGGCCGCGCAGGTCGAGATCGCCGCTGACCGTCTGCGCCGAGACCTTGGGGCTGTTGAGGGTCAGCCGCAGGTCGCCGCTGACGCTCTCGATCTCGGCCTCGCGCGGCGCGCCGGCCACCACCACGTCGCCGCTGACGCTGTCGACCTTGAGCTCGCGCGAGGCCACGCCGGTGACGTCGACGTCGGCCGAGACCGCGTCGATGTCGAGTTTGGCGCGCAGCGGCACGGTGATGCGCAGGTCGGTCGGCTCGCTCTTGTCGCCGCCGGCGAGGAAGCCGATGCCGCTGCCGCGGTTGGGGTAGCGCACCTTGATCGACAGCTGCTGGCGGTCGCCTTCGATCTGCAGCCGCTCCACGCCGTCGCCGAGCTCGCCCTCGATCTTGACCTCCGGGCGGTCCCAGACGCGGACCTGGATCGAGCCTTTGACGTTGTCGATCTCGACGCTGCCGAGCCCGTCGAGCGGCCGGCTTTCGTTGATCGGGGTGGACGCCGAGGCCGGCAGCGCGGCGCCCAGGGCGAGGGCCAGCAGGCTGCCGGAGCAGGCGCGCAGGACGCTGCGGCGGCGAAAGGTGGCGGGCATCATCGGAGCGATCTCCTCGGATCAGGTGTAGGCCAGGCGCTGGGCGAGCGCGAGGCGGCGTGCGTAGGTGCGGCGCAGCTGTTCCAGCAGCATCCGCGAATCGGGGTCGTGCGAGAGCGCGTCGAGGATCAGCGCGGCGTTGCGGTCGAGGTCGTCGAAGGCCGGCTTCATCGCCACCGTGGCCGACGACACCGGCTCGACTTCGCGCAGCGCGGCCTGGTACTGCAGGGTCATGCCCTGGGCCTCGCGCTGGACCAGGCTCGGCGCGGCGGCCTGGGCCGCGGCGCCGCGGCCGGCGACCGCCTCGGCGGCCGGCGCGGCCGGGCCCTGCGCATGGAAGTGCGCGCCGATGCCGACCGCGAGCGCGGCCACGCTCGCGGCCAAGGCCAGCGGCGCCATCCAGTTGCGGCGCGCGGCGGCCGGGCGCGGCAGGGCGACGATCGCGGCCGGTTCCGGCGCGGGGCGGGCGGCGGCGGGCTCGACCCGCGCCGACGGCGACTCCGTACCGGCCGGCGCCTGCTCGCCCAGGCGCGCGGCGATGCCGGCCCACAGGTCGCGCTCAGGCGGCTGGTCGCGGCGCAGCGCGCGCAACTGCCAGCGCAGCGCATCGGGCAGTTCGCCTTCGCCGGCGCGCTCGGGGCCGCGCGGGTGGAGCTCGTTCTCGTTCATGCCTGTTCTCCGAGCCGGGCGCGCAGCAGGCTGCGCGCGCGATGCAATTGCGCCTTGGAACTGCCGACCGCCATGCCGAGTTCGACCGCGATCTCCTCATGCTTCCAGCCTTCCACGTCGTACAGCACCAGCACCGCGCGGGCGCGCGGCGGCAGGCTGGCGACGGCGCGTTCCAGGTCCATCGACAACGCGGTGACGTGGCCGGCCGAATCGGCGCTGCCGAGGGTGTCGAAGGTTTCCTCGTCGCTGTCCTCGAACGGCCGGCTGCGGCGGCCGCGCAGTTCCATCAGCGCGGTGTTGACCGCGAGCCGGTGCAGCCAGGTGCCGAAGGCCGACTCGAAACGGAAGTTCGGCAGCGCCTGCCAGGCGCGGACGAAGGCTTCCTGGGTCAGGTCCTCGGCGCGGGCGCCGTGGTAGCCGACCAGGCGCGCGATCACGCCGTGCACCCGGCTGGCGTGGCGACGGTACAGCGCCTCGAAGGCGGCCACGCCGCCGGCGGCGGCCTGCGCGACCAGGGCCTGGTCGGCGTCGGCGTCGAGCGCGGGGGCGGCGTCGGGCATGGTGTCGTTCACGGCGGTCAGCATACTGAGTCCGATGCGGGGTCGGGGCTCAGGGTTTAAGGGCATCGGGGCGGGAAACAGGGCGATGGGCCGGCGGCCGCGGACCCGTCGGCCGGTCTGGCGCGCGCTCCAGGCGTCATTCCCGCGAACGCGGGGATCCAGGGCTTTATCGCGACAGGACTCTGAAGTCTCTGGATCCCCGCCTTCGCGGGGATGACGTCTGCAACAGGCGCGGCTCGGCCGTATGCGGCCGCAACGGACGTCGCCCGAATCGCCGGCCGGAACGTCGACGGCCGCCCAGACGACGCGGCCCGAATGCCAGGCATCCGGGCCGCGCGGTCGAATCGCAACGCCCGCCCCTCTTCCGCCCGGAAGAGAAGCGGCCGGGCAGCTGTCAGCCCTTCAACGCCGCCGCGATGCGCTGCTGCTCGTCGTGCAGCGCCTGCGGCATGCGCGGGCCGTACTCGCGCAGGTACTCACCGATGCTGTCGAACTCGGCGCTCCAGCCGGCCGGGTCGAAGCCGAACAGCTTGGCCTGGGCCTCGTCGCTGAGCGCGACGCCGTCGAGGTTGAGGTCGCTCGCCTTCGGCAGGTGCCCGATCGGGGTGTCGGCCGCGCCGGCCTCGCCCTTGACCCGGCCGATCATCCACTCCAGCACGCGCAGGTTGTCGCCGAAGCCCGGCCACAGGAACTTGCCGTCGTCGCCCTTGCGGAACCAGTTGACGTGGAACACCTTCGGCAGCTTCGCGCCGCCCTGGTCGAACGACAGCCAATGGCTGAAGTAGTCGGCGAAGTTGTAGCCGCAGAACGGCTTCATCGCCATCGGGTCGCGGCGCATCACGCCGACCGCGCCGGTCGCGGCGGCGGTGGTTTCCGAGCCCATCGCCGCGCCGACCAGCACGCCGTGGGTCCAGTCGCGCGCCTCGAACACCAGCGGCACCAGCGAGGCGCGGCGGCCGCCGAACACGATCGCCGAGATCGGCACGCCGGCCGGGTTCTCCGCCTCGGGCGAATAGCTCGGGCACTGCCTGGCCGAGACGGTGAAGCGCGCATTCGGATGCGCGGCCGGGCCCTTGGCCGCGTCGAAGGCGTTGCCGCGCCAGTCGGTGACCGGGCTCTGGCCGTTGTCCAGGCCTTCCCACCACGGCTGGTGGTCGGCGGTGACGCCGACGTTGGTGAAGATGGTGTTGGTCTGGATCGAAGCCAGCGCGTTCGGGTTCGACTTGGCCGAGGTGCCCGGCGCGACGCCGAAGTAACCGGCCTCCGGATTGATCGCGTACAGGCGGCCGTCGGCGCCCGGACGCATCCAGCAGATGTCGTCGCCGACCGTCCACACCTTCCAGCCGGCCTGGCGATAGCCTTCCGGCGGGATCAGCATCGCCAGGTTGGTCTTGCCGCAGGCCGACGGGAACGCCGCGGCGATGTAATGCGTCTCGCCCTGCGGGTTCTCGATGCCGACGATCAGCATGTGCTCGGCCAGCCAGCCCTCCTGGCGCGCCTGGTGCGAGGCGATGCGCAGCGCATGGCACTTCTTGCCGAGCAGGGCGTTGCCGCCGTAGCCCGAGCCGAACGACTTGATCGCCAGCTCGTCGGGGAAATGCATGATGAAGCGGCGCTCTGGATCGAGCTCGCCGATCGAATGCAGGCCGCGCACGAACGAATCGCCGGACTCGATGCGCTTGAGCGCGGCGGCGCCCATGCGCGTCATCGTGCGCATGTTGGCGACCACGTACGGCGAATCGGTGATCTCCACGCCGCACCGCGCCAGCGGCGAGTCGATCGGGCCCATGCAGTACGGGATCACGTACATCGTGCGTCCCTTCATGCAGCCCTCGAACAGCGCGTCCATCTTGGCGTGCCCTTCGCGCGGCGCCATCCAGTGGTTGTTCGGGCCGGCGTCTTCGCGCTCGTTGGTGCACACGAAGGTCAGGTGCTCGACGCGGGCGACATCCTCCGGGTGCGAACGGTGCAGGTAGCTGCCCGGGTGGGTGTCCTGGTTCAAGGTCTCCAGGGTGCCGTCGGCCAGCATCCGCTGCAGCAGCGCCTGGTATTCGGCGTCGCTGCCGTCGCACCAGTGGATCTGGTCGGGACGGGTCAGCGCAGCCACCTGCGCCACCCACTGGTTGAGCGCCGGCAACGAACTGCCCGCGCTCCCCGGCACGGCAGTCGCGGGGGCGGGATCTTTCAAATTGGCATTCACGGCAGTGCGCTCCGGGGGATCGGAAAGGAAACGGGTTACGACGAGGGAATGAGCGTGGCCATCATGTGCTCGACATAGGCCTCGAACTCGTCGTGTTGCATGCGGGTCTGGTGCAGCTGCAGGTTCAGCTGCAGGAAGCCGACGTAGGCGGCGTAGAGCAGGCGCGCGCGATGCTGCGCGTCGGTGCGGCTCAGGCCGGCCTGGCGGAACGACGCGGTGAGGTAATCCAGGCGGCGTTCGGACACGCGCCCGATCACCGGCTGCACGGCCGGATGGTCCAGCGCCTTGAGCAGCTCGGAATAGATGATGTGCGACTTGACCTCGTGGGCGACGAGGTGGAACAGCGAGCGCAGGCGCTGGCGCGGGTCGGGGATCGGTTCGAGCTGGCCGAACACGGTTTCCTGTTCGACTTTCTCCCAGCGCTCCAGCGCCGCGACCAACAACGCATCGCGCGAGGGGAAGTGCCAGTAGAAGCTGCCCTTGGTCACGCCGAGACGGCGCGCCAGCGGTTCGACCGCGACGGCGGCGACGCCTTGTTCGGCGATCAGATCGAGCGCGGCCTGCGCCCAATCGTCGGCGCTCAGGCGTCCGCTGCGTTCGGGCTTGGCGTCGGCCTTGCCCTCGCTCTTGGCGGAGGCGGACGACGCGGAGGACTTGGCGTCGGCGGACGCGGTGTCGAGCGCGGGCTCGGGCTTGTTCGAGGCGGGCTGGTTCATGGATGACAAGTTTATCCATACGCCTCGGTCGGGGACAGTACGCAGTGCAGCAAACCCTGCATTGAGTCAGGTTCGCAACGGCCCGGGAAATTGCTGCAATGCAACAGAACTTCGGCGAAAACGCCCGATGCCCGGACCGGCGGGGCGCGAACGCAGCGTTGCGCGAAAAACCGCGGCGGGTCGGTTGACAGCACTCCAAGGGCGAACCCATACTCGACCGTATGTTATGCGTTTGATGCCAGCGTTTGAATGGACGGCATCACGCGCGAACCACCCGAACAAGCCCTAAATGGGGCCTGGCTCCCAAAGTCCGGCCTTCACCGCCAGATTGATTCCAGCCGCATCCCCTGGAGCGCCGTCATGAGTATCGCGATCCCCTTCCTCGCCTTCCTGCTTATCGGCGCGATCGCCGCCTACCACCGGCTGCGATTGCCGGTGTGGGCCGCGCTGACCGCGACCGCGCTGGTCGCCTGCTGGCTGCTCGGCGCCAACCCGACCGCGACCATCGTCGCCGCGGTGCTGGTCGCGCTGATCGCGCTGCCGCTGCTGATCCCGGCGATCCGGCTGCCGTTCATCACCAAGCCGCTGCTGGGCTTCTACACCAAGATCCTGCCGCCGCTGTCGGAAACCGAGCGCACCGCGCTGGAGGCCGGCACGGTCGGCTTCGAGGGCGAGCTGTTCTCGGGCAAGCCCGACTGGCAGCAGCTGCTGAGCCAGCCCAAGCCGGTGCTGACCGCCGAGGAGCAAGCCTTCCTCGACGGCCCGACCGAAGAGCTGTGCAAGATGACCAACGACTGGCAGATCACCCACGTCGATGCCGATCTGTCGCCGCAGCTGTGGGACTACATCAAGAAGAACAAGTTCTTCGGCCTCAACATCCCCAAGGAATACGGCGGCCTGGGCTTCAGCGCGCTGGCCAACCACAAGGTCATCCAGAAGCTGGCGTCGATGTCGAGCGTGGTCAGCTCCACCGTCGGCGTACCCAACTCGCTGGGCCCGGCCGAGCTGCTGATGCACTACGGCACCCAGGAGCAGAAGGACCACTACCTGCCGCGCCTGGCCGACGGCCGCGAAGTGCCCTGCTTCGGCCTGACCGGCCCGTGGGCCGGTTCGGACGCGACCTCGATCCCGGACTACGGCATCGTCACCATGGGCGAGTGGAACGGCGCGCGCGTGGTCGGCGTCAAGCTCACCTTCGACAAGCGCTACATCACCCTGGCGCCGGTGGCCACGCTGATCGGCCTGGCGTTCCGCATGTACGACCCGGACGGCCTGATCGGCGACAAGCGCGACATCGGCATCACCCTGGCGCTGGTGCCGCGCGACACCGCCGGCGTCGAAGTCGGCCGCCGCCACTTCCCGCTCAACTGCACCTTCCAGAACGGCCCGATCCACGGCCGCGAAGTGTTCATCCCGCTGAGCCAGCTGATCGGCGGCGAAGCCTACGCCGGCAAGGGCTGGCAGATGCTGGTGGAATGCCTGTCGATCGGCCGTTCGATCACCCTGCCCTCCTCCGGCAGCGGCGGCGCCAAGATGGGCGCGATCGTCACCGGCGCGTATGCGCGCATCCGCAAGCAGTTCGGCCTGTCGGTCGGCCGCTTCGAAGGCGTCGAGGAAGCGCTGGCGCGCATCGCCGGCCACGCGTACGCGGTCAGCGCGCTGTCGCAGGCCACCGCCGCGGCGGTCGCGCGCGGCGAAAACCCGGCCGTGCCCTCGACCATCGCCAAGTACCACTGCACCGACATGGCCCGCGACGTGGCCAAGGACGTGATGGACATCCACGGCGGCAAGGGCATCATCCTCGGCCCGAAGAACTACGCCGGCCGCAACTGGCAGGCGGTGCCGATCATGATCACGGTGGAAGGCGCGAACATCATGACGCGCTCGCTGATGATCTTCGGCCAGGGCGCGATCCTGTGCCACCCGTGGGTGCTCAAGGAAATGAAGGCGGCGATGCTGCCCGACAAGGCCGAAGCGCTGCGCGAGTTCGACAAGAACCTGTTCGGCCACATCGGCTTCGCCATCTCCAACGCGGTGCGCAGCCTGTGGTACGGCCTGACCGCCTCGCGCATCGGCGCCGCCCCGGGCGATACCTACACCCGCCGCTACTACCGCAAGCTCAACCGCTATTCGGCCACGCTGGCGCTGATGGCCGACACCTCGATGCTGCTGCTCGGCGGCAAGCTCAAGTTCAAGGAATCGCTGTCGGGCCGCCTGGGCGACGTGCTCAGCCAGCTCTACATCGCCAGCTCCATGCTCAAGCGCTACGAGGACGAAGGCCGTCCGGTCGGCGACCAGCCGCTGCTGGCCTGGGCCTTCCACGACGCCGTGCACAAGATCGAACTGGCGCTGTCGGGCGCGCTGCGCAACTTCCCGATCCGTCCGGTCGGCTACCTGCTGTGGGCGCTGATCTTCCCGTGGGGCCGCCGCGCGCAGGCGCCGAGCGACCGCCTCGGCCACCGCGCCGCGGCGCTGCTGATGTCGCCCAACGACGCCCGCGACCGCCTCGCCGAGGGCGTGTTCCTGACCCCGTGCGCGAACAACCCGGCCGGCCGCATCAACAGCTACCTGCAGAAGGTGATCCTGGCCGAGCCGGTCGAGCGCAAGTTCCTCAAGGCGCTGAAGAACAGCGACATCCAGGCGCTGGACTTCGCCGGCCAGCTCGACGAGGGCGTGCGCGAAGGCTGGATCACCGCCGATGAACGCAAGCAGCTGGAAGAACTGCGCGAGATGACCATCGACGCGATCAGCGTGGACGACTTCGACGCTGCCGAGCTGCGCTCGGCGGGTTACAAGCCGTATCCGCAGGACAGCGCCGGCCGCGGCGACACGCGCGCGGCGGCGTAAGCGCGCGGCGCCCGCGCATGCGAGGCGATGCATGACTGGAACGGCGGGCCTTCGGGTCCGCCGTTTTGGTATGCGGCGCTTGCGGCGCCCGACCGCGGCCGATCAACCGCGACGCCACCCTCCTACCGTCATTCCCGCGAAGGCGGGTTCCGCTTTACTTCGGCGAAGCCGAACATCCAGAGACTTCAGAGTCATGTCGCGGTAAAGCCCTGGATTCCCGCCTTCGCGGGAATGACGATTGGTAAGGACTGCGCGAACTCCCTCTTCAACGACGAGCCCAGCACCATGAGCGCCAACGTCCTCGCCCTGTACAAAAAACTCACCCGCTACCCCGCCGGCCACTGGCTGTTCTCGCGCGCGGTCTGCATGAAAGCGCCCTACTTCGGCAGCATCAAGCCGCGCTTCGAATCGCTGGAACCCAACCGCTGCACCGCGACGATCAAACACCGCCGCGCCGTCACCAACCACCTCGGCACCGTCCACGCCATCGCCATGTGCAACCTCGCCGAACTCACCGGCGGCGTGATGACCGACGTCAGCATCCCCAAATCCATGCGCTGGATTCCCGTCGGCATGCAGGTCGAATACCTGAAGAAAGCCGTCGGCACGCTGCGCGCCGTGGCCACCCCGGCCGCGCCCATCGTCGAGTCCGATGCGCCCTACGACCTGCCGGTGAACGTGGACATCCACAACCCGGCCAACGAAACCGTGTTTCGCGCGCGCATCACCATGCGCGTGTCGCCGCGCAAATCGTAAGCGCTGCGCGACCGCTCGTCGGCTGTAATCCCCGCGGCGACCGCGCGCGTCCGTGCACGCGGGTCGCCCGCGTTGGTCAGGGGTAGGAGATCCATCCCCCACAGGACGTAGCGCCGGACCGTCATCCGCTGTACTTCCCCCGTTCTTCTCGCTCTTGCCTGCCGACCGCGCGGGCCGGGTCTTCCTGTGCCGTCGCGCAGCCGCGCGGCGGCGTGTCCCTATGCCGATGAGGATAGCCGTCATGGCCAAGAGCCCCGCCCCCCAAGCAACGCTGACGTTGAAGATCGAACTGGAGAAACCCGCGCAAGGCGAACTGCACGCCTACGCCTTCGACCGCAACGGCCGCATGATCGCCCGCGCGCCCGTGCGCGACGGCGCGACCACGCTGCCGTTGAGCGAGAAACAAGCGCGCGAAAGCCGCGTGTTCCTCGCTCCCGACAACGCCGACAAACAACCCACCCTGCGCGACATGCAGCGCGCCCACGGCTACGAGATCGTGCTCGCCGACGGCCTGCGCGGACGCCTGACCGATCGCGTGCGCGTGCCCGGCCGCATCGTGGATCTGTGGCCGTTCTGCTTCTGCCCGGTGCGCGGCCGCGTGGTGCGCCCGGTCGGCCCCGCCGGCCACACCCAGGATCGCCCGGTCTGCGGCGCGCGCGTGCACATCTGCGAAGTCGACCGCTGGCCGCGGATCATCGCCCAGTTGCCCGACCGCGACATCCTGCGCCTGCGCGACGACCTGCTGCACGCGGTGCTGCGCAAGATCCCGGTGCCGCCGCGCCCCGGCCCCGATCCCGGCCCGATCGCGCGCATACGCTCGCCGCTGCGGTTCCCCGGCGTAGAAACCGCGATCCATCCGCAGCCGCAACCCAACCTCGCCGCGCTCGCGCGCAAGAGCGCCGACCGCGTCGCGCTCAACCCGCAACCGCTGCCGCCGGGCATCGCGCTGCAACTGCAGGGCACGCCGCTGGCGGGATTGACCGCATCCTCGGTCAACCAGGTCCGCAGCGCGCTCACCCTCAACATCGATTCGCTGAAGTACTACCTGTGCCTGTGGCCGTGGTGGTGGTGGCGTTTCCGCTGCGACGAGTTGGCGGTGGTCGAGACCGACGCCTTCGGCCGCTTCGAAAAACTGCTGATCTTCCGCTGCGACGGCGACCATCCCGACCTGTATTTCTGGGTCGAATACCCCATCGGCGGCAGTTGGGAAACCGTGTACCGCCCGCCCATCGCCTGCTGGACGCACTGGAACTACGTGTGCGGCAGCGAGGTGACCTTGCGCGTGGACGACCCGCGCGTGCCCGCCTGCGGCGGCGACCCCGACCTGCCGGGCCTGAGCGTGGCGGTGATGTCGATCGGCCGCGGCGTGAGCCTGAGCGAGATCCAGAACAACGGCCTCAGCGACGACGGCGCGCCGTTCGGCGGCAAGATCGAACCGCGCGTATGGATGAGCCGCGGCAACCTCATCGCCGCCGGCGTCACCCACTATCGCTGGTCGTACCGGCGCCTGACCGGCCCAGACGGCGCCGCGCCCGCCGTCGGCGCATGGACCATCGTCACCCGCGACGTGACGCGCCACTACTCGGTGCTCGGCCCGGGCGGCCTGCCCGCGTTCCCGTCCGACCCGATGGGCCCGGACGGCGACAACAAGTTCCGCATCCAGCCGCCCGACCCGCCCGCGCCCGGCTTGGACTGGGAAACCCTGGACGAACGCGAAGACCTCGCCAGCGCGCATTTCGAAACCACGCTGCTGCCCAGCGGCCTGCCCGCCGGCGCCAGCGACGCGGAGAAAGCCGCGGCCACGGCCGGACAGTACGAACTCAAGCTGGAACTGCTGCGCGCCGACAACAGCGTGGTCGATTGGACCGCCGCCGGCATCGCCCTGGCCATCGCCGACGAAGCCGCGCCGTTCGGCGCCGACGAAGTCGACACCGTCGCCGCGCCCGCGTTCAACCGCTTGATGAGCGGCGCGCACCTGGTCGGCTTCCGCATGATCCTGCGCGTGGACAACAACCGCTGCGACGCCGACATCCGCCCGGTGTCCGGCGCCGGCCTCGGCGTGGATGCCGAATGCGGCTTCATCGAGTACCAGCCCGGCGCGGTGGCGACCGTGTCCTTCCTCGCCCGCCACCCGTGGGGCTTCGCCACCTTCGACTACACCACCACGCGCGGCACCGCCACCGCCGTGCCTCAGGCCGATACCGGCGGCATCGTCGGCGCCGCCAGCGCGGCGTCCACCGACGGCAACTTCAGCGAAGGCCCGGACTTCGTCTATTCCAAGCCGGTGCCGGTCAACACGCTGCTGACGGTGAACCCCGGCCTCGGCGGCGGCTGCGCCAACGCCGCGTTCGCCGAAGTGCTCAACGTCTGGGGCACCGCCACCGACGGCTACGGCAGCCTGGGCTACAACGCCCACGACGCCGCGGCCTACGCGTTGGCGGTGCCGTGCGATTGCCATGGCAACGGCAACGGACACGACCACTGAAATCCGCGTCCGCCCCGCGCGCACGCACGCGCGCGGGGTGCGACACCGGTGCGCGCCCGCGGCGGCGCGCATCGGCTAGAGTGCGCGCATGGACGCCACCGCCTGGATCTACCTCGCCGGCTTGCACAGCCTGGGTTTCGCGTTGTTCCACGTGGGGTTCTGGAAGCTGTTCGGCTGGCGGCAAACCTTGCGCAGCGCGACGGTCGCCGACCGCGCGATCATCCAGATCCTCAACCTGCGGCTGATCTACGTCGCCGCCGGCGTCGCCGTTTTGTGTTTCTGCTTCGCCAACGAATTGCACAGCACTCCGCTCGGGCGCGCGGTGCTGTTGGGCATGTCGTTGTTCTGGGTCGGGCGGACGATCGAGCAGTTCGTGTTTCTGCGGATCAATCGGCCGATGGTGCATGCGTTGACGGCGCTGTTCGTTTTGGGGGCGGTGTTGTTCGCGGTGCCGTTGTGGCTTTCGGTTTGATGTGCATCGTGTGCGTCAACGTTGCGCACGACTGAAAAAAGCTTCGCGAACGGCTATTGACAAGCGTTTTTGCGAGTAGCAGGCTCCGCGACGGAGCGTAGAAACTCCTTACGTAGCGGTAGCCACCTCCGAAATACCGGTGGTTTTTTTTGTGCCCGTTCTTCGGGCACTGCCGACGCATGCGTCCTGCGTCGGGAGGGCGGCGAATACAACACCCGAAAGGGGAATAAGCCCGCCGTCTACGTACGGTTTCTAACCTCCCGACATCCCGCCTGCGCGTCCGCGCAGCGCAGGCCACTGGCTCATGGAGAGGAGTACCGCTTATGCCCCGAAGAACCGCGCCCGCGATCCCCGCGCACTACGTCCTGCTGCCCGCCGACGCCTACCACGGCCTGCAAGCCTTCCGCGACGAACTGATCGGCATCGCCCAGACCATCGACCCCGCCACCGCCCCGTCGCCCGACCTGCGCAGCAAACCCGAACGATCGCGCCGCCGCGCCCTGGCCCACGTGTTCCGCCTGTGGGCCGACCAAGTCCACGGCAACCTGCAGACCGCCCGCGCCGACTAAGCCCCTTCACCGCCCACCGGTCGCCGTCCAGCCGGCGGCGACCTTCGGCCCCGCCCCAGACGCGCCCCGAACCGCCGCGAACGCACGCCGCGCCGCCTCAATCGCAACGCTCCCAGGCTTGCGCGCAAGCCGATCCGGGCCAGCCGCAAGCCACCGCGCTCCGCCGTCGGCCCGTGCCGCCCGGGCGCAAGCCCCGAACTGCCGGCCGCAAGCCGTCCAGCCTTGCGATGCCGCGTCTTTTCGCTTTGCGCGCCGGCCAAATCGCGTTGCCCGCAACACCCGATGCATCGGCCGCAAGCCTTTTTGCCTTGCGCGCAGCGCCGAATGGATCGTGGCCGCAAGCTCCGGAGCGTTGCGCGCAAGCCTTCCGGGTTGCGCGCAAGGCCATCCGTCTTGCGCGCAACGCTCAGCGGACCTGCCGCGAGACGCATCCGCTCGCGGCCGGGATTCGGCGGTTTGCGGCCGGCCGACTTCGTCTGGCGCGCTTGCGTCCGCAAGCCTACGAGCCGCTATCCGGCGATGCATCCGAACGTGAGCAGGCGTTCATCCGCCGCAGCCCAAGGTCGCGACGAGCTCAATCGGCTGCGCCCGAGGCGGGAATCGCCAGCCCTCGACGACACGGCCCGCGCGCCGGTCGCAGTTTGGATCGCGCGACGACTGCCTGAACCTGACATCTGCGGCCGCACCATCGGGCGAGACAACGAACTGGACTTTCACCCTGGGCCCCGCCGGATCGCCAAGCTTGCCGGCCTTGTCGTTTATCGGCTTCGGCGCAGCGCCTGCCGAATGGATCAGCGCCAGCACATCAAGCGCAGGGCCCTGGCCCCAGGAAGCATTCCCCGAGCGCTTGCTTACGACGATCTTGTCCTTGCCAGGGGCGCCTTCGATTCCGGTAAACGGCGTGACCTCCCACTCGGAGCTTCGCTCCACCGCGGGCGCAACCGGCCCACAGCCGGCGATGTGGCGCCGGCAATAGAATTGCGCGATGACGCCGGCCTGGCGTTGCGTGACGCCCGATTGGAGATCGACCGGACCGATCTCGTCGGCCAGATCCCGCGCCACCGTCTTGATCTCTTGCGCGTTCGCGAACGAGCAAGTGCCGAGCAACAGAACCGACAAGACGGTTTTTTTCATTAGCCCAATTGTCCATGTACGGGCGCCGATCTTCGCGGCGGGTCCGGCCGCAAAGGCAGGGCCGCGTTGCCGGGGCTTGAACCTCGCAGCCCGCCCCGATGATTCGAGCTCCGGCCTAATCGGGGTGCTGGGGGAACGTGTCCTTTTGCATGCGCGTGCACCCGCCGTTCCGGGTGAAGAACGGGGGCGCGACCGCGATTTCGCTATGGCATCGGTATCCGACGTCGTACTGGACCCGCCGATACTTGAATCCGAACTTCTTCTGCAGCGAATCCAGAACGCAGGATGCCCGCAAGTCCCCTGCCCGTAGCAGACAGTGCTTCGCCGCGCGCGCGACGATGCGCTGTGCCGTGTCGTGCCTGCGCTTTGTGTAGCCCTCGTCGGGATCGAGGAAATAGAACAAGACGAAGGCGGCGTCCCATGCTTCTGCAGACGACTTGGCACCGACCCCCATTACTTCCTGACACCAATCGCCCCCGCAGAACTCGATGGAGCCTTCCGCGGCACGAGGCCAGTATTTCGCTGCCGGATAATCGCTTTTGAGCGTTTCCAGCGCCTGCAACGCATCGGGAGCCGCGTGGACAGCGGGAACGGTCGCGAGCGATGCAATAAGCGAAGCACAAACGGCGAGTAGGCGCATGGCATCACCAAGTTGCTGGAGCGCGCGGAGCAGGCGGGTACGCTGCAACGCGATCATCGGCCAAGCCGTCCGGCGACACAAGAATCGGGTGGCTCGGCTTCGGCTTCCAGCGGGTCATGCCGCTCGCTTCACGAGGGCAAATGCACGAAGCCGCGCCTTGCGACACCGCCCAGGCCTGGCCGGCTCACGTCCAGACGAGTACGTATCAGGCCGACCCGACCCCAGCCAAAGCTCCGATCAAGCAAACGCCCCGCACTGGCGGGGCTTTGCTTTCGAACCCGCTCAGCCGGCGCCTTCCGGCTCGGGCTCGGGTTCCGCCGCCTGCCCCACCGACATCAGCACCACCCCCACCACCACCGACAGCCCGACCAGCGCCGCCGCTGCATACCCCACCCCGCCGACGCCGACCGCATCGATCACCCGCCCGCCGATGATCGCGCCGACGCCGATGCCGAGGTTCGCGCCGGACACGTTGAGCGCGGCGGCGAACGCCGGGGCCTGCGGGGCGGACTTCATCACCCGCACGTGGCTGACCGGGAACAGCGCGGCCTGGGTGATGCCCCACAGGGCCAAGGCGACGGCGAACAGCGGCAGGGTCTGCACCGACGGCACCACCAGCACCAGGCCCATCGCCAGCGGCACGCTGAAGATCAGCGAGGCGCGCAGCGGGTGGCGATCGACGATGCGCCCGCCCAGGGTGTTGCCGATCAGGCCGACCGCGCCGAAGGCCATCAGCGCCCAGCCGACCACCGAGCCGTTGAAGCCGGCCAGGCGCTCGAACATGTCGGCCAGATAGGTGTAGGCGGTGAACATGCCGGCGAACAGGATCACCGACATCAGCACGTGGCCGACCACGCGCGGGTCGCGCAGCACGCGGAACTGTTCGCCCAGCTTCGGCGGCTGCGCGCCGCGGCTGTCGGGCAGGAAGGCGTAGAGCATGCCGGCCTTGAGCAAGGACGCGACGGCGAGCGCGACGAACGCGGCGCGCCAGCCGAACGCGTCGGCGATCAGGGTGCCGGTGGGGACGCCGATCACGGTGGCGCAGATCACGCCGAAGGAGATCATCGAGATCGCCTTGCCGGCGCGATCCTGGCCGGCGATATCGACCGCGGTTTCGCTGGCCAGCGCCCAGAACACCGGCACGCCGAGCGCGGGGATCAGGCGCGCGAGCGCCATCACCCCGAGGTTCGGCGCCATCGCCGCGACCACGTTGGAGGCGGCGAACAGCAGCAGCACGATGATGAAAAGGCGCTTGCGCTCGAAGCGGGCGAAATAGGCGGTGAGGAACGGGCCGCTGGCGGCGACCGCGAAGGCGAACAGGGTCACCAGCAGGCCGGCCTGCGACACGCTCACGCCGAGGTCGCGCGAGAGCGAGGGCAGCAGGCCGACGAGGATGAATTCGGTCGTCAGCACGGTGAAGCCGGCGGCCGAGAGCAGGATCAGGGGCAGTAACACGGCGGACTCCAAAGACGGCATGTCGCCGGCGCGCGCGATTGCGCGCCGGAGCGACGAGGAAGAGAAGGGATTCGCAGGGAACCGGGCCGGCGTGGCGTGGCCGGCGAGTGCGTGCACTCTAGGCGGGCGCGAGGGCGGGATAAACCGCAACGCCGCGCCGGTATTGTTCCGGAGCGGGGACAATGCGCGCAAGCCCTGGCGTTGCTGGGTTTGGCGGGTTCGGCGCGGATCGGGACTGTTTATCCCGGATCGCGAACTAGTAGCGCGCGACCGGGTGCGGCACAGTGGCCGGCGCTCGTGGGAGGGCCTTCAGGCCCGATGCTGTCCGCTCAGGTCGCAGCGATCCGAAACAAGCGCATCGGGCCTGAAGGCCCTCCCGCAAAAGCAGGGAACCTCGGGCCCGGAGGCCCTCCCACCCGTTCGCCGACACCCGTCACACCGCCTGAAACATCGCCGGCCTAGGCTCGACGCCCTGTCCAACCCGAGGCGACCCGACATGGCAAAGGTTCTGGTGCTTTATTACTCCGCGTACGGCCACTGCGAAAAGATGGCCGAAGCCGTCGCCGAGGGCGCGCGCGAAGCCGGCGCGCAGGTCGACATCAAGCGCGTGCCCGAGCTGGTGCCCGAGGACGTCGCGCGCAAGTCGCACTACAAGCTCGACCAGGCCGCGCCGGTCGCCCAGATCGCCGACCTGGAGCACTACGACGCCATCGTCGTCGGCACCGGCACGCGCTTCGGCCGGATGTCTTCGCAGATGGCCAACTTCCTCGACCAGGCCGGCGGGCTGTGGGCCAAGGGCGCGCTGCACGGCAAGGTCGGCGCGGCGTTCACGTCCACCGCGACCCAGCACGGCGGCCAGGAGACCACGCTGTTCTCGATCATCACCAACCTGCTGCACTTCGGCATGGTGATCGTCGGCCTGAACTACGGCTATTCCGGGCAGATGCGCCTGGACGAGGTCACCGGCGGCTCGCCGTACGGCACTACCACCATCACCGGCGGCGACGGCTCGCGCCAGCCGACCCAGAACGAACTCGACGCGGCGCGCTACCAGGGCCGCGAAGTGGCGCAGACGGCGCTGAAGCTGCACGGCTGAGTTCGGCCGCCGCGTCGCGCCCGCGCTGGGTTGCGCCGGTGGCGGATGCGGCGATTCGATTCGCCGGCGCGGCTTCGGCGGATGGAAGCGGTTTGTGGGAGGGCCTTCAGGCCCGACGCCTTTCGATCAGCTCGGAACGAAAAGCGTCGGGCCTGAAGGCCCTCCCACAACAGCAGGCCGCGCTACAGGTCCCGCATGCCGGCGGCCTGAGCGGCCGCCGCGATCACAGCAGCCACCACGCCGCCAGCGCGGCGATCGCCGGCACGGCCTGCACGTAGAAGATCCGGCGGCTGACGGTCGCCGCGCCGAACGCGCCGGCGACCACCACGCAGGCCAGGAAGAACGTCGCCACGTCCTGGCGCGCGCACACCAGCGCCCACACCAGGCCGGCGACCAGGAAGCCGTTGTAGAGCCCCTGGTTGGCCGCCAGCACCTTGGTCTGCTCGGCCTTGTCCGCGTTCATGCGGAAGGTCTTCATGCCCAGCGGTTTGGTCCACAGGAACATTTCCAGGACCAGGAACCAGGTGTGCAGCAGGGCGACCAGGGCGGTCAGGGCGACGGCTAGCCAGGGCATGGGGCGGGCTCTGAAGTAAGAAAGCGCAGCATAAGCCCTGGGCGAGAGTTTGCGCCGAGGCGTGGGGCGCGCCATGCCTTCCGGGGCCAGCGGCCCCTCGCCCCGTTGCGACGGTAGGAGCGACGCAAGTCGCGACCGCGGCAACGCGACTACGACGCGACCTGCGCGATGGCTGCGTTTTTGCGGTCGCGACGTGCGTCGCTCCTACAGGGGGCGTACCGCGGCGGCTTTCGTCGTTGTTTTGTGGCGTGTGGAAGCGGGCGATGCCGTTGGATCGCGCCCTTCCGCAACGACGGCAAGCATCACCGCCCCGTCCGCACCGACGCGAGGACGCAACCCGCCCCAGCTCAACCGCCCTGCTTCTCCTGCGCATGCCACGCCGCCAGCACCTCGGCCTCGCGCTGCGCCGACAACCCGGCCTTGGGTTTGGCCCGGCGCTCTTGCGGCAGCTTGCGCCACCACGCCAGGGTGTCGCGCACGGTGTCGCGCAGCGGCCGGTAGCCCAGGCCCGCCGCGCGCGCCTTGTTCACCGAGGTGCGGCCGAAGCCGGCGTACTCGCCGCGGGCGGGAATCCACACCGGCATGTCGCTCCACGGCGCCACTTTCTGCGCTTCGAGGAAATCCGCCGGCGCCCAGGTCAGGGTCGACTTCTTGCCCGCGGCCTTCTGTGATTCGCGCAGCAGCGCGCCCATGGTCAGCGCGCCCGGCTCGGCGTCGGCGTTGTAGATGCCGACGTGGCCGCGCTCGATGCACGCCAGCAGGAACGCGGCGAGGTCGCGCACGTCGATGAACTGGGTCGGGTCCTCGGCGCTGCCGGGCGCGAGGATCTCGCCGCCGCGGTCGGCGCGCGCCGGCCAGTAGGTGAAGCGGTCGCTGTTGTCGCCCGGCCCAACGATCAGGCCCGGCCGCACCACCGTCGTGCGGCCCGGCAGTTCGGCCTCGGCCGCCTTCTCGCACAAGGCCTTGAGGCCGCCGTAGGTCTCGCCGGTGACTTCGGTGACGTTGGGATCGGACAGCACCGCCAGCGCCGAGGTCTCGTCGGACGGCGCGTCGTTCTTGGCGTAGACCGAGATGGTCGAGACCAACAGATACTGCTTGACCTTCGGCGCGAGCGACTTCGCCGAGCGGGTCACGTCGGCGGGAATATAGGCCGAGGTATCCAGCACCGCATCCCACGTGCGCTCGCCTTCCAGCGCCGAAAGATCGGTCTTGCGGTCGCCGTGCAGTTGTTCGATGTCGCGATAGTCCTCGCCGGAGAACTTGTCCGGGTTGGTCTTGCCGCGATTGAACAGGGTCAGGGTGTGCCCGCGCTTGCGCGCGGCTTCGACGAAATGCGGGCCGAGGAAGCCGGTGCCGCCGAGCACCAGCAGTTTCAGCGGTTGCGGCTTGGCGGCGGCGAGCGCGCCGGCGGGCAACGCGAGCAGGCTCGCGGCAGCCGCGCCGGCGGCGAGGAATTCGCGGCGATCGATGGTCATGCGGCACCTCGTGGGTTGGGTTCGGTAACGGAGGAAACGGGGTCGGCCGCGCCCGTCAGGCCGCGTTGCGCGCGCACGATGCTCCAGGCGCCGGCGGTCATGCCGGCGGCGGCGAGCGCGCCGGCGGCGAACACGGCTTGGGTGCCGAGCAAGGCGACCGCCTTGTGCACCCAGACGAAGGCCAGGTCGGTGCCGCGGAACACCGCGGTGTCGATCACCGCCTTGCCTTTGTAGCGCGACGGCCGGTCCATGCGCGTGTACAGCGTCTCGCGCGCCGGCTTGGACAGGGCGAATTCGCTGGCGCGCTGCGCGACCTGCACCACCGCCACCATCATCGGCAGCGGCGAGGCCATCAGCGCGGCGAAGCCGAGCATCAGGATCAACCCCGGCATCAGCAGCGCCGGGGCGACGCCGTGGCGGTCGAGCAGCCAGCGCGTGAGCAACAGTTGGGTCAGGATCGCCAGCAGGTTCACCGCGCTGTCGATGCGGGCGAAATAGCGCGTGGCGGCTTCGGCGCTGGGGTAGAACTCGCGCGCGATCGCCGACTGCTGGTTGTACAGCAGCGTGGCCGCGCCGACGCTGAAAAACAGGGTGATCGCCATCGCCCGCAGCGCCGGCCGCTGCCACACCAGCTTCAGGCCGGCCCAGACCGAACCGCCCATCGCGCCCTCGCCGCTGGCCAGCCCGTGCGCGCGCTCGCGCGCCACCGCCCACGGCCGCAGGCGCACCACGCACAGCACGCACACCGACAGGAACCCGGCCGAGACCAGCAGCAGGTTGGCCACGCCCAGCGGCTGCACCAGCCACTGCGTCAGCATCGGCCCGAGCACCGCGCCGGCGGTGCCGCCGGCGCCGATGTAGCCGTACAGGCGCCGCGCCTGGCGGTCGTCGAACACGTCGGCCATGTAGCTCCAGAACACCGTCACCGCGAACAGGTTGAAGATCGCGGTCCAGACGAAGAACACCATGCCGCGCCCCGGCACGCCGGCGTGGAAGGCCCAGTGGAAGCCGAACAGGCAGACGATGAACACGCCGTACACCAGCGGCAGCAGCGCGCGCCGCGGGAAGCGCGCGACCAGCGCGCCGTACACCGGCTGCAGCGCCAGCATCGCCACGAAGGTGCAGGTGAACAGCACCTGCAGCACGAAGTCCTTGAGCTCCCAGCCGTGGCCGCGCGCGAACTCGATCCAGGCGTGCGGGAACACGGTGGCGGCGTCGGCCGAGGCGCCCATCGCGTCGCGCACCGGGCGCAGCACGTAGTAGCCGCACAGCAGGCAGAAGAAGTAGAGCAGCGACCACCACAGCGGCGGCGTCTGCGACAAGGCGCGACGCAGGCCGCTCATGCGCGCGCTCCGCGCCGGCCAAGCGTCGCCCAGGGTTCATCCCCGCCGCGCCGCGCGCCGTCCGGCGCGCACGCACGACCGCATCCGCACCGCCCGCAAGGCTCGCGCATGGCCGCCACTCCCGTTTCCCGCAGACAAGCTAGCGCTGGGCGAACGGCGGCGGCGTCTGCGGATGGTCATCCCGACCTTCGGCATAGGCCGCGGACGCGTCGCTCAATCGCGCTCCAGCGCCCGCAGCACGTCGGCGCGCTGGGCGATCGGCCGGGACGGATCGATCCGCACCAAGGTCGCGCCGGTGCGCGCCAGCGCCGCGGCCGCCGCGGCGGCGCCGTTGTCGTCGACGAGCACGTACACGCGCCGGCCGGCCTGGCAGCCCGCCGGCGCGTCCTGCGCGGCCTTGGCCAGGGACACGATCAGCCCGGCCTGCTCGGGCGGCTCGGCGAAGGTCGTGGCGAACACCAAGGCGCGCGGATCCTTGCCCGGGTTCGACAGGGCGTCGACGATCCGCCGCTGCTCGGGCAGGTCGGCGCGGCCGGCCTGCAGTTGCACCCGCATCAGTTTCGGCGCGGTCCCGCGTCCGCCGGGGTCCAGGCGCCGGTAGGCTTCGGTGAGGTAATGGTTCCAGGCGCGGTAATCGCCGGTGTCCGGCGCCAGCAGCGGCGCGCGCTGGAACGCCTTCGCCGCCTCCCAGCGCAGTTGTTCCCGGGCGATGGCCGGCGCGGCCCGGACATACGCGCGCTGCAACGCGGCCGCGTAGCCGGGCGCGCGTTGTCCGGTCGCGGCGTCCAGGGCCAGTTCGACGTAGCCGGCGGGACTCAGGTCGCGCCCGTTGTTGTTGGGAATGCTCACCCGCAGCCGCAGAGTGCGCCCGTCCGCGGAGAACGCGTGCGCGCGGCCCCAGCCGATCGAGCTGACCGAACGCGGCAAGGCGCGGATGTAGTCGGCCGGCAGCAACTGCGCCAGGCTCAGTGCGCGCACGCTGCGGCCGGTTGCGCCGTACAGCACGACCACGCGCGGGCCATGGCCTGCTGCGGCGTAATCGTCGAAGGTCGCCACCTGGCCGCTGTCCGACACCACGCTCCACGACGGCGCCACCGGATTGCGTAGCGGCCCGCGCCACACCTGCGCCCAGCCCGTGCCTTGTCGGCGTTCCACCCGCGCTTGCGCTGCGTTCGCGGGCGCAACGTCCTCGCGGGCCGGCAGGGAAACGTCCGCCGACGGCGTCACCGTCAGCCGGTAGCGGCCATTGCCGGACAGGTAAGTCTCCACGCGCGGCGGCAAAAAAGTATCGGCCTGCGCCGGCCGCCACGGCCACAGGCCGGCCAGCGTCAGCGCGAAGGCGCACCCCATCGCATTGCGGTCCATCGGCTCGCGCTCCTCGTCCGCCCGGGCGGCGCGGCCACCTTAGCGCAAACGCTCAGCGCGGCGCCGGCGCGCGCGCCGCCGCGCGCAAGGTCAACCGCGAAATCTCCGGCGGCACCCCGAACCGCACCGGCAGGATGCTGGTGCCGATGCCGGTGGAGACGAACAGCGACTTGCCGTCTTCGACGAGGTAGCCGCCGGCGTAGCGCAGTTGCGCCGGCACCACCGGGGTGCCGAACCACGGCAGTTGCACCTGGCCGCCGTGAGTGTGGCCGGCGATCGTCAGCGAGGCGCGCGGCGGGATTTCGGGGAACAGGTCGGGGTTGTGGGTCAGGGCGATCGCCGGGGCGTCGTCGCTCACGCCGGCGAAGGCGCCGGCGATGTCGTGGCGGGTCTCCCACTTGTCGCCGATGCCGACGATCCACAGCGTGCAGCGCCCCAGCGCCACTTTGCGCGCCTGGTCTTCCAGCACGATCACCCCGGCCGATTCCAGCGCGGCGCGGACCTTGCCGCCGTCCTTCCACCAGTCGTGGTTGCCGAGCACCGCGTACACCGGCTTGCGCGCGGTCAGCGGCTTGAGGTGCGGGGCCAGTCGGTCGGCGGAGATGTAGCTGCCGCCGAGCACGCTGAGGATCACGTAGTCGCCGGCCATCAGCACCGCCGGCGCGTCGCTGGCGACCAGCCGGGCGACGATCTCGTCGAGCTTGTCCAGGCCGTTGTGCGGCGAGCCGGTGTGCAGGTCGGCGACCACGTCCAGGCGCAGGCCTTCGCACTCGCGCGACCAGTGCGGCAGGGCGAAGGCGTAGTCGCGCTCCACCAGCTGCCGCGGTTCCCAGAAGAAGCCCCAGGCCAGGCAACCCAGCGCGACCAGCGTCGCGCCGACGAACAGGCGCTGCAGCCACGGGTTGCGCGGCCACGGCCGCCAGCCGCGCGGGGTCACCCGCGCGCGTCCTTCGCCGTCGCGTCCTTCGCCGCCTCGTCCGCGCCGCCGCGCTGGACCCAGCGCGCCAGGTTCCAGCCGACCACGCCGGCGCCGACCGCGACCGCCGCGCTGATCCCGGCCAACCCGGCCACGCCGGCGCCGGCGCCGCGCAGGGCGACCATGGTGCTGGCGACCATCACGTCGCCGAACCGCCACACCGCGGTGTCGACCGCGTTCTTGCCCTTGTAGCGCAGGGTGCGCGCGGCGCTGGCGAACAGGCTCTCGCGCGCCGGCCCGACCATGCCGTAGGACAGGCCGCGGCTGACCACCAGCGCCACCGCCACCGCCGGCAGCGGGCCGACCAGCCCGGCCGCGCCCGGCGGCAGCATCGCCACCAGCGCGCCGTAGCCGGGGAACAGTTCGGTCAGCGGCGCGTAGGCGTTGCCGACCCACGCCGCCAGGCTCAGCACCGCCACCGTCGCCACCGACCACACCCCGATCACCGCCGCCGCGCCGCGCCGCGACAGCAGCCACGGCGTGATCAGCACCTGGGTGCTGAGCGCGACGATGTTGGTCATCAGGTCCAGGTCGGCGGCGAAGCGGGTGCGCGAGACCGCGTCGGTGAAGGTGGCCTTGGAGTAGTCCACCACCAGCCCGTAGTTGACCGTGCCGATCCAGTCGCCCAGCAGCATCAGGATCGCCATCGAACGCACGAAGGGATTGGCGAAGATCTGCTTGAGCCCGTCGAACATGCCGCCGCCGATCGCCGCCTCGTGCAGGCCCTCGAAGCGGCGGGTGCCGTGCACGCGCGACCACTGCCCCAGCGCCAGCACCAGCACCAGCGCCAACGCGAGCAGGCCGGCGGAGACCAGCAGCAGCGGCGCGACCCCGATCGTGCCGACCAGCTCGCGCGTAAGCGCCGGCCCGACCAGCGAGCCGACCGTGCCGCCGATGGCGATGATCGGGAACAGCCGCCGCGCCTGTCCTTCGCTCCAGATGTCGGTCATGAAGCTCCAGAACACCGACACCACGAACAGGTTGAACACGCTGATCCAGACGAAGAACACCACCCCCAGCGTATGCGCGCTGAGCGGGCCGCCGTCGCCGAACAACGGCACGAAACCGAACAGGCAGGCGATGAAGAAGCCGTACACCAGCGGCACCACCAGCCGCCGCGGGTAGCGCGAGACCAGCGCCGAGAACAGCGGCGTCAGCGCCAGCGTGGCCAGGAACGAGGCGGCGTAGAACCACGGCAGCTGGGTCGAGCCGACCGCGGCGCTGAGCTGGTCGCGCACCGGCCGGATCACGTAGTAGGCGGTCAGCACGCAGAAGAAATAGGCCAGCGACAAGGCCACCGCGCGCCATTCCCCGGTGTGGACCCGTCCGCCGGACAGGGTGGCGCCTTGCACTGCCGACATCGCGTCGCTCCATGAGTGGACCGGCGACGGCGCGCCGCCGGTCCTGCAGATCGTGGTCGGCCGCGCGCCCTGGACGCTTCGTCCCCGGGCCCGCCGCGGCCGCCGCCGCCCCGCGCCGCCGTGCGGCGGCGCGATTGCCGGCACGGTAGCCCAAAGGCCTCGGCCGCCGCTACCACCGCGCGTGGCGCCTGGGCGGCGCCCGCGGTTTCGCGGCGCAAGCCGCGTATCTACCTGTAGCAGCGGCGCAAGCCGCGACCGCGGGGGCGCCGGTCGCGCCGCCTGCGCGGTATCGCGGCCGCAACTCCCACCGCGCCCACGCGCGGATACGCGACCCGCGCCCGCTCCACCGCGCCGGGCCCGCAATGTTGGGAGCATTTACTCTAGCCCCGGCGCTTACGGTCGCCCGATGAGCGCCGCACGCCACGCGGCGCCGCAGCGGGAACCGCCAGTGCCCACCGAGTTCGACTACATCATCATCGGCGCCGGCTCGGCCGGCTGCGTCCTCGCCAACCGCCTCAGCGAAGACCCCGACACCCGGGTGCTGTTGATCGAAGCCGGCCCGCGCGACTACCACCCCTTCATCCACATGCCCGGCGGCATCGCCAAGCTGGTCAACCAGAAGGGCGTGAACTGGGACTACGACACCGCGCCGGAGCCCCAGCTCGACGGCCGCACCCTGTGGTGGCCGCGCGGCAAGGTGCTCGGCGGCTCCAGTTCGATCAACGCCATGTGCTACATCCGCGGCGTGCCCGGCGACTACGACGAGTGGGCCGCGCTCGGCGCCGACGGCTGGAGCTGGAACGACGCCCTGCCCTACTTCAAGCGCAGCGAGCGCAACAGCCGCGGCGACGACGCCCTGCACGGCAGCCTCGGCCCGCTGTACGTGTCGGACCTGCGCCACACCAACCCGCTGTCGTCGGTCTTCGTCGATGCCGCCGAGCAGGCCGGCTACGCCCGCAACCGCGACTTCAACGGCCCGCAGCAACAAGGCTTCGGCTTCTACCAGGTGACCCAGAAGAACGGCGCGCGCTGCTCCAGCGCGGTGGCGTACCTGGACCCGGCGCGCGAGCGCCGCAACCTGCAGGTGGTCACCGGCGCGCTGGTCAACCGCATCACCTTCGAACACGGCCGCGCCACCGGCGTGGTCTACCGCCACGGCGGCAGCGCGCTGCACCAGCGCGCGACCCGCGAGGTGCTGCTGTGCGGCGGCGCGATCAACTCGCCGCAGCTGCTGATGCTCTCGGGCATCGGCCCGGCCGCGCAGCTGCGCAAGCACGGCATCGAGGTGCTGGCCGACGCCGCGCAAGTGGGGCACAACCTGCAGGACCATCTCGACATCTGCACCCTGCACCACGCCACCCAGCGCATCACCTACGACCGCGCCAGCGAACTCAAGGTGATCTTCGACTACTTCCTGCGCGGGCACAGCGGCATCGGCAGCAGCAACATGGCCGAAGCCGGCGGTTTCGTGCGCTCGCGCCACGCCAGCGACGAGCGCGCCGACATCCAGTTCCACTTCGTCCCGGCGATGCTCGACGACCACGGCCGCCACCGCCTGGCCGGCGACGGCTACACCGTGCACGCCTGCTTCCTGCGCCCGCGCAGCCGCGGCCATCTGGAACTGGCCAGCGCCAGCGCCGGCGACAAGCCGCGCCTGCATCCGAACTACCTCGGCGACGCCGAGGGCTTCGATCTGAAGATGACGATCGAATGCGCCAGGCTCTCGCGCGACCTGCTGCGGCAGAAGGCCTTCGACGGCTACCGCGGCGCGCCGATCTTCCCCGCCCGCGACGACCTCGACGACGCCGGCCTGGAAGCCTTCGTGCGGGCCAAGGCCGAGAGCATCTACCACCCGGTCGGCACCTGCCGCATGGGCCGCGACGACGCCTCGGTGGTCGACCCGCAACTGCGCGTGCGCGGCGTCGAAGGGCTGCGGGTGATCGACGCGTCGGTGATGCCGACCCTGATCGGCGGCAACACCAACGCGCCGACGATGATGATCGCGGAGCGCGCGGCGGACCTGATTCGCGGGCGGGGTTGATTCGCAACGGGGTTGATTCGGGATTCGGGATTCGGGATTCGGGATTCGGGATTCGGGATTCGGGAATCGGGAATCGGGAATCGGGAATCGGACCGAGGCTGCCGGCGCTGGCGCGGTTGTGGGAGGGGCTTGAGCCGCGACGCTCTTGTGCCAGACCGCCGCGATCCGACCGAACGGCGTCGGGGCTGAAGCCCCTCCCACAACAGCCTCGCGCCCGCCCTGCTTCGTCGCGGCCCAGCCTCGCACTTCCCCACCACCGAAAAGCCACGTGCCCAGACCGGGCCGCGCTTTGCAGAAAAACAATTAATCCCTGAAAAAACATCAACCTGAATGCGGTTGTTGCCCAACTCCCTGAGATCGGAGCTAGAATCGGGACACCCCGGTCTTTGCAGGCGCTGAGCGATGAAACGCGATCTTTCCCGACGCTCACTCAACCCGTGGCGCCTGGGCGCCCTCGCCGGCCTGCTGACCCTGACCCTCGGCTCGACCGCGCAGACCTCGTTGCGCTGGCAGCCCGCCAATCCGTCCCTGCCCACGCCGGTGTCCACCGATGCGGTCGCGCGCGGCCAGGGCGTCGACGGCACCGCGCCGCAGGGCCTGGGCATCGGCGCGCCGGCCAACGCCAACGTGCGCGTGCAGCCGCTGGCCGCCGGCTTCGACGTGCAGCAGTTCGAAGCCATGGCCCAGGCGATGGTCGCCGACCAGCGCATTCCGGGCATGGCCATGGCCATCGTCCACAACGGCCAGATCCTCAGCGCGCGCGGCTACGGCATCACCGACGTGCGCAACGCCGAGGCGATCGACGCCCACACCGTGTTCCGCCTGGCCTCGCTGTCCAAGAGCTTCGCCGGCACGCTCACCGGCCTGCTGGTCAACGACGGCACCCTGCGCTGGGACAGCAAGGTCGTCGACTACATGCCCGGCTTCCAGATGGTCGACGCCAACGCCGCGCACAACGTCACCGTCGCCGACGTGCTCAGCCATCGCGTCGGCCTCGGCCACAACACCTACGACCGCGACCTGGAGAACTACGCCGACTACCGCGTGCTCACCCAGAAGCTCGCCTACGCGCCGATGACCTGCCAGCCGGGCACCTGCTACGGCTACCAGAACATCGCCTTCAGCCTGATCGGCGACGTGGTGTTCGCCGCCACCGGCGATTTCTACAGCCAGGAAGTGCAGCGCCGCCTGTTCAAGCCGCTGGGCATGAACGACGCCAGCCTCGGCCTGGAAGGCATCACCGCCAGCGCGCGCTGGGCCAAGCCGCACGTGCGCGCGCGCGGCGGCTGGGCCTCGGTGACGCCGAAGCCGACCTACTACCAACTGCCGCCCGCCGCCGGCGTCAACGCCAGCGCCAGCGACATGGCGCAGTGGCTGATCGCCCAGACCGGCCACCGCCCCGACGTGCTGCCGCTGCCGCTGCTGGCGACCCTGCACCAGCCGCTGGTCGATACGCCCAGCGAGATCCGCGGCTCCAGCTGGCGCCGCCAGCGCATCGGTTCGGCCGGCTACGCGCTGGGCTGGCGGGTGTTCGACTACGCCGGCCACCGCGTGGTGTTCCATGCCGGCGCGGTCCAGGGCTACCGCGGCATGGTCGCGATGATCCCCGAGCGCGACCTCGGCATCGCGGTGCTGTGGAACAGCGAGAGCGGCCTGCCGACCGGCCTGCTGCCGACCATGCTCGACCGCGCCATCGGCATGCCGGTGCAGCGCTGGCTCGACGTCGACGGCTTCGACGACCCGGGCCTGTACGCGTCCGAGGGCATCGGCCCGACCCGCGAGGTCAACGGCAGCAACGCGCAGAAGTCGACCGCGGCGCCGCGCTGAGCGCCCGCTGCGGCAGGACATGAAAAGGCCCGCTTCGGCGGGCCTTTTCGTTTGCGACTGTCGCACCCCTCGCTCGCGCTGTCGCAGGAGCGACTCCTGCGCCGTTGCGGGAGGGACGCCCGATGCTGCTGTGGGAGGGACTTCAGTCCCGACGCTTTCCGCTGCGATCGCCGCGACCCGAAAAAAGCCTCGGGACTGCAGTCCTCCCACAAGAACCTGGCCCCTGCCCTCAGCGCGGATCGTTCTCCAGCACCTGCTTGAGCCGGGCCAGCCCCTGCTCGTAGTCCTTGCCGACCATCTTCTCCATCAGCAATCCGAACCAGCGCGCGATCGGGTTGTAGCCGTGGTCGCTGTCCAGCGCCCAGGTCACCCGGGTGCCGTCGCCTTCGGCCGCGAGCGTGTAGCTGGCGGTCGCCCGGCTGCCGTCGAACTCCAGCGCCACGGCGATCTTCTGCGGCGTCGACGCCTCGATGCGCTGGCTGCCGCGCCCGACCGTCTCGCCGTCCCAGGCCATGGCCGCGCCGACGCCGGACGCCGGCCCGGAGTAGCGGTACTTCGCGTCCGGCTCCATCGCGTACCACGGCGACCACTCGTTGAAGCGCTTGAACGAGTCGAGCATGGCGTAGACCTGCGCCGGCGGCCGCTCGATCGCGATCGAGCGCTCGACGTGGGTGGTCGACGGCAACAGCAGCCCGCCGCCGGCGCAGACCAGCGCCAGCAACAGGACCAGATAGAGCAGCCCCTTGAGCAGTGCTTTCACGACGCGGTCCCCTACCGGTGGCGTTGCGCCGATGCTAGCGCCCCGGCGCGGGCAGCGAGGTGAGGATATGGGTTCGCCGACGGAAGGCGGACGCGCCGCGGCGGCGGCGGGAGGCGGCCCTGATCGCGGCCGCGTGCGGGCGCCGACCTGTCGCGGCTCCGCGGGCCGAGCGCCGTGCAGGCGCGCCGGCCAGGCGACGCGACGATCCGCGTCCCCTGAAAGAAAAAACTCTCCCCCCGCCTGGGCTGCGGGGAGAGAGTCGGGTTACAGCTTAATCGGGGCGCTGATTCAGATCAGCGGCGCCGGGGTCGCCGGCATGGCGGCGGCCTTCGGCTTGCGGGCGCGCTTGGCGGCCTTCTTCGGGGCCTTCTTCGCAGCCTTCTTGGCGGTCTTCTTGACAGCCTTCTTCGCGGTCTTCTTGGTGGCCTTCTTCGCCGCCTTCTTGGCGGTCTTCTTCACGGCCTTCTTGGCGGTCTTCTTGACGGCCTTCTTGGCGGTCTTGCGGACGGCCTTCTTGGCGGCCTTCTTCACGGCCTTCTTGGCGGTCTTCTTGGTGGCCTTCTTCGCCGCCTTCTTGGCGGTCTTCTTCACGGCCTTCTTGGCGGTCTTCTTGACGGCCTTCTTGGCGGTCTTGCGGACGGCCTTCTTGGCGGCCTTCTTCACGGCCTTCTTGGCGGTCTTCTTGGTGGCCTTCTTGGCGACCTTCTTAGCGCCGGCCTTCTTGGCGACCTTCTTCGTCGCTTTCTTGGCGGCGGACTTCTTAGCGGCTTTCTTAACGGCCATGGGATGGCTCCTCGTCAGTGGTCGATCAGGGATGATCAGGGTTGTAGCGGTAAGCCCAGTTATAAAGACTCTGTGGTGGCAGAGCCGCGGGAGTCGGACCCGCGTGCAACCGCCGGCGCGCGAGGCGCGTCGGAACGGATCGGGGATCGCGTCCGGCCGTGGCGGCGGCAGGACCGATGGCTGGCCCGCCCAGGTGGCGAGCCGGGGCGGAAGCGGCCGCGCAACCGCGCGGCCAAACAAAAACCCGGGCCGCCGAACGCGTACCGGGTGCATTGCAAGACGCCTGCGATGTCATCGGGACTTTGGATGTCATCGGCGAAGAGAGCGGGGCCAACATTTCTGCAGAGGAAGCGAATCCTGCGTCCACCGTTTTGACTGTCCGGGCGGAGGTTCGATTTGTGCTGCGTGTTGTCGCGCTGGCTGTTCTCACTCTCATGGCAGTAAACGTCTGCTGGGCGAAACCTAATCACGCTTTTTGCAACTGTCAACAACCCCGGCGATTTTTTCTTCGCCGGCCCGACCGGCCCGGCTCGGCCGGCGCGCGCGCGCGCATCGCGCAACAACGCACGCGCGCAGCGAACGCTGCGCGAAAGAATTTCGACGACCACGCTGAAACCCAAGCGTGGCGCGGGTTTCGGCGCAGTCGCGTTTTTTCTTTTCGCGCATCGCGCGATGCGCGCATGCGTTCGCCGACGCACGCGAAGCGTTCGCGGCGACCTGTACCGGAAAGAAAAATTCCCTTCCGCCGACGCCGCCGATTTCGCGTCGCACAAGCCCGAATGCGCGAAAGTGCGCGAACTTTTTTTCCCCGCGACCGGCGTCGGGAAGGTCGGCGGCGACGACCGCCGCGTCGGCGACGGCGCGTGCGAACGCGTCGGCGCGAACTGCACGATGCGCGCGGGCGACGGCGGCCGCGGCGCGCCGACGTCGACGAGCGGCGGTCGCGGTTCGCCGGCGCGAGCGCAGCGTGCGGCGACCGCGCCGGTCGCGCGCGGACGCAGCGGCGACGCCGCCGCAAGCGCATTGGCGGCGGCGCCGCGGCGCGCGCGAAACGCTACGCGAAAGTGGAGCGCGCGCTGCCTGGCCGACGAAGCGTCGTCGTGTCCGGCGGCGCGCGTCGGCGATGCCGGCGGCGACGGCGCGCGCAAGCGAACGCGCCTCGGCGCCGGTGCCGAAGCAGCCGGCGGCCTGCATCGCGACCGCGGCGCGCGACGGCCGCGGCGACCGCGCCGGCAAGCGATCGCGAGCGCGACCGCGCGGTTTTTCCCGCGCGAAAACGATTCGCGCGCGCGGCGAACGCGGCGACGCCGATGCGGTCCTGGCTTATCGGCGCGGCGGCAGCGCCGCGGCGGCGGGCGTCGCCGGCATCGCCCGGCGACGCGCACGCGCCGTGCGCGCCTGCGGTCCGCGCCGCCATCGCGGCGCCGCCGCCGACCCGCACGCGGCCAGCTGCGACGACGGCGCGACGCGCGCGATTGCGTTATCCCGGCGTCAACGGCGCAGCCGTGAATGCCACTTCGTATTCGCATTCGAGTGTCGCTCGGCGGCATGCACGGTGAGCTTTCGGCAGTCGTCGGCACGACGATGCAGCGGACCCAAGCGTGTCGCGGCCGACGCTTCTTCCGCCAGCGGGCGCCGCCGTGGTGGGAAGGTTCGAGTCGCGATGGCTTCGGCGCGGTCGCGAGGAGCGTCCGGCCGCGACGGAAAGAAAAGCATCGGGCCTGAAGGTCCTCCCACAGGAAAGCCACGGCGAGGGACCTTGCCGCCATGGCGGGATCGCCGGTGGTTGTGGGAGGGGCTTCAGCCCCGACGCTTTCGGCTCAGGTCGCGCGGAAGGTTCGACTGCGGCGGAAAGAAAAGCGTCGGGCCTGAAGGTCCTCCCACAGGAATGCCGCGGCGAGGGACCTTGCCGCCATGGCGGGATCGCCGGTGTTTGTGGGAGGGGCTTCAGCCCCGACGCTTCCGGCTCAGGTCGCGCGGAAGGTTCCGCTGCAGAGGAAAGGCTCCGCGCCTGAAGGCCCTGCCGCGCGCTGTCGGCTCCGGCGCTGTCGGCCCGGTCCGCGACGCCCGTGCGGTGACGCCTGCGCGCCGGGCTGCGCGCTCGCAGCGCGCAGCCGATAACGAAACGGGGAGCCAGTCCCGGTGCCGCGTCGCGGTCCGGTCCTGCGCTCCCCGTGGGGCCGTGGCCGATGGTCGGCCGCGGCGGACGGCTCAGTGGTCGTCGTCTTCCAGCAGCTCGGCGTAGTCGTCCGGCGACAGCAGCTCGTTGAGCTGGTCCGGCTCGTCGATGGCGACGGTGTAGATCCAGCCTTCGCCGTACGCGTCCTCGTTGATGGTCTCCGGCTTGTCGGCCAGCTCGGTGTTGACCGCGGTGACGGTGCCGGAAACCGGCGCGTACACGTCCGAGGCGGCCTTGACCGATTCGACCACCGCCGAGGCGTTGCCGGCTTCGACGCGGTCGCCGACGTTGGGCAGCTCGACGTAGACCAGGTCGCCGAGCAGGCCCTGGGCATGGTCGGAGATGCCGACGGTGACTTTGCCGTCGCCTTCGACGCGGGCCCACTCGTGGGACTTCATGAACTTCAGATCGCCGGGAATTTCACTCATGGCAGGGGGCCTCGGACGTTGCGGGGAGCCGCGGATGATGGCGCGTAGTTTAACGATGCTGGCGCGTCATGGGAGGGGGTGACGACGATCGGCGGCGTCGGCGCAGTTCAGGCGCCGCCGCGGCCGGCGCCGCGGTTCAACGCGGCGCCGCGCCGGCACCGGCCAGGAACGGCGCGCGACCGCTGGCCAGCGCTGCGCGCAGCGCGTCGACGCGATCCTGGCCCCAGAACGGCTCGCCGTTCAAGACGTAGCCCGGCAGGCCCGGCAGGTCGCAGGCGATCGCCGCGGCGGTGTTGTCCTGGTAGGCCGCGGCCACCGCGCCGGTGTCGGCCGCGGCGAGGATCGCATCGGCATCGTGACCGGCGTCGCGCAACGCGCGCGCCAGCACCGCGCGGTCGGCGATGTCCTCGTCGTGCGCCCAGATCGCGCGGAACACCGTGTCCATGTACTGCGCCGGATCGCGCCCGGCCCGCGCCAGCGCGATCGCGCAGCGGTCGGCCAGGCCCGGGTCGACCGGGAAGTGCTTCGGCGCCAGGTTCAGCGGCACGTCGCGCTCGGCGCGCGCGCGCTGCAGCTCGACCACGCGATAGCGCTGCCGCGCCGGCGCGCGCTGGCCCAGCGGCAGGCCGCCGTTGGCGGAGAACAGTTCGAAGATGCGCACCGGCTTGTAGCGCAGGTGCGCGCCGGTCTCGCGCGCCAGCGCCAGCAGCGGCGCGTGGCCGAGGTAGGCGTAGGGCGAGATCAGGCTGAAGTAGTAGTCGACGGCGACGCTCATGCACGGCTCCGTTCATGTCGATGCCTGGTGCGGCGCGGGGGCCGGACCGGGAGGGCGGCGGCGCGGCCCGGCGGTGCGCCGGGTCGCTCGCCAACGATGCCCGCCCAGGATCGGGCGGGCCCGGTCGCGCGGATCGGGATCGGGCGGTTCGCGATTGCACGCATGCGAACCGCGCGAACCCGGTCGCGCGAACGCGGATCAGCCGAGCACGCCGTCCTGGGCCTGGCCGTCGCGCACGAACGGGAACTTGACCACGCGCACCGGCACTTCCTTGCCGCGGATGTCCACGCGCACGTTGCCGGCCGCGCCGAGCGCGATCTCGCCGGCCGGCACGCGCGCGAACGCGATCGACTTGCCCAGGGTCGGCGAGAACGTGCCGGAGAGGATCTCGCCGTCGCCGTGCGCGGTCAGCACCTTCTGGCCGTGGCGCAGCACGCCCTTCTCGTCCATCACCAGGCCGATCATCTGCCGCGGCGCGCCGCCGGCCTTGTGCGCTTCGAGCTTGCCGCGGCCGATGAAGTCGCGGCCTTCGTCGAGCGCGACGGTCCAGGCCAGCGCGGCCTCGTACGGCGAGACCGTGTCGTCCATGTCCTGGCCGTAGAGGTTCATGCCCGCTTCCAGGCGCAGGGTGTCGCGCGCGCCCAGGCCGGCCGGCTTGACGCCGGCGGCGAGCAGCGCGTCCCACAACGCCACCGCGCGGTCTTCCGGCACGATCACTTCGAAACCGTCTTCGCCGGTGTAGCCGGTGCGGGCGACGAACAGTTCGATGCCGTCGGCGGTCTGCGCCTGGCCGGCGACGAACTTGCCGAGCTTGCCGATGCGCGCGCGGTCGTCCTCGCGCAGCAGGCCGATCAGTTTCTCGCGCGCGTTCGGGCCCTGCACCGCGATCATCGACAGCTCCGGGCGCTCGGTCACGCTGACGCCGAACGCGCCGGCCTGCTGGCCGATCCACGCCAGGTCCTTGTCGCGGGTGGCGGCATTGACCACCAGGCGGAAATAGTCTTCCTCGTGGAAGTAGACGATCAGGTCGTCGATGACCCCGCCGTCCTCGTTGAGCATGCAGGTGTACAACGCCTTGCCGCTCTTTTGCAGCTTGTCGACCGAGTTGGCGACCAGGCGGCGCAGGAACTCGCGCACGCGCGCGCCGCGCAGGTCGACCACGGTCATGTGGCTGACGTCGAACATGCCGGCGTCGCGGCGCACCTGATGGTGCTCCTCGATCTGCGAGCCGTAGCTGATCGGCATGTCCCAACCGCCGAAATCGACCATCTTGGCGCCGAGTGCGCGATGGGCGTCGTTGAGAATGGTCTTCTGACTCATGGGCGCGGCCTGCTCTGCTGGGTGGGGGTGGGAACGCGGGATTATCCCAGAAGCGCGCGCCGTGCGGGCTTGCCGGATTTCGGTACTGCGGCGAATGGTGGCGGCTTGCGCAGGCAGTTCGACTCCGGCGCGTCGGGCTTGGGTCGCGATGAACGTCCCGCATTGCCGGAAGAAAAGCGTCGGGCCTGAAGGCTCTCCCACAACAGAGCAGGCCTTTCGCATCAAGAAAGGACGGCTGTTGTGGGAGGGCCTTCAGGCCCGACGCCTTGCGATCAGCGCGCCGCGCCGCACGCGGCCCGATCGCACGAAGCGCCGCTCACTCGCCCTCGGCGCCTTCGTTGTAGCACTGCACCTCGGCCGCCTTGATCTCGACGAAGCGGCCCTTGCTGCGGTCCAGCCGCACCGCCCAGCGCACCGCGTCGAAGGTTTCGCGCGCGGCGGCGTTCTCCACCAGGGTATCGACGACGGCGATGACGCCCGGATCGCCGGCGCCGTCGAACAAACAGGTCGAGATCGACACGCGCTCGCCGCGTTGCAGCCGCGGATAAGCGACCACGTCGGTGATCTTCCAGCGCGCTTCGTTGCCGGCGCGGCCGATCAGTTCGGCGGCGTACAGCAGTTGCGAGCGGTCTTCGTTGTCGTCGATGGTGCCGATGCTGCGCGCGCAGATTTGCTCGGCGCTGCGGCCGCTGCCGACGCAGCCGCCGGTGTTGGAGCGGTAGCCGTCCGGATACGGCGGCACCACCCGGCCGATCCAGTCGCGCGTCGCCAGCTTGTCGTCGCGCACCGCCGGCGGCCGGCTCAGGATCGGGCCGCTCGGCACCGGGCCGGCCGACGCCGGCGCGTTCTGCTTCGATCCGCCCTGCGGCGGCGGGTTCTGCATCGGCACGCCGCGGGCCGGCGCGTTCTGGACAGGCGCGTTCGGCGCCGATCCGCTTTGAGTCGATCGGGCCTGGCTCGTCGCGCCCTGGACGGTCTTGTCCTGCATCGGCTTGCGGTCCGCCGGTTTGCTTTGCGCCGGCTTGGCCGGCGTCGGCACGGTCGGCCCGGCCTGCGCGGCCAGGCACAGTCCCAGCGCGCACGCGCCCAGCGCCGCCGACGCGCGTCGGCGCGCCGCTGCGCGCGACCACGGCCTGGCGCAGCGCGCGGCCACGCTCAGCCCGCCGCTTCCACGTGCAGCACCATGGCCTCGGCGGCGACCACGCGCACCAGCGCGCCGGCCGGCAGGTCCGGGCCGCTCACGTCCCAGAACGCGTCGGCGATCTGCACCCGCCCGCGCCCGGCGACGATGCCGCGCTCCAGCGGCACCACCCGGCCGATCAACTGCTCGGCGCGACGGTTGAGCAGCGGCTGGTCGCTGGCCGGTTCGCGCTTGCGGAACCAGCTGCGGTAGACCTGCACCGAGGCGAAGCTGAGCACCACGAACGCGGCGACCTGCACCAGCAGGGTCAGCTCGGGCAAGGCCAGCACCAGCACGAACACCGCCGCCGCGGCCAGGCCGAGCCAGAGCATGAACGCCCCCGGCGCCATCGCCTCGGCCGCGAACAGCAGCAGCGCGATGGCGGCCCAGGCGACGGTCGGCCAGTTCCAGCTCATGTCAGCCTCCGCTGCGCGGCGGGCGCGCATTCGCGCCGCCCTGCTGCTGGGCCATCGCGTCCTTGGCCAGTTCGGCGATGCCGGCGATGGAACCGATCACGCCGGAGGAATCCATCGGCATCATCACGAACTTCTGGTTCGGCGCCTGCGCCAGCGCCTTGAACGCTTCGATGTACTTCTGCGCGACGAAGTAGTTGATCGCCTGCACGTTGCCGGCGGCGATCGCGTCGGACACCAGCTGGGTCGCCTTGGCCTCGGCTTCGGCCAGGCGCTCGCGCGCCTCGGCTTCGCGGTACGCGGCCTCGCGCTTGCCCTCGGCTTCCAGGATCGCGGCCTGCTTGTCGCCCTCGGCGCGCAGGATCTCCGACTGCCGGTGGCCCTCGGCCTCCAGGATGTTGGCGCGCTTCTCGCGTTCGGCCTTCATCTGCCGGGCCATCGAGTCGACCAGGTCGCGCGGCGGCTGGATGTCCTTGAGCTCGATCCGGTTGACCTTCAACCCCCACGGATGGGTGGCCGCGTCGACCGCGTTGAGCACCTTGGTGTTGATCTCGTCGCGCTTGGACAGCGATTCGTCCAGGTCCATCGAACCGATCGCGGTGCGGATGTTGGTCATCACCAGGTTGAGGATCGCCACTTCCAGCTGGGCGACTTCGTACGCCGCCTTCGCGGCGTCCTGCACCTGGAAGAACACGATCCCGTCGACCTTGACCACCGCGTTGTCCTTGGTGATCACGTCCTGGCTGGGGACTTCCAGCACCTGCTCCATCATGTTGATCTTGCGGCCGACGTCGTAGATCACCGGGATCAGGAAATGCAGGCCGGGGTCCATGGTGTGGGTGTAGCGGCCGAAGCGCTCGACCGTCCACTGGTAGCCCTGCGGGACCATGCGCACGGTCTTGAACAACAACACCACGCCGGCGAATACCAAGACCAGCGCCAGAATCGAACCGGCAGCGCCCATGTCGTCCCCCTTCGTCCTTATAGATAGGCGCAGTATAGGCCTTGGCGCCGGCTGCGACCCTTCACGCCCCCGCTGCATCCTTGCCTGGGAATGCCACCCGAACCCATGCCCCTGCCGCCGCCCGCGCCCGCGCCCGACCGGCCCGTGTCGAGCTTCGCCATCGACGTCCCGGAGACGTTGCTGGCGCGCGCCCGCGCCGGCGACGGCGCCGCGTTCGAACAGATCTACCGCTGGTTCGAACGGCCGGTGTTCACCCTGGCGGTGCGCATCGCCGGCGATCGCGACGAAGCCACCGAAGTCCTGCAGGAGACCATGCTCAAGGTGCTCACGCGGATCGGCGACTTCCGCGGCCACCGCGACGGCAGCGGCACGCCGTTCTGGGGCTGGCTGCGCCAGATCGCGGTCAACGAGGCGCTGATGCGCCTGCGCAGCCGGCGCCGCCACGAGCACGCCGACAGCGAGGACGAACACCTGGCCGACGACCGCGCCCCGCCGCCGCCGGCCGCGGCCGACGCCGCCGCGCTCGGGCGCGCGCTGGCGCAACTGCCCGAGGCCACCCGCAGCGTGCTGTGGCTGTACCACGCCGAGGGCTACACCCATGAGGAGATCGCCACGCTGATGCAGCGCTCGATCAGTTTTTCCAAGTCGCAGCTCGCGCGCGGCAGCCGCCGCCTGCGCCAGTTGCTGGAACCGGAGCAGGCCCATGCCTGAGCAGTCCCCCACCCCGTCCGACTGGGCCGGCGCGTTCGCCGCGCTGCCCGCCGAAACGCCGCCCGCCGGCGGCTGGGCGCGCCTGGCCGAACGCCTGGGCGAACCGCCCGTCGCTGCAGTGCCGGCCGCGTCCGTTGCCGCCCGCGCGCGCCGAGCGCGCCAGCGCTGGGCGCTGGCGGCGATGCTGGCCGCGGCGCTGCCGCTGGGCCTGTGGCTGGGCCTGCGCACGCAGCGGCCGGCGCAAGGCCCCGCGTCCGCGCCGCTGGCGCAACAGGCGTCGCCGGCCGCAGCGCCGCAGCGCGATGCGACCGACCCCGCCGCCGCACCGGCGCACGCCGACGGCGCAAGCCAACGCATCGCCGCGACGCCACCCGCACAACGCAGCCGCGACGGCGCCCTCGAACCGCGTCCGACGCCGGCCCCTGCAGCGGCTGATACGACCCGACCGGCCGACGCCGCGACCCGCGAACGGCGCCTGGCCACGACCGCGAACGCACCGCAACCGCGCGCGGCCGCCGCGGCCCCGTCCGGCGCGACCGCATCGGCGGCCTCGCACGATGCCGCCCGCGCCTCCGACGACGCCCGCCTGGCCACGCAGCTGCGCGAACTGCAGGCCGAGTCGGCCCAGCTCGAAGCGCTGGTGGCCGCCGCGCGCGACGAACGCGTCGCCAGCGCCGCCGCCGCGGTCATGAGCGCCGACCTCGACCAGCGCCTGCGCCTGATCGACACCGCGCTGATCGACGGCGCCCTGCCGGCGCCCTCGCGCGTGGCGCTGTGGCGCGAACGGGTCGACTCGCTGCGCGCGCTGGCCGGGGTGGAAAGCACCCAGCGCTGGTTCGCCGCGCGCGGCGGCGAGCGCTACGACGGCGCGCTGGTGCGCGTGGACTGAGCGCCCGATGCCGATGCCCGCATCCACCCTGCCCGATCGCGCGATGCCCGGCTGCGGCCCGACGTCCGCTATCGCGTCCCCGAACCGCAACGCCCGCCGCATTCCATTCATGCCCATCCGCCCGGAGGCCGTCATGTCGTCCCATTTCCTGCTCCCCGCTGTGCTGGCCGCTGCGGTCGCCGGCGCGCTCGCGGCGCCCGCCGTCGCTGCGCCGGCCGCCGCCGCCCCGGTGCGGACCGACACCTATAGTTATGTCTACCGCTACAGCGGCGACGGCGCGCCGCCGCAGCTGCTGGCGCAACTGACGCCCGAGCCGCCGCGCGGCGGCGCCCATTCGCGCGACGCCATGCCGCGGCCGATGCCGTTCGGCCCGGTGTTGATCAGCGACAACCAACGCCGGCCGCAGCTCGGTGTGATCCTCGCGCCGGACGCGCGCAGCGGCGTGTCGATCCTCGCCGTCACTCCCGGCAGCGCGGCGGCGCGCGCCGGCCTGCACAGCGGCGACCGCCTGCTCGCGGTGGACGGCCGCAAGATCGCCGGCGCCGACGGCGACGCGCGGCTGGGCAACGCGCGCGAACTGCTGGGCGCGCTCAAGCTCGGCAAGTCCGTGCGCATCCTCTACCAGCGCGGCCAGCAGCAAGCCACGCTCGAGGTCGAGCCGCAGGCCGGCGAGCGGGTGATGATGTTCCGCAACGTCGACGGCAGCCAGTACGTGCTCAACACCGAGGTGCGCAGCATGCGCATCGACCGCGACGGCCGGGCCGGCGCCGGCGAGGCCGGGGTCGCGGTGGCGCCGGGCGTGCGCACCGAGATCTACCGCATCGGCCCGGACCTGGACTGCGACGGCAAGGATAAGAGCAAGCGCGCGGCCTGCAACATGCCGCTGATCAGCGAGGCGATGCGCTGGAACGGCCTCAACCTGGCCTCGGTCGATCCCAAGCTCGGCCGCTACTTCGGCGCCCAGCGCGGCGTGCTGGTGATCAGCGCGCCGCTCGAGCTCAAGGGCCTGGAGGCCGGCGACGTGATCCAGAGCGTCGACGGCCGCGCGGTCGACACGCCGCGCGAGGCGATGGACGCGCTGCGCGGCAAGCGCGAGGGCGCCCAGGTCGAGATCGGCTACCTGCGCGACCGCAGCAACGCCAAGCTCAAGCTGACCGTGCCCAAGGCGGTGGCCTGGGTGCCGCCGCCTCCGCCTCCGCCGCCGCCGCCCGCTCCGCCCGCGCCGCCGGCGCCGCCGACACCGCCTGCGCCGTCTGCGCCGCCGGTCGCGCCCGCTCCGCCGCCCCCGCCGCCCCCGCCGCCGCCGCCCCCGCCTCCGCCGCCGCCGCCGCCGCCGCCGCCCAAGGGCAAGATCGTGGCGGCACCGCCGGCGCCGCCCGCGCCGGTGCAGCTTGCGCGCAGCGCGCAGGGCTACCGCGTCGATTGAACCGCGTCGATCCGGCCGGGCCGCACCGATCGCGCAGACGCGACGCGCGGCCTGGATCGCGAGGGTCGGATCGTAAGAACTGAGTCGCGCGGTTCAAGCCGCGGGATTCGGGCCGCACGATTCGGCTCTGGCGGCCTCAGATCGCGCCGCGTTCCCCACTTCCCCAATCGGGGCCGGCCGCCAAGCGCGCCCGGCCCCATTTTTTCGCGCCGCCAACGGCGCGTTCGCGCTGCCGACAGCGGCCACCCCGCCAATCCACGTTCGCGCCGCGAACGACACGAAGCAAAGAAAAGGCCGGGCATCCCTGCCCGGCCCGTTCCGATCGTCGCTCGGGCACCTGCGCTCCTGCGCGGGGCTGGCCGGGAATGTTCTTCCGCCCCGCGCCGCTTACTCGGCCGGCGCCGCGACCACCCACTTGGCGAACACCGCGTCGATGTCCTTGTCGGCGACCTTCTTGCCCTCTTCCAGCTTGCCGGCCTGCTCGAACAGCGGAATGATCATCGCCATGCCGTCGACCTTGGTCTTCAGCCGCACGCCCGGGGCCTTGCCCAGATAGCGCTCCCAGCGCTGGCGCACCTTGGCCCAGTAGCCCTGGGTCGCCTGCCAATAGGTGTAGGCCGGCTTGAAGTCCACATCCTTGGTTTTGACGTAGTCGTTGAAGCCGAACTCGCGCGCTAGTTCTTCCTGGCTGCCGTCGGGCTTGCGCAGCACCTTGGTGTTGAACTGCTCGTGGGTCCAGCCGTTCGGGGTCAGGGTGTGGCGGTTGATCGCGACGATGGCGTTGTAGTCGCTGCGCTTGGTGTACTCGCGTCGCGGCAGCGGGCGCCAGCTCGGGTCGCTGGTCCAGGTGGCGTTGCCGTGGGCGTAGTCCCAGCGGCCGGTGCCGCAGTAGCGCGGCGCGTCGCTGACCTCGAACACGCACTGGGTCCAGGCGCCGCGGTTGAGCCCGGCCGGGATCGTGCGCACCTGCCAGGTCTGGTCGGCGCTGAATTCGAAGCGCTGCGGCGCTTCGAACGTCCAGTCCTGGCGCCAGTGCTTGGTCACGTGGCCGCTCTTGCCGTCGACCAGGATGTGCTGCAGCACCAGCTTGGTCGGCGTGTCCTCGACCACGATCACGGTCTCGTTGCCGCCGCTGCGCATGGCCGGCCCGCGCTCGTAGCCGGGCTTGAGCAGCACGGTTTCGTCGAAGGCGAAATCGACCAGGTACTCGCCCTGCATCGCCAGGATCGAGGCGCGGTCGCGGGCCGGGTCGGCGGTCGGGGCGGGGTTGGATTGGGCCAGCGCCAGCGGGCTGGAGAACAGGCAGATCGCCAGCGCGCTGGCACGGAAATGACGGGGATTCATGAGGTCTGGATTGGCTCTTTGGCTGTAAGGGAAATAAGGAAACGCAAGCAATGGCAGCGGCGGTGCGCGCTCAGCGCCGCGCCGCGTCGGCGGCCGAAGCCAGGCAGCAGCAGGCGTCGGCGCATTCGTCCAGGCGCGCGCCCTCGCCGGCGGCGATGCGCCGCGCCTGGGCCAGGCCCAGCGGCGACAGCGCGGCCGGGTCGGCGAGCAGCACGCAGTGGCCGTCGGCATCGCGCAACACCCGCAACCGCAGCGCCTGCGCGCGGCGCGCGCCGCGCAGGCGCCGCCACCAGCGCGCCAGCGCCGGGACGACGGCCGGACGGATCGGGCCGGCCGCGTCCGGCAGCGCCGCGGCGACGTCGTCCCAGGCGAGGAAGTCGCTGTCCGGCAGCAGGTACAGCCGCCAGCATTCGCGCCCGCCGCCGTCGCGGAAACGCAGCGCTTCGCCGCCGGCGTCGCCCAGGCGTTGCGCGCTGCGCGCCGCCAGCCAGCCGTCGAGGGCGTCGCGCTGGCGGCGCGGATGCACGCACAGCACCGTCGCCACCGCCGCCAACCGCTCCGGCGCGGGCAGCGCGGCGCGCGCGTCGCCGCGATCGGGCAGCAAGACGAAGGCGGACGCCGGCGCGGCGCGCATGGCTTACCAGCTCACCGCCACGCTGGCGCCGACGTTGCGGCCCGGCGCGGTGTAGCGGTCGAGGATGGCGCTGGACGCGGTCAGCGCGCCCGGGACGTCGCCGCTGTCCCAGTACTTCTTGTCGCCGAGGTTGAACACGCCGACGTTGAACTTGGCGCCCGGGGCGAATTCCCAATGCGCCAGCAGATCGAGCACGCCGTAGCCCGGCGCGGCGAAGCGGTTGGCCTCGGGCAGATCGCTCTTGTGGCGGGCGAAGCGGCCGGCCAGTTCCACGCCCCAGCTCTCGCGGTCGTAGGCCACGCCGACGGTCGCGGTCAGCGGCGCGATCGATTCCAGCGGACGGTCGTCGGTCTTGTCCTCGCCCTTGCTGTAGGCCGCGGCGAAGCGGGTCGACCAGCCGGCCAGCGACGGATACAGCTCGCCGAAGTCCACGCCGCCGCGCAGCTCGACGCCGCGAATGCGCGCCTTGTCCACGTTCTGCGACTGGAACACCATCAGCGGCGTCTGCGGCGGCGAGCTGACCAGGCGGTTGGACTCGATGAAGTCCTTGTAGTCGTTGTAATAGCCCGACAGCTGCGCGTAGACCGCCTTGCCGCTGTAGCGCAGGCCCAGTTCGTAGCCGTTGCTGGTTTCCGGCTTGAGGTCGGCGTTGGGGATCGCGGTGTAGCCGAACTGCAGGTTGGTGAAGCCGAGGTTGACGTCGCTGTAGGGCGGCGCGCGGAAACCGCGCTGGTAGCCGCCGTACAGCGACCAGTCCTGGGCGAAATGCCAGACCGCGCCGAGCTTGGGCGAGACGCTGGTCTTGCTCAGCTCGCTGATCTTGACCCCGGGGTTGTCGCCGTTCCAAATCGCATCGCTCTGCGGCTTGAGCTCGTAGCGGTCCACGCGCACCGCCGGCACCAGCCGGAACGCGCCGTCGGCGAAGCGGATCTCGTCCTGCACGAACACGCCGGCATTGCGGGTCTTGCTGATCGGGAAGTCGCGCACCGGGAAGGCGTCGGGCGAGATCGTGCTGCTGACCGCGCCGTTGGTCAGGTTGACCGAGCGGCCGTCGCGCTTCTGGCGGAATTCGGTCTGCTCGTACTCGAAGCCGTAGGTGAGCGTGTGCTCGACCGCGCCGGTGGCGAAGTCCTTGTGCGCGGTGGCTTCGGCCCCGTAGAGGCGCTGGTCGAAGTTGAACTCGCGCAGGCGCAGGCTCGGGCTGGTGTCGCGGCCGTTGACCACGCTGGCGCGCTGCTCGCGGGTGCGCTGGGTGGTTTCGCTGTCCTGGCGGTACACCTGCCAGCGCAACGAATCGGCCAGCGGGCTGTCGAGCGCGTCGATCTCGTGGGCGAAGGCCACCCGCGCGCGGGTCTGGTGATCGTTGCCGGCCATCGACGACACCCGCGTGCGCGGCGCGGTCGGCGGCAGGCCCGGGGTCAGCGCGCTCAGGCCCAGCGCGCTGAACACGTCGGTGGTGGTGCGGTCTTCGCTGCCTTCCACGGTCAGGCGGAAGCGCTGGTTGTCGCTCGGCGCGTACACCAGCTTGGTCAGCAGGCTGCGGCCTTCGAAGCTCTGCGGGTTGGCGCGGGTGCGGCTGCCGTCGTGGGCGTCGTTGTCGCCCTGGTTCTCGGTTTCCTTGCCCTGGTGGTGGTTGACCACGACCAGGCCCGACCAGCGCTCGCCGCCGAAGGCCGCGGTGGCGCTGCCGTAAAGGCCTTCGTTCTGGCTTTCGGCGCCGAGCTTCAAACCGAAGTACGACTTGGCGCCGTCCTTCAAGTAATCGGCCGGGTCTTTGGTCACGAACGAGACCACGCCGCCGAGCGCGTCGGAGCCGTGCAAAGCGCTGGACGGGCCGCGCACGATCTCGACTTCCTTGACCGTGTCCAGGTCGACGAAGTTGCGCCCGGCGTTGGAGAAGCTGCCGATCGAGAAGCCGTCCGACACCGACACGCCGTCGACCAGCACGCGTACGCGGTTGCCGCCGAGGCCGCGGATGCGGATGTCGCCCAGGCCGAAGCGCTCGCGGTTGCCGCCGACGTCGATGCCGGGTTCGTAGCGGAACAGGTCGCGGATGTTGCGGGTCAGTTCGTTGTCCATGCGCTCGCGGTCGATCGCGCTGACCGTGGCCGGCACGTCCTGCACGGCGCGCTCGGTGCGCGTCGCGCTGACCACCACGCGGTTGAGTTCGTTGACCTCGCCGCTGGCGGCATCGGGCGCGTCGGCGGCCTGCGCGGCCGGCAGCGCCAGCAGCAGGGCCAGGGCCAGCGCGGAGCGCGCGGGGAGGACGGAGACGCAAACAGGGCGCGCGGACGCAGCCGGGGTATGGACGCGGGACATTCTTCGACTCGGTTGGATGGAACGGTGAGACCGAGGCGAGCTGGCATCCGGAGAGAGTCGGGGCTGGCAGCCTTGGAGAGAGGTGCTGGCGGGTCGGGCGGGCCGACGCACCGCGCCGCGCCCGGGGTGGGCGCGGCGCGGGTGGTGCTTGCGCGGTGGGGCGGCCTGGTGCGGCGGGCTCGGCAACGCGGTTCGGATTCCGTTGGGCTTGGGGCGGTTAGGCCCTGGGCTTGGGGAATTTGGACCGACGTGGGAGGGGATGTTGCTGAGCGGGCTTGGCGGGAGGCGCGCCGTACGCGGGGTTACTTGGTCAGGATCAGCTTGTCGTTGCGGGTATGGCGCAGGCGATAGACCTCGCCGCCGTGGCGGATCAGGACTTCGCGCGCACCGCGCAGCAGCGCGGCGCTTTCGACCAGTCCGCCCTGGGCGGCGGCGACGACGGCCGAGGCCGCCGCGGCGGCCGGCGCGACCGCCGCCACCGGCGGGACGACGACGGCCAGGGAACGATCAGTACGGGGCTTCAACTGCAGCACGGGGTTGCGCAGAGACATGGCAGCGACTCGTTCGGGGGGTGGGCTCCCGAATGATGATAATGATTCTCATTTGCCAGTCAACACGCGATTGCATGAATTTGCGTACCTCGTCGCACCGCTCGTCGGCCGCCCGCAGCCCCTGCAGGAGCGGCGCGAGCCGCGACCGCGCCAACACAACTGCGCCGCCAGCGCCCTACCCCGGGATGCCGCCAGACCTGCTGCCCGACGTCGATGGCCGGCTTGCGCCGCAGCCGGATCGGCGCAGTCGCGGCTCACGCAGCCCCACCAGGCAGGCTCCGAAGCCCTCGCTCAGCTCGTGGCGGCTTCGACCCGCTGCCACGCCGCGTCGTCCAGCTTCACTTCCAGCGCCTGCAGGTTCTGCAGCAACTGCTCGACCCGGCTCGCGCCGAGGATCGCGGTGGACACGTGCGGATTGCGCAGGCACCAGGCGATCGCCAGCGAAGCCGGCGCCACGCCCAGTTCCTCGGCCAGCTGCACGAACGCCGTCACCCGCTGCAGCCGGCGCTGCCCGGAATCGCCGACCGCGACCCGCCGCAGCCACTCCTTGTCCGAGTGGCCGAGCCGGCTCTCGCCTTCGAAGCCGCCGCGGTACTTGCCGGTCAACAGGCCCGAGGCCAGCGGCGACCAGATCGTCGCGCCCAGGCCGAGTTCGGCGTACAGCGGCGCGTACTCCAGCTCGACCCGCTCGCGATGCAGCAGGTTGTACTGCGGCTGCTCCATGCTCGGCGGCTGCAGGTGATGGGCGCGGGCGATCTTGTGCGCTTCGCGGATCAGCGCCGCCGGCCATTCCGACGTGCCCCAGTACAGCACCTTGCCCTGGCGCACCAGCGCATCCATCGCCCGCACCGTCTCCTCCACCGGCGTGTCCGGATCGGGGCGGTGGCAGAAATACAGGTCCAGGTGCTCCACCCGCAGCCGCTTGAGCGCGGCGTGGCAGGCCTCGACCACATGCTTGCGCGACAGGCCGCGCTGGGTCGGCCGCGGCTCGGCTTCGGCGCCGAAGAACACCTTGCTCGACACGCAATAGCCGTCGCGCGGCAGGCGCAGTTCGGCGATCGCCTCGCCCATGACCCGCTCGGCCTCGCCGTTGGCGTAGCCCTCGGCGTTGTCGAAGAAATTGACCCCGTGGTCCCAGGCCGCGGCGATCAATTCGCGCGCGGTGTCGCGGCCGATCTGCGCGCCGAAGGTGACCCAGGCGCCGAACGACAGCGCCGAAACCTGCAGGCCGGACGAACCCAGTCGACGGTATTGCATAACAAGCCTCCAATCCGATGATCGATTGCGGGCATGCTACGCCGATGAACGCAGCGACCAGGAACGGCGGCAGGCGATGAATTCCGGTACCCGGGCCTTGCTCGCGACGGCGGCCGCGGCCGCGATCGCCTGGTCGGGCTGGCAGTGGTGGCGCGCGCGCGGCGCGGCGGACGCGAGCGCGCCGGCGAAAGCCGCGAGCGCATCGGCTGCGGTCGCGACGCCGCCGGCGGCCGCACCGATAGCCGCGGCCTCGCGCCCGCCCGATCCGGCCCAAATCGGTTATCGCCAACGCCGGCAAGACGAACTGCGCCAGCGCGCCGACGCCGGCGACAGCCGCGCCGCCTGCCAGCTCGGCGTCGACCTGCTGCGCTGCGCCGACACCTCCGCCGCGCAGCAGATCCTCGCCGGCGCCGAGCAGAACGCCAGCGCGAGCCTGGCGCCGGAACAGCGCGCTTACATGGCGCGGATGGAAGACCGCGCGCACCAGCTGATCGCCGAATGCCGCGGCGCGCAGAACGACGCCTGGCGCCAGGGCAACCGCTACCTGCGCCAGGCCGCGCTGGCCGGCGAGCCCGAGGCGATGTACCGCTACGCGCGCGGCGATTCGGTGCTGCTGGACTACTCCCACCTCGCCACGCCCGAATTCGACCGCTGGCGCGCCGAAGCCGGCAACCTGCTGCAGCTCTCGTTCGAAGCCGGCTACACCCCGGCGCTGTTCGACCTGATGACCGCCTATAGCGACAACTCCTCGCCGATCACCGGCCTGATCGCCGACGACCCGACCAAGGCGCGGGCGATGCGTTTGCTGGTGGCGCGGCTCAGCGGCAACCCGCCCGATCCGCCGGCCTCGCGCGACGCCGGCCTGGAACCCGCCGCCGCCGCGCTGGCGGCGCAATGGCAGCGCGACTACTTCGCCGCGGTGAAAACGCCGTTGCAGCGGATGCCGCGGGTGATGCCGGCGAGCTTCGCGGCGTTGTATGCCGAAGACGGCGGCGAAACCCCGGCCTGCTCGCAGTGACCGTGCGCTGCCAGTCACTCGCCTAGCGCCGGCTTTGCGCAGCGGCTTTGCGCAACGTCGACGCCGCGCACCAACGCTCTTTCATCCAAAAGCCGCGCCCGCAACATCTCGCCCCGTCATTCCGACGAAAGCCGGAATCCACGTTGTTGTTGCTGTTGCTCCTACTCGTCCCCTGAACTCCCGCGCAAGCCCTGCAGACCCGGAGGGCGCGCGCATGGATGCGCGCGTGCGCCGTAGGGGCAGGATGCCCCTTACGGCACATCCCTGCGTCCGGTGCTGGACTTAGTGGCTTGTGACTTTAGACAAGCGTTTTTCTTTGGTTACTTTCTTTTGGCGCGCTGCCAAAAGAAAGCAACTCGGCCGCTTGCGGACGAAAGCTCTTGATTGCCGCTTGTCGTCACGCGCCACAGCGATAACGACGAAAGCAACAGCAAGATCAAAATGGATTCCGGCTTTAGCCGGAATGACGGGGTGTGAGCGTGTGTCGCAATGCGTCTACGTCGCGCGTCCGCGGCGATACAGCCGAACAGCCACGCCGCCGCCGTGAGCAGCGCGATCGACCGACTCGGTGCTCCCCCGCCTCACGCACCGCCCCAACCGCTAAATCATCCCAACCGCCCCCCAGCCCAACAACCTCGCCCGTCCAGCCCATCTCGCACGCTTCGTCCGCCCCAACCGCCCCAACCGCCCCAACCGCGAAAGCCTCTCATTTGCTGCACACCCCGCCCGACATGGCTACAATGCGCACACTTTCCTCCTCCGGGGAGTAGTCCACCCGCCGGCGCAAGCTCGCGGGGGCATGCGTCAACACACTTGGCCAGCAGGCCATGGCGCATGAGCGGCAGCCAGCGCGAGCGTCTTTCGACCTCGAGCCAGCGACCACGGGCAAGACCGAAGGCAGGCGTTGCGCGTACCCGGGTCGGGCCGTGCGGCGTTTGCCTTCGCGTCCACGCGAATGCCCGACCCTGGAGTTCTCATGGATCTGTCCCACTTCCCGGCCTGGGTCGTCGCCTCCGCCGTGTCCACCGGTACCGTCGCGCTCGCCGAAATCGGCGACAAGACGCAGTTGCTGGCCCTGCTGCTGGCCGCGCGCTTCCGCAAGCCGGTGCCGATCATCCTCGGCATCCTGCTGGCCACCCTGCTCAACCACGCGCTCGCGGCCTGGTTCGGCACCCTGGTCGCCGCGTTCCTCAAGCCCGAGATCCTGCGCTGGGTGGTCGCCGCGAGCTTCCTGGCGGTGGCGCTGTGGACGCTCAAGCCGGACAAGCTCGACGAGGGCGAAACCCAGTTCTCCGCGCGCGGCGCCTTCATCGCCACCACCATCGCGTTCTTCTTCGCCGAGATCGGCGACAAGACCCAGGTCGCCACGGTGTTGCTGGCGACCCGCTACGAGCCGCTGTGGGCGGTGATCGTCGGCACCACCGTCGGCATGTTGCTGGCCAATGTCCCGGTCGCCCTGCTCGGCGCCCGCTTCGCCGACCGCCTGCCGCTGAAGACCGCCCGGTTCGTCGCCGCGGCCGTGTTCGCCGCGCTGGCCTTGTGGGTGGCGATCCGCGGCATCGGCTGAACCCCCGGCGCCGTCCCGGGCGGCGGGCGCGCGACCGGCCATCGCCGGAGCCGCGCCCGCCGGCGCGAATCGCGCCGCCGTGCGCGCGGCGGCGGGCCGCTCTCGCGCTATGCTCGCGCGGGGCCGCAGGGAGGAACGGACGGGGATGTACCAGGGCGTAGGCGGACGGATGCGCAGCGTGCTGATCGCGCTGCTGTCGCGGCCGGACGAAATCATGCTCGAGATCGGCGCCGGCGGCGAACTGCTGGTGGCGCGGCTGCGCGCGGTGCTGGCGGCGATGCTGCTGCTGTTGCCGCTGTTCAACGCGCTCGGCGGCGGCAGCGTCAAGGAGACCCTGATCGGCCTGAGCGGGGCGGTGTTCGTCAACGTGTTCTCGCAACTGTGGCTGGCGCTGGCACGGCGCCAGCGCCGCTACCGCTGGCTGCCGTTCTGCACCGCCGCCTTCGACGTCACCGCCACCACCGCGGTGCTGGCGATGCTGGCGGTGCAGCACCTGCCGGCCGGGCTCAACAGCCTGATCGTGTGGTGCGGCTACCTGCTGGCGATCCTGATGACCGCGCTGCGCAGCGACGGCCGGGTGACCCTGTTCGCGGGCGTGCTGGCGCTGCTGCAGTACGGCCTGCTGGCGCTGTGGGTGTTCGCCGCCGCCGGCTCGCCCGAGGACCTGATGTCCAGCGACTACGGCGCGGTCACCGTCGGCAGCCAGACCCAGCGGCTGGTGCTGCTGGCGATGATGACGGTGGCGACCTCGATGGTCGTCTACCGCATGCAGCGCTTGATCGAGATGTCCGGCACCGACGGCCTGACCCGGCTGCCGAACCGGACCTGGCTGACCCACCGCATCCCGCGCCTGTTCGACGCGGTGCGCCGCGACGGCGGCAGCCTGACCCTGGCGCTGATCGACCTGGACCACTTCAAGCGCATCAACGACGACTACGGCCACCGCCTCGGCGACCGCAGCCTGCGCCACCTGGTGGCGGTGCTGCGCGAGCAGGCCGAGCCCAGCGAATGGCTGGTGCGGCTGTCGGGCGGCGAATTCCTGCTGGTGATGCGCAAGCCGCTGGGCACCGCGTTCGAGGAAGTCGACGCGATCCGCCGCAGCGTCGCCGAGCGCCCGTTCGAGCCCGGCCGCGGCGCCGAGCCGCTGTGGCTGAGCTTCAGCGCCGGCCTGGTGACCTTCCCGCAGGAGGGCGGCGATCTGTCGCGGCTGCTGCGCCGCGCCGACCTGCGCCTGCAGCGGGCCAAGCAATCCGGCCGCAACCGGGTGGTGGCGCGCGATCTTTGACCGCCGCGCGGGCGGCTGAACGATTTGGCCCGATTCGGGCTGATCCGGCCGGCGCCGGCCGATTCGCCCGATCCGGCGCGCCTGCGCCGCGCGAACGCCGCCGCCCGCCGCGCCGCGCCGCGGTTTTCGCCGCTTTCCAGCCTTGCGCGGCGCGCGCGCCGAACCGCCGCCGGCCGCGCCGGCCGATCCCGGTTCGCCCCATCGGCCCGCCGGCCCGCTAAAATCCGCGGTTTTCGCGTCCTGCGCTGCGCCGCGGCTTGCTGCTGACGCCCGCTGCCACTAGGCTGCGCCGACTAACTATTAGACGTCTAAAGCCGCCGGGACTCCGGCGCCCGGGGAGAGTGGAGTGGATTCGATTTCGCGCGTGGGCTTCGGCCTGTTCGGTCTGGCGGTGCTCGTCGCCATCGCCTGGGTGTTCTCGGTCAACCGCCGCTCGGTGGACTGGAAGCTGGTCGCCACCGGCATCACCCTGCAGATCGCCTTCGCCGCGGTGGTGCTGCTGGTGCCCGGCGGCAAGGACGTGTTCGACGCCATCGGCAAGGGCTTCGTGCACGTGCTGGAATTCGTCGGCGCCGGCTCGAAGTTCATCTTCGGCGACCTCATGGACGTGAGCAAATTCGGCTTCATCTTCGCCTTCCAGGTGCTGCCGACGATCATCTTCTTCTCGGCGCTGATGGGCGTGCTCTACCACCTGGGCGTGATGCAGGCGGTGGTGCGGGCGATGGCCTGGGCGATCACCAAGGTCATGCGCGTGTCCGGCGCGGAGACCACCAGCGTCTGCGCCAGCGTGTTCATCGGCCAGACCGAGGCGCCGCTGACCGTGCGCCCCTACATTCCGAAGATGACCGAGTCGGAGCTGATCACGATGATGATCGGCGGCATGGCCCACATCGCCGGCGGCGTGCTCGCGGCCTATGTCGGCATGCTCGGCGCCGGCGACCCCGAGGCCCAGGCCTTCTACGCCAAGCACCTGCTGGCGGCCTCGATCATGGCCGCGCCGGCGACGCTGGTGATCGCCAAGATCCTGGTCCCGGAAACCGGCGAGCCGCTGACCCGCGGCACGATCAAGATGGAAGTGGAAAAGAACACCGCCAACATCATCGACGCCGCCGCCGCGGGCGCCGGCGACGGCCTGCGCCTGGCGCTGAACATCGGCGCGATGCTGCTGGCCTTCATCGCCCTGATGGCGCTGATCAACGCGCCGCTGACCTGGATCGGCGAGCACACCGGCCTGGCCGCGGCGATCGGCAAGCCGACCAGCCTGTCGACCATCCTCGGCTTCGTGCTGGCGCCGATCGCCTGGGTGATCGGTACCCCGTGGGCCGACGCCAACGTGGTCGGCGGCCTGATCGGCGAGAAGGTCGTGCTCAACGAGTTCGTCGCCTACACCCACCTGGCCGACATCGTGAACGGCAAGGTCGCCGGCGTGAGCCTGAGCGACGAGGGCCGGCTGATCGCGACCTACGCGCTGTGCGGCTTCGCCAACTTCTCCTCGATCGCGATCCAGATCGGCGGCATCGGCGGGCTCGCCCCGGAGCGCCGCCAGGACCTGGCCCGCTTCGGCCTGCGCGCGGTGCTGGGCGGCTCGATCGCCACCTTCATGACCGCGACCATCGCCGGCGTGCTGACCCACTTCGCCTCGTAAGCGCATGAGCACCGATTCCACCCACGGCCGCGTCGTCGTCGTCGGCTCGTTCAACGTCGATCACGTGTGGGCGCTGGCCGCGCTGCCGCGTCCGGGCGAGACCCTCGCCGGCAGCTACCACACCGGCCCCGGCGGCAAGGGCTTCAACCAGGCCACCGCGGCGGCGCGCGCGGGCGCGGCGACCGCGTTCGTGTGCGCGCTGGGCGAGGACGCCGGCGGCCAACTGGCGCGCGCGCTCGCCGCCGGCGACGGCATCGACCTGCGCGACCTGCGCAGCGGCGCGCCGACCGGCACCGCCGGCATCTACGTCGATGCCGACGGCCGCAACACCATCGTGATCGGCCCCGGCGCCAATGCCGAGCTGTCGCCGGCCTTCGTCGGCGAGCACGCGACGGCGCTGGACGCCGCCCAGGTCGCGCTGACCCAGCTGGAAACCCCGCTGGAATCGGCGATCGCCGCGTTCGCGCGCGCGCGCGATGCCGGCGGACTGACCTTGCTCAACCCGGCCCCGGCCGACGCGCTCGCCAGCGACGCGCTGTGGGCGCTGACCGACGTGGCCACGCCGAACGAGACCGAGTTCTGCGCGCAACTGCAGCGCCGCGGCGGTGCCGCGCTCGACCCCGACGCCCTCGCCGGCCTCGACGACGCGGCGCTGCACGCGCACTGCCGGCAGTTGCTCGCGCACGGCAGCGTGGTGATCACCCTGGGCAAATCGGGCTGCTTCGTCTCCCATGCCGACGGCGCGCTGCGCGGCGACGCGCAGGCTTGCTACCGGGTCGAAGCCGCGGCGGTGAAAGCGACCGACACCACCGGCGCGGGCGATGCCTTCAACGGCGCGCTGGCGGCGGCGCTGGCGCGCGATGCGCAGGCGCCGTTCGCCGAACACGTGCGTTACGCGGTGCGCTTCGCCGGCCTGTCGACCGAGCGCGCCGGCGCGGCGGCGGCGATGCCGCGCGATGCGCAGGTGCGGGCGCGATTCGGTTGATTCGTTGAGGGTTCGGGCCACTGGCCCGGCCCTGTCGGACCGGAAATTCGGCCTGAACGCTTTTGTGGGAGGGCCTTCAGGCCCGACGCTTTCGTCCCAGGTCGCAGCGATCTGGGCGGAAAGCGTCGGGCCTGAAGGCCCTCCCACAGTCGTTTTTCCGGCCTCTAAGCGGCTGATATCGCGGACTTTTCGGACCAATCCCCACCCGCGCGACCCGGCTGCCCGCCCAGCCCGGCCTTTGATCTGAGAATGGTTCGCATTAACATGCGATCCCTGTCGCAGTTCCCAGGCCGTCCTCCCCATGCTCCGTCCCCAGTTCCTCGCCAGCGCCGTGCTGGCCGTCCTCGTCGCGCCCATCGCCCAGGCCGAGGAGGCCAAGGACCTCGATCGCGTCACCGTCTCGGCCAGCACCAGCCGCACCCCCAACTCGGAAGCGGCGCTGGCCAACACCATCACCGTGATCGACGCCGAGCAGCTCAAGCAGCAGCTGGCGGTGACCCAGGACGTGTCGCAGATCCTCGCCAACCTGATCCCGTCGTTCTCGCCCTCGCGGCAGAAGCTGACCAACGGCGGCGAGACCCTGCGCGGGCGCAAGCCGCTGTACCTGGTCGACGGCGTGCCGCAGTCCACGCCCCTGCGCGAAGGCGGCCGCGACGGCCACACCATCGATCCGGCGATGATCGAGCGCATCGAGGTCATCCACGGCGCCAACGCGCTGCAGGGCCTGGGCGCCTCGGGCGGCATCATCAACATCATCACCAAGCGCGCGCCGCGCCAGGACGGGCAGACCTTCCAGGACGTCAACGTCGGCGTCAGCAGCGCGCTGCCGAACCAAAGCGACAGCGTCGGCTACCGCGCCTCCTACGTGTTCGGCGCCCGCAGCGGCGACGTCGACTTCGTCGGCGGCGCCTCCTACGCCAGCGAAGGGCTGTTCTATGACGGCAACGGCGATGCGATCGCGGTCAACGACATCCAGGGCGACCTGATGGACGCGCGCAGCTACAACCTGTTCGCCAAGGCCGGCTGGGACATCGACGAAGACAAGCGCCTGCAGCTGACCGCCAACCGCTACCAGCTGCGCGGCAACAACGACTACATCACCGTCAACGGCGACATCCGCACCGGCCGGCTCGCGACCTCCGCGCGCGGCAGCCGCGAGGGCCGCGGCGCGCAGAACCGCTCGACCTCGGTGGTGCTGGACTACACCGACAAGTCGCTGGCCGGCGGCTACTTCAACGCGCAGTTGTTCTGGGTCGACTTCAACGGCCTGTACGGCGCCACCGACTGGGAAGACTTCTGGCGCGACGGCCGCGACCCGCATTGGTGGGACCAGTCGCAGAACGTGTCGGAGAAGATCGGCGGCAAGTTCGGCTGGTCGCGCGACAACCTGTTCGGCCAGCGCCTGCGCGCGACCTTCGGCCTGGACTGGAACCGCGACAAGACCTACCAGGAACTGGTGGTGGCCAAACTCAAGTGGGTGCCGCAGACCACCTACGAATCCTGGTCGCCGTTCGTGCAGGCCGAGTGGTGGGTGGCCGACAAGCTCATGCTGACCGCCGGCGTGCGCCACGAGCGCGGCACGCTGGAGGTCGGCGACTTCACCACCATCCCGTCCAACGCCGGCGGCAGCCGCTTCGTCCGCGGCGGCTCGCCCAAGACCCGCGAAACCCTGCCCAACTACGGCATCGTGTTCGAAGCCAGCGACGCGCTGAAGTTCTACGCCTCGTATTCGGAGGGCTACACCGTCGCCGACATCGGCCGGGTGCTGCGCGGCATCACCACGCCGAACCAGAGCGTGGACCAGCTGGTCGACCTGTCGCCGGTGGTGTCGGACAACCGCGAGATCGGCGTGGACTTCGACAACGGCCGCTGGCTGGCGCACCTGGCCGCGTACTGGTCCGATTCCGACCTCGGCTCGCGCCTGGCGTTCGACCGCAACACCCAGAGCTACTTCGTCGTGCGCGAGCGCACCGAGATCCGCGGCATCGAGGGCAACGTCGCGTTCCAATTCTCCGACGCCGGCCGCGCCGGCGTGGGCTACGCGCGCGGCAAGGGCCGCTACGACAGCGACGGCGACGACCGCGTCGATTCCGACCTGCCCGGCATCAACATCAGCCCCAACCGCATCACCGCGTTCTGGGACCAGACCTGGAACGACTGGTTCTCGACCCGCCTGCAGGGCAGCCGCGCGATCGACCGCGACTTCGACGCCAAGGGCGTGCGCGTGGCCAGCACCGACGGCTACACCACCGTCGACCTGCAGGGCCGGTTCAAGCTGCCGCTGGGCCAGCTCAACGTCGGCGTCGAGAACCTGTTCGACGAGCAGTACATCACCTACTACTCGCAGAGCACGCCGCGCAACGACACCTACGTGGCCGGACGCGGGCGCGTGCTCAACCTGAGCTGGTCGCACCGGTTCTGATCGCCGCCATCGCCCACGCCGAGCCATGAATTCCAGCCAGGCCGCTCCCGCCCCGCACACGCCCAAGCCGCGCCGCCTGCGCGCGGCCTTGAAGTGGCTGCACCTGTGGCTGGGACTGACCCTGGGCACCTCGTTCGCGCTGGTCGCGCTGTCGGGCACGGTGCTGGCGTTCCAGCGCGAGCTGGCGCTGTGGGCCTACCCGCAACTGCAGCGCGATGCCGACATCGCGCCGCAGCAGCGCGCGCAGGCGCTGGCGCGGATCGTCGCCCACTGGCAGGGCCAGGGCATGACCTCGCTCGACCTGCCCTCGCCGCAGTTGCCGGTGTGGCAGGGCTATTTCCCCGACAACGAGCGGCGCTACTTCGACCCGGCCAGCGGCGAACTGCTGCTGACCCGCAACACCGGCAACGACCTGGTCCTGTGGCTGCGCGACTGGCACACCCATCTGCTGGCCGGCAAGGGCGGCGAGCAGGTGCTCGGCGGCGTCGGCCTCGCCGCGGTGTTCCTGCTGCTCAGCGGCCTGTATCTGTGGTGGCCGCGCTGGTCGGCGCTGGCGGCGAGCCTGAAGTGGCATCGCGGGCCGCCGACCCGGCGCTGGTTCAGCTGGCACCGCGGCCTGGGCCTGTGGCTGTTGCCGCTGACCTTGCTGGCGGCGGTCACCGGCACCGCGATGGTCTACGACGAGATCGCCCGCAGCGCCCTGCGCGCCGCGTTTTCCGAGGGCGAACCGGCGAAGCCGCCGAAGCTCGCGGCGCGGGCGGACGCGCGGATCGACTGGGCCGCGACCTTGCGTGCGGCCGACGCGGCGGTGGCCGCGGACGGGCCGATTCCCGGCGCGCAGCTGCGCCGGATCGGCCTGCCGAAGAAGGACAGCGGCCTGGTGACGATCCGCGCGCGCGCGCTCGACGAGTGGCATCCGGTCGGGCGCAGCATGGTCTGGATCGATCCCTACCGCGGCGCGCTGCTGGGCACGCGTGACGCGACCCGGCAAGGCCCCGGCGCGCGCGCGTACGAGGCGCTGTATCCGCTGCACGGCGGTTTCGTCGGCGGGCGGGCATGGCAGCTGCTGATCGCGCTGACCGGGCTGGCGCCTCCGTTGCTGTTGGTCACCGGCTTCCTGTTCTGGCGGCGCCGGCGCGGGCGCTGAGCGGGCCCGGTTGCCCGCCTTGGCGAACCGCTTGGGCTTTTGTGGGAGGGCCTTCAGGCCCGACGCTCTTGTGTCGGATCGCCGCAGACTGACACAAGAGCGTCGGGCCTGAAGGCCCTCCCACAAAAGCGCCGCCGCGGCTTTCCGGCGCAGAAAAATCTTGCGGGTGTTTCGTCCCCGCATCGCCCGTTCCCGTCCGGTCCGGCTTCACGAGCGCGTTCTAAGCTCGTGTACGTCTTATGCGCGTGCATCCACACCGCCACACCCGCCGCCGCGGCGGCGCCAAACTCGAGGGATCGGACATGGCAGGCAAGTACGTCATCAGCAAGCAGAGCAACGGGCAGTTCCACTTCGTGCTCAAGGCCGGCAACGGCCAGGTGATCCTCTCCAGCGAGGGCTACAAGCAGAAGGCCTCGGCGCTGGAAGGCATCGAGTCGGTGCGCAAGAACAGCCAGATCGACGCGCGCTACGAGCGCAAGAACGCCGCCGACGGCCGGCTGTATTTCCTGCTCACCGCGAGCAATGGCCAGCCCATCGGCAACAGCCAGATGTACAAGGACGCCAGCGGCCGCGACGGCGGCATCGCCTCGGTCAAGGAAAACGGGCCGTCGCTGAAGGTCGAAGACACCGCGCCCTGAGGCCGGCGTCGTTCGGGCGCGGTTCCGGCCTCGCGCCGGTCCGCCCCGAGGTGGACCGGCAGCGGCGTCAGGCGCCGGCCGGTCCGGCGCCGGGCTCGCGGCGTCCGCTCCCTGCGAAGGCCCGCGCCGGCGCGTCCGGCGCCGCAACGCTCCCTCGGCGCGCCCGCTCGCGCCGGGCCGCCCCGGACGGGTTGCTTACAATGCGCACATGCGCATCGGCCCCCACTCCATCGCCCCCCGGGTGATCCTCGCCCCGATGGCGGGCGTCACCGACAAGCCGTTCCGGGTGCTGTGCAAGCGCCTGGGCGCGGGGCTGTGCGTGTCGGAGATGACCACCAGCGACCCGCGCTTCTGGACCACGGCCAAGTCGCGCCACCGCATGGACCACGCCGGCGAGCCCGCCCCGATCAGCGTGCAGATCGCCGGCACGGTGCCGCAGATCATGGCCGAGGCGGCGCGCTACAACGTCGATCACGGCGCGCAGATCGTCGACATCAACATGGGCTGCCCGGCCAAGAAGGTCTGCAACGCCTGGGCCGGCTCGGCCCTGATGCGCGAGCCCGAGCTGGTGGCGAAGATCCTGGAAGCGGTGGTCGCGGCCGTGGACGTGCCGGTCACGCTCAAGATCCGCACCGGCTGGGACCACGACCAACGCAACGCGCCGCTGATCGCGCGCATCGCCGAGCAATCCGGCATCGCCGCGCTGGCGGTGCACGGGCGCACCCGCGACCAGCAATACACCGGCGTCGCCGAGTACGACACCATCGCCGCGATCAAGGCGCAGCTGTCGATCCCGGTGATCGCCAACGGCGACATCGATTCGCCGCGCAAGGCCGCCTTGGTGCTCGCCCGCACCGGCTGCGACGCGGTCATGGTCGGCCGCGCGGCGCAGGGGCGGCCGTGGATCTTCCGCGAGATCGCCCACTTCCTCGAACACGGCGAGGAACGCGCGCCGCCGTCGCTGGCGGAAGTGCGCGACCTGCTGCTGGGCCACCTCGAACACCTGCACGCGTTCTACGGCGAAGTGTCCGGCGTGCGCATCGCGCGCAAGCACCTGGGCTGGTACGCCAAGGACCGGCCGGAGAACGTCGCCTTCCGCGCCGTGGTCAACCGCGCCGAATCGGCCGAGCAGCAGCTGCGGCTGACCCGCGACTACTTCGATGCGCTGGTGGCTGGGGTGGCTCCGGAGTTGCCGGCGGCGGCTTGAGCGCAGTCGGCGGGTTCGATGCGGGATTGCGCCGCGATCTGAGCGGAGAGCGTCGGGGCTGAAGCCCCCTCCCACAAGAGCGTCGGGACTGAGGCTCCTCGCGCAATCGCTTGCGGTGGATGGCGCGCGGTTGTCGGAAGGCCTTCAGGCCCGACGCCGCTGGATCCGTCGCGGCGAGAGCCCGAAGTTCGCCGCGCGCCGGATCAGCGCTTGCCCTTGCCCTTCGCGCGCGCGTACTCCTCCGGCGTCTGCCCGTTTTCCGGCACCGCCGGGAATGCGGGCGTGGTGCAGCCGGGCGTTTGCTCGACCAGCAGCACCGCCAGCACGTTCGGATTGAGGTCCTTGGCGGCGCCGCTGGCGGCGTCCACGCCGACGCCGATCAGGCCGCCGATCAGCGCGTTGCCGGCCATGCGCACCGCGCCGGCGCTGCCGAGCTCGCTACGCACCTGGGTCAGGGCCTGGCGGTAGCCGGGCTTGCACAGCTCCACCGCGACCGGGTGCTTGCGCTTGAGCTTGAGCACGCACGGGGTGGTGCAGCGTTCGCCGTTGGACAACGACACCGTCGCCGCGCCGGGCAGGCTGTCGACGGTCAGCGACTGGGTCGAACCGCGGATGAAGGTGGCGCAGCCGCTGGCGGCGAGCGCGAGGACGACAACGGCCGCGAGCGCGATCCGGCGCAGCGCGATCCATCGCAGGAACAGGGGGGGCATGGCCTACCTCGGGCGGGGCGGAGACGTGGGAGCGCGGCAGTCCGGCGCCGCGGCGGCCCGATTATGCAGATTTGCCCGCCCGCCGACACTGGCCGCTTGTCACCCTGTCCTCGGTCACCCCCGGCCCGCGGCAGGCAGCGCCTCGCCGCCGCGCCGCGCGCGCCGCGGCTAGCGCGGCGCCGCGGCCTCGCCGCCGCCCAGGTCGTCGCTCATCTCGCCGCTGAACTCGCTGCCCGGGTGGGCGTGGGTGCCGGCGCGCGCGCGCATCGCCGTGGCCCGCTGTAGGCGGCGCACATCGGCCACCGTATGTTCCGGCGGCAGCGGCGCGGGCTCGCGCCAGATCCGCTGCCACATCGCCGGCAACCGCGCCGCCGCGTCCCACGGCCACTGCAGTTGTTCCGGCGCGATCTCGCGCCAGTCGCCGGCTTCGCGCCGGGCCACCGCGAAACGGAAGTTGTAGTCCGGCTCGGCGCCCATGCGCAGGTCGCTGAGCACCAGCCGGCCCTCGCGTTCCTCGGCCTTCATGAAGCCGTGGTTGAACCACTGCAACCGGTGCACCGCCGGATAGCCGCTGACCTGGGAATAGGCCAGGGTGTCGGACGGATACAGGCGGAAATGCATCGGCCCGCGGTCGGCCAGCAGCGAGCGCTCGCCCTCGACATAGCCGTCCGGCGTCATCGCCACCACCCGCCACAGCGCGGTGGTGAACGGCATCGGCACCGAGAAGCGCGGCGCGTTCTCCAGCCCCAGCGCGGCCAGCGCCGGCTGCGCGGCCTGCTCGACCCGGTGCTTGGCCCACAGCGAGCCGCCCAGGTACAGCGAACTCAGCGCCAGGCCCAGCGCCAGCGCCGGCTGCGCGCTGCGCGAGGCGCGCGCGAACCAGGCCCAGACGCAGGCCAGCAGCAACCACACGGTGTAGAGCGGGTCGATGATGAAGATGCTCGACCACATCGTCGGCCGCGCCGGCAACGGCCACCACAACTGGGTGCCGTAGACGGTGAAGGCGTCGAGCACGGGATGGGTCAGCAGCGCGGCCTGCATCGCCCAGAACCAGCGCTTGGGCGATTGCGCCACGCGCCCGCCGCGGCCGCGGCACCAGCCCCAGATCGCCCAGGCCACGAACGGCAGCACCAGCAGCGAGTGGCTGATGCTGCGGTGCCAGGTCATGCGCGCGACCGGATCGTCGGTGAGCAGGTTGACCGGCAGGACGTCCAGGTCGGGCAAGGTGCCCAGCGCCGCGCCGGCCAGCAGGGCCGCGCGGCGGTGTTGCGCAGGAGCGATGGCGGCGCTCAGCGCGGCGCCGAGCACGATCTGGGTAAGCGAATCCATCGCGGAATGCTACCGGCGCGGGCCCGCGCAAGGTGTTTGTTTTTCGTTGCATGCGCGCGCGGACTTGCGCGGCCGCGGCGGCGCTCGCATCGTGGCCGCAGGCGGCCGCTCGCCGCGTCCTCATGGAATCCGCATGACCGCACCCCTGCCCCTGGGCATCGTCGCCTGCTCCTCGGAAGGCGCGGCGCTGTGCTACCGCACGATCTGCGCCGAAGCCGCCGCGCTGCTCGGCCCGCACGCGCATCCCGACATCGCCCTGCACGGGCATTCGCTGGCCGACTACGTCGCCTGCCTGGAGCGCGGCGACCTCGACGGCGTCGGCGAGCTGATGCTGTCCTCGGCGCGCAAGCTCGAACGCGCCGGCGCCGCGCTGCTGATCTGCCCGGACAACACCATCCACCAGGCGATGGACTACGTGCGGCCGCGCTCGCCGCTGCCGTGGCTGCACATCGCCGAGGTGGTCGCGCGCGAGGCGCGCGCGCGCGGCTTCCGCCGGGTCGGGCTGACCGGCACGCAGTGGCTGGTGGAGAGCGAGGTCTACCCGCGCGCGCTGGCCGCGCAGGGCCTGGAGTACGTCCGGCCCGGCGCCGCGCAGCGCGAGCGGATCGGGCGGCTGATCATGGACGAGTTGGTGTACGGCGTGTTCGAGCCCGAGACCGTCGCGTATTTCCAGGGCGCGATCGAGGACCTGAAAGCGCAGGGCTGCGACGCGGTGGTGCTGGGCTGCACCGAGATTCCGCTGATCGTCGACGACGCCAATTCGGCGCTGCCGACGCTGGATTCGACCCGGCTGCTGGCGCGGGCGGCGTTGCGGGCGTCGGTGGCGGGATAGCGCATCTGCCTGGGGCGGATGCGCCGGCCGCCGGGCCGCCCCTCACGCCGCGTACGGCAGTTCCTTGTCCTTCGGCAGCGCCCGCGGCGCGCGCGGCGGCAGCAGGGCGCGGGTCTCGCCGGTGTGGGTCAGCAGGCGCAGGGTGCCGTCGGGGTCCTCGACCAGCGCGGTCAGGCTCTCGACCCAGTCGCCGTCGTTGGCGTAGACGCAGCCCTCGCGCTCGAACAGCGAAGCGCGGTGGATGTGGCCGCAGACGATGCCGTCCAGGCCGCGCTTGCGCGCGTCGTCCAGGCCGGCCTGGACGAAGCGGGCGATGTAGCGCTCGGCCGCGCCGCTGCGGCGCTTGAGGAAATCCGCCAGCGACCAGTAACGCTTGCCGAAGCGGCGCCGCACCTGGTTGGTGAGCTTGTTGCCGGTCAGGATGCGCTCGTACAGCCAGTCGCCGAACTTCTCCTGCATGCCGCCGAACTGGGTGATCGCGTCGTAGTCATCGCCGTGGGTCACCAGCAGGCGGCGGCCGTCGGCGGTGAGATGGATGGCGCGGCGGCGCACCTGCATGCGCGGCAGGGTCAGCCCGCAGAAGCGGCGGATCGAGCGGTCGTGGTTGCCGGGCACGTAGATCAGCTCGGTGCCGGCGCGCGCCAGCGCGTGCAGCGCCTCGACCACGCGGTACTGCGCCGAGCCCCAGGCGGCGCGGCGCTGCGACATCCACCACAGGTCGACGATGTCGCCGACTAGGTAGAGCTTGTCGCAGCGCAGCCCCTGCAGGAAGTCGGCGAACTCCGCCGCATGGCAGTGCTTGGAGCCCAAATGCACGTCGGAAACGAAGACGGCGCGGCGGCGTAACGGCAACGGCACGATCGAGGCGGGGCTCATGGCACGGTCTCGTGGCGGGGTCAGGTGTCCGGTGCGTGGGCCTGGACGGCGTCCGCGGCGTCGTTGGCGGCGTCGTTGGCGCCATCGTTCGCCGCCTCGCCGCCGGCCTGCGCCGGGCGCGGCGCGACGGCGCCGAGGTAGCGCTCGCGCTTCTTCGGCCGCAGCTGCAGCAGGTCCACTTCGATCAATCCGTCGACCGCGTCGCTGAAGGCGGGGTCCACGCCGAAGGCGAGGAAGCGCGCGCCGCCCGGCTCGCACAGGTCGGTGTACTGCTTGTAGAGCATCGGCACCGCGCTGCCGAGCGCGTCGAGGTTGTTCTTGAGCACGCGGAACGCGGTGCCCGCGTCGAGCGCGTCGAACTGCGGCGGCGCGGCGCGGTAGACGAAGGGCTGCTTGGACACCGCGTCCGCACCGGAGCCGCCGTAGTAACGCGCGTAGTAGGCGACGATCTGCTCGCGCGCCTGGATCGGCAGCGCGGCGCTGATCGAGACCGGGCCGAACAGGTAGCGGATGCCCGGGTTGCGGCTGAGATAGGCGCCGATGCCCTGCCACAGGTAGTCGATGCTGCGGCTGCCCCAGTAGTCCGGGGTCACGAAGCTGCGGCCCAGTTCCATGCCCTGGACCAGGCGCGGCACCGCGTCTTCGGCATAACGGAACAACGAAGCGGTATATAGCCCGGCCAGGCCGCGCTCGGCGACCACCCGGCTGCCGCGGGCGATGCGGTAGGCGCCGGCGATGCGCCCGGCCGCCTCGTCCCACAGCACGATGTGTTCGTACCAGCTGTCGTAGACGTCCACGTCCAGGCGCTGGCCGGTGCCCTCGCCGACCTGGCGGAAGGTCAGCTCGCGCAGGCGGCCGATCTCGCGCAACAGCGGCGAGCCGGCCGGCAGCGCGCCGACCCGGATCTGCTTGCCGTCGGTGGTGCTGCCCAGCGACTCCAGCGACTCCACGCCGGCGCGCACCAGCGCCGGGTCGACCGCCTCGATCAGCGCCTCCGGCCCGACCGGCGCCGGCCGCTCGCGCGGGGTGCCGACCGCATGCAGCTCGCGCCGCACCTCGCGCAGCACCTGCTGGGCGTCGCCTTCGGCCGGCAGGCGGAACGCGCGGCCGATGTGCAGGGCGATGCGGCGCGCGCGGCGGGCGAACATCTCGCGCGCCAGCAGCGCGGTGCCGGCCGGCTTGAACAAGGCCGAGGCGCCGTAGAAGAACGCCGAATTGCGCGCCTCGATGCGGATCGGCAGCACCGGCGCGCCGGTGCGGCGGGCGAAGCGCAGGAACCCGCGCTGCCAGCGCCCGTCGGTGACCCCGCGCAAACCCAGACGGGCGACTTCGCCGGCCGGGAACACGATCACGCATTGCTCGGCTTCCAGCGCCGCCTCGATCGCGTGCAGGCTCTCCGCGCTCGGCCGGCCGCCGAGGATGCGCACCGGCAGCAGCAGGTCCTGCAGGCCGTCGAGCGCCAGCAGCAGGTCGTTGGCGACGATCTTGACGTCGCTGCGGACCCGGCCCACCGCGTCCAGCAGCGCCAGCGCGTCGACCGCGCCGGAGGGATGGTTGGCCACGATCAGCAGCCGGCCGCTGGTCGGGATCCGGCGCAGCTCGGCGTCCTCGACCAGGTAGCGCGACTGCAGGAACTCCAGCGAGGCGGTGACGAAGTCGAACCCGTGCAGGTGCCGGGTTTCGCCCAGGAATTCATCGATCTGGTCGAACCTCGACCAACGGCCGAGGGTCCGCACCAGCGGACGGGCGAACCTCGCCCTGCGGCCGCGGAACCACTGCGGATAACGTTCTTCCAGTCGGCGTTCGAATTGCAGCATGGTCTTCGTCGCATCGGGGGCGGCGGTATGCCGCGCAGCCTGAGCCGGCGCGGCGACAGCCACATGGCGGTTTGGGGACAGTCCGGTGACAGGCCTGTCCGGTCTGGAGCGCCGCCCGGAAAGCGCGAAACGGCGATGCGTCGCCGTGGGAGCCGGCCATCCTGGCAGCCGCTCCAGGCTGGCAGCGACGCCCGCCCCCGGCCTCCGCCGAACGGCCGACCCGGCGCGGGCCCTTCAGCCGCGCTTAACGCCCAGACAACCCTGAGGCACGGCACAATGCGCGCACGCGGCCGAGCTTGTACAATGCTCGCCCATCTTTCTATCCGAATCGAAGGATATTGCCTCGATGTCCAGCTATCTGTTCACCTCCGAATCCGTCTCCGAAGGCCATCCGGACAAGATCGCCGACCAGATCTCCGACGCCGTCCTCGACGCCATCCTGGCCCAGGACAAGCGCGCGCGCGTGGCCTGCGAGACGCTGGTGAAGACCGGCGCGGCGATCGTCGCCGGCGAAGTCACCACCAATGCGTGGGTGGACATCGAAGCGCTGGCGCGCAAGGTCATCAACGACATCGGCTACAACAATTCCAATGTCGGCTTCGACGGCCACACCTGCGCGATCATCAACATGCTCGGCAAGCAGTCGCCCGACATCGCCGCCGGCGTCGACCGCAAGAAGCCGGAAGAACAGGGCGCGGGCGACCAGGGCCTGATGTTCGGCTACGCCTGCAACGAAGCCCCGGAATTCATGCCGGCGCCGATCTACTACTCGCACCGCCTGGTCGAGCAGCAGGCCAAGGTGCGCAAGCAGAAGAACTCCAAGCTGCCGTGGCTGCGCCCGGACGCGAAGTCGCAGGTGACCCTGCGCTACGACGACAAGCACCAGGTCGCCGGCCTCGACGCGGTGGTGCTGTCGACCCAGCACGACCCGGGCATCAAGCAGAAGGACCTGGTCGAGGGCGTGTACGAGCACATCCTCAAGCCGGTGCTGCCGAAGGCGTGGCTGGAAAAGCTGCCGAAGAACAAGGTCCACATCAACCCGACCGGCATCTTCGTGATCGGCGGCCCGGTCGGCGACTGCGGCCTGACCGGCCGCAAGATCATCGTCGACAGCTACGGCGGCATGGCCCGCCACGGCGGCGGCGCGTTCTCGGGCAAGGACCCGTCCAAGGTCGACCGTTCGGCCGCCTACGCCGCGCGCTACGTGGCCAAGAACATCGTCGCCGCGGGCCTGGCCGACAAGTGCGAAGTGCAGGTCTCCTACGCCATCGGCGTGGCCGAGCCGACCTCGATCTCGGTGACCACCTTCGGCACCGGCAAGATCAGCGACGACAAGATCGAGAAGCTGATCCGCAAGCACTTCGACCTGCGCCCGTACGGCATCGTCAAGATGCTCGACCTGATCCACCCGGTCTACCAGCTGACCGCCGCCTACGGCCACTTCGGCCGCAAGCCGAAGGAAGTCAGCTACGTCGACGGCGCCGGCAAGAAGCAGACCGCCACCGCCTTCTCGTGGGAAAAGACCGACAAGGCCGAGGATCTGCGCAAGGACGCCGGGCTGAAGAAGTAAGCCCGTCTCGTCCCGCAACAAGAAAAAGGGCCGCGAAAGCGGCCCTTTTTCGTGGGCGGGACTTCGGTTCCGATGCGCTTGTTACGGATCGCCGCGAACTGGCCGGACAGCGTCGGGCCTGAAGGCCCTCCCACAAAAGCCTCGTCGCGGCGGCCCGCGGTTGTGGGAGGGACTTCAGTCCCGACGCTCTTCGCTCAGACCGCAGCGCCCCCCCACGACGCGGCCGCGCGCCTCAATCCTCGCCGACGCGCACCACCAGCTTGCCGAAGTTGCGGCCTTGCAGCAGGCCGATGAACGCTTCCGGCGCGTTCTCCAGCCCCTCCACGCGATCCTCGCGCAGCTTCAGCCGGCCGCTGGCGATCCACTCGGCCATGTCGCTGCGGAACGCTTCGAAACGCTCGGCGTAGTGATCGAAAATGATGAAGCCCTGCACGCGGATGCGCTTTTGCAGGATCGCCGACATCAGCTGCGGCACCCGGTCGGGGCCGGCCGACGCGTTCTTGTCGTTGTAATGGGCGATGATGCCGCACACCGGCACGCGGGCGCCGATGTTGAGCAACGGCAGCACCGCGTCGAACACTTCGCCGCCGACGTTCTCGAAATAGACGTCGATGCCGTCGGGGCAGGCCTGGGCGAGTTGCTGGGCGAACTGCGGATCGCGCCGGTCCAGGCACACGTCGAAGCCGAGTTCATCGAGCGCGTAGCGGCGCTTGTCTTCGCCGCCGACGATGGCGACCACGCGCGCGCCCTTGAGCTTGGCGATCTGCCCGACCACCGCGCCGACCGCGCCGGTGGCCGCGGCCACCACCACGGTTTCGCCGGGCTTGGGCTGGCCGAGGTCGAGCAGGCCGACGTAAGCGGTGAAGCCCGGCATGCCCAGGCCGCCGAGCGCGTGCGAGGGTTCGGCCATGTCGCCGAGCGCGGTCAGGTCGCTGCCGTCGGACAGCGCGTAGTCCTGCCAGCCGGCGTTGCCGAGCACCAGGTCGCCGGGCTTGAACTGCGGATGGTTCGAAGCGACCACGCGGTTGACCGTGCCGCCGACCATCGCCTCGCCCAGCGGCACCGCCGGAGCGTAGACCGGGCCGATTTCGTCCATCAGGTTGCGCATGTACGGGTCGAGCGAGAGATACAGCGTGCGCAGCAGCACCTGGCCTTCGCCGGGCTGCGGCACCGGCGTCTGTTCGAGGCGGACGTCGTGCGGGGTCGGCAGGCCCTGCGGGTGGGCGGCGAGGACGAAGCGGCGGTTGATGGCGGTGGTCTGGGGCATGGGGCGGTGTCCTGGGTGGGTGATGGGTCGGTCGATTAGACCGGTCGTCTAGTAACAGGGCGAAGAAAAGGGCGGGTGCGCCGAGGCGCCCCGCCCTGCGGTGTTCAGTCGTGCGCGGGCAGCCCCAGCAGGTGCCGGGTGCCGGCCATCGCCAGGTCCATCGGCTCGCGCTCGCGCTGGACCTTGGCCAGCAGGCTGGCGCCGATCCAGTTCTGGTACAGCGCCTGGGCCAAGGCCTGCGGCTCCGGCCCGGCGGGCAGCGAACCGTCGCCGCGGCCGCGCTCGATGCAGCGGGCGATGCGGGCGATGACCGCGCCGGTGCCGCGTTCCAGCGCCGCGCGCATGGGTTCGGACAGGTCGCAGACCTCGGCGCCGAGCTTGACCACCAGGCAGCGGCCGTCCGGATCGGAGCCGGTCTGGGCTTCGCGCCAGTCCTCGAAGTAGGCGATCGCCCGCTGCGCGCCGCTGCCGGGCTGCGCCATCAGCGCGTCGACGTGCAGCAGGTAGTCGCTGAAATACGCCTCCAGCACCGCTTCGCCGAAGGCCTCCTTGGAGCCGAAGTAGTGATAGAACGAGCCCTTCGGCACCTGCGCCGCCGACAGCACCTCGGCCAGGCCGACCGCGGTGAAGCCCTTGCGCAGCATCAGCGGGTAGGCGATGTCGAGGATGTGCTTGCGCACGTCGTGGGGGGCCGGGATCGCGTTCATGGGACGCACTGTACGCGCCATTAGACCGGTCGTCTAGTACCGAAATCGCGCACTCGGGCCCGCTGTTGTGGGAGGGCCTTCAGGCCCGATGCTCTTGTTCCGGACTGCGGCGCGACCTGGGCGAAAAGCGTCGGGCCTGAAGGCCCTCCCACAGGAGCTTCCGCCATGGATCGTGGGGCGCAGCGTCGGGCCGTAGCGCTCCGGCAAAAAACGCCGGCCCTGAGGCCGGCGCTGTGTCGCCACGAAACGATGCACCCCGCGACGCTTACTTCGCCGCCTTCGCGCCCTGCCCTGCCTCGGCCTTCGCGCCCTCGCCCTTCGCATTCGCGGGCTTGGCGTTCTTGACATAGGTCTCCAGCCAGCGGTTGGTCTCGGCCAGCATGTGCAGGATCGACTCGCGCGCGCGGTAGGCGTGGGCTTCGTTGGGCAGCATCACCAGCCGCGCGTTGCCGCCCAGGCCCTTGATCGCCGCGTACATACGTTCGCTCTGGATCGGGAACGTGCCCGAGTTGTTGTCCTGCTCGCCGTGGATCAGCAGCAGCGGGTCCTTGATCTTGTCGGCGAAGTTGAACGGCGACATCGCCTCGTAGGTGTCCTGCGCCTGCCAGTAGTTGCGCTCCTCGGCCTGGAAGCCGAACGGCGTCAGGGTGCGGTTGTAAGCGCCGCTGCGGGCGATGCCGGCCTTGAACAGGCGCGTGTGGGCGAGCAGGTTGGCGGTCATGAAGGCGCCGTAGGAATGGCCGCTGACCGCGACCCGGTCGCGGTCGACGACGCCGCGCCGCACCACTTCGTCGATCGCCGCCTGGGCGCTGGCGGTGAGCTGGGCGATGTAGGTGTCGTTGGGTTCGCGCTCGCCTTCGCCGACGATCGGCATGGTCGGGTTGTCGAGCACCGCATAGCCCATCGCCAGGTACGGCAGCGGGCCCCAGTAGCTGACCGCGTTGAACTCGTACGGCGAACCGATCACCTGGCTGGCCGCTTCGGCGCTCTTGAACTCGGCCGGGTAGGCGTACATCAGCATCGGCAGCGGGCCGTCGCGCTTGGCGTCGTAGCCGGCCGGCAGGTACAGGTTGGCGGTCAGCTCGACGCCGTCGCTGCGCTTGTAGCGGATCAGCTCTTTCTTGATGTCGCGCAACTGAGGCGTGGGATGCGGGAAGTGGGTCAGCGCCACCGGCGCGGCGTCGCCGCCGAGTTCGCGCCGCTGCAGGTTGGCCGGCTCGGTCGGCGATTCGCGCAAGGTCAGCACGGCCTTGGCCGCGTCGTCGAGCACCGCTACCGGCTGCTCGAAGTACGGCGCCTGCGAATGGAACAGGCGGGTGCGGCGCTTGTCGGCGAGGTCGAGGCGGTCGAGGAAGGGACGGTCGCCCTCGCTGGAGGCGCCTTCGCCGATGAAGTAGAGGCTGCCGCCGTCGGCGCTGGTCAGCAGGCGCTCGCCGCCGGCCGCGTCGCGCACGCCGACCGGCTTGCCCGGATCGTTGTAGCGGTCCTCGCTGCGGCCTTCGCTGATCAGTTCCGGCGCGCGGTCGCCATGGTCGGGCGCGATCCGCCACTGGCGCACCTGCCGGGTCTTCCACCAGAACTCGTCGATCAGCGCCAGCTCGCCGCTGCCCCAGTGCGCGCCTTCGTAGCGCGAGGCCAGCCGCGCCAGGGTCTGCGGCGGCTTGTCGAACGGCGCGGCCTGCATGAACACCGCGTCGCGGATCTCGACCGCGCGGCCCGGATCGCCGCCGTCCTGGGCCTCGGCCCAGACCAGGGTCGCCGGCGCGTCGCTGCGCCATTCGATCTCGCGCACGCCGGTGGGCACCGCGTCGTTGCCGGTCGGCAGGCCGTCCACCAGCGGCAGGCGCGCGACTTCGTGCTCGAACCGGCCGTTGCCGTCGAGCACGTCGATGCGGCGCGCGAACATGCTCGCCGGCACCAGGTAAGAGAACGGCCGCTGCAGGCGCGTGGTCAGCACGTGGCGGCCGTCGGGCGAGGCCGACACGCCGGTGTACAGATCGGGCGCGCCGAACTTGGCGACCTGGCCGACCAGATCGACCGTGGCCAGTTGCGAACGCAGGTAGTACTCGAACTGGCGCGCGTCGTTCTCGTTGCGCAGCAGGTCCTGGTACGTGCGGATCTGCTTCACGCCGCCACCGGCGCGGGTTTCCTGGGTGGCCGGGCCTGTGGGCACGCCGCTGCCCGCCGGCGCGTCGCCTTGCCCTTCAGGCTGCAGCCGCACCAGCAGGCGACGGCTGTCGGGCATCCAGCCGTAGCCGCGGCCGGCGACGGTGTTGAGCCCGGCGACGAGCTTGCGCGCGCGCCGGGTCTCCAGTTCCACCAGCCACACCTCGTTGGCGCCGCTGGCGGCGTCGACGCGGTTGAACGCCAGCCAGCGCTGGTCCGGCGACCACTCCAGCGACGCCAGCGACAGCGGCGACGGCAGGCCGTCGATCTGCACGGTCTTGCCGCTGGCGATCTCCAGCAGCTCCAGGCCGCTGGCGAAACTGAAACGGCTGGCCGAGCGCACGCGCGGATGGATGCGCATGCCGGCGAGCTTGAGCTCGGGCTGGGCGACCACCTCGATCCCCGGCAACGACGGCGTGCGCATCAGCGCCATCCAGTCGCGGCGCGGGCTCAGCGACATCTGCGGCGGACGCGGCGCGTCGACGATGGCCTGCAGCGCCTTGGGCGGCAATTGGTAGCCGTCGCCGAAGGCTGCGGCCGCGGCCGCCGGGGCGGCGACCTTCTTGGCCGCCGGCGCGGCCTGCGCCGCCATGCACGGCGCCAGCGCGGTCAACAGCAGGCCCGACATCAGCCAGCGGCGGCCCGGCGAGGGCGAGGGCGAGGGAAGTCGGCGGTCGGAGCGGCGCGGGTGCGGCTTCATGGGGTATCGGTCCTCGAATGCGGAAAGTCGGAACGCGGCCCGGCCCGGCGCCGTCGTGGCGACGGCGGCGATGCGCGGCGGCGCTCCCCGCTTCGAGCTTAGCCGCCCGGCGCGTCGCGGCGCCTATGCCATTGGGGCCGGTCGACGGCGGCGCCGGCGGCCGCGCGCGCCGCCGCACCGCCGCGTTCAGCCCCGCGTTTCGGCGCCCGCAGGCCGCGCGATATACTTCGCGCTCAGCCCGCCGAGGGGCGCTGCGACCGTGACGGACACGGCCAGGCTCGGCGAGGCCCAGGTCCCAACGGCGCCCGGTTTGAGTCTTCGCGACTCGCCGGACCCGGCATCCCGCCGGCTCCCCCCGCACTGGAGCTATTCCGAATGAACGCAGTACCCAAGACCTTCTCGACCGAAGGCGATTACAAGGTCGCCGACATTTCCCTGGCCGACTGGGGCCGCAAGGAAATCGACATCGCCGAGCACGAAATGCCGGGCCTGATGTCGATCCGCAAGAAGTACGCCGCCGCGCAGTCGCTCAAGGGCGTGCGCGTGACCGGCTCGCTGCACATGACCATCCAGACCGCGGTGCTGATCGAGACCCTGCGCGACCTCGGCGCCGACGTGCGCTGGGCTTCGTGCAACATCTTCTCGACCCAGGACCACGCCGCCGCGGCGATCGCCGCCAGCGGCACCCCGGTGTTCGCCTGGAAGGGCGAGTCGCTGGAGGAATACTGGGACTGCACCCTGGCCGCGCTGAGCTTCCCGAACGGCCAGGGCCCGGAGCTGGTCGTCGACGACGGCGGCGACGTGACCCTGCTGATCCACAAGGGCTATGAGCTCGAGAACGGCGACGGCTGGGTCAACACCCCGTCGGGCAACCACGAAGAACAGGTCATCAAGAACCTGCTCAAGCGCGTCCACGCCGAGCGCCCGGGCTTCTGGCACGAAGTGGTCAAGCACTGGAAGGGCGTCTCGGAAGAGACCACCACCGGCGTGCACCGCCTGTACCAGCTGGCCGAAGCCGGCACCCTGCTGGTCCCGGCGATCAACGTCAACGACTCGGTCACCAAGTCCAAGTTCGACAACCTCTACGGCTGCCGCGAGTCGCTGGCCGACGGCCTCAAGCGCGCGATGGACGTGATGCTGGCCGGCAAGGTCGCCGTGGTGTGCGGCTACGGCGACGTCGGCAAGGGCTCGGCCCACTCGCTGCGCGCCTACGGCGCCCGCGTCGTGGTCACCGAGATCGACCCGATCAACGCGCTGCAGGCGGCGATGGAAGGCTTCGAGGTCAACACCGTCGAAAGCACCCTGGGCCGCGGCGACATCTACGTCACCACCACCGGCAACAAGGACGTGCTGACGCTGGACCACATGTCGAAGATGAAGGACCAGGCCATCGTCTGCAACATCGGCCACTTCGACAACGAGATCCAGGTCGACGCGCTCAACACCTCCGGCGCGACCCGCCTGAACATCAAGCCGCAGGTCGACAAGTACACCTTCAAGACCGGCAACTCGATCTTCCTGCTGGCCGAAGGCCGCCTGGTCAACCTCGGCTGCGCCACCGGCCACCCGAGCTTCGTGATGTCGAACTCGTTCGCCAACCAGACCCTCGCCCAGATCGACCTGTGGGCGAACAAGGACAGCTACGAGCCGAAGGTCTACATCCTGCCGAAGAAGCTCGACGAAGAAGTCGCGCGCCTGCACCTGGAGAAGATCGGCGTGAAGCTGACCACGCTGACCGCCGAGCAGGCCCAGTACCTGGGCGTGTCGGTGGACGGTCCGTACAAGCCGGATCACTACCGCTACTGATCGGCGTCGCCTTCGGGCGATGCGCGGATACGAAAACGGGCGCCTTCGGGCGCCCGTTTTTCGTTTGCGCGGGCGCCTCGTACAGACCTCGCACCGCGTCGGCGAACGATCGGCCGCGTCGCGGCTTGCGCCGCTCCTGCAGAGCCGCGTTGCAGCAGCGGCGCAGGCCTCGACCGCGTAAGATACGCGCCGACGAAACCTGAACCGCCTGCGCTGATTCAGCTCCGCGCCTTCCACCTAGGGTCTGTCCGAGCTGGCAGCCCCCGCCCCCGCCGCTACCCTGACGCCATCCTTTCGCAGGAGCGCGCCATGGTCCGTCCGATCGACGCCCCGTCGTTTCCGAGCTACGTCCCGCCCGCCGACAACCCGGCGCCGGTGCAGGTCGGTACGCCCGAGTACTACAAGCAACGCCTGGCCGACTTCGAAGCGCGCAACCCCGGCATGACCCCGCCGGACTACTACATGGGCTACGGCGACAAGTACATGGAGCGCTTCGCCTCGCTCGACAGCACCGACCTGTCGCCGGCGGGACTGGCCTGGCGCGACCGCACCACGGTGGCGCTGCAGACCGCGATCGAGGACTACCGCATCCGCGACCCGCAAGGCTTCGCCGAACTCGAACGCGACCCTGCCGCATTCCGCGAGTTCGCCTTCGGCACCCATCCCGACGCCTACGTCGATTCGGGCCTGTACCAACTCTCGGCGCAAGACCTGACCGTGATCGCGCTGACCCCGGACATCAACGACGTGCTGAGCCAGGAAGGCATCGACCAGACCAAGCTCACCATCGGCAAGCTCGACATCGACAACCTGCCCGGCATCCTCGGCGCCACCGGCCTGCAATACCTGCAGGACGCCGGCCCGTTCGCGCTGACCCCGCAGGGCCTGAGCCTCGGCCTGGGCAAGCAGGGCGAGCGCCTGTTCGACCGGCTGACCGAGCAGGACTGGTTCCCCAGCCTCGACAAGCTGCCGACGGTGGCGGTGCCGGATATTCGCGACCTGGTGCCGGACATCAACTTGCCGGACGATATTCCGGGCGTGCCGTTTATTTGAACAATTTTCGCGATGCGCGCACGGCGCATCGCACGATCGATACGCAACAACACGGCGGGCGCCTGCGGGCGCTCGTTTTCGTTTGCCGTCATCGGATCGGGGGTGGATGCAGTTCGACTCGACCGAACGGTCGCAGCGCCGGCGCCGATGCGGTTCGCGAGCGCCTACAACGACAACCGCTCGCGCAGCTCCCGCGACTGCCGTCGCGACACCTCGATCCGGCTGCCGTCCTTGAGTTCGAGTTCGTAACCGTCGCCCACCGCCAGTTCCACCGATTTCACCGAGCGCAGGTTGACCAGGGTGTTGCGGTTGGCGCGGAAGAACAGCGCCGGGTCCAGCCGCGCTTCCAATGCGCTGAGGCTGCGCGCGAGCAGCGCGCATTCGTTGCGGAACCAAACCCGCGCATAGTTGCCGTCGACGACGATACGGTGGACCTCGCGCAGGGCCACGAACCAGCAGCGTTCGCCGTCGCGCAGGAACACCTGGTCGTCGGCGCCGAGCGGGCCGCGCGCTTCGGCGGGCGCCGGCTCGGCCGGCAGGCGCGCCCGCGCGCGCTGCAGGGCCGCGGCCAGGCGCAGCGGTTCCACCGGCTTGACCAGGTAGTCCAGCGCGTTGGCCTCGAAGGCCTGCACGGCGTAGTGATCGTAGGCGGTGGTGAACACCACCAGCGGCGCGGTCTCCAGCGCGGCGATGACGTCGAAGCCGCTGCCCGACGGCATCTGGATGTCGAGCAGCACCAAATCCGGGCGCAGCCGCGCGATGGCGTCCTGCGCCTGCGGCACGTCCTCGGCCTCGCCCAGCACTTCGACCTGCGGCGACTGCGCCAGCAGCGTGCGCAGTTCCTGCCGGGCCAGGCGGGTGTCGTCGACGATCAGCACGCTCAGCGGACGCAGGCTCATTGCGGAATCTCCAGTTGCGCCAGCACCCGCGCGCCGTGCTGGCGCAGCTCGAAGGTCCCCGGCGGCGCGGCGTGGGCCAGGCGCGTGCGCAGGTAGGCCAGGCCGACGCCGCGACGCACCGATTCGGGCTCGATCCGGCCGGGGTTGCCGACTTCGATCCGCAGCGCGCCCGCGCCGCCGCGCACCCGCAGGCTCAGCTCGCCGCCGCCGGGCGTGCGCGCGATGCCGTGCTTGATCGCGTTCTCCACCAGCAACTGCAGCGCCATCGGCGGCAGCCGCTGCTCCAGCGCGGCCGGATCGATCTCGCGCACGATGCGCAGGCGGTCTTCGTAATGCACCGCTTCGACCGCGAGGTAATCGTCGACCACGCCCAGTTCCTCGGCCACGCTGACGTTCTCGCGCTGGCTGTGGTCGAGCGCGTGGCGCAGGGTCGAGGACAGCCGGGTGACCAGTTCGCGCGCGCGCTCGGTGTCCTCGTTGATCAGCGCGCGCAGGTTGTTGAGCGCGTTGAACACGAAATGCGGATTGAGCCGGGCGCGCAGCGCGTCGAGTTCGGAGGCGTGGCGCAGCGACTCGGCGTTGAGCCGGGCGATCTCGCCCTCGCGGTAGCGGCGCATCGCCACCGTCCAGCTCCACAGCGCGGCCCACAGGCCCAGCATCAGCGCGGTCTGGGCCCAATAGGCGACCAGCAGCGGCGCGGCGAAGCCGGCGGTGTTGTCCTGGCCAAGCCAGATCCAGTCCGCCTTCGCCGCCAGCCACAGCGGCGGCACCAGCAGCAGTTGCGCCAGCAGCGCGCCCAGCAACACCGCGCCGAGCAGGCGCAGCGCCAGCCGCATCGGCCCGAGCTCGAACCAGTGCCGGCGGCGGGCGATCGAGCGCAGGACCGCGCCGGCCGCCCACAGCTCCAGGGTCAGCGCGACGGTGATCGTGACCGAGCCGGAACTGATCGACGTGAACGCGGCCGCCATGCTCAGGCCGAACACGCAGTAACCGGCCCAGAACAACGCGTCGAACAGGGCCGAACGGTTCGGGGTGCGCATCATTCGCCGCTTCGCTATGGGTGGACAGGACGGCGCCCGGGCATCGTTCGCCGCGGGACGCCGGACGCGACGGCGACGGCGCTCGTCGCCGCCGCCGCGCTCAGTCCGCGGACCGGGCGGCGAGGACGCCGCGCACCTGCTCTTGCAGCCACTGCGGATCGTCCCACATCAGGAAATGGTAACCGTCCTTGCTCAGTTCGATGCGCACGCCGTCGAGCTTGGCGTACTGGTCGCGGTACAGCGCCGCGGTGGAGTCCTGGGTCGCGCCGAAGCGGGCGTAGCCGGCCCACGAGGCCAGCACCACGGTCGGTACCCGCACCTGCTGCAGTTGCGGGCGCAGGTCGGTGGCCATCATCTCGAACATGGCCTGGGCGGTGGTGGCGCGGTCGCTGGCCTCGCCCCACCGGATCAAGGTCTGCACCCGCGCCTGGTCGTGGGTCATGCCCTGCACCGCGGCGGCGATGCCGCGGCGGTAATGCTCCGCGTCCTGGCCGAGCATCTGCGCGCGCATCGCCTCGGCGCCCTTGCGCACCGCCTCGGGGCCGGCGCCGGGCTGCATCACCGCGCTCATGTCGGCCAGGGTGTCGACGATGATCAGCCGGTCGATGGCGCCGGGCTTGGCCGCCATGCCCATGCGCAGGGCGACGAAGCCGCCGAGGCTGTGGCCCATCACCACCGCGCGCTTGAGCTTGCGTTGTTCGATGTAGGCCAGCAGTCGGTCGCGCATCGCATCGGTGAAGACCTCGGCCTTGGCCTCGGCCGCCGGCGCGCCGGCGAAGCCCGGCAGCTGGATCAGGTGGCACTGGACCTTGTCGGCCTGCAGCGCCGCGCAGGTCTCGCGCCAGGTCTCGGCGCCGGAATTGAGGCCGGGGATCATCAGCACCGGCCGGCCCTTGCCGACCACCTCGACGCTGAGGTCCTGGAAGCGTTCGGCGGCGGCCTGTGCGGCGCCAGCGGCCAGTAGCGCGGCCAGGGCGAGGACGATGCGGCGGACGGCGTGCGGACGGCGGGACTGCGGCATGGCGGGCTCCTGGGCGATGGCGGGATGGCCTCACCTTGCCGCAGGCGCCGGGCGCGGCGGCGCGATGGATGAGCAGCGGCGGCCGGCCGCGGCGAGCGGCGCTGGCGGCGGACGAGCGGCGCGGCCGCCGCAGCGGCGAGCGGCGCTACGGCGACGCCGGCTCGGCGCGGTTCAGCGACCAGAACGCGATCGCACGCCGCAATTCGAAGCCGTTGCGCCGATACAGCTCGATCGCGCGCGCATTGTCCTGGCTCACGTGCAGGAACGCAGTGCGGCCGCGCGCGAGGTTGTCGTTGACCAGCAACGCCATCAGCCGGCGCGCGTGGCCGCGGCCGAGGAAATCCGGGTGGGTGCAGATCGCGCTGAGCTCGGTATAGCCGTGCGTGCCCATGCGCTCGCCGGCCATCGCCGCGAGCCGGCCGTCCTCGTAGATGCCGAAGTAACGCCCTAGTTCCATCGTGCGCGGCCGGAAGTAGTGCGGGTAGACCAGCGCGGTCAGCGCCAGCACGTCCTCGCGCCGGGCCGCATCGAGCTCGACGATGGGCGCTTCGCCGCCGCCGGCCGCATCGCCGGCGGCGATCGGCGCGCGGCAGACCATCTGCGCCAGGTCGGCGAGGTGGCGCAGCCGCCAGTGCGGGCCGACCGCGGGCGCCGCGCCGAGCACCAGCGCGGTGTCGCCGGCGGGAACCAGTTCGCACAGCGCCGCATCGGCCTCGGCGCCCGCGGCCGCCGCCGCCGCGGCGAAGCCCAGGAACGGCGCCACCGCGGCCGGATAACGGGCGAACCCGTCCGCGCCCAGCGCCAGCGCGCGGTGGCGGCTGGCCAGGGACGCCCAGATCGGATTGTCGAGATCGCCTTCGCTCATGCCGGCCGCCTGCAGGGACTGCCCATCGCAATGGCGGCGCGACGGCGGCGAGTCAAGCCGGCGCGGAATGCGACTTTGGTCGGAGCTTGCCCCACGCGGCGATGTTCCAATCCATCGCGATAAAGAGATATTATCCCGACAACCCCGCCACGGTCCCGTTCCCATGCTGCCGATCAGCTTCGAGTTCTATCCGCCCAAGACCGACGATCAGCGCAGCCAGCTCGACAAGACCGCGGCCAAGCTGCGCGGGTTCTCGCCGAGCTACGTCTCGTGCACCTTCGGCGCCGGCGGCTCGACCCTGAGCTACACGCCCGAGACCATCCGCCGCCTGCGCGGCAAGCACGGCCTCGACGCGGCGCCGCACCTGTCCTGCGTCGGCGGCACCCGCAGCGAGATCCGCGAGTTGCTGGCGCTGTACCGCGAGATCGGCTGCCGCCGCCTGGTCACCCTGCGCGGCGACCTGCCCTCGGGCATGGCCAGCGCCGGCGACCTGCGCTACGCCAACGAACTGGTCGAGTTCATCCGCGCCGAGACCGGCGACCACTTCCACATCGAAGTCGCCGCGTATCCGGAAACCCATCCGCAGGCGCGCGATGCGCTGTCGGACCTGGAGAACTTCAAGCGCAAGGTCCGCGCCGGCGCCGACGGCGCGATCACCCAGTACTTCTACAACCCCGACGCGTATTTCCGTTTCGTCGACGACGTGCGCGCGTCCGGCATCGACGTGCCGATCGTGCCGGGCATCATGCCGATCGCCAACTTCAGCCAGCTGCGCCGCTTCTCCGAGCTGTGCGGCGCCGAGATCCCGCGCTGGATCGCGCAGCGCATGCACGCCTACGGCGACGACGCCGACAGCATCCGCGAGTTCGGTGCCGACGTGGTCGCGCAGCTGTGCAGCCGACTGATCGAAGGCGGCGCGCCGGGGCTGCACTTCTATACGCTCAACCTCGCCAAGCCGACGCTGTCGGTGCTCGCGCGCATCGCCTGAGCGCGGCGCGCGGCGCGCGTCATCGCGCACGCGCGCGGGCCGGCGGCCCGGTCGGGCGACAAGGTTCGCCTGGCGATTCCGGCACCTAAAACGTGCGTAAAAAAGCGTATACGCCTGACAGGCGGCGCTCGTTCACCCAGCTGAAGCGAAACGACGCAACGCACACAAATGCGTCGTGCTGCCCAGCACCAATGGCGAACTGCACGCGCAGGTCTCAGCTTGCGTTTGCCTTGCGACAAGTTCGGTCTTGAGCCGCGCGACCCGGCGCGCGCCCACTGGCGCCAGGATGCATCGCCACGACGAGCGATGCCCTCGCGACCGCCACCGCCGGCCCGGCCACGGGCCCCGCGGCGTGCAGCGGTCACCAATGGAGAGTGCGCACATGACCGTCCGCAATAAGCTCTTGCCGTTGAATTTCGCCATCGCTCTTTCGCTCGGGCTGGCCGGCGCCGCTACGGCCGCCGAACCGGCGCCGCTGTTCTCCACCCCGGCCGCCGCGCTCGCGCGCAGCGCCGATGCCGACATCACCTTCAAGGCGGTGAAGGCCGAACGCGCCGCGGTGCGCGTCGACCTGGTCCGCGCCGACACCCGCCAGATCACCGACACCCAGGACCGGCTGCTGCTCAACCTCGCCCCCGGCGTGAGCCTGACCGCGCACAAGCTGCAGGCCCAGACCAAGGCCGACGGCATCGTGATCTGGCAGGGCATGGTCGGCGACCCGAACGCGCAGCTCAAGCGCATCAACCAGTTCACCGGCGCCGAGCTGGTCGACAACCCGGAAGAGTCGGCGATCCTGGTGCGCCAGGGCGACCAGATCTCCGGCACCGTGCGCAGCGGCGGCAAGCTCTACCGCATCGATCCGCTCAAGGCCGGCGGCCACGCGATCAGCCTGATCGACGAGTCGAAGATGCCCGAGGACCACCCGGCCGCCTACGCCGCCCTGCCCTACACCCCGGTCAAGCTCGATCCCAAGTTCGACGAAGCCAAGGCCGGCGAGAAAGCGCCGAGCGTGGTGCGGGTGATGGTGGTCTACACCCAGGCCGCCGCCAACGCGGTCGGCAACACCCTGACCAAGGCCAACCTGGCCATCACCGAGAGCAACCAGAGCTTCGCCAACAGCGCGGTCAACGTGCGCTTCGAACTGGCCGGCCAGTACACCGACAGCTACGTCAGCGCCGGCTTCGACACCGACCTGAGCCGCTTCGCCGGCACCACCGACGCGTATCTCAACAGCTACCACACCACCCGCAACACCATCAAAGCCGACGTCAACGTCCTGATCATCACCGACCCGGCGTACTGCGGCCTGGGCTACCTCAACTCGAGCGCGGCCAACGCCTTCAGCGTGGTCGGCGCGAGCTGCATGACCGGCTACTACAGCTTCGCCCACGAGATCGGCCACAACTTCGGCGCGCACCACGACCCGAGCAACGGCAACAACACGATCTACCCCTACGGCCACGGCTACTGGGGCCCGGGCAACGCCTGGCGCACGATCATGGCCTACAGCTGCGGCAGCAACTGCCCGCGCCTGAACTACTGGTCGAACCCGAACATCACCTACAACGGTTCGCCGATGGGCACGGCGGCCAAGAGCAACAACGCCCGCGTGCTCAACGAGCGCGCCGCGACGGTGGCGGGCTTCCGCTGACCTTCGTCCCGCGCGCGGCGCTCGAGGGCGCCGCGCGCGGTTGGCGCGCCGGTGGTCGCGCGCCTGCCCGATCGACCGCATGCGCCGCGTACGCTGGGACCGATCCGGGCGACGCAGCCTCGCTGCCGCATCCTGACGCCACGACTCCCCACTCCCTCATTCCGGCGAAAGCCGGAATCCGTTTTGCCTTGGCCGCGGCCGTTGCCGTTGCACTTGTCCTTGTAATTGCCTTTCGCTCGGACGCAACCCCACGTGAAGCACACGCCCCGCAGCCCCGGAGGGCGTGCGCATGGATGCGCACGCGCGCCATGGGGCAGGATGCCCCTTATGGCGCGGCCCCGCGCCGCTGTGAGCCATAGTGGCTCTTGATTCGAAACAGGAAAAGCACTTTCTTTGGTTACTTTCTTTGTTGCTTTGGACAAAGAAAGTGACCCGGCCGCTTGCGGACGGAAGCTTTGGATCTTTGCTTGTCCTCACTCGTCACGACGACAAAGGTTGACCCCGCCGCGGTACGCCCACCTGTAGGAGCGGCGCAAGCCGCGACCGCGCCATCGCAGCGATCGCGAAGATTTCGTCGTAGTTGCGTTGTCGCGGTCGCGGCTCGCGCCGCTCCTACAGTCGGGTACGCAACTCTGCTGCCGTCGTTGACGAGCGACGACAAGCGACAATCAAGAGCTTTCGTCCGCAAGCGGCCGAGTTACTTTCTTTTGGCAGCGCGCCAAAAGAAAGTAACCAAAGAAAAACGCTTGTCTAAAGTCACCAGCCACTAAGTCCAGCACCGGGCGCCGGGATGCGCCGTAAGGGGCATCCTGCCCCTACAGCGCACGCGCGCATCCATGCGCGCGCCCTCCGGGTCTGCGAAGCCTCGGCCTCGTTCGAGATGAAGACCAGACAAAGGCAACAGCAAAGGCAACAGCAACAGCAACAACAAAATCAAAACGGATTCCGGCTTTCGCCGGAACGACGGCCGAGAACGTCCGTTGCGTTCGCACTGTCGCAATCGCCTCTCACCGGATTCCCGCAGAAACAAACGCAACCCGCCTCAACCCCTCGCACCAACGAAGCAAGCCGCAACCGCGACGACTCGGCAACCACCAACCTCCCCCGCCGCGACCGCTGCACTGTCCCTGCGCCGCACCCGGCGCTAGTCTTCGCCGATGCCTTCGCCCGTCCGTCCCAGCCTCCGCTTGTTGCCGCCGCTCGCCTTCGCCGCGGCGGCGCTGTTTCCCGCCGTCGCCCCGGCGCAGATCCACCGCTGCACGGACGCGCACGGCAACTCGGTCTACACCGACCGCGACTGCGCCGCGGCCGGCGGCGTGGATCGATTGCCGCGCGGCGCCGCCGCGGCGGCCAAGCCCGAGGCCGCGTACGCCGGCGGGTGCGCGCGCAACCTGCGCGACCTGGTCGGCGCGATCACCACCGCCATCGACGCCCACGACGGCAACAAGCTCGCCGCGGTGTATCACTTCGCCGGCATGTCCGACGACCAGGGCTATGCGGTGATCCAGCGCCTGGACGCGATCGCCCAGCGGCCGCTGCTCGACATCGCGCCGGTGATGGGCGCCGCGCCCGAACCCGCGCCGCCGCGTCCCGGCCCGTGGACCACGCTGCCGGCGGCCGCGCCGAACGCCGCGCTGGCGCCGCTGCCGCCGGTCGCGCCGCCACCGCCGCCCGCGCCCGCCACCGGCCTGGGCCGCCCCGCCGGCATGGACGCCGACCCGGCGCCCGCGCCCGCCGCGGACACCGCCGCCGTCGCCGACTCCGACGCCGCACCCGCCCCGGCGCGCCGCCGCGCCGCGCCGGTCGCGCTGCGCCTGGAACAGACACTCGCCAACGGCGTCACCCCGTCGCGCACCGTGTTCGGGCTGACCCGCCACTTCGGCTGCTGGTGGATCAAGGGCGGTTGAAGCCGCGCCTGAATGGGCGTATCCGACGCGCCCTGCACGCCCATACGCCGCAGTCGCGTTGGGAAGGGGCGACCGCGCAGGGCACAATAGCGGTTTCCCCACCCGACGACGGAAGCCGACGATGCAATACCCCGAATGGATCTGGCACAACGGTTCGATCAAGCGCTGGGCCGAAGCGACCACCCACGTCATGTCGCACGCGCTGCACTACGGCTCGTCGGTGTTCGAAGGCATCCGCACCTACGACACCCCGAACGGCCCGATCATCTTCCGCCTGAACGACCACAACCAGCGTCTGTTCGCCTCGGCCAAGATCTACGACATGCCGGTGCCGTACTCGCTCGCGCAGATCAACGCCGCCTGCCATGAAGTGATCAAGGCCAACGGCCACAGCACCGATTACCTGCGCCCGGTCGCCTACCGCGGCCTCGGCGGCTTCGGCCTGTCGGCCGACACGCCCACCGACGTGGCCGTGGCGACCTGGAAGATGGGCCAGTACCTCGGCCCGAGCGTGCTGGAGGAAGGCATCGACGCCTGCGTGTCCAGCTGGCAGCGCTTCGCCCCCAACACCATCCCGGCCGGCGCCAAGGCCGGCGGCAACTATCTGTCGGGCCAGTTGGTCGCGCGCGAAGCGCGCCGCCTGGGCTTCGGCGAAGGCATCGCCCTGGCCTCGACCGGCCTGCTCTCGGAAGGCGCCGGCGAGAACCTGTTCCTGGTGTTCAACGGCGCGTTGCACACCACCCCGGTCAGCGCGGCGCTGCTCAACGGCCTGACCCGCAACACCATCATCACCCTGGCCCGCGACGCCGGCATCGAAGTGGTCGAGCGCGACCTGCCGCGCGAATACCTGTACCTGTGCGACGAGTTGTTCATGTGCGGCACCGCGGCCGAGATCACCCCGATCCGTTCGGTCGACGGCCGCCAGGTCGGCAGCGGCCGCCGCGGCCCGGTCACCGAGCGCATCCAGGAACTGTTCTTCGGCCTGTTCAACGGCAAGACCGCCGACAAGTACGGCTGGCTGGAAGCGGTGAAGTAAGCGCTGTGCGAACAAGAGCGCCGCGGCCGCCGGGAGCGGACGCGGCGCTTTTTTTTGCGCTTGGCTGTTGTAGGAAGGGCTTCAGCCCCGATGCTCTTGCCTCGGATCGCGACGACCTGAGCGAAAGGCATCGGGGCTGAAGCCCCTCCCACAACAGCCCAAGGCACGGCGCTTACTGCGGTGCGCGCGAGAACCGCAACGTCGCCACCACCCCGCGCTCCTCGCCCGGCTTGACCCGCACGTCCCAGCCGTACAGGTCGCACAGGCGCCGCACGATCGACAGGCCGATGCCGCCGCCTTGCGAGTGCCCGGCATGGGTGCCGCGGTAGCCGCGCTCGAACAGCTTGGCCGCATCCTCCGCGCTCAAGCCCGGGCCGGAGTCGATCACGTCGATCGAATCCGGATGCAGCCGCACCACCACGCTGCCCTCGGTGGTGTACTTGACCGCGTTGCCGATCAGGTTGCCCAGCGCCACCGCGATCGCCGCTTCCGGCGCGTCCACCACCAGCCCGCGCTCGCCTTCCAGGCTCAGCGCCAGGTTCTTGGCGCCCATCTGCGCGCGATGCGCGTCGAGCAACTGCTCCGACAACCGGGCCAGGTCGGTCGAACCGTGACCGCGCTCGTTGCGCGAGAGCAACAGCAGCGCGCTGATCAGGTCGGTGCACTGCTGCTCGGCGCGCTGGATCCGCAACAATCGGTTGCGACTCTTCTCTTCCAGATCCGGCCGCGACAGCAACAACTCGACCGCGCCCTTGATCACCGCCAGCGGCGTGCGCAGTTCGTGGCTGACGTCGGCGTTGAACTCGCGGTCGCGCTGGACCACGTTGGTCAGGCGCACCGCGTAGTCGTCCAGCGCCTCGGCCAACTGGCCGACCTCGTCGTCGGGGAAGTGCGCGGCCAGCGCCTCGGACTGGGCGCTGCGGCCGGAGCGCTTGATCCGGTTGGCCAACTCCGACACCGGGCTCATCACCCGCGAGGCCGCCCACAAGCCCACCAGCAGCGAGAACAGGGTGAACACCAGCACCGACAGATACAGCGCGCGGTTGAACTGGGCCTCGCTGCGCGCCGAGGACGTGGTGTCGTAGGCCAGGAAGAACCAGGCCTTGGGGGTCTTGCGCACCGCCAGCTTGTAGGCGAACGGGCGGCCGTCGTCGCCGACGCCGTTCATGGTGACGATGCCGTCCTTGAGCTCGTACCACTCCGGCCGGTTGACCCGCACCGACTCGAACTTGTCCGGCGTATAGACGAACGCGCGCACCTGGTCGAAGCCGAATTGCGGGTTGCCCGGCGCCAGTTCGAACTGCTGCGCGGCCTTCTCGATGTTTCGGTTCATCGCGTCTTCGATCAACTGGTTCTCCACGCGGGTGCGGGTCCAGTTGGTGGCGAAGGCGAACATCGTGGTCAGCCCGAAACCGAGCAGCACGAACGACAGGATGATGCGGCTGCGCAAGCGCCGCCGAAAGCGCTTCTTCTTTTTCAGCCGCGCCGCGGAAGGGTCGGACGAGGCCACGCGTCAGCCGTTTTCGGGCGCTGCGATGCGATAGCCGATGCCGTGGCGGGTCTGGATCAGCGGGGTGTCGAACGGCTTGTCGACCACCGCGCGCAAGCCGTGGATGTGCACGCGCAGGCTGTCGGAATCCGGCAGCTCCTCGCCCCACACCCGGGTCTCCAGTTCCTGCCGGGTGACCACCGCCGGCGAGGCCTCCATCAGCGCCTGCAGGATCTTCAGCGCGGTCGGGTTGAGCTGCAGCAGCTTGCCCTGGCGGCGCACTTCGAGCGTGTCGAGGTTGTATTCCAGGTCGGCGGCGTTGAGCACCCGGGTCTGCACGCCGCGGCCGCGCCGCGACAGCGCGTTCAAGCGCACTTCCACTTCCTGCAGGGCGAAGGGCTTGATCAGGTAGTCGTCGGCGCCGGAGTCGAAGCCGGCGAGCTTGTTGTCGAGGCTGTCGCGCGCGGTCAGCATCAGCACCGGCGTCTGCTTGCGCGCTTCGTTGCGCAGCTTGCGGCAGACCTCCAGGCCGTCGATGCCGGGCAGGTTCAAGTCGAGCACGATGGCGTCGAAGTCGTGCACCACGGCCAGGTGCAGGCCGGTGATGCCGTCGGCGGCGAAGTCGACGGTGTGGCCGCGGTCTTCGAGAAAGTCGCCGAGGTTGGCGGCGATGTCCTGATTGTCTTCGATTACGAGGATGCGCATGAGCTCGTCCCAGTGGGGGTGGCGGTACGACCATGGCCGCACGCAACAGGTTCCTTAGGCGTCGCGCGCGAAGCGGCGACGGCAGGCGGAGGATTCTGCCAGAGCGTTTGTAAAATGAACGGGAAACGCCCCTGCCCGCAAGCAGGCGTCATCGCCTGGAACCGGCGAATGGGCCAGAAGTCATGGCCCCCGATGCCCGGATGCGCCGCCCGGACCGGGGCCGGAAAAACAAAGGCCCAGACGCGGGGCCACCGCGCCTGGGCCAAAAGGTGTTGCCCCGATTACCGTAACCTGCGTTCGCCCAGAAGACGTCTGACGAGGAGCGTGATTGGGTGGAGCGGCAGTGCTTCGGTGGGCTAAAGCTACGCGGATTTCGATTAAACCGTCGTTAAAAGCCGCGTTAAATAAAAGTTATCCGCAACCGGAAATTGGAGTCGTCCGGGCCCGGCCCTTCCGCGCCGGGGACCTGCCGTTCGGCAGGTCGCCGACAGATGACCTGCCCGGCTTGCCATTTGCCGGGGATCGGGCAAGCCAGACCCCGGGAAAACGCCCCGTTCAGCGTCTCGCGGCCAGCCGACGCGCCGGTTTTTCCCGGACCCGGCCGGCCACGTAGTCGACGATTTCCACCGCCACGTCGACCCCGCTGGCCTCCTCGATGCCTTCCAGGCCCGGCGAGGCGTTGACCTCCAGCACCAGCGGCCCGCGCGCGGAGCGGATCAGGTCGACGCCGGCCACGCCCAGGCCCAGGACCTGGGCCGCGCGCACCGCCACGTCCTGCTCGGCGGCGCTGGCGCGCACGCCCTTGGCGGTGCCGCCGCGGTGCAGGTTGGAGCGGAAGTCGCCCTTGGGCGCCTGCCGCTTCATCGCCGCCACCACCTTGCCGCCGACCACGAAGCAGCGCAGGTCCGCGCCCTTGGCCTCGGCGACGAACTCCTGCACCAGGAAGTTCGCGTACAGCCCGCGCAGCGCCTCGATCACGCCCTTGGACGCCGACAGCTTCTCGGTCAGCATCACCCCGGCGCCCTGGGTGCCCTCGTTGAGCTTGATCACGTGCGGCGGCGGGCCGAGCATCGACAGCAGGTCGGCGGTGTCGTCGGGGTTGTCGCCGAACACCGTCGCCGGCAGGCCGATCCCCTGCGCGGCCAGCAGTTGGTGGCTGCGCAGCTTGTCGCGCGCGCGCAGGATCGCGTCGGAGGTGTTGGGGCTGTAGCTGTCCATCAGCTCGAACTGGCGCAGCACCGCCGAGCCGTAGCGGGTCACCGAGGCGCCGATGCGCGGGATCACCGCGTGGTAGCCGGCGATCTCGCGGCCCTTGTAGTGCATCTGGAAGCCGTCGGAGGCGATGCGCATGTAGCAGCGCAGCGGGTCGAGCACGCGCACGCTGTGGCCGCGGTCGCGCGAGGCTTCGACCAGCCGGCGGGTCGAGTAGAGCTTGGTGTTGCGCGACAGGATCGCGAGCTTCATGGCGGGGTCGGCTGCAAGATGAGAAGGGGGTCCGGCGGAAATGGGGCGTGCGCGCGCGGGTTCAAGCGTGCCGGGTCGAGCCCGCCGTTGTCGAATGCGCCGGCCGGGACGGGGCGGCTCAGGCGCGCGGCGGGCGGCGGCGCACGCGTCCGTGCAGGAACGAGCGTGCGGGATCGACGGTGAATGCGTGCGCGACCGCGGTCCGGCCCAGCAGCATCGGGAAGCGCATGCCGCGACGATCCGCCAGGTTCATGTCAATTTCGCGCTCGCTGCCGGCCAGACTCAGCACGGTGCGGATGAACACGCGGCGGGTGCGGTGGCCGCCGGAATCGGTGACCTCGCGCTCGTCGGCCACCGGCGCGAGCGCCTCGACCTCGCCGCTGCCGACCGCGCCCGGGCGCAGGCGGAAGCCGACCCACGGCGCGCCGGCCTCGACGAAACGCCATTGCGCGTCCACGTGCAGGGCCGAGCTGCGCGCGCCGGTGTCGATCTTGGCGCGCACCGCGGCGATGCCCAGCACCGGCAGGGCGGCGTACTCGCGCCAGCCCAGGACGATCGGCGCAGGGCCGGACAGGCCCGCGGCGGGCACCGGCGAAGACAGGATCGGGGAAGACATCGCACCTCCGTTGTGGCGAACGCTGAAAGGACTCGGGGGCGACAACAAGAGACGACGGCGGCGGCTTCGCGGCCGCGCGCCGGCCGGTCCGCAGCGGGTGCGGAAGCCGCCCGTGGCTGCGATGCGATGCGCGGCGGCGGACGGGCCGACGCGACCGGGCGCGCAGTCTAACTCGGCCGCATTGCGAGCGTCGATGCGTTCGTTGCGGCGGCGGGAGGGAATGATTTTTTTACATCGGCCGGCGCGCGGCGCGGCCTGCGAACCTGACCGATTCAGCCACGCCGGCGCCCCGGCGCGCCGCCAGGATTCGCGCCGCGAACGTCGGCGCGCACGCGCGGACCGCGCCGGATCAGTTGCGGCAGTTGCGCCGTTCCTCTTGTACTTCCTGCGCCACCGCTTCGGCGCCGAGCACGGCCAGCTCGCGGATGTTCTTTCGCGTCTCCTCGCAATCCGACGGACCGCCGCCGCCGAACAGCAAGCCGATCTGCCCGACCGTGGACGCGATCGAACGCGGCGGCCGCATGCGGAAGCGCTGCGCGCCCTGCCCCGGCAGGACCGGCACGCGACTGGCGAAAGGCTTGGCCGGCGCCGACGGCGGCGCGTCCCAGGGCGCGCGCGCGGCCGGGCCGGCGGCGGGCGCGACCGGCGCCGGCGGCGCGGCGCCCAGGTCCACTGCGGTCAGGCCGGCATCGGCCTCGTCGGCGGGCACAGCGGCTTCGACCGGCAGGCGCGCAGGCGGCGGCGGACGCGCCAACGCGGACCGCGCCGGCGCACGCGCAGCCGCCGGTTGCGCCGCCGCGTCCTCGCGCGGCGCAGGCTCGGCCGCAGGCGGCAACCACACCAACGTCAACGCCTGCGCGTCCACGGCCGCGCTGCGCGGCATCAACGCCTTGCCGGCCAGCCAGAACAGCGCGGCATGGAACGCCGCCACCGCCGTCCACGCCAGTATCGATTCGCTGCGCGAAACCTCGCGCGCCGCGCGACTGCGCACTGCCGGCGCGGTGCGCGCCCACTGCTCCGCCTGCATTCCTCTTCCATCCCTGCGAGTCGTGCGAACCGCGCGAGTGTGCGCACAAGCGCGGGCGCTCGCGAGTACCGGGCGCTGCGCGCAGTTGCCCGGCGTTCAAGCAGCGCGCGCCGCGCGCCACCCAACGACGCCGGTCCGCCGCAAGCGAGCCGGCCTCAGCCGGCCATCGCCAGCGGCAGGTTGTGGCCGATCCGCCACAGCACGCCGGACGGATCGGTCAGGACGAAATCGCGCAGCCCCCAGGGCCGGTCCTGCGGCGGTTCCAGGCACACGCCGAAGCGTTCGACCACGCCGGCGGCGAGCGCCTGCGCGTGCCAGTCGTCGGCGTTCTCCACCAGCAGGTGCATCATGAAGTTGCCGGCGTGCTCGGGCACGTAGAAGCGCTGCAACAGGAAACTGGTGTTGCCGTGGCGCACATAGGCCAGTTCGTCCGACGACCACGGCACCTCGAACCCCAGCGCCAGGTAGAACGCCTTGGCGCGTTCGAAATCGCGTGCGGGAACGAAGGCTTTGATCTCGACGGCGGTGAGGTTCATGCGCGGTGTCCGGCCGGAGGCAGCCGCGAGCATGGGCCGGTGCGGCGGCGCGATCAATCGCGCCGCCGCTATCATCCGCGAGCCGCCGGCGCGGGCCGGCCCCACGAATCGCTTGGCACGCCCATGACCGCCACCGACCTCACCGCGCTCCTGCTCGACGCGCTCGGCCAGCGCATCGACGACCCCGCCGCCGCGCGCCTGGCGCAGGCGATGGGGGTCAAGCCGTTCAAGAACGCCACGCCGGGCAACAGCGTGCATATCGGCAACCGCAAGCTCGGCCTGGAAGTGGCCGCCACCGCGCAGATCGTCAACCGCGCCTATTTCCCGCCGCGCAAGGACGGCCGTCGCTGGGTGTCGTGGGTGTCGCACGCCTTCGTCTATCCGAACTACCGCGGCTCGCTGCCGGCGGGATTCGACTGGTCGCTCGACGACGCCGCGCTGCGCGCGCGTTTCCGCCGCCGCGTCGAAGGCGGCCTGGAGGAAGTGCGCTACGCCCTGCTGCCGCCGCGCGAAGGGCTGGAAGCGAAGGCGACCCTGGACCAAGACCGCGACCGACCGCTGCATCTGCTGATACGCGTGGCCGAAGAATCGGACTACGCCACGATCTACCCGGGCGGCGACCCCGCGCACTCGGTCGAAGACGGCTTCTTCGCCGCCTGGTGCGCGCTCAACGACGTGCTGCGCGCCGGCCGCCTCGACGCCGACGCCCTCGCTGCGCTGCGCGAACGCAGGACCACCCCGCTCGGGTTGTTGTCCGGCACGCTCGGCGGCCTGCTGTGGCAGGACGACGTGCGCCCGCGCCACGCATCGTTCTGCCACGCCTACGCCAAGCGCCTGATGGCGCCGGACGCGGCCAGCGCCCTGCACGACGTGCGCGAGCTGTTCGGCGACGCCAATTACTGGCGCAAGGCCGGCGAAGCGATGACCGAAGACAGCTGGGAAAACTTCGACCGCATCGCGCCGCGCTATTCGCAGCGGCTGGCGCAGTGGCAGCGCGGCGAGATCCGTTCGACCGTGGATCGGTCGCAACGCGACGGCGCCGACGCGGATCGCGACTGACCCGCCGGCCGCGCTTGCCAGCGCCGCCGCGTCAGCCCGCGTCGGTGGCGAAGCGCAGACGGTTGCCGTCGGGATCGGTCACCAGCATCTCGCGACTGCCCCACGGCGTGTCTTGCGGCGCCTCGGTCGGCGTCACCGCGTTGGCGAGGAACCGGCGGTGGCACTCGTCCACGTCCGGCACGATCAGATACACCGCGCCGCCGACTTCGCAATCGCCGGCGTGTTCGGTCAGGAACAAGCTCTGGCCTTCGCGGGTGATCTGCAGGAACAGCGGGAACCCCGGCTCGAACTGGTGCTGCCAATCGACGCTGAAGCCCAGCCCGTCGACATAGAACGGCAGGCTGCGCCCGGCGCTGAGGATGCGCAGTTGCGGGATGACGGTCTGGCGCATGCGGACGCTCCTGGAAGATGAGGCGACAATGGCGAGAGGCCGCCGCAGTGTCGCACCCTCGCGCGCGCGATGCCGCCGCCGCGGGTTCGCCGCCGATTGCCGCCTCGCGGCCGCGTCAGCCCGCCGGGCCTTCCGCCTTGACGTAGACCTCCTGCCACAGCTCGACCAATCCCGACCCATCGAACTTCAACAGCAGCATCGCCTCGAAGCGATCGACCGACCCGTCGCGCCGGTCGACGCGGGCGCCCATGACCAGGACTACCGACGCCTCGTTCGCCACCACCTCGTGCACCTGGTAGTCGATGGCCGCGATCGTGCGCCGGAACCCGTCGAGGAATTCCTTGTAGGTACGCCGATCGGCCTCATAGGTCCGCCCGTTGGCCTTGACCACCAACCGTTCCGCGAACCGCTCGCCGACGGCGACCTCGCTCAAGTCGCTGTCGTGGGTCAGGTGCGCGCGGTTCCAGTCCAGGAGGCCGAGCGCCCAGGCTGCGTTCGCATCCGCTTTCGATTGCATGTTCGTCCTGAGCGATCCGATCCAGGCCTCATCATAGTGGGACCTCGGACGGCTCAAGCGCCGCGGACTTGGCCGATTGCGGCGGCATCGCGCCGTGGCGGCCCTGCCGCGGCGAGTCCGGGTCGCGCGCCTCAACGGCGTTGCGCGTACTGCGCCGTCACCGGCGCCTGGACGTGCCGATACGGCTTGCAGATCATCTCGAAGGCCTCGTTGCGGTCGTCGCCGGCAACGCCAGGAAAATCGCTAACGCGCCTACAGGCGAGTCGTCGAAAAGTGTGTGGCAAGGCTGGGATGGCGCTTCCTGATCGATCCGGCACGTTGCGCGCCAGGGAAGCGAGAAGATGGAGCGGGTGATGGGAATCGAACCCACGCTAGCAGCTTGGGAAGCTGCAGTTCTACCATTGAACTACACCCGCGTCGGGTCGAAGTTTATGCCGCGGCGGCGCGGGAGGCAAATCGGGGCGGGCAAGGTGCGAGTGCGGGGCCGGCCGCCGCGGCGATGAAAGCGTCGGGCTTGAAGGCCTTCCCACAACGGCATGCAAGCTTCGGCCGCTCTTGTGGATGGGCCTTCGGGCCCGATGCTTCCGGCTCCGGTCGCCGGTCCCGCAACGACGGTCGCCGCCGAGCCTGCAAAAAAAGAAACCGGGCCTCGCGGCCCGGTTTCCCATCGCTTCAAGATCGAACGCCGACAGCCCCAAGGGCCGCCGTCGCCGGCGTCAGAAACCGCCGCCGAGCTGCGCGAACACGGTGGTGTTGTTGCCGCCGTCCTGGTTGACGGTGGCGCTGGCGCCGAGGTTGGCGTCCAGGCCGAACAGCTTGGTGCGCACGCCGAACAGGAAGGTGCCGTAGTCCTGGTCGAACTGGCGGTTCTTGACCGAGTACCAGCCGGTGCCCGGCAGGCTCTGCAGGCGCGCCTGCGCGTTCTTGGGCGCGTCTTCGAACTCGCGGTCCAGGGTGAGGCGGGCGTAGGGGCGGAAGGTCTCGCTGTAGGTGTAGTTGACTTGGTAGCCGACGCTGCCGATCAGCGAGTCGTAGCTCTGGTCGGGGTAGGCCAGCGAGGTCGACAGGGTCGGGTCGCTTTCGGCGAATCCGTCGATGTCGATGCGCTGGGCGACCACGCCGAGCACCGGGCCGTGACGCAGGGCTTCGCCGAACTCGTAGCCGGCGTTGACCGCGGCGGTGACGTTCTTGCCGTCGGTGGAGCCGTGGTGGTTGCGGGTGGCGATGCCGAGGTTGGCCTTGCGGTCGATGTCCAGGTCGAGCTTGGTGTAGCTCAGCTGGCCGTTGACCCAGGCGCGCTCGCCGTACCAGCCGATGAAGCCGCCGATGCTGGCTTCCTTCTGCTCGAATTCGCCGTTGCGCAGGCCGAAGTCCTGCTTCTGCTGGCCGTAGCCGAGGAAGCCGCCGAACACCAGGTTGCCGCGGGACCAGTCCAGGCCGCCGGTCAGCGCCGGGCCGGCGCCGTCGTAGACATCGCCGTGGCCGTAGCGCTGGAAGTCGCCGCGCAGGCTGCTCCACCAGCGCATGCCGTCGCCGTCGGGACGCTCGGCGTGGCTGGCGACCTGGTCGGCGCGGGCGCGGCCGGTCATCGAGGCCGAGTTCGGCAGCACCGCGATGAAGCGCGGGGCTTCCAGCACCGAGACCGCGTAGTCGGCGAGGATCTGGTGCGAGCGCGAGGACGGATGCACGCCGTCGGCGAAGGCGTAGGAGTTCGGCGCGTCCGGCGCGGCGTAGTTCGCCGGGCTGCAGGTGACCGAGGACGCGGTGATCTGCGGGTTGCAGGCGGTGCCGGTGACGTTGCTGATGCCGAACGGCGCCGGGTTGTTCGCCACTTCGCGGATCAGGTTGAAGGTGTCCAGCGGGATGAAGCGCAGGCCGGCCGCGCTGAGGCCGCCGTAGAGCGCGTTGTTGTAAGTGGTGGCGAGCTGGCTGCCGGCCGCCATCTGCGCCGGGCCGCCGGCGCGGAACTGCGGGGTCGAGCCCAGGTCGGGGATGTTCGGCACCAGGATGTACTCGGCGCCGGCATTGTTGAGCGCGGCGACCACGCCCACCTGCGCGGTCACCGCCGCGCCGATGGTGGCCTGCGCCGGCGCGCCGCCGGCGACCGCGAACAGGTCGTTGGCGCCGCCCCACACGGTGTACAGGGCGCTGGGATCGGCGCGGCCGCCGTTGGCGGCGAGGTACTTGGTGGTCTGGGTCGCCAGCGAATCGATCGGGCCGAGCGCGCCGGCGGTGTTGGTGCCGGTGCGCGCGCCGCCGACGGCGTAGTTGGTGCCGCCCTGGTTGTCGCTGGCGGCGCTGGTGCCGTAGTAGTCGGCCAGCCATTCCGACCAGACCAGGCCCGGGTTGGTGGTGAAGCGGCCGATCAGCGCGCCGTTGGGGCCGACCGCCTGGATCAGGGCCGGACGGAAGTGGCCGGAATCGGTGAGGCTGTCGCCGATGAAGACGGTCTGCGAATAAGGGCCGCCGGCGAAGGCCGGGGCGGCGGCCAGCGCCAGGGCGGCGGCCAGCGCGGTACGAGCGGTTTTCATCAATGCACTTCCTTGCTTCTCATGGGGCTTGCGGTGGCGGCGCCCGCGGCCCGGGAACGGGCGGCGCGAGCGCCGGACAGGCGTGCTTCCGGCGGTGGGCGCAGCGCATACGGCAGCGCATGGCGACGGATGGCGCGAATCGAAACACGGTGACGGCGAGGCTGGCAAGGCGCAGCGCGGCAAAGCCGCGGGCGCGCGCGCCGGCTCCCGGCGGCGGATTATGCGCCCGACGGCGCGGATGCACCGGGGCCGGAGGTCACGACGCCGGCACGGGCGGGAGGCGGCGGCGCGGGTTCCGGCGCCGGCAGGCTCGGCGGCGCGGCCGGGTTGTTGCCGGGCTTGGCGGTTGCGGCGGCGCCGCGGCGCAACCGTTGGCGCGCCGCGGCAGCGCCCGACGCGGCGAATGCAGGCGCCGCGCGGGCTGGCGCTGCGCGCGCCGGACGCGGTCGCGGCGGGCCGCGCGGCTGGCCGCGCCGCGCGGCAGCGGCGACAATGCCGGCATGAATATTCTGCTCAATGGCGAAGCGCGCGCCCTGGTCGCGCCGGTCACCCTGGTCCAGTTGCTCGCGGCCGAGGGCCTGGGCGAGCGGCGGGTCGCGGTGGAGATCAACGGCGAGATCGTGCCGCGCGGGCGCCATGGCGAGACGCTGCTGGCCGAAGGGGACAAGGTCGAGATCGTGCACGCGCTGGGCGGCGGCTGAGGGCGGCGTCCGGTTGCGGCTTGTTGAGACTCGCTGCCTGTAGCTGCGGCGCGAGCCGCGACCGCGGGGTTGCGCGGGACGAGGGAACTTCCGCCGTGAATGCAGTGGCGCGGTCGCGGCTTGCGCCGCGCCTACACGGGCTGCGGGCGGGATCGTCGTCGCCGGCGGTTGCGCCATGCGAGATCGGACATAGGTTCCGGTTTCGCCGGAATCGATGGCGATTTCGCTCCCGCTCTCCCCTGCGAACCCGCAGGCTCAAGGGCGCTGCGCACCCCAGTTGAAGTAGACCGGATTCCCCATCAGCGCCAGCCGCCCCTGCGCATCGCGCACGTCGATGCGCAGCCAATGGCGGCGGCCGTCGCTGGGCCAGTCGAACTCCAACGTCTGTTGCGCCGCGCTCACTTGCGGCTGCGCGATCAACGCCGCCTTGGCGCCGTCCACCGTCGCCTCGATGCGGCCGCCGGCGAGGTTGCGCACCTGCACGCGCACGCTGGCGCGTTGGCCCGCGGGCACGACCAGTTCGCCGCCCATCGCGGCTTCATCGGCGCCGTGCCGGGCCTGCACGTCCAGCAGGCGGTCGCGGCTGCCGAAGGCGTCCACGAACACGTTGCCCGCGCGCAGGCCGTCGAGGATGCCGGCCTCGGACAGCTCGCGCGCGTGCACCACCGTGGTCGGCCGGCCGATGCGGCTGGGGCCGAAGGGCTCCTCGGCGGCGGTCGGCGCGTCGTGGTTGTCGCTGCCGCCGATGCCGGTGAGGCGGTGGCCGGCGCTGAGTTCGCGTTGCCAGAACGCGATGCCCGAGCCCGGCGTGTCGGCGTCGCCGCCGTTGATCGCCTCGACCATGCCGACCAGGCTCAGGTCGGCGGCCGGATGCGGGGGCCAGCCGCAACCCATGCAGCGCTCGTCGGAAGGCCGGATCGGGTGGTTGATCGAGACTGGCAGGCCGCGCCGGCGCAACTGCGCCAGCACCGCGTTCCAATCCGGCACCGCGGCGCTGCCGACGCGGAAGTCGACCGGGGCGCGCACGCCGAACACGTTGGCGTGGCCCTGGAAGGTGGTGATCTCCATGCCGGGGATCAACAACAGCCGGTCGAAGTGCGGTTGCAGTTCGCGCAGCGCCGGCAGGTGCGAGATGGTGTTGTGCTCGGTCACCGCGACGAAGTCCAGGCCAGCGGCGACGGCGGCCTTGGCGCTGAGGAACAACGGGCACGGCGCGCGCGCGCCGCTCTGGCTGGCGCAGTTGCCGTCGCTGTGGGCGCTGTGCATGTGCAGGTCGCCGCGATACCAGCCCGGTTCGTTGCGCAGCGGCGCGCGGTTCTCTTGCGGCGCCCCGTCGGCCGCGGCCGCGGGGGTGAGGCGGATGCGCGCGGTGTACGCGGCGCTGCGGCCGGCGCGGATGTTGGGGATGCCGAGCAGCAGCTTCCACTCGCCCGCGGCCAGCGCGCCGGGCGAATACGAGGCGGTGGCGTCGCTGGCCGCGACGGTGAAGCTGCGCTTGTTGCCGCCGCTCCAGCCGCGGAAGCCGTCGTGGCCGAGGAAGTCGCCGGGTCCGATCAGGCCCAGGTCGATGGTGGTCTTGTCGCTGCGGTCGTAGTCGAACTCGACCTCGATGCGGGCGGTGCCGGCGGGGACCTGGAACGGGAGTTCGCGATAGGTCTGGTTTTCGCTGCCGGCGATGCGGCCTTGCAGGATCAGGTCGACGGCGCCGGCTGCGGCCGATTTCGCTTGCGCTGCCTCGTTCGCCGGCTGGATCGCTTGCGCGAACGAAGGAGTGCTCAGACAGGATGCGGACAGCGCGGATACGAGTGCACACGTCTGTAAGAAACCACGCGCTGTCGCGCTCGGGAAGCGCGGTCGACCGGGCCGCACCGCGCCGTCGTTCCCGCGTAAGCGCGAATCCATCGACCTCGAGCGTTCGCGCACGAAAAGCCCTGGAGTTCCGCTTTCGCGGGAACGACGGCGGCAAGCAAGCGGGATCGCCCAACAATTCATCGCCTGGTCCTTATCCGCGAGTCGCCCATCGCGCGAACTCAATCGTGTTTTTCCGCCGCCTCGACCGCGCGATGATTGCAGCGGTCCAGCGCGCGCAGCGGGTTGCAGCGCACCACTTCGCTGCGCGGGAAGGTCACCCGGTAGCGGCTGAAACGCAGGTCGGGCCTGGGATAATCGGTGGAGATGTACTGCGCGCCGCTGGCGAAGGCCGCCTCGCGCCGGCCCGGATCGTTGCGGCGCGACTCCACCGTGTCGGCGTCCGCGCGGGTGCGCACCAGGAACCCCGCCTGCACCGCCTTGCGGATGCGCTCGCCGTCCTTGAGCGGGTCGTTGATCGTCAGGTAAGCCGCGTCGGCCGAGCGTTCGTCGCCGTTGACGAACATCGCCCGCCCCTGCAGCGAACGCCGCGCGCCGCGGTACAGCGCGACCTTGCGCGGCTCCTCGTCGAGCGCGAACAGCAGCTTGCCGCGGGAGGCGCCGATCGTCGGCCAACCGCCGGCCAGCACCGCCTCGCGCAGGGTCGCGGCGCGGCCGCGCACGTCGTCCGGGGTGATCAGTTCGGCGGCCGCGAACACCGCGCGCACTTCGGCGTCGAGCGCATCGAAGGCGCGGGCGTCGAACGCCAGCGGCGCGACCGCGCCGGGCCCGCTCTGGCCGTCCTTGGCGTTGATCAGGATCAGGATCGGCGCGTGCTGCGGGTGCTGGCGCGACCAGGCGCGGATCTGCCGCAGGCATTCGACGAAGACCATGCACTGGCTGCGGAAGTCGATGTCGGCCAGGTGCATGACCTTGAACCCCGGCTGCGCCATCTGCGCGGCCACGCCCGCCGGCCACGGCCCGGCCTCGCCATAACCTCGGCGCAAGGCGCCGGGCGGATGCGCGTAGCGGCCGCCTTGCGGGTCGTAGTAGACGTCCAGCTCCAACTGGCGCATGCCCAGTTCGAGCTGCTCGTGCAGCGGCGCGTGGGCGTAGTCGAGCGAATCCGCGCCGGCGGCGTCGCGGGCGCGGTGCGCGGCCAGTTCCTCGGCCGGGATCGCGCGCTTGTAGCTGTTGTGGGTGCCGATCGCCTGGACGTCGGCGAGGCCGAGGTTGTGGTCGATCCAGGCCTCGCCGCAATCCGGGCCGGCCTGCGCCGCGTCGGCCGCGTCGAGCTTGCAGGCCGGATCGACCGGCCGCGGCGCGGCCGGCTCGTCGTGCGCGCGCGCCGCTCCGGCCAGCGCGCAGCACAGCCCCAACGCCAACATCGGCAACGCCCAAGCCTTCATGTCCGCTCTCCGCTTCGAAACCGGCAACGATACGCCCACGGCGCGTCCGTCAGGACGCGCCGGCCACAACCGCGGTCCTCAGAACCGGTACATCAGCGCCGCGCGATAACCGCGCCCCAGCAGTGGCCGGGCGATGAAGGTGTTGTTGCCGGCATCGGCGCTTTGCAGCTCGCCGGCGCGCGGATTGCCTTCGGTCAGGCCCAGCGAGTTGGTCAGGTTGTCGGCGTACAGATACAGGCTCAGCCCCGGCGCGAACTCGTAGCGCGCGCTGGCATTGATCACGTAATACGAAGGCAGCTTCACCGAGTTGGCGGTGTCGACGAAGCGTTCGCCCTCGTGTTCGTACGACAGCTGCAGGCGCAGGCGCTCGTCGAGCAGGTTCAGGCCAGGCACCACCCGGAAACTGTTCTTGGGCACGCGGATCAGCTGGTTGTCGACGAAGTCGCGCAGCACCGGCGCGCCGTTGACCAGTTCGGTGTAGCGCAGGCCCTTGTACTTCGGGTCCTGGATCGTCGCAGTCGCCTGCAGGTCGAACCAGCGCACCGGGGTCCAGAAGCCTTCCAGCTCCAGGCCGGTGGTCTTGGTGTCGGCGAAGCCCTGCTGCACGGTCGAGGCGCCGTTGCTCAGGTCGAACACGTAGTTGCTGAAGCCGACGTTGTCGTACTTGGTGTAGAACAAGGTCGCGAACAGGTCGAACTGTTCGTTGCTGAACTTGTAGCCGATCTCGCCCAAGTCCATGGTCTGGGTGACCGGGCGGCCGTTGGGATCGCTGGCGCAGGCGGCGAGCTTGGCCAGATCGCAGTTGGAGTACTTGGTGATGTAGCTCGACAGGCTCGGCAGGCGGAACGCCGGGGTCCAGCGCGCGAACACGCCCTGGTGCGGGTCGAACTGCCAGTTGGCGCCGACGGTCCAACCGATCTTGTCGAATTTCTGGTCGTAGCTGACGAAGCTGCCCGAGCCGGTGAGGATCTGCGAAGTCGCCGGGGTGCCCAGGTTCGCCTGCTTGCGCACTTCGGTCCAACCCTCGACCTTGACCTGCTCCCAGCGCACGCCGGCATCGATGCGCAGCTTGTCGTTGACCTGCCATTCGTCCGACAGGTACAGCGCCTGGGTGGTGGAACGGCCGCTGGCGTTTTCCCACTCGTAGCCGTAGCGGTACACGCCCTGGTCGGTCAGCGTCCGCAGCGGCCGGCCGGCGGCGTCCACCGCGACCAGATCCAGCAGGCGCGCGTTGTCGCGCACGTCGGTCAGCACGTTGGAGGAATAGCGGTCGAAGTCCTGGTCGAACCGGGCGTAGTAGTAGCCCAGGGTGACGTCGTGGCTCTGCCCTCCGAAATCGAAGCGGCGCATCAGGCGGGTGTCGCCGATCAATTCATCGACCGGCATGGTCACCCCGCGCAGGCCGGAGATGGTCATCAGGCCGTTGCCGTTCTGGTTCGCGGCGAAGGCCTGCTCCGGCGCATCGACGTACCGCAGTTGCGCGCCGACCGCGCCGGGCACCGAGGCGATCAGCTTCTTCACCGCCGCATCGGCGTAGAACTTGGCGTCGCTCTGCAGGGTCAGCGGAAACACGCCGTTGCGCTGGGTGCGGGTGCGGCTGTAGCGCAGCGACTGCGCCAGCTTGAAGCCGGCGCCGAGGTCGTAGTCGAACTTGGCCGTGTACTGGTCGCGCTTGACCTGGGTGCCGAGCGAATTGTCGAAGTCGTACAGGCCGCCGTCGCCCTGGATCATGCCCAGACGCCGGGTCTGCGGCCCGGCCAGGGTGCCGTCGTGGGCGTCGAAGCCCGGCACGCCGCGGATCTTGCCGTCGGCGTAGCTGCGCATCGGGATGCCCAGGTACAGCGCGACCTTGTCGTCCACGCGCTTGTAGTCGAAGCTGAAATTGCCGCGCGCGAACGCGCGCGACAGGTTGATGCGGTACTGGCCGCCGTCGTTGGCCGGGTAGCCCGGATCGCGCAGGCCGTCGTCGCTGCGCCAGAAACCGCCCACGCCGAGCTTCCAGCCGCCGCCGATGGGCGTGCCGAAGAACAGGTCGTAGCGGGTCAGGCCGTAGTCGCCGACGGTGAGCTTGGCCACGCCTTCGGCGCTGTCGCCGACGCTGCGCGGGATGAAGTTGATCGCGCCGGCCGGGGCATTGGAATAGAACACCGACGAGGGGCCGCCGCGCACCACTTCCACGCGCGCGATGGTCTCGTCCAGGCGGAAGGCCTGGTCGCCGTTGAGGTAGCCCAGGGCCGGGTCGTGCTGGACCAGGATGCCGTCCTCGAGCAGGGTCACCGAGCCGAAGCCGTCGACCGGGATGCCGCGCGCGCGGATGTTGCCGCTGGCCTCGCCGCCGCTGGCCTCGACCCAGAAGCCCGGCACCGACTTCATCGCCTCGGTCACCGAGGTCGGCGCCTGCAGGCGCAGGCGCTCTTCCTCGATCGCGGTGATCGAATAGCTGGTCTCGGCCTTGCTGCGCTGGCGGGTGCCGGAGCGGCCGGTGACGACGACCTTGTCGAGATCAACCGCGGAGGCCTGCGCCCCGCCCTGCGACGCCAAAACAGACGCGGCGGGGTCGGCCCCCGCCGCGCCGGAAGCGCCCGAAGCCGCCTCCTGCGCCGAAACGGTGGCGGAAAACCCAGCGCAAACGAGGCTGGCGGCCAAGGCGAAGCGGATCGCCCGGGTGAGCTGGCGGGAACGAGAGGTCATGGCGGCGGCATTCGGAAGGAAGGGAGCGCTGCCGTCGGTTCCGTCCGAAGCCGTGCATGGCGCCCGGCAGCCGCGAAAATGCTGAACGCCAAGGCTTAAAGATTCGTGACACGCGGCGCGCTATTGCCGCCAGATCCGGACAAGTCGGCGCCGCCGGCCGCTTCGGGCGTGGTTTTGGCGGTTGTGGGAGGGGCTTCAGCCCCGACGCTTTGCGCCAGATCGCCGCGACCTGAGCGCAGAGCGTCGGGGCTGAAGCCCCTCCCACAAAGGCGGCGCAGCCTCCCCGGGGCAAACGCCGCCACGACCGCCCGGCCCGCTTCGCCCCACGGCCCGCCCCCATCGGCCATAATTGCGCGATGACTGACACCGCCTTCTCCGATCCGCTGGTCATCGCCGGCAAGACCTACCGCTCGCGCCTGCTCACCGGCACCGGCAAGTTCAAGGACCTGACCGAAACCCGCCTGGCCACCGAGGCCGCGGCCGCCGACATCGTCACCGTCGCGATCCGCCGCACCAACATCGGCCAGAACCCGGGCGAGCCGAACCTGCTCGACGTGCTGCCGCCGGACCGCTACACCCTGCTGCCCAACACCGCCGGCTGCTACAACGCCGAGGACGCGGTGCGCACCTGCCGGCTGGCGCGCGAACTGCTCGACGGCCACACCCTGGTCAAGCTGGAAGTGCTCGGCGACCCGCGCACCCTGTTCCCCGACGTGATCCAGACCCTCGCCGCCGCCCAGACCCTGGTCAAGGACGGCTTCGACGTCATGGTCTACACCTCCGACGACCCGATCCTGGCCAAGCGCCTGGAGGAGATCGGTTGCGTCGCGGTGATGCCGCTGGCCGCGCCGATCGGCTCGGGCCTGGGCGTGCAGAACAAGTACAACCTGCTGGAGATCGTCGAGAACGCCAAGGTGCCGATCATCGTCGACGCCGGCGTCGGCACCGCCTCCGACGCGGCCATCGCGATGGAACTGGGCTGCCACGGCGTGCTGATGAACACCGCTATCGCCGGCGCCCGCGACCCGATCCTGATGGCGCACGCGATGAAGCTGGCGGTGGAAGCCGGCCGCGCCGCGTTCATGGCCGGGCGCATCCCGCGCAAGCGCTACGCCAGCGCGTCGAGCCCGGTGGACGGGCTGATCGGCTGACATGACCGACCCGTTCTCCAGCGACGGCCACAAGGCGCCGCCCAAGCCGTTCACGGTCGAGGAAGGCCGCCGCCAGGTGCGCAGCTTCGTGCTGCGCCAGGGCCGCTTCACCCCGGCCCAGCAGCGCGCTTTCGACGAACTGTGGCCGCGCTTCGGCATCGACTACCTCGGTGCGCCGCGCGATTACGACGCGATCTTCGGCCGCGCGGCCAAGCGCGTGCTGGAAATCGGTTTCGGCAACGGCGAGGCGCTGCGCTACGCCGCGCAGAACTACCGCGACCGCGACCTGATCGGCATCGAAGTCCACGCCCCCGGCGTCGGCCGGCTGTTGAACGCCCTGGCCGAGGACGGCAGCGACCACGTCCGGCTCTACCACCACGACGCGGTGGAAGTGCTCAACCACGAAATCGCCGACGCCAGCCTCGATGAGGTGCGGATCTACTTCCCCGATCCGTGGCACAAGAAGCGCCACAACAAGCGCCGCCTGGTCCAGCCGGCGTTCGCCGAGCTGCTGGTGCGCAAGCTCGCCGCGGACGGACGCTTGCACCTGGCCACCGATTGGCAGGACTATGCCGAACAGATGTGGGACGTCCTGGACGCGACCCGGGGGCTCGCCAACCGCGCCGGCGCGCGCGGCAGCGTGCCGCGACCGCAGTGGCGCCCGCAGACGCACTTCGAGACCCGCGGCCAGAAACTCGGCCACGGCGTGTGGGACCTGCTGTACGACAGGGTCCGGGACTAGGGATCCGGAACAGGAGATCCGAATGCGGGCCAGAGCGCTGCCGCCGAGTTTCGCCGGAACCGGACGTTCCCCGTCGCGCAGTGCCGTGCGCTGTCGCGAGCTCCGACTCCCGACTCCCGACTCCCGCCGCTGATGGACACCTCGCTCGCGCTCACCACCGACATGATGCTGGTGCTCGGGCTGGTGGTGTTCACGATGGCGATGTTCCTGTTCGAGCGCGTGCGCGCCGACGTGGTCGCGCTGGTGGTGCTGGTGCTGCTGGGCCTGTCGGGCCTGGTCGAGCCCGACGAGCTGTTCAACGGCTTCTCCGGCAACGCGGTCATCAGCATCATCGCGACCATGATCCTCGGCGCCGGCCTGGACCGCACCGGCGCGCTCAACCGCCTCGCCGGCTGGCTGCTGCGGCGCGCGCACGGGGTCGAGCAGCGCCTGCTGCTGCTGACCACGGCCGTGGCCGGGCTCAATTCCTCGTTCATGCAGAACCCGTCGGTGATGGCGCTGTACATGCCGGTCGCCGCGCGCCTGTCCTCGCGCACCGGGCTGTCGCTGCCGCGGCTGCTGCTGCCGATCGCCGCGGCCATCGTCATGGGCGGCGCGCTGACCATGGTCGGCAACTCGCCGCTGATCCTGCTCAACGACTTGCTGCTCAACGCCAACAGCAACCTGCCCTCGGGCGCGGCCACCATCGAGCCGCTGAAGATGTTCGCGCCGCTGCCGATCGGCATCGCGCTGCTGGCGGCCTCGCTGGCCTATTTCCACTTCTTCGGCGACAAGCTGCTCAAGGACGACAGCGACAAGGGCGCCACCCCGGCGCGCACGCAGAGCTATTTCGCCAAGGCCTACGGCATCGACGGCGACGTCTACGAACTCACCGTCACCGCCGACAGCCCGCTGGTCGGCATGTCGCTGGGCGAGGCCGAGACCCTGCGCGGCGCGCCGCTGCTGCTGGCGCTCAAGAGCGACAACGACTCGCGCCTGGCGCCGCCGGCCGACACCCGCATCTGGGTCGGCAGCGTGCTCGGCGCGATGGGGCCCAAGCAGCAGGTCGCCGACTTCGCCCAGAACCATTTCCTGCGCCTGTCCTCGCGCCTGCGCAACTTCGCCGACCTGTTCAACCCCAGCCGCGCCGGCATTTCCGAGGCGGTGGTGCCGGCGACCTCGGGCTACATCGGCAAGACCGCCGGCGACCTGCACCTGCGCAAGCAGTCCGGCCTGAGCCTGCTGGCGATCAACCGCGACAAGACCGTGCTGCGCGACAACGTCCGCGCCGTGCCGATGCGCGCCGGCGACATGCTGGTGTTCCACAGCATCTGGACCGACCTGGCCAGCGCCGCGGCGAGCAAGGACCTGGTCGTGGTCACCGATTACCCCAAGGGCGAGCAGCGCCCGCACAAGCTCAAGATCGCGCTGGCGATCTTCGCCGTGGCGATGCTGCTGGCGCTGTCCTCGCGCCTGCCGGTGTCGATCGCGCTGATGACCGGCGTGGTCGGCATGCTGATCACCGGCGTGCTCAACATCGACGAGGCCTATTCGGCGATCAACTGGAAGACCGTGTTCCTGATGGCCTGCCTGATTCCGCTGGGCTGGGCGATGGATTCCAGCGGCGCGGCCGCCTGGATCGCGGGGCACAGCATCGAACGATTGCCGCACGGCACGCCCGTGTGGCTGCTGGAGATCTTCGTCGGACTCCTGACCACCGCCTTTTCCCTGGTCATCAGCCACGTCGGCGCGACCATCGTGGTGGTCCCGCTCGCGGTCAACCTGGCCCTGGCGGCCGGCGGCAACCCGACCGCGTTCGCGCTGATCGTGGCGCTGTCGGCATCGAACAACTTCATGACCGCGTCGAATCCGGTGATCTCGATGATCACCGGGCCGGCCGGCTACAGCGGCAAGGAGCTGTGGAAGATCGGCGGGCCGCTGTCGTTGATCTACACCGCGGTGACGGTGTTGATGATCAACATCCTGTTCTGGGGCAAGTGATGCGGCGCGCTGTCGCGCCCTAGCCCGGAGTCCGGCCGACCGGACAGACCCCGCGCATTCGCCGGCGATTCGTTGCCGCGGTCGCGGCTCGCGCCGCTCCTACAGGGCGCGGCCGAACTATCCGGGCTACCTATAGGAGCGGCGCAAGCCGCGACCGCGAAAACCGATGGCCCGCGCGAACAGGAAGCCATTCGACAGTTCGAAAACGCGTCGGAGGGAACGCCGCAACGCCAAGCTCGCGCCGGCGGCCGGTGTTCGCGGTCGCGGCTCGCGCCGCTCCTACAGGCGGCCCAGGCCGTTCGCGCCGCGCACCGCGGCGACGCCGCTTACGCCAGCCACACCGCTCCGTCGCGCACGTCCACGGCGACCGCGCGCAGCGCTTCGCCGCGACACGGCCCGGCCACGCACTCGCCGCCGCCGAGTTCGAAACTGGCGCCGTGCGCGGCGCACACCAGCAGCCCGTCCTTGCTCTTGAGAAATTGCCCGGGGGCCCAATCCAGTCTGCGTCCGGCGTGCGGGCAGATGTTGAGCCAGGCGCGCACGGCGTCGCCGTCGCGGTAGAGCAGCAACGATTCGGCATCGCCGTCGATCGTCGCCTCGACCTCGGCGAAGCCGCCGTCGTCCAGGCGCGCCAGCTCGATCAACGGCGACGTGCCGGAGCCGTCGCCGCTGGACGCGTTTAACGAAGTTCTCACACCATCGTTCATGCCTGGAACGATACTCATCTGTCCGGCCCAGGCCGCATTGTCTCACGACGACCGAAAATGTTCGCCCAGACCTTCCGTTTCGCCGATCAACGTTCGCAATGGAATGCGTTCCAGTCGCGGGTGCGCAGCGCTTTCGAGCCGCGCAAGCCGCGTCATCGCCTCCTGCGCTTCGTGTTGGGCGTGGTCGGGCTGGGCCTGCTGGCGCTGCTGGTGTTCTTCAGCGTCTTCGTCGGCGCGGCGATGATCGCGGTCGGGCTGGCGTACAAGCTATGGCAGCGCCGTGGCAAGCCGATGACGGCGCGGGCCAGGGCCGCCGGCGACGTGGTCGAGGGCGAGTTCCGCGTGGTCGCGCCGCAGGCGCTGCCGGGCGACGCCGGCCGCCACGCCGACCGGGCCCGCTGAGGCATGAGCGACGTCGTCGCGGCCGCGCCGGCCATCCGCATTCCCGTCCGCGGCCAGGGCCTGGCCGCCGATGCCGCCTTCCCGGTCCACCGCGTCTACTGCGTCGGCCGCAACTTCGCCGACCACGCCCGCGAGATGGGCGCGGCGGTGCCGACCTCGGCCGCCGACCGCGGCCGCCCGACCTTCTTCCTCAAGCCCACCGATTCGCTGGAAACCGGCGACGCGGTGCCGTATCCGCCGGGCACGACCGACCTGCATCACGAGGTCGAGCTGGTGGTGGCGCTGGGCCGCGACGCGCCCGCGGGCGTGCTGCCGGTCGGCGACGCGCAGGCGCTGGTCTACGGCTACGCCGTCGGCCTCGACCTGACCCGCCGCGACCTGCAAGCCCAGGCCAAGGCCAAGGGCCTGCCCTGGGACACCGGCAAGTCGTTCGACCACGCCGCGCCGATCAGCGCGATCGTGCCGGTCGCCGACGTCGGCGAACTGGGTTCGCGCACGCTCAGCCTGGAAGTCAACGGCGAGCTGCGCCAGCGCGGCTCGCTCGACGATCTGGTCTGGAACGTCGCCGAGATCCTGCACGAACTCTCGCAGCTGTACGCGCTGCGCGCCGGCGACCTGATCTACATGGGCACTCCGGCCGGCGTCGCCGCGCTGCAGCCCGGCGACCGCTACCGCGCGGCGCTGGAGGGCGTGGCCGAGCTGCACGGACACATCACCCCGCCCCGGCTATAGTCCGGCCCCGGCGCCGCTGCGGATCGGGCCGGCGCCGTCCACCGTCCTTCAGTCGTAACCTGGGAGAGAGCATGCGATGGGCATGATCAGCGAGTTCAAAGAGTTCATTGCGCGCGGCAACGTGGTCGACCTGGCGGTCGGTGTGGTCATCGGCGCGGCGTTCGGCAAGATCGTCACCGCCCTGGTCGACGGCATCGTGATGCCGTTGATCGGCTACATCAGCGGCGGCGTCAGCGTCAGCGACTGGAAGTACGTGCTCAAGCCCTCCCAGCTCGACGCGGCCGGCAAGGAAGTCGCGGCCGAAGTGGCGGTCAAGTACGGCATGTTCCTGCAGACCGCGATCGACTTCGTCCTGATCGCCTTCGTGATCTTCATCTTCCTCAAGGCCTACAACAAGGTGCGCAAGCCGGCCGACGCGGCGCCGGCGGCGACGCCGGAAGACGTGCTGCTGCTGCGCGAAATCCGCGACTCGCTGAAGAAGTAAGCGTTCCGCGCGCACCTTCGAAGGCCGCCACATCGTGGCGGCCTTCTTCGTTTCCGGCCGGACCCGCGCTCATGACCGACAAGACCGCCGCCACCGACGCCTGCTGGCGCGATTACCTCGAACGCGCCGGCGTCGCCGCCGACGACTACGCGGTGTGCAGCTTCGGCGACAATCCGCGCGACGCCGCCGAACTGGCGGCGCTGGTGCTGGCCGGGACCAAGCGCGCCACCGCCTCGCTGGCGCGCGATTACCCGGCCGACGGCCTGCCGCGGCCCGGCGATTACGTCGTGGTCGTCGATGGCGATGGACGGCCGTGCTGCATCTGGCGCACCCACGAGATCCGGATTGGGCCGATGCATACGGTGGACGCGGCCTTCGCCTGGGACGAGGGCGAAGGCGACCGCAGCCGCGAGGACTGGCTGCACGGGCATCGCGAGTATTTTCAGGCGCAGGCGCGGCGCGAGGGCTTCGCGTTCGACGACGGCATCGCCGTGGTGTTCGAGCGCTTCCGCATCGTCTGGCCGGCGCATCTGGCCGACGAGCCGGCCGCGGATTGATCCGACGGCCTCCACCCGGCGCAGGCGCGGTCGCGGCTCGCACCGCGCCTGCAAAGACTCCCTGTAGGAGCGGCGCAAGCTGCGACCGCGACACCGCACCGACTGCGCAACCGCTACACCGCCCGCCCCCACGCCGCCGCCGAACCGACAAACACGGCAAACCCGCCAACGCCGCCCCGCCGCGCACCTCAAACCACGCTGCGCCCAGCGACAAAAATCCCGCGCGCCCGGCGTGACTTTCCTCAGGTCGCGCGCCGGCCGCAGGTTGTTAAGCTCGGTCTTTCGCCTACGCCGCGCGACCTCCCGCACGGCCGGCCTGCACTAGGAGATTGGGGATGCGCGCACCGCTGTGGGCAGCGATGGCTGCCGTGTTGTTCACAGGTTCGATCCTGGCCGGCGATGCCGCGGCCGCACAGCGCGAAACGCGCATTCCCCAGGCCGCGGTCGATGCCGCCGGCGAGCTGCGCGAGCGCGCGCTGGCCAGCGACCTGGGCTTCAAGATCACCGAATCGCTGACCACCGAAGTCGGCCCGCGCCTGGCCGGCAGCGAGGCCGATGCGCGCGCGGTGGCGTGGGCGCAGGCCAAGTTCCGCGAGCTGGGCTTCGACAAGGTCTGGACCGAGCCGGTGACGTTCCCGAAGTGGGAACGCCGCAGCGAACACGCGCAAGTGCTCGGCGCCAGCGCGCAGCCGCTGCAGCTGACCGCGCTCGGCGGCAGCCCCGGCGGCACGGTCGAGGGCGAGGTCGTGCGTTTCGCCGACCTGGCCGCGCTGGAAGCGGCGCCGGCCGGCTCGCTGGCCGGCAAGATCGCGTTCGTCGACTACGCCATGCCGCGCGCCAAAGACGGCGCCGGCTACGGCCCGGGCGGCCGCGTGCGCAGCCGCGGCCCGTCGGCGGCGATCCGCGCCGGCGCGGCCGGCTTCCTGATGCGTTCGGCCGGCACCGACTCGCACCGCATGCCGCACACCGGCATCACCCGCTTCGACGAGGGCCTCAAGCCGGTGCCGTCGGCGGCGCTGTCGGCGCCCGACGCCGACCAGCTCGCGCGGCTGGCCGCGCGCGGCGCCACCCGCGTGCGCGTGGCGCTGGACTGCGGCTGGGACGGCCAGGCGACCTCGTACAACGTGATCGGCGAGATCCGCGGCAAGGGCAAGCCCGACGAAGTGGTGATCATCGGCGGCCACCTGGACTCGTGGGACCAGGGCACCGGCGCGATCGACGACGCCGCCGGCGTCGGCCTGACCATGGCCGCGGCCAAGCTGATCGGCCAGAGCAAGCTGCGCCCGGCGCGCACCGTGCGGGTGATCGCCTTCGCCAACGAGGAACAGGGCCTGTACGGCGGCAAGGCCTACGCCGACAAGCACGTGGCCGAGGTGCGCAAGCACCAGATCGGCGCGGAGAGCGACTTCGGCGCCGGCCGCATCTACGCCTATTCCAGCTCGGCGCCGGACTACGCCCAGGCCGCCGACAAGCAGATCGCCGAGGCGCTGGCGCCGCTGGGCATCGAACACACTCCCGGCAAGGGCGGCCCGGGCCCGGACATCGGCCCGTTCGCGGCCAAGGGCCTGGCCTGGGCGCGGCTGGCGCAGGACGGTACCGACTACTTCGACTACCACCACACGCCCGACGACACCCTCGACAAGATCGATCCCAAGGCGCTGGCGCAGAACGTCGCCGCGTACGCGGTGTTCGCCTACCTGGCCGCCTCGGCCGACGGCGACTTCGGCAGCGCGCCCAAGCAGGTGACGCCGCCGGAAGAGTGAGCTACGGCGCCCGCCGCGGCAGGGCCTTCGGGCTCGATGCGTTGGTGCCGGGTCGTCGCGACCTGAGTCGAATGCGTCGGGCCTGAAGGCCCTCCCACAAAAGCGTTCGGCGCCCGCGTGCCGAACCGCTCGGTCCCGCCGAAGACGATCATTCCGGCTAGCACCACAGCTTCACTCGCAATGGGAGGGCCTTCAGGCCCGATGCTCCTGTGCCAGGTCGTCGCGACCTGAGCCGAGTGCGTCGGGCCTGAAGGCCCTCCCACAAAAACCTTCGCGCCCGTGCGCCGAAGCGCTCGGCCCCGCCGAAAACGCAGTCCCGGCCCGTACCGTGCCGTCGCTCTTGGTGGGAGGGCCTTCAGGCCCGACGCTCTTGTGCCAGATCGCCACCGGCTAAGCCGATTGCACCGGACCTGAAGACCATTCCACAAAAGCCTGCGGCGCCGCGCGCCGAAACCGTAGACCGCCTCACGCTTTGTCTCGCGCGCGCTGCCCTGTCCGCGCGCCGGTTTGCGTTATTTCCGGAACAGCGCGCCATCCGGCCCGCCCTTTCCGGAACCGCCCCTGCGATGACCGACGCCCGCGACGACGACGCCGAACGCATGCAGCGCCGCGACGGCGAGCGCGTGCCGCGCGGCGCCGACGCGACCTCGCCGCCGCTCGCGCTGGCGGCGCTGCAGCGATCGCTGCGCGAGGCCACCGTGGCCCTGGGCGCGCGCGCGCTGATGCAGCAGGGCGAAGCGGCGCTGCGCGCCGATGCGGTCCTCGCCCATGGCGTGCGCCGGTTGAAAGCCCACCTGTCCGCGGCCGGCGACGGTCCGCACGTACCCGAGGCGACCATGAGCGAGAACACCGACCACGACGACACCGCGGCGACGCCGAACGCTTCTGCCGGCGCGCACGCCGGCGCCAACGGCAGCGCCCCGCCCGCGCCCGGCGACGACGCCGATCCGGCCCAGCCCGAGCCGGAGGAACTGCTCGAACGCCTGCGCGCCGCGCTCGCCGGCGGCGAGCCGTATCGCTACGGCGGGATCAGCCAGCAGATCGAGTCCGCGCTGAAGCAATCCAACGAAGCCGTGCTCGGCGCGGCCGGCGAATTCGCCTACGGCCACCGCGCCGCCACCGACGCGTTCGCGTCGGGGCTGCGCAAGGTCTCCGACGCGCAGCACCGGCAGAACCTGCAGACCTTGCAGGCGGCGGCGCTGGCGGTCTGCCTGGACGCGATGCTGAAGCAGCCGGAGCAGGCCGAGGAGTACGCGGGCCTGCTCGAGGCAATCAAGCACATCGTCTGAGCGGCGCATGCCGCCGTTGTGGGACGGCCTTCAGACCCGATGCCCTTCGCTCAGATCGCCGCGACCTGAAACAAGAGCGTCGGCCCTGAAGGCCTTTCCACCCAGACCCCGCAAAGCGCAGGCTCGCGTGCCGGCACTCAGCGCCGCGCCTGCCACGCGGCCAGCAGCACCGCGGTCGCGGCGGCGACGTTGAGGCTTTCCACCCGGCCGGTGCCGGGAATCGACAGGCGCCGGTCGCAGGCCGCGGCCAGTTCGCGATCCATGCCGCCGCCCTCGGCGCCGAGCACGTAGATCAGGCGCGGCGGCAGCGGCGCGGCGAACAGGTTCTCGCCGCCGTCGACCACCGTCGCCGCCAGCTCGAAACCGGAACTGCGCAGTTGGGCGACGGCGTTGTCGCTGCGGCCCAGCCGCACCATCGGCACCGCTTCGGCGCCGCCCTCGGCCACGCGCGCGGCCGCGCCCGACAGGGCCAGGGTCGAGTCCTTCGGCAACAGCACCGCGGCCACGCCGAAATGCGCGGCCGAACGCAAGATCGCGCCGAGGTTGTGCGGGTTGCCGACGCCGTCGAGCCACAGCGCCAGCTGCGGCCCCGCGGGCAAGTCGCGCAGCCAGTTCGACAGCGGCGCGGGTTCCTCGCGCAACACCTCGGCGACCACGCCTTCGTGATGGCCGCTGGCGGCGAGCTTGTCCAGGTCGGCGCTCTCGACCACGCGATAGCCGACCCGGTTGGCCACGCACCAGGCCAGCAGCGGCTGCAGCTGGGGGATGCGCGGCGCGTCCAGGTACAGCTTGCGCAGCGCCTGCGGCCGCCGCGCGAACACCGCGCGCACCGCATTCAAGCCGTACAGGCGCAGCTCGGCGTCGCGGCGGGCGCGCTGCGGATGCGGCGCGCCGGGTTCGCCCTGATCGTCGTCGTCGAGGCGGCGGTAGCCGCGCTCGTGGCGTTCGTGATGTTCGAGATGGCGGCCGTGCGGGCGCTCGTCGTGCTCGTCCTCGTCGTGGCGCGCGCGCTGGTCGCGGCGCTGCTCGCGCGAATGCGGGTGGTGCGAGCCGCCGCGCTCGCGCCACGGGCCTTGAGCCTCGCCGCCGCCGGGTGCGCCGGCGCCGGCCGGAGCGGCCGGAGCGGCCGGAGCGGCCGGGCGGCCTTGACCGCCCTGCCCGCCCTGACCGCTTGGCCTGCCTGGTCCGCGCTGGCCGGGACCGCCATCGCCCCTGGCCGCGCCCGGGCCGCGCTGCCCGCCGCCTGCGCCATAGGGACTGCCGGGCGGCTTGCGCGGGCCGCGCGGGGGATCGTCACGTCGCATCTTGCAGGCTCCTTCTCGCCTTCGCGAACACACGCAGGTCGTGCACTTGCCCGTGCTTGTACACGGCGCAACGCTGCACGCCCTCTTCTTCGAAACCGTTCTTCAGCAACACCCGCGCCGAGGCCGGGTTGTCGTCGAGCACCGTCGCGCACAGCCGGTACAGTCGCAGCCGCTGCATCGCCCACGGCGCGAACGCCGCGACCACCCGGGTCATCAGTCCCGCGCCCCACAGTCGGCGCCCGAGCCAGTAGCCGAATTCGGCGCCGTGGCCGCGCTCGCCGCGTCCGGGATGCGCGCCGATGCCGCCGACCGCGCGGCCGGCGACGTCGATGGCGAACACCGGGTGTTCCAGGTCGATGACCTGGCCGTCGAGGAAACGCGCGCCGTCCTCGCGCGTGTACGGGTACGGGAAGCGGTCGCTGAGCGCGCGCGAGACCTGGGCGTCGTCGGCGTGGGCGACCAGGCTGTCGAGGTCGTCGCGGCGCCAGGGACGCAGCACGAATCCCTCGCCCTGCGGCGGCGGGAGGGTGGCGGGATCGGGGTTCATGCGGGTAGCCTAAATTCGCCGTCGCCGCGCTGCAAACGCCGCCGCCGCGGCACGGCCAGGAGCGGCGCATGCGGACCTACCCCATCGAAGAAATCCACAGCGGCGAAGACGACGGCTGCCTGTGGGTCAGCCTGGGCTTCGCCTCGCCGGACGCGCCGCAGGACGTGCTGCACATCGTCTGCGCGCTGCGGCCCGACGCCCAGGACCGCGCCCTGGGCATGGCCGCGATCTACCTGGAACGCGACGACCAGAGCCGCGGCGGCTACGCCGGCGCCGACCGCATCCACGCCGGCGAAGACGCGGTGACGGTCGAACTCAACGCCGCCGGCCGCGACTGCCTGGAATTCGACGCCCCGCTGCGGCTGACCTGGACGCACGCCCCGCCCGGCCGGCGCGAGGCGCTGGCGATCCTGGCGCGCATGAGCGGCTGCGAATGCGGGCGCGTGGTCGAGTGCGTCGCGGGCGCTCCCATCGCCTGACGCGCCGGCGCCGCGCGACGCTGGAATGTTGCGTTTCTCCCCGCTGGCGCGGCGCGAGCCGCGGCTGCGGCAACGCAACCAACGCGAAACTTGCGGCGTAGTTGCGTTGTCGCGGTCGCGGCGCGCGCCGCTCCTACAGGGAGCAGGCGCGCTTTATGCGTGGCCGCCGGCTTGCGGGGTGTCCTGCTCCAGCCGTTCGAGCTCCTGCGCCACCGCCTCGGGCGACTTGGTGAAGCGCGCCAGCAGCACATAGAACGCCGGCACGATGAACAGCGACAGCAAGGTCGAGAACGACACGCCGAAGATCACCACGATGCCGATGGTCGCGCGGCTGGCCGAACCGGGGCCGCCGGCCAGCACCAGCGGCACCGCGCCGACCACGGTGGCGATGGAGGTCATCAGGATCGGGCGCAGCCGCACCGCCGAGGATTCGACGATGGCCTGGTGGATGCTGCGGCCTTCGTCGCGCAGCTGATTGGCGAATTCGACGATGAGGATGCCGTTCTTCGCCGCCAGCCCGACCAGCATGACGATGCCGATCTGGCTGAACAGGTTCAGCGTGCCGCCGGTCATCCACAGGCCGAGCAAGGCGCCGAGCACGCCCAGCGGCACGGTCAGCATGATCACGAACGGGTGGATGAAGCTCTCGAACTGCGCGGCCAGCACCAGGTACACCACCAGCAACGCCAGGGTGAAGGTCATCAGCACCGCGCCGCCGGCCTTCTGGTACTCGCGCGATTCGCCCTTCCAGTCGATCTGGGCGTGCTCGGGCAGTTCCTCGGCGACCACCTGGTTCAACCACGCGATCGCCTCGCCGACGGTGTAGCCCGGGGCGACGCCGGCGCTGACGGTGATCGCGCGCAGGCGGTTGAAGCGGTTGAGGCTGCCGGCCTCGGCCAGTTCCTTCAGCGTGACCAGGTTCGACAGCGGCACCAGCGCGCCGTCGCGCGCGCGCACCTGGATCGCGGCGAGGTCGGCCGGCGAGGCGCGCAGGTCGCGGTCGGCCTGCACCATCACGTCGTACTCCTCGCCGTTCTGGACGAAGGTGGTGACCCGGCGCGAGCCCATCAGGGTCTCCAGCGCATGGCCGATGTCGGTGACGCTGACGCCGAGGTCGGCGGCGCGCTGGCGGTCGATCTCGACCCGCATCTGCGGCCGGGTTTCCTTGTAGTCCGAGTCGGCCGAGAACAGGCCCTTGTTCTGCTCCATCCGCGCCAGGATGCGGTCGCGCCACTGCGCCAGTTCGGCGTACTCGGGGCCGCCGAGCACGATCTGGATCGGCTGGCCGCGGGTGCGCACCAGGCCGCCGCCGACCTGCGGCAGCGCGCGCACGCTCGGCAGCGCGCCGAGCTCCGCGCGCAGGCTGTCGGCGACCTGCGCCGTGCTTTTCTCGCGCTTGTCCCAGTCCTGCAGGAACACCGCGATGCGGCCGGTGTGCATCTCCTCGCTGGCGCCGAAGCCGCCGGGCACGCGCGGGTTGTAGCGCTGGATGGTCTGTTCCGGGCCGGTGTGGGCGGCGACGATCTTCTCGACTTGCTGCACCTGCTTGACGGTGTAGTCGAAGCCGGCGCCCTCCGGGCCCTGGATCGAGATCTGGAACGAGCCGCGGTCCTCCTGCGGCGCCAGTTCCGACGGCACCAGCTTGAACAGGCCGAAGCTCAGCGCCAGCGCCAGCAGCAACAGCGCGCCGAACAGCCACGGCCGCTCGACGCTGCGGTCGAGCAGGCCGCGGTAACCGTTGGACAGCCCGTCCAGGCGCGCGTTGATCCAGCGGTTGACCGGGTTGGACTTTTCCTGGCTGTGCGGACGGACGAACTTGGACGACATCATCGGCGTGAGCGTCAGCGCCACGAACGCCGACAGCGCCACCGCGCCGGCCAGCGCCACCGACAGCTCGCGGAACAGCCGCCCGGTGTTGCCTTCCATGAAGCCGACCGGCAGGAACACCGCCACCAGCACCGCAGTGGTGGCGATCACCGCGAAGGCGACCTGCTTGGTGCCGCGCGCGGCCGCGACCAGCGCCGGCTCGCCGAGGTCGGCGCGGCGCTGGATGTTCTCCAGCACCACGATCGCGTCGTCGACCACCAAGCCGATGCACAGCACCAGCGCCAGCAGGGTCAGCAGGTTGATCGAGAAGCCGAACGCGTACAGCGGGATGAACGCGGCGATCAGGCACACCGGCACCGTCACCGCCGGAATCAGCGCGGCGCGGAAGCTGCCGAGGAACAGCCAGATCACGATCAGCACCAGGACGATGGCCTCGACCAGGGTGTGATAGACCCGCTCCACCGCCGATTCGATGAACACGGTGGTGTCGAAGGCGACGAAGATGTCGGTGCCTTCGGGCAGGGTCGGACGGATCTTGTCGGCCTCCGCGCGCACCGCGCGGGCGACGTCGAGGCTGTTGGCGGTCGAGGTCTTGACGATGCCCAGGCCGATGTTCGGCTCTCCGTTGCTGCGGTAGTAGGCGCGGCGCTCGGCCGACTGCAGCTCGATCTTGGCCACGTCGCCGAGCCGCACCACGTAGCCGTCGGCGCCCTTCTTCAGCGGGATCTGGGCGAAGTCGGCGGGCTTTTGGTAGCTGCGCGCCACGCGCAGGGTGAAGTCGCGCGATTGCGATTCGATCCGTCCGGCCGGCAGCTCGACGTTCTCCGAACGCAGCGCGTTCTCGACTTCGTTGACGGTGATGTCGCGCGCGGCCAGCGCGTCCTGGTCGAGCCAGATGCGCATGGCGTAGCGCTGCTGGCCGCCGATGCGGACCTGGGCGACGCCGTCGACCGAGGACAGCCGGTCCACCACGTAGCGGTCGGCGTAGTCCGACAGCTGCAGGGTGTCCATTTTCTTCGAGCTCATGTTGAGCCACAGCACCGGGTCGGAGTCGCTCTCGACCTTCTCCACTTCCGGCGGATCGGCCTCGTCGGGCATGCGGTCCATGACCCGGCTGACCGCGTCGCGCACGTCGTTGGCGGCGGCCTCGATGTCGCGCTGCAGGGTGAACTCGATGCTGACCGAGGCGCGGCCGTTGACGCTGCGCGACTCGATGGTCTCGATGCCCTCGATCCCGGCCAGCGCGTCCTCCAGCACCTGGGTGATGCGGGTTTCCACTACCGCCGCCGAAGCGCCGGGATAGGTGACGTCGACCGAGACGATGGGCGGGTCGATCGCCGGCAGCTCGCGCAGGGTCAGGCGCGAGAACGCCATGATCCCCAGCACGATCAACAGCAGGCTCATGACCGTGGCGAACACCGGCCGGCGGATGGAGACGTCGGACAGCATCATCGCCGCGCGCTCCCCTTGCCCTTGCCGCCGCCGTTGCCCTGAGCCGCGCCGCCGCGCGCGTGCGGACCGCGCCGGGCGGGCACGTAGACCGGCGCGCCGGACTTGGCCTCAGCCTCGCCCGCGGCCGACGCGCGCGGCTTCAGCCCCGGCACCACCGCGCGCAGCCATTTCAGCAGGCCCGCCTCAGCCATTGCGGCCGTCCTTGGCGGCGCCGGCCGGCGCGCCGGCTTCGCGCGCGTGCGCGCCGGCGGCCTGCACCTTGCTGCCGGCGCGCAGCTTGCCGGTGCCGTCGACGACGATGGTGTCGCCGACCGCGAGGCCGTCGAGGATCTCGGCCAGGCCTTGCCGGCGCGAGCCGATCTGGACGTCGGCGCGCTCGACCGTGGCGTCGGGCTTGAGCCGGTAGACATAGGAATCGTTGCCGACCTGCACCACCGAAATCTCCGGCACCAGCAGCGCCTGCCGCTCGGGCTGGATCAGGGTCACCTGCACCAGCATGCCCGGGCGCAGCCGGTGGCCGGGGTTGGGGAAGTCGGCGCGCACGGTCACCGCGCGGGTGGCCGGGTTCACGCGCGCATCGACGGTGCCGACGCTGCCGCGGAACTCCTGGCCGGCATAGGCGGCGCTGGTGCCGGTCACGCTCTGGCCGCGGGCCACGCGCGCGAGCAGGGTCTCGGGCACCGGGAAGTCGATGTAGACGCGCTCGGTGTCGTCGAGGGTGGCGATCGGCGTGCCCGGGGTCACCAGCGCGCCGGGGCTGACCTGGCGGATGCCGAGCACGCCGGCGAACGGCGCGCGCACTTGGCGGTCGCCGATGTCGGCCTTCATCTGCTCGACCCGCGCGCGGGTGGCGTCGCGGGTGGCGCGCTGGGTGTCCAGGGCCGAGCGCGCGATCAGCTGCTGCGCGGCCAGTTCGGTCTGGCGCTGGTAGAGCTGCTCGGCTTCCTTGGCGGTGGCCTCGGCCTGGGCCAGCGCGGCGAGCTGGGCCTTGCCGCTGAGGGTGACCAGCGACTGCCCGGCGGCGACTTGATCGCCGCTGTCGAAGTGCACGCTCTGCACGATCTCGCTGACCTTGGCGGTGACCGTGACCGACTCGCGCGCCTTGACGTTGCCCAGCGCCTGCACGGTGTCGTTCCACGCGCGCAGACGCACCGCCTGCGCGGTCACCGGGATCGGCCGGTCGCCCTGCCCGCCCGCGCCGCCCTGGCCGTTCTGGGGTTTGCCGCCCTTGGCGCACGCGGCGACGGCCAGGGCCAGGGCCAGGAAACAGCCGGAACGGAAGGCGGGGCGTGGGCGCATGCGGTTCTCTGAACGGGGGCCCGGATGGGGCGAGGTGCGGATCGGGCGCGGCCGTCTTCCCCCAACGGTGCCGCGGGCGCCGGCCGGCGCGATGCGCACGGTCGGCGAAGCCGCGCGATTCTAGCGGCGGTTCGTGACCGACGCCTGGGCCATTGGTTGACCGCGGTCGCCACGATTCGGCAAAGCGGCGTTGAAACAACACGCGGCGGCACGCTCGCGGCGTCCAGGTTGCGCCGTCGCAACCGGCGTGCGGCGGACCGCCGCGCACAGCCGGGGGCATACTCCAGACTTCCCCCACGGAGCCGCCCCCATGATCTACGACAGCATCCTGCAGACCATCGGCCGCACCCCGGTGGTGCGCCTGCACCGCATCGCGCCGAGCCATGTCGCCGTGTACGCCAAGGTCGAGGCGTTCAATCCCGGCGGTTCGGTCAAGGACCGCCTGGCGCTGGCGATCGTCCTCGACGCCGAGGCGCGCGGCCTGCTCAAGCCCGGCGACACCGTGGTCGAGGCGACCTCGGGCAACACCGGCGTGGCCCTGGCGATGGTGTGCGCGGCGCGCGGCTACCGCTTCGTCGCGGTGATGACCGAAACCTTCTCGATCGAGCGGCGCAAGCTGATGCGCGCCTACGGCGCCAAGGTGATCCTGACCCCGGCCGCCGAACGCGGCAGCGGCATGGTCCGCCGCGCGGCCGAGCTGGCGGAAAAACACGGCTGGTTCCTGGCCCGCCAGTTCGAGAACCCGGCCAACCCGGCCTACCACCGCAACACCACCGCGGCCGAGATCCTGCAGGACTTCGCCGGCCGCCGGCTCGACCACTTCGTGACCGGCTGGGGCACCGGCGGCACCCTCACCGGGGTGGCGCAGATGCTGCAACTGGCGCGGCCGGAGGTGCGCGTCACCGCCAGCGAACCGGCCGGCGCGGCGCTGCTGTCGGGCAAGGAATGGGCGCCGCACAAGATCCAGGGCTGGACCCCGGACTTCATCCCCGCCGTGCTCGACCGCGAGGCGGCGCACGAGATCGTGCCGGTGGACGACGTGCTCGCGCGCGACACCGCGCGCCGGCTCGCGGCCGAGGAAGGCATCTTCGTCGGCCTCTCCGCCGGCGCGACGATGGCGGCGGCGTTGCAGGTCGCGCAGGGCGCGGAGCCGGGCGCGGTGGTGCTGGCGATGCTGCCCGATACCGGCGAGCGCTACCTCAGCACGTTCTTGTTCGAGGGCGTCAACGAGGGCAGCGACGAGGAGTGGCTGGCGTCGTTGGGATAAGACGGCCGTCGCAACCGGGTTGTCGCGGCCGCAGTTCCCACAGCCGCTGCGAAGGGTTCGTACCCGACTGCAGGAGCTGCGCAAGCTGCGGCCGCGCCCACCGAGCCACGGCGCAACCCGCGCGAGCGCCGTCCACCCGCCGCCATCACCACAAGAACCACACCGCAAGCAGCGCAAGCGCGATCGCGCCCACCACCCACAGCGCGCCGCCGCGATCGCCCGGAGCCACGGTGCGCCCGCTGTCGGCGATCGCGCCGCGCGTCTTGCGCGCGACCTCGTACTCGGCGACGCGGTTCAACGACTCCTGCGCCGAATAGCCGCGCAGGCTCTGCAACAACTGCGCGGCGCGCGCGCGTTCGCCGCCGAGCAGCAGCGCCACCACCTCGCCCGGCAGGTCCAGCGCGGCCGCGCCGGCCGACACCTTCAGACCCGCGAGCGCGGCCTCGCCGCGTTCGGCGTAGTCCTCGACCAGATCCTTCGCATCGCGCAGGCCGAGCCCATAGGCTTCGCGCACGATCTTGATCGCGACCAGCTTCTGGCCGCCGCGGATCGCCGCGCGCGCGGCATCGGGAAAGCCGGCCGGCGTCGGCGGGTGCGATGCATCGGCGCCGCCCGCCGCGCCCGCCTCCGCCTCCGCGGGCGAGCCCTGGCTCAATCGCAGCGCGTACGCCTCGACCGCATTCTTCGCATCGCGCAGGCCCAGGCCCGGATTGCTGTCGATCACCAGCTTGATCGCTTCGATCTTGCGGTTGCCGCGCACCAGCGTCGCTACCTGCGGCGGCATGAACGGCGTCTTGCTCTCCGACATCGCCGGATTCCTTGGCTATTGTTGCGGCCAGCCTAACGGCCGCTGGGGCGACGCGTCACCCCAGCGCCGCCGCGCTCAACGCGAGGCCCACGCCAGCCGCGCGCTGAAGCCGAGCATCATCGTGCCGATCGCGCCGTCGAGCGCGCGCGCCACGCGCGCGCTGCGCATCGTCCCGGCCATGCGCGCCGACGCCACCGCCAGGATCGTCAGCCAGCTCGCGCCGATGGCGTAGTGCAGGCCGATCATCAGCATCGAATCGCGCGCCATGTGCGGGCCCGGCGCCAGGAACTGCGGCAGGAACGCGAGATAGAACATCGCGATCTTGGGATTGAGCGCATTGGTCAGCGCGCCCTGCGCGAACGCGCGCCGCAGGCCGGACCCGGGCTCGGCCGCCACCGCCGCGAACGCCGCCTGCGCGCGCGGCCGCAACGCCGAGCGCAGCGCCTTGACCCCGAGATAGGCCAGATACAGCGCGCCGAGCATCTTGACCGTCCAGAACGCGCGCTCGGAATACATCAGCAGTCGGGTCACGCCGAACGCGAACAGCGCGACATGGAACAGACCGCCGGCGGTGATCCCGGCCGTCGCCGCCAACCCGCGGCGCGCGCCGCCGGCGAGCGAATTGCCGATGACCAGGAAGGTGTCGGGGCCGGGCATCAGCGTGAGCATCAGCGCGGCGACGCAGAAGGCGAGCCACTGGGTTTCCATGGGCGGGTCCGGAAGTGGGTGGAAACGAACGAGGCAGCTAGGAACGGTGTCGCCGGCGCGTGGCCGGCAGGGATCGGGCCGGAACGAAAACCGCCGTCGTGCGACCGCCGCGCGCCGGCCGGCTTCGGGAAACGCCAACCGTCGCGGCGACCATCGCACGAACGAAAAACGCCGGCGCGAGGCCGGCGTTTTCGGGGTCGGCGAAGCGCCAGCTTACGCCGCCGACCTCCACTGGCCCAGCGCGGCCAGGCCGTTGGCCTTGGCGCGCTCGTACACGGTCTGCTGGGCGCGGGCGTAGTTGTTCACCAGGTCCTGCGACCACAGCTTCAGCGCCGCCGACTGCATCGCACGGCCGTAGGAGAACGACAGCGGCCACGGGTTCGGGCCCATCTGGTTCATCGCGTTGAGGTGGGCGGTGGCGTCCTCGTCGGACTGGCCGCCGGACAGGAACACGATGCCCGGCAGGGTCGCCGGCACGGTCGACTTCAGGCACTGCAGGGTCGCCGCGGCGACGTCCTCGACGCTGGCCTGCTCGGCGGCGGTGGTGCCCGGCAGGACCATCGAGGCCTTCAGGATGGTGCCTTCCAGCAGCACGCTGTGCTCGTACAGCGCGCCGAACAGCGAGCGCAGGGTGACTTCGGTGACTTCGAAGCAGGTGTCGATGTCGTGGCTGCCGTCCATGATGACTTCCGGCTCGACCATCGGCACCAGGCCCTGCTCCTGGCACAGCGCGGCGTAGCGCGCCAGCGCGTGGCTGTTGGCTTCGATGCAGGTGCCCGAGGGGATGTCGTCGCTGATGTTGATCACCGCGCGCCACTTGGCGAAGCGGGCGCCGAGCTTGTAGTACTCCTCCAGGCGCGCGCGCAGGCCGTCGAGGCCTTCGGTGACCACCTCGCCCGGGAAGCCGGCCAGCGGCTGCGGGCCCTTGTCGACCTTGATGCCCGGGATGATGCCGTGGTCGGCCATGTGCTTGGCGAACGGCACGCCGGCCTTGGTCGACTGGCGCAGGGTTTCGTCGAACAGGATCGCGCCGGAGATGTATTCGTTGAGCTTCGGCGTGCCCAGCAGCAGCTCGCGGTAGGCGCGACGATTCTCTTCGGTGTTCTCGATGCCCACGCCGGCGAAACGCTTGGCGATGGTGGTCGTCGACTCGTCGATCGCGATGATGCCCTTGCCCGCGGCGACCATGGCCTGGGCGGTTTCGGCAAGCTGTTCGATGCTCATGGAGATCCTGCGGCAGCGGTGGGAAGCCCGCGATTATAGCCGCTGGCGGTGAACCTTGCCCCTCGCTGCGCCTTCCGAATCAGGTACTTGCACCCAGTTTCGGCGGTAACCGTTTTCAAGCGCGGCAGGTCATCGATAGCAACCGGCGGCGCGGTACGCGGCGGCGGCCCATTCAGCCGAAGCCTCGCCGCAGCGGTGGCCCGGCGCTCCGGCCGGTCGCGACGATGCCGCGGCCCGCGGCGTGCGGCCGGCGGCGCCATCGATGGGCGAGGGCCGCGCAACCGGGCGCGGCGCGCATGGGCGGCTTGCGGCTTGCGGCTTGCGGCGTGCGGCGTGCGGCGTGCGGTCTGCGGTCTGCGGTCTGCGGTCTGCAGCTTGCGGCATGCGGCGTGCGGGGAGCCGCGAGCCGCGAGCGAAGCGTGGCGCAACGCCACCGCGCCGCACGTCACGATTGCGCGCGCCCGCCGCAACGCCTAGCCTGCGCAGCCAAGATTCGCCGCCAAGGATTGCACCGATGCCGTCGTTCGCCCGCTCCCTGCCGCAGACCGCCCTGCTCGCCGCCGCGCTCGCCGCCGCCGGACTCGCCCACGCCGGCCCCGCCGACGACGAATTCGCCGCCGCCGTCGCCGCCTGCAAGGCCGCGCCCAAATCCGGCACCCGCTACGTCGCCGTCACCGGCGCCTTCATGCGGCCGGTGCCGCGCGCCGACAGCGGCGTGGTCGCGCGCATTCCCATCGCCGCGGCGGTGACGCTGGAATGCGAGCGCGACGGCTGGGTGCGCGGCACCTCGGAACTGCCGCAGCCCTCGGTCGGCTGGATCCGCGCCGACCTGTTGCAGGCCAAGCCGCCGACCCTGGCCTCGCTCAACGCCGACTACGCCGCGGCCGCGCCCGACCAGCGCAAGACCGTGGCCGAGCGCATCGTCGCGCTGGCGCCGTACCAGGCGCAGGGCCACCAACTGTTGATCGACACCCTCAGCAAGGCCGGCGACGCCGAAGGCGCGCGCAAGGCCGGCGAGTTCCGCGACCGCATGCTCTCGCCCAAGCCCGAGCGCCTGAGCGGCGAGCCCAAGCTGCTGTTCGTGGTCGAGCGCGGCTACGCCGCGCCGGTCGCGCGCATCGGTGAAGACGGCCGCCTCCAGGAGGCCGACGCCAGCACCCGCTATTTCCCGCCGCTGCGCGGCCTGTACTTCTTCCGCCGCGGCGGCGCCGACGGCGTCGCCCAGGTGCTCGACGAAGCGCTGTCCGACGTCACCGGCGAGGCGCACGTGCGGATCGCGCCGGCCACCGCGCGCAGCGACCAGACCCGCGGCCTGGCGACCAACTTCCCCGCCACCTCGGCCAAGCCGGCCGCCGACGCGGCCGCGCCCGCGGCCGCGCGCAAGGCCGCCGAGGACGCGCTGCGCGCCGGCCTGCGCCAGCAGAAGGTCGAGCGCGCGCAGATCGAGCGCGCGCTCAAGGCCAAGCCCGACCACGAGCGCGACCTGGGCATGGAACTGCACACCTTCGAGGCCGGCAGCGCCGGCCCGATGGCGATCGCCACGGTGGTGTGGAACCTGCCCGCGCCCGGCCCGGACCAGGGCGAGACCAGCGTCGCCGCCTCGGCGATCCTGGAAGACGACGGCAAGGGCGGCTACCGCGTGGTCGGCAGCCAGGGCAGCACCAACGGCGGCGACGCGACCGAATCGCCGCGTTTCTTCGACCGCCTCGACCTCGACGGCGACGGCGTGCCGGAGCTGATCTTCCAGGTCGGGCAGTACGAAGGCGTGGATTACCAGGTCTGGTCGCGCAAGGGCGGCCAGTGGAAGAAGGCCTACCAGGGCGGCTACGTCGGCGTCTGAGCGCCGCAACCGCGCGGGCTGCGCAGCGCGCGCGGGCCGCACCCGCGCCCGCCTGCCCCTTGTCGTTCCGGCGAACGCCGGAATCCGTTTCGGTCCTGCTTGCGCTCTCGCCGGATCGACTAAGAAGCGAAACGGATAACGGATTGCGGCATCCACCGCGACGGCGCGGGCAAGGCAAGCGCGCAACGCAGAAAGCAGAACGACGGAACTTGACGGTTCCGTCGTTCTGCAGGGTCGCGGTCGCGACCTGCCTCGTCGTTGTCGAAGCAAGCCCCGGCCGAAAACGCCGGGGCTCTCGCGCTCAGCCGGTGCGCGGCACGAAGCGGTCGCGCGGCAGCAGGCCCTCGAGGGTGGCGATCGACGAGCTGCCGAGCTGGCGATGCAGGTCGGCGTTGGGCCGGTAGTGGCCGCTGTCGTTGGTCCAGCTCGCGATCTGGCCGTCGCGGAACGAGACTTCGCCCGCGTAGTAGACGTCGCCGCCGCGGGAAATGGCGGTGTGCCCGCCGTTGGCGCGCTCGCCGAGCCATACCTGCGACGGGTTCGACACCGGAATGACGAACACGAAGTCGCCGTTGGCCGCGGAGCGCTGGCCCGTGTTCGGATCGGTCACGTGATAGCGGCCGTCGCCGTCCTTGCCCAGTTCCTGATGCGGCTCGCGCCTGCGCACGTCGTCCTGGTTGCGGATGCGCTCGACGTCGGGCCGCTGCGGCGTGGCCGCCAGCTGCACCATGTTGTCGACGCGGTCGTCGATCGTGGGCCTGAAACGGGCCTCGGCCGCCGGCGGAATCGGGTTCCTGACCAGCGCGTTGAGTTGGTTGGCGGCCGACTCGATCCCCGACCAGTGCCGCTCCTGCTCGCGCTCGCGCTCGGCGTTGACCTGCGGCCCTTCGGGATGGGCCGCGCGTCGCGAGGCGGCGTTCTCGCGCTCGGTGACGACCTCGCCCCGGTAGGCGTCCATCGCGCCCTGGACCACTTCGCGGTAGCGCTGCATCCGCTGCTCGGGGGTGAGATCGGCCTGCGCGGGCTGCGGCGCCTGCGCGCCGGGCTCGGCCCACTGGCCCGGGCCGTTGCGCTGCCAGTCCAGCGCCGGCCCCTGCTCCGGGCCGGCCGGTTGCTGCTGCCGCCCGTGGCGGTCGCCGAGGTGTTCGTTCAAGGCCCCGACGTCGTAGGTCGGGCCGGCCTGTTCCGGCGCAGCCTGCGCCTGTTGCGGCTCCTGGCCGCCTTGTTCCTGTTCCTGTCCGGAAATACGCAGTCTCATGTTCGGGACTCCTGTGGGGGATGCGAAAACACGAAAACGACGACGCGGCCGGCGAGGCCGGCCGTCGCGACGAGGCGGCGCGCACGGCGCGCCGGCGCGCGGCTTACAGCTCGCCCAGTCCCTCGGCGCTGCCGCCCTCGCCCACCTGCAGCAGGCGCAGGGTGTTGGTCGCGCCGTGCTGTTCCATGGTGTCGCCGCTGGTGAAGATCATCCGTTCGCCGGCTTCGAGCATGCCCGCGTCGAACAGTTGCTTGATCGCGTTGCGCGCGGCGTCGCGCGAGGCCATGCCGCGGCTGTCGAAGTCGATCGGATAGACGTCGCGCATCAACGCCATGCGCCGGCGCGCGCCGTCGTGGCGCGAGAACGCGTAGATCGGCGCGTTGGAGCGGAAGCGCGAGAGGAAGCGCACGGTGCCGCCGGATTCGGTCATCGCCACGATCGCGCGCACGCCGATGTGCTCGGACAGGAACATCGCCGCCATGGCGATGGCCTGGTCGGCGCGTTCCAGGTTGCGCGGCGCGGCTTCGAAGTCGGTGTCGTGGTCGAACTGACGCTCGGCGCCGAGGCAGATGCGCGACATCGCTTCCACCGCCTTGACCGGATAGCGGCCGGCGGCCGATTCCTGCGACAGCATCACCGCGTCGGTGCCGTCGATGACCGCGTTGGCGACGTCGAGCACTTCGGCGCGGGTCGGGATCGGGTTGTCGACCATCGACTGCAGCATCTGGGTGGCGGTGATCACCACCCGGTTGCGCGCCAGCGATTCGCGGATGATCTTCTTCTGCAGGCCCGGCAGTTCGGCGTCGCCGATCTCCACGCCGAGGTCGCCGCGCGCGACCATGACCACGTCGCTGGCGTCGACGATCTCGGCCAGGTTCTCGATCGCTTCGGCGCGCTCGATCTTCGACACCAGCGCCGCGTCGCAACCGGCGGCGCGGGCGATGCGGCGGGCCTCGTTCATGTCGGCGGCGTTGCGGCAGAACGAGACCGCGATGAAGTCCACGCCGATCTGCGCGGCGACGCCGATCAACTCTTTGTCGCGCTCGGTCAGCGCGCCCAGCGACAGGCCGCCGCCGAGCTTGTTGAGGCCCTTGCGGTCCGACAGCGCGCCGTCGTTGAGCACGGTGGTGACGATGCGCTCGCCTTCGACCGCGCCCACGCGCAGTTGCAGCAGGCCATCGTCGAGCAGCAGCACGTCGCCGGGGGCGACGTCGCCGGGCAGGCCGAGGTAGCTCACGCCGACCTCGCGCAGGTTGCCCGGCGGCGGATTTTCCTTGGCGATCAGGTCGAAACGGTCGCCGGCCTTGAGCAGCACGCGGCCCTCGGCGAAACGCTCGATGCGGATCTTCGGTCCCGGCAGGTCGGCGAGGATGCCCACTTCCACGCCGACCCGCTGCGCCGCCTCGCGCACCGCTTCGGCGCGCGCGACCTGCGAGGACGGATCGCCGTGGGAAAAATTCAGGCGGACCACATCGACGCCGGCCTTGAGCAGGGCGTCGAGTACGCCCGGCGGATCGGTGGCCGGGCCGAGCGTGGCGAGGATCTTGGTGCGTCGCGGACTGTGGGACATGGCAGACTCTCTGGACTGCCGGCCACGCTAGCATAGCTTGGCTGCATTGCGCGGCCCCGGCGGCGCAGCGGCCGGCACGCGCAAACGCTGTATATCGCACTGCGCGCGGCGCATACCGCGGCGCATGTCACTCTTCCGCACCGCAACGCCGCGCGGCCTCGCCGCACGCGGCCGCATCGCCCTCCGGACGCCCCATGCCCCTGCCTCTTTCGCCGCACAGCCAGGCCATCGCCGACTTCCTCGCCGCCCTCGACGGCTTCCCCGTGCTGCAAGGCTCGCGCGTGCGCCTGCGCGGCCCGCGCGAGGACGACGCCGCGGCGTTGTTCGCGCTGTTCGGCGATGCGCGGGTGACCCGGTTCTGGAGCCGGCCGCCGATGCAGGACATCGCCGAAGCGCGCGAACTGATCGAACAGATCCACGCCGGCCGGCAGGCGCGCACCTTGCTCAACTGGGCGATCGCCGACGAAACCGACGCGCTGATCGGCACCTGCACGCTGTTCCGCTTCGATGCCGCGCACCGCCGCGCCGAAATCGGCTACGCGTTGCATTCGGATCATTGGGGACGCGGGCTGGCGCGCGAGGCGACCGCGCTGGCGCTGGACTGGGCGGTCGATACCGTGGGCCTGCACCGCATCGATGCCGGCATCGATCCCGACAACCAGGCTTCGCGCGCGCTGCTGCACCGCCACGGCTTCCTCACCGAAGGCCGCCAGCGCGAGAGCTTCTTCGTCGGCGAGCGGGTCACCGACAGCGAGTTGCTGGGCCTGCTGGCCAGCGACTGGCGGCAGCGGCGCGAAGCGGCCGCCGCGGCGGTGCGCTGAGCCGACAGTGGGAGGGACTTCAGTCCCGACGCTCTCCGCCCAGGCGGCGCGAAACGCCCTGGAAAAACCGCGGGACCGAAGCCCCTCCCACCAAGCCGATCCCGTGGCGACCCGCTCCTGGCCCCTCCCCTAAACACCGGCCCGCGCGGCGATCGCGGCGCGGGCGTGGCCGCGGACGCACGCCGCCTCGTCGCGGCGGCGGCGTCCACGACCCGTGGGCCGACGGTCAGCTTTCGACCGCGCAGCCCTGGATGAAGCGCTTGTTGCTGCCGCCGGTGTCGCCCCAGCGGCCGTCGGCGGCGCCGCAACCGGCGGTCCAGCGGCCGATCTGCGCGCCTTCGGCGTTGTAGTAGATCCAGGTGCCCTGCCAGCTGTTGGCCAGCGCGGCGAACGACATGCCGCCCACCAGCGCCACGGCGAAGACCGCGGAGAAGAATCCGATACGTCGCATGTGCCTGCTCTCCCGAGTTCGCGGCGCTCATTCGCCGCGCAAGCACGCTAGCCGAGCGCGGCCGCGCGGTGGGCGGGCGGCTGTCACGTCGGATGTCATGCCGTTGCGTAAGCGTGATTGGCTTCGCTTTTGGCGTTTGTTGCCGCGGCGCAGACAACGGAAGGGGCTGCGGCCGCGCCGCTTCGCGCGGACGCGACGACGCGCGCGAAGCGGCGCGGCCGCAGCCCCTTCCGCGCGGGACCGCTTACAGGCAGACCGTCGGCGAATCCTTCCAGCGGTTGGTCCTGCTGCCCCACTGGCTGAAGTGCTCGTTGTCGCAGTCGTTGACCCAGCGCCCGACCAATTGCCCCTGGTCGTCGTAGAAATCGCGCTGGTAGCCCGGCGCCAGCGGCGGATACTGCGGGATCGATACCGCGCTGGTCGCCATCAACGCGACCAGCAGTCCCAGTGCGGCGGCTTGAAGCTTACGGCTCATCGCTGGTTACTCCGGTTGGCGGCCTCCTTGGCCGCGAGCGGACGCTAGCACGCGTGCGACGCGCGCCGCGCCCGACCGCGGCGTGATCGCAGTCGCGAAAACGCCGTGATGCTCAAGCCCCGCGACGGACGGTTCGGGCGCGCGGCCTCCCACGACGCGCGCCGATGCGCGCGCGCCGCGCAAAACCAAAGCGGCCGCGAGTGCGGCCGCTTCGTTCGCCGTCGCTGCCGCCGCGCTCAGGCGGCGAGCAACTGCGGCAACTGCGCTGGCGCCGCGGCGATGCGCTGCGCGCCGGCCTGGCGCAGTTCCTCTTCGCTGCCGAACCCCCACAGCACGCCGACGCCGGCCATGCCGTGCTGGGCCGCGCCTTCGATGTCCATGCGCCGGTCGCCGATCATCACGCATTGCGCCGGGGTCAGGCCGAAACGGCCCAGCGCCTCGCCGATCAGCTCGACCTTGTGGGTCAGGCGGCCGTCGTCGGTGCAGCCGACGATGTCCTCGAAGTGCGCGCCGAACGGCAGGTGGCCGAGGATCTTGCGCGCGTTGTTCTCGTTCTTGGCGGTGACCACGGCCATGCGGTAGCCGGCCGCGCGCAATCCGTCGAGCAGTTCGGCGATGCCGTCGTAGACGCTGTGCTCGGTCCAGCCTTCGCGGCCGTAGCGTTCCAGGTACAGCGCCACCGCCTGCTCGACCTTGTCCTCGTCGCGCAGCAGCGGCTGGAAGCTGGTGCGCAGGGCCGGGCCGATCCAGCCGCGCAATGCCTGCTCGTCGGGCACCGGGTGGCGCATGGTGTCCAGCGCATAGGCGATCGAGCGGGTGATGCCGACCGAGGAATCGATCAAGGTGCCGTCGAGGTCGAAGAACAACACCGGTCGTTGTGCGCTCATCGCTCAGCCCGCGCGCTGCTTGAGCGCGGCCACCGCCGGCAGTTCCTTGCCTTCCAGGAACTCCAGGAACGCGCCGCCGCCGGTGGAGATGTAGCCGACCTGGTCGGCGATGCCGTACTTGTCGACCGCCGCCAGCGTGTCGCCGCCGCCGGCGATGGAGAACGCTTTCGACGCGGCGATCGCGTGGGCCAGCGCTTGCGTGCCCTTGCCGAAGGCGTCGAACTCGAACACCCCGACCGGGCCGTTCCAGACCACGGTGCCGGCCTTGGCGATCATTTCGGCGTAGCGCGCGGCGGTGTCCGGGCCGATGTCGAGGATCATGTCGTCGGCGCCGACCGCATCGACCGCCTTGACCGTGGCCGGCGCATCGGCGGCGAACGCCGGGGCGACCACGACGTCGGTCGGCACCGGGATGTCGGCGCCGCGCGCCTGGGCGTCGGCCATGATCTTCTTCGCGGTGTCGATCAGGTCGTTCTCGACCAGCGACTTGCCGACGCCGTGGCCCATCGCGGCGATGAAGGTGTTGGCGATGCCGCCGCCGACGATGAGCTGGTCGACCTTGGACACCAGCGAGGCCAGCAGTTCCAGCTTGGTCGAGACCTTGGAGCCGGCGACGATCGCCAGCAGCGGCCGCGCCGGGTTGTCCAGCGCCTTGGCCAGCGCGTCGAGCTCGGCCATCAGCAGCGGGCCGCCGGCGGCGGTCTTGGCGAAACGGATCGCGCCGTGGGTCGAGGCCTGCGCGCGGTGCGCGGTGCCGAACGCGTCCATGACGAACACATCGCACAGCGCGGCGTATTTCTTCGCCAGCGCTTCCTCGTCCTTGCCCTCGCCGAGGTTCATGCGGCAATTCTCCAGCAGCACCAACTGGCCCGGCCGCACCTCGACGCCGTCGACCCAGTCCTTGACCAGCGGCACGTCGATGCCGAGCAGCTCCGACAGGCGCTGCGCCACCGGCGCCAGCGAATCGGCCTGGCTCCACTGGCCTTCCTTGGGCCGGCCCAGGTGCGAGGTCACCATCACCGCCGCGCCCTTTTCCAGCGCCAGCTTCAGCGTCGGGATCGCGGCGAGGATGCGCAGTTCGGACGTGATGCGTCCTTCGTCGATGGGGACGTTGAGATCTTCGCGGATCAGCACTCGCTTGCCGGCGAGATCTAGGTCGGTCATGCGGACGATGGACACGGGGCCTCCTGGGGCGATGCGGGAACGGGAATGCGCGGCCGGCTCGGGGCGCGGCTGGGGTGGGTATTGTCGCGGGGGCGGGGTGCGAAGGGAACCGTGGGGCTGAATGGCGGGACGCGGTGGCTTCGAAGGCTGGGTCGAGTCTTGTGACGGCGGCAGTGATTGCGATGGCGGCTGCGGGCTTTCGTCGGCCAAGGCGCTTTCGCCGTCGCTGTGCTGGCGCGGTCGCGGCTTGCGCCGCTCCTACAGGGGCCTGGGCCAGCGCCATCGCCGACGCCACTTTCCTATCGTCATTCCGGCGAAAGCCGGAATCCATTTTGCCGTTGCTGTTGCTGTTCGCTTGGACGCAACCCCACGCAAGGCACACGTCCCGCAGCCCCGGAGGGCGTGCGCATGGATGCGCACGCGCGCCATGGGGCAGGATGCCCCTTATGGCGCGGCCCCGCGCCACGATGAGCCCTAATGGCTTTTGATTCGAAACAGGAGAAGCACTTTCTTTGGTTACTTTCTTTGTTGCTTTGGACAAAGAAAGTGACCCGGCCGCTTGCGGACGGAAGCTTTGGATCTTCGCTTGTCCTCACTCGCCACCGCGACAAAGGTTGACCCTTCCGCGGCACGCCCCCCTGTAGGAGCGGCGCAAGCCGCGACCGCGCCATCGCAGCGATCGCGAAAGTTTCGTCGTAGTTGCGTTGTCGCGGTCGCG
>NZ_FNPT01000007.1:0-131993 GCF_900107375.1 Lysobacter sp. yr284
AGCGGCAATCAAGAGCTTTCGTCCGCAAGCGGCCGAGTTACTTTCTTTTGGCAGCGCGCCAAAAGAAAGTAACCAAAGAAAAACGCTTGTTTAAGGTCACTAGCCACTAAGTCCAGCACCGGGCGCCGGGATGCGCCGTAAGGGGCCTCCTGCCCCTACGGCGCACGCGCGCATCCATGCGCGCGCCCTCCGGGTCTTCGGGGCACGGGCTTCGCGTGGGGTTGCGTCAAAGCGAATGGCAACGGCAACGACAACGACAACAGCAAAAGCAAAATCGTTTCCGCTTTCGCTGGAACGCCGAACGGGAAAATTCGCGACTTTTCCCTCCTCCATAAAAAAGCCCCTCGCCACTATCCCTGTGGCGAGAGGCCAAATCCTGAATCCCCTGGCGCAGGCAAGGCCCGCGCCGGCCGCGCGCTTACAACGCCGCCCCGCCAAACTTGTGCGTGTACTGCACGAACACCTGACGCCCCAGCGCATCGAACCAGGACACGTCGTAATACGGATAGCTGGTGTAGGTCGCGTCCTTCGGCGGCATCTTGTCGAACAGGTTGGTCACCGACACCGACAGCTGGTTGTGGTCGGTGAAGCGGTACTGCAGCGACAGGTTGTAGCGATAGGTCGCGCCGATCCACGGGCTGCCGCCCTCTTCGGGATCGTAGGCCTCGTTGTAGGAGTCGTAGTTGGGCAGCTTGCCCAGGCGCTCGCCGTGCACGGTCGCGGTCCAGCGGTCGCGCTCCCAGCTCACGCTCGCGCTGGCCTTGCTGCGCGGCAGGTCGAAGCCGCTGTTGATCGCGAACTGGTCCTCGACCCGGTCGCCGGCGTACTGCTGGCTCTCGTGCTCGCGCACCCAGCTGTAGTTGCCGCTGAAGCGGAACACGCCGACCGCGGTCTCCCAGCGCCAGCGCGCGGTGAAGTCGACGCCGTTGGTGCGCTCGCGGGCGATATTGATCGGGTTGACGTAGGTGCCGTACAGGCGGCCGTCGGCGCTGCGCACCACCCGCGCCAGCGCATCCACGCAGGTCGGCGAATTCGCGCTGACCGGGGTGCCGTCGGGGCGCTGGCCCAGGCGGCAGTCGGCTTCGTCCTGCAGCACGCTGTCGGCGCGCAGGTCCTGGACCTGGTGGCGCAGGTCGATGTCGTAGTAGTCCAGCGAGAAGTCCAGGTTCGCCAGCGGCGACCAGACCACGCCGGCGGTCCACGAGGTGCTGGTTTCCGGATCGAGCTTGCGGTTGCCGCGCCGGGTGACGATCAGGTTCTCGTCGGAATAGCCGCAGTCGGCGTAGTCGACGCCCGGCTCTTCGCTGCGGCAGCGGTAGTAGTCGATCGCCGCCGATTCGCTGTTGCCTTCGCCGGCGAACACGTAGTGCAGGTCCGGCGCGCGGAACGCGGTGCCGTAGGAGCCGCGCAGCAGCAGCGTGTCCAGCGGCCGCCATTCCAGGCCGGCGCTGTAGGTGAACTTGTCGATGCTGCCGCCGCCGTAACGGTATTGGTCGTAGCGGCCGGCGACGCTGAGGTTCAGGCGCTCCAGCAACGGCAGGCGCAGTTCGCCGGCGGCGGCCCAGCGGTCGCGGCTGCCGCGGCCGTCGGAGTCGCGCCAGCTGTAGTAGTAGTACTGCGTGGCCAGCGGGTCCGGGCGCAGGTTGTAGCTCTGGTTGCCCGCCTCGATGGTGCCGGCGAAACCGGCCGCGCCGGCCGGCATCTGGAACAGCTCGGTGTTGGTGAAGGTCAGCGACAGCGTGTCGGTGCGCGACTTGGGCTGGTACACGGTACGCGCGGCGATCGAGTCGTACTCGGCGCGGCTCAGCGGCCGGTACAGGCGCGCGGGATCGGCGTCGAAGATCGGGTAGCCGTCCTCGTCGCTGCCCAGCTGCGGGCCGAGGAACAGCGCGTTGGCCTTGGACGCGACGATCTGCGGCCAGCTGATCGTGGACTGGTACTGCGAATGGCTCAGCGCGGTTTCCCAGTCCCAGTTCGCGCCCAGCCGGCCCTTGAAGCCGGTGGTCAGGCTGAAGGTCTTCTGCCGGGTGCGGATGTCGCCGTTGTTCAGCCCGCCCATTTCCTCGGGCGTGAACTGGCGCTGCCAGTATTCGAGCTGGTCGGTGGCGCGGTTGAAGAAATAGCCGCTCTCGTCGCCGTCGGGCCGCTGGTAGACCCATTGGGTCACGTCGCGGAACATCGACAGTTCGTGGTAGCCCAGCTGCAGGTCGGCGAACCATTCCACGTCGTTGTCGAAGCGGTAGCTCAGCGAACCGTAGGCGTTGAGCCCGCGGCGCTTGCTGAGGATGGTGCCGTAGCCGATCGAGCGGTCGCTGCCGCAGTAGTAGCCGTCCTCGCCGTCGACGCCGTAGCCGGGGCGCGAGGCGCGGTAGGTGTTGCCGCCGTTGAGCGCGGCGACGCCGTCGCAGGCGCCTTCCGGGTCGAGGTACTCGTCGTACCAGTTGGTGCGCAGGAAGGTCCGGCGCGGCGCGCGGCTGCCCGCGGTCGGGCCGTCCAGGGTCGAGTCCTGGCGCGCGCGATCGAAGGCCCACAGCGGGTTCTGCACCACGATCTCGGCGCCGTAGATCGCGGTGAAGCGGTCGTTGCTGTAGCCGCTGGAGACGCTCAGGTCGAACGACTCGGCGCCGCCGCGGGTGGCGTCGCCCATGCGCACGTCGACGGTGGTGCCGTCGGCCTGCTTCTTGAGGATGAAGTTGACCACGCCGGAGATCGCGTCGGAGCCGTAGATGGCCGAGGCGCTGCCGGTCAGGATCTCGATCCGCTCGACCATGCCCAGCGGGATGTTGGAGATGTCGGTGAAGTTGCTGCGGCCCTTGAACGGCATCGGGAAGTCGGCGATGCGGCGGCCGTTGACCAGCACCAGGGTGTGGTTGGGGCCGAGGCCGCGCAGGTCGACCTGCTGCGCGCCGGGCGAGAAGTCGGCGCCGCTGGCGGACTGCTGGCTCTGGGTCTCGCCGCCGTTCTGGGTCATCGCCCGCAGCACGTCGGGCACGGTGGTGAAGCCGTTGGCCTTGATCTCCTGCGCGGTCATCACCGTGACCGGCGCCGGGCCCTCGATCTGCGCGCGCGGGATGCGCGAGCCGGTGACCTGGATGGTCTCCAGGTCGGTCGCCACCGGCGGTTCCGGCGAGGCGCCGCCGCTGGTGGCCTGCGCCCGCGGCGCGGTCGCCGCGGGCGCGGCCGCGGCGGCGTCGCGGACGATGACCAGGCCGCCGGACGGGTCGCGGCGGGCGACGAAGCCGCTGCCGCGCAGCAGCCGGTCGAGCGCGTCGCCGGCCGACAGGGTGCCGCTGACGCCGCCGGTGCGCAGGCCGCGCACCTGGTCGGCGGAGTAGACGAACTGGGCGCCGGACTGGCGCGCCAGCGCGTCCAGCGCGGCCGACAGGTCGCCGGCGGGAATGTCGACCCGCGCCGGCGCCCCCTGCGCCTGGGCGGACAAGGCGGCCGAACAGGCCAGCGCCAACAGCAGCACACGCACACCACGCACAGCTCGCACCATTGGATTCCCCTCTCCCCATCGACGCTCGTACGGCGCCGTTGTGTATGTCAGACGAACGAAGTCGGCAAATCCCGCACGCGGCGGCGGATGGACCGGGGCTGCGGGGCCGCGTAGTCTGCCCGGCTTTTTGTGGGAGGGCCTTCAGGCCCGAAGCTTTTCGCTCCGACGCAGCGATCCGGCCGCAGGCGCCGGGCCGTCAGGCCTGAGGCTTTCGGGTGGCTCGGCCGCGAGCCGGCGCAAGAGCGTGGGCCTGAAGGCCCTCCCACCACGGCCGGTCCACGACTGCGGCCGCCGGGCCCCGCCTCAGCGGCTGTGCAGCACGATCCGGTCCGGCAACCGCTCCGCCCGCACCGGCATCGCCTGTTCCAGCAAGCCGACGAACATCTCCGCGTTCGACCAGCGGAAATTCCCGCCCACGCGCAGCTCGCCCGCGGCGGTGTCGGCGATCACCAGCTTGCGCGCGCTGTAGCGGTTGAACTCGGCCGCCGCCTGCGCCAGCGGGGTGTCGCGGAACACCAGGAAACCGTGGCGCCAGTCGACGTAGCGCTCGGCCTCCTCGACCGCCACGCTGCGCACCAGCACGCCGTTGGGCCCGGCCAGGGCGATGCTGCCGGCCGGCAGCAGCGTGGTCGGCTGCGGGTGGCCGCCGACCGGCTCGGACTCCAGCCGGACCGTGCCCTCGGTGACCACCACGCGCAGCTCGGCGCCGTCGCGGCGGACCGCGAAATGGGTGCCCACCGCGACCACCCGGCGCGCGCCGGCCTCGACCGCGAACGGGCGGCTTGGGTCCTTGGCGACATCGAAGAAGGCCTCGCCCTGGGCCAGCTCGACCCGGCGCCGCGCGCCCGACAGCGCCACCTCGATCCGGCTGTCGCTGCTGAGGGTCGCGCGCGAGCCATCGGCCAGCGCCACTTCGTCGGTGCGGCCCAGCGCGGTGCGGTAGCTGGCGCGCTCGGTCGCGCCGTAATGCAGCCAGCCCCAGCCCAGCCCGACCGCCAACGCGGCGACTGCGGCGGCGGCGGCGAACGGCCAGCGCGACGCCCGCGCCGGTTCGCGCCGCGGCTGGAACCTCAGCGCCTGCGCGCGCAGCGGCGCTACGGCGGCGCGCTCGCGCTGCGCATCGTCCTCGTCGTCCGCGCCATCGCCCGCGGTCGCCGCGCGCGGCGGCGCGACCCGGTCCCACGCGGCGCGCGCGGGCACGCCGCCTTCGCCCGCGGCCAGGGCCTGCAGGCGCCCGGCCTGCCGCCACGCGGCCTGCAGGCGCACGAACGCGACCCGGTGCGCGGTCGCGCGCGCCAGCCAGGCGTCGAGTTCGGCCTGCGCGGCCGCCGGCCAATCGCCGCTGTCGCGACGGGCCAGCCACTGCGCGGCGGTGTGTTCAATCTCCCTGCTTCCTGCCATGTCCGTCCTGTCCGTGCGTACCCTCGTCCGTCGCGGCCGGCCGCGCCGCCTCGCGCCGCGCCCGGCCTTGCGCACCCGCCCCGTCCGCCTGCGCCTCGCCGCCGAAGTAGTGCTCGGCCAGCAGGCGCATGCCCTTGGCGATCTGCTTCTCCACGGTCTTCTCGGTAATGCCCATGCGCTGCGCCACCTGTTTCTGCGGCAGTTCCTCGACCCGGCGCAGCCATACCGCCTCGCGGCAACGCTGCGGCAGGCGGTCGAAGGCCTCGGCCAGGCGGCGCAGGTTCTGGCGCGCGCCCAGCCGGCGCTCGGGCGAGCACTCGTCTATTAGGACGTTCAAGGACTCGAAATCACCCACCGGCTCGATCGACACCACCCGGCCGCGGCGCAGCCGGTCGGTCATCAGGTGGCGCGCGGTGGCGAACAGGAACGGCTTGGGCTGGTGCGGGCGGGCCTTGCCGGCCGCCTCGTAGACGCGCACGTAGACTTCCTGGCGCAGGTCGTGGATCTCGTCCGGATGCGGCCACACCCGCCGCAGGTACTGCACCAGCGCCGCCTCGTGCACCAGGATGTCGGCGGCGAACCACGCGTCCAGATCGGTGTCCATGCGCGGACATTAGCCCAGCCCCGCGCGCGGCGCACCCGTCGCGCCCACGGCGATCGTCGATGGGGGATCGCGCCGCCCTGCTTCGTCGTGATGTAAAGATCCCGATTCGGAGAGCGTGCGATGCGCAGTTCGTCGATGTGGTCCCTGTCCGCGTTGCGGCGCAAGACGCTGGCGGGGCTGTGGCTGGCCGTGGGCCTGGCCTGCGCCAGCCTGGGCGCGCACGCGCAGGCGCCCGCCGCCGGCGCCGATCCGGCCCAGCGCGACGGCTATCGCTATTACCAGATCGGCCGACTCGACGCGCCGCGCCCGCAGCCGACCCGCGCCGGGCTGATGCTGGTCGGCGGCGGCGACTGGCCGCGCGAGGCGTTCGCCTGGATGGTCGAGCGCGCCGGCCACGGCCGCATCGTGATCCTGCGCGCCTCCGGCACGGTCGAGGCGCAGAACGAATTCTTCGACGACATCGGCGGCATCACCGGCGCGCAGACCCTGGTGTTCCAGGACCGCCGCGCCGCCAGCGACCCGCAGGTGCTGGAGATCGTCCGCCAGGCCGACGGCATCTTCATCGCCGGCGGCGACCAGTCGCGCTACGTGCGCTTCTGGAAGGACACGCCGCTGGCGCGCGCGCTCGACGCGCACGTGCGCGCGGGCAAGCCGATCGGCGGCACCAGCGCGGGGCTGGCGATTCTGGGCGCGTATGCCTACGGCGCGATGGACGGCGGCAGCGTGGTCTCGCAGACCGCGCTCGACGATCCGGCCGGGCCGAAGCTGACCATGGTCGACGACTTCCTGCACCTGCCGTACCTGCACAACGTCGTCACCGACAGCCACTTCGGCAAGCGCCAGCGCCTGGGCCGGCTGATCGCGTTCCTGGCGCGGCTGTCGAAGGAACACGGCCGCGACGACCTGGTCGGCCTGGGCGTGGACGAATACACCGCGCTGTGCATCGACGCGCACGGCGAAGGCAGCGTGTTCAGCGGCAACGGCGGCAAGGTCTGGCTGGTCAAGCCGCGCCAGCCGGCGCGGGTGTTCGCGCAGGGCGAGCCGCTGAGCCAGCGCGCGGTGCCGGTGATCGGCATCGGCGAGGGCAGCGCCTTGCGCATGCGCGATTTCAAGGTCGAGCGGCCGGCGTTCGTCGAGCTTTATGATGTCGAATCCGGGCAGCTGATCCTGCGCGAGGACCCCGCCGACGGCGACGCCGCGCGCGAGGGCCTGCGGCTGCCGAACCTGTCCTATGGAGCCGATGATGACGAACTCGTTGCGCCGTAAGCTGCACCTGCAATTGCGCCGCGCCTGCGGCGCGGCGCTGCTCGGAACGATGGCGCTGGCGCCCGCCTGGGCCGCCGAGGCGGCCAAGCCCGCCGCGCCCCGGCCGGTGCTGGTGATCCACGGCGGCGCCGGGGTCGAGCGCGCCGGCCTCAGCGAACAGGACCAGAAAGACGCGCGCGCGGCGCTGGAAAGCGCGCTGCGCGCCGGCCACGCCGCGCTCGCCGCCGGCAAGCCGGCGCTGGATGCGGTGACCGCGGCGATCGTGGTGCTGGAAGACGCGCCGATGTTCAACGCCGGGCGCGGCGCGGTGTTCACCCACGACGGCAAGAACGAACTCGACTCGGCGGTGATGGACGGCGCCAGCGGCCGCGCCGGCGCGGTCGCCGGCGTGCACCGGGTCAAGAACCCGATCGCGCTGGCGCGGGCGGTGATGGAGAAGTCCAAGCACGTGATGCTGGTCGGCGACGGCGCCGAAGTCTTCGCCAAGCAGGCCGGCGTGACCCTGGTCGATCCGTCCTACTTCCGCACCGACAAGCGCTGGCAGCAGTTGCAGAAGGCGCTCAAGGAAGAAGCGTCCGGCCAGGCCCATGAAGACCTCGAAACCGCCAAGCACTTCGGTACCGTCGGCGCGGTCGCGCTCGACGCCCAGGGCCGTCTCGCCGCCGGCACCTCCACCGGCGGCATGACCAACAAGCGCTACGGCCGGGTCGGCGACTCGCCTATCATCGGCGCCGGCACCTACGCCGACGCGCGCTGCGCGGTGTCGGGCACCGGCTGGGGCGAGTACTACATCCGCGCGGTGGCCGCGCACGAGATCTGCGCGCGCATGCGCTACGCCGGCCAGAGCGTGCGCGAGGCCGCCTCCGGGGTGATCGACCGCGACATCCCCGCCGCCGGCGGCGACGGCGGCGCGATCGTGCTCGGCGCCAACGGCGACTTCGCCCTGCCGTTCAACACCGAAGGCATGTACCGCGGCTGGATCGGCGCCGACGGCGTGCCGCACGTGGCGCTGTTCAAGGACGAAAAGCTGACCGAGCCGGCGGCGCGCTGAGCCGCGACGCCGCGGATGCGACGCGACCGGCTGTTCCGCGGTCGCGGCTCGCGGCGCTCCCGCAGGCAGTGCGCGCGACTCGCGTCGCTGCTGGCGAGCGTCTCGCCCGTTTCGACACAGCCGCGATTCCCGCTGCAGGAGCGACGCAAGTCGCGACCGCGACACCGCGGATGCGACCCGACCGGCCACCCCGCGGTCGCGGCTCGCGCCGCTCCTACAGGGAGCATCCGCCGCTTGCATCGCAGCCGGAAAACGCACCGCGCGCGGTGACGCAACCGCGATCCCCACGGTAGGAGCTGCGCAAGCCGCGACCGCGACGCCGCAGCTACGACGCAACCCCGACAGCCTCAGCGATTGGCCATGCGCAACTGGTTGACCATCACCTGCAGCTTGTCGCGCGGCATCTCGTTGATGTAGTCGATCGCCGCCTGACCTTCCAGCGGACGGCCCGCGCCGATGCGGTCGTCGCGCGCGGCCTGCATGATCAACGGCACGGTCGGGATCGACAGGTAGTACTCGTCCTCGCCCTGGTCGCTGAGCACCGCCGCGGCGTCGGCGTCGAAGCCGGCGTTCTGCAGGAACTTCATCGAGCCCTCGACCTTGCCCTGCTTGTCGCGGTAGTCGCCGAGCGCGGACTGGCCGAACACCGACACGCCGATCATCACCGAGCCGACCAGCGCGCCGACCGGGCCGGTCGACACCGCCATGATCACGGTGCCGGTCGCGCCCAGGCCGTACAGGCCGGCTTCCACGCCCTTGAGCGGGCGATCCGACAGCAGCGCGTCGACCAGCTTGGCCACGTCGCCCACCGCCGAAACCACGCCGAGCACCTTGTTGACGTTCTCGAAGCGCTTGAGCCCGCTTTCCAGCGCTTCCATCGCCGCCGGCGAGTTGCGGTCGACCGCCTGCGCGGCCGGGTTGGTCAGCAGGTCGCGCGCGTCCTTGACCAGGCCGGCGGCGTCGCCGAACGCGGCGATCTGGTTGGCCCAGGTCGGATCGTCGATGGCGTCGGCGGTGGACTTGCCGAAGGCCAGGCCGGCCGCGGCCACGCCGAGCGCGCGGAAGGTGATGCCGGCCGGCTGCTTGGCGCCGAAGCCTTCGATGCCCTGCAATTCGGTGTGGAACTTGTTGAGCTGGCTCGCCATCGCCTGCGTGTCGCCGGCCGGCACGTCGAGCAGCTTCTCCAACTCGCCGATCGCGCGGCGGTATTGTTCGGCGTCGGCGCCGAGCGCGCCGGAGTACTGCCGGCTCATCGCCTCCAGCCGGGTCTTGCCGTCGGCGACGCTGGCCGGGTTGTCCGGATCGACGCCGGCGAACACGTTCATCGCGTTCTGGTTGATCGCCTGGCTGGCGAGCCGCTTGAGGTACTCGGCGCCTTCCTTGGAGACCTTGGTCGCATCGAACAGCGCCGCGGTCGAGTCGGCGTTCTCGCCGACCAGGAAGCGATCGTCGCTGCCGGCGGCCAAGCCGAAGGCCTGCAGGGTGTCGTCGTCGTTGGCGATGGACTTGATCTTGTCCATCAGCTCCGGACGGGTCGCCTTGACCTGCGCCGGCAGCGCGTTCAAGCCGCCCAGCGTTTCCTGCAGCAGGCGCCCGTCGGCGGCGAGATCCTTCTCCAGCTTCTGGTACTTGGCCAGCCAGTCCGGATCGTCCTTGCCCTTGGCGGCGAGGTAGTCGTTGACTGCCTTGTTCAACTTGTCCGGCGGCAGGCCTTCGGAATACTTCAGCAGGCGCGCCAGTTCGCCCATCATCTCCTTGTACTGGCCCAGGTTGCCCTCGATGCGCTGCTGCAGCAGCTCCGCGCCGTGGCTCACGCCGCCCAGGAAGACCCCGGCCAGTTCGTTCTCGCCCTTGCCCTGCAACTGCCGGGCCATCTCCAGCGCCAATCCGGGACCGACGCCGTCGCGTATCGCATTGGAGATGTTCTCGGAGAACGGATACCCCTGCCCGCGCCAGTCGCCGGAATGGCCGACGTAACTGGCGGCGAGGTCCGAACGCAGCCGCGGGCCGTCGCCGGTGTCGCCGAGCGATTCGTACACCCGCGCCATGTTGGCGTAGGAGGTGGCTTCGCCGAACTTGTTGCCGCCGGCGTACATCGGCTTGACCTCGGTGATGCGCAGCACCGTATCGATGTTCTGGGTGACCACGGCCTGCGCCAGCGCCGGCGGCAAGCCGTCGGTCAGTTCGGCCAGGCGCCGCGAGGACTCGTTGGCCGGGCCCATCAGCGCCTTGGGATCGCCGCCGGAGTCCACGCCCTTGAACGGCTCGGCCACGTACGGCTCGATCTTCTCGTTGATCAGCTTGCCCAGCTCGACGCTGGTCGACAGCCGCTGCTGCGCCTCGGGCGAGATCTTCGACCACTGGTCCTTGAGGATGCTGACCACCGCCTTCGGATCGCCGGCGTTGGCCACCATCACCGTGAACTCGACTTCGTGATCGATGCGGATGTCCTTGCTGACCGCCTCGATGCCGGCGCGCGCGGCCGGGTTGTCGGCGTAGCGCCCGGCGATGCTGAGGCCGTAGCCGTCGATGGTCTTGGCGTCGTAGACCGCGCCGGTCGGGCGGGCGGCGAACTCGGCCTGGTAGCGCGACTGCATCTCGGCCTGGACCGCGGCCTTGAGCTCGGCGCGGGTCTGCGGCGTGGAGTGCGCGGCGTCGGCCTGCGCCGCGGTATCGACCCGTTGCACCTCGGGCGACTTGTCGGTCTTGGCGGGCGCCTGCTGGGTGTAGGCGACGGTCTGCGCCTGGGCGCCGTCGTGCTCGGCCGGCGGCAGCTCGATCTGAGTGTCGGGGTACAACGCCTCCCAGTTGAGCACCTGCGGGTTGGCGTCCTTGATCTGCTGCTCGTAAATCTCCTGCGGCACCGCGCCGCGATACTGCGCGGCGATCTGCGGCAGGGTCTCGTCGCGGGCGATGGTGTGCACCGGCGGGACCGGCTTGGGCTGCGTGGCCAGTTGCTGGACGGTGCGCGCGACCGAATCGATGAAGCTGAAAAGGGACATGGCGGGGGCCTTGGGATTCAACCCGCAGACCGTAGCACCGCGGCCGTCGGGGCGATGCCTGGGGGCGGCCCCAGGGGACGGAAAACGCGGGCGCAAACGGTCCTGAACGCGGCCGGCGGTCGCACCGAAAACCTCGCCATGGCGCGCGCTTGGCGTCGCGCGCAACGCAGCGATGGGGAATCGCAGGATCGGCACAAGCGGCCAGTGTCGGGCGTATGTGCGCGGCGCGGGTTCGCGGTCGGGGCGAGGGCGGGCGCGACTCGGCGGCGGCGAGCGAGCGGGTGCGTGCGGGGCGATCGCGTGCGCGCGGTTGCGCGGCGGTGTGCGGTGTCGCGGCGCGGCTTGCGCCGCTCCTACAGGGGCTTCGGGTGGGCGGTCAGGGCTTGCGCGACAGGCGGCGCGCGGTGGCGGGGCCGTTCAATTCGCGCAACGCGTTCTTGCCGTTCCAGCGCGGCGCGGCCTGCGCGGACGCGGCCAGCCGCGTCGCCGTGCGCAGCCCGGCGGCGTGCAGCGCGGCATTGCGCTTGCCGATCGAACGCAGCGCCCAGTTGACCGCTTTCTTGACGAAGTTGCGCTCGTCGAAGGCATAGGCCTCGACCAGTTCCAGGCCATGCAGGAACTCGGCGTCGCTGGCCTGTTTGTCGTGCACGCTCTTGCTCGCCAGCAGCGCGAACGCGGCGCGACGCACGAACTCGTCCTCGCGTCGCGCCCATTGCTCGATCTTGCGCCAGGCCAGCGGGCTGCGGTCGAACAGGGCGAAGCAGACCGTGTCGCACACCGCCCAGTTGTCGAAATCGCGCGCCCAGCGGTCCATCTGCGCGGCGCTCACCGCGGCCGGGTCGTCGAGGTAGGCGGCCAGCAGGCGCGCTTCGTACCAGGCGCTGTTCCACAAGGCGTCGGCCAGCGCGTGGTCGCGCCCCAGGCGCTTGGCGACGGCCTGGATCTTGACCATCGGCACGCCGAAGGCGCGCTCGTTGGGAATCGCGAAACGGGCCATGCCGTCGCGGTAGTCGGCGCTGGCGTCGGCGCGCAGCGCGTCCAAGGCCTGGGCCAGCCGCTGCGGCAAGGGCAAGGCGGCGAATGCGGCTTGCGCGGCCTTGCGTTCGCTGGCCGGGGCGAGCGGCTTGGTCGCAGCTTTCTTCGCAGCGGCTTTCTTGGCGACGGTTTTCTTCGCCGCCGCCTTCTTGCCCGCGGTGCGCGTTATCGCATCGGTGGTAGCGGTTCGGGCCACGGCGGCCTCCCGGTGGGGCACGGCCGCAACGAGGAGCCGCGGCGCCAATGTATCCATCGGCGCCGCGGCCCGCTATCGATTACCGCTTATGCGTTGCGGATCAGGCCTTCGCGCCCGGCTCCGGCTTGGGCGGCAGCATCAGGCTGGCCGCGATCGAGCTGCCGATGATGACCGCCACGCCCAACAGCGAGACCAGGATCGGGATCTTGTACAGGTCGATCAGCAGCATCTTCGCGCCGATGAACACCAGTACCGCGGCCAGACCGTACGGCAGCAGGTGGAAGCGGTCGGCCATGCCCTGCAGCAGGAAGAACATCGCGCGCAGGCCCAGCACCGCGAACACGTTCGAGGTCAGCACGATGAACGGATCGGCGGTGATGGCGAAGATCGCCGGGATCGAGTCGACCGCGAAGATCACGTCGGTCACGCCGATCAGCGCGATCACCGCGAACAGCGGGGTGAACCAGCGCTTGCCGTCGCGCATGATCGACAGCTTGCTGTCGTGGTAGTCGTCGGTCAGGCGCAGGTGGCCGCGCATCCACTTGAGCATCGGGTTCTGCTCCAGGTCCGGACTCTTGCCGGCGGCCATCAGCATCTTGATGCCGGTGAACACCAGGAACGCGCCGAACACGTACAGCACCCAGTGGAACTTGGCCAGCAGCAGCGCGCCGGCGAAGATCAGCACCGAGCGCAGCACGATCGCGCCGAGGATGCCGATCACCAGCACGCGCTGGCGCTGCTCCTCGGGCACGGCGAAGTAAGAGAACAGCATCAGGAACACGAAGATGTTGTCGACCGCGAGCGATTTCTCGACCAAGTAGCCGGTCAGGAATTCCAGGCCGATGCGGTTGCCGACTTCGGCGCCGGATTCGCGGCTCACGTACCACCACAGCGCCGCATTGAACGCCAGCGCCAGGGCGATCCAGCCCACGCTCCACCACGCCGCTTCCTTGAACGTGACCTTGTGCGGCCCGCCGTGGCGCATCAGCACCAGATCGACGAGCAGCGCGACGACGACGAAGGCGGCGAACGCGCCCCACAGCATCGGACTGCCGATGGTTTCCATTTGATTCTCCCGCAAGACGTTGGGGGCGCAAGCGCGCCGGTTTCGAGGCCGCGGGCCGCGAAGCGTCGTCCGGAGGGAATTCGGGAGACGTGCCTTCGCCGCTACGGCGAAGGTCTTGCTCGTATCCGGCCGACCGTTCGGCGGTCCGGACACCTGTCGCACCGGGGCGGTGAGCCCGTAATGACGGCGACGACAGCGGGAGCTACTCCCCTTCTGGCGGGGAAGATACCACGCTTGCCGCTGAACTGCCGTTCAGGCGGGCTGTTGGTGGGAGGGCCTTCAGGCCCGAGGCTTTTGTCTCAGGTCACGCTGATCTGAAACAAGAGCCTCAGGCCTGAAGGCCCTGCCACAAGCGCTCAGCCGCCGCGGTACACCGCCACCGTCGCGATCCGCGCCGGCGCATAGCTGTGTTCGACCACCAGCCGCAGCCGCCGCGCCCGCACCGGGTCGAACCGTTCCAGGCGCTTGCAGCCGATGGTCGTGCCCCAGGCCACGGTCTTCCAGCCGCCGTCGCGCCAGGCCTCGAAGCGATGGTTGGCGACGTGCTGGCCTTCGGCCACGGCTTCCTGCAGGCACAGCAGGTCGAACTCGATCGCATCGTCGAGTTCGAACTCCAGCCAGGCCTCGCCCGCGTCGGCCTGCCAGTACGAATCCGCGTCGCCGTCGAGCACGCGCGCGGGCGCCGCGCCGCCGCTGGCGCGCACGCGCGCGCCGGCCAGCCGGTTGCCGCCGGCGAACAGCGCCGCGCGCTTGCGGCCGAACTCGGCGAGGCGGGCGACGTCGGTCTCGTGGAAGCGCCCCGCGCGCGTCGGCGGCACGTTGAGCAACAGCTTGCTGTTGCGCCCCACCGAACTGCAGTACAGGTCGATGAGGTTGTCGGCGCTGCGCACCTTGGCGTCCTCGGCCGCGTGCCAGAACCAGCCGGGCCGGATCGACACGTCGGTTTCGCCCGGCCGCCACGTGCTGCCGTGCGGATCGCCCTGTTGCAGCGCTTCGCCGACCCAGGGCCGGTCGAAACCCGGATACGGCACCCGCGCCGGGTCCACCGTCGCCCAGCAGGTGCTGCCGGCGACGCCGCGCTCGTTGCCGATCCAGCGCACGTCGGGGCCGGCGTCGGAGAAGATCACCGCGTCGGGCTGCAGCGCGCGCACGGTGCGATGGATGCGCGGCCAGTCGTAGGCCTGGCGCCGCCCGTTCGGGCCTTCGCCGTTGGCGCCGTCGAACCACACCTCTACCACCGGGCCGTAATCGGTCAGCAATTCGGTGAGCTGGGCGATATAGACATCGTCGTAGGCGCGGCCGCTGCCGTAGCGCGGCTCGTGCCGGTCCCACGGCGACAGATAGAAGCCCACGCCGAGGCCTTCGCCGCGGCAGGCCTCGACGAACTCGCGCACCACGTCGCCGCGGCCGTCGCGCCACGGGCTGCTGCGCACGCTGTGCGCGGTGGTCGCGCTCGGCCACAGGCAGAAGCCGTCGTGGTGCTTGGCGGTGAGGATCAGGCTGCGGAAACCGCCGGCCTTGGCCGCGCGCGCCCACTGCCGCGCGTCGAGATCGGTCGGCGCGAACACGCGCGGGTCTTCGTCGCCCTCGCCCCATTCGCGGTCGGTGTAGGTGTTGACGGTGTAGTGCACGAACAGCGCGAGTTCCTCGCGCTGCCACGCCAGTTGCTGCGGCGTCGGCCGCGGCCGCGCGGCGGCCGGCGTTGCGGCGTCGGCGGCGGGCGCGCCCAGCGCGAGTGCCGGACTGGAAAGCGCGCAGGCGGAACTGGCGAGCAGGAAGCGGCGACGGTCCATGGCGATGCGAAGGCGGCGGCGACCTCGGCAGTCTAGTGGCGATCGCCGGCCGCGCCACGCTGCGCCGCGATTGTCGCGCTTTGGATTTGTTTGGACATTTCGCACGCGCATCGCGCCGCGCGCAATCCGAAAGCAGCGCCGGGCGCGTCGCGCCGAAACGAAAGCGCGCGACGCCGCCGCAGTTGACCGCATCGCACGCGGTCTGCTGGGATGCGCTGGCCCGCTTCGAGGAGAACGTCGATGACGCCGCCGCACGCCGCACCTCCTGCCCGCCCGATCGCCGCGCGCGCGCTCCTCGCGGGCCTGGCTTTCGCCTGCCTGACCGCGCTCGCCGGCCTCGCCCACGCCGCCACGCCGGCCGCGTCCGTGCCCAAGCCCGCGGTCGCCGCGCCGACCGAATCGCAGGCCGCGTTCGACGCGCGCATGCAGTGGTGGCGCGAAGCGCGCTTCGGTTTGTTCGTGCACTGGGGCCTGTACTCCGGCGCGGCCGGGCGCTGGAACGGCGAGCCGGTGAAGGGCTCGGCCGAATGGATCCAGCGCAACGCGCACGTGCCCACCGACGAATACGCGCGGCAGATGCTGCCGCTGTTCAAGCCCAAGCCCGGCTTCGCCCGCGAATGGGCGAAGCTGGCCAAACAGGCCGGCGCCAAGTACCTGGTGTTCACCAGCAAGCATCACGAAGGCTTCGCCCTGCACGACAGCGCGGTCAGCGACTTCGACGCCAAGGACGCCACCGGCCGCGACCTGGTGCGTGAGATCGTCGATGCCGCGCGCGCCGAAGGCCTCAAGGTCGGGCTGTACCACTCGGTCATCGACTGGCATCACCCCGCCTATCCGTACCGCGACTTCGCCCGCCTCGAACATCCGCTGCCGCATCCGCTGGAAAAGGCCGGCGACAAGCAGGACCCGGACTACGCCCAACGCGCGAACCTGCGCCAATACCAGGACTTCCTGCAGGCGCAGGTGCGCGAACTGGTCGAGCGTTACGGCCCGATCGACGTGCTGTGGTGGGACTATTCCAATCCCGGCGCCGAAGGCGAAACCTGGCGCGCGCAGGAACTGATGGCGATGGTGCGCAAGGACCAGCCCGGCATCGTCATGAACAACCGTCTGTACCGTTCGCTCGGCTACGACGATCCGCAGGGCAGCCTGCAATGGTTCGACCGCGCCCACGGCGACTTCACCACGCCCGAGCAGGCCATCCCCGCGCGCGGCGTGCCCGGCGTGGACTGGGAAGCGTGCATGACCATGAACGGCACCTGGGGCTACAGCGCGCTGGACACCCAGTGGAAGTCCACGCGCGAGTTGCTGCGCGACCTGGTCGACACCGCGAGCAAGGGCGGCAACCTGCTGCTCAACATCGGCCCGATGGCCGACGGCAGCGTGCCGCAGGCCAGCGTCGAACGGCTGCGGCAGATCGGCGCGTGGCTGCAGCGCAACGGCGCATCGATCTACGCCACCGGCGCCAACCCGTTCGGCGAAGTGGCCTGGGGCCGCATCACCGCCAAGCGCACGCCCGCCGGCGAGCGGCTGTACCTGCACGTATTCGAACGACCGTCCGACGGCGCGCTGCGGCTGCGCGCGCCGGGGCGATGGACGGCGCGCCTGCTCGACGGCGGCGCGGCCGTGCGCGTGCGCCGCGACGGCGAGGAACTGGTCGTCGCAGCGCCGCAGACCCCGGCCGATACGATCGACACGGTGATCGAACTGGTTCCGGCGAAATCCTGAGGGCGGCCGGGCCAAAACCCGTTCATCAAACTGATCGGCGCCGGCCGAGGCGGCTGCCGCAACGGGTAATGCTTCTGCCGCGCCGGGTCAGTTTGTCATGCCGCGTCACGGGTATACCGGTGCGCATCACAGTTCATGTGGACCGAATCGAAAAAATACCCTTGTTTTTTCGCTATTTTTCGTGATTTTTCATCACGTCGTCTTTACGTAATGCCCTCGTAAATAGCAAGGACGTCAGGGGGCGTCATTCATGAAGAACATCGAGGTATTCAGCATCGCCACCGCGCGCATCTGCGCGACGGCGCTCGAGCAGCATCCCGTCGTAGCCCGTTTCAACGCCGAGGAATCGGCGCGTCATCTGCCGGGCCTGGACCCGTCCAACCGCGAAGCCATGGCCCAGGCGGTGCTCGCCTGCGGCGCGACCTTCGAATGGCTGCTCGACGAGGGCTACGTGCGCAGCACCGCCTGCGTCAAGGAATCGTTGAACGGAGTCGCGTTCGTGCACGTGGCGCTGCGCTACCGCCTCACCGAGAAGGGCCTGGCCATCCTCGGCGCGCACGCCAGCAGCAGCGACGAAGCCAAGACCATCGGCGAGCGCCTGATCGCCGCGGTCAAGCTCGGCGGCGCCGAGCGCATCAAGGAATCGGTCAAGCTGATGATCGGCGCCGGTGCGGGCACCCATGCCGCGCGTCCGGCGTTGCAGGCCGCCGGCTGATCCAGGCCCGCTGATGCGAGGCGCTTGCCGGCGCCTCGCGACCGCCGTCGACGAAGACGCCCGCGCGATGCGCGGGCGTCTTCGTCTGCCTGTGCGCCGCAGTGCCGGCGCCGATCGCGGCGACGGCGCGGCGGAAGATTACGGCGTGTAAGTCAGGATCAGCTGCGGCGCGTTCGCGCCCTCGCGCGAGGACCAGTCCACGCCGTCGCTGGAGCTCGACGCCAGTACCACGCCGTTGTTGGCGACCGCACCGGAGGCCCAGTTCTTGACCAACTGCAGGCCGGCGGCGTTGAGCGCGATGGACTGCGCGCCGGTCGCGTTGGGCACCACCGAACCGATCTTGGCGCCCAGGCCCACGCCGCTGTAGCTGGCGTTGGCTTCGGTCCACGCCGCGCCGGCGGCGTACAAGTCGTAGGTGCCGGCGGAGCGGTCGCTGACCTGCAGCTTCACCTGCGCGCCGGTGAGGGTCTTGCCGGCCGCGGCGGACACGTCCCAGCCCATCAGCCCGCGCAGCACCTGGCCGCCGTCGCTGCCGTCGGCGTAGAGGGTGGCGCTGTTGTCGCGGCTGCCGCCGGACTTCACCGTCACGTCGCGCACGCTGTTGAGGGTCAGCGTCTGGCTCGGCGGATTGCCGTTGCCCTTGTTGCAGGTGCCGGTGAAGTGGTCGCTGTAGCTGCTGCCGGCGCGCGGCACGAAGTCGCCGGTGTAGCCGCTCGCGGTGAGGGTCAGCTTGAGCACGCCGAAGGTGCTGTCGTTGCTGGCTTCCAGCAGCGCGTGGCTGCCGCTGATGCCGTAGAACGCGCGGCCGCCGGTGCCGACCAGCACCTGGCGGATGCCGTCGCTGGCCGCGGCCTTGTCGGGATTCATCTTGCCGTAGCGCTGGTAGTTGTGGTCGTGGCCGACCAGCACCAGGTCGGCCTTGGCCGCATACAGCGCGTCCCAGAACGGCTTGACCTGGCTGTAGCCGGAGTAGCTGCCGCGGCTGAGCAGCGGATGGTGGAAATAGGCCGCGGTGCAGGGCTTGGTGTTGGCGGCGAGGTCGGACTTGAGCCAGTCGATCTGGGTCTGCGCGACGGTGCCGCCGCTCATGGTGTTGAGGGCGATGAAGTGCCAGTCGCCGACGTCCCAGCTGTAGTAGCCCTTGCTGCGGTCGCCGGCCGGGCCGGTCTGGTTGCCGCTGCCGTTGAAGTAGTCGAAGTAACCCTTGGCGCCGGTGGTGCTGTAGTCGTGGTTGCCCGGCGACGGGCTGGTCAGCGCCTTGAAGCGGCCCCAGGTCGGCGCGTAGCGGTTGTTGTATTCGCTCAGGGTGCCGCTGTTGTAGGCGTTGTCGCCGGCGGTGAACACCGCGGTGGGGTTGATCGAGACGATCAGGTCCGAGGTGCCCTGGCAGGCGTTGCCGCTGGTGTCGCAGATGTCGCCGGCGCCGGCCACCACCACCGTGGCCTTGTCCAGCGCGACGGCGCTGTAGTCGTAGCGGTCGAGCTGGAAGGCGCTGTCGGGCTGGCTGAAGTAGGGCTGGATGTCGACGCATTCGCCGCGCAGCGCGCGGGTGGTGAAGCTGCGCTGGTTCCAGTGCTTGCCTTCGAACACCAGCTTGTCGCCGCCGCTGCTGGTCAGCACCAGCGAGTCGTAGCCCGCCAGCTTGAGCTGCTTGAAGCCGACCCGCAGCCACTTGGCCCCGGCCTCGCAGACGCGGTCGGCGGCGCCGGCCTTGGCCAGCGGCGTGCCGCGCAGCGCGGAGGCAGCCACCGGCTTGCTGTAGGTGGCGTCTTCCGACAGCTGCAGGGTGCGCTGGGCGGCGTGCGCCGGCGCCAGCGCGGCGGCGCCGAGCAGGGCGGTGGCGAGGGCGGCGCACAACGGCGCGCGCGGGGCGATGAGGGTCACTGGCTGTCTCCGGCGGTGGAGTTGGCTGAAGGCGGGCATCGCGGTCGATGACCGCGATGGCTGCGGAGTTTGGCCGGAAAACTGCTACACGATTGCGACGCAATGCGCGGCTGTGCGGCGGTTGTCGCGGTGTGCGTCACAACTTTCGTACTTGTACCAAGCAGCGATGGCGCGGTGGGCGGAGCGAAGAGCGTCGGGACTGAAGTCCCTCCCACAACGGCAACGTTTGCTTATCGATGTCACCCGCAGCGGCTCATGCCGGCCCTTGTGGGAGGGCTTCAGTCCCGACGCTCTTCGTCCACCGGGCTGCGTCCTCACTCGTCGTGCGTCGGCGTCCCCTGCTCCGCGATCTCCAGCAGTTCCACCTCGAACGCCAACACCGAATTCGGCTCGATCTGCCCGGCCAGGCCGCGCTCGCCATAGGCCAGCGCCGGCGGCATCCAGAACCGGTACTTCGCGCCGGGCGCCATCAGCTGCACGCCTTCGGTCCAGCCCGGCATCACCTGGGCGAGCACGAACTCGGCGGGGTGGTCGGTGTCGTAGGTGCTCTCGAACTTGCGCCCGTCGACCAGGCTGCCGACGTAGTTCACCCGCACCGTGTCGCTGGCCTTCGGATGCTCGCCCTTGCCTTGCCTGACCACTTGGTATTGCAGGCCCGATGCGGTGGTCTTCACCCCTTCGGCCTTCGCGTTGCGGGCCAGGAACGCCCGGCCCGCGTCGAGGTTGCGCGCGGCCACGGCCTTGACTTCCTCATCGTGCTTGTCGCGCAGGTGCGCGCTGAAGCCGTCGCGGATGCGCTTGGTTTCGCTCTCGTCGAACAGCGAGGCGCGGCCGGCCTGGGCGTCGCGGATCGCGCGCAGCACCAGGTCGGGATCGAGTTCGCCGCGGATCGGTTCGACGCTGCGGGCGAAGTCGCGGCCGACCACGTAGCTGATCTTCGCCCGCTCGCTGGCCACGTCCGCCGCCGCCAGCGGCGCCGGCGCGGCGGCGCCGGGCTTCGGCCCGCCGCTGGGCGTGCAGGCGACCAGGGCGGCGGCGAGCGCGAGCGACAGCGCGGACAGGACGAGCAGGGAACGCGGCATGGCGGAACTCCGGAAGTGCGGAAGAATGAGGCGGACGGTGCGCAAGGATCAGTCGGCGACGGCGAAGGTCAGCATCATCCCCATGTCCTCGTGCTCGAGGTTGTGGCAATGGAGCATGTAGCGCTGCACGCCCTGGAACGGCTGCGAGAAGTCGATGGCCAGGCGCACGATCTCGCCGGGCCACACCACCACGGTGTCGCTCCAGCCCAGGTCCTGCGCGGTCAAGCCGTTGGGCGCGACCTGGCGGCCGCGGATGTCCGGCGGGCTGATCGCGCGCGAGACCACGCGGAACTGGAAACCGTGCAGGTGCATCGGGTGCGGCATGCTGGTCATGCTGTTGCGGATCTCCCACACCTCGCGGGTGCCGCGCTTCACCGTGAACGCCGGTTCGTGGCCGCTGAGATGGAAGTTCCAGTCGTTGATGAACCAGCGGCCCTGTTCGTCCATGCGCAGGCGCAGCGCGCGCACCGGCCAGCCGGCGGTGTCCGGCGGCGCCGGCACGGACGACATCGCATCGAGCGAAGGCAATTGGGCCGGCGGGCGCTCGGTCGCGCACTCGATCACCCGCAGCTCCATCAGCTCCAGCGGCTCGCCCATCGCCACCGCGCCGGGATGGTCGCCCATCGGATCGGGCGCGAACGCGCCGGACTCGTCCTCGTTCTCCATCGCCACATAGTCCAGGCTGCGCAGCACCGCCTTGGCGCCGGGCGCGAGCGCGCCGAAGTCGACCAGCACGTCGGCGCGCTGGGCCGGCGCCAGGAACAGGTCGTCGATCGGCCAGGCGCGTTCGAGCAGGCCGCCGTCGCTGCCGACCAGCAGCATCGGCAGCGGCTTGTCGTCGTGCAGGAAGCACGGCCGCAGCATCCGCGCGTTGCACACGTTGGCGAGGCGGAAGCGATACCAGGCCGGGATCACGTCGAGGTACGGCTCCGGCGTCCAGTTGACCAGCACGCGGTTGCCGATCCAGTCGTCGGCGCCGTCCTTGTAGACGATGGCGTTGCGCGTATCGACCTGCTTGTCGGCGATCATCAGCGGCAGGTCGCGCTCGCCCCAGCGCAGGCCCAGGCGCTGGCGCAGCGCGAGTTCTTCCTCGTCCTCGACCAACAGCAACCCGGCCAGCCCGCGCTGCAGCTGCGCGCCGGTGCGGCCGTGCGGATGGGCGTGGTACCAGTACAAACCGGCGCGGTTGTCCACGCGCAGGCGATAGCGGCGGCTGGCGCCGGCGGCGACCGGATGCAGGCCGCTGCCGTCGTTGGCCTCGTCCACGTGCAGGCCGTGCCAGTGCACGGTGGTGTCTTCCTCCAGGCGGTTGCGCAGGCCGACGTCGATGCTGTCGCCGCGGCGCACGCGCAGCAGCGGGTTGACGGTCGCTTCGCCCGCGGCGGTGCGCGCCGCATAGGCCCACAGCGCGGTGGCGGCGCCGGGGAACAGGTTCAACCGGGTCGCCTGCGCGCTCAGCTCCAGCGGCGCGCGCAGGTCGATCTCGGCCATCGGGCCGGCGCTGCCGGGCAGGCGCAGCGGCTGCACGAAGCGCGCATCCGGCGGCAGCGATTGCAGGTCCGGCAGCGGCGCGAGGCTGTGGCCGTGGCCGCCGGTGTAGCGCCACATCGCGATCGGCCCGGCCACGGTCGCGGCGCCGCCGACGGTCAAACCGATGAGGAAGCGGCGGCGTTGCGGATCGGTCATCGGCGGCGGGCGTCGGCGGGCGGGAGTCGGTGCCGCCCGCGGCGGCGGGCGACCCGCCATGATGTTCGCGGCCCGTGGCAATTGCTTTGCGCAACGCCAGGATTTTGTGCGATACCGATCATGGTTCGGCGATGCCGTCGCGCCGCGCGCACGCCGGATGCAGGCCCGGTGCGGGCGACGCCGCCCGCGCGGGCCGATCGCTCAGATCGAATCGTCCAGCCGCGCCTGCCAGACGCGGTCGCCCATTTCGTGTTCTTCCACCCCGGCGAAGAAGTCCTCGCCGAGACGGCCGTAGTCGGGTTCCTGCTCGCCGCGCCAGTCCAGGAACTTGGGCCGGTGCACGGCGAAGCCGAGCGGATGGGCGGCGTTGCGGTAGGGCACGGCCAACGTCAGCGCGCCCTCGCCGGCGAAATCGCGCACGCTCAGGATCAGCGCGTCGGTGCGGCCCGAGGGCAGGGTCAGGAAACCGTCGTGGACCAGCACCGCATGCCGCGCGCCGTCGGGGTTTTCCGCCAGCCGCGCGCGCGCTTCGGCCACCGCGTCTTCCATCTGCTCGCCGGCGTAGCGCACCATCTTGCGCTCGCCGTCGGGGTCCTCGAAGGCGTAGAGGGGGATCAGGTCCTCGCCATCGGCCACGCACCACACGCCATGGGCGGCGAAGAAGCCGGCCAGTCGGATTGCTTGCTGCACTTGCGTCCCCTCGGTGCGTCTCGGCAGCCCCCTGCGGCGCCAATGTAGCAGGAGCGAGCGGCGAACAAAGCGCCGCGCGACGAGGACGAAGCGCCGCCCTGCGCGCTACGTTCGCTCACCCTTGCGCAGCGGTTTCGCGCCGCGCCACCAAGGTCCCCGCCTCGCGCAACCGACGCAGGAAATAGCCCGGTTCGATCAACAGGTCCGGCGTGTACAACCCCGGCGCCGGCGCCGCGGCGCCGTCCAGGCCGAGCAGGCGCTCAGCGCCCAGGGCGATGCCGAGCGCGGTCAGCGGCGCCTGGCCCTGCGGGTGCACCAGTTCGTGGCGGATGCGCACGCGACGGCCGTGCATGTCCTCGCCCTCCAGTTCGATCGCGATCTCGGTCGAGAACGCCTCGCCGCGGCGGCGGCTGGCGGTTTCGCCCAGGGCCAGGTCGAGCCGGATCGAATGCGCGCCGGTGGCCGCGGCCAGGCTGACCACGTCCATCGGCGAATAGGCCTGCGCCGGCACCGGCGTGCCGTCGACGCTGACGCCGACGCTGGCGGCGTCCTCGCCGCGCACCCAGCGCCAGCGGCCGCGTTCGAGGATCTGCGCGGCGGCGGCGCTGGTCAGGCGTTCGTAATCGGCGGCCGCGGCCGGACCGCCCATGTCGTGTTCGTCGAGCAGGGCGAACAGGCCGATGCGATCGACCCGGCGCCAGCCCGCGGCGAAATGCAGCGCCGGCAGGGTGGCCGCGCCGGCGAGCCAGTGGCTGGCCAGCAGCACCGGCGAGCGGCCGGGATGGCGCAGGTGCAAGCTGACTTCCGGCGCGATCTCGAACGAGCCGCTGGAGGTGCTGAGGTAAGGCAGGCGGCGATCCAACGCGTACTTCAGGGTGTTGAGCGTGTCGTCCTTGACGAATACCACCACCGCGCTGAAGCGCGCGTCGGCCGGCAGGCCGAGGTCTTCGCGCTGCAGGTCCACCGTCAGCGCGCCGGCGCCGCCGACCTGGGCGGCGACCGCCTCGGCGCGCGCGCGGTCGCGGCCGGCGATCGCCAGCGGCAGGCGCGGATGCAGCCGGCGCAGCGCCTGCGCACCCTGCGCGCCGACCACGCCGGAGCCGCCGACGATCAGCACCGGCGCGAGCGCCGCCGCATCGGAAGCAACGGGAGACGGAACGGAAGCAGCAGAAGAAACCGTGGCAACGTTCATGATCGCGATCCGGTGATCATCGCGCCCGCGCCGCGCCCCGATGGCGCCGACACAAGCTACGATTGGTAAGTTACCTATAGTAAGATACAATCCCCGCACCGCTGTCAAGCGCGCTCCTCTTCCGCACGGGCCGACCGATGACCACCGCTCCCGCCAAACGCATGTCCAAGGCCGACCGGCGCGAACAATTGCTGGAGACGGCGATGACGATGGTGCGCGAGCAAGGCACCGACGCGCTGAGCCTGGGCGCGCTGGCCGAGCGCGCCGGGGTCAGCAAGCCGATCGCCTACGAACACTTCGGCACCCGCTCGGGCCTGCTGATCGCGCTGTACCGGCGCATCGACGAACGCCAGGCCGCGACCGCGGCGCAGGACTTCGCGCGCACGCCCAAGCGCCTGGGCGACGTGGCCCGGCTGATGGGCGCCAGCTACATGAGCTGCTTCCGCACCGCCGGCCCGGAATGCCACGCGATCTTCGCCGCGCTCAAGGGCGACGAGGAAATGGAGCGGGTGCAGAGCGAACTCACCGCGGCCTACGTCGAGTTCTATCGCGGCCTGCTCGCGCCGTACGCGAAAGTCGGCGACGACGAACTGCAGCGGCGCTGCGTCGCCATCGTCGGCGCGGGCGAAGCGCTGTCGCGCGAGATGACCCACGGCCGCATCATCGAGTCCGATGCGGCGGCGACGCTGGCGGCCTTGATCGAGGCGACGGTGGCGCGCGCCTGAGCGCGCGATTCGTTCGCGCATCCGGCCGTGGAAGCTGCGACCGCGAAACCGCAGCTACGCCGCAAACGCGATGTCGCCGTCGCCGCTCGCGCAATCGCTGACGCGGGCTAGCGGCGGTTCAGTGGCAACCGCCGCCGCCACCGCCCCCACCATCGCCGCCGCCGCAATCGCCGCCGCTGCCGCCATCGCCGCCGCCATGGCAGCCGCCGCTGGAATCGCTGTCGCAATGCGCGTTGCCGCTGCCGCCGCTATCCACCGTCGCGCCGAAGTGCGCCCAGAACGCGGCGCCCTCGCCCGCCGGTCCGCGGCGCGCACCGTGCGAGGCGGCGACGACCCGCACCCGCATCCGCGCCGGCACCGGTATCTGCGCCTGGGTCGCCAACAGCGCCCAGACCGCGCCGAACACCGGCAACAGCCACACCCCTGCGATCAACGTGCACCGCACACGCGGCCGCAACCGCCGGCAACGCCACGCCTTGCGCGTGACGAGCGCGTTGGCTATCGCCAGCAGCGCAAGTCCTGTCCATGCAACCGCGTCCATGTCCGCATCCTGTCGTCGCTTGCCGCGGATCGTGGACGAAGCCGCGGTGCGCTTGCGTAAACGATTCGATAAAAACCCCGCTTCCGGCGGTTCCGTCGCGTGTGAATTCCAGCAGCGCAACGTCGCGCCCGCGACCGCCAGCGATCCGATGCCGGCCAGCGCCGCGATGCGCGAACGCCATCGGCGACGCCCGGCCTCGACCGTCGCGCGGACATCGGCGCGACGGCGCGCAGCGCGGCGCTGAAACCCTGTAACAGCCCCGACTGAACCGGTTCCGGCGAATCGCCATCGCCGCCGCGCCGCGGGGTTGACCCGGCCGCGATCGGCGAGGATCATGCGCCCCGCACGATTCCCTTCCGCCCGCCAGAGGCCCCCCTTGGACAGTCGATCTAGACCTTCGCTGCAGCGCATGCGCTGACGGATCGCTCCAGGTCTGGGATGTCCCAGGTCGGCTCCGTTCGCGCAGAACGAAGCCGAGTCGCACGTAACCCATCATCGATGCCCTGCCCGCTCCGCGCGGTGCGGGCGCGCGCTCGTATTCCCATCGCACTGCAGTCAAAACCCAGACCGCTTCCGGGTGGCCGCTGGCGTTTCCGTTCGTCCGGAGCGCGCCGATGCCCTTCCGTTTCGCCCTGTTTTGCTTCGTTGCGGCGCTGTGGCTGCACGCCGGCGCCGCGCGCGCCGGCGCCAGCCTGTACGTCGACGACGCCGCCACCGTCGAGCGCGGCCGTTGCCAGCTCGAAAGCTGGCTGCGCATCGCCGCGCCTGCGCGCGAACTGAGCTTCGCCCCGGCCTGCGACCTGGCCGGCACCGAATTCGGTCTGAGCCATAGCGACTACGCCGCGCCGCACGCGCCGGCCGCGCAGGGCCTGAGCGCCAAGCGCGTGCTGCACGCCTCCGCGCACGGCTGGGCCGTGGCCGCCTCGCTCGGCGCCGGCTGGAGCAGCGGCCGCTACGACGGCTGGAACGTCAACCTGCCGCTGACCGCCGGCCCCGATCCGGCCGGCCCGCGCCTGTGGCATTTCAACCTGGGCTGGAACCAACCGCGCCGCGGCCGCGCGCGCCTCACCGGCGGCGTCGGCCTGGAGCAGGCGCTGGCCGCGGACTGGACCGCGCTGGCCGAGCTGTACGCCGATCCGCACGGCGACCTCGGCGGCCAACTCGGCCTGCGCCGCGCGCTCGGCGCCGACGCCAGCCTCGACCTGTTGCTCGGCGACCGCGCGCGCGACCCGCGCGGCCCCTGGCTGACCCTGGGCTTCAACCTCGCGCTGCGTTGAACGCGGCGCGCTCACGCACGGTCCCAGCGACCGCAAGGAGCACACCATGACCTTGCTGCACTTCCCCGCCCACCGCGCCCGCCCGCAACCGGGCCAGGCGCCGTACCGCGCCCTCGCGCCGGCGCTGCGCCTGGCCTGCGCGCAATTGCGCGAACGCGAAGCCGCCGCGCCGGCGCGCGGCCCGCTGCTGGCGACGTGGCGGCGTTCGCCGCACAGCGGGCGCCTGGAATGCCGGTGGACCCGCGCCGGCGCGGCCGAGGAACCGCCGGGACGAGAGCGCATCGACCGCCGCCACCGCCGCGATCCCGACGATCGCCGCCCCGACCGCCGCGCGCACCGCGCCGCGCATCCGCTCCGCCGTTCCGAGGCCCGCCCCGATGTCCCGTCCCTTCCTGCAACTCCCGCCGGCGCTGCTGCGCGCGCGCTGGTGGCCCAACGCCTATGACCTGATCGCCTTCGCCCTGCTCGCCGCCGCCGCGGTGGCGCTGGCGCACGCGGCGATGGAAACCCGCGCGCCGCTGGCGGCGCTCGACGCCGCGCCGGTCTCGCTGGACCCGGCGCGCCTGCCCGACTACGCGCTGCGCACCACGCTGCGCATGTTCGCGGCGATGCTGGCCTCGCTGCTGTTCACCTTCACCGTCGCCACCTGGGCGGCCAAGAGCCGGCGCGCCGAACGCCTGATCGTGCCGGCGCTGGACATCCTGCAGTCGGTGCCGGTGCTGGGCTTCCTGAGCTTCACCGTGGCCGCGTTCCTGGGCCTGTTCCCGGGCCGCCAGCTCGGCGCCGAATGCGCGGCGGTGTTCGCCATCTTCACCAGCCAGGCCTGGAACATGGCGTTCTCGTTCTACCAATCGCTGCGCACCTTGCCGCGCGACCTGGACGAAGTCGCGCGCGGCTTCGGCCTGAGCGCGTGGCAGCGGTTCTGGCGGCTGGAGGCGCCGTTCGCGATGCCGGGGCTGGTGTGGAACGCGATGATGTCGATGTCCGGCGGCTGGTTCTTCATCGTCGCCTCCGAGGCGATCAGCGTCGGCCGCACCACCATCGCCCTGCCCGGCGTGGGTTCGTACCTGGCGCTGGCGATCGCGCGCGAGGACTTCGTCGCGGTCGGCTGGGCGGTGGCGGCGATGGCGGCGGTGATCGTGCTGTGCGATCAACTGGTGTTCCGGCCGGTGGTGGCCTGGGCCGACAAGTTCCGCAGCGAGCAGACCGCCGGCCAGCAGCGTCCGCGTTCGTGGATGTACGAACTGGTCCGCCGCACCCGCGCCGGCAAGCGCGCGCTGCGGCCGCTGGCGTGGCTGTGGCAACGCGCGCTGTGCTTGCGGCTGCGGCCGCGCGCGCCGGTGGCCGCAGCGGGCGCGGACGCGACGCCGTCGCCGTGGACCGACCGCCTGTGGCTGGCCGCCTTGCTGCTCGCCGCCGCGGCCGGCGCCTGGTTCGCGCTCGACTACACGCGCCAGCACCTGGCCCTGGACGACCTGCGCGCCGCGTTCGGCGGCGGCCTGGCGACGCTGCTGCGGGTGGCCGTGCTGATCGCCATCGCCAGCGCGATCTGGGTGCCGGTCGGGGTGTGGATCGGCCTGCGGCCGCGCTGGGCGCAACGCCTGCAACCGTTGGCGCAGTTGCTCGCGGCGTTCCCGGCCAACGTGCTGTTCCCGGTGGCGGTGATCGCGATCTTCGCCACCGGCGCGAACCCGGACGTGTGGCTGTCGCCGCTGATGGTGCTGGGCACGCAGTGGTACATCCTGTTCAACGTCATCGCCGGCGCCAGTGCGGTGCCGACCGACCTGCGCGAAGCGGCCAGCGTGTACCGGCTGCGCTCGTGGACGTGGTGGCGGCGCGCGATCGGGCCGGCGGTGTTCCCCTACTACGTCACCGGCGCGCTGACCGCCTCGGGCGGTTCGTGGAACGCCAGCATCGTCGCCGAACTGGTCTCCTGGGGCGACAAGCGGGTGCAGGCCTACGGCCTGGGTTCCTACATCGCCCGCGCCACCGAGGCCGGCGACTTCCCGCGCATCGTCCTGGGCGTGGCGGTGATGTCGCTGTTCGTCACCGCCTTCAACCGCGCCCTGTGGCGCCCGCTGTACGCCTACGCCGAACGCCGCCTGCGCCTGGATTGAACGCGCGCCCGTCCGCATACCGAATCGAAGGAGCTCCCTCATGACCCTGCACACCTGCCTGCGCCCGCTGATCGACGTGCGCGGCCTCAGCCAGCACTACCCCAAGGCCGGCAGCGAACCGCTGCGCGTGCTCGACCACGTCGACCTGCAACTGCGCCCCGGCGAGATCGTCGGCCTGCTCGGCCGCTCCGGCTCGGGCAAGTCCACCCTGCTGCGCGCCATCGCCGGGCTGATCCGGCCCAGCGCCGGCGAGGTCGAGTTCCTCGGCACGCCGCTGAGCCGCGCGCCGGCCGACATCGCCATGGTGTTCCAGAGCTTCGCCCTGTTCCCGTGGCTGACCGTGCTGCAGAACGTCGAACTGGGCCTGGAAGCGCGCGGCGTGGCGCCGGCGCAGCGGCGTCCGCGCGCGCTGGCGGCGATCGACCTGATCGGCCTGGACGGCTACGAGAGCGCCTACCCGAAGGAACTGTCCGGCGGCATGCGCCAGCGCGTCGGCCTGGCCCGCGCGCTGGTGGTCGAGCCCAAAGTGTTGCTGATGGACGAGCCGTTCTGCGCGCTCGACGTGCTGACCGCGCAGACCCTGCGCTCGGACCTGCTCGACCTGTGGGCCGAGCGGCGCATGCCGATCGAGGCGATCTTGATGGTGACCCACAACATCGAGGAGGCGGTGCTGATGTGCGACCGCATCCTGATCTTCGGCTCGCATCCGGGGCGGGTGGTCGACGAGATCCAAGTGACGCTGGCGCAGCCGCGCGATCGCTTCGACCCGGCGTTCCGCGACCTGGTCGATGCCATCTACGAGCGCATGACCGGCTCGGCGCATCCGGGTTCGAGCGCGCGCGGCGGGCTGGCGATGGAGTTGCCGCCGGTGTCGAGCAACCTGATCGCCGGCCTGATCGAAGCCGTGGCCGAACCGCCCTACCGCGGCCACGCCGACCTGCCGGCGCTGGCGGCGCAACTGCAGCTGGAGGTCGACGAACTGTTCCCCATCGCCGAAAGCCTGCAGCTGCTCGGCCTGGCCGAACTCGGCGACGGCGACCTGCGCCTGAGCGAGACCGGCGTGCGCTTCGCCGCGCTCGATACCGACGCGCGCAAGCGCCTGTTCGCGCGCCAGCTGGCCGCGCACGTGCCGCTGGCCGCGCACATCCGCCGGGTGCTGGACGAGCGCGCCGCGCACCAGGCGCCGGCGCGGCGCTTCCGCGACGAACTCGAAGACCACATGTCGCCCGGCTACGCCGCCGCGACCGTGCGCGCGGTCACCTCGTGGGCACGCTATGCAGAGTATTTCGCTTACGACGAGGCGGCGGACCGGTTCAGCCTGGACAACCCGGGTTGAATTCGCGCGAGCTGCCATAAAAGCGTCGGGGCCGAAGCCCCTCCCACAACAGCCTTCATCCGCCGCCGCCAAACTTTGCTGGGAAGGCTTTCAGCGCTCTTGTGGGAGGGCCTTCAGGCCCGACGCCCTGCGCTCGGACACGACGATCTTCCAGCCCCCTCCCCCGGAGCCGCCATGCGCTTCCTGCACACCTTCCAGCTGCTGCCGTTCCTCGACACCGTCGCCAGCCTGCTCGCCGCCTTCGTCCTGGGCACCCTGATCGGCGCCGAGCGCCAGTACCGCCAGCGCACCGCCGGCCTGCGCACCAACGTGCTGGTCGCGGTCGGCGCGGCCGCGTTCGTCGACTTAGGGATGCGCCTGGCCGGCAGCGTCGAGGCGGTGCGGGTGATTTCCTACGTGGTCTCCGGCATCGGCTTCCTCGGCGCCGGCGTGATCATGAAGGAAGGCATGAACGTGCGCGGCCTCAACACCGCCGCGACTCTATGGTGCTCGGCCGCGGTCGGCGCCTGCACCGGCGCGGACATGATCGCCGAAGGCGCGTTGCTGACCGCGTTCGTGATCGCCGGCAACACTTTGCTGCGGCCGCTGGTCAACGCGATCAACCGGGTGCCGATCGACGAACGGGTGTCGGAGGCGACCTACGAGGTGCGGCTGAGCACGGCGCCGGAATCGGCGCCGGCGGCGCGCGAGTGGCTGGTCGATCACCTGGAGGCGGCGAATTACCCGGTCGGCGACGTGGACGTGGACGAGCACGGCGAAACCGCGACGCAGATCGTCGCGACCCTGGTCAGCACCGCGGTGGTCGCGGCCGAGCTGGACGCGGTGGTGGAACGATTGCGGCGCCTGCCGGGGGTGATGCACGCGACCTGGGAGTCGAGCACGCGCGATTGAGGGAGGACAGCGACCGGAGCGGAAAGCGTCGGGCCTGAAGGCCCTCCCACAACAGCTGCCGGCATCCTCGCGCGTTGCGGCGGCTATTGTGGGAGGGCCTCCAGGCCCGACGCTCTTCGCTCAGCCACCCGCGCCCCGCGCACCGAGCCCCTCGCGCAAGCGCACGAACTGCGGCCGCTGCCGCAGCGGCACATACAACGCATCGTCCACTTCCTCTCGCGCCCACACCGGATTGGCCGAGGCGAACACGCCCAGGTACTCCAGCGCCCGCTCGTCTTCGCCCAGTTGCATCGCCAGCCGCGCCGCGCGCCGCCAGATCCGGTCCCACTGATGGCTCAGGCGCAAGGCTTCGCTGCGCTGCGCCCGCGCCGCGGCCGCATCGCCGCGGCGCGCCGCGCGTTCGGCGCCCAGCATCGCCTGGTGGGCGTGGAACTGATCGTCGAGCCGCGCCAAGTCGGCGACCGGATCGGCGGCGCCGTCGACGCGCAGGTCGATGTCCTGGAAACCGCCCGCCACCGTCGCCACCCGCAGCGCCGCCGACATCGCGCCGATTCGCTGCCCGCCGGCGCGCTGGCCCGCGCGCAACGCGGCCATCAGCCGCTCGGACAGGTCGCCGCGGCCGCCGCGGTAGGCCTCCGCCATCGCCTCCAGCACCTCGGCCGAGGCCAGTCCGTTGCCCTGCACCGCGAAGCCCTCGCCGCTGCGCGCGCCGGCCCAGGCCGACGCCTGCGCGGCAGCGCCGGTATGCGTCGCCGCGCGACCGCGCGCATCGACCAGGCCGACCTGGCGTTCGCCGATATCGCCGCCGTCGAAGCCGCCGTCCTCCTCGAGCAGGCGCCGCAGCGCATCCGCGGGCGCGACGCCCCGCGCCAGCAGCGCCAGGCCCTTGGGGCCGTACTGCGGGTTGGTCTCGAACTGGGTCGCCACGGCGCCGACCTTCGCCTGTGCGTAGATCACGCTCGCGCCGACGGCGAGGTTGTGGGTCGCGACCGCCGCACCGCAGTCGCCCGCGGCATCGCAGGCGACGATCGAATAGGTGGCGCGGGCCGGCGCGCAACACAGCGCGCAGACCAGGGCGGCGACGACGGCGGCGTGGCGAAGGCGCGGCAGCATGGCGACTCCTGTCGGTGGCGGTGCGGGACTACCGGTGCGGGCGCCGTGCCGGCGTCATCCGCATTCGGCGGCGCGTTTGAGCAGGAACTCGCGCTCGCGCCCGTTGCGGGTCAGGCCCGCGGCGCGCTCGAACTCCGCGCGCGCTTCCGCGCGCCGGCCGAGCTTGAACAACAGGTCGCCGCGCACGCTCGGCAGCAGGTGGTACTGCTTCATCGACGGCTCCTGCATCAATGCATCGACCAGCGGCAGCGCCGCTTCCGGACCGAACGCCATCGATACCGCGACCGCGCGGTTGAGCTCCACCACCGGCGAGGGCGTGCGCGCGGCCAGGCGCTGGTACAACTGGGCGATGCGCGCCCACGGCGTGTCCGCCGCGGTCGCCGCGCGCGCGTGGCAGGCGGCGATCGCGGCCTGCAGCACGTAGGGGCCGTCGGAGCCGCCGAGCTGCACCGCGCGTTCCAGCGCGGCCAGCCCGCGCTGGATCTGCAGCCGGTCCCAGCGCGCGCGGTCCTGGTCGAGCAACAGGATCGGCTGGCCGTCCGGACCGGTGCGCGCCTTCGCGCGCGAGGCCTGGATCTCCATCAGCGCGACCAGGCCGAACACTTCGGCCTCCATCGGCATCAGCCCGGCCAGGATCCGGCCCAGGCGCAGCGCGTCCTCGCACAGGTTCGGCCGCATCCAGTCGTCGCCGGCGGTGGCCGAATAGCCTTCGTTGAACACCAGGTAGATCACTTCCAGCACCGAGGACACGCGCTGCGCCAATTCTTCGCCGCGCGGCACTTCGAACGGCACCTGCGCGTCGGCCAGGGTGCGCTTGGCGCGCACGATGCGCTGGGCGATGGTCGGCTCCGCGGCGAGGAAGGCGCGCGCGATCTCGTCGGTGGTCAGGCCGCCGAGCAGGCGCAGGGTCAGCGCGACCCGCGCCTCGGTCGACAGCACCGGGTGGCAGGAGATGAACACCAGCCGCAACAGGTCGTCGCCGATGTCGTCGTCGAGCTTGTCGAAGAACTTGTCCTCGGCGTCGTCGAGGTCGGATTCGAGTTCGTAGCCGATCTGCTCGTGCTTGCGGTCGAGCAGCTTGCGCCGCCGCAGCCGGTCGATGGCGCGGTTCTTCGCGGTCTGCATCAGCCACGCGCCCGGGTTGTCGGGCACGCCGGTCTGCGGCCACTTTTCCAGCGCGACCACCAGCGCGTCCTGGGCCAGTTCCTCGGCCAGGCCGACGTCGCGGACCATGCGGGTGAGCCCGGCGATGAGCTTGGCCGATTCGATGCGCCAGACGGCGTCGATGGCGCGGTGGGTGTCGGTGGCCGTCATGGCGAGGGATGACACCACCTCGCGCGGCCGCTCGCAAGGGCCGGCGGCCCGCGCGAGCGCGCGGGGCCGGTGTTTCCGCCTGGATCGCGACGACGCGACGCGGCCGCCGGGGCGAGGCGGACAAGACTCGCCGGCCGCGGCGTCGGCGGCCACGCCTGCGCTCACCGCTGCGCGCGCTCGTCGCCGTCCACGCAGCCCATCGCCTGCACGCAGTTGACCATCCACGGCACCCCGAAGCGATCGGTGAGGATGCCGTAGGCCAGCGCCCAGAACGTCTCCTGCAGCGGCATCTCGATCTTGCCGCCCTGCGCCAGCGCCTTGAAGATGCGCGCGGCGTCGTCGGGATCGTTGAGGCTCAAGGTGACGTGCGCGCCCTTGACGCCCTGGTAGGGGTACTGCTCGGTCGCATCGGTGCCCATCAGCATGAAGCCGTCGAGTTCGTAGCAGCCGTGCATGATCTTCTCGCGCTCGGCGGCGGCCAGCCCTTCGCAGCCCGGGTTGTCGCCGAACGGCATCAGCGCGTGGATCTTGCCGCCGAGGATCTGCTGGTAGGTCTCGAACGCTTCGCGGCAGTCGCCGTCGAAGGACAGGTAGGTGTTGAGTTGCATGGTGGCGGTTCCTCTGGAGGGATGGGGAAGGCGCGCTCGCGGCGGGGTCCGTGTCGCGCTTTCGACAAGACGACGAACCTGCGCCGGGCGAATCGACAAGGGCCGGCGTTTTTTTCGGGTCTGCAACTTTGTGGGAGGGCCTTCAGGCCCGATGCGTTTGTTTCGGATCGTGGCGATCCGACCGAAAAGCGTCGGGCCTGAAGGCCCTCCCACAGGGGCGGCGCCGGTGTGCGCCCCACCGCAGGCCCTGCGGCGGATCAATGGCGGCCGGCGACCTGCGCGCGCAGCCGTTCCTCGGACGCCTGCAACTCCGGCGTCAACGCCGCGCCGAAGTCGGCCGCGTCGAACACCCGGCGGATCTCGATCTGCGCTTGCGCGCCGTCCGGGTTGGGCACGCGCTTGACCCACTCCACTGCTTCTTCCAGCGAGCGCGCCTGGATCAGCCAGAAGCCGGCGACCAGCTCGCCGGGCGCATCGAACGGCCCGTCCGCGACCCGCCGCGCGCGGCCATCGAAATACACCCGCGCGCCGCGCGCGCTCGGATGCAGGCCCTCGCCGGCCAGCAGCACGCCGGCCCGCACCAGTTCTTCGTTGTAGGCGCCCATCGCGGCCAGCAGCTCGGTGCCGGGCATGACCCCGGCCTCGCTGTCGGGCGTTGCCTTGACGATCAGCATGAATTTCATGGTCGTGGTCCTCGTCGCGGCCGGCGGAGCGCCGGCCTCGACGGGACGACGAACCGGGGCGGCGGGGATCGACACGGGGCGTGCGGCGAGGCGGCGCGGCCTCGCCCAGCCCCTGAGTTGGAAACCATCGAGGCGCCGATGTTCGCGGGCGTGGCGGCACTGATGGGGCAGGAGCTTCAGCCCCGACGCCTTCCGCTCAGAACCCGGCGAGCCTGCCCAAGAGCATGGAGCCTGAAGACCCTGCCACCGCAGTCGGCCTCCAAGACAAGAAAAGGCCCGCCCCGCGAACGCGGAGCGGGCCGGAACAGCCCGAAACGGCTGGAGAACGGCTACTGGAGGGTGGGCCGATGGGTTCGCCCGCTAGCGGGCGGATGGGTTACTGGAAGTCGTATTTGACCCCCACGGTGAAGTAGCGGCCGATGGCGCCGCTGGAATGCATCGGGTTGTAGTTGATCGCGCCGTAGGTCAGCGGATCCAGCGGCGCGATCTTGTCGGTCACGTTCTGCACCGAGCCGAACACTTCCACGCCGTCCTTGGCGCGCCAGCGCCCGGACAGGTCGAAGGTGGTGAACGACGGGATCCGGCAGCCGTTGCCCGGCGCCGGGGTGCCGTCGGCGTAGCGGCTGGCGCAGGCGTTGCCTTCGGCGGTGACGTTCTTGAAGTCGGCGATGTAGTTGGCCACGCCGCTGAGCGAGAAGTTGCCGATCTCCCAGGTCGCGCCGAGGTTGATCTTGTCCTTCGGCGTGCCGATGCAATTGGTCACGTCGCAGTTGCCGTGGGTGCCGGCGTACTCGAACGTGGTGCCGTCCTCTTCCTCGCGCTCGTAGGTGCTGATGTGGCTCCACTGCAGGTCGAGGTTGAGCTTGCCGTAGCCGCCCAGTTCGATGCCCTGGCGCACGTCCAGGTCGATGCCGCGCACCGTGGTCGAGGCCGAGTTGACGTAGGCGGCCTGCGCGGCCAGCAGGGTGCCGGAGTTGGGCACGCCCGGCAGGTTGTTGTCGCTGCGCACCACGCGGCCGGCGGCCACCGCGGCCGAGGTCGTCTCGACGTTGATCTCGTTGCTGCGCTTGATCTCCCAACCGTCGAGGGTGATGGTGGTGTTGCTGGTCGGCTCGAACACCAGGCCCAGGGTGTAGCTCTTGGATTCCTCGGCCTTGAGGTCGGGATTGGGGCTGGTGATCACCGCGATCTGGATGTCGCAATCGCGCACGCTCGCGCCCGCCGCCGGGTTGCCGCCGGGGCAGCGCACCGGGTCGGCCGCGGCGGTGAAGCCGGCCAGGCCGCCCTTGCCGGATTCGGCCGGGTTCGGCGCGCGGAAGCCTTCGGCGTAGGTCGCGCGCAGCGCCAGTTGCTGCAGCGGCTTCCACTTGATGCCGACCTTCGGCGTGGTCGCGCTGTCGCCGCCCTTGTAGCTGTCGTAGCGCACCGCGGCCGACAGCTCCAGGCTCTCCAGCACCGGCGCCACCATCTCGGCGTAGGCCGCGGCGACTTCCTGGGTGCCGCGATAGGCCGAGTAGCCCAGGCCGATGATGTCGCCGGTGTCGGTGTAGGTCTGCGGATCGAGCTGGGCCTTCTGCCGGCGCCATTCCGCGCCGAAGGCGATGCCGAGCGAGCCGCCCTTGAGTTCGGCCAGCGAGCGCGAGCCCTTGATGTCGAACAGGTCCAGCGTGGTCTTGCCGTCGGCGTGGATGGTCGGCGAGATGTAGTCGTACAGCGCCTGCGAATTGAGGTTCGCGTTCTGGCCGATCCGCCACCAGCCGCCGGGGCCGGTGCCGTTGGTGAGCGCGTCGCGCACCGCGCTGTAGCGCAGGTAGCCGTCGCGGGTGTTGGTCAGCTCGCTTTCCGAATGCAGGTAGGCCGCATCCAGGTCCCAACCGCCGGCGGTGCCCTTGACCCCGGCCAGGATGCGGCTGAATTCGCTGTCGCTGCGGATGATGCGCGGGCCGACGTCGAACGCCGAATAGCGCAGGTTCACCGCCTGGCCCGGGAACGGGTTGTCGGGATGGTTCGGCCCCAGCACCACCGCGCCGTCGCCGGAATCGGCGTTGACCGGGCCGCCCGGGTAGCCCCACGCGCCGGACGCGCTGTTGGGCGTGTTGTGGAAGGTGCTCTTCTTGCGCGAATAGCCGGCCTCGACATAGGCCTCGAAGTTGTCCGACAGCGCGAAGGTGCCGCGGCCGAACAGGTTCACGTACTTCTCTTCCGGCGCCAGGCTGTTGAACTGACCCGACTGCCACAGGCAGCCGCCGTTGGGGTCCTGCGGCGTGATCGGCGAGAACTGCGCGCAGCCCGGCAGCGACTGGAACTGGCCGGTGACGGGATTGCGCACGCTGCCGGTCGGCGACGGCGACGCGTCGTCGCCGAGGATGAAGCCGTTCATGAAGCGCTTGGTCTGGCTGTAGCCCCAGCGGCGCGCGTCGCCGGTACCGATCCACTTGCGGTCGCGGCGGTCGGCGACGCGGATCTCGTCGGTCTGGCCGCCTTCGATGTTGAAGTAGACGTTGTAGCGATCGTCGTTGAGGCTGCCGAAGCCGAACGTCGCCGAGGCCTTGGCCATCTGGCCGTCGCCTTCGCCGGACACGCCGTAGCTGCTGCGCACCGACACGCCCTTGAATTCCTTGCGCAGGATGATGTTGACCACGCCGGCGATGGCGTCGGAACCGTAGATCGCCGAGGCGCCGTCCTTGAGGATCTCCACGCGCTCGACCGCGTCCATCGGGATCACGCTGAGGTCGGTGAACACCTTCTGGCCGTCGTCGGCCAGGCCGTACGGCGCCATGCGCCGGCCGTTGAGCAGCACCAGCGTGGAACCCGCGCCGAGCCCGCGCAGCGATACGCCGCTGCCGCCGGAGGCGAAGCCGGTGCCGTAGGTGCGCGGCACCGAGCCGGCGCCGTCGGAGGTCAGGGTCTGCAGGTACTCGGCCAGGGTCGCCTTGCCGCTGCGGTCGATCTCCTGGCGGGTGATCGACTGCACCGGCGATGCGGTCTCCATGTCGCCGCGGCTGATGTTGGAGCCGGTGACCTCGATGCGGTCGAGCGTGGTGGTCTGCGCGGCGTTGGCGTCCTGCGCCTGCGCCGCGGCCGGCGCGAGGCTGGCGACGGCGGCGGCGAACAGCGCGCGGCGGATCGCCTTGTTCAAGGGCGCGCGGCTGAAAGTGGCGTGCGGCATGGGCGGCTGGCTCCTGTGAGTGGATTGCCTGGGAATGTGCTGCGAAGGACGACGGCAGCGTCGAAAACTTCAGCGAGCGCCGTTGTGCGCATCGAGCGCGAAGGCCGCGCGCGGACATCGCGAACGATGGCTCGCGTTTGCGCGATCGCGTGAGGTAGTGATCGCCGCGCGGCGCGCGGCGTGGAGTCCCCGGATGAGTCGATGCATTCGTTCAGGCGTGTGTGGCGACGCGGCGCACTCCCTCGGCGCGTGGGAGACGCGTGCAGCGACGTTAATACGCGGCGTGCGCGCGGTACTTCGACGCAGTTCCGTTTAGCGCGGACAAAACTTTGCGGAGTATGGCCAACGGATGCCCGGCGACGCGTGCGGCGGCCTTCGCGGTGACGACGACGCTGCGAGGTTTGCTAGCGCGCTGCACGCGGCGGTTCGCGTTCTTGCGCAACGCGCGTGCGCAGGTTTGTGCGGGTGCGTCATCGGCGGTTACCGAATCGGCAAAATGGCGCGGTTTCGTCGCCGGTGCCCAGAGTTCGAGCTTCGGGCCGCGATGCTTCGCTGCGATCGCGGCGGGCCGGGACAAGAGCGTCGGGCCTGAAGGCCCTCCCACAACAGCGCGCTTCGTGCCGACACGCACCGACGATGTGGCGGTTTGCGCAGCCTGCGTTCGCAAGCACGCCGGATGCGAGATAGAAGCGGCGGCTGTTGTGGGAGGGGCTTCAGCCCCGACGCTCTTGTGCCAGGTCGCCGCGAACCCGAACCAGCGCAGCCATCGCGGATAGCCTCGCGCAGCGCGCGATCAGGCGACGCTGCGCGATCGCTTGCGGCTCGCCGGCGACGCGGCAGGCGCCGCGACGGCGGACGCCGCCGCCGACAAAGCCACCGTGGTCTTGATCGCACTGGCCAACGGACTCGGCAGGCCGCAGCACGGCGCGCGCGCGGGCAGCGCGGCGATGCCGCTCGCCGCCGCGGGCCGCCTGCGCGCGGGCCGGCCGGCGTCAGCCATGCGCGCGCTCCGCCCTGGCGCGCAGGCGCGCGGCCGCGGCAGGTTCAGGCCGGCGGATCGTCATGGCTCGCCCCGGGCGCGGCCTGCAGTTGGGTCAGGTAATCGTCCAGCCGCTGCAGGCGCTCGTCCCACAACTGGCGGTATTCGTCGAGCCAGCCGGACACCTCGCGCAGGCGCGCGGTCTCCAGCCGGCACGGGCGCCACTGCGCGCTGCGCCCGCGCGCGACCAAACCCGCGCGTTCGAGCACTTTGATGTGTTTGGAGATCGCCGGCAGGCTCATCTCGAACGGCTCGGCCAGTTCGGTCACGCCGGCCTCGCCGCTGGCGAGGCGGGCCAGGATCGCGCGCCGGGTCGGGTCGGCGAGGGCGGCGAAGGTGGTGCTGAGCGAGTCGGCAGGCATAACTGAACCAGAAGGTTAAATAACGCCGTTAGTGGATGCCTGGCGCGCGCAGGGTGTCAAGCCGGCCGTGATGGCGCCGTCAGCCGGCGACCTGCCGGCCGCCTCTGAATCGTTCAGTTAATTCATGAATGACCGCGGCCCAGCTGACTCACGGAAACTCACTTCATCACATAATAATTGTGACGATGTTCGCACTAATGGAGAGGCGCTGAGTCGGCCGCACGTCCCGTTAGTCGTTTCCTGCCAGGACCTGCGTCGCCCATGAAGCCTTTCCACTCCAACGCGATCCCAGCAGCCGCGCGGCCCCCGCGTGTCGGCGCCGGCGTGGGCCTGGAGGCCGGCGCATGCGCATAGGCCTGGACTACCGCGCCGCGACCCTGGCGCCGGACAGCGGTCCGGCCCGCCAGGTGCTGGCGCTGGAACGCGCGCTGCGGCGCCGGCCCGGCACCGAGACGGTGCTGTTCACCCAGGCCCCGCTCGATCATCCCCACCGCGCCATCGCGGTCGCCGCCGACCTGCCCGCGGCCGCGCCGGCGGGCGCCGGCGCGGGCCTGCGCCGGCGCTGGCGTTTCGAGGCCGGCTTCCTGCCCGCGGCGCTGCGCGCCGAACAGGTCGACGTCTACATCGCCGCGGCCGAGGGCGGCCTGCCGGTGTGGCGCAAGCCGGCATCGGTGCGCCAGGTGCTGCTGCTGCACGACCTGTTCAAGCTGACCCTGCGCCGGCCGAAGTCCTCGCCGCTGCGCGCGCTGGCCAGGCGCATGCTCGACGAGGCCGCGATCGGCCATTCCATCGCCGGCGCCGACGCGATCTGGACGCCGTCGCGCTATACCACCGCCGAGTGCGGCCGGTTGTATCCGGCGCATGCGCACAAGCTCTACGTGCTGCCCGATGCGCTGGCGCCGATGCCGGCGCCGGCCGAGCGCAGCCGCCTGGGCCAGCCGTTGCCGCCGCGCTACTGGCTGCTGGTCGGCACGCGCGAGCCGCGCCGCAACGCCGACCTGTTCCTGCGCGCCTGGCTGGACGCGCGCCGCCAGCACTACGACACCCCCGACCTGGTCGTGGTCGGCTCGCCCGCCGACGTGCCGGCGGAGCTGCAACGGCTCAACGGCGTGCACTGGTTCGAACAGGTCGCCGACGACGAACTGGCGCGGCTGTACTACGACGCCGAACGGCTGTGGCAACCCTCCTACGCCGAGGGCTTCGGCCTGCCGGTGCTGGAGGCGCTGGCGGCCGGCACGCCGGTGGCGGTGGCCGAGGGCGGCGCGCTGGAGGAAGTGGCGCCGGTCGACATGCCGCGCTTCGACCCGCACGACCGCCCGCAACTGGCCCAGCTGATGATCCGGCTCAGCCGCGAATCGGTGGTCGGCAACGCCGAGCAACGCCGTGCGTTCGCCCAGCGCTTCGCGCCCAACGCCTACGCCGCGCGCGTGGCCGCGCTGCTCGAGGAACTGCTCAAGCGCAACGACAAGTGAGTGTGGCCGATGCGGCCGGCATAAGGGCCGCGACGCGCGCGCGGCCTGCGCGCCTGTCCGTGCGCCCGCGACGCGCGCTTCACTCGTAGGGCGCGTGCTCCAGCCCCTGCGCGGCGATGATGCGGTTGATGTGCGAAACCACGCGGCAGCGGTCGTCGCGCGGGGTCACCGTCAGCAGGCGTTCGATCAGGCTGTCCACGCGCGGCCAGAACACCGCATCGTCGCTCCAATGGCGCCGCCACAGCGGCAACGCCGCGGTGAGCTGGCACAGGTCGCCGTCGAGTTCGGCGCGGGTTCGATGCATCGATTGGCTCCCCTGGCAACGGCGGGACCGGCCCGCCCTTGGTGATGCACGCGCGGCCGAAGCCGCCGCGGTGGTGGTGGACATTCCGCCGCCGCCGGGGGATGCGGGACGGATCGGAGGGACGCCGTGCGGCTGCGATCCCCATCGCAGGCCGTCGACCTCCCGACACTCTTATGTACGAACGCAGTGCGGACCCCCGGCCCCACCTTCGTTCACCAAAAATATACTGGAAAGGTGGAATTCGTCACATTGCAGGTGCAGCAAATGTGGCGCTGGGCTGGGGATGCCGCCGAGCGGAAGGTGGGCGACACGCGCACGCACAGGCCACAGGCATGGCCGCGCCCGCCGCGGTTTCCCGCACCGCACCGTTCCACCCACGCCGCATTGACCTGAAGCAAGCTTGAGGTCCCACCCTGGCGGCCACATTTACGACCCGGTCCGCGCGCATGAAATCGACGTCCCTGCTGCTTTCTCCCGAGCGCCCCGGCGGCGCCGCGTCCGGCGGCCCGGCGCACGTCCAGGCCGCGGCGACCGATTGGCGCGCGGTCGCCGCGGTGTTCGGCGCGGGGCTGATCGCCGCACTGCAGGTCGGCAAGACCGCCATCGCCCTGCCCGCGCTGCGCGCCGACCTCGGCCTGGACCTGCGCGCCGGCGGTTGGCTGATGGCGGTGTTCGGCCTGCTCGGCCTGTTCGCCAGCGTGCCGGCCGGGGCGCTGGTGGCGCGGCTGGGCGACCGTCGCCTGCAGGTCGCCGGGTTGGCGGCGATGGCGCTGGGCAGCGCGCTCGGCAGCCAGGCCCACAGCCTGGCGGCGTTGATGGCCACCCGCGTACTCGAGGGCGCCGGCTTCCTGCTGTTCGCGGTGGCCGGCGCGAGCGTGCTGCAGCGGCTGTCGCAGGCGCGCGACCGCGCGGTGGTGTTCGCGATCTGGAGTTGCTACATGCCCGCCGGCATGGCCCTGGCGCTGGCCACCGGCGCCGCCCTGGACGGCTGGCGCGGCTACTGGGAACTCAACGCGCTGCTGTGCGCGGCGGCGGCGCTGGCCTTGCATTGGGCGGTGCGCGCGCCGTCGGCGCAGGCCGCGCGCGCCGCGGCCGCGCGGCCGTGGCGGGCGATCGTCGCCGACGCGCGGGCGGTGGCCGGCGCGCGCGGCCCGTTGCTGCTGGCGCTGGCGTTCGCGCTGTACGCGCTGCAGTTCTATGCGCTGCTGAGCTTCCTGCCGACCTTGCTGATGCAGCGCATGCAGGTCGACGCCGCCGGCGCCGGCTTGCTCAGCGGCGCGGCGATCGGCGCCAACGTGCTCGGCAACCTCGCCGCCGGCGCGCTGCTGCGCCGCGGCGCGCGGCGCTGGCGCCTGATCGCGATCGCCAGCGCGACGATGGGCGCGGCCGCCGCGGCGGTGTTCGCGTTGGCGCTGCCGGCGACCGTCGCCTACGGCCTGTGCGTGCTGTTCGCGCTGGCCGGCGGGTTGTTGCCGGCCTCCACGATCGGCGGCGCGGCCGAGCTGGAACGCGATCCGGGCCGGATCGCGATCGCGGTCGGCCTGTTGATGCAGGGCAGCTACCTGGGCCAGGTGATCGGCCCGTCGTTGTTCGGCAGCGTGGTCCAGGCGGCCGGCTGGCCGGCGGCGGCCTGGCCGGTGGGGCTGGCGGCGCTCGGTGCGGTGGCGGCGGCGGTGGCGCTGCGCGGTTCGTTCGCGGCGGAGGGTGGGCGCGGTTGAGGGTTTGGGAGCGGGATGCTCCTGTGTGCAGTCGCGTATCCGACTGTAGGAGCGGCGCGAGCCGCGACCGCGCCAATACAACTACGACGAAAACTTCACCGTTACTGCGATGGCGCGGTCGCGGCTTGCGCCGCTCCTACAGAGGGCGTGCCGCGGTGGGGTCGGCCTTTGCGTGTGCGTACGCGTGACGACAAGCGAAGATCCAAAGCTTCCGTCCGCAAGCGGCCGGTCACTTTCTTTGTCTTAAGCCACAAAGAAAGTAACCAAAGAAAAGGCATTGCTGTTTCGGATCAAGAGCCACTATGGCTCACAGCGGCGCGGGGCCGCGCCATAAGGGACATCCTGTCCCATGGCGCGCGCGCGCATCCATGCGCGCGCCCTCCGGGGCTTCGGGTCGTGTGCTTTGCGTGGGGTTGCGTCCGAGCAAACAGCAACGGCAACGGCAACGGCAACGGCAAAAAGATTCCGGCTTGGGCCGGACTCGCGGCGATTCGAGTTGGCAAAAATCCGGCGAATGTCTGAGCCAGCTCGGATCAGGATCGGTTGAAGTTCCTGTGTCGGCGATGCTTCCGCAGGGTCAGGCCGCGGCCGCTTCGCTCGCCGCTGGCGCCGGCGCGCGGCGGCGGATCAGGCCGTCGCGCAGGCGCAGGAACGGCCGCTCCACCGCGTAGTGCAGCAACGCGCCGCCGGCCAGCGCGGCGCCGGCATACGCGCCCAGCGCCAGCAGCGGCCGCGTTTGCAGCGCTTCGCCGAATGTCCCGGCCATCAGCGCGAACATGCCTTTGTGCACCAGATACAGGCTGAAGGACGCCGCCGCCAGCCAACGCGCGCCGGGCACGCGCAGGCGCCCGGTCCAGCGTTGTTCGCACGCGCCGGCGGCGACCAGCAGCGCCATCGCCAGCGAGATGAGCGGGAAGCCGAACACCGAGGCGTCGAACCCCAGGCGCTCGCGCGAGATCCAGATCGCCGCCGCCAGCACCGCCACGCCGGCCAGCGCGAGCCAGCCCGAGCGCCGCATCATCGCCGCCCACGCGCGCGGCCGGTACGCGCGCAGCGCCGCCAGCGCCACGCCGAACAACAGCCCGTCCAGGCGCATCCAGGTCGGGTAGTAGATGCGTTCGACCCAATGGTTGGCGTTGTCGTCCAGCCCGTTCCACACCCAGGCGCGCAACGCGATGCCGGCCAGCGCCAGCGCGAGCACCGCCGCGATGCCTTTCCACAGCGCCGGCCGCCGCGTCAGCGCGATCGCCAGCAGCGGGAACAGCAGGTAGAAGTGCTCTTCCACGCACAGCGACCAAGCGTGCGAGAACGCCTTGTTGCGTTCGTAGTCGATCAGCAGGTTCAAGGTGAAGGTGAAGAACTGCCAGCCCGATTCCAGCCCCGGCCTCTCGCGAAACGCCGGCCACAGCAGGTACAGCGCCAGCACGACCCAGAACGCCGGCAGCACGCGCAACGCGCGGCGCAGGTAGAAATCGCGGAAATCCAGCCGGCGCCCTTCGCTCAGCGGACGCAGCACCTGCCAGCCGATCAGGTAGCCGCTGAGGGCGAAGAACAGGTCCACGCCCATCCAGCCCACTTGCGACATCGGCATCCACGGCGAGCCCAGGCCCTGGCCGGCGGCGTGGAAGAACATCACCCAAACGATCGCGATCGCGCGCAGCAGATCGAGGCCGGGCAGTCGGCTCATCTTGGTTCCTGGTGTGTGGGAGCGTTGCGGAAGTCGGTGCCGCGTTCGCCTGGCGACATTGCATCGTGGACAGCGAACGCGGACACAGTGTGCGCGCGGGCACGGCGCGCAACAAGACGAAATGCGCGCGCAACGCGGCTGCGTTGCCACGTTTGCGCAGTCGAACGCGCGCGCATCGGGCGCGCTGCAAACAAGGCTTTCGGCGCATGCAAGAATCTTTTGTGGGAGCGCGGTTGCGTCGCGATTTTTTCGTCGATGCGTCGATGCGTCGATGCGACGTTCGCGCCAGACGTTCGCGCGATCCGCGCAACCGGCGCAGCGCTCCGCGCCGCGGCCGCGACGCAAGATCGGCCACGCCGACCTAGGGCCGTCCCGAGGATGCCGCCCCCGCGCTGCGGCGGTAACGTCGCGACAACGTCCCAGCGGCAACGGGCGATCGCGCGTGCGGGTGCGGCCATGTCCATCGACTTCCCGAGCAATCCCCTGGGCAACCTGCTGTCGGGCCTGGGCGGCGGCGCCTCCGGACTGCCCGGCGGCCTGCCGTTGCTGGGCGGGAACGGCCCCGGCATCCCCGGCATGCCGACGGCGCCCGGGGAAGGCGACAACGACCCGCAATCGCCGCGCCTGCCGTCCACCAACCTGCCCGGCTCCAACGGCCACGGGCCCGGGGGCGTGCCGGGTACGCCCGGCACGCCGGGGCTGCCCGGCGGCGGCCTGGGCAACACGCCGGTCGGCACCGCGCCGGCACCGGGCAGCAACGCGCCGCCGATCAATCCCGACAACCCGCTCAGCCGCATGCTGCAGGGCGCCTCGCCGAGCGCCTACAACAACGGCTTCGGCAACGGCGCAGCGGCGACCCAGTACCCGGCGCCGACCCTGTCCGAGCGCGCGTTCAACGCCGCCCAGTACGCGCTGCTCGATCGCGGCGCGGTGCCGGCCGCGGCCGGTTCGGCCGCCAGCGCCGGCGCGCAGGGCCAGTCGCTGCCGGCCTCGGTCGGCGGCGCGCTGCCCGGCGGCAGCAGCGCCGGCGGCGCAGCCGCGGGCGCGGCCGCCCACGGCGCCGCCACCAGCGCCTCGCTCGGCGCCGCGCCGGCCTCGACCCTGGCCGCGGTCACCGTCGCCCCCAACGCCATCGCCGGCTCGCCGGCCGCGGCAGCGCTGTCGCAGGACGCGCTGATCGCCCAGCAAGCCTTGCTCGCGCGCCTGCCCGCCGGCGCCCACGCGGCGGCCGGCAACACCGCCGCGGCCGCCGCGCCGCCGCCGACGGAAACCGCAGCGGCCTTGCCGGCGGTCAGCGCCAACACCGCCAACAACGACCCGCGCAACCTACCGGCCGCGTTCAACGAGCGCGCCGTGCAACAGCGCGGCGACGGCCTGAATTCGCCGGTCTACACCGGCGACACCGCGGCCCGGCGCGCGCCGGGCCGCGGCCGTGTCGCCGGCGCCACCCTGACCCACTGGCTGTGGCGTTTCGGCCGCGGCGGCACCCACCGCCCCAGCCACGACGACAGCCCCGAAGTCGAAGCGGTGCGCGCGCTGCAATGGCTGTTCTGGGTGCTGACCGTGGTCGCCTACGTCTGCCTGGCGATGGCGGTGGTCCTGCTGCTGCCCGGCGGCAGCTTCGACAGCCAGCGGATCCAGACCGGCGGCAGCGGCGCGGCCCTGGCGCTGGGCGTCGCGGTCGCCGCCGGCGCGTGGTGGCTGGGGCGGCGGATCAACAAACGCCGCTGAACCCGGCGGCGCGGGCGCAAGCCGCGCCGCACCAGCGACGCGGCGCCCATGCGCAGCGCGGCCTCAGCGCCGCGCGCTCAGGCCCTGGCCGCCGACCAACTCATAGCGGCGCAGGTCCAGCCCCTGGCGCTCGACCTCGCGGCGCACGCGCTCGCCCAGCGACACCAGGTCGTTGCGCGCGCCGGTCTGCCGGTAGACCTCGTACGTCACCCCGTGGCGCATCGCCGCATACGCCAGGCGTTCGGCCAGTTCCTGTTTCTGCGCGTCGCTGAGCGTGCGCAGCCCGGGGCTGGCGAGCAAGGCGCGGCGCAGTTGCTTGCGCAAGCCGGCTTCGCCGCCGGGCACGTCCTTGGCGTTGCGGTCGTTGGCGACTTCCCAGGCCATCGCCAGATACGCGGCGGCGACGTCGCCGAGGTCGTCGCGCGCGTAGCCGTAGCGCAGCAACAGCGCATCGAAGCGCTCGCGCATCTGCGCCGGCGTCATCGACAGGCCTTTCAGCGCGACGCCGGCCTGTTCGCCCTGCACCCGCGCGCTCAGCGCCGGATCGCGGCGGAAGCGCAGCGCCGAGTCCGGCGCGGCGGCGGCGGCCGTGGCGCCGCGCGCGAGCGCGCCCAGCGATTGCGACCACACGCTGCTGGCCGCGACCTTGCCCGGCGCGGCCTGCGCGCGGCCGGCGTTGAGCGCGCCTTGTTCGGCCGACAACACATTGCCGGTGTGGACTTGATGCTGGTGCATCAGCACCGCCTGTCCGGCGGCGTCGAACTGGGCCTGCGCCGGCAGGGCCAGGGCGGCGCAGACCGCGGCGACGGCGAGCACGATCGCGCGCGCGCCGCGACGGCGAACCGGGGCCGATCGCATCGGCGAAATTCGACGTACCAAGCCCTGGGTCCACACGCCTCGCGCCCAGCGGCCGATCCGCGCGCTGCAGGCCCGCTCCATCCGCACCGGCGCCGATCCGGCCCGGTCCGCGTTCGCTCGATCGCGCATCGCACACCTCCTCGGGCCCGCCGCGTCGCAGCGCGTCGCCGCGGGCGCAAAAACGAAGAACGCCAAGCGGCAAGCTTGGCGTTCTTCGGGGGCGGCGCAAGCCGCCCAGCGCACACTTCCGGGCTTGCGCGCGAGCGTCGCGCGCGGGCCGTTCAGCGCTTGCTGATTTCCTTCAGGCCGTTGCCGATGGAATCGAGCGCGCTCTTGATGGCGTTGCTCTCGATACCGAAGATCTGGCTCTGGGTCTGGAAGTCGGTCATCGCGCGCATGTATTCCTTGGACTGCTGCTCGCCGCTCTTCGGGTCGAGGGTTTCCTTGTAGTTCTCGACCATGCGGTTCTTGGCGTCCATCATCGCGTTGACGCGGTCGCCGAGGATGTCGCCGAGCGCGGCGGCCAGCACCTCGAACCAGGAACCGCCCTTGGCGGCCTTGACGCCGCTGGTGCTGCGAGCTTCGCCCGAGGCGATGCGCTCGTTGGTCATGGAAATGCCGAGATCGGAGGTGGACATTTCGTTGCTCCCTGTGGGTTCGTTGGTCCGCCGGAAGGCGGATCGGATCAGTTCGGTTCGGATGGTGTCGATCGGGTTCCGGCGCCGGCCCGCCGGGGGGCGAGCGTCCGTCCGGCGGTGCGGTTACGGCTTACGTCCGCATTCTCCATGCCCGCCGGCGCGCCGTAAGTCGGGGCGTGCCCTAGCTAGGGTTGACCCCAGGGTCAGCCCCAGGGGCCGGGCTTGCGCGCCGCGGCGACCTTGCCGATCTGCGGCGGCAGGCCCTGCACCACCTGCACCGCGGCGCTGGCGCCGCGGCTGCGCTTGATCTGGCCGATCTGCTCGTGCAGCCAGGCATGCGCCGCGGCTTCGCCGTCGCGCGCCAGCCGGCGCACGAACTCCTCGCCCAGGTCGCGGGCCTCGCTGTCCTGGCCGCCGAAGGCCTGGTCGAACTTGCCCAGCAGCGCCTCCTGTTCGGCCTGGCCCAGGCCCAGCTCGGCCACGCTGTCGGCCCAGGCCTGGCGGTCGAACCCGCGGCCGCCGGCCTCTGCGTTGTCGAACGCGTCGCGGAAGTGCTGGATCAGGAAGTCGCGGTCGGCGGCGTCCAGGTTCGGCTGCTCTCGCAACGAGGCCTCCAGCTGGTCGATGAACTGGCGGCCGTCGGCGGCGGTGTTGGCTTGGGATGACATGGGGCGATGCGCTCCTGCAGGTTTGTCCATAAAGGGCTGGGCGCGGCGGCGGCCTGGCGGTTCGCCGAACGGCGAGGCCGGCGGGCCGCGCTCAGTCGTGGAAGTGCGGATCGATGCTGAGCGGGCCGAGGTTGCGCTCGGCGAAGCGGCGCATCAGCTCGGGCCCGGCCTCGCGGATCGCGTCGTAGCTGGAACGCGAGCGCGAATCGGCGCGCAGTTGCCAGCCCTCGGCGGTCTTGCTCAGCAGCAGGTCGGTGCCCGGCAGGGTCTGGTCGGACAGGCGCAGCAGCACCTGGCCGTCGCCGCCGTCGGTGCCGTCGCCGCTGACCGCGAGCTGGCGCACGTGGCGCTCCACAAGCTCGGCGAAGGCGGCGGCATTGGAAGTCGGCGCCGGCGCCTGCATCGGCGCGGCCTGGTCGGCGCGCATGGCCTGCTGCGCCAGCCACAGGCCGGACTGCTCGGAGGACTGCCCGTCGCCGCCGCCGCGGTCGAAGCCGACCGAATAGCGCTGCTCGTCGCGCGACTTCTGCTCGACCCCGTGCTGCCGCGCCTGGCCCTGGGCGGCCTGGTTCTGCGCGCCCTGGTCCTGCGCGTACTGGTTGCGGCCGCGCTCCAGCGCGTTCTGCTGGCGCCCGCGCAGCGCCTGCGCGGCGGCATCGCCGGCGGCGTACTGGCCGTCCTCGGGCTGGGCGCCGAGGGTCTGTTCGCCCTTCTGGCCCACCGCCTGGCGCTGCTGCATGAGTTCGCGGAACTGGTCGACCGATTCGGCCGGCGCGGACTGGCGCGCGGCGCGCTGGCGGTCGGACAACTGCGCTTCCTGGGCGAGCTGTTGGGCGCGCTTGGCGTCTTCGTTCGCGGAGCTGTTGCGGATCGTGCTCATGGCGACCTCAGAAGGGAGAGTTGTGGTGGGTGGAGCGCTGGTGCGCGGCCAACAGCAGGTCGGCCGACTGCGCTTCCTCGCGGCGCTGGGCGATCGCGCCTTGTTCCTTGCGCCACACGTCGCGGCGTTTTTCCAGCGCCTCCAGCCGCGACTTGGCGCGGAAGAAGGCCTTGCGCGCCTCGTCCAGCGCGGCCTCGGCCTCGCGCAGCTTGCCCTGGGCGTCGGCCAGGCGCTGGCGCGCGGCGTCGGCCAGTTCGGCCAGATGGTCGATGTGCGACTCGCGCTGGGCCATCGCCATCGCCCAGGGCACGCCCGCCGGCGGCGGATCGAGCAGGCGCAGGCGCTGGCCGGCGCGCTCCTGGTTCAGCGCGACGATCTCGCCTTCGATCGCGGTGCAGGCCTCGCGCCGCGCCTGCACCTGCGCCTGGCGCTCCATCACCAGCGCGCGCGCGGTCTCCACGCGGTGTTCGCGCAGTTGCAGCAACGTGGCCAGGGGGAAGCGTTGCTTGTTCATCCGAACAACCTGCGCAGCGCGTCGATGGATTGCTTGTAGTCGGCCAGGTCGTTGGACGATTGCTTGAGCAGCTTGCGGATCGGCTCGATCTTCTCGATCGCGATGTCGGCATCGGCATCGGTGCCGCGCTTGTATTCGCCCAGCTGCAGCAGCAGCTCGATGTCCTGGTGCTTGGCCAGGTACTTGCGCAGTTGGCCGGCGGCGCGCTGGTGGGCCTCGTCGGTGACCCGCGGCATGGTCCGGCTCAGGCTCACCAGCACGTCGATGGCCGGGTAGTGGTAGGCCGCGGCGAGCTTGCGCGAAAGCACGATGTGGCCGTCGAGGATCGAACGCACTTCCTCGGCGACCGGGTCGTCGCCGTCCTCGCCTTCCATCAGCACGGTGTAGAACGCGGTGATTGAGCCCTTGTCGTTGTTGCCGGCGCGCTCGAACAGGCGCGGCATCTGGCTGAACACCGACGGCGGGAAGCCGCGCCGCGCCGGCGGTTCGCCGATGGCGAGGCCGACGTCGCGCAGGGCGCGGGCGAAGCGGGTGACCGAATCCACCAGCAGCATCACCCGCTTGCCGCGGTCGCGGAAATACTCGGCGATGGCGGTGGCGACCCAGGCCGCGCGGCTGCGTTCCAGCGCCGGGCGGTCGGAGGTGGCGACGACGATGATCGATTTCTTGAGCCCTTCCTCGCCGAGATTGTCGTGGATGAACTCGTTGACCTCGCGGCCGCGCTCGCCGACCAGGGCGATCACGTTGACGTCGGCGTCGCCGCCGCGCGCGAGCATGCCCAGCAGGGTGCTCTTGCCGCCGCCGGCGACGGCGAAGATGCCCAGGCGCTGGCCGACGCCGGCGGTGATGACGGTGTCGAGCGCGCGCACGCCGGTGGCGAAGGGACGGTCGATCAGTTGCCGCGCCAGCGGATTGGGCGAGGCGGCGTAGATCGGCATCTGCACGGTCGGGCCGAAGCCGCCGCGGCCGTCGATGGCGTCGCCGTTGGCGTCGAGGATGCGGCCGAGCAGGCCCTCGCCGCAGCGCACCGACGCCTGCCGGCCGGTGGCGATCACTTCGGTGTCGTGGGCGACGCCGTCGAGCGCGCCCAGCGGCGTCAGCAGGGTGTACTGGCGCGACACCCCGACCACTTCGGCGGCGAGGCGGAAATTGCGGTCGCGCGGGCTGCGCAGTTCGCACAGCTCGCCGATCATCGCCTTCAGGCCGGTGGCGCGGATCATCGTGCCGTAGGCCTCGGCGACCTTGCCCACGCGCACCACGCTGGGCACGCGCGCGAGCGCGGCGATCAACGGATCGATCTGCACCGGCGCGGGCGCCGGCTGCAGCACGGTGCGCGGCAGGCTGCCGTTCATCGCGCGCCCCCGCGCGTCGCGGCGCGCGCGTGGCTGCGCACGGCGAGCGGCGCGCACGCGCTCATCCGCCGTGCTCCGCGCCGTATTCGGCGCCCGACAACGCGATCCGGATCGCCTCGATCTGCTGGGCCACGCCGGCGCGCACTTCGCCGACTTCCGACACCACCACGCAGCTGAGCTTGTCCAGGCTTTCGTCGTCGACCAGTTCGATCACGCCCACCACCGGATGCGCCTGGCGCACCAGGCCCAGGCCCTGGGCCACTTCCTCGCGCACGCTGGGGTGCACGCGGATCAGCAGGAACTGTTCGGCCTGCGCGGCCTCCACCGCCTGCATGACCAGCGGCGGCACCACCGCGCGCGCGTCGAACTCGGGCGAGATCCGCGCCACGATCGCGCAGGCCAGCTCGGTCACGCGGCTGCCGGCGTCGGCCAGCACCCGCGCGCGGCGCTCGTTGAGGTCGGCCAGCTGCTGCGCCATCTGCTGCTGCGCGCGCGCCAGGCCCTCGGCGAAGCCGGCGGCATAGCCGGCCTCGCGCGCCTGCTTGATCTCTTCGCCGGCCTCGTCGTAGAGCGCGTTGACCCGGGCCAGGGTCTGGTCCATCTCGACCACCTGGCTCCACTGCTGCGCCGGCACCACGGTGCCGGCCAGCGCGCGCTCGAACTGCTTGCGCTCGAACACCGCCACCGTGCCCGCGGCGCGGCCGAGGTCGCGCCGCGCGCCCAGGTCGGCGACGTTGCTCGCGCCGGCGGCGGACGGGGCTTCGTGGCGGAGCGGATCGGCGGGCATGGCGGTTCCGGGTTGGAGACAAAAGTAAGGCGCGCGCTCAGGCGCTCAGCGGGCGCGCGCCGTGATGGGTGTGCAGCCGCTCGACCACGTCCGGCGGCAGGTGCGCGACCAGCGCCGGCGCCTCGTCGTGCAGCGCGCGCGGCAGCAGCAGGCGCGTCCAGTCGGCCAGGCCGGGGTCGCGGCGCTCGGCCCACAGCCGCAGTTCGGCGCGGCCGCGCAGGTCGAGCAAGGCGTACAGCGGCGCGTCGTCGGCCGCGCGCAAGGCGCGGTCGAGGCTATCGCCCAGTTGCAGGGCCAGCTGGTTCTGCACCTTGCCGTCCCAGACCTGGCTGTCGAGCGCGAGCAGGTAGGCGTTGTCGAGCGCCTGCTTGAGCCGGCGCACCGGCTCGCGCCGCACTTCGGCGCGGATCGCCGGGGCGTAGGCCAGCGCGCCCAGGTCGCGCACCAGCCGCTCGACCCGCGCGCGCGGCCAGCGCAGCGCGGCGGCGGCGAAACCCGCGCCCGGCTGCGGCGCCAGCAACGCCGGCGCGGCCTCGGCGGCGAGCCAGGCGCCGAGCAGGCGGCGGCCGATCGCGCTCTCGCGCCCGGCCGCCAGCAGTTCCGGGGCGATGCGCTCGTCCTCGCCGCGTCCGTGCCAGCTGGCATCGGTCTCGGCCAGGACCGCGCGCAGCGCCGCGGCGCTCATCCGTTCCACACTCCGCCGCGGGCGTTGCTCTGCGGCGGCGGCTGCGACGGCGGGAAGAAGCGCGAGCGCAGGCGGCCGAAGAAGAACGCCACGATCGCCAACAGCACCAGCACGCCGGCGCCGATGATCACCGCGCTCAGGTCGATCGAGCCGATCACCGCGTTGAGCGGGCCGGCGGCCTGGTGCACCTTCGGCGGCGACTGCACGGTGAAGAACTTCACCGTGACCTTGTTGACGTCGTCCAGGCCCTCGACGCTGTCCTTCACGAACACCTTGATGTCGGTCTCGCGGTCGCGCAGGCTCTGGCCGGGCCGCTCGAAGATCAGCACCGAGGCCGAGGAATCCTGGACGTTGCCGCCGAGCGGATCGCGGTCGGGCAAGGCGATGTGCACGCGCGCCTCGACCACGCCGTCGATGCGGGTCAGGGTGCGCGAGAGTTCCTGCGACAGGCCGTAGAGATAGCGCGCCTTTTCCTCCAGCGCCGAGGAGGCGAAGCCTTCCTTCTTGAACACCTCGCCCAGCGAGCGGTACTGCGCGCGCGGCAGTCCGCGCGAGTTGAGCACCTGCATCGCGTAGGGGATGTCGCCGCGGTTGACCATGACCTCCCAGCCGGTCTTGCTCGGCGAGGGGTCCTTCTCGGCGGGAATGCCCGCATCGAGCAACGCCGCCATCAGTTCGTTGGCCTGCTGCTCGTCGAGCTGGCTGTACAGCGGCGTGCGCGTACACCCCACGATCAGCAGGCAGGCCAGCAGGGCCGCCAGAATTCTTCCCGCCTTGAAGCCGGCCGCATTGAAGCCGGCTGCATTGAAGCCTGACGCCCTACCCATGCATCCCCCGTGGTGTGGTGTGCCTTGCGTTGTTACGACTGCTGGCGGAACAGCTGCTGGATGCCGTCGGACGTGCGGTTGGCGACGTTCGAGGTCAGCTGCGAGGTGAACATGAACTGGTGGCACTTCATGGTCATCTGGATCATCTCGCCCGGGGTCAGTTCGGCGGCGTTGGCCGAAATGCTCTGGCTGGCCTGGCCGATGCTCTCGGCGCCGCCGTTGAGGTTGTCCAGCGCCGCCAGCACCGCGCGGGTGCCCTGCGACGGTTCGGCCGCGCCGGCCTGGGCGACGCCGCCGGCCTGGACGCCGCCGGCGGCACCCGGCGCCGAGCCGCGGTCGAACGCGGCGGCGAACTCGCGGATGTCGTAGGCGGAGGCCTGCGGCGACTGCGCCGGCGAGGCGGCGGCCGGTTGCGCGGCTTCGGCCGCGACTTGAATGGCTTCGATCATGAACCTGTCTCCTGCAACGGTAGGTTCGACAGCATTGGGTCGGTGCGCCTGCGCAACCGGACGGGCTTACGGCGCCAGCGCCGCCGCGATGGCCGCAGACGCCCGGACACGGGGTTCCGGGCGCCGCGACGGCAGGCGGCAGACGTCGGGCCGCGCGCCGGTCAGTTCTTCGACGCCAGCTTCTCGATGCCCTGGGCGACCGAGTTGATCGAGGTCGAGGCGCTGTTGGAGATGAACTGCATGCGCAGGCTTTCCGAGGTCAGCGAGATCATGCTCGACGGCGTGTCGTTGCCGCCGCCGATCGAACCCGACAGCTCGGTGATGCGCGAGGCCTGCGCGTCCATGGTCGAGCCCCAGGCCTTGGCCATGGCGGCGTACCAGCTGTTGCTGCCGCCCGCGCCGCCGCCGGCCGCGATCCCGCCGCCCGCGCCGCCACCGGCCGAGCGCGAGCCCTTGCCGTTGCCGATGGCGTCGTTCTTGTTGACGTCGGCGATGAAGGTGCCGACCAAGCCGGCGCTACCGCCGGCACCGTTGATTGCGTTGTTGCTCATGACGTCTCTCCTGCTCGTTTGCGGCCGGGCCGCGCAATGGCGTGGAACAACGGATGGCACCGAAAACTTGTCGCGAAACTTGACGCCTATCGCAATTCTTCAGGTCTCAGCGGGCGATGGGTGCAAGGTGCCGAGGTTGGATTAGATCGGCGCCGCGCGGGTGAAACCAGCTAGTGCTGACCCTGGGGTCGCCCTGTTCATTGTCGGTTCCCCGGCCGCGGCGGCGCTTCGGCGACGGTCGGGCGCGCGCTCGCGGACGGCTTGGCTGAGGCGGACGGCGCGGCGGTGTTGGCCGCCTGCGGCGCGGCCGGCGCGGGCGCCGATGCCGGGCCCGCGGGCGCGGCCGCCGTGGCCGCGGCATCCGCCGCCGGCGCCGCGCCGCTGGCCAGGGCCAGCTCTTCGGCCGTCAGCGGCTGCGCCTTGATCTGTTCGGTCACGCCGGTGACCTTGTTCAACGCCCAGGCCTTGTCGCCGATCGCGATCAGGTCGCGTCCGTCGGGCAGGGTGTCGCCGACCGCGTAGTCGGCGCCGTCGATGTCGGTCACGTGCGGGCTGTCGCCGCGCACGATCTTGACGATCCGGGTCGGCGGCGGCGGCGTGGCGGGCTTGGCCGGCTCGGCCGTGGCCACGGCCGGGCCCGCGGGCGCGTGGCTCTCGTCGAGGTTGCGCGGGATCACCCGGCGCACGCCGTTGACGTCCTGCATCGCGCGCGAGGCGATCGCGCGCTGGAACTGGGTCGGGTCGGCGAAGCGGCCGCTGACCTCGACATCGCCGTTGCCCAAATAGCGGGTCTGCACCGCCAGGCCCTGGCTGCGCAGCACTTCGCGCACGTCGGCGGCGATGTCGTCGCCGGTGCGCAGCTCCAGCCGCGCGTCCACCTCATCGGTGGCCAGGCGCTTGCGGATCGTTTCGCGCGTGGCCGCGTCCTTGACCGTGCCCGACAGCACCAGGGTGCCGTCCGGGCTTTCGCTCACGCGGCCGCCGGCGATGGAGAATTCCTTGATCAGCGGCTGCGCCAGTTCGACCGGCGAGGGCTTCTTCTCGAAGCCCGGCATCACCGCCGCGGCGATCGCCACCGACACCAGCGACAGCGCGGCGAGGCCGGCGATCAGCGGCAGGTGGCGCATCGAGGTCTTGGCCGGGCGCACCGCGTCGGCGAGGTTGGGCAGCATCGTCGCCCAGGCCGGGTCTTCGGCCGCGCCGACCGCGAACGAGGCGCCGCCCAGGTCGACCCGCTGCATCGGGCCCAGCTCGGCCGGGTCGCCGGGGTTGAGGGTCTGGCCTTCGATCCGCAGCGGCGCGTCCAGCGCGCGCAGCGAGACCGTGCCGCCCATGCGGGTCAGGAAGGCGTGGCGCGGGGCGACGTTGGGATCGGACAGGACGATGTCGCAATCGCCGCTGCTGCCGATCAGCACCGTCTCCTGCGCCGACAGCGGACGGCTGCCGCCGGTGTGCAGGCCGCAGACGATGCGCAGCACGCTGACCGCGGGCGCGGCGATGCGGATGCCGTCGCCGGCGCGCGGCTGCGACGAGGGCGCATCGGCGGCGCGCGGCTCGCCCGCCTCGCCGGCGGCGCCCTCGGGCGTGGAATGTTCGTCGTGGGACATCATCGTGGCGACTCCTGTTCAGACGCCGCCGCCGAAGGCGGGGCGCGCGGCCGGGACGCGCGATACGCGCGGGCCGATCGGCCGATGAATGGGGGAAAGGACGCGCTCCGCGCTGTGCATGCTCATTCTCCTCAGGCGTTGACCTGGCCTGCCTGCACGATCCGCAGATCGGGCGCGAGTTCCTGGTAGGACAACACCGGCAATTCGAAGAAATCGATCTCCAGCAGCTTGCGCAGGTGGCGGCGAACGTCCAGTGAACACAGCAGCACCGGCTTTATGCCTTCGCCCTGTCGCGCCAGGTGCGAGCGCACTTCCGCGCCCAGGCGCCCGGCCAGTTCCGGCGAGATCGCCAACTGGGTGGCGCCGCCGGCCACGCGCACCGACTGGCGCAGGCGGTCCTCCAGTTCCGGATGGATCAGCAGCACCTGCATGGTGCGTTCGCCGTCGGCGTAGCGGTCGGCGATTTCGCGCTTGAGCGCGACCCGCACGTATTCGGTCAGCAGCACCACGTCCTTCTCGCGCCCGCCGACGTCGGTGATCGCCTCGAACGCGTCGCGCAGGTTGCGGATCGGCACGCCCTCCTCGACCAGCCGGCGCAGCACGTCGGCCACGCGCTGCGGCGCGACCACGCGCAGCATTTCCTTGACCAGGTCCGGATAGTCGCGCTGCATGCGCCCGAACAGGTTGGAGGCTTCCTGGATGCCGATGAAGCTGCCCAGGCGCCGCTCCAGCGCGGCGCGGCAATGCTCGGTCACCGTGCCCAGGCCGTCGCGGATGCCGTCGCCGGCCTGGCCGGTCCATTCGCCGGCCAGCGGCGGGAAGAAGCCGGGCAGCTTGGGCGCGTTGGCGTCGCCGGCGCGGGCCGGACGGAACTGCGCGTTCGCCGCCAGCCGGCCGAAGGCCAGGCGCGCGCCGAACGCGGTCAGGCGATAGCCGCCCAGGCCGTCGTCGCCGTCGAGATCGGCGGAGATCTTCAGCGCCGGCACCGGCAGCGGCACGCCGTATTCGTCGCGCAGGCGCCGCGCGACCTCGACGATGCGCGTGCGCGCGGCGTGCTCGCCGAACGCGGCCGCCAGCGACGGCGCCAGTTCCAGCTGCAACGGCGCCGGCGGCGCGATCTCGTCCTCGTTGGCCGCCTTCTCCTCGGCCGGGCGCTCGCCCTCGGGCACCTTGAACGCGCGCCGCAGCACCGGGTGATCGTGGCGATAGCGCCAGGCGGCGAAGCCCAGCAGCACGATCGACAGCATCAGGAACACCAGCTTGGGGAAGCCCGGCACGAACATCATCCCGAACGCCAGGCAGCCGGTGATCAGCAGCACCCGCGGCTGGCCCGAGACCTGGCGGGTGATCGACTCGCCCAGGTGGCGGTCGTCCTCGTCGCCGGCGGTGCGGGTCACCACCAGGCCGGCGGCGATGGTCGCCAGGATGGCCGGGATCTGCGAGACCAGGCCGTCGCCGATGGTCAGGATCGAATAGGTGTGGGTGGCGTCGCCGAGCGGCATGCCCTTCTGCAGCACACCGATGGCCAGGCCGCCGAGCAGGTTGATGATGATGATGACGATGCCGGCGATGGCGTCGCCCTTCACGAACTTCATCGCGCCGTCGAGGCTGCCGTGCAGCTGGCTTTCCACCTCCAGCAGGCGGCGCTTCTTCTTGGCCTCGTCCTTGTCGATCAGGCCGGCGCGCAGGTCCGAGTCGATCGACAGCTGCTTGCCGGGCATCGCGTCCAGGGTGAAGCGCGCGGCGACCTCGGCCACGCGCTCGGCGCCCTTGGCGATGACGATGAACTGGACCACGGTGATGATCAGGAACACCACGAAGCCGACCACCAGATTGCCGCCGGCGACCAGGCTGCCGAAGGTCTCGACGATATGGCCGCCGTTGGCTTCGAGCAGGATCGAGCGGGTGATGGCGATCGACAGCGACAGCCGGAACAGCGTGGTCAGCAGCAGCACGCTGGGGAAGCTGGAGAACGCGACCGGGGTGGGGATGTACAGCGCGATCAGCAACAGGCCGAAGCCGATCGCGATGTTGATCGCCACCAGGGTGTCGATGATCGCCAGCGGCAGCGGCAGGATCATCACCCCGATGATCGTGACCGCGGCGAAGGCCAGGACCACGTCGCTGTAACCCGCGCGCCGACGCGGTTGCGCGCCGGAGGCGGTGGCCATCCAGGAAGTCAGCAGTCCACGCATTCGTTCGCCCCGAAAACCCTTAGGAAATCCCGCTCCCCGCGGGTGCGCGCCCGGCCGCGGCCGGCGCCAGGGCGACCGCCCCGCGCCGCGCACGCGATCCGCGCGCAACGCCCGTGCGATGGATCCGGCAGTCTGGAACGTCGAAGGCCGTCACTGCTTTGCCATGTATCCCTGAGCACCTACGCATGGCGCTGTCCTCGACACGATGCCGGTCCGGACGGCCGATACTAAGTGCAATTTGTCACCTGTTGTGTGAACGAGCCGGTTCCGCGCAAGCCGCGCACGAACTCACGCGCCCTTCATTGTGCGGCGCTAAATTTCGCCCGCATTCGTCGTTGTTTTTGTGAACCCGTGCGCACTTGCATCGACGCATTCGTCTAACGTAAGCGCGAAACGCTCACGATTCGCGCTCCGCGGGGGAGGTCGCGGACGAGGCGGGAACCACGGTCGCGGCAACGGTTGCCGATGCAACTTTCTGCTCGGCCGCGGTCGGTGCGGTCGCGCCCAGCGCAGCCGCCGCCGGTGCGATGTCGGCCGGATCCAGTTCGGCGATCAGGTTCAGCGAGTGACCGGCCACGCCGACCGCGAGCGCGCGGCCGCTGCGGGTGCGCAGCACCACGATCCGCTCGCGCGGGCCGATCGGCAGGATCTGCAGCACCGACAGCGGCGCATCGCGCGCGGTCAGGCCGTGGCGCTTGCGCAGGAAGTACAGCACCGCGACCAGGCCGCCGAGCACCACCGCCACCGGCAGCAGGATCGCGACAAATTCGAAGAACAGCGACGGCGGCTGCGCAGCGGCGGCCGGTGCGGCAGCCGCCGCAGGCTTCGCGGCCGGCGCGGCGGCTTGGGCCAACGCGGCCAGCGGCGCGAAAGCGGCGGCGAGGCACAGGCGAACGGCAGAACGCAGCAAGGGCAATATCGGCATGGCGATTGAGTGCGCAACCCGGTTCAAGAACGGACATAACGGACAAGCCGCCGCGCTGCGGCGGCAGCGGCGCGCGGCGACATACCCTAGCAGCCTCGCGCGGCTTCACGCCGCCGGGTCGCGGCGCGGGGGACGCTGAGGCATGGCCCGCCCGCGCTCCGCCGGTTCCCGCACGGTCGCTCCGACCGAACCCCAGCCCGATCCCAAGGCCGGGCCGGCGACCGCCGCCGCGCGCGAGGACGCCGGCCTGCTCGCCGCCGTGCCGTTCGCCTGCGCGGTGTTCGCCGCCGACGGCGCGCTGCGCGCGGCCAACGCGCGCTACCGCGCCGAATTCGGCGAACTGCCCGAGCACGCCGCACGCGAGGCGCTGCTCGCGCGCCTGCGCGGCGAGGCCCGCGACGGCGCGCGCCCGCGCGAGGTCCGCGCCCCGCACAGCGGCCGCTGGTATGCGCTGCACTGGGGCCGGGCCGAGCACGCCGGCGCGCCCGCCGACGTGCTCACCGCAGTCGACATCAGCGAACGCATCGAGACCCTGGCCTCGCACAAGAGCCGCCAGGAGAAGCTGCTGTTCACCTCGCGCATGATGTCGGTCGGCGAGATGGCCGCGACCCTCGCGCACGAGCTGAACCAACCGCTCGCGGCGATCATGAACTACGTGAACGGCAGTCTGCGCCTGGTCGAACAGGCCGGCGGCCCGGTCCAGGTCGAGCGCGCGCTGCAGGCCGCGCGGACCCAGGCCGAGCACGCCAGCGCGGTGATTTCGCGGGTGCGCGAGTTCGTCCGCGCGCGCGAGCCGCGGCGCGACGCGCACGAACTGGCGCGCATCGCCGAGACGGTGCTGGAGCTGCTGCGGCTGGAAGCCGAGCGCCTGGACCTGCGCATCGAACTGGGCCTGCCCGAGCCGCTGCCGCCGGTGTTCGCCGACCGGGTCATGGTCGAGCAGGTGTTGCTGAACCTGGTCAAGAACGCGATCGAGGCCATGCGCGAGATCGCCCCGGAGCGGCGCGAACTGCGCATCGACGCGCGCCTGAACCTGGACGAGCAAGTCGAGGTGCGGGTCTGCGACCGCGGCGCCGGCCTCAGCGCGGCCGAGCAGGACCAGCTGTTCTCGCCGTTCTTCACCACCAAGACCGACGGCCTCGGCATCGGCCTGGCGATCTGCCGCTCGATCATCGAATACCACGAGGGCCGGCTGTTCTTCGAGCCGCGCGAGGGCGGCGGCAGCGTGTTCGGGTTTACCTTGCCGCGTTACGAGGCGCGCGCTTGAGCCGCGCGCGCTACGCTGACCCCGAGTCCGCGCACTGCGCCCGGGGACACGACATGACAAAGATCACGACCGCTGGCGCCGAGCGCCGGGTTATATCGTGGCTCCCCGAGGGGCCGACGGCGTTGGTGCCCGGCGCCCGCTCTGCCTTCAGGACAGTTTCGCTCGTGAATTTCGCCCGCGCGCTCCGACCGGCCCTCCTGGCGTGCATCGCTGCGCTTTGTTGCGCCTGCGCGCCCGCGCGCTCCAACCCGCCACCGGCGCCCGAGGCGCTGGAGGACATCGTCGTCGCCGAACCCGCGGCGGCGGACGATATCGACTATGTCTTCAAAATGTCCTGCCTGGACTCGCCCAGCCTGCAGCGTCGGCACGTCGCGGTGGAAGGCTATGTCACCTCCGACAACACCCGCGAACAGCGCTCCGGTCTGAGCGCCCTGGTCATCGACGCAGTCGCCCTGGACGCGCTCGCCTTGCGCGAGATAAACCGCGAATTCCCGCCCGATGCGGTACAAGATCGCCCTTGGATGCGGTGCGATCGGGGCACGATCGAATTCACCGTGCCGTACAACAATGCCGACAAGCCCGGCAGAGTCCGGTTCAAGGTCGACGGCGACCGCCAGATCGAACTGGTTCCCTGAGGAAAGGATTCCCATGTCGACCGTCCCGCCTCCCATAGACCAAGACCGGATCGACGCCCTGGCGTCCGAGGTCACGCACCGGATCCTTTCGCAGCCCGATTACAAGCAAAACGAGTACGTCGCGGTCTTGTACCGCGACGACAGCGGAGAACTGAAGGCGACGCCCTTGTTCGGCACCGGCCACACCGACCGGGCGCCGTTGGGCCGAGCCTTGGCGGCGGCCGGCGGCAACGACCGCGTGGTGGGCGTGGTGCATAACCACCCACCGTCGATCGTGGCTACGGCGTCCGGCTCCGACCAAGACGAAGCCCGCGACATCAACAAATTGCCGTCGGACAACGACTGGGGCAGCGCGCGCAAGGTGTTCGGCGACCGCGACGACGTCACTTACTACCTGCTCGGCCCGGACATGGCGCTGCGCAAGTACGACTACCAGGACAATGCGGCCTGGGACCGCAAGAACGAACACGAACACCGCAACCGCAACCGCAGCCGGTTCGAAACGGGTCCCCAATTGCAAGTCGAGCCGGCGCCCGATCCGCGCGCGCCCGATCATCCGGACCACGCGCTTTACCGGCAGATCCTCGAAAAAACCCAGGAAGCGTACGAAAAGGCGGGCCGTCCGGCGGCCGAAGGCGAGCATGAACGCGTCGCCGCGAGCCTACTCGCGGAAACCAAGCGCGATCACCGCGGCCGGTTCGAGCGAGCCGACGCGGTGGTGTTCAGCGTCGATCCCCAGTCCGGGGAGGTCGGTCGCCGCATCTTCGCCGTGCAAGGCGACCCATCGGATCCGGCCAGTCTGCGCAGCGACGCGAAAACCGCGGATGCGGCCCGACAGCCGCTGGAGCAATCGTTCGACAAGGTCTACGACGCCAATCAACGCCTGTTCCTGCAACAGCACGAGCGCGGCGACTTGCTGCAAGTGCCCCAGCAACCCGCTGCGCCCGCGCCCGCGCCGGCGCGCTGAGCGCAGAGTCCTCGCGATATGTCCGCTCATCATCCAGCCGCTCCAACGATCCTCGCACCGCGCCGCGACCCGGCCTTGTCGCGCGCGCGCAGCACCGGAGGCCACGCGCCATGAGCGAAGCCCGCATCTACCTGGTCGACGACAACGACGGTTTCCGCGAGTCCACCGCCTGGCTGCTGGAAACGGCCGGGTTCGAGGTGCAGGCCTACGCGTCGGGGCCGGCGTTCCTGGACGCCTACGGCCACGAGCGCCACGGCGGCGGCGCGCAGTGCCTGGTCTCGGACATCCGCATGCCCCTGATGAGCGGGCTGCAGCTGCAGGAAGAGCTGCGCCGGCGCGGGATCGGCCTGCCGCTGGTGTTCGTCACCGCCCACGGCGACGTGCCGCTGGCGGTCGAGGCGATGCGCAAGGGCGCGGCCAACTTTTTGGAGAAGCCCTTCGGCGACGAGGCGCTGATCGAGGCGATCCGCGCCGCCGTGGCCCACGCCCGCAGCCATGCCGGCGGCGGCGAGGGCGGCGACGACCGCCTGGCCCGGCTGAGCCCGCGCGAGCGCCAGGTCATGGACCTGGTGGTCGCGAGCAAGCCCAACAAGATCATCGCCGACGTGCTCGGCATCAGCGTCAAGACCGTGGAACTGCATCGATCGAACATGATGAACAAACTCGGGGTACGCTCGCTGCCCGAACTGATGAAGGTGGCGCTGGGCCATGGTTGATACTCAGGCGGACGTTGCCGCGCCGGCGCGCGCCGGCGAAGACTTCGCCGCGCACGCGCGGCCGTTGCGCGGCAAGGTGCCGGCGCTGCCGCTGTGGCAGGCGCAGGCGCTGTGCGCGTTCTTCGGCGCGCCGCAGCGCTGGCCGCTGCGCGAAGGCGGCGGCTGGCTGGAGTTCTTCCGCGCCAGGCCGGTCGACGGCGAAACGGTGATGCTGGAAGGCGACGGCGCGCGGGTGCGGCTGCAGCTCGACAGCGGGCTGGCGCTGGACACCGACACCGGCCTGCACTGGAGCGGCTACCGCGGCCGCTCGCGCGTGCTGGCCTGGAGCCTGGCCCACGAATCGCAACTGATGAAGCTCAGCCAGGCGCTCGACGTGGCGCTGGTCCCGGTGGTCGACGACGGCGCCGCCTCGCTGCGCGAGCTGCAGGCGCACGGCGGCGACGAGGACGGGCTGTGGCTGGGTTTCCGCATCCTCGACGGCGCCGGCCAGGCGCGTTCGCGCGGCCACCTGCGGATTCCGCCGGGCTGGGTCGACCGGCTGCTGCTGCGCGCCGAACCGTTCGAGCGCGCGCGCGGCGACGGCGAGCAATACCGCGACTGGTCGCAACTGCCGGTGCCGGTGACGCTGAGCTGGGACGGCCCGAGCCTGCGCTACCCGCAATGGCGCCAACTGCGCGCCGGCGACGTGCTGGTGATCGGCAACTACCAACGTCCGCCGCCGGTGCGCGCGCTCGCGCCCGGGCTGGCCTGGCCGCTGGCGCCGGTCGCCGACGGCTGGCGCATCGACGGCCCGCCCCTGACCCTTTCCACGCACCAGGAGACATCTGCGATGAGCGATCCCGAATCCGCCGCCGACGCGCCGGAGGCCGCGACCGGGCCGGACGTGCCGGTCCGCCTGCAATTCGACCTGGGCCGGCTGGAATGCCGCTACGAGGACCTGGCCGGCTTCCAGCCCGGCTACGTGTTCGCCCTGCCCTCGCGGCTGGAAGGCGCCAACGTGGTGATCCGCGCCAATGGGCGCGATGCGGGCCGCGGCGAGATCGTCGCGGTCGGCGAAACCCTGGGCGTGCGCCTGCTCTCCTGGAGCTGAATCATGGATTTCAGTTCGTTCTCGCCGGCCCTGGTGCTGCTGACGGTGGTCAGCCTGGCGCTGGCGCCGTTCGTGGCGGTGATGGTGACGTCCTTCACCAAGATCGTGGTGGTGCTGAGCCTGCTGCGCAACGCGCTGGGGCTGCAGCAGGTGCCGCCGAACGTGGTCATCAACGGCCTGGCGATCGTGCTGTCGATCTATGTGATGTATCCGGTGATCCTGGAGACCCACGACGCGATCAACGCCAGCGCCAACGGCGGCGCGACGGTGTCGGCGACGCAGGGGCCGGCGGCGGCGAACGCGGCCGCGGCGCCGGGTGCGGCGTCGGCGCCGGGCGCTGCGGCGGCGCCTGCCGGCGCGGCCGCGCCGGCCGCCGGCAACGCGGCAGCGGCGGCCGCCAACGCCGCGGCGCCCGCAACGGCGGCGACGGCCGCTCCCGCCGCGACGGCGGCCGCCAACGCCCAAGCCGGCGCGCCGGCGGCGGCGGCGGCGGCGAAACGCCCGTCGCCGACGCCCTCGTCGGTGCTCGGCGGCAAGATGGACGCCGCCCGCCTGCTGCAGTTGATGGACGCCGGCAAGGAACCGCTGCGCAAGTTCCTGATCAAGCACTCCAGCGATGCTGAGCGCGCGTTCTTCATGCGCAGCGCCCAGCGCCTGCTGCCGCCGAACGCGCGCGCCGACATCGGCGTGGACGACTTCATCGTGGTGATCCCGGCCTTCACCGTCAGCGAACTCACCGCCGCGTTCCAGATCGGCTTCCTGATCTTCCTGCCGTTCCTGATCATCGACCTGGTGGTGTCGAACATCCTGCTCTCGCTGGGCATGATGATGCTCTCGCCGACCACCGTGTCGCTGCCGTTCAAGCTGCTGCTGTTCGTGCTGATCGGCGGCTGGGCCAAGCTGGTGCACGGCCTGGTGCTGACCTACGGCGGGTAGCGCGGGTCCGCAGCCCGGGGCCGGCGAACGCCCGCCCCCTGCGCTTCCCCTTCGCGCGCTCGCGTCCCCAATTCCCCAATAGCGAATCCCTGCTGCCATGGGCGACATGCTGGAACTGACCAAACAGGCCCTGTGGCTGACCCTGCTGCTGTCGGGTCCGCCGGTGCTGGCCGCGGCCGTGGTCGGCCTGGTGGTGGCCTTCATCCAGGCGGCGACGCAGTTGCAGGAGCAGACCTTCGCCTATGCGATCAAGTTCACCGTGATCGTGGTGACCCTGTTCGTCACCGCGTCGATGATCGGCGGCACCCTGTACACCTTCGCCGACCGCATCTTCCTCGACTTCCCCGGCATGATCCGGCACTGATGCGCGCGACGATGCGCGGCGCGGACACGATGCGATGACCCTGGACATCGACAGCGGCGGCAACCTGCTGCTCGCGCTCGGGCTGGTGCTGCCGCGCGTGCTCGGCGCGTTCATGATGCTGCCGCTGATCACCAACGAGAACATGCCGCCGCTGGTGCGCAACAGCTTCATGGTCTCGCTGGCGATCATCGCGATCCCGGTGGCGATGAACGGGGTGCCGCTGAACCAGCTCAACGCGCTGCAGTTCGCGCCGATCGTGCTCAAGGAGCTGTTCATCGGCGTGTCGATCGGCTTCGTGTTCGGCATGGTGTTCTGGGCGATCAGCGCCGCCGGCAACGTCATCGACACCCAGGTCGGCATGACCCTGGCGCAGGTGTTCGATCCGATCCAGGGCCACCAGGCCTCGCTACACGGCAATTTCCTGTCGCAGTTCGCGACCTGGCTGTTCATGGCCAGCGGCGCGTTCCTGGTGTTCCTCGACCTGCTGATGGCCAGCTATGCGATGTGGCCGGTGGTGTCGTTCTTCCCGACCCTGCACGCGGCCGGCATGGAACTGTTCGTCGGCCAGTTCAGCTACCTCACCACCGCGCTGCTGGTGCTGGCGGCGCCGGCGATGGTGGTGCTGCTGCTGATCGACCTGTCGTTCGGCCTGGTCAACCGCTTCGCCCCGCAGCTCAACGTGTTCACCATCACCATGCCGATCAAGGCCTGGCTGGCGACCTGGATCGTGCTGCTGATGCTGGGGGTGTACGTGGAGATCGTGCTGGAACGCATCTCCGGCAACCGCGGCTTGATCGAGGCCTTGAACAAGGCCTTCGGCGGGGCGTAGCGGGAATGCTTCGTGTAGGAGCGGCGCGAGCCGCGACTGCGAAAACGCAACTACGTCGAAGCTTTCGCAATCGTTGCGTTTTCGCGGTCGCGGCTCGCGCCGCTCCTACAAGGGCTTGCGTCAGCGCGGCTCGTCGTCCAGCGGCGGCGGCAGTTCCGGCGCGCTGTCGTCGCCGTCGCGCAGGCGGCGCACGCCTTCGGCCCAATGCAGGACCTCGGCCACGGCCTCGAAGAACTCGTTGCCGATGTATTCGTCCAGCGCCACCCGTTCGTGCAGGCCGCGCGCCAGTTCGATGTTCTGCAGGATCGGCACGCCGGCCTCGACCGCGGCGGCCTTGATCGCCTCGGCCATGTAGCCCTCGCCCTTGGCCACCACCATCGGCAGGTCGGTGATGCCGTGCTCGTACTGCAGGGCGATGGCGATGTGGGTGGGGTTGGTCACGACGACGTTGGATTGGCGGACGGCGTTGAGCATGTTCTGCTGCGACCATTCCTGATGCAACTGCCGGCGCCGGCTCTTCACGTGCGGGTCGCCCTCGTTCTCCTTGACCTCCTGCTGGATGTCGCGCCGGCTCATGCGCAACTGCTTGAGGTAGGAGAACTTCTGGTACCACACGTCGATGGCGGAGACGAAGAAGAACACGAAGATCGTCCACACCACGATCCGCACCAGCCCGTGCCAGATGCCCGAGCCCATCGCCTCCGGCGGCGCGTACGGCAGCAGCATCAGCTGGGCCAGCATCTTGTAGATCACGAACACGCCGATCCCGACCAGGGCCGCGCTCTTGATGATCGACTTGACCAGCTCGACCAGGTTGTCCATCGAGAACATCTTCTTGACGCCCTCGGCCGGATTCATCTTGTCGAGCTGGGGCTTGAGCTTGGCCAGCGACAGGACCGGGCCGACCTGCAGGAACTCGACCACCGCGCCGAGGAACACGGCCATCGCCAGCAGCGGCAGGGTCAGCCAGAGCAGGGTCTCGAAGGCGGAGCCGCCGACTTCGCGCAGGGCGTCGCCGAAGGGCTGGTTGATCGCCTTGAGGCTGGCCTCGAACAGGCGCACCAGCTTGAGCCGCATGAAGTCCATCATCAGCCAGCCGCACACCACCCAGCCCAGCACCAGCACGGTGCTGGTCAGCTCCTTGCTCTTGGCGACGTTGCCTTCCTTGCGCGCGTCGCGGATCTTTTTCTGGGTCGGCGGCTCGGTCTTGTCGGCGCCCTGGTCCTTCGCCATGCGCGGCCCTGCTGGGTGAAGGCCACCGAGGCTAGCACGCGGCGCACACGGCGAAAGTGGCGGGTGTCAGCAATCGCTGCGGGCGCTGCGACGGGCTCGGCGGGGCATGCCTGAATGCGCGCCGGGCACCCGACGTGCACCTAGGGTCGCCCCGAGTTGGCCCTGTCGCGGCCGCGGGGCTACATTGCGTCCATCCCCGAAACGGCGACCCGCCCACCCCGACCGCATGAGCAGCATCGGCCCCGATTCGCGCATCGACCGCGCTGGCCTCGACAGCCAGACGCTGGAAGCGCTGCGCGTCCGCGAGCCGGCCGCGCAGGGCGCGTCGTTGCCGGCGGCGGTCGCCGAGGCGGTTCCGGCGTATGCCCCGCCGGCGGTCGATCCGGGCGAGCAGATCCTCAATGCCGACGCCTGGCACGGCGTCGCGCCCGGCGAGCGCCAGCTGCCCGGCGACTCCCGGCTGGAGCACGAGTTGGGCCAGCTGGACCTGTCCGCCGCGGCCGACCGCGGCGCCGATGCGGTGCTGGATTCGCTGACGCTCTGAGGCGCGTCCGCCGCAGCGATCCCGCGCTGCCCGACCCGGCCGCGAGCGCGACCGAGCCCTCCCCGCATCGCTGGCGCCGGCCCGCTCGGCTAGGCTAGTGCCGCCCTTCGTTGCCGCCCGCCGCCCGTGACCGACGCCGATCCCTCGCCCGAAGCCCTGCGCGCCGCCGCCGACCGCCTGGTCTCGGCGCTGGCCGCGCACAGCGACCCGGAGTACCGGCTCAGCGTACTCAAGCGCGTGGTCCGCCGGCTCGGCGAGGACCGCTATCCCTTGTTCATCCGCCTGCTCGGCGTGGTCGCCGAGAGCGACGACGCGCGCGCCCAGCGCCTGCTCGCCGACACCTTCGGCACCGCGCTGCGGCGCATGGACCTGCCCGGCGGCGCGTTGAGCTCCTGGGGCGCGACCCGCCTGCCGGACGCGACCGGGCCGGTCGCGGTCAGCGCGCTGTCCGGTCATTTCTTCGGCGCCACCCCGCGACGGCTGCTCGGGCCGGTGGAGTACCTGACCGTGTGGCACCTGCAGCGCACCCAGCGCACCGCGCTCGGCGCCGACACGTTCCGCACCGCGCTGGCGCGGCTGATCGCCCTGCTCAACCGCAGCGAGGACGCGCGCACGCTGTATCCGCAGAAGCTCGCGGCCGATGCGCAGAACGAAATGGAAGGCGCCTACACCCGCGCCACCCGCGAACGCCTGCGCGCGCTCGCCGACGCCTGGCGCGCCGGGCGCTCGCCGGAAGAGGTGGCGCAGGCGGCGTTGGAGGTTGCGGATGCGCCGCTGCCGAGCGGGTGGGTGGTGCGCGATCTTTGATCGCTTGGGTCCTTCGCCCCACCCCTCTCCCGCAAGCGCGAGAACGGCTAGCCAAGCGCTTACGGCGAAATTGCGTCGTCGCCGAATCCAACGGAGCAAAGCCCCTCCCCCGCTTGCGGGAGCGGGCTCGGGGTGAGGGCGCCAGGCAAAAACGCCGCTGCGACACTGGGCCACATCCTTGCGCGCAACGCCGGTGCTGCAATGCAAGCCTCCCCGCACCGAAGCGATTGCGCATGCGCGACCATCCCGCCCTGCCCTCGCGCCGCCGCCTGCTCGCCGCGGCCGGCGCCGCCGCGCTGCTGAGCGCCTGCGGCGAACAGGAACCGAAACTGCGGCTGCACGGCATCGACCTGAGCCAGCGCCCCGGCTTCGGCGGCGATTTCCGCCTCAACGATCCCGATGGCCGCGAACGCACGCTGTCGGACTTCTACGGCCGCGCGGTGCTGCTGTTCTTCGGCTTCACCCTGTGTCCGGACGTATGCCCGACCGCGCTGACCCGCGCGGTGCAGATCCGCAAGCGGCTCGGCGCCGACGGCGCGCGGCTGCAGGTGTTGTTCGTGACCCTGGACCCGCAGCGCGACATACCGCAGGTGCTGAAGGCCTACACCCAGGCGTTCGACCCCAGCTTCATCGGCCTGAGCGGCAGCGAGCAACGCATCGCCGAAACCGCCAAGGCCTTCCGCGTGGTCTACGCCAAGGTCCCGACCGGCTCGACCTACACCATCGACCACTCCGCGCTGAGCTACGTCTACGACGCCCGCGGCCGGCTGCGCATGGCCTTGCGCCACGAGCAGAGCGCGGCCGAGTGCGTCGAGGACATCCGCCAGATCCTGTGAGGCCGCATATGCGTATCCCGCTTCGCCATTCGTCGCTGTTCGCCGCCGCGCTGCTGTGCGCGACGCCCGCCGTCGCCGCGGTGGCCGCGGCCGCACCCGCGCCGGCCGCGGTCGCCGTCGAGGCGCCGTGGGTGCGCGCGACCGTGGCCCGGCAACCGGCCACCGGCGCCTTCATGCGCCTGACCGCCGCGCGCGACCTGCGCCTGGTCGGCGCGCGCTCGCCGGCGGCCGAACAGGTGGAAGTGCATGAGATGGCGATGCAGGGACAGATGATGCGCATGCGCCAGGTCGCGGCGCTGGACTTGCCCAAAGGCCGAGCGGTCGCCCTGGCGCCGGGCGGCTACCACCTGATGCTGATCGGATTGAAACAGCCGCTGCGCGCCGGCGAGAGCGTGGCGCTGACCTTGATCTTCGAAGACGCTGCCGGCCAGCGCAGCGAGCAGTCGGTGCGAGCCGAGGTCCGCCCGCTGGCGACGCCGGCCTCGTGATCGCCCTGTAGGAGCGGCGCAAGCCGCGACCGCGACAACGCAATTACGACGAAACCTGCGCGATGGTTGCGTTGTCGCAGTCGCGGCTCGCGCCGCTCCTACGCAGGGCTGCGGCTACAGGCCGACGACGCTGCGCTCCGGCCCCGGGCGCTTGCCGAGCTTGCGCTGCAGCGAACGCCGGTGCATGCCGAGCAAGCGCGCCGTCGCCGAGATGTTGCCGCCGGTGTCGTTGAGCGCCTGCTGGATGTGCTCCCACTCCAGCCGGCGCAGCGGCATCATCGTGTCCGGCGCCTGCACCGGCAGCGGCGCCGCGTCGGGCGCATCGATGCCGATCGCGGCGAGGATCGCGCTGACGCTGGCCGGCTTGGGCAGGTAGTCGTCGGCGCCGCGCTTGATCGCATCGACCGCGGTGGCGACGCTGGCGTAGCCGGTGACCAGGACGATGCGCATGTCCGCACGCAGCTCGCGCAGCGGCCGGATCAGCTGCAGGCCCGAATCGGCGCCGAGCTTGAGATCGACCAGGGCGAACGACGGCGCCTGTTGCAGGGCGAGGTCCAGCGCCTGGCGCACGCTGCCGGCGGTGCGCGCCTCGATGCCGCGGCGGGCCAGGCTGCGTTGCAGCGTGGCGGCGTAGGTCTCGTCGTCGTCGACGATCAGGCCGGAGCCTGGCGTGCCGCCCAGAACGGCACGGGGGGACGTGGATGCGTTCATGCGCGGCATCCTACGCCCGCGGCCGCGCGGCGGGCGTGCGGCAAACTGCCACAGGACAAAGTGTCCATGCCTGTGGTTGGAAGGTTGCGGCGGGGGTGGAACCAAGGTCGCCGCGATCCGGGCGAACAGCATCGGGCCCGAAGGCCCTCCCACTTCGCTCCAAGACTCAAACGAAAGCAGTGCATCGACTTCGCTTTCGTTTCGCGCTGCCGCCCCCGCCAGAGCGGGAACGGCGTCGCGACGCGTGCGCGGATCGCAACGATCCGCGCCCCGCGCTCACTGCCGCTTGCAGTCCACCACCTTGTCCGCGTCGGTGCCGTAGGCGACTTCGTGCAGGACCAGCACCGTCCCCTTCGGCGCCTGCAGGCCGAACGGCGAGGCCAGCTTGCCCATGTCGCCGCCGGCCGCGCGCACGCACTTGAGCGGCACGCCGATGCGCTGCCACTGTCCCGGCGGCAGGCCGCGCAGGATCTCGCCGAACGCCAGCTTGGCCTCGCACTTGCTCCCGCACTGCGCGGTCAGCCAGGCCTCGCCCGCGCCGACCGACTCGGCCTTGAGCGTGATCAGCAACTGCACGTCGCCGTTGGTCTCGCGCACCAGTTCCACCGGCGCGTCGGCGATCAGCTCCAGCCGCGCCTCGCCCTTCCACTGCGCGCGCCAGGCGTCTTCCTGCGCCTTGTAGTCGACCGCGGTCACCGCCAGCGCGCCGTCGGCGCTGGCCAGCGGCGGCTTGGCCGCGTCGCGGGTCTGGCCCTGCGACGTCGCCCGCAGCAGCCAGCCGCGCGGCAGCGCGCCGCGACCGAGGAAGCTCATCGAGCGCTGGTCGAGATCCGGCGTGCCCGGGTCTTCCGACAGCGCGCCGACCTTGCCGCCCTTGCCGTAGCTGAGCCCATAGCCGAACGCGAACTGCGGCGAATAGTCCTTGTCGCCGACATTGGCCACCTGCACCGCGGTGCGCGGCCACGAATACGACAGCTTGCCCTTGAAGTCGTGCTGGACCTTGCCGTCGGCCTTGCGCAACAGCACGTCGGCGACGCCGCCGCCTTCCGAGCCCGGCAGCCACGCGGCGACGAAGGCGTCGGAGGCGTTGATCTCGCGGTTGGCCCACAGCGGCCGCCCCGACAGGAACACGCTCACCACCGGCACGCCCTCGGCCTTGAGCCGCTTGAGCGTATCTAGCTCGGGATTGCGGGTGCCGCGGAAGGTGGCGATGCGCAGGTCGCCCTGGAATTCGGCGTAGGGGTCTTCGCCATAGACGAAGATCGCCACATCGGGCTTGCTCGCGTAGCGGCCGTCCCGGGACAGCTCGGCCTGGCCGCCGGCGGCCTGGATCTGCTCGCGCAGGCCGGCCCAGATCGACTGCGCATGCGGGAAGTCGGACGGCTTGAGCCCGGTGCCCTGCCAGTTCAAGGTCCAGCCGCCGGCCTGCTTGGCGACGTTGTCGGCGCCGTCGCCGAGCACCAGGACGCGCGACTTGGGCGCGATCGGCAGCACGCCGCTGTCGTTCTTGAGCAGCACCAGCGACTCGCGCACGGCCTGGCGCGCGACCGCGCGATGCTCGGCGCTGCCGAGCAGCTCGAACTTGCCGCCGAGCGGGCGCTTGGACGGCGCGCCGGCCTCGAACAGGCCCAGGCGCAGCTTGACCCGCAGGATCCGGGTCACCGCGTCGTCGAGCCGGGCCATGCCGATCTGGCCGGCCTGGACCTGCTTGAGCGCGTTGTCGTAGTAACCGCGCCAGCTGTCGGGCGCCATCAGCATGTCGACGCCGGCGTTGAAGGCGGCCGCGCAGTCGTCGTTGGCGCAGCCCGGCAGCTGGCCGTGCGCGTTCCAGTCGCCGACCACGAAACCGTCGAAGCCCATCCGGCCTTTGAGCACCTCGGTCAGCAAAGCCTGGTTGCCGTGCATCTTGGCGCCGTTCCAGCTGGAGAACGAGGCCATCACCGTCTGCGCGCCGGCCTTCAGCGCGGGCGGATAGCCAGCGCCGTGGATCTCGCGCAGTTCTTGCTCGCTGATCTTGGCATCGCCCTGGTCGCGGCCCTCGGCGGTGCCGCCATCGGCGAGGAAATGCTTGGCCGAGGCGATCACGTGCGCGCCGTCGAGGAACTGCTTGCTGCCGAGCTTTCCCTGCAGGCCCTCGATCGCCGCCGCGGCGTAGCTGGCGACCAGCCTGGGGTCTTCCGAATACCCCTCGTAGGTGCGGCCCCAGCGGTCGTCGCGCGGCACCGTCAGGGTCGGCGCGAAGGTCCACTCCATGCCGGTGCTGCGCACTTCGGCGGCGGTGGCCTCGCCGATGCGGCGGATCAGCTCGGGATTGCGCGTCGCGCCCAGGCCGACGTTGTGCGGGAACAAGGTCGCGCCGATCAGGTTGTTGTGGCCGTGCACGGCGTCGATGCCGAAGATGATCGGGATCGCGACCTTGCCGTCGCTGGCGTCCATCGAGGCGTTGTAGAACTTGTCGGCGATGTCGAGCCATTCCTGCGGCGGCGCGGCGTAGTTGCCGCCCGGCTCGGAGATGCCGCCGGGTTCGGAATTGCCGCCGGCCAGCACCGAGCCGATGTGGTACTTGCGCACATCCTCGGGCGTGGCGGCGTTGATGTCGGCCTGCACGATCTGGCCGACCTTCTCCTCCACGCTCATCTTCGCCAGCAGCGCCTGGATGCGCGCTTCCAGCCCGGCGTCGCGCGGGATCGGCGGCTTCAGCGCCGGCCACTGCGCCGGATGCACGGCCGCGGCGTCCTGCGCCAGCGCCGGCGCGAGCGGCGCCAGCGCCAGCAGCAGCGCCCAGGCCAGCCGCCGCGGCCGCAGCGCGGCGGTTTGGATCGAGACAGCTACGGCGCCGCGGCGCGGGCGGGACGGCTGGTTCATGCATGACTCCTCAAGGCAGGGAAAAAGGACGCGGGGTTGTGGCCGGATCGGCATAAACCCCGCAAAACCACGTGGGTTCCGTCCGCGCGTTCTGGCAGAATGCGGCCAACACGCGACAAGGAAACAGACCGGTCATGCGGGTGCGCATCGAAGATGTGGCGGAGGAGGCGGGCGTGTCGATGAAGACCGTCTCGCGCGTGCTCAACCAGGAACCCAACGTCAGCGAGGAAACCCGCAAGCGTGTGGAAACCGCTGCGCGCAAGCTGCAGTACCGCCCGAACCCGTCGGCGCGCAGCCTCGCCGGGCAGCGTTCGTTCCTGGTCGCGCTGCTGTACGACAACCCGTCCAGCAACTACCTGATGGAAGTGCAGGCCGGCATGCTCGACGCCTGCAACAGCCAGCACTACAACCTGATGCTGGCGCCGGTGACCTACACCGACAAGAAGCTGGTGGCGCACGTGGACGAGATCGTGCAGCGCTCGCGCGCCGACGGCCTGGTGCTGACCCCGCCGCTGACCGACCACCCGGGGCTGATGAAGCGGCTCGGCCAGCTGGCCATTCCCTACGCCAACATCTCGCCCAAGCTGCGCGGCGAGCGCATCGGCGTGGTGCTCGACGAGGAACGCGCGGTGCGCGAGCTGATGGCGCACCTGGTCTCGCTCGGCCACCGCCGCATCGCCCACATCAAGGGCCACCCCGAGCACGGCGCCAGCCAGTGGCGCCTGAACGGCTACCGCGACGGCCTGGCCGCGGCCGGCATCGAGTTCGACCCGGAGCTGGTGGTGGAAGGCGACTTCCACTACGACACCGGCGCGATCTGCGCCCAGCGCCTGCTGCTGATGGACGACCCGCCGACCGCGATCTTCGCCGCCAACGACGACATGGCCGCCGGCACCATCCGCACCGCCAGCGAAATGGGCTTGTCGATCCCCGGCGACGTGTCGGTGTGCGGCTTCGACGACACCCCGATCTCGCGCCAGATCTATCCGCCGCTGACCACGGTGCGCCAGCCGACCCGCGAGATGGGCCGGCTCGCGACCCACGAACTGTTCAAGCGGATCAAGGCGCCCGACGCCGGCCAGCTGATCCTGGCACCGTACGAACTGCAGCTGCGCAAGTCGACCGGCCCGGTCGGCAAGCCGCGCGCGCGCCGGCGCTGAGGCGCGCGCGGCGCCGCAGGCTTCGGGCCTCGCTCGCGCCGGCGCCGTCACCAGAACGCGGCGTACAGCGCGATCAGGATCGCCAGCACCGCCAGCGCGGCCATGTTCCAGGCCGGCGCGGTGGCGTAGCTGACGCCGTCGTGGCGGATGCGGTCGCGCGCGGCCGGCGGCGCGGTCGCCAGCGACACCGCGGCCATCAGCGCGGCGGACAGCACGAACACCACGCCGATGCGGTTGACGAACGACATTTCGGTCCACACCACGTACTTGAACAGCGCCGACAGCAGGATTGAACCGGCCGCCGCCGCCAGCGCGCCGGCCTCGTTGGCGCGCTTCCAGAACAGCCCGAGCAGGAAGATCACCACGATGCCCGGGGTGAAGAAACCGGTGTATTCCTGGATGTACTGGAAGCCTTGGTCGAAGCTGCCCAGCAGCGGCCGCGCGGTGGCGATGGCGATCAGGATCGACACCGCCGCGGCGATGCGGCCGACCCGCACCAGCTGGCGCTCGCTCGCGTCGGTGCGGTGCTTGGCGTAGAAGTCCAGGGTGAAGATGGTCGCCACCGAATTGATCTTCGACGCCAGCGAGGCCACGATCGCCGCCACCAGCGCCGCGAACACCAGCCCGAGCACGCCGGGCGGCAGCAGCGCCATCATCGCCGGATAGGCGTCGTCGGAGCGCTTCAACTCCGGCGCCAGCATCACCGCGGCGATGCCCGGCAGCACCACGATCACCGGCAACACGATCTTCAGCGCCGCGGCGAACACGATGCCCTTCTGCGCTTCCTTGAGGTCCTTGGCCGCCAGCGCGCGCTGGATGATGTACTGGTTGAAACCCCAATAGCTCAGGTGCGCGATCCACAGGCCGCCGAGCAGCACGCCCAGGCCCGGCAGTTCCTTGTAGTGCGGATTGTCGGGCGACAGGATCATGTGGAAGTGATCCGGGTGCGCGGTCATCAGCTTGTTCCAGCCGGCCAGCACGCCCGCGCCGTCGCCGATCTTGCTCAGGGTCAACCCGGCCACCAACAGGCCGCCGAGCACCAGCAAGGTGACCTGCACGATGTCGGTCAACGCCACCGCCTTGAGCCCGCCGTACAGCTGGTACGCCAGCGCGAACAGGCCGAGCAAGGTCAGCGCCAGCATCTGGTCCATGCCGGTGACCTGGGCCACCGCGATCGAACCCAGCCACACGATCGAGGTCAGGTTGACGAACACGTACAGCCCGAGCCAGAACACCGCCATCAAGGTGCGGATGCGGTTGCCGTAACGCTCCTCCAGGAACTGCGGCATGGTGTAGATGCCGTTGCGCAGGAACACCGGCAGGAAGAACTTGCCGACCACCAGCAGCGTCGCCGCCGCCATCCACTCGTAGGACGCGATCGCCAGGCCCAGCGCGTAGCCCGAGCCGGACATGCCGATGATCTGCTCGGCGGAGATGTTGGCGGCGATCAGCGACGCGCCGATGGCCCACCACGGCAGCGCCTTGCCGGCGAGGAAATAATCCTTGGCGGTCTTCTCGTGCCCGCCCTTCTCGCGCGAGACCCACTGGGCGAGGACGAACACGCCGGCCAGGTAGGCCAGGACGATGGCGGTGTCGAGCAGGGAAAGTTTCATGCGGCTCCGTGGCGGGATTTCGCGGCTGCGTCCGTTCTACCCGCCGCGGTCGGGGCTGGCCATGGCTGGACGGCGGATCGGGGCAAGAATTCGATTGCAAAGGCATGGCGGGTGGGGCTGAGGCGCGGATGCGAAGCCGGGCCATGGCGCCGCGCAACCCGCCTATCGCCATTCCCGCGAACGCGGGAATCCAGCGCTCCACCGAAGCGGGGCGCTGAAGTCTCTGGATTGCCGCGCTCGCGGGAATGACGTGTGTGGGATGACGCTGAAGTCTCCCGGCTCCCTGCGCAACCGCGAACTGCTCGCGCACGCGCGGCAAGCGGCGCGACGACACCCCGCCACCCCGCCCGCACGCCGTGGGGGCGCGTGCGGATCGGAGCGGCGAGGCAGGGACGCTGTACGGTGGCCATCAGAAGTTCCAACGCACGCGCACGCCGTAGCTGCGCGCGTCGTTGAGGAATCGCGTGTTCACGCCCGAGCCGACCAAGGCCTTCTGCGACACGTCCTTGTTGGTCAGGTTGGCGCCCCACAGCTCGAAGCGCCAGGCGCCGTCGAGGGTGGTGTAGCCGGCGCCGGCGTTGATCTGGGTGAAGCCGTCCTGGCGGTCGGGAAAGCCCGCGGTGGCTGCGTCCTCGATCCGGTCCACCGTGCCGGCGGTGTCGCGCAGGAAGGTCACCGCGCGGTTGTTGTACTGGGTCAGGAAAAACGAAGAGCGGTACGCGGCGAGGATCTGCCAGTCGAAGCTGCCGCCGGGCACGTCGAAGGCCTGCTGCAGGCGCGCATTGAAGGTGAGCTTCGACGACAGCGGCAGCTCGTTGCCGGACAGGTCGATCTGCGAGGTGATGCCGCCGTTGCCGAAGTCCTGGCTGCGCACGTCGGCGACCACGCCGCGCTTGATCTTGGTCTGCAGGTACAGGGCGTTGAGGTCGAGGGTGAAGCCGCCGCCGAGGCGGAACCGTCCCTCGGCCTCGACGCCGTAGAGTTCGGACTTGCCGACGTTGCGGTTGACCAGGGCGAAGCCGGATGCCTCGCCGTCGGGATTGAACGCGATCACGCTCAGGTCCTGGAACACCTGGTCTTCGTAGTCGTAGTAGAAGCCCGACACGTTGAAGGTCGCCGGGCGGCCGAGGAACTCGAACGCGTTCTTGGAGCCGATTTCCAGCGCGGTCAGCTTCTCCGGCTTGTAGGTCTCCGGGATCGCGTTGACGTCGAAGCTGTCGTTGAAGCCGCCGGCCTTGTGGCCGGTGGAGACCGTCGCGTAGAACAGGTTGCGTTCGCTCAGGTCGTATTCCACGCCCACGCGCCAATCGGTGAACTCGAACGCGCTGGAGCCGTGCTGCGCCGCCGGCACGCCCAGGACGATGAAGCTGTGCTGGCCGTCGGCCGGGCAGTTCACCGTGTTGCCGCCGATGTCGGGGCGGTCGATGCAGGTGCCGTTCGGGCGGCTGCCGTCGACGATGCCGGCCAATTGCTGCTGCATCGTGTCGCGCGCGCCGGCGCGCAGGATGCCCTGCAACAGGAAGCGGGCGAGATCGGCGTTGCTGGTCAGGCCGGTGACGTCGAAGCTCGGCCGGTCGAGCAGCGCGGGCATGAAGCCTTCGGTGCCCAGGCGGGTCTGGAACACGCCGCCGTCGCCGCCCAGGCCCATCGTCCAGTTGCCGCCGATGCCGTCGCGCGATTTGCGCTCTTCGGTGTAGCGCAGGCCGCCCTTGACCCGGAAACGCTCGTTGACGTCGAAAGTGCCGTCGCCGTACACGGCCCAGGAACGGCCGTCGACGTCGGGCATGGTGAACTCGGTGCCCGAATAGAACGCGCCCTTGTCGGTCAGCGACATGAAACCGACCTGCTGCTTCTCGTGGAAATAAAAGCCGCCGGTGGTCCAGCGAAAACGCGCGTCGTCGTCGGAGGACAAGCGCAGTTCGTGGGTCTGCGACTGCGAGCGCGCCTGCAGGTAGTTGGTGCCGAAGTTGTCGTAGTCCACGCCGCCCCAACTCGCCGGCTCGCCCGGCGGGCGCTCGCGTAGGTCGCGGCCCGGCCAGCTGTTGCCGTCGGAGGCGGAGTTGATCTGGAAGTAGTCGACATCGCGATAGCTGCCGCTGTACTCCAGGTTGACCGCGCCGAAGTCGTAGCGCACCTGGCCCTGGAAGCCCCACAGCTTGTTGTCGACCTTGCCCTGCACGCCGCGGTACACCACCGCACGCAGATCGATGTCGTCCGGGTCGAAACCGGCCTGCGCGGCGCGGAACACGCCCGCGCCGGGATAGCCGGTGCCCCGTTCGCGGCCGACGTCGAGCATCGCGAACACCTGCAGTTTCTCGTCGGGTTCGTACAGGAACGACAGGCGCCCTGCGCTGTCGTCCTGGATGCCGGCCGGCTCGATGCGGTTCCACAGGCCGACGTTCCTGAAGCCGGCTTCCTTCTCGACGTGATAGCCGGAAAAGCGCAGCGCGGCGTAGTCGCCGAGCGGGAAGTTCAGCGCGGTCTCGTAGCCCGTCTGGTCGCGGTTGCCGGCTTCGCCCTGCACGTAGCCGCTGAATTCGCCGCCCAATTCGGGCTTCTTGGTGACGATGTTGAGCGTGCCGGCCAGCGCGTTGCGCCCGCGCAGGGTGCCTTGCGGGCCCTTGTTGATCTCCACGCGCTCCAGGTCGAAGAACATCCCGCCCAGGCCGCGCGGACGCGGGATGTAGGCACCGTTGATGTGCGGCGCCGCGCCGGGATCGCCGAGCTCGGTGTTGTTGGACGAACCCACGCCGCGGATGAAGACTTCGGTCGCGCCTTCCTGGTTGGCGATGCTCAAACCGGGCACGGCCACCTGCATCTGCCGCAGCTCGTTGTTGATGCCCAATCCGCGCAGGTCGTCCTGCGACAGCGCCTGGGCGGTGCCGGCGTACTTCTGCAGGCTCTGCGCGCGGCGCTCGACGGTGACGATGACCGAATCCAGGTCGGTGGCGCGCGCGCCGGCGGCCTGCGCCGGCGCGGCATCGGCTTGCGCGGGCGCGGCCTGCTGCGCGGCGGCGGTGCCCGCCAGCGCGGCCGCCACGAGGGCCAGGCTCAGGCGCGAACTACGGTGGACCACGCTCATCGGAATATCCCCTCCCGGCGCCGGCGGCGAGGCCGGTCGTGTGTCTGTCTTAGCGTTGGCGCGGCGCGGGCGCCCCCTGCAGCGGAGCCGGCCGAAAGATGCGGCCAGCTTTTAGCCCGGCTATGACAGCGCTGTCAACACAGCGGACACGATGTCGCAATGCAGCACGATTTCTTAGGAAATCGAACGGACGCGCGGGACAGGACGGATGTGCGGCGCTTGCGTGATGCGGGTCACGCGAATCGCGCGTTTTTGGACGATGCAGGCGGTTTCGGCGCGGGCGGGCGGTGCCTGGGCCTGGACCAAAGTCGCGCTTGCGCGTGCACGCGCGACCGGGCCGGAGCGCGTCGCGGCCGGGCGTATACGGCGCGCGATTGCGCACTGCATCACGGCGCTTGCGCAAGCCTCGGCGACGCCTGCGCGAGGGTGCGCGCGCGGGCCGGCGCGGGCCGGCGAAGACGAGAAAGCGGACCCCGGCCGAAGCCGGAGTCCGCAAGTCACAAGTCGCGATCGCCCCGCGCCGCGGCCGCGGTACGCGCAGCCGTTGCGCGCGGCGACGCGCTTACGGCGTGGCGTCGGTGGCCGCGTCGGCGTTGGCGATGCCGGTGCCGATGGTCGGGCTCTGCGGCGAGGCGAACGGCGAAGCGGTGTTCTTGATGATCTGCTCCACCTGCGCCGGGCTCAGGTCCGGGCTGGGCTTGGACTGCATCAGCGCGACGATGCCGGCCACGAACGGCGCCGCCATCGAGGTGCCGTTGTAGTTGACGTAGTTGAACGCGCCCGGCGTGGTGGCGCCGGCGTTGAGCGTGGACAGGATGCTCTGGCCGGGCGCGGCCACGTCGACCTTGGCGCCATAGTTGGAGAAGCTGGCGCGCACGCCGGCCGAGGTGGTGGCGCCGACGTTGATGACGTTGTTGCAGCTGGCCGGCTGGAAGCCCGACGCATCGGCGTTGCTGTTGCCGGCCGCGACCACCACCGTGGTGCCGGCGGCGACGGCCGAGTTGATCGCCAGCTGCATGGCCGAACTCGCCGAACACGCGCCGCCGCCGCCCAGGCTCATGTTGATCACCGTGGCCTTGTTGGCGCCGACCGCGGGCACGCCCGAGACGCTGCCGCCCGACGCCCAGGTGATCGCATCGGCGATGTCGGCCAGGGTGCCGCCGCAGCGGCCGAGCACGCGCGCGCTGAGGATCTGCGCCTGGAACGCGGTGCCGGCGATGCCGGCCGCGTTGTTGGTCACACCCGCGGCGATGCCGCTGACGTGGGTGCCGTGCCAGCTGGAATTGCGCGCCGGCTGGCCCAGGCCGCACTGGCCGGCGGTGCTCCAGTCGCCCGGATCGTGCGGATCGGCGTCGCGGCCGTTGCCGTCGTTGGCGGTGGCGGCGCTGGTGATGAAGTCGTAGCCCAGCGGCGTGGTGCGGTTGGCGAGCAGGTCGGGATGATCGGTGATGCCGGTATCGATCACCGCGATGATCTTGCCGCGGCCCTGGTAGCCGTTGTCCCAGGCGGTGTTGGCCTTGATCCCGTAGGGCCCGTTGAGCCCCCACTGCTGCGACCACAGCGGATCGTTCGGGGTCAACAGCGCCTGGAAGCGCGCGTTGGGCTCGACGAACTTCACCCGCGGGTCGGCGGCGATGCTCTTCATCAACGCCGCCGCTTCGACCACGTCGAGCGCGCGGTTGACCTCGACCAGCTCGGCGCCGGTGGAGATGGTGCGGGTGTGCTGGATCTTCAGGTCCTTGCGGCCGACCGAGGCCAGGGCGATGTCGAGATCGCGCTGGAACGCCGCGGCCTTGGGCGCGCCGGCGTCGTAGGTGACCAGGAAGCCGTCGACCGGCTCGTCGGCCTTCAGGCCGCTGAGGTCGACGCGGTCGGAGGCGAAGGCGGGCGCGGCGATGAGGCAGGCGACGGCGGCCGCCAGGGCGTGCCGGCGGAGGCGGAGCGTGGATTGCGAAGACATTGCGAAACTCCCGTGTTGTTTCGATGAGCCGCGATCTGCGGCGGAACCGTCCTGGTCCCTCTCGCGTGTCCAGCAGTGGAGACGTACGACGTTGCCTTACGCGAGCGCGTCCGGACGTGGTCTGCGGGCAGCGCTATGCCCGCGCACTGGAGCCTAGGGCGGAATATTTATTCGACAACCGCTAAACCACCTGCGGTCACATCGGCTTCGACGAAAACATCATGGATTGCGCATCGTCGCGGCTGGCGTTCGCATGAATGCGCAGCGCGCGTTTTCGCAACGCGATGAACGAATGCGACGCAGTTTGCGATGCGTCCGCGCGCGATTGGATTGCGGAAATCGGTTATCCAATCGGGAATGGTTGGCGACGTTTTTTGCCGCGCGAACGTACGTGCGCAAGGCTCGCTGCAGGACCTTTCGTGGTGCGCGGCGATGGCGTCGCTTGCGGTCGCGCGGGCGAGCCGAGAGCGAACGGGATCGTCGCGATCCTGCCTCGCTGTTGACGGCGTTGTTGCAGGGTCGCAGTCGTGGCTCGCGCTGTCGGATGCGCAGGCAGCCGAGCCGCCTGCAGGAACGGCGCGAGCCGCGAGCCACCGCAGCGACGAACGAACGCGCCCGCTCCCGAAGCCCGGACAACGGGTGCATTCCCCCGCAAAAGATCGCTCGTCCGGGCGCCCGCCTCCCACCCTCGACGCCCCGCCCGCGCAGGAGTAACTTCGACCCTGAGCGCATCGCCGCGGCCGCGGACCCCAGTCCGCACCAGAAGGAAGGATTCGACATGAACGCCGCTGCCCACACGCTCCTGCCCCTGCGGGCGGACGCCGCGTCGTCCGCCGTCGGCGCCATCGAACGGCCGCTGCCGGCCTGGCTCGGCGCGTGCGCGCTGATCCAAGGCTTTCTCGATGCGGCCGAATGCGCGGCGCTGATCGCCGCCGCCGAGAGCCGCGGTTTCGCCGGCGCCGGCGGCGACTATCCGCCGTCCTACCGCAACAACGACCGCCAGGTGCTCGACGATCCGGCGCTGGCGCAGCGCCTGTTCGAACGCCTGCGCGAGTACGCGCCGGCCGAGCTCACCGATGCCGACGGCGCGCGCTGGCGGCTGCGATCGCTCAACGAACGCCTGCGCCTGTGCCGCTACCGTCCGGGCCAGCGCTTCAACGTGCACCAGGACGGCGTGCACCACCGCGGCCCGGACCTGCGCAGCCGCCTGACCTTCATGATCTACCTCACCGACGGCGACGCCTTCGTCGGCGGCGACACCTTGTTCTACGCGCACGGCCCCGGCCGCGGCGGCGAGGCCGACGGTGCGCCGCTGGCGCGGGTGCGGCCGCGCGCGGGCGCGCTGATCCTGTTCGATCACGCGCTGTGGCATGCCGGCGAGGCGGTCGCCGCCGGGGTCAAGCACCTGCTGCGCAGCGACCTGATGTACCAGCGCATCGACGGCCATCGCGAACCCGCGCAGGCGGCGCGCGCCGATGCGCCGTTCGCGCCGGGCCACGACGGCTATGTGTGGACGCTGGCGCGCCTGCGCGACGGCCGCATCGCCAGCGCCGGGCGCGACGCGCAGGTGCGGCTGTGGTCCGGCGACGGACGCGAGCAAGCGCGGCTGCGCGGCCACGCGCAGTCGGTGCTGGGCCTGTGCGAATTGCCGGGCGCGCGGCTGGCGACCGTATCGCGCGACCGTGGCCTGCGGATCTGGAACCTCGCCGACGGGCGCTGCCTGCGCAGCGAAGTCGCGCACGATTCCGCGGCGCTGTGCCTGGCCCGGCTCGGCGACGGGCGCTTGGCCAGCGGCGCCGCCGACGGCCGCATCAGCGTGTGGCGCGACGACGGCGAGCCGCTGCACGGATGGGCCGCGCATGCGGGTTGGGTGTGGTCGCTGTGCGCGCTGGGCGGGTCGGGGCTGCTCAGCGCCAGCGAGGACGGCGAACTGGCCTGGTGGGACGCGCAGCGCGGCGAGCGCATCGCCCGCCTGCATTGCGGCGTTGCGTTGCGCAGCGTGGACGCCTGCACGGATACAGGCGATGCCTGGGTCGCGTTCGCCGGGGTGGACGGCCGCGTGCGCATCGCCCACGCGGCCGACGGTGGATTGCGTTGCGAGCGCGACTGGCCCGCGCACGACGCTGCGGTGCGGCGGGTGCGCTGGTTCGGCGACGGTCGCCTGGCCAGTTGCGGCGAGGACGGGCGGGTGCGGGTGTGGGACCGCGACGGGACGCTGCTGCACGAACGGCGGCACGACAACTTCGCCACCGATGCGTTGCTGCTCGACGACGGGCGCCTGCTCAGTTGCGGTTATGACAGGGTGTTGCGGACGGGTTGATCGGGTTTCGTCGCATCTGCAGTGTCGCGGTCGCGGCTCGCACCGCTCCTACAGGGGCTTCGCCCGGTTCGATTCCAATTGTAGGAGCGGCGCAAGCCGCGACCGCGACACCGCAACTACGCCGCGACCCAACGCCCACCATCGCCCCTCCCCCGCGCACGGGAGAGGGGCGCCCGCTCAGCTCTCGTACGCCGACTCGCCATGCGTGGTGATGTCCAGGCCCTCGCGCTCGGCCTCCTCGGCCACGCGCAGGCCGACCACCGCCTTGACGATCACGAACGCGACCACCGACACCAGCCCCGACCACACCACGGTGATCGCCACGCCCAGTGCCTGCACGCCGACCTGCGCGGCGATGCTGTCGTTGCCCGCGCCCAGGCCGAAGCCGCCCAGCGCCGGCGCGCTGAACACGCCGGTCAGCAGCGCGCCGATGATGCCGCCCAGGCCGTGCACGCCGAATACGTCGAGCGCGTCGTCGGCGCGCAACAGGCGCTTGAGCCCGTGCACGCCCCACACGCAGGCCGCGCCGGCGATCGCGCCGATGGCGATGGCGCCGAACGGGCCGACCGTACCGCAGGCCGGAGTGATCGCGACCAAGCCGGCGACCACGCCCGATGCGCCGCCGAGCATCGACGATTTGCCCTTGGCGATCTTCTCCACCAGGCTCCACGCCAGCGCCGCCGCGGCGGTGGCGAGCAAGGTGTTGAGGAACGCGAGCGCCGCGCCGGAGGTGGCCTCCAGGTTGGAGCCGGCGTTGAAGCCGAACCAGCCCACCCACAGCAGCGACGCGCCGATCATGGTGAAGGTCACGTTGTGCGGCTTGAGCGCTTCGCGTCCGTAGCCCACCCGCTTGCCGACGAAGTAGGCGCCGACCAGGCCGGCGACGCCGGCGTTGATGTGCACCACGGTGCCGCCGGCGAAGTCGATCGCGCCCTTGGCGAACAGGAAGCCGTCCGGCCCGTACCAGACCATGTGCGCGATCGGCAGGTAGGCGAAGGTGAACCAAATCGCCGCGAACAGCAGCACCGCGGCGAACTTGATCCGCTCGGCGAACGCGCCGACGATCAGCGCGCCGGTGATGCCGGCGAAGGTCGACTGGAACGCCACGAACACGTACTCGGGCAGCGCCACGCCGGCGGTGAACGTCGCCGCCAGCGAGTCCTTGTTTACGCCCTTGAGGAACAGTTTGTCGAAGGTGCCGATCCAGGCGTTGCCGCCGGCGAACGCCAACGAGTAGCCATAGCTGACCCACAACAGCACGATCAGCGAGAACACCGCCAGCACCTGCATCAGCACCGACAGCACGTTCTTGGAGCGCACCAGCCCGCCGTAGAACAGGGCCAGACCGGGCACGGTCATCAACAGCACCAGCAGGGTCGAGGTCAGCATCCAGGCCACGTCGCCCTTGTCGACCACGGGCTTGGCGGCTGCGGCCGCGGCCGCCGCCTCTTGCGCGTGGGCGGGGGCGAACGCCAGCAGCGCCGCCAGCGGCAGCGCGGCCCACAACATCGTCTTGCAGATCCGCTCGCGCGAGCGGTCGTCGAAACTCTTCGCGTATTTCATGGAGATTTCTCGCAGGCCGAAGTCAAGGGGCTCGTCGTCAAAGCGCGTCGTCGTCGAGTTCGCCGGTGCGGATGCGCACCGTGTTCTCCACCGGCACGACGATGATCTTTCCGTCGCCGACCTTGCCGGTGCGCGCGGCGTTCTGGATCGCCTCCAGCGCCGCGTCGAGCTGGGCGTCGGGCACGGCGCACTCGATCTTGAGCTTGGGCAGGAAGTCGACGACGTACTCGGCGCCGCGGTACAGCTCGGTGTGGCCCTTCTGTCGCCCGAAGCCCTTGACCTCGGTGACGGTGATGCCCGATACGCCGACTTCGGTGAGCGCTTCGCGCACTTCGTCGAGCTTGAACGGGCGGATGATCGCGATGATCAGTTTCATCTCAAGGCTCCTGGTAGCAAGCGGGTCGGCACGGCGTCAGAACGCCTTGCTCACGGTCACGGCGAAGGCGCTGTCGGCCAGGAAGTTGTCGTGGGCGTTGGTGTAGAGCGCTTTCTCGGCGTCGGTGTCGCTGTAGGCCGCGGCGACCGAGAACCCGTTGTCGAAGCTCTTGGTCACGCCCAGCTTCCAGTCGGTGTACTCGAACGCCCCGTTGCCTTCGATCCACTGCCTGCCGCCGTGCAGGTTCAGCGTCCAGCCCGGCTGGAAGGTCCAGTTGAGGTTGGCGTCGAGATAGCCCGAGCCGTCGGAATCGGCGTAGCCGAACAGGTCGGTGAGCGAGTACGAATACTTCAGCCCGATCGACACCGTCTCGCTCGCCGCGAGCGTGCCGCCCAGGTACGCCTCGGTGGTGTTGGGGCTATTGAAGCCGGACGGATAGCTGCCCGGGTAGTAGTAAGTCAGCACGCCGACGTCGTAGGAGAAGATCTCCCCGGCCTTGCCGCGATAGCCCAGGTAACCGTCGAGTTCCAGGCTGCTGGAGATGTCGTCGCCGACGACGACCGTGTCCGCCAGCCAGCTGACGTTGCTGCCCCAGGCGCCGGCGTAGAAGCCGTTGTCGTGGGCGTACTCGATGCCGGCCTGCAGCGCCGGCTTCTGGTTGGTCTGGGACACGCCGCGGAACAGATAGTCCGTGGTCAGCGCGACCGAGCCGCTGGTGCCGGCGAACGCCGGCGCCGTGGCGCAGGCGAGCGCCAGCGCGAGCAGGCCGCGGCGCGCGGCGCGGCCCTGGTGCGGAGCGTGTGCGGGCGTCGTCCTGACGCGGGACGCCGTGGTGGCGACGGCATCGATGGTGTGATCGCTGGTGTGAGACGACATGACGCAGGCTCCTCATAAGCGGTGGCCCCTCCCCGGTCATTGCTTCGCGAAGGAAGCGGTGGTGCGGGATGCGGCGGAACGCTTCGTCGTCGTTCTCGCCGTTTTTCGGAAACAAGCCGCCCCGCGGCGGACGTGGCCCGTCGTGCGCGTTCTCCTGGTTGAAGTCGGAATCGAAAGCCGCCCAAACGAACACGGCCCGAAGCGTTCGCTTCGGGCCGTGCGGGTTACAACGCCTTGCTCATGAACACGCTGTTGGGGTCGTCGCGATAGTCGGCGAACGGCCCGCAGTAGTCGAAGCCGTAACGCGCGTACAGGCTGCGCGCGGGCCCGAATCCATCCATCGAGCCGGTTTCCAGGCTCAGCCGCCGGTACTCACGGCGCGCGGCCTCGGCGAGGATGTGCTCGAGCATCGCCGCGGCCACGCCGCGCCGGCGGTGCGCGCCGGCGGTGCGCATCGACTTGATCTCGCCGTGCGCCGCATCCAGTTGCTTGAGCGCGCCGCAGCCGAGCAGTTCTTCGTCGTCCCACGCGCTCCAGAAGCTGATCTGCGGATGCTTGAGCGCGTCCAGGCCGAGCGCGTGGACGCTGTCCGGCGGCGACAGTTCGGCCATGCCTTGCAGGTGTTCGCGCAGCAGCGCGATCACTTCGGGACGGTCGAGCTGGCCTGCGCGGATCTGCATCGGTCGCCGCTCCTGCGTTTGCGAGGCAAAGTACATTCCGAAAGCGCCGGCGCGAGGCCGCCGCCCTGGGAGATTGGATCGTTGCGGATGCAGCGCGGCCGCGCGATGCGGCCGCGCCGCGGCGCCGTCAGACGGCGTAGTACATCTGGTATTCCAGCGGGTGGGTCGCGGCGCGGAACTTGGTCACTTCCTGCATCTTCAGCGCGATATAGCCGTCGATGAAGTCGTCGGTGAACACGCCGCCGGCCTTGAGGAAGTCGCGGTCCTTGTCCAGCGCTTCCAGGGCCTGGTCGAGCGAGTGGCACACGGTCGGGATGCCCTTCTCCTCTTCCGGCGGCAGGTCGTAGAGGTCCTTGTCGCTCGGCGCGCCCGGATCGATCTGGTTCTTGATGCCGTCCAGGCCGGCCATCATCAGCGCGGCGAAGGTCAGGTAGCCCGACTGGATCGGGTCGGGGAAGCGCATTTCGATGCGGCGCGCCTTCGGGTTGGCCACGTACGGGATGCGGCAGCTCGCCGAACGGTTGCGCGCCGAGTACGCCAGCATCACCGGCGCCTCATAACCCGGCACCAGGCGCTTGTAGCTGTTGGTGCCCGAGTTGGTGAAGGCGTTGATCGCGCGCGCGTGCTTGAACACGCCGCCGATGTACCACAGCGCCATCTGCGACAGGCCGCCGTAGCCGTCGCCGGAGAACAGGTTGACGCCGCCCTTGGCGAAGGATTGGTGCACGTGCATGCCGCTGCCGTTGTCGCCGACGATCGGCTTGGGCATGAAGGTCGCGGTCTTGCCGTTGCGGTGGGCGACGTTCTTGATGATGTACTTCATCGTCAGCAGTTCGTCGGCCTTGGCGACCAGCGAGTTGAACTTGGTGCCGATCTCGCACTGGCCGGCGTTGGCGACTTCGTGGTGGTGCACTTCCACCTCGATGCCGACCTGTTCCAGCGTCTTGCACATCTCGGCGCGGATGTCGTGCAGCGAGTCGAGCGGGGCGACCGGGAAATAGCCGCCCTTCACGCCCGGACGGTAGCCGCTGTTGCCGCCTTCGTATTCGCGGCCCGAGTTCCACGCGGCTTCTTCCGAATCGATGTGGAAGAAGGTGTGGCCCATGTCGTTGGCGTAGCGCACCGAGTCGAAGATGAAGAACTCGGGCTCGGGGCCGAAGAAGGCCTGGTCGGCGATGCCGCTGGACTTGAGGTAGGCCTCGGCGCGCTTGGCCACGCCGCGCGGATCGCGCGAGTAGGCCTGCATGGTGGCCGGGTCGAGGATGTCGCAGGTCAGCACCACGGTCGGATCGGCGGTGAACGGATCCAGGAACGCGGTCGAGGCGTCGGGCAGCAGGATCATGTCCGACTCGTTGATGCCCTTCCAGCCGCTGATCGAGGAACCGTCGAACATCTTGCCGTCTTCGAACAGCGCCGGCTCGACGATCGACTTGGGGAAGGTCACGTGGTGCTGCACGCCACGCATGTCGGTGAAGCGCAGATCGACGAATTCGACCTTGTGGTCCTTGATGAGCTTTTCGACGTGTTCGAGGGACATGGCTGGGATCCGGGATTGGGGAGTCGGGAATGGGGAAGCGGGCAACGCGGGGGCATGGAGCGCCTGCCAAGGAAGAAAGCAAGTCGCGTGCCAAGCGCTATGCTTACCCAAGTAATTGATTCAAAAGGATGATCGGCTAAGCAGTCCAGCCGAATGCACCAATATCGTGCAAACAAAACCCGCTTCGCACCAATTTGGGAAAAGGACCTTTCCGCTATTCTGACCGCCGGCCGCGGCCTCCCCCGACCGCGTCGCCGTGCGATTCCCGACTCCCTATTCCCGACTCCCGCCCCCCAATGACCGATCTGCTAGCCGCCCTTCTCCTGGGCATCATCGAAGGCATCACCGAATTCCTGCCGATCTCCAGCACCGGCCACCTGCTGATCGCCCAGCACTGGCTCGGCGCGCGCTCGGACCTGTTCAACATCTCGATCCAGGCCGGCGCGATCCTGGCGGTGGTGGCGATCTACTGGAAGCGCCTGTGGGGGCTGGCGGTCGGCTTCACCCAGCGCGACAACCTTGACTACCTGCTCAAGCTCGGGCTCGCCTTCGGCATCACCGGCGCGCTCGGCATCGTGGTCAAGAAGGCCGGCTTCACCCTGCCCGACCACGTCGCCCCGATCGCCTGGGCGCTGGTGCTGGGCGGCGTGTGGATGATCGCGGCCGAGCATTTCGCCGCCAAGCGCGCCGCCGCGCTCGGCGAGCGCAGCGACATCACCTGGACGGTCGCGACCCTGGTCGGCATCGCCCAGGTCGTGGCCGGCGTGTTCCCGGGCACCTCGCGCTCGGCGGCGACGATCTTCGTCGCCCTGCTCGCCGGCACCACCTCGCGCGCGGCGGCGACCGAGTTCGCGTTCCTGGTCGGCATCCCGACCATGTTCGCCGCCAGCGGCTATGAGCTGATGGGCGTGATCGGCACGCCGGCCGCGGCGCAGGAAGACTGGAGCGCGCTGGCGGTGGCCTTCGTCGCCTCGGCGGTGACCGCCTTCATCGCGGTCAAATGGCTGCTGCGCTACATCCAGAGCCACCGCTTCACCGCGTTCGCGATCTACCGTCTCGTGTTCGGCATCGCCCTGCTGTGGCTGATGCCGGCCGGCAGCTGAGGAATCCGCCATGCCCGATCCGCAACCACCGCACGCCGACGCCGCGCGCCTGGAGCAGGAACTGCTCGAAGACCAGGCGCTGTCCGCCGCCGAACGCTACGCCGCGTTCCTCGCCGCGGTCGCCGACAGCGGCCGCTTCTGGGTGGCCGAGTCGGGTGAGTACCTGCTGACCCTGTTCGACGGCGACGGCCAGGAACTGTTGCCGGCCTGGCCCTCGGCCGCGACCGCGCACGCCGCGCTGGCGCAGGCGCGCGCGCAATCGCCGAACCTCGCCGGCTACGCGCCGGCGCCGCGCGAACTGGCCGCCTGGCGCGAACGCGCCGCCGCGGCGATGGACGAGGCCGGCGTCGGCGTCGGCACGTTCCCGGACCTGGCGATGCAGTGCGCGGTGGTCGCGCCGGCGCAGTTGCTCGAACACCTCGACGCGGTGATCGCCGACGCCGGCGCGGCGGCGGACGAATCCGCCGACGCCGCGCCCGCGCTCGACCTCGCCCAGGCGCAACGCGCGCTGGCGCAGAAGTTCGCCAAGCCCAAGGGCGACTGAGCGCGCGGCCGCGCGCCGGCCAGCACAGACGCAGGCTCCATCCGTGTCGCCGCGGCCGCGGCGACTCTTCGATAATGCGAGCCTCATCGCATATCCCTGCCGGCGGAGCGCGCCGTCCTGCCTCAGGCTGGGCGCCCCGGTATGGAGATCGCCATGCGTCCGTTCCTGTCGCCCTTGCGCATCGCCGTGGCCGCCCTGGTGTTCGCGCTGCCGGTCGCCTATGCCGTGGCGGTGTACGCCAAGCCGGCCGGCTACCTCATCGATGAGTCGTCGGACCCGACGATCGTTCCGTTGCCGCGACGCGGCGCCAGCGTCGCCGACCTGAGCGAATACCGCTGGCAGGTGCAGCTGGCCACGCGCGCCGACGGCAACGCGCTGGCGTTGCTGCAGGCCGATGCGCTGGATCAGGTCTATCTGGAATTCGGTCCGCAACGCATGAGCTTCAGCGGCGGCGCCAACGAGATTTCGATGTACTACCGGATCGACGGCTCGCGCATCGCCTCTTTCGTTCCCACCCGGCTGGGCCTGCGCAAGAAGGGCGGCGGCTTCGTCTCGACCGCGGTCGGCACCCGGAGCGAGCGCCCGCTGGCGATGGACAAGCTGCTCTCCGATCACCTCGCGCCGCCGTTCGAACATTGGCTGGAAGGCAGCGGCGCGACCCAGCGCCTGCACCTGATCGGCGCCGACGGCACCCACTTCATCCTGCAGACCACGGATGCGGCCTATGGCGTCAAGGGCGAGCCCGTGACCCTGGAAGTCGCCGCGGGGCTGAAGCGGTGTTCGACCGGTTGCGGGCCGCTGAATCCGCCCACGCCCGACTGCCTGTCGGTGCGCGAGTTGCATTCGGCGAAGGGCAAACCGCAGACCGCGTCGGAATGGTTCACCCTGCCGCGGCACGCGTTGGACGGGCGGCGCCTGCAAGAAAACCAGCATCAGGTGCTGGAAGCGCGCCGCTACCCCAGCCTGGCCGGCAAGCAGTGCTCGGCCGGCATCTATGTCGTCGACTACGTGTCGCGCTACGAGGACATTCCCCAGGTCGAAAGCGACGGCCTCACGACCGCGACGAGCGCGCGCTGAGCCCGACCCGCGCCTGAACGCGCAAAACCCCACGCCGCGCGGCGCTGCGTTCATCTGTTTTTCGCGACTCACCCCGGATCATTGCGCCCATGAAAAACCAACGCCCCGTGTTCCTCGCCGCCGCGCTGTCCAGCGTCCTGCTCGCCGCCTGCGCCGCGCCCTCGACTTCCGCCGACAAGGGCGCCGACCCGGCCAAGCCCAAGGTCGATGCGACGATCAAGAACGACGCCGCGCCGGCCGCGCGCATCAACCTGCGCGGCTTCACCTGGAACCTCGACAGCGCCGTCGACGCCGCCGGCAAGCCGATCGCGCTGCTGCAGCGCGAAGGCAAGTACGGCCTGAAGCTGAGCTTCGTCGGCGACAACCTCGGCGTGTCCGGCGGCTGCAACCACGTCGGCGCCGGCTTCAAGCTCGACGGCGACCGCCTGCACGTCGGCGATTTCCGCACCACCCTGATGGCCTGCCAGGACGCGCGCCTGATGCAGATGGACAGCGCGATCGCCGAACAGCTCAAGGGCGATGTCGCCTACGCGGTCGAAGGCCAGCCGCCGAACCCGCGCCTGCTGCTGACCACCGCCGCCGGCGCCAAGCTCGTCCTCAGCGGCGAGCCGACCGCGGAAACCCGCTACGGCAGCGCCGGCACCACCGAGTTCCTGGAAGTGGACTCGCAGTTGCGCGAGTGCCCGCATCCGCTGATGCCCAACCACAAGTGCCTGTGGGTGCGCGAGCGCAAGTACGACGACAACGGCGTCGCGCTCAAGACCGCCGACGAGTGGCATTTCCTCTACCAGGACATCGAGGGCTACCAGCACGAGGCCGGCATCCGCAACGTGGTGCGGGTGAAGAAGTTCGACGTCAAGAACCCGCCGGCCGACGCGCCGTCGGTGGCCTACGTGCTCGACATGGTGGTCGAGAGCGAAGCGGTACCGGTGCCGAAGGCGAAGTAAGCGCGGCTCGCGCACAGGCGCGATCCAAACCCGAACGAAAAGCCCGGCCGCTCGCGCGGCCGGGCTTTTTTGTCTCGTGTCCGGTCACGTTGGTCCGCGAGATACTAGGCACACCTTGAGTGCTCGATGGACACATACATCTTCAGCGGGCCTTCCAATCTGCGCTCGACGTCTCGTTGTCCGTTCGATCGCGTTGACACCAGCAGCCTTGATGGGCCAATCAGGGTTGCATCGTTGGCATCGCTTGGCGCTAAGGCAATGGACGCAGCGGAAGAAGGAACCCACATGACACGCAACGCCATCGCCAAGACCCTGAGAGGTCCCGCCCGCCTTCGGATGACCCACTGGCCACTGCTGACGCTGGCCTTGGGTGCGCTGACGGCGTGCGCGCAGCCGCCGGGCGAGCCAGCGCCGACAGGCTCCGTTCCCTCCACCGCGGCTGTAGACGCTGCAGCCAAGGGCCAACAATCGGTCGGCTACGACGTTCAGGGGCTTGAGCGCCGGCTGGTGAACTTGCTCGTGCGGCTGGAGAGCTTCGACGACGTCCAACCCCGATCGGTGGCCAAGAGGTTCGAACTGAAGCTGCAACCAAGGGCCAAACAACCCCTCAGCCTGGAAGGCGTTGGGAAGCTGTCCAACGGCTGGGTGTTCAGCGTGTGGGCTTGGCAAAGCGAGCCCAACGCGCCGCCGCAGGCGCCGCTGCAGTTATTTTTTTACCCGGGCGGCGACGTCGACCCCGGCCTGTGGGTAGATCCCCCCTGCTTTGTAAACACCACCGGAATGCTCGCTCAGCTTCATGCCGCGGGCTACACGGTGCTGGATGAGCTCTCCAATTTCCCATTTCACTCGGTTCAACTTCGACGAACCACCTCCAAGGTCGACATCATCGCGCGCGTGGGGGACTACCAGATGCTGAGTGGCCCTTTGGAGGACACACGGTGTCTCCGCGATCTCACCGTGACCGTAAGGCCCGCGTCTTCGCCGCGGTGATGTGTTGGAAGCAGGCGGTTAAGGAAAACGGCGATGCGCAACCTTCCCCCCGAACTCGTTCCGCTGTTGAGCGGACTGCCGCCCGCCGCTAAAGCCGACGTGCGGGCCGCGATCGAAAGCTCCCCCTACCTGTCGTCGACCATGGTGGACGCAGCCCGGCAGAACCGCGTGAACCATATTGCGGTCACGACCACGCCCCACCAAAGCGGGCATTACGACGTCGTTGAGAAAACCATCTTCATCAGCGCGGACCAGTTCGCGGAAAAGAACGCTGGCGCGCGCGTCGACAACATCACCGCGACACTGGGGCACGAAGCCAGCCACGCCTATTTCAGCGGCCACCTCAACCAAGCGCTTCGGCGGCTCGACACGGAAACGGCCGACGCTATCCGCGATGCGGGTCCGGGTGGACGTGTCGATCTGACCGACCCATTCGAGCGTTACTTGCTGGCCGCGCGCGAAGGCTAGGCAGTGGCCGAGATCGGGGGCATGAACGCGCTCGCCAGCCGGGTGCGCGAACAAAACGGCGGCACGTTCGACCGCAAGGATTTTCTTGCGCGCGCGGACGCCACCACCCACTGCATCAGCCCCGGCAAAGGCGGCGCTCCGGCTTTCGCCCGCGACATCCGCATGAGCGACGACGGGCTCATCTACGCTGGCAGCGTCCCGCTCGTGGCGGACAAGCACAATCCGAACCCCAACCGCGAAGCCGTGGCGTTGTGCCACTTCGACCTGCCTCCCAAAGAGGCTAACCTGGGCCGCGCAGGCGGTTCGGACTACCAGAACTACTACGCGCCCCGCGCCATCACGTCTGCATCGCGCGTGCTCCAGGGCTGGTCAAACCCCGTGGAACCCTCACTCGACCTGGAGCGTTTGAAGCTCGACCCCATGCTGATCGAGCGCAACGGACTGAACCTCGGCGGGCCCGGCAAGGTCTTCAGCTTCATCGACACGAGCAAGGGCGGGATGCACTGGACGACCCTGCACAACACGAGGACCGAGCCCTCGACCGTCGCCCCCGACATAGCGCCTGAGCCACGCGCCTTGCGCGCGGACAGCCCAGGTCACCCGGACCACGCCGCCTTCGAGATGTTCCACCGCGCGGCCCAGGCCGACGGCCGCTGGAGCCAGGCCGAGGCCCGCAACCTCGCCGCAGCTGGCTTGGCGGCCGTGAAGGCCGATGCGATCGTTGGGGCAAACCTCACTGGGGTCGTGATCGGCAAGGCTGTGGACGGGGGCGCGAACCTGATCGGGTATGCCTCCCCGCACGGGCCGGCCGGGCCGCACCACCACTTGGCGATCGACGCCGGCAACGCCGCGCAAGCGCCCGCGGAGAAGAATCTGGACCGGGTGGAGCACCTCAACCGGCAACCAGCCCAGCAGCAGGCCCCATCGCCAACGCAGGGCCCGGATGAGCCGCTCCAGGGTGGCCCGAAGATGACCCTCTAAGACGCGGCAGCGGGCACCCGCCTTACCCCGCACCAACACGCACGTGGGTCTTTTGCGCGGCGTCAGCGCGACGCGACCACCGGCTGCGCGCGCACCACCAGGGTCTTGGGCAGGCGGTCGTGCCACGCGGTCGGGCGATCGGCCGGCGAGAACAGGATGGTGAACTGCTCGAACGGGATCAGCCGCGCGACGGTGCGCGCCAGCACCTGGCCCCAGCTCGGCGGCCGGCCCTGTTCGTCGACCACGCGGGTGTTGGTCACCAGCTTGCCCAGGGTGACGCCGAACATGCCTTCCATCGGCACGTAATAGACCAGCAGGACCAGCGCGGTCATGGCCAGGTCGCGCAAGGGGTCGGGCTGCTTGAGCGTTTCGATCACGCCCGGGTCGATCGCCGAGTAGACGCTGAGCCCGCAGAAGATCAGCGCCACGCAGGCGGTGCTGTCGATGAGGTAGTTGACCAGGCGCTGGATGCGGCTGGCCACGACCAGTTGCGCCGCGCGCTCGGCGCGGATCTGCGCCTGCGGCGCGGTGTAGGGATCGTGCGGTTCGTTCATGGCTGCACTCGTTGGATCACAGGGTTCGCGTCTGGCCGCCGTCGACGTCGACGATCGCGCCCTGCATGTAGCTGGCCGCGTCGGAGGCCAGGAAGGCGACCACGCGCGCGACTTCCTCGGGCGCGCCGAAGCGGGCGACGCCGAGCGTGCGCGCCAGTTCCGCGGCGGCGTCGGCCGGCGCCAGGCCGCGCTCGCGCGCGAGCGCGTCGACCCGGGCCTGGTTGCGTTCGGTGGCGATGGCGCTGGGGTTGACCGCGTTGACGCGCACGCCGTCGCGCACGCCGCGGTCGGCCAGCGACTTGGTCAGGTTCAGCAGCGCGGCGTTGACCGCGCCGCCGATGGCGAATTCGGCGCTGCCGGTGCGCCCGCCGATGCCGGCGATGTTGACGATGGCGCCGCCGCGTTGGGCCAGCGCCGGCCACGCCGCGCGGCACAGCCGCACCGCGCCGAAGAACTTCAGCGCGAAGCCGGCGTCCCAGTCGGCGTCGGCGAAGGCGAGGAAATCGCCGCGCGGGGTCGCACCGGCGTTGTTGACCAGCACGTCGAGGCGGCCGAAGCGCGCCTGCGCGGCCGCGACCGCGCGCGCGGCGGCGTCGGGCTCGGACAGGTCCGCCGGCAGCGCCAGCGCCGGGCCCGGCAACTGCGCGGCCAGCGCGTCCAGCGCCGCGCCCGAACGCGCCACCAGCGCCACCGCGCAGCCCGCCGCCGACAGTTCGCGCGCGATCGCCGCGCCGATGCCGCGGCTGGCGCCGCTGACCAAAGCCACCCGCATGCTCACCCCTCGACCACCGGGTTGAGCGAATAGGTCGCATAAATCGATGCCTGCCCCAGCACGTGCCCGTGCATCGCATTGAGCGCGTCGCCGGCGGTGAAGCGCGGTTCCAGCGGCAGCCGCTCGACGTCGAGCGCGTAGAGGCGGAAGAAATAACGGTGCAGGCGCAGGTCGTTGGGCGGCGGGAACGGGCCGTCGTAGCCGTACCAGTCGCCAGCCATGTCCGGATCGGAGGCGAACCAGCCGGTGTAGTCGTTCAGGCCCTGGCGCGCGCCGCGCGGGCCGGCCGGATCGCGCTTGCCGTGCGCGACCACGCCGTCGCTGCAGCTGCCGGCGGCGATCTCGCGCACCTCGGCGGGAATGTCGGCCATCACCCAGTGGATGAAGTCGCCGCGCACCTGGTGCTCGGGAATCTGCACGTCGGCGCGGCCGACCATCTCGGCCACGGTCGGCACGTCCGGGTCGATGCAGATCAGCACGAACGAGCGCGCGCCCGCGGGGACCTCGTCCCAGGCCAGGTGCGGATTACGGTTGGCGGCGAAGCCGAAGCCGTCGGCGCTGGCCTGGCCGGCGGCGAATTCGGCCGCCAGGCGCTGGCGGTGCTGGAAGCTGTTGCTACGGATCTGCATGGCGAACTCCTGGGGCGAGTCGGGTTCTCGGTGCGCCTGCCGCGGCGTGCGGGACGGCGCGCGGGCGCGGGTCGAAACGGTGCTGCGTCGGAACCGGGCCGCGCGCGGTGCCGGTCGGTCGCGGCGATGCGGGGCGGCGACGCCGCGTGGATGCAACGGCCATGATCGCATCGGCGCATGACCGCGACCGCCGCCGCGCATCGGCGGCGGCGGCGCGGCGCGCGCCTCAGCGCTCGGGATAGCCGAGCCGGCGCGCGACCGGGGCGAGCGCGGCGAAAGCCTCGTCCAGCGCGCCCCGGTACTCGCGCCAGCGGCCGTCGGCCATGCGCGGGCGCAGGCGGATGCCGGCCGGCAGTTGCACGTTCACGCGCAGAGTGTCGGCGAGCACCTGGGCGATCGCGGCCGGGTCTTCGCCGCTCTCGTCCAGGCGCAGCAGCCGGTGCGGGAACAGGTCGCCTTCGTGCAGCTCGGCGACTTGCTCCAGGCTCTGCGCCAGCCAGCGCGCGGCCGGCTCCGGCGCGCTCAGCGCGTACGGCGTCGGGCTGCCGTAGGCGAGCCAGTCCAGCAGCATGTCGCGCGGGTCGCGGATCGGGATCAGCAGGAACGCCTCGGGCAGGTACGGGCGCAGCGCGCGCAGCAGGGCGTTGTCCCACCACAGCAGCCAGTCGAACACCGGGCCTTCGGCGGCGCCGCGCGCGGGCAGCGCGGCGCGGTAGAGCTTGACCAGGAACGCCGGATCGAGGCTGCCGTTGAGCAATTCCTCGACCGTGCCGTAGCGCTGCATCGGGTCGGTCGGCGGCTGCGCGCCGAAGCGGTCGGCCAGCAGCGGCGCGCCGGCGGCGTTGAGCACGTTGGCGATGCGTTCCACCCGCGAGCCCGGCGCGCCCCACAGCATCAGCAGGCCGCGGCCGTTCTCCGGCACCGGCGCCAGCGCCGGCCAATCGCCGCCGCCGCGGCGGCTGATCGGGTTCAGCGGCAGGCGCTGGTCGGCGGCTTCGGCGTGCAGTTCGGCCCAGGTCGCGGCCGCGGCCTCGGGCTGGCCGGCCACGTCGAGGGTCTGGCCGAGCAGCTGGCGCAGTTCGCGCTTCACCGCCGGGTCGGCGGCCATGCCGATCAGGCGCTCGATGCGCTCGGCGGCGGCGTCGGGATCGCGCTCGGTCAGGCCGTGGACGATGCGCATCTCGGCGTTGGTGTCGCCCGGGCTCAGCTCGACGATGCGGTGGGCGATGGCCTCGGCCTGCTCGTGCTCGCCGCGGTGGTCGTGCACGGCGGCGCGCGCTTCCAGCGCGGCCAGGTGCTCGGGCATGGCCTCGCGCCAGCGTTCGATCACCGCCAGCGCCGAATCGTCGGCGAACGGCTCCAGCGCCAGCCGCGCGCGCCACAGGTGCGGCACCTGCGCATGCGCGGCCAGCGCGGTTTCCAGCGCCTGGCGCGCGTCGTCGAAGGCGCCGGCGCGGCGCCAGGCTTCCATGCTGAGGTCGAGCGTGCGCGGGTCGTGCGGGTATTCGGCGAACAGGCCCTGGGCGAGCTGCAGCGCGCGTTCGCTGCGGCCGGCGTCGAGTTCGAGTTCGGCGGCCCAGCGGCGCACGCCGAAATCGGCGCCAGCGCGGTCGGCCAGCGGCGCGATGCGCGCGGCGGCTTCCTGGAAGCGCGACTGGCGGCGCAGCAGGTCGGCGATCAGCAACTGCAGCGTGGGCTGGGCCGGATTGAGTTCGTCCAGGCGCGCGAAGCATTGTTCGGCGAAGGCGAGATGGTCCTTGGCCAGGTAGGCGAAGCCGAGCGCGTGCAGCACCTGCGGATCGTCCGGCGCGACCGCGGCGGCCTGGCTGAGCACGGCCAGGGCGCGGTCGGCGTCGCCGCGGCGCAGCGCCAGCATGCCCACCACCGCGCCCACGCGCGGATGGTCGGGGGCGATGCGCGCGGCGGTGCGGCCCAGCCGCTCGGCCTCGTCGAGGTCGCCGCGCAGCAGCGCCAGCTGCGCCTTGACGATGTAGGCGGGGAATTGGTTCGGGTCCAGGCCGATCGCCCGCGCCAGGGCGGCCTGGGCCTCATCGAGCTGGCGGCCGTCGAGCAGCGCGCCGGCGCGCTCCAGGTGCAGTTGCGCTTCTTCCGGCGCCAGGCCGATGGCGCGGTCGAGCGCGGCCACCGCAGCGTCGCGATCGCCGCCCAGGCGCAGCGCGGCGGCGTGCAGGCGGTGCGCGGTGGCGTCGTGGGGGTTGTCGCCGGCGAGCCGTTCGGCGGCGGCGATCGCCTCCGCCGCCGCGCCGCGGCGCAGGGCGTCGAGGGTGGTTTCGTACATGTGACGTACTTCGCGCTGGATTGGTGAGACGGGGATTGTAGGGGTGCGCGCCGGTTTGCGCGGCTTTGCCGGGTTGGGCCGCAACGCTGGGCGCTGGTGCGGCCGGGAGCGCGGGCGTCGGGGCGCGGCCGGTTGCGGCCGGCTCCGGTGGGCCGCGAGCGACGCGCACCGCGGCGTTCGCGGTCCGGCGCAGTGGCGCGGTCGCGGCTTGCGCCGCTCCTACACGGGCTTGGGCCGCGAGCGCTGCGCGCCCGGCTTCAGCCCGCCGCCAGCGCCGCCAGCCGGTCGGCGATCCAGCGCTCGGCGAAGCCGTCCAGCCGCGCGTTTTCCAGGAACCCGCAGTGCCCGCCCCACGGCGCCACTTCCAGACGCGAGTGCGGCGGCAACTGCAATTCGCCGAACGCGTCCAGCGGAATCACCGGATCGTCCGCGGCCATCAGGATGCTGGCCGGCACCTGCAACCGCGCCAGCCGCGGGCCGGCGATGGAATAGCCTTCGAAATAGCGGTCCAGGGTGCCGAAGTCGGTGTGCCGCTCGACCATCCACTGGGTCAGCGGGCGCATGCGCAGGCCCAGGGTGCGGTCGTCGAAGTCGTGCACGGACGGAAACAGGTTGCGCTTGCGCGCCAGCGAATCGCGCCACTTGCGCTCGAAGTACCACAGGTACATCGGCAGCCCGGTTTCCATCGAATCCATGGTCCGCGCCGGGTCCAGCACCGGGCACACCGCGACCGCGTGCGCCAGCGGCAGGCCGACTTCGCTGGCGCGCAGCGCCAGGCGCAGGGCGAAGTTGCCGCCGAGCGAGTAGCCGGCCACCGACAGCGGCCGCAGCGGGAAGCGCCGCGCCACTTCCTGCGCGGCCTGCACCACTTCCTCGAGCCGGTTGGAGTGGAACAGGCCTTCGTTGAGGTGGTGGGTGTCGCCGTGGTCGCGGAAGTTGAGCCGGAACACCTCGAACCCGCGGCCGAGCAGCTGCGCCGCGGTCAGGCGCATGTAGTTGGAATCGGCGCTGCCTTCCCAGCCGTGCAGCAACAGCACCAGCCCGTGCGGGCGCACGCCCGGCACGGCGCTGTGCAGGCCCTGCAGGCGCACGCCGCTGGCGGTTTCCAGCAGGTGGATCTCGGTGCGCGCGCCGGCCGCGGCCAGGCGCTGTTCGGCGGTGCGCCGGCGCAGCGGGCTGGAGCCGAGCACCGACTGCACATGGGCGTTGCGCAGCCAGCGCGGGGGCGCGTAGTCGGCGGCGGTCAGCATCGCCGCCTCAGCTCGCCATCGCCTCGACGATGCGCTGCCGCGCCAGTTCGGCGATACGGCGGCGGCCGTCGGCCTCGCCCGGACCGATCGGGGCGAGGAAATGCACTTCCGCCAGCCGCCCGGGCTCGCCGAGCAGGCGCAGGAAGTTGGCGAAGAAGCTTTCGCGGCCCTGGAACGCGACCACGGCCTGGGCGTCGCCGCGCTCGCCGTAGCGCAGCGCCACCGGCTGCACCGGCACGCCGGCCTCGACCGCGGCCATGAAGATGCGCGCGTGGAACGGGCCGATCTCGCGCCCGCCGCGGGTGCCGCCTTCGGGGAACACGCCGACCGAACGGCCCGCGCGCAGGCGCGCGAGCATCTCGTGCAGCACGCCGCCGAGCGATTCGGTGCTGCCGCGCGAATGGAAGATGGTGTGGCCGCGCGCGGCCAGCCAGCCGACCACCGGCCAGCCGGCGATCTCGCGCTTGGCGACGAAGCCCATCATGCGCTGGCTGTGCAGGATCTCGATGTCGACCCAGCTGACGTGGTTGGCGACGAACAGCGCCGCACCCGGCAGCGGCGTGCCGATCCGGCGCAGGCGGAAGCCGAACACGCGCATCAGCCCGGCCGACCAGGCCCGGATCACGCGGTGTTCCAGCGGGACCTCGCCCCAGGGGATGCGGGCGGTCGGCAGGGTGATCAGCAGCAGCACCAGCGGCAGGTGGACGAACACATGCCACAGCAGCAAGGGCGTACGGACCAGGTAACGCAGCGCACGCGCGGCCGACGCCCCGGTGGGCGCGACCGCGCCGGCGTGGGGAGGCGGCGCATTCATTGCGTGCACGATACCGAAGCGCCGCCGCAGCGGCCAGCGTCATTTGGCGGAACGCCGCGTCCGGCGAAGCCGGAGGCGGCGGCGTTGAAATTTCGACCGGATCGATACGGGAGGGCGTTCAGGCCCGCTGCTCTCGTTCCCGATCGCAGCGACCCGAGCGCACAGCGTCGTGCCCGAAGGCTCTCCCGCCGCAGCGAAAGCCGCGGCGGCCCTGGCTGGGCAGGGCCGGGCGGATTCAGCGGGTCTCGACCGCCGGCCGCGCCGCCGCGCCGGCCGCGCCGGACTCGCGCTGGCCGACCTTATGCCCGACCTTGGCGAAGAACAGGATGTACAGGTAGCACGGCACCATCAGCGCCAGGAACACCGCCTGGAAGTCGAAGTGCTGCTTCAGCACCGCGTACAGCTGCGGCACCACCGCGCCGCCGGCGATGCCCATGACCATGATCGCCGAGCCGGTCTCGGTGTGGCGGCCCAGGCCGCGGATGCCGAGCGGGAAGATCGCCGGCCACATCATCGCGTTGGCGAAGCCCAGCGCGGCCACGAACAGCACCGAGACGAAGCCGTGGGTGGCGAACGCGCCGATGCTCAGCGCCACGCCCAGCACCGCCGACCACGACAGGTAGCGCTCCTGCGAGATGAAGCGCGGGATCACGATCAGGCCGACGATGTAGCCGAGCAGCATGCCGCCCAGGGTGAAGGAGGTGAAGAACTTGGTCTTGTCCAACGGCAGGCCGAAGCTGTGGCCGTAAGTGCCGATGGCGTCACCGGCCATCACCTCCACGCCGACGTAGACGAAGATGCACAGCGCGCCGAGCCACAGGTGCGGATAGCCGAACAGGCTGCGGCCGGCGCCGCCGTTGCCGGCGCCGCTCTTGTTGACCTCTTCGCCGCGCAGTTCCGGCAGCGGCGAGAACAGCACGCCGACCGCGAGCACGGCGAGCACGCCGGCCATCAGCAGGTAGGGGCCGTGGATGCTCGAGGCGAACTGGTTCAACAGCTGTTCCTTGGTCGCCGGATCGGCGCCCTTGACCTGCTCGGCGAGGTCGCCCATGCCGTGCAGCACCAGGGTGCCGAGCACGATCGGCGCGAGGATGCCGGCGATCTTGTTGCAGATGCCCATCACCGCGATGCGCTGGGCGGCGCCCTCGATCGGGCCGAGGATGCTGATGTAGGGATTGACCGCGGTCTGCAGCACCGCCAGGCCCGCGCCGATCACGAACAGGCCGCCGAGCGCGCCGGGGTACCAGCGCTGGGTGGTGAACTCGCCGAACACCGCCGCGCCGATCGCCATCACCAGCAGGCCCAGGGCCATGCCGCGCTTCATCCCGGTGAAGCGCAGGATCGAGGAAGCCGGCAGGGCCAGGAAGAAGTACGACAGGTAGAAGGCCATCGGCACCAGGAACGCGCCGACCTCGTCCAGGTCGAAGGCGAGCTGGGCGAAGCCGATCAACGGGCCGTTGAGCCAGGTGACGAAGCCGAACACGAAGAACAGCGCGCCGATGATCCCGATCGACATGAGATAGCGCGGCGGCGCGCTGGCGTTTGCAACCGACATGAGACATCCCCTCCCAGGGCAGGCGGGAGACGCCCGCCGCGTGCGCCCTTGCTCCGGTTGACCGGCACGACAAGCGTTGGCCCAACGTTGTCACAAGTGCACGCGTCCTGCCAACCGGGACCGCCCGATTCGGCCGAAACCCGCGCCAGAACGTGATCTCCGGCGCGCGCCGGCATGTTGCGGCGCATCAATAAAAGCGCGGTCGCAGGCACGGTTTGCGCCCGTCGATGACGGTTTTGCGGAGTCTTGTTGACAACGTTGTCAAAGCGGGTGCAGTCTCGGCGCCGCCAAGGGGAACGCTCAAGGGCAGCCGTGGAGGGCGCATGCAGTGGGACGGGTCGTTGGAAACCGGGCAATCGCAGCCGCAGCGGCCGCACCACGGGCGCTCGCGCCGCATGAACGGCCGCAGCGACGCGGCGCGGACGCAGGTGCGCGCATGAGCGCGGCGCCGCGACTGAGCCCGGCCGCTTCGGCCGAGGCCGGCACCTTCATCGCCGCCGACGTCGGCGGCACCCACACCCGGGTCGGGCTGGTGCGTCCGGGCCAGGGCGGCGACACCGTCGCCGTGCTCGCCCACCGCAAGTACGTGTGCGCCGATTACCCGAGCCTGGCGCCGATCCTGGCCGAATTCATCGCCGGCAACGGCGTCGGCGTCGAGCGCGTGGTGATCGCCTGCGCCGGCGTCGTGCTCGAAGACCGCGTGGTCAACTCCAACCTGCCGTGGCCGATCTCGCTGTCGGAACTGCGCCGCGAGCTGGGCCTGCGCGAAGTGTTGTTCATCAACGATTTCCAGGCCAACGCCAACGCCGCCCAGTGCATGGCGCCGGAAGACTCGACCCTGCTCACCCCGGGCGTGCGCGACGCCGCGCCCGGCCCGGTGCTGGTGATCGGCCCGGGCACCGGCCTGGGCGCGGCGATCCGCATTCCCAACGGCCGCGGCACCGTGGTGCTGCCGACCGAAGCCGGCCACACCGCCTTCGCGCCGGGCAACGCACGCGAGGTCGACATGCTGCGGCTGGTGCAGCAGCGCGGCCACGACTACGTCAAGACCGAGCACTTCGTCTCCGGTCCGGGCCTGGTCAACCTGTACGAATCGCTGTGCACGCTGGCCGGCGCCGAGCCGTCGCTGCGCGCGCCGGCGGCGATCACCGAGGCCGCGCGCCGCGGCGAGGCGATCGCGCGCGAGGCGGTGCTGACCTTCTGCGCGCTGCTCGGCAGCGTGATCGGCGACCTGGTGGTGATCAGCGGCGCCAAGTCGGTGTTCATCGCCGGCGGCATCCTGCCGCAGCTCAAGGATTTCGTGCCCGACAGCCCGTTCCACGCGCGCATGCTCGACAAGGGCGTGATGCGGCCGGTGCTGGAGACCGTGCCGGTGCGGCTCATCGAGAACGAGCGCCTGGGCGTGATCGGCGCGGCCAGTTGGTACCTGGAACACGCGCGCGACGCCCACGGCGACGCGGCCCGTCCCATCGCGTAACCGCATCACCGTCGCGCGGCGCGCAGGCGCCGCGCGGCACAGGCAGCACACGCTCAGGCGCAAGGCCACGGCAGGCTCGCGGCCCTCGCACCGAAGGCGGCAGTACCGCAGCACGGCTCACCGCAGCACCGGTACCGGTCCACGGGCGGCATCGCCGCGACCGGCCGCAGCAGCACCGCACCGACCACCGCACGCACAAAGACAACCGGACTCGACGACGAACCGGCCACCGGACGATCGCCGAGCCATCACCGCCCGAGGGAGGAACAGTAATGAAAGCGCGCAAGACCCTTTTGTCCGCCAGCATCGTAGTGGCACTGAGCGTGGCTTCGGCCGCGGCGATGGCCCAGGACGCACCGGCCGCGTCGCAAGCCAAGGACCTCGACGCGGTCGTGGTCACCGGCATCCGCGCCAGCCTGGAGAAGTCGCTCGACACCAAGCGGGCCAACGTCACCGTGTCGGAGGCGATCACCGCCGAGGACATCGGCAAGTTCGCCAACACCAACGTCGCCGAAGCGATGTCGCAGATTCCCGGCGTGGTCCTGGACCGCCGCTTCGGCCAGGGCGAGCGCGTCAGCATCGACGGCACCGATCCCAGCCTCAACCTCAGCTTCCTCGACGGCCACCCGGTGGCGCAGTCGATCTGGCTGTACGGCGAGCAGCCCAACCGCGGCTTCGACTACACCCTGCTGGCGCCGGAAATCCTCGGCCGTCTGGAAGTGATCAAGTCCTCCGAAGCGCGCCTGACCGAGGGCAGCCTCGGCGGCACCGTGCTCATGCACACGCGCAAGCCGCTGGACATGGACGCCAACTCGATCGCCGGCTCGCTGAGCTTCAACTACAACGACCAGGGCGGCGACACCCGTCCCAGCGGCTCGTTCATGTACAGCTGGAAGAACGCCGAAGAGACCTTCGGCGTCAACTTCGCCGCGCAGCACTACGAGGAAACCGTCGACCGCCAGGGCGTGGAAGTGTTCGGCTACCAGAAGGCCAGCGCGTTCCCGAACCAGACCGGCGCGGCCGCGGGCATCGACGTGCCCAACTTCGTCAACGCCGCCTGGTTCCAGCAGACCCGCGAGCGCAACAGCGCCAACCTCAACCTGCAGTTCAAGCCGAGCGAGGAGCTGGAGTTCAACCTCAGCGGCTTGTTCATCCGCGAGAGCTTCGACAACTACAACCAGTCGTTCTACAACTTCCTGACCCAGCGTCCGGGCGCGGTCGACCGGCTGAGCACCAGCGGCAACGTCGCCACCGGCGGCCACAGCAACGCCAACCCGGTGTTCTACGACAACAACGTGCGCGTGTCCGAGCCCGAGACCAAGGGCCTGGACCTGACCGGCAAGTACCAGACCGACACGTGGGGCGTATCGGGCCAGATCGGCCACAGCAAGTCGGAGAACACGCTGGAGCAGTGGTTCATCGAACCGGTCTACACCGGCGGCTACAGCTTCGACCTCAAGCGCGGCCTGACCTTCGACAACCCGGCGGCCGCCAGCAACCCGGCCAACTGGGCCGGCGACGGCTTCATGGGCAACTACGGCGTCATCGACACCGAGACCAAGGACACCTACGGCCAGGTCGATTTCAACGTCCGCTTCGACAGCGTGCTCAACAACCTCAGCTTCGGCGCGCGCCGCGGCAAGCACGAGGAAGACTACCGCCAGAACGTCTACGTCGGCCTGCCGGTCGCCGACCTGGTCACCGTCGGCACGATCAACCCGGTCAGCCTGCGCGACCTCAATCCCGGTTCGGGCCGCCATGTCCAGGTCGGCCGCCAGAACGTGATCGACTACGTCAACCGCTACCGCGGCGCGCTGACGCCGGACCCGGCCAGCTTCCTCAACAACACCTTCAACATCGAGCAGACCAACACCGCCGCCTACGTCCAGGCCGACTTCGCCAGCGGCGGCTTCCGCGGCAACCTCGGCGTGCGCTACGTCGAGTCCAAGACCGACGGCGAGGGCTTCGCCTACGGCGGCACCCCGACCCTGACCGACCTCGACTCCAAGCGCGTGCGCAGCTCGAAGAAGGAAGACTTCGTGCTGCCGTCGTTGAACGTGGTCTACGACACCGGCGCCGACGTGCTGTTGCGCTTCGGCGCGGCCAAGGTCGTGGCCTGGGCGCCGTACAACCAGTTGGTGGGCAACACCTTCCTCAACGACAGCACCTTCACCGGCAGCGGCGGCAGCGCCAACCTCGACGCGTACGAATCCACCAACTACAGCCTGTCGGCCGAGTGGTACTTCGCCGAGCAGTCGGTGCTGGCGGCGTCGGTGTTCTACAAGGACATCGACAACTACATCACCAGCGAAGGCCGCATCGAGCGTCAGTTCAACTCCAACGCGACCACCGCGCCGGCGTTCTACCAGTCGCGCATCGTCGGCACCAACGGCTGCACCGCCGACGGCTTCTGCGACTACAGCATCATCCGCCCGCTCAACGCCGGCAAGGGCAAGGTCAAGGGCTTCACCGTCAGCTACCAGCAGCCGTTCGGCGACACCGGCTTCGGCCTGACCGCGAACTACACCTACGCCGACGGCGAAGGCGCCAACGGCACCGACCTGCCGTACCAGTCGCGCGATGCGGTGGCGATCAGCCCGTACTACGAGCGCGGTCCGTTCTCCGCCCGCGTCAGCTACAACTGGCGCAGCGACTACCTGGCCGGCGGTTACGTGGCCGGCGCGCCGCCGGCGAGCGTGGACGACTACGCCGAACTCGGCGCGAGCGTGGCCTGGAACATCGACGACCGCCTGACGGTCGCGCTGGAAGGCATGAACCTGCTCGACTCCGAGTACAAGCAGTACCTCGGCCGCGAAGAACTGGTCGCCCAGAGCTTCCACACCGGGCGCCGCTTCATGGCTTCGTTCCGCTTCAAGTTCTGATCGGCCGGCAAGGCGATCGATCGCTCGACCCGACAAGCCCGGCATTCGCGTGCCGGGCTTGTCGTTTTTGGCGCCGCCGAAACTTCGCCGTTCGCGCGGCCAGTCGCGCGAACGCACAAACACAACCCCGATCGGCGCGCCTGCGGCATGGTGTGCGGCCGAACGCCTCGTTCCGGAGTCCGTCCACGATGAAGCCCCGTCCCTTCGCCGCCCCGCCCGTCCGCACCGCTTTCGTCCACGCCGGCCTGGCCTGCGCGATGGTCGTCGCGCTCACCGCGTGCGAACGCAAGGCCACCGCCGAACCCGCCGCAGCGGACGTCGCGGCGCCGGCCGCGCAACCCGCCGCGCAACCGCGCGCCGCCCATCCCAGCGCGATCCTGCCGCGGCCGACCAGGTTCGTGCCGGGCCAGGGCGCGTTCGCGTTCGGCCCGCAGACCGCGATCCAGGTCGCCGCCGACCAGCCCGGCGCGCGCCGCGTCGGCGAGTTCCTGGCCCAGCGCGTGCTGGCCGTGCGCGGCTTCGCGCCGAAGCTGCGCGACCGCAGCGGCGATGCCAAGGGCGCGATCGCGCTGGCACTGGACCCGACCCTGCCGATCGGCGAGGAAGCCTATGTGCTCGACGTCGGCCAGGACGGCGCCAAGATCAGCGCGCGCAGCGAGGCCGGGCTGTTCTACGGCGCGGTCAGCCTGTGGCAGCTGGCCACCGCCGACGGCGCCCAGGGCGCGACCGCGATCGCCGCGCAGCGCATCGAGGACGCGCCGGCGTATCGCTGGCGCGGGCTGATGCTCGACGTCGCGCGCCATTTCCGCAGCGTCGATGAAGTCAAGGCGGTGCTCGACCAGATGGCGCTGCTCAAGCTCAACACCTTCCACTGGCACCTCACCGACGACCAGGGCTGGCGCATCGAGATCAAGAAGTACCCGCGCCTGGCCGAAGTCGGCGGCTGCCGCGTGCGCGCCGGCGCCAACGGCCGCGACGCCCAGGGCAAGACCGTGCAGTACTGCGGCTACTACACCCAGGAACAGATCCGCGACGTGGTCGCCTACGCCGCCGCGCGCCACATCACCGTGGTGCCGGAAATCGAGATGCCCGGCCATGCGCAAGCGGCGATCGCCGCCTATCCCGCGTTCGGCGTCGGCGACGTGCTCAAGCAGCCGCCGCCGGTGTCGCCGGACTGGGGCGTGCACACCTACCTGTTCAATCCCGAAGACCAGACCTTCGTGTTCCTCACCGGCATCCTCGACGAGGTGGTCGGGCTGTTCCCGTCGAAGTACATCCACATCGGCGGCGACGAGGCCGCCAAGGACCAGTGGAAGGCCTCGCCGACGGTCCAGGCCAAGATCAGGTCGCTGGGCCTGAAGGACGAAGCGGCGCTGCAGAGTTGGTTCGTCGGCCGCATCGGCGAGCACCTGCAGACGCGCGGACGGGTGCTGGTCGGCTGGGACGAGATCCTGGAAGGCGGCAAGCTGCCGGCCAGCGCCACGGTGATGTCCTGGCGCGGCGACGCGGGCGCGCTGGAGGCGACCCGCCAGGGCCACGACGTGATCCTCGCGCCCGACCGCAAGCTCTACCTGGACTACGCCCAGAGCGAGCGCGACGACGAGCCCAGCGGGCGTTTCCCGGTCGCCACCCTGCGCGCGTTCTACGAATTCCCGATGACCCCGCCCGGCATGGACGCGCAGCAGGCCGCGCACGTGATCGGCGCGCAAGGCAACCTGTGGGTCGAACACAAGCGCACCTTCGAACAGGTGCAGCTGGCGCTGCATCCGCGCCTGGACGCGCTGGCCGAGGTGGTGTGGTCGCCGGCGCAGGGCCGCGACTGGAACGACTTCCAGCGCCGCCTGGTGCCGCAGCTGGAACGCTACAAGACGCTCAAGGTCGGCTTCAGCGACGCGGCCTATGCGGTGGACTTCAAGGCCGAGCCCGCCGCCGCCGGCGCGCAGGTGACGCTGTCCAACCAGGCCGGCTTCGGCGAGATCCGCTACCGCACCGACGGCGGCGAGCCGGACGCGTCCTCGCCGGTGTACGCGCAGCCGCTGCAGGCCGCGCTGCCGCTGGACCTGGTCGCCACCGCGTTCTTCGACGGCCATGCGCTGTCGTCGCCGCGCCGGCTGCGCGCGCAGTCGGCGGCCGACCTCAGCGAACGCAGCAGCGCCGGGCTCAAGGCCTGCCGCGAAGGCTACAACCTGCGCCTGGAAGACGATGCGGCGCGCGACGGCCGCAGCGAGGGCGCGCGCGCGGCGCTGACGGTGAACCTGATCGACCCGTGCTGGATCTACCCCGGCGCCAAGCTCGACGGCGTCGCCACGCTGCGCGCCACGGTCGGGCAGGTGCCGTACAACTTCCAGCTGTGGCACGACACCGACCAGATCGTGACCCGCAAGGCGCAACCCGATGCGGCGCTGGAAGTGCGCCTGGACGACTGCAAGAGCGCGCCGATCGCGCGCCTGCCGCTGCAGCCGGCCCTGGCCAGCGACGGCCTGACCGTGCTGGAAGCGCCGCTGCCGAAGCTGTCGGGCAGCCACGACCTGTGCTTCGTGTTCGCCAGCGGCAAGCACGATCCGCTGTGGGCGCTGGATCGGGTGAGCCTGCGTCCGGCGCCGTGATCGCGCGCCGCGGCGGCGATGCGTAGCGGCATTCGGGGGACGTCCGTACGCGGGCGTCTCCTGTGCCGGCGTATGTGTCATGGGCGTGTCGCGCGTGGCAATAACCCATTTCAGACGCATGCCGCCATGCGCTTCGCCCCATTCGGGAAACAAAAATATGTGCCGATGTTCATGGAAACGTGCATTGAGCGGTTAGCATGTAGCCGCCCAAAGGGGGGATTCACGTTCATGTTCATCCGCAATCTGTTGCTGGCCTCGGCACTCGCCGCGGCCCTGGCCTCCGGCGCGGCCGGCGCGCAAAGCCTGTCCAAGCCCAACGAGTTCTATTTCGACGCCGACGCGCAGACCGCGCGGCCGGTGATCGCGGTGCGCGAAACCGGCGAGGCGGCGATGGACCGGCTGGCCAAGATCCTCGAACGCAAGCCGCACGCGCCGGCCGAGGCCGCGCAACTGGCGCACCTGGCGATGGAGGCCGGGCGCACCGAACTGGGCCGCCAGCTCTACGGCCGCGCCCTGCACGAGATCGACAGCGGCAGCGCGCAATGGCGCGCGATCCACTGGAACTACGCCTGGGACCTGTACCACGCCGGCGCCGCCGAAGACGCGTTCAAGGTCTTCGTGACCCTGCACAACGCGCGCGGCGTCAGCGCCAGCTGGATGCCGCCGACCTATGCGGTCGTGCTGTGGTCGCTGGGCCGCAAGGACGAAGCGCTGCAGTGGTACGCCGCGGCGGTGCGCACCGAGCCGGGCCAGTGGCGCGATACCTCGCGTTACGCCGAGCTGCTGCCGAACTGGCGCGAGTCCGATCGCGCGACCCTGGCCGAAGTGCACAAGGCCTGGGCGGCCAATCCGCCGGCCTGGCCCTGAGCGCGCGCTAAGCGCGCGGCTCCCCGGCGCCGTGCGCGGCGCCGGGCACGCCCGCGCCGGCGGCGCGCATCGCGGCGTTCGTCGGATCCGCGGGCCGCGTCCGTCCGGCCCGTCCGCACCCGCATCACAACGCGCGCGCGAACCGTATCGCAACCGCTGCGACCGTTCGTCGCCACGCTTCGCGTTCCTTCCCGTACACGGCTACAGTTCGGCCGTTCGCGGCCGCGCCCGCTGCCGGGTCCGGTCTGTCGCTGCGCCCGCAGCCGAGGATCGGATGTCGAAGTCGGCACTCAGCGTCCTGGTGGTCGAAGATCACGGCTTCCAGCGCCGCATGGCCCTGCGCCTGCTGGGCGAACTCGGCATCGCCCCCGCCCTGGAAGCCGCCGACGGCGCCAGCGCGCTGCGCGCCCTGCGCGAATACGCGCAGCGGCCCGGCGCCGGCCAGGTCGACCTGGTCCTGGTCGACCTCGACATGCCCGGCATGGACGGCATCGAATTCATCGACCACCTCGCCCACGAGCGCCTGGCGCGCGCGGTGCTGGTGGTCAGCGCGCTCGATCCGGCCCTGCTGCACAGCGTGCAGACCATGGCCCGGGTCAGCGGCCTGCGCGTGCTGGAGGCGGTGGCCAAGCCGCTGACCAAAGCCAAACTGGAAAATGCCCTGACCGCCCTGCGCCAACCCAAGGCCGACGAAGAACCCCCCGCCCCCCTCGAAATCACCGAAGCGCAAGCCCGCGCCGCGCTCGAATCGGGCCAGATCGAGCCCTGGTTCCAACTGCAGGTGGAACTGAACAACGGCCGCGCCGTCGGCGTGGAAGCGCTGGCGCGCTGGCGCCGCGGCGACGGCCGGGTGATCCTGCCGCAGCATTTCGTGCCGCTGCTGGAAGCCCAGGACCTGCTCGACGAACTCACCCAACGCATGCTCGCCCAGGCCTGCCGCTACAAACGCGGCTGGGACCGCGAGGGCCTGCGCCTGAGGCTGTCGGTCAACGTCTCCGCGTCCGCGCTCGACGACGCCGGCGCCGCCGACCGCTACCAGCGCATCGTGCGCGAGGCCGGCGTGGCCGCGGGCGAGGTCGTGCTGGAGCTGACCGAAAGCTCGCTGATGGCCGACGCCGCGCGCGGCCTGGCGGTGCTGGCGCGGCTGCGGCTGAAGGGCTTCGGCCTGTCGATCGACGACTTCGGCACCGGCTGGTCGTCGCTGTCGCAGCTCTCGCAGGTGCCGTTCACCGAGCTGAAGATCGACCAGGAGTTCGTCGCCGGCGCCAGCCACCAGCCGCGCAAGCGCGCGGTGGTCGAGGCCAGCCTGGACCTGGCGCGCAAGCTCGGCCTGGGCGTGGTGGCCGAGGGCGTGGAGACGGTCGAGGACTGGCAGATGCTGGCCGAACTGGGCTGCGCGACCGCGCAGGGCCGGCTGATCGGCGAGGCCGTGCCCGGCGCCGAACTGCGCGCCGCGCTCGGCCGCTGGCGCCGGCCCGAGCACTGAGCCGCATGTTCGCCTGGCTCGACCGCATCAGCATCCGCCGCCAGCTGTGGGGTTTGTTCGCGCTGTTCCTCGCCGCCGGCTCCAGCGTGCTGCTGCTCGACGAGTACGAACAGCACCGCGCCCGCGCCGCGCTGCAGACCCTGCAGGACGACTCGCTGAGCGGGCTGCGCCTGATCAAGACCATCTCCGACGCCTACGGCCTGGACGTGGTCGACACCACCTTCCGGGTGCGCAACGACCTGGTCGGCTGGGACGAGGGCGTGGGCCGGGTCGACCGCGCCCGCGCCCGCATCGACGGCGCCTGGCGCAAGCTCGACGCGCTGCCGCATTCGCCGCAGGAACAGCAGCAGCTCGCCGCCGCCGCGCAGGCGCGGCGCACCGCCGACGCCGCCGCGCAGGAACTGCGCGCGATCCTGCTGCGGCGCGACCTGCCGGCGCTGGGCCGCTTCGCCGACACCCGCCTGTACCCGGCGATCGACCCGCTGACCCAGCGCATGCAGAAGCTCTCCGACCTGGAGCTGATCCAGGCCGACGCGGTGGTGCGCGCCGACATCGCCCGCAGCGAACGCGTCAGCGCGCTGCGCGTGGCGGTGTCGCTGCTGGCGCTGGCGCTGGCGGCGCTGGTCGGCCGGCGCGTGCTGCGCAACGCCTCGCGCGGCATCGACCAGCTCACCTGGCTGGCGCGGCGCATGCGCGAGCACGACTACACCGCCGATCCGGGCGAGCTGCCGCCGGGCGAGCTCGGCGCGGTGATGCAGACCTTCCTGGACATGCGCCGCGACGTGCTCGGCTTCGAGACCGAGCTGACCGGCCAGCTGATCCGCAACGAGCGCACCCGCGCCGAACTGGAACGGCGCGAACGCTTCCAGGCCTCGCTGCTGGATTCGGCCCAGACCGCGATCATGGCGGTCGACGCGCAGGGCCGCTTCACCCTGGTCAACCCGTTCGCCGAACGCCTGCTCGGCCTGCGCGAGGCCGACGCGGTCGGGCGCATGCCGCTGCATTCGGTGTTCGAACGCCGCGCGCTGCAGGCGCTGGCCGGCGAACTGGGCGCGCGCCTGGGCCGGCCGGTGGCGGCCGACTGGACCGCGCTGCGCGAACTCGCGCGCGACCGCGCCGCGCCGCGCGAGACCCGCCTGCGCCACCGCGACGGCACCTGGGTGCCGGCGCTGGTCGCGGTCTCGGCCACCGGCGGCGGCGACGACGAACCGCCGGGCCTGCTGGTGGTCGCCGCCGACCTCAGCGCGCTCAAGCGGCTGGAACGCGAGCTGCGCGCCAGCGAGGCGCGCGCGCACGACGCCAGCCGGGCCAAGTCCTCGTTCCTGGCGGCGATGAGCCACGAGATCCGCACGCCGATGATCGGCGTCACCGGGATGGTCGAAGTGCTCGCGCATTCGCGCCTGGACCCGGGCCAGCGCCAGGCGCTGGAGGTGATCCAGCAGTCCTCGCACGCGCTGCTGCAGATCATCGGCGACATCCTCGACCTGTCGAAGATCGAGGCCGGCCGGCTGGAGCTGGCGCCGGCGCCGCTGGACCTGGCCGCGCTGGTGCGCGCCACCGCGGCCGGGTTCCTCGCCGCGGCGCGCGCGCGCGGGGTGGCGCTGGACTGCGAGATCGATCCGCGGGTGGCCGCGGCCTACCGCGGCGATGCGCTGCGGCTGCGGCAGATCCTCGGCAACTTCCTGTCCAACGCGGTCAAGTTCACCGAGCGCGGCCGGATCGAGGCGGCGCTGGAATTCGAAGCCGCGCTGGCGCCGGCCGCCGGCGAGGACGCGCCGCGCGACCGCCTGTGCCTGCGCGTGAGCGACACCGGCATCGGCATCGACCCGCAGCAACAGCAGCAATTGTTCCAGCCGTTCCAGCAAGCCGACGCCGACACCGCGCACCGCTACGGCGGCACCGGCCTGGGCCTGGCGATCTGCCGGCGCCTGGCCGAGCTGATGGGCGGACGGATCGAACTGGACAGCGAGCCGGGCGTGGGCACGACCTTGCGCCTGCGCCTGGAACTGGCGCGCGCCGAGGCCGTCGAGCTGGCCGTGGACGCCGACCCGGCGCTGCCCGCGCGCGCGCCGCCGGACCGCGAACGCGCCGCGCGCGAAGGCCGGCTGACGCTGCTGGTCGACGACCATCCGACCAACCGCCTGGTGCTGGCGCAGCAACTGGCCCTGGCCGGCTACGCCTGCGAGACCGCGGCCGGCGGCGAGGAAGCGCTGCAGCGCTGGCGCAGCGGCCGCTACGCCCTGGTCCTGACCGACCTGCGCATGCCCGGCCTGGACGGCTACGCGCTGGCGCGGGCGATCCGCGCCGAGCAGGCGCGCGCCGGCATCGGCGCCGGCGACCCGCGGCGCACGCCGATCCTGGCGCTGACCGCTTCGGCGTTGAAGGACGAAGCCGATGCCTGCATCGAGGCCGGCATGGACGATTGCCTGGTCAAGCCACTGGCCGCGGCGAAACTGGCGGCGGCGCTGCAGCGCTGGATTCCGCCGGAACCCGCCGACGCGACACCGGCACGGGCCGTATCGGCGCTGGCGCCGGGGCGCGACCTCGGCCGCCTGCTCGACCTGAACGCGCTGCACGGCCTGATCGCCGACAGCGGCGGCGGCGATGCCGCCGCCGTGCTGGCCGAGTTCCTCGACGCCGCCGACGAAGACCTCGCCGGCCTGCGTCGCGCGCACGCGGCCGCCGACGCCGGCGCGCTGCGCCGCCACGCACATCGGCTCAGGGGCGCGGCGCAACTGGTCGGTGCGCAGGAACTGGCCGAAGCGGCGCAGGCGCTGGAGCAGGCCGCGCGCGCGCAGGACCGGCTACTGTGGGCGGCGCTGCTGGGCGATGCGGAGTCGGCGCTGCAGCGCCTGCGGCGGCTGAGCGACTAAAGCCTTGCTGCGCGTGCGGCGGCGCGACAGTTTATGTATTCCGTCGTCCGCCAGAATCCACTGCCCCTCACTTCGCCGCCGCGGTCTCCACCGCCACGCCGCGCTCGCGCAGCCACGCGGCCACCGCCTCGCGCTCGCCGCGGGTGCGGGCGTTGAGCAGGCGGTCCGGGCTCATGAACATGTAGCGCTGGAAAGTGACGCCCTGGGCGTTGCGCGCGTTCGGATCGGCGCCTGCGCGCAACAGGGTCAGCGCGTGGCCGAACTCGTTGATCTTGGCCGCCACGTGCAGCGGCGTGTTGCCCATGCGGTCGGCGCGGCCCGGGTCGGCGCCGGCGGCGAGCAGCGCGGCGACGTTGTCGGCGCGCTCGGCCATCAACGCCGAGGCCAGCGCGCCCGCGCCGGTGACGGTGTTGCTCAGGTTCGGATCGACCTTGGCGTCCAGCAGCGCGCGCAGGTACTGCGGATCGTCGGCCATCGCCGCCAGTTGCAGCACGGTGGCGCCGTCGTCGGCGCCGCGCGCGGGATCGGCGCCGGCGGCGAGCAACGCGCGCAGGCCGGCGACGCTGCGCTGGTACAGCGCCCACTGCAGCACGGTGATGCCGCGCTCGCCGCGCGCGTCGGGATCGGCGCCGGCGGCGACCAGCGCGCGCACTTGCGCGGCGTCGCCGTTCGCCGCGGCGTCGGCCAGTTCGGCGCTGGCCGCGGCGGGGAAGACTTCGCGGGCTTGCATGGCGCGCACTCCGGGTTGGGCGGACGCGGCGGACAGGCACAGCCACAGGCCCAGCGCGGCCGCGGCCGCGCGCACCGCGGCGCGCGCGTGCGAACGCGCGCCTGGGGCATGGTTGCAGCCGTGGATGAGCGAGGCCATGCGCCGCCTCCGCGTCGATGCAGGAAAGATGCGCCGATGCTAACCCGCGCGAGCGCAAGCCCGCATCGCCGGCCCGCAGCGAGCCACCCGCGCCCGCCTCAGCGGCCGCCGTCCTCCACCGCCACGTCGTGCTGCTGCAGCCACGCCGTCACCTTGGCGCGCTCGGCGCGCGCCGGTTCGCTGAGCTTGTCGGCCGGCAGCTTGAACAGGAAGGTCTGGAAACTCGCGCCCTGGGCGTTGCGCGCGCGCGGGTCGGCGCCGGCGTCGAGCAGGGCCAGCACCTGCGCGGTGGCGTTGAGCTTGGCCGCCTGATGCAGCGGCGTGTTGCCCATGCGGTCGGCGCGGTTGGGATCGGCGCCGGCCTTGAGCAAGGCAGCGAACTGCGCCTGGTAGCGCGGGCTGGCGGCGTCCGACAGCGGCGTCTGCCCGGTCTCGGCATGGGCCACGTTCGGATCGGCGCGGTGCGCCAACAGGAATTGCAGGTACTGCGGATCGTTGGCGATCGCCGCGCCGTGCACCGCGGTGGCGCCGCCGAGCCCGGGACGGCACGGATCGGCGCCGCTGTCGAGCAGCGCCTCCAGGCCCTTCGGGCTTTGCTTGAGCATCGCGTACTGCAACAGGTTCACGTCGCGGTCGCCGCGCGCGTCGGGATCGGCGCCGGCGGCGACCAGCGCGCGCACCTGCGCGGCGTCGCCCTCGGCCACCGCCTGCGCCAGCTGCGCGCTGCGCGCATCGGGAAAGGCCTGTTTCGCATCGTCCATCGAATTCCCCCGGCAGGCCGCGGCCGCCAAGGCCAGCAACAGGCTCGACGCAACGATCGCGGCGGTACGCATCATGGCCCGATTGTGGTCAGCGCGCGCACGGCTGCCAAGCCGACCCGGTCACGTCACTGCCACGGCGTCTGCTGCTGCAGCGCCTCGATCACCGGACCGATGGCGTGCAGCTCGCCCGGACGGACGGCCTTGGCGCCGATGTACTCGGCGGTGCGCTTGGCCATCTCGATCGGGTTCCAGGTGAAGTCCGGCGCCTTCGGCGGGTCCGGGTCCTTCAGGTTGATCTCGTGGCCGGGCGCGTCGGGGATGCCGTTGAGGATCGGCACGTCTTCCTGCGCCGCGGTCAGGATCTCGCCGCTGACGTTGTAGCGGCGGATCTGGCCGTCGGCGGCGTCGTTGCGGGCGGTGGACGGGTCCAGGCCGAGCCCGCGCAGGGTGTCGTCGTGCACGCCGGAGGCGTTGAAGGTCACCGCGGCGGTGTCGGTGGCCAGCGCCGCGGTCGCGGCCAGGCCGCCGCCGAGCGAATGGCCGGTGATCACCATGTTCTCGCCGAAGGCCTGCTGCGCGTCCTGGGCCAGCTGCACGGCCTGGTCGTACTGCTTGGAATCCCAGCCGATGCCCTGGCGGGCGTTGGTGATCCAGTCCTGCACGTCGTTGGAGCCGGCGTAGGCGACCACGTACTTGCCGTTGCCGTCGGTGTAGATGCCGGCGCGGAAGCCGGTGTCGCTGTTCTCCAGCGACTTGGGATCGATCCCGGCCTGGGTCAGCTGGGCGTCGTCGAGCCGGGTCCAGTTGCCGACGGTCTTGGTGTCGGGGTTGTAGACCGCTTGCGAGATCTGCGCCATCTCCAGGTCGATGGCCTGCGAATCCTGGCCGCGCAGTTGCTGGTCGAATGAGGTCGGGTCCGGCGCGGCGTTGGCGGCCGGGCCCTTCAGCGCGGCCAGCTGCGGGTGGTAGCTGGGGTCCAGCGCGTAGGAGCCCTGCGGCACCGGCGGGGCCAGCGGCAGTTGCGGCGCCAGCGGCTCGAGCGGTTTTTGCCAGGTCGGCTGGAGCTGGGTCGGTTGCAGCTGGACGTTCATCGCGAAACCCCTCCCATCGGATGGAAGCCAACCTACGTGGCCGTATGCGCGCGCCACAACTGGGGCAGACCCGAGGGCCGCGCATTCATGTTCGACCGCGGGCGCGGTTCGCCGCGCAGCTGCGATGCCTCGCCCGGTTTCGCGCCTTGCGGTCGCGCGCCGCCGGGTTTCGCATTCCCGATCCGGCCACATCCGGCGTCGCGCTATCCGAATCCGACGGCCCGAGCGCGCACTGTTCGATCCGCACCCTTCGATCCGCATCGTCCGATCCTGCGCCGCTCGACTTTTGGCCTACTCAGTTCGGCGCGGGCTTGCGCTATCGTCGAGCGCTGTCCTGGGGAGTACCGCCATGCCCGTCTCGTTTCCCGCCCTGCGTCCGCGCCGCGCGGCGGCGCTGCTCGCGCCGCTGGCGCTGGCCTGCGCGTTCGCGCTGGCGCCGGCGCACGCCGCCGACCGCATCGGCGGCAAGACCTTCGCCACCCGCAGCGAGGTCTACGCGCCGCACGCGATGGCCGCGACCTCGCATCCGCTGACCACCCAGATCGCGCTGGACGTGATGAAAGCCGGCGGCAGCGCGGTCGACGCGGCGATCGCCGCCAACGCCGCGCTCGGGCTGATGGAGCCGACCGGCAACGGCGTCGGCGGCGACCTGTTCGCGATCGTGTGGGACCCGAAAACCAAGAAGCTCTACGGCTACAACGGCTCGGGCCGCTCGCCCAAATCGCTGAGCCTGGCCGAGTTCCACAAGCGCGGACTCAAGGAGATCCCGCCGCACGGCCCGCTGCCGGTGACCGTGCCCGGCGCGGTCGACGGCTGGTTCGCCCTGCACGAGCGCTTCGGCCGCAAGCCGATGGCCGACAACCTCGCGCCTGCGATCCGCTACGCGCGCGAGGGCCATCCGGTGCACGAGGTGATCGCGTACTACTGGAACGCCTCGGTGCCCAAGCTGTCGAAGTGGCCGGGCTTCAAGGAGCAATTCACCCTCGACGGGCGCGCGCCGCGCACCGGCGAGATGTGGAAGAACCCCAATCTCGCCCACACCCTGGAGCAGATCGCCCAGGGCGGGCGCGATGCGTTCTACAAGGGCGAGATCGCCCGCACCGTCGGCGCTTACTTCAAGGCCAACGGCGGTTTCCTGAGCTACGAGGACATGGCCGCGCACCACGGCGAGTGGGTCGAGCCGGTCAGCAGCAACTACCGCGGCTTCGATGTGTGGGAACTGCCGCCCAACGGGCAGGGCATCGCCGCGCTGCAGATCCTCAACATCCTGGAAGGCTACGACCTCAAGTCCTACGGCTTCGGCAGCGCGCAGCACGTGCATTTGTTCGCCGAGGCCAAGAAGCTCGCCTTCGCCGACCGCGCGCGCTGGTACGCCGACCCGGCGTTCGAGAAGGCCTCGCCGGTGGCCAAGCTGATCTCCAAGGACTACGCGGCGCAGCGGCGCAAGCTGATCTCGCCCGACAAGGTGCTCACCGAAGCGCAGCCGGCGACGCCGGCGCAGCTCGACCAGGGCGACACCATCTACATGACCGTGGCCGATGCCGACGGCATGATGGTCTCGCTGATCCAGTCCAACTACCGCGGCATGGGCAGCGGCATGGCGCCGCCGGGGCTGGGCTTCATCTTCCAGGACCGCGGCGAGCAGTTCGTGCTCAAGGAAGGCCACCCCAATTCGTTCGCGCCGGGCAAGCGGCCGTTCCACACCATCATTCCCGCGTTCGTGACCAAGGACGGCAAGCCGTGGCTGTCGTTCGGGGTGATGGGCGGGGCGATGCAGCCGCAGGGGCATGCGCAGATCCTGATCAACCTGATCGACTTCGGCATGAACCTGCAGGAAGCCGGCGACGCGCCGCGCATCCAGCACGACGGCTCGACCGAGCCGGCCGGGCAGATGGTGGCGATGAGCGACGGCGGCGAGCTCGACCTGGAAACCGGCTATCCCTACGAGACCGTGCGCGAACTGGTGCGGCGCGGCCACAGCGTGCGCTTCGCGCTGGGGCCGTACGGCGGCTACCAGGCGATCATGGTCAATCCCAACGGCGGCTACATCGGGGCGAGCGAGTCGCGCAAGGACGGGCAGGCGGCGGGGTATTGAGGCGAGTGCGGCTGCGATGACGGTTGCGTCGTAGCCGCAGTGTCGCGGTCGCAGCTCGCGCAGCTCCTACAGGTAGCGACTGTAGGAGCTGCGCGAGCTGCGACCGCGAAAACGAAACGACCGCGAATCCGCCTGCCGAAACGGCGCGAAAGATTTTCGCGCCATCGCCGCTGCACCCGCGAAGCTTTCGCTATTTCGCCGGCGCCGCGCATTTGGCGTTGACAGCCCGCCGCCCCACATCGAACACTGCGCCGGCATCGCAACGCGATGCATCCACTTGCGCGACGCCGCCGCGGCACCGCGCGATCCGGATCCGAGGGGTGCTGCGACGGAGCCAGGCTCCGCCACGCTCGGGCCGCGATGCCGAGCAAGGGCGCCCTCCCGTTCTCTGGAGGCGTCATGTCCCGTTCCGATTCCCTTCTTCCCCCGTGCGTCGTCGATCCGCGCTCGCCGGGCTTCGTCCGCTTCGATCCGCCGCTGTCGCTCGCCGTGGTCGTCTCCGACGTCCAGCCGCAGCCGCACGAGGACGACGCCGGCCTGCTCGCCGCGCTGCGCGCGCACGGCATCGACGTCCACGCGCGCATCTGGAGCGACCCCGACGTCGACTGGGCCGGGCACGAGGCCTTGCTGGTGCGCAGCACCTGGGACTACTTCCAGCGCTACACCGAGTTCCTGCAGTGGTACCAGCGCATCGACGCGCTGCGCTGCCCGATCGCCAATCCGCTGCCGCTGCTGGTGTGGAACAGCGACAAGCGCTACCTGCTCGACCTGGCCGCGCAGGGCGTGGCGATCATCCCGACCGCGCACGCGCGCGGCAGCGAGCTCGACGCCGCGCTGGCGTCGATGCAGGGCGAGGTGGTGGTCAAGCCCAGCGTCAGCGGCGGCGCCTGGAACACGGTGCGCGGGCGCATCGGCAGCGAGGCCTTCGCCCAGGCGCTGGCGGCGCTGCCGCGCGAGCTCGACTACCTGATCCAGCCGTTCCTGCCGCAGGTGGTCGAGGACGGCGAGTGGTCGCTGCTGTTCTTCGCCGGCGGCTACAGCCACGCGGTGCTGAAGAAGCCGGCGCAGGGCGACTATCGCGTGCAGACCTACTTCGGCGGCAGCGCCGATCTCACCGAACCGCCCGCGCACGCGCTGGCCGCGGCGCAGCGCGCGCTCGACGCGGTCGCCGCGCTCGGCCATCGCGACCACGCCTACGTGCGCGTGGACGGGGTGATCGTCGACGGCGCGTTCCGGATCATGGAGCTGGAGTTCATCGAACCGTTCCTGCACCTGGCCGCGCATCCGCCGGCGGCGCGCGCGTTCGCCGCGCAGTTGGCGCAACGCTGGTCGGGGTTGCGCGAATCGCGCGCGTCCGTCTCCGCGGCGGCGGCGGCCTGAACCTGCGCCGGCGGCGCGCCGCGGTTGCGCGCGTCGCCGGCGCCGCTTAGCGTCGACAGCCTCCTTGCACGTACCGGTATCCACGCGGTCATGAGCGACTCCTACGAACAACTCTTGTTTTCCTACGGCACCCTGCAACTACCGGCGGTGCAGCAGGCCACCTTCGGCCGCCTGCTGCACGGCGAGCCCGACGCCTTGCTCGGCTTCCGCCGCACGATGGTCAAGATCGACGACCCGCAGGTCGTCGCCACCAGCGGCGAAACCCATCACCCCATCGTCGCCGCCAGCGGCGACGACGGCGACCGCGTCGCCGGCACCGTGTTCGCGATCAGCGCGGCCGAACTGGCGCGGGCCGACGAATACGAAGTCGACGACTACCGCCGGGTCGAAGCCGCGCTGGCCTCGGGCCGGCGCGCCTGGGTGTACGTGCAGGCCTGAGTCGCGCAGCGCCGGAACGCGGCGCGCTCAGCCGCCGACGGGGGCCGCGGCTTCGTCGCGCGCGGCCGGCGCGCTCGCCGAGGCGCGCAGCAGCTTGCGCAGCGCCGGCACGCACGGCAGGTACAGCGCCGCGCCGACCACCCACACCCAGCCGTCCCAGTGGCCGGCGCCGGCGACGTAGATCGCGCCGAACAGCAACGGCCCGATCACCGCAGCCAGGCTGGCGAGGCTGGCCAGCACGCCTTGCAGCGCGCCCTGGCGGGCCTCGTCGGTGCGCTCGCTCGCCATCGCCAGCAGCGCCGGCCCGCCGATGCCGCCGCCGGCGGCCAGCACGAGGCCCGGCGCCAGGGTCGCGACGCTGCGGGCGAAGGCGAACGCCAGGTAACCCAGCACGTCCGACACCACCCCGCCGAGCAGGGTGCGCGAGGGGCCGAAGCGCTCGCTGATGCGGCCGGTGGCGAAGGCCTGGAACAACGAATGGACGACGCCGAACGCCGCCAGCGACAGGCCGACCGCGGTCGGGTTCCAGCCGAAGCGGTCGTGGCCGTAGATCGCCCACAGCGTGCCGGGCACCTGCCCGGCCAGCTGCATCGCCAGGTACAGCCACAGCAGCGGGGCCAGGTCCGGCAGCCGGCCGAGTTCGCGCAGCGAATGCCACGGCGCCAGTTCGCGCCAGCGCGGCGCCGCGCGCTCGGGCGGCGCGGCGCGCGCGCGGCGCGGCTCGGGCAGGGCCATCCAGGCCAGGGCGAAGTTCAGCGTCGCCAACGCGGCCGCGGCCAGGAACGGCGCGCGCAGCCAGACCGCGCCGAGCAGGCCGCCGATCACCGGGCCGGCGACCAGGCCCAGGCCGAAGCTCGCGCCGAGCCAGCCGTAGCGGCGCGCGCGCTGGGATTCGTCGGAGATGTCGGCGATGTAGGCGCCGGCGACCGAGCCGCTGGCGCCGCTGATCCCGGCCACGGCGCGGCCCAGGTACAGCAGCGACAGCCACGGCGCGCAGGCCATCAGCAGGTAGTCCAGGGCGCTGCCGAACAGCGAGCACAGCAGCACCGGGCGGCGGCCGAAGCGGTCGCTGAGCGCGCCCAGCGCCGGCGCGCAGACGAACTGCATCAGCGCGTACAGCGCGGTCAGCGCGCCGGCGTGCAGGGCCAGGTTGGCGTGCACGCCGAAGGCATCGAGCAGTTGCGGCAGGACCGGGGCGATCAGGCCGATGCCGATGGCATCGAGCGCGACCGTGGCCAGGATCAGGACCAGGGCGAGGTCGATGCCGGACGCGGCCGGCATCGATGCGGGCGGCGGGATCGTGGCGGCCGCCGCGGCAACGGGCGGATCGCGCCCGGCGGCCGGGGCCGCGGTCGGTTCGGTGGGCATCGGCCCGGCCGGGCCGGCGGATTCGGCCGGCGGCGGGGCCGGCGATTGGGTCGGGGTGTGCATGACACTTCCCTATCAGCGATAGATTCGCCGCGAATGCTAATCTATCGCCGATAGGGACACAAGCCCCGACCGGCCGGAGACCAAAACCGATGAAACTGCAGCGCGAGACCGTGGTCGCCGCCGCCCTGAAACTGCTCGACGAGGTCGGCATGGACGGCCTGACCACGCGCCGCCTGGCCCAGGACCTGGGCGTGCAGCAGCCCAGCCTGTACTGGCATTTCAAGAACAAGCGCGAGCTGCTCGACGCCCTGGCCGAGGCGATGCTGGCCGAGCAGAAGCCGGCCGATATCGCCGACTACCCCGACTGGCGCGAGTGGATGGCGGCGCAGTCGCACGCCTTCCGCCGCTGCCTGCGCGCCCACCGCGACGGCGCCCGCGTGCATATCGGCACCCGCCCGCAGCCGGGCGAACTCGGCGAGGGCGAGGGCGAGCTGGCGTATCTGGTCGCCGCCGGCTTCACCCCGGCCGACGCCCTGCGCGCGATGATTTCGCTGAGCTATTACACGATCGGCTGGCTGCTGGAAGAACAGGCCGCCACCGAAGCCGGCCGCGGCCCCGGCCAGGCGCCGATGGCGCCCGACCCGCAGCGCTACCCGCTGCTGGCGCAGGCGCAGACGGTGCTGAGCCAGAACGATGTGGACGCGGACTACGAGTACGGGCTGCGCGCCTTGATCGCGGGGTTCGAGGCCTTGATCGGACGGCGCGGGGGCTGAGCCGGGCGGCTGCGTGGGCGCGGGTTCGGGGTTGGGCGCCGTCGGCGTCTTGTGGAGGTTGCGGACTGCAGGCCCGTCCTGGGGCTGAGCGGAAAGCATCGGGCCTGAAGGCCCTCCCACCGAACCGCGCCTTTGCCGTCATCCCCGCGAATGCCGTCATCCCCGCGAACGCGGGGATCCAGAGACTTCAGCGTCATGCCTCGGTGAAGCCCTGGATGCCCGCCTTCGCGGGCATGACGGCAACTAGGATTCACCGCGACGCTCGCAAGCCGTCATCCCCGCGAATGCGGGGATCCAGAGACTTCAGCGTCATCTGCCGGCGCAGCGAAACGCCGCGCTCAATCCGCGGGCACCGTCCGCCCGCGCGCCCATTCGCGCAGCTGCGCCACCCGCTCGCCCATCACCACCGACAGCGGCCGGGTCTGCTTGAGCTCGGCGCGCACCTGGAAGTCCGACAGCGCGGTGCCGGCGGCGTGCGCGGCGTACATCGCCGCGACGATGGCCTGCTCGATCTCGGCGCCGGAAAAGCCGTCGCTGGCCGCGGCCAGCGCCGCCAGGTCGAAGCCGGCCGGGTCGAGCGCGCGCCGGCGCAGGTGGATCGCGAACAGCTCCTCGCGCACGTCGGCCGCCGGCAGGTCGACGAAGAAGATCTCGTCGAAGCGGCCCTTGCGCAGCAGCTCCGGCGGCAGCGCGTCGATCTGGTTGGCGGTGGCGACCAGGAACAGTTTCGACTTGCGCTCGGCCATCCAGGTCAGCAGGTAGCCGAGCACCCGGCGCGACACGCCGCCGTCGCTGTCGCCGCTGTCGGCCAGGCCCTTCTCGATCTCGTCGATCCACAGCACCGCCGGCGCCAGTTGCTCGGCCGAGGCCAGCGCGGCGCGCAGGTTCTTTTCGGTCTCGCCGTGGAACTTGTCGTACAGGGTGCCGAAGTCCAGGCGCACCAGCGGCACGCCGAAACCGGCGGCGACGGCCTTGGCGATCATCGACTTGCCGCAGCCCTGCACGCCCAGCAGCAACAGGCCCTTGGGCGGGTCCAGGCCCGGCGGCGGCTGCGCGCCGGCGAACGCCGGGCGGCGCTGCTCGACCCAGCGCTTGAGCCGGCGCGCGCCGGCGACCTCGGTCATGCGCGCGCTGTCGTATTCGTAATGCAGGTGGCCGGAGCGGTTGAGCAGTTCGAACTTGAGCTTGGCCAGCTCGGGCAGGTCGTCGGCGTTGAGCGCGCCGTCGCGGAAGATCAGGTGGCGGGCGATGCGGCGCGCATCGACCGGGTCGATGCCCTGCAGGTTGCGCACGATCTGCTTGACCGCCTCGCCGTCGGCCTCGACCCGGCGGCCGCCGTTCTCGCGCGCGTAGTTCTCCGCTTCCTCGCGCACCAGCTTGAGCAGGGCGTTGGCGTCGGGCAGGCGCGGGGTGAAGCGCACCGCCAGCGCGTCCAGGTCCGGCGGCAGTTCCAGCTTGTGGCCGATCAGCACCAGCACGTGCGGCTCGCATTCGCGGCGCTGGGCGATCTCGCGCAGTTGCCGCTGGGTGCCGGCGTAGCTCAGGTACGGATGGGCGTCGAACAGCAGGTAGATGCCGCGCTGGTCGGCCTGGCGGATCGCCTGCAGGGTGGTCGAGATGTCGGGCGGGACTTCGGCGTCGTCCTCGCGGTCCAGGTCGATCCGGCGCAGGCCTTCGGTGATCGACCAGCGGTACAGCGCGCGCCAGACGTTCATCAACGCCTGCCGGAACAGCTCGACCACGCGGGTTTCGTCGCGGGTCTCGATCACGATCAACGGGGTGTTGGCGCGGATCAGCGCGGTAAGGTCTTGCAGGTCGCTCATGGGCCGGGGTCTTCCGTGGAACGGCCATGATACGGCGGTCGATTCCGGCTGGCGTCCCGCGCAGGCGGCAAAAGCGTGCCGACGAGCGATCGCCGGGCCGCCGTCCGGCCCCGCCGCCGCTTGCGGTGCGCGTCGACCGGGCAGCCCCGGCGTCGCAACCCGCCGCTCGAAACCGCGGCCGGAGCGGCCCCGTGCCCGCCCAAGCCCGCCGCCCGCGCCGGCGCGCCTACGCCGAAAGCCGTCTTGAGCCCGCGCGCGCCAGCCGCGACCATGGCCGTCACCGTTGCCACGCCGCGCCCCATGGCTTTCGACGCCTTCGCCCTGGTCCTGGCGATGCTGGTGCTGGGCTACCTGTTCCAGCGCCTGCGCGCCCTGCCCGACAACGCCGCCCAGGTGTTGAACCTGGTGGTGCTGTACGTCTGCCTGCCGGCGGCGGTGCTGCGCTACGCCCCGCGCCTGCACCTGGAACCGGCGTTGCTCGGCGTCGCCGCGGTGCCGTGGCTGCTGCTGGCCGCGACCGTGCTGGCGGTCGGCCTGCTGGCGCGGGCGCTCAAATTGCGCCGCGAAGAACATGCGGTGCTGCTGCTGACCGTGGCCCTGGGCAACACCAGCTTCCTCGGCTACCCGCTGACCCGCGCGCTGATCGGCGAGGACGCGCTGCCGTATGCCGTGGTCTACGACCAGTTCGGCGCGTTCCTGATCCTGTCGACCTTCGGCCTGTGGGTGCTGGCGCGCTACGGCGGCGACGCCCGCCCGAGCGCGGCCGACATGCTGCGGCGGGTGCTGCGCTTCCCGCCGTTGTGGGCGCTGGTGCTGGGCTTCACCGTGATGCCGGCGCAGCCGCCGAGCTGGATCGCCGGCGGCCTGCAACGCCTGTCCGACGCCCTGCTGCCGCTGGCGATGCTGACCATCGGCCTGTCGGTGAAGCTGGCCCTGCCGCGCGAAGAGCTCAAGCCGCTGGCCGCCGGCCTGGCGCTGAAGCTGGCGCTGATGCCGGCGCTGGCGTGGGCGCTGGTGCCGCTGCTGGGCCTGCACGGCGCGATGGCGCGCACCACGGTGCTGGAATCGGCGATGCCGCCGATGGTCACCGCCGGCGCGCTGGCGATCGCCCACGGTTTGGCGCCGCGGCTGGCGGCGGCGATGGTCGGGTACGGCTTGCTGCTGTCGCTGGCGACCTTGCCGCTGTGGGCGCGGGTGGCGGTAGGCTGACGGCTCCCCGACCGCTCCCGCCGCCCATGCGTCCGCTCGCCCTGCGCCGCCCGCGCTTCGCCGTCCTCGCCGCGCTGGCCCTGGCGCTCGCCGGTTGCGGCCGCGGCGCCGGCAAAGCCGCCACCGACGCGCCGCAAGCCGCGTCCGCCGCATGGCAGGCCGCGTTCGACACCTCGCTGCACGAGCACCTGCGCGGATTGGCGGAACGCGACGATCTGCAAAGCCAACGCGACCTGCTGCGGCTGCAATCGTTGCTGCCGGACTTCCACACCCGGCCGGCGGCGCGGCTCGCGCGCGAGCGCCTCGGCGCGATCGCCCGGGTGCGCGCCGCGGCGCCGGCCGACACCGAAGCCGATTGGCACCACGCCGAGTTGTGCGTGCGCAGGCATCCGCCCGCATCTCAAGGCTGCGACCCCGATCCGGCCCTGCGCCGGCTGCAGGCGGCCGAACCGGACAACGCCGCGGTCTGGCTGCTGGCCGCCGACGCCGCCGATGCGCGCCACGACCCGGCCGGCGCCTTCCTCGGCCTGGACCGCGCCGCCGCGGCGCCGCGCTACGACCTGCACTACGCCCGCCACTGGAGCGGCGTGCTGGACTCGCTGCAACGCCTGCCGCTGCCGCCGCTGGACCCGCCGACCCGGCGCTACTTGAACAACGACGATCCCGACGCGGCCACCGACGCCGACATGCGCGTCGTGCTGGCGACGATGGCGGCGCCGTTGCCGCTGCCGACCGCGGCGGTGCTCGGTTGCCGCGAGCCCGAACACGGGGAGCGCGCGGCTTGCACCGCGGTCGCGCGCTTGATGGCCGACTCCGACACGCTGATCGGCCAGACCCTCGGCCTGTCGACGATGGTGCGGCTCAGCGCCGAGGCCGCCGACGGCGCGGCCTGGCGCGAGCGTCTGCGTCAGTCGTACTGGCGCAACGAGCAGGCCCGCCACCTGCCGGCTTCGCCGCAGTTCGTCTCGGTGTTGCGCGGCCGCGGCGAAGTGGCCGCCTACGAGGCGCTGCTGCGCGCCGCCGGCCGCGAGCGCGCGCCGTCGGACTGGCTGCCGCAGCAACCCGGCGCGCGCGAATTAGTCCGCACCGGCCGCAGCGGCCGCAGCGGCGAGGCGACCGACGCGTCGGCGCCGCCGGTCCCGCTGTAGTCCGCGACCGCGCGCGGGTTCGGATCGCCGCGTGGCGGCGGTGCCGACCGCGGCGCAGCCGCCGACGGCGTTGACGCCCTCGTTTGATTCCCGGCGGGCGGCCGGGTCGCTCGGAAGCGCCCGGATCGAGCGCCCGGATGCTGCGCTTCCTGCCCAACGTGGACTGAGTCGCATATTTCACAGGCCGATCCGCGAGCCGCCTCGCCCCCGCACACCGGTCCCGGGCTCCGGCTCCGGTCGCGCCCGCCGCACTCGCGTCGCGCCGTGATGACCCGCTGCACGAGCCCGGTGTACGCTGGGGCTCCGATCCGGAGGGAGCTCGCATGAAGACCGTGCTGGTGGCCAGTTCCAAGGGCGGTGTCGGCAAGACCACGATCGCGACCCACCTCGCCGCGCAGGCGGCACTGGAAGGCCTGCGCACGGCCTTGATCGACGCCGACCCGCAAGGCTCCTCGACCCGCTGGGCGCAGCGCCGCTCGGTCCTGGAAAGCGCGGTGCTGCCGCTGGACGGCACCCGCCGCAAGGCCTGGCGCAAGCACCTGCCCGAGGACGCCCAGCGCGCCGTGGTCGACGCCCCGGCCGGCGCCATGGCCGAAGACCTGGAGGCCTTCCTCGACGTCGCCGACGCGGTGATCGTGCCGATCCAGCCGTCCACCCTCGACATCGAAGCCACCGTGCCTTTCCTCGACACCCTCGCCCAGCACCCGCGCATCCGCCGCGGCCAGCTGCGCGTGGGCCTGGTCGGCAACAAGCTCAAGCCCTGGACCAACGCCTCGCAGCAGGCGCTGGAACTGCTCAACGAATGGCCCTACCCGGTGGTCGGCCAGATCCGCGATAGCCAGGCCTATGTGGTCATGACCGCGCTCGGCAAGAGCCTGTTCGACTACCACTCGCAGCAGATCCGCGAGCACCAGGCCGATTGGGGGCCGCTGTTGAAGTGGCTGAAGAAGTGACGCCGGCCAGCGCGCGCCACCGCCAGCCGCGGGACAGCGCGCTTGCGCGCGGCCCGACCCGGCCCGGCGCGCGCGCCGCTCGCATTCACCCACTCGCCCCGCCGCTGCGGCTACCCTGACCCGCCCTGCGCTCGCGCAAGCCACCGCCCCTTTTCCCACCGTCCGCCAAGGCCTCATGCGCGAACTGATCCTGCTCCGCCACGCCCACGCCGAACCCGCCGCCCAAGGCCAGGCCGACCTCGACCGCCCGCTCTCCGCCGAGGGCCTGGCCGAGGCCGAAGCCGCCGGCCGCTGGCTGGCGCAGAACAAGCTGGTCCCCGACTGCGTGCTGTGCTCGCCCTCGCGGCGAACGCGCGAGACCCTGGAAGCCGTGCTCGGCGCGATCGGCTATGTCGAACAGCGCATCGAGCCGTCGGTCTACGAGGCCACGCCCGGCACCCTGATCGGCCTGGCCGACACCCACGCCGAGGTCGAGCGGCTGATGCTGGTCGGCCACAACCCGGGCCTGGAACGGCTGGCCGCGCTGCTGCACAGCGGCCAGTCCGGCGACTACCGCGGCATGCCGCCGGCGGGCATCGCCGTGCTCAGCCTCGCCTCCGGCGTGGCCCTGGAACCGGGCTCGGCCCAGCTCAGCGCGTTCTGGTGGCCGTGAGCCCGGCGCGACCGCCGCGGCCGCGCCAGCGGCTGCGCGGCCGCGGCGCGGCGTGGCTGCTGGCCCTGGCCGGCACCGCCGGCGCCCAGGCGCCGGTGCCGCCGGCCGCGCCGGCGCCGGGCCCGCGGGTGGTGCGCCAGCAGGGCTTCGATCCGCTCCACACCCGTTTCAGCTTCGAGCTGCGCACCCGCTGGGGCCAGAAGGTCGAAGGCGAGTTCCCGCGCTACGACGGCGAGGTCAACGTGCTGGCCGACGGCCGCCACCAGGTGCGCATCCGCCTGGCCACCGGCGAGGTCGTGGTCGGCGGCTCCGAACGCTACACCCGCATGGCCCGCAGCGATCGCTTCTTCGCCGCGCAGCGCTATCCCTACATCGAGTTCCTGTCCGAGCCGCACCCGGCCGACCTGGCCCGCACCGGCGGCGTGCTGCGCGGGCGCCTGACCCTGCACGGGATCAGCCGCATGGAAACCTTCGTGCTCGGCCCGGCCGCCTGCGCCCGCCCGGGCGAGGACTGCGACGCGATCGCCCACGGCAGCGTCAGCCGCGACGACTACGCGCTGGACGGATGGCAGTTCGCGTTGGGCAACCGGGTGCGTTTCACTATGCAAGTGAGGCTTGAGTCCACGCAAAATAAGCCTCTCTCGCCGCGGCCGCCGTCGCCGCGCCCCCCACCGAGCGCGCCGGCCCCGCCGGAACGCTGACCCGCCGCGGCCGCCGCCGCAGCGCCAAGGAGTCCCACCGTTGAACCCCGTGTTGCGCGGCCTCGCGGCCCTGCTCGCCCTGTCCCTGGCGGCCTGCGCCTCGCTGAGCCCGGCCCAGCGCGACCGCGCCACCGCGATCGCCGCGGCCGCGCGCTCGACCCAGGTCGACTGCGCCGGCGCCGACGCCTGCGCCCAGCCCTCGGCGCTGTACGCGCTGGGCCCGCAGGCGATCGCCGAATCCACCGAGCAGCAGCCGCGCCACTACACCGTCATCCTCGACCGCGGCCCCGACGCGCTGCTGGCGCGGATCAACCTGATCCGCAGCGCCCGCCACACCCTGGACCTGCAGACCTACATCTTCGAAGAGGACGACGCCGCGCGCCTGGTCCTGGACGAACTGCTCGCCGCCGCGCGCCGCGGCGTGCGCGTGCGCCTGCTGATCGACCAACTCGCCGCGATGCGCCACGTCGACACCCTGGCCGCGCTGGCCGGCGCCCACGTCGATTTCGAGATCAAGCTCTACAACCCGGTCCTGCACCGCGCCCGCATCACCTACCCGCAGTACGCCCTGGCCGCGGCCTGCTGCTGGCGCCGGCTCAACCAGCGCATGCACACCAAGCTGCTGCTCGCCGACGGCCGGGTCGGCATCTCCGGCGGGCGCAACTACCAGGACGACTATTACGACTGGGACGACGAGTACAACTTCCGCGACCGCGACGTGCTGGTCGCCGGCCCGGTCGCGCAAGTGATGGGCACCGACTTCCAGGTGTTCTGGAGCGACCGCCGCAGCGTCCCGGTCGAGCGCCTGGCCGACGTCGGCAAGCGCATCCTCGAACAGGGCGTGCCGGCGCTGCCGCCGAGCCACTTCGAGCGCCCGCAGCGCGCCCAGGCGATGCGCGAGGCCGCGGACGATCCCGATCAGGTGCGCGAGCGGCTGCTGTCGCAGGTGATCCCGGTCGGCGCGGTGCGCTACATCTCCGACACCCCCGACAAGCACCGCGAGGACGCCGAGACCAACGCCCTGGCCTCGGATTCGCTGCGCAACCTGATCGCCAACGCGCGCGACGAGGTGATGCTGCAGACGCCGTACCTGGTGCTGTCCAAGTCGGCGCAGGACCTGTTCCGCACCCTGCACGCGCGCCCGGACCGGCCGCGGGTGATCGTCTCGACCAACTCGCTGGCTTCCACCGACGCCTTCATCGCCTACGCGCTGTCGTACAAGTACAAGCGCCGCTACCTGCGCGAGTTCGGCTTCAACATCTACGAGTACAAGCCCTTCCCCGCCGACGCGCCGATCGACATCGCCGCGACCGGCGCGCAGCTGCCCGACCTGGGCCTGGCCGGGCTGGCCGAGAGCGACGCCGCACCGGCCGACGCCCTCGCCGCGCAAGCCGGCCGTGACGACGCGGCGCCGCAGCGCGCGGCCGCCGAGGGCGCCGACCCCAACGAGATCCGCGGCGCCGGCCTGGCCGAATCGCGTCCGCGCCGCGCCGACCGCGCCGAGCCGGACCGCAGCAGCGTGCTCTACCGCCAGCGCTACCGCCAGCCGCTGACCCAGGAATACGCGGCGATGCGCTACGCGCGCCGGCGCACCAACGAACCGGTGCCGCTCAAGCGCGCCGGCGTGCGCATCGGCATGCACGCCAAGTCGATGGTGATCGACGGCCGCATCGGCGTGATCGGCACCCACAACTTCGACCCGCGCGGCGACCACTACAACACCGAGAGCGCGGTGGTGATCGACGACCCGACCTTCGCCGCCGCGTTGGCGGCGAGCATCCGCCGCGACATCGCGCCGGAAAACTCGTGGGTGATCGCGCGCCGCGACAAGCCGCCGATCTTCTCCGGGCTGGAGTACTCGATCGCCAAGATCTCCGAGCACCTGCCGATCTTCGACCTGTGGCCGGTGCGCTACGCCACCAGCTACGAATTCGTGCCCGGCCCGGACTGCCCGCACCCGCTGTACCGCACCGACCCGGGCTTTCGCGCCTGCTACAAACCGGTCGGCGATTTTCCCGAGGTCAACCTCGGCGTGAAGAGCCTGACCACGCGCATGTTCACCGCCTTCGGCGCCGGGCTGGCGCCGATCCTGTAGCGGCGGACGGCGCCTGCGGCAATCTGCGCAGGGTTTCGTTTGCGGCGGTAGGAGCGACGCGAGTCGCGACCGCGAAGCCGCAACTGCGGCGGA
>NZ_FNPT01000007.1:132384-163814 GCF_900107375.1 Lysobacter sp. yr284
GCGGTCGCGGCTCGCGCCGCTCCTACACGGGCTCCGGCCGGTTTCGTTTGCGGCGGTAGGAGCGACGCGAGTCGCGACCGCGGAGCCGCAACTGTGGCGGAGCGTTCGGCGTAGCCGCGTTGGCGCGGTCGCGGCTTGCGCCGCTCCTACAGGGGCTCCGGCCGGGGCGCGGCGACCGGCGCGGCGCCGTTACCGCGGCTGCACCGGCCGGTACTGCTTCTGGTCGCCGTAGGTCTTGCCCTTCTCGTCCACGTTCGCGCACAGGCGTCCGTCGCACAGGGTCACGTCGGCCTGGTTGTAGGCGCGCAGCAGTTCGGCGGAGATGCGGTTGTGGTCGATGTCGGCGCGGTACTGCCACAGCAGCCAGCCGCCGCCGAGCAACAGCAGCGCCACGCTGGCGAACGCGGCGCCGACCACTTTCCACACCAGGTGCTTGTGCAGTTCTTCCATCCGCTTGAGCTGCCCGGCCAGGGTCTGCGAACCGGCGTGCAGCAGGGTGCCGGCCTCCTTGAGCCGCTTCTCATAGGCGCCCACCGGTTCGGACAGGCCGCTCTCCAGCTTGCCCATCACCGCGCCGGGCAGGGTGCGCAGGCTGTCGTCGGCGGACTGGCGCAGCACCCCGGGCACCTGTTGGGCCAGGGCCTGCAGGTGCTCGGCGACGGTGCGCTGGTGGCGCTCGAGTTCCTCGCAGCGCCGTTCGAACTGCTCCATCAGCACCGCGGTCTTGCTGATCAGCGCCATCAATTCGTCTTGCTGCATCGTGTCCTCTTGGCGTTCGCCGCCGGTGCCGTGCCGGTGTGCGCCCGGCCGGCCCGTGCGCGGGCCGCGCGAGGGCGCGTGCGGCGGCGCGACCCGGAGGTTTTGCGGCTGCTGCACCCGCGCCCGCTTCGGCGCCGGATCGTGCCGGGGCTTGGCGGCCAGGGCGGCCGCAAGGGTGTCTGGAGCCTACGCCAGCGCCTCGACCCGGGGCAAACCCGGCCGCGCGGCGGCGCCGGTCACATCGAGGCCGCGGCCGGCGTCTAGGTCGTCAGTCATGGCAACCCCAGCGGCCCCCGGCTCATCTACTGCATTGAACCCGGACGCTGCGCCCCGCCGGCCCGCCCCCAGAACCGCACCGGGGCATGACCAAAGGGGGATATGACTTCCAGCACATATCAAACTCAGCCCAGGTGTTGTACTTTACCAACACACCGAAGCACTACAACTCCACGACAGCAGAAAGGACGACCCCATGAACGCCACCGCCACCGCCCGCACCGCCCCGACCGCCAAGACCCCGGCCACCCCCGCCCCGGTCCGCCACGTCCACCGCCAGCGCGACTTCGGCGTCGGCTACGGCAACTCCAGCGGCTACGCCAGCAACCGCAGCTACGCCAGCAACTGGGTCCAGCCGCGCTTCCGCTTCGCCTGATCGCCCACTCGGCGTCCATGGATCGCTCGTCCGCGGCCCTATCGGTTCTCTGGCCCGGATCGGCGCAGCAAGCGCTCCCGTTCCCCAACTCAGCGCGCGCCGATCCGGCCTTTTTTCCGGCCGATCGCACGATCCAGCCGCAACGCCCGCCCCCACCGTAGCGTTCGCCCCCGTTGTCCCCCGGCGCAAGCCGACACGTCCCGGCTGGTCCGGTCGCCGCCTCGCCGCTATCGTGAGCCGATGAGCGCATCCGACCCGACCAGCCCCGCGGCGCCCGCCGCCCCCGAAGCTCCCGCCGTCCGGCGGTTGTTCCGCGACACCGACAGCGTCGACGACCTCAACCGGCTCGCGCGCAACACCGCGATGGAGCCGCTCGGCATCGTCTTCACCGAGATCGGCCCCGACTACGTGCGCGGCACTATGCCGGTCGACGCGCGCACCCACCAGCCCTACGGCCTGCTCCACGGCGGCGCCTCGGCCCTGCTGGCCGAGACCCTGGGCAGCAGCGCGGCCAACCTGTGCTGCGCCAAGGGCAAGGTCTGCGTCGGCATCGAGATCAACGCCAACCACGTGCGCGGCGTGCGCAGCGGCACGGTCGTCGGCACCGCCCGGCCGATCCACGTCGGCGCCAGCACCCAGGTCTGGGACATCCGCATCGAGGACGAAGCCGGCCGCCTGGTCTGCGTCTCGCGGCTGACCCTGGCCGTGGTACCCAAGGTCTGAGCCGGCGAGTAGGCTAGGGTTCCGCGGAGCGCGCCGTTCGCGCCCGCCCCGCGCCCACCGCCGAGGCCCCGTGCGCCGACCCACCATCAAAGATGTCGCCGAACTCGCCCAGGTCTCGCTGAAGACCGTCTCGCGGGTCATCAACGACGAATCCGGCGTGCGCGCCCGCACCCGCGCGCGCGTGCACGAGGCGATCGCCGAACTCGAATACCGTCCCGACCCGTCCGCGCGCAGCCTGCGCAGCGCCCAGCCGTATGCGCTGGGCGTGGTCTACGACAACCCGAACCCGTACTACATCATCAGCGTGCAGAACGGCGTGCTGGCCGCCTGCCGCGAGACCGGCTACGGGCTGCAGATCCATCCCTGCGATTCGTCCTCGCCGTTGCTGGCCGCCGACCTGATCGACCTGGTCCAGGGCGCGCGCCTGGCCGGCCTGGTGCTGGCGCCGCCGATGTCCGAGCGCATGGAGCTGGTCAGCGAACTGCTCGCGCACGGGATCAAGCTGGTGCGCATCGTCTCGGCCGCCGAAGACCCGCGCGACGGCGCGCCGTGCGTGTGGGTCGACGACCGCGACGCCGCTTACGACATCACCGAACACCTGATCCAGCTCGGCCACCAGCGCATCGGCTTCCTGTGGGGCGGCAAGTCGCACCGCTCCAGCTGGGAGCGCTACAAGGGCTACGCGCAGGCGCTGGCCGACTACGGCATCGGCGAGGACGAAAACCTGGTGTTGCCGGGCGACTATTCCTTCGACGACGGCTTCCGCGGCGCGCGCCGCCTGTTCGCCCTGCCGGACCGGCCGACCGCGATCTTCGGCAGCAACGACGAAATCGCCGCCGGCGTGCTGGCGGCGGCGAAGTCCTCGGGCATGCACGTGCCCTACGACCTGTCGATCGCCGGGTTCGAGGACAGCCCGTTCTCCAAGCAGTCGTGGCCGACGCTGACCACCGCGCGGCAGGCGACCGAGGAGATCGCGCGGCATGCGGCGTATCGGCTGATCGCCGAGTTGCGGCGCGAGAGCGATACGCCGGCGGAAGCGCCGGCGAACGAGGGCTTCAGCCCGATCCTGGTGGTGCGCGGATCGACGGCGCCGCCGCGTCCGGCCGGCGGCGCCTGAGCGGTTTCCCGCTGTAGGAGCGACGCGAGTCGCGACCGCGACAACGCAACTGCGACGAACCTTTCGGCGTGACCGCATTGGCGCGGTCGCGGCTTGCGCCGCTCCTACAGGAACTCCAGCCGGTTTCACTGCCGGCTGTAGGAGCGACGCGAGTCGCGACCGCGGACGATCGCGGTCGCAACGACTCCGAACTCACTTCAACGCCGCCGCCTCGCGCGCCAGCGCCTCGACCTTGGCCCAATCGCCGGCCTTCACCGCCGCCGCCGGCGCCACCCACGAGCCGCCGACGCAAGGCACGTTCGCCAGCGCCAAATAATCGCGCGCATTGTTCGCGCCAATGCCGCCGGTCGCGCAAAACCGCAGCTCCGGCAGCGGCCCGCCCAGCGCCTTCAGCGCCGTCGCGCCGCCGATGGATTCGGCCGGGAAGAACTTGAGCTGGGTGTAGCCCTGCTCCAGCAGCGCCATCGCTTCCGACGCGGTGGCCGCGCCCGGCAGCCACGGCAGGTCGATCTCGCGCGCGGCGGCGATCAGGCCCGGCGAGCTGCCCGGCGACACCGCGAAGGTCGCGCCGGCCTTCAAGGCATCGACGAAGTCCTGCGGCCGACGCACGCTGCCGACGCCGACCGCGGCGCCTTCTACTTCCGCGGCGATCGCCCGCACCGCCTCCAGCGCCACCGGCGTGCGCAGCGTCACCTCGATCGCCGGCAAACCGCCGGCGACCAGCGCGCGCGCCAGCGGCACGGCGTGGGCGAGTTCGTCGATCACCAGCACCGGCACCACCGGCGCCAGCGCCAGCACCGCGCCGACGCGCTTTTGCAGATCCTGCATCGCAGTCATGAGTGGGTTCCTAATCGAAGGCGGGTCAGGCGCGCGCGGCGACTTCGTCGATGTGCTTGAGCAGGTCGGCCGGGTCTTCGTAGACGCGGAAGCCGCCGGCGCGTTCGAGTTCGTCCTGGCCGTAGCCGCCGGACAGCAGGCCGACGCCGAGCGCGCGGGCGCGGCGCGCGGCGAGCAGGTCCCAGATGCTGTCGCCGACCACGACCGAATGCTCGATGTCGGCGCCGAGCTTGTCGGCGGCGGCGAGGAACAGGTCGGGGTCGGGCTTGGCGTAGCGGACCATGTCGCGGGTGATCACCACGTTGCGCTCGGGATCGACGCCGAGCGCGACCAGGTTGTGGCGCGCGGTTTCCATCCGGCCGCTGGTGGCGATGGCCCAGGGAATCCCGTTCTCGGTCAGATACGCGAGCAGTTCGACCGCGCCCGGCAGCGGCCGGATCTGGGTCGCCTGCGCGGCGTAGGCCTGCGCGTGCAGCGTGTGCAGGCGCTCGACCCGCTCGGGGGTGATGTCGATTCCAGTCTCGCGCAGCAGGATGTTGGTGAACAAGCCGCCGCTCATGCCGATCTTGCGATGGATGCGCCACACCGACAGCGGAATGCCGTCGGCGTCGAGCGCCTGTTTCCAGGCCAGCACGTGCTGGTAGACGCTGTCGACCAGGGTGCCGTCGAGGTCGAACAGGAAGGTGGTGCGGATGGGGGCGGGCATGTCGCGCTCCGAAGTCGCGGGATGGGCCAACGGGGAACTTAGTTATCGTCATTCCCGCAAAGGCAGGAATCCAAAGACTTCAGAGCGATGTCGCTGTGAAGCCCGGGGTTCCCGCTCTCGCGGGAACGACGGTTGTTGCTGGCGCGGATGCTCTCTGTCGACTCGAGAAATTCCGAGAATCCGCATTCTTTCCTATCGTCATCCCCGCGAAAGCGGGGATCCAGAGACTTCAGAGTCGAGTCGCGGTGAAGCCCTGGGTTCCCGCGTTCGCGGGAACGACGGTGGAGGCGGCGCGAGGCATCGAAGAACTCGACACCCACGCCGCCAGCGCAATCACAACGGCACCGGCCCGAACACGCCCGCGCCCTGGTCGGCCGGCGCGGCCGCGTCGCGGAACGCGGCGAACAGTTCGCGGCCGAAGCCGACGTGGTGCGAAGACAGATCGGCCGTCGCGTTCTCGCGCGCCGCCCAGTCCGCCGGTTCGACCACGCTCAAGGTTCCGGCGACCGCATCCACGCGCAGCACGTCGCCGTCGCGCAGCTTGGCCAGCGGGCCGCCGACCATCGCCTCGGGGGTGACGTGGATCGCCGCCGGCACTTGGCCCGACGCGCCGGACATGCGGCCGTCGGTCACCAGCGCCACGCGGTGGCCGCGCTTCTGCAACACCGTCAGCGTCGGCGTCAGCTGGTGCAGTTCCGGCATGCCGTTGGCGCGCGGGCCCTGGAAGCGCACGACCACGATCACATCGCGATCCAGTTCGCCGCGCTCGAACGCCTGCTTCACTTCGTATTGCTCGGTGAACACGCGGCACGGCGCTTCGACCACCCAACGGTCTTCCGGCACCGCCGAGACCTTGATCGCGGCGATGCCGAGGTTGCCGGTCAGCACGCGCAAGCCGCCGTCGGCGCGGAACGGCTCGGCCACCGGGCGCAGCACCGCGGTGTCGCAGCTGGTCGGCGTCGACGGCACGTACTGCACCTCGCCGTCCTCGCCCAGGCGCGCCTCGACGCGGTAGCGATCCAGGCCATGGCCGGCGACGGTCTCCACATCGCCGTGCAGCAGGCCGTGATCGAGCAGTTCGCCGATCAGGAACGCCAAGCCGCCGGCGGCGTGGAAGTGGTTCACGTCGGCGCTGCCGTTGGGATACACCCGCGCCAGCAGCGGCACCGCCGAGGACAGCGCGTCGAAGTCCTCCAGCCGCAGCTCGATGCCGGCCGCGGCGGCCATCGCCACCAGGTGCAGCAGATGATTGGTGGAACCGCCGGTGACGTGCAGGCCGATCACGCCGTTGACGATGGCGCGCTCGTCGACGATGCGGCCGATCGGGCGGTAATCGTCGCCGAGCGCGGTGATCTGCGCGGCGCGGCGCGCGGCCAGCGCGGTCAGCGCGTCGCGCAGCGGAGTGTTGGGATGGACGAAGCTGGAGCCCGGCAGGTGCAGGCCCATCATCTCCATCAGCATCTGGTTGGAGTTGGCGGTGCCGTAGAAGGTGCAGGTGCCGGGGCCGTGATAGCTGCGCGCCTCGGCTTCGAGCAGTTCGTCGCGGCTGGCCTCGCCGGTGGCGTAGCGCTGGCGCACGCGCGATTTTTCGTCGTTGGGCAGGCCCGAGGTCATCGGCCCGGCCGGCACGAAGATGCCGGGCAGATGGCCGAAGTGCAACGCGCCGATCAGCAGGCCGGGCACGATCTTGTCGCACACGCCCAGGTACAGCCCGGCGTCGAACATGTCGTGCGACAGCGCGATCGCGGTCGACATCGCGATCACGTCGCGCGAGAACAGCGACAACTCCATGCCTTCGCGGCCCTGGGTCACGCCGTCGCACATCGCCGGCACGGCGCCTGCGACCTGCGCGGTCGCGCCGGCATCGCGCGCGGCGGCCTTGAGCAGGTCGGGGTAGCGCTCCAGCGGCTGGTGCGCGGACAGCATGTCGTTGAACGAGGTGACGATGCCGAGGTTCGGCGCCGCGCCGCTGCGCAACGCCTGCTTGTCGCCGACGTTGCAGGCGGCGAAGCCGTGGGCGAGATTGCCGCAGGACAAGCGCCGCCGGTGCGGGCCGCTGCCGCTGGCCGCGTCGATGCGGGCCAGGTAGGCGGTGCGGCGCGCGCGGCTGCGTTCGACGATGCGTTGCGTGACTTGCGCGACGACAGGATGCAGTTGGGTATTCACGTGGACCTTGGTCGATGCGGGGCGCCGGCATCGGCGCCTGGCCGGTGACTCGAAAAACGAAGCTCCCCGAAAAAGGGAGAGAGGGGGGATTTGCTCTTCCTACACCTTCGTAAGAAGCAACGGCAAAAGCAAATCCCCCCGCGTCCGCGGAGCGGACGCCGCCCCCGGCGAAGGGGGCGACAGCAAAAGCCTTAACTGGGAGGGGAGGGAGTCAGGGCTTGGCTGTCTGCGGAACCCAAACGAACGCGGGCTCCAAGTATGCGGATCAAGGACTCCAGTACAGGGTCGGCGGATTCGGCGCGCCGGCGAGCGCGGCGCGGATCGGCAGGGTCGAACGCGGGTCGCGCTGCGCGGCCTCGAGCACCGCGCGCTTGTTCTCGCCTTCGATATGCAAGTACACCGCCGGCGCGGTGAAGATCGCGCTCAGCGTCAAGGTCATGCGCGGCTCGGGCATGGCCGCGGTGCGCACCGACATCACCGGCGCACGACCGCGCGGCTGCAGGCCGATCTCGCGCAGCGCCGGATTGTCGTGGCCGAGGTCCGGGAACAGCGAGGCGGTGTGGCCGTCGTCGCCCATGCCCAGCACCGCCACGTCCAGCGGCAGGCCTTCGTTGGCGATCTTGGTCAGCACCGGCATCAGCGCCATTTCCGGCGTGTCCACCGGGCGGTACAGCGGCAGGAAGCGCGCCGCCGCGGCGTTGTGCTGGAACAGGTTTTCGCGCAACAGGCGTTCGTTGGAACGCGGATGCTCGGCCGGCACCCAGCGCTCGTCGATCGGCAGCACGGTGACCCGCGCCCAATCCAGCGTTTGCTGCGACAGCTGCTGGAAAAAGCGCTTGGGCGTGTTGCCGCCGGACAGCGCGATGCTGGCTTCGCCGTGGCGCGCGAGCGCGGCGCGCAGGTCGGCGGCGACTTGCCGCGCCAGCGCCAACGCCAGCTGTTCGCCGTCGTCGAACGATTTTTCGTGCAAGGGCAGCGGCAAGGGTTCGATCACGGTCAGTCGCTCAGCTTGCATCTTCATGCCAGGTCCTCCCATCGCGTTCGATCAGCGCCACCGCGGCGCTCGGTCCCCAGCTGCCGGCGGTGTACGGTCGCGGCGCCTCGGCGCTCGCAGCCCAGGCCGCGCGGATCGGGTCGATCCATTTCCACGCCGCGTCGACTTCGTCGCGGCGCATGAACAACATCGGGTTGCCGCGCACCACGTCCATCAACAAACGCTCGTACGCATCGGCCTGGCGCCCGCCGAACGCGGCGGCGAAGCTCATGTCCAGCGGCACGTGGCGCAGGCGCAGGCCGCCGGGGCCGGGCACCTTGTTCATCAGCCACAGCTTCACGCCCTCGTCGGGCTGCAGCCGCAGCACCAGCTTGTTCGGTTGCAGGCGGCTGGACGGGTCCTGTTCGGTCAGGCCTTCGAAGATCGAATGCGGCACCTGGCGGAACGTCACCACGATTTCCGACACGCGCTCGGCCAGGCGCTTGCCGGTGCGCAGATAGAACGGCACCCCGGCCCAACGCCAGTTCTTCACTTCGGCCTTGAGCGCGACGAAGGTTTCGGTGAGCGATTGCGCGCCCAGTTCCTGCGCGTAGCCCGGCACCGCGCGGCCTTCGACCGCGCCGGCCTTGTACTGGCCGCGCACGGTGAACGCGGCGGCGTTGCCGTTCTCGATCGGGCGCAGCGCGCGCAGCACCTTGAGTTTTTCGTCGCGGATCGCGTCGGCGGCCAGCGACGAGGGCGGCTCCATCGCCACCAGGCACAGCAGCTGCAACAGATGGTTCTGGACCATGTCGCGCAGCGCGCCGGACTTGTCGTAGTACGGCGCGCGCGATTCCACGCCGACGGTCTCGGCCACGGTGATCTGCACATGGTCGATGTGCTCGGCCTTCCACAGCGGCTCGAACAGCGCGTTGCTGAAGCGCAGCGCGGTCAGGTTCTGCACCGTCTCCTTGCCGAGGTAATGGTCGATGCGGAAGATCTGGGTTTCGTTGAACACCCGCGCCAGCGCGTCGTTGATCGCCTCGGCGCTGGTGCCGTCCTTGCCGAGCGGCTTTTCCACCACCACGCGGGTCTTGGGGTTGACCAGCCCGTGCGACTGCAGGCGGTCGGACACCACCCCGAACAGGTCCGGACCGACCGCGAGGTAGAACACCCGCACCCGCTCGGCGTCGTCGAATTCGGCGGCGAATTCGGGCCAGCCGCTGTCCGAACTCAGGTCCAGGCGGCGGTACGACAGCAGCGCCAGGAAGCCGTCGAGCACCTCGGTCTGCTGCGCCTGCTCGCCGGCGAACTGGATCAGCGCCTCGCGGATCTTGCCGCGGTAGGCCTCGTCGCTGCGCTCGTCGCGGGCGATGCCGACGATGCGCGCGGCGGCGACGATCTGGCCGTCGGCGTAGCGGTGGAACAGGGCCGGCAGCAGCTTGCGCAGGGCCAGGTCGCCGGTGCCGCCGAAGATCACCAGATCGAACGGGGCCAGCGGCGCCAGATGCGGGGGTTGCGAGGTGGAAGGCACGGAATAGACGCTCATGGACGGTCCGGCGGGGTCTCGACTGGTCTCGGTGAAACCATACCAGCAAAGATACCAGTAAGATACCACCTGTGCAAAGACACCCTAAATCAATGGGTTAAACAGGTTTAGCACGGCTTTGTTGCCGGCAATGGTCTGCCACTGGTATCTTTTCCCGTATGCAGGACTATCTGCAAAGCGAATTCCTCCGCCAGTCCGACGCGCGCCGCGCGCCGGCGTATCAACACCTGCGCCGCACCCTCCAGCACGCGATCGAGAACGGCGAGCTGACCGCCGGCCAGGCCCTGCCCGGCGAGCGCGAGCTCGGCAAGCTGCTCGACCTGTCGCGGGTCACCGTGCGCAAGGCCATCGCCGGCCTGGTCGGCGACGGCCTGCTGGTGCAGCGCCAGGGCGCCGGCACCTTCGTCGCCGAGCGCATCGTCAAGTCGTTCTCGCGCCTGACCAGCTTCACCGACGACCTGCGCGCGCGCGGGCTCGACCCGCGCTCGACCTTCCTCGAACGCGGCCTCGGCGAGGTCACGCCGGAAGAAGCGATGGCGTTGAACCTGTCGCCGGGGGCGGCGGTGGTCCGGTATTACCGCCTGCGCACTGCCGACGGCGTGGCGCTCGCGCTCGAGCGGACCGTGGTGCCTGCATCGGTGCTTACGACCCCAGACATGGTCGAGAACTCGCTCTACGAAGCCTTCGCCAAGCTCGGCATCCGCCCCGCCCGCGCGCTGCAGCGCTTGCGCGCGATCGCCTTCGACGCCGAGCAGGCGCGGCTGATGAACCTGCCCGAAGGCGCGCCCGGATTGTTCATCGAACGCCGCACCTTCCTCGACGACGGTCGCGTCGTCGAGTTCACCCGATCCTTCTACCGCGGCGACGCCTACGACTTCGTCGCCGAACTCCAGAGCGAACCCAACCCGTGAGCGCCGACACTTTGCTGGACCCCAGCAGTACCCGCATGTACGCCGAAGCGCAGGAAGCCGGCGACGCGGTCGCCCGCCAGTTCGCCGCCAACGCCGACATCGTCGACGAACTGGCCGAACGCCTGCGCGCGCAGCCGCCGCGCTTCATCGTCACCTGCGCGCGCGGCAGCTCGGATCACGCCGCGACTTACGGCAAATACTTGTTCGAGACGCAGCTTGGGTTGGTCACCGCCTCGGCCTCGCCGTCGGTGGGCTCGGTCTATGCGGTCAAGCCGCAGCTGCAGGACTCGCTGTTCGTCGCGGTCTCGCAGTCGGGCAAGAGCCCCGACCTGGTGCGCAACGCCGAGATCGCCAAGAGCGCCGGCGCGCACGTGCTGGCCCTGGTCAACGTCGCCGACTCGCCGCTGGCGCAGATCGCCGACACCGTGCTGCCGCTGCACGCCGGCCCGGAAAAGAGCGTCGCCGCGACCAAGAGCTACCTGTGCTCGCTCGCCGCGATGCTGCAGCTGACCGCGCGCTGGAGCAGCGACGCCAAGCTGTTCGACGCCGTGCACGCCTTGCCCGAGGCGCTGCGCCAGGCGTTCGCCCAGGACTGGTCGCCGCTGGTCGAGGGCCTCAAGGACGCGCACAACCTGTTCGTGATCGGCCGCGGCCTCGGCCTCGGCGCGGCCCAGGAAGCGGCGCTGAAGTTCAAGGAAACCTGCGGCCTGCACGCCGAGGCCTTCAGCAGCGCGGAAGTGAAGCACGGCCCGATGGCGATCGTCGGCCCGGGCTTCCCGGTGCTGGCCTTCGCCCAGGACGACGGCACCGGCGACGGCACCGTGACGGTGGCGCGCGAGTTCCGCCAGCGCGGCGCGCCGGTGTGGCTGGCCGCGCCGGGCATCCACGGCGGCGATGCGCTGCCGCTGGCGCGCTCGCTGCATCCGGCGATGACCCCGCTGCTGACCGTGGCCAGCTTCTACAAGGCGGCCAACGCGCTGTCGGTCGCGCGCGGGCTGAACCCGGACGTGCCGCCGCATCTCAACAAAGTCACCGAGACCGTCTGAGGCCATGACCGCCACCGCCTTCGTCAACGGCCGCGTGCTCAGCGAGCGCGGCTTCGAGTCCGACCTCAGCGTGATCGTCGAGGACGGCTACATCGTCGCCGTCCTGCCCGGCCCGGCGCCGGCCGGCGCGCAGGCGGTGGATCTGCAAGGCCGCTATCTGGCCCCCGGTTTCATCGACACCCAGGTCAACGGCGGCGGCGACGTGCTGTTCAACGACGTGCCGACGGTCGACGGGCTGCGCACCATCGCCCAGGCGCACCGCCGGTTCGGCACCACCGGGATGATGCCGACGCTGATCAGCGACGACGTCGAGGTGATGCTGCGCGCGATCGGCGCGGTGCGCGAGGCCATCGCCGCGGGCGTGCCCGGCATCCTCGGCATCCACCTGGAAGGCCCGTACCTGGCGCCGGCGCGCAAGGGCGTGCACAACCCGGACAAGTTCCACACCCCGAGCGCGGACGAGCTGGACCGCATCGCCTCGCTCGACAACGGCAAGACCCTTCTGACCCTGGCGCCGGAGCGCTTCGACGACGCCACCCTGCGCGCGCTGGCCGCGCGCGGCGTGCTGCTCAGCGCCGGCCACACCGCCGCCGACTACGACCGCTTGCGCGCGGCCTTCGCCAACGGCGTCAGCGGCGTCACCCACCTGTTCAACGCGATGACCCCGCTCGGCAGCCGCGAGCCCGGCGGCGTCGGCGCCTGCCTCGACGATCCCAACGCCTGGTGCGGGGTGATCGTCGACGGCGAGCACGTGCACGACGCCTCGCTGCGCGTGGCCATCGCGGCCAAGCCGCGCGGCAAGATCATGCTGGTCACCGATGCGATGCCGCCGGTCGGCGGCGCCCACGAAGACTTCGTGCTGTACGGCGAGACCATGACCTGCCGCGACGGCAAGTGCACCACCGCCAGCGGCACCCTGGCCGGCTCGGCGCTGGACATGGCGAGCGCGGTGCGCAACACCGTGCAGCGCCTGGGCCTGCCGCTGGACGAGGCCTGCCGCATGGCCTCGACCTACCCGGCGCAGTTCCTCGGCCTGGGCGAGCGGCTCGGCAAGATTCTGCCGGGCTACCGCGCCGACCTGGTCGCGCTGGACGACGCGCTGACCGTGCAAGACAGCTGGATCGGCGGCGCGCGCTGAGTCCGGCCGCGGCGGCGCTCGCCGCCGCGGCATCGCGGCACATCCGAGCCTTCCGCACCGCGCCTGCGCGGTGGCGTGCCGCACCGCGCAGGCACAGCGCTTCGCGCAACGCCTGCGCGGACCGGCGCCGCGCGCACGCATAAGCCGCCTGGCGCATGCGGATTGCACGCACGCGCCGTGATCGATTACAAATCGACACGCGATCGCGGAAAGCTGCGCGGCTGAAACACAGCGAGTGCGCTTTTTTCCGCGGGTTTTCGCCGCCGCGCCTGAACGCGCATTTAGCTGCGACACCACCGACGCATCGCCGACGTGCGTGCCGACCGCATCCGATGCATGCGCGCCTTCGCGCTTACGTTTTCGCTAACGCGCAACGGCTTGCGACGGCCTAGCGTTCGCCGCTTCGTCCCGGCGCGCCGTTGCCCGCATGTCCACCTCCGTTCCCGATGCACCGCTCGCCCCCGATGCGCCGCTGCATGCCCGCCTCGCCGCCGTCCGCCGCGCGCCCACCCGCCGGCACCGGATCGCCAACCTGCTGTTGGCCACCGCCGCCGCCACCGTCCTGTTCCTGCTCGACGACCGCCTGCAGCAATGGCTCGGCGGCGCCGGCAACGATGCGCGCCTGCGCCCGGACTGGATCGCCGCGCTGGCGGTGCTGAGCGCCGCGCTGTGGCTCGGCGGCAGCCGCTGGGCGGCGAACGCGGTGCTGGGGCTGTTCGCGCTGATCCAGCTATGCCAGCTCTCGCACATCGCCGCGATCGGGCGGCCGCTGACGCCGCTGGACGTGGCGATGATCCCGCGCGAGGTGTCCGACATCCTGCGTTCGGCCCGCGCCGAAGCCGGCGCGCGATGGCCGACCCTGCTGGCCGGCGGCCTGCCGTACGCCTTGTTGTTCGCGCTCTACAACCTCGGCCTGGCGCGGCTGCCGCTGCCGCGCGTGCGCTGGGCGCTGCTGGCGGTCGCGCTGCTGCTGGCCTCGCAGCCGTACAAGGCCGCGCATCAAGGCATGGTCCGGTTCATGCCGCAGCAGGGCCATAGCTCGCTGTTCAACGCGATGCGCGCCTTCAGCTACTACGCGGTCAACCTGATCGGCGTGCAGGTCAGCCGCGACGCGCCGGCGCATCCGGCCTACCGCATCGTCGCCGCGCCGACCCCGGCGCCGCCGCAGGCGATCTGGCTGGTGATCTTCGACTCGACCCGGCTCGACCGCTGGCAGGTCGCCGGCTATCCGCGCGAGACCACGCCGAACCTGTCCAGCTGGGTGCGCAGCGGCGATGCGCGCTGGCACCGCGGCATCGCCGGCGCGGCCGCCACCCGCGCCTCGCTGGCGCTGTTGCTCAACGGCGTGCGCGAGCCCGGCCATCTGCAGCAACTGCAATCGCACCAAAGCAATCTGTTCCGCCTGGCCAAACGCGCCGGCTACCGCACCTATTGGCTGAGCACCCAGTACGGCGGCGACCTGCTCGAACGCATCGACGCGGCCAGCATCGACACCGCGCGCTCGCGCGAGGACGCGGCCGTCGCGGTCGCGGCGCGCGGCGACGAGGCGATCTTCGACCAGCTCGACGCGGCCGCGCCGGCGCCCGGCGAGCGCCGGCTGATGGTGTTGCTGCTGCGCACCGCGCACCTGCCGTTCGAGGACGCCTACCGCCGCCTGCCGCCGCGCTACCGGCGCTGGCCCGACACCGTCGCCGCCGGCGCCGCCGATGCGCGGCAGGCGCGCCGCAACGCCTACGACAACGCCATCGCCTACCAGGACGAATTGATCGCGCGGCTGTACCGGCGTTTCGAGGCGATGAACGAGCAAGGCCTGTTCGTTGTCACCTCCGACCACGGCCAGATGCTCGGCGAAGACGGCGTGTGGGGACACAACGTGCTGACCCCGCAGGTCGCGCAGGTGCCGATGCTGGTGCGCGCGCGCGGCGAGGGCCAACGGCCGCTGGCCGGCAACGGCGACTGGCTCGCCCATCACCAACTGCATCTGGCCCTGGCCGCGCGGCTGGGCTATCGCATCGACAATCCCGGCGCGGTGCCGGGCCTGTATTACCTGCAAGGCTCGGACGTGTACGGCGACAACCTCTACCGCGAGGCGCGCGCCGCCGGCGCTACGCTGGAACTGGGCGCGCCGATCGGACTGGGCCGTCCGCGGCACTAACGCCGCGGATCGATGCTGGCGGCCTCAGTCGCCGAAACTGACACCGCGGCAGTCGCGGCGCGCGCGGCCTTCGCGCTTGCCGCGCTCGTCCGCGCCGGCCTCGCGCATCTGCTTGATCGAATGCGCGCAGCGGGTGCGCTGGTTCTCGCTGTCCTGGCGGGTGCGCTGCGCATCGCCCTCGCCCCAGCGCACCAGCGGCTGCGGCGATTGCAGGTCGAAGCCGGGGTCGCCCGGCTCGGCCAGGCGCACGGTGGCCGGGCTTTGCCGGTAAAGCTCGTCCTGCGGCCGCTGCGCGCCCGGCGGCGCGGGCGTTTGCGGCACGTGCGGCTTCAGCGCCGGCGGCGCGAGCTTGGGCGCGGGAATGGCAGCGGACTTGGCCGCGGGCGCCTGGGCGAAGGCCGGCGCCGACAACAACAGCGCGAGCGCTGCGGCGAGGGGAAGACGGAGCATGTACGCGGTCCTGGTGTCGCCGGATCGTCGCCGGCCTTGCGACTGTAGCGGCATCGGCGGCGCGCGTGCAGACCCGCAAGCGCCGGGCGCGGCGCGCGCCGCATCGCGACGAAGACGGCTTGCAAGGTCTGCTCGCGCGCCGAACGACCGAGCCGCCGGCGCTCGCCCGCATCGCGCGGGGCGACCGCACCACGCCGCTGCCGTCATGAGCGCGCAAGCGCGGCGTTGCGCTTCACGCCATCGCCGGCGCGCGCGGATGGCCGCAGGCCGCGCACAGCGTCGCCTGCGGCGTACGCAGCGGCTTGCCGCAACGCGCGCAAGGCGGTCCGTAGCGCGATGCCTGGTGATGCCAGATCGCCTCGAAACTGGTTTCGCGATAACCGGTCAAGCGCTCGTAGAAATCGAAGGCGTCCTGCGCCGCCACCTTCATCGCTTCGTGCGGGCCGACGCGGTGCTGGCGGCAATGGCGCTTGATCCGCGACCAGGCTTCGCTCAGCACCGGTCCCATGCGCGCCCATTCGTCGTCGTCGAGCATCGGCAGCACCTTGTCGCAGCGCCAGCAATACAGCTCTCTGGCCATGCCGTCCCTCCCCCGCCGGGTCGCGCCCGCTTCCTGAATGCGATAACGGTATACGCATTCAGTGTAGCCACCCGCAGACGCACAAACGGCACGTCCCGCCCGTCTGGCGGCCCGATTGCGCACACAGGCTATAATTCCGAGTCTTTGCTCGGCTCCCGGCGCGCCACACCGGACCGCACGGACGCCCGCCGCACCGCCCCCGCCAGCCCACCCGCGGCATCGCCGCGAGAGCCCGCCCATGACCAGCACCGCAGAACTCAGCTCGCCGTCCTCGGCGAACACGGAACTCACCAACTCCGTGCTCGATCCGGACTACACCCTCGAGCACAAGTACACCCGCCAGGAAGGCCGCATCTATCTGTCCGGCGTGCAAGCGCTGGTGCGCCTGCCGCTGATGCAGCGCCTGCGCGACCAGGCCGCGGGGCTCAACACCGCCGGCTTCATCTCCGGCTACCGCGGCTCGCCGCTGGGCGGCTTCGACCTGGAGCTGTGGCGCGCGCGCAAGCACCTGGAAGCGGCGGGCGTGAAGTTCACCCCCGGCCTCAACGAAGACCTCGGCGCGACCATGGTCTGGGGCACCCAGCAGACCAACCTGTTCCCCGGCGCCAAGGTCGAAGGCGTGTACGGCATGTGGTACGGCAAGGGCCCCGGCGTGGACCGCACCGGCGACGTGTTCAAGCACGCCAATGCCGCCGGCACCAGCCGCCACGGCGGCGTGCTGGCGCTGGCCGCCGACGACCACGCCTGCCGCTCCTCGACCCTGCCGCACGGCTCGGAAGGCGAGTTCACCAGCGCGATGATGCCGATCCTCAACCCGGCCGGCGTGCAGGACATCCTCGACATGGGCCTGATCGGCTGGGCGATGTCGCGTTACACCGGGCGCTGGGTCGGCTTCAAGACCATCGCCGAGACCGTGGAGTCCTCCGCCTCGGTCGACGTGAACCCGCTGGCGCTGCAGATCGTCTCGCCCGACGACTTCGTCGTGCCGCCGGGCGGCCTCAACATCCGCTGGCCCGACCCGCCGATGGACCAGGAGATGCGCCTGCACCAGTACGCGGTCAAGGCCGCGCAGGCGTTCGCGCGCGCCAACCGGATCGACCGCATCGTGGTCGATTCGCCGAACCCGCGCCTGGGCATCATCACCACCGGCAAGAGCTACCTCGACGTCCTGCAGGCGCTGGAATACCTGGGCCTGGACGCGCGCGCCTGCGCGGACCTGGGCATCCGCGTGTACAAGGTCGGCATGACCTGGCCGCTGGAGCCGGTCGGCCTGCGCGCGTTCGCGCGCGGCCTCGACGACATCCTGGTGGTCGAGGAAAAGCACGCCTTCATCGAAAGCCAGATGAAGGAATCGATGTACAACTGGGACGGCGAGCGCCGCCCGTCGATCGTCGGCAAGTACGACGAGAACGGCGAGTGGATCCTGCCGTCCACCGGCGAGTTGACCCCGGCGCGCATCGCCGGGGTGATCGCGCGCCGCATCCAGCGCTTCCACAACTCCGAACAGATGGAGAACGTGCTGCGCTGGATGGAAGAGAAGGAAAGCGAGCTGGCGCTGCCGCGCGCCGCGTTCCCGCGCGTGCCGCATTACTGCTCGGGCTGCCCGCACAACACCTCGACCGTGGTGCCGGAAGGCTCGCGCGCGCTCGGCGGCATCGGTTGCCATTACATGGTCACCTGGATGGACCGCGACACCAACACCTTCACCCAGATGGGCGGCGAAGGCGTGACCTGGTGCGGGCAGTCGGCGTTCACCGAGACCGAGCACGTGTTCCAGAACCTCGGCGACGGCACCTACTTCCACTCGGGTTCGCTGGCGATCCGCCAGTCGGTCGCCGCCGGCGTCAACATCACCTACAAGATCCTCTACAACGACGCGGTGGCGATGACCGGCGGCCAGCCGGTCGACGGCACCCTGTCGGTGCCGCAGATCGCGCACCAGGTCCGCTCCGAAGGCGTGCACACCATCGTGCTGCTGTCGGACGACATCGCCAAGTGGAACAAGCGCGAGCTGTTCCCCAGCGACGTCGAGTTCCACGACCGCAAGGAACTCGACGCGGTGCAAAAGCGCCTGCGCGAGACCAAGGGCGTCAGCGTGCTGATCTTCGACCAGACCTGCGCGACCGAGAAGCGCCGCCGGCGCAAGCGCGGCAAGATGGTCGATCCGCAGAAGCGGGTGATGGTCAACACCCTGGTCTGCGAAGGCTGCGGCGACTGCGGCAAGAAGTCGTTCTGCGTGTCGGTGCTGCCGAAGGAGACCGAGTTCGGACGCAAGCGCGAGATCGACCAGTCCAACTGCAACAAGGACTATTCCTGCGTCAACGGTTTTTGCCCGAGCTTCGTCACTGTCGAAGGCGGCGGGCTGAAGAAGAAGAAGGGTTCCTCGGCCAAGGATCGCTTGAACGACCTGCCGCTGCCGCAGCTGCCGGCGCTCGACCAGCCCTGGAACATCCTCATCACCGGCGTCGGCGGCACCGGCGTGGTCACCATCGGCGCGCTGCTCGGCATGGCCGGCCACCTGGAAGGCAAGGGCGCCAGCGTGCTCGACCAGACCGGCCTGGCCCAGAAGGGCGGCGCGGTGACCACCCACATCCGCATCGCCAAGACCCCCGACGACATCCACGCCGTGCGCATCGCCGCCGGCGAGGCCGACCTGGTGCTGGGCTGCGACATGGTCGTGGTCAACGATTACTGGGCGCTGTCGAAGATCCGCGCCGGCCGCAGCCAGGTGGTGCTCAACAGCTACGAGGCGATGCCGGGCACCTTCACCACCCGCCCGGACATGCAGTTCCCGGCCACCGACATCGTCGCTGCGATCAAGCTCGCGCTCGGCGAGCAGGACCCGCATCTGGTCGATGCGACCCAGCTCGCCACCGCCCTGCTCGGCGACGCCATCGCCGCCAACCTGTTCATCCTCGGCTACGCCTGGCAGCGCGCGCTGGTGCCGATCAGCTTCGACGCGCTGATGCGTGCGATCGAGCTCAACGGCGCGGCGATCGAGATGAACAAGACCGCGTTCGCCTGGGGCCGCCTCGCCGCGATCGACCCGCGCGCCGTGGCCGAGGCCGCCGGCGTGACCCGCAAGGTGCCGACCGCGGCCGAAGCCACCCCGCACGACCTGCCGCACCTCAAGCCCGGCGAGTGGGAAGGCAGCGAGTGGGGCGCGACCTCGGCGCCGCGCGCGACCCGCAACGAAGACGAACTGCGCCACCTGCCGGCCGGCGCCAAGGCCGACGGCGACAACATCGCCTTCCTGCCGCTGGACGACCTGCGCCTGTCGCGCTCGCTCGACGAACTGGTCGCGCGCCGCGTCACGTTCCTCACCGACTACCAGGACGCCGCCTACGCCAGGCGCTATTCCGACTTCGTCGACAAGGTGCGCGAGGCGGAGCAGAAGAAAGCGCCGGGCTCGACCGACCTGGCCGAGGCGGTGGCGCGCTACTTCTTCAAGCTCATGGCCTACAAGGACGAGTACGAAGTCGCGCGCCTGTACACCAGCGGCGAGTTCAAGCGCCGCCTGGAGCAGCAGTTCGACGGCGACTACAAACTCAAGTTCCACCTCGCCCCGCCGCTGCTGGCCAAGAAGGACGCGCAAGGCCGCCTGATCAAGCAGGAATTCGGCCCCTGGGTGTTCACCGCGTTCAAGTGGATGGCGAAGCTGCGCACGCTGCGCGGCGGCGCCTTCGACATCTTCGGCTACACCGAGGAGCGCAAGATGGAACGGCGCCTGATCGGCGAGTACGAGCAGACCGTCGGCGGCCTGCTCGACAAGCTCGACGGCGGCAACGTCGACCTGGCCGCGGAGATCGCCAGCATTCCCGAGCACATCCGCGGCTACGGCCACGTCAAGGAAGACCACCTGCACAAGGCCAAGGCGCGCGAGGCGGAGCTGTTGAAGGAATTCGCCAACCCGCTGCGGATCGTGCAGGCGGCGTAACTTCTCGACTTGACAGAATTGACCAAACGGACCAATGCTGGCGCCGCATCTGCGGCGCCAGCATTGGTCGAGATTGACTTGACAAAATAATCTAACTCTGCTAGGGTGCGGATCCGCACCCTAGCAGAGAAATATCAATTCAGGTATCTATTCAATCAACTTCAATTGAAACCACCTAATCCCTTGATCTATAGCAATTTTTAAGTTGAACTATCTATTCATAGATAGATTCAAACTTTGCTATGAACGTGCATTCGACCAAGTTGGAAACGCTGCTACGGTCCGGCCCCAAGACCGCCGCCGAACTCGCTGCTGCCGCAGGTATCAGCCAACCAACTGTTTCCCGTGCACTTGCCGATCTGGGTACCAAGCTCGTTCGCATCGGTCGTGCCCGGGCAACGCGCTACGCATTAGCCCGCCCCATTGGACGCGCAGACCATGCTTGGCCACTGCATCGGATTACCCACAACGGGCAACCCGATCTGTTGGGCACCCTGCTTTCACTGCATGGAGGCTGGCTATTGCAAGCCAGTCGGCCACTGCCCTTGTATCAGCACGGTGAGTTCGCCGAAGGCCTGTATCCGGATCTGCCCTGGTTTTTGGACGATTTGCGTCCCCAAGGCTATCTCGGCCGCGCTTTCGTCCGTCGCCACGCCACCGATTTGAACGCACCCGCCGATTTGAATCGGTGGCAAGCCGAAGATGTCGTAACCGCGCTATTACGCCAGGGAGCCGATCTGCCCGGCGACTTGGTTCTGGGCGACCTGGCGCTAGAGGCGGCATTGCTCGATGCGTTGTTCGATAGCCCCGATAAGCTCATCCCTGCGGATCTTCGCGAATTCGACTATCCCGCACTGGCCGAACAAGCCGAGGCTGGCGATGCCGTGGGTTCTTCCGCAGGCGGAGAGCAACCCAAGTTCACCGCGGTACTGGAGACCACTTCACGAGAACGCCAGTGCGTGATCGTCAAGTTCGCACGCCATAACCCCGAGAACGCCGCTGCGCGGCGTTGGGTGAACCTGCTGGGCTGCGAGCACTTGGCTAATAAGGTGTTGCGCGAGCATGGACTCGAAACCGCGACCACCCGCATCATCGACCACGCTGGCTGGCGCTTTCTGGAATCTACGAGATTCGACCGCACCGCGCAGCACGGCCGCCGCGGATTAGTTTCGTTACGCGCATTGGACGCCGCTTATGCCGGGAACGATCCCGGCGACTGGCTGGCCTCGGCAGACTCGCTGCTGAATCAAGGCATCCTCGGCACCGACGATGCGGAAAACATCCGAAAGCTGCACCTGTTCGGCCGCTTCATCGGCAACACCGACATGCACTCGGGCAATTTGAGCTTCCTGGTCGATCCCGATCGCCTGCAGGTGCGCCTGGCGCCGGTCTACGACATGTTGCCCATGCATTATCGACCGAGCGCAGGCGGCGAGATCCACGAGCGCCCGCTGACGCCACCGATGGCACTGGGCGACGTACAACGTTGGCGTTGGGCCGCAGATGCCGCGAGCGATTTTTGGAATGCCGTCGCCGGCGACGACCGAATCGGTCCGGCGTTTCGCGCGATCGCCCGCCAGAACCTGCAACGAATCGGATCGGGGCAGGCTCGGTTCGGCTGAAGACGCTTCTCTCGTTCCCGCTACGCAGGCGACATTCGCCCCTCCGGCGAAATCTCAGATCGCCTGCAACGCCTGCCGCACCACCTGCGCGCTGGCGTCGTCGCCCGCGCTGACCATCGCGTAGTTGTAGCCGCCGCGCGACCAGTACTGCGCCAGCAAGCCGCCGTCGCGGCGGTCGCCGCGCGGCAGCATGTGCCGGCGCGGGCCGGGCGGGCGGATGTAGAAGCTGATCGCCTCGCCGCCCGCGTCCTGGTACACCACCAGCGCCGCGGCGCCCTGGTCGGTGGCGAGCAGGCGCGCGCCGACCGGGCGGTAGCCGGCGGCGCTGAGGTCGGGCAGGCGCATGGGTCGGCGGAAGTTAGCGTCCAGCCACGGCTGGACCGCGCCGGCGGCGCTGTCGGCGCGCAGTTCCGCGTGCGCGGCGAACAGCCGGTGCGCGGCGATGGCGTCGGCCATCGGCGCGTTCGCGAGCATCGCCGGCGCCGCGGGGCGGCTCCACTCGCGCGCCTGCCAGCCGCCGATCCCGCCGACGCCCAGGCTCAGCAGCACCGCCGCGGCGACCGCGTAGCGCGCGCTGCGGCGACGGGCGAGGCCGGCGCGCAGGCGCGCGGGGTCCAGCGCCGGCTCCGGCGCCGGGGCGGTGCCGGCGAGCGCGGCGCGCAGTTGCTGCGCGTCGCGCTGCCAGGCCTGCAGTTCGGCCAGCCGTTCGGGCCGCTGCGCCAGCCAGGCCTCGACCTCGGCGCGCCGCGCCGGGTCCAGGCGGCCGTCGATGTAGGCGTGCAGGTCGTGTTCGTCGGGGACGTGGCTCATACGGGTCTCGCAAGCGAAAGCGAAGGACGCAGCGCGCGGATCATTTCAGCAGCCTCAGCGGCGCGGGCGCGGTCTCGCCGTCGCTGAGCCGCCGCAGCGCCTGGCGCGCGCGCGACAGGCGCGACATCACCGTGCCGATGGGAACCTCGAGGATGGCGGCCACTTCCTGGTAGCTCAAGCCTTCCACCGACACCCACAGCAACAGGCTGCGCTGCTCCACCGGCAACCGCTGCAGCGCTTCCAGGGCCGAGCGCGCGAGCACCTCGCGCTCGGCCGAGGGCTGGCTGTCCGGCGCGCCCAGGCCGATCCGCGCGAGCAGGCCGGCATAGCGCTGGGCGCGGCGCTGGCCGTCGAGGAACTGGCGGTAGAGGATCGAGAACAGCCACGGCCGCAGCGCCGCTTCGTCGCGGCGCTGGCCCCAACCGGCGATGGCGCGCTCCAGCGCGCTCTGCACCAGGTCGTCGGCGGCGTGGGGGTCGCGCGCCAGCCAGCGCGCGAAGCGCCGCAGCGAGGGCAGCTGTTCGCGCAGGGCCTGGTCGAGTTCGTGCGGGGACATGGGCGCGGGGCCGGGTCGGTTTCGGGTGGGTTCGTCGGTAGGACGCCGCCGCGCCGAGTTTATTCCCGACCCCGTGTCCGGCCCGCGCAGGGAATAAGCCGCGGCGGCACGCGTCGTACCGGTATCGCAGCCACGCCCAAGGCCATGAACGAGCCCACCGCCCCGCCCCGACCGCCCTTCCCACTCGCCCGCTGGGCCCTGATCGCGCTCGCGGTCGGCGGCCTCGCCGGCGCCTTCGCCTATGTCGCCGGCTACCTCGACCCGCAGCGGCTGACGCCGACGCGCCTGGTCGACCAGCTGCAGGCCAACGGCGGCGCGCACCCCGGCTACCGCCGCAACCACGCCAAGGGCGTGTGCGTGATCGGCCGCTTCGACAGCAGCGGCGCGGCCGCGGCGTACTCGCGCGCGGCCTTGTTCGCCGCCGGCGCGAGCACCCCGTTGGTCGGCCGCTTCGCCCTGCCCGGCGGCAATCCCTACGCGCCCGACGGCGGCGTGCCGATCCGCAGCCTCGCGCTGCGCCTGACCCAGCCCGACGGCCAGCAATGGCGCACCGGCATGAACAACATGCCGGTGTTCCCGGTGGCCACGCCGCAGGCCTTCTTCGAACAGCTGCGCGCGACCGCGCCCGACCCGGCCACCGGCAAGCCCGACCCGGCCAAACAGAAGGCGTTCTTCCAGGCGCACCCGGAAACCGCCGCGTTCCTGGCCTGGGTCAAGCAGCAAAAGCCGTCGGCCAGCTACGCCACCGAGGCCTATTACGGCCTCAACGCGTTCTACTTCGTCGGCGCCGACGGCGCGCGCCACGCGGTGCGCTGGCGGGTCGAACCCGACAACGGCGCGGCCGCCGCGCCGCTGGGCGCGCAGGACGTGGATACGCTCGCCGGCGAACTCGAACGCCGGCTCGCGCAGGGCCCGCTGCGCTGGCGGCTGTGGGCGACCCTGGCCGCGCCCGGCGACCCGGTCGACGACGCGACCCGGCCCTGGCCGGCGCAACGCGCGCAGATCGATGCCGGCAGTTTCGTGATCGAACGCGCGCAGGACCAGGACAGCGGCGAGTGCCGCGACATCAACTACGACCCGCTGGTGCTGCCCGACGGCATCGTCGCCTCGGCCGACCCGCTGCTGCCGGCGCGTTCGGCCGCCTACGCCGAGTCCTACCGCCGCCGCACCTACGAAGAGGCCCGCGCTGGCGGCCGTCCGCCGCAGGAGGCCGCGCGATGAACCGCGAAACCGAAACGACGATGTTCTGGTGGCCGGCGCGGGTCCTGCACTGGCTGATGGCGGCGATGATCCTGGCGATGCTGTTCGTCGGCGCGGGCCTGGTCGCCAGCGTGTCGCAGCGCCACGCCTGGCTGCTGGCGCTGCACAAGCCGCTGGGCATCGCGATCTTGCTGCTGGCGCTGCTGCGGCTGGCGCTGCGGCTGTGGCGCCGGCCGCCGCCGCTGCCGCGCGAGCTCGGCCCGGCACTGCGCCTGGCCGCGCACGCTTCGCACTGGCTGCTGTATGCGTTGATGCTGGCGATGCCGCTGATCGGCTGGGCGATGCTGTCGGCCGGCGGCTATCCGGTCGAACTCGGCACCGGCCTGCGCCTGCCGCCGATCGCGCCGTTCGACCCGAGCTGGTTCGCCGCCCTGCGCTGGCTGCACCGGAGCCTGGCGTATGCCTTGTTCGCGCTGGTGCTGGCGCACCTGGGCGCGGCGCTGTACCACGGGTTGATCCGCCGCGACGGGGTGTTGCGCAGCATGACGTGGCGCCAGCGCGCGCCCGTGGCGACGCAGGATGCGCCGGACTGATCGCCGTATCCGCAGCCCCGGTAGGAGCGGCGCGAGCCGCGACCGCGACACGACGCCTACGACGCGATCGGCCGCCCCGCGGTCGCGTCTCGCGTCGCTCCTACATGAGGAGAACCGGACACTGCAGCGACTGTGGGAGGGACTTCAGTCCCGATGCTTTGCGTTCGGATCGCCGCGCCGCACAGTCAACGCCGCGCCCGCGGAAACTCCGCCCGCCCCAGCGCATACGGCAACAAGCGCGCGATGTTGCGCGCATCGTCGATGCCGCGATGGTGGGTGCCGGCGAATTCCAGCCGCACCCGCGCCACCGCGCCGTCGAGGCCGAACTTGCGCCCGGAGCCTTCGCGTTGCGCGAACAGGCGCTTGATGTTGTGGTGCGGCGCGCCGACCGGGTCGGACACGCGGTGGAAGCCGCAGTCCTGTTGCAGCTGATTGCGGTCGTAGTCGCCCCACGAGCCCCAGGCTAGGTCGGCGTAGCCGCCGCGCCAGGCCTTGAGCGCGGCGGCGGCTTCGGCGAAGCCCGGCGCGGCGTCGACGTCGGCCTGGGCGATGCTGGTGAGCCCGGTGCAGGACGCGGTCAGTCGCGGATGCCGCACCGGCCGCACGAAGCGCTGGAATTCGCCGACCACGGCCAGCGAGGCGGTGTCGACCATGACCGCGCCGATCTCGATGATTTCCATCTGCTGGCGCGGGACCGAGCCGTCGTCGGCGCAGGTGGCTTCGAAGTCGATCAGCAGGTAGTGCCGGGGTTGCCTTTCTATGGATTCGTTCATGACGCGGTAGTGTCTCGCGGCCGCTACGCGGGGGCGAGGCCGTCGGTCGGTCGCTGGGCGGTTGCGCAGCGGCGGGTACGAGAGCATCGGGCCTGAAGGCCCTCCCACAACACCCGCCCGATCGAGCCGCGCGGCTCACTCGGGCGCGTCACTTGGGCGCGAAGATCTTCGACAGGCGATCGGGCGTGCCTTCGATCCGCTCCAGGCGCGGGTAGCGCAGGCCGCCGCGGTAGTCGATGCGCAGCGTGCGCACCACGTCGCCGTTGCGCACGATCAACTCGATCGGCTTGCCGTCCTTGGCCGCGGTCACCGCGTCCTTGAGCCGCTCGCCGTTGGCGGCGTAGCCGTTGATCGCGACCAGGCTGCTGCCCGGGGCGATGCCGGCGTCGAACGCCGGGCCGTCCCAGCGCACCGCGCCGATGGCGTTGTCGTTGGACAGGGTCAGGCCCAGCGAATAGGTCAGGTCGGTGATCTTGCGGTCGCTCTCCACCAGCTTGCCGGTCTCGGTCGGGGTGTCGGCGAAGGCCAGCTTCCAGCCGCTCGCGGCCAGCCCGTCGATCGGCGCGGCGCGCGCGTCCAGGCGCTCGCGCAGGAACCCGGCCCAGTCGAACGCGACCACGCCGTTCAAGGCCGCGACCACGTCCTCGAATTCGTAAGGCTTGACCTCGTAGTCGCCGTCGGCGCCGTGGAAGAAGGCGCGGGCGAAATCGTCGAGCGAGCGCTTGTCGCCGCTGAGCGCGCGCAGCTTGGCATCCACCGCCAGCCACACCAGCTGGCCGCCGCTGTAGTAGTCCTCGCTGAGCTGGTAGCTGGGATAGGCCTTGGGCCGGCGCATCGCGATCACCGGGTCGAGCGTGGTGTCCTGGATCGCGCGCCAGCCCAGGCCCGGGCGGTCCTCGGCGTAGCGCGCGGCGACCAGCGCCAGCGTGTCGCGCGCGAACTGCGGCTTCCACAGGCCCGAGCGCGCCGCCAGCACATAGCCCCAATACTGGGTCTGGCCTTCGTACACCCACAACAGGCTGTCGCGCAGCGGCTGGTTGAAGTTGCCCGCGACCAGCCCGGCCGGGCGCCGGAACTTGCCGTTCCAGGCGTGCACGTACTCGTGCGCGAGCAGGTCGCGGCCGGTCGCGGCGGTGCCGTCCCAGCCGGTGAAATAGTCCACGTCCACGCCGTTCTCGCTGGAGCGGTGGTGCTCCAGGCCGATGCCGCTCATCTGGCCCGACAGCGACAGCAGGAATTCGTAGCGGTCGTAGGGCTGCGAACCGAACAGCTTGACCGCCTGGGTCACCAGTTCGCGATGCGGCTTGAGCTGCTCGGGCTTGGCCTCCAGGTACTTGGCCGCGTCGGCGACCAGATTCAGCCGCACCGGAATCTTCGCGCCCGGCGCCAGGTCGATCTGCTTGTAGTGGCGGCCGGCGAACACCGGCGAGTCCAGCAGCGTGTTGAGCGGCACCTCGCGATAGCGCAGCACGTCGCCCTGGCGCGATTCCAGTTCCAGCGCGGTGCCGGCCTGCCAGCCCGCCGGCAGCTTCAGGCTCGGCGCGACCTGGATGCCGCGCGCGTAGTAGCCGGCCGGGTACAGCGCGACCTGGTTCCACTGCACGTTGAGCGAATCGGCGGTCATCACCACCCGGCCCTGGTTGCCCGCGGTCGGGGTGAGCATGTCGAACTCGACCTCCAGCTCGCCCACGCCCTGCGGCACGTCGAGCTTGAACGCGTACACATCGAGCGGATCGCGGGTCCACGCCAGCGCCTGGCCGTTGCCGCGGATGCGCAGGCCGGCGAGCTTGTCGATCGGCCCGGTCGGCGAATGATTGCCCTGGATCCACTGCGGGAACAGCAGGGTCAGCGGCCCGGCCTGGACCGGGATGCGCTGGCGCGCGTGCAGCACGCGGCGGGCGATGTCGCTGGCGTCGACCTCCAGCTGCAGCTTGCCCGGATACGGCCGGTCCTGCGGCGGCGCGGTCTGCGCATGCAGCGGCAGCGCAGCGGCGATCAGCCAGGGCAGCAGGGCGAGCGGGGATCGGCGCATGGACGGACTCCGGCGGTGCAGGAAAGGCGATCCCGCATCCTAACCAGCCCGGCGCGGCCGACCCCTGCCATTGGGCATGGTCGCGCGCCGCCGCGCCGGCCGCGGCGGCGTGGCGACCGATTGCGCACATGCGCGCACCCGCGCCGGAACAGCGGCGCCGCGGGGGTTGCTCGTGCCGCCGCCGCGCTCAGCGCGCCGGCAGGGCTTCCTCGCTGCGCGCGCTGCGTTCGGACTCGCCCTCGCCGTCGGCGAAGTAACGCATCGCCGCAACCTTGCCGGCGCCGTCGCGCTCCAGCCGCAGCCGGGCTATGCCGTCGGGATAGACGAAGGTGTCGGCCGCGACCGGCGTCAGCCGCCGCGGCGCGCCGCCGCCGGTCGGCTGCACCGCCAGGCTGCCGGCATCGACGCGCAACGCCCAGGCCCGTTGCGGATCGAGCCGGTACACGCCCTCGGCCGAAGCCAGCGCGGCGGCATCGACCGGCACCGCGCGCGCCGGCGGATACGGCGCGCCCATCGCCATCGCGCCCAGCTGGCGGGCGATCGCTTCCAGCCCGATCCCGCCCGGCGCGCCGCTGTCGTCGTTGCTCAGCACCACCACCGTGGTCGCGCTGGCCGGTTCGTACAGCAGATACGAGGCGAAGCCGAAGATTCCGCCGCCGTGCGCATAGGTCAGGCGCCCGTGCATCGGCATCCGGCCGATGCCGTAGCCATAGCCGTACTCGCCGTGGCGGGCCTTGCCGTGGGCTCGGGTCATCTCGCGGTAGTGCTGCGCGCTGAGCACCCGGCCGCCGTGCAGCGCGCGGTTCCAGCGCCACAGGTCGTCGAGCGTGGACACCAAGGCGCCGGCCGCGTGCGGCTGGCTCATGTCCAGGAACGCCATCGGCAACACCGCGCCGTCGCGTCGCGCATAGCCGGCGACCATGCCCGGAATCAGCGCACGCACGTCGCCGTAGCCGGTGCGCTCCAGGCCCAGCGGCTGCAGCAGGGTCTCGCGCAGGTATTCGTGCCAGGGCCGGCCGCTGGCCGCCTCGATCACCGCGCCGAGCAGCACGTAGCCGGAATTGTTGTAGCGAAAGTCCTGGCCCGGCGCGAAGTCCGCCGGCAGGTCCTTGAACACCGCGATCAACTCCCGGGTGTTCAACTCGCGCTTGATCGACTCGTGCATGTAACCGTCGATGCCGGTGTAGCTCTTCACCCCGGAGGTGTGGTCGAGCAGCTGCCGCACCTGGATCGCATCGCCGTTGGGATAGCCAGGGACGTACTTCGACAGCGGATCGTCGAGCCCGACCTTGCCGGCCTCGACCAGCTTGAGCAGACCGGCGGCAGCGAACTGCTTGGTCACCGAGCCGATCCGGAACACCTGGTCCGGGCTCAGCGGCACGCCGAGTTCGACCTCGGCCAGCCCGCGCGCGCCGCGGTAGAGCACGCGGTCGCCGCGCGCGACCAGCACCGCGATGCCGGGCGCGCCATCGGGCACGTTCTGCGCCAGCAGGCGATCGGCCAGCGCGCGCAGTTCGGCGTCTTCGGCGTCTTCGGCGTCTTTGGCGGCCTGCGTGGCGGCGGGCGCCGCAGCCGCGGCTGCCGCCGGTGCGGGCGCGAGCGCCAGGCCGGACAGCCACGCCGCGCAGGCGGCCGACAGCAGCAGGGTTCGGACGGGCGGCATGACGACTCCATTCGCAGGTGCGCAGCGCCGGACGGTAACGGCGCCGCGGCGGCGGCCGCTACCGCCGGAAGTCCCGCCGACTTTCGGCCGGCACCGGGGCGGGACGCGGGCCGGGGGCTTTCGGCCCGCCTGTGCGCAGGACGTCGCCCCGACGCCGTGCGCCGCAACCTGAAGCCGGCGCTGCGCGCACCGCGACGGATGACGCATCCGCGCCCTCGCTGAACGACCGGTTTTGCATTTCCACGAACGCCTAACCCGGCGCCCGCGGCGATTGGCTAGCATTCGGCGTTTCCGCCGTCCCTGCCCGACCGCCCCGATGATCCGACGCCAGTTCCTCAAATCCGCGGCCGCCGCCCTGGCCTACTTCGGCCTGCCCCTGCCCGCGCTGGCCCTGGCCGGCGCCGCCACGCCGAAGAAGCTCGGCGCGCCGCAGCCGTTCGACTACGCCACGCTCAAGGGCCAGGCGCGCGCGCTGGCGCAAAAGGCCTACGCGCCGCGCAGCACCACCCTGCCGCCGGCGCTGGCCGGGCTCAACTGGGACCAGTACCAGTCGATCCGCTTCCGCCGCGACCACGCGCTGTGGGGCGACGGCGACGGCAAGTTCCTGGCCCAGTTCTTCCACCTGGGCCTGTTCTTCAAATCGCCGGTGCGCATGTTCGAACTCGCCGACGGCCAGGCGCGCGAGCTGGCCTACGACCCGCAGATGTTCGACCGCGCCGCCAGCGGCCTCAAGCCGAACGCTGCGCTGCCGCCGGACCTGGGCTTCGCCGGCTTCCGCCTCAACACCCGCAAGGACCCCGAGCGCGATTTCGCCGCCTTCCTCGGCGCCAGCTACTTCCGCGCGGTCGGCGCGCAGGGCCAGTACGGCCAGTCCGCGCGCGGCCTGGCGATCGACACCGGCAGCGGCCATCCCGAGGAATTCCCCGACTTCCTCGCCTACTGGCTGGAGCGCCCGTCCACCGACTCCGACACCGTCGTGGTCTACGGCCTGCTCGACTCGCCCAGCATCGCCGGCGCCTACCGCTTCGCGATCACCCCGGGCGAGGTGCTGCTGATGGACATCGACTGCGCGCTGTACCCGCGCAAGAGCATCGAGCGCCTCGGCCTGGGCCCGTGCACCAGCATGTACCAGGTCGGCGAGAACGACCGCCGCATGGACTGGGACTGGCGCCCGGAGATCCACGACACCGACGGCCTGGCGATGTGGACCGGCAGCGGCGAGTGGATCTGGCGCCCGCTGTGCAATCCCGAAACCCTGCGCTTCAACATGTTCGCCGACGAGAACCCGCGCGGCTTCGGCCTGCTGCAGCGCGACCGCAACTTCGACCATTACCAGGACGACGGCGTGTTCTACGAGAAACGCCCGTGCCTGTGGATCGAACCCAAGCAAGGCTGGGGCGCGGGCTCGGTGCAACTGGTCGAGATCCCGACCCTCGACGAGACCTTCGACAACATCGTCGCGTTCTGGAACCCGCGCGAGAAACCGCAGGCCGGCCAGGAACTGCTGTACGGCTACCGCCTGTACTGGGGCGCGCAACCGCCGGCGACGCCCAAGCTCGCCCACTGCGTGGCCACCCGCACCGGCCTGGGCGGCCGCATCGGCTTCAAGCGCGAGAGCTTCTCCTGGCGTTTCGCCGTCGACTTCGTCGGCGGCCCGCTGGCCGAACGGGCCAAGCGCGACGCCACGGTCGAACCGGCGCTGCAGATTTCCAAGGGCAAACTGGAAACCGTCTCCTGCCGCCCGCTGCACGAGATCGACGGCTACCGGGTCATGTTCGACGTCGTGCCCCCGGGCGACGGCACCGAGCAACTCGACCTGCGCCTGTTCCTGCGCGACGCCGGCGGCGCGCTCAGCGAAACCTGGCTGTACCAGTGGTCGCCTCCGCCGAAGAGCGAACGCAAACTGTACTGACGCGCCCGCCGCCCCCGACGATGCTACGCGGCTCCATGCAGGAGCCGCCCAAGCCGCGACCGCGGCAACCCAACTACGACGAAACCCTCGGCGCGACCGCATTGCCGCAGTCGCGACTCGCGTCGCTCCTACAGTCGCAATCCACGCATCGATTCGTCTCCAAAACCCGCCCGCCGCGCCATCGCCGACGCCCACCGATCTCGCGACCGCTCGATGTAGGAGCGGCGCAAGCCGCGACCGCGACGACCCAACTACGACGAAACCTTCGGCGCAGCCGCATTGCCGCAGTCGCGACTCGCGTCGCTCCTACAATCGCAATCCAGCATCGATTCGCCTCCAAAACCCGTCCGCCGCAGCCTCGCCAACGCCGACCGATCTCGCAACCGCTCGATGTAGGAGCGGCGCAAGCCGCGACCGCGACGACCCAACCACGACGAAACCTTCGGCGCAGCCGCATTGCCGCAGTCGCGACTCGCGTCGCTCCTACAGGCGCAATCCAGCATCGATTCGCCTCCGAAGCCCGTCTGCCGCGCCCTCGCCAACGCCCACCGATCTCGCGACCGCTCGATG
>NZ_FNPT01000007.1:164179-205943 GCF_900107375.1 Lysobacter sp. yr284
GTAGGAGCGGCGCAAGCCGCGACCGCGGCAACCCAACTACGACGAAACCCTCGGCGCAGCTGCATTGCCGCAGTCGCGACTCGCGTCGCTCCTACACTCGCAATCGCCGCATCGATGCGTCCGGCGAGAACGCCGGCCGCCGCCCTGCCCCGCTTACGCCACCCGCGAACGCCGCGCGCGGGTCAGGTGCACCAGCAACAGCGAGATCGCCGCCGGCGTCATCCCGGGAATGCGCTGCGCCTGCCCCACCGTCTGCGGCCGCACCCGTTCGAGCTTCTGTTGCGCCTCGGCCGACAGGCCGCGCACCGCGGCGTAGTCGAAGCCTTCAGGAATCGGCGTGTGCTCGTTGCGCTGATGGCGCTCGATCTCGTCGCGCTGGCGATCCAGGTAACCGGCGTACTTCACTCCGATCTCGACCTGCTCGGCCACCTCCGGCTCGCTCACGCCCGGCCCCAGCGACGCCACCCGCATCAACCGGGCGTAGTCCAGTTCCGGCCGCTTGAGCAGGTCGCGCGCGCTGCTCTCGCGGCTGACCTCGATGCCCAGGGTCTGCGCGATCTCGCGCCCCAGCGCGTTGTTCGGCGCCGCCCACACCGCGGCCAGCCGCGCGGTCTCGCGCTCCACCGCCTCGCGCTTGCGCGCGAACGCCTCCCAGCGCGCCGCGTCGACCAGACCCAGCTCGCGTCCGACCGGGGTCAGGCGCAGGTCGGCGTTGTCCTCGCGCAGCTGCAGCCGGTACTCGGCGCGCGAGGTGAACATGCGGTACGGCTCGCTGGTGCCGTGGGTGATCAGGTCGTCGACCAGCACGCCGATGTAGGCCTCATCGCGGCGCGGGCTCCAGCCGTCCGCGCCGCGCACGAAGCGCGCGGCGTTGACGCCGGCCAGCAGGCCCTGCGCGGCGGCTTCCTCGTAGCCGGTGGTGCCGTTGATCTGGCCGGCGAAGAACAGCCCGGCCACGGCCTTGGTTTCCAGCGTGGTCTTGAGCCCGCGCGGATCGAAGAAGTCGTACTCGATCGCGTAGCCGGGCCGGGTGATGTGGGCCTGCTCGAAGCCGCGGATCGAACGCACCAGCTCCAGCTGCACGTCGAACGGCAGCGAGGTCGAGATGCCGTTGGGATAGATCTCGGCCACCTCCAGCCCCTCGGGCTCGACGAAGATCTGGTGGCTGGTCTTCTCGGCGAAGCGCACCACTTTGTCCTCGATCGAGGGGCAGTAGCGCGGGCCGATGCCCTCGATCTGGCCGGTGTACAGCGGCGAGCGGTCGAGCGCGCCGCGGATGATCTCGTGGGTGCGCTCGCTGGTGTGGGTGATCCAGCACGAGACCTGACGCGGATGGTCGGCCGGCGTGCCCAGGAACGACATGACCGGACGCGGGTCGTCGCCCGGCTGCTCCTCCATGACCGAGTAGTCCAGGCTGCGCCCGTCGATGCGCGGCGGCGTGCCGGTCTTGAGCCGGTCGACCACGAACGGCCCCTCGCGCAGGCGCGCGGCCAGCGCGGTCGCCGGCGGATCGCCGGCGCGGCCGGCGGCGTAGGTGGTCTGGCCGACATGGACCTTGCCGGCGAGGAAGGTGCCGGCGGTCAGCACCACCGCCGGCGCGCCGAAGCGCAGGCCGGTCTGGGTCAGCACGCCGGCGACGCGGCCGGCGTCGAACTCGATGTCGTCGACCGCGGCCTGGAACAGGGTCAGGCCCGGCTGCGCCTCGACCGCGCGACGGATGAAGGCGCGATACAGCGAACGGTCGGCCTGGCAACGCGTCGCGCGCACCGCCGGACCCTTGCTGGCGTTGAGCCGGCGCCACTGGATGCCGGCGGCGTCGGCGGCGCGCGCCATGACCCCGCCGAGCGCGTCGATCTCCTTGACCAGGTGCCCCTTGCCGATGCCGCCGATCGCCGGGTTGCAGCTCATCGCTCCGACCGTCTCCACCGAGTGGGTCAGCAGCAGCGTGCGCGCGCCTGCGCGCGCGGCCGCGAGCGCAGCCTCGGTCCCGGCGTGGCCGCCGCCGACCACGATGACGTCGTATTGATAGAAGGAGTTGGACACGGGCGTGGGGTTCGGGATGCGAAGAGCCGGGCCGCCGGCGAGGGCGAGGGCGAGGGCGAGGGCGCCATTTTCGCACGCTCGGGCCGGGCGGGCTTTCGGTTCGGCGTCGCTAGCGCGGCGACGAATCCCGGGTCCCGGATCCCACTACGAACTTGGCACAGTTCATGCTTGAGATATCCATGCACCTTGCGGGGCAGGCGCTAGACGCCGGCTGGAATTGGAACAGGGGCTGGCCAAGCGCTCGCGGGGGAAGCCGGGGGCCGAATGTCGGGGGACATTCGGCCCCTTTTTATTGCCTGTCGTTCAGGCCCGGCTTGCCTGGGCCGGCCCATGCGGGGCCATGCGGGGCCATCGCCCCGGCCGCATCGCCCCTGCGGGGCCTTCGATGCAACCCATTGATCCAAAAAGAAAAGCGCGCGTAGATACGCGCGCTTTCCGGTCGCGCCCGCGATGCGGGGCGGAATGGGCGCCGACGCCTGACGGGGACGGAACAGGGGGGATCCGTGATTCCTCGCCAGGCGCCGACATAGAAACCTGTCCTTACCGAAAACGTCCAAATACGACGTAAGCGGTCAGTAGCGGTAGATTGCTGTCACTTCGTCAGGAACGCAAGTGCGCGCGGTTCCAGTTCCAAGCAAACAGGGGCCCGAAGGCCCCTGTTGGTGTCATGAACGGTCGTAATCGGCCGATAGTCGGTGTCCGCCCTGTTCAGCGGAGCCGGATCAGCGCTCCACGTCGCGCCAGGCGCGGCCGCCGTCGCGGCGTACCGACGGCGTGGACGGCGCGCGCGGGGCCATCTGCGGCCGAGCCATCTGCGGGCGGACCTGCGGCGTGGCGCCCGGATTGTTGTTGCGCGGGCCCCAGGCGCCGCCGCCGACCGGGCGGGTGTCGCGCCACGGCAGGCCGCCGTCGCCGCGGTTGGGCGGGTTGTTGCTCGTCGGCGGGTTCGGCCGGTTGGGCCGGTGCGGGCGGTTGGGGTAGTAGTGGCGCGGATAGCCGTAGTAGTACGGATTGCCGTAATAGCCGTAGTACGGGCTGCCGTAGTAGCCGCCGTTGCGGAAACGGTAGGACTCGCCGTACGGGTAATAGCCGTAGCCCGGCCCGTAATAGCCGCCGCCGTAGCCGCCGTAGTAGTTGTAGTCCACGCTCGGCCGGCCGTAGTAATACGTGCCCGGACCGCCGCCGCCGCGGACGGCGTAGTCGGAGACGCAGCCGGCCAGCAGGCCGGCTGCAAGAAGCGGAATCATCAGTTTGCGGATCATGGCAGACCCCCCGGTTAGGGTTTCAGATTCTGCCTGAAGCATTGAACTCGGGCTTAACTCGCCCGACCCGCAAATGTCAGGTTCAGGCCGCCACGGCCGGCGCCGCGGGCTGGTCCAGCTCGACATGGGGCGCCGGCTGCGGGTGGTCGGCGGTGGGATTCATGACCGGCGGGGGATAGCAGCCGGTGAGCAAGGTCAGGACCAGGCTTGCAGCCAGGCAGAGCGAGAGTTTGCGCATGGAACATCCCCTGTAGTGGGCGCCGACGCGGGGCGTCGCGGGTCGTGGTGGTCCGGATGCGCGGGCGCGTCCGGGGTGGCGAGGAGCCAACATGGCCTATCGACCCGCGAATGACCAGCCGGCGCGACCCATCGGCGCTCGCCGCCCGGCACGCGTCCGATGCGCCATCGCCCATTGCGCGACCGGCACTCCTGCGGGTCTTCCTTAAACTATCGGCGAAGAACGGCGCGATTGCGGTACGGGTTCACAAATCGTTGCCTGCTGCGACAGCCGGACATGCACCGCGCCTGACTTTGGGGGATTGCGCCGGACCGCACCGTCGCGGGAACCTTCCCGGATGCGTCCGGTCGCACCAGTACCGGCCGCGACCGTCCGTGCTGCGGCCGCGACGGCGTCTCTCTACTTCCCGGCCGGTACTCGATGATCGAATTGGATGCGGTCCATCGTCGTTACGAAATGAATGGACAAGCGGTGAATGCGTTGGCCGGGGTGGACCTGAAGATCGGCGCGGGCGAGTTCGTCGCCGTCACCGGCGCGTCCGGCTCGGGCAAGTCGAGCCTGCTCAACATCCTGGGCTGCCTGGACCGGCCCACCCGCGGCCGCTACCTGATCGAAGGGCGCGACGTCGCCGAGTTCGACGACGAGGACGCCAGCGACATCCGCAATCGCCGCATCGGCTTCGTGTTCCAGAGCTTCCACCTGCTGCCGCGGCTGACCTTGCTGGAAAACGTGCTGCTGCCGCTGCGCTTCCACCGCCAGCCGCCGGCCGACGCGCCGCAGCGCGCGCACGAACTGCTGGCGCGGGTCGGCCTGGGCGAGCGCAGCGGGCACCGGCCCAGCGAGCTGTCCGGCGGCCAGCAGCAACGCGCCGCGATCGCCCGCGCGCTGTTGCTGCAGCCGGCGCTGCTGCTGGCCGACGAACCCACCGGCAACCTGGATTCCAAGAGCGCGGCCGACGTGCTCGACCTGATCGGCGAAGTCCACGCCGGCGGCCAGACCGTGGTGCTGGTGACCCACGACCGCGACCTGGCCGCGCGCGCGCCGCGCGAAGTGCGCCTGCACGACGGCAAGGTCGAACATGACAGCGCCCATGTCCGCGCGGCCTGAGCGCATGGCGACGCATGCGATCGCGATCGCCGCGGCCTGGGCGCTGCTGGCGCCGGCCGCCGGCGCGGTGGTGCTGACCGGCGAGGTGCGCTCGGCCGGCGCGCAGCAGATCTACACGCCGCAGGCCAACACCGCGCCGGTGTCGATCCGCTACTTCGTGCCCGAGGGCCAGGCGGTGAAGGCCGGCGAGGTGGTGCTGCGCATCGATCCGGGCCAGGCCGGCACCCAGATTCCCGAGCTCGACGCCAAGATCGAACAGGCGCGGGCCAAGTCGGCCAAGGAACTGGCCGAACTCGAAGTCAAGGCGGTCGATGCCGAAGTCGCGCTCGCCGACGCCGATGCCGCGCTGGCCACGGCCAAGGTCGAGGCGGCGATCCCGCGCGGGCTGATCTCGCAGCTGGACTACGACCGCCACCAGGGCGACCTGGACAAGACCGTGCGCGAACAGCGGCTCAAGCGCGAACAGCTCGACGCCGCGCGCGCCGCGGTCGCGCGCCGGCGCCAGGACGGCGAGCTGGAAACGCGCAAGCTCGGCGTGCAGCGCGATTACTACGCCGCGCTGCTGCGCCAGTCGGAAGTGCGCGCCGAGCGCGACGGCATCGTCCTGCACGGGTTCAACAACAACTGGATCGGCGGGCGCATCGACGAAGGCAGCTCGACCATGCCCGGCAGCAAGGCCGGCGAGGTGGTCGGCAGCGGCGGCGCGATGCAGGTGCGGGCGTGGGCGCTGGAGCCCGACCGTCCCGGCTTGCGCGTCGGCCAGGACGTGCGGCTGAGCTTCGATGCGTTGCCGCGGCGCGAGCTGCGCGGACGCGTCGCCGCGATCGCCGGCGCGCCGGACCGCAAGTCGGAGTGGGGCGAGGGCCGCTACTTCGCCATCGACATCGACCTGCCGGCCGGCCACGGCCTGGCGCTGCTGCCCGGCATGAGCGTGCGGGTGACCGCGCCGGCCGCCGCCGCGGGCGCGGGAGCGGGGCGATGAGCCGGCTCGTGCGCCTGGCCGCCGCGCTCGCCCTGGCCACGGCCTGCGCCGCCGCCGTCGCCGCGCCGCTGCGCGTGGACGGCGAGGTCTACGCGCGCCGGTCCTCGCCGCTGATGCCGCCGAACGTGGAACGGATGTGGCAGTTCGCGATCACCCAGCTCGCGCCCGACGGCGCGCCGGTCAAGCGCGGCCAGACCGTGATCAGCTTCGACAGCAGCGACGTGATCAAGCAGCTCACCGAGAAGCGCAGCCAGCTCAAGGAAAAGCAGAGCGAACTGGAGAAGCTCGACCTGGAACTGGCCGAGCGCGAACGCACCGAGCGCTTGGCCACGGCCGAGGCGCTGGCGGCGCTGGAGAAGGCCAAGCGCAAGACCGAGCAGCCGGCCGAACTGATCGCCGGCATCGAGTACCGCAAGCTGGTGGTCGCGCGCCAGCAGGCCGAACGCAAGATGGAACTGGCGCGCAAGCGCGAGGTGCTGTCGGCCGAACAGCGCCGCCAGGAACGGCGTCTGCTGGCGGCCGAGCGCGATCAGTTGCAGGCCGACGTGGACCGCCTGCAGCGTTCGCAGAAAGCGCTCGACGTGGTCGCCCCGCGCGACGGGCTGATGATGCACCGGAGCAATTTCGAGGGCGAAAAATTCGACGTCGGCTCGCAGGTCTGGGTCGGCCAGACCGTGGCCGAGATTCCCGACATGGCCACGCTCGCGGTGCGCGCGGAACTGGCCGAGCGCGAGCTGTCGCAGGTGCGGGTCGGCGCGCCGGTGCGGATCGTGGTCGAGGGCGGCGCCGGACGCGCGTTGCGCGGCAAGGTCGCCTCGGTCGGGCGCGCGGTGCGCAGCAAGTCGCAAGTGCAGCCAGTGCCGGTGCTGGACCTGGACGTGCAGCTCGACGACGCGCATGCGCCGTTGCGGCCGGGGCAGGCGGTGCGGGTGGAGATTTCGGCCGCCGCCACGCCGCCGGCGAGCGCGGGAGCGGGCCGATGAGCCGGCATACGAAGATCGCGGCCGCGACACTGGCCGCCTGCGTGTTGGCGCTTGGCGCGTGCTCGGACCAGATCGCCCCGGCGGCCACCGAAACCGTCGCCGCCGCGCCGCTGCGCCTGAGCGTGCGCGGCGAAGGCGAGCTGAAGTCGGCCAAGGCCACCCCGCTCAACGTGCCCGGCCGCAACTGGGCCGCGCGCCAGGTCGAGTGGATGCTGGCCGAAGGCAGCGCGGTCAAGAAGGGCGACCTGATCGCGCGCTTCTCCGCCGACCAGGGCAAGCAGGAGCTGGCGCAGACCCTGATCGACCTGCAGCGCAACCAGCTCGCGCGCGCGGCCAAGCAGGGCGACCTGGACACCGCGCAGAGCAAGGTCGGCGTCGACCTGGCCCAGGTCGCGGTGCAGCTGGCCATCGCCGAGCGCTACGCCAGCGCGGACCTGAGCACGATGGCGCGCAACGAGGTGCTCGACGCGGTCCAGGACCGCAGCTTCCTCAGCGAGAAGCAGGACATCCTGCAGTGGCAGCGCAGCCAGTCCGGCGTGCGCGGCAACGCCGAGCTGGCGGTGCTCGACGCCCAGCGCGCCACCTACGACATCGCCGCCAAGGCCCGCCAGTCCGACCTGGACGCGCTGGAACTGCGCGCGCCCAACGACGGCGTGCTGATGCTGGCGAGCAACTGGCAGGGCGACAAGCCTGCGCTCGGCGCGACCCTGCGCGCCGGCTTCGACTACGGCAGCCTGCCCGATGCCTCGGCGATGGAACTGGAATTGAACCTGCCGCAGATCGAGACCCAGGGCATCCAGGTCGGCAACGCGGTGGAGATGTTCCCGGTCGGCCGGCCCGAACAGAAGATCCTCAGCAAGCTGTCGTGGGTCGCCAGCGCGGCCAAGGTGCGCAACCAGCAGAGTCCGGTGAAGTACTTGAGCATGAAGGCGCCGATCCCGGCCGAGGCGATCGCGCGCTACAAGCTGGTGCCGGGCCAGCAGCTGGAGGCGAGGGTGCTGTTGCTGGATGCGCCGAAGGTGATCAGCGTGGCCAACGTCGCCATCGACAGCGACGAAGGCCGCGACTATGTGCGGGTGAGCGACGGCGGCCAGTTCCGCCGCCGCGAGGTCAAGCTCGGCGTGCGCGGGCCGGCGCGTTCGCAGGTGCTCTCGGGCCTGCGCGAGGGCGAGCAGGTGCTGCTGGCCGAGGCCGGCGCGATCGACGCGCCCACCGCCAAGGCCGAGGACGCGGCCAAGCAAGCCGCGGCCGAACAGGAAAAAACCCAGGACAAGCCGCAAGCGGCCAAGGCGGTGCGCCCGTGAGCCGCGCGCTGGCGTGGCTGCCGTCGATCTGGCGCGAAGCGGTCGAGGAACTGTGGCGGCGCCGGCTGCGCACCCTGCTGACCTTGCTCGGCCTGATCTTCGGCGTCGGCGCGATCGTGGCGATGCAGGCGGTGGGCGAGGGCAGCCGGCGCGAGGCGCTGCGCCTGGTCGAGAGCCTGGGCCTGAACAACCTGATCGTCGAGGCCAAGGTGCAGCAGGACGAGAACAGCCTGCGCGAGATCCGCGCGCGCAGCCTCGGCCTGAGCCTGGCCGACGCCGACGCGGCGCTGGCGGTGGTTCCCGGCGCGCAGCGCTACGCCGCCGAGAAACCCATCCGCACCCACTCGGTGTTCAGCGACGACGGCCGCAGCGACGCCCAGGCCAGCGGCGTCAGCCCGGACTATTTCGAACTCTCCTCGCTGCGCGTGGCCAAGGGCCGCGCGCTGACCGCGCAGGACGACCGCGCGCTGGCGGCGGTGGCGGTGCTCGGCCACCAGGCCGCCGCCGACCTGTTTCCCGGCGGCGCCGATCCGCTCGGCCGCTATCTCAAGGTCAACCACGTGTGGCTGCAGGTGGTCGGCGTGCTCGCCGACCGCGACCTCAGCAAGGACCAGTTCGAGGGCGTGCAGCTGGGCCTGGAGAGCAACCGCGTGTACGTGCCGCTGGCCAGCGCGCGGGCGCGGTTCAAGTTCAATCCGCAGGAGGACGAGGTCGACCGCTTCCTGCTGCGCCTGGGCGACCCCTCGCAGCTGGCGCAGGGCGCGCGGGTGCTGTCGACCGTGCTCGGCCAGCGCCACGCCGGCAGCGCCGACTTCCGCCTGGTGGTGCCGCAGCAGTTGTTCCAGCAGCACCAGAAGACCCAGCGCATCTTCCGCGTGGTGATGGGCGCGATCGCCGGCGTGAGCCTGCTGGTCGGCGGCATCGGCATCATGAACATCATGCTCGCCAACGTGCTGGAGCGGCGCCGCGAGATCGGCCTGCTGCGCGCGCTCGGCGCGCGCCGGCGCGACGTGGTCGCGCAGTTCCTGCGCGAGGCCACGGTGATCTGCGTCACCGGCGCGGCGCTGGGGCTGCTGTTCGGGGTGTTGCTGGCCTATTTGATCGCCGCCTTCGCCGGCTGGCAGGTGGCGTGGGCGCCGATCCCGGTGCTGCTGTCGGCGACGTTCTGCGCGGCGGTCGGGCTGGCGTTCGGGGTGTACCCGGCGCGGCAGGCGGCGCGGCTGGATCCGATCGCGGCGTTGCGGCACGACTGAGCGGGCAAGACCCGGCGCAGCGGAACAAGGAACGGGGCCGGCACCGCGCCGGCTCGGGGGCCGGGCGCCGCGATGCCGCGTCCGCGCACGGCGGCAGCCGGCGTCCGTCGCGCGACCGCCGCGGCCCAATCCCGCTTTCGCGACCCCTACGCTACGCTTGCGCCATGAACGCCCAAACCTCCCCGACTCCCGACGCCGCTCCCGGCTACACCGACGTCCTCGCCGCCGCCGCGCGCATCGCGCCGCATGCGCACGCCACCCCGGTGCTGACCTCGCGCGCGATCGACGAACTGGCCGGCTGCCGGCTCTACTTCAAGTGCGAGAACCTGCAGCGCGGCGGCGCGTTCAAGTTCCGCGGCGCGTGCAATGCGGTGTTCTCGCTCAGCGACGAGGACGCCGCGCGCGGCATCGTCACCCAGAGCTCGGGCAACCACGGCGGCGCGCTGGCGCTGGCCGCGCGCCTGCGCGGCGCCCACGCCACCGTGGTCGCGCCGCACGACACGCCCAAGGTCAAGCTCGCCGCGATCCGCGCCTACGGCGCCGACATCGTGTTCTGCGAACCCGGCCAGGCCTCGCGCGACGAGGTCACCGCGCAGGTGCTGGCGCGCACCGGCGGGGTGCTGGTGCACCCGTTCAACGACCCGCGGGTGATCGCCGGCCAGGGCACCGCGACGCTGGAGCTGATGGCCGCCGCGCCGGGACTGGACGCGGTGATCGCACCGGTCAGCGGCGGCGGCCTGCTCTCGGGCACCGCCATCGCCGCGCAGGGCGCCGACCCGGCCATCGCCGTCTACGGCGCCGAACCGCTCGGCGCGCGCGACGCCCACGACTCGCTGGCGCAAGGCCGCCGCATCACCGGCCGCGTCGCCGACACCGTCTGCGACGGCCTGCGCGCGGAGCTGGGCACGCTCACCTTCCCTATCCTTCGCTCACGCGTGCGCGAGGTGCTGCTGGTCGACGATGCGCAGGCGATCGCGGCGATGCGGCTGATCTGGGAACGCATGAAGCTGGTGGTCGAACCGTCCGCCGCGGTGCCGCTGGCGGCGGTGCTGGCCAATCGCGACGCATTCGCGAATGCGAACGTGGGCCTGATCGTCTCCGGCGGCAACGTGGACCTCGATCTGGCCGCGCAATGGTTCGCCGCGAAGCCGTCGTGACCGGTTGCGGATTCGGTTCGCGTTTGTTATGCGGCATGCGTTGAGGCGAGGCGCACGGGCCGCATAAAACGCGTAAAAACCAGGCTTTTCTGTGATCACTGTTTACGTTTTTTGTTAACGCAACTGGCACGCTGCGCCATCGCGCGCCAGTCCCTGTCATGCCGCGCGGACCGCTCCGAACAGGGCGATTCAGACCAGCGCACAGGCCGGGGAGTTCTGCATGGTGGATGTCGAGTTTCGCGTGGTCTCCGAGCGCCGCGACGGCCTGTTGCTGGCCCTGGGACAAGTGGTCATCGCCAACGGCTTCACCTTGCTGCGCCAACGCATGCTCAACAGCGACGAGGGCGTGGTGCTGGTGATGGTGGTGCGCGGACCGCCCGACCAATTGCTGGTGCTGGAAGAGAAGCTCGGCACCCATCACCTGGTGCAGAGCTTCGAGGCCTCGCCTTACGAGGGCGGCGGCGCGCCGCCGCCGCAACCGGCCGTGCGCGCCAACGGCGCCGGCAACGGCAACGGCCACCCCGCGCCCGCCGCGCCTGCGCCGGTCGCGTCGGCGCCGCCGCTCGCGCCGACGCCGGCCGCGGCCAGCGCCGCGCCGATCGACGTGCAGCGGGTGGAAACGCTGCTGCCGCAGCTGGCCCGCAACTATCCCAACATCCTGCTGCAGCTGGTCGCGCTGGAGCGCGAGCTGCCGCCGGCCCAGCGCGAGGCGACCTTGCGCTACATCGGCCAGCGCGTCGGCGCCTGGGTCTACAAGCGCGACTTCGCCCTGGGGGGACAGCTGCCGCTGGCCGACTCGGTGCGCCGCATCGCGTTGCCGGCGATGCGCCAGCTGGTCCAGGCCGAACTCCAGGACGACGTCCTGCGCGTGCGCAACAGCCCGTTCTGCCATCGCGGCGAGCACGGCGAGTGCTGCCATTTCCTGCGCGGCATGCTCGGCGGCCTGCTCGAAGGCCAGCACGGCGGCCAGATGCGGGTGGTCGAGAGCCAGTGCCGCAACACCGGCGCGGAGACCTGCCGGTTCGAATTCGAAGCCTGACCGGATAGACCGGTCGACCGCCGCGGCCGGGACGCCGCGGCGCCACACGCCGACGCACGCGCCGGCGTGGGATGCCGCTTTGGCGCGGGACGGCGCCCGGGCGGCCGATTGCTGTTCCTATCCAGCCGTACAACCCATCCACCAGGGGGTTCGCCATGCCGCTCGACCATGCGATTCAATGCGTCCACGACCCGTTGCTCGTCATCCTTTCCTATGTGGTGTCGGTACTGGGATCGTTCACCGCCCTGCAGTTGGCGATCGCCATCCCGGGCGCGACCGGCGCGGCGCGCTGGCGCGCGATCACCGCGGCCGGCATCGCCATGGGCGGCGGCGCGATCTGGGCGATGCACTTCATCGCCATGCTCGCCTGCCGCATGAACGTGGAAGTGAACTACGACCTGTCCGTGACCCTGGGCTCGGCGGTGATCGCGGTGGTCTCGTGCATGGCCGGCCTGGCCATCGCCGGCACCGGCATCTTCAACTGGGGCAAGCTGATCGTCGGCGGCGTGCTGATGGGCCTGGGCGTGACCGGCATGCACTACGCCGGCATGGCCGCGATGCTGATGCCGGCCGACACCGTCTACAACAACTCGCTGCTGGTGGCCTCGGCCGCGATCGCCATCGTCGCCTCGATCGTGGCGCTGTGGCTGGCCTTCAACCTGCGCGGCTGGGGCCAGATGCTCGGCAGCGCGCTGGTGATGGGCGTGGCGGTGTGCGGCATGCACTACACCGGCATGCTCGCGGCGACCTTCATCCCCGACAAGAGCGCGGCCGCCGCCGGCGGCGTCAGCGGCGGCTACCTGGGCATCGGCATCTTCGTGGTCACCACCGCCCTGCTCGCCGCGGTGCTGACCATCAGCCTGCTGCGCCAGCGCCAGCGCGCGATGGTGCGGATCTGAGCGCGAACGCCTGAAACCAGCGCGGCCCGGCATTCCCACCGCCGGGCCGCGGGCTTATGTGGGCGTGCGGTTGTGGGAGGGCCTTCAGGCCCGATGCTTTTCGCTCCGCCGCGACGAAGCGACCTGAAACGAAAGCACCGGGCCTGAAGGCCCTCCCACAACCGCCGCGCCTGCGCGATCATGCGCCTGCCCCGCAACGCAGGACGATCGACGATGACCGAAGCCCCCCGCCACCACGACCGCGCCACCGAGCTGGTGCTCTCCTACTACGCCGCCTTCAACCGCGCCGACTGGGACGCGATGCTGGCCACGCTCGGCGACGACGTCGTCCACGACCTCAACCAGGGCGCGCGCGAAACCGGACGCGAGGCGTTCGCCGCGTTCGTGCAGCGCATGGCGCGGCATTACCGCGAGCAGCTGCGCGACATCGTGGTGATGGCCTCGGCCGACGGCACCCGCGCGGCGGCGGAATACGTGGTCCACGGCGAATACCTCGCCACCGATCCGGGCCTGCCGGAAGCGCGCGGGCAGAAGTACGCGCTGCCGGGCGGGGCGTTCTTCGAGATCCGCGACGGGCGGATCCAACGGGTGACCAACTACTACAACCTCGACCACTGGGTGGCGCAGGTCGGCGGCTGAAGCCGCGCGCGGGCGCGTGCCAACAAGCGCCCGCGACGGCTGCGAAGCGGGCAACGCCGACCGGCCGATCCGCTGGGCCGGCGAGCCGTAGCGGCGCGGATGCCTCAAGACGGCGCTATCGGCGCCGGCGGATTCACGCCGCGATGCCGGCTAAAAAGCCGACGAGACGGCCGCAGCGGCGGTGCGGCGCGGGCGCGCTACCAGGTCGCGCCCGCGCGCTGCGCGACGGGCGGAACCCAAGGGCCGCGCCGCGCATGCCGCCGCGACCGGCCCGTCGGACCGAGGAAAGCGGCGCCGCGGCCGCACGGCCGCGGATGTGCCTTCGAACCGACCGCCCGGGACGCGCCGCGCGCGCCCCACCGCGAGGATCGCGCGATGCGTCCCGGGCCAGTCGATTCTCGGACCGGCGCGGCCGTTGCGGCCGCGCCGTCTGCATTCAAAAGGACCGACGAGCGGCCTGCGGCGGTGAGAGGGGAGGGGCCGCGCCGCAGGCCGGGATCGTCGGTCGTAAAACGATGGAGCGCAGGGAGGTACGGAACTGGGGAATGGAGGGCCGTCGAAGGCGCTCGCCGCAGCGGTCGCGGCTCGCGCCTCGCGCTGCGCGGAGCCGGGACCAACTCCCGAGCGACCGCCCGACCCGCCATTCCCTGTTGCCTTCGTTCCGCGTTCCCTGTTGCCGGCTCAGTTGCGCGCCACGCCCTCGCGCACCGGTTCGCGCGCGGGCCAGCCGCCGGCCATCGCCTTGTACAAGGCGATCGCGCCGGTGACCGAGCGGGTGCGGCCGTCGGCGAAGGCGTCCTGCGCCTGCAGCTGGGTGCGTTCGGCGTCGAGCACTTCGAACAGGTCGGCGGCGCCGGCCTCGTAGCGCACGCGCGCGAGCTTGGCGGCCTTGAGGCTGTCCTGCGCGGCGCGCTCCAGGTGCTGGTCCTCGACCCGCGCGCGGGCGTACCGGACCAGCGCGTTCTCGGTGTCTTCCAGCGCCAGCAGCACGCTTTGCTGGTAGCGCGCCAGTTCGCCTTCGGCGCTGGCGTCGGCAGCCTTGATGCGCGAACGCACGCGGCCGATGTCGAGGAACGACCAGTCGATGCCGAGCGCGACCAGGCGGGTCTCGCTGGCGCGTTCGAACAGCGCGCTGGTGTCGATGGCCTGCGAACCGATCAGGCCCGACAGGGTGAAGCGCGGGAACAGGTCGGCGGTGGCCACGCCGATGCGCGCGGTGGCCGCGTGCAGGCGGTGCTCGGCGGCGGCGACGTCGGGACGGCGGCGCAGCAGTTCGCCCGGCGTGCCGGCGTCGAGCCGCGCCGGCAACGCCGGCAGCGGCACGGCCTGGTCGAGCTCGGCGACCAGCGAATCGGGCGTCTGCCCGGTCAGCACCGCGAGCCGGTGCTGGGTCACCGCGACCTGCGCTTCCAGGTTCGGCACCCGCGCCAGGGTCGCTTCGAGCTGGGCGCGCGCGCGCGCCGTATCGAACTCGGTGCCGCGGCCGGCGTCGAAGCGCGCCTGCACCAGGCGCAGGGTTTCCTGCTGGTTGTCGGCGTTCTCGCGCGCGACCCGCAGACGTTCCTGCAGGCCGCGCAGCTCGACGTAGCTGCGCGCGACTTCGCCGACGATGGCGACCTGCATCGCCTGCAGGTCGGCCGCGCTGGCCCAGGTGTCGGCGCGCTGCGACTCGACGTTGCGGCGCACCCGGCCGAACACGTCCAGCTCCCAGCTCACGTTGGCCTGGGCGCTGTAGCTCTCGTTGTCGCGGCCGCGGTTGTCGGTGCCCGGCATCTGGTCGCTGCTCGAACGCGTGTCGCTGCCGCTGGCGCTGCCGGTGATGGTCGGGAAGCGGTCGAACTTGGCCCCGCGCAGCAATGCGTTGGCGCGGTCGTAGTTGGCCAGGGCGATGCGCAGGTCGTGGTTGGCGCTGAGCGACTCCTCGACCAGGTGGGTCAACAGCGGATCGTTGAAGTTGCGCCAGAACTCGGCGGCCGGGTCCGGCGCGGCGGTGCCGTCGGTGGCCGCTTGCGCGTCGCCGCGGGCGAACTTCTCCGGCGTGGCCAGGGTCGGCCGGACATAGTCCGGACCGACCGCGCAGGCGGCGAGCGCGAGCGTCAGCAACGCGACCGCGGGGAGCTTGAGATTACGCATGGACCGTCTCCGAAACATTGTGGTGGTCGCCGTGCGAGACCAGCTTGTTGCCGACCATCTTGCGCAGCGCCACGTAGAACACCGGGGTCAGGAACAGGCCGAACAGGGTCACGCCGAGCATGCCGGCGAACACGGTGATGCCGGTGACCGAGCGGACCTCGGCGCCGGCGCCGTGCGACAGCACCAGCGGCACGGTGCCGGCGATGAAGGCGATCGAGGTCATCACGATCGGACGCAGGCGCAGGCGGCACGATTCCAGCGCGGCTTCGACGATGCCCTTGCCCTGCAGTTCCAGTTCGCGGGCGAACTCGACGATCAAGATCGCGTTCTTGCACGCCAGGCCCATCAGCACCACCAGGCCGACCTGCACGAACACGTTGTTGTCGCCGCCGGTCAGCTTGACGCCGAGCAGGGCCGAGAGCATGCACATCGGCACGATCAGGATCACCGCCAGCGGCAGGGTCCAGCTTTCGTACAGCGCGGCCAGCACCAGGAACGCCAGCAGGATCGCGAGCGGGAACACGATCATCGCCGCGTTGCCCTGGCTGGCCTGCTGGTAGCTCAGGTCGGTCCACTCGATCTCCATGCCGTTGGGCAGGACCTTCGACGCCACGTCCTTGACCACGTCCATCGCCTGCGCCGAGGACATCACGCGCGGGTCGACGTCGCCGGCGATGTCCGCGGCCGGGTAGCCGTTGTAGCGCAGCACCGGGTCGGGGCCGAAGGTCTGCTTGATGGTGACCATCGAGCCGATCGGCACCATCTCGCCGCGATCGTTGCGGGTGCGCAGGTTGGCGATGTCCTCGACGCTGTCGCGGAAGTTGCCGTCGGCCTGGGCGATGACCTGCCAGGTGCGTCCGAACTGGTTGAAGTCGTTGACGTAGGCCGAGCCCAGGTAGGTCTGCAGGGTGTCGAACAGCTCGGTCAGCGGCACGCCCTGGGCCTTGGCCTTGACCCGATCCACTTCGGCATCGAGCTGCGGCACGTTGGCCTGGTAGGTGCTGTTGGCGTAGCCCATGCCCGGGGTCTGCATGATCGTGCCCTGGAACGCGCTGACCGCGTTCTGCAGCGCGCCGTAGCCCAGGTTGTTGCGGTCCTGGATGAACATCTGGTAGCCCGCGCCGTTGCCCAGGCCGAGGATCGGCGGCGGCATCAGCGCGAAGGTGAAGCCTTCCTGGAAGCCGGCGATCTTCTGGTTCAGCTCGGCGGTGATCTCCACCGCGCTGCGGCTGCGCTCGCTGAAGGGCTTGAGCGGCAGGAACGCCACGCCGGTGTTGGGCGTGTTGGTGAACTGCACCGCGTTGAGGCCCGGGAAGGCGATCGAGTGCTGCACGCCCTCGGTCTTCATCGCCACGTCCGTCACCTTGCTCAGCAGGGCGTCGGTGCGGGCGATGGAGGAACCCTCGGGCAGCTTGACCGCGGCGATCAGGTACAGCTTGTCCTGCAGCGGGATGAAGCCGGCCGGCACGATCTTGAACATGAAGCCGGTGGCGACCAGCAGCACCGCGTAGACCACGAACACCGCGCCGCGCTTGCCCAGGGTGCGCGAGACCGCGCTCTGGTACTTCTCCGAGCTGGAGGCGAAGAAGCGGTTGAACGGACGGAACAGCCAGCCGAACAGGCGGTCGATCAGGCGGGTCGGCGCATCCTTGGGCGCGCCGTGCGGCTTGAGCAGGCGCGCGGCCAGGGCCGGCGACAGGGTCAGCGAGTTGATCGCCGAGATCACCGTGGAGATGGCGATGGTCACCGCGAACTGCTTGTAGAACTGGCCGGTCACGCCCGACAGGAACGCCATCGGCACGAACACCGCGCACAGCACCAGCGCGATCGCCACGATCGGGCCGGACACTTCCTTCATCGCCTGGTGCGCCGCGTCGAGCGGGCTCAGGCCTTCCTCGATGTTGCGCTCGACGTTCTCGACCACCACGATCGCGTCGTCGACCACGATGCCGATCGCCAGCACCAATCCGAACAGGCTCAGGGTGTTGATCGAGAAGCCCAGCAGGTACAGCGCGGAGAACGTGCCCACCACCGACACCGGCACCGCGATCAGCGGAATGATCGAAGCGCGCCAGGTCTGCAGGAACAAGATCACCACCAGCACCACCAGCAGCACCGCTTCGAGCAGGGTGGAGACCACCGCCTTGATCGAGTCGCGCACGAAGATGGTGGTGTCGTACACCGCCTCGTACTTGATGCCTTCCGGGAACGACTTGGAAAGCTGGTTCATCGTGCCGATGACCTGCTCCTGGATCTGCAGCGCGTTCGCGCCCGGCGCCTGGAAGATGCCGATGCCGACCGCGTTCTTGCCGTCGAGCTGCGAGCGCAGGCTGTAGTCGCCGGCGCCCAGCTCCAGGCGGGCGACGTCGGACAGCCGCACCACTTCGCCGTCGTTGCCGCGCTTGAGCACGATGTCGCCGAACTCCTTCTCGCTGCGCAGGCGGCCCTGGGCGTTGATCAGGGTCAGGAAGTCGCTGCTGTTGGGCATCGGCTCGGCGCCGAGCTGGCCGGCGGAGACCTGCACGTTCTGCTCGCGCATGGCGCGGACCACGTCGCCGGCGGTGAGGCCGCGCGAGGCGATCTTGTCCGGGTCGAGCCAGGCGCGCATGGCGTAGTCGCCGCCGCCGAAGATCTGCGCGTCGCCGACGCCCGACAGGCGCGCCAGGCTGTCCTTGACGTGCAGGCGGGCGTAGTTGCGCAGGTACAGGGTGTCGTACTTGCCGTTGGGCGAGGTCAGGTGCACCACCATCAGGAACACCGGCGACTGCTTCTGCGTCGTCACGCCCTGGCGGCGCACGTCCTCGGGCAGGCGCGCCAGCGCCTGGCTGACCCGGTTCTGCACGCGCACGGCGGCGTCGTCGGCGTTGGTGCCGGGGCGGAAGGTCACGGTGGTGACCAGCACGCCGTCGGAACCGGCGACCGACTTGATGTACATCATGTCTTCGACGCCGTTGATCGCTTCTTCGAGCGGCGTGGCGACGGTTTCGGCGATGACCTTGGGGTTGGCGCCCGGATACACCGTGCGCACGACCACCGAGGGCGGCACCACTTCGGGATATTCGCTGATCGGCAGGATCGGTATCGAGATCAGGCCGGCGGCGAAGATCACGATCGACAGCACCGCGGCGAAGATCGGCCGGTCGATGAAAAACTTGGAAAAGTCCATGACGGATTCCTTGGTGCGGCGATGAGCCGCATGGGTCCCCGGCCGGCCCCGTTGCGGCGGGGCCGGCCTTTGATTGCTTGTGAACCGGCTGGAGGTTGGTCATTCCCGCGAAAGCGGGAATCCGGAGACCTCGAGCGTTCTCGCCCGAAAGGCCCTGGATCCCCGCCTTCGCGGGGATGACGACAGGTAGATCCGGCCGGTTCGCGGGGTGGCGGTTAAGTCCGGATCACAAGGCCCCGGCCGCCGCGCCCGGCGCCGCGGGCGCCGGTGCCGGCGCGCCCATGGCGATCGGCTTGGGCTGCACCGGCATGCCCGGGAAGAACACCTTCTGCACGCCGTGGACGATCACCTTGTCGGTCGGCGCCAGCCCGGATTCGACCACGCGCAGCCCGTCGATCATGCGGCCGAGCTTGACGTCCTTGCGCACCGCCGCGTTCTTCGGGCCGAGCACGTAGACGTACTTGCGGTCCTGGTCGGTGAGCACGGCCTTGTCGTCGACCAGCATCGCCTTGAAGTCGCCGCTGCCTTCCAGCTGCACGCGCGCGAACAGGCCCGGAGTCAGCACGCGCTCGTCGTTGGGGACCACGGCGCGGGCGCGGATGGTGCCGGTGTTGGCGTCGAGCTGGTTGTCGGTGAAGTCGACGGTGCCGGCGTGCGGGTAGCCGTTCTCGCCGGCCAGGCCGATGCGCACCGGGTTCTTGTCGCCGGCGCGCTCGCCCTTGCGGGCCAGCTCGTTGTAGCGCAGGTAGGTCTGCTCGTCGGCCTCGAAGTACACGTACATCGGGTTCTGCGAGACCACCGTGGTCAGCAGGGTCTGGTCGGCCGAGGCGAGGTTGCCGACGGTGATCAGGGCGCGGCCGGCGCGGCCGTTGATCGGCGAGCGCACCTCGGTGAAGGTCAGGTCGAGCTGGGCCGAGGCGACCGCGGCTTCGGCCGCGCGAACCGCGGCGTCGCCGCCGGTGCTGGCGGCGCGGCGGGTCTCGAACTCCTCGCGCGAGATCGCCTTGGCCTCGACCAGGGTCTGGGCGCGCTTGTCCTGGGTCTGGGCCAGGCGCGCTTCGGCGCGCGCGCGTTCCAGTTCGGCCTGGGCGCGGGCGAGCTCGGCGCGGTAGCGGCGCTGGTCGATCACGAACAGCAGGTCGCCTTTCTTGACGTCCTGGCCTTCCTTGTAGGCGACGCGGTCGACGTAGCCGCTGACCCGCGCGCGCAGTTCGACCGATTCGGGCGCGCTGACCCGGCCGGTGAACTCGTCCCACTGCCGGACCTGCTTGCTCAGGACCTGGGCGACGCTGACTTCCGGCGGCGGCGGCGCGCCGCCTTCGTGCGGAGCGGCCTGGCTGCCGCAGCCGGCGGCGGCCAGGGCGATGAGGAGGCTCGCGGTCAACGCGAGCACGGAGAGTCCGACGCCGGGCTTGCCGGAGCGGACGGAAAAGTGACGGGTGCTCATCGTGGGGTGGGTTCCTGTTTGGGATTCGGTGCGGTCAGCGACTTCAGCAGGGCGCGCGCGTCGAGCAGACAGCGTTGGGTCTTGTCGTCGGACGTGCAGTCCGGTTCTTGCGCGGTTGCGATCGCGGCTGCGGGAAGCGGGACCGTCTTGGGTACGGTGTGCGTGCTGGTAGGGGGCGGACTGGTAGCGGGCGGAGCGGAGCTGGCGGGCGTGGCGTGTTCGCGGCTGGCGGGCGCAGAGGGGAGGCGGATGCGCGGCGGCAACAACGCCGGTCCCGGCGCGCGCACCGCGTAGGGCACGATCGGACGCGGCGGTTCCTCGCCCGCGTCGTGGTCGATCAGCGCCAGCGCGCGCTGGCCGACCGACAGCGCACTGGGCCATTCGGGGCAGGAATGGCGTTGGTTGAACTCGGTGCACACCGGCGTGTCCACGGCCAGCAGTTGCACGCGCACGGCCTGCTGGCGCGCTTCGTCGTGCAGCACGCGCGCGAGCATGCGCAGCGCGGCCGCGCCGATCGAGCGGTGGCCGTAGCCGGCCCACGGATGCTCGCTGCCGGGACCGCCGATCAGCACGTAGGTGCCGCCGCGGTCGCGTTCGGCCAGCAACGGCAGCAGGTGGCGGGCAGCGGCGAGGTGGGGGAGGAGATCCTCGTCGAGCTTGCGCCGCAGGAACTGCGCCGGACTGTCGAGCAGGCGGCCGCGCTCGGCGCTGCCGCACACCGCCGCGACCACGCCGGCGAACGGGCGGCCGAGCTTGCGCAGGGCGCGCGCGAGCTTGGCGCCGGCGGCGTCGTTGGCGACCGAACCGGCCAGCACGGTCAGGTCGGCTTGGGGGTAGCCGGCCTTGAGCGCCTTGAGTTCGCTGGACCTGCGCGCCACCGCGATGACCGGGCGGCCGCTGTCGATCGCGGCCTGCACGACCCCGCGGCCGACGCCGCCGGTGGCACCGAGTACAACCAAAGGGGCTTTCATTGTCCCACTCCTGGGACTTTCTCTCCCACAACCGGGATGATCCCGTGATGCTTGTCATCCCGGGTGTAGTGCGCGAGCACGGCGCCGACCGCCGGCATCAGCAGCATCGCGGCGGGCAGGGCGATGGTGAAGGCCAGCACCCAGGCCAGCATCCACGCTTCTTCGGCGCCCTGGGCAAGGCCCTGGCGAAACACGACCACGGCCAGCCCGATCAGGGCGGACATGGCCACCAGCATCAGTGGCAGGAATGCGTACCTGGCTTGGCGTGGGGTCAACATGGCGGGGGGACCTCGTGACGATGTGCGGCACAGGTTAGAGACGCGAACGGGTCTTGATTAGCCCGGGATTCAGGGAATAATTGTCCCGGCAACGGTCCAATCCGGACCCGAGGCCTCTTGAAGGCCGGATGGCCCGCCCCCAACCCGATAGCGCGGGAGGGGGTCCGCCAGGCCGTGCATCGCACGACGGCGCCACTTTCGTGGTTCGCCGGCGACGGCGGCAGTGGAGGCGATCAATCCCTGCCGGTGACAGCCGTCATCACGTACACCGCGCCGGCAGGAGCCGGCGGGCGCCAAGCCGCAAGGGACTGGCCGGCTGCACGCCGGCAGACCGCGATCCGCCCGCGTCGCCGCGACGCAGCGCGATCCGGCCGCGCACCGCTGTCCGCTGCACGTACACACATCCACACACCTTCCGCCTCGCGTTCGAACACAATCGCCTACCGGCTTCGGGTATGCGCCGCTGTGTTCCGGCCCTCGAACCAGGAGTCCATACCCCCATGGCTCACGATCTCAACGACACGCTGATCTTCGTCAAAGTGGTCGAAAGCGGCAGCTTCATCGCCGCCGCGCAGGCGTTGCGCCTGCCCAAGACCACGGTCAGCCGCAAGGTGCAGGAACTGGAAACGCGCCTGGGCGCGCAGCTCCTGCACCGCACCACGCGCAAGCTCGGCCTGACCGAGGCCGGCAACGTCTATTACGAACACTGCCAGCGCATCGCCCGCGAACTGGCCGAGGCCGAGAGCGCGGTCGGCCAGCTGCAGGGCGGCCCGCGCGGCTGGCTGCGCATCACCGCGCCGTATTCGGTCGGCATCACCTGGATCGCGCCGCTGCTGGGCGAGTTCCACGCCCGCCACCCCGAGGTGCGGGTGGAGATGAACCTCAGCAACGAGACCGTCGACATGATCGACCAGGGCATCGACGTCGCCCTGCGCCTGGGCAGCCTGCCCGACTCGAACCTGATCGCGCGCAAGCTGGCGGTGTTCCGCACCCAGATCTACGCCAGCCCCAACTACCTCGCCCGCCACGGCGAACCGCTGCACCCCGACGACCTGCGCCACCACCGCACCCTGGCCATGCCCAAGTCGCGGCGCAGCAACAACGAATACGTGTGGCCGCTCAGCGACGGCGAGCGCACCGTCGACTACGTGGTCGACCCGGTCATGGTCGCCAACGATCCCGGCCCGCTGCGCGGCGCGCTGCTGTGCGGCGAAGCGCTGATGCTGGCCGCCGACGTCACCGTCAAGGCCTTCGCCGAGCAGGGCTACGTGCAGCGCGTGCTGGCCGGCTGGACCGGCCCGGAATACGAATTCAACGCCGTGTTCCCGCGCGGCCAGGTGCAGTCGCCGAAGGTCCGCGCCTTCGTCGACTTCCTGGTCGAACGGCTGAACTTCGACGCCGACTACATGCAGGTGCTGTGCCCCGACGCCAAGCGCTTCCGCAAGGCCTCCGAGGAAGCCGAAGCGGCGATGGCGCACGGCCTGGCCAAGGAAGCCGGCGACACCCGCACGATCGCGGTGCCGGTGGTGGAAGCGATCGAGGCCATCGCCGAAGCGGTCGACGGCGGCAAGCGCCCGGGCAAGGCGCGCGGCGCGGCCAAGCCCGACGCCGCGCCGGCGCGGCGCGACGATACGCCCAGCGACGAAGACGCCGCGCTGGCCTGATCGCGACGGCGCGCGGCGCCGGACCGTTTCGTTGTGTGGATCCCCTGTCGTCTCGCGGTCGAGGCGGCAGGGTTTTTTTGGCCCCAACGAATCCCCCGGCCGCTCCTTGTAGGAGCTGCGCAAGCGGCGACCGCGACAGCGCACCCACGACGAAACCCCGGCAAACTCGCGCGCCGGCAAGCCCGATGCGCATCAAGCGTATGTCGCAAGCGCGGTGTCGCGGTCGCCGCTTGCGCAGCTCCTACGCAAAGCGGCCGCGGGTTTAGCGCTCAGCCCAACCGCCACGCCAAGCCCGACACCCGCGCCGCGTGCCGCGCCAGCGCCGAGCGCAGTACGGCCTCGCTCGCCGCCACGTGCAGTTCGCTGCGCGCGCGGGTCATGCCGGTGTAGACCAGTTCGCGCGACAGATGCCGCGCGTCCTGCCGCGGCAGCTGCAGCCACACGCGCTCGAATTCCGAACCCTGCGACTTGTGCACGGTCATCGCGAACGCGCCGCTGTGCGCGGGCAATGCGGACGGGTGAAAGGCGCGCACGCCCTGGCTGCCGCCGGCGAACCAGGCGACGGTGCCGGCGCCGGGCTCGTCGCGGCCGTCGGCGCGCAAGCACACGCCGATATCGCCGTTGAACAGGCCGTGGCGGTAGCTGTTCTCGGTGATCAGCAGCAGGCGGCCATGGAAGTACGCGGAACGATGCGCGCCGGCCAGGGCCTCTTCGATCCGCGCGTTGAGCGGGGCCGCGCCCTGGCCGCCGTCGCGCAGCGCGGTCAGCAGGCGCAGGCGCGCGGCCAGGGCCAGCGCCTGTTCGGGGTCGGCGGCGTCGCCGATCGCGCGCCAGGCGGGCAGCAGGCGGTCGCGGCCGCCGCCGGCGAGCGGGTCGTGCACGTCTTCGTGGAAATGCACGCCGGCCAGTTCGCCGCTGCGCAGCAACGCCAGCGCGGTGTCGGCGTCGCCGTCGCGCACGGCGTCGGCCAACGGCGCCAGCCGCAAACTGTCGGCCTGGCGATAGCCGCGGCGCAGGTGCACGCGGTTGGCGCTGAGCGCGGTCGGCGCCGGCAGCACCGGCACCGCGTCGCCGAGCAGCGGCCGCAACGCCTGCGCCTGCGCGGCGGGCAGGCCGTCGTCGTCGCCGGCGGCATCGACGATCGCGGCGAGCACGTCGCCGGCTTCCACCGAAGGCAGCTGGTCGCGGTCGCCGAGCAGGATCAGGCGCGCGCCGTCGGGTACGGCCTCGATCAGCTTGCACATCAGCGGCAGGTCGACCATCGAGGCTTCGTCGACCACGACGATGTCGAACGGCAGCGGATTGCGCGCGTCGTGGCGGAAACGCGGACGGTCGGGCACCACGCCGAGCAGGCGGTGCAGGGTGCCGGCCTGTTGCGGCAACGCGTCCAGCAGGCCGGCGTCGAAGCCGTCGCGCCGGTCGTCGTCGGCGCTGCCGTCGCGCGCGGCGAACGCGGGCAGTTCGCGCAGGCGCGCGGCCGCTGCGTGCAGGCTCTGCGCCATGCGCTCGGCGGCGCGGCCGGTCGGCGCGGCCAGCGCGATCCGCGGCGGCGCCACGCCGTCCAGATGCGCCTGCGCGATCAGCAGCACCAGCAGGCGGGCGATGGTGGTGGTCTTGCCGGTGCCGGGCCCGCCGGTGGCGAGCAGCAGCGATTGCAGCAACGCCAGCGCGGCGGCGCGGGCCTGGCGGTCGTCGTCGCGCGCTTGCGGGAACAACTGCGCGAACAGCGGCGCCAGCGCGGCCAGGTCGGCCGGCGGCGGCGCGAACGCCTGCAGCCGGCGCAGGCCGGCGGCGAGGCGGCGTTCGTATTCGCGGTAACGGCGCAGGTACAGCAGGCCGTGCTCCAGCACCAGCGGCGCGGCAGGGTCGGCGGCGGCATCGGCGGCCGGCGCGGCGACCCAGCGCGACTGCGCCAGCGCCTCCAGCCACGCCTGCGGTTGCGGCCATTCGACCGCCGCCTCGCTCAGCGACTGCGGCTGGCGCGGATCGAACGCGGCGTGGCCGCGCGCGATCGCCTGCGAGGCCAGCGCGGCGCCGGCCAGCACCAGGTCGGGGGTGTCGCGGTCGAGCCGGCGCAGCGCCTGCGCCAGCGCGTGGTCCACCGTGCGCAGCGCGCCGTCGCGGAACAGGGCGTCGAGCAGGCTCATCGCGCGCCTCCGGCGAACAGCGCGTCCATCGCCTCGATCAGCGCGCGCGGCGGCTTGCCCGCATGCACGCCGGCGTTCGCATCGGCGAGGTCGAGGCCGCGGCAGAACAGATAGCGCACGCCGCCGAAGTCGCGCCCGTAGTCGTAGGCCTCGCCGAGGCGGAAGCGCAGCCAGCGGTGCAGGGCGACGGTGTAGATCAGCGATTGCAGGTCGTACTCGCTTTCGGCCATGGCGCGCTCGACCTGCGCGGCGTCGAAGCCGGGCAGGCGGTTGGTCTTGTAGTCGAGCACGTAGTAGCGGCCGTCGTGCGCGTACACCAGGTCGATCTTGCCGGTCATCAGGCCTTCCAGGCGCCGGCGCGAACCGAAGCCGCGGCGCTCGCGCACCTGGCCGTGCGCGTGCAGCGCCGCCAGCAGCGCCTCCACCGGCGCGGCGTCCAGGGCGAAGTGGAATTCCATTTCGCTGCGACGCGCCGCCAGCGGCACGTCGCACAGGCGCGCGCCTTCGGGCAGCGGCGCGACCAGGGTGCGGCCGACCAGCGAGGCCAGCAGCGCCAGGCCGTCGCCGATGTCGGCTTCGGTGTAGCCCTCGCTGCGCATGGCCGAAGCCAGCACCGCGTCCTGGCCCGGCGGCGGCGCGTCGCCGTCGCGCCAGTCGCGCCAGGCGGCGAAGTCCACGCGTTCGAGCGCGTTGTGCACGACGTTGCCGAAGCGGCTGCCGCCGAATCGCGCGTCGCCGGGCAACGGCGCGGCCGCGACCGCGTCGGGCCCGGCCTGCGGCTCGTCCTCGGCGCCGCGCTCGTCCTGCGCGGCCGGGTCGAAGCCGCTGTCTTCGTTGGTCAGCTGGGTGAAGCTGTACACCCACCAGTCGCGCGCGGCGCGCGTGCGCGCCTCGCGCGCCGGCGGCACCGCGCCGGCCGCGGACGGCGGCAACGGCCGCGGCGGCGTTTCGATCGCGGCGGCATCGACCCGCACGCCGGGCTCGCGCGCCAGCGCCGCGGGGTCGGCCAGCATCGGCTGCAGCGGCGACAGCGCGGCGTGGTACAGCGGCCCGGTCGCGATCCACAGCGCATGGCGGGCGCGGGTCAGGCCGACGTAGAGCAGGCGCGCGTCCTCGGCGCGCGCTTCCAGCGCGGCGCGCTCGCTGGCGTCCTGCCACTGCGGCGCGTCCGGGTCGAATACTTCGCTTTGCAGCTGCATCACCCGGCCGTGCTCGGGATCGGGGTATTCGCACCAGCGCCCGCTGCGCGGTTCGCGGCCCAGCGCCACGAACGGCAGGAACACCAGGCCGAACTCCAGGCCCTTGCTCTTGTGCAGGGTCAGGATCTGGACCCGGTGCGCGTCCGATTCCAGCCGCAGCTGCTGCTTCTCGTCGCTGTCGTCGGCCTCGGCGATGCGCAGACGCAGCCAGTCGCGCAGGCCGTGCAGGCCGAGCGCGCGGCGGTCGGCTTCCTGCAGGGTCTCGGCCAGTTGCAGCAAGTTGGTCAGCCTGCGCTCGCCGTCGCCCAGCGCCAGCAGCCGCGGCGCCTGCTGCGCGCACAGGTCGGCGAGCAGCGCCAGCGGGCCGTGCCGCTGCCAGCGTTCGCGCCACTGCAGCGCCTGCGCCTGCCAGCGCGCCTGTTCGGCCTCGTCGGCGGCGACGTGAGCGACCGCGCCGCCGTCCAGGCCCAGCAGCGGCGTCGCCAGCGCCGCGCGCAGGCGGCCGCTGTCGCCGGGATGCAGCAACGCGTCGAACAGGGTCAGAGTTTCCATCGCCTGCTCGGTCGCGAACAGGCTGCGGCGTCCGGCGGCGACCGCGGGGATGCCGGCGGCACCGAGCGCGCGCTGGATCTGCGCGGCCTCTTCGTGGCTGCGCACCAGCACCGCGATGTCGGCCGGGCGCAACGGCCGGCCCTGGATCGTGGCACGGCCCTCGCGCGCATCGGCGAGCCAGCGATGGATCGCGGCGACGCACGCGCGCGCGGCCAGTTCACGCGATTCCGGCGAACTCCATACCGGCGTCTTGCGGCCGTCGTCCGGCGGCGGCAACGCGCGCAGCACCAGCGCCGGCGCGGTGGCGCCGTCGCGCTGCAGGTCGGCGTCGGCGACCGCGCCGCCGGCCTCGACCTCGCGGAAGCGGATGCGCGGATCGATGAAAGCCGCCTCGCCGGCCTGCGCGTACAGCGCGGCGATCGCGCGCAGCAGCGACGGCCGCGAGCGGAAGTTGTGGTCCAGCGGCGGCGCCGCCTCGGCTTGTGCGGCGGCGGCCAGGTAGGTGTGCACGTCGCCGCCGCGGAAGCCGTAGATGGCCTGCTTGGGGTCGCCGATCAGGAACAGCCCGGTGCCGTCGAGCGAGGCGCCGTCGGCCGCGGCTTCGCCGAACACCCGGCGGAAGATCGCCCACTGGCGCGGATCGGTGTCCTGGAACTCGTCGACCAGCGCCACCGCGTACTGCTCGCGCAGGCGCCGCGCCAGCGCCTGGCCGTGCGGCCCTTCCAGCGCGGTGGCGACGTCGGCGATGAGATCGTCGAAGCTCTGCACCCGGCGCACGCGCTTGAGCTCGGCCAGGCGTTGCGCCGCCGCCGCGCGGATGCGGTGCGCCAATGCGAGCCGCTGTCCCGCCAGCCACTGCTCGCGCTGCTGGGCGGCGTCGAGGTAGCGCGCGACCGCGTCGAACAGCGGCGAAGCCGGCACCTGCGCCTGCTTGCCTTTGTTGGCTTTCGACGCCAGCGCGGACGGCGCGAGCTTGGCCGCGCGTTCGTCCAGCGGCTGCGTCCAGTCGCCGTTGGCGCACCAGGCCTGCAACTGCGCGCGCAGTTCGCCGGGCAGAGGGGCGCGGTAGCTGTTGCCGTTGAGCGCCTTGTCGGCGATGGCCGCGGCCAGCGCGGCGAAGGCTTCGTCGGCGTGCGCCGCGAACGCGTCGCGCAACGCGGCGCCGGCGCGGTCGAGTTCGGCCAGCGGGTCCTGGCTCGAAGCCGGCGCGGCCGGCAACAGCACCGGCGTGCGCAGCAACGCGCCCAGGTCGGCGGCCAGCGACGGCGGCCCGCCCGGCCATTGCAGCGCCAGCAGTTCGGCTTCGCCGGCGTCGTTGCCGAACGCGCGCCACAGGTCCACCGCGATCTCGTCGAGCAACTCGCGCTCGCTGCCGATCAGCTCCGGCGCGGCGAACGGCTGGCCGGTTTCCAGCGCGTGCTCGGCCAGCACGCGCGCGCAGAAGCCGTGGATGGTGACCACCGCGGCCAGGTCGATCTCGCGCGCGGCGCGCTGCAGCCGCGCGCGCAGCGCCGCCTCGCCTTCGATCTCACCCTGCGCGCGCACCAGCGCGCGGGTCAGCGTGCGCTCGGCATCGTCGTCGGCCTCGGCCAGCGACGGGTCGTCCGCGGCGATGCGCGCGGCCAGCAGCAGGCGCCGGCGCAGGCGTTCGCGCAGTTCCTGGGTGGCCGCGTCGGTGAAGGTCACCGCCAGGATCCGGTTCACGCCGAGGCCGCGCTCGATCACCAGCCGCGCCACCAGCGTGGCCAGGGTGTAGGTCTTGCCGGTGCCGGCGCTGGCCTCGATCAGGCGCAGGCCGTCCAGCGGCAGGTCCAGGAAGGGATCGCGGGCGGCGGATTCGGGCGCGCTCATGCCGCGTCCTCGTCGCGGCCGAACACCACCGCATCAAACACGCGCTTGGCGATCGCGCGGAATTCCTCGCCCAGTTCGGCATCGGCGAACGGGTCGCGCCCGCGCAGCGCCAGGCGCACGCCGGGCTGGCCGCCTTCGCCCCAGTGGCGCGGGCCGCCGTGCCATTGCGCCTCGGCCTTGCCCCAGCCGTCCTTGTCCTGCAGCGCCGCTTCGTACCACAGCCAACCCGCGCGCGGCAGGAACGGCAGCGGCAGGCGCAGGCCGTAGTCGCGCAGGCGCAGCAGCGCGGCCAGCGCGGCGCGCGCCTGTCGCGGCGGCAGCGCGGGGCGCAGGTGCGGGCCGGGGCCGTCGTTGGCCTGGGCGAACTGCGCCAGCGGGCGACCGTCCTCGAGCGCCGACAGCACCAGCCAGTCCAGGCCGTGGGCGATCTGCGCGGGGCCGTGCAAGGTATCGAAGCGCAGCCGCGCCAGACCGCTGGGGTACAGCTCGTCGAGCTTGCCGAGCAGGCGCGTGCCGTCCACTTCGAGCTCGAACGGCCGCGTCTGCGCCGCGCCCTCGCGCCAGCGCGCGAACGCGTCGGCGTACGGCCGCACCTGGCCAAGCAACGCATCGAGCTGGCGCCGCCCCAGCGGCCCCGACGGCAGCAAGGCGCGCGCGCGCAGCGCGGCCTGCAGGCGCTCGCGATCGACCGCGCCGCCGCCGGCGATCAGCTCGTCGAACACCGCGCGCTGCAGTTGCTGGCGCAGCAGGCCGCGGCCCGGCAGCACCAGCGGCTCGACGTCCTGCGCGGTCTCGATCTCCTCGGGCAGGCGCAGGCCCAGACGCTGGCGCAGGAACGCGCCCGGCGGATCGCGCAGGAAGCTGCGCAGGTCCTGGTAGTTCAGGCGCCGCTCGCCGCCGTCGTCCGGCAGCGGCGGTAGCGGGTCCTGCAGCCACGGCCCCAGCTCGCCGCGGCGCGCGGCGCCGGCGTCCACCGCCGGCCGCCACTCGCTGCGGTAGCTGAAACGGCGCGGCTCGGCCGCCTCGCCCGCGTCGCCGCCGAACGCGGCCGGCGCGAACGGCTGCAGCGGTTGGCGCACCACGAACTGCGCGCGCGCGGCGGCCGGATCTTCGTGGTAGCGGGCGATCGCGTCGAGCAGTTCCGACACCAGCGGCGAGGGTTCGCGCTGGCTGCCGTCGCGCGGGTCGGCGCCCAGGTAGCTCAGGTAGAACGCGTCGGACGCCGCGCCGAACAGCTGCAGGAACAAGAAGCGGTCGTCGTCGCGCAGCGAGCGGTCGCCGTGGCGGCGCGCGCCGGTGCCCAGCTCCGCGGCGAGGCGGTTGAGGCCACCGGCCGGGTCGCGGCGCGGGTAGTCGCCGTCGTTCATGCCGAGCAGGCAGATCGCGCGGAACGGGATCAGCCGCATCGGCACCATCCGGCCGAAGCTGACCCCGCCGGTGAGCAGCGGCGCGCGCGTGTCGGCCTCGGCCAGCGCGGCGCGGAAATGCGCGCGCACCACTTCCGGCGCGACGCTGGCGTCGAAACCGGCCGCCGCGGCGTCGCCGGCGAAGGCTTCCACCAGCGAGCGCAGGCGTTCGAGCGTGCGCTGGTCGGCGCTGTCGCGCGGGCGTTCGGGCAGCAGCGCGCGCAGCAGGCCGAGCAGGCGCTCGGACCATTGGGTCGGGGTCAGTTCGGCGGCGAGGCCGCGTTCGAACCGCGCCAGCACCCGCAGCAGCCGGATCAGCGCGTCGAGCGCGTCGAGCGCGGCGCCTTCGAGTTCGGCGTAGGGCGCGACGCCGGCGACCAGGGTGCTCTCGTCCTCGTCGTCGCCGGCGCCCGCGGCGTGGCCGATCAGCAGGCGGTCGAGCGCGAACGCCCAGGTGTAGGCGTCGTCGCCGGGCGCGTCGTGGCGGCCGCGGTGGGCGGCGTCGATGCCCCAGCGCGCGCCGGCTTCGCCGAGCCACACCCGCAGCCGTTCCAGGCCGTCGCCGTCGAGGCCGGCCTGTTCGGCGATCGCCGGGGTCGCCAGCAGGTCGAGGATTTCGCTCAGTCCGAAGCGCGACACCGGCAGCGCCAGCAGGCGCAGGAACACCTCGGCCAGCGGCTCGGCGGCGAGCGGGCTGACGTCGGCCAGCGCATACGGGATGAAGCCCGGGCGCCCGGCCAGGCCGCCGAACACCGCGGCGATGTGCGGCGCGTAGGGATCGATGTCGGGCGCCAGCACGGCGATGTCGCGCGGCTGCAGCGGCGGGTCGAAGCGGCGGCCTTGCTCGGACTGCGGATCGAGCAGGCCCTGCAGTTGGTCGTGCAGCACCTGCACTTCGCGCAGGCGGGTGTGGCAGGCGTGGATCTGCACGCTGGCGTCGAGGCGGTCGAGCTGCGCGCGCCACGGCTGCGTCGGCAGCGCGCGCCGGTGCAGCAGGTCGCGCTGCAGGCGCTGCAGCAGGCTGTCGCGCGCCGGATCGTCGTAGCGGCTGTCTTCCGGGTCGGCGTAGGCGGCGATCTCGCCGGAGGGGTGCACCACTTCGTAGCCGCCCAGCACCGCCATGAAATCGCGCCCGGCCGCGCCCCAGGCCTGCAGCAGCGGGTTGTCGTCTTCGCCGAACGCGGCGGCGTCGCCCTGGCGCAGGCGCTCGGCCAGGGTGCCCAGGTCGCCCCAGTACTTGCGCGTGGGCGTGGGCAGGTAGAAGTGCAGGGCGCCGGCCCGGGCCTGGGTGGCGATCACCCGCAGCACGTCGGGCGAGATGTTGAGCGTGGCGAACGCGAACAGCCGCGGTGGCAGCCCGCGCGGGGCCTCGTCGCGCTCGCCGTCGCCGCCGAAGCGGTACAGGTATTCGTCGATCCGGCGCGCGCGGTAGCGGCGGCCGCCGGCGACCTTGCGCCACAGCGCGGCCTGCGGGTCGCCGCGCTCGTGGCCGGCGTCCCAGGCCAGCAGCCAGTCGCGGCGCCAGGCCTGGTATTTCTCGAACAGGCCGGCCAGTTCGCCGGCCAGCGACCAGGCCTTGAGCGGGTCGTCGCCGTCCAGGTAGCCGCGCAGCGGCGCCAGCGCCGGCTCGCGCAACTGCATCGGCTGGGCCAGGTGCGCATACAGCCGCCAGCGCAGCGCCGCGGCGTCGAGGTCGTCTTCGCCGCCGGCCACGTTGGCGTCCAGCGCGCGCTGGACGAACTCGCCCGGGGTCAGGAATTCCAGGTTCGCGGCGATGCCGTGCGCCTGCGCCAGGGTCGCCTGCAGCCAGCGGCGCATCGCCACCTGCGGGATCAGGATCGTGTCCGGCGCCAGCAGCGGCTGCCCGGGCGCCGGCGTGCGCAGCTCCTGCGCGAGCAGGCCGGCGAGCACATCCAGCGCATTGGAATGGTAGAGACGGAAATCGGGACGCGCCGGCATAGGGCGCCATCTTGCCGCACCGCGACGCGGCGCGCGCGCAACGCATCGGGCGTTTGCGCCTGCCGGCGCGTGCGCGCTCGCCCCGTTTCGCCGCGTCGGCGCCCGCCTCGCAGCCGGCTCGCGGGCGGCGCGTGCACGGCGGCAAGGCCGGGCCTTAAAAGGCTTTTAATCGCAGCGCGCTTCAATGCCGGCGGCGCGCGCGGCGGCGGCGGCCGGGGGCTTGCGGCGTCGATCGCGCATTGATCGCGCGCCGATCCGGCAGCGAACCGGCGCCGGTCAAATAACCGGCGCGGCGACGGCGGCGCCCATCGCGGGCTAAGCTGCGACAATGTCCTACGCTCCACCCCCGTTCAGGCGGCCTGGGCCAAGCTGCGCCGTTTTCCAGGCGCCGGCCTTCCGCCTTCTACGGACGCCCGCTTCCACCGGATAGCTGCCGATCGCATGACGACGCCCTCTACGCCCATCGTTCGCCTGACCGACCTGCGCCTGGATCGCGGCGGCCGCAGCGTGCTGCGCGGAATCAACCTCAGCGTGCCGCGCGGCAGCATCGTCGCCGTGCTCGGCCCGTCCGGCAGCGGCAAGTCGACCCTGCTGTCGGCGCTGACCGGCGAACTGGCGCCGGCCTCGGGCACGGTCGAAGTGTTCGGCCAGCCGGTGCCGCAGAACCAGCGCGAGCTGCTGGAACTGCGCAAGGGCATCGGCGTGCTGCTGCAGGGCAACGGCCTGCTGACCGACCTGACCGCGGCCGAGAACGTGGCCCTGCCGCTGCGCGCGCACACCAAGCTGCCCAACCCGGTGATCCGCCGGCTGGTGCTGATGAAGCTGCACGCGGTCGGCCTGCGCGCGGCCGCCGACGCCTACCCACGCGAACTCTCCGGCGGCATGGCCCGGCGCGTGGCGCTGGCGCGCGCGCTGGCGCTGGACCCGCCGCTGATGATCTACGACGAACCGCTGACCGGCCTGGACCCGATCGCCTCGGGCGTGGTCATGAGCCTGGTGCGCCGGCTCAACGACACCCTCGGCCTGACCAGCATCGTGGTGACCCACCACGTCCACGAAACCCTGCCGGTGGCCGACCACGCCATCGTCATCGCCAACGGCGGCATCGTCTTCTCCGGCACCCCGGCCGAGCTGGAACACAGCGACGACCCCTTGGTGCGCCAGTTCCTGCGCGGCGAGCCCGACGGCCCGATCGGCTTCGACGCCGCACCGCGCAACTCGGAGGCCGCGTAATGGCGTTGTTCGATATCGTCCGCTCGGTCGGCCGCGCCGGCCTGTTCTCGCTGTCGGTGTTCCGCGCGTCCAGGCCGACCGCCGACTTTTTCCGCGAGCTGGTGCGCGAGATCTACAAGATCGGCGCGCGTTCGCTGCCGATCATCGCCGTTGGCGGCGCGTTCGTGGGCTTGTCGGTGACCTTGCTGGGCTACCGCGCGCTCGACACCTACGGCGCGGCCAACCAGGTCAGCGCGATGCTCGGCCTGGGCCTGTACCGCGAGCTCGGCCCGGTGCTGACCGCGCTGCTGTTCATCGGCCGCGCCGGCAGCTCGATCGCCGCCGAACTGGGCCTGATGCGCGCGACCGACCAGATCACCGCGCTCGGCCTGATGGCGATCGACCCGGTCGGCAAGGCGGTGGCGCCGCGGTTCTGGGCGGCGGTGCTGTGCGTGCCGCTGCTGACCGGCTTCTTCTGCAGCCTGGCGATCAGCGCGAGCTATTTCGAATCGGTGCACGTGATCGGCCTGGAGCCCGGCATCTTCTGGCAGGTGCTCAAGGACAGCGTGGATTTCTTCGACGACTTCCTCATGGCGTTCGTGAAGTCGGCCGTGTTCGGCGGCACCGCGGCGCTGGTGGCGGCCTACGTGGGCTACCACGCCGAGCCGACCATCGAGGGCACCTCGGTGGCGACGACGCAGGCGGTGGTCAACGCCTCGCTGCTGGTGCTGATGTTCAACTTCGTGATGTCGGCGTTCTTGTTCAAGTAACGATTTCCCCTTCTCCCGCTGGCGGGAGAAGGTGCCCCGAAGGGGCGGATGAGGGCACGCAAGGTGATCGGGGCTGCGCGCTGCGCGCGCCCTCGCCCCAACCCCTCTCCCGCCCGTGGGAGAGGGGCTTTCCGATTTTCGCTGTAGTCCGATAACAGACAAACCGTTTCCCCAGCCGCGTTGAACCGCGCGGGCTTTATCCCCAAGGTGGTGCCCATGTCCGTCCGCAGTCCCCGCATCGAATTCGCCGTCGGCGCGTTCCTGCTGCTCGCCCTGGCCTCGCTGCTGGTGTTGGCGATCGCCTCCACCAACGGCAAGTTCGGCTTCGGCCGCGACAGTTACGAGGTCACCGCCGAATTCACCAGCATCGGCGCGCTGCGTCCGAACGCGCCGGTGAAGATCGGCGGCGTCAACGTCGGCCAGGTCGCCGACATCTCGCTGAACCCGAAGAGCTACGCTTCGGTGGTCACCCTGTCCATCGACAAGCGCTACAACAAGCTCTCGGCCGACACCTCGGCCGGCATCTTCACCAGCGGATTGCTCGGCGAGAGCTACATCGGCCTGGCCCCGGGCGGCGACCCGGACAACCTCAAGCCCGGCGACCAGATCTACCTGACCCAGCCGGCGATCGACCTGATCCAGCTGGTCGGCAAGTACATGTTCAGCGGCGGTGGCGCACAAGGCGGTGGCAACAGCAATGGCGCCGAACCCGCCAAGCCCGCCGACGCCGGCACCCCCGATTACCTCAAGGGCGAGCAACCCGCCCCCTCCAGCGAGAGCAAGCCATGAAGCGCATCCTGACCGCCTCCGTCCTCGCCTGCGCCCTGCTCGCAGGCGTCCCGTCCCTGGCCCTGGCCCAGGCCGCCGCTGCGCCGGGCGCTGCGCCGGCCGCCGGTTCGCCCAGCGCGATGGTGCTGGGCAACACCACCCGCATCCTGTCGACCCTGGAATCGCGCCGCGCCGAGTTCAGCAAGAACCGCGGCGCGCTGAGCCAGTTCGTCACCACCGAGTTCAACCAGCTGTTCGACCGCGACTACGCCGCGCGCCTGGTGCTGGGCACCCACGGCCGCGGCGCGGCCGACGCCGACGTGGCGCTGTTCTCCGACGCGCTGACCAGCAGCCTGATGCAGCGCTACGGTTCGGCCCTGCTCGACTTCAACACCCGCCTGCAGGTGCGGATCAAGTCCGAGACCCCGCTGCGCGGCGGCGCCATCGTCAAGGTGTCGAGCGAGTTCCTGCGCCAGGGCGGCGAGCCGGTGCCGGTGGACTACCTGCTGCGCAAGACCGGCAACCAGTGGAAGGTGTTCGACGTGATGGTCGAAGGCGTCAGCTTCGTGCAGACCTTCCGCAACCAGTTCGATACGCCGCTGAGCCAGAAGTCGATCGCCCAGGTCGCCGCCGACATCAAGGCCGGCAGGCTGCAGGCGCAGGCGAGCGGCAACAAGTGAGCGCCAACGCGGCCAGCGTGCGGCGCGACGGCGAGACGCTGGCGTTCGCCGGCGTCCTCGACCGCGCCGCGGCGGCCGCGTTGTGGCCGCAGGCGCGGCCGCTGGCGGCCGGCGCGCGACGCTTCGACCTGACCGGCGTGGCGTCGGTCGACAGCGCCGGCCTGGCGCTGCTGGCCGAACTGGCCGCGCAGGCGCCGGGCGTGGCCGTGGTCGGCGACCCGGCCGGGCTGGCCGAGCTGCGCGCCGCCTACCGCCTCGACGATTCGCTCGGTTTCGGCCGCTGAGGGCCGCACCGCCGCAACGCCCTCGCACATCCCCATCGTTGCGGTCGCCGACGCCCACGGACGTGGCCTGGCCGCCCCCACCGCTGTCCCGGAAGACTAGACTGCAACCATGCGCCCCCACGCACTCCCCCTCGCGCTGGCCTTGGCCCTGGCCGCGCACACCGTCCCGGCTGCGGCGCAGGACGCCGCCCCGGTCCTGCCGGGCGATCCGTCCGCACTGATCGTCGACACCGCGGCGCTGGCCGCGGCCGCCCAGGCCGAGCCGGCCGCCACGCCGCAGGCCCCGACGGCCGATCCCGGCGCAGCGGTGCTGACCGACCCGGCCCGCGCCCTGGCTGAGGCCAACGCCGCCGCCGACCCGACCCAGGCCGACGCCTTGGCCGGCGCGGTCGCCGCCGATGCCGACGCACCGCCACCGCTGTCGCTGGACTACGCCGTCGCCCAGGTCGACCCAACCGCCGGCGCGACGACGCCGGCCGAGCCGGCCGCCGCGGCCGACGACCCGCGCACCCAGGCCGAGCGCGACTTCGACGCGCTCTACGGCAACCCGCAAGGCGAGTACAACCCGGTCGCCGATCCCACCCTGCCGGCGCCGGCCAACGTGCCCGGCGGCTACGACCCGTGGGAGAAGTACAACCGCAAGATGCACCGCTTCAACAACGCGGTCGACCGCGGCGTGGCCAAGCCGCTGGCGCGCGCCTACACCAAGGTGGTGCCGCGGCCGGTGCGGCTGGGCGTCAGCAATTTCTTCAACAACCTCGGCCAGCCGGTATCGATGGTCAACGCGCTGCTGCAGGGCAAGCCCAAGCAGGCGGCGCAGTCGCTGGGCCGGTTCGCGCTCAACACCACGCTGGGCATCGGCGGCCTGTTCGACCCGGCCACCGCGGCCAAGCTGCCCAACCGCAGCGAGGACTTCGGCCAGACCCTGGGCGTGTGGGGCTGGAAGCGCTCGCGTTACTTCGAATTGCCGTTCTTCGGCCCGCGCACCGTGCGCGACGCCTTCGGCGCGGTCGGCGACGCCCCGCTGAGCCCGCTGCGCCGGATCGAGCGCGACCGCATCCGCATCGGCCTGCAGGGCCTGCAGCTGGTCGACATCCGCGCCCAGCTGCTGCCGCTGGACAACCTGCGCGAAGGCGCCGAGGACGAATACGCGCTGGTGCGCGACTCGTGGATGCAGCGCCGCGACTACCAGATCTTCGGCGACCGCCTGGAGAAGAACGGCGAGACCGCGCTGCCGGATTACCTGCAGGACGACAGCAACCCGAGCGTGCCGGCGAACGCGATGCCGGTGATGCCGACCGACGGCGCCGGCGTGCGCTGAGGCGGCGGGTTCGCGCAGCAGCGACAACGGTTAGACGAACGGCCCGGATGCGAATCCGGGCCGTTTTGTTTTGCGCGGCGGCGGCGTTGCGGTTGCTCCCTGCAGGAGCGACGCAAGTCGCGACCGCGATACTGCGCTTGCGACGCAAGCTTGCGGCCCCGCGGTCGCGACTTGCGTCGCTCCTACAGGTAGATACGCGACAGCGTCAGGTCGGGTCGGGTTCGGGTAAACCGGCCGCGCCTTCGATCGGTTGCGGGCCGTCGGGCGGGGCGGCCGCCTCGTCTTCGCGGTCGTCGCTGAGTTCCACCAGCTTCGCCGGCAACGCCTTGTTCGGCTTGACCCCGAGGTCGCGCAGCATCTCGGCCTGGCGGATCACGCTGCCCTTGTTGCGGCTGAGCTTGTCGCGCGCGGCGTCGAAGCTGTCGCGCGCCTGGCTCAGGCGCTCGCCGACTTTCTCCAGGTCGTTGGCGAACGAGGCCAGGCGGTCGTAGAGCTGGGCGCCGCGCTTGGCGATCTCCTGCGCGTTGCGGCTCTGTGCTTCCTGCCGCCACAGGTGCTTGATCGTGCGCAGCACGAACAGCAGCGTCGACGGGCTCACCATCAGCACGTTGCGGTCCCAGCCTTCCATGAACAAGCCGCGGTCGTTGGCCACCGCAAGCATGAACGCCGGTTCCACCGGCACGAACATCAGCACGAAGTCGAGCGAGCGCAGGCCGTAGAGCTCCTGGTAGCGCTTCTCCGACAGGCCGCGCATGTGCTGGCGCATCGATTCGATGTGGCGCTTGAGCGCGCGCGCGCGGGTGTCCTCGTCCTCGGCGCTGACGAACTGTTCGTAGGCGACCAGCGACATCTTGGCGTCGACGATCATGTGCCGGTCTTCGGGCAGGTGCAGGGTCACGTCCGGGCGGCGCTCGCCGTCCTCGGTGCCGTGGCTTTCCTGCACGTCGTATTCCTCGCCCTTGCGCAGGCCGGCCGATTCCAGCACCCGTTCCAGCACCAGCTCGCCCCAGGCGCCCTGGGCCTTGTTCGAGCCCTTGAGCGCGGTGGTGAGGTTCTTGGCGTCCTCGCTGAGCGACTGGTTCAGCGCCATCAGCTGGCGCACCTGCTCGCCCAGCGCGGTGCGGTCGCGGGTCTCGTTGTCGTAAACGGTCTCGACCCGCGCCTGGAACTCGGCCAGCTTCTGCTGCAAAGGGTCCAGCAGCTGGCCCAGGTGGCTGCGGTTCTGCTCGGTGAAGCGGCGGCTCTTCTCTTCCAGGATCTCGTTGGCGAGGTTGCGGAACTGCGCGCTGAGCTCGTCGCGCACTTCGCGCAGCTGGGCGATCTTCTCCTGCGCCTGGTTGCGCTCGGCCTCCAGTTGCGTGCCCAGGCGGCCGAGTTCGACCGTGCGCCGGTTGAGGTCGCCGGCCAGCGCGTCGCGTTCGCGTTCGAGCTGTTCGAACTCCAGGCGCAGGCGCTGCAGGGCCTGCTGTTCCTTGTCGAGTTCGGCGCCGCTGCGGCCGATCGCCTCGCGCAGCAGACCGCTGTCGCGCACCAGCTGGCTGCGCTGGGCGTCGAGGTCGTCGAGCCGCGCCTGCAGTTCGGGAATGCGCGCGCAGCGCTCGACCAGCTGGGCGCGCTCGGCGTTGGCGGCGTTGAGCCGGTCGCCCAGCTCGGCGCTCGCGGCCGCCTGCGCGCGCGCGGCGCCGGCGCGGGCCAGCAGCCAGGCCAGCGCGGCCCCGAACAGGGCGGCGACGAGGATGGCGGCGGCGGCGAGGGTCGGGGACATCGGGACTCGGGGCGGGGACGGGCGGGAAAGGGGGAGCGGGCCGTCCGTGCCCGGGCCAGCGCGCGGCGGCGGTGGCGGCAGGCACCAGCGGGGCGCCTAGTCTAAGGGCCAGTCTAAACGGGTGAGTCTCAGGCCCTGAGACCGGGGCCGGGGTCGCGCAGCGTCGCATCGACTGCGAATTCGGTCACAAATAATCAGCACGATCCGCATTCGATACTCCATACGGAACGGCATTGCCGCCCGCGCCTGTGCCAATCTTGGCCGCAGCCGCCGGGTCGCCGCAGGCCCGTTCCGCACAAGGAAGGCCCGCTCATGGACCCGCGAGACCCCCGACTGTACGCCGACCCGCGCGGCGTCTGGCGCGACGACGGCGCCGGCCGCGTGCACGGCATCCGCTGGCGCGACATCGACGGCATCGACGGCTACGCGATCGACGCCGCCGACCGCCGCCTGATCTACCTCGAACTGGGCACCGCCAGCGGCGAACGCCTGGAACTGCGCACCGACTGGCCCGGCTACCAGGACGTGACCCGCGCGCTCAGCGCGCGCCTGCCGGGCCTGGACGTGGACGCGCTGCAGCGGCTGGAGCAGGCGCGGCCGGAAGACCCGCCGGCGGTCCTGTGGTGGCGCGATTGAAACCGCACGGTCGCCGCGGCGCGGGCGCACCCGCCGCGGCGCGCCTCAGTCCAGCACGCGGCAGAACACCGCCTTGAGGTAGCGCGACTCCGGCACCTGCGCCAGCCACGGGTGGTCGGCGCCGGCGCCGGCCACGCGCAGCACCTGCACGGTGCGGCCGGCGTAGAACGCGGCGCGGCGCAGCATGTCGAGGAACTGGTCCTCGCTGACCAGGCCGGTGCACGAGAACGTCGCGAACAGGCCGCCGGGCTTGACCACGCCGAGCGCCAGCTTGTTCATGTCCAGGTACTTCTTCAGCGCCGGGATGACCTGCTCGCGGTCGCGGGTCATCTTGGCCGGGTCGAGGATGACCACATCGAAGCGCTCGCCGGCGTTGCCCATGTCGCGCAGGTACGGAAAGATGTCGGCCTGGACGAACTTGACGTGGGCGCCGTTGAGCTTGGCGTTGCCCTTGGCGATGCCGATCACGTCGGCGTCGATGTCCACGCCGATCACTTCCTCGGCGCCGCGCACCTTGGCGTAGACGCCGAAACCGCCGGTGTTGCAGCACAGGTCGAGCACGCGCTTGCCGGCGACCTGCTGCGACAGCCATTCGCGGTTCTCGCGCTGGTCGGCGAAGAAACCGGTCTTGTGCGCGCCGGCCGGGTCGGCGCGGAACTTGATGCCGTATTCGGTGATGGTCGCCGGCGGCACCGCCTCGGTGCCGCGGAAGTCGAAGCTTTCCTGCTTCTGCACGTGTTCGTCGGCGAAGGCGTAGAAGCGGCAGCCCGGGAACTGCGCGCGCAGCGCGTCGTAGATCCACTCGCGGTGGCGGAACGCGCCGGCGCTGAAGTACTCGACCACCAGCAGGTCGCCGTAGCGGTCCACGACCAGGCCGCTGATGCCGTCGCCCTCGCTGTGGACCACGCGCCAGGCGTCGCTGACCTCGTCGAGCCGGAGCACGTCGCGGCGCAGCGACACCGCCGCGGCGATCTTGCGCGCGAACCAGTCCGCATCGACCGCCACGTCCGGATCGTTTTCGAGCATGCGCAGGGCGATGCGCGAGTGGCCGTTGTAGAAGCCGCGGCCGATCCACTCGCCGTCCACGCCGACCACCTCGACGATGCTGCCGGGCTTGGGGCGCTGGGCGGGCTTGTCGACCAGGCGCTGGAAGATCCAGGGGTGGGTGGATTTCCAGGCGTTCTTGAGGCGTACGGTGGGGAGTTCGGTAGTCATCGCGCCATTCTACCGGGCGCGGCACCCCGGGCCGGAATGCGAACGCCGGCCCAATCCCGCCGGCGGGACAATGAAGCCCACCGCGGCCGGCTTGTTTTGCCCGCCGCCGGTGCCAATCTGGTTCCCATGCACCTGCCCACCGACGCCCCGATCCCCGACACCCCGGCGCAGCGCAAGACCGACCGCGCGCGGCTGACCCGGGCCCTCAACGCCAGCCTGGCCTTCGTGCTGGCGCTGGCGGCGGTGTTCGCCGCCCAGGGCAGCTTCGACATCCGCCCGTTCACGATCGAGCCGTGGACCGTCGAGGGCCTGCTGGGCGTCCTCACCGCGCCGCTGCTGCACGGCTCGATCGAGCACCTGGCCGCGAACGCGACCTCGCTGCTGCTGTTGGGCACCCTGGCCGGCGCGGTCTATCCCAAAGCGACGCTGCGCGCGCTGCCGGTGGTGTGGCTGGGCTCGGGCCTGGGCGCGTGGTTCCTGGGCGAGCCCGGCAGCCATCACCTGGGCGCCAGCGGCCTGACCCACGGCCTGATGTTCCTGGTCATGACCCTGGGCCTGCTGCGCCGCGACCGGCCCTCGATCGCCGCGGCGATGATCGCCTTCCTGCTCTACGGCGGCATGTTGCTGACGGTGCTGCCGCGCGAAGCCGGCGTGTCCTGGCAGGCCCACCTGGGCGGCGCCGTGGCCGGCGTGGCCTCCGCCTTCGCCTTCCGCCGGCGCGACCCGCTGCCGCCGCGCAAGCGCTACAGCTGGGAAGACGAGGAAGACGCCGAGCTGGTGCCGCTCAACGACGAACTGGAACCGCCGAGCCCGCGCAACGTGCCGGTGCTGTGGAACCGGCCGGAGCCGCGCGATGTGCACAGCGGCGTGGTGCTGCAATTCCCGCCGCGCGAGCCGCCGCCCGGGGCGCAATGACCCCCGCCGCGATCGGCGGCGCTCGACCCGGCAGCAGCCGGCTGCGGTAGGCGCGGCGTGTGCCGCGACCGCGGCGACGCAGCTACGCGGCTCATCCCACCGTCATTCCGGCGAAAGCCGGAATCGCTTTTGCCGTTGCCGTTGCTGTTCGCCCGGACGCCACTCCACGCGTAGAACATGCCCGCAGCCCCGGAGGGCGCGCGCATGGATGCGCGCGCGCGCCATGGGGCAGGATGCCCCTTATGGCGCGGCCCCGCGAACGGTGCTGGACCTAGTGGCTCTTGATTCGAAACAGGGAAAAGCACTTTCTTTGGTTACTTTCTTTGTTGCTTTGGACAAAGAAAGTGACCCGGCCGCTTGCGGACGGAAGCTTTGGATCTTTGCTTGTCATCGCACGCACGAACACACAAAAGCCGAACCCACCGCGGCACGCCCCCTGTAGGAGCGGCGCGAGCCGCGACCGCGCCATCGCAGATGCGATGAAAGTTTCGTCGTAGTTGCATTGTCGCGGTCGCGGCT
>NZ_FNPT01000004.1 GCF_900107375.1 Lysobacter sp. yr284
GCGACCGCGAAAACGCAACTACGACGAAACTGTCGCAGTCGCCGTTGTGGCGCGGTCGCGGCTTGCGCCGCTCCTACAGGGGGCGTGCCGCGGTGGGTTCGGCCTTTGGGTGTTCTTACGTGCGATCACAAGCGAACATCAAGGGCTTCCGTCCGCAAGCGGCCGGGTCACTTTCTTTGTCCAAAGCCACAAAGAAAGTAACCAAAGAAAAGGCATTGCTGTTTCGAATCAAGAGCCACTAGGTCCAGCACCGGGCGCGGGGCCGCGCCATAAGGGGCATCCTGCCCCATGGCGCGCGTGCGCATCCATGCGCACGCCCTGCGGGGCTGCGAAACTTTGGCCTCGGGTGGAGATGCGTCAAAGCGAACAGCCACAGCCACAGCCACAACAGCAACAGCAGCAAGATCTATGGTTGCGCCAACATCTACGGCTACGGGCGCCGCGCCCGCACCCGCTGAAGCGGCTTCCGATCGCGCGGTATCACCACCGACGCGACGGCGGGTCGGCGACGAAGCCTTCGGGGAAGGCGCGCGGGGTGTCGGGGCGGTAGCTGCGGTCGGGATAGCGCGGCACCACGCCGCGCGCGACCAGGGCGGCGTAGTCGTCGTAGCGCAGTTCCAGCACCTGGGCCGGCGAACGCGTGGCGCGGACGAATTCGGTCTGCGACACCGGCGACCATTCGCGCGCGCCATGGCCGGTGCCGATGGTCTGCGCCTGCGCCGCGGTGTCGGCGACGGATTCGCGCGAGCGCTCGGCCGCGGGGGCGGCAGGGGCCGCGTTGCCGGCGGCGCGGCCTTCGGCCTTGGCCGCGCCGTTCTGGGTGCGGGCGTAGGGCGGGTACGGATAGGGCGACGGGGTCGGGTAGACCGGACGGTAGCGCTGGCGCTCCTGGAACACCGCCGCGCCGATCACGCCGACGTTGTCGGGCCGGCCGGTGCGCGCGGCGTAGCTGTCGCCCAGGTCGGTGAAGACGAACTGGGCGACGTCGTCGAGCGACTTGCGCCAGCCGTTGATCTCGGTCGACTGCCACGCATCGAGCACGTAGCCCGATTGCGACGGGCTGGCGGTCTGGCCGCTGACCGCGTTGACCCCGTCCACCGACAGCACCACCAGCACGCGGTCGCCGGTGTTGTTGGTGAGGCGGACCGAATAGCGGTGGCCGGGCGTGCCGGCGATCCACTGCTGGCCGCGCCAGGACCAGTTCGGCAGCCAGTCGCCGTTGTCGCGGTCGATCACCGCCACGTCGACCAAGGGCCGGGCCTGGACCGGGGTGCAGGCGCCGGCGGTCAGCGCGGCGGCGGCGAGCAGGGCGAATGAGCGGAACATGGCGGATCTCCTGTGGGGCCGCGCGCGGCGCGGCGGGGCCGGGGTCGCAGGCTGCTAACGCGGGGCCGGCGCGGGCGGGGTTAGGCCGCGTCGCCGCGGAGCCGCGTCCGCAGTCGCCGTTGCCGGCGGTTTAGCCAGACGCGCCGCCGCGCCGGCCACGCTCGCCCGTCGCCCGCCCGCGCCGATCCGCGCCGGCGTACGCACCGCGCGCGACGCGAGCCGCTACACTGGCCTGTCAGGCTCCATCGCAGATTTCCCCATGACCCAGACCCGCGTCCTCACCGGCATCACCACCTCCGGCACTCCCCACCTGGGCAACTACGTCGGCGCGATCCGCCCGGCCGTGGCCGCCAGCCTCGAACCGGGGGTGGAGAGCTTCTACTTCCTGGCCGACCTGCATGCGCTGATCAAGGTGCAAAAGCCCGAGCGCGTGCAGCGTTCGACCCTGGAGATCGCCGCGACCTGGCTGGCCTGCGGGCTGGAGCCGGACAAGGTGTGGTTCTACCGGCAGAGCGAAATCGTCGAGATTCCCGAGCTGGCCTGGTTCCTGACCTGCGTCGCCGGCAAGGGCATCCTCAACCGCGCCCACGCCTACAAGGCCGCGGTCGACAAGAACCGGCTGGAAGGCGAGGACGACGATGCGGCGATCACCGCCGGATTGTTCATGTACCCGGTGCTGATGGCCGCCGACATCCTGGTGTTCAACGCGCACAAGGTGCCGGTGGGGCGCGACCAGATCCAGCACATCGAGATGGCGCGCGACTTCGGCCAGCGCTTCAACCATCTGTACGGCGAGCATTTCGTCCTGCCCGAGGCGTTGATCGAGGAAAGCGTGGCGACGCTGCCCGGCCTGGACGGGCGCAAGATGAGCAAGAGCTACGACAACACCATCCCGCTGTTCGCGCCGCGCGAGGAGTTGAAGAAGCTGATCTACTCGATCGTCACCGATTCGCGCGCGCCGGGCGAGCCCAAGCAGACCGAGGGCTCGGCACTGTTCCAGATCTACCAGGCCTTCGCCAGCGAGGAAGAAACCGAGGCGATGCGCCGCGCCTTCGCCGAGGGCATCGCCTGGGGCGAGGCCAAGCAGGCGCTGTTCGAGCGCATCGATGCGGAGATCGCGCCGCTGCGCGAGAAGTACGAGGCGCTGATGGCGCGGCCGCAGGACATCGAGGCCTTGCTGATCGACGGCGCGCAGCGGGTGCGCGAGCGCTACGGCAAGGCCAACATGAAGCGGCTGCGCGAAGCGGTCGGGCTGCGCGACCTGTCCAACGCCGGCGGGCTGTCGCTGGCGGAGGAAACCAAGGCCGCGGCGGTCGCGGCGTTCAAGCAGTACCGCGAGGCCGACGGCCAGTTCTACTTCAAGCTCGCCGCCGGCGACGAGGTATTGCTGCAGAGCCGCGGTTTCGCCGCGCCCAAGGACATCGGCCAGTTGATCGGCCGGGCCAAGAGCGAGGGCTCGGACGCGCTGTTGGACGTGTTGCTGGCGGCGAGCGAGCCGGTCGACGCCGCCGCGCGCGCGCGCGTGGCGCAGGCGCTGCAGGCGATCCGCGACGCCGAGGACGCCGCGCGCCAGGCCAAGGCCGCCGCCGCGCAGGAGCGCGCCGCTTCGTGAGCCGCTTCGTCGAGCTCAACCTGGCGTTGATCCTGTTCCTGCCGTGGTTCGCGATCCTCGGCGCGCTGTTCTGGCTGTACCCGCGGCGGCCGCGCAATCCCGCGCGCCAGTTGTTCGACGCGGTGTCGCTGGCGGTGTCGGTGTGCGCGTTCGTGCTGACGGTGCATTGGGCGCACCTGCACGCCGGGCGCGAATACGGGGCGATGTGGCCGCAGATCCTGGCCACCTCGCTGGGCTACGGCGTGTTCCTGGCGGTGCTGACGGTGGCGTTCGCGCTGCGCTGGCGCTGGTTGCGCGGGGTCAAGGACTATCGCGAGTGAGCGATCGGGTTGGGCGGCGAGATCCTCTGTGGGAGGCCTTCTGTGGCAGGGCATCTGTGAGAGGGCCTTCAGGCCCGATGCTTTTCGATCCGACGCGGTGAAGCCGCAGGCAATCTGAGCCGAAATCGTCGGGACTGAAGTCCCTCCCACACCAACAACCGTTGCCGGCCCGCATATTCCGACCAAAGCCGCATCGCCGCGCGGGTGCGCGCCGGCCTAGACTGGGGGCCGGTCACCGCCCCGCCATCGCCATGAGCGCAGCCACCGCTTCCGTCACCGAACACGGCGTCGTCACCGTCGATACCGGCTTCCAGCGGCCGCTGTTCGATGCGGCCTATTTGGTGGTCGAGAACGGCCGCGCGGCCTTCATCGACTGCGGCACCCAGCATTCGATCCCGGCCCTGCTCGCCGCGCTCGACGCGCAAGGGCTGGGGCCGGACGACGTCGATTGGCTGATCCTCACCCACGTCCATCTCGATCACGCCGGCGGCGCCGGCGCGTTGATGCGGCGCTTGCCGAACGCGCGTCTGGCGGTGCATCCGCGCGGCGCTGCGCACATGATCGATCCGGCGCGCTTGGTCGCCGGCGCCACCGCGGTGTACGGCGAACAGGAGATGGCGCGCAGCTACGGCGAGATCGTGCCGGTGCCGGCGCAGCGGGTGGTGGTGGCCGGCGACGGCCACGTCGTCGACCTGGCCGGCCGCGCGCTACTGTGCGTGGACACGCCCGGGCATGCCCGCCACCACCTGTGCGTGTGGGACGCGCGCAGCCGCGGCTGGTTCACCGGCGACACCTTCGGCTTGTCGTACCGCGAATTCGATTCGCCGCGCGGGCCTTTCATCCTGCCGACCAGCTCGCCGGTGCAGTTCGAGCCCGAGGCGCTGAAGCAGTCGATCCGCACGCTGCTGGCGCGCGATCCGGCGTCGATGTACCTCACCCACTACGGCCGGGTCGGCGATGCGCAGCGGCTCGGCGCCCAGCTGATCGAGCAGCTCGACGACATGGTGCGGATGGCGCGCGCCGCGCAGGCCGGCGGCGAGGGCGTGCACGCGCGCTTGACCGCGGCGCTGGCCGATTACTACGCGGCGCGGGCCCAGGCGCACGGCAGCGCGTTGAGCGATGCGCAGGTGCGCTCCGCGCTGGCGATCGACGTAGAACTCAATGCGCAGGGGCTGGAAGTGTGGATGGCGCGCGGGTAGGGCGAGGATGGCGATAGCGGGAAAGATCGCGGCGGTGGCCGGAACGACGGATGGGCGTATGCCGCAGGGAGAGGCCAGGCGGCCGCCGAAGCGGGGCCGCTGGAACCAGCGCATGCCCGGCAGGGTAGGGGCCGCGACGGGGCTGCCCGGCTGGCGGCTGAACTGGGGAGGCCCGCGTCGCCGCAGCCCGGTTGCCGTCACGATCGCTGAATCGCCGCGGCAGTAGCCTGAACCGGCCCGAGCCGAGACGCCCCCGCGACCGTGTCCCGTCCCCGCCCGCTGCATGTGGTGCCCGAACCGCCGCCGCCCACGCCGGCCGACGAGAGCGCGCGTCTGCTCGCGCTGGACGCCTACGGCTTGCTCGACAGCGTCGCCGAGAGCGCCTACGACGACATCGTCCGCCTCGCCGCGACCCTGTGCGACACGCCGGGCGCGGCATTGGCGCTGCTCGACCGCGAGCGGGTCTGGTTCAAGGCGCGCATCGGCGTGGCGCCGAGCGAGCTGCCGCGCTCGCATTCGATCTGCTCGGAACTGATCTGGCAATCGCAGCCCGGACGGCTGCTGACGATCGACGACGTCGCCGGCGATCCGCGCTTCGCCCCGCTCGGGCTGGGCCTGGAGGACGGCCGCGCGTTGCGCTTCTATGCCGGCGCGCCGTTGTGGACGCCCGACGGCCATCCGCTGGGGACGGTGTGCGTGCTCGACGCGGTGCCGCGACGCCTGCGCCCGGCCCAAGCCGAGGGCCTGGCGGCGCTGGGGCGGCAGACCCAGCATTTGTTCGAACTGCGCCGCTACGCGCTGGAACAGCGCCGCCTGCTGTCCGAGCGCGAGGCCTTCGCCCAGCAGATGGAAAGCGCCCAGGCCGACCTGCAACGGCGCAACGAACAACTGCAGCACAGCGCCAGCCACGACGCGCTGACCGGCCTGCTCAACCGCAGCGCGCTGGCGCAGCTGCAGGGCAGCCCGGACACCGTGCACCGGCTCGGCCGCGCGGCCTACACGCTGATGCTGATCGACGTGGATCACTTCAAGCAGGTCAACGACCGCCACGGTCACCTGCTCGGCGACCGCGCGCTGCGCGCCGTGGCCGACGCGGTGGCCGCCTCGATCCGCGACGACGACGTCGCCATCCGCTATGGCGGCGAGGAATTCCTGGTGGTGCTGCCGGGCACGCGGCTGGCCGATGCGGCCGAGGTCGGCGAGCGCATCCGCCGGCGGGTGGCGCGCTCGTCGCTGCCGTTCGCGCTGACCGTGTCGATCGGCATGGCCGCCGGCGAGCCGGGCCGCGACGCGCCCGACCAGGTGTTCGACCGCGCCGACCAGGCGCTGTACCGGGCCAAGGCCGGCGGCCGCGACCGCCTGGTCGCCGACGAGGGCTGAGCGGCCGGTCGCGGCGACGCAATGTTGACGCAATGCCGATGCGGACAATCGAGGCCAAGACTTGGATCGGAGCGTTGCCCGCATGAGCCAGCCGCTGTCTCCCGCCGCCCGCGCCGCCGCCGTTCCGGCGCGCGGCGACTACTGGTCGTTCCTGCGCTCGTGGTCGCGCGCGCCCGGCCGGGTCGGCGCGATCGCCCCGTCCGGCGCCGCGCTGGCGCGGCTGATCACCGCGCAGATCGACGCCGATACCGGCCCGGTGCTGGAACTGGGCCCCGGCACCGGCGTGTTCACCCGCGCCCTGCTCGAACGCGGGGTGGCCGAGCGCGACCTGACCCTGGTCGAGTACGGCCCCGAGTTCGCCCAGATGCTGAGCGAACGCTTCCCGCAGGCGCGGGTGCTGTGCGCCGACGCGCGCCGGCTGCGCCGCACGCCGCTGTTCGGCGCGGCCGGCGCCGGCGCGGTGGTCAGCGGCCTGCCGCTGCGCAACCTGCCGCCGCGCCAGCGCCTGGCGGTGTTGCTGGGCGCGTTCGCGCAACTCGGCGAGGACGGCGCCTACTACCAGTTCACCTACGGCTTGAGCTTCCCGCTGCCGCGCGCGTGGCTGGAGCGCTACGGCTTCAAGGTGCAGCGGCTCGGCGCGGCGCGGCTGAACCTGCCGCCGGCCTCGGTGTACCGGGTCACCCGCCGCCGCGACTGGCGCCTGATGGGCGTGTGAGCGCGGGCGAAGACACCGATGGCACGGTACGCGGCAGGCATCGGCGGGCGATGATCGGCGCATGCGCATCCTGCTGATCGAAGACGAACCCGAACTGGCCGCGGCCCTGGTCGCCGCGCTCAAGCGCTACGGCATGGTTGCCGACCACGCCGGCAGCCTGGCCGAAGGCGAGGCGGCGGCGGCGAGCCAGGCGCACGATGTGATCGTGCTCGACCGCGGCCTGCCCGACGGCGACGGGCTGGCGCTGATCCCGCGCCTGCACGCGCGCGGGCTGGACACGCCGGTGATCGTGCTGACCGCGCGCGGCGATCTCGGCGACCGCGTGGTCGGGCTCGACGCCGGCGCCGACGATTACCTGGTCAAGCCGTTCGCGGTGGAGGAACTGCTGGCGCGGCTGCGCGCGCTGCGCCGGCGGCCGCCGCGCGCGGAGACCGACAGCGTGCGCATCGGCAAGCTCGCCTTCGACCTGGACGCGCGCACCGGCGAGGTCGACGGCCGCGCGTTGGAACTGCCGCGGCGCGAACTGCTGCTGTTGGAGGCCTTGCTGCGCCGGCGCGGCCGCACCGTGCTGCGCGAGGTGATCGAGCAGGCGGTGTACGGCTACGACGACGAAATCCAGTCCAACACCCTCGACGCCCACGTCTCGCGCCTGCGCCGGCGCCTGGTCGAGGCCGGCGCCGGGGTCGAGATCCACGGCATCCGCGGGGTCGGCTATCTGCTGCGCGAAAGCGCGCTGCAGGAGGACGCGTGAACGCCGCCAGCTCGCTGCGCGGGCGCCTGCTGTGGCGCATGCTCGGCCTGCAATGCCTGCTGCTGACCGCGTTCGGCGTGCTGGTGGCGCTGAGCCTGCACGCGGCCAACCTCGCGGTGGACGAGGACAACGCGGTGGAAGTGCTGCAGAACGCGCTGCAGCGCGACGCCCACGGCCGCCTGAGCCTGCGCGACACCGCCGACCTGCGCGAACTGCGCGAGGAAATACCGCGGCTGTGGTACGTGATCCGCGACGAGGACGGGCGCGAGCTGCGCCATGGCCCGGTGCCGACCGAATTCGCCGGCATCGGCGGCGCGCTCGACCGGGTCAGCCAGGCGCGGCTGGGCTATCTGTTCGGCGACGACCGCATCGCCGGCGCGCGGCTCAAGCGGGTCGACGCCGGCTTCGGCCAGGTGCGGATCCTGACCACCGAGAAGGGCCGGGTGATGTCGTCCTCGCGGTTGATGTGGATGGCGCTGTCGCTGTTCGCGACCTTGATCCTGCCGCTGCTGGCGGTGATGGCGCTGGTGACCGCGATCGCCACGCCGATAGTGGTGCGCTGGTCGCTGCGCAGCCTGGAACCGGTGATCGCGCAAGCGCGTGCGCTGGACGTGGAGCGGCGCGGCGCACGCCTGCCCGAGGCCGGCGTGCCCGACGAAGTGCGGCCGCTGGTCAGCGCGGTCAACGGCGCGCTGGCGCGCTACGACGACGGGTTCGAACGGCGCCGGCGCTTCCTCGCCGACGCCGCGCACGAGCTGCGCACGCCGATCGCGATCCTCAGCGCGCGCCTGGAATCGATGCCGGCCTTGCCCGAACGCGAGCGCCTGCTGCAGGACGTGGCGCGCATGTCGGTGCTGGCCGAGCACCTGCTCGACCTGCAGCGCCTGGACCGGCCCGAGCCGCAACTGGAAGCGCTGGACCTGGGCGAGATCGGCCAGCGCGTCGCCGCCGACCTGGCGCCGTTGGCGATCGCCGCCGGCTACGAGCTGGCGTTCGACGCCCTGGCCAGGCCGGTGCCGGTCAACGGCGACGCGCTGGCGCTGGAGCGGGTGCTGGTGAACCTGGTGCAGAACGCGATCGAATACGGCGGCAACCGCGGCACGGTGACGATCCGGGTGGCGATCGAAGGCAGCGACGGCGTGGTCGAGGTCTGCGACGAAGGCCCGGGCATTCCGCCGGCGCACCGCGAGCACGTGTTCGAGCGCTTCTTCCGCCTGCAGCCGCACGAGCGCGGCGCTGGGGTCGGCCTGAACCTGGTGCGCGACATCGTGCGCCTGCATCGCGGCGCGGTGGAGGCGACCGACGCGCAGGGCGGCGGCGCGTGCTTCCGGGTGGCGCTGCCGTTGGCGGCGAAGGCGCGCGGCGAATCCTGAGTTCGCAGCGTTGTGTTTGTGGGAGGGCGTTCAGGCCCGATGCTTTCTTTTTAGGTCGTCGCGCACTGCAACGAAGGCGTCGGGCCTGAAGGCCCTCCCACAACGCAGGTCGCGGCTCAGTCCCAGACGTTCGGCGCCGGCCCCACCTCGGGATGGTGCATCTTCACCACGCAGAAGCGATGCCCGGTCGGCGCCTGCATCACCCACCAGCGCTTGACGAACTTGAGCTTGGTCGCGCCGAGTTTCTCCAGCCGCGCGGCCTCGGCTTCGATGTCGTCGGCCTCGATATCCAGGTGCACGCGCGAGGGGTGGTCGACCTGCTGCACCGCGACGTACAGATGCGAAGGATGCTTCTCCAGGCTGACGTAGAGCGCGCCCTCGTCGTCTTCGGCCTCGCCCGGCGGCAGCCCGAGCGCGCCGCCCCAGAAGCGCGCGGCCTGGTCGATCTCGCCGGTCTCGCAGTCGATGATGAATCCGGCCAAGCGGCTGCGGTGCGCCATGGGCTGTCTCCTGTGCGGGTGGACGGCCAGCCTGCCTCGTTCGCGGCCGCGGCGGTAGTGTCGGTGCGCGGGTTCAGCGGCGCGGATGCTCGCGTTCGCGACTGTCGCCGTCGCCGTCGCAGATAGTCCGGATCGGGTGCGTGGCGACAACTCGCCAGCACGAGCGCCGGCTACGACGCGAACCCGGCGATGCGTTTTTGGAGGGCTTTCTTGAGCGTCTGCGTCCTGGCGTGCTTGAGCAGGGTTTCCAGCACCGGCAGGGTGCTGTGCGGGCTTTCGAGCACGAACGCGTGGAAATGCGCGTCGCCGGCGCGGATCAGCGCCTCCACGCCGGCCAGATCGCGCGGCGCCGCCAGGAAGCCGGCGATCTGCTGCTCGAGCCGGTAATGGTCTTCCGCGGTCTGCTCGCTCATGTCCTGCTCGAACAGGGCCAGTTCCAGCGCATCGCCGGCCTGGCGGGTGGCGAACAGGAACAGCGAGAAGCCGACCTGGAAATGCGCGCGGATGTCGGCGCGGTTGGGCACGTAGAACTGCTTGAGGAACACATACAGGCCGCCGTCGGCGCGCACCGGGATCGCGCCGGCATCGCGTTTCCAGCGCGGCTTCGCGCTCAGGCAGGCGATGGCCGAGGGCGCGACCATGTCCGCCATCGCGTCCTCGTTGGTCGCCTCGGCGGCGATCCACATCGTGCTGCGGTGGCGCTCGCGCTGGGCCAGGCGATGTTGCAGTCTCTCGCCGTCGGCGCGGTGTTCGTGCACCGCGTATTCGCTGCGCCAGGCCTCGGGGCCGTACAAAGGAACGGGGACCTTGACGCCGTAGATGGAAAATTCGCGCGCGGACCTCACGCCCAGCGTCGCGGCGTCGTCCGCCGACAACGACCACTGCGCCAGCAGCGGCGAGGGCCGGCCTTCGATCGTCGGCGGCGTTCGAGAAGACAAGGGCGGCAGGCTCGTTCGATCAGGCTGCGGCGCCGGGCCTTGCGTACACGCAAGGCCGGATCGTCGCGGATGCGTCCGGCCCGCACGTCGGGTGCGGGCCGGACGCGACGATCAATTGGCGCGCGCCAGATCGTCGATCATCGCCTTTAGGAACCGCGCCGCCTCGCCGCCGGTGCAGGCGCGGTGGTCGAAGGTCAGCGACAGCGGGATCACCTTGTGCGATTCGAACCCGCCCATCACCGGCGTCATCTGGTGGCGGCCCTTGCCGGCGGCGACGATCGCCACCGTCGGCGGCACCACCACCGGGGTGGCGTAGCGGCCGGCGAACATGCCGAAGTTCGACAGCGAGATGGTGTAGCCGCTCAGCTCCGAGGCCGGAATGCTGCGGTCCTCGACCTGCACGCGCAGGCGGTTGATCGCTTCGCGCACGCCGCGCGGATCGAGCACGTCGGCATTGCGCAGCGCCGGCACGAACAGGCCGTCGTCGGTGTCCACGGCGATGCCGATGTCGACGTGCGGATGCAGGGTGCGGGTGAGCTTGTCGCCGTCGAACCAGGCGTTGAGCGCGGGCACGGCCTTGCACGCGACCACGATCGCGCGCACCAGCCGGCCGGTGATGTCGTTGCCCGGCGCCCAGGCGTGGATGTCGGCGTCGTCGGCGAGCGTGGTCGGCACGACCTTGCTGTGCGCGTCGGCCATCACCCGCGCCATGTTGCGGCGCACGCCCTTGAGCTGCTCGGGCTGGCCGGTGACGGCGGCGCCCGGCGGCTGGGTGCGCATCGGCCGGCCCGATTGCGACAGGGTGCTGCGCGCGGGCGCGGCGGCGGGCGCGGGCGCTTCGGCGACGGCGGCCGCGCGCGGCGCGACCGCGGCGGCCGGCGCGGCGCCGATCTTGGCCGAACCGTCGGCGGCGGCGCGCTTGACGTCGTCGCTGCTGACCGTGCCGTCGGCGCCGGTGGCGCGCACGCGGCCCAGGTCGACGCCGAGCTTGCGCGCCAGCGCGCGCACCGCCGGCATCGCCTTGACCCCGCCGACCGCGACCGCCTGCTCGCTGCGCACGGCATCGGAGGACTGCATCGCGCCGACCACGGTGCCGCTGTCGGCGCGTTCGCCGGCTTCGGCCTTGGCCGGCGCTTCTTCGGTCTTGGCGGGCGCGGGCGCGGCGGCCGGCGCGGCATGGCCGCCGCCGTGGTGATGGCCGGTGTCCTGGCCGTCGGCGCGCTGCGGCATGTTCGGATCGATCTCGAACTCGGCCAGCATGGTGCCGGTGACGATCACGTCGCCCGCACCGCCGGCCAGCTTGAGCACCTTACCCGACACGGGCGAGGGCACTTCGACCACCGCCTTGGCGGTCTCCATCGACACCAGGGTGTCGTCGAGGCGGATGGTGTCGCCGACCTTGACCGCCCATTCGACGATGGTCGCGTCGGGCAGGCCTTCGCCGAGGTCGGGAAGCAGGAAGGTCTTGGTATCGCTCATTGCCGGTCGTCCCTAATTGAATGCTTTCGAATGTCGTTGTGTTCGTCGCGGCCCGGCGCCGGGTTCGGGCGCGATATCGCTGCGCGCGCCGACGCGCGCCGGACGGTGCAGCGATCCGGCGCGCGGCGGGGAACCCGGGGCGAACGCATCGCTCAGCCGTGGCCGAGCGTGCGCTTGGCCGCGGCGACGATCTTGTCGACGCTGGGCAGGTACTTCATTTCCAGGCGGAACAGCGGGATGTGCGTATCGAAGCCGGTGACGCGTTCGACCGGCGCGAGCAGGTCGTACATCGACTCCTCGGCCAGGCGTGCGGCGATCTCGGCGCCGAAACCGGCGGTCTTGGGCGCCTCGTGCACGATCACGCAGCGGCCGGTCTTGGCCACCGATTCGGCGATGGTGGCGAAGTCCAGCGGCTTGAGCGTGGCGACGTCGATGACTTCGGCGCTGATGCCCTCGCCGGCGAGCTTGTCGGCCGCTTCCAGGGTTTCCTTGACCTGCGCGCCCCAGCTGACCAAGGTGATGTCGCTGCCGTCGCGCAGCACGTAGCACACGTCCAGCGGCAGCGCTTCGCCGTCGTCGGCGACGAGTTCCTTGTACTGGCGGTAGATGCGCTTGGGCTCGTAGAAGATCACCGGGTCCGGATCGCGGATCGCGGCGAGCAACAAGCCGTACGCGCGCGCCGGCGAGGACGGCAGCACCACGCGCAGGCCCGGCACGTTGGTGAACAAGGCTTCGTTGGCTTCGCTGTGGTGTTCCGGCGCGCGGATGCCGCCGCCCCACGGCACGCGCAGCACCAGCGGGCAGGTCAGGCGGCCGCGGGTGCGGTGGCGCAGGCGCGCGGCGTGGCAGATCAGGTGGTCGAGCATCGGATAGACGAAGCCGTCGAACTGCGCTTCGGCCACCGGCTTCATGCCCTGCGCGGCCAGGCCGACGCTGAGGCCGGCGATGGTGGTTTCGTCCAGCGGCGTGTCGAGCACGCGTTCGCTGCCGAAGATCTGCTGCAGGCCGGCGGTGGCGCGGAACACGCCGCCGTTGACGCCGACGTCCTCGCCCAGCACCAGCACGCTGGGGTCGTTGCGCATCTCGTAGGCGAGCGCCTGGGTGATCGCTTCGATCAGGGTGATCGCGGCCGGCGTGGCGGCCGTCTGCGCAGTGTCGATCTTGCTTTGGGTGGCGGCGTTCATCGACGGTTCTCCTGCAGCGCCTGCTCGCGTTGCGTGGCGAGGTCCGCCGGCATGTCGCCGTAAAGGAAATCGAACATCGCCTCGACCGGCTGCACCGGCGTTTCCAGGTAGGCGTTGATCTCGATGTCGACCTTCTTGCCGCATTCCTCCAGCCAGGCTTTTTCCAGTTCCTCGTTCCACACGCCCTGATCGGTCAGATAGGTGCGCAGGCGCGGCATCGGGTCGCGCGTCCACGCGTCCTTGACCTCGGCGTCGTCGCGGTAGCGGCGCGCGTCGTCGGCGGTGGTGTGGTCGTGCAGGCGGTAGGTCATGAACTCGATCACGCTGCCGCCGTCGCCGTTGCGCGCCAGTTCGGCGGCGCGGCGCATGCCTTCGAGCACCGCGATCAGGTCGTTGCCGTCCACTTGCAGGCAGTACAGGCCGCCGGCCAGGCCCTTCTGCGCGAGCGTCTTGGCGCCGGTCTGCGCCTTGCGCGGCACCGAGATCGCCCAGCCGTTGTTGATCACGCACAGGATCAGCGGCAGTTGGTAGGCGCCGGCGGAATTGAGCGCGGCGTAGAAGTCGGTCTTGGACGAACCGCCGTCGCCGCAGCAGGCCACGGCGAGGTTTTGTTCCTTGCGCAGCTTGAACGCGAGCGCGGCGCCGGCGGCGTGCAGGCACTGGGTGGAGATCGGCACCGACCAGGCGAAGTCCTTGCGCGGAACCGCGAAGTCGTTGCCGCGCTCGTCGCCGCCCCAGTACATCAGCACTTCGCGCGGCTGCACGCCGCGCATGAACTGGGCGCCGTATTCGCGGTAGCTCGGCGCGAACACGTCGTCGGGTTTCATCGACGCGCCGATGCCGACATGGGTGGCTTCGTGGCCCAGGCAGGCGGCGTAGGTGCCGAGCTTGCCGGTGCGCTGCAGGGCGATGGCCTTGCTGTCGAAGGTGCGCACGAACAGCATCTGCTTGAACAGCGGCAGCAGGGTGTTGGCGTCCTTGAACGCGGCCGGAATCTCGGCGACGGGTTTGCCGTCGGCGCCGAGGTATTGGAGGTATTCGATTTCGAACGTCGCGGCGACGGTCATCGGGAGAAGGTCCTCACGGGTGGGGATGAGGTCCGAATCGTTCCGGTCCCGGATCCAGTGCCGGGCGCGCTGGTCAGCTTCAGACGGCTGGGTCCGGAGACCGTCGCAAAGCGACGGAGGTTCCGGGCCGGGCTAAAGCCGCGGCGCCCCGCGCTCGATGATGGCGGGGCGCTGCGTCATGGCGCGGATGATACCGAAAGCGGCGTTAAGCGCCGTTGCGCGCTGCGGCATGCAATGCGCAAGGAAAAACGCTAGGCGTCGCAATTCGCGCGCTCGGGACCGGCGCGGGCGGCGCCGACGAATCTCCGCGAGGATCGGGGTTTTCTCAGGCGCGTCCGGCAGTTAGGCGCGGCGCGCGTGCGCGCTGCGGATGCGTTCGCGGGCCACCGTACCGTATCGGACTGACGACCGGCGGTGGCGCGCGCAGGCCAGCCGATGGTGCGGGCGCTGCACCGCGGGCGGGCATCGGTATCGATGACAAGCGTGACGCCTGCGACGAATCGCGCGGCCCGACGGCATGGGCGGCAATGCGACTTTGCATCCGAAGGTCGATCGTCGCGTTGCGGGGGATGCCTGGCGAACCGCCCGCATAGGCAAATGCATCGGACCTGCGAGCGCGGACTCCGGCGGGCGGCCGGAGTCCGCGGATGCCGCAGGCGAGGGCGGGGCGGCGATCGGGTCGCGCCTGGGCGCGCGGCGCGGGCCGGGTTTCGGCCGACGCGCCGCGCGTCAGTGCGCGGGACCGGGCGCGATCACCTGTCGGAAACGACGCAGCACGGGTCCGGCGGGCCGGGGGTGTACACCGCCTTGATCGTGGCGCCGGCGCTGTTGTTGTCCTGGCGCGTGTCGATCGAGGTGGCGTCGGCGGAAACCGCCAGGGTCACGCCGTAGTTGATGAAGTTCGGCACCAGCGCGGCCGGCCCGGTGATGGTGAACACCGTGCTGGCGCCGACGTCCAATGTCGCTGCGGTGCAGGCGAAGGTGTTCTGCTCGCCGCTCGCCAGCGGGTCTTCGCAGGTCCAGCCGGCGGGCACCGGGAAGATCGCGTTGGCGAAGGTGGGCGTGCCGTCGCCGGACGGCGCGTCGAGAGCGCTGAGGCGGCTGGCGGCGCGGCTGGAGGCGCTCAGCGAGGCGATCGCGAAGCCGACGCCGACGTTGCGCGCGCGGCTGGGGCCGCGGTTGGTCACGGTAACGTTGAAGACGTAGTTCTGGTTCGGCGATGCGTAGGGCGAATTCGAGATGCTCACCGCCACGTCCGCGCGCGGCGGCGGGATCAGGTAGGCCACCGACGGATCGCGCAGCGACTCGCGCGCCGGCGAATCGGCCAGTTCGCGCAGGGACTCCGGCTTGCCCGAGTCGATCCGGGCGCGCTGGATCTCGATCGACGAAGTCGCGCCGACCATGGCTTCGTTGACCAGGATGTGGTCGAGATTGTGGCCGATGCCGTCGAGGAAGGACGAGTAGCGCTGGTTCTGCGGGATCAGGCTGGTCAGGTTGACCAGGTTCGGCTCGACCAAATCGGCGCCGTCGCCCGGCACGCCGGTGGTCTCGTCCGGGCTCGGCGCGCCCGCGACCACGCCGAGCACGTCGGCGTAGCCGTCGTTGAACTCGGGCGCGTTGAAGTCGCCCAGCACCACCAGCCGGGTGTTGGGTTCGGCGGTCTGGCGCTGATTGACGTAGCCGGCCAGGAACTCGGCCTGGCGCTGGCGCTTGAGCCGCACCTGCTGGCCGGCGAGGTCGTTGGCGACGATGCCGTCGGCCGGATGCTGGCTCACCAGCACCGCGCTGAACGGGAAGGACAGGCCGTCGGCATAGTGCGCGACCGCGTCGAGCACCAGCGGCGGGCGATCGTTGAGCCGCGAGGTGTTGCCGTCGGCGCCGACCCAGTACGTGTCCTTGCCGATCTGGGCGACCTGCAGCACCTGCACGCGCGGCTTGCCCGGAAGCACTTCGGCGCTCTTGACCAGATAACCCACGTCGAGCCCGAGCGCGTCGTTGCCTTCCAGCAACTGCGCGGCGTACTGCGGGCTGGGCTGGCCGGCGGCGACGGCGTCGGCGTTGATGCGCGTCGCCAGGGCTTGCAAGGTGGCGAGGTTTTCCACGTCGCTGAAGCCGATCACGTCGGGCTGCTTGAGGTAGTCGCGCACCGCCAGCGACAGCTTGGCGAGGCGGCGGGCGAACGCGGCCTGGCTCAACACCGGCTCGGCGAGTCCGGGGGCGTTGGTCGCATCGAACAGGCGCAGGGCCGAGTACGTGGCGATGGACACGCCGGGACCGTCGGTGAGGTCGACCTGCGCGGCGGGGGTCAAGCCGATGGCGCCGTCGGCAAGCTCGTAGCCGCCGTAGTCGGGTGTGTCTTCCGAATCCAGCAGCAGGACATAGCGCCCGTCGACGAAGTCGACGACGCCGTTCGCGTCGATGACGGTCGTGCCCTGCGACAGGTTCATGCCCTTGTGGCCCTGGGTCGAGGTCGCGTCGAGCACGTACACCGCGTTGTGCGAATCGCCGGATTCGACGTCGCCGCCCGGCGGGAACGGATCGCCGTAGCGGATGCCGGGCGTGCGCAGGGGCGTGTCGCCGCCGGCGGAGCTGACATACATCAGGCCGCGGCTGCTCGCGCTCGCCTGGGCTTCGTCGAGGATGCCGTCGGCGGCGGCGATGACGCGCATGGAGCGCACCACCATGCGCATGCCCTCATAGCGTTCCAGCGCGCCGGTGGCGACGGTGGCGATGTCGCGGACCTGGTCGGGCAGGGGCTGGTCGGCCTGCACCAGGGTGATCAGCGGCGAGCCGGCGATCTGGGTGCGGGTGCCGCGGCCGGCCTCGCCGAGCGGCGCGTATTCGACCACGGTGCCGCTGACCCGCACCCGGTTGCCGATGCGGGCGCTGGCCGGCGGGTTGAAGCCGACTGCGACGTAGATCGCGGACGAGGCCGGACCGGGCTGGGAGCCGCTGCCGGACTGCAGGAAGAAGCCGTCGGCGCGGCGCGCGGTGACCACGCCTTCCACCGTCACCGGCAGGCCGTTGAGCGGGGAGGTGTCGCCGGTGCCCTGGACGGCTTCGATCGGGGTGATCGGCATGTCGTCGTTGGTGATCGCGACCTGCGCGCTGAGATCGGCGCCGGTGGCGCCGACCACGCCGGAGACGTCGACGAAGAAGGTTTCGTTCGGTTCCGGCTCGGTGTCGCCGACGATCGGGACGTTCAGCGTGGTCTCGCTCTGGCCGGCGGCGATGCTGGCGTTGCCGCTGGTCTGCACGTAGTCCTCGCCGGCGCGGGCGCTGCCGTCGCGGGTGGCGAAGGCGAAGCTCACCCCGCCGGCACCGGCCGGGCGGTCGAGCAACACCCGCACCGCCGCCAGCGTCTGGCCGGCGTTGCCTTCGTCGAGCGCGACGTCCTGCATCCGCAATTGCGCCGACCCGCCGCTGCACAGGCGCGCCGGCGAGGCCGAATTGCGCGCGACCGGCGCCGCGGTCTCGAAGTCGGCGCTGTTGTCGCCGGTGTCGTTGCAGCCGCCGTCCTTGCGCACGGCCGCGGTGGTCACCGTCAGGGTCGCCGGCAGCGGCCGGGTTTCCGAGCAGGTGGCCGAGTTGCTGATGCCGACCGCGTCGATGCGCGGCGACGGACAGGCGCCGCTGAGCGCGCCGTTGTGGTCGACCAGCAGCAGCTTGCCGCCGCTGGCCTGCATCTGGATCGTGCCGACGGCGTCGGCCGCGGGCAGCGGCGGGAGGCCGGCGACGCCGCTGCTGGCTTGCTGGATCAGGTAGTAGCCGCCCGGCGCGATGCTGCCGGACAGGGCGGTGCGTTGCCACGGGGCCGGGCTCGGCGCCAGGTTGTACTGGATCGACCAGCCGCTGAGGCTGACCGCGGTGTCGCCGTTGTTGTGCAGCTCGATGAAATCGTGCGAGTAGCTGGCGCCGGCGCTGCCGCCGCCGCCGTAGACCTGGCTGATGACGACCCCCGCCTGGGCCGAGCCGGCCGCGGCGAAGGCCAGCGCTGCCGCCAGCAGGCGGCCCCCTGACTTGTTCATGGCAATCCCTGTTGACTGGACCGACGCTCCTGCGGCGGTGCGCAGAGTTTGCCTGACCGGCGTCGCAGATTCGGCGATGCGGCGACGCGGCGGCGAAAAAAAACCGGCGCGAACGCCGGGCAAAAAAAGACCCCGGCCGAAGCCGGGGTCTGGGTCGTCGCTATGGGCGCGAGGCTCAGGGCGAGAAGTTGGCCAGCAACAGGACTCGCGCAAAGGCGGTGGCGCCGCCCTGCACGGTCACATACCAGGTACCGGCTTGCGGCACGGTGGAGAACACCGCTTCGTTGTTGCCGCTGCGGATCGAGCGCAGGTCGTAGTCGGTCGCGCTCGGACGCGCGCCGCGCTTGGCGTACAGCGAGACGTCGCCGGTGCCGCCCTGGGTGATGATGCGCAGCCCGCGCGCGCCGGCCGGGATTTCCAGGCGGAAGGTCTTGGCTTCGCCGGCGGCGCCGTCGAGGTCCACGGCCTTGCCGTTGAGCAGCACCGCGGTGCCGTCGTCCTGGGCGATCACCGCGACGCTGGCCTCGGCCGCGTTGTTGCCCGCGACCGTGTCCTGCGAAGTGGTCTCGCCGCTGACCGCCAGCTTGACCGTCTTGCCGGCGAGGTCGGCGGTGGCGTTGGCCGACAGCGCGAAGTTGGCGCTGGCGGCGTTGGCCAGGGCGCCGGTGCGGCAGGCGACCGAGGTCTTGCCCGAGGCGATCTGCGGTGCGTCGCAGGTCCACTCGGCCGGCTTGGTCACGCTCAGCGACGGCAGTTCGGCGTCGAGGGCGAAGCCCACGCCGACCGCATCCGCGCGGCCCGGACCGTGGTTGGTCGCCACCGCGGTGTAGCCGATGCTCTGGCCGACCTGCACCGAGGCGGCGGTGGCGGCCGCGGTCACGCCCAGATCGGCGATTTCGCGCGGCACCAGGTAGGTCACCATCGGGTCGTGGTCGGACATGCGCGTCGGCGAGTTGGCGTCGGCGCGGTTGGCTTCCAGGTAGTCGGCGTTGATGCGGGCGTGGGTGAACTTGATCGAGCTGGTGGCGACGACCATCTCCTCGTTGACCAGGGTGTGGTCCAGGCTCTGGGCGTGGCCGTCGAAGGAGTACGAGTAGCGCTCCATCGGGTCGATCGTGCTGGCCAGGTTGATCAGGTTCGGCTCGACCAGGTCGGCGCCGTCGCCGGGCACGGCGGTGGCGTCGTCCGGGCTGGGCGCGCCGATCACGGTGCCCATCACGTCGGTCAGGCCGTCGTTGAACTCGAACGCGTTGAAGTCGCCGAGCACGATCAGGCGGGTGGCCGGGTTCTGGGTCTGGCGCTGGTTGAGGTAAGTGGCCAGGAACTCGGCCTGGCGCTGGCGCTTCATGCGCACGCGCAGGCCTTCGCCATCGGTCTTGTCGGCGCTGCCGAGCGAGCGGTTGTGCACCACCACCGCGGTGAGCGGGAAGGCGCGGCCGTCGGCGTAGTGGACGACGGCCTCGAGCACCAGCGGCGGGCGGTCGTTGAGCTCGTCGCTGTTGCCGTCGGGCTGGACCCAGGTGGTGTCCTTGCCGATCTGGGTCACCGCCAGCACTTCCACGCGCGGCTTGCCCGGCAGCACTTCGGCGGTCTTGATCAGGTAACCCACGTCGATGCCGCCCGGATCGTTGCCTTCCTCGAGGTAAGCGACGTAGTTCGGGTTCGGCTGGCCGTTGGCGACCGCGTCGGCGTTGATCTTGGCGGCCAGGTCCTGCAGCGTGCTCAGGTTCTCGATCTCGACCGCGCCGAGGATGTCCGGCGTCTTGAGGTAGTCGCGGATGCCGATCGAGGCCTTCTGCTTGCGCCGCGCGTAGGCCTCGGCGGTCGGCAGCGGTTCCTTGATGTTCGGATCGTCGACGGTGTCGAACAGGCGCTGCATGTTGTAGCCGGCGACCGACACCGCGTTCGGATCGACCGTTTCCACCGACGGACGCGGCTGCGGCGCCGGGGTCACGTTGAGCGCGGCGCCCGGCTCGATCAGCAGGGTGTAGCGGCGGAAGCTGTAGTCCAGCGGACCGACCAGGCCGGTGATGACCGTGCCGGCGGCGAACTCGAGCTTGCTGCCGCCGATGGCGTCGCTGTTGACGACCATCAGTTCCGGGTTGCCGTCCCAGCGCGGGATCGGCGGGATGGTGCCGGCCGGCGGGTTGGTGCCCGGCTGGATGCCGGCTTCGCGGAACGGCCGCGGCACGTCGCCGATGACGCCGTAGAAGAAGCTGCGGTTGGTGCTGGTGAAGTTGGTCTCGTTGACCGAGTTGGCCTGGTTCGGCGCGGTGACCTTGAAGCTCTGGATCGCCACGCGCATGCCCTCGTACGGCTCCAGCGCGTCCAGCGGCGAGGTCGGTTGCACCACCGGTAGCACCACCGGCACCGGCAGCGGCGCGGTGCCGATCTGGCTGTAGCTGGCGAAGGTCAGTTCGGTCAGCGGCAGCTGGCCCGGGTCGGCCGCCGGAATGTACTCGGCGACCGTGCCGGTCACGCGCACGCGGTTGCCGATGGCGGCGGCCGCGGTCGGCGCGGAGCTGGTGAAGACGTACAGACCCTCGGAGGTCATCGGGTCCGCATCGGCTTCGGCGTCGGTGGTCTGGATGTAGAAGCCGTTGCTCTTGCGCGCGGTGACCACGCCTTCGGTGGTGACGATCTGGTTCTCCAGCGGCGACTTGGCGCCGTTGCCCTGGATGTCGTGGATCGCGACCACGGTGACGTCGTCGTTGACGATGGTCGCGGTGGCTTCGACGACGCCCGGCGCGGCCGGAGTCGCGCCGCTGATGTCCTGCACCCGCAGCTTGAAAGTTTCGTTCGGCTCCGAGACGGTGTCGCCGTTGACGCTCACCGAGATCGTGGCGCTGCTCTGCCCGGCCGCGATGGTGCCGGCGAGATCGGACACGGCCACGTAGTCGCTGCCCGCAGTGGCGGTGCCGTCGACGGTCGAGGCCTTCCAGCTGACGCCGCCGGCGCCGGCCGGCTGGCTCAGGCTGACGGTGAAGGTGAACACGGTGGTGCCGCTGTTGCCTTCGTCGGCCGAGATGTCGGCGACGGTGAGCGCCGGCAGCACCGGGCCGACGCCGCCGCACACGTACGCCGGCGCGGCGCTGTTGCGCGGCGAGGTGGCGGTGATGGTGGCGATGGAGAAATCGGCGGCGTTGTTGTTGGTGTCGACGCAACCCTTGTCGTTGCGCATCGCCGAGGTGGCGTTGCTCACCACCGCGGTCGGCGCGTTGGCTTCGGCGCAATTGGCGGTGGGGCCGACGCCGAGCAGGTCGATGGTGCCGGCCGGGCAGGCGCCGCTCAGCGCGACGATGTTGTTGACCAGCGCGACCTTGAAGTTGCTGCCGGACATGTTGATCGCGCCGACCGAGTCGGGCGTCGGCAGCGCAGGCTGGGTGCCGGCGCCGTCGCCTTGCTTGACCAGGTGATAGCCGCCGGGCGCGATCGAGCCGTTGAGCGTGGTGACTTGCCAGCTGGTGCCGGTGACCGACGCGTACTGCACGCTCCAGCCGGTCAGATCGACCGCGGTGGCGCCGTTGTTGTGCAGCTCGATGTAGTCGCTCTTGACCGGTGCGCCGGAGTTGCCGCCGCCGCCGTACGCCTGACTGATTACGACCTGCGCCTGGGCCGTGCCGGCCGAGGCGAAGGCCAATACCACCGCCGCCCAGAGGCGGCTCGTGTTCTTGTCCATGTAGTTCCCCATGTGAGCGTCTGCCGGCCTCCCCGGCCGCAGACAGCTGGATTGTGCACGAATACTCACTTTCTGGCGTTGCAATGCGATGACGCAGTGCAGCTTCTGCCATCGGTAATGTGCACGTAACCGATTTATGTTGGACGGCGCGGTGCGCTGCAGCATGCGCGGACGCTCCCGGCGCGCGGCCGGGAGCGGGCCGCCGCACCGGACGGTGCGGCGGCGTGGCGCCTGTTCAGGGTTACGGCGCGGGCGGTGCGGCCAGCCGCGCGGTGGCCTGGACGGCGTTGTTGCCGGGTTGCGGATCGGCCGATTGCGCGGTCGCCGACGCGGCCAGGCTCAGGTCGATGCCGGCTTCCTCGCTCCAGGTCGGCACGAACAGGCTCAGCGTGGCGACGCCGTCGCGTTCCAGCTGCGGCAGCGAGCAGGCCACGCTGGTGCGGCCGGCGTCGAGCTGCGGCGCGCCGCAGTTCCAGTCCGGCGGCGCCTGCACATAGGCGCGGTCGGACGTCCGCGAGAACGCCATGCCGACGCCGACGCGGTGCGCGCGGTCGGGGCCTTCGTTCTTCAACGACACCCGATATTCCAGCCATTGCCCGGCCACCGGCTGCGGCGGCGCGGACACGGCCAGCGCAAGGTCGGCCTGGGTCCGCGGCAGCAGGCGCAGGTGCAGCGGATCGGCCGCCGCCGCGCGCAGTTCGCTGCCGGCCTGGTTGCGCGCCGTCGCCGGTTGGCCGGCGTTGATGCGCGCGTGCCGCAGTTCGATCGCGTCGGTGGCCGCCACCAGCCGTTCGTCGGCGAGCGCGTGCTGCAACTGCTGGCGCGAGCCTTCGACGATGGACGAGTAGCGTTCGCCGTCGGCGCCGGTGGCGGTCAGCGCGATCAGGTCCGGATCGACGCGATCGATGCCGTCGCCCGGCACCAGCGTCCACAGCGGGTCGCTGGGCTTGCCGGCGAGGGTGCCGACCGGATCGGTGTAGCCGTCGCCGAAGCCGTAGCCTTGCAGATCGCCGAGCACCAACAGCGGCAACGCGTTCGCCGATTGCTGGTGTTGCTGCACCCAGCGCGCGAGGAAGTCGGCCTGGGCGTGGCGGCGCAGCCGCAGCGTGCGGCCTTGCGCGCTGTCGGCGTCGCTGCCGTCCAGCGGCGCCAGCTTGGCCAGCAGCACGCGCAGGCGGAACTCGACGCCGCCGTCGCGCACCGTCGCATCGACGAACTGCGGCGCTTGCTCGAACAGCGGCATCCAGTCGCCCGACGGCAGCGCCAGGGTTTCCTCGCGGCCGATCTGGGCGTGGCCGTCGAGCAACACCCGCGGCGCCGGCCCGACCTGGTCGCTGCGCAGCAAGAAGCCGAGTTGCAGCGGCGAAGCGCTTTCCAGCGACACCGCGCGATAGTTCGGATTGGCCTGGCCGACCGACGCGGCGCGCTGGTCGACCCGCTGCGCGAGGCGTTCCAGCAAGCCGCGATTCTCCGCGCCGCCGATCGCGACGATGTGCGGCGAGCGCAGCGCGCCGACGATGCCTTCGGCCAGCTTGCCCAGGCGTTGCTCGACCGCGAACGGCTGGCTCGCCGGCTGGCCCGAGTTGGGCGGGCTGACTTCGTCGTGGAACGCGCCCAGGTCGTAATACGCCACGTCCACCGGCGGGCGGTACGGATCGGCCGCGTCGATGCCGACGGGCGCCGGCGCCGGCGCGAGCGCGATGAGCGCCTGGTCGGCCTGCTGGACCACGGTGTAGCGGCCGCTGCGCTGGTCGAGCGGGCCGACCACGTTGCCCACGCGCGCGCCGACGGCGACATCGAACGGCGCGCGGCCGGTCGCGGCGCTGTCCACGCCGATGGACTCGGGATTGCCGTCCCAGCGCTGGATCCAGCCGACCGGCGCGCCGTTGTCGCGCACGCCGTAGCGCGCGCCGGGTTCGCGCATCGGCGCCGCCGCGTCCGCCGCGCCGTCGAGCACGTGGAACACGCCGTCGCTGACGGTAGTTTCCAGGCTCGCGTCGGTGCGGCCGCCGGTCGCGCCGATCACCCGGCGATCTTCGAGCTGCACGCGCATGCCTTCGAACGGCTCGTAGCCGGACGCGCCGAGATCGCGCTCGGGCTGCAGCCGGATCAGCGCCGGCGGCAGCGGCTGGCGCACGTTGCCGACGTTCTGCGCCGGATTGGTGGCGACGATCGCGGTCATCGACGCGCGGTCGGGTTGCTCGCCCGGCGCGTACAGCTCGGTCACGATGCCGACTGCGCGCACCCGCAGCGACTGCAGGTTGGGATTGGGCGCGGCGCCGGTCTGCACGAACAGCGCCTCGGAGGTCAACGGATCGGCATCGGCCTCGGCGGCCGGCGCTTGCAGGAAGAAACCGTCCTTGACGATCGCGGTGACGATGCCTTCCACCTCGACTTGCTGGCCGAGCATCGGCGAGCGTTCGCCGCGGCCCTGGATCGCGTGGATCGGGGTGATCAGCGGATCGTCGTCGAGGATCACCGCTTCGGCGGCGAGGCTGGCGCTGCCGTCGGCGGCGCGCGCGCCGGCGCCCAGGTCGATGCGCAGCTTCACGGTTTCGTTGGCTTCCGGCACGGTGTCGCCGCGCACCGGCAGGGCGAACCGGGCCGCGCTCTGACCTTCGGCGATGGTGCCGGCCAGGTCGATCGGCAGGTAGTCGGCGCCGGCCGTGGCGCTGCCGCCGTCGATGCTGAGCGCGCGCCACTGCGCGCCGCCCGCGCCGGCGGGGCGGTCCAGGGTCAGCTCGAACTCGAACGGCGTATAGCCGTCGTGGCCTTCGTTGCGCACGACCTTCGCCACGCTCAGCGTCGGCGGCTGCGCGATGTCGTCGTTGAGGATGGTCGCCGTCGTGTCGAGGTAGTCGCCGTTGGCGGTGGTCGCGCCGCCGTGGACCTTGACCTGCAGCGCGACGGTTTCGTCGGCTTCGACGTTGCGGTCGCCGAGCACCGGCAGGACGAAGCGCGCCGAACTCTGGCCGGGCTCGATCCGGCCGCTCAGGTTGATCGGCGTGTAGTCCGCCTGCGGCGTCGCCGTGCCCGAAGCGCCGCCGTGCACGGACCAGTCCACGCCGGCCGGCCCGGCGGGGCCGTCGAGCTTGAGTTCGAATTCGAACGGGGTGACGCCGCTGTGGCCTTCGGCCTTGGCGACCGCTTGCACGCTCAGCGTCGGCAGCGTCGGCGCGCACACCAGGCGCGGCGACGCGGCGTTGCGCGGGGCGGCGGAGGCGACGGAGAAGTCGGCGGCGTTGGATTGGGTGTCCTGGCAGCCCTCGCCCTTGCGCAGGTAGGCGTTGATCGGCGAGGCGACCATTGCGCGCGCGCTGCCTTCGTAGCAGTCGGTGGCGCCGTAGCCGAACACATCGACCAATCCGGCTTGTGCGCTCGGGCAGGCGTCGGCGAGCGTGCCGCCGGCGGACAGCAATGCGAGCTTGCCCAGCTGCGGGACCATGCCGAACGGGCTGGTGAAGTTGGACGCCGGCAGGACGCGGCCGCTGGTGGTGGTGCCCATGCGGATCAGGTAGTAGCCGCCGGGCGCCAGGATGCCGCTGATCTGGGTGCGTTGCCAGGCGCTGCCCTTCTGCGCGTACTGGATGCTCCAGCCGCCGAGGTTGACGGTGGCGTTGCCGGTGTTGTGCAGCTCGACGTAATCGGCGTGGTAGCCGTTGGCGCCGGCGTTGGGATAGACCTGGGAGATGACGACCTGGGCGCCGGCGGTGCCGGACAAGGCCACAGCGATACCGGCCGCGAGTGCGCGGCTAGCGAGTTTTTGCATGGAATCCCCTTGAAAGTGCGCCTGCAGACTGGACCGTAGCGACGGTGGGCAGGCGCAGTCATTTTAGTTTTCGCGCGTCGCACCGGTCGCGACCGCGTGACCTGCGTCGCGGCTCCGGCGCACGAAGCGTTGCGCGTCGATCGGCGCGCTCGCGGCGCGAGGCGGCCGGCGCGGCGCGCTGGCTCGCGCCGCGGCGTCTGCCGGCGCAAGCCGGATGCGCTACGCTTTGCGCCCCTGCCGCACGCAGCGCCCCCGCCAAGAGCCCCGCCGATGTCCGTAGAGAAGAACCAGCGCGAACTGGAAGACGGTATCCATACCGACCTGCAGGGACGCATCACCTACGGCGGCTACCTGCAACTGGACAAGCTGCTCTCGGCGCAGCGCCCGCTGTCGCAGCCGGGCCACCACGACGAGATGCTCTTCATCGTCCAGCACCAGGTCTCGGAGCTGTGGATGAAGCTGATCATCCACGAGCTCAGCGCCGCGCTGGCGCACCTGCGCCGCGACCAGGTCTGGCAGTGCCAGAAGATCCTGGCGCGCTGCAAGCAGGTGCTGCGCCTGCTGACCGAGCAATGGTCGGTGCTGGAGACGCTGACGCCGTCGGAGTACATGGGCTTCCGCGAGACGCTGGGCCCGTCCTCGGGCTTCCAGTCGCTGCAGTACCGCACCATCGAGTTCATGCTCGGCAACAAGAACGAGGACATGCTCAAGGTGTTCGCCTACGACCCGCGCGGCCAGGCCGCGCTGGAGCAGGCGCTGGCCGCGCCGAGCCTGTACGACGAGTTCCTGATGTACCTGGCGCGCTTCGGCCACGCCGTGCCGGCCGCGCACCTGCAACGCGACTGGCGCCAGCCGCACGTCGCCGATGCCGAGCTGCAGCCGGTGTTCGAGCGCATCTACGAGAACACCGACGTGTACTGGCGCGAATACGCGCTGTGCGAGGACCTGGTCGACCTGGAAAACCAGTTCCAGCTGTGGCGCTTCCGCCACATGCGCACGGTGATGCGCATCATCGGCTTCAAGCGCGGCACCGGCGGCTCCAGCGGCGTGGGTTTCCTCAGGCAGGCGCTGGAGCTGACCTTCTTCCCCGAGCTGTTCTCGGTGCGCACGACCCTGGCGCCGGCCGGGGGCTATGGGGCCTGAGGCGGCGCGGCGGAGCGGAAAGCGTCGGGGCGGAAGCCCCTCCCACAACAGCCGGCTTCGGCCCGTGCCGCTCTTGTGGGAGGGGCTTCAGCCCCGACGCTTTTGCCCCAGGCCAGTGGCCCTGGCGGCCCAAACCATGACAGTTGTCACCCGATAGCGGCAAGAAGCCCGCCAGAAGCGCGACTTTCCCAAGCCGGCCGGCGCAAAATCCTCGCCCGTTCAGGCATTTGCGGGCACGAATGTTGCGCCGCAGCACGCGTCCCGCACCTTCACGAATGTTTGACGCCGCCCGTCTGTGCCGGTAAATCTCCCCGGCCCGTGCCGTCGGCGTGGGATTTTCATTCAGTTTCCACACGACAGGGGACACCGCATGAGCGGAGCCGCGACACCGACCCAGGGCCAGGCGCCCATTCCCGAATTCTCCACGCGGCTGGGCCATCCCAAGCCGCTGTGGATGCTGTTCATGACCGAATTCTGGGAGCGCTTCGCCTTCTACGGCATTCGCTGGGCGCTCGTGCTGTACATCGTCCACCAGTTCCACGGCGGCGACGCCGCCGGCGAGGCGCCGGCCAACCGCGTCTACGGCGCGTACCTGGCCCTGGTCTACGCCGCGGCGATCTTCGGCGGCTACGTCGCCGACCGCATCCTCGGCTACCAGCGCTCGATCCTGCTCGGCGCGGTGATCATGTCGGCCGGCTTGTTCATGATCGCGTTGCCCAACGAGCAGATCTTCAAGCTCGGCCTGGCCACGATCATCTGCGGCAACGGCCTGTTCAAGCCGAACATCTCGACCATGGTCGGCAAGCTCTACGCGGTCGGCGACGAGCGCCGCGACTCGGGCTTCACCATCTTCTACATGGGCATCAACCTCGGCGCGATGCTGGCGCCGCTGCTGACCCAGTACCTGGCGCAGAAGATCTTCGGCAGCGAATCGCTGCCGGACTACAAGATCGTGTTCATCTCCGCCGGCATCGGCATGCTGATCAGCCTGGTGTGGTTCTGGTTCGGCCGCGCCGGCCTGCAGGGCATCGGCGTTCCGCCGGAAGGCCAGCAGGACCCGCGCAAGGTGCTGTACGTGTTCCTCGGCGCCGTGGTCGCGATCCCGATCGTGTACTTCCTGCTCGCCATGGGCGCCGGCGCGCTGCAGGGCGTGCTGACCGCGATGTTCCTGGGCCTGTGCGGCCTGCTGCTGGCCGAAGGCTTCCGCGAAGGTTCGCAGCAGCGCGACAAGGTGGTCGCGATGCTGATCATCTTCACCTTCAACATCCTGTTCTGGATGTTCTTCGAGCAGGCCGGCAGCTCGTTCACCTTCCTCGCCGACAAGATCGTCGACCGCGACATCTTCAACGGCGCGATGGCCGACTTCGTCTACAGCCTCAGCGGCGAGCGGGTGTTCCCGACCGCGTGGTTCCAGTCGGTCAACTCGGTCGCGATCATCACCCTGGCGCCGCTGATCGCCTGGATCTGGGTGGCGATGGGCCGGGCCAATCCCTCGATCCCGCGCAAGTTCGGCCTGGGCCTGATCTTCAACGGCCTGGCCTTCCTGCTGCTGATGTTCGCCCTGGGCAACCTGCTGGACAACGGCAAGATCCCGTTCTGGACCCTGTTCGCGGTGTACTGGATCCAGTCCATCGGCGAGCTGTGCCTGTCGCCGATCGGCCTGTCGATGGTGACCAAGCTGGCGCCGGTGCGCCTGGTCGGCTTCGGCATGGGCGGCTGGTTCCTGTCGACCGGCATCGGCAACAACCTGTCGGGCATCTTCGCCGGCCACGTCAGCGGCGAAGGCGGCATGACCACGACCTCGGCGCTGGGCGGCTACACCTTCGGCTTCTGGGCACTGGTCGGCGCCGGCGTGCTGCTGTTCCTGATCGCGCCGCTGGTGCAGAAGCTGATGCACGGCGTGAAGTGATCGCGTTGCGCGGTTGAATGCGGAAACGGCGGCCGGTTGGCCGCCGTTTTCGTTTGTGCGATGGTGCGGGCAGCGTCGAAGGCACAGGAGCGTCCGCGATGGGCAGCGTCGGCATCTTCCACTGGTTGATCCTGTTCGCGCTGATCGGCGCCGCGGCGGGCGCGGTGTGGCTGATCTCTTACCTCGCCAACCGCCGGAAATAGACCCACAGCCGCAGCGCCTCCTGTAGGAGCGGCGCAAGCCGCGACCGCGACAACGCAGCTATTGCGAAACCGTCGTCGCTGCGCCGCATGCCCGAGTTGTCGGGTGCGTGCGTTTGCGCTGCGTTTTCGCGGTCGCGGCTCGCGCCGCTCCTACAGGGCGACGCGGAACTTCAGCGCGACTCGGCCGCCATCTCGGCCTCGGCCTGCATCTCCAACTCGTCGAGCCGGTCCAGCAGCCGGAACAACGCGTCGCGCTCGACGGTCTCGATCCCGGCCAGCAGCCGTTGCTCGAACGCCAGCGCCATCGGCGCGACTTCGTCGTAGATCTTGTAGCCGTCCGGCGACAGCCGCAGCACCGAGCGGCGGCGGTCGTCGTCGTGGGTGTCGCGCTCCAGCCGGCCGGCTTCGGTCAGGCGCGCGACCGCGCGGCTCACCGCCACCTTGTCCATCGCGGTGCGCTGAGCGACCTCGTTGGCCGACAGCCCGGGGAAGCGCCCCAGCACAGCCATTACCCGCCATTCGGTCACGCTCAGGGCGTAGCGTTCGGAATAGACCCGGGCGATCGCGCCGCTGACCCGGTTCGACAGCACCGACAGGCGGTACGGCAGGAAGTGGTCCAGGTCCAACTCGGCGTGGCGGCCGCCGGCGCGCGCGGCCGCGCGCGAGGGCGGGGTGGCCCGTTCAGGCGCGGCGGGGTCGGACGGAGCCGCGGCCCCGGATTGGGAAGTCGGTCGATTCATGTTGCGCTATGCCTTGCTTATGGTTTCATTTGAAACTATAACGGCTACTTTCCTGAGGCCGCCCGCAGCGGACCCGCCCGCCACACGAGAACAATGCCATGAATGCACAGCCCAACCTCGGCATGCAGGTCACCACCTTCGAAAATCCGCTCGGCATCGACGGCTTCGAGTTCGTCGAGTTCGCCGCGCCGAAAGGCCAGGGCGCCCTGCTGCACGATTATTTCCGCAAGCTCGGCTTTACCGCCGTGCTCAAGCACAAGTCGCGCCCGGTCACCGTCTACCGCCAGGGCGGGGTGAACTTCCTGGTCAACGAGACCCCGGACAGCTTCGCCTCCGCGTTCGCCGAGGCCCACGGCCCCTGCGCCAGCGGCTTCGCGATCCGCTTCAAGCAGCCGGCCGGCGACGTGCTCAAGGCCGTGCTCGCCAACGGCGGCGAAGCGGTGAGCGACCGCGCCGACACCCGCGTCATCGACGCGCCGGTGGTCAAGGGCATCGGCGACTGCATGCTGTACCTGGTCGACCAGTACGGCGACAAGGGCGACGCCTACGCCGACTACGAGCCGATCGCCGGCGCCGAGAACAACCCGACCGGGTTCGGCCTGACCTTCATCGACCACCTGACCCACAACCTGTACTTCGGCAACATGCGCAAGTGGTCGGACTACTACGAGCGCCTGTTCAACTTCCGCGAGATCAAGTACTTCGACATCAAGGGCGCCAAGACCGGCCTGGTGTCCAAGGCGATGACCGCGCCGGACGGCATCGTGCGCATCCCGCTCAACGAGTCCAACGACCCCAAGAGCCAGATCAACGAATACCTCGACGCCTACAAGGGCGAGGGCATCCAGCACATCGCCTGCTTCACCGACAACATCTACGACACCGTCGAGGCGATGCGCGCGCAGGGCGTGGAGTTCCTGGACACGCCGGACACCTACTTCGACGTGATCGACATGCGCGTGCCCAACCACGGCGAAGACGTGCCGCGCCTGGCCCGCAACAAGATCCTGATCGACGCCGATCCGGAAACCCACCAGCGCAAGCTGCTGCAGATCTTCACCCAGAACGCGATCGGCCCGATCTTCTTCGAGATCATCCAGCGCAAGGGCAACGAAGGCTTCGGCGAGGGCAACTTCCAGGCCCTGTTCGAGAGCATCGAACGCGACCAGATGAAGCGCGGCGTACTATAAGCGCTCCTCATCGCAAGGCCGTGGACATGCTCAAGGAACTGATGGATCTGTTGACCTGCCGGGAGCTCGATCCGGAGGAACTGGCCTCGCTGGTGGCGTCGATCGAAAACGCGGGCGACGATCCGGACCTGGACTGGATGGACGATCCCTCGCCGGAGGAGCTGATCCAGAACGCGATCGTGTTCAAGCTGGTCAACCACCTCGCCGTCGGCGACAAGATCGACGAGGTGCACGAGCAGGTCAGCGATTTCTTCGCCGAGCCGCTGGCGGATTTCCCGCGCCATGCCGATGGGCGCGGGTACCTGCCGGACGACTACTTCGCCTGGCTGGACCCGCTGCTGGCCGAGCGCGGAAAGGACGGCGGCGGTTACCGGCTGATGCTGCTCGACGACAGCTTCAGCGACCAGCTCAACGCCTTGCTGGTCTGGCGCAAGGACACCGCGCGGGTGCTGGAACTGGCCCGCGCGCTGGCGCTGTCGATCGAGTCGTCGACCGAGCGTTCCCTGGGCCACCGCCCGATCATGTGACGACGGCGGCCGCGCCGGCGCCTGGGCGCCGGTGCGCGGCCGCGAAGATCCGAAACGGCGCCGTCGCAGGACGGCGCCACGCCGCCGATACGCGCGGCGACCCACCGCATAGCGAGTCCGTATGAGCACCGCAGCCAACGACATCGACAACGTGATCCCGATGCCCAGCACCGACTCCGTGCGCCAGCTCCCGCGCGGCTACATGAGCGGTTTCGGCAACGAATTCGCCACCGAAGCCGTCGCCGGCGCGCTGCCGGAAGGGCAGAACTCGCCGCAGCGCGCGTCGTTCGGGCTCTACGCCGAGCAGCTCAGCGGCACCGCCTTCACCGCGCCGCGCAAGGAAAACCGGCGCAGCTGGCTGTACCGGATCCGTCCGGCGGCGATGCACGGCGCGTTCTCGGCGTACGCGCAGCCGCGGTTCCACAACGACTTCGGCGACGGCCCGGTCTCGCCCGACCAGCTGCGCTGGGACCCGCTGCCGCTGCCCGAGGGCGGCGTCGATTTCGTCGAAGGCCTCTACACCATGGCCGGCAACGGCTCGGCCGCCGGCCAGCACGGCTGCGGCATCCATCTGTACGCGGCCAACCGTTCGATGCAGGGCCGGTTCTTCTACAACGCCGACGGCGAGACCCTGATCGTGCCGCAGCAAGGGCGCCTGCTGATCGGCACCGAGCTGGGCGCGCTGGAAGTCGATCCGATGGAAGTCGCGGTGATTCCGCGCGGCATCCGTTTCCGCGTCGAGCTGCTCGACGGCGCCTCGCGCGGCTATGTGTGCGAGAACTTCGGCGCGCTGCTGCGGTTGCCCGACCTCGGCCCGATCGGTTCGAACGGCCTGGCCAATCCGCGCGATTTCTCCACCCCGCACGCGGCCTACGAGGACCTGGAAGGCGCGTTCGAGCTGGTCGCCAAGTTCCAGGGCCACCTGTGGCGGGCCGACATCGGCCACTCGCCGCTGGACGTGGTCGCCTGGCACGGCAACTTCGCGCCGTACAAGTACGACCTGCGCCGCTTCAACACCATCGGCTCGATCAGCTTCGACCATCCCGACCCGTCGATCTTCACCGTGCTGACCTCGCCCAGCGACACGCCCGGCACGGCCAACATCGACTTCGTGATCTTCCCGCCGCGCTGGCTGGTGGCGCAGCACACCTTCCGTCCGCCGTGGTTCCACCGCAACGTCGCCAGCGAGTTCATGGGCCTGGTGCACGGCGTGTACGACGCCAAGGCCGGCGGCTTCGCCCCGGGCGGCGCCTCGCTGCACAACTGCATGACCGGCCACGGCCCGGACGCGGAGACCTTCGAGAAGGCCTCGCACGCCGACCTGAGCAAGCCGCACGTCATCACCGACACCATGGCCTTCATGTTCGAGACCCGCGCGGTGATCCGCCCGGCGGCGCAGGCCTTCGACGCGGCGCACCGCCAGCGCGACTACCAGGCGTGCTGGGCCGGGCTGCAGAAGCATTTCGATCCGTCCAGGCGCGATTGATCGCCGCTGCGCGTCGAAATTGCGAGGCAATGGATCTTGTGGGAGGGGCTTTGGCCCCTCCCACATCGTTTCTCGCCGCGTTCACGCAAAACCGCTAGGCTGCACCGGCCATTCGCAACGCGCTCTTGCGCCGGAGTCCGCCCATGATCCTCGCGCCGAACTCGCTGCCCGCACGCCTGGGCCTGCTCGCCGCCGCGCTGCTCGCGCTCGCCGCCTGCCAGCACGAATCCGCGCCGGCGCCGCAGGAGTCCGCGTCCGCCGCGCCGCCGCTCAATCCCGCGCCGGTCGACGACCAACCCACCGAAAACGTGCCGCCGGCGACCGCGCCGGTGTCCTCGCCGCCGCCTGCGGCCGCCGCTGGCCAGGCCCGCTTCGACGGCTACGGCGAGATGCGCTTCGGCATGACCGCCGCGCAGGCCAAGCAGGCCTGGGGCGGCGAGCTCAAGGGCAAGCCCGAGGAAGCCGGCGGCTGCTATTACCTGCAACCGATCTGGGGCAGCAACCCGCGCGAGTTCGGCTTCATGGTCGAGGACGACAAGTTCGTGCGCGTGGACGTGGGCAACGACAAGGAGATCGCGCCCGGCGGCGGCAAGAAGGGAATGAGCGCCGACGAGATCGGCAAGCTCTACGCCGGCCGCGTCGAGGTCCAGCCGCACAAGTACGAGCAGGGCGCCAAGGTGCTGCGGGTCAGCGACGCCAGCGGCGGCGTGCTGGTGTTCGAGACCGCCGGCGACGGCAAGGTGGCGCGCTGGCGCATCGGCATCCCGCCGCAGGTCGATTACGTCGAAGGCTGCTCCTGAGGCGGCCGGGCTGGGCATAATCGGCCGATGGGAGCCGGCGCCGGGTGGCGTCCGCTGGCGGCAGGCGAGAGCGGGGCGGTGGCTCGTCGCGACCGGAGCGGAAGGCATCGGGCCTGAAGGCCCTCCCACGGCACGCCTTGAAGGGCCGCCTGCAGCACGATGCGCCGCCTGAGGGCGGTTCCAGCGCAGGGCCGCGGCCTTGCGGCCCGTTCCACCGCAACCACCGGGGCCGGCCCCGGCCGCCGCACCATCCAGAGCCACTAGGGGAAGAGCGCCATGTTGGAAGCCGTCGGCTTGTTCGTGCTGGGCCTGTTGCTGTTGGCCCTGGGCGGCGACTCGGTCGTCAAGGGCGCCTCCGGCCTGGCCCAGCGCTTGGGCATCTCGCCGTTCGCGGCGGGGCTGGTGCTGGTGGCCTTCGCCACTTCGCTGCCGGAACTGGCGGTCAACCTGCAGGCGGTGGTGCGCGGCCAGCAGGCGCTGGCGCTGGGCAACGCGGTCGGCAGCAATATCGTCAACTTCGGCCTGACCCTGGGCGTGGCCGCATTGGCCGCGCCGCTGACGGTGCGCTGGCGCGCGCTCGCACCGCTGCTGCTGGTGCTGCTGCTGGGCACCGTGGGCACGATCGGCCTGGGCCTGGACGGCGCGCTGAGCCGCGGCGAGGGCCTGGCGATGCTGGCGGTGTTCGTCGCCGTGGTGGTGTTCGCCACCGTGCGCACCCGCCACGAGAAGCCCGAGGTGCAGGACGCCATCGCCGCCTTCTCGCAGACCCAGACCCATCTCGGCCTCAACCTGGTCCGGCTGCTGATCGCCGCGGCGCTGCTGCACCTGGGCGCGTACCTGATCGTCGGCGGCCACGGCCTGTGGAGCCTGCACGCGCCGTTGCCGGCCGCGGCCGGCGGCTTCGGCTCGCCGAACGCGGCGATCATCGGCGCGGCGATGGGCCTGTCGCCGCTGCTGGCCGGCCTGCTGCCGGTGGCGATCGGCACCGCGCTGCCGGAGGCCGCCGCGGCGGTCGCCGCGGCGCGGCGCGGGCAGGGCGAGATCGTGGTCGGCCACGTGATCGGCTCGAGCCTGTTCAACCTGCTGTTCGTGCTCGGCGGCATGGCCGCGTGGCGCACGCTGCCGCTGCCGGCCTCGTTCGTGCGCTTCGAATTGCCGGCCGCGGCGGTGTTCGCGCTGATGCTCTACCCGATGCTGCGCGGCGACCTGCGCATCAGCCGGCGCGAGGGCGCGGTGCTGGTGCTGGCGCTGCTGGCGTGGATCGGCCTGGAACTGGCGATGCTGGGCTGAGCGCGTTTCGACGCCGCGCGCCGGCCTGCGCCGGTGCGGGTGTCCACAATTTCCATGCAAGCGCCCCGCCTATAATCGGCGGATGAGCAAAATCACCACCACGCCGCGGTTGCCGCGACGCGCGTTGCGCGCGCTCAGCGAATTCTTCCGCCTCGAAGCCGCCGGCGGCATCGTCCTGATCGCCGCCGCGGTGCTGGCCCTGGTCGCCGCCAATTCGCCGCTGCAGGCCGCCTACGAAGCCTTTCGCGAGATCCCGGTGCAGGTGCGCGTCGGCGCGCTCGACATCGGCAAGCCGCTGCTGCTGTGGATCAACGACGGGCTGATGGCGATCTTCTTCCTGGTCGTGGCCCTGGAGATCAAGCGCGAAGCGCTCAGCGGCCAGTTGGCCGAGCGTTCGCAGCTGGTGCTGCCGCTGGTGTGCGCGATCGCCGGCGTGGTCGCGCCGGCGCTGCTGTTCTTCGCCCTCAACCGCGGCGACGCCGCGGCGATGCGCGGCTGGGCCGTGCCGACCGCGACCGACATCGCCTTCGCCCTGGGCGTGCTGGCGCTGCTGGGTTCGCGCGTGCCGGTGGCGATGAAGCTGCTGTTGTCGACCATCGCCGTGGTCGACGACCTGATCGCGATCCTGATCATCGCCTTCTTCTATTCGCACGGCCTGTCGGTGACCGCGCTGGTGTGGGCGGCGGTGGCGCTGGCGATGATGGCGCTGCTCAACCGGCGCGGGGTCAAGTCGCTGGGGCCGTACCTGGCGCTGGGCGTGGTGCTGTGGGTGTGCGTGCTCAAGTCCGGCGTGCACGCGACCCTGGCCGGCGTCGCCACCGGCCTGCTGATCCCGCACGTGGACAAGACCAACAACATCGACGACGACACCGAACACTCGCCGCTGGAGACCCTGGAGCACGCGCTGCATCCGTGGGTGGCCTACGCGATCCTGCCGTTGTTCGCCTTCGTCAACGCCGGCCTGTCGCTGGGCGGGGTCGAGATGAAGGACATGATGGCGGCGCTGCCGATGGGCGTGGTGCTGGGCCTGGTGGTCGGCAAGCCGGTCGGCATCGTCGGCGCGGCGCTGCTGATGCGCGCGCTGGGCTGGGCGCGGTTCCCGGCCGGCATGGACGTGCGCGCGATGATCGGCCTGGGCCTGATGTGCGGCATCGGCTTCACCATGAGCCTGTTCATCGCCTCGCTGGCCTACCAAGACCCGCTCTTGTACGAAGAGGCCGTCCTCGGCATCCTCGGCGCCTCGCTGCTGTCGGCAGTGATCGGTTATGCATGGCTGCGCGCGGTGTTGCCCTCGCGCGGCGGCGCCCAGGGTCCGAACAAAGGCTGATCAGAGCGGATGAAGCACGCATTGGTGTTCGGCGGCAGCGGCCAGATCGGCCTGCCGCTGTTGCAGCGGTTGTACCAGGACGGCTGGCGGGTCACCGCGATTTCGCGCGGCGAACAGACCGACCGGCCCGGCCTGCATTGGCTGCGCGGCGACCTGACGCGCATGCCCGACCTGCCCGCGCGGGTGGACGCGATCTTCAGCTGCGGGCCGCTGCTGAAGTTCGCCCAGTGGTACGAAGCCTCGGGCATCGAGGCCAGCCGGGTGATCGCGTTCGGCTCCACCAGCGCGCAGACCAAGCGCGGTTCGGCCGATGCCGAGGAGCGCCGGGTCGCGGCCGAGCTGCGCGAGGGCGAGGCGACCTTGTTCGCCGCCGCGCAACCGCGCAACGACGCGGCCACGGTGTTGCGGCCGACCCTGATCTACGGCGCCGGCCGCGACGCCACCCTGACCCGGATCGCGCAACTGGCCCGGCGCCTGCGCTATTTCCCGCTGCCGCGCGGCGCCAACGGCCTGCGCCAGCCGGTGCACGTGGACGATCTGGCCGCCGCCGCGTTCGCCGCGCTGGCGGCGCCGGCGAGCTTCGGCAACACCTACGCGGTGCCCGGCGGCGAGACCCTGAGCTACCGCGACATGGTCGCGCGCACCCTGGCCTGCCTGCGCCCGCCGGTGAAGCTGGTCGAACTGCCGTCGCCCTTGTTCAATCTCGCCCTGCTCGCCGCCCAGGCCAGCGGCCGCGCCACCGGCCTGGGCGAGGCCGCGGTGCGGCGCATGCGCAGCGACATGGCCTTCGACGCCGGTCCGGCGCAGCGCGATTTCGGCTATGCGCCGCGGCCGTTTAGGCCGAGCGCGGAGATGTTCGAGCCGCCGCGCGGCTGAGCGCGCGGCCGCGAGGACAGGGCTGTTGTGGGAGGGCCTTCAGGCCCGATGCTTTTGGCTCGGATTGCGGCGATCTGGAACAAAAGCATCGGGCCTGAAGGCCCTCCCACAACAGCCCGGGGCCGCCTCAGCGCGTGCGCGACTTGGCCAGGTTGCGCAGCGCGATCAGCAACACCCCGCCCAGCACCATCGCGCCGCCCAGCCACAGGCTCGGACCGGGCCGGTCGCCCCAGAACGCGATGCCCAGGCCGATCGCGATCACCGGCGCCAGCAGCAGCCACGGCGTCACCTGCGCGACCGGATGGCGCTGCACCAGCACGTAGTACAGGCCGTGGCCGAGCAGCGAGGACACGAACGCGGCGTACAGCGCGCCGAGCCACGCCACCCAGCTCACGCCCGGCAGCGCGGCCACGCCGCCGGGCTCCAGGATCAGGCTGATCGCCAGCAGCGGGGTCACTGCGATCAACGCGGTCCAGCCCTGCTGGCTGAGCATGTCCAGCCCGCGCAGGCCCTTCATCAGCACCGTGCCCAGGGCCAGGAACGCGGCCGAGACCAGCATCAGCACCACCGCCAGCGGGTGGTCGAGCACCATCGGGTCGAAGCCCAGCACCAGCACGCCGCAGAAGCTGATCGCGATCGCCACGCCGGTGCGCCAGGCGAAGCGCTCGCCGAGCAGCCACCACGCCAGCAACGCGGTCATCGGCACATAGCTCTGCATCACGATCGCCGGCGAGGACAGGTCGCCGGCGGCCTTGAGCGCGCTGAAGCTCAGGCCGAAATGCAGCACGCCGATGCACAGGCACACCGCGATCAGGCGCGGCCACTGGCCGGGCGCGGGGCGCTTGAGGAAGAACGCCAGCGGCAGCGCCAGCAGGGCGAAGCGCAGCGCGGTGAACAGGAACGGCGGGATTTCGCGCAGGGCCAGCGCCGAGGTCAGGAAGTTGATCGCCCACGACAGGACGACGAGCAGCAGCAGGAGCAGATCGCGGGCGGGCATGGCGGGGGCCGGTGGGCTATCGTGGCCGCCTTGCGGACGGACGCGAATGGCGTGGTGGGGCGGCTATTGTGAAGGAAGCGATGCAGGCTGCGGGACCGATGGGCTGGGCACTGCTGTTGCTGGCGATCGCCGCGTTCGGGCTGGCGCCGGCGGCGTGGCTGTTGCAGGCGCGGGTGGCGCGCGCGGTCGGCGCGCGGCCGGCGTTCGGCGCGGCGCTGTGGACGGTGCTGTTCGCCGCGGTGCTGTGGGCGATGCTGGCGGTGGCGGCGCTGATCGTCGCGCACGCCTCCAGGTTCGGCTCGGGCGCGCCGTTCGCGGCGCTCGCGGCGGCGTTGTCGTGGCTGGCGCTGGGCGTCGGCGTGCGGCTGTACCTGCCCGATCCGGCCGGGGCCAAGCTGGCCTGGCGGCGCGCGCTGTGGGCGGCGCTGCCGGCGGTGGCGCTGCTGTGGGCGGAGGCGGCGCTGGTGCCGCGGGCGTTGCAGTGGGGCGGTATCGGCTGACGGAGACGCGGCGCTGCCGGGGTTGCGCGGTCGTTGCGTTGGCGCGGTCGCGGCTCGCGCCGCTCCTACCGTCGGATACGAACCCGCCGAAGCCCCTGTAGGAGCGGCGCAAGCCGCGACCGCGCCAACGCAACGACCGCGCTAACCAAGCGACCGCGCCACCCGAGCGACCGCGTTACCCATCAACCGCGCCACCGGCCAGACGCGCCACCGCCCGGCAACACCGCAACCACAACCGCAACGGAGAACGCGCGCGCATGGACATCGCTATGGTCGGCAAGGTGGTCCTGGCCGCGCTGTGCTTCGCGCTGGTGGTCGTGGCCTTGTTCCTGTTCTGGCTGCAGCCGGTGGCCTGGGTGCTGCGGCGGCTGGCGCCGCGCGCGCTCGGCGCGCCGTTGCGCGACGGCGCGGCGATGAGCGCGGTGCAGTTCGCGCTGATGTCGATGATTCCGGCCGCGCTGACCTGGGGGCTGTTCAGCACGCAGGCGCCGCAGTGGGCGCAGTTGGCCGTCGTCGCCGCGTTGCCGTGGCTGGGCCTGGCCCTGGGCCTGCGCCTGGCGGTGCGCGACGGCGAGCGCCGGCCGCTGTCGTGGCCGCGCGCCTGCCTGCTCGCGGTGCCGGCGGCGCTGGCGTGGTGGCTGGCCACCGCGCTGGTGTTGAGCGTGCCGTTGCTGCTGGGTTGGCTGACGCCGCCGATGCTGCTGGGCGGCTGAGCGCGCGCCGCGCCCGCCGCGCCCGCCGCGCGCGGCTCAGTACGACCAGCCGAGCTTGCGGTAGAGCTTGGCCAGCACCCAGGCCGGGCCGATCAGCAGGTAGGTCAGGTCGGTCAGGAAGCTCGGCTTCTTGCCTTCGATCTTGTGGCCGACGAACTGCGCGACCCAGGCGACCACGAACACCGTCACCGCGGTCCACAGCAGCGCGCGGATGCCGAAGCGCTGCGCGATCCAGTGGCTCAGCAGCGAGAACAGCGCGAACTGGACCAGCATGCCCAGGCCGAGCGTGCGCGAGGAGCGGTAGTAGAACAACATCGCCGCGAACATCGGCAGCGCGGCCCAGACGCCGGGGCGGAACATCGCGTCGGGCGAGGGGATGCACCACAGCAGCGCGATCACGCTCCACAGGATCGCCGGCACGGCGAACACGTGGATGCGCTGGTTGGTGGCGTTGACGTGGTCGCCGGAGTAGCTGGCGAACCAGCGGTCGATCGGGCGGTCGGCGACGGCGGGATGGGCGAGGGTGCTCATGGACGGCTCCCGTGGACGAAAGGCGGGCGTGCGGCCCGCGCGGTGGCGGAGGCGCCGGCGGACGGCGCGCGGCTGGAGCGGCGTCGGCGCGGCGCGACGGGCGCGCGGCCCGGCGCAGCGCTCAATGCGCCGCCGATTTCGAGAATAGCTGGATCACCAGCACCCCGGCCACGATCAGGCCGATGCCGGCGATCGCCCCGGCGTCGAGGTGCTGTTTCATGAACAGCCAGCCGATCGTCGCGATCAGGACGATGCCGACGCCCGACCAGATCGCATACGCGACGCCGACCGGGACGGTCTTGAGCACCAGCGAGAGGAAGTAGAACGCGATTCCGTAGCCGGCGGCGACGACGATCGACGGGCCGGTCTTGGTGAAGCCGTCCGAGGCCTTGAGCGCGCTGGTCGCGATCACCTCGGCGGCGATGGCGACGGCCAGGTACAGGTAGCCGGTATTCATGCGAAGGCGGGTCTGCGGCGAGGGGGATCGGCAGGGTAGCGCGCATGGCCGGGGCTGGCACGGACTCGACGGGACTGGCCGCAGTGTCGCGCACGCCGGCGGCGGGGTCTGTAAACCAGGCGACAGTCGGCGGGCGGGGTGGGCCGGCGCCAGGGCGGCGGAGGGGCGCGTGGCGGAGCGTCGTCCGCGGGGATTCCTCGGCGGACGATTTACCGCGTCGCGGCTTGCGCCGCTCCTACAGTCGGACATGTACCGGCCGAAGCCCCTGTAGGAGCGGCGCAAGCCGCGACCGCGCCAACACGAACCACCGCGCGACCTAAGCGCAGCTGCGCGCGCGCAACGACACCCCCGCAACGACACAGGGCCGCTCGCGCGGCCCTGTGCGTTTCGACCCGGATCAGTCGACCGAAATCCCGGCCAGCTTCTGCAGGGCCTCGGCGTACTTCGCCCGGGTCCGCTCGATCACCTGCGCCGGCAGGCTCGGACCCGGCGGGGTCTTGTCCCAGTCCAGCGTCTCCAGGTAGTCGCGCACGAACTGCTTGTCGTAGCTCGGCGGGCTGGTGCCGACCTGGTACAGGTCGGCCGGCCAGTAGCGCGAGGAGTCCGGCGTCAGCATCTCGTCCATGACGTACAGGCGGCCGTCGGCGTCGGTGCCGAACTCGAACTTGGTGTCGGCCAGCAGGATGCCGCGCTGCGCCGCGTAATCGGCGGCGTAGCGGTACAGGCGCAGGGTCGCGTCGCGCACCGCCTCGGCCAGCCCGGCGCCGACGGTGCGCACCGCGGTGTCGAAGTCGATGTTCTCGTCGTGGTCGCCGACCGCGGCCTTGGTCGAGGGGGTGAAGATCGGCTCGGCCAGCTTCTCGGCCTGGCGCAGGCCGCCGGGCAGGGCGATGCCGCTGATCCGGCCGGTGCGCTGGTAGTCCTTCCAGCCGCTGCCGATCACGTAGCCGCGGGCGATGCACTCGATCGCCACCGGCTTGAGCCGCTTGGTCACCACCGCGCGTTTGGCGTACAGGCCCGCGTCCACGCCCTCGGGCAGGACCGCGGCGACGTCGATGCCGGTGAGGTGGTTGGGAATGATGTGCGCGGTCTTGCCGAACCAGAAATTGCTGATCTGGCAGAGCATCTCGCCCTTGCCCGGGATCGGGTCGGGCAGCACGACGTCGAACGCGCTGAGGCGGTCGGTGGCGACCATCAGCAGGCAGTCGCCGCCGGGCGTCGCGCCGGCGGGCAGCCGGTCGGCGGGAAGATCGAAGACATCGCGGACCTTGCCGCGATGGCGAAGAGGCAGGCCGGGCAGTTCGGATTGCAGCAGCGTGGTCGTCAACGTGGGGACCCCTGATGGCGTAAGGCAACGACTCCCCGCGCGCCGTGCGCGCCTGAGCGGTCGTTGGCCGGGGCCGTCCGGGCCGCCCGGGTTGCGCGCGTGCGCGCGACGGGGCCGGGCAGTGTACGCCGCTTGCGGCCGCCGTGCAGGTCCGCGGTTGGAGATCCGCGCGCCCGGCGGCCGGGGGCGTCCCGCCGTGGCCCGGCCCCGGTCGCGGGCCACGGGGCCGATCCGGACCGGCCGTCCGGCGGCCCGCGCCGGCGGCGGCCCCGCTAAGATGCCCGGCGAAGGGCCGCGGCGGCCCGCAGACAGGACCGGACGCGGCCCGATGAAGCGGAACTGGTACGGCAAATTGCTGGGATTCTGCGTCGGCCTGGCGCTGTCGCGCGGCAATCCCTGGGTCGCCCTGGTCGGCCTGCTGATCGGCCATGCGGTCGACACCGACTGGTTCCGGCTGCGCGGCGACGACCCCTACGCCGCGCTCGGCCTGGACCGCGAGGCCAGCGACGCCGAGATCGACAAGGCCTACCGCCGCCTGATCTCGCAATACCACCCCGACCGCTACGCCAACGACCCGGACGAGGACCGCCAGCGCGCCGAGACCAAGGCGCGCGAGATCAACCGGGCGTACGACCGGATCCGGGCGCTGCGCAAGCGCGGACGTTAGCGGACAAGCGGCGGGAGATGGCGACGCGCGACGGTGCGGGGCTTGCCGCCGCCGCCCGCCGCCCGCGCGCCGCCTCGCCCGCGCTTTTTGCCTGGCCGACCCACCGGGGCGACAATAGCCGCCTCCCCGCCAGGCTCCGTCCATGACCACGCAATCCACCGTCATCGCCCCGTCCATCCTCTCGGCCGACTTCGCCCGGCTCGGCGAGGAGGTCGACAACGTGCTCAAGGCCGGCGCCGACTGGGTCCATTTCGACGTCATGGACAACCACTACGTGCCCAACCTGACCATCGGCCCGATGGTCTGCGAGGCGCTGCGCAAGCACGGGGTGACCGCGCCGATCGACGTGCACCTGATGGTCGAGCCGGTCGACCGCATCGTCCCGGACTTCGCCAAGGCCGGCGCGACCACGATCAGCTTCCACCCCGAGGCCAGCGCGCACGTGCACCGCACGATCCAGTTGATCAAGTCGCTCGGCTGCAAGGCCGGGCTGGTGCTCAATCCCGGCACGCCGCTGGAAGTGCTGGACTGGGTGCTCGACGACCTGGACATGGTGCTGCTGATGTCGGTGAACCCCGGCTTCGGCGGGCAGAGCTTCATTCCCTCGGCGCTGGACAAGCTGCGCCGCGTGCGCGAGCGCATCGACAACAGCGGCCGCGCGATCCGGCTGGAGATCGACGGCGGGGTCAAGGCCGACAACATCGGCGAGATCGCCGCCGCCGGCGCCGACACCTTCGTCGCCGGCTCGGCGATCTTCAACGCGCCCGACTACGCCGACGTGATCGGCCGGATGAAGGCGGCGGTGGACGCGGCGCGCAAGTAAGCGCCGCCGCGGCAGCGCGGCCGATGCCATTCGCATCGGCTGCGCGCGGACGCGGCCGCCGGTAGCGGCCGCCTCGCATTCGTTTTCGACCCGACGGCGCCGCGCGCCGCGGCACCACCCGCCGCGACCGGGCGCGCCGGCTTTTTCCCGCGCGCCGCGCATGGCATCGTGCCGGCATCCCCGCCGACCGGATGCGCCGCCATGAACACCTGCGACCTGTGCGACCGCCACGACGCGCGCGTGCGCGTGCTCGACCTGCCGCTGCGCGACTTCGGCGGCCGCATCGGTTTCGCCGGCATCGTCAGCACGATCAAGGCCTACGAAGACAACTCGCTGGTGCGCCAGGCGGTCGCCGAAGCCGGCGCGGGCCGGGTGCTGGTGATCGACGGCGGCGGCTCGCCGCGGCGGGCCATGCTCGGCGACCAGCTCGCCGCGCAGGCGGCGGCGAACGGCTGGGCCGGGGTGATCGTGTTCGGCGCGATCCGCGACAGCGCGGCGATCGGCGCGATGGCGCTGGGGGTGAAAGCGCTGGGCACCTGTCCGCGCAAGACCGACAAGCACGGGCAGGGCCTGCGCGATGTCGCGCTCGCGTTCGGCGCGGTGTCGATCCGTCCGGGCGACTGGGTGTGCGCGGACGAGGACGGCGTGGTGTTCGCCGACGAAGCGTTGGCGTGAGGCAGGGTTTCGTCGTGGCCGCGGTGTCGCGGTCGCGGCTTGCGCCGCTCCTACAGAGCGGCTGCGGCCGGTCCGTATAGCGGCGCAAGCCGCGACCGCGCTAACGCAACTACGCCGAACCCGACCCGCAGGCCGGCCCGCGCCGCCTCTCGCCCGCGCACGAGCGTTCGCCAATGCAGCGCGCGCAAAATAAAAGACGCGGACCTTGCGGCCCGCGTCCCGGAAGATTTGGAGGCAATCCAGCCTCCGCCCGTCGTCCCTGATATGGCCTCCTATATTCCGGATCGGCCATGACACGTGTGTGACAGACTTGGCGCATCCGTACATTCATCCCGTCCTCGCGCGCGGCTGCTAGCCTCGCCGCGCCTTTCCACCGGAGAACCGCGCGCATGACTTCGCCCCGCTGGCGCCTGATCCTCAACGGCAAGTCCGCCGGCAACGACGAGGTACGCAAGGCCGTCGCCGCACTGCGCGACCGCGGCGTCGCCCTGGACGTACGCGTGACCTGGGAAGGCGGCGACGGCGAGCGCTACGTCGCCGAAGCCGTCGCCGACGGCGTCGACACGGTGATCGCCGGCGGCGGCGACGGCACCCTCAGCGAAGTCGCCACCGCGCTCGCCCATCGCGACGAGGACGCCGGCGCGCTGCCGAGCCTGGGCCTGCTGCCGCTGGGCACCGCCAACGACTTCGCCACCGCCGCGACCATCCCGACCGATCCGGCGCACGCGCTGGACCTGATCCACCGCCAGCCGCCGCACCCGTTCGACCTGCTGCGGCTGCAGGCGCCCGACGGCCTGCACTGGGCGGCGAACCTGGCCAGCGGCGGCTTCGGCACCCAGGTCACCCTGGAGACCGACGCCGGGCTCAAGAAGATGCTCGGCGGCCTGGCCTACCTGGTCACCGGCATCGCCAAGCTGGGCAAGCTCGAGCCGCTGCAGGCGCGGGTCCACGGCGAGGGCTTCGAGTGGCAGGGCGACTTCCTCGCCCTGGCCGTCGGCAACGGGCGCCAGGCCGGCGGCGGGCAGGTGCTGTGTCCCGACGCGTACATCGACGACGGCCTGCTCGACGTGACCGTGCTGCCGAATTTCTCCGGCGAGGTCGGCGCGGCCATGCGCACCATGCTGACCGAAAGCGAGCGCGCCGCGTTCGAGCGCATGACCGTGCGCGCGCAACTGCGCTGGGTCGAGATCGAGGCGCCGCGCAGCCTCAATCTCAACCTGGACGGCGAGCCGGTGCAGTCGCAACGCTTCCGCATCGACTGCGTGCCGGCACGGCTGCGCATGCACCTGCCGGCCGGCTGCCCGCTGCTGCGCGCCAACGCCGAGACGGCCGCGCAGGGCTGACCGGCCGGGCCTGCGACGGCCCGCGCGTTCCGGCGCCGGACCGTCGCGCAAGGCGCGCGAAGTCGGGTACAGTGGCGGCCATGCAAGCCTGGGCGAACCCGCATTCCTTCTGCGCCGACGTGGGTTGGCGATGGTGGCCGTCGGTCATCACCGCTCCTGCCCACTCGTCCATGAAGGAATTCCCGCGTGATTTCGCACGAACTCTTCCAGCAGCAGGCCGCTGACGGCTACACCCGCATCCCGGTCGTGCGCGAGGTCCTGTCCGACCTCGACACCCCGCTCTCGGTCTACCTCAAGCTCGCCGACGGCCCGCACACCTATCTGTTCGAATCGGTCGAGGGCGGCGAACGCTTCGCCCGCTATTCCATCATCGGCCTGCCGGCGCAGCGCGTGTACGCCTTCGCCGGGCACAGCCTGTTCGTCACCGAGAACGGCGAGCTGGTCGACAGCCGCACGGTGGACGACCCCTTCGCCGAAGTCGAGCGCCTGCGCGTGGAGCACAAGGTGCCCAAGATCGACGGGTTGCCCGGCTTCGCCGGCGGCCTGGTCGGCTGGTTCGGCTTCGAGTGCATCCAGTACATCGAACAGCGCCTGGCCGGCGGCGGCAAGCCCGACGAACTGGGCACGCCCGACATCCTGCTCATGCAGAGCGAGGAAGTCGCGGTGTTCGACAACCTCAAGGGCCGGCTGTACCTGATCGTCCACGCCGACCCGAGCCAGCCGCAGGCCTACGCGCGCGCCAACCGCCGCCTCGACCAGCTCGTGCACCGCCTTCGCATCGGCGGCCCGGGCTATCCGGAAACGCTGGATTCGGTCGGCCTGGACGAAGGCGACTTCGTCTCCGGCTTCACCCGCGAAGGCTTCATCGACGCGGTCGAGCGCTCCAAGGAACTGATCCGCGCCGGCGACATCTTCCAGGTGGTGCTGTCGCAGCGGCTCAGCGTGCCGTTCAAGGCGCGCCCGGTCGACGTCTACCGCGCGCTGCGCGCGTTGAACCCGTCGCCGTACATGTATTTCCTCGACGTCGGCGGCACCCAGGTGGTTGGCTCCTCGCCGGAAATCCTGGTGCGCCTGCAGGGCGGCGAAGTCACCGTGCGCCCGATCGCCGGCACCCGTCCGCGCGGCAAGAACGCGGACGAAGACAACGCGCTGGAAGCCGAGCTGCTGGCCGATCCGAAGGAGCGCGCCGAGCACCTGATGCTGATCGACCTGGGCCGCAACGATGTCGGCCGGGTGTCGTTGCCGGGCACGGTCGAAGTCGGCGAACAGTTCGGCATCGAACGCTACAGCCACGTCATGCACATCGTCAGCGAAGTCACCGGCAAGCTGAAGCCGGAGATGAGCTACGCCGACGTCCTGCGCGCGACCTTCCCGGCCGGCACCGTCAGCGGCGCGCCGAAGATCCGCGCGCTGGAAGTGATCCGCGAGTTCGAGCCGGTCAAGCGCAACGTCTACTCCGGCGCGGTCGGCTACATCGGCTGGCACGGCGACGCCGACACCGCCATCGCGATCCGCACCGCGGTGATCCAGGACGGCCGCCTGCACGTGCAGGCCGGCGCCGGCATCGTCTACGACTCCGACCCGCAGAAGGAGTGGGAGGAGACGATGAACAAGGGCCGCGCGCTGTTCCGCGCCGTGGCCGAGGCGGCGCGCGGGCTTTAAATGCCTAATTTCAGCGAGCGCATGGGGCTAAAGCCCGTAAGGACCATCGCCCAAGTTGGTTCGATGGATGATGCGCTACGCAATACTCTATGGAACGCTTTGTCTTCGTTCTTTGAGTCATCAAGTTGCGACGATGGGGATTTCACAAGGGCGCTGTGGTGGCATTTTTTTAAGAAGCCAGTTGATACGAGACCTGTCTATAACAGTGGTTTTGGCACATCTTATGTCGATGTTTGGGCCGAGGTGCGTGCCTTCTACTTCACCAATGACTGGAGCGTTGTCTACGATTTCGTTGAGTTTGTCCTGAAGTGTTATCCGCACGCAGACAAGCTGCATGCGAACATTGGTAGGGCCCTCCGAGCAGAGAGCGCTGGTTATCGACTGCTAAATGGGCGAGTTGTGCCGATTACGGATGAGCATGAGGTGCGTGAGGTTGCTGCTGCGGCCTCTGATGCCTATGGACCTGTGGCTGCGCATGTGCGATCGGCAATCGATTTACTCACCGATCGCGAGAAGCCGAATTATCGAAATTCGATCAAAGAATCTATCTCTGCCGTAGAGGCCATGGCGAAGATCGTTGCAAACGAGCCTAAGGCCACACTAGGCGATGCTCTAAAAGCTCTTGAGAGGAATGGCAAGCTGCACCCCGCACTCAAGGAAGCTTTTCTGAAGCTTTACGGCTATACCAGCGATGCACAGGGCATACGCCATGCGCTTGTTGACGAGGCCAATCTTTCTCAGGCCGATGCGCGCTATTTCCTTGTGGTCTGCAGCGCTTTCATCAACCTGTTGAAAGCTCAGGCGGTCTGAGTCAGGGTTTTCGCTGGGCTCTTGAGCGATGAAGGCCTAGATACCGCTTTTGTCTCTACTAGCGTGGAACTGAACTCTTGTGGCGGGCGCCCATAGGAGTTGTCTGGCTTGCGCTCTCAAAAAAGGGCGTTGGCCATTAGCTGTAGCGGATTGCGGTGCATCAGTCCTAGAGTCTCGCCCATGGTGGGTGTCTGCGTAGCCGGTAGCAAAAGTACATGTGGTGCGGATTACAAAAAGTTCATGGTCCGGAAAGGCCCGGGGCAGGGCCGCGGGCGCAATCTGGCTTCGCGATGGGGCCCACCCCACCGGTCCAGACCTCCCGCCCCATTCCCCAGGAGCCACACCATGAACGTCCGCACCGTCCTGCTCGCCGCCGCCCTGACCGCGTTCGCCGGTTCCGCCTTCGCCGCCGCCCCGGCGGCCGCCGGTTCGACCGCGGCGCCGGCCGCCAAGACCGCGTCGCACAAGCACAAGAAGCATCACAAGGCCTCGAAGGCCAAGGCCGCCAAGGCCGCAGCGGCTCCGGAAGCGGCGCCGGCCTCGAATTGATCCTTCGCGAGCCTGCTCCCCCGAGCCCCACGCATCGTCGGCGTGGGTGTGATACCCCGCCGGCGTGAGCCGGCGGGGTATCTTTTTTCCGGGCGGAGCGCGCGACGGCCGGGCCCATCCGCGCCTCGCCCGCCGGCCCGCGCGTTATCCTGTCGGCGCTTTCCTGCACCGTCGCGCTCTCGGAGGCGGTATGCGCGTCCTGCTCGTCGAAGACGATCCCCACACCGCCGGCTTCATCGCCAAGGGCCTGCGCGAAGACGGCCACAGCGTCGATCACGCCGGCAACGGCAAGGACGGCCTGTTCCTGGCCACCACCGAAACCTACGACGCCATCGTCCTGGACCGGATGCTGCCGGGCCTGGACGGGCTGACCCTGCTGCAGACCCTGCGCGGCGCCGGCAACCGCACCCCGGTGCTGCTGCTGACCGCGCTGGGCGAAGTCGACCACCGCGTCGAAGGCCTGCGCGCCGGCGCCGACGACTATCTGGTCAAGCCGTTCGCCTACGCCGAGCTGTCCGCGCGCCTGGACAGCATCCTGCGCCGCGGCAGCGCCGGCGGCAGCGAGCCGACCCGGCTGCGGGTGGCCGACCTGGAACTGGACCTGCTCAGCCGCGAAGCGCGCCGCGGCGACAAGCGCATCGAACTGCAGCCGCGCGAGTTCCGCTTGCTCGAATACCTGATGCGCCAGGCCGAACGCGTGGTCACCCGGACCATGCTGCTGGAAGCGGTGTGGGACTACCACTTCGACCCGCAGACCAACGTCATCGACGTGCACATCAGCCGGCTGCGGCAGAAGATCGACCAGGGCTACCCGCGGCCGTTGCTGCACACCGTGCGCGGCGCCGGCTACCGGTTGGGCGCGTGAGCGCCGGCGACGCCGATCCGCGGGCCCGCGCATGCGCGTGATGCCGCGCTCGACCAGCGCGCGCCTGGCGCTGGCGGTCACCGCCTCGTTCCTGCTCGCCTTCGTGCTGCTCGGCATCGGCGTGCACTACGCGGTCTCGGCGATGCTGATCCAGGACGCGCGCGATCTGGTCCGGGTCGACGCCGCCGGCCTGGTCGAGATGTACCAGGACGACGGCCGCGCCGCCCTGCTCGGCGAACTGCGCGACCGCATCGACGCCGACGAAGATCCCGACGCGGTATACGCGCTGACCGCGCCCGACGGCCGCGTCGTCGCCGGCAACGTCGCCCTGCCGCGCCACCATCGCGGCGCGCGCTGGATCGAGTTCACCGAACACCGCGCCGACGGCGACCTGCGCGTGGTCGCGCAGCTGCAGCGGCTGCCCGACGGCACCACCCTGTTGACCGGCACCCGCACCCGCAGCCAGGACCGCTTCCTCGGCCTGATGCTGCGCACCGCGCTGGCGGCGTTGTTGGTCGCGGCGACCCTGGGCGCGCTGATCGGCTGGCTGACCTCGCGCTGGGTCTCGCACCGGCTCAGCCACCTGGACCACACCGCCGAGCGCGTCGGCAGCGGCGAGATGGCGCTGCGCGCGCGCCTGGACGGCAGCGACGACGCCTTCGACCGGCTGGCGCGGCGCTTCAACGCCATGCTCGACCGCATCCAGGACCTGCTCGACGGCGTGCGCCACGCCACCGACCACATCGCCCACGACCTGCGCACGCCGCTGACCCGCCTGCGCAACCGCCTGGAAGAACTGCGCCGGCGCGAACCCGGGGTCGAGGCCGGCACCCAGCTCGACGCCGCCATCGGCGAGACCGACCAGCTGCTGCATTCCTTCGGCGCGCTGCTGCGGCTGGCGCGGATCGAGGCGCAGCCGCCGGTGCACGACGAACCGATGCTGGACCTCAGCGACCTGGTCCGCGACGCCGCCGAGCTGTACACCCCGATCGCCGCCGAACGCGGCATCGGCCTGACGATGAACCTGCCCGAGCCCGGCGTCGCCGGCCTGCGCGGCGACGCCGACCAACTGTTCCAGATGTTGGTGAACCTGCTCGACAACGCGGTCAAGTACGCCCCGGCCGACACCGAGGTCGGCCTGGGCGTGCAGCGCGAGCGCCACGCCCTGGTGCTGCAGATCGACGACCGCGGCCCCGGCATTCCCGCGGCCGAGCGCGAGCGCGTGTTCGACCGTTTCCACCGCCTGGAAGCGCACCGCGGCTCGCCCGGCACCGGCCTGGGCATGAGCCTGGTGCGGGCGATCGCGCACCGCCACGGCGGGCACATCGCCCTGCTCGACAACGCGCCGGGGCTGCGGGTGCGGGTGACCCTGGGCGAGGCGGGCGGGTAGGGCGGGGCGGTTGGGGCAAGCGCTTCGCGCCTGACACAACAGCGTCGGGCCTGAAGGCCCTCCCACAACAGCCGCGATGCCTGTACCTGTGTGGTCGGGCGTCCAGGCCCGACGCTCAATGCTTTTGTGGGAGGGCCTTCCGGCCCGACGCTCATGCTTTTGTGCGAGGGCCTTCAGGCCCGACGCTCTTGCCGCTGCGGGAGGGCCTTCGGGCCCGGCGCTCTTGCCTCTCCAGGAGGTTCTTCAGCCGATGCTCTTGCCTTTGTGGGAGGGCCTTCAGGCCCGACGCTCGTGTCCCAGCCGAGGCCGCCCCCGCGCTCGCACCCCCGCGCCCCAGCGGTTACAGTAGCCGCATGATCCTCCGCGCGATCCCGACGAAATCCCCGCAGACCGGCCTGGGCTGGCGATGGTGGCGTAGCGCCTCCGTCCGCCCGCTGCCGTCTTCCGAGGATTTCCCGCGTGACCCCGCCATCGCCTTCCTGCCCCGCGACCGCTGACCGCGGTCGGCGCGACCGCCGCGCCGCGACCGTTCTCCCGCTGCGCGACGCCGCGGCGCCATCCTCCCGTCAGCACCCGGACCCGGGTCCCGAATCGGTCGCAAGGACCGCTTCGCGGATCGCACCGGGCGTCGCCTGCGCACGCGATAATGCCGGCCCCATGGGCGGCCGGGGACGCCGCCGGGGACGGGCGCCGCCGCGGTCCCGATCCGCCATGCCCCTGTCCTCGCGCCGGCCCGCCGGCCGGCGCGCCCGCTCGCTCCACCCCAGCACCACCCGCACCCGAGGCGCGTCATGTCCGTCCTGATGATCGACAACTACGACAGCTTTACCTACAACCTCGTGCAGTACCTGCAAGCGCTCGGCAGCGAGGTCCGGGTGATCCGCAACGACGAGCTGTCGGTGGACGAGATCGAGCGCCTGGCGCCGCAGCGCATCGTGGTCTCGCCCGGCCCGTGCACGCCGGACCAGGCCGGCGTGTGCCTCGACGTGATCCGCCGCCTCGGCGCGCATACGCCGATCCTGGGCGTGTGCCTGGGCCACCAGAGCCTGGGCCAGGCCTACGGCGGCCAAGTGATCCGGGCCAAGCGGATCATGCACGGCAAGACCTCGCCGATCCGCCACCAGGGCGCGGGCGTGTTCGCCGGCCTGCCCGACGGTTACGAGGCCACCCGCTACCACTCGCTGGTGGTCGAGCGCGACAGCCTGCCGCAGGAGCTGGAAATCACCGCCTGGACCGAGTACGAAGACGGCGGCTTCGAGGAGATCATGGGCCTGCGCCACCGCGAACATCCGGTGGAGGGCGTGCAGTTCCACCCCGAGTCGATCAAGACCGAGCACGGTCATGCGCTGTTGCGAAACTTCCTGCAGCGCTGAGGCGACGGCGCCGGCAATGATCGCCGTCCACCGCGGCAACGGCGAACGCGGGCAGCGATGGCGAGGATCGCCCGCCGCCGCACCGCCCGCGCAACCCGCCCCGTTCCCCCATTCGATTCCGACACCATGACCCCGCAAGAAGCCCTCCAGCGCACCATCGAACACCGCGAGATCTTCCACGACGAAATGGTCGCGCTGATGCGCACCATCATGCGCGGCGAAGTCTCGCCGACCATGACCGCGGCCATCCTCACCGGCCTGCGGGTGAAGAAGGAAACCGTCGGCGAGATCGCCGGCGCGGCCACCGTGCTGCGCGAGTTCGCGCGGCCGGTGCAGGTCGCCGACCGCAGCCACCTGGTCGACATCGTCGGCACCGGCGGCGACGGCGCGCACACCTTCAACATCTCCACCGCGAGCATGTTCGTGGTCGCCGCGGCCGGGGCCAAGGTGGCCAAGCACGGCAACCGCAGCGTCTCGTCCAAATCCGGCAGCGCCGACGTGCTCGAAGCGCTCGGCGCGGCGATCGAGCTGCAGCCCGAGCAGGTCGCGCAGTGCATCGAGCGCGCCGGCATCGGCTTCATGTTCGCCCCGGTGCACCACCCGGCGATGAAGGTAGTCGCGCCGGTGCGGCGCGAGATGGGCGTGCGCACGCTGTTCAACATCCTCGGGCCGCTGACCAACCCGGCCAACGCGCCGAGCATCCTGATGGGCGTGTTCCATCCCGACCTGGTCGGCATCCAGGTGCGCGTGCTGGAGGAGCTCGGCGCCAAGCGCGCGCTGGTGGTGTGGGGCCGCGACGGCATGGACGAGCTCTCGCTCGGCGCCGGCACCCTGGTCGGCGAGCTGCGCGACGGCCAGGTGCGCGAGTACGAGGTGCATCCGGAGGATTTCGGCATCGCCATGGCCGCCAGCCGCAACCTGCGGGTGGAGGACGCGGTCGAGTCCAAGGCGATGGTGTTGCAGGCGCTGGAGAACCGCGACGGCCTGCCGCGCGAGATCGTCGCGCTGAACGCCGGCGCCGCGCTGTACGCCGCGGGCAAGGTCGAGAGCATCGCCGAAGGCATCGAGCTGGCGCGGCGCACCCTGGCCTCCGGCGCGGCGCGGGCCAAGCTCGACGAGTTCGTCGCGCTGACCACGGAACTGGCGGGAAAATAACCGCCGGCCGCCGCCGCGTTGAAACCGCGAACCCTCCCGCCCCAAGGAGCCAGCATGTCCGCCAGCTTCGCCGCACTGCCGCCGCCGCCGTACTACGCGGTGGTCTTCAGCTCCCAGCGCAGCCCCGGCGACGACGCCGGCTACGCCGAAGCCGCCCAGCGCATGGTCGAGCTGGCCGCGCAGCAGCCCGGCTTCCTCGGCGTGGAATCCGCGCGCGGCAGCGACGGCTTCGGCATCACCGTAAGCTATTGGCGCGACGAGGCGGCCATCACCGCCTGGAAGCGCCAGGCCGACCACGCCGCCACCCGCGCCTACGGGCGCGAGCACTGGTACGACCATTTCGAATTGCGCGTGGCCAAGGTCGAACGCGCGTATGGGAGCAAGAGCAAGGCATGAGCGACATCCTCAACAAGATCATCGCGCGCAAGCACGAAGAGATTCAGCAGCGCACCCGCGTGCGCCCGCTCGAGGACCTGCGCGCCCGCGCGCGCGCGCAGGCGCCGGCGCGCGGCTTCGTCCAGGCGATCCGCGACAAGCACGCCGCCGGCCAGGCGGCGGTGATCGCCGAGGTCAAGAAGGCCAGCCCGTCCAAGGGCGTGATCCGCGCCGACTTCCGCCCTGCCGAGATCGCGCGCAGCTACCAGGCCGGCGGCGCCGCCTGCCTGTCGGTGCTGACCGACGTCGACTTCTTCCAGGGCAGCAACGCCTACCTGGCCGAAGCGCGCGAAGCCTGCACGCTGCCGGTGTTGCGCAAGGACTTCACCGTCGATCCCTACCAGGTCTACGAAGCGCGCGCGATCGGCGCCGACGCGATCCTGCTGATCGTCGCCGCGCTCGAGGACGGCCCGATGATCGAGATGGCCGGGCTGGCGATGGACCTGGGCATGGACGTGCTGGTGGAAGTGCACGACATCGACGAACTCGAGCGCGCGCTGCAGACCGATTGCGAACTGATCGGGGTCAACAACCGCAACCTGCGCACCTTCGAGGTCTCGCTCGACACCACCCTGGCGCTGCGCGGCGCGGTGCCGCGCGACCGCACCCTGGTGACCGAAAGCGGCATCGCCACCGCCGGCGACGTCGCGCGCATGCGCGAGGCCGGGGTGGAAACCTTCCTGGTCGGCGAGAGCTTCATGCGCGAGCGCGATCCCGGCACGGCGCTGCAGCGCCTGTTCGCCGCATGAGCCTGCGTCCGGCCGCCGCCGGGCGCTTCCCGGCGGTGCGCGAAGGCGCGCCGCTGGTGGTGTTCGACTTCGACCACACGCTGTACGACGGCGACTCGGGCAGCCACCTGTTCGCGTGGCTGATCAAGCGCTCGTGGTGGCGGATGGCGCTGGCGCTGCTGATCACGCCGCTGGCCGGGCCGATGGTGGCGTGGCTGCGCACGCGCCGGATCGGCATCTCGGCCTTTGTCTGGGTCGGCACGGTCGGGATGAGCGGCGCGCGTTCGCTCGACGCCGCGATCGACCGCTACGTCGCCGGCCACACCGAACAGATCCGCGCCCGCCTGCTGCCGGTCGCCCTGGACGTGCTGCACCGCCACCGCGAGCAGGGCGACCAGGTCGTGGTCGCCACCGGCGCGCCGCCGGAACTGGCGCGCGCGATCCTGGCCTTCGTCGCCCACGAGGACGTGCCGGTGGTCGGCACCCTGGTCGGCCCGCGCCTGGGCGCGCTCGGCGCGCGCCGCCACTGCCATTCGCACATGAAGATGACCATGCTGCGCGAGGCCGGCTTCACCGCCCCGGTGGAGACCGCCTACTCCGACAGCAGCGCCGACCTGCCGCTGCTGCAGGCCGCGCGCAAGCCGGTGGTGGTGAATCCGAAGGCGCGCCGGGTCGAGATGTTCCGCCACGTCCTGCCGCCCGGCACGCCGATCCTGAATTGGGGCTGCCCCGGCCGCGGCGGCGATCCGGTCGGTACGGACGCCGGCTGATCCGGTCGATTCGCCCGGCCGGCTGAGCCGGTTGGCGGCTTCGGCCCCGGGGCTTCGATCCGGGGCCTGGCGATCTGCTTTTGTGGGAGGGGCTTCAGCCCCGATGCTTTCCGCTCGGATCGCGGCGATCTGGGACAAGAGCATTGGGGCTGAAGCCCCTCCCACAAAAGCAAATCGCCGCGACAGGCGCGGCGACGGGCGGGCAGGGAGCAGGGCCGGGCCTAGTCGCCCAGCGTCTTGACGAACTTCAACGACCCGTCGGCATAGCCGCAGCGCCGGTAGAACTCGTGCGCGTCGGTCCGCGACACGTTGCTGGTGACCTCGACCCGGCTGACCCCGTCGCGGCGGGCGCGGCGCTCGACCTCGCGCAGCAGCTGCCGTCCGATGCCCTGGCCGTGGCAGGAGCGGGCCACCACCAGTGCGGTGATCCGCGCCAGTTCGGCGCCGTGGGTCAGCGAATAGCGGGTGTGGCTGGAGATCAGCCCGCAGGCGTGGCCGTCGATCTCGGCCAGCAGCAGATAGTGGCGCGGTTCTTCGCGCAGGTGCGCGATGCGCTCGACGGCTTCGTCGCGGGTGCACGGATAGCCGAGCTGCCCGAGCAGCTCGGCCACGTCGCTGGCGTCTCCCGCTTCGGCCAGCCGCACCGTGGGTGCGGTCTGGTCGGACGGGGCAGCGCGTCCCATCGGGGCTCAGCGGGTCCCGTAGAGGACGACGGTCTTGCCGCGGGCGTGCAGCTTGCCGTCGGCCTGCAGCTTCTTGAGCACGCGGCCGGCCATTTCGCGCGAGCAGCCGACCAGGCGCGAAAGCTCCTGGCGCGACACCCGCAGCTGGGTGCCCTGCGGATGGCTCATGGCCTCGGGTTCCTTGGCCAGGTCGTGCAGGGCGCGCACGATCCGGTCGGTCACGTCGAGGAAGGCCAGGCGGCCGGCCTTGCGGCTGGTATCGAGCAGGCGCCGGGAAATCTGCGCGCCGATCGCATACAGCAGCTTGGGCGCGTCCAGCGACAGCCGCGTCAGCAGCAGGTCGTAGAGGCGCTCGTGACCGATCTCGGCCAGTTCGCAGGTGCTGCGCGTGCGCAGGATCACCTCGCGATGGTCGCTCTCGATGAACAGGCCGAGCTCGCCGACGAACTCGCCGGGGCCGAAGTAGCCCAGGACCAGTTCGCGGCCGTCCTCTTCCTCGGTAATGATGCTGACCGAGCCGGAGACGACGTAGTAGAGGGTGCTGGCCGGGTCGCCGGGGCGGAACACGTCCGTGCGGGACGGGTAACGCCGACGGTGGCAGTGGGCCAGGAAACGTTCGATCGTTGCGCCGTCGGGCAACAACGGGCTGTTGGTTCGGCGCAGTGCGGTCAAGGGAGCTACCGGGTTGGCGGACATTGGGGAATTTTGGCTTTTTGTTTTCGGCCGAGCTTAGGGCGATACGGCCGCTGGGGCAAATCCTGCCGCCGAAAATCCCGCTCCGATAGGGACCTGTGATGGAAGTTCAGCGACGGTCACGCTTTTGTCACCGACTTGGCCCAAAAACGGCGTGCGTTTCCCCCCGGGGCTAATTGCCTCATAATCGCGGCCCTCGCCGTCCCTCCGGAATCTTCCTACAGTGGTCAAGCCGTTGCCGCGCCTGCGGTTGCAGGGTTTCAACAACCTCACCAAGGCCCTCTCGTTCAATATCTACGATGTCTGCTTCGCGGCCTCCGAAGACGAGCGCCGACGGTATATCGAGTACATCGACGAGGCGTATAACGCCGACCGCCTCACCCAGATCCTCACGGATGTGGCGGAAATCATCGGCGCGAATATCCTGAACATCGCCCGCCAGGACTACGACCCGCAGGGCGCGTCGGTCACGATCCTGATCTCGGAAGAGCCGGTGATCGACAAGAAGGACGCCGGCAAGGAGATCATCTCCGACGCCGTGGTCGCGCACATGGACAAGTCGCACATCACCGTGCACACCTATCCGGAAACCCATCCGGACAACGGCATCGCGACCTTCCGCGCCGACATCGACGTCGCCACCTGCGGCGTCATTTCGCCGCTGAAAGCCCTGAATTACCTGATCGAGAGCTTCGAGTCGGACATCGTGGTGATGGACTACCGGGTGCGCGGCTTCACCCGCGACATCAAGGGCCGCAAGCACTACATCGACCACAAGATCCACTCGATCCAGGACTACCTGGCCAAGAACATCAAGTCGCGCTACGAGATGATCGACGTCAACGTCTACCAGGAAAACATCTTCCATTCGAAGATGCACCTGAAGGAATTCGACCTCGACACCTACCTGTTCGAGGAGAAGGCCAAGAACCTCTCGTTCAAGGAGCGCATGAAGATCGAGGCGCGGCTCAAGCGCGAGATCGAAGAGCTCTACCACGGGCGCAACCTGGCCGATTGAGGCCGGGCGGGCGTACGGGGAGCCTGTGGGCGACCCGGGTCATCGCGAAAAGGCCGGCGCAAGCCGGCCTTTTTCGTAGGCGCGTTCGGGTGGGGCGTCTCCGGCCGTGCCCGTTCAGGCGCGCACGGTCCCGCGCTTCGCTTCGGCCCGAAGCCCCTGTGGGAGCGGCGCAAGCCGCGGCCGCGCCGTTCATCGGCCAGCGCAGGCGCCGGGGCGGGGCAGTCCTTCCGGCATGGCGAGGCAGCGGTCGGGGCTGCCGGATGGGGGTGCTCGCCCGGCCGGGAGTCCTCGGCGCTTGCAGGGCCGCGTCGCGGCTTGCGCCGCTCCTACAGGGGGCGGCCGCCGGTTTGGTGGCGACTGGGTGCGGCGCAAGCCACGACCATGCCGCCCGACATCCGGCGCCGGCCGCGAAGCCGGGTGGGCACGCGCCCGCGCCTCAAAGCCGGTAGGCGACCGTCTTCATCAGCTTCGATGCCGCCGCCATGATCGTCGGCACCGGCATCGGCAGGATCCGCGCCCCGGCCGCTTCGGCGTTGGCGGCGTGGCGGGCCTCGTCGGCTTTCATCGTGCGCAGGATCGCGCGGCTGCGCTGGTCGCCCTCGGGCAGCGACTCCAGGTGTTCGTCGATGTGCGCCTCGACCTGGCGCTCGGTCTCGACCACGAAGCCCAGGTTCCAGCCGTCGCCGCGCAGGCCGGCCAGCGCGCCGATGGCGAAGCTGCCGGCGTACCAGACCGGGTTGAGCAGGCTCGGGCGGCTGTCGAGTTCGCGCAGGCGGTCGGCGCACCAGGCCAGGTGGTCGGTTTCTTCCTGGGCGGCGTGCAGCAGGTGCTCGCGGGTGGACTCGTCGCGGGCCACCGCGGCCTGGCCGCAGTACAGCGCCTGGGCGCAGACCTCGCCGACGTGGTTGATCCGCATCAACCCGGCCGAATGGCGTTTTTCCTGCGGTTCCAGCACCAGCTCGGCGGTGCTGCCGGCCGGATTCGGGCGTTCGGCCAGCGGCGCGCCGAACACGGTGTCGAGGGCGCGCTGCGCTTCGCTGAGCACGCGATCCAGGGGGCTGAGGGCACGGGCGTTCATGCGCCGATTCTACGGCGGGCGCGGGGTAGAAGTCGGTTAAGCGGGGTGGACAAATCGTCCTGGGCTTCGGGTGGTTGGTCGTGCGCGTTCCAGGACGTCATCCCCCGCGCAGGCGAGGATCCAGAGACTCCAGCGCCCTGCTGCGATGAAGCCCTGGATCCCCGCCTTCGCGGGGGATGACGTTCTGGGCGGTTGCGCGGGCGACGTCCTGGAATGCTGCGCAGGGGGCTTTCTGAAGGGAGCGCGAGACGTGTTGGAGCGTCGCGGTTCGCAGCGGCGCGTCGACGACGTATCGGGAGGAGCGCTGCGATGGTGCGCCTGAAAGCGGCCGCGGCTTTTGTGGGAGGGGCGTCAGCCCCCGACGCCCTGCGCTTAGCCTGCCGCGGAACCTTCATCCAGGCATTCGGCCAGGAACTCCAGCGGATGCTGCACCGGCGCCGTGGTCGCATTGGCCAAGTGCAGCCGGCATCCGATGTTCGCGCTCAACAGTCGGCTCGCGCCGCTGCGTTCGAACTGCGCCAACAGCGGCGCGCGGTACTCCGCCGCGCGCGCCGGCTCGGTCAGCATCTGCGTTCCCGACGCGCCGCAGCAGCCGAAGCCGGCATCGAGTTCGACCACTTCCAGCCCCGGCACCGCCGCCAACAACCGGCGCAGCGCCGGCACCGACTTGACCACGTTGCGCTGCGTGCACGGCAGGTGCAGCGCGACCCGCTGCGGCGTGCGCCGCCAGCGCAGCGCGCCGGCGCGTTCGGCCAGGAACGCCAGCGCGTCGGTGGCGCGGGCGCCGTCGCCCAACGCCCGGCGCAGGCTGTCGTGGCAGCCGCTGGCCACGCTCAGCACGGTGCCGCGGCCGGCGAACGCGGCGCGGTTGCGCGCCGCCAGCGCGGCCGCGGCGGCGGTGTCGCCGGCATGCTCGTGCAGGGCGCCGCAACAGCCCTGGCCCGCGACGATGTCCAGTTCGATGCCGAGCGCGCCGCACAGCCGCGCCAGCGCCGCGCGCAACGGCGCTTCGTAGGCGCCGGCGACGCAGCCGACGAACAGCGAAACCCGCGTTGTCGATACGGCGGCCCGGCGCGACAGGGGGCGGACCCGGCCAGGCGGGCGCGGCAGCGGTCGCGCGACGGCCGGCAGCAGCGGGTAGGCGATGCGGTACGCGGCCAAGCCGGCCGCGAGCGCGCGCGGCCGCGCCGCCAGTCGTTCGACCAGCCGCTGGCGCCAGCCGGCCGGCCGCCGTTCGCGCTGGCGGCTGCGCACGGCGACCAGCAGGCGGCCGTACTCGACCCCGGCCGGGCACACCGCCTCGCAACTGCGGCAGCCCAGGCAGTGGTCCAGGTGGGTATCGGACGCGGCGGTGGCCGGGATCGTGTCCAGCGCCCAGGCCCGGGCCAGGGCGATGCGGCCGCGCGGGGATTCGGCTTCCAGGCGGTCGTGGCCGTAGGTCGGGCAGGCCGGCAGGCACAGGCCGCATTGGACGCAGCGGTCGGCCAGCGCCGCCAGCGGATCGCCCATCGTGGCCCCGGCAGGGGCCGCGGGCGGGGCGGGCGGCCAGGCCCCGGGGCCGGTCGAAGCGGGCGGCGGCGGGGCGGCGGACATGCGCGCGATGCTAGCATGGGCGGTCCGGCGGCCCGTTCCGCCGACTTGCACGCAGCGCGGGCGGCCGCTATCATTCCGCCTCTTGCGTTTCGTATTCCACAACGCGAGGCGAAGTTCCGCCGCAGGTTGCCCGCCTGGGCCGCGACCGGAACCAGCCCGACCAGGCACCCATAGCAGACTCTCAATGAAGACCTTTACCGCTAAGAACGAGACCGTCCAGCGCGACTGGTACATCGTCGACGCGACCGGCAAGACCCTCGGTCGTCTCAGCACCGAGCTCGCCCGCCGCCTGCGCGGCAAGCACAAGCCCGTGTACACCCCGCACGTCGATACCGGCGATTACCTGGTGGTGATCAACGCCGAGAAGATCGCGGTCACCGGCAACAAGCTGCAGGACAAGATGTACTACCGGTTCACCGGCTACATCGGCAACCTCAAGAGCGAGACCCTCGCCCAGGCCCTGGAGCGCCACCCGGAACGCGTCATCGAGATCGCGGTCAAGGGCATGCTGCCGAAGAACCCGCTGGGCCGCGCCATGTACCGCAAGCTCAAGGTGTACAAGGGCTCCGAGCATCCGCATGCCGCCCAGCAGCCGCAGCCGCTGGACATCTAAGGTAAAGGCACGAATATGGCTATCCAGCAGAATTACGGCACCGGCCGCCGCAAGTCCTCCACCGCCCGCGTGTTCCTGCGCAAGGGCGACGGCAAGATCACCATCAACCAGCGCTCGCTCGAAGAATTCTTCGGCCGCGAGACCGCGCGCATGATCGTGCGCCAGCCGCTGGAACTGACCCAGTCGACCGACAAGTTCGACCTGACCATCACCGTCGCCGGCGGCGGCATCACCGGCCAGGCCGGTGCGATCCGCCTCGGCATCGCCCGCGCGCTGGTCGAGTACGACGAAACGCTCAAGGGCGAGCTGCGCAAGGCGGGCTTCATGACCCGCGACGCGCGCGAAGTCGAGCGTAAGAAGGTCGGTCTGCACAAGGCGCGTCGCGCCACCCAGTTCTCGAAGCGCTAAGCTTCGCCGGCTGGTCGTTCCGCGGCTTCAAATTATTTTTGCAGTCGCGGAATTTTGCGCTAGAATCCGTTTTATAGCCCCGTCGCCAAGCGGTAAGGCATCTGACTCTGACTCAGACATTCGGTGGTTCGAATCCATCCGGGGCTGCCAAATACGATCGCTGAGGGCCGCAAGGTTCCAGGCGCAACAGGAAACCCGCCGCAAGGCGGGTTTTTTGTTTTCCGCGCTCGCGAAACCCGCCGAAGCCCCTGTAGGAGCGGCGCAAGCCGCGACCTCGCCACTTCGCTTCCCGCGCAACTCCCGCAAGCCTTGCGCCCGCAACAAGCGGGAATCGCGCGCGGGGCGTTTTTCCTCGGCCTTCGTTGCGGCCGCGTCGCGGCTTGCGCCGCTCCTACAGGGGGTTCCGGGCCGCCTCAGTCGAGTTCGCGGACCAGGCTGATTTCGTCGCGCAGCGGGATGCCGTGGCGGCCGATCAGCGCGATCGTCGGGTCGGCCTCGCGTTCCAGGTCGATCGCGCCCGGCACCAGCCGGTGCAGGCGGAAACCGCGGCGCTGGTAGAAACGCAGCGCGTCGAGATTGTCGTTGGTGGTGCGGGCGAGCAGTCGGCGCAGGCCGAGCGCGCGGGCGCGCTGCGCGGCGCGCTCGACCAGGGCGCTGCCCAGGCCGGCGCGCGGACGCACGGCGTCGAGGGTGACGATCTCGCAGTGCTCGCTTTCGTCGAGCAAGGTCGCCAGCGCGGCGATGCCGCCGGCGTCGCGGGCGAGGAAGCCGGGCAGGGCGGCGGCGTCGATGGCGCGGCCGTCGAGCTGGATCGTGGCGCTGTTCCAGCGTTGCCGCAGGAAGGCGCGCACGGCGTCGCGGTCGTCCGGTTCGAGCGCGCGCAGCGCGGCGGGATCGACGGCGGCAGCGGTGTGGGAATCCATGCCCGAACTCTACCCAGCGCGGCGGCAGGCGGTGAGCGCGGGTCTGGCGGCTGCGGCCCGCTGCGCCGCCGGCCCTCGGCAACCGGCCGGCGCTGGCCCACAATCGCGTGTGTCGCGGGCGTTGGCTGAGCCGCGCGACACCGCCGGCAAATCCGTTACACTTGAAACCAATTGCGCTCCCGAGCGGGGAGCGCCTGTACCGACTGCACCGAATCGAGGCCTGGATGAAACTCGGAACCCTGAAGGAAGGCGGCCGCGACGGCACGCTGATCGTCGTCGCGCGCGACCTGAGCTGCGCCGTGCGCGCCACCGGCATCGCCGACACCCTGCAGCGCGCGCTGGAGGACTGGTCGAACGTGGCGCCGCGCCTGAACGCGCTGTCCGACGCGCTCCACGAGTTCCGCGCCGACGGCGTCTTCGCGCTCGACTTCGCCGCCCTGGCCTCGCCGCTGCCGCGCGCCTACGAGTTCGTCGACGGCAGCGCCTACCTGCCGCACGTCGAGCGCGTGCGCCGCGCCCGCGGCGCCGAGGTGCCGGAGAGCTTCTATGTCGATCCGCTGATGTACCAGGCGGTCAGCGCCGGTTTCTACGGCCCGCGCGACCCGGTGCGCGTGCCCGACGAGGCCTACGGCATCGACCTGGAGGCCGAAGTGGTGATCGTCACCGACGACGTGCCGATGGCGGCGACGCCGGAGCAGGCCGCCGGCCATATCCAGTTGGTCGGCCTGGTCAACGACGTTTCGCTGCGCAACCTGATCCCGAACGAGCTGGCCAAGGGCTTCGGCTTCCTGCAGTCCAAGCCGCGCTCGGCGCTGAGCCCGGTGTTCGTGACGCCGGACGAGCTCGGCCCGGCCTGGATCGACAGCAAGGTGCACCGGCCGCTGACCACCCACATCAACGGCGAGTGGTTCGGCGCGCCGGAAGCCGGCGTCGATATGCAGTTCAGCTTCGCCCAACTGGTGGCGCACGCGGCCAAGACCCGGCCGCTGTCGGCCGGCACCATCGTCGGCTCCGGCACCGTCGCCAACGAGGACACCTCGCTGGGCGCGTCGTGCTTCGCCGAGAAGCGCACGGTGGAAACGCTGGAGCACGGCAAGCCGCTGACTCCGTTCATGAAGTACGGCGACACCGTGCGCATCGAGATGCTCGACGCCGCCGGCGCGAGCATCTTCGGCGCGATCGAGCAGCGCATCGAGAAGGCGTAAGCTTCGCCTGCGCGCGTACCCGGGTACGCGCGCAAGAACACAGGGGAACGGGCGCGGCCCAGCCGCGTCCGTTCCCCTTTTTTGTTGCAGTGCGCTCCCGCCTGACGGTGGCGCGCGCGGGACGAACGGCGATGCGCGCGCGACCGGGGCCGGCTAAGGTGCCCGACGCGCGCATGCGAACGCGGCGCCGGCCGCGGCCGCGCCGGCTCCGCCGTCGCCCCGCGCCGTCCGCCGCCTTCCGTCCCAACGAGTTCCCAGCCAGGCCTACCGGTGAACGATCAACTGCGTCTTTATTCGTACTGGCGCTCCAGCGCCTCCTATCGCGTGCGCATCGGCCTCAACCTCAAGGGCCTGGAGTACGAGACGGTTCCCGTGCACCTGGTCCGCAACGGCGGCGAGCAGCACGATCCGGGCTATCGCGAGCTCAACCCGCAGGGCCTGGTGCCGGTGCTGCAGCACGGCTCGCGCACGTTGACCCAGTCGATCGCGATCCTGGAATACCTCGACGAAGTCTGGCCGCGGCCGAACCTGTTGCCGACCACCGCGCGCGACCGCCACCGCGTGCGCGCGATCGCCCAGACCATCGCCTGCGAGATCCACCCGCTCAACAACCTGCGCGTGCTGCAGTACCTGGACGGGACCTGGAACGTGCCGCAGCCCGAGCGGGAAGGTTGGATCAAGCATTGGATCGCCGAGGGCTTCGCCGCGGTCGAGGCGATGCTGCACGAGCACCCGGCCACCGGGGTGTTCTGCGAGGGCGACACGCCCGGGCTGGCCGATTGCTGCCTGGTCCCGCAGCTCTACAACGCCCGCCGCTTCGGCGCGCCGCTGGAGGCGTTCCCGACCCTGCTGCGGATCGAGCAAGCCTGCCTGGAGCTGCCGGAGTTCGAGCGGGCCCGGCCGGAGAACCAGCCGGATTGCCCGCCGGCCTGAGGCAAGAGCGTCGGGGCTGAAGCTCCTCCCGCAACAGCGGGTACCGCCAGGGCGCCTGTGGGGAAATTTGAGCCGCTGCGAAAGAGGCTTCAGCCGTTGCGGGAGGGGCTTCAGCCCAGACGCTGTCCGCCCAGCCGCCGCGCAATCCGCAACGAAAACGGCCGCCCGAAGGCGGCCGTTGCGTTTCCCGCTCAGCGAACGCTCAGTGCGCCGCCGACGCGTCGTACATGTCCGCATACGGATCGTGCTCGCCGGTGCCGCCCTCGGACAGGCGGAACTTCAGCGCCAGGCCGTCGCGCGAGTCGGCCGCCTTGAGCGCCTCCTCCATCTCGATCTTGCCTTCCTTGTACAGCCGGAACAGGCACTGGTCGAACGACTCCATGCCGTCCTCCAGCGACTCTTCCATCGCCTGCTTGATCTCGTGCACCTGGCCGCGGCGCATCAGGTCGCGGATGTGCGGGGTGTTGATCAGCACTTCCGCGGCCGGGATGCGGCGCCCGTCGGTGCCGACCACCAGGCGCTGGGACACCACCGCCTTGAGGTTCAGCGCCAGGTTCATCAGCACGTTCTTGTGCGCGGCCTCGGGGAAGAAGTTGAGGATGCGCTCGAGGGTCTGGTCGGCGTTGTTGGAGTGCAGCGTCGCCAGGCACAGGTGGCCGGTCTCGGCGAAGGCGATGGCCGCCTCCATCGTGGTCGCGTCGAGGATTTCGCCGATCAGGATCACGTCCGGCGCTTCGCGCATCGCGTTCTTCAGCGCGTTGTGGAAGGCGTGGGTGTCCAGGCCGACCTCGCGCTGGTTGACGATCGACTTCTTGTGCTTGTGCAGGTACTCGATCGGGTCCTCGATGGTGAGGATGTGGCCGGCGGTGTTGCTGTTGCGGTGGTCGATCATCGAGGCCAGCGTGGTCGACTTGCCCGAGCCGGTGGAGCCGACGATCAGCACCAGCCCGCGTGGGGCCATGATGATGCTCTTGAGCACCTGCGGCAGCTGCAGCTCCTCGATGCTGGGGATCACGCTGCGGATCGCGCGGATCACCATGCCGACTTCGCCGCGCTGCTTGAACACGTTGATGCGGAAGCGCCCGGCGTCGGGCAGGGCCAGGGCCATGTTGAGTTCGAGGTCGCGCTCGAACTGCGGAACCTGGCCCTCGTCCATCAGCGAGTAGGCGATCTTCTTGACCATGCCCGGCGGCAAGCCGGTATTGCCGAGCGGGTACAGGCGCCCCTCGACCTTGATGTAGACCGGCGCGCCAGTGGTCAGGAACATGTCCGACGCGTTCTTTTCCGTCATCAGCTTCAAGAAATAGCCGATGTCCATGCGTTCTCACCCCGTTGTTGACGCGGCCGGCCGTTGCAAGCAGGCTGGCGGCTTGACGACAATGTTCACCGCGCGTCTTCCCTTCCGCACGGCACTCCCCAGAATGTTCGCAAGCTTCGCACAAATTCGTTTGCCGCTGCTGGCCGCAGTTCTCGCTTCGACCCTGGCCGGTTGCGCCTCCACGCCTCCGCCGACCGGCGAGCTGTCCGCTGCCCAGCAGGCGGTCATGCGCGCCGACGACGCCGACGCCGACCAATACGCGCCGCAGGACCTCAACGCCGCCCGCAGCGCGCTCAGCGGCGCCCAGGGCGCGTTGTCGCAGGGCAAGGCCGAGGACGCGCGGCGCTTGGCGCTGCGCGCGACGGCCGAGGCCGACCTGGCCTTCGCCCGCAGCAAGGAGGCGATCACCAACGCCGAACTCAACCAGCGCCGGACCGAGGTCGCCGAGTTGCGCCGCCGCCTGCAGGGAGGTGGCCAGTGAGCCAGCGTGAGTCGTTCCTGCGCGCCGGCCTCGCCGCCGCGCTCTCGCTCGCCGCGCTCGGCGCGGCCGCCGCGCCGCCGGACGATCCGCAGATCGCCCGTCTGTCGCAGCGCCTGACCGTGCTCGAGGCCAGCCCCGACACCGCCCAAGTCGGCACGTTCGAGCGCTACCGCGCGCGCCAGGCCATCGACGCCGCGCGCGAGGCGCGCCGCCGCGACCGTCCCGCCGCGGTGCAACTGGCCGACCGCCGGGTCGAGACCGCCGAGATCGTGGTGCGCACGCAGCTGGCCCAGCGCGAGCTCGACCGCCTGGACCGCGAGCGCAGCGAACTGCTGGTGGAAGCCAGCCGCCGCGACGCCGACCGCGCCCGCGCCGAGGCCGAGCGCCTGCGCGTGCAGGCGCAGATCCAGGCCGAGGAGGCCGAGCGCCTGCGCCAGGCCGCCGACCAGGAAGCCGCCGCGCGCCAGCAGGCCGAGGGCCTGCTCGACGACGTTGCCGGCAAGCAGGCGGCCAAGCTGCGCGCCGCGCGCGAGCGCGACGCCGAGCTGGCGCGCAAGGAAGCCGAACTGCTCGGGGTCGAGCCGCCGCCGGCGACGCCCAAGCCGAAGCCGAAGAAGAAGTGAGCGCGGCGGGGCCTGGGCCCCGTCGATTGCCGCATCGCCGACGAGCCGGGCCATGTGCCCGGCTCGTCGCGTTTGCAGCTTTGGCTTTGCATTCGAAGCGATCGGCCGGCCGTTTTGCCTCGACCTGAAGCTTTTGTGGGAGGGGCTTCAGCGCCGACGCCTTTGTGCCCGGGCACGGCGATCGGGTTGGAGGCTGTCGGCGCTGAAGCCCCTCCCACAAGCAGGCACACGCAATGCCCGCGCCCGCTCGCGCCCGCCGAAGCAGCGCCGCGCCCGACAGGCGGCCAAAGCCAGGCGGGGCGCGGCTTTGCCTGTACAGCCGCGCCGCGCCGGGTTTCGGCCTTGAACGAAAAACTAATAAAAATCATCGGCTTGGCGAGCCGCCGAGCCACTCGTCGGAGACATGGCCGGAACCTGAAACCGCTTGCACCGCGCCCTTGCCGGAACCGGATCGCAGGAGTAGGGTCGGTTATCCGAGCGGTGCGAATAACGCTCGGCGAAGAGCCAGGCCGATGACGCAAATACCCCTTCAGCAGGAGTCCGGTGCCGCCCACGAGGGCGCGGCCGGACTTCGTGAAGCCGGCGTCGCGCCTCGCCTGACCGACCATCTCACGCTCCCCCGTAACGCCCTGGCCGCAAGGCCGGGGCGTTCGCATTCGTGCTGAAGGAGGCTTTTCATGTTCGAAGAACGACCGCAGCCTGAAATCGACGCGCTCATCAAGAGCAACCCCGAGTTCAAGCAGCTCTACCAGCGGCACAAGGATCTGGACAAGAAGGTCATGGACGCCGAACTTGGCGTGTTGCCGATCGACGACACCACGCTCGGACAGATGAAGCGAGAGAAGCTGGCTGCGAAAGACCGCCTGCTGCTGCTGTACGAACAGCAACACCACTGAGCCATCGCCCGCGCCGCCGTAGTGGCGGAAGCGGGTGCGGACCCCCGGCGAGGTGCCGGAGGTCCGCCGGCCGGCACGAAGCCGGCCAGAACCCCGGGCGGGGCCGGTCCAGGCCGCCTCGCCCTCGAAGCCGGCGCCGGCCCGCGGCGCGGCCTCCAGACTCAGCGCGGGCGGCGGCGGCCATCCTCGTCGGTCGCCGCCGTCCGCGGCTGATACTTGCGAACACGGACGATACCTTCCTGTCGGCGCCTCCTTGAGTGGGCTGTTCGGGGGCGTCCGCGCTTTTGCCGCCCGCTCTTGTGGGAGGGCTTCAGCCCCGGCTGCTTTGCGCTCGGATCGCCCGCCGCGACCGGGCACGAAAGCGTCGGGGCTGAAGCCCCTCCCACAAGAGCGCCGCGGCAAGCGTCGGGCTGAAACCCTCCAACAAGAGCGGCCCGGCAAGCGTCGGGCTGAAGCTCTCCCAGAAGAGCGGCTCGGCAACCGTGGGGCTGAAGCCCTTCCCACAAGAACCGCCCGGCATGGGCCGGGGCCTCTACCCCAGGCGCCCCAGCCCCTCGCACACGACGAGCGCCGGGGGGCGCCCGTCGGCGGGCGGCGGCTGCTGCCGTCTCCCGTGCCCCGCTGCCGCCCGGCTGGCTAGAATGGCGCGATTCGCCGCACGGTAGCGGCTTGCAGGAATCGCATGGCCATCCACAACTCCGTACTCGAACTCATCGGCAACACCCCGATCGTCAAGGCGCAGCGCCTGGATACCGGGGTGTGCGAGCTTTACCTAAAGCTCGAATCGCAGAATCCGGGCGGTTCGATCAAGGACCGCATCGGCCTGTCGATGATCGAAGCGGCCGAGAAGGCCGGCAAGATCAAGCCCGGCGACACCCTGGTCGAGGGCACCGCCGGCAACACCGGCATCGGCCTGGCCCTGGTCGCCCAGCAGAAGGGCTACAAGCTGCTGCTGGTGGTCCCGGACAAGATGAGCCGGGAGAAGATCTTCAACCTCAAGGCGATGGGCGCGCAGGTGGTGCTGACCCGTTCGGACGTGGCCAAGGGCCATCCGGACTACTACCAGGACCTGGCCGAGCGCATCGCCCGCGAAACCCCGGGCGCCTACTTCATCAACCAGTTCGGCAATCCCGACAACCCGGCCGCGCACGAGTTCGGCACCGGGCCGGAGATCCTGGCGCAGATGGGCGGCCAGCTCGATGCGATCGTGTTCGGCTGCGGCAGCTCCGGCACCATGACCGGCCTGTCGCGCGCCTTCGCCGAGCACTCGCCCGACACCGAGCTGGTGCTGGCCGATCCGGTCGGTTCGATCCTGGAGGAGTACATCAACCGCGGCACGCTGTCGGACAAGTCCGCCAGCTGGATGGTCGAAGGCATCGGCGAGGACTTCCTGCCGCCGATCTCCGACTTCACCCGGGTCAAGAAGGCCTACGCCATCGCCGACAAGGAAAGCTTCCTGACCGCGCGCGAGCTGCTGGAGAAAGAGGGCATCCTCGGCGGTTCTTCGACCGGCACCCTGCTGGCCGCGGCGCTGAAGTATTGCCGCGAGCAGACCGCGCCGAAGAAGGTGCTGGTGTTCGTCTGCGATACCGGCAACAAGTACCTGTCGAAGATGTACAACGACTACTGGATGCTCGACAACGGCTTCATCCAGCGCGACCAGCACGGCGACCTGCGCGACCTGATCCTGCGCCCGTACTCGCAGCGCGATACGGTCGTGGTCGGTCCCAACGATCTGCTGGTGACCGCCTACCAGCGCATGAAGCTGTACGACGTCTCGCAGCTGCCGGTGATGGACGGCGAGCAGATCGTCGGCATCGTTGACGAGAGCGACGTGCTGCTGCACGTGTACGGCGACGAGTCGCGCTTCCGCGACCCGGTGTCGACCGCGATGGTCAGCAAGCTCGACAAGATCCAGGTCGGCGCGCCGATCGAGTCGCTGCTGCCGGTGTTCGACCGCGGCCATGTCGCGATCGTGGCCGACGGCGACCGGTTCCTCGGCCTGATCACCCGCATCGACCTGCTCAACTTCCTGCGCCGCCGGGTGCAGTGACCCCGGCCGCGCCGGCCGCCGTCGCGGCGGCCGGCGCCTGTCGGCCCCGGCCCCGGCGCCGGCCGGGCGCCGCGGCACGGTGGCCGGTGCGCGCGTCCGCGGCGACCCGCCGCCTACCTGAATCCGCGTTCAGCCTGCGCCCGGATTCCGTGCCGTAGGTCGCAGCAGCGGGGTCGCCACAGTGCCACTGCACGCGGCCTGAAGTGCCAATGCGTGAATCCGGAGCCTCACGCAGGCGATGTTAGAATTCACGGTTACGCCTCTTCGGCCGAATTCCCGGCCGTCATGCAGCGCACGGAACCGAATTCGATGAGCCACCAACCGCCGCAAGACGGCTCGCGCAAGCCCGGCCTGGGCACCCTGGCAATCCACGCCGGCCAGTCCCCGGACCCCAGCACCGGCGCGGTCATGCCGCCGATCTACGCGACCTCGACCTACGCCCAGAGCAGCCCCGGCCAGCACCAGGGCTTCGAGTACTCGCGCAGCCACAACCCGACCCGCTTCGCCTACGAGCGCTGCATCGCCGGCCTGGAAGGCGGCCGCCGCGGCTACGCCTTCGCCTCCGGCCTGGCGGCGACCTCGACCATCCTCGAAACGCTCGACGCCGGCAGCCATGTGATCGCCATGGACGACGTCTACGGCGGCACCTACCGCCTGTTCGAGCGGGTGCGCCGGCGCAGCGCCGGGCTCGACTTCAGCTGGGTCGACCTCAGCGACGAAGCCAAGTTCGAGGCCGCGATCCGTCCCGAGACCAAGCTGGTGTGGATCGAGACCCCGACCAACCCGCTGCTCAAGCTGGTCGACATCGCCCGCATCGCCGCGATCGCGCGCAAGCGCGGGCTGATCGTAGTGGTCGACAACACCTTCTGCTCGCCGATCCTGCAGCGCCCGCTGGAACTGGGCGCGCACATCGTCATGCACTCGGCGACCAAGTACCTCAACGGCCACTCCGACATCGTCGGCGGCATCGCCGTGGTCGGCGACGCGCCGGAGCTGGAAGAGCAGCTGACCTTCCTGCAGAACGCGGTCGGCGGCATCCAGGGCCCGTTCGACAGCTTCCTCGCCCTGCGCGGGCTGAAGACCCTGCACCTGCGCATGAAGGCGCACTGCGAGAACGCGCAGGCGCTGGCCGAATGGCTGGAAACCCATCCCAACGTCGAGAAGGTCCTGTACCCGGGCCTGAAGTCGCACCCGCAGCACGAACTGGCCAAGCGCCAGATGCACGGCTTCGGCGGCATGATCAGCGTCTACGTCAAGGGCGGCATGGACGGCGCGCGGCGGATGATGGAGCGCTGCCACCTGTTCACCATCGCCGAGTCGCTCGGCGGCGTGGAGAGCCTGGTCAACCACCCGGCGGTGATGACCCACGCCTCGATCCCGCCCGACCGCCGCGCCGCGCTCGGCATCCACGACAACCTCGTGCGCCTGAGCGTGGGCGTGGAGGATTTGGCGGACCTGCGCGACGAGCTCGAGCGGGCCCTGGCGGGTTGAGGCCGGTGGCCGCTTCCGCCGACGCCACGCCGGGCCGATCCTCGGACCAGACCGCGATGTCCAGCGCCGATTCGGGAATGCTGCTGCTCGGGCTGTCGGCCTGGGTGCGCCGGCAGTCCTGGCTGCGCGCCCTGTACCGGCGCTTCCCGCAGCGCCTGCGCGACAAGGTGTCGTTCATGCTGGCCGCGCGCGCCAGCCGGCGCGCCCGCTTCGCGCACACGCCGGCGTGGTCGCGCCCGCTGCCGGAGCAGGCGGCGATCGCCGCGCCGGCCGCCGCGCGCGGCGACACCCCGGGCGTCAACATCTTCGCCTACCTGCGCGGCCAGTTCGGCCTGGCCGAGAGCGCGCGCATGTACGGCCGCGCGCTGATCGAGGCCGGGTATCCGGTCGCCCTGCACGACATCGCCATCGAGCTGCCGCACGGCCTGGCCGACCGCAGCCTCGACGCCCACATCGGCGAAGACGCGACCCACGCGATCAGCATCATCTTCGTCAACCCCGATTACCTGGACGAGGCGCTGCGCCACATCGGCGAGGCCAAGCTCAAGGGGCGCTACCTGATCGCCTGCTGGTTCTGGGAGCTGGAGGAGATTCCGCCCGACTGGCTGCCGGCGCTGGGCCAGGTGGACGAGATCCTGGTCGCCACCGAGTTCGTCGAGCGCGCGTTCCGGCGCGTGACCGACAAGCCGATCCTGCGCGTGCCGCTGCCGTTGTGCCCGGTGCCCGACAGCGGCCTGAGCCGCGAGGACTTCGGCCTGGCGCCGGAGCGTTTCGTGTTCCTGGTGACCTTCGACTTCAATTCCTGGATCCACCGCAAGAACCCGTTCGCGGTGGTCGAGGCGTTCCAGCGCGCGTTCCCGCCCGAGCGCGAGGACGTGCAGCTGCTGCTCAAGTCCAGCAACGGCTATCGCCACCCCGACAATTTCCTCAGCCTGCTGGCGCTGGGCGCGCGCGATCCGCGCATCGTGGTGCGCGACGAGGTGATCGACCGCGCCCACGTGCACGCGTTGCAGCGCTGCGCCGACGTCTACGTGTCGCTGCACCGGGCCGAGGGTTTCGGCCTGGGCCTGGCCGAGAGCATGGCGCTGGGCAAGCCGGTGATCGGCACCGGCTGGTCCGGCAACCTGGAATTCATGGACGAGAACGACAGCTGCCTGGTCGGCTACAGCCTGGTGCCGGTCGGTGAGGGCGAGTACCCGCACCCGCCCGGCGCGATGTGGGCGCAGGCCGACGTCGAGCAGGCCGCCGCGCACATGCGCCGGCTCGCCGACGACCGCGCCTTCGCCGCCGAGCTGGGCGCGCGCGCGCGCGAGTCGGTGCGGCGCACGCTGGCGCCACAGGCGGCCGCCGACGCCATCGCCGCGCGTCTGCGCGAAATTTCCGCGACCCTGGCGCGCGACGCCGCGCCGTCGCGTCCTGCAATCGAGGGGAGTCCCTGATCATGGTGGGTATGTTCGGCGCCGCCTGGCGCTACCGCGGATTCATCGCCTCGTCGGTGGTGAACGAGTTCAAGGCGCGTTTCTCGCGCAGCACCTTCGGCGCGTTGTGGATCATCCTGCAGCCGCTGGCGCAGGTGATCATCTTCGCCACGATCCTGTCCAACGTGCTGGCCGCGCGCCTGGAAGGCGTCGACAGCAAGTACGCCTACGCCATCTACCTGATGTCGGGCATCCTGTGCTGGTCGCTGTTCGCCGAGATCATGCAGCGCCTGCAGAACGTGTTCATCGACAACACCACCCTGCTCAAGAAGATGCAGTTCCCGCGCATCGCCCTGCCGGTGATCTCGGTCGGCTCCTCGCTGGTCAACAACATCGCGCTGCTGTGCGTGGTGATGGTGATTCTGCCGATCCTGGGCATGTATCCGAACTCGCACTACCTGTGGCTGCCGGTGCTGATCGCGCTGACCGTGGCCCTGGCCACCGGCGTGGGCCTGATCGTCGGCGTGCTCAACGTGTTCGTGCGCGACGTCGGCCACGTGATGGCGGTGCTGCTGCAGTTCTGGTTCTGGGTCACCCCGATCATCTACCCGATCAAGATCGTGCCGTCCGGGTTCAAGGCCTCGCTGGCGTTCAACCCGGTCGCGCCGCTGGCGATGGCCTACCACGACGTGATCGTCTACGAGCGCGCGCCGCAGCAGAGCCTGGTGATGGTGGCGGTCACCGCGGCGGTGCTGCTGGCGATCGCGATGTTCCTGTTCCGCCGCGCCTCGGCGGAAATGGTGGACGTGCTGTGAGCGGCCCGGTGATGGTGGTGGAGAAGGTCGGCAAGTCGTACGTCGAGTACGCCAGCGAGCTGCAGCGCTTCGCGCGCTGGTTCGGCATCCCGGTCAAGCCGCGGCACGAGCACTGGGTGATCCGCGACGTGTCCTTCAGCGTCCACCAGGGCGAGTCGATCGGCATCATCGGCCAGAACGGCGCCGGCAAGAGCACCCTGCTCAAGATGATCACCGGCACCACCAAGCCCAGCGCGGGCCGGGTGTCGGTGAACGGCCGGGTATCGGCGCTGCTGGAGCTGGGGCTGGGCTTCAACGGCGAGCTGACCGGCCGCCAGAACGTGGTCCACGCCGCCGGCCTGATGGGCCTGCCGCAGGACCAGATCGAGGCGTTGATGCCGCAGATCGAGGACTTCGCCGAGGTCGGCGAGTACTTCGACCAGGCCGTGCGCACCTATTCCAGCGGCATGCAGATGCGCGTCGCGTTCGCGGTGGCGACCGCGGTGCGGCCGGACGTGCTGATCGTCGACGAGGCGCTGTCGGTCGGCGACACCTACTTCGTGCACAAGTGCTTCAAGCGCATCCACGAGTTCCGCGACGCCGGCACCACCTTGCTGATCGTCTCGCACGACGCGGTGGCGATCCAGGCGCTGTGCGACCGCGCGATCCTGCTCGACGGCGGCAAGGCCGTGCTCGACAGCGATCCCTACGAAGTCTTCGATTACTACAACGCGTTGATCGCCCAGCGCGAGAACAGCTCGGTCAAGACCGAACTGTCGAAGGACGGCAAGGTCGCGACCGAGTCGGGCACCGGCGAGGCGGAGATCGTCGACCTGCAGTTGCTGGACGAGAGCGGCGCGCCGGTCGAGTTCGTCGGCGTCGGCCATCCGGTGACGCTGCGCGCGCGGGTGCGCGTGCACCAGCCGCTGGAGCGGCTGGTGTTCGGCTACATGATCCGCGACCGGCTGGGGCAGGCGCTGTACGGCACCAACACCCACCACACCGGGCAGGCCAACGAGCAATTGCAGGCCGGCGGCGAGGTCGAGTTCCGGGTGCGTTTCCCGGCCAACCTCGGCGTGGGCACCTATTCGTTCTCGGTCGCGCTGACCGGCGCGGAAACCCATTTGCAGAAGAACTACCAATGGCGCGACCTCGCGCTGGTGTTCACCGTGGCCAACCTGGACAAGCCGATGTTCGTAGGCACCGCCTGGATTCCGCCGGTCATCGAAGTGGCCACGACCGCGACCCAGGCGCGGCCGGAGGCGGTGCGATGAACCAGGCCCTGGACCCGCTGGACGTCGATGCGGTCATGCAGGCCGTCTCCGCGCGCCTGCGCGAGGCGATCCCGGTCGAGGGCGACGGCATCGCCGGCGCCGACGGCGCGGTCGAACGCATGCGCACCCAGCTCGATCGCGCGTTCGCCCGCAGCGGCGCGCAGGGCGAGGAACTGCAGCACTGGCGCTCGGTCACCCACTCGATTCCGGTCAAGCGCGAGTACGTGCTGTCGGAACTGCTCGGCCCGGCCGACGCCAGCTTCGTCGATATGGCCTACCGCGTGGTGCTGCGGCGCGAGCCCGATCCGGACGGCTTCAACTACTTCCTGCACGAGCTGCGCTCGGGCCACACCACCAAGGTCGAGGTGCTGGGCGCGCTGCGCTGGTCGGAAGAGGGGATGGCCAAGCAGGTCCACATCGACGGGCTGATGCTGCCGTACAAGCTGCAGCAGTGGAAACGCAAGCCGATGTTCGGCCGCGCGCTGTCGTGGCTGCACGGATTGGCGCGGCTGGGCAGCCTGTTCGACCGCCAGTACACGATCGAGGCGACCCAGGCGCGCGAGGCGCACGAGCTGGGCCGCCACGTCAACCTGCTGACCGACGAATTGAAGCAGGTGCGCGGCCAGCAGGCCGGGCTGCTGCGCAACGTCGCGCGGATGATGCCGATGTTCGAGCGCATGCACGCCGCCGAGCTCGAGCGCGAACGCTTCCAGCCGACGATGGACAAGCTCTACGCCGACTTCGAGGACGAATTCCGCGGCTCGCGCGAGCTGGTGCGGGCGCGGATCGAGCCGTACCTGGAGTGGGTCCGCGAGGCCGGCGCCGGCAGCGCCGAGGCGCCGGTGGTCGACATCGGCTGCGGCCGCGGCGAATGGCTGGAACTGCTGGCCGAGCACGGCCTGCAGGCCAGCGGCATCGACCTCAACCGCGATTTCGTCGACAGCTGCGCCGGCACCGGCCTGAAGGTGATCGCCGGCGACGCGGTGGACGTGCTGCGCGAGCTGCCGGAAGGTTCGGTCGGCGCCATCACCTCGATGCACCTGGTCGAGCACCTGCCGTTCGAGCGGGTGGTGGGCCTGATCGACGCGGCGCTGCGCGCGCTGCGCCCCGGCGGCCTGTTGCTGCTGGAAACGCCGAACCCGGAAAACATCATGGTCGGCTCGCACTACTTCTACATGGACCCCACCCACCTCAACCCGCTGCCGCCGGCGATGCTGCGCTGGGTGGTGGAGAACCGCGGCTTCGCCGATTCGCGCATCGAACGCCTGAGCGCGCACCGCCCGCTCAACGCGCCGCCGCTGCTGCCGCCGGAAGTGCCCGGTTCCAAGTCGCTCAACGACATGTTGTGGAGCATGCACATCGCCCCGGACTACGCCATCGTGGCGAGGCGTCCGTGAGCGCCGCGGGCGCTCCGTCCGCGCCGCGTCGGCTGCTGGTGACCGGCGGCAGCGGATTCGTCGGCCGCTACGTCGAGGCGGCGGTGCGCGCCGGCCATTTCGGCGACTACGAATTCCACACCCCCGACCAGGGCTGGGACATCCGCGACGCCGAGGCGGTGAACCGCGCGGTCGAGGAGCTGCGTCCGCACGCGGTGCTGCACCTGGCCGCGCAGAGCTTCGTGCCGCGCTCGTTCGAGGACCCGCGCGAGACTTTCGAAATCAACACGCTGGGCACGTTGAACCTGCTGCAGGCGCTCAAGCGCGCCGGGTTCGACGGGCGCCTGCTCTACATCAGCTCCGGCGACGTCTACGGCCAGGTGGACGAGGCGCAGATGCCGGTGACCGAGGCGCTGATGCCGGCGCCGCGCAATCCCTATGCGGTCAGCAAGCTCGCCGCTGAGCAACTGTGCCTGCAATGGCAGCGCAGCGAGGGGCTGGACGCGATCGTGCTGCGCCCGTTCAACCATATCGGCCCGGGCCAGGGGCGGCAGTTCGTGCTGCCGGCGCTGGCCAGCCAGGTGGCGGCGATCGCCCAGGGCCGGCAGGCGCCGGTGATCGACGCCGGCGACATCGACACCACGCGCGACTTCACCGACGTGCGCGACATCGTCGCCGCCTACGCCGCGGCCCTGCGCGACGGCGTGTCCGGCCAGCTGTACCTGGTCGCCTCCGGGGTGGAGCGCAAGGTGCGCGACCTGCTCGAGGCGATGTGCCGGATCGAAGGCGTGCAGGTCGAGGTCCGCCAGGACCCGGCCAAGCTGCGCCGCGCCGAGCAGCGGCGCATGGTCGGCTCGGCCGGCGCGCTGCGCGCGGCGACCGGTTGGGCGCCGCGCATCCCCATGGAACAGACCCTGCAAGACATTCTCCTCGATCAGCGGAACCAGTCATGAGCAACAAGAACGCATTGATCACCGGCATCACCGGCCAGGACGGCGCCTACCTTTCGCAGCTGCTGCTGTCCAAGGGCTACGGCGTGTACGGCATCCTGGCGCGGCGCAGCTCCGACACCCTGTGGCGCCTGCGCGAGCTCGGCATCGCCGACCAGGTGACCCTGCTCGACGGCGACCTGACCGACCTGTCGTCGCTGATCCGGGCGATGCAGGCCTCCAAGGCCGACGAGGTCTACAACCTCGGCGCGCAGAGCTTCGTCGGCTCGTCCTGGCAGCAGCCGCTGCTGACCGCCCAGGTCGACGGCGTCGGCGCGCTGAACGTGCTGGAGGCGGTGCGCATCGTCAACCCGCAGGCGCGCTTCTACCAGGCCTCCACCAGCGAGATGTTCGGCCTGATCCAGGCCGAGATGCAGGACGAGACCACCCCGTTCTACCCGCGCAGCCCCTACGGCGTGGCCAAGCTGATGGCGCACTGGGCGACGGTGAACTACCGGGAAAGCTTCGGTCTTCACGCGTCAAGCGGCATCCTGTTCAACCATGAGTCGCCGCTGCGCGGGATCGAGTTCGTCACCCGCAAGGTCACCGACGCCGTCGCCCGGATCAAACTGGGCCTGCAGAAGGAGCTTCGCCTGGGCAACATCGACGCCAAGCGCGACTGGGGCTTCGCCGGCGACTACGTCGAGGCGATGTGGTTGATGACCCAGCAGGAGCGCGGCGGCGACTACGTCGTCGCGACCGGCCAGACCACGACCGTGCGCGACATGTGCAAGATCGCCTTCGGCCACGTCGGCCTGGAGATGGACGCGCACCTGGTGATCGACGAGAAGTTCTTCCGCCCGGCCGAGGTCGATGTCCTGCTCGGCAACCCGGCCAAGGCCAAGGCCGCGCTGGGATGGACGCCCAAGACTTCGCTGCAGCAGCTGATCACGATGATGGTCGACGCGGACCTTCGCCGCTTGGGCGCGCGGTAAGCGCCACCGCCGGCTCGGGGGAGGCGGGCCGGCGGCGATCCAAAGATTTAAAGGAATGACCGGAACTGGAAATGGCAGAGAAGCGACGTAAGCTACTGGCGATAAATTTCTTCCCGGCCTTCGTGCCGCCGCGGAGCGGGGGAGAGCAGCGTTACTACATGCTGTATCGCTATCTCAGCGAAGCCTTCGACGTGACCCTGCTGTCGGCGACCTTCGCCGACGCCAAGACCGAGACGATCGAGCACTCGCCGAGCTTCCGCGAGATCCGCGTGCCCAAGCCGCGCGAGGCCGACCAGATCCACTGGAAGCTCGACAACGAGCGCATCGGCCCGGAATGCTCGGGCCTGGCGCTGGCGCTGGCCGGCGAGTTCGATACCGAGCTGGGCCGGCGCATGGGCGAGCTGGTGCGCGCGGCCGACCTGGTCGTGCACGAGTCGCCGTTCACCCTGCCGTACGACCGCGGCGCCGGCAGCGACGGCAAGCTGCGCATCTACAACGCCTACAACGTCGAGTACCGGCTCGCCGAGCAGATGTTCGAAGGCGAGATCGGCCGCCGCGGCGCCGCGTTCGTGCGCGAGCTGGAAGCGCGCCTGCTGGGCTGCTGCTCGGCGTTGCTGGCGATCAGCGAAGAGGAACGCAGCGAGTTCCACGATGCGTTCGGCTTCCCGGCCGAGCGCATCTTCCTGGCGCCCAACGGCTACGAGCCGGTCGCCGCGCCCGAGCCGGCGCCGGCGCGCGAGCGCTCGGCGCTGTTCCTGGGCAGCGCGCATCCGCCGAACGTGGAAGCGCTGGCGTTCATCGCCGAGCAACTGGCGCCGGCGCTGAAGGACGTGACCTTCTATGCGCTGGGCTCGGTCTGCAAGGCCTACGACAAGCCGGTGCCGGCCAACGTCAAGCTGCTGGGCTTCGTCGATGCGGCCGAGAAGGACGCGCTGTTGTGGCGCTGCGGCGCGGCGATCAACCCGCTGCGCAGCGGCGCCGGCACCAACCTGAAGATGCTCGACTACATGGGCCACGCCGCGCCGGTGCTGTCCACGCCGATCGGCGCGCGCGGGCTGGAGATCGAGGCCGGCGCGCAGGCCGCGATCAGCGAACTCGACGGCTTCGCCGGCGCGCTGCGGCGCCTGCTCGACGACGCCGGCGCGAGCCGCGCGCTGGGCGAGCGCGGCGCCGAATTCGCGCGCGCGCGCTACACCTGGCAAGCCATCGCCGCGCGCAGCGCGCAGGCGATCGCGGACACCCTGGCGGCGCCGGCGGTGGCCAGCGCGCGCAAGCGCATCCTGGCGGTGTGCGACTACGAGACCCACCGCGCCGCCGGCGGCGGCCAGGTGCGGATCAACGAATTGCTGGGCGAGCTGGGGCGCGAGTTCGACGTCACCCTGCTGTGCCTGAACAACGGCGAGAGCGAAGAGCGCTGCACGATCGCCCCGGGCGTGATCCAGCGCTCGATACCCAAGACCGCCGCGCATCGCCGCGAGGACGTCAAGTCGCTCAAGGGCTACAGCGTGTCGGTGGCCGACCTGGTCGCGGCCAGGCACTGCCTGGACAACGAAGCGCTGATCGCGGCGTTCCGCGAGGAGCTCGCGCGCGCCGACCTGGTCGACTTCGAGCACTGCTTCCTGGCGCCGCTGCTCTCGCTGGTGCCGCAGGCGATGCCGGTGGTGCATTCCTCGCACAACGTCGAGGCCGAACTCAAGCGCGAACTGCTGGCCTCGCGCGAGGACGGCGACAAGTGGATCGAACTGGCCGAACAGCTGGAACGCCAGGTCGCCGCGCGCGCCGACCTGGTGTTCTGCGTGTCCGACGCCGACGGCGTGCGCCTGCGCGAGCGCTACGGCGCGCGCCGGGTGCTGACCGTTGAGAACGGCGTGCGCCTGCCGCAGGTGCACCGCAACGGCCTGGCGCGCGAGGAGCGGCCCGAGCAGCCGCCGCTGGCGGTGTTCGTCGGCAGCGCGCATCCGCCCAACGTGCGCGCCGCGCAGTTCATCGTCGATGAGCTGGCCGCGCGCAACCCGCGGGTGAACTTCGCCTTGGTCGGCTCGGTGTGCGAGGCGATCGACGTGGCCGAGGTGCCGGCCAACGTGGCCCTGCTCGGGTTCCTGAGCCTGGCCGACAAGCAGGCGCTGTTCGCGCTGGCCGACCTGGCGGTGAATCCGTTGTTCGAAGGCGGCGGCTCCAGCCTCAAGGTGCCCGACTTCCTCGCCGCGGGCCTGCCGCTGCTGACCTCGCCGATCGGCGTGCGCGGATTCGGCGGCCTGCGCGCGGGCACCCACTACATCGAGGCCGGTCCCGAGGCGATGGCCGAGTGGATCCCCAAGCTGTGCGGCGACCGCAGCCTGAGCGCGCGCATTTCCGCCGAGGCCATGGATTACGTCGCCACCCATCTGGACTGGCGCGTGCTCGGCGGGCGCATGCGCCGCGAGCTGCGCCAGTTGATCGGCCGCGACGGCCCGTGCCGGATGCTGGTGCTGACCTACCGCTTCGGCGAACCGGCGCGCGGCGGCGCCGAGGTCTATCTGCTCAACCTGCTGCGCGCGCTGGAAAAGCGCGAAGGGCTGGAGATCGACGTGGTCGCTCCGGCGGTCGGGCCGATCCACGATCGCCTGCATTTCTCCGCCGACTACGAACCGCCGACGGCGGCCGACGCGGTGCCGCGGATGAAGGGACAGGTGCGCCTGTTCCGGCCCGATCCGCCGCCGCCGGACCGCTTCGCCCAGGCGGCGATCCTGAATTCGGCGTGGATGCAGGAGTCGCTGCGCATCGGCGCCGACCTCGCGGTGGACATCGGCCCGGGCCTGCTCGGCGGCTGGAACTATCCCGAACGCAGCGACGGCCGGGTGGTGCGCTGGACCGGGCGGGTCGCCCAGGCCCTGCTGCCCGAAGGCAGCGAAGGCGTGCGCATCGCCGGCGTCGCGCTGCAGCCGGTGCGGGTGTCGGTGCGCGTCGACGACGTCGAACTGGACGCCAAGAACGTCTCCGGCCGGTTCTCGTTCCGGCATTCCTTCGCCGGCCCGGGCACCTTGCTGGAGCTGCGCGTGTCGGCGCTGATGCACAGCGAGGACGACGCGCGCGAACTGGGCGTGATCGTGTCCGCCATCGAGGCCGTCGGCGCCGACGGCGAGACCGCGATCGACCTGGGCGAGGGCATGGAAGAGCGCGCGCGCCGCGCCGCGCCGGAGCGCTGGATCGGCGAGCTGATCGCCGCGGCCAAGCGCCGCGCGCGCGACGTCGACCGCCGCTTCTGCAAGATCCGCGGCCCGCACAGCGCCGAGATGGAGCGCTGGCTGGACCGGCACGCCGCCGACTACGACGTGATCCTGGCCCAGGGCGTGCCGTTCGCCAGCTCGCTGCTGGGCGTGCGCACGGCGGCGCAGCACGGCCTGCCGTCGATCGTGCTGCCGCATTTCCACATGGAAGACCGCTACTACCACTGGCGCGATTTCTACGACGCGTTCGCCGCCGCCGACCGGGTGCTGGCGTTCCCCGAGGAAAGCCGGCGCGCGTTCTTCGACAAGGTCGGCGCGCATTCGGTGGGCATCGCCGGCGGCGGCCTGAACGCGGCCGACTTCGCGGCCGACTTCGTCGCCCGCGGGCGCGAGGCGTTCGCCCGCGTGCATCGCAGCGAGCGCCCGTTCGTGCTGGTGCTGGGGCGCAAGACCGCGGCCAAGCATTACGCAGCGACGGTGCAGGCCTGCCAGCGCCTGAACGCGGCCGGCACCGGCGTGGACGTGGTGTTGATCGGTCCGGACGACGACGGCGTGCCATTGGCCGGCGAGGGCGTGTATTACTATGGCCCGCAGCCGCGCGAGGTGGTGGTCGGCGCGCTGTCGCAGGCGCGCTGCCTGGCGAACATGAGCGAAAGCGAGAGCTTCGGCATCGTGTTGCTGGAATCGTGGATGGCGGGCCGGCCGGTGGTCGCGCGCGGTTCCACCGCCGCGTTCGCCGAGTTGGTCGAAGCGGGGGAGAACGGGTATCTGGCCGACTCGGTGGACGAGCTGGCCGCGCAACTCAAGCGTTACATCGACGATAGCGACCTGGCGGACCGGCACGGCGCGGCGGGGCGCGACATCGCCCGCGGCTTCGAGTGGGACGGGGTGGCAGACAGACTTTGGGACATTGTCTCGGGAGTTTTGGATGAACGACGTTTCGGCGCTGCACGAGAGGGTGCTCCACCAGCTGCATAGCAAGAGCGTCCACGACCCCGATTTCCGGGCGCTGGACTGGATCGGGCGGCAGATGCGGCCGCTGCGCACGGTCCTGGACGTCGGCGCCAACGGCGGCCAGACCGTGGCGACCTTGCGCGCCGTGCTCGGCGGCGACGTCGCCATCCACTGCTTCGAAGCCAACCCGCGGCTGTGGCCGGGCCTGGAGCGGATCGCCGGACTGGCCGGCGGCGCGGTCGAGATCCACCGCTGCGGCCTGGGCGCCGAACCCGGCGAACTGACCTTGCTGGTGCCCTCGGTGGACGGCGTGGTCTACCTGGAGGAGTCGTCGCTGGACCCGGCGCAATTCGACAAGCCCTGGGTGCGCGAGAAATATCAGGAGCGCGGCGGCCTGGAACTGGAATCGGTCAGCGTGCCGATCGTGCGCGGCGACGATTTCCAACTGCAGCCGGATTTGATCAAGGTCGACGTCGAAGGCTTCGAAGCGCAGGCGCTGCGCGGATTGGTCGAGACCATCCGCCGCTGCCGGCCGGCGCTGCTGGTCGAGAACAGCGACTGGCACAACGTCACCGAACTGCTGGACGGGCTGGGCTACGCGCCGTATCGCTGGGAAGGCGAGGGCATGGCCAAGTTCCATGGCGCCTGCACCAACACGTTCTACCTGCCGCGCGAACTGGCGCTGGAACTCGTCGACGCCGCGCCCGAGCCGGCCGAGGCCGCCGCCGAACCCGCGGCCGCCGCCGGCGGCTACGACGAGGCCGGCGACGTCGCCGCCCATCGCGCCGAAGTCGACTACGCGTTCGAGGTATTGGCGCAGTGCGGCGCGCTGCCCGCCGCCGATGCGCTGGTGCTCGATGTCGGCGGCGGCGCCGGCGCGCACAGCGCGATGATCGCCGGCCGGGTCGGCCGCATCTACTGCAGCGACTTCAGCGACCAGAACGCGCGCTTCGGCGGCGAGCTGGTCAAGCTGCTGCAGGAAAAGGCCCAGCGCAACGGCTACGAACTGCCGTCCGGGCGGCTGGAATTCCACCGCGTCGACGCGATGGACCTGATCTACCGCGACGGCCTGTTCGACGCGATCTTCTCCTTCGACGCGTTCGAGCACATTCCCGATCCGGCCAAGGCCCTGGCCGAGATGCTGCGCGTGCTCAAGCCGGGCGGGACGATCTGCATGAAGTTCGACCCGATGTGGACCTGCGACAGCGGCAGCCACTTCCAGTACCGCGTGCCGGAGCCGTGGCAGCACCTGCTCAGCGACGACGACGAATTCGTCGCCGCGCTCAAGCGCGCCGGCGGCAGCGACGGCGAGGCCGAGGAATACCGCTACGCGATGAACCGCCGGCGCCTGGCCGACTACCGCGCGGCGTTCGATTCGGTGCGCGCGCGGGCCGAGTTCCTGCACGAATCGGAATGGGCCGGCTGCGCCCATCCCGAGGGCGAGGCGCATCCGAACTTCGCGCGCTGCCTGGAGCGCGGCTACACTCGCGAGGAATTGCTGCTGCGCGGCATGCGCAAGGTGATCCGCAAGCGCGGCTGAGGCGCGCGCCCGCGGCGCGCGGGTCAGGGGTCGACGGTGAGGTCGTAGTGCAGCGGCCCCACCCCGGCCGCTTCCAGCGAGGTACCGTCGGCGTCGGTCAGCACCAGCTTGAGCAGCACCCGCCCGGCGGCCGGCGGCGCGACCAGGGTGAACTGCTCCGCCCCGGACACGCCCGAGCCGATCCCGGTCTTGCGCTCGATGTTCACCGTCGGCGCGCGCGCGGCATAGGTCGTGGGTTCGAGCCAGCTCGCCGACAGGCGCAGCGAATCGGCGGTGCCGGCGGCGAGCCAGACTTCGCTGCCGTTGGTGATGCTGATGCCCAGCGCGAACGGCTGGCCGGCCTTGACCGGGCCTTCCAGCTTCCAGTAATTCAGCTTGATCTTGCCGACCGACGACTCCGGCACCGCGCCGAGCTTGTATTCGGTCTTGGCGACCGGGCCGGGGATGTCCGGCGGCTTGCAGGCGCTCAGCGCGAGGGCGAGCGCGCCGGCCGCCGCGCCGGCGCGCAGCAGGCGCGCGCAGGCGGCCCGGGCCGGGGACGGAAGGAGGGATCGTGCGCTCATCGGGTCGGTCTCCTGCAACGCCAGCCGCGTCGCGCCGGACGCCGCGCAGGGCCGTCTGCGGTTTGTCCGCGAGCCGGCCGCTGGCTATAGTAAGTCGTTAATTCTACGCATAAAGCAGGCTTGAATGAGCAGTATCCAGGGGGCTTCGGCGGACTCCGGCGCGCCCGCGCCACGCGACTGGCCGTTGTCGACCACCGCCTGCATCCTGGCGATGGTGGCCGCGTTCTACCTGCTGGTGTCGCGGGTGGCGGCGCTCGGTCCGCCGATGGTGTTCGCCGACGAGTACAGCTACGCGGCGTGGTCGTACTGGGTGCTGCACCGCGAGGTCATGCCGGGGCAGGCGCCGCTGGTCAACAACTGGTTCTTCTCGCTGCTGTATTCGCTGGCGCATTCGCGCGGCGGCGAGTTGATCGTCAAGGCGCGGTTGCTCAACGTGATCGTGGTGGCGCTGGCGATCGTGCCGCTGTACCGCATCGCGGTGCAGGTGTACCGGCCGCGCGGCGCGTTGCTGCTGGCGATCGCGTTCGCCTGGGCCGGCCTGGGCGGCTACATCGCCTTCTTCATGCCGGAAAGCCTGTTCGCGGCGTTGTACGTGGGCCTGCTGTCGCTGCTGTTCGCGTACCTGCGCCAGCCGCGCGCGTCGCTGCTGGTGTGGGCGGCGGTGTTGCACGGGCTGTTGATCGCGACCAAGCCGCACGGCCTGTTCCTGTTGCCGCCTTTCGCGCTGCTGCTGGCCGCGTACGACGCGCGCACCCGGCGCGTGGGCTGGTCGGCGTCGGCGCTGGGCATGGCCGGGTTGTATGCGGCGGCGACGGTGCTCAGCTATGTCGCGCTGGAAAGCGCGATCTTCGGCAAGCTCGTGCTCAATCCGTTCGGCGGCCATTACGGCGCGCAGTCCTCGATCATCGAGAACGGCCTGAGCCCGGCGCTGCTGCTGAGCAAGGGCATCGTGGCGCTGCGCAACCATCTCGCCTTCCTGGCCACGCTGATGTCGTTGCCGCTGCTGCTGGTCGCGGTCAGCGCGGTGCGCAACCTGCTGCGTCCGCAGGCGCTGGAGCCGCAGTTCGCCTGGATGCGCCCGGCGGTGTGGTTCGTGCTGGCCGGTTTCGGCTGCTTCTTCGCGGTGACCATGGCCTTCTCCGCCGCGGTCGCCGGCACCGGCATGTACGAGAGCCTGGACCGCGTGCACGGCCGCTACTACGAATTCGCGCTGGTGCCGCTGCTGATGTACGCGGTGCTGGTGGCGTCGGTGGAATGGCGCCTGTGGAGCCTGCGCCTGCGCCTGGCGGTGGCGGCGACGGTGCTGGCCGCATCGGCGGCGGGCTACTGGTGGCTGCTGCGCGAGGTCTACCAGTACCACACCGATTTCGCGCTCGGCCTGTCGGCCTTCAACGACCGCTTCATCCGCTACAACTGCATGCTCGCCGCGTGGGCGGCGCTGGCGGTGTTCGTGGCGCGCCCGCGCCATGCCGGCAAGGCGATCCTGGCGGCGATGGTGCTGTACCTGGGCTGGAACAGCACCCAGGTCGACAAGGTGCGCCGCGGGGCCAACCAGCCCAGCGTCATCGACCGCTACGGCGAGCGCATCGACCGCGAAGGCAAGCGCTCGGGCCATCAGTTCGCGTTGTTCAGGCAGCTCGACGCGGACGCCTACCGTTCCGCGTTCTACATGATCGGCGACGGCACCGCGATCTACCTGCAGCCGGGCCAGGAGTTCGATTGCAGCCTGATCAAGGGGCCGGCGACGGTGATCGCGCTGCACGGGATCGGCGTGCCGTGCGGGCTCAACGGGCGCGAGAACGAGGACGGGATCTCGCTGTCCTCGACCGAGGCGGCGACGCCGGTCGCGCCCCCGGCCCCGGCGAAATAGGCCGGCGGCGACCTTCGGTCCGGGCGCCGCGGCGCCCGGATCGCCCGTGCGAGCGGGCCTAACTCCCTGAATCTACATGCCTGTCCGGTCGCGATCGGCTAAGATGGCCGCCCAGCCGGCGGCGGCCGCCGCTTGGCCCGTCCCTCCCGCAAGCCGCCCTGGAATTCCGAATGACTCGCGACGCGAACGCCCCACGCTCCTGGACCAGCGGCATCGCCGTGGTCATCCCGAGCTACAAGGTGACGCGGCACATTCTCGGCGTGCTCGCCGCGATCGGCCCGGAGGTCGATGCGGTCTACTGCGTGGACGACGCCTGTCCCGACAACAGCGGCGAGTTCATCGAACGCAACGCCACCGACCCGCGCGTGCGGGTGCTGCGCAATCCGCACAACCAGGGCGTGGGCGGGGCGATGATCACCGGTTACCAGCAGGCCATCGCCGACGGCGCCACGGTGATCGTCAAGATCGACGGCGACGGGCAGATGGATCCGGCGTTGCTGCCGGCGTTCGTCGCGCCGATCCTCGCCGGCGAGGCCGACTACACCAAGGGCAACCGTTTCTGGGACCTGGCGCAGATCCGGCAGATGCCGCTGGCGCGGCGCATCGGCAACCTCGGCCTGAGCTTCATGGCCAAGGCCTCCACCGGCTATTGGGACGTGTTCGACCCGACCAACGGCTACACCGCGATCCACGCGCGCGTCGCCGCAATGCTGCCGTTCAACAGCATCAGCCGGCGCTATTTCTTCGAGACCGACATCCTGTTCCGGCTCAACACCGTGCGCGCGGTGGTGATCGACGTGCCGATGGACGCGCGCTACGGCGACGAGACCAGCGGCCTGAAGGCTTCGAAGATATTCTTCGAATTCCTGTTCAAGCACGCGCGCAACCTCGGCAAGCGCGTGGGCTACAACTACTTCCTGCGCGATCTGTCGCTGGCCTCGCTGGAGTTGCTGGCGGCGGTGTTGCTGCTCGGCTTCGGCCTGGGCTTCGGCGGCTGGCATTGGGTGCGTTCGGTCCAGGCCGAGAGCGCCACCCCGGTGGGCACGGTGATGATCGCGACCGTGGCGGTGGTCTCGGGCCTGCAGTTCCTGCTCGCGTTCTTCGGTTACGACATCGCGTCGGTGCCGCGGCGGCCGTTGTCGCAGCTGTTGGCCCGGCGTCCCTTGATCAAGCGCATTTCGCACGATGAGTGACGCACGATGAGCAATGGCGGCCAACTCAATTTCACCACGGTGGCGATGATCCTGGGCACCATCGCGATGCTCGCGGCGGGCCAGGTGTTGTTCAAATTCGCAGCCGGTTCGCTCGATTTCTCCAACCCGCGCACCTTGCTGTCGTGGCCGCTGTTCGCGGCCCTGGCGGTGTACGGCCTGGCCACGCTGGCGTGGCTGGCGGTGCTGGCGCGGGTGCCGCTGTCGCTGGCGTTTCCGTTCTACGGCCTGGCGTTCCTGCTGGTGCCGCTGCTGTCGATGCTGATCCTCGGCGAGAAATTGCGCTACTCGACACTGTTGGGCGGCGCGATCATCATGATCGGCGTTGTCGTCAGCGCAAGGGAGTGGTGAATGTTGGAATCGTCGTTTCGTTCCGATTGCGAGGGCTGCGGCAACGCCCAGGTCGCGGGACTGGCGCAGTGGCACCGGCGCTGCCTGTCGTGCGGGCTGGAGACCGCGGCGTTCACCGCGCACATCGACGAACGCGACGGTCCGGACATCGATGAAGACCAGCGCGAACTGGCGTTGCGCCCCATTCGCGAAGCCAACTTCGACACCTTGCTGGCGTGGCTGAAGGCGCAAACCGGCGTCGGCGGCAGCGCGGATGCGCAACGGCCGCGCTTGCTCGACGTGGGGTGCGCGCACGGCTGGTTCCTGGAAAAGGCCGCGGCCGATTTCGAGGTCTTCGGCATCGAGCCCGATCCCGAGGTCGCGCGGCGCACGATGGCGCGGGGCCTGCCGGTGCGGCGCGGCTATTTTCCCGATGCGCTGGCCGCGGACGAGCGTTTCGACGCGATCGTGTTCAACGACGTGCTCGAGCATATTCCCGACGTGACTTCGGCATTGCGCCATTGCCGCGAGCGCCTGCGTCCGAACGGCGTGGTCGTGGTCAACGCGCCGGACCGGCGCGGCGCGCTGTACCGGATCGCCGGGACGATGGCGCGCCTGGGCATGCCGGGCCCGTTCGACCGGCTGTGGCAGAAGGGCCTGCCTTCGCCGCACCTGTATTACTTCGATACCGCGTCGCTGGCCGCGGTGGCCGCTCGCGCCGGGCTGCGCGTGACCGCCAGCCGGCGCCTGCCGACCTTGCTGGCGAGCGGTCTGTACGAGCGCATCATGTGCTCCGGCGACGTGTCCAAGGCCAAGGCGCTGGCCTTGACCGCCGGCATCCTGCCGCTGGTGCCGGCGTTGCGCGCGTTGCCGTCGGACATCACGGTGTGGCTGCTGGCGGAGCAGGCGCCGGGCTGAACGACGGCGCCAGGAACGAGAGGAAAGCGAACGTGGAAATCCGTCCGGTCGGTACCGACGCCGCAGCTCTGGCGAGTTACGAGCGATTGTTCCGCGCCTGTTTCCCCGGCGCCTCGCACCTCAACGCCGCTTACCTGCAATGGCTGTATGCGCGCAATCCCGCCGGCGCGGTGATCGGCTGCGACGCCTGGGAGGGCGAGCGGCTGGCGGCGCACTACGTGTGCGTGCCGGCGCAGGCGGTGGTCGGCGGGCGGGCGATGCGGGTGATGCTGTCGCTGAACACCGCGACCCATCCGGACTTCCAGGGCAAGGGCCTGTTCACCCGCCTGGCCGATGCGACCTACCAGCTCGGCGCGCAGGCCGGCGTCGGCGCGGTGTACGGCGTGGCCAACGCCAACTCGACGCCGGGCTTCCTGCGCAAACTCGGTTTCACCCTGGTGCGTCCGCTCGACGCGCGCGTCGGCTTCGGCCGGATCGAGCGCGCGGCGCCGGCCGCCGAGGCCGACGGCTTCCGCCGCGACTGGTCGCAGGCGGCGCTGCAGTGGCGCATCGCCAATCCGCAGCGCGGCTATCGGCTGGTGCGCGCGGGCGCGGGCGCGATCGGCGCGGAAGCCGCGACCGGCAAGCCCGGCCTGCGGGCCTGGGACGAACTCGCGCTGCCGGCCGGCATGCAGGCGCCGGCGCAGGCGCCGGCCTGGGCGATGCGCCTGCACCTGGGCCTGCGCCCCGGCGGCGAGCGCCCGCAGGGCCTGTGGTTCGAGATTCCGCAGCGGCTGCGCCCGAGCCCGCTGAACATGATCTTCCGTCCGCTGGCCGAGGGCGTGGCGGTGCCCGCCGCGGACTCGGTGCGCCTGGGACAACTGGATTTCGATGCGTTCTGACGCTGCCGCGCAAGCGCCGCTGTTGGCGCTGTTCGTACACCCCGACGACGAGTTCGCCGCGTTCCCCTGGCTGCGCCGCGCGCTGGCCGCGGGCCGCCCGGTCGATGCGGTGTGGCTGACCGACGGCGGCTGGGGCGGGCAGGACATGGCCCGCCGCCGCGGCGAAAGCGTGGCGGTGCTGTCGGCGCTGGGGATGGACCCGGCGCGCATGCATTTCTGCGGCGAGGAATGGGGCATCGCCGACGGCGGGCTGCACCTGCGCCTGGACGAGGCGGTGCCGCTCGCGCTGGCGCGGTTTGCCGGCGTGCGCGGCGGCGAGGTGTTGATGCCGGCCTGGGAAGGCGGCCACCACGATCACGACGCCGGGCACCTGGTCGGCATCGCCGTGGCGCAGGCGCGCGGCGCGCGCATGTGGCAGTTCTCGCTGTACCACGGCGAAGGCCTGCGCGGCCCGTGGTTCAAGGTGCTTTCGCCGCTGCCGGGCAACGGCCCCGGCGAGGTCCTGCCGACCGCGCTGGGCGAACGCCTGCGCTACGCCGCGGCCTGCCTGGCGTACCGCTCGCAGTGGAAGAGTTTCGTCGGCCTGTTGCCGTTCTATCTGTGGCGCATGCTCGGCGCCGATGCGTTCCGGCGCCAGCCGGTCGATCCGCGCCGCACCGCGCAGCGGCCGCACGCAGGGCCGATGCTGTACGAGCGCCGCGGCGGCCCGAGCTGGGCCGAGTTCGCCGCGGCGACCGCCGCGCACCGGCAGGCCTGAGGCCCGCCGGCGCGGTCGGGACGGGCGGCCGTCGCGGACGCCCGTTCCCCGGCGCTTATCCCAGCGCGGTTTCCAGTTCCGGCAGCAGCTTGAACAGGTCGCCGACCAGGCCGATGTCGGCGATCTCGAAGATCGGCGCCTCGCCGTCCTTGTTGATCGCGACGATGGTGCCGGCGTCCTTGATCCCGGTCAGGTGCTGGATCGCGCCGCTGATGCCGACGGCGACGTACAGCTCCGGGGCGATGATCTTGCCGGTCTGGCCGACCTGCAGTTCGTTCGGCACGTAGCCGGCGTCGACCGCGGCGCGCGAGGCGCCGACCGCCGCGCCGAGCTTGTCGGCGAAGTCGTAGATGATCTTGAAGTTCTCCTGCGAGCCGACGCCGCGGCCGCCGGAGACCACGCGGCGGGCCGATTGCAGGTCCGGGCGGTCGGACTTGCCGGCGGCCAGGCCGACATAGCGGGTGTGGCCGGGCAGGGCGGCGTCGGCCGAGGCGGACTCCACCGCGGCGCTGCCGCCCTTGGCCGCTTCCGGCCACGAGGCGGTGCGCACGGTCGCGACCACGGCGTGGTCGGCCGGGGCCTCGACGGTGACGATGGCGTTGCCGGCGTAGATCGGGCGCTTGAAGGTATGGCTGCCTTCCACCGCCATCACGTCCGACACCTGGGCCACGCCGAGCAGCGCGGCCACGCACGGCATCAGGTCCTTGCCGAAGGTGGTCGAGGGGCCGAACACGTGGCTGTAGCCCTGGGCCAGCGCGGCGACCTGCGGCGCCTGCACCTGGGCGATGGCGTTGGCGTTGGCGGCGTTGGCCACGGCCAGCACCTTGTTCACGCCGGCGATCTGCGCGGCCTCGCTTGCGACGCCGGCCGGATCGGCGGCGAGCACGACGATGTCGATGGCGTCGGGCTTGAGCGCCTGCGCGGCCGACACGCACTTGGCGGTCGACGCGTTGAGCTTGCCTTCGAGATGTTCGGCGACGATCAAAACCTTGCTCATCACAGCAACCCCTTCTGCTTCAGTGCGGCGACCAGTTCGGCCGCGTCCTTGACCATCACGCCCTTGCTGCGCTTCGGCGGCGGCGCGTAGTGGGTGGTCTTGAGCGTGTCGCCGGCATCGACGCCGAGGTCGGCGAACGCGATGGTCTCCAGCGGCTTGCTCTTGGCCTTCATGATGTCCGGCAGCTTGATGAAGCGCGGCTCGTTGAGGCGCAGGTCGGTGGTGACCACCGCCGGCAGGTCCACTTCCAGGGTCTCAAGGCCGGCGTCGACCTCGCGCGTCACCGTGGCCTTGCCGTCGGCGACTTCGAGCTTGGAGGCGAAGGTCGCCTGCGGGCGGCCCCACAGCGTGGCCAGCATCTGGCCGGTCTGGTTGGCGTCGTCGTCGATGGCCTGCTTGCCGAGGATGACGATGTCCGGCTGTTCCTTCTCGATCAGCTTGAGCAGGGTGCGCGCGGCGGTCAGCGGCTGGATCGGCTGGTCGCTGACCACGTGGATGGCGCGGTTGGCGCCCATCGCCAGGCCGTTGCGCAGGTGCGCCTGGGCGTCGGCGGGGGCGATGGTGGCGACCACGACTTCGGTCGCGATGCCCTTGTCGCGCAGGCGCAGGGCTTCTTCGAGGGCGATTTCGTCGAACGGATTGGCCGACAGCTTGACGCCGTCGGTGATCACGCCGGAACCGTCCGGCTTGACCTGGATGCGGACGTTGTAGTCCACCACGCGCTTGTAGCCGACGAGGATCTTCATCGTGCGGGATTTCCTTGTGGGGGGTGTCCGGCCGGGAGCGGCCGACAGCCCTCGATTCTAGCGGAGACGGCCAGCCGACGCAGGTCGGCCGGTCCGGCGCCGGCCGGGTCCGGGCCGGCCCCGACGGCGCGCGGGCGGCCTGCGCGCCGTCGGGGCGCGACGGCGGGCACGGGCGGAGCGGGCGCCGGTCGCAGCCCGCGGCGGGCGCGGCCCCGGCGGACGGGCGGCGCGCGCGGCGGCGGCCGGCGCTGCTATGGTGGCGCGCGGCGCCCAGCGAGGACGGGCGAGGGCACGCAGAGCCTGCAGGCGGACCGACCCGGCACAGTCCGCCGCCCGCGGCGTCCTGAACGCATCCGGTCCGCACCCGCGCCCGTATTGCGTTGCATACCCGACAGGCACGCCCGCAACGGGCACGGCTAAGGAGAAGGCTGGCGATGAAGTACCTCAAGGCGTTGGCGGCGACGGTCGCGTTCGTGCTCGTACTGCTGGCGGTCTACGCCGCGCACGTGCGCTACGGCAAGGTCGACGTGGTGCTCTACAGCGCGGTCCTGGATGCGGCGCTGGCCGCGGCGATCGTCGGCGGCGGGCTGTTCGCGCTGAAGGCGTTCGCCGAGTTCAGCCGCTTCGAGAAAGTGCAGATGCTGTGCCTGTGGATGCTTGGCGGCTACGCCTTCGCGATCTCGGTGCCGACCGTGATCGACCGTTCGCTGTCGTTCTACCTGCTGGAGAAGATCCACCAGCGCGGCGGCGGCATCCACGTCGACCGCCTGCACCACGTGGTCACCCAGGAATACATGGTCGAGCACCGCCTGATCGACGTGCGCCTTACCGAGCAGCTGCAGTCGGGCACGATCGAAGTGGTCGAGGACTGCGTGCGCCTGACCGAGCGCGGCCGCGGCCTAGTCGGCTTCAGCCGGTTCTTCCGCGGCAACCTGCTGCCGCGCCAGCGGTTGCTGCTGGGCGAGTATTCCGACGACCTCACCGACCCGTTCCGCAACAGCGTGGCCGAAGTCAGCTACCGCTGCGGCTGAGCGTCCGCCGCCGCGTCGCCGGGGCGGGACCGGCCGTCGATCCGGCCGCGGCCGGGCGCGCTCAGCCGCCGATCCGGTACTGCGCCGCCGAGCCCTCGACGATCAGGATCTGCGCGCCGCTCCAGCGCTCGCCCGGCGCCAGCCGCACCGGCTGCAGCACTTGCGCGGCCTCCACGCAGACGAAGCGGCGATGGCCGCCGGGCGCCAGGTCGGCCATGCCCGCGGCGAGCGCTTCGCCGGGATTCCACACCACGGTGTCGGCGAAGCCCTCGGCTTCGCAACGCAGCATCTGCTCGCCGTCGGTGATGCGCACCGGGCGCTGGGTGTCGGCGTAGATGCGGTCGACCTCGCCGTCGAAGCGCACCGGCGCGTCGCTGGGCGGGCAGGCCGCGCCGGCCTGGGCGCTGTCGACGTAGGCCCGGTCTTCCAGGCCGTGGACCAGGGTCGCGGCGATGTCGCTCACCGCCAAATACGTGTGCAGCGCGGCGCTGAATTCCAACGCGTTGCGGTCGGTGTTGCGCACGTTCAGGGCGATGCGCAGGCGGTCCGCGCCGGACTCGATGTCCAGGCCGGCCTCGAAGCGGTGCGGCCAGTGGCGGCGGGTTTCCTCGCGGTCGGCCAGCCGGAACGACAGCCGCCCGGCCTGCGGGTCGGCCGGTTCGGCCTCCCAGGTCAGGGTGCGGGCGAAGCCGTGGCGCGGGCCGTCGCCGCGTTCGGCGAACTGCGGAAAGATCACCGGCACGCCGCCGCGGATCGCCTTGCCGGCGCCGAAGCCGGCGTTCGGGCTCAGGTAAAGGCGCTCCTGGCCGCGGCAATGCCAGGACAGCAGGTGGGCGCCGAAGGCGCTGGCTTCGACCCGGGCGTCGCCGGGGCCGTTCAGGATCAAGGGGGAAGGCAGGGAGGGCGCGTTCATCGTTCCATCCATGGGGAGGCGAAAATCGCCAGCATGGCGGCGCGGGCCGCGCCAAGCTGGCACGCCGGTCATAGTAACGGGCGCTCGACAGGTGCGGTTTAGCGGTCGTGAAGCCAGGGCGAACAGGGCTTCGGCTATCCTTGGCGCCCCTTTCCGTTCCGAAATCTGGAGCCAGGATGCTTCACCCCGTCGTATTGAGCGGAGGCAGCGGCTCGCGCCTGTGGCCGCTGTCGCGCCAGAATCAGCCCAAGCAATTCCTGTCGCTGATCGGCGACCACTCGCTGTTCCAGGAAACCCTGCTGCGCGCCAACGCGCTGCCGGACACCGGCGCCCCGGTCACCGTCTGCGCCGAAGACCACCGCTTCATGGTCGGCGAACAGTTGCAGGGCATCGGCGTGGCCAACGGCGCCATCGTGCTGGAACCCAGCGCGCGCAACACCGCTCCGGCGATCGCCCTGGCCGCGCTGCACCTGGTGGCCGAAGACCCCGCGGCGACCATGCTGGTGCTGCCGGCCGACCACCTGATCGAAGACGTCGACGCCTTCCGCGACGCAGTCGCGCGCGCCGCCGTGCTGGCCGAGCAGGACTGGCTGGTCACCTTCGGCATCACCCCCGATTACCCGGAAACCGGCTACGGCTACATCGCCCGCGGCGACGCGCTCGGCGCGGGCGGGTTCAAGGTCGACCGCTTCGTCGAGAAGCCCGACCAGGCCACCGCCGAGGGCTATCTCGCCGCCGGCACCTATGCCTGGAACTCGGGCATGTTCCTGTTCAAGGCCCAGCGTTATCTGGATGAGTTGGAGACGCTGGCGCCGGCGATCCTCGCCGCTGCGCGCGCCGCCTACGCCCGGGCCAGCCGCGACCTCGACTTCATCCGCGTCGGCAAGGACGAATTCGCCGCCAGCCCGAACGATTCCATCGACTACGCGGTGATGGAAAAGACCGCGCGCGCCGCGGTGGTGCCGGTCAGCTGCGGCTGGAGCGACATCGGCTCGTGGTCGTCGCTGTGGGCGGTGGCCGAGCGCGACGCCGACGGCAACCGCTACGAGGGCGACGTGATCTCGGTCGACACCCGCGACAGCCTGGTGCGCGCGTCCGACCGGCGCATGATCGCGACCATCGGCGTGGAAGACCTGGTCATCGTCGACACCCCCGACGCGACCCTGGTCGCGCGCAAGGACCGGGTGCAGGACGTCAAGACCATCGTCGACAAGCTCAAGCAGGCCGGGCGCCAGGAGCACCTGTTCCACCGCAAGGTCTACCGGCCGTGGGGCAACTACGACTCCATCGACATGGGCGAGCGCTTCCAGGTCAAGCGCATCGAGGTCAAGCCCGGCGGCGTGCTGAGCCTGCAGAAGCACCACAAGCGCGCCGAGCACTGGATCGTGGTGTCGGGCGTGGCCGAGGTCACCTGCGACGACAAGGTGTTCGAACTGCGCGAGAACGAAAGCACCTACATCCCGCTGGGCAGCGTGCACCGCCTGCGCAACCGCGGCACCGAGCCGGTCGAACTGATCGAAGTGCAGTCCGGCAGCTACCTGGGCGAGGACGACATCGTCCGGCTCGAGGACGTGTACGGGCGCTCGTAAGCCTGCGCGGTGGCGAAAGCGTCGAACGAAGACCGGCTCAGGCCGGTCTTCGTTTTTCTACGACGCGCGAGGGATTTTTTACCCGCGGCGACGGATGTCGCGATGGCATCGCGGCCGCGTCGCAGGCGATGTGTCGCGGTCGCGGCTCGCGCCGCTCCTACAGGTGGATCGCGCAGATCGTCGTGTTGGCTGGGTTCCGACTGTAGGAGCGGCGCAAGCCGCGACCGCGACACCGCAACGGCGATGAACCGTGAACGCAGCGTCTACGCGCCGGCCGACGTCGCCAACAACTCCTCCAGCACCTGCGCGAAGCGTTCCGCGCTGCCCGGCGCATGGGCGAAGAACAGCGACGGCTCGCACAGCTCCAGTTCCAGCAGTTGCGGCCGCCCCTGCGCGTCGCGGATCAGGTCGACCCGCGCGTAGGCCAGCGGCTCTTCCAGGTCCAGCCGCGCGCTGGCGGCGTTGAGCGCGTGCAGGGCGACGGTGCGCTCGTCCTCGCTGGCCTCGCGCGCGGCGATGCGCTCCACCGCGCGCAGGTTCAGCGCGTCCTCGCGCTGCAGCATCGCGCCCTTGCGGATGGCGTGGCTGAAGCTGCCGTTGAAGTGGATCAACGCGGTCTCGCCGTCGCGGTCGACCGCGCTCAGGTAGGGCTGCAGCATCGCGTCGCGGCCCTCGTCGAGCAGCCGCGCCAGGTGGTTGGCGGCGGCGAATTCCTGCGCGCGCGCATAGCGCTGGGTGTCGCGCGAACCGGCGCTGACCGTGGGCTTGACCACGAACTCCTCGGCGTCGGGGTGCGCGGCCAGGAATTCCTGCAAGGCCGGCAGCGGGTCGGTGTCGGCGCCGACGAAGGCGGTCGCCACCACCGGCACGCCGCGCGCGGCGAGGTCGCCGAGGTAGCGCTTGTCGCTGTTCCAGCGCAGCACCGGCCAGGGGTTGAGCAGGCGGCTGGCGGCGTCGACGCGTTCGCACCAGGCCAGGAATTCGCCATAGCGCGCGCTGTAGTCCCAGGGCGAGCGCAGCAATACGGCATCGTATCGGGCCCAGGCCACGCTCGGGTCGTCCCAGGCGCGGATCTCGGCGCACAGGCCGCGGGCGAGGCAGGCGGCGAGCAGCGGCGACAGGTCGTCGTCCTGCCCGGCGCTGGCGATGGCGGTGACCAGGGCGAGTCGGCTCATGCCGCAAGTCTAGCCTTCGCCTGCAATCCAGGCACAGCCGTTGCACTGTGCGGGCATTGCCCGAAAGTCCGCTGCTGCCGCGCGCGGCCGCGCGCTAAACTGGGCGCATCCCTCACAGGAGCTGTCCCATGGCCGACGCGGTCGCCGCCAAGAGCAAGTTGTATCCCAACGCCCACGACGCGCTGCAGGGCGTGGTTGCCGACGACCAGACCCTCGCGGTCGGCGGTTTCGGCCTGTGCGGCATTCCCGAGGCGCTGATCGCCGCATTGCGCGACAGCGGCGCCAAGGGCCTGACCGCGATCTCCAACAACGCCGGCGTCGACGGTTTCGGCCTGGGCCTGCTGTTGGAAACGCGCCAGATCAAGAAGATGATTTCCTCCTACGTCGGCGAGAACAAGGAATTCGAACGCCAGTTCCTGTCCGGCGAACTGGAGCTGGAGTTCAACCCGCAGGGCACCCTGGCCGAGCGCCTGCGCGCCGGCGGCGCCGGCATCCCGGCGTTCTTCACCCGCACCGGCTACGGCACGGTGGTGGCGCAAGGCAAAGAGACGCGCGAGTTCGACGGCCACCATTACGTCATGGAAACCGCGCTCAAGGCCGACGTGTCGCTGGTCAAGGCGTGGAAGGCCGACAAGTCCGGCAACCTGGTGTTCCGCAAGACCGCGCGCAACTTCAATCCGGCCTGCGCGATGGCCGGCAAGGTCTGCATCGTCGAGGTCGAGGAACTGGTCGAGATCGGCCAGATCGATCCGGACCAGGTGCACCTGCCGGGCATCTACGTCGACCGCATCGTGGTCAACGCCACGCCCGAGAAGCGCATCGAGCAGCGCACCGTGCGCGCCTGACGCCGCGCCCATTTTCTGAGGAATTCGAAATGCCCTGGAACCGCGACCAAATGGCCCAGCGCGCCGCGCAGGAACTCACCGACGGCGCCTACGTCAATCTCGGCATCGGCCTGCCGACCCTGGTGGCCAACTTCATTCCCGACGGCATGGACGTGTGGCTGCAGTCCGAGAACGGCCTGCTCGGCATCGGCCCGTTCCCGAGCGAGGACGAAGTCGACGCCGACCTGATCAACGCCGGCAAGCAGACCGTCACCGCGCGCGCCGGCGCCAGCTACTTCGGCAGCCACGACAGCTTCGCGATGATCCGCGGCGGCCACATCGACCTGGCCATCCTCGGCGCCATGCAGGTCACCCACCAGGGCGACCTCGCCAACTGGATGGTGCCCGGCAAGATGGTCAAGGGCATGGGCGGCGCGATGGACCTGGTGGCCGGCGTCAAGCGCGTGGTGGTGCTGATGGAGCACACCGCCAAGAACGGCGAGCACAAGATCCTGCCCGAGTGCACCCTGCCGCTGACCGGCCTGGGCGTGGTGAACCGCATCATCACCGAACTGGCGGTGATGGACGTGACCGCCGACGGGCTGGTGCTGGTGGAGACCGCGCCGGGCGTCAGCGAAGACGAACTGCGCGAGAAGACCGGCGTGCCGCTGCGCAAGGCCTGACGGGCCGCGCCGACGGGCCGATGCAGAAGCCGCCGCAAGGCGGCTTCTGCGTTTGCGGCGCCTGCCGCGGCCGCCCGCGGGCCGGCCGGCGGGGCCGCGCCTGAGGCCGCGGAGCGATGCCTGAACCGGGAAATCGCCGCCCTGAACAGCGGCCGATCGGCGGCGTTGCCGGCGCGGCCTGCGAAAACTGTGCACGGCGGTGGTTTGCTGCGGGTAAATGACAGGGGCTCAAAGCGTTCAGCCCGTTGCAGTCGCTCGTTCATCCATGCAGGATGCCCAGCGCAGTTCAACTCGAAATCGGTCGGTTCGTCATGCGTCGTACGTTCTTGGTGGGGGCCGTGGCCTTGATAGGGGTCGCGGGATGGTGGGGGTGGGGTGCGACGTCGCAACGCAGCGCGCAGGCCGGCTCGCCGGCGGCGCCGCAGCCGGTGGCGCCCGCGGGCTTCGCCAGCGCCGGCGCAAGCGCAAGCCTGGCGCGCGACGGCTTCCGCGCCGTGCCGTCGGCGTTGCCGCAACGCGCCGTCGCCGGCTTCGCCGCCGCGCCCGATCGCGGCGATCTGGTCGATTACTCCGCAAAGCCGCAGGTCCTGCGCGACGGCGCCTACACCTGGCATCGCGCCGGGCTCAGCGAGCGCCACGCGCTCGCCGCCATCGCCAGCGGCCGTCTGCGGGTGACCACGCCGTCGGGCCAGACCCTGTCGTTCCGCTACCAGCGCCACGTCGAGCACGACAGCGGCGACTGGACCTGGGTCGGCCAGGTCGAGGACGGCGATGCCGGCAAGCAAGCGATCGTCACCTTCGGCGCGCACGCGGTGTTCGGCGTGATCGACCAGCCCGGCAAGCCGTCGCTGAAGCTGACCATGCGCGACGGCGCCTCGTGGCTGGTGGAGACCGACCCGGTGAGGATGGCGCTGACCGGCCAGGAAGCCACGGTGCAGGCCGACGACTTCAAGATCCCGCATGCGGCCGAGCAGGCCTACAGCGGGCCGGTGGCCGCGGCCGCCGCGGTCTCGGCCAACGCCGCCGGCGGCGCGGTCGCCACCATCGACGTGCTGATCGGCTACAGCAACGGTTTCGCCAACGGCCTGGGCGGCGCCTCGCAGGCGGTGACCCGGGTGAGCAACCTGGTCGACGTCACTAACGAGGCCTACCGCAACAGCCAGGTCGGCGCGCGCCTGCGCCTGGTCGGCACCTTGCAGGTCAACTACACCGACAGCGGCGACAACGGCGACACCCTCGACGCGCTCAGCGGCGTCAACGGCGCCGCGGTCGACCCGGCCTTCAACGCCCTGCGCGCCGCGCGCGAGGAATACGGCGCCGATTTGGTCTCGTTCGTGCGCAAGTACGACCGCGCGACCCACAACGGCTGCGGCGTGGCCTGGATCATCGGCGGCGGCCAGCAGGCCTATACCGCGCGCTCGGCCAACTCGGGCTACTCGGTGGTCAGCGACGGCCGCGAAGTCCAGGGCGGCACGACCTACTTCTGCCGCGAGGAAACCTTCGCCCACGAACTGGGCCACAACCTCGGCGCGCAGCACGACCGCGCGACCGCCTCGTCGAGCGGTTCGCTCAAGTACGGCGCGTTCGCCTATTCCTTCGGCTACAAGACCAGCGCGGCCGAAGGCAATTTCTACGACATCATGGCCTACGGCGATTCCGGCCAGACCGCCTACCGCGTGTTCTCCAATCCGCGCGTGAACCTGTGCGGCAGCCGCGCCTGCGGCGTCGAGGACCAGGCCGACGTGGCCCGCACCTTCGACCAGACCGCGCCGATCGCGGCGACGTTCCGCGCGACCAAGGTCGGCTCCGGCGCGCGCAACGACTTCGACGGCGACGGCAAGTCGGACGTGTACTGGCGCAACAGCGCGACCGGCTCCAACGACGTCTGGTTCATGAGCGGCGCCTGGCTGGCGCGCGCGGCCACCGTGCACGTCGAGCCCGACCAGGCCTGGCAGGTGATCGCCACCGGCGACTTCAACGGCGACGGCCGCTACGACGCGTTCTGGCGCAACTCCGCCACCGGCCAGACCTTCGTCCACTTGATGGACGCCGGCCGGGTGGTGTCCTCGGGCTACTCGACCCTGGTCGCCGACGGCAACTGGAAGGTCGTGGCGACCGGCGATTTCAACGGCGACAAGCGCACCGACCTGTACTGGCGCAACAGCGCGACCGGCGCCAACGACGTGTGGCTGATGAACGGCCTGGGGCCGAGCAGCGTCGCCACCGTGCACGTCGAGCCGGACCAGAACTGGCAGGTGGCCGGCGCCGGCGACTTCAACGGCGACGGCATGGCCGACATCTTCTGGCGCAACGCCGCCAACGGCCAGAACTACGTGCACCTGATGGCCGGCACCCGCATCATCGCCGGCTCCGGCGCCGCGCCGCTGGTGGCCGACCGCAACTACCGGGTCGCCGCGATCGGCGACTTCAACGGCGACGGGCGCAGCGACATCTACTGGCGCAGCAGCGCCAGCGGCGAGTGCTACGTGTGGACGATGAGCGGGATCGCGCCCAGCGTGGTCAACCTGGCCCACAACGAGCCCGACCAGAACTGGCAGATCGCCAACAGCGGCGACTACGACGGCGACGGCCGCGACGACATCTTCTGGCGCAACCGCAGCACCGGCCAGAACTACGTGCACCTGCTCGACGGGCCGACGGTGAAGTCCGGCGGCGGCGTGTACACGGTCGGCGACATGAACTGGAAGATCGTCAGCCGCTGACCGCGGCGACGACGGCGATCCGGCCCGGATCGCCGGCAGGCCGGACGCGCCGATGTGGGCGCCCGGCGTCTGACGCGAAACGCGAGCGCGCCGGCCGGCGCGTTTCGCCGCCCGGCTGCGCGCGCCCGCTCCTCGGGCCGCAGCGCGCAAGGGCGACCGGCAAAAACGCGCGAGGCGCGGCAACCCGGTTGCCGCGCCTCTTCGCGTTCGGGCGTAGCGCGCCATCGGCGCGCGCACGCTACATGTTCTGGTAGTTCGGCCCCGACCCGCCCTCGGGCGTGACCCAGGTGATGATCTCGTACGGGTCCTTGATGTCGCAGGTCTTGCAGTGCACGCAGTTGGCGGCGTTGATCTGCAGGCGCTTGGCGCCTTCCTCTTCGACGATCTCGTACACGCCGGCCGGGCAGAAGCGCGTGCACGGATTGCCGTACTCGCTCGCGCACTGGGTGATGCAGACGTTGGTGTCGGCGACCTTGAGGTGCACCGGCTGGTCTTCGTCGTGCTCGGTCGCGGCGAAGTACACGCCGGCCAGGCGGTCGCGCGGGGCCAGGGTGCGGTCGGCGTAGTCGCGCTTGGGCTGTTCGGCCTGGCCCAGCTTGTCCAGCGAGGACCAGTCGGCCTTGTTCTTCAGCGTCCACGGCGAGGCGCCGGCGGTGACCGTTTCCCAGGCCGCGTTGAGCATGCCGAACCAGAAGCCCTTCTTGAAGCCGGGCTTGATGTTGCGCACTTTCTTGAGCTCGGCCATCGCCTCGGACGCGCGCAGCTTGGCGTCGAAGCCGGCGCTGTCGAGCTGCGGCTGCGCGGCCAGGTGTTCGGCGGCGAGCATGCCCGAGCGGATCGCCTGGTGGGTGCCCTTGATCTTGGGCACGTTGAGCAGGCCGGCGGTGTCGCCGATCAGCAGCGCGCCGGGCATCTCGAGCTTGGGCAGCGACTGCCAGCCGCCGGTGACGATGGCGCGCGCGCCGGACGAGACCAGGCTGCCGCCGTCCAGCAGCGGCTTGATCAGCGGATGATTCTTCCACTGCTGGAACGCTTCCCACGGCTTGTAGTCCGGGTCGCTGTAATCCAGGCCGCTGACGTAGCCCAGCGCGATGCGGCCCTTGTCCAGGTGATACAGGAAGCTGCCGCCGTAGGTGCGGCTGTCGGCCGGCCAGCCGACGCTGTGCACGATCTTGCCCGGGGTGGTGCGGTCCTCGGGGACCTGCCACAGTTCCTTGATGCCGATCGAATAGCCCTGCGGGTCGCTGTCGGCGTCGAGCCCGAAGCGCTTGACCAGGCGCTTGGTCAGGTGGCCGCGCGCGCCTTCGGCGAACACGGTGATCTTGGCGCGGATGTCGATGCCGGCGGTGAAGCCGGGCTTGTGGGTCCCGTCCTTGGCGATGCCCATGTCGCCGATGCGCACGCCGGCGACGCGGCCGTCGGCGTCGTGCAGGGTTTCGGCGGCGGCGAAGCCGGGGTAGATCTCAACGCCGAGGGCTTCGGCCTGCGGCGCCATCCACGCGCACATCGCGCCGAGGCTGACGATGAAGTTGCCGTGGTTGTTCATGTCCGGCGGCACGATCGGCGACTTGTAGCCGCCGGTCTTGGTCATGAACCAGAACTCGTCCAGCCCGGCCGGCACGCAGATCGGCGGCGGGTTGTCGCGCCAGCCCGGCAGCAGCGCGTCCAGCGGCGCCGGCTCGATCACCGCGCCGGACAGGATGTGCGCGCCGATGGTGCTCGATTTTTCGATCACGCAGACCGACAGCTCCGGATTGAGCTGCTTGAGCCGGATCGCGAACGCCAGCCCGGACGGACCGGCGCCGACGGTGACGACGTCGTATTCCATGACGTCGCGTTCGATCTCGATGGCTGGCGTGTCGGACGGGACCGTATCGATCGGCTGTTCGCTCATGCTGGCGGTACTCTTGCGTGCAATCCGTCCATTGTCGCGGGTTTGCCCGGCAGGCGCCATTTCCGCCGGCGCGATTCGCCGGCCGGGTCGAAGCCGGGACTGCGCCGGCACGCACGTTCGCGATGCGTTTGAAACGCCTTCCAGCCGGATCGGTGCGGCCGGGTATGGAGGCCCGCCGTCGCGCGGGCCGGCACGGTCGGGCGCAAGAACCGGATCGCGGCCGCCGCGGCGCGCGTGCTAGCGTGCCGGCCGATGCCGCCAACCCGCCTGCCGCTGCAAGACGCCGACCTGGCCTACGACCCGCACTGGCTCGATGCCGACGCGGCCGATGCGCTGTACGCGGCGGTGCTGGCGCAGGTCGCCTGGGAAGTGCACCGCATCCGCCTGTTCGGGCGCGAGCACGATTCGCCGCGGCTGAGCAGCTGGATCGGCGATCCCGACGCGCGCTATCGCTATTCCGGCGCCGACTTCCGCCCGCAGCCGTGGCCGCCGGCGCTGCGGCCAGTGCGCGAGCGCTTGGCGCGCGAACTCGGCGCGGCGTTCAACAGCGTGCTGGCCAACCGCTATCGCGATGGGCGCGACGCGATGGGCTGGCACAGCGACGACGAACCCGAACTCGGCCCGGCGCCGGTCATCGCTTCGCTGAGCCTGGGCGCGCGGCGCCGCTTCGCGCTCAAGCACCGGCGCGATCCATCGTTGAAGGCGGCGCTGGAACTGGGCCACGGCAGCCTGCTGGTGATGGCCGGGCCGACCCAGGCGAACTACCGGCACGCCTTGCCGCGCACGGCGCGGCTGGTCGGGGAGCGGATCAATCTGACGTTCCGGGTGATTGCGCCGCGGCGGTAGTCGGGGCGGCGATCAGAGCGGAGGGCAGCGGGCCTGAAGAGGCGATCAGCGCGGCACGAACGATGCGACGCCGCAAACGCCAACGGCCGCGCTCGCGCGCGGCCGTTGGCGTAGTAGCGTGGCGCGCCGGAGCGGCGCCCGGTTCGCGCCCGATCAGCGCTTGTGGCTCTTCTCGTGCGCATCGCCCGACACCAGCGCCCAGCCGGCGATCTCGCCGGTGCCCGCGGCCAGCGAGCGCTCGAACGCGGCGACCACGTCGCGCACTTCGGTCGTCGCCGCCGGCGTGGACTGCAGGAAGGTGCGCGAGGCGACCACTTTCTGGTCGACGTTGTGGAACAGCTTGGCGTTGATCTCGATGACCGCCGACGGCACCGCGTTGCCGGCGTAGTCGGATTCGAACCGGCGCAGGTCCAGCACCAGCTTGTAGTCGGCGCCGATGCCGCTGCCCTGGCGCGCGACCGCGGCGATCTTGCCCGAGTCCTCCAGCGTGCGCAGCAGCGCGTCCTCGATCATGTTGCTGGGTAGCTTGGCCCAGGCCGCGCCCTTGTAGACCTGGACCTCGTCGCCGCTGGGACGCACCGCGATGCGCAGGCTGTCGATCATGCGCGCCGCGCTGGGCACGCTTACCGACAGCTGCCAGTTGGCCTGCGGCCAGGACGGATCGGCCGGCACGCGCGGGTCCGGCGCGTACTGCACGGTCGGGGTCTTGGGCTTTTCGTCGAGGATGGAGCAGCCCGACAGCGCCAGCGCGGCGGCGAGGCCGGCGCCGAACAGGCGCAGCGGCGCGGCGGGGAAGGGGCGGGTCGCGCGGGTCGTCGTCATGGTCGTGGCGTTCGCGTGGCGGCGGTCGGGGCGGCGGTTCGCGGATTTCATCGAGCGGCCTTCTCGGGCTCGAATTCCTTGGCGGCGTCGCGGCCGAGCAGGTAGCGGGTCGGGTTGCTGTCGAGGCGGTCGCTGATCCGGCGCAGGTCGCGCACCAGCGCGCGTAGTTCGGCCAGGGTCGGGCCGAGCTGGGCCAGGCCGTCGTTGGCGAAGCTGCTGATCGCGGCGCGGTTGTCGTTGAGGATGCCGTTGGCGCCGGAGGCGGCCGAATCGAGCTTGGTCAGGGTGCTGTCGAGCTTGTCGATGACGCCCGGCAGCTTCTGCGCCAGTTCGCGGTCGACGCTCTCGACCGCGCGGTTGGTGGTGGCCAGGGTCTGGCTGAGCTGCTCGCTGGACTTCTTGGCGTTGGCGATCAGCTCGCGCAGGTCGCCGCGCTGGTCGGCGATCGAGCCGGTCAGCGATTCGATGTTGGCCAGGGTCTTGGACACGTGCTGGACGTTGTCGTCGCTGAGCACCTGGTCCAGGCGCGCGACCAGGCGGTTGGCGGTGTCGGCGATGTTCTGCAGCGCCGAGGCCTCGGTCTGGATGATCGGCACGTCGCCGTTGCCCGACTCGGCCAGGCGCGGGCTGTTGGGGCTGCCGCCGGTGAGCTGGATGATCGGAGTGCCGGTGATGCCGGTCAGCGACAGCTTGGCGCGGGTGTCGGTCTTGACCGGCGCGTCGGCCTGCAGGCGCAGCTTGGCGATGACCCGGCGCGGATCGTCCGGCGCCAGGCTCAGCTGCTGCACCGTGCCCACGCCGATGCCGTTGTATTGCACGGTGCTGCCTTCCGACAGGCCGGTGACCGGCTCGTTGAAGATCACCGCGTATTCGCGCCAGCTCTTCTCCGAGGAGTACTTGGCCGCCCACAAGGCGAACAGCAGCAGGAACAGCGTCACCACGATGGTGAACGCACCGATCAGCACGTAGTTGGCCTTGGTTTCCATCAGGCACCTTCGAACGGCAGAGCCACGGCCGGCATCATGCCAGCTGGGGGTAGGTGAACAGGGTGAAATGCACGAGGTTGAGGCCGAAGTGGGCGAGCACCGCGGCGGCCAGGCCGCCCTTGCGGTAGGCCCAGCCGTAGGCCAGGCCGGCCAGCGTCGCCAGCGCGACCCAGCGCGCGCCGCCGCCGGCGTGGACCAATCCGAACGCCAGCGCCGAGACCGCGATCGCCGCGTGCGCGCCCCAGCGCTGCGCCTGCCAGCGCCGCTGCAGGCTGTCCTGCAGGTAGCCGCGGAACATGGCTTCCTCCGTCAGCGCCACCAGCAGCAGATTGTTGAGCGCCCACAGCGCGCCGAACCACGGCCACTTCGGCGCCCAGGCGACCGCGCCCAGCGCGAGTCCCAGGCCCAGGCACAGCGCCGCGGCGATCGCCGCGCCGGCCAGGCCCGCGCCGAGCGAGGCCGCCGCCGGCCGCGGGCCGTCGCCGTACAGGCGCAGCAGCGGCCAGCACAGCAGCAACCAGAACCCGGCCAGCGGCTTGTCGAAATTGAAGTACAGCGCCATCGGCGCCGAATCGGCGCTGAGCCTGACGTCGGCGATCGCGCGCGGATTGTCGAAGCCCGGCAGCAGGTGCAGGCCGAGCGCGAACGCGGTCAGCACGAACACGACGTGGCCGCCGATGCGCGCCGCGCGCGGCCGCTGCGGCCGCACCAGCCATGCGGCCAGGACCAGCAGCGCCAGCGCGGCCAGCGCCGGCGGCGCGAGCAGGCCGCGCGCGAACGCGGCGGCCAGCGCCAGCGCCAGCAGCGCCAGCGAAGCGCTGCGCGCCTTGCGCCACCACAGCGTCGCCGCGGCCGCGCACAACAGGCCCCAGATCGCCACGTCCCACAGCGGCAGGCCCCATGGCCCGCCGGCATCGGACAGCGCGGCGTTCATCGCGCCGGTGCATCCTTGCCTGCGTCCTGGGCCGCGTCCTGGGCCGCGTCCTGGGCCGCGTCCTGGCCGTCGTGGTCGTGGCGGCCGCGTTGGCGCCCGCCGTCGCCGTGCGCGTTCTTGTCGCGCGCCACCTGCGCCGCGCGCGCGCGCGGGCCGTGGAAGTATTCCTGCACCCAGGGATGGTCGAGCCGTTCGACCTCTTCGATCGGCGCGCAGGCGATGACCTTCTTGTCGGCCAGCACCGCGATGCGGTCGCAGATGGCGTAGAGCGTGTCCAGGTCGTGGGTGATCAGGAACACGGTCAGGCCCAGCGCCTGCTGCAGGGTGCGGATCAACCGGTCGAACGCGGCCGCGCCGATCGGGTCGAGGCCGGCGGTGGGTTCGTCGAGGAACAGCAGCGGCGGGTCCAGCGCCAGCGCGCGGGCCAGGCCGGCGCGCTTGCGCATGCCGCCGGACAGCTGCGAGGGCAGCTTGTCGATCGCGTCGGCCGGCAGGCCCGAGAGCTTGACCTTGAGCAGCGCCAGTTCGTAGCGCAGCGAGTCGGGCAGTTCGCTGTGGTACTCCTTCAGCGGCACCTGCACGTTCTCGCCCACGGTCAGCGAGGAGAACAGCGCGCCGTCCTGGAACAGCACGCCGGTGTTGCGTTCGATCTCGCGGCGCAGCTGCGGATCCGGGCTGCGCGCGTCGATGCCGAGCACCTGGATCTGGCCGGCGTTGGGCCGGCGCAGGCCGAGGATCGAGCGCATCATCACCGACTTGCCGGTGCCCGAACCGCCGACCACGCCGATGATCTCGCCGCGGCGCACGTCCAGGTCCAGCCCGTCGTGCACGACCTGGTCGCCGAAGTGGTTGACCAGGCCGCGGATGCGGATGACGACGTCGTCGCCGCCATTGCCGGCATCGGCGTCGTCGCCGGGGATCGGGGATTGGGGGTCAGTCAAGGCGGCTTCTCCGCGGCGCGCGCGCGTCCGCGCGCCTGCGCTTCGCAGGTTCCGAATCGCGCATCGCCCATCGCGGCCTCACCAGCCCATCTCCATGAACCAGATCGCGAAGAACGCGTCCAGCACGATCACCAGCGAGATCGACTGGACCACGCTGGAGGTGGTGCGCTCGCCGACCGACTGCGCGGTGCCCTTGACCTGCAGGCCTTCCAGGCAGCCGATCAGGCTGATCAGCAGGGCGAAGATCGGCGCCTTCGACATGCCGACCAGGAAGTGGCGCAGCTGCATGGTGTCGTGCATGCGCGCCAGGTACTGCTGCGGCGGGATGTCCAGGCCGTAGGCGCCGACGGTGAGGCCGCCGAGCAGGCCGGCGACCATGGCGATGAAGGTCAGCAGCGGCAGCATCACCAGCAGCGCCAGCACCCGCGGGATCACCAGCAGGTCGACCGGGTCCATGCCCAGGGTGCGGATCGCGTCGACTTCCTCGCGGCTGACCATCGCGCCGATCTGCGCGGTGAACGCGCTGGCGGTGCGGCCGGCCAGCACGATCGCGGTCAGCAGCACGCCGAACTCGCGCAGGAAGGCGATGCTGACCAGCTCGACCACGAAGATGGTCGCGCCGAAGTCCTTGAGGATGGTCGAGCCCAGGAACGCCACCACCGCGCCGACCAGGTAGCACAGCAGCGCGATCAGCGGCACCGCGTCGAGGCCGACCTGCTCCATGTGGTGGACGGTGGCGGTGGGGCGGAAGCGGCTGGGGTTCTTGAACAGCCGCAGCATCTTCACCAGCGTTTCGCCGAAGAAGGCGACCAGCGCCAGCACTTCCTTCCAGTTGTCGGTGACCGCGTAGCCCAGCCGCCCGAGCGCGGCCTGGAAGCCGTACTCGCGCTTCTTCTTCGGGCGCTCGTCGGCGACGTCCTCGATCGCGCTGACCAGGGCGCGGTGGGTCTCGTGGAAGCGGAACACCGCGTCGAAATCGAGCTCGTGCCGGCGCGCGAAGCGCATCAGCTGCAGCACGCCGACCGAATCCAGGCGCTCGACCCCGGTGGCGTCGACCTCGTCGACCTCGTGCGGCGCGTGCTTGAGCGCAGCGCCGACGGCCAACGCGTGCTCCAGCGTCCAGCAGCCGGAAAGGCGCAAGCGCGAGGGCTCGCTGCCCTCGGCGGTGAGTTCCGGCGCTTGCGTGGTCGGTACGGTCATAGGGCCTCGGGCGGGAGGATACAGGCTAGGCACGACAAGGTGAGTGTCGCGTGGACCGGCGCGGCGCGGGTCCGCCGCAGGGCCGGGCGCGCTGGCTACGGTTCATCTGCGCGCAGTGCGGCCGCGGACTCGGGCGGCCGTTGCGGGCGCGCCGCCGGAACGCCCGCGGCCGGCGGCCGCGCCGCTTGAACGCCTGCTCGCCCGTACGCGCGGCCCCGCTGCCCAGCGACGCGCGCGCATGCCATGCTTCGCGGATATGTCCGTCCCGCATCCGCTCAGCGCCACCAGCTACGCCGCCCGCATCGCCTTCGTGGTCGAGTTGGCCGAACGCCTGCACAGCTACGGCACCACCGCGCAGCGGCTGGAAGGGGCGGTCACCTCGGTGGCGCAGAAGCTGCGTCTGGAGTGCGAGCCCTGGTCCAATCCGACCGGGCTGATCCTGACCTTCAGCGACCCGCAGCGCCCGATGGGCGACAGCGACACCACCCGGGTCATCCGCCTGCCACCGGGCGAGAACGACCTGTACCGGCTCAGCGAGACCGACCGCATCGCCGAGGAGGTGATGGCCGGGCGCCTGGACCTGGCCGCCGGCCACGCCGCGCTGGAAGCGCTGGATCGCCCGCGCACGCGCCGCTGGCGGACGATGCAGGTGTTCGGCTACGGCCTGGCCGCCGGCGCGGTGGCGGCGCTGCTGCGGCTGCCGTGGCTGGACATCGGCGTGGCCGCGGTCAACGGCCTGATGATCGGCCTGCTGGTCGACGTGTCCGGCCAGCGCCCGCGCCTGCGCGAGGCGCTGGAGGCCATCGCCGGCATGTTCGCCGCCGCGGTGGTGGTGCTGGTGGCCAACTTCGTCGCCCCGCTCAACCAGAACACGGTGATCATCGCGTCGCTGATCGTGCTGCTGCCGGGTATGGCGCTGACCAACGCGGTCAACGAATTGACCAGCCAGCATTTGGTATCGGGCACCGCGCGCTTCGCCGGCGCGGTGACCACGGTGGTGAAACTCGCGGTGGGCACGGTGATCGGCCTGTACCTGGCCGACCTGGTCGGCCTGGAGCCGGTGGTGCGCGCGTGGCGGCCGCAGGAGGGCTGGGTGGAATGGGCCGGGCTGGCGGTGGCCTCGTATGCGTTCGCGGTGTTGTTCCGCGCCCATCGCGCCGATTATCCCAAGGTCATGGCCGCGGCCGCCGGCGGTTATCTGATCTCGCGTTTCGTCGGCCTGGCCTGGGGCAGCCCGGCGGGAATCTTCCTGGCCGCGTTGGTCATGACCGCGCTGGGCAACGCCTACGCGCGCTGGGGCAACCGGCCCGGCGCGATCCTGCGCGTGCCCGGCATCATCTTGCTGGTGCCCGGCAGCGTCAGCCTGCGCGGGCTGCTGAACATGCTGCAGCAGCAGGACGTGCAGGTCGGCCAGGACGCGGTGCTGGCGGTGGTGAATATCCTGCTGGCGCTGATCGCCGGATTGATATTCGGGAATCTGCTGCTGCCGTCGCGGCGTAATCTGTAGCGCGCGATGGGGGATAGGGCGCGTTGATTCGTCGCGGATCGGGCGGCCTGTCCGGAAACGGCGAAAGCAAATGAAAACGCCGGCGCGAGGCCGGCGGTTTCAATGGATTTTGCTTTTCGGCGCCGATTACTTGATCAGGAAATCGTCCAGCTTCTTGCCCTGGGCGGTGTACGCCGCCAGCCAGCGCGGCTGCTTGCCGCGGCCGGTCCAGGTTTCGCCGGTATTGGCCGGGTTGCGGTACTTCGGCGCGACCTTGCCCAGCGGCTTGCGCGCCTTGCGCGCGGCCGGGGCGGCGCTCTTGGCGGCCTTGGCCGGACGGCCGGCGCGGGCTGCGGGAGCGGCGCCGCCGAACAGTTCTTCCAGTGCGTAGCCTTCGGCCTTGAGCAGGGCGACGACTTTCTTGCGCACCGCGGCCAACGGTTTGCGCTTGTTGAGGGTGGTCTTGCGCTTCTTGGCCTGGCTGATCAGATTTTCCAGTTCCTTCGCGGACAACGTAGAGATGTCGATCGTCATGGAGCCTCCGGGAGTATGGTCGGAATAACGGCCAGTCCCTGGCGCGCGGCAGCATAGTAAAGGCAGCGCCGGGGCGGCGTAAATGCCAATCGGGATATTCCCCGGCATATTTAACAGGTGGCGCGCGGTATTCCTCGGCGGCGGCGGCGGGATAAACCTCGGGCCGGCGGGGGCGGCCGCGGACGCGCGCGAGCGCTGGAAACACGCGGCCGGCGGCGGCGCGACGGCCCGGGCCGGGCGGAAACCGCCGCGGCGGCAGGGCGGCGCCGCGGTTATGGCGATGGATTTCGCACAACGCGACCGCGGTTATCTAAAACGGGCACGAAACCTGCTTGCAGCAGGCCGGGCCGAAGGCGGCCGCGGCCGCCTTCGGTGGGGTTCGGGGCAACCGGCGGCGCCTTTGCGGGCGCCTGCAAAATCCCCGCGCCGGACTCAGCCGGCGGCGCCGATCCGCGCCAGCACCGCGGCGCGGTCGAGATTCTCCGCCGCGTCCGCGCGGCGGTGGCGGTATTCGAAACTGCCGGCGGCCAGGCCGCGCTCGGACACCACCACGCGGTGCGGCACGCCGATCAGTTCCATGTCGGCGAACATCGCGCCCGGGCGCAGGCCGCGGTCGTCCAGGGCGGCGTCGACGCCGGCCTTGAGCAGGTCCTGGTACAGCGCCTGCGCGGCCTCGGCCACGGCCGCGTCGTTCTTGGGATTGATCACGCACACCACCGCCTGCCACGGCGCCATCGCCTCGGGCCAGGCGATGCCGGCGTCGTCGAAGTTCTGCTCGATCGCCGCGGCGACGATGCGCGACACGCCGATGCCGTAGCAGCCCATCGCCGGCACCGCGGCCTTGCCGGTCTCGTCGAGCACGCTCAGCTTCATCGCCTCGGCGTACTTGCGGCCGAGCTGGAACACGTGGCCGACCTCGATGCCGCGGGCGATGCCGAGGGTGCCCTGGCCGTCGGGCGAGGGGTCGCCGGCGACCGCGTTGCGGATGTCGGCGACCTCGTCCGGCTCGGCCAGGTCGCGGCCCCAGTTGACCCCGGCGAGGTGGTAGCCGTTGTCGTTGGCGCCGACCACGAAGTCGGCCATCGCCGCGACGCTGCGGTCGGCGACGACGCGAATCGCGCGCGCCGGCTTCACCGGCCCCAGGAAGCCCGGCTGCGCGCCGAGGTGTTCGAGGATTTCCGCTTCGGTGGCCAGGCGGTATTCGGCCAGGCCGGCGAGCTTGGACAGCTTGATCTCGTTGACGATGTGGTCGCCGCGCACCAGCGCCAGCGCGAACTGCGGCGCGCCGTCGGCGTCGCTGCCCATGATCGCCACCGACTTGACCGTGCGCTGCAGGGCGACGCCGAGCAGCGCGGCCACGTCCTCGCAGGTCTTCTGCACGGGCGTGTCGACCTTGCGCAGGTCCTCGCCCGCGGCCGCGCGCGGGCCCGGCGAGACCGCCTCGGCCAGCTCGACGTTGGCGGCGTAGTCGGAGCCGTCGGAGAAGGCGATCGCGTCCTCGCCCGAATCGGCCAGCACGTGGAATTCGTGCGAGGCGCTGCCGCCGATCGCGCCGGTGTCGGCGAACACGGCGCGGAACTTCAGCCCCAGGCGGGTGAAGATGCGGCCGTAGGTGTCGTACATGTTGCGGTATTCGCGGCCCAAGTCTTCGTCGCCGAGGTGGAAGGAGTAGGCGTCCTTCATCAGGAACTCGCGCGCGCGCATGACCCCGAAGCGCGGGCGGATCTCGTCGCGGAACTTGGTCTGGATCTGGAAGAAGTTCACCGGCAGCTGCTTGTAGCTGGACAGCTCGTTGCGGGCGAAATCGGTGATGACCTCTTCATGGGTCGGGCCGACGCAGTACCACGCTTCCTTGCGGTCCTTGACCTTGAGCAGCTGGCCGCCGAATTTTTCCCAACGGCCGGTTTCCTCCCACAGCTCGCGCGGCTGCACCGCCGGCATCAGCACCTCGATCGCGCCGGCCGCCGCCATCTCCTCGCGCACCGCGCGCTCGACCTTGCGCAGCACGCGCAGGCCCAGCGGCGACCAGGTGTACAAGCCGGCGGCGAGCTTGCGGATCATGCCGGCCTTGAGCATCAGCTTGTGGCTGACGATCTCGGCTTCGGCGGGCGTTTCCTTGCTGGTGTGGAGGTGGAACTGCGACAGGCGCATCGGTCGGGATTCGTGGGATGGGAAAGGGCGACAGTGTGCCATGCGCGCGGCGCGGGCTGCCGCGGCGGCCCGCGCAGGCGCGGCGCACAAGGCTGCGGCGCCGGGCGCACGGGCGCGCGCGCGGCCGCAGCGGGCCGCGCGGCGGGCGAAAAAAAACCGCCGCGCGAGGCGGCGGTCTGTGGCGATCAGGCGCGCGCCGGGCGGCGCGGATCAGGCCTTGGGCGCGCCCGCCGGCGCGGCGGCGGCCGGCGCCGCGCCCGGCGCCGGCGTGCAGTAGGCGCGGATCGAAGCCTCGGCCAGCTGCACCTGGGCGGCGCGTTGCTGCGCGTCGAGGACGTTGTCGGGCTTGCCGTCGCCGTCGCTGTCGGTGCCGACCTGGGCCGAGCTCTGCAGCTGCTTGAGGTTGGCGCGGGCGGAGGTGCACTGGCTGTTCTCGGCCGGCGCGCTGGCGGTGGCGCCCTGGCTGGGGGTGCCGCTCTTGTTGCGGATCACCCGGTTCTTGACCTGGCCGCTGCCGGATTGGCCGGGCGGGGGCGAGTCGGAGTAGTGGGTGACGCCCTGGGCGTCCTTCCACTGGTACAGGTCGGTGGCGGCGGCCGGGAAGGCCGCCAGGGCGGCCAGGACGGCGCCCAGGCCCAGCGCCGGCAGGGCGCGACGGGCGGAAATACGGGACGTGCGGGACATGAAGGGCTCCGGAAGCGGGGCAGCGGAACGTCGGAAAACGCGGACCAGGCCGCGGTACGGCGGGGGGAACCGGAATTGCAGCATCCTGCCATGACGACGGCAAGCGCTACACTTCCCAGTTATGGAACCCCAACCCACGCCCCGCCCGCGCGGACGCGGCATTTACCTGCTGCCCAACCTGTTCACCACCGGCGGCATGTTCGCCGGTTTCTACGCGATCATCGCCGCCACCCAGGGCCGCTTCGACGAGGCCTGCATGGCGATCTTCGTCGCCGCGATCCTCGACGGCGTGGACGGCCGGGTCGCCCGGCTGACCAACACCCAGAGCGAATTCGGCGTGCAGTACGACTCGCTCGCCGACCTGATCAGCTTCGGCCTGGCGCCGGCGCTGGTCATGTACCACTGGGCGCTGGAGGCGACCAAGCTCGACGGGGTGATCCCCGGCAAGATCGGCTGGGTCGGCGCCTTCCTCTACGCCGCCTGCGCGGCGCTGCGCCTGGCCCGGTTCAATTCCCAGGTCGGCCAGGTCGACAAGCGCTGGTTCATCGGCCTGGCCAGCCCGGCCGCGGCCGGGCTGGTGGCGAGCTTCGTGTGGACCTGCCACAGCTTCGACCTGTCCGGCGAGGAACTGCGCTACGCCGCGCTGGCGGTGACCGTCGTCGCCGGCCTGCTGATGGTCAGCCGGGTGCGCTACGTCAGCTTCAAGGGCAGCGGCCCGCGCAACGACCGGGTGCCGTTCCTGGCGATCCTGGTGGTGGTGGCGGTGCTGGTGGCGATCGCCATCGACCCGCCGCGAGTGCTGCTGGCGATCTTCGCCCCGTACGCCTTGTCCGGGCCGGTGCAGGCGATCTGGCGCCGGCTGCGGCGCGCGCCCGAACCGCCGGCGGCGCCGCCGGCCGGCGGAGCGGGGGCGGCATGAGCGGGCTGTGGGACGCGCAGCAGCGCGAGTGGCTGCAGGCGATGGGCTACTCGGTGCTGGCCCTGGCCGGCGACGAGAGCGTCGCGGCCGAGGCTGAGGCCGCGCCCGCGCGCGGCGGCCGCGACGCGGCGGCGCGTGCCGAGGCCGGCCAGCGCGACTCCAGCGTGCGTGGCGAGCGTACGCGCGAGGCCGGCGCGGCAGACGCCCATCCCCGCGGCGACGCCGGCCGGCGTCCGGCCGCGGCACCGTCCGCGCGCAACGAAGGCGGCGAAAGCGCGCTGCTGCGCAACCTGCTGCGTGCCGCGCGGCGCCAACCCGGCGACGCCGAGGTGCTGGCCCTGTTCGACCCCGCCGCGCTGCGCGCGCCGGCGGCCAAGCGCGCGCTGTGGCCGCGCCTGCGCGCGCTGCGCCGCGGCGCCGGCGCGCGAGGCGCGCGCGGATGAGCGCGCTGGCGCCGGATGTGGAGGACGCCACCGCCGCGCCGGCCGGGCTGCGGCCGATGCGCGAGGACGACCTCGACGCGGTCCACGCCATCGAGATCCGCGCCTACGAATTCCCCTGGACCCCGGGCATCTTCCGCGACTGCCTGCGCGCGGACTACCCGTCCTGGGTGCTGACCGACGCCGGCCGCGTCATCGGCTACTTCCTGATGAGCGTGGCCGCCGGCGAGGCGCACGTGCTCAACGTCTGCGTCGCGCCCGAAGCGCACGGCCGCGGCTACGGCCGCCGGCTGCTGCGCGCGCTGCTGTACATCGCCCGCGGCCGCGGCGCCGAGCGGGTGTTCCTGGAAGTGCGCCCGTCCAACCCCGGCGCGATCGCGCTGTACCACAGCGAAGGCTTCAACGAGATCGGCCGCCGCCCGCGTTACTACCCGGCCCGCGGCGGACGCGAAGACGCGCTGGTGATGGCGATCGAGCTGCTGGCGCAGGAGTGAGCGGCCGTTGCGGGAGAGCCTTCAGGCCCAACGCTTTCGTGCCCGGTCGCCGAAAAGCACAGGCCCCGCCCCCGAAGCCTTCCAATCGGCGCCCACAAAAAAGCCGCGACCAAGTCGCGGCTTTTTCGTCGACGCCCAGCGCCCGGATTCAGTCCAGCTTGCGCCGCTGCGCCGCCAGTTCTTCCAGCATCGCGGTCCAGTCGACCAGGCGCTTGCGTTCCTGCTCCACCACCGCCGGCGGCGCGTTCTGCACGAAGGTGTCGCTGGCGAGCTTGGCCTTGCACTTGTCGATCTCGCCGGCCACGCGCTTGCTTTCCTTGTCCAGGCGCACGCGCTCGGCGTCGAGCTTCTCCGCCGGCAGCGGCACCAGCAGGGTCAGTTCGCCGACCACCGCCGGCGCGGCCGGCGGCGCGGAGGCGGCGTCCTCGACGAACTCGATCCGGTCGAGCTTGTTGAGGAAGCGCAGCTGCGAGGCGAAGCGTTCGCTTCGCTCGCGGTCGCTGGCGTCGCCCTTGGCCAGCAGCAGCGAGACCGCATCGGACGGCTTGACGTTGAGCTCGCTGCGCACCTTGCGCAGCGCCGACACCATCGCCTTGAGCCATTCCACGTCGGCCTCGGCCTGGGCGTCGCCGCCGGCGATGTCGGCGGCGCGCGGGTACGGCCGCAGCATCACCGTGGCCTCGTCCAGGCCGAGCTTGGGCGCGATCTGCTGCCACAACTCGTCGGTCACGAACGGAATCAGCGGATGCAGCAGCGACAGCAGGCGTTCGAGCACGTACAGCAACGTGTGGCGGGTGCTGTCGGCGGCGGCGCGGTCCTCGCCCTGCAGCGCCGGCTTGGACAGTTCGACGAACCAGTCGCAGTAGGCGTTCCAGGCGAATTCGTACAGGCTCTGGGCGAGCAGGTCGAAGCGGTAGGCGGCGAAGTGGGCCTGCGCCTCGGCCGCGGTCTTGGCCAGCTGCGCCAGGATCCAGCGCTCGGCGTCGGTCCGGGGCTGCGGCGCGCCGGCGAAGCTCGCGCCGTCGGTGTTCATCAGCACGAAGCGGGTGGCGTTCCACAGCTTGTTGCAGAAGTTCTTGTAGCCCTCGGCGCGGCCGAGGTCGAACTTGATGTCGCGGCCGTGGGTGGCCAGCGCGGCGATGGTGAAGCGCAGCGCGTCGGCGCCGAAGGCGGGGATGCCGTCGGGGAACTCGCGGCGGGTGGCCTTCTCGATCTTCTCGGCCATCTTCGGCTGCATCAGGCCCGAGACGCGCTTGGCGACCAGGTCCTCGAGCGGGATGCCGTCGATCAGGTCGAGCGGATCGAGCACGTTGCCCTTGGACTTGGACATCTTCTGCCCGTCCTTGTCGCGCACCAGGCCGTGCATGTACACGTCCTTGAACGGCACCACGCCGACGAAGTGGTCGGTCAGCATGATCATGCGCGCGACCCAGAAGAAGATGATGTCGAACCCGGTGACCAGCACGCTGGTCGGCAGGTAGCGCTCGAAACCGCGCGCGCCCATCGCCGCCTCGTCCGGCCAGCCCTGGGTGCTGAACGGCCACAGGCCCGAGGAGAACCAGGTCTCCAGCACGTCGTTGTCCTGGCGCAGCGCGACGTCCGCGCCGAGCCCGGCGCGCGCGCGCGCATCGGCTTCGTCGCGGCCGACGTAGATCGCGCCGGCGTCGTCGTACCACGCCGGAATGCGGTGGCCCCACCACAGCTGGCGGCTGATGCACCAGTCCTGGATGTTCTCCATCCAGTGGCGGTAAGTGTTGATCCAGTTGCCCGGAACGAAGCGCACCTCGCCGGCTTCCACGATCTCCAGGCCGCGCGCGGCCAGGCCGTCCATCTTCACGAACCACTGGTCGGTGAGGTAGGGCTCGATCACCTGGTTGGTGCGGTCGCCGCGCGGCACCTGCAGCTTGTGGTCCTTGGTCTCGACCAGCAGCCCCAGCGCTTCCAGGTCGGCGAGCACGGCCTTGCGCGCGTCGAAACGGTCCAGGCCGACGTACTTCGCCGGCGCGTTGCCGTTGACCTTCGCGTCCAGGGTGAAAATGTTGATCAGCGGCAGGCCGTGGCGCTGGCCGACCGCGTAGTCGTTGAAGTCGTGCGCGGGGGTGACCTTGACCACGCCGGTGCCGAACTCGCGGTCGACGTAGGCGTCGGCGATGACCGGAATCTCGCGCTCGCTCAGCGGCAGCTTCACGGTCTTGCCGATCAGGTGCGCGTAGCGCTCGTCGTCGGGATGGACCATGACCGCGGTGTCGCCGAGCATGGTTTCCGGACGCGTGGTGGCGACCACGAGCGTCGCGCTGCCGTCGCTGAGCGGATAGGCGATCGACCACAGGAAGCCGTTCTCTTCCTCGTTGACGACTTCCAGGTCGGAGATCGCGGTCTTCAGCACCGGGTCCCAGTTGACCAGGCGCTGGCCCCGGTAGATCAGGCCCTGCTCGTGCATGCGCACGAACGCCTCGACCACGGCGTTGGACGCGATCGGATCCATGGTGAACATCGAGCGCGACCAATCGCCGGACGCGCCCAGGCGGCGCATCTGCCGCTCGATGGTGCCGCCGGAATGCTGCTTCCACTCCCACACCTTCTCGATGAAGCCGTCGCGGCCGAGGCCGTCGCGGGTCAGCCCTTCCTGGCCGAGATTGCGCGCCACCACCATCTCGGTGGCGATGCCGGCGTGGTCGGTGCCCATCTGCCACAGCGTGTCGCAGCCGAGCATGCGGTGGTAGCGGATCAGCGCGTCCTGCAGGGTGTGCTGGAACGCGTGGCCCATGTGCAGGGTGCCGGTGACGTTCGGCGGCGGCAGCAGGATGGTGTAGGCCGGCCCCTCGCCGCGCGGTTTGAATACGCCGCTGCTTTCCCACTGTTCGTACAGGCGGGCTTCGAACTGTTTGGGATCGTAGCTGGACTCGAGGGACATAGGTTCGGGAATCGGGAGTAGGGAATAGGAAGTCGGGTGGAACGTCTGCCGGATATGGGGACGATGCAGGAGCGTCGAAACGGCTCCGGCCGGTTCCCCATTCGCGGCCTCACATATCGTGCTTGTTCAACTGCAACCCGCGCGCCTGGTACTGCTTCCAGCGCTCGCGCAGCGGGCCGCGCGCGCTGTCGTCGGCAGGGACGACTTCGAGCACGCGCTCGAAGCCGTCGGCGACCGCGGCGTCGCGCAGGTTGATCACCAGCGGGCGCAGCGCGGGGTCGTGGTCGGGCGCGGCGATCAGCACGTCGGCTTCGTCCTCGTCCTCGTCCATGCCGGCGATCTGGTGCGGGATGTAGGCGTCCTCGCCCATGTCCCAGAGCATGTCGTCGAGCTGCTCGGCCTGCTCGGCGCTGCGCGCCAGGATCAGGGCCGGCAGGTTGGCGGCATGGGCCTTGCGCGCAAGCTCGCAGACCAACCGAAGCGGCTCTTCTTTGAAGCGCGGCGATTGGATGAGGTAGAAGTCGGCGCGGGGCATGGAGGCCTACTGTGCGGAGGGAAACGGGTTGTTCGGCTGGCAGGGAGCGTTTTCGCAGGGCCACCGCAGGCGACGGCCCTGCCGCAGCCGCGCCTGCGGCATCGCGCGGACGACGCCCATGGCCGGCATCATCGCCTGCCGGGCGTCCACGCCCTGGATCTCAGGGCGCGACGCCGGGCCAAAGCCGTCGTCGGGCTCGACCGCGCAGGCGCGGTCTTCGCCGCGGGTATGCGGCGGGCCGATGCGGACCCGCAGGATCGCTTCCGAACCATCGGTAGCGACCCTGCGCGCATTGCGTTCGGCCATCCGCATGCCCGTGCGCGGCGCTCAGGCGCCGCCGCGCTCCAGCAGCCACTGCGACAGCATGCCGACCGGCCGGCCGGTCGACAGGCCGCGCTTGCCTTCTTCGCTGGCGACGCCGGCGATGTCCAGGTGCGCCCAGCGCTGGCCTTCGGCGAAGCGGGCCAGGAAGCAGCCGGCGGTGATCGCGCCGGCCCAGCGGCCGCCGATGTTGTAGACGTCGGCGAAGGTCGATTCGAGCTGGGTCTGGTACTCGTCCCACAGCGGCAGGCGCCAGGCGCGGTCGAACACCTGCTCGCCGGCGCCGATCAGCTCGGCGCTGAGGTCGTCGTGCTTGCTCATCAGGCCGGCGGCGAACTTGCCCAGGGCGACCACGCAGGCGCCGGTCAGGGTGGCGACGTCGAGCAGCGCCTGCGGCTCGAAGCGCTGGGCGTAGGTCAGCGCGTCGCACAGGATCAGGCGGCCCTCGGCGTCGGTGTTGCCGACCTCGATGGTCTTGCCGGACATGCTGGTCAGCACGTCGGACGGGCGGTAGGCGTCGGCGTCGGGCATGTTCTCCACCGCCGGCACGATCACCACCAGGTTGATCGGCAGCTGCATGCCCACGGCCGAGACGAACGCGCCCATCACCGAGGCCGCGCCGCACATGTCGAACTTCATCTCCTCGACACCGCCCTGGACCTTGAGGTTGATGCCGCCGGTGTCGAAGGTGATGCCCTTGCCGACCAGGACGTACGGCTTGGCGTCGCCGCCGTTGCTGTACTTGAGCACGATCAGCTTGGGCGGATTGGCCGAGCCGCGCGCCACCGCGAGCAGCGAGCCCATGCCCAGCTCCTGCATCTGCGCGCGGTCGAGCACTTCGCACTCGGTGTTGGCGAAGCGGCCGGCGAACTCGGTGGCCTGCTGGGCCAGGTAGGCCGGGTTGCAGATGTTCGGCGGCAGGTTGCCGAGCTCGCGCGCGAACTGCACGCCGGCGGCGATGGCCTGGCCGTGGGCGAGCGCGGCGGCGTCGCTGCCGCTGATCGAGAGCTTGCGCAGGCCCGGCTCGTCCTTCTTCTTGCCGAGCGTGGCGGTGTAGCGGTAGCAGGCGTGGTCGGCGGCGATGGCGGCCTGGCGGATCGCCCAGGCGGCGTCGCGGCCGGCCACCGGCTCTTCGCTGAGGGTCAGCAGCGCGTGCGCGACCGGGCCGGCCTTGAGCGCGCGGGCCGCGTCGCCCACCGCCTTGAGGTACTGGGCCACGCCGAACTTGCCCGGCTCGCCCAGGCCCACCACCAACACGCGCGGCGAGGCCACGCCGGGGACGTCGTGCAGCAGCGCGGTCTTGCCGGTTTTGCCGCTGAGGTCGCCGCGTTCCAGCAAGACCGTCAGGCGGCCGCCGCTGGCTTCATCCAGCGTTCGCGCGGCGGCGGTCAGGGTCTTGTCGGCGAAGGCGCCTACCACGACGCAATCGGTTTGGGCGGCGGCCGCAGCGTCGCGGTTCAGGTCGAATTCGAGGGTCATCCAACAGATTCCCGAGCAGATAGGAAGGTGAGTACGTACAATCGTCCGGCTGTGCCGAGGCCGATCCTGAGAACGCATGCCCTGCGGCATGCCTTGTGGGGCGGACCGCGGAACCGGCGGACGGCCGGCGACGCGGGGCGCGGAAGGATTCGCGACCGGGGCCAGGCCCGCCATGGCGTTCCGGGACCGGAATCGGACCGGTCGCCGGGCGGCGAGGGCAGGCCAGCCGTCGAACGAACCCCCGAGTTTAAAGCAAGCCCGCCCGATGCCGAAGCCCATTCCGAAGCGCGCCCCCACGCCTCATGCAGAAGCTTGACCGTTACCTGACCGGCGAATTCGCCCAGGCGATCTTCGCCACCCTGGTGGTGCTGCTGATCGTCTGCGTCGGCGGCGCCTTCACCGACGTGCTCGAGGACATCGCCAAGGGCAAGGTCCCGGCCGGGCTGATGCTGGTCCAGCTGGGCCTGGTCCTGATCAAGTGGCTGCCGCTGATCCTGCCGCTGGCGCTGCTGCTGGGGCTGATGCTGGGCATGGGCCGGCTCTACCGCGACTCGGAAATGCCGGTGATCGCCTCGGTCGGCGTCGGCCCGCGCCGGCTGCTCAAGCCGCTGCTGATGGTGGCCGGGCCGATCGTGCTGCTGGTCGGCGCCTGCTCGATGTGGCTCGGCCCCTGGGCCGACCGCTCCTCGCGGGCGATGATCAACGAGGCCAACCGCAGCCTGGTGGTGGCCGGGCTGGAGCCGGGCGCCTTCACCGGCCTGCCCAACGGCAACGGGGTGATCTACGTCGGCGGCATGTCCAACGACGGCAAGAGCTTCGACCGGGTCTTCATCTACCGCAACAAGCCCGACCGCCGCGACGTCACCACCTCCAAGACCGGCCGCCTGACCGTCGACGCCAACGGCGAGCGCTACCTGACCCTGGACGACGGCTTCGAGGTCGAAGGGCCCGACAACGGCGACCTCAACTACCGGCTGATGCGCTACAAGCGCAACGACGTGCTGCTGCCGGCCAACGAGGACCGCTACGATCCCAAGTCGCCGGAAATGCTGACCACCTTGCAGTTGCTCGGCGACCCGCGTCGCGAGGCCAACGCGCAGCTGCACTACCGCCTGACCCCGCCGCTGATGGCGCTGGCCTTCGCCCTGCTGGCGATCCCGCTGGCGCGCAGCACCCCGCGCCAGGCCCGCTACGGCAGCATGCTGATCGGCTTCCTGGCGTACCTGATCGGCTTCAACTTCATGATGATGGGCACCGGCTGGCTCGAGGACGGCAAGATCCCCGGCCTGCTCGGCCTGTGGTGGCTGAGCGTGCCGCTGCTGTCGGTGGCGCTGTGGATGTACCTGCGCGACGGCCGGGTCGGCCGGCGGAGGGCGGCGGCATGAAGCCCTTCCCGAAGATCCACGACATCTACGTCGGCCGGGTGGTGCTCAGCACCGTGCTGCTGACCTGGGCGGTGCTGCTGGGCCTGGACTTCATGCTCAGCTTCGTCGGCGAATTCGGCGACATCGGCAAGGGCCGCTACGGGATCATGCAGGCGCTGGCCTACATGGCCCTGACCGTGCCGCGGCGCGCCTACGCGCTGTTCCCCTACGCCTCGGTGGTCGGTTCGCTGATGGCGCTGGGCCAGTTGGCCTCGACCTCGGAGCTGACCGTGCTGCGCGCGGTCGGCCTGTCGCGGCGCCGGCTCAGCATCGCGGTGGCCGGCGCGCTGGCGCTGCTGACCCTGCTGATGGTGCTCAACGGCGAGACCCTGGCGCCGGCCGCGCAGCGCCGCGCCGAGGGCCTTAAGGCCGCGGCCAAGTCCAACAACCAGGTAGTGGCCGAGTATTCCGGCCTGTGGGCGCGCGAGGGCGACGTGATCCTGGCCGCCAGCCAGGGCCAGGAGCGCAGCCAGGGCGCCGACCGCTGGCTGGAGCTGCGCAACGTCAACCTGTACCAGTTCGGCGCGGACGGGCGGCTGGTGTCGATCGCGGTGGCCGGCGTGGCCGAGCACCGCCCCGGCGGCTGGCTGCTGCGCGACGTCACCCGCACCACCTTCCACGAGAAATCGGCGGAGAAGAAGCAGATCGCCGAGGAGCGCTGGGAGTCCAAGCTCGACAGCTCGGCGTTGATGAGCGGCACCAACCGCCCGCGCTACCTCAGCGCCACCGCCCTGCACAAGGCGATCGAGGACCGCCAGCGCAACCAGCTCGACGCCGGCGAATTCGAGGCCCACTACTGGGGCCGCTGGTTCTACCCGCTCAACGTGCTGGCGCTGTGCCTGGCCGCGGTGCCGTTCGCCTTCGGCAGCCTGCGCAGCGGCGGCATGAGCAAGCGCTTGTTCATCGGCATCGTGTTCGCGCTGATGTTCTGGCTGCTGCAGAACCAGTTCGTCGAACTGGCCAAGGTGTTCCGCTTCGACTTCCGCCTGGCCTACCTGATGCCGACCGTGGTGATGCTGTCGGTGTCGGCGTTCCTGTTCCGGCGACGGTCGGGCTAGCCGCAGCGCCTGTGGGCATCCCGCCTGTGGGTATCGCCCTGTAGGAGCGACGCAAGTCGCGACCGCGACACCGCACAGGCCGCGCAAGCCGCGATTCGTCATGGTTCCGCCGCAGTCGCGCCGGCGCGTCGGGTGGCGCGGTCGCGACTCGCGTCGCTCCTACAAGGGGGTGCGGATCAGCGCTTTTGCTTGGGCAGGCGCTCGGTGCGGGTGCCGCTGGCGCGGTCGTGCCAGGTCAGCCGGTCGCGGTCGAGCCAGGCCCACCAGAAACCGAGCCCGCCGAGCAGCAGCGACAGCGTGCCGGCCGCGTAGCGCAGCCACAGCGCCTTCCAGCCCGGCGCGCCGCCGTCGGCGGCGCCGACCCGCAGCCGCCACGGCCGCATTCCCAGGGTCTGCCCGCCGCGGCGCCAGCTCAGCGTGGCGTAGCCGCCGGCGGCCAGCCAGCACAACGTCCATTCCAGGAACCACCATCCGGTCAGCGGCCGGATGTTCTCGTGGGTGTCGTGCCCGGCGGCGGTGAAGGCCACCACCATGACCACGCCGATCAGCATCCACAACGCCAGCACCGGCCAGAAGTCGTAGAACAGCGAAAGCAGGCGCCAGCCGATCAGCGGCGCGGGGCGGTCGGGGGCGGTCACGGTGGCGGGTGCGCTCATGCCGTCAGGATAAGGCCGGAGCGGGCGCGAAGCAGCGGGCGCGCGCGCAAGCGGCGCGCTCGCGGCGTTCGCCCGCGACGCGCTGCCTCGCCTTCGCCCGCGCTGCTCTAAGCTTCCCGGCATGACCGCCACGCCCGCCGATCGCCGCGTCCTCGCCATGGCCCTGCCGCCGCTCGAACCGGCCGATGCCGATGCGATCGCCTCGTTCCTGGATGCGATCTGGGCCGAAAACGGCCTCGCCCAGCAAACCCTGCACAGCTACCGCCGCGACCTGGAGGGCCTGGCGCGCTGGCGCGAGGGGCGCGGGCTGGCCGGCGCCGACCGCGCGGCCTTGTTCGACTACCTGGCCTGGCGCACCCGCGAGGGCTATTCGCCGCGCAGCAATGCGCGGCTGTTGTCGGCGCTGCGCGCGTTCTATGCCTACCGGCTGCGGCGCGGCCTGCGCCGCGACGATCCGACCGCGCTGCTGGCGCCGCCGAAGCTGCCGCGCTCGCTGCCCAAGGCGCTGGCCGAGAGCCAGATCGACGCGCTGCTGGCCGCGCCCGAGGTCGGGCAGCCGCTGGGCCTGCGCGACCGCGCCATGCTCGAACTGATGTATGCCTGCGGCCTGCGCGTGAGCGAGTTGGTGCAGCTGCCTGCGACCGCGATCAACCTGCGCCAGGGCGTGCTGCGGGTGATGGGCAAGGGCAGCAAGGAGCGGCTGGTGCCGCTGGGCGAGGAAGCCCAGCACTGGCTGGAGCGCTACCTCGCGCAGGCGCGGCCGAGCCTGGCCGGCAAGCGCGCGCTGGCGCCGTTGTTCATCGAGCCCAGCGGCGAGGCGCCGAGCCGGCAGGCGTTCTGGCACCTGGTCAAGCGCTACGCCGCGGCGGCCGGGATCGACCCGGCGCGGATCAGCCCGCACGGGCTGCGCCACAGCTTCGCCACCCACCTGCTCAACCGCGGCGCCGACCTGCGCGCGCTGCAGTTGCTGCTCGGGCACAGCTCGCTGTCGACCACCCAGATCTACACCCTGGTCGCGCGCGAGCAGCTCAAGCGCCTGCACGCGAAGCACCATCCGCGCGGTTGAGGCCGGCGCATCGCCCGCGAGCCGGCGGCGCGCGCGATCGCCTGCGCGGGGCAGGGCGGGGAACGGCCGCGCTTGTCCACCCGCTGTGATCGGCCTCACGGAACGCCGGGATGAACGCGCGGTCCGCGACGGACGGTTGAACTCCGATCCGCCGCCGGCGGTCGATTCGCCCACCCGCCAAGGAATCCAGGCCATGAAGCGCATCCTTCTCGCCATGCTCGGCGCCGCCAGCCTGTCCGCCTGCGCCCAGGCGCCGCAAGCCGCGGTCGCGGCCCCGGCCGCCGCCAAGCCGGCCGCCGCGGCCGCGCCGGCCACGCCCAAGGTCGCCGCCGGCAGCGCCGACGCGCGCGCGATCGAAGCGGTGCGCTCGCTCAACGCCACGGTCGCGATCGACAAGGTCGGCGCGGCGGCGATGCCGGGCTTCCGCGAAGTGGTGGCCGGCAGCCAGGTGGTCTATGTCAGCGACGACGGCGACTACCTGTTCCTGCCCGGCCCCGGCGGCGCGCTGTTCAACCTGCGGGCCAAGCGCAACCTGACCCAGGACACCGTGGCCGGCCTGCGCCGCGACCTGCTCAAGGCGATTCCCGCCAGCGAGCGCATCGTGTTCGCCCCGGCCCGCCCCAAGTACACGGTCACCGTGTTCACCGACGCCGAATGCGGCTACTGCCGCAAGCTGCACAGCGAGATCGCCGAATACAACCGCCAGGGCATCGCGGTGGAGTACCTGGCGTTCCCGCGCATGGGCCTGGGCACCGAGGACTACAAGAAGATGGTGTCGGTGTGGTGCGCGGCCGACCGCCGCAAGGCCCTGACCGAGGTCAAGGCCGGCCGCGACCTGCCGGCGCGGCAGTGCCCGAACACGGTCGAGCAGCAATACCGGATCGGGCTGCAGGCCGGCGTCGGCGAGACCGGCACGCCGACGGTCCTGACCGCCGACGGCGTCCAGCTCGGCGGCTATCTGCCGCCGGCGCGGCTGCGCGAGGCGCTCGACAGCCTCGCCGCTGAAGCCAAAGGGGCGGCGCAGCAAGCGCCCACGGGCGCGGCGCGACCGGTGCCGGCGGCCGGCGGCGCGTGAGCCGCGGGGCCTGAATCCCGCCGTCCTGGTCTCGCCGGGTAACGCTTGGCGGGTGAAATCGGCCGCAAGCGGCGGGCGGCGAGACTGCGGCCGAACCCAGCCCGGCCGGCGCCTGCGCGGCCACTGCGGGGCCGGCACAGACGGCGTGCCCGCACGCCCCGCCCCGGCGTTCGGCCGGCCGTCGACGGCGCGCAGGGCCGGCCCCGGCGTGGCCGGATCGGCGCCGCAGCGACGATTCCAATCCGCGACCGATGCCCGTCCGGGCCCGCGTGACCCGGGTCGCGGAACACGAACTGCAAACCCCCTCCATGCCACAATCGGTCGAACCTAACGTCCCCCGGGCGGTCCAACGCCCACTCGCTCCCGCCAAGGATTCACAGCAAATGAAGCGCATCCTCTTCGCCGTGCTCGGCGCCATCAGCCTGTCCGCCTGCGCCCAGGCGCCGCAGGGCGCCGCCGATGCGGCCAAGACCGATCCGGCCAAGGTCTACGCCGCCCAGCCGGCGGTGCCGACCGGCAATGCGCCCAAGGTCGCCGCTGGCAGCGCCGACGCGCGCGCCGTCGAGGCCGTGCGCACGCTCAATCCGAAGGTCGACATCGACAAGGTCGGCCCGGCGCCGATGCCGGGCTTCCGCGAGGCGGTGGTCGGCGGCCAGGTGGTCTATGTCAGCGACGACGGCCGCTACCTGTTCCTGCCCGGTTCCGGCGGCGCGCTGTTCGACACCAAGGCCAAGCGCAACGTGATGGAAGACACCCTCGCCGGCATGCGCCGCGACCTGCTCAAGACCATCCCGGCCAGCGAGCGCATCGTGTTCGCCCCGCCGAACCCCAAGCACACCGTCACCATCTTCACCGACGTGGAATGCGGCTACTGCCGCAAGCTGCACAGCGAGATCGCCGAGTACAACCGCCAGGGCATCGCGGTGGAGTACCTGGCGTTCCCGCGCATGGGCATCGGCAGCGAGGACTACAAGAAGATGGTCTCGGTGTGGTGCGCGGCCGACCGCCGCAAGGCCCTGACCGAGGCCAAGTCCGACCACGGCGCGGTGTCGTCGAAGCAGTGCAAGAACACGGTCGAGCAGCAGTACGAGGTCGGCCAGCGCGCCGGCCTGACCGGCACCCCGATGATCCTGAACGTCGACGGCGTCCAGCTCGGCGGCTACGTGCCGCCGGCGCAGCTGCGCGAGGCGCTGGACAAGCTGGCGGCCGAGTCCAAGACCGCGGCCAAGCCGGCTGCGGCGGTGGCGACCCCGGTCGGCGGCCTGTAAGCCCGGCCCGCCCCGGCGGTTGTGCCCGAAAGGCCCGCGCGAGCGGGCCTTTCGCCGTTTTCGGCTTCCCGGCGACCTGCCTGTAGGGGCGGCGTAAGCCGCGACCACGCCCCCGCCCGCCGTCGGCGCATGCCGGGGGGGCGGGCAGGGTTTCTCCACACTTCGCCCTAGCGACGGCCGTCGCGGCGGCGCGGTCGCGGCTCGCGCCGCTCCCACGGGGGCGGCGGCCGGACCTGGATTCCCGGGCGCGCGCCCGACCCCGAGCCCCGCCGGCCCTTCGGGTACAATGACGGGCCCTGCGTTGCACGGTTCTTCGGACATGATCGTCCTCGAGGGCCCCTCGGCCCTGTCTTCGTTCCGCCGCGAGCGGCTGCAAGCCCGCCTGTCCGCCCTCCATCCCTCCGTCCGCCTGCTCGATGCCTGGCCCGTGTATTGGGTCGAGTCCGAGTCCGGGCGCACGCCCGACGACGCCACCCTGCGCCGCATCCTGCAGGCCGAAACGGCCGAGGCCGCGCGCGCCGACGGCGCCGTATCGCGCTACGCGACCCCGCGCCTGGGCACGCTGTCGCCGTGGGCCAGCAAGGCCACCGAACTGCTGCGCGGCGCCGGCCAGCCGGTCAAGCGGGTCGAACGCGGCCTGCGCTACGACCTGGCCGGATGGCCCGACGACGCGCCGACCCAAGGCGCGCTGGCCAAGGTCCTGCACGATCCGATGACCCAGTCGCTGCTGGAAGCGCGCGACGACGCGTCCGCGCTGTTCGCGGTGCCGGCGCGCGGCGAACTCGAGCGCGTCGCGCTCGACGAGCTGGAAACCGCCAACGCCCGCCTCGGCCTGGCCCTGGCCGAGGACGAGATCGCCTATCTGCGCGAGCGCTACGCCGCGCTCGGCCGCGCGCCGGCCGACGTCGAACTGATGATGTTCGCCCAGGCCAACTCCGAGCACTGCCGGCACAAGATCTTCAACGCGTCGTGGACCCTGGACGGCCGCGACCAGCCGCAGTCCTTGTTCAAGATGATCAAGTACACCCACGCGCAGACGCCGGAGAACACCCTGTCGGCGTACAGCGACAACGCGGCGGTGGTGGAAGGCTATCCGGCGCGCCGGTTCCGCCCGCAGCCGGGCAGCCAGGCGTATGCGGCCGAGGCGCAGGTCGATTCGGCGTTCTGCATCAAGGTCGAGACCCACAACCACCCGACCGCGATCGCGCCGTTCCCCGGCGCCAGCACCGGCAACGGCGGCGAGATCCGCGACGAAGGCGCGACCGGCCGCGGCGGCCGTCCGAAGGCCGGCTTGTGCGGTTTCAGCGTCTCGCACCTGCGCATCCCGACCCTGCCGCAGCCGTGGGAAGGCGAACGCGCGCTCAACCCGCGCATGGCGCCGGCGCTGGAGATCATGCTCGACGGCCCGATCGGCGCGGCAGCGTTCAACAACGAATTCGGCCGGCCCAACCTGGTCGGCTACTTCCGCAGCTTCGAACTCGGCCAGGGCGACATCGCCCGCGCCTACGACAAGCCGATCATGCTCGCCGGCGGCCTCGGCGCGATCGACCGGGTGCAGGTGGCCAAGCTCGGCCTCAAGCCCGGCCATGCGGTGATCGTGCTCGGCGGCCCGGCGATGCTGATCGGTTTGGGCGGCGGCGCGGCCAGTTCGGTCGCGTCCGGCGACAGCGACGAATCGCTCGACTTCGCCAGCGTGCAGCGCGACAACCCGGAGATGGAGCGGCGCTGCCAGGAAGTGATCGACCGCTGCGTCGCGCTCGGCGACGGCAACCCGATCGACAGCGCCCACGACGTCGGCGCCGGCGGCCTGTCCAACGCGATCCCCGAACTGCTGCACGACTCCGGCCTCGGCGGCGTGATCGACCTGGCGCGCGTGCCCAGCGACGACCCGTCGCTGTCGCCGATGCAGCTGTGGTGCAACGAATCGCAGGAACGCTACGTGCTCGGCCTGCCGGCCGACCGCATCGAAGACTTCGCCGCGATCTGCGAGCGCGAGCGCTGCCCGTTCGCGGTGGTCGGCTACGCCACCGCCGAGGAACACCTGGTCGTCGGCTACGGCGCGACGGTCGAGAACGCGCGCGAAAGCGGCCGCGACTGGCCGATCGACCTGCCGATGGACGTGCTGTTCGGCAAGCCGCCGAAGATGCACCGCGACGCCCGCCGCCCGCCGCGCGCGCCGTGGCCGGAACTGGACTGGAGCGGCCTGGACCTGCGCGAAGCCGGCCTGCGCGTGCTCGCCCATCCGACCGTGGCGGCGAAGAACTTCCTCATCACCATCGGCGACCGCACCGTCGGCGGCCTGGTCGCGCGCGACCAGATGATCGGCCCGTGGCAGCTGCCGGTGGCCGATTGCGCGATCACCTTCAGCGGCTTCGACGGTTTCGTCGGCGAGGCGATGGCGATCGGCGAGCGCACCCCGCTGGCCCTGCTCGACGCGGCCGCGGCCGCGCGCATGGCGGTCGGCGAGGCGATCACCAACCTGTGCGCGGCGCCGGTGGAATCGCTCAACCGGATCAAGCTGTCGGCCAACTGGATGGCGGCGGCCTCGCATCCGGGCGAGGACGCGCTGTTGTTCGACGCGGTCAAGACGGTGGGCATGGAGCTGTGCCCGGAACTCGAACTGAGCATCCCGGTCGGCAAGGATTCCTTGTCGATGCAGGCGCAGTGGGGCTCGGGCGACAGCGCCGGCAAGTCGGTGTCGCCGGTGTCGTTGATCGTCAGCGCGTTCGCGCCGGTGGTCGACGTGCGCCAGCAGCTCACCCCGCTGCTGTCGCGCGAAGCCGAGACCGAGCTGTGGCTGATCGGCCTGGGCGCGGGCAAGCAGCGCCTGGGCGGTTCGGTGCTGGCGCAGGTGCATCCGCAGGCCGGCGCCGAAGGCGGCCTGCCGGCGTTCGCCGGCGCGCCGGGCGACAACGCGCGCCACGGCAGCGGCGTGCCCGACCTCGACAGCCCGCAGCGCCTGCGCGACTTCTTCGAACTCATCCGCGACGCGCGCGAGGCCGGCCTGCTGCTGGCCTACCACGACCGCAGCGACGGCGGCGCGTTCGCCGCGCTCGCCGAAATGGCGTTCTGCTCGCGCCTGGGCCTGGACATCAGCCTCGACGGCTGGGGCGAGGACCCGTTCCGCACCCTGTTCAACGAAGAACTCGGCGCGATCGTGCAGATCCACGACGAAGACCGCGCGGTGTTCGCCGACCTGGTCGCGCGCCACGGCCTGATCGACTGCGCCCAGCGCATCGCCAAGCCGACCACGGCGCCGTCGGTGCGGGTCAAGGACGACGGCAAGATCATCGTGGAGTGGCGCTGGGACGAACTGTTCGACGCCTGGTGGTCGACCAGCCACGCGCTGCAGAAGCTGCGCGACAACCCCGATTGCGCCGACGAGGAACGCGCGTTCGCGCGCGACTTCGCCGCGCCGGGGCTCAAGCCCAAGCTCAACTTCGATCCCAACGAAGACATCGCCGCGCCGTTCGTCAACACCGGCGTGCGGCCGAAGGTGGCGATCCTGCGCGAGCAGGGCGTCAACGGCCAGATCGAAATGGCGGCCGCGTTCGACCGGGCCGGTTTCGAAGCCTTCGACGTGCACATGAGTGACCTGATTTCGGGCCGCTTCGACCTCGCCGACTTCAAGGGCTTCGCCGCCTGCGGCGGCTTCAGCTACGGCGACGTGCTTGGCGCGGGCCGCGGCTGGGCCACCAGCATCCTGGAACGCAGCGCGCTGCGCGAGGCCTTCGCCGCGTTCTTCGCGCGCGAGGACAGCTTCTCGCTGGGCGTGTGCAACGGCTGCCAGATGCTGGCCCAGCTCAAGCCGATCGTGCCCGGCGCCGAACACTGGCCGGTGTTCCTGCGCAACCGCAGCGAACAGTTCGAAGCGCGCCTGGGCCTGCTGGAAGTGGTCGAATCGCCGTCGCTGTTCCTGCGCGGCATGGCCGGCTCGCGCATCCCGGTCGCGGTCGCGCACGGCGAGGGCCGCGCCAGCTTCGCCGACAACCTCGACCAGGGCGCGGCCAACATCGCGCTGCGCTACATCGACGGCGACGGCCGCCCGGCCGAGCGCTACCCGCTCAACCCCAACGGCTCGCCCGACGGCATCGCCGGCCTGAGCAGCCGCGACGGCCGCGCCACGATCCTGATGCCGCACCCCGAGCGCACCCTGCGCGCGGCCAACTTCAGCTGGGCGCCGAAGGACTGGGCCGGGGATTCGCCGTGGCTGCGGATGTTCCGCAATGCGCGGGTGTGGGTCGGCTGAGACGCCGCGCCGGCAACGAAACCACGGGCGCCCGCGAGGGCGCCCGTTTTCTTTCGGGTCGCCTTCTTTTGCGGTGCGCGCTTGGCCCGCGGCCGCGGCCATGCTGGAGTCGGCCGGCGCCGAAGTGGCGGGGGAGGCGGCCATGATCGTGCTGGATTACTACGACGGCCCATTGCAAGGATTCGCCCGCGCGGCCTTCGGTGCGGACTGTTGTTGTTTCCAGATCGTGGCCTGGAGTCGGTGGAACGATTACCGCCTGTTTTGCGTGGCGGCGATCGAGCCGGGAACGTTTGAGCGCATCGTCGATGCCTTGGCGCGAGCCTCGTCCGGGAGCGCGGGCGCGCGGGCGCGACCGGGCCGTCGCGATGGGCGTTCGCCGACCGAGCGACGGCCGCGCAGATGGATGCGCTGTTGCATCGCTGCATCGAACAGGCGCGCCCGCCCGCTTTCCTGTGCCTGACAGCGGGGTCGGCGACCGAGCCACTGGCCTGCCTGCCCACCGACGAAGCCCTGCGCCGCCGCGTCGGCGCGGCGCTGTCCAGCGGCCGGGTGGCGGATTTGCGCGAATGGCGCGATGTGGTCCGGCCGCCGGTCGAGCGCTGACGGCCGGCGTGGGCGGGCCGCATCTGGATACGCCCGCCGGCCGCAGCCATAACGGCCCGCCTCCGGCAAGCCGGCGTCCGCGGCGACGGCCAAAAGAAATGTGACCACGGCTTTAAATCGGTTGGGGTAATTCCGGTTCTCGCATACTGAAACGTCCCCGTATTAATGTTCCCGATTCGCCCGCAGGCGCCCGCGCCGCGCGGTTTTCGCGGCTTTGCCGGAACTGGCAAAGACCGCGATCGAAACTGCTAAAGTCAGGAGTCACCCGCAAGTGGGTGAATGCGCAGGAGCGTGATGTGAATGCTGTAGCCCACACTACCGATGCGGAAGCCGGCGCCGACCCCGGCGCGGTCGTGGCCGCGGACGGCCAGGCCGCGGTCGACGCGCGCATCGTCGATGCGTTGCTGGCCAAGGGCCGGCTCAAGGACGCCGACCTCGCCCGCGCGCGCCGCCTGCAGGAGGAAACCGGCGGCAGCCTGCTGGCGCTGCTGGCCCGGCTCGGGCTGGTGTCCGAGCGCGACCACGCGGAGACCGTCGCGGCGGTGCTGGGCCTGCCGCTGGTCAGCGTCAAGGACGCGCCGGAGCTGCCGCCCGAGGGCGTCAGCCTGACCCCGAAATTCATGAAGCAGTTCGCGCTGTGCCCGGTGGCCGAGAGCGAGACCCACGTCGATGTGCTGATGGCCGATCCGCAGGACGGCTACCAACTCGACGCGCTGCGCCTGGCCAGCGGCGGCCGCCAGGTCCGCCCGGCGGTGGCGCTGCGCGCCGAGGTCGGCGACCTGGTCGAGCGCTGGTTCGGCCAGGGCCGCAGCGCCATGGGCGCGATCGTGGAGACCGCCGAAGGCGAGGGCAGCGGCGATCTCGACGACGTCGAGCACCTGCGCGATCTGGCCTCGGAAGCGCCGGTGATCCGGCTGGTGAACCTGGTGATCCAGCGCGCGGTCGAGCTGCGCGCGTCCGACATCCACATCGAGCCGTTCGAAAACCGGCTCAAGGTGCGCTACCGCATCGACGGCGTGCTGGCCGAGGGCGAGAGCCCGCCGGGCAACCTGACCGCGGCGGTGATCAGCCGCATCAAGATCATGGCCAAGCTCAACATCGCCGAGCGCCGGCTGCCGCAGGACGGCCGCATCATGCTGCGGGTGCAGGGCAAGGAACTGGACCTGCGCGTGAGCACGGTGCCGACCGCGCACGGCGAGTCGGTGGTGATGCGCCTGCTCGACCGCGAAACGGTGGTGTTCGACTTCTACAAGCTCGGCTTCACCGACGAGTTCCTGCCGCAGTTCCAGAAGGTGCTCGACCAGCCGCACGGGATCATGCTGGTGACCGGCCCGACCGGCTCGGGCAAGACCACCACGCTGTACACCGCGCTGAGCAAGCTCAACACCAGCGACGTCAAGATCATCACCGTCGAGGACCCGGTCGAGTACCAGATCGAGGGCATCAACCAGATCCAGGCCAAACCGCAGATCGGCCTGGACTTCGCCCACGCCCTGCGCTCGATCGTGCGCCAGGACCCGGACATCATCATGATCGGCGAAATGCGCGATCTGGAGACCTGCCGGATCGCGATCCAGTCGGCATTGACCGGCCACCTGGTGCTGTCGACGCTGCACACCAACAACGCCGCCGGCGGCATCACCCGCTTGCTCGACATGGGCGTGGAGGATTACCTGCTGACCTCCACCATCAACGGCATCCTCGCCCAGCGCCTGGTGCGCCGGCTGGAGCCGACCCACGCCGAGAAATACCCGGCCTCGCCGGAGGAAATCGAAAAGTTCTCGCTGCGCCGCTACCAGCCCGAAGGCGAGATCTGCCTGTACCGCCCGCGCGGATCGGCGATCGCGCCGAGCGGCTACCACGGCCGCACCACGATCATGGAATTCCTGGTCATGAACGACGAGCTGCGCCGCGCGGTGATGCGCCATGCCGGCATGGGCGAGATCGAGCAGATCGCGCGCGAGACCGCGAGCATGCGCACCATGTACGAGGACGGCATCGCCAAGGCGCTGGCGGGATTGACCACCATCGAGGAAGTGCTGCGGGTGACCGAGGACGCATGAAACGGCTGCTTCATGGCTTCGTGCTGCTATGCGGCCTTTCTGCGGCCGATGCCGTGGCCGGATGCGCGGCCGCGGAAGACACGGTGGCGACCTGCCGCATCGAAGGGCAGCAAAAGCAGGTGTCGATCTGCCTGTACGAGGACGAATCCGAGCCGATGGACGTGGCTTACCGCTACGGCCCGGTGCAGGGCAAAGAGGAACTGGTTCTGCGCGTGCCGCTGATGGAACTGGGCTACCTGACCGCGAACGGCGCCGGCGTGACCATCGACGAGACCGCCATCTTCGCCAGCGGGAACCACTCCTACCGGGTGACGTTCGGGTTCCGCGACGGCCGCAAGCCCGATCCGTCCGTGCTGCACAAGTTCGGAACGGTGCAGGTGCTGCGCCAGGGCGCCACGCTCGCCGAACTGGCCTGCGCACCGGAAACCATCGTGCGCACGCCCGACCTGCTGCTGGAGCGCATGCGCGAGCGGGGCCGCACGCATGCCTCCGACGGCACCACGCTGAGCAACTACGGCATCGACCGTCCCGGGCCGATCTCCGAAGCGGCCCCGTGCGAGCGCAAGAACGACGTGGACACTTGCTGGAGCATGGGCGTGTCCGCGGCGCGCGACGGCGACCTTGCGCTGGCGCTGGGGTATTACGACAAATCCTGCGACGCCGGTTTCGTCACCTACGGCTGCTACGACGGCGGCAAGCTGTACCTGCACAACCGCCAATTGCGCGATTACGCCAAGGCCTACGAGCGCCTGGGCCGCTCCTGCAAGGGGGCCGATCCCGGTCAGGCCCCGTACGCGTGCAAGTACCTCGGCTGGATGCACCAGACCGGCATCGGCGCGCAAAAGGACAACCAAGAGGCCTGGCGCCTGCTGTCGGCCGCCTGCTTCGTCCGGGCGCAGGAGCCGTTGATCGACGGCGAAGGTTGCGACCTGCTCGCCAAGACGATTCTGATCGAGCATCCGCTGGGCGATGCGCAGGCGCAGCGCAAGAGCGTCGGCAGCGGTTACCTGGTGTATCTCGCGCTGGCGATGGGTTGCACCGACGCGGCGGAAACCGTGTGCGCGAAGGCGAAGACCATGCTTGCCGACGCCAAGGCGGCGCGCGCCGCGTGGGTCGCGTATTGCGACGAAGACAGCGGCGATTGCGCCGGCATGCTCCAGCCGCAGGAGAACTTCAGTGCTACCCTCTCGCAGCGCGAACGGCTGTTCGCGCACTACCAGGATGCGCTGAAAACAATCGGCGCGCCCTGAAGGATTCCGCCCTCCATGCCCCTCTACCGTTACCAAGCGCTCAATGCTCGCGGCGAATTGCTGGATGGGCAGATGGAAGCCGGCGGCGTCGCCGAGGTGGTGGCCCGCCTGCAAGAACAGGGCCATCTGCCGGTGGACACCCGGCTGGCCAGCGAAGGCGGCGGCGGTTCGAGCTGGCGCGGGCTGTTCAAGCCCAAGCCGTTCACCGGCGCGCGCCTGGTCCAGTTCACCCAGCAGCTGTCGACCCTGCTCGGCGCCGGCCAGCCGCTGGATCGCGCGCTGACGATCCTGCTCGACCTGCCCGAGGACGAAGCGGCCAAGAGCACGGTCGCCGACATCCGCGACGCGGTGCGCGGCGGCACGTCGTTGTCGGTGGCGCTGGAGCGCCAGCACGGCACGTTCTCGCGCCTGTACATCAACATGGTCCGCGCCGGCGAGGCCGGCGGCAACCTGCACGACACGCTGGCGCGGCTCGACGATTATCTCGAGCGCAGCCGGCAGATGCAGGGGCGGGTGATCAACGCGCTGATCTATCCGGCGATCCTGCTGCTGATGGTCGGCGCCAGCCTGCTGTTCCTGCTCGGCTACGTGGTGCCGCAGTTCGGCGCGATGTACGAAAGCCTCGACGCCGAGTTGCCGATGTTCACCCAGGTGGTGCTGTGGGCCGGCACCTTCGTGCGCGACTGGTGGATCGTGCTGATCGCGGTGCCGGCGCTGGCGTTGCTGTGGTTCGACCGCAAGCGCCGCGATCCGGCGTTCCGCGAGGCGCTCGACGACTGGCTGCTCAAGCGCAAGTTCGTCGGCGCGCTGATCGGCAAGATCGAGACCGCGCGGCTGGCGCGCACGCTCGGCACCCTGGTGCGCAACGGCGTGCCGCTGATGACCGCGATCGGCATCGGCCGCAACGTGCTCAACAACCGCGTGCTCGCCGCCGACGTCGATGCCGCCGCCGAGGAGGTCAAGAACGGCGTGGCGCTGTCGACCGCGCTGGCCAAGGGCAAGCGCTTCCCGCGCCTGGCCGTGCAGATGATCCAGGTCGGCGAGGAATCCGGCGCGCTCGACGCGATGCTGATGAAGACCGCCGAGACCTTCGAGCAGGACACCGGCATGGCCCTGGACCGCATGCTGGCCGCGCTGGTGCCGGTGGTGACGGTGGTCCTGGCCGGCATCGTCGGCACGGTGGTGATGGCGGTGCTGTTGCCGCTGTACGACCTCACCAACGCGATCGGTTGAGCATGCCCGCCGCTCCGGTCGCCGTGCCCGCGCCCGCCCGCCGCTGCGCCCCGCGCCGGTTTGCGGCGCTGCGTCACGCCGATGCGCCTGTTCATGCGCGCGGATTGAACGCAGCCTGTACCGCGGTGTCCAAACCGCGAACTTTGCAAATGCGCGCGGAACAGAATCCTTGCGACCCCGTCCGCACGCGCGAGACGTTCACAGGCGACGCTGGCCCCGCCAGCGCTGCCTGGCCGTACGACCCTTTGCACCACCACCCCATTCGACCGCAGCCCCGGCAGGACTCCTCTGCCGCCAACAACGGATGACGACGACGATGCGCAACCTCCGCTCCATGACCCGCTCCCCGTCCCCGGCCCGCCAGCAGGGCATGAGCCTGATCGAGATCATCATCGTGATCGTGCTGATCGGCGCGGTGCTCGCCTTCGTCGGCAACCGCGTGCTCGGCGGCAAGGACCGCGGCGACTACAACCTGGCCAAGGGCCAGATCCAGACCCTGGCCGGCAAGGTCGATTCGTTCCAGATGGACACCGGCCGCCTGCCCGGCACGCTGGAGGAACTGGTCAAGCAGCCCGCCGACGCCAGCGGCTGGCTCGGCCCGTACGCCAAGGAGACCGAGCTGAAGGACCCGTGGGGCCATCCGATCGAGTACCGCCAGCCGGGCGAGAACGGCCCCTACGACCTGGTCAGCTACGGCAAGGACGGCAAGCCGGGCGGCAGCAGCGTCGACGGCGACATCAAGAACAACTGAGCCGGCGATAGATGCACGGCGCGCGGCACAGCCCCTCCGCCCGCGGAGGGCGTCGGGGACCGGCCGCGCGAGCGGCCGGCGCGGCCGTGTGCGGGGTCGCGCCGCTGTCGCCGCGCGCAGCGCAGCGCGGCGCGAGCCCGCCGCGCGCGCGTCAGCGCGGCATGTCCCTGCTCGAAATACTGCTGGTGATCGCCCTGATCGGCGCCATCGGCGTGCTGACCGTCGCCGCGCTCAACGGCGGCATCGCCGGCATGCAGCTGCGCTCGGCGTCCAAGCAGGTCGCCGCGCAGCTGCGCTATACCCGCAGCCAGGCCATCGCCAGCGGCCGTTCGCAGAAGTTCGTCATCGATCCGGCCGCGCATACCTGGAGCGCGCCGAACGGCCGCAGCGGCGAAATCCCCAAGAGCGTCGGCATCGTCTTCACCGGCGCGCGCGACGTGCAGCCGCGCCGCGGCGAGGGCGCGATCCTGTTCTTCCCCGACGGCGCCTCCACCGGCGGCCGGGTCAAGCTGCACGCCAAGCAGGCGGCCTGGAACGTCGACGTCGCCTGGTTGACGGGCGAGGTCAAGCTCAAGCGCGGCGAGGCGCCGCGATGAGCGCGCGCGCCTTCGTTGCGCGCCCGCCGCGCCGCGCGCGCGGGCCCGTCCGCGGCGCGCGCCAGCGCGGTTACACCCTGCTCGAAGTGATCGTCGCCTTCGCCCTGCTGGCGATGGCGCTGACCTTGCTGCTGGGCTCGCTGTCGGGCGCGGCCAAGCAGGTGCGCTGGTCGTCCGACGCCGGCCGCGCCGCGCTGTACGCGCAATCGTTGATGGACCAGGTCGGCGTCGGCCAGCCGGTGCGTCCGGGCCAGCGCAGCGGCGAATTCGAGAACGGCCGCTACCGCTGGACCCTGGGCATCTCGCCGTGGCGCGATGCGCAATTGCCGCCGTCGAACCAGCCGATCGATCCCAACGCCATGCGCCTGTTCGAAGTGCAGCTGGCGGTGGAGTGGGGCGAGGGCGGCGGCGGCCGCCGCTTGTTGCTGCGCACCCTGCGCAGCGGCAACGCCGGCAACGAGGCGCAGCTGTGAGCGGCGTCGGCGCGGGCCGCGTCGTCGCGCTTCGCCGGCGCGCGCCGGCGCGCGCCGGCGACGCGGGCGGCTTCACCCTGATCGAAGTGCTGCTGGCGATGGTGCTGCTGGTGGCCGGACTGGCGCTGGCGTTCGCGACCTTGACGGCGGCGACCAAGACCGCCTCGCGCGGCGAGGCCCTGGCCCAGCGCAGCGAGCGCGAGCGCGCGGTCGAGAACTTCCTGCGCCGGCGCATCGCCGCGACCCGGCCGATCCCGTTCGCGTTCGACCAGAGCACCGCGGTGCCGCAGCGCTTCGTCGGCGAACCCGACCGCCTGCGCTTCGTCGCCGACCTGCCCGACTACCTCGGCCAGGGCGGGCCGTACCTGCACGACTTCGCGATCGAAAGCGACGGCGGCCAGGCCCGGATCGTGCTGAACCTGTCGATGGTGCTGGCCGGCGAGACCATCAAGGACGAGCGCCCGCGGCCGCCGGAAGTGCTGGTGGAGGGGCTGAAGTCGGCGCGTTTCCGCTACCGCACCCTGGACCCGCAGCGCGGCGAGCTGGGCGAGTGGCAGGACCAATGGCAGCAGCCGGAGCAATTGCCGCTGCTGGTGGAAGTCACCCTCACCGACCGCGACGGCCGCGCCTGGCCGCCGCTGGTGGTGTCGCTGCCCCTGGCTTCGGCCGCGGGCGGCGGTTTCGTGCCGGAGCTGTGATGGAGACCGGCATGGGGGATGCGAAGTTGCGGCGCGGCGCGGGGAGCGCGGGACGTGGCGCGGCTGCGGCCGTGCGGCGGCGCGCAGGGCGTGAGGCCGCTCGTGTCGGTTGTTCGCAGGTCCGCGGCGCAAATGCGGTTTCGCGGCGGCATGCCGATCGCGATGTCGCTTTTGTCGGGCCTTCAAGAACCCGCGGTGCGGCGCTCCTGTTGGTGATGTGGCTGGTCGCGCTGCTCACCGCGCTGATCGGCGCGTTCGCGCTGACCGCGCGCACCGAGAACCTGCAGGGCCGGGTGCAGGTGCGCGGGCTGGTCGCGCACAACGCCGCCCGCGCCGGGGTCGAGTACGCGCTGACCCGGGTGGCGATGAACGACCAGAAACTGCAGTGGCTGCCCGACGGGCGCCCGAACCGCTGGCGCTACGGCGATGCGCAGCTGGAGATCAAGATCGTCGACGAGAACGGCAAGGTCGATCTCAACCAGGCCGACGCGCAACTGCTGACCGCCCTGCTGCAGGCGGCGGGAAAGCTGGAGCAGTCCGAAGCCGCGCGACTGGCCGGCGCGATCATCGACTGGCGCGACGCCGACACCCTCACGCAACCCGCCGGCGGCGCCGAAGATGCCGATTACACGTCCGCCGGGCGCCCCTATGGCGCCAAGGATGCGGAATTCGAGAGCGTGGCCGAACTCGAGCAGGTGCTGGGGATCACGCCGCAGCTGTATGCGCGGATCGAGCCGCTGGTCACGGTTTACAGCGGCCGCACGCGCCCCGAGCAAGCCTTCGCGGCCAAGGAAGTGCTCGATGCTATGGGGTTGAACGGCGCCGACCTGGTACGTCAACGAGAAAGAAACCAGCCGGGGTCACAATTGCAGGGTGCCGGGCCCGGCGGCGTTGGCGGCGGTCTCGTCGGCGAACGCAGCGGCACCTATAGTATCGAGAGCCGTGCACGGCTGACGGATGGCCGCGAATCGGTGTTGCGGGTGGTCGTGCGAGCGGGAGGGGGAGCGGTGCCGGGAATGCCTTATACCCCGCTGCGTTGGGAGGAGGGAGCTTCAACACGATGAACTCGCAAGTAGCCGAAGGCCGGTTGGCCGCCAACCGGTTGCGAAGTCTGAGCGCGCGCCTCGCGCCCGGTGCGGGCGGCTTTTTCTCTTGGTGGGGCCGGACCCTGGCCTCGTGGCTGCCGTTGCGCACGCGCCAGGCGCTGGGCGTGGACCGCGGCCGGTTGCTGCTGCAGGTCGACGGCGGCGCCCAGGGCGGCTCGATCCGCCTGCGCCTGCAACAGGCCGACCAGGTCCAGGACCTGGCCACGCTGCCGGATCTGTCCGCCTGGAATTCCGGCGTGCCGGCCGATGCCGCCGCCGATCCGCTGGCGCCGCTGCTGCCGCCGCGCATCGGCGAACTGCCGCGCTGGCTGCTGCTGCCGCCGGCGACCAGCCTGCGCCGGCGCCTGAACCTGCCCGCCGCCGCCGCCGACCGGCTGCGCGACGTGGTCGGTTTCGAGATCGACCGGCAGACCCCGTTCACCGCCGAGGCGGTCGCCTTCGACGCGCGCGTGCTGGCGCGGCGCGACAGCGACGGCCAGATCGAGGCCGAACTGGTCGCGGTGCCGCGCCAGTCGCTGGACCCGCAGTTGCTGGCGATCGGCCCGCTGGCGGCGACCCTGGCCGGCATCGACGTGGCCGGCGCCGACGGCGTCCCGCTCGGCGTCAACCTGCTGCCGCCGGCGCAGCGCCGCGCCCGCCGCGACCCGTTCCGCTACTGGAACCTGGCCCTGGCCGCGGTCGCGCTGTTGGCCCTGGCCGCGGGCATGTGGCAGGTGCTCGACAACCGCCGCGCCGCGATCAAGGACCTGCAGCAGACCATCGCGCGCAACGCCAACGCCGCGCGCCAGGCCGCCAGCCAGCGCCAGGAGGTGGTCGACCTGATCGAAGGCCAGGCCTTCCTCGACCGCACCCGCGCCGCGCGCCCGAGCACGGTGCAGATCATCGACGAACTGAGCCGGCGCATGCCCGACACCACCTACCTGGAAAAACTCGCGATCGAGGACGAGAGCCTGCTGATGATCGGCCTCAGCCGCGAGGCCTCGTCGCTGATCGGCAAGCTGCAGGGCACCGCGCTGTGGCGCTCGCCGGCGCTGACCGGCGCGGTCCAGCCCGATCCGGCCACCGGCCGCGACCGCTTCACCCTGACCGCCGAGATCGGCCCGCCCAAGGCGCAGAACGCGGAGGGCGCGCGTGGCCCTTAACGCAACCGGTTCCCGCCTGCGCCAACTCACCGCCGACCGCGAACGCTGGCTCGCCCTGGGCCTGCTGCTCGCCGCGCTCGCCATCGCCTATGCGGTGCTGATCCACCCGTGGTGGACGGTGCCGATGATGGAGGCCGACGAGACCCTGCACGGCCTGCAGGAGCGCGAACTGCGCCAGCGCATGGAGCTGCAGCAGGCGCCGCAGGTCAGCCAGTTGCTGCAGCGCGTGCGCCAGCAGCAGTCCAGCCGCCCCGGCTTCCTGCCCGAGGCCACCGCCGAACTTGCCACCGCCGGCCTGGTCCAGCGCCTGGAAACCGTGGTCCAGCAGGCCAGCCCGGGCAACCGCAGCTGCGGCATCGTCAACCGCTCGCCGCTGGCCGAACCGCGCCGCGACCGCTACGCGCGGGTGGTGGTGCAGGTGCGCCTGCGCTGCGGCGCGCCGGAGACCGCGGCGGTGCTGCATTCGCTGGAAAGCGGTTCGCCGCGGCTGTTCGTCGGCAACCTCAACCTGCTGTCCACGCGCGGCTACTTCGTGCCCGGCAGCGCCGGCCCGGCCAACGACGGCGGCCTGGACGTGAGCTTCGACCTGTACGGCTACCTGCGCCCGAACCCCAGCGCCGCGCCGGCCAACGCGCGCGGCGGCAACAACGCCAACGCCCCCGCCGGAGCCGCCGATGCGCCTTGACGACGCCAGCCCGCGTACCTGGCTGCTGGCCACCGCGGCCGGCTGGGCGCTGCTGACCTGGGTGCTGGCGCTGGCCGGCATGGGCCGCCATGTCGACCCGTTGCCGCCCGACCCGTCGCTGGTCAAGCCGCTGCCGCAGGCGCGCAAGAGCCCGCCGGACACGCTCGGCCCGCTGACCCAGTACGGCGAGATCGCCGCGCGCCCGCTGTTCGTCGACGACCGCCGGCCCAAGCCGTTCTTCATGCAGGGCAAGGGCGAGGGCGAGAACCAGCAGGCCGCGTTCGACTACCTGCTGACCAGCGTGCTGATCACCCCGCAATTGTCGATGGCGATCCTGCAGCCGGCCGACGGCAGCGAGTCGGTGCCGGTCAAGCTCGGCGAAGTGCCCGAGTCGCATCCGTCCTGGCGCCTGACCTCGCTGGAGCCGCGCCGGGCGGTGTTCGAAGGGCCGGAAGGGCGGCGCGAACTCGACCTGCGCGTGTACAACGGCCAGGGCGGGCAGCCGCCGACGGCGATCGCCGCGCCGCCGACCGCGGGCCGTCCGGTGCCGCAGCCGCAGCCCGCGCCGCCGAACCGGCCGCCGCCGCCGGCCAACGCCGCGCCCGTGCAACAACCGCAACCCCAGCCTCAACCGCAACCGGCCGAAGCCTCGGCGCCGCTGACCGAGCAGGCGCAAATGGAAGCCATCCGCAAGCGCATCGAAGCGCGACGTCAGCAACTGCGGCAGCAGCAACAGCAAGCCGCACAACCCCCGGCCAATTCGCCTTAAGACTGGCACGCAGAGTGGAACGCATGAAGCAACGAACCCAGCAATTCGCCACCCACGCCCTGGCCGCAGCGATCATCGCCACGCAACTGGCGTCGTGCGCCAGCGTGGTGTCCCCGCGTCTGCAACGCGACGGCGACCCGCAGGCCATGAAAAAGGCGAGCGAGGAACAGCAGGCCGGCGTGCGCATGGTCCGCAACGGCGTCGAGCAGGAGCCGCTGCCGGCCAAGGCCGACGACGACGCCGGTCCGCAGGCGCAGATCCGCCGCGGCACCGGCAAGGTCATCAACAACTCCGCCGCGTCCAAGCCGCCGCCGGGCCTGCCCGGCACCACCGGCACCGCCTCGTTCAACTTCGAGGGCGAATCGCTGCACGCGGTGGTCAAGGCCATCCTCGGCGAGATGCTCGGCCAGAACTACGTGATCGCGCCGGGCGTGCAGGGCACGGTGACCCTGGCCACGCCCAAGCAGGTCAACGCCGCCGAGGCGATGAACCTGCTGGAGATGGTGCTGAGCTGGAACAACGCGCGCCTGATCTACAGCGGCGGCCGCTACAACATCGTGCCGGCCGACCAGGCCCTGCCGGGCAACGTTTCCCCGCGCACCGGCGGCGCCGAGAACGCGCGCGGCTTCGAGGTGCGCACGGTGCCGCTGAAGTACGTCTCGGCGACCGAGATGGAAAAGATCCTCAAGCCGTACGCGCGCCCCAACGCCATCGTCAACGTCGACAACGCGCGCAACGTCATCACCGTCGGCGGCACCCGCCAGGAACTGGAACACTACCTGCGCACGGTCGAGGTGTTCGACGTCGACTGGCTGTCGGGCATGTCGGTGGGCGTGTTCCCGCTGCAGTCGGGCAAGGCCAGCAAGGTCGTGGCCGACCTGGAGAAGGTGTTCGGCGAACAGGGCAAGTCGCCGGTGTCGGGCATGTTCCGCTTCATGCCGATCGAGGGCGCCAACGCGGTGATGGTGATCACCCCGCAGGCCGAGTACCTGGACGACATCAAGGACTGGCTCGACCGCATCGACAGCGCCGGCGACGGCGTCCAGCTGTACACGCAGGAACTCAAGTACATCAAGGCCAAGGACCTGGCCGACCGGCTGGCCGAAGTGTTCGGCGCCGGCCGCAGCGGCGGGGGCGGCGGCGAAGGCGCGCCGTCGCTGATGCCGGGCCTGGAATCGACCGAGCTGCGCGACAGCGGCAACGGCACCTCCAGCGCCGACATCGGCAAGAGCGACGACAGCAGCGGCGGCGGCCTGGGTTCCAGCGGCGGCAGCAGCGGCGGCCTCGGCAGCGGCGCCTCGCTCGGCCAGCGTCGCGCCGGCAACGGCGCGGTGACGCTGGAGGTCGACGGCGCCAAGGTCGGCGTGGCCGCGGTCGAGGAAACCAATTCGATCCTGGTGCGCGCCACGCCGCAGGCCTGGCGCTCGATCCGCAACGTGGTCGACAAGCTCGACGTCATGCCGATGCAGGTGCACATCGAAGCGCAGGTGGTCGAGGTCAACCTGACCGGCGCGCTGAAGTACGGCGTGAACTGGTTCCTCGAGCAGGCCGCCACCGACAACGGCTATCCCAACCTCGACCGCAACACCAATCCGAACGTGCCGCTGAAGTGGAGCACCATCTCCGCCAGCATCGGCGGCGTCAAAGGCGAGGGCGTGTCCTGGTCGTTGATCAAGAACGGCGCCGCCGCGGTGATCACCGCGCTCGACAAGGTCACCGACCTGCACGTGCTGCAGACCCCGTCGGTGTTCGTGCGCAACAACGCCGAGGCGTCGTTCAACGTCGGCACGCGCATTCCGATCGAGTCGGTCTCGGTCAACACCGGCGCCGGCAACAACAACACCTACAGCCAGGTGCAGTACCTCGATACCGGCGTGATCCTCAAGGTGCGTCCGCGGGTGAGCCGCGACGGCATGGTGTTCATGGACATCGTCCAGGAGATCAGTTCGGCCGGCGCGCGCGTGGGCAACAGCAACAACGTCACCATCGACACCAAGAAGCTCAAGACCGAGGCCGCGGTGCAGAGCGGCGAGACCGTGCTGCTGGCCGGCCTGATCCGCGACGAGAGCAACCGCGGCGGCGCCGGCCTGCCGGGCTTGAGCCGGATTCCGGTGCTGGGGGCCCTGTTCGGCAACCAGAGTTCGTCGACCAGCCGCACCGAGACCGTGATCCTGCTGACCCCGACCCTGGTGCGCAACCCGCAGGAATCGCGCGGCCTGACCGACGAATACACCCGCCGCTTCCGCGCGATGGAACCGCTCAATCCCAAGCCGAAGAAGAAGTAAGCGCCGCGCACGCGCGGACGCCGCGAACGGGGCCGGCATCGCCGGCCCCGTTTTTTTTGCGCGGCGGCACGGCGATGGCGGGTCGCCTGGGCGGCCGCCGCACGGCGATGGCGGATCGCCCCGTTCGCCCGCCGGCGCGCGCTGCGGGCCGCGTTGCGCCGCGCCCGCGCTCTGACGCCGCCATCACCCGCAAGCCGCTGCGATCGCGCACACTATGGGCCGCCCCATACCGACGCCCCGATGGCCGATCGCCGCACGCTCCCGCCGACGCCCCGCCGCGCCGCCGCTTCCGCGGCCAGCGCCGGCCGCGTCCCGGTGGCGCCGCGCAGCGGCTTGGCGCAGGCCGCGACGACGCCCGTCGCCGCCGGGCGCAGACGCGCGGAGCCGCGGCGATGAGCGAACTGCCGATCGTCGTGGTCCCGCTCGGCGTCGACGACGACGCCCTCGACGCCTGCCTGGCCGCGCTCGACGCCTGCACCCCGCCCGGCGCGCGGGTGTGGCTGGCCGACGACGCCCAATCCGGGCCGCGCGGCTACGCCATCGTCGAGCGCTGGCTGCGCAGCACGCGCCTGCGCGCCGACTACAGCCGGCGCCAGCGCAGCATCGGCGAAGTCGCGCACCTGGACGAAATCCTCAAGGCCTGCGGCGACAGCGACGTGGCCGTACTCGCGGCCGACGCGGTGCCCGCGCCGGGCTGGCTCAGCCGGCTGCAGGCCAGCTTCGCCGCCGACGGCGCGATCGCTTCGGCCACGCCGTGGTGCAACGCCGGCGAAGCCGCGGCGTGGCCGCGCATCGGCGAAATCGAACCGATGCCCGACGCCGGCGACGCCGAGCGGCTGGCGCGCGCGCTGGCGCAGATGCCGGCCGCGCATCCGGAACTGCCGGCCGCGATCGGCCACGCCGTGCTGCTGCGCGGCGCCGCGCGCCGCCGCGCCGGCGGCCTCGACGCGGACAGCTACGGCTCCTGGTACGCGGCGCTGACCGACCTGTCGTTGCGCCTGTCCGGCCTGGGCTGGCGCAACGTGCTGTGCGATACCGCCTTCGTCGCGCGCGCCGGCGAGGGCCGGCCGCAGGACGGCGACATGGACGCGCTGGCCGCGCGCTGGCCCGACTGGCATTCGCGCCTGGCCCATTTCCTCATGCAGGACCCGCTGCGCGACCTGCGCCAACGACTCGCCGACCGGCTCAGCCAGGTCGGCCCACCGGACATGCAACGTGATCTCTTCCTCTGACCCGGCCGCGTCCGTGCCGGCCGCACCCGCGCGCGCCGGCGCCGCCGCGCCGTTCAAGGCCGTGGTGGTCAGCTACCGCAGCGCCGCCACCATCGAGGACTGCCTGGAGCGCCTGCGCGGCTGCGACGGGGTCGGCGCGATCCGCGTGGTCGACAACCAGTCCGACGACGGCACCCTCGACATCGTCCAGCGCCAGGCCTCGCTGGACCCGCGCCTGCGCTTCATCGCCAATCCCGACAACCCCGGCTTCTCGGTCGGCTGCAACCAGGGCGCGGCCGACCTGGAACCGGCGGCGGACGGCGACGACTGGCTCGCCTTCGTCAATCCCGACTGCATGGTCGAAGCCGACACCCTGCGCCGCCTGCACGCGCTGGCGCAGGGGCTCGGCGACTGCCTGCTGAGCGCCGACCTGGTCAACGAGCAGGGCGAGCGCGACGCCGCCGTGCGCCGGCGCGATCCGGACTTCGCCGCGATGCTGGCCGGCATCGCCCGGCCGTGGGCGGCGCCGAAGATGGCGGTCGCGCCCGACGACGCGCTGGCCCTGCAACCGGTGCAGGCCACCTCGGGCGCGCTGATGCTGATGCCGCGCAGCCTGTTCGCGCGCATCGGCGGCTTCGACGAGGGCTATCGCCTGCACGCCGAGGACCTCGACCTGTGCCGGCGCGTGCGCGAGGCCGGCGGCACGGTCGCGGTCGCCAACGGCGTGCGCGTGGTCCACGTGCGCGGCGTGTCGAGCCGCTCGCGGCCGTTCTTCGTGGAATGGAACAAGCACCGCGGGCTGTGGCGCTACTTCCGCAAGTTCGAAGCGCCGCGGCGCAGCGCGCCGGTGCGCGCGGGCGTGTTCGCGGCGATCTGGCTGCGCTTTCCGATCGCGGCGCTGCGCGCGGCGCTGCGCTGAAGAGGATGGCGTAGCAGGACTGTTTGTGGGAGCGGCTTCAGTCCCGACGCTCTTCGCTCAGGGCGTTGCGGTCGGGCACGCAAGCGTCGGGACTGAAGTCCCTCCCACAAGAGCATCGGAACTGGAGTCCTCCCAAGGCTTTCGCGCCTACAGCTCCAGCAAATCCCGCCCGATCACCAACTCGCCCTGGAAATGCGGCGCCACCGCCGCGCGCCACACCTCGTCGGTCAGCGCCGGATCGCCGCCGGGCACGAAGTGGTTGAGCACCAGCGTCTTCACTCCGGCCTGCGTCGCCACCTGCCCGACCTGTTCGGCGGTGGTGTGGCTGTCGAGCAGGTGCTGGCGCAGCCGCGCGGCCTGCGCTTCGCTGGCGATCAATTTTTCCAGCGCCGGCAGGTACATGACTTCGTGCACCAGCACGTCGGCGCCGCGCGCCAGCTCGACCAGCGCCGCGCTCGGGCGGGTGTCGCCGGAGAACACGATCGAACGGTCGGCGGTGTCGAAGCGGTACGCGAACGCGGGCTGCAGCGGCGGATGCTCGACCACCGCCGCGCGCACCCGCACGCGTTCGTCGCGCATCACCTCGCCGCCGGAGCGCAGTTCGTGCGCGCGGATCAACGTGGCCGGATCGACCCGGCCCTCGTCGGCGATGCGGGTGCGGATGTCGGTGGCGTTGAGGCGCAGGAACTGCCGGGTCATGCGCTTGAGCGGCGGCGGGCCCCATGCGTCCACCGGCGTGCGCAGGTCCGCAGCCCAGGCGAGCAACAGCAGGTTGCCGTAGTCGGCGTTGTGGTCGGAATGGTGGTGGGTGACGAACACGCCGCGCAGCGCGCCCAGGCGCAGCCCGGCCAGGGCCAGTTGGCGCGCCACGCCGTTGCCGCAATCGACCACGTAGACCGCGCCGTCCACCACCACCGCGCTGGCCGGCGCCGCGCGCAGCGCCTTGGGCGTGGGGCCGCCGGCGGTGCCGAGCAGGATCAGGCGGGTGCCGGTGCGCGCATCGGCGTCGCCGCCCGGCGGCGGCGTCACGGCGAGCGGCGCGGCGGCCAGGGCGGGCAGGGCGGCGGCGCCGAGCGCGGCCAGCGAGGCGGCGAGGACGCGGCGGCGGACGGGATCGTCGGGCGTGGTCATGCGGCCCAGCTTAACCGTGCGGCCGTCGCGGCGGCCCGTCGCGAAGGCGACGCGCTTCGCGTTCGCCGCGTGCCGGCGGCGTGAGGCGGGCCATCACGAACGCGTTCGTATAGTCGGCCGCGACGGGCCCGGCGCCCGGAGCAGGGAGGCGGGATGCCGATGTCGTTGCTCAGCAAGCTGTTGCGTGGCCGCCGCCTGGCGCGCGCCGACGCCGGGGTCTGCCCGGCGCCGCTCGACCTGCACGCCTTCACCGAACGCTATGCGCAGGCGCTGCGCGCGGTCTGGCCGCAGGCCCGCCTGCGCGTCGGCCACGGCGCGCGCCTGGCCGACACGCGCATCGATTGGAGCCTGCCGGACGGTTTCGCCGCGACCCAGTTCGTCGCCGCCGGCTACCAGCGCTATCTCAACGCGCCCGATGCGCTGGAGCGGGTGTTCGCCGAACAGATCGACGCCGCGCGCGAGTTGCAGCGGCGCCACGCGCTCGGCGCGCAGGCCGGCGACGACGACGCGATCCTGCCGGTGCTCAAGACCCGCGGCTGGCACGACGTGGCGGTGCAGCAGGGGCGCGCGATCGGCGGCGGCGCCGGCATCGCGTTCGTGGTCGAACCGCTGGCCGGCGACCTGGTGCTGAGCTTCGTCGAAGACCGGCCCGATTCGATGGACTACCTGTCGCCCGCCGAGGCCGAACGCCGCGGCCTGGCGGCGGACGGCTTGCGCGCGCGCGCCTTGCGCAACCTGCAGCGGTTCCTGCCCGAGCTGGAGATCGAAGGCGGCGACGGCCGCTATGTGCTGCGGCTGGACCGCAACTACGACGCGAGCATGGCGCTGCTGTTCGAACACTGGCGCGCGCGCGCGCCGGTGCGCGGCGAGCCGGTGTTCGCGATCGCCGCGCGCGACGAACTGTGGCTGTGCGGCCGCGACGACGGCGAGGGCGTGCAGCGCCTGGGCGAGGCCGCCGCGGAGATCTCGCGCACCTCGGCCTACGGCCTGTCGTCGCGGCTGTTCGTGTGGCGCGACGGCGGGTTGCGCGCGCTCGACGACTGAACGGGGCGAGCCCCGTTCGCGCGCGGACGACCGGCGCGGCCGCCGCGTTGCCGCATTGCGATGCGGCGTTATAGTCGGGCCACCCTGACCACAAGGAACCGGTCGTGTCTTTCTTCAGCAAGCTGTTCGGCCGCAAGCCGGCCGCGCCCGCGGCGGCGCAGGTCCTGGACCTGCAGGCCTTTTCCCAGCGCTTCGCCGGCGCCCTGCGCGACGCGTTTCCCGACGCCCACATCCGCATCCATCCCGGCGCGCAGCACGAAGCGCGGATCGAACTGGCGCTGGCCGACGGCATCCGCGCCGACCTGCAGGTCGGCAACGCCTACCAGTGTTATCTGAATGCGCCCGAGGACCTGGAGGCGACGCTCGCCGACCAGATCGCCTCGGCGCGCGAAGTGCAGCGCCAGCTGTCGGCCGAGGACGCGCAGGCCGGCGAGGGCATGGTGCTGCCGGCGATCAAGACCCGCGCCTGGCACGAGGTGGCGATGCGCCAGCTCGGCGCGTCGCAGCCGCAGGCGGCGTCGCCGTTCGTGATCGAGCCGCTGGCCGGCGACCTGATCGTGACCTACGTGCTCGACACGCCGGCGTCGATGAGCTTCCTCTCGCCCGAGCAGGCCGCGCAGCGCGAACTGCACGGGCCGGCGCTGCGCGCGCACGCCCTGGACAACCTGGCCCGGCGGCTGCCGGAGCTGGAGATCAAGGGCGGCGACGGCCGCTACGCCGCGCGCCTGGACCGCAACTACGACGCCGGCATGGCGCTGCTGTTCGAGCGCTGGCAGGAGCGGGTGGCGTTGCGCGGCGAGCCGGTGTTCGCGATCGCCGCGCGCGACGAACTGTTGCTGTGCGGCAGCGACGACCGCGAGAACCTGGCCTCGCTGCGCGAGATCGCGCGGGAGATCGCCGGCACCTCGGCCTACGGTTTGTCGGCCGGGCTGTTCGTGTGGCGCGACGGCGGCCTGCACGCGTTCGAGGATTGACGCCGGCTGATCGAGAGCGCTCTCGCGGGACGGCCTTCAGACCCGCCGCTTTTTCGCCGGGCCGCGATTCAGCTGCGCCGCTGGCTCCCGGCGGCCCGCTCAGCGGTGGCGGTTGATCTCGTCGCGCAAGTCGCGCGCCGCGTTCGCGGCGGCTTCGGCGTAGTCGCCGCCGTTGGACGCGTAGAGGATCGCGCGCGAGCTGCTGATCATCAGCCCGGTGCCGTCGGCGGTCTTGGCGTGGCCGACCACTGCGGCGGCGTCGCCGCCCTGGGCGCCGACGCCGGGCACCAGGAACGGCACGTCGCCGACGATCGCGCGCACTTCGCGCAGTTGCTCCGGCCAGGTCGCGCCGACCACCAGCGCGCAGTTGCCGTGGCCGTTCCAGTCGCGCGCGACTTTCTCGGCGACGTGCTGGTACAGCGGCCGCCCGCCGACGTCGAGATCCTGCAGGTCGCCGGCGCCCGGATTGGAGGTGCGGCACAGGATCACCACGCCGCGCTCGGCGCGGTCGAGGAAGGGCTGGACCGAATCGCGGCCCAGATACGGATTCACCGTCACCGCATCGGCGCGATAGCGCTCGAAGGCTTCGCCGACGTAGTGCTGGGCGGTGCTGCCGATGTCGCCGCGCTTGCTGTCCAGGATCACCGGCACGTCGGGATGGCTGGCGTGGATGTGGGCGATCAGGCGGGTCAGCGCGTCTTCGGCGCCCAGCGCGGCGAAGTGGGCGATCTGCGGCTTGAACGCGCAGGCGTATTGCGCGGTGGCGTCGACGATGTCGCGGTTGAAGGCGAACACGGCATCGGCGTCGGCGGCGAATTTCGCCGGGAACCTGGCCGGCTCCGGGTCCAGGCCCACGCAGACCAGGGTGTCGGCCTGTTGCCAGCGGCGGCGCAATGCCTGCATGAAGCTCATGGGGGAGGTCCTCGATGGCGCTATGGGGGGAAGGGGGGGGCGACGCCGTCATTCCGGCTTTCGCCGGAATGACGGCGCGGGGGTGTTGCGTTTCATGGTGGCTGCGGCGGAGGAGATCGCGTCGTCACGTCACCACGATCGGCTCGCCCGAAGTCACCACCACCGTGTGTTCGAACTGCGCCGCGAACCCGCGCCGGCAGATCATCGCCCAGCCGTCGTCGCCTTCCTCGGTCTGGGTGCAATGGGTGGCCAGGAACGGTTCGACCGTGATCACCATGCCCTCGTGCAGGCGGCGGGTGTCGCGCGCGTCGTAGTAGCCGGGAATGTTGCCGGGCGCCTCGTGCAGGGCGCGGCCGACGCCGTGGCTGCCGAGGTTGCGGATCACCCGCAGCCCGTGCCGCGCGGCCACGGTTTCGACGGTGCGGCCGATGCTGTTGATCAGGTTGCCGGCGCGCAGCTGGGCGATGGCGGCGTCGCGCGCTTCCAGGGTCGCGTCGAGCAGCTTGCGCTGCGCGGCTGTCGGCTCGCCGACCACGAAACTGCCGCCGGTGTCGGCGAAGTAGCCGTCGAGTTCGGCCGACACGTCGATGTTGACCAGGTCGCCCGCGCGCAGCACGGTGCCGTCGGGAATGCCGTGGGCGGCGACCTGGTTGATGCTGATGCAGGTGGCGCCGGGGAAGTCGTAGGTCAGCTGCGGCGCCGAGCGAGCGCCGGCTTCGCGCAGCATCGCCGCGCCGATCGCGTCGAGATCGCGCGAGACCGCGCCGGCCACCGCGGCCTCGCGCATCGTGGTCAGGATCGACGACACCAGCGCGCCGGCGCGGCGCAGTCCTTCGAGTTCGAAAGCGTGCATCAGGGTCATGGCGACACCTCGGGCTGCGGTGCGGACACGCAGGCGTTCAGGGGGACTTCGGGGTCTGCATCCGCAGCGGCGCGCGCGAGCGCGAACGGGGCGACGACGGCAACCATCGCCCCGCCGCGGTCAGGCCTGGCCGCGCTCGCCGAGCGCCTTGCGGATCTTCACGTCGGTCTTGTACTGGCTCAGGGCGTACACCGCCCAGATCGCCGCCGGCAGCCAGCCGATCAGGGTGATCTGCAGGATCAGGCAGACGATTCCGGCCAACGGCCGGCCGATGGTGAAGAACGCCAGGAACGGCAGGAAGATGGCAATGATCAGTCGCATGCGTCGAGTCCTTTTGTCGGGCGGCGGCGCTGGTGCAGGCTGCGCCCGCTACAAAAAAGCCGGCCGCGCCCGTCGTGATGGGAGCGCGGCCGGCCGTTCCACTTTACCGCAACCCGGGCAAGCCGCCGCAGCGGCTTACTTCAGCGCCTTGAAGCGCAGGCGGTGCGGCTTGGCGCCTTCCTCGCCGAGGCGGCGCTTCTTGTCCTCTTCGTACTCGCGGTAATTGCCCTGGAAGAACTCCACGTGCGAGTCGCCCTCGAACGCCAGGATGTGGGTCGCGATGCGGTCGAGGAACCAGCGGTCGTGCGAGATCACGAAAGTGTTGCCCGGGAATTCGAGCAACGCGTCTTCGAGCGCGCGCAGGGTTTCCACGTCGAGGTCGTTGGACGGTTCGTCGAGCAGCAGCACGTTGCCGCCCTGCAGCAGGGTCTTGGCCAGGTGCAGGCGGCCGCGTTCGCCGCCGGACAGGCTGCCGACCATCTTCTGCTGGTCCTGGCCCTTGAAGTTGAAGCGGCCGATGTAGGCGCGCGACTGGATCTCGATGCCGTTGATGTTGAGGATGTCCAGGCCGCCGGAGACTTCGTGGAAGACGTTGTGGTTGCCTTCCAGCTTGTCGCGGCTCTGGTCGACGTAAGCCAGCTTGACCGTCGGGCCCATGTCGATCTCGCCCGAATCCGGGGTTTCCTGGCCGATGATCATGCGGAACAGGGTCGACTTGCCGGCGCCGTTGGGGCCGATGATGCCGACGATCGCGCCCGGCGGGACCACGAAGCTGAGGTTGTCGATCAGCAGGCGCTCGCCGAACTTCTTGGAGACGTTCTTGAACTCCATCACCTTGTTGCCCAGGCGCTCGCCCGGCGGGATGAAGATTTCGTTGGTCTCCTGACGGCGCTGATAGTCCACCGCCTGCAGCTCTTCGATGCGGGCAAGACGGGCCTTGCCCTTGGAGCGGCCGCCCTTGGCGTTCTGGCGGGCCCACTCCAGTTCCTTCTGGATCGCCTTCTGGCGGGCCTTTTCCTGGTTGTCTTCCTGCTTCAGGCGCTCGTCCTTCTGCACCAGCCAGTCGGTGTAGTTGCCCTTCCACGGAATGCCGCGGCCGCGGTCGAGTTCGAGGATCCACTCGGCGGCGTTGTCGAGGAAGTAGCGATCATGGGTGACCGCAACCACGGTGCCGGTGTAGCGCGCCAGGAACTGCTCCAGCCATTCCACCGACTCGGCGTCGAGGTGGTTGGTCGGTTCGTCGAGCAGCAGCATGTCGGGCTTCTGCAGCAGCAGGCGGCACAGCGCGACGCGGCGCTTCTCGCCGCCGGACAGCTTGCCGACGACGGCGTCCCACGGCGGCAGGCGCAGCGCGTCGGCGGCGACTTCGAGCTGGTTTTCCAGGGTGTGGGCGTCGCCGGCGGCGAGGACCGCCTCCAGCCGTTCCTGTTCCTTGGCCAGGGCGTCGAAGTCGGCGCCGTCCTCGGCGTAGGCGGCGTAGATCGCGTCGAGCGCGGCCTGGGCGTTGAGCACCTCGCCGACGCCTTCCTCGACCGCTTCGCGCACGGTCTTTTCCGGGTCGATCTGCGGTTCCTGCGGCAGGTAGCCGACCTTGATGCCGGTGGCCGGGCGCGCCTCGCCGGTGAAGTCGGTGTCGACGCCGGCCATGATCTTGAGCACGGTCGACTTGCCCGCGCCGTTCAGGCCCAGCAGGCCGATCTTGGCGCCGGGGAAGAACGACAGCGAGATGTCCTTGATGATCTGACGCTTCGGCGGCACGGTCTTGCTGACGCCGTTCATGGTGTAGATGTATTGCATGCGGACTCCGAAGCAGAGGCGCGCCTGGCCGGGCCCGGAAGGGGCCGCGGGGCGGGGCGGGGGGCGTTGCGAACAGCCGATTATCCCGCAGCCGGGTGACGGGTTCCAGCGCGGGAGGCCGGAGGGAGGGTGAATCCGGGGATGGCGGCCCCCAGGGGCTGCTCTTGTGGGAGGGCCTTCAGGCCCGATGCTCTTGTCTCAGGTCGCGGCGATCTGAGCGGAAGGCATCGGGCCTGAAGGCCCTCCCACAAAGGCGGCGATTTGCCAGGCCGTCGTCTCCGCCCAAGCCGTCATCCCCGCGAAAGCGCGGATCCAGAGACTTCGGCGCCATGCCGCGGCGAAGCCGTGGGTTCCCGCTTTCGCGGGAACGACGGGGTGGTGAGGATTGCGCGGTTCGCCGGCCTTACAGCCAGACGATCAGCGCGATCACCGCCGCCACCGCGGCGTACTTGAAGAAGTAGTACGTCCCCTTGCTGCGCTCCTTCAGCGCCTTGGACTTGAGCCGCAGGGCGTAGAAGTACTTGAAGATCTTGTTGATCGCGCCGGTCTTGTCGCCCTCGTTGTTGGGCGAGGCGCCGGCGGCGATCAGGCGCTTGGCGATGAAGCGGTTGAGCCCGCGCGCCCAGCCGAAGCGCATCGGCCGCTCGATGTCGCAGAACAGGATGATGCGGTTGTGCTGCGAGCCGTTCTGCGCCCAGTGGATGTAGGTCTCGTCGAACATGGTCCATTCGCCGTCGCGCCAGCTGTAGCGCTGGCCGTCGACGTCGATGAAGCAGGCGTCGTCGTTCGGCGTTTCCAGGCCCAGGTGCAGGCGCAGGGAGCCGGCGTAGGGGTCGCGGTGCGGGCGCAGCTCGCTGCCCGGCGGCAGTTCGGTGAACATCGCCGCCTTGACGCTGGGCACCTCGCGCAGCAGTTGGGTGGTGACCGGGCACAGCTCGGCGGCCGAAGGGTGGGCCTCGTCGTACCACTTCAGGTAGAAGCGCTTCCAGCCGCGGCGGAAGAAGGAATTGAAGCCGACGTCGTTGTACTGGTCGGCGGCCTTGATCTGCTGCATCTCGCGCAGGTGCAGGGCCTCGGCGCGGACCTCGCGCCAGCGCGCGCGCAGCGGCTCCAGCTCGGGGAAGTGCTCGTCGGGCTTGAGGAACGGGGTGGTCGGCACCTTCGAGCAGGCGTACATCAGCACGTTGATGGGGGCCATGAACGTGGAATGGTCCAGCAGCTGCCGGCCGAGGCGGTGGCGGACCCGGCCGCGGAAATGCACGTAGACCGCGGCGGCCAGGAACAGGAAGACGAAGACCCATTTCACGGTCGGGACATCCAGGGATCGGGCGGGCCGGCCGGGCGGCGGCGGGCCGTGGGTGGGGAGGGCGGGGCCATTGTCCGCCCCGGACGGGGCCGGCGGGAGCCGCGCTTTGGCGGTTGGCCGCCATACGCCCCTAGGCTAACATTTCAAGTCTTACGTCAAGCCGCCCGGGCGTGTTTCCTCGGGCCGCGTCGCACAGATGGGCCGCCCGGCCCGAGTTTTCAAGCCCGGGCGGGCCACCGCCGGCGCTGTCCGGGCCCGTGGGCGCCCTGGCGCGAGTCCTCCCCCCTCCCGTCCGCTCATCTCCCGAGGCCCGCGAATGTTCCCCAGCACCACCCGTATTGCCGGATTCGACGACGAACTCGCCCAGGCCATCGCCGACGAGGCCCGCCGCCAGGAAGACCACGTCGAACTGATCGCCTCGGAGAACTACGCCAGCCCGCGCGTGCTGGAAGCCCAGGGCAGCGTGCTCACCAACAAGTACGCCGAGGGCTACCCGGGCAAGCGCTACTACGGCGGCTGCGAATACGTCGACATCGCCGAGCAGCTGGCGATCGAGCGGGTCAAGCAGCTCTACGGCGCCGACTACGCCAACGTGCAGCCGCATTCGGGCTCGCAGGCCAACCAGGCGGTGTACTTCGCCCTGCTCAACCCGGGCGACACCATCCTCGGCATGAGCCTGGCCCACGGCGGCCACCTCACCCACGGCGCCAAGGTCAACGCCAGCGGCAAGCTGTTCAACGCCGTGCAGTACGGCGTCGACGACCAGGGCCTGATCGACTACGACGAAGTCGAGCGCCTGGCGGTGGAACACAAGCCGAAGATGATCGTCGGCGGCTTCAGCGCCTACTCGCAGGTGGTCGACTGGGCGCGCTTGCGCGCCATCGCCGACAAGGTCGGCGCTTTCCTGTTCGTCGACATGGCCCACGTCGCCGGCCTGATCGCCGCCGGCGTCTACCCCAGCCCGCTGCCGCACGCGCACGTGGTCACTTCGACCACCCACAAGACCCTGCGCGGCCCGCGCGGCGGCATCGTCGTGGCCCAGCGCTGGGACGGCGCAGTGGGCGAAGGCGAGGGCGCGGTGGGCTTCGACGACATGCAGAAGAAGCTGCAGAGCATCGTCTTCCCCGGCATCCAGGGCGGCCCGCTGATGCACGTGATCGCGGCCAAGGCGGTGGCGTTCAAGGAAGCGCTGGAGCCGGAGTTCAAGGACTACCAGGCGCAGGTGGTCAAGAACGCCCAGGCGATGGCCAAGACCATCATCGCGCGCGGCTACAAGATCGTGTCCGGCGGCACCCAGAACCACCTGATGCTGGTCGACATGATCGGCAAGGGCATCACCGGCAAGGACGCGGAAGCCGCGCTCGGCCGCGCCCACATCACCGTCAACAAGAACGCCGTGCCCAACGACCCGCAGAAGCCGTTCGTCACCTCGGGCCTGCGCATCGGCACCCCAGCCGTGACCACCCGCGGCTACAAGGAAGCCGACTGCGTGGCCCTGGCCGAGTGGATCTGCGACGTGCTCGACAACCCCAAGGACGAGAAGGTCATCGCCGGGGTGCGCGAGAACGTCACCAAGCAGTGCGCGCAGTTCCCGGTGTATGGCTAAAGCCCGGCTCCGGTCGGCGGCGCTGGGTTGGCTTGCATGCCTGAGCGTGCAGGCCGCCGAAGCTCCGCCGGGCGGAGACTCCGCCGCGCCCGCCATCGTCTACGAGACGCTGGCGCCGGCGGAGGCGAAGGGCGCGATCGTGGTCGCTGCGCCGTCGCCGCCGTCGAACAGGCCGGACTTCAGCCAGGACATCGGCATGACCGAGACCTACTACATCCCGGCCTGCCAGATGGGCATGCCGGGCGGTAAGTACCGGGCCAGCTGGCGCGAGATCGCGGATTTCCACGACAGGAATCGTGTGGCGTGGTTGTCCGACCTCGATCGCCACGGGGCGCCGGACTGGTACGCGCAACCCGGCAGCCGCGCGCCGGAGCCCGACAATCGTCCCGACGCGGCGTATCCCGCCGCGGCCGGTGAAAAGGTCGGCGAGGTCGTGGTGAAGGTCGTCATCGACGCCAAGGGGCGTACCCGCGACGCCCTGGTGATCTGCAGCAACGACACCGTGTTCGACGCGCCCGCGCTCGCATTCGCCAGGAAAGTCGCGTTCAAGCCCGCGCTGCGCGATGGCCGGCCGGTCGCCGACTATGGCAATGTGTCCCTGCGTTTTTATCCGGACGGGCCGAAATACGGGTTCCGGCGGCACAAATGACCGGTTTCGGACGCTCCTGTTCCCGACGCCCGTCCCGACTCTCGTCCCGACTCACGGTGTCTTGATGCATTGCCCCTTCTGCCAGCACCACGACACCCGCGTGATCGACTCGCGCGTGTCCGACGACGGCGCCACCATCCGCCGCCGCCGCGTCTGCGAGGCCTGCGGCGAGCGCTTCAGCACGATCGAGACGATCGAGCTGAAGCTGCCGGTCATCATCAAGGGCGACGGCCGCCGCGAGGCGTTCGACGCGCGCAAGCTGCGCGCCGGGTTCGACCGCGCGCTGCAGAAGCGGCCGGTCGCGGAGGAACAGATCGAGGCGGCGGTGCGCGCGGTGGTGCACCAGCTGCGCATGACCGCCGAGCGCGAGCTGGCCTCGCGCCGGGTCGGCGAGTTCGTCATGGCCGAGCTGCGCAAGCTCGACCACGTCGGCTACGTGCGCTTCGCCTCGGTGTACCGCTCGTTCGAGGACGTCGCCGATTTCCGCGAGGAACTCGACCGGCTGGAGCGCGATGCGCCAGGCGACGGGCAGCTGCCGCTGCTGGGCGGGGACGATCAGCGCGTGGACAAGAAGAAGCGCTGAGCGCGACGGCGCGCGGACCATCGGTTTCCCGGCCGCGCCGACGCGCGCGGCCGATCCGGCAAGGCTCATCGAGACTCCAGGCCCATGAACGCATTCACCGCCACCGACCACGCCCACATGGCCCGCGCTTTGCGCCTGGCCGAGAAGGGCGCCTACACCACCAAGCCCAACCCGCTGGTCGGCTGCGTGATCGCCCATGGCGAGGACGTCGTCGGCGAAGGCTGGCATGAGCGCGCCGGCGAGCCGCATGCGGAAGTCCATGCGCTGCGCGGCGCCGGCGAACGCGCGCGCGGCGCCACCGCCTACGTGACCCTGGAACCGTGCGCGCACACCGGCCGCACCGGGCCGTGCAGCGAGGCCCTGATCGAGGCCGGCGTGGCGCGCGTGGTCGCGGCGATGCGCGACCCGTTCCCGCAGGTCGACGGCGCCGGCTTCGCCAGGCTGCAGGCCGCCGGCATCGCGGTGGGCAGCGGATTGATGGAAACCCAGGCGCGCGCGCTCAACCGCGGCTTCCTGTCGCGGGTCGAGCGCGGCCGGCCGTGGCTGCGGGTCAAGCTGGCGGCGAGCCTGGACGGGCGCAGCGCATTGGCCAGCGGCGAATCCAAATGGATCAGCGGCGAGGCCTCGCGCCAGGACGTGCAGCATTGGCGCGCGCGCGCCGGCGCCATCGTCACCGGCGCCGGCACGGTGCTGGCCGACGACCCGTCGCTGACCGTGCGCCTGGGCGACGCCACGCCGTTCGTGGCGCCGCTGCGGGTGGTGCTCGATCCGGGCCTGGCGACGGTCGCGCGCGGCCGCGTGCGCGAGGGCGACGCGCCCACGCTGTACCTGCACGCGCCCGACGCCAAGCCGCCGCGCGGGCTCGACGCGCAGGTCGCGGCGGTGCCGGTGCGCGAGGGCCGGATCGACCTGGACGCGGTGCTGCGGCTGCTGGCGCAGCGCGGCGTCAACGAGATCCAGCTCGAAGCCGGCGCCACCCTGGCCGGCGCGTTCCTGGCCCAGGGCCTGGTCGACGAAGTGTTGTTGTACGTCGCGCCGGTGCTGCTCGGCGAAACCGCGCGGCCGCTGTTCGACGGCCTCGGCATCGAGGCGATGAGCCGCAAGTTCCAGCTCGACGTGATCGACGTGCGGCGTTTGGGCGAGGACACCCGCGTCCTGCTTAGCCCCAGGAATTGACCCGGTAGATAGCCCGGGCGGGGCCGCGGCGCTGCCGGCGGCGGCCTCGCGCTTGCAGGCCCTCGTCTCCCGTTCGCCCGCTCCTGGAGCCTTTGCCCGATGAGCCGAAACGACTTCAAGGATCACTTCTCCGCGATCGCCGACGCCTACGCGGTGGCGCGGCCGGAGTATCCGGACGCCTTGTTCGATGCGATCGCCGCGCACGTGCCGGCGCAGGCGCAGGTCTGGGAGCCCGGCTGCGGCAGCGGCCAGGCCACGCGCGGGCTGGCCGCGCGCTGGGCGCGGGTGCATGCCAGCGACCCGAGCGCGCAGCAGGTCGAGCGGCACTGGGCGCACGCGGCGTCGCTGCGCGGCGAGGGCAACGTGCAATTGCGCGTGGCGCCGGGCGAGCGCTGCGACCTCGACGACGGCAGCGTCGGCCTGGTCGCGGTGGCGCAGGCGCTGCACTGGTTCGAGCGCGAGCGCTTCTTCGCCCAGTGCGCGCGGGCGCTCGCCCCTGGCGGCGTGCTGGCGGCCTGGTGCTACGGCGATTTCCTGGTTCCCGAAGGCATGGACGCGGCGCTGTCGGCGTTTCGCGCCGACATCGAGGGCTACTGGCAGCGCGAGAATGGCGAGGTGCGCGAGGGCTACGCCGGCTACGACTGGCCGTTCGAGCCGATCCCGACCGCGCCACTGTGGCTGAGCGCGCGCTGGGGGCTGGCGCGGTGGCTGGGCTATCTCAATTCGCTCTCGGCCAGCGAGCGCTGCAAGAACGCGACCGGCGAGGACCCGGTCTACGCCCACCGCACCGCGCTGAGCCGCGCCTGGGGGCCGCCGGACGCCGAGCGCGAGCTGCGCTGGCCGCTGGTGCTGCATCTGCGCCGCAAGCCGGCCTGACCGGCCTGTGCGGGGTTGTTGTGGGAGGGCCTTCAGGCCCGATGCTTTTGTCTCAGTTCGCGGCGATCTGAGAGGAAAGCATCGGGCCTGAAGGCCCTCCTACAACAGCCGCCCACGTCCCTGCAGGCCCTCCAGCAACAGCCTGTGCGCCCGCGGAACACAGCATCCGACCGCCGCGGACAACCGGCCCGCCGCGGCCCGGGTGCTAAACTGCGCCCCGCCGGCCCCGGCCGGCACCACCAGTAACGTCTTCAGGGCGGGGCGAAATTCCCCACCGGCGGTAGGCGCCTTGCGCGCGAGCCCGCGAGCGCCCGGACGGCCCGGTTTCCAGCGATGGGGCCGCGCCGCACGGGGTCAGCAGATCCGGTCCGATGCCGGAGCCGACGGTCACAGTCCGGATGAAAGAAGACGGCTGCGCGCGACCCCGTCCGCCAGGACGGGCGAGAACTCTACCCGCGGCCGCGTGCCGCGCGTCGTGCGTTGTCCTCGAAGCCTTGAGGCGTTTTTCGCTCACCACTTGCGGGAAACGTTTCATGATCATTCTTCACAGCACTGCCGCATCGGCGCTCCGCCCGGAGGTCCGCTGATGTTCACCGGCATCATCGAAGGCGTCGGCCGCCTCGTCTCCACCCAGCCCATCGGCGGCGACGTGCGCCTGCGCATCGCCACCGGCAGCCTGGATTTCTGCGAACCCAAGCTCGGCGAGAGCATCGCGGTCAACGGCGTGTGCCTGACCGTGATCGAATTCGGCGCGGACTGGTACGACGCCGACGCGTCGACCGAAACCCTCGCGCTGACCACGCTCGGCGCGCTGCAGGCCGGCGCCAAGGTCAACCTGGAACGCGCGATGCGGCCCAGCGACCGGCTCGGCGGGCATCTGGTCAGCGGCCACGTCGACGGCGTCGGCGCGGTCGAGTCGGTGCGCGAGGACGCGCGCGCGCAGCGCTGGCGCTTCCGCGCGCCGGCGCCGTTGCTGCGCTACATCGCCAAGAAGGGCTCGATCTGCGTCGACGGCGTCAGCCTGACCGTCAACGAAGTCGACAGCGAAGGCTTCGAAGTCGCGCTGATCCCGCACACGGTGGCCAACACCGCGTTTTCCGACAGCGCCGTCGGCGCGCCGGTGAACCTGGAAATCGACCTGGTCGCGCGTTACGTCGAGCGCCTGCTCGGCGAGCGTCCCGGCGCCGTCGGCGCGCAGGTGTCGGCATGAGCTTCGCCACCGTCCCCGAGCTGCTGGAAGAAATCCGCGCCGGCCGCATGGTCGTGATCGTCGACGACGAAGACCGCGAGAACGAAGGCGACCTGATCATGGCCGCCGAACTGGTGCGCCCGGCCGACATCAACTTCATGGTCACCCACGCCCGCGGGCTGGTGTGCCTGTCGCTGATGCGCGAGCGCTGCCTGCAGCTCGGCCTCGGCCCGATGGTGCGCGACAACACCTCGTCGCACCACACCAACTTCACCGTCAGCATCGAGGCGGCCGAGGGCGTCACCACCGGCATCTCCGCCTACGACCGCGCCCACACCGTGCGCACCGCGGTGCGGCCCGACGCCAGGCCGTCCGACCTGGCCCAGCCCGGCCACATCTTCCCGCTGATGTCGCAGCCCGGCGGCGTGCTCAGCCGCGCCGGCCACACCGAGGCGGCGAGCGATCTGGCGATGCTGGCGGGCCTGGAGCCGGCCGGCGTGCTGGTCGAGGTGCTCAACCCCGACGGCAGCATGGCGCGGCGTCCGGAGCTGGAGAAGTTCGCCGCCGAGCACGGCCTGAAGATCGGTTCGATCGAGGAGCTGATCCGCTACCGCCTGGCCACCGAGCACACGGTCGAACGCGTGGATGCGCGCGAGATCGAGACCGAGCACGGCCCGTTCCAGCTGTTGAGCTACCGCGACCGGCTGACCCGCGCGGTGCATTTCGCCCTGCGCCGCGGCCAGCCCGACGCGGATGCGCCGACCCTGGTGCGCGTGCACGTGCAGAACCCGCTGGCCGACGCGCTGCACTGGCGCCGTCCCGACTTCGGCCCGGCGGTGGGCGACGTGCTTGCCGCGATCGCGCGCGAGGGCCGCGGCGCGCTGGTGCTGCTGTCCGACCACGCCGACCCCGACGCGCTGCTGGCGCGGGTGCGCGAGCAGCCCGGCGCGCACGAGCCGCACGCCGAGGCCAGCGACGAAGGCCACGACGAAGCCGCCGCCGCGCTGCCGCCGACCCGCGGCCACGCCCTGGCCGAATGGCGGCGCAACGGCGCCGGCGGCCAGATCCTGGCCGACCTGGGCCTGGGCAAGCTGCGCGTGCTCGGCACCCCGCGCAAACAGATCGGCCTGGCCGGGTTCGGGCTGGAGGTGGTGGAGTACGTGGACATCGCCCGGCTCGGATGAGGAGCGGGTGCTGAGCGGCGAGGGCCGACGGCTTTTCGTGGCGGCCGGGCGCTGGCGGCCGACGGCTATGTGCCGGAGCTGCCAGGAACGGGCGAAGGCCCGCGTCGGTCGAGCATCCGCGCCGCCTCCCGCCGTCTGCCGCCGCCTCCCGCCGTCATCCCCGCGAAGGCGGGGATCCAAAGCCTTCAGCGCCATCGTTCAGCCCGCCGCGCGGAGGCCGCGCCGACAGCGGCGGCCTGCGGGTCGCATCGTCCCCGCTCTGGATTCCCGCTTTCGCGGGAATGACGGGCAGGAAGCGGCGAGCTTGCCCGCACGGCGGCCTACGGGCCGCGCCGTCTCCTCTCTGAATTCCCGCTTTCGCGGGAATGACGGGGGTGAGGTGGCCCGGTCGCCCGCACGCCGGCCTCCACGCCGCGTCGTTCCGCCCGTGGATTCCCGCCGTCGCCGCAGCGACGGCGGGACGGCGCGAGGCGGTTGCGGTGGCCGCGACCGCCGCCGGCCCGCCGTCGCCCCCCAACCGGTAGACTAGCCCCCCTTACGTCCGCCCCCAGCACAGCGAATCCCGCCATGCCCCATTACGAAGGCGACCTGCGCAGCCCGCCGGGCGCGCGCTACGCCATCATCGCCAGCCGCTGGAACCCGCGCATCACCGACACCCTGGTGGCCGGCGCGCGCAAGACCTTCGCCGACCACGGCATCGCCGAGGACGCCATCGACGTGGTGCGCGTGCCCGGCGCCTGGGAACTGCCGGTGCTCGCGCGCCGCCTCGCCGCCGCCGGCCAGCACGCCGCGGTGGTCGCGCTGGGCTGCGTGGTGCGCGGCGACACCCGCCACTACGAGCAGGTCGCCGACGGCTGTTCCGACGGCCTGATGCGGGTTTCGCTCGACTACGGCCTGCCGATCGCCAACGGCGTGCTCGCGGTGGAACGCCACGAGGACGCGGAGAACCGCGCCGGCGGCAACCACGGCAACAAGGGCGAGGAAGCGGCGCTGGCCGCGTTGGAAATGAGTCATCTGCTGGAGCAACTGCCATGAATCGCCGCCGTCCGGATGGCATCGACCCCGTCGCGCGCTCGCGCGCCCGCCGCCGCGCCCTGCAGGCGATCTACGCCTGGCAGATGACCGGCACCCGCGCCGACGAGGTGATCGCCCAGTTCGCCCACGAGCAGGCCCACGAAGTCGCCGACCTGGCCTACTTCGAAGACCTCGTGCGCGGCGTCGCCCGCCACCAGGAAGACGACCTCGACCCGGCGCTGGCGCCGTTCCTCGACCGCGAGATCGAACAGGTCGACGCGATCGAGCGCGCCGCGCTGCGCATCGCCGCCTACGAGCTGCGCCACCGCCTCGACGTGCCCTACCGCGTGGTCATCAACGAGGCCATCGAGTCGGTCAAGCGTTTCGGCGCCGAGCACGGCCACACCTATGTCAACGGCGTGCTGGATCGCGCCGCGGCGCAGTGGCGCGCGGCCGAGGCTGCGGCCGGGGCCAAGAAGCGTTGATGCCGGGCGCGAGCGCGCGGGCGTGAGCGAAACGCGCAGCGTCGCCTGCGCCGCTGCGCACGCTCCCGGTTTGCGCCCGCGCTTCGCCCTCCTGCGCCCGCTGCTGGTTGCATGACCGCCGAATTCGACCTGATCGCCGCGATCCGCGCGCGCGCCGCCGCGCTGGCGGATGTGCGCGGCGATATCGCCCTGGGCATCGGCGACGATGCCGCGCTGTTGTCGCCGCCGGCGGGACGGCAGTTGGTCGTCGCCACCGATACGCTCAATCGCGGCGTGCATTTCGCCGAGGACGCGGCGGCCGCCGACATCGGCTGGAAGTCGCTGGCGGTCAATCTCTCCGACCTCGCCGCGATGGGTGCGGAACCGGCGTGGTGCACCTTGTCGCTGTCGCTGCCCGACGGCGATGCGCGCGCCCGCGCCGCCTTCGTCGAGGCCTTCGCCGACGGCTTTCTGGAACTGGCCGCGCGCCATCGCGTGGCCCTGGTCGGCGGCGACACCACGCGCGGGCCGCTGTCGGTGTGCGTGACCGCGATGGGGTTCGTCGAGCCGGGCTGGGCGCTGCGCCGCGATGCGGCCGGCGTCGGCGACGAGATCTGGGTCACCGGCACGCTCGGCGACGCCGGCGCCGCATTGGCGCTGGACGGGATCGAGGGCTATCGCGATTTTGCCGTGCGCCGCATCGGCGGCACCGATGCGATCACTGACACGGATAACGATGGCGACGCCACCAGCGCGTGGCTGTACCGACGCTTGCGCCGGCCGCAGCCGCGCGTCGCCGCCGGTCGCGCGCTGCGCGGCCTGGTGCGTGCGGGCATCGACGTGTCCGACGGCCTGCTCGCCGACCTGGGCCATGTCTGCGCCGCATCCGGCGTCGGCGCCAATCTCGATGCGGCGGCGTTGCCGGCGTCGCCGGCCTTGCTCGCCGCCTGCGCCGAGGACGCGCGCCGCGCGTTGCAACTCGGCGGTGGCGACGACTACGAACTGTGCTTCACCGCGCCGGCGCGCCAGCGCGACCCGATCGCGCGCGCGCTGGCCGCCGCGGGCACCCCGGCCACGGTGATCGGCCGGATCGAAGCCGAGCCCGGCGTGCGCGTGCGCCTGCCCGACGGCTCGGCATGGACGCCGCCGCGGCGCGGCTACCAGCACTTCGACTGAAGCGGCTGCCCGGTCGAGGCCCCGAGCCGGACTCTTGTGGGAGAGGGCTCTTGTGGGAGGGGCTTGAGCCCCGACGCTCTTGTTCCAGTTCGTGGCGACCTGAGCGGAAAGCCTCGGGACTGAAGTCCCTCCCACAAAACCCTCGGCAGGAAGTCCATCCTCGAATGTTGGAATCGCGGCCGCGGCCGCGGCGCACGCCTCCGCGCGCTGCCTTGCCTACTTTGCCGAAACCGATTTCCCGTCGCCGACCCTGCCATCAGTTGGGTCGGCGCGGCGAAAAAGTTCAGACCGTTTTCATCGCGCCGATGCAAGCCTGAACGCCTCTCTCCATGGATCGCCCGCATGCGCCGGATCGCGCCGACTTCTTCTCGTTCGCGTCGGCGCTCGATCGCGCGGGCCTGCATCTGCGCGGCGCTCGCGCTGGCCCTGGGCGGCTGCGGCGCGGTGCGCACCATCGCCGGCATCAACACCGTGCATCTGGAACAGGCGCGGGTCGATTCGATGCAGATCGACCTCGCCTCCGGCGCCGTCGCGATCTGCCCGCGCGAACGCGTGCAGATGCACGTCGTGGTCGGCGCGCAACTGCCGTCGCAGGCCGCGCCGCTGCTCTACGAGACCTGGCGCGGCAGCAACGGCACCCGCCGCAACGGCATGCTCGATTTCCGCAATTTCGCGTTCAACAGCGAGCAGGGCCGGTTCGACGAACTGGGCTGGTTCGCGCCCAATCCGGACGTGCTGGCGACCGTCGACAGCGGCTTCGCGATCGGCGCGAACCTGATCCACCCGAGCGCGCAGCTCGCCAGGACCGCGCACTATCCGCCCAGCTACGACTGCATCGTCGAGGTCGGCGCGCCCGGCGGCGGCGGCGCCTCGGGCCACGACGGCAGCTATGGCGAAGGCGGCGGCGACGGCCACGACGGCGGCCACGGCGGTCGCGGCGGCTATGGCCGCAACGGCGGCGACGGCGAGCCCGGCGGCGGCGGTTACGACGGCCCGCACCTGCGCGCTTACGCGACCTACGTCGCCACCGGCCGCTATCCGAAGCTGCTCGCGGTGCGGGTGGAGGGCGACCTGCAGGACCTGGTGCTGGCGCCGGCCGGGCGCGGGTTCACCGTGGTCGCGCGCGGCGGGCGCGGCGGCGACGGCGGCGATGGCGGCAGCGGCGGCAGCGGCGGCGACGGCGGTCGCGGCAGCGACGACAAGGACCGCCCGGGCTACGGCGGCGATGGCGGCGACGGCGGCAGCGGCGGTTACGGCGCGCCGGGCGGCCACGGCGGCGACGGCGGCGAGATCGAGCTGATCTACGACCGGCGTTTTCCGGAACTCGCCCAACTGCTGCGCTTCGATGTCGCCGGCGGGATCGGCGGCGATGGCGGCAGCGCCGGTTCCAGCGGCAGCGGCGGCGACGGCGGCCGCGGCGGCCTGGGCAAGGGCCGCGACGGCCGCTCGGGCGACTACGGCAGCAGCGGCCCGTCCGGCCCCGGCGGGCGTGCGGGCATCGCGCAGATGCGGGCGGGCGAGGTCTCGGCGCAGTTCCGCGGCCTGCCGGGAGTGAAGCCGCTGTAGCGCCATGGCGGCGCGCGTTGCCGGCGTGGACGCATCGTCTACGCAGGCTGCCGGCGCGGGTCGGGGCGGCGCGGCCGGTGCGTTCGTCGCGGACACGGCGGCGTTGCGCGCGCATGCGCCGCCGCTGCACGCACTCGACGCGACGCGCCGTGGTCGCGACATCGAGCGCGGGCTTAAGAGGGTTTTAACCGCGACAATGCGAATCTGCTCGGCGACTGTCGCTACCGCGCCCGCCGAGATGGACATCATGCGCAGTGCCGTTCGTTGCTGTTTCGCCGCGTGGTTCGCCGCACCGCGCGCAACCACGCTTTCGCTGGCGCTGGCCGCGACGCTCGCGCTGAGCGGTTGCGGTGCGGTGCGCACCATCGCCGGGGTCAACACATTGCGCCTGCACGATGCGCGGGTCGATGCGATGGAGGTGGAGATCGGCAGCGGCGCGCGAGTGATCTGCCCGCGCCAGCCGCTGCAGATGCATGTGGCGGTGTCGGCGCAATGGCCGGGCCAGGCGGCGCCGGCGACGTACGACACCTGGCGCGGCGCGCCGGGCATGCGCCGCAACGGCAAGCTGGATTTCGCCGATTTCGCGTTCGCCAGCGAGCAGGGGCGGTTCGACGAGTGGGGCTGGTTCGAGCCCAACCCCGACATCCTCGCCACGGTGGACAGCGGCTTCACCATCGCCACGCAGTTGCTGCATCCGGTCGCGCAGTTGAGCCAGCGCCAGCACTACGACGCGGACTACAGCTGCATCGTCAGCGTCGGTGCGCCGGGCGCGCCCGGCCGCGCCGGCAGCGACGGTTCCGACGGCGCGTCCGGCAGCAGCGGCGGCAGCGGCCAGCGCGGCAGCGAGGGCGGCTGGGGCGAGAGCGGCGGGCCGGGCGGCAACGGCTACGACGGGCCGCGCCTGCAGGTCTATGCGACCTATGTGCGCACCCAGCGCCATCCGAAGCTGCTCGCGGTGCGGGTGCGCGGCGACATGAACGATTTCGTGCTGGCACCGGCCGATCGCCCGCTGGCGCTGGTCGCGCGCGGCGGGCAGGGCGGCCGTGGCGGCGCGGGCGGGGCCGGCGGCGAAGGCGGCAGCGGCGGTAGCGGCGGCAGCGCCAGCGACGACCGCAACGGCGGCCAGGGCGGCAGCGGCGGCGACGGCGGCGACGGCGGCCAGGGCGGTTCCGGCGGCGACGGCGGCGTCGGCGGCAACGGCGGCGCGATCGAGTTGATCTACGACGCGCGCTATCCGGAGCTGGCCGCGCAGTTGTTGCTGGATGTCGACGGCGGCCTGCCGGGCGAGGGCGGCACGGCCGGCTCGTCGGGGCGCGGCGGCTTCGGCGGTTCCGGCAACGGCGGCTCGGGCGGCAGCGGAAACTCGGGCAATTCCGGCAACTACGGGCGCTACGGTTCGGCCGGGCAGGCCGGCCGCGCGGACGCCAGCGCCGGCGAGGTCGCGCGCTACTTCCGCTCCGTTCCCGGAATCGAACTGTTGCCCGGCCGGCAGCGCTGAGGCGCGCGTCGGCGGCGGCGCGCGGCTCAGGCGTCGGGCAGCAGCTTGCCCGGATTGAGGATCGCGTCGGGATCGAACACGGTCTTGAGCTGGCGCATCAACGCCAGCGTCTGCGCGCCCACCGCCTGCGGCATGAAATCGCGCTTGGCCAGGCCGATGCCGTGCTCGCCCGACAAGGTGCCGCCCAGCGCCAGCGCCAGTTCGAACACCCGGCCCATCGCGACGTGCGCGCGCGCGTTGCGCGCCGCGTCGGCGGGATCGTAGAGCAGGTTGACGTGCAGGTTGCCGTTGCCGGCGTGGCCGAAGCACACGATCGGCAGGTCGAACTCGCGCGCCAGCGCCTGCACGCCGTCGACGAGTTCGGGAATGCGCGAGACCGGCACCACCACGTCTTCGTTGATCTTGCCCGGCGCCAGCGTGCGCAGCGACGGCGACAGCGCCTTGCGCGCGGCCCACAGGGTCTCGCGCGCGGCTTCGTCGACGGCATCGTCGAGCGCCAGCAGGCCCTCGCCGGCGGCGGCGCGCTTGAGCGCGTCGATGGCGGGGGCCAGGGTGTGGGCGTCGCCGTCGGCTTCGATCATCAGCAGCGCGCCGGCGTCCAGCGGCAGGTCGGCGCCGCCGACGTCGCGGGCCAGGCGCACGCACTGGCCGTCCATGAATTCCAGCATCGACGGCGTCACCGGCTGCGCCATCAGCCGCGCCACCGCCTGCGCCGCCGAGGAGACGTCGCGGTACACCGCGCGCAGCGCCGCGCGCGCCGGCGCCGACGGGGTCAGGCGCAGGCTGGCTTCGACGATCAGCGCCAGCGTGCCTTCGCTGCCGACCAGCAAACGATGCAGGTCGTAGCCGGTCGAGCCCTTGGTGGTCGCGGTGCCGCAGACGATGAGCTCGCCCGCGCCGGTGACCGCGGTCAGCGCCAGCACGTTGTCGCGGCTGGCGCCGTACTTCACCGCGCGCGGGCCGCCGGCGTTGCAGGCGAGGTTGCCGCCGACGCTGCTGTAGGCGGCGCTGGTCGGATCGGGCGGCCAGAACAGGCCGTGCGGCTTGAGCGCGGCCTGCAGGTCGCCGTTGAGCACGCCCGGCTCGACCACCGCGCAGCGGTCGCCGGGGCGGATGTCGACGATCCGGTTCATGCGTTCGAACGAGACCACCACGCCGCCGGCCACCGGCACCGAGGCGCCGGTGGTGTTGGTGCCGCGGCCGCGCGCGACCAGCGGCACGCGCTCGCGCCGGCACGCGCGCACCAGCGCCTGCACCTGCTCGCGTGTGCGCGGCAGCGCGACCGCGTCGGGCAGGGCGAGCCGGCGCGAGTTGTCGTAGGCGTAGGCCAAACGTTCGCCCGGATCGGTCAGCCAGGCGTCGCCGAGCAGTTGCGACAGCTCTGCTTGCAGCGCGGGCGGCAGCGGCGCGCCGGCGTTCACGGCGCCGGTTCCCGCCGCGGCGCGGCCGCGGCCGGCGCGCGCAGCGACTTGCGCAGCAGCGCGCCGAGGCCGCCGAGCGCGAGCGCCGGCAACACCACCCAGCGCGCTTCCGACCACAGCACCTCCAGGCCGCGCGCGCTGAAGAAACGCGCGCCGATCGGCGAGACTTCGATCGGCCGCCACGGCGCGAAGATGCGCGCGTCCGACCACGGCCAGTACAGGGCCACGCCGAGGCCGCCGTCGGTGAGCGCGTCCAGCAACGGATGCGAGGCCGCGCACAGGAACAGCCACCACGCCGCGCGCCAGCGCGGCGCGCGCAGCCACGGTGCGGCCAGCGCGCCGAGCGCGGCCAGGGCCGCGGCGAAGGCGAAGGAATGGCTGGCGCCGCGATGGCCGAAATCGTCGGCGTAGGCGATGCCGAGCTTGAACGCGACCACGTCGGCGTCCGGCAGCATCGCCGCGAGCGCGCCGGCGGCGAGCAGGCGCGGGGAAATGCGCTGGCGCCCGAGCGCCAGCGCCAGGGCCAGCGGGACTACGGCGTGGGTCATCACGGTCGGCATGCGGGCGGGTCCGGGAGCGAGTGTGGGTGCGGCGGGAGAGCGGGGAATCGCAGGCGGAAGCGGAGCGCGGCGGCGAGCTCGGGCGTCGGCTTCGATCGATGGGCTTCAATCGTCGGCGCGGAACGCATCGCGCAGCCAATGCAGCCGCGGCTGCGCCGGGTCGCCGCCGGCTTCGACCACGTCGAAACGGCAGGCGCGGTCGGCATGGGCGCGATGCCGCTGCAAAAACGCCTGCGCCGCCAGCACCAGTTTGCGCCGCTTGCGCGCGTCCACCGAGACCGCGCCGCCGCCGTAGCGGTCGTCGCGGCGGTAGCGCACTTCGACGAAGACCAGGGTGTCGCCGTCGAGCATCACCAGGTCGAGTTCTCCGACGCGGAAGCCGGCGTTGCTGGCCAGCGCGCGCAGGCCGTGGCCGAGCAGGTGGTCGCGCGCCGCGGCTTCCACCGCGGCGCCGCGTTCGCGCGCACCGGGGTCAGCGGCGCGAGGCATCCGCCAGCGGCACCGCGACGCCGCTGCTGAAGGTCGACCACGCCGGGGTGCGCAGCACGTTGCCGAAACCGTCGATGCGCAGCACGCCGGTGGCGCCGGCGACGTAGGCGTCGGAGCGGCCGGCCAGGCGTTCCAGATACGCGCTGAGCTGCCAGGCGTCGTAGCCGAACGCGAACAGGCGCGCGGCCGGGCCGCGCGCGGTCGGCAGCTGCTGGGCGGTGCCCACCGCCGGCGGCAGGCCGCGGATGCCGCCGCTGATCCAGGATTCGGACGGGAAGGCGATGCCGTCGAGGACGCGGTCCTGCTCCGGCTTGCCGGTGCCCAGCAGCAGCTGCGAAGTCGCCGCGCGCGGCTTGTCGGCCAGCCCGGACAGGGCCAGCTTCGGCACCAGGGTGCGGCCGACGCTGCCCTTGACCGCCATGAACACGGCATCGACGCCGCCTTCCTTGGTCACGAACGGGGTGAGGTCGGCGGTGCCTTCGCCGATGGTGTCGGTGACCGCCGCGCCGCGGCCGGCCAGGCGTTCCTTGAACGCGGCCACCGCGCGGCGCTGGCTGTCGTCGTCGCCGGCGACGACCAGCACGCGCTTGGCCTTGCGCTCGACCAGATAGTCGGCGGCGGCGGTGCCCTCGTCTTCCGGGGTCAGCGAGAAGCTGACGTTGCCGCTGGGCGGCGGCGTGTTGCCGCGGTTGAGCGCCAGCACCGGCACCGGCAGCGCGTTCTTGCCGAACAGCGCGCTGACCTCGTCGCGGCCGAGCGGGCCGATCACGAAGTCGTTGCCCTCGGCGGCGGCCTTGTCGTAGGCCGACAGCGCACCGGCCGGGGTGCCGGCGGTGTCGTAGAACTGGATCTCCGGGCGGCGCCGGCTCTCGCCGTAGTAGGCGGCGAGCAGGCCGTCGCGCACCGCGGCGGCGGCGGCCGCGGCCGGGCCGGTGCTCGGCAGCAGCACCGCCAGCTTGAGCGGCGGGCGATAGCCGTCGGCTTCGGCCGGCGGGCGCTGGGCGGCGTGGAAGCTCCAGTCGGAGGTGCGGTCGAACGGGCGCGGCAGCGGCAGGCCGCGCTTCATCAGTGCGCGGCCGACGAAGTTGTACAGCGGGTCGCCCCCGATCAGCGCGTTGGCCTCGCGGCTGAGGGTGGCGTCGTCGAGCTGGCCGAGCAGGCGCTCGATCTGGCGCTCGTTCTCGGTGCGCTCGGCGCCGCTGAGCGATGCGTGGTTGCGCGCCAGGTGCTGGGCCTGGGCGACGATGGGATTGGAGGCTGCGACGGTCGCGACCGGGCGGGTCTCGACGCTGGCGCAGCCGCCGAGCACGGCGGTGGCGGCCAGGGCGCAGAACATCCATGTAAGAGCGGGCCGGTTCTTGCTTCGATTCATCGGCTTGCGTGCGCCGCGGGCGGCGTTCCTGTGGGACCGGGTAGGATTCTACCCGGCCCGGGCGACGCGGACGCGCGCCGGGGCCGCTGCGTTCAGTCAGATTCCCGCCCGTTTCCGAGTCGGTCCCGCCCTAAGATGCAAACTCCCGGCACCCTGCACATCGTCGCCACCCCGATCGGCAACCTCGGCGACCTCTCGCCGCGCGCGCTGGAGACCCTGCGCACGGTCGCGGCGATCTGCGCCGAGGACACCCGGCACACCCGCCAGCTGCTGTCCCACTTCGGCCTGGAACGGCCGCTGCTGGCGCTGCACCAGCACAACGAGGAGCAGCAGGCGGCGCAGCTGGTGGCGCGGCTACAGGCCGGCGATTCGCTGGCGCTGGTGTCGGATGCGGGCACGCCGCTGGTCAGCGACCCGGGCTACCGGCTGGTGCGCGCCGCGCGCGCGGCCGCGATCAAGGTCTCGCCGGTGCCCGGCGCCTGCGCCGCGATCGCCGCGCTGAGCGTGGCCGGCGTCGCCTCCGACCGCTTCGCCTTCGAAGGCTTCCTGCCGGCCAAGGCCAGCGCCCGCCGCGAGCGCCTGGCCCGGCTCGCGGCCGAGCCGCGCACCTTGCTGTTCTACGAATCGGCGCACCGGATCGAGGAGGCCCTCGACGACATGGCCGCCGCGTTCGGCGGCGCGCGCGGCGCGGTGCTGGCGCGCGAGCTGACCAAGCTGTTCGAGACCGTGCTCGACGGGCCGCTGGAAGCGCTGGCGGCGCAGGTCAAGGCCGATCCGAACCAGCGCAAGGGCGAGTTCGTGGTGATCGTCGAAGGCGCCGGCGACGATGCCGACGCCAAGGTGATCGAGGGCAAGCGCCTGTACGCCAAGCTCAGCGAGCACCTGCCGCCGTCGACCGCGGCCAAGCTCGCCGCCGAACTCAGCGGCGCGCCGCGCAAGGCTTTGTACGGCAGCGGCGGCGACTGAGCCGGCTCAGGGGCGGCGGTTTCGCAGCGCGCGCATCGCTTCGGCCAGCGGCCGCAGCAGCTCCGGCGGGGCCAGTACCTGGAAGTTCCAGATGTCGTCCGACAGCAGCAGCGGCAGGCCGTGCACGCGCAGCACGGTCTCGCCGCCGTCCAGGCCCAGGTTTTGTTCCAGGACAAACTCGCCGGAGCCGCCGATCGCGTCCAGGCCGGGCCAGAACCCCTCGCGCAGCTGCGTTTCGCTCCAGTCGGGCAGGTAGTCGGCGAGGTCGTGCGCCTCCAGCAGGCCGTGCCGGCGCAGCATGCCGCGCGGATACAGCGGGTACTGGTCTTCGGGATCGGCGGGTTCGTTCATCGCGGTTGCGCGGCCGGTGCGGGCGTGGCGTTCACTTTAGCGCTGCGGGGCCGCCGCGCTCGTGCGACAATGCGCGCCGCGGAGTCGGCCAGGCAGTCGCGTCATCGCCGCGCAAGCGGCGGTGCCGAGGAAAGTCCGGGCTCCACAGGGCACGGTGCCAGGTAACGCCTGGGCGGCGCAAGCCGACGGAAAGTGCAACAGAGAGCAGACCGCCGAACGGCTTCTTCGGAAGCGCGTGGTAAGGGTGAAACGGTGCGGTAAGAGCGCACCGCGAGTCCGGCAACGGACCGGCACGGCAAACCCCACCGGGAGCAAAACCAAATAGGGAGGTCATGACGCGGCCCGCGTCGCCTCCGGGTAGGTTGCTTGAGCGTAGCGGCGACGCTGCGCCTAGAGGAATGACTGTCCACGACAGAACCCGGCTTATCGGCCGGCTCCGCGCTTTTCTTGCTTCGCAAGAAAAACCCCAAAGTTTGCTTTGCAAACTTCGGGCCCCGGCTATGTGTTTCCAAATCCCCGCCCCTTCGGGGCACCCCCTTTACTAAAGGGGGCTCTCCTCCAGCAGGGGTGTGGGGCTAGGGATAGATGCAGGATCAAAATGGGTTCCCGCGAACGCCGGAATCCATTTTTGTTTTGGCTTCGCGCTGTGTAATCCGCTCGGCGAACCGATAAATCTGTCGGCGCGCCGCGCGCTCACTGCGCCGCGCCGATCTGCTGCAGGAAGGCCTGGTTGTCCCAGAACAGCCACTCCTCGACCATCACCCCGTTTTCCCAGCGGCCGAAGGTGGCCATGTCCAGCTTGAACGGCTTGTTGGTCGGCGCCAGGGTCTTGCCGTCGGCCAGCGTCATGGGGCGGGTGAAGGTGCCTTCCATCACCCCGGTCACCGCGGTCAGGTTGCCCTGGGCGACCTTGATCGGGTGGACCTTGATGCGGGTGTCGGGGGCGAATTCGAACTGCGGCTTGAGCGCGGCCAGGTGCGCGTCCAGGCCGGTGGTGGTGCGGCCGTCGGGGTAGTGGACGAGGATGTTCTGGGCGTGGCTGCGGTGGAAATGGTCCCACTGCTGGCCGCTGTAGTGGACGAAGTCGAGCTCGTCGAAGGTCTGCAGGTTGCGGTCTTGCTGGGCCTGCTCGGCCTGCAGGCGCTTGAGCACGGCGGCGTCGGCGCGGGCCGCGGTCAGCGGCGCCGGGGCCGGCGGCTGGCGCGCGCACCCCGCGGCGGCTGCCGCGAGCAGCAGGGCCAGGGGCAGGGCGGCGCCCCTCGGGACGGGTCGAACGGGGCCGATCGCGCGCATTGTGGATAACTCCGGGAAAAGTCGTCGCCACGCTAGAGCGGGGCACGTCAAGTGAATGTCGAGTCCTCCCTACGCCGGCGAATTGGACGCTGCGCGTCCAGCCCCATAGTCGCGGCCGATCATCCTTTGCATTCCGATGCTTAGCGCCGATTCGCGCAAATCACCGCAATTTCAGCGGGGTGAAGAAAATGTGACGGCGCTCGCGCCAGGGTCACTTTGTGACGCTATTAGTCTCAAAACCTGAGACGAAACAACGCTTAGTGGATAAGTCTTGAATAAGACTCTCAAGTTCTTCGCAAGCCATTGATGCGCCTAGCGAAATTCAGCCAGGAAAGTTGTTGACAACCCGTTGCGCCCTGCTAATGTGGGCATCCGAGGGAAAACCGGGGTTTTTGTGGTTTTCGGAGGCCAGTCGTCCCGGTCGGTAGGGGCGAATGAACGAGGCGACCCGTCCGGTAGAGACGGGAGCCCACAAGGTGCGCAATGTTCCAGGGCGAGACCGCCATCACGATCGACGACAAGGGCCGGCTGGCGGTGCCCACCGCCTACCGCGAGCTCGTCGCGCGCGAATGCGACAACCGCCTGGTCATCACCTACAACCCGTTCGAGTCCGGTTCTCTCTATCTCTATCCGCTGACGATCTGGGAGCGCGTGCGCGATCAGGTCAACAAGCTGCCCAAGGCCAAGGCGGTCAACCGCACGATGCAGCTCAAGCTGGTCGGCGCCGCCGCGTTCGTCGAACTCGACGGCAACGGCCGCATCACCGTACCCCCCAGTCACCGCGCCGCGGTCGGCATCGAGAAGAAGGCGGTGCTGCTGGGCATGGGCGACAAGTTCGAACTTTGGAGCGAGCAGGCGCATCACGCGCAGATCCGTCAGACCATCAGCGACGACGATCTGAGCGACGAGCTGCTCGACCTGCAGCTATGACGGGCGGTGGCATGGAACGCACTCACGCGCGATCCGGCCACCTTCCCGTGATGTATCGGCAGGTGCTGGAAGGCCTGCGGGTGCACGGGAACGGAGCCTATCTGGACGGCACGTTCGGACGCGGCGGGCATGCCCGCGGCGTGCTCTCCCAATTGCAGGCCGGAGGACGGTTGCTGGTGATGGACAAGGACCCCGAGGCGATCGCCGTGGCCGAACGCGAGTTCGGCGCCGATCCGCGCGTGTCCATCCATCGCGGCAGCTTCGCCGAACTGGCCGACTGGAGCGCCACCGCCGACGGTCTCGACGGCGTGCTGCTGGACCTGGGCGTGTCCTCGCCGCAGCTCGACGTGGCCGAACGCGGCTTCAGCTTCGGCAAGGACGGCCCGCTCGACATGCGCATGGACCCCGACAGCGGCCTCAGCGCGGCGCAGTGGCTCAACAGCGCCGCCGAGAAGGACATCGCCGACGTGCTGTGGACCTACGGCGAAGAGCGCCAGAGCCGCCGCATCGCCCGCGCCATCCTCGCCCGCCGCACCGCCCAGCCGCTGGCGCGCACCGCCGAGCTGGCCGAACTGATCGCCCAGGCGATGCCGCGCGGCGACCAGAAGATCCATCCGGCCACGCGCAGCTTCCAGGCGATCCGCATCTTCATCAACCGCGAGCTGGCCGACCTGGAAGCCGGGCTCGACGCCGCGCTGGCGCGGCTGAAGCCGGGCGGGCGGCTGGCGGTGATCAGCTTCCATTCGCTGGAAGACCGCATCGTCAAGCAGTTCATCGTCCGCCACTCCAAGGCCCCGCCGAGCAACCGCCGGATGCCGATCGAGATCGCGTTCACCCCGACCCTGCTGGCCCTGGGCGGCGCGCAGAAGGCCGACGACCAAGAGCTGGCCGGCAATCCGCGCGCGCGCAGCGCGGTGCTGCGCGTAGCCGAAAAGCTGGAGGCGGCGGCATGATGCGCCTGCTGCTGATCCTGCTGATCGTCGCCAACGTCGCCTCGGCGCTGCTGGTGGTGTTCGCGCGGCACGAGCACCGCCAGCTGTTCGTGCAGCTCAACAAGCTGCAGCGCGAGCGCGACGAGCTCAACATCGAATTCGGCCGGCTGCAGCTGGAACAGGCGACCTGGGCGGAGAGCAACCGCATCGACCAGGTCGCGCGCGAGCGCATCGGGATGAAGTTCCCCGAGGGCGCCGAAACCGTGGTGATCAGACCATGAGGGCCTGGCCATGAGCGGCGCGCGCAAGAATCGCGGCAACGGCCGCAGCGGCCCGCTCGACCGCGTGCTCGGCGAGCGCGCCGGCCGCGGCGGCCTCGACCGCCTGGTCGAGAACCTCGGCGACGGCTTCGCCCGCATGCGCGAAGAGCGCGGCCGCGGCAACAAGCCGCGCGGTCGCAACCTGCAGTTCAACCTGCGCAACCGGCTGATGCTGGTCGGCGGCGCGCTCGGCCTGTGCGCGGTGGCGCTGGTCGCCCGCGCGCTGGACCTGCAGGTCATCAGCAACGATTTCTATCGCCAGCAGGGCGATGCGCGCTCGCTGCGCGAGATCCCGATCCCGACCTCGCGCGGCATGATCACCGACCGCAACGGCGAGCCGCTGGCGGTGTCCACGCCGGTGGAATCGGTGTGGGCGAACCCGAAGGAGCTGGCCAAGAACACCGAGCGTCTGCCGGAACTGGCCAAGGCGCTGGACGTGGCCCCGGACGAGCTGGCGCGCAAGCTGGCGCAGCGTTCGGGCAAGGAGTTCATGTACCTCAAGCGCCGCATCAACCCCGACGAGGCGCGGCAGATCCTGGCGCTGAAGGTGCCGGGGGTGTTCTCGCAGCGCGAGTTCCGCCGCTTCTACCCGCAGGGCGAGGCGATGGCGCACGTGCTGGGCTACACCAACATCGACGACCGCGGCCAGGAAGGCCTGGAGCTGGCGTTCGACCACGAGCTGCGCGGCAAGCCCGGGACCAAGCGGGTGATCCGCGACGGCGCCGGCCGCATCGTCGAGAACGTCGACCTGGTGCGCAGCGCCGAGCCGGGCAAGGACCTGACCCTGACCCTGGACCGCCGCATCCAGTACCTGACCTACCGCGAGCTGCGCCGCGCGCTCAACGACACCGGCGCGTCCAGCGCCTCGGCGGTGGTGCTCGACATCGAGACCGGCGAAGTGCTGGCGATGGCCAACCTGCCGACCTACAACCCGAACATGCCCGGCGCGGGCAACCGCGACACCCACCGCAACCGCGCCGTCACCGACGTGGTCGAGCCGGGTTCGACGATGAAGCCGGTCACCGTCGCCGCCGCGCTGAGCAAGGGCTCGGTCACGCCGCAGACCCTGGTCAACACCACGCCGGGCTGGATGCCCAACGGCCGCTACCGCATCACCGACACCCACAACAACGGCGTGCTGACCGTCACCGGCGTCATCACCAAGAGCTCCAACGTCGGCGCGGCCAAGCTCGCGCTGCCGCTGCCGAACGACTACTACTACAACTTCATCCACAACTTCGGCTACGGCAGCAAGCCGGGCAGCGGCTTCCCGGGCGAGTCCTCGGGCCTGCTCGCGCCGCCGCAGCGCTGGAGCGGCACGACCAAGGCGACCATGTCCTACGGCTACGGCCTGTCGGCCACGCCGCTGCAGATCGCGATGGTGTACGCGGCGATGGCCAACGGCGGCAAGCTGATCGCGCCGACCTTCGTCAAGGGCCAGCGCAACGAGGGCAAGCAGGTGCTCGAGCCGGTCGTGGCCGGCGAGATCATGCGCATGATGCAGACCGTGACCGAGCCGGGCGGCACCGCCAAGCAGGCGGCGATCCTGGGCTATCACGTCGCCGGCAAGACCGGCACCACGCGCAAGTTCAGCGCCACCGGCGGTTACTCGAAGAAGTATGTGTCGCTGTTCGCCGGCGTGGTGCCGGTGGAGAAGCCGCGCTTCTCGATGGTGGTGGTGGTCAGCGAACCCGATCCGACCAAGAAGGGTTACTACGGCGGTTCGGTGTCCGGCCCGGTGTTCCGCAACGTCATGGACGGCGCGCTGCGCCTGATGGACGTGGCGCCGGACGACATCGAGACCTGGCTGGCGGTGCAGGCCGCGGCCGAAGCCAAGCGGCAGAAGCAAAACGGCGGCAAGCCGGCGGGGCCGGTGGTGCCGGCGTCCACGCGCTCGGCCGCCAAGCCGCCGCTCAAGCCCAACAACGCGCCCATCGCCGCGGGGCTGCCGGCGACGGTGGCCCAGGCCTCCACGCATGGAGGCGCGCAATGAGCCGCTCGATGCTCCTGGCCGAGCTGCTGCCCGACGTCGCCGGTATCCCCGGCGATCTGCGCATCGGTGGCCTGGTGATGGACAGCCGCGCGGTGCGCGCGGGCGACGCCTTCGTCGCCATCGCCGGTTTCGGCGCGCACGGGCTCAAGTTCGTCGAGCAGGCGCGCGCGTCCGGCGCGGCGGCGATCCTGTTCGAGCCGCCGGCGCCGGACGACCTGCCGGCGCCGGCCGACGCCATCGCCGTGCCTGGGCTGCGTTCGCGCCTGGGCGAGATGGGCGATGCCTTTCACGGCCGTCCCAGCGCTGCGATGCGCGTGGTCGGGGTGACCGGCACCAACGGCAAGACCTCGACCGTGCAGCTGATCGCGCAGGCCTGGCACCTGCTCGGCGTGTCCTGCGGGACCATCGGCACGCTCGGCGCCGGCTTGTACGGGCAGGTCGTGCCGAACGGCTTCACCACCCCGCTGGTGCTGCCGCTGCACGAACTGCTGGCCGGCATGCGCGACGCCGGCGCACAGGCGGTGGCGATGGAAGTGTCCTCGCACGCGCTCGACCAGGGCCGCGTGGCCGGCGTGCACTTCGACGTCGGCGTGTTCACCAACCTCACCCGCGACCATCTGGACTACCACGGCGACATGGCCCGCTACGGCGCGGCCAAGGCACGGTTGTTCGGCTGGGACGGGCTCAAGGCGGCGGCGATCAACCTCGACGACGAGTTCGGCCGCGAACTGCTCGCGCAGCTGCCCAAGCGCGTGCGCGGCATCGGCCTGAGCTCGCGCGGCCAGGCCGGCGCGAGCGTGCGCGCGGACAAGCTGGGCTTCGACAGCCGCGGCATCGGTTTCGATTTGGTCGTCGCCGGCAAGGCCCACCCGGTGGCCTCGCGCCTGCTCGGCCGCTTCAACGTCGACAACCTGCTGGCGGTGGCCGGCGCGCTGTACGCGCTGGAGCAGGAACCGGCGACGATCGCGCGCGTGCTGTCGCAGCTCGAACCGATCCACGGCCGCATGAACCGGCTCGGCGGCGACGGCCGCCTGCCGCTGGTGGTGATCGACTACGCCCACACCCCCGATGCGCTGGAGCAGGCGCTGGCCTCGTTGCGCGCGCACGCGCAGGCGCGGCTGATCTGCGTATTCGGCTGCGGCGGCGAGCGCGACCGCGGCAAGCGCCCGCAGATGGCGGCGATCGCCGAGCACGGTGCCGACCTGGCCATCGTCACCGACGACAACCCGCGCGGCGAGGACGGCGACGTCATCGTCGCCGACATCCTGCAGGGCTTCCGCGATCCGCAGCGCGCGCTGGTGCTGCGCGACCGCCGCGCCGCGATCGAGCGCGCGATCGCCGAAGCCGGCCCCGACGACATCGTGCTGGTGGCCGGCAAGGGCCACGAGCCTTACCAGGAAATCCACGGCGTGCGGCATCCCTTCGACGACACCCTGGTCGCGCGCGCCGCGCTGGAGGCTCGGGCATGAAGCGCTTGAGCCTGCGCGAAATCGCGCGCCTGACCGGCGGCCGCCTGCACGGCGCCGACGGCGCAGGCGGTCGAGAGAGCACGATCGACGTCGTCTGCACCGATACCCGCGCGCTGCCGGCCGCAGGCGCGGCGCTGTTCGTCGCGCTCAAGGGCGAGCGCTTCGACGGCCACGACCATGTCGCCGGACTGGCCCACACCGCGATTGCCGCGGCGCTGGTGTCGCGCGAAATCGACGCGCCCGTCGCCCAGGTGATCGTCGCCGACACCGAGCGGGCGCTGGCCGACCTCGCCGCCGGCGTGCAGGCGCAGCGCGCCGGCAACACGGTGGTGGCGATCACCGGCAGCAACGGCAAGACCAGCGTCAAGGCGCTGACCGCGGCGATCCTGGAGCGCGCCGGCGCGACCTACGCGACCCCGGGCAACCGCAACAACGAGATCGGCCTGCCGCTGGCGGTGCTGGACGCGCCGGAAGACGCGCGCTATTCGATCTACGAGATGGGCGCCGGCAAGCCCGGCGACATCGCCTACCTGGTGCGGGTGGCGCGGCCCGACGTGTCGCTGGTCAACAACATCGCCCCGGCGCACCTGGAGCGCATGGGCAGCCTGCTCGGCATCGCCGACACCAAGGCGGCGATCTACGACGCGCTGCCGGCCGATGGCGTGGCCGCGATCAACGCCGACGACGCGTTCGCGCCTTACTTCGAGCAGCGCGCGGCCGGCCGCCGCGTGATCCGCTTCGGCCTGGACGCCAGCGCCGAGGTCACCGCTTCGGACGTTCGCGTCGGGCCGGAAGGTTCCACGTTCGCGCTCGTCACCGCGCTGGGCCGCGTGGAGATCGCGCTGAAGCTGGTCGGACGCCACAACGTGCGCAACGCCCTGGCCGCCGCGGCGCTGGCGCTGGGCGCGGGCGTGTCGCTGCAGCACATCGCCGACGGCCTGAACGCCGCGCAGCCGGTCGATGGCCGCCTGATCGTCCACCGCCTGGCCAACGGCGCGGTGCTGATCGACGACAGCTACAACGCCAACCCGGGTTCCACCGGCGCGGCGATCGACACCCTGGCCGAGATGGGCGGCGAGAACTGGCTAGTGCTCGGCGCGATGCGCGAGATCGGCAATGAAGAAGTCGCCATGCATGCCGAGATCGGCCGCCGCGCCAAGGCCGCCGGCCTGCGCCGGCTGTACGCGCTGGGCGAGCTGCCGGCCGCGGCCGCCGCCGCGTTCGGCGACGGCGCGCGCACGTTCGCCGGCCACGACGAGCTGGCGGCCGCGCTGGGCGCGGAACTCGCCGCCGGCGTGCGGGTGTTGGTGAAAGGTTCGCACAGCAGTGCGATGGACAAGATCGTGACGGCGTTGTTGTCGGCACACCGGCCGGGGGAGGGCACGACGCATGTTGCTTGAATTGACTCGATGGCTCGAACAGCTGCAAAGCCTGTTCAACATCTTCGGGTATCTGACGTTCCGCGGCATCCTCAGCGCGCTGACCTCGCTGGCGCTGTCGCTGTGGTGGGGCCCGGCGGTGATCCGCAAGCTCGGCCAGCTCAAGGGCGGTCAGCCGATCCGCAAGGACGGCCCGCAGTCGCACTTCTCCAAAGCCGGCACCCCGACCATGGGCGGCGCGCTGATCCTGTTCACGGTGATGGCCTCGGTGCTGCTGTGGGGCGACCTGCGCAACAAGTACGTGTGGATCGTGTTGCTGGTGATGCTGGCGTTCGGCGCGATCGGCTGGTACGACGACTGGATCAAGATCGTCAAGCGCGATCCCAACGGCCTGAAGTCGCGCTGGAAGTACCTGTTGCAGTCGATCTTCGGCCTTGCCGCCGGCCTGTACCTGTGGCTGTACGCCGACGTGCCGGCGGCGACGACCTTCTACGTGCCGCTGTTCAAGTCGGTGGCGCTGCCGCTGGCCGGGGTGAGCTTCGTCGCCCTGGCCTACCTGTGGATCGTCGGCTTCTCCAACGCGGTCAACCTCACCGACGGCCTCGACGGCCTGGCGATCATGCCGACCGTGCTGGTGGCCTGCGCGCTGGGCATCTTCGCCTACGCCTCCGGCCATGCCGAGTTCTCCAAGTACCTGCAGATCCCGGCGGTGCCGGGCGCGGGCGAGCTGGTGATCATCTGCGCGGCCATCGCCGGCGCCGGCCTGGGCTTTTTGTGGTTCAACACCTATCCGGCGATGGTGTTCATGGGCGACATCGGCGCGCTGGCGCTGGGCGCGGTGCTCGGCACCATCGCCATCATCGTGCGCCAGGAACTGGTGCTGGTGATCATGGGCGGCATCTTCGTCATCGAGACGCTGTCGGTGATGATCCAGGTCGCCTCGTTCAAGCTGACCGGCAAGCGCGTGTTCCGCATGGCGCCGATCCACCACCACTTCGAGCTCAAGGGCTGGCCGGAGCCGCGCGTGATCGTGCGCTTCTGGATCATCTCGGTGGTGTTGGTGCTGGTCGGCCTGGCCACCCTCAAGGTCCGCTGATGGAAAACACCGCGCGCCAGGCGACGAGACTCGAAGCGATCCACGGTCGTTACGACCCGTGGCTGCTCGCCGCGTCCGCGGCGCTGGCGTGCGTGGGCGTGATCATGGTCGGCTCGGCCTCGCTGGGCGTGGCCAACACCCACGACGTCGATCCGTTCTACTTCCTGACCCGCCACTTGATGTTCCTGGCCATCGGCCTGGGCCTGGGGTTCTGGTTGATGCGCACCGAGCTCAAGACCATCGAGCAGCACAACCAGTGGCTGCTGCTGGTGTGCGTGGTGCTGCTGGTGGCGGTGTTCATTCCAGGCATCGGCCGCCAGGTCAACGGCGCCAAGCGTTGGATCAACCTGGCGGTGATCGGCTTCCAGGCGGTGGAAGCGGTGAAGCTGCTCTACATCGTCTGGCTGGCCAGCTACCTCAAGCGCTTCAGCGAGGACATCTCGGCCACCTGGGGCGCGATGCTCAAGCCCATCGGCGTGGCCGTGGTGCTGGTCGGCCTGCTGCTGATGCAGCCGGACTTCGGCTCGTCCTCGCTGCTGCTGGCGATCACCGCCGGCATGCTGGTGCTCGGCGGCGTCAACATGCCGCGCATGTTCGGCCCGGTGTTGATCGGCCTGCCGGTGCTGGCGGTGATCGCCATCGCCGAGCCGTACCGGGTGATCCGCCTAACCTCGTTCATGAACCCCTGGAGCGACCCGTTCGGCACCGGCTACCAGCTGACCAACGCCTTGATGGCGGTCGGCCGCGGCGAGTGGACCGGCGTCGGCCTGGGCGCCTCGGTGCAGAAGCTGCAATACCTGCCCGAAGCGCATACCGACTTCATCATGGCGGTGATCGCCGAGGAATTCGGCTTCGCCGGCGTGTGCGCCGTGGTCGGCCTGTACGCGCTGCTGGCCGGGCGCGCGCTGTGGACCGGGCTGAAGTGCGTGGAGATGCGCCGCCACTTCTCCGGCTATGTCGCCTTCGGCATCGCGCTGTGGATGAGCTTGCAGAGCTTCGTCTCCATCGGCGTGAACCTGGGCCTGCTGCCGACCAAGGGCCTGACCCTGCCGATGATTTCCTACGGCGGCTCCAGCATCCTGATGAGCTGCGCCGCGCTTGGCGTGCTGCTGCGCGTGTCCTACGAACTCGACCGCGCCCAGCGCCAGGTCGCGCGCCTGCGCGGCGAAGCCGCCGGCGCCGCGCCGGCGACGGCGAGCCCGGCGCCGGCTGCGGCCGCCGCGGGCGCCGCGCGCGGCACCAGCCGCCTGCGCGACCGGGTCGAGCCCTCGCTCGGGAGGACCGCATGAGCGAGCGTCCGGTGTTGATCCTGGCCGGCGGCACCGGCGGGCATATTTTCCCGGGCCTGGCGGTGGCCAAGGCGCTGCGGGCGCGGGGCGTCCCGGTCTCGTGGCTCGGCGCCGACGGCGGCATGGAAACCCGGCTGGTGCCGCAGCACGGCATCGAGATCGACACGCTCGCGATCGGCGGCGTGCGCGGCAAGGGCCTGGGCACGTTGCTGCGCGCGCCGCTGCGCATCGCCGCCTCGGTGCGCGCCGCCGGCCGCGTGCTGCGCCAGCGCCAGCCGCGCGCGGTGGTCAGCTTCGGCGGTTACGCCGCCGGCCCCGGCGGCCTGGCCGCGCGCCTGGCCGGGCTGCCGCTGCTGGTGCACGAACAAAACCGCGCGCCGGGCCTGACCAACCGGGTGCTGTCGCGCTTCGCCCGCCGCGTGCTGACCGGCTTCCCGGACACGTTCGGCGATCACGACGAGGTGGTCGGCAATCCGGTGCGCGCCGAGATCGCCGCGATCGCGCCGCCGGCGCAACGCTTCGCCGAGCGCAGCGGCCCGCTCAAGCTGCTGGTGCTCGGCGGCAGCCAGGGCGCGCGCGCCTTGAACCGCGCGGTGCCCGAAGCGATCGCCGGCCTGCGCGGGCGGGTGCCGTGCGAAGTGCGCCACCAGTGCGGCGAGAAGATGCTGGCCGACGCGCAGCAGGCGTATGCCAAGGCCGGCGTCGCCGCGTCGTTGGAGCCTTTCATCGCCGACATGGCGGCCGCTTATGCGTGGGCCGACCTGGTGGTCTGCCGCGCCGGCGCGCTGACCCTGGCCGAACTGTGCGCGACCGGCGTCGGCAGCGTGCTGGTGCCGTTCCCGCAGGCGGTCGACGACCACCAGACCAAGAACGCGCGCTACCTGGTCGACCGCGGCGCGGCGCAGTTGCTGCCGCAAGCCGGCGAGGATCTCGGCGCGCGCCTGTCGGCGACCATCGAGATCCTGGCCGAGCGCGGCGTGCTGCTGCAGATGGCCGAGGCGGCGCGCGCGATCGCCAAGCCCGATGCGGCCGAGCGCGTGGCGGACGCGGTGCTGGAGGTGGCGCGATGAAGCGTCTTCAGCGCGAGAACGCGGCGAGGATCCGCGCGATCGAAGGCCGCGTCTTCTTCGCGGCTTCACGCGAACTGCGTGCTCTGCGCGCCCCTTCAGGCGCGCGCGACATGTCCCGTTCTTCGATCCGCAACTTTCAATCCCTTACTTCGGACACCACGCCATGAGCACCGCCCTGCGCCGCCGTCTGCAACACACAGGCGACCTGGCCAAGGCGTTCCCGCGCGTGCACTTCGTCGGCATCGGCGGCACCGGCATGAGCGGCATCGCCGAAGTCATGTGCACGCTGGGCTACCAGGTGTCGGGTTCCGACATGGCCGACAACGCGGTGACCCGGCGGCTGGCGTCGATGGGCGCGACCGTGCACCGCGGCCACGCCGCCGCGAACGTGCTCGGCGCCGATTGCGTGGTGGTGTCCAGCGCGATCAAGCGCGACAACCCGGAACTGATGGAAGCGCGCGCCCAGCGCATCCCGGTGGTGCCGCGCGCGGAGATGCTGGCCGAGCTGATGCGCTTCCGCCGCGGCATCGCCGTCGCCGGCACCCACGGCAAGACCACCACCACCTCGCTGGCCGCGAGCGTGCTGGCCGAGGGTGGCATCGACCCGACCTTCGTGATCGGCGGCAAGCTGCTCGCCGCCGGCGCCAACGCCGGCCTCGGCGGCGGCCAGTGGCTGGTGGCCGAAGCCGATGAGAGCGACGGCAGCTTCCTGCGCCTGAACCCGCAGATCGCCATCGTCACCAACATCGACGCCGACCACCTGGAGAACTACGGCGGCGACTTCGCCAAGGTCCAGGCCGCGTTCGAGGAATTCCTGCACCGGCTGCCGTTCTACGGCCTGGCGGTGCTGTGCATCGACGACGCCAACGTCGCCCGGCTGGCCGCGGAGACCCCGCGCCACGTGATGACCTACGGCTTCAGCCCCGAGGCCGACGTGCGCGCCGAGGACGTCAGCCAGGACGGCGGCGCGATGCGCTTCACCCTGTGCCTGCCCGACGCTACCCGCACCGCGGTGACCCTGGCGCTGCCGGGCCGGCACAACGTGCTCAACGCGCTGGCCGCGGCCTCGGTGGCGTGGCAGCTGGGCGTGCAGCCCGAGGCGATCGCGCGCGCGCTGGAGAAGTTCGCCGGCATCGGCCGCCGCTTCAACCTGCTGGCGCAGATCAAGACCGACAAGGGCGCGACCGTGCAGCTGGTCGACGACTACGGCCACCACCCCAAGGAGCTGGAAGCCGTGTTCGCCGCCGCCCGCGGCGGCTGGCCGGACAAGCGCCTGGTGGTGGCGTTCCAGCCGCACCGCTACAGCCGCACCCGCGATCTGTTCGACGACTTCGCCGCGGTGCTGTCGTCGGTGGACGCGCTGGTGCTGACCGAGGTCTATCCGGCCGGCGAGGCGCCGATCGCCGGCGCCGACGCCAAGTCGCTGGCGCGCGCGATCCGCGCGCGCGGCCGCATCGACCCGGTCGTGGTCGGCGCCGCCGGCGACCTCGCCGGCGTGCTGCCGGACGTATTGAACGACGGCGACCTGCTGTTGCTGATGGGCGCCGGCGACATCGGCGCCGCGGCCCAGCAGCTGGCCACCACCGGTTTCCAAGGAGAGTCGAAGTGAGTGTGAAGTTCGCCGCGTTGCGCGTCACCGATCCGGCCGCGTTCGGCCGCGTCGCCGTGCTCATGGGCGGCACCAGCGCCGAGCGCGAGGTGTCGCTGGATTCCGGCCGCGGCGTGCTCGACGCGCTGCGCTCGCGCGGCGTGGACGCGTTCGCGGTCGACGGCATCCCCGCGCTGGTCGAAAGCATCCGCGCCGGCGCGGTCGACCGGGTGTTCAACATCCTGCACGGCAACAAGGGCGGCGGCGAAGACGGCGTGCTGCAGGGCGTGCTGGAAGCGCTCGGCGTGCCCTACACCGGTTCGGACGTGCTCGGCTCGGCCCTGGCGATGGACAAGATCCGGACCAAGCAGGTGTGGATCGGCTCCGGCCTGCCGACCCCGCGCTTCAAGCGCATCGCCAAGGGCGACGACGTCCACGCGGCGGCGCGCGAGATCGGCCTGCCGGTCATCATCAAGCCGTCGTGCGAAGGCTCCAGCGTCGGCGTCTCGCGCGTGCTGGCCGATGCCGACATCGACCAGGCCGTCGACTTGGCCGCGCGCTATCCCGGCGAGATGCTGATGGAGCAGATGATCGTCGGCGACGAACTCACCGTGGCGGTGCTGATCGACGGCGACGGCTACACCGCGCTGCCGTCGATCCGGATCGTGCCCAAGGGCGAGTGGTACGACTATCACGCCAAGTACATCGCCGAGGACACCCAGTACCTGTGTCCGGGCCTGGACGGCGCCGCCGAAGACGAGATCCGCCGCCTGGCGATGCAGGCCTTCGTCGCCGCCGGCTGCAAGGGCTGGGGCCGCGTCGATTTCATGCGCGACCGCGACGGCAAGTTCTACCTGATCGAAGTCAACACCGCGCCGGGCATGACCAGCCACTCGCTGGTGCCCAAGGCCGCGCGCCAGGTCGGCATCGAATACGACGAACTGTGCTGGCGCGTGCTCGAAGCCACCGTGACCGCGGGAGGTGGCGCGGCGTGAACGCCCTGCTGCGACTCGTCGGATGGGCATTGGCGCTGGTCCTGGTGGCGCTGCCGGTCGTGGCCGTGTTGAACGGCTGGATCGGCGCGAACCAGTGGCCGCTCAAGCGCCTGCGCGTGACCGGCGAGTTCGAGCGGGTGGACGCGGCGGCGCTGCGCAAGACCCTGTTGCCCTACGCCCAGCGCGGCTTCTTCGCGGTCGACCTGCCCAAGGCGCAGGACGCGGTGTCGAAGCTGCCGTGGGTCGAGCGCGCCGAAGTGCGCAAGCGCTGGCCGGACGTGCTGGAAGTGACCGTGGTCGAGCACAAGCCGTTCGCGCGCTGGGGCCAGGACCGTTTGCTGTCGGAACAGGGCCGCCTGTTCCCGATCGGCAAGGACCTGCAGGTGCCGGACAAGCTGCCGCAGTTCGGCGGGCCCGAGAGCCGGGTCGCCGACGTGGTGGCGCTGTACAACGAGTCGCGCGAGCTGTTCGCGCCGGTGGGGCTGGAAGTGCGCGACGTCGAGGTCGACCAGCGCGGCAGCTGGACCATGGGCCTGAGCAACGGCGCGCAGATCGTGATCGGCCGCACCGAGCAGCGTTCGCGCCTGAGCCGCTTCGTGCACATGCTGCCGCAGCTCACCGCGCAGAAGGCGCAGGTGATCGAGCGCGCCGATCTTCGCTACACCAATGGTTTTTCGCTGACGTGGGCGCCCGCGCAACAGGCGCCGGCGGCCGCACCGAAGCAGCAAGGACAGTCATGAACCGCAAAGGCGACAAGTCGCTCATCGTTGGCCTCGACATCGGCACCTCCAAGGTGGTGGCGCTGGTCGGCGAGTACACGCCCTCCGACGGCCGGCCTGGCAACCCGATCGAGGTGATCGGCATCGGTTCGCACGAATCGCGCGGGCTCAAGCGCGGCGTGGTGGTCGACATCGAATCCACCGTGCAATCGATCCAGCGCGCGATCGAGGAAGCCGAGCTGATGGCCGGCTGCGAGATCCGCTCGGTCTACGCCTCGATCTCCGGCAACCACATCCAGTGCCGCAACTCGCAGGGCATCGCCCCGATCCGCGACGGCGAGGTCACCTACGGCGATCTCGACCGGGTGCTGGAAGCGGCCAAGGCGGTGGCGATCCCGGCCGACCAGAAGATCCTGCACGCGATCCCGCGCGACTACGTGCTCGACGATTCGCAGGAAGGCATCCGCAACCCGGTCGGCATGACCGGCGTGCGCCTGGAGGTGCATGCGCACCTGGTGGTGTGCGCGCAGTCGGCCGCGGCCAACATCAGCAAGTGCGTGCAGCGCTGCGGCCTGCAGGTCGACGACCTGATCCTCGGCGTGCTGGCCTCCAGCAACGCGGTGCTGACCAACGACGAGCGCGAGCTCGGCGTGATCCTGGTCGACATCGGCGCCGGCACCACCGACATCGCGGTGTTCGTGCAGGGCGCGATCGCCCACAGCGCGAGCCTGCCGATCGCCGGCGACAAGGTCACCGAGGACATCGCCCACATGCTGCGCACGCCGACCCCGGAGGCCGAGCAGATCAAGGTCCGCTACGCCTGCGCGCTGGCGCAGATGGCGACCGCCGAGGAATCCATCCAGGTGCCCAGCGTCGGCGACCGGCCGCCGCGGCGCATGCCGCGCCACTCGCTGGCGCAGGCGGTGCAGGCGCGCTACGAGGAGATCTTCGAAATGATCCAGGCCGAACTGCGCCGCTCGGGCTTCGAGCATCACGTGCGCGCCGGCATGGTCCTGACCGGCGGCGCGGCGAAGATGGAAGGCGTGGTCGAGCTGGCCGAGGAAATGCTGCAGATGCCGGTGCGCGTGGGCATTCCCCAGCACGTCACCGGCCTGGGCGAAGTGGTCGGCAACCCGGTCCACGCCACCGGCGTCGGCCTGCTGCTGATGGGCAGCCAGATCGAGAACCCGCGCCGCCCGGTGATCTCCACCGGCCGCGCCGGCAGTTTCCTGAGCAAGTTGAAGAATTGGTATCGCGGCGAGTTTTGAACGGCCGCGATTCGCGATTCGTTTAGAGGCAAGCGCAAAAGCGGAACAGGGCAAACACGGAAGTCGTAACGAAGCGGTACGTCGTTTAGTTGTTCAAACATAAAAACCATAAACGCCGGGAAAGTGATGGAGGGTCGGGTCGCGCTTTGCGAACACCGCATCCCCAATCCCAAAATCCCGGCTCAAAGAGGACGAGGACATGGCACATTTCGAACTGGTTGAAAAAATGGCCCCGAACGCGGTCATCAAGGTCGTGGGCGTGGGCGGCGGCGGCGGCAACGCCGTGGCGCACATGGTCAGCGGCAACGTCGACGGCGTGGAGTTCATCACCGCCAACACCGACGCGCAGGCGATCAAGAACTGCGGCGCCAAGCTGCAGCTGCAGCTCGGCAGCAACGTCACCAAGGGCCTGGGCGCGGGCGCCAATCCGGAAGTCGGCCGCCAGGCCGCGCTGGAAGACCGCGAGCGCATCATGGACGCGCTGACCGGCGCCGACATGGTGTTCATCACCGCCGGCATGGGCGGCGGCACCGGGACCGGCGCCGCGCCGGTGGTGGCGCAGCTGGCCAAGGAGATGGGCATCCTGACCGTCGCCGTGGTCACCAAGCCGTTCCCGTTCGAGGGCCGCCGCCGCATGCAGGTGGCGCTCAAGGGCATCGAGGAACTCTCGCACCACTGCGATTCGCTGATCACGATCCCGAACGAGAAGTTGATCACCGTGCTCGGCCGCAACGCGACCATGATCCAGGCCTTCCGCGCCGCCAACGACGTGCTGCTCGGCGCCGTGCAGGGCATCGCTGACCTGATCGTGCGTCCGGGCCTGATCAACGTCGACTTCGCCGACGTGCGCACCGTGATGAGCGAGATGGGCCTGGCGATGATGGGCACCGGCGCCGCGCGCGGCGACGATCGCGCCCAGGCCGCGGCCGAGTCGGCGATCCAGAACCCGCTGCTCGACGACGTCAACCTGGCCGGCGCCAACGGCATCCTGGTCAACATCACCGCCGGCCCGGACTTCACCATGGCCGAGTTCGACGAAGTCGGCCGCACCATCGAGAACTTCGCTTCCGAAGACGCGACCGTGGTCATCGGCACCGTGCTCGACCCGGACATGCAGGACGAGGTCAAGGTCACCGTGGTCGCCACCGGCCTCAACCGCGTCGTCGCCAAGCAGTCGGTGCGCGGCAGCGGCCACGGCTTCGAGCGCGAAGCGCAGCGCGCGCCGATCCAACTGGTGCGCAACGCGACCACCGGCCAGCCCGAGTTCTCGGCGATGGACGACGTCGGCCACGCGCCGATGCCGAGCTTCGGCGGCAACCTGCGCGGCAGCGCCCGCCAGGAGCCGACCGGCCCGGCGGTGGCGGACTTCGGCAGCGACAACAGCTACCTGGACATCCCGGCGTTCCTGCGCCGCCAGGCGGACTGAGGCCGGGCGGGCAGGGCGCGGCCAGATCGGGTGCGGACGGGGCTACCGTCCGCGCCGCGGATTGTTGCCGGCGTCCGTCGCCCGCCTGGGCCAGCGGCATCCCCGGACCGGACTCGTCCCCGGTCCCCAGGGCACCTTGCCCCGGCGCTCAGGCGCCGGGGCCTTTGGGCCGGTCGGCCCGCGACGCGGGCCGACCGGTCAGTTTGAATCGCGCTGTTGACAACGGCGGGACAGTGTGTCCTTTCCGTTCAGGTTCAGGAACCCGCGTGCTAATCTTGCGCGGTTTGATAGCGACCCCAAATAGCTGTTCCGCCCTTGCGCGCCGCTGCGGCCGCGCGGGCCGATCGCCAATAAGAATCCGCCCCGTTTCGTGGAAAGCCCCATTCCCATGTCGCGCCAGCGCACCCTCAAGACCGTCATCCGCGCCACCGGCGTGGGCCTGCACAGCGGCGAAAAGGTCTTCCTGACCCTGCGTCCGGCGCCGGTCGACACCGGCATCGTGTTCCGCCGCACCGATCTCGACCCGGTGGTGGAGATGCCCGCGCGCGCCGACCTGGTCACCGAGACCACGCTGTGCACCGGCCTGACCTACGGCGTCGGCAAGGTCATGACCGTGGAGCACCTGCTTTCGGCGATGGCCGGGTTGGGCATCGACAACTGCTATGTCGAGCTGTCCGCGCCGGAAGTGCCGATCATGGACGGCTCGGCCGGCCCGTTCGTGTTCCTGCTGCAGTCCGCCGGCATCGCCGAGCAGGACGCGCCCAAGCGCTTCATCCGCATCAAGCATCCGGTGGAAGTGCGCGACGGCGACAAGGTCGCCCGCTTCGAGCCGTTCGACGGCTTCCGCCTGGGCTTCACCGTGGTGTTCGACCACCCGGCGATCCCGGCCTCGCAGTCGCGCGCGCAGGTCGAGTTCTCGACCCAGAACTACATCCGCGAAGTCAGCCGCGCCCGCACCTTCGGCTTCATGCGCGACCTGGAATACATGCGCGAGCGCAACCTCGGCCTGGGCGGCTCGATGGACAACGCGATCGTGCTCGACGAGTTCCGCGTGCTCAACGACGACGGCCTGCGCTACGCCGACGAGTTCGTCCGCCACAAGATCCTCGATGCGGTCGGCGACCTGTACCTGGCCGGCCACGCCATCGTCGGCGCCTACGAGGGCTACAAGTCCGGCCACGCGCTCAACAACAAGCTGGTGCGCGCGCTGCTGGCCGAGCGTTCGGCCTGGGAACTGGTGAGCTACCCCGAGACCGAGGAAGGTCCGGTCGCCTACGGCGGCGAGGCCGCGTTCGCCTGAGGCCTGGCCGGCGGCAGGTGCGGCTTCGACCCCTGCCCATGCCCCGCATGTGCGCCGGGTTCTGCCCAATCGCTCCGCGTTCCAACCTGAACGCGCGTCACTGTCGGCCCATGACGCCGGCCCAGAAAAGTCAGGAACGTTAACCAGATCACACTCGTGAACGAGACGTGACGGATTAACGTTTTTCTAACGAAACTTTTCCGGAATGCTTCCGATCGCTTAACAAACCCCGCGAGATGGGCCAGTAGGATGCCCCGACCCGGCTCTCGGCCCCTATCGGAACGCCCCCCGCGCGAACCGCCCGAGCAGTCAGTTGGCGTCGCCGCGGCCCTTGGAATCATCGGGGTCGCGCAGCGAATCCAACGCGGCCTGCAGCGCTTTCTGCGTCGCGGCCGACAGGGGTTTGGCCTGTCGCACCGGTGCTGCCGCCGGCTGCGGGATCGTCGTCTTGACGACGAGTTCGGCCGCTTTCAGTCCGACGGACCGGGCTGCGTCGAGCATTTCCGGTGCGGCCAGCCGCAATTTGGCGCGCCACACCGGAGCATCGACGACATACACGAGCCTGCCGCGTTCGAAGTTGGCCAGCCGCGCGTGCGCGGCGAGCGAAGGCGGCAGGTAGGGGCGTAACCGAAGGTCCAGATCGTCGAGCCACAGGGCTCGCTTGATCGGGTTGCCGGCGGTGTCCTCCATCAACGCATCCAGGGCGATGCGTGGAGTGGAAGGGCGGCGCGAAGGCGGCCTTTTGGGCTTGGAATCAGACATCGGACTCATGACCTATCAATCCATCGTAGAGCACACGCGCGAACGGCTGGGCAGCTTCTTCCAGCAGTGCGGCCGGGCCGGCGCCCGCCGTCCCGCACTGGCGATCGCGCTGTTGCTGGGCACCGGCGTGTGCGTCGGCGCCGGCGCCGGCATCGCCGACAACCGCATGCTACGCGCCGAACTGGCCCAGCAGCACGACCAGATCGCCGCCACCCGCCGCGACGCGCAACGCGAGATCAACGCCCTGGCCGCGCGCATGGGCGAGCTGCAGGCCGAGGCCAACCGCCTCAACGCCCTGGGCGAGCGCCTGACCCGGATCGGCCAGCTCCAGGACGGCGAATTCGACTTCAACAAGCCGGTCGGCGTCGGCGGCGCCGGCCCGGTCCGCGACATGTCCAAGCCCGAGCTCGACAGCGGCATGGACCAGCTCAAGCAGCAGTTCAAGGCCTCCGGCGAGCAGCTGACGGTGCTGGAGTCGCTGCTGTTCAACCGCCAGATCGACATGAACGCGGTGCCCTCGCGCGCCCCGATCGCCAACAGCTACATCACCTCCGGCTTCGGCGGCCGCGCCGACCCGTTCAACGGCGGCGCCGCGTTCCACAAGGGCATCGACTTCGAGGCCGACGTCGGCGACCCGGTGCTGGCGGTGGCCGACGGCGTGGTCAGCTACTCGGGCGTGCGCTCGGGCTACGGCAACGTGGTCGAGATCGACCACGGCAACGGCTACGTGACCCGCTACGCGCACAACTCGCGCCTGCTGATGAAGGTCGGCGAGCTGGTCCGCGCCGGCCAGGAAGTGGCCAAGGCCGGTTCCAGCGGCCGTTCCACCGGCGCCCACGTGCATTTCGAGGTGTGGGAGAACGGCCGGGTGGTCAACCCGATCAAGTTCCTCAACCAGCAGTCGCCGCTGAGGGGGTGAAGCGGACCGCTTGCGAGCCACTGGCTCGCGGTCCGCTGAACGCCGGCCGCTCCGCGGCCGGCCGGGTTCGCAAGGCTCAGCTCTGGACTGGGCCTCCTGACTTCAGCAAGCCACTGGCCTCGCGGCCTGCCGAACCCGGCCGCTCCTGCGGCCGGCCGGATGCGCAACCAGCCCGTGAGGACTGACTCGCGAACTGTGGAATTGGGCAAAGTCCCACATTCCTCCGTCGCTTTTCCCCCTTGATACCGTTCAGGTCGCCCCCCACGCTAGAATGCGTGTGGCCAAAGACCAGGCTCGATCCGATCGGGGGCGCATGGCGCCCCCGATCGCGTTTTACGACCCCCGTTGTGCGGGGTTCGGACGCCGCGATCGGGCGGTCCTCTGGATTCCTGGGGAACTTGCCGGCGGCAACGCGTTCTTAACACGTCCCGCCCGCGCAACCCCGTTTCGCTTTACACGGACCCGTCATGCTCAACAGCTTGCTTACCCGCGTTTTCGGCAGCCGCAACGATCGCCTGCTGCGCCAACTGCAACGATCCGTCGTCAAGATCAACGCGCTCGAGCCGGAGATGGAGAAGCTCTCCGACGCGCAGCTGCAGGCCAAGACGCCGGAGTTCCAGAAGCGCATCGCCGACGGCGAGTCGCTCGACAAGCTGCTGCCGGAGGCGTTCGCGGTCTGCCGCGAGGCGTCCAGGCGCGTGCTGGGCATGCGCCACTACGACGTGCAGATGATCGGCGGCATGGTCCTGCACCTGGGCAAGATCGCCGAGATGCGCACCGGCGAAGGCAAGACCCTGGTCGGCACGCTGCCGGTCTATCTCAACGCCCTGGAAGGCAAGGGCACCCACGTGGTCACGGTCAACGACTACCTGGCCCGGCGCGACTCGGCCTGGATGGGCAAGCTCTACAACTGGCTCGGCCTGAGCGTGGGCGTGGTGTATCCGGGCATGAACCATGCCGATAAGCACGCCGCTTACGCGAGCGATATCACCTACGGCACCAACAACGAATTCGGCTTCGACTATCTGCGCGACAACATGGCGCTGTCGAAGGACGACCGCTTCCAGCGCGGCCTGCACTACGCGATCGTCGACGAGGTCGACTCGATCCTGATCGACGAGGCGCGCACGCCGCTGATCATCTCCGGCCCGGCCGACGAGTCGCCGGAGCTGTACATCAAGGTCAACCGCATCGTCCCCTCGCTGACCCGCCAGGAGAAGGAAGACGGCGACGGCGACTACTGGGTCGACGAGAAGGGCAAGCAGGTGCACCTGTCCGAAGCCGGCCAGGAACACGCCGAAGACCTGCTGCGCAAGGCCGGCATCATCGGCGACGAAGAATCGCTGTACGCCGGCCAGAACATCTCGGTCGTGCACCACCTCAACGCGGCGCTGCGCGGCCACGCGATCTACCAGCGCGACGTGGACTACATCGTGCGCGACGGCGAGGTGGTGATCGTCGACGAATTCACCGGCCGCACCCTGCCGGGCCGGCGCTGGTCCGACGGCCTGCACCAGGCGGTCGAGGCGAAGGAAGGCGTGCCGGTCCAGCGCGAGAACCAGACCCTGGCGAGCATCACCTTCCAGAACCTGTTCCGCATGTACAAGAAGCTGGCCGGCATGACCGGCACGGCGGACACCGAGGCCTACGAATTCCAGAGCATCTACGGCCTGGAAGTGATCGTGATCCCGACCAACCGTCCGGCCCAGCGCAAGGACCACTCCGACCAGGTGTTCCTCAACCGCAACGGCAAGTACCGCGCGGTGCTGGCCGAGATCCAGGCCTCGCACGAGCGCGGCCAGCCGGTGCTGGTCGGCACCACTTCGATCGAAGTGTCGGAAATGCTGAGCCAGCAGCTCACCGCCGCCGGCGTGCCGCACGAGGTGCTCAACGCCAAGCAGCACGAGCGCGAGGCCAACATCATCGCCCAGGCCGGTCGTCCGGGCGCGATCACCATCGCCACCAACATGGCCGGCCGCGGTACCGACATCGTGCTCGGCGGTTCGCTGGAGTCCGAGCTGGCCGACCTGGCCGCGCAGAACAACGGCGAGCCGGTCGACGAGGTCACCCACAAGCGCCTGAAGGCCGAGTGGCAGCAGCGCCACGACGCGGTCAAGGCCGCCGGCGGCCTGCACATCGTCGGCACCGAGCGCCACGAGTCGCGCCGCATCGACAACCAGCTGCGCGGCCGCGCCGGCCGCCAGGGCGACCCGGGCTCCTCGCGCTTCTACCTGTCGCTGGAAGACAACCTGATGCGCATCTTTGCCGCCGACTGGGTGCAGAAGGTGATGGCGCGCATGGGCCTGAAGGAAGACGACATCATCGAAAGCCCGCTGGTGACCAAGCAGATCGCCAACGCGCAGCGCAAGGTCGAGGCCCACAACTTCGACATCCGCAAGAACCTGCTCGACTTCGACGACGTCAACAACGACCAGCGCAAGGTCATCTACGGCCAGCGCGACGAGTTGCTGGAAGCCGAGAGCGTGCAGGAGAACGTCGACGGCATCCGCGGCGACGTGGTCGCCGAGCTGGTGCAGCGCCACGTGCCGGCCGATTCGGTCGACGAGCAGTGGGACCTGCCGGGCCTGCAGACCGTGCTGGCCTCCGAGTTCGGCGTGCAGGTGCCGCTGGTGGAGACCGCTGCCAAGGCCGAGGAGCTCGACGCCGAGGGCGTCGCGCGCCAGGTGCACGAGGCGGTGGACGGCCACTTCGCCGCGCGCGAGCAGCAGCTCGGCACCGAGACCATGCGCATGCTGGAAAAGCACATCATGCTCAACGTGCTCGACCAGAACTGGAAGGAGCACCTGGCGCGCATGGACTACCTGCGCCAGGGCATCCACCTGCGCGGCTACGCGCAGAAGCAGCCCAAGCAGGAATACAAGAAGGAAGCCTTCGAGCTGTTCTCGGAGATGCTCGACAAGGTCAAGCGCGAGGTGGTGACGATCCTGGCGCGCGTGCGCATCCAGAGCGAGGAAGAGATCGCCGCGCTGGAGCAGCAGGAACGCGCCCAGGCCGAGTCGCAGCTGCGCCAGATGCAGTTCCAGCACGCCAGCGCCGGCGGCTACGGCGCCGACGAGGAAGCCGAGCAGGTGCAGCTGGCCGAAGACGCCTTCGCCAATGTCGGCCGCAACGATCCCTGCCCCTGCGGCAGCGGCAAGAAGTACAAGCATTGCCATGGGCAGTTGGGCTGATACGGCCCCAGGCCGCGATTCGGGATCCGGGGCCGGCGAAGCCGCCCAGGCCGATCCCGAACCGCCGGCGGCGGCTGCGGCCGCCGTTGCCGGGTCGCGCATCCCCAATCCTCCATCCCGCCGGATAGAGGTCGTCGCCGGCGTCGTCCGCGACGCGCGCGGCCGGGTCCTGCTGACCCGCCGCACCGAAGGCCGCGACCTGGCCGGCCTGTGGGAGTTCCCGGGCGGCAAGCGCGAGCCCGGCGAGACGGCCGAGGCGGCGCTGAGCCGCGAGCTGCACGAAGAGCTCGGCATCGATGCCGAGATCGGCGCCGAATTGATCCGTGTGCCGCAGATCTATCCCGACAAGCGCCTGGTGCTGGACGTGCGCCACGTGCGCGCCTGGCGCGGCAGCGCGCGCGGCCGCGAGGGCCAGGCCCTGGCCTGGGTGCCGCCGCACAAGCTGGCCAGCTATGCGATGCCGCCGGCTGACCGGCCGGTGGTGGCGGCGCTGGAGCAACCCGAACGCTACCTGGTGACGCCCGAGCCCGCGGACGACGGCGTCTGGCTGGCGGGCCTGTCCGCGGCCCTGGCCGCGGGCGCCCGGCGCGTGCAGCTGCGCGCGCCGGCGCTGGCCGCCGCCGATCCCGCGCGCTGGCGACAGCTCGCCGCGGCCGCGGCCCAGCGTTGCCGCGCGGCCAAGGCCGACCTGCTGATCAATGCCGATCTCGAACTGGCGCGCGAGCTGAGCGTCGGCCTGCACCTGCGCGCCGCGCAGCTGCGTGGGCTGGGCGAGCGTCCGCTCGCCTCCGGCCTGCCGCTGGCGGCGTCCTGCCACGATGCCGACGAACTGCGCGCGGCCCAGGCGCTGGGCTGCGACTTCGCCGTGGTCGGCTCGGTCAAGCCGACGCCGAGCCATCCGAGCGTGCTCGGGATCGGCTGGGAGGCGTTCGCGGCGCTGCGCGAGTCGGTGTCGCTGCCGATCTACGCGATCGGCGGGCTGGGGCCGGACGACCTCGACGAGGCGCGCAGGCATGGCGCGCAGGGCGTGGCGGCGATCCGCAGCCTGTGGCCGGCTTGAGGGCCGGGCGGTTGGGTTAGTCCGCAAGTACGCGCAAGGCAGCGGGGCGGGAGCGGCGATCGTTCGCCGGGCCGTGGCTTTCGCTGGGTTCGGATCGCAAAGCGTCGGGCTGAAGGCCCTCCCACAAAAGCCGTGCCGTCTGCCGCGTCAGGGCCGCGGGTGACGGGCTGTTGTGGGAGGGCCTTCAGGCCCGACGCTCTTGCCTCAGGCCGCCGCGCTCACTGCGCCGCCGCCATCGCCCGATACCGCCGGTCCAGCGCTTCCACCTGCGCCTGCAGCGCTTCCAGCGAGCCGTCGTTGACCACGATGTCGTCGGCGATCGCCAGCCGCGCCTCGCGCGTGGCCTGCGCGGCGATCATGCGCGCGGCCAGTTCCGCGTCGATGCGGTCGCGCTGCATGACCCGCGCCTGCTGCACCGCGACCGGCACGTCGACCACCAGCACCCGCTGCAGCCACGGATAGGCCTCGCGCCCGCCTTCGGCCAGCAACGGGATCGCCGCGATCGCGTAGGCGCCCGGCGCTTGCGCGCACTGCGCCTGCAGCATGGCCCGCACGCGCGGATGGACGATGGCTTCCAGGCGCTTGCGCGCGGCTTCGTCGTTGAACACCAGGCGCCGCATCGCGGCGCGGTCCATGCCGCCGTCGGCAGCGAGCACCTGCGGCCCGAACGCGGCCGCGACTTCCGCCAGCCCGGGGCTGCCGGGCGCTACCGCGGCGCGCGCGGCGAGATCGGCGTCGGCGACCGCGATGCCCAGCGCCTCGAAACGCCGGGTGACCTCGCTCTTGCCCGAGGCCACCCCGCCGGTGACGCCGACGCAGAACGCGGCCATGGATTCAGCGCAGTCCGGAGTAGGACAGGTAGGCCTGCAGCAGGTTCTCGCCCCAGAAAAACACGATCCAGCCGGCGATGGCCAGGTACGGCCCGAACGGGATCGGCACGCCCATGTCGCGGCCCTTGACCGCCAGCCAGATCGAGCCGATCACCGCGCCGACCAGCGAGGACATCAGGATCGTCGGCAGCACGCCCTTGAGCCCGACCCAGGCGCCGATCGCGGCGAGCAGCTTGAAGTCGCCGCCGCCCATGCCGTCGCGCGGGTCTTTGACCCGTTTGACCACCACCTGGTACTGCTTGTAGATCCAGTTGACCAGCCACAGGCTGCCGAAGCCGGCGATCGCGCCGAGCACCGCCGGTTTGACCGGGAGATACAGGTTGTCGCTGGCGGCGATGATGCCCAGCCACATCAACGGCAAGGTCAGGCTGTCGGGCAGGTACTGGGTGCGCAGGTCGATCCCGGACAGGATGATCAGGAAGCTGGTGAACACCATCGCCCCGAAGCCCTGCCAGCCGAAGCCGAAGCGGGCGACGCAGGCCAGCATCAGCAGCATGGTGATGAACTCGACCGCCGGGTACTGCATCGAGATCGGCGTCTTGCAGTGCCGGCAGCGGCCGCGCAGCGCGAGATAGCTGAACAGCGGAATGTTCTCGAACCAGGCCAGCTGGTGCTTGCAGTGCGGGCAATGCGAACGCTCGACCACGATCCCCGGCGGCGGCGGGTCGTAGACCTCCGGCAGTTCCAGGATTTCGCGCGCGTCCTTCTTCCACTGCCATTCCAGCCGCTTGGGCAGGCGCAGGATGACGACGTTGTAGAAACTGCCGAGCAGCAGGCCGAGGCCGGCCGCGAGGGGATACCCGAGGCCGGGGTTCTGGTCTAGGAATGCCATGTGCGCAGGATATCGCCGATCAGATCGTGGCGGCCAGCTTGAAGATCGGCAGATACATCGCGATGACCATGCCGCCGACGATGACGCCCAGGATGATCATGATCAACGGTTCCAGCAGGCTCGACAGCGCGTCGACGGCGTTGTTGACCTCCTGCTCGTAGAACTCGGCGACCTTGACCAGCATGGTGTCGAGCGCGCCGGCCTCTTCGCCGATCGCGGTCATCTGGATCACCATGTGCGGGAACAGGTTGACCTGCTTCATCGCCATGTTGACCTGGTAGCCGACCGAGACGTCGTCGCGGATGCGCAGCACGGCCTTCTCGTAGACGACGTTGCCGGTCGCGCCGGCGACGGTGTCGAGCGCTTCCACCAGCGGCACGCCGGCGCGGAAGCTGACCGCCAGGGTGCGGGCGAAGCGGGCGATGGCCGCGTTGTGCAGGATCTGGCCCACGATCGGCAGCTTGAGCATCATCCGGTCGATGAAGTGGGAGAACGCCAGCGAGCGGTTCTTGGCCATGATGAAGGCGACGCCGGCGCCGATCACCAGGATGAGGATCGCCCACCACCACTGGATCATGAACTCGCTCATGCCGATCACCATCAAGGTGAAGGCCGGCAGGTCGGCGCCGAAGCTCTGGAACGTCGCCTTGAACTGCGGCACCACGAACACCAGCAGGATCGCGCTGACCAGGATCGCCACCGCGATGACGGTGGCCGGGTAGTACAGCGCCTTCTTGATCTTGCCCTTGAGGGTTTCGATGTTTTCCTTGTAGGTCGCCACCGTGTCCAGCACGGTCTCGAGCACGCCCGCCGATTCGCCGGCCTTGACCAGGTTGCGGTAGAGCTCGTCGAACTGCACCGGGTGCCGGGACATCGCCTCGTACAGCGACAGGCCGCTTTCCAGGTCCGAGCGCACGGCGTTGAGCAGGGTCTTCATGCGCGGGTTCTTGTGGCCCTCGCCGATGATCTCCAGCGAGGTCACGATCGGCACGCCGGACTTCAGCATGGTCGCGATCTGGCGGCTGAAGATGGCGATGTCGCTCGGAGTGATGCGCTTGCCCGAGGCGCCGAACAGCGGCTTGGCCTTGGGCTTGACCACGGTCGGGGTGATGCCCTGGCGGCGCAGCTCGGCGCGCAGCAGGTTGGCGTTCTTGGCCGCCTGCTCGCCCTTCATCTTGATGCCGCGTTTGTCGGTGCCCTGCCATACGAACAGGGCCAGGGGATTTTCGCGGCGGACCTGGGGGGCGGTCTTGGCGGCGGCGCGAGTGGCGGAACGGGTCGCGGACATGGGTTAGTCCTTGGTTACGCGGTTGATTTCGGCCAGGCTGGTGACGCCGTTGAGCACCTTGACCAGCGCCGAGCGGCGCAGGTCGCGCACGCCCGACTTCTGGGCGGCGGCGGCGATCTGCATCGCATTGCCGCCTTCGAGGACGATCGCCTGGATTTCGTCGGTCATCGGCATGACCTGGTAGATGCCGGTACGTCCCTTGTAGCCCTCGGTGCAGTCGGGGCAGCCGACCGGTTCGAACAGGGTGATGCCGGCGGCGACTTCCTCGTGGGTGAAGCCTTCGGCCAGCAGCGCGTGTTCGGGCAGGTGGACCTCGCGCTTGCAGTCGTGCAGGCGCCGGGCCAGGCGCTGGGCGATCACCAGGGTCACCGAGGAGGTGATGTTGTACGGCGCCACGCCCATGTTCATCAGGCGCGCGATGGTCTGCGGCGCGTCGTTGGTGTGCAGGGTCGACAGCACCATGTGGCCGGTCTGCGCGGCCTTGATGGCGATTTCCGCGGTCTCGAGGTCGCGGATTTCGCCGACCATGATCACGTCCGGGTCCTGGCGCAGGAAGCTGCGCAGCGCGGCGGCGAAGGTCATGCCGCGCTTGACGTTCATCTGCACCTGGTTGATGCCCGGCACGCGGATTTCGACCGGGTCCTCGACCGTGGAGATGTTGCGCTGCTCGTCGTTGAGGATGTTGAGCGCGGTGTACAGCGACACCGTCTTGCCCGAGCCGGTCGGGCCGGTCACCAGGACCATGCCGTAGGGCTTGACCACCGCGCCGACGAACAATTCCTTCTGGTCGTCCTCGTAGCCGAGCTTCTCGATGCCCAGGCGGGCGGCGGAGCCGTCGAGGATACGCAGCACGATCTTCTCGCCGAACAGGGTCGGCAAGGTGCTCATGCGGAAGTCGATCTGCTTGGTCTTGGACAGGTTGAGCTTGATGCGGCCGTCCTGCGGCACGCGCTTCTCGGCGATGTCCAGCTGCGCCATGACCTTCAGGCGCGCGGCGATGCGCGAGTGCAGCTTGTTGGGCACCTTGGCGACCTGCTTGAGCAGGCCGTCGATGCGCAGGCGCACGCGGTAGTCGGTTTCGTAGGGCTCGAAGTGGATGTCGGACGCGCCGCGGCGGATCGCGTCGACCAGCACCTTGTTGACGAACTTGACGACGGGGGTGTCGTCGCCCTTGGCGTCGATGCCGCTGTCGCCCTTGGTCGACAGGTCGTCGTCCTTGCCGATCTCCAGCGTTTCCAGGCCTTCGCCGTCGCCGACCGTATCGCCGAGCGAGTCGGAGGTCTCCAGCCAGCGATCGAGCGTGCGCCGGATCAGGTCTTCGTCGACCAGGATCGCCTCGACGGCGGCGTTGGTCTGGAACTTGATCTCGTCCAGGGCCGAGGTGTTGGTCGGATCGGACAGGCCGATGAAGAGCTTGTTGCCGCGCTTGAACAACGGCAGGGCGTTGTGTTTGCGGATCAGGTCTTCGCCGATCATGCGGACCGCCGCCTGACCCGGATCCATGGCGCTGGGATCGAACAGCGGCACGCCGAACTCGACCGAGTGGGCGGCCGCGAGTTGATTCGGCGTGACCAGGCGGTGTTCGGTGAGATACGCGGCGATCGGCTTGCGTTCGCTGGTGGCGGCCGCCAAGGCTTCGCGGGCCCGCGCGTCTTCCAGGGCGCCGTCCAGCACCAAGCGCCGGACGATGCCGGTGATGCCGACCAGGTTGGCTGTCGTTGCCACGGACATGGTGCAGTTTCCCCTTCTATCCCCTGCAAACTCTACCGCAAACCCTCCCCAAGGGTTCCGGCATCAGCCAGTATCGCCTAGGGCGCCTGGGGCGTGGGGCATTTCCAGCCCGAATCGTCGAACACGGTCACAACTTCCTGGGCTTTGCGCAGGTTCTGGGCGGCGAGGCTGTTGTCCTGGCGCCGGCCCGGCACCGTGAGTCCGCCCAGGTCGGTCAAGGTTTCGAACAGCATCGCGGTGGATACCAGGCGCTCGCGGTAGCCGCGCAGGTTGCGCAGGTACTCGGGATGTCCGGCCGCATAACGCGGGGACGCCCAGAACAGCGACGCCACCGAATGGCTCTGCCGGCTCGACTGCCCGTGTCCGCTGTATTGGCGGCAATCGTCGAACAAGGCCTCGCCGTGGTCGGAGGAGTAGAACAGCCACGACTCCACGTCCGGGTGCCGTTCCAGCGACGCGATCGCCTGGTTCAAGAAGTGATCGGTAAACAGGATGGAATTGTCATACGCGTTGGACAGCACTTCGCGATCGCCGGGGTCGAACAGGCGCGCGGGCCGGTCGCGCGGGCGATCGGGCAAATAGCGGGCGAACTCGGGCGGATAGCGGTTGGAATACTGGAAATGGCTGCCGAGGGTGTGGATGACCACGAAGCGGTCTTGTCCCTGCGGGGCGCGCAGGATCTTTTCCAGTTCCGGGATCGCGGCCGTGTCCGGCTTGCCGTGGCTGGTGTAGTCGACCGGATTGAGGAACAGGACCTGGTCCGCCTCGTAGGCATGGATCGAGATCGGCGACTCGAAGAAGCCGACCGGCGCCTGCAGGGAAATCCAGGTGGTGTGGAAGCCGGCTTCCTTGAAGGCGGTGACGATCGAGGCCTCGTCGAACACGGCCGAGGTGTTGCTTGGCGGCTTCCTGCTGACGATGGTCGGAACCGCCTGGCGGCTGTAGCTCCACGGCGACAGCATGTGCCTGAAGGCGATCAGGTCGTGGCGCGCGCCGAGCTGCGGGGTAGTGTCGCGCGCGTAGCCGTTGAGGCCCCAGCGGTCGGCGCGCGAGGTCTCGCCGATCACCAGCACGAACACCCGCGGATGGTCCGACTTCGCGCCGGTAGCGCCGAAGCGGAATCGCTGATTGCGTTCGTAGGCGACCTTCAGGGCGTGTCTTTCGCGGAAGTAATCGGTCACGACGAACGGCAGCCCCGCGGGGAAGGCGCCGCGCAAGGCCAGGGCCTGTCCGTAGATCTGCGGAGGAAAGATGGCGTCGTCGCCCTCGGCGTCCGCCGCCGGGGTGCTTACGAAGGCCAGGGCGGTGAGTGCGGCCGAGCCGGCGAGGCTGTAGACGAGGATACGGCGGCGTCGCCGCAGCGGCGTTGCCGGCGCTGCGCCCGGCCATACCGCCAGTGTCAGCGCGGCGACCGCGGCCCAGCCTGCGATCAGGCCGGACGGCAAGGATCCGAGCAAGTCGCGTGCTTCGGCGGTATTGGTTTCGGCGATCAGCGACAGGCTGTTGGCGTTGATCGGCCAGCCGTAGTCGGCGATGAAGCGGATTTCCAGCAAGGCGATGGCGCTCGCTCCGGCCAGCAGCAGCAAGGCCGCGCGCGGGAAGCGCTCCAGCAAGGCGTAGAGCACCAGCAAGCTGAGCGCGCTGGCGCCGATCACCGTGACGCGTTCGCCGGCGTTCAACGCGATGTTGGAGTACAGCAGCAAGGTGATTGCGGGGGCGAGGCAGGCCAGGAACAGCAGGCCCAGCGCGACATCGCGCAGCCGCCCATAAAAAAGCCCCGCCATGCGGCGGGGCTTCGGGTGTTGCACCAACGCTAAACGCATCGATCAGACGATGGAAGGATTAGGTGGCCTTCGGACGGCACGAGGACGGCAGCTGCGAGACCTTGTCGCCGCCGGTGCCCTTGCAAGCCCAGTCGATCGCGGTCTTGTCGGTGTTGGCCTTCGGGGTCAGGGTGAACACGATCGGGGTGGTCGCGCCGGTGCCCTTGGTGGTCACGGTGATCACGCCTTCGTCGCCGATGGCGATGGTCTCGATGTACTTGGTGCTGTCCTTGGTGAAGGAGTACGAGACGTCGGCGGTCTTGATCTTGTCGACCCCCCCATTGTCGTTGGCGGCTTCGGCGACGGCCAGCTTGGCGGCGGCGGCGACGTTCAGGCCTTCGGTGGCCTTGGTGCGGACCTGGTAGTCCTGGTAGGCCGGCAGAGCGATGGCGATCAGGATGCCGAGGATCGCGATGACGATCATCAGTTCGATGAGGGTAAAGCCTTGCTGCTTCTTCATGGTGTATCCCCTAGGAGTGTGGTTGCTTTCACGTGCCAGAGCGCTTCAGCTTTCGGTCCATCGAAGGTGCCTGGCGATCTGTCCGTGCACGGAATGACTACGCACAACCCGTGCCAAGTGGGGCTTACGATGGCACCTGCTCCTAAACTGCTAGGGCAGTCACGCATCGGGGCATGGCTTGGCCGGCCGAGGTGACGCTTTAGGTCAGTAAGGCAGGGGCGACGGTGACCAAAAGCGTCAGGTTGGATGAGGTGCCCGGGAAAACGTGATTCGGATCGAAATTCGTTCCTGCGCTGTTGGCACAGGTGCCGTGGCCCGGATTGCAGCGGCATGGCGGGCGAACAGGGCTGGAGGATCGGCGCGCGGCAGTCGGCCGGGCGATCGTGCTTGCTGGTCCAGGTGTCGGCGTCGAGAGACGGCGGTAGCGGCCAGGGGCTGCACTGACCGGGGCGACGGGCAGGTCGATGCCCCCGGGGCATCGCGTTGCTGCGGGCGGCTCGAGGCCCATGGCCGTCGAGTCGAGACGACGCCGTCGCCTCGTCCGCTTAACGATCTCTCGTGCAATGCGCTAGAGGTCCGTGCAGGTATCCGTTGGAATGCGCCAGCTGCCCGTAACCGGGTGGATATCGTGCGCGCGCTCGGTCGGTGAGAGCGCTTAACAGGCGGCTGCGCCCGGTTGGCCCGGCCAATGAGTGGCGGCCTGGCGCGGCCTGCGATTGCCTCGCGGGGGGAAGCGCGAGCGAGGTCAGTGGCGACTACGTTCGTTGGCGCGGGGCCGGCGGATCTGCACGGCTGCGCAGGCACTTCGGCCGGAAACGAAAATGCCGGCCACGGGGGCCGGCATTTTCGTGTCGATCGCGGACGCCGTTTGCGGCGTCCCTAATCGAGCGAAGGCGGGATTGGGTGAAGAGTCCCGTGGCTCCTCAGCCCCTGCATTCGGCCGGCAGCTGCGACTTCTTGGCGCCGTTGGTCTCGGTGCAGGCCCAGTCGATGCGGCCCTTGTCGGCCGTCGGCACCAGCTTGAACTTGGCGATGGGATTGCCGCCGGAGAGGGCGGTGGCCTCGGTAACGATGACTCCGTTCGTGGCTTCGATCTTGACGCTGGCGCAGTACTTGCTGGCGACGAATTCGTACCCGGTGTTGGTGGCGTCGACCTTGTCCAGGCCGCCGCGGTCCTGGGCGGTTTCGGTCACGGCCAGCTTGGCGGCGGCGGCGACGTTCAGGCACTCGGCGTTCTTGGTGCGGACGCTGTAGTCCTGGTAAGCCGGCAGGGCGATGGCGATTAGGATGCCGAGGATCGCGATGACGATCATCAGCTCGATCAGGGTGAAGCCGTGTTGCTTGGTCATGTGTATCCCCTAAGTGGTGTCGGACGTTGCGGGCGCCGGCAGGTACAGCAACCGCGGGTATCCGGCGGTCGTGCGAGTTGCGGGTGCGTAGGGGATTACGCAGGCTCCGTGCCAATTCGAAATTGTGTGTAATTGCTGTGTGTAAATTGGACTTCGATTGGCGCACTTCATGCGTCTCTTGCCGAGGCAAGGAATTGCGGCATTCGATGCGAAAGCGCCCCTGTGTTTTCGGGTGCGCTCGAAGCGAGATATTGGTCGCCATAAGCACGCACTGAAGGCACCCTCAGTGGAGTGCATCTGGTGCCTGCTGCCGTGCATTGGCTCGATCGACTGGCCGGGCGGCGCTCGCTCCGTGCCTGGTCGTCGATGCTTCGTCGGCGCCGGTCCGCGCCGGCCGGGCGCGCGCAGGGGCGTAACCGCTGCGCCCGGCAAAGTCGGTGCGGCCGATCCGCCGCGTCCAGTTGCGAGGTGCCGGCAGCTTCACGCCACGCTCGGCGGCGCGGCTTCGGGACTGGCCAAAGAAAAACGCCGACCCTCGCGGATCGGCGTCTTGTCGTGGCTTCGGGCCGAGCCGGCGGCCATCGCCGGCGCGCCGCGGCTCAGTCGATCCCGAGTTTCTTGAGCTTGTAGCGCAGCGCCCGGAAGGTGATGCCCAGCGCCGCCGCGGTGCGGGTCTTGTTGTAGCGGTTCTCCTGCAGCGCCTGTTGGATCGCGGCGCGTTCGATCTCTTCGATGTAGGACGGCAGGGCGCTGGTGGCGGTGTCGCGCGGGTTCAGCGTGCGCGGATCGACCGCGCCCGGCGGCACGGCCTGGCCGGCGGGCGGCGGTGCGGCGCCGGCGACGCTGCCCGGCGGGGCCTGGGTGGCCAGGCGCGGCAGGCGCAGGTCGCCGGCGCTGAGCACTTCGCCTTCGGCCAGGGCCAGGGCGCGTTCGAGGATGTTCTCCAGTTCGCGCACGTTGCCGGGGAAGTTGTAGGCGCGCAGCGCTTCGAGCGCGTCGTCGCCCAGCCGCGGCACCGGCCGGCCCTGGTTGCCGGCCAGGCGGTGCAGGATCTTCGCGGCCAGGCCGGGCAGGTCGTCCAGGCGCTCGCGCAGCGGCGGCACGCGCAGTTCGATCACGTTGATGCGGTAGTACAGGTCCTGGCGGAAGCGGCCTTCGGCGACCAGCGCGGCCAGGTCCTTGTGGGTGGCCGAGAGGATGCGCACGTCCACCGTCACCTCGGCCTGGGCGCCGACCGGGCGGATCGATTTTTCCTGGATCGCGCGCAGCAGCTTGACCTGCATCGCCAGCGGCAGCTCGGCGACTTCGTCGAGGAACAAGGTGCCGCCGTCGGCGGCCTGGAACAGGCCGGGCTTGTCGGCGTGGGCGCCGGTGAAGCTGCCCTTCTTGTGGCCGAAGAACTCGCTTTCCATCAGCTCGGCCGGGATCGCGCCGCAGTTGACCGGCACGAACGGCCCGTCGGCGCGGCCGCCCTCGGAATGGATGGTGCGCGCGACCAGTTCCTTGCCCACGCCCGATTCGCCGGCGATGTACACCGGCGCCTGGCTGCGCGCGACCTTGCCGATGGTCTGGCGCAGCTTGATCATCGCCGGCGATTCGCCGTACAGGCGCGAACCGACCGCCTCGCTGGCGGTGCGGCGGGTCTCGTGCAGCTCCAGCGCGTGGCGGACCAGGTCGCGCAGCACCGACAGGTCGACCGGCTTGGCGACGAAGTCGAACGCGCCGGCCTTGAGCGCTTCCACCGCGGCTTCGACGTTGCCGAAGGCGGTGATCATCGCCACCGGCGTGTTGGGATGCTTCTGGCTGATCTCGGCGACCAGGTCCATGCCCGAGCCGTCGGGCAGGCGCATGTCGGTCAGGCACAGATCGTAACGATTGCGCAGCAGCTGGCTGCGGGCCTCGTTGAGGCCCGACGCGGTATCGCAACGCAGGCCCATGCGGCCCAACGTCATGACGAGCAACTCGCGGATATCGCGTTCGTCGTCGACTACCAATGCACTACGGGTTTCAGCCATTACGCCCTCCACCGCCCACGATAACTTAACGAACCTGTCGCGGCCAAGACGCTTGTGGCACGTTTTCTGCTTGCCGTGCGCGCAGTCACATTGTTCGCTCAGGCCGACGCGAGCGCGCTGGCGCCGGCCAGGCGGATGCGGAAACAGCCGCCGCCGCCGGGCACCGGCACGTAGTCGAGCGAGGCCTGGTTGGCGCGGCACAGCTCGCGCGCGATGTACAGGCCCAGGCCGGTGCCGTGCGCGGAGGTGGTGAAGAACGGCCGGAACAGGCGTTCGGCGACCGAGTCGGGAATGCCGGGGCCGCGGTCGAGCACGTCGATCGCCGGCAGCCCGACTTCGTCGAAGTACACGTGCACGCTGACCCGCGCCGGTTCGCCGGGCTGGCGGCCGTAGGTCAGCGCGTTGTGCACCAGCACGGTCAGCGCCTGGTGCAGCTGGCGCGGATCGACCAGCGCCGGCGCCTGCGCGTGCGCGCCGGTGGCGCGCACGGTGTCCTGCTCGATCGGGTGGATGGCGCGGTATTCGTCGACGAACTGGCGCACGAAGCCCATCAGCTCGACGTGTTCGGGCTTGGCCGGCTCGCGCCTCGCCATGCCGAGCACGTTCTCGACGATGCCGTTCATGCGCGAGCCCTGCTGGCGGATGATCTCGAGCAGGCGCCGGTCGGACACGGCGATGTCGCGCGACTCCTCCAGCAGCTGCACGGCGTAGTTGATCGCCGCCAGCGGGTTGCGGATCTCGTGGGCGAGGCTGGCCGAGAAGCGGCCCAGCGCGGCCAGGGTGATCGATTCGGCGCGGCGCGAGACCAGCGAGGTGTCGTCGAGGAAGATCAGGGTCTGGTCGCTGCCGGCGAGCAAGCGGGTGAAGCGCGGCACCACTTCCGGCAGGTCCGGCGCCAGCCGCAGCGGGCTTTCGTCCGGGCGGCCCTCGACCCGCCAGCGGCCGAGCCGGCGCGACAGTTCCGGCGAGGCGATCGCCAGCACCCGATGGCCGTGCTGGCCGCCGTTGTGCTCGCCGTTGTCGCCCAGCAGCAGCATCGCCGCCTCGTTGGCCAGGCGCAGCCGGCCTTCGCCGTCGACCAGCAGCACCCCGGTGCGCATGCGCCGGATGATGAGTTCGTTGATCTCGGCGTAGTTGGCGGCCTCGGCGCCGCGGCGCTCGGCCAGTTCCTGGCTCTGGCGCATCTGCCGACCCAGGGTGTTGGTCAGCAGCGCGATCGACAGGTAGCCCAGGGCGAACATCACCGGCTCGGCGACGGTGCGGCCGAGCGCCTCGTTGCCCAGTTCGGTCCACAGCCATTCGCCGACCAGCCCCAGGCAGGCGGCGATCGCCGCGCCGATGCCGAAGCGGGTCGGCAGCAGCAGCGCGGCGGCGCCGACGTTGAACATCAGCATCAGGGCGATGCCGGTGCCGGCGCCGGGCAGGGCGTGGATCGAGAGGATGCCGAAGAACAGGTCGCAGGCGATGCCGGCGAAGACCTGCGCGCGCAGGTCGCCGCGGCGGCCGAACACGAACAGCAGGCTGGCGATGAACAGATAGGACAGCGACAGCGAGCGGGCGAACAGGTCGTGGCGCGGCGCCCCGATCAGGTTCTCGACCGGGCCGAACAGGAACAGCACCAGCAGCGCCGCCTCGAGCAGGCGGTAGAGGGTGAAGAAATACAGTTCGCGGCGCAGCGCGGAGTCGGCATCGGCCGGAGTGACGGGGGCGAGACCTGACGGCAAGCGGGTTTCCCTGCGCGGGCGGAGTATCGATCAGTATAGGGCGGCTGGCTGGCGCGGTCGCCGCGCCGCGCGGCCGCCTTGGACGCAGACGGGCGCAGGCCTTGCGCTGCCGGTGTGCCGGCCTTGCCGGATCTGGCCACAGGTCCGGTGACGGTCCGCGCCGGCCCGGGGCGGGGCCGTTCGCAGCCGCCGGCAAGACCCGCCCGGGCCCGCCGCGGCCCGGTACGCGGGCTTCCGCCGGTCGGCCCGGCCGCGCGGGGTTTTGCTCGCCCCGCCGCGATCGGCGACAATGCGGCCCCCTCGCGCCCGCTCCGGCCCCCGGCCGTGCGTCCGCGCGGGACGTCTTTCACTCCCCTCGGTGACGCATGAATTTCCACGAATATCAGGCAAAGCAGCTGTTTGCCGACTACGGCATCGCAGTGCCGGCCGGGCGCGTTGCGCGCACTCCCGAAGAGGCCGTCGCGGCGGCCAAGGCCATCCCGGGCGACCTGTGGGTGGTCAAGGCCCAGATCCACGCGGGCGGCCGCGGCAAGGCCGGCGGCGTCAAGCTGGCCAAGAACTTCGACGAAGTGAAGCAGTACGCCCAGGCCATGCTGGGCACCAAGATGGAGACCTACCAGTCGGCCGGCGTCGCCCTGCCGATCGATACGGTGCTGATTTCCGAAGGCACCGACATCGCCAAGGAGCTGTACCTGTCGGTCCTGGTCGACCGCTCGACCAAGTCGGTCACCTTCATCGCCTCGGCCGAAGGCGGCGTGGAGATCGAGAAGGTCGCCGAGGAGACCCCGGAGGCGATCAAGACCATCCACGTCAACTACGTGCAGGGCCTGCAGGCCTACCAGTGCCGCGAGCTCGCCTTCGATCTGGGCCTCAACGCCAAGCAGGCCGGCCAGCTGACCAAGATCATGCTGGGCCTGTACAAGCTGTTCAACGAGAAGGACCTGGCGCTGGTCGAGCTGAACCCGCTGGCGATCCTCACCAACGGCGACCTCGCCGTGCTCGACGGCAAGGTCAACAGCGACGACAACGCGACCTTCCGCCACAAGGATCTCGCCGACATGCGCGATATCCGCCAGGAAGACGAGACCGAGGTCAAGGCCAGCCAGCACGACCTCAACTACGTCACCATGGACGGCAACATCGGCTGCATGGTCAACGGCGCCGGCCTGGCGATGGCGACCATGGACGTCATCCAGCTGGAAGGCGGCTCGCCGGCCAACTTCCTCGACGTCGGCGGCGGCGCCACCAAGGAGCGCGTGACTGAGGCGTTCAAGCTGATCCTCAGCTCGGACAAGGTCAAGGCGATCTTCGTCAACATCTTCGGCGGCATCGTCCGCTGCGACATGATCGCCGAGGGCATCATCGCCGCGGTCAAGGAAGTCGACGTCAAGGTGCCGGTGATCGTGCGCCTGGAAGGCACCAACGTGGAAGCCGGCAAGGAACTGCTGAAGAATTCGGGTCTGGCCATTACCCCGGCCGACAACATCAACGATGGCGCGAAGAAGGCGGTTGCCGCCGTCGCTGGCAAGTAAGGGGCCGATGACATGTCCGTTTTGATCAACAAGAACACCAAGGTGATCGTGCAGGGCTTCACCGGCTCGCAGGGCACCTTCCACGCCGAACAGATGCTCGAGTACGGCACCAAGGTCGTCGGCGGCGTGACCCCGGGCAAGGGCAGCACCCAGCACCTGGGGCTGCCGGTGTTCAACACCGTGCGCGACGCGGTCAACGAGACCGGCGCCGACGCGTCGGTGATCTACGTGCCGCCGCCGTTCGCGGCCGACGCGATCCTGGAAGCGGCCGACGCCGGCATCAAGGTCATCGTGTGCATCACCGAAGGCATCCCGGTGCTGGACATGCTGCGGGTCAAGAACACCCTCAACGGCTTTGAGGACGTGGTCCTGGTCGGTCCGAACTGCCCCGGCGTGATCACCCCGGGCGAGTGCAAGATCGGCATCATGCCGGGCCACATCCACAAGCCGGGCGTGATCGGCATCGTCTCGCGTTCGGGCACGCTGACCTATGAAGCGGTCAAGCAGACCACCGACGTGGGCCTGGGCCAGTCGACCTGCATCGGCATCGGCGGCGACCCGATCAACGGCACCAACTTCATCGACGCGCTGAAGTGGTTCCAGGACGACCCGCAGACCGAAGGCATCATCATGGTCGGCGAGATCGGCGGTTCGGCCGAGGAAGAAGCGGCCGAGTTCATCGCCCAGTACGTGACCAAGCCGGTGGTCGGCTTCATCGCCGGCGCCTCGGCGCCGAAGGGCAAGCGCATGGGCCATGCCGGTGCGATCGCTTCGGGCGGTTCGGGCACGGCCGAAGGCAAGTTCGCGGCGATGGAGAAGGCCGGCGTCACCACGGTCAAGTCGCCGGGCGACCTGGGCGCGGCGATCGCCAAGCGTTTGGGCAAGTAAGCAGTCGGGTCGGTCGGATTCGTCCGGTTGGATCTGTGGAAAAGCCGCCTTCGGGCGGCTTTTTCGTTGTTGGGCGGCCCTCACCCCAACCCTTCTCCCGCAAGCGGGAGAGGGGCTCGAATGCACGGGAGGGCAGCGAAATTCCTACGTCTCGACGCGGCAAGGCCCCTCTCCCGCTTGCGGGAGAGGGGTTGGGGTGAGGGCCGCCCAGCAGCGAGATACTGCCCTCCCGCCAAACCGAGGAGCGCAAGGATGCGCCCACGCCAAAAGCGCCAGTTCGCCCGCCGCCTGCGCCGGACCATGACCGACGCCGAGCGCCGCCTGTGGTTCCACCTGCGCGACCGCAGGCTGCTGGGCTTCAAGTTCCGCCGCCAGGTGCCCATCGGCTCCTACGTTGCCGACTTTGCCTGCATGCAGCGCCGCCTGATCGTCGAAGTCGACGACGGCCAGCACGGCGCCTGCCTCGCCGACGCCGTCCGCAGCATGGCCCTACAGGCCGAGGGCTACCGCGTCCTCAGATTCTGGAACAATGACGTCCTGCTGCAGACCCAAGCCGTCCTCGAACAGATCCTGGCCGCGCTCGACGGCCACCCCCGCGACCGACTTTCTCGAATCCCGCACCCATGACCCAGCCCCTGCGCATCGCCCTGGCCCAGTTCGATTTCCCCGTCGGCGCGGTCGACGCCAACGCCGAGCGCATCGCCGCGCTGATCGCCCAGGCCCGCGACGAGCACGGCGCCGACGTGGTGCTGCTCCCGGAACTGGCGATCAGCGGCTATCCGCCCGAAGACCTGCTGCTGCGCCCGGGTTTCCTCGCCGACTGCCAGGCCGCGCTGGAGCGCGTGGCGGCGACGACGCACGGCATCGTCGCCGTGGTCGGCTGGCCGCAGGCGGCCGGGGCGGTGGTCTACAACGCCGCCAGCGTGCTGCGCGGCGGTCGTATCGAGGCGACCTACCGCAAGCGCGAGCTGCCCAACTACGCGGTGTTCGACGAGCGCCGCTACTTCGACGTCGATCCCGACGGCGAAGCGGTGGTGTTCGAAGCCAAGGGCGTGCAGGTCGGCGTGGTGATCTGCGAGGACCTGTGGTTCGCCGAGCCGCTGGCGGCGACCGCGCGCGCCGGCGCCAGCCTGGTGCTGGTGCCCAACGCCTCGCCGTTCGAGCGCGACAAGCACGCCCAGCGCGACGCGCTGCTGGACCTGCGCGCGCGCGAGACCGGCGTGGCCCTGGCCTATCTCAACGTGGTCGGCGGCCAGGACGCGCTGGTGTTCGACGGCGCCTCGGTGCTGGCCGACGGCGACGGCACGGTGCACCCGGCCGCGGCCGCGTTCGAGGACCATTGGCTGGTCGCCGACTACGACGACGCCAACCGCCGCTTCACCCCGGTGTCGTGGCCGGTCGAGCACGAGGAAAGCCGCGACGCGCTGGCCTGGCGCGCGGTGGTGCGCGGCACCCGCGACTACTGCCGCAAGAACGGCTTCGAACAGGTCTGGCTGGGCCTGTCGGGCGGCATCGATTCCTCGCTGGTGATGGCCATCGCGGTCGATGCGCTGGGGCCGGAGAACGTCGTCGCCGTACGCATGCCCTCGCGCTACACCGCCGACCTGTCCAACGACCTGGCCGCCGAGCAGTGCGCGCGCCAGGGCGTGCGGCTGCTGGCGCTGCCGATCGAGGCGCCGTTCCAGGGCTTCCTCGACACCCTGGCCGAGGCCTTCGCCGGCAAGCCGGTGGACGTGACCGAGGAGAACCTGCAGTCGCGCACCCGCGGCGCGCTGATGATGGCGATGAGCAACAAGTTCGGCGGCCTGCTGCTGACCACCGGCAACAAGAGCGAGTACGCGGTCGGCTACGCCACCATCTACGGCGACATGTGCGGCGGCTACGCGCCGATCAAGGACCTGTACAAGACCGAGGTGTTCGCGTTGGCGCGCTGGCGCAACGCGGTCGCCGGCTCGCCGGTGATCCCGTGGGCGGTGATCGACCGGCCGCCGTCGGCGGAGCTGCGCGAGAACCAGAAGGACCAGGATTCGCTGCCGCCCTACGACGTGCTCGACGCGATCCTGCTGCGCTACGTCGACCAGGAGCAGTCGCGCGAGGAGATCGTCGCCGCCGGGTTCGAGGCCGCGACCGTCGACCGGGTGCTGCGGCTGGTGCGGATCAGCGAGTGGAAGCGGCACCAGGCCGCGCCGGGGCCGAAGGTGTCGCGGCGCGCGTTCGGGCGCGAGCGGCGGTATCCGATCACCAACCGCTACTCCGGTTGAGGTTGTTGGCGCGTTTCTCCCTGTAGGAGCGGCGCGAGCCGCGACAACGCAACCACGACGCAGCGCCACGACGCGCGGCGTCGCTGCCGGTTGAGGCTTCGTGGGGGGCGATTCGCTTTTCGGTGCAGGCGCTACAGGCGCGGTGTCGCGGTCGCGGCTTGCGCCGCTCCTACAGGTGGCTTCGGCCGCATTCTTGCGGTCTGGAACGAAAAACGCCGCCCGAGGGCGGCGTTTTTCGTTGGCGAGGGCGGTAAGGCTTATTCGCCCTTGCCCGCCTTCTCGGCGCGCTTGGCTTCGAGCTTGTCGCGGTTGTCCACCGCCGAGCGCTCGCCCGCGAACGGGTTGAGCTTGCGCAGGTTGCTCGGGTAGTCCGGCCAGTCGCCGGTCAGCGCCGGGTGGTTGGCGTCGTTCTGTTGCAGCACGCGCTTGGCGTCGGCGGCCAGGCCCGCGTTGCCCAGGCCCTCGTAGGACTTCATCAGCACCGCCACCGCGTCGTACTGGTAGCCGCTCTGGGGGTAGGTTTCCAGCAAGAACTTGGCGCGGTCGGCCGCGGCCACGTAGGCGGTGCGGCGCAGGTAGTACAGCGAGACGTCCAGCTCGTGGCGGGCGAAGGTGTCGCGCAGCACGATCATGCGCTTGCGCGCGTCCTGCGCGTAGCGGCTGTTCGGGTAGCGCTCGACCACGATCTGGAAGTCGTTGTACGCCTGCATCGGCGTGGCCAGGTCGCGGCGGCTCACGTCCAGGCGCCAGACTTTCTGCAGGAACACGGTGTCGCGGCTGGAATTGACCAGGCCGCGCAGGTAGTACAGGTAGGCGATGTTGCGGTGGGTCGGGTAGGTGCGGATGAAGCGGTCGATGCTGCTGATCGCGTCGTCGTGCTTGCCCGACTTGTACTGGGCGTAGGCCGTCTCGATCAGGGCCTGCTCGGTGTAGGGGCCGTACGGGTACTGGGCGACCAGGCGCTTGAAGCTCAGCTCGGCCGAGGCCCAGTTGCCGTTGGTCATCGACTTGTGGGCCTTCTCGTAGATGGCCTCGACCGGCTGGCCCTCGTCGGCGTCCTTGTTCTTCTTGAACATCTTGCCGACCCGCGAGCAGCCAGTGCCGGCCACGGCGACGATCAGCAGCAGGGACACTACGCGCAGCAGGGCGCGGGACGGGGTGGAACGTTCGGTCATGGCAGGCATCGACAGGCGCCGGAGGCACGAAGAGCCGATAATAGCAGTCCGCGGGTCCGAGCCCTTAACCGGACCCGTCTTCCCTCACTAGCCCCCGAAGCCCGCGATGACCGACTCCCGCCAGACCCTGACCGCGACCGTGCCCGACGCCGCCGCCGGCCGCCGCTTCGACGCGGTCCTGGCCGAACTGTTCCCCGATTACTCGCGCTCGCGCCTGGCCGCCTGGATCAAATCCGGCGACGCCCGCCTGAACGGCCGCGAGGTGCGCCCGCGCGACCCGGTCCAGGGCGGCGAGGCGGTCGAATTGAACGTGGTCCTGGACACCCAGACCCACGCCGTGGCCGAGGACATCGCCCTGGACGTGCTGTACGAGGACGCCGAGGTGATCGTGCTCGACAAGCCCGCCGGCCTGGTCGTGCACCCCGGCGCCGGCAACCCCGCCGGCACCCTGGTCAACGCCCTGCTGCACCACGACCCGTCGCTGGCCGCGCTGCCGCGCGCCGGCATCGTCCACCGCCTGGACAAGGACACCTCCGGGGTCATGGTGGTGGCGCGGACCCTGCCGGCGCACACCTCGCTGGTCGAGCAACTGTCCGCGCGCGAGGTCCACCGCCAGTACCTGGCGGTGGTGGTCGGCGCGCTGGTCTCCGGCGGCACCGCCAACGCCGCGATCGACCGCCACCCGCGCGACCGCCTGCGCATGGCGGTGCGCGAGGACGGCCGCGAGGCGGTCACCCACTTCCGCCTGCGCGAGCGCTTCCGCGCCCACACCCTGCTGGAATGCCGTCTGGAAACCGGGCGCACCCACCAGATCCGCGTGCACATGCAGCACCTCAAGCACCCCATCGTCGGCGACCCGCTGTACGGCGGCCCGCTCAAGCTGCCCAAGGGCGCGAGCGATTCGCTGGTGGAGACCCTGCGCGGCTTCAAGCGCCAGGCGCTGCACGCCGAAACCCTGGAATTCGTCCATCCGGCCAGCGGCGAACCGGTGCGCTGCACCGCGCCGGTGCCGGCCGACCTGCTGAACCTGGTCGCCGAACTGCGCGAGGATTCGCGCGCCGCCGCCGAGGCCGGGCGGTGACGGCAGGCGCCGACGCCGCGAAACCCTGGATCGACGCCGGCTGGCCGGCGCCGCCGGGCGTGCGCGGCTTCGCCAGCGTGCGCCGCGGCCTGGGCGTGTCGCAGGCGCCGTTCGACGCGTTCAACCTCGGCACGCTGCACGGCGAGCAGCGCGACGACCCGGCCGCGGTGCTGCGCAACCGCGCGCTGCTGGCGCAGGCCGCCGGGTTGCCGTCGGCGCCGCGCTGGCTGCGCCAGGTACACGGCGCCGGCGTGGTCCGCTTCGACGGCGCGCCCGGCAGCGACGAGCCGGGCGGCGAACCCGAGGCCGATGCCGCGGTGACCTCCACGCCGGGCACGGTGCTGGCGATCCTCACCGCCGACTGCCTGCCGGTGCTGCTGGCGGCGCACGACGGCAGCGAAGTCGGCGCCGCCCACGCCGGCTGGCGCGGGCTGGCCGACGGCGTGCTCGAAGCCACGGTCGCGGCGATGCGCAGCGAGCCCGCGCGCCTGCGCGCCTGGCTCGGCCCGGCCGCGGGGCCGCAGCGCTACGAGATCGGCGCGGACGTGCGCGACGCCTTCCTCGCCGTCGATGCCGCCGCCGCAAGCGCATTCGTCGCGACCCGGCCGGGGCATTGGTTGGTCGACCTGTACGCGCTGGCGCGGCAACGGCTGGCGCGCGCCGGCCTGCGCGCCGACCATGTCCACGGCGGCGGCTTGTGCACGATTTCCGAACCCGACCGCTTCTTTTCCCACCGCCGCGACCGCCGCACCGGCCGCATGGCGACTCTTGTCTGGATGCAAACACCATGACGTACCCCAAGGCCCAACGGACGGTCCTGTCGCTGTCGCTCGCCCTCGCCGCGACCTTCGGCGCCGCGCCCTTGCAGGCGCGCGCCGACGACGGTTGCGGCGGGCGTTCCTACGATCTGCTCCTGGCCGCCTATCCCGGCGCGGACAGCGTGACCGGCGACGAGGGCGAGTTCCTGCGCACCGCGGGGTCGCCCACGCGCTGGATCAAGCTCGACGACGTCGCCTGCAAGGTGTGGCCGGCCGCGCCCGGCAAGACCCTGCTGGCGGTGCGGCTGCGCCACGACGAGGCCAGCGGCGAGGTCGACACCGCCGACCTGGACGTGCTGGTGGCCGATTCGGCCAGGCCGCGCATCCTGCAGCGCTACCGCCAGCCCGAGCCGCTGGTCTCCGATGCGATGCGCATCTCCTCGGTGACCCTGGACACCGCGCGCTATCGCCTCAACGAGGCCGTCACCGCGTTCGGCGTGCGCGTGGCCTACAGCGGCTCGTCGCGGGTCAACCCGTACGCGAGCACGGTGCTGAGCCTGTACGCCGGCGACGGCGGCACGCTGCGGCCGGTACTGCGCAACCTGGAGATGTCGCTGGACCGCGGCGAATGGGACGGCAACTGCGCCGGCGAATTCGAGAACGCCAAGCGCACCGTCGCCATCGACGCCAAGCGCGACCACGGCTACGCCGGCCTGCTGGTCAACAGCGCCGAACAAAGCAGCCGCGCCGTCGCCGACGGCAAGGATTGCGACGAAAAGGCCGTGGCCAAGAACAAGAGCAGCGTGCGCCTGGCCTTCGACGGCCGCGAGTACGTCGTGCCCCAATCCCTGCGCGGGCTGTGATGGAGGCCGGCGCAGCCAACGCCGCCCGCGACGCCGCCCGCCTGGGCGCGCGCGAAGGCCTGTATCCGCGCGCGCTCGGCGTGCGGTTCGTGTTGTTGCCGCGCACGCTGCGGCAGGTGCACGGGCGCAGCGGACGCCAGTCGTATCGCGGCGAGGCCGAGATCGAACGCGGCCACGGCCTGTGGTCGCGGTTGTTCTCGCGCATCGTCGGGCTTCCCAAGGCGTACGCCGGGCCGGTCGAAGTCGAGATCCAGGCCGGGCCGCACGGCGAAACCTGGATCCGGCGGTTCGGCAAATCGACCCTGCGCTCGCGCCTGGCCGGGCGCGACGGACTGGTGCTGGAACGGCTCGGGCCGATGCGCTTCGCGTTCGCACTGGAACCGGTCGGCGAGGCGCCCGAGGCGGCGCTGGCGCGCACGGTGTCGGCGCACACGGGCGATTCGATCACGGTCTCGTCCGCGGGGGTGTCGGCGGCGGCGATGGGCGCGCCCACCAGCTACGGCGCCGAGCACGGCGAAGCCGAGGACGAGCGCCACGATCCGGGCCTGTCCTGGCGGCTGATGCGCGTGCGCGCGCTGGGCCTGCCGTTGCCGCGCGGCTGGTTCGCCGGCGTGCGTGCGCGCGAGTTCGAACGCGAGGGGCGTTATCACTTCGACGTGCAGGCGCAGCTGCCGGCGGTGGGATTGCTGGTGCGCTATCGCGGGTGGCTCGACGTCGGCGAGTGAGCGGGTGCGGGGGCGGTTCGTCCCACCCCGTCGTCCCCTTACAAACCCGGTCATTTCGGCGAACGCCGGAATCCATGTTGCTTTCGCTTCCGCATGGCCTCTTCGTCGGTTTCGCCGCAAGACAAGATCGAAACGGATTCCGGCGTTCGCCGGAACGACGGTTTGGGGCAAGGGTTGCGGGCGGGCCGGGGCTTCGGGCGGGTCCGGGCTAGGCTGCGGGCGACGGCGCGGCCGTCCGGCGCGCGCAGGCATGAGCCGATAACCCGATCGCCCCTCGCGGATCGCCCCAATCGCGCCGATTGCCGGCACACTCGTCGCTGCGAACGGATCGCAGGCCCGAGCGTCATGGAAGCGTCCCCTCCCGCGTTGCGAGTACCGTCCATGAGCGTTGCTGCCTTTCCCGATGTTTCCCGCCGCCGTCGCGCGGTGCCGGCGCCGGCCGCGATGAGCCAGGGGCGCGGCCGATGAACGCCGAGTCCAGGCAGGCGCGACGCTCGTGGCTGGTGCCCGGCGACCTCAACGGCTTCTTCGGCCTGGTCGTCGACAACCTGTCGATCCTGGGCTTCATCGCCGCGGCGCTGATCGGCATCTTCGGTTTCCCGGCCGAGGTCATCTACACCCGCATGTTCCCCGGCACCGCGTTCGGGGTGCTGGTCGGCAATCTGATCTACACCGCGATGGCGCGCCGGCTGGCCGCGCGCAGCGGCCGCGTCGACGTCACCGCGATGCCGCTCGGCCTGGACGCGCCGACCAGCATCGGCATGGCCCTGCTGGTGCTCGGCCCGGCCTTCGTCGGCTTCAAGCAGGCCGGCCTGGACGAGGCCGCCGCGGCCGACGCCACCTGGAAGCTCGGCATGGCCTCGCTGATCGTGATGGGGCTGCTCAAATTCGTGTTGTCCTTCGCCGGCGACGCGGTCACGCGGATGATCCCGCGCGCCGGCCTGCTCGGCTCGATCGCCGGCACCGCGCTGGTGCTGATGGGCTTTTTGCCGCTGATCGAAACGCTGCGTTCGCCGCTGGTCGGCTTCATGACCCTCGGCCTGTTGCTGTACGTGCTGGTGGCCAAGGGCCGGCTGCCGGTGAAGCTGCCGGGCGTGTTCGTCGCGTTCGTGTTCGGCACCGCGCTGTTCTACGGCTTCGGCGCGCTCGGCCTGGGCGCGCCGGGCTTCCATTGGCCGACTCCGCAGCCGCTGCAGCTGGTGTTGCCGCTGCCGACGCTGGGCTTCATCGAAGGCCTGCCGCACACCGTGCCGTTCCTGCCGCTGCTGCTGCCGTTCGGCCTGCTGATGATCGTCGGCGGCATCAACGTCAGCGAAAGCGCGCGCGCGGCCGGCGACGATTACCGCACCCGCGATATTCTGCTGGCCGAGGCGTTCTCGACCCTGGTCGCCGGTTTCGTCGGCGGCGTCGCCCAGACCACGCCCTACATCGGCCAGCCTGCGTACAAGCACATGGGCGCGCGCAGCGGCTACACCCTGCTGACCGGCTTGTTCATCGGCCTGGGCGGCATCTTCGGCATCGTCTCGGGGCTGGTGCAGTGGCTGCCGCTGGCGGTGCTGGCGCCGATCATCGTCTACGTCGCGCTCGACATCACCACCCAGGCGTTCCAGGCGACGCCGGGCAAGCACGCCACCGCGATGGTGTTCGGCTTCCTGCCGCCGATCGCCTACATGCTGTCGATCAAGACCGGCAACCCGGCCTGGATCGACCCGGCCCGCCACGCCGAACTGGCCGGCGCGCTCGACGGCCACGGCCTGCCGGAGCTGGCGGTGATCGTGACCCTGGGCAACGGCTTCATCATGACCTCGATGATCTGGACCTCGGCGGTGGCGGCGATGGTCGACGGCCGCCTGCGCCGCGCCGCGGCGTTCCTGCTCGGCGGCGCCGCGCTGGCGCTGTTCGGGATCATCCACTCGGTCGATCCGCGCGGCGGCGTGTACCTGCCGTGGGCGCTGGAGGGGCTGCAGAAGGTCATCGCCTGGCAGTTCATCGGCGCCTACCTGGGGCTGGCGGCCTTGCTGATCCTGCTGTCCCTGCAGCGCGATCCGGTCGCGCCGCCGGCGCAGGCTTGAGAGCGGCCGCGCGCGGCCCCAGATTTTGTCTTCCCTCGCACCGACCCACGCCATGTCCCTGCAGAACGAACTCAACGCCGTGCCCGGCGTGACCGCCCAGCCCGAGGCCGCGACCCGCGACTTCGTGTTCAACCACACCATGCTGCGGATCAAGGACCCGAAGGCCTCGCTGGATTTCTACACCCGCGTGCTCGGCTTCACCTTGGTGCGCAAGCGCGATTTCGCGGACGCGCAGTTCAGCCTGTACTTCCTGGTGCTGGTGAACGACCCGGCGCAGATTCCCGCCGAGGAGCCGGCGCGCGGGCAGTGGCTGCTGAGCCAGCGCGGCGTGCTCGAACTCACCCACAACCACGGCACCGAGAACGACGCCGGTTTCGCCTACCACCACGGCAACAGCGACCCGCGCGGCTTCGGCCACATCTGCGTGTCGGTGCCGGACGTGGAAGCGGCCTGCGCGCGCTTCGAGCAGCTCGGCGTGGCGTTCCAGAAGCGCCTCACCGACGGGCGGATGAAGGACATCGCCTTCATCAAGGACCCGGACGGCTACTGGGTCGAGATCCTGCAGCCGACCTCGCGGGTCTGAGCCGCGCCGGCCCGGCGGTCCATCGCCGCCGGGCCGGCGCGAAAATCGATCCCCCGCGCCGCGCGAGCGGCCGGGGGATTCGCGTGTCTGCGGCCGGGTTCCCGGGGCTGAATCGCGGGTCTGCGCGCCTTGAAACACCCGCCAAAGCCCGCATTAACAGGTCATTCGCGGCCCGCTTGGCAGACTCGCGCGGCAGCCGCCACCTACCTTTCGGAGAACCCTCCATGCGGATGGACAAGCTGACCTCGCGCTTCCAGCAGGCCTTGCAGGACGCGCAATCGCTGGCGGTCGGGCGCGACCACAGCGTGATCGAACCGGCGCACCTGCTGACCGCCTTGCTCGACCAGAGCGGCGGCAGCACCCGGCCGTTGCTGGCCCAGTCCGGCGTCAACGTGCCGCTGCTGCGCGAGCGCCTGGGCGAGGCGCTGGAAAAGCTGCCCAAGGTCAGCGGCCAGGCCGGCAACGTGTCGCTGGGCAACGACCTGGCGCGGCTGCTCAACGTCACCGACAAGCTGGCGCAGCAGCGCAACGACGCCTTCATCGCCAGCGAACTGTTCCTGCTCGCCGCGCTCGAGGACGGCGGCGATGTCGGCCGCGCGCTCAAGGCGGCCGGCGCGACCAAGGCCAAACTCGAAACGTCCATCGACAAGCTGCGCGGAGGCGAGAGCGTGCAATCGGAAAACGCCGAGGACCAGCGCCAGGCGCTGGAAAAATACTGCATCGACCTGACCGCGCGCGCCGAGAACGGCAAGCTCGATCCGGTGGTCGGCCGCGACGAGGAGATCCGCCGCACCATCCAGGTGCTGCAGCGCCGGACCAAGAACAACCCGGTGCTGATCGGCGAGCCCGGCGTCGGCAAGACCGCGATCGTCGAAGGCCTGGCCCAGCGCATCGTCAACAACGAGGTGCCCGAAGGCCTGCGCGGCAAGCGCGTGCTCTCGCTCGACATGGGCGCGCTGATCGCCGGCGCCAAGTTCCGCGGCGAGTTCGAAGAGCGGCTCAAGGCCGTGCTCAACGACCTGTCCAAGAACGAAGGCCAGGTGATCTTGTTCATCGACGAACTGCACACCATGGTCGGCGCCGGCAAGGCCGAGGGCGCGATGGATGCGGGCAACATGCTCAAGCCCGCGCTGGCGCGCGGCGAGCTGCACTGCATCGGCGCGACCACGCTCGACGAATACCGCAAGTACGTGGAGAAGGACGCCGCGCTGGAGCGCCGCTTCCAGAAGGTGTTCGTCGGCGAGCCGACGGTCGAGGACACCATCGCGATCCTGCGCGGGCTCAAGGAACGCTACGCCGTGCACCACGGCGTGGAGATCACCGACCCGGCGATCGTCGCCGCGGCGACCCTGTCGCACCGCTACATCGCCGACCGCCAGCTGCCCGACAAGGCCATCGACTTGATGGACGAGGCGGCCTCGCGCATCCGCATGGAGATCGACTCCAAGCCCGAGGAGCTCGACCGCAAGGAGCGCCGGCTGATCCAGCTCAAGATCCAGCGCGAGGCGCTGAAGAAGGAGAAGGACGCCGAATCCAAGCAGCGCCTGGCCGACCTGGAAGCCGAGATCGCCACGCTCGAACGCGACTTCAACGACCTGGAAGAGGTGTGGAAGGCCGAGAAGGCCACCTTGCAGGGCGCGACCAAGATCAAAGAGCAGATCGAGCAGGCCAAGCTCGACCTGGAAGCGGCGCAGCGCACGCAGGATTTCGGCCGCATGAGCGAAATCCAGTACGGCCGGCTGCCCGAACTCGAAAAGCAGCTCAAGGCCGCGCAGGAGGCCGAGACCCAGGGCTTCAAGCTGCTGCAGGACAAGGTCACCGCCGAGGAGATCGCCGAGGTCGTCGCGCGCTGGACCGGCATCCCGGTGGCGAAGATGCTCGAAGGCGAACGCGACAAGCTGCTGAAGATGGAGCAGGCCCTGCACGCGCGCGTGGTCGGCCAGGACGAAGCGGTGCGGGTGGTGTCCGACGCGGTGCGGCGTTCGCGCGCCGGCCTGTCCGATCCCAACCGCCCCAGCGGTTCGTTCCTGTTCCTCGGCCCGACCGGCGTGGGCAAGACCGAGCTGTGCAAGGCGCTGGCCGAGTTCCTGTTCGACTCTTCCGACGCGATGATCCGCATCGACATGAGCGAGTTCATGGAGAAGCACTCGGTCAGCCGCCTGGTCGGCGCGCCTCCGGGCTATGTCGGCTATGAGGAAGGCGGCTACCTGACCGAAGCGGTGCGGCGCCGTCCCTACAGCGTGATCCTGCTCGACGAAGTCGAGAAGGCGCACCCGGACGTTTTCAACATCCTGCTGCAGGTGCTCGACGACGGCCGCCTGACCGACGGCCAGGGCCGCACCGTGGACTTCCGCAACACGGTGATCGTGATGACCTCCAACCTGGGCTCGCAGATGATCCAGGAGCTCAGCAGCGACAACACGCCGGAGGCCTACACCCAGATGAAGGCGGCGGTGATGGGCGTGGTCCAGACCCACTTCCGCCCGGAGTTCATCAACCGGCTCGACGACATCGTGGTGTTCCACCCGCTGGAGAAGAGCCAGATCCGCGAGATCGCCAAGATCCAGCTGCACGGCCTGGAGAAGCGGCTGGCCGAGCGCGGCCTGAAGCTGTCGCTGAGCGAGGCGGCGCTGACCCTGATCGGCAACGTCGGCTTCGACCCGGTCTACGGCGCGCGGCCGCTCAAGCGCGCGGTGCAGCAGCAGATCGAGAACCCGCTGGCGCAGAAGATCCTCAGCGGCGAGTTCGCCGGCGGCGATACGATCCAGGTCGATGCCGCGGGCGGGCACCTGGTGTTCGCCAAGGGCTGAGGTTCTTCGGTGGCGAGGTAAACGAAAACGGCCCGCGTTGCGGGCCGTTTTCGCGAGCGTTGTCCCGTGGCTCCCTGTAGGAGCGGCGCAAGCCGCGACCGCGCCGGTCCGGATCGCCGCGCCGCGGTATCCAAACCGGATGGTTCGGTTGCGCCTTCGGGTTGCCTCGGCGGCCGGTTGGCCGGGTCGCGGCTTGCGCCGCTCCTACAGGGGGTGGCCGGTCACTTCGGCGGCGGGAACCAGATGTCGGCGGCGTCGCCGCTGGCGTCGAAGAAGCCGACGCCGTGGCGCGCCGCGGCCGCGCGCGTGGCCGCGTACGCGGCTTCGGCGAGCGGCCAGCGGAAGCAGGCGTAGATCGACGAATAGCCGATGGAGTATTCGGTGGCGTGCAGGTCGCCGTCGTCGGCGAACGCCGCCTCGTGCATGTTGGGGAACTCGCCGCGCATCTGCGAATACCACGCCAGCAGCGCGGAGCAGGTGACCAGCGGGTCGCGGTAGTCGTGCGGCTCGCTCCACTCGGTCTGGGCCCGGTACCAGGCCAGGAAGGCCGCGCGTTCGCGCGGCGCGACGGTCGGGTCGAACACCATCAGGTCGTAGCTCACCGGCCGCTCGCCTGCGCCGCGGCCGCCTTGCGCGGCACGATCCCCAGCGCCTGCTCGATCTCGCCCGGATCGTAGCGCTTGCCGCCCTTGAACACCGCATCGACCTTGCGGATGTCGCGCATATCCTTGAGCGGGTCGCCGTCGATCAGCACCAGGTCGGCGTACTTGCCCGGCGCGACCACGCCGCGGTCCTTGTCCACGCCCAGCACCTGCGCCGGCGTCAGCGTCGCCAGGCGCAGCACTTCGGCGTTGGGGATGCCGGCGCGCGCATAGCTTTCCAGTTCGGCGTGGAGCATGTAGCCGGCCATCGCGTCGGTGCCGGGCAGGATGGTCACGCCGGCGTCGTGCAGCGCCTTGAGCAGCTTGAGCATGCTCGGGAATGCCTGCTTGTAGGCCTCTTCCTTGCCGTGCGGCGGCTTCAGCGCGCCCCAGCTGAGGTTGCGCCGCGCCTGCGGCGGCAGCCGCTCGGTGACGCCGCGCAGGCCGGGCGGGATCTTGTCGGTCGGGTCGCCGCCGAACAGGTCTTCTTCCAACGCCATGGTCGCGTCGATGACGGTGCGGTGGCGCTTGAGGAAGCCGATGAACTCGCGCACCTTCGGCGCCTCGGGCGGGAACTCGTGCGCGCGCTCGGCCACCGCGGTGAGCCGCTGCATGCTCTGGGTGTCCTTGACTCCGGGATACATGAAGTTGAGTTCGACGTAGAGCAGGTGCTGCAGTTCGTCGGCGCCGCCCTCGATGAACTGGCGCGCCGACATCGTCGCCGGCACGTGGCCGCTGTAGCGCAGGCCGCGGGCGTGGGCGCGGTCGGCGATCACCGGCACCAGTTCGGGTTTCAGCGAGGAATAGCTCTTGATCTGCATGTAGCCGCGGTCGGCGTAGAAGTCCACCGCCTTGACCGCTTCCTCGGGCGTGGACACCAGCATCTTGGTCGGGCCGGCGTAGGGGCCGGGGCCGTCGATGAAGCCGGCCTTGAGCACGCGCGGGCCGATCTCGCTGCCGGCGTCGAAGCGCTCGACCCGCTGCAGGAAGGTGTCGAAGTTGTTGGCCACGTCGCGCGCGCTGGTGACGCCGGCGGCGATGTCGAGCGCGCCGTCCTCGGTGCTGCTGTAGTGCTTGTGCACGTCCCACAGGCCGGGCATCAGGAAGCGGCCGCGCGCATCGAGGACTTCCGCGCCCGCGGGCGCGCGCAGCTGCGCGTCGGGGCCGACGCGGACGATGCGTTCGTTCTCGATCAGCACGCTGGTGCCGGCCTCGACGCTGAGGTCGCGCGGGTCGAACAGGCGCGCGTTGCGGATCAGCAGCGGGCCCTTGGGCGCATGGGTGAGGCGCTGGGCGAAGTCGGCGCCCCAGCGCGCGGCGGCGGCTTCCTGCAGTTCGGTCAGCTTCGCCACCGCCGGCTCGAACTCGCGGTCGACGGTGACGAACCAGCCCGAGGCGGCGATGGTCGCGGCGGTGCGGCCGTCCTCGCGCAGCCAGACCATGCGCGGGGTGAAGTCGAGCCCGAGGATGCTGTAGAGCTGCAGTTCGACCGTGCCGTCGCGGCCGGCGATCAGGTATTCGCCGACGCGCTCGATCCGCGCCTCGCCGGCCGGCAGCAAGGCGAGCGTGCGCTGCGGCGCCTTGAGCAGGGCGCGGGCGAGCGCGCCGGTGGCTTCCGGGGCGGCCTGCAGCGGCAGGAAGAACGCCGGCGCGGCCAACGCGCGCTCGCCGTGTTCGCTGGGGTTCTTCCAGCGCGCGCTGCCCGCTTCGACCCGGTAGCTTTCCTCGAACGGGGTCAGCAGGTAGTCGTTGCCGCGGCCGCTGTACTCGCGCAGGGTGCCGTCGTCGTTGAGCCGCCAGCCGGTGCTGGTGCGGTCGCCGCGGCCGCGGTCGGCGTAGTGGAACTCGACCTGGACCGAGCCGTTGGCGGCGGTGGTCACGGTCTGCGCGCCGGCGCTGCGGCCCTGCATCAGCACGGCGTAGTCGCGGGTGGCGGGCGCGGCGTGGGCGCTCAGCGCGGCGGCGAGGGCGAGGGACAGCGACAGCAGGGCGATCGGACGCATCGTCGGGCTCCGGGTGGCGTGCTGATGGCGGGAACGTGTCCGACCGGTATAGCCGATCCGCGCGGCGCGGGGATGTGCCGGCAGTGGGAACTGGCCCGCGAACGGACGGCCGGCGGCCTTTGTGGGACGGCTTTGTGGGAGGGCCTTCAGGCCCGATGCTTTTGTCTCAGGTCGCAGCGACCGGACCGAAAAGCATCGGGCCTGAAGGCCCTCCCACAAAAGCGCGAAGGCCCGGGACGGGCCCGGGCCTTCGTGCAGGTTTCAGGCTGTCGCGCGCCTCACCACTTGTAGCCCGCCTTCAAGTACGCGAACGCGCCGTTGAACCCGAACGGCGAGGCGGTGTTGTACGGCAGGTAGTTGCGGGTGCCGCGCACCAGCTTGGACTCGTCGGGGTATTCGTTGAGCACGTTGTCGCCGCCGACGGTGAAGTCCCAGCGGTCCAGGCGGTAGGTCGCGGCCAGGTCCAGGGTCCACTTGGCGCTGAAGGTCTGGTCCTGCAGCGGGTCGGTCGCATGCAGCTCGGTGAACTGGCCGTAGCGGGTGGCGGTCGCGGTGAGGTTCCAGTTGCCGCTCTTCCAGTCGCCGGCGAGGAAGAACTTGTCGCGCGGCGCGCCCTTGGTGATGCGGCCGATCTCGGTGCGGCCGATGCGCACCGCGGCCGGGTCGATCGCCGCCAGCCGCGGCGGGTTCGGCGCGATGTTCTCGATTTCGGTCTTGGAATAGTTGTAGCCGGCGGTGGTGCTGAGCTTGCCGTTGCCGACGTCCCAGGCGTAGGTGGCGATCAGGTCCACGCCCTGGGTCTTGGTGTCGACGGCGTTGGTGAAGTAGCGGCCGCCGTCCACGCCGACATAGCCGTTCTGGTTGAGGTACTGCGTGACTGCTGCGCTGCGCAGGTTCTCCGACAGCAGGATGCGGTCGTCGACGGAGATGTGATAGGCGTCGACGGTGATGTACAGCCCCTCGGAGGGTTGCAGCACCAGGCCCAGGCTGTAGTTGGTGGATTCCTCGGCCTTGAGCGGCTCGGCGCCGAGCGCGATCGCGGCCGGGTTGTCGACCCGCAAGGTGCCGATGTTGAACGGAACGCCGCTGATGAAGTTGGTCGCGATCGACTGGAAATACTGCTGTTGCAGCGACGGCGCGCGGAAGCCGGTCGATATCGTGCTGCGCAGCGCGATCTTGTCGGTGAACGCATAGCGGCCGGACAGCTTGCCCGAGGTGGTCTCGCCGAAATCGCTGTAGCTCTCGTATCGCGCGGCGGCGCCGAGCGAGAATTTGTCGGTCAGGTCGGCCTCGGCGTCGAGGTAGAACGAATAGCTGTGGCGGTCGAATCTGCCCGCGTCGATGTCGCGGAAGCCGGAGAAGACCTGCGCGCCTGGAATGAAGTCGCCGTTGGACGCGCGTACGCCGCCGTTGGCGTAGGACAGCGGGTCGCCTGCGCGCTGCTCGAACTCCTCGCCGCGCCATTCCGCGCCCCAGGCGAAGGTGACCGGATATTTCCAGCCGAAGTCCACCGCGCGGGTGAAATCGAGATTCAGCACGTGCTGGGTGACTTCCAGCGCGCCGGCGTAGAACTGGGTCGGCGAGCTGGGGCCCAGGCTGCGGTTGAGCGTGTTCTCGATGTCGAAGGTCAGGCCGTTGTGGCCGTAGTTGTAGCTCAGGTCGATCTGGGTGCCGCCGGCGGTCTCGCTGCGCACGCCGAACACCGCGGCGCGGTCCTTGCTGACGTTGTGGATCTGCGGCAGGAAGCCGTTGGGGTAGATCGAGGGAATGTTGCGCGGGTCGGCGGCGAAGCGGAAATAGCCGTTGGACAGCACGTCGCGTTCGCTGTAGCTGCCGAAGGAATAGAACGACAGGTAATCGGCCGGCGTGTACTCGCCGTTGTAGGAGAACGCGCCGTGGTCGATCTCCGGATCGCCGTAGCGCTGTTCGACCACGCCCTGGAACGGCCGCGCGCGGTTGGTGTTGTCCTGGTGGCCGCCCTGCGCGGCCAGGCGCAGCCAGCCGCGCTCGCCTTGCAGGCCCAGGTCGCCGGAGAGCTGGTACTGCTCGCCGTCGCCGGCGCTGTACTGGCCGTAGCGCGCGGCGATCGAGCCGCCTTCGCCGGATCCCTTGAGCACGATGTTGACCACGCCGGCGATGGCGTCGGAGCCGTACTGGGCCGAGGCGCCGTCGCGCAGCACTTCCACGCGTTCGATCGAGGCGATCGGGATGGCGTTGAGGTCCACCGGCGACGAGCCGCGGCCCTGGCTGCCGTTGAGGTTGATCAGCGCAGTGGTGTGGCGGCGCTTGCCGTTGACCAGCACCAGCACCTGGTCGGGCGCGAGGCCGCGCAGCTGCGCCGGGCGCACCGCGTCGGTGCCGTCGGTGATCGCCGGGCGCGGGAAGTTCAGCGAGGGCAGGGCGCGCGACAGCGCGGTCGCCAGCTCGACCGTGCCGGTGGCTTCCAGGGTCTCGGGGGTGATGATGTCGATCGGCGCGGTCGACTCGGCCACGGTGCGGTCGGACACGCGGGTGCCGGTGACGATGACCTGGTCGAGGGTCTTGGCGTCGGCCTGGGCCGGCGGCTGGGCCAGGGCGGCGGGGGCCGCGGCCAGGCCCAGGGCCAGGGACAGCCCGAGGGCGAGCGGATGGCGGGCGCGGAGACCGGGGCGGGCGAGCGTGCGGCTGGCGTGCATGAAGACTCCTGCATGGGGGACTGACAGCGATGTCATCCGGGTTTAACACGGTCATAACAACCGGGTCAATGAAGCGGCCAGAAACCGGCTAACGCAAGTAATCAAAAGGTGGTAAGCGCCTCGTTTTGGGCGCTGCGCCGCGGTTCGCGGGCAAAAAGAACCGCCGGTCGCATATGCGCAGCGAGCCGGCGGCCAGAAAGCGAACGAGGATCGGGGGATTGCCCTGGGCCGGTCGGAACCGGGCCCGCCGCCAGCATGGCCGCAGGCGGGGCGGCGATTGAATAGGACGAGTCCGAAACAGCGGCGGGTGTCGGCCGCGCTGCGCCGCCGCGACTGTTAAGATGCGCGCGCTCAAGGTGATCGCCGGCACAGTCCGGCGATTGAAACGGGAATCCGGTCGCGCCGCGGCGCCGTTCGTGCAGAACGGTCCGCGCGCTCAAGCCGGAGCTGCCCCCGCAACGGTAGGCGAGTCCACGCACCGCAACGGCCACTGTGCTCTGCATGGGAAGGCGCGGCGCCGGAACCTCGGACAAGGACGCTCGACAGGTTCCACTCGCAAGCCCGGAGACCGGCCCGGAGCGCGAACCGACCGGCGGCGGGCCTGGTGGCGGAGCGAGCGCGCCTGCGCGCGTCCTTCCGTGCCGTTTTCGCGCCGGTCCCGACCCTTGTCGGCCGCGCGGGAGAGCGCGGCCCTGGAGACCCGCAGGCCATGCAGCACCGCTTCGCCCGTTCCCCCCGCCGCGCGCTCGCGCCGGCCCTGGCCCTCGCCCTGTCGGGCGCCGCCGCCACCGCCCATGCCGCGCCGGCGGTCGATCTCGATCAGGTCGTGGTCACCGCCACCCGCACCGCGCAGACCCAGGACGCGACCCTGGCCGCGGTCACCGTGATCGACCGCGCCGAGATCGAGCGCCTGCAGCCCTCGTCGCTGCCGGACCTGCTGCGCGGCACCCCGGGCGCGTCGCTGGCCAACAACGGCGGGCCGGGCAAGAGCACCTCGTTGTTCCTGCGCGGCAGCGAATCCGACCACGTGCTGGTGCTGGTCGACGGCATCAAGCTCGGCTCGGCCACCAGCGGCGGCGCCTCGCTGCAGGACATCCCGGTCGAGCAGATCGAGCGGGTGGAGATCGTGCGCGGCCCGTTCTCCAGCCTGTACGGCTCCGAAGCCATCGGCGGCGTGATCCAGATCTTCACCCGCCGCCCGCAGGGGCCGTTCGCGCCGAGCTTCAGCGTCGGCATCGGCAGCAACCAGACCCATCGCGCGTCCGCCGGCGTGGCCGGCAAGGGCGAGCGCGGCTGGTACTCGATCAACGCCGCGCACGAAGACACCGACGGCATCGACGCCTGCCGCGGCAAGCCGTCGCCGGGCGGCGCCGGCTGCTTCACCTATTCGCCCGACCGCGACGGTTACCGCAACTCCTCGCTGACCCTGCAGGGCGGCTACCGCTTCAACGAGCAGTGGGACGGTGAGGCGCGGGTGTTCCGCGCGCAGGGTTACAACGAGTACGACGGCAGCCAGAACAACCAGGCCGACACCGTCCAGCAGGTCGCCGGCGCCAAGCTGCGCTATCGCCCGAACGAGCGCTTCGCGCTGAACCTAAACGCCGGCCGCAGTTGGGACCTCAGCGAGCAGTACAAGGACGGCAAGTACTCCAGCACCTTCGACACCCGCCGCCAGCTCGGCTCGCTGCAGGGCGACCTCGGCCTCGGCGGCGGCTTGCTGAGCCTGGGCTTCGATTGGCAGCGCGACGAAGTGCAAAGCAACACCGCCTACAAGCGCGACGCGCGCGTGCTGCGCGGCGCGTTCGGCCAGTACCAGCGCGAGTTCGGCGCGCACGCGCTGCAGGCCAGCCTGCGCCGCGACGACGACAGCCAGTTCGGCGGCGAAACCACCGGCAGCGTGCTGTGGGGCTGGAACTTCACCGACGCGCTGCGGCTGACCGCGAGCTACGGCACCGCGTTCAAGGCGCCGACCTTCAACGAGCTGTATTACCCCGGCTACGGCAATCCGGAACTGGGGCCGGAGACTTCGCGCAGCTTCGAGCTGGGCCTGCGCGGCACCTTCGGCGACGGCGGCCGCCAGGTGTGGTCGCTCAACGCCTACCAGACCCGGATCGACGACCTGATCGCGTACGACGCGTCCATCGGCCTGCCCGGCAACGTCGACCGCGCCCGCATCCGCGGCGTGGAAGCGGCGCTGGACACGCGCGTGGCCGGCTGGGACCTGCGCGCCAGCGCGACCTGGCTGGACCCGCGCAACGACAGCCGCGGCGGCTACCGCGACAACGTGCTGCCGCGGCGCGCGCGCCAGAGTGCGCGCATCGACCTGGACCGCCGCTTCGAACTCGACCGCGGCGACGCGTTCTCGCTCGGCGCCAGCGTCTACGCCGCCGGCCAGCGCTACGACGACCTCGCCAACCGGCGCGAACTCGGCGGCTACGCCCTGGCCGACCTGCGCCTGGGCTATGCGCTGGGCACGGACTGGAACGTGCAGCTGTCGGCCAACAACGTGTTCGACAAACGCTACGAAACCGCGGCCTTCTACAATCAGCCCGGACGCACCTACCTGCTGAGCCTGCGCTACCGCCCCAATCGCTGAACCCGCCCGCGCCGGCCGCGCACGCGCGCGGCCGGCCCCGACCGAGACACGACGATGATCTCCACGCCCCCATCCCCGCCCGCCCGCGCGAACCCGCGCCGGCACGAACTGCGGCCGTTGCTCGCCGGCCCCGCGCAACTGGCGATCCTGGCCTTGCTGCTGACGCTTATGGCCGCGACCCGTTTCCATGCGGTCGGCAGCGTGCTGCACCTGCCGGACGCGTCGATGGCGGTGTTCTTCCTCGGCGGCCTGTACCTGCAGCGCCACCGGTTGTTCGCCGGGCTGCTGGTGGCGGCGGTGGCGATCGACTACATCGCCGTGACCGGGCGCGGGCTGAACTTTTTCGATCATTACTGCGTGACGCCGTCGTACGCGTTCCTGCTGCTGGCCTACGCGGTGCTGTGGTACCTGGGCCGGGCCTGGGCGCCGTCGATGGCGGCCGCGCCGCGCGCGCTGGCCGGCGCGCTGGCGGTGGCGCTGGCCGCGGCCAGCGCGTCGTTCCTGATTTCCAACGGCGCGTTCTATTGGTTCGGCGGCCGCTACGCCGATCCGAATGTCGCCCAGTACATCGAGCGGGTATGGCGCTGGGGCCCGCTGTTCGTCGGCACCACGATGGCTTATGTCGGCGCGGCGTTGCTGGCGCATGCGCTGCTCGCGCGCCTGGTGCGCCCGCGCGACGCCGCATCCGGCCTGCGCCACTGAGAAGGAGAACCTCATGAGCTTGTTGCTACCGCCGAGTCAGGCCGCGCTGCCGATGCGCGCGCGCAACGCCCAGGTCGCCGCCGCGCTGGCCCTGGCCGCGCTGATGGTGTGCACCCGCGGCCAGCACTTCGCCACCGTCGATGCGCTGCCGAGCGCGTCGTGGGCGGTGTTCTTCCTCGCCGGCGCCTTGTTGCGCCCGGCCTGGCTGTTTGCCGCGTTGTTCGTGCTGTCCTCGCTGCTGGACCTGGCCAGCCTGGCGCTGGGGCGGGTCACCGACTGGTGCCTGTCGCCTGCGTACTGGGCGCTGGCGCTGGCCTACGGGGCGCTGTGGTGGGGCGGGCGGATCTACGCGCGCATGCACCGCGACCGCCTGGCGAGCGTGCCGATGCTGGCGCTGACGCTGCTGGCGACCTCGGTGGTGGCCTACCTGATCTCCAAGGGCGGCTTCTACTTCCTGTCCGGCCGCTATCCGGATGCGAGCTGGGCCGGCTTCCTCGAACGCATCCCGCACTATTACCCGCGCGCGCTCGGCACCCTGGCCGGCTACGTCGGCGCCGGCTTCGCCGTCTACGCCGCGGCGCGGCTGGTCGAATCGCGCCAGCGCGCCGGAGCGGCGGCATGAGCCAGGACCAGGACGACCGCGCCGGCTTCGCCGCGGCCAGCGAGGAAAAACACCGCGAGCGCATGCAGCGCAAGAAAGAACTGATCGACCGCAAGGTCGCGCGCGCCACCATCGAGCGCGGCGTGCTGGTGGTCAACACCGGCAACGGCAAGGGCAAGAGCTCCTCGGGCTTCGGCATGCTCGCGCGCTCGCTCGGCCACGGCTTCAAGTGCGGCGTGGTGCAGTTCATCAAGGGCAGCTTCGCCACCGGCGAGGAGGCCTTCTTCCGCCGCTTCGAAGAACTCGACTACCACGTGATGGGCGAGGGCTTCACCTGGGAGACCCAGGACAAGCAGCGCGACATCGCCGCCGCGCAGGCGGCGTGGGCGGTGGCCGCGCGCATGCTCGGCGACGAGGCCTACGACTTCGTCCTGCTCGACGAACTCAACATCGCCCTCGCGCACCGCTACATCGCCGTCGACGACGTGCTCGCCGCGGTCGCCGCGCGCCCGCCGCGCCAGCACGTGGTGATCACCGGCCGCGGCGCGCCCGATGCCCTGGTCGAGGCCGCCGACACGGTGACCGACATGCGCGTGGTCAAGCATGCGTTCAAGGCGGGGATCAAGGCGCAGAAGGGGATCGAGTTGTGAAGCCGGGAACCGGCAGCGGGGAACCGGGAATCGCGGCAGCCGAACGCGCCCGCGCGCCGGCCGGCGCCGATTCCCCGCGGCCTGCGTCCTGTCCCGCCCTGCTGGTGTCGGCGCCGGCCTCCAACCAGGGCAAGACCAGCGTCACCGCCGCGCTGGCGCGCTGGCACTCGCGCCAGGGGCGGCGGGTGCGGGTGTTCAAGACCGGGCCGGACTTCCTCGACCCGATGGTGCTCGAACGCGCCAGCGGCGCGCCGGCGCAGCAGCTGGACCTGTGGATGTGCGGCGAGGACGACGTGCGCGCGCGCCTGCATGCGGCCGCGGGCGAGGCCGAGCTGATCCTGATCGAGGGCGTGATGGGGCTGTTCGACGGTTCGCCGTCGAGCGCGGACCTGGCCCGGCGCATCGGCGTGCCGGTGCTGGCGGTGATCGACGGCTCGGCGATGGCGCAGACCTTCGGCGCGCTCGCGCTCGGGCTGGCGCGTTACCGCGAAGGGCTGCAGGTGTACGGCGTCGCCGCCAACCGCATCGGCAGCGCCTATCACGCGCAGTTGCTGCGTCAGAGCCTGCCCGGCGAGCTGCGCTGGCTCGGCGCGCTGCCGCGCGATCCGGCGCTGGCGCTGCCGGAGCGGCACCTGGGGCTGGTCGCGGCGGGCGAACTGGGCGATATCGACGCGCGCCTGGACGCGCTGGCCGATGCCTGGGCGGCGCATGCCGACGCGCAACTGCCGCCGGCGGTGGCATTCGAGCCGGCGCAGGCGCTGGTGCCGCCGCCGCGCCTGCACGGCCGCCGCATCGCGGTCGCGCGCGATGCGGCGTTCTGCTTCCTGTACCCGGCCAACCTCCAACTGCTGCGTGCGGCCGGCGCCGAGCTGGCGTTCTTCTCGCCGGTGGCGGGCGAAACGCTGCCCGAATGCGACGCGGCGTGGCTGCCGGGCGGTTATCCCGAGCTGCACCTGGACGCGCTCGCGGCCAACGCGGCGTTGCGCGAGGCGCTGCACGCGCACGTCGATGACGGCAAGCCGCTGCTGGCCGAATGCGGCGGGCTGCTGTACTGCCTGGACGAACTGAGCGACCGCGACGGCCGCGGCGCGGCGATGGCCGGCCTGTTGCGCGGCCGTGCGCGCATCGGCGCGCGCCTGGCCGCGCTCGGCCTGCAGTCGGTGGCGTTGCCGGAAGGCGAACTGCGCGGGCACACCTTCCATTACGCCCAGGCCGAGATCGCCGAGAAGGTCGCGGCGATGTCGCACAATCCCAACGGCGGGCCAAGCCGCGAAGCGCTGTATCGTCGCGGCCGCATGAACGCGAGCTTCGTGCATTTCTACTTTCCCTCGAACCCGGACGCGGCCGTGCGGCTGTTCCAGGCATGAGCGCGCAGGCGCTGGCGTGGACGATGCTCGGCGGCGTGCTGCTCGACGCCGCAGTGGGCGAGCCGCGCCGGGGCCATCCGCTGGTCGCCTTCGGCCGCCTGGCGCGCGCGCTGGAAACCGCGCTGCACGCCGACAGCCGCGCGCGCGGCGCGGCCGCGTGGACGCTGGCGGTGCTGCCGCTGAGCGCGGCGGCCGGCTGGCTGCATTGGGCGTTGTGGCAGTGGTCGGCGTGGGCCGGCGGCGCGTTCGCGGCGCTGGCGCTGTACTTCGCTATCGGCCTGCGCAGCCTGCGCGAGCACGCCGCGCCGGTGGCCGACGCGCTGGCGGCGGACCGGCTGGAGGACGCGCGCGCCGCGGTCGGCCGGATCGTCAGCCGCGACGCGCACGCGCTCGATCGCGAACGCGTCGCCGCCGCGGCCACCGAGTCGGTGCTGGAGAACGGCAGCGACGCGGTGTTCGCCGCGCTGTTCTGGTTCGCCCTGCTCGGGCCGGCCGGCGCGGTGCTGTACCGGTTGAGCAACACCCTCGATGCGATGTGGGGCTACCGCAGCGAACGCTATGAGCGCTTCGGCTGGGCCGCCGCGCGCATCGACGACGCGCTGAACTGGCTGCCCGCGCGGCTGACCGCGCTGACCTACGCCGCGCTCGGCGACGGCCCGCGCGCGCTGCGCTGCTGGCGCGCGCAGGCGCCGCACTGGGACAGCCCCAACGCCGGCCCCGTCATGGCCGCCGGCGCCGGCGCGCTGGGCGTGCGCCTGGGCGGCGACGCGCCGTATCGCGGGGTGTGGGAATCGCGCCCGCTGTTGGGCGAAGGCGCGGCGCCCGACGCCGCCTCGATCCGCCGCGCGCTGGCGCTGGTCGAGCGCGGCGCCGCGCTGTGGCTGCTGGCGGTGGCGGCGTTCGCGCTGGCGCGGTGGTGGCATGACTGAGCCGGGCCGCGTGGGTGCGGCCGGGTTCGCGGCAGCGCGCGGAGGCGGCCATGCTTGAACACGGCGGCCGCCTGCTGCGCGCGGCGCAGCGCTACGGCATTCCCGCATCGCAATGGCTGGACCTGTCCACCGGCATCAACCCGCAGGCCTGGCCGGTGCCGGAGATTCCCGCGCGCGCCTGGCAGCGCCTGCCGGAGGACGACGACGGCCTGGCCGAGGTCGCCGCCGCGTACTACGGCGCGCCGCAGGCGCTGCCGGTGGCCGGCTCGCAGGCGGCGATCCAGACCTTGCCCGAGCTGCGCGCGCCCTCGCGCGTCGGCGTGCTCGCGCCCGGCTACGCCGAACACGCGCACGCGTGGCGGCGCGCGGGCCACCGCGTCGACACCCTGTGCGCGGACGAGCTGCTGGCGCAGCGCGAGCGTTTCGACGTGATCGTGCTGATCCACCCCAACAACCCGGGCGGGGAACGCTTCGAACGCGAATCCCTGCTCGCGCTGCATCGCGAGCTGAGCGCGCGCGGCGGCTGGCTGCTGGTCGACGAAGCCTTCATGGACGCCACCCCCGAACGTAGCCTGTGCGGCGACAGCGCGCGCGCCGGCCTGATCGTGCTGCGTTCGGCCGGCAAGTTCTTCGGCCTGGCCGGCGCGCGCGCCGGCTTCGTCTGCGCCGCGCCGGCGCTGCTGGCGGCGCTGCGCGAGCGGCTCGGCCCGTGGACGCTGACCGGCCCGGCGCGCCACGTCCTGCGCCACGCGCTGGCCGACCGCGACTGGCAGCGATGCATGCGCACGCAGTTGCAGACGCAAGGCGAGCGCCTGGCCGCGATGCTGTGCGCGCACGGCCTGGCGCCGAGCGGCGGTTGCGGATTCTTCCAATGGCGGCGCGATCCGCGCGCCGCGCAACTGCACGATGCGCTGGCGCAGCGCGCGATCCTGACCCGATTGTTCGACGAACCCGCCAGTCTGCGCTTCGGCCTGCCCGGCGGCGAGGACGAATGGCAGCGCCTGCACTGCGTGCTGGCCGAACTTGGAGCTTGTCTGCGTTGAACACGTCTTCCGGCAATGCGCGCGTCCTGATGGTCCAGGGCTGCACTTCCGACGCCGGCAAGAGCGCGCTGGTCGCGGCGCTGTGCCGCTGGCTGCACCGTCGCGGCGTCGCGGTGGCGCCGTTCAAGCCGCAGAACATGGCGCTGAACTCGGCGGTGACCGCCGACGGCGGCGAGATCGGCCGCGCTCAGGCGGTGCAGGCGCAGGCCGCCGGGCTGGCGCCGCACACCGACTTCAACCCGATCCTGCTCAAGCCCAGCAGCGACACCGGCGCGCAGGTGATCGTGCACGGCCGCGCCGTGGCCCAGCTGGATGCGCGCGCCTACCACGACTACAAGCGGGTGGCGATGGACGCGGTGCTGGCCTCGCACGCGCGCCTGTGCGCGCGCTACGCCGCGGTGGTGGTGGAGGGCGCCGGCAGCCCGGCCGAGATCAACCTGCGCGACCGCGACATCGCCAACATGGGCTATGCCGAAGCGGTCGACTGCCCGGTGATCCTGATCGCCGACATCGACCGCGGCGGCGTGTTCGCGCACCTGGTCGGCACCCTGGCGCTGCTGTCGGACAGCGAGCGCGCGCGGGTCGCGGGGTTCGTGATCAACCGCTTCCGCGGCGACCTGGGGTTGCTGCAATCCGGGCTGGATTGGCTCGAGCGCGAAACCGGCAAGCCGGTGCTCGGCGTGCTGCCGTACCTGCACGGCCTGCACCTGGAAGCCGAGGACGCGTTGCCGCGCGCGGCCGACGCCAAGGCCGGCGCGCGCCTGCGGGTGGCGGTGCCGGCGCTGCCGCGGATCAGCAACCACACCGACTTCGACGCGCTGCGCGCGCATCCGCAGGTGGACTGCCGCTTCGTCGGCCCCGGCGATGCGCCGCCGCCGTGCGACCTGATCGTGCTGCCGGGCTCGAAGGCGACCCGCGCCGACCTGGCCTGGCTGCGACGCAACGGCTGGGCCGAGGCGATCGCCCGCCACCTGCGCTACGGCGGCCGGGTGATCGGCATCTGCGGCGGCCTGCAGATGCTCGGCCGCGCCGTGCACGACCCGCACGGCATCGAAGGCGAGGCCGGTTCCAGCGACGGCCTGGGCTGGCTCGACCTGGACACCACGCTGCAGCCGTACAAGCAACTGCGCAACGCCAAGGGCCGGCTGAGCTTCGCCGACGCGGCCGCGGAAGGCTACGAAATCCACTGCGGCGTCAGCGCCGGCGCCGCGCTGCAACGGCCGGCATTGCGCCTGGACGACGGCCGCAGCGACGGCGCGATCAGCGCCGACGGCCAAGTGCTCGGCACCTACCTGCACGGCGTGTTCGACCATCCGCAGGCGCTGGCCGCGCTGTTGGGCTGGGCCGGGCTGCAGCAGGCCGAGCCGCTCGACCTGCGCGGGCTGCGCGAACGATCGCTCGACCGCCTCGCCGATGCGGTCGAGCAACACCTGGACACCGCCGCGCTGGCCGCGCTGTTCGGCCTGGACGCGGCGTGCGAGCAAGAACAACGCGAGGACAACGCATGCGCACCCTGATCCTCGGCGGCGCGCGCTCGGGCAAGAGCGCGCTGGCCGAACGCCTGGCCGGCGCCCACGCCGACGTCGTCTACCTGGCCACCGCGCAGCCGCTGGACGGCGAGATGGACGCGCGCATCGCCCACCACCGCGCGCGCCGGCCGGCGCAGTGGGGCTGCGTGGAAGAGCCGGTCGAACTGGCGGCGGCGCTGCGCGCACATGCGGCGCCGGGGCGGTGCGTGTTGGTGGACTGTCTGACGCTGTGGCTCAGCAATGTGTTGGGGCACGAAGACGAGACGTTGTTCGAGCGCGAACGCAGCGCCTTGTTGTCGGCCTTGCCCGGGCTGAGCGGCTCGGTGCTGTTGGTCAGCAACGAAGTCGGCCTCGGCGTGGTGCCGATGGGCGCGTTGAGCCGCCGCTTCGTCGACGAGGCCGGGCGCCTGCACCAGGCGCTGGGCGAGGTCTGCGAGCGGGTGGCGTTCGTCGCGGCGGGCTTGCCGCTGGTGTTGAAAGGCCCGCCGTTGTGAACGGCGGGCGCGTGGATGCGGAGGAACTGGATTTGAACGAGCAAACCCCCTGGTGGCTGCGCGATTGCCTGGGCGTCGACGAGGACAGCGCCGCGCAGGCGCGCGCGCGCCAGGACCAGCTGACCAAGCCGCCGGGCTCGCTCGGCCGTCTGGAGGAGATCGCGGTGCGGCTGGCCGGACTGCAGCGCAGCCAGCGGCCGTCGCTGCAGCGGGTGTGGATCAGCGTGTTCGCCGCCGACCACGGCGTCGCCGCCGAGGGCGTGTCGGCGTTCCCGCAGGCGGTCACCGGCGAGATGCTGCGCAACTTCGCCGGCGGCGGCGCGGCCATCGCCGTGCTCGCGCGCAGCCTCGGCGCGAGCCTGGACGTGGTCAACCTCGGCACGGTCAACGACCCCGGCCCGATCAAAGGCGTGCACCGCGCGATCGTCGCCGCGTCCACGGCCAACTTCTGCCAGGGCGCGGCGATGACGCCGGCGCAGCTGCGCGCCGCGCTGGCCGCCGGCGCCGCCAGCGTGCGCGCCGCGCGCGACGCCGGCGCGCAGTTGTTCGTCGGCGGCGAGATGGGCATCGCCAACACCACCGCCGCGGCGGCGCTGGCCAGCGCGCTGCTGGGCTGCGCGCCGGCGCAGCTGACCGGCGCCGGCACCGGCCTGGACGCGGCCGGCATCGCCCGCAAGATCGCGGTGATCGAGCGCGCGCTGGCCGTGCACGCCGACGCCGGCAGCGACTGGGAACGGCTGCGCCGGCTCGGCGGCTTCGAGATCGCGGCCCTGGCCGGCGCCTACATCGCCTGCGCCCAGGCCGGCCTGGCGGTGCTGGTCGACGGTTTCATCGCCACGGTCGCGGCGTTGGCCGCGCAACGGCTCAATCCCGGTTGCGGCCCGTGGCTGCTGTACGCGCACCGCTCGCACGAGCGCGGCCACGCGGCGCTGCTCGACGCGCTGCGCGCGCAGCCGCTGCTCGACCTGGGCCTGCGCCTGGGCGAGGCCAGCGGCGCCGCGGTCGCGGTGCCGCTGCTGCGGCTGGCCTGCGAGCTGCACGCGGGCATGGCGACCTTCGCCCAGGCCGGCGTGTCGGGCGCGAACGCAGCGCACGACGAGGCCGCGGCCGCGCGCGGGTGAACGCAACCGCACCCGCGGCGGCCGCGCGTGCCCTGCGGCATATTCCCTTGCCGGCGTTCCTGCGGGCATCATCCGGGTCTTCCGCCGATCCCCCGTTCTTTCACCGATGCGTACAAGGACCGACGCCGCGATGAGCCCCAACCCCGTGCATCTGGACCTGCTGCGCCACGGCGACACCGGCCACCGCAGCTACCGCGGCCAACTCGACGACAACCTGCTCGAACTGGGCTGGCGGCAAATGCGCGATGCCGTGCTCGGGCGCGAATGGGACGCCATCGTCAGCTCGCCGCTGCAACGCTGTGCCGCGTTCGCGCAGGAGCTGGCGCAGGCGCGCGGCCTGCCGTGGGCGCTGGAGCCGCGCCTGCGCGAATACCATTTCGGCGATTGGCAGGGCCGCCCGGTCGACGCCATCGCCGCGCAGGAAGGCGAGGCGCTGGCGCGGTTCTGGGCCGATCCGGTGGCGTATCCGCCGCCCGGTGCGGAGCGCTTCGACGAATTCGCCGCGCGCCTGACCGCGGCCATGGACGAGATCGCCCAGCGCCACGGCGGCCGCCGCGTGCTGGTGGTGACCCACGGCGGCGCGATCCGGCTGCTGCGCTGCATCGCCGCCGGCCGCCGCTACACCGACCTGCTCAACATCGACGTCGCCCACGCCTCGCTGCATGCGGTCAGCTGGCCGCCCAAGCCCGCGCGCGACGGCGCCACGGCGCGCGCGCAGGCCGATCCGGTCGACGGTTGATGCGCGCCGCGCTGGCCGCGATCGGGTTCCTCACCCGGATTCCGGTGCCGGCGCGGGTGTTCGCCGACGCCGACGCGCAGCGCCGCGCGCTGGCCTGGTATCCGCTGGCGGGCTTGCTGATCGGCGCCTTGCTGTGCGCGCTGGCCTGGGCCCTGCAGACGCGGCCGCCGCTGCTGTCGGCGGCGGTGTTGCTGATCGCCTGGACCGCGCTGAGCGGCGCGCTGCACCTGGACGGGCTGGCCGACATGGCCGACGCCTGGGTCGGCGGGCTGCGCGCCGATCCGCAGCAAAGCCGCGAACGCACCCTGGAGATCATGAAGGACCCGCGCAGCGGCCCGCTGGCGGTGGTCGCGCTGGCGTTGTTGTTGCTGGCGAAGTTCGCCGCGCTGGCGAGCCTGCCGGCGCCGGCCTGGGCCGCGTTGTTGCTGGCGCCGCTGCTGGCGCGCGCGGCGCTGACCCTGGCCTTCCTCACCACGCCGTACGTGCGCAGCGGCGGTCTCGGCCAGGCCCTGGCCGGCGCGCCGCGCGCGGGCTGCATCGCGGCCGTGGCCGCCAGCGCCGCGGCCTGCGCGCTGGCCGGCGGACGCGGCGCGCTGGCGCTGGCGGCAGCGCTGCTGGTGTTCGCGCTGTGGCGGCGCGCCTGCCTGCGCCGGCTGCAGGGCATGACCGGCGACACCTGCGGCGCCCTGGCCGAGCTGACCGAGGCGGCGGTGCTGGTGGCGCTGGCGCTGTCGTACTGAGCTGCGGGCGCCGGCGAAAGCGCAAGATAGGAACCGCCGAGCGCCGCCGGGATTGCGATGCTGGCCGCCATCCCACCGCTGAGTGCGAGGAGCAAGCGCATGTCTCCCGTCAAGGAATCGCCCGCCGTCGATGCGCCCGCCGCGCCCGGCGCCGACCCCGCGCCCGACAGCGGCCGCACCGCCGCGGCCCCGGCGCGCGGCGCGCTCAAGCCCGGCACCCGCGACGCCCACCACCGCCGCATCCAGCGCGCGGTGGCGCTGATCGAACACGCCATCGGCCAGGGCGAGGAACCGCCGGAACTGAGCCGGCTGGCCGAAGCGGCCTCGTTCTCGCCGTTCCACTTCCACCGCGTCTACCGCGCCATGACCGGCGAAACCACCGGCCAGACCGTGGCCCGGCTGCGCCTGCTGCAAGGCCTGCGCGTGCTCGCCGACGGCGAACGCACGGTCACCGACGCCGCGCTCGCGGTCGGCTACCAGACGCCGCAGGCCTTCACCCGCGCGCTGCGCCAGGGCATCGGCGGCACCCCGAGCGAGTTGCGCGCCGAACCCGAACGGCTGTGGCGCGAGATCGACCGCCTGGCCCAGCCGCCCGCGCCGGAACACGGCGAGGCCGCGCCGCTGCGGGTGGAAGTGGTCAGCGTGGAACCGTTCCAGGTCGCCGCGCTGCGGGTGACCGGCGCCTACCCCGAACAGAACCAGGGCTACGGCCGGCTGTTCGGCTGGGCCGCGCAGAACGGCCTGCTGGACTCGCTGCGCGGTCTCTACGGCGTCCCGCTCGACGACCGCCGCGACGTCCCGCCGCAGGCCTGCGCCTTCGACTGCATGCTGGCGTTGGGCGCGCTGTTCGGCGCCGACGCCGGCGAGGGCATCCGCCTGCAAGTCCTGGGCGGCGGACGCTACGCGCGCGTCCGCCTGGTCGGCGCCTTCGAGGGGCTCGAAGCGCTGACCGACGCCCTGCTCGCGCGCTGGCTGCCCGACAGCGGCGAATCGCTGCGCGACGCCCCGCTGTTCCACGAATACCTGGACGACCCGGACGAAACCCCGGAAGCGGTGCTGCGCACCGACATCTACCTGCCGCTGGCCTGAGCCCACGGCATCGCAAGAACCCGCCCGACCCGCGGCCGCCCTTTGTAGGAGCGGCGCAAGCCGCGACCGCGCCGCTGCGATCGCCGGCGCGAGTGAATCGAAGGTCAGCGAGAGTCGCCCACGCGAGTAGGACGGCGCGGAGGCATGCATTGCCGCAGTCGCGGCTCGCGCCGCTCCTACAGTCGCTCCGACGCAGCCGCGGCCGCCCCCTGTAGGAGCGGCGCAAGCCGCGACCGCGCCGCCACGATCGCCGGCGCGACTGGGTCGAGGGTCAGCGACAGCCGCCTGCGCGGGAAGGACTGCGCAGGCGAATGTATTGCCGCAGTCGCGGCTTGCGCCGCTCCTACAGTCGCTCCGACGCAGCCGCGGCCGCTCCCTGTAGGAGCGGCGCAAGCCGCGACCGCGCTACTGCAATAGCCGGCGCGACTGGATCTCGAAGGTCAGCGAGAGCCGCTCGCGCGGGAAGGACTGCGCAGGCGAATGCGTTGCCGCAGTCGCGGTTCGCGCCGTTCCTGCAAGAGCAAGCCGATCAGGCGCCGGCGGCTTCCAGGCGCGCTTCCAGTTCGGCGACCTTCGCTTCCAGCGCGGCGATGCGTTCGTTCAGCGCCGACTGCGCAGCCGGGCTGGCCAACGCCGGGTCGGTGCCGGACGCGGCGGCGGTCCATTGCGGTTCGCCGCACAGCAGGTGGCCGTAGCGGTCTTCGCGCTGGCCGGACTGGCGGCCGAGCAGCTTGACCAGCGGCGGTTGGTGCTGGGCCAGCCGTTCCAGCGCGTACTGCACGTCGCCGGCGGCGTCGAACTTGGCCATGCGGTCGCTGCGCGCCAGCAGTTCGTTGGCGGTCTGCGGGCCGCGCAGCATCAGCAGCGCCAGCAGCACGGTCTGCGGGCGGGTCGCGTCCAGCGCGGTGCCGGCGCGGTGGCCGTAGCGTTCGGCGCGCGGGGAATGGTGCGACTTGACCCAGCCGCGCGGCTCCAGCTGGCGCAGCGCGTGCGCCACCTCGCCTTGTTCCAGGTTGGTGACCGGATCGCGCGAGGTCTTCTGGTTGCAGGCGACCACGATCGCGTTGAGGGTCAGCGGGTACGCGTCCGGCGTGGTCGCTTCCTTCTCGATCAGCACCGCGACCACGCGCGCCTCGGTCGGGGTGAGTTGCGGCGCAGTGGCGGCGGTGTCGGTGGCATCGGCGGCGGAAGGATCGATATCGCTCATGGGTGAGGTTCGCGGGCGGCGTGGAAGGAGGCGGCGCAAGCGTATCGCGCCGCGGGCCGCCACGGACATCGCAGTCCGCGGCGGCGGGCGGACAGGTTCGGGCCGTCCGCCCTCAGGCCGGCGCCCTCACGCCAGCGCCGTCGACGGCGGCAGCTGGCGTTCGCCGCGGTACACCGGCGCGGCCAGGACCATCTCGGCCAGGCTGTGCGCCAGCTCGCGCTCGGCCATCACCGCGCCGTCGGCGCCGTGCTCGATCAGGTGCTTGACCTCGTTGTCGCTGTGGGCGCGGGCGACGATGCTCAACGCGGGGTTGAGTTCGCGCAGCCGGGCGATGATCTCGCCGGCCTCCAGCGCCTGCGGGATCGCCAGCATCGCCGTGGTCGCGCGCTCGGGCACCGCTTCGCGCAGCACCCGCGGGTCGACCGCGTTGCCCAGGATCGCCGGCAACCCGGCCGCGCGCGCCTTGGCGATCAGGCTTTCCTCGCCGTCGATGACCACCATCGGCACCTTCTGCTCGCCCAGCAGGCGCCCCAGTTCGCTGCCGACGCGGCCGTAGCCGATCAGGATCACGTGGTTGTCGATGTCGGCCGGCACCGGCGGCGCATCCTCGCCGCGGGCTTCCTGCGCCGCCGCGGCTTCGCGCGCGTTCTTGCGGTCGAGCCAGGCGAACAGCAGCGGGTTGACCACGATCGACAGCAGCGCGCCGGCCAGGATCAGGTCGTGGCCTTCCTTCGGCAGGATCTCCAGGTCCATGCCGAGGCCGGCGAGGATGAAGGAGAACTCGCCGATCTGGGCCAGGCTGGCCGAGATCATCAGCGCGGTCGAGTTCGGCTTGCCGAACGCACGTACCAGGGCGTAGGCCGCGACCGACTTGCCGATCACGATGATCGCGAACACCGCCAGCACTTCCAGCGGCTCTTTCAGCAGGATCTGCGGATCGAACAGCATGCCGACCGAGACGAAGAACAGCACCGCGAACGCTTCGCGCAGCGGCAGGGTCTCGTTGGCGGCCTGATGGCTGAATTCGGATTCGTTGAGCATCATGCCGGCGAAGAACGCGCCCAGCGCGAACGACACGCCGAACAGTTCGGCCGAACCGAACGCCACGCCCAGCGCGATCGCCAGCACGCACAGGGTGAACAGCTCGCGCGAGCCGGTGCCGGCGACGCGTTCGAGGATCCACGGGATCACCCGGCGGCCGACGATCAGCATGAAGGCGACGAACGCGCCGACCTTGGCCAGGGTGATGAACAGCTGGCTCCAGATCTGGCTGGAGTCGCCGGCCTCGCCCTTGAGCAGGCCGGCCAGCGCCGGCAGCAGCACCAGCGCGAGCACCATCGCCAAGTCCTCGACGATCAGCCAGCCGACCGCGATGCGTCCCTTGGAGGTCTCCACCAGGCGCCGTTCTTCCAACGCGCGCAACAGCACCACGGTACTGGCCACCGACAGCGCCAGACCGAACACCAGGCCGGCGCCGTGCGACCAGCCCAGGTAATACGCCATGCCCCAGCCCAGGGCCGTGGCGACCGCGATCTGCAATATCGCGCCCGGTAGTGCGATGGCTTTGACTTCCAGCAGGTCGCCCAGCGAGAAGTGCAGGCCTACGCCGAACATCAGCAGGATGACGCCGATTTCCGCGAGCTGCGGCGCGAGCGTCTGGTCGCCGACGAAGCCGGGCGTGAAGGGGCCGGCGATGACGCCTGCGATGAGGTAGCCCACCAGCGGCGACAGCCGCAGGCGTTGAGCGATCATTCCGAAGATGAAGGCCAGGACGAAGCCGGCTACCAGGATCGCGATCAGGGACGTGTGGTGCATCGGCTCTCCTGTGGTCTGGTCCTTGCAAGAATGTGCGCTGGCCCATTCAGATGCAAGTATTTCTCGTTCGATTCATGCTCGCAAACGATTGTTTCTGCGAGATTTTTCCCCGGAGTGACAGTGCGCGGACGAGGGCCGGACGCACCCGCCCGGGCCCGCGCGGCAAGGCCTGCAGCCGAGAGGGGACAGCGGGTTTTATGCCTGCGTGCCGGTCGCTCCGGCGTGATGCGCGAGGATGAACCGGGGTTCATCCCCGCGCCGTCGGGACAGCGGCGGTGGGCGGACTTGCGCGAGAGGCGGCCGGGATTGCGCGGGCGGACGGGGCGCGCCTACGCGTTGGCCGGGGGCTGAGACCGCGCGATCGGCAAGTGGTTCCCGCGCCGCCGATAGCACGAGCGTTCGCGTTTCCCCGCAACAAAGCCGCTCACGACACCGCCTGTGCAGGGGCGACGCAAGTCGCGACCGCGCCAACCCAGCGACAACGAACGCATCCGCGAGCCAAGCACCGCCCGCCGCAGCGCCGTTGGCCAGGCACGCCCGCATCGACGCCTGCGCGATCGCGGCTCGCCGATCGGCCTGCGCCTTGCGTTCGCGCATCCGCCGCGCCGCGAGGCGGGCATAAAAAAGCCCCGCCGGACGCGGGGCTTCGTGCCGGCCATCGGCTGCGGCGAACGCGTTACTGCGCGCTGCGGCGCGCCTGCGCCCGGCGATCTGCGGTCTCGCGCGCCGGCGGCAACGGATTTTCGACGATCGCCGGCGTCGCCGACAAACGCGCCGCGCGCGGATTGTTGCAGAAGGTCTCTTCGCACAACTGCCGCGATTCTTCGCAGGCCTGTTCCTTCTCCGGCGTGTCGGCGCGGCTCATGCACCGATTGAACAGCCAGGGACAATCGTTGCAGGCCGCGAACGCGCTGGAGATCGGCAGCAGCGCGGAAATGGCGGTGAGGGTTGCGAGCAGTACCGGGGTCAGCAAGCGAGACTTGAACATGACGGTCCTTCCCATGGTCGCGCCGAGTCGTTCGGCCCGCAGAAAGTAGCACCGGCCTGGCGCGGGTTTTGGGCGCGTCGCACAAAATCGGGCCGAACGCCGCGCCGCCGATCCCATCGGCGACGCGGCGCGGGGTTCACGACGCCCGCGAGGCGGCGCGCGCCGCCGCCTCCCGCGCTTTCACCACTTGTACGCGACCTTGGCGTAAGCGAACGCGCCGTTGAACCCGAACGGCGCGTAGCTGGTGTACGGCAGCTGCCCGCTCTCGCTGTTGGCGTAGATCGCCTCGTCCGGGTATTCGTTGAGCACGTTGTCGCCGCCGACGGTGAACTCCCAGCCGTCCACCGCATAGGTCGCGGCGAGGTCGAGCGTCCACTTCGCCGCGAAGGTCTGGTCGCGGATGCCGCTGGGGTCGTCGTTGAAGGTGTGGAACTCGCCGTAGCGAGTGGCGGTGGCGTCGAAGCGCCAGCCCTCGCGCTTCCAGCTGCCGCCGAGGAAGAACTTGTCGCGCGGCGCGCCCTGGGTGATGCGGCCTTGTTCGACCCGGCCGATGCGTTGCAGGTTCAGGCCGCCGGCGGTCAGCTCCGGCGGGTTCGGCGCGATCCGCTCCAGTGTGGTCTTGTTGCGGTTGTAGCCGGCGGTGAGGTCGAGCGCGCCGCCGGCCAGGTCGAAGGTGTAGCTGCCGACGATGTCGAGGCCGCGGGTGCGCGTGTCGACCGCGTTGGTGAAGTAGCGGCCGCCGTTGATGCCGGGGTGGCCGCGCGCTTCCAGGAAGCTCGCCACCGCCGGTCCGCGCAGGTTCTCCGAGAGGATGATGCGGTCGTCGATGTCGACCTGATACGCGTCGACGGTGATGTACAGGCCTTCCACCGGCTGCAGCACCAGGCCCAGGCCGAGGTTGGTGGATTCCTCGGCCTTGAGCGGCTCGGCGCCGAGCGCGACCGCGGCCGGGTCGTCGACGGCGAAGGTGCGCACCTGGAACGGGTTGGGGTCGCCGAGCACGATCACGGTCTGGGTGGACTGGTAGAACTGCTGCTGCAGCGACGGCGCGCGGAAGCCGGTCGAGACCGTGCCGCGCAGCGCCACCTTGTCGGTGAAGGCGTAGCGCGCCGACAGCTTGCCCGAGGTGGTTTCGCCGAAGTCGCTGTAGCTTTCGTAACGCGCGGCGGCGCCGAGCGAGAGCTTGTCGGTGACGTCGGTTTCCAGGTCCGCATAGAACGAATGGCTGTGGCGGTCGCGGCGGCTGGCGTCGGACGGGGTGAAGCCCGGGAACACCTGCGCGCCCGGCGCGCCGGGTTCGGGGCCGGCGATGTAGGAGGCCGGTTCGCCCGCGCTCTGGTCGAACTTCTCGCCGCGCCATTCCGCGCCGAACGCGACGGTCAGCGGGTATTTCAGCCAGCCCACGTCGAAAGCCTTGTTGAAATCGGCGTTGAGCACGTTCTGGGTGGTTTCCAGCTGGCCGATGTAGAAGCTGCGCGGCGAGGCGACGCCGAGGGTGCGGTTGAGGCTGTGGCGCACGTCGAAGTCGAGCTGGTTGCGGCCGTAGTTGTAGCTCAGGTCGAGGTTCCAGCCGCCGGCGGTCTGGCCGCGCAGGCCGGCCACGAACGCGCGGTCCTGGCTGAGGTTGTCGATCTGCGGCAGGAAGCCGTCGGGATACACCGAGAGGATGTTGTTGGCGTTGCCGGGCGCGCGGTAGTAGCCGTTGGAAATCGCGCGGCGGCGGCTGGCGGTGCCGAACGAGTAGAACTCCACGCCTTCGGCGGCCTGATAGCGCGCGTTGAAGGCGAACGCGCCCTGGTCGATTTCCGGATCGCCGTAGCGGTGGACCACGCGGCCCTTGGGGTTGCTGGTCGGCGTGACCGGGCCCAGGTAGGGACGGGCGCGGTTGGTGTTGTCGCTGTGGCCGCCCTGCGCGGCCAGGTGCAGCGCGCCGTTGTCGCCGAGCTTGAAGCCGGCGTCGCCGGAGAGCTGGTACTGCTCGCCGTCGCCGGCGCTGTACTGGCCGTAGCGCGCGGCGACCGAGCCGCCTTCGCCGGACCCCTTGAGCACGATGTTGACCACGCCGGCGATGGCGTCGGAGCCGTATTGCGCCGAGGCGCCGTCGCGCAGCACTTCGACCCGCTCGATCGCGGCGATCGGGATCGCGTTGAGATCCACCGGCGAGGAGCCGCGGCCGATGCTGTCGTTGAGGTTGATCAGCGCGGTGGTGTGGCGGCGCTTGCCGTTGATCAGCACCAGCACCTGGTCCGGGGCCAGGCCGCGCAGCTGCGCCGGGCGCACCGCGTCGGTGGCGTCGGTGATCGACGGACGCGGGAAGTTCAGCGAGGGCAGGGCGCGGGCCAGCGCGGTCGCCAGCTCGACCGTGCCGGTGGCCTCCAGGGTCTGCGGGGTGAGGATGTCGATCGGCGCGGTGGATTCGGCCACGGTGCGGTCGGACACGCGGGTGCCGGTGACGATCAGGGTGTCGAGGTTGGTCGGGTTGGCGCGTTCGGCCTCGGCCGGCGCGTCGGCGGCGGCCACGGGGGCGGCGAGGGCGAGCAGGACGGCGCTGCTGAGCAGGGACAGGCGGCGGTGCATGAAGACTCCGGGCGGTGCGAACGGGGAACGTCGGGCCGAACGGCGCCGCCGCGGCCGGCCCGGTGGGGGCGCTTTGCCGCGAAAGGCGAGCTCGTTGACGCGTGGGGGCGGTCTGAGGCCGGCGTCTGGATTATTCGATGCCGGCCCGGTGCGCGGCCGAACCGATCCTCATGAGCAAATACCGATCAGTCATGCGACCATATCGGGATGATTTCCTTCCGTGATTTCGCCCTTCGGCGCGGCGAACGCCTGCTCCTGTCCAATGTCGACCTGGCCCTGCACGCGGGCTGGCGGGTCGGCGTCATCGGCCGCAACGGCACCGGCAAGTCCTCGCTGTTCGCGGCGATCCAGGGCGAGGTCGAGGCCGACCGCGGCGACATCGACGTGCCCAACCGCGTGCGCATCGCCAGCGTCGCCCAGGAAACCCCGGCGCTGCCCGATCCGGCGCTGGACTTCGTGCTGTCCGGCGATATCCAGGTGCACAAGGCGGTGGTCGCCGAGCGCGAAGCGGTCGAGCGCGAGGACTGGGAGGCCGTGGCCGAGGCCCACCACCGGCTGGAAGAGCTCGGCGGCTACGACGCCACCGCGCGCGCCGGCAAGTTGCTGCACGGCCTGGGCTTCAGCCCCGACACCCACGAGCGCGCGGTCAAGGAGTTCTCCGGCGGCTGGCGCGTGCGCCTGAACCTGGCGCGGGCGCTGATGATGCCGTCTGACCTGCTGCTGCTCGACGAACCGACCAACCACCTCGACCTCGACGCGGTGCTGTGGCTGGAGCAATGGCTGCTGAAGTACCCGGGCACGCTGCTGATGATCTCGCACGACCGCGAGTTCCTCGACGGCGTCAGCACCCACACCCTGCACCTGCACGAAGGCAAGGCCAAGCTCTACGTCGGCGACTACACCGCGTTCGAGCGCCAGCGCGCCGAGCACCTGCGCCAGCAGCAGATCGCGTTCGAGAAGGAACAGGTCGAGCGCGCCCACCTGCAGAGCTTCATCGACCGGTTCAAGGCCAAGGCCAGCAAGGCCAAGCAGGCGCAGAGCCGGATGAAGCGGCTGGCCAAGCTGGCCGGCACCGAGGCGGTGCGCGCCGAGCGCTCGCTGCACATCGATTTCCCCGAGCCGGCCAAGCTGCCGCACGCGCTGCTGCGCCTGGTCGAGGCCGATTGCGGCTACGGCAACCACAAGGTGCTCGACAACGCCAGCTTCATCATGGAGGCCGGCGACCGCGTGGCGTTGCTGGGGCCCAACGGCGCGGGCAAGTCCACCCTGGTCAAGACCCTGGTCGGCGAGATCCCGCTGCTGGCCGGCGAGCGCAGCGGCCATCCGGACCTGCGCATCGGCTACTTCGCCCAGCACACCGTCGAATCGCTGCAGGAAGGGCGCAGCCCGATCGACCACCTCGGCGACATCGCCCCGGGCGTGGCCACCCAGCAGTTGCGCGACTTCCTCGGCAAGTGGAATTTCCCCGGCGATCGCGCGTTCGAATCGGTCGACGGCTTCTCCGGCGGCGAGCGCGCGCGCCTGGCGCTGGCGCTGATCGCCTGGCGCAAGCCCAACGTGCTGCTGCTCGACGAACCGACCAACCACCTCGACCTGGACATGCGCGAAGCGCTGGCCGAGGCGCTGAGCGACTTCGACGGCGCGATCGTGCTGGTCTCGCACGACCGCCACCTGATCGGCCTGGTCTGCGACACCTTCGTGCGCGTCGCCGACGGCGTCGCCCAGCCCTTCGACGGCGACCTCGACGCCTACGCGGTGTGGCTGCGCACGCGCGAGGACAGCAGCGAGGGCAAGAAGGCCAAGGCCGCGCCGGCTGCCGCCGCTGCGTCCGCGCCGGCGGCGGGCAAGCCCGGCAAGAAGGTCAATCCGGTCAAGCTGGCCGAGGCCGAAAAGCGCGTGGCCGAGCTGGAATCGAAACTGCACACCCTCGACATGGACCTCGCCGACCCGACCAAGTACGCCGGCGGCGGCGACAACGCCAGCGAACTGGCGCGCCAGCGCGAGACGGTCGCGGCGGAGCTGGAGAAGGCCGAGGCGGCGTGGATGGCGATGTACGACGGGGCTTGAGAGCGAGCGGCGTATCGCCCGTTTGCGAGCTGCGATGCGAGCCGGAACGACGGCGATGCGGGTTCGTACCCGGCTGTAGGAGCGACGCGAGCCGCGACCGCGACAATGCGACTGCGCCGAAAGCGACTGCGCCGAAACTTCTGCAGTAACCGCGTTTTCGCGGTCGCGACTCGCGTCGCTCCTACAGTGGGGTAAGAACCCTCCCGCTCCGGTTTTCCGGCATGGCGGTCGCCGCCGGCGTCGCAAACCGGCCGCGCCGGCGGATGAGCGCTCGGCCGGCTTGTCGCCCTCTCCACACCCGACCCCCTATCGTCCCGCCCTGATTTTCGCCACAGGGGGGCCGCATGAGCCGCGAACTGGTCTATCTGCTGCTGATCTTCGGCCTGCTGGTCATCCCGCGCGCGCTGCAGCGCTACAAGATCCCGGCGCCGCTGACCTGCCTGTTGTTCGGCATCGTCGCGATGCTGGCCTGGGGCGACAAGTCGCACGACACCGTGGTCGGCATGCTGGCCACGCTGGGCATTTCCTCGTTGTTCCTGTTCGCTGGCCTGGAGGTGGAACTCAGCGCGCTGCGCAAGGGGCTGTGGCCGTTGATCGCGCACCTGGTGATCCGCACCGCGACCTTGTTCGGCATGGGCTGGCTGGCCTGGCGCTACGCCGGCATGGGCTGGCAGGCCGCGGGCTTGCTGGCGCTGGCGCTGCTGACGCCGTCCACCGGTTTCATCCTCGACAGCCTGGCGCGGCTGGGGCTGGACGAAGAGGAGCGGTTCTGGGTGACCAGCAAGGCCATCGCCGGCGAACTGCTGGCGCTGGTGGCGCTGTTCGTGGTGCTGCAGGCGGGCGACCCGATGCGCATGGCGCTGTCCTCGACCGCGCTGATCGCGATGCTGGTCGGGCTGCCGCTGGTGTTCGTCGCGCTCGGCCGCTGGGTCGCGCCGCACGCGCCGGGCTCGGAATTCTCGTTGCTGGTGATGGTCGGCATGATCGCCGCCTTCGCCACCGCCAAGCTCGGCGTCTATTACCTGGTCGGCGCCTTCGTCGCCGGCCTGATCGCGCGCCTGCTGCGCGAGCGCATGCCGCGCCTGGCCTCGCACGAGAACCTGCACGCGGTGCGGCTGTTCGCCTCGTTCTTCGTCCCGTTCTACTTCTTCAACGCCGGCACCAAGGTGCCCAGCGGCGCGCTGAGCTTCGAGGCGCTGGGGCTGGGCCTGCTGCTGACGGCGGTGGTGCTGCCGTTGCGGATCGGGGTGATCTGGCTGCAGCGGCGCGCGCTGTTCGGCGAGAAGCACGGCGCCAGCCTGCGGGTGTCGGTGGCGCTGGCGCCGACGCTGATCTTCACCCTGGTGCTGGCGGCGATCCTGCGCGACCGCTTCGCCTTGCCGGACGCCTGGTTCGGCGCGCTGCTGCTGTACGCCACCCTGACCACGATCCTGCCGTCGCTGGTGTTCCGCACCCCGTTCGACGTCGACCCGGCCGAGGACCACGGCCCGGTGCATCCGGACGACGCCGGCGACCGTCGCCGGCTCGCTGCGGCGGCCGGCAACGCCGCCGCCGAGCCGGAACCCACGGCGGTGCCGGCGGCCGCGGCGTTGCCGGCCGCCGCCGCGGCGGGACCGGCGCCTGCGGCCCGGCCCGATCCGCACCCGCCGGGCGGCTGAAACCCAGCCGCGACCGGCGTTTCGGCGCGGCCGGGACGGCCGCGCGCTTGCATCGGCGGCCGCGAGCCCCAAACTAGCCAGCCTGAGTCGGCTTCCCCACGTTCCCGCCATGCCCATCTACGCGTTCCAGTGCAATGCCTGCGGCCACAGCTTCGACCGCCTGCAGAAGCTGTCCGATCCCGATCCGACCGTCTGCCCCGAGTGCGGCGCCGAGCAGGTCGGGCGCCAGCTGACCGCGCCGCAGTTCCGCCTGGCCGGCGGCGGCTGGTACGAGACCGACTTCAAGAAGGACGGCGACAAGAAGCGCAACCTCGCCGGCGAGGGCAGCAGCGGCGGCGCCGCGGCGGACAAGCCGGCCGAGACGAAGACCGAAAAGAAGGCCGAAAAGAAGGCCGACCCGGCGCCCGCGGCCGCGCCGGCCGCGGCGAGCAAGCCGGCGGCCGGCGGCGGCAGCTGATCGCCGGACCCAGGCCGGACCTCCGCACAGGGCGCCGCAAGGCGCCCTTCGCCGTTCTGGGCGGGCCTTCAGGGCCGATGTCGAGGCGCCCATTCTTGTGAGAGAGCCTTGAGGCCGCCATGCCGCTGGCGTGCGGCGTGGCCTTCAGAGCCGAGGCGGCCGCGGTTGTGGGACGGCCTTCAGGCCCGACGCTTGCCGCTGCGGCCGCGGCGATCCAAGCCCGGAGCATCGGGCCTGAAGGCCCTCCCGCCAGCGCCGCCGGCACAAAAGCCCCTGCGCCGCCTGGGCCAATCGCCGCGGCGCCTGGACTAGAATGTGCGGTCCCGGCCCCCGGCCGGCGAGGCGTTCGCAGCCCGGCTCCCGCCGCGGCCCCCGCGAGCCGCCTGCGGCACAACCCCCACGATCCAACGATCGGCCCGGCCGATCGACCAATCCGGAGCTTCCATGCGTACCCACTTCTGCGGCCTCGTCGACGAGGCGCTGATCGGCCAGACCGTCACCCTGTGCGGCTGGGTCAACACCAACCGTGTCCAGAGCCACGTGGTGTTCACCGATCTGCGCGATCACGAGGGCGTGGTCCAGATCGTGGTCGATTCGGACATGGGCGAGCTGTTCAAGACCGCCGGCGATCTGAGCGTGGAAAGCTGCGTGCGCGTGACCGGCAGCGTGCGCGCGCGCGGCGCCGCCAACGACAAGATCCGCAGCGGCAAGGTCGAGATCCTGGCCGCGCAGATCGAAGTGCTCAACAAGGCCGAGCCGCTGCCGTTCCACGCCCACGAGAACGCCGGCGAGGAAACCCGCCTGACCTACCGCTACCTGGACCTGCGCCGTCCGGAAATGCAGAAGATGATGCGCACCCGCATCCGCCTGGTGCAGTCGCTGCGCCGCTGGCTCGACGCGCGCGGCTTCCAGGACATCGAAACCCCGATCCTGACCAAGGCCACGCCCGAGGGCGCGCGCGACTTCCTGGTCCCGGCGCGCATGCATCCGGGCGAGTTCTACGCGCTGCCGCAGTCGCCGCAGCTGTTCAAGCAGATCCTGATGGTGGCCGGCTTCGACCGTTACTACCAGATCGCGCGCTGCTTCCGCGACGAAGCCCTGCGCGCCGACCGCCAGCTCGAATTCACCCAGCTCGACATGGAGTTCGCCTGGGTGTCCGAGCGCGACGTGCAGGACACGGTCGAGGGCATGATCCGCGAAGTGTTCAAGGAAACCATCGACGTCGAACTCGACGCCGAATTCCCGCGCATGACCTACGCCGAAGCCATGCGCCGCTACGGCTCGGACAAGCCCGACCTGCGCATCGAACTGGAGTTCGCCGACATCGCCGAACTGGTCAAGACCTGCGAGTTCAAGGTCTTCACCGATTGGGCCAACCACGCCGACGGCCGCGTGATCGCCCTGCGCGCGCCGGGCGCCGCGGGCTGGTCGCGCAAGCAGATCGACGAGGCCGGCGCGCACGCGGCCAAGCACGGCGCCAAGGGCCTGGCGTGGATGAAGATCGAAGACGCGTCCAAGGGCCGCGAAGGCATCAACTCGCCGATCGCCAAGTTCTTCGACGACGCCACCCTGGCCAAGATCGTCGAGGCCAGCGGCGCTTCGACCGGCGATGCGATCTTCTTCGGCGCGGCCGACTACAAGACCGCCAGCGACTTCATGGGCGCGTTGCGGCTCAAGCTCGGCAAGGATTTGAACCTCGTCGGCCAAGGCTGGAAGCCGCTGTGGGTCACCGACTTCCCGATGTTCGAGTGGGACGAGGAAGCGCAGCGCTACGTCGCCCTGCATCACCCCTTCACCGCGCCGGCGGTGGACGACATCGCCGACCTGCGCGCGAACGCCAAGACCGCGGTGTCGCGCGGCTACGACATGGTGCTCAACGGCAACGAGATCGGCGGCGGTTCGATCCGCATCCACCGTCCGCAGATGCAGTCGGCGGTGTTCGACCTGCTCGGCATCGGCGCGGAAGAGGCCGAAGCGAAGTTCGGCTTCCTGCTCGACGCGCTCAAGTACGGCGCGCCGCCGCACGGCGGCATCGCCTTCGGCATCGACCGCATCGCCGCGCTGATGGCCGGGACCGAATCGATCCGCGACGTCATCGCCTTCCCCAAGACCACCACCGCGCAGTGCCTGATGACCGGCGCGCCGTCGCCGATCCCGGACGCGCAGCTGGCCGAAGTGCATGTGATGGTGCGGCCGAAGGATCCGGCCTGATCCACCCGCGACGGCCCCGCGCCGGGCCGTCGCTTGCAGTTGTGAGGGGCTTCAGCCCCGACGCTTTGCGCTCAGGTCGCGACGATCTGGTACGAAAGCGTCGGGGCTGAAGCCCCTCCCGCATCTGGAATCCGCAGCATCGCCGCTATGAGCGCCTTGTCCATGTCCGCGAACTTCAGCATCCGCCGCGCCACGCCGGCCGACACCGCCGTCCTGGCCGACATTTCCGCGCGCAGCTTCGTCGAGACCTTCGGCGACTCGTACCCGCCCGACGACCTCGCGCGCTTCCTCGCCGACACCTATTCGCATCGAGCCATCGGCGCGTTGCTGGCCGACCCGCGCTACGGCGCCTGGCTGCTGGAGCGCGACGGCGTCGCGGTCGGCCACGCCCTGGCCGGCGATTGCGGCCTGCCGCACGCCGAGGTCGCGCCCGCCGACGGCGAACTCAAGCGCCTGTACCTGCTGCGCGAGGCGCAGAACGGCGGCTGGGGCGGCCGCCTGTTCGAAACGGCGCTAGCGTGGCTGGAACGCGACGGCCCGCGCACCCTGTGGATCGGCGTGTGGTCGGAGAACTACGGCGCGCAGCGCTTCTACGGACGCCACGGTTTCGAGAAGGTCGGCCACTACGACTTCGTGGTCGGCGAGACCCGCGACCACGAATTCATCCTGCGGCGCTCCGCCACGCGCTGACCGTCGCTGCGCAAGCCACACGCCCTGCCTGTAGGTGCGGCGCAAGCCGCGACCGCGCCAGTGCGAGGGCCGGCGCTGGCGGCTCTACGTTCGGGGCGCGGCCGGCTTGCGGATGCTGACGCCGGCGGCTGCGGTTTCGCGGTCGCGGCTCGCGCCGCTCCTACAGGGAGATTGCGCACCCGCATGGGCTGCCTGTAGGAGCGGCGCGAGCCGCGACCGCGCCAATGCGAAGACCGGCGCTACCCCGGCCCGGCATCCGGGATGCCGCCCGATCGCGACCGCTGGCGCCGATCGATACGGTTCCGCAGCCGCAACCCCCGCCGCGTCCCGGCAAGCCGGCGAAACCGCGCACGAATGCGCGGCCCCGCCGGCAGCGGTTCACTTGCCGTCGAGCAACACGTTCAACGTGGTCGCGTCCAGCACGCCGCGCTTCTGCCCGAGTTTGAGCAGCATCGATTCCAGGTCCCCGGCCGCGGCCGAGACCCGCGTCGCCGCGGTCGCCGACTTGAACTCGGTAGCGGCGGCGGTGTCCACGCTGAGGTTGCGGCCTTTCACCGTCACCGTCTGCGGCCGGGCTTTCGCCGACGAGCCGCCGACGGGTTCGATCAGGATGCCGTTGTAGCCCAGGGCCGGTTCGGCCGCCGCGCCCGCGCGCGCCGGCGCGGCGAGGGCGTCGCCGAGGCGGCTCTCGATCGCGCGCAGTTGCGCCGGATCGGTCACCGTCAGCTCCGGATTCGGCCGCCCCGAGTACACCAGGTAAGTGATGCGCAACCCCGGCGCGTCGGCGGCGTGGGCGAACAGCGGCGCGGCCGACAGCGCCGCGGCGACGAGCAGGGACTGGAACGGACGCTTGCGCATGACTCCTCCTTGATCCTGGGTGATCGCGGCGCGCTCAGTTGATCTGCTCATGGCCGCTCCCCTCGATGCTGTCCGACCACACCCGGTAGAAGCCGCAGAAATCGCTGTACGGCCCGCGGTTGGCGGTGCGCGGGTCGGCGATCTCGTTGCCGGAATTGTCGCGGTTGGTGGCCGCGGTCTGGCCGGGCTTGTGGGTCCACTTGCCGTTGGCGTCGCGGCGGTACCAGTGGTAGTCGTAGCCCGGCGCGACCACCAGCGCGGCGATGTTCTTGTAGCTGGCGGCGTTGATCGCGGTGTCGGCCACCGGCTCCAGGCCGTCGCGTTCGGCCGCCGCGCGCACCGCGGCGCAGCTCAGCGAGGCGTATTGCGCGCTGGCGGCGCGGCCGGGCTGGGCGAAGGTGTTGGTGGCGCGGCCGTTGGCGTAGTTGTAGCAGTTGTTGTAGCGCTGGCGGGTGCCGCCGTCGTTCCAGTAGGTCGGCTGGTAGCTGGTGCGGCCGGGGAACATGATGTCGCCCAGACCGCCGCTGGCGTCGGCCGGCAGCGCGCGGTTGTAGACCAGCACCTCGTCGGCGCGGTCGTTGAAGCGGTACGTCGCGCTGCTGATGTGCCCGCCGATCATGAACGGCCGCGTGGTGTTGTCGAGGTTGCCGGTCATCGGCGTCGGCTGGCCGGTGGCGCGGCGTCCGTCGACGTAGAACGAGATCGTGTACGGCGCGCTGCTGCGGTTGACCACCGCGGCGACGTGGTGCCAGCGGTTCGCCGCCAGGCTCACGCTGGAGTCGGAGACGTAGTTGCCCCAGGTGCTGCCGTCGTTGAGCTGCAGCAGCACGTTGCGGCCCTGGTCGATGCCGAAGGAATAGCCGCGGCCGCTGCCGTCGCCGCGGTTCTCGATCAGGGTCTTGACCGCGGCCGAGCCCGGCGCGGCCAGCCGCACCCAGGCGGCGACGGTGAAGCTGCCGGTGCCGACATTCAGGTTGGCCGAGTTCGGCACCTCGATGTACTTGCCGCCGCTGAGGTCGGCGGCGGTGCCGAGCCAGCCCCAGGACGAGGCCGCGCCGCCGATCACGCTGCCGTTGCGGCCGTAGCCGCTGGTGTCCGCGGCGCTGGTGCCGGACAGGTCCAGGTGCCATTCGCCGACCAGGCCGTTGCTGACCCGCGGCGGGGCCGCGTGCGCGGCAAGCATCGGCGCCAGCGCGACTCCCAGCGCCAGGAACCACGAGGATCGATTCATAACCGCTCCATGGTGCGCGCCCACGCCGGGCGCCGCGCGAATCTAGTGGGACGCCCGCGCGCGCGAACGTGATAGCGCACGCGGATCGGCCGCGGTCTGCGCCGCGGTTACATGATGTTTCGCGCTTATGTGCGCGGCGGCCGCTGCGAAACGCGACGCGGGCCGCGTCGGTTCAGCCGGCCCAGGGCAGCGCCTGCAGGGCCTGGCGCAGGTGGCCGGGCCAGTGCAGCGCGGCGGCGGCCGGGGCCGGCACCGCCGGCGCGACCGGCTGGGTGCAGCGGCAGTCGATCCGGCGCGGCGAGACCCAGCGCGCCGGCGACCACTGCATCAGCTGCGGGTAGCTGCGCTCCAGCCGGGCCCCGGCGCGGTCGAGGAACACGTGCACCGGGTGCAGCACCCCGGGATGGCGGGGCTGCGCGCAGGACACCGGCGCCACCGTGCACATCGCCACCGCCGCGAGCAGCGCCGAGGCGAGCACGTTGGCGATGGGCAGGGCGGGGGAGCGCGGGGCCATGCGGGATACCGTCGGCTGCGGGTGGCGCGCATCCTGCGGTGCGGGCGCCGTGCAATATTTGCACGGTGTCACAATATGAGTGCCAGCCTGTTTCACATTTGTCTTTCGATGACATCCATCGCATTTTCATGACGGATATCGCATCGATAGGGCTTGACTGGCCCGGCAGGGCGGCTCGTCCAGGGGCCCGGGGCGGGCCTGGATCCGGTGTCGGGACGGGCTGGGTCGCGGCGAACTGTGAAGCCGGTGCGGCTTGGCTGACCGATTGTAACCACGCCCTGGGCGGCCGCTGTGACAGCCGCGTCCGCGCCGCCGTCGCCTGCCCGCAGCTGAGCGCGCGCCCGCCGCCGGCGCCGCTGCCCCTTGGCCGCCGCCGCCGCCGACCCGATAGTGGCCCGGTCCCCGCTCACCTTCGCAGGCCATGGCCCGAACGCCGAATCTCCGCAGGATCGTGATGTTGCACGGCATCTGGATGCCCGGCGTGTCGATGGCCTGGCTCGGCGCGCGCCTGACCGCGGCCGGCTTCCAGCCCGAGACCTTCGCCTACGCCGGCGCCGGCGCCGGCCCGGACGCGGTCGTGCCCAAGCTGGTCGAGAGCCTGCGTCGCGCGCCCGCGCACGTGCTCGCCCACAGCCTCGGCGGCCTGGTGACCCTGCGCGCCCTGCAACAGCACCCCGAACTGCCGGTGCGGCGGGTGGTGTGCCTGGGCTCGCCGCTGCTCGGCAGTTCCGCCGCCGACGGCCTGGCGCGCCATGCCTGGAGCGCGCCGGTGCTCGGCCGCGCGGCCGGCCTGCTGCTGGAAGGCTGCCCGCCGTGGCAGGGCCAGGCCCAGGTCGGCCTGATCGCCGGCCGCACCCCGCATGGGCTGGGACGCTGGTTCGGCCGCTTCGAGGGCGACAGCGATGGCACCGTCGCGGTCGCCGAGACCCGCCTGGCGGGGCTGGCCGCGCACGCGGTCATCCCGGCCAGCCACAGCGGCCTGCTGTTCTCGGCGCAGGCTGCGCGCATGGCCGAGGCCTTCTTCCGTCGCGGCCGTTTCGGCGACTGAGCGGTCGGCGCCGCGCTGGCGGATGCCGCCGCCCGGCGGAACGCGTTTTCGAGTCCGCGACCAGGACCGATCGGGTAAAATCGCCCGCTTTCCAGACATCAAGCCGGTAACGCCATGGGTAGAGGTCCGTCGATCGAAGCACGCAAGAACGCCGAAGACGCGCGTCGCGGCAAGATCTTCACCAAGATCATCCGCGAGATTTCCGTGGCCGCGCGCCGCGGCGGCGGCGATCCCAACGGCAATCCGGCGCTGCGCACCGCGGTCGACAAAGGCCTGTCGGCGAACATGTCCAAGGACGTGATCGAACGCGCGATCAAGAAGGCCACCGGCGCGCTGGAAGGGGTGGAATACGAAGAAGTGCGCTACGAGGGCTATGCCCCCGGCGGCGTGGCGGTGATCGTCGACTGCCTGACCGACAACAAGGTCCGCACCGTGGCCGACGTGCGCCACGCCTTCAGCAAGTTCGGCGGCAACCTCGGCACCGACGGCTCGGTGTCGTTCATGTTCGCCAAGCGCGGCGTGCTGTGGTTCGAGGCCGGTTCGGACGAGGAGAAGATCACCGAGGTCGCCATCGACGCCGGCGCCGACGACGTGGTGGTCTATCCCGACGACGGCTCGATCGACGTGCTGACCGCGCCCGACGCCTTCGCCGCGGTCAAGGCCGCGATGGAGGCCGCCGGCCTCGCGCCCGGCCAGGCCGAAGTGACCTTCCGCGCCGACAACACCAGCGCCGTGGACGGCGAGACCGCCCAGCAAGTGGTCAAGCTGCTGAACTGGCTGGAAGACATGGACGACGTGCAGAACGTCTATTCCAACGCCGACCTCGGCGAGGATGCGTATGCGTAGCCGCGGCGTCCGCGGCCGCACCGGCCCGGGCACCGCGCTGCGCCAGCGCTAGCCGATGGCGACCTCCACAACCCGCAGCCCCGCCGCGGCCAGCGTGCGCATCCTGGGCATCGACCCGGGCTCGCAGCGCACCGGCCTGGGCGTGATCGACATGGCCGGCGACGGCCGCTGCACCTTCGTCGCCGCGCGCGCGCTCAAGCTGCTCGACGCCGAGGACTTCCCCTCGCGCCTGGGCCTGCTGTGCGAAGGCCTGGAAGCGGCGCTGGACGAATTCGCGCCGACCCAGGTCGCGATCGAGACGGTGTTCATGGACAAGTCCGCGACCTCCGCGCTCAAGCTCGGCCACGCCCGCGGCGCCGCCCTGGCCACGGTGGTGCGCCGGCGCATCCCGATCAGCGAATACGCGCCGCGGCTGATCAAGCAATCGCTGGTCGGGCGCGGCGCGGCCGACAAGCAGCAGGTCCAGCACATGGTGCGGCTGCTGCTGAACCTGCCCGAAGTGAAGCTGCAGGCCGACGCCGCCGACGCGCTTGCGGTCGCGCTGACCCATGCCCATATGAGCGCTACGGCCCAGCGCACCGGCATCGCCACCCACCAGCTGCGCAGGCGCGGCGCCTGAGATGGCCGCCGTCCGGGTCGTCGCCGCGCCGTCCGCGGCGCGCGGGGTAGGGACCCGCGCGCGCGACCGCGTCGTCCTTCGTAGCCGCCGCGCTTGGGTTTCCCTCTTCTCTTGTTCGCGACGCGCCGGCGACGGCGGGTCGCATCGCCCTATCGGAGTCACCCTGTGATCGGTCGCCTCAAAGGCATCCTGGCGCACAAGCAGCCGCCGTGGCTGGTGGTCGACGTGCATGGCGTGGGCTACGAGCTCGAAGCGCCGATGAGCACGTTCTACGACCTGCCCGACATCGGCCGCGAGGTCGCGCTGTTCACCCACTACGCGCAGAAGGAAGACAGCGTCTCGCTGTACGGCTTCCTGCGCGAGAGCGAACGGCGGCTGTTCCGCGACGTGCAGAAGGTCAGCGGCATCGGCGCCAAGATCGCGCTGGCGGTGCTCTCGGGCGTGTCGGTCGACGAATTCGCGCGGCTGGTGCAGGTCGGCGACGTCACCGCGCTGACCCGCATCCCCGGCATCGGCAAGAAGACCGCCGAGCGCATGGTGGTGGAGCTGCGCGACCGCGCCGCCGACCTCGCCGGCACCGGCGCGACCCTGCCCAGCGGCGGCATTCCCGCCGACCCGCAAAGCGAAGCCGTGATCGCCCTGCAGCAGCTGGGCTACAAGCCGGCCGAAGCCGCGCGCATGGCCCGCGAGGCCACCGCCGCCGGCGACGATGCCGCCGCCATCATCCGCAAGGCGCTACAGTCCGCGCTGCGTTGAGCCCACGGCGGCAAACCGCCCGGAATCTGACGACAATGTCCTCTACCGTTCCTACTTCCGACAAGCACGCTCACGGCCACGACGGCGCGGGCGGACACGGCTCAGGCCATCACGGTCCCAAACAGGGGCTTCCCGGGTTGGTCGTGGGCGCGATCGGCGTCGTCTTCGGCGACATCGGCACCAGCCCGCTGTACACGCTGAAGGAAGCGTTCTCGCCGCACTTCCACCTCACCAGCAACCACGACACGGTGCTGGGCATCCTGTCGCTGGTGTTCTGGGCGCTGATGATCGTGGTGACGGTCAAGTACGTCACCATCATCATGCGCGCCGACAACGACGGCGAAGGCGGGATCATGGCGCTGATGACCCTGGCCCAGCGCACCCTGGCCAAGGGCGGGCGCTCGGCGTACGTGGTCGGCATCCTCGGCATCTTCGGCGCCTCGCTGTTCTTCGGCGACAGCGTCATCACCCCGGCGATCTCGGTGCTCGGCGCGGTCGAGGGCCTGGAGGTCGCCGCGCCCGGCCTGCACCGCTTCATCGTGCCGATCACCGTGGTGATCCTGGTGATGGTGTTCCTGGCCCAGCGCTTCGGCACCGAGAAGGTCGGCAAGGTGTTCGGCCCGATCACCATGATCTGGTTCGTCTCGCTGGCGGCGATCGGCGTCTACAACATCATCCAGGGCCCGGAAGTGCTCAAGGCGCTGAACCCGATGTGGGGCGTGCGCTTCTTCATCGAGCACGGCGCGCAGTCGGTGCTGATCCTGGGCGTGGTGGTGCTGGCGGTGACCGGCGGCGAAGCGCTGTACGCCGACATGGGCCACTTCGGCGCCAAGCCGATCCGCTACGCCTGGTACATCATGGTGCTGCCGAGCCTGATGCTGAACTACCTCGGCCAGGGCGCGTTCGTGCTGAACCACCCGCGCGCGGTGGTCAATCCGTTCTTCGAGTCGGTGCCGCCGTGGGCGCTGTACCCGATGATCGTGCTGGCGACGATGGCGGCGGTGATCGCCTCCCAGGCGGTCATCACCGGCGCGTACTCGGTGTCGCGCCAGGCCATGCAGCTGGGCTACATCCCGCGCATGCAGATCAAGCACACCTCCAGCAGCACCATCGGCCAGATCTACGTGCCGTACATCAACTGGATCCTGGCGATCGCGGTCATCACCGTGGTCCTGGCGTTCCGCAGCTCGACCGCGCTGGCCACCGCCTACGGCATCTCGGTGTCGGCGACGATGCTGATCGACACCCTGCTGCTGGCCCTGGTCGCGCGCGCGCTGTGGCCGCGCTGGCGCAAGTGGGTGCTGCCGCTGTGCGTGCTGTTCTTCGTGGTCGACGTCGGCTTCGTCATCGCCAACGGCGCCAAGTTCTTCGACGGCGCCTGGTTCCCGCTGGCGCTGGGCCTGATCGTGTTCACCCTGCTGCGCACCTGGCGCCGCGGCCGCGAACTGCTGCACGAGGAAGTGCGCAAGGAAGGCATTTCGCTCGACAGCTTCCTGCCCGGCCTGATGCTGGCGCCGCCGGTGCGGGTGCCGGGCACGGCGATCTTCATGACCGCCGACAAGGGCGTGGTGCCGCACGCGCTGCTGCACAACCTCAAGCACAACAAGGTCCTGCACGAGCGCAATGTGTTCCTGACCGTGGAAACCCTCGGCGTGCCGTACGCGCCGAAGGAGAAGCGGCTCAAGATCGAGGCGATCGGCAACGACTTCTACCGCGTGCTGATCCGCTTCGGTTTCATGGAAGTGCCCGACGTGCCGCTGGCGCTGATGCGCTCGTGCGACGCCGGCGGCATCTACTTCGATCCGATGGACACGACCTATTTCGCCAGCCGCGAGACCGTCGTCGCCAGCCGCCACCGCGGCATGCCGATCTGGCGCGACCGCCTGTTCGCCTTCATGCACCGCAACGCGGCGCCGGCGACCGGGTTCTTCCGGATTCCGGGCAACCGGCTGGTCGAGCTGGGCGCGCAGGTCGAGATCTGAGCATGGGCGGCAGCGTCCTGGACTGGCGCGTCTACGGCCGCGGGCCGAGTCTGGACACGTTCTGGGACGAGGAAGGCAACCTCGGCCGGGCCGCGGCGAGCGCCGACGACATCGCCGCGGCGCAGGCGCGGCTGGGGATCGAGCTGCCGCCGTGGCTGCGCAGCCTGTACGCACGTTACGACGGCGGCGCGGTGCGGATGGCGCGGGCCGCCTCGCTGCACAGCCAGGACTGGATCGACGCCGACTGGCTGGTCCCGCGCGCGCGGCTGCTGCCGCTGGCGCAGTGGTTCTCGCTGGCGCAGCTGCGCCAGCGCGAGGACTACCGCGACGACGCCTTCGCCGCGCTGGCCGCCGACGACAGTCGCCTGATCGCGATCGCCGTGGGCGAGGACAACGGCACCCTGTGCCTGGACTACAGCGCCGGCGGCGAACCGCGCATCGTGCTGACCGACCAACGCCAGCGCCTGCGCGAGTACCCCGATCACGCCGCGTTCCTGGCCGAGCTGGTCGAAATCCAATACTGGAACCCGGCCCTGCAGGCGCGTCACGACCCGCGGCAACGGCTGCGCTGCGACCCGCGGCCGCCGAGCCTGGATACGTTCTGGCGCGGCCCGGGCTACTGGGCCGAAGCCGGCGCGCCGGCCGACGAAGCCGCGCTCGCCGCCGCCGAGGCGCGCCTGGGCCTGCGCCTGCCGGCGCTGCTGCGCGCGCTGTACCTGCGCCAGGACGGCGGCAGCACCGCGTTCGAATGGGCGCCGCTGCGGCGCCAGCCCTCGCGGCATCTGTACGACTGGGAAAGCGTGGTGCCCGATGGCACGGTGCTCGCGCTCGCCGACCTGCGCACGCTGGCCGACTGGGCCGGGGACTTCCAGGGCCGCGACGCGCTGTACGGCTTCGTCCGCAACTACGCCGGCTGCGAGCGCCTGCTGATCCTGGCCTCGCACAACATCGAGTGGCTGCTGTGCCTGGACTACCGCGAGCGCGGCCCGCAGCAGGAGCCGGAAGTCGTCTATTTCGAATACTTCGGCGAACTGGTGGCGAACTATCGCGCCCGCGACTTCCACCGCTTCTTCGCCGACCTGCGCCGGGGCGAACTGGAGTAGCCGCGGCCGGCGCCCGGCCGTTCGCGCCAAGGCCGGGCGCCGCACTCGTCCACCGCGCGCGCAGCGCCGGTCCGAGGGCTTGCGCCACTGCGCCCGCGCCCCGTCCCATGCGAACATAGCCGCATGAACGATCAGCGCATCATCGATTCCGGCGCCACCCGCGAAGACGACGCCCTGGAGGCTTCGATCCGGCCCAAGCGCCTGGACGAGTACCTCGGCCAGCAGCCGGTGCGCGAGCAGCTCAAGATCTACATCGAGGCCGCCAAGCACCGCGGCGAGGCGCTCGACCACGTGCTGATCTTCGGCCCGCCGGGCCTGGGCAAGACCACCCTGAGCCACGTCATCGCCAACGAGCTGGGCGTGAACCTGCGCCAGACCTCCGGCCCGGTGATCGAGAAGGCCGGCGACCTGGCCGCGCTGCTGACCAACCTGCAACCGCACGACGTGCTGTTCGTCGACGAAATCCACCGCCTCTCGCCGCTGGTCGAGGAAGTGCTGTACCCGGCGATGGAGGACTACCAGATCGACATCATGATCGGCGAGGGCCCCGCCGCGCGCTCGATCAAGATCGACCTGCCGCCGTTCACCCTGATCGGCGCGACCACCCGCGCCGGCCTGCTGACCGCGCCGCTGCGCGACCGCTTCGGCATCGTCCAGCGGCTGGAGTTCTACAACGCCGAGGAACTGACCAAGATCGTGCGCCGCTCGGCGCAGATCCTCGGCATCGCCTGCGAGCCCGAGGGCGCGGCCGAGATCGCCAAGCGTTCGCGCGGCACCCCGCGCATCGCCAACCGGCTGCTGCGGCGGGTGCGCGACTACGCCCAGGTCCGCGCCGCCGGCCACATCGACCGCGCCGTCGCCGACGCCGCGATGGCCATGCTCAAGGTCGATCCGGAGGGCTTCGACGAGCTCGACCGGCGCCTGCTCAAGACCATCATCGAGTCCTTCGACGGCGGCCCGGTCGGGGTGGAGTCGCTGGCCGCCACGCTGAGCGAGGAGCGCGGCACGCTCGAAGACGTGATCGAGCCGTTCCTGATCCAGCAGGGCTACCTGATCCGCACCGCGCGCGGCCGCATGGCCACCTCGCGCGCCTACCGCCACCTCGGCCTGGACCCGCGCGAGCGGCCGGGCGACCCCGGGGAACTGTTCTGATGGCGACCGCTTCGACGCCCGCCGCGGCCGGCCCGCACGGGGCTCGCGCATGAGCGCGCCTGCGGCGGGTTCCGGCGCGGTTCCCGGCTTATTCAGTTGGCCGACACGCGTCTATTGGGAAGATACCGACGCCGGCGGGCTGGTGTACCACGCCCGGTACGTGGCCTTCATGGAGCGCGCGCGCAGCGAATGGGTGCGCGCCCTGGGCTACGGCCAGGACGGGTTGCGCCGCGAGCACGGGTTGCTGTTCGTGGTCGCCGGCATGCAGATCTGCTTCCTCATGCCCGCGCGGCTGGACGACGAACTGCAGGTCACCGTGCAGCTCGTGCGCTGCCGCCGCGCCAGCCTGGTCTTCGCCCAGCGGACGATGCGCGGCGCGCAGCGGCTGGTCGAGGCCGAAGTGAAGGTCGCCGCGGTCGACGCGCAGCACCTGCGCCCGTGCCCGATCCCGCCGGCGCTGTACGCGCAACTGCAGGCGCAGGAAGCGCCGCCACCGGACGCGTTGCAGGCGGCTTCACGCACCCGGTAGTAAAACCCGCGCCAACCCGATCCCGGTCTTCAACCCCACGACACCCTGCGGCCCGTTGACTCCCGACGCGCCGCACGCCCCACACAAGCCCGCGCGCCGGGCGACGGAGAACCAAGCATGACGTCATCGCTGATCGCGCTTCTGGCCACGACTGTGCAAGCCTTGCCGGAGGAAGCCACCCAGGCGGTGACCCAGGGCGCCGCCGCCGCCGGCCAGGCCGCCGCGGAATTCAGCCTGCTGGACCTGGTGATCAAGGCCAGCCTGCCGGTGCAGTTCATCATGGCGCTGCTGGTGATCGCCTCGCTGACCTCGTGGTTCATCATCTTCCGCAAGTGGAAGGTGATCCGCCGCGCCAAGGCCGAGGCCGACCACTTCGAGGAACGCTTCTGGTCCGGCGCCGAACTGTCCAAGCTCTACGCCGGCACCACCGAGCGCGCGCGCAACATCGGCGGCCTGGAGGCGATCTTCGAATCCGGCTTCCGCGAGTTCAACCGCGTGCGCCAGCGCCGCGGCGTCGACGCCCGCGCCCAGATCGAAGGAGCCCAGCGCGCCATGCGCGCGACCGGCTCGCGCGAGATCGACGGGCTCGAGCACAACCTGGAGCTGCTGGCCAACATCGGCTCGACCTCGCCGTACATCGGCCTGGTCGGCACCGTGTTCGGCATCATGGTGACCATGCACTCGCTGGTCTCCGCGTCCAAGCAGGTCGGCATCGCCGACGTCGCCCCGGGCATCTCCGAGGCGCTGCTGGCCACCGCGATGGGCCTGTTCGTGGCGATCCCGGCGGTGTGGGCCTACAACCGCTTCGCCACCGGCGTGGAGCGGCTGGCGGTGCGCTACGACGCGTTCTCCGAGGAGTTCTCTTCGATCCTGCAGCGGCAGGCCCACCTGGACGAGTGATGCGGGCGATCGCTTCCGCACCGCACAGCCCGCGCCGCGGGCGCGCGCCGCGCCCGACGCCGGCGCGGCGCCCCGCCTGATCAGGCGACACCAGAGGAACCCGCCATGTCCGGCACCATCCGCCGCCCCAACAAGCGCAAGCTCAAGGCCGACATCAACGTCGTGCCCTACATCGACGTCATGCTGGTGCTGCTGATCATCTTCATGGTCACCGCGCCGCTGCTGACGCTCGGCGTCGACGTCGACCTGCCCAAGTCCAACGCCAAGTCGAGCAACACCAAGACCGATCCGGTCGTGGTCCAGGTCGACGAATCCGGCAACTTCTTCCTCACGGTCAAGGCCGGCAACAAGGAAGCGGTGACCGCGCAGGACCTGGCCGCCAAGATCGGCGCCATCGTCAAGCAGAACGACAAAGAGAAGGTGCAGGTCTACATCGCCGGCGACGGCCGCGCCAATTACCAGCCGGTCATGGATGCGATGAACATCCTGCAAAACGCCGGCGTGGAGAAGGTCAGCCTGATCAGCCAGCCCGAGAAGGGCAGGAAATGAGGGAGACCCGCGCCGACTCGGTCCAGGCCGCGATCGTGGTCGTGCTGCTGCACGGCCTGCTGATCGCGGCGTTGATCGTCAGTGCGCTGCTGAACTGGAACAGCGGCGCGGTGTCGGCCGCCGGCTCGCCGGTGTCGACCGAACTGGCCGAGATGAGCGACCTGTCGGCGGCGATGCAGCGCACCCTGCGCAGCAAGGTCGAGCCGGTCCCGCAGGCGCAGCCCGACCCGCTGCCCGAGCAGGCCGATCCGCTGCCGCAGCCGGTCGCCGAGCCCAAGCCGCAGGACGCGGTCTCGCCGCAGCAACAGTCGCCGCAGGACTTCGTCCCGGTGCCCGACACCACCAGCCAGGAGCAGGTGGTCGACACGCCGACGCCGAACCCGGCCGAGGACAAGAAGCTGCAGGAGGCCAAGGCGCGCCAGGAGCAGGTCGACCTGACCGAGCAGAAGCGCCAGGAAGAGGCGCAGCAGAAGCAGCGCCTGGCCGAGCAGCAGGAGGCCGAGCGGCAGAAGAAGCTCGAGGACATCCGCCGCGAGCGCGCGCGCCTGCAGCGCGAGCAGAGCCTGGCCGAGCAGAAGCTGCAGCAGCTCGCCGACCGCCGCGCCAGCCAGGCCAGCCAGACCGCCGCGGCGACCGCGCCGGCGCAGCAGGCCGGCAACCAGGGCGCCGACACCGGCCTGCTGGCGCGCTACCAGGCGGCGCTGCAGTCGGCGATCAAGAACAAGTGGACCCGCCCGGATTCGGTCCCGCTCGGCGCGGCCTGCCGGCTCAACATCCGCCAGCTGCCCGGCGGCCAGGTGATCGCGGTGGAAGTGATCGAGCCCTGCGCCTACGACGAGGCCGGACGGCGTTCGGTCGAGGCCGCGGTGCTCAAGGCCCAGCCCTTGCCCTACGCCGGCTTCGAAAGCGTGTTCCAGCGCAGCCTGATCCTGAACTTCCGCGCCGAGGACCGCTGATGCGCGCCGCGACCCGATCGCTCGCGCGCATCGCCGCGGTGGCCGCCGGGCTGGCTGCGATGCCGGCCATGGCGGTCGAGATCGGCCGCGCCTGCGACACGCCCGAGCACTGCCTGCCGCAGAACCAGTTGCGCTATTACGAAGTGCTGCGCCAGAGCATCGGCCAGCATTGGCAGGCGCCCGCCAGCGCCGCCGCCGACAGCGCCTGCACGCTGGAGCTGAGCCAGGCGCCGGGCGGCAGGCTGGTGTCGGTACGCACGATCCAGCCCTGCGACCTCGACCCGGCCGGGCGCGACAGCCTGCTGGCGGCCGCGCGCGCGGCCAGTCCGTTGCCGTACCAGGGCTACCAGCAGGTGTTCCGGCCGCTGCTGCGGCTGAGCCTGCGGGTGGCCGAACCCGACGATCCCAAGGAACGGGAAGAGAGCCGGCTCAAGCGCTGGTGGCAGCGCATGCGCGATCGCTGAACGCGGCAGCCGGACCCGCCGCCGCGCTGCCGCGCCGGCCCAGACGGTTGCCTGAACGGGCGGCCGGGCGGGGCAGGGCGGCTGCCCCGTCGCGTCGCTTGCTGCCGGTCGCGGGCGTTGCTTGCACGTTTTGTGCGCCGTTCGCCCGCATACGCACGCCGCTAACGCACTGAAAGGCAAATTGACGCCGGGTTTTGAGCCCACGTTCACCCAACAGCGTTAACAATGCCGAACCTGAACAAACCCCCGTTGGATTCTCACGGAGTGCCGATGAAACGACCCCTGCGCTGGCTGGCCACGCTGCTTGCCGTCCTGATCCCCTTCGCCGCGTCGGCCCAGCAAAAGGGGTTGGAGATCGACATCGTCGGCGGCCTCGCCTCGGCCACCCCGATCGCCGTGGTGCCCATGCCCTACCAGGGCAGCGGCGCGGCTCCGCCGACCGACATCGCCGAAGTGGTCCGCAACGACCTCAACCGCTCCGGCCAGTTCCGCGGCCTGCCGGTCGAGCAGATGGCGGCCAAGCCGACCCGCGGCAGCGAAATCAGCTTCCCCGACTGGCGCGCGCTCAACCAGGACTACATCGTGGTCGGCCGGGTGCTCGACGCCGGCGCCGGCACCTACCGGGTCGAGTACGAGCTGTACGACGTGGGCAAGCAGCAGCGCCTGCTCGGCTTCGCCCTGACCGCGCGCGCCAACGCCATGCGCGACGTCGCCCACCAGGTCGCCGACAAGATCTACGAGCAGGTCACCGGCGTGCGCGGCGCGTTCTTCACCCGCATCGCCTACGTCACCGCCACCGGCGTCGGCCGCGGCAGCAACTACGCGCTGATGGTGGCCGACTCCGACGGCTACAACCCGCAGACCGTGGTGCGCTCGCCCGAGCCGCTGCTGTCGCCGTCGTGGAGCCCGGACGGCAACCGCCTGGCCTACGTCAGCTTCGAGGGCGGCAATTCCTCGATCTACATCCAGAACATCGGCACCGGCAGCCGCGAACTGGTGGCCAAGTTCCGCGGCATCAACGGCGCCCCGGCGTTCTCGCCCGACGGCCGCCGCCTGGCCCTGACCCTGTCGCGCAGCGGCAACCCCGAGATCTACGTGATGGACCTGGGCAGCAAGGCGCTGACCCAGCTGACCAACCACTTCGGCATCGACACCGAGCCGACCTGGTCGGCCGACGGCAACAAGATCTATTTCACCTCCGACCGCGGCGGCAAGCCGCAGATCTACGCGGTCCCCACCAGCGGCGGCAGCGCGACCCGGGTCACCTTCCAGGGCAGCTACAACGCCAGCGCCAGCGTGTCGTTCGACGGCAAGAAGATCGCCACCGCCCAGGGCGCGGGCAACACCTACCGGATCGCGATGATGGATTCCAGCACCGGCGGCGCCCTGTGGAGCACCCTGTCGCCGGGGTCGCTGGACGAATCGCCGAGCTTTGCACCGAACGCCTCCATGATCATTTATGCTGCGCGCGAAGGACGCCGTGGCGTGCTCTATGCCGTTTCCGCCGATGCCCGGGTGCGCCAGCGCCTGGTGCTGGCCGACGGCGACGTGCGCGAACCGGCCTGGGGGCCCTATCGCCTGCCGCGCTGACGCGCCGGCGGGCCCTCATCGCGCCGGCCTGCGGCCGCGCCGGTAGCGCCCCGGAACCACGCCTGCAACAGCTCCCCGAACGACTCCTGCCCCACGTTACACACTGACGAGGAATACCCATGAACAACGCTGCCCGCATCCTGCTCGCCGCCGTGCTCTGCACCGCGGCCGTCGCCTGCTCGAAGAAGGTCAAGGAAACCGCGCCGACCGATACCGGCCCGGGTTCGACCACCACCCAGCCCGGCGACAGCACCGGCCCGGTCGCCTCCGGCGCCTACGGCCCGAACGACCTGGACACCGACGCCTGCCTGCGCCAGCGCGTGGTGTACTTCGACCTCGACCAGGATTCGCTGAAGCCGGAGTTCCAGGCCATCGTCGGCTGCCACGCCAAGTACCTGCGCGACCGTCCGTCCTCGCGCATGACCCTGGAAGGCAACGCCGACGAGCGCGGCAGCCGCGAATACAACCTGGGCCTGGGCGAGCGCCGCGGCAATGCCGTGTCGTCGTCCATCCAGGCCAACGGCGCCTCGGGCAGCCAGATCACCGTGGTGTCGTACGGCGAAGAGCGTCCGGTCTGCACCGACTCGAACGAAGACTGCTGGGCCAAGAACCGTCGCGTCGAGATCGTCTACACCGCCAAGTGATCGGCGGCACGACTTTCCGAGCAACCCAGACGAGGCTGACCCGCGATGCTGAAGTCCGCAGAGCGTAAGTTCGTACTAGCCTTGGCAGTCGTGGCGGCCCTTGCGGCCGCCACGCCCGCTTTTGCCCAGCGCGCGAGCCTGGCCGACCGGGTCGCGGTGCTGGAACAGCGCGCGTCCGACAACCAGGCCAACATGGACCTGCTCAACCAGGTCAACCAGCTCAAGTCGGAAATGCAGGCCCTGCGCGCGCAGGTCGAGGAATTGCAGCAGCAGAACCGCCAGCTGCAGGAATCGAGCAAGGCGCAGTACCTGGACACCGACAACCGCCTCAACCGGCTCGAAAGCGGCGCGCCCGCCGCCGCCGCGCCGGGTCCGCAGGCGTCCGCCGCCAAGCCTTCGCCGCCGCCGCCGGCGGTGAAGGACACCGCACCCAGCGTGCACGGCGATCCGGGCCTGCTGGCCCAGGGCGGCGACGAGCGCGCGGCCTACGACGCCGCGTTCAACGCGCTCAAGGGCGGCCAGTACGTCGAGTCGGCGCGCCTGTTCCAGGAGTTCCTGGCCGCGCACCCGAACGGCACCTACACGCCCAACGCGCTGTATTGGCTGGGCGAGAGCTACTACGTCACCCAGAACTACCAACTCGCGCAGGAGCAGTTCCAGTCCCTGCTCGACCGCTATCCGACCCACGACAAGGCCGCCGGGGCCCTGCTCAAGGTCGGCCTGGCCCAGTTCGGGTTGAAGCAGGTCGACGCCGCCGAGCGCACGCTCGCCGACGTCGCCAACCGGTATCCCGGTACCGACGCCGCGCGCACGGCCGCCGATCGCCTCAACGCGATCCAGCTGAGCCGGCTGCGCAACTGAGTCCCGCCATGAACGCCGTTGTCTCCGAGACGGCCGCAGCGCCGTCCTCCGAGCGCCTGCGGCTGACCGAAATCTTCCTGTCGCTGCAAGGCGAATCCGACAGCATCGGCTGGCCGACCGTGTTCGTGCGCCTGACCGGCTGCCCGCTGCGCTGCCAGTACTGCGACACCGCTTACGCCTTCCACGGCGGCGAGTGGTGGGAGTTCGACGCGATCCTGGCCGAAGTCGCGCAACACGGCGCCCGCCACGTCTGCGTGACGGGTGGCGAGCCGTTGGCGCAGAAGCGCTGCATCGAACTGCTCAAGCGCCTGTGCGATGCCGGCTACGAGGTCTCGCTGGAGACTTCCGGCGCGATCGACATCGGCCCGGTCGATGCGCGCGTGTCGCGCGTGCTCGACATCAAGACGCCCGACTCCAAGGAAGCGCACCGCAACCTGTGGAGCAACCTGCCGCTGCTGACCGCGCGCGACCAGATCAAGTTCGTGATCTGCAGCCGCGAGGACTACGAGTGGTCGAAGGCGATCGTCGCCGAGCACGGTCTGAGCGCGGTGTGCGCGGTGATGTTCTCGCCGAGCTTCCACCAGATTCGCCCGCGCGACCTGGCCGACTGGATCGTCGCCGACCGCCTGCCGGTGCGGTTCCAGCTGCAGCTGCACAAGATCCTCTGGGACGACGAACCCGGCCGCTGAGCTTGGGCGACCGACGGGCCGCCAGGCCCGGCCACAACAGCCAACCCCCGCAAGCCCGGCTGCTGTAGCCTCTCCCATTCCCGATTCCGCATTTCCGTCCCGACCATGAAAAAAGCCGTCGTCCTCGTCTCCGGAGGCATGGATTCCGCCGTCGTCGCCGCCATCGCGCGCGAGCAGGGCTTCCTCGTGCACGCGCTGAGCGTGCGCTACGGCCAGCGCCACACCTCCGAACTCGACGCCGCCGCGCTGATCGCCCAGTCCATCGGCGCGGCCGCGCACAAGACCGTCAGCGTCGACCTGCGCAGCATCGGCGGCTCGGCGCTGACCGACGAGAGCATCCAGGTGCCGCTCGACGACGACGGCCACCCGGTCGGCCAGGACGCGGCCAAGGACGCGATCCCGGTGACCTACGTGCCGGCGCGCAACACCATTATGCTGTCGATCGCGCTGGGCTGGGCCGAAGTGCTCGGCGCCAACGACATCTTCTGCGGCGTCAACGCGGTCGACTACTCCGGCTATCCGGACTGCCGCCCGGAGTTCGTCGAGGCCTTCGAGCGCCTGGCCAACCTCGCCACCAAGGCCGGGGTCGAGGGCGCCGGCCTGCGCGTGGTCGCGCCGCTGCAGTTCCTGAGCAAGGCCGACATCGTCCGCGAAGGCGTGCGCCTGGGCGTGGACTTCGGCCAGACTGTGTCGTGCTACAAGGCCGACGACGCCGGCCGCGCCTGCGGCCACTGCGACGCCTGCCGCCTGCGCGCCGAAGGCTTCCACGCCGCCGGCGTGGCCGACCCGACCCGCTACGTCTGAACGCGTTCGCCGCAGGGGCCTGACTCGGGCCCCGACCTGGGCTAGAATGCCCGGCTCCGGCGCGCCCGGAGTTCGGAATGGGTCGTTAGCTCAGTCGGTAGAGCATCGGACTTTTAATCCGCTGGTCGATGGTTCGAATCCATCACGACCCACCATTCCCTCGCGGTCCAACCGCGTCTCTCCGTCACACCACCTCGCGAAAAGGCCTTATTTCCGGCCTTTTCGTCGTCGGCCTGTGGACTCGTCAAATATCCACAGGCCCTAATTTGGCGAAAATTTCGCCAATTTTTCTCCGATTTCTCCCTTCCTATGGACTGCCGACCAATGGATTGGTTTCCGGGGTCTTACGGATCAATGGGTTACGACTGGTCTTTTCAACGAGTTTTATCGCGATCAACATGCCGTGCAGGATTCCAACTCGGCACCAGGAGCCGACGCGGAAATTTTCGAAAGGGGCCCTGCGAGGTGTGAGCGGGCTTTGCCGGAGTGGGGTGCGATGGATCTGCAGCGACTCAAGACGTACGTACTAGGGGCGGTCGCATACGAGCTAGACGGGCACACACATCGGGGCATTACTGAAAAGCTCATTGAGCTCCAACTGCCTAGTGATCTTCCTGGATCGAAGAAAGAGAGAATTCAACAAGCGTTAGAAGGCATAGACGATGGTGCATTGCCTGGCTTGGCCAAGCATTTGATCGCCACGGGTGGGCTACGACCGGCGGACCGGAACGCCATTGAAGATGCGCTTTGGACTGACGCCGACTACCCGGCTATTCGAAAGCGGACGCGTCGAGAAATTGCGGCGGCACTAAATGTCACAGATTTATTCATTGACGCGCGAAAGTTCGATGCTTTGTTGTCGCGTCTCTGGGTCCTTCGCAACGATTCAACTTGGACCTTCCTTGCCGACATCACGGGAGAAGATGACAGTCTCTACGCGGAGATTGCTTATCACATACACGGCGCAAGTGGCTGCTGGTCGGTGCTGGATCTGTTCGACAAATTGGGCGCATTCGAGGCATCAGATCGACGTTTCGCTCTGTTCCTAGAGGGACTAGCTTCGCCGGACATCCGACCGGACGAGGAAAGTCAGAGACGCTTTGTTGGAATCGTCAATGGCCCGTTGAAGGCGTTGGGCCTTGAGCTGCATGAAGTGGGGCTCGATGGCGGCTATCCGGTCTTCGAGTTGCTCTCTAAGCATGTATCGCCACGTGGTCGGCCGAAGCAACTGATCTTCGCGTCGTCAGTCAAACCAGACCTGCGATTCAGCGATGCTATCGACAACGACATCGAAATTGTCACTGGCAAGGATGAGGTCTTGGTGTATGACAGGGCAATTGGCGTCAATGGTTTGCGCTGGTGGGATCTTCAAGCATGGTGGAAGGATCGCCAGAGTCTTGAGTTGGAAAGCGATGCAAAGAACTCCCTATATAAGCGTCTAGTTTCAAGTCTGCCGACCAACTCGCCACCACAACGAGCTCTATTCGACGGCTTCTACAGGACCTTCTCGAGCGAGATTCCTCAGCTGCCAGCATTGCTTCCTGAGGTCTGGCTGCACTGGGATCCCAAGACCATCCGTCTCAGGGGGCGGGATGCTCTTTTGAACTCCCGAATGGACTTCTTAATACTACTGCCCGGGAATGTTCGGGTTGTTATTGAAGTGGATGGGCAGCAGCATTATGCGGAAGACAACGGTAGGGCGAGCCCCAGGCTATACGCGAAAATGGTCGCGGCAGATCGAGATCTACGCCTTGCGGGATATGAGGTATACAGATTCGGAGCCCATCAGTTGTGCCAAAGCGATGCGATGCAGATCATAGGTGACTTCTTCGCGTCCTTGTTCCGAATGCATGGCGTCAGGGAATTGCGGCGGTAGAGTCGTGAACGCTGACGAGAACTATCATGTTCTCAGGCCTGGATTGAACATTCACAGGGAAGAGGGGCGGCTACTAGTGGAGCATCTTATCTATCATCCGCCGAAGTCTGTCGCGTTTGGCCACAGGCCACGGGTTCGGGACATTGGCAAGTCCTGGCAGATGACGCAGGCATACTTGCAGAAGCACGCCTCGGGGAAGTACCGCTCGACCGAGCCGATTCGTCTTGCATGCTTTGGATCGGACTGGGCGACCCTCGACCTTCTAGAGCGCAAGTTCGGGAAGCCGGCGAATTTTCATCCTGCTGCAGCCTTCGCTCAACTCCAGGATTGGACCCTGGATAGCACGGCGATCTCAGATCTGGTGGATATCTACTTTGCTGTACTCGGACTTTCGCGCGACGATGGCACGCATCTGGATTTCAGCATCTGCTTTGACTTCAAATGGAATGGTTGTGAAGAGTCCGCACTAGAAGGGTCGTACTTGGGAATAACGTTCGACCAGTTAGGTATCTTCTTTCAGCCCAGTCTTACGTTTCCGTTCTCGTGGGATTCGCTTCCCCGTCGTCGATGGCTTAACTCAATGCTTCGTGACTCACCATTTCGATTTCGCGAGCAGTACTTTCAACGCGCGATTCCGACCAAAGCGGGAAAGCGCTACCGTACGCTCAAGCTGCAGAAGGGCTGGCTGTCTGAGCTTTAACAAAGGCTCGCTCGCAAGAGATAGCGCGTCGTGGCGGTGCGAGGGATAGATCCGTTTCATATGCCTGGTAGGCCATTGAGCAATTTCGAGTCTGCGGGCGTCTTGAGCCGCCACTGGTCGCAAGTCGCCTCCTGCCTAGTCCTCTTCGCCTTGCGCAGCGAACTGTCAGCCTTGCTTGACGAGTGTCCGCTTGCCTACTGAGCTGGTTGTGCGTGCGGTGGGCTTCGCTATGCCCGGAATCAGGAAGTCAGTGGGGTGCTGGCCGAACCTGATCTTCTTAGCAAGCCAACGCGGCATGCTCCCTCGGCCTGACCAAGTGTTGAGTTCGTTGTCTGGGTCGCGGTACTTGGGCGCGAACTTGGTTGGCTTGCGCCGAGAGCTCCGCTTCTTTTTGGCGGGCTGAGCTATCGGTTGATCGACAAAGAGTTCTTTGATCGTGCAGCCGTGACGGTAGCCAATGCGACCGCTTGCCGGCGCATCGATGCGGCGAGCCGGCGCTTTGATAGGAGCTGCTTCCGCTTCTCCGTGGCGATCAAAAGCGATGTCAATTGCGCAGGCTGAGCTTTCGACATCGATATGCATGTCGTCCATGGATCGGCTGCACCATGAGGCCTATCAAGCGGCGCTACCGAAGGCCGAATTGCTGGACCAGTCATCGTTCTGTTGCTCGGCTATATTAGGCAATCTTCCCAGGTCACCCTCACGGCGCCAACGCATGCAGGCGATTTCGACAGTTCTCCGAAACAGAATGTGGCTTGGCTTGTTAGTGTTGTGCGCCGCGGTCTTGACCGAAGTTTGTACTCGCGCGAACACCCCGTCGAAAGATCTGGGGGCTGATGTTGACGAAGTCGCCGCCAACCTGATCAAGCAGCCTTTGCTCCACTCGGCCTCAATCGGGGTCGTGTACCGGGGCAGGGAGATCGTTCGCCATCGTGGTGACATGCAGTCCGGCCAGGGGAAGCCGCCGACGGACGCAACGCTTTACGAGATCGGCTCGTTAAGCAAGACGTTCGCCGGGACCCTGATGGCCAAGGCCGTTGTGGAGCGCAAGGCGAGTCTCGACGACGACGTCCGAATGTATCTGAGTGAGGCGTACCCGAATTTGCAGTACAAGGGTGAGCCCATTCGCATCCGCCACCTGTTGTCCCACACTAGTGGCCTGCCGAACATGTTGCCCGAGCGCGCAAATGTGGTGCTTGCTGACTTTACCGACCGGCGCACGCCTGGTGAACTCAATGCCGTCTATGCGCATTACGGCCAAGCGGAGTTCTTCAAGGATCTGCACACCGTCGAGATTCCACGGCGGCCCGGAAAGAAGTACGCCTACTCCAGTGCCGGTACGGAGCTGACGGCGCATATCCTGGAAACGGTCTACAAGCGCGACTACGAGTCGCTGCTACGCGAATTCTTCCACGACTCGGCGGCGATGACCGATGTCCGCATCCGGCTAAGCGGTGCCGAAGCGAGTCGGCTGGCGATCGGCTACCACAGTGACAATCCTGTTCCGACCACGCCGATGCCGCAGTTGCCTTGGGGTGCATCCGGGAATGTGAAGTCGACCGTCCCGGACATGATGAAGTACCTGAAATTCCAGTTGGCTAATGACCCCGTCGTGAAGGAGTCGCATCGTCCCCTGGTTGAATTCGATTCCGAGTTCAGCATCGGCTATTTCTGGAACATCGTCGCTGGCGAGCACTTAAAGGGCGTCTATTACGCGCATCATGGCGGCGTGCCGCGCTCGCAGTGCTATATCTATATCGTGCCGAAATACGATCTGGGCATTTTCGTCATTACTAATCAGAGCGGCGACCAGACCGCGAACTCTATGGAGGCGGCTATCGATACGCTCGTGGAGAGAATCGCGGCACGGGAAAAAATCGCGGGTTAGGTGCCGATGTGAGTCGTGAGCGTTCGGTCGGTCATCACTGGCGCAAAGTCGCTTGGGTTGTTGGCAGCGTTACGGGTAGCGTGCCAGACCAGGTGGCAGGCATTCCCGACAGTTTCTTCGCCAAGCGCGTGGCGGAGATGGTGGCGCTCGATCGCCTTGAGGCTCAAGGCGACTTGTCGCGCATCCGTTACAGCGAAGTGCGGCTCGCCGCTGCTGGCAATGCCCGCTGAGTGGCTAGCGCCACTCGCCGCGACGCGCATCGAGCAGCTTGAGGCCTTTCGGCGGCGCGTACCGCTAATGATCGAACGTTACCTCCTGCATGGCGGACTTCGCCTCCCCTACGTATAGCGATTTCATTTCATAGTATCGAAGGCGCGATGTGAGCCGAGGTGGACTGCCTAGAAAATATGAATAGGCAGGCCCAATGCCGGGTAGCAAGCCATCTCCACTCGCCAGTTGGGCAGCCGGCCACCGGTCCCAGTAAAAAATATGGCGCAGCGATGCCATTAGTGGTAAGTGAACTCGATATGCCGCAGGGATGTTGCCATGGTCGTCAGTGCTGCCGCCGAAACCTTGATTCCAGCCGCCCAATGGGAAGACGCCGGCTTTCGCGCACGCTTCGAGGCCTTGTACGCGCAACTTCAGAGCATCGCCCGGCGCGAGTTGCGGGGGGCGGCGCGCGGGACGCTCGACACCGGCGTGCTGGTGCATGAGGCCTACTTGAAGCTCAATGGTGTCGAGTTGGATGTCAGTCAGCGCGGTCCGTTCCTCGCCTTGGCCGCCAAGGCGATGCGACCTCGCGCGCCGGCCGGTGTCGGAGCGATCCACCACCAGTGCGCCCGAACTGCGCTCCTCCCAGATCACGAACGTTCTGTATCTGGACCCGCGCGAGATCGTGAACGTGATGGGCACTCAAGCTGGGCGGCAGGTGATCCTGTCCACAGTCCGCGCCAATGCTCCGACCGTCCGGCAAGACTTGGGCTAGGCACCCAGCGCTCGCGCGCCCGGATACCGATCCGGGTGCGCTCAACCAGGGGCGATTTAGCCGATCTCAGCCGCATGTTCTGCCGGCTTCAGAAGCCGGTCGAGAGCGAACTGATAGAACTGGGCGTCCATTGCTTTGGACGATGGCGTTCTCGTTGAGCCAAGGCATCCCGCCAGCTCATGCTGAAGCTGCTTGATGAGCGCCTCATCGCTAATCGGAACCTTTGCGTTCACGAGCGCGATCACTGCATCTCCGATGGTAGCTGGGATACTTTCCGTTGCTACTAGTTGGTTCGTCTCGCGAATCTTGGCCAAGTAAGCCTGAGCCATCTCTTCGCCCGTTTTCTTGGCTTTCATTAAGCAGAGTCTCCCATTTCGAGTGTGTCGCTACCCACGCCCTGAATGCCAGAAGCCGGCACCTTCAGTTGATCGATGGCGAACTGATAGGGAAGGTCCAGAAAGGCGCTCAAGTCCGAATCTGCTCTGCTTTCCTGCTTATCTTCTTGCTCTGCCAGAAGGTGCTCGATAAGTGTCTGACTTGTAATTGGAACGCTTGCATCTCGGAGGGCAATGACCGCCTTGCCCAGCAAGGTGGGGACCATTCCCTTCGCAAAGTCTTCTAGCGCTCGACGATCTCGATCGAGTGCTCTTCTCGCTCTTTCCTCGCTACTCATCTTCTTGCCCATATCTCAATCTCCTTGGGAGCGTGGACTCGATAGCGCCTGAACGTCTCAGAGGCTGAGACGAAGTTTCGCTGTGGGGACGAGCAGTTGGGATTGGCGCGCGCCAATTATTTCTGGTGTATCTGATGACAGTAAGAACTGGAGTAGCGAATGATTACTTCGATTTCCTTAACCGTCTAGAAGCGGCGCTCTGTGCGGAGGGGCATGCCTGGGGCCTGCTTTATGTCGGCGCCGGCAACGGCACGTTGACCGGTTCGGACGGCGCCACTGGCGCCTACCGCGGCGGCAGCGCCAGCGTGGCGGAAGGCTTCACCCTAACCGCGCTCGACGCCGGGCGGTTCCAGGTAGTCGGTGCGGTCGCAGGTGATCTAGGCATTGCGCAGGTTGGCCAGCCCTTCGATTCCGAGCGGCTGCGGTTCCGTATCAACGCCGGATCGACGCCGTTCGTGGCCGGCGATCGCTTCACCCTGAACACGTCGCCGGCCTGGACGCTGCTGCGCCGCTATGGCTGCCGGAACGCCAGCGCTCGCACCACGAACCTCACCAATCCCACGGCGGTGTTTGATAATCGGACCGACACTTGGGGCAACCTGCCCGTCGCCGGTCTGCCAGCGCACGCCAGTATCGAGATGATCGGTCCGGCGGTGGTCAAGGCGCTGACCCTCGGGATCGGCGATAACGGCGCGCGCGGTCCGGCTGCCTTCGAACTGCAGCGCTCCGACGACGGCTCGGCCTGGTCGCGGGTGCAAGCGTGGAGCGGCCAGGTCTGGCCGAGCGCGCGCATGCGCCGCACCTATCCAATCACCGGCTCGCCCACAGCAGCGCGGTTCTGGCGCCTGCTGATCACCGGCACGGCCGGCGCCGACCCGCTCGAAGTCAACGACGTCAGCTTCCACACCGATCTCAACGCTGACTTCGAACTCGAAGACCGGGCGCAGTGGATCGTGCAGGCGCCCGGACTGGACGGGCAGAAGGCGATCTTCATCGGCGCCGAACTGTACGAGGACGCCGCGCGCGCTGCGTACAACCTCAATTGGTACGGCTTTCGCTCGCACAATCCGCTGCGTAGCCTACGAACGCAAACCAATGTCAGCGGCTCGCGCGGATTGCCGCTGCGCAACGGTCCCTTCGCCTATTGGCTCGCGATCAACGGCCAGCGCGTGGTGATCATCGCGCGCGTCGGCACGGTGTACCTGAGCGCGTACCTGGGCTTCATCAACGCCTATGAGCCGCCGTCGATCCACGAGTATCCGCTCGCGATCGGCGCGTGCGGATCTGCCGAGACGCTGACGCCCGATGCGACCGACGCCAATTTCCGTTGCTTCTTCGATCCCGGACGCTACGCGCTGGCGGTGAACTACCCGGACAACGTCTGGCGTCTACACGTCAACCGTTATGCATCGGGATCGAGTGACATCGGCGATACCGAAACGCCCGGCAAGGTCTATCCCAGCGCGATGTCCACGTGGGGCGATCGCGCCAATCTTCGCGAGAACCTGGACGGCACATCGCCGGTGCTGCCGCTCGTTCTGGGCAGTTCGTCCCCGCGGCATCCGCTGGGCGAGTTCGATGGCTGCGGCTGGACCACCGGCTTCAGCACCGCTTCCGAGTCGCGGATCGACCACGATGGCGCGGCCTGGATGGCGTTCCAGAACGCCTTCCGGATCTCTCCCGACAACTACTTCGCCTTGAAGCTGGACTGATGGCCTACGCGACTTCCGCGGCGAACGACCCCAACGAACTGCTCGACAAGCTGCGGGTGTTCGCCCAAGGCAACGGCTGGGCGGTGGATGGCTGGCGCGATCGCACCGTCCGGGTCGGCAAGGCGCTGAGCGTGCATGCGGGTTCGCTGTACGCGACGTTTCTGACCGAGCTGACCGGTGGCGACGGTTCTCGGCCGCCGCCGTTCGTGGGCGCGTTCGGGCATACCGGATATGCGGCGAACGCCAATGCCGATCTTCAGGCCGACGCCAGTGCGCAGGTCTGGGCGAACTACGTCCAAGGCCCGTACAGCGCGGTCCACTTCTTCAGCGCAACGGCGCCGCAGCCGTACCTTCACATCGTGCTGGAGACTCAAGCCGGGACGTTTAAGCACTTCGGCACGGGAAGGCTGGTGACCGCAGGCGTGGTCAGCACTGGTCAGTACGTCTACGGCAGCCAGTGGTACTACGACCCCAACTACATCAGCAGTCCTGACGACGTTCGCCATGCGATTGCGTTCGATGACTACTGGGCCAACTACATGTCAGCGGCCACGCGCGTGCGCGCCGATTTCGATGGCGTTACGCCCCGCTGGCATGGCGTCTCGGACAGCGCAAGCGATACGCGCGCGCTGTACTGCGGCTGGCGCCGTCGCGGCGCGCCGATCAATCTGCTGAAAGACATCGGGCACAGCACGCTGACCGGCCGCGCACCAGGCCAGCCGCTATGGTGCGCCGTGCCGCGTGGCGGCGATCTGATCACCGACGTCGGCCATCCGCCGGACCTGCGCTTCATCCGCCTGGACAGCTACGCGCCCGGCGAGGAACTGGTGCTGGGCAGCGACCGCTGGAAGGTGTTCCCGGTCCACCGCAAGAACGGCCCGGCCGGCACCCCGAACAGCGGGGTCTACGGGTATGCCTATCGCATCACCGAGTAAATAGCGGACATCGCATGTGGCATGGCCTGTGGCCGCTGACCTTCAGCGGTCAGGGCGATTATTTTCGGTCGCCCCCGTTCTGGGATGGCCGACCCAGCGGTGCATTGGCCGGTGAGCCGGCCTTCGGGGAGCGCACCGTAGAGGTGCCCCAGCACATCGGCGACCAGCGTCGCGGCGCGATGCAGCCGTTGTTCGGCGATGACTTCTTTGACCGCATCCACGTCGAGCCGCGGGTACTGAACCTCGGCAACGTCAGCAGTGTGCAGCGGCGCGCCGTGCGGGTATGGAATGCGTTCCGCAGCCGGGCGCTGACGTTGACCGACGCGACGCTGTTGGGCGGCGAGGGCATCGTCCTGACTGCGCCCGGCGTGCCGCCGCTGCCGTTCGCCCCGCTGTCGGAGCGAACGTGGCAGGTTGCGGTCGGAACCGATGGCCCGCCGGTGATCGGCGCCACCCTGGCGTTCCGGTTCGACGGCTTCCCCGCACTGCCGGTTGTCATCACTGGCCAACGCATCGTCGCGTTCGCCTTCATGCCGGATTGGTCACGCGGCGTGCTGGAGCGGCTGGCATGGCGCACCGACGTCCTGACCAGCCCGCTGCAGGTCGAGCAACGCCGCGGCCTGCGCTCGACGCCGCGGCGGTCGTTCGAAGCGACGTTGATCGTGGACGGCCGCGAGCGGGTGCTGTTGGATCTGGCCGTGTTCGGCTGGGGCGGACGGACCTGGGCGCTGCCGGTCTGGCCGGACGGCCAGTGGCTGGGCGCCGAGCATGCACTCGGCGTCCGCGTCCTGGCCTGCAATCCAGTCCATCGCGATTTCCGACCCGGCGGTCTGGTGCTGCTGCGCGGCGCCACCGCATTCGACACCGAAGTCGCTGAGATCGAGTCCATCGGCGCCGACCGCATCGTCCTGCGGCATCCGACGACGCGGGCATGGGCGCGCGGCGCTCGCTTGTACCCCGTCCGGACCGCCCGCCTTGCCGAAGCGCCGAAGGTCACCCGCCTGACCGATCAGGCGGCCTCGGTCGCGGTGCGCTTCGAGGTGGTCGAGCCCTGCGACTGGCCGGCACTGAGCGATGCGCCCGTATACCGCGGGCACCCCGTGCTGGCCGATCGCCCGGACGAGTCCGAATCGCGGTCGACCGGATGGCAGCGCGCCTTGCTGTCCCTGGATAACGAGTTCGGCGCCCCGTTCGTACTCGACCCTGCGGACTGGGCGGCCGTGACCCAATCGCACCGCTGGCGCATGCACGGACGGGCCGAGCGAGCGCGCGTCCGGTCCTGGCTGTACGCCCTGCGGGGCCGCCAGCGCGCCGTGTGGCGGCCGACCCACGCTGACGACCTGGTCCTGGTCGCCACCGTCGCCGGCACCGCGACGGCGGCGGACGTGGCCAACGTTGGCCTGGCCCGATTCGGCGGTCTGCGGCCGGGCCGCCGTGATCTGCGCATTGAGCTACGCGACGGCCGCGCCTTTCATCGCCGCATCACCGGCGCGGTCAGCCTGGACGAGGCCGTGGACCGAATCGCGTTCAACGCGGCGCTGGGCGCGGAAGTCCGGCCGCGCGATGTGAAGCGGATCAGCTTCATGGCGTTGTCGCGCGCCGACAGCGACGAATCCGAAATCGAGCACCACACCGACAGCGACGGCGCCGCCGACGCGGCCATCGTGCTACGTGCGGTGCGCGATCCCGACCAAGACGATGGACCCGCCCCCGCGTGAGCTTCGATCAATACGAGCGCTCGACCGCTGCGGGCAACCCTCGGCGGTTGTACGAGTTCGTCCGCGGTGGCCAGCGCTGGCGCTACACCGGCGGTGACCGCGACTTCCAGCTCGATACACAAACCTACCGCGCAGTCGCGATCAGCGACGACGGCATCCGCCAGTCTGGCCACGTCGCCAGCGACGTGCTGACGATCACCGCGCCCGGCGATTTCGATGTGGCCCGGCTCTATCGCGGCTTGCCGCCGTCGACCGAGGTCGCGGTGTTCGTCCGCGACATCCACGAAGGCGACAGCGAAGCGCGCGTCGCGTGGGTTGGCCGGGTCGCTGGCGTCAATCGGCCCAAGCTGGAAACGAGCGAGATCCGCTGCCAGTCGCTGGATGCCGCGCTCGGACAGCCGGGCTTGCGGCTGGCGTGGACGCGTGGCTGTCCCTACACGCTGTACGACCGCAACTGCCGGGTGAACCCCGAGGCGCATCGGGTGCCGGCGACGCTGGCGACGGTCGCCGGCAACGTCGTCACGGCCGGCGCGTTTGGCCTGCTTCCCGATGGCTGGTTGGCCGGCGGATTCCTGGCCTGGGATCTGGGCGAGGCCGGCATCGAGCGGCGCGGCATCCGATTCCACGAGGGCGAGCGATTGATCCTGCTCGGTGCCGGCGACGGACTGCGTGTCGGTCAGGCCCTCGTCGCCTATCCCGGCTGCGCCCGAACCATCGCCATCTGCCACAGCAAGTTCGCCAACGCGCCGAACTACGGCGGCGTTCCGGGGTTGCCCGGCAAATCACCCTTTGACGGCACGCCCGTCTTCTAACTTTCGGATCACTCCATGAACGTCTGGGTCCAGCTCGCGATCTGGCTGGTCAGCTATTTCGTCTCGGCGGCCGCACGGCCGAAACCGCCGCAGCCCAAGCCGGCGGCCTTCGGCGACTTCCAGTTCCCGCAGGCCATCGAGGGCACGCCGCAGGCGGTGATCTTCGGCGACGTGTGGATCTCCGACTGGATGGTCCTCGGCGTCGGTCAGTACCGCACGCAGGCGATCAAGCAAAAAGGCGGCAAGAAGTGATCGTGACCCTGGATCACCTGCGTCGCGCGCCGAGTTTCGGAGCGCGGCCGGGCTTTTGTGCGCAAGGCGGTCGCGAATGGTTTGCCTACTACGGCCTGGACTGGAGCGCATTCGTGCGCGACGGCATCCAGGCCGAGACGCTGGAGGCGACCGGCGACGCGCTGGGCCTGCACCTAGTCGCGTTCGCGCGCGCGGAGGCGGTGGATGGGTAGTCGCAAGAAGCAGACGGTCGGCCATCGCTACCTGTTCGGATTGCACATGGGCCTCGCACGGGGACCAGTGGACGAGATTGTCGAGATCCGGGTCGGGGACCGCGAAGCCTGGAAAGGCTCGATCACCAAGAGCGGCCGCATCCTGATCAACAAGCCCGACCTGTTCGGCGGCGACAAGGGCGAGGGCGGCATCAAGGGCACGCTCGACGTGCTGATGGGCGACGCCGACCAAGCGGTGCTGCCGGCGCTGGCCGCGTTGCACGGCACGCCCACGCCTGCCTTCCGCTGTAGCACCACGCAATACTTCGACGGCCAGATCGCGGCGAACAACCCGTACCCCAAGCCGTGGAAGGAACGCGCGCGCCGCGCGCTGGCCGGGTGGGATGGCGCGCCCTGGTATCCCGAGAAGGCGGTGATCTGGCTCGCCAACGGCGCCATCCGGGCGATGAACCCCGCGCACATCCTGGTCGAGTGCCTGACGAACCGGGATTGGGGGCGTGGCCTGGACCGAGGCCTGCTGGACGAAGCCAGCTATCGACGCGCCGCCGATACACTGCACGCCGAGGGTTTCGGGCTTTGCCTGCGTTGGGCGCGCCAGACGTCGATCAGCGACTTCATGCAAGTCGTCATCGACCACATCGGCGCCGCACAGTACACCGACCGCAGCACCGGCCGCTCGACGCTGCGCTTGCTGCGCGACGACTACCGGATCGAAGACCTGCCGGTGTTCGACTACGAGTCCGGCCTGCTGGCGATCGAGGAGGATGAGGGCGGCGCGCAGGACGGCGCGGTCAACCAAGTCATCGTGACCTGGTATGACCCGATCCGCGATGAAGAACGGCAGATCCGGGTCCAGGATCTGGCCGGCATCCAAGCCACCGGCGGCGTGGCCTCGACCACCACCGAGTATCGCGGCCTGCCGACCGCCGAGCTGGCGGCGCGGGTCGGCACGCGCGATCTGTCGATCGCCTGCTCGGCCTTGAAGCGATTCAAAGTCCGGCTCGACCGCCGCGGTGGCGCCCTCGCGCCCGGCAGCGTGTTCTGTATCCGCGATCCGTTCCGCGAGATCGGCACCCTGGTGCTGCGCGCCGGCACGTTCGATGACGGCAAGCTGGCAGAGGGCGCCATCCTGGTCGCAGCGGTGCAAGACGTGTTCGGCCTGCCGGCGACGAGCTATTTGCAGCCGCAGCCGCCGGTGTGGACGCCGCCGGACCGGAATCCGCAGCCGGCGCCGACGCGGCGGCTGTTCGAGGCCGGTTACCGGGATCTGGCCACCACGCTCGACTCCGCCGCGCTGGCGGCGCTTCTGGCGGACGCGGGCGTGGTGCTGGCCGTGGGCGAACAGCCGGGCGGGCTGGCACTGAACTACATCCTGACCACGCGCGTGGGCGGTGGCGCCTACGCCGAGGCCGGCACCGGCGATTGGTGCCCGACTGCGATCCAGGCTGGCGCGCTGTCGGCGACGACGACGTCGGTCCAACTGGCGGCTGGGCGCGCGCTGGATCAGGTGGCGGTCGGCACCGCGGCCTGGGTCGAGGACGAGCTGGTCCGCGTGGTGGCGATCGACCCGCAGACCCAGACCGCGATGCTGGCGCGCGGCTGCGGCGACACCGTGCCGGTGCCGCATGCCGAGGGCGCCCGGATCTGGTTCTATGACGACTTCGCCGCGGCTGACCCCACGGACTACAGCGTCGGCGAGACCGTCGAGGCCAAGCTGCTGACCCGCACGTCGAGCGCGCAGCTGGACCCGGCGTTGGCGCCGGTGGACAGCGTCAAGCTGACGCAGCGCCAAGCGCGGCCGTATCCGCCGGGCGATCTGAAACTGGCCGGTGCCCGCTATCCGGCCGCCGTAGACGGCGACCTGGTGGTGAGCTGGGCGCACCGCGACCGGCGCCTGCAGAGCGATCAGCTGGTCGACCACGGCCAGGGATCGATCGGCCCGGAGGCCGGCACCGCCTACATGCTGCGCTTGCTGGACGCCATCGCCGGCACGGTCCTCGAGAGCCCCGCGCCAATCACCGGCACCAGCTACGCCGTCCCGCTTAAGGGTGTCTACCGCCTGCGGGCCGAGATCGGCTCGACGCGCGACGGTCTGGCGAGTTGGCAGAAGGCCGCACACACCTTCGACTTCAAGAACGGCCTGCTGCGGTCGGAGACCAGCGACGAGTTGGTGACCGAGGCCGGCGACTACCTGCTGATGGAATGACATGGCGAATCTGAAACTGTCCCAGCTGCCGGCGGCGAGCGCGCTGACCGGCGATGAAATCGTGCCGGTGGTGCAGGGTGGACAAACCCGACGAAGTACGGCCGCGGCGGTGGCCGACGCGCGCAAGGGCGCGTGGGTGGCGCCGTCGCTCAACGCGCCTTGGACGAACTTCGGAGACGTGTTTGCCGCGGTCGGCTACCGAAAGGACGGCAACCGTGTGCAACTGCGGGGTGTGGTCAAGGGCGGAGCTGGCGGAACGGTGTTATTCGTTTTACCTGCGCCGCTCCGTCCGTCCGCGCAGTTGATCATGACGACGCTGAGCGATGCAGGAGCGCCGACTCGAATCGATGTTCGAACGAACGGAGAGGTGTTCGTGGGGCTGCCGCCTAGCGCGCAGGTTGCATGGCTAGCGCTGGACAGCATGAGCTACTGCACGGATACCTAAAGCACAGGGGCAGTAGGTGGCGAGGGAGTGCGCGAGATCGATCGGCAAGGGCGGGTGCAGCGGTTGCCGAGGCAGTAGTAAATAGGCAAAAAAGCTCCGTTGCCGGGGCCTAAGTTAAGTGTTTCAGTTCGCCTTTAGTGCTGAAGTGAGGATCAGTTCCACAGCTCCGTCACCATGAAGCCCACCGGGAGATAGGTTTGCGTCGTACGCAACGAGTTCCTCACGTAGCAGCACGCTGACGTCTTCATCGTCGTAGGCCATGGCATATGCCTTGTCGCCTATTTCTTGCTTCCTCATGAACAGCGGGGTAGGCCATTCTTCTCTGGAGAAGCTCGCTGTGTGCCCAATAATGGGCCAGAGTCCCTTCTTGATAGAGACGTCACCGGAGCGGAGCGCGATCAAAGCATCGGCGACGGAAAGTGGTGCGACCTCCTCCATCGTGCTGGGCGTATCACGCAGTGGCCTGAAGTAGTAGGCCACGACGACCCCGCCCTTTTTGCTCTTCCTAGTGACGATGCCTGTAGCGAACCCGCCGTTCCGCAGGGGGACCGCAAACCATGTGCCCTCGCTGTATTTATGTGCCACTATTTCTGGCTTCCTGGGCTAAAGTCTCGATCCGGATTCGCGAGATGGGGTCTGTTTAACGGGGGGCTCGGAGGCGGCAGGACTCGATGCTATAGCAGCTTCGTAATTATTTCATGCAAAAAGAAAGGCCCCGTTGCCGGGGGCAAGAAATCCGGATTACTCGCTTCGTAAGTTCTAACCGAACTTGCGGTCGCGATACTCGTCCTGGATTACACCCTCGTTGACAAATTTGTCGCCAGAGCAGCCCAGCTCATTTTGAGCGTAGGCTAACGCCTCTCCGGGTGCTGGAAAGTTTTCGGTCGAGCCGTGAGGTGGGTCTGGATCAACGTAGCTGAAGGCATAGACATCGAGAAAATCTGGCCTGCCCTCGTCGAATCTCTCGATCAGCGATACGTCAAAGCTGCCCTCTTTGGTTGGGGTCACGCTGACATATCGAATCACTGTTGTGCCATAAGCGGGGGCAATTTCGATCAATTGATCGACGACTCGGCCGCGCCTAAGTGCAGAAACAGCATCATCAAAAGTTAGATGTCTCATGATCACGGTCCGGGAGGTGGATTGCCCATTTCTTGGCCGCGAAGTTGCCAGTGTAGATTGGCATCCTCGGCACGCATTTGTGGTGTGACGCCTTGATTGTACTTATTTGGATGTGCGCCAGGTATGGCAGAGTGAAACGGTTGTACTTCATGGATGGCTGAGCCAGGCATTTGATCTGCATGATGAAGTTCAAGGGGCACTTCTTTGCCCGCTGCATTTCTCATCGGTATGAAGTCCAATGGTCCCTTGCCTTCTGCGGCGCGCATCAAGTCGCGTTTAGTCCATGGTCCAAAAAAACGTTGCGCGAGAGCTTTAACTCCTAAACCAATTGCTCTTAGGTCGACTGCTCCTGCACTAGCCGCCACGACAGGGCGTCCTTCGGGTCCTGCTGGAGTGAAGAGCAGCCCTAGGCCGACAAACGCCATGGTAGGCTCGTTTGAGCCTGGGTTTTGTGCTGCGGCTCCGAGCGCGCGAATATCGCTGCGCACTCCGCCAACGATGCCACTTCCCGCCTCTAGTAGACGATCCAAAGATGTTTTTCGTTGTTCAGCTTTTTGTTCAGCGTTAGCCTGGTCTATGGATGTCTTATCCATCCTTCCATCGGGATCAACGAATCGGTACGGATTATTCCCGGCGTACTTATAACGATTGAAGTTTCCGCCCGTAACTGCGTTGGCTGTGACCGGGTCAACACTCAAGAATCGCCCAACGGTCGAGTCGTAGTACCGTTGCTGCATGTAGGTCAGGCCAGTCGCCCCGTCCATGGGGTGCCCGGTGTACCCAATGCCGTTGTAGTTCGGCTTACCAATAGCGCTACCGTACGGCTCCCATTCGGTCCGTTCTACCACTTGGCCCGCCGCATTGGTCACTGCGACAGGACTGCCCAGCGCATCGGTGTGCTGATACTTGATCGACACCGCATCGCTGGCCGACTTCGTCCGAGTCGCCAGCAGGCTGCCGCCCAGATACAGGTACTCGTTGCGCTCGCCCGTGCGGCCCTTCGACTCGTATAGCAGCTGTCCCGATTGGCTGTAGATACCGCTGTCGGCCAGACCGTCGGAGATTCGCTGGGTCCAGGTGCGCCGACCATGGGCATCGTAACGGTACACCTCCTTCCCGACGACCCGGCGCAGCCGGTTGCCGTAATCGAAGTGGTACTCCTGCCCGTTCTTGTTGAACAGATTGCCCTGGTCGTCGTAACCCAGGCCGATCACGCTCGGGCCGGCGTCGCCATCGAGGATGTTGGTCAGGCGGTTCTTAGCGTCATAGACGTAGCGATGGTTCTTGACGCTGCCCAGCGACCAACCGCGCAGGTTGTCGACCGCGTCGTAGCTGAAGCGGTGCCAGCAATCGCCGCCGAAGCTGCAGGAACCGGCCGTGGTCAGCCGATCCAGGCCGTCGTAGCTCATCCAGCGGCTGTACTGATCACCACGCTGGCGATCCAGGATCTGGCCGACGTTGCCGTTGGCGTCGTAGCCGGTTTCCAGGTCGATCGCGCCCGCATCGGTACTGCGCGACGGCAGTTGGCGCGCGTTCTGCTGCATCGTGTGAACGATGCCGTTGCCGTAGGTGAATTGTTGCAAGGCGCCGTTGGCGGCGTAGCGATTGCCGCTGGCGAACACCGCGCCGGTGCCGTTGTCCCAGGCGCCGCTGGGCTGGCCCAGGGCGTTGGGGCTATAGCGCACGACCAGACCGGAGGGGTAGGTCTGGGTCGTCAGATGGCCGTTGGCGTTGTAGCCGTAGCCCAAGGACCACGAGTACAGCCCCGTCTGGCGGACCGTCTCGCCCGTGAGCATGCGGCGTCGGTTGTAGCTGTAGGCGTTGGCCACCGCCCCCTGGTTCGCGCCATCGTTGTCGGTGACGACGTCCTTGACCAGGCCGTCGGGGTAGTAGCTCCACGTCTGGTTGCCGCGTCCGTCGGGAAAGTTCAGATGCTTCAACCTGTTGCGTGCGTCGTACGTTCGCATGACGCGGCGACCGGACGCGGCCGCCTCGGTGCGATTGCACTGCATGGTGTCGGGCAAGTTCAAACCCGCCGCCGACCACAGCAGATTGCCGGCTTCGTCGTACTCCATCACCGTCGCACCGGTCTCGGGCTCGATGGTCTTGCATAACTGCTGGTACTGGTCGTAGACGTAGCGGCGAGAGATCCGCAGCGGCGCAGGAACCTTGAAGGTGCCGGAATTGCCGATGAGCAGATTCCCTGCCCCGATCGGCGACACCCCGTGGATGTAGATGCCCTGGTTGGCATAGGCCTGCTGCTGCGCCGGCGTGATCGGCACCGAGAACCGGTAAGCCGCGCCCTGCGCTTCGCAGGCGGCGGCGATGCCGGCATCGCTGGGCAGCGATGCGGTGTGTCCGCTGACGCGGGTCCCCTGCGGCCAGCCCCCGCCGAAGTACAGTTCCACGTCGATCGACGCATTGTGGCCGCTGGTGCAGGCCCAACCGGTGACCCGGTACTCGCCGTTGCCGGCGGGCTGCACGCCTTCGATGTTGCCGCGGACCGTCGTCTGCGCAACGGTCACCGGAACCGCCGCCGAGGTGGTCTGCTTGCCGTTGTTGTCGGTGGCGACTGCGGTGAAGCTGTAGTTGCCCGGACCGACGTTGTTCCAGGTGAAAGGATATGGCGCCGCCGTGGCGGTGCCGAGCGACTGGCCGTTGACGTAGTACGCGACGCTGACGACGTAGCCGTCGGGGTCGGCCGCGTCCGCTGTTAGCCCGATCTGCGCAGGATTGATGAATGGCGCGCCGGCCGGTGCGCGCAACGCGACGGTCGGCGGCTTCTCGCCCGGCGCGATGACGGTGAACTTGCGCGTGGCCGAGGCGGTGCGGTTGAGGTTGTTGCGCGCGATCACCGACACCGCATAGTTGCCGGGCTGCAGATTCGACAAGGTGTACTGCAACTCAGGCCCTTGCACCTGGTGCAACTGCCCACTGGCGCCGTTGAGAACGATCGAGGTGACGAACACGTTGTCGTCAAGGACGGTCGCCGTCGCCTTGATCGCCACGTTCGCGGGCGCGACGTACTGCGCGCCCTCGCTCGGGTAATCGAACGCCACATGGATATACGGATTGGGCTGTTGCGCCGCCGCTCCCGCGGCGAACAGCAGGTACGACGCAACGACCAACCACCACTTACTGATCCGGCTCATCCGGCACTCCCTTACCTTGCTGCATTGGCCGCGCCTGGGCGCAGCCGACTTGATCGATTGGTCCGAATCGCCGCGGCTCAGCCGTTCGGCCCCGAGCGGACGATTTCCAGCGGCTTGCCGAACACATCGCGCGCGATCGTGGTCGATACGCCGGCCGGCGCCTCGATCAGCACCGGGCTGCCGAAATCGGGTTCGTCGAAGACCTGGAAGCGCTCGTTGGTCGCGTAGCCGCGCGGATTGGTGGTGCGGCGCTGGAAGCCGGACAAGTACTCCACCGACGTGGTCAGCACGCCCAGTTCGGAGTCCTGTTCGCTGGCGATAGGCCGGTCCAACGCGTCGTAGCGGGTACGCACGCCGGTCAGCGCGGCGCCGATGTCGGCGACATCGCGGCGCGGATAGGACTGGAACACCAGCCGGCCGAGACCGTCGTAGCGCTTGACCACCTGGCTCAGGGTGTCGGCACGGTCGGTGACGTCGTACGTCTCCTCCAGCACCGGACGCCAATAGGCATCGAAGAACACCCGGTCGCGCTTGTTGCCCTCGCTGCGCACCTGGCTCCAGTGCCCCGCCGGCAGGCCGAATGCGGCCGCGCCACTGGCGCTGAAGTCGCTCGACACCGGGTTCCAGGCGACGCTGTCGCCGGAGGGATAGGTCAGCCCGGCCAAGCGCCCCATCGCGTCGTAGCGATAACCGGAACTGTAGCCGTTCTCGTCGGTGGTCGAGGCGATCAGGCCGAGATCGTCGACGCTGGCCGACTCGCCCGTGCTGTCGGCGTAGCCGATGGCCTGCGGAATGCCGCGCTTCCATTGCGACAAGACCGTGGCCTGCCCCTTGCCGTCCTTGACGCTCGCCACCGTGCCGTCGGCGTTATAGGTCAGTTCCTGCTGCAGCCGGCCGAACGCGTAGAGCTTGGCCGGCAAGGCGCTGGCGGCGTAGTAGTCCACCTGCGACACGACCAGCCCCGTGTCCTGGTTGACCTGGCGTTTGCCCTGTCCCAGCACCCAGCGCGCGGTATCGTCGTAGTACTCGCTCAGCTCGGTGCGGCTGAAGCCCAGCGAACTCGACCGGACGGTCTTGGTCGGGCGCGCGAAGGTATCGAGGGTCGCCGTCTGCCGGTCGAAGCTCGCGCCGTCCTGCGACACCGTGCGGCCGATTTCCGGACGCCGATATTCGGAGCCGAAACCGTCGCCGCGCGGTTGCTGCGTGCTGCCGAGCGACGCCGCGAACTGCTGCCCGGGCAAGGCCCAGGCATAGCGGTAGGCCTCCGTCCGCGCGATTGCGCTCGCGCTGCTGCCGCGCTCGATCTTGAGCAGCTTGCCCTCGTTGTAGCGATAGCTGTTGCCGAAGGTATATCGGGTCCAGCTCGACTCTGGGCCTTGCACGACCGTGGTCGAGGTGCCGGCGCAGGTGTCGGAGGTGCATCGCGGTTGGCTGCAATCGCCGCTGGTGCAGACCGGGCCGGTGCCGGGTGCGAAGGATATCTGCGCCCCATAGGCGTAGTTCCACTCCGCCGCGGCCACGCCAGGGCCGGACAGCTGCTTTTTCTTGAGCGCGAAGCCGTCGTAGGCCAGCGCGTAATAGGCAACATCGTCGTTGGGGTTGTTGTTCGGCGTGCTGTAGTTGCTGCACACCATCGGAACGTTGGACCGGCCCATACGCTGCACGCCCACCGTGAATACGCCGCGCGCACCGGCGGGATGGGTGAGGGTCACGCTCAGGTCACCTGGGCCGACGACGATGCCGGGATCGCCACAGCTACGCACGAGTTCCTCCGGGCGCGTGGATTGCTCGTAAAGAATCGTGGCGTTGGCCAATGCCGACATATCCAGGGCCCAGCGCGAGCCGTCGGGCAGGATCACCGCCGAGAGGCTGGTCGCGACGCTGCTGGGGCGGCTGTATTCATAGGTCCAACTGCGCGCGCCCTCGTTGACCTTGGCGACATGGCCGGCGGCGTTGTACTCCAGGGTCAGCGCGCGGCCATCGCTGGCATCGATCCGGGTGAGCCGCACCGGCGCGGTCGCGGCATTGGTGTAGGTGTAGCTGACCCAGTTACCGAAGCGGTCTTCCACGCGCGAGGCGTACAGCGAGACTTGTCGACGCCCCAAATAGGTCACGTTGCCGCTGGCGCTGCTGCCGCCGGCCGTGGTTTTTTCCAGGGTGGGTTCGAGCAACTGCGCCTGCCAGTCGAACCAGTACTTGGTGCCGTCCGAAGTCAGGGCGAGGAATCCTTCGCCGCCTGCGTTCTTCTGATTTGGCAAGCAGGAAAAGAACGTCAGGTCCGCAGTCAGCCAGGGATACGGGCCGCCGGTGGAGGGAGTGGCCGGCACCGTGCCGTTGGCGACCATCATGTCCTGCGCGCCGCGCCCGGGCAGGATCATGCGGTTGCCCTGCCAGTACTCGTGCGGATAGAAAAACGCGGGCTGCTGGATCAGCGGTGGCTGGCCGTTGCCCTGGTGAGTGCAGGGGCTGCCCCATCCGGTGCCGACAGCGAACACACCGGTCAGGCGCGGCAACTCGATGTCCCAATCGGCGAACGGCAGTTCGTTCGGTCCGTAGCCCTTGCGATTGCCGACCGCGAACGAGCGCGACACCGCGACGCTGAGGCCGCTTTGATTGCCCGGAACGCTGGCGTCGGTGGCGGAGAAGCTCAGCGCGCCGCTGGCGAGATCGACCGAATCGCCGAACAGGTCCGCGGTCAGCGCGACGACTTTGCCGCGGCCCTGAATGAGTTTGTCGTACTCCTCCCAGGGCGCTTTGTTGCCTTGGCTCCACGTGATCGTGGGCCACAACATCATGCAAATCGCATAGGCCAGCCAACGAGGGCTATTTCCAACCCGGTTCCCCGGGTAGTTCAGAGTCGTGTTCATTCGCTCGTCCTTGTTGGTCCTACGGCTCTGCCATTACGTATCGGCAGCGCATCCGCTGAGGTCCAGTCTCAACAAAATGAATCTCGCATTGCGATATGGCGTGCCCTTCGCCCGCCGCCTGCCGAGTTCGTTCAACAGCAGAAGGGGCGGCGCACCATGGTGGAGTCGAGGGCTGCGTCAGCCTAGTCACAGGACGGCTGAGTTTCTGTAGGAAAACTCTGATTTTTGCTGCGCGTTTGTCTACGCATTTTCAACGTCTGCTTGCCACATTTTGTGCGGCGCCTGGATTCGACTCAGCGAAAAGCAAATTTGAAATGATCAAGTTGATGGCGGCACGGTCGTGTTGGTTAAGTCGGTCCCGGAAGCCTTAGGCCGAGGACGAAAATGATTCGTGTGTTCGTGATCGACGATCATCCGCTGGTGCGTATCGGGATGACTTGGGTGCTGGAGACGCAGAAGGATTTCCGCGTCGTGGGCGAGGCCGCGAATGGAAAAGAGGCGTTGGTCGCCATCGCGCGCCGCCGTGTGGATGTGGTGCTGTGCGACTACCACCTACCGGACATGGACGGCTTGGAGGTCACCCGCCGGTTGCTAACGGGGCATCCCGACCTGAAGGTCTTGATCGTCTCGGTGGTCGATGGAGGCCCGGTACCGCGCCGGTTGCTGGCGGCAGGTGCGATGGGCTACGTCTCGAAGGCGCGCGACGGCAGCGCAGTCGTGCGCGCGGTCCGGGAAGTGGCCGCCGGGCACCGCTATCTGGACGATGCGCTGGGCGCACGGGTGCTGTTCGAGACGACGCCGTTCGACCAACTCAGTCCGCGCCAGTTGGAGGTCGCGATGTTGATGGTGCAGGGCAAGCGCAATGCCGACATCGCACTGGAGCTGGACCTGACCGAGTCGACCATCCGCACCGTGCGGGCGAAGGTGATGGCCAAGCTTGGCGTTCAGACCGACATCGCGCTGGCGCGGTTGGCGATGGACTGCGGCCTGATTCCGCCCGCCGGAGACGGCGGCGCGTTCCGTTCGAATCGCTCCACGTGATAGAGAGGTGAGACATGAGGTCGGCGACCCGTTCCCCTACATCCAGGAACTTCGGCCGTATGCCGACTGGGTGGGCGAGGAGTACGCGAAAGGGGCGCCGCCGGCGATCAGTAGGCGCTGGTTAGAAGCCGTTCCCCTGGAGGGGCAATGTCGAAGGCAAACCGCTCTTTTGGGTCCAACGCTAAGCCTTTGAAAATAAAGGACGGTCGGGCCGAGGCGTTGGACCAAAAAACCAACGCCCTGAGAAAAGAGAGAGAAAACCGGGGTTGATCTGCCCCGTTTCGGCCGAAACCGCGCCGACCTTGGTCCAACGCCAAAACGCAAAAACCGCCGAAAACGAGGCGTTTTCGACGGTCGCTGCTCTCGAAACAGAGAGGTTCGAACAGGGGGTGTTGGCGCGCCCACGGCCACCGGATTCGAACCGGTAGGTTCACGGCTGGCCACAAATATCCGGCTCTAGTTACATTCCGTGGGTGGGGCATTGCAAGTTGAAGCGCAATTTCCGATTTCGTCTGGCGCCGATACGAATGAACCGTTCGGTCTGCGAAGAATCGGAAGCCAATGACGAAATCGTTCTGTTGTGGTGTAGGCAGTCGGCGGCGTCCAGATGCCCCAGATGGGGTGTGCTGAAGAGTTCTCCGCCCGTGGCTGCCAGCTCCGAACTAATAAGGTCACGAGAAGCCGTCTACAGGAACGGCAGTCTCGGGAACGCCTTGCTATCTATTAGCTAGACTGAAACGTGCTTAGCGTGACAGCATGCTCGGCCGAGCCAGATGGCCCTGAATCACTAGCACGCAGATCGACACTGCACCCTGCGCATGAGTGCGGATATCCAGAAGCATTTCGGGCGGCATAGGAGCCGTCTTCTTTTCGCTACTGTCGAGTACACACAAGATGGCCGTACGCTTGGACTTGGCGACGGCATAGCTGACGGTTTGGGCAAGGAACGGGGCGCATTGATCCACTGAACTGATCAATGTGTCGACGGCCTTGAGCTCGATCGGTATACCGCGCAATGACAAGTCAGTGATGCCGCCCGCGGCATGGGCATGCTCGTCCAGGTCCGCACCGATCAACGGAAGACGACGCAACTCCGCGCGCACATACCGCTGAAACGCCGCCTCATCCCATGATCCTTTGAACTCTGCGTCTTGAACCGCGCGGCCGGCCAGGTTGCACAGAGCGGCAAGCACAAGCAGCACATCGGCGGTTTCTGATTGCGGCACGCCGGGGCGACGGCGCAGCGCGTCACGCAGTGTATATAGGGCTTGATCCAACCCATGATAGCCACAGACCTGCAGCTTGGAGGCATCGGCACCGTCCACGATCAGCGTGCGGTGGCCGACGACGGCCACCGGTTGATCCCCGCGCTCCGGGATGAACTCAGCGGTGTATTTGAACTCGAAGGGGCGTGCGTGCATGCCCTGAGGCAGTAGCAACGCGGCGCGGCCGCTCTGCCGCATCGTATGTGGCGCGTCCCCTTCGGGCTTTTGGAATTGGAAGCTGGGGAAGTCGTAAGTCGATTTTGGTTCCACCGATATCGGCGTCAGTCGCAATTCGCGCTTGTCTTGCGGCCAGCGAGAAACGCGCACTTCGATCTCCAGGTCGTGCACCTCCCGGGGAGCCAGCTGGTGCACTTCCGCGGCTGGTTGTCCATCGAAATGAAATTTCAAAAACGCGACGGTCAGGTCGACTAACGGCTCTTCTTTCGGGCGTTCCAGGTCCGCGCGGGTGGCCCAGTCCGGCTTCACTGGGTGCACGAAGATCCCGATAGGCAGCGGCACTTTGGTTAGCGCGCGGGCAATGTCGCCCACCTGTTCAGCCGATTCTAGTGTCGTCAAGCCTGCGATGGCCGCACGCAGCTGTGCCGCAGCATCGTTTTGGTCGTAGTCGTTCAACCAGAGTCGGTAACGCTCGCGAGCGCTGCGCACATACCGATCGGCGTCCGGTTCTGCCTCAAGCACTGCTCGCCGCCAATGCGCCAGCATGTCGATGATGCGCAGGATGCCGCCGAACGCGTTGTACGTCGTGGCGGCCGCCGCACTCGACACGGCCACAGACACCGCGTCTAGCGACACGGCCAGCGCTTTGAGATCATGGGGCGGCCACTGACCATGCGCGATCGCCGCAAGGGCCTCTACGGCTTGTAGTCGTGGTAGCAAGGACTCAGGGGAAAGGGAATTCTTCATTGACCTTTAACAGTTTCGCAAGTTCGTCGTCAGCGCGTATCCAGGCCTGACCCAGCGCCATGGCTTCGTTCAGTTGACCCTCGCCGATCAGATACTCGAACCGTACACGGCGTTCAAGTTGCTGTGCCTGCAGGCGTCGAGTCCGTTCGCGCACAGTTTTAGGGAAAGCGGCTACGTGCAACGCGGCTACTTGCGCCGCGTCCCGCCACGCGTAATCACGCGTGAGCAGTTCCACGAACCTGCTACACAGCTCAGTGTTGCTCGGGTCAGTGGCCACCACCTCCAGGACTGCCGGGCCTTCGGACGCGCACGCACCCAGGGGAAGGTCAGCTACAAGTTCGAGTGCGTTTTTAAGTTCGTAGTCTTGCCGGCAGCGCCGAATCCATTCCAAGACCAGCGCCACCCAGCCATCGAGATGCTGAAATTTTTTGAGTAAGTATCGGTGTCCGCTGCGCAAAAGTACTGAGGGCTCCAACTCTGCGATTAAAGCCAGCAACACTTGGCCCTGCGCCTTAGGCAGGGTGCCTTCCTCGTGATAGGTCGTTACTTTAGCTTCTATGCATTCGAGCAGGAACTCGGAGTCGTCTGTCCCTCGGTAGGCGACGATGAGGCCATCCAGGGCGGCGACCGTCACCCGGCGTAAGTGAGCCGGAAGCCGGAGTCGCCCCAGCGCTGCCACCGCCGATTTATGTACGACGACATAGGGATCGAAGAGCATCAGGACTAGGCTATCGGCAACTAAGTCCGGCAGATCGGAGAATCGTTGGCTGCCAATGTTCTTGAGCGCATCGGCAGCAGCGGCGCGCCCGGCGACTGAGGCCCCGACCATGGCGCTATACATGTACGGCAGTATCACCTTTAACCCAGTGCTAGTCGCGAGCAGTGGCGCGATCTCCCGCATGATCGCAGCTTCGAACGTTTCGCTGAGCCGATCGCGTTGGCTGAGAAACTCCTCGAAGCGGGCGAGGCTCTCGGCATCGGCGAGGGCGCCGTGTACAGCCATCTTGAGCAGCGCGGCGCGCAAGTGCCACAAACGCGAACGGCGGCTGGCCTTCTCCATCTTCGCCAATGGATCCGACGGCGTCAGTACGCTGGACTCCTGCTCTGGTTCCTGAAGCTTGGAATCCAGAACCGCGGCGGTACCTAACAACACGTCCATCGCCGCTTTAACCGCCGGTGCGAGCGCCGTACTCTGATATCGAAACACGCTCAGTATGTGTTGGGATACTGCGTCGTTGTCGGAGTTGGTCGACAGCGCGGCCAGTCGCCGGATCGCCACGCCAAACGCTTGGATGTAGGCGGGGTCTAACACCGCCTCAGCGTCCAGATCCTTATCCGAGAAGCGGAACACGTGATCATAGACGCCTGCCAAGCGGCCTTCGCCGTCGTCTGAAGCACTTTCGAACTGGCGCATCAGTTCGTCATCGGCCAATTCGGGCGCGGCCAAGAATGCGTAGGCCAACGCCACTTCGAGGTCGTGGACGATCTTGCGCAGTTCGGATTCGCGTTCGAAATCGACTAGGACGTCCAACCGGGACAGATGCCCCGCCAGCGGACGCAAAAAGGGCCGGATCCAGCGGGTATTTTGAGTGATCAACATGCCCATCGCCCGGCTGGTCGTGCCCACGCGCAGTCGATCGCGACGTGAGAGTAAGGCGAGCAAGCCTCGTTGGACAGCCTCGGGAAATCGATCCGCCACCTGCATCAGTGGATTGGGATCACCATCGTCTTGGCGGGTGCGATCGAATTCCGAGCGAGGCGGCGACGCAACGTATGCCAGGCCCATTGCGGCTTCGGGGACGTCCGCGACATCGACGTAGTCCAGCCGCTGGGCCACCGTAGTCGCCGCTAATTTAAGCGCATACCCTTCGCGCAGGCATTTCATCGCACAGCGAACCAGTCGCCGCTGGTCCTGGGTGTCGGCAAGGATGGTCAGCGCCGCCACCTCCAGCCAGTGATCGTCGTCTTCTAGGACCGAGAATAGGTATTCCGTGAGCGCCGGGACGAGAATTTCCGGTGCCAGGCGAGCACTTTCAATCAAGCTGGTCTCCGCCTGCTCGCTGCGCTCTGCGTCGAGCCGATCGAGGTCATCCATAAAGGCTTTTGCAAGCACTGGCAGGGTAGCTCGCAAGTCAGCGCGGACGGCTGCACGCGCCTTCAGCTCTGCCTCCTTGATGCATTGCGCCTCGTGCGCACGCTTCTCTGCGTCCTGTCGATCAGCGTCGCGTCGTGCCACCAGCATGGTGAGGTTGGGCAGTCCGACCGCCACACGATGCGAACAGCCCACGCAGTTCGCATCATAGAAGCGCACCGCGGATTCTTCCAACAGCCAAGTGGCAATGCCCGAGGCCGACGCGAAATCGCACACCATAGCGTGGTGTCCGATGGGCAGCCCGGTCTGCATCTCGATCATCCCCGTACCACCGAATTTCTCGATGCGGGCGTGACGACACCAATTGTGGATCAGGCGCTTGGCGTTCTGGTTGCGTTCGCCATCCTGGATCGTGCGCTCGATATCCCGATCTCGGCTCACCGGATTGCTCCTGTCACGACTTTCCATTTTCCCGACAAAGTCTACCCGTCGTCTGCACTGGGCTTGACTAGACCTTCTGGGTCAGACGCCTGCTTGGATCATGAACGCTGATATGTGCGCAACATCTTCAACCGTCAACGCAAACCACTCGTTCCTGACTCGCCTGTCAGCGAACTGGGCATGGAGCGACAGTTCGTCTTGTTGCGCTTTAGCAGAAGCGAACTGTTGCAGAAGTGTAAGCGGCTCAGGATTCGCGCACTGCAACTGTCTTAGGCGATTCTGTACTGAGCGGGACGACCCGATCTTGCAGTAGCCGGTAGTCGACTGAATCAAGTAGACATACCCAAACGTGTCTTTGGGCGCCGGATGCGGCGGTTGGTATTTTCTGATGTACTTCTCCCACCCCGGCCAATCCGACGTACCGTAGTTTTCCGGGCCACCCAGGTGGTCGGATTCCCATGCGTGCAGGCGCTCACGCTCGTCACATGGCAACGCGGCGTAGCAACCGATCATCGCCGACGCGTATTCCAGAAACGATATTCCCATGGTCCTCGGTACCGGAAGATCGGTGCCATGGCGCGGCACCGGAAATGACACCGGCCCACGACATCATGGGCCGGCTCGAATCGCGACTAAGACACCTTCTTCATTTCCTTGCGCCGGGCGAAGAACTCTCTGAGATATCTATTCCGCGGATCCGATTTCTTTACGCTGGCCACAGTGACAGCGTCAGCATCCAACAGGGCGGACAACTCGTCCTCCCAACATAGGGCCCGGTGCGCTCGCAGGAACTCGTCGAACTCCCTCCATTCCGTTCCCGTTGGGCCCGTCTTATCTCCTCGAACGAACAGATCGCTGGCGCAGAGTGGACCTTTCTTGCCCTCAACATACAGAACCCCGAGCACTGCGACGATTCCCTGCAGTGTCTTGGCCTCGCGCCGCCCGCTGCGAGTGATCAGATTCAGGGCCACATCCGTCACGTCGTGCCCGTACGTCGCACCCATGAACAGGACGTCGTCGTACTCCAGCCAAGCATCGCCTTGCGTGTAATGAGCATCTACAAGCATGCGTCGGTAACCCTGTGCGTACGCGCTTTCTATCGACGGCAAGAACGGCAACTGCTTGATCGGCTCAGGCACCATCCAGTCCTTGGCCGGCGTGCTCCGGTGTCGCGGCATGATTCTGGCTGCCGGACCGGCGTGTTCCGTCAGTGACAACGCAGCAGATAGTTGTTCGTAGGCAGTGTGTTCGGTGATTCTCGACGCGCCGAAGAGCACCATGCCGTGGGTCCGCGACATCAGTTCCTTGCGCAGCGGCTCGAGCGCCGCCCTCGGAATCGCATCCAGGTCCGTCTGCGCCTGGATCAACTCCGGTTCGGGATACCCTCGCGAGAATGGTCGGCGATCCTGGAGTTCGCCTTCTTCGCTGACGACGCCTTGCAACGCCGTATGGATGTCTGACTCTTCTTGCCGCAATTTCCTGACCATCAGGTCAATATCCTCGCAGAGCCGATCCGGCGTCGGCGTGTCCACCAGGACGGCCACGCGATGTTCTGAATTTAGCGCGTGAAGACATGCCATTTCCAGTCGTTCCGCGGTGCTCTTCCACGTGGACTGATCCAGCTTGATGGGGCCGACTACCAATAAGGTTCCGCTGGGCAGTCGGTCGATCCCGGTCGACCACAGGCCATATTCGCCAAGGTCGATGCTCCCTTCCCATCCATTCGCGGCTTCCTCTGCGTAGACGAGCCCCCCGTCCGTGGCGTCCTCGTAGCAAGCAAGCAGCGCATTGATCGCCTCCGGTGAAGTTGTCACATAGACACCCGGCAACGGACCGCCCGGCCACACTTCGAGCGAGCCGGCGGACGGCGTGTCCTCGCCCTTAGTGAGCGCGGCGAACAATTCCTTCGGCCCTACCTGGAGCGAGAACTTCTTGTTGATCCGATAGGCCAGTCGCGAAACTGACGTTGTGTCAAGTTCGCAGGCTGCGACACGTCGCGGGAACGCCATTACTTCCGGCCAGTTACGCAGGCCGGGTAAGGCGGCGATCAGATCCAGCGCCTGGCTGTGTCCGATGGAGCATGACGATTGCTGGAGCTGGGCGCGAATACGGCCGGCCAGCAGCTTTAACTGCGGAATGTCCATTGTTTGTTCTCCTGGGCGATACGACCGGTGCACGCATTGCGGGCCGCCCATGGAAACAATGGTTTCTGGGTTGGTCTGCAGTATTTTCCGTCTTCGTCTTGCCCTGAGGGCGCGTGCGGCAGGCGACGGCAACCACGGCTGAATATACGCCGCACTGTCCGGTCAAGGAATACCCCCTGGCGGTTTGGGGGCGCTGGGGACTCAGTGGGCGCTGAGCTGTCCACCAAGCGATGGAGCCGCGCGAACGTCGGCGGGGTGTCCCGCACCTGCTGTTCCAGGTCCAGTTACTGGCCGCGCAGCCCCGCGACGCGTATGCCACCGACGCGGCCCAGTGGCGCTAGAAATTGAAGGCGCGCTTGGCGTCGTGGGCGTCCCAGGTCTCGCCGACTTCAAGGGCGTCGAGCCGGGCGGCGGCGCGCGCCTTAGCGCGGCGGATCGAGAGGGGCATCGCGGCGGCTCAGAGCAGCGAGCCGCGGGGCGACCGGACGCGCGGCCCGGCCGGCGGGGCGGCCGCAGCGGTAGGGCCGTGGGGGCCGCCCGGCGTCGGCCAGGCGCACCTCCGTCGCGGGTGCGCATGGTCCACAGCAGGGCGAGGGCGGGGTCGAGGCGGGCGAAGCGGTGGGCGCTGCCGCGCTTGGCGATGAGCACTGCCTCGTACAGCCCGTACTGCACCGACAGGACGTAGCCGTCGGCGCGGCCGTGCAGGGTGTAGCCGCGCACGGCGCCGGCGCGGGCGAGCTCGACCAACCTGGCCTGGGGCAGCGCTTTCATCGCCGCGGGTTCCTGACACCGGGGGATTCGGGAGACGCTACGCGCGCGAGCGGGCGCCGGCAAGCGAAGGTTCGGGGGCGTGGGCGGACATAACGTCAGACTCCCCGTAATGGACTGCGGCGCGTTGGCTGTGTCGGTGCGCCGCGCGGGCTGGCGTCGTTTTGTATTCGCCGGGGCTGCAGGGTCGGGCGCTACGCAATTGTCAGCGTGGGTAGCGGCGAGTGTTCACGAAATCCTGGTGACTCCAGGCGCGTCCGGTACCGACTTGGCGAAATCGCGATCGATGCTATAACCGAGGTTTCCCCCGATAGGACGACCCCAGTGGCCCTGACCACACTCCAGTCGATCGACGCCGAGATCAAGCAGCTGGAAGCCCAGAAGAAGTTGGTCGAGAAGCGCGACTCCGAAGTTCCTAAAGCGATCGAGGTTCTTCAGCGATACGCGAGGGTGCTGACGCCGGCGCAGCGCCGCAAGCTGGCGAAAATCTTCGGAAGTGAGTTGGGCGCCGAAACTGCCAATGTGTCGGCGCGTGCCGCCCGTGCTCGAAAGATCGGCAGGGTGGCGCCCAAGTACCGCCTGCCTACCGGCGAGACCTGGACCGGGCGCGGCCGAACCCCGGTCGCGTTCGCGGCGTGGGAGAAGGGCGCCGAGGGCAAGGCTTGGCGCAAGGCCAACGAAGGGGCGCGCTTCCCCGCCATCGATGGCACGCCCGTCAAGGCACCCGCCAGCACCGCGACGACGAAAGCTTCGCGAGGCGCTGCCAAGAAGACCGGGAAGAAGGCGGCCCAGAAGGCTACGAGGCCTGCGAAAAAGGCAGCCGGCCAGTGATTCACCCGTTTCCAAACAAGGACGCTTCGATGACGGCTCAAATCCAACAACACAACGGCGCGGGCACCGATCACCTGCGGTGCTACACGCGGCTGCTCGCCCTGTCGGCCTTGTGCCTCGCCGCGGTCGCTTGCACCGACGGCACAGGTGGGGGCGTCGGCGCTGCGATGTCCAACGAACTCGTGGACCCCGCTAGCGGCGCCACCTGCAGTCAGGGGGCGAACGTACGCATCACCAAGAACGATTTCGAGACGGTCCTAAACGGCCAGTGTGGCGCGGTGGTCATCACGGGATCGAACGGATCGGTCAACGTCGACCACGCCCAGTCGATCCGCGTTGAGGGCACCAAGGTTACAGTGCTCAACGAGAAGGTCGAGACGCTGGAAGCGATCGGCTCGGACAACACCTTCAACATGACCGAGGTGGGGCACGCTACCATCGCCGGCGATCGGAACACGCTGCTGGGACGCAACTACCGCCAGGTGACGTTCAAAGGCCAGGGCAACTCGGTCAACACCGACAATGAGCCGCAGCTGGACGATCAGGGCACTGGAAACAAGGTGATCTGATCTTCCGCTTCGCGTCGATATAGGACTTTGTACTTACCGCAGCGATGCGTCGTTCGGCGCGCCGCGCTGAGGAACTCGCTAGTTAAGAATATTGGCCCCGGCCAGTATCAAGCGCCCGTTTACGGTGATAAGCACCTCAAGCGCTTCGCCGAAGGCCTTCGAAGTGCCGGCCACCAACATGGCCAACCCGCAGGCAGTCTTGGTCAAAACTCCCCACGACAACCTACCGACGTGGCGAGCGAGCAGAAGGGCGGCAGTCGTGGTTGCGAATGCATCGGCGACGAGCGCGAGCTGCAGGTGCTGGTGCGCAACCTGGTTGAGAACGCGATGTGCTACGCGCCGCTGGGCGGCCGCATCCAAGGGGGCTCCGTCACGATGGACGACATGATGTCGCTAACGGTCGAATACAGCGACCCAGGCATCCCCGAACATCCGCTCGATCGGGTGTTTGACCGCTTCCACCGCGAGCTCGGCGCCGGCATCGACGGTAGCGGCCTTGGGGTTGGCGATCGTGCGCGAGATCGCCTCCAGGCACGGAGCCCAGGTCGCACTGGACAGATCCGAAGAGTTAGGTGGGCTGCGGGTGCGAGTTCGCGCACCGCTCGATCTAGGCACTTGCACAAATGCATGACCGCATACCCATCCCGGATATTTTCTTCTCTGGGCTGGGCTTTGGGCCCGATCACTTCTAACGTGCTGCAACGCTGTCGATTACGTGAAAACCGGCGAGGTTAACGAGGCTGCGCCGGAGCGTTCAATCAGTTCTTTTTCAGCATTCGCTCGCGAGCTTGCTCAGCACGCGAGGCGCCGATCGCGGTTTCCACGTGCTTGACCTCTTCGGGCGGCGGGAGCACCGCCTTGAATCCAAGGCTGGCGATCCACAGCTCGCGGCCCCATCCCTTGGTGTGATATAGGTGATGGTCCTCTTCCTTCTCTACTTGCTCATAGGCTTCCATGAGCGTGGCGGCTTCTTTGCCGCTGCTGTGTTTGGCGACATGACCGATGAGTTCCCAGTTCTGATGGTCCTTGGTCTCCGCCAGCACCACGCATTCGGCCGCGACCAGTTCGGCGGCCTGGGGGTCGCCTGCGGCCATCGCCATGCGCATCGCCTTCACCAGTGATACGCCGATATGCGCGACTACTTTTCGGCCGGGCGAACTCGCCTGCGGATCGAGCCCTAGCTCAGTCAGCACCGTGGTCAGGATTTCGTGATGGCGGCGGGTTTCGTCGAGGTAGCCTTGCCATTCATCACGCAAATCCGCGTTGACCGCACATTCGATTGCCGTCTCGTAGATCTGGATGCCTCCACTTTCGGTTTCCAGAGCCTGATACAGCAATTCGTTTAACTGGGCGCGATCGTGTCGCTTGCTGGCCATCGGTGTTCTCCGGTTGTGTTGCTGGCGTGCGGACACGGTAAAGGCGCCGAAATTCAGGGGTGGTGAACGTTCGCGTGAACACCGCGCTAACGCCGACCGGCGGATCGTAACTGCGATTCCATTTGCTCTAGAGCGCAGTCCCGATGCGACGCGAACCCACCTTTTTCGGCGAAACGGCCTGAGCCTGGTGCTCGCCGCGATCTTCCTGGTATTTCTCCTTGGCCAGATTCTGGCCGGTCATGCGGCCTGGAACGAAGAACTGCTGCGCGAGGGGCGGGCACCGCTGGATCTGCTGGCTTACTTCGACAGTGGGCACTTTCTTTCTGCGACCTTCGAGAACTGGGAAAGCGAGTTCCTGCAGATGGGCATGTACGTACTGCTGACGGTGTGGCTGCGGCAGCTGGGGTCGGCTGAGTCACGCGGCTTTGAGGACGAGCCCGAGCAGATCGATCCGGGCCCGACGCCGTGGCCGGTGCGAAAGGGCGGCCTGTGGCGTCGGCTGTACTCGCATTCCCTGACCATCGCTTTCCTTGTTCTGTTCCTGGCCTCGTTCGTACTGCACGGCTATGGCAGTTGGCGCCACGAGAACGACGAGCGCAGCTTGCAGGGCCGCGCGCCGGTAGCGTTGAGCGACCACATGCTCGGCTCGACATTCTGGTTCGAGTCGTTTCAGAACTGGCAGAGCGAGTTCCTCGCCGTTCTGTCGATCGTGGTTCTGTCGATCTTCCTGCGCGAGGACAGGTCACCGGAGTCCAAGCCGACGCAGGCGCCGCATAGGCAGACCGGCACTTAGCCGGACCGAAACCGGATTCGTGCGCCAGGCTGCTACATAAATGCTTTGATTTCGGCCGCTTGTTAGACGAAAGTCCCGGCCAATCTACGGCGGCGGCAATCTACGCGAGGGAGCCTTGCGATCGCCGAATAGAGCGCTGACGATTAACCCAAGGCCTAGCAAACAAGCAATCAGGAACAAGACCAGGGCAAGAGCGGGGTAGCCGAATAGCGTGTACGGCGTGTCGATCCGCATGATGATCGCCGAGGCCATGATCAATGCCGAAGCGATCGCTCCGGTGCTGATGCGGTTGGCGATCTTCTGCAGCGCTTCCATCAGCCGCGATTCCTCCAGGCCCGCGACCGAGACCTGCAGGCGATTATCGGCCAGCAACGACAGCAGCGCCTGCAGCTTGCGCGGTCCGTCGCGCAGCAGGCCCTGCAGTTCCAGCGACTCGGCCGCCAGTCCGGACAGCGACAGCGAACGGGTCAGGCGCTGGCGCATCAGCCGCTGCAGGTGCGGGCGCGCCACCGCTTCGATGTCGAGCTGCGGCGCGAGCGCGTGCGCGACCTGTTGCAGATTCAGCAAGGTGCGGCCCAGCATGCCCAGTTCGGCCGGCGGCCGCAGGCCGCAGGCGACCGAGATGCGCACCACTTCGATCAACAGGCTGCCCTCGGCCAGGCCGTCGTCGGCCTGGCGCACGGCATAACGGCCGACCAGGTGGCCGATCTCGCGCCGGTAGCGCACCTCGTCGAAGCTCTCCAGCCGCACCGCCACGCCGATGGCCTCGCTGGCGGCGTCCTCGCCGCGGCCGTCGAGCGCGGCGAGCATGAACTTGAGCAGGCGCTCGCGCCGCTGCGGCGGCACGTGCACGATCATGCCCAGGTCGATCACCGCCAGCCGGCCGTCGCCGGCCAGCAGCACGTTGCCCGGATGCGGATCGGCGTGGATCTCGCCGTGCAGGTAGGTCTGGTCGAGGTAGGCGCGCAGCAGGTCGGCGGCCAGGCCGCAGAAATCGCGCTCGGTGCGCAGCAGCCCCGACAGCGCGAGTACGCTGCGGCCGTGCACCAGGTCCATCGTCACCACCGCCGGCGCGCACAGGCTCCAGACCGGTTGCGGCACGTACAACCCGGGATACGGCGCCAGATGCCGGGCGAACCGTTCCAGGTTGCGCGCTTCGGCGCAGTAGTCCAGTTCGCCCAACAAGCTGCGGTGGAATTCGTCGAGCCAGTCGGCGAAGTGCACGCGGCGGCCGGTCTGGGTGACCTTGTCGGCGGTGCGCGCGAGCCGGCTGAGGATGTCCAGGTCGGTGGCGATGACGTGTTCGATGCCGGGCCGGCGCACCTTCACCGCGACCTCGCGCCCATCGCGCAGGCGCGCGCGGTGCACCTGCGCCAGCGAGGCGCTTCCCAGCGGGTCGGGATCGAAGTCCTTGAACGCCTTGGTCAGGCGCACTTGCAGGCTGTCCTCGATCCGCGCGCGCACCACGTCGTAGGGCAATCGCGGCTCGACCCGGTCGTGCATGCGGCCGAGCGCGCGGTGCACGTCGGGCGGCAGCAGGTCGGGGCGCGTGGCCAGCGCCTGGCCGAGCTTGACGAAGGCCGGGCCCAGCGATTCGAGGTCGCGTACGAACGCCTCGGCGTCCGGCGCCGCGCCGGGCTGAGGTGCCAGCGCGTTGCCGTGCGCGGACGCCAACTCGGAGAATGCAGCGATGTGCCGGTACTTGGCGACGAAGGCGAGGATGCGCGCCGCGCGCAAGGCGCGGTTGTCGCCGCCGGTGCGGCCGGGAGTCTCGCTCATGAGCGCGTCGCCGGATCAGCCGTTCGCACGCAGGTACCGTTCCACCGCGTCGGCCGATACGCCGACCGCGGCGATGGCCTCGCGCAGGCGGCGTTCGTCGACGCCGAAGCGCTCCGTCCAGTAACGCAACTCGTGGGCCTGCTCCAGGCTGATGCGGGCGCGGTCCTCGGGGCCGCGTCGGTGGCTGTCGTCGCTCATGCCGGTCTCCTGTGGGTGGGGTGCGGATTCACGAGCGCTGCGGCCGGTCGTGGCCGAACAAGCGTTCGATGCTGCCGCGGATGCGCGCGCCGACGTAGCCGTAGTCGATCGCGCCGGCCTGTTCGAGCACCCGCGCCACGGCCTGCTCGAACTCGACCTCCAGCACTTCGCGCTCCGGCGGATCGTCGATCCACGCCTGCACGGCGCTGTCGAGTCGGTCGAGCGCGCGTTCGAGCTCGGCGCGGGCGGGTCGGTCTTCGTGATCCATGGCGCTACGGTGCATGTCGGCCCAGGGCAGGCGCGGCGGCCTGCGGCATGAACAGGCGAAGCAAGCCGCGTGCCAGCGCCGGCGCGCGCGAACGCCGGCGCCGGACGCACAACGATCTACGCAAACCCCGGGGAAAGACGGCGCTACGCGCGTCGCACGGACGGTCTGCGCCGAACCCGGCCGCACAGGTCCCGGAATATTTTTCGCACTGCGCAATCCTTGCCGCGCCACCCGGCCACTCAGTTGCGCAGGTTGACCGGAATGGCATTGGCGTAACGGCTTTCGCTGAACACGCCCACGCGCTCGCCAAATTGCTTGAACACCAGATCGACGCGTTCCTCGCCGACCACCAGCCCGCGCACGCGCACGTCGTCGATGCCCGGCGGCAGGCGCGGGCGGTCGACGTGGACCACGCCGTGCTCGCCATCGATCTCCACGCCCAGGCAGGCCTGCAACAACATGAACGGCGATCCCGCGGCCCAGGCCTGCGGCAGGCAGGCGACGGGGTAGGGAATCGGCGGCGCGCCGGGCCGGCGGGTGAAGCCGCAGTACAGTTCCGGCAGACGCATGTCGAAATGAACGGCGGTCTCGAACGCGCTGCGCAGCACGCGAGCGGCGGTCTCGCGACCGTGCTGGCGGGCGATCCCGCTGGCGCACAGCGCGCTGTCGTGCGGCCACACCGAGCCGTTGTGGTAGGACATCGGGTTGTAGCGCGGCTGGCCCTTGGCCAGAGTGCGTAGTCCCCAGCCGGTATAGAACGCGTTCGACAACAGTCGCTCAGACACCGCATGCGCGCGCTGCGCATCGGCCAAACCGGTGTAGAGCAAGTGGCCGGGATTGCTGGCGAGCACCTCGCACAAGCGGCCTTCGCCGTCCAAGGCCAGACCGTAATAGCCCGCTTCGGGCATCCAGAACCTGTCCTCGACCGTCGCGCGCAGGCGCTCGGCGCGCGCGTCCCAGCCGGCGGCGGCCTCGTCGCCGCGGCGGCGGCCGAGTTCGGCCATCGCGCGCAGCGCGGCGAACGCGTAACCCTGCACTTCGACCAAGGCGATCGGGCCCGCGGGAATGCGGCCGTCGGCATGGAACACCGAATCGCCGCTGTCCTTCCAGCCCTGGTTGGCCAGGCCGCTGGCCTCGGCGCGGGCGTAGTCGAGCAGGCCCCAGGGATTGGCGTCGCAAACGCGTTCGATCCACGCAGTGGCCGCGCGCAGCGCCGGCCACAAGCGGTCGATGAAGGCGCGGTCGCCGCTGCGCCTGGCGTAGGCGCCGGCCAGCATCACGAACAGCGGGGTGGTGTCGACGCCGCCGTAGTACAGGCCGAACGGCAGTTCGCGCAGGCTGGCCATCTCGCCCTTGCGGGTCTCGTGCAGGATCTTGCCAGGCGCCGAATCCAGGAACGCCGAATCCTCCTGGGCCTGGTGATCGGCCAGGAACTGCAGCACGCCGCGCGCCAGCCCGGGATCGAGCCACAGCGTCTGCAGCGCGGTGATCACCGCATCGCGCCCGAACGGCGTGGAGAACCACGGGATGCCGGCGTAGGGATACGGCCCGCTCGGCAGTTCGCTGGTGAGCAACGCCAGGTCCGAGCGCGAGCGCCGCATCCATTCGTCGAATAGCGGCCCGTTGCTGCCGATGTGGGCGCCGCGGCGGCGGCGGTGGCGCATGCGCAGGCGCGCCTGGGTTGCGGCCTGGCGGAAGCGCGCGCGCGAGGGCGCGTCGTCGTCGCTGTCGATGCCGGCTTCGACGTACAGCTCGTTGTGGCCGCCGGGCTCGATTCGCAGGACGATGTCCAGGCCAGCCCCGTCCTCGGCGCGCGGCGCCTGCGAGAAGGCGATGAACGAACTGCGCAGCACCCCGTCAAGGCCGCGGTACTGGAAGCGCCGGCGGCTGCCGTCGTCGCGGGTGGCGAGCATCTCGCCGCGGGCCTTGCGCACGCTGCCGCGCACTTCGAACATGTCGCGAAAATCGGCGGCCAGTTCGAACCGCAGCGGCAGCACCGCCGGTCGCGAATCGTAGTTGGTGCAGGCGACGCGTTCGTACATGCGCTCGCCCAGCAACAAGCGGGTACGCGCGATGTGGACCAGTCCCTCGGGCGTGCCGGTGTCGCCGATCGGCGACAGCGCGCGATTGGTCAAGTGGGCGACGAAGAACGCGTTGTCGCGCGAGACCGCGGCGCTGAGCAGGGCCGGACGGCCGTCGCCGATGCCGAGCCGGTACACGCTCAGCAGGCGGGTGTCGTTGTGGAACAGGCCTTCGGCTGGGCCGGCGATGTCGCCGTAGCCGTTGGCGATGAGGAAGCTGTCGCCGTCCTTGAGCACATGGCTGGTGTACAGGGCGGCGGTGGCGGCGGCGTCCATCGGTTCCGCGCTCAGGCGCTCAGCTGCAGCGCGCGGCCGCCGCGACCGGCCAGACCGGCGTACAGGTCGAGGTAGTCGTGGGCCATCGCCGCGGCCGAGAAGCGCCGTTCGAACACGCTGCGGATGCGCGCGCGGTCGTAACCGGCGACCGCGCGCACCGCCGCGGCCGCGGCCTCGACCGAATCCACCACCGTGCCGGTGACGCCTTCGTCGATCACCTCCGGAACCGAGCCGCAGTTCCAGCCGATCACCGGCGTGCCGCAGGCCATCGCCTCGATCATCACCAGCCCGAACGGCTCGGGCCAGTCGATAGGGAACAGCAACGCGGCGGCCTCGCCGAGGAACGCGGCCTTGTCGGCGTCGCCGATCTCGCCGATGAACTCGATCCCCGGCGCGTCCAGCAGCGGCGCGATGGTGTCGCGGAAGTAGTCGCGGTCGGCGCGGTCGACCTTGGCCGCGATCTTGAGCGGCCAGCCGGCCAGGCGCGCGATCTCGATCGCGCGGTCCACGCGCTTTTCCGGGGAGATGCGGCCGAGGAAGGCGAGATAGCCGCCGGCCGGGCGCGGCGCGAACGCGAACAACTGCGGCGGCAGCCCGTGATAGACCGTGCCCAGCCAGCGCGCGTGGCGCAGCGGCCGGCGCTGATGGTTGGAGATCGAGACCAGCGGATAGCGCGGCCAGCGCTTGTACGCCGGCGCCATGTCCTTGTGGTCCAGCCGCCCGTGCAGGGTGGTCAGGGTGCGGTCGGCGCAGTCTTCGAAGAACGGGAAATGCAGCAGGTCGACATGGAAGTGCAGCACATCGAACTCAGCGACGCGGCGGCGCACTTCGTGCATCTGGCTCAGGTGCGCGGCGAGGTTGGCGGTGCCGGAGGCGAAAGCGCTGTCGTCCAGGCGGATAGCGCGGTCGCGCACCGGCGCCAGTTTGGCGCGGGTGGCGGCGTCGGCGGAGGCGAACAGGGTCACCTCGTGGCCGGCCTCGACCAGCGCGTCGCACAGGTGCGCGACCACGCGCTCGGTACCGCCGTACAGGCGCGGTGGGACCGCTTCGTAGAGCGGGGAAATCTGCGCGATCTTCATAGCGTGCCTTTGCTGAGCAGGGAACCGGGGACGAGCAGCGGCGCGGGCGCCAGCGCGGCCAGGCCGCGCGCGGCCACACTGGGCGACGGCGCAGCGCGGGCGCCGTCCTGGGCCGGTTCGCGCGCGGTCTCGGTCAGCGCCTGCAGGAAGCCGCGGCGCCAGGCGCCGATGTCGCTGGCGCGCAGGGTCGCCATCATCGCCGCCCAACGCTCGCGCCGTTGCGCCAGCGGCATACGCGCGGCCGTAGCGACCGCGTCGGCGACCTCGTCGGCGTCGTGCGGATTGACCAGCAGCGCCTCGTGCAACTGCTGCGCGGCGCCGGCGAAGCGCGACAGCACCAGGGCGCCGGGATCGGCCGCGGCTTGGCTAGCAACGTATTCCTTGGCCACCAGGTTCATGCCGTCGCGCAGCGGCGTGACCAGGCCGACCGAGGCGCTACGGTAGAAGCCGGTCAGCGCGCTGTGCGGGTAGTCGTGGTTGACGTAGCGGATCGGGGTCCAGTCCGGGCGCGCGTGCGCGCCGTTGACGTGGCCGGCCAGCGCTTCGAGTTCGGCGCGCAGGCTGCGGTACTCGGGCACGTCGCTGCGCGAGTGCGGGGCGATCTGAAGATAGGTGAGTTGGCCGCACAGGTCCGGATGGCGCTGCAGATGGCGCTCGAACGCGCGCATGCGTTCGGGCAGGCCCTTGGAGTAGTCCAAACGGTCGACGCCGATCACCAGCCGCCGGCCGCCCAGGCTGTCGCGCAGGCGCCGCACTTCGGCCAGGGCGATGGCATCGGCAGCCTGCGCGGCGATCGCGTCGGTGTCGATGCCGATCGGGAACGCGCCGATGCGGGTCGCGCGTGTCTCATCGCTGCGCCAGCGGCCATCGCCGGGCGGACGCAGGCCGGCATGGGCTTGCAGGTACTCGGCCAGATGCGCCGCATCGGCCTGGGTCTGCAGGCCGATCAGGTCGTAGGCGCGCAGCGGGTCGAACAGTTCGCGGTGGTGCGGCAGGGTCGCGGCGAGGTCCGCGGGCGGGAACGGCACGTGCAGGAAGAAGCCGATACGGTTGCCGACGCCGAGCCGGCGCAACTGCGCGGCCAGCGGGATCAGGTGATAGTCGTGGACCCAGATTACATCGTCGCCGCGCAGCTCGCGCGCCAGCGCGCGGGCGAAGCCGGCGTTGACCCGCTGGTAGCCGTCGCTGCATTCGCGATGGTAGTCGACCAGGTCGACCCGCGAATGCAGCAGCGGCCACAGCACCCGGTTGGCGAATCCGCGGTAGTAATCGTCGACATCGTCCTGGCTGAGGTCGAGCGTGGCGTAGTCGATGCCGCGCTCGCGGTAGCGCTGCGGTATCTCGGTGGCGGCGCCGCTGCGGCCGCTCCAGCCGAACCACAATCCTTCGCTTTCGCGCAGCGCGGCCAGCAAGGCGATGGCCAGCCCGCCGGGACGTTGCGCGCCGGGCAGGGCGATGCGATTGGACACGATCACGGTGCGGGGCATGTCAGCCTGCCTCCGCGACCACGCCGAGCCAGTCGCGCACCTGCGCCGGATCGGCGAGGCGGTGGCGCGCGCGGGTGTCGGCGCGTTCGCCGACCAGCACGCTGATGCCGCCGTGCGCGTTGACCATGGCGAAGCCGGGCTCGTCGGCCGGATCGTCGCCGGCGAACACCGGGACGCGGCCGCGGAACGGCGCCAGCCCCAGCAGTTCGACGATCGCGCGGCCCTTGTCCATGCCGTCGGGACGGATTTCGATGCCGTGTGCGCCTCGGTGCTGGCGGTAGCCCGGCAGGCGGGTCAGCGCGGCATCGGCGAACTCGCCCATGGCCGCGGCCGCCCGCGGTGCGGCGCGCCAATGCAGGTTTAGGCATGGGCCGTGCGCTTCGATGCAGGCGCCGGGATAGTCGAGGGCGAAGCGCGCGGCCTCGCCGGCCAGCGCCAGCATCGATTCCGGCGGCGCCGGCGCGCGCAGCGGCGCATGCGCGCTGCGCCGCTCCAGCCCATGCATGCCGCTCAGGCACAGCTCGGCGCAATCGGGGAAGAGCGACTGCAGCGATTGCAGCGAGCGGCCGCTGACGAGCGCGAGCGCGCCGTCGAGTTCGGCGGCGAGACGGCGCAGGCGTTGCGGCAACTGCGGCGGAACGCGGGCGAGATGGGGGGCGGGCGCGTGCTCAAGCAGACAACCGTCCACGTCGAGGAACAAAGCCCAGTCGGACGCAGGCGCCGGCGGCGCGGTGCGCGAAATGTGTATCGAAGCCATGAACTCATCCTAACGCTGCGGATGTAATGGATCGGTTCAAGGATTCGCCAGAAAGCGCACGAAAATTAGTGCGTTATCCATCGCACGGTCGTTGTCTGCGCGAAGATTTTTCCGCGCCGTGCAATTGTTGCAGCGATGCCGGGCAATATCGCGCATCGGTACCCGCCGATGCGCGGTAACGCGCAGGCAGCGCTGCTGCGCGAGCGAGGCGGATGCGCCGCGAGTGGCACACGGCTTGCGTCTGTCTTTAGATCAGCAGCATGTCGCTGCAGCGCTCGTTCCCGCATCCGACCTGGAGGAAACCATGCACAGAAGCCGATTGGCGCAAGTGGTGATCGATTGCGAGACGACCGACCCCGATTGGGCCGCACAGTTTTGGGCGCAGGCGCTGGGTTGCCGTATCGCCACCCTCGGCGATGCCAGCGACGAGATGTACCGCCGCCTGCTGGTGCACGCCGACCAGCCGTGCGTGCTGGTGCAGGCGGTGCCGCACGCCAGCCGGGTGCACCTGGACATCGAGACCGACGACGTCGAGGCCGAGGTGGTGCGGCTGGAGCAACTCGGCGCGGCGCGCATCGCCCAGGTCAAGCGTTGGTGGGTGATGGCCGCGCCGACCGGACAGCGCTTCTGCGTGCTGCCGCCGCAGCGCCTGGATTTTCCGGCGCACAGCAACGTCTGGCGCTGAGCCGCGCCTGCCCGCGCGCCCCGGTCGAGGCCGGGTTGGACCGCGCTACGCTGTGGCTACGGCTGAAATCGCGGCTGGCCTTGGCACTGCGCGCGACGGCGGCGCAGACCGTGTTCGAGGCGTCGTTCCGGCTCAGCCGCGAGCCTGGGCGCTGGATCGGGCCGGACCGGCGCGCGCGGGCGATGGCGGACTGACAACGGCCGCCGCGACCTTGCGGCCGCCTAACGCGTGATGCGGCCGGAACAATCTGCACGGATGCGCAAGAGTTCCCGTGCGCGTACGCCGCCGCCGCTGCGCTGCGACAGCCAGGATTGGCACGCGACTTGCGGTAGCACTGGACACACGCGTCCAAATTCGCGCACCTGATCGCGCATCGCGACGGCGCGACCGCTCCATCGAACCGCACGTCATCGCACAGCGAGGTTAACCATGAGCGAGCAAGACTCCCGCACGCCGCCAGCGCAGGCCCAGGACGAACAGCCCGGCCAGCAGGCGCAAATGGTCCCGCAACCATTGAGCATCCGCGAGAGCTATCGCGGCAGCGGCCGCCTGCGCGGCAAGGTCGCCCTGATCAGCGGCGGCGACAGCGGCATCGGCCGCGCGGTCGCGCAGCACTTCGCCCGCGAGGGCGCCAAAGTCGCGATCGCCTACCTGAAGGAAGACGACGACGCCGAGCACACCCGCGAACTGGTGATCGGCGAAGACAGCGACTGCCTGCTGATCCGCGGCGACCTCGCCGACCCGGCGCACTGCCGAGACGCGGTCGCGAAGACTGTGAGCGCGTTCGGGCGGCTCGACATCCTGGTCAACAACGCCGGCGAGCAGCACGAGGTGCAAGCGCCCGAGCAGCTCACGCCCGAACAGGTAGAACGCACCTTCCGCACCAACATCTTCGCCTACATCCACCTCGCCAACGCCGCGCTGGAGCATCTGCCCAAGGGCGGCAGCATCGTCAACACCGGTTCGGTCACCGGCGTGCGCGGACACGAGACGCTGATCGACTACGCCGCGACCAAGGGCGCGATCCACGCCTTCACCTTCTCACTGGCCCAGGCTGTGGCCGACCGCGGCATCCGCGTCAACGCGGTCGCGCCGGGGCCGATCTGGACGCCGCTGATCCCGGCCAGCTTCTCGCCCGGGGAGGTGGCCGAGTTCGGTAAGTCCACGTTGATGAAACGCCCCGGCCAGCCGGCCGAAGTGGCGCCGGCCTACGTGTACCTGGCCAGCGAGGATGCCTCGTTCGTGACCGGGCAAATTATCCATGTCAACGGTGGAGAACATATCAGTGCGTAACCAAGGCAAGAGCCGCAGCGACGAGGTCGCCGGCACCGCAGAACTCAAGGCCGCCGCCCACGAGGCGTTGCGGCTGGGCGCGCGCGCCCTCGACAAGGGCCGCGCATGGTTGAACCAGACTTGGTCTGACGACGACAGGAGCCAGGACATGACACAGCGACAGGGCCACGGCGGCCGCGGCAGCGAATCCCCGCGCCGCTACGGCGGCGAAGAGCAACCGCGCGAACAGGCGCGCCGCCAGCGGGCGGACAGCGACGAAGCATCGTGGATGCACGATAAGGAGCGCCAGGCTGCGCGCACCGGTTATGCCGATTACGCCTACGACCCGGCGCGCGGCCGCGGCCGCGAATATGGCCACGCCAGCGCCGATGATTACGGGCGCGGCGGCGAGCCTGGGCGCGACTACGGCGCGGGCACCGGCAGCGGCGAATCGGGCGAGCGTTCAGGTCTGCGCATGCCGCGCGACTATGGCCGAGGCTGGCACGAGGACGGCGTGCCGCACGAGCGCGGCCTGCGCGAGGCCTATGCACGCGAAGCGGGCGAGCGCGGTCTATATGGCGCTCACGGCCCCGGCGTACGCCCGCGCGGCGACGCTTACTACGACAGCGGCTGGCACGCGAGCGGTTTCGACGAGCGCTCGCAATCGGTCGGCTGGGAGGACGACCGCGGCGACGCGCCCGGCGGCTCGCCGCGCCAGGGCGATCCGCGCCACGGCTACTACGTCTACGGCGGCGAACGCGGCGATCGCGAGCGCCTGCACGACTACGACGAATTCGATCCGCGCCGCGGCCGCCACGACGAAGACTATCGCGACGATCACCGGCGCATGGGCGAGGGCTACGGCCATTCCTCCGGCTACGCCGGCGGCGGGTTCGCCGGTTCCGGCTACGGCGCCGGCTTCGAGCCGAACCGCGACTGGTCGCGCCAACGCGCCCTCGATGCGCAATCGGCGTATCGCGAGCAGGGCCATCGCGGGCGCGGCCCGCGCAACTACGCGCGTCCGGACCAACGCATCGAGGAAGAACTCAACGAGCGCCTGACCGAGGACGCGCTGATCGATGCCAGCGACATCGAGGTCAGTTGCAGTCAGGGCAAGGTGGTGCTGACCGGCGAAGTCGACGACCGCTGGATGAAGCACCGCGCCGAGGACATCGCCGATGCCTGCGGCGGAGTCAAGGACGTGGACAACCGCATTCGCGTGCGCGGCCGCGAACACGCGACGCTCGCCGCCGGTGCACAGAGCAGCGGCCGCAGCGAGAACGCAGGCCGCTTCGGCCAGACGCCGACGGCCAAGACATCGGCGGACGCGACGTCGCCGGCCCAGGGTAGTGGCGCCCGCGCTGGCGGCAACGCGGGTGCGGGCAGCAATCCCGGCACCGGCGCCGGCACCAGCGGCGCCGCGCCCGCCGGTGGCGGTTCGACGCCGCAGCGCTGACGCAGCGGCCGGTACGGCCCGCGCCGCGGCCAGACCGGTCGCGGCGTGTCGCGCCGCATCGCCGACCACGCCTGCCGCAGCGCTGCAAGCGCTCGCCGGCCCCTGCACCGCGTAGCTTCAACCGCGCGGCGAGCGATCGCGTCGCAGCCGCAAGGCGTTTGGCGACGATTCGTAAGCCTTCGTGTCGTGTCGGGGTCTTCGCACCGTCTCCAGACCCGCAAGCGACAGCGTAAACGCCGCAGCGTCCGGCAACGCCGCCTTAGCTCAGGACATCGCCGCTTGGCCCAGTCCACGCTGCACCGCCGCCTGGATGCGTTCGATCGGCGCCGGCTTGATTAGATGCTCGTCGAAACCCGCCTCGCGGGTGTGCTCGCGATCCTCGGCCAAGCCGTAGCCGCTGTAGGCGATCAGGTACGGGGTGCGCGGTGCCGCGCGCAACGCGCGCGCCACGTCGTAGCCGTTGAGCGGACCGGGCAGTTCCAGGTCGCACAGCACCACTTCGGCCGGTTCCTCGCTCCACAGCGACAGCGCCTGCTCGCCGTCGCCGGCGATGCGCACCCGGTGGCCGTCCAGGGCCAGTAGGGTGGCCAGAGCGTCGGCGGTGTCGTTTTCGTCGTCCACGATCAGCACCCGGCCGCGCCGCGCCGCTGAGCTCGCCATGGGCGCCGCGGCAGAATCGCCGGCTTGCGCCGCGGCCAGCGGCAGGCGTACCTCGAAGCACGAACCCGATCCCGGGCCCTCGCTGTGCGCGGTGACCTCGCCGCCGTGGCGCTCGACCAGGGTCTTGACGATGCTCAGGCCGAGCCCGAGCCCGCGCGAACGCCAGCCCGGCGTCTGCACGAAGGGTTCGAACAGGTTGCCGGCGATGTCGCGGTCCAGGCCCAGGCCCTGGTCGCACACCTGCACGCACAGTCCGGCCGCGCCGTCGGCCAGCGCCGCGCGCTGCACCGATGCGCCGATGCGTTGTCCCGGCTCGCTGGCCTTGATCGCGTTGGAGACCAGGTTGTCGAACACCTGGCGCAGGCGCGCGCGGTCGCCGTACACCGGCGCGAGGTCGAGCCCCTCGACCGGCTTGAAGACCACGCCGGCCGATTCGGCGCGCGCCAGATTGTCGTCGCGCACCTCTTCGAGCAGGGCGCGCAGATCCACCGGCTCGCGGCGCAGTTCCATGCCGCCCTGGGTGACCCGGGCGACATCGAGCAAATCCTCGACCATGCGCTGCACGTGCCGGTTCTGCCGCGCCAGCGTCGCCAGCGCGCGTTCGCGCTGCGGCGGGTCCAGGTCGGTGCGCTGCAGCAGTTCGCCGGCGGCGGCCACGCCCGAGAGCGGATTGCGCAGCTCGTGGCTGAGCACGGCGAGGAAGTGGCTGACCCGTTGGTTGGCCGCGGCCATCATCTCCAGTGCGCGCTTCTGGTCCTCGATGTCGGTGCTGGCGCCGTACCAGCAGCGCAGCCGGCCGTCCGGGTCCAGCAACGGCTGCCCGCGCACGATGTGCCAGCGGTACTGGCCGTCTCCGGCGCGGCGGAAGCGCAGTTCGACGTTGAGCGGGCGGCCGTTGCGGATCGCTTCGTCCCAACTGCGCAAGCCCTCGGCGAGATCGTCGGGATGGCAGATGTCGCGCCAGTCCTGATCGCCGCCCAGGCCGGTGTACTCGTACCAGCGGCGATTTTGGTAGCGGATCGAGCCGTCGGGCTCGGCGATCCAGACCATCTTGGGCAAGTTGTCGAGCAGCGCGTGCTGCTCGGCTTCGGCGCGGCGCAATTGCTCTTCGAACAAACGCCGCTCGTGCACGTCGCGCAGTCCGCCGATCCATTCCAGTACCTGGCCGGCATTGTCGGTCACCGGCACCGCACGCAGGGCGACGTGGCGCGCCTCGCCGTGCGCGGTGAGTACGCGGAATTCAAGGTCGAGCAATTCCGGCGCTGCGGCGCGCAGGCTGTCGCGCCAGGCCGCGCGCACGCGCTCGCGGTCGAGCGGATCGACCGCGCCGAGCCAGCCTTCGCCGCGCGCCTGCGCGCGCGCCTGGCCGGTCAGGTCTTCCCAGCCCGGCGCGTCGAGCAGGCGCCCGCCGGCGTCGGCGTACCAGACCATGCCGGCGCCGGCCACGGCCAGGCTGCGGAAGCGGCGCTCGCTGGCCTCCACCCGGCGCGCCGCCTCGACCCGCGCGGTCACGTCCAGCGCGTGCACCACCACGCCTTCGATCCCGTCGCCTTCCGGCCGATGCGGGACGAACTGCACGTCGAAGTGTCGCTGCACCCCGTGCCGCGCCAGCTCCACCGGGAAGCGCACCGCTTGTCCGGCGAACGCGCGTTCCAGCAACGGCAGGTACGGCGCCAATTCCACCGCCGGATGCGCGTCGCGCAGCGGCAGGCCCTGCAGCCGGCGATCGCCGAACCAGCGCCGGTAGGCGCGGTTGCACATGCGGTAGCGTTGGCGCGCGTCGACATAGGCCACCAGCGCAGGGATCCGGTCGATCAGCGCGCGCATCAGCAGGCGCTGGGCGCGCAGCGCCGCGTCGCTGCGCTTGCGTTCGCCGATGTCCAGCGCGAGCAGGGCGATGTCGTGTTCGGACAAGGCCTCGCCGGCGAGCAGCATCCACGACGGTTCGCCGCCGCGCTCGGGCAGGGCCACTTCCACCGGCTCGAACGCGCCTTCGCTGCGCAGCCGCTGCAGCAGTTCGGCCGGGACGCCGAGTTGTTCCAGCGACTGCGCGCGCATCGGCCCGGCCTCGTCGGCCGCGGGCGCGAGCATGCGCTCGAAGCCGGGGTTGGCCCACCAGCGCCCGCCCCGGGTATCGGCGAAACACACGCCCCACAGGTCGGTATCGAACACTGCGCGCAGGCGCCGCTCGCTCATGCCTTCCTCGGCGCCACGCGGCTCGCGCAGGAACACCGCGTGGCCGGAGAACGCGTCGCGCGGCCCCTGCAGCGGCACCGCCTCGGCCTGCAGCGGGCGGTCGCCGGCGCCGTGCAGCCGCAACGGGCCGGTGCGCTCCGGCAGGGATGGCGGCCAACCGTCGAACACCTCGGCCGCCAGCCGCCCGCGCGCGTGCTCGGGCGTTACATCGAGCAGTCGCGCCGCGGCGGGATTGAGATAGAGCACGTGTCCGTCGCGGCCGATCAACGCGACGCCGTCGCCGACCCCGGCCAGCACCGCCGACCACTGTTCCTGCTGCAGGCGCAGGCGGTTGCGCCGCCGCCGCAGCGTCGCGACGATCCAGACCAGCGCGCTGGCGCCGGCCAGGAACAAGGCGCAGCCGGCCAGGCCGATTTGCACCCGTAGGCCCGGCCAGAAGACGATCGCCGCCAGCGCCGCCGCCACCGCCACGGCGCCGCCGCGCACGCCGTCGTACCAGGCCGCGAGCACGGCCAGCAGGTACAGGCCGAGCAGCGGCAGCACGTCGTGCAGGCCTTGGCCGAAGCGCGCATGGCCCAGCGCCAGCGCCGCGGCCAAGGCCGCGGCGGCGAGGGTTTCGCGCGGCCGCAGCGCGGCCGGAGCGGAAGCTGGCATGACTAAGCGCGCGGCGGCGCCTGCTCGAGCAGCGCCGCTGCGCGCGCACAGGCGCCGCGCGCGCGTTCGAGGTTTTCCTGCGCCTTGACCACCGCGCCGCCGGCCAGCACCGCCTGGGCGGCGGCGCAGGCCATGCTGGCGGTATTGAGTTCGTTGCGCAGTCGGTGGATCCAGCGCGCCGGATCGAGCGCCGGCGCCGCGGCGTCGGCGGTGGACGCTACGGCGTCCGGCGCGCCATCGCCGGACTGCGGTTCGGACGCAGCGGCGGGCGGTTGCGTATCGCGGTTGTTCATAGGATTCAATCCACGTCGCAACCGGAGTCGCGCAGGCGCGCGATCTGGTTGTGCACGGTACGTACGCTCACGCCGAGCGCGCGGGCGGTGCGGGTGCGGTCCTGGCCGAAATGGGCCAGGGTCTTGAGCAACATCTCGCGTTCGATCTCGGCGTAGCTCATGCCGACGCTGAAGCGGACCGTGCCTGGGTCCTCGGTGGCGGCGCGCAGGCGGCGCGCGCCCGGCACGATCCGGACCTCGTCGCCGGGCGCGGTCAGAAACGCGCGGAGGACCGCGCTGCGCAATTCGCGTACGTTGCCGGGCCAGGGATGCGCCGCCAGCGCGCGCTCGCTGCCGGCGGCTAGGCGCTTGCGCGCGCCGTGCTCGGCGTTGAGTTCGTCCAGGGTGGCGCGCGCGATCAGCGCGGCGTCGCCGCTGCGGCTGCGCAGCGGCGGCAGGTCCAGGTGCACGTCGGCGAGGCGGTAGTAGAGGTCTTCGCGCAGCGCGCCTTCCTCGACCGCGCGCAGCGGGTCGCGATTGCAGGCGGCGACCACGCGCACGTCGATCGCGATCTCGCCGGCGCCGCCGACCCGGGTCAGCGCGCCGGATTCGAGTACGCGCAACAAGTACACCTGCAGCGCTGCCGGCATCTCGGTGATTTCGTCGAGGAACAGCGTGCCGCCGTGGGCCTGCTCGAAATAGCCGCTGTGGCGGCCGGCGGCGCCGGTGAAGCTGCCGCGCTCGTGGCCGAACAGATGGCTGGCGAGCAGGTCCGGCGCGATCGCGCCGCAATTGACCGCGACGAAGGCGCCGCCGCGGCCGCTGAGGCGGTGCAGGGCGCGCGCGGCCAGTTCCTTGCCGGTGCCGCTCTCGCCGCTGAGCAACACCGACAGCGTCGACGGCGCGATCCGCCGCAGGTCCGCGTTCAAGCGCTGCATCGGCGGCGAAGCACCGATCATCCCGAGCGGATCGGCCGCGCGTTCCTCGCGTCCGCGCGCGGCGACGCGATCGAGCAGTTGCCCGAACTGTTCCGGCACCAGCGGCTTGACCAGATACTCCATCACCGGCCGCGCGACCGCGCGCGCCGCGGTTTCCACCGACGGATGCCCGGTGACGATGGCGATCTGGCCCAGTTCGGGCAGGGCGTCTTCGTCGAGCAGTTCGAAACCGCTGCCGTCGGGCAGGTCGAGATCGAGCAACAGCAGGTCCATCAGCGCCAGTTGCGGAAACTCGCGCGACTGCTCCAGCGAATGGGCCAGGTACGGTGTGTAGCCGTGGGAACGGGCGAAATCGGCGGCGGAGCGGGCGAAATCCCGATCGTCGTCGACGATCAAAACCGTCGGCGCAGCCGCGACGGGCGATGCCGGCGCACGGGTATGCGCGAGGTCGTTGGGCACGGGCTGGCCATCCTGTCTGGGGGAAAGACCCTGTCCGGGGAAAGACGACGGTGCGACAGGGTACGGGACGCTCCGGGCCACCGTAGCCCTGCATCGGTTAAGCCGGTGTTGGCGGAAAATGATTCGCGCGTGATGAAACATTTGCGCCGTCACGGTTCGCAGCGGCCGTCGCGGCGATCGCACAAACCCGGCGGATGCGCAAGTTTTTACTGCGATGCGCGGCCGCCGGCGCAACTGGCACGGGAGTTGCGTGGTAGACGGGGCGAGCCGCGCATTCCTGCATCGGCCGCTTCACCGAGGAAGGATCTATGCAGAGGCTGCCGCTCGACCGCAATCGTTTCATCCCGCTGCCGGCGACCATGGCGCTACGGTCGGTCCTGTCGCAGCACACTGCCCAGGCCAACCCAGACGATGCCGCGGCGCAGGCCGTGCACAACATCGGCGAACCGCGCGAATCGGTGTATCCGATGGCGCCGGAGGTGATCGATATGGAGTCGGAACTGGGCTACTGGCGCGGCCACTACCGCGGCCTGCCCGGCGGCAGCGCGCTGCGCTACGGCGACTACGAGCCAGCGGTGAAGCTCGGCATGGACGCCTTCATGCGCAGCCGCGGCCGCGGCATCGACGAGATGGAGGACGAACTGGAGACCTGCTACCGCCGCACCCGCGGCATCAGCCGCCTGGATTGGCAGCAAGCGCGCGCGATCGTGCGCCTGGCCTGGAACCACCTGCACCTGCGGGGGCTCAAGGAATGAGGGCAGGGCGGTGACCGGCGCGGCCTCGGTTTCGATCCTGGCCATCGCGGCGGCACCGACGGCGCCGTCGTTCGACTGGAGCGCGGTGCGCGAGCGCCTGTTGGCTGAGCTCTACCGTTTCCTCGCCGCCGCCCCGCTGCTGCTGGTGGCGTTGCTGCTGACGTTGGCGGCATGGTGGCTCGGCGGATGGCTGGCGCGGCGTGCGCTGATCGACCGCCTGGCGGGCGCCAACCCGTTCCTCAAGAACCTGCTGGCGACCACGCTGCGCGGCGGTTGCGCCTTGCTCGGCCTGGCTACGGGCCTGCAGCTGATGAACGCCACCGCCATCGTCGGCGCGCTGCTCGGCACCGCAGGCGTGGTCGGCATCGCGCTGGGCTTCGCCTTCAAGGACATCATCGAGAACTACATCGCCGGGGTGCTGCTGAGCCTGCGCCAACCCTTCCGGCCGCACGATCATGTCCGCATCGCCGAACACGAAGGGCTGGTGATGGCGATGACCGCTCGCGCGACCGTGCTGATGACCCTAGACGGCAACCAGTTGCGGGTGCCGAACGCGATCGTGTTCAAGAGCGTGATCCTCAACTTCAGCCAGAACCCCAGCCGGCGCTTCGAGTTCGACCTCAGCGCGCCGTTCGACGGCGCTTTGGAGGCGACCCAGGCGCGGGTGCGAAGGCGGGTGGAAGCGGTGGACGGCGTGCTGCGCGAGCCCGACACCGAGGTCTTGCTGGTCTCCAGCGGCGACGGCAAGGCCGGCGTGCGCGTGCGCGGCTGGATCGACCAGCGCCGCAGCGATATCGATCAGGTGCGCAGCGCCGCGCTACGCGCGGCGACGGCGGCGTTGCAGGCCGATGCGGCCGCGCCGGCGCCTGCTGCGACGGCCGCTCCGGCCCGCCCGGGCGCGCCGGAGCGCACCCGCCAGCATCTGTTGCGTGCGGGCGAGGCCGGCGCGGGTTCGCGGGATCTGCTCGATCCCGCCGCACCGGCGGAGTGACGCGGGCGGCGTGCATTCGTTAGCGCGCGATCAAGGCCGCGGCCCGACGGCGACGACGCTCCGCTAGCGCCGCGGCACCTAGCGTGGGGCGACGGCACCGCGAGGCCCGGCGCACCGCTGGATGGCCGCCGCCGCGTGCCGGCCCAAACGATGTGGAGGATGCGACATGCCGCGCTACGCCCCGATCTTCATCGCGGTCGCTGCGATCGCCACCGCCGTTTCGCCGCGGCGCGGTCGGGCGTGGCCGGCCTGAGCGTCGGCACCGGCGCGCATGAGCCTGCACGAGTACCAGCGTAAGCGGCGCTTCGACCGCACCCGCGAACCCGAACCGGGCGCGCCGCCGCGCGGCGAGCGCGCGATCTTCGTAGTCCAGCTGCACCATGCCAGCCACCGCCACTACGACTTCCGCCTGCAGGTCGGCGACGCGCTCAAGAGCTGGGCGGTGCCCAAGGGCCCCTCCTACGATCCAGCGGTCAAGCGCATGGCGGTCGAGGTCGAGGACCATCCGCTCGGCTACGCCGGCTTCGAAGGCGAGATTCCCCACGGCGAATACGGCGGCGGCCATGTCGCGCGGTTCGACACCGGGGTGTGGGCGACCGACGGCGATCCGCAGGCGCAACTGGCCAAGGGCCACCTGCGCTTCGAATTGTTCGGGCGCAAGCTCAAGGGTGGCTGGCACCTGGTGCGTTCGGGCAAGCCCGCGCGCCAGCCGCAATGGCTGCTGTTCAAGGACCGCGACGAATACGCCGGCACGCTCGAAGCCGACGACCTGCTCGCCGACGTCGCCTCGCCGCCGGCGGCCGACGCGCAGCGCGCCGGCCGTGGCAAGCCGCGCAAGCGCCGTCTGGCCGAAGTCGCGCCGGCGCGCGCACGGCGCCGCGACTGGGCCGCGGCGGCGCGCAAGCTGACCGGCGCGCGAACGGCGCGATTCGAAGGTGGCGCGTTCGAGCTGCAGTTGGCGCGTCTGGTCGACGCGCCGCCGCCGGGCGAACAATGGCTGCACGAACTCAAATGGGACGGCTACCGGATCGGTATCGGCGTCGCCGCCGGCCGCGCGCGGCTGTGGTCGCGCAACGCGCTGGAGTGGACCCGGAAGATTCCCGAGATCGCCGCCGCGGTCGAAGCGTTGGGCCTGGACAGCGCGGCGCTGGACGGCGAACTGATCGCCGGCCGCGGCACGCGCGAGGACTTCAACCTGCTGCAGGCGACGCTGTCGGGCGAGAAACAGGGCGCGCTGTCGCTGGTGGTGTTCGACCTGCTGCACGTAGACGGTTGGGATCTCAGCGCCGCGCCGCTGCTGCAACGCAAGGCACTGCTGGAACAGCTGCTGCAGCGGGCCGGGCCGCACTTGCGCTACAGCTCGCACATCCTCGGCGACGGCGAGCGCGCCTACACGCTGGCCGACGAACAGGGCTTCGAAGGCATCGTGTCCAAGCGCGCCGACCGCGCCCACCATCCCGGCCGCAGCGACGAATGGCGCAAGAGCAAGCGACTGGCCAGCGACGAGTTCGCCGTGGTCGGCTACACGCCGCCGAAAGGCGCGCGCAGCGGGTTCGGTGCGTTGCTGCTGGCGCGACCGGACCCGGCGCACGGCTGGTCCTACGCGGGCCGCGTGGGCAGCGGTTTTTCCGCCGACTTGCTGGCGCGGATCAGCAAGCGCCTGCCCAGGGGCGCGGCCGCGCCAACGGTGCACGTGCCGCCGCACGACACCGACCTGCGCGCGGCGCGCTGGTTCGCGCCGGCGTTCGTGGTCGAGGCGTTCTATCGCGGCGTCGGCGGTCATGGCCTGCTGCGGCAGGCCTCGTTCAAGACTCTGCGCGCGGACAAGACGCCCGCTGCGTTGGCCGACGGCGACCGCGGTCCGGGCGCCGCGGCGCGGCTCCACTCCAATTCCGAGTCCGATTCCGAATCGCCACCGATACGAACCGCCATGACCCGCAAAGCCGCCAAAGCCAGCGCCGGCAAGGCCAAAGCCGACAAGACGCGCGCGGGCAAGCCCCAGGCTGCCGCCGATCTCGACGACTTCCGCCTCACCAGTCCCGAACGCGTGGTGTATCCCGACATCGGCGCGAGTAAGCGCGACGTCGCTGCCTACTATCTGGCGATGGCCGACTGGCTGTTGCCGGAAATCGCCGACCGGCCGCTGTCGATCGTGCGCTGCACTCAGGGCGCGGCGCGGCCCTGCTTCTTCCAGAAGCATCACACCGCCGGGCTTGAGGACGTGGACAGCGTCAGTCTGGAAGAGGAATCGGGCCAGCGCGCCGATTATCTGGTGGTCCGCGATCTGGCAGGACTGATGAACCTGGTCCAGTTCAACGCGCTGGAGTTCCATCCGTGGGGCGCGAAGGCGCCGCGGCCCGACCGCGCCGACCGCATCGTGTTCGATCTCGACCCCGGCAGCGGCGTGCCCTGGTCCGAGGTCGTGTCCGCCGCACGCCAGTTGCGCTCGCTGCTGACCAAGCTAGAACTGCAGTCGTTCGTGCGCACCTCTGGCGGCAAGGGGCTGCACGTGGTGGTGCCGCTGAAGCCGGGTTGCGACTGGGACCTGGTCAAACCGTTCGCGCACAGCTTCGCCGAGACCCTGGCGCAGATGGAGCCGCTCAAGTACATCGCCACCGCGACCAAGAAATTCCGGAACGGCAAGATCTTCGTCGACTACCTGCGCAACGGCCGCGGCGCCACCAGCGTGGCCTCGTTCTCGCTGCGCGCGCGCGAGGGCGCGCCGGTGGCGATGCCGCTGCGCTGGGAGGATCTGGGCAAGGTCAAGAGCGGCCACGCCTTCGACATCCGCTCCGCGCAGGCGCGGGTCAAGCGCTTGCGCCGGCATCCATGGGCGGGGATCGACGCGGTGCGCCAGGATCTGGACCGCCTGTCCGAACGTTTGCAGCGGCTGCGGCCGGACGATTGAGCGCACCCGCGCTTTCACCGCGATTGAACCCGGGCCGGCGCACAGTCCGGCCACTTCACCGCCCACTGTCAGGAGTCCGCACCATGGCGCGCCCGATCTGGACCGGCACGATTTCCTTCGGCCTGCTCAACATCCCGGTCAAGCTGATGGCCGGCGAACGCCGCGTCGATCTGCATTTCCGCATGCTCGACAGCCGCAACAAGGCGCCGATCCGCTACGAGCGGGTCAACGAGGAGACCGGCGAGGAAGTGCCGTGGAAGGAGATCGTCAAGGCCTTCGAATACGACAAGGGCAGTTACGTGGTGCTGGAAGCGGCCGACATCGCGGCCGCCGCGCCTGACCACACCGAAACCGTCGACATCGACGCCTTCGTTGACGCGGCGCAGATCGGCAGCGAGTACTACGACAAGCCCTACATCCTGGAGCCCGGCAAGAAGGCCGAAAAGGGCTATGTGCTGCTGCGCGAGGTGCTGGAGAAGTCCGGCAAGGTCGGCATCGGCCGGGTGGTCATTCGCACCCGCGAGTACCTGGCCGCACTGGCGCCCAAGGGCAACGCGCTGGTCCTGTTGATCCTGCGTTACGCTCAGGAACTGGTCGACCCGGAGGATTACAAGCTGCCCGAAGGCGGACTGGCCAAATGGAAGATCTCCGCGCGCGAGGTGGAGATGGCGCAGCAATTGATCGAATCCATGACCGCGCCGTGGAAGCCCGAATCCTACAAGGACGACTTCCGCCAGCGCCTGCACAAGGTAATCGAGCAACGTGTCAAGGCCAAGAAAGTGGTGCGCGGCAAGCAAGCCGACGAATCCAAATTGCCGGAGAACGCCGCGACCAACGTCATCGACTTCGCCGAACTGCTCAAGCGCAGTCTGGCGAAGAAAGGCGCAGCTGCGCCGGCCAAGGCAGCAGGCAAGCGTGCGGCCAAGACCGCCAAGACCGCAACAAGGAAGAAGCCAGCCAAGCGCGCCTCGCGATCTCGGGTGACCAAGCGCGCCTGATCGGCGGAGGCACGCGGTGTCGACGGGATTCGGTGAATCCCATCGCGCTCGGGTTGGCGATGCGGGCCGGCTATTCGAACGCGAGGTTTGGGTCCTTTTCCCGGAGCTCAGGCGAGCCGTTCACGCCGCCACTGCCAGTCTCTTACGACGACCGCTTCAGACCCTCCCTAGCATGTGCCCAGGCAGCCTGGGCATGTGATGAGGCGATCCGTAGAGCGTTCAGAAGAACGATATGACGAAAAGTTCCAAGCGCTAAAACTCAAACTGTGGAAGCACCCGCACGACGAACGCACGATCATGCCGGGCGTGGGGAGGGGGACTGCGGCTCATCGCCGGGGGATGGTTCTTCCCGGAACATAACTTGGAATTCTGCGAAATTCATAGTCTGATCTTCATTTCAAAACTGGCAACGGCGAGATTGAGGCGTGGCCGGTCGCACGCGCTTTTGCCGTTTTTATGTCCCTCGAATCCGCGGGTAGCTGATGTTATTAGCAGCTGATGGTATTAATAGATTGTTTCGCAGATCTAAGGGCCCAATATGTAGCTTGAAGTTTTGAGAGCTAAATCCCTACGATGAGCCCTGGGGCTGATGGATCAGTCAATTTGGTCGAGACCAGAGACAATACGGAGGGGGCTCAGAGCGCGGTCTACATCCTGCAGCTCGACCGAGCGCCTCATCATCCTGCCACGGCGACATTTGGCAAAGATGTTGTCGCAGTTGAACACTTGACGACATTGCTGTGCTGCGACACGGATGGGCGATAGCGAGTTGAGGATGTGACGCCATTGGACGTCTTAGCGGGAGTGACATGATCGACCCCAAGATCCCAGAGAAGATCGAGAAACGTCTCAGGCTCATGACGCTTCGCAAGGATTTGGAGCCCTTTGCACGCGAGCTGTTAGAACTCGCGTGTGCTGGTAGCCGCGAACTGTGGGATGAATTGAACTCCGAGCGGCTCAAGACGGACGCGAACTTTCGGCGCAAGTTTCACGAGTTGGCCCACGAGGGAATGTTTGCGGCTCAGGAAAGGATGGCTGGTCGTATCGCCACGGGAGAGCCCCTGGACGTATCTGAGGAACTGTTGTTCCGGGCAGTCGCTGATACCATCGCGTGGGGAATGCTGAGCGGCCAGCTGTGCTATGCCCGCCGTATCTACAAGTTCCAGAGGCAGCCTGACCTGTCGCAGTCGAATTTCGAGTCTGTCCTTCGTGTGGCCCGGGAGCTTCGGGAGCAGGACCCTGGGTGCATGCCGCTCATCACCGACCTGACCTCCTTTGTCCAGGTGGGCGACATCATGAGCGTGTCTGCGGACCGGCGCACTTCGTACATCGAGGTCAAGGAAGGAAAGCACAACAAGCACGTGCTGGATCTGGCGATGTTCTACGAGGCATCTGGTTGCGAGCATTTCCGCGAGATTGTCGAGAAAACGGAGAGCCCCAAGACCGTAAAGCAGATGGATCGTATGCTACGTCAGAAAGCCCGCATGACTTACTTGCGAGATGTCATGGCTACGGGTAAGGCGAAGGATCCAGACACAGGAGAGGAAATCCGAATTCCGGAGCCGTTCTTTGAGATGGCAAGTTGGGATGAGGCGCTGGGGAACCTCACCGAGAAGGCGAAAGAGACGCAGAGCTGGGCCTATGACGTGCAGGGGCCCATCTTCTTAGGCGCCTATGCAGGAGATTTGGCTTCCCGCGGGCACATGATGTTCCTCATGGCATTGAGTCTTGAGGGGGATGTGGAGCAGGACTACCACATCATTCGATTGGCAGATTGCATGCACGTCCCCTTGGCGCCGCCGGTGTTCTCCGGGGCTCTGGCGGATGAGGTCAAGATTGATCTGGTCTTCGGGCGCATGAATGTTTGCGTCGCTGTTTCTATTCCACGACTGATCGAAGTGTGTGAGATGGCGGGGATGGACGTGCGCTACGCGACACGAAAAGAACTTGGGCGAGCGAAGGCCGCTGGTGCCGAGCCGATCGTTCATCGGGGCAAAGGATTGATGTTCTCACTCGCTGGCAGGGAAATGATGTTGCTGGCGGGCGTGATCTTCCGAGCCCTATTTCATGGTCAGCAGCCCGAGTCGGTCTTACGGCAATATTTGGGGAACAGTGACCTGTTGAGTTCGGGCTTAGCGGAGAGTCGTCAGCCGTGAGGGACCACAATCTCAATCCACCGAAGGAGAAGCTCCCACCCTTGGTCAAGGTCAAGCTGGCGTCGATAACGCTGGCGGCCGTATTGTTTGACCGCATGACTGACAAGGAGGCCGGCCGCTTCCTTCGCGAAGCTACCGGCACTCAATGGTCATTCTGACCTGCATGCAATACCTGTCTGGCAAGGAAGCGCTGGTGGCAGTAGCCGCATTGCGTGAGGACTGGACAGAGGACGGCATGACCAAGCAGGCATTAGAGCAGGCGACGAAGGTGGCGGCCTTAGCCGTGGCCGATGCCCGCGCCAAGAGCGCGCCACTGTCCGCCAGCGATCTGGCAAAGCAGTGCCGGGAGGCGCGGCTGGATGAGTGACGTTGAGGCACTGGCCCGGCGCCTGATGACGACTAAGTCGTCGAGGCGAGAGGACTACATGCTGGCACTCGAATGCCTTGATAAGGCCGTGTGCGAGGCTAGCGCCGTGGGCCAAGCTCAAGCCGGGCGCATGGCGCCGCCTTGTGTCGGCTACGGGACGTATCTATTCGCGCGCATGTGTTCGCATGGCATAGCGGCGATGCGGGCCGTACCTCATTCTCGTTGGGTCAAAACCGACCACCAAGAGTGGGGGTTCAATGTCCTAGCCTGCCATGCCCGCGCCCTGTTGGAAGGCAACTTGTACTTTTCCTATTTCATGCAGCGGACGGACGAGTCCCTAGAAGAGGGCAGGGCGCGGATCACGCTACTTCAACTCAACGACTGCTGCAGCCGATTGAAAATGTTTGCCGGCAGTGAGCAGCAGCGGTTGTGGTTCGAGCAGCAGCGCGATGAGTTACAAGTCCGCCTGCGCTCCATCCCATTCTTCCTGAAACTGTCGCCGGCTGTGCAGGCTCAGTGCCTGGCCGGCAAGAAAGCCTGGTTCCTAGACCGAGCTCAGCTGGTGGAGCTGGTAGGAATGGACAAGGCGGGCTTCGACATTCTGTGGGACCTTTGGTCACAGCACTCCCACATCCACCCCGTTTCGTTCCTGCGCATGGAGCCCAATGGTCGTGGAACAGGCTTAGAGTGCGACCCCGACCGCATGTACCTAGCTGTAGCCATGCTTATCTGCGCCGGCATTCTGCAAGCGGCCACCGACAGGATCGTGGAGGTCTTCCCGGATGTGGCCGGCGAGCGGAAGGGTTTGGGCTCGAAGTTCAGCCCCGGACCCAAGCGCAACCGGCGCAGGTAGGTCGGATCGGTTGCCGGCGACGCGTCGCGGCAAGATGTTCCCAAGCAGACTGGGGACGCGGGATTGAGGTAGGGGGCGATCGAGGGGGGCTGGTCTGGCAGGCAAAGCTACGGGCGCGGCGGTGCAGGGGGCTTCGGTCCCGTGCCTTCTTGACTGGTGTAGACGTCGCGCTCCGAGTGGTCGTAGATCCTCTGGCAGACCAGTTGTAGCTGCAAGATGTCTATGAAACCCTGAGCGATTCGGCTAGCTAATTAAATTGAAGCTCAAAGAATATGTTCTATGCATTCGATCTCAAGCATTTCTGCGGTGGATACGCGTACTTTTCCACCTTTTCCCATTACATTGAGCACTATGAGCGCTTTGAGGTAAGGGCGCCTTCGACAATCGTCTATAAAAAATTCGAAGAGTCTTTGGCTGAAATGGGGCGGTCGTGCTCTTTAGTGGTTACTGATAAGGCGTATGAGCGCTGGTTGCGTCTTCAAGGGTGGGCAATTGTCGAGCAGCAGCTCGCTCAGGAAAAAATGCCTCAATGGCTCCGAAGTCAACGATGTATCTCGTCCGCCTATGGTTCCTTTGTCAGCGTCGAAATTGCCTCGCCATCGGCGGTTAAAAGGAGCTACCGCGGCCGAGCTAAGCAGCGGATATTAAGCAGGGACAAAAATAAATGCTTGCTGTGTGGATCGGCCGAAAGCCTCACGTTACAGCACGTTGTACCGTACTCCGCTGGTGGCGAGACGAGTAGTGGAAATTTGGTTACGCTTTGCGAAGCTTGTAATCAGAATTTAAAGAACGAAGTAGATATCGGGTTGTATCAGCTTGCAGGGCTGCATCATGGTTACGATCCTGCGATACTTGGCGAAGTCAAAAATTCCTCCGTTGCGCTGAAATGGGCGCGGTATCTTTCTTCAAATTTGATGCATAGCCGATGTGAACTTTGGTAGGCAATATCGATGCGGTTTTTCATACATATCGTTGGGGCAAAAAAATGACGAAGCCATCGGTCATCGAGGTGTTCAGTGAGCTAACTCTTCACTGTGGCTCAATTCCTGTTGTCGAAGTTGGAGGGATGCTCGTACGGCAAGCGGATGGACATACGTGGCGTCATGCGCATGATCGGGAAGATATGGCAAAGAAATCGTTTGGGGTGCCTGCTGATTTTTTTGCTTTTGAACGAGAGCAATTAGATAACATCCCGAAAACGGAACTGATTCTTTGGGGGAAGGGTGATTCGATGCGGGTGTCGAACATCGTGCCGACTGCTTCAGGGCGTCTGAGTTACTCGGAGTACAACTTGGTACTTGAGGACTTTGCAACTCAGGTCCTGGAGCCTGTCGCTCATGCGAACGAATTGCGCGTGGAGCACACGAGTGGTTTTCAGGGGCTGGTTGATTGGCTCTCACCTCAGGGTGTTCGAAAGCTGGAAGTATTCTCCGCTTGCGCGAACAGATCAACCGGCTCTGGGCATCCAAATGACCGGGATCGATGGCTTGATTTCATTATCGCCGCGCATGAAGATCGCTCTAATCTTTCCGGTCGATTGTCACGCTGGCTGATTGAGGCTGAAAAGTGGCCCGAGGAGATAGCGCGCGAACTTGAGTCCGAGTATGAGCTAGGCCGGGAATTACTCGGTAAGTACGTTGTCAAGGATTGATCATGGAGCCCTTCGACGTCGCCGGGATTGCGGCCCGAAATGTCCCCGTTCTTTGTATGGACACTTGTTCGATTCTTGATTTGATTCGCGAGCCCACGCGCGACGATATGAGGGATCTACGACCTCGCGAGGCGATGAAGTTGCTCGATCAGGCTCAAGCCGGTCGCCTCGCCTTATTTATGGCTCCCCAGGTGCATACGGAGTTCCGCGAGCATGTTGACGAGGTCAGTAAGCAGGCTGAGATCGCACTGAAGAAATTTGTTGCAAAAATTGAGCAAGTAAACGCACATGCGGCAGAATTTGGTGCGGAGAATATATTCGTCACTGACCACTGGGACGGACATGTCGCGCGAGCGAAAGGTAAAGTGGACTTGCTGCTGCAAGCGACGATGTTGACGCAACAACCTGATGACGCAGCCAGTCGGGCCTATTTGCGCATGTGCGAAGCACGCGCGCCTGCAAGGATGGGCAAGGATTCAATGAAGGACTGCGTTGTGATCGAGACTTACTTGCAGAACATAAGAGATTTGCGCGAAGCGGGGCATTCAGAAAAAGTAGTGTTTCTGTCATCAAACGTGAAAGAATATCGCGATGAAGCAAAGCTTCGCGCGGAGTTAGATGTTGAGTTCAAGGCGCTTGGAATTGAGTATGCGCATGGTTATGGGCTAGCCCGGCACATTTTAGGTTTTCCGGTCTGATTGGAGAGGCTCTCGTGATGGGCGATTCGTATGCATGAAGTAGAGCGACGCCCGCTGCGCACCTGCTACGCTTCAAATTCGGCCTTGAATGAATCGAAGCGCGGATAGGGCGCTCGCCAGTCCCCTGGTTCAAACGGCAGGAGGTACGTAGCCGATCATCTGGCAGCAACGGTGACGGTGATCTGGTCCGCTGGGCGGCGCGTGGGCGCCATTCGAGCCATTACTCACAGGAGGTGCATGATGGAGTCGAGGGATCCCGCAAAAGCACCAACGCCATCGCAGTTCATGCGTCAATTGCGGCCAGAGCTCTATTCGGACTCGACAGCTCGCACTCAGTACCGGCTCAGGGCGGAAGTCCTGTCCCACCATCTGGACACGCTCACCGAGCGCAACCAGACCCATGACTTTGAATTGTTTTGTCGCAAGCTGTGCGAGCGTGCCATCTGTCCGAACTTGAGACCCGCCACCGGACCGGAAGGTGGCGGTGATAGTAAGGCAGATACGGAGACCACCCCGGTCGTAGACGAGATCAGCAAGCTTACCTACGTCGGCATCGCCAACACCGGCGGTGAGCGGTGGGCGTTCGCATTCAGCGCGAAGAAAACTTGGTCGGATAAGGCCAAGTCCGATGTCGCGGGCATCGCCGCGACGGATCGAGGCTACCAGCGGATCATCTTCATAACATCCCGTGCGGCGCGCGCCAAGGACCGCGCCCGCTTGGAAGACGACCTGTCTAAGAAGCACGGCATACCCGTCACGATTCACGATCGGGCTTGGATCATCGACGAGGTCATTGATAAGGATCGTCGCGACCTAGCCTTTCACTACCTTGGTATTGGTGAGGAGTCCAGCGACCGTGATCTGGGTCCGTCGGATTATTCGCGCTCCAAGCAGTTGACTGAAATCGAGCGGGAACTGGCGGACCCGACGGCTTTTGAAGGCATGCACATTCATCGAGCTACAGAAGCACTGGTGGCCGCTAAACTGGCACGCGGTTTGGAGTTGCCTCGGACCGATGTCGAAGGACGATTCCTGCGCGCGATTCGATTGGCCGACGATGGCGGTACCTACTGCCAGCAACTGACGGCCCGCTATGAGTCACTGTGGACTGCATTCTGGTGGTTCGACGACCTCCAGGCCGTCTTGTCGGGATACGACAGTTTCGAAACTCTGGTAATCGACGATTCGCAAGCTTCGAATCTAGAACAGCTGTGCAACTTGGCCCAGTTGCTCTTCAACGCGGTGATCGGCGGACAACAGACGTCCGAGCAGGTGCAGTTGGAGCGGCGGATTAGGCGGCTGTCGGCCCGGCTGGTGGGGTTGTTGGGCGATGCCGAGAGACCCAATAACGCGCTTGAGGCCCGGGTTTCCTTCTTGACAATCGAAGTCAATCGGGCGCTGCTTGCGCAAGATATTGATGCGCTGTCAGCGTTGTGGCCGCAGTTCGCTGAGGTCCTTACTCGAGCGGAGGGGCTCGGGGAGTTCGATGCCTCGCGGCTGTCGCAGTTGATCGAGCGTTTCGGCCAAGTGGCCGGTGACGATCGGGGATATCGTCACCTCGTGGACCACCTCTCAAACTTCACTAGTAAGTGCACCGGTGAAGGTGAGGGCGCTTTGGTCTTACTGCGGCGCGCCAACCAGCTTTCGCTAGACCAGAACATGGAATTGATCCGGCTGCTCGGACGGGCCGCGCACCTACTCTCTAAAAAGGAGTATGCGCAAGAGCAGGTCAGCGCACTAGCCGAGTTGGCGATTGCGTACAAGAGCGCCGGGCTGGGGTGGGCAGCCCGGGCGAGCGCCACGTCCGCAGCGGCCACGGTGTTCGTCGACGCCGAAGATGGGGGTGTGCTTCCCGTCAGCGTCTTCCCAATCTTGATGAATGTTGCGTGGATGGCCCTTTCCCTCAAGTACCTACCCGAGGTGCTTGACACTATTCAAGTCGCCCGAGGCTGCTTGACGGCATTGCCGTTCGATGAAAAATCCGTCGAGCGTGCGAGCAAGCAGCTGGAATCGTTTGACTTGGTGCTCGCGTGTGAGGTGGTCAACCTAACTGACGCGGAACTCAGGGAGTTGACGTCGGTACCCGACGTCCTCCGCGGACTCAGGCTACGGCACAGTTGGTCCGCCTTGATGTACCGACTGGGATACGAAGATCAATTGCGAGCCGACGGATGGATTCCCGAGAGCGAAACGCGCGACGGCGTTGCAGGTCTGTTTGCCCAAATGGCCGGACAGTCCACTGGAGTTTCTAGATGGCGGCCGGCTGTCTTCAACACCGGCGAAACGCAGGTCGCGAGCGACGGCGGTGCTCGGCGTCCGTATGGATATCGCGCATGCGCCCACTAACACCTCCATCATCGTCGCCGAGGCCATCGTGGGTGCGCTGGAGGCGTTTTTTGCCACGGCTTTCGAGCTGGACGCCTTCGGGCATGTCGAGCGCTTTGACATACATGTCATCGAGGATCAGGTCACCAGCTTCGTAATCGAGACCGATCTCGATCGCATGCGCATGGTAGTGCGATGTCCAGTGGGAAACTTTCCCGGCTCGTCCAAGGTCTATCCGGACTTCCAGCGCATGCTGCTGGAGGTCGCCGCGACCGTCTTCTGGGCGACGTGTCAAACGCGCAGTCATGGAGACGCGGCATCGCAACTTTTGCAAGGCGGCGCGGCCGGGGATCGTTTGGCTATGATCGGATCCCTGTGCTTGAGTCGGAGCCGCATCTTCGGAGGCGTCGCTCGACTGGACAAATGGGGCGAGCATTCGCCCCGGCAGTACGAGCTTAGGGTCGATCGGCCGACCGTGATCCCGCAAGCACCACAAATGCCCCCCTCGTCGTCGGCGACGGAGGATCCTGACGACGATTTCCGGAAGGTAACGGACCATCTCGAGGTCCAGGTGCGCTCGGTCATCGACGTGCACCTGTGGGATCAGGCGGCGTGGTCAGGGGCCGCGTACGGAAGTTTCGGCCTTACGGCACCACCCTTCCTGGCGCTGATGTTTAAGGACGAAGTAGCTGCAACCAGGATCTTCGAGCGTTGGCGCGAGCGCTTCGGCGACTGTGACGAGGCCGAGGAAATCTATATCGGAATTATTCGACAGTATTCCACCGTGCATCCGGCGCACTACGGTATGGTATTGACATCTCGTCTGCCCGACGCCGACTCGCGGGTGGGCTTATCGACGGTGGTTTCTCGATCGCTGTCGATGGAGCCGGCCGATGACGTCAATCTCAGCCGGTTTCTGACAGAATATGAGCGTGTGGGTGCCTATCTGCTCATGCCGATGGTTCTGGCACCGGGCCAAGCCCAGCCCATTCTGCTAAAACATCTGCTTTTGCTTAAGCGAGCCCTCAGCGTGAAGGTTGCCGCCGAGGTCGGCCCTGTAGACCCAAAACTGATGTTCCTGGGGCCGCGTGGGCTAAGACCTCCTTGAAGCTAGGCACGGAACAAAGCCTTCACAACTTTGCCCAGCACACCATCGAGCTGGGAGTCATCCCGGCGCTGCGCCACTTGGGTATTGGTCTCACGGATAGGTCTAACTGAGGCGTTTGCGCATGTCCGCCTATGGCCGATAGCCGTCGGAAGTGCTACGGGAGCCGGTACATTTCCGCCCCAACCCCTTCAGTGCCTAGCTTCCGCCGCGGCCTGAGCTGCGGACGGCCCGAAGATGTTTCGGAGTGCGGTCGCCCCCCGGGGCGGTCCGCGCGCCGATCAGCCGAGGCGATGCTTGAAGGAGACCGGTCGGTCGCCAAGACGATCATGATCGTGGATAATTCTAGATAACCGTGGATAACCCTGGGTAATCAAGAGAGTTGGATTCCGGTTGCCCACGCTCCACCATTCCCCCGCGGTCGAACCGCGCCTGTCCGCCGCACTCCTCGCGAAAAGGCCTTGTTTCCGGCTCTTTCGTCGCAGGCCTGTGGACTCGTCAAATATCCACAGCCCCTGATTTGGCGAAAATTCCGCCGAACTTTCTCCGTTTTCTCCCTTCCCGTGGACTGCCGGCCAGTGGATCGGTTTTAGGGGTCTTACGGATCAATGGGTTACGGCTGGTCGTTTCGACGGGTTTTATCGCGATCAACCTGCTGCGCAGGATTCAAACTACGAACCAATGGATGGTTGCGATCAGGCGGACAAAGCACCTTCTGAATTTCGCTTGCGAGAACGCACTCGCTGAAGGTCTCGCTGCGGCGGCGCACCAAAAAGTCGGCCGTATTCGCGGCTGAACTGAGAAGCGCTCTGGTAGCCGACGATACCGGCGGCGCGCCCGGCATCCATGCCCTGGTTGAGCATCAGTTGGCGTGCCTCTTGCAACTGAGTTGCTTCAGATACTGCAATGGACTCATTCCTGTCTGCTCGCGAAAGTGCTTGCGGAATGCAGTGGTACTCATGTTTGCGCGTTTGGCCAAGCCCTCGACTCGAAACGCCGAGCTGAAATTCTGCTTCATCCAGGCAATAACGCCGCCGATCTGCCGATCGGGCGAGTCCTCGAGAAGCAATTGGCGAAGGTGGCTGCCATGCGGCCCCTGCAGCAGGCGGATGACGATCTCTTGCTCGATCAGCGGAGCCAGAGAAGAGGCGACCTCCGGCTCGTCTAACAGGCCGACCAGTCGCTGTAAGGCTTCGAAGAGTGCAGGTTCCAGAGGTTCGATCGAGATGTCGAGCCGGCCAGGCTCTGGTTGCGGCGAGCGCTCCATTGCAGATGCCGCGTTCGCGATCTGACGCAGGTCCAGCCTCAGCAACAGGCCCAGGAAGGGGGCATGTACCGTCGCGCGGGTCACATGCGAGATCACGGGTTGCTCCAGCGAGACGACCATGGAGTGTCCCGGCATGTAATTGAGGATGCGTTCGCCGACCAGCACCTGCTTGGCGCCCTGTGCGATCAGCACCAGTCCGAGGGGGTAGACACACGGCACGGGATCTGTAGGGCCGTGTCGTCGGTGGAGAGAGAGGGCGGGAATACCCGTTGGATGGTCGCCGGCGTTGGGGGCATGCCTGGCGATCAGGCGGGCGATGTCCCGGACGGGGGCCGGAGTGGTTTCAGTATCTTCAGTCGGGTGCATCGGGGGCTCCCGTGCCTCGCTTGCGGGCAGAGGCGAGCAGTATGTCCTGGTCGTCCGGACCCTAGCACCGGTTGCGATGTTTTATGCAAACAACGCGTTGAAATGGGCAAGGATCGGTGGTGACGGATCGCCAAGCTGAGCTCCCGCCCTAGCGCCGCCATCCAGCCGGAGCCACTGTGCAAAACGTCCAGATTCGAAACCGAGACATGGCGTGGGACATCGCCGCACTGATCCTGTTCCCACCGGGCTTCGACGCATCAAAGCGGTATCCCGCTGTCGTCAGCGTGCATCCCTTTGGTAGCTGCAAGGAGCAGACCTCCAGCGCGGTCTATGGAAGACGCCTCGCCGAAGCGGGCTATGTCGTTATTGCCTACGACGCCAGCTATCAGGGCGACAGCGGCGGTGCGCCGCGCTGGATCGAGAATCCGACGCAGCGGGTCGAGGACATCAGCCACGTCATCGATCATGCGGTAACGCTGCCCTATGTCGATGCCGGCCGCATTGGTGTGCTGGGCATCTGTGGCGGCGGCGGATATGCGCTCAATGCCACGCTGACCGAAAAGCGGATCAAGGCCGTGGTCGGGATCACACCGGTCAACATCGGTCGGTTGTTCCGCGAGGGATTCAGCGGGTACGACCCGATCGGCGCACTCGACGCCATGGCGGCCCAGCGCACTCATGAGGCGCGCGGAGGGGCGCACCAGATCAACGAACTCCTCCCGGCCAGCCCGGAAGCGGCCACGGCATCGGGCATGATCGAGCGCGACGTGTGGGAAGCCACGGACTACTACAAGACGCCACGCGGCCAGCAACCTGGCGGATGGACCCGGATGCTGTTTAGCCGTGCGCAGAGCACCCTGGCTTGGGATGCGTTCTCGTTCGTGGAATCGCTGATGACGCAACCGATGATGGTGGTGATCGGGCAGAACGTCGGCGCCTTCGGCGCTTATCGCGACGGCATGGAAGCCTACGGTCGTTCCACCGCATCGAAGGATCGGCAGCTCGTTTCTTTGGAGGGCTGGTCGCATTACGACCTGTACGACAAAGACGAGCCGGTAGGCCTGGCTATGCAGCGAATCCTGCCCTTCCTCGGCAAGCACTTGTAGTCGAACGAGTACATGGAGATTGTGGCCATGAGCAATGTGCTGATCCTCGGCGCGAGCGGTCGGATCGCGCACCGCGTGATCGAGCGCCTGGCGGGTTCGAAGGGCGTCGGGCTCACCCTCTATCTACGGCATCCCCGCAAGCTGCGCAACAAGGCGCCGGCCAATGCGCGTGTAGTGCAAGGCGATGTTATGGATGCAACGGCATTGGCGCAGGCGATGGAGGGGCAGGATCTGATTTACGCCAACCTGACCGGCAGCGATATCGACCGACAGGCGAGAAGCGTGGTCGCGGCGATGAAGGACGCGCACGTCAAGCGCCTGATTTTCGTCGTGTCGCTTGGGATCTACGACGAGGTCCCCGGAAAGTTCGGCCAATGGAACAACACGATGATCGGCGAGGAACTCAGGCCGTTCCGACGCGCCGCCGACACCATCGAAGCATCCGGTCTCGACTACACCCTTCTGCGCCCGGCCTGGCTACAGGAGGAAGATGAGGTGGATTACGAGATCACGGAAAAGGGACTGCCGTTCAAAGGCACGGAGGTATCGCGCGCGAGTGTCGCCGATCTTATCGTGAAGATCGTCCGCGCGCCGGAGCTTCATTCGCGCGGCAACGTCGGCGTCAACAAACCCGGAACCGATGGGGACAAGCCATCCTTCTATTGATCCATGCATCGCGCCGAATCCCGGATTGGGCAAGGGCGTGACCTTCCCTGCAGGAGCCAGCCAGATGAAAAACGTCAAGTTCACCAACACCAACAACCCCGACATCACCATCGCCGCGGTGATCAATTTTCCGAAGGGATTCGACGAGAACAAGAAGTATCCGGCAGTAGTCGTTTCGCACCCTGGTGGCGGCGTTAAGGAGCAGACCGCCGGAACTTACGCGAAAAAACTAGCCGGGCAGGGATTGATCGCCATCGCCTTCGACCGTTCGTACCAAGGCCAGAGCACGGGGCTGCCGCGTCAGCAGGAAAACCCGGCCGTCAGCACGGAGGACGTCAGTGCCGTGGTCGACTATCTGACCACGCTGCCCTACGTCGACAACGAACGCATCGGTGCGATGGGCATTTGCGCAGGCGCCGGCTATACCGCCAATGCCGCGATCGACGACCAGCGCATCAAGGCGGTGGGTACGGTAAGTGCGGTGAATATCGGCTCGATGTTTCGCAATGGATGGGAAAACACCGTCAGCGATGCCGATGTAGCGGCGGTGCTGGCGATGGGTTCCAAGGCGCGTACAGCGGATGCCGCCGGTGGAGAGAGCGCCACATTTCCGCTGGCCCCGCTGAAGGAAGAAGACGCCCCCAACGAGGAATTGCGCCAAGCGTGGGAGTACTACCATACCCCGCGCGCCGAGTACCCGACCGCGCCCGGCTACATGACGACGCGCAGCCTCAACCAGATCATTCCGTACGACGCCTACAGCAAGGCAGAAGCGTTCTTAACCCAGCCTCTGCTGATTGTGGCGGGGAGCGAGGCGGGCAGCAAATGGATGAGCGAGGATCTGTACAAGCGCGCCGCCAGCAAGGACAAGCAGTTCCATGTGGTGAAAGGAGCGAACCACATGCAGCTTTACGATGGCGAGAAGGAAGTGGACGAAGCGGTGTCGAAGCTGGGGCCGTTCTTCAACGAGAAACTGTAGGTCGAACGGGGTCCGTGCCGAATTGGGTAGCCGATTCGGCACGTATCGTTCATTTAAGAAATGCTCGGCTGTATTTTGGATGCAAGTCCGAGGCGATGCGAACGCGCTCGGTCGTAATGGTGTCTGGCGCCACACGTCTCGGCGGGCATCCAGCAACGTGAGGCCCTTTGGCGGTGAGTAGCGGCAGTGGTCGAACGTCGCCTCCTGCACGACGGACTTCGCCTCCCCTGCGTGCAGCGATTTCATTCCGTAGCATCGAGGGTGCGATGTGAGCCGAGGTGGACTGCCCAGGAAAAATGAATAGGCAGGCCCGATTCCGGTTGGCAAGCCATCGCTACTCGCCAGTTGGGCAAGGGGGCAGCCGACCAGCGGTCCCAGTCAAAAACATGGCGCGGCGATGCCATTAGTGGTAAGTGGACTCGATATGCCGCAGGGATGTCGCCATGATCGTCAGTGCCGCCGCCGAAACCTTGATTCCAGCCGCCCAATGGGAAGACGCCGGCTTTCGCGCACGTTTCGAGGCCTTGTACGCGCAACTCCAGAGCATCGCCCGGCGCGAGTTGCGAGGGGCGGCGCGCGGGACGCTCGACACCGGCGTGCTGGTGCATGAGGCCTATTTGAAGCTCAATGGCGTCGAGTTGGATGTCAGTCAGCGCGGTCCGTTCCTCGCCTTGGCCGCCAAGGCGATGCGATGCGTACTGGTGGATCACGCGCGCGCGCGCGGCGCTTCCAAGCGCGGCGGCGATCAGGCTCGGGTCACGCTGGCTACGGACCTAGTCGCCGCGGCCAGCGACTCTTGTGTGGATGTGCTCGATATAGAGCGCAGCCTGCAGTCGCTGGAGACATTGGACCCGCGCTTGGCGCGCGTGGTCGAACTGCATTTCTACGCCGGCATGGAGTTCGAGGAAATCGCCGAGCATCTCGGGGTCGCCGCGCGCACCGTCTATCGCGATTGGCGCAAAGCGCGCGCGTTCTTGTTGACGCAGTTGGGCGCTGTGCCGTGACCGGCGAGAAGGAACGCTGGCAGCGGCTCTCGCAGTTGTTCGACCGCGCCCTGGATATGGAAGGGCCGCAGCGCGACGCCTTCGTCGATAGCGAATGCGCCGACGACCCGGGACTGGGCGCGCAACTGCGGCGGATGCTGGCCGCCGATGCACTGCAAAGCGGCCTGGACGCGGGAGTCGCCGGCGTGATGTCGTTGCCGCACATCGAAGGCGGCGAGGACGACGATGCGGACGATGCCGCCATCGGCGAGCGCCTGGGGCCGTGGCGCCTGGAAACGCTGCTCGGCCGCGGCGGCATGGGCAGCGTGTATGCGGCCCGGCGCGACGATGGCAGCGCCGGCCAGCGTGCGGCGATCAAACGCTTGCGGCAGCGCTGGGAGCGCAGCGCCCTGGCCGAGCGTTTCGTGCAGGAGCGGCGCATTCTGGCCAAGCTTTCGCACGCGAATATTCCGGCCCTGCTCGACTACGGCCTCGACGCCGGCGGCAGGCCCTGGTTCGCCTTGGAATACGTCGACGGGCAGACGCTGGTGGAATGGGCCGATGCGCGGCGCACCGGCTTGCGCGAGCGTATCGCGCTGTTCCTGCAGGTATGCGCGGCCGTGCAGCACGCGCACGAGCGTTTCGTCGTGCATCGCGACCTCAAGCCCGACAACATCCTGATCGACCGCAGCGGCCGCGCGCGGGTACTGGATTTCGGCGTGGCCAAACGCCTGGACGCGGACGAACGTGCCACCCGCACCGACATGTGCGCCGGTTTCACCCCGGAGTACGCCGCGCCCGAGCAAGTATCCGGCGGCGCCATCACGGCGGCCACCGACGTCTATGCCCTGGGGGTATTGCTGTATCAATTGCTGGCCGGGCAGCTGCCCTATCATTTCGCCAAGGCCGATCTGCGCGGCGCCACCGAGGCGATCGCCGCGCACGCCGCCGAGCGCCTGGAGCGCGCGCTGGTCGCCGGCGACCCGATCCAAGTCGGCGAACGCATCGCCTGCCGCGACACCACGCCGGCCGCGTTCCGCCGCTTCGTCCGCGGCGATCTGACCCGGATCGTGCAGACCGCGCTGGCCAAGGAGCCCGAGCGCCGCTATGCCAGCGTGGAAGCGATGGCGTCCGATCTGCGGCGCTTCCTCGACGGCCGCCCGGTGTCGGTCAGCGGCGACACCTATGGTTACCGCATGGGCAAGTTCGTACGGCGCAACCGCTGGGGCGTGGCGATGGCCACGTTGGCGACGCTGGCCTTGCTGGTCGGCAGTGCGTTTTCCCTGTACCGCGCCGAACAGGAGCGGGTCCAGCGCGAGCGCAGCGAAGCGGTGCTGGCTTTCATGAAAAACCTGTTCTTCGGCGATGCCGAGGAGGGCGGTTACGGCACCCAGCTGACGGCCGTGCAGTTGCTCGATCGCGCCGCGGCCCGTGTCGACAGCGCCTTTCCGGACGATCCGATCGGCAAGGCCGAGTTGCTGGGCGTGATCGCGTCGGTGTACGGCACGCTCGACTTGCACCGCGAATCCTCGCTGTACGCGCAACGCGCGGTGGCGCTGTCGCGCGGCTTGCGCGAACGCCTGCCGAAACAGTACGTGGAGCATGTCGGCTTGCTCGCCGACGCCTACTCGGAAAGCGGGCGCTACCGGGAACTGGTCGGCCTGATCAATGCCGAACTGGCCTTCGCGCGCCGGCACGACGACCGCGACATGCTTTCTGCGAGCCTGCTGCGCCAGCGCGGCCATGCGTTCAGGGAACTGGGCCGGCTCAAGGACGCCGAACGCGATCTGCGCGCCGCCATCGCGGCCTACGAATCCGCGCGCACACCGGCTTCGAGCCGCATCGGCAAAGCCTACAACGACCTCGCCTTGCTGGTCAGCGATAGCGGAGATTCCGAACAGGCGCTCGGCTTGTTCCGGCGCGTCGAGAGCATCCATCGGCATGCGCCCGATGTTCTTACTCCGGACCGTCTCATCAACCGCTTCAACCAGGCGCGCGAGACCTACCGGCTCGGTCGCGTCGACGACACCATCGCCTTGTTGGAGCCGGCCATTGCGCGCATGGAGGCGATCTCCGGCCCGAGCTACAGCCGGACTTCGGTGGCGCGCAATTTGTTGGCGCAGGCCTATGCCGGCGTCGGCCGCTATGGCGACGCGTTGGCCATGGTCGAGCGCAATCTGCAGGCTCAGCGCAGTTCGCGAGTCGCGGATGCCGAAGCGATCGCCCAGACCGAAATGGTCCGCGCCAAATTGCTGACTTACCTGGGGCGCGCCGAGCAGGCGCTGCCGATCGCCGAAGCCGGCGTGCGGCTGCTGCGCGAGCGCTATCCCCAGCCCACCGCGTTGCGCGGACGCTCGCAGTGGATACTGGGCGAAACCCTGCTGTCGCTGCGCCGCTGCGCGCAGGCCGAGCCGCTGCTGCGCGCGGCCTTGGCCGACGAGCGCGCCCAAACCGGCGGCAAGCCCAGCGTGAACGCCGGCGAGGCCCTGGACAGTCTCGGCCGCTGCCGCGTACAGGCGCGGGACTGGGCCGGTGCGATCGCGTTGCTGGATCAGGCCGTGGCCGCGTTCCAGACCGAACTGGGCGCCGATCATCCGCGCACCTTGCGCAGCCGGCTGCATCGCGACTGGGTCCGCAGCCTGCGCGGTGCCGACCCCGACGGGTTGGCGCGCATGGCCGCCGACCGGGCGGCCCTGGCCACGGCCATGCGCGGCGAGCAAACCCCGGTGCTGTGGCAAGCCGACCTGTTGATCGACGATGCCGCACGCGCGCAAGGCCGGCCGGGCCCGGATGCGGCCCGCATCGCCCGGGCGCGCGCCGGGTTGTCGGCCGGCGCCGGTCCGGTACGCGCGATGCCGCCGTTGGGAATCAACAGCTTCTCCTGAACCGGGCGGTACGCGAGCGCTGACGGCCAGCCGCTTCTGCGCCGTGCGGCAGGCGGCGTGCGCCTGTGGCGCAGCGATGTCAGTCGCCGGCGTCGTATTCCGATCCGTAGGGGTGCCGGGCGATTCCGGCGCTACCTACCGAGGAAGGACACGATGACTACCGCAAAGCTGCGCCGTGCCAGGCTGGTCCTGGCGATCGCGCTCAGTCTGGGGATGGGCCTGGCCCACGCCGCTTGCCCGAATGGGGCGGGCGGCAACGAAGGCGAGGAGGGAGGATTCGGCAACGATACCTGCGTCCTCGGCGACACCGCGTTCGGCGACAGCAACCTCGCTCAGTACGGACAGGCGTTCGGATTCGCCAACAGCGCGATAGGCACCGACCAACGCTCCGCCGTCGCGCTCGGCTGGGGCAACGGTGCGCGCGGGGCCGGTGCGGTCGCCATCGGCTTGCAATCGAAAGCCGAGGGCGCGCGCGCCTTCAGCGCAGGCGACGGCGCCAGCAGTACCGCGCAGAACGCGATCGCCATCGGCGGCGATGCCGCGGCGAGCGCCGAAAACGCGGTCGCGCTGGGCGCCGGCAGCGTCGCCAGCGGCCTGGGCAGCAGCGCGTTCGGCTATATCAGCCAAGCCCAGGGCGAATACAGCACGGCCCTGGGCCAGTTCGCCCGCGCGCTCGGCCAGACCTCCACCGCGGTGGGCGCGGGCGCCTTCGCCGAAACCGCGTATACCACCGCGGTCGGCGCCCAGGCCGTCGCCAGCAATTACTGGGCGACCGCAGTAGGCCAGAACGCCAGGGCGACCGGCGAATACTCGACCGCCATCGGCCGCGATTCGCAGGCCGAATTCAGCCGCGCCACCGCGGTGGGCGTGGCCACCCGCATTTCCGGCGACAACGCCACCGCGGTGGGCACCGACGCCTCCGCGGCCGAGAACGCGGTCGCGTTCGGACGCGATTCCAAGGCGGCGACCATGAACAGCACCGCGTTGGGCAGCGCCGCCGATGCGTCCGGAGCAGCGGGCGTAGCGGTCGGGTACGCGTCCAAGGCGCTGGGCGTCGCCTCGGTGGCGCTGGGCACCGGCGCCGAAGTCCTGGCGGGCAACATCGGCACCGCGATCGGGTTCGGGGCCAAGTCCAGCGCGTTCTGGGGCGTGGCCCTGGGCAACAACTCCAGCGCCGACCGCGACTACGCCGTTTCCATCGGCAGCAACGCGTTCAAGCGGCAATTGATCAATCTGCAAGACGGCACCCAGGACACCGATGCGGTCAACCTGCGCCAACTCAAGAACGCGCTGAACCTGGCGCCGGTCGCGGCGGCCTTCGGCGGCGGAGCGAGCTACGCGGACGGCGTTTTCTCCGGCCCGACTTACGCCATCCAGGGCAACAGCTTCGGCAATGCCGGCGATGCGTTTGTGGCCATCGACGGCGAACTGAGCGCGCTCAAGGCGCGTGCGGATCTGGCCGTGTACTACGACGATGCCGGTAAAGGCAGCGTCACCTTGAAGGGCGGGGGAGGCGGAGGCGGCAACGGCGGCGATGCCGCCACGGGCACCCAGGTCAAGAACCTCGGCGACGCTGTAGACGACATGGATGCGGTCAACAAGCGGCAGATGGAGGCGGGCGACCTGGCCACGCTGGAGTCGGCCAACGGCTACACCGATACCCGCGAGCGCGAGCTGCGCGGCGACATGGCCAGCGGCGACGCCACCGTCCTGGTTTCGGCCAAGACCTATACCGACACCACCGCCACGGCCACCTTGACGTCGGCCAATGCCTACACCGACAGCCGCTTCAATGCCCTGAGCGATGCATTCGACACCTTCCGCGGCGATGTCGACCGCCGTTTCCAGCAGCAGGATCGGCGGATCGACCGGCTGGCGGCGATGAGCGGCGCCTACGCCGGCATGGCGATGAACACCGCCGGCCTCGCGGGGCAGAACCGTATCGGCGTGGGCGTCGGCGGGCAGGGAGGCGCTGCGGCCATGGCGATCGGCTACCAACGCACGATCGGCGAGCGCGCCAGCGTCTCGATCGGTGCGGCGTTTGGCGGCGGCGAGAGAAGCGTGATGGGTGGCGCCGGCTACAGCTGGTGAGTGCGCCCGTATCCAAACACAACCGGAGAACTACCTTGAAACTCGATCTGCTCGGCGCTGTTGTGGCCGCCATCGCGTTCGTCGCACCCCACGCCTGCGGGGCGCGGGAAAATACCGCTCCCCGTGGCGATTGGTTGCCGGCTCCGCCCGTGCTGCGATCGCTGTGCCTGCGGCCGTACAGCCAGACCGTCGTCGTGCGGTTGCCGTCCGGATACTCGGGCTACGCAGGGTCCTTCTCCTGGGGCAGTCGCTATCTGCGTGTCGACAAGGTCACCGCGCGCCTGCATCAGCCGGGGATGTGGGCTGCCGACCTCGGCGGCACCAGCGCGAACGAATTCGGTTGGTACCCGATGCGCATGGACGGCAGTAGCGCCGTGTACGCCAGCGCCGTGGACGGTGCGATCTATCTGGATCCGAACACATCGGGCAGTGTGGTGCTCTACCGCCGCGGCACCGGCGCGCCCGGCAGCGGCGAGTTCACGGTGGAGGGCTGCCGGGTGGACCAGCGGCCCGAGCCGACGCTCAGGCCGGAAATCGTGGTACCGCACTTGCCGCGCGAATTCCCTTGGGCGAGCGATCGGCCAGCGTCGTTGCCGATCACCGGGCAGCCGGTGCAACTTCGCAGCCGCTGAACCTGCGGTGCGCCATTCGAGCGCGTCGCGGACATCCGCGCCCGGCAGCGTGTTCTGCATCCGCGACCCGTTCCGGGAGATCGGCACCTTGGTGCTGCGCGCCGGTACGTACGATGACGGCACGCTGGCAGAAGGCGCCATTCTGGTCGTGGCGGTGCAAGACGTGTTCGGCCTGCCCGCGACAAGCTATCTCCAGCCGCAGCCGCCGGTGTGGACGCCGCCGGATCGAAATCCGCAGCCGGCGCCGACGCGGCGGCTGTTGGAGGCTGGTTATCGGGATCTGGCCAGCACGCTTGATCCCGCTGCGCTGCCGGCGGACGCGGGCTTGGTCCTGGCCGTGGGCGAACAGCCCGCTGGCCTGGCGCTGAACTACATACCGACCACGCGCGTGGGCGGTGGCGCGTACAGCGAGGCCGGCACCAGCGATCCGGAAGCGCAGCTGGCCAAGGGCCATCTGCGCTTCGAACTGTTCGGGCACAAGCTCAAGGGCGGCTGGCATCTGGTGCGTTCGGGCAAGCCGGCGCGGCCACCGCAGTGGCTGCGGTTCGGACTTTACGAGCGACGCCACGAGGAATACAGCGGCGAGCTTGAGAAATTCCATTGGGCCAACAACGTTTCCCTCGCCTTGGTTGATCGAGATGATCGGGTGGTGTGGGAAGCCGGCGAAGGGTCATCTGCCATCCACGACCCGATGAATGCCGTCGAACGCAGGGCCGCGAACCTGGATCAAGTCATCGACAATCTTTTGCCCTGAGTCGCTGGGCTGTGAGGGCGTCGAGAGATGAGGCAATCGCTACCGCCGACGGCCGCTTGAGAGGAAACGCTTCCGCTTTTCCGCGGCGGCCACGAGACGAACGCTTTGCCGCTGCCGCTGCTTCTTGGCCACCTCTGCGGCCTGGCGCCCACTAGGCGCCCGCTGCGAGCGGGCTTACGCCAAGCAATACGGTGGCGCGAAGCGAGCTATCGCAGTCAGGAGAGCACGTGAGTGGCCGGATCGGAGCATTCCGTAAATGAGCCGCTCGGCGCCAGCGCGGGGGAAGCGCACATCGGGCGTTTTATTTGTGTAGCGGCAAGCATTGTCTCGGATGCCTCTTTTATTGAGGTCAAAATCGGCCTTTGAGGCGATGTGAATCCCCCTGGTTTTTGCAGACAGTCGCGAGCCGGTTTTGCACTGCCCTCCGGCTCGGTCCGCGCCGGCGCATCGCGCTTGCCGATATCCCAAGCCGCCATGAGCAGATTTCTTTATGGCGATAAAATCATATTGCTTTCGCGGCTGAGCCGAAGCGGTGGCCCGCGAGTGCGCCGAGCGGCCTTGTCGCGATCCGAGGAGCCCCCTTCGCGAGTTGCCCCTTCAACGAAAGGGCCGGGGGACGCTCAAGCTCAATATCGACGGCACGTGTTCCGGATCGGCAGCGCGCAAGCATGCATAGGCCATGCCGCTAAGCCCGATCATCAAACCCAACGGCATCTCGTTTTCAGTGCGGCCGCCGCAAACCCAGCGGTTGCTGCCCTGAACCAACAGTGCGTCGGCGAGCCGGCGGCATCGCGCCAACAATGCCGGGTCGCCGGACTGAACCGCCCATTCAAGCGGAAAGTCGAGGTTGCCCCAACTTCCATGGCAGAGGCAGTGTCCCGCAGCGTCGTCCATGCCGACAAGCACGGCGTTCAAGCAATGATCGACGTCGCGCTCCCAGGCGGCATCGCGATAGGCCGCCGGCCAAAGCAGACGCGCCAGTCCCACGCCGGAGGCGCCATGGCACCACGATGCGGTCCCCTTGCGTGCCTGCGTTGCGTTCGTCGTGTCGAGGTCGTACCACGAGCCTCCGCGGCGTCGGTAGGCGACACGTTCCCGCTCGAGCGCGGACAGGGCCATTCTCAGGCAGCGCGCATCGTCGAATGCGGTCGAATAGCGGGCCAGCGCCACCGCGATGCCCGCGGCCCCGTGTGCGAATCCGGTCGCACCCAGGGCATCGTCGCTCCCGTCGTGCCAGTACGCGCCGAACGCGTCTTGCTTGGCGGCTGCAATCAGGCGATCGGCGCAGCATCTGATCGCTGCGCGCAAGTCGGGATCATTGCGATGGACGTGCAGTTGCAGCAGCACCAGGAGGCAACCCGCGACACCGGAGATGACATCGAGCTCCCGGTCTTCGGCAATGCGCTCGGAAATGGTCGGAACCCACGCGAGCGCGGCATCAACCAAGTCGGGCCGCCGCTGGCGCACTCCCAACACCAGCAGTGCATACATCCAGCCGCTCAGGCCGTTGAAGGCACCGATCGCGGGCAGGACGTGCGGGTTGCGCCGCAGGCGGCGGTCGATGGATTCCATCGCTGCCGCCGAGCGGGCGACGAGTTCGCTGTGACCGGTCCGTAGCCCCGTTTCCGACAGCATCAGCATCACCCCCGCAAGCCCCTCGTACAGCGCTTCGTCCATCTGGGCCAGGCGCGGGACGTCTTCGCAGGAATAGTCGAGATGAATGAACCGGGTTTCGCCGCGATCGCAGAAACGCATCGCCACGATCTGATCCGCGATCTGCAGCGCCATCTCCTCGAAAGAACGCGGAGCGGCGCGTTCGCGCCTGGCAGCCATCGGGCGAGACGTCATCGCGGGCTCATCGAGCCGGGTGCTTTCCAGCGACTGATGGAGCAGATAGCGTTGCCTGCGGAAATCCTGCGGCGAAAGGGATCGCACGCGCTTTCGCATTTCCCGGATGCCGGAACTCGAAAAAAGCCCGCCGGCGCCGCGCCCGTCCTCGTCCTCGACCTCCAGGCGGTCTCCGCGGATCCAGAACCTCGGAACGTCGCCGCGCTCGAGGGCGCGTCGTTCCGAACAACCAACGCTGCGCAGCCCGGGCCAATCCTCGTAGCCCACATTCAGCCTGTCCAGGGCCTCGCTCCGCTTGCACCGGTCCCGCAGGTACTTGGGATGCGACATGGCGTCCAGCAGGCGACCGTAGATCGCGGTGGATCGCAGTACGGCCCTCGACTTGAGGCCGGAGAATTGCGACAAGGGGCCGTCCTCGGCGAGCAGCCAATCCTTGTTGTCCAGCAAACCGGCGTAGGTGGATTCGAAACCCCGCAGAATCGAATCGGCGTACGCATAGGGAAGCGATGCGCCACCGTCGTCGCGTACCGGAAGGTTCTGTCCATGGCCTGGTTTTTCTTTGACCTGCGCCAGCCGAATTTCATCGCTGCCGGCGCCTATGATCCTGTGCACGAGGCGATGCTCGGCGCCGGTCGACAGACCGCTGATGTCCACCGACTCCAGCATGCTCTCTCTGGTGGGCAGCAATCCGGATTCCAGAATGGATCTGGCGCCGGCCGCCCAGCCATTACCTTGTTCGATTTGGTCGGAGCGCGGCTGGCATAACGTCTCCAGATCGACGATGACCGGATAGCCTGCGGAGGCGATGACGTTCTCAAAATGCAGGTCCGAAGCGGCAATCACATGGGCGATGGCTATCAGGCCCCCATACCGGCAGTAGTAGGAGGCTGCCGCTTCCTCACCGCCTATCGGGACGTGCTCGATAGGCTCGGCATATCCGTAGGTTCCTTTGTCGAGCACGAGCGGCGCGCGCTGTCCCGGCCGGATTCCCCGATCCGCGAGCATGCGCAGGCATCGGGCAAATGCCGTGTCCATGGCCATCGGGCGCGGCTTGTAGAACAGGGCCCCGCGCTCGAACGCCAGCCGCGCCACGGTGTTGCCGCCGTCGTGTCTGTCGCCCAGGCCCGTTTCGAAACCGCGCCACGCTCCGATTCCGCAGGCGCCGGGAACCACCGCGCCCAACGAGGCGTGATCTTTCGTGATGCGCTCCAGGAGCAGGTACAGCGTCCGTTCGACTTGCGTCGTGATGCGGACGATATCGCCGCTCAGCAGCGGATAGTTCTTTTCGATGGCGCTGCGGCCGCAGGCGCTTTGAATATGCTCGATGAAGAACTGGAATTTGTCCTGTGCGGTATCCCCGCGCAGGAGCCCGCGATGGCGGGCCAGGGCGATCTCCAGGATCAGGGCGCGAAAGCTCCACAGCAGCAGTGGAGTCGAAAATGCCGAGCGGATGCTCGGCAGCAGGCTTTGGGAGTCGAGCTTGTCCGGATGACTTCGGGCGGCGGATTCGTAGATGCCCGCGACACGATACAGCGCCGGCTCGAACAACGGCCCTGCCCACCCCAGGAAAGGGTCCAGTCTTCGCAGGTCCTCGTCGCTCAGCATGACCGGCACAATGATGGGCTGCAGATGCAGCCCATCATCGAGTCCCGCATCGGGATCAGGCGATGCACGTCCAGCGCGGGGTCCACGGCACGCGGCCGCTTTCCATTTTGTCGTCGCACAGATCGGGCTCGCCGATCACTTCTTGCTGCAGCTGCTCGAAATCTTCGGTCGAAAGATCGATTTGCACTGGCATGGTCAAGATCCTCTCCACAGATGGTCAGCGGACATCGCTCCGAGTCAGCCGCACATTCGTCCGCATTAATGTGCAGCAATGGTGCCAGGCCGTTGTTCGATACAAGCAGAACATCCAAGCGCTTTTGCAACTTATTCAAGTGTTCCTTAATGGTGGTTTCACATTCCTGTCCCGCCGACCGCCCGCCCGATACGACGTTGCGGTTCCGGCGTCGCACATGAATCGCAATCGGGCGATTTCGATCGGGCGATCGGAGCATACGTCGCAAAGCGGCAGGCGTCGGACCCGATCCTTACCGGTCCGGCGATAGCGAACTGCCAAATCCTCTAGCATTTCCACGATATCTCGCCCGTTGGCCTTCAGGCAGGCGTCAATGCCGACGTGGATCGCAGGTTCGACGTCGCCCAGCGCATTCGCCGGCAGCGCGGCAGGTCCGGTGCATGCCAACGGCGTGCGCGAAAGTCCCAGCTATGTATCCGGCCGGCTGCGGCCTGATTTAATATCGCGTTGAACGTCGCCTCCCGCACGATCCGCTCCGCCTCGCGTCTGGCCTGGCCCGCTGCGGGCCGGTCGTATTGCGGCTCCACGTCGGCCCCGGCAAAAAGGACATTTGCATGATCGCTTCCAGTTTCTTGTGGCTCCTGCTGGCCGCGGCTCCCGCGTCGGATGCCGATGCGCACGATGCGAAGAGCGTGGACGCGACGATGTGCGGGCCGGCAACCGAGATTTTCCTGCCGGACAACCAGGTCGCTGCGAATGTGCGGCTGGAACACCTGCAGTACATGAGCCCAGGCGATCCGTGCGGCCGCAACTTCAAGCACGACGAAATCAAACTGCTGTACGAGCGGGTGAAGGCGGCCGCCGTTTCGTCGTTTGCCGGCAGCGAGGCCGGGTTCGGCGTCATGGTGCGATACGAACTGGCGGCAGGCAGCCCGATGGAGTTCGAGATGCAGACCAAAAGCGCTCCCGAGGCGGAGAAGGCGCGGCTCGAGCGGTTCTACAATGCCGCGAGCGCGGTCAAAGCGTTCCAGCCGACCGTCGGAACGGTCCACGTGGTGATGGAATACAGCATCGCGGCGGCGCCGGCGGCCGAGGGGAAATAACAATGTCGGGTCCGCAATACGAGCCCGCCGATGCGGCGCCCGACGCGGCCGGGCTCGAGCGGATTGCGGCGCTTCGGCCGGAACAGATTCAGGCGATCGACGCGGCGCTGATGAGCGCCTGCGATCGTGATTGGCGCAAAGTCGCCGGCGTGGTCGGCGGCGCGATGGGCAGCGTTCCCGGCCGGGTCGTCGGCATCTGCGATGGTTACTACGCCGCGCGCGTTTCCGGGTTGGTGGCGCGCGGGCTGTTGGAATCCAGGGGCGATCTGTCTCGGATGCGCTATAGCGAGGTTCGAGTCGCAAGCCCAGGCAAGTCGCCGTTCGAGGCTGGCGACCCATGAGGCTGCGCGTTGCGCTGATTTTCGCCGCGGCGCTCGTCGCCGGGTGCAGTTCGCAGCGTGCGGAGGATCAGGTCACGATCAGGCTTCGCGGAGAGCGGCCGCGCGACATCGTGGCTGTGATCGAGGAGCGCCTGCTGCGGCATGATTTCGCGTATGCGGGGATCAGCCATCCAAACGCACCGGGCTCGCCCTTGGAGGCCCGTTTCTACAAAGGCAGGCGCAACGCCAATGCGACGGTGTACGTCAATTCGGACCAATGCGTCGGGTTCGTCACCTACGTGGATTTGGACGAAACCGATACAAGCCAGGTCAAGGCGGCGTTCGCGGATGTGAGGGCCGGCCTGAAGCAGCGTGAGCGGCTCGAATTCACCATCGGCGATTGTTCGAACCCGGCAGAGCCGTTTTGAGTCGGGGGCGAGGACGATAATGTCCTCTCGCCCACGCATGTGCCTCGGCTGCCGCTAGCCTCTGCGTCAGCCCTGTTTGACGAGCGTGCGTTTGCCTATCGAATTGCTCTTGCGCGCGGTCGGTTTGGCGAGGCCGGGGATCAGGAAGTCGGTGACGCTGCGTCCGTATTTGGTTTTCTGGGCCAGCCAGCGCGGCATCCGGCCACGGCCCGACCAGGTATTGCGCTTGTTTTCCGGATCGCGGTATTTGGCGGCCACCTTGCTGGCCTTGCGCCGCGGGCTGCGCTTCCGGGAGGGAGTTTCAGCGGCCGGTTGATCGCCAAACAGCTCTTCGATCGTATAACCGTGCTGGGCGGCGAGCGCGACGGCATCTCGACGCACGGAGGCGACGGAGCGGCGGTTGGCTATCTGTTGCTTGCGCTGCTCCGCGGCGCTCAACAGGGCGGTCAGTTCCCGCAGGTTGAGCTTCTCGATATCGATATTCATGCCGTCAAGGGTCCGGCCATGTCCATCGAGCTGTCAAGCAACGCCGCCGGCGGAAGCCGTCCCGGGCGGCGCGGCAGCCATTATTTGCGCGATAAACGATGGCGGTTTCTGCGCGGCGGGGTTTCGGCTGCGCTGCAGCACCCGCGGGAGGGAACGTTCGCGCGGGTGCGGTTCAAGGCGTGCCGGGCAGCACCGGCCCGGCAGGCGGTCTGCGCGGTTTGCGCGGATGGCGCGCTCGGCGAGCCACGGTCGCCGGGCGCAAACCCCGGCGAGGTTCGCGATCATGCCTGTGCGGCGTCCGATCCGGGTTTTCGGTCGCCGCCGGCCGCATCGGGGCAGGCGTCGCCCGAGGCGACCGACGGCGATGGATCGAGGTTCGGCAGGATCCACGCGCGTTTGCCGGTATCGTCGTAGACCACGCGCAAGCGCCGCAGGATCGCCAGGCCGATGTTGGCGGTGCCGCCTTCCATGAAACGGATCTCGGGATGCTCCAATCGCAACGGCCCGACGCACAGCGCGCCTTTCAGCCGCGCCGAGAAAATCGGCTGGCGCCCGGCGGCGGAGACCGCATAGCCGATCCGGACCGGTTCGGCCTGCAGCGCCACCTGGTCCTTGTATCGCATCGGCAGGATCAGGGCGCTGTCGTTGCCGCTGTCCAGCTTCGCCGGCAACCGCAGCGCGCCGATTTCGAGCATCAGCGAGGGAAGCCGGTCGGCGTACGGCAGCGCCGGGCCGGGGGGCGCGTTGTCGTCGGTGCGCGGGGTCAGGACGAGGCGGCTGCCGGGGCCGTCCATCTCGACGAAGTGCTCGGGGAAGCTGTTCGGGCCGAAGATGCCGATCTCGTCGGGCTGGTCGTAGGCGAGCGCGGTCGCGCGCGCGTCGGCGATGGCGACGCCTCCCAGGCGGGCGTTCTTGATGAAGGTGTCGTGGCCCGGCACCGGCTTGCCGGTGCTGCCGTCGATCGAGGGCGAGGGACCGGTATTGGGCAGGCCCAGGGATCGGGCCAGCCCGAGGTCGACCAGGTTGCCGTTGGTGCCGGTGTCGAATACGGCCGGAAACGGCGGATGCGATCCTATCCGCACCATCACCAGGGCGCGGGTGGCCGACAGGTACAGCGGGATTTCCTCGCGCTTGGGCGCCGCTGCGGCGGCGGGCATCGTCGCGAATCCGAGCAGGAAAATGGACGTCAGTAATTTGGTCAAAGTCGGTCCCGACACAGCGATCTCTCCGTGATAGTACGATTCGTACTATAGGCAAAACCCTCCAGGGCGCAACTCCCATGACTCCCCTCACCGAACTGGAAGGCGCGGTGCTTTCCGAAATCCACCATCGCCGCCAGCAGAACGCGTTCCAGGTCCGGCGCGCGTTCCAGGTCTCGCCGTCCATCGAATGGAGCGGCAGCGCCGGGGCGGTCTACCCCGCGGTCGCGCGGCTGCAGCGCCGCGGCCTGATCGCGGTGGGCGAGGCGGCGGACAAGCGCGCGACGCGGCCGCTGTCGCTGACCGCCGAAGGCGAGGCGGCGCTGCTGGCCTGGGCGAGCGACGGCGAGCGCGCGGCCAGCGTCGGCCTGGACCCGTTCCGGCTGCGCTCCGGCATCTGGATGGCGCTGCCGCCGGCGCAGCGCGCGCCGGTGCTGCGCGGCATCGCGGCCCAGATCGAGGCGAACCTGCGCTTCCTCGATGCGTACGTGCAGACCGTGGACGGCATCGAGGCGGTTCGTCTGCGCATGAGCATGCAGCTGCAGCAATCCAGGCTGGAGTGGATCGCGGACGCGTTGTCGAAGCCGTGACGTGGCCGCGCCGGCACGCTTGCGCGTGTGCCGGCTGCGCCCGTCAACAGGCCGAAAGCCACATCGCCGCGGTGCGCGCGACGGTTACGATCCGGGCATGAGCTTGCGCCGCTATCTGCAACTGGATGTATTCGCCCACCGCATCGGCGCCGGCAATCCGCTGGCGGTGGTGTTCGATGCGCAGGGGCTGGACGATGCGGCGATGCAGTCGTTCGCCGCGTGGATGCATCTGCCGGAAACGGTGTTCCTGCTGCCGCCGGGGCCCGGCGCGGACTACCGCGCGCGCATCTTCACCCCGACCCGCGAACTCGACTTCGCCGGCCATCCCAGCGTCGGCGCGGCCTGGGCCGTGCTCGACGCGGGCCGGGTCGCGGCGGATTGCCAGGCGCTGGTGCAGCAGTGCGCGGCCGGCCTGCTGCCGGTGCGGATCGTGCACGATGCGACCGGGCCGCGGGTGTCGGTGCGCACGCCGCGCGCGCAGCGGATCGATCGCGGCGGCGAGGACGACGGCGCGCGCCTGCACGCGGCCTTGCGCGGTCTGGCGCTGGCCGATCCGGCGTCCGCCGCGCTGGCGCCGGCGCTGTGGGACAACGGCGTGCGCTGGTGGCTGGTCGAAGCCGCCGACGCGCGCGCGCTGCGCGAATGGCGGCCCGATCCCGCGACGCTCGCGGCGATCGCCGGACTCGGCGGGGATGCGCTGGGGCTGGCCGCGTTCGCGGCCGGCGACGTGCCCGGATGCGCGCGCACCGTGCGCGCGTTCTGCCCCGGCGACGGCTTCGCCGAAGACCCGGTGACCGGCAGCGCCAACGCCGCCATCGCCAGCGCCCTGCTCGATGCCGGGCGGCTGCGGGCCGGGGACGGCTATTGCGCCAGCCAGGGCCGCGAGGTCGGACGCGACGGGCGGGTGGAACTGCGCGTGGACGAGGATGCCGCGGTCTGGGTCGGCGGACGGGTGCAGGCGGTGATCCGCGGCAGCGTGGAGTGGTGAGTCGGCGGATTGCCAATTTAGACTTGCATGACGCCAGGGGCGCTGTTTACGCAAATATGCGCGATTTTGTCCAAATCTGGATAAATCGGCCAGGCGCCTGCGGCGAACGCGGGGCATTGCCACGTGCAAGGTCGCTGGGCGAGGGCATCGGCCACGGCTAACCCCGAGGCTGGGCAGCGGGGCCGGATTGTTCGATCTCGTCACAATTTTCGGTTGCGATTTCGAGTGTGGCCCGATCCCCGCCGCGTTCGGCGCAACACATGCTGCGACGGGGCTGTCCGCTTGCGACAGGCGCACCCGTTTCTGCCCGCAGCGGTGAACGAAAATCACTGTTTCTCACCGAAAATGCCGGCTATCGGAAATCTTCCGCGGGCTCGTCGTCGCGGGTGTTTTCGTCACGTGTCCTTAACGATAAACAGGCGCAGCCTGTCGTCGATGCACACGAGATTTGCACTTCGAAAGTGTGTTATCGGCGCTCAGCCGGTGTCGCCCCCGCCGACGCAGGCCTAGCGGTCCTACCTCAGGCACGAGCAGCGCAAGGCTGCATTCGGAGGACGTGATGGACACCTGTGGCATTCGCAAAGCCCTTTCCTACAGCCTGCTCGCTGCGTGCATCTTGACGATCACGGTGGCGACGACCGGTTGCTCCGGGTCGGGCGGGGTCAAATCCAGCTTCAATCCCAATCCGGGCGGGCCCGGCGGTCCGGGCGAGCCGGGCGGCCCCGGCGGCCCCGGCGGCCCGGGCGAACCCGGTGGACCCGGCGGGCCGGGCAATCCGGGTGGCCCAGGCGGTCCCGGCAATCCGGGCGGCCCCGGCGGGCCGGGCGATCCGGGTGGTCCGGGCGGGCCGGGCAATCCCGGCGGTCCGGGCGGCCCCGGCAATCCAGGCGGCCCTGGCGGCCCCGGTGGTCCGGGCGGCGCCTCGGCGGGCAATCCGCTCGGCCAGATCATCACCACGACCGGCAACCTGGTCACCGGCATCGGCGGCGGCGTGAGCTCGCTCGGCGCGCAGATCCCGAACCAGGCCCTGCTCGGCGGCAACAACCCGACCACGCAAGGGCTGGCCAAGGTCGTCGACGACCTCGGCAAGACCGTCAGCGGTCTCGGCACCGCGACCAGCGGCGGCCTGGGCCAGATCGGCAATATCTCCAATCCGGTCGGCACCACAGTCGGCGGGGTCGACAATCTGGTGGTCAACGTCGGCACCACGGTCGGCGACCTCGGCGCGACCGTGGCCACCGTCGGCGCCTTCCAGGGTTCGCCGATCCAGCCGCTGACCAGCGCGGCCGGCGGCCTGGTCTCCGGCGTCGGCGGCGGGGTCAAGGATCTGGGCGGCAAGCTCGGCGGCGTGCTCGAAGGCCAGGCCGGGCAGCAGCTCACCGGCGCGGTCAGCCAGATCGTCACGCCGGTGGCGGGCCTGCTGCAGGTCAACGGCGGTACCGCCGGCGGCACCAGCGGCGGCGGCAACCTAGTGGCGAACGCTTCGCGCGGCGTCGGCGGCGTGGTCGGCGGCGTGGCTTCGGCCGGCGCCGGCCTCGGCGCGGCGATCGGCGGCGCACCGGTTCCGGGCGGCGCGGCGGGCGTGACCAACGTGGTCGGCGGCGCGGTGACCGGTCTGAGCGGCAACCTCGGCACGGTCGGCGCCGGCATCACCGCCGGGCTGGGCAATGCCGGTTCGATCGCCAACCCGGTCGGCGTGACCGCGGCCGGCGCGACCACCGCGGTGGCCGGCGTCGGCGCCACGGTCGGCGGCGTCGGCGCCGGACTGGCCAGCGCGGGCGGCAACACGCCGCTGGCGCCGGTGACCGGTCTGGTCGGCGGCGTGGTCGCCGGGGTCGGCAGCGGCGTCAACCAGGTCGGCACGGGCGCGACTGCGGCAGTCAACGGGCCGCTGCAGCCGGTGACTCAGGGGCTGAGCACGGTCGTCAACGGCGTAGCCGGGGCGACCGGGCTCAACAACCCCAACGGCGGCCTGCTTGGCGGCGTGGTCGGTAGCGTCGGTGGCGACGGCAGCGGCAAGGGCGGCCTGCTCGGCACCGGCCTGCTCGGCGGCAAGAAGGGCGTCAAGCCGTGAGCGCGCGCCGCTGTGCGGCCTGCGACGCAGCGGCAGCGTGATCCACCGCGCGGGAACGGCCACGCGCCGTTCCCGCTGCGGTGCCAAAACTTGGATTCGCGACGCAGAGCGAAGACGCAGAGCGAGCATCGCGATGGCATTCGCGGATGCGCGCCCGCCCCGGGACGCGCGCGCATCGGCTTCGCGGCGTCCTGCGGCGCCGCTCGCGCAACACCCGGTCGCACGCAAAAAACTTGAGGGGCCGCGCATGGGCACAGGGCTTTGGGGGAAGCGCTATCCGCTCGCGCTGGCATGGGCCGCGTGTTTGTCCGCGAACCTGCCGGCGCACGCCCAGACGGTTCCGCGATTGCCGGCCGCCGGCAACCCGCTGCAGACCCTGCCGCAGGCGCCGCTGCCCAAGGCGCCGCCGAAGGTCGAGACCACGGTGGCGCCGCAGCAGAATCCGGCGATGGCCGCGTTCCTGGCGCTGCAACTGGTGCCGTCGCGGTTCGAGGTGTCTGGGGTCAAGTCGGTGCGGTTCGACGACGTGATCGCGCTGTTCAAGCCGCTGGCGGGGCAACGGATCACCGTCGCGCAACTGCTCACCGCCGCCGAGGCCTGCACCCGGCTCTATCGCCAGCGCGGCTATGCGCTGTCGTTCTGCTACGTGCCGTCCCAGGACTTCGCCGACGGCGCGGTCAAGGTGGTGGCGGTGGAGGGCTACGTCGCCCAGGTCCACGTCAACGGCAAGGCCGGCGGGCTGGAGCGCAAGATCCGCGCGATCGCCCAGCGCATCGTCGACGACCGGCCGCTGCGGCAGGCGACGTTCGAACGCTATTCGCAGATCCTGGGCTTCCTGCCCGGCGCCAAGATCGGCCTCAACGTGCCGGCGCCGACCACCACCGACGGCGCGACCTCGCTGGAGATCAACGTCCAGGCCAAGCGCTACGACGCCAGCTGGGCGCTGGAGTTCAACCATCCCGGCACCCAGGGCCTGGCCACGCTCAACCTCAACGCGCTGACCGCGCTGGCCGAACAGTGGAGCCTGGCGGCGTTGTATCCGGACGGGCGCGGCAACGAGCGCTTCTACAGCGCCGGCTATTCGCAGATGTTCGGCAGCGACGGCTGGATCGGCCGCGCCGAGGGCTCGCGCTACCGCGGCGTGCCGGCGACGCAGACGCCGCTGCCGGCCTTCCTCGACCATCGCGTCGAGCAGGACCGTTATGCGCTGAGCGCGCGCTATCCGCTCAAGCTGGAGGCCGAGCGCTCGCTGTTCCTGTCGCTGGGCGCGTACGCGGCCGACCAGTCCGACCGTTACCTCAACACCCTCAACGGCGCGAGCCTGGAGCAGCGGTCCAAGACCCGGGTGATCCAGGCCGGGCTCGACTACGCGCAGGCCCGGAAGGACCGCGCGCGCCAGCTCGGCGTGCAGATCGCGCGCGGGCTGGACGCCTGGGGCGCCAAGGCCGAGACCCTGACCAACATCGGCGGCGCGATCCTGCCTTCGGCCAGCGAAGTGGCCTTCACCAAGTACAGCCTGGGCTATGCGCAAAGCCGCGCGTGGAAGAACCAGCGCTACCTCGCGGTGCTGCGCGCGGCCGCGCAATACAGCCGCGAGCGGCTGCCGTCCTCGGAGCAGATCAGCTTCGGCGGCAGCCGCTTCGCCCTGGCCTACGACCCGGGCGAGACTTCCGGCGACCGCGGCTGGGGCGTGGGGCTGGAGTTGAGCCGCAATTTCAAGCCGGATACGCGCTGGCTCAAGGCGGTGTCGCCGTACCTGAGCGTGCAGCACGCGCGGGTGTCGCTGAGCGACGGCCGCCGGCCCGCGCCGAACCGGCTGGGCACGGTGGCGCTGGGTGTGCGGTTGTCGGACAACAAGCATTACAACGTGGATTTCGCTTATGCGAAGCCTACGGCGGATCTGCCGTTGGAGACGGACGATCGCAAGCCGCGGTGGAATTTGAATTTTGCGTATCAGTTGCCGTGAGGGGATCGTAATTCTGCGGACTGCGGACTGCGGACTGCGGACTGCGGCCGATGGCGGGTAGGGGGTGTGCTGTCACTGGCTGGCGGATGCGCTCTGGCGTTGCGCGTGATGCAGTCTCACTGGTTGCGGGATGTTCCTCATTGGTCGTGGGATGCGTCCTCAGTAGTCGCGGGATGCGCCTTCACTGATCGGGATCCGCGTTCTTGCCTGCCGTCGTTCCGGCGAAAGCCGGAATCCACTTTGACTTTTCTGTTGCCCTTGCTCTTATTGAAGCAGCGAGTGACGACAAGCCTCGATCCAAAGCTTCCGTCCGCAAGCGGCCGGGTCACTTTCTTTGTCCAAAGCAACAAAGAAAGTAACCAAAGAAAGTGCTTTTCCCTGTTTCGAATCAAGAGCCACTATGGCTCACAGGCGCGCGGGGCCGCGCCATAAGGGGCATCCTGCCCCATGGCGCGCGTGCGCATCCATGCGCACGCCCTCCGGGGCTGCGGAACGCGTGCTTTACGTGGGGTTGCGTCCGAGCGAAGAGCGAAGAGCGAAAGCAACGGCAGCGGCAGCGGCAGCGGCAGCGGCAAGATCTTGTGGATTCCGGCTTTCGCCGGAATGACGGCAAGTGGGAGGCGAGGCGGTTGTGTTATCGCAATCGCAATCCCGCGCGGTTCTTTCAGCACAACACGAAACCGACCGAAGCCCCTGTAGGAGCTGCGCAAGCCGCGACCGCGACCAGCGGCAACGACGAAAGGTCCGGCGCAGCTACGCTCCCGCCCCAGTCGCTGGCGCTGATGGACGGAACCTCAACGCTTCAAGGCCCCGAAGATCAGAAGCGAGAACCGGGACACGGCCTGCAGTCGCCGTCTGCCGCCGTCACTCGTGATCGAGCAAATGCTGCAGCACCGCCTCGCCGTAACGATCCAGCTTGCTCGCGCCGATGCCGGGGATGCGCCCCAGGTCGTCCAGGTCGTCCGGGGCCTGCTCGGCGATCGCGCGCAGGGTGCTGTCGTGGAAGATCACGTAGGCCGGGACGTTCTGTTCGCGCGCGGTGGTCGAGCGCCATTCGCGCAGGGCGTTGAAGCGCGCCAGCGCTTCGGGCTCGAGGTCGGCCATCGCTGCGGCCGCCGCGGCGCCGCCGCCGGCGCCGCGGGACTTGCGGGCGCCGGCGCCGCGCGCGGGTTTGGCGGTTTCGCTGCGGAAGCGCAGGCTGCGTTCGCCGCGCAGCACCGGGCCGGCGTCGGCGGTCAGGCGCAGGGCGCCGTGGCGTTCGATGTCGGCTTCCAGCAGGCCGCCGGCGACGAGCTGGCGGAACACGCTGCTCCACTGGCGCGCGTCGAGGTCGGCGCCGATGCCGAAGGTGCTGATGTCCTCGTGGCCGAAGCGCGAGACCTTTTCGGTGGCCTGGCCGCGCAGGACGTCGATGATGTGGCCGGCGCCGAAACGCTGGCCGGTGCGGTAGACGCACGACAGCGCCTTGCGCGCGGCGGTGGTGCCGTCCCAGCTCTGCGGCGGTTCCAGGCAGTTGTCGCAGTTGCCGCAGTCGCCCGGATGCGGCTCGCCGAACCAGCCCAGCAGGCCCTTGCGCCGGCATTCGGTGGATTCGCAATAGCCCAGCAGCGAGTCGAGCTTGCGCAGCTCCACCCGCTTGCGCTCCTCGCCGGCCTCGCCTTGCTGGATCAGCTGGCGCAGGCTCACCACGTCGCCCAGGCCGTAGCACAGCCATGCGTCGGCGGGCTCGCCGTCGCGGCCGGCGCGGCCGGTCTCCTGGTAATAGCCTTCGATCGACTTGGGCAGGTCGACGTGGGCGACGAAGCGCACATCGGGTTTATCGATGCCCATGCCGAAGGCGATGGTCGCGACCATGACCACGCCGTCTTCCTGCAGGAATCGGCGCTGGTTGGCGGCGCGCGTGTCGGCGGGCATGCCGGCGTGGTAGGCCAGGGCGTGGATGCCGGCGGCGACCAGTTGCTCGGCCACCGCCTCCACCCGCCGGCGCGAGAACGCGTAGACGATGCCGCTATCGCCGCGATGGGTGGCGAGGAAGTCGAGCAGTTGGCGGTTGCCGTTGTCCTTGTGGATCACGCGGTAGCGCAGGTTGGGACGGTCGAACGAGCTGACGAAGCGCTGCGCGTCTTCCAGGTTGAGCCGCTCGGCGATCTCGCGCTGGGTCGGCGCGTCGGCGGTGGCGGTCAGGGCGATGCGCGGGATGTCGGGCCAGCGCTCGTGCAGGATGGTCAGTTCGCGGTATTCGGGGCGGAAGTCGTGGCCCCATTGCGAGACGCAGTGGGCCTCGTCGATGGCGAACAGGGCGATCTTGGCGCGGTCGATCAGGTTCAGGCAGCGCGCGGTGAGCAGGCGCTCGGGCGCCACGTACAGCAGGTCGAGCTCGCCGGCCAGCAGCTCGCGCTCGATCCGCGCGGCCTCGTCGGCCGACAGGGTGGAGTTGAGGTACTCCGCGCGCACGCCGAGCTGGCGCAGCGCCTCGACCTGGTCCTGCATCAGCGCGATCAGCGGCGAGACCACCAGGCCGCAGCCTTCGCGCACCAGCGAGGGGATCTGGTAGCACAGCGACTTGCCGCCGCCGGTCGGCATCAGCACCAGGGCGTCGCCGCCGTCGATCACGTGCTGGACGATCTGCGCCTGTTCGCCGCGGAACGCGGTATGGCCGAAGACGCGGTGGAGGATTTCGAGTGCGGGGGACGACATGGGGCCTAGTTTAACGGCGCGGGCGCGCGCGGCGGTCGGAGAATCCCGGGGCGCGGGGTCGGAAGCCGTCGCGGCGGCGGGGGCGCCGGCTTGAGTGGGAGGGCCTTCAGGCCCGATGCTCTTTTTTCAGGTCGCGACGACCTGACCGGAAAGCATCGGGCCTGAAGGCCCTCCCACCGGAGCCGGCTGCAAAAAACCCCTCCCCGCCGGGCGGGAGAGGGGTTTGGAGGGGCGGAGCCCGGGCGGCCTGCGCCGCGCCGGACCCGGGCCGGTCACTGCAGCAGCGAGCGCAGCATCCAGGCGTACTTCTCGTGGGTCTGCAGGCGCTGGGTCAGCAGGTCCTCGCTCGGCGCGTCGTCGACGTCGTCGGCCTGGTCGAGTACCTTGCGCGCGGTGCGGCACACCGCTTCGTTGCCGACCACCAGCTGGCGTACCATTTCGCGCCAGTCGGCGGCGTCGGTCAGGCCCGGTTCCTCCGGGATCGAGGACAGGCGCACGAACTCGGCGTAGGAGCCCGGGGCGTTGAAGCCCAGGGCGCGGATGCGCTCGGCGATCTCGTCCAGCGCGGTCCACTGCTCGTTGTACTGGGTCTCGAACATGACGTGCAGGCTGTTGAACATCGGCCCGGTCACGTTCCAATGGAAGTTGTGGGTCTTCAGGTACAGGGTGTAGCTGTCGGCCAGGAAGCGCGACAGACCCTCGGCGATCTTCTTGCGATCGGCCGGCGAGATCCCGATATCGATCGAGGGGCCGCGGTCGCCCGGGCCGGGCGAGGCCGCCGGGTTCACCGGCGCCTCGGCGCCGCTCTTGCCCTTGGCGGGCTTGGTCTTGTCGGACTTGTTGGACTTGGCCATGTGCGACTCCTTCATTGGGGGACGTGATTCCGGCGATCCGGACGCTTCTTCGATGGGGCCCGGACTTTGCGGCGACAATAGGCGCAGTCGCCGCGGAAGTGAAATGGTTTGTTTTTAGCGCTGCAATGCAGGCGATCTATCGATGAATGACAGCCGATCTACCCAGTCTAGGCAGGCCGATGCGAGCGCTGCGTTACGGCAGGCGCGCCGCGCCATCGACGGCGCGCTGAGCCGCGACCGCGGCCGCCTGCACGGGCTGTGGTCGCGCTGGAGCGGCAAGCCCGCCGACGCGGCCGCGCAGGACGCCTTCGCCAAGGCGCTGGCGGCGTCGGTCGCGCAGCGCCAGGCGCGCGCGGCGGCGCTGCCGCGCGCGCCGGTCGACCCGGCTTTGCCGATCGCGGCGGAAGCGCAGCGCATCGTCGAGCTGATCCGCAAGCACCCGGTGGTGGTGATCGCCGGCGAGACCGGTTCGGGCAAGACCACCCAGCTGCCCAAGCTGTGCCTGGCCGCCGGCCGCGGCGCCGCCGGCCTGATCGGCTGCACCCAGCCGCGCCGCATCGCCGCGCGCGCGGTGGCGCGGCGCGTGGCCGAGGAACTCAACACCGAACTCGGCGGCGCGGTCGGCTACCAGGTGCGCTTCAACGAGAACGTCGGCGAGCGCACCGCGGTCAAGTTCATGACCGACGGCATCCTGCTGGCCGAAATCCAGTCCGACCGCTTCCTGTCGGCCTACGACACCATCCTCATCGACGAGGCGCACGAGCGCAGCCTCAACATCGACTTCCTGCTCGGCTACCTCAAGCAGCTGCTGAAGAAGCGTCCGGACCTGAAGGTTATCGTGACCTCGGCCACCATCGACACCGAGCGCTTCGCCGCGCATTTCGACGGCGCGCCGGTGGTCAGCGTGGAGGGGCGCGGGTACCCGGTCAACGTGCGCTACCGGCCGCTGGACGACTCCGAATCGCCGGGCGAGGAGGGCGAACCGCAGCGGCCGCGCCGGCCCGCGTCCGCCAGCGCCGAACCGCGCGCCGCCGGCGGCGCGCGCAGCGTCAACGACGGCATCGTCGCCGCCTGCGACGAAATCACCCGCGAAGACCCGCGCGGCGACGTGCTGATCTTCCTGTCCGGCGAGCGCGAGATCCGCGACGCGCACCAGGCGCTGGAGCGGCGCAAGTACCGCGAGACCGAAGTGCTGCCGCTGTACGCGCGGCTGTCGGTGCGCGACCAGGACCGGGTCTTCAACCCCGGCCCCAAGCGCCGCATCGTGCTGGCGACCAACGTCGCCGAGACCTCGCTGACGGTGCCGCGCATCCGCTACGTGGTCGATCCGGGCCTGGCCCGGGTCAAGCGCTACAGCCCGCGCGGCAAGCTCGACCGGCTGCACATCGAGCCGGTCAGCCAGGCCAGCGCCGACCAGCGCAAGGGCCGCTGCGGGCGCATCAGCGAGGGCACCTGCTACCGCCTCTACAGCGAGCCGGATTTCGAATCGCGGCCGCGCTACACCGACCCGGAAATCCGCCGCGCCGCGCTGGCGGGGGTGATCCTGCGCATGCTGTCGCTGGGCTTGGGCGACATCGAGCAGTTCCCGTTCCTGGAGCCGCCCGACAGCCGCGCGATCGCCGACGGCTGGCAGCAGCTGGGCGAGCTCGGCGCGGTCGACGAGCAGCGCAAGCTGACCGCCACCGGCCGCACCATGGCGCGGCTGCCGGTGGACGTGAAGCTGGCGCGCATGCTGGTCGCCGCCAACGAGCACGGCTGCCTGCGCGAGATGGTCGCCATCGCCGCGTTCCTGGGCATCCAGGACCCGCGCGAGCGCCCGTCCGACCAGCGCGCCGCCGCCGACAACGCGCATGCGCTGTTCGCCGACCCGCGTTCGGAGTTCGTCGGCATCCTCAAGCTGTGGGACGCCTACCAGCAGGCGCACGAGGAACTGACCCAGTCCAAGCTGCGCGGCTGGTGCGAGAAGCACTTCCTCGGCTTCCTGCGCATGCGCGAGTGGCGCGAGCTGCACCGCCAGCTGAAGCTGCTGTGCGACGAGCTGGGCTGGCGCAGCCGCGAGCCCTCGCCCGAGCCGCTGGACGCGGCCGGCTACGCGACCTTGCACCGCGCGCTGATCGCCGGCCTGCCGACCCAGGTCGGTTTCCGCGGCGACAAGGGCCTGTACGACGGCCCGCGCGGACGCAAGTACACCTTGTTCCCCGGCTCGCCGCTGGCGAAGAAGCCGCCGCCGTGGCTGCTGTCGGCCACCTTGCTCGACACCGAGCGGGTGTGGTCGATGACCAACGCGTCGATCGAGCCGGATTGGGCGATCCAGGAGCTGCTGCACCTGCTCGCGCGCCGCCACCACGACCCGCGCTGGTCGCGCTCGCAGGGCCGCGTGGTGGGCAGCGAGCAGGTCAGCCTGTTCGGGCTGGTGCTGGCGCCCAAGCGGCCGATCCACTACGGCGCGCTGTACCCGGAGGAAAGCCGCGCGATCTTCGCCCGCGACGCGCTGGTGACCGGCGAGATCAACACCCGCGCCGGGTTCCTGCCGCGCAACCTCGCCGCGCTGGCCAAGGCGCGCGAAGAGGAAGCCAAGCAGCGCCGCGCCGGCCTGGTGGTGGACGAGGAATGGATGGCGCAGTGGTACCTCGACCGCTTGCCGCCGCAGGTCCACAACGCCCAGGCGCTGGACGCCTGGTACAACAAATTGCCGGCCAACGAGAAGGCCGCGCTGGAGTGGAGCGGCGAGGACCTGATGATCGGCGGCGAGAGCGAGGCCGCGCGCTTCCCGCCGTACCTGCAACTGGGCCAGGCCAGGCTGGCGGTGCGCTATCGCTTCGAGCCCGGCGCGGCCGACGACGGCATGACCCTGGCGGTGCCGCTGCACCTGCTCAACGCGCTCGACCCGGCGCAGCTGTCGTGGCTGGCGCCGGGCTTCGTCGCCGACAAGGCCGCGGCGCTGATCAAGTCGCTGCCGAAGGCGCTGCGGCGCAACTTCGTGCCGGCGCCGGACTTCGCCAAGGCCTTCCACGAGGCCCACCCCACGCCCGAGGCCGACGATTTCGTCGGCGCGCTGGCGCGGTTCCTGCGCAAGCTCGGCGGGGTGGAGATCGCCGCGACCGACTTCGACGCGGCGTCGATCGACGCGCATCTGCGCATGAACCTGCGCCTGCTCGAATACCCGGCCGGCGCCGACGGACGCCGCGGCAAGGGCGAGCCCAAGGGCGAACCGGTGGTGCTGGCCGAGTCGCGCGACCTGGACGAACTGCGCGCGCGCTTCGGCGAACGCGCCGCGCGCGCGTTCGCCGCGCGCGCCGCCGACGGCCTGGGCCAGCGCGGTCTGACCACGTTCCCCGAACAGCCGATCCCGCTGTCGGTGCCCGGCGCCGCCGGCGTGCCGGCGTTCCCGGCCCTGCACGACGACGGCGACAGCGTCTCGCTGCGCGTGCACGCCGAGCGCGAGGCGGCCGTGCGCGCGCATCCGCGCGGGGTGCGGCGCCTGCTCGCGCTGGCGATGGTGGAAAAGCTCAAGCAGGCGCGCAAGCAGTTGCCGATCCAGCCCAAGATCGGCCTGCTGTACGCGGCGATCGAATCGGCGGCGCCGCGCCAGGCGCGCGATTCGCTGCTGCGCCAGGCCCAGGCCGGCAACGCCGCCGGCCGCGCCGCGCTCGACCGCCCGCGCGACGGCGACCGCCTGCGCGAGGATTTGGTCGACGGCGCGGTGCAGTCGCTGCTCGGCGAGGACGCCGAGCTGGTGCAGGTGCGCGATGCGGCCGCGTTCGAGCAGCGCCGCGACGAGGTCGCGCGCAAGCTGTTCCCCGAGGCGATGGAGCGGTTGCGCCAAGCCGAGGCGATCCTGGCGGCGGTGGCCGAAGTGCGCGCGCGCCTGGACTCGCCGTTGATGGGCTGGGCCAGCGGCAATCTCGACGACATGCGCGCGCAGCTGGCGCGGCTGACCCCGCCGGGCTTCCTGCGCGACGTGCCGACCGCGGTATTGGCCGAGTACCCGCGCTACCTCAAGGCGCTGGCGACCCGCGGCGAACGCGCCCTGCGCGATCCGGTGCGCGACCAGGCGCGCATGCTCGAACTCAAGCCCTTCGTCGACGCGCTGGACGCGGCGACCGCGGCGGGCGAGGGCGAGGACGCGGGCTGGCAGGCGCTGCGCTGGGACATCGAGGAACTGCGCGTGTCGTTGTTCGCGCAGGAACTGGGCGTGCGCGGCGGGGTCTCGCCGAAGAAGCTGGCGCAGCGGTTGGCGGCGTTGCGCGGCTGAAGCCGCGGTGGTGGGCGGGCTGGGTATGGGCAGGCTGTTGCGGGAGGGTCTTCAGGCCCGGTGCCCGTCGCTCGGGTTGCGGCGACCCGACCCGAAACCCCTCCGGCGGAAGCCATCCCGAAAAAGCGAAGGCGGCCAAGTGGCCGCCTTCGCTGCGTTGCGCGGGAGCGGGCGCGTAGCTCACTCCACCCGCTTGACCTTGGCCTTGGGAATCTGGCCTTCCATCGTGAGGTACCACGCACCGGCCATGCCGGGGGTCACGGTCACCTTGGGTGTCGCGACCGGTTTGCCGAGGTAGAGCGAGCCGTCGATCACGCGCCAGCGCTGGCCGTTCTCCAACTCCAGCACGGTGCCGCCGGACCAGCCGCGGAACGCGCTGTCCTTGAGCGTGCTGGCGATCGGTTCGGGGCTTTCGGCCTCCTGCGGCAAACCGCGGCGCTCGGCGCGGATCTTCTTCACCGCCTCCTGCACCTGCGCGTCCTGGTCCTGCGCCAGCAACTGGTCGAGCAACTGGATCTGCTGCGGCGACAAAGTATCCAGGCCGGTGGCCTTGAGCTGCTCGGCGCTCAGGCGCTGCTGCAGCGGAACGTAGTGGCGCTCGGCGGCGCCCGCGGCGGGGGCGAGGACCGCGAACGAGACGGCGAGGGCGAGCGAGCCGGCCAGGGCCGACGGGGACAGCACGCGCATGACGGAACTCCGGAGCGAAGGGCGATGACGGAAAACGGCGGGGGCGGGCGGACTCACTTGACCCGGACGACCTTGGCGCGGGTGTTGTAGCCCTGCACCGACAGGTACCAGGCGTTGCCGATCACGCTCGGCGCGATGCGCACCTGCGGCGAATCCAGCTTCACCCCGGGCAGGTCGGCGCTGTCGTCCTGGCGCCACTCCTGGCCGTTGTCGAGCACGTAGGTCTGGCCGCGCGAGAAACCCTCGAAGCGGCCGGTCATGCGCGCCACCACCGGTTCCCGCGACGGGCTCTTGTCGAAGAAGCCGCGGCGTTCGTGCGCGGTCTCTTCCTTGGCCTTGACCACGGCCTTGCTGGTCTCGGTGTCGAGGGTGCGGTTGAGCCAGGCGTTCAGGTTGGCCAGTTCCTGCTCGTCGAGCTTGTTCAGGCCGGCGTTCTTGAACTGTTCGGCGCTCATCTGTTGTTCGAGCTTGTGCTGCGCCAGCGCGGCCGGCGCGGCCAGGCAGGCGGCCAGGGCGAGGGCGACGGCGAGCCGGCGCGGCAGGGGGACGGCGATTGCGGACATGCGTGCGGTTCCTCGGTGCTGTTCCTCGGGGCGGATGCTCGCTAGTGTAGACGCTAGCTCCTCCCGCTTCTCCACTCCCCCACGCAGTGAACGCTTCCGCCGAGCCGCCCGAACCGACCCTGTCCGACCTCCTGGCCCTGCCCGCGGCGGCGGCCCTGTCCGCACCGCTGCGCGCCGGCTTGCTGGCCGCCGCGCACGCGCCGCAAGCGCGCGAGGCCGCGCTGGACGCGCCGGCGGTGGCGGCCGCGACCCTGGACGCGCTGGCCCTGCTCGGCGCCGACGGCGACACCGTCGCCGCGGCGCTGCTGCACGCCTATCCGGGCTGGGCCGCGGCGCTGGGGCCGGGCTGGGAGCGCGAGCATCCGCTGCTGGCCGCGCTGCTCGACGGCCAGCGCGCCGCCGAGCAGGTCTGGGCGCTGCACGCCGAACCCGGCCGGCGCTCGGGCAGCGAAGGCCTGCGCCGCCTGCTGCTGGCGATCGTGCGCGACCTGCGGGTGGTGCCGATCCTGCTGGCGCGGCAACTGGCGCGGCTGCGCCACGCCGACCGCCTGCCGCCGCCGACCCGGCGCGAACTGGCCGCGCTGACCCGCGACATCCACGCGCCGCTGGCCAACCGGCTCGGCATCTGGCAGCTCAAGTGGGAGCTGGAAGACCTCGCCTTCCGCCACCTGGAGCCGCAGACCTACCAGAAGATCGCGCGCCTGCTCGACGAGAAGCGGGTCGACCGCGAGCGCTACATCGAGAACGTCAAGCGGGTGCTGCGCGAGGCGATGGACGCGCAGGGCGTGAAGGCCGAAGTCGCCGGCCGGCCCAAGCACATCTACAGCATCTGGAAGAAGATGCAGCGCAAGGACGTGCCGATCGGCGAGCTCTACGACCTGCGCGCGGTGCGGGTGATGGTCGACGACCTGGCCTCGTGCTACGCCGCGCTCGGCGTGGTCCACGCGCAGTGGACGCCGATCCCGAGCGAGTTCGACGACTACATCGCCCGGCCCAAGCGCAACGACTACCGCTCGCTGCACACCGCCGTGGTCGGGCCGGAGGGCAAGACGCTCGAAGTGCAGATCCGCACCCACGAGATGCACCGCCAGGCCGAGCTCGGCGTGGCTGCGCACTGGAAATACAAGGAAGTCGGCAGCCACAGCGCCGACGCCGCGTTCGACCGCAAGATCGCCTGGATGCGCCGGCTGCTCGACACCAAGGCCGAGGGCGGCGGCGACGAGGCGCTGGCCGGCGAGCTCGACACCGAACTGGTCGAGGACCGCGTCTACGTGCTCACGCCCAAGGGCGAGGTGATCGACCTGCCGTCCGGGGCGACGCCGCTGGACTTCGCGTACCACGTGCACACCGAAGTCGGCCATCGCTGCCGCGGGGCCAAGGTCGACGGGCGGATCGTGCCGCTCGACCACAAGCTGCGCAGCGGCGACCGGGTCGAGATCCTCACCGCCAAGACCGGCGAACCGCGCCGCGACTGGCTGGTGGCGGCGAACGGCTTCCTCGCCAGCAACCGCTCGCGCGAGAAGGTGCGCACCTGGTTCCACAAGCTCGACCGCTCGCGCAACGAAGCGGCCGGACGCGAGCTGCTGGACAAGGAACTGCGCCGGCTCGGCCTGCTCGGCGCGGAACTGGCGCCGGTGCTGGAGCGCTTCAGCCTGGCCAGCGACGGCGATCTCTACGTGCAGGTGGCGCTGGGTTACCTCGGCCCGCACCAGGTCGGCCGGGCGCTGCTGGAGCTGGAACGCGCCGCCGCGGCGCCGGCCGCGCCGCCGCCGGCGTCCGCGAGCCTGATGGCGGTGTCGGCGCGCAAGCCGGCCGGCAAGGCCACCGACTTCACCATCGAAGGCGTGGGCAATCTGCTGGTGCAGCTGGCGCGTTGCTGCCAGCCGCTGCCGGGCGAACCCATCGTCGGCTACCTGACCCGCGGCCGCGGCGTCAGCGTGCACCGCCCCGGCTGCGCCGCGTTCGAGCGCCTGGCCGCGGCCCAGCCGCAGCGGGTGCTGCCGGTGGAGTGGGGGCGCAAGGGCTCCAGCTACGAGGTCGACATCGAAGTGCTGGCGCTGGACCGCAAGTGGCTGCTCAAGGAAGTCACCAACGTCATCGCCCAGGGCAATGCGCACGTGCTCAGCATCCGCAGCGACGTCGAGCGCAACGGCTCGCAGGTGCGGCTGCGTTTCCGCCTGCGGGTCGGCGACTACGGCCAGCTGTCCAACCTGCTCGGCAAGCTGTCGTCCCTGCCCGGCGTGGAGTACGCGCAACGCAAATAGCGGCGGTTGTAGCGGGCCTTCGGCCCGATGCCTTGCCGCTCTTGTGGCAGGGCCTTCGGCCCCGATGCTTTTCGCTCCGGCCACTTCGCGCCGCCCAGGCATTGCCCTGCAACGCCCGCCGCAAGCGCGACCCCTGTCACGATCGTCATGCGCACGGCGCTATCCTGTACGCCGTGAATCCGCGCCCGCCCGCCACGCCCGAACTCGCCCCGGCCCACCCGGCCGGCGCGCGCATCGAGCCGGCGGCCGGCGACTGGACCGCGCTGGATTTCGACGCCCCGCGCCGCGGGCGCGACGAGCCGGCCGCGTCCGCCGCGCTGCGCATCTGGCTGGCCCGGCATTGGGTGCGCATCGTGCTGGGCCTGGCCGCGGCGGGCGTGATCGCGGCCCTGGCGGTGTGGCGCCAGCCGCTGTCGGAATGGGTATGGCCGGAAACCCGCTTGCAGCGCCTGCGCGAACAGGCCGGGCAGGCCTTGGCCGAAGGCCGGTTGAGCTCGCCCGACGGCCGCGGCGCGCGCGAACTGTACGAGGCCGCGCTGGCGCTGGACCCGGACCGCAGCGACGCCCGCGCCGGCCTCGCCCGCACCGGCGAGGTCGCCTTGCAGCAGGCGCGCCAGGCCATCGACGGCAGCCATTTCGAATTCGCCCGCCAACGCATCGCGCTCGCCCGCGACCTGGCGGTGCCGCGCGACCGGGTCGAACCCTTGGCGCAGTTGCTGCGCCAGCGCGAAGCGGTGCATGCCGGCCTGGACCGGATGGTCGTGGCCGCCGCGGCGGCGCGCGAGCAGGGCCGCCTGGACGGCGCGCCCGATGCCGCGTTGCCGCTGTACCTGCGGGTGCTGGAACTGCAGCCGCAACGCAACGACGCCCTGGAAGGCCGCGACGACACCCTCGCCGACCTGTTGCAGCAAGCGCGCCAAGCGCTGGAGCGCGGCGAACTGGTGCGCGGCGCGCAGGGCATCGCCCGCGTCCAGGACGCCGACCCCGGCCACGCCGACCTGCCCGACAGCCTGACCTTGCTGGAATCGCGGCTGGAGCGGCGCCGCGCCGAGGCGGCGCAGGCGCTGCGCCGGAACAAGCCCGAGGCCGCGCTGGCCGGCTACCGCGACCTGCTCGCGGTGCGGCCCGACGACAGCGCCGCGCGCGAGGGGCTGATCGCGGTCGCCGGCGTGCATGCCGAGCGCAGCGAACGGCTGGCCGCGGATTTCCGTTTCGCCGACGCCGAGCAGGAACTGGCGCTGGCGCGCGAAGTCGCGCCGACCGCGCCGGCGGTGACCCTGGCGCGCCAGCACCTGGACCGCGCGCGCGAATCGCGCAAGCGCTTCGACCAGGAAACCCCGCTGCGCCGGCGCCAGTCGCTGCAGCGCCTGCTGGCCGAGGCCGCCGCCGCCGAACAGCGCGGCGACCTGCTGACCCCGCCCGGCGACAGCGCCTACGACAAGCTGCGCGCGGCCCAGGCCATCGCCCCGGCCGACCCGGCGGTGCGCGCCGCCGGCGCGCGCCTGCTGCCGGCGGCCAAGCGTTGCTTCGAACGCGAACTGGGCGGCAACCGGCTCTCGCGCGCCGGCGAATGCCTGGACGCGCGGCGCGCGCTGGAGGGCGGCGGCGGCGCGGTGCGCGAGGCCTCCGCGCGCCTGGCCCAGCGCTGGATCGGCGTCGGCAGCGAACGCCTGGGCGCGGGCGAACTGCACGCCGCGCGCGCGGCGCTGCAGGCGGCGCGCTCGCTCGACGGCAATGCGCCCGGGCTGGCCGAACTGGCCGCGCGGGTGCAGGCGGCGGGGGCGGCGAGCAACTGAGCCGCTGGTTCGCGGCGATCGGGCGTAAAAGCGTCGGGCCTGAAGGCCCTCCCACAAGAGCGAAGCGGTCCGGCCAGCGAGTTTCCGGCCTTCGCTTTTGTGGGAGGGCCTTCAGGCCCGACGCTCTTCTGCCAGGTTGCCCGACGCTTCCAAGACCCGCCGCCCGCGCCTGGGCGATAATGCGCGCATGCCCCATCGTTCCCGCCCGACTCCCGCCTTCCCGATCCCGCGCCGCCGCGGGGTCGCGCTGACATGACCGCCCCCGCCGTTCCCGCCTGCGCCGACGTGTGCGCGGCGATCGTCACCTATCACCCGCAGATCGAACTGCTGCGCGAGGTCGTCGCCGCGGTGCGCCCGCAGGTCGGGCGGGTGCAGATCTTCGACAACGCCAGCCCCGGCGCCGACGTCGCCGCCTTGTTCGAGGAACTGCGCGCGCAGGGCGTGCAGGTGCTGCGCAGCGACCGCAACGTCGGCCTGGGCAGCGCGATCAACCGCGTCGCGCGGCTGGCGCGCGAGGCCGGCTTCGCCCAGGTCCTGCTGATGGACCAGGACAGCCAGGTCGGCGCCGGCATGGTCGCGACCCTGCAACGCGCCTTGCGCGAACTGCGCGAACAAGGCCCGGTGGCCGCGGTCGGCCCGCAGTTCCGCGACCAGCGCACCGGGCAGACCGCGCCGTTCGTGCGCATCGCCTTCCCGATGAACCGCAAGCTGTTCGGCGGCCCGGGGCAGGCGGTGGACTGCGATTTCCTGATCACCTCCGGCACCTTGCTGCCGCTGGACGTGCTCGACCGCGTCGGCGGCATGGACGAAGGACTGTTCATCGACAACGTCGATATCGAATGGAGCTCGCGCGCCAGGCACCACGGCTACAAGCTCTACGGCATCTGCGACGCGCAGATGCAGCACCGCATCGGCGAACTGGTGCCGATCAGCCGCCTGCTGCCCTCGTGCAAGCTGGTGGTGCACAGCCCGACCCGGCTGTATTACATGATGCGCAACCGGGTGCTGCTGTACCGCCGCGCCGAAGTGCCGCGGCGCTGGGCCGCGCAGGACCTGCCGCGGCTGGTGCTGAAGTTCGTCGGCACGGCGGTGTTCCTGCGGCCGCGGCTGGGCTACCTGCGGGCGATGCTGCGCGGGTTGCGCGACGGCATCGCCGGACGCGGCGGACCGATGCCGCAGGATTGAGCGCCTGAGGCGCTAAGCGACGGCGTCTTGCCGCTTGCCCGAAGCTTCCGCGCGCAGGGCCTGCGCACGCTACGACAACGACGCGCGTGCATCTGGAGCGACGAGCGTTCCCGCTCCCTCGTTCCGGCGAACGTCGGAACCCACAAAATCCTGCCGTAGCCGTAGCCGTAGCCGTAGCCGTAGCCGTTGCCGCGCTTTGCTTTTGGCTTGGACGCAACCTCGCCCGAGGCCCATGTTTCGCAGCCCCGAAGGGCGTGCGCATGGATGCGCACGCGCGCCATGGGGCAGGATGCCCCTTATGGCGCGGCCCCGCGCCCCTTTCGAGCCATAGTGGCTTTTGATTCGAAACAGGGAAAAGCACTTTCTTTGGTTACTTTCTTTGTTGCTTTGGACAAAGAAAGTGACCCGGCCGCTTGCGGACGGAAGCTTTGGATC
>NZ_FNPT01000021.1:0-2500 GCF_900107375.1 Lysobacter sp. yr284
CGGGATTATCATTTCGCTGACGCAAAGAAGAAGGCCGGATCCTTTTGGGATCCGGCCTTCAGGGTAAAGCCCCTGGCGATGACCTACTCTTGCATGGCTTAAGCCACACTACCATCGGCGCATGTGCGTTTCACTTCCGAGTTCGGGATGGGATCGGGTGGTTCCACACAGCTATTATCACCAGGGAGAGGGTGGAGGGTCGCAGGTTCCGGAAGGAATAGCGCACACGCTCTCGTTGGTTGCTTTCAACGCGATGGAGCTGCGTTGTCGGCGAATAGATTGGAATGTAGCGAGTCAGTGTTGGGTTGGAGTGTCGACGCGTCGTCGAGTCCAAGGCCACTTGAGGTTATATGGTCAAGCCACACGGATCATTAGTACAGGTTAGCTCAATGCATTGCTGCACTTACACACCCTGCCTATCAACCACCTAGTCTTGATGGTTCCTTTAGGGGAGTCAAGCTCCCGGGAGATCTCATCTTGAGGCGCGCTTCCCGCTTAGATGCTTTCAGCGGTTATCGCTTCCGAACATAGCTACCCGGCAGTGCCACTGGCGTGACAACCGGAACACCAGAGGTTCGTCCACTCCGGTCCTCTCGTACTAGGAGCAGCCCCTCTCAAATCTCCAACGCCCACGACAGATAGGGACCGAACTGTCTCACGACGTTCTGAACCCAGCTCGCGTACCACTTTAAATGGCGAACAGCCATACCCTTGGGACCGACTACAGCCCCAGGATGTGATGAGCCGACATCGAGGTGCCAAACACCGCCGTCGATATGAACTCTTGGGCGGTATCAGCCTGTTATCCCCGGAGTACCTTTTATCCGTTGAGCGATGGCCCTTCCATACAGAACCACCGGATCACTAAGACCTACTTTCGTACCTGCTTGATCCGTCGATCTTGCAGTCAAGCACGCTTATGCCTTTGCACACAGTGCGCGATGTCCGACCGCGCTGAGCGTACCTTCGTGCTCCTCCGTTACACTTTGGGAGGAGACCGCCCCAGTCAAACTACCCACCATACATGGTCCCCGACCCGGATAACGGGCCCAGGTTAGAACGTCAAGCACGACAGGGTGGTATTTCAAGGATGGCTCCACTGCAGCTAGCGCCACAGTTTCATAGCCTCCCACCTATCCTACACAGACGAACTCAACGTTCAATGTAAAGCTATAGTAAAGGTTCACGGGGTCTTTCCGTCTTGCCGCGGGAACGCTGCATCTTCACAGCGATTTCAATTTCACTGAGTCTCGGGTGGAGACAGCGCCGCTGTCGTTACGCCATTCGTGCAGGTCGGAACTTACCCGACAAGGAATTTCGCTACCTTAGGACCGTTATAGTTACGGCCGCCGTTTACTGGGGCTTCGATCAAGAGCTTCGCCTTGCGGCTAACCCCATCAATTAACCTTCCAGCACCGGGCAGGCGTCACACCCTATACGTCCACTTTCGTGTTTGCAGAGTGCTGTGTTTTTGATAAACAGTCGCAGCGGCCTGGTCACTGCGGCCCCCCTCAGCTATTAACCATGGAGGGCGCACCTTCTCCCGAAGTTACGGTGCTATTTTGCCTAGTTCCTTCACCCGAGTTCTCTCAAGCGCCTGAGAATTCTCATCCTGCCCACCTGTGTCGGTTTACGGTACGGTCTGCGTAAGCTGAAGCTTAGGAGCTTTTCCTGGAAGCGTGATATCAGCAGCCTAGCCCTAATGGGCCGGTCCTTAGTCTCAACGTTGCCCCCCCGGATTTGCCTAAGGGGACCGCCTCAACTCTCTCACCAGGACAACCAACGCCTGGCCTGCCTAACCTTCTCCGTCCCTCCATCGCACTTACGCGAGGTGCAGGAATATTAACCTGCTTCCCATCGACTACGCATTTCTGCCTCGCCTTAGGGGCCGACTCACCCTGCGTCGATTAACGTTGCGCAAGGAAACCTTGGGCTTTCGGCGTGCGGGCTTTTCACCCGCATTATCGTTACTCATGTCAGCATTCGCACTTCCGATACCTCCAGCAGACTTCTCAATCCACCTTCATCGGCTTACGGAACGCTCCTCTACCGCGCATACAAAGTATGCACCCCAAGCTTCGGTTCATCGCTTAGCCCCGTTAAATCTTCCGCGCAGACCGACTCGACCAGTGAGCTATTACGCTTTCTTTAAAGGGTGGCTGCTTCTAAGCCAACCTCCTGGCTGTCTGTGCCTTTCCACATCGTTCACCACTTAGCGATGAATTTGGGACCTTAGCTGTGGGTCTGGGTTGTTTCCCTTTTCACGACGGACGTTAGCACCCGCCGTGTGTCTCCCGGATAGTACGTACTGGTATTCGGAGTTTGCCATGGTTTGGTAAGTCGCAATGACCCCCTAGCCATAACAGTGCTCTACCCCCAGTAGTATTCGTCCGAGGCGCTACCTAAATAGCTTTCGAGGAGAACCAGCTATCTCCGGGTTCGATTAGCTTTTCACTCCTAATCACACCTCATCCCCTACCTTTGCAACGGGAGTGGGTTC
>NZ_FNPT01000021.1:7500-88855 GCF_900107375.1 Lysobacter sp. yr284
TCCATGACAGTACCCGAGCAGGCTTCCAGTGTGGGCGCCGAACGACGCGAACGCCTGAAAGCCCTGCGGGAAAAGGCACTGAAACGGAAGGTGCTGGCGCGCCATCTGTCCGACGGCTTCAACGGCCGCTGGAGCGGGCGCCAGTGGGTCCAGGCCGGTCTGTTCGCGACCCTGGGGATGATGGTCGCCGCGGTCGTTCCCGGTTTCAGCCAGTCCACCGCCTCGGTGCGCGCGCACGAGCCGCGCCAGTCGCTGGCGCTGGCGTTGCCGCCGCTGACCCTGGCCCGGCTCAAGGGCGAGACCGGCGACAGCTGGCAGCTGGTGCGGGTCAACCGCGGCCAGACTCTGGGCTCGGTGTTCAAGGACATGGACATTCCCAAGTCCACGATGAGCCAGATCCTCGAGCAGCCCGGCGCGCGCGAAGCGCTGATGCGGATGAAGCCCGGCACCGAGCTGGGGTTCGACATTCCGGTCAACGGCTCGCTGCGCACCTTCCGCTACGACCAGGACGAAGGCCACCGGGTCGAGCTGAGCATCGCCGGCGACAAGGTCACCGACAAGAAGGTCATCGCCCGCCAGAGCCAGGTCCGCACCGTGGTGCTCAGCGGCAAGGTCGGCAAGTCGCTGTTCCGTTCGGCGCGCAAGGTCGGCCTGACCCCGGCCAACATCAACACCCTGACCGACGACATCTTCAAGTACGACATCGACTTCAACGAAGACGTCGGCACCGACGACCGCTTCAGCGTGGTGGTCGAGCAGACCTGGCGCGAGGGCGAGCTGATCAGCACCGGCCCGATCCTGGCGGCGACCTTCACCAGCGACGGCAAGCTGCACACCGGCTTCCGCTTCGACCGCGGCGGCAAGCCCGAATACTTCACCGGCGACGGCCGCCCGCTGAAGAAGAGCTTCATCCGCATGCCGATCCCGTACGCGCGCCTGACCTCGGGTTTCGGCACCCGCCGCCACCCGGTGCTGGGCAGCATCCGCATGCACGCCGGCGTCGACTACGCGGCCGGCACCGGCACGCCGATCATGGCCGCCGGCGACGCGCGCGTGCAGTTCGTCGGCTGGAAGGGCGGCTACGGCCGCGCGGTGATCCTCGACCACGGCCGCGGCTACACCACGCTGTACGGCCACATGTCGAACTTCAGCAAGATCAAGCCGGGCCAGCGGGTGCCGCAGGGCACGGTGATCGGCTACGTCGGCAGTTCCGGCATGGCCACCGGGCCGCACCTGCACTACGAATTCCGCGTCAACGGCGTGCACCGCAACCCGCTGTCGATCACCATGCCGCCGCCGGAACCGCTCAGCGGCATGGCGCTGGCGCAATTCCGCCAGCAGACCGCGGTGGCGCTGGGGCGCATCCGCCAGGTCGAGAACATCATCTACGCCGATGCCGGCCCGGCCCCCACCGTAGCGCCGACGATCGCGGCCGCCGCCGTCGCCAAGACCGTGGCGGTGGCCAAGACCAAGGGCAAGAAGAAAAAGACCTCGCGCGGTTGAGCGGCGCGGCGGTCGCGACGACAAGGGCCCTGCGGGGCCCTTTCGTTTTTGTGCGAATCCCGGGATGCTGCGGCGTTGCGCGGCGGCGGCGCGGATGCGCGGCGCGGCTTGCGGACGATCGCGACCGGGTGGCCGCCAGCGCTGGCGCGGGGCTTTTTCATGATTGAGAGCGCTTCGATCCCGGTTGGGACGCACGCCGCTATGCGCGGTCGCCTTGGACCCATTCGTCATGGTTGGGAACGCTTCGATCCCCGCCGGTGCGCACACCACTACGTTGGAAGCAGGCCTTGGAAACATTCCTCATGGTTGAGAATTCTTCGATCCCAGTTGGAGCCAACGCCGCTGCGCCAGGCGCCGGCCTAGGACACATTCCTCATGGTTGAGAATTCTTCGATCCCCGCTGGAGGCAACGCCGCTGCGCCAGGCGCCGGCCTTTATCTTGGACTGATCTCCGGCACCAGCGCCGACGGCATCGACGCCGCGCTGGTGCGCTTCGAGGCCGGCGCCGCGCCGACCCGCTGCGAGTTGGTGCTCGGCCGCACCTATGCCTGGGACGCGCCGCTGCGCGAGCGCCTGGTCGCGCTCGGCCAGGGCGGCGATGCGCGTTCGCTGGAGGAACTGGGCACGCTCGACATCCAGACCGCCGAAGCCTTCGCCGCGGCCGCGCGCGCGCTGCTGGCCGAGGCCGGCGTCGCGCCCGCCGACGTCGCCGCGATCGGTTCGCACGGCCAGACCGTGCGCCATCGCCCGGCCGGCGCGGCCTACGACGGCCGCCATCCCTTCACCTGGCAGATCGGCGACGGGTCGGTGATCGCCGAGCGTTGCGGCATCGCCACCGTGGCCGACTTCCGTCGCCGCGACGTCGCTGCCGGCGGCCACGGCGCGCCGCTAATGCCGGCCTTCCACGCCGCGCTGCTGGGGTCGCCTGACGAGGACCGCGCCGCGCTCAACCTCGGCGGGATCGCCAACTTCACCCTGCTGCCGGCGCACGGCGCGGTGCGCGGCTTCGACACCGGGCCGGCCAACTGCCTGATGGACGCCTGGGCGCTGCGCCACCTGGGCGTGGCCTTCGACGCCGACGGCGCGTTCGCGGCCGGCGGCGAAGTCGACCCGGCGCTGCTGGCGCGGCTGCTGGACGAGCCGTGGTTCGCGCTGCCGCCGCCCAAGAGCACCGGGCGCGAGCAGTTCCAGCTGGACTGGGTCGAGTCGCGCCTGGGCGGCGGCGAGCGGCCGCAGGACGTGCAGGCGACGCTGCTGGAACTCAGCGCGGTCACCATCGCCCAGGCGCTGCGCGCGCAGCAGCCGGCGACGCGGCGGGTGCTGGCCTGCGGCGGCGGAGTGCGCAACGGCGCGCTGCTGGCGCGGCTGGCGGCGCGGCTGCCGGGGGTGGCGGTGGAGACGACCCAGGCCTATGGGCTGGATCCGGATTTCGTCGAGGCGATGGGCTTCGCCTGGCTGGCGCGGCAGACCCTGGCGGGACAGCCGGGCAACCTGCCCAGCGTGACCGGCGCGCGCGGGTTGCGGGTGCTGGGGACGGTGCATCCGGCCTAGCGGCCGAAGGCCAGTGCAGGAGCGGCGCGAGCCGGGGCGCGGACGTTTGGTGGCCGAGGAATTACGAGGGCGTGGCGCGGCGTGGCGATCCGGGCTGCGGGACGTTGCGCCGTGGTTCGATTGGCGCGGTCGCGGCTTGCGCCGCTCCTACAGGGAGCGATCGAAACTGCCGAAAAGTCTTGCAGGAGCGGCGCGAGCCGCGACACGGGCGGTTGTCGGCCGGGGGATTGCGAGGGCGTGGCGCGGCGATCCGGGCTGCGGGACGTGGCATCGTTGTTCGATTGGCGCGGTCGCGGCTTGCGCCGCTCCTACACGGAGCGACTGAAGCCACCGGAGGGTCTTGCAGGACCGGCGGGCGCCGCGAGCGGATCAGCCTTCGCGGTTCGGGCGGAATTCTTCCAGCAGCTCCAGGCCGCTGAGGTCCGGGCCGGCCGGGCGCGCCGCCGGGGCGGCCTGGGGGTCGGCGCGGCCGATCAGGGCGAAACCGGGGTCGCTGGGGATGCCTTCCAGCGCGGCGATCGCTTCCTTCAGCGCGCGGCTGTCGTGGTCTTCGAAGCGACCGGCCATCTCAGCCTCGACTGCGAACAGGCCGGTCTCGATCAGGTGCAGGGCCGTGCGCTGCAGGCTCCAGCCGCGCGTTTCCGCCACCCGGCGCAACCGGTCGGAGAGTACGGGGTCCAGGTTGTGCAGGATGATGTCGGTCACTGTGTGGCAAATTGCCATCCCGACCCTGCGCTGCGCAACACGAAATTGGCTGAACCGCGTTCACCGACACGCCTTCGCCGGCACCTGCGCGGCGGCGTTCAGGCATGCGGGGTGCTGACGGGCGCCGGCCGGCGCAGCGCCAGGGCGATGCACAGCACCAGCGCCGGCACGCCGACCAGGGCGGTGCCGGCGAAGAACAGCGCATAGCCCTCCAGCAAGGTGCGGCCGACGGCCAGTTCGGTCACCGCGACCCCCGACAGGCCCTTGAGCAGCTTGCCGAGCAGGGCATAGAACGAGCTCAGCAGGGCGTACTGGGTGGCGGTGTAGCCGATGTTGGTCAGGCTCGACATGTAGCCGACCAGGGCCACGCCGGCGTAGCCGTTGCAGAAGTTGTCGATCACCATCGCCGCGGTGAACACACTGGCGTCGCTGCCGTGCAGGGCCAGGTAGGCGAAGGCCAGGTTCGAGGCCGGGCCGAGCACGGCGCCAGCGATCAGGGTCGGGATGAAACCGAAGCGCACCGCGGTCAGGCCGGCGGCGGCGACGCCGGCGATGGTCGCGACCAGGCCGAACGAGCCGCGCACCGCGCCGACGGTTTCCTTGTCCATCTTCAGGTCGGCGTAGAACGGGTTGGCCATCGGCCCGAGCAGGAAGTCCGGCAGCCGGTACAGGCTGATCGCCAGCAGGATCAGCAGGGCCAGCCGGCCGTGCTGGCGGAAGAACGCTACGAACGGGCCGATCACCGCGTCGAACAGGCCGCGCGCGGTGAACAGCGCCGGGTGCGGAGCGGCCGCGGCGATCAGGCTGGCCTGCGGCTCGCGCGCGCGCAGCGTGGCGAACACGCCCACGCCGAGCAGCAGCGCCATGATTTCGTAGGACAGCGACCAGCCCGCGTGCGCGGCCAGGATCAGGATCAGCGAGTCGGTGACCAGCAGCGCGCCGCGGTAGCCCAGGGTCGCGGTCGAGGTCAGCAGGCCCTGTTGTTCGGCGTTGTCGGCGCTCTCGATGCGCCAGGCGTCGATGACGATGTCCTGGGTCGCCGAGGCGAACGCCACCACCAGCGCCAGCGCGCCGAACACCACCAGTTGGTCGAGCGCGACGCCGGCCACGAGCAGTTCGCCCTGGCGCGGCTCGACCAGGGCCATGCCGACCAGGGCGACGGCGGCGACCAGCTGCGACAGCAGCATCCAGCCGCGGCGGCGGCCGAGCCAGCGGCCCAGCACCGGCGCGTCGATCTTGTCGACCAGCGGCGCCCACACGAACTTCAGCGAGTACGCCAGGCCGACCCAGGACAGGAACCCGATCGTGCTGAGCTCGATCGCGTTCTCGCGCATCCAGTAGCCCAGGGTGTTGCCGACCAGGTAGATCGGGATGCCCGAGCTGAAGCCCAGCAACAGCATCGCCAGCACCTTGGGCTGGCGCAGGTTGCTCAGCACCAGCCGCCAGCCCTTGCGCGCCGGCGGCGGCGCGGCGCCGGCCGCAGCCGGAGCGCCGGGCTCAGGCGTCATAGTCGACCGTGAACGGGGCGTGGTCGGAGAAGCGCGGGTCTTTCAGGATCGAGCAGCCGCGCAGCTTGCTGCGCAGGCTCGGAGTGGCGAACTGGTAATCGATGCGCCAGCCCACGTCGTTGGCGCGCGCGGCGCCGCGGTTGCTCCACCAGGTGTAGTCCTGGCCTTCGGCGTTGAGCGCGCGGTAGGCGTCGACCCAGCCGCTGTCGTCGGCGCACACGCCGTTGAGCCAGTCGCGCTCCGGCGGCAGGCAACCGGAGTTCTTCTGGTTGCTGGTCCAGTTCTTGATGTCCAGGCGGCTGCGCACGATGTTCCAGTCGCCGCACAGGACGTAGTCGCGGCCGCTGGCCAGCCACTCGTCCAGGATCGGCTTGAGCCACTGCATCACTTCGAACTTGAAGCCCTGGCGCAGCTCGCCGGAGGACCCCGACGGGATGTAGAACGAGACCACGCTGAGGTTGCCGAAGCGCGCCTCGATGTAGCGGCCCTCGTCGTCGAACGGAGCCCAGCCCAGCGCGGTGCGCACTTCGTCGGGCTCGCGTTTGGCGTAGATCGCCACGCCGCTGTAGCCCTTCTTGGTGATCGCGTCGCGGAAATAGGCGCGGTAGCCCTCGGGCAGGAATTCCGGGCCGGTAAGCTGGTGCTCCTGGGCCTTGGTCTCCTGCACGCACAGCACGTCGGCGTCCTGGGCCTTGAACCAGTCGAAGAAACCCTTGGTGGTGGCCGAACGCAGGCCGTTGGCGTTGAAACTGATGATGCGCATGCGCGTTCCGGGGCGGGAAGTGCGCACGATCATAGCAACCGGCCGGGCGCGGGTATCATGCCGCGCATGAGCCCCGTCCCCGACAGCGCAGCCCCCGCGGACGCGCGCGCCGCGCCGCCGATCGTGCGCGTCGGCGTGGTCTCGCCGATGCTGGCCCCGGCCGTGCGCATGCTGCAGGTCGCGCCCGAACAGCTGCCCTTCGTCGGCGACACCGCCTACAACCTCGAACAGACCCGGCTGGACCCGCACAGCGAGGCCATGGCGGTGCTGGCCGGCGAGCGCGTGGTCGGCTTCTACCGCCTGGACTTCAGCGTGAACGCGATCGCCGGGCGCGCGCTGGGCGAGCCCAGCGTCGGCCTGCGCGCCTATGCGATCGACCGGCGCGAACAGGGCCGCGGCTACGGCACCGCGGCGATGCGCGCCTGCGTCGAGGACCTGCGCCTGCGCCATCCGCAGCGGCGCCTGCTGGCGCTGACGGTCAACGTGCGCAACCTCGCCGCCATCGCCGCCTACCGCAAGGCCGGCTTCCACGACACCGGCGAGCTCTATCACGGCGGCTCGGCCGGCCCGCAGCACCTGATGCTGCTGCGGCTGGCGCCACCCTCCCCCTCCCCCACTGCGACCGCGCCATGACTGACCACCGCACCCGCTTCCTGCAACTGGCCCTCAAGGCCGACGCCCTGCGCTTCGGCGAGTTCACCCTCAAGTCCGGCCGGGTCAGCCCGTACTTCTTCAACGCCGGGCGTTTCGACTCCGGCGCCGCGCTGGCCGGCCTGGCCGGCTGCTACGCCGACGCCATCGACGCCGCCGGGCTCGACTTCGACCTGCTGTTCGGCCCCGCCTACAAGGGCATCCCGCTGGCCACCGCGCTGGGCTGCGAGTACGCCGGCCGCGGCCGCGACCTGCCACTGGCGTTCAACCGCAAGGAAGCCAAGGCCCACGGCGAGGGCGGCATGCTGATCGGCGCGCCGCTGGCCGGGCGCCGGGTGCTGATCGTCGACGACGTGATCACCGCCGGCACCGCGATCCGCGAAGCGCTCGGCCTGATCGGCGAGGCCGGCGGCACGGTCGCCGGCATCGTCATCGCCCTGGACCGGCAGGAAGCCGTGGACCCTGCACAATCCCGACGCTCGGCGGCAGAAACTGTCGCAATCGAACACGGCCTGCCGGTGATCGCGATCGCCACCCTCGACGACCTGCTCGCCTTCACCGGCGCCAGCGCCGAGTTTTCCGCCCAACGCGAGCGCCTGCTCGGCTACCGCGCCGCGTACGGCCGCGAGGCCTGAGCGCCGGCGCCGCGCCCGGCCCGCGGGGGCCGGGCGCAGGCGCAAAACTGAGCAGTTCGTCACAAGTAATTTCCGGGCCATGGCCCGACTCTTGCGTCAACGCCTCTTCGACAGACAGCCCGAAGGCGAGAACGCGACATGAAAGCCCTGATTCCCCTGCTCGCCGCCGCGGTAGCGCTCGCCCTGGCCGCCCCGCTCGCCGGCGCCCAGACCGCGCCCAAGGCCAAGAAGCTGTACTGCTGGAACGAGGCCGGCCGCAAGGTCTGCGGCGACGCCCTGCCGGCGCACGCGGTCGACAGCGCCCGCACCGAGATCAGCGCCAAGAGCGGCATGGCCACCGCCCAGGTCGACCGCGCGCTGACCGCGGACGAGCGCGTCGCCGCCGACCAGGCCGCGCGCGCGCAGCGCAGCGCCGAGCTGGCGGCCGAAGCGCTCAAGCGCCGCGACCGCGCCATGGCCGAGTCCTACGCTACCGAGGAAGACCTGCGCAAATCCTTCCAGGAGCGGATCGTGCTGCTGGACGAGACGGTCAAGGCCTCGCAGCTGGGCATCGAGGGCCGCCGCCAGACCGTGCTGAGCCTGCTGCGCAAGGCCGGCGAGGCCGAGCTCAACGGCAAGCCGGTCGGCAAGACCCTGGCCCAGAACGTGCGCGGCCAGCACGACGAGCTGCTGCACCAGCAGGACGTGCTCAAGCAGCAGTTGCTCGAACGCAGCCTCGCCGACGAGGATCTGGCCACCGCGCTGGAGCGCTACAACGCGCTCAAGGCCAAGAACGCCCGCGGCGGCTGAGCGCTCCGGCGGCGCGAAGCGGCGACGCCGGCGAACGGCGGCCTTGGAAAACGAAAACGCCGCGGCCAGCCGCGGCGTTTTCGTTGGGGCATCCGCTGCCGGCCGGGGCCGGCGCGCCGGGAACCGGGCGCGCCGGCGCGGCGCGTCAGAACGGCAGCGCCAGATCCGGCTTGATCGCGTGCAGCTGAGCGCGGAACAGCCCCTGGATGCGCTCCATCGCGGCCTGGCTGTCGGCGTCGAAGCGCATCACCAGGATCGGCGTGGTGTTGGACGCGCGCACCAGGCCCCAGCCGTCGGGGAAGTCCACGCGCAGGCCGTCGATGGTCGACAGGCGCGCGCCCTCGAACGAGGCCTCGTTGCGGAAGCGCTCGACGAAGCTGTGCGGGTCGCCGTCGGGCGCGTCGACCTTGATCTCCGGGGTGGCCACGCCGTTGGGCAGCGCGTTGAGGGTCTGGCTCGGGCTGTCGGGCTGCGCGGCCAGGATCTCGAGCAGGCGCGCGGCCGAGTAGATGCCGTCGTCGAAGCCGTACCAGCGCTCCTTGAAGAAGAAGTGGCCGCTCATCTCGCCGGCCAGCTCCGCGTCGGTCTCGCGCATCTTGGCCTTGATCAGCGAGTGGCCGGTCTTCCACATCAGCGGGCTGCCGCCGTGGCGCAGGATGTGGCCCGGCAGGCGGCCGGTGCACTTGACGTCGTAGATGATCATCGCGCCCGGGTTGCGCTCGAGCACGTCGGCGGCGAACAGCATCAGCAGGCGGTCGGGGAAGATGTTCTGGCCGTCGCGGGTGACCACGCCGAGGCGGTCGCCGTCGCCGTCGAAGGCGATGCCCAGGTCGGCGTCCAGGCGCTGCACCATCTTGATCAGGTCGACCAGGTTGTGCGGCTCGCTCGGATCGGGGTGGTGGTTGGGGAATTCGCCGTCGATCTCGCAGTACAGCGGGGTGACCTCGGCGCCGATCGCGGCCAGCACGCGCGGGCCGATGTCGCCGGCCACGCCGTTGCCGGCGTCGACCACGACCTTGAGCGGGCGGTCGATCTGGATGTCGGACGCGATCCGCTGGACGTAGTCCTCGGAGATGTCGCGCTCGGTCAGCGTGCCCGGCTCGTCGGCGGTGTGCAGGCGGCCGCCGACGATGCGGCGATAGAGATCGGTAATGGCGTCGCCCGACAGGGTCTCGCCGCCGACCACGATCTTGAAGCCGTTGTAGTCCGGCGGATTGTGGCTGCCGGTCAGCGACACGCAGGAGCCCGCGCGCAGGTGGTAGGCGCCGAAGTAGGTCACCGGGGTCGGCGCCAGGCCGATGTCGGTGACGTTGCGGCCGGCCTTGCGCAGGCCGGCGATCAGGCCGTCCATCAGGCTCGGGCCGGACAGGCGGCCGTCGCGGCCGACGACGATCTCGCTCAGGCCCTGGTCGTGCATGACCGAGCCGACGGCGTGGCCGATCATTTCGGCGATGCCCGGATCGAGGTTCTGGCCGACCACGCCGCGGATGTCGTAGGCGCGGAAGATGCCGTTGTCCACGGCCAGCGGCCGCGACGCGGCCTGGGAGGTGTTCTCGCTCACGGTCACTGCGTTCGCTTCGGGTAGGGGGGCGCTCATGGTCTCAGCCAGCGTCTGAACAGGACCTTCGTCCTCCACCGGGCCGCCCGCACGGCCCAGGCGCTGGCGCACGCGCACCAGCACGAACGCGAGCAGGGCCAGCACCACCGCGGCGATGAAGCACGCCAACGCGCCCATGCCGAGCGGACCGCCGGCGATGTCGGGCACCGCCGCGGCCACGCGCAGGTCGCTGCCGGGGATCTTCGCCGCCAGCGCTTCGGCGCCGTTGTTGAGCGCGGTGTCGCCGCGCTCGATCACGCTGAAGCCGCCCTGGCGCAGGGCCAAGTAGCTGTCGCTGCCGAGGTCGGCCTTCTCCACGCCGTCGCCGACGCGCTGCAGCGGCAGCTGCAGGTAGGCCACGCCGACCAGTTGTTCGCCGACCCGCGCCGGCGCGGCCATCGCCAGCACCGACTTGCCGCCGTCGCGCACGATCGCCGCCATCGGCTTGTCGGCGACGATCGCCGCTTCCATCGCCCCGAGCCGGCCGTAGCCGCTCTTGGGCAGGGCCGCGTATTGCTCGGCCAGGTCCGGCGGCAGCACCACGCCGTCGCTGGCGCCGGGCCAGTCCTTGCCCAGTTCGGCGCTGGCGGCCTTGAAGTCGCCGGCCTGCAGCGCGGCCTGCATCGGCGCCGATTCCAGGCGCTCGCGCAGGCGCTTGTGCTCGGCCCCGAGCGCGTCGTGGGCGCTGGTCACGGCGGTGTCGCGCACCCGGATCAGGTCGGAGCGGCGCGAGGCGTCGAGGTGCTGCTGCACCCCGGCCCAGGCCATCCACAGCGCCAGCACGCCGCACAGCGCGGCCGCCGGCAACAGCGCGGGCTTGAGTTGCGCCGCGGAGATCTGCGGCTTTTCCAGCTTTACTTCGACCATAACCTGCAACCTTCCCCTAAGAGTGTTCTGTCCCGGGCGGGCGGCGGCCAAGGCCGCCCAGTCTGCCCCGCCCGCGGCGGCCGCGTCCGTCGACTGCGCCTCGGCACAGGCCGAAAGCGCGGATCGAGCGCGCGGTCGCGGTCCGTCGCGGTGGGTCCCCGGCCCGCGCGGCGATCGTGCCGATCGCGGCGGGCATCCGCAAAGTCACAAGCACGATGCGTGCCAGCTTCGTGCCGCCGCCCTCCCCCAGGGCCACGACGCGGGGTTCAGCGCACGCCGGTGTGGCCGAAGCCGCCCTCGCCGCGCTCGCTGGCCTGGAACTGCTCGACCACCTGCAGGCTCGCGCGCACGATCGGCAGCACCACCAACTGGGCGACGCGGTCGCCCGGCTGGATCGTATAAGCCTCGCCGCCGCGGTTCCACACGCTGATCAGCAGCGGCCCCTGGTAGTCGGCGTCGATCAGGCCGGTGCCGTTGCCGAGCACGATGCCGTGCTTGTGGCCCAGGCCCGAACGCGGCAGCACCACCGCGCACAGGCCCGGATCGCCGAGATGGATCGCCAGGCCCGACGGCAGCAGCGCGGCGTCGCCGGGCTGCAGCGTCAGCGGCTGCTCCAGCGCGGCGCGCAGGTCCAGGCCGGCGCTGGCCGGGGTCGCGTAGGCGGGCAACGGCCACTCGCCGCCGAAACGCGGGTCGAGGATCTTCAGTTCCAGGGTGTGGTGCATGCGGTCTTCCGAAACGAGCGGTCTTTCAAAAAAACGACGGCGCGCCGGGGCTCAGGCCGGCCAGCGCGCCAGGATCAGGTCGAGCAGTTCGTCGGCCAGCGCGGTCTTCGGCGCCGGCCCGAGCGCGCGCTCGCCGTCGCGCCAGTACACGGTCAGGGCGTTGTCGTCGCTCTCGAAGCCGCTGCCGGACACGCCGACGCGGTTGGCGGCGATCATGTCGACCTTCTTCTTCTCCAGCTTGCCGCGGGCGTAGAACTCCACGTCGTGGGTCTCGGCGGCGAAGCCGACCACCACGGTCGGGCGGCGCGCGTGCACCGCGACCTCGGCCAGGATGTCGGGCGTGCGCACCAGCGCCAGGGTCAGCCGCTCGTCCTTCTTCTTGATCTTGCCCGGGGCGATCTCGGCCGGGGCGTAGTCGGCGACCGCGGCGGCGCCGATGTAGACGTCGGCCGGGAGCTGGGCGATCACCGCCTCGCGCATCTGCCGGGCCGAGCGCACGTCCACGCGCTGCAGGCCCGACGGGGTCGGCAGCGACACCGGGCCGGCCACCAGCACCACCTGCGCGCCGCGGCGGGCGGCGGCTTCGGCGATCGCGAACCCCATCTTGCCGCTGCTGCGGTTGCCGATGAAGCGGACCGGGTCGATGTCCTCGTAGGTCGGGCCGGCGCTGACCACGATGCGGCGTCCGCCGAGGCTGGCGGCGCTCATGCGCGGGCCTCCCGGGCCAGGGCGGCCACGATCTCGTGCGGCTCCAGCAGGCGGCCCGGGCCGGATTCGGGCTCGGCCATGCGGCCCTCGCCCGGGCCGAGGAAGCTCACCCCGCGGCTGCGCAGGGTGGCGACGTTGGCCTGGGTGGCCGGGTGGCCCCACATGCGGTGGTTCATCGCCGGGGCGACCGTCACCGGCGCCTCCGAGGCCAGGCACAGGGTGCTGATGAGGTCGTCGGCGAAGCCGTGGGCGAGCTTGGCGATCATGTCGGCGGTGGCCGGCGCGATCAGGATCCGCTGCGCCCAGCGCGCCAGCTCGATGTGGCCCATCGCCAGTTCGGCGGCCTCGTCCCACAGCGAGGTGCGCACCGGCTGGCCGGACAGCGCCTGGAACGTGGCCGGGCCGACGAAGCGGGTGGCGTTCTCGGTCATCGCCACGCGCACCTGGGCGCCGGCGTCCTGCAGGCGGCGCACCAGGTCGGCGGCCTTGTAGGCGGCGATGCCGCCGCAGACGCAAAGCACGATGCGTTGGGCGTGCAGCGGCGGGGTGGGGTCTTGCGCCATGTTCGGCCGGGCTCGCTGGAGTTCTTGCTGACGGGTGTTCGCACTGCGGGCGGAGCGACTCGGCCGGCCGCGGCGGCCCGGCGATTTCCTACCTCCGCCCAAGCCGATAGCTTACCCGATGGGCCGTCGCGTCCCGATCACCTCGCGCCGCGTTCGCCGCCACGATGCGGCCATGCGAATCCAAGAATGGCCCAGCGCGGAGCGGCCGCGCGAAAAACTCCTCGCCCGCGGCGCCACCACGCTGTCGGACGCCGAATTGCTGGCGCTGATCCTCGGCTCGGGCGTGCGCGGCCACGACGCGGTCGGCACCGCCCGCCGCCTGCTGAACGAGCACGGCCCGCTGCACGCCTTGCTGGAGCAGCCGCCGGCCCGGCTGCTGCGCATGCGCGGCATCGGCAAGGCCCGCGCCTGCGCGCTCAAGGCCGCGCTGGAACTGGCCGCGCGCAGCCAGATGGCCGAACTCGAACGCGGCAGCGCGGTCACCGATCCGCCCTCGGCCGGCCGCTACCTGGCACAGAAACTGCGCGGCCGCCCGCACGAGGTGTTCGCGGCGCTGTTCCTCAACAGCCGCCACGGCGTGATCGGCTACGAGGAACTGTTCCAGGGCACCGTCGACGGCGCCGAGGTGCACCCGCGCGAAGTGGTGCGGCAGGCGCTGCAGCACAACGCCGCGGCCGTGATCGTCGGCCACAACCACCCCAGCGGCAACGCCGAGCCCAGCCCGGCCGACCGCGCGGTGACCCTGCGGCTGAAGCAGGCGCTGGCGCTGATCGACGTGCGCCTGCTCGACCATTTCGTGATCGGCGACGGCAAGCCGGTGTCGATGGCGATGCGCGGGTGGATCTAGGCGCCGGCAGGCGGCGGGCCGCAGTGAGCGGGCAGTGAAGGCCCGGCACGGCGGCGGCGCCGTTCACGTATCCGCCGGCGCCGATCGCCGCGTCCCGGAAACGGCCGCCCAGGCCGCGCGGAAGCGAGTAAAATGCGCGGTTCCGCAACGCCCCGCGAAAGCGCATCTCCCGTGAAAGCCACCCTCCACGCTCTGGTCGCGCAGGCCATCGACGCCCTGCGCGACGCCGGCACCGTGCCGGCCGACCTGTCCACGCCCGACTTCGTCATCGAGCGCCCGAAGAACCGCGGCCAAGGCGATTTCTCCACCAACGCCGCGATGCTGCTGGCCAAGCCGGCGCGGGCCAATCCGCGCGAGCTGGCGCAGAAGCTGGTCGCCGCGCTGCCGGCCAACGCCGACTTCGCCAAGGTCGAGATCGCCGGTCCGGGCTTCATCAACTTCAGCGTCGACGAATCCGCCTGGCGCCGCCAGATCGGCGAGGTCTTCGCCCAGGGCGCGAACTACGGCCGCAACGCCAGCGGCGCCGGCCGCCGCGCCGGCGTCGAGTTCGTCTCGGCCAACCCGACCGGCCCGCTGCACGTCGGCCACGGCCGCGGCGGCGCGATCGGCGACTGCATCGCGCGCGTGCTCCAGGCCAACGGCTGGGACGTGATGCGCGAGTTCTACTACAACGACGCCGGCGTGCAGATCAACAATCTCGCCGTCTCGACCCAGGCGCGCGCGCGCGGCCTCAAGCCGGGCGACGAAGGCTGGCCGGAAGGCGCCTACAACGGCGACTACATCGGCGACGTCGCCCGCGCCTACCTCGACGGCGCCACCGTCGAGTTCGAGAACCACGCCGTCACCGGCAAGGGCGAGGTCGAGGACCTCGACGCGATCCGCCAGTTCGCCGTGGCCTACCTGCGCCGCGAGCAGAACGAGGACCTGGCCGCGTTCGGCGTCGGCTTCGACGTCTACTTCCTGGAAAGCGCGCTGTACGAGCAGGACAAGGTCGAGGAGACCGTGCGCGAGCTGGTCGCCCACGGCCACACCTACGAGGAAGGCGGCGCGCTGTGGCTGCGCTCGACCGACTTCGGCGACGACAAAGACCGGGTGATGCGCAAGTCCGACGGCAGCTACACCTACTTCGTGCCGGACGTGGCCTATCACCTCAGCAAGTGGCAGCGCGGCTACCAGCGCGCGATCACCGAGCTGGGCTCGGACCACCACGGCTCGCTCGCGCGCGTGCTCGCCGGCCTGCAGGCGCTCGACGCCGGCATCCCGCAGGGTTGGCCGGAGTACGTGCTGCACCAGATGGTCACGGTGATGCGCGGCGGCGAGGAGGTGAAGATCTCCAAGCGCGCCGGCAGTTACCTGACCCTGCGCGACCTGATCGACGAGACCGGCCGCGACGCGGTGCGCTGGTTCCTGATCGCGCGCAAGCCCGATTCGCAGCTGACCTTCGACATCGACCTGGCGCGCTCGCAGTCGATGGACAATCCGGTCTACTACGTGCAGGTCTCGCATGCGCGCATGCACGGCCTGGTGCGGCAGCTGAACGAACGCGGCCTGTCCTACGACCAGGCCCACGGCCTGGCCCAGCCGCTGGACCTGGACGACGTCGCCGCGCACGAGCTGATCGTGACGATCCTGCGCTTCCCCGACGTGGTCGCCGCCGCCGGGCGCGACCTGGAACCGCACCAGGTGGCCGCCTACCTGCTGGAGTTGGCGCAGGCCTTCCAGACGTATTACAACGATCACCAGTTCCTGGTCGACGACGATGCCCAGCGCCACGCGCGGCTGGTGCTGGCGATGGCGACCCGCCAGGTCCTGGCGAACGGTCTGGAACTGTTGGGTATCCACGCCCCGGAGGTGATGTAAGTGGCAGCACGACGCGGCAAATCGCAGGCCAAGCGCAACAACCAGGGCAACGACAGCCTGCCCGGCTGGGCCTGGGGCGTGCTCGGGCTGCTGCTCGGGGTCGTGCTGATCCTGGTGGTGCCCAAGTACTTCAAGGCCGACGGCAAGGGCGACGGCTTCTTCCGCCCGCAGCCCAACCCCGACGCGCAGCCGGCCGCGGTCAGCGCCGAGGAGGACTCGGTCGCGCCGGAAGGCAGCACCCGGCCCGCCCGCGCCGAGGGCCAGGCCAAGGCCGACAAGCCCAAGGGCGCCGCCGCCGACAAGCCCAAGGACGGCCCCGAGTACGACTTCTACAAGCTGCTGCCCGGCAAGGAAGTGGAGATGAGCGACGCCGAGCTCGCCGCCACCGAAGCCGCCGAGGAACAGCGCCGCGCCGCCCAGCAGCGGCGCACCGGCCAGGCCGCCGCGGCCAACCCGGCGACCGCCGCGCCGGCTTCGGGCGCGGTCGCGACCACCCTGCCCAAGCCGGTCGACACCATCGCCCCGGCGCCGTCCAAGCCGCCGGCCCAGGTCGCCACCGCCACCCCGCCGCCGGCTTCGGTCGCGCCCAAGCCGCCGGTCGTGGCCGCCGCCCAGGGCAGCGGCGCCGCCGCGCCGGCCGCCGCTGGCGTCGCCGCCGCGGCCGCTCCGGCGGTCAGCGACAACACCCGCTACCTGCTGCAGGCCGGCGCGTTCCAGGCCTCCGGCCAGGCCGAGGAGATGAAGGCCAAGATCGCCATGCTCGGCCTCGGCGCGCGGGTGGAATCGGCGCAGATCGGCGGCAAGACCGTCTACCGCGTGCGCATGGGGCCGTACGGCACCGCCGGCGACCTCGCCGACGCCAAGCGCAAGCTCGCCGACGGCGGCCTGCCGGGGATGGCGATCAAGGTGCAGTAAGGCGTCGCACCGCCCTCTCGCCGCCTACGACGCCCGGCCCTGCCGGGCGTTCGTTTGTGCCGGGCCCTTCAGGCCCGATGCCTTGGGCGCAGATCGCCGCGACCCGAGCGCAAGGCAGCGGGGCCCAAGCCCCTCCCGCAGCGCGCGCCTGCCGCGCGGACGCAACCCGGAATACCGATTGCCCGCAACCGCGCGTCGGCGTACGCACGCCTTCCGGCAGCGCGCCCGGCCACAGCGCGACGCCGGTCACCCTGGCCCGTACAGGCGCCGCATAGACTTCGCCGGCTGATTGCACGTCGTTTGGGGATGGGATGGACAAGCGCATTCTTCTGGGCTGCCTGGGCGGGGCAGGCATGCTGTTGCTGTTCGGATTGCTGACCAAACTGTTCGGCCTGGATGCGCGTCAGGCGGTCGACACCGGCATCGGCCCGCTGCCCCTGATCGACGTGTTGGCGGCCCTGGTCTCGATGTTCCTCGGCGGCGCACTGGCCCGCCACGCCCACTTCCGCTGGATCGCCTTGCTGCTGCTGGGCGCGATGTGGGCGCTGACCCTGTTCACCGTGGTCTCGATGGCCCTGCCCGACAGCCCGCCGCCGATGCGCTCGCTGGGCGGGGCGTTGAAGTACAACGCGCTGGCGATCGCGCTGACCCTGGCCGCGGCCTTCGCCGGCGCCTTGCTGGGCGAACGGTTCGGGCGCAAGCGCTTCGGCGCGCTCGGCCGCGACGGCCTGATGCGCCGCTGACGCCGGATCGGCGTTTTTCCTTCGCTACGGAAACCCGCGTCTGTGCCCGCTCCTACCTGTAGGAGCGGCGCAAGCCGCGACCGCGCCACCGCAACTACGACGCCCCAAACCCGTGGCCCGCCGTCTGAACCGCGATGCATCGGTTGATCGCTGGCGACCGCGCGCCGAGCGGCCTGCGCCGTGCGAAACCCACCGTTGCCCATCCGCGGCGTCGAGGCGCGCGGCAGGGCCGGGCCGCTGCACTGCAGCGGGCTATCGGCTGGAGTCGTCGTGGTTGCGGTGGCGCGGTCGCGGCTGGCGCCGCTCCTACAGGGGGCTGCCGCAGGTTCTCGGCGGTGCGTGCCGGTCGCTGCGCCGGCACGGGGTGTCGGCGGGAATCGTCGTGGTTGCGGTGGCGCGGTCGCGGCTTGCGCCGCTCCTACAGGGGGCTGCCCCCGGTTCGCGGCGGCGCGTGCCGGTCGCTGCGCCGGCACGGGGTGTCGGCGGGAATCGTCGTGGCTGCGGTGGCGCGGTCGCGGCTAGCGCCGCTCCTGCAGGGGGCGGTGCGGATTCACGGCGCGCGGGAGTTCGCGCGGCCCGGCTTGCGCCGGGCTGCGCGGCGGCGCGGGCTCAGGCCGCGTCGCTTTCCGCCTGGGCGCGGGCGCGCTTGAGCGCGATCAGCGCCGAGGTGTCGGCTTCGCCGTAGCCGCGTTCGATCAGTTCGGCGTAGTCGGCCGCGGCCTGGTCGAGGGTGGCGGTGCGGATGCCGGTGTCGCGGGCGATGCCCTGGACGATGCGCAGGTCCTTGAGCATGTGCTGGCACTTGAAGCCGGGCGCGAACTCGTCGCGCAGCATGGTCGCGCCGCGCTTGTCGAGGAACCAGTTGCTGGCCGCGCCGGCCATCAGCGTCGGCAGCAGCTTGTCCGCGTCCAGGCCGAGCTTCTCGCCCAGCGCCAGGCCTTCGCACACCGCCTCGTTGATGCCGGCCACCAGCACCTGGTTGATCGCCTTGGTCGCCTGACCGGCGCCGGTGCCGCCCATGTGGGTGATGCGCGCGGCGTAGCTGTCGACGATCGCGTGCACGCGCTCGAGCTGGGCCGCGTCGCCGCCGACCATGATCGACAGCTTGCCGTTGCGCGCGCCTTCCACGCCGCCGGATACCGGCGCATCGAGGAAGCCGATGTCGTGCACGCCCAGCGTCGCCGCGGCGCGGCGCGCGGTCTCGACCGAGACGGTCGAGTGGTCGACCACGATCGCGCCCGGCTTGAGCACCTCGGCCAGCGCGGCCACGTTCTCCAGCACGTCCGCATCGAGCGACACGCACAGGATCACCACGTCGCAATCGGCGAAGTTCGCCGCCGACCGCGCCGCGCGCACGCCCAGTTCCGACGCCAGCGCGTCGGCCTTGGCCTGGGTCCGGTTGCCGACCGCGGTCAGCCCCCCCGTGGCATGTATGTAGCGCGCCATCGGCGCGCCCATCGCTCCCAGACCGATCACCCCTGCTTTCATTTCGAACCTTCTGCCCGTCCGGGCGCTGATTGTTGCCAAACCATGATGCGGCATCGCCGCGTTCCGCGCTCGGTCCGCCGTCGCGGCCCGGCGCTCGCACCCGACCGGGCCGAGGCCGGCGGCGCGTCGGGGACATCCCGCTCCCGGCCGCCGCCCACGGCGGCCGCCGGCGTCGTTGAACAGTCCATCGCCGGCGCCGGGCGCCCGAAGCGCGGCGGCGCCGGCGCCGGGCGGCGCCCGCCGGGCGCCTCAACCCCGATTCAGGCCGCCTGCCACTCGTACACGTCGACCCGCGAGGACCCGGTCAGGTGCAGCGGATCGCCGAAGGCCAGCACCCGCGCCTCTTCCAGGTCGACCGCGCGCAGGACGTAGGCGCCGCCGGTCTTGTCGCCGAAGCCGCCGGACAGCTCCAGCCGCGCCTGCGCGCGCAGGCCGTCGAGGAACTCGCGGTGCGGGCCGATCTGCTCGGTGTCGAACTGCGGCAGGCGCATGACCATCACCAGGTAGCGATTCATCGCGCCTCCTCAGGCCAGCGGGGTGTCGTCGAGATAGGTGTAGCCGGTCAGGCCGGTCTCCAGCGCCGCTTCCAGGCGCGCGGCCTCCTGCGCCGGCAGGCCCGCGGCCTCGACCTTGGCGCGATAGGTCGCGCGCAGCTCGGACAGCTTGTAGCCCACGTAGTCGAGCATGACGTCGGTGGTGTCGCCGCGGCGCTGCTGGGCGAAGCGGTAGCCGTCGCCGTCGGCGCGCACTTCCACCGCGTCGGTGTCGCCGAACAGGTTGTGGATGTCGCCGAGGATTTCCTGGTACGCACCGACCAGGAAGAACCCGAGCCGGTAGCTCTCGCCGGGCTTGAGCGCATGCAGCGGCAGCGAGCTGTCCAGGCCTTCGTTCTCGACGTAGGTGTCGATCTTGCCGTCCGAATCGCAGGTCAGGTCGGCGATCACGCCGCGCCGTTGCGGCTTCTCGTCCAGCCGCTCGATCGGCGCGATCGGGAACACCTGGTCGATCGCCCACACGTCGGGCATCGACTCGAACACGCTGAAATTGACGAAGTACTTGTCGACCAGGCGCTCGTTGAGCTCGTCGAGCAGGTCGCGGTGGCTCTTCTCGCCGACGTCCAGGCGCGCGCGCACGGCGTGGGCGATCGCGTAGAACAGGTCGTCGATGCGCGCGCGGTGGGTCAGGTCGATCTGGCCCAGCGCGTACAGCGACAGGCCTTCGCCGTGGTGGTGCTGGGCTTCGTGGAACAGCTCCACCGCCGGGCGCTGGCCGAGTTCGTCGTGGATCTCGCGCAGGTGGCGGATCACCGCCGGCTCGTCCTCGTGCGCGGGCGGCACCCGGCCTTCGGGCGCCTCCTCGATCTCCGACACGTTGGCGACCAGCACCGCGTGGTGCGCGGTCATCGCGCGGCCGCACTCGGTGACCACGCGCGGCGGCGGCAGCCCGTATTCCTGGCAGGCCTCGGCCAGCGGCTGGACGATGTTCGACGCGTACTGGTTGACGCCGTAGTTGATCGAGCAATAGCTGCGCGAACGGGTGCCTTCGTAGTCGATGCCCAGGCCGCCGCCGACGTCCATGTAGCGCACCTTGGCGCCGAGCTTGGACAGTTCGACGAAGTAGCGCGTGGCCTCGCGCATGCCGTTGGCGATGTCGCGCACGTTGGAGATCTGCGAGCCCATGTGGAAGTGCAGCAGGCCCAGGCAATCCTGCAGGCCGTTGTCGCGCAGCTGCTTCCACAGGTCCAGCACCTGGCGCGGGCTGAGCCCGAACTTGGCCTTGTCGCCGCCGCTGTTCTGCCACTTGCCGGCGCCCAGCGAGGCCAGACGCATGCGCACGCCCAGGCCCGGCTTGACGTCGAGGGCCTTGGCCTCCTCGAACACCAGCGCAAGCTCGGACGGCTTTTCGACCACGATGTAGGTCTCCATGCCGAGCTTGCGGCCGATCAGGGCCAGGCGGATGTACTCGCGGTCCTTGTAGCCGTTGCACACGATCAGCCCGCCGGGCCGGCTCAGCGCCAGCACCGCCATCAGCTCGGGCTTGCTGCCGGCTTCCAGGCCGAAGCCCTCGCCCGCGTGCGAGGCCAGCGTGCCGGCCACGCCCTGGTGCTGGTTGACCTTGATCGGATAGACCGCGGTGTAGCCGCCGGCGTAGTCCCAGTCCTTCATCGCCTGGTCGAACGCGCCCTGCAGCTTGCCCAGGCGGTCGCCGAGGATGTCGGGGAAGCGCACCAGCAGCGGCAGCTTGGCGCCGGCCTCGCGCGCGGCGTCGACCACCTCGGGCAGCGGCACGGTCGGGCCGCGCTCGCCGCGCGGCTTGACCACGATCCGGCCGGCGCCGTCGATGTCGAAGTAACCTTCGGACCAATGCGGGATCGAATAGGTCTTGCGGGCCTGATCGAGCGACCAGTCGGACATCGGCGCGTTACCGTGGAAAACGTGGGGAAGGCGCATTCTACAGGCCGCGTCCTTCCGGGGGACCGTCCGCGCCGCGCGCGAACGGCCGGATCGGCAAAATCGCGGCGCCCGGCCCGCCGCGGCGGCGCCCCCGCGGCCGTCGCCCGGCGCCGCCGGCCCGGCCCGCGCGACGTACGTTCATACCGGTCCGCTACAATCCGCGCCCCAAGCCCGGCGCCGCCCGGGCGCCGCCGGCCGGGCCCGCCCGCGCCGTCCCGATCAGGCTGGCCGCACCAGCAATCGTCCGACCCAGGAGCACGCGCATGACCAACGAAGCCCAGTGGCACTACGAGAACTTCGAGCCGACCGGCTCGTCCATCGGCTATCGCATCACCCGCAAGCTCGACGAGGTGCAGTCGCCGTTCCAGAAGATCGAGATCTTCGAGACCACCGACTGGGGCAACCTGATGCTGATCGACGGCGCGGTCATGCTGACCACGCGCGACAACTTCCTCTACCACGAGATGATGTCGCACCCGGCGCTGTTCACCCACGCCGCGCCCAAGAACGTGGTCATCATCGGCGGCGGCGACTGCGGCACCCTGCGCGAGGTGCTCAAGCACCCCGGCGTCGAGGAAGCCGTGCAGTGCGACATCGACGAGCAGGTCACGCGCATGGCCGAGAAGTGGTTCCCGGAACTGTGCGACAGCAACGGCGACCAGCGCGCGCAGCTGCTGTTCGACGACGGCATCGCCTACATGGCCAACCGCCCGGCCGGCAGCGTCGACCTCATCATCGTCGACTCCACCGACCCGGTCGGCCCGGCCGAGGGCCTGTTCAACAAGGCCTTCTACGACAGCTGCTTCCGCGCCCTGCGCGAGGACGGCATCCTGGTCCAGCAGTCCGAATCGCCGCTGATGCTGCTCAAGCTGATCCAGGAAATGCGCACCGAGATGGGCAAGGCGGGTTTCAATACCTTCAAGACCCTGCCGTTCCCGCAGCCGTGCTACCCGACCGGCTGGTGGAGCTGCACCCTGGCGCGCAAGGCCGGCGGTTTCGACTTCCGCCAGGACGACGCCCAGGCCAAGGCCTTCGCGACCAAGTACTACAACGCCGGCATCCACCACGGCGCGCTGTCGACGCCGGCGTTCGTGGCGCAGGCGTTGGGCGAGTAAATCGCCCGCGGGTTACGCAACGAAAAAGCCCCGCACTCGCGGGGCTGTACGTAGTACGACTGTAGGAGCGGCGCGAGCCGCGACCGCGACATCGCGCTTACGACGCAAACGGCTGCAACGCGGTCGCAGCTTGCGCAGCTCCTACAGGGAGCTTGCCGCACACGCTTGCGATCCGGAGCCCGGCGGGCTCCGGGCCGCAAGCCGATCAGCGGAACGCCGCCATCGCCGCCGCGCGCTCGCGCATGACCCGCTCGTTGTTGCGAGTGCTGGTGCCCAGCGGCCGGCTCACGCCGCCGGACACGTAGCTCTGGTCGGTCGTGGAGAAGTAGCCGATGCGCGGCTGCGGGTTCGAGTTCACCGCCATGATCGTGCGGAAGTTGCCGCTCGAATTGACGTAGCCGTGGCCGTACGAGAACGGCGTGGTGTTGGGGTCGTTGTCGTGGCGGGCGCCGAACAGGTGCGCCGCCTCGTGCACGAAGGTGAAGGTGCTGCACGAGTGGTTCTGGACGAAAAAGCCGTTGGCCGCGCTCGCGCCGATCGCCGCGGCCTGGCCGCACAGCAGGCCGCCGCTGCTGGTCTTCAGGCCGTCGCGGACCACCAGGGTCACCAGGTCGGCGGCGGTGCTGTCGCGCTCGGTGGTGGAATAAGCGTCGTACCAGCCGTCGCTGGTGCCCTTGATGCGCGAGACCAGCGTGTCGGAAATATCGGTCGCCTGCCCCTGGCTGGCGAAGCGCACGCCGGCGCTCTGGAAGCGCACCGCCAACGCGTTGTTGGCGAACGCGGTGTTCGACTGGGCGATGAAGAACGCGGCGCGGTCGGTGGCCGAGTTCTCGCCGCCCAGTTCGCTGACCGCCTCCGGGGTGTAGACCTGCAGGATGCGCACCACCGGGTCGGCCAGCAGCGCCTTCGACGCGAGCGCGCCGACGCCGCCGTCGCGCTGCGGCGGCAGGTCGACCTGCGCCGGCGTGTCGTCGCCGCCTTCCAGGCTGGCCGGATCGCGCTTGACCAGATACTGCTGCGCGCCGTTCTCGGAGGTCAGCACTTCGTAGACCTCGCCCGTAGCCGTGGCGATCTGCCCGGTGACGCGGTTGCCGCGAACCACGAACAACGCCGTCGCCGGCGCCTGCGCGCCGAGCTTGAGCTGGCCGTTGGCCAGCAGCCGGTCGGCGCCCGACCACACCACGTCGCCGCCCTCGGTCCGATACGACTTGGCCAGGCGCATGTGCAGGCGCGCGCCTTCCGGCAGGCTCAGCGCCAGCTCGCGCTGGCCGTCGACCAGCAACTGGCGGTCGAGCGAGACCGCCGCGGCCCACTGCGCGCTCTTGCCGCGCAGCATGCCGTCGACGTGGGCCGGAACCGCGGCGGTCGCCGCGGCGCGCGACGGCTGGGCGCGGAACAGTTCCGGCGCGGCGGCCGACTGCGCGCCGGCGAGGTTCGCCGCAGCCGCGATCGCGCCGGCGATGGACGCTACCAGGATGGTCTTGTGCATGTGGATCGTTCTCCGTCTGCGTTGCAACGATGAGTGGCTGAGGCGACCGCAGTCGCCCGGCGGGTCCATGGCTGCATCGCCGCTTGCCGGTCGCGACCACGCGACGGCAGGGGCGCGGTCGATCCACCGCGAACGGAGCTGAGCTTAGGCACGCGGCGCGACGGCCGAATCGAGCGCGCAAGCGTCGCGTACGCGTCGAAACACGCGTCGCATCACATATTCACGGATTGAAACGACAATCGAGGGCCGGCGAGCGCGCGGGCCGAAAGCGCCGATGCATGCGGCAGGCATGCGTAGTGAAGCCGGCGAGCAAACGGCTCCGCCACAGGCGGAGCCGTTTCGCGATACGCGTGCAGACGCCGCGCGAGTCCAGGCGCGACCTCGCGCCTGCGGCGTGCGTGCGCTCAGCCGAACAGCTTCGCCGCGCCGACGTTGAGCGCGTAGCCGCCGACGGTGAGCGTGGCGAACAGGATCGCCGCCAACAGCATCGGCTTGGCGCCGGCCTGGCGGATCGCGCCGATGTGGGTGCGCAGGCCCAGCGCGGCCATCGCCATCGCCAGCAGCACGGTATCGAGCTGGACGATCGCGGCCTTCCACGCCGCCGGCAGCAGGTGCAGCGAATTGATCCCGCTGACCGCGACGAACAGCAGCGCGAACCACGGGATCACGATCTTCGACCGGGCCGCGCCCGCGCCGCCGCCCGCGCCCAGGCGCGAGGACAGGATCAGCAGGAACGGCGCCAGCAGCATCACCCGCAGCATCTTCTCGATCACCGCCGCCGACGCGGCCTGCTCGCTGACCGCGCGCCCGGCGACGACGACTTGCGCCACCTCGTGGATGGTGGAGCCGGCGAACACGCCATAGGCGTGCTCGCTCAGGCCCAGGTACGGGTAGGCCCAGGGGTAGACGAACATGCCCAGGGTTCCGAACACCACCACCGTGGCCACCGCCACCGAGACCTTGTGCGCCTGGCCCTTGACCACCGGTTCGGTCGCCATCACCGCCGCCGCGCCGCAGATCGCGCTGCCGGCGCCGATCAGCATCGAGGTCTCGCGGTCGAGCTTCAACCAGCGCGTGCCGAGCCAGGTGCCCAGACTGAAGATGCCGGCGACCACGACGATGTCCACCGCCAGCCCGGCCGCGCCGACGCCGGCGATCTCCTGGAAGGTCACCCGGAAGCCGTACAGCACGATGCCCGCGCGCAGCAGCATCGCCTTGCTGAAATCCACGCCGCTGCCGACCTTGCCGGCGATGGACGGGAACACGGTATTGCCCGCGGCGATGCCGAGCACGATCGCCAGGGTCAGCGCGCTGAGCCCGGCCGCCTGCAGCGCCGGCAGCGCCGCCAGGGCCATGGCCGCGGCCGCGATCGCCGCCGCCAGCGCCAGCCCGGGCCAGAACCCCGGTTGCCGGTGCGCGCCTTGCGGGGCGGCGGGGACGGGCGAGGTCGGAGTCAGGGCGGCGGACACGGCGGCGTACTCGGTGTGGAAAGGCGGTGCCACGGTAGGCCCGCCCCTTTTCGGAGTCCAATACATATAATTCAACGATCCATGAGTTGAGCTCATACCCATGAACCTGCACCTGCTGCGCGTGTTCCTGACCGTGGTCGAGCAGCAAGGCTTCTCGCGCGCGGCCGAAACCCTGTTCGTGAGCCAGTCGGCGGTGTCCAAGGCGGTGCGCGAACTGGAGAACCAGCTCGACCTGCCGCTGCTGGAGCGCACCGGCAGCGACGGCAAGGCGGTGCGCGGCGGCGTCCACGGCATCGCCCTGACCGACCACGGCCGCGCCGTGTTCGAACACGCCCGCGCGATCTTCGCCCTGGAGCGCATCGCCATGGAGGACGTGCGCGACCGGGTCGAACTGCGCCAGGGCCGCCTGCGCATCGGCGCCAGCACCACGGTGGCGGCCTACTGGCTGCCGCAGCAACTGGGCCCGTTCGTGCGCGCGCATCCGCGGCTGACGACCGAGCTGGTGGTCGGCAACACTGAGGAAGTCAGCCGCGCGGTGATCGATTGCACGGTCGACATCGGCTATGTCGAGGGCAGCGTCGAGGACTCGCGCATCGCCGTCGCCCACTGGCGCGACGAACCGCTGCGGCTGGTCGCGCCGGCCGACAGCGCGCTCGGGCTGCGCCGGCGGCCGTCGATCGCCGAGCTGTCGCGCCAGACCTGGCTGCTGCGCGAACCCGGCTCGGGCACCCGCCAGGTCGCCCAGTCGCTGTTCGCCGCGCGCGGCATCGCGCCGGAGCGGACCATGGAGATCGGCAGCAGCGAGGCGATCGCCCGCGCGGTGGTGGCCGGCGTCGGCATCGCCCTGCTGCCGGCGACCGTGGTCGCCGACCTGATCCTGATGCAGCGCGTGCGGCCGATCGCGCTGGGCGAAGACGAGACGCTGAGCCGCCCGCTGTACCGGCTGGAACTGGCCAACCGCCCGCGCGCGCCGGCGCTGCAGGCGTTCCTGGAGTACGAACGCGAGCATTGACGCGGCGTGCCGGCCTGGCGGTGGGAGCGACTTCAGTCCCGATGCTTTTGTCCCGGCTCATCCGCAAGTCCCGCCGCATCTGAACGAAAAGCGTCGGGACTGAAGTCCCTCCTACAGCGGCGCCGCTGCGTTGGCGCGCATTCATGGCATCGCACGGCCCTGCCGGCGTGCGCTTCGCCCTCGTCGCAAGCGTCGTTCGGCCTAGGCGCGGCCTCGCGCAAAGTCGCGGCCGCCGGGCCGAACGTCGCATGCCTCGCCCGCCCACGCCGCCTAGCGTGGCGACGCCGCACTCCGCGGCGCCGACCCTCCCCCGCCATGAACCCCCAACGCTCCGCCGCGCCCGCATGGCGCCGCTGCCTGCTCGCCACCGCCAGCTTGCTGGCCGCCACTGCCGCCGTGGCCGCGCCGGCGACGCTGCCGCCGCTGCCCGAATCGACGCTGCGTGCGGTCGTCGCCGACGGCGCCATCGCCGCGGACGCGCGCGGCCTGTGGGCCGTGCCCGGCTACGGCGATCTCTACGCGCTGTCCGCCGACGGCGCATCGATGTACCAGTTCGCCGCCGGCCTGTGCTGGCCGGTGGCCGCCGCCAGCGACGCGATCCTGGACCAGGCCGCGCCGTATTTCGGCCGCTCGGCGAAACCGCGCGATTTCGTCCTCGCCAGTTCCCGCCGGGGCACCCAGTTGCACGCGGTCGGCCTGAGCCGCCTGCCCGTCGCCTGCACCGCGCCGATCGACCGCCGCAAACCGCTGTACACCTTCGACGCGGTGTCGCTGACGCTCAAGCAGTTCTATGCCTACGACCGCGAACGCGGGCTCGACTGGAACGCGCGCATCGCCCGATTGCGCCCGGCCGCCGCGCGCGCGCGCAGCGACGCCGAACTGCGGCCGGTGATGGCCGAACTGCTGCGCGGCGTCGACGACCTGCACACCGCGCTGGCCGGCAAGGTCGACGGCCGCGCCTTCGAAATCCAGGGCCAGCGCGGCGCCCACTTCGACCGCCTGCGCCAGCGCTTCGACCGGCATCCGCAAGGCGGCTCGTTCCTGGATTGGCTGCAGACCTGGATCGCGCAGGAACGCACGCAGGCCGACGCGCAGTTGCGGCCCGGCAGCCGCCGCAGCGCGCTCGGCGGACAGGTGGTCTGGGGCCGTCTGCCCGGCAACGTCGGCTACCTCGCGGTCACCGCGATGGCCGGCGAGGGCGGCGGCGAGGACGCCCAGCGCGCCGCGGTCGGCCGCGCCGTCGATGCGGCCCTGGCCGAACTCAAGGACACCCGCGCGCTGGTGTTCGATATCGCCCACAACCTCGGCGGGCTGGACACGGTCTCGGCCGAGATCGCCGCGCGCTTCGCCGATCGCGAGCGCCTGGCCTACACCAAGCATCCGTACGCCGACCCGCGGGTGCGGCCGCAGCCGCTGCGGATCGCGCCGGCCGGCGCCGCGCGCTACCTCAAGCCGGTGTACCTGCTGACCAGCGAGTTCACCTGCAGCGCCGGCGAGACCTTCACGATGATGATGCGGGCCTTGCCGCAGGTGGTCCAGGTCGGCCAGCCGACCCAGGGGATCTTCTCCGACGCGCTGTCCAAGTACCTGCCCAACGGCTGGACCTTCAGCCTGTCCAACGAGATCTACCGCGACGCCTGGGGCGAGTCGTTCGAAGCACGCGGCCTGCCGCCGGACCGCGCGGCGGCGGTGTATCCGGCGCGCGAAAGCGCCGGCAGCTACGGGCGCGCGTTGCAGCGCGCGGCGCAGTGGGCGGCGGGGCGGTGATCGGGGCGTCGCCCAGGCCGCTCGCGTCGTAGCGCAGTCGGCGCAGTCGCAGCTCGCGCAACTCCTACCGTTGGAACGGAACCGCCCGCCGCCCCGGTAGGAGCGGCGCAAGCCGCGACCGCGCCATCCCAACCACGACGAAACCGCCCCTCACTCCTTCCGGCGCATCAACCCCTCGCGCCAGGCGAACGCCACCGCCTGGGTCCGGTCGGTCACCTGCAGCTTCGACATCAGGTTGCTCAGATGCGCCTTCACCGTTTTTTCGCTGATCGACAGGCTCGCGGCGATGCGCGCGTTGCTGCCGCCCTCGGCCAGCCGCCGCAGCACGTCGAGTTCGCGTTCGGTCAATTGCGCGAACGGGTCCGTCGCCGGCCGCCGGCCGCGCTGCATGCTGCTGAGGATGCGCCGCGCGATCGCCGGATGCAGGGTCGATTCGCCCTGCGCGGCGTTGCGGATCGCCTGCAGCAGCACTTCGCCGCGGGTCGACTTGGGCAGGAACGACTGCGCCCCGGCCTCGATCGCGGCGAAGGCGAGGTCGTCGTCGTCCGAGGAGGTCAGCACCATGATGTGGCTGCGCGGGCTGGCGCCGCGGATGCCGCGCGCCGCGGCGACGCCGCCGATGCCCGGCATCATCAGGTCGAGCAGCACCACGTCGGGCGCGTGCATGCGCGCCATCGCCACCGCGTCCTCGCCGTCGTCGGCCTCGGCCACCACCACGAAGCCCGGCGCCAGCCGCAGCAGGCTGCGGATGCCCTCGCGCACCACCGCGTGATCGTCGGCCACCAGCAGCGTCGTCGTTTCCATGCCCATCGTCTCCTTGCGCCCGCGGCGCTCAGCCGTCCGCGCCGGACGCCGGCGCGTCCGCGTCGAATTCCACCCGCACCCGCGTCCCGGCGGGGGACGAGGCGATCTTGACCTGGCCGTGCGGCAACTGGTCGGCGCGCCAGCGCAGATTCGCCAGGCCCATGCCCAGCGGCGCCGCGGCCGGATCGAAGCCGCGGCCGTCGTCCTCCACGCTCCACAGCCAGCGCTCGCCAAAGCGTTCGCCGGCCACGCGCACGCGCCGGCAACCGCTGTGGCGGCGCGCGTTGGCGACCGCTTCGTGGGCGATCATCAACAGCTCCTGCGCCAGCATCGGCCGCTCGCGCAGCCAGCGCTCCAGCGCCGCCGGCAGTTCCAGCGCCCACTCGATGCCGGAACCGCCGAGCAGGTCGTCGATGTTGCGCGACAGCGCCTCGCGCAGCCCGAGTTCGGCGATCGCCGGCGCGCTGAAGCCCGAGACCGCGTCCACCAGATCCTGCTGCAGGCGGTCGGCCAGCGCGCGCGCCTGCGCCACCGTGCGCAGCAGGCGCGCGTCGCCGCCGGCGTCGTGCTCCAGTTCGGCCAGCTTCAGCCCGAGCACGAAGCTGCGCTGCTTGGCGGTGTCGTGCAGGTCGCGGGCGATGCGGTTGCGCTCCAGCGAGCCGCCCAGCGCCTTCTCCAGGTGCAGCGAGCGCGACAGCGCGTCGGCCATGCGGTTGAAGCGCTCGGCCAGGGCGCTGAACTCGTCGCGCGAACGGTCGGCGATGCGCACCGAGAAATCGCCCTCGGCCCAGCGGTCGGCGGCCTGGGTCGCGCGGCGCACCCGCCGCAGCAACAGCCACATCCATAGCGCGACGAAGGTGGTGCCGATGCCCAGCGCGTAGAAGAACGTGCGCAGCAGGTCGTAGGGCACGACGTAGTCGGTGTCGGTGGCCCAGCCCGGCCAATAGCTGATCCCGACCAGGGCCTCGCGGCCGCCGCCGAGCGCGACCCGCCGGGTCAGCGCCCACTGGTCCTGGCCGCGCAGCACCGCGTTGCCGCGCGCCGCGCCGGCGCCCAGCTCCGCGGCCAGCGCGCGCTGCAGCAGCGGAAACGGCGCCGGCGCGGTGGCGCAGGCGAGGCGGCCGCGGTCTAGCACGCTGACGCTCAAGCGCCCGTCCTTGAAGTAAGCGACCAGATCGACGAAGTCGGACACCTCGCGCACGCCCTGGTCGGCCAGGCCCCACAGCACGGTGTCGGCCAGATGCCGGCAGGCGACCGGATCGGCCAGGTCGACGCGGCCGGCCGGCGCCGCCAGCGCGGCGAAGTCGGCGCGCTCGAGCAGACCGCGCGCGTCGCGCTCGAAGCGCGCGCTCGACATCCACACATCGATCATGCCGGCGACGAACCAGACCGCGATGAAGGCGAGGAAGAAGCTCACCACCTGCTTGACGAACAGGCCGCGGGGACGGAGGAAACGCAGCCAGTTCACGGGACGCTCGCGGTCGCGAAGAAGCGCGAGTGTCGCGGCCGGCCGCGGCCGGCCGCATCGGTCGAAAGTCCTACCGCGGCGCGCGCGCGGCGGCGCCTGCGGCGCTGCGCGGCGACGCGCGGCCGCCGCGGATCGGCGCAGGCGCGACGGCCCGGCGCCTCAGGCGCGGTCTACAGCGCGTCGCCGTCCATCTCACCGGTGCGGATGCGCACCGCGCGTTCCAGGTCCCAGACGAAGATCTTGCCGTCGCCGATCTTGCCGGTGCCGGCGGCCTTCATGATCGCCTCGACCACGGTCTCGACCTGATCGTCGGTCACCGCCACTTCCAGCTTGATCTTGGGCAGGAAATCGACCACGTACTCGGCGCCGCGATAGAGCTCGGTATGGCCCTTCTGGCGGCCGAAGCCCTTGACCTCGGTCGCGGTGATGCCGGCGACCCCGGCCTCGGCCAGCGCCTCGCGCACGTCGTCGAGCTTGAACGGCTTGATCACCGCCATGACCATCTTCATCCGCTTGTCTCCTGCCGATCCGCGCCGCGCCGGCGTTGCGATTGCCGCGCAGGATAACGCGCCGGCGCGCCGCGACCTAGCGCGCCGCGCCGTCGCGCCGCCGGTCGGGCGGCGTTCACATCGCCTGCGCGGCGTGCGTCGGAGGATGGCAACGGCACATGAAAGCTGCCGCGAATGGCCTCTGGGGAGGCTTGCCGCGCGCGCCAGCGCCGTGATGTAGTGACCGCGTCATCCACTTCGGACTTTTCCGACAGCCCGCCCCGGCCCCGGCCGACGGCGTCGCCCCGGTCCGGCGGTCAAGCTGACCCCAACACCGGAGGAGTTGCATCTACATGATCGACCTGAACTACATCGACGACCTCGCCCGCCGCCTCAGCACCCTGGTCCCGCCGGGCGTGCGCGACGGCCGCGAGGAAATGCAGCAGAACTTCAAGTCCGTGCTGCAGACCGGGCTGTCCAAGCTCGACCTGGTCACCCGCGAGGAATTCGAAGTGCAGCGCGCGGTGCTGCTGCGCACCCGCGAGAAGCTCGAGGAACTGCAGCGCACCGTGTCCGAGCTCGAAGCCCGGCTCGACGACGCCTCCGAACCCCAGCACTGAGCCGTCCGCCATGAATCTGGCGCTCGTGCACAGCCGTGCGCGAACGGGAGTGCGTGCGCCCGCGGTGCGCGTCGAGGTGCACCTGGGCGGCGGCCTGCCGTGCATGAACATCGTCGGCCTGCCCGAGGCCGCGGTGCGCGAGTCCAAGGACCGGGTGCGCGCGGCGATCGCCTCGGCGCAATACGAATTCCCGCAACGACGCATCACCGTCAACCTCGCGCCGGCCGACCTGCCCAAGGACTGGTTTTTTTTCCAGTAATCCGTAAGCTCCGGCGGTAATGGGTCCAATTTCGGCGGAAGCCGGGTAAACACCCAGCCAATTCAGCCGCGGAACAGCAGTCGCGTCGACTGGCTGCAGTCAGGGAGGACGTCCGAGGATGACAATTCGGACGTCGTTCCTATGTCTCTCGTGCACTACCTGGGCCAGCCTGGCCCGGTCCAACTGATCAAGTCGGGCGCCATTCAGGCGTCCGGGACCGACAACTTCCTCGCCGCCTCCCTTTTCTCTCCCCTATGCCTTGATCAGGGGCGGTATCGCCGACTTCGCGCGCCCCGTCCGATTCTTCGGTGGGTTCCGCTCGCCCACACTCTCGCCCTGCCGCTGGGAGCCGGTCTCGTTCAGGGGATTCCCACCCACGTCGGTGGTGTCGAACCCTTCTGGAATGTGCGGGTGCGGGCCGGGGAAGGCACCCCAGGCTCACGGCGCCGCGCGGCCCTGGATCAAGCAGGGCTCCTGCCACACGCGCTCCCGTACTACGCGGAAGAACTGGAAGCTCAGGTCAACTGGAGCTGGTGGTACGAGTACGAGAGCCTCGATTCGCGCTTCGATCATGTGCTCGCACCCGCTACCACGGTGTTCAACACCTACTATGCGCCCACCTCCCAGATGGCGACGCTCGTCCTCAAAAACGATCTCGAAGTCCTCTTGAGGGGGCTGGAGCGTTCCGACGCCTACGTGGACCGCACCACCGGGGTATCGCACCTACGCTTGGGAAGGGAGCGACATACCAGCGAAGTTCCGCTGCTTTCCCGCGCGCTTTTCGATCCAACCGGTGTTGCCCGAGCCCGAGCCATCAGCATTGGCGGTCATGCCGCCCTCTCCGCTCGTAGCGGTGAACCAAGGTGCATCAAGGCCGAGCCCCCTTTCGATGGCGAAACGACGATGACGGTCTACGGTCGACTGCATATGCGGGGCAAGCAGCGAATTCTGCTGGTGACGCAGATTATCGAATGCAATCACCCGTTCCCGTTCGAAAAACTTAATGCCACCGTCGACCAGCCTGGCAAGTCCAGTGGAGAGCGCTCCTCAAAATGCGGCGGCGGACGCATTCGCCTAGACAAGTGGGACTTTGACCTGGAGGAACTGGACGGTACTGGCGACCGCCCAGGGACCGAACATCTTCCAGTTACCGCCCTCGTCCTGGCCGGCACCCGATTGACCGCGTTCAACAAGCACAACGTTCTGATCGGCCGACGCGATGTGAACCGCAATGGGAAGGGACCGGGGAAAACCCCGCTGTCCCCCGCTCCTCGCAACTCCTCCCAGCGACGGCATGGCAAAGGGGACAGCGATGCAAGGCAGGTCCACACCAGCACGCAGTCACAAACGATCGCGCCCGAAAAAAAGAAGGATGACCACAAGGGACTATCACCGGCAGAAGCGCTGCGGCTGACGCTGGAAGAACTGCAGGCCTTCACTATGGCCACTGGCGCAACCCTTGAGTCGGTGGTTCTCACCGACGCGCGTTTGAAGTACGGCCCGTGGATATTCAACGTGGTTCACCAGGAAGGCAAGGGCCGCCGAAAGTCTTGGATGCGGATCCACCATAGCAACAAGCCACGCGGTATCTTGATCGTCCATGCATCGCTCCACGGGCTGCACGCCTATGTGCTCGAAGTGCTTCGCCAGGCGGATGAGGCCTACGCGACGTTGGTACTCTGCTCAAGCGATGGATCCGAGATCTCCGTGGGTGTGATGCAAGGCATCTTTGATCGGATTGATGAAAGCCAATCGCTGCCAAAGAGTGAAAGGATCAAGTCAAGCGAGGAAATCGAGATCACACGCGTCAAGCACTGGGCAGACGCCAGTGAGCGACGCAGACTCTCAACAGTACTTCGAGATGTACTCGGAAGTTGAGTTCAGCGACAAGGAGAGCCGCGCCGAGCAGTCCATGCTGGTCACGTAGCGCGTCCCCGCCTTAGTTCGCAACTGGGCTTTCGCCCTTCCCCCTTGGCGGCTGCACGCAGCTGCGGCGCGACTACCAGGCCAACACCGCGGCGGCGGCACTGGAGCGAGCGCCGATCACCCGGCTCGCGCAGGAACGACGACAGCGAAAATCAAGTCGCGCTTAACTTCCGACTTTTCGATCGACGCGATCCAGTTGATGACGGATACAGCGCACATAACCTTCTAGCCAGGAAACCAGAGTGGCTTCGTCCGCAAGCACTTGGCAGGGGCCTGTCGACGGTTTCTGATGCCAGTCTGAATCGGCCGGAGTGCGGTAGGGCACCTGAATCTCAGGCGACCTTACGGACTGGCTGCTGCAGTTCGGCGACGTCGAGCGTAAAGTCCAGCGGCACCTGTATCGGCTCAACCGGATCGCGCTTGTCGTTGTAGACGTCCACGTCGGTTTTTAGCTGCACGCAATCGCCGACGATTTGCTGGCGTCGCTGAGCGAAAGACCGTACGAAGTGACTGTGAGGGGCGTTCGGATCATCTAGGTCAGCCCACAACGATAGGGTTTTGGTTCCCTGTTTGTGGGTGGCTGCATGCTTGGCTCGGTAGCGTCGGCCGAGCTTATCGGTACGATATTCTTCTCGGAACACCTGAGCGATGTCGGCGGCTATTGCATCGATCACAGTCTTGGCGTTTGGCTTATGTAGGCCATTACGCCAAGCCCAAGCTGCAACCTCGTGAAGGTCCAACGGTCCTTCTGCACCAGTCTCAGTCTTGTAGCGTTCTATGTAATCTTTTACTTGATTGGAATAGGCAGACATGGGGGATATCTTCCTCTAGTCGGTATGGACCACACCCCACCCATCGGTTCGGGCGGAGTTAGTGACGAACGAACGAACCTTAGCTTGGTGCTTGCGAAACAAGTCATAGCGACGGAGCCGTCGCTGCAACTGACCAACCACCAAACCAGGATGGATCTTCAAACGCTGGGCAAACAACAGGACGCGTTCTTCTTTGAAGAACGGAGCGACCCGAGCCACAAAACCTTGTAACTCGACTTGATCGACACAAAAACTCGTAGCCGCTGCATTAGCAACTTTTTCCTCTTCATTGACTTGGCCTGCAATGTCAGATTCGATTTCCTGATCAAGGATGTAGCCTCGATCGCGCCCATGACGTTGCAGCACATGCTCCAGTTCGTGTCGCAATACGAACCAAAAGTTGTCGATTCGATCCAGGCGCAAAGTCATCGCTACTACAGGCTTGTCTTCAGCTAGCCAGAAGCACGCACCATCAATTTTGGTACCAGCGATAGGTTCAACGATAACGAAACGCACGCCGCATTCCTCTAGAATGCGCGCGACATGACGGGTTTCCTCCGGGGCGGTTCTTAGTGCAGCCAAACGAGGTAAGGCTTGGCGCAGCAACATCTCGCTGTAAGCGCCTGTAACTAGTTCGGTGGCGACCTGCCAAGCACGATGCAACCATGCTAGCTGGAGGCTGGACGCACCGGCTTCGGTATCCGTTTTTTTTGCCGCGTGGCAGAAGACCAACGGGTCACCTACTTGCTTGATGCCGAAGAATTCCAAAAACTGCTGTTCTAGCACATCAATATTTTTAGACGCGGCAATCCAGCCGCGCTTGACCATCTCCCGGACTGGAAAGCGGTTATACAGTTCGGCGCGGCGAGCGATCAGGTCATCGGCGCTACGTACCTTAGAGAGCTGATACTGGCTCTCCAGATTCATCCAAACCTCTGGACCGGTTCCCAGCGACTCACCTAATTGAATCGCTGTTTCCGGAGTTATACCTTTTTTGCCCGCGATGATCTCGTTGATCAAGCGCACCGGTCGGCCGATGATCTCGGCTAGCTCAGTCTGCGTCCAATTACGCGCCTCTAGTTCCTCACGGAGAAACTCGCCCGGTGGAAAAACTTCGGCGAACGTGTTCATGGCGTGTCCTTGGGATTCAGTGATAATCAGAAATTGAGACAATGACGACTAGCTTCCCTGTGTCGTCTTCTTCGAGCCGTAAAATTAAGCGCCATTGGTCGTTCAAGCGCATTGAGCGCTGGCCTACGCGGTCTCCTTTCAACTTTTCGTAATGCAGAGACTTCATGGCGTAAAACAGTCGCTCATCCGGCGACGCACGAATGAACTGCATGCGCTTACGGAACGCCTTCACCAAGTTGGAGTCCAAGCCTGCCGTGTACTTCGGATCAACTTCCAGACGCTCCAAAGAAGGGTCTTCAAACCTGACTTCCATGCGGCGCCGAACCTCAAACGTGTCTTTTACACTTAGTGTAATAGAGGGCAATTGATCCCGCAAGAGGGGGCTTGCATGGCTTAAGCCTTGCGCCGACAGCTTCTAATAGATGGAAACTATTGACCCCGGCCGTTCCTTCGCGTGAACCTACTAGTTCGAACCTGGGAGCGGTGGGCGCGCTATATTCCCGGGCGGAAACTTTCTCCGCCGCCCGCACGCCCCTCTGCTAGTCCCGTTACTGGCGGGCCTTTGCGATGGGCGTTTGGTTTTGGGGCTTTCGGTGCGGCGTCGAATCGGGCAGTTTTCCTCTCTCTCCTGCTCTCTTTTCTCTGGTCGGTTGGTCCTGGGACCAAAACGCTCGTTTGCGCAAAGCGCCAAAATTAAGGTGATTTTGGAGAGGTGTCCGGATTTTAGTGTGCGTGGGGGGGTACGGGATCTGCCTGCTCCTGGCTCCTGAGAGCCTGTCTGTAGGTTCTTCCGCTCTTGCCTACTTTGTTGGACCAGCCACCCTTATGGATTTCGGCTTTCCCCGAATTGGCCGTTTGTCTTTGGTCGACAGAAATACCTCTCGTTTGGATTGATGCATATAGCCATCCCAGTGACCGGGGATTGCCCCAGCGGGGCTGACCGCGAGCGGCGTGGAGGCTGACAACCGAAAGCCCTCGGATCGCTCGAGGCCGGCGGCAGCAAGCGACCCAGTGCAGACATGGGCCGGACAGGACTCCACTCTTAACCGGTCGTTCAACGCGACAATGTAAGGCGATTTGGAGGCACTCTCTGGGGGAGGCCTAGGGCAAGTACGGAATGGCTTGCAAACGGCACCTTACAAGATTTCTTTAACAGGCCTGGGAGGGCGAGCGCTTGAAGACCGCAGTGGAGACACATTTTCAGGGGCTTTGGCGGCGCGCTCAGGCGCCAGGGGCTCCAGCCATCTCCACCGTGACCATCAAGGCGTGGGCAATGGAGAGGGGACTCGACGTTTCCGATGTCCAGGAACGCCGGGTCGGCCTCTTCCGGCCGATTCCTGCGGTGGTTTTGACCGCAAACGATGCCAAGGCAAGCTTCCCTTTAATCTCCAAGGACAGCCATGAGTGGCGGGCCAACCGCTCGGCCGCTGATCGCATTGCCGATCTCTGGGCGCGGGTCGAATGGTTCGTACCGCTCTGGGTGAGCAATCAAAAGATGGCGCAGCTCGTGGCCGCAGTGGAGCATCGGCGTGGCGCCGACGCCATCAGTCAGTTCGACTATCATTTGTCGACGGTGTACACCTTGCCCTTCCAATCTGTTTGCATCGCGCAGCTCCTGCCTCGAACGCGCAGCTTGGCGCCATTCGCTCCGCTCGCACGCGAGGCATATCTCGCCTTCTACAGCGGGCAGCGCGCCGCAAGCGTGGCCGCGCTGATCCCGGTCATTGAAGGTGGTGTTCAACGGATCGCCAGTGCGACTCCCCATCTGAATCCGCACGATGCGATCAACCACACAATTGAGCGCGCCTGCAGTCTGGCAGCGGATTTGTACTTCGAAAGGATGTGGGTGCCGCAGGAATACCGGTCGATCGATTTCCTGTTTGGTCAGGACGAGCGGGTTATGGTTTTCGAGACGTTCCGTCGGTGGCTCCAGACCTGCTTCTTCCAGAACATCGACAGCTACAGTGGGACGACATCTCTCAATCGACACTTGTTCGCCCACGGCAAGTCCACCGACTGGCAGCAACCATCAAACTTTTCTCGCTTGGTCGTAGCCATCACGATGCTCGGCGTTATCGAATCTTGGCACGATGAAACCAACGTCGTTCCCTTGCTGTTCCCGGAGATGAATCAAGACAGCAAGCTGCTGTGGCAGCAGGCGTTGATCAGAGGCCAGCTCCAAATGGCGCTGAACCAGCATGAGCAAGCCGAGTTCCAAGCTCATGGTCGTTTAGTGCCGGAACTGCCCACCGACAATGGCGTGACCCTGCGGAAGGCTGTGCTTTCTGAAGATGCCATCAACGACCTGGTCCGTCCCCTGCGAGATGCCGGCTGGAGCGTAACGGTCACCGAGCCAGATCCGACAGCGCTCTTTGTCATTGCAGTCGCTACAACTCCTAAAAGGCGTCTCGAGGTCGCCCTGCTTTACAGCTGCGCGACCTCGAACGAACTCTATCGCGAGCTTGCTTCAAAGGTCGACGTCATTCTGTATCGGGGAGCACCATACCAGCAGGATAGCTTCGCGGCCGGCATTGCACTTCACGTCGGGCCAGTTGCGGGTTGGCAGCCTCCGCTCGCTTGAGATGGCTCTGGCCACCTTGACGTTTCTAGATCTGGCTTGGCTAGGTTAGCGTTTCAGCCGCGCATTTTGTATCCGACCGAGGCGCCTGAGGGGCACTGAGCGCGACCAGCTGATCTGCCAAGTGGGTCAGTTTCAGGAAGTTGATCGGCCTTATAAGCAGACACTGGATTACGCCTGCTTATGGCCGATAGTGGAAGTTGGGGCAGGCGTGGCGTCTGGAGTGGTACTAGGGTCTGCTTCCGACCCGAAGCGGAACAAGCGTACGGACTGGACGCTGAAAGGAACTCCTCAACTGCCGAGCGCGGCTAACGGAGACTCAACTCCTCCAGTGCGTTGAGTCGTTCAGTCAGCTCCTGATGGAACTGGCCCTCATCGCTGTGCGCTACGGCCAATCTCGCTTGTTCCGTCGCGCCTGGGATGTCTCCTGCGTGCTTTAGGCAGCGGCTCAACATATCGAAATACGACGCGAGGTTCTTTGCTGCGCGTGGATCACGCTGTGCTCCGGCGAGGGCCTCCGTAGCCGTTCGCAGGGACTGCGGAAATTCGAGTGCCAACTCAGCCTCGGCGCGGCGGTAGAGCAACCAGTGGTTGACCTGTCCAGCCGGTACGGTCGCAATAATCTGCAGTGCACGGGCTGGGTCGCCAGCAATTGTGAAAGCCTTCGCAACGCCGCGAGCAGTAAATGAGTCCGGTGCTCCGGCCGCGAGCAGAGTTTGAGCGTAAACAAGACTCAAACCCGACAATCTCCTCGCCAGCGCCTCATCTCCCGACCGCTGCGCACTCTGCGCGACATTGGCCAGCGCTTCGATCACGCTCAGTAAGTGCTTCTTGCCAATCGATGCGGGTGAGACTTCGAACATGCCCCCAACGGCGGTAACCAACTCGAAGCTAATACGCGGGTGCTGGTAACTGAACTTCGAGGTAAAAGCAAAGAAGGCGTCATAAAACTGGTCGAGTCCTTCGAGCGCTGATTGACTTATCACTTCGCCAAGCGCGTTAATGCTCTGCTCGTCTGAATTCAGCTGCTCGGTCAACTCAGGATAAGACCGCAGGTTACTTAGAGCCGCCATGGCCACGCGCAAAGGCACCCCGGTTGGATCGTCAACCATCTGGGTGACCAGATGACGCAACGAGCCTTGCCCGGCTTCTTTGGCCTGCTCGCTGGCATTATGCTGAGCACCTAGATGTGCAATCTGGCCATGCGTTGCGTGCCACGCAGGCTCCAACTCCAGTAATTGCTGAAATGTTGCTAGCGCCTTATCGATCTCGCCACTGCGTCGATAGGCCTTGCCAAGGTGATGCAGCAGCTCCGCCCTGTTTCTACCTTGCGCAGCGCCTAGGGCGTGCTCGTATTCCTGAGCGCATGTCGCGTAGTAGCCGGAGCGTTCCTGATAATCCAAAGTGTAAGCGTACTGTTCACGCGCATCGATCGTGGACATGAGCGCCGCCAAGCTACCGTCAGGAGCAATTGGCCGGCCGGCGTAGACGCCAAAGACCTCTTGCTTGACCTCCTCGATCTGCAACAGGGCGTACAGCAACCAGTCGGGATCACGCTCTCCACGGCGATGATGCTCTTCTAGCAGCTGCGTTCGAGACAAATGAATCTGTCGCAGCGCGGACGGTGTCATCTCTCCCTGCAACTGATCGATGTACCTCTCGACCTCCATGACGAGATCGACCGTGCCGTCGGCCGTTCGAACGGCCCGGCACACCAGGTCATGGACGAGCAGGATCCCCGGTGCGCTCGCTGGCGAAAGGAACGCCAACTTCTGAAGCTCCAACTTTGGGACGTGGCGAATGAAGTGGCCAAGAAAACCGCCGTCATGCATTCCTAGGCCAGTGTTGGCAATCTTCTGCAAGGCAGCCAGCGGTGCGCCATCCAGTCGGCTCAGAATGCTTCTTAGAATGGAGATGCCGTCGTCTCCACTCAGCGCGTCCGGAGACGCCAGCACGTCCTTATAGAAGTCATCGCGTGGGACTCCTTGAGACTCAATGACGCTCTTGGCCGTAGCCAACACCAGGGGTAGGAATCCACACGCGTCCACGAACTGTTCGCTGATCTCCCTGGCCTGTGCGGGGTCCTCGCCGAGAATGCGCATGGCCACGTCCCTGGACACTCGCGGGATCGGGACATGCGAGTCCGCGCCCGGGACAGCGACTTGGGAAGTGACGATAACTACGCCGCCCTTATCGAAGCCAGGTTGGAGCTCAGCAAACACCGCCGGGTTCACGGCCTGATTAAGTCGGTCGACGACCAGAATGGTCTTGACCGAATTGAAGCTGCCAACCACGTTCAGGGGCCTTCCGCCGCGTCGCCGGGTCACGGCAGAAAGCGGGATGTCAGGGTTCCAGTCCCCACTGGCAAGCCAGACGTAGTTATCGAAGTTCGCTGCTTCCGCGTGGACGAAGTCGATCGCGGCTTGGGTCTTGCCCGATCCGCTCAACCCGTGCAGCACAGCAACCGAGTGGCCTCCCGCGAAGTGATTGTGCAAGGTAGTGAGGACGGCTCCGTTGGACTGATGATTTGCGCACTGGGCCGGCAGGCGACCGAAGTACTCGAAGTTCTCGAGCGCTTGGCCAAATTCGGGAAAGAACTCGCTGAAAAAGGCGGCCGCGTCAGGCCTCTCAACGGAAAGGTCATAGATACGTCTGGCGAGCTCCCGCGCATCCAAGATGACGAGCGCCTCACCCAGCTCTTGCGCCAAAGGGGTGCGATTGAACTTTGCTCGGAAGGAAGGGATTTCCTCGTCAGTGGACATCAGATAGGTCTTAGTCGCACCAGTCGGCGAGCGATGCTTTTCGGCGCTCTGTAAGTCCTTCTCTATCTTTTCGTAAACCGCTACGCCATCCTTGCCGGTGTCCTTGAAGTAAAAGTCCTCGGTGCTGTACTGGGCAATGATCGTCGAATCGTCGGAAAATGAATCGACGGTATATCCGACAAACTTATAGTCCTTGTTGATGCCGTGATGCACCAGCCTCTTGTTCTCCAAGAGTTCGACAAGCCCATGTCCCGCCAGCTCCAGATGCAAGGGGTCCAAGGCCGAAATCTCTTCGATCAATCCGCTGACAATCCGCTGCCTGATGGATTCGAATAGCATCGGAAAATGCGCCCCTGTGTGCCTGGTCGAATCCTACCGCCATTTTGTTCAGGCCGTTCGGTTGCTACAGACCGATGGGCGATCCACCCAATCCTCAGTCAGTCGCGTTAGACCGTTCTCGAAACCACGCCCCGAATTGTCCTTTGTGCGTGAAGCGGCGCAACTCGAATTGTCCGGATTCGTGGATGACCTGCCGCCAGCGGGAACACCCGTACTTCTTCGGGGTTTGTTCCGGTTGATGTTCGGACACCCAACGCGCAGCCGCGTCCAGGCTCACCCAGCCATCGATGGACAGTTCCCAGAAGGCTTTCCTCAACGCTCCGACGATGCCCGCCACGGGCCAGTGAATCTGGCCGTTGGGCCCGATGCCGTTGACCACCATATCGAGGAACTGGGGCGATTGCATTACTTCGGCAGCTGCTTCCCTTGCCGCATCCATGTGGCCGGCGAAGGTGCCCAGTTGTTCGAAGTGTCGGTCGATCTCTGCGTATGAGCGGGTAAGTGCATCCTGTGCATGCAGGCATCCATCGACTGTCCAGAGATCATGCAGTTCGATGAAATGGTGCACGAGTGTATTTCGTAGTGTCACTAGTTCGCGTAAATCGGCCTTGAGCGCCTCGTAGCTTTCGGCTGGCAGATTGAGCTGCATCCGGAAACCGAATTGGATCGAGTCGCCGGGATGATTCGGTGTGTCGCCCGGAAGTTCGTCACCTTCCTTCATGATGTAGTCGCCCATCAGGCGGCCGACTAACGTGCCCAGCGTCTTGTCGCTAGCCTCAGCTTTGCGGGCGTCTATGGCATGCGGGAGCGTCTCCGGTGTGCCAGAGAGCTTTTGCACAGCGATCATGGCCTTCAGCAATCGCTCGTACTGCTGCAAGCGTAGAAGACATCGGCCCAGGAGTCGTTGTACTTCGTGCTGCGGACCGACAATGTCGGTTTGATTGAGAACAGTCATCAGGAACCCGAGCGGATGGGGCCAGAGAACATTACCGTTTGAGACGAGAAAAAGGGGCCGAGGAAATGAAGTTGCCTCAGCCCTCCCTTTTCTCTGGGGCCGCTATTGGCCGGAAGCGGACATTGACGGGGCAGGGGATTAGGGATGTTTATCGGGGTTAGAGAGGGGCATCTCTCGACCCAAAGAGGTCGCTAGCTCAGGGGCAAGAAGCACTACTCTTGGCCTGAATTGGCCTTCCTGTAAGTGCCCGTAAAAACGGGTGATTAGACCAAGTACACCACCCGATCCTTAACGTGTTCGAAAGCGTACTCGCCACTGACGAGAAAAGCTGATGCGTTGGTTTGCGCTGCTTTGCCCGGAAGGTCGGCTGTACTGCTAGCAGACAGACGGGTCCGCGCTTGTTCTCGATCGGACGCGTCGTCGGCGCCACCTTAAGCCTCGCGCCGAAGATCCTGGTGGTCGTGGCCGAGCCCAAAACGAAGCGGCGTCAGCCGTCCTCATCTTCTGAAATCGCTTCGCGTCCATCTTGGTCGTCATCCAGCAACTCTTGGAGCTCGTCGAAGCTCAGGTGCCTAGACTCTCCCCGCACCTCAAGTACACGTTCGATGACCTGCGGCGTGTCCAGCTCGTTGGCCAGAACCCGCACTTTCATGGTGTAGCTGCCGGGTCCTGCGGGCAACAGGATCAGGTCCTCACCGATCCGGCGGATCTCGCCGGGGCGGACGTTGCCCAGGTGGCAATTGAACACGGGCTGCACCCCTTCCTCGTCCACCTCGGTTGCCCCGTCCCCCCCTGGGGAGAGACCCGAAGTGCCATTCGTCCGCCGGCAGGTCGGGAACCTCCGACTTGGTCAGCATCCTGTAGCCCTGGCCGCCGCTGGTCCAGGTGACCTCCAGCTTGATGGCGCTCAAGGCAAAGTTAGAGCGATTGCCCAACTCCAGCCGGATTTGGATGAGACGGTTCTTGGCTTGGAAGTGCTCCGCGCCCTCGCGCCAGTAGTTCCGGTTCTCCCGGTTGTAGTTCGGAGCGCCCAGGTAGGGGGGCGGTTGATAGCGCTTGTAGTCGGGCAATTCCTCGAACGTCAAGAATGTCCGCTCGAAGTGGTCGGCCAGCGGCTGGTTCTTTTCATTCAGCACGGCCAGGTCGAGCAGGGCCCTGCCCCTGGACTGATCGCCCCCCCCATCCGGTAGATCTCGCGAGGAGTGGCGATGCCTGTCGAGCTCCCGCGGCGGACATAGACCGTGTTGGCTTCCAGGTTGCCGAACTTCTTGGTGAGGTAGAAGGGCCTGAGCTGCTTGGGGACGGTGATGACGGCGATGTGCTTGCCGTCGAACAACTGCTCCTCGTACCTGAAGACCAGCTTGGTCTCCAGCTTCTCGTTCACGAACTGCTGGAGCCTGGAGTCGTCGATGGCGCCGTCGGCGGGAAGGTCGATCACTTCCGCCGGATGCGGCGGGTTCTCCCTGAAGCCCATCAGCAGGTAGGCGTTGCCGCTGCGCTGCGTGTTGGCCAGGGCCAGGATGTCCTTGAGCAGCTCGGACTTCTGCTCCGCAGTGGCTTTGGCGAACGCATAGCGCTCGGCCTTGTAGTCCACAGGTCAGGACCTTCTCCTCTGCTCCGCAACTCTTCCAGTAGCGCCTCGGCCAGCATCCCGCGGTCCTTTCAGTGCTCGTTGACGGTCTGTGGCGACGCCGCGGCGACGCTCGCATTTCTCACGAATTCCAACGCGGCCGTAAGTGTTCTGCAAAACGCCTCTGCGCCCTTGGACGAGTTGTAGTCCGCGAACATCGCAGTGATCTCATCCGCAGTCGCCGCATCGATCCCGTAGTTCGACGTCAAGGCAACAATACCTTGGGTGGCGCCGATGTTCTCGAACTGGGCGCCATACTTGATGAGGAAATCTTCGAGATCGTCGCTTTGGGCGACAAGGGCGTCGGCTTGCCGCTTGCGCGAGACAACCTCAGCCTTGTCCAGTTTGCACACGCGAATGGTGTTGCTGCCCTGCTTCGAAAGCCCCTTGTAAAACCATTCCTGATCGATCGAAATGTGTTGCGTGTAATCGTGCAGCTGCGGGTGGACCCAGCAGTACGCAACCGGCACGTACGGAAGCTTGCCCGGCGACTTGGTGCGATCGGAAAGGGGGTCGAAACTTCCCTTGAACGTGTTGCACTGCTTGCAGGTGACCGCCAGGTTCTGCGGAACGAACTTGAATCGCGTGTATCCGAAGGTGTGATAGCGATGCTCTGGAGCGTTGCTCCGGGCGAGCTTCCTGTTCAACTTGGAAGACGGCGCCTTCGGCAGGACGTGGTCCAGCTCGCAATGACCCAGCTGCACGGACGTGATGGGCATCTGGCAATAGGCGCAGCGGAAGTTCTGCTTCTCGAGTAGCCACTCTCTCAGCGCACACATCCCGGGTAAGGTCGTCGACCACGCCTTCCCCCGGTTGGAACGGACACTGCGTTGAATCGAACGGTCGAGTTGACCGATGTTCACCCTGACATGGAGGTTTCTGCCGGGCCTAGTCACGTCCGGCGCCTTGTTTGAAGTGCCTCATGATCGCGGCAACGACGTTTCGCATCGCGTCGTGGGGCGGCAACTCCTCCAACGCGCGGCGCAAGTAGGCGATGGCCCACTCGGGGGCATCGGCCTTTTCCTGCGCCGGGTTGCTGATCAGTTCGAGGAGTTGGTCGACCGCCTGGATGAACTCCGGCGCCCGGCTCGATTCCATGCCGAAGACGTCCTGATAGACATCGTCGGACGACCACGCGAACGGGCTTTCAAGCGGACGCGTGCGAACGGCCCCGGCTGTTGTCTCGCTTGGTTCAAGCCGGCGGATGTTCCCCCAGCTGTTCGAGAGCCCGGCCGCGATCAGCGCCGAGTGGGTCGCGATGACTGCATGGCATCCAACCCGGGTGGACAGCACCGTTTGCAGCGTGGGCAGGTACTCGCGCTGCCAGCCAGGATGCAGGCTGTTCTCCGGTTCGTCGACCAGCACCAGCGAGTCGTCCCTGAGCTCGAACACCAGGTTGGAAAAGTTGAACAGCCAGTTCCACTGGCCGGAACTCAGATCGCTGTCGCGTTTGGCTTCGTTGGCCTTGTCCGCGAGATGCTGCTTGCCGAGCGGCAGCAAGCTGATGCCCTCGATCTCGATCAAGCCCAGATAAAGTAGGTAGCGCCACTCGAGGATCGTGTCGTATCCGAAGAAGATCTTGTGGTCCCGCGGACGCAACCAAAACGCGATCTTGGAAGGGACCAGCGAGTTGAGCAGCGCGCGGACCCGTTCTACTTCACTGGGCGTTTCAAGCAGGAACTCCGCGTAAGCGGTCGCGGCGGCCCGGTCCGGCGCGGAAATGCTGCGATCCCTCTGCAGTTGCCGGACGACCGTGGGTAGCGCGGACAGGTAGTGCTCGAACCCCTGTTTGGATCGGCGACCCCAAGGGCCGAAGTCAGGTCGGCCGATGGTCCTGTTCGGTACGAAACGAATGCCTGCGCACAGCTCCAAGCCGAGTTTCCAGAAAATCGGTTCAAGGTCCGCTGACCGTTCGCCGAGAAACGCGGCGTTCTCGATCAGGCTGTATCCGAGCTGCTTTTCATTATTTCGCAGGCTGACGTTTCCGGTGCCCGCCCTTTGCCCGATATAGATGTAGCGCCCGCCGTCGGTAGACAAGATTTTCGATAGCTTGCTGAGTTCATAGTTGCGAGGGAAGCGATCCCAGGGCGTGTTGGAGATGGCGATGACGTTCGACGGGCGCGGGCCCGCGAACTCCGCCGTAAACTCGATCGGCGGATGGCCATGGCCGCGGTGTTCCGTCCTACCCAGGCCCGCTTCCATCAGAACCCTGAGCGCCAGGCTCTTCTTGCTGCCGTTCTCGCCGACGAGGACCGTGATCCACGACTGGTCGGGATCCGATGGTGAATCGTCGCCACAAACGACGAAGGAGGATTCGAAAACGCGGCCGGATGTGCTGATGCTTTTCAGGATCATGGGCATGTTCGGCGGTCAGCCCGCCCCGGCGACACTCTGCAAGTTGGCTGGAAAACGCCGGTGCCAACCAGACGATCGGCGGAACTATGTATCGAAGATGTCGGCTAAGGGCAGTCTAGCGGAGACATTGCAGCAAACGAAGCCTCGTCGGCGACGGGCTTCGGCAGGGCACTGGACGGGCCCGAAGCGGGTGTGCTAGTCCTCCTTGGGGGGGCAGGGTCTAGCCGAGCCGGTTTCGGGCAGGCCACGTCGGCATGCGTTCGATTGAATGGCGCACGATCTGGATCTCTTGGCTAGCCGCCCCCTTACTTTTCGGCGGCCCGAGTAGTCCGCGACCGGCCCCTCATCGCCCCACGCCCGCAAACACCCCCATCAGCCCCAATGGCCCTCATCGACCCCCAATGACCCCCACTAGCCCTCACAGTCGGTGGGTCGGCGCGGATGGCAGTGGCCAGACAGCTGAGAACTGTGGAGTGGTCCCGTTCAGAGCGTCCACAAACCCCTAGGCGATTCAGTAGGCGTTCCGGGTTGAGACCAGATTAAGGACACTCTGGAAGGCTTAGGAGATTGTTGGGCTCGTCTCCATCGTTCTGGGTCTTCAGATACTTTCGCCCATTACGGATAGCCACGATCACCCAGACACTCTGGCCGCCGACAGAGACATAGAACCTCCAACGACCGGCTTCTATTTCGTCGATGGCGCGCTCAAGCGTCCACTTCCAGTTTCCGCCTCCCTCCGCGGGGTATCCCCCTACGTGGGTGATACGTTCGTGCGGATTGTGATGTTCGCGTTTATTTATGCACTTGATCTGAGCATCCGTCATTTCGTCCCCCTGTCGGTGCCAAGTGTGGCAGTACATACAACGGCACAGCATCCGGCTATCGGCCATGAGCCTGATCGGCCGAACAAAACAGCCACGCTACGGCGGGGCTTTCCTGCCCTGACATGAGTTGCCGGGATTTCGTGGATACCCGCAGGTAAGCACAGAAGCGGGCGAGGGCAGAGCAGTGGGCGCGCCGGTTGGGCATCAACTGTCTCGCGGGACTAGCAATCGCCCGGAAGCAATCGCCCGGCAGGAGCCAGGTCGCGAGGCGCAGACCGGTCCACGCTTGGGGCAAATGCCGCGGGATCGGTTGTCTCTCCCCCAGAGCCCCTCATTCGCCCCCACTAGCCCTCATTAGCCCATCAAGAGGGTTTGAACCGGGCTCCCGTGGCTCCACCAACCCCCAGTGGCCCCCATCGGCCCTCATTTTCCCCCAACGACCCTCAAGAGCCCTCACGATGCGGAGCCGGTAAGAGTGGTGTTGGTCAGCGTAAGCGAGTTGGGACCCGTTGAGTGGTCCCGCCCGGGGAGCGTCCACCAAACGCCGGGCGATTCACTCTCACGACGTAAACATTGTGGTGTCGATGCTCAATAGACCCGGCACAGTCAGTGGCTGCTTTCGACCCAAAGCGGACGCCCGCAGGGGGCAGGCGACCGGAGGCGCACTCGCGTCTGCAGCCAAACTACGAACTCTGGACGGCGCGCCGCGAGTCCTGGTTATAGACCTTCCCACTCACACAGCGATACGAACGCGTTCGTGAAAGCACGAGTCGCTTCGATGGGTAGGTTCCCCGCGCTTGCCTTCGTTGCCGTAGGCCGGCTTGGCCGCAGGGGACCGGTGCTTGGAGTCATCAGCTTGGAAAGCGGCGCAGCGAGTGGCTATCGGTGATGGTGATGTCCGCTGTCACGGCAGCCTCGAGAGCCTGCTGCTTGGCGACCAACGCCTCGGCGAGGCTGGTCGACTTCGCTCCTTCCGCGACATCCAGCTCGTTCTTCGCTTCCTTCACGGCGTCCCAGAGCTGCTGATTGTCTCGATCGGCTTCAGCTCGCTTGCGAGCTAGCGCCAGCGTCGCATGCGCTTCGCGGACCAGATCTCTCTTGATCTCGTACAGGCGGACTTTGTCGTGGAAATTCACCATCTTCTGCTCGAAGATGGAGGCATTGGTAATACGGGTCGTGTCCCTTTGGCGTCGCGCCACAGCCTCCGCGTCTTCCTTGGCCTTACGCGTGGCAGGGTCAAGGTTCGCCATCAGTACATCGCGGATCTCCTTCTGGTCGCCGTCGAATTTCTGGCTGATGGTGTAGAGGAACTTGTTGACGTTGCGCGTCTCCGTAACGACGACAGTAAAGTTGATGGGTTGCTGGGTCGTCAGTCGGGTCTCGAGCGCGCGGAGCCCTTCTTCCTGGGTCGAAGACCAGCCTTGGCCCGGTTCGGCAAAGGCCGGCTTGTCGATTCTGCGACCGCAAAGTTCATCCGGATCAGGCTTGGAGAGCGCCTTTAACGCCTCCTTCTTCTTTTCGTCCGTGTCCGTTCCGGCCTCGATCTCTGCGACCTTGGCATCGATGTAGGCCTTGGCCGCACCGGCGCGCTCACTGCACAGGGTCTGATAGCTGGTGACCAGCGCGCCCACCGTGTCGTCCACGGCGGGCATCGTGACCCAACCAGACGTCGGACCGACGCCTTCCTTGGCCACGAATGTTTCCGGCGCTGGCACGAACGGCCCCTTCAGCAACGCGATCGAGTTGCCGGTGGCGGCCGGGTTGGTCATCTCGATCGCGATGGTCATTTGCTCGACCTTGCGTCCTTTTGACAGCTTACCGCGATAGGAGAGGCTGTACAGGTCGAAGGCCAGGGCTGTGCCGTCACTTGATACGCGTATCGGGATGAGCGCATCGAGTGTGGGCTTTCCATCGGACTCCAGATGTGCGGAAGTGACCTCGAGGCAGCCATTTTCCCCAAACCACGAGCGCTCGCGCGTCCTGGGCAGATAGTCGTACGCGTATCCCGCAGTGATCCCCGTGTAGTGCCGGGTCTTGCGATCCTCGCCGGAAGCAGCGCGCAGTGCCGTCGACAAAGACGCCAAGCCGGTGTCGATGACCTTCGGGAGCACCGCAGTAAGCAGGGCGGTCCCCACTCCGCTTTCGAGGGTCATGGTTAGCTTGCATGGCTCCTCGTCCGGGGGGATCAACCTCACTCGGAGTGTCGTCTCCGCGGGGTATCGGCTTGAAGGCACGGGGTTGTCGCCGCGTTCAGTCGCGGGGGAACCCTTTTTTTTCTCTTCCGAATCTGAAGCGAGCAGCGGGTTCTTGTACTTCCCATCGGCCGGGGTCGATGGCGTTTGCGTCGCAGCTTCTGCAGGTTTCTCCGGCTCAGACGGCTCAGGCGGCTTCTCTCCCTTCGCAGGTTGCTCGGCAAGCAGGTCGATCGGGATCGTCAACATGACGACGGCGAAAAGCCACGCGCATAGGTTCATCGAGGCCATTGTCAGTTCTTCTGGTCGTCCGAGTCGCGCACGGCCAGGATCTTGGCCATGAACGCCGGGGCGCGCACGGCGCCGTTGAGGTTGACCTGTTGGTTTTGCATCAGCGCCGGGCAGGCTTTTCCGAGCTGGGCGTAGGGACCGAGGTGGATACCCGTGATCGCGACGCCGGCGGAGTCTGACGAGCGGCCGATGATCGCGGCGCCGCTGGCACCTTGGGTCGAGTGGCAAACATGGAGCGCGCACGTGTGACTGCTCGACGCGGTCACGCAAGGTGCGTTGCGGGTCCACCGCATGCCGAGTACGCTGGGTGGAACGTTGCGGTTCGTCATGTCCCTATCGTCGCGCACGATGCCCGCAGGTCCCGCAACCCAGGCCTGTTGCACGCCTTCCTCGGGGTCGAACCGGACTTCAGGAATATCGGGGATGACGGCGTCCAGGGTGAAGGCGATGAAGTCGTCGGCCGCGGACAGAGGCCGCTGGCTTCGTGGGAGGTACTTCGCGTCGTCTGCATCGAGCCAGTTCACAGCCAACCGCGGCCCCACCTTCACTGATGCATACTGGGGAACCACGCGTTGGAAGTAGACCTCGCCGTCGTCCCACGCTTCGCCGGTTTCGGTACGGGCCGTTGGACGTCGGACGTCGTAGAAGCAATGGCGCGCGGAGACGATCGTATTTTCGTCGACCAGGAAGGCCGAACAGAACGCCTCCCTGGTTTCAACTCCGTCGTGACCTGTTATGGCGCGTTCCAGCACACCCAAGATCTTGATCGCGCCCGAATCCCGCACATAGGCCGGCAGTGCGAGAAGCTCCTGGCCCGGGACGAGCGTACCGAGGCAAGCCCGATCAAACTCACCGATGGCCGCAGAACTCAAATGTTCATCAGGAACGAGCCGCTGCACCTTGCTCATCTGGTTGCTGGACACGGCGCATACCTCCTCCTGCGGCGTAGAAGGAGCCGATTTCGTGTTCAGCAGAAGTGCCAATGTCTTGTCCGCGGACTCGCGTGACACTATCTGTTGGGTGGCGTACGCCCCTAACCGACGGGGGAAGTCAAGCACCGAAAGATCGAACGAAGCGCGCAGTCGATCGTAGTGGGCTTTATTGGCGCTACCGAATATCGTTTTCGGCACGGACAGGACCCGGCTTTCCCCGTCCTTGGCAATCTTGACCTGCGGCAACAGCTGGTCCCAAGCCTCCAGGCGCGACGCGGCTTCAGGCGACAACTTCACCAGGCGCACTAGAAGCAGGTCGTCCTTCACCGCATCGCCGTCGGCGACATCTTCTGCGATGGCGGCCTGGATGACGGAGTCCACTTCGCTGACTTCGTCTGCCGCGACTTCCGCGTAGACGACCTTGCCCTCTTCGGCCCATACCGGCAGTCCGGCGCCAGCGAGGAGGGTGGCGAGGACCCCGCGTGCGAGTCGGGCGGCTAACCCCACGGACTGAGTCGGCATGTTGCACTCCTTTGCGTCGGTCCATTGGGCGGCATGCGTATGGCTCCTGATCTCCGCAGCCCTTCTGCGTGTGAACGTTCAAGCCTGCAGGGAGCGGCCACTCGGGCGACGAACGGATGGCTGGACCTCGTTCAGTCATATTTCTTGCGTCGACGACCCCGCGTGCAGACCGTCCTTTGTCATCGTCCACGGCAACAAGTCTGCTTCGAGCCGCACCGAAGCCCGAAAAAAGGACCCAAGCCGGCTACCTCACTTAGGGCGCGCTTCCGACTCGAAATCTGGATGAGTGCGGAGCCCAGCTCTGTGGCCAATGTTTGCTTCTGGCCGATTTCCGCCAGTCAGGTTGGCACCGACGACTTCGACTTGGCGGTCGCCGATTACCCTGCCAAGCAGCGCTGCGACCTCACACTGACCTCTAGAGCCACCGAATCGCTGTGCTTATCGCGCGAGGCCTGGCCTGCCGAAGGCGCCGTGTTAGCAGGGTTTGACGGGGCAACCTCACGTCCAGCAGCGGCATGTGCGAGTTGCTGCCCACAGGAAGCGCTTATTGCCCCGGTGGGTACGATGAGGTGTGCGTGGAGCCCGGTCAGACGGTGCGAGGCACAAATGGCACCCTGATTCATATCCGATGACGTCGACGCCTAAGGCACGCTCAACAGGCACCTGCGCTATGAAGTAGATACTCCGAAAATCAGCGCTTATCTACGAGCATCTGTGGAAAAGACCACCTGAATAGAACCTCGCCCCCGGTGATACCAGGGTTGTTGTAAATAGCGAACAACTCCGCTTTAGCCAGTGCTGGAACTCAATGGCGTTCGCGCCGCGATTCCAACGCCGCCAATTGCGCACCTGCTTCGACCTCCGAATAGGCGGAGCGCCACCGGTTTCCCAACGGAACCAATACCGACATGATCAAGCCATAGTCGCCAAACGGCTCCAGCCGCCGATCGCGAGGCTCACGGTGACAATGGGCCTGGCACGGGCTTCCGCAACGCATCCTCGGGCCATGATCGCCCCGGCTTTCAGGCACGAAACCCGCTATTCGGGCCTCTTCGGCAAGCGGCTCGACCACCGGCAGTTCCTGCAGGCATCCAGATGCTTGGCCGAAGTCCGGCGTCAACAGCCCCGGGGCTCCAAAAGGTCGGCATTGGTATCGCCGGGCGTTACCGACTCCGATACGAGCGGGTGCGTCCTGGGAGCAAACACCCCTCATGAGACCTGTCGATATGGTGCGCCTAGGCGCGCCCGGCTCGAATCTGCAGATCCACTTCTGTAGCAGCGCGCATCCGAATGAAGTCAGATTCTGGAACCCATTCGTATTGCTGCGTAAAGGGCAAGTAGACCTGGATGCTCCACATATCGCCTGTTCGATTAGCAGCAAACGGATGAAATATCTCACCATTCGCATCCACCCGATCGATGCGAAACAAAAGGCTACGCGGGTAGCGACTCGATTCCTCAGAAAGCCGCGCCTCCATCATCGTCCAGACCGCCTGCGTCGAATAGCCTGGATGGCTATCCCGATTAGCGCCCTCCAATGCATCACGGATTGATTCTTCCGCAGAACGATATGCAGCCGCGATTCCGATTTCATCGAAGGGAACTTCGGGAATCACGTACGGCGGCCCCACCGTCCAATCCTCGTGCAGATCTTCGCCCAACTCGATGGCAAGGATCGTTCGACGTCCCACGTCCGTACAGCGCCAACGCTGTCCAGTGGTAGAAAAGAACACGGTACCCAGGTCAAAGTCTTCAAGTCTCATGGCGGCCTCATTTCATAACCGGGTCACGGTTGGCCACCGGCGCCCGCCAATGCGGCAACCAGCGCGCTCTTCCGCGTGTACGTCGGCGTATTGCCCAGCAATCGCTGGGCGTCATGCAGGTGAGCAAACGTGCGCATAGCTGAAAAAGGGGAAGGCAGTCCATTGAACTTCAAAACGTTAGGACAGGGCGTGGTTATACGATCAATAGAAGTCCGATGCGCTTTGACGGTAGCTGTCGTAAGCCCGCTGGCATGCCGCCGCGTCGACCTCCTCAGCTCCAGGCGAATGGCGCCGGGCGATCTTCAATGCCACCGGATACCAGAGGCGGAACTCATCGAACGTGAGTCCTGGACCACTTCGGGCGGCCTCGTACTCGGGCCCCAGAAAGCGCTCGTTGTCCACGTTGTACGTTCGAAGCGTTCGCACGGCCTGGTTCGCCAGACGGACGGCATCGACCGAATGATCGGACAGTGCGGCATAGCGCGCGGCCCATACGAGCTGTTCACGCGCTGTCATCGTGCTCCATGGAAGTGCGGGATCCATAGCGACCTACCGTCGTCTGTCCAACAAAAAAGGACTCTTTACCGATCCTTCCACCGGCGCGTCTCACACCATGCGACACTCGACGCCAACTCCGTTATGTAAAGCGGCCTCGGCACGTTCAGATGCTTGATCGAGTTGCACCAGGCGGGGCCGATCACGCGCCTTGGGAGTCGGGATCGTCAGCCGTATAGGCCTTGATCGGATAGCTGTTGCGCATCTAATGCGGATTGAGAGGCAGCTGAGCATACGTGTTCCCTGGGCGTTGCTTTGCACCAGCGCAGTATCGCCTCAGCGTGATGACCAGCCGCGAGACAAAGGCGCGGCGGAGATCGTCGCGTGCCGCGTTTTGTCTCGGCCATAACGCCAACTGCTGCGGCGCGCCGATCTCCTGACGGCCCCCAAGCTTTGGCTTGGGGACGTAACAGCCCAACCATTCGCGCAGTACCCATGGTGTCACAGATACACCGTGCCGACTCAACACCTCTCCCGCACTGGCCGCCTCATCCGATGACGGCGCATACCAGCTCCTGTCCAGATGATCGATGACCACCCGCTCCAACCACCACGGCGGCGGCGACTTCTCACGTAGTACCGTCGCCGTGAGCCCCTCTCTCCGCGCGGCATCGACGAACGTACGCGGCCAATCGAACCAAGCTGCGGCCACCGCTCGAAGTAGCGCCCTGCGATGCTCGATCGACCATCGTTCGAACGGCTCCCCTGATGGGCTCCGAATCGAACTCCCTGCCAGTCGTTCCGCCACCTTGCGGCCCTCCCCGGTGCGGAAACAACGGAGCAAGCGAAACAGTCCGTCCAGCATGACGCCTACCCAGATTGCCCCCGTTCGGTGGTAGACCCACCGTGATGCGAGCCCCTTCAGCAGATCTCGTTGGAGGTGCCCAACGCGTGGATCCCCGCGACTGGTCCGCTGACCGAACAAGCGCCAGTCCACGCAGCATTGAGGACAGCGGGACAGAGCCCAATATCGCTGAGGCCTGGGAAAGCCTCGATCCATCTGCGGGAAGTCCAAGGGATTCCCGCAATGGGGACACACATCGTGCAGGGGCAAACGATGCACGGGACACTCTGTGATGAAGGCAAAACGCCAGTAGAGGCGGAAATACGGAACCCCATCGTCCGCAAGGCAAGCAAAGCAGGCCTGAGTCCACCGCCCTTTCCGCGCCTTCCCCGGCGTCCGGGACGGAGCCAGGATCCAGCGACGGCCGGGGGATGGCTCCCCACTGAGCAGGGTCTGCCAGCTGGCCAAGCCAGCCAGGTACACGTCTTCGATGGGGACGTCCGAGCCACGAGCCAACGCAACAGGAAGCGCCGTGCTGGGCAAGGCGTCGAGGTCGAGCCCAGTCACGCTGTGCGTCGAGTAGCCGAGCAGGGTCGAGGCAAGCTCGTGCAAGCTGAACGCGTTGACTCTCGCCAGTCGAACGAACCAGGAGGTGATGGATTCGCCAGGAAGCAGCGGAAGGACGGTGCCCAAGGACGACGCTTTGGAACGCCGTCGCGAGGTCACGCAGGCAGTCCGCGCCGGATCAGGGGGTGTGCTTTGTGTAGGTGATCATCCGTCACCTTGGCGGCACCCGCTGTGATGGCGACGCGCGCGGCTTCTCGGACGAGCTCAGCAATCGATCCCATGTGATCGCCGGCCAGCTCCATCACGAGATCAGCCATGGTGCCGGTGCCCAATCGCGACTCCTCCGGCAATCCCAGGCTGCGCTCGAACGCCGCTAGGAACTTCATGACCGCGTTCTTTTCCGTCCAGACCGGTAATTCCTTAATCTGGAACCGCTCGTACAGTTGCCGATCGTACCGCAGCAGCTCTTTGACCCGTTCATCGCCCGCCACGACGATGGGGCGTCGGATGCGATTACTTAGATCGCGGACCGCCGTGATCATCCTGAGCGTGCGATCACGGCGCTCGCTGATGCCGTTGTGGAACTCGTCGAGCACGATCAACCCGACCTCCGCAACCTCGGCCTTGATGCAAAAGTCACGGAGCAACTCGTCGTAGGCATCGTTCGGTCGGAACGAGGCGCCGATCTCCGACAGCAGTTCGCGCATCAATGCGCGCCCGTCGGACTGGCCCGTCACCATGATCGAGACGACCTGGATGCGGGGAGGCGTTTCGTCGGCGATGTCCGGGTAGCAGTCGGCGAAGTGATCCAGCAGATGCGACTTGCCGAACCCCGAATCTCCGATCAGCGCAAGGTTCATCGGCCGTCCCTCGTCAGGACGGCCGATGAACCTCGCCATGGTCTTGAGGACATCAGCCCCTTCGGGAAAGGGCACCCAAGGAGTCTGAAAGTGCGCCCGCGGTGACGGGATGGCCCGATCCACGCGGAGGGGAGGCTTGCGCGACTTAGTCATCCCAGTTCATCTCGAACGGCGTGGCGACTTCCTCGACGCCAGGAGGCATTGAGGCGCTGGAAGTGGAAGGTGGCACGGACGGAGCAGACTCAGGAGGCGCCGTGTCATGTGGCACGCCCACCTTGTTCTGGAGTGCCCGGGCCCCGGCTTCGGCGCGACTGTAGCGCTCGCGCTCGCGGGCCTTTCTGGCCTTCCGAGTCTTGGCAGCGGCCTCTGCCAGAAGTCGCCGACGCTCGTCCCGCGCGCGGAAGATCATGTCCTCGTCGATATCCTTGGCGCCGCGTGCTTCCAGGAACTTCCGGATAGCGGTGAACTCCCACAGGCTCATCTTGGGGCGCGTGACGTTTCGGGTGCGAACAAGCTTGTACTCGCGCGACTCGGGATCCCAGAAATAGATCCGCGTGATGTCCCTCGGGTCTCGCCGGAAGAGGAACATCCTGGCCTCGTCCACGTTCTGCGGATCGCGCGCGTGGACCCACCGTTGCAAGCAGTCGTCCATGTACCAAACATAATCGATCACGACTCCCTTCTCGCTGATCACGCGCTCCTTGACGGGAAGGAAGTCGAGCATCAACTTGACCGGTTCCGTCGCGTGGCGCAGGCGCCCGATGGGGATGGCGCCGCAGCCTCCCTTCAGCCCCTCTTTGAACATGCTCATCGGTGCCATCCCGCCAAGACCGGTATGCGGACTGGCGTGATACTCGATGATCAGGTTCAGGACGTACTGCTCTAGTTCCGCCAGCGTCATGATCGCAGCCTCGGCAGGATCGTAGTCTCCTAACGCCTCCTTGCCTTCGCGGGTGGCACCGGGCACGCGCCGCAATTTCCCGGACAGGGTGCCCAGGTAGGATTCGATGTAGGCCCCGTACTGCGGCTGTTTCACCTTCCGGAAGATGATCTCGAACAGGTATTCCTTGGCGGCCAATTCCAGCATGTTGCCGTGGAACTCGCCGGCATTGTCGGAATGCACGGCCCACATGAATCCACTAATCGGCCAAGTCGCCTCGTAGCCAAGGAGCTTGAGCGTATCGGTCTTAGGAAGGATCGCGTGGCTGATCGCCATGCCCAGAGACAGATCGCCGGGCGATTCCAGCGTGATGTAGTACCCGACGACGCAACGGCTCCAAATGTCGATCAATACCGTGATCCATCCCTTGCATATGGCAATGCGATCGACTTCGTCGACCACCATGACCGGCAGTTCCAGGTGGTCGACCTGTACCATGGCCAGTGGATGGTCGATGTCACTGATCGAGCCCTTTTGAAGACGGTGCAGTAGTCCGGCCTGGCGAGCACCGATTTTGGCGGCGTCCTTGTCGTACTCGCTCAACTCTCGGTAGCGTTCATAAACCGTCGAAAAGACGGGCAGCACGATCTTGTCGTCATTGGGAAATCGTCGTTTGAGTTCCCGGACATCGTCCTTCAGATCCTCGAAGACCGCGGAGAGGGTGAGGTTGCCGTTCCCCAAGACCTCGTCCAGACGCGCCTTGAGTTGTTTCTCGACCAGCACGTGCAGCCGTGTCTGACCGGCATCGGAGCGCCGCTTGCGCATCAGCGAGCTTAAGCGCGGATCCTTGCGATATCGGCGATGCCACTCCCGGAGCGTTTTGATCTTGATGCCGCTCTCGGTGGATAGCGCCTCCCACTTGGCTTTGGGGACCCTTCGGAAGGTCAACAAATCCTTGATGGCTTCCAGCTTCTTTTCGGCTGCCGCGATTCGCTCATCGTCCTCGAGGAGCTTGAGGTCATCGCGATCGGCCTGTGCGGGAGTCGTCAGCGATCGCAGCGAGTCTCTCCGAACGATGAGCAACACGCCTGTACCGAACTCGCGAACTGTCAATTCCTCGCTCGACTCGAACTGGATCACCGTATACAGACCTGGCCGATCGGCTATGGCGTAGTTTCGGCCAACCTCAATCTCGATCACGGGCGATCCGCCCGCGCCGATCACCTTCAGATCGTCACCGTCCATGGGGCGGCCTCCATTGTCGTGTCCATCGAGAGAAGCGAGTGCAGGTCGAGCCTGAGCTGCTGGCGGGCGCTCAGGCGCCACGCGGCGAAGACGACTTCGCTGGCGCCATAGCCCTTAGCGGTGAGCGTCTCCATGTACCACTTCAGCGACTTCGGCCCCTGCGAGGCCGCCGTAAGGAAATCGGCATCGAGCGCCGGTTGTGGCTCCTCCCGCCGGTACGGGAGCAGGAACCGGAGGTTGCGCACCATAGGACGAGGAAGGGATCGCTCGGTGATTACCCGAAACTGCATGCCGTGGGAGCGACAGTACGCTCGAGCCGCACGAAAGCGGGTGGCATACGTCCTGCCCGTACGGCGCAGCTCGTCCGCCATCTTGACCTCGATGAGCAGAGCGAGCCGGTGCCTGGCCGCCTTGAATGTCACAAACAGGTCCGGAGTGTAGGTCCGAAGCCGGCCGCGCTCCTTGTACTCGATCTTGATGGCGTGGTCTTCGATTCGCTCGACAGTGTCGTCGAACGCCAGCAGGACCATTAAGTCACGTTCCCGGAAGCCCTCAAAGAACAGACAGTGATGGTTCTGGGGGCTGGGATACTTCCCGGTCACACCCAGGTAACTGCCCCGGCGCTTCCGGGTCTTGAAATGGGCCGAACGTCGCGGCCTAGGGTTTTCCCGCTTCATTGTCGAAACAAACCTCCAATGGCAAGACCGTTTGAGGGCTTCCGTGCCCATAAAGCTTCGAAGTACGGGGTCAGTTATGCCGCATTTCTGGAAAAAATACTAAGGACGGCGGCCGCTACGACCTCGCCATCGCGCTCGGCATCCTCGCCGCGAGCGGGCAGCTGCCGCTGCCGGCCTTGGCCGATTGCGAATTCCTCGGCGAGCTCGGCCTCACCGGCGAGCTGCGCGCGATCGACGGCGTGCTGCCGGCGGCGCTGGCCGCGGCCGAGGCCGGGCGCCGGCTGGTGGTGCCGGCCGGCAACGGCAACGAGGCGGCGCTGGCCAGCCGGGTCGAAGCGCGCACCGCGCGCACGCTGTCGGAGGTCTGCGCGATGCTGTGCGAGCGCGCGTCGCTGCCGCGCGCAGTGGCCCCGCCGTTGGCGCGTGCGCCGGAACTGGACATGCGCGATGTGCGCGGCCAGGCGCAGGCGCGGCGCGCGCTGGAGATCGCCGCGGCCGGCGGCCACCATCTGCTGCTGATCGGCCCGCCCGGCTGCGGCAAGACCCTGCTCGCCTCGCGCCTGCCCGGCCTGCTGCCCGAGGCCAGCGAAGACGAAGCGCTGGAAACCGCGGCGATCGCCTCGGTCGGCGGCGGCGGCCACGGCCGCGCGCTGGACCCGTCGCGCTGGCGCCAGCGTCCGTTCCGCGCCCCGCACCACACCGCCAGCGCGGTCGCCCTGGTCGGCGGCGGCGCCGATCCGCGGCCCGGCGAAATCTCGCTGGCGCACCACGGGGTGTTGTTCCTCGATGAGCTGCCCGAATGGGAGCGGCGCGCGCTGGAAGTGTTGCGCGAGCCGCTGGAGTCGGGCGCGGTCACGGTGTCGCGCGCGGCGCGCAGCGCCGAGTTTCCGGCGCGCTTCCAACTGGTTGCGGCGATGAATCCCTGCCCCTGCGGCTGGGCCGGCGACGCCAGCGCGCGCTGCCGCTGCACCGAGGACATCATCCGCCGCTACCGCGCGCGCATTTCCGGCCCGCTGCTGGACCGCATCGACCTGCACATCGAAGTGCCACGGCTGCCGCCGGCGGCGCTGCGCCCCGACCAGCCCGAAGGCGAATCCAGCGCCGCGATCCGCGAGCGCGTGAGCGCGGCGCGGCAACGTCAGGCCGAGCGCAGCGGCCGGACCAATGCGCGCCTGGACCACGCCCAGACCAACCAGCATTGCCGCCTGGCCGAACGCGACCAGGCACTGCTGGAACGCGCGGTCGACGGCCTGCAGTTGTCGGCGCGCTCGATGCACCGGATCTTGCGGGTCGCGCGCACCATCGCCGACCTCGCCGGTTGCGAGCACATCGCCACCGCGCACCTGACCGAAGCCGTCGGTTACCGGCGGGCCGATCGCGACAGCGCGACGCGGGCGGCGTAGGCAGCGCCGGTTGCGCGGCCTGCGTCGCGATGGCGCGGGCGCCCCGCTGCGATGGCGCCGCTGCGATGCTGCGTTCCGCCGTCTGCGATGGCCGCGCCGCGGCCGGGCGGTTTGCGCCTTCAAAACCGCCTTCGCCGCGCATCCGCGCGGGTGCGGCGACCGCCCGCCCGGCGCGCGGCCGGGCCGCGTCGGCGCCGATGGGCTGGGCTATAGTCGCCGCGCGGACCCGGCCACGGCAGGCGGCGGCCCGCCCGCCGCGAGCGCGCGGCGCCACCGAGGCCTTCGGCATGTCCGACTTCACCGTCCACACCCTGCTCAAGACGCCGACCGTGACGGTCCGCGACGTCTATTGCCCGGGCGGGTGCAAGCACCGCGGCCCGGAGGAGTGCGCGGCGGCGACGCATCTGGTCTTCCCGTACCGCGGCGTCTATGTGCGCCATGTCGGCGAACAGGCGAGCGTGGCCGAAGCCAGCCAGGTGTTGTTCTTCAACGCCGGCGAAGGCTACCGGGTCAGCCATCCGATCGACGGCGGCGACGCCAGCCTGTCGCTGTCGATCGCCGAGCCGATGCTGCGCGAGATGGCGCCCAAGGCGCTGTTGCGCGACGGCGAGGCGCTGGCCTTCCGCCCGCCGCGCCTGCGCATCGACCCGCGCGCGCAGTCGCTGGCGATGCTGCTGCGCCACAGCCTGCGCCAGGGCATCGCCGAACCGCTGGAGGCCGAGAGCCTGGCCCTGACCCTGGCGCAGCGCGCGCTGGGGCCGCGCACCGCCCACGCCGCCGGCGCCAGCGCCGGCCAGCAGCGGCTGGTCGAGCGGACCAAGCTGGTGCTGGTCAGCGACCTGTCGCGGCGCTGGACCCTGGCCGAGATCGCCGCCGAAGTCGGCGTCTCGCCGGTGTACCTGACCCAGGTGTTCCAGCGCGTGGAAGGGCTGCCGCTGTACCGCTACCAGCTGCGCCTGCGGCTGGCCCGGGCGCTGGACCTGCTCGGCGAGTACGAAGACCTCAGCGCGCTGGGCCAGGACCTCGGGTTCTCCAGCCACAGCCACTTCAGCGCGGCGTTCCAGCAGACCTACGGGCGCTCGCCGTCGGAGTTCCGGCAGTCGGCCCTGTATCGCTGAGCGCGCGCATCGTCTCGCCTTCCACCGCGACCGCAAGCCGCCCCTTGTAGGAGCGGCGCAAGCCGCGACCGCGCCAACCGAACCGCGGCGGCGCGCGCCGGAACCCGGCATCGTCCCGTTCGATCGCCTCCTCGCAGCCCACGGCGGCCGCGACCCGCCACGTCGCGGCCCGCGCCGCTCCCACAGAGCGCCCCTCGCCCCATGCGCCCATCGCCCATCGCCCATCGCCCCACCGCGGCGATCGCTAAATTTTCTGACAGCGGCCGCCCGCCCGCGCTGGCCTACTGAGCGCGCCCCATCCCGGGCGCCCCGGAGAACCCCCATGAGCGAGAAGACCTGCGCAGCCTGCGATTGCCCCCTCGACGAAAACGCGTTCCAGGTGACCATCGGCGGCAAGACCGTCGAGGTGTGCTGCGATGAATGCGCGCAGAAGCTCGACGCCGCCTACGTCTCGGCGCAGTCGACGGCGCGCTGAGCCCGCCTCGGGCCTGCGCTTCGGCGGCGGCATCGCTTCGATGCCGCCGCGCCGGACCGGATGCCCCGCCGTCGCGCGCAGAACGTAGCGACGGCGGCGGCAGCGACGATCCCCACCGCGGCCCCTGCGCCGCATCCCGACACGCCTAGTCCAGGGCGGCGCAGACGCGCCGCCGCGGACCCGCGCGCGCCCGCACCGACGCCGCCCTCCCCACCTCGGAGTTCCCATGAACCGCAGACACTTCCTGCTGGGCGGCACCGGCCTGCTCGCCGCCGGCGGCTTCGGCGCCCTCGTCGGCGCCGCGGCGCGCGCGCCCGGCCTGGACAACGGCGCCGACGCCGGCACCCGCCTGGACCTCGACGCGGCCGAATTCCACGCCAGCCGCAAGTTCGCCCGCACCGCCTTCGGCGACATCGCCTACGTCGAGCGCGGCGACGGGCCGGCGGCGCTGTTCCTGCACGGCTTCCCGCTCAACGGCTTCCAGTGGCGCGGCGCGCTGCCGCGGCTGGCGCCGTACCGGCGCTGCATCGCCCCGGACTGGCTCGGGCTGGGCTACACCCGGGTCGCGCCGGATCAGGCGGTGGACCCGCAGGCGCAGGCGGCGATGATCCTCGCGCTGATGGACGCGCTGGGCATCGCCAGCGCCGACCTGGTCGCCAACGACAGCGGCGGCGCGATCGCGCAGTTGCTGCTGACCGCGCACCCCGAGCGCGTGCGCACCGTGCTGCTGACCAACTGCGACACCGAATTCGACAACCCGCCGCCGAAGCTGCGGCCGGTGATCGAACTGTCCAAGCAGGGCCGCTTCGTCGACGAATGGCTTGCGCCGTGGTGGCAGGACAAGGCGCTGGCGCGCTCGCCGCAAGGGTTCGGCGGCATGTGCTACGCCGATCCCGCGCACCCGGACGACGACGCCATCGACATGTACTTCGGCCCGCTGTTGTCGACCCAGCGGCGCAAGGCGCTGACCCACGCCTACGCGATGGGCCTGGAGCGCAACGTGCTCGAAGGCATCGGCGCGCGCCTGGGCCGCAGCCGCGCGCCGGCGCGGGTGCTGTGGGGCATGGCCGACGACATCTTCGACGCGGCCCAGGCGCGGCCGCTGGCCGATGCCTTCGGCCAGTCGCGCGGGCTGCGCAAGCTGGACGGCTACAAGCTGTTCTGGCCGGAAGAACGTCCCGACGTGATCGCCGAGGAAGCGCAGCGGCTGTGGGCGGCGTGGGCGCCGCAAAGGGTGCGTTGAGGCGTGAAGTGGCGGCCGCGCGACGCGCTGGAACGCAGCACAGTCGAGGGACTCGTCGGCATCCAGACGCAGCGACGGCCGACGCCGTCGCTACCTGCAGCGAGTCGGCGCGAGGACTACGGCAGAACCGGTCCCGCATCCGCCGCACGCGCGTGCCGCGGTCCTGCGCCATGGCGGTTCGCGGCTCGTTCCGAACGTGCCCGTGGGCGCCGCAACGCGCACGGCCCGACCGCAGGCTCAGCCGCGCTCGAGCAGATCCTGCGCCTGCCGCGCCAGTTCGCGGGTCAGCTCGAACGCGCCCAGCGCGTGCGCGCGCCGCGCCTGGCCCGACCACAACGACATGAAGCCGTCGTCGCCGGCGGCTTCGGCGTGCGCGCGCAACGGCGCCAGCGCCGCGCCCGCGCCCGGGAACGCTGGCGCCAGCGGCGACAGCGGCCCCAGTTCGCGCATCGTCCGGTTGACGATGCTGCGCGCGGGCCGGCCGCTGAACACGTTGGTCAGCGCGGTGTCGTCGCCCTCGCCCGCGGCCAGCGCGCGCCGGTGCAACGGCGCCACCGTGGCTTCCGGACAGAACAGGTAGGCGGTGCCGACCTGCACCGCCGCCGCGCCGAGCGCGAACGCCGCGGCGATGCCGCGGCCGTCGAAGATGCCGCCGGCGGCGATCACCGGCAGCTTCACCGCGTCGGCCACGCGCGGCAGCAGCGCGAACAGGCCGGCCTGCGCGGACACGTCCTGGCCGTCGAGAAACACGCCGCGATGGCCGCCGGCTTCGTTGCCCTGGGCGATGATCGCGTCGCAGCCGCGCTGTTCCAGCCACACCGCCTCGGCCACGGTGGTGGCCGAGGCGACCGCGCGCGCGCCGCTGGCGCGCACCCGCGCCAGCAGGTCCGGCGCGGGCAGGCCGAAATGGAAACTCACTACCTGCGGACGCAGCGCTTCGACCAGCGCGCACCAGGCCTCGTCGAACGGCGCACGCGACGCGGCGGCGCTGGCGGCGCCGGGATCCAGGCCGAATTCGAGGTAGTACGGGCGCAGGCGTTCGCGCCAGGCCGCCTCGCGCGCCGGGTCGGGCGCGGCCGGGCGATGGCAGAAGAAGTTGAGGTTGAGCGGCGCGTCGGTCGCCGCGCGGTACTGCGCGACCTGTTCGCGCGCCTGCGCCGGCGAGAGCATCGCGCACGGCAGCGAGCCCAGCGCGCCGGCGCGCGCGGCGGCGATGGCCAACGCGGCGGCGTGCGCGCCCGCCATCGGCGCCTGCACGATCGGCAAGGCGATGCCGAACAGCTCCTGGATACGGCGATCGGGCCACATCGGTGCGCACTCCAGCGAAGACCTGCGCGCAGCATGCCACCGGCCGCGCGCACGGTGTTGGCCGGCAGTGGCGTTCTGCGATGCCGATGCGCGGCCGCCACGCGGCGCGTGTGCGGCGGCCGCAATGCAACGCGCCCGCGCGCGCCCGACCCGCGAGCCGAGCGCGCCGGCCGCATCGAAACCCGATGCGCAAGCGCCCGCGACGCGCAGGCCGCTGCAGCGATCGCCCGCCGGCCGCCGCCACGCGGCGAAGGCGGGCGCGCGCTCAGTCCTGGCGCCAGACCTCGCCGGCCGGGTCGAACTCGGACGTGCGCATGCGCGTGCCGCGCCAGCCGAAGCCGCACACCGCGAGCGGCCCGTCGGCGAGCGGGTCCAGGCCGAACTCGCGCTCGATGTCGACCTCGTTGATCGCCGAGGTCACGAACGCCCCCAGCCCCAGTTCGGTCGCGCTCAGGTACAGCGTCTGCGACAGGTGGCCGACATCCAGCAGCAGCGCGCGATAGGCCTTGGCGTGGCCGCGGTATTTCCAGAAGCTGCGCGCGTAGCGCGGCGCCAGCACCGCCAGCGCGTGCGCGTCGGCGAACCAGTGCTGCCCGGCCACCGCCTGCGCGGCGAACTGCGCCAGCGGCAGCGCCGGCGGCGGCATCGGCTCCAGCGCGTGCGCGACCGGGTGGTAGTGGTACAGCCCCGGCGCCACGCCTTCGACGTTGCGCACGATCAGATAGGCCTCGGTGGCGTGCAGGCCGCCGCCGGACGGGGTGTGCTTCTTGAGGAACACGGTGTCCTCGCCGACCCGCACCTGCGCCTGCGCGGCGAACACGCGCTGCAGCATGCGCGCGAACGTCGGCAGCGGCAGCGCGCGTTCGGCGTCGAAGTTGCGGCAGGTGGCGCGGCGCGCGAGCAGGCGCTCGAACTCGCCGTCGTCCTGGCGCGGCAGCGCCTGGCGCTGCGCGGCGTCGCCGCGCTCGACCACGTGCGGCGGCGGCGCGCCGAGTTGCCGGCGCAGGTCGGCGGCGGTGCTCATCTCGGCCGCGTCCATCGCCGCGGCGCTGTCCAGGCCCTGCCAACGGCCGAGCCGGTGCGCCAGCGCGGCCGGCGGCCACCAGTGCGCCTGGCGCAGCGCTTCGTCGCGGCGGCGGTGTTCGCGGCGGCCGGCGTCGGCGCCGTCCCCGTCTTCGGCCTCGCACAGCAACAGGCCGCGGTCGAGCAGTTCGGCGACCGCCGCGGCGTGCGTCTGCAGCCACGGCGCCGCCTGGGTCCACGCGCCGGGGCCGATCCGGCCGAGCAGCTCGCGCGCGGCGGCGTCGATCTCGACCTCGGCGTCCAGGTGCGGCGCCAGCGCCAGCCAGCGCAGGCTGCGGCGGATGCCGGCCTCGCCGGCCAGCAACGAGGCCAGATCGAAACCGGCGTCTTCGCGCGGCTCCAGGTAAAGGATGGCGCAACGGCGGATACGCATCGCAGGCTCGCGGGCAGGCGGCCGCCGCGGCCGGCGGCGGGTCGGACGGCGTCGCGCGCGGCGGGCCAGCCCGGCATTGTCGGGCGCACGGCCCGCGCGCGGCAATGTCGCTCCTGGCCGTCGCGGCGCCGGGCCGGCATGCGCACGCCGGGCACGCCCGCATACTTGCTCCGGTACGCGCCGCGGTGCCGCCGCGTGCCGGGCGGCCAGGCCCGGCGCGTTCAGCAACTTCAGCTTGGTTTATGCCGGCCGCGCTGCAGCGCAGCGGAAAAACCCTCGAAAACCCGCATTTGTCCGGCGCGTTCCGGTTGTACCGTTAGAGAGGGAAGGTTAGATTTCACGCTGTTTTCACGCCGGAACGGCACGTCAATCACGAGGGGAATGAGGACATGGCAAACAAAGAATCCGGCGGCCATACGCCGTTGAGCGCCGAAGTCGCCGACAAGCTGCTCGACCTGTTGAGCAAGGACAACGAGTTCCGCACCCTGTTCCAGAAGGATGCGACCGCAGCGCTGGCCAAGGCCGGCCATGCGCCGGCGCAGGAAATGATCGCCAGCGGCAGCTACTCGCCGACCGCCTATGGCTGCATGGCCGCGGCCAACATCGCGACCAAGGCCGAGATCGAATCCGCGCGCCTGGAGATCAAGGGCATGCTGACCTCAGCGGCCTCGCACACCAACCCTCATTGCTTCGAAACCGGCCTGCTCGGCGCCGAAGCGCGCGCCAAGGGCATCGGCGGCGGCACCGGCGGCGACGAGCCGCTCTGAGGCCAGGCGCGGCGGAAGGCCTCGGCCTGCCGCTGCGCTTCGTCTTCCCGGCCCAGGCGCGCGAGGCTGCGCGCCTGTTCGCGCAAGGCCAGGGTGGTGTCGGCGACGTTGAGCGTCTGCAGCACCTGGCTGCCGGCGGTCTCGATGTAGGCGCGGCCGCGCTGTTGCGCCAGCCAGCGCGCTTCGGCCAGCGCGTCCTCGTCCTGGCCGGCGGCGGTATAGGCCGCCTGCAGCGCGCTGTGGACCTGGAACAATTCGTCGCCGCGCAGCAGCGGCCGCAGCAGGCGCACCGCTTCTTCGGGCTTGCCGTCCAGGCGCAGCTGCCCGGCCTGGACCACGGTCAGCAACTGCGCCACCAGCGGATCGCCGATGCGCTTGACCAGCGGTTCCAGGATCGGCAGCAGTTGCCGCGCCACCGCCGCGTCGCCGTGGCGCTGGGCCAGGTAGGCCGCGCTCAGCGCGACGAAGGCCTGTTCGTTGCGCAGCGGGTCGGCCTCGTCGCCGGCCTGGGCGGCGGACTTGCGGCATAGCGTCGCCAGCGCCTCGCTGCGCGGCGGCCGGCCGTTCAGGCCTTCCACCATCATCCGGATCAGCGCGAACTGGTTGGCCAGCACCGGGGTGCCGGCGACCGCGTCGCGCTCGGCGCGCTGGGCGGTCTTTTCCGCGTCGTTCCAGCGGCCGCGGTCGACCGCGACGGCGATGCGTTCGAGGTTGTTGGTCAGCCCGTCGGTGCTGGTGTCGGTGGGCAGCTTTTGCAGCAGCGCCTGGGCCTCGTCGAAGCGGCGCAGGGTCGCCAGCGCGGCGGCGCGGCGACGGTTGGGGCCGTAGCGGCCGACCTTCTCGCCCTGCTCGAAGCTGGCCAGCGCGGCCTTGGCGTCGCCCTGGGCGAGTTGGGCGCGGCCCATCAGTTCGACCGCGCTGCTGCGCAGCGGGTTCTGCGGCGCGGTCGCGGCCTTGGCGAAGCTCAACGTCTCGCCGAAGCGGTTGGCGGCGAACGCGGCCCAGGCGTAGTTGTAGTGGCCGGCGTAGTAGTCGGGGTACAGGCCGGCCAGCAGCTTCCACTGCGCCGGCGCATGCAGCGCCGGCTGCGGGCCGTACTCGGACGACCACGCGTCCAGGTACAGCGCGTCGCGCGGCGCCAGGTGCGAGCGCAGCGCGACCGCTTTTTCCAGGTACGGCTGGGCGCGGCGGTTGTCGGCGTCGCCGACGCGCACGCGCAGGGCGCCGAGGTAGGCCAGGGCGAAGTCCGGGTCCAGGGCGATGGCCTGGTCGAAGTAGCGCAGCGCCTCGGGGTGGCGGCGCTCGCCGTAGGCCTTCAGGCCCAGGGCATAGGCGCGCAGCGCGTCGAGGTTCTTGGTCGCGACCTTGGGCAGCGGCTCGGAATCGCGTTCGATCGACTTCATCGCCTCGCCGAGCTTCTCGCGCAATCCGGCGGTGACGCTGTCGATCGAGGCGAGCGTGGATTCCTTGCCGTGGCCGTCGGCGGATTCGGCGTAGACCGTGGTCTGGGTGTGCGGGTCGATGACCTCCGCGCTGACCCGCACCCGCCCGCCGACTTCGGCCACGGTCGGCAGGATCACCGCGCGCGCGCCGTCGCGCAGCGCGATCTCCGAGGCGATGGCGCGGTCGAGCGTGGTGTCGGGCTGGCGCTGCATGCGCTGCAGGGTGTCGCGCGCCTTCAGGTCGCTGAGCACGTTGACGTAGCGCGACTGCTCCAGGCTGATGCGGAAGGCCTGTTCCAGCGAATCGTCGAGCACGTTCTGGCCGGTCAGGTTGCGCAGGTCGCCGACCACCACCCAGTCGCGCTGGTTGAAGGCGATCGCCGGCTGCGGCCGGGTCGCGAACCACGCGCCGGTGCCGATCATCGCCAGCACCGCGACCTCGGCGGCCAGCGCCGCCGGCCGCCGCCACAGCGGGATGTCGCGCCAGGCCTTGGGCCCGTTCGGCGGCGCGCGCAGCGGGGCGATGCCGGGTTCGCCGACCTCGTAGATTTCCTGCGGCTCGGGCACGCCCTTGAAGCGCCAGCGCCCATGCGATTTCCACAGCAGCTGCTGGCCGCGTTCGCCGAGCTCGCGCGCGGCGCGGTGCGCCAGCGGCTCGGCCACCGCCGACAACAGGATCTGGCCCGGCCGCGCGGTCGCCATCAGCCGGCCGGCCATCGGCTTGGCCAGGCCTTCGACTTCCACCGGCTTGGCGCCGACCTTGACCGCCTCGTCGCTGTTGCGCCAGGTCAGCACTTCGCCGACATGCAGGCCGGCGCGGGCCTTGAGTTCGAACTTGCGCGCCGCGCCGATCTCGCGCAGGCCGCGGGCGTAGTCCAGGGCGAAGCCGAGGCCGTCGATCGGCCGCTCGAACAACAGCAGCAGGCCGTCGGAACGGTCGATCAGGCGCCCGCGCCAGCGCTGCTGCAGCGCCAGCACCAGGCGGTCGTGTTCGCGGAACAGCTCCGCCGCGGGGCCGTCGCCGATACGCTCGACCAGGGTGGTCGAGTCGCACAGGTCGGTCAGCAGCAGGGTGCGCAGCTGCGGGCCGTCGGCGTCGGGTCGGTGGGCATCGTTCATCGCGGCTTCCTGGTGTCGCCGCTCAGACGGCGCTGAGCTCGGCGTCCTGCCAATGCACGCGATTGCCGCCCAGGCGCTTGGCCTGGTAGAGCGCGGCGTCGGCCTGGGCGTACCAATCGTTCCAGTCGCGCTTGGCGCTGACCAGGCAGGCGCCGACGCTGACCGGGCAGATCGTCGGCGGCGACTGCGGGATCATCAGCAGCCCGTGCACGGTGTGGACGATGAAGTCGGCGAAGCGCATCACGTCCTGGCGGGTGCGCGCGGCGACCAGCAGGCAGAACTCGTCGCCGCCGAGGCGGCAGGCGATGTCCTCCACCCCGGCCACCGAGCGCAGGATGTTGGCCACGCTCTGCAGCACGCGGTCGCCGGCGAGGTGGCCGTGTTCGTCGTTGACCTGCTTGAAGCGGTCGCAGTCGACCAGCACCAGGCCCAGGGTCTCGGCCAGGCCGGCGGCGCGCGCATCCTGCAGGTGCAGGGTCAGCCCGCGCCGGTTGTACAGGCCGGTCAGGTCGTCGGTGCGCACCAGCTCTTCGGTCTGGTTGAGCTGGTGGGTGGTGGCGTAGAGGCTGTCGAGCGCGGCCTCCAGGTCCTGGTTGCGGCGGCGCAGGCGGCGGATCAGGCTTTGTTCGTTGAGCACCACGCGCATGATCGCGCGGCGCAGGAAGTAGGAGACCAGCGAGGGGTCGCGATCGACCAGGCGCTGGAATTCCTCGTGGCGCAGTTCCACCAGCAGGCCGTCGGTGGCGGCGATGGCGTCGGCGCTGCGGGCGTGGTCTCCGATCAGCAGGCCGAGTTCGCCGAAGAATTCGCGTACGCCCAGGCGCTTGGTGACCAGGTCGTCGCCGAAGTCGAGGACGATCGCGCCGCGCGCGATCACGAACATGGTGGTGCCCAGTTCGCCGCGGCGGAACAGCACCTGCCCGGCCTCGACCCGGCGCGGGCGGCCGATCTCGGCGAACAGTTCGAATTCGCCCGGCGTCAGCACCGCCATCGCCACATCCGTCGGCGCCGCGGTCATCGCCGAATTGTCGGTATCGCGGCCCGTCGACGGCGCCGCCATGTCGCGATTCATCCCGATCTCCCCGCGCCCCACATCCCCTGTGGAGCCTTGACGGCAGGATAGCACCTGGTCTGTGCAGCTAACGCCGGCGCGGGGGAGAAGCGGCCACCCTGCACGCCGACCATCGCCGCACACACATACACATCCCAGCCCATGGCCACGGAGTGTAATCCCGGCAGGCGGCGCGGCATCCGCCGCAACGTTGCGTATACGCAACGCCGGCGCGCGCGCCGGCGACGTCGGCCGGGTTGCGGTCGCGGGGCTGAATCGCTCATCGCGCGTCTCGGGCATCCGGCCCGGCACGCCGCGGCGGCGCACCCAGCCCCGCGCCGCGGCCATGGCCTTCGGCACTGCGCCGTGGGGCGCAGGCTGTTCATATTCGAACCTCGACTGTCACGGAAACGGAGAACCACCATGCCCATCCATCCGCCTTCGCTGCTGGCGCGCACCGGCCTCGCGCTGGGCCTGTCGCTCGCGCTGGCCGCGCCCGCCCTCGCCGCGACCGCCGCCTCCGCCGGCGGCGAACTGATCCCGCGCTCGGCGCTGTTCGGCAATCCCGAACGCAGCGGCGCGCAGATCAGCCCCGACGGCCGCTACCTGAGCTGGCTGGCGCCGGTGAACGGGGTCATGAACGTGTGGGTGGCGCCGGCCGGCGAACCGGCCAAGGCGCGCGCGGTCACCGACGACGCCGCGCGCGGCATCCGCAGCTACGCCTGGAGCTACCGCAGCGGCACCCTGCTGTACCTGCGCGACAGCGGCGGCGACGAGAACTTCCACCTGTATTCGGTCGACGTCGCCAAGCCGGGCGCGGCGCGCGACCTCACCGCGTATCCCAAGACCCGCGCCTCGCTGGTCCGCCTCGCCCACCGCCACCCCGACCGCATCCTGGTCGGCATGAACGACCGCGACCCGAAGTGGCACGACCTGTACGAAGTCGACCTCGCCAGCGGCCAGCGCACGCTCGCGCTGCGCAACAACGACCGCCTCGCCGGCTACCTCGCCGACGGCGACCTCAAGGTCCACCGCGCCACCCGCTCGCGCGAGGACGGCGGCAGCGAACTGCTGGCCAGCGACGGCAAGGGCGGCTGGTCGGTGGTCGACACGGTGCCGTTCGAAGACAGCCAGACCACCGAGTACGAGGGCTACAGCGACGACGGCCAGTTGCTGTACCTGACCGACTCGCGCGGCCGCGACACCGCCGCGCTGTACGCCATCGACGCGGCCGGCAAGAAATCGCTGCTGCTGGAAGACGCCCGCGCCGACGTCGGCGCGCGCCTGACCGATCCGGCCAGCGACCGGGTCCAGGCGGCCTCGGTCTACTACCTGCGCCAGCAGTGGAAGCCGCTCGACCCGGCCATCGGCAAAGACTTGCAGTGGCTGCAGGACAAGCTCGGCGCCGGCGAAGTCTCGGTGGCCTCGCGCAGCCTCGACGACAAGACCTGGGTGGTGAGCTACGGCGCCGCCGAGGAACCCGGCACCACCTACCTGTACCGCCGCGGCGGCGCCGCGCCCGAACTGACCCGGCTGTTCTCCACCCGCCCGGCGCTGGACGGCCAGCCGCTGGTGCCGATGTGGCCGGTCGAGATTCCCTCGCGCGACGGCAAGACCCTGGTCAGCTACCTCACCCTGCCCAAGAGCGCCGACGCCGACGGCGACGGCAAGCCCGACAAGCCGGTGCCGCTGGTGCTGCTGGTGCACGGCGGGCCGTGGGCGCGCGACTACTACGGCTACAACGCCGGCTCGCAGTGGCTGGCCAACCGCGGCTACGCCACGCTGCGGGTCAACTACCGCGGCTCCACCGGCTTCGGCAAGAACTTCATCAACGCCGGCGACGGCGAATGGGCCGGCAAGATGCACGACGACCTGATCGACGCGGTCGACTGGGCGGTCAAGCAGGGCGTCAGCAAGAAGGAAGACGTGGCGATCATGGGCGGCAGCTACGGCGGTTACGCCACCCTGGTCGGCCTGACCTTCACCCCCGACACGTTCAAGTGCGGCGTCGACATCGTCGGCCCGTCCAACCTGCAGACCCTGCTCAAGACGATCCCGCCGTACTGGGCCAGCATCTTCGAACAGTTCGCCCGGCGCATGGGCGACCCGCGCACCGAAGCCGGGCGCAAGCAGCTGGCCGAACGCTCGCCGATCGGCCGCGTCGACAAGATCGACAAGCCGCTGCTGATCGGCCAGGGCGCCAACGACCCGCGCGTCAACCAGGCCGAGAGCGACCAGATCGTCGAGGCGATGCGCAAGAAGAACATCCCGGTCACTTACGTGCTGTTCCCCGACGAAGGCCACGGCTTCGCCCGCCCGGAGAACGCGATGGCGTTCAACGCGGTGGCCGAAGGCTTCCTGGCGCAGTGCCTGGGCGGCCGCGCGCAGCCGATCGGCGCCGACTTCAAGGGGTCGAGCATCTCGGTGCCGGCCGGCGCGGACGCGGTGAAGGGCCTGGCCGAGTCGCTGAAGACGCACACGCAGGAAGTCAAGAAGTAAGCCGCTCGCCTGCGGCGAAATCGGTCGCGACGGGGCGGCGCCGGATGCGGCGCCGCCCCGTCCGCCTCGGCCCGTTGCGGCCGGTAACTGCGACCGCGCGTGCAAAATCGCGCGGGCGAGCGCCCGCCGCTGGCTGCGGACGTCGTATCGGCGCGGTTCTTTCTCTACTGTCGGGCGGGCCGGACAGTCGGTCCGGCGTCGAACCGGAGAAGGATTTCGCCATGAAGCTATCGACCTGCGCCGCGCTGGCGCTGACCCTGGCCCTGTCGGGCACCGCCGCGGCGGCCGACGCCCCCAGCCGGGCCGCGAACGCGATCGCCCCGCTGTACTGGCATTGCGTCTATCAGTCCGACAACGGCGGCGTGTACGAATTCGTCCAGCGCGGCCGCTGCCGCTTGATCGTGGAAGACCCCAACCTGGGCCGGCTGACCCTGATCGACGCCTACCAGGCCTGAGGCGCGCGCCGCCGGCGCGTGGGCACTGCCGGCGCGTGGGCAACGACGAAGGGCTCCTCGCGGAGCCCTTCGTTCGGTTACCGCCTCGATCCGCGCTGGCGGATCAGGCCGCCGCCTTCTTCGACTCGTGGAACTGCTCTTCCTCGGTCGAACCCTTCAGCGCCACCGTCGAGGACTGGCCGCCCTGGATGGTCTGGGTCACCGCGTCGAAGTAGCCGGTGCCGACCTCGCGCTGGTGCTTGACCGCGGTGAAGCCCTTCTCGGCCGCGGCGAACTCGGCTTCCTGCAACTCCACGAACGCGCTCATCTGCCGGCGTGCGTAACCGTGGGCGAGGTTGAACATGCCGTAGTTGAGGCTGTGGAAACCGGCCAGGGTGATGAACTGGAACTTGTAGCCGTAGGTGGCGATTTCCTTCTGGAACTTGGCGATGGTCGCGTCGTCGAGATTCTTCTTCCAGTTGAAGCTCGGCGAGCAGTTGTAGGCCAGCAGCTTGCCCGGGAACTGGGCGTGGATGGCCTCGGCGAACTTGCGCGCGAACTCCAGGTCCGGCTTGCCGGTCTCGCACCACACCAGATCGGCGTAGGGCGCGTAGGCCAGGCCGCGGCTGATCGCCTGGTCGAGGCCGTTGCGGGTCTTGTAGAAGCCCTCCACGGTGCGCTCGCCGGTGGTGAAGGGCTGGTCGTTCGGATCGATGTCGGCGGTGAGCAGGTCGGCGGCTTCGGCGTCGGTGCGCGCGACGATCAGCGTCGGCACGCCCATCACATCGCTTGCCAGGCGCGCGGCGACCAGCTTCTCGACCGCTTCGCGGGTCGGCACCAGCACCTTGCCGCCCATGTGCCCGCACTTCTTGACCGAGGCCAGCTGGTCTTCGAAGTGCACGCCCGAGGCGCCGGCCTCGATCATGCCCTTCATCAGCTCGAAGGCGTTGAGCACGCCGCCGAAACCGGCCTCGGCGTCGGCGACGATGGGCTGCAGGAAGTCGATGTCGCCGGTGCCTTCGGCGCACTGGATCTGGTCGGCGCGCAGCAGGGTGTTGTTGATCCGGCGCACCACTTGCGGCACCGAGTTGGCCGGGTACAGCGACTGGTCGGGGTACATCTCGCCGGCGATGTTGGCATCCGCCGCCACCTGCCAGCCCGACAGGTAGATCGCCTTAAGCCCAGCCTTGACCTGCTGCATGGCCTGGTTGCCGGTCAGCGCGCCGAGCGCGTTGACGAAGTCCTCGGTCTGCAGCGAGGTCCACAACTTGTTGGCGCCGAGCTTGGCGATGGAGTGTTCGACCGGCACGGTGCCGCGCAGGCGCACCACGTCCTCGGCCGAGTACGGGCGGGTGATGCCGGCCCAGCGCGGGTCGGTGGCCCACTGGTGGCGCAGCTGGTCGGCGGTCGGCAGCGTGTGGCTCATGACATCGATTCCTTGCGTTGGGTCGTAGCGACGTGGGTATGGGTGTTCGGGTCCGACTGTAGGAGCGACGCGAGTCGCGACCGCGGGGTCGCAGGCTCGCGTCGCGAGCGATGTTTCGCGGTCGCGGCTCGCGCCGCTCCTACAGGGGGTCAATCGATGCGTTCGTAGGCCGGCAGGGTCAGGAACTCGGCCAGGGTCGGTGCGTGGGTGAGTTCGTCGAGCATCGCGATGGCCTCGTCGAGCTTGGCCCCGCCCGGCAGCGCGGCGCGGTCGGCGAACCGGCTCGGCAGGCCGATCAGCGCGCGTTCGAGCAGGGCGAAGTCGACCGGGGTGCCGTCGTCGAGGAACAGCGACGGCGCGTGCAGCCACTGCCACAGCTGGGTGCGGGCGATCTCGGCGGTGGCGGCGTCTTCCATCAGCCAATGGATCGGCACGCAGCCGCTGCCGTCGAGCCACGCGGCGAGATAACGCACGCAGACTTCGACGTTGCCCTCGAAACCGGCGCGGGTGATGGTGCCGAACGAGGGCTTGATCAGGTCTTCGGCGATGATCAGCACGTCCTCGCGCAGCACGTGCTGCTGGTGCGGGGTCGGCATGCGCTCGTCGAAGATGCGCATCGCCAGCGGGATCAGCGCCGGATGCGCGACCCAGGTGCCGTCGTGGCCGGCGGTGACTTCGCGCAGCTTGTCCGCGCGCACCTTGGCCAGCGCCGCTTCGTTGGCGGCCTCGTCGCCGTTGATCGGGATCTGCGCGGCCATGCCGCCCATCGCGTGGGCGCCGCGCTTGTGGCAGGTCTGGATCAGCAGTTCCGAATAGGCGCGCAGGAACGGCTGGGTCATGGTGACCTGGCCGCGCTCGGGCAGGATCTTGTCGCGGTGCGCGCGGAAGGTCTTGAGGTAGGAGAACACGTAGTCCCAGCGGCCGCAGTTCAAGCCGGCGATGCGCGTGCGCAGCGCGTGCAGGATCTCGTCCATCTCGAACACCGCCGGCAAGGTCTCGATCAGCACGGTGACCTTGATCGAACCCGGCTCCAGCTCCAACTCGCGCTCGATGTGGTCGAGCGCGTCGTTCCACAGCTGCGCCTCTTCCATCGACTGCAGCTTGGGCAGGTAGAAATACGGGCCGCGGTCCTTGGCGGCGAGCGCGGCGGCGTTGTGGAAGGCGAACAGGCCCAGGTCGAACAGGCCGCCGGACACCGGCGCGCCGTCGACGCGCAGGTGCTTTTCGTCGAGGTGCCAGCCGCGCGGGCGCACCATCAGCACGGCCTGCTGTTCGAACGGCTTGAGCGCGTAGCGCTTGCCGGTGTCGGGCGCGGCGAATTCGAGGGTGCCGGCGACCGCGGCGGCGAGCGCGCGCTGGCCGGCGATCAGGTTGGCCCAGGTCGGCGCGGTGCTGTCCTCGAAGTCGGCCATGTAGACCTTGGCCCCGGAGTTCAGCGCGTTGATGACCATCTTGGGATCGACCGGGCCGGTGATCTCGACCCGGCGGTCGAGCAACGCAGTCGGCAGCGGGGCGACGCGCCAGGCGCCGGCGCGGATCGCGGCGGTGTCGGCGCGGAAGCCCGGCAGGCCGCCTGCGTCGAAGAAGGCCTGGCGCTCGCGGCGCGCGGCCAGCCGGGCCTGGCGGGCGGGTTCGAAGCGGCGGTGCAGGTCGGCCAGGAACTCGAGGGCGGCCGGGGTCAGCACCTGCTCCTGGCCGGCGGCGCGGCCGCTGAGCTCGATGCCCTCGCCCGGCCCGCGTTGCCCGGGACGGGGGTCCTGCCACTGCGTCATGACTGCCGACATGTTGCGACTCCTGTGGGGGAGGACCGCTCCCAGCGAGCGTGTCCCTGGAGCCAGACCATGCGGCGGCGTGTTGTATTTGACAATCAAGTTTTTTCAATGCATATCATTTGCTTAGCTTATATATGGATTTCACGTGACTTCGACGCGTTCGCTAAGTCCGCGATTTTCCTACAAAAGCGACAAGCTCAAGCCGCTGCGGGCGTTCTGCCAGACCGCGCGCCTGGGCTCGGTCTCACGTGCGGCTGAGGCGCTTTACCTCAGCCAGCCGGCGGTCACCCTGCAGTTGCAGGCGCTGGAACGCGACATGGGCGTGCGCCTGCTCGAACGCAGCGGCCGTCGCCTGGCCCTGACCCGCGAGGGCGAGGCGCTGTACGAACTGGCGCGGCCTTTGGTCGAAGGCCTGGACGGGCTGGAGGGCGTGTTCCGCGAGCGCATCCGCGGCCTCGACGCGGGCGAGCTCAACGTCGCCGCGGGCAGCTCGACCATCCTCTACCTGCTGCCGAAGATCGTCGAAGCCTTCCGCGCCGCGCACCCGGAGGTGCGGCTGACCCTGCACAACGTCACCGGCGCCGGCGGCCTGGACCTGCTGCGCTCCGACGGCGTCGACCTGGCCGTCGGCTCGATGCTCGACGTGCCCGGCGACCTCAGCTACGCCCCGGTGTACCGCTTCGAACCGATGCTGATCGCGCCGCGCGACCATCCGCTGGCCAAGCTCGACGCGCTCACCCTGCAGGACCTGAGCCCGTACGGGCTGATCCTGCCGCCGCAGCGGCTGACCACGTACCGGATGGTCGATCTGGTGTTCCAGCAGAACCGGGTGCCGTACACGGTGGCGCTGGAAGTCGGCGGCTGGGAGGTGATCAAGCAATACGTGGCGATGGGGCTGGGCATCAGCATCGTCACCGCGATCTGCCTGACCGAAGCCGACCGCGCGCGGCTGTCGGCGCGGTCGCTGGCGGATTATTTCCCCTCGCGCAGTTATGGCGTGGTGGTGCGCAAGGGCAAGTATTTGTCGCCGCAGGCGCGCGCGTTCACCGAGCTGATCCAGCCGGCGTTGTTCGAGCGTGGGGATTACTACGCGACCGGCCAGTCGGATCGTTGATCCGCGGCTGCCGTTGCTTTTTGTAGGAGCGACGCGAGTCGCGACCGCGACATCGCGCTTGCGACGCAACCGTGCGACCCCGCGGCCGCGACTCGCGTCGCTCCTACAGGGAGCTATCGCCGCGACATCGAAAAAAGCCCCTCTCCCGCTGGCGGGAGAGGGGTTGGGGTGAGGGCGAACGCCCGCGAACCCTCAGTACCGCGCGCTCACCTTGACTCCGGAGAACGCAGCGGCCGCATGCACGGCCACGTACACATACCCCGCCGGCGGGTTGGCGACCGTCACCGACTCCGCATTGCCGGCCTTGGCCGAACGGTACTGATACGAATCGCGCGACGGCCACTGGCCCGCGCTCACGTACAGGTCCGCGTTGCCGCTGCCGCCGGCGGTGTCGATGCGCAGCTGGCTCACGCCCGCCGGCAGGTACAGATAGAAGTACGCGTAGTTGCCCTGCGTGGCCGAGGCGTTGCTGCGCGCGCAGTTGCGCCCGAGCGTGCGCGCGTCGCCGCCGCCGCACTCGGGCAGGCCCGGTTCGCTGACGCTGATCGAACGCGTGGCGGTGGCGGTGGCGCCGCGGTCGTCGGTGACGGTCAGGGTGACGGTGTAGCTGCCGCCGGCCGCGTAGGTCTTGCTCGGGTTCGTCGCGGTCGACGCGCTGCCGTCGCCGAAGCTCCAGCTGCGCGCGACGATGCGGCCGTCGCTGTCGCTGGAGGTGTCGGTGAAGCTCACGCTCAGGCCGCTCGCGGCGACGCTGAAGTTCGCCGTCGGCGGCAGGTTCGGGGTGCCGCCGCAGCCGCTGCCGGCCGGGTCGGCCACGCACGGCAGCCAGGCCTTGAACGCGGCATCGTTGCTCTGGCCGATGCCGGCCATGTAGGTCGCATAGCCGGTGTAGTCGCCCGGACGGAACTTGGCCAGGATCGCGTTCACCTGCGCGCGCCGCTGTTCGAACATGAAGCGCACCGCCAGGTAGCCCCAGCGATAGACCCGGTTGGTGCCGCTGTCGTAGTCGTTGGCGTAGACCGTGCTCAGCGCGTAGGTGCCGCGCGCGGCCTCGGCGATGGCGCCGTCGTTGGCGACGTCGCGGTACTGGTAGGACAGGTACTCGGCGAAGCCTTCCACCCACCACACGGTCTTTTGCTGCATCGCCGCCTGGAAGTCGCCCCACATGTCGAAGCGGCCGTCGAGGTAGTGCACGTACTCGTGGGTCAGGTTCCAGATCTCGAACTGCGGGCGCAGCCACTCGGCCTCGTAGGCGATGAAGCGCGCCTGGTTGCCCGGCGCCGACGGATCGCCTTCCAGGTACATGCCGCCGTTGTTGGTGTCGATGCCGAAGATCGCGCCGGCGTAGATGCCGTAGTCGTCGCTGCTGTCGAACACCGCCATTTCCAGGCTGGCGTTGTTGTCGCCGGCGACCGGCACGCCGCCGGTGGCGAGCTCGCGGTGGAAATAGGCTTCCTGCCCGGCGACGGTGGCGCAGGCGCCGGCGAGTTCGGACGCGCTCATCTGCTGCGCGCGCAGGGTCAGGGTGGCGCTGCAGGTGTGGCGGATCGGCAGCGCCGCCGCTTCCAGCCGCGGCACGAAGTCGCACTGGCCGTAGTAGGCGCAGTTGCCGGCGTCGTAGTACTGCGCCATCTCGCCGATGCCGACCCACAGGCGCGCGCTGGCGCCGGTGATCGCGCTGCGCTCGACCAGGGTCTTGGCGCGCGAACGCGCCAGGGTCTTGAGCGCGCCGTCGTACTGCAGGAAGCGCGCCATCTCGCGGCCGGCGTTGGACACCAGGTAGGCGCGGTCGGTGCCGAGCAGGGCGAAGTTGCGGTTGGCGAAGTTGTACAGCGTATCGACGATGGAATTGTCGGACTGGACCAGCGCGCGGAAGGCCGTGTCCTGGTGGCCGCGGAAGGTCACCGTGTAGGCGTTGTTGACCGCGACCTTCATCCAGTAGAACGCGTCGAAGCGGCTGTCGTAGGCGTCGAGCAGGCGCTTGACCACGTATAGATAACGCGCGTTCTCGGTGGCGCTGTCGATCAAGGTCACGTACTCGGCGAGGATCTCGCCGTGGGCGTCGTCGACGCGGCCGAAGTTGGCGTTGGCGGCGAACGCGTCCAGCGCCGGGCGGATCGCATTGCGCAGGTTCGCGCCGTAGCTGCCGACCGCGCTGTCGTAGTACTGCACGTAGTAACCGGCGCGCAGGAACAGCACCAGTTGCAGGGTGCCGGCGTTGTTGGTGCCGTCGTAGCCGCGCGCCGAGGCGGCGAAGGCGTCGGCGACGCTGACCATCTGCGCCTCGCGGAAGGTCGCATAGGCCTGGCTGCCGCTGAGGCCGAACAACTGGTTGATGCAGTCCGGCGCGGCCGCGCGCACCGCCGAGGCCAGCGCCGCGCCGCTGAGCGCGCCGAAACTGGCCGGATCGCACGCGGCGGCCTTGGCCGAACGCGCCGCGGCCAGCAGCGAGGGACGCTTCAACGGATCGCGGCGCAACGCGGCGCCGTCGTAGGCGCTGTCGGCGCGCTCGGGCAGCAGCGGTTGCTGCGGCGCGCGCTGCGCCGGCACCAGCGCACGCGGCTGGCGGTGTTCGCCGAACAGTTGCCGCTCGGTCGCCGGTTGCTTGCGCGCGGCGCCGATGGCGACGCGCGAAGACGCCAACGCCGCGGCATGGCCTGGGCCGGGCCGCGATACGGGCGCGGCGGCGGACGCGGCGCTCGCTGAAGCGGGGCTCGGCGCCGCCGAGGCGGCGGGATCGGTGGACAGGGATTGCAGCGCGGACGGCAAGGCGAAGCTGGCGAACACCGCCAGCGCGGCCGTGCCGGCCAGAAGGGCCCGCAGCGGGCCCGGACGGAACACGAAGAACATCGCGAATCTCCTCGAAGGAAGGACGGCCGTGGCGGCCGCGCGGAGCGCGGGCCGGCGAGCGGGGCTCGCGGCGGCCGGGGACGAATCGGACGACGGCGGTACGGGACGGCGATGCGCTGGGCGGCGATTCCGGAAGACGGGCGCGGGCGGCCGCCGCGCGGGACACGCAGTCCCGTGGCGGCCGCGTCGCCGCGGCCGGCTCGTCTGCGCTGCTCGATTGCTGTCCCGGCCGCCCGGCCGCGTCGCGCCGGCCCATGCCGGCGCGGCCGACCCAAGGCCGAACCCGGCATGCGCTGCCTCGACGACGGCCGCCCCTGACGGTTGCGGGCGCCCCGATCGGCCGCGGCCTGCGTGCGGCGATGCGCACGGCTTCAATGGCTGCTGATCGGTATACCGTATACGATATGTGTGGAATCTATGGCGATTCCGTGACTGCGTTTGTGGCTCGGCGTGCCTTCGTTGCCGTTCATCGGCAATGTGTCGGACGTACGCATGACGCATGGACCGCGCTTTTGCGAAGCCCATCCCACTAAAGTACTAAGCGTCCCGCCCGCATTCGCTGCGCAGACGCGATCCTCGCCACATTTCGCGCGCAGCCCTTGGATAGACTGGCCGCATGAGCATCCTGCCCCGTTCGCTGTCCGACCAAGCCTTCGAAGTGGTACGCGAACGGATCCTGTCCACCCAGATCCCGCCGCTGGCGCCGATCCGCCAGGAGCTGCTGGCCGAGGAACTGGGCATCAGCAAGATCCCGCTGCGAGAGGCGCTGAGCCGGCTGGAAGAACAGGGCCTGCTGTCCTCGCACCCGAACCGCGGCTTCTTCGTGCCGCCGCTGACCTCGACCGAGGCCGAGGAAGTGTTCGCGCTGCGCCTGAAGATCGAACCCGAAGCCGCCGCCCAGGCCTGCCTGGTCGCCTGCGAGGCCGGCCAGGAAGCCGCGCGCGCCGCGTTCGAGGCCTGGGAGCGCTCCGACCACGCCGACCCCAACGCCAGCGTGCGCTGCAACCGCGCCTTCCACCTCGCCCTGGTGACCCCGGGCGGGCGCCAGATCACCGCGCAACTGGTCGAACGCCTGCAGGTGCTGGCCGAGCGCTACGTGCGCAAGCACCTGGAACCGGCCGGACGCGAAGCCCGCGCGGCCAACGAACACCTGGGCATCCTGCAGTCCTGGCTGCAGCGCGACGCCGCCCGGGTCGACCAACTGCTGTCGACCCACATCCTCAGCACCCTGCACGACCTGCGCGCGCAACTGGAGCAGATGCCGCAGACCGGCCCGATGCTCCCCGATTTCCGCCGCGCCCCGCGGCGCCGGCGCGAACCGGCGTGAGCGGACGGGCGTGAGCGAATCGGCTTGAGCGAGTTGGCTTGAGCGAACGGGCGCGAGCGAAAGCGAACTGACCTAAGCGGACCGCAGAACGCGACGGGCCGGCGAACGCGCTGGCGCGACAAAGTCGAAATGGATTCCGGCGTTGGCCGGAATGACGGGCTGGGAGAGAACGTCCCCACCTGCCGTCATTGCGGCAACAACCGGAATCCACAAGATCTTGCCGTTGCCGTTGTCCTTGCGGTTGCCGCGCTTCGCTCTTGGCTTGGACGCAACCCCACGCAAAGCACACGTTCCGCAGCCCCGGAGGGCGCGCGCATGGATGCGCGCGCGCGCCATGGGGCAGGATGCCCCTTATGGCGCGGCCCCGCGCAAGGTGCAGGACCTAGTGGCTCTTGATTCGAAAAATTTAATGCACTTTCTTTGGTTACTTTCTTTGTTGCTTAGGACAAAGAAAGTGACCCGGCCGCTTGCGGACGGAAGCTTTGGATTTTCGCTTGTCGTCACGCGTACGAACACGCAAAGGAAGAACCCACCGCGGCACGCCCCCTGTAGGAGCGGCGCAAGCCGCGACCGCGCCATCGCGGCGATTGCGAAGGTTTCGTCGTAGTT
>NZ_FNPT01000032.1 GCF_900107375.1 Lysobacter sp. yr284
GCGCCGACCTTGGTCAGAGCGGCCGTCAGCGTGGTCTTGCCGTGGTCGACGTGACCGATCGTGCCGACGTTCACGTGCGGCTTGGTGCGCTCGAACTTACCCTTGGCCATGGCTATCGCTTCTCGTGTTTGGTCTATGTGTCGCGTTGGCTGTCGGTAAAGCAGCCGGGTATCGCTTGGAGATGGTGCTCACGAAAGGAATCGAACCTTCGACCTCCTCCTTACCAAGGAGGTGCTCTACCGACTGAGCTACGTGAGCGAAACTTTTTGCTGCGCTGGACGGCTGTTCAATGGAGCGGGAGACGGGAATCGAACCCGCGCCATCAGCTTGGAAGGCTGAGGTTCTACCATTGAACTACTCCCGCGCCGCGTACCGCCAATACAGCGTTGGAACCTACAGCTTCAGATACCTGGAGCTTTGCCGCTTTGCCTGCGCGCCGTATCGATGAACCGATCGTCGCACCGGCCAACCTGGTGGAGGGAGGTGGATTCGAACCACCGAAGGCGTAAGCCAGCAGATTTACAGTCTGCCCCCGTTGGCCGCTTGGGTATCCCTCCGAAGAGCCCGTAATTTTGAAGTGCGATCTTCAGCTTGTCAACGCACTTTCACGAAATCTTGCGGGATTTTTTTCGCCCCCGCCGCCGGCGCGTCGCAACGGTCGGCAGCGGGGCGCGTAGTCTACTCAAACATTGAACCGGAAGTGCAAGACATCGCCTTCCTGGACGCGATATTCCTTGCCTTCCAGGCGCAGCCGGCCGGCGTCGCGGGCGCCGGACTCGCCCTTGTACTTGATGAAATCGTCGTAGGCGATGGTTTCGGCGCGGATGAAACCCTTCTCGAAGTCGGTGTGGATCACCGCGGCGGCCTGCGGCGCGGTCGAACCGGCCCGGACCGTCCAGGCGCGCACTTCCTTGACCCCGGCGGTGAAGTAGGTCTGCAGGCCCAGCAGGGCGTAGCCGGCGCGGATCAGGCGGTTCAGGCCTGGCTCGGCCAGGCCCAGGTCGGCCAGGAAGGTGTCGCGGTCGGCGTCGTCGAGCTGGCTCAGCTCTTCCTCGATCGCGGCCGAGACCGGCACCACCTGGGCGCCCTCAGCCACGGCGCGGGCGCGCACGGCGTCGAGGTGCGGGTTGTTCTCGAACCCGTCCTCGAGCACGTTGGCCACGTACATGACCGGCTTGAGGGTCAGCAGGAACAGGTCGCGCAGCGCGGCCTTGTCGTCTTCCGACAGGTTCAGCGCGCGCGCCGGGGTGCCGGCGTCGAGGCCCTTGCGCACGCGGTCCAGGACCTCCTTGCGCGCGATCGCTTCCTTGTCGCCGGTCTTGGCCGAGCGCTCGGCGCGCTGGTAGGCCTTCTCGACGCTTTCCAGATCGGCCAGCGCCAGCTCGGTATCGATGGTCTCGATATCGGCGATCGGATCGACCTTGTTGTTGACGTGGATCACGTCCGGGTGCTCGAAGCAGCGCACCACGTGGGTGATCGCATCGACCTCGCGGATATGCGCCAGGAACTTGTTGCCCAGGCCCTGCCCGCTGGCCGCGCCGGCGACCAGGCCGGCGATGTCGACGAACTCGACCGCGGTCGGGATCAGCTTCTGCGGCTTGACGATCTCGGCCAGCGCGTTGAGGCGCGGATCCGGCACCGGCACCGCGCCGACGTTGGGCTCGATGGTGCAGAACGGGAAGTTGGCCGCGGCGATGCCCGCCTTGGTCAGCGCGTTGAACAGGGTCGACTTGCCGACGTTAGGCAGGCCGACGATGCCGCATTTGATGCCCATGGGTGCTGATTCCGGGAATAGATCTAGGGTTGGGGAATGGGAGCCGCGCGCCGAACCGCGCGTATCGCTGCGAGCGTGCAGATCCCGGCAAAAAATCTTGTCGGCGGGGACGGAAATTCCGGGGCGGCGAACCTGCGTTCCCCCTGCCCGATTCCCGGCTTCCGCTTCATTTCGCGGTATGCAACCGCGTCATCGCATCCATGAAATTGCCCTGCACCGCCAGCGGCATGACGTCGATGGCCTCGTCGATGGCGCGCGCGATCGTGGCCTCGTCGTCCTTGCCGGGACGGCCGAGCACCCACGGGGTGACCTTGTCCTTGTGGCCGGGGTGGCCGATGCCCACGCGCAGGCGGTGGAACTTGCCGTGGCCGAGCAATTGCATGGTGTCGCGCAGGCCGTTCTGGCCGCCGTGGCCGCCGTCGAACTTGAGCCGGACGGTGCCGGGGGCGAGGTCGAGCTCGTCGTGCGCCAGCAGCGCTTCGTCGGGCTCGATCTTCCAGTAACGCAAGGCGGCCGCGACCGACTTGCCGGAAAGGTTCATGAAGGTGGCCGGCTTGAGCAGCCACACCGGCTTGCCGGCGATCTCGATCTTCGAGGTCTCGCCGAACAGCTTGGACTCCAGGCCGAAGCGGCCGCCGAACTTCTCGTTCAAGGCGTCCACAAACCAGAACCCGGCGTTGTGCCGGGTCCGGGTGTATTCGGCGCCGGGGTTGCCCAGGCCGACGATCAGGCGCAATCCCGCCATGAACTCAGGACAGTCCGCAAACGCGGACCGGCGCGCCGGTCACGGCGCGCCGGCCGGCGATCACTTCTTGTCTTCGTCCTTCTTGGCGACCTTGGCCGCCGGCACGTCCGCGGCCGGCGCGTCTTCGGCGGCCTCGGCCTCTTCCTTGCCGTGCTTGGCGATCACGATGGCGACATCGTGTTCCTTGCCCAGCTTCAGCTCGGGGATCTCGACGCCCTTGGGCAGCTTGAGTTCCGACAGGTGGACGATGTCGCCGACCTTCAGCTCCGACAGGTCGATCTCGATGAACTCCGGCAGATCCTTCGGCAGGCAGGACACTTCGACTTCGTTGAGCTCGTGGGTGACCACGACGTCGGCGGACTTGCCGGCCGGCGACTTGTCTTCGTTGAGGAAGTGCAGCGGCACCGCCACGCGCAGCGCCTGGTTGGCGTCAACGCGCTGGAAGTCCAGGTGCATGATGATCTGCTTGAACGGGTGGCGCTGCATGTCGCGCAGCAGGACCTGCTCGACCTTGCCGTCGACGTCGAGGTTCAGGATCGACGAGTAGAACCACTCGTGCTGGCTGGCCAGCCAGATCTTCTCGTGCTCGAGCTGGATCGGCTGCGGAGCGGCGCTGCCGCCGTAGACGATGGCCGGGATGCTGGCGGCATGACGCAGGCGGCGGCTCGCACCCTTCCCCTCGACATTGCGGCCAGTGGCCTTGATGGTGTGTTCGGACATTTGCGTGTACTCGATGGTTACAGCGTTGGAACCGCCTCGCGGCGGCGGGGAAGCTCATCCGCGACCAGATGAGCCTTGAAACGAATCGGGGTGGATCAGTCGACGTAGAGCGAGCTGACCGACTCGCCGAAGGCGATGCGGCGGATCGTCTCGGCCAACAGCTCGGCCACGCTGAGCTGGCGGATGCGGCCGGTGGCGCGGGCCGCGGCGGTCAGCGGGATGGTGTCGGTCACCACCAGCTCGTCCAGCTGCGACTTCATCACGTTGTCGATCGCCGCACCCGACAGCACCGGATGGGTGCAGTAGGCGACGACCTTCAACGCGCCCTGCCCCTTCAGCGCGGCCGCGGCGGCGCACAAGGTGCCGGCGGTGTCGACGATGTCGTCGACCAGCACGCAGGTCTTGCCGGCCACGTCGCCGATGATGTTCATCACCGTGGCGACGTTGGCGCGCGGACGGCGCTTGTCGATGATCGCCAGGTCCGCATCGTCCAGACGCTTGGCGATCGCGCGAGCGCGCACCACGCCGCCGACGTCCGGAGACACCACGACCATGTTGTCGGTGCCGTGCGCGCGCCAGATGTCGGCGAGCAGCAGCGGCGAGGCGTAGACGTTGTCGACCGGGATGTCGAAGAAGCCCTGGATCTGATCCGCGTGCAGATCGACCGTGAGCACCCGGTCGGCGCCGACCGCGCCGAACATCTTGGCCGCGACCTTGGCGGTGATCGGCACGCGCGAGGAGCGCGGGCGGCGATCCTGGCGGGCGTAGCCGAAGTACGGCACCACCGCGGTCACGCTGGCCACCGATGCGCGCTTGAGCGCGTCGATCAGCACCAGCAGTTCCATGAAATTCTCGGCCGTCGGCGCGTTCGTCGGCTGGATGACGAACACCTCCTGGCGGCGCACGTTCTCTTCGATCTCGACCTGCACTTCGCCGTCGGAGAAGCGCCCGACCAGGGCCTTGCCGAGCCGGATGCCCAGCTCCTTGCACACGGCCTGCGCGAGCGGGCGGTTGGCGTTGCCGCTGAAAACCAGCAGGTTGCGATCGTTTTGCACTGTCTTGAGACCGGGACTCGGGATTTGGGATTCGGGATTCTTCAAGGCGGCGATGCGGCGCGCTTGCGAATCGCGAATCCCAAATCTCCAATCCCTTGTGTGTGGCAGGGGCGGTAGGATTCGAACCTACGAATGCCGGGATCAAAACCCGGTGCCTTGGGCCTCTTGGCGACGCCCCTGCGGAAAACCTGTTTGCAACGCGAGTTGGAACCGAACTTGCCGCGCGACGGGAACCAACCTGCGGTTCAGCCGCGCCGGCGGGCTTCGAGCGCCGCGCGCAGCGGCGAACGCTGCGCCCCGGCCGCCGTCCAGGCGCGCAGGCCCGGCGGCAGTTCCGCCAGCGCCGCCTGCGCCGATTCGCGCGTGGCGAACTCGACGAAACAGCCGCTGCCGGACCCGGTCAGGCGTGGCGGGCCGATCCGCGCCAAGGCGGCGAAGGCGGCCTCGACGGCAGCCTCGCGCTGGCGCAGCACCGGCTCGAACGCATTCCCGAGCGGTCTACCCGAAACGAAGTCCGACATTGTCGCGGGCGCGGCATCTCGCGTCAATTCAGCGGATTGAAAAAGCGCCGCGGTCGGGGCGTGGACGCCGGGATCGGCCAGCACGTACCAGGCCGGGGCCAGCGCGACCGGGCGCAGGTCCTCGCCCACGCCCTCGGCCCAGGCATTGTCGCCGCGCACGAACACCGGCACGTCGGCGCCCAAGCTCAGGCCCAGGGCGGCCAGGGTTTCGACGTCCAGGCCGGTGCCCCACAGCGCGTCCAGGGCCACCAGCACGGTCGCCGCGTCGGACGAGCCACCGCCGAAACCGCCGCCGGCCGGAATGCGCTTTTCGATGACGATATCGGCACCTTGTCCGCAATTTGCGGATTTTTGCAAGGCCAGCGCTGCCCGCACGGTGAGGTCGTCGGCCTCGGCCACGCCGGCCACCGAGCCGCCGTGGCGGACGATGCGGCCGTCGGCGCGCGGCCGCAGGCGGATGGTGTCGCCCCAATCCAGGAGACGGAACACGGTCTGCAGCAGGTGATAGCCGTCGGCGCGGCGGCCGACGATGCGCAGGAACAGGTTCAGCTTGGCCGGGGCCGGCCACGCCGACCAGGTGGGATCGTTGAAATCGTGGGACATCATCGGCATCGCTGGGACGGCCGCGCCGTCCGGGTTCGGTTCAGGGGATCGGTCGCGGCCCGGGCAATGCGGCTCAGGGCGTCGCGGCCGCGGCGGCCTCGGATGCCGCGCCCTGCCATTGGTCGACGATCAGCCGCACCCGCGCGGAGTCGCGGCGCGCGTCCAGGCGCGAGGGCAGGTCGCCGCGGGCGGGCCATTCGTAGGCGATGGTCCAGCCGCCCTGGGCGATCGACTGCGGGCGGCCGTCCGGGCCGGGCGCGATCCGGGCGTCGCCGCCGTCGCCCGCGGGCAAGCCGCGCAGCCAGTCGCCGAGCGCGGCCACCGGAATGTCCCAGCCGGTGGCCTGGAACAGCAGTTCGGCCGCGTCCGCGCCTTCGCGCGGGCCGCCGTCGAGCCCCTCCAGCCGGGCGCTGCCGGGCGCGCCGGCCAGGCGCCAGCTCTGGCGGGTGACCGGCGCGCTCAAGGCGACATCGAAGCCGGCGCCGCGCTGGCTCCATTCGATCCGGCCGCTGCCGCCCTTGCCGGCGTTGGACACGGCGATGCGGCCGCTCAGCGACCAGTCGCCGGCGGCGCGCACGCGCGCCGAGCGCGCGGCTTCGCGTTCGGCCGCGTCCGCGGCCGGCACCGCCTGCCCCGCCGGTGCGCCGGGACGCACGCCGGGGCCGGCGCAGGCGGCCAGCAAGGCGGTCAGCATCAGCCCGGCGCACAGCCGCATCGAAGCTGCGGCGCCCACCTTCGCGGTGGCGCCATCGGCACGCACGTTTGCAGCCGCCCCGCCCGAGTTCGACCCGCTCGCGCCGCATCCGCGGCCCGCGGCGACCACCCGCACGACCGATCCGCTCACAGCCCGTACTTCTTCAGCGCCCGCTGCAGCGAGCGGTTTTCGGCGTCGATCTTGCGGCCCTGCTCGAAATACTTGCGCGCTTCGTCGCGGCGACCGGTTTCCCACAGCAGTTCGGCCAGGTGCGCGGCGATCTCGGCGTCCTTCTGCATGGTCAGGGCGCGGCGCAGTTCGACTTCGGCTTCCTTGACCCGGCCCAGGCGATACAGCACCCAGCCGTAGCTGTCGACGATGGCGGCGTTGTCCGGCTCGGCGGCGCGCGCGCGTTCGATCAGCTCCAGCGCTTCCTGGTAGCGGTTGGTGCGGTCGGCCAGGGTGTAGCCCAGCGCGTTGAGCGCGGCGACGCTGTCGGGTTCGGCGACCAGGATGCGGCGGAAGTCGGCTTCGGCGCGGGCGACGTCGTCGCGGCGCTCCCAGCTCAGGGCGCGCGCGTAGAGGATCTCCGGCTCGTCCGGGAACGCCGCCAGGCCACGGGCGAAGGCCTCGTTCTCGCCGCGGGCGTTGTTGTCCTCGGCGCGCAGGTTGGCTTCCAGGATGTAGGCGTCGCGGCGGGTGTCGTCTTCGGCCGAGGCGTCGGACTGGATCGCGCGCAGCGCGCCGTAGGCTTCGTCGGCGCGCTGCAGCTTGTGCAGCATGTTGGCCGCGCGCAGCCGCGCCAGTTCGCGTTGCGGGCCGCCGGGCACGCCGCGGTACCAGCCCAGCGCTTCGTCGTAGCGCTCCAGGTATTCGGCCAGCTGGCCCAGCAGCAGGCGCCGGGCCGGATCGGGCTTGGTCGCGCTGGCGCTGAGTTCGTCGTACAGCGCGGTCAGGGTGGGCTTGTCGTCGGCGCGGGCCAGGTAGGACGCGCGCAAGGCGTAGGTCTGGTCGTCCTGCGGGCCGCGCGCCAGCACCGCGGCGACGTTCTGGAAATCGTTGAGGCCTTCGTACTGCTCGGCGATCAGCGCGCGCAGGTTGTTGTCGCCGTCGGCCAGCGGCACCAGGGTCGCCAGCAGTTTGGCGGCGTCTTCGCTCTTGCCCTCGTCGCGCATCTGGCTGACCCGCAGCAGTGCCACCCGCGGCTCGCCGGGGAAGCGCTTGACCACTTCCTCGACGATGCGGTCGGTGAGCTTGGGCTGGTCCAGGCGCTGGGACAGGCCGCCGAAGGCGACCCAGGCCATCAGGTTGCGCGGCGGCAGGCGCCCGCCCGCGACGATCTTCTCGACCATCCGCGCGGTCTGCTTGGGGTCCTTGGAACCGGCGGTGAGCACGCCCAGGGCCTGACGCCAGCCGGTGTCGGGCTCGGAGGCCATCAGCGCGTTGAGCTGGCGCAGCGCGGCGCGCTCGTCGCCGCGGCGCAGCGACAGGGTCGCCTCGGCCGCGGCATAGACCGAACCCTGGCCGCCGAGCTTGCGCCACAGCGCCAGCGCATCGGCCGCCACCGCGTCCTGGCGCGCGACCAGGGCGATGGTGGTGGCGCGCTCGGCCAGGACCGGGTCGCTGGCGGCGCGCGCGGCCTGCAGGTAGGACCCGGCGGCCTCGTTCAATTTGCCCGCCTGGAGGGCGAATTCGCCGGCCAGCAGCGGCTCCAGCGAGGCCCCGACCGGGTCCTTGGCGGCCTGCGCCTGGATCGTGGCGCGGGCCGCGGCCAGCGCGGCCGCGCTGGGCTCGGCGGCCGGCGCCGCGGCGCTGGCGGCGCCGGCGCCCCAGCCGCACACGGCCAGCAACAGCGCCGCGGCGCGGCGCGCGCGGCGGCCGGCGCGGGCGTGCGCGCGGCTGGGCTGGGGCTTGTCTTCGGCGCTGCCTATCGGACCGATCGAGCAAATCGAATCGTGGGAAGACACGGGGGGACCAGTGGGCCGGTAGAATGGCGGCCTTCAGCAGCCCGCAGCTTATCGCAAGCGCCTGAACCGATGTCCCGCGCACGCCGCCGTCCGATGGAACTTTCCCGCCGCCGCGGGACGGCCGCGCGCGCGCGGCCGCCGGTAGCGCGACGCCCCCGTCCATGAGCCTGTACGTCCTCGGCCTCAACCACCAGACCGCGCCGGTCAGCCTGCGCGAACGGGTGGCGTTCGCCGGCGATGCGGTGCCGGCGGCGCTGGCGGCGTTGCGCGCGCTGGCGCCGGTGCGCGAGGTGGCGCTGCTGTCGACCTGCAACCGCACCGAGATCTACGCGGTCGCCGAAGACGACGGCCGCGCGCTGGCCGACTGGCTGGCCAGCCATCCCGACGATGCCGGCGACCTGCACGGCTACCTCTACCGCCACCGCGACGCCGAGGCCGTGCGCCACCTGTTCCGGGTCGCCACCGGCCTGGATTCGCTAGTGCTCGGCGAGCCGCAGATCCTCGGCCAGGTCAAGGACGCCTGGGCCGCCGCGCGCGGCGCCGGCACCCTGGGCAGCCAGCTCGACCGGCTGTTCCAGCAGGCGTTCTCGACCGCCAAACGCGCGCGCACCGACACCCGCATCGGCGCCAACCCGGTCTCGGTGGCTTCGGCCGCGGTGCGGCTGGCGCAGGAATCCTTCGCCCGCCTGGAAGACTCCAGCGTGCTGCTGGTCGGCGCCGGCGAAACCGTCGAGCTGGCCGCGCGCCATCTGGTCCAGGCCAAAGCCAAGCGCCTTTTGATCGCCAACCGCACCCTCGCCCACGCCCAGGACCTGGCCACCCGCCACGGCGGCGTGGCGCTGCCGCTGAGCGAGTTGGAACGCCACCTGGCCGAGGCCGACATCGTGCTGTCGGCCACCGCCAGCCGCGAGCCGATCCTGCGCAAGCCGCAGGTCGCCGCGGCGCTGGCCGCGCGCAAGCACCGGCCGATGCTGCTGCTGGACCTGGCCGTGCCGCGCGACATCGCCGCCGACGTGGCCGACCTGAAGGACGTATTCCTGTACACCGTGGACGACCTGGAACGCGCGATCGAGGACAACCGCCGCAGCCGCCGCGAGGCCGCGACCGAGGCCGAGGCCATCGTCGAGCTGCAGGTGGCGCGCTTCGTCGAGACCCTGGCGGCGAGCACCCGCACCGCGCCGATCAAGCGCCTGCGCGATCACGGCGAAGCCGCGCGCGAGGAAGTGCTGGCCAAGGCGCGCGCGCAGCTCGCCGCCGGCCAGAACCCGGCCGAGGTGCTGGACTTCCTCGCCCACACCCTGACCAACCGCCTGCTGCACGCGCCCACGATCGCGCTGCGCGAGGCGGCGTTGACCGGCAATCCGGAGCTGGCGCGGGCGGCGGACAAGCTGTTCCCCGCCGCGAGCGGCGCGGAGGGAACCGGGAAGGGGGAACCGGGAATCGGGCAAGGCGCAACGGCGGACGCCGAATCGCTGCACGACCGTTAGCGCGGCCTGCGCCGCCGAGGTTGCCGCTGTTGCGATTCCCTATTCCCCATTCCCGACTCCCGGCTCCATGACCCCCAGCCTGCGCCGCAAACTCGAAGCCCTGGCCGAACGCCGCGAAGAACTCGAACGCCTGCTCGCCGACCCCGGCGTGATCGGCGACAACCAGCGTTTCCGCAAGTGCTCGCGCGAGTTCGCCCAATTGCAGCCGGTGGCCCTGGCGCTGGCCGCCGAGGCGCAGGCCAAGGCCGACCTGGCCGCGGCCGAAGCGATGCGCGCGGATCCGGAACTGCGCGAACTGGCCGAGGAAGAGATCGCCTCGGCGCAGGAACGCTTGCAGCGGCTCGACGTCGAATTGATGGCGCACCTGATCCCGCAGGACCCGCGCGACGACGGCGACCTGTACCTGGAAGTGCGCGCCGGCACCGGCGGCGACGAGGCGGCGATCTTCGCCGGCGACCTGTTCCGCATGTATTCGCGCTATGCCGAGCGCCAGGGCTGGAAGGTCGAGGTCGAGTCGGCCAATCCCGGCGAGCACGGCGGCTACAAGGAAATCATCGCCCGGGTCGAAGGCCGCGGCGCGTATTCCAGGCTCAAGTTCGAATCCGGCACCCACCGCGTGCAGCGCGTGCCGGAGACCGAATCCCAGGGCCGCATCCACACCTCGGCGGCGACGGTGGCGATCATCGCGGTGGAGCCGGAAGGCGAGCCGATCGAGATCAATCCGGCCGACCTGAAGATCGACACCTTCCGCTCCTCCGGCGCCGGCGGCCAGCACGTCAACAAGACCGAATCGGCGATCCGCATCACCCACATTCCCAGCGGCGTGGTGGTCGAGAACCAGACCGAGCGCAGCCAGCACGCCAACCGCGACAAGGCGCTCAAGCGCCTGCAGGCGATGCTGGCCGACGCCGCCGCGGCCAAGGCCGCCGCCGCGCAGGCGCAGGACCGGCGCCTGCAGGTCGGCAGCGGCGACCGCAGCCAGCGCATCCGCACCTACAACTTCCCGCAGGGACGCATCACCGACCACCGGGTCGAGGGGCTGACCCTGTACGACCTGCCGAACGTGATCGCCGGCGACCTGGACGGCCTGATCGGGCGGTTGCTGCACGAGCACCAGGCCGACGAACTGGCGCGGCTGTCGGCGAACGCGTAACCCCGGTCGCCTTTTGCAGGCGCGGCGCAAGCCGCGACCGCGACACCACACATACGACGCAAGCGCGGTGGCGCGGTCGCGGCTCGCGCCGCGCCTGCAGGGGCGATCGCGCAGATTCGCGGCGGTCATGACGTTGGCCTCGTCCGCCGGCCATAATCGCCCCTCCCCCACCGCGCCGACTCCCGCATGAGCCCGACCGTCCGCCGCGCCAGCTCCGCCGACCTGGACCTCATCGCGCCGCTGTTCGACCGCTACCGCCACTTCTACACCCAGCGCGAGGACGCGGCGGTCTCGCGCGCCTTCATCGGCGAGCGCCTGGCGCGCGGCGACTCGGCGATCCTGCTGGCCGCGCTCGACGGCGCCGACGGTGCCGGCTTCGTCCAGCTCTACCCGACCTTCTCCTCGGTGCGCGCGGCGCGGGTGTGGGTGCTCAACGATCTGTTCGTCGAGGCGCATGCGCGCCGCCGCGGCGTCGCCCGCGTCCTGCTCGACGCCGCCGCCGCGTTCGCGCGCGCCGACGGCGCCGCGCGCCTGGAACTGGAAACCGACCACGACAACGCCCAGGCCCAGGCGCTGTACGCCGCCGCCGGCTGGCAGCGCTTCGACGGCACCCAGCGCTACCAACTGCCGCTGGCGCAGGCCTGAGCGCCGTGGCCGATCCGCGCCCCGCCCTGCGCCAGGCCCTGCGCGCCCGTCCCGACGACGCGATGGGCTGGGTGATGCTGGCCGAACACGAACTCGACGCCGGCGACGCCGCGTCCGGCGAGGCCGCCGCGCGGCGCGCGCTGGCGCTGCGGCCCGGCCATCCCGAGGCGCTGGCGCGGCTGGGCCGCGCGCAATGGATGCTCGGCCGCCGCGACGATTCGGTGCGAAGCCTGCGCGCGGCGGCGCGCGCGGCGCCGCAGCACCCGGGCATCGCGGTGTGGCTGGCGCACGCGCTGGAAGACGTCGGCGACGCCGAAGGCGCGCTCGCCGCCTATGCCCACGCCTACGCGCTGGCGCCGCAGGAGCCGCAGCTGGCGTCGTACCTGCTGGCCTGGCGCCGGCGGCTGTGCGATTGGCGCGATCTCGACCGCCTCGCCCAGCAGGTGCGCGAAGCGGTGGCGCGCGCGCAAGCCTCGGTGGAACCGTTCGCGTTCCTCAGCGAAGACGCCAGCGCCGCCGAGCAACGCCGCTGCGCCGCATTGCGCGCCGCGGTGATCGCGCGCGCGGTGCGGCCGCTGCCGCCGGCGCCGGCGCGCGACGCGCAGGCGCCGGTGCGCGCCGGCTTCCTGTCCAACGGCTTCGGCAACCATCCTACCGGCCTGCTGACGGTCGCCCTGTTCGAGGCGCTGCGTCGCCGCGGCGGGCTGGAACTGCACCTGTTCGCGCTCAACCGCGACGACGGCAGCCCGATCCGGCGCCGCCTCGGCGCGGCCGCCGAGGTCCTGCACGACGTCGCGCAACAGCCGCACGCCATGGTCGCCGACGCGATCCGCCGCGCCGGCGTCGACGTGCTGTTCGACCTGCGCGGCTGGGGCGGCGGCGGCGCGCCGGAGGTACTGGCGATGCGACCGGCGCCGGTGCAGGTCAACTGGCTGGCCTACCCCGGCACCAGCGCGGCGCCGTGGATCGACTACGTGCTGGCCGACCGCTTCGTCCTGCCCGAATCGATGAGCGCGGACTTCAGCGAGACCGCGGCCTGGCTGCCGCGCTGCTTCCAGCCCTCCGATACCGCGCGTGTCGTCGCCGAACCGCCGGACCGCGCCGCCTGCGGCCTGCCGGCGCAGGGCGTGGTGTTTTGCTGCTTCAACAACAGCTACAAGCTCAACCCGCGCAGCGTGGCGCGCGCGCTGGAGGTTGTGCGCGGCGTGCCCGGCAGCGTGCTGTGGCTGCTGTCGGGCCCCGGCAACGCCGATGCGCGCCTGCGCGAGTTCGCCGCCGGCCGCGCGCTGGATCCGGCGCGGCTGGTGTTCATGCGCAAGCAGCCGCATCCGGACTACCTGGCGCGCCTGCGCCACGCCGACCTGTTCCTCGACACCGATCCCTACAACGCCCACACCACCGCCTCCGACGCGCTGTGGGCCGGCTGCCCCGTACTGACCGTGCCCGGCGCGACCTTCGCCGCGCGCGTGGCCGGCAGCCTCAACCACCATCTCGGCCTGGCCCCCATGAACGTCGCCGACGACGCCGCCTTCGTCGCCCGCGCGGTCGCGCTGGGCAACGACCCCGCCGCGCTGGCGGCGTTGCGCGCGGAACTGGCGGCGCGGCGCGCGGACAGCGGCGTGTTCGACATGGACGGTTTCGCGGTCGACTTCGCCGCGATGACCCTGGCGATGGCGCGGCGGCAACGCAAGGGCGAGGCACCGGCGATCCTGCAAGGCCCGGCGCGGCCTTGAGCCGGGCCCGAACGCGCGGGCGCCCAGCGGACGCGCGCGCGGCGCGCACGCACCCGGCGCGCGCCCGCTGCGGTTAACGCCGCCTGGACCGTCCGTTCACGCCGGCCGACCGTTGCCGTGGCTACGGTCGCAGCATGGAACTGAACTATTCAGCCCCTCGGCGCAGCGGTGCGCGCCCTCCTCGCGAGGCGCGGACCGATGGGTAGACTGGCCGTCTTTTCGCCGTTCGCCGGACCGCCCTTGAACACGCTCCACCTCGAACTGCGCACCGCTACCGCACGCCAGCACCAGGACCTCGACCGGGTCGTGGCCGGCAGCCTCGACGATCGCCACGGCTACACCCGCTATCTGCTCGGCATGCTGTCGCTGGTGGAACTGCTGGCGCCGCCGCCGGCGGCGGTGGACGCGCGTTCGGCGTGGACCGAATGGTTCGATCCGCAGCGCCAGGCGCTGCTGTACCAGGACCTGCGCGGCCTGGGCGTGCTGCCGCTGGCGCGCGGCCTGGCGCCGTTGCCGGCCTCGTGCTGGATGGGCGCGCATTACGTGCTGGAGGGCTCGGCGCTAGGCGCGCGGGTGTTGCTGCGCGCGGCCGAACGCCTGCGCCTGCGCGATCCCGGCGTGCCGCTCGCGTTCCTGCGCCATCACGCCCAGCCGGGCGACCGCTGGCCGCGCTTGCTCGCCGAACTGCAAACGCTCGACGGCCCGCTGCGCGAGGACGCCGTGCGCGGCGCCCGCTACGCGTTCGGCGTGGTCGCCGGCGCCATGACCGAACAGGAGTCTGCGTGACCGATCCCAAGCTGCAGGCGGCCTACGAAGCCTGCGCGCGCGAGCCGATCCACCTCAGCGGCGCGATTCAGCCGCACGGCGCGTTGCTCGCGTTCGCGCCGCGCACCGGTGCGATCGCCGCGGCGTCCGACAACGCCGGCGACCTGTTCGGCACCACGGCGCAGGCCTTGCTCGACCAGCCCATCGACGAATGGTTCGACGCGCACGCGCTGGAATTGATCCGGGCCGGCGCCGCGGCCTCGCAACCCGGCGACTTCCCGCGCCTGGCGGGCCTGGTCAACGCCGGCGCCTGGGGCGAGCTGCACCATCTTTCGGTGCACGTGCGCGCGCAGCTGATCCATGTGGAGCTGGAACCGGCCGCGCGCGAGAGCGCCGATCCGCTCGACGCCCACGCGATGATCGCCCGGCTCGAAGCCGGCGCGCAGACGGCGCCGTTCTTCCACGCCGTCGCCGAACAGGTGCGCGCGCTGACCGGCTACGACCGGGTCATGGTCTACGCGTTCCGCCACGACCATTCCGGCGAAGTCGTGGCGCAGGCCCTCGGCGGCGAACTCAGCTCCTACCTGGGCCTGCGCTTTCCCGCTTCCGACATCCCGCCGCAGGCGCGCGCGCTGTACCTGGCCAACCGCGTGCGGGTGATCCCCGACGCCGGCTACACGCCGGTGCCGGTGCGCACCGCGGCGCACGCCGCGCCGCTGGACATGAGCTTCGACGTGCTGCGCAGCGTCTCGCCGATCCACCTGGAGTACCTGCGCAACATGGGCGTGCGCGCGTCGATGTCGATCTCGCTGATCGTCGACGGCCGGCTGTGGGGGCTGATCGCCTGCCACCATCCGCAGCCGCGCGCGGTCGGGCCGCGCGAGCGCATCGCCGCCGACGTGTTCGGGCGCTACGTGTCGCTGCTGCTGGGCACCCGCAACCTCAAGCAGATCGGCGCCGCCGAGGCCGCCGCGCGGCTGCATCGGCACCGCCTCGAACAGGCGCTGGCGCACGCGCCGTCGCCGTTCGCGGCGTTGCGCGAGCAGCCCGAGGCGCTGCTGGGCGCGCTGGCCGCCGACGGCGCGGCGCTGATCGCCGGCGACGATGCGCTGCTGGCCGGCGCCGAGCTGGACCCGACGATCCTGGCCCCGGCCCTGGCCTGGGCGCGCACGCACGCGCGCCACGCCGCCGCCGGCACCGCCGAGCGCGCGGACTGGAACGCGGCCGACCACGGGCCGGCCGGCCTGTTCGCCGCGCCGCTGGACGCCGGCGCGGGCGGCTGGCTGCTGCTGTTCCGCAACGAACAAGTCGAACACGTGCGCTGGGCCGGCTCGCCCGCCGACGCCTACCAGCTCGACGCCGGCCGTCTCACCATCGGCCCGCGCACCAGCTTCGCCGAATGGAACCAGACCGTGCGCGGCACCGCCGAGCCGTGGTCGGAGGAAGACGCCGAGCGCGCCGAACGCCTGCGTCTGATGCTGTCGCGCCACCTGCCGGCGAGCGCGCCGCGCGAGGCCGCGCACGGCGAAACCGGCGGCCGCCTGGTGCGCCTGGACCTGCACGGCCACCGCCGGCGCCTGCAGCGGCTGGCCAACCTGCTGGCCGATGCCGCCGATCACCTGGACGCCTCCCAGCGCACGCAACTGGACGAGGCGATCGCGGCGATGGAAGCCGCGCTCGCCGTGCCCGCCGACGCGGGCCGCCGCGCCGCCGGCTGAGCCTGCGCAGCAGGTCCGCGGTTGAGCCGCATCGGTTCGCCCGCCTCGCGTCGGTTCACGCCGGTTCGCACGTTCGGCGCAGACCCCGGTCGCGCCCGCGGCCGGCGCGCGCGCACGCTTCGCGGCGCCGCCGTCCCGGCCGCCGCCGGTTTGCGCTAGTCTCGGCGGCATGACCGCAGAACGCGATTTCATCCCCCTGAACCTGTGCGTGCTGACCGTCTCCGACAGCCGCACCCTCGCCAACGACAGCTCCGGCGACTACCTGATCCAGTCGCTGACCGACGCCGGCCACCGCCTGGTCGAACGCAAGCTGCTGCCGGACGACCGCTACAAGCTGCGCGCCGCGGTGTCGCAGTGGATCGCCGACGACGCCGTCGACGGCGTCCTGGTCACCGGCGGCACCGGCTTCACCGGCCGCGATTCCACCCCCGAGGCGCTGCTGCCGCTGCTGGACAAGGAAATGCCGGGCTTCGGCGAACTGTTCCGCGCGATCAGCTTCGACGAGATCGGCACCTCGACCCTGCAGTCGCGCGCGTTCGCCGGGCTGGCCAACGCCACCTTCGTGTTCTGCCTGCCGGGCTCGACCTCGGCCTGCCGCACCGCCTGGGAAAAGATCGTCAGCGCGCAGCTCGACGCGCGCACCCGGCCGTGCAACCTCGCCACCCTGCGTCCCCGCCTCAAGGAGTGATGCGCATGTCGCTGGACACCACCCTGCGCTTGCTGGCCAAGGCCAGCGGCCTGAGCGTGACCGACCTGGCCACCGCGATCCCGCGCGCCGGCGCCAACACCGTCAGCGCCTGGCTGCGCGGCGAGAAGTTGCCCGGCCGCGACCAGCTCGACGCGCTCGCGCGCGCCTTCGGCGTCCCCGCCGGCGCGCTGCTGGCCGAACTGGCCAGCACGCTGGACCCGGCCCGCACCCAGGGCGAGCACGATCTGCTCGCCGCCTACCGCGCGCTCGACACCCGCCAGCAGGGCGCCCTGCTGGAAGTCGCCGCGAGCATGGCCGGCACCCGCCGCGGCGCCGCGCCGCGCGCCGCGCGCAAGGCGCCGACGAAGAAGGCTTCCGCCCGCAAGAAGGCCGCCCGATGAGCAAGCTCAAGCGCAAGGAATACGAAGCGCAGCTGGAACCGCTGCAACTGGAGCTGGCGGCGATGGCGCGCTGGCTGCAGCACAGCGGCAAGCGGCTGATGGTGATCTTCGAAGGCCGCGACACCGCCGGCAAGGGCGGCGCGATCGGCGCGATCTCGGAGAACCTCAACCCGCGCCAATGCCACATCGTCGCCCTGTCCAAGCCGAGCGAACGCGAGGCCGGGCAGTGGTATTTCCAGCGCTACGCGCCGCACCTGCCGGCCGCCGGCGAGATCGCCCTGTTCGACCGCAGCTGGTACAACCGCGCCGGCGTCGAGCAGGTCATGGGTTTCGCCAAGCCCGAACAGGTCAAGGCCTTCCTCAAGCAGGTGCCGGTGTTCGAGAAGCTGCTGGTCGACGACGGCATCGTGCTGTTCAAGTACTGGCTGTGCTGCGACCAGGCGCAACAGGAAGAACGTTTCGCCGAACGCCTCGGCGACCCGCTCAAGCGCTGGAAGCTGTCGCCGATCGACCTGCAGGCGCGCGCCCACTACGACGACTACACCCGCGCCCGCGAGGCCATGCTCGAGGCCACCCACACCAAGCACGCGCCGTGGACGCTGGTGGACTTCAACGACCAGCGCCAGGGCCGGCTGACCTTGATCCGCGACCTGCTCTCGCGCCTGCCCGACACCGAGGTCGCGCCGGCCAAGCTCGACTTCCCGCCGCTCAAGGGCAAGCCGGCGAAGGAGAAATACGGCGCGCTCAAGCCCATCGGCGGCAAATCGGGCGACAAAGGCTGATCCCATCACCGGAGGCGATATGGACCGCGAACAGGCCGAACGCACCAGCCTGTTGTTGGCGAGCATGAACGCCACGCTCAACCGGCACCTGCTGCAACTGCAGCCGCAGATGCCGCACGAGGAATTCCGCGCCTTGTGCGCCGACCTCGGCCGGGTGACCGGCGAACTGCTGAGCGTGACCGCCCCGCTCTACCGCCGGTTCCCGCAGCTCAAGCCCGAAGAGCTCGGCGGCCCGTACCGGATGGAATTCGTCGAGGTCCCCGAGGCGATGTTCGCGCGCAAGGCGATCGCGCCGAGCGCCGAGTTCGGCTGAGCGCGACCGCCGGTCGATCTTTGTAGGAGCGACGCGAGTCGCGACCGCGGCAACGCAGCTGCGCCGGACGTTGCGCCGCAGTTGCGTTGCCGCGGTCGCGACTCGCGTCGCTCCTACAGTGAAGCACTGTGGGTGGGGCGTCGGCTTCGGGAAGTAGCGCTTGCGTGCGTCGCTTCGGTTGGTCGCGACTCGCGTCGCTCCTACGGAAAATCAGCGGTCGCGCGCGGGAGCCGGGGCCTCAGCCCTGCGAGCGCCGGTACGGCTGGAACAACTGCAGCAGCCACGGCTTCTGCGCCAGCACCAGGCTCACCCCGACCCGCTCCTGCGCGGTCAGCGCCGCATCGCGCGCCAGCAAGGCGTCGAATTCGCGCGCGACCTCGCCCAGCCGCTGCTTGAGCTGGCGAATGCCGGCCGGGCTCAACGAGCCGCTGAGCAGCAGCAACACGTCCTGCTCGCCGTCGAACGGGTCGGCGAAATAATCGTGCAGCAGCTTGAGCCGGAAGTAGCGCTCCATCGGCCCGTCGGCGCGCCAGCGGAAGTTGCGCGCGGTCAGCGGGCGGCCGCGGTTGCCGGGCATCAGTTCGATGATGCCGAGCCGGTCCAGCCGCACCAGCAGGCCGGTCCAGCGCGCGTCGTCGAAGTTGAAGTGGGCCTGCACGTCGGCCTGGCGCCAGCGGTTCAAGGTCAGGAACAAGGCCAGCAGCAGCGCCGGCTCGTCGACCAGCGCCTGCTCCTGCGCCTCGCTGAGCGTGGCCATCGGCGCGCGGCCGCGGCCGGCCTCGGCGCTGAGCTCGGCCAGGCCGATGTCGAGCACATCGCAGATCTCCTCCAGCCGCGCCAGGCTCATCGCCCGCCGCGAGAACATCCGCTTGACCGCCGCCTCGCTGAGCTTGAGCCGGCCGGCGAGGTCGCGGTAGGTAAGGTCCTGGGCGCGCAGGAAGCGCTTGAGGGCGTCGACGAGTTCGAGTGAGAGGGCCATGGGTAGCAAAATACGCTACCTCGCAGGGAAAACCGAGAGACCTTGTCGATGATTCTTGCCAGCCCCCGGAGCCGCCGGGAAGGTAGGCCGCAGGTCCCCACGAGGTGGCACGAATGCCAAGGATTGCCGAACGCCTGCTCCTCCTCGCTGCGGCCTGCGTCGCCGCCATTGCGCTGCCGGCAGGGATGCCGGCACGCGCGGCGGTGCAATCCGATGCCGCCAGCCGGCAATCGGCGACCAGCCTGGACGCCTCGGTCGAGGTACCGGTGGCCGCCGCCCACGCCCTTTCGGCCGGCGCCAAGTTTTCCGTCACCGCGATCGAGGCCAGCGGCAACGCGGTCGCGGTGACCGTGTCCGCGGTCGGCGCGGGCACCTCGCTGGTGGTCAAGCTCTCGGCCGAACAGGCGCGCAACCTCGGCCTGTCGGTCGGCGCCTCGGTGGTGATCACCGCGGTCGCCGCCGGCTGGCTGATCAGCGACGCCGCCGGCCACGTGTTCTGTTTCGTGCCCGACGAGCGCGCGCGCCGCCACCTGCACAGCCACCGGCTGAGCTGAGAGGAGCGGGCCCGCCATGGACGAGGCGATGGGAAGGCAGCGGGCGGGCAAGGCAAGGACGCAAGGACGCGCCGCGCAGGGATGCGCTGCGCAAGCGAGCGCCCGGGCATCGGCCGCGTTCGGCAGGACGCTGGCGGCGGCGATGTTGGCGGCGATGCTGGGGCTGCTGCCCGCACAGGGACGTGCGGGCACCGGGTGCGGCAGCGAACCGTTGGCGCCGCGCAAGCTCGCCGACGCCGCCCAGACCGCGCTGACCGTGGCCGATGCGCTCGACCGCCGCGACGCGCCGCTGGCGCTGGTGGCGCGGGTCGGCAGCGACCTGTCGGCGCAGGGGCTGGTCTATAGCCACGTCGGCTTCGTCGTGCGCGACCATCCCGGCGGCCGCTGGACCGCGGTGCACCTGCTCAACGAATGCGGCAGCGACCGCTCCAATCTCTACAGCCAGGGCCTGGTCAATTTCTTCGCGGACGACTTGGTCAACCAGGACGCGCGCATCGTCTGGCTCGAACCCGAGCTCGCCCGGCGCCTGGCCGAACGCCTGCGCGCGCTGCCGCGCGATGCGCTGCACCAGCCGCACTACAACCTGATCGCGCGGCCGGGCAGCGCCGACTACCAGAACTCGACCGCGTGGGTGCTGGAGACCGTCGGCGCGGCGCTGGCGCAGACGCCGGCGCCCAGCCGCAACGCCGCGTTCGCGGCCGCGCAGCGCGACGGCTTCCGCGCCGACCGCGTCCACATTCCCTATTCCAAGCGCCTGCTCGGCGGTCTGTTCAGCGCCAATGTCGCCTTCACCGACCACCCGGTCTCGACCCGGCTCGGCGGCGACTATCCGGTGGTGACGGTGCGCTCGATCATCGAGTACCTCGACCGCAGCGGCCACGTGCAGGCGCAGCAGGAATGGCGCAACGGCCGGGCGATGGAGCGGCCGGGCGCGCTGTAGGCGGTACCGGTGCGCGCGCAACCGGATTCCGCTTTGTGTAGGAGCGGCGCGAGCCGCGACCGCGACAACGCAACTACGTCGCAAGGTTCGGCGTAGTTGCGTTGTCGCGGTCGCGGCTCGCGCCGCTCCTACAGGTAGCAGCCGATGTTCTCGGCAGTCGGCCGCGCCCGCCGCGAGCGGCGGGCGCGCGCTCAGAACACGAAGTCGATGACGTCGCCGACCTTGTCGGCGGTGGCGCTCAGGCCGTCGCCGACCGCGTCGGTGACATCGCGCACCACGCCGCCGCCGGGAATCCCGGCCCAGTCCATGAAGTCGCCGGCCCAGCCGCCCCACTGGTCGATGGTCTCGTTGGCCAGTTCGCCGCCGCTGTCGAGCAGCACGTCGCCGAAGCGGCCGGGGTCGGCGGCGATGTTGAGCAGCATCTGGCCCCAGCCCTTGATCAGTTCCGGGCTCACCGCCGAGGTGCCGATGCCGGTGTAGCCCTGGTCGCCGTTGAACTGGCCGTAGATCTCGCGGTGCGCGTTCTGCCAGGCGTTGTGCTGGCCGGCCGAGACCGAAGCCAGTTCCTGGATGTCGCCGACCAGCGGCGTGCTGGCCTGGAAGCTCGCGTCCTGGGTCAGGGTGGTGCCGCCGTTGCAGTTGTCGGTGAAGGTGAAGGTCTGGGTGCCGCGCAGGACGTGGCCGTCGAGGGTGTTGATGGTGATCGCGCGGTTGTCCGCGTCCAGGCGGATCTCCACCGGCAGCCAGGTCGGCGGCGGGCCGCCGGTTTCGAGCATGTAGCGGCCGCCGTCTTCCAGGTTCTGCGCGGGCGGGCGGATTTCCATGCCGCCGGCGCCGAAGACCTCCTCGGGGTTCTGCACGAAGTGGTCGTAGGCTTCCTGCGGCGTGGCGTTGGGGATGTCGCTCTGGTAGACGGCGCGGGTGACCTCGCGGCCGACCTCGCCGATCGGCGGGTTCGGCTGCAGGTCCTGCAGGATGCTGCGCACGTCGCCGTCGCCGGGATAGCGCGGGGTGCCGGGGGTGTGGCCGGTGGCGTAGCTGGCGAAGCCGCGCGTGGCCAGGGCGAGCATGAAATCGCGCTGGCTTTCCTGTTGGTCGTGGCTGCCGCCGACGACGAGGTCGGGGTCGGGGCCCTGCACGCCGATCTCGAACTGGTTGGGGCCGGAATCGGCCTGGACCGGCTTGAGCTCGGGGGCGCGCGGATCGGCCGGAGGGGGCGTCGGCGTGCAGACGGGGAAACTGGTCGGACGGTAGGCGTCGATGGGCAGCACAGGAGCATCCTTTTCCGCGGGGGCCGGGCCATTGCACTGCCTGGACGCGCGCGCGCCAATCCGGGGCGGCCCGAGCTAGGGACGGCCCTAGGCCGCGCCAGGCTTTGCGCAGGGGCGGCGCGAGCCGCGACCGCGGCAACGCGGCCACGGCGAAACCGACGGCGTAGTTGGGGTGCCGCGGTCGCGGCTCGCGCCGCTGCTACATCGAGCCTCGTGGACCGTGGCTGGCCATTCAGCCGCAGACGAAGCCGTCCCCGGCCTCGTTCTCGCCGGCCGGCTCGCGCTCGACCCGTTCCACCCGCGCGTTCGGCGGGCCATGCCGCAACCACTGGGCGAGGCGCTCGATCGCCGCGTCCTCGCCGACTGCGAGCACTTCCACCCGGCCGTCGCGCAGGTTGTTGGCATAGCCGCGCAGGTCCAGCGCCAGCGCCTGTTCGCGGGTACCGGCGCGGAACCACACGCCTTGCACCTTGCCGGCGACGTAGAAGCGCGCGGCGCTCATCAATGGCCGCCGCTGGCGCCGCCCTTGCCCGCGCCGCCCGCGCCCGCCGGCTCGCCGGGCTTGGGCCCGCCGGCCTTGGCGATGGCGTCCTCGAGCTTCTTCGCGTCGACCGGGCCGAGGAACTTCTCCACCACCTTGCCGTCGGGCCCGATCAGGTAGGTCATCGGCAGGCCCTTGGGCGTGTCGAAGGACTTGGGCGGATCGGTTACGTCGAGCACGGCGATCGGGTACGACACCGGGTGCTGCTTGAGGAAGGCCTGCATGTCGGCCTTGTCGATTTCCTCGTAGGCCAGGCCGATCACCTCGATGTGCTCGCGCATCGCGTCCAGCGCCGACAGCTCGGGCATTTCCTTGATGCACGGCGCGCACCAGGTGGCCCAGAAGTTCACCACCACCCATTTGCCGCGGTGCGCGGCCAGGTCGTAGGTCTTGCCGTCGAGGGTGGCGATGCGCAGTTCCGGCGCGTCGCCGATGCCGGCCGCGGCCGGCGCGGCTTCGACGGGCGCGGCCGGCGTCGGTGCGGTCTGCGCCGGTGCCGGCACCGTCGCGGACGGCTGCGCGGGCGCGGGCGCGGCGTCGGGCGCGGCGGGCCGCTTGCAGGCGGCCAGCGACAGCGACAGCGCCGCGGCGAGGGCGAGCGCGGACAGCGGCAGCGCGCGGACGGGGGCAAGACTGGACTTCATGATCCTTCCTCTTCGGCATGGATGCTGGACACGCGCCGTTTCATCAGCGCGCGCAGCGGTACGCGCAGTTCGTCCATCGCCGCCACCGCCGACTGGCCGAGCGAGTCGTCGCGGCACGGCAGCATCGCCTCGGCGATGGGAATGCGCAGGTTGCAGGCTTCGTACAGTTCGCCCAGCGAGAGTTCGTCGAGATCGCGCGCGAGCAACCATTCGCCGCTCTCGGCGCGGCTGACCACCTGGATTTCGCCGAGCTGTTCGAGCATCTGCTGGACCAGCGAATCGGTCAGCATCGGCTCGAGCTGCTGGATGTCGTCGATGTGCAGCCCGCGCCCGCGCTTGCGCGCCTGGGCGAAGCGCGCCAACAGCCGCAGCAGGCCGTACATCTCGAAGCCCAGCGGCAGCCGCATCGCCGCGGGCTGGTAGCGGAACGCGGCGATGGACGAGGCCAGCGAGGCGCCCAGCAGCACCGCGACCCAGCTCAGATAGATCCACAGCAGGAAGATCGGCACGAACGCCAGGGTGCCGTAGATCTTCGAATACGAGCCGAAGCTGCCCAGGTACAGGCCGATGCCGCCCTTGATCACCTCGAACAGCACCATCGCCAGGAACGCGCCGGCCACCGCGTGGCGCCACTTGACCGTGCGGTGCGGCACCACCACGTAGATCGCCGCGAACGCCAGCCACTCCAGCGCCATCGGCGCGCCGCGCAGCAGCAGGCTTTCCAGCCAGCGCCCGGGCTGGGTGGTGAACACTTCCATGGCGAAGAAGCGCGCCGAGATCGCCAGGCTGGCCGCGGCCAGCAGCGCGCCCAGGGTCAGCACGGTCCAGTAGATCAGGAAGCGGCCGATGCGCGGGCGCGCGGAATGCACGCGCCAGATCCGGTTGAACGCCGACTCCACCCCGTTGAGGGTGATCAGCAGCGACACCACCAGCGCGATCACGCCGGCGGCGGTGAGCTGGCCGGCGTTGGCCGAGAACTGCTTGAGGTAGGACTCCACCGAGCGCGCCGCCGAGGGCACGAAGTTGGAGAAGATGTAGTCGCTGAGCTTGTCGCTCCATTCGCCGAACATCGGGAACGCCGACAGCACGCCGAACATCACCATCGACAGCGGCACCAGCGCGAACACGGTGGTGTAGGACAGCGCGCCGGCGGCCTGGAACAGGTTGTCGTCGAAGAAGCGGCGGGCGAGGAAGCGGAAGAACGTACCCACGCGCGCGCGGTCGCGCACGCGGTCGCTCCAGCGATAGATCGAATCCAATGGCTCCATCGGGCGCAGGGTAACCGATGGGGCGTTGGGGCGGGATGCAGGGCCCTCATCCGCCCCCGGCGTCCGCAGGGGCAGGCGCTTCGGGCCGCTTCTTGCGCGAGCCGGAGAAGGGACCGCGGGCGCTGCGCAACGCTTCGGCTCCGCGCCCGCGTGCGGGAGAGAGGCGGCCACACGCCGCGGCCCGCGGCCTCCGCTTCGCTCGCGCACGCAGCCACCGCCCGCCGCCGCGCAGCGCCTGAGCCCCTCTCCCGCTGGCGGGACAGGGGTCGGGGTGAGGGCCGCGCCCCGCGCATTCCTCTATCCTTCCCCGCGCACAGGAGAATCCGATGACCGAAGTGTTGGTGCTCTACTACAGCCGCGGCGGCTCCGTCGCCCGCCTCGCCCGCCAGATCGCGCGCGGCATCGGCGAGGTCGAGGGCGTGAGCGCGCGGCTGCGCACGGTGCCGCCGGTCGCCGCGATCACCCAGACCGCGGCGCCGCCGGTGCCCGAGGACGGCGCGCCGTACGTCGAGCCGCGCGACCTGGACGAATGCGCCGCCGTGGTGCTCGGCAGCCCGACCCGCTTCGGCAACATGGCCGCACCGGTCAAGCACTGGCTCGACGGCCTGGGCGCGCAGTGGGCCAGCGGCGCCCTGGTCGGCAAGCCGGCGGCGGTGTTCACCTCCACCGCGAGCATGCACGGCGGCCAGGAATCGACCCTGCTGAGCATGATGGTGCCGCTGCTGCACCACGGCTGCGTGATCCTCGGCATTCCCTACACCGAGCCGGCGCTGAGCCGCACCCGCGGCGGCGGCACGCCCTATGGCGCCAGCCATGTCGCCGGGGCCCAGGACGATCCTGAACTCAGCGACGACGAGGCCGCGCTGGCGCGCGCGCTGGGGCGCCGGGTCGCGGCGCTGACCGCGAAGGTGAGCCCGTGAACGCGTCCGGCGCGGGCGGCCCCGGCCCGGACGAGGCCGGTGAGGGCGAGCGCGCCGCCGACACGCGCGCCGCGGACGGCGACGCCCGCGCGCGGAACCTTGGCGGTGACGGCGTCGCGCAAAGCCGCGCCGGGCAAGACGCCGCGGCGCCCGCCGCGGCCGCGCCGCGGCCGGGCTCGCAGTGGGTGCTGCTGGTCTGCCTGCTCGCCCTGGCCGCGCTGTTCGGGTTCTGGTACCTGCTGCCGGGCCGGCACTGGATCGCCGGGCTGACGGTGTTCGTGCTGCCGCCGGCGCTGCTGGCGGCCGGCGTGGCGCTGCGCAGCCGCCTGGCCGGCTACTGGGCCGGGGTGCTGGCGCTGTTCTGGTTCTGCCACGGGGTGATGCTGGCCTGGTCCTCGCCGGACGAGCGCCTGTACGCCTGGATCGAGCTGGTCCTGGCGCTGGCGGTGATCTTCTCGGCCAACCTGGCCGGGCTGAAGGCGCGGCTGGGACGCAAGCGCGGGTAAAACCCTTGCGGGAGGGCCTTCAGGCCCGACGCCCTGCGTTCGGATCGCCGCGCCCTGGCACGAAAGTTGGGCCTGAAGGCCCTCCCACAACAGCCGCGACCCCGATCCCGCGGCGGCCGGGCCGCGCAGCGCCGAACCCCGGCCGGGAACTCCCTGCCGCAGGGTCCTATAATCGACCCCCCTCCTCCCCGACCACGCGACCCACCCGAGATGGACAAGCTCTGCATCGTCACCACCGGCGGCACGATCGACAAGATCTACTTCGACGACAAGTCGGACTACCAGATCGGCGAACCGCAGATCGGCCACATCCTCGAAGAGCTCGGCGTAGGCTTCCGCTACAGCGTCATTCCGATCATCCGCAAGGATTCGCTGCACATCAGCGCGCAGGACCGCGAACTGATCCGCGCCACCATCGCCGCCCAGGACGCGCGCTACGTGCTGGTCACCCACGGCACCGACAGCATGGTCGAGACCGCCAAGGTGCTGGCGACGATCGCCGACAAGACCATCGTCCTGACCGGCGCGCTGAACCCGGCGCGGTTCCGCGGCTCCGACGCCGAGTTCAACATCGGCACCGCGGTCGGCGCGGTGCAGTCGCTGCCGCCGGGCGTGTACATCGCCATGAACGGGCGGATCTGGGATCCGGCCAAGGTGCGCAAGAACGTCGAGGCCAATCGCTTCGAAGCTCTCTGACCTTCGGGGCGCCGCGGCGGAACGATTCCGCCGCAGCGCGGGCCTGAGGCCCGGTCCGTAGCCGGACCGGGCCTCGTCGTTTCGGCGTGCGGCCGCGCCGCGCCGGAGCCTGCGGCCGGCGGACGCGGCGTGCGCGCCGCCGCGTCCGCGACGTGACCGGGTTCGCGAGCCCGGTCCGGATTTCGATCCACACCCGATGTGGAAACCGCCCTTGTGCCGCCGCCCGATCGATTAGGATCGGCGCTTCGTCCCGAAAACCAGCGGTGATCCAAGATGCGTCGATCCGTTCCGGCCCTGGCGGCTTCCGCGTTGGCGTTGCTCGTCCTGGCGGCCTGCCAGAAACCCGCCGAGCCGGCCCAGTCCGCGCAGGCGGCGGCCGGCGACACCGGCAAGGCGCCCGCCGCGACCTCCGCTGCGGCCGACAACCCGCTGGAACCGCCGGCGCGCGCGGTGCGCAGCGACGCGATCGGCTACGACGGCTTCAGCGGCGGCGCCGAGCCCGGCAGCACGGTCAGCGCGCGTTTCGGCGCCGACGCCGCCAGCGTGCGCGGCGCCTGGGGCGGCGAGATGAAGGACAACAACGGCCAGCGCCCCGACGCCCAATGCTTCCTGCTGTATCCGGTGCGCGGCGCGATCACCCACCAGTACGGCTTCCTGATGGGCAAGGACGGCCTCGCCGGCATCGACGTCTACGACCCCAAGGCGCAGGCGCCCGGCGGCGGCCGCATCGGCCTGAGCATCGACGAGATCAACAAGGCCTACGCCGGCAAGGTCAAGCAGGTGCCGAACCCGACCTTCGAAGGCGCCGCGTTCCTGGAAGTGGAAGCGCCGCAGGGCAAGGACACCCAGCTGACCTTCGAGACCGACGCGCTCGGCAACGTCACCAACTGGCGCATCGCCCGCAAGGGCGCGATGGCGCACGAGGAGAGCTGCACGCGCTGAGGCCGGCGCGGTAGCGGATCGGCAGACCGCTCGCGCCTGAGGCCCCGTGTGGCAGGGCCTTCAGCCCGATGCATTCCGCTGCGCCCGCGACGCGCCCGCACCGGCCGCGCCGCGCCCGCGTCACAACGCCGAGGTCTTGCCCAACTCGCCCAGGAACGCCAATCCGAGCTTGGCGAACGGCACGCTGTTGGCCGCCGAGTTGCCCATGTTGGCCAGGGTGTCGTTGCGGGTGTGGATGTGCGGCGAGTAGCCGCCGGTGGCCGTGCCGCCTTCGAACAGCATCGCCGCCGGATAGCCGGCCGCGGTCCAGGAGGCGTGGTAGGAGCAACCGTAGCCGCAGCGGTACTCGGCCAGCGCGCCGCCGCCGAGGTAGCGCGAATACAGCTGGCGCACCAGTTGCTGCAGGCCGGCGTTGGAGTTGTCGCCGACCAGGCGCAGGTCGGCCGCGCCGGCGGTGCGGTAGTTGGTCATGTCCAGCTGCAACACGCCGACCACCTCGACGCCGCGGTCGCGATGATCGCTGGCGATGGCGTTGGAACCGCGCAGGCCGATCTCCTCGGCCGCATAGGCCATGAACTTGACCGTGCGCCGCGGCTTGTAGCCGCCGGCCAGGGCCACGCGCAGCACTTCGGTCAGCGTGGCCACGCCCGAGGCGTCATCGTCGGCGCCCGGCGCGCCGGCGCTGGCGCCGCCGCTGGCGAGCGAATCCAGGTGCGCGCCCAGCACCACCACTTCGCCGGGCAGTTCGTTGCCGCGCACGGTCAGCACCACCGAGGGCTGCTGGCCGCAGTTGCCGCAGGCCACCTGTTCGACGCTGACGTCGGCGCGGTGCGCGGCGAGGTTCCTCCAGGTATCGCGAACCCAGTCCGACGCGACGCGGCCGCTGGCGCTGGCGGCGTGGCGCGTGGTCCAGTTGCCCGACAGGCTGCGGATCGTGGCGCGGATGTTGGCTTCGCGGACCTGCGCCAGCCACGGCGTCACCGTGGCCTGGTTGTCGACCGTGTAACTGGCCGCCTGCGCCGACACCGCCAGCGCGCTGAGGTCGTCGCGGACGAAGGCTTCGGCCTGTTCGCGGCTGTCGAAGGCGAAGAACCCGCCGCAGCGTTTTTCCTTTTCGTGCACATGTCGGGCCAGTTCGGCGAGCCGGTCGGCCGGCACTTCGCGGATCGCCAAAGCGTCGCCGTCGTGGCTGGCGAGCGTGCTGAGGCGGGCGCCGGCGCCGGCCAGCGCGGCCCGATGCGTGCGCTCGGCGGCGACCACGAACACCGGCTTGGACGAACCGTCGGCCGGACCGGACGCGAACGCGGGCGCCGCGGCCAACGCGGCCAGCGACAACAACCATTGCGGAGCGAAGCGGGACACGGCGATCTCCAGGAAACGGCGCCTCGCGGCGCGGGACGTGGCGCGCGCGGGCGGACCCCGCGGCGGAGCCGGCCGCCGCGCGCGCATGCGCCATCGACCGTGCGTCCACGCTAAGCCGCGGCCGCGCCGGCTTGCCGCGCGACGCGCGCGGCCTGCCGCGCACGCGCGTGATCGGGGTCATGCAACGCGACGAATCGGACGCGTCCTAGTCGAACGCGAACGCCCAGGCGCGCGCATCCGCCCTCGCCTTCCGCGCCGCGCGCCCAAAAAGAAACCCCGGCCGGGGCCGGGGCGCGAACGTCTTCGCCAAGAGGTGAGGCGCCGCCGCGAGCGCACGAAGCGCGAACTCGCGGCGGCGCGGGACCGCAGTGCTTCAGGTCGGCGGACGCCGGCTCGGAAAACGCCGAGCCCACGCCGCCGAATCCGCAGCGCCCGATCGAAGCGACGCCGTCAGAACGTGATGCTCCACTTGACGATGCGGCCGGTGTCGCCGGGGCCGTTGTCGTTGACCCGCAGCTTCCACTGGCCGTCGAGCGCCTCGCTCGACACGTCGACCGTGTAGGTCTGCTCCAGGTTGTCGGCGCTGCCGCCGCTGCGGTTGTGCAGGTTGTACAGCGAGCCGTCCGGCGCGACCAGGTCGACCTTCAGGTCGCCGCGATAGGTGTGCACGATGCTGACGTACACCTGCGCGTTGGCCGGGCCGTTGCCGGTGCGGCCGGACACCGAGATCGGGCTGTCGACGGTGGCGTTGTCGTTGATCGGATAGGCGGTGGCGTTGCTGTAGGTCTGGGTGCCCGGCCCCGGCCCGGGACCGCTGCCGGCGGTCTTGCCGAGTTCGCCGACGAAGGCCAGGCCGAGCTTGGCGAACGGCACGCTGTTGGCCGCCGAGTTGCCCATGTTGGCCAGCGTGTCCGAGGGCGAGTGGATGTACGGCGAGTAGCCGCCGCTGGAAGTGCCGCTCTCGAAGTAGATCGCCGCCGGGAAACCGGCCGAAGTCCACGAGGCGTGGTCGGAGCAACCGTAGCCGCAGGTGTAGCTGCCCAGCGTGCCGCCGAGGTAGGTCGCGTGCAGGTCGCGCAGGAACTGCTGCAGCGAGGAGTTGGAGTAGTCGGTCACCAGGCGCACCGGATTCGCGCCGCCGCTGCGGTAGTTGGTCATGTCCAGCTGCAGCACGCCGACCACGTTGATGCCGCGGTTCTTGAAGTCGGTGGCGATCGCCTTGGAGCCGCGCAGGCCCACTTCCTCGGCGGCGTAGCCCATGAACTTGATCGTGCGCTTGGGCTTGTAGCCGCTGGCCAGGGCCACGCGCACCACTTCGGTCAGGGTGGCGATGCCGGAAGCGTCGTCGTCGGCGCCCGGTGCGTTCATCGCATCGCCGCTGCCGCTGCTGGAGATCGAGTCCAGGTGCGCGCCGAGCACGACCACTTCGTTGGGCAGTTCGCTGCCCTGGATGGTCAGGATCGCCGACGGCTGGGTCGAGCAGTTGGTGCAGCCGGTGTAGAGCTCCGCGCTGACGTCGTTGCGGCCGTTGGCCAGCGCCAGCCAGGTGTCCTTGATCCAGGTCGCCGAGGTGCGGCCGTGGCTGGAGGCGTAGTAGCGGTTCGGATACTGCGTGGACAGGTGGCTGATGGTCGAGCGGATGTTGGCTTCGCTGACCTGGCTCAACCAGGGATTGACCGTGGCCTGGTTGTCGACGGTGTAGGTCGCGAACTTGGTGTCGATCGCCTCGCGGCTGCGGTCGGCCTTGACGAAGTCCTCGGCCTCGCGGCGGCTGTCGAAGGCGAAGTAGCCGCCGCAGCGCTTCTCGTTCTCGTGGACGTGGCGGATCAGGTCGGGCAGCTGGTGGGTCTTGAGCTCGGCGATCACCAGCGGCTTGCCGACCGCGTTGGTCAGCCCGCTGGCGTTCTTGGCCAGGCTCTGCACGCCGGCGTCGAAGGTCTGGCGCGAGGTGACGATGTAGACCGGCTTGAACGGATCGTCGCTGGCATCGGCGGGGCGTGCATGGTCGTGGTCGTGGCCCTGGCTTTGCGCGTACGCCGGCGAGAGCGCGGCGGCGAGCGCCAGCGCGAGCGCGACGGGTGCGAGGCGGTAAGACATGGACCGGGCGTACGGGGAAGCGGATTGCGGTTTCACGGAAGACGCTCCTGGATCGGGCGCCTGCGGCGGATGCTCCGGCATCGGCGCGCGGACGCGGTGGACGGAACGGCGTGCGCGTCGCGCACGTCGCGAGGGCTTGCTGCGCGTGAAAGCGCGTTCGAGCCGTACGGGGGAGAACGATCCGATGCGCCGGGATTCGACGCTAAGCGCGCGGGCACGCAGCGACAAGCGACAAGCGAAGCGAACGCACATTCGCGTCCGTGACTGGAGTCATGCAACCGCGCAGTAAACGCTTACGGTGCGCGTGCGAATGGATATCTTCGCTCGAAACCCCTTAATTTTCAGGGTTTCGCGGATGGAAAGTGGAGGCCGGTTGCGTTGGCGTTTCGAGCTGGCTGCTGGTGGGAAAAGCGTCGATGCCGACGCCGCTCGATCCGATACGGCGCGGCGATCCGGGACGAAGGCGTCGGGCCTGAAGGCCCTCCCACAAAGGCGAACCCGCAAAGGCAAACCTGCAGAGCGAAGGCCCGGCTGTGGTGGGAGGGGCTTCAGCCCCGACGCTGTTCGATCTGGTGCGACGCAGCGGCCCGTCGAACCCACCGGGCATGAAATTCCTTGCCCACGCCGCCAAAAAACGAAGCCCCGGCGCGGGCCGGGGCTTCGCGAACTCACGGCGTTCAAAGCCCGATCAGAACGTCACGCTCCAGCTGTCGATGCGCCCGGTGTCGCCGCTGGCGTTGTCGTTGACGCGCAGCTTCCAGGTGCCGTTGAGCGCTTCGCTCGACAAGTCCTTGTTGAAGGTGCCGATGACGTTGTCGGCGCTGCCGCCGGTGCGGTTGTGGATGTTGTAGACGGTGCCGTCGGGCGCGACCAGGTCGACCTTCAGGTCGCTCTTGTAGGTGTGGTAGATCGTCACCTGCACCGGCGTGCTGGCCGAGCCGTTGCCGCTGCGGCCGGACACCACGATCGGGCTTTCCACCGTCGCGTTGTCGGCGATGGCCACGTCGGCGCCGTTGCTGTAGGTCTGCGCGCCGCCGCTGCTCACCGTCACCGAGGCGGTCTTGGTGTTGCTGCTGCCGTCGTCGTCGGTCACGGTCAGGCTGACGCTGTAGGTGCCGGCCGCGGCGTAGGTCTTGCTCGGGTTGGTCGCGGTCGAGGTGCTGCCGTCGCCGAAGTTCCAGCTGCGCGAGGCGATGGTGCCGTCGCTGTCGCTGGAGGTGTCGGTGAAGCTCGCGCTGAGCCCGCTGGTGGTGCTGCTGAAGTTCGCCACCGGCGGCGCGTTGCCCGGGCCGCCGCCGGTCACGGTGAAGCGCGCGGCGTTCGGGGCGCCGGGCTTGCCCGAGGCGTCGGTGCCCTGCACGTAGACGGTGTGCGCGCCCGCGGCCAGGCCGCTGGTCGGGATCGAACCGGTCACGTTCTCGCTGCTGCTGTTGAAGCTGCCGTCGCTGGCGCTCAGCGCGATGCCGACCGCCCCGCTCGCCCACGGCGGCGTGTCGATGTAGGCGCGCGCCGAGGCGATGTTGTGCACCGCTTCGCTGCCGTTGCTCTGGTTGTACTGGCCGTCGTTGACGTTGGCGGTGACGGTCACCGGGGTGCCGGCGGGCACCGACGACGACGAGAGGCTCACCGAGGTGGTGTCCGGGCCGCTGGGCAACTGCAGCGGCGCCCACAGCGTGCGCGCCAGGTAGCGCAGCGTGCGCAGGTTGTTCGGCAAGGTGGTGCCGGTGAAGCTGTTGCAGCTCTCGAAGAAACTGCCGCCGAGCTCGATGGTGTAGCTGGGCACGCCGAGCAGGCCGTACATGGTGTCGTCGGTGGTGCCGTCGGTGGCGTACAGCTCGTCGGACTGCTGCGGGCGGTAGCCGGTGAAATAGGCCATTCGGCGGCCCAGGGTCTGCAGCGCGTCGCGGTTCGGCGCCGGGTTGCTGGTGTCGCCCCACGACCACAGCACCTGCGCGGCGTTGCTGTGGATGTCGATGAACACGCCCTGGTAGTCGGACGGCGACGGCGTACTGACGTCGTCGGGACGGCGGTCGGGGAAGATGCCGCCGGTGTAGACGCCGTTGCTGCCGCGGGTGCCGGCGACCAGACGCATCAGGTTCTGGGTTTCCGGATCCGACGACGCGGTCGGGCCGCGGTAGGTCTCGACGCACTGGTTGCCGCTGGAGCCGCCCGGCACCGTGCTCCAGTGATAGGGGAAGTTGCGGTTGAGGTCGGTGCCGTAGCTGCTGGCGCTGCAGCTGCCGCCGTTGCTGTTGTTGACGTTCTTGCGCCAGGACGAGCCGGCCTCGGCCTTCTTGCGCCCGTCGGGATTCGCGTTGAGCACCAGCTGGAAGGCGAAATTGTCGAGCAGCCAGGTCGCTTCGGCGTCGGTGCCGTAGCCGTTGACCAGGCCTTCGGCGAAGCGGGTGACCAGTTCCGCCGGCGCGTACTCGCGCGCGTGGATCGAACCGAACAACACCAGGGTCGGCTTGTTCGGCAGGGCCGCGTCGGTGGCCGAGTTGGTCAGCTTCAACACCTTCATGTCGTAGCCGGTGCCGGCGTTCTGGGTCTTCTGCCAGCTCGGGCCGATGACGCGCACGCTGGCCAGGTTCGGCTTGCTCGCCACCAGCTGGTCGATGGTCTGGTAGGTCTCTTCGACCGTGCGGAAGCAGGTGTAGCCGGGGATGCTCTTGGCCCCGCCCAGCGACTGCTTCAGCGCGCTTTGCAGGCGCTGCATCTGCGCGGTGGATTCCTGGTCGACCTCGTACTTGAAGCCGGCCGCGCGCAGCGCGGCCAGGTCCTCGGGCATGGCCTCGACCTTCACGGTCCGGGCCTGGCGGTCGACGATCAAGTGCTGGAAGCGCGACGCGATGCGCTGCAGCTGCTTGGGGTTGTCGTACTTGGCGGTGACGAACACGGGTTGGTCGTCGGCGGCCGCGGCGCTGGCAGACAGGGCCAGCAACAGCGGCAGCGCGGCAAATTGGAAGCGCATTGGGAGACTCTCCATGGACCGGTGCGGTGTGGGCAGTCACGCGCGGAGCGCGTGCCGGGAGTCATGCTGTGGATGCGCGGCCGGCGCTGACAAGCGCCGCGCGGCGCTTAACGTGGCTGCTTTCGTGAAGCGGACCAGCAGTTCGCAGCTGTGCGAAGTGGCGCACAGTTCGCGGCGTCGCCTCGCTCCCTGTAGGAGCGGCGCAAGCCGCGACCGCGACATCGCGACTACGGCGAACCCATCCGCAACCGGCGTGGACCGCCGCCGCGCGATGGCGGCTTGCATCGTGGTCGCGGTGTCGCGGTCGCGGCTTGCGCCGCTCCTACAGGGGGATACGGGACATTGCAGGCCCTGAAAAAAGCCGCGGCCCGAAGGCCGCGGCGTGGTACGGGTCAAACCGTGCGCATCAGAACGTGATGCTCCACTTGTCGATGCGGCCGGTGTCGGCGGTGGCGTTGTCGTTCACCCGCAGCTTCCAGGTGCCGTTGAGCGCTTCGCTCGACAGGTCCTTGGTGTAGGTCTGGATGATGTTGTCGGCGCTGCCGCCGGTGCGGTTGTGCAGGTTGTAGACCGTGCCGTCCGGCGCGACCAGATCGACCTTCAGGTCGCTGCGGTAGGTGTGGTAGATCGTCACCTGGATCGGCGTGGTCGCCGAGCCGTTGCCGCTGCGGCCGGACACGGTGATCGGGCTTTCCACCGTCGCGTTGTCGGTGATCGCCACATCGGTGTCGTTGGTGTAGGTCTGCGCACCCGGGCCGCCGGACACCGTGACCGAGCCGGTCTTGGTGTTGGTGGCGCCGCCGTTGTCGGTCACCGTCAGGGTGACGGTGTAGGTGCCGGCCGCGGCGTAGGTACGGCTCGGATTGGTCGCGGTCGAGGTGCTGCCGTCGCCGAAGTTCCAGCTGCGCGAGGCGATCGAGCCGTCGCTGTCGCTGGAGCTGTCGGTGAAGGTCGCGGTCAGGCCGCTGGTGGTCGAGGTGAAGTTCGCCACCGGCGGCGTGTTCGGCGTGCCGCCGCCCGAATCCAGGCCGTCGATGAACTGCGCGCCGGTGCTGGCCGGGTCGAGCCAGTCGCTCAGGCGCGAGGCCGCGGCGCCGCCGCCGGTCCACGAGGTGAACACGCGGCCGTACTGGTCGCTGCGGTTGGCGCCGGTGGCGCTGCAGCTCGACGGGCCGCCGTGCAGCTGGCCCAGCACGCGCTTTTCCGGGCTGTAGATCGGCGAACCCGAGGAACCGGGCTCGGTCACGCCGCCGCTGGGCTGCCACAGCACGTTCAAGTGGGTGGTGCCGGCGCCGCCGCCCCAGGCCACGAACGAGGTCGGGCTGGTCGAGTTGCTGATGCGCTTCTCGGCGACGTTGGGATGGTGGATGGCGATCGCGCCGGGATAGTTCTGGTCGCGGCGGTCCCAACCGGCCCAGAACAGGTTGAACGCCGGGTTGGCGGCGTTGTTCAACTCGAGCAGGGTGAAGTCGGAGGTGGCGTAGGTCGCCTTGACCGTCGAGCCGGTCTGGGTCTGGCTCATCGAGCCGTCGCCGTTGGCGCCGCTGGCCGGGGTGTTCGGCGCGCGGCAGGTCGAGTTCTGGTAGTTCCAGTACACCACGATCGACGCGGCGGTCGAGGCCGTGCCCATGCCGCAGTGGTGCGCGGTCAGGAAGTACATCTTCTTGTCGTTGGCGGTGTTGTTCACCAGCGAACCGGTGCACGCCAGGGTGCCGTTCTTCGAGTACGCGCCGACCGCGCGGATGATGTCGCGGCGGCCGTCGCCCTCGGGGCAGACCACGTCGATGTTGCACGAACCCGACACGCCCTTCTCGCCGGACGCGGCGGCCAGGCGGCGCGCGAGCGGGCCGAAGCCGACGTAGTCGTGGTTGACCTTGGTCAGGCGCAGCTTGAGCTCGCCGACCTTGTCGCGCGGCACGACCACTTCGATCACCGCCTCGGCGCCCGGCACCACCGCGGTCCACAGCTGCCGCATCGGGTTGTTGTTGCTGGCGTCGTACTGGCTGATCAGGCCGCGATCGCCGGCCGGCGCCTGGGTCGCCGGATACACCAGCAGGCGGCCGCCGGCGGGCATGTGGTAGTCGGTGAAACCGAAGTTCAGCGACAGCGCCTTCTCCGAGCGCACGCGCTGGCGCCACACCGCGAACTGGCCGTCGGCGGTGTATTCCCACGCGCCGGAGTTCTGCGGGGTCATGTCCACGTCCATCGCCAGGGCGAAGCGCGGGATGTCGCCGCGCTTGTCGCGCTGCAGGTCTTCGGCCTTGGCCTTGGCGACGTCGACCGCCGGCATGGTGCGCAGGGCGACCTTGTCGACGCTGGAAAGATTGGCGTAGTCGAACGCCGCCGGGCGCGAGGCCGGCGCGGCGAGCGCCGCGCTGATCGACATGGCGAGCAACACCAGGGAACCACAAATGCGTTTCATTGCGTCTCTCCGTCCGTGATGTGGGGCATGACCGCGACGCCCGGCGTGGCCGGTGCTGGATGGCGAACGACGTCGGGTCGGGCCGTGGGAACTGGATGCTCCAGTGAGTGAGGCGGGCATTGCCGCATGCTTCCCCCTACAGCGTGCGTGTACGGCAGGCTTGCGTGTACAGCGGCCTGCGCGGGCGCAGGCGTGCCTTTGAAGCGCTTCGTCGTAGCGATTGCGGTGTTACGCCGCAGTGCCTTGCCGGCGTGTCGTTGCGCGTGGCGTCGGGGTTCGTCGAATGGGCCACGGCGCGACTGTGAATCACCCTCGTCGCGCACAACAAGACGCAAATCCGCCGGTTCCACATCGCATCCGTGCATCGCGTCACGCATACGACGAAGATTTGTTGCGGAAGAAATCGGTGGCCGAAACGGGAAATCGGAATTGAGAACGCGCGCGAATTCAGAATGCGGCGAAGCGCACGATGAGCCGGAACTTCGAGGTAGGGAGGCGCAGACGCGAACGCCTGTGCGGAAATTTTCCGGCGCGACGGCCGCGGGAGCGGCGCGAGCCGCGGCCGCGGGGGCGCCGCGCGCATCGAATGTTTCGTCGTAGCCGTACTGTCGCGGTCGCGGCTCGCGCCGCTCCTACAGTCGCTTCGGCCGTCGCGCGGCCTGGCCGCGCAACCGCGCGAGCCGCGACCGCGACGACGCACCTGCGATGCGACCGTCACCAAGCGACGTCCGCGCCGCGCCGCGACCGCAACGAAAAAGCCCCGGCCGGAGCCGGGGCTTTGGTATCGCGACGAAGGCCGTTACGGCCGCGCGGCCGCGATCAGAAGGTGATGCTCCAGCTGTTGATGTAGCCGGTGTCCACCGACGCGCGATCGGCCGCGCGCAGCTTCCAGGTGCCGTTCAAGGCTTCGCTCGACAGGTTCACCGTATAGGTCTTCTTGATGTTGTCGGTGCTCGAGCCGGTGCGGTTGTGCAGGTTGTAGACCGAGCCGTCCGGCGCGATCAGGTCGACGATCAGGTCGCCCTGGTAGGTGTGGACGATGTCGACCGCGACCTGGGTGTTGCTCGGCGCGTTGCCGGTACGGCCGCTGACGCTGATCGAACTGGCGACGCCGGTGGCGTTGTTGTCCGGGATGTTGGCGTCGGTGCCGTTGGTGTAGGTCTGCGCGCCGCTGCT
>NZ_FNPT01000003.1 GCF_900107375.1 Lysobacter sp. yr284
GGTGCAGATGCTGGCGTACCACGCGGCGTTGGCGCGGGGGACGGACGTGGACAAGCCGCGGAATCTGGCGAAGGCGGTTACGGTGGAGTAAGCGGAAGGCGCCGCGGGCTTGGGCTCGCGGCGCTGGTTGCGGCTGGTGTTGCGACGGTAATAGCGACAGCAAAGGCAAGATCAAAATGGATTCCGGCGTTCGCCGGAATGACGGATCGGGAGTGGCGCTGGCCGATGATCGCCGCGCACCTTTCACCCCGTCATTCCGGCGAACGCCGGAATCCATTTTGCTTTTCCCTTCGCCCGCGCTCGGCGAGAGCCGAAGCGTTCCCGCCGCAGCTCAAGCCAGCAACATCGGCATCAGCGCCTGCACCTGCCGCTGCAGGTCCTGCGCCGCCGCGGCGTCGCCGCTGGCCTGCCGCAGCAACGCGCGCTGGAACAACCCGTCCAGCAGCGCATACGCGGCTTCCGGCGTCGTCGCCGGCTCGCGCCGCATCAGTTCGGCGTAGCGCGACACCACGCGCCAGACCATGTCCTGCAACAACAGGTCGATCTCGACCACGTCGGCGCGCAGGAACTGTTCGAACAGCGCCTGCGAGCGCAGGTCGTACCACAGGCTGTGCACCGAGGCGTCGTTGCGCAGGGTCTCGCCCAGGCGCTGCAGGAAGCCGGCGACCAGGCCGTCGACGTCGGCGGCCTGCGCGACCACGTCGTCGTAGCGGGTGGCGCAGCGGGTCTTGTACTCGCGGATGCTGCAGCTGATCAGGTCGAGCTTGTCGGTGAAGTAATAGTGCAGCACGCCGTGGCTGTACTCGGAGTTCTGCGCGATCTCGCGCAGGCTGGTGCGCGCATAGCCCAGGTCGGCCAGCGTCTGCAGCGTGGCCTGGGCCAGCTCGCTGCGGCGCTGGGCGAACTTGTCCGCCGGCGGCGTCGCCGCCGGCCGGCGCGCGGGCGGCTTGTCGGCGCCGGAGCGCGCGGCGGCGGTCCGCGCCGCGGACGCGCGGGCGGCGGAGGCGGACTTCGCGGCGGATTTGGCCCGCGGGCGGGATTCGGGGGGCACATCGGCTCTCGGGCACGGGTTCGCCCCGATCTTGCCATTGCGCGGCGCAGCATGACAATCGTCCAAAGATAACTTTACAGTCGTCCAACAGTTGCTGGACGAGTGTCAAGATTCCTCGCCGCGGGCGCTTGAAGCCGGCCGCGGCGGACAAGACCGCCGGTTCGCGCCCCTCGATGGGCCCGCTCCGGGCGGGCGGTTGCAGGTGGGCCCGGCCACGCCGGGCGTTTGCGCGCGGGCCCGGCCGAGCCGGGATTCGCGGACTGAAGTCATCACACCGACGGAGAGCGACATGGGCGAGCGGAGTTTGGCGGGACGCAAGGCGCTGGTGACGGGCGGGGCGCGCGGGATCGGGGCATCGATCGCCGCGGCGCTGTCGGCGGCGGGCGCGTCGGTGATGATCGGCGACATCCTCGAAGACGCCGGCCGGCAGACCGCCGCCGGCCTGGGCGAGCACGGCAAGGCCGGCTTCGTCCGCCTCGACGTGGCCGACGACGCGCAATGGCAGGCGGCGGTCGCCGCGACCGTCGCCGAACTCGGCGGCTTCGACTTGCTGGTCAACAACGCCGGCATCGAGATCACCTCGTTGATCGTCGATGTCGAGGCGGCCGACCTGCGCCGCATGTGCGAGGTCAACATCGTCGGCGTCGCCCTGGGCATGAAGCACGCGTTCCGGGCGATGCGCCCCGGCGGCGCGGCCGGGCAGGGCGGCAGCGTGGTCAACATCGCCTCGGTCGCCGCGACCATCGCGTTCCCGGCGATCGCCGGTTACTCGGGCACCAAGTCGGCGGTGGACCGGATGACCCGGGTCGCGGCGATGGAGGCCGGCAAGCTCGGCTACGGGGTGCGGGTGAACTGCCTGTATCCGGGCCTGATCCCGACCGAGATGGGCATGAAGCTGGCCAACGACATCGTCGCCAACGGCCTGGCCGCCGACGTCGGCGCGGCGGTGGCCGGCGTGGTCGAGCAAACCCCGCTGGGGCGGCTGGCCGAAGTGGGCGACGTCGCCGACGCGGTGGTGTTCCTGTCTTCGCCGCAGGCGCGCTTCATCACCGGCGCCGGCTTGCCGGTCGACGGCGGCATGGGCATGTGAGCGCGCCGCGCGCACCGATCTTTCCAGGGAGAAAACGATGAGCGACAAGCGACCCGTGGTGGTCTACGGCGCGTCCGGCTACACCGGCCGGCTGATCTGCGAATACCTGCGCGAATACGGCATCGGCTTCATCGCCGCCGGCCGCAGCCTCGACAAGCTCGATGCGGCGATGCAGGCCAACGTGCCCGGCATCGAGACCGCCGACTACGAAACCGTCGCGGTCGAGCACAGCGTCGCTGCGTTGACCGAATTGTTCCGCGGCGCGCGGGTGGTGCTCAACACGGTCGGGCCGTTCAGCCGCTTCGGCAACGAGGTGGTCGAGGCCTGCCTCGCCGCCGGCTGCCATTACGCCGACACCACCGGCGAGCAGGACTGGCTGATCCATCTCGACCAGACCTGGGGCCAGCGCTTCGGCGACGCCGGATTGCTGCTGTCGCCGGGCATCGCCCACATGTACACCACCGGCGAGATCGCCGCGCAGCTGTGCCTGGAAACGCCGGGCCTGGACACGCTCGACATCGCGGTGTTCTGGGGCGGCAGCCCGACCATCGCCTCGACCCAGACCATCCTGGTCAACGCGGCGATGTCCAAGGCCTATTACCTGCAGCAGAACCGCTACGTGGAGTGGGAGCCCGACGCCGGCCTGTACTCGTTGTCGATCCCAGGCCAGCACGAGGCCGCGCTGGCGCTGCCGTGGGGCGGCACCTCGCATCCGGTGTGGTTCAAGCGCGATCCGCGCGTGGCCAACGTGCGCGTGCTCGGCGGCGTGTTCAACAAGCCGCTGATGCAGGGCGTGCCCAAGATCGTCGCCGCCGCGCTGGAGGCGACCAAGGACCTACCGCCCGACGCGCGCTACGCCGCGCTGGCGCAGACCGCCGCCGGGGTGATGAACGAGATGCCGCCGCGCGAGAACCCGCGGCTCAACAAGTCGGTCGATTCGGTCCACGCCTCCGGGCCGCTGGGGCGCGCGCATTGCGCGATCTTCGGCAACTGCAACTACAAGCAGACCGGCCTGCTGCAGGCGTTCGCGGCGGCGTGGCTGTTGCAGCAGCCGCCGCGGCGCGCGGGCTTCGCCTCGGCCTGCCAGGCCTTCGGCCACCACGAACTGCTCGGCGCGCTGCGCGGCTTCGGCCTGGTGCAGGCGCCGGTGCTGAGCGTGCACGACTGACCGGGGGAGCGGCGATGCGGCTGACCGACTATCTCGACAAAGGCGCCTCGCTCGGCGCCGACGCGCCGTGCCTGAGCATGGACGGCGAAGACCTGAGCTACGCGCAGGTGCAGGCCTTCAGCTACCGGGTGGCGCGCGCGCTGGAACGCAGCGGCGTCGGGCCCGGCGACAAGGTCGCGATCCTGTCGGGCAACCACGCCACCGCGTTCGCCTGCGTGTTCGGCATCGCCCGCGCCGGCGCGGTGTGGTGCCCGATCAACCCGCGCAACGAGGCGGCCGAGAACCGCGCGGTGCTCGACGGCTTCGACTGCGCGCTGCTGATCTTCCACAGCGCGTTCGCGCCGATGGTCGAGAAGATGCTGCCGCAGTTGCCGAAACTGCGCGCGGCGGTGTGCCTGGACGCCGAGCCGTCGTACGCGATCGCGCTGCAGGCGTGGTTGCAGGACCTCGACGACGCGCCGTTCCAGCGCGAGCCGCCGGACGATGTGGCCATGCTGCCCGGAACCGGCGGCACCACCGGCACGCCGAAGGGGGTGATGCTGACCGGCCGCAATCTGGAGACCATGACCGCGCAGGTGCTGATCGGTTATCCGTTCCGCGGCCGGCCGACGTTCCTGGCGCTGGCGCCGCTGACCCATTCCGCCGGCGTGTTCAGCCTGCCGATCCTGGCCCTGGGCGGGCGCATCGTGGTGATGCCGCGCGGCGACTACGGCGAGTTCCTCTCGGCGATCGCGCGCTACCGCGTCACCCATACGCTGCTGCCGCCGACCGCGATCTACATGCTGCTCGATCACCCGCAGCTCGACGCTGCCGACCTCAGCTCGCTGCAGTGCTTCTGGTACGGCGCCGCGCCGATCTCGCCCGAGCGGCTGGCCGAGGCGCTGCGCCGGATCGGGCCGATGGCGCAGTTCTTCGGCCAGACCGAAGCGCCGATGGTGGTGTCGACGATGGCGCCGGGCGATCACTACGCCGCCGACGGTTCGCTGGCGGCCGCGCGGCTGGCCTCGGCGGGCAGGCCGGGCGCGCTGGTGCGGGTCGCGATCATGGACGCCGACGGCGCGCTGCTGGCGGCCGGCGAACGCGGCGAAATCGTCGTGCGCGGCTCGCTGGTGATGGCCGGCTATTACAAAAACCCGCAGGCCACCGCCGACGCCGCCCGCCACGGCTGGCACCACACCGGCGACATCGGCTACCTCGACGACGAGGGTTTCCTGTACGTCGTCGACCGGGCCAAGGACATGATCATCACCGGCGGCTTCAACGTCTATTCGATCGAAGTCGAACAAGCGCTGCAGGCGCACCCGGCGGTGCAGGACTGCGCCGTGGTCGGGCTGCCGGACGAGAAGTGGGGCGAGCGCATCGTCGCGGTGGTCGAGCTGCGCCGCGACGCGCGCGCCGACGCCGCCGAACTGATCGCCTTCGTCAAGCAGCGCCTGGGCGGGGTCAAGGCGCCCAAGCAGGTCGAACTGTGGCCGACATTGCCGCGCTCCAAGGTCGGCAAGGTCGTCAAACCTGAGATACGCGCGGCCCTGCTGGGCGAACGCGAAACGTCCTAGCGCCGCGCACGGCGCCATCACCGGCACGGGCGCGGCGCGCCCGTGCGCAGGCAACACCATCGCATCGTCGGATCGGGAGGGATCACATGTCGAGCAAGCGTTTCATCGCCGCAGCCGTGGCATTCGCCGTCGCCGGATCGTTCGCGGGCAACGCCGCCGCGCTCGACATCATGCCGGCCGACTACACCGTGCTGCCCAAGGGCACCACGCTGGGGCTGGCCTACCTGCAGCACGCCAGCAGCGACGAGTTCCGGCTCGACGGCGCCGGCAAGGTGCCGCGTTCGAGCCTGGACACCAACCTGGGCATCCTGCGTGTCCTGCACTACAGCCAGATCGGCGACATGCCGGTGGCGTACCAGGCGTTCCTGCCGTTCGGCAGCCTCGACAATTTCAAGGTCGGCGGCGCGCGGCCCGACTACAACGACGGCGTCGGCGACCTGACCCTGGGCTTCACCACCTTCTTCGCCGCGCCGGCCGACCCGGCCCAGGGCACTACCGTGGGCCTGACCTACTACGTGGTGCTGCCGACCGGCGACTACGACCTGGGCAAGCCCGGCATCGGCTCGGGCACGTATACCTTCATGCCGCAGCTCGGCGTGATCCACGGCTTCGGCAACGGCTGGTTTTTCGACGGCGCGCTCGACGTGTCCTGGCAGAAGGACCACAAGGAGCGCGGGATCGAGGTCTCGGTCGATCCGTCCTACCAGGCCCAGGCGTATCTGCGCCGGCAGCTGTCGCCGGCCACCTCGGTCTCGTTCGGCTATTCCGGCGTGTACGGCGGCAAGGCCTACACCGACGACGTCTACGGCATGCAGAAGACCCGCGGCGACACGGTCAAGATCTTCGCCAGCCATATGCTCGCGCCGACCGTGCAGCTCAGCGGCATGCTCGGCACCGAGTTCAACGCGCAGGGCGGGTTCAAGGACGACATCGTCGCCCAGGTCCGCCTGATGAAGATCTTCTGAGGCGCCCGCGCATGCGTTCTTCCGCCCGCATCGCCGGGGTCGGCATGACCCGTTTCGCCAAGCCCGGCGCCAGCCGCGAATACCATGAGATGGCCACCGAGGCCGGCCGCAGCGCGCTCGCCGATGCCGGCCTGGACTACGCCGACGTGCAGCAGGCCTACGTGGGTTACGTCTACGGCGATTCGACCTGCGGCCAGCGCGCGGTCTACGGCCTGGGCCTGACCGGCATTCCGGTGGTCAACGTCAACAACAACTGTTCCACCGGCTCGACCGCGCTGTGGCTGGCGCGGCAGGCGGTCGAGTCCGGCGCCGCCGACTGCGTGATGGCGCTGGGCTTCGAGAAGATGGCGCCCGGCGCGCTGGCCACGGTATTCGCCGACCGCGAGTCGCCGTTGTTGCGCCATGAGGCGGTGCTGGAGGCCTTGCAGGGCGACAGCGCCGCGCCGCTGGCGGCGCGGATGTTCGGCGGGGCCGGGCGCGAGTATCGCCAGCGCCACGGCGTCGCCGACACCACCTTCGGCCGCATCGCGGTCAAGGCGCGCGCGCATGCGGCGAACAATCCGTTCGCGTTGTTCGCCCAGCCGCTGACCCTGGACGAAGTGATGGCCTCCGCGCCGGTCTACGATCCGCTGACCCGCTACCAGTGCTGCCCGCCGACCTGCGGCGCGGCCTGCGCGATCGTGTGCTCGGACGCGTTCGCGCGCCGCCGCGGCATCGCCGGCGCGGTTGCCATCGCCGCGCAGGCGATGACCAGCGATTGCGCCGACAGCTTCGGCGATTCGATGATCGGCATGGTCGGCCACGGCATGTCGCGGCGCGCGGCGCAGCAGGTCTACGAAGCGGCCGGCATCGGCCCGAGGGACCTCGACGTGGTCGAGCTGCACGACTGCTTCACCGCCAACGAGTTGATCAGCTACGACGCGCTCGGCCTGTGCGCGCCGGGCGAGGCCGAGCGCTTCGTGCTCGACGGCGACAACACCTACGGCGGCGCGGTGGTGACCAACCCGTCCGGCGGCCTGTTATCCAAAGGCCATCCGCTCGGCGCGACCGGGCTGGCCCAGTGCGCCGAATTGGTCTGGCAGTTGCGCGGGCAGGCGCAGCGCCGGCAGGTGGCGGATGCGCGGATCGCCCTGCAGCACAACATCGGCCTGGGCGGGGCCTGCGTGGTGACGCTGTACCGGCGCGATTGACCGCGCCGGCGCGGCTCAGCCGAAGGTCGCCGCGAGCAGGCCGGCGTACTCGCGCAGGGCCTGCGCGCTGTCGTCGAGCGAGTCGCGCGACGGCGTCCACGGCTTGGCCGCGGCCTGCGCCGGCGCGTCCGGCGCCAGCGGCAGCGCCGGCAGGCCGGCGCGCTGGAACCATTGCAGCGCGCGCGGCATGTGCAACGCCGAGGTCACCAGGATCGCGCGGCGCCAGCCGCGTTCGCCGGAGATGCGCGCGCTGCGTTCGGCGTTGGCGCGGGTGTCGCCGCTGGCGTCCTCCAGCACCAGCGCCGCGCGCGGCACGCCGAGCTTGACCAGGGCCTCGGCCATGATCGCCGCTTCGCTGACCCCGCCGGTGCTGGCGCTGGCGCCGCCGCTGAGCAGGATCGCCGGCGCGCGGCCGGCGTGCCAGGCGCGCGCGGCCGCGGCGACGCGGTTGCCGGCCAGTTCCGGCGCATCGGCGTCGCCGCGCGCGAACGCGCTGACCCGGCCGATGCCGCCGCCGAGCACGACGATCACGTCGGCTTGCGGCAGGCCTTCGGCGCTCTGGCCCAGGTAACCGCCCTGCAGCGAATCGCGCAGCGCGCCGGCCGCGGCCGGCAGCGACCACAGCAGCGACCACGCCAGCGCCAGTACGCCGAGCGCGAGCGCGCTGCGGCGCCACTGCAGCAGCCACACCAGCGCCGCCAGCGCCAGGCCGGCGGCGCTGGCGTGCAGGGGCTGGGTCAACCACGCGGCGGCGGACATGCGCGGCTCACTCCGGCGTGCGCAGCAGGCCGCGCGCGCCGTCGTCGTCGACCAGCCGCGCCAGCGCGTCGCTCATCGAGCGCGCCTGGCGGTCGCGCGAGTAGGCCGGCGCCGCGGCCAGGCTGGCCTCGCGCAGGCGCCGCATGCGCTCGGGGTCGCCCGCCAGCGCGGCGATCGCGTCGGCCATCGCCGCCGCGTTCTCCGGCGCCACGCACACGCCGCAGCCGGTGCTCTCGACGATCCGCACCGCCTCGCCGCGCGGCAGCGACATCAGCGCCGGGATGCCCATGCCCATGCCTTCGAACAGCTTGGACGGAATCACCGAGGCGAACACCGGGGTGTCGCGCAACGGGATCAGCGACAGGTCGCACAGGCCCCACAGCGTGGGCATCATTTCCTTGGGCTGGCGCGGGATCATGCGCACGTTGGGCAGGGCGCGCTCGGCCGCCATCCGCTCGACCTGCGCGCGCTGCGCGCCGCTGCCGGCGAAGAAGAACACGATGCGCGGGTCGTCGCGCAGCCGTTCGGCCGCCTCGATCACGTTCTCAAGCCCATGGGCCATGCCGTGGGTGCCGAGGTAGCCGACCACGAAGCGGCCGTCGAGGTCGTACTGCTTCGCCATCGCCGCATCGCGCGCGGCCGGGCGGTAGCGCTGCAGGTCCACGCCGTTGAGCACGACGTGGATCTTGTCGGCGTCGACGCCGCGATGGACCAGTTCCTCGCGGAAGGACTGGGTCACCGGCACGATCGCGTCGGCGCTGCGGTAGAGGAACATCTCGAGCTTTTCCAGCACCCGGATCGCGGCGCTGCGCTTCATCGCGCCGACCGCGGTGATCGAGGCCGGCCACAGGTCGCGCAGTTCGAACACGAACGGCCGCCGCTTGAGCCGCGCCAGCGCCCAGCCGCCGAGCGCGCAGAAGAACTGCGGCGAGGTCGCCACCACCACGTCGTGGCGGCGCTCGAACAGCCCGGCCAGGGTGCCGGCGGCCATGAAGCTCAGGTAGTCCAGGGTGCGCTTGAGGAAGCCCTCGTTGGCGGTGATGTAGGTCTTGACCCGCACCACCCGGATGCCGTCGAGCGTCTGCACGCTGCGCCAGGCGTTGCGGTAGCCGGGGAACAGCTTGCCCTCGGGGAAGTTCGGCGCGCAGGTGATCACCGTGACCTCGTGGCCGGCGCGCACCCAGCGCACCGCGTGCTCGTAGGTGCGGGTGGCCGGGGCGTTGCCCTCGGGCGGGAAATTGTCGGTCAGGAACAAGATGCGCATGGCCTCAGCGCCCCCATTCCAGCACCAGGGTCGCGGTGCCCACGCGCGGGTCGATCAGGGTCTCGATCACCGTGCACGCCTCGCGCAGGCCGAAGCCGGCGTGGTAGCGGCCCGGCACCAGCGCATCGCCGCCGGCCTCGCTGCGCCAGCGCAGTTGCGGCGGGCCGTCGCCGTCGCCGGCGGCGCGGATGTCGTGGCCGTCGACCTCGAACTGCGGATGCACGCGCAGGCGCGCGATCGCCTCGCCGAAGCGGCCGTCGATGCGGTCCTCGATGCGCAGCCCGCGCGGCGTCAGCGCCCAGCGCCGGCGATGCAGCGGCCGGCCCTTGAGCCGGCGGTAGCCGTCGTGCGCGGCGCTGAGCCACAGCGATTCGCCGTCGCGGCCGTGCGCGACCGTGCGCGGCCGCGCGCGCCGGGCGACGCGGAAGCTGGCCCACACTTCCGAGGAATCCTGGCCGTCGATCTCGACCGTGTTGTGCGCGGCGGTGCCGCGCTGCCACAGCCGCTCGGGATCGATGTCGTAGCGCGAGATGCCGGCGTTGACCAGCACCCGCCGGCCGCGCAGCGACAGTTCGAAGCTCAGGGTGTCGGCGTGGGCATGGCCGGGCAGGTAGTCCGGGCCGATTTCGCCGACATCGCAGATCAGCACCGCCTCGCCCGACTGCAGCCGCGCGTAGCCGGACTGCGGCAGCAGCTGCAGCGGCTCGCGCGAGGCCGGCGGCGGCTCGATGCCGAGCGCGCGGGCGTAGTCGTGCAGCGCCGCCAGCGACGGCGCGATGCCGAGCGCGGCGTCGTTGAAGAAGGCGATGCCGCCGTCGGGATGGGTCATCACCGCCAGCCACGCCAGCATCGACCGCGCCTTGTCGCGCCACAGCTGCACGTCGCGCTCGGGGAAAGCGTCGGGGTAGACCAGGGCCAGCTGGACCAGGTCGAGCAGGTCCTCCAGCAGGATCGCGTGGTACATCGGGCTGCGTTCGAAATGGCCGCCGTCGGCGAGGATCTGCTCGTCGATCTGCGCGCGCAGGCCGAACAGGCCCGCCTCGCGCCAGCGCACCGCCTCGGAGCCTTCGAAGAACGCGCCGGCGAACAGCAGCGCCTTGTAGTTCGCCCACAGATGGTTGCCGAGCAGGTGCCGTTCCAGCCGCCCGCGCAGGAACCGCACCTGGGTGGCGAGGCTGTCGAGCGCGGCGCGCGCGCGCGCGGCGTCGCCGAACAGCTGGCCGCCGCAGCGCCACTTGATCCAGTTGACGATGCGCAGCGACAGGCAATACGGCTCCCAGCCGTTGCCGGCCGGCGGCGGGTTGTCGGCGATCCAGCGCGCGATCAGGTCGCGGTGCCAGTGCTCGCGCGAGGCCGCGCCGTCGGCGTTGAGGTCGTCGAAGTAATGCAGGTTGTACAGCCACAGCTTCGGCAGCCGGGTGCTGTTCCAGTCGTTGGCGCCGGCCTCGCGTTCGTCGTTGAGGAAGCGGAAGCGGGTCGGCCCCAGCATCGAGGGCGCGCGCGCGCAGGCGATCCAGCCGCGCTCGAAGGCGGCCATCTGCGGCGCCGGCGCGTGGGCCACGCGCGGGCGGTGCAGGCGGTGCCAGGCGCGGCCGTAGATCTGCACCGGGCGCAGATGGCGCACGGTGTGCCACAGCCGCGGCAGGCGCGTGGCCAGGCTCATGCAGCGGTCTCCGCGGCGCGGCGCGCGCTCATACCGACGCGTCCAGTTCGAGGGTGACGCGCGCGACTTCGAAGATTTCCTCGGCCGGAATCGGCGGCGGCGCTTCGCCGCGCGCGGCGCGCATGAACGCCTGCGCGCAGGCGGCCTGGCCCTTGTCCTGGCTCCACAGATTCATCTTGGCGAAGCCCGGCCAGCCGTAGCCGCGCAGCTTGCGGAAGTTGTCCAGCGCCAGCACCCGGCCGGCGGCGAACACTTCCAGGCGCTCCTTGGGGAAGCTCTTGTGGCCGTTGGCGAGGTAATGCACGGTGCCGAACGAGCCGTCGGCGAAGCTCAGGGCGAAGCTGACCCGGTCGCTGCGGATGCCGACGCCGGCGACGTTGCCGACCGCGGTCAGCTGGTGGCCGACGATCGGCGCGCCGGCGAGGAAGCGCAGCAGGTCGACGAAATGGCAGGCCTCGCCGATCAGGCGGCCGCCGCCGGCCTGCGGGTCCTGGGTCCAGTGCTCGGCCGGGATCGCGCCGGCGTTGACGGTCATCACGAAGCTCTTGGGCTCGCGCACGCCGGCCAGCAACTGGTGGATCTTCTGCACTTGCGGGGCGAAGCGGCGGTTGAAGCCGACCATGAGCACCGGCGGCACGCCGTACACGGCCTGCTCGGCGTGCGCCTTCTCGATGGTCTGCAGCTCTTCCATCGTCAGGCACAGCGGCTTTTCCACGAACACGTGCTTGCCGCGGCGCAGCGCCTTGAAGGTCAGTTCGGCGTGGCTGGCGTGCTGGGTGGCGATCACCACCGAGCCCACCGCCGGATCGCGCAGCACCGCGCTGGTGTCGGTGCTGGCGTGGGAGAAGCCGAACTTCTTGCCGAAGTGCACGCTGCCCACGCCGTTGGCGGTCACCACCGTGTGCAGGCGCGCGCCGGCCTTGGCGAAGGCGGGGATCAGCACGCGTCCGGCGTAGTTGCCCGCGCCGATGAAGGCCACCGCGTTGCGGTCGGCGTCGGCGCCGGCGGGCTCGCGCACGCTGGTGGCCACCGGCAGCGGGATGTGGCGGCGGATCAGGTGGTCGGCCATTTCCTCGCTGCGGCCGTAGTCGAGCACGATGCCGAGCGACGGCCCGCCGCCGCCGAGCACGCCGTAGGCGGCCTCGGCCTCGGCGATGGGATAGCGGTGCGAAACCAGCGGCTGCAGCTGCAACGCGCCTGCGGCCATCATGTCCAGCACCGCCTCGAAGTTGCGCTGTTCGGTCCAGCGCACGAAGCCGACCGGATAGTCGTTGCCGCGCTCCTCGTAGGACGGGTCGTAGCGGCCCGGACCGTACGAGCACGACACCTGGAACGACAGCTCCTTCTCGTAGAAGTCCGCGCGCGACAGCTCCAGGCCGGTGACCCCGACCAGGACGATGCGGCCGCGCTTGCGGCACATGTGCGCGGCCTGCGACACCGGCTCGTTGCTCTTGCTCGACGCGGTGATCAGCACCGCGTCGACGCCGCGTCCGCGCGAGAACGCCTGCGCCGCGGCGACCGGGTCCTCGCCCTTGGACAAATCGACGGTCTGCGCGCCGTAGCTGCGCGCCAGCGCCAGCTTGGCCGGGTCGAAATCGATGCCGAGCACGCGGCAGCCGTGCGCGCGCAGCAACTGCACGGTGATCAGGCCGATCAGGCCCAGGCCGGTGACCACCACCGCCTCGCCCAGGCTCGGCTGGACCAGGCGGATGCCCTGCAGGCCGATCGCGGCGAGCACGGTGAAGGCGGCGGCTTCGTCGCCGACCTCGGCCGGGATCTTGGCGCACAGGTTGACCGGCACGGCGACCACTTCGGCGTGCTTGCCGTTGCTGGCGACGCGGTCGCCGAGTTCGAACCCGGTCACGCCGGGGCCGACGCCGATCACCGTGCCGACGTTGCAATAGCCCAGCGCCAGCGGCTGGTCGAGCTTGCTGCGCACCGCGTCCAGCGTGGTGGTCAGGCCGTCGGTGCGGATCTTCTCCAGCACCATGCGCACCTTGTCGGGCTGCTGGCGCGCCTTCTGCAGCACGTTGGCCTTGCCGAACTCGACCAGCATGCGTTCGGTGCCGGCCGAAACCAGGGTGACGTGGCTGCGGATCAGCAGTTGCCCGCGGCGCAGCGCGGGAGCGGGGACGTCGGCGACTTCGGTGCTGCCGTCGCGCAGGTTTTGCAGGACTTGGTGCATGGGAATTCCGGGATTGCGATGCGGGGGAGGGGCGCGCTCAGGGGCGGGGCGCTGCGGGACGGGCGGGCTGGACGCGGCTGGACTGGATGAAGCTGCGGGTGACCGGCACCCAGTCGCGTTCGCCGCCGCTGACGCGCTTGCTCCAGATGACCGCGCCGTCGGCGGCGCGATGCAGCTGGTCGAGCTGGAATTTCCAGTAGTCGGAGGCGACGAACTCGCCGTCGCGCGGGGTCTTGTCGTGGTACTGCGGCCACACGAACGGCAGCACCGGCTTGGCCGGATCGAGCTTGCGCGCGGCCGCGACCATGTTGTCCAGGCGCCGGCGCCAGCGGTCGCGGTCGTCGTCGACGGTGTAGAGCGAGGGGAAGAACATATCCACCGACCCGGCCAGCTGCTTGCCGCGCGCGGGATCGTTCTTGTCGATCGAGCCGGGGAAGCCGTAGTAGCCGATCTGGCGGCCGGGCGCGGCCTCGCGCGCCCAGCGCGCCAGGGTCTGCAGCTTGTCGAGGTTGGTCGCCGACAGCTGCGGGTCCTTGGCCAGGTTGATGTGCTCGAAGTCCAGCACCAGCGGCCCGGGATTGCCCAGGCTGGCGCGCACCGCGTCCTTGTAGCGCTTTTCGTCGGGCATCGTGCCCTTGGCCAGTTCCGGCAGCTGCGGCTCGCCGAGCAGGTTGGAGCGGGCGATGTCGAGGTGGCGGTCGTCGCCGTCGGTGTACTTGGTGTTGTTGTAGAGCTTGAAGTCGCGCGCGGCCGCGGCCGGCGCCGCCGTCAGCGCGAACGCGAGCAGCGCCGCGGCGAAGGCAAGGGTTCGCAAGGTCATGATTTTAGCTCCGCGCATTCGGCGATCACCCGCGCCATCGCCGTGTCCCAGGCCTCGTAGCGCAACTGGCGCAGGCCGGCGCGGCGCGCGTCCAGCAACGAGCGGTCGGCGTCGATGCGCAGCAGTTCGCGCGCCAGCTGGGCGCCGTCGCCGTAATCGGCCAGGAAACAGGCCTGGCGCTGTTCGAACGGCGCCGAGGTGAACAGGCCGGGGTTGGTGAAGAACGGAATTTCCAGCGCGGCGCAGTCGAACCATTTGTTCGGTTCGGCCAGGCGGTTGATCTCCAGCGCCGGGTCGTAGAAGGCCAGCACCGCGTCGGAATCCAGCAGCATCGCCAGCGCCTCCTCGTTGCTGACGATGCCGCGGTAACGCTCGCCCAGGCTGTCGGCCAGGCGCTGCGCGTCGGGCCCGAGCAGGCGGCCGGCGGCGACGAAGTCGATCCGGCCGGCGCAGGCGTCGATGGCCTCGCGCATCATCGCGGCGCCGCGCTCGGGCGAGATCAGCCCGCTGACCAGCACCCGCAGGCGGCCGTCGCGCGGCGGCAGCGCCGCGGCGAGCTGGCGCGCGCGGGCGATGGTGTCGGTGTGCGGGGTGTTGCGCACCACCCGCACGTTGTCGCTGTCGTTGCCTTGCGTGCGCGAATCGCCCGGCACCACGTGCAGCGCGGCGCGGCGGCCGACGAAACGCTCCAGCCACTCGATGACGCGCTTGGCCGGCGCCGGCCAGGCGTAGCTCTTGGACAGCTTGTCGCGGTCGAGGAACACGTAGCGGCAGCGGCGCACGCTGGAGACCAGGGCGCAGGGCAGGGCCGCGTCCAGGCGCGAGCAGAAATACACGCCGGCGCGCGGCTGGAAGAACACCCGAACCGTCAGCCACAGCACCCACAGCGCGTAGCCCAGCGCGTTGACTGCGCCGCCGCCCCAGGAGCCGAAGCTCAGCAGCACCCGCACCTTGGGCAGGTCGCGGGCCTGCTTGTCGCGGCTCCAGATCCAGAACTCGTACGGCACCTGCGCGCTGTCGAGCACCTTCGACAGTTTCGCCAGGTACGGGTTCTTCAGGTATGGATTGCCTTGGCCGAGGATGATGGCTTGCATTGGGTTCGGGGGTCGGGAATGGGGAATGGGGTGTCGGTGGGACGGGTCAGTGGGCGGCGGGCCGTAAGGGCGGTGGGCGTTGCGCGACCGGCGCGGCGCGGATCACGAACGCGGTCGACAGCGCGTAGAACATGCACAGGTACAGTTCCTTCGGGCTGGTGATGTCGCCGCTGAACATGGCGTTGGCCAGCGAATAGATCGACAGCGCGCACAGGAAGGTGGCGACGAGGTCGCGGCCCTGGCTGCGCTTGGCGCTGCGGTACAGGCGCACGATCGCGTAGACGATCAGGGCGAAGAAGAGCACGGTGAAGATCAGTCCCGGTTCGATCAGGGTCTCGATCAGCAGGTTGTGCGGATACGGCTGCAGCGCGCCGCTGGCCTCGAACGCGCCGAAGCCCTTGCCGAACAGGGTCTCGCGCAGCATCGCGAACGACACGTCGTACAGGTTCATGCGCAGCACGTCGCTGCCGCTGTAGTTGCTGACGAACAGGCTGGCCAGCCGGTCCTTGATCCCGTCCGGCGCCAGCGCGGCCGCGGCCACGCCCAGCAGCAGCACCGCCAGCCCGGCCGCCCAGACCTTGCGCGAGAGCAGCAGCGCGCCGCGGTTGGTCAGCACCAGCAGCACGCCCAGGCCGAGCAGCAGCGACAGGATCGGCCCGCGCGAGCCGGCCAGCACCAGCGCCGCCACGCACGGCAGGATCAGGGCGACGCGCAGGGCGCGCAGGCGGGTCTCGGTCAGCAGGCGGTACGCCAGGAACATGATCGCGGTGCCGGCCGCGCGCGCGATCCAGATCGGATTGCCGTCGCCCTGCATCAGCCGCTGCGCGCCGGTGTCGGCGCCCTTGTTCATCGCCAGCGCGGCGATGCTGAGCGCGAAGCACAGCGCCACGTAGATCTTGACGAACTGCTCGGCCGCCGCGCCGCGCAGCACGAAGCAGGCGCAGTAGGCGCAGAACACCAGGATCAGGTAGAACTTGAGTTCCTTCGGCCGGTGGCCGATGTGGGTGTCCAGGTACGCTATCTGGGCGAACGCGATCAGGCACACGATCGCCGGCAGCAGGCAGGCGAAGCGGTTGAGCCCGCTGTAGGACAGCGACAGCCCGCCCAGCACGATGGTCGCGGCGATCGCCGCGTACTGGACGAGATCGGTGTCCACGGCGAAGAACACCGAGGCCCAGCCCGACAACAGGAACAGGCCCAGGCAGGCCGGCGCCAGCAACAGCTTGGGCGCGGGAATGCGCATCGCGTCGCGTCCGTCCTCAGCCCGCGCGCGCGCCGGCGAGCGCGGCCTGCTTCAGCGCGGCCTGCTCGACGGGGCCGACGCCGGCGCCGCGGGTCGCGCGCTCGACGTACTCGGCGACCGAGCCGACCACCTGGCCCGGATTGCCGACCACGATGCTCAGCGGCGGAATCGCGCCGCGCACCACCGCGCCGGCGCCGACGATGCAGCCCGCGCCGATGTCGGCGCCGGGCATGATGATCGAGCCGGTGCCGATGAAGGCGTGGCGGCCGATCGAGATCGGCTTGATCCGCCCCTGCGGTTTGTCGAACTTCAGCCCCAGTTCCTTGGCCACGGTGTGGATCGCCCAGTCGTGGGTGAGGATGCGCACGTTGCTGGAGATCGTGCAGCCCTTGCCGAGCCGGATCAGCGAGTAGTCGGTGCCGTCGAACCAGATCTTGGCCGACAGGTAGTTCGGCCGGTCTTCGATCTGCGCGCCTTCCGAACGCAGGAACCACACGTACAGGCGCGTGACCAGGCCGGGCTTGATGAACCAGCCCAGGCGGATGAGGCTCAGCACGACGGCCTTCTTGAGCAGGCGGAATACTTTCATGGGCATGCTCCTATGGACTTTTGCCGGCCGCCGCGGGCCAGCGCAGCTCGCGGCGGTTGCAGGTGGCGAAAACGACGAGTTGCACGGTCGAGGCGACCGCGTAGGCGATGGCCACGCCGGTGGCGCCGGCGCCGAGCTTGAGCGCCAGCGCGGCCGCGCCGATCAGGCTGGCGGCGAAGGCGGCGTTGCCCAGCAGCATCACCGCCGGGCGCCCGTCGGCGGTGGCCTTGCGCATCAAGATGGTGGTCGGCGCGGTCGCCACCGCCGACAGCAGCAACCATTGCAGCGGCACCACCGCTTCGGCGTAGGCCGGGGCGAAACGCGCCACCGCCAGCGGCGCGGCCATGCCGAGCACGCCGGCGAGGCAGGCGGTGACCACCACCAGCAGGGCGATGGACTGGCGCAGGGTGCTGGCGGCTTCCTCGCGCGCGCCGCGCACGATCGCCGCCGACAGCATCGGCAGCGCCGCGTTGGCGACCACGCCCATGCCGAACAGCAGGATCGAGCGCGCCTGGTTGCCGAGCGCGAAATGGCCGAGTTCGGCGTCGCCGCGCGCGCTGTGCGCGAGCATCGCCATCGACAGCCAGATCGCCGGCATGGTCAGCAGGCCCGACAGCGAGGAGGGCAGGCCGAGCCGCCACACCACCGCCCAGTCCTCGCGCGTGGTCTTCGACCACGCCAGCGGCTCGGCGTGCTCGCGCCGATAGCGGCGCAGCACCCGTTCCTGGCCGATCACGATCAGCCATTGCGCGGCGATCGCGCCGTACATGGCCCAGCCGATGTCGCGCCGGGTCGCCGCCGCCCACATGATCGCGAACACCACCGGCGCGGTCAGCAGGTTGGCCGCGGCCTGTTGCTTGACCTTGTGCAGGGCCAGCGCCACGCCGTTCTGGATCGCGCCGACGAAGCCGGTCAGCACCAGCAGCGAGGAACTGGCGTAGACCACCGCCAGATCCGCCGAACCGCCGAGCCTGACCGCCAGCGGATACGCGCAGGCCAGCAACAGCGCGGCGAACACCAGCGAGGCCAGCAGCGCCGAACCGTAGGACACGGTCAGCGCCGCCGAGACCCGGCCGCCGTCGCCGCGCGCGACCGCCTCGGCCACGATCTTGGTCGCCATCTGGCCCAGGCTCAGCGCGCAGAACGTGGTGAACAACAACGCGGTGGTCTGGATCAGGGTGAACTGGCCGAACGCGGCCGGGCCGAGGTAATGCGCGGCCGCCAGCACGCCGGCGAACAGCGCGCCGCGCGAGGCCATCGCGCTCACCGCCGACAGGCTGGCCGTGCCGATCAATCGCCGCATCATGGCCGCAGGGTCCTGCGCGCGTTCATGGGTTCGCCTGCGCTCAGGTCCAGATGCCCTTGGTGTCGACGATCTTCATGTGCGCGGGCATGGCGTGCTCCTTGAAGGGCTTGTGGTCGACCAGCAGCACCGCGATGTCGGCTTCGCGGCTGGCGGTGGACAGGTCGGACAGCACCACGTTGGGCGCGTTGAGCCTGGCCGGCAGCGCCTCGATGTGCGGCTCCACCGCCAGCACCGGGCCGGGGTGGCGCTGGGCCAGCTCGATCGCGATGCCCAGCGCCGGGCTTTCGCGCAGGTCGTCGATGTCGGGCTTGAACGCCAGCCCGAACACCGCGATCTTCAGATCCTTGTCCTGCTTGCCGGCGGCCTTGGCCTCATTGATGGCGGCGTCGATCTTGTCCATCACCCAGCCGGGCTTGCCGTTGTTGACCTCGCGCGCGGTGCGGATCAGGCGGGCCTCGGCCGGCGCGCTGTCGACGATGAACCACGGGTCCACCGCGATGCAGTGGCCGCCCACGCCGGGGCCGGGCTGCAGGATGTTGACGCGCGGGTGGCGGTTGGCCAGGCCGACCAGCTCCCACACGTTGATGCCGAGCTTGTCGCAGATGATCGACAGCTCGTTGGCGAAGGCGATGTTGACGTCGCGGAACGCGTTCTCGGTGAGTTTGCACATCTCGGCGGTGCGCGCGTTGGTGACGATGCACTGGCCGCGCACGAAGCTCTTGTACAGTTCGGCCGCGCGCTGCGAGCAGCGTGGGGTCATGCCGCCGATGACGCGGTCGTTCTCGACCAGCTCGCGCATCACCTGGCCCGGCAGCACGCGTTCGGGACAATGGGCGACGTTGACGTCGGCGGCCTCGAACGCGTGCTGCGGGAAGCTCAGGTCCGGGCGCGCCTCGGCCAGCCACTGCGCCAATTGCTCGGTCGCGCCGACCGGCGAGGTCGATTCCAGCACCACCAGATCGCCTTTCTGCAGCACCGGCGCCAGCGCCTTGGCCGCGGCTTCGATGTAGGCCAGGTCGGGCTGGTGGTCGCCCTTGAACGGCGTCGGCACCGCGATCAGGTAGGCGTCGGCGTGCTCGGGCGTCAGGCTGGCGCGCAGGAAGCCGCCGGCCACCGCGGCGCGCACGGCGACGTCGAGGTCGGGCTCGACGATGTGGATCTCGCCGCGGTTGATCGTGTCCACGACCGAGGCGGTCACATCGACGCCGATCACGCGCTTGCGCACCGCGGCGAACGCGGCGGCGGTGGGGAGGCCGATGTAACCCAGGCCGATGACCGAGACGGTGTCGAAACTCATAAAGGCTCCAGTGATCCTGCGTGGGGGCAGGCGTTGCTCAGGGATGCGCGGATGCGTGGTTTGCGCAAGGCATGAACCCGCGCCGCCGCGCCGCGCAGGGCGCGGGCGGCGCGGGTGGGGCGTCAGGCGGCCAGCAGCGAGTCTTCGCGGCGGAACTGCGCCAGCGCGGCGACGATGCGCTCGCACGCCAGGCCGTCGCCGTAGGGGTTGTGGGCGAAGCTCATCGCTTCGTAGGCGGCGCGGTCGCCGAGCAGTTCGCTGATGCCGGCGCAGATCAGCTCGCGGTCGGTGCCGACTAGCTTGACCGTGCCGGCGGCGACCGCCTCGGGCCGCTCGGTGGTGTCGCGCATGACCAGCACCGGCTTGCCCAGCGACGGCGCTTCTTCCTGGATGCCGCCGGAGTCGGTCAGGATGATGTGGGCGCGGTTCATCAGGTACACGAACGGCAGGTATTCCAGCGGCTCGATCAGGTGCACGTTGGCGATCCCGCGCAGCAGGCGGTTGACCGGCTCGCGCACCTGCGGGTTGAGGTGCACCGGATAGACGATGTCGATCTCCGGATGGCGCAGCGCGGTGTCGCGCAGCGCCTCGCAGATGCGCTCGAAGCCGCCGCCGAAGCTCTCGCGGCGATGGCCGGTGACCAGCACCACCTTGCGCTCGTCGCGCAGGAACCCGAACTGGGCGGCGATGTCGCGGCGCAGCTGCGGGGTGCGCTCGATCCGCACCAGCACGTCCTTGAGCGCGTCGATCACGGTGTTGCCGGTGATGGCGATGCGCTCGTCGGGGATGCCTTCCTCGCGCAGGTTGCCGCGCGACAGCTCGGTCGGGGCGAAGTGGATCGCCGCCAGCGCGCCGGTGAGCTTGCGGTTGGCTTCCTCCGGCCACGGCGAGTACAGGTTGCCGGTGCGCAGGCCGGCCTCGACGTGGGCCACCGGAATCTGCTGGTAATACGCGGCCAAGGTCGCGGCCATCGTGGTCGAGGTGTCGCCGTGGACCAGCACCACATCGGGCTTGAGCTCGGCCAGCACCGCCTTCATCCCGGTCAAGATCGCGGTGGTGACGTCGGTGAGGTCCTGCTTGGGCTTCATGATGTTGAGGTCGAAGTCCGGCTCGATCTCGAACAACTGCAGCACCTGGTCGAGCATCTGCCGGTGCTGGCCGGTCACGCACACGCGCGCGTCGAAGCGCGGGTCCTGCGCGAGCATCTTGGCCAGCGGCGCCATCTTGATCGCTTCGGGGCGGGTGCCGAACACGCACAGGGTCTTGATCGCCGGGCCGAGCTGGGCGGAGGCGGCCGCCGCCGGCGCCAGCGGGGCGAAACCGCCCGCGCCGGCGGCTTCGTTCAAGGCGCTGCGCGCGTACGCGGCGGCGCCGGCGGGGCCCGGCGCGGCGGACGCCGGCTGGCGCTCGCGCTCGCGGCCCGACGGGCCCTGCTGGGCGAACGCGAGCTGGCGCGGCGGGCGCGGCAGCCAGTCCGGCAGCTTGTTGCGGTCGCCGTTGCTCAGGGTCAGCGAATACAGGCCGAGCATGGCGAAGAACGCGAGCAGCCCGAACATCGTCGGCAGGTTGCGCAGCGCGTAGCCGACGGCGACCAGGGCGCAGGCCAGGCCGACGATGGTCAGCAGCGCGGTCTTGGGCGAGCGCTCGCGGTCGATCAGCAGATAGTGCAGGTGCTGGCGGTCGGGCTTGAACGGCGACAGGCCGCGGCGCACGCGCCGGTACATCAGGTTCAAGGTCTCCAGCAGCGGCAGGGCGATGCACCACAGCGCCTCGGCGGCGTCGATCCGGGCCGGGCCGCGCTGGCTCAGGTAGATCAGGCTCCAGGCCATCACGTAGCCGATCAGCATGCTGCCGGCGTCGCCCATGAAGGCCTTGCGCCCGTTGATGCCGCCCAGGTTGACGAACAAGAACGGCAGCAGCGCGACGAACAACAACGCCAGGCTCGGCAGCGCGCCCTTGTCGAGCACGTTGCCGCGGTCGAACAGGAAGATCGCGCCGATGCAGACCAGGGCGACGCTGGCGGCGAGCCCGTCGATGCCGTCGAGCATGTTGAAGGCGTTGATCGTGCCGACCACGGCGATGACCGTGACCGGTACGCCGAGCCAGCCCAGGTGGATCGCCCCGGTGCCGAACAGGTCGCCCACCTCGTCGAGCCACACGCCGCTGCCGGTGATCATCAATCCGACCGCGATCGACTGCACCAGCAGGCGCGTGCGCACGCTCAGGTCGCGCGCGTCGTCGAACGCGCCGAGCGCCACCACCAGTGCGGCGGTGGCCAGCAGGCTCATGCTGTAGCGGTCGCCGAGCTGCAGGTACAGCGCGCCGGCGAGCAGGCCGAGGAAGAAGCTGATGCCGCCGATGACGGGGATCTCGCCCTTATGCTGCTTGCGCGCATCGGGGCGGTCGACCAGCCCGAGCCGGGCGGCGCTGGGATGCAGCGCGTACATCGACAACGCAGTGATCGCGACGCTGAGTGCGCCCGCAATGACGAATTGTTCTTTCATCATGACCATCGATTCCAAGGTAAGTCTTCGGTAGACCCATCCGACGACCGCCCCCTTCGGTCAATGCTTTGTACTGCCGCGCGTCCGCCGCGCTGGCCGGACGCTTGCCGCGGCGTCAGCCGGCGCTTCGCGCCTGCCTTCGCCTGTGGCTTGCGAACGCGGAAACAATCTTTCGCGTTTGCTTGCCCGGAATGTGTGCTTCGCACGTGCACTCTCGGCGGACGGCATCGTGCCACTCTTGGATTGCGAAATACTGTGCGCCCGTAAGTCGTTTGCCGATGGGATTCAGGAAACGTGAGTGGTTTCGCGTCTGCAACGAATCGGAAATTTTTCTTCGCCAAGCCGAGTGCTTGACATCGCATTGCGCATCCGACGCGCATGGCGAAATCGCCGAGAAATCAGGTGATTTTCGGTGGGCTTGGCGCGTTCGCGGAAGGCGCGCGCAGGCCGCTTCGCGCGATGCGCGCGCCACGCGCGGCGTGGCCGCGGCGCGGGTCGGAAAAGTTGCGGCGGAAATCATCGTCGGCTTTCCTCTCGCGAAAGCGAAACCCGCTTTCGCAGTTGGTTGGCGCGATCCTTGCGTTGCTGTCGCGCGACGCGCTGCGGCGTCGCGGAACCCGGATGCAGCGGTGCGTGCGGCCCGGCGCGTCGCGATCACGCGCCGGAGCGGTACTCGTAGCCGTAGGCGTAGTGGGTGTCGTGGCGGCGCTCGACCGCGTTGAACACCGCACCCTTGAGGTCGATGCCGTTCTGCTCGAAGCGCTGTACGGCCAGCGCGAGCTCCTTGGCGGGATTGAGGCCGAAGCGCACCACCATCAGGCAGGTGCCGGCGTGGCGGCCGATCAGGGCCGCGTCGGTCACCGCCAGGATCGGCGGCGTATCGACGATGACCAAATCGTACTGCAGCGCCGCGGTCTTGAGCACCGCGCCCAGTTCCGGCCGCATCAGCAGCTCGGACGGATTCGGCGGCGCCTCGCCGCGCGGGATGAAGAACAGGTTGTCGATCGGCGTGCGCCGGGTCGCGGCGGGGATGTCGATGCGCCCGGCGAGCAGGTCCGACAGGCCGTTGCGCGGGTCCTGGCCGAGCACCTTGTGCAGGCTGCTGCGGCGCAGGTCGCCGTCGATCAGCAGCACCCGCTGGCCGCCCTGGGCGATGGTTGCGGCGAGGTTGGTGGAGACGAAGGTCTTGCCGGCGCCGGGGCTGGAGCCGCAGATCATCAGGATGTTGTTGCCGGCGTCGAGGCGAGCGAAGTGCAGGGCGGTGCGCAGGCTGCGCATGGCCTCGATCGCCAGGTCGTTGGGCGCGTCGATGGCCAGCAGGTGCGGCTTGCCGTTGTGGCCGCCGCCGGCGCGCAGCTTGCGTCCGGCCTTCTCGTGATCGCGCTGGAACGCGCTCATCGGGATCGAGGCCAGCACCGGCAGGCCGATCTGCTCGATCTCGGCCACCTGCTCGACGCCGCGGTTGAGCATCTGCCGCAGGAACACATAGGCCACGGCCAGGAAGCCGGCGAGGAAGGTGCCGATGGCGACCGCCAGCGCGCGCTTGGGCTTGACCGGCTGGCTGGTGTCGACCACCGCGCGGTCGACGATGCGGGCGTTGCCGACGGTGCCGGCGCGGGCGATGTCGAGCTGCTGGGCCTGGTTGAGCAGGTTGGTGTAGGTCAGGGTGCTGACCTGCACCTCGCGGGTCAGGCCGATCAGTTCCTGCTGGGTCTGCGGCAGGGTGCCGATGCGATCGTTGATCTTCTGCTTGCTCGCCTCCAGCTCGCCGATCTGCGCCATCAGCGCCTTGTAGGCCGGATGCGCGGGGGTGTAGCGGCGGGTCACCTCGGCCTGCTGCAGGCGCAGCTGCGAGATGCTGGTGTCCAGCGAGACGATCTGGTCGAGCAGCGACTTGGCGTCGAGGGTGATGTCGACGGTGTGCGCCTGCGACTGGTACCGGGCCAGGGCGTGCTCGGCCTTTTCCAGATCGCGGCGCACGTTGGGCAGCTGCTTGTTGACGAACTGCAGGCTGTTGGCGGCTTCGGCCGAGTTGCGCTCGATGTTCTGGCGGATGTACTGGCGGGTGATCGCCTCCAGCGTGGCCTGGGCCAGGACCGGGTCGCCGAGCTCGTAGCTGAGCTGGATGATGCCCGAGTCCTTGGCCTTCTCGCTCGCGGTGAGGTTGTTCTGCAGCGAGGCGATGATGCCCAGGCGCGCGAGCTGGGTGACTTCGAAGCGCATGCCCGGATTGGCCAGCAGGCGCTCGACCTTGAGCCTGGCGCCGCCGCCGACCGCGAGCTGGCCGGCGTCGCCGCCGAGCAGGCGCTGGTCCTGGTCGTCGAACAGTTCGAAGCTGCCGTTGGCGCCGGCGATCAGGGTCAGCGGCTTGCCGACCAGGTCCAGCGGCACTTCGAGTTCGGCGATGTCGAGCGTCTCGCCGCCCCAGCCGTAGCGGCTCAGGCCGAACCACGGCGCGGCGACTTCGTTGCCGGTGCCGGGCTGGAAGCGGCGCGCGATCGCCGCGCCGATCAGCGGGAAGCGCGCGGGCTCGACCTGCAGGTCGAGCTTGAGATCGTCCACCGCCTTGCCCAGCGTGGTGCGCGAGGTCAGCAGCGACACTTCGGTCATCGCCTGCGGCGCCGAATCGGTCAGCGCCTGCGAGACCGCGGTCAGGCCGGGCAGGGTGGGGGTCTTGGACTCCACCTGCACCATCGCGTTGGCCTGGTACACCGGCGCGGCGAGCAGCGCGTAGGCCACGCTCAGGGCGAAGCCGAGCGCAGTGGCGGCGCCGACCAGCCACTTGTGGTCGAGCAGGGTGCCCAGCAGCGCGGCCAGGTCGATTTCGTCGTTGCCGGCGTCCTGGCGCGGGCCGGACGTGGTGGAAACTGCCGCCATTGGGGGGAAGGCCTTGGATGGGAAGTGGAGCGACGCGCCCGCGGGCGCGCTTGCGGATCGGGCCTGGCAACGCGTGCGTCCATGCATCGCCGTGCGCAGGCGACACCGCGCCTGCGCGCGAGGCGCTGCGCGACGTCGGGTTTCAGCGCATCGCGGCGCAGCTGAGCAGCGGGTCCGGGAGCGGCGCGTCCATGAGCATCGCCGTTGCGGGCATCGAATTCCGGCGCTTCGCGCTCAAAACCCCGATGTCCGCCGCCTCGCGCTCAGAAATGCGCTTTCCAGCGCTGCACGCCCGCGTCGATCAACTGATAGGCGCGTTCGAACGCCTGCTGCGATTGCCGGTACGGGTCCGGGATGCTGGTGCTGTCCAGCCATTTGCCTAGCAAGTAGGTTTTTCCTCTCGCATGTGGGGAGATGCGGAGCACGGCCTCGCTGTGCCATGGCTCCATGGTCAATACCAGGTCGGCCGCGTCGATCATCGAGCGGTCTATCTGGCGTGCGACATGGGATTGCCCACTCAATCCATGCCCGGACAGCACGGCCTGTGCTGTGGCGTCGATCGGATGGCCGGCCAGGGCCTTGAGGCCCGCGGACGCGACCTGTACGTCCTTCTTCAACTCATGGCGCAGCAACGTTTCCGCGGTTGGACTGCGGCAGATGTTGCCGACACATACGACCAGAACATTTCGGAACACACGCAAAACCCGTCAGTTTTAGCCGTCATGCGCAAACTCGCGCGGCATCGGTGCCGCATCGCGCGCCGTATTGCGAACCCGCCCCCCGACCGGCCCGCAACGAGGCGGGAATGTATAGACGAGGTCATGACACGGTCAACACGAACTCCACACGCATCGAGCAAGTCGTGACGCAGTTCACTTCGATGCTTTCCTTTTCGTTCAAGCACGCGCCGCGAATCCACGCATTTCGCTTACGCGGCGTTAAACATTCGTTTTTATCGGCGATCGCGCGATGCGCGTTGCGCAGGCGCTGCGCGCGCCCGGTTTTCTAACCTCACCTGTACGCGGCGTGCGCCATCGGCGAAACGTGATGCGATTCCGCCGCAGGCGCGTGACAGCGATGCGCGCGCGGTGGCTATACTGCGCGCCACGGGGGCTCCACCAACTTTGTGCGTGACGCTTACAGCCCCATGTCGCAACCCAGCCTCCATCCCCCGCACCGCGCCGCCCCGCCGGCGCAACCGCGCCGATGTCGCGCCGGACAAGCGGTTTCGCACGAAACTTCCCCTGCGCCGACGGCCCGCCCCTGCGCGCCGCGGCACGCCCCCTTCGTGTTCCCGCTCTAGAGACTCTTTCCGCATGATCAAGATTTCGGGCGTCGCGGCCGTGGCCGCCATCGTCGGACTCGGCGGCTGCGCGTTCGCGCCGGGCCAGTACATCTCGCCCGCGCAGTTCGCGCGCAGCGACCTGGCGAAGGACGGCCACATCCAGATGGTGGCGATCACGCCCGATTACCTGTCCGCGCAACAGCGGGTCGAGACCACGATCCCGATCGAGCTGATGGCCTACCAGCCCGAGGCCTACCGCATCGGCCGCGGCGACACGTTGTACATCACCATCTGGGACCATCCCGAACTGACCTCGCCGGCCGGCACCCAGCAGCAGACCGCGGCCAACGGCCGCCTGGTGCGGCCGGACGGGACCTTGTTCTATCCCTACGTCGGCATGATCCGCGCCGAGGGCCTGACCATCGAGGAACTGCGCGCGCAGATCACCTCGCGCATCTCGCACTATGTGCAAAGCCCGCAGGTCGACGTCAGCATCATCGACTACGGCAGCCAGCGGGTGACCCTGCAGGGCGCGTTCGTCAAGACCGAGCGCCAGCCGATCACCGCGACGCCGCTGACCCTGGCCCAGGCGATCGGCGCGGCCACGGTCGATCCGATCCGCGCCGACCTGGCCGGCTTCGTGCTGACCCGCGACGGCCGCCAGTACCACCTGGACCTGGACGAGCTCAACCGCGGCGGCTCGGTCGCCAAGGACATCTACCTCAAGGCCGGCGACCACCTGTACATGCCCTACAACGACCGCAAGGAGGTCTATGTGGTCGGCGAGGTGGTGCGGCCGCAGGCGATGACCTTCAAGACCACCGACCTGACCCTGACCCAGGCCCTGGGCCGCGCCGGCGGGCTCAACCCGCTGACCGCCAAGGGCGACTCGGTATACGTCATACGCGGGGTGGAGACCCAGGACCGCGAGCCGGCGAAGATCTTCCACCTCAGCGCCAAGTCGCCGGCCGCGTTCGCGCTCGGCAGCCGCTTCCACGTGCGCGCCGGCGACGTGGTGTTCGTCGGCCCGGCCGGGGTGACCCGCTGGAACCGCTTCGTCAACCAGTTGCTGCCGTTGTCCAACATCGTCAACAACGCCGCCAACACCCAGGACCTGCTCGACCGCTGAGCGCGGCTTTGCGGTTCTTGTCGGTACGCGCACGCGCCGCCGGCGCGCCGCCGGGCGGCGGCGGCGCGCGCTGCCGCGGCCGCCGCTTGTCTGCTAACTTTGCCGTCTTGCGCACGAACCGCGCGCACGTAGGGAGCGGCAGGACTTGGAAGGCGATCACGCACAGCTGCGCACGGCCGGGGTCGACCTGGGCGGTCTGATGACCGTGCTGGGCCAACACCTGTATTCGACCCCGTTGGTGGCGCTGCGCGAGCTGGTGCAGAACGCGCACGACTCCATCGTCCGCCGCCGCCTGGAAGACCCGCAACCGCCGGTTGCGCCGCGCATCGTCGTCAGCGGCGACATCGGCGCGCGCACCGTACGGGTGACCGACACCGGCACCGGCCTGACCGACGCGGAGATCCACCAGTACCTGGCCACCGTCGGGGTCGGCTACACCCGCGGCCTGCGCCAGTCCGGCGCCGGCAGCGACGAACTGATCGGCATGTTCGGCCTGGGCTTCCTGTCGGCGTTCGTGATCGCCGAGCGGGTGACCGTGCACACCACCTCCTACCAGCAGCCCGAGCGCGGTTGGCGCTACCAGTCCAGCAACGGCGAGCAGTACACGCTGAGCGCGGCCAAGCCGCGCGAGGTCGGCACCGTGGTCGAGCTGCTGCTGCGCCCGGAGCACGCGCGGCTGGCCGGCGAGGATTACCTGGCGCGCGTGCTCGGCCGCTATTGCGCGTTGCTGCGGGTGCCGATCCACATCGGCGCGGCGTCCGAGCCGGTCAATCCCGAGCCGCCGCCGTGGCGCGATCCCGACGCCGGCAACGAGCACCCGGTGCAGGCGCGCAAGCGCCAGCTGCGTTTTGCCAGCCGTTTCGAATCCCAGTTCGAGCCGATCTGCGCGCTGCCGGTGGCCGCGCCCGAGCACGACCTCAAGGGCCTGCTGTGGGTGCAGGACGGCGGCACCTACGGCAACGGCGACAACCGCAACCTGTCGGTGTTCGTGCGCGGCATGCTGCTCGACGACGACGCGCGCGAACTGCTGCCCAGCTGGGCCGGTTTCGCCGGCGGGGTGATCGAATCCAGCCGGCTGATGCCGACCGCCAGCCGCGAGGACCTGCAGCGCAACGACGCCTACCGCAGCGCCCAGCACGCGATTTCCGAGGCGCTGATCGTCGGCCTGGCCGCGCTCGCGCGCGAGCAGCCCGAGGCCTGGCGGCGGATCCTGGCGCGCCACAACGAGGCGCTGCTGGGCGCGGCGCTGGGCGATGCGCGGCTGTTCGAGCTGCTGGCCGGCGAGGTGCGCATTCCCAGCTCGCACGGCGAACTGCGCGCCGGCGCGCTGCGCCGCGACGGCGCGATCCACGTCGGCCTCGGCGGCGGCGGTTTCGAGGACATGCTGTTCCGCATGCTCGGCGTGCCGGTCGCGCGCGGCGACCGCTATGCGGTGCTGCCGTTCCTGCGCCAGTGGACCCAGCGCCACGGCGGCCGCCTGATCGAGATCGGCACCGAACAGGGCAACCGCCAGCTGTTCACCGAACAATCGCTGCCGCAGGCCGAGCTGGACTGGCTGCGCGAGGCCCTGGCCGACGGCGAGAAGCTGGTGCCGGCGCGCTTCGCCCCGGCCGAGCTGCCGCTGATGGCGGTGCCCGACCGCGAGGCCGAACTCAAGCGCCGGCTGGAAAGCGACGAGGCCGACAAGCGCATCTCGATGACCGCGCTGCGGCTGGTGCGCGGCTTCACCGCCGGCATCGACGGCTCCGCGCAGGCGCGGCTGTACGTCAACCTCGACAATCCCGCGGTGCAGGCGCTGCTGGCCACCGCCCGCCGCGACCCGGCCGCGGCCGCGCCGGCGGCGCGCCTGCTCAAGGCGATCAAGCAATTGATGGACAGCCACAGCGAGGCCGACGGGCAGGGCCCGCGCCTCAACGGCGCGCTCGCCGCGATCGGCGACAGCGCGCTGCGGCTGCTGCCGCCCGAGCCCGCGCCGATACCCGGCACCCAAGCGCAGGACGAGCAGCCCACCGCCTGATCCGCGCGACCGCGCCGCGTTCGCCGCCGCTTCGCGCAGCGGCCGCGCGGCGCCCTCCACCCATTCGCCAAAGCGCCATAGCCAAACGGGGAGCAACCGATATGGACATCTTCCAATGGATCGAAGACCTCAGCGATGAACTGCGCGAGGCCGGCCAGTACCGCCTGGTCGAACTGATCAACCGCATCCCGCACGAGCTGCACGAAAACCACCCCGAGCGGGTCGAGGCGATGCTGCCCGAGGCGCTGGCCGCCGCGCGCGCGATGCAGCATCCGTGGCTGGAAGTGTTCTTCCGCCACTGGGGCCTGCAGAACCGCATGCGCAACCTCGCCGAGGGCGACAAGGCGCTGCCCGAGGCGGTGTCGCTGCTGGAGTTCGCCCACCGCGACCAGACCCAGCAATGCCCGCAGTCGGTGTGCGTGACCCAGGACATCGCGATCTGCTACGGCAACGTCGACGGCCCGGGCTGGGTGCCCGAGCGGCTGGCGGTGAGCGAGGAGACGCTGGCGCGGATCGAGCCCAGCCGCGCCTGCTACGACTGCATCAGCCGCGAATACGCGCTGGCGCTGATGGACGACGGCCGCGCCGCCGACGCGGTCGACTACCTGCAGCGGCAGGCGCAGAACATGCTGCGCGACGGCGCCGAGCCGGGCGTGGCCTATCGCGAGACCCAGGCCGGCGCGCTGTTCCGCGCCGGCCGCTTCGACGAGGCGCTGGCCGAACTGGCGGCGATCGACGAAGACGACATGGTCGACGACGACGACGGCGACCGGCTCAGCCGGCAGACCTTCCGCGCGTTGGTGCTGGCCCACCAGGGCCGCATCGACGAGGCCTGGGAGGCGCTGCCCGAGTACGGCCCGCTGATCGTGCCGCTGCTGTATCCGCGCTGGTCCGAGGCGATGGCGCTGATCGCCCAGGCCAAGCCCGAGTACAACCACTGGCGCCTGGGCCGGCTGCTGATGTCGATGGCCACGCACATGGACCAGGTTGGCGCGCACCGCCGCTGCATCGAACAATCGCTGCGCCACGGCGAACTGGCGCTGCGCCGCAACGCGCCGTGGAGCGCGCGCCGCGCGCTGGAGCTGGCGCGCCGCCATCAACCGCTGCTGCGCGCCGATCTCGGCGCGGCGCAGCAGATCGACGCCTTCGCCGCCCGCCTCGACGCCGCCGGCGGCGGCGAGTTCGCGCTGCCGATGCCGGCCGAGCAGGTCTACGAGCACGTGCGCGGCAGCGAGGGCTCCGATCCCGAGCAGGACATGGAACTGCTGCTGGCCGCCTACGCTCAGCGCCGCGACGACGGCCCGCTGGCCGGGCTGCTGGCCTCGGCGATGCTGGCGTGCGGTGCGCGCGAGGAAGCGCTGGCGCACTTGTGGGACTTCGTCGGCCGCCACCCCGGTTCGGAGGAATCGCCGGCCGGGCAATTGCTGGAACAGCTGCTCGACGATGCCGACGCCGGCGCCCAGGTCGAGCGCCTGGCCGCGCTGCTGCAGCCCGTGCGCGAGCCGTTCGCGCACTGGTGCCGCGCGCAGCTGGCGTTCCGCCAGTCGCGCTGGCGCGAGGTCGGCGCGCACGTGCAGCGCCTGATCGCGGCCGACCCCGACGCGCAAGGCGCCAACCGCCTGTGGGCGCGCGCGGCCATGGAAGAACAGGACTTCGCCCAGGCCGTGCGGCTGTACGCCGCGCTGGCCGAGCGGGCCGAACAGCCCGGCGGCGACGACTGGGACCTGATGTCGGCCGCCAGCGCCGCCGGCGACTGGGACGCGGTGCGCCGCAGCGCCGCGCGCCTGGGCATGGAGCTGAGCAGCAGCGAAGGCCCGGTGCGCGAATCCTGGGGCTGGGTGCGGGTGCGCTACGAGCGCGACGGCGAGAGCTACGACTGCCTGGCCCGGCGCACCGGCCCGGTCACCGCGCAGGTGACCACGGTGGCGCCGCCCGGCCGTCCTCAGCACGTGCGCGACGAAGTCGTGTTCGACGCCGCGCCGCTGGAACCGGCGCCGGAGGACGAGGCCGAGCGCGAGCGCTGGCTGGCGCCGTTCCGGGTGGTCCACACCGTCCATCGCGCCGACTACCGCAGCTGGTTCGTCGACGGCGCGCATCCCGGCGAAGCCGCGTTCGACGCGTTGTGCGAAGCGGTCGAGGCGCAGGAGTGGACGCTGTGGGTGCGCAGCAGCGACGACTACCGCGTGCGCGATCCCAACAGCGAGGAAGACGAGGCGCTGCCTGGCGTGTACTTCTTCCTGGCGACGCCGCCGCAGTTGGCGCCGGCGGACGTGGACCGGCGCCTGCACGAACTCACCGCCGGCTGGGAGCATCCGTTGAGCTGGCCGCAGCTGGCCGAGCAGGCCGGCGCGGACGTGTCCAGGCACGAGGCGGTGATCGAAGCGTACGGGCTCTGAAGCCGCGCGCGATCGGCCGGTAGCGAAAAGCAGGTGGAGGCCGGCGCCCGAGCCGGCCCGGTGCCTGCGGCGCTTTGCTCTTGCCGTTGTGGGAGGCACTTCGCTTTTGCTGTTGTGGGTGGGACGTCAGTCCCGATGCCTTTCGCTCAGGTCGCGGCGATCCGGCCGAACAGCATCGGGACTCAAGTCCCTCCCGCAACCGCCCCGTACCGTCGAAAACCGGCGAAACATTTCCAAAACCGCCGCGCGGTTGCGCCCGCGCGGCGCGGCCGCTAGCGTGTTGGCGATTCGCTCCGCCTCCGCCATCCGCCGGGCCTTCGCCATGACCTCACGCCGCTCGTTCCTGCACAGCTCGCTGCTCGCCGCGGGCGCCGCCGCGCTGCCCGCGTTCGCCGCCGACAAGACGGCCGCGCCGCCGCCGGCGCCCAAGGCCATCGACGGCGCGCGCGTGGTCTCGACCTGGGACTTCGGCGTCGGCGCCAACCAGGCCGCGTGGAAGCGGCTGGGCGAGGGCGGCGCCGCCTTGGATGCGGTCGAGGCCGGCGCGCGCTGGGCCGAGGCCGACCTGTGCAACAGCACGGTCGGGCGCTGCGGCAATCCCGACCGCGACGGCGTGCTGACCTTGGATGCCAGCATCATGGACGGCGACGGCCGCTGCGGCGCGGTCGCCGCGCTGGAGGACATCGCCCATCCGGTCAGCGTCGCGCGCCGGGTCATGGAGCGCACGCCGCACGTGTTGCTGGCCGGCGCGGGCGCGCAGCAGTTCGCGGTCGAGCAGGGCTTTGCGAAAGAACCGCTGCTGACCGACAAGGCGCGCGCGGCCTGGAACGAGTGGCGCAAGACCTCCCAGTACCAGCCGGTCATCAACGCCGAGCGTCTCGACCACGCCAGGCCCGGCGACAAGCACAATCACGACACCCTCGGCATCCTCGCCATCGACCGCAGCGGCAAGCTCGCCGGCGCCTGCACCACCAGCGGCATGGCCTGGAAGCTGCACGGACGCGTCGGCGACAGCCCCATCGTCGGCGCCGGCCTGTATGTCGACAACGACGTCGGCGCGGCCACCGCCTCGGGCGTGGGCGAGGAGATGCTGCGCAATGCCGCCAGCTTCCTGGTGGTCGAGCTGATGCGCCAGGGCCGCAGCCCCGACGAAGCCTGCCGCGAGGCGATCGAGCGGGTGGTGCGCAAGCGCCCGCAGGCGAGCAAGACCTTGCAGGTGTGTTTCCTGGCGATCGACAAGCACGGCGAGGTCGGCGCGCACGCGCTGCATCGCGGCTTCGTCTACGCGGTGTGCGACGCCGGCAAGCGCGATGCGCTGCTGGATGCGCCCTCGGTGTATGCGACCGAGCAGACCTGAGCGGACAGCGGTGGATGCAGGCGGATGCGCGCGGTTCGATGCGGGCGTCAGGCGACGACGGATTGACCGGAGGCAAAGTCCATGAACGCGATCGATCGACCGTTGCTTGAGGTTTCCGCGGGCTCCTTGGCGTCCGCGCTGGCCGCGCGGGACGGCGGCGCCGATCGGGTCGAGCTGTGCGACAACCTCGCCGAGGGCGGGACCACGCCGTCCTACGGCGCATTGGCGGTCGCGCGCGACAAGCTGCGCATCCCGCTGTACGTGCTGATCCGCCCGCGCGGCGGCGATTTTCTTTACGACGACGCCGAACGCGCGGCGATGCTCGCCGACGTCGAGGCCTGCGTGCGGCTGGGCTGCGACGGCGTGGTGATCGGCGCGCTCGACGCCGACGGCGAGGTCGATGCGGCGGTGTGCGGCGAACTGATCGCGGCGGCGGGTCCGCTCGGCGTTACCTTCCATCGCGCCTTCGACGCCGTGCGCGACCCGGGCCGGGCGTTGGAAGCGGTCATCGCGCTGGGCTGCGAACGCATCCTCACCTCCGGCGCCGCCGCCGACGCGTACAGCGGCGCGGCGCGCATCGCGCAGTGGGGCGCACAAGCGGCGGGGCGGATCGGGTTGATGGCCGGCGCGGGCGTCACTCCTGAAAACATCGCGGACGTGGCGCGGCGCGCCGGCGTGCGCGAACTGCACGCCTCGGCCAAGGCGCCGCGGCGCTCGGCCATGCGCTACCGCAACCAGGCCCTGGCCGGGCTGTCGCCGGACTGGAGCCAGACCGACGCGCAGCGCGTGCGCGCGCTGGTGCAGGCCCTGCGCGGCTGAGCGCATGGGGTACGAATACGACGCCTTGCCCGACGATCCGGACGACTATCTGCGCCGGCGCGCGGAACTGATCGACGCGGCCGCGGCCTTGCCGAGCTTCAGCCGCCGCGCAGGCGCTTGCGAACTGTGGTTGAGCGATCCCGCGCGTGCGGTGGACGGATGGGAACAAGCGCAACTGGTGTTCGGCGAGCGCAGCGTGCGCGTGACCTGCATGACCGCGTTGAGCGCGATGGTGCGCGCGGACTTGCGCGCGTTGCCCGCTTTGCTGGGCGGGGCGCGCTATGTCGACGACGATGGCGAGCCGGCTGCATTTTGATCGCGGCGTTGGAGCGGGGCCTGCGGCCCCGACACTTTCCGAGCCGCTGCGGTGAGCGCTCGCTGTCGCTGAAAAGAAAGCATCGGGCCTGAAGGCCCTCCCACAACAGCCGGCGCGGCTTCATGCAGGCCGAGGTTGTTGTGGGAGGGGCTTCAGCCCCGACGCCTTTCGATCCGCTGCGATTAGTGTTCATTGCAGCCGAAAGAAAGCATCGCGCCTGAAGTCCGCCCGCATCACATTTGCGGACTGTGACTGTCGCTCGCGCGCATTCCGCAAGCGATCACGCCGCTTCATCATCTTCAGCGCCGGCATCCCGAGCGGATTTTCCCGGTCGCAGCGACGCCATCGTCGTCGTTCGAACAACGCGCGTCGCGCGAACGGACCCGGATCACGGCCGCACCCGGTACGCACTCGCGCAAACGCATTTCCGCGATTGCCGCGCGCAGGCCGCGCTGCTAGTCGTTGGGGCATCCACCGTGTCTTCGCGCCGCTCGATCGGCGCGGCGTTCGCGCCGGCGACGCGGCGCGCGAACGCCGCCACGGCCTCGGTCACATTCCCCAACCGTGCAGCGGAGCACTGCCATGTCCACCTCGTTCCCTCCCGACCGGCCGCTCGACGGCCGCGAACTCGCGCAAGCCCGATACGCCGAAGAGGCCGAACCGCCCGCGGCGGGCCGCCGCCGTTTCATCGCCCAGGCCCTCGCCGCGGGCGCCGCGGCCGCATGGTGGCCCGCGTTCCGGGTCGAGGCGGCCGACTGCGCCGCCGCGCCGCCGGCGTTCCCCGCGCACATCGCGCTGTTCCAGCAGGCGTATCGCAACTGGTCCGGGGAAATCCAGATCGACCGGATGTGGACCTGCTCGCCGCGCGATCCCGGCGAAGTGGTGGACGTGGTCAACTGGGCCGCGCGCAACGGCTACCGGGTGCGGCCGCGCGGCATGACCCACAACTGGTCGCCGCTGAACCTGGCGCCGACGCAAGACTGCGACGACAAGATCGTGCTGCTCGACACCGTCGCCCATCTCAACCGCGTGCGCATCGACGCCGCCGCGCAGCCGGCGCGGGTGGTCGCCCAGGCCGGCGTGCGGATGCAGGACCTGCTCGCGCAACTGAAGCAGGCCGGCCTCGGCTTCGCCCACGCGCCGGCGCCGGGCGACCTGACCCTGGGCGGCGTGCTCGCCATCGACGGCCACGGCACCGCGGTGCCGGCGCAGGGCGAGACCCGCCGCAGCGGCCACAGCTTCGGTTCGCTGAGCAACCTGGTGCTGGCGTTGACCGCGGTGGTGTGGGACCCGGGGCAGGGCGCCTATGCGCTGCGCACGTTCCGCCGCGACGAGGCCGATTGCGCGGCGTTCCTGGTCCACCTGGGCCGCGCGCTCATCGTCGAGGCCACTTTGCAGGCCGGGGCCGACCAGCGCCTGCGCTGCCAGAGCTACGTCAACATCGCCGCCAGCGAACTGTTCGCGGCGCCGGGATCGGCGGGACGCACGTTCTCCGGTTTCCTCGACCGCTCGGGGCGGGTCGAGACCATCCACTTCCCGTTCACCGGCAATCCCTGGCTCAAGGTGTGGACGCCGACGCCGAACCTGCCGCCGCTGGTGCGCGAAGCCACCGCGCCGTTCAACTATCCCTTCTCTGACAGCATCTCGGCGGAGCTGGCCGCGCTGATCCGCGACATCAACCTGGGCGATGTCAGCCGCACGCCGGCGCTGGGCGCGCTGCAGTACACCCTGGTCGCCGCCGGACTGGTGTTCACCGCCGGCTTCGACCTGTGGGGCTGGTCGAGCGACCTGCTGCTGTACGTGAAGCCGACCACGCTGCGGGTCACCGCGAACGGGTATGCGGTGATCACCTCGCGCGCCAACGTGCAGCGGGTCGTGCACGAGTTTGTGAGCTACTACCAGGCGCGCGCCGAGGCGTATCGGGCGCAGGGCAAGTTCCCGGTCAACGGCCCGGTCGAGATCCGGGTGACCGGCCTGGATCGCGCCGGCGACGTCGGCGTGGCCGGCGCGGTCGAACCGTTGCTGTCGGCGGCGCGGCCGGTGCGCGCGCGGCCGGAATGGGACTGCGCGGTGTGGCTGGACCTGCTGACCCTGCCGGGCACGCCGGAGATGGAGGCGTTCTACCGCGAGGTCGAACAGTGGGTGTTCGCCCGGTTCTCCGGCGACTACGCGCTGGCGCGGGTGGAATGGAGCAAGGGCTGGGGCTACGGCGCCGGCGGCGCCTGGAGCGATGCGGCGGTGATCGGGCAGGGCATCCCGCAGTCGCTGCGCTACGGCCAGCCGGCCGGGGCGGATTGGGACGCGGCGCGGGCGATCCTGAATCGCTACGACCCGGCGCGGGTCTATGCCTCGCCGTTGCTGGACCGGTTGCTGCCCTGAGTCTGCGCGACGGCCCGATGGAGTGTGGGAGGGCTTTGTCGCCCGATGCCTTTCTTTCGGATGAGGCGACCTGAGCGGAAGGCATCGGGCCTGAAGGCCCTCCCACAGAGCAGGCCCGGCTGAGGCCTGCGGCCGCAGACCAGGCGCCGGACCGTCGCGGCCCGGCGCTGCTGCCAGCCGGCGTCGCGGCGCCGCTGCTGCGCAACATTTCGCGCCGCTGCGCGCCCGAATGCCGCAGGTCCGCACCGGCGGCAAGCCAACCTCAGCAAAACAAACACTTAGCTTCGGCACATCGCCCCGGCTGCACCGGGAGCGTGCCTAACACAGCCATGTTGCTGCGCCGCGTCATGCAACCGGCGGCGAGGTCGTGCTTAATTTAGATCGATCCAATGTGGGGATTGGATGCACTAGGACCGTCCTTGGGGAAGGTCCTGAGCCGTGGGCTTAGATCGATAGAAAAGTTCGCAACACGGATTTCGGGGCCAGGGACGGGCCGTCATTGCAGTCCAATTCCATGGGGAGCACCGCCACGATGAATCATTCCAACCTCAGACGCAGCGCACTGGCCTGCGCCCTGCTGTCGGTCCTGTGCGCGCCGGTCGCCGCGCAGGCCCAGTCCGCCGCCGCGGCGCCCGACGGGGCCGGCGCCGGGCAGGCCGACGCCGCCCAGGCCGGCGGCGCCGACGCCGCCCAGGCCAGCGCCGGCCGCAAGCCCACCGAGATCGACAAGGTCACCGTCACCGGTTCGCGCATCAAGCGCGCCGAGATCGAAGGCCCGGCGCCGGTGTTCACCATCACCGCCGCGCAGATCGAGAAGGAAGGCTTCAACACCGTCTACGACGCGCTGACCACCCTGACCGAAGCCATGGGCACGGTCGAATCCGACATCGCCTGGGGCCAGCACACCGTCAACGCCAGCCCGCTGAACCTGCGCAACATGGGCCCGGGCCGCAGCCTGCTGCTGATCAACGGCCGTCGCGTGGTCGACTACCCGCTGCCGTACCAGGGCAAGAGCAACTTCGCCAACTACAACAACATCCCCACCGCGATCGTCGAGCGGATCGAGGTGCTCGCCAGCGGCGCGTCGGCCATCTACGGCTCCGACGCGGTGGCCGGCGTGATCAACGTCATCCTCAAGAAGGAATACCAGGGCGACCAGGTCAAGGTCCGCGGCGGCACCTCCACCCGCGGCGGGCGCGACGCGCTCGACCTGTCCTGGGCCGGCGGCCGCAGCGGCGACAACTGGAGCGTCACCTACGCCCTGCAGTACTTCAAGCGCGAAGCGCTGCCGGCCGGCCAGCGCGAATTCATGGACTCGGACTTCGACGCGCCGCCGCTGTCGCTCAATCCGCAGGACCGCGCCGTCGGCATCCTGCCCTCGGTCGGCATCCGCATGCTCAACGCCGGCACCGGCCAGCGGTTGATGCCGCCGGCCGGCGCCTGCGACCAATACAGCGGCGAGTTCTTCCTGCAGAACCGCCGCACCTTCAACCGCAACACCGGCGCCATCACCGACACCGGCTGGCAGTGCGGGCAGAGCGCGGTGTTCCAGCACTGGACCCTGCGCAACGGCAGCGAGGACCGCTCCGGCTACCTGTACGGCAACTACGACTTCGACAACGGCATGAAGGGCTGGGCCAGCGTCGGCGTGTGGTCCTCGCGCGGCGAGAACATGACTTTCATGCCGGGCTGGAGCTCCAACGGCACCTACCACGACGTCGGCCTCAATGCCGACCTCGACCTGGCCAAGAACTTCACCCCGCAGGAAATCGGCGGCGCCAAGAACGGCCAAACCCGCTCCGACGAGTTGTCGTGGGACGTCGCGGTCGGCCTGAGCGGCAAGTTCGGCGAGCGTTTCGACTGGGACTTCAGCGTCGGCCGCGCCGAGTACCGGGTCGACGAGAAATTCCCGGCGATCCTGATCGCCGAAGGCGACCGCTTCTTCCTCGGCCCGAACCGCGACCGCCTCGACCAGAACCGGTTCTGGAATCCGATCTCGCCGCAGGACTACGCCTCGATCAGCACCCGCGGCAAGAACCACGCGCAGTCGTGGCTGAGCTCGGCCAACTTCATCGTCAGCGGCGACCTGTTCGAAGGCTGGGCCGGGCCGATCGGCTTCGCCGGCCAGCTGGAAGCGGCCAAGCAGGGCTACCGCCTGGCGCCGGACGCCAACACCCTCGGCGACGACCGCCTGTACGACCAGACCGCCAACCTCGACCGCGGTTCGGGCTCGCGCAACCACTACGCCGCCGGCGTCGAGTTCAAGATCCCGCTGCACCGCACCCTGACCGCGTCGGTCGCCGGCCGCTACGACAAGTACGACGCGGTCTCCGGCGACGCGGCCACCACCTACAACGCCGGCCTGGAATGGCGGCCGTTCTCCAACCTGCTGCTGCGCGGCACCTACGCCACCAGCTTCCGCGCGCCGGACATGCACTTCGTCTACGCGACCCCGAGCACCTCGGTGGCCGACCAGACCGACTACCTGGGTTGCCTGAGCGCGGGCCAGCAGGGCAACTGCACCTGGGACGCCGGCTTCAAGGTCGAGGACGCGCAGATCGCCCGCGAAGGCACGCCGGACCTCAAGTACGAAACCGGCAAGTCGTGGACGGTGGGTTTCGTCTGGGACATCGCCGACGGCCTGTCGGTGTCGACCGACTACTGGCGGATCGAGCTGGAAGACGAGATCGACGACATCGGCGCCAACGACGTGCTGCTCGACGAGGCGTACTGCCTGACCGGCAAGACCCCGACCGGCGAGCCGCGCATCGGCGCGCCCAGCGCCGACCGCTGCCGCCTGCAGATCGGCCGGGTCACCCGCGGGCCCGATCCGGACGGCGCCGGCCCCTTGCTCGGCGCGGTCACCGACATCCGCACCGGCCCGATCAACCGCGCCGCGCGCAACGTCGAAGGCCTCGACGCCTCGCTCAAGTACCGCCTCAACACCCAGCGCTGGGGCGACTTCAGCTTCGGCCTGAACTACACCAACCTGCTCAAGCTGGAAACCCGCACCGACACCAGCGAACAGATGCAGGACAAGCGCACCGACGAGCCGCGCAGCAAGTTCCGCGGCAGCGTGAACTGGCAGAAGGAGCGCTGGAACGCCACCGTCTACGCCGACCGCGTCGGCAGCGTGCCGAGCGTGCGCTTCCGCGGCTGCCGCAGCTTCGCCGACGGCTACGCGCCGAACTCGGACAACTGCGTGGACACCGATCCGGCCAGCCCGACCTTCGGCCAGCAGACGCAGAAGTACTGGGGCCGGGTCGGGCCGGCGATCACCTGGAACGTCAGCGCCGGCTACCGCATCACCGACAACGCCAAGGTCAACGTCTACGTCAGCAACCTGTTCGACGAGGTCAACGAAGACAAGGACCCGTACAAGCGCGACTTCGCCTTCATCGCCGACCGCATCTTCAGCCCGGTCGGCCGCGAGATCGCGGTGGAGTACGTGCTGGACTTCAAGTAACGCAACCCGCGGCCGCGGCGGCGCCACGCCGCCGCGGCTCCATCTTCCGTTCACGAGGAACACCCCCACGATGGCTCGCACACCGGTTCGGCACAGGCGCTTTTCGGTTTTCCCGGCGGCAGCGACGCTGCGGCCCCTGGCCGCCGCGGTGTGCCTGACCTTGATGGCGGGCGCCGCGGGCGCGGCCGCGCCGGCGTCGACCGACCCGGTGCGCGAAGTCAACACCTTCATCGGCAGCAAGGACGACGGCAACACCTTCCCCGGCGCCTCGGCGCCGTTCGGCCTGATCCAGGTCAGCCCGATCGGCGAGCACTACACCGGCTGGCGCTACGACGATCCCAAGATCCGCGGCTTCGGCCATTCCTTCATTTCCGGCGCCGGTTGCTGGGAGCAGGGCGGCCAGTTGTCGGTGCTGCCGACCACCGGCGACATCGGCGAAGGCAAGCGCTTCGACACCAAGCAGCCGAAGTCCTTCGACCACAAGCTGTACGGCTCGGCCTACAGCCACGACGGCGAAGTCGGCGAGGCGGGCTATTACAAGGTGCGCCTGACCGGCGAAGCCGCCGGCCCGATCGAGGCCGAAGCCACCGCGCTGACCCGCGCGGCGGCCGAACGCTACACCTTCCCGGTCGGGGCCAGGCAGGGCACGATCCTGGTCAACACCGGCCAGGCCAACGAGCGCCACCTGGTCGTCGGCAGCACCGTCGAGGTGGTCGGCGACCGCGCGGTCGAAGGCCGCATCACCACCAAGAGCTTCTGCGGCGGCCAGCAGTACACCACCTGGTTCCGCATGGAGTTCGACCGTCCCTTCGCCAGCCACGGCACCTGGGACGAGACCGGCGGCCATCCCGGCGGCCAGTCGAGCATGCAGGGCGACACCCGCCCGCACGGCGCGTGGTTCACCTTCGACACCGCCAAGGGCCGCGCGGTGACCGCGGTCAGCGCGATCTCGCACGTCGACCTGGAAGGCGCGCGCCGCAACCTGCGCGAGGAAGGCAGCCGCGGCGGCAAGCCGCTGGCGTTCGAGGCGATGCGCAAGCAGGCCCAGGACGCGTGGCGCAAGGAACTGAACTCGGTGCGCGTGACCGGCGGCAGCGACGACGACCGCACCGTGTTCTACACCGCGCTCTACCACTCGCTGTTGCAGCCGCTGACCGGCAGCGACAGCGACGGGCGCTATCGCGGTTACGACACCCAGATCCACAAGGCCGAGGGCTGGACGTACTACGAGTATTTCTCGCTGTGGGACACCTACCGCTCGCAGAACCAGTTGCTGGCGATGCTGCGGCCGCAGCGCGCGCGCGACATCGGCCAGTCGCTGCTGAAGATCCACGAGCAAAACGGCTGGCTGCCGCGCTGGGGCTACGCCAACTTCGACAGCAACGTGATGACCGGCGATCCGGTCACGCCGTTCATGGTCGACCTGTGGCGCTTCGGCGCGCTGGAAGGCCGCGAGCAGCAGGCCTACGCCGCGCTGCGCGAGAACGCCTACGGCATTCCGGGGCCGCTGGTGCGCAGCCAGGGCCGCGCCGGCAATCCGAGCTACCTCAAGGACGGTTTCGTCCAGTACGACCGCGCGTTCCCGGCCAAGAGCATGGACGTGGACCCGCATCACGGCGGCTCGTCCACACTGGAATACGCGCTCGGCGATTGCGCGCTGTCGCAGATGGCGCAGGCGCTGGGCAAGAACGACGATGCCGCGACCCTGCGCGAGCGCGGCCGCAACTGGACCAAGGTTTGGGACAAGGACGCGGCCGATCCGGAACTGGGCTTCCGCGGTTTTCCGCGTCCGCGCATCGACGGCGGCGCGTTCTATTCGGAGACCGACGGCAGCTACAGCCCGCGTTCGCACCACGGTTTCCACGAAGGCACCGCCTGGCAGTACCAGTGGCTGACCCAGCAGGACGTGCCCGGCGTGGTCGCGGCGATGGGCGGCGCCGAGCAGGCCGGCAAGCGCCTGGACGCGTTCTTCGCCTTCGATGCGCTGCTGGCCGACCCGGCCAATGCGGCGCGCAAGCAGTGGGTGGTCGGGCCGTACAGCTACTACAACCAGTACCGCTACAACCCCAACAACGAACCCGACCTGCACAGCCCGTGGATGTACACGCTGATCGGCCAGCCGTGGAAGACCGCGACCGTGCTGCGCGCGGCGCAGACGTTGTTCACCAACGCGCCCAACGGCGTCACCGGCAACGACGACCTCGGCACCATGTCGGCCTGGTACCTGTTCAGCGCGATCGGCCTGTACCCGGCGGTGCCGGGCACCGGCGAACTGCTGCTGCACGCGCCGCGCTTCGAGCAGGTCGAGATGGACCTGGGCAACGGCAAGACCCTGCGCATCCAGGCGCCGGGCGCGAACGGGCAGGGCGTGCAGTACGTGCGCGGCGCCAGCTTCGACGGCAAGGCCCAGGACAAGGTCTGGCTGGACTGGAGCGCGCTGCGCGGCGGCGGCACGCTGCGCTTCGAACTCGGCAAGGAACCGGCTGCGGGCGGGTGGGGCACGCAGGCCGCGGCCTTGCCGGTGTCCGCCTGCGCGGCGCCTAAGTGAATCGATCGCGATGAAGCCCCGGATCGCCGACGTCCCTGACCGCCGTCATTCCCGCGAACGCGGGAATCCAGGGCTTCACCGCGACACCGCCCCACCGCCGTTGCGGGAGGGACTTCAGTCCCGACGCTTTTGTCCCAGCGCCGATCGGACAGCGTCGGGGCGCAGGCCCCTGCCGCAACAAACCGCCGAAGCCATCGAAGGTTGAGCGCACGATGAAACGCCTCTTCGCCCACAGCCGCACCCTCGCCAAGCTGACCCGCGCGCGCCTGCCGCTGGCCCTGTTCGGCCTGGTCGGCGCCGCGATCGGCCTGGCCCCGGCCGCCAACGCGGCCGAGGCCGCGCCGGCGGCGCAGGCCGCCGCGCCCGAACTGGTGCCGCTGCCCGCGCGCGTGCAATGGGGCGAGGGCGCGTTCGCGCTCGATGCGGCCACCACGATCTACGCCAACAACGCCGAAGCCCGCGCCGTCGCCCAACTGTTGCGCGAGGAGCTCGCCGCCACTCAGGACCTGCAACTGGCCCTGCGCAGCGGCGCGCCGAAGCCGCGCACGCACGAGGACGAACCCGCGCAGTACGTACAGTTCGTCGCCGAGCCGGCCGGCCGCGACGCCCAGGCCAACGAGCGCTACCGGCTCGACATCGGCCCGCGCGGCATCCGCGTGGCCGGCCCGCCGGCCGGCCTGTTCTACGGCTATCAGACCCTGCGCCAGCTGCTGCCGGCCGCGCGCAGCGAGGCGCCGCTGCGGCTGCGCGCGCTCAGCGTCGAGGACGCGCCGCGCTTCGGTTACCGCGGCATGCACCTGGACGTCGGCCGGCATGTGTTCCCGCTGGACTTCATCAAGCGTTATCTCGACCAGATGGCGCGCTACAAGCTCAACACCTTCCACTGGCACCTCACCGACGACCAGGGCTGGCGCCTGGAGATCAAGCGCTATCCCAAGCTCATCAGCGTCGGGGCCAGGCGCAAGGAAACCGTGGTCGGCCGCAACATCGATCCCTATGTGGGCGACGGCACGCCCTACGGCGGCTTCTACACCCAGGAGCAGGCGCGCGAGATCGTGGCGTACGCGCGCGCGCGCCACATCACCGTGATCCCGGAAATCGAGATGCCCGGCCACGCGCTGGCGGCGCTGGCGGCGTATCCGGAACTGGGCTGCACGCCGGGCCCGTTCGAGGTCGGCACCAACTGGGGCGTGTACGACGACATCTTTTGCCCGAAGGATGCGACCTTCAAGTTCCTGGAGAACGTGCTCGACGAAGTGGTCGCGATCTTCCCGGCGCCGTACGTGCACATCGGCGGCGACGAGGCGCCCAAGACCCGCTGGAAGGCCAGCGCCGACGCACAGGCGGTGATCCGCCGCGAAGGGCTGAAGGACGAGCACGAACTGCAGAGCTACTTCATCCGCCGCATGGAGAGGTTCCTGCACACCCGCGGCAAGCGCATCATCGGCTGGGACGAGATCCTCGAAGGCGGGCTGGCGCCGGACGCGACGGTGATGTCCTGGCGCGGCGAAGCCGGCGGGATAGCGGCGGCGCAGCAGGGCCACGATGTGATCATGACCCCGACCCAGTGCTGCTACTTCGACTACGGCCAGGGCCCGGCCGAGCAGGAGCCGTGGGGCCTGGGCGGCGAGCTGAGCCTGGACAAGGTCTACGCCTACGATCCGGTGCCGGCGGCGCTGGACGCGGCGCAGGCGCGCCACGTGCTCGGCGTGCAGGCCAACCTGTGGACCGAATACCTCAAGACCCCGGCCATGGCCGAGTACATGGCGTTCCCGCGCCTGCTGGCGCTGGCCGAGGTGGCGTGGACGCCGCAGGCGCAGCGCGCCTGGCCGGACTTCCAGCGCCGCCTGCGCGGCCAGTTCGCGCACCTGGACCGCGACCGCGTCGGCTACCGCATTCCCGCGCCGCAGGGGCTGGAGGATGCGTTGCTGATCCAGCAGGGCCGCGAGCGCCGTCATCGCCATGCCGTGACGCTGGCGCCGGCGGTGCCGGGCGCGACGATCCGCTACACCCTCGACGGCAGCGACCCGGGCGACGCCTCGCCGCTGTACGCCGCGCCGATCGAGCTGAGCCTGGAACTGGACAAGCCGGTGCAGCTGCGCACCGTCACCGTGCTCGCCGACGGCCGCCGCAGTGGGGTGCAGGCCGCCACCCTGCGTTATCGCAGTTATCTGCCGGCGACCGCCACGCCGGCGCGCACCGCCGCCGGCTGGAGCTATCGCGTGTACGAAGGCCTGTTCGCCAACCTCGACGAGTTCGCCGCCGCGCACAAGCATCCGGCAGCGCAAGGCGCGGCCGACTCGCTGGCGCTGGAGCGCTTCGGCCGGCGCAGCCGCTTCGGCGTGCGTTTCCACGGCTATGTGCGGGTGCCGGCCGACGGCGCCTACCGCTTCGCGTTGCAGGGCGACGACCGCTCGGCGCTGTACGTGGACGGCGAGGCGGCGATCCGCAACGACAGCCACGACCGCAGCGTCGAGGCCGCGGTGCCGCTGCGCGCCGGCTGGCACCGCCTGCGCCTGGACTGGTACCAGCGCGAAGGCGGCATGAGCCTGGACCTGCGCATGGCCGCGCCGGACGGCGAGGGCGGCCACGGCCCATGGAAGACCCTGGACGCGAGCGAGGTGGCGCATTGAGCGCCGCCCGCGCGCGCGGCCGCCGACGATGTCGCCGCGGTATTTTTTTGTTGCCGATTTAGATCGATCCAAAATATAAAGCACGCCATCACGCACAACAAAACCCGCAGCGCCGCTCGAACGGCCCGCGACCACCACAAGAACGCAAACCTTGGCCGTCGATCCGGCCGCGATTGGGAGGGGTAGCCATGACTCAACGACACGACCGCACGCCGCAGGGCCTCGCACCGCAAGCCGCCGCCGCGCGCGCGCGCCGCAACGCGCTCAGCGCGGCGCTGCTGGCGGCGCTGTACCTGCCGCTGGCCGCGCAGGCGCAGGACGCCGCGCCGGCCGGCGAGACCAAGAACATCGACAAGATCACCGTGACCGGTTCGCGCATCAAGCGCGCCGAGATCGAAGGCCCGGCGCCGGTCACCGTGATCACCACCGAGCAGATCAAGCGCGAAGGCTTCGCCAACGTATACGAGGCGCTGAGCTCGCTGACCGAGGTCACCGGCTCGGTCCAGGCCGACGTCAACAAGGGCCCCACGCCGAACGCCAGCCCGCTGAACCTGCGCAACCTCGGCCCCGGCCGCACCCTGCTGCTGATCGACGGCCGCCGCGTCGCCGATTACCCGCTGCCGTACGAGGGCCGCGGCAACTTCGCCAACTTCAACAACATCCCGATGTCGGCGGTGGAGCGGATCGAAGTGCTGGCCAGCGGCGGCTCGGCGATCTACGGCTCCGACGCGATGGCCGGCGTGATCAACATCATCATGAAGAAGAACTTCAACGGCGACGAGGTGCGGATCAAGGGCGGCACCACCACCCGCGGCGGCGGCGATTCCTACGACCTGTCGTGGACCGGCGGGCGCACCGGCGAGAAGTGGAGCGCGACCTACGGCGTGCAGTTCAGCGGCCGCGAGACCATCTTCGCCGGCCAGCGCGGTTTCCTGGCCTCCGACCTGGAACCCGCGGCGACGGTCAAGCCGCTGGTCAACGACCCGTGGCCGTGGGTGTGGGGCGTGGAGTTGATCGACACCGCGTCCAAGCGTCGCGTCACCCCGCCGGCCGGCGCCTGCGACCGCTTCCAGGACCTGCCGCTGCACAACTTCCTCGGCAACGACGGCAACGCGCCCGAGTTCCCCGGCTACAGCTGCTCGCAGTCTCGCGGCAACTCGCTGTGGAGCCTGCGCAACGGTTCGGACAACCGTTCCGGCTTCGGCAACTTCAGCTACGACTTCGACAACGGCATGCAGGCCTGGGTCAGCGCCTCGGTCTGGGACAGCACCGGCGAATCGCGCCAGGACGAAGCGCTGCGCTTCGAACTCAACCGCGGCGGCGCGTTCTACGACCAGACCACCGGCCGCAGCTACCAGGCGCGCCGCGCCTTCACCGTGCCCGAAGCCGGCAGCCGCGATCCGTTCCTGTTCGAGACCAAGGAGCGCTCGTGGGACCTGGCCGCCGGCCTGCGCGGCCGCTTCGGCGAGCGCTTCAACTGGGACGCCATGGTCGGCCGCACCGAGTACACGGTCGACTTCAGCTTCCCGGGCATGCTGCAGGGCGCGGTCGACAGCTATTTCCTCGGGCCGCAGCTGGGCACCAACAACGGCCTGCCGGTGTACGCGCTGGACCAGAACAAGTTCTGGAACCCGATGACGCCGGAGACCTTCCGCCAGCTCACCACCCGCGGCAAGAGCAGCGCCGAGTCGTGGATGAACCAGGCCCAGTTCTCGGTCAACGGCGACCTGTTCGAGCTGCCGGCCGGCCCGGTCGGCTTCGCCGGCGTGATCGAGGCCGGCTCGCAGGGCTACCGGCTCACCCCCGACCCGCTGACCTTCGGCGCCAACAAGCTCTACGACCAGCCCGGCGGCACCAACCAGGGCGGCGGCGACCGCAAGCGCTACGCGGTCGGCGTCGAATTCAAGGTGCCGGTGTTCAAGACCCTGGACGTGACCGGCGCCGGCCGCTTCGACCGCTACGACGACGACGCGCGCAAGGAAAGCAACTTCACCTGGAACGCCGGCATCGAGTGGCGCCCGATCGAAAGCCTGCTGGTGCGCGGCGCCTACAACACCACCTTCCGCGCGCCGGACATGCATTACCTGTTCGCCACCAGCGGCACCGGCACCCAGGAAGACACCGACGTGTCGACCTGCATCAACCGCGGCCTCGGCCCGGATTGCAGCACGCAGGCGCTGTACTACCGCCACAACATCGCCCGCACCGGCAACCTCAAGCTGGAAAGCGAGACCGGCAAGTCGTGGAGCGCCGGGCTGGTGTGGGACGCGGCCGAGAACCTGTCGTTCAGCGCCGACTACTGGCGCATGACCATCGACAACCAGGTCCGCGATTTCGACATCGCCGACATCCTCGACCTGGAAAGCCAGTGCCGCAACGGCCGCACCCGCCGCGCCAGCGACCGCATGCAGGTCACTCCGGGCTCGTCGACGTGTTCGGACATCGTCTCGCGGGTGACCCGCAGCGCGCCGGGCACCAACTCCTTCGGCGTGGCCGACCCGAACTATCCGATCGGGCAGGTGGTGTCGGTGTTCAGCGGCCCGATCAACATCGCCTACCGCGAAGTGGCCGGCGTGGACTTCACCGCGCGCTACAAGATTCCGGCGACCCGCTACGGCGATTTCAGCTTCCAGTTCAACTACACCAACCAGCTCAAGAACGACGAGCAGCGCGACCCGGGTTCGCCGATGCAGGAGAACCGCGACAAGGAAGTGCGCACCTTCGCCCGCGCCAGCGCCAGCTGGAGCCGCGGCCCGTGGAACGCGACCCTGTTCGCCAACCGCGTCGGCCACGTCAACGGCGACGGCTACAACGAATGCGCGCCGATCCTGCCGGGCCAGACCGACACCAGCTGCCACATGGTCGGCAAGCTCAAGGCGCCGGTGTACTTCAACCTGACCGCGGGCTACCAGCTGACCGAGCAGGCGCGGGTCAACCTGTACGTCGACAACCTGCTCGACGAAGCGGACTACAAGGACCCGTACAAGAAGTTCTTCGCCTACGCCAACGAGCGCGTGTTCACCCGCGTGGGTCGTGAAATCTCGGCCGAATTCGTTTACAAGTTCGACTGATCGCGTTTCGTACCGAATCGGACGCGCGGGCCGCCCGGGCCCGCGCGGACGGCAGCACCCCGCGGCCGGGCCGGCGCGCATCTGCTCCAGTGATGCGCTCCGGCGTGGCGGCGGACCTCCCGGGCAAGGCGGTGTAAACCCTCGCGGCCACCCTCGGAATGCGTGCCGCGAGGTCTTGTCCGGACCTCGGAGCGGGAGCGCGGGAAGCGCGCTCCCGTTTTTTTCCGCGCCGCCGCGCGCGGCCGGACCCAGCCGCCGACGATTTCCTCCCGGGCCGCGTAAGCGCCGGCCCGCGATCCGACTCCGACAGGTGACCCCATGCCCCAGACCGCACGGCCTCCGTCCTCCTGGCGCCTGCTCGCCGCCTTCGCCGCGCTGCTGTTCGCCGCCGCGGCCCAGGCCGCGCCGCTGTCCAGCCGCGACCTGCACCAAGGCTGGCAGTTCCGCCTGCAACCGGGCGACCCGCAAGCCGCCGCGCACCGCGCGGCGACCCAGTGGCGCGGCGCGCAGGTGCCCGGTCACGTCCACACCGACCTGCTCGCCGCGGGCCTGATCGCCGACCCCTACGTCGGCGCGCCGGAAGCGCAGCTGCAATGGATCGGCCTGGCCGGCTGGGAGTACCGCACCACCTTCGACGTCGATGCGGCCACCCTCGCGCGCGCGCGCAACGAACTGGTGTTCGACGGCCTGGACACCTTCGCCACCGTCACCCTCAACGGCCGCGAACTGCTGCGCGCCGACAATTCCTTCCGCACCTGGCGGTTGCCGGTCGACGGCCGCCTGCGCGAGCGCGGCAACGAACTGCGGGTGAGCTTCGAATCGCCGATCCGCAAGCTGCTGCCGCGGGTGTCGGCGATGCCGAACAAGATCGCCGGCAACTACCCCTCGCCGTACGGCGACGAGCCCAAGGACGCGATGACCGGCAACTTCGCGCGCAAGCCCGGCTACCACTACGGCTGGGACTGGGGCCCGCGCTACGTCAGCGCCGGCATCTGGCGCGGCGTGCGCCTGGAAAGCTGGGACCGCCTGCGCATCGCCGACCTGCACGTGCGGCCGCACGCGGTCGGCCGCGAGCGCGCGCAGGGCGAGGTGGTGCTGGAGATCGACAGCGTCGATGCCGGCAGCGCCGCGATCGACGTCGAATACGTCGGCCCCGACGGCGCGCCGACCACGCTGCGCCAGCCGGCGCGGCTGCGCGCCGGCCGCAACACGGTCTCGCTGCCGCTGACGATCGAGCGCCCGCGCCTGTGGTATCCGGTCGGCTACGGCGAGCAGGCGCTGTACACCTTCAAGGCCCGCATCGAAGACGCCGACGGCGTGCAGGCCCAGGCCCAGCGCCGCACCGGCCTGCGCCGGGTCGAGCTCAAGCGCGAGAAGGACGCCACGGGGCAGGGCTTCGCCTTCGTGGTCAACGGCATCGAGGTGTTCGCCAAGGGCGCCAACGCGATCCCGTTCGACGCGTTCCCGGCGCGGGTCACCCGCGAGCGCCTGCGCCGCGACCTGCAGTCCGCGCGCGACGCCAACATGAACATGATCCGCAATTGGGGCGGCGGCTATTACGAGTCCGACGATTTCTTCGAGCTCGCCGACGAACTCGGGCTGATGGTGTGGCAGGACTTCATGTTCGGCGGCGGCATGCCGCCGGGCTTCGATCCGGCGTTCCGCGCCAACGTCGTCGCCGAGGCGCGCGACAACGTGCGCCGGCTGCGCAACCACCCCAGCATCGTGCTGTGGTGCGGCAACAACGAGGAAGAGACCGCCTGGAAGGACTGGGGCCACGGCAAGACGCTCAAGCAAGCCGACCCGCAGTTCGCCGAGCAGGTCTGGAACGGCTACGTCGCCCTGTTCGGCAAGGACCTGCGCGAAGTCGTCGCCCAGGACGGCGCCGGCGTGCCGTACTGGTCGAGCTCGCCGAGCAACGACCTGGCCGAGAAGGCCAACGATTCCAACAACGGCGACAAGCACTACTGGGACGTGTGGGGCGGCCCGGCGCTGCCGGCCACGGCCTACCTCGACGAGACCCCGCGCTTCATGTCCGAGTACGGTCTGCAGGGCTGGCCGTCGCTGCGCACGATCGGCGCGTTCGCCAAGCCCGAAGAACAGGGCATCGACACGCCGGTGATCCGCGCCCACCAGAAGTTCCTCGCCGGCGACGGCAACACCCGCCTGCTCAAGTACGTGCGCGGCGAGTACGGCGAGCCGCGCGACTTCGCCGACTTCGTCTACCTCAGCCAGCAGGTCCAGGCCGAGGGCATCGAACTGGCCGCGCTGCACCACCGCGCCTCGCGCCCGCGCACGATGGGTTCGCTGTACTGGCAGTTGAACGATGTCTGGCCGGGCGCGTCCTGGGCCAGCCTGGATTACTTCGGCCGCTGGAAGCCGCTGCATTTCCACGCCAAGCGGTTCTTCGCCGAGCTGGCGATCGCGCCGCTGCGGCGGCCGGGCAAGGCCGAGACCGAGCTGAGCCTGATCTCGGACCGGCAGCAGCCGGTGCGCGGCGAATGGCGGCTGCGGGTGATCGACTTCGACGGCACGTTGCGCCACGAACAGCGCGAGAACGCGACCCTGGCGCCGCTGAGCGCCACCCGCGCCGGCCGCTGGAGCGACGCCGAACTGCTGCGCGGCGCCGATCCCGCGCGCACCGCGGCGGTGTTCGAGCTGCTCGTCGACGGCCGCGCGGTCTCGCGCAACGTGGTGTATTTCGCCGAGTCCAGGCATCTGGCCTGGCAGGACCCGAAGCTGAGCGCGACGCTGCGCCGCGACGGCGCCGGCTACGCGCTCGAGCTGCACGCCGATGCGCTGGCGCGGGCGGTGTGGATCGACTTCGGCGACCATGATGTCGCGCTGGACGACAACGCGCTGACGCTGTTGCCGGGCGAGACGGTGCGGATCGCGCTGAAGTCGGCGGCGGACCTGGACGCGCTGCAGCGCGCCCTCACCCTGCGGTCGTTGTACCGCCGCTGAGGCGGGCGGGGGCGGCGGCGCACCGGCGCCGCCGCGCTGCCGGCGCGGCATCGCAACGCCGCGGCGGCGCCGGCTGCGGCCGGCGCGGCGCCGGTATTGCGCGGCGCCCGGGTTTGCTCCGATGCTGGACGAAGGACCGGCTGACCCCATCGCGCCACGCTGCGCGTTGACAGCCCCATCGCCCACTACAAGGACGCACCCGGTGACTTCCCGTCTTCCCGTTGCCCTGGCCGGCTTGATGCTGGCCCTGCCGATCGGCCTGGCCGCGGTCGGCCAGCCCGCTTCCCGTCAAACCCCGATCCGCGGCGACGTCACCGCGCCGCCGCCGGCGCCGCTGCTGGTCGCGCGCGAGGCCGAAACCCCGATCCGGCTCGAATCGGCGCGCATCGAGGCCGAACTCAGCGGCGGCCTGGCCCATACCGCGATCGAGCTGGTGTTCCGCAATCCCAACGGCCGCGTGCTCGAAGGCGAACTGCAGTTCCCGCTGGGCGAGGGCCAGCAGATCGACGGCTTCGCCCTGGACATCGACGGCCGCCTGCGGCCGGCGGTGCCGGTGCCCAAGGACAAGGGCCGCGAAGTGTTCGAGGCGATCGAGCGCCGCGGCGCCGACCCGGCCTTGCTGGAGCAGACCGCCGGCAACCAGTTCAAGCTGCGCATCTATCCGATCCCGGCCCAGGGCACGCGCCGGGTCCGGCTGGAACTGCGCGAGGCGCTACGCCGCCACGACGGCCAATGGCGCTTCGAGCTGCCGCTGGCGTTCGCCGCCGACGCGCAGGCCTTCGACCTGCAACTGCGCAGCGCGGCCAAGCCGCAGGTGGACGGCGCCGGCGCCGACGCGCGGGTGAGTTCGCGCGGCGGCGGCTACACCCTGGCGCTGGCGCGCGCGCCGGCCGGCGGCCGGCTGGCGGTCAACGTGCCGGCCGCGACCGCGCCGCGCGCCTACGTCCAGGACCACGCCGGCGAGCGCTACTTCCTCGCCGAAGTGCCGCTGCGCGGCGCCAGCGCGCCGCGCACGCTTCCGGCGTCGGTGGCGGTGGTGTGGGACAGCTCGGCCTCCGGGCGCAAGCGCGACCACGCCAGCGAGCTGGCCTTGCTGGACCGCTACTTCCGCCGCGCCGGCCGCATCGAGGCGAGCTTGATCCGGCTGCGCGACCGCGCCGAGCCGGCGCGCGCGTTCCAGATCGAGAACGGCGACTGGTCGGCGCTGCGGCGCGAACTGGAAAGCACGGTCTACGACGGCGCCACCGCCGCCGACAGCTGGCAGGCGCGCCCGCAAGTCGGCGAGTACCTGCTGTTCGGCGACGGCTTGTTCAACTACGGCGCCGGCGGCGTGCCGGCGCTGGCGCCGGGCCAGCGCCTGTACGCGCTGAACTCGGCCGGCGCCGATGCCGACGCCGCGCGCCTGGGCGCGCTGGCCCAGGCCCACGGCGGCCGCCTGCTGAGCTGGCAGCGCGCCGGCGAACTCGACCGCGTCGCCGCCGGATTGCTCGAAGAAGGCCCGCGCCTGCTCGCTGCGGACGCGCTCGGCGCCGACCAGATCGAAGTGCAGTCCGCGTTCCCCGACGACGGCCTGCTGCGCATTGCCGGCCGCCTGCGCGACGCCCGCGCCGAGTTGCATCTGCGCGTGGCCGACGGCCGCGGCGAACGCACCGAGACGGTGAAGATCGGCGCCGACGCGCCGGCCTCCGCGTTCCCCGCGCGGCTGTGGGCGCGCTACGCCATCGCCCGGCTCGAAGCCGACCCCGACGCCAACCGCGCCGCGATCGCGCGCCTGGGCCAGGGCTTCGGCGTGGTCACCGGCGAAACCTCGCTGATCGTGCTCGACGACATCGCCGACTACGTGCGCTACGACATCGCCCCGCCGGACCGCCAGGACGAGTTCCGCCGGCTCAAGGCCGCCCAGGCCAGCGAGCGCGACAGCGTCCGCAAGGCCAGCCTGGACCGCGTCGCCGATCTGTACGCGCGGCGCATCGACTGGTGGCAGCGCGATTGGCCGAAGAACCCGCCCAAGGGCCTTGTGGCGCGCGTCAACGCCGCCGGCGAAGGCGGCTACGAACTGGACGACGAGCCGGGCGACGGCACGGTGCACTACGCCCCGCCGATGCCGATCGAGGCCGCGCCCGCCGACGCCGCTGCCCCCGCCGACGCCGCCGCGAGCCAGGCCGATTCGCTGCGGCGCCGCTCCGAGCAGCGCGCCGTGCGCGAGGAAGCGGTGTCGGCGCCGGCGGCGCCGGTCGCGATGGCGCCGCCGCCGGTGGCCGCGGCGCCGGCCGCGCAGGCGACCGCGCTGGAGACGATCGAGGTCACCGGCAGCCGTATCGCCGCCCCGGCGGAAGCCAAGGCCGGCGCCGCCGGCCCGGCCGAGCGCGCGGCGAGCATCGCCCTGCAGCCCTGGCAGCCCGATTCGCCCTACGCCCGCCGCCTGCGCGCCGCGCCGGTCGAGCAGGTCTATCGCCTGTACCTGGACGAGCGCGATTCGCACGCCGCCAGCACCGCGTTCTACCTCGACGTCGCCGACGTGCTCGAATCCAAGGGCCAGCGCGACCTGGCCCTGCGGGTGCTGTCGAACCTGGCCGAGCTGGACCTGGAGAACCGCCACATCCTGCGCGTGCTCGGCTATCGCCTGCTGCAGATCGGCGAGCCGAAGCTGGCGGTGCCGGTGTTCGAGCGGGTGCTGCGCCTGGCCGAGGAAGAGCCGCAGAGCTTCCGCGACCTCGGCCTGGCCTACGCCGCCGCCGGCCAGCCGCAGCGCGCGGTCGACAACCTCTACGAAGTGGCCCTGCGCGACTGGGACGCGCGTTTCCCCGGGATCGAGGAAATCGCCCTGGCCGAGCTCAACGCGATCGCCGCGGCGCATCCAGGCCAGACCGACCTGGGCCGGGTCGACCCGCGCCTGCGCCGCAACCTGCCGCTGGGCCTGCGCGCGGTGCTGAGCTGGGACAGCGACGACTCCGACATGGACTTGTGGGTGACCGACCCCAACGGCGAGAAGTGCTTCTACGGCCACAAGCAGACCTTCCAGGGCGGCCGCATCACCGACGACTTCACCGGCGGCTACGGCCCCGAGGAGTTCTCGCTGCGCAAGCCCAAGCCGGGCAAGTACAAGGTCGAGGCCAACTTCTACGGCAGCCGCCAGCAACTGGTGACCGGCGCGACCACCTTGCAGCTGTGGCTGAGCACCGGGTTTGGCGGGGCGGGGCAGGTCGACCGCAAGGTCACCCTGCGGCTCAAGGACGCCCGCGACACGGTCCTGGTCGGCGAGTTCGAAGTGAAGTGACCGCCGCGACGCGGCGGGGTCGGCTCTGTGTAGGAGCGGCGCAAGCCGCGACCGCGAAGCCGCCCGCCGCGTCGCGCATGCGAGGTCCGATCGCTCCCGCGCCGGCCCGCGATCCGCGCCCCGCCAAACTTGCGCGCGGGCTGCGGCCGCCCGCGCCGCGGCGGGCGAGGGCGCGGTCGCGGTTCGCGCCGCTCCTGCAGGGGCGGCGGGCCGCGCGGGGGCCTCGTGGCCTGCTAGAATCGCCGGTTCATCCGCACAAGCACACCCGGACATGATCGAACTCAATCCCGTCCGCCAGCGAATCGCCGACCTCAAGGGCCGGCTGGATTCGCTCAGGGGGTATCTTTGACTACGACGCCAAAGTCGAGCGTCTGGAAGAAGTAAACCGCGAGCTGGAAAGCCCCGACGTCTGGAACGACTCCGAACGGGCGCAGAACCTGGGCCGCGAGCGCGCCGCGCTGGAAAAGGTCGTCAACGGCATCCACACCCTGACCGAGGGCCTGGTCGGCGGTCTGGAGCTGCTGGAACTGGCCGAGATGGAGGACGACGAGTCCACCGCCCTGGCCGTGGTCGAGGACGTCGAGCGCTACGCCAAGGAAGTCGAGAAGCTCGAGTTCCGCCGCATGTTCTCCGGGCAGATGGACAGCGCGTTCGCGTTCGTCGACATCCAGGCCGGCGCCGGCGGCACCGAAGCCCAGGACTGGGCCGAAATCCTGCTGCGCATGTACCTGCGCTGGGCCGAGTCGCGCGGCTGGAAGGCCGAGCTGATGGAAGTCAGCGGCGGCGACGTCGCCGGCATCAAGTCGGCCACCTTCCGCGTGGAAGGCGATTTCGCCTACGGCTGGCTCAAGACCGAGACCGGCGTGCACCGGCTGGTGCGCAAGTCGCCGTTCGACTCCGACAACCGCCGCCACACCAGCTTCACCTCGGTGTTCGTGTCGCCGGAAGTCGACGACAGGATCGACATCGAGATCAACCCGGCCGACCTCAAGACCGACGTCTACCGCTCCTCGGGCGCCGGCGGCCAGCACGTCAACAAGACCGAATCGGCGGTGCGCATCACCCACGTCCCCAGCGGGATCGTGGTGGCCTGCCAGACCGAGCGCAGCCAGCACGCCAACCGCGACCGCGCGATGAAGATGCTGGCGGCCAAGCTGTACGAGCTGGAAATCCAGAAGCGCAACGCCGAGCGCGATGCGGTCGAGGCGACCAAGTCCGACATCGGCTGGGGCAGCCAGATCCGCAACTACGTGCTCGACCAGAGCCGGATCAAGGACCTGCGCACCGGCATCGAGCGCAGCGATACCCAGAAGGTGCTCGACGGCGATCTCGACGAATTCGTCGAGGCCAGCCTCAAGGCCGGCCTGCAAGTGGGCTCGAAACGCAGCGACGCGGTGTAAGCCGCGCGGCCGGAGGCGGCGATGCCGTCTCCGGTCCGGCCTCGGGCGCCGCAGCGCGCCCGCGGCGTCTTCCGGCTTGCCGCGTCCGCCCCCGTCCGTTCCGTTGGCCCGCGCTGTTGCGCGCACTGCATGTCCCTCCCGCCGTCGTTCCCGCGAAAGCGGGAACCCAGGGCTTCACCGTGACATCCTTTCGACGCGGATTCCCGATCCCGGCCCCGCCGGATCGCCCGCCGCCCGCGGCCGGCATTTCGCGCACGCGTCGCGCGACTTCAGTAATCTGCCCCCTCACGCATCCCCCATCCGCATCGCCAAGACCATGACCGACGAAACCCAGCAGCCGCCCCTCGACGAGAACCACCTGATCGCCGAGCGCCGGGCGAAACTCACGGCGCTGCGCGGGGAGGGCATCGCGTTCCCGAACGATTTCCGCCGCGGCGATTACGTCGGCGACCTGCATGCGCGTTACGCCGACGCCGACCAGTGGACCCAGGAAGCGCTCGACGCCCAGGCCCACCGCGTCGCCGTCGCCGGCCGGATCCTGCTCAAGCGGGTCATGGGCAAGGCCAGCTTCGTCCAGATCCAGGACGAGTCCGGGCGCATCCAGCTGTTCCTGCAGGCCAACGCGCTCGGCGAGACCTACGACAAGTTCAAGGGCTGGGACGTGGGCGACATCGTCGCCGCGCAAGGCCCGCTGACCCGGACCAAGACCGGCGAGTTGTCGGTCAAGGCCGAGTCGCTGCGCCTGCTGACCAAGGCGCTGCGGCCGCTGCCGGACAAGTTCCACGGCCTGGCCGACGTCGAGCAGCGCTACCGCCAGCGCTACGTCGACCTGATCGTCTCGCCCGATTCGCGCGAGGTGTTCGTCAAGCGCTCCAAGATCATCCGCGCGATGCGCGCCTGGCTCGATGCGCGCCGCTTCCTGGAAGTGGAAACGCCGATGATGCATTACATCCCCGGCGGCGCCACGGCCAAGCCCTTCGTCACCCACCACAACGCGCTCGACCTGCAGCTGTACCTGCGGGTGGCGCCGGAGCTGTACCTCAAGCGCCTGACCGTCGGCGGCCTGGAGCGGGTCTACGAGATCAACCGCAACTTCCGCAACGAGGGCGTGTCGACCCGGCACAACCCCGAATTCACCATGCTCGAGCTGTACGAGGCCTACGCCACCTACACCGAGATCATGGACCTGACCGAGGCGGTGATCCGCCACGCGGCCACGGACGTGCTGGGCACGACCCAGGTCGAGTGGGACGGCAACGCCATCGACCTGGGCCCGGCGTTCCGGCGCTGGTCGATGACCGAGGCGGTGCTGGAACTCAACCCGGAGATCAAGCGCGAGGAACTGCGCGACCTGGCCGCGATGCGCGCCCACTGCGCGCGCCTGAAGATCGGGGTCAAGCCGTCCTACGGCTGGGGCAAGCTGCTGCTGGAGGTGTTCGAGAAGACCGTCGAGCACACCCTGATCCAGCCGACCTTCATCACCGACCACCCGGTGGAAGTCAGCCCGCTGGCGCGCGCCAACGACCTGGATCCGGAACTGACCGACCGCTTCGAGCTGTTCGTCGGCGGCAAGGAGCTGGCCAACGGCTTCTCCGAGCTCAACGACCCCGAGGACCAGGCCGCGCGCTTCCAGGCGCAGGTGGCGCAGAAGGACGGTGGCGACGACGAGGCCATGCACTTCGACGCCGACTACATCCGCGCGCTGGAAGTCGGCCTGCCGCCGACCGGCGGCCTGGGCATCGGCATCGACCGGCTGGTGATGCTGCTGACCGGTTCGTCCTCGATCCGCGACGTGCTGCTGTTCCCGTACATGCGTCCCGAAGCCGGCGCCTGAGCCGGCCGCGGCGGCCCGCGCCGCACTGCGCGGGCCGTCGCCACGTCGCGCTGCGCGGACGCATCGGCCGCGCGAACGCGGGCCGTGCCCGCGCCGCAGCCGCGCCCATCGCAGCGCACGCGACCGGATCGGGGCATACTGCGGCGGTCCGCGCACTGGAGCCGATGCGGCCCAGGGCGCCCGGCCGCCACGTCGTGCACTATCGACAACGGCCAGCCCCCGCTGGCCGTTCGCTTATCGGGTTTGCGTACAAAGCGTGATGAATGCCGCGCAATCGCTCATGGCTTCAGGTGAATGCCGGCCCACGCGGGGTGTGCCGGGACTTTCGGCGGCTGCTCCGGCACGGCGCGGCGGAGTATGCTCGCAGACCGGCAGCCGCAGGGGGCGGCCTCACTACGGGTACCGTTGAGTGAACGTCGTTATCGTCGATGACCAAGCGTCCGCCAGGACGATGCTGCGCCACATCATCGAGGACATTGCGTCCGAACTGCAGGTGCACGACTTCGGCGAGCCCGAAGCCGCGCTGGCGTGGTGCGAGAGCCACCAGCCGGACCTGTTGCTGCTCGATTACCGCATGCCCGGCATCGACGGCCTGGAGTTCGCCCGCCGTTTCCGCCGCCTGCCGATGCATCGCGACATCCCGATCATCCTGGTGACCGTGGTCGGCGACGAGCCGGTGCGCCAGGCCGCGCTGGAAGCCGGGGTGATCGACTTCCTGGTCAAGCCGGTGCGTCCGCGCGAACTGCGCGCGCGTTGCCGCAACCTGCTGGCGCTGCGCCAGCAGTCCGAGAACGTCAAGCAGCGCGCGCTGTCGCTGGAGCAGCGGCTGCTGTCGAGCATGCACGAGGTCGAGGAGCGCGAACGCGAGACCCTCTCGCGGCTGGCGCGGGCGATCGAGTTCCGCGACGCCGGCACCAGCGCCTACCTGGAGCGCATGGCCCACATCGCCGGCCTGATCGCCGAGCAGCTGGGCATGTTCGAGGACGAGATCCGGGTCATCGAGATGGCCGCGCCGCTGCACGACATCGGCAAGATCGCCATCCCCGACGCGGTGCTGATGAAACCCGGCCCGCTGACCGAGGAGGAGACGGCGATCATGCGCCGCCATCCCAAGATCGGCTACGAACTGCTCAGCGGCAGCCAGAACCGCTTCATCCAGGCCGGCGCGCTGATCGCGCTGCGCCATCACGAACGCTACGACGGCTCGGGCTACCCGGACGGGCTGGTCGGCGAGGAAATTCCGCTGGAAGCGCGTATCGTGGCGGTGGCCGACGTGTTCGACGCGCTGATCTCGCCGCGTCCGTACAAGAAGGCCTGGGACGTGGACGCGGCGCTGGGTTACCTGTACGCCCAGCGCGGCCGCCTGTTCGACCCGCGCTGCGTCGACGCCCTGATCCGCAGCCGTACCCGCCTGGACGAACTGTGCGCGCGTTTTTCCACGGTACCGAACAGGCCCGGCCTGGAGTAAACCGATGATCCGCCTGCTGAACTGGTTCCGGTCCACGCTGTCCCAACGCGCGGACAGCGAGCACGGCCAGGCCTTCGTCCGCATCGCCGTGCTGTTCGTGGTGCTGGCCTACATGCTGGCGCGCGGCAGCGGCGGCGGCATGCCGGTCTACCAGTACAACAACGTGCTGCTGATGGTGGTCACCGGCTTCAGCGTCGGCGTGGTCCTGATCGGCTGGATCCTGGCCGCGCCCGGCCGCTCGCACCTGCGCCGGATCATCGGCATGTGCTCGGACTACGGCCTGATGGCCGCGGCGATGATCCACATCGGCGAGCCGCTGGCCTGGGTCTACGTGATCCTGATGTGGGTGACCATCGGCAACGGCCTGCGCTTCGGCACCGGCTACCTGTTCGGCGCGGTCGCGATGGCCCTGGCCAGCTTCGGCTCGGTGTTGTGGTTCAGCGACTACTGGCGCGGCAACCCGGTGCTCGGCATCGGCCTGGAGCTGGGCCTGGCGGCGATCCCGCTGTACCTCACCGGCCTGCTGCGCGCGCTGGTGCGCGCGACCGATGAGGCCAAGCGCGCCAACGAAGCCAAGAGCCGGTTCCTGGCCAACATGAGCCATGAGTTCCGCACCCCGCTCAACGGCCTGGCCGGCATGTCCGAACTGCTGGCGACCACGCGCCTGGACGCCGAGCAGCGCGAGTGCCTCAACACCATCCAGGCCTCGACCCGCAGCCTGCTGGCGCTGGTCGAGGACGTGCTCGACATCTCCGCGATCGAGGCCGGCAAGCTCAAGCTGAACCTCGCCGAGTTCTCGCCGCGCGAACTCATCGACGGCATCGGCCTGATCCTGCAGCCGCAGGCGCGGGCCAAGCAACTGCGCTACGAGACCAGCGTCGCCGCCGACGTGCCGGCGCTGCTGCGCGGCGATGTCGGCCATCTGCGCCAGGTCCTGCTCAACCTCACCGGCAACGCGGTCAAGTTCACCGACCACGGCAGCGTGCGGCTGGAGCTGGGCGTGGTCGGCCAGGCCGACGGCGGCGTGCGCCTGCGCTTCACCGTGACCGATACCGGCATCGGCATTCCGCTGGCGATGCGCCAGCGCCTGTTCGAAGCCTTCGAGCAGGCCGACGTCAGCCTGGCGCGCCGCTACGGCGGCACCGGCCTGGGCACCACCATCGCCAAGGGCCTGACCGAGGCCATGGGCGGCAGCATCGGCTTCGAGAGCACCGAACAGCGCGGCAGCCGGTTCTGGGTGGAGCTGCCGTTCCAGCGCGTGGCGGTGGTGCCCGAGCCGGCGCTGGCCGCGGCCGACGCGGTCGAGCGGACTCCGCGCAACGATCCGGAAAACGTCATCGCGTTCTCCGATCCGTTCCTGCGCCATCGCGCGCGGGTGCGCAGCCTACAGGTGCTGGTCGCCGACGACCACGCCGCCAACCGCATGGTGCTGCAACGGTTGTTGCAGAAGGCCGGCCATCGCGCGGTCTGCGTCGATGGCGGCGAGGATGTGTTGAACGCGCTGGCGGTCAGCGACTACGACGCGGTGGTCGCCGACCTGCACATGCCCGGCATCAGCGGCCTGGACCTGCTGCGCGAACTGCGGGTGATGGAAGCCGGCAGCGGCCGGCGCACGCCGGTGGTGGTGCTCAGCGCCGACGTCACGCCCGATTCGATCCAGGCCTGCCAGCAGGCCGGGGCGCGCGCGTTTCTGGCCAAGCCGGTGTCGACCGTGCGCCTGCTCGATACGCTGGCCGAGATCGCGGCCACCGGCCGCATCGCCGCCGCTGCGCCGATGCCGGTGCGCGCGGAGGCCGCGTCGTCCGGGGCTCAGGACAACGGCTTCGATCCTTCGGTGCTCGACGAGCTCGGCAGCCTCGGCATGGGCGAGGGCTTCGAGCGCGAATTCGTCGCCCAGTGCCTGCGCGACGCCGACGGCTGCATCGTCGCCCTGGCCGACGCGGGCGAGCGCGGCCAGTGGGAACGCGTGCGCGAACACGGCCACGCGCTCAAGGGCGTGGCGAGCAATCTGGGGTTGGTCCGGCTCGCGGGCGCGGCCGGCGAGCTGATGCGGCTGCCGGACTGGCAGGTCGCTGCCGAGTGGCGGTCCCGGCAGAGTGCGTTGAACGAGCGTCTGGCCCAGGGCCGGGAAGCGCTCGAAGCACGCGAGCGGCAACGCCACGCGCGTGACGGCGACGAGCGCTCCCCCTGAAACGCCGTCGGGGCGGACATGGCGGTTACGCCGCCACGGCCCGGCGTTCCTGCGCGCGCACGATCCGGTCCATGGTCCGCAGCGCCTTGTCCGGCAGCGCCAGCGCGGTGTCGACCCACAGCTCGGTGATCGCCATCAGTTCCTGGTAGCTGGTCGGCTGGGCGATCTGGCGCATCTTGTTCATCGCCAGCTGCGAGTGCGGCGAGCGCTGCTGGCGGCGGATCAGGTCGGCCACCGCCGCCTCGCCCTGGCCGCGCGGCACCAGCACGTCGACCACGCCCAGCCGGTGCATCTCCTGGCTGCTGAGCAGCGCGCCGTCCATGATCAGCTTCTCGGCCACGCGCGGGCTGACCCGCTTGCACAGGTACGAGTACGCGCCCATGCCCGGGAACAGGTCGAACACCACCTCAGGCAGGCCCATGTCGACGCCTTCCTCGGCGACGATGGTGTGGCACGACAGCGCCAGCTCCAGGCCGCCGCCGAGCGCGTCGCCCTGGACCAGGGCGATGGTGTGCACGTCGCCGCCGAGCCCGCCGTGGATGTGGTGGACGCCGTCGACGCAGCGGCGCGCATACGAAAGCAGGCGCTCGCGGTCCTGGCTGCGGATCAGGCGCGCGAACAGTTCCAGGTCGCCGCCCAGGTTGAACGCCGGCGCCGACGAGGCCAGCACCACATGGCGCAGTTCGCTCGGCGCCTGGCCTTCGCGCAGGCTGATCGAGGACAGGAACGCCCACATGTCTTCCATGAGCGGGGTGCGGAAGCACGGACGCACGCCGAGGCCGACGTCCTCGTGCATGTACAGCCAGTGCGCCAGTCCGTCGGGGGCGGACTCGATGCGCAGGGTGGGGTAGGCGCGTGCGCGGTGCAGTTTTTCGATGGTGCTCATGGATGCGGTCCTCGGCGATGGCCGCCCGCAGGGCAGGGTGCGGTGGGCCGCGAGCGGCGATGGTTGGAGCCCACGCATCGATGCTACACCCCGATTCCGCCGCAAAAATAAAAGCCCCTCCGGAGAGGGGCTTGCGCGGCTTCTTGCGTTGTTGGCTGCAGGACCGGGGCGTTGCGCGGGCTATTTTACCCGCACCAGGGCCCACCCATGCTCACGCGTCTTCACGCCGCCGGCGGCGGGTCGCGCAGCTCGCGGCGCAGGATCTTGCCGACGTTGGTCTTGGGCAGTTCCTTGCGGAACTCGACGAACTTGGGGTGCTTGTAGCCGGTGAGGTTGGCGCGCGCGTGCGCCTTGACGTCCTCGGCGGTCAGCGCCGGATCCTTCTTGACGATCACCACCTTGACCGCCTCGCCCGACTTCTCGTCGGGAACGCCGACCGCGGCCACTTCCAGCACGCCGGGCATGAGCGCGATCACGTCCTCGATTTCGTTCGGGTACACATTGAAGCCCGAGACCAGGATCATGTCCTTCTTGCGATCGACGATATAGAAGAAACCTTGCTCGTCCATCTTGGCCATGTCGCCGGTGTGCAGCCAGCCGTCGTCGTCGATGACCTTGGCGGTTTCCTCGGGCTTTTGCCAATAGCCCTTCATCACCTGCGGGCCCTTGATGCACAGCTCGCCGACTTCGCCCATCGCCAGGATGTTGCCGTCCTCGTCCTTGACGCAGGCGTCGGTGGAGGAGATCGGCAGGCCGATCGCGCCGTTGTACTCGGCCAGGTCCATCGGGTTGATGCACGCCGCCGGCGAGGTCTCGGTGAGGCCGTAGGCCTCGACCAGGGTCACCCCGGTGACCTGCTTCCAGCGCTCGGCGACCGAGCGCTGCACGGCCATGCCGCCGCCCAGGGTCAGGTGCAGGCCGGAGAAGTCGACCTTGTCGAAGCCGGGCGTGTTGAGCAGGCCGTTGAAGAGCGTGTTGACGCCGGTGATCGCGGTGAAGCGGTTTTCCTGCAGCTCCTTCACGAACGCCGGCATGTCGCGCGGGTTGGTGATCATGTGGTTGAGGCCGCCGAACTTCATGAACACCAGGCCGTTCGCGGTCAGCGCGAAGATGTGGTACAGCGGCAGCGCGGTGATGATGATCTCTTCGCCCATGCGCGCGTTGGTGCCGATCCACGCCGCGGCCTGCTGCATGTTCGCGACCAGGTTGCGGTGGGTCAGCATGGCGCCCTTGGCCACGCCGGTGGTGCCGCCGGTGTATTGCAGGAACGCGATGTCGTCCGGCGCGATGTCCACCTGCGGCAGCTTGTGCATCTGCCCCAGGGTGAGGGTGTCGCGGAAGCGCACCAGGCCCGGGATGTCGTAGTCGGGCACCATCTTCTTGACGTACTTCAGCACGAAGTTCATCACCGGGCCCTTGAGCCCGCCGACCATGTCGCCCAGGCCGGTGCCGATCACCTGCACCGAGCTGCCGGCGACCACGTCCTGCACGGTCTTGCCGAAGTTGTCGAGCACGAAGATCACCTTCGCGCCGGAGTCGTCGAGCTGGTGCTTGAGCTCGCGCGGGGTGTACATCGGATTGGTGTTGACCACGGTCAGGCCGGCGCGCAGCACGCCGAAGGTCGCGATCGGGTACTGCAGGCAGTTGGGCATCATGATCGCGACGCGATCGCCCTTCTTGAGCTTGAGCTCGCCGAGCAGGTAGGCGGCGAATTGCGCGCTGAGCCGGTCGATGTCGCCGTAGGTCAGTGTCTTGCCGAAGTTGCGGAAGGCGGGGCGGTCGCGGAACTTCTCGATCGCGTTTTCCAGCACCGAGACCACGGAGGGAAATTCCTCCACGTCGATCTGGGCCGGCACGCCTTGCGGATAGTGGGCAAGCCACGGACGGTTCAAACTCATCGCGATCCCCTCGTTAATCGCTCGTCGACGTTCTGTCCGCTTGCCGCGAAGTGCGCCGGCGTACGGTGTGTTTTCTCGATTGGAGCATAGGCTCTAGCAGGTGGCAAGGCGGTGCCCGGCGGCGTTGTGGCGGGCGCTGCGGACCTGTCAGGATCGGCGGGAGCCGGGCCCGGCTCCGGCGCGGACCGAACGGCGGCAGGCCGCCGGCCGAGTGGGCGAACGGTCGTGCGAATACGCGGGATGCAGCGCTTTGAAGGGGAAATCAGCCATGTTCAGGATGTTCGCGATCAGCCAGGCGCAGCCTTTGCGGGACGCCGCCGCGGGCGCGCGCGCGTGGTGGCTGGCGGCGGCGCTGCTGGCCCTGGCCGCATGCAGCGGCGGTTCGCCGGAACAACGCCTGCGCGAGTCGATGACGCAACTGCAGGAGGCGATCCAGGCGCGCGACGCCAAGGCGGTGCGGGCGCAACTGGCCGACGACTTCGTCGGCCCGCAGGGCCTGGACCGCGAAGGCGCGCGCCGGCTGGCCGCGGCCAGCTTCCTGCGCTATCGCGATGTGTGGGTGCGCGTGGCCGCGCCGCGCTACAAGGTCGAGGGCGACCGCGCCACGGTCGAGTTCGAGGCCGCGCTCGGCGGCGGTGGCGGCAGCGCCCTGCCCGAGGCCGCGCAGCTCTACCAGGTGCGCACCGGCTGGCGCGAGCGCGACGGCGAGTGGCGGATGATTTCGGCGGAGTGGACGCCGCGGTTGTAGCGGCTCGGCGGCGCGCGCGGCGGGCGAACGCGCGCGCGCGCAATCGACGGCGCGCTTGCCGCGTTTGCCCGCTGCGTTTGCCCGCTGCGCAGTGCGCGTCGCCGGTTGCCCGCTGCTCGGCTATGCTTGCCGGCAACACAAGGACGCTACCGGTGGGGACCGGTTCGCAATGGAATCTGCCCTGACCGCCGAACAGGCGCTCGCGTTGGCGCCCGACGGCGCTTCGGCCAAGGCCGCCACCGGCCTGGCCTCCGACCGACATTGGCTGAGCCTGGGCGGCGACGCCGAGGCCTTGTGGGGCGAATGCAAGGGCAGCGGCGCGAAGCCGTACCAGGCCCAGGTCGACCTGAGCGCGCTGGTCACCCGCTGCTCCTGCCCCAGCCGCAAGTTTCCGTGCAAGCACGCGCTGGCGCTGCTGTTGATGCATGCGCGCGGCGGCATCGCCGCGGATGCGCGGCCGGCCTGGGTCGAGGAATGGCTGAACTCGCGCCGCGACCGCGCCGAAAAGAAGGAACAGGCCGCGGCCAAGGCCGCCGCTGTGCAGGCGGCCGATCCGGAAACCGCCGCGGCGTCGGCGGCCAAGCGCGAAGCCGCGCGCTGGAAACGCATCGACCAGGGCAGCGCCGAACTGCAGCGCTGGATCGGCGACCAGTTGCGTCGCGGGCTGGCCTCGTTCGGCGCGCAGCAGCGCGCGGAGTGGACGGCGATGGCGGCGCGCATGGTCGATGCGCAGGCGCCGGCGTTGTCGGCGCAGTTGCTGGCCGCGACCGAGGCCATGGCCGCCGGCATCGCCGGCGCGCCGGCGGTGGTCGAGCGCTTCGGCCTGATCTGGCTGCTGCGCGAAGCGGTGGTCCGGCGCGCGTCGTTGTCGCCGCAACGCCTGGCCGACGTGCGCACCGCGCTGGGCTGGGTCTACGACAAGGACGATCTGGCCACGCTCGGCGAAAGCGTGGGCGATCGCTGGATCGTGCAGGGCCAGCGCATCGACGAACGCGACGACCGTTTGTTCGAGCGCCGGGTGTGGCTGCGCGGGCAGGCCAGCGGCCGCGACGCGCTGCTGCACGACTACGCCTACGGCGGCCGCGGCTGGGAGCAGCAATGGCTGGACGGGCGCAGCGTCGAGGCGACCCTGCGCTTCTTCCCCGGCAGCGCGCCGCTGCGCGCGCTGGCGCTGGAGCAGGGCGCGGCGCAACCGGCGCCGCGCTGGTCGCAGCCGGCGGCCGAGGCCATCGACGCGGCATCGCTCGCGTTCGCCGCGAACCCATGGCTGCAATGGTGGCCGCTGGCGCTGGCCGATGCGGTGCCGCTGCGCGAGAACGAACGCTGGTGGCTGCACACCCCGGCTGGGCGCGTGCCGCTGGCGCTGGGCGAGGCCGCCGGCTGGAACCTGCTCGCGCACAGCGGCGGCCGCGAACTGCAGGTGATGGGCGAATGGGACGGCCGCGAACTGCGGCCGCTGAGCGCATGGCGCGGCGCCGATGCGGCGCACAACTGGAGCCTGGCGGCATGAGCGCGAACCCCGAGCCCGGCGCCGGCGGCGACTGGATCAAGCCGGCCCTGGTCGGCATCGACGGCGCGCGCGCGACGGCGTTTCCTGCGCCGGTCGGCGAATGGCTCGAACAGATCGACGGCGACGACGCGCTGGCGCGCTACGCCCGCGGCGCCGCGGCGATGGCGGCGTGCCGCCTGGCCGCGGTCGAGGTCGCGTCGGCCGAGATCGCGCCGCCGCCGGCCGCGCCGGACGACGCGCGCATGATCGGCGAGGGCGAACCGTTGGCGCCGGCGCTGGCCGCGATCTTCCGCGGCGACAGCGAACGCCTGCACCACGAAGCCTGCCAGCGCCTGGCCGCGCTCGGCCGCGCGCTGCCGGCAGGGGCGCTGGCGTCCGCGCTCGACGCCGGCCGCCAGCGCGCGCGGCTGCGCCCGCCGCTGCTGCCGGTGCTCGGCGAACGCGGCCTGTGGCTGGCCCGGCTCAATCCGGATTGGCGCTACGCCGATCGCGGCGCGGCCGGCGCGGGCGTGGAAGGCCAGAGCGGTGCGGACGACGGCGAATCCGGCGATTCGGCCGACGAAGCCGCGCGCCTGTGGCAGGAAGGCAGCTTCGAACAGCGCCTGGCCCTGTTCGCGCGGATCCGCGCGGCCGAGCCGGCGCGCGCGCGGCAGATGCTGCAGGCGCAGCTCGGCGAGCTGCCGGCCAAGGAGCGCGCCGCGTTCGTCGCCGAGTTCGATACCGGGCTGGGCGCGGACGACGAGGCCTTGCTGGCCGGCCTGCTCAAGGACCGCGGGCGCGAAGTGCGCCGGCTCGCCGCGAGCCTGCTCGCGCGCCTGCCGCAGTCCGCGCACGCGCAGCGATTGATCGCCTGGCTGGCGCCGCTGGTGACCCAGGAACGCGCACTGCTGCTCAAGCGTTGGACCCTCGACGCGCCGCAGGCCGCCGACCCCGACTGGGCCGCCGCGGCCATCGACGCCGTGCGCCCGCAGAACGACGCGCTCGGCGAGCGCGCGTGGTGGCTGTATCAACTCGTGCGCCAGGTGCCGCTGCGCTGGTGGCGCGAGCGCACCGGCATGGACGCGGCCGCGCTGCTGGCCTGGGCCGGCAAGAGCGACTGGAAGCAGGCGCTGCATCGCGGCTGGATCGAGCGCATCCACCGCGACGACGCCGACTGGGCCGAGGCCATGCTCGACGCGCCCGGCCGCGCCTTCGGCGGCCATCACGGCGAACTGCTGGCGCTGCTGCCGCCGGCGCAGCGCGTGCGCCACTGGCCGCGCAGCTTCGCCGACCTGTGCCGCAGCGGCCGCATCGACGAAGTGCTCGGCTCCTGCGCGCCGGGGCAGTGGCTGCCGCTGGACTACTCGCGCCTGGTCGGCGCCGGCCTGCAGCAGGCCGGCGACACCCTGCGCCAGGACTGGAGCTTGCGCCAGAACGCCCAGTCGCTGCTGGAAGCGCTGCACCCGCAGGCCCTGCAGGGCTGGCAGGCGCCGCCGCGCGCGCCCGACGACACCCCGGCGCTGGCCGACTGCTTGGCCGGCCTGGAGCGCACCGCGCACCTGCGCCGGCTGCTGCACGCCTGAGCCGCGCAGCCCCGAATATTCGAATCAAACCTCATCTACACGGAGTTCCGATGACCGCCGTCCTGCGCCAACACGCCGAAATCCAGTTCGCCGAAGAGCTCGAACAACTGGCCAAGGCCGACGACCGCCAGCGTCCCGCCAACTGGAAGCTGTCGCCGTGGGCGGTGGTGACCTACCTGATCGGCGGCAAGCTCGACAACGGTTTCGAGGTCAGCCCCAAGTACATCGGCAACCGCCGCTTGATGGAAATCGCGGTGGCCACCGTCGCCACCGACCGCGCGCTGTTGCTGTTCGGCGTGCCGGGCACGGCCAAGTCGTGGGTGTCCGAGCACCTGAGCGCGGCGATCAGCGGCGATTCGACCATGCTGATCCAGGGCACCGCCGGCACCAGCGAAGAGCAGATCCGCTACGGCTGGAACTACGCGCAGTTGCTCGCGCACGGCCCGAGCGAGAACGCGCTGGTGCCCAGCCCGATGATGAACGCGATGAAGCTCGGCAAGATCGCCCGGGTCGAGGAACTCACCCGCATTCCCGCCGACGTCCAGGACACCCTGATCACGGTGCTGTCGGAGAAGACCCTGCCGGTGCCCGAGCTGGGCAGCGAAGTGCAGGCCGCGCGCGGCTTCAGCGTGATCGCCACCGCCAACAACCGCGACAAGGGCGTCAACGAACTGTCCAGCGCGCTCAAGCGCCGCTTCAACACGGTGATCCTGCCGGTGCCGGCCAGCGAGGAGGAAGAGGTCTCGATCGTGGTCAAGCGCGTGCACGAACTCGGCCGCGCGCTGGAACTGCCGGCCGAGCCGCCGGCGCTGAAGGAAGTGGCGCGGATCGTGCGCATCTTCCGCGAACTGCGCAACGGCCAGACCGAGGACGGCAAGTCCAAGCTCAAGACGCCGAGCTCGACCCTGTCCACCGCCGAGGCGATCTCGGTGATCAACAACGGCATGGCCCTGGCCGGGCACTTCGGCGACGGCGTGCTGCGTCCGGCCGACATGGCCGCGGGCATGATCGGCGCGGTGGTCAAGGACCCGGTGCAGGACCAGGTGGTGTGGACGGAGTATCTGGAAACCGTGGTCAAGGAACGCGCCGAGTGGAAGGACCTCTACCGCGCCTTCCGCGAACAGCTCTGAGCCGCGCATGAGCGCCACGCTCGGTTACTTCGGCATCCGCCACCACGGCCCGGGCTGCGCGCGCAGCCTGCGCAAGGCGCTGGACGCGCTGCGCCCGGACTGCGTGCTGATCGAGGGCCCGGCTGGTGCCGAGGCCCTGGTCGAGCACCTGCGCGACGCGCAACTGCAGCCGCCGGTGGCGCTGCTGTCCTATGGCGTCGACGATCCGCAACTGGCCGTGTTCCATCCCTACGCCGAGTTCTCGCCCGAGTGGCAGGCGATGCGCTGGGCGGTGGAGCACGGCGCGACGGTGCGCTTCATCGACGTGCCGGCCGGGGCCAGCCTGGCCTGGCAGCGGGCGCGGCGCGAACGCTTGGCGGGCGATGCGGCCGCGCAGACGCAAGCGGGCGAGGGCGAGGCGCCGTCGCCGCAGGAACTCGCCGACGACGCGGCGCGCGCCGAGGCCCCTGCGGCGCCGCAGACGGCCGGTGAAGACGCCGCCGAATCCGCGTCCGCACACCCGGCCGACGACGCCGGCAGCGACGCCAGCGCCGCGACCGCCGACGCCGAGCGCCACGCCGAGCACCGCGATCCGCTCGACTGGCTCGCCCACGCCGCCGGCTACGCCGACGGCGAGAGCTGGTGGAACCACATGGTCGAGGAACGCGGCGACGGCGAAGGCCTGTTCGAGGCGATCGCCGCGGCCATGGGCGAACTGCGCGACCACGCCGAGCTGCGCAACGGCCTGGATCCGCACGAGGAAGCGCTGCGCGAGGCGCACATGCGCAGCGGCATCCGCGACGCGATCAAGCAGGGCTTCGAGCGCATCGCCGTGGTCTGCGGCGCCTGGCACGTGCCGGCGCTGGCCGGCAAGGCCACCGCCGCGGCCGACAAGGCCCTGCTCAAGGACTTGCCCAAGCTCAAGGCCGCCGCGACCTGGGTGCCGTGGACGTACCGGCACCTGAGCAGCGCCAGCGGTTACGGCGCCGGCATCGATTCGCCGGGCTGGTACGAACACCTGTGGCGGCACGGCGGCAGCCAGGGCCGCACGGTCGGCTGGTTCGCAAGGGTCGCGCGGGTGCTGCGCGAACACGCGCTGGACTGCTCCTCCGCGCACCTGATCGAAGCCACGCGCCTGGCCGACACCCTGGCCGCATTGCGCGACCGGCCGGCGCCGAGCCTGGAGGAACTCAACCAGGCCACCTTGAGCATCCTGTGCAACGGCGACGACGCGCCGATGCGGCTGATCGAGCAGGCGCTGATGATCGGCGAGCGGATCGGCTCGGTGCCCGAAGCGGTGCCCACGGTGCCGCTGCAGCGCGACCTGGAAGCCCAGCGCAAGCGCCTGCGGCTCAAGGCCGAAGCGTTGAGCAAGCCGCTGGAACTGGACCTGCGCAACGACACCGACCTGCAGCGCAGCGAACTACTGCACCGGCTGCTGCTGCTCGACATCGGCTGGGGCCGCCTCGGCGGCGCCGGGCGTTCGCGCGGCAGCTTCCGCGAAGTGTGGGAACTGGCCTGGCAGCCGGGTTTCGAGATCGAGCTGATCGTCGCCAGCCGCTACGGCCAGACGGTGGCGCAGGCCGCGACCGCGCGCGCGATCGAATCCGCGCGCCGGGCCGAGCGCTTGCCGGACCTCTCGCGCCTGATCGACCGGGTGCTGCTGGCGAACCTGCCCGATGCGGTGCAGGCGGTGGCGGCCGAACTGCAGGCGCGCGCCGCGGTCGACGCCGATCCGCTGTCGCTGCTGGCGGCGCTGCCGGCGCTGGCCAACGTGCAGCGCTACGGCAACGTGCGCAATACCGATGCGGCGCAGGTGCGGCACCTGTTCGACGGCATGCTCGCGCGCGCCTGCATCGGCCTGACCATCGCCCTGGGCGGGCTCGACGAAGAGGCCGCCGGCGACGCGCGCGAGACTTTGCTCGCCGCCGACCGCGCCGTGGCGCTGCGCGAGGACGACGCCCAGACCGCGACCTGGCGCGGCGCCCTGCGCCAACTCGCGCTGGCGCTGAGCGCCACGCCGCTGCTGCGCGGCGTGGCCACGCGCCTGCTGTTCGACGCCGGCGGCTTCGACGGCGAAGCGGTGGCGCGCGAGCTGGGCCTGAACCTGTCGCTCGGCGCCGAGCCGCTGGACGCGGCGCACTGGCTGGACGGCTTCCTCAACCGCAACGCCGCGGTGCTGCTGCACGACGACGCGGTGTGGGGATTGATCGACGCTTGGGTCTCGAACCTGGGCCACGAGCATTTCCTGCGCGTGGTGCCGTTGTTGCGGCGCAGCTTCGCCGAGTTCGAGGCCGCCGACCGGCGCGACCTCGGCCAGCGGGTCAAGCGCCCGCCGGGCGCGGCGCCGGCATCGGCGGCGCGATCGTCCTGGGACGCCGCCCGCGCGGCGCGTGCGCTGCCGTTGCTGCGCGAACTGTTCGGCCTCGAGCCTATGGGAGATGCGCGATGAGCGCGGCTACGGACAACGCCGATACCGGCCTGCCCAGCGATGCGGCGACGCCGAGCACGCGCGAGGAGCGCTGGCGCATGGTCCTGGGCAGCGAAGCCCAGGACAGCTGCGGCGCGCTCGGCGCGGGCCTGTCGCCGATGGACGCGGCCCTGGCCGCGCTGTACGAACCCAGCGGTCCGGGCGGCCTGTCGCGGCGCGGCGGCCGCGGCGGTTCGGCGCCGAACGTGGCGCGCTGGCTCGGCGACATCCGCAAGTACTTCCCGACCAGCGTGGTCCAGGTGATGCAGCGCGACGCCCTGCAGCGCCTGGACCTGCGCCAGATGCTGCTGGAAAAGGAGATGCTCGAGGGCATCCAGCCCGACGTGCACATGGTCGCCAACCTGGTGTCGCTGTCGGGCGTGATCCCGGCCGAGACCAAGCAGACCGCGCGCATGGTGGTGCGGCGCGTGGTCGAGGAACTGATGCGCAAGCTCGAAGAGCCGATGCGCTCGGCGGTGACCGGCGCGCTCGACCGCGCCCGCCGCACCCGGCGGCCGCGCCACGCCGAGATCGACTGGAACCGCACCATCCGCGCCAACCTCAAGCATTGGCAGCCCGAGTACAAGACCGTGATCCCGCAGCAGCTGATCGGCTTCGGCCGCAAGTCGCGGCGGCCGCAGCGCGAGATCACCCTGTGCATCGACCAAAGCGGCTCGATGGCGGCCTCGGTGGTGTATTCGAGCATCTTCGGCGCGGTGATGGCCTCGCTGCCGGCGGTATCGACCCGGCTGGTGGTGTTCGACACCGCGGTGGTCGACATGACCGAGCAACTCGACGACCCGGTCGACCTGCTGTTCGGCGTGCAGCTCGGCGGCGGCACCGACATCCACGGCGCGGTGGCCTATTGCCAGGGCCTGATCCGCGAGCCGCGCAACAGCATCCTGGTGCTGATCTCGGACCTGTACGAAGGCGGGGTCGAGGCCAAGCTGCTGGCGCGCGCGCAGGAATTGGTCGAGGCCGGCGTGCAGTTCATCGTGCTGCTGGCGCTCAGCGACGAAGGCCGCCCGGCCTACGATCAAGCGCTGGCGGCGAAGCTGGCGGCGCTGGGCGTGCCTTCGTTCGCGTGCACGCCGGATGCGTTTCCGGGATTGATGGCGGCGGCGATTCGCCGCGACGACGTCAACCAGTGGGCGGCGGGGAACGGGTTGGTGCCGACGCGGGCGGAGGGGTAGGGCGCGAGCGTGCGCTCGCCGCGCCGCGCGCGCTCAGCGCGGCGCCAGCGCGGTGCAGTCGTCCCAGCGAATCACGGTGGTGCACTCGCCGTTCTCGCAGGACCCACTGCGGCGCGAACTGAGCGCGCAAAACTCGAAAGCGCCGTCGTCGGTCGCGATGCGGCCGTAGTAATGCGGCCCCACGCGCATGTGCTTGCGCAGCCGGTACCAGCCTTCTTCTGCGGAGCCGTTGCCGTCCTCGCTGGACCTGGCGTAGCGCAGATGGCCGTCCGCGCGTGCCTGCGTGCTCTTTTCCAGCCAGCCTGCGCGCAGTTGCGCGGTTGCGTGCTGCAATTCGATTTCGACCACGCCGGCGGTGCGGCCGTACCAACGGCTGTTGCGGTCGCGCTCCGCGCTGCCGGCGCAGGCGGCCAGGGTGAGGCAGAGCGCACCGGCAGAAGCGATGGAACGAAACAGCATGCGGCGGCTCCATGTCGGCGGCGCTGCAGGCGCCGTCCGTTTGCCTCAAGCGGGAGAGGATCCTGCGAGAGGGTAAGCGAGTCGGCCAGTGGAGGCCATCACCAGCCCCGCCCCGGCCCGAACGCATAGCGTTCGGGCGACCGGGTCCGCGCGAGCCAATGGCTCGCAGCGCGGCCCCTCACCCCGCAAGCGGGAGAGGGGCCCAAGCAGCAGCGTCGTGAGCCGTTCCTTCTCCCGTTTACGGGAGAAGGCGCCCGAAGGGCCTGCCCCTGCGAAGGCAGGGGCGGATGAGGGCAGCGCGAAGCCGCCTGTCAGCCCGCCTTCTTCGCCGCCAACTGCCGCAGCACGTAGTGCAGGATGCCGCCGTGGCGGAAGTACTCCACTTCCTTCGGCGTCAGCAACAGCACCTTCGCCTCGAACGTCTTCTCGCTGCCGTCGGCCTTCTTCGCCGTCACCGTCGCGGTCTTGGCCTTGCCGTCGTCGAGCCCGGTCACGCTGACCACTTCCGAACCGTCCAGGCCCAGGCTCTGCGCGTTCTCGCCGTCCTTGAACTGCAGCGGCAGCACGCCCATGCCGACCAGGTTGGAGCGGTGGATGCGCTCGAAGCTCTCGGCGATGACCGCCTTGACCCCGAGCAGGTTGGTGCCCTTGGCCGCCCAGTCGCGCGAGGAGCCGGTGCCGTACTCCTTGCCGGCGAACACCACCAGCGGCACGCCGTCGGCCTTGTACTTCATCGCCGCGTCGAAGATCGCCAGCTTTTCCGGCGCCGCGCCGTCCTTGCCGTAGTACAAGGTGTTGCCGCCTTCCTCGCCGCCGAACATCAGGTTCTTGATGCGGATGTTGGCGAAGGTGCCGCGCACCATCACATCGTCGTTGCCGCGGCGCGAACCGTAGCTGTTGAAGTCCACCGGCTGCACGCCGCGCGAGATCAGGAAGCGGCCCGCCGGCGAGTCCTTCTTGATGTTGCCGGCCGGCGAGATGTGGTCGGTGGTGATCGAGTCGCCGAACAGGCCCATCACCCGCGCGCCGTGCACGTCGTCGATGCTGCCGACCTGCATGGTCATGCCGTCGAAGTAGGGCGGGTTCTTGATGTAGGTCGAGGATTCCTCCCACTGGAACGACTCGCCGTCCGGCGAGGCGATCTGGTTCCAGCGGGTGTCGCCCTTGAACACGTCGGCGTAGTTCTGCGCGAACAGCTCCGGGCCGACCGTCGCGGCGATGGTGTCGCCGATTTCCTTGTTCGACGGCCAGATGTCGCGCAGGAACACGTCGTTGCCGTCGTTGTCCTTGCCGATCGGCTCCTGGGTCAGGTCGATGTTGACCGTGCCGGCGATCGCGTACGCCACCACCAGCGGCGGCGAGGCCAGGTAGTTGGCCTTCACTTCCGGATGCACGCGGCCTTCGAAGTTGCGGTTGCCCGACAGCACCGAGGCGACCACCAGTTCGTTCTCGGCGATGCCCTTGGACACTTCGTCCGGCAGCGGGCCGGAGTTGCCGATGCAGGTGGTGCAGCCGTAGCCGACCACGTAGAAGCCGAGCTTCTCCAGGTCGTCGAGCACGCCGGCCTTCTTGAGGTAGTCGGTCACCACCAGCGAACCCGGGCCGAGCGAGGTCTTGACCCACGGCTTGGACTTCAGGCCCAGCTTTGCGGCGTTGCGCGCGAGCAGGCCGGCGCCGAGCATCACCGCCGGGTTGGAGGTGTTGGTGCAGGAGGTGATCGCGGCGATCACCACCGAGCCGTCGGACAGCTCGGCGTCCTGTTCCTGGATGCGGATCTTCGACACCGGCTTGGCCGCGAGCTGGCTCGCCTGCGGCTGGTCGCCGCCTTCGCCGTTGAGTTCCTCGATCGCGCAGCCCACGCCGCGGGGCTTGCGGTTGGCGACCAGCGGGCCGAGGTTCTCCTGGAAGTTGGCGTGCACGTTCTCCAGCAGCACCCGGTCCTGCGGGCGCTTGGGCCCGGCCAGCGACGGCTTGACGTCGCCCAGGTCGAGTTCGAGCGTGGCCGAGTATTCGGCGTGCGGCTGGCCCGGCTCGTGCCACAGGCCCTGGGCCTTGGCGTAGGCCTCCACCAGCGCGATCTGCTCGTCGCTGCGGCCCGACAAACGCAGGTAAGTCAGCGATTCGGCGTCGATCGGGAAGATGCCGCAGGTCGCGCCGTACTCGGGCGCCATGTTGGCGATGGTGGCGCGGTCGGCCAGCGGCAGGTGCTGCAGGCCGTCGCCGTAGAACTCGACGAACTTGCCGACCACGCCGTGCTTGCGCAGCATCTGGGTGACGGTCAGCACCAGGTCGGTGGCGGTGCTGCCTTCGGGCAGCTTGCCGGTCAGCTTGAAGCCGACCACCTGCGGAATCAGCATCGACGAGGGCTGGCCGAGCATCGCCGCCTCGGCCTCGATGCCGCCCACGCCCCAGCCGAGCACGCCGATGCCGTTGATCATCGTGGTGTGGCTGTCGGTGCCGAACACGGTGTCGGGGAAGGCCAGCAGTTCGCCTTCGACCTCGCGGCCCATGACCACGCGGGCCAGGTTTTCCAGGTTCACCTGGTGGACGATGCCGGTGTTCGGCGGCACCACCTTGAAGTTCTCGAACGACTTCTGGCCCCAGCGCAGGAAGCTGTAGCGTTCCTTGTTGCGTTCGAACTCGATCTTGCCGTTGAGGTCGAGCGCATCCGGGCGGCCGAACACGTCGACCTGCACGGAGTGGTCGATGACCAGTTCGGACGGAATCAGCGGGTTGATCTGCTTGGCGTTGCCGCCGAGCTTGCCGACCGCGTCGCGCATCGCCGCCAGGTCGACCACGCAGGGCACGCCGGTGAAGTCCTGCAGGACCACGCGCGCCGGCATGAAGGCGATCTCGGTGTCGGGCTCCTTCCTGGCGTCCCAGTGCGCGACCGCTTCGATGTGCTCCTTGCCGACCGTGGCGCCGCCGTCTTCATGGCGCAGCAGGTTCTCCAGCAGGATCTTCATCGAATAGGGCAGGCGGGCGATGTCGAAGCGCTCGCCCAGCACCGGCAGGCTGAAATAGGTGTAGTCGCGGCCGTTGACGGACAACTGGCGGCGGGTGGAAAACGAGTCGCTCATGCGTTGAACTCCTGTGAGGTGCTGGCTCGCGCCTCGCGCCGGGCGAGGATCTGCTTGCGGTGGACCGGGCGGCGCAGTGCGTGGCGGGGTCTGTGGGGCGATTATCCACCAGTTGCCGATGAGCGGATGTGCACGGGGTGTCGAGGCGATTCGATCGCGACGGCGGTTGCGGTTCGGCGATGCACGACGGTCCTGCGGCTTTTGCCGCGCATTTCGTTCGCCTCGGGTTTTTCCCGCGAGCCGGTCCGGCGCCGCGGACAACACAGCGTTGCGCGGGCGCGGCGGCGAGCGACCCGTTCGGTGTTCGCGCCGCCTCGCCGCGCATCGAACGAGGATGCCCGCGTTTTGTTGCGCTTCGGCAAAGGGCGCGCGCACTGCGGTCCCGGCATCGGCGATGCGCGCGGCGGGCCGGTCGCGGATCGGCAGCGCGGTCGGAGTAGCCACGTCGTGCGAACAGGGCCGGCCGCCGATCCGCCCTGCGCCGGCGACGGCGGCTCGCCGCGCGCGCCGCCCCAGGAACGAACGCCGGCGGCGCCGATTCGATCCCGAGCCGCGGCAACGCAGGGCAGCGCGCCGGGAATCGGACCGGTCCGTCCGCGGTAGCGCAGGCCTGGAAGTTTGCTGCCGGGGGCGAGGGCGGGCGTATCGGTATGGACCGGCGGCTGAACCGCAGCCGCCGCGCGGTCCCGCGCAGCGGGCGACGGCGGCCCGCAGTCTAGGGGCTTGGGGCGGGATAACTTTCTGTAAAATATGGATTTTCGCCTCGGCTCGCGACGCTTCGGCCGAGCGCTCGGCGGCCCACGGCCACCGGCCAGCGCTACAGTCCCGGCCCCTGAGCGCGGCCCAGGTATGTATAATGAGTACATACTTTCTGGAGCGTACTCATGGAAGCCACCGTCGCCGAGCGGGGTCAGATCACCCTCCCCAAAGCGGTGCGCGATGCGCTCGGCCTGACCAAGGGCACGCTGCTGAAGGTCGAGCTGGACGGCAGCCGGATCATCCTGCGCAAGAGCGTGGACGATGCGATCTCCAAGGCGCGCGGCAAGTTCGCCCTGGACGGCTTCGACTCCGGCGAGGACGCCGCCCGCGCGATGCGCGACGAGGAATGAGCCGGTGATCGCGGTCGACTCGCCGGTCCTGATCGAACTGCTCAGCGACGGCCCGCAGGCCGACGCGGTCGAGTCGTGCCTGCGCCAGAGCCTGGTCGGCGGCCGCGTGGTGGTGTGCGACGTCAGCCTGGCCGAGATCTGCGCGGCGTTGCGCGGCGGCGCGCAGGCGCAGGAAGCGCTGGAGGAAATGGGCATCCACTTCAGCGCGCTGGAAGCCAAGTCGGCGTTGCGCGCGGGCGAGATGCACCGGCGCCAGCGCCAGCGCGGCGGCGAGCCGCGCGGCTTCGGCGGTTTCCTGGTCGGCGCCCACGCCTTGCTGCAGTGCGACGGCCTGATCACCTGGAACGACACGTTTTACCGCGACTACTTCAAGGGCCTGAAGCTGATCGTGCCGCAAGCCTGAGCCCCTGCGACATCCGGTCGCCGCGATCGCTCCGGCCCCGGCCGGGCGCGTCGCCCGGCCCGTTTTACCCCACCGTCTTCATCCAGATGTTTTCTACCCAGATCCACGCGGAGAATTTTATGTTGGAAGCCTATCGCCACCACGTTGCCGAGCGCGCCGCGCTGGGCATTCCGCCGCTGCCCCTGACCGCCCAGCAGACCGCCGACGTCATCGAACTGCTGAAGGCCCCGCCGACCGGCGAGGGCGAGTTCCTGCTGGACCTCATCACCTACCGCGTCCCCGCCGGCGTCGACGACGCCGCCAAGGTCAAGGCCTCGTACCTGGCCGCGGTCGCCTTCGGCACGCAGAAGAACGCGCTGATTTCGCGCGCCCGCGCCACCGAACTGCTGGGCACCATGCTCGGCGGCTACAACATCCATCCGCTGATCGAACTGCTCGACGACGCCGAAGTCGGCACCGTCGCCGCCGACGCGCTCAAGCACACCCTGCTGATGTTCGACGCCTTCCACGACGTGCAGGAAAAGGCCGAGAAGGGCAACGCCAACGCCAAGGCCGTCTTGCACAGCTGGGCCGACGCGGAATGGTTCACCAGCAAGCCGGAAGTGCCGCAGTCGATGACCGTCACCGTGTTCAAGGTGACTGGCGAGACCAACACCGACGACCTGTCGCCTGCGCCCGACGCGACCACCCGCCCGGACATCCCGCTGCACGCGCTGGCGATGCTGAAGAACAAGCGCGACGGCATCGAGCCGGAAGAGGACGGCAAGCGCGGCCCGATCGCCTTCATCGAATCGCTGAAGGACAAGGGCCACCTGGTCGCCTACGTCGGCGACGTAGTCGGCACCGGCTCCAGCCGCAAGTCGGCGACCAACTCGGTGCTGTGGTTCACCGGCGAAGACATCCCCTTCATCCCGAACAAGCGCTTCGGCGGCGTGTGCCTGGGTTCGAAGATCGCGCCGATCTTCTACAACACCATGGAAGACGCCGGCGCGCTGCCGATCGAACTGGACGTGTCGCAGATGGACATGGGCGACGTGGTCGAGCTGCGTCCGTACGAAGGCAAGGCGTTCAAGAACGGCGAGCTGATCGCCGAATTCGCGCTGAAGTCCGACGTGCTGCTGGACGAAGTCCGCGCCGGCGGCCGCATCCCGCTGATCGTCGGCCGCGGCCTCACCGCCAAGGCGCGCGAAGCGCTGGGCCTGGCGCCGTCGAGCCTGTTCCGCCTGCCGCAGAACCCGGCCGACAGCGGCAAGGGCTACTCGCTGGCGCAGAAGATGGTCGGCCGCGCCTGCGGCCTCGCCGAAGGCCAGGGCATCCGCCCGGGCACCTACTGCGAGCCGAAGATGACCTCGGTGGGTTCGCAGGACACCACCGGCCCGATGACCCGCGACGAATTGAAGGACCTGGCCTGCCTGGGCTTCTCGGCCGACCTGGTGATGCAGTCGTTCTGCCACACCGCGGCGTATCCCAAGCCCGTCGACGTCAAGACCCACCACGACCTGCCGGCCTTCATCAGCAACCGCGGCGGCATCGCCCTGCGTCCGGGCGACGGCGTGATCCACTCGTGGCTCAACCGCATGCTGATGCCCGACACCGTCGGCACCGGCGGCGACTCGCACACCCGCTTCCCGGTCGGCATCTCGTTCCCGGCCGGCTCCGGTCTGGTCGCGTTCGCCGCGGCCACCGGCGTCATGCCGCTGGACATGCCCGAGTCGGTGCTGGTGCGCTTCAAGGGCGAGATGCAGCCCGGCGTGACCCTGCGCGACCTGGTCAACGCGATTCCGCTGGCCGCGATCAAGAGCGGCCTGCTGACCGTCGCCAAGCAGGGCAAGAAGAACATCTTCTCCGGCCGCATCCTCGAGATCGAAGGCCTGCCGCAGCTCAAGGTCGAGCAGGCGTTCGAGCTGTCCGACGCCTCGGCCGAACGTTCCGCCGCCGGCTGCACGGTCAAGCTGGATAAGGAACCGATCATCGAGTACCTGACCAGCAACATCACCCTGCTGAAGTGGATGATCGCCGAAGGCTACGCCGACCCGCGTTCGCTGCAGCGCCGGATCAAGGCGATGGAAGGCTGGCTGGCCAACCCGCAGTTGCTGGAAGGCGACGCCGATGCCGAGTACGCGGCGGTGATCGAGATCGATCTCAACGAGATCGTCGAGCCGATCGTGGCGTGCCCGAACGATCCCGACGACGTCAAGACCCTGTCCGACGTCGCCGGCGCGGTCATCGACGAAGTGTTCATCGGTTCGTGCATGACGAACATCGGCCACTTCCGCGCCGCTGCCAAGCTGCTGGAAGGCAAGCGCGACATCCCGACCCGTTTGTGGGTCGCGCCGCCGACCAAGATGGACGCCAGCGAGCTGACCAAGGAAGGCCACTACGGCACCTTCGGCACCGCCGGCGCGCGCATGGAAATGCCGGGCTGCTCGCTGTGCATGGGCAACCAGGCGCAGGCGCGCGAGGGCGCGACGGTGTTCTCCACCAGCACCCGCAACTTCCCCAACCGCCTGGGCCGCAACACCAACGTGTACCTGGGTTCGGCCGAACTGGCCGCGATCTGCTCGCGCCTGGGCCGGATCCCGACCCGCGAGGAGTACATGGCCGACATCGGCGTGATCAACGCCAACGGCGACAAGATCTACCGCTACATGAACTTCGACCAGATCGAGGACTACAAGCAGGTCGCCGACACCGTCGCGGCCTGAGGTTCGAGGTTGCGTCGACGAAGAACCCCGGCTCCGGCCGGGGTTTTTCGTTGGCGCTTGCGCGGCGACCTGAGCGCAAAGCATCGGGCCTGAAGGCCCTCTCACAAGATCGTGCCTGCTTGCATGGACCCAGGCCGGCCCTTGTGGGAGGGCCTTCAGGCCCGACGCCTTTCGCTCCGACCGCCCGATTGGCTGCTTGCCGCGGCCCGCCCACTGGCTTACGGTGCCGCCCGATCCCGCGCTTCGCCGCGGCGACGTTTCTTCCTCACCGCACCACCGACAAGGACTTGCGCATGACCCGATTCCCCCTGCGCCTCGCCGCCGCCTCGCTCGCCGCCGCGTTGTTCACCGCGCTGGCCAGCGCCGCCGACGAGGCGCCGTACCGCGACGCCGCCGAAGTGCGCAGCGAACTGGTCAAGGTGCTGGGCTGCCAGGCCAGCCGCGCCGACTACCTGCGCCTGGCCAACGCGGTCACCGAGATCTACTACGACAAGCCCGCGCAGCCGGCGCTCAAGGGCTGGAGCAAGGCCAAGGACGACAACGCGTTCGTGGCCATGTTCGACCTGCCCGAGGCGGTGACCGTGCACGGCCGTCCGACCCGCCAGCTGATGATGGCCGGCGAGGGCATCCTGGCCGTGCTCGACGGCGACATCGCCGACAAGCTGGCCGGCGAACTCAAGCTCGCGCCGGCCGACGAGCCGCTGGCCGGGCACATCCGCGTGCGCCAGGTGCGCAGCGAAGACCTCGGCGACGGCGTCGCGGTCAAGATCGTGCAGACGGTCAGCACCATCACCAGCCACCCGGGCAAGACCATGGTCGGCTGCGAGTACCGGATGAGCTACTGAGCCGGCGGTGGGGGGCGGCCTGATCGAACGGCGTCGGGCCTGAAGGCCCTCCCACAAAAACAAAGAAAGCGGCCTCTTGCGAGGCCGCTTTCTTTTGGGGCGCCTGCTTTTGTGGGAGGGCCTTCAGGCCCGACGCCGTTCGACCCGTTCGCGGTTCAATCCAACCGCGCCTCGGTCGCATCCACCATCGCCCGCTTGCGCAGCAGGAAGTCCCAGTAGCTGCCGCCGAGCTGGCGCCACAGCACCGCCGAGCGCACCGCCGCCAGCAACACCGCGCGGACCTCGGCGACCACTCCGGGCTGGCCCAGGTAATGCGGGTTGCCCTGCACCAGCACCCGCGGGCGCAGGTGGCTCAAGGTATCGGCGTAGAGCGTGCCGAGCGCGGCGATCACGTCGGGGTGGCTGCTGCCCAGGCGCTGGGCCTGGTCGGCTTGCGCGCGGATGCCGCCGAGGACCTTGTCGGCCATCGCCGCGTCCTGGACGAAGCGGCGCTCCAATTGCAGCACCGCCAGCGCCAGCCGCGGCAGGTGCTCGTCGTGGCTGCGGCTGGTGAAGTAGTCCTGCACCAGCACCAGCCCCGGGCGCAGCTGGGCGACGTTGCCGTACACCGCCGAGGGCGAGGAGGCGTCGATGCGGAACACCGACTCCAGCGCGGTTTCCAGCACGCTGGCGTTGGCCTGGCCGGTGTCGGCGATGCGCCGCACCTGGGCCAGCGCCTGGGCGAGGCCGGCGAGGGCGAGGACGCGTTCGGAAAGTTCGGCCATTACGGATTCGTCGTCAAAGTCGTCAGGGAAGGGGAGGCCGCGCGCAGGCCCGGCACCGGCGCGTCGGTGGCGGCGATCACCGCACCGCCGAGGCATTCCTCGCCGGCGTACAGCACCAGCGACTGGCCGGGAGTGACCGCGCGCTGCGGCTGGGCGAAGCGCACCGACAGGGTACCGTCCTCGCCGACCTCGACCTCGCACGACTGGTCGGGCTGGCGGTAGCGGGTCTGCGCGGCGCAGGCGAAGCGGCGGCCGGGCGGCGCGCCGGCGATCCAGTGCGCGGCCTCGGTGACCAGCGCCTGCGACCGCAGCCACGGCGTATCGCTGCCCTGGTCCACGTACAGCACGTTGCCGGCGACGTCCTTGCCGACCACGTACCACGGCGCCTGCTCGAAGCCGCGCACGCCGCCGATGGCGAGGCCTTCGCGCTGGCCCAGGGTGAAATAGAACACGCCCGGATGGCGGCCGACGGCGCGGCCGTCGACGGCGCGGATCTCGCCTTCGCGCGCGGGCAGGTAGCGGGCCAGGAACTCGCGGAAGTCGCGTTCGCCGATGAAACAGATGCCGGTGGAGTCCTTCTTGGCCGCGGTCGGCAGGTTCGCCGCGCGCGCCATCTCGCGCACGTCGCGCTTGAGCAACTCGCCCAGCGGGAAGCGGGTGGCGCCGAGCTGGGCCTGGCCGAGCTGGTGCAGGAAGTAGCTCTGGTCCTTGCTGCGGTCCAGCGCCTTGAGCAGGCGGAAGCGATCGCCGGCGCGGTCGACCCGGGCGTAGTGGCCGGTGGCGATGTAGTCGGCGCCCAATTCGCGCGCGGCGTCGAGGAAATGCTTGAACTTGATCTCGCGGTTGCACAGCACGTCGGGATTGGGCGTGCGCCCGGCCGCATATTCGGCGACGAAGTGCTCGAACACCCCGGCCCAGTACTCGCCGGAGAAATCGCGGAAGTGGATCGGCAGGCCGAGCCGGCCGGACACCGCGACCGCGTCGCGGCGGTCGTCCTCGGCGCGGCAGTCGCCGCTGCCGTCGTCGGCCCAGTTCTGCATGAACAATCCCGACAAGGCCTGCCCGGAGTCGCGCAGCAACAGCGCGGCGACCGAGGAATCGACCCCGCCCGACATGCCCACGATGGTGTCCGCCGACCTCGTCATGACCTCACACCGGCGCTGCGGCGTCCGCGAAGTGCTGGACCAGGTCGAGCGAATGGCGGCGCCCGCCGAGGTAATCGGCGGCGACCTGCCACACCAGCGGGCTGCGGTGCTGGTCGGCGCGCGCCTGCAGCTCGGCCGGGGTCAGCCATAGCGCCTGGACGATGCCTTCGTCGAGCGGGCGTTGCGGATCGTGGCGGACCGGCTCGGCGGCGAAGGCGAAGCGCAGGTAGTGGCGGCCGCTGCCGCCGGCCGAGGCGTCCGGCGCCTTCCATTGGTAGGCCCCGACGAAGGCGGTCAGGCGCACGTGCCAGCCGGTCTCCTCGAGGGTCTCGCGCAGCGCCGCCTCGAGCAGGCTCTCGTCCGGCTCCAGGTGGCCGGCCGGCTGGTTGAGCACCAGGCGCCCGCCGACGGTCTCCTCGACCATCAGCAGGCGGCCGCCGTCGACCACCACGGTGGCCACGGTCACGTCGGGTTGCCAGAAACGGCCTTCGCGGTAGCTCACGTCAGAATTCGTCCTGGCCGGGAGTGAGTTCGGCTTCCATTTGATCCGCCGCGCGCACTGCGTAGTCGATGGCGTCGTCCAGGGTCTGCTGCGAGGCGTCGGCGTCGAGCTTGACCACGAACACCGCGACCCCGTCCTGGCTGACCCAGCCGCCGAGCTTGCTGAGCTGGCCGTCCTCGAGCAGGCGGTTGGCGACCGCCGCCGGCAGCGCGCCGCGGTCGGCGCTGCGGTAGGCCGGCGACCAGATCTCGCGCACCTTGAGCGAGCCGTAGCGCTGGGTGCGCGAGAGCACGTAGGCCATCTGGCTGCGTTGTTCGTCCAGGGCGAAGGTGAGGACGAAATCGCCGTCCTCGTCGACCTCGTACTTGTAGCCCAGCGCCTGCAAGTGCGCGCGCAAGGCCGGATCGCCGTCCTTGGACGCGGCGGCGTCGCCGTCGCGGGCCGGCTTGGCGGCGGCCTTGGCCGCGTCGGCGGCGGGCGCGGCCGGCGCGCCGGACCGGGCCGGGTTCGCCCACGCGGGCGCGGCGGCCAGCGCGGCGAGCAGCGCGGCGCCGGCGAGGCGGAACGTGGAGCCGGTCGGAAAGCCGGGGATGGGGCGCATGCGGGTCCTTGAATTCGCTGGCATCGGCGCAATCTGCACCGACGGCACCGCTACAGATGGCGGCGCTGCGGCATTTTGCAATGCGGCCGTGGATGCGTCCAACGCCGCGCCGCGACCGCTTCCCGCGTGACCGGGGCCGCGTCCCCAGAGGGCAGGAGTCTATAATCTTCGCATGGCCAAACAGACCGACCACGAACACAGCCACGGGGTCCTGGTGGAAGCCGGCAAGCCCGAGCTCGCCCGCCCGCCGCTGTACTCCGTAATGCTGCTCAACGACGACTACACCCCGATGGACTTCGTGATCGAGGTGTTGATGCGCTTTTTCCCGATGAACGTCGAAAAAGCCACCCAGATCATGCTGCACGTGCATACCCGCGGCCGCGGCGTATGCGGCGTCTTCACGCGCGAAGTCGCCGAATCCAAGGTAGCGCAGGTGAACGAATTTTCAAGGATGCATCAGCACCCCTTGCTGTGCACGATGGAAAAGGCCTAAAAGGGAGCTGAAGCATCCCCCTGGGGCGGGGCATGGAAAAGCCGGCGAGCGCCCCCACGTAGCGAGCATACGTCCTGGAGGCTCCGTCCCCATGTTCAGCAAGGATCTCGAATACAGCATCGGCCAGTGCTACAAGCGCGCCCGCGAGGCGCGCCACGAGTACATGACGGTCGAACACCTGCTGCTCGCACTACTCGACAACCCGTCCGCCGAGGCCGTCCTCAAGGCCACCGGCGTCGACTTCGCGCGATTGCGCAGCGACCTGGAGCAGGCCATCGCGACCTCGGTCCAGGTCCTGCCCGACGATGTCGACCGCGACACCCAGCCCACCCTGGGCTTCCAGCGCGTGCTGCAGCGCGCGGTCTACCACGTCCAGTCCTCGGGCAAGAAGGAAGTCACCGGCGCCAACGTGCTGGTCGCGATCTTCGGCGAGAAGGACTCGCACGCGGTCTACTTCCTCAACCAGCAGGACGTGGCCCGCCTGGACGTGGTCAATTACCTGTCCCACGGCATCGTCAAGCAGGGTGGGGAAGAAGGCCACGCCCACCACGAGGAAGAGGCCAAGCCGGCCGAGGGCATGGACGCGGACGGCAAGTCCGACGCCCTGGCCGAGTTCGCCAGCAACCTCAACCAGCTCGCCCGCGACGGCAAGATCGACCCGCTGGTCGGCCGCGCCGACGAAGTCGAGCGGACCATCCAGGTGCTGTGCCGGCGGCGCAAGAACAACCCGCTCTACGTCGGCGAGGCCGGCGTGGGCAAGACCGCGATCGCCGAGGGCCTGGCCAAGCGCATCGTCGACGGCGAGGTGCCCGAGGTGCTGCGCGGCGCCACCATCTTCGCCCTGGACCTGGGCGCGCTGGTGGCCGGCACCAAGTACCGCGGCGATTTCGAGAAGCGGCTCAAGGCGGTGCTGGCCCAGCTCAAGAAGCAGCCCGAGTCGATCCTGTTCGTCGATGAGATCCACACCATCATCGGCGCCGGCTCGGCCAGCGGCGGCACCATGGACGCCAGCAACCTGATCAAGCCGGCGCTGTCCTCCGGCGAGCTGCGCTGCATCGGCTCGACCACCTTCCAGGAATACCGCGGCATCTTCGAGAAGGATCGCGCGCTGGCGCGGCGCTTCCAGAAGATCGACATCGTCGAGCCGACCGTCGGCGAGACCTACCAGATCCTGCAGGGCCTCAAGCCCAAGTACGAGTCGCACCACGGCGTCACCTACGCCGACGAGGCGCTGCAGGCGGCGGTGGACCTGTCGGTCAAGCACATCGGCGACCGCCTGCTGCCGGACAAGGCCATCGACGTCATCGACGAGGCCGGCGCGCGCCAGCGCCTGCTGCCGGAGAGCGCGCGCAAGAGCCTGATCGACATCGAGGAAATCGAGACGATCGTGGCCAAGATGGCGCGCATCCCGACCAAGCAGGTCTCGGCCAGCGACAAGGACGTGCTCAAGAACCTCGAGCGCAACCTCAAGATGGTGATCTTCGGCCAGGACCCGGCGATCGAGACCCTGGCCTCGGCGATCAAGCTCGCGCGCTCGGGCCTGGGCAATCCGGACAAGCCGATCGGCAACTTCCTGTTCGCCGGCCCCACCGGCGTGGGCAAGACCGAGGTCACCAAGCAGCTCGCGCTGCAGCTGGGCATCGAGCTGGTGCGCTTCGACATGTCCGAATACATGGAGCCGCATTCGGTCAGCCGCCTGATCGGCGCGCCTCCGGGCTACGTCGGCTTCGACCAGGGCGGCCTGCTGACCGAGAAGATCGTCAAGACCCCGCACTGCGTGCTGCTGCTGGACGAGGTCGAGAAGGCGCATCCGGACATCTTCAACATCCTGTTGCAGGTCATGGACCGCGGCACCCTCACCGACACCAACGGGCGCGAGGCGAACTTCAAGAACGTGATCGTGGTGATGACCACCAACGCCGGCGCGGCCCAGGCCTCGCGGCGCTCGATCGGCTTCACCAAGCAGGACCACTCCACCGACGCGATGGAAGTCATCCGCAAGGGCTTCTCGCCGGAATTCCGCAACCGCCTCGACGCGGTGGTGCAGTTCCAGGCGCTGGGCTTCGACCACATCCTGCGCGTGGTCGACAAGTTCCTGATCGAGCTGGAGACCCAGCTGCACGAGAAGAACGTCTCGCTCTCGGCGACCCCGAGCGCGCGCGACTGGCTGGCCCAGCACGGCTTCGACCCGCTGATGGGCGCGCGGCCGATGGCGCGGGTGATCCAGGACCAGATCAAGCGCCCGCTGGCAGACGAGCTGCTGTTCGGCAAGCTGGTCGGCGGCGGCCGGGTCAGCATCGACGTCAAGGACGACCGGCTCGTGGTCGATGCCCAGGCCGAACCGGAGAGGCTGTTGCCGGCGACGGTGTGATCGTCGGCCGCGATTGCGGCGCAACGGAAAAGGCGGCCTGCGGGCCGCCTTTTTCGTTTGCCACGGGCTCGCCGGCGTCGATCCATTCTTTGGACATGGATCGCGCCGTCAGCATGCGGATGCGCAGGGCCGGAGTGAGTGCGCTGTGCCGACGGCTGCGTATCCGCTGGCGCCTCGCCGACGCGGACAGTGTCCGCGCGCTCGCGTTTTCGCGAGGCGGCCGTCTCAGCGCCGGGTGTAGCGCTTGTACGCCTGCGCGTCGATCTTCTCCACCCGCGTGATCGAGCAATAGTCGCGCTCGGTGGTCAGCTTCGTGCCCTGCGGGCACAGGCGCGCGTTCTGCTCGTCGGTGGAGATCGACAGCTTGCCGGTATAGCTCAGATCGCTGCAGCCCTGGCGCGCCTGTGCGCGGTAGTACTGTTCGCCGTCGCGGATCGCGATGGCGCCGTCGCCGGCGCGGCGCACGCTGTGCTCGGCGCCCAGGTCGATGCAGTCCTGCAAGGGCTCGGCGGCGAGCGCAGGTGCGCAGGCGGCGGCGAGCGCGGTGGCGACGGCGATGGCGGACAACAGCTTCATGCTTCGTATCCTTGAGTTGGAGTGGTCGGCGTATGCGCAAATCTAGCGATGGCGCGCGTCGGCCAAATCTGGAAAAAGTCGCGGTGACCTTCGTCACGGCATGACCTTTGGCCCACACGCGCGGCGTCGCTGCGGCATCCGTGGTGCGGATGCCGCTTCGTCGCCAGAAGTGCGTTCGATCCATGGATGCGGCCGCGGGCGCGATGGTTGCAGCGCCGGTGCGCGTCGTTCGCGCGGCGTGCTATGCCGCGCTGCGATGCGTCGGTGCCGTGCCGGCGCGGGCGACGCGCGGCGAGATGATGCGTGCGCATCGCGATGCGATGGCGTCGTCGTTGCGTCGCGGCAGTGGAGCCGAGCCGCAGCGTTGCGCGCGCAGCGTTTCGGTGCGCGCGGATGGATGCGCGCTATCGGCGAGGCGCGCGAGCGCATTGGTCGCGGCCTTCGCCGAACGCGTCGCCTTGCTGCGCTGCGCAACGATGCAGCGCGCGCGGACCCGCGAAACGCGCTGCGCGTCGCATCCGCGGCGTGCGTTGCGGCGTGCGCCCTGTCGGTTTTGCCAGGGGCCGCCGGCGCGTCCGGGCGCCGATGCTAGCGTCCGCTCGCCCGCGGGCTGCGGGCGGCGGCGGCGACGCCGCCTCACCAGGAAGAGGAGTCCGATCCCATGAAGAAGCGTTCTCTCGCGGCCGTGGCCGCGTTCGTGTTCGGTTGCGCGGTGGTGACCACGGCGATGGCCGCCGACGCCTGCCAGACCTGCTGGCAGCGTTACAACAAGTGCGTGGCCGTGATGGATGTGCAGACCTGCGAGTACCAGGTCGAGAACTGCCTGAAGAGCAACGGCTGCCCGAACCCGCCGTGGTGAGTCGCGCTCGCATCATCGGGCGCGGCTGAGGCGCGCGCCTTCCGAAGTCATGGATAAGGAGGTTGTATGAAGTCTCGCCACACCCCGTTCGTGGCGCTGGCCGCGTTCGTGTTCGCGTTCTCGGCCGCGGCGATCGCCGCCCCGGGCGGTGCCTGCAAGCAATGCCGTACCGAGTACCAGGCCTGCATGAACAACGGCGGCTGGGACGGTACCCGCGATTGCGAAACGCCGTTCAGCGTTTGCCTGATCGCCGCCGGCTGCCCGCTGGAGTGAGCCCCGGGCGCGGGCCGGCACAGGCCCGCGCGCTCCACCTCGGCGGCGGCAGCGCCGTCGCCACGCCGGAAACGAAAAAGGCGGCCATTGGCCGCCTTTTTCAACAGGTTACCGCCATTACTTCATGCGGTACGTAATCCGGCCCTTGGTCAGATCGTAGGGCGTCATCTCTACCTTGACCTTGTCGCCGGTCAGGATGCGGATGTAGTTCTTGCGCATGCGACCCGAGATGTGGGCGATGATTTCGTGCCCGTTTTCGAGACGCACGCGGAACATGGTGTTCGGAAGGGTTTCCGCCACCGTGCCCTCGAATTCGATCACGTCGTCTTTTGCCATGTGCTTCCCAGGAAGGTGGACTCGCAGAGGAGTCCTGGAGTCGGGTGTGTGGGCGTCGCGCGCCCGCGAAGCCGAGCATTTTGCCACGGCTGCGGCCTGGGCGCAAAAAATCGTTAATGAGATGGCCGTCGGGCCGCCAGGGGGCCCAGCGGGGGCGCCGGCGGGCGTCTCAGCCTGGCGCGGGCGCGGGCAGGGGCTCGGCCAGTTCCGCCGCGGCCATGGTGCCGAAGCGCGCGGTCCAGGGGCCGGGTTCGAAGCCGGGCAGGGCCGCCAGTTCGCCGGCCCGGGCCAGGAACCGGGCGCGCGGCATGGCCTGGGCGCCCAGACTGGCCAGGTGCGGGTTCTCGACCTGGGCGTCGAGCAGCGGCCAGCCCCAGCCGTGCAGGCGCCGCGCCAGCGCCGCCAGCGCCACCTTGGAGCCGCCGGAGGCCGCGCTGAACATGCTCTCGCCATAGAACATGCGGCCGATGGCGATGCCGTAGATGCCGCCGACCAAGGCCTCGCCGTCGAACACCTCGACCGAGTGGGCGTGGCCGAGCCGGTGCATGCGGGTGTAGGCCTCGATCATCGCCGGTACGATCCAGGTGCCGTCCTGGCCCGGCCGCGGCGCCGCCGCGCAGGCGTCGATGACCGCCTCGAACGCGGTGTCGGCGCGCACCGTCCAGGCGCTGCGGCGCAGGCCGCGGCGGAACTTGGAGGCCAGCCGCACCGCGTCGGTGTGGAACACCGTGCGCGGGTCCGGGCACCACCACAGCAGCGGATAGCCCTCGCTGGGCCAGGGAAACACGCCGCTGCGGTAGGCGTTGAGCAGGCGCGCCGGGCCGAGGTCGCCGCCGACCGCGAGCAGTCCGTCGGGCTCGATCAGGGCGCGGTCGCCGGGCGGGAACGGTGCCTCGGGGTCGCTGGGCAAAAGGAACGGCAGGCGCTTCATGGGTCCGATGATGGCCGATCCGGCGGCGCGCCGGCGTCGGCGGCATCGGCCTTGAACGGCGAATGCGCGCGCAGGGTCGCGGCGTAGCGCCGGATCGAGGCCGCCTCCTCGCGGCACCACGGCCGCAGCGCGTCGCGGAACGCCGGGTGGGCGATCCAGTGGCGGCTGCGCACCTGGGCCGGCAGGAAGCCGCGGGCCAGCTTGTGCTCGCCCTGGGCGCCGGGCTCGAACGCGTGCAGGCCTTCGCGCAGGCAGTACTCGATGCCCTGGTAGTAGCAGGTCTCGAAGTGCAGGCCCGGCAGTTCGGCGCGCGCGCCCCAGTAGCGGCCGTAGAGCGTGTCGCCGCCGCGCAGGCACAAGGCGCCGGCGACCGGCTCGCCGGCGTATTCGGCCAGGAACATCACCAGCGCCTGCGGCATCGTCCGCGCCAGGTGGCGCAGGAAGTCCAGGGTCAGCGCGGCGTGGTTGCCGTACTGGTCGAAGGTACTGCGGTAGAAGCCGTACATCGTCGCCAGGTCGGCGTCGCTGGCCTGCGCGCCTTCGACGGTGCGGAAACTCACCCCGGCGCGCGCGACCTTGGCCCGTTCCTGGCGGATGTTCTTGCGGTGCTTGTGGTCGAACGCGGCGAGGAACTGGTCGAAGTCCTGCCAGCGCCGGCCGTGCGGGTCGGCCGGGTTGCGCCAGTGGTACTGCACGTCCAAGCGCTGCAGCCAGGCGTCGTCGCCTTCGGCGGCGAAGGCGGCGTCTTCGTCCTCCGGATGGAAGTTCACGTGCGCCGAGGACAGCTCCTGGCGCTCGCACAATTGCCTCATCGCCTGCAGCAGCAAGCGCCGGTGCGCGGGTTCGCGCGCGAGCAGGCGCGGGCCGGTCACCGGCGAGTAGGGCACCGCGGCCAGCCACTTGGGGAAGTAGTCCAGGCCGTGCTGCTCGTAGGCGTGGGCCCAGGCGTGGTCGAACACGAACTCGCCGTGCGAGTTCTGCTTCAGATAGGCCGGCATCGCCGCGACCAGGCGGTCGCCTTGCCAGACGGTGAGGTGATGCGGCGTCCAGCCCCAGTCCGCGCGCAGGCAGCCGGTGGCTTCCAGCCCGTGCAGGAAGGCGTGGGCGACGAACGGGTTGGCGCCGTCGTGCAGCGCGTCCCACTGCGCCGCGGGCACCTCGGCGAGCGCGCCGAGCAGGCGGATCGCGTAGGCGTCGCCGGCCTCGCTCACGGTGCGGGCGCGGCTTCGCGGGCGCGCAGGTACACGTCGGGGTCGTGCTTGTGCATGTGCTGCTCCGGCCGCGGCAACGCAGTGAAGCCGAGCTTGGCGTACAGCGGCTGCATGTCGCTGGTGACCAGCAGCCAGCGGCGCAGGCCCTGCACGCGCGGGTCGGCCATCAGGGCTTCAACGACTGCGCGGCCGTAGCCGCGGCCGCGCTGCCGCGCAACCACGAACACGTCGGCGAGGTAGGCGAACGTGGCCTGGTCGGTGACCGCGCGGGCGAAGGCGACAAGCTCGCCGTCGAGGTAGCCGCGGTAGCACAGCGAGCCGTCCAGCGCGCGGCGCAGGGTGTCGGCGGGGATGCCGGCGGCCCAGTAGGTTTGCGAGAGAAAGCCGTGGATCACGGCGAAATCGGCATCGGACAACGCGTCGTCGCGGAAGCTCAGCATCGTGGCGGCCATCGGGCGGAAGCAGCGGACACGCGGCGGTGCCGGAGGGCCCGCCGCTGTCGCGGCGGGCCGGCAGACGGCGGGCGAGGGGACCGGCGGGTCGGCGAACGGCCCGCCCGGCGCGCGCGCTCAGGCGTCCTTGTCGAGGTACTTCTCGGCGTCCAGCGCGGCCATGCAGCCGAAACCGGCCGAGGTGATCGCCTGGCGGTAGACCTGGTCGGCGACGTCGCCGGCGGCGAACACGCCCTCCACCGAGGTCTGGGTGGCGTTGCCGTCCAGGCCGGTGCGGATGGTCAGGTAACCGTTCTTCATCTCCAGCTGGCCGTCGAACAGGCTGGTGTTCGGGGTGTGGCCGATGGCGACGAACAGGCCGTGGATCGCCAGTTCGCGCGAGGAGCCGTCGAGCACCGACTTGAGCTTGAGCCCGGTCACGCCGACGTCGTTGCCGATCACCTCGTCGACGGTGTGGTGCCACACCGGCTCGATCTTGCCGGCCTGGATCTTGGCCTGCAGCTTGTCCTGCATGATCTTCTCGGCGCGCAGGCTGTCGCGGCGGTGCACCAGGTAGACCTTGCGCGCGATGTTGGACAGGTACAGCGCTTCCTCGACCGCGGTGTTGCCGCCGCCGACCACGGCCACGTCCTGGTCCTTGTAGAAGAAGCCGTCGCAGGTCGCGCAGGCGGACACGCCGCGGCCCTTGTATTCGTCTTCCGAGGGCAGGCCCAGGTACTTGGCGGTGGCGCCGGTGGCGATGATCAGCGCATCGGCGGTGTACTCGCCGCTGTCGCCGATCAGCCGGAACGGACGCTTGGACAGGTCGGCGGTGTGGATGTGGTCGAACTGCACTTCGGTGTCGAAGCGTTCGGCGTGCGCCTGCATGCGCGTCATCAGGTCCGGGCCCATCAGGCCGTGCGCGTCGCCGGGCCAGTTGTCGACCTCGGTGGTGGTCATCAGCTGGCCGCCCTGCTGCAGGCCCGTGATCACCAGCGGCTTGAGGTTGGCGCGGGCGGCGTAGACGGCGGCGGTCCAGCCGGCCGGGCCGGAACCGAGGATGACGACGCGGGAGTGCTTGGTTGGGCTCATGTATATAATCGCGGGCTGTAAGGAGTGCGCTGCGCGCAGAGAGGAATCGACGCAAGTTCGCGCGACGCCGGGCCCTGTAAACGGTTCATCGACCCATACGCCGGCGTGTAGAAGATTCCGGAGCAGGGCATAGCTTGGAGGCGCCGTCCCGGCAAAACAAGGCGTGGCGCGCGGACGCAACGTTGCGCGACGCGACGCGCGGCGCGAACCGCCAAACCGCAACTGGCATTGCGGCCGGGGTGAGAGTAAAAAGCCGCGTGTGCGGGCCATCCCCGCCGGACGGAACCGCGTCACGCTGCGCTCCGGACGGTCGCGGATGGTGCGGCGCCGCACCTCGCCACCGTCGCCGCCCGCCGCCACGTTCCGAACGTTCCACCCCACACCGCTCACAGACAACACAACCTGGCTCGGCGCGCCGCGAATGCGGCGTTTTTTCTGGGCCGCACTGGAGACAGCAATGCGTATCGGCGTACCGAAGGAAACCAAGACTCTCGAAGGGCGCGTCGCGCTCGTCCCCGCCGCCGCGGGCGACCTGGTCAAGCGCGGCCACGAGGTCTGGCTGGAGCAGGACGCGGGCGTCAAGAGCGGCTTCAAGGACGCCGACTACACCCGTCTGGGCGTGAAGATCGCGCCGGACGCGGCCGGCCTGTACGAGAAGGGCGAGCTGATCGTGAAGGTCAAGGAGCCGATCGCCGGCGACCTGCAGCACCTGCGCCGCGATCACCTGCTGTTCTGCTACCTGCACCTGGCCGCCGAACCGGCGCTGACCAAGCACCTGCTCGACATCGGCCTGACCGGCATCGCCTTCGAGACCGTCGAGCTGCCCAACGGCGACCTGCCGCTGCTGGCGCCGATGTCGGTCATCGCCGGCAAGATCGGCGTGCAGGTCGGCACCCACCTGCTGCACCAGCCGATGTCGGGCAAGGGCAAGCTGCTCGGCGGCCTGCCCTCGACCGAGCGCGGCAAGGTGGTGGTGTTCGGCGCGGGCAAGGCCGGCGGCGCGTCCGCCGCGCTGGCCGCCGCGGCCGGCGCCAACGTCACCGTGTTCGAGATGCGCCAGGACCGCATGGACGAGATGATGCGCCTGGGCAACAACGTCACCGCGCTGTATCCGTACCACGACGTGGTCGCGCGCGAAGTCGCCTCGGCCGACCTGGTGATCGGCGCGGTGCTGATCACCGGCGCCAAGGCCCCGCACGTGATGACCCGCGAAATGCTGCGCGACATGGAAGACGGCAGCGTCGTGGTCGACATCGCCATCGACCAGGGCGGCTGCTTCGAGACCTCGCGCCCGACCACCTGGAAGGAGCCGACCTACGTCGAAGAGGGCGTGACCCACTTCTGCGTGACCAACATGCCCGGCGCGGTGCCGCAGACCTCCTCGCAGGCCATCTGCGCGGCGATCCTGCCGTGGGTCAACAAGCTTGCCGCCGGCAGCGACTGGCGCAACAACCCGGCGCTGGTGCGCGGCATCAATGTCGAGGGCGGCAAGATCGTGCATCCGGCGTTGCAGGACATGAAGCTCTAACCGCCCGATCCGGGACTCGCGGCCGGCCCTGCCGGGGCGGTTGCGGTCCTGCTGCGAGGCCGCGTGGGGCCGGACGGAGTATTCCGTCCGGCCCTTTGTGCTTTTATGGTGGGAATCGCGCCCGCGACCCGGCCGATTCGGGCCGCAGCGGTTGCGGATTCGTCCCGACTCACTGAACGGGCCGCCGGTCCAGCTCGCCCGGCGGGTTTGCGGCGGTTGATTACTACCTCATCGCTCTTCCTGTATATTCAACGACTAACGGAATCTAGCTAAGGCAGCACATCACGGTGGCGTCCGCTCCCACAGCCAGTCGCAAGAAGGCCAAGGCTCCAGCCGAGGCCGCGCCGCGCGCGGCCGCGTCGTCGCCGCCGTCGCCGAAGCGGCAGCGGTTGATGCGCGACATTTCGCTGATCGTGATCGCGCCGTTGCTGCTGTACTTGCTGGCCAGTCTGTTCACCTTCTCGCCGACCGATCCGGGCTGGTCGCATTCGGGCTCGATCACCGCGCCGCTGCACAATCTCGGCGGCCGGGTCGGCGCTTGGATCGCCGACGTGCTGCTGTACCTGTGCGGCTACGTCGCCTTCCTGTTGCCCTTCATGCTCGGCGCGATCGCCTGGATCGCGCTGTTCGGCATGGACACCGACGGCGACGGCGAGGCCGACCTCGGCCCGGCGTTGCGCCTGGTCGGCATCGTCGGTTTCCTGGTGTCGTCCGCCGGCCTGCTGCAGTTGCGCATCGGCGGGGTCGACAACTTCTCCGCCGGCGCCGGCGGCATCCTCGGCCAACTGGTCGGGCGTTCGCTGTACTCCGGTTTCGGGCCGGTCGGCGGCAACCTGTTCCTCGCGGCCTTGCTGCTGATCTCGTTCACCCTGGCCACCGGGGTGTCGTGGTTCGCGGTGATGGACTGGATCGGCCAGCGCGTGCTGACCCTCGGCCCGGTCGCGAGCAAGCTGTTCCGCCGCGGCAGCCAGCAGGCGACCGAATGGCGCCAGACCCAGGTCATGCGCGAGGAGCGCGAGGAAGCGCGCAAGGCCGACACCGAGCTGCGCGCCAAGCGCGAGAAGGTCAAGATCGAGCCGCCGCCGGCGCCGGTGGTGGAAAAGAGCGAGCGCGCCAAGCGCGAGACCCAGATTCCGCTGTTCCACACCGCCGACGGCAGCGGCGTGCCGCCGCTGGCGCTGCTCGACGATCCCAAGCCGCAGCCCAAGGGCTACAGCGAGGAGACGCTGGAAACCCTGTCGCGGCAGATCGAGTTCAAGCTCAAGGACTTCCGCATCGACGCGCAGGTGGTCGGCGCCTACCCGGGCCCGGTCATCACCCGCTTCGAAGTGCAGCCCGCGCCGGGCGTCAAGGTCAGCCAGATCTCCTCGCTGGACAAGGACATCGCCCGCGGCCTGTCGGTCAAGTCGGTGCGCGTGGTCGACGTGATCCCGGGCAAGTCGGTGATCGGCCTGGAAACGCCGAACACCTCGCGCGAGATGATCTTCCTGTCCGAGCTGCTGCGCTCGAAGGAGTACGACAAGTCCGGCAGCCCGCTGACGTTGGCGCTGGGCAAGGACATCGCCGGCCGGCCGACGGTCGCCGACCTGGCGCGCATGCCGCACTTGCTGGTCGCCGGCACCACCGGCTCGGGCAAGTCGGTCGCGGTCAACGCGATGGTGCTGAGCCTGCTGTACAAGGCCTCCGCGAAGGACCTGCGGATGCTGATGATCGACCCGAAGATGCTGGAGCTGTCGGTCTACGAAGGCATCCCGCACCTGCTGGCGCCGGTGGTCACCGACATGAAGGAGGCCGCCAACGGCCTGCGCTGGTGCGTGGCCGAGATGGAGCGGCGCTACAAGCTGATGTCGGCGGTCGGCGTGCGCAACCTGGCCGGCTTCAACAAGAAGGTCAAGGACGCGCAGGACGCCGGGCAGCCGATGATGGACCCGCTGTTCAAGCCCAACGCCGAGCTCGGCGAGGTGCCGCGTCCGCTGGAGACGCTGCCGTTCATCGTCATCTTCATCGACGAATTCGCCGACATGATGATGATCGTCGGCAAGAAGGTCGAGGAACTGATCGCGCGGCTGGCGCAGAAGGCGCGTGCGGCCGGTATCCACCTGATCCTGGCGACCCAGCGGCCGTCGGTGGACGTGATCACCGGCCTGATCAAGGCCAACATCCCGACCCGCATCGCCTTCCAGGTGTCGAGCAAGATCGACTCGCGCACCATCCTCGACCAGTCCGGCGCGGAGACGCTGCTCGGCCACGGCGACATGCTGTACCTGCCGCCGGGCACGGCGATGCCCGAGCGCGTGCATGGCGCGTTCGTGTCCGACGAAGAAGTGCATCGCGTGGTCGAGCACCTCAAGCAGATCGGCGGCGGCCCGGACTACATCGAGGGCGTGCTCGACGAGATGCAGACGATGGGCGACGGCACCGTGGTCGGCGCGACCGGCCTGCCGGAGACGGCCAGCTCGGGCGGCGACGAATCCGACCCGCTCTACGACGAGGCCGTGCGCATCGTCACCGAGACCCGCCGCGCCTCGATTTCCGGCGTGCAGCGCCGGCTCAAGATCGGCTACAACCGCGCCGCGCGCCTGATCGAGGCGATGGAAGCGGCCGGCGTGGTGACGCCGCCGGAGCACAACGGCGACCGCAGCGTGCTGGCGCCGCCGCCGCCGAAGTAAGCCGACGCGCTGCGGGTCGCGGCGCCGTCGCTGTCTCGCGCATCCGTGGGGTATCGGCGGGTTTCCGCAGTCGCCCGGCGTCGCGCCGGCGCAGCCATCGAGGCCTTGCCGGCGGCCGGCCCGCGGTGGTGCGCGGCCGGTCGGCGCAGGCGGCGTGGCAAACTACGCGGTGAACCCCGATGCGGCCGTCGCAAGCCCGTTCAGTTTCGTCCCAGCACACTGCCGCCATCTCATCCAGGAGTCGCCCCGTGACCCGTTTCGTCCGCCAAGCCGCCCTCGCGTTGTCGCTGTCGGCGACGCTGTTCGCCGGCGCCGCCAGCGCCGGCGCGCGCGACGACCTCAACGCCTTCACCCGCGGCCTCAAGGGCCTGGACGGCCAGTTCGCCCAGCAGGTCTACGACCCCAACGGCAAGCTCAAGGAATCCTCGACCGGCCAGGTCGCGCTGTCGGCGCCGCGGCTGTTCCGCTGGGAATACGCCAAGCCGTATCCGCAGCTGATCGTCGCCGACGGCAAGAAAGTGTGGGTGTACGAGCCGGACCTGCAGCAGGTCAGCGTGCGGCCGCAGGGCGCCGAAGAGCAGAACAGCCCGCTGGCGGCTCTGGTCGACCCGAGCAAGCTCGACGCGATGTTCGCGGTCCGGGAACTGCCCGGCGACGGCGGCCTGAGCTGGCTGCTGCTGACGCCCAAGAGCCAGGGCGAGGCCAGCTTCCGCAGCGCGCGCCTGGGCTTCAGCGGCGGCACGCTGAGCAAGATGGAGATCGTCGACGCGCTGGGGCAGAAGACCGAGATCAGCTTCTCCGGCTGGAAGCGCAACCCGAGCTTCCCCGCCAGCACCTTCAAGTACGCGCCGGGCAAGGGCGTGGATGTGATCGGCGAGGGTTGAGTTTCGGCGCGGCGAAGCGCCGCCGCCGCATCTACGACCGAAGAACGCGAGCCCCGGCTCGCGTTCTTCGTTTTGCGCGGCGCCGACGATGCGGCGCCGGCTCAGTTGCAGTAGCTGATCTGGTAGTTGTGATCGTTGATCATCGCCCAGGCCTTGACCACGCTGCCGTCGCCGCGGGTGTGGAAATCGTTGTTGCCGGGGAGGTACGGCGTGGTCCACGACCCGCCGAACCACTGGATGCGGTAGGAGATGATGTCGCAGCCGTAAGTGCCGGAACAATGCGCGGGCCGGATGTTGCGCAGCAGGGCGTTGTCGATCTGCAGCGAATAGTCGTCGGCGGTGCCGGTGGCGTTGTCGAGGCCGACGACCCAGCGCAGGTCGTTGGCGGGCGTGCCTTGGTAGTCGTAGCAGGCGGCCGAAGCGGGGCCGGCGAAACCGGCGCCGAGCAGGGCATGGGAAAGCTTCATCGCATACGTCTCCTGGGGTGACCGGACGCAGCGCGGTGCTGACCGCGTTCGCGTCGCGCGCCGCGGGCCGGGCGCGGCGGGTCGAATGGGGTGTGGCTGCGTCCGGCGAGCGAGACGCGGCGTTCCGGCCGGCGATGAAACTGCGTCGGCGCGCTGGCGGCGTACAGGGCGAAACCGGGTGCGAATACGGTCGGCGCGGGGCGATTCGGGGATGCGCAGGGAAGGAATCGGGAATCGTGTGCGCTGCGCGCGCGCGGACTTCGCCTGCGAGCACATCAAGAAAAAAACCTATGGATTGAATGTGCCACGGGCTTGCGCTGTCGATCGCGGGTAGCGGTGCGGGGCCGGTATCGGTACGGGCGCGCGCGCGGCTCGCGCGCCGCCGCGTGCGACGCATGCGGCCGGCGGCGCAGGCACAGGCACAGGCACAGTGTCGCGGTCGCGGCTTGCGCCGTCGCGTCAGGCCATGGCGTATGCGCCCGGCGCCGGGCCGCGGGGCGATGATCGGGCTTACAGCGCCTTTTCGTAGCGGATCGTGGTCAGCCCGCTGTTCCACTCTTCGTCTGGGTAGCGCGCGGTTTCGCGGTAGCCCAGGGCCAGGTACAGCGCCTGGCTGCCGGTATTGAAGGTGTCGGTCTCCAGGCTCGCCAGGGCCAGGCCGTCCTCGCGCATCGCGGTTTCCAGCGCCTGCATCAGCGCGCGGGCGATGCCGCGGCGGCGGCCGCGCGCGCTGACGTGCAGGGAGTCGACGAACCCGCCGTCGCGGCCGGCGAAGCCGAGCACGGCGCCGTCGAGTTCGGCGACCAGCAACTGCGCCAGTTGCGCGTCGATGTAGCGCTCGGCGACGCGGTTGCGGCGGTAGTCGGCGATGGCCTGTCCGGTCAGTTGCGGCTGCCAGGTGTCGAGGAAGGTTTCTTCGAGCAGGGCGAGCACGGTGGCGCGGTCGTCGGTGCCGGCGAAACGGATCAGCGGGGCGGCGGCGGACATGGGAGGGCGACGACGGCGGGCGAGGGCGCCATTGTCGCCGCCGCGCGCGGCCGGGCAAAGCGCGGCGCGCGCGGATGCGCGGCGCGCGCGTCGCCGATCGAACGGCCGATTGAGCCGCGGATCGCGCCGCCGCGGTCGGCGGCGCGGTTGCCGGCCGCTCAGCGTGGAATGGCTTCGTGCTGCAGGGTGGCGTTGTCGACGGTGGCGCAGGGCGCTTCGCTGGCGAACAAGCGGTCCAGGTCCAGGCTGGGATCGAGCTTGATCGCCTCGGCCACGCAGGTGGCGCGCTTGATCGAGCTGGACGCCTGGTACCAGTCGCAGTTCTTCGGGTTCACTTCGAACGCGTTCTTCTTCCAGACCTGGGTCGGCGCGGCGTTGCGGGTCACGCAGCGGGTCGAGGCCGGGAAGGCGTACCAGGCGCCGCCGTCGCTCTTGTCGTCCTTGCCGGTGGCGGTGCAGGCCTGGCCGCTGTTGAGGCAGACCCGCTTGCACTGCTTGAGCAGGTCGAGGTCGTCGGTCTTGCAGGCCTTGTTGCCGAGTTCGAAGTTGCAGTTGCAGTAGGCGTTCGGCGCGATCGCGATGCGGGTCACGCTGAAGCGGATGGCCAGGGTCTTGGGGCCGCCGGCATAGCCCTTGATGACCGGCTCGAACGAGGCCTTGCTGGTGCCGTTGGCTTCCTGCAGCGACAGGGAGTCGCGGCCGGCGGCGTCGGTCAGCAGGGCCGGCCAGGTCTGTACGCGATAGACCGCGATGGTCTCGCACGGCGAACTGTCGGGGCAGGCGGCCTGGGCGCCGCCGGCGGCGAGCAGCAGCGCCAGCGCGGCCAGGACGCGGCGGAAGGGACGGGGCAGGGACGGGCGAGGGGACATGGGCGACTCCGGACGTGACGCAATGGGCCAGGGCGCGCGCGGCGCCGGTACCTGTGCGAACGCCGGCGGCGCGGTCTTGTGAGCGCCGGCGCAGGCCGGGCCGGCGCCGGCGGGGACGTCCGCTGCGCGCACCCGGTTTGCCGGGTCCCGCCGTATGCGCGCGCGCCGGGCCGCCGCGGGCCTTGTCGACAGCCGTCGCGGCGCGATCTTGTTATCGTGGCGGTCCTTCTGTTTCAGCCCGATCCGCCGCAGTGGCCCGCAAAACCGCCTCACCTTCCGGGGACATGCCCGACCTGCTCAGCGTCGACCGCGAGGGCCTGCGCCCGCTGGCCGAGCGCATGCGTCCGCGCTCGCTCGACGAGATGGTCGGCCAGCGCCGGCTGCTCGCGCCGGGTTCGGCGCTGCGCCGCGCGGTCGAGTCCGGGCGCGTGCACTCGATGATCCTGTGGGGCCCGCCGGGTTGCGGCAAGACCACCCTGGCGCTGCTGCTGGCGCGCTACGCCGACGCCGACTTCCGCGCCATTTCCGCGGTGCTCTCGGGCCTGCCGGAGGTGCGCCAGGTGCTGGCCGAGGCCGCCCACCGCTTCGCCGAGGGCCGGCGCACGGTGTTGTTCGTCGACGAGGTGCACCGCTTCAACAAGACCCAGCAGGACGCGTTCCTGCCGCATATCGAGCGCGGCACCATCATCTTCGTCGGCGCCACCACCGAGAACCCCTCGTTCGAACTCAACTCCGCGCTGCTCTCGCGCTGCCGCGTGCACGTGATGGAGGCGGTCTCGCCGCAGGACGTGCGGACGACCTTGCGGCGCGCGCTGGACGACGCCGAACACGGCCTGGGCGCCCAGCAGGTGCGCGTGGACGACGAACTGCTGTTGCAGATCGCCACCGCCGCCGACGGCGACGTGCGCCGCGCGCTGACTTTGCTGGAGATCGCCGCCGAACTGGCCCAGGACGAGGACGGCGAGATCACCCCGGCGACCCTGGCCCAGGTCCTGGCCGACCGCACCCGCCGCTTCGACAAGGGCGGCGAGCAGTTCTACGACCAGATCTCGGCGCTGCACAAGTCCGTGCGCAGCTCCAATCCCGATTCGGCGCTGTACTGGTTCGCGCGCATGCTCGACGGCGGCTGCGACCCGCACTACCTGGCGCGGCGGCTGACCCGCATGGCGGTCGAGGACATCGGCCTGGCCGACCCGCGCGCGCTGCAGATGGCGGTGGACGCCTGGGACACCTACGACCGCCTCGGCAGCCCCGAGGGCGACCTGGCCCTGGCCCAGGTGGTGATCTACCTGGCCAGCACCGCCAAATCCAACGCCGCCTACGCCGCGTTCAACCAGGCCAAGGCCGACGTGGCCGAATACGGCACCCAGGACGTGCCGCTGCACCTGCGCAACGCGCCGACCAAGCTGATGAAGCAACTCGGCTACGCCCAGGGCTACCAGTACGACCACGATGCGCAGGGCGGGGTGGCGCTGGACCAGACCGGCTTCCCCGACGCGATGGGCGAGCGGGTGTACTACCAGCCGGTGGCGCGCGGGCTGGAGATCAAGCTCGGCGAGAAGCTGCAACGGCTGCGGGCGCTGCGCGCGCAGGCGCGCGGCGAGGACGTGGACCCGGCGGCGGACGCGGCCGCAGAGTGACCGCAGAGTGACCGCAGCGGCGGCGGCGTCGCGACGGCCTCCTGTAGGAGCGGCGCGAGCCGCGACCGCGGCAACTCAACGATGACGACACTTTCGGCGTAGCTGAGGTGGCGCGGTCGCGGCTCGCGCCGCTCCTACCAAGGGCCGCCGCGGCGACGCTTACTCGGGCTGGTACGACGCCGGCAGCCGGGTCATCCGCAGCACCTCGTCGCTGGGCGCGCTGGACTTGTTGACCAGCACCTGCTGGAGCGATTCGACCTCGGCCCAGACCATGTGCTGCAGGGCCTGCAGCAGGGTGTTGCCGGCCTCCGACAGGCTCAGCCGGCCGTCCGCGCTCAGCGCCAGTCCGTCCTCGATCAGGGCGTGCTTCATATGGCTGGTTTCCGGCTGGACGCCGCGCTGCAGCCCGACCAGCACGCTCAGCAGAGCATGTTCCCGCAACGACACCTTGAACAAAGCGATAGTCCCCTGGGCGCACCCGGCACGTAGTGCTTTATATGTGCCTGTAATCACGATATGGGATCGCATGTGATGACATTTTTGACTCGCACCCGTGCAGGTGAAAGTGGCGTTCACGCCGCCGCCGGGGTACGGTAGCCGGCGCGCGCCGGATCGCCGGCGGCCGGACGCGTTGTAACTGTCACGCCGATGGCGCATCTTCGCCGCTCACGCCGGTGCTCCTGCCGGCGGTCGCCACCAGGAATCGGAATTCCATGCTGATCTACGACCGCGTCGTCCCGCTCAACCGCGAAACCCACCGCCGCCTGCGCATCCGCACCGCGCAGCACAACGCCCGTTTCGCCGCGTCCCTCAACTCGGTGCCGGTGGCGACCATCGAGTTCCCGGCCGCGGCCAACGAGTACGCGATCGTGTTCGCCAAGCTCGCCAACGGCGACTTCCTGCCGGCGGTGCTGGTCGGCCTGCGCAGCCAGCAGAACCTGTACGTGGACGAGAACGCCCGTTGGCGCCGCGGCTACGTGCCGGCGTTCCTGCGCCAGTACCCGTTCGTGCTGGCCGAAGACGCCGACACCGGCACGGTCACGGTGTGCGTGGACATGGCCTACGACGGCCTGTCGGAGGACGAGGGCGAGCCGCTGTTCGGCGAGGATGGCGCCGACACCGAGAGCCTGACCCGGGCGGTGAACTTCCTGCAGGAGCTGCACGGCGAGTTCAAGCGTACCGCGGCGTTCGCGGCCAAGATCAAGGAACTGGACCTGCTGGAAGAGAAGGTGATCCGGTTCGGCAATCCCGACCAGCCGCAGGCCGAGTTGAACGGCGTCTACGCGGTGTCGGAAGAGAAGCTGATGAAGCTTACCGACGCGCAGCTGCCGGAGCTGTTCCGCACCGGCGTGCTGGGGCTGATCTACACCCACCTGCTGTCGATGCGCAACCTGGAGCGGCTGTCGGAACTGGCGCAGCAGGCGCCGGCCAACGTCGCGGCGAACGCGCCGCAGGGCGAGCCGGCGAACTGAGCCGGCGGCGTCGGCGCGGTTCCCGCAAGGGCGGCTTCGGCCGCCCTTTCTTTTTGCGCGCCGCCTGGCCGGTAACCGGTCCGGCGCTCGCCCGGCGATAGTCGTCCGCTGTCGAAGCGAAGTCAGCCGGCCTTTGTGGGAGGGCGTTCAGGCCCAATGCTTTTCTCTCAGACCGATGCGATCTATCGGCCTCTGGCCGGCGAGGGCCGCAGGCTCCCGATCCTATGCCGCCCGGCTTTTGTGGGAGGGCCTTCAGGGCCGATGCTTTCCTTTCAGATCGCATCGGCCTGAGAGAAAAACATCGGGCCTGAAGGCCCTGCCACAAGCGCCAGCCGCCGTCGTCGATGTTGCCAAGACGAAATATCGCGGCGTCAACAGTGCCGCGATCGCCATCGCATCGCTTCTCATCGCCAGACGCGAGAACCCAGCCGCATGCAGGCACGTTGCCATGTCGCGCAGGCATTGCATGCGCGCATTCGGCTTGCTGGGCCGACAGCGCGACGCCGCCGCGAACGGCCCCGCCGCGCGCGATGCGAGCGCGCCGTTCGCATCGCGCTTCGCGACGCATGCACGCTTGTCGCTGCGCACATCGACAGAATTCCACGCGCTTCGCACTTATCGCTGCGACAAAAGAATCGCGAGTCCCTGAGATCGTTCCGCCAACGACGCAACTAAAAATCGCTGCATTTCTTACCTGTGTGATATAGCTCAACTACGGATGAGATGTCGCGTGACCGAACGCGTAGTTCTCGTGTCATCCGTCAGACTTGTGAGCGATGCGTTGCAGCGGCGATACATCTGTGACGTCTTCCGTGTGCGTTGTCATGTAGCAGTTCAAACATCGTCATATAGCGAACCTACCTTGGCGCGGTCTGCCGCCCCCCGATCGCGGGGCCGGCGCAACAGGGATGGTTTCGGGTCGATGCATCTACGCCTCATCGCAGCCGTCGGTCTGACCATGTTCGGACCGACGGTTCTCCATGCGCAGCAAACCGCCCCGCAGGCCGGCGCCGCGCCGGCCGCGGCGGCGCGCTTCGACATCCTCGCCTACCAGGTGCTCGGCAACAGCAAGCTGAGCACCCTGGACATCGAGAAGGTGGTCTATCCGCACCTGGGGCCCAAGCGCAGCGAAGAGGACGTAGAGAACGCGCGGGCGGCGCTGCAGTCGCTGTACGACAGCCGCGGCTATCCCACCGTCAGCGTCGCCATTCCCGAGCAGGACGTCGCCACGGGCCTGGTGACCTTGCAGGTCAACGAGCAGAAGATCGGCCGGCTGCGGGTCAACGGCGCCGACTATTTCTCGCCCGACGACATCGAGCGCGCCGCGCCGTCGCTGGCGCAAGGCGCGGTGCCGAACTTCAAGGACGTGCAGCGCGACATCGTCGCGCTGAACCAGTTGCCGGACCGCCGCGTCACCCCGGAAATCAAGGCCGGGACCACGCCCAACACGGTGGACGTGGACCTCAACGTCGAGGACAAGCTGCCGCTGCACGGCTCGCTGGAACTCAACAACCGCAACAGCGCCAACACCACCGACCAGCGCCTGGCCGCGAGCGTGCGCTACGACAATCTGTGGCAGCGCGGCCACAGCGTCAGCCTGTCGGCGCAGGTCGCGCCGCAGCGCAGCTCCGACGCGCAGGTCTATTCGGCCTCCTACCTGGCGCGCTTCGGCGCTTCGCCGTGGTCGCTGCTGGGCTATGCGGTGCGCAGCAAGAGCGACATCGCCGTGGTCGGCGACCTCAACGTGATCGGCAACGGCACCCTGGCCGGCGTGCGGCTGATGCGTTCGTTCGCCGCCGGCGAGGGCTTCTATCATTCGCTCAGCGTCGGCGTGGACTACAAGGACTTCACCGAGTCGCTGATCCAGGGCGCCGACCGCGGCGCGGTGCCGATCGAGTATTTCCCGCTCAGCGTCAACTACAACGCCGACTGGGTGAAGGAACGCTCGGTCGCCGACCTGGCGCTGTCGGCGGTGTTCAACCTGCGCGGCGTCGGCGACGGGCGCGCGGCGTTCGACGCCAAGCGCTACCAGGCGCAGCCGAATTTCTTCTACCTGCGCGCATCGGGCTCCTACACCTGGAAGTCGCAGCGCGACGCGCAGTTGATGCTGCGCCTGCAGAGCCAGTTCGCCGGCGAGCCGCTGATCAGCAACGAGCAATTCAGCATCGGCGGCCTGGACAGCGTGCGCGGCTACTACGAATCCGAATCGCTCGGCGACATGGGCGCGGCGGCGACGCTGGAGGCGCGCACGCCGTCTTTCGCCGATTCGCTCGGCGACGCGTTCCAGGAACTGCGCCTGCGCGCGTTCGTCGACGCCGGCTACGCCCGCATCAACGATCCGCTGCCCGAGCAGTCGCGCAGCGAGACCCTGGTCAGCGCCGGGCTCGGCGCGACCATCAAAGCCTTCGGCCATCTCAACGGTTCCATCGATGTGGCCCATCCGTTGTCCAGCCCCGGCGGACGCGAACGCAAATCCGACTCGGTCGAGGTGGGCGTGCGGCTGTGGGGCGAGTTCTGACGAAGTCCGAAATCTGAAGTCTTGAGTGTGGGAGGGGCTTCAGCCCCGACGCTTTTGTCGCAGATCGCCGGCAGCGCTCGTCGCGACCGGTCAGGAAGGCATCGGGCCTCAAGGCCCTCCCACCAGTACCGAACATCTCTTGGGGAAAGTGTCGTGACTCAATTGCGCGTGCTGTTGGCCTGTTCGCTGTTGCTGCTGTTGTCGCTGCTGTCGGCTCCGGCCACGGCGGCCTCGTGGTGGGACGGCAAGTGGAACTACCGGGCCAAGATCGATCTCAACACCACCTCCACCGGCGCGGCGATGACCGAGCCGGGCGGCCGCGCGCAAGTGCTGGTGCGCCTGCATTCGGGCAACTTCAACTTCGCCGACGCCAAGGAGGACGGCAGCGACGTGCGCTTCCTCGCCGCCGACGACCGCACGCCGCTGAAGTACCACTTCGAGAAATACGACGGCCTGGTCGACCAGGTCGCGCTGGCCTGGGTGGACGTGCCCAAGCTCGACGCCAACGCGGCTTCGTCGGTGTACGTCTATTTCGGCAATCCCGAGGCCACGCCGGGCAGCGACCCGAAAGGCAGCTTCGACGCCGACAGCGTCGCGGTGTTCCACTTCGCCGACCAGGGCGCGGCCGGCAACGACAGCACCGCCTACGGCAACAACGCGCAGGCGCCGCTGGCGCTGGCGCAGACCGCGCTGATCGGTTCGGGCCTGCAGCTCGACGGCAAGGCGCCGGTCAAGGTGCCGGCTTCGTCCTCGCTCAACCTCGCCGCCGGCCAGCCGCTGACGCTGAGCGCGTGGATCAAGCCGGCCGGCGCCGGCGCCAGCGGCGTGATCGCCTCGCTGCCGGGCGCGCTGACCGTGCTGCTCGAGCAGGGCGTGGTGTACGCCGAAGCCGGCGGCGTGCGCACCGCCGCGGGCGCGCCGCTGGTCGGCGAGGGCTGGGCGCACATCGCGGTGCGCGCCGACGCCGGCAAGCTCAGCGTCTACGTCAACGGCGCGCCGGCCGGCGACGCCGCGGCGGCGCTGCCGGCGGCGGCCGCGGGCCTGCTGGTCGGCGGCGAGGACGGCGCGGCGCGGCCGAACTTCATCGGCCAGATCGACGAACTGCAGCTGTCCAAGGTCGCCCGCCCGCTCGGCCTGATCCAGGCCGCCGCGCACAGCCAGGGCCTGGACGCCAAGCTGCTGACCTTCCAGCCGGTCGAGCAGCGCTCCGGCGACGGCGGCCACAACTACTTCGGCATCCTGTTCAGCGCGCTCACCGTCGACGCCTGGGTGGTGATCGTGATCCTCGGCTTCATGGCCGCGATCTCGTGGTGGGTGATGATCGGCAAGGGCCTGTTCGTCGGCGCCACCGCCAAGGCCAACGAGCGCTTCCTGCTCGCGTTCCGCAAGCACGCCGCCGAATACCCGCTGCACGACGCGGCCTGGGTGCGCGCGGCCGAGGGCAACGGCCCGCTCAACGGCGAGAAGTCCAACCTCGCGCGCCTGCTCGCGATCGGCCTGGACGAGCTGCGCAACCGCGTCGCCGCCGCCGGCGGCCGCCAGGTGGTGCGGCCGCAGTCGATCGCCGCGATCCGCTCGGCGCTGGACGCCGCCGCGGTGCGCGAAGGCCAGCGCCTCAACAAGCTGATGGTGATGCTGACCATCGCCATCTCCGGCGGCCCGTTCCTGGGCCTGCTCGGCACCGTGGTCGGCGTGATGATCACCTTCGCCGCGGTGGCCGCGGCCGGCGACGTCAACATCAACGCGATCGCGCCGGGCATCGCCGCGGCGCTGCTGGCCACGGTGGCCGGCCTGGCCGTCGCGATCCCGGCGCTGTTCGGCTACAACTACCTGCTCAGCCGCACCGAGGCCATCGGTGCGGACATGCAGGTGTTCGTCGACGAGCTGGAGAAGCGCATCGCCGAGGACTACGCCGGCGACGCGCCGCTGCCGGCGCACCTGGCCCGCAGCGTGTCGACGGAGACGCTGCCGTGAAGGTGCAGGGCAAGAAGCCTTACGACGACATCAACATCACCCCGATGCTGGACCTGGCGTACGTGCTGCTGGTGATCTTCATCATCATGACCACCGCGGCGGTGCAGGGCATCAAGGTCGACCTGCCCAAGGCCAGCGCGGCGCAGCCGCTGTCGCAGCCCAAGACCAAGGTCATCGCCATCGACAACGCCGGCCAGGTCAGCATCGACGCGGTGCCGGTCAGCATGAGCGAGCTGGAGCAGCAATTGCGCAACGCGCTGGCCAACGACGCCGAACTGCCGGTGATCCTGCGCGGCGACCGCGCCGTGCAGTACGACAAGGTCATGGCGGTGCTGGACCTGTGCAGCAAGCTCGGCATTTCCTCGATCGGCCTGGCCTCGCAGCGCCAGGCCGCGGGCTAGGGCAGGGGGCCTGCACGTGTCCGAGACCTACGGCCGCGGTTCCAAGTTCTCGCGCGCGCTCGGCGTGATCGGCGCCATCGGCGTCGTCGCGGTGATGGCGTGGCTGGTGTGGTCGCTGATGCAGGGCGCCGGCCCCACCGTCAAGCGCCAGCCGCCGCGCATCACCCAGGTGATCCTGCCGCCGCCGCCTCCGCCCCCGCCGCCGCCCGAGCCGGACAAGGTGCCCGACGAGCCCACGCCGGTGGAGAACACGCCGTTCGAATCGATCGAGCCGCCCAAGGACGACGCGGCCGAACCGCCGGGCGATCCGCTGACCGCCGACGCCGGCCCGGGCAGCAACGAGTTCGGCCTGCAGGCCGGCACCGGCGGTGGCGGCACCCGCATCGGCGGCAACGGCGGCGGCGGCAATCCGTATGCCGGCTACGCCGCGATGGTGCAACGCACGGTGCAGCAGTACCTGCAGCAGGCCGAGAAGACCCGCAAGGGCCGCTACAGCGCCACGGTGGCGATGTGGCTGAACCCCGACGGGACGATCCAGCGCTCGCAGGTGATCGCCGGCACCGGCAAGCCCGAACTCGACGCGGCCATCGTCGCCGCGCTGCAGGGCCGCGCGCTGCCGCAGCCGCCGCCGGCGGAGATGCCGCAACCGATCAACTTGCGCATCGGCGCGTCGTCGCCGGGCTGACCGCGGCGCGCCTCGATACGACTTCAACTTCAGGAAGGCCACGCATGACCGCTTCGATCCAACTCCGCCGCCGTCTTCGTCCCCGCCTGCGCGTGCGCGCGCTGGCGCTCGCGCTGCTGGCGGCCTGCGCCGCGCCGGCGCTGGCCGCCGCGCCGGCGGACGCCGCCAAGATCAGTCCCGAGGTGACCCTCAAGCTGATCGACCTGCTGGTGGCGAAGGGCGTGCTGACCCGCGGCCAGGCCGACGACTTGATCGCCGAAGCCAGCGCCAGCGCGGCCGCCCGTCCGGCCGCAACGGCCGCGGCGCAGCCGGCCTACCAGACCGCGCCGGGCGCGGTGGTGGTGCCGTACGTGCCGGAAGTGGTGCGCCAGCAGATCAAGGACGAACTGCGCGCCGAGGTGGTCCAGCAGGCCAAGAGCGAGGGCTGGGCGACGCCGAACGCGCTGCCGGAATGGACCCAGCGCATCAGCGTCTACGGCGACCTGCGCGCGCGCGCCGAAGACGTGCTCAACGACGGCGAGAACTACCGCGAGTTCCCCAACTTCGCCGCGCTCAACAGCGGTTCGGGTTACGACGTCGCCGATCCGGTCGCCAACCCGGTGCCGTACGTCAACACCACCAAGAACCGCGGCCGCATGCGCCTGCGCGCGCGCCTGGGCGTGCACGCGCAGATCGCCGACTGGGTCGAGGCCGACCTGCGCCTGGCCACCGGCAGCGACCGCAGCCCGGTCTCGACCAACCAGACCCTCGGCGCCGGCGGCAACCTGTCCAAGTATTCGTTGTGGCTGGACCGCGCCTACGTCCGGCTCAAGCCGACCTCCTGGCTCAGCGCCGACATCGGCCGCACGCCCAATCCGTTCTGGACCAGCGAGCTGCTGTTCGACAACGATCTCAACTTCGACGGCGTGGCGGTGAAGACCCAGTTCGCGCACGACCCGGATTTCAAGACCTTCGTCAACGTCGGCGCGTTCCCGGTGTTCAACACCGACTTCGACTTCGGCTCGACCCAGAAGATCGACAAGGAATCCAGCCGCGACAAGTGGCTGTACGGCGCCCAGGCCGGGCTGGACTGGAACTTCGCCGACGCCATGTCGCTCAAGCTGGGGCTGGGCTATTTCCTGTTCGACAAGCTCAACGGCCAGTTCTCCTCGGCGTGCCTGGCGCCGACCGCCAAGGACGTGTGCGACACCGACCTGTCGCGCCCGCAGTTCCAGCAGTTCGGCAACACCATGTTCGCGATCCGCAACATCGTGCCGGCGCAGGGCGCGCCGAACGGCCCGCAGCTGCAGTACTTCGGCTACGCCAGCGAATTCGGCGTGGCCAACCTGCACGCGGCGCTGGAGATCGCCCGCTTCGATCCGGTCAAGATCGTGCTCGAGGCCGACGTGGTCAAGAACACCAAGTACGACGCCGGGCGCATCCGCGCGCTGGGGCCGCTCAACAACTTCAAGCCGACCCTGGATCCGGCCGACACCACCGCGATCTTCGACGGCGGCGACATGGGCTACTACGTCAATCTGCTGGTCGGCCAGCCCAAGATCGAGAAGGCCTGGGACTGGAACGCGAGCATCGGCTACAAGCGGCTCGAATCCGATGCGGTGCCCGATGCCTTCACCGATTCGGACTTCCACCTCGGCGGGACCAACGCGCGCGGCTTCATCGTCGGCGGCTCGCTGGGCCTGGCGCGCAACACCTGGCTGGGCCTGCGCTGGCTCAGCGCCAACGAAGTCACCGGCCAGCCGTACTCGGTCGATGTGATCCAGCTCGATCTCAACACCCAGTTCTGACCGGGAAGGACGCCTAGCGTATGAGCCTGCCTTCGATTCGCCACGCCGCCCTGCGCAGCGCGCCGCTGCTGGCGGCGCTGTGGTTCGCCGCCTCCGCCGCGCACGCGCAGAGCGCCAACGAAACCCGCCTGCGCGACGCGCTGCGCGATACCGCCTCGCGCCTGCGCACCGCCGAGGCCGCGCTGGCCCAGCAGCAGTCCGCCACCGCCGCGGCCGAGCGCGAGCGCGACGAGCTCAAGGGCCGCGCGGCCAAGCCCGCGCCGGCCGCCGACGGCGCGCAACTGGCGGCGCTGCAGCAACGCCTGGGCCAGGCTTCGGCCTCGGCCGAGCAGGCGCGCGGCGAGGCGCTCAAGTGGCGCAGCGCGCAGGAGCAGGCCGCGCAGAACGCTCAGCACAAGGAGCGCGAACGCGCCGAACTGGCGCAGCAGTTGCAGGCGGCGCAGGCGCGCGCGGCCGAATGCGCCGCCGGCAGCGAGGCGCTGTACCGCGCCGGCCGCGAGCTGGCGCAGTTGTACCGCGATCCGGCGTATTCCAAAGGCAGGCGCGTGACCCTGCTCGGGTTCGGCCAGGTCGAGCGCGAGAACCGCGCGCGCGAGCTCGAAGGCCGGCTCGAGGACGAGCGCGCCAAGAGCGCCCAGTGCGGCGCCGGCGAGGGCGCCGCGCGCACCGCCGGCACGACCCCGAACGGGTGATGGACGCTGCGCGCGCCCGCGTCGTAGTCGTTGCGTTGCGTGCGGTCGCGCGCGCGGCGCCTGCGCGCGTGGGCGTGCGTGCGCGCCACGGCGGCGCGCGCGCGGCGCTGGCTGCCGCGTTGCTGTGCGCGGCCGCGGCGCTGCCGGCGCAGCGGCGGATCCTGCCGGCCTCGAAGCCGCCGCCGCCGCCGTGCGTGCAGGTGCGCATCGGCCACGACGAGGCCGGGCGCTGGGATTGCGTCAACGACGCGATCAAGAGCGAAGTCGACAAGGTCGCGCCGGTCGTCGCCGCCGATTCGCCGGGCGAACGGCTGGCGCCGATCGGGCAGGGCCTGGCGGTGCCGGCGGCGACGCGCCAGCGGCTCGGCGACCAGTACGGCAAGTCGGTCGTGCCGCAACGGCCCGACCGCAGTTTTCCCGCTACGCCGCTGTCGCGGCCGCCGGTGCGCTGAGATGCGCGCACGCGCGGCCGAAGCCCTTTTCCCATTCCACCGCGTCGCCGCGCTGCGCGATGCCTCCGCCGCGGCCACGCTGCCAGCGCAAAGGAAGCCGTCATGACCCGCAAGCCCCTCGCCGGTAACGTCTCTGGCCGTCCTTCGCCCGCGCGCTTGCGCCTGTTCGCGCTGAGCGCGGCGATTTCGCTGGCGCTGGTCGGCGGCGCCGCGTATGCCGATCCCAATCCGTTCGCGCGCCGCGGCGCCGATCCGGCCGCGCAGGCCGCGCGCAACGTGCAGCAGCAGGGCCAGCAGTCGGTGCAGGCGCAGCAGATGGCGCAGCGCTCGCTGGCCGCGTTCGCCCAGGCTGCGCGCGTGCGCTCCGCGCTCGACGCCGCGCAGGTGGCCGCGCGCGCCGCGGCGGCGGCCTCGGCGGCCGCCAACCAGATTCCCGACGGCCTGGCCGAGGGCGGCCTCAAGGTCGCCGCGGGGGTGCGCTTCGAGCCCGGCGCGATCGCGGTCGAAGACCCGCGCCTGAACCAGTCCAAGCTGTGGCTCGGCGCCAAGGGCCCGAGCCAGAGCAAGGACGGCGACAACGTCACCGTCACCATCGAGCAGACCCAGAAGAAGGCGATCCTGAGCTGGGAAAGCTTCAACGTCGGCCGCCGCACCACGGTCCATTTCGACCAGCGCGCCGGCAACCAGGCCGGCGGCGGCAACGACTGGATCGCGCTCAACCGGGTCGACGATCCCAGCGGCCGGCCCAGCCAGATCTTCGGCCAGATCAAGGCCGAAGGCAGCGTGTATCTGCTCAACCGCAACGGCGTGATGTTCGGCGGCACCAGCCAGGTCAACACCCGCTCGCTGCTGGTGTCTTCGTTGAATCTGTTCAGCAACGACGTCGCCCAGAGCAACCGCATCTTCATCGGCGAAGGCGTGCGCCGGGCCAAGGCCGACGTGGCGGTGCTGACCTCGGAACTGGCCGAATTCGTCGGCGGCGCCGCGACGCGGCCGCAGGCCTCCGGCGACATCCGCATCGATGCCGGCGCGCAGATCAAGACCGGTTCCGGCGGTTATGCCCTGATCGCCGCGCCGAACCTCAGCAACGCCGGCAGCGTGATCGCCGAAGACGGCCACGCGCAGTTGGCCGCGGTGGTCGGCGCGTTCTCGACCCCGGCGCCGGCCGGCGCCAGCAACGAACTGAGCCTGCGCTACAGCGGCGTGGCGCCGCAGGCCAGCGCGCCCAACGTCGGCTACGGCCGCCTGGACAACACCGGCATCGTCGCCAGCAAGCGCGGCACCGTCACCCTGACCGGCTACGACCTGCGCCAGGACGGCTATGTCGGCACCACCACCTCGGTCAGCCGGCCGGGGCGGATCTCTATAGTGGCCGCCAACCACGCGCGTTCGGCCGGCGTCGACAAGCCGGGCGATCTGAGCGCCAGCACCGGCGGCAAGCTCAGTTTCGGCAGCGGTTCGGTCACCGCGATCCTGCCCGAGCGCGACGGCGAGACCACCACCTCGGCGGCGACCGCGGACAAGGCGTTCCAGGCGCCCAATGCGGTGCTGGCCGCAGCGCAGATGCGCCTGCAGGAAAGCTCGCTGGTGCTGATGCCCGGCGCCAGGCTCGATCTGGTCGGCATGGAGCCGCTGCGCGACGGCAGCAGCAAGCCCGACGTCGCGCGCATCCAGATCGACCGCGGCGCGCAGATCAACGTCGCCGGCCTGGCCGACGTGCAGCGGCCGATGTCCGACCACTTCATCACCATCGAACGCGTCGGCGAGAACGAGCTGGCCGATTCGCCGCTGCTGCGCGGCGGCGCGTTCTACCGCAAGAAGGTCGTGCTCGACGCGCGCGAGCGCGGCGTGACCGACGACGGCCGCGCCTGGGTCGGCAGCCCGCTGTTCAACGCCGCCGGCTACGCCGACCAGCGCCCGCGCGGCATCGACCAGTTGCTGGTCGACGGCGGCACCATCAACGTCAGCGCGCGCGAATTCGTCGCCCGCGGCGGCTCGGTGATCGACGTCAGCGGCGGCTTCCTGCATTACCAGGGCGGCATGGTCGAAACCCCGCGGGTGATCGGCGCGGACGGGCGCACCTACCGCCTGGCCGGGGCCGACCCGTCGCAGTCCTACCTCGGCTTCGCCGGCCAGTTCTCGCTCGACCACCAGCGCTGGAACGTGCGCGAGTACTTCTATTCCGGGTTCGCGCGTTCGGACCGCTACTACGAATCCGACTACGTGCAGGGCGGCGCCGGCGGCGAGCTCAACATCGTGTTGCGCCAGGACGCCGGCGTCGATGCCACCCGCGTCGACACCGGGTTGGTGCTGGCCGGCGAACTGCGCGGCAACGCCGAATCCGGGCGCGACCAGCGCGAGCGCGGCGCGCCGGCGCTGGGAGGCAAGTTCAGCGTCTCGGTCGGTGGCGCGGGTTACGGCCATTGGACCTTGCAGAACGGCGCTGTGCCCGATGTGGCCGCGGACTTTTCGATGCAGCAGCGCCTGACCCAGGAGCAGGGCGGCGCGTTGTCCGCACAGGCGTTGAATCGGGCCGGCTTCGGCACGGTCGAGCTCAGCGACAAGCTTTCGCGCATCGAGGTGGCCAGCGACGCGCACCTGCAAGTCGACGCCGGCGGCCGCATCGCCCTGAGCGGCGCACGGGTCGACGTGGCCGGCACCTTGCAGGCCGATTCGGGCGAGATCGCGCTAAGCGCGACCAGCGAGAACGACCCGGATCCGCAAGATGGCGCGCGCCGCGGCATCGCCGTGCGCTCCGGCGGCCGCTTGCTCGCGCGCGGACAATGGGTCAACGACCGCGACCGCGTCGCCGACCAGCGCCAGGGCGGCGCGCACATCGACGGCGGCCGCATCAGCCTGAGCGTGTCCGAGTATCCGCTCTTGAACGGCGGGGAGCAGGACGGCGCCGGCGGCGGCCGCGACGCCAGCGGCTCGATCGTGCTCGATCCGGGCGCGCTGCTGGACGTGTCCGGCGGCGGCCGGATCCTGCCCAACGGCCAGCTTGCGGCCAAGGACGGCGTGCCGCTGGGCCGCGGCGGCGATATCGCCTTGAAGCTGTACCAACCGCGCGAAGGCACCCAGTCGCTGAATCCGTTCCTGCCCGCGTCGGCGTACGCCGCCGAGCCCGGCGCCGGCGAGCTGCGCTTCAGCGCGCAGAACCTGCGCGGCGGCGGCCTCGCCGGCGGCGGCACGCTGAGCCTGCACGCGCGCGACATCCTGATCGGCGCGTCGGCGGCCGATCCGCTCGCCGGCGATGCGCGCACGCTGCGCCTGGACGCCGGCTTCTTCCACGACGGCGATTTCGGCGCTTACGACCTGGTCGCGCGCCACGACGCGCGCATCCTTGCCGGCACCCAGCTGAGCGTGTCGCAGCGCAATTTCCTGCCGAACCTCGACGCGTTGCGCGGGCTGGCCAGCGGCGGCGATCTCTACGCCGGCTTGAACGCCGGCGGCGCGGGCCAATACGGCGCGTTCGGCCGCCTCGACGACTATCACCGCGACGCCGCCGATTTCTTCCTGGAAGCCGGCGCGGCCACCGGCCGCACCCTGCCGAACGTGGCGGGGCTCGACCAGGTGCGCGACACGCTGACCCTGGAACGCGGCGCGCAGCTGCAGGTCGACGCCGGCGGCGCGGTGCGCCTGGGGTCGCGCGGGCAGCTGACGGTGCTTGGGTCGGTGATCGCGCACGGCGGCAGCATCGATCTGTCCGGCGATACGTCGAGCACGGCGCTGTCGCCGTCGCACAGCCCGGCGCAGGTGGATTACTGGCGCGCGGACAAATCGGTGTGGGTCGGCGCGGAGGCGGTGCTCGACGTGTCCGGCGTGGCGCTGCTCAATCCGTTCAAGGCGCCGCTGCCCAACGGCGGCGCGGTGCCGCGCGACGGCAAGCTGCTCGACGGCGGCCGCATCGGCCTGAGCAACGACGGCGGTTATGTGGTGGTCGAGCAGGGCGCGCGCCTGGACCTGTCCGGCGCACGAGCGGTGTTCGACCTGCCGGCCGACAGCGGCGCGATCGGCCAGGCGCCGCTGCAGGCGCGCACGGTGTGGAGCGACGGCGGCGAGCTGGTGCTGGCCGCGGCTGGCGGCCTGTTCTTCGACGGCCGCATCCAGGCCGCCGGCGGCGACGCCAAGGCGCGCGGCGGCAGCGTGCAGCTGTTGACCGCGCAGAGCGTGCGGCCGCTGGACGTCAGCGGCGGACGCGCGCCGTTGGCGACGTCGCAGATCGTGTTCCACCAAAGCGGCAGCCGACTGGATCCGTCGGCGCGCGCCGGCGGGACGATCGAGCCGGGCCGCGACGCGCCTTCGGGGACCATGCATTTCCAGGCCGACTCGCTCGACGGTTCCGGCATCGATACCTTGTTGGTCGGGATCGGCGAAGACGGCCTGATCCGCGGCCCCGGCGTGGCGCCGGTGGTGTTCGACGGCGATGTGACCCTGTCGCCGGCGCGCGCGCTGATGATCAACGCGCGCGCGTTCCAGGCCGGCGGCGAGCGCGGCGCGGCCACGCTGCGTTCGGCCTACGTGTCGCTGCAAGGCCTTGGCGGCGACGCCGCGACCGCGCTGGCGGAACCCGGCAAGCCCGGCGCGGCGACGCTGAAGGTCGAGGCCGGCTTCATCGACATCGGCGGACGCGTGGCGTTGCGCAACTTCGCCGACGCCGCCTTCGACAGCCGCGGCGACATCCGCTTCCACACGCCCAGCCTCTACCAGAGCGCGACGATCAACAACGAAGTGCGGCTGGTGCCGGGCGAACTGCTCAGCGGCGGCAACCTGTCGTTCCGCGCGGCCCAGTTGTATCCGGCCAGCGGCGAGACCTTCATCGTGCGCGCGCTCGGCGCCAAGGACGCGGCCGGCCAGCGCGCCGACACCGCGATCCGCATCGCCGGCAACGGCGCGGCCGCGCCGCTGCCGTTGTCGGCCGGCGGCAAGCTGCTGCTGGACGCGAGCGAAATCGAACAGGCCGGTACGCTGCGCGCGCCGGCCGGGCAGATCGTGCTCGGCGCCGGCAACGCCGACGACCCGGCCACCCGCGCGCTGTTCAATCAGCTCGCGCTGACGCCGACGCGCAAGGTGACCCTGGCGCCCGGCAGCCTGACCTCGGTCTCGCTCGACGGCCGCGTGCTGCCCTACGGCAAGACCGTGGATTCGCTGCAATGGGACGGCAACGAGGTCGAGCAGCGCTTGACCGCGCCGCCGCTCAATCGCATCTCGCTCGACGGCGTCGAGTTGTCGCTGCAGGCCGGCGCGCGCGTCGACCTGTCCGGTGGCGGCGATCTGCAGGCGTTCGAATGGGTGGCCGGCACCGGCGGCAGCCGCGACCTGCTGTCGAGCTTCGCGGTGAGCTACGCCGACGGCGGCAGCGGCACGCGCGCGCCGCTGTATGCCGACGGCCGCGAAGTCTATGCGATCGTGCCGGGCGCGCAGTCGCCGCTGGCGGCGAGCGACCCGCTATTGAGCCAGGGCGCCGGCCCCAGCCAGATCGGCAAGTCGGTGTACCTGTCCGGCGTGCCGGGGCTGGCCGACGGCGTCTACACCTTGCTGCCGGGCCGCTACGCGACCCTGCCGGGCGCGTTCCGCGTGGTCCAGCGCAGCGGCGGAAAGGACGCGCTGGCCAGCCAGAACCTGACCGCGCCGGACGGCACCCACCGCGTCGCCGGTTACTACGTCGACTCGCTCAGCGGCGCGCGCGATGCGCGCAGCCAACTGTTCGACGTGCAGTCGGCGGCGGTGTGGGGCCAGTACTCGCAATACCAGCTCAGCCGAGCCAACAAGTTCTTCTCCGAACAGGCGGGCAAGGCCGGCCGGTTCGCGCCGCAGCTGCCGCGCGACGGCGGCCAACTGGTGCTCAGCGCGCAGCGCGCGCTGGAACTGGCCGCGCGTCTGGACGTGGCCGCCGCCGACGGCGGCGCCGCGGCGCAGATCGACGTGGTCGCCGACGCGATCCAGATCCGCGGCCGCAACCAGGCCGCGCTCGAAGGCTATGTGCAGCTCGATGCCGGCCAGCTCAGCGCGCTGGGCGCCGGCAGCCTGCTGATCGGCGGCGTGCGCGAACGCGGCGGCGACGGCACCGCGATCTCGGTGCGCGCGCGCGACGTGCTGGTGTCCAACGACGCCGCCTCGCCGCTGCAGGGCCCGGAAATCGTGCTGGTGGCCAAGGCCGGCGACGGCAGCCAGGGCGTTCGGATCGAGGACGGCAGCGTGATCCAGGCGCGCGGCACCCTGGCCGGCGCCGGCGATCTGCAACTGGTCGTCGGCCAGAACGCCGACGCCGCCAGCAACCGCCCCGCGATCAGCGGCGACGGCGCGCTGCTGCGGGTGTCCAACGCCGGCGCGGCGACCTTGCAACGGCGCGGCCTGCCGGCGTTCGAACAATCGCGCGGCCTGCTCGACGTCGGCGCCGGAGCGCGCCTGGACGGCGGCGCGTCGCTGATGCTCGACGCCTCCGGCAACGCCCGCGTTGACGCCAGCGCGGTGCTGGCCGGGCGCGACATCCAGGCCAGCAGCGGGCGGGTGGTGTTCAGCGCCGATCCGCACGCGCGCTACGACGGCTTCGTGGTCGGCCGCAACACCCTGGCCCAGTTCGGCCAGGCCCAGCGGGTGAGTCTGCGCAGCTACGGCGAGATGGCGTTCTACGGCGATATCGACGTCGACAGCGACCGCGAACTCAACCTCAGCGCGCGCCGCTTCGGCGGCGACGGCGGCACGGTGCGGCTGAGCGCGCAGCGGCTGAGCCTGGGCAACGAACTCGGCGTGCAGGGCGGCCCCGCCGGCGACGCGTCGGCCGGGCGTGGCAGCCTGCAGCTGCATGGCGATTCGGTCGCCTTCAGCGGCGGCGATTCGCAGTTCGCCGGTTTCGCCAAGGTGTCGGTTGAAGCGACCAGGCAAATCTCTGCCGGCGGCCGCGGCAGCGTCGATTTCGGCGCCGCTGATCTGCGCCTGCAGGCGCCGCTGCTCCAGGCCGAAGGCGGGGCCGAGCAGAGCCTTCGCAGCAGCGGCGCGATCGCGCTCGTGCGCGTCGGCGACGCCGCGGCCGACGCCGCGCGGCCGCAGGGCGGGGCGCTGGAACTGCGCGGCGCCAGCATCGCCGGCAGCGCGCTGATCCGGGCCAACTCAGGCCGCGCGAGCTTGGTCGCGACCCAGGGCGACGTGCGCCTGGACGCGGGCAGCGCGATCGACGTGTCGGCATTGCCGAAAGCGATCTTCGACCAGCCGGTGTACGCGCCGGGCGGACGGATCGAACTGCGCGCCGAGCGCGGCGGCATCGCGCTGGCCAACGGCGCGCAGCTCGACGTATCGGCCGCGGCCGGCGGCGGCGACGCCGGCGAACTGCGCCTGCTCGCGCCGCAGGGCGCGATCGCGCTCGACGGCACGCTCAAGGGGGCGGCGCCGAAGGGGCAGGGCGGCCGCATCGAACTCGACAGCGGCGCAGCGCTGGACCTGGACGCGCTGGCGCAGCGGCTGGCGCAAAGCGGCATCGACCGCAGCATCGCGGTGCGCAGCCGCAGCGGCAACCTGCAGCTCGGCGCCGGCCAGACCTTGAAGGCGCGCGAGGTCAGCCTGATCGCCGACGGCGGCAGCGACGCGCTGCTGCGCGACGCGGCCAACGGCAACGTGCGCGTCCTCGGCGACATCGACGCCTCCGGCAGCGCCGGCGGCCGGATCGATCTGTACGGCCGCCACGGCGTGGACCTGCAAGGCCGCCTGCTGGCCAACGGCAGCGACGCCGGCAAGCGCGGCGGCACCGTACGCATCGGCACCAGCGGCCGCAGCGACGGCAGCCTCAACGAATTCTTCGGCTATCAGAACATCGCCGGCGACGCGGCCGGCGTCATCCGCATCGGCCGCGACGCGCTGATCGACGTGCGCGGCGGCAGTGTCGGCGGCCTGGCCGGCGGCAAGGTCGAACTGCGCGCGCCGCTGCTGGTCGGCGGCGACGTCAACATCGAAGTCGACAACCCGGCGGCGTTCGTCGGCGCGCGCGAGGTCGGGCTGGAAGCGTATGCGGTGTGGAGCGCAAGCGACGCGATCGACCCGGCGCATCCCGAACGGCACTTCGACGGCATCGTCGATCCGGCCGGCTGGTACGCTGCCGACGGCAAGCTCGTCGCCGGCAAGTGGCGCGACGCCAGCGGCGCCGAACTGGCCGCGCCGCAGACGCCGGAGCAGCTCGCGCTGTATCTCAAGACCCATTACTTCACCCCTGAGGCGGCCAACGCCGCGCACCAGGGTTTCTACGGCTATCTCAACGGCGACAGCGTCGAGCATCAGGCCGGTACCCTGATGCGTTTCGCCCAGGCCCCGGGCTTCGCTTTCGGCGAGCGCTTCGCCGGCATCGCCCAGTTCCGCGCGCGTCCCGGCATCGAGCTGCAAAATCCCGATGCGGGCCGCGACGGCGGCGCGATCCGGGTGCTGACCAACTGGAACCTCAACTCCGGCGACCGCAACGCGCCCGACTTCCGCTACCAGGGCGCCGCGCCGGTGCTGACCTTGCGCGCGGCCGGCGAAGTGCAGGTCAACGCCAGCATCAGCGACGGGTTCTACAACTACAACGCCGCCGGCAGCGGCGCGGTCGGCAACTACGACGGCTCGGCCGCCGCGCGCATGACCTGGCTGCAGAACAATCCGCTGAGCATGCCCGACAGCGAGCAGTTCCTGCCCGCGCCGCAGCCTTACGATCCGAACGACGAATCCGGCCAGTACTACGGCCAGTACGACGAACTGTTCGGCATGATGACCAAGCCCGACAGCGCGCTCGACAACATCGTCGGCCCCGGCACCTCGTTGATGGGCTTCATCGACCTGCTGATCTCGATCGCCGGCACCGGCGATGCCGGCATCGCCGAACCGACGCCGCCGAGCGGCCCGGGCGACTACGCCGGTTATCTGGACCGTTACCGCAGCTACGTGCTCGATCTGGCCAACCGCATCGCCAACGGCGAAGCGCCGCCGATGACCTGGGTGGCGCGCCTGCCGGTGCTCGGCCCGGTGCCGCCGGCCGCCGACCGCACGCCGACGCTGCAGGCCACGGTCGAACGGCCGACGCCGTGGCTGGAGCAGCAGCTCGCCGGCGGCGACAGCAGCCGCTACCGCTTCGTCGCCGGCGCCGATTTCGCCAGCGTCGCGCCCGACCGCGCCGGCAGCGGCGCGGCCGACATCGTGTTCGACGGCCACACCACCTTGCGCAAGCCCGGCCAGAGCGATCTGCTGTTGCCGAACGTGCTGCGCACCGGCACCGGCGAGATCGAACTGGTCGCCGCGCGCGACGTGCGCTTCGCCGACCGCGACGCGCCGGCTAGCGTCTACACCGCCGGCCGCCCGGGCGCGGGCACCAGCGCCGATACCTCGCGGCCGCGGGTCGAAGGCGCGGCCTCGCCGCAGAATCTGGGCGGCCCGCTGGTCGCGGTCACCGGCGCGGTCAATCCGGAAGCGGCCGGCGACCTCAGCCTGCGCGCCGGCCGCGATATCGTCGGCAACCGCCAGATCCGCGACAGCGACGGCCGCCGCAGCGGCGTCGCCGGCAGCTATCTGGTCCAGTACTGGTGGCCGTGGATGCAGACCGGCAACCTCGTCGACGCCGACGGCCGCCTGGTCTCGACCTCGATCAACTTCGGCGGTTTCGCCCAGGGCCTGCTCAGCGTCGGCGGCGACATCCGCCTCGATGCCGGCCGCGACCTGGTCGAAGTGTCGGCGTCCTCGCCGACCACGTGGCAGCGCGACGGCGCCGGCGGCCTGCGCCGCTTCGGCGGCGGCGACCTGCGCGCCAGCGCCGGCCGCGACGTGCTCGGCGGCGATTTCTTCGTGTCCCAGGGCGAGGGTTCGCTCAACGCCGGCGGCCGCATCGGTTCGGCGTACGAGCTGAGCGTGCCGGTGTTCATCGAGAACGTCAGCAGCCAGACCACGACGATGAACTCGGGCGTGGCGCCGATCCTGGCGATGCAGGACGCGCGCTGGAACGTCGGCGCCAGCGGCGACGTCGACATCGGCCGGGTGCTGAATCCCTCGTACGCGCGGCTGAGCGAGCGCGAAGTCGATTCGCAGACCTTCGGTGCCGACGCTGCGCTCAATGCGACCTCGACCACCGGCGACGTGCAGCTCGGCAGCCTGCTGCTCGGCGACGCGCTGTTCGCCTACGGCGGCCGCGACCCGAATCGTCCGCAAGCGCCGTACAACATCGGCAGCAGCTCGCTGTTCGCGCAGGTGCTGCCGGGTTCGCTGAGCCTGGTCGCGATCGCCGGCGACGTGCGCGTGCGCAACGGCGGCCAGTTGTTCCCGTCCGCGCGCGGCGGCCTGAGCCTGCTCGCCGGCGGCGACGTGCTGCTGTACGCCGACACGTTCCCGCGCCTGGACACGCTGCGCCTGCTCGACATCGACCCGGCCTGGATGCCGTCGCCGCTGCAACCGCTGTCGAGCCTGCCGGAACAGACCGCGTTCGACTTCTCGCGCCTGGACGTGTTCATCGCCAGCCGCGACCAGCGCGCCAACCTGCACCGCGACGACCGCGAGCCGGTGCGGGTGTACGCGCTGGGCGACATCGTCAACGGCCAGCCGGACCAGCGCCAGAGCTTCAACACCCTGACCCTGGAACTGCCCAAGCCGGCGACGATCCGCGCCGGCCGCGACATCGTCGACCTGGACCTGCGCGGACAGAACTACCGCGCCAGCGACGCCACCCGCGTGCTGGCCGGACGCGATCTGTACTACCGCCCGCTCGGCCGCAGCATCACCGGCCGGGTCAGCCGCTACAACTGGATGGAACTGGGCGGGCCGGGCAGCTTCGAAATCCAGGCCGGGCGCGACCTGGGCCCGTTCACTTCGGCCAACGAGGCCTACGCGTTCAATCAGCTGCGCGCCGAAGGCGGCGGCATCCGCACCATCGGCAATCGCGACAACGCCGGGCTGGGCTACGACGGCGCCGACCTGGTGGTGCGCTTCGGCGTCGCGCCGGGCATCGACACGCGCGCGTTCGCCGCGCGCTATCTCGATCCGGCCGGCGAAGAATCCGCGGCCTATGCGGGCTGGCTCGCCGCCTACGTGCGCCAGCAGCGCCGCGACGCCGGCGGCGACGGCGAGGGCCAAGGCGACGGCGCGCTGTCGCCGCAACAGGCCTGGGCCGAATTCGCGCAACTGCCCGAAGCGGCGCAGCAGCGCCTGGTCGACAAGGTGTTCCTGGACCTGCTCGAACGCGCCGGCCGCGACAACAAGAACCCGGCCAGCCCCGAGTTCGGCAAGTACGCCGCCGGCTACCGCGCGATCAACACCTTGTTCCCGCAGGCGTTGGGCTACACCGCCAACCGCCTCGACGGCGGCGCCAACGGCGCCGACGCACCGGTCGCGACCGGGCGCATGGACATGCGCGGTTCGACCGTGCAGACCCAGCAGGGCGGCGACGTGCGCATTCTCGGCCCCGGCGGCGAAGTGCTGGTCGGCAGCGTGGCCGCGCCGCCGCTGGTGACCAACAACCGCGGCGAGACCGTGATCGGCCCCAACCAGCAAGGCGTGTTGACGCTGGATGTCGGCGACATCGGCATCTTCACCGACCGCAGCGTGCTGCTCGCGCAGAGCCGCATCTTCACCCAGCGCGGCGGCGACCTGACGATCTGGAGCTCGAACGGCGACATCAACGCCGGCAAGGGCGCCAAGACCTCGTCGGACAAACCGCCGGTGCGCTACGTCTGCGACGTCGACCAGTACTGCCGGATCGACGCGCGCGGCCTGGTCACCGGCGCCGGCATCGCCACCTTGCAGACCGCCGCGGCCGGCAAGGCCGGCGACGCGGTGCTGGTCGCCCCGCGCGGCACCATCGATGCCGGCGACGCCGGCATCCGCATCGGCGGCAACCTGATCGTCGCCGCGCAGACCATCGCCAACGCCGACAACATCCAGGTCGACGGCGACTCCCTCGGCATCCCGGTCGCGCGCAACGTCGACACCGGCGCGCTCAGCGCGGCCTCGTCGGCCAGCTCGGGCGTGAACGCAGTGGCCGAGCAGATGGCGGAAAGGCGCCCGGCGATGGGCGGCCGCGACCTGCCGGCGGTGATCTCGGTGCAGGTGATCGGCTTCGGCCAATGCCAGGCCAGCAACCCGCGCTGCGCGAACTCGCCGTAACGCCGCGCGCCGAAGCGTCGGCGCGAAGGGCAGGGGAATGAAACGGGGCGGCCGACAGGCCGCCCTTTTTCGTGGGCGGCAACGACCCGATCAGCGCTGAGCCGCCTGGACGGCCAAGCCAGCGATCGCCCGCGCCGTCGCGGACCGCCGCCGCATCGCCTGCCTGCAGGAGCTGCGCAAGCGGCGAGCGCGAAAACCAAACAACGCCGCACCCTTCATCGCCGCATTATCGAAAGCACGGCGGCTGCCCAGCGTTCATTCCCGCGCAAACGCCCGTGCGACATCGCGGCGTCCATTGCGTCGCGACGCAAGCAAACCGCACGAACCGCGAATGCAGACAGCGACGCCGCATCCGCACGCAACACCATCTCCATCTCCATCTCCATCGCCAACGAGTCTCCGCTTCGTTGCGAATCGCTGAGAACCGTGCCCGCCTTTCGCAACGCCGATTGCGAGCCAGCGAGGCCGCGCGGGCGAACGCACTGGCCGCGTCGATTTCTACGCAGATGACAATTGATCCGCGTCGCAAACAAGCTCCGGACTCATCGCGCGCGACCGTGACGCAGTGCGCGCGCACGCTGTCATCTGTGTAACCACGCGATCGCGCGCAGACACAAAACCTTCGCATCGCTTACGAAAACACGATTTAGATCGCGCTAAATCCCAGCCGATTAGTAACTTGAAGCATGTAATAAATACTTACCCGCATGGTCGTTGCGCTTGCACACGCCGCGCCCATTCTGTCGCCGCGCCAACGCAGCCCGTTGAGGCAACGCGTCGGCGCCTTGCAACGAACAGATACGGATTGATCCGCGGGCATTCGGCCCGCACCCTCAAAAGGAGACGTCTCGTGCATCGCAACAAGCTTCATGTCGGCCTGCTGGCCGCTACCGCTGTCCTGGTCTTCGCTGGTTCGGCCAACGCGGCCGATCTGTACGGCGGCGGCGCCACCTTCCCGGCCCCGGCTTATGTCGGCGACCTGTACAACGGCACCTCGCCGGTCGCCAAGCTGTCGCGCGATTCCGCCATCACCCTGCCGGCCGTGACCTTCAGCGTCGCCGGCCTGGGCAACTCCACCGGCACCAAGGTTCCGGTGTTCAAGGACTTCCACACCCGCTACTCGGCCGATGCCGTCTCCTACTGCCAGACCGGCAGCGGCACCGGCAAGAAGATCCTCAACAACGACGGCATCTTCGCCAACGGCGCCTGCTCGCCGGCCGGCATCACCGGCTTCAGCTCGGTCTCGGGCCAGTCGGCTCCGGACTTCATCGGCACCGACGCGCCGATCGCCACCGCCGACTACAACACCTTCATCACCAACATGGCGTCCACCCGCACCGCGATCGTGCAGATCCCGGTCCTGGCCGGCGCCATCGCCCTGCCGTTCAAGGACACCACCGGCGGCCTGACCTCGGTCGCGCTGAACACCGAGCAGGTCTGCCGCATCTTCGCCGGCGACATCAAGAACTGGAACGATTCGCGCCTGACCTCGCCGGTGGCCGGTTCGCACCCGATCACCATCGTCTACCGTTCGGAAGGCAGCGGCACCTCGTTCGCCTTCACCAGCTACCTGGCCGCGCAGTGCAACGGCAAGTTCGGCCTGGCCGCCGACTTCTTCAAGCCGAACCAGAGCTTCGCCACCGCCGCCGCTCTGGCGCTGCCGAACTACTCGGCCTCCTCGGCCCAGGCCGGCAACAACGGCGTGGTCTCCAAGGTCAAGTCCACCACCGACGCGTTCGGCTACGCCGACATCGCCGAAGTGCTGAGCCAGGGCGTGATGTACGCCTCGGTCAACGGCAACGACCCGGCCCTGTTCGGTTCGACCGGTGCGGTCAGCCTGGCTCCGGCCGCGCTGCTGTCGGGCAAGGTGCTCGACGGCGCCACCGTCGCCGACGTGCCGGCCAGCGTCGCCGCCCCGGCGCGCAACTGCACCCGCCTGGTCAACCCGACCGCCGTGATCTCGGGCGCTTACCCGATCGCCGCGGTGACCTACCTGGCCGCTTACAACGCCGGCAACGGCACCAAGGCCACCGCGCTCAAGAACCTGTTCAAGCAGTTCTACGCCCCGCTGCCCGTCGGCGGCGTCACCCCGCCGGATACGCGCGTCTCGCTGCCGACCGGCTATGCCTACATCGACGGCAACGCGCTGTTCCGCAGCTCGGCGGTCGGTTCGATCAACAGCTGCATCAACTGATCGCGGGCGTGGCGGCGGCATGGATTGCCGCCGCCGCGCATGGCGGCAGGTTCGAAAGAACGTTCTGAACAAACGCATCGATAAAGAAACGCTGCAAAAGCAACGCCGCAAAAAAGAAAAGCTCCCCGGTCGCATCGGGGAGCTTTTTTCTTGCCCGTTCGCCTGGCGGCGCCTTGGGTCAGGCGTGAATCGGTCGTGCGTGGATCAATCCAGCGTGAATCGGGCGAGCGTGAATCGAGCGGACTTGGATCAGGTACCGCAGAAGCAGGTGGCGTTGGCGCCGACGCGCGCGCCGGCCGGGCTTTCGGCGTAGACCGAGCAGGCCGAGGCGTCGGCGGTGCCCTTGTTGGCCGGCGCCTGGGCCTTGGCGTTGCAGGTGCTGACGGTGACGCGCTTGCCGTTGCCGACCACGGTGGCGATGCAGTTCGACGAAACCTGCTCGCCGCTGCTGAGGTTGGCGGTGTTGTCGACGGCGACGACCGCGTCGCGGGTGGTGGCCAGCGCGGTGCCGAACACTTCGACCTTGGTCGAACCGGTCGGGCAGGCGAAGTCGGCGGTGCAGAACGCGCTGTCGCCGGCGGCGGCGCCGTCGACCGTGGCGTAGACCTGCACCACGCCCGGCAGCAGCTTGAGCGTCTTGCACTGGCTGGCGGCGTCGGCGTGCGGGGCGGCGAGCAGGCCGAGGCCGAGCGCGGCGACGGCCGCGAACAGCTTGGCGCGGATTGCGTAGTCCATGAGTTGTCTCCTTGAAGGTTGGATGGAACCGGCGCGGATGCGCGGCATCCGGGGACGCGGACGAGCACGCCGAGGCAGGGCGTACAGCAACGGCCGCATCGCGCGGCCGCGAGGAGAGTGCAGGTGAAAGACCAATGGCCGGATCGCGCCGGTGGGCGTCGGCCGGTAGTGCGCAGCGTCGTGGGCGTGCTTGTCCCCGCGCGCTAGGAGAACAAAACCACGTGTCGGCGCGGTTGCACGGGTGTGAACGCGCGCATGAATGCGCGTGTCGCCGCGCACGTGGCGCGGCGGCTGGCGAGTCTCAACTCTCGCTGCGCGCGAGCTTGCGTTCGCGCCGGTGCATCAGCACGCCGGCGACGCTGACGCCGATCGCCACCAGCACCACGATGATCGTGGTCAGCGCGTTGATCTCGGGGGTGACGCCAAGCTTGACCTTGGAATAGACCAGCATCGGCAGCGTGGTCGAGCCGGGGCCGGAGGTGAAGCTGGCGATGACCAGGTCGTCCAGCGACAGGGTGAAGGCCAGCAGCCAGCCGGCCAGCAGCGCCGGCGCGATCAACGGCAGGGTGATGACGAAGAACACCCGCCACGGCTTCGCGCCCAGGTCCATCGCCGCCTCTTCCAGGCTGGCGTCCATCGAGGTCATGCGCGAGCGCACCACCACGGTGACGTAGCACGCGGTCAGGGTGATGTGGGCCAGGGTGATCGTGGTCATGCCGCGCTCGGGCCAGCCGAACAACTGCTGCAGGCCGACGAACAGCAGCAGCGAGGACAGGCCGAGCATCACGTCGGGCATCACCATCGGCGCCGAGTTCATCAGGCTCAGGATGCCGCGCCCGGGGAACTTGCCGAAGCGCGACAGCGCCAGGCCGCTGGCGGTGCCCAGCGCGACCGCGGCGGTGGCCGAGATCGCGGCGATGATCAGGCTGCGCTGCGCCGCTTCCAGGATCTGCTCGTTCTGCGCCAGCGCGGCGTACCACTTCAGCGAAAACCCGCCCCAGGTGGTGGCGCGGTCGGAGCCGCTGAAGGAATAGACGATCACCGAGACGATGGGCAGGTACAGGAAGGCGTAGCCCAGCGCCATCATCGTGTACAGCGCGAACGGCCGCCGCTTCACGACTGCGCCTCGCGCGCGACGCGGCGGTTCTCGATGTATTCGAACAGCAGGGTCGGCAGCACGATCAGCAGCAGCATCGCCACCGCGATCGCCGCCGACAGCGGCCAGTCGCGGTTGGTGAAGAACTCGGTCCACAGCACCCGGCCGATGGTCAGCGCATCCGGGCCGCCGAGCACGTCGGGAATCACGAACTCGCCGACCGCCGGAATGAACACCAGCAGGCTGCCGGCGAGGATGCCGGGGAACGACAGCGGCAGGGTCACCCGCCGGAACGCCTGCCACGGCTTCGCGCCGAGGTCGGCGGCGGCTTCGAGCAGGGTGAAGTCCAGGCGGATCAGGGTCGCCGCTAGCGGCAGGATCATGAAGGGCAGGTAGTTGTAGGTGATGCCGATGTACACGGCGAGGTTGCTGTGCAGCACCGCCTGGCCGGGTTCGAGCAGGCCCAGGCCGACCAAGGTCTGGCTGAGCCAGCCGTTGGCGCGCAGCAGGCCGATCAGCGCGTAGGTGCGCAGCAGCGAGCTGGTCCAGAACGGCAGGATCACCAGCACCAGCAGCAACAACCGCCACAGCCGCGGCGCGCGCGCGATGCCGTAGGCGATCGGGTAGCCCAGCAGCAGGCAGCACAAGGTGGAGACGCCGGCGAACAGCAGCGACTTCAGGTACGCCGCCACGTACAGCGGGTCGGCCAGCAGCGCGGCGTAGTTGGCCGCGTGCAGGCGCAGGGTGGTGCCGCCGTTCTCGGCGGTCTCCAGCAGCGGCGTGTACGGCGGCACCTGGCCGAACACCGACTGGGCGAAGCTGATCTTCAGCACGATCAGGAACGGTACGCAGAAGAACAGCGCCAGCCACAGCATCGGGACCGCGGTGACGAGCAAGCGTCCGCGGCGGGTGCGGAATTCGTCGCCTACCGAGCGGAACCAACCGAAAAGGTTATAAACGACATCCGCCCAGAACCCCCAAATTCCCGAGCCTTGCCTGCGCTCCTGCACGCTCACGACCGACCTCCCGCGACGACGGCCGCAAAACCCGAATGCGAAGATCCGCCGCTCACGACGTCAACACCACCGCGCTGGTCGCATCCCACGACAGCCACAAGGTGTCGTCCCAGTCGTAATGCGGCTGCGAGCTGCGCGCCACGTGCGTCTCCTGCACCCGCAGCACCGCGCCGGCCTCGGTCTGCACGTGGTAGATCGACACGTCGCCCAGATACGCGATGTCGCGGACCTTGCCCATCACCGCGTTGTCGAAGCCCTCGGGCCGGGTCTCGTGCACGTCGATCTTCTCCGGCCGCACCGCGATGCCGACCGCGGTGCCTTCCGGCAGCGGATCGGGATGGCGCGCGAGCAGTTCGCCGCCGACCCCGTCGCACTGGATGCGCAGGTCGCCGTCGCCGTCCTGGCCGAGCACGCGGCCTTCGAGCAGGTTGATGCCGCCGATGAACTCGGCGACGAAGCGCGTGGACGGGTATTCGTACAGCACCGCCGGGGTGGAGACCTGGACGATGCGGCCGGCGTCCATGACCGCGATGCGCGAGGACATGGTCATCGCCTCTTCCTGGTCGTGGGTGACCATGATGAAGGTGGTGCCGACGCGTTCCTGGATGCTCACCAGTTCGAACTGGGTGTGCTCGCGCAGCTTCTTGTCCAGCGCGCCCAGCGGCTCGTCCAGCAGCAACAGCTTGGGCTGCTTGGCCAGCGCGCGCGCCAGCGCCACGCGCTGGCGCTGGCCGCCGGAGAGCTGGTCGGGCTTGCGGTTGCCGAGCTGCGGCATGCGCACCAGTTCCAGCATCTGCTGCACGCGGTCGCGGATCTCGCCGGCGCCGGGCTTGGCGCCGCCGCTGGAATGCTTGAGGCCGAAGGCGATGTTCTGCGCCACGCTCATGTGCGGGAACAGCGCATAGCTTTGGAACATCATGTTGACCGGCCGCTGGTACGGCGGCAGGTCGGTGACGTCGATGCCGTCGATCAGCACCCGGCCGCGGTCGGGCGATTCGAACCCGGCCAGCACCCGCAGCAGGGTGCTCTTGCCCGAGCCCGAGCCGCCGAGCAGGGCGAAGAACTCGCCGCGGTAGACGTCCAGCGAGATGTCGTCGCAGGCGTAGACCTTGCCGAAGGTCTTGGTGACCCCTTCGATGCGCACGAACGGCTGCGCGGCGGGGTCGCGCCAGGGCTCCAGCGCGGGGCTGCGGACGGGGACGCTCACGCGCTCAGTGCCCGCTCTTGATGCTGGTCCACGCGCGCACGCGCTGGCGCTGCACGTCCTCGGGCAGCGAGCGCGGATCGACCAGCTTGGCGCGCACGGCTTCGGGCGGGTACACGCCCGGGTCCTGGGCGATGGCCGGATCGACCAGCGGCGCGGCGCCCTTGTTGGCGCTGGCGTAGGCGACGTGGTTGCTGATCGCCGCGGCCACCTTGGGATCGAGCAGGTAATCGATGAAGGCGTGGGCGTTGCCGATGTGCTTGCTGTCCTTGGGGATCGCGATCACGTCGACCCAGCGGATCGCGCCTTCCTTCGGGATCGCGAAGCGCAGGTTCGGCGCCGGCTTGCCGGCCTTCTTGGCCGCGTCGAACGCGGCGGTGCTGGCCTGGGCGATGTCGCCGGAATAGCCCATCACGATGCAGGCGTCGCCGTTGGCGAAGGCGTCCTTGTACTCGGCGTTGTTGAAGGTGCGCACATACGGGCGGATCGCCGCGTAGACCTTCTTGACCGCGTCGATCTCGTCGGCGGCGCCGGCGTTGGGATCGCGGCCGAGCCACAGCAGCGCCGCGCCGAAGGCTTCCTGGTCGTCGTCGAGCACGGTGATGCCGCACTTGCCGAGCTTGGCCGCGTTGGCCGGATCGAACAGCAGCGACCACGAATCCAGCGGCGCGTCCTCGCCCAGCGCCTGCTTGATCTTGTCGACGTTGAGGCCCAGGCCGGTGGTGCCCCACATGTACGGCACCAGGTGCTCGTTGCCCGGATCGATCGAGGCCAGGTTCTGCAGCAGTTGCGGGTCCAGATGAGTCCAGTTCGGCAGCTTGCTCTTGTCGAGCTTGGCGTACATGCCGGCCTTGACCTGGCGCTGGGCGAACGGGCGCGCCGACGGGAACACCGCGTCGTAGCCGGAGGCGCCGGCGCTGAGCTTGCTTTCCAGGGTTTCGTTGGCGTCGTAGACGTCGTAGTTGACCTTGACGCCGCTGGCCGCCTCGAAGTTCTTGACCGTGTCGTCGGCGACGTAGTCCGACCAGTTGTAGACGTTGAGCACCTTCTCCTCGGCGCCGGGCTTGGCGGCGGGGCCGTTGGCGTCGGCGGCGGGCTTGCCGCCGCAGGCGGCGAGCATGAGGACGGCGCAGGCGAGCGGGGCGAGGCGCAGGGTCACGGGAATCTCCTGGGAAGACGGGCGGCCCGGCGCGGACGCAACGGCGGCGGGGCGTTGGCGGGGATGTTCGGAAACGGGCCGCGCGGTGTCAACGGATTATGCGATTGCCCAGGTCTACGCCGCGTTCGCGCGGACCTCGCCGGGTTGCGGCGAGGCGACGGCGGCGCGCAGGCGGACGGGAGACGGCGAACCCGGCGGCTCGGGGCCGGCCCGGTCGGGGCGGGTCTTGGGGCGGCGTCGGCCCGCACCGGCGCGGGGCGGTCGTCGCGGACGCGGCCACGGCCGACGCGCGCGCCGGCGCGACGTGCGGTATCGTCGCGCTCCGGTCCGCCGGCCCAGGCCGCCGCGGCCACCGGCCGGCCCCGCGCCGTCCGATCGTTTCGCCGCCGCTTCGAGCGCGGCGCCGCGTCCCGCCGGGACGTCGCGCCGCACGTTTTCCAGGGAGATTGCAGATGTCCGACCGTCGCCAGCCAGCGCGCCTGCGCGCCCCGCAACTGTTGTTGGCCGCCGCCCTGGCCACGGCCGCGCCTTCGGCCTGGGCCGAGGAGAGCGGCGACAGCGAGCGCGACTGGAACGTCCGCGGCGGCGTCACCGCGATGAGCGATTACGTCTGGCGCGGCGTTTCCCAGACCCAGGAAGACCCGGCGCTGCAGGCCGAGATCAACCTGGAACACCGCAGCGGCTTCTACGCCGGCGCCTGGGTCTCGAGCATCGACTTCACCGCACCGGGCGAGGACAGCGACGGCGTCCACTACGAACTCGACGGCTACCTGGGCTGGTCGGGAGAACTGCGCCCGGGCCTGGAACTGGACGTGGTCCTGACCCGTGCCGCGTACCCGGGCGCCAAGCGCGGCTACGACTACGACTACACCGAGCTGGAAGGCACCCTGAGTTTCGCCGAGCACTACCACGTCGGCCTGGCCTATTCGCCGGACATCTTCGGCCTCGGCGGCAAGGGTTATTACTGGAACGCGGGCGGCGAATGGCCGCTCGGCGAGAGCGGCTTCGGGCTCAAGGCGCAGGTCGGCTACTACGACCTGCAGGACCCGTTGGGCGACAGCTACAACGATTATCTGCTGGCGCTGACGCGAGAGTTCGGGCCGCTGCATGCGGAGCTGCAGTACACCACCACCTCGAGCTACGGGCCGAAGATTTCGGAGGGGTTGGACGACAAGAAGCTGGCGGATGGCAAGGTGGCGGTGTTGGTGGGGTGGACGTTCTGATTTCGTGTGGGGGTGTGCGGGCGGCGGGGCAGCCGCGACGACGCGGCTACGTTGCCACGCTCCTGAAACCGCGAATCCGTCCTCCTGAAACTGCGAATCCCGCTTGCCGTCATTCCGGCGAAAGCCGGAATCCATTTTGACTTTGCTGTTGCTCCTGCCTTTAGCGCAGCAACGAGTGACGACAAGCCACCATCCAAAGCTTCCGTCCGCAAGCGGCCGGGTCACTTTCTTTGTCCAAAGCCACAAAGAAAGTAACCAAAGAAAAGGCATTGCTGTTTCGAATCAAGAGCCACTAGGTCCAGCACCGGACGCGGGGCCGCGCCATAAGGGGCATCCTGCCCCATGGCGCGCGTGCGCATCCATGCGCACGCCCTTCGGGGCTGCGAGACGTGTGCTTCGCGTGGGGTTGCGTCCGGGCGAACGGCAATGGCAACGGCAACGGCAAAATGGATTCCGGCTTTCGCCGGAATGACGGCGGTGGCGTTGCGTTTCCGACTGTAGGAGCGGCGCGAGCCGCGACCACGCCGACGCAACTACGACGAAACCCTCGCAATCGCCGCGATGGCGCGGTCGCGGCTCGCGCCGCTCCTACCGGGGCGTGCCGCGGCAGACGCTGCTCTCGCGTGCGGTCGATCGAGGTCGATTCCGGCTTCGCCGCAGCGACGAAGGGTGAGGCGCGGTTGCACGGTCCGAAGCCCCTGTAGGAGCGGCGCAAGCCGCGACCAACCGCAGCGACGCAGCCCCGCCGTCGCCTCCCGAAGCCACTACGCGCCACGTTGCTCTGCCAACTGCAGGCCCGTCCCGCACATCCGTGAGCACCTCGCGCCCGCTGCCTCACCCGACCGCATCCTGCCCGCACACCCGCTCGACCACGCCGCGCAACCAGGCGTTGGCGGGGTCGGATTCGCTGTCGGCATGCCAGTACAGGTGCAGCTGCGCTGCGGGCAGCGCGAACGGCGGTTTCATCCGCACCAGGTCCGCGTAGGCGGCGGTGCGCGTCGCCAGTCCCGCCGGCATGGTCAACAGCAGGTCCGATTGCGCGACCACCGCGCAGGCGGCGTGGTAGCCCTGGCAGCGCAACGCGACCTGCCGCTGCACGCCGAGGTTGAGCAAGGCGAGGTCTTCGATCACCTGGCCGCTCGCGCGCGTGGACACCGCCACGTGCTGCGCCTGCAGGTAGTGCTTCAGGCTCAGCCGCCGCGCCAGCGGGTGGCCGGCGCGCAGCAGTACGCAGAAGCCGTCCTGGAACAGCGGCCGGTGCCGCACCGGTTCGCGGATCGGCAGGGCCACGTCCACGGCCAGGTCGACCTGGCCGGCGGCGAGTTCGCGGCCCAGGTCGCGCCGCGGCAAGGCCACGCTGGCCAGGGTCGCCGCCGGCGCCAGCGTGCGCAGCGCCTGCACCAGGGCCGGCAGTAGCACGGTCTCGGTGGCTTCGGGCAGGCCGATGCGGAACGCCTGGCGGCTGGCGGCCGGCTCGAAGCGGTCGCGCTGGCGCAGCAGTTCGCGCAGCCGCGCCAGCGTCTCCAGCAGCGGCGGGGCGAGGCGCTGGCAGGCGGCGGTCGGGCGCATGCGGCGACCGTTGCGCACGAACAGCGGGTCGTCGAGCTGGCTGCGCAGCCGCGCCAGCGCATGGCTGACCGCCGAGGGCGTGAGGTGCAGGGCGCGCGCGGCGAGGCTGAGGTTGCGCTCGCGGTGGATCGCCTCGAACACCTTGAGCAGGTTGAGATCGAGCGGGTCGCTGCGGCTATGAATCTGGTTCATGCCATGACGTTAGCAAATATCACTTCATTCATTCCGGGCGCGCGCCTAGGATGCAGGCAGGCCGGAGCGTTCCGGCGCCGGGAACCTTCCGCCATGGACTTCGCCCCCAGCGCGCGCAGCCAGGACTGTCTGCAGCGCCTGCAAGCCTTCCTCGACGAATACGTCGCCCCGTTCGACGAGCGCTACCGGCGCGAGAACGCCGAACTCAACGCCGGCGCCGACTGGCGCCGCTGGCGCGTGCATCCGCGCATCGGCGAACTCAAGGCGATGGCGCGCGAGGCCGGCCTGTGGAACCTGTTCCTGCCCGATCCCGAACTCGGCGCCGGGCTGTCGGTGCTCGACTACGCGCCGCTGGCCGAAGCGATGGGGCGCTACGAGTTCTGCGCCGAGATCTTCAACTGCAACGCGCCCGACACCGGCAACATGGAAGTGCTATACCACTACGGCAGCGACGCGCAGAAGCGCCGTTGGCTGCGGCCGCTGCTGGACGGCGAGATCCGCTCGGTGTTCTGCATGACCGAGCCGGACGTGGCGTCCTCCGACGCCACCAACATGCGCGCGCAGATCCGCATCGAGGGCGACGAGATCGTCGTGCGCGGGCGCAAATGGTGGTCCACCGGGATCGGCCATCCCGATGCGCGGGTCGCGATCTTCATGGGCCTGTCCGATCCCGACGCCGCGCCGCACGCGCGCCACAGCATGGCGCTGGTGCCGCTGGACGCGCCGGGCGTGCGGATCGAACGCATGCTGCCGACCTTCGGCGAATACGACCCGCCCTACGGCCACGGCGAGGTGAGTTTCGAGCAGGTGCGGCTGCCGCGCGATCATCTGATCCAGGGCCCGGGGCAGGGCTTCGCCATCGCCCAGGGCCGGCTCGGGCCGGGCCGCATCCACCACTGCATGCGCGCGATCGGCGCGGCCGAGCGCGCGCTGGAGCTGACCATCCGCCGCGGCGCCGGGCGCGAGGCCTTCGGCCAGCCGATCCTGCGCCTGGGCGGCAATCTGGAACGGGTGGCGCAGGCGCGCATGGCCATCGACCAGGCCCGCCTGCTGACCTTGTACGCTGCCTGGAAGATCGAACGCTTCGGGGTGAAACAGGCGATGAGCGAAATCTCCGCGATCAAGGTGGTCGCGCCGAACATGCTGCAGGAGATCGTCGACCAGGCGATCCAGGTCCACGGCGGCGCCGGCGTCAGCCACGACACGCCGCTGACCGGCCTGTTCGCGCTGGCGCGCGCGCTGCGCATCGCCGACGGCCCCGACGAGGTGCACCGGGCGATGGTGGCGCGGGTGGAACTGGCCAAGTACGGCATCGGCCGCAAGCGCGAGGCCGCCGCATGAGCGCCGGGCTACGCGTGTTCGTCACCGGCGGCGCCTCCGGGCTCGGCCGCGCGCTGGCCGAAGGCTATGCGCGCGAAGGCGCGCGGGTGCTGGTCGGCGACGTCAACGCCGCGCGCGGCGAAGAGGCGCTGGCGGCCTTGCGCGCGCTGCAGCCCGAAGCGCATTACCTGCACTGCGACGTGACCCGCGAAGACGATCTGCAGGCCGCGGCCGAGTGGATGCAGGCGAACTGGGGCGGCGCCGACCTGGTGATCAACAACGCCGGCGTCGCCGACATGGGCCCGGTCGAGGCGATGCCGCTGGCGGACTGGGAGTGGATGGTGCAGATCAACCTGCTCGGCGTGGTCCGCGGCTGCAAGGCCTTCATCCCGATGCTCAAGCGCCAACGCGGCGGCGGCCTGCTCAACATCGCCTCGATGGCCGGGCTGGTGCATCCGCCGTTCGCCGGCGCCTACAACGCGACCAAGGCCGCGGTGGTGGCGCTGTCGGAAACGCTCAAGGCCGAACTGGAGCCCGACGGCGTGCGGGTCAGCGTGGCGTGTCCGGCGTTCTTCCGCACCAACCTCGGCGAAAGCCTGCGCACCCGCGATCCGCGCTATGCGCGCTGGATGAAGAAGCTGGTCGAGGAGTCCAAGGTCGACGCGGACCAGGTCGCGCGGCGCATCCGCGAAGGCGTGGCGCGCGGCGAGTTCCGCATCCTCACCCATCCCGCGGCCAAGCGCTTCTGGCTGCTCAAGCGGTTGCTGCCGTACCGCCTGTACGAGGCGGCGATGCGCCGCGCCGGCCAGCGCGGGCGCTCGCGTTCGCAGCCGGCCAACGGGCCGCGTTCGGCATGACCGCGGCCGCGCGCGACGATGCGCGGCCGGTGCGCGCGGGCGAGGAACTCGACGCGGCCGCGGTCGACGCCTGGCTCAAGCCGCGCCTGCCGCATCTGCAGGGCGCGCCCGAAATCGCCCAGTACGCCGGCGGCGCGTCCAACTGGACCTATCGCCTGCGCTACGCCAACGACGACCTGATCCTGCGCCGTCCGCCGGCCGGCAAGAAGGCCCGCTCGGCGCACGACATGGGCCGCGAATACCGCATCCAGCAGGCGTTGGAACCGGTGTTCGCGTTCGTGCCGAAGATGTATGCGCACTGCGCCGACGAGTCGGTGATCGGCGCGGAGTTCTACGTGATGCAGCGCCTGGACGGGCTGATCCTGCGCAAGAACCCGCCGCCCGGTTTCGAACTGCCGCGCGAGCGGGTCGCCGCGCTCGCGCACAACGTGCTCGATACGCTGGTCGCGCTGCACCAGGTCGACTACCGCGCCGCCGGCCTGGACGGGCTGGCGCCGGGCGCGGGCTACGCGCAGCGGCAGATCGAGGGCTGGAGCAAGCGCTACGCCGACGCGCGCACCTGGAACGTCCCGCGCGGCGGCAAGATCATGGCCTGGCTGCGCGAGCGCCTGCCGCAGGAGGAAATCATCCGCCTGACCCACAACGACTTCCGTTTCGACAACGTCGTGCTCGACCGCGACGACCCGACCCGCATCGTCGGCGTGCTCGACTGGGAACTGGCCACGCTCGGCGATCCGTTGATGGACGTGGGCAACCTGCTGGCCTACTGGGTGCAGGCCGACGACGACTTCATCGCCCGCGACACCCGTCGCCAGCCGACCCACCTGGCCGGCATGCCGAGCCGGCGCGAGGTCATGGACTACTACAGCCAGCGCACCGGCTGGCGTCCGCGCAGCTGGGCGTTCTACGAGGTCTACGGCCTGTTCCGGCTCTCGGCCATCGCCCAGCAGATCTATTACCGCTACCACCACGGCCAAACCCGCAACCCGGCGTTCAAACGCTTCTGGCTGTCGGTGAACTACCTGCACTGGCGCTGCCGCCGGGCGATCGCGCAAGCAGGGCGCAGCGCATGAGTACGACCATCCACCTGATCCGCCACGGCCAGGCCGCGTTCGGCGCCGCCGACTACGACCAGCTCAGCGACCTGGGCCGCGAGCAGTCGCGTCTGCTCGGCGCCGCGCTGGCGCCGCTGGCGGGCGAGGGCGATCTGGCGATCTGCGGCGGCATGCGCCGACACCGCGAGACCGCCGAGGAATGCCTCGCCGCGATGCTGAGTGCGTCTCCCACGGGCGCGAGCGGGGTTGGGGCGAGGGCCCCCGCCTGCGACCAACGCTGGAACGAATTCGACCACGTCCAGATCCTCGCCCGGCACCGCCCCGAGTACGCCGACCACGCCCGCCTGAGCGCGGACCTGCGCGCCCAGCCCGACCCGCACCGCGCGTTCCAGACCCTGTTCGCCGCGGCGATGCAGCGCTGGGCCGGCGGCGAATTCGACGCCGACTACGACGAGCCGTGGCCGGCGTTCCGCGCGCGCTGCAGCGCCGCGCTGCAGGCCGTCGCGGCGCAGGCCGGCGACGCGCGCAACGTCTGGGTGTTCACCTCCGGCGGCCCGATCGCGGCGATCGCCCAGTCGTTGCTCGACGCGCCCGACGCGCAGGCGTTGCGGTTGAGCTGGACCCTGGTCAACGCCAGCCACACCCAGGTGCACGCCGCCCGCGGCGGCCTGCGCCTGTCCACCTTCAACGGCCACGCGCACCTGTACCCGCGCGCGGGCCTGATCACTTACCGCTGAGGCCGACCGTCATGCGCAAGCGCATTCTCATCACCGGCGCCAGCTCCGGCCTGGGCCGCGGCATGGCCCGCGAATTCGCCCGCATGGGCCGCGACCTTGCGCTGTGCGCGCGCCGGCTGGACCGGCTGGACGCGCTCAAGGCCGAGCTCGAAGCCGAGCATCCGGGCATCCGCGTGGCCGTGCGCAGCCTGGATGTGACCGACCACGACGCGGTGTTCCGCGTGTTCGCGGAACTGCGCGACGAACTCGGCGGCCTCGACCGGGTGGTGGTCAACGCCGGCATCGGCCAAGGCGCGCCGGTCGGCAAGGGCCAGTTCGCGCTGAACCGCGCCATCGTCGAGACCAACTTCCTTGCCGCGCTGGCCCAATGCGAAGCGGCGATGGAGACCTTCCGCGCGGCCGGGCAGGGCCACCTGGTGCTGATTTCCTCGATGAGCGCGATGCGCGGCCTGCGCGGCGGCCTGACCGCTTACGCCGCGAGCAAGGCCGGCGTGGCCGCATTGGCCGAAGGCATCCGCACCGACATGCTGCGCAAGCCCGCGATCCGGGTCAGCACGGTGTTTCCCGGCTACATCCGCACCGAGATGAACGACGGCGCGCCAGCGGCGCACACGCCCTTCATCATCGACGAGGCCACCGGTTGCCGCTTGCTGGCGCAAGCGATCGAGAAGGAAAAGAACAAGGCCTATGTGCCGTGGTGGCCGTGGGCGCCGCTGGGGTGGTGGATGAAGCGCGCGCCGTTGTCGTGGGTGGCGCGGCTCAACTGAACGGGTGTCGGTTCGCTTGCTTTTTGTAGGTGCGGTTCGAGTCGCGACTGCGACAATCCATTGCGGCGCAAGGTGCGTCGTAGCCGTTGATTCGCGGTCGCGGCTTGCGCCGCTCCTACAGGGGCTAGGGCCGCCCACTTATCGTTGTTCCGGCGAACGCCGGAATCCATTTTGCCGTTGTAGTTGCTCTGGCCGTTGCTGTTCGCCCGGACGCAACCCCACGCGAAGCACATGTTCCGCAGCCCCGCAGGGCGTGCGCATGGATGCGCACGCGCGCCATGGGGCAGGATGCCCCTTATGGCGCGGCCCCGCGCCGCTGTGAGCCATAGTGGCTCTTGATTCGAAACAGCAATGCCTTTTCTTTGGTTACTTTCTTTGTGGCTTTGGACAAAGAAAGTGACCCGGCCGCTTGCGGACGGAAGCTTTGGATGGCGGCTTGTCTTCACTCGCCACCACGACAAAGGTTGACCCTTCCGCGGCACGCCCCCTGTAGGAGCGGCGCAAGCCGCGACCGCGCCACCACAGCGGTTGCGAAGGTTTCGTCGTAGTTGCGTTGTCGCGGTCGCGGCTCGCGCCGCTCCTACAGTTGGATACGCGACTCCATTGCCGTCATTCCGGTTGATCTTGCGGTTGCTTTCGCCGTTATCGCTGTGTCGCGCGACGACCGGCAAAGATCAAGGGCTTTCGTCCGCAAGCGGCCGAGTTACTTTCTTTTGGCAGCGCGCCAAAAGAAAGTAACCAAAGAAAAACGCTGGTCTAAAGTCACCAGCCACAAAGTCCAGCACCGGGCGCGGGGCTGCGCCATAAGGGACATCCTGTCCCATGGCGCACGCGCGCATCCATGCGCGCGCCCTTCGGGGCTGCGGAACATGGGCCTCGGGCGAGGTTGCGTCCAAGCTGGGAGCAACGGCAACGGCAACGGCAACGGCAACGGCAACGGCAATAGCAACAGCAACAGCAAATGAATTCCGGCCTTCGCCGCAATGACGGGCGGGAGGTCCCCTGAGAAGACAGAGTGTTCCGCGCCGCTCCGATTAGACGTGCCCGGCCCGGTCGCCGTCGCAACACTCCGCCGCCAGGTCCTGCAGGATCGGGCAGTCCGGGCGGTCGTCGCCGTGGCAGCGTTGCGCCAGGTCTTCCAGCGTGCGCTGCATCGTCTGCATCTCGCGGATCTTCTCCGCCAGTTCGTGGGCGTGGTCCAGGGCCAGGCGCTTGACCTCGGCGCTCTCGCGCGAGCGGTTGTCCCACAGCCCAAGCAAGGTCTCGATCTGCTTGATCGAAAACCCCAGCGAGCGCGAGCGCTTGATGAAGCGCAGCCGGTGCAGGTCGGCGTCGCTGTAGAGGCGGTAGCCGGCGATGCTGCGCCCGGCCTCGGGGATCAGGCGGATGCTCTCGTAGTGGCGGATCATCTTCGCGCTGACCCCGCTGAGCTGGGCGGCCTCGCCGATGTTGTGCAGGCCCTCGGCCTTGGCCTGGGCCAGTTCGGGCGCGGATGCGTGGCGGTTCATCGGCAGGTGGCTCCTCAACGAACGGGCGCTGGCGTTCATGCCGGCTTCCAGCGGCGCAGCAGCAGAGTATTGCCCAATACGCTGACGCTGGAGAACGCCATCGCCGCGGCGGCGAACACCGGGTCGAGCAGGCCGAACGCGGCCAGCGGGATGCCCACGACGTTGTAGCCGAAGGCCCAGAACAGGTTCTGGCGGATCTTGCGGGTGGTGCGGCGGGAAATGGCGATGGCGTCGGCGACCAGGGTCGGCTCGGTGCGCATCAGGGTGATGCCGGCGGCCTGCATCGCCACGTCGGTGCCGCTGCCCATGGCGATGCCGACGTCGGCCGCGGCCAGCGCGGGCGCGTCGTTGACGCCGTCGCCGACCATCGCCACGGCGCCGCCGCGGGCCAGGTCGGTCACCGCCGCGGCCTTCTGCTCGGGCAGCACGTCGGCGCGCACGTCGTCGATGCCGAGCTGCTGCGCGATCGCGTTGGCGGCGCCGGCGTGGTCGCCGGAGATCATCGCCGTGCGCAGGCCCAGCGCGTGCAGGCGCGCGATCGCCGCGCGCGCGCCGGGGCGCGGCGCGTCGCGGAAGGCGAGCAGGCCCAGCAGCTGCGGCGCGGCGCCCAGGCGCTCGCGCGCCAGCCACGACACGCTGTGGCCGCTGTCGCCCAGCGCCTGCGCCTGTTCGCGCAGCGCGCCCAGGTCGGCGCCGGCTTCGTCGAGCATGCGCGTGCTGCCCAGCGCCAGCGCTTCGCCGGCGACGTTGCCGCGCACGCCGCGGCCCGGCACGGCGCGCAACTGGGCGGCGCCGAGCGGCGCGGCGCGTTCGGCCGCGGCGGCGACCAGCACCGCCTTGGCCAGCGGATGCTCGCTGCCCGATTGCAGCGCGGCGGCGCGCGCCAGCAGGCCGGCGCGGTCGCCGTCGGCGGCGATCCATTGCGCCAGCACCGGCTTGCCCTCGGTCAGGGTGCCGGTCTTGTCGAAGGCGACGATGCCGATGCGGTGCGCGTTCTCCAGCGCTTCGGCGTCCTTGATCAGGATGCCGTAGCGCGCGGCCACGCCGGTGCCGGCCATGATCGCGGTCGGCGTGGCCAGGCCCAGCGCGCACGGGCAGGCGATCACCAGCACCGCCACCGCGTGCAGCAACGCCTGGCTCCAGTCGCCGCTGTACAGGCCCCAGCCGATCAGGGTCAGCAGCGCCAGGCCGATCACCACCGGCACGAACACCGCGCTGACCTGGTCGACCAGGCGCTGGATCGGCGCCTTCTTGGCCTGCGCGTCCTCGACCAGGCGGATGATCCGCGCCAGCGCGCTCTCCGCGCCGACCGCCAGGGTCTCGACCACGATCCGGCCTTCGCCGTTGACCGCGCCGCCGGTGACGGTGTCGCCTTCGCCGCGCGCCACCGGCAGCGATTCGCCGGTGATCAGCGATTCGTCGGCGTGGGTGCGGCCCTCGCGGATGCGGCCGTCGGCGGGGATGCGTTCGCCGGGCAGGACCACGACCCGGTCGCCGACCTGCAGCTGGGCGATGGCGATCTCGCGCTCGACCCCGTCCTTGAGCACCCGCGCCCGCGCCGGCCGCAGCGCCTGCAGCGCGCGGATCGCCGCGGTGGTCTGGCGCTTGGCCCGCGCTTCCAGCCACTTGCCGAGCAGGATCAGGGTGACGATCGCGGCCGAAGTCTCGAAGTACAGCGCCATCGTCTCGCCGCGCAGCAGGTGGTACAGGCTCAACCCGTAGCCGGCGCTGGTGCCCAGCGCGACCAGCAGGTCCATGTTGCCGCTGCCGGCGCGCAGCGCCGCCCAGCCGGCGCGGTAGAAGCGCGCGCCGAGCCAGAACTGCACCGGCGTGGCCAGGGCGAACTGGACCCAGCCGGGCAGCATCCAGTGCTTGCCGAACAGCAGGCCGATCATCGGCGCGACCAGCGGCAGGGTCAGCGCCGCGGCGATCAGCAGGTGCCGGGTCTGGCGCGCCAGCGCGGCCTGGGCCTGGGCTTCGCGCGCGTCGATGTGGCCGGCGTGGGCGGGGTCGGCGGCGGCGTCCTGCTGCGCGGCCGAGCCGCCGCCGCCGTCGCCCGGGCCGTCGCCGCCCGGCAACTGCGCCTGGTAGCCGGCGCGGGCGACCGCCTCGATCAGCGCCGCCGGCTCGACCGAGCCGAGCGCTTCGATCCGGGCGCGTTCGGTCGCCAGGTTGACCGTGGCCGCGATCACCCCGGGCACCGCGCGCAGCGCCTTCTCGATCCGGCCCACGCAGGAGCCGCAGGTCATGCCGCTCACTTCCAGGGTGGTCTCGCGGGTCGGCACGGTGTAGCCGGCCGCGGCGACCGCGGCGACGATCGCGGCCGGCGCGAGCGGCGCCTCGTAGGCGACCTCGGCGCTTTCGGTGGCGAGGTTGACGGTGGCCTCGGCGACCCCGGGCAGGGCGCGCAAGGCCTTCTCGATCCGGCCCACGCAGGAGCCGCAGGTCATGCCTTCGACGTCGAGGCGCAGGCGTTGCAGGGCGGGGGAGGGAACAGCGGTCGCGTTCATGGACAAGTCCTGGTTGGCTAGACGCCGCACAGGCTGGGGCTTGCCATGATGGTAAGGTCAAGGTTGATCGTGCGGCGTGAGCCGGGCGGCTGTCGCGGGGCCGGTCTGCAGGCGCGCGCCGCTCCGGGACGGCCGATCCGGGCGAAGCCGCGCTGAAGGGTTCAGTCGCACCGGCTGAGACCGCCCGGCCCCAGGCTGGCCGGTGCCACAATCGCCCCCATATCCACACGATCCCCGCATCGCCTTCCGGCAGGCCGCTCGCCATGGCCCCAGACGCACTCGACGCCTTCCATCCCGCCATCGCCGCGTGGTTCCGCGCCGCCTTCGCGGCGCCGACCCGGGCGCAGGAGCTGGCCTGGCCGAACATCCGCGCCGGCCGCAACACCCTGGTCGCCGCGCCGACCGGCTCGGGCAAGACCCTGACCGCGTTCCTGGCCGCGATCGACGCGCTGGTGCGCGAAGGCCTGGAACGGGGCCTGGGCGACGAGACCCAGGTGGTCTACGTCTCGGCGCTGAAGGCGCTGTCCAACGACATCCACCTCAACCTGGAAGCGCCGCTGGCGGGCATCGCCGAACAGCTGCGGCGCATGGGCCTGCCCGACCCGGGCATCCGCGCCGCGGTGCGCACCGGCGACACCCCGGCCGGCGAGCGCACCGCGATGCGCAAGCGCCCGCCGCACATCCTGGTGACCACGCCCGAATCGCTGTACGTGCTGCTCGGCTCCGAATCGGGGCGGGCGATGCTGGCGAACGTGCGCTCGGTGATCGTCGACGAAATCCACGCGGTCGCCGACGACAAGCGCGGCAGCCACCTGAGCCTGAGCCTGGAGCGCCTGCGCGAACTGTGCCCGGCGCCGCCGGTGCGGATCGGCCTGTCGGCGACGCAGAAGCCGATCGACGAGGTCGCGCGCTTCCTGGTCGGCAGCGAGGCGGTCGCCGCCGACGGCACGCCCGATTGCGCCATCGTCGACATCGGCTACGACAAGCGCCGCGACCTCGCCCTGGAGCTGCCCGGCTCGACCCTGACCGCGGTGATGTCGCACGACCAATGGGACGAGGTCTATGAGCGCCTGGCGGCGCTGGTCGGCGAACACCGCACCACGCTGGTGTTCGTCAACACCCGGCGGATGGCCGAGCGCGCGGCCAAGCACCTGGCCGACCGGCTCGGCAAGGACGTCGTGGCCGCGCACCACGGCAGCCTGTCGCGCGAACTGCGCCTGGACGCTGAGCAACGGCTCAAGCGCGGCCAGTTGCGGGTGCTGGTGGCGACCGCGTCGCTGGAACTGGGCATCGACATCGGCGATGTCGACCTGGTCTGCCAGCTCGGTTCGCCGCGCGCGATCGCCGCGTTCCTGCAGCGCGTGGGCCGCGCCGGCCATCATGTCGGCGGCGTGCCCAAGGGCCGCCTGTTCCCGTCCTCGCGCGACGACCTGGTCGAATGCGCGGCGCTGCTCGACAGCGTGCGCCGCGGCGAACTCGACGCGCTGCGCATCCCGCCGGCGCCGCTGGACGTGCTGGCCCAGCAGATCGTCGCCGAGGCGGCGATGCGCGACTGCGGCGAGGACGAACTGTTCGCCTGCATGCGCCGCGCCTGGCCGTACGCGCAGTTGCAGCGCGCGCAGTTCGACGCGCTGGTGCGCATGCTCGCCGACGGCTTCGCCACCCGGCGCGGGCCGCGCGCGGCCTACCTGCACCGCGACGCCGTGCACCGGCGCCTGCGCGCACGGCGCGGCGCGCGCATGACCGCGGTGATGTCCGGCGGCACCATCCCCGACACCGGCGACTACGCGGTGGTGCTGGAGCCGGAGGCGACGGTCATCGGCAGCGTCAACGAGGATTTCGCGGTCGAGAGCCTGGGCGGCGACGTGTTCCAGCTCGGCAACGCCAGCTACCGCATCCTGCGGGTCGAGCCGGGCCGGGTGCGGGTGGAGGACGCGCAGGGCCAGCCGCCGAACATCCCGTTCTGGCTCGGCGAGGCGCCGGGCCGCAGCGACGAACTCTCGCTCAGCGTGTCGCGCCTGCGCGCGGCCACGGGCGCGGCGTTCGAGCGCGCCGGCGACAGCGCCGGCGCGGCGCGGCTGCTCGCCGACGAGTTCGCGCTCGATCCGGCCAGCGCCTTGCAGTTGGCCGACTACCTCGGCCGCACCCGCCAGGCGCTGGGCCTGGTGCCGACCCAGGACGTGCTGGTGTTCGAGCGCTTCTTCGACGAATCCGGCGGCACCCAACTGGTCATCCATTCGCCCTACGGCAGCCGCATCAACAAGGCCTGGGGCCTGGCCCTGCGCAAGCGTTTCTGCCGCAAGTTCAACTTCGAACTGCAGGCCGCGGCGACCGAGGACGCGATCGTGCTGTCGCTGTCCACCAGCCACAGCTTCCCGCTCGAGGACGTGGCGCGCTACCTGCACTCGGCCTCGGCGCTGGACGTGCTGGTCCAGGCCCTGCTCGACGCGCCGCTGTTCGGCGCGCGCTGGCGCTGGGTCGCGACCACCGCGCTGGCGCTGCCGCGCTTCGCCGGCGGCAAGAAGGTCGCGCCGCAACTGCAGCGGATGAAGAGCGAGGACCTGCTGGCGACCGTGTTCCCCGACCAGGTCGCCTGCGCCGAGAACCTGGCCGGCGAGCGCGAAGTGCCGGAGCATCCGCTGGTCGAGCAGACCCTGCACGATTGCCTGTACGAGGCGATGGACAGCGAAGGCTGGCTGCGCATGCTGCGGCGGCTGGAGGCCGGCGAGATCCGCGTGGTCGGCCGCGACGTCACCGGCCCGTCGCCGATCGCCGCCGAAGCGCTCAACGCCAAGCCGTACGCCTTCCTCGACGACGCGCCGATCGAAGAGCGCCGCACCCAGGCGGTGATGGCGCGCCGCTACGGCGACGCCGACAGCGCCGACGATCTCGGCCGGCTCGATCCGCAGGCGATCCAGGCGGTGCGCGAGGAAGCCTGGCCGGATGTGCGCGATGCCGACGAGATGCACGAGGCGCTGATGGGCCTGGGCTTCGCCACCGCCGAGGAAGCCGACGCGTACGGCTGGAACGGCTGGCTGGGCGAACTCGCGGCGAACGGCCGCGCGACCGCGCTGCGCCTGCGCGCCGACGACGCCGCGCCGGCCTGGTGGATCGCCACCGAGAACCTGCCGCAGGCCATGGCGCTGTTCGCGCACGCCGCGGCGGCGCCGGCGGTGCGCGTGCCGCAGGAATACGCGCGGGTCGAATGGAACCCCGAAACCGCGCTGGTGGAACTGCTGCGCGCGCGCCTGACCGGGCTGGGCCCGACCACGGCCGCGCGCCTGGCGGGCGATGCGCGGCGCGAGCCGTTCGAGGCCGAGCTGGCGCTGCTGCGGCTGGAGTCGGAGGGCTACGTCATGCGCGGCCGCTTCGAGCCCGAGAGCCTGCTCGGCGGCGACGAGCAATGGTGCGAGCGGCATCTGCTCGCGCGCATCCATCGCTACACGGTCGGCCGCCTGCGCCGCGAGATCGAGCCGGTGGCGCCGCGCGACTACGCGCGCTTCCTGTTCGACTGGCAGAAGCTGTCGCCACGCGCGCGCATGAGCGGGCCGCAGGCGCTGCAGGCGGTGCTGGGGCAGTTGGAAGGCTTCGAGGCGCCGGCCTCGGTGTGGGAGAGCGAACTGCTGCCGGCGCGCATCGGCGACTACGAATCGGGCTGGCTCGACGAACTGTGCGGCGCCGGCCGGGTCACCTGGGCGCGGCTGCGCCCCAGCAACGCCAGCGTCGAGGCCGGCGCCGAGCCCGCGCCGCCGCATGGCGTGCCGAGCGTGCGCCAGACCCCGATCGTGCTGCTGCCGCGGCGCGCGCTGGCGGATTGGCAATGGGCCGCCGGCCGCAACGCCGACCCGGCGCCGGTGTCCTCGCGCGCGCAGCGCGTGCTCGACGCGCTGGCCGCGCGCGGCGCGTCGTTCTTCGACGAACTCGAACGCTCCGCGCACCTGCTGCGCACCGAGCTGGAAGAAGCGCTGGGCGAGCTGGTGGTGCGCGGGCGCATCACCTGCGACAGCTACGCCGGCCTGCGCGCGCTGCTGGTGCCGCCGTCCAAGCGCGCCAGCAGCCACGGCCAGCGCCGCCGCCGCGCGTTGCTGACCGAACTGCAGGACGCCGGGCGCTGGTCGCTGACGCGGCCGGACGAGGCGCCGCCGGCCGACCCCGCGCAGGCCGCCGCCGCGGCCGCCGAATCGGTCGAGCACATCGCCTGGCGCCTGCTCGAACGCTACGGCGTGGTGTTCTGGCGGTTGATCCAGCGCGAGGCGGCGTGGCTGCCGCCGTGGCGCGACCTGCTGCGGGTGTACCGGCGGCTGGAGGCGCGCGGCGAGATCCGCGGTGGCCGTTTCGTCAGCGGCATGACCGGCGAACAGTACGCGCTGCCCGATGCGGTGGCCGCGCTGCGCCTGGTGCGCCAACGCGAGCGCGACGGCGACATCGTCTGCGTGTCGGCGGCCGATCCGCTCAACCTCACCGGCGGCGTGCTCGCCGGGACCAAGGTGCCGCGCATCCCCGGCGCGCGCATCGCCTTCCGCGACGGCGTCGCGGTGGCGAGCCTGCTGGCCGGGCAGGTGGAATGGATCGAGGAACTGCCGGCGGACGCGCAGCGCGAGGTGCAGCGGCTGCTGCAGCGCCGTCCCGGCGGCGCTGCGGCGGCGGCCGACACGCGCATCGACGAGGTCATGCGCACTCTGGGCTTGGGCGCGCGCTGAAACGACCGGCGGCGCAGCCTGAGCGATTCAGCGCGGAACCGCGACGCAGTTCCGCCGCCGCGACAAAACCTGCAAAGCGACGCCGGCGATGCGCGCGCCGATGAGCGCAATCTCCATGCATCGCGGCGATTCGGCGCAGTCGCATTGTCGGCTGCGCCATATCCGTTGGCGCGAATCTGAACGTGGAAAAAATGCGCACCCAGTCCATCTACGTCGCCTTCGCGCGGCGTAGTGGCATGGTGGCTGCAGGGGGCCGTGATCGAAGCGAAAGCGCGAATGCGCACGCGAGACCGACGACGCGTCCGCTCCAACGTTCGCAGCATTCGCCTCCTGCATCGGCGCGACGGTCCGGTACGCGCGCCGCATTCTTCGAGGACCCGCAATGCGTCTTGAATCCTTGCAAATCGCCAGCCACCGCCGTTCCGCCATCGCCGCCCAGGCGATCGAATCCGCGCCTTCGCCGATGTCGCCCGATGCGGTCGACCTGGACTCGGAACTGAGCTACTGGCGCGCCAACTACCGCGTACTGTTCGGCCGCCCGGGGCTGCGCTTCAGCGACTACGAGCCGGCGGTGAAGCTCGGCCTGGACGCGTACGTGCGCGGCCAGGTCGAGGGCGGGCCCGAACTCGAAGAACAACTGCGCGACCGCTATCGCCGCGTGCACGGCGCCTCGCGCCTGGACTGGAACGATGCGCGCGCGGTGGCCGTGGCCGCCTGCGAACGCATCCAGCGCGAACGCGCCGGGCGATGAGCGCGCTGCACCGCGGCTTCGAGCGCGGCGCCAAGGCGGCGTCGCGCTTCGCCGGCCATCCGCTGTGCTTCGGCCTGGCGGTGGCGGTGGTGGTGGCCTGGGTGGTGTCCGGGCCGTTGTTCGGTTTTTCCGATACCTGGCAGCTGGTGATCAACACCGGCACGACCATCGTCACCTTCCTGATGGTGTTCCTGATCCAGAACTCGCAGAACCGCGACGCGGCGGCGGTGCAGATCAAGCTCGACGAACTCATCCGCGCCACCCGCGAGGCCGAGAACGCGCTGCTGGACCTGGAGGAACTCGACGAGGACGCGCTGGAGCGCTTCCGCAAGCGCTACGAAGACCTCGCCTGCAAGGCGCGCGAGGAGGCCGGCCGGCGCGGGGCGGACGGCGACGCCGGTCCGCGGCGCGACGCGCGCGAGCGGCCCCGTGCGCAGGAAAAGCGCGCGTTGCGCGAGCTGCGCGTAGAACGCGAAGACGAACGCGGCGGCTGAGACAACCAACCACCCGCGCGCGCTGCCTGCGCGTTCCCCGTGGGAGGGCTTTCTGGCCCGACGCTGTTGTGCGGCGATCGCGACGATCGGGCGCAACGCAGCCGGACCCGAGGGACCTCCCACATTGTTTCCTCATCGCGCGTTCATGCGCTCGCGCCCGATCCGGCCGCCATGACGCCGCGCGCATGAACCCGCCACCTCGCCTTAACGTTGCGCAGGTCCGCGCTTAACTCCCTCGCCGCTAGCGTGGAGTCCGACAACACACGGCGCAGTTCTTTTCGGCGGGCGCTGCTCGCCGGCCGAGCGAACGCGAACCGCGCCTTCCGCCGAGCCGGGCGAACCGGCCCCTGATCGGAGACCGAACATGCCCCGCGGCGACAAGTCGTCCTACACCGACAAGCAAAAACGCCAGGCCGAACACATCGAGGAGGGCTATCGCAAGGAAGGCGTGTCGAAGAAGGAAGCCGAGGAGCGCGCCTGGCGCACCGTCAACAAGCAGGACCACGGCGGCAAGAAGTCCGGCGCCGGTCGCAAGGATTCGCATTGAGGCCGTCGCCGCATCGCCGCTTACCCGCAGCGCCCGCGCTGCTTTTTCGGAGGAACCGCATATGAAGACCGTCCTTATCGCCGCCGCCGCGCTCGGCCTGGCGCTTTCCGCCGCCGCCGGCGCGCAGACCGCCGGCACCCGCGCCGATACCATGCAGGACCCGGCCGCGACCGCCAGCGGCGACTCGCAGCAGCCGGTCAGCGATACCTGGATCACCACCAAGGTCAAGACCGAACTGATGGCCACCGGCGGCGTGCCGGGCACCGACATCAAGGTCGAGACCGTCAACGGCGTGGTCAAGCTGTCGGGCAGCGTGAACAAGACCCAGGCCGACAAGGCCGCGTCCATCGCGCGCAACATCGACGGGGTCAAGAAGGTCGATACCAGCGGCCTGATGGCGTCGAAGGCCCGCTGATCCCTCGCGGCCGCCGGGGCGGTGCGGGGTGCGGCGCGTAAAACGCGCCTCGCGCCCCGCGCCGCGGACGCGCCGGCCGGCCGCGCGGCGGAGCGAAGCTCATGACCAGACTCGCCGACCGCGTCTACCGCGATCCTGCCGACCTGCGCCGCCTCACCGCGTTGGTCGAGCAACTGCCCGACGAAGGATTGGTGGACCTGCAATTGATCGACGGCAGTTGGCGCGCGGCGGTCGTGACCACGCGCCCGAGCCTGCAGACCTTTCTCGACCGCGACGGCCGCGAGGGCATCAATGCGGTGCTGCGCATCGACGACCCGCGCACCGGCCGCAGCGACTACCTGTGGGTCGACGAACTCGCCCAGGTGCGTCCGCTCCATTCGTCGCATCGCCGCTTCACCGATTGACGGCCGGGGGCGGCGGTGCGACGGGCGGCCGTGAGCGAACGTGAACCAGGCCTCATCGCGGCCGATGTGAACGCGCTCTGCACACCGCGCTCGCAAGCGCTGAGGGATGATCGGGCCATGTCCTTCCTGCGCAGCCGCGAACCCGAACGCCCTGCCGGCGCCAGCGAGGGCCGCTGCTTCCTCTACGTGCTGCCGTGCGCCTACGAGGACCTGCTCAAGATCGGCCACTCGCGCAATCCGCTGCAACGCGCACAGGCGCTGCAGCCGCGCTATTTCGAATTCTTCGATCTCGACCGCGCCTTCGCCCTGGAAGTGGACAAGGTGCGCGAGGCGCGCGCGCTCGAACACGCCTTGCACGCGCGCTTGCGCGCGCACAACGCGCCCGCGCCGCTGACCGTGCGCGCGCAGGCCGCCGGCCTGGGCGAGTGGTATCGCGGCGCCTATGCGCAACTGCAGGACGAATCCGAGCGATGGCAGGCGCAGGGCCATCGCCTGCACCGGCCGCTGGCGGCCTGGTTCGCGCGCGAACTGGCCGGGCAGGGCGATGCGCTATACGCCCGCGCCGAAGAACTGCTGTCGCAACTGCAGGGCGACACCGCGCTGCTCGACGACACCGCGCTGGCGCCGTTGCGGCGCAACCTGCTCGACACCCTCGACGCGCATCGCGCGCTCGCCGGCGATCTCGACCGGCGCCTTCCGACCGCGCTGCTGGACTGGTACCGGCGCGCCGGCCGCCCCGTTCCCTAGGCCCAACGCTCAGGAGTGCACCATGACCAAACTCGACAAACCGCTGCGGCGCGAACTGGACATCGACGGCAAGGCCTACACCCTGACCGTCGATCCCGACGGACTGAAACTGACCGAAAAAGGCCGGCGCAACGGCGTCGAACTGCGTTGGTCGGCGCTGGCCTCCGGCGACGACGCCGCGGCGCAGGCGCCGCCGCCGCAGTAACCGGCGGAATCGGCAACCCGACTGTAGGAGCGGCGCAAGCCGCGACCACGTAAGCGCAGCTGCGCCGCAGCTTTCGGCGTAGCCGCTGGGTCGCAGTCGCGGCTCGCGCCGCTCCTACAGTCGCTGCGCCCGGCCACGCTTCCCCTTGTAGGAGCGGCGCAAGCCGCGACCGCGAATCGGCGGCTGCATCGAAACTGCGCCGCAGCCATCGCGGCCGGCAGCCGATCTTCAGTCGCCACGCACCCGGAACGCCGCGCTGATGCGCGCATCGACCACGCCCGGATCCTTGGGGATGCCGTGGTCGTAGTGATGCTGCGAAGCGTGGCTCATCACCAGCAGGCTGCCGGGTTCGAGTTCGATATGCCAGGTGGCGTGCGGCCGGCGCTTGGCCCGGATGGTCATGCGCCGGGTCGCGCCGAGCGACAGCACCGCGATGGGCTGGCCGCGGACGAGGTCGTGCAGCTTGTCGTTGTGCGGGGCGACGCTGTCGCGGCCGTCGCGGTAGAGATTCAGGCCGATGCTGTCGAACGGCGCGTCGAGCACGTCGCGCACCCGCGCCGCGGCGGCGTCCAGCAACGGCGGCAGCGGATCGCGGCCGATGCGGTAGCGCGCGACCCGGCGCGGCACTTCGACCAAGCGCTCGTACATCAGCCGTTGTTCGCCGTTCCAGTCGGCGCCGTCCCACAGCTGCGCGAACAAGCGCTCGCACCAGTCCGGCGCGAACACGCCGGGCAGGTAGCGCACGCCGCCTTCGGCGTCGCGGATGGGGTGCTGCGGTTGCGCGGCGAACAGCGAGGCCTGGTGCATCGGCGCAGTCTGCGCCGGCGCGGTCTCAGTCTGCGAGACCGCGCCGCGAGCACACCCCGGCGCGGCCGGCGCGCGCCGGGTCAAGCGGTCTTGGGCCGCTTTTCCAGCTTCGGCAGGAACCAGGCCAGCAAGCCGATCGCCGGCAGGTAGGCGCACAGCCGGTAGACCGCCTCGATGCCGATATGGTCGGCCAACTGCCCCAGCGCCGCCGCGCCCAACCCGCCCATGCCGAAGGCGAAGCCGAAGAACAGGCCGGCGATCACGCCGGTGCGGCCCGGCACCAACTCCTGCGCGTAGACCAGGATCGCCGAGAACGCCGAGGACAGGATCAGGCCGATGATCACCGTCAGCACCGTGGTCCAGGCCAGGTCGGCGTGCGGCAGCAGCAGGGTGAACGGCAGCACGCCCAGGATCGAGAACCAGATGACGTAGCGGCGGCCGATGCGGTCGCCGATCGGGCCGCCGGCCAGCGTGCCCAGCGCGACCGCGCCGAGGAACACGAACAGGTGCACCTGCGCGCTCTGCGCGCTCACGCCGAACTTGTGCATCAGGTAGAAGGTGTAATAGCTCGACAGGCTGGCCATGTAGAAGTACTTGCTGAAGATCAGCAGGCCCAGCACCGTCATGGTCGCGACGATGGTGCGGCGCGGTAGTGGCGGCGCGCCGGCGGCCTTGGCGCCGGCCTTGCGCTGGGCCGGGATCTGGTCGCGATACCACAGGCCGATGCGGCTGAGGATCAGCATCGCCGCCAGCGCCGCGAACGCGAACCAGGCCACGCTGCCCTGGCCGCGCGGCATGACGATGTAGGCCGCCAACAGCGGCCCCAGCGCCGAGCCGAGGTTGCCGCCGACCTGGAACAGCGATTGCGCCAGGCCGTGGCGGCCGCCGGAGGCCATGCGCGCCACCCGCGAGGACTCGGGATGGAACACCGAGGAACCCGAACCGACCAGCGCCGCGGCCAGCAGCAGCACAGGGAAGGTGGTCGCGCGCGAGAGCAACAACAGCCCGCTCAAGGTGAAGCCCATGCCGATCGCCAGCGACCATGGCATCGGCCGCTTGTCGGTGTAGATGCCCACCAGCGGCTGCAGCAGCGAGGCGGTGACCTGGAAGGTCAGGGTGATCAGGCCGATCTGGCCGAAATCCAGGCGGAAGGACTCCTTGAGCAGCGGATAGATCGCCGGCAGCAACGACTGGATCATGTCGTTGAGCAGGTGGCAGACGCTGAGCATGGCCAGGATCGGCAGGGCGATCTTGTTGGCGGTCTCGCCGGCGGGTGCGGGCGCGGCCTGGAAGTCGGGAACGGCGGGAGCGACCGCGCTGTCGGCGGGTGCGGAAGAGGAGTTGTCCAGGGAGGTCATGGCGGAAGGCGGGCGGGGAGGGGGCGTGCCCGGCGTGGCGGGCGCGATGGCGCATTCAGTAAACGCCTGCGCGGGCTTGCCCGCGTTATAGTTCGGGTCAACATTCTTCGAGATCGGGCCAATGCGCAATGTCCTGGCCGGCCAGGCCGACCAGTTGCCCGGGCGGATCGTGGCGACCTCGAACGAGTACCCGAGCGGCCACCGCATCGCCCGCCACAGCCACCGCCGCTCGCAGCTGTTGTACGGCGCGCACGGGATCATGGTGGTCGGCACCCAGGCCGGGCGCTGGATGGTGCCGCCCGAGCGCGCCGCCTGGATTCCGGCCGGCATGGCCCACGACGTGCACGTGCTGGCGCAGATCAGCACGCGCAGCGTCTATGTCGAACCCGAGGTCAGCGCGGCCTTGCCGGGCGATTGCCGGGTGATCGGGGTGTCGGCGCTGATGCGCGAGTTGCTGCTGGAGACGCTGGACCTGCCGCTGCAGGCGCAGACCGCCGGCGGTTCGCGCCCGGATTTGATCTATTCGCTGATCGTGCGCGAGATCGAGCGTGCGCCGGTGCTGCCGCTGGACATTCCGTTCCCGGCCGAGCCGCGCCTGGCCGCGCGCTGCCGCGCCTATCTCGCGCAGCCGTCGCCGCACGACGGCATCGACGAATGGTGCCGCGACCTGGCGATGAGCCGGCGCACCTTCACCCGCCGCTTCCGCGCCCAGACCGGCAGCAGTTTCGCCCAGTGGTGCCGGCAGGCGGCGATCTTCGCCGCGTTGCCGCGGCTGGCCGCCGGCGAGCCGATCACCAGCCTGGCGCTGGACCTGGGCTACGAAAGCGCGTCGGCGTTCACGACCATGTTCAAGCGGCTGATCGGAATGCCGCCGAGCCGTTACCTGGCGACGGCGCGGGCGTATGCGCCGCCGGCCGAGCGCGCCGCCGCAACGCAGCGACTGTAGGAGCGGCGCGAGCCGCGACCGCGATACGTCGCTTGCGAGGCAGGCTTCGTCGTGGTTGCGTTGCCGTGGTCCCGACTCGCGTCGCTCCTACAGGTAGCGCATCGCCGCAACGCAGCGACTGTAGGAGCGACGCGAGTCGCGACCGCGATGGTTCGTTTACGGCGGATGCGTCAACGCAACTGCGTCGCCGCAGCGAGCGCCCCTCCCGTCGAGCCGACCTGCGAACACGTCAGCCCAGCGCCTTGGCCGCTTCGTCGATCAACGCCGCCACTTCGGCCGGCCTCGAAGCCAGCGAGGCATGGCTGGCCTCGAGCGTGATCGTCTTGTTCGGATTCATCCGCGCCGACATGCGCTGCTGGTTCTGCGGCGCGATCATGCGGTCGTGGGCGGAGATCTGGTACCAACTCGGCTTGGACTTCCAGGCCGGCGTCGAGATGGCGTCGCCGAAGGTGCTCGCCAGCGGCGCTTTCTGGGTCACCGCCATCACCAGGCCTTCCTCGGCGCTGAGGTCCTGGCAGAAGCTCTCGTGGAACTTGTCGGCCTTCAGCCACAGATAGCCGTCGCTGTCGGGGGCGAGGTTGGGCGCCGCCTCGGGCAGGTGTTCCTGGGTGATGCCGCCGGGGCTCTCGCCGCCGTCGGGCGCGAACGCGGCGATGTAGACCAGTCCGGCGACCTTGTCGTGGTTGCCGGCTTCGGTGATCACCGCGCCGCCGTAGGAGTGGCCGACCAGCAGCACCGGGCCCGGCGCCTGGTCGATCATCTTGCGGGTGCGCGCGGCGTCGTCGGCCAGCGAGGTGAGCGGGATTTCCACCGCCCGCAGGTCGGTGTAGCCCTTGCGCGAGAGTTCGACGATGGTCTTGGCCCAGTGCGCCGCGCCGCCCCAGAAGCCGTGTACGAGAACGATGGTGGGTTTGCCGCTCATGAGGATGGTTTCCAGATGGGTGAGTGCGCCAACGCCTTGCGCGCGGCCGCCGGTTGGCGTCGGCGGGCCGTGCCGGGCCGCAGTCGGGAAAGAGCCCGAGACCGCGGGAAGCCGAGATTTCCACAGCCGCAAACTAAGCCACGTGAATTGGCGGCGAGCGCTCTTTAATGTGTCTGAAGCGCGCCGGCTTCGGCGTTTCGCCGGTGCAAACGCGAACGCCGCGAGCGCTCGCGCAGTCGTCGCCAGGCGCCCAGACTAGGCGGCCGCCGCGTCCTCCACCGTTCCCGGACACCGTCATCCCATGCCCAAACGCCAGACCGCCGCTGCCGCACCCGATCCGCTCGCGAGCGCCCAGGACGAGGTCTTCTTCCAGGTCTTCCGGCTCGCGCGCCTGCACGGCGAACTGCTGGGCGACGGGCCGCTGCGCGCCGGCGCGGGGCGACGCTACGGTGGCGGCCGGGCGATGTTCCATTTCGTCCGCGAGGCCGCCTGCGAGGCGACGATCGAGCCGCTGCCCGGCGCGCGCGGGCGAAGCGTGCGGTTGCGGTTGCAGCCGGACGAACTGCTGATCCTGCCGCATGGCCATCCGCACCGGATCGCGCTGCCGGCGCGCGGCGCCGCCGCCGAACTCACCAGCGGCGTATTCGCGATCGAGGGCGTCGGCGGCGAAGCGCTGATGCGGGCGTTGCCGCCGACCCTGCACGCGCGCAGCGCCGCGTGCGAGCGCGCCGGCGCGGACGGCGCGGCGCAATGGCTGGCGCTGACTTTCGCCGCGATGCGCAAGGAGACCCGCGAGCCGAGCATCGGCAGCCGGATCATGTTGGCGCGGTTGATCGACATGGTGTTCATCTGGTCGGTGCGGCATTGGCTGGCGTCGGCGCCGCCGGGGCCGCCGGGTTGGCTCGGCGCGCTGCGCGATCCGTTGGTCGGCCGCGCGCTGGCCTTGCTGCACGCCGAGCCTGCGCACGGCTGGAGCGTGGAAGCACTGGCCGCGCGGCTGCATCAGTCGCGTTCGGGCCTGGCCCAGCGCTTCGCCCGCGAGGTCGGCGAGCCGCCGATGCGCTACCTGGGGCGCTGGCGCATGCAGTTGGCTGCGGACGCATTGGCGCGCAGCCACCTGCTGGTCGCGCAGGTCGCCGAGCGCGTGGGCTATGCCTCCGAAGCCGCGCTGGCGCGCAGCTTCCGGCGCGAATTCGGGATGTCGCCGAGCCAGTACCGCGCATCGGCGCGCGAACGCGGCGGCGCGGTTTAGCGCTGCGGGAGCGGCTTCAGTTTCGGCGCTGTTGGGTCGCCGCGGTCTGAAACAAGAGCGTCGGGCCTGGAGGCCATCCCACAAGACGGCGCTGTGCGGGACGCCGCGTCACTTGGCGATCAGCAGCAGCAAAGAACGGGCCTGCATGCCGTAGCTGGCGTTCTCGCCGCCGATCAGCGTCTCGCTGCCCGGCAACGCCACCGCATTGGGCCCTTCGTTCCAGGTCGCGGTGTCGGCGACGCGGTACCACTGTTTGCCGTTGCCCGGCCACGGCAGCTTGAAGTCCACCGCGCCGGACCAGCCGTTGTAGGCGACGTAGATCGCGCTGGCGCTGTCGCCGAATTCGCTGCCGTCGATGCGCCAGGCCAGGGCGTGGTTGTCGGCGCCGTTGAAGTAGGCGCTGTCGGCGGGCGCGCCGTCGGGCTTGAACCAACGCAGTTGCTCCATGACGTTGCCGTTGTTGTCGACGGCCGAATAGAACCCGGCCGGGCGCAGCGCCGGATGCGCCTTGCGGAACGCGATCAGGCGCTTGGTGTAGGTCTCGTGGTCGGCCTCGACCGCGCTGCGGGTCCAGTACAGCCAGTTGGCCGCCGAATCGAGGTTGTAGGTGTTGTTGTTGCCGAACTGGGTGCGCAGCGCCTCGTCGCCGCCGGTGATCATCGGCACGCCGGCGCTGAGCATCAGCAGGCCCAGCCCGGTGCGCGCGGCCTTGCGCTGGTCGGCGACGATGCCGCCCTGGTTCCAGCTCAAGTTATGGTCCTCGCCGCCGTCGGACGGGCCGTACGGCCAGGCCTGGTTGTTCTGCTTGTCGTTGTAGGCGTACAGGTCGTTGAGGGTGAAGCCGTCGTGGGCGACCACGAAGTTGATCGAATGCCAGGGCTTGCGGCCGTCGTCGCCGTACAGGTCGTTGGAGCCGGCCAGGCGCGTGGCCAGGGTGCCGGGCGTGACCGTCTCCACGCCGAGCTTGTTCTGCTTCTTGCGCAGCGCGTCGCGGTAGAGGCCGTTCCATTCGGCCCAGCCGGCGGGGAAGTTGCCGACCTGATACGAATTGCCGCCGATCGCCCAGGGCTCGGCGATCAGGTCCAGGCCGGCGCCGCCGGCGGCCGGACGCGGCGGCAGTTCGGCGACGATGCGGTTGAGCGCGTTGCCGCTGTCGTTCCTGTCGAAGTTGAAGCAGCCGTGCTGGCAGCTGTTGCCGAGCACCGAGGCCAGGTCGAAGCGGAAGCCGTCGACGCCGAGCGCGTCGCGCCAGTAGGCCAGCGAATCGACGATCAGGTTCTGGGCGACGGGATGGCGGGTGTTGTAGTTGCCGCCGACGCCGGTGTTGTCCCAGGGATATTTGTAGTCGCTGCTGAGCGAGTAATAGGCCGGGTTGTCGAGGCCGCGGAACGAGAGCAGGTTGTAGACCGTGAGTCCGTCGCTGCCGCCCCACGGGCCGCCTTCGCCGGTGTGGTTGTAGACCACGTCGATGTAGACCTTGATGCCGGCGTCGTGGAAGGCCTTGACCATCGCCTTCCATTCGCGGGTCGGCCCGCCGGCGGTCTTGTCGTAGGCGTAGCGGCGGTCCGGGGCGAAGTAGTTGAGGGTCATGTAGCCCCAGTAGTTGTCGCCCGCGGTCGAATTCGGATCGACGTCGTTCTGGTCGTTCTGCGCTTCCTGCACCGGCAGGAACTCGACCGCGGTGACGCCCAGCGCGGCCAGCGCCGCGGCCTTGCGCGCGGCGCCCTTGTAGGTGCCGCGCTCGGCCGCGGGCACGGCGTCGTCGTTGCGGGTCAGGCCGCGCACGTGCACCTCATAGATCACCTCGTCCTTGAGCGCGCGGGTCGGCTTGCTGCCGATGGCGGTGGCGTCCGCGGCCAGCGCGATGCCCTTGCTCGCGCACAGGCCGCTGTCCTTGGCGCGATGCGCGGCGCCGCTGGCGTAGATCGTGCCGTCGGCGCAGGCGGCGGTGTTGGGGTCCTGGCTGATTTCGCGCGCGTACGGGTCGATCAGCAGCTTGTTGGGATTGAAACGGTTGCCGGCGTTGTCGACGTCGCTGACGAAGCCGGTGGCGCTGCCTTTGGTCCAGCTCGCGTCGTAAGGCCAGTTCGGGCCCCAGGCGCGGTAGCCGTAGTAGACGGCGCCGGCGATGCCGTAGGTGTTCTTGATCGTCGCGGTCGGCAGCGACAGCGACCACACCTGGGTGGTCGGGTCCTTGCTCAGCGCCAGGCGCGCGACTTCCTGCGAACCGGTCGGGTTCTTGTACAGGAACACTTCGATGCGGGTAGCGCGCGAGGAATAGACGCGGAAGGCGAGATTGGCCTGGGTGGCGTCGTAGCGCGCGCCGAGCTGCTGCGCGTCGATGGCGGCGTGGGCGGGGCTCAGCGCGCAGGCCAGTGCGGCCAGGGCGAGGTCGCGCAATGCGGCGCCGGCGGGTCGCCGCTTGCTCGGTCGGTGCAGGTCCATCGTCGCCGTTCTCCGTGATCGCGCGCGCCGCGAGGGTCGCGGGCATCTGCGACGACTTTAGGAGCAAGCCGCAGCGCAGCATGGCGGGCTGCAATCGTATTCACGCGAGGCGGGCGGATGCGGGTCACAGCGCGAAGATCGGACGCCGTGCGGGAAGGGCGCGGATCGCTGCGATTCCTCCATCCCGTCATTTCGGCGAAGGCGGGAATCCAGAGACTTCGAAGTGTTGTCGCGATAAATCCCTGGATCCCCGCTTTCGCGGGGATGACGGCAGAAACGGCAGCCTCACTTGATCCGATGCTTGCCCAACTTGCGCGCCAGCGTGCGCCGGTGCATGCCCAGCCGCCGCGCGGTTTCGGAGATGTTGAAGTCGGTGGCGGCGAGCATCTCGTGGATGCGTTCCCATTCCAGCGTCTTGATCGAGGTCTGGCGTTCGGTCAGCTCGACGGTGACGTCGCCCTGCGCGCGGCCGAAGGCGGCTTCGATGTCGTCGGTGTTGGACGGCTTGGCCAGGTAGTGCAGGGCGCCGAGCTTGATCGCCTCGACCGCGGTGGCGATGCTGGCGTAGCCGGTCAGCACCACGATCAGCATGTCCTCGTCGTGGGCGTGCAGCGCCTGCACGCAGGCCAGGCCCGAGTCGCCGCCGGCGAGCTTGAGGTCGACCACCGCGTAGCCCGGCGTGTATTCGCCGAGCAGCGCCTGCACCTCGGCGAGGTTGCTGGCGTTGTGCACCAGGTAGCCGCGGCGCTCGAACGAGCGCGTCAGCGTGCGCGCGAACGCGGCGTCGTCCTCGACGATCAGCAGCCGGCGCGGTTCGTCGTCGTCGTCGTCGAAGCCGGGCGGCAGCGGCGGCAGGTCTTCACTCATCGGCGGACTCCGGCGGCGTCAGCGCGGCCAGCGGCAGGCTCATGGTCACCACCGCGCCGCTGGGTTCGCGGTTGCGCGCGACCATGCCGCCGCCGAACTGGCGGGCGACGTTGAGGGCGAGGAACAGGCCCAGGCCGCCGCCGGGACGGCCCTTGCTGGACTGATACGGCTTGCCGAAATGCGACAGCATCGCCGGGGCGAACCCCGGGCCGGCGTCGCTGACCCGCAGCACCAGCCGCTCCTCGTCGCGCCAGGATTCCAGCCCGACCCAGCCGGGCGAGGCCTCCAGCGCGTTGTCGAGGACGTTGCAGATCATCTGCTTGAGGCCCGAGTCGGAAATGATCGCCACATCCTCGCCGAAGCCGTTCTCGTAGTCGAATCCGCGCACCGGGCGGGTGCTGCGCCATTCGCCGACCAGATCGTCGAGGAACTCGGCCACGGTGGTGATCGCCGGCGCCTCGCCGCGCGCTTCGCCGGCCGACAGCAGGATGCCGGTGACGATGCTCTTGCAGCGGGTCAGCTGGGTCTGCATTTCGTCGAGTTCCTGCAGCAGTTCGGGCTGCTGGGTGAACGGCGGCATCCGCCGCCAGTCGCCGAGGATCACCGACAGCGTCGCCAGCGGCGTGCCCAACTCGTGCGCGGCGCCGGAGGCGAGCAGGCCCATGCGCACGATGTGCTCTTCCTCGGCCGCGCGCTGGCGCAGGTCGGCCAGGCGTTGGTCGCGCGCGCGCAGGTTGCGGCCGATGCGGGTGATGAACACCACCAGCAAGGTCGCGTTGAGGGCGAAGCACAGCAGCAGGCCCTGCACGTAGGGATCGCGCAGGCCGCGGGTCGGGTCGGCCGGGATCACCACCGGGCCCGCGAACGCGGTCAGGGCGATGAAGCAGGCGGTGGTCACCACCACCACCGCGCAGCTGGCCCAGGTGCGCAGCAGCACGCAGGCCAGCGCGACCTGCAGCAGGTACAGGAACACGAACGGATTGGCCGCGCCGCCGCTGAGGTAGAGCTGCGCGGTCAGGGTCAGGATGTCGACCAGCAGGGCCAGGAACAGCGCGCCGTTGGTCACTTCCTCGCGCTTGCGCCAGCGCAGCGAGCTGACCAGGTTGAACGCGGCCAGGCAGGCCAGCACGATCGCCATCGGCATCAACGGCAGCTTGATGCCGAAGCCGTAGTGGACGAAGACGATGGTGGCGACCTGGCCGATCACCGCGATCCAGCGCAGCTGGATCAGCTGGTGCATGTTCTTGACCCCGGTACCGTCGCGCGAGGCCGGGAGGGGCGGGGCGAACTGCATGCGTCGGGGCAGGGAAGCCAGGAAAGAGTGGAGGGGGACGGGGATCGAGTAGGACACGGCGCGGCGGCGGGGAAGCGGGCGGGGCGGGATCGGACGCAGGCTCGGGTCGCGGCCCGGCTATCCGGCCGCGGCGCGCCGCCGGGCTTCTTCCCGCCATACCCGCCAGCCCGCCCACAGCACCATCAGCGCCAGGGCGAACCAGGTCAGGGCGTATTGCAAGTGGTTGTCGGGGAACTTTATCACCGTGAGTCCGCCGACCGGCCATTGCGGCGCGGTGCGCAGGTCGCCGGGCAGCGGCGCGCCGCGCTCGGCGTCGACGAAGTACGGCGCGACCGCGCCGTCGAGCCCGCGTGCAGCGGCGATCGCGGCCACGTCGCGCGAGAACCAGCGGTCCTGCGCCGGCTGGTTCTGGCGCAGGAAGCCGCCGCCGGGCTCGCTGAGCCGCAGCAGGCCGGCGACCTCGATGTCGCCCGTGGGCGCGACGGCCGCGGCGGCGGTGCGCGCGTCGGGCACGTAGCCGCGGTTGACCAGCACGGTGTAGCCGGCGTCGGTGCGCAGCGGGCTCAACAGCCAGAAGCCCGGGCCCAGGTCGGTCACCGCCTGCACGCGGGTGTCGGCGCCGGGCAGCCAGCGGCCGCGCAGCCGCACGTGGCGGTATTCGTCGCGCGCCGCGCTCACCGCCGGCCACTCGGCCGGGCCCGGCGCGGCGGCGGGCGGCGCGTGCACGCGCGAGTCGACCCGCTGGATCAGGTCGTGCTTCCAGCCGCGACGCTGCAGCTGCCACGCGCCCAGCGCGATCAAGCCGGCGAACAGCGCCAGGAACACGGCGCCGATGAGCCCGAGGACGAAGGAACTGCGCGGCGGTTTGACGCTGGTCGCCATGACGTGGCCTCGTGCGTGAAGACGAGAGGGGCGAGCCGGTTGCGTGGGGATGATAGCCCTGCGTGGACCGGGGCGGGGTGGAGGTCGCGCGGTCTGCGCGCGGGACGCCGGGACAGGGCCGGCTGAAGTCTCTGGATCCCCGCGTTCGCGGGGACGACGCGGTGGCGGAACGCGGCGAGTGCGAAACCGCACTCGCCGCCAACATCGGGAAACCGCGAAGAGAAGCGCTGTCTCCTGGTTTTACGGCATGTTCCGCATCTCGTGCGGCATCGGCATCATGTTCACGTTCAAGTGGTGCATGACCCACAACGAACCGGCCAGGGTGATCACCACGATCACGATGGTGAAGATCAGCGCCAGCATGTTCCAGCCGCCTTCCGACTTCGTGTTCATGTGCAGGAAATAGACCATGTGCACGACGATCTGGACCACGGCGAAGGCGAGGATCACCGCCGCGGTGACGCCCGAGGACGGCAGCACCTTGGCCATGACCAGCCAGAACGGAATCGCGGTCAGCACCAGCGACAGCAGGAAGCCGACGGTGTAGCCGCCTACGGTGCCGTGGTAGTCGTCGTGCTCTTCGTGGCCGTGGTCGTCGTGATCGTGATCGTGATCGTGGCCGTGAGCGTTGTCGTGGTGTTGCGCGGACTGGGTCACGGCAGCACTCCCATCAGGTAGACGAAGGTGAAGACGCCGATCCAGACGACGTCGAGGAAGTGCCAGAACATCGACAGGCACAGCAGGCGGCGGCGGTTCGGCGCGGTCAGGCCGTGCTTGCCCAGCTGCACCATCAGCACCACCAGCCAGACGATGCCGAAGGTCACGTGCAGGCCGTGGGTGGCGACCAGGGCGAAGAACGAGGACAGGAACGCGCTGCGCTGCGGGCCGGCGCCCTCGTGGATCAGGTGGGCGAACTCGTACAGCTCCAGGCCGATGAAGGCCAGGCCGAACAGGCCGGTGATCGCCAGCCAGCCCTGCACCGCGGCCAGCTTGCGCTTGGTCATCGCGATCATGGCGAAGCCGTAGGTGATCGACGACAGCAGCAGCATCGAGGTGTTGATCGCCACCAGCTGCAGGTCAAACAGGTCCGCGCCCGACGGGCCGGCCGCGTAGCTGCGGCCGAGCACGCCGTAGGTGGCGAACAGCACCGCGAACACCAGGCAGTCGCTCATCAGGTAGAGCCAGAACCCCAGCAGGGTGCCGTTCTGCGGATGGTGCTTGCCCTTGAGGTCCAGGAAGCGCGCGGCCGAGGAGGCCGGCTGCGCCTGGGCGTGGGTCAGGATGGCGGTGGCGTCAGACATGGGCGGCGGCCAGTTGTTGCGTGCGCTGGTTCTCCGTGGCGGTGACTTCGTCCGCCGGGATGTAGTAGTCGCGCTTGTAGTTGAAGGTGTGGACGATCGCGGCGACCAGCATCGCGACGAAGAACACGCCGGCGACCAGCCACATCTGCCAGATCATGGCGAACGCGCAGACGGTGCTGAGCAGGGCGATGACCAGGCCGGCGGCGGTGTTCTTGGGCATGTGGATCGACAGGAAGCCCGAGGTCGGACGCTGGAAGCCGTTGTGCTTCATGTCGTGCCAGGCGTCGTTGTCGTGCACCACCGGGGTGAAGGCGAAGTTGTAGGCCGGCGGCGGCGAGGAGGTCGACCACTCCAGGGTGCGGCCCTGCCACGGGTCGCCGGTCGGGTCGCGCAGCTTCTCGCGGTTGCGGATGCTGACGAAGATCTGGATCAGCATGCAGGCGATGCCGATCGCGATCAGCGCCGCGCCGAAGGCGGCGATGACGAACCAGATCTGCAGCGAGGGGTCGTCGAAGTGGCTCATGCGCCGGGTCACGCCCATCAGGCCGAGCACGTACAGCGGCATGAAGGCGAAGAAGAAGCCGATCTGCCAGAACCAGAACGAGCACTTGCCCCAGAACGGATCGAGCTTGAAGCCGAAGGCCTTGGGCCACCAGAAGTTGATGCCGGCGAACAGGCCGAACAGCACGCCGCCGATGATCACGTTGTGGAAGTGGGCGATCAGGAACAGGCTGTTGTGCAGGACGAAGTCGGCCGGCGGCACCGCCAGCAGCACGCCGGTCATGCCGCCGATGGTGAAGGTGACCATGAAGCCCACCGTCCACAGCATCGGCACCTCGAAGCGGATGCGGCCGCGGTACATGGTGAATAGCCAGTTGAAGATCTTCGCGCCGGTCGGGATCGAGATGATCATCGTGGTGATGCCGAAGAACGAGTTGACGCTCGCGCCCGAACCCATGGTGAAGAAGTGGTGCAGCCACACCAGGTAGGACAGGATCGTGATCACCACGGTCGCGTACACCATCGAGGCGTAGCCGAACAGGCGTTTGCCGCTGTAGGTGGCGACGATCTCGGAGAAGATGCCGAAGCACGGCAGGATCAGGATGTAGACCTCCGGATGGCCCCAGATCCAGATCAGGTTCACGTACATCATGGGGTTGCCGCCCAGGTCGTTCGTGAAGAAGTTGGTGCCGGCGTAGCGGTCGAGCGAGAGCAGCACCAGCACCGCGGTCAGCACCGGGAACGCGGCCACGATCAGCACGTTGGTGCACAGCGAGGTCCAGGTGAACACCGGCATCTTCATCATGCTCATGCCCGGCGCGCGCATCTTGACGATGGTCGCGATCAGGTTGACGCCCGATAGCAATGTGCCGACGCCGGCTATCTGCAGCGCCCATATGTAGTAGTCGACGCCGACGCTGGGACTGTAGGCGATGCCCGACAGCGGCGGGTAGGCCAGCCAGCCGGCGGTGGAGAACTCGCCGATGAACAGCGAGGCCATCACCAGGCCGGCGCCGCAGGCGGTCATCCAGAAGCTGAAGTTGTTGAGGAACGGGAACGCCACGTCGCGCGCGCCGATCTGCAGCGGCACCACGTAGTTCATGAAGCCCGTCACCAGCGGCATCGCCACGAAGAAGATCATGATCACGCCGTGGGCGGTGAAGATCTGGTCGTAGTGGTGCGGCGGCAGGTAGCCGGCGTTGTCGCCGAAGGCCATCGCCTGCTGCATGCGCATCATGATCGCGTCGGCGAAGCCGCGCATGAGCATGACCAGCCCCAGCACGATGTACATGATGCCGATCTTCTTGTGGTCGATGCTGGTGAACCACTCGCTCCAGAGATAGCCCCAGAGCTTGTAGCGGGTCAGCAGCGCGACCGTGGCGATGCCGCCGATCGCGACCATGGCGAAGGTGGCGAGCAGGATCGGTTCGTGCAGCGGGATCGAGTCCCACGTGAGCCGGCCGAAGATCAGCTTGGCGAGGTTGGATTGGTCAGACATCTTCGCTCCGGAGTCCGCGTACGGACCTGCGCGCGCGAGGCGCGCGGTTGAATGCTTGCGCTGGGCGCTCAGGGCGCCAGGTTGGCGACGCCCCAGTTCGGGGAGGCGGACGGTTCGGTGACGCACATCGCCGAGAGCACCACCGGGCCGCCGCGCAGGTCGCCGCGCCGGCGCGGGGCCAGCGCGTTGGCGCTGTTGCCCAGGCCGCCGTTGGCGTCGATCATCATCATCTCGTCCATGCACATCTTCGAGGCGTCGACGCAGCGGTTGAGGATGGCGTGGTACAGGCCCGGGGCGACCGCGGAATAGCGCCGCACCGGCTCCTTCTCGCTGGGCTTTTCCAGCTCCAGGTAGCCGGCGCGTTCCAGGGTCTGGCCGGCGGCGCGGTTGCTTTCGACCCACCGGTCGAAGCCGGCCTGGTCCATGCCGTGGAACTTGAAGCGCATGTGCGAGAAGCCGTGGCCGCTGTAGTTGGCCGAGAAACCCTCGTACTCGCCCGGGTGGTTCATCACCGCGTGCAGCTGGGTTTCCATGCCCGGCATGGCGTAGATCTGGCCGGCCAGGGCGGGGATGTAGAACGAGTTCATGACCGACGAGGCGGTGATCTTGAACTTGATCGGGCGGTCGACCGGCGCGGCGATCTCGTTGACCGTGGCGATGTTCTGCTCGGGGTAGAGGAACAGCCACTTCCAGTCCAGCGCCACCACCTCGATCTCCAGCGGCTTGACGTCGGCCGCGACCGGTTGGCCGGCCTTGATCCGGTCGAGCGGGCGGTACGGGTCCAGGGTGTGGGTGCTGACCCAGGTGATCGCGCCGAGCACGATGATGATCAGCAGCGGCGCGGCCCAGATCAGCAGCTCGAGCTGGGTCGAGTGGTCCCAATCGGGCTTGTAGGTCGCCTGGGTGTTGGAGGCGCGGTAGCGCCAGGCGAAGAACAGAGTCAGCGCGATCACCGGCACGATGATCAGCAGCATCAGCACGGTGGAGACGATGATCAGGTCGCCCTGCTGACGGGCCACGTCGCCGGGCGCGTTGAGCAGGAGCGTATTGCAGCCCGCCAGCGGCAGCAGCGCGCCGGCCAGGAGCAGGGGACGGAGTAGGGACTTGATTGCGTTCATCAACCTGACGCTTAAACACGACAAGGCCGCGAGGCTCGCGGCGACCGCGCAATTGTGCGCCGCAGCGAGAGCCGGGACGATTGGACGTTTTGTCCTATGGCAGTGCAGCAATCCGGATGGGAAGCTTACGCCGTCCCGATCTTCGGGGCGCAGGCCCGTGCGCGGTTTCCGCCGCCTCCGGCCGCCGCGGCAGCGGCGCGAAAACCGGGGAAACCCCGTGTTTTCGGGCCTTGCGGCCCGTTCGTCGGGAGCATGGCGCCCGTTCGCGAACGGCGCGGCGGCGCGGCCAGGAGTAAGGTGTCGGCGTGGCCGGATGAACCGATCCGCCCAAGTCGGCACGTTCGGCACGGCCCGCAGCGCCCCGCGGCATTGCGCACTTTCTTTCCCGCACCACGCACCGAGCTGCAGCAGACGATGCAAACGCCAAATCACGCAAACCCCGATTCCATGACCGTCTCGGTGCACGGCACCGACTCGCACGCCGAAGTCGCGCCGGGCGACATCGCGGTCGGCGTGGTCATCGGCCGCGCTTCGGAATATTTCGACTTCTTCGTCTACGGCATCGCCTCGGCGCTGGTGTTCCCATCGGTGTTCTTCCCGCACCTGGGCAAGCTCGAAGGCACGCTGTGGTCGTTCGCGATCTTCGCCCTGGCGTTCGTCTCGCGCCCGTTCGGCACCGTGTTGTTCATGTGGATCCAGCGCCGCTGGGACCGCAGCACCAAGCTCACCATCGCCTTGTTCCTGCTCGGCACCTGCACCGCCGGCATCGCCTTCCTGCCGGGCTTCGCCAAGATCGGCGCGCTGTCGCTGGTGTTGCTGTCGGTGTTCCGCCTCGGCCAGGGCGTGGCCCTGGGCGGCAGCTGGGACGGCCTGCCGTCGCTGCTGGCGCTCAACGCGCCGAAGGAACGCCGCGGCTGGTACGCCATGCTCGGCCAGCTCGGCGCGCCGGTCGGCTTCATGATCGCCGCGGCGCTGTTCGCCTACCTCAGCACCGCGCTGTCGCGTCAGGACTTCCTCGACTGGGGCTGGCGCTATCCGTTCTTCGCCGCGTTCGCGCTCAACGTGGTCGCGCTGTTCGCGCGCCTGCGCCTGGTGGTGACCCACGAGTACGAGCGCGAGCTCGGCGAGCAGCAGCTCGAACCCACGCCGGTGATGGAGCTGTTCCGGGCCAAGGGCCGCCACGTCGTCATCGGCGCGTTCGCCGCGTTGGCCAGCTACGCGCTGTTCCACATCGTCACGATCTTCCCGTTGTCGTGGATCGTGCTGTATTCCGACCAGTCGGTGCCGCAGTTCCTGGTGGTGCAGATCATCGGCGCCGGCCTCGCCGCCGTCGCGGTGGTGGCTTCGGGCTGGGTCGCCGACAAGTTCGGCCGTCCGCGTACCCTGGCCGCGCTGGCGGCGGCGATCGCGATGTTCAGCGGCTTCGCCCCGACCCTGCTGGGTTCGGGCCGGATCGGCCAGGACGTCTTCATCCTGGTCGGCTTCATCCTGCTGGGCCTGTCCTACGGCCAGGCCGCCGGTTCGGTCACCGCCAACTTCGGCGCCAAGTACCGCTACACCGGCGCGGCGCTGACCTCCGACCTGGCCTGGCTGATCGGCGCCGCGTTCGCGCCGCTGGTGGCGCTGGGCCTGTGCGCGCACTTCGGCCTGGGCTTCGTCGGCGTGTACCTGCTGTCGGGCGCGGTCTGCACGATGGCGGCGCTGGGCGTGAACCGGATGCTCAAGCTACGCAGCTGACGAACGCGGCGGCCGGCGCACACGAGCGAGGAGCGGCCGCAAGCCGCTCCTCGCTTTTTTTGCGGCGCGGATGCGGGCCGGCAGCGGCCCGCTCCGGCTGCCGTGGGTTATTTCCTGACCGCGAACACGCAGCGCCCCAGGTCTTCCAGGTACGCCTCCACGCCCTGGTCGTGCACCGGCGTCACCGTCATGTGCAGCGCGGCCGGATTCGACAGCCGGCTGATGTGCCAGCCGCGCTGCTGCATCGCGTCGCCGACGGCGTGGATGTCGAACTCGTCGGAGCCGAACGCGATCACGCTCAGGTCCGGCTTGCCCAGCACGTGCAGGCCGCCGATGCGCTCGATCCCTTCGATGTAGCGGTCGCGCAGGTGCATCACCCGCTGCGCCAGCGCGCGGTAGCCGGTTTCGCCCAGGTAGTGCATGACCGCCCAGGCCGCGGCGACCGCGCCGCCGGCGAGGGTGCCCGACAGGGTCTGGCTGCGCCAGGTGCCCTTGGGCCATTGGTTGTATTCGAAGGTCTGGTGGGCGTGGTCGTCGGGATCGGCATGCAGCAGCACCGACACGCCGTTGGCGGCGTAGCCGAAGGTGTGCAGGTCGGCCGAGAGCGAACGCACCCCGGGCAGGGCCAGGTCGAAGCGCGGTACGCCGGCGACGAAGCGCGCCACGTGCGGGGCGAGGAAGCCGCCGATGCAGGCGTCCACGTGCAGCCACACGTCGCGTTCGCGGGCGATCCGGCCGATCGCCTCGACCGGGTCGATCGCGCCGAACGGCTGCGACGGCGCCGAGGCGACGATCATCATCGTCTCCGGCTCGATGCACTGGCCCAAGGTTTCGACGCTGGCGCGGTAGTCGCCGCCGATGGCGACCCGGATCAGGTCCAGGCCCATGATCTCGGCGGCCTGCTCATACACCGGATGGGCGCTGGCCGGCAGCAGCAGGTGCGGCCGGCGCACGTGCGGGCGGCGCGCGCGGAACGCGCGGTAGGCGCTGCACACCGCCAGCATCGCGCTCTCGGCGCTGCCGCAGGTGACCGTGCCGGCGGCCTCGCGCCCGCCGCCGAGCAGCGACAGCGAGATCTGCACCAGGTCCTCCTGCATGCGCTGCAGGCTCGGGAACAGGTGCGGCGCGCGCGCGTTCTCGCTGATGAACATCGCATAGGCGCGGCGGGCGACGTCGAGCACGTCCTCGCCGGCGTAGTAGACGTCGAGCGAGGCGCGGCCCTGGCGCCAGTCGGTGTCGGCGCTGCGCAAGGCCGACAGGGCTTGCTGCAGTTCGCTCCAGGGTTGGCCGCGGGCGGGCAGGGTCTTGCGTCCTTGGACGGTGAAGGAAGGCATCATCGGCGCGGTTCTCAGGTCGGTGGGGGGTGGGAACGGCGGTGGGGGACAACGGGGGAGAGCGGCAAAGCGCGGGCGCCGCGCCGGCGGTGCCGGCGCGGGTGTGCGCGGTATCGAGGCGCGGATGGGATCGGCTTCGCGTTATCGCGGCGCGCGCGCCGCTGCGGCCAGAGCGCGCGGCGCGGCGTGACCGGTTGCGCTTAGCGAATGCCTCGGGGTTCGCACCCGGCGGGCGACGCGGTGCCGTATCGGTGCGCGGCGCGTTGCGGCGGCCGCGGCGATCGCCGTGCAGGCAAGGGCGAGGGACGCGCCGGTCGGCGCGAGGCGGTCGGATTCTTCAAAAGACTGGCTCCGTGTCGCGAAGAAATAATTCGTGTGGCGGGCGGTGTCGTGCCGGACGTGTCGCGCAGCTGCGTGCCGCGTGCGGGCGTGCCCTGCGCGATCCGGCGGCCGGCGCCGGACGAGGTCGTTGTTGTTCTGGTCCGGGCGCGGCGCCGGTGCGACGCAATACGGGAATCGAAACTGCCAAGACAGTGTTACGTCGCAGTGTCGGCGCGGTCAACGCCGGCGCCCGCCGCGCTGCCCAAGTAGCGATGGTTATCGCATTGCGCGGCGCGGACGATCACACAATTGCGTGGGCGCCGCGATGCGTGCAGCGTTCATGATCGCGACCGCGTCGCGCGAGGTCGCGCAAAACCCCGCGAAAATAGCGGTATACGAAACATCCTGGAGCGAGGGGAAAACGCGCGTCGCGCTGGCGCGGCGCCGGGTTGGGCAGCGCGCGTTGCAGCGTCGAATGGACCGATCGCGCAAACCCGGCGCGCCGGCGGCATGCGACGACGCGCACGCGACGCCGCCGCGAACGACGTACGCGAGCGCACGTCGCCCGCGCGATCGCTGCGGCGACGCCGGCGGTCCGGGCGGCCGCACCCGGCTCAAGCGGCGGCGAGGGTCTTGGCGAACACGCTGTGGCCGTCGATGTCGCGCAGGTCCACGCGCAACGCGCGGCTGTCCGGATCGATGTTGACCTCGCCGAAGAACTGGAAGCCGGCCAGCGGCGAAGCGTTCGGCGCCGGCGGCGCCTTCTGGAACACCACCTGCGGGCCGAAGCTGGCGTCGAGCGCGTTGGGCCCGAACGCGCCGGCGTTGAGCGGGCCGGCGACGAATTCCCAGAACGGCGAGAAGTCCTGGAACGCGGCGCGGCCCGGGTCGTAGTAATGCGCGGCGCAGTAGTGCACGTCGGCGGTGAGCCAGACCACGTTGTCGACGGCGCGGATCGCGTGCAGCAGTTCGGCGAACTCCAGCTCGCGCCCGCGCGGCAGGCCCGGATCGCCGTTGGCCACCGCCTCCCAGCGCGGCCGGCCCTGCGCGTCGTTGCCGTCGGGCACCTGCAGGCCCAGCGGCATGTCGGCGGCGACGATCTTCCACAGCGCGCGCGAACCGCGCAGGTTCGCCGCCAGTTCGCGCAGCTGGCGGCGGCCGAGGAAGGCGCTGTCCGCGTCCGCCGTCGACTGCAGGTTGGCGCCGTTGCCGCCGCGGTAGCTGCGCATGTCGAGCACGAACACGTCCAGCAACGGGCCGTAACGCACGACCCGGTCGATGCGCGTGCGCCGGCCGTCGCCGTCGCGGCCGCGCGCGCGGCGTTGCGGCGAGTACTCCAGGAAGGCCTGGCGCGCGCGCCGCACCAGCACGTCGATGTCCTTGACCGTATAGCGCGGGTCGGCCGACAGGTCCTTGCTGGGCGACCAGTTGTTGACCACTTCGTGGTCGTCCCATTGCCAGATTTGCGGCACCTGCGCGGCGAAGCGGCGCAGGTTGTCGTCGAGCAGGTTGTAGCGGTAGCGGCCGCGGTACTCGTCCAGGGTCTCGGCGACCTTGTGCACGCCCTCGGCGACCAGGTTGCGCCAGGCCCGGCCGTCCTCGGCGGTGGCGTGTTCGGCGATCGGGCCGTCGGCGTAGATGGCATCGCCCGAATGCAGGAAGAAGTCCGGATCGCGTCGGCGCATCGCTTCGAAGATGCGCATGCCGCCGATGTCGGGATTGATGCCCCAGCCCTGGCCGGCGACGTCGCCGCCCCAGACCAAGCGGACCGGGCGGGTGCGCGCGAGCGCGCCCGACGGCGCCGGGCGCAGGCGGCCTTCGCTCCAGGCGCTGCGCACGCCGCTGTGGGCGTCTTCGAAAGCCACGCGCACGCGCCGCGCGGCGCTGCCGGACAGCGGCACGTCCAGGCGCGCGGTGAAGTCGCTGGCGGCGGTGACCAGCGGGCCGCGCAGGCGCAGGGCGCGGCGGAAGCCGTCTTCGTCGCCGATCTCGACCCACAGCCGCGCGGCGCGGTCGGCGCGCGCCCACACCGTGGCGCCGCCGTCGCCGACGTCGCCGAACTGCAGGCCGCTGGGCAGCGTCGGCCGCGCCGATTCGGCCGGGACCAGCGCCGGCGCGGCGAGCGCGGGCAGGGCGCCGCCGAGTGCGCCCAGGCCCAGGGCGCTGCCCGATTGCAGCAGGAAGCGGCGGCGGGAGGCGTCGTAATCGTGCATGGCGGCGGCGCTGCAGCGGGGATGCCCGAGGGTAACCGGCGCGGATGGCAGCCGTGTGGCTGCCGCCGCGTTCGTAGGAGAGACTTCAGTCTCGACGCTGTTGTCCCGGATCGCCGCGAACTTGAACAAGAGCGTCGGGACTGACGTCCCTCCCGCAAAGTCGGCCTCAGCGTCCGCGCAGGGGCGCGACCTCTATCGCATCGCGCGCATCGATGGGAATCGACCATCGCTCGTGCAGGTTGTTGCTCGCCACGATCCGGCCGGGCGCGAATTCGACGGTCTCGAAAGGATTGCTGAAATCCAGGAACAGCAGCCACTTGAGCGCGCGGCTGCGCAAGTCGCACAGCGCGACGAAGCCGTCCGCGCCCATCGCGCCTTCGCCGGCGATGGCGATCAGCCCGGCATCGGCATCGACCGCGGTGGCGACGGCGGTGGTCGCGGTCCACGGGGTGGCCTCGTCCAGCCATGTCGCGGCGTCGTGGCGGATCGGCAACGACTGCGGCAAGGCGCGGATCGCGACCGCGTCCACCGCGAAGACGGTGCCGTCGGCGAACAGGAAGCCGTTGGCGACCGGAACCTCGTCGTCGTCGCGGTAGTGCGCAAGCTGCTTCATGCCTCGCTCCGTGGCGGCAGGCCCGCATTTATGCGGGCGCCTGCCGCGGATGATAAGCGCGCGGCGAGCCGATGGCGCGGGCGTGCGCAGCGCCCCGGCCCGCCGCCGCTTCAGAACCCCAGTTGCCACTCCAGCCGGACGCCCAGTGTGCTCTTGCGCCAGCGCTGTTGCCGCAGCCGTTGCCCGTCGTCGAGATATTCGAAGGTATCGCCGCCGTCCTGGCGCAGCAGGTTGGTCAGGGTCAGGCGCAGCTGCGCATCGTCGCTGCGTTTCCACAGCGCGTAGGCGTCGAGTTCGCGCTTGGGCGTCTGCGTTTCGATCTCGCGCGCCGCGGTGCGCACCGGGCCGCCGCTGCGGTGGGTGTAGGAGGCGCCGAGGGTCCAGTGCGGCGCGGGGCGGTAGTCCAGGCTGAGGCCGCCGGTGTAGCGCGGCTGGCGGTCGATGCGGTTGTCGGGGCCGGGGATGGCGTCCACGCGCGACCAGTGGCGGTTGAACTGCAGGCCGATGTCCAGGTCGGGCGCGTGCGCGCGCAGCTTGGCCAGCGACAGCTTGCCGTCGAGCTCCAGGCCGTGCGACGAGGCGTCGCCGGTATTGAACGGCGACGCCACCCAGCGTCCGTCGGTCAGCCGGGTGCTCTCGCCGATGAAATCCTCGATCCGGCGCACATAGCCGCCGACGCTGAGCGTGGCCGCTTCGCCCCAGTCGCGTTCGTAGGCCAGGTCCAGTCCGGTCGCCAGTTCCGGTCGCAGCGCGGGGTTGCCCTGCCGGTCGGGATCGAGCGCGCGGTTGTTGGTCGAGGTGTATGGCCGCGGCGTCAGCTCGCGCAGTTCCGGCGCGCGGTAGCTGCGGCTCAGGCCCAGGCGCAGGCGCCGGTCCGCGGCCAGTTTCCACAGCGATTGCAGCACCGGGGTCAACAGTTGCGCGTCGTTGCGCAGCGCGGCGAAATCGCTGCCGGCGCTGCGGATGGCGATGCGCTCCCAGCGCGCGCCCAGGTACAGCGACCAGCGCGGCGTCGGCGACCACTCGTCCTGCAGATAGGCCGCGCTGCGGCGGATGCGCGCGTCGAAGGACTGGTCGGTCAGCGCGCCGGGGAAGCCGGGGAAGTCGGCGAAGCGCTGCACCCGGTGCTCGCTGCGGCGGTCCTGGCCCAGGTCCCAGCCGGCTTGCAGCGTATGCGCGCCGCGCACGGCGAAGGAGTACTTGCCGCTGAGCGCGTAGTTGCGCACGTCCAGGCGGCTGTCGGTGGCTTCCTCCAGGTTGCGCACGCCGTCTGCGCCGTCGGCGTCCTCGCGATAGCGGGTGCGTTCGCGGTTGCCGTCGAGGTTGAGCTTGGTTTCCAGGCGCGCGCCGCTGGCGAAGCCGTGGGTCCAGGCCAGTTCGTTGCGCAGTTGCAGCAGGCGCAGGTCGGTGCGCTGGCGGTAGTCGGTGTGATCCAGCTCGGGTCCCAGCGAGGTCGCCCAATGGATGTCGCCGCGCTTGCGCTGGCGGCGGGCCTCCACGCCGCTGCGCCAGGCGATGCGGTCGCCGTTGGCGAGGGTGCGTTCGGCCGCCGGGGCCAGCGATAGTTGCTCGCGCACGCTGCGCGCGCGCAGGCCGGTGCGGCGCGCCAATGTTTGCGCGCCGGCGTCGTCGAAGGCCTGCTCGATGCCGCGTTCGTCGACCTGGTGATCGTTGCGCAGCACGCTGGCGTCGAGGCTGCTGCTGGAGCGGTCGCCGCGGCGGGTGCGGCTCCAGGCCGCGCTGGGCTTGAAGCCGTTGCCGCTGTGCTTGAGCGCGAAGCTGAGCCGGTCGCGGTCGCGGCGCGCCTGCTTGGCCAGGACGATGTTGATCGTGCCGGCGATGGCTTCGCCGCGCAGGTCGGCGGTGGTGGTGCGCAGCAGTTCGATGCGCTCGACCTGATCCGGCCGCAGCGTGGCCGGGTCGAAGCCCGGCGGCGCGGCGCGGCCGTCGATCAATACCTGGGTGTAGCCCTTGCCGAGCCCGCGCAGGGCGATCGCGCCGCCGCCGGCGCCGTCGGACAGCGACACGCCGGGCAGGCGCTTGAGCGCGTCGGCCAGGGTGTCGTCGCCGAAGCGGGTCAACTCGTCGCTGGAGACGACGATGCGCGAGGCGGTGTCGTCGCGGCGCGGGTCGTAGTCGCGCGCCTGTACGGTGACGGTGTCCAGCCGGGTGGGCGCGTCGGCGGCGGCGTCCTGGGACGGCGGTTGCGCGGCCGCGGCGGCGGCCGAGGCGAGGGCGAGCGCGCTGCACAGGGCGGTGCGGCGCAGGGCGGCGGTGGGGCGGGGTACGGGCATCGGTGGGCGATCCGGTGGGCTGCGCGGGGCCGGCGGCGGGCAAGCCGCCGCCCTCCCGCGACGGCGGGCGAACGAAAGACGGATTGAGGTAGGAGCGGTGCGCTCAGCGCAGCAGCGGTTCGGGATCCACGCGCTGGCCGTCGTGCAGGACTTCCATGTGCAGGTGCGGCCCGGTGGCCTGGCCGCTGGCGCCGGAGCTACCGATCGGCGCGCCGGCGGCGATGCGCTGGCCTTCGTGCACGTCGAAGTCCTGCAGATGCGCGTACAGCGTCTGCCAACCGTCGCCGTGGTCGAGCACCACCACCTTGCCGTAGCGCTCGCCTTCGGGATAACGGTCGGTGGCGGCGACCACGAGCGCGGCGGCCGGCGCGTACACGCGGGTGCCGCGGCGCGCGGCGAAGTCGATGCCACGGTGCGGGCGGATGCGGATGCCGCCGCTGACGCCGTAGCGGCTGGTGATGCGGGTATCGGCGAGTGGGACGGCGAGGGCGATGGGCGCGGGTGCCGCGTTCGCCGCGGCCTGCGGCGACGCAAGGCGGCGCACGTCGGCGGCGGGCTTGGTCGAAGCCGTGCCGGTGTCCTCGTGGTTCGTGGGAGCGGCGACGGGCGCGGCGATCCGCGCCGGATCGCCGCCGCCGGCGGCCTGCGCCGCGGCCAACGCGGCGCTGCCGCCCAGCGCCAACGCCAGCAGCGCCAGGCGCGCGCCGCGGCGCAGGCGCGGCCGGTCGTCGCCGTGCAGCATGTGCTGCATGCGCAATTGGTGCTGGCCCGGGTCGCGGCGACGGGCGAACGCGCTGGCGCCGGCCGGCGCGGCGCGGCCGGCGGCCAGGCGCAGGGTGGCGAGATAGGCCTGCGCGCAGGGCCTGCGGCGGCCGGGATCGGCGCCGATCGCCGCGGCATCGCAGCGCAGTTCCGCGGCCAGTTGCACGCGTGCGGCCAGCATGCGCAGGAACGGGTTGAACCACAGCGCCGCCTGCGCGAGCCGCATCAGCGCGTCGCGTTCCGGGTCCAGGCGGCGCAGGTGCGCGGCTTCGTGGCGCAGCACCAGCGCGAGCTGCGCGTCGTCCAGGTGCGCGGCCAGCGCCTCGGGCACGACCACGCGGCGGCGCGGCCAGCCCACGGCGAAGGCGGTGGCGGCCTCGCGGCTCAACACCACCTGCACGCCGCGCGCGCGCAGCGCCTGCAGTTCGCGCCGGCTGTGCGCGCCGGGCAGGCGCTCGCCGGCGTCGCGCGCGGCGCGCAACAGCCCGCGCAGCGCGACGCCGCCGCGCAGCCAGCGCGCCAGGCTGCAGGCGACGCCGGCGAGGTAGAGCGCGAGCAAAGCGCCAGCCAGGTCCACGACCGGTTGCGTCGCGACGGCCTCGGCCGCGTGCGCCGGCGCGGCGTCGGCGGCGAACGCGTCCAGCCGCGGCAACGGCAGGCCGGACGGCAACGGCCACGCCGGTGCGGCGGCGCCGCTGGCGTGCCAGACCGATGCGGCGACGCTCGGCGCGAGCGCCAGCAGCCACAGCGCCAGCCAGTAGCCGAACGCGGCGTGGGAAATGCGCAGGCGCCGGTGCGCGGCGCCGCCCACGAACCACGCCAGCGCGCCGGCGAGCACCTGCGCGCCGGCCTGCGCCAGCCAGAACGCGACGTCCGCCGCGCTCATCGCGGCCGCTCCGGGTCGGCGTCGCGCAGCATCGCTTCGAGTTGTTCGAGTTCGCCCTGGTCGAGCAGGCGGCTGTCGGCGAAGGCCTGCACCGGCAGCGGCCCGTCGATCTCCAGCACCCGCCGGGCGAAGTCGGCGCTGAGCGCGGCCAGGGTCGGCAGCTTGGCGACCGCGGCGCGGAACACCATCAGGCCGTGGTGGTCGGCGCTGGCGACCAGGCCCTTCTCGAGCATGCGTTCGAGCGTCTTGCGGGTCGAGGAGTACGACCACTGCAGTTGCTCGCCGACCGCGTTGTGCAGTTCGCGCGCGCTCAGCGGCTGTTGCCGCCACAGGCATTTGAGCAGTTCCAGTTCGGCGTTGGACGGACGTGGCGGCATGGCGGCAGATGGGTGTGGAGGTTGTGTCGCCAACATACGACACTTGTCGCATGCACTCAAGCGGCGCGGCGATGCCGCCAACGGCGGCATGCGGCCGGGACCTGCGGTGCGTTCGGTTCTCGATCCCGGCGCGGTGGCGCAAGACGCGGCGGTCCGTGCGGCGTGCGGGAGGTCAGCTCGTTCGGCACGACGGCGCCCAAGCGCGGCTGGTGCCTGCGTCGCAGGCCGGCGCGGCCGGCGAAGGGGCGCGGCAGCTCGGGGCTACTCGACCGCTTGCTCGGCCTGCACCGAAAACAAACGCCAACGGCCTTCGCGCTGCTGGTACGACAAGCCGATGTTGCGCTGCTCGCAGCCGCGGCCGGGGCCGTCGCTCGCGGGCAGGCAGAAATAGACTTCGAAGTCGGCGCCGTCGCTCCAGCCGTCGGTGAACTCGATGCGCTGCAGCCGGGCCTTGCCCGGAACCGTGCCGGTTGCCTGCAAGGTGGCGAAGTCTTCGCGCACCTGGCGCTCGGACACGCTGGGCTTGCACGCGGCGAGCGCGGCGATGCAGGCCAGCGCGGCGGCGAGCGGGCGGGCGAGGCCGGGTGGGACGCGGAGGTGGCGACGGTCCATGTCGGGCGCACAGCGGAAGCGGCCTCCCTGGCCGCGGGAAGGCGATCATTCGCGATGCGCGCGGGGAACGCAAGCGCGCCGCAGGGCCGGATCGCACGACGGCGTTCGCGCTTTCGCCGGCGTTGCGGCGAAGCGCCGCGAGGGCGGCCGCGGGTGGCCGGAGTCGCGGCCGGATTCCGTCGCGGCGGCGCCGATCGCTGGGCAACGAACGCTGCGCGCGCGGCGCTTCGGGCCGAGGCCGGGCGGTGCGCCCGGCGACGTTGTCGGGTTGCGCAGCGGCGGGCGCCGAGCGCTGCGCAACGAGCGTTGCGCGCGGCGTCCGGACCGCCCGCGCGCAGCGCGAATGCGGACCGCCGCGCGCGCGGATGACAATCGGCAGGGGACGCCGACGGCCGCGCTGGCGGAAGCTGCCTCGCCGATCCGCGCCCGGCCTGGACCCTACGCATGTTGCCTCGCCCGTTCGCTTCCGCCCTGATCTGGGCCGCGTTGGTCCTCGCCGCCGCGCCCGCGCGCGCCGCACCGGTGGACACGCTCGACCTGGCGGTACCGCAGGTCCCGGCCGCGGTCGTGGTGGAAGGGCGCCAGCGCCTGCTGTACGAACTGCACCTGACCAATTTCGGCGCCGCGCCGCTGCGGCTGCAGGCGGTGAGCGTGCTCGACGCGGGCAGCGGCGCGGTGCTGGCGGGCTGGCGCGGCGAGGCGCTGGCCGCGCGCGGCCGCATCGTCGGCGCGCGCGACGCGGCGCTGGGCGATGCGCTGCAGCCCGGCCAGCGCGCCGTCGTGTTCCTGGAACTGGACCTGCCGGCGCCGATGCCGAAGGCGCTGCGCCATCGGGTCGAGTTTTCCAGCGCCGCCGCCGCGCCAGGCCCGGCCGATACCGGCCGTGCAGAAGGCGCGCAGGTGGAAGGCGGCCAAGTGGAAGGCGGGCAGGTGGCGCCGCGGCCGGCGGCCGCGCTGCCGTTGGCGGCGCCGCTGCGCGGCGGGCCGTGGGCGGCGGTGTACGCGCCGCACTGGCCGCGCGGGCACCGGCGGGTGTTCTACGCCCTCGACGGCCGCGCGCGCCTGCCCGGCCGCTACGCCATCGACTTCGTCCGCGTCGACGCGCAAGGCCGCACCGCGCGCGGCGACGCCGACCTCGCCGCCAACGCGCTGGGCTACGGCGAGCCGGTGCTGGCGGTGGCCGATGCGGTGGTCGCCGCGGCGCGCGACGGCATCGGCGAGAGCGCGCGCGTGTCCGCGCATCCGCGCCACGATTTCGACCGGGCGCCCGGCAACTACGTGGCGCTGGCGCTCGCCGACGGCCGCTATGCGGTGTACGAACACCTGCGGCCCGGCAGCCTGAGCGTGCGTGCCGGCGAACGCGTGCGCCGCGGCCAGGTCATCGGCGAACTCGGCTTCACCGGCGACTCGACCGGGCCGCACCTGCATTTCCACGTCGCCGACGCGCCCGCGCCATTGGCCGGCGAAGGCGTGGGCTATGCCTTCGAGGCGTTCGGCCTGCTCGGGCATTACCCCGGCGCGGCGGGGCTCGGCGAGCGTCCGTGGCAGGCGCGCGCCGACGACGTCGCGGCGCAGCGCCGCAACGAGTTGCCCGAGTCCAACGCGGTGATCGAGTTCGCGCGCTGAGCGCAGTTGGCGATGTCGTGGTTGCGGGCGGGCCGCGACGGATGCGCAGCGCGGCTAGGCCGTTGTGGGAGGGGCTTCAGCCCCGACGCTTTTCGATCCGGTCGCCGAGCGCGGACACAAAAGCGTCGGGGCTGACGCCCCTCCCACAACAGCCCCGCAGGCGGGCTTGTCGTGCCGGCTTCACGCCAGCGCCAACGACGCCTCGCAGTCCGGCGCCGCGGCGCTGCCCGGCACCGGCAGGCGCCCGGCCAGCAACTCGCGCCCGCGCTGGCCCGGCGCCATGACGATGCCGGAGCAGACCAGGAAGAACCGCTCCAGCGCCAGCGACACCACGTTGACCACGCAGAAACGTCCGGGTTCGTCGTGGTTGATCGCGTAGTGCAGGTCGATGCCGCGCGCGCGCAGGCGCGCGGTCAGCCGTTCCAGCAACGCGGCCGGCGGCAGCGGCGGCGGCGTCTGGAAGTCCCAGCGGCGGCGGCGCAGGCGCGCGCGGTCGAGCGCGAACACCGCGCAGTCGCGCAGCTTCGGATAATCCGACAAGGCGCCCAGCACCGCCTGCGAATAGCCGGCGAGCCGCGGCTGCAGGCGCGGCAGTTCCAGCGCCTGCACCAGTTCGGTGATCGCGCGCATGGCCGCGTGTTCGGGGTACAGCGAGGCGCCGTAGCCGCAGGGATGGATCGACTCGCCGTCGGGCAGGTCGGTCGCGGTGGCGATGAAGCAGGGCACGCCGAGGTCGCTGGTGGCGTCGATCAGGGCGATCCGGCGCTGCAGCTGCGCCTCGGCCTCGCCCAGGCGCCGGGCCAGCGGCGCCGGCAGTTCGTCCGGCGCCAGCAGGTAGCCGTGGGCGGCCGGATCGCCGAGGAAATGCGCGGTCAGGAACAGCGACCAGGCGTCGCGCTCGATCAGTTCGCCGATCGCGTGCACCGCGGCCTCGGCCAGGCTGCTGCCGATCGCGGTGCCGTTGTTGGAGCCGAAGCGCAGGGCGCTGGCATAGTCGAAATCGTCCTGCGGCGGACGCCAGTCGAGATAGGTGGGGTAGGACAGGAACAGCGGCAAGGTCGCATCCGGTTCGCCCGCGGCGAAGGCGCGGTAGCGGCGGCAGGCGAGCCGGCGCTCGGGCTGCTGGGCGAAGGCGGCGCGGAACGGCAGCGCCGCCAGCAGCGGATCGGCCAGGCAGTCGGCGCCGCTGCGCAGGCTCAGCACCGCGTGCGCGGGCGCCTTGCCGGTGAACAGGTGTTCGACCGCTTCGAACAGCGCGCCGACCCGCGCCGGGTCCGCCTCGCCCTTGCCGAAGCCGTTGCCGAGCAGGCGCCCGTCGGCCTGGTCGTAGAGCGAGCAGATCGTCGCCGCGAACGGCGCGCCGACGCGCTGCACGTCCGCGCGCCAGCCTTGCGCGTCGAGGAAGTCGCGCAGCGCGCGCTCGGCCTCATCGAGGCTGCGTTCTCGTTCCAGGGGAATCATCGGTTGCGCTCTCCCTCGCGCTGGATTCGCCGCGCGCCCGGCCCGCGGCGGCGGTGCGACGGCACGCAGGCGCGCCTGCATGCCGTCGCCGCGCCGGCCTGCGCCGGTCGCGCTGTTGCGGCTTACTTGGCGTGCGCTTCCAGGAAATCCAGTTCGTCGGCGGTGATTTCCGGCTGGACGTCGTGGGCTTCCAGGGTCGAGGTCGGCTCGATCAGACGCACGCCGCTCTTCACGATCAGCGGCATATCGATGGTCTTCTTCATGGTGTGCTCCCTCCAATGGTCGATGGGTTGTTCCTTCGTGCCTCAGCGCAGCGGACCGTTGCGGGCCTGCGCCCTCCCGGCGGCTGCCGCTCCTCTATACCAAAGCCGCCCGCGGCCTGCGGGGCGGACCGCGGGATTTGTGATGCAAGGGCGCAGTGCGTGATCGGCGCGCGCATTCAGCTGCGCGCGGGATGTGATGTCAGTCGCGGCGGCGGCCGAACGCGGCGTAGGCCAGGACCGCGGTCAGCACGCACAGCCCGATCACCACGCTGAGGAAGCCGTGCGGGTTGTCGGCCAGCGGGATGCCGCCGACGTTCATGCCGAACAGGCCGGCGACCAGGTTGATCGGCAGGGCCACTACGGTGACCACGGTCAGCACGAACAGGGTGCGCCCGGTCTGCTCGTTGACCAGCGCCGCCAGTTCTTCCTGGATCAGCTTGACCCGCTCGACCAGCGCGGCGGAGTCGCCGATCGCGGTGGAGAACTCTTCGGCGGCCTGTTGCAGGTCGCCGATGTCGTCGCGGCCGATCCAGTCCGGCGGGCGGTTGAGCAGCCGGAACAGCGCGGTCGGCTCCGGCGCCAGCAGCCGCTGCAGGCGCACCAGGCTGCGGCGCAGCGCGCCGAGCTGCTTGCGGTCGGTGGCGATGCGGTTGTCGAGCAGGCGGTCCTCGATCCGGTCGACCTGCACGGTGCACTTGCGCAGGATCTCGCCGAGCACGCTGGCCTGGTCGCGCAGCAGGTGGGCCAGCAGCTCCACCGGCGAGCGGAACACCTGGCCCGAGCGCACCGCCGCGCGCAGCTGGTCGACCGAGCGCAACGGGCGCAGCCGCGCGCTGACCAGCAGGCGCGGGCCGATGCACAGGCTGGTGGTGCCGACCTCGGAGGCGTCGAAGCTGGAATCGAACAGCACGTCGTGGACCACCGCGATCAGCGCGTTGTCGTCCAGCTCCAGCCGGGTCGAGCCGACCTCGCTGCGCAGGCTGTCGTAGAACGCGTCGGGCATCCGCAGCGCGCGGCGCAGGTAGCGTTCGCTGCCGGTGTTGGACAGGGAGAAGTGCAGCCACAGGAAGCCGCGGCCGTCGCCGTCGGCGGGCGCGGCGAGGAAGGCGGCGACCGCGTCGGTGCTGATCGGCTGCGCCGGCTGGCCCGGGACGAAGCGATAGCCCCAGATCAGGCCGTCTTCGTTGGAACCGTAGCTGGCGTCGGCGATGCGCATCGAAGCGGCGATCCGGGGGCGGAAGGAACAGGCCGCCTACGCTAGCCCAAAGCGGCGGCGGCGTCATGGCGGGCGTGCCGCGTCCTGCGCGCGTGCGGCGGCGCGGGCGCGGCCGACCCACAGCGCGGGCCGGCGGCGGCGCGGCGCGGGCGGCTCAGCAGCGGCCGTCGCCGGTGTAGCTGCTGCCTTGCTTGCGCACGCGCAGGCCGTCGACGCAGCGGAACTCGACCGGTTCGGGCACCGGTGCCGGCAGCGCCGCGGCGCTGCCGGCCGGCGCGCCGGCGCGGCCGGGCACGGTATGCGCGGGCGCGGCGCCGCGCGCGGCCGGTGCGCGCGCCTGGAACAGATAGGCCAGGGCCAGGACCGCGGCGGTCAGCGCCAGCGCCAGGCTCACGATCACGCTGGGGCTGAGCAGGGCGCGCAGGCGGGCCGGGTCCGGCAGCGGTTCGCGGCGGGCATCCATGCGGCGGGTTTCCGTGGTGGGGTGGGGCCGAGCATACCCGCCGGACGGGCGCGCCAGCGCAAGGGGGCGGGCCCGATGTTTGCCGCTGCGCGGCGATGCGGCTTGGCGGCGAGCGGACCCGACAGCGTCGGGACTGAAGCCCCCGCCACAAACGCCACGACAACCTGTGGGACGTCCTCCAGGCCCTACGCTTTCCGATCCGGTCCGATGGCGTTTCGACGCGGCCGCAGCCTCGCCACAACCGCCTCAGCGCACCGCGTCCGCCGCCGCCCGCGGCTTGCGCAGCCGCAGCACCAGCGTGGCGACCACCCCGGCGACCATGCCCCAGAACACCGAGCCGATCTGCAACGCGGTGAAGCCCGAGGCGGTGACCAGGAAGGTGATCAGCGCCGGATCGCGTTCCTGCGGGTCGGCCAGCGCCGCGGCCAGGGCGTTGCCGATGGTGGCGAGCAGGGCGATGCCGGCGATGGCCAGCACCAGCGCCTGCGGGAACGCCGCGAACGCGGCCGCCACGGTCGCGCCGAACACGCCGGTGAGCAGGTAGAACCCGCCGGCCGCGACCGAGGCGAAGTAGCGCTTGCGCGGATCTTCGTGCGCGTCCTCGCCCATGCAGATCGCGGCGGTGATCGCCGCCAGGCACAGCGCGAACGCGCCGAACGGGGCGAGCAGCAGGTTGGCCAGGCCGGTCCAGCCGATCAGCGGCGAGGCCGGCGTGTCGCGGTAGCCGTGCGCGCGCAGGATCGCGATCCCGGGCACGTTCTGCGAGGCCATGGTCACCACGAACAACGGAATGGCGACGCCGACGGTGGCGGCGAGCGAGAACCGAGGCGTGGTCCACACCGGCAACGCCACCGCCAGTTGCAGCTTGTCCAGGTGCAGCCCGCCCTGCAGCGCCGCCACCGCGATGCCGACCGCGAGCGCGACCAGCACCGCATAGCGCGGCAGCCAGCGCCGCGCCAGCAGGAAGCCCAGCAGCATCGCCAACACCAGGGCGAAGCTGTGCTGCATCGAAGTGAACACGTTGAGCCCGAAACGCAGCAGCACCCCGGCCAGCATGCCCGCGGCCAGGCTCGCCGGCAGCCGCGCCAGCGCCCGTTCGAGCCAGCCGCTGAAGCCCAGCGCGACGGTCAGCGCGGCGCTGATCACGAACGCGCCGATCGCCTCGGCCAGCGGCAGCCCGGCCGCGCCGGTGATCAGCATCGCCGCGCCGGGCGTGGACCAGGCGGTGACCACCGGGACCTTGTAGCGCAGCGACAGGCCGATGCAGGTGGCGGCCATGCCGAGCCCGAGCGCCCACATCCACGAAGCGATCTCGGCCTCGTCGGCGCCGCTGGCCTGGGCGGCGGAGAACACGATCGCGGCCGAACTGGTGAAACCGACCAGCACCGCGACGAATCCGGCGACGACGGCGGACAAGGACAGATCGCGCAGATGCGGCATGCGGGCGCCGGGACAGGGGAGAGGCGACATCATGCGGCATCGGCCGCGCCGGCGGCTGTGCGCTGGCGGCGATTTCGACCGCGTGCGCGGGCGGCCAGCCGGTGCCGCGCATCGCTAAAGATTCCGACAGCGCGGCCGCCGCCGCGCCGCTGTACTGGCGCCTCCTTCGCCAGGCGCCGCCCGCATGTCCGCCCGCACTGCCGTTTCGTACCGTCCGCCGCGCCGGCTGGCGTTGGCGCTGCCCCTGATGCTGGCCGCCTTGCCGGCGCCGGCGCGCGCGTCCGACCACCTGGATTCGCCCACCGTCATCGCCGACCCGCGCGCCGACATCGGCGATCTCTACGCCTGGATGCAGCCCGACGGGCGCCGCCTGAACCTGGCGATGACCGTGGTCGGCCACGGCTTCTCCGACCGCTTGCGCTACGTGTTCCGGATCGACAGCGCGCGCCGCTTCGGCGGCGCCGACGCCAGCGTCGAGATCGTCTGCCGCGTCCCCGCCGCCGAGCGCGTCGAATGCAGCGCCGACGGGATCGACGCGGCGCGCGGCGACGCCCGCGGCGAGGCCGGGCTGTGGGGCGAGCGCCATCGCCTGCGGGTGTTCGCCGGCCTGCGCGACGACCCGTTCTACAACAACGTGCGCGGCACCCGCGCCGCCTACCAGGTCGCCGCCGCGGCGCTGGCTGCCGGCGCGCCGCTCGACGCCGCGCGCTGCGCCCGCTTCGAACCGGCCACCGTGCGGGCCATCGCCGAACAATGGCGCCACACCGACGGCGACCCGGCGCGCAACTTCCTCGCCGGCTGGACGCCGGCCGCGCTGGTGGTGCAGATCGAGCGCAAGGCGGTCGACCGCGGCGGCCCGCTGTTGGCGGTGTGGGCGGCGGTGGAATCTTCCGAGCGCCGCATCGACCGCGCCGGGCGCGTGCTGACCGGCAACGCGCTGCTCGGCACGCTCGACGGCGAAGAGGCCAGCGACCGGCTCAAGGAGCGCTACAACGCCGGCGCGCCGGCCGACGGCGCCGAGTTCGCGCCGCAGATCGAGCGCGGGCTGGCGCTATACGACGCCTTCGATGGCCGCTGCGGCAACGCCTTGCTGGCCGCGTCCGAACCGGCCCGGCGCTATCGCGCGCTGGCGCGGTTGCTCGCCGACGACCGCCTGTGGGTCGACAGCCGCCGGCGCCGTTGCCAGCGCCCGTTCGCGGTGGAGCTGGCCCAGGCCGCGGGCCGCCGCGCGGATCGCGGCGATTGCGGCGGGCGCACGCCGTTGCAGGCGGCGATCAACGTCTACCGCTCGCTGCTGGTGGACGCCAGCGTCGACGGCGTCAGCGACGGTTTGCAGCGCGACGAGAAAACGCCGTCGGTCGATCGCTTCCCGTTCCTGGCCCCGGCGGACGCGGCGGGGTATTCGCCGTGAGCCGCGGCGGGCCTGCCGCACTGCGGGCGCCAGCGCCGCAGCGGCGGTGTGCTTGCCTGCGGCGGCGTCGACCGCGGCCGCGCCGGCGTGGTCGCCGCTGCTGCTCGCGCTGGCCGCGCCCGCGCATTGGCTGGTCGCGCGCGGCGCGGCCGTCGCGATCAAGGTCGCGGCCAGCTGGCTGCTGGCCGTGGCGCTGCTGGCGCTGTCGGCGGCGCCGGCATTGGCCGGCGATGTTCCCGATCACCTGCAATAGGAGCCTGCGATGACGTACAGGAGCATTCTCGCGTGGACGCTGCTGGCGGCGTCGTCGGCGCCGGCCGCCGCGCACGATTTCTGGATCCAGCCCGACCGTTACCGCCCGGCCGGGCACGACGGCATCGCGCTGACGCTGCAGGTCGGCCACGGCCGCGACCGCCAGCGTTCGGCGATCGCCCTGCGTCGCATCCAGCGTTTGCAGGCGTTCGCCGCCGACGGCCGCCGCCTGGACCTGCGCGCGCAACTGCGGCCGGACCCGCAGGCCGCGGCCGACGCCCGCTTCGCGCTGCCCGCGGGCGCCTGGCTGCTGGCGCTGGACACCGACGCCGGCGCGCAGAGCCGCTTGCCGGCGCCGCGTTTCAACGACTACCTGCGCGCCGAGGGCCTGACCCCGGCGCTGCAGGCGCGCAGCGCGCAGGGGCGAAGCGATGCCGACGGCTCGGAGCGCTACAGCCGCCACAGCAAGGCGCTGGTGCGCGCGGGCGCGTCCGCGGCCGCGGCCGGCGTCGCCGCGCTGCTGGCGCAGCCGCTGGGGCTGCCGCTGGAGATCGTGCTCGACGCCGACCCGCAGGCGCGCGCACCGCGGCTGCCGCTGCGGGTGCTGTGGCAGGGACGGCCGCTGGCCGGCGCGCTGGTCAAGCTGACCCGGCTGGAAGACGACGCCCGGCCGCTGGAGCAGCGTCGTACCGATGCCCAGGGCCGCGCCGAGTTCGCCGTGCCGGGCGCCGGCACCTGGCTGTTGAACGCGATCTGGACCCAGCCGCTGCCGGCCGGCGCCGAGGTCGACTTCGAAACGGCGTTCACCAGCCTGAGCTTCGACATCGTCGACGCCGCGCCGCCGTGAGGGCGGCGCTACGTCGCCGCGCCGCGTGCCCTGCGCCGGGGGGCGCGCCGCTGCTGCTGCTGCTGCCGGGCGCGGTGCGCAGGCGGCGGGCCGGATCGGCGTCTTCTCGCCCTGGCCGTGCGCAAGCGCGCTTCGAACTCACATTTGTCACGTCCATCGGCGCCGCGCTTGCCGCACTATCGGCCTTCCTCCCGGAGAGATGCGCATGGCCACCGCCAGCCGATCCAAGACCGTCGCCGCGAAGACCGCGGCGAAGAAACCTGCGACGAAGCAAACTGCGGCGAAGAAGCCGGCTGCGGCCAAGACCGTAGCGAAGAAGGCCTCGGCCGGCGCCGCGTCCGCGGCCGGCAAGACCGCGCCGGCCAAGCCGGCCGTCGCCAAGGCCGCTGTCGCCAAGACCGCCAAGGCCAAGCCCGCGGCCGCGAAGCCCGCTGCGGCCGCCAAGCCGGCTCGCGCGAAGGCGCCGGCCGCCGCCGACAAGGTCAAGGGCCCGGCCTCTTATTTCCCCTCGATCGAGAAGACCTACGGCAAGCCGGTCGCGCACTGGTTCGCGCTGATCGACGGCCTCGGCGCGCGCAAGCACATGGATCTGGTGGCCGAACTCAAGCGCGCGCACGGCCTCGGCCACGGCCATGCTAACGCGCTGGTGGCCTATCGCCTGGCCCAGGCCGGCAAGGCCTGACCGCCGCCGGCAGCGGCGGCGCGCGGCCGCATCCGCCCGAGCCTGCGCGCAGGTCACGGACGCCCGATGGCTCAGGACGTTAATGCGTCCTGGACGGGCCCCTCGGCGCCGGCCGGTCGCGCAGCATCGCTGCGCGCCGCGCGGGCGGCGCACGAGGGGCCGCAATGGGCGCGCGCGGCGCCCGGCCTGGGTTCAGGGCAGGACCAGGATGTCGGTCCAATCCGAGGCGCTCTGCGCGCGCAGCGCCGCGCCCAGGCTCGGGAACGGATCGACGAACGCGCGGCGCTTGAGCTCGTTGAGCGAGATCAGCGAGCAGGTCGGGGCGGTGCTGTTGACGCACCAGTAGGCGCCGGCGACGCCGGCCGAGGGCACGTACACCGCCTTCCAGGTCTGGGTCGGCACCACCACCGCGCCGCTGGCGATGGTGGTGTCCATGTTGTCGAAGTCCGGGCCGGTGACGATGTAGGCCGCGTCCCACTCCTTGGCCACGGTGCGCACGATGTTCTCGATCTTGGCCCAGCTGCCGCGGTTGAGCTTGCCGGTCTGCGGGACGATGTTGGCGACCGAGAAGGTCTCCTTCTGCGCCGGCGTGGTCGAGGCGTCGCCGGCCGGCATCATGTGGCCGCGGTCGTAGCCGCTGTTGGTGTAGCTGGCGTGCTTGGTCGGAAAGCCCGGCTCGCTGAAGAAGCTGGAGTCGATGCGGCTGATCGACTCGGCGCCGATCACCTTGGCCCGGGTCAGATGCTGGGCCGACCACAGGTTGGTGCCGGTGACCTTGGACGCGTACAGGTTGTAGTCCTGGTAGCAGATCGACACGGTCTGCTGGTTGAGGTCGGCGTTGCTCAGCACCGGCTTGCGGCCGCTGGGGTACTGATCGTTGTGGGCGCTGGTGCAGGTCGCGGCGAAGGCGGCCGGGGCGGCGAGGGCGAGCGCGAGCGCGGTGGCGAAGCGGGCAACCGGTTGCATGGCGGGTAATCCGATCAGGGGCGGGAGGCGGGACAAAAATTCCACGTCCAGGGAACGGATGCGTGACAAAAGACGTGCCGCGTGTGTGTTTCGCGACGCAGTGACGGTTTTGGTTCATGCCGTGGGCGTGCCGGTTGGCGTAGGACGCCGTGGCGTATCGGCACTTCTGGTGTTCAGCCGGCTACGGAGCCGCTGGATGCGGACTCGTTGCGCGGCTGGGCGGCGGCTCGGCTTCGGGCGTGCGGCGTTGGCGCGTTTTCGCGGTCGCGGCTTGCGCCGCTCCTACAGTCGGATATGAAACTGCTCGCCGCCGCTTGTAGGAGCGGCGCAAGCCGCGACCGCGAACCCGCGGCTACGGCAGAAGCCCCACCATCGAAACGCCGCCCGCGCTCACCCCGCCTCAGCGAACAACCGCTGCAGCGAACGCTGCTTGCCCAGCAGATCCGCCACCGTGTATCCGTCGAGCACCTCGAAGAACGCGCGCATCGCCCGGCCGAGGATCGGCGGCAGGCCGCAGGCCGGCGCGATCAGGCAGTCGCCGCAGTCGACCAGATCGAAATGCGCTTCGGTATGCCGCACCACCTCGCCCAGGCCGATGCGTTCGGCCGGCCGGCCCAGGCGGATGCCGCCGTTGCGTCCGCGCACGCTCTCGACGAACCCGGCCGCGGCCAGGTCCTGCACCACCTTGGTCAGGTGGCTGTGGGAAATGCCGTAGGCCTGGGCGACCTGGGCGATGGAGACCAACTCGCCGGCGTGGGTGCCCAGGTGGATCAGCACGCGCAGGGAATAGTCGGTGTACAGGCTCAGCTTCATCGGCACAGTGTCGTCGGCGGACGGCGCGGCGGGGTGCGGCAACCGGTCGCAGCATGATAACAGTCATTTTCTTTGCATGTTTTAGCGGCGCGCAATATCATGCATTCGTGATGAATGTTTAAGCCGAACGGCGGGAGGGGCGCGCGATGCGCAGCTTCGAAGGACTGGACGAGGCCGCCCTGGCGGCGTTGGTCCGGCGTTTCTACACGGCGGTGCGCGCCGACGCCGAGCTCGGCCCGGTGTTCGCCGCCGCGGTCCGCGACTGGGACGAGCACGAGCGCCGGCTGGTCGATTTCTGGACCTCGCTGATGCTCGGCAGCGGCCGCTACCGCGGCAATCCGGCGCAGTCGCACCTCGATCACGCCGGCCGCATCCGCCCTGAACTGTTCGCGCGCTGGCTGGCGCTGTGGACGCGCTGCAGCGACGAACTGCTGCCGCCGGCCCAGGCCGCCGCCGTGCAAGAACGCGCCGGCCGCATCGGCGCGCACCTGCAGCGCCTGCTGGCGCAGGCCTGAGCGCGCCGCCCGAATCTTTTCCAAGCCAAGGAATCCGAACCATGAGCACCCCGTTGAGCGAGGCCACCGTGGCCGTCGTCCGCGCCACCGTGCCCGCGCTGGCCGCGCACGGCCCCGCCGTCACCACCGCGATGTACCGCCGGCTGTTCCAGGACGAGCGCATCGCCGCGCTGTTCAACCACGCCAACCAGGGCGGCGACAACCCCCAGGCGCATGCGCTGGCCGGCGCGATCCTGGCCTACGCGCAGCACATCGACGACCTCGGCGCGCTGTCGGCGGCGCTGGAGCGCATCGCCCAGAAGCACGTCGGCTACCACATCCTGCCCGAGCACTATCCGTTCGTGGCCCGCGCCTTGCTCGGCGCGATCCAGGAAGTGCTCGGCGACGCCGCCACGCCGCAGGTGCTGGCGGCGTGGGGCGAGGCCTACTGGCGGCTGGCCGACCTGCTCAAGCAGCGCGAAGCCGAACTGCGCGGCGAACTGGCGCAGGCGGTCGGCGGCTGGAGCGGCTGGCGCGAGTTCGTCGTCGCCGGCAAGCGGATCGAGAACGCCGCCGCCGCCGCGCCGATCGCCTCGTTCGAACTGCGTCCGGTCGACGGCGGCGCGGTGATCGCGCACCGGCCCGGCCAATACCTGACCCTGCGCTACCCGGTGCCGGGGCAGGGCCGGATCAAGCGCAACTACTCGATTTCGTGCGGGCCCAATCGCGAGGCCTACCGCATCACGGTCAAGCGCGAGGCGCACGGCCACGGCGGTTCGCGCCACCTGCACGATGCGATGGGCATCGGCGAGCGCATCGAGCTGACGCCGCCGGCCGGCGATTTCTTCCTGCCCGACGCGCCGCCGCGGCCGGTGGTGCTGCTGTCCGGCGGCGTCGGCCTGACCCCGATGGTGAGCATGCTCGAAGCCATCGCCGCGCGGCATCCGCAACTGCAGGCGCACTACGTGCACGGCACCGCCGACGGCGCCAGCCACGCGATGGCCGCGCACGTGCGCGCGCTGGCGCAGGCCCACGGCGGCATCCGCGTCGATACGTTCTACGCGCAACCCGGCGCCGGCGACGCGCTCGGCCGCAGCCACCAGCGCGAGGGCCTGATCGATACCGACTGGCTGCGCGCCAACGTGCCGTTGCTGGAGGCCGACATTTATCTGTGCGGGCCGCGCCCGTTCCTGCGCGCGCTGGTGCCGGCGCTGGCGCGCGCCGGCGTGGCGGACGAACGCGTGCACTACGAGTTCTTCGGGCCCAGCGACGAACGCCTGGCGGCGTAGCGGATCCGCACGCAGCGAGCAGGCGAACGCTGAACGAACGCGCGAACGGATTCGGCGCGGCGGTCTTTTCCTCGTCGCCGGCATCGGGTACAAGTGTCGGCGTCGGGCGCGCAGGGGGGGCGCCGCGGTCTGTCGATCGCGTCGCCGCGTCGCGGTCATGGATGTCTGTCGTCGCCTATGGATAAGGAGCTCTCGTGCGTCCCTGCGTTCTTGCTTCCCGCATTCTTCCTCTCGCTTTGCTGATCGCCGCGGCCGGCGGCTGCGGCCGCGGCGACGCGCCGCCCGGATCCGCCGCGGCGCCCGCCGGCGAACCGGCCGCGTCCGCGCCGGCGTCCGCGCACGATGCGGCCGACGCCGACACCGACACCGACGCGCAGAAACAAGCCGATGCGATCGCCGCGCAGTTTCCGGCGATCCCGGTGATCGTGGTTCCGGAAATCCTCGGCGTGTCGCCGGCGCAGCGCGCGCTGGAATCGGCGATGGCGCCGGTGCTCGATCCCATCGCCGGCGTCAGCGTCTCGCCCGCGCGCTGCAGCACCGACGGCGCGTTGTTGAACGACGCCGGCATCACCAGCGTCGATGCGCAGGGCAATGTCAGCCGCAACGGCGATCAAGGCATCTTCAAGATCGCCGCCGACGGCAGCGGCACCGCCAACTACGAAGGCGGCCTGATCACGGTCAACGCCGACGGCAGCGGCAGCATCAACGGCGATGGCGGCGACGAAGACGGCGAGGGCGGCGCGCTGGTGCGGGTGGAGGCCGACGGCTCGGGGTCCTACAACGGCCCGGCCGGCGTCATCACCCTGGACGGCAAGGGTGGCGGCACCTGGAACGGCGACAGCGGCCTGATCCGCAACAACGGCGACGGCAGCGGCAGCTGGAACGGGCCGCAGGGGCTGGTGAAGATCGACAGCGACGGCAGCGGCACCTGGAACGGCCCGCTCGGCCTGGTGGTGGTCAACGGCGACGGCACCGGCCGCATCGGCGCGCCGGCGCAGGCGGTCAAGCTGCCGCCGTTGCCGAAGGTCGCGCCGGCCGGCCGGTTCCCGCCGATGAAGAAGTTCGCGCCGCCCGGCGCGCCCTGCGGTTACCTGATCACCCTCAACGACCGGGTGCTGTTCGACTTCGACAAGTCCGACATCCGCAGCGATGCGGCCAAGGTGCTCGATACGCTGGCCGCCGCGCTCAAGGACGTGCGCAGCGCGGGCATGGAAGTCGGCGGCCACACCGACGCCAAGGGCAGCGACGACTACAACCAGGCGCTGTCGGACCGGCGTGCGCAGGCGGTGGTGGCGGCCTTGCGCGAGCGCGGCGCGGCGCAGCAGGCCACGGCCAAGGGCTACGGCGAAGCGCGGCCGGTGGCGCCGAACGAGATCGGCGGCCAGGACAATCCGGGCGGGCGCCAGCTCAACCGCCGGGTCGAGATCTTCGTGCGGACGTGAGCCCCGGCGCCGTCGATCCACGGCGCATCGCGACGACTTCCCCGCAACCAGCAACGAGGTGAGCATGAAAATCGCCAGCGTATCGGTCGTGTGCATCGGCCTGGCCCTGCCGGTGAGCGGCGCGGCCGCGGATTTCAGCCTGGGCTACGACGTCGACCGGGTGCCGGCGGCGCAACTGAGCGTGCAGGCCTGCAATGCGGCGATCGGCCGCGGCGCGGCCGCGCTGGGTTACGCCGTGCGCGCCAACCAGGACCAGAAGACCCTGACCCTGCACGTGTCCGGACCGCGCCAGGAAGGCCGCTCGCTGGTGGCGTACTGCCTCGCCGCCGGGACCCAGACCGCGTGGGTGGTGCAGGCGTTCGACTACTCCGGGCCGGGCCTCAGCGAACCCGGCGTGATCGCCAGGAAGGTCGCCGGCGAGATCCGCAAGGCGGTCAAGCCCGCCGCGCGCTAGTCGGCGGGCAATGCTCGGCGGCTGGGCGGGAGGGCGGGCGGTCAAGCCCGATGCCCTGCGATCGGGCGATACCGCCGAGTGGTGAGGCCCAGTGGTAAGGCCTTCAGGCCCCACGCTCTTCGAACGGATGGCCGCGTCGGCAACGGCGGATTCCCGCCGTAAACACCGTTGTCCTTGCCGGCCCGGCGCCTTCGGTCGCGACACGGCCGAATCGCGCCGGCGCTGGCCTATACTGATCGCCCGCGCCGGCCCCGCCGCGCGCCTCGTCCGCCTCAAGCCGCCGCCAGAGGAGTCCTCCTCCCTCTGCCGGAAGCGCTCGCCGTGCACGTCGAATCCCCCCTTGCCCCCGTGTTCCCGCCGCATGCGCGCGGCCTGCCGTGCACTGCGCTCGCCGCCGCCCTGGCCGGCGCGCTCGCGCTCGCCGCGCCCGTCGCCGTCCGCGCCCAGGACACGGCCGCCAACCGCGCGCGCGATGCGCGCCGGCCCGATCCGACCGACCTCGATACGGTCGAAGTCAAATCCAACCAGCTCGGCAGCCTCACCGAAGGCAGCGGCTCCTACACGCCGGGCACCATCGCCACCGCGACCCGGCTGGTGCTGACGCCGCGGCAGACGCCGCAGTCGATCAGCGTGATCGGCCGCCAGGAGATGGACGACTTCGGCCTGACCGGCATCGACGACGTCATGCGCGTCACCCCCGGCATCAGCATCGTCACCTACGACAGCGAGCGCACCGAGTATTACGCGCGCGGCTTCGCGATCCAGAACTTCCAGTACGACGGCATCCCGATGCAGCGCGATTCGGCGTTCTCGGCCGGCAACACGCTCAGCGACACCGCGATCTACGACCGCATCGAAGTGCTCAAGGGCGCGACCGGCCTGCTGACCGGCGTCGGCGATCCCGGCGCGACCATCAACCTGATCCGCAAGAAACCCACGCGTGCGTTCAAGGGCCAGCTCGGCCTGGGCGCGGGCTTGTGGGACGAATACCGCGGCGAGCTCGACGTGTCCGGCCCGCTCAGCGAAAGCGGGCGGGTGCGCGGGCGGGCGGTGGCGGTGCGCCAGGACAAGCACGGCTACGGCGAGCGCTACCAGCGCAGCACCGAGGTGCTGTACGGCATCCTCGAGGCCGATCTGAGCGACGACAGCCTGCTCACGCTCGGCGCCGATTACCAGAACAGCGACCCGCGCGGCTCCAGCTGGGGCGGCATTCCCTTGCTCGATGCCGACGGCGGGTTCTACCGGGTGCCGCGCTCGTTCAACAACGGCGCCGACTGGAGCCGTTGGCGCCAGTACACCCGCACCGGTTTCGCCACGTTGGAGCACCGCTTCGGCGACGGCTGGGTCGCCAAGCTGCAGCTCAACCATCAGGTCAACGGCTACGACGCCGCGCTCGGCGCCGCCGCCGCCGGCCACCCGGACCCGCGCGACGGCAGCGGCGTGTCGCTGTGGCTGGGCAAGTACGTCGGCGAGACCGTCGCCAACGCAGCCGACGCCTACCTCAGCGGCCGCTTCGGCTGGTTCGGGCGCGAACACGAGGTGGTGGTCGGCGCCAGCGTTTCGCGCAAGCACTGGACCGGCACCGGCTATTTCGCTCCGGCCGACTATCCGCAACAGGTCGCCGACTACCGGCGCTGGAACGGCGACATTCCCGAACCGGCCTGGCAACACGGCTTCGACAACGACCAGGTGACCCGCGAGAGCGGCGCCTACGTGGTCGGCCGCTTCGACCTGGCCGATCCGTTCAAGCTGATCCTCGGCAGCCGCATCGCCAACTACAAGACCTACGGCATCGACGAGAGCGGGGTGGTGGTGCCGTACGCCGGCGCGGTCTACGACCTCAATGGCTATCTGTCGGCCTACGCCAGCTACGGCACCATCTTCAAGCCGCAGGCCGAGCAGGACGAGCGCGGCCGCGCGCTCGACCCGCGCGAAGGCGAGAACTACGAGGTGGGCCTGAAAGGCGAGTTCTTCGACGGCCGGCTCAACGCCAGTGCCGCGGTGTTCCGCCTGGACCAGGACAACTACCCGGTGCCCAGCGGCGGCAAGACCCCCGCCGGCGGCGACGCCTATCGCGCCCTGCAGGGCGTGCGCACGCAAGGCTACGAACTGGAGCTGTCCGGCGAGTTGCGGCCGGGCTGGCAGATCCAGGCCGGCTATGCGCACAAGCTCGCGCGCCAGAACGGCGCCAAGGTGTCCACGCTGGAGCCGGAAGACCAGTTCAGCGCGCACAGCAGCTACCGCTTCGACGGCGCGCTCGACGGCCTGACCGTCGGCGGCGGCGCGCGCTGGCAGAGCAGCAGCTTCGGCCCGGTCGGCGCGCCCGGCGGCGGCACCCTCGAGCATCGCACCCGGCCGTACTGGCTGCTCGATGCGATGCTCGCCTATCGCTTCGACGAAAAGGTTTCCGCGTCGCTCAACCTCGACAACCTGCTCGACAAGCGCTACTACACGATCTTCGACGTCTACAGCACCTACACCTGGGGCGAACCGCGCAGCGTGCGGGTGTCGGTGACGTACCGGTTCTGAGCGCACACCGGCGGCGCGGGACGCGCCCGCGCCGCCGGTGCGGCGCGATCAGCGCGTCGGCGGCGAAAGGTCGAGCACGTCGATGAAGCCGGTTTCGGTCACGCAGGTGGTATTCATGCAGGCGCGGGTGTAGGTCGGCAAGGCGCGCACGTTCTGCTCGATGCACGTGACCAGCAGGATCACCGATTCGCTCCCGCCGGCGGGGACCGGCGTGGTCTGTTCGATCGTGCAGCGATCGTTGTCGAGCGAGGTCTTGGCCGAACCGGTGCCGCCGGTTTCGCTGGAATAGCCGGCGCCGCCCACGGCCTGGAAGTTTTCTCCGCGCGGCGCGGCGCCGCCGGGCGCGGCGGCATGGGCGAAGTCGTCGGAGGCGTCGGCGCGCGCCGCGTGTCCGGCTTGGGCGGCGGCGTTCGCCGGCGGCCGCGGGCTGGGATGGAACAGGCCGTCGACGATGACGCCGGGCGTGCCGGCCGCGGCCGCCGGCAGGGTGCAGGCCAGGCTGCCGGCGGCGTCCGCGCTGCCGAGGACGGTTTCGCCGGCCGCCGGCGCGCCGCCGACGAGTTCGCACATGCGTTCGTGGTAGCGCCGGGCCGGCGTGGCTTGGCGGTCGTAACGGTAGACCAGCGCGCCGTCGCCGCGGCGGGTCAGGAGCTGGGTCGCGACGAGACTGCGATCGTGCGCGTCGATCCAGCGCACATCGCGTTGCAACGGCGCGGCGGAGGGCGCCGCGCCGGCCTGGGCCGCGGCGAACAGCGGGAACATCACGAGCGTAGCGAATGCGAGCGTTTTCATGGCCCTGTCTCCTTTTGGGGCTGGGGGAGGACGTGCTGTCCGCATCGCCGCCCGTCGTCGTCGAGCGCGCGCACGATGCCGCCCGACCGTAACAGCCGCCGGCCGCGCGCAAGCGTGACTGCGGTGCGCGGCGTTGCGTGCGCCGGTCGCGAACCCGGGCGGAGGCGGGATTCGGCAAAGTCCGCGGCGAGCCTGCGCTGCAGGCCGCGCCGCGTTGCCGCCTGTGCGGTTGCCGCCGCTGAAGCAGCCGTCCGCGCCGGGGCACGGCGGGCGGCATCAACGGCTTATGTCGACCACGTCGATGGAGCCGCGCTCGGTCACGCAGGTGCCGTTGAGGCAGGCGCGGGTGTATGTGGGCAGGGTGCGCACGGCGTTTTCGATGCACACGACCACCAGGGTCGCGGCCGTGTCCTCGCCCGGCGCGACGGCCTGGGATTGCTCCAGCGTGCAGCGATCGTTGTCGAGCGAGACCTTCAGCGAACCCGTGCCGCCGGCCTGGCTGTAGTAGCCGCCGCCGCCGACCGCGGGAAAGTTCTGTCCGGCCGGCGCCGCGCCTATCGGCGCGTGGGCATAGACGAAGTCCGGACGCGACGTGCCGGCCTTGGCCGCGCCGCTGCTGGCCTCGGCCGGCGGGTTCGGGTTCGGCAGGAACACGCCGTCCACGATCGTGCCGCCGCGTGCCGGCGCGCGCGCGGGCATCGCGCAGCCGACGCTGCCGATGGCGTCGACGCTGCCGACGACGGCGTCGGCATGGGACGGCGCGCCGCCGCTGAGCTTGCACAACTGCTGGTGATAGCGTTTGGCCGCGGGCGACTGGTCTGCGTAGCGGTAGATCAACGAACCGTCGTTGCGGCGGATCAACGTCTGCACGGCGGTGAGGCGCTGGCCTTGAGCGTCGGTCCAGCTCACCGGGCCTTGCACGGTCGCGACGGATGCGGGGGACCGGGCCTGCGCGAGGGCCGAGGTCGACAGCGACAACAGCGGCATCGATAGAACGACGGCGAACGCTAGCGGTTTCATACCCCTGTCTCAGGGTCTGCGAGGGAAATTCGGACCTCGGTGCGATGGCCTCGGGTTGCAGGAGCGATGCGCTGGCGTTCCATCGCGCCGTCCGGATCGTAGTGACGGGACGCAGGCGCGGGTTGCGACGGCGGCCGGCAAAACCCGGCGGCCGTCGTCTGTCGATGGATTGGGCAAAGAGATTGTGCGCGGGCGATACCCGCGGCGACCCTGGGCTTGCTGGGCGCGCGTTTCGGCGACGCGCCGCAGCGGGATCGCGGCCTGCCGCTGCCGGCGGATCAGCGCCGCCGAACCTGCGGCCGTTTCGAGTCGATGCCGACGGCGCCGTCGTTCAAGGCTGCGGCGCCGGCCACTGCATCTCGCCCTTGACCACCTTGGCGCTGAGTTCCAGCGACGCGGCCTCGCCGAGCTTGGGGTAGGCGGCCTGCATCGCCGCGATCAACTGCTTGGAATCGCTGGCCTTGGCCGCCTCGCGCTCGAAGCGTTCGACATACGCGGCGGTGAAGTCGACCGCGTCCAGGCCCTTGGGCATCGGGCCGAGGAAGTGGCCGGGGATCACCTTGGCCGGCTTGAGCGCGCGGATGCCGCGCAGGGTCTGCAACCAGGCCGCGCGCGAAGCGGCGGTGGCGGTGTCGGCCATGAACACGTGGCCGCCGCTGGACACCACCACGCCGCCGGCGACGGTCTTGAGCGAGGGAATCCACAGGTAGGTGCGCGCCGGGTCGGGGCCGCGCAGGCCTTCGATCTTGAGCGTGCGGCCTTCCAGCGTCAGCGTATCGCCGTGCAGCGGTTCGGGCGCGACCAGGCGCTTGGGCGCGTTGTCCTTGAGCACCGGTCCCCAGTACGCGAGCTTGCCGTCCATGGTCTTGCGGATCGCCGCCACCGTCTGCGGCGTGGCGAGGATGCGCGCGTCGGGGAACGCGTCGCGGATCACGTCCAGGCCGAAGTAATAGTCCGGATCGCTCTGGCTGATGTAGACGGCGGTGAGCTTCTTGCCGGTGGCGCGGATCTTCTCGACCAGCGCCTGCGCGTCGGCGCGCTGGAACTGGGCGTCGATCAACAGCGCTTCGCGCTCGCCGATCACCAGTTCCGACGACACCGGGAACACGCCTTTCTCGCCGGGGTTGTAGACCTCGATGCGCAGCGGCGCGGCCGCCGCCGCGGGGCCGCCGAGAGCGGCGACGACGCCGAGTGCGAGCAGCAGGCGCAGGGTAGGGAAGGCGGACATGGCAAAACTCCAGGCAGGGGCGGCATCAGGCTAGGCCGGCGGCGGTGGCGGGCATAGCCCGTGCGGCGAACAGGTTTGTTGCGCGAACCGGTCGAATCGGCGGCGCGGGGCTTGGGCGAGCCGCAGACGCCGCACCGGGGCGGGTTTCACATCGCCTGCAGTTCGGCGTTCTGGTTCTTGTTTGCGGGCACCGGCACGGGCGGCGCGACGGCCGGCGGCGGCAAGCCCGGCGGGACGCCGTCGACCGGCACCTCCAGGTACGGCAGTTGCAGGGTCTGGCTGGTCATGCGCCGGATCTCGTTGGTCAGCGCCGCGCTGTCGTTGAGCTTGCGCCCATACGAGGGCACGATCTGCTTGAGCTTCTCGCCCCAGCCGCCGGCGACCTGTTGCGGGAAGGCCTTGGCCATCAGGTCGAGCATGATCGGCGGCGAGGTCGAAGCGCCCGGCGAGGCGCCGAGCAGCGCGGCGATGCTGCGGTCCTGGTCGATGACGATCTCGGTGCCGAACTGCAGCACCGGGCCCTTGACCGGATCGCGCTTGATCACCTGCACGCGCTGGCCGGCGGTGACCAGGGTCCAGTCGCTGCGCTTGGCGGTGGGGAAATACTTCAACAGCTCGGCGTGGCGGTCGTCGTCGTTCAACTGCGCCTGGCTCATCAGGTACTTCACCAGGTCCAGGTTCTCCGAGCCGACGCTGAGCATCTCGCCGACGTTGTCGTGGTTGACCGAGGAATACAGGTCGAACCAGGAACCGTGCTTGAGGAACTTGGTGCTGTACAGCGCGAACGGGCCGAACAGGATCACCGGCTTGCCGTCGAGCTTGCGCGCGTCCAGGTGCGGCACCGACATCGGCGGCGAACCGGTCTCGGCCATGCCGTAGGCCTTGACCCGATGGCGGTCGGCGATGGCCGGCGCGGTGAAGGCCAGGAACTGGCCGCCGACCGGGAAGCCGGCGTAGTTTTCCGCTTCGGCGATGCCCGACAGCTGCAGCAGCTTGAGCGCGGCGCCGCCGGCGCCGATGAACACGAAGCGGCTCTTGACCGTGTTTTCCTTGCCGGACTTGAGGTCCTTGACGGTGACGTTCCAGGTCTTGTCGGCGTTGCGGCGCAGCGCGGTGACTTCGTGGCCGAGGCTCAGGCCGAAGTTCGGGCTGCGCTGCAGGCCCTGGGTCAGCTGGCGGGTGATCACGCCGAAATTGACGTCGGTGCCCAGCGGCATGTAGGTGGCGGCGACGTGCTGCTTGGGGTCGCGGCCTTCCATCAGCAGCGGCGCCCAGGCCTTGATCTGGGCCGCGTCGTCGGAGAACTGCATGCCGTAGAACAGCGGGTTCTTGACCAGCGCGTCGCGGCGCTTGCGCAGGTAGTCGATGTTGTCCTCGCCCCAGACGAAGCTCATGTGCGGGGTCGCGTTGATGAACTCGCCCGGCGCGCCGAGCCGGCCTTCGCGCACCTGGTGCGACCAGAACTGGCGCGCGACCTCGAATTGTTCGGCGATCTCCACCGCGCGCTTGGTCTCGACGCTGCCGTCGGGCAGCTGCGGGGTGTAGTTGAGTTCGGCGAAGCCCGAATGGCCGGTGCCGGCGTTGTTCCAACCGTCGGAGCTTTCCTCGGCCACGCCGTCGCGGCGCTCGTACATCTGCAGCGTCCAATCCGGCTGCAGCTCCTGCAGGTAGGTGGCCAGGGTCACGCTCATGATGCCGGCGCCGACCAGAACCACATCGACCGGCTTGTCGTTCGCGGCCGCGGGCACCGAGCGTTGCCACAGCGGCCAGTACAGGAACAGGCCGCCGCCGACGGCGAGCGCGACGACCAGCAGCAACAGGGTTTTGCGGAATTTCTTCATGAGCGTGGCACGCGCGGGGGAGGGGGCGGCCGCTCGCGGCGCGCCTGGGTCGGCGCGCGCGAACGGCCCCCCGTAGATGATCCCAGCACCGTCATGGCTGCGTGAAAGCGCGGGCAGGCCGCAACCGGTTGCGCACTATCGCAACGCAGGCTTTGCCGCGATGGTCGCTATCTCTGATTTGCGGGCTGCGGCGACCGCACCGGCGCGCTACAGGGTTTCCAGGAACGCGGTGATCGCTTCGAGTTCGGTGCGATGCAGATCCAGCGGATGCAACAGCGGGTCGGGCTGCGGGAACAACGGGTCGCCGACCTGCTGCGGCGTGGGTTGCGGGCGCGGCATCCCGGCGTTGTAGAGATTGACCACGCCGCGCAGCGTGGCGAAACGGCCGTTGTGCATCCACGGCCCGGTCTTGGCGACGTTGCGCAGCGAGGGCGTCTTGAACTTGCCGGCGTCGGCCGGGTCGGCGGTGACTTCGTAGCGGCCCAGGTCCTGCAGCTTGCGCCCGTAGAAATGCAGGCCGAGGTTGTGGAAGCCGTCGTCGCTGAGGGTCGCGCCGCTGTGGCAGTTCATGCAGCGCGCGCGGGTGCGGAACAGGTGCAGCCCCCACAGTTGCCGGTCGTCAAGCGCGCGGCGGTCGCCTTCCAGGAAACGGTCGAAACGGTTGAAGCGCGGCACCAGGCTGCGCTGGAAGCTGGCCAGCGCCCGGGCGGTGCGGGCCAGGTCGATGCCGGGCGAACCGAAGGCCTGCGCGTAGTCGCGGCGGTAGCTCTCGTCGCGGCGCAGGGCGCGCAGCGCCGCGGCCGGGCGCGCGGCCATCTCGCGCGGATCGGTCAGCGGATGCAGCACCTGTTGTTCCAGCGTGGACGCGCGCCCGTCCCAGAACAGGTGGGCGGCGAAGCCGCTCATCGCCACCGACGGCGCGTTGCGGCGGCCGCGCTGGCGGTCGTGGCCGAACGGCACGCTGCGGCCGTCGCCCCAGCCCAGTTCGGAATCGTGGCAGTTGGCGCAGGCGATCTGGCCCGAGCCGGACAGGCGCGGGTCCTCGAACAAGCGCTTGCCCAGCGCGATCCGGGCCGGGTCCGGCGGATCGCCGGGCGGGTGCGGCGCCTGCCGGGGCAACGGCGCCAGCTCCGACCAGCGCGCGCCCGGATCGGTCAGCGGCCGCGGCCATTGTTCGATCGGCAGGGCGTAGACGCGGCGCAGGCAGTCGCGGTCGATCTGCGCGCCGCCGGCGTCCAGGCGCCGGCGGCACAGATCGAGATCGAGGTCGGCGGCCTCGCCGGTCGGCGTGGTTTGTGCCGCGCTCGCGCCGGCCCACAGCAGGCCGGCGAACGCGGCGGCGAACAGCAGCGCGGACGCCGCCGCCACCGCCAGGTTCGCCAGCCAACGCTTGCTGCGCATCGCGCTCAGAACCGGTAGCCCAGTTCCAGCCAGTACGAGCGTCCGGGTTCGTACACGGTGGTGGTGGCGGTCGCGCTGCTGATCAGGTTGGAGCGGTTGGTGAGGTTCTGCGCCTCCACCCGCGCGTAGGCCTGTTGTTCGTGCGGCAGGCGCAGGGTCCATTCCACGCTGCTGTCCCAGGTCCAGGTGTCGGGATAGGCGACTTCGTCGAGCACCGAGATGCTCTTGCCCTCGAACACTTCGCGGCCGAGCGACTGGCGCCCGCGGTAGCCGCTGCGGTAGCGCAGGAAGTTGCTCCACAGCAGCCCGATCGATTCGAACCGGGTCTGGCTGGCCAGGCGCGCGCTCCACGGCCGGTTGAACGAGGTCGCCGGCAGTTCGTTGGCGCGCAGCAGCTTGCCCTGGTAGCGCACCCAGTCCTCGAGGGCTTCGGTGTAGGCGGTTTCGTAGTCGCTGTAGTTGCGGCGCACGTCGGTGTAGTCCAGCGCGGCCTCGGCGGTGGTGGTCACGCTGCCCCAGCGCAGCGGCCGGGTCGGCGACGCGCTGGCGGTGTAGGTCTGGCTGCGGCTGCGGCCGCGGTTGGTATAGCGGTTGACGCGGGTGTCGTAGAAGCCGCTGTCGTCGAGGTTGAGCACGGTCTCGCGCAGCACTTCGTCGCGGTTCTCGCGGCGCACGTACTTCAGGCTCAGGTCCAATCCGGCCCAGCGCTGGTTCCAGCCCAGCGCCAGTTCGTCGCTGTAGGGCACGCGCAAGCGGTCGAAGCGGTAATCGGCGGGCGAGGTGCGCACGTCGCGCCAGACCAGGTCGGCGCCGCGCCGCTGTTCCAGCTGCAGGCGTTCGCGGCCCTCGCGCAGTTTGTAGGCGAACAGGTTGCGGCCGTAGTAGCGGTTGACGCCGGCGGTGAGCAGGGTGTCGCGGTCGCCGAACACGTCCCAGGAGGTCGCCAGGCGCGGGGCGACGGTGGTGCGGCCCATCAGGCTGTCGCCGTCCACGCGCACGCCCGGACGCAGGCTCCAGCGGCCCAGGCGGATGTCGTCCTGGGCGAACAGCGCCCACTCGCGGTTGTCGACGCTGAATGCGCCCTCGCGATAGACGTTGCGGCGGGTGAAGTACTGGCCGCGGCCCTTGATCACGCCGCTGCCGGTGGCGTCCACCGGCGCCAGCGAGCAGCCGTCGCGGTCCAGGGTGCCGTCGCGCGCGGTGCAAGTGGTGATGGCGGCCGGGCTGAGGTAGCTGTAGTGGTCGTTGAGGCGGTGGTAGTCGGCGCTGCGGTCGCGGTACTCCAGGCCGAATTGCAGGCGGTGCTCGCTGCGGCCCAGCCGCGCCGGCTCGCGGTCGAGCATCAGCTTGTAGCCGAGGTTGCGGTTGCGCTGGTCGATGTTGCCCCAGCTGCCTTCGCCGCTGAGCGTGGTCACGCCCCAGTCCATCTCGCTCGAGCGCGCCCAGGACTTCCAATAGTCGGTCTGGCTGCGGCGCGAGCTGTCCAGGTCGCTGTAGCTCAGGGTGTTGCGCCAGGTCCAGTCGCCGCGCTGGTAATTGACCCGCAGGCTGGCGACCGGGCCGCCCTGTTCCAGGTCGTAGTAGCCGTCCTTGGCGTTGACGATGAAATAGCGCTCGTCGGTGGGCGCGTAGTTGACGCTGGCGCTCAGCTCCAGGCCTTCGCCGTCGCTCCAGTCCGCGCGCAGGCTGGCGCTGGTGTTCTCGCGCACCTGCTCTTTTTCGTTCTCGTCGCTGGCGCTGTTGCGGCCGGAGGTATAGCCGCGCAACGGGATCACCGAGCGCAGCCGCGACACCGTGCCCGACAGGCCCAGGCCGTTGCGGGTGCGGCCTTCCAGGGTGGCGCGCAGTTGGTACTTGTCGTAGCGCGGCTGCAGCGATTCGGTCGAGGACTCCTCGAAGTTCTGCTGCGCCGGCGCGGCGATGTGCATCTCGTTCCAGACCGAGCGCTGCATGCGCATGACCACGCTGCCGGAGAACGCGTCGCGCGCGCGCCGGCTCTCGGCCTCGACCACGCCGCCGTTGAAGCCGCCGTAGGAGGCCGGCACGTTGCTGTCGTAGACGGTCAGCGTGCCGATCTGGCTGGCGTCCAGGGCGATGCCCTGGGTGTGGCTGGGGACGTCGATGATGCTCGCCGGCAGGGTCGAGCCGCCGGGCGCGGTGTCGTTGTTGAAGCCGGCGCCGTCGAGCACGAACGCGTTCTGGTAGTACAGGCCGCCGTTGATGCTGATGTCGGCCGGGCGGATCTCGCCCATGTTGCGCGAGGTCGTCGCGGTTTCGTCGAACTGCACGCTGGGGTTGATCCGCAGCAAGGTGCCGATGTCGCCGTTGCCGCGGATCTGCTCGTCGATGTAGCGGCGGTCCATGGTCATGCCTTCCTGGTACGGGAACAGGCGCTGGCCGATGACCTTGAGCGGGTCGTAGGTGTAGATCGACGGCGCCGCGGCGGCGGATGCGTCGGCGGTAGCGGAGGGCGGAGCGGCGGCGGAGCGTTCTTCGGCGTGCAGCGATCCAGCCGACAGGGCCAGGCCGATGGCCAGGGTCAGGCGATTCATCGAGTTCTCACGGTGGAGTTGCCGGCTTCCGGTCGGAAGTCGGTGCCGCTGGCGTGAGAACTGCGAAAGCCCCTTGTTGCTCGCTGTGATTATCGTCTCAGTCGAAGATGAACGAGTCAACCTGTGTTCATGCGGCGACTGATCGCAACCGCCGCCGCGCAGCCTCAGTCGATCGGCCGCTCGAACGAGAACAGTCGCGCCAGCGGATGCGCGCGCCGCTCGATCCGCGCCCGCAGCAACTGCGCGCCGATCATGCTGTAGGTGATGCCGTTGCCGCCGTAGGCCATCGCGAACAGCACGCGCGGGCCGTGCTGCGGGTGCGGGCCGAACCAGGGCAGGCCGTCGGCGGTCTCGGCGAAGGTGCCGGCCCAGGCGAAGGCCGGCTGCAGGCGCAGGCGCGGGAAACGCTGCTGCACCTGCCGGACCAGGCGCTGCGCGCGCGATTGCACGCGGCGGTCGCGCCGCGCCGGCAGGTCGATGGCGTCGTCGCAACCGCCGACCACCAGGCGTCCGTCGCCGGTGCTGCGCAGGTACAGATACGGCCGCGCGGATTCCCACACCAGGGTCTGGCGCAAGGCCTGCAGCTCGTCCGGATCGAGCGGATCGGTGACGAACGCATAGCTGCTGCGGTTGCGCGCCAGGCGCTGGTCGATCCAGTGCTGGCCGGCATAGCCGGCGGCGACGACGACGCGGTCGGCGCGCACGCGCAGGCCCTCGGCGGTGCGCAGCTCGACCTTGCGCGAGGTCGCGTGCAGCGCCTGGACGCGGGTGCGGTCGTAGACGCCGGCGCCGCGCCGGCGCAGGCGCGCGAGCAGGCGCGAGGTCATCCGGTAGGGATCGACCGCGGCGGCGCAGTCGCTGAGGATCGCGCCGGGCGCGCGCAGGCCGTAGTCCGCGGCCAGTTCGTCCGCTTCGAGCCAGCGCAGTTTCAGCCCGTGGCGCGCGCGCAGCGCGGCTTCCTCGCGCAACAGCGGTACGTGGCCGGCGCGGCTGGCGTAGTAGAGGCTGCGCTGGCGGCGGAAGTCGACCTCGCGCAAGCCCGCGGCGACCTCGCCCAGCCGCTCCACCGCCGCGGCGCAGGCGCGGTACGCCAGCGCCGCGCGGCGCTCGCCGTACCTGCGGCTGAGCTCGACCAGGTGGGTGTCGATCTCGTACTGCAGCAAGGCGGTGCTGGCCGCGGTGCTGCCCCAGGCGATGTCGCGTTGCTCCAGCACCGCCACGTCGTGGCCGTGCGCGGCCAACTCGTCGGCGATCAGCGCGCCGCTGATGCCGCCGCCGATCACCGCGACCTCGCAGTCCAGGTCCTCGCCCAGGCGCGGGAAGGCGTGCATCAGGCCGTTGCGGATCGCCCAGAACGGATAGCCGCTTTTGAGATCCATGGCGTAGCGAACGAAGGGGGGAGCGGCCAGCTAAACCGCCGCGGCGTTCACGCGAGGTGACGCGCACGCGGCGATCCGGCGGCAGGCCGCGCGCGCGCCGGCGATTCTGCGATGATCGGCGCGCGCACGCGTTGCGACGGGCGCAGGAGGACACCGATGAAACTGCTGCTGGCCGGCGCGACCGGATTGGTCGGACGCCATGCGCTGCGGCTGGCGCTAGCCGATCCGGCGATCGAGCAGGTGATCGCGCCGACGCGCAGCGCGTTGCCGCCGCATCCGCGGCTGCAGGCGCCGCAGGTGGACTGGGACGCGTTGCCGGCCGATGCGCCGTGGTGGCGGGTCGATGCGGTGGTCTGCGCGCTCGGCACCACGATGCGCGCGGCCGGTTCGCGCGAGGCCTTCCGCAAGGTCGACTTCGATTACCCGCTGGCGCTCGCGCGCGCCGCGCACCGCGCCGGCGCGCGCGCCTATGCGCTCAATTCCGCGCTCGGCGCCGACGCCGGCTCGCGCGTGTTCTACAACCGGGTCAAGGGCGAGCTGGAGCAGGCGCTGGCCGGCGTCGGCTTCGACTCGCTGACCTATGTGCGCCCGGGGCTGATCGGCGGCGAGCGGCAGCAGTCGCGTCCCGGCGAGGCCGCCGCGACCGTGCTGCTGCGCGCGCTCGGGCCGGCGCTGCCGCGGCGCTGGCGGATCAATCCCGCCCCGCGCATCGCCCAGGCCTTGCTCGATGCGGCGCTGGGCGCGGCGCCCGGCGTGCACGCGATCGGCTCCGAACGCTTGATTTGAGCGCGCGCCGCTCCGATCCTGCGTGGTCCGGCGCGCGCCGGCCCGATCCGTCCGACAGCCAACGCGGAGCCCGCATGTCCCCCATCCTCGCACCGGTCGCCCTGGCCAAGGCCTCGCGCCTGATCAACCACGGCCCGACCGTGCTGGTCTCGGCCCGCCACGGCGGCGTCGACAACGTTATGGCCGCGGCCTGGGCCTGCGCGCTGGACTACGACCCGCCCAAGCTGACCGTGGTGATCGACAAGGCCACCCGCACGCGCGGCCTGATCGAGCGCAGCGGCGCGTTCGCGGTGCAGGTGCCGACCGCGGCGCAGGCGGCGATGACCCACCGCGTCGGCACCCACAGTGGCTCGGACGAGCCCGACAAGCTGGCCCGCGCCGGCGTCGGCCTGTTCGCCATCGACGGCCACGATTTGCCGTTCGTGGCCGGTTGCTCGGCGTGGATGGCCTGCCGGCTGATTCGCGAACCGCACAACCAGGACACCTACGATCTGTTCATCGGCGAGATCGTCGGCGCCTGGTCCGATCCGCGCGCGTTCGCCGACGGGCACTGGCGCTTCGAGCACGCCGATCCCGCATTGCGCAGCCTGCACTACATCGCCGGCGGGCACTTCTACGCGATCGGCGAGGCGATCGACGTGGCCGCCGAGGACGCGCCGGGCTGACTTGCGCGCGCGAACGCAGCGCCGGCGCGGCGATCCGCTGCGCGCAACGGCGTTGCGGCGCGGCAGGTTCGGCCAGGCCGCCGCGGCAAGGCCGGCTCAGCGCGGCAACCGGCGCACCAGTTCGACGAAGTTGCGCGCCGGCGCCGAATCCAGCTCCGGCAACTGCGCCAGCGCCAGCCGCGCGATCGGCTGCAACCCGGCGATGTCGCGGTAAACGATGCCGGGCAGGGCGAAGCGGCGCATCGCCTCGGGCACGATCGCCACGCCCAGTTCGGCCGCCACCAGCGCCAGCGACGAGGCCAACTGCGGCGCGTGCTGGCCGATGCGCGGCTCGAAACCGGCGCGGCGGCAGGCGCCGAGGATGGCTTCGTGCAGGGTCGGGCCGACGTTGCGCGGGGTCAGGATCAGCGCGTCGTCGCGCAGTTCCTCCAACCGCACCGATTTGCGCCGGCCGTCGCGCACCGCGGCATGGCCGAGCGGCAGCGCCGCGATCATCGGTTCCTCCAGCAGCGCGTGCAGCAGCACGCCCTCGTTCTCGCTGCCGTCGTGGCGCAGGAAGGCGAGGTCGAGGCTGCCGTCGCGCAGCTTGGCCGACAGATGCGCGCTGTTGCTCTCTTCCAGGGTCAGCTCGACCTCGGCATAACGGCGGCGGAACTCGCGGATGGCCTGGGTGGTGAGCGGGGTGAGGATGGCCGAGGAGGTGAAGCCCAGGCGCAGCGCGCCGGTCTCGCCGCGGGCGGCGCGCTGGGCCTGGCGCACCGCCGCGCCGGCCTGCTCGGGCAGGCTGCGCACGCGCTCGCGGAAGGCGCGGCCGGCTTCGGTGAGCTCGGCCCCATGCGGCACGCGGTGGAACAGGCGCGCGCCGATCTCGTTCTCGAGGTCGCGGATTTGCTGGCTCAGCGGCGGTTGGGCGATGCCCAGGCGCTGCGCGGCGCGGGTGAAGTTGGCTTCCTCGGCGACGGCGAGGAAGTAGCGGATGTGGCGCAGCTCCATGGCGGCCTCCGGATCGGCGCGGCGTGCCGCCGTTATCCTTAAAAGATATGGATGGCTATCGTTTCATATATTGGACGAATGAAATCGGCGGCGCCATGCTGGCGCCATGAACGCTGCTTCCGCCCTGGCCGCCGCCGCACCGTCCGAACGCGGCCTGGAGCGCGGCACCGCGGCCTATCGCCGCGCCAACCTGGCTCTGTTCCTGGCCGGCTGCTCGACCTTCTCGCTGCTGTACTGCGTGCAGCCGTTGCTGCCGGAGTTCGCCCGCGACTTCCGCCTGAGCCCGGCTTCGGCCTCGCTGGCGCTGTCGCTGAGCACCGCCGCGCTGGCGCTGGCGATCTTCGCCGCCGGCGCGCTGTCGCAACAGGTCTCGCGGCGCCGGTTGATGTTCGGCTCGATGGCGCTGGCCGCGGCCTGCAACCTGCTGGCCGCGGTCGCGCCGAGCTGGCCCTGGCTGCTGCTGGCGCGGTTGGCCGAAGGCGCCTTGCTCGGCGGCGTGCCGGCGGTGGCGATGGCCTACCTGGCCGAGGAAATGGACCTGCGCCATCTCAGCGGCGCGATGGGCCTGTACGTGGCCGGCACCGCGTTCGGCGGAATGATGGGGCGGGTCGGCATGGGCCTGCTGGTGGAGATCGGCGACTGGCGCACGGCGATGGCGATCATCGGCGGCACCGGCCTGATGGCGGCGTTCGGCTTCGCCGCGCTGCTGCCGCCGTCGCGCCGGTTCGCGCCGCAGCCCGGCTTCGTGCTGCAGCGCCACCTGCGCGCGTGGGCCGCGCACCTGCGCCATCCGGGGCTGCTGCGGCTGTTCGCGATCGGCTTCGTGCTGACCAGCGTGTTCGTGGCCTTGTTCAACTATGTCGGTTTCCGTCTCGCCGGCGCGCCCTACGACCTGGGCCCGGCGCAGATCAGCCTGATCTTCCTGACCTATGTATTTGGCATGTTCGCTTCGCCGCTGGCCGGGCGCCTGGCCGACCGCTTCGGCGGGCGCTGGCCGTTGGCGGCGGGGCTGGCGCTGATGGCGGTGGGCGCGCTGGCGACCCTGGCGCAATCGCTGGCGGCGATCGTGGTCGGCATCAGCCTGATCACCTTCGGCTATTTCGTCGGCCACTCGGTCGCCAGCGCCTGGGTCGGGCGGCTGGCGCGCAGCGACAAGGGCCATGCCTCGTCGCTGTACCTGCTGTTCTACTACTTCGGTTCCAGCATCACCGGCGCGCTCGGCGGCTGGGCCTGGCAGCACGGCGGCTGGGGCGGCGAAGTGGCCTTGACCGCGAGCCTGGCCGCGGCGGGCGTCGTGCTGGCCTTGCAGGTGGACCGCGGCGCGGCGCCGCCGGAGCCGCGCGCATGAGCGACAAGCCCGCCTTGCTGTTGCTGCCGGGATTGCTGTGCGACGAGCGCCTGTGGCGCGAGCAGATCCGCGGCCTGGCCGACCTCGCCGACATCCAGGTGCCCGACCTGACTCAGGACGACAGCGTCGCCGGCATGGCCGCGCGGGTGCTGGCGCAGGCGCCGCCGCGCTTCGCCCTGGCCGGCCTGTCGATGGGCGGCTACGTCGCCTTCGAGATCCTGCGGCAACAGCCCCAACGCGTGAGCCGGCTGGCCTTGTTCGATACCAGCGCCGCCCCGGATTCGCCGCTGCGGGCGATGCAGCGCCGCGCCGGCCTGCGCCTGCTCGATCGCGGCCGTTTCGCCGGCGTCACCCAACAGCTGTTGCCGAGCCTGGTGCATGCGCAGCATGTCGATGGGCCGGTCGGCGCCGAGGTCCGGGCGATGGCGCAGCGGGTCGGCGCACAGGCGTACCGGCGCCAGCAGATCGCGATCCTGGAACGGCCGGATTCGCGCCCGCTGCTGGCGTCCATCGACGTGCCGACCCTGGTCGCGGTGGGCGAGGACGACCGGCTGACGCCGCCGGCCGCGGCCGAGGAGATGCACCGCGGCATCGCCGGCTCGGTGCTCGAACGCATCGCCCAATGCGGGCACCTGCCGACGATGGAGCGGCCGCAGGTCGCCACCGCACTGTTGCGACGCTGGTTGTAGCGGCCAGGCAAGTCGCGGCCGCGCCAAGGCACGCGCGCAAACCCGCGATCGCGGCGCAGCCGCGCCGAGCGAACCCATGAACGAGAACGCCGGCTGCGAAGCCGGCGTCCTCGTCGTCCCGCCTGGCGCGATGCGCCAGGGATCAGTGCTTCATCGCGTGCTTGCGCTGGCTCATCTCGCGGTGGCTCTCGCGTACCTGCGGCATCAGCCGTTCCACCGCCGCGCGCGCGGACGGCGCGACGTTGGGATCGCCCTGGACCTCGTTGAACGCCTTGAGCAGGCGATCCTCGGATTCCTCCAACTCGGCCACGTAGCCGTAGCGGGTGTCGCCGAGCGCGGCGCGCACGCGGCCGTAGACTTCCTGCATGGTGCCGACGAAGGTGCCGCTCTCGGCCGGCTTGCCGCCGGCGGCGGCGACTTCGGCGCTGAGCTGGGACACGATCGCGCCCTTGGCGGTGGACATGCGCAGGAACGCGCCGGCCAGTTCGGTGTCGCCGACCTTCTTGGCCGCTTCGGAATAGAAATGCTCGCCGTCGCGGGCGATCTGGATCAGGTCGTTGAGGCTGTGCTCGGTCTTCTTGTCGGTCATTGCCGTCTCCTGGATGACGATGGGGAAGGTAGGCCGACGCTGCGCGCATCGGTTGACCCGACTATCGCGGCCTCGCCATTAAACAGCCGTGACCTGCGGGTGAGGACGGCGCGGACGCAATCGCCTCGCGCTCACCGCGCGCTAACGCGTTGTTTACCGCGCATCGACTTGGCTGCACGGGCGGCGCGCATCACCGGCGGATTACGCGTCGCCGGTTACACGTAATGAAAAGGACCGAAAGGAACCGACGCATGGACTGGAACGAGCAACTGTGGGTGGTCGGCGGTGCGGCCTATGCGATGCTGCTCGGCGGCGCGATCGGATTCGAACGCGAGTTGAAGAACCGGCCCGCGGGATTCCGCACCCACATGCTGGTGGCCGGCGCGTCCTCGCTGCTGATCGGCATGGGCCTGCTGGCGCTGAACGATCCGCGCTTTCGCGCGCCGTTCCTGGTCAACATGGACCCGATGCGCCTGGTCGAGGCGGTGGTGGCGGGGGTGTCGTTCATCGGCGCCGGCACCATCTTCGCCTGGCGCGGCGGTCGCGACATCGCCGGCATCACCACCGCCGCCTCCCTGCTGATGGCGGCGGTGATCGGCGCCTGCGCCGGATTGCGTTACCACGTGCTGGCGCTGGCGGCGACCGCGTTGACCCTGTTGGTGCTGGTTGCGCTCAAGCGCGCCGAGCGCGGACCCGGTCTCAAGTCCAAGATTGCGGCCGAATCCGAATCCGAATCTCGATCAGGGTCCGGATCGGACCCACGCTGAGCCTCAGCGCCGGCGCTTGCGCAGGAACGCCAGCGCGGCGCTTTCCCATTGCCGGCCGCTCGACGGCCTGCGCGCCGGCAACGCCAGCCGGCCTTCGCGCCAGCCTTCGAGCACCGCGGGGTGGATGTAGGACTTGCGGCAGATCGCCGGGGTATTGCGCAGCAACTGCGCGACTTCGGCCACGGCCTGGTTCTCGATCCGCGCGATCGCGCGTTCGTTGCGGCGGCCGTCGCGCCGCGGCGGCGGCAGCTCGGTCAGGGCGAAGCGGCGGAACGCGGCCGCGGTCGCGCCCCAGGTGCGGAAGTCCTTGGCGGTGAAGTCCGCCCCCATCGCCTCGCGCAGGTAATCGTTGACGTCGCCGGAGTCCACCGCCTGGCGGCCGCCGTCCTCGTCGATGTACTGGAACAACGCCTGGCCCGGCAGTTGCCGGCAACGGCGCACCAGCCGCACCAGCCGCGCGTCGTCGAGCGCTATCTGCTGGCGCAGTCCGCCCTTGCCGCGGAACGCCAGCTGCGCGCGGCCGCCGCGCAGCAGCTGCAGATGGCGCTTGCGCAGCGTGGTCAGGCCGAACGAGCCGTTGCTGCGCTGGTATTCGTCGTTGCCGACCCGCACCAGCGTGTGCGCCATCACCGCCACCACGATCGCCAGCACCTTGGTCCGCGGCAGCCCGGATTGGGCGAGGTCGGCGCGCACCCGCCGGCGCAGCGCGGGCAGGGCGGCGGCGAAGGCGACGGTGCGGTCGAACTTGCCGCGATCGCGCAACGCGCGCCAGCGCGGGTGATAGCGGTACTGCTTGCGCCCGCGCGCATCGCGGCCGGTGGCTTGCAGGTGGCCGCGCGGATCGGCGCAGATCCACACCTCGGTGTAGGCCGGCGGGATCGCCAGCGCGCGGATGCGCTCGAGCTGGCGCGGCGCGCGCAGCGGACGCCCGCGCGCGTCGCGGTAGGCGAAGCCGCGGCCGGCGCGGCGGCGGCTGAAACCGGGCTCGTCGTCGTCGACGTAGCGCAGGCCGGCGCCGCGGGCGTCGGGATCGGCGGGCGGGGAGGAGGTCATGGGTCTTTGATACGGGGTGGCGCGTCAACGCGGCAGCAAGAAACCGGAAACGGCCGCCGCGATTTGCGTCTTTCGCTCGCGCAGATGCGCAGCCGTCGAAATGCCGGCACGGCTCCGGGCCGGGCCTGCTATTGCGATCCGTTCTCATTTGCTATGATGTGCCGCGTCAGCCGCTGCACCTGCAGTCAGCCAAACGATTCCATCGGGCCGACTCTCGTGTACGCAGAAGGATCTCTGCGCGCTTTCGCGCGCTCTCCGCTTTCCCTTTCCCTCGCCCTGGCGCTGCTGCTGCCGGTCGCCGCGCACGCGGGCGACGCCGAATCCGCCGCCGCGCCGGCGGAGGCTGCCGACGCGCAGACCCTCGACACCGTGCGGGTCAACGCCTACCGCACCGCCACCCATTCCCAGGGCGCGACCAAGACCGACGCGTCGATCGCGCAGACGCCGCAGTCGATCGCGGTGATCGCGCGCGAGGAACTCGACGCCCGCGGCGTGCAGAGCCTCAACGACGCCATGCGCTACGTCGCCGGCGTGTCGCTGGAGAGCAGCGGCATCGACAACCGCGTCGACGACTTCCGCATCCGCGGCTACGACGCCGGCAGCTGGAGCAACAACGTCACCCTCGACGGCCTGCGCGCGCCGCAGGGCGGGCAGTGGAACCGGACCATGTTCGACACCTGGAACCTGGAGCGGGTGGAGGTGCTCAAGGGCCCGTCGGCGGTGATGTACGGCCAGGTCGCCCCCGGTGGCATGGTCAACCAGGTCAGCAAGACGCCGACGCCGGGCCAGCAGCAGGCGCTGCAGCTGGGCCTGGACGGCCACGGCCAGTACAGCGCGGCCTTCGACGTCGGCACCGGGACCGACGACGACGCCCACCTGGTGCGCCTGGTCGGCCTGTACCGCGACGGCGACACCCAGATCAAGCACACCGAGCAGAAGCACTGGTTCCTCGCGCCCAGTTACACCTGGCAGATCGCCGAGCGCACCCGCCTGACTCTGCTCGGCCTGTACCAGAAGGACGACGGCGGCTCGACCTACCAGTTCCTGCCGATGGACGGCACCCTGCGCCCGACCCGCTACGGCCGGATGAAGAACACCACCTTCATCGGCGAGCCGGGCTGGAACACCTACGACCGCACCATCTGGACCGCGGGCTGGCTGTTCGAGCACAGCTTCGACGAGAACTGGACCCTGAGCCAGAGCGCGCGCCGCACCCACGTCGATTCGCTGTATCGCGGCGTGATCACCCTCGGCGCGCTGAGCGCGGACGGCCGCACCCAGAATCGCCGCGCCACCTACGGCGACGGCGACTCCGACGGCGATACCGTCGACACCCGCATCCAGGGCAAGTTCGTCACCGGCGCGGTCGCGCACACGCTGCTGTTCGGCGTGGACTGGCAGAAGGCCGATTGGGTCGGCGGCCGCGGCGCGATGAGCAACCCGGCGCCGATCGACATCTTCCATCCGGTCTACACCGGCTACACCCCGGTGGTGCGTTCGGTCGGGCTGTCGCGCGGCACCAACGAGCAGACCGGCGCCTACTTGCAGGACCAGATGGCGTTCGGCAACTGGCGCGTGCTGCTCGGCGGCCGCTACGACCGCACCGACGACGACACCGCCACCGCGACCCGAACCGTCGCCACCGGCGTCGTCACGCCGTGGGTGCGCACGCGCTTGAAGAACGACGCCTTCACCGGCCGCGCCGGCGTGCTCTACGCCGCGCCCGGCGGCTGGTCGCCGTACCTGAGCTACGCCGAGTCGTTCCAGCCGGCCACCACCGACATCAACCAGAGCTACACCCGCACGCCGTTCGACCCGATCACCGGCAAGCAGTGGGAGGGCGGGGTGAAGTTCCAGCCGTCGGGCTTCGACGGCCTGATCACGCTGTCGGCCTACGACCTGCGCCAGGAGAACATCCTGGTCGACGATCCCGACCCGAGCCACGTCAACTGCGGCGCCAGCGGCGCGCTGCGCTGCCAGGCGCAGAGCGGCGAAGGCCGCGTGCGCGGGCTGGAGCTGGAAGCGCGGGTGACCCCGCTGGAAGGCTTCAGCGTGATCGGCGCGGCCTCGCGCATGGATTCGGAAGTGACCAAGGGCGCGCCGGAACTGCGCGGCAAGCAATTGGCGCAGGTGCCGGAATGGACCGCGACCGCGTGGCTGGACTACACCTTCCACGCCGGCGCGCTGGAAGGCCTGGGCCTGGCCGCGGGCGTGCGCTACAACGGCGAAAGCTACGGCGACAGCGCCAACCTCTACCGCATCGCGTCCTATACCGTGTTCGACGCCGCGATCCGCTACCGCGTCGATACCGGCACGGGCCCGGCGACCCAGTTCGCGATCAACATCGGCAACCTCAGCGACAAGACCTACATCTCCACCTGCGGCAGCGTCGCCTCGTGCTACTACGGCACCGGCCGCACCGTGGTCGCCAGCGTGCGGTTGAGCTGGTGACCGGTTTCGCCGCGAACGTTGCGGTTGCCCTCTGTAGGAGCGGCGCAAGCCGCGACCGCAGAGCGTCCGTTCGCGGCGAAACCTGCGGCGCAGGACGGATGGCACGGCCGCCCGCGTGCATTTCCTCGGCGCCTGTCCTTACCGCGTCGCGGCTCGCGCCGCTCCTACAGGGGGCGGCGCGATGAATCCGTGGTGGGCGGCGCCGGCGATGGCGTTCGGCGTCGTCGGCGCGTGGTTGCTGTATCTCGCATCGCCGCAGCAACTTTGGCGCCCCGCGCCGTTGCGCGTGTGGCCCGGCGCCGCGTGCGCAGCGTTGTCGCTGGCGTTGCTGTGGCCGGCGATGGGCGCGGCCGCGGCGGTGGCGATGTGGCTGACCGTGCTGATGCTGGTGGCGACGCTGGCGCCGTTCCTCGGCGCGTGGCGCGCGCGTCGCCGCGAGGCGGCGCGGTGAGAGGCGAGCGCCTGCAGAGCCGGCACTGGCTGGGCAAGGGCTCGGCCGGGCTGATCCTGGGTTTCGGGCTGGCCCTGGCGCTGTCGGGATGGTTCGCCTGGCTCGGCCCGGACGGCATCGACGGCGGAGGCGGCGGCAAGATCCAGTTCGTGATGTGGCTGGTCGCGCCGCTGTGGTGCGCGGTGTTCTCGCTGGTGTTCCTGTTCCGCAGCAGCCTGCGCGCGTGGCTGTGGCTGGGCGCGGCCAACGCGCTCGCGTTCGCCGCGCTGGCCGCGCTGCGGGCGCAGGCGGGCTAAGGCGGGCAGGCGCGATGAAGATCCGCAGCGACATCGTCAAGGTCTACAAGGACGTGCACATCTGGGTCGGCATCGTCGCCGGCCTGATGCTGTTCGTGGCGTTCTACGGCGGCGCGATCACCATGTTCGAGAAGCCGCTGGAGCGCTGGGCCACGCCGCCGGCCGCGCTGGCGCCGCCGGTGCCGCTGGCGCGCGCGGACGAACTGGTCGCGGCGACCATCGCCGCGCATCCGCAGGCGGCCAAACACTATCTGGTGATGGTCGAGACCGCGGCCGACCAGCCCGCGCGGGTGATCTGGCGCGAGCCCGGCGCGCGCCGCCGCGAATTCGTCGACCACGGCGCCAGCTTCGGTCCAGACGGCGAACTGCAGACCCAGCGCCTGGCCAAGGCGCCGGTGGCGCAGTTGATCGACACCCTGCACCAGAAGGTCGGCCTGCCGCTGCCCGATCCGGCCGCGCGCTGGATCATGGGCGCGGTGTCGCTGCTGTACGCGCTGGCTCTGGTCTCGGGACTGATCGTGCTGCTGCCGACCCTGCTCAAGGACCTGTTCGCGCTGCGCATCGGCAAGAACATCAAGCGCCTGTGGCTGGACGTGCACAACGCGCTGGGCATCGTCAGCCTGCCGTTCCACCTGATCATGGCGCTGACCTGCGTGGTGTTCGCCTTCCACGACGAGTTCTACGACGCGCAGGACAAAGCGATTTACCCGCAGGGCATCCAGTGGGGCCGCGAAGAAGCCGCGCCGCCGCCGGCGCCCGGCGCGACGCCGCTGCCTGCGCAGGAACTGCTGCGGCGGGTCAACGCGCAACTGCCCGGCTTTCGCGTGTTCGGTTTCGGGTTCGAGCAGCGCGACGGCCGCCTGGAAGCGCAGGTGACCGGCCTGGACACGCGTTACGGCACCCGCGCGCGCACCTATGCCTCGACCCACCTGGACCCCTACACCGGGCAGGTCGATCCGCACGACCTGCCGGGCCACCTCGGCGGCTGGGATTCGGCAGTGAATACCTTCTTCATGCTTCACTTCGGCAGCTTCGGCGGCAACAGCGTGCGCTGGATGTATCTGCTGCTGGGCCTGGCCGGCGCGATGCTGTTCTACACCGGCAACCTGCTGTGGATCGAATCGCGGCGCAAGAAGGACCGCGGCCAGGGCGCGGCGGTGCAGACGCGCGCCTCGCGCGCGCTCGGCGCGCTCACCGTCGGGGTGAGCTTGGGCTGCGTGGCGGGCATTTCGGCCACGCTCGCGGCGACCAAGTGGCTGCCGGGCCGGGTCGGCGATCTGGCGGCGTGGCACGAAGGCATCTACTACGCGGTCTTCGTCGCCGCGGTGGCCTGGGCGTTCGCGCGCGGCGCGGCACGCTCTGCGGTCGAGCTGGCGTGGCTGTGCGCGGCGCTGACCCTGGCGATCCCGCTGTCGAGCCTGGCCGGCGTCTGCGGCCTCGGCGGCGCCTGGAACCATGCCGGCGCCGGCGTGGTGATCGACTGCGCCGCGCTGGCCGCGGTGCCGGCGTTCGCGCTGATCGCGCTGCGCACGCGCCGGCGCATGCAGCGCGGGCATGCCGACAGCATCTGGTCGGCGCGCGAGGGCGCGCCGGTTCCGTCTTCGTAAGCGAGTCCGCCATGCCTTTCCCCGAACCTGTATCGGTGCGTCGTTTTCGCGCAAGCCTGCGCGCGTTGGCCGGCATCGCCGCGCTCGCACTGTGCCTGGCCGCGCCGACGGCGGTCGCGCAGCCCGATCCGAACCAGCGCATCGGCGCGACCGTGGCCGACGCGCCGTCGCCGCACTATCGCTTCGAGCGCTTCGTGGTCGCCTCCGCCGACGGCCAGCGGCACTGGCGCATCCAGCTCGGCATTCCGCGCCAGCGCGCCGGCCGGGACGGATTCGCGGCGCTGTACATGCTCGACGGCAATGCCGCGCTGATGGAGTTCGACGCGCCGCTGCTGGCGCAACTCGCGCGCGGGCGGGCGCCGGTGCTGGTGTTCGTCGGCTACGACAACGAACTGCGCATCGACGGCGCCGCGCGCACCCGCGACTACACCCCCAGCGCGGTCGACGACGGCCTGGGGCAGGGGCCGCGCGGCGGCGGCGCGGCCGCGTTCGCGGCGGCGCTGGTCGAACGCATCGGGCCGCAGGTGCGCCGCCGCGTCCGCATCGACCGCGCGCGCGAGGCGCTGTGGGGACATTCGCTCGGCGGCCTGTTCGTGCTCGATCTGCTCTATACCCGCGCCGATGCGTTCGCGCAGTGGTTCCCGGCCAGCCCGTCGCTGTGGTGGGACAACGGCCGCGAACTCGGCGAGCCGGAGCGGCGGTTCCTGCAGGCCGAACTGCCGCGCCCGGCGAGCGTGGCGATCATGCAGGGCGGACGCGAGCGCCAGCCGCGCAGTCCCGACGCCGGCAACGACGGCGCGGGCAACCACGATCCGCGCGTGGCCGCGCACCGCGCCCGCATCGCCGCGGTGCCGGCCGATGCCGCGCAACAACTGGCGCTGCGCTTGCACGCCAAGCCGGGGCTGCACGCCTGCTATCGCGAATTCGCCGAACTGGGCCACGGCCCGATGCTGCGCGCCTCGGTGCGCGCGGCGGCGCTGGCGATGGCGGGCGATCCGGCGCGAGCCTGCGAGGCCGGGCAGGTCGAGCCGCATTGATCCGCCGCTTCGGCGACCTCGCGGATGCAACACCGAGGCAGGACGGGCGCCGGCTTGTTGCCTGCCGCGCCCGGGCATAAGCTCGCCGGACCCGGCGCCGCCCCCGCAGCGCGCCTGTGCATCCGGCAACCGCCGGCCGCCTACGCACACCGGAACCCCCATGACCCGCCACTCGCTGTCCCTGCTCATCGCCGCCGCGCTCGCCAGCGCGGCGCTCGCGGCCTGTTCGCGCCCGCAAGCCGACGCTGCGGCGGGCGCCGCATCCGCCGAAGCGCCCGCGGCCGCCGCGCCCGCCCAAACGCATGCGGCCGATGCCGCCTCCGCCGCTTCGGCGCAGCCCGAAGCCGGCAAGGCGTTCGTGGCGTTCAAGATCGGCCAGCTCTCGGCCGCGGCGCTCAAGGACGGCGACATCGACGTCGCCAACGACGGCAAGACCTTCGCCGTCGGCCGCCCGCCGGCCGAGGTGGCGGCGCTGCTCAGCGCCAACGGCCAGCCGACCGACGCGGTGCACCTGAGCATCCAGCCGTTGTTGGTGCGCAGCGGCGAACGCACGCTGCTGTTCGACACCGGCGCCGGCAACGCCTCCTTCGCCCGCGCCGGACGCCTGCAGGACGCGCTGCGGGCCAGCGGCAGCGAGCCGGGCCAGGTCACCGACATCTTCATCTCCCACGCCCATCCCGACCACATCGGCGGCCTGCTGACGCCTGCGGGCGCGCTGGCGTTCCCGAATGCGACCATCCACCTGTCCGCGCCGGAGTGGGCCTGGCTGCAGGCGAATAAGGACAACGCCACGCTCGTCGCCGCGATCGCGCCGAAGGTGCAGGCGTTCGCGCCGAACGCCGAACTGGTGCCGGGCACGGTCAAGGCGGTCGCGGTGGACGGGCACACGCCGGGCCACAGCGCCTACGAGATCGCCTCGGGCCAGGAACGCCTGCTGTACATCGGCGATTCCGCGCACAGCTCGATCGTTTCGGTGCAGCGCCCGCAGTGGACGATCCAGTTCGACGGCGACGCGGCCAAGGCCGAGGCCAGCCGCTACGCGCTGCTCAAGCGCATCGCCGACGGCAACCTGCACGTGTACGCCGTGCATTTCCCGTTCCCGGGGCTGGGCCGGATCAAGGCGCAGGGCGAGAGCTTCGTCTGGGTGCCGGATTTGTGAGCCGCCGGCGCGGTCGGCGGCATCGCCGCGGCCGCGCAGCGACAGCGGGCTTGAGCGGCGAACGGCCGCGCCCGGGATTCGAAGGACCGCTGGAGGCGCGCATGTTTCCGACCCAGGCAGGATTCGCCGCCGCGGCGATGGCCCTGGCACTGGCCGCCGCGGCCTCGTCGCCGGCGTCCGCCGTGGCGGCGGGCCCGCGCGATGGCGCGCCGGCTCGCGCCGCGGCCGCGCCGGCCGACATCGCGCGGATGCTCGACGAGATCCACGCGTCGCCGCAACCGGCGCAGTTCGAACAGCGCGACGTCGCCGCGATCGTGCGCAGACACCTGCCGCTGGGCAGCGACCGGGCGACGGTCGCCGGCGTGTTCGAGGCCTCGCCCGGCGCCAGGATCGTCGAGGATTCGGCCGATACGCTGGTGGTGCGCGACGACCGCGGCCGGGCCATGCTCGATCCGGCCGCGCGCTCGGTGGTGATGCGTTTTTCCTTCGATGCCGCCGGCAGGCTGGCGGCGGTGTCGGCGGTGTATTTCAAGAACCAGTAGCGCGCCGTCCGCGGCGCGGACCCGCATCAATCCAGCGGGTTCGGGCTTGCCGCGCGCGGCGCCGGCCGCGACAGCACATACGCCGCGCTCGCGGCGAAGCCCAGGCCGACCGCCAGCAGCAGCGTCCGCGACGGGTGCGCGCCCCAGCAGAACAGCGCGAAGCCCAGCGCCATGCCGGCGCTGGCGAAACATTTGCCGCGGCGCGAGACCGCGCCTTGTTCGCGCCACAGCCGCAGCGCCGGGCCGTAGCGCGGGTGTTCCAGCAGGCGCCGTTCGAACTTCGGCGAACTGCGGGCGAAGCAGGCCACCGCGAGGATCAGGAAGATCGTGGTCGGCATCACCGGCAACAGCGCGCCGATCACGCCCAGCGCGACCATCAGCCAGCCCAGCCCGAACCACAGCCAGCGCATCAGCCCGGCGCCGTCCGCCCGCCGCCGCGCGCGGGCGCGCTCACGCCAATTCGTCCTCGACATGGCCGCGCACGCTGGCGAACGCGGCTTCGGCGCCGGCGACCAGTTCGCGCTCCTGCGCTGCGCTCAGCGTCGCCGAATCCAGCGCGGCGGTGAACTCGCGCCAGTGCCGGGCCACGCCGTCGGGGTGCGCGGCGAGGTGGCGGGCGCCGAAGGCGCGGTCCAGTCCCAGCTTCGCCGCCAGTTTGTACAGCACGCTGCCGCCGAGGTTGGAGCCTTCGGCGACGTACAGCCAGCCCAGCGCCTGCGCCAGCGGCAGGGCGGCGCGCGCGCGCTGCGTTGCCTCGGCCTGCGCGGGCGCGGGCAGGGCCTGGCCGAGGTCGTGCAAGTCCAGCGCGATCTGATCCAGGCGCCGGCGGCCGGCGAGGTCGGGCAGCAGCTCGTCCAGGGCCGGGTGCGCGTACAGCGCGTCGATATCGCGATGGAAGCGGTACTGCACGCGTACGAAACGGGCGTAGCGCTCGCGGCTGGCGAAGATGTCGCCGGCCATGATGCGGCGGTCGAGCCGATCGTGGGTGGTGCGGGTCGCGGCTTTCAGGCGCTGGCTGCGCGGCAGGTCGGGGGCGTCGTCGGCGAAGTCGTGGGCGGCCATGGCGAGGGTCGGGCAGGGCGCCGCGTCGGCGGCGAAAAGGGGGACATACCCATCAGGACGTCGTCCGCGCCCAGGCTCCCAACCCACGCCGCCGCGCGCGGCGGTTGCCGGCCGATCCGGCAAGGTCCGCGGGCGGGCGCTCACCGCGCGCTCGTGGCCCGCTGCTACTTTCGGCCCGGTCCGCTGCTGCTTCTGGCAGGCGCTGCTGCTACTTCCGGCAGGGGCCGCGCCCCAGCGGCGGCTGCTATATGGCGGGTTGGGATCCCAAGGATACGGAGCATACGCATGCGCAGTCCCGCCTTCGGCCCGGCCTGTCCGCCGCGGCCGCGCCCGCTTCCGGTGCGCGTGCGGACCGGCGCCGCGCGGCTGCTGGCCGGTTCGCTGCTGTGCGTCGCGTTCGTCGCGGGCGCCGCCGCGCCGCCGCCGTTGCTGCTGCAGGCGCCGACCGTCTCGCAGGACCGGATCGCCTTCGTCTATGCCGACGATCTGTGGATCGCCGACCGCGCCGGCGGCGATGCGCGCCTGCTGGTGCGCACCGACCTGCGCGACGGCGGGCCGTGGCGGCGGGCGCGCGCCAGCGGCCCGCGCTTCTCGCCCGACGGCCGCCGCATCGCCTACAGCGCGGTGCGCGACGGCAATCTGGATGTCTACGTGATCGCCAGCGAAGGCGGCGAGCCCAAGCGCCTGACCGCGCATCCCGGCGACGACGCGGTGGTCGGCTGGACGCCGGACGGCAGCCGCGTGCTGTTCGTTTCGCGCCGCGACTCGGCCAACGGCACCGGCCGGCTCTATACCGTGTCCGTCGACGGCGGCCCGCAGCAGGCGCTGCCGCTTTCGCGCGCCGAGGGCGGCGCGTATTCGCCCGATGCCGCCCGCATCGCCTATGAGCCCCAATACCAATCGCAGCCGGACTGGAACGGCTACCGCGGCGGCCAGACCGCGCCGATCTGGATCGCCGCCCTGGCCGACTCGTCGATCGTGCGCATCCCGCACGAGGATGCCACCGACCGCAACCCGATGTGGGTCGGCGACACGGTCTATTTCCTCTCCGACCGCGACGGCCCGAGCACGCTGTACGCCTACGACACCCACACCGGGCAGGTGACGCGGGCGCTGGACAACACCGGCTTCCAGATCGATTCGGCGTCCGCCGGGCCGGGCGCGATCGTCTATTCGCAGATGGGCGCGATCCATCTGTTCGACCCGGCCAGCCGCCGCAGCCGGCGCGTGCCGCTGCGGGTGGTCGACGACGGCGCGCGCCTGCAGCCGTACTTCGAGAAGGGCGGCAAGCGCATCCTCAACGCCGCGCTGTCGCCGACCGGCGCGCGCGCGGCGTTCGAGGCGCGCGGCGACATCGTCACCGTGCCGGCGTCCAAGGGCGATCCGCGCAATCTCACCGCCACGCCCGGCGCGGCCGAGCGCGATCCGGCGTGGTCGCCGGACGGCAAATCGGTCGCGTATTTTTCCGATGCGTCCGGCGAGTACGCGCTGCACGTGCGCGACCAGGACAGGCTGGCCGCGCCGCGGGTGTTCGCCCTGGGCCAGCCGCCGTCGTTCTTCCATTCGCCGCAATGGTCGCCCGACAGCCGCCGCATCGCCTATCGCGACAAGCGCCTGAACCTGTGGCTGCTGGACCTGGCCGCGCCGACGCCGGTCAGGATCGACCGCGATCGCTTCGACACGCCGCTGCCGTCGATGGACGTGGCGTGGTCGCCGGACAGCCGTTGGATCGCCTACACCCGGCAGTTGCCGAATCACTTGAACGCGGTGTTCGTGTACTCGCTGGCCACGCGCAAGTCGGTGCGGATCACCGACGGCGCGAGCGATTGCCGTTATCCGCAATTCGACCGCGACGGCCGTCATCTGTACTTCGCCGCCAGCACCGACCTGGGCCTGACCCCGGGCTGGCTGGATATGAGCAGCCTGGCGCATCCGGTGACGCGCGCGGTGTACGTGGCGGTGTTGCGCCGCGACCTGCCTTCGCCGCTGGCGCCGCAAAGCGACGAAGAGCCGGCCGCCGCGGCGCCCGCCGCCGATGCGAAGGCCGATGCGAAGGCGGCGCCGATGCGCATCGACTTCGACGGCATCGGCCAGCGCACCCTGGCGCTGCCGCTGGCGGCGGCGAACTACGTGGGCATGAGCGCGGGCAAGAGCGGCGAATTGTTCCTGCAGCAGGCGCCGTCGGTGCTGCCCGGGATCGAGGACGATTTCGTCAAGCTGCCGGTGAAGGTGCAAAAGTTCGTCCTGGCCACGCGCAAGACCGACGAGCTGCTGGCGGACGTCGCCAGCTTCAGGCTGTCCTTCGACGGCGGCAGGATGCTGTACCGGCGCGACAAGGACTGGTTCATCGCCGCGACCGACGCGGCGCCCAAGCCGGGCGAGGGCCGGATCGGCGTCGATGCGATCTCGCTGCGGGTGGACCCGCGCCAGGAATGGGCGCAGATGTACCGCGAGGCCTGGCGGCTGCAGCGCGATTATTTCTACGACCCCGGTTATCACGGCCTCGACCTGGCCGCGGCGCAGCGCCATTTCGAGCCGTTCCTGGCCGGCATCGGCAGCCGCCACGACCTGGACGTGCTGTTCCGGCGCATGCTGAGCTATCTCTCGGTCGGGCACATGTACGTGATTCCGCTGCGCGACGCCGACGACGCCCGCGCCGGCGTCGGCCTGCTCGGCGCCGACTACGACATCGCCGCGGGACGCTACCGCTTCGCCCACATCTACGACGGCGAGAACTGGAACCCGGAACTGCGCGCGCCGCTGACCGCGCCGGGCGTGGGCGTGCGCGTCGGCGACCATCTGCTGGCGGTGAACGGGCGCGAGTTGCGCGCCAGCGACGACCTGTACGCCTGGTTCGAAGAGACCGCGGGCAAGCGCACGGTCCTGCGCGTGTCCGCCGACGCGTCCGGCGCCGGCGCGCGCGAGGTCGCGGTGGTGCCGGTCAAGGACGAGCAGGGCTTGCGCCGCTTGGCGTGGATCGAAGACAACCGGCGCAAGGTCGAGCGGCTCAGCGGCGGCAAGCTCGCCTACGTGCACCTGCCCGACACCGCCGAAGCCGGCTACGCCAGCTTCAATCGTTATTTCTTCGCCCAGACCGACAAGCTCGGCGCGGTGATCGACGCGCGCTACAACCGCGGCGGCATGCTCGCCGACTACATCGTCGACTATCTTGCGCGCAAGCCGATGACCCTGGTGGTGACCCGCGAGGGAGAGCCCTCGCTGTCGCCGATGCAGGCGATGCCCGGGCCCAAGGCGATGCTGATCAACGAGCTATCCGGCTCCGGCGGCGACGCGCTGCCGTGGTACTTCAAGCGCCTGAGCCTGGGGCCGCTGATCGGCAAGCGTACCTGGGGCGGGCTGGTCGGCATCTACGGTTATCCGGCGATGATCGACGGCAGCACGGTCACCTCGCCGCGCCTGGCGCTGGGCGGGTTGCAGGGCAGTTGGGAGGTAGAGAACCGCGGGGTCGCGCCGGACATCGAGATCGACGACACCCCGCGCGAGGCCCGCGCCGGCGGCGATCCGCAGCTCGAGCGCGCGGTGCAGCACCTGATGCAGCAGTTGCGCGAGCGACCGCCGCAAGCGTTTCCGCCGACGCCGCCGTATCCGGATTTCCATCCGGTGCTGCCGCCGTTGCCGGAGGCTGCGCAATGATGCGCAACCGGCGCCTGCGGCGGTGCGGCGAGGACGCCTGATCGCGCGCGGTCGCGCCGCGCCGCGGTCGCGCCATCGACACTGGGTTGTGTTCGCCCGCGGCGGCTACAGGCCGTTGCGCGCGCGCAGATCCTCGATGCTGCCCGGCGCCAGCCACAGCAGGGTGTTGAGGTAATCCTGCAGGCAGTCGACCAAGCCCTGGCGCGGGCCCTGGCGCCAGGCCGCGGAGGAATAGAACGCCTGCTGTTGCGCGTCCAGTTGCGCGCGGTCGGCGTAGGCGCGGATGAGGTAATAGCTCTCGTGTTCGTGATCGCTGCGGCCGAACGCGATCACGTCCATGCCGCTGGCGCGCACCATCGGCAGCGCCTGCGCCATCGCCGCTTCGAAGCGGGCGGCATGCCCGGGCTTGAGCCGGTAGGTCCTGATTTCGACGAGCCTGGCGTCGGCCTGGGGAGCGGGCATGGCGGGAGTCCGGGTTGGGAGCGCGGTGCCGCGACCATCCCAGACCCGCCGGTTCCCGCGCAAGTGCGGGGCGCGTGGCTCGGTCGGTCCGAGTCCGGACGCCGAACCGCCGGCCGCATGACCGCGCGCACAGTTCATCTGCGCCGCGGTCGCGCATTCGAAACTTCGTTGCATTTTCCCGCGCTCGCGATGCCGCCTCGCGCGGCTGCGCCGACGATCGCGTTGTAAGGTTCCCGCGCGGCGAACCGCCGCGAGCCGTAGGGAGGATTGCGATGCAACGACTCAAGCTGATCGTGTTGGGCGCGCTGTTGGCGGCGTCCGCCGGCACCGGCGCGGCCACTCAGACCCAGGGCTGTTTCTGCTCGACCATCTACTACGATGCCGCCGGCAACACCGTCGGCGTGCGCCAGCCCGCCAGCTGCGGCGACACCGGCTACGGGCAGGTGACCAACAAGTACAAGGTGGTCGCCGGCTGCGTCATGTAAGGCCGCGGCGGATCCGCTCGCGACGAAGCCGTCCGGCGCCGCCGGGCGGCTTCGTCGTTTCCGCGCCGCGGCGCCGATCCGCGCCGCGCAGGCGGTGCGGGCCGGCGTCGGCGGGCAGGGCGCAGGGGCGGCGCGCGGCGCATGTCTGCGCGCGGGCCGGCCGGTCGATTGCAAAGGCAAAGACCTTCCTCTCGCGCAATGCTGTCATGGCGGTTCCACCGATCGGCGATTCAAGCGGGCGCAGCGCCGGCGCGGGCCCGCGCCGCCCGCCGCGAAGCTGCACGCGCGGCGGCCCTGCGGCCGCGACCGCCCGGCTGGCGGCGGCGTTGAGTCCCGAACCCGAACCCGAATCCGAAACCGCGCCGGCGGCGCGCGCGCACGCCGCCGGCGAGCCGGCGCAGCGCTGGCCGCAGGCGTTCGACGGCATCGGCGACGGCGCCTGGGACTGGGACCTGCGCACCGGCGAGGTGCGTTATTCGCCGCGCTGGAGCGCCATGCTCGGCGAGCCCGACGCGGCCGTCGCCGGCGGCATCGGCCACTGGCTGGGACGCGTCCACGGCAGCGACCTGGCGGGTTGCTGGGCCGGGTTGCAGCGGCACCTGCGCGGCGCGACGGCGACGTTTTCGCTGGAACACCGGCTGCGCACCGCCGACGGCGGCTGGCGCTGGGTCCACGCGCGCGGCCGCGCGGTCGAACGCGCCGCCGACGGCAGCGCGCTGCGGGTGCTGGCGGTATGCGCGGACATCGACGCGCGCCAGCGCAGCCAGCGGCGCGAACGGGCGCGCCAGCGGCGCCTGCAGGCCGCGGTGGAGGCCGCCGGCGCCGGCGTCTTCAGCTTCGACCTGCGCGATCACCGCTGCGAATGGGACGCGCAGATGCACCGCCTGCACGATCTCGCCCCGGGCAGCTACGACGGCACGTTGGCGGGCTGGGCCGCGCGCATCCACCCCGACGATACCGCCGCGGTGCTGGAGCGGCTCGGCCGCGGCCTGCGCCGGCATGGCCGGATCGAACTGGAATTCCGCCTGCGCATCGAGCCGGGCCGCGCGCCGCGGCGGCTGCGCTGCGCGGTGCGCGCGGTCCGCGACGGTGCCGGCGACGTCGCGCAGATCGTCGGCCTGGGCTGGGACGTCAGCGCCGAGGCCGCGCGCCGGCAGGCGCTGGCCGCGCAGGCGCAGCGTTGGCGCGCGATCGTGCACGCCATCGGCGACGGCGTGGTCGCCACCGACGAACGCGCGTGCGTGCTGTTCCTCAATCCGGCCGCCGAGCGCATGACCGGCTGGTCCTCGGGCGAGGCGATGGGCGCGCCGGTCGCGCAGGTGTTGGCGCTGAGCGACGAAGCCGGCGCGGTCGCGCCGCATCCGGTGCACGCGTGCCTGCGCCGGCAAGAGGGCGAGCCGGCGGACGGCGAGGCGGCGTTGCTGGAGCGCGGCGGCCGGCACCGGCACATCCGCCACTGCGTCTCGCCGATGCGCGCCGCCGACGGCGCGGTCGAAGGCGCGGTGCTCGCGTTCCAGGACGTCACCCAGGCGCGCCGGCTGCGCCAGGCGCTGGAGCACTCGGCCAGCCACGACGGCCTGACCGGCCTGGCGAACCGGGTCGCGTTCGAACGCGACTTGCGCCGCGCCATCGCCTCGGCCGACCAGGAAGGCCGCGCGCATACCCTGTGCTTCGTCGACCTGGACCGCTTCAAGCTGGTCAACGACGGCGCCGGCCATTCCGCCGGCGACGCGCTGTTGCGCGAAGTGGCCGCGCTGCTGCGGCGCAAGAGCCGCGCCCACGACACCGTCGCGCGCATCGGCGGCGACGAGTTCGCGCTGGTGCTGCTGGATTGCGCGATCGGCAGCGGCGAACACATCGCCCGCCAGATCTGCCAGGAGATGGAGCGCATGCGCTTCGTCTGGGACGGCAAGGCGTACTACGTCGGCGCCAGCATCGGGCTGGTGCAGCTCGGGCCGCAACCGCTGGCGCCGGCCGAAGCCATCGACCGCGCCGACCTGGCCTGCTACGCGGCCAAGGCCGGCGGGCGCAACCGGGTTTCGGTCTACGCGCCCGGCGACGGCGGCCGCGCCCACGACAGCGCCGTGCGGATCGCCGCGGGCCTGCGCAACGCCATCGAGGCCGACCGTTTCTGCCTGTTCGCGCAGGAGATCCGCCGCATCGGCGGCGCTGGCGGCGACGGCGACGACGGGCGGCAACTGGAAATCCTGGTGCGGATGATCGGCGAAGGCGGCGAACTGATCGAGCCGGAGGTGTTCATTCCCGCCGCCCAGGCCTACGACCTGATGGGCGGCATCGACCGCTGGGTGATCCGCGCCGCGCTGCGCGGCCATGGCCCGCGGCTGCGCGAGGCCGGCGATGTCTCGATCCGCCTGAACCTGTCCGTCGCCTCGCTGCGCGACCCGGCGCTGTGGCCGTTCCTGCAGCAGGAACTGGCGGCCTCGGGCGTGGCCTGCGGCCGTATCCATTTCGAGATCGGCGAAGCCGCGCTGGCCCAGGACCTGGCCAGCGCGGCGCGGTTCGCCGCGGTCGCGCGCCGCGCCGGTTGCCGGGTCAGCCTCGACGATTTCGGCAAGGGCGTGGGCTCGTTCGCGTGCCTGGGCCAGTTCGAGGTCGACAGCGTCAAGATCGACGGCGGGCTGGTGCGCAGGATGGCCGGCAGCGCGGTCGGCCAGACCATCGTCGAGTCGATCGGCCGCATCTGCCGCAGCATGGGCTGCGCCGCGATCGCCGAGCAGGTCGAGGACGAGCGCAGCCTGGAGCTGCTGCGCCGGGCCGGCATCGAGTACGCGCAGGGCTATGCGGTGGCGCGGCCGCGGCCGCTGCTGGAACTGCTCTAGCGCGGGCGGTGCGCGGAAGCGGCCGGGGCCCGTCGCGGGCAGCGCCGCGCGACGGCGTTGGTCGCGGCCAGCGCGGGGTGGAGCAGGGACGAACGGTCCTGGTTGAGCAGCACGCCGTGCCGGCGCAGGCTGTCGAGGTAGGTGCGCGCGTCCTGGGTCAGGAAGTTGGCCGCGCCCATGCGCCGCAGGTCGTAGGCGTAGGCGCGTTCGAGCAGTTCCCTGGCCTGGCGCCGGTCGCAGTTCTCCAGCGCGTAGGCCGCGCGGTGCAGCAGCGCGGAGTGCACCAGCACCACGCTGACGTAGGAGCGGCGGTCGAGCTGTCGTTCGAGAATGCGCGCGAACTCGCCGGCGGCGCGGGCCTTGTCGCCGTTGAGGTAAAGGAAACTGGCCCAGGTGTCCTGGGCCAGCAGGCTGTAGCGGTCCTCGCGTGCGAAGTAGCGTTGCGCCTGCAGCCGGCTGGAGCGCAGCAGCGGTTCGGCGCGGGCCAGGCCGGCGCGGCCGCCGGAACGCATCCACGCCCGGCCCAGGTACAGGTCTTCCCATGGCGTGGGCAGGTTGGCGCGGCGCTTGAGCCGCAGGTTGTCGCGGTGCAGCGCGACGATCTCGGCGAAGTCGCCGCTGCGTTGCTGCGCGTGCGGCAGGTCGCTCAGGCGCGCGGCCAGGCGCTGCTTGGCGCCCAGGGTGCTGTCGTGGGCCGGCCCGAGCGTGCGCCGGTAGATCGCCAGCGCCTCGCGCAGGGCGGCGAGGTTGTCGCGCGAATCGCGGCTGTCGATGTACGACTGCAGGGTCAGCGCGCGCGCGTAGGCCGGGTGGTCGCGGCCGTAGGCGGCGAGGATCAGCTCGCGGCCGGTCGCGTTGCGCGCCTTGGCGCTGACGATCCGGCCGCCGGCGTATTCGGCCGATCCCAGCATGATCCAGGCCATGCCGGTCTTGGGATGGCGCTCGCCGAGGCTGCGCCGGCGGCCGGCGAGCAGGCGTTTGGCGATGGCGACGTCGACCTGGCCGCCGCGGGTCAGCAGCACGTCGAGCAGTTGCTGGCGGCCGTCGTCGGCCAGGATCGGATTGCGCCCTTCGGCCAGCGCGATCGCGCGCCGCGCGTCGTCGTCGGCGCCGGGATAACGGTAGAGCTGGGCGCGCAGGCCGCTGCGCTGGATCAGCATCTGCGCCTGCAGTTCGTCGTGCGCCGGCCCCAGCGCCCGCACCTGCGACAGCGCGGCGCCGAGCGTGTCCAGCGCCGGATACACCTCGCCCATGCCCCATTGCGCGGTCGCCAGCTGCGCCATCAGCGCCGCGCGCTCGTCGGCGTCTTCGCGCCGGTGCGGGCGCCGCAGCGATTGCCGCGCCAGCGCCGCGGCCTGGGCGTAGCGGGCCATGGTGTTGAGCAAGGACAGGCGGGTGGCGGCGACGTAGCCGCTTTCGTCGACGGTCTCGCCCAGGGCCTGGCGCGCTTGCTCGGCCAGCGCCTGGGCGCGGTCGTAGTCGCCGATCACCGCGCGGCTGCGCGCCAGCGTCGCCAGGCTGCGCGCGTACAGCGCCGGATGCCGGTGCAGGCGCAGCTCGCGCAGTTGCGCTTCGGTGTGTTGCAACAGGCGTTCGGACGAGAACGGCGCGCTGCCCAGGCCCGCCAGGGTGGCGGTGCCGAGGGTGGAGGCGAACAACTGCCCGACCGCTTCGGCGGCGCGGGCTTCCTCGGCGCGCCGGTGCTGCTGCCACGACCAGGCGCCGGCGGCGAGCGCCAGCGCCAGCAGCAAGGGCGTCGCCAGCGCCGCGGCCGAGCGGTGGCGGCGCAGGAACGTGCAGGCCCGGTACAGGCCGGCCGCGAATCGGCCGCCGCTGCGCTGGGCGTGGACCGGCCGCAGCTGCAGCCAGCGGCGCAGGTCGTCGGCGAACTCGCGCATGCTCGGGTAGCGGCATTCCGGCCGCGAGGCGACCGCCTTGCGCGCGATCGCGTCGAGGTCGCCGGCGAGCCGGCGCGCCAGCGCCGCCGGGTCGCGCTCGCCGTGCAGGCGCGCGCGCTGCGCGCTGGCGGCGAGCGCCAGCCGCGACAGCGGTCCGCGCCCGGGTCGCCGGTCGCCTGGCGATCGCGCGGCGGCCGCGGCATCGACGGCGCCCGGCCACGGCCGTGCGGCGGACGCCGGCAGCGCGCCGCACAGCAACCGGTGCATCAGCATGCCCATGGCGTAGACGTCGCCGGTCGCGCCGTGGCCGCCGCCGGCCAGCAGTTCCGGCGCGGCGTAGTCGCGCGAGAACGCGATCTGCGGCGCGCTCGCGCGCTCGCCGGTGAAGGCCGAGGCGATGCCGAAGTCGACCAGGTGCACGCGGCCGTCGTCGTTGACCAGCAGGTTGGCGGGCTTGAGGTCGCGGTGCAGCACCCCGCGCGCATGCGCGTAGGCGACCGCTTCGCAGGCCTGCAGCAGCAGGCGCACGCGGCCGGCGGTGTCGATGTCGCGCGCGTCGCACCACAGGTCGATGGCGGTGCCCTCGACCAGGCGCATCGCGAACCAGGGCTGGCCGTCGGCCTCGACGCCGCCGTCGATCAGCACCGCGATGCCGGGATGGTCGAGCGCGGCGAGGTGGCCGCGTTCGGCCAGGAACGCCTCGACCAGCACCGGCGAGCGCAGTTTCGCGCGCACGCACTTGAGCGCCACGCGCTGCTGGTAATGGCCGTCGGCGCGGCGGGCCTCGTAGACCGTGCCCATGCCGCCTTCGGCGATCACCTCGACGATGCGCCAGGGGCCGAGCTGGGCGCCGATGCGCGGGTCGGCGGCCGGCCCGTCCGCGGCCGCGGCCGGCCAATCGCGCGGCCGCCGGCGCGCGAGGGCGTCCAGCGCCGGGACGTCCAGCGGGCTGGGCGCCTGCGCCGCCTCGGCCAGGGCGGTCAGCGCCGCCAGCAGGTCCGGGTCGCGCCGGGCCAGGTCCGTGCGCAGGCCGCTGCGCCCGGCTTCGGACAGATCCAGGTAGCGGTCGAACAGCGCCAGCGCGCGCAACCGGATCTCGCTCATCGGCGCGCGCGCTCCGGCATCGTGTCGGGCGGCCTGGCGGCGGACGGCATCGGCCTGCGCCGCTCAGCCGTCGCCGGCCGCGGCCGCGCCGAGCGCGCTGGACAGGAACGCGCGCGCGCGCACCCAGTCGCGGTGCACGGTGCGGGTGGTAACGCCGAGCGCGTCGGCGATCTCGGCGTCGCTGAGGCCGCCGAAGTAACGCATCTCCACCACCTGCGCCAGCCGCGGCTCGTGTTCGCCGAGCGTGTCCAGGCCCTGGTGGATGGCCAGCAGCTCGGCGATGCCCGAGTCGTAGGCCGCGTCGGGGTCGGGCTCGTAGCTGACCAGCGGCTCGCGCTCGCCGCGCTGGCGGCGGGTGGAGAAGGTCCGGCGCGCTTCGTCGATCAGGGCGAAGCGCATCGCCCGCACCAGGATCGCGATCAGGTGCCGGCGGTTCTTGTAGGCCATGCCGCTCTGGTTCAAGCGCAGCCAGGTGCGGCTGAGCAGCGAGGTCGGCGAGCGCTCCGGGCCGGCCCAGTGCCGGCGGATCTGGTGCCGGGCCAGCATGTGCAGTTCCCGGTAGACCGCGGCGTAGATGCGGTCCCAGGCCTGCGGGGCGCCGCCCTGGGCGTGGGCCAGCAGTTCGGTGAGCGCCTCGGCGTCGGGGTCGTCCGGGTGGGCAGCGCCGGGCGGCGGCGCTGCTTGCGGGCAGGCCGCCGCCGCGGGCGGCCGGGGGCCTGCCGATGTGGGTTCTCGCGGGTCCGGCGCGCCGTCGTCCGCGCCGTGCAGGGGAGCCTCGCGGGCCGCGGCGTGCGCCGCGGCACTGTTTCTGGTGCGGTCCAAAGTAGTCGGTCGGCTCAATTTTTATGCTCAGGGGGAGCACTTTGGGCGGCATAGGCGTGATCTAAATCAACGCTTTACGTCACGTCCGGTGTGCTTTCCCAAGCTAATCGAGATTGCGGCGACTATCCGGACATGGCAGCCCGATCCTCGCGATAAATACGCAAAACATGCACGGAAGATGCGTGGAGAAAGCGCTTCGGCGGCCGCGCCGGGAGCGCCCGGCGGCGGCCTGGGAGCACCGGCGCATGCCTGCGCGCAGGCCGCATCGCACCCACGCCTGCGGCCCCGCCGGCCTCACCCCAGCGCGGTATCGAGCACCATCATCAGCACGAATCCGAGCATCAGCCCGGCGGTGGCGAAGCGCTCATGGCCCTTGCGGTGCGACTCGGGAATGATCTCGTGGCTGATCACGAACAGCATCGCGCCGGCGGCGAAGCCCAGGCCCCACGGCAGCAACGCCTGCGAGTGCCCGACCACGGCCGCGCCGAGCACTGCCCCGACCGGTTCGACCAGGCCGCTGGCCGCGCCGATGAACACCGCCAGCCCGCGTCCGTAGCCGGCCGCCAGCAACGCCACCGCCACCACCAGGCCTTCGGGCACGTCCTGGATGGCGATGCCGATGGCCAGCGCGTTGGCCCGCACCGCGCCCTCGTTGCCGGCGTAGCCCACGCCGATGGCCAGGCCCTCGGGCAGGTTGTGCAGGGCGACGGCGAACACGAACAGCCAGGTCCGGCGCAAGGTGCCCGGCGCCTGGCCTTCGCGGCCCTTGATGAAGTGCTCGTGCGGGACCAGCCGGTCGACCAGCATCAAGGCCGCGCCGCCCAGCAGCACCGCCGCGCCGATCACCAGGCTGGCGCCGCGCTCGCCGCCGCCGAACCAGGTCGTCGTCTGCGCCGCGGCGAGGCCGGGGATGATCAGCGAGAACGCGCACGCGGCCAGCATCACCCCGGCGCCGAAGCCGAACAGGGTGTCCTGGGTGCGTTCGGACAGGCGCTGCGAGAACCACACCGGCAACGCGCCCAGCGCGGTCGCGGCGGCGGCGACCGAGCCGCCGACGAAGGCCTCGCGCACCGCCGGCGCGCTGCCCAGCCAGCGCCACAGGTCCGACAGCATCGCCGCCGCGCCCAGCGCCAGGATCGCCACGCCGCACCACTGCGCCGGGCTCAGCCGGCGCGGGCCGTCGCGATCGGCCGCGGCGCGCCCGTGCTCAGCGCTGCGCCGCGGCATGACGTCTCGCCACTTCCGGCCAATGCACCACGTTGTAGAACGCGGCGATGTAGTCCGGGCGCCGGTTCTGGTACTTCAGGTAATAGGCGTGCTCCCACACGTCCAGGCCGAGGATCGGGGTGGCGCCGGAGCCGATCCCGCGCATCAGCGGGCTGTCCTGGTTGCCGCTGCTTTCCACCGCCAGGCGTCCGCCGGCATCGACCGTCAGCCACGCCCAGCCGCTGCCGAAGCGGGTCAGCGCGGCCTTGGTGAAGGCGTCCTTGAACGCTTGCAGCCCGCCCAGTTGCGCATCGATCGCCTGCGCCAACGCGCCGTCGGGCGCGCCGCCGCCGCCGCGCTCGGGCGGCGCCATCACCGTCCAGAACAGGCTGTGGTTGGCGTGGCCGCCGCCGTTGTTGCGCACCGGCAGGCGCAGCGCTTCGGGCAGGGCGTCGATGTCGGCGATCAAGGTCTCGGCCGGCACGTCCTGGTACTGGCCGCCTTGCACCGCGGCATTGAGGTTGGCGATGTAGGTCTGGTGGTGGCGGCTGTGGTGGATCTCCATGGTCTGCGCGTCGATGTGCGGTTCCAGCGCGTCGTAGGCGTAGGGCAGGGCGGGAAGCTGGTGCGGCATGGTCGGTATCCGTGGGGGTGAGGGAGATCAGTGCGCGGCGAGGCCGGCTTCGCTGCGCGCCAGCGCCGCCGCGCTCTCGCGCAAGGCGACCTGGGTGCGGGCGCAGACGCCGCGCGCGCTCTGCCAGTCGAGCAGGGCCAGGCGGGTGCGGCCGAGATGGCGCAGCGCGCAGCGCCGCACCGCGTCGCCGGCGCGCAGGTCGCAGGCGATGCCGGTCAGCGCCTCGTGCGCCAGGCACAGCTGTTCGCGCGCGCGCTCGGGATCGCGCTGGCGGCGATGGGTTTCGGCGAGGTTGTGGTGCGACACCACGCGCGCGGCGAGCAATTCGTCGGGCGCAGCGGCGAGCGCCGCACGCCAGGCCGGCGCATCGACGATGCGCAGGGCGTGCCGGTACAGGCGCTGGGCATGGGCGAGCTGGCGCCGGTCGAACGCGGCGTTGGCCTGGCGGGTGAGTTCGCGCCACTGCGCGAGGGCGTCGCGCGCGGCGGTGTGTTCGGTGGCGCAGGCTGGCTCTGGCGCCGGCGCGGATGGATCGGGCGCGGGCGAGGCGGGCGGAGATCGAGTACGCATGGGCGGCTCCTCGGTGACAAGGGGCCCTTTGCGTGACGGACACGGTGCGTACTCAGGCGCGGGAATGATAGCCACGCCGCGCGCGCCGCGTCCAGCCGCGCGGCGGCGCCGACCCTGCGCAGGGTTTCGCAGTTCGCGCGATCCGGCGGCCAGACCGCGTTCGCGCGCGGCGCCCGCGCGGACGCGGGCGCCGCGGCGGGGCTATTGCATCGTCGCGTTGCGGTGCTGGTTGAGTTGCGGCCCCGACGGATTGCCTTGTTCGTGCACCAGCCGGTTCAGGTCGATCGTGCTCTGGGCCAGCGATTGCTGCTTGGCGCCCTGCGCATCGGCCCAGACGAACTGATTGTTCTTCGGATCGCCCTGGATCGCGAACACCCGGCTGCCGTCGTCGCTTTGGGCGACGTGGTCGATGGTGAGGCGATAGTGGGTCGCGGCCACCGCCAGGGTGCCGGCGACGTTGCTGCGCTCCTGCGAGGTCATCGCCTGGCCGAAGCCGGTTTGCTCCAGCTTGCCCAGCGCCTGGGTGTAGGGGCCGTAGCCGGGCTGGCCGAAGTCGCTCATGAGCTGTTGCGGCGAAGGATAGTTGCGGCCGAGTTCGCGCAACTGCTGCTTGAGTTGCGGCGACAGCAGGCCGCCGTCCTCGCCGAGGAAGCGGTTGAACTCGCCGCGCTTTTCCGGCGCGATCTTCTCGTCGCGGTACTCGCCGGAGGCCTGGACCTCGAAATCGTGCGAGCTGTTGACCCCGCGCGCGACCAGTCGCAGGTTGCTGGTGTCGTTGTAGCCGTCCAGCGCATCGGCCTTGCTCAGGCCGCCGCGCCCGGCGTGCTTGGCCATCTCCGGGCCCAGCAGTTCGAACGGAATCTCGTGGTCGATGTCGAAGGCGTCGCGGGTGCACAGCTGGCCCGAGGCCTGGCAGAAGAACAGCGGCACCTTGCTCTTGTCGCCGGTGTCCGGATGGCGCACTTCAACTTCGCCGGCATAGCACTCCTGCAGCTTGGCCTGGTACCACTTGCCCAGCACCGCCGCATCGAAGCTCAGGCCCGTGCGGCCGTCCTCGGGCTTCCACGGCTGCTCCATGGTGGTGCGCTTGCGCACGCTGCCGTCCACGTCCGGATCGAAACCGGGCCGGTTGGTCTTGGGATCGAACGCGAAGCGGTCCTCGACCCACTGCTTCCATTCCGGCGAATCCGCGCCGTGCGTATCCAGCACGCGGAACGCGGCGTCGCGCGCGCGGTTCACCGGCGCCGGCAGCAGGCGCAGGTTGTCGACGTCGTTGTAGGCCATCATCGCCTCGGCCTGGCTTTTCACCCCGCGTTCGACGAAGTGGTCCTTCCACTGCGCGACGTGGTCGATGTCGAGCGCGTCGGCGCTGTGCCAGGTGCCGGTCTGGGCGTGGTGATAGAGCATCAGCGAGCCCTTGCCGGGCAAGGTCGCGCCCTGCGGCGCCATGTGCTCGCTGGCCCAGCTGTTGTGCATGTACTCGGAGGTGGAGTCGTAGAAGCTCAAGCCCTTGCGGTTGCCGCTGCCGTCCCAGTCGCGCTCCTGCAGGGCCTTGCCGTGGCGGGTAGGCGACAGGTCTTCCCAATGCACCAGGGTGACGGTTTCGCCGCTTTTCAGCGTCTTCTCTTCGAGGGTGAAGCCCATGAGGTTGCTCCCGTTGACGGCGCGCGCGGCGCCGGGCGGCGCGCGCATGCGGTCCGGCGCGGCCATCGACGTGAGGCTTTACGCGCAAAGCGCCGCCGGCCGGCCACGCAAGCGGCGGCGAGGGCGCGCAGCCGCTATCCTGTGCGCCCACGCAGGCAGGAACCGAACCGATGCGCCGTCTACTCGCCATCCTCCCGTTGTCGCTCGCCGCCGCGTCGTTCGCCGCCGCCGCCGCGCAGCCGTCGGCGCCGCAGCCGGTGTTCGACGTCCACGTCCATCTGCGCGAAGGCGAGGCCTCGCTCAAGACCTACGAGAGCGAAGTCGCCGACGCCAAGCTGAAACTGGCCGGTTTCGCCGGCATGTGGTTCGGCGGCCCGCACCAGGCGCTGCAAGGCGATCCCGAGGCGATCCGCCGCGCCAACGACGCCCATCTCGCGCTCGCCGCCAAGCACCCGGAAATGCTGGCGGTGGCGACCGTGCACCCCTACGACGGCCAGGCCGCGCTCGACGAACTGGCGCGCGTCGCCGGCCTCGGGGTCAAGGTGCTCAAGCTGCATCCGCATACGCAGCAATTCGACGCCGCCGACCCGCGCGTGCTGCCGTTGGTGCGCAAGGCCGGCGAACTGGGCGTGGTGGTGCTGTTCGACAACGCCAACATCCTGCCCGGCGACAGCGAGCGCCTGTTCAACGTAGCCATCCAGGCGCCCAAGACCCGCTTCATCTTCGCCCATATCGGCGGCATGAACTTCCGCTTCTGGAACATACTGGCGCTGGCGCGCACCGCCGACGACTTCTTCGCCGACAACATCTTCTTCGACATTTCCGCCACCGCGGTGCTGATGGCCGATTCGCCGGTCGAGAAGGAGTTCGTCTGGACCCTGCGCAACGTCGGCATCGGCCAAGTGCTGCTGGGCTCGGACTATCCGCAGCTGCCGCTGGCCAAGGCGGTCGATGCGCTCGACCGCCTGGACCTGACCGATCAGGAGAAGGAGAAGATCCGGATCGGCAACGCGCGGCGGCTGTTCGGCCTGCGCTGAGCGGCGGCGGTCAGTACGGGCTCGCGGTCGGACGCACGATCAGCTCGCTGACGTCCACGTGCGCGGGCTGCTCGACCGCATAGGCCACCGTGTCGGCGATGGCCTGCGCGGGCAGGGCGACCTCGCGGAAGGCCTTCATCGCCTCGCGCGCGCCGGCGTCGGTGATGGTGTCGGCCAGTTCCGACTCGACCACGCCTGGCGAGACGATGGTGACGCGGATCGTGTCGGTCTCCTGGCGCAGGCCGTCGGAGATCGCCCGCACCGCGTACTTGGTCGCGCAATACACCGCGGCGTTGGGCCACACCGCGTGGCCGCCAATCGAGGACACGTTGACGATCTGGCCGCGGCCGCGGGCTTCCATGCCCGGCAACACCGCGGCGATGCCGTGCAGCACGCCGCGCACGTTGACGTCGAGCATGCGGTCCCACTCGTCGATCTTGAGCGCGCGCAGCGGCGACAGCGGCATGATGCCGGCGTTGTTGACCAGCACCTCGACCGGGCCGAAGCGTTCCTCGGCGAAGGCGACGAGGGCCTGCATGTCTTCCGGGCGGGTCACGTCGAGTTCGCGCCAGGCGACCTGGGCGCCCGCGCCAGCGAGCTCGCGGCACAGCGCGTCCAGGCGCTCGCCGCGGCGGGCGCCGACCACGACGCGGTGGCCGCGCCGGGCCAGTTCGCGTGCGGTGGCCTCGCCGATGCCGCTGCTGGCGCCGGTGACGAGTATGGTTTTCGGGGTGGCGGTAATGGAATTCATGGCGAAAGTCCTGCGGGGGAGGCAGCAGCGCTGCGGTGACGCACATGCTAGGCAGCGGGCGAGGGCGGGCTAAGACCCGATCCTGGCCGGTCCTTGCCCATTCCTATCGAGCCGGCGCCGGCGCCCCGCGCCGGCCGGTGCGGCGGCGCTATAGTCCTTGCCTGTTCCGCATAACCTCCCGACCGCCATGTCCGCACCCGATGACGCCGCGCGCCGCGCGCGCATGGTCGAACTCGTCGCCCGGCTCGCGCCCGGCGAGGGCTACACCCGCTCGCGCCTGGACGCGGTCAGCCTGATGCGCTGCGAGCGGCCGGTGCAGCGCACCCCGGCGCTGTACGAGCCGAGCATCGTGATCGTGGTGCAGGGCCGCAAGCGCGCGTTCCACAACGACCGCGCTTACGTCTACGACGCCCAGCATTACCTCGCGCTGGCGGTGCCGCTGCCGTTCGAGACCGAGACCGAGGCCAGCGCCGACGAACCGATGTTCGGCATCGCCCTGCGCATCGACCCGGCCGCGATCGCCGAACTGGCGTTGTCGCTGGACCGGATGCGCCCCGACAGCGAGGTGCCGCCGGCGACGATGGTGGCCTCGCCGATGGACGAGCGCATGAGCGACGCCGCCGTGCGCCTGCTCGAAGCGCTGTGCGATCCGGCCGAAAGCGCGCTGCTGGCGCCGGCGATCGCGCGCGAGATCGCGTTCCTGGCGCTGACTGGCGAACAGGGCGGCAGCCTGCGCGCGGCGATGGCGCAGGGCGGCCATTTCGGCCGCATCGCCCGCGCGCTGCGGCGCATCCACGACCAGTACGACCGCAAGCTCGACGTCGCCAGCCTCGCCGGCGAAGCGAGCATGAGCGTGCCGGCCTTCCATGCGCGCTTCAAGGCGGTCACCGCCGCCTCGCCGATCCAGTACATCAAGGCCATGCGCCTGCATCAGGCGCGCCTGCTGATGATCCGCAACGGCTGCGCCGCGGCCGACGCGGCGCGCCGAGTCGGCTACGAGAGCGCGTCGCAGTTCAACCGCGAGTTCAAGCGCATGTTCGGCCGGCCGCCGCTGGAGGAAGCGCGCGAGTTGCAGCGGATCCTGCGGGTGTCCGAGCCGGTGCAGGCGACCGCCGGCCGCGCCGCGCCGCCGTCCTGAGCGCCGGCCGCGCTAGAACGCGACCTGCGCGCGCAGGCCGAGGGTGCGGCCCGAATCCGGGCCCTGGAACGCGCCGACCTTGTTGTCGGTCTTCCAGAACACGTAGTTGAGCATCAGCCGCGACCAGTCGTTGAGATACCAGTTCAGGCCCAGCGTCCAGGCATCGCCGTCGCCGCCGCGGGCGGCGTCGGTGAAGTCGTAGCGGTCGTAGCGCAGCGCCAGTTCGAACGCGCCGATGCCGCCCTGGTCGACCGGCTGCAGCACGCGCGTCGCGGTCCACACGCCCGAGCGGCGGCTGAAGCCGGGTTTCTCGCCGGTCAACAGCCAGCCGGCGTAGACCGAACTGGCCTTGTGCCGCACCTCGCCGACTGTATCGGACTCGATCGTGCGCAGCGTGCGTTCGCCGAACAGCCAGCCGCTGCGGTAGACCGCGCCGAGTTCCGCGCCCCAGGCGCGGTCGTTGTCGACGTTGGCGATGCTGCTGGCCGAGACCCGCACCTGATCGTTCCAGCCCAGCGCGACCGGCGAGGTCTTGTTGATGCTGGCGACGTCGGCGCCGAGTTTCTCGTACCAATACCAACCGCCGAGATGGACGAAACCGTCGCCACCCCTGAGCGGGTTCCAGTGCGCGCGGGCGAGGTAGGCGACGGTGTCGCTGGTATCGCCCGCATTGCCGACGTCGTCGCCGGTCACCGCCAGGCTGGCGTGCCAGCCGTCGCCGAACACCTTGGCGCTCAGGCCCAGGCCGAAGTAACCGCTCTGCATGCCGCCGACCGAGGCCACCGCGTTGCGTTCCATAAACGGGGTGGCGACGCCGCTGGTGGCGCCGTCGAGGCTGCGGTCCTTGAGCTTGTTGCCGAGATAGAACTCGACCGCGTGCCCGCCCAGGCGGGTGTCGTAGGACAGGTAAGCGTCCTTGAGCGTGACTTCGTTGCCGGCGAAGTCGGCCTCGACCTTGTAACCCAGCGGCCCGAATTCGCCTTCCGCGCCCAGGCGCGCGCTGGCCAGGTCGCTGCCGGACAGGTTGCGCGCGGCGAACGCGGAGCCGCGGGTGAAGGTCTGGTCGAGCAACAGGCGGCCGCGCGGGCGGAACGTCATCCGGCCGTCGCCGCTGGCGAATTCCGGCGCGCCCTTGCGCCAGTTCATGCGCGCGCCGTCGCCGCTGCCGCGGCCGGTCGCCGCTTGCTGCGCGACTTGCGCCTGCAATATCGCCAGCTCGTCGTCGCGGGTATCGGCGACGGCGGCGGCGACCTGCGCCTGGACCGGATCGGCCGCGGCCGCAGCCGCGGGCGGGCGGCGTTCGAGGTCCGACAGGCGCCGGCTCAGTTCGCGGATCTGCTCGGCCTGCTGCCGCACCAGCGCGCGCAGGTCCGCGTCGTCGGTGGTGTCGGCGCTGCCGCGGCCTGCGGCATCGGCGGCGCACGCAGGCGCGGCGTACGCAGCCAGGCTCAGGGCCAGCGCGAACGCGGCCCGGTCGGTGTGGTTCATGGCGATGCCTCCCCAGGATCGCGGCGCGCCGCCGTCACCGCGGCGCGCCGATGGCGGTGTGGTGCGGTGTCAGTCCCCGTCCGCGTCGTCGCGGCGCGCGGCCGGCTTCGGTTTCGTGGCGTGGTCTTGCGCGGGCGCAGCGGCCGCCGCACCGAAGAAGCCATGGCTGCGCGCCCAGTGCGCGAACAAGCGCGGCCACTGCGCGACCAGCGTCCCCGGCGCGCCCAGTCCCCAACTGTGGCCGCCGCGCTCGAATGCGTGCAGTTCCACCGGCACGCCGATGGCGCGCGTCGCCTGGAACATCGCCAGGCTGTGGCCGATGTCGGCGATCGGGTCGTCCGCCGCCTGGGCCAGGAACACCGGCGGCATGTCGCGGCGCACGTGCGCTTCGACCGAATACGCCTCGACCGCGTCGGCCTGTTTGCCGAGTTCGCGGCGCGAACGCGTGGTGTCCAGCGGCGGCTTCAGCGACACCACCGGATAGATCATCGCCAGGAAGTCCGGCCGCGCGGATTCGCGGTCGGCCGCGTCCAGCGGCGGGTACAGCGGCGCGTCGAAGCGGGTGCCGGTGATGCCGGCAAGATTGCCGCCGGCCGAGAACCCGACGACGCCGATACGCTGCGGGTCCACGCCCAGCTCCGCCGCGCGCGCCCGCATCAGCCGCACCGCCCGCTGTCCGTCCTGGAACGGCGACACCGGGCTCCAGCCGTCGCCGGGCAGGCGGTAATACACCACCGCCGCGGTCACGCCGATGGACTGCAGCCACAGCGCGGTCGGCCGCGCCGCGCCGCCGATCTGGATGCGGAAATAGCCGCCGCCGCCGAAGATCACCGCGGCGCTGCCGTTGGGGCGTTCGGGGCGGTAGATCTCCATGCGCGGCTGCGAAATGTTCGACACCGCGCCGCTGGCGCTGCCGTCGCGTCCGGTGCGCTCGGGGCCGCGCACCGGCGATGGCCATCGGTCGGCCGGCCACAACGGGACAACTTCGGGCGCCGGCGGCGCGGCGCGCGCAGGTCCCGCCGCGAGCGCGAGGAACACAGCGACGGCGCAAGTCCAGGCGAGCGCGGTTTTCATCGGGCGGCGTCTCCGGCGGGTGATCGCGACAGCGCAGTTGTAGGCGCAGCCGGCGGCCGCGCCGATAGCCTATTGGTACTACCGGCCGCGCGCCGCGGCTCGCGATGAAGATCGTGACCGGCGTGTGCCGATATGCATTTGACAGCCATCGAGAGCGCTGTCTAGAGTCGGGCGGTGGTCGTTCGCAGTAGTCCCGCCCGTGCGGGGCGCCCGCGGCACAGCGGCCACGACGCTTGAAATCGAGGCCTGGCACGGCGGATTTCGATGCATGCGACACCGCTGTCTGGGCGACATCCAGTACTCAGGGAGGAACAGCAATGCAAAGCAACGATCTGGTGTCGGGCTGGCTCACCGGCGCCGAAACGGTCATGGGCTTCGACAACCCGGCCGGCCCGCTCTACCTGGAAGGCGAGAACGCGGTCGAAGACGCGGCGCGCGCGCCGATCACCCACTCCACCTCGATCTCGACCTGCCCGACCGGCCGCTGCTACTGCTGCATGTAAGCCGGATCGGAACCGGCTGGGGTCCGGTCTGATCCGACGGTTCGTCCCCGCCGGTCGCTAGTTTCGGCGCGCAGCCTTCGCGGGCTGCGCGTCGTTTCGGCGCCGCCTCGGCGACGAGCTCGCTTCGCGCCCGAACCCGCCACGCCGCCGCATCCGCTGCGAATCCGACATTCACCGACACCGCGCCGCGTTCACGACGCGCCGCGGCGATGCGTGTCGCGCGCACCGCACCAACCGCAATCTTCCATACCGTCTGCCAAGGATCGTCGACACGATGGCCGAACCCGAGATTCAGGAGGGCTTCGGCCCGATCATCGACCACTTCACCGCCGCCGCGCGCGCCGCGCTCGACGCCGAACTCGCCGCGCGTTGCGGCGACCTCGATCCGCGCGAAACCGAACTGATCCGCGCCGCCGGCGCGCACGCCTTCTACGCCAGCGCGCGGCTCAAGCTCAACCGCGTGCTGCTGCTGGAACTGCACGCCGCCAAGCACCTGGGCGAACTCACCGCCGCCGACGAACCCGGCCGCTTCGCCCAGTTCGTCGCCAAGGCGCTGAGCCCGCAGTTCGCGCAGACCGTCGAACAGCGCTACCCGCCGCTGTCGCAGCGCCTGCAACGCTCGCTGCGCCAGCAAGGCGCCGCCATCGCGACCCTGGCCGCGCGCATCCACGCCGACCGCGACGCGCTCGCGGCGCTGATCGGCCGCGCGCCCGGCCGGCTGCTGTCGATCAAGCTCGGCGAGGGCGACCTGCACGCCGGCGGCCAGACCGTGGCCAAGCTCGCGTTCGAAGGCGGGCAGGCGATGTACAAGCCGCGCTCGCTGGTCATCGATGCGATTACCGACGGCTTCCTCGGCCAAGTGTTCGAACACGACGGCCGCATCCGCGTGCCCGCCGTGCTCGACCGCGGCGACTACGGCTGGGCCGCGTTCGTGCAACACCGTTACTGCGACGGCGAGGCCGAACTGCGCAACTTCTACCGCGGTCTCGGCCACTGGCTGGCGCTGCTGCGCCTGCTCGGCGGTACCGACATCCACCTGGAAAACCTGATCGCCGCCGGCCCGGTGCCGGTGGTGGTCGACGTCGAAAGCCTGTTCGCCCCGGAACGCCCGGCCGCGGCCTCGCGCTTCGGCCAGGCCTACGACCGCGCCCAGGACCTGATCCAGAACTCGGTGCTGCGCACCGGCATCGTCCCGTTCCGCTCGCGGGTGATGGGCGCCGGCCAGGCCGACCTGTCCGCCGCCGGCTCGCTGCCGGGCGAACAGCCGCAGCTGCAGGTCCCGGTGATCGTCGGCGACGGCACCACCGACGCGCGCGTGCAGATGGTCGAGACATCGATGGACATCTCGCAGAACCATCCCAGCCCGAACCCCGAGGTGTCGCGTTACTGGGACGAGATCAGCGACGGCTTCCTCGAAGCCTCGCAGCGCCTGCGCGAGCTCGACGCCGACGGCCGCCTCGCGCAGTGGCTGTCCGCGTTCGAAGGCTGCCAGGTGCGCGACGTGCGCCGCACCACCCAGCTCTACGTCGAAGTCGGGCGCATGCTCTGGCACCCGGCCTCGCTGCACGAAGAAGACAAGGCCATCGAACGCGCGCGCAAACTGTTCGCGGCCAGCGCCGGCGGCCCGCCGCCGACGCCCGAACAGATCGCCAGCGAAATCGACGACCTGCGCCACGGCGACATCCCGCTGTTCGTCGCCCCGCTGAGCGCCGCGCGCATCGCCCAGACCCTCGACGGCTGGCGCCGGATGCGGATCGAACTGGAAGACATGACCATCCGCAGCTCGCTGGTGGTGACCCAGCTCAACAGCGGCGCCGACGGCCCCGGCGAACGCGACAGCCGCTCGCATTACGCCCGCAACGTCCGCCGCGACAACCTCGAACCACGCCGGCGCGCGCTCGCCGCCGACATCGTCGAACGCCTGCTACGCGTGTCCGTGCGCGGCGACGACGGCTCGGTGACCTGGATCTCGCCGGAAAGCTTCGGCGGCTCCGGCTGGCACGTACAACCGCTCGGCGGCGACGCCTACTTCGGCCTCGGCGGCATCGCCGTCGCCCTGGCCGGCTACCGCCACGAAGTGCACGCCGGCCGCGCCGACCCCGTCGCCGGCCTCGACGAAGCGCTGGAAGGCGCGATCCACTCCTTCCACACCCTGACCGAAGTCGACACCCCGCCGACGGTCGGCGGCCTCAGCGGCGACGGCAGCCGCATCTGGGCGTGGTTGGTTCTGCACGGCCTGCTCGACCGCCCGCAACTGCTCGCCAACGCCGTAAAGAGCGCCGAAACCCTGGAACGCAAAGGCTTCGACAGCGACCCGAGCCTGGACCTGTCCGACGGCAGCAGCGGCGCCATCGTCCCGCTGATCGAACTCGCCCGCGCCAGCGGCGACCCGCGCTGGCTGGCCCTGGCCGCGCGCGCCGGCGAACGCCTGGAAACCCTGGCCCAACGCGACGAACACGGCTTGGTCTACTGGCGCCTTCCGGGCTACGACGACCCCATTGGCGGCTTCGCCCACGGCGCCTACGGCATCGGCTGGGCCCTGGCGCGCCTGGCGCTGAGCGACGCCGGTAGGGCCGAAGACCGCCAGCGCTGGCGAGCGCTCGCCGACGGCGCTTTCGCGTTTCAGGATTCGATGTATGACGCCGCCGTCGGCAACTGGCGCGATGTGCGTATGGTCAACACGATCAACTTTCCGACTTGGTGCAACGGCGGCGTTGGCATTGGGCTTGCCGCGGCCGATCTCTATGCCCGCACTGGCGACGCCGCTGCGTTACGAGATATGCGCCGCGCGGTGGCGGTGTCGCGGGGGCAGTGGGGATTCACCCATACCCTGTGCCATGGCGATTTTTCGTTATGGGAGTTGTTGGCGCGTGGGGCGAAGCTCGATCCGGACGAGTGCGCGGCCGACCTCGAAGAAGCGACCGCGCAGGTGGTGTCGGCGATTGAGGAGCATGGGATCGTCGGCGGGATTACCCGGCGAGCGTTTACGCCGGGGTTGATGACCGGGCTGGCGGGGGCGATTCATGGGTTGAATCGGTTGCATCCGGGGTGTGGGGTGGTTTCGTTTTTGTTATCAGAGTTAGGGGTAAGTGATAGTTTCTTAGCTAATCAGCATGAAAAACTTGCCGAGAAATAGCCGATGCCTGAATTGAGTTGTGCTGTCGAGCAGTGCCATTATCAATGAGTTGATGGGGTGGCTCATGTTCTAAAAGAAGTCGCGGCTATTTGATGCAAAATAATTTCATCGGTAGACGTATTTTCTATTTCTTCCGCCGGCGGGAACTTCGTAGTGAACGGTCGCACCTTTGCACCCCGCGATTGACTGTTCAATTCGACGCATCAGTGGTCCAATTTCACTTGGGCTTCCAAAACTCCGGTGTGATTTAGAGAAGCCAAAGCTGGATAGATCCAACGCCCGCCAAGAGCTGCCATCAAAAACAGTTGCATCTATAAAGGCAGTTCTGCCTGCGCCAGGGAGAACCGCGACGTCTCCTGTAGAGGCAAGCATGTCTTTCGCGGGGTACACATTGCCAGTGAGAGTAAGTTGGGGAGGGGGCATGTAAGGATCTCGATTCTATGTTTGTGGTCTAAAGTCTGAGTCGAGCTGTGTCGCGACACGATGGAAGCCTAGATGGGTGCGGATCAAATCGGGGCTTTAGCTATGTCAGTGATGAGGGTTGGTTTGCAGATGAAATCATCTTGATGGATTTTTAGTGGGCTGTGAGGTCGAAAGGTAGAGGTGAATTTGGTCTGGGTTGATGGCTATGCGTTCTGCTTCTCTTTGACAAAGAAAGTTTCGTCAAGAAACTCATAAAGGTCTACGGCAGAGGATAAGTCTGGGTTGAGTCCGGAGGAGAATGAGCAGCACCATACTATTTTACCTTGCCGCATACACTCTTCAATGACAGGTATGTAATCGCCATCCCCGCTGTACAAGAGTAGAAGTTCAACACTATTTGTATGGGCTGCTCGCATCATATCTATCACGATGTTAATGTCGACATTTCTTGTTTTCCGGCTTTTGGATGGCTTGTGATAGACGCGCGGGAGGATCTGCGCGGAACCTTTGGGGATTTGATGGTCGAATTCGTGTTCGAACTCGAAACTAGTGCTGGCAATTTTGGTTTTCAGTTCCCTTAGTTTTGTCTGGTCTCCAGTAGTGCTGGTGTAATAGGTGACTCGCTGTATGTCCATGCATGACCAAGTCGTAAGGCCCGGATGCCATACAAAGGCATCTTTGATGTGGACTACCCCCTTCCGAGGTTTCCGCCCAGCCTCCAATAGAGCTTGATATCTCATGACAAGGTTCTCGCCATCTACGAATACCTGTACTTTCGGAATCGACATGTGTGCACCAATTGCAGGGGGCAACTCTTTGAATGCTTGTAAACGTAATAAAGCCTTGAAGTCGGACATGTCTGATTGACACTCATAGAGAATGCCTGCAAATTTGCGTGCACGGAGCCTCTAAACTCCCCACACAGCGGCACCCACCCCGTCATTGGTGGGTTTTTCGTGCCTGACGTCTAGGCATGGCGACGCGTGTACCTGCGTCGGGAGGGCGGCTAATACAACACCCGCAAGGGGAATACGCCCGCCGTCTGTGTGCGGTTTAGAGCCTCCCGACACCCCGCCGGCGCGTCCGCGTCCGGCGGGTTCCCCGCCAAGGACAGGAGTACCGCGTATGCCCCGCAAGCCCGATCTCACGCCTCCGCAGGAGGGAGTGGTGATGCCCGTTGAGGCGTTCAAAGCCCTCTCCGCCTTCCAGCAGGAACTGCAGGGCATCGTGCGAACCCTGCAGCCCGAGGTGTTGATCGAAATCGGCTACCCGGCCGGGCAGGATCACCGTTTGTTGCGCGAGGTCTTCCAGGCGCTGGCCCGGCGCCTGGACCCGGTCATGGAGGCCTGTGTCTGGACGCCCACGGGGGATGAGGCCGCCGGGGCGGCGGGGGCGAGGCGCCTGCACTGAGGGCGCGAGGTCCCGGTTTGGCGACGTCAGGGCGTCAACCGGTCGCCAAGCCCCGGAAACGGGCCGCTGGAGCCCGGTTACGGCCCGAGAAGCGCCAACCGCAAGCCAAAATGCCTTGCGCGCAAGCCGAAAAGCGTTGCGCGCAAAGCAATCTGCTTGGCGGTTGAGCCAATTTCCCTCGGTCGCGAGCCGCGCCGGCCGGGCCGCAATCCTGCGTATCCCGGCCGCAAGCCAATTTGCTTCGCGCTTGGGCCGCGAAGACTTGCGCGCCACGGTTCATTCCTTGCGTTCGCAACGCCAATCGCCTTGCGCGCGAGCCTTCTGGCTTGCGCGCAAGGCTCGGTGCTTTACGTTTGGAGCAAAACGCCTCGCGCACGAGGCATTTTGGCTTGCGAACGCAACAAGCTGAGCGTTGCACGCAAGCCGAATAGGCTGCGGCCGGTCCGCGAAGTGTTGCGGCCGGGTCTCGGCGGCTTGCGCGCAAGCCATGAAGCCTCGTTCGCGGCCCCGCACGCCTTGCGACCGGGCCGGCGCGTGTCGCGGGCGCGAGCCCAGGCCGCGGTCGAGTTATCGCTTGGCAGCAGGCCCCGGCGATACGTAGAACTCGGCGATCTTCGGAATGAATCGCTGCGGATTCGCCCCCGCAAGATTGGTCAACACCACGATAGCCAAGCCGTCGTCCGGATAGACGATGAAGGCCGCACGGGCGCCGCCGATGCCGGCCACTTGCCGCGGCGGCGCGGCCTGCAGCACCGGCCAGCCGGCGCCCCAGGCGCTGTCGCTGCCGTCGTTCAACTTCTCCGGCGTCCACATGCGTTGCACGGCGTCCTTGGGGATCAGGCGGCCGTTCGACACGGCGATGAGCCAGTGCGACAGCTCTTCGGCCGTGGTCTGGATGCCGCCGCCGGCCCACAGGCTGTAGGGCATGTCGTAGATCCAGCGCGACAGGCGGTCGCTGTCGTTCTTGGCCAGGGTGCCGCGCGGGGTGTGGCTGTAGATGGTCGCGGCGTTGGGCACGAGGTCGTAGCTGTCGCCGAAGGTGGTCAGCGGCATGCCCACCACGGCGAACTGGCGCTGCGCGAGGTATTGCTCGTAGGGCATGCCGGTCTGTTTGACGATGATCTGCGCCAGCAGGCCGTAGTTGGTCTGGTTGTAGGCGAAGCGCTCGCCGATGGGGGCGTCCAGGGGCAGGGCCTTGACGGCGTTCCATGCGGCGGCTTCGTTGCCGCCGCCGATCAGCCCGCGTTGGTCGACGATGTCGGGCAGGCCGGAGGTGTGGCCGAGCAGTTGGCGCACGCGGATCGGCCGCCAGGCGGCGGGCAGGTCGTCGAGGTAGCGCGAGGCCGGGGCGTCGGGGTCCACGTGCCCGGCCTGCGCGAGTTGCATCAGGGCGACGCCGGTGAAGGATTTGGTCGCGGAGTTGATCGGGAACAGGGTCTTGGGCGTCGCCGGCACTTTGTTTTCGACGTTGGCGTAGCCGTAGCTCTCCGACAAAACGACCCGGCCATCCTTGACGACGGCGAGTTGCAGGCCCGGGATGCGCTGTTGCGCCATGGTTTGCTGCACGTACTTGCGGGCCTGTCGGTTGGCGTCTTGCAGCGTGGTGGCCGCAAGGGCCAGACACGGGAACGACAGTAGTGCCGCGGCGACGATCGCGGCGGCGTGGGGCTTCTTAAGCAGCATGCAGTTCCCTGTGGCGTATCCGCCGATGAGGTGATGTCCGACCCTGGCCGGGCGATGCCCGCAGCCAGCCCGGTGGGTGGATGTGCCGGGCGGGGCGAGGGTTTAAACCGCCCGTTGGCCCGGCGGGGAGGTTCGGTCCGCGGCCCCGAACTCTTACAATGCCCCGGTCCCCCCGCAAACCGGCCGCGTTCCTGCGCCGGCCGCGTGTTCCCCCGTTCCCCAGACACGGCGCCCGACCGCGCCATCGGATGTATCGCATGCTTCGACTGACCGACCTCAAATTGCCGTTGGACCACCCCGAGGCGGCGCTGCGCGAGGCGATCGTGGCGCGGCTGGGCATCGCCGCCGATGAATTGACTGGTTACACCATCGCCAAGCGCAGCTACGACGCGCGCCGGCGCGGCGCGATCGTGCTGATCTATTCGGTCGATGTGGATACCCCGCGCGAGGCCGACATCCTGCGGCGCCTGCAGCTGGACGCCGAGGCCGCGGAGTTCGCGAAGGCCGGCGACGGTGGCAAGGTGATGCGCACGCCGGACACGAGTTACAAATTCGTAGCGCGCGCGCCGAGCGAGTTGCCGCTGCGTCCGCTCGTCATCGGCATGGGGCCGTGCGGCCTGTTCGCGGGCCTGGTGCTCGCGCAGATGGGCTTTAAGCCGATCATCCTGGAGCGCGGCAAGGCCGTGCGCGAGCGGACCAAGGACACCTGGGGGCTGTGGCGCAAGAAGACGCTGAACCCGGAATCGAACGTGCAGTTCGGCGAGGGCGGGGCGGGCACGTTCTCCGACGGCAAGCTGTGGAGCCAGATCAGCGACCCGAAGCACTACGGGCGCAAGGTGATCGACGAGTTCGTCCGCGCCGGCGCGCCGGAGGAGATCGCTTACGTCAGCAAGCCGCACATCGGCACCTTCCGGCTGGTGTCGATGGTTGAGGAGATGCGCGCCACCATCGAGTCGCTGGGCGGCGAAATCCGCTTCAGCCACCGCGTCGACGATCTGCTGGTCGAAACCGACGGCGACGGCGTGCGGCATGTGCGCGGGGTGACGCTGGACAGCGGCGAGCAGCTGCGCGCCGATCACGTGGTCCTGGCGCTGGGCCACAGCGCGCGCGACACGTTCGCGATGCTGCATGCGCGCGGCGTGTTCGTCGAAGCCAAGCCGTTCTCGATCGGCTTCCGCATCGAGCATCCGCAGTCGCTGATCGACACCGCGCGGTTCGGCACGCAGGCCGGACATGCGCTGCTCGGCGCGGCCGATTACAAGCTGGTCCACCACTGCCGCAACGGCCGTTCGGTGTACAGCTTCTGCATGTGCCCGGGCGGCACCGTGGTCGCCGCGGCCAGCGAGCCGGGGCGGGTGGTCACCAACGGCATGAGCCAGTATTCGCGCAACGAGCGCAACGCCAATGCAGCGATCGTCTGCGGCATCACGCCGGAGGATTTCGCGCCCTACGGCGAGGGCCCGCTCGCCGGCATCGAGCTGCAACGGTACTGGGAAGCGCGCGCGTTCGAGCTCGGCGGCGGCGAGTACGAGGCGCCGGGGCAGTTGGTCGGCGATTTCCTCAAGGGCCAGGCGTCGAGCGGATTCGGCACGGTGCAGCCCTCCTACAAGCCCGGTGTGCGCCTGGGCGACCTGGCCCCGTCGCTGCCCGAGTACGCGATCGCCGCGATCCGCGAAGCGCTGCCGGCGTTCGACAAGCAGATCCGCGGCTTCGCGATGCGCGACGCGGTGCTGACCGGGGTCGAGACCCGCACCTCCTCGCCGGTGCGCATCACCCGCGGCGAGGACGGCCATAGCCTCAACACCCGCGGCCTGTTTCCGGCGGGCGAGGGCGCGGGTTACGCGGGCGGCATTTTGTCGGCTGGTGTGGATGGGATTCGTACGGCCGAGGCCGTTGCGTTGGATATGGTCTCGCGCATCGCGGGCGCCTGAGCGTCGAGGCGAGCGGCCGCGCGGTTTGCGCGGCCGACCGGGCCGGTCACTGCTCGATAGGGGGCGGGGCGGCTTAAGGGCGCCGAACGGCCGCATCCCCGGGGCCGAACGAATTGTCGCGGCGCGGCACGCTGCGCCGGCCCCGCCTTTCTGGTTACTCTTCTCATCGCAGGGGATCAGAGCGCCTGCGGAATGGAATTCCAATCGAACAGGGGGAAACATGGACTTCGGCGTCATTGGCCCGATCAAGCTCAGCCGGCACGGCAAGAAGCGGTTGATTACCGCGGATTCGATAAAAGAGCTGATCGAGGAGCTGGAAAGCAAGGAAGAGGGGTTGTCGGAGGCTTGCGGTTGCTACGTGTTCGCCAAGCAGACCGGCAAGGGGCTGATGCCGTGGTATGTGGGGCAGGCGTGCAAGCGGCCGTTGGCGGCAGAGGCGCTGAATCCCTCCAATCGCGAGAAATACAACACGGTGCTGGATGCGAAGGGCAGTCCCGTCCTGTTCTTCCTCCCGCTGCGCACTCCGTCCGGAAAGCTCCGCAAGCGGCCGAAAGGTGTGGGCCGCATCCATGCGCTGGACTTTCTGGAACGGTGGCTGATCGCCGCGGCGCTTGAGCGCAACCAAAAGCTCAAGAACAGCAAGGAGACGGCGTTCCTGCGCACGATCCATGTCACCGGCATCCTCAACGCCCGCAAGGGTGGCTCGACGAAGGCCTCGCGCGACCTGAGCCGCACGCTCTGGCCTTAGGCCCGAGCGGAGCTTCCGCAGGAACCGGAAAGAGCAGCGTTCGCACGCCCGTCGAGCCTTACTCGACGGTCGGAATGACCGCCGCGGCGAACGGCCCGAGCACGGTCCAGCCCAGGCGCGCGTACAGGCTGCGGCCCTCATCCGTCGCGACCAACAGTTGCGGGGTCGCGGCGGACTGTTTCGCAGCGCTCAGGGCGGCCATCACCGAAAGGCCCAGGCCCTTGCGCCGGTGGTCGGCGGCGGTTTCGATCCGGTCGTAGACGAAGGCGTCTGCGGTCTGCGCGGCGTTTCCGCTCGCGGCCAGTTCGCCGGTCGGGGCGAGGATGCAGGCTCGAACGACGGCACCGGCTCGATGCAGTTCCAGCGTGTAGCCCGGCGGCAACGGCCGGGGGCCGGTCGCGGCCGCGGTCGCGATCATGAAGTAGTTCGCCGGCTGGATTTCCCAGCGCGGCGGCAGTGCGCTGCGCAGTTCTTCCGCGGTGCCGGCCAGTTTCAGGTAATGCAGCGGCGCCGTAATTTCCTCAGCGATTTCGCGCAGCCCGTCGCAGGGTCGGGCGAACAACCAGCGCTTGGTTTCCTTGTCCGAATGCGTGTCCACGCGCCAGCCGCCGCGGTCGGGGACGGGCGCGGGGGCGTTGCGGGCGATGCAGTGCGCGGTCTGCCAGGCGAGAACGAGCGCGGGGTCGATAGAGGGCATGGCGTGGCGGTCTTAAGGCTTGCGCTCGGGCAAGCCGCGGTGGCGAGGGGGCGAGTGCGCTGCGGTATCGGTTCGGCCGCGCGGTGGCGCGCACTAGAGCATGCGGGTGTCTCAATGGTTGGGACGGCCGGCGGCTTCGGGCCAGGCGTGGGGCATAGCGACAAGGCGTCGCGCAAGCCAGCCGCTGAAGGCGTCGAAACAGATCGCTGGGCGCGACGCTCAGCGCGCCGGCGCCGCCCGGCATGCGGCGCGGACCTTGTCGGCCCAGGCCTGGTCTGCGGGGTCCACCAACACCACGCGAAACCCATGCGCCTCGCCCTCCATCGCCACGCCGGCCGCATCGTCCACCAGCACATCGATGCCGAACGCGGGCGGAAACTTGGACGGCGCGACAGCGCGGCCGCGCAGCGCTTGCGCATGGGCGTCGCCGTTGACCACGCCGGCCAGGCGGATGCCGGCGCAGCGCAGCCACAGGCGCAGGTAGGCCGGCGAGCGCAGCGAGGAGGTGTAGACCCAGACTTCGTGGCCTTGCGCCTGCAGTTCGCGCATCAGCGCGGCCGCGCCTTCGCGCAGCGGTTCGCGCCACAGCAGGCGCAGCGGGAACGGCAGCGGCGCGGCGGGAAACTGGCCGGCGCCGAGCGGGGTCAGGGTGCCGTCGATGTCGAAGGCGATCCGCATGCGGGCGGGCTAGCTGAGGCTGCGCGCCTCAGGCCGGTAATCGCTGGCCGCTTGGGCGATGTCGTGGGCCTTCTTGATCATCGCATCGTCCAGCCGCGACCACGTACCACGCTGCACGGATTCCTCGGCAGGGGAAATCTCCACGTCGTATTCCCGACGGAACAACGAGAAGCTGAGACCGCCCGTCACGTCCGAGGAACTGATCTCCACCTTGGAGTGGGCGGTTGGCGCGAAGGGGTCGGCATGAGTGATCAGCACCATGTGCCTGATGATCGTGTCGTCGGACTGCGAGATCGGCGCTTCGTAGTAGTAGCACGCGCGCCGGGTCAGTCCGGCCACGTGCTCGCGCAGCCACAGGCGCGGATCGGAGGCGTGGAACGCTGAGAGAATGTCTTTGTCCGTAATGATTGTGGCCATCTGCGTTTCCTGGGTGTCTGTGGGGTCGGCCGGACGGGCCTGCGTTTCATTCTTCGCCGCGCAGATACGCCCGATACACCGCGCGATCCTTGCCGCCGCGCTTGGCCTCGTACAGCGCCATGTCGGCGGCGCGCAGCAGCGAGGCGTGGCTGTCGCCGAGCGCGGGCGAGGCGGTGGCGGCGCCGACGCTGATGGTCACGGTTTCCTGCGGCGCGGCGCGGTGCGGCAGGGCGAGTTCGCGCACGCCGTCGCAAATGCGTTCGGCGATGCGCAGCGCGCCTTCGGCCGAGGTCGCCGGCAGCACCACGGTGAACTCTTCGCCGCCGTAGCGCGCGGTCAGGTCGGCCGGGCGCAGCGCGTGCTGGCGCATCACCGTGGCCACGTCCTTGAGCACTTCGTCGCCGGCGAGGTGGCCGTAGTAGTCGTTGTAGCGCTTGAAGTTGTCGACATCGAGCATCAGCACCGAGAAGTCGTCGCCCTGGCGCACCGCGCGCCGCCATTCGTTCTCCAGGTAGGAGTCGAGGTAGCGGCGGTTGTTGAGCCCGGTCAGGCCGTCGACGTCGCTGAGCCGGCGCAGGGTCTCGTTGAGTTCGAGCAGGCGCTTTTGGTGCTCGCTGAGCACGCGATAGGCCTCGTCGCGCTGGATCTGGTTGAGGTAGGCGCGGGCGTGGTGGCGCACCCGCGCGATCAGTTCGATCGAGTCGGGCAGCTTGACCAGATAATCGGTGGCGCCGGTGGAGAAGGCCTGGCTCTTGACCAGTGCGTCCTCTTTGCTCGACAGCACGATCACCGGCACGTTCTTGAGCTTGGGGTGGATGCGGTAGTGGTGCAGCAAGGTCATGCCGTCGACGCCGGGCATGACCAGGTCCTGCATGATCACGTTCGGCTGCAGCGCTTCGGCGGCGGCGACCGCATCCAGGGCCTGGGCGCAGTAGTGGAACTCGATGTCGCTCTCGCTGGCCAGGGCGCGGCGCACGGCCTCGCCGATGATCGGCTGGTCGTCGACCAGCAGCACCACCAATCGGTGTTGGCGCAGGTGCGCGGGCAGGTCGCTGGGAGTGGGGAAGGTGGGTTCGCTCATGGGGAAGCGCTCTGGGTCCGGGCGAATAGGTCGCGCACGCGCGCGGCGATGCGGTCCAGCGGCAGGATCTCGACCGCGGCATCGAGTTCGGCGGCGGCCTTGGGCATGCCGTAGACCGCGCTGGTGGCGCGGTCCTGGGCGATGGTGTGGTGGCCTTGGTCGCGCAGCAGGCGCAGGCCGGCGGCGCCGTCGCGGCCCATGCCGGTCAGCAGCACGCCGACGATGGGGCCGCGCCAGTGGTCGGCGACGCTCTTGTAGAACACGTCGACCGAGGGGCGGTAGGGAAGTTGCGCGGGTTCGCGCACGTACTCCAGGCGCGCGTCGGCGCGCAGCGACAGATGGTCGTTGGTCGCCGCCAGCAGCACCCGGCCGGGCTGCAGGGTGTCGCCGGTCTGGGCGATGCGCACCGGCAGGCGCGAATAGCGGCCGAGCCAGTCGGCCATGCCGGGGGCGAATTTTTCGTCGATGTGCTGGATCACCGCGACCGCGCCGGCGAAGTCCGCCGGCAGGCCTTCCAGCAACCGCGCGACCGCCGACGGGCCGCCGGCGGAGGCGCCGATCGCCAGCAGCTTGTGCGCGGAACCCGACGCCGGCGCGTGCGCCGGCAGCGGCCGTTGCGGCGCCGCGGTCAGGCGGCCGATCAGGTCGATCTTGGCCAGCAGCTTGTCGGCGCCGCCGTTCTCCTCGCCGCCGAGCGAGGGCATGTCGGTGGCGTCGAGCGCGCCGTGGCCCATCGCTTCGAACACCATCGCCGCGTTGGCGCCGACGCTGACGGTCACCACCAGGATCGGGCACGGGCTGGCGGCCATGATCCGGCGGGTGGCTTCCACGCCGTTCATGCCGGGCATGACCAGGTCCATCAGCACCAGGTCGGGGGTGTCGCGCGCGCAGTGCGCGACCGCGTCCTCGCCGCTGGCGGCGGCCCAGGCCACGCGGAAATCCGGGCGCCGCGCGAGCACGCGCCGCAGCGCCTCGGTGGCGATGCCCAGGTCGTTGACGATGCCGATCCTCACTGCGCGGTCCTTGGGGCGGCGCACGGCCGCGGTAGTGCGTGGTTCATTCCAGCGGCGCTCCGATCAGGTCGACCACCGCCTGCATCAGCGCGTCCTCGTCGAAGCCGGCCTTGCTCAGGTAGAAGTCGGCGCCGGCGTCGAGGCCGCGGCGGCGGTCTTCCTCGCGGTCCTTGTAGGACACGATCATCACCGGCAGCTCGCGCAGGCGCGGGTCTTTCTTGATCAGCTCGACCAGCTCGATGCCGTCCATGCGCGGCATGTCGATGTCGGTGACCACCAGGTCGAAGCGGCCCAGCCGCACCGCGTTCCAGCCGTCCATGCCGTCGACCGCGACTTCCACCGCGTAGCCGCCGGCTTCGATCAGCTTGCGTTGCAGCTCGCGTACGGTCAGCGAATCGTCGACCACCAGCACGCGCTTGCGCTCGGCGGCGCCGGCGCTGTCTTCGTGGCGGACCTGGGCGAGGTGGCCGGCCGCGACCAGGCGCTCGATCGAGCGCAGCAGGTCGTCGATGTCGACGATCAGCACCGGCGTGCCGTCGTCGAGCAGGGCGCCGGCGGCGATGTCCTTGACCTTGCCCAGGCGCGGGTCCAGCGGCTGCACCACCAGTTCGATCACCGAACCGAAGCGGTCCACCGCCAGGCCGTAGAGGTGTTCGCCGTGGGCGCCGCCGATCACCACCACCGGCAATTGCGCGCCGGCCGCGGCGCTGTCGTTGCCTTCCAGCACCTGTTGCGCGGCGACCAGGCCGATCTCGCGGCCGCCCAGTTCGAAGTATTGGCGGCCTTCCAGCGAGCGCACCTGTTCGCGCGAGACCAGCGCGGTGGCGACGATGCGCGCGAGCGGGAAGGCGTAGGCCTCGCCGCCGATGTCGACCGACAGCGCGCGCAGCACTGAGGTGGTCAGCGGCAGTTGCAGCTGGAAGCGGGTGCCCTGGTCGGGTTGCGAGAACACCCGCACGTTGCCGTGCAGCTGCTTGGCCATGTTCTGCACCGCGTCCAGGCCGACGCCGCGGCCGGAGATCTCGGTGACGGTCTCGCGCAGGGTGAAGCCGGGCAGGAACAGGAATTCCAGCAGTTCCTCGTGATCGAAGCGCGCCGCGGTGTCGGCGTCGGCCAGCCCGCGCGCGATCACCGCGCGGCGGATGCGTTCGGCGTCGATGCCCTGGCCGTCGTCGCCGATGCGGATTTCCAGGCGGCCGGAGACGTGGCGCGCTTCCAGTCGGATCTCGCCCTCGGCCGGCTTGCCGCGCGCCAGCCGCTGCGCCGGCGCCTCGATGCCGTGATCGACCGCGTTGCGCAGCAGGTGGCCCAGCGGCGCTTCCAGCCGCGACAGCACGTCGCGGTCGACCGGGGTGCGGTTGCCGACGATCTCCAGCCGCGCTTCCTTGCCCAATTCGCGGGCGAGGTCGCGGACCATGCGCTTGAAGCCGCGGGTGCCGTCGGCGAACGGGCGCATGTGGCTGGCCAGGGCTTCGTCGTAGAGGCCGTGGGCGACGCCGGCCAGGCGCCGGTCGAACGCGTCCAGCGCGGCCACGCGTTCGCCGAGCAGGCGCTGGCCTTCGGCGAGGTCGGCCTGGGCGCGCGCCAGCAGTTCGGCCGAGGCCGGCTCGGCGGCGAGGCCGGCGTTGCGTTCGGCCAGTTGGTCCAGCGCCAGCGCCGAGCGCCGTTGCAGTTCCTTTACCCGCGCCAGCGAGCGGATGTAGGGGTCGAGCCAGCGCGATTCCACCAGCGCCTCGCTGGCCAGGCCGAGCATGCGGTGCAGGTTGCGCGCGGCGATGCGCAGCACGCGTTCTTCGGCTTCGTCGCCGGCGTCGGCCGGCGCGGCTTCGCCGGCCGGCTCCAGCGCCTCGGCCGCCGGCGCGGGCGCGGCCAGCGCGGCGTCGAGCGCGGCGCGGAACTCCAGCACCGGCTCGATCTCTTCGCTGGCCCAGGCCGCGGCGGCCTCGGCCGGGGTGTCGCCGATGCGGCCGAGCAGGTCGACGCCGCGCAGCAGCACGTCGATGATCGCGCGGTGCAGGTGCAGGCGGTCGTGTTGGGCCTCGACCAGGCAATCTTCCATCGAATGGGCGACCGCGACCGCCGCGCCGAGGCCGACGATGCGCGCCGCGCCCTTGAGCGAATGCGCCGCGCGCATGCACTCTTCGAGCGTCGCCGCCGCGGTCGGGTTGCGCTCCAGCGCGAGCAGGCCTTCGGTCAGCACCTGGCGCTGGGCCTCGGCCTCCATCCGGAACAGGTCGTGCAGCGAGCGATCGCGCAGCGAGTCGTGGCTCATGCGGTCCTCGCTCATGAAATCCGCCGGTCCAGCGCGTGCAGCAGCAGGTCGGCGTCGAGCAGGCCGATGCGGCGCTCGCCCCAGGGCAGCACGCCGGTGGCGAAGCGCGCGACCGCGTGGGCGACGGTGGACGGCACCGCGCGCACGTCTTCGAGCGGGTAGCGCAGGCTGCCGTGGACTTCGTCGGCTTCGAACGCGAGCGCGCCTTCCGGCGCGGCCAGCACCACCAGCCGGCGCGCGCCGCCGCGCGCGGCCGGGGCCGGGCCGGTCTGCAGCAGCGCCGGCAGCGCCACGCACACGGTCAGGCGGCCGCGCACGTTGACCAGGCCGCGCAGCGCGGCGTCGCGCCGGTGCGGTAGGCGGTGGACCGGGCGCAGTTCCAGCACTTCGTCGACCAGCGCGGTGGCCAGGCCCAGCCATTCCTCGCCGAGGCGGAACACGAAGGCGCTGGCGTCGTCGCCGCGCTGCGGCGTCGCGCCCGCGGCCAGCCGCGCGGCGGCCGCGACGAGGTCTTCGCGCGCCGGCGTGCGTTCCAGCAGGCGGGCGACGGCCGAGCCGGCCGCACCGCCACGGACGGGTTCGTCGCCGTTTGCCGCATCGCGGATGTCGGACGCGCTCATCTCAGGCGTTCCTGCCGCGATGGCGCGCGGCGCGCTGGCGCATCAGCCGGGCGCCGGCCGCGTCGCCTTTGGAATCGAGCAGCAAGGCCAGGTGCATCAGGCTTTCCGCGTGGTCGGGTTGCAGGTACAGCGCCTTGCGAAAGGCGTCTTCGGCGCGGGCGTCGGCGCCGTCGGCGCCGTAGATCACGCCGAGCAGGCACAGCGCTTCGGCGTTGGGGCCGTGCGCGCGCAGGTGCGCCTGGCACAGCCGCTCGGCCTGGGCGAAGTCGCCGTTGTCGGCGAGGCGGCGGGCCTGTTGCAGCGAGTCGTCGGCGGCCTGCGCGGGCGCGGCGGCCGCGGCGGGCGCGGTCGGCGCAGGCCGCGCCGCCAGCGCGGCGGCGGCGAACGGGCGCGCACGCGCGGCGGCTGCGGGCAGCGGCGCCAGCGCCGGCGCGCGCCAGGGCGAGGGCGTCGCCGGCGGCGGTGCGGGCGCGCCGCGTTGGTTGCGGAACGCGGCGGCCATCGGGATCTGCGCCGAGGCGTAGCCCAGCGACAGCAGCAGGCCGGTCTCGGCCGCGCCGACGAACAGCAGGCCGTCGGCGGCGAGCGCGCGCGCCAGCACGCCGACCGTGCGCACCTGGGTGTCCTGGTCGAAATAGATCAGCAGGTTGCGGCAGAACACCGCATCGAAGCTGGCCGCGTCGGGCAGGAAATCGATGTCGAGCACGTTGGCGCGGTGCAAGCGCACGCAGCCGCGCACCGCGTCGGACAGCTGCCAGCGGCCGTGGCCGAGCGCGCGGAAGTGGCGTTCGCGGTAGCGCAGGTCGCCGCCGCGGAACGAGTTGGCGCCGTACACCGCGTGCCCGGCCTTGGCCAGGGCGCGCTCGCTGATGTCGTAGGCGTCGATGCGCAGGCGCTGCGGCGGCCAGCCGGCGTCGAGCAGGGCCATCGCCAGGGTGTAGGGTTCCTCGCCGGTCGAGCACGGCAGGCTCAGCAGCCGCACCGGCGCGGCGCCGGGCTCGCCCAGGCGCGGCGCGAACGCGCGCGCCAGCGCGTCGAAGGCTTCCACGCCGCGGAAGAACCAGGTCTCCGGCACCACCACCGCTTCGATCAGTTCCTGTTGCTCCAGCGGCTGCGCCTGCAACCGCCGCCAATAGGCGTCGGCGTCGGCGGCGGCGACCGCGCGCATGCGTCCGGCGATGGCGCGTTCGATCACGCCCGGGCCGACCGCTTCGGCGTCCAGGCCCATCGTGGTCTTGAGCCAGCGTTTGAAGGCGGCGGCGTCCATCAGGCCTGCGCCGCCTGTTGGAACAACAGCTCGTGGACGTCGTCGGGCAGCAGTTCGCGCACGCCGATCCATTGCAGCAGGCCGTGCGCGTCGCGCGCGACCGGGCCGAGGTAACGCGCCTGCGGCTGGTCCACGCCGCTGGGGGCGAAGGCCTGCGGCTCCAGGCGCGCGGTGTCGAGCACGCGCTCGGCCAGCAGGCCGAGCCGGCGCGGCTGGCCGGCGCGGTCGCGGTAATCCACCAGCACGATGCGCGTGCTCATCGCCGCGCGCGCCGGGCGCGCCAGCGCCAGCCGGCACAGGTCGATCAAGGGCACCACCTCGCCGCGGTAGTCGAACACGCCGGCCACCGCGGGGTGCGCCTGCGGCAGCCGCCGCAGCTCGACCTGCGGCAACACCGCCGCCACCGTCGCCGCGTCGATCGCGTAGCGTTCGGCATCGAGCTGGAAGACCAGGAACAGCACGCGCGCGGCTCCGCCGGCTCAGGCCAGCAGCTTGAACTTGACCACGCCGTCGCGCAGTCCGGCGCTGACGTGGTGCAGTTCGTCGATGGCCTGGTTGGACTGGCGCAGCGCTTCCACCGTCTGCTGGGCGGCCTCGCTGAGCTGGCTCAGCGCCAGGTTGATCTGCTCGGCGCCGGCCGACTGCGCCTGCACGCCTTCGTTGACCGCCTCGAAGCGCGGCACCATCGCCTGCACGTTGTCGATCACCTGCGACAGCTGGCCGCCGACCTGCTGGACGTCGTGGGTGCCGCGGCGCACCTCCTCGGAGAACTTGTCCATGCCCATCACGCCGGCGGAGACCGCCGACTGGATCTCGCGCACCATCTGCTCGATGTCGAGCGTGGCGACCGCGGTCTGGTCGGCGAGGCGGCGGATCTCGTTGGCGACCACCGAGAAGCCGCGGCCGTATTCGCCGGCCTTCTCGGCCTCGATCGCGGCGTTGAGCGAGAGCAGGTTGGTCTGGTCGGCGACCTTGGTGATGGTGGTGACGACCTGGCTGATGTTGTTGGCCTTGTCGGCCAGCACCGACAGCTTGGCGCTGATCGCGGCGGTGGCCTCGATCATGCGCCGCATCGATTGCTCCATCTCCGACAGCCCGGCCTGGCCGTTGCCGGCCAGCGACGAGGTCTGCTCGGCCGCGGCGGCGACGGTGTCCATGGTCCGCACCAGTTCCTTGGAGGTGGCGGCGATCTCGCGCGAGGTCGCGCCGATCTCGGTGGTGGTGGCGGCGATCTGCGCGGCCGAGGCCTGCTGTTCGCGCAGGGTGGCGGTGATCTCGTTGATCGAGGAATTGACCTGGATGCCGGAGGACTGGACCTGGCCGACCAGCTCCGACAGGTCGTCGGTCATGCGGTCGTAGCCCTGGCCGAGGGTGCCGAACTCGTCGTTGCGGCCCAGCGCCAGGCGCTTGCTGAAGTCGCCCTTGGCCAGGGTCTGGACCGCGCCGGACAGCTGCCGCAGCGGCACGGTGATGGCGCGCCACAGGAAGAAGCCGACCAGGCCGGACAGGACCACGGCGATGAAGAACGAGACCGCGATTCCGGTCTTGGCCGCGGCGATCGCCTCGTCGATGCGCGCCACCGATTCGGAGGAGTAGCGGCGGTTGTAGTCGAGCATCTTGTCGAGCGCGGCGTTGTTGCGCTCGAACACCGGCGCGGCGCGCTCGCGCCAGGCCGTGGCCAGCGCCGGCGAGCGCTCGCGCGCCAGCCGCGAGAGTTCGGTCTGCAGCGCGAACGCGGCCTGGGCCTGACGCATCAGTTCGGCGAACTGGGCGCGGTCGTCGGCGCGGCGGATGGTGCGGTCGTAATCCACGGACGCGGCCTCGAACTGGCTGCGGCGGGTGCGCACCAGTTCCTCCAGGCGGGCGAGGTCGTCGCCGCCGGCGATGGTCATCGCGCGCACGTTGGCGTGGTAGGTCATCCACGAGGACTGCATCTTCGAGGCCGCGTAGGTGCCGGGGATGGAGTCGTCGCGCAGCGCCGCTTCCTCGGTCTCGATGTGCAGCAGGCGCTGCCAGGCGATGCCGCCCATCAGCGCGAGCACGCCGAAGGTCACGGCCAGGCTCAGCAGGATCCGTTGGCGAATGGAGAGGTTGATCATGGTCGGTTCTCTGGGGAGGCCGTCGGCCGCCGGCGCGCAGCGCCCGCGGCGGTGCGGCGCGGGCGCGCGGTGCGGGACGCCGGCGCGCGGGCGCAGACAGTCATCGGCGGAACGGGCATCGGGGCAGCGGGTATCGGTACGGCATGCATGGAACGGACATGCACGGATGGGACGGAGGCGGCGCAACGGCACGGGCCCGGACCGGGCGGCCGCGGCGCGGCGCGCCCTGCGGCACGCGTCCCGGTGCCGCGGCGGGCAGTGCCGGCGTCCCCTGTCCGGCCAGGTTCGATCCAGTGCTGCCGCGCTCGGTCCAACTAGACCCGCAATGTGGTTATTTGAGTAAAACAGAGCATATGTAAAAGCCCCTGGACTCACAATTGTCGCTACCGGGAATCGGTGGCGGTTTGCGCCCTCGGTACCGGCGAATCGGCCGTGGGCGGGTGAGACTTCGTGCCGGCCGGCGGCCCGCCGGCCGCGCTCGGCGACGGGCCGGGCCGGTCGCGGCGCGGGCGGCCGGGTTGGCTTGCGCGACGACCGTGGGCGTGGGCCGTGGCGGACGGGCAGGCTTGGGGGCCAAGCCCCGCGGGCGCCGCGCCGCGCGGCCGCACGTGCGGCGTCGGCTGCCGGCCGGGTGCGGCGTCGTGACGCACTTCATATGCAGCCGGGCGCGCCATTGGGTGCCACATGTGCTCGCAGCACCGACCTGCCGGTGTTCATCGGCTTCACTTTCGCTCACCAAAACTCACCCAGCCTTGATGTGACTTCAATCACATTTTTCCCGATCGCGCGCTAGGGACGGTAGGCAAGGCATCCATGAGGTCGGGGTTCTCCAGTGCGCTGTTCGCGTTCGCTCGTCCTTCGGCCTTGCGCAATATCGTTGCGCTGGCCCGGCTGGCGCATTTCCTGATCGTGTTCGCGGCCGGCGCGCTGGCGCTGCACGCCCTGCAGGCCGGCCCGCTGCGCGCCAGCGAGCACTACCTGGCGCTGTCGGCCCTGGCCGGGGCGCTGTGCGTGCTGGTGTTCCACAGCTTCGGCCTGTACGGCCACGACATGTTCGGCAGCCGCCTGCTGATCCGCCGCACCCTGCTGGCCTGGGGCGCCGCGTTCGGGCTGGTGATGACCCTGCACCTGCTGTTCCGGTTCCTGCGGCCGCTGCCGGACGGCTCGCTGGCGCTGTGGTTCGCGCTGAGCTTCGTGCTGTTCGTGGGCGGGCGGCTGGTGATGCTGTGGCTGTTCCAGCGGCGGATCCGCCAGGGCGCCTTCATCCAGCGCTCGGTGATCCTGGGGATGACCGACAACGCGCTGCGCCTGGCCGAGCAGATCCACCATCGCGCCGACGTCGTCTCCGGCCTGGTCGGCTACATCGACGACCGCCGCACCCACCGGCTCAGCGAACCGCCGCCGTCCTCGCTGCCGCGGCTGGGCGACATCGACGACCTGGAGCGGCTGATCCGCGACGGCGGCGTCGACCAGGTGCTGGTGGCGCTGCCGGCGCAGGCGCGCGGGCGCAACGAGGACCTGGCCCAGCGCCTGCGCCGCCTGCCGGTGCAGGTGCTGCTGGTGCCGGACATGGGCAGCTTCCATTTCGCCCACCGCAAGCTGGTGCCGGTGGCCGGGGTGCCGATGTTCGTGATCGCCGAGCCGCCGCTGCAGGGCTGGGCGCCGGTGCTCAAGCGCGCCGAGGATCTGGTCCTGTCGGCGCTGGCGCTGCTGGCGCTGGCGCCGCTGATGGCCTTGATCGCGCTGGCGGTGAAGCTGGATTCGCCCGGGCCGGTGCTGTTCCGGCAGAAGCGCTATGGCTACAACCAGCGTCTGATCGAGGTGTTCAAGTTCCGCTCGATGCACCACCACCTGCGCGACGAGCACGCCGCGCAGCAGACCGCGCGCACCGACCCGCGGGTGACCCGGGTCGGGCGTTTCATCCGCAAGACCAGCCTGGACGAGCTGCCGCAGCTGTTCAACGTGCTCGCCGGCAGCATGTCGCTGGTCGGCCCGCGCCCGCACGCGACCGCGACCAAGGCTGCCAACGTGCTGTTCGAGGACGCGGTGCAGGAGTACGTGGCGCGCCACCGGGTCAAGCCGGGCATCACCGGGCTGGCCCAGGTCAACGGCTATCGCGGCGAGACCGACACGATCGAGAAGATCCAGCGCCGGGTCGAGTACGACCTGGAATACATCGAGAACTGGTCGCTATGGCTGGACCTGTCGATCCTGCTGCGCACGCTGCCGGCGGTGCTGTCGGCGCAGGCGGCGTATTGAACCGGCGCGCCGCCAGCGCGTGCGCGCCGGGCCGGCGCCGGCCGGGGCCGGTCGGGTCGGGCCTGTGGGGCTCGGACGCGGACGCATTCAGGCGGTTCAGCGGTCGCGCCGGCGATGCGTGCGCGACGACGGAGCGGCCGCGCCGGCAACCGATAAACTGTGATCTAAATCTCATATTTGATCGCGCCGCCGACACCGGGCAGGTATGCCTGGAAGGTATCGGACGCCTTGTGAATCAGGGCGTTGCGCGATCTTTTTCATTAGCCAAGCGAGGCGGGACGCAGCGATGAGCCACGGGGTTCGCAGGAGGCGGCCGGTCCGCCCTGCCCAGGACGGACACGGCGCGGCCGCGGCGCCGGTGCGGCGATGGCCGGCCGCGTTGGCCCGGTCGCTGTTGCTGGCGGCGTTGTGCCTGCTGGGCCCGATCGCGGCGCCGGCATTCGCCCAGGCGCCCGCGCCGGCCGCGGCGGCCGCCGGCGCCGAGTACCGCATCGCCGCCGGCGACGAACTCGCGCTCAAGTTCTTCTACGCGCCCGAGCTCAACGAGACCGCCACCGTGCGGCCCGACGGCCGCATCCACCTGCAACTGGTCGGCGAGGTCCGCGCCGCCGGGCAGACCCCGCAGCAGCTGGCCGACGCGCTCAAGCGCGCCTACGCCGGCAGCCTGCGCTATCCGGAAGTGTCGGTGGAGGTGGAGAAGGGCTTCGCCCGCCAGCAGGTGTTCGTCGGCGGCGAAGTCGGCCGGCCCGGCGCGCAGCCGCTGCTGCCGGGGCTGACGGTGATGCGCGCGCTGATCGTGGCCCAGGGCCCGACCGACCGCGCCGCGCTCAATCGGGTGGCGATCCTGCGCCGCGACGAGTCCGGCGCCACCCGGGTGATCCGCGTCGACGCCGCCTCGCAGGCGCGCCGCGGCGCCGACGACGGCAACGATCCGCCGCTGCAGCCCTTCGACGTGGTGCTGGCGGTGCCGTCGCGGATCTCGCGGGTCAACAAGTGGATCGACCAATACGTGCGCCGCAACCTGCCGGTCAACGTGGGGTTCTCCTACGACCTCAACGACAACAACCGCCGGGGCGATTGAATGGACCAGGACTTCGATCCCGCCGCCCGGCCCATGCCCGCGCCGTCGCCCGTGTCGGCGCTGCGCGAATGGCTGGAGATCGGCTTCCGCGACAAGCGCCGCATCGCCGCCGCGTTCGCGCTGTGCTTCGGCCTGACCCTGCTGGCCGCATTGCTGCCGACCGCGCGCTACCAGTCCGAGGCCAGCGTGCTGGTGCGGCTGGGCCACGAGTACGTGTACGTCGCCGACAACACCGACGGCAGCAGCAGCGGCGCCATGCCGCTGATGTTCGACCGCACCGAGGCGCTCAGCGCCGAGACCCAGATCCTGGCCAGCCGCGACCTGATCGCCGAGGTGGTGCGGCATGTCGGCCTGGGCCGGCTGTACCCCGACATCGCCCGCCAGCGCGAGGATCCGGGCCGGCCCAAGCTCGACCAGGCGGTGGAGCGTTTCCGCCAGGGCCTGGACGCGCAACTGCTCAAGGGCGCGACGGTGATCCAGATCGGTTTCTCGCACCGCGACCCGGCCCTGGCCCAGGCCGCGCTGCGCACCTTGCTGCAGACCTACCTGGCGCGCCGCGCGGCGGTGTTCTCCGACGGCCAGGTGCGGTTCCTCGAAGGCCAGGTCGGCGCGGTCGACCGGCGCCTGCAACGCGCCGAGCAGGACCTGAGCCGGTTCAAGCGCGCCCACGGCATCGTCGACTACGGCCAGCAGATCGGCCTGTTGCTGCAGCAGGGCAACGAGCTGGAATCGCGCCTCAACGACACCGACCAGCAGGCGCGCACCGCCAGCGAGCGGGCCAAGACCCTGACCCGGCTGGCCAAGGCGACCCCGGCCAACCTGGTGCAGTTCAGCGAAAGCCTGGGCGACCCGCAGGTGCCGCGGCAGTTGTTGGAACTGCGGTTGAAAGAGCAGGGGCTGCGCTCGCGCTACGTCGACGGCAACCCGCTGGTGGTCAACGCCGGCAACGACGTGGCCACCGCCGAGGCGTTCATCCGCGACCAGCGCAAGGCGCCGCCGACCACGGTGCGCACCGGCCGCAACCCGGTGCGCGAGGCCGCCGAACTGGACCTGCTGCGCGCGCGCTCGGACGAATCGGCGCTGGCCGGCAGCCGCAAGGCGCTGCAGGACAAGCTGCAGCAGCTGCGCCGGCGCGCCGACGAACTGAGCCGGCAGCAGATCGAGCTGTCCGCGCTGAGCCGCGAGCAGAAACTGCTGGAGGACAGCTACGGCAACTACGCGCGCAAGCTCGAGGCCGCGCGCATCACCGAGGCGCGCGAGCAGAAGCAGCGCACCACGGTCAGCGTGTTGCAGGCCGCCAGCTGGCCGCTCAAGGCCAAGAGCGCGCGCCTGCCGATCCTGGCCATCGGCCTGTGCCTGAGCATCGCCGCGGCCTTGCTGACGGCCTTCCTCAGCCAAGCGCTGCGCAGCAGCTTCCAGTCGCCCGAGCAGCTGGAACGCGCGTTCGGCCTGCCGGTGCTGGCGAGCTTGCCGCAGGTGCCGGGTTGAGGGCGATGCGCCGCCGCGGACTCGGGTTGGGCGCCGTGCTGGCGCTGTGGCTGCTGGCCGGCGCCGTCGCGCAGGCGCTGCCGTTGCGCCGCGGGGTGGCGTTGAGCCGCTGGTTCGAAGCCAGCGCCGGCGCGCCGGTGAGCGCGGCGGAACTGCGCGCGCTGCGCGCGGCCGGTTTCGACCACGTGCGTATTCCGGTCGATCCGGTGAGCCTGGGCTGGTCGCCGCAGCGCGGGCCTACGCTGGACGATGCGCGCCTGCGCGCGGCCATCGACGCGACGCTCGCGGCCGGGCTGGACGCGATCGTGGACCTGCATCCGCGCGAGCAGACCAAGCAGGCGATCGAGCGCGGCGGCGAATGGGCCGACGGCTATGTCGCGTTGTGGAAAGCGCTGGCGACGAAATGGAAAGCGCTGCCGGCGCAGCGGGTAGCGTTCGAGCTGTACAACGAGCCCGGCTTCTACGGCTGGACCGGCGGCCTGGCCTGGAGCCGCTACCAGCAGCGCCTGGTCGCGGCGGTGCGCGGCGTCGACCGCGAGCGCGTGCTGATCGTCAGCGGCCGCAAGGGCGGCAGCCTGGAAGGGCTGGTCGAACTGGCGCCGCTCGACGACGACAAGCTGGTCTACAGCTTCCATTACTACCTGCCGTACGTGTTCACCCACCAGGGCGCGAGCTGGATGCGCGGCGACGAGTGGACCACCGCCGGGCACTGGCGCAGCGTGCGCTACCCGGCCAAGGCCGCGCAGGCGCGCTTGCCGCACACCGACGGCGGGGTCGGCCGCGACCGCGCGCGCGCGGAGATCGCCGATTACTTCCGCGACGGCTGGGACCGCGAACGCATCGCCGCGCAATGGAAGCCGCTGCGCGAGTGGGCCGCGCGGCACAAGGTGCGGGTGCACTGCGGCGAGTTCGGGACGATCCGCGAGGGCGTGGACCCGGCCTCGCGCTATCGCTGGATCGGCGACGTGCGCGCGCTGGCCGAGGCCGAAGGCTGGGGCTGGTCGGTGTGGAACTACGCCGACGACTTCGGCCTGACCGCGAACAGCAACACCAGCGGCGCGCCGCGCGGGGCGCTGGAGCCGGCGGCGCTGCGCGCGCTCGGCCTGGACGCGCACGGGCAGGGCGCGCGGGGGCAGGGCAGCCCGGCCGCAGCGCGCCAGCGCGGCGAACCGGCTACGCGCGAACCCAGGCAGGGCGCGCGATGAACCCCGCGGCCCGGCCCCAGCCCGGCTTGCAACGCGCCGCGGCCGCGCTGGCGGGGCTGGCGCTGATCGCCTACCTGGCGCTGTCGCCGGCGCTGCTGACGGTGCTCGGCATTCCCTACGACGCGCCCTACGGCGCGTTCTGGTTCAAGCTGCATCCGGGCGACTACCCGCTGCTGCTGGCGCTGGCGTGTTCGCTGGCGGCCTGCGGCAATCCGCTGGTCGAAGCGCTGCGCCGGTTGCGCGCGCAGCCGCTGCTCGCCGCTTACCTGACGGCGATGGCGCTGATCTTCGCCTACTCGCTGCTGCGCCACGGGCCGTCGGGTTCGGCGTTCTTCATCGACACGCTGATGATGCCGGCGGCGATGGCGCTGGTGCTGGTCGCGCTGGACGAGGCGGACCTGCGCCGGCTGTTGCGCCTGCTGCTGGCCGCGGTCGCGGTCAACGCCGCGATCGGCCTGGCCGAAGCGGCGTTGCAGCGGCACCTGGTGCCGTACACCGTGGCCGGCGGCGTGGCGGTGATCGAGGACAAGTTCCGCGCCACCGCGCTGCACGGCCATCCGCTGGAGAACGCGATGTTGACCGGCATCGCCCTGCTGGCCGCGCTGGACCTGCCGATGCCGCCGCGCCGGCGCTGGGCGCTGTGCGCCTTGCTGGTGCTGGCGCTGCTGGCGTTCGGCGGGCGCGCCAGCTTCCTGCTCAGCGTCGCGGCGCTGGCGGCGTGGGCCGCGCTGCGCGCGCGCGAAGGCCTGCGCGCGGGCCGCTACGGCTACCTGCACATCGTCGGCGCGTCGCTGGCGGCGTTGATCGCCCTGCCGGTCGCCGCCGCGGCGGTGTGGAAGAGCGGCCTGGGCGCGCGCATCTTCCAGGGCCTGTACCTGGACGACAGCGCCGCGGTGCGGCTGCGCATCTTCGAGGTGTTCGACCATCTCGACGGCTTCGACCTGCTGTTCGGCATTCCCCCGCAACAGATCCAGGAACTGTCGCTGCGCATCGGCCTGTCGCAGAACCTGGAGGCGATCGAGAACTTCTGGCTGTTCATGCTGCTGCAGCTGGGCGCGTTCGGTTTCCTCGCCTTCGCCGCCGGGCTGGGCTGCGGATTGTATTGGCTGTGGCGCCGCGCCGGCGGCGGCGCGCGCTGGGCGCTGCTGGTGTTCCTGGCCACCGCGTCCACCACCAACTCGCTGGCGTCCAAGACCAGCGCGCTGACCTTGTTGTTCGCGCTGCTGTGCTGCGTGCGCGCTTACCGCGGCCGGCGCCTGCCGTCGCCGCAACCGCGGCCGGCGCCGCCGCGCCGCATCGCCATGCGCACTGGAGCGACCGCATGACCCGAGCCTCCGTCACCAGCGCCCACCGCGGCTGGGAATTGCTGCCGCCGCAGCCGCGCCGCGCGCTGCACCTGATCAACGGCGAACACTACGCCGGCGCCGAACGGGTGCAGGACCTGCTCGCCCAGCAGTTGCCGCGGTTCGGCTGGGACGTGGACTTCGCCTGCCTCAAGCCCGGCGCGTTCGAACGCGAACGCAGCGCCCGCGACAGCCGCGTGGTGGTGGTGCCGATGCGCTCGCGCCTGGACCTGGGGCCGGTGCGCCGGGTCGCCGAGCTGCTCGAACGCGGCGGCTACGACCTGCTGCACACCCACACCGTGCGCTCGCTGCTGGTCGGCCGCTTCGCCGCGCGGCGCGCGCGCCGGCCGCTGCTGCACCACGTCCACAGCCGCACCGACCAAGACACCGAGAACGCGCTGCGCAACCGCGTCAACAGCGCGATCCAGCGCTTCGGCGCGGCCCGCGCCGCGCGCCTGGTGGCGGTCTCGCACGGCACCGCGCACTACCTGCGCGGGCTCGGCTACGACGACGAAGTGGTGCGGGTCGTGCCCAACGGGGTGCCGGTGAACCCGGCGCCGCGGCCGTGGATCGAGCCGGACGGGACCTGGACGCTGGGCATGGTCGCGCTGTTCCGGCCGCGCAAGGGCGTGGAAGTCCTGATCGACGCGCTGGCGCAATTGCGCGCGCAGGGCAGGGACGTGAGCCTGCGCGCGGTCGGCGGTTTCGAGAGCCCGGCCTATCGCGAACAGGTGCTGGCGCATGCGCAGGCACGCGGCGTGGCCGAGCTGATCCACTGGACCGGCTTCACCCGCGAGGTCGCGGCCGAACTGGGCAGGATCGACCTGTTCGCGCTGCCGAGCCTGTACGGCGAAGGCCTGCCGATGGTGCTGATCGAAGCGCTGGCGCGGGGGCTGCCGGTGGTGGCGACCGCCAACGAAGGCATCCCCGAAGTCCTCGCCGACGGCCGCGCCGGCGCGCTGGTGCCGGCGGGCAACGCGACCGCGATGGCGGCCGCCATCGCCGCGCTGATGGACGATCCCGAGCGCGCCGCAACGTTGGCCGCTCGCGGCCTGCAGCGCCAGCGCGAGCGTTATTCGGACGTGGCGATGGCGCGCCAGGTCGCGGCGGTGTACGAGGAAGTGCTGCAGGAGGCGCAGCGATGAGCGCCGCCGCGCCCTCGCGCGATGCGCCGCCGCGGCGGCTGCTGGAACTGCTCGGCCGGCTGCGCATCGTCCGCGATGCGCAGCAGCATCGCGCCTTGCTGCAGCGGCTCGCCGATCCGGTCGCCCCGACCGTGCTGTCGTTCTTCAACCAGCACGCCTTCAACCTGGCCTGGACCGATCCGGCCTTCGCCGAGGACCTGCGCCGCAGCGACGTGCTGCTGCGCGACGGTGTCGGCGTCGCCGCCTGCCTGCGCCTGCTGGCGCGCGATCCGGGCCTCAACGCCAACGGCACCGACCTGATTCCGCAGCTGCTGGCCGCCTTCGGCGGACGCCGCGCGGTGTTGATCGGGACCCGCGAACCGTACCTGCAGCGCGCCGCGCAGCGCCTGGGCGAGGACTACGGCATCCAGGTGGCCTGCGCCCTGGACGGCTTCGGCGACGCCGCGGCCTACCTCGAAGCGGTCGCGCGCGAACGCCCGGAGCTGGTCGTGCTGGCCATGGGCATGCCGCGGCAGGAACGCGTCGCCGCGGAACTGGCGCAGTGGGCGCGGCAGGCCGGACACCGGCTGCTGATCGTCAACGGCGGCGCGATCGCCGATTTCATCGCCGGCCGCGTCGCCCGCGCGCCCGCGTGGATGCGGCGCGCGCGCCTGGAATGGTTGTACCGGCTCGGCCGCGAGCCGCGCCGGCTGTGGCGGCGCTACCTGCTCGGCGGCGTCGTCTTCATCGCGCGCGCGCTGCGCCTGGCCGCGGATCCGCCGCCGCCGGCCGCCGGCCGCGCGCCCCTGCTCGAGGCATCGACCATGAAAGCCGATACGCCGGCCCTGTTCGGCATCGACGAGGCGCGCATGACCCAACTGGTGCAGCGGCTCGACGCCAGCGCCGGCGGCGGCGACGGCCGCATCGTCCAGTTCGTCGCCGCGCGCGCGGGCGAGGGCGCGACCGCGCTGGCGCACAGCTACGCCGCCGCGTCGGCGCAGCTGCGCAGGCGCCGGGTGCTGCTGCTGTCCGACGATGCGCAGGGCGAGGTCGCCGGTTTTCCGCAGGTCGGCGCGCCGGCCGCGCCGGGCCTGGTGCTGGCCCGGCTGACCGACCCGCAGCGCGAGTTCCGCGACAACTACGCGGCGCTGGACGAGGCCGCGGCGTGGCAGGCGCTGGCGCGCGACTTCGACGAAGTGGTGGTCGACGCGCAGGCGCCGTATGCGCTGGCCGCGGCCAGGCACGCGTCCGGCGTGGTGGTGGTGGTCGAGGCCGAGGCCACCCGCGCCGCGCTGGTGCGCAAACTGCTCGACGAACTGGCCGCGGTCGACGCGCGGGTGATCGGCACCGTCCTCAACAAATACCGTTCGCATCTTCCGCATGCCTTGCACGAGCGACTGTGACCGTGCCGCCGCGCCGGTGCGCGCGGCGGTCCTGCTGCCGGCCGGGCGCAGCCGGGTCTGGCAGGAACGCGCCGCGCTGGCGCTGGCCGGGCTGCCCGGCGTGGCCTGCGACGTCGTGCGGGTGCGCGCGGCGCGGCGCGAGGACGACGCGCAGTGGCGGCGCTGGGCCGGATCGCATCCGGAGCTGCAGGAGCTGCGCGTCGACGACGAGAACGATGCGGCCGCCTTGGCCGATGCGGCCGGCGCCTGGGATGCGGTGATCGACCTGGCCGGGATCGCCGATCCCGGGCCGTGGCGCGCGCGCAGCCGCTTCGGCGTGTGGCAGCCGCTGGATGCGCAGGGCCTGCACCTGGCCGCGCCGTACGCGGTGCACGCCTCGATCGTGTCCGGCGGCGGCGGCGAGCTGGCGCTGGTGCGCGACGGCGCGACCGCGGTGGAAACCATGCGTTATTACGCCGACCCGCATTATCCGCGCGCGCTCGGCCGCGCCTACCTGGGGCTGCTGTACCTGCTGGCCGCCGGCCTGCTCGAACTCGCCCACGGCGGCGAACCGGCGGCCGACGCGTTCGCGCCGCAGGCGCCGCGGCCGCGCTGGCGCCGCGCCGTGGCCGGCCTGCGCGGGCGCTGGCGTTCGCAGCTGCGCCGCTGGCGCAGCCAGTGGCTCAGCGAAAGCTGGATGATCGGCGTGGTCGACGCGCCGATCGAACGCATGCTCGAGGGCCGCTTCGCCGAGCGCATCCGCTGGCTGGGCGGGCGCGATGCGCAGCAGTACCGCGCCGATCCGTTCGGCCTGCCGGGCGAGGACCGCCTGCTGTACTGCGAAACCTACGATTACCGCGACGGCGTCGGCCGGCTCGAACTGCTGCGCCTGGACGCCGACGATACGGTCGCCCAGGCGCACCCGGCCGGGCCGCAGCGGCCCGGCCACGTCTCCTATCCGTATGTGTTCGAGCACGCCGGGCGCGCCTATGCGATTCCGGAGACCGCGCAGCGCCGCTGCTGCGAGTTGTACGAGATCGACGCGCACGGCCAGTGGCGCTTCGTCGCCACCTTGCTCGAAGACGTGGCCGCCGCCGACGCCAGCCTGTTCGTCTGGGAGGGCCGCTTCTGGCTGGCCTACACCGATCTGTCGTGGGGCGCGTTCGACAATCTGTGCCTGAGCTACGCCGACGACTTGCACGGCCCGTGGCGGCGGCATGCGCGCCATCCGGTCAAGCTCGACCACCGCAGCTCGCGCCCGGCCGGCACGCCGTTCGTCCACGACGGCGCGCTGTACCGCCCGGCGCAGGACTGCACCGGCGGCTACGGCCAGGCGGTCGCGCTGAACCGGGTGCGGCTGTGCACGCCGCAGCGTTATCGCGAGGACGTCGTGGCGCATTGCCGGCCCGATCCGCGCGGACGCAACCCGCACGGGCTGCACACCGTCTCGGCCTGGGGCGGGCGCACCCTGGTCGACGGCAAGCGCTATGTGTTCAACCTGCGTGAGCTCGGGCGCAAGTTGCGGCGCCGCTACGAGGCGGCGCAGCCGGTGGGCGTTTGAGCGCCGTCGCGGCCGGGCGCGCGGGCGCGGTGCGCTCGGTGCTGCTGTACCTGCCGCAGCTCAAGCTCGGCGGCGCCGAGATCTCGATCCTGCGCCTGGCGCAAGGGCTGCAGGCGCGCGGCGTCGCGGTGGCGCTGGCGGTGCATCGCGCCGACCCGGCATCGCGGGCGCTGGCCGGCGACATCGAACTGCTGTCGCTCGACGCCGACCGCACCCTGGCGGTGCCGCGCCGGCTGGCGCAGTTGCTGCGCCAGCGCCGGCCCGACGTGCTGGTCTCGGCGCTGACCCACAGCAACATCGTCGCCGCGCTGGCCGCGCGCGGCACCGGCGTGCGCACGGTGCTGACCGAGCACGCGCCGATCGCCTCGATGCGCCGGCTCGACCGCTCGCGCCGCTACCGCGCGACCGTGGCGCTGATGCCGTGGGCGTACCGCTGCGCCGACGCCATCGTCGCGGTGTCCGAGGGCGTGCGCGAGGACATCGCCGCGCACCTGCACCCGCGGCAGCGCCGGCGCCTGCACGTCATCGCCAACCCGGTGCTGGCGCAGGACTGGCGCGAGCGCGCCGAGGCGCCGGTGGCCGAGGACGGCTACGGCGCCGACGGCGCGCCGGTGATCCTCTCGGTCGGACGCCTGAGCGAGGAAAAGAACTTCGCCGGGCTGATCCGCGCCTTCGCCCGCCTGCGCACGCCGATGCGGCTGCGCCTGGCGATCGTCGGCGAGGGCCCGCAGCGCGCCGCGCTGCAGGCGCTGATCGACGAGCTCGGCCTGGGCCGGGTGGTACGCCTGCTCGGCCAGCGCGACAACCCCTACGCCTACATGCGGCGCGCGCGGGTGTTCGCGCTGGCCTCGCAATTCGAGGGCTTCGGCAACGTGCTGGTCGAGGCGATGGCCTGCGGCGCGCCGGTGGTCAGCACCGATTGCCCGGTGGGGCCGCGCGAAGTGCTGGCCGGCGGGCGCTACGGCCTGCTGGTGCCGCCGGACGATCCCGGCGCGCTGGCCGAGGCGATCGAACGCCAGGTGCGCCACGCCGACCCGCAGGTGCTGGCCGCCGCGCGCGAGCACGCCCTGCAGTTCACCGTCGAACGCAGCGCCGAACGCTACCTGCAGTTGTTCGAGCGGCTGCTGGACGGCGGCGACGCGCGCGGCTGAGCGCCGCTAGCCGGCGTCGTCGGCGCGCGCGCGCAGCGCCGACAGGCGCCGCTTCAGCTCCGGCCGGTCCGCCAGCCAGGCGCGCGCGCGATGCCGCAGCCCGGCGCGCAGGCTGTGCGGCCGCCCCTTCCACGACAGCGCCACGGTCGAATCGAACAGGTCCAGGCGCTCGGGCTGGAAGCCGCGCTTGTAGGCGTAGTCGCCGATGGTGAAATCGAAACGGCGCACGCCCTGCGCGTGCAGCGCGGCCATGGTGCGCTCGATCACCAGCCGGCCGGGCGAGCAGTTGCGCCATTCGCCGGCGGCGTTGCCGATCCGGATCATCGCGTACTCGTCGCCGCGGCGCAGGCCGAGCAGGGCGGCGACGACTTCCTCGCCGGCCCGCAAAGCGGTCAGCACGGTTTCGCCGCCGGCCAGTCCCTGCGCGATCAGTTCGCGATAGAACGCGCGGTAGCCCGGCTCGTCCAGCAGATAGGCCCAGCCCTTGCCGCGGATCGCCTCGCGCTGCAGCGCTTCCAGCGCGTCCATGACCGGCAGCGCCTGGGCCGGGTCTTCGATCCGCTCCCAGCGCGCCTGCGGATGGCGCGAGAACACCCGCCAGGAGCGCTCCAGTTCCTTGCGGTGGGTCTTCTCGCGGCTGAAGCGCCAGGCCTCGAAATCCTCGCCGACGGTCACCGGGTTGCCGAACAAGGCGCTGGCGCGCGTGCCCGGCAGCTGCAGCAGCGGATTGTCGCGTTCGCCGATGCGCGCGGGCATCTTCTCCAGCGACCACAGGTCGGCGCCCGGCAGGGCGCGGCGCAGCGCGGCGAACATCGCCCGCACCGCGGCCGGGTCGGCGGGGCAGTCGGGCGCGCAGATCGGCGCGGCGTAGTCGCTGACGCCGGCGTCGGCGAAGGCGATGCAGCGCAGGCCGCCGCGACGCTCGCGCACCAGCGGCAGCGCCAGCAGCGCGCGGCCGTCGGCGCGGCGCTCGATGCTGGCCAGCAGCGGCTCGCGTCCGGCCTGCGCGCCCAGCGTCGCGTACCAGGCGCGCAGCCAATGTTCGCGCTGGAACAGGCCGACCGCGGCGCCGTCGCGTTCCCAGCCGCGCCAACGCGCCAGCGCCGGCGCGAGTTCGCGCTCGATGGTCACCTGGTAGTCGTCGGCCCGGTTCATGCGTCCCGGCCGTCGCGCGGCGTGGGCGCGCCGAGGTCGAGGATCGCGCCGGGGCGGTCGGGATCGAGCCGGAAATCGATCGGCCGCGCGGCACGGCGCAAGCCGTCGAGGCGGCCGCTGCGGCGCCACAGCGACTGCAGCGCGGCCTTGGCGTAGAACGCGGGGCCGCCGAGCCGGCGCGAGCGCGGCGCGACGCCGTAGTGGTTGCGCAGGATGCCGTTGGCCACGTTGATCATCTGGCTGCGGCGTATCTGCTGGGTCCAGTACTCCAGCGTCATCGACACGTTGAGGCTGTCGTGGTTCTCGATCCGGTGCGGCGAGTTCAGCGGCCAGAACAGGCCCTGGCCCGGTTCCAGGTCGAACACCTGCGCGTCGCGGTCGAACTCCGGGCGGTATTCCAGGCCGACTTCGAGCTGGCTCAGGGCGATGTTCTCCAGGCCCTGCTCGCTCAGGAACGGCAGCCGCGGCGGATAGATGTAGATGCGCTTGCGGCCGTGCAGCTGCAGCAGCCCCTGGCCGGGCAGGTCGGCGTGGTAGTACACCTGCGCGCCCGGCGAGGACACCAGCACGCCCAGGCGGTGGCCGTAGCTCGACACCGGCGGCGCCAGCGCGCCGGCCTCGGCGAACACGCCGCGCATGGCCGCGTCGAGGTCGGCGTCGTGCTCGTGTCCGTCGCGCAGGTTGAGCCACAGGCGGCCGCGCTCGATCGCGTCGAGCACGCGCGCGCCGTCGAGCCCGCCGAAGTCGCCTTCGCGCCACACCCGCCGGCCGCCGGCGCCTTGCTCGCCCATGTGCACGATGGAATAGCCGCGGCGCGGATAGCGGTCGATCAGGCCGGCGATCGCGTCCTTGGCGAAACGCGGATCGGCGTGCAGGCGGTGCTGGAACAGCAGCGGCGCGGTTTGCCACTGCGCCGGCGATTGCGGAGTCAAGGCGCTCAGCGCGCCGGGGGCGATGCGATCCATGGCGAAGTCATCGGGACAGGAAAGGGATACGGCCGCGCAGTTCGCGCAGATGGCCGCGGTAGCACAGCGCCAGCACGCCGGCGTAGACGGCGCCGCCGAACGCGGTGGCCAGGGCCAGCGCGGGCCAGCCGGCGAGCGGCGGCAACAGCGCCAGCGCCGCCGACATCGCCGCGCTGGCCAGCACGATGCGCGCCAGGTGCGCGGACGGCAGCGGCATGTCCAGGCGGCGCACGGCGACGAAGAACGACAGCGCGGCGCCGACGCTCACCGCCGCCAGCGCGCCCCAGGCGGCGCCGGCGAGCCCGAGCGCGCGCAGGCCGAGCGCGGCGCCGATCAGGAACAGCGCGGTCTCCAGCGCGTCGATGGCGAGCGTCCAGCCGGTCTTACGCGCGAGCAGGAAGGCCTGGTTGGCGAAATGGCTGCGCAGGTTCTTGACCAGCCCGGCGAGGGTGGCGATGGGCAGGATGACCAGGGTGTCGGCCACGTACGGCGCCGACACCGCCAGTTGCGACAACGGCGCCGACAGCGCGATCAAGCCGGCCGCGCTCGGCAGCAGCACCGCGCACAGCAGCGCGCCGTTGTCGGCCAGTTGCTGCAGCGCGCGGCCGCGTTCGCCGCTGGCTTCCAGGCGCAGGGCGATCGGGAAGGCGGCGGCGGTCACCAGCATCGCGGCGAACGCGCAGGCGCGCTGGCCCAGGGTCCAGCCGGCGGCGAACAGGCCGACCGCGGCCAGGCCGAGCCCGTGTTCGACCACGAAGCGGATGCCGTTGCCGGGCACCCACGCCAGCGCGCCGCTCAAGGCCAGCGGCAATCCGTACAGCGCGACCGCGCGCAACAGGCCGCGATCCGCGCGCCGCAGGCGCCAGCGCAGCGGCAGCCGCAGCAGCGCGAACAGCAGCGAGGCGGCCTGCGCGATCGCATAGGCGCCGAGCACCTGCAGCGGGCCGATCCGCGCCGCGCCGTCGCGGGTCAGGTGCGCCCACAGCCAGCCCAGCGCCAGCCCGCCGATCGGGCCGCCGCATTGCAGCGCGGTGTAGGCGAGGATGTCGTTGCCGGCCTTGGCCCGTTCGGCGAGATGGGTGCAGTACGAGCGGGTGAAGGCGAAGGCGAACAGCACCGCGAACGCGGCCGCGCCCGGCGGCGTGCCGGCGAGGTAGCGCAGCACCAGCCCCAGCGCCGCCGCCTGCAGCGCGAGGTTGGCCAGCAACACCCAGCTCTCGAACGTATCCATGCGCTCGCGCGCCGGCGCGTCGGCGCCGGGCAGGAAGCGCAACAGGTAGTACGACCAGAACGCCAGGAACAGCAGATAGATCGCTTCCTGCGCGGCCAGCGCCAGGGTGAAGGCGCCGAACTCGCCCGGATCCAGCCAGTGCGTCCACAGCACGATCGCCGCCAGTTGCGCCAGCGGCCCGAGCAATTGCGCCGGCAGGTACAGCGCGGTCTGGCGGATCAGCATGCCCGGTCCCTGGGCTGCGTTGCGGCGGGCCGGGCGCGCAGGCTCGTGCCGTCGTCGCCGCAATGCCGACGCGCGTCCTTGTTCAGTCGGTTCATTCAGAAATATGGCGCGATTAAAGTGATTTGCATCACAAAACGGTGCGTGACGCATACTCCCATGCAATGCCGCGCAGCCACAAGCATCGCCCGGCGCGAATGCCGAACGGCTTCAGTTAGCGGGGATTTTCTTGACGTTGCCTTCACCACGGACGGTAGACCGCAAGGGCTTCGTCGCCGCTGCGCCGCGTACGCATTCGCCGCACGTGCTGGTCTGCGGCGGCGCCGGTTACGTCGGCGCGCATGCGGCTTATGCGCTGGCCCAACGCGGCGTGCGCGTCAGCGTGCTCGACAACCTCAGCACCGGCCATCGCCAGGCCTTGCGCTGGGGCCGCTGGATCGACGCGGACCTGCTCGATCCGGCCAGCCTGGAGGCGGCGTTCGCCGAACCGGTCGACGCGGTGATGCACTTCTGCGCGCGCTCGCTGGTCGGCGAGTCGGTGGCCGAGCCTTACGACTATTACCTCAACAACGTCGCCGGCAGCCTCAACCTGCTGCGCGCGATGCGCGCGCACGGCGTCGGCCGGCTGGTGTTCTCGTCCTCGGCCGCGGTGTTCGGCCGGCCGCAGGCGCCGCGCATCGACGAAGACCACCCGACCGCGCCGATCAATCCCTACGGCGCCAGCAAGCTGATGGTCGAGCGCATCCTCGCCGATGCCGCGCGCGCCTACGGCCTGCGTTCGGTGTCGCTGCGCTACTTCAACGCCGCCGGCGCCGCGGCCGAGGCCGGCATCGGCGAGTCGCACACGCCGGAGACCCACCTGATCCCGAACGTGCTGCGCGCGGCGCTGGGGCAGGGCGCGCCGCTGCAGGTGTTCGGCGACGACTACGACACCGCCGACGGCACCTGCGTGCGCGACTACGTGCACGTGCTCGACCTGGCCGACGCGCACGTGCGCGCCCTGGACTGGATGGACGCCAACGCCGGCGCGCACTGCTTCAACCTCGGCAACGGCACCGGCTTCAGCGTGCTGCAGATCGTGCGCGCCGCGGCGCGGGTGACCGGCCGCGAGATCGACTACCGGGTGGCGCCGCGCCGCGAAGGCGACCCGGCGGTGCTGGTCGCGTCCAGCGCCGCGGCGCGCGAGCGCCTGGGCTGGACGCCGCGGCACGGCGCGATCGAGGACATCATCGCCAGCGCCTGGCGCTGGCACCGCGCACCGGCGTACTGAACTTCGCGCCGCGCCGCCGCGGGCTCAGCGCTTGCCCGGCCCCAGCGGTTCGCCGTCGTCGTCGTAGGCCGGCGGCGAGTACAGATTGAGCGTCTTCAACGCGGTGCGGCCGGTGTTGCGGATCTCGTGCCGCTCGCCGCGCTCGATCACCAGCAGGCTGCCGGGCGCGAGCCGCTGGCGGCGGCCCTCGACGATGGCCAGGCCGCTGCCGGCGACGACATACAGCCATTGCTCGGCGCCGCGATGGCGATTGTCGGGCCCGCCCTCGCTGGCGCCGGGCGCGAGGGTCATTTGCGCGGCCTGCACGCGCCGCACTCGCAGCGCGACGCGGAAGCCGCGGCCGAAACGCAGGCGCTGGTGCTGCATGGCGATCTCCATGGCGGTGGCGGTCGCCGCAGCTTGGGCAAGATCGCGTTAAGCGCGGCGCCACGGCGCGTGAACGTTGGCGAAGGATGCGTTCACGCCGGTGCCATGCGCGCGCCGGGACCATCGAAGCCATGCACGCTTCCGACCCGCACAGCTCGAATCCGCTCCCGTCGAATCCGTTCCCGTCGAATCCGCAACCGATGGCGCAGCCCGAGCCCGGCGACCGCGCCGCGCCGCCGGCAGCGGCCGAGCGCATCCGCATCGGCTGCGCCGGCTGGTCGCTGCCGGCCGCGCAGCGCGCGCGCTTCGGCGCGGGCGCCAGCGTGCTGGCAGCCTATGCCAGCCGGCTGGATGCGGTCGAGATCAATTCCTCGTTCTACCGCCCGCACCGCCGCGCCACGTACGAGCGCTGGGCCGACAGCGTGCCGGCGGGCTTCGCTTTCAGCGTCAAGCTGCCGCGCGCCATCACCCACGAAGCCGGGCTGTGCGGCGCCGGGCCGATGCTCGACGAATTCCTCGGCCAGGCCGGCGGGCTGGGCGACACGCTCGGCGCGCTGTTGGTGCAGTTGCCGCCGAGCCTGCGGTTCGACGCCGCCGTGGCCGCGCGTTTCTTCGCCATGCTGGCCCGGCGCAGCCGGACGCCGGTGGTGTGCGAGCCGCGCCATCGCAGTTGGTTCCATCCACGCGCCGACGCGGTATTGCAGCGCTACGGCGTGCAGCGCGCCGGCGTCGACCCGGCGCTGCCGCTGGCCGCCGCGGCCGAACCTTCGCCGCACGGCCGGGTGCGCTACTGGCGCTGGCACGGCTCGCCGCGCACCTATTACAGCGAATATGGCGAAACCCGCCTGCGCGCCCTGGCCGAAGCGGTGCGCGCACGCGTCGGCGAATCCGGCGCGCAGAGCTGGTGCATCTTCGACAACACCGCCGCCGGCCATGCGGTGGCCGATGCGCTGCGCTTTCGCGAACTCTGCGCCGAACACGCGAACGCCGGCTGAGCGCCGCCGCGCGCTCAGCGCGCCAGCGATTCCAGCGCTTGCAGGGTGTCGGCCTGCGCCGCGGGTTTGTCGCGCCGCCAGCGCAGGATGCGTGGAAAGCGCACGGCGACCCCGGACTTGTGCCGGGTCGAGCGGTTGACCGCTTCGAAACCGAGCTCGAACACCTGTACCGGCGCCACCGCGCGCACCGGGCCGAAACGCTCCAGGGTATGGGCGCGGACCCAGCGGTCCAGTTCCAGGATTTCGGCATCGTCCAGGCCCGAATATGCCTTGGCCACCGGCACCAGTTCGCCCTCGCGCCACAGGCCGAAGGTGTAGTCGGTGTAGAGCGTGCTGCGGCGGCCGTGCCCGGCCTGGGCGTAGATCAGCACCGCATCGATGCTGAGCGGATCGATCTTCCATTTCCACCAGTCGCCGCGGCGGCGGCCGACCCGGTACGGCGAATCGCGGCGCTTGAGCATCAGGCCTTCCACGCCGCGTCCGCGCGAGGTCGCGCGCTGCGCCGAAGCCTGGGCCCAGTCGTCCGCCGCGAGCTGCGGCGACAGCGCCAGCACCGATGGCGCCCCGGGCTGCGCCGCGAGCAGCTCGGCGAGCGCGTCGCGGCGCTGCTGCAGCGGCCGTTCGCGCCAGTCTTCGCCGTCGAGTTCGAGCAGGTCGTAGACCTGCATGCGCGCGGGCGCCTGCGCCAGGCTCTTGGGCCCGGGCTTGCGCCGCTGGATGCGCGTCTGCAGCGCCGCGAACGGCAGCGGCGCCGGCTCGTCCGCGCGCCAGGCCAGCAGTTCGCCGTCGAGCACGCAATCGCGCGGCAGTTGCCGCGCCGCCGCTTCGATCTCGGGAAAGCGCCCGTCCAGGCGTTCCTCGCCGCGCGACCACAGCGCGACCGCGCCGCGCCGGCGGATCAGCTGCAGGCGGATGCCGTCCCATTTCCATTCCAGCAGCCACTCGCCGGCCGCGCCCAGGGCGTCCGGCGGGTGTTCCAGCGGCGAGGCGAGGAAGAACGGGTAGGGTTGCTCGCGATCGCTGGCCTGCGCCTGCGCCGACAGCAGGCGTTCGACGAATTGCGGCGACGGCGTCCACGCGCCGAGCATGCGCTGGGCGATCAGGGCGATGTCCACCCCCGACCACGCCGCCAGCGCCTGCTGCACCGCGCGTTGCGACACGCCCACGCGCAGCGCGCCGGTCAGCAGTTTGTCGAACACGAAGCGCTGCGCGGACGGCAGCCCGCGCCAGCCGGCCAGCACCGCCTCGCGACGCAGTTGCGGCGCGCCCTTGGCGACCGGCGCCAGGTGCCGTTCGATCCATTCGTGCAGCGGCCGCTCCGGCGTCGGCGCCGCGGGTTCGGGCAGCAGCAGGTTCAAGGTTTCGGCGAGGTCGCCGACTTCGTCGTAGCACTCGCCGACCAGCCAATCCGGCAGCCCGGATTCCTGCGCGATCCATTCGCGCAGCTCGCGCTGATTGGCGATGCTGGCGAGCTTGCCGCCCGACAGCAGCCACAGCGCCCAGGCCAGGTCGCGCGGCGGCGCGGCCTGGAAATAGGCGATCAGCGCGGCGCGTTTGTCCGAGGTCGCGGTGGTGCGGTCGAGTTCGCGGTACAGCGCGGCGAAGGCCTTCATGCGTCGCCGTCCGGCGGGGCCGTGGACGCGGGCGGTTCGGAGGACGCCTGCGGCGCCGGCAGCGAGTGCGCATCGAGTCCGCGTTCGCGCAAGGCCCGCACCAGCGCCTCGCTGCGGCCGTGGGTGGCGAGCACGCGGCCGGCGCCGCTGTCGTCGATGCTGGCCAGCAGCGCGGGCCAGTCGGCGTGGTCGGAGATCACGAAGCCGCGGTCGACGTTGCGCCGGCGGCGGTTGCCGCGCACGCGCATCCAGCCCGAGGCCAGCGCGGTCTGGGCCCGGCGCAAGCGCCGCATCCACGCCGAGCCCAGCGCCGAGGGCGGCGCCAGCACCAGTTCGCCGGCGTGCGCGTCGCGGCCGTCCTCGAGCGGACGGGTCTCGACCATCGCCACGCCGGCCTCGCGGTAGACCCGCACCCCGGCCTCGATCGCGCCGTGCACGAACACCGGCCGTTCGCCGAACGCGCGCAGTTCGGCGAGCAGGCGTTGCGCCTTGCCCAGCGCGTAGCAGAACAGCACGGCCGCTTCGCCGCGTTCGCCGCAGCGCTGCCGCCATCGCTCGATCTGCGCCACCTCCGCGGCGGTGTCCGGCCAGCGGTAGACCGGCAGGGCGAAGGTGGCTTCGGTGACGAAGACATCGCAGCGCACCGGCTGGAACGGCGCGCAGGTGGGATCGGGCTGGCGCTTGTAGTCGCCCGACACCACCCACACCCGGCCGCCGACCTCGATGCGCACCTGGGCCGAACCGAGCACGTGCCCGGCCGGATGCAGCGATATGCGCGCCGCGCCCAGGTCGAAAGGCTCGCCGTAGTCGTGGGCGACGTAGCCTCGCTCGCCCAGCCGCCAGCGCAGCACCGGCAGGCCGGCGGCGCTGGTGTGGTATCGGCCCATGCCGGCGCGGGCGTGGTCGCCGTGGCCGTGGGTGATCAGCGCGCGCGCGACCGGCTGCAGCGGATCGATGTAGAAATCGCCGGCCGCGCAATACAGCCCTTGCGGGCGCAGGATCAGCGGATCGTCGGGGCGCAGTGCGCTGGACATTCCGGCGACGCTAGCGCAGGCGATGTTGCCCGCGCGTACACGCGTGGCCGCGCTGCGGATGCCGACGTGCGCCGCGCCGGATCGGCCGCGCGTCGGCCGGGCGATGCGGCCGGCATCGGCCGATGCGCTGGCGCCAACGGCAGGCGAGGGCGGCGCTGCGGCGCCCTCGCGCGATGCCGTTTCCCGCGGCCGGGACGGACGCGCGAACGCGCCGTTGCGTTCGAGTTCTCGCCACCAAGCTGACTGGTTCAGCTTGTCCTCGCGCTTCGCTGGCCGACGCGCCCGCGCAATGGTCAGATACGGGCCCCGCCGACCAGGGAACGATGCTCCGCTGCATGAAGGTCTTCGCCCGGATCACCCAGTACAACCCGGTCCTGCTCGTGTGCGACTCCGGCGCGTTGAACCTGCCGCCCTTGAGCGGCAAGCTGCCGATCCAGGTCACCGACGCCTGCATCGCGATCCGCAACGCCACCGCCAACGGCCTGCCGGTGCGCCTGCTGGTCAGCGACGAGTTCGTGGCCCGTCCGGGCGAACTGGTGTGTACGCGGCGATTGACCACGCCCAACCGCGCAGTGGTGGTCACCTCGGTATTGCTGGAGACCTTCGCGGCGGTGGTGACGCGGCGGACCCAATCGCTGGTCCGGGTCTACGCCAACGACCCGTTGGTGCCGGACCGGATCGTGGTCGTCGTCGGCGAACACATGCAGCCGTGAGGCGACGCGCCGGCCGCGCCGCGCGACGGCCTAGCGCGGCCGCCGGCCCTGGGCGACGCGGCTGATCTTGCCCAACAGCCAGCCCGCGGCCACGGCCAGGGCGAAGGCGTGCGCCGGCTTGCGCCGGACCCATGCGGCGATGCCGCGCCCGGCGCCGCTGCGCGCGGCCGGCGGCCGCTCGCCGGCGCGTGCGGGCATGTCGAGGCCGGCGCCGGCCTCGACATGCGTGCGCGCTTGGATGTGCGAGGGGAACGGGTCGGCGCGGGTGGCCATGTCGGCTCAGTTCTTCTTCAACATCTGCTCGCGCGCTTGCTCGGCGCGCGACGCGCCGATCGCGGTCTCGACGTGCTTGATCTCTTCCGGCGGCGGCAGCACCGCCTTGAAGCCGAGGCTGGCGATCCACAGTTCGCGGCCCCAACCCTGGGTGTGGTAGAGGTGGTGATCCTCTTCCTTCTCGACCTGTTCGTAGGCCTCCATCAGCGTCGCGGCTTCCTTGCCGCTGGTGTTCTTGGCGACATGGCCGATCAGTTCCCAGTTCTGGTGGTCCTTGGTCTCGGCCAGCACCACGCACTCGGCCGCGACCAACTCGGCGGCCTGCGCATCGCCGGCCTCGAGCGCCATCTGCATCGCCTTCACCAGCGACGCGCCGATGTGGGCGACGACTTCGCGGCCCGGCGACGCCGCCTGCGGGTCCAGGCCCAGTTCGGCGAGCACGCCGGTCAGGATCTCGTGGTGGCGGCGGGTTTCGTCCAGGTAGCCCTGCCATTCCTCGCGCAGGTCTCGGTTGACCGCGCATTCCAGCGCGGTCTGGTAGATGCGGATGCCGCCTTTTTCGGTTTCCAGCGCCTGGTAGAGCAGTTCGTTCAACTGGGCGCGGTCGTGCCGCTTGCTGGCCATCGTGTCCTCCGGTGTCGATTGCTGGCGTGCGGGCAACGTAGAACGCGCACGATTCAGCGCGAGTGAACGCCGGCGTGAACATCGCGCTAACGCCGGCCGGCGGATCGTGCTCGCGATCCTGTTCACGGAGCGCGCAGTGCGATGCAAGCAGCGATGCGAGGCGAACCGTCCTTCTGGCGACGCAACGGCCTGAGCCTGGTGCTGAGCGCGATCTTCCTGGCGTTCCTGGTCGGCCAGGTGCTGACCGGCCAGGCCGCGTGGAACGAGGAAATCGTGCGCGAAGGCCAGGCGCCGCTGACGTTGCGGGCCTATCTCGACAGCGGCCACTTCATCTCGGCCACGTTCGAGAACTGGGAAAGCGAATTCCTGCAGATGGGCATGTACGTGCTGCTGACGGTGTGGCTGCGCCAGCTGGGCTCGGCCGAGTCGCGCCCGTTCGAGCCGCGGCCCGAGCACATCGACCCCGGCCCGGCGCCGTGGCCGGTGCGCCGCGGCGGGCTGTGGCGGCGGCTGTATTCGCACTCGCTGACGGCCGCGTTCTTGCTGCTGTTCCTGGGCTCGTTCGTGCTGCACGGTTACGGCAGCTGGCGCCACCACAACGACGAGCGCCGGCTGCAGGGGCGCGCGCCGGTCGAGCTGAGCGAGCACCTGGGCAGTTCCGATTTCTGGTTCGAATCGTTCCAGAACTGGCAGAGCGAATTCCTCGCAGTGCTGTCGATCGTGGTGCTGTCGATCTTCCTGCGCCAGGACAAGTCGCCCGAATCCAAGCCGGTGCGCGCGCCGCACCGGCAGACCGGGGCCTAGCGCCCGGCCGATCGGCGCGAGGGGTTTGCACGCGCGCGCAAGCATCGTTCAGTTGTCGCAACGGCAGTTGCCGATCTGGAACTGTGCGTTCGCCTGTTCGCGCATTGACCTCGACTTAGCTTGAGGTCATACCGTGAGCGCATCCGCCGCCCGCGGCGATCCGCAACGGATCCGGGCGCGGCGGTTTGCGAACCCTTCCCCCGGAGCGACGTCATGAGCATTGCATACCCGAACGTGGACCACGAACCCGTCTTCGCGCAGGCCTGGAACGACCCGCGCAACACCCGTTTCGAGCTTCCCCCGATCGACGTGAACCGGGTGCTGTCCGAACGCTACCGGCTGCAACGTCCGCTGCGGCTGACCCGCTCGCAGCTGTGGGAGATGGAAGGGCGCAAGGCGCGCCGGCCCGACCGCTACATCCCCTACGTGGTCGAGCCGGGCAGCGCGGCGGTGTGGGCCGACCAGGGCGAGCGCGAACGGGTCGAGCGCTTCGTGCGCAAGTCGCGGCAGCGGCTGTGGCTGCAGCCGGAGCGCTACGAACTGATCCTGGAGCAGACCCGGGCCGACCACGCCCAGCAGAAGGTGACCTTCATCGGCGCCGCCGAATACCCCGGACCCGACGGCGCGCCGCTGCGCGCCGGCAGCGGCCAGCCGATCTTCCATGTCGTGCACGGCGTCGGCGGCGAGGAAACGCAGCCCTTGAACCTGTGGTCGGTGGTGTTCCTGACCGACCGGCAGGACAGCCGCCTGCTCGAACCGTTCGTGCGCATGGCGCACGAGGGTTGGTTGCCGGGGTATGTCGAGATCTACATCCGCGACGATCTCAAGGTCGGCCTGTCGCGGCGGGATTGAACCGGCGCGGCCGTCGCCGCGCGGGGCAACGCGCGCTCAATACGTGAAGTCGAGCCGGGCCCACAGCGAGCGGCCGGGTTCGTCGATGCGCACCGGGTCGGCCGGGTAGCCGAAGTCGGCGCTGCCGGCGAGGTTGAGGTGCTCGCTGTAGCGGCGGTCGAACAGGTTGTCGACGCCGGCGCTGAGCCGCAGCGCGTCGCTGAAGCGATAGCCGCCGTTGAGCGAGAACACCGCGAAGCCGCGGCTGCGGCCGATGTCCTGGCCGACCACGTTGCCCTGGCCGACCGCGACCCGGTCCTGCTTCGCGGACCCGCGCAGCAACGCGCCGGCGCTCCAGCGCCGGTCGTCGTAGCCCAGCGACAGCTTGGCCTCCAGCGGCGGCATCTGCGGCAGCGGCCGGCCGTCGCTGCGGTTCTCGCCCCAGGCGTAGGCCAGGCTCGCGCCGAGTTTCCAGTGTTCGGCCGCACGCCAGTCGGCGCCGGCCTCGGCGCCGCGGATGCGCGCGTCCACGTTGCTGGCCCGGCTGGTCGGTCCCATCATCCCGCCGGGCAGATAGGCAAACAGGATGTAGTCGCCGATGCGGCCGACATAGGCCGAAACCCAGGCGTCGACGCGCTGGCCCTTGTACTGCAGGCCGACGTCCAGCTGCGTGGTCTTCTCCGGCGCGACGCCGGCGAAGGCGTTGGCCGCGCCGGCCGGGCCCAGGTTCGGCGAGAACAGTTCCCAGTAGTCGGGCATGCGCTCGACGTGGCCGAGGCCGGCGTACCAGCCGGCGCGGGTGCCGGCCAGGTCGCGTTCGTAGCGCACGAAGCCGTTGGGCAGGGTTTCGCGCCGGACCTCGCCGAAAGTCGGGTTGGGCATGTCCATCATGCCGGCGCCGGCGCGCTGGTCTTCGACCCGGGCGCGGTCCACGCGCGCGCCGTAGACCAGGCGGCTCTGCGCATTCGCGCGCCAAGTCGCCTCGGCGAACAGGCCCAGCGTCGAGAAGCGCGCGTCGGCGCTCCACGGCGCCGCGCGATAGGCGCCGCGGCCCGTGCCGCTGCGTTCGCGATGGCGACTGCGCTGGCCGTCGACGCCGGCGCTGAGCTCGAACGCGGCCCAGCGCCAGCTCGCCGCGGCGCGGCCGCCGACGGTGAGCCGGTCCACGTTCGCCGCCACCGGCATCGGCATCGCGCTCATCGGGTTGGGATCGCGCAGGCTGTAGTTGTCCATCACGTGATCGGCGTAGTTGTAGAACGCATTGGCCTCCAGCGCGTCGAGCGCGCCGCCGAGGTTCTTGCGCTCGAAACGCAGGCTGTAGCTCTCGCGCCGGAACTGGGCGCCGTCCATGCCGCGGCCGGCGTAGCGCGCCTGGCCGTCGCCGCGGCCGGCGGCGAGTTCGAGCGCGGTGTCGGCATCGGGCGTCCAGCCCGCGGTCGCGTCGGCGTTCCATTTCTTCCAGGACGAGGGCACGCGCTGGCCGTCGCCGTTGTCGTAGTCGTCGGCTTCGGAGCGGTTGGCGGTCACGCGGCCGTAGCCGGACGGCGCGCCGGCGGCGAGGTCCAGGCGCTGATCGTTGCGGCCGAACGAACCGCCGAGCAGGCTGCCGCTGGCGCGCAGGCCGGGGCGCTCGAACGGCTCGGTGCGGCGCACGAAGCGCACGGTGCCGGCCGAGGCGCCCGGGCCCCACAGCACCGTCTGCGGGCCCTTGACCACGATCAGCCGGTCGTAGGTTTCCGGCGACACATACGACAAGGGGTTGTCCATGCGCGCCGGACACGCGCCGGGCATGCTGCCGTCGTTGGCGAGCAGGTTCAGGCGCGAGCCGAACATGCCGCGCAGCACCGGGTCGCCGTTGCTGCCGCCGTTGCGGATCGCGTTGAAGCCGGGGATGGTCTTAAGATAGTCGGCGCCGTCGCTGGCCGGCACCGGTTGCCGCGGCAGCCGCGGATCGAGCTCGAAAGTCAGCGGCGACACCGGAGCGGCGGTCACCACCACCGCGTCCAGGGTCGCAGCGGCGTCGTTTTTCGCCGCGGCCGCATCGGCGGCCCGCGCGGCGGGCGCGGCCAGGGTGTGGGCGAGGGCGCAGCTCAACGCCAAGGTTCGCAAGGTCATCGCATGATTCGCAGGCAACGGACGCGGCGAAGCGGCCGGCGGTTGGGCCGGTGCGGGTGCGCGTCGGGAAGGAAGGCGCCGCGAACCGGTCGCGGCGCGGGCGAGGCATAGAGTAGGGCAGGCACGCGCCGCGCCGGGCCGCGGACGCTGCGGCAGAACGCCGCACGGGCGGTGTTTTGCGTAGGCCGTCGCGTTACCGCGGCGGCCGCGCGAACTCGCCGGCGAACAGCCATTCGCCCGGCGAGGGATCGGGATCGGCGGCTTCGTCGGGATCGGCGATGCGCTCCAGGCGCACCGAGGCGGCGGCCAGCGTCGCGGCCAATCCGTCGCGCGTCCGCGCCCAGCGGAACGGTTCGCCGGCGCGCTCGAGCCAGCGCCGCACCCACCGACGCTGGCGCGCGAATCCCGGCGCGCCGGCGGCGGCCGGCGCCATCGCGGTCGCGATCAGGCCCGCGCCGGGTAGCGTCTGCGCGAGGCCGCACAGCAGCCGCTGCAGTTCCGGCGGTTCCAGGTACATCAGCACGCCTTCGGCGACGACCAGGGTCGGCTTCCGCGGATCGAACCGCGGGATGCCCGGCAGCAAGGTCTCGACGGCGACGACGCTCAAGTCGGCCGCGACCAGGCTCAGGCGCGGCTCGCGCACGCCGAGCCGGCGCAGCGCTTCGCGCTTGATCGCGACCGTGGATTCGCGCTCGATCTCGAACGCGCGCAGCCCGGGGATGCGTTCGAGCAGGAACAGCGACAGCCCGTCGAAGCCGGCGCCGAGCACCAGCAGTTGTTGCGCGCCGTCGCCGCAGGCCTGCAGCGCCCAGCGCCGGATGCGGCGCTTGCGCCAGGCGTAATGCGCGCCGATCCCGGGCAGGTACAGAGTTTCCAGCGCCGCCAGCAAGACCCGGCCGAGAGCATGGTCGACGGCGCGCAGCAGCCGCGCGCCGGGTCGGCCGCAGCCTTGCAGGCAGGCGCGCGCGAGCGCGGCGTTGCGCGCCACCGCCGGATCGGCGTCGCTGCGCGCCTGCCGCACCGCCGCGGCCGCGAGCAGCATCGAGGTCGATACGCCGCCCATCTCAGGCCTGCATCAGGGCGAGGTGGTGGCGGTACCAATCGCTCTGCCAGCGTTGCTGCGGGTCGAACTCGCGCTTGGCGCGCAGGAACTCGCGCAGGCGCGGATGCGCCGCCTCCAGTTGCGCGCGCGTGGCCCAGCGGTGGTAGGTGAGGTAGAAGCTGCCGCCGAACCACAGCGCATCGTCGATCAGCGCGCGGAACGCCTGCGCGGCGTCGTCGATGCCGCCGGCGTCGTGGCGCACGTGCAGGTTGAAGATCACGCAGGCCCAGTCCTCGCGCGCCCAGGCCAGCACGCTGGTGGGGTCGCGCTCGATCAGGCGCACGGTGCCGTAGATCGGTTGGGCGCGATGGCGGCGCAGGCTGTGCGCGGCGCGGGCCATGAAGCCGGCCAGCGCGGCGCGCGGGACGTACAGCTCGCTGATCATTTCCGAACCGCAATGGCCGAGCGAGCGGTCCACCGCGGCGTGATAGCCGTCGAGGTAGACCCCGGTCTGCTGCGCGTCGCTGGCGTAGTGCTGGCCGTGGGTGGCCAGGTAGAACTCGGCGTATTCGCGGAACGCGCGCGTGGGCTGGTGGTGGGCCAGCAACAGCAGGCGGGCGAAGTCGTCGGCGTGCAGGTGGCGCGGCGCGCTGGCGACGGCGTCGGCCGCCGGGCGATAGCACGACAGCACGCCCAGGTCGAGGAAGTCGTCGCTGGCCGGGTCGATCGCGAACTGGAAATCGCCGTAGCTGCAGCCCTGCGCGATGGCGTCGGCGAACGCCGCCGACAGTTCGCCGACGCGGGCCAGGGCGACCTCGCGGCGCAAGACCTGGCGCGGCGTCAGCCGCAAGGTCAGCGCCACCACCACGCCGAACAGGCCGTAGCCGCCGGCGACCAGCGCGAACAGTTCCGGCCGTTGCCGGCGGCTGGCCTCGACCAATTCGCCTTGCGCGTCGATCAGCGTGAGCGCTTCCACGTCCTCGACGAACGGCGCGTAGCTCAGTCCGCGGCCATGGATGTTGCTGGCCAGCGCGCCGCCGAGGCTGAACTCGTCGGCGCCGGTCTGTTTCTGGCGGATGGTCCAGCCGCCGCGGTTGTCCGGGCTCGACGCCAGCCACGCCAGCAACGCCGGCCAGCGGATGCCGGCCTGCACCGTCAGCAAGCCGCGCGCGTCGTCGAAGCCGAGCACGCCGCACAGCGCCGAGGTGTCGAGCACCCGTCCGCCGGACAGGAACTGCTGGCCGCCCATCGCATGGCGCGCGCCGGCGGCGATCAGCGGCTGGCCGGCGCGGGCGCAGGCGCGCACCGCGGCGCAGGCCGCCTCGACCGACGGCGGCCGCAGCACCTGCGCCTGGGTCGGATTGAGCCGGGCGTGGACGTCGTTGAGCGTTTCCAGGTCGAGCGTTTGCGGGGATGGCGCGCAGGGCAGGGCGGCGATGGACATGGGCGGGCGGCGGCGTGGACTGGCGCGCAGCCTGCGGCCGGGTATCGCCATCCGCAATCGTGGCGATACGGGTATCGATATATGATCCCGACTATCCCGCCACCCGAGTCCCGCGCCGCCATGGCCGAACGCGAACGCCTGCTCGCCGCGCTCAAGCGCATCCTCAAGGAACGCGGTTGGCGCTACGCCGACCTCGCCGCCGCGCTGGGCCTGTCCGAGCCCACGATCAAGCGCCTGCTGTCCAACGGCCGCATCGGCCTGGACCGGCTCGAACAGATTTGCGAGGCGCTCGACATCGACTTCTTCGAACTGGCGCGCAGCGCCCGCGGCAACCGCGACGCGCGCCGCCACCTGAGCCTGGCGCAGGAAACCGCGCTGGCCGCCGAGCCGCGCCTGATGACGGTGTTCCACCTGCTGTGCCAGGGCTGGCAGAGCGCCGCCATCGGCGCCGACTACGGCCTGCGCAAGCCCGAACTGGTGCGGCTGCTGGCGCAGCTGGATAAGCTGCGCCTGATCGAACTGCTGCCCGGCGACCGCACCCGGTTGCGGGTGCCGCGCGATTTTTCCTGGCGCGACGACGGCCCGGTGCGCGCGCGTTACTTCCAGCTGGCCAGCCGCGAATTCCTCAACCACGGCTTCGACGGCGGCGAGGCGTTCTTCGCCCTGGAAATACGCGAACTCAGCGAAGCTTCCGCGGCCACCCTGCGGCGCAAGCTCGACAAGCTGGTGGCCGAATTCAAGGAAGCCGCCGATCTCGACATCGGCCTGCCGCCGGAGCGGCGGCGCAGCGTCGGCATGCTCGCCGCGAGCCGGCCGTGGGTGTTTTCGCTGGTGGAGAGTCTGCGCGAGGCGCCGTCGGCGGCGGACAAGCCGCGGCGGCGCTGAAGGCGGCGACGCCGCGGCGCGCAGGCGCCGCGCTTGCGATCAAGCCGCCGCGAAGTGCGCCAGGAACATGTCGGTCGCGGTCTGCGCGACCCGGTCGCGCTGTTCTTCGGTCAACAGCGGCTGGCCCATGGTGATCTGCGGCCAGAACGCGAAGCCCTTGATCATCCCGAACATGAAGGTCGAGGCGAAGCCCGGATCGTCGGTGTTCAGCCGGCCGTCGGCCGCGGCGGCGCGGATCCACACCACCAGTCCTTCTTCCTTGTCGCCGATGCGGCCGAACATCTGCTGGGCGCGCTCGGGCGAGGGTATGACCGAGGCGATGCCGGCGCGGGCCAGGTCGATGAAGGATTCGTCCTGCAGCAGCTCCATCTTCTGCCGCACCAGTTCGAGCAACTGGGCGCGCAGCGGTCGGTCGGCGCGGTAGGCCTGTTCCGGCGAGGCCAGGGTGCGTTCCATCAACTGCCGCAGGATGTGCGCGAACAGCACTTCCTTGCTCGGGAAGTGGTTGTAGACGGTGCGCTTGGAGACCCCGGCGCTGGCCGCGACGCGGTCCATGCTGGTGGCCTCGTAGCCGGCCTGGCGGAACTCGACGATGGCCGCGTCGAGGATGGCGGCGCGCTTGCGGTCGGTCAGGCGGGCAGGGGCGGGGGTAGGCATGACGGCAAGGTTACACCCATGGGTTTACTTTTTCAAAAAGTACACTACACTGGGCAGTGTAAGTATTCAGGCGGGCCTGGAAGCCCGCCCTGCAACGCTTCCAGCCCCCCGTCTTCGCCGCCCCAGCCTGCCCATCGGAGCCACGATCGTGAGCACCTGCCTGCCGTTCGCCGCCAAGCCCCGCCCGTCCACGGCCGACTACGCCGATTCGCCGCAGTTCGCCGACGGCCGTTTCCACAACGTCGTCCCGCGCCCGGCCACCGGCCTGCGCAAGCTGCTGCGGATCATCGCCGACGCGCTGTGGAACAAGCCCGCCGACGCGGTCCCGGCCGCGGCGCCGGCGGTGCTCGCGCTCACCGCGCGGCAACTGGCGCAGGCGCCCGACCGCAGCCTGTTCCGGCTCGGCCACTCGACCGTATTGATCAAGCTGCGCGGCGGCTGGTGGATCACCGACCCGGTGTTCGCGCAGCGCGCCTCGCCGGTGCAGTGGCTCGGGCCCAAGCGCTTCCACGCGCCGCCGATCGCGCTGGCGGATTTGCCGCCGCTGCGCGGGGTGATCCTCTCGCACGATCATTTCGACCACCTCGACCGCGCCACCGTGCTGGAACTGGCCAAGACCGCCGGCGTGTTCCTGACCCCGCTGGGCGTCGGCGACCGCCTGGTCGGCTGGGGCGTGGACCCGGCCAAGGTGCGCCAGTTCGACTGGTGGCAGGGCACCCGCATCGACGGCGTGCGTTTCGTCGCCACGCCCGCGCAGCACTTTTCCGGCCGCGGCCTGCTCGACGGCGACACGACCCTGTGGGCGTCGTGGACGATCCTCGACGACGCCGGCGAGGGCGACCCGCTGCGGCTGTTCTTCAGCGGCGACACCGGCTACTTCGCCGGTTTCGCCGAGATCGGCCGCCGCTACGGGCCGTTCGACGTCACTTTGCTGGAAACCGGCGCCTACGACGCCAACTGGCCGCACGTGCACATGCAGCCGGAACAGACGGTGCAGGCGCACCTGGACCTGCGCGGCCGCTGGCTGCTGCCGATCCACAACGGCACCTTCGACCTGGCCCTGCATCCGTGGACGGAGCCGTTCGAGCGGGTGTCGGCCCTGGCCGCGCAGCGCGGCGTGGCCCTGAGCACGCCGCGCATGGGCGAACGCGTCGACCTGCAGTCGCCGGCGCCGACCGCGCCGTGGTGGCGCGAGGCCGACGCCGCCGAACCCTTCGCCACCGACCTGACCGAACAGGAGTCCGCGCCATGAGATTGCAATTGCACGAGTCCCTCGACGCGGACGCCATGCGCGGGATCGTCGCGGCGGTGCTGCGCGCCGACATCGGCAGCCGGATCAACTTCGAACGCGACCTGGAGCGCGGCGCGCCGATCGTGCGGGTCGAGAACTGGCTCACCGTGGCCGAAACGGTGGCGGCGATCGCGCGCAGCGGGTATTCGGTCGCGGCGGTGGTGGACGAGTCCAACGATGCGCCCGGCCGGCCGGCGCAGCGCTGAGGCGACGGCGTTGCGCGTCGCCGCCGGCGCGACGCGCGGCGCGGACGCGCCGGCTCAGCCGCGCTCGGCGGCGAGGCTGCGTTCCCAGGCCAGCGCGCTGGCGACGATCAGGTCGATGTCGTCGCAACGCGGCGACCAGCCGAGCACGCGGCGGATCTTCGCCGCGTCGGCGATCAGCGACGGCGCGTCGCCGATCCGGCGCGGATGCTCGACCACCGGGATCGGCGCGCCGTGGGCGCGCTCGACCGCGCGCAGCACCTCGCGCACCGACGCGCCGCGCCCGTAGCCGCAGTTGAGCACGATCGACTCGCCGCCCCCGCGCAGATAGTCCAGCGCGTCGGTGTGCGCGCGCGCCAGGTCGTCGACGTGGATGTAGTCGCGCACGCCGGTGCCGTCCGGGGTGGCGAAGTCGGTGCCGTACACCGCGATGCACTCGCGCTGCCCGGTCGCCACTTCGCAGGCGGCCTTGATCAGCAAGGTGGCGTTGCGGGTGCGGTGGCCGGTGCGGCCGCGGGTGTCGCTGCCGGCGACGTTGAAGTAGCGCAGCACCGCGTAGCGCAGCCCGCTGGCGGCGGACAGGTCGCGCAGCATCCACTCGCTCATCAGCTTGGACGCGCCGTAGGGATTGATCGGCGCGGTCGGCGTGTCCTCGCGGGCGATGCCCGAGGCGGGCATGCCGTAGACCGCGGCCGACGAAGAGAACACGAACCGGCTCACCCCGGCCTGGGCGCAGCACGCCAGCAGGGTGTGGGTGGCGCAGGTGTTGCCGGCGTAGTAGCGCAGCGGGTCGCGCACCGATTCCGGGGCGATGGTGCGCCCGGCCAGGTGCAGGACGGTGTCGATGTCGTAGTCGCGCAGCACCCGCGCGACGGTGTCGCGGTCGCCGACGTCGCCGATCACCAGTTCGGCGCCGATCACCGCGCGGGCGTGGCCGGTGCTGAGGTCGTCGAGGACGACGACGCGTTCGCCGCGCTCGGCCAGGTGCAGGGCGACGTGGCTGCCGACGTAGCCGGCGCCTCCGGTGATCAATATCGGCCTGTTCGCGTTCAAGCAAATCGCCCTGGGTTGGGCGCCCGGCGGCTCCGGCCGGGCGGGTCGTGCGGCGCGCCGGCGACGGCCGCGACGGAAAGCTGCGCTGGCGGCGGCCGGCGCGCTAGGACGGCGCGGTCTCCGGCAACGGCTTCCTGAGCACGCCGAGCTTGTTGTACATGATCCTGGGCGTGATGTTGCGCGCGCGCACGAACTCGATGTAGGCCTGGTAGGCGCCGTCCCATTGGTTGCTGGCCGGGTTGCAGTCGTCGACCACGATCACTCCGCCGGGGCGCAGCATTTCGTAGAGCTCCGGCAAGGCCTTGCGGGTGGGGCGGTAAAGATCGACGTCGAGCAGCACGAACGACAGCGGGCCCAGCGAGGGCAGGTCGAACTCGTTGATGTCGGCCTCGATCGCCCGCACCCGCCGGATGCGGTTGATGCGCAAGGTCCGCTCGAACCAGTCCTTGCGGTTTTCCTTGAAGTCCTGGTACGCGATGCCCTGCTTGCCGCGGTTGTCGGCCTCGAAGCGCACGTCGGATTCGGTGAACCCGCTGAAGGTGTCGATGGCGTAGTAGGGGCGGTCCTGGCCGACCAGATCGTCGATGTAGTTGTTGAGGAACACCGTGGTGTGTCCGTACTCGCAACCGATCTCGACGATGGCGCCGTCCAGGTCGCGGGTGTCGGACAGGCACTTGCACATGAAACACAACTGGTGCGCGCTGAACTGGAAGCGATGCTCGGGAAACACGCGCTGTCTGGCGAGTTCGCTGGTGGGGCCGGGCATCGCGTCGGGCGCGTCGTCCGTGCCGGTGTCGGCGGTGGGGGCTGAGCGGCTCATCCATATCCTCCGTTCGGGCGCCGGCTCAGCCGCGCGCGGAATGCCAATGCGGGTCGGCCACGCCCCAGGCGCCGCCGCGGCGGCGCCAGTTCGAGACCTTGCGCGCGGCGCCGTCGGCGCCGCGGTGCAGCGCCTTGATCGAGGACTGGTCGGCGAACAGGCTGCCCTTGGCGTGGTTCAACAGTTTGCGTTCCAGCCCGGGCAGGGTCACGAAGTCGATCAGCCACAGCGCGTCGCCGTCGGTCCATTCGGAAGGATGCAGCGGCGCGTCGGGCTGCTCGATCCAGCGACGCTCGGCCTGCGGATTCAGCCATGCCCAGGTCAGGTAGCCCACCGGCATGCTCTGCGCGGTGTAGAACACCCGGATCTGCCGGGCCATCGCCGCCGGCGCGATCCGGCTGGGCAGGGCGTGCACCGGCCGGTCGCGATGGCGCGCGTGCTGCGCCATCACGAACGCGACCGCGCCGATCTCCTTGAGGAAGTCGGCGGAGAGGGAGCGGGGTTCTTCGATAATCGCGATCACCAGCGGTCTTCCTCCATCTGTCCAGCGGCGCGGGGCCGCGAAGGATCGCGGTCGCGGGTTGCGGCTGCGGCGCCGGTCGCTGCGCGGCCGGGCCTGCGTGGGGACTGCATGTGTACGACGAAAGCTTCCGTCCGCGAGAGTAATTCAGTCCTCGCCGCAGTGCGAGCGCGATGCGGCCGCGCGTCGTCGCCGTCGCCGTCGCGAGCGCCCGCGCGGCGCGCAGCGCGGCCTGCCGCGATGCGGCTTGACCGGACATGCGGCCGTGCTAGAGTCGCGACGCGCTCGGGGGGAGCGCACCGACGCGCATTGGCTGGCTGTCGGCCGCGACCGCGCAGGCGCTTCGCCGTCGGGGTCCGTTGGCTTTCATAGGAGGAAGGCGGGCATGTCGTCGGCGCCGTTGACGTTCGATCGCTATATGCGGGAGCACTACGACGCCGTCCCCGGCATGTCGTCGGCGTTCGCCGCGCAGGTGTGCGCGGCGACGATGCGGCTGCAGCGCGAACGCGGCTGGGGCGGCGACGCGGCCGAGATCGGCGCGTTCGAAGGCCGTTTCCTGATCGCGCTGGCGCTGGGCCTGCAGCCCGGCGAGCGGGCCCTGGCGATCGATCTCTACGACTGGCCCGACATCCACGTCGGCCTGCGGCTGCGCGAGCGGCTTGAACGCCTGGGCCTGGCCGATCGGGTCGAGATGATCTGCGCCGACAGCCGCCGGCTCGCGCCACAACGCCTCGGCGTCGGCGAGGGCGGGCGCGCGATCCGCTTCTTCCATATCGACGGCGACCACCAGCCGCAATCGCTGGCGCGCGACCTGGCGCTGGCGTTCGCGTGCATGGCGCCGTGGGGCGTGATCTGCCTGGACGACATGCTCAGCCCGGCCTATCCGGAACTGGGCATCGCCGTCGCCCAGGCGCTGCAGGCCGATCCGCAATGGGCGGTGTTCTGCGTCGTCGACCGCGAGGACATCGCCGCGGCGGCGAAGTTCCTGCTGTGCCGGCAGGACTATGCGCAGGCCTACGGCCAGGCGTTGGCGCACGCGTTCGCCGACCGGGTCTGGGGCATGCAGGCGCAGTTCGCCCGGCACCGCGCGCTGGTGTTGGCGCCGCGCCCGCGGCTGGCGCGGTTCAATCCCGGCGGGAGCGTCGACCTCGTTCAATGAACCGGCCTCGGCGCGGTGCATACGCGAGCGCATGCTGTCGTGGGCGCGCGCGTTCGCAACGCTGCGCCGCGCGTCGGACAGCGGCCGGCCATCGGCTCAAACCCGCCGATCGGCGCATCGTTTCGGCGTCGAACCGTCTCCAGGAACGATGAACAGGCTCGCGCGTCGGCAACGTTGCGAATGCGCTTCGCTGCGGTCGCGCGCGCCGCGCTCCGCGCGCCTTGACGACGGCTGGCAATCGTACGAGGATGCCAAACGCTGTAGCGAAGCGTGTGTTTACGCAACGCATTAAACGCAATAGACGCATAGTCAGTCGCATAGTCGGATCTCGGCACGGAGCACTGGATGTCTGCGCAGGCGATGTTCGAATTCAGAGTCACGTCATCGCACGCGCAGCCGCACCGCGGTTCCGCCAGCGCCGGGTCGCGGCGCGCAGGGCGCACCTGTCAGAACTGCCAGGAACCGCCGCAGCCGCGCCGCCTCGGCGGGCACACTGATCCGCAACTCGTGGGCGCCGTTATCGTCGGCGTCTTCGACGCGGCCGCGAACCGCGCTGTCCAGGATCGCGCGCGCGTCGCCGACTTGGCGCAAGCGCGCGCGCACGCGTCGATGCCGTCGCCCCGCGCGCCTTCGCTGCAGGCAAGCAACTTCGTTCGACGTCACAGTTCCGGGTTCCTGCGCGCCTGCGCGTGCGCCGCCGCCAGTCTTCCTGTCTCAGCCCTCGACCCGAGTTGATCGCCACGTGCGGACCGCCGGGCGCTTCGCGCCCGACGGGTCTGCGTCAGCGGCGTCCGGCCTCGCGCCGGGCCGGTCGAGATCGATCATCTGTCGTACCGGGAGTTTCGAAGGATGCGGAACCAGCGCTCTTACATCATCTGCACCACCATGCGCAGCGGCAGCACGATGCTGGCCAGCGGCTTGCGCGAGAGCGGTGTGGCGGGGCGCCCGGACGAATACTTCGCGCCGCCGGTGCGGCTGCCGCAGGCGCAGGTGTTCGACATGGACCCGGCGCGCTACCGCGAACTGCTGCAGGAGCAGCGCCGCGCCAACCCGGCCGAGCGGGTGCTGCGCGAAATCATGCAGGCCGGCACCAGCGACAACGGCGTGTTCGGGGTCAAGATCCACTTCCAGCGCCCGTTCTCGGACTTCCACAACGCGGTGGAAGTGCTGCAGGAATATTTCGGCGACAAGACCGCCTCGCCGCATGAATTGTTCAGCCGCGCATTCCCACGGCTGTCCTATATCTGGCTGCGCCGCAGCGACCGGGTCGCGCAGGCGGTGTCGCTGTTCAAGGCGATCAAGAGCAGCGAGTTCGTGCGCGTGGCCGGCAGCACCGATGCGGTGATCCCGGTCGGCGCCGACGAATTCGACTTCGCCCGCATCCGCCGCCTGGCCGACTGGCTGCAGAGCGGCGACGACGGCTGGCGGGCGTTCTTCAAGCGCCACCGGATCGAGCCGATGGTGATCGACTACGAAGACCTCGCCGCGCATTACGAACCGACCCTGCGTTCGGTGCTGGACTACCTGGGCCTGTCCTCGCAGTGCCCGACGATCCAGGGCACCCGCCACCGCCGCCAGGCGGACGAGATTTCCGAACAGTGGGCGGCGCGCTATCGCGAGATGCATGCGTGAGCGAAGACGCGCACGTTCCGCCTCCCGCCAGCGATGCGTCCGCGCCCGGCCCGGTCGATGAGGCCGCCGCCGCGCCGTCGCTGGCCGACCGCTTCGACGCCCAGGCCGCGCGTTCGCCGGACGCGGTCGCGCTGGTGTGCGAAGACGAGCGCGTCACCTATGCCGAACTGCAGGCGCGCGCGAACGAACTGGCGCGCTGGCTGCAGCAGGCCGGGATCGGGCCGGGCAGCATCGTCGGCCTGTGCCTGGAGCGTTCGCCGCTGCTGGTGGTGGCCACGCTGGCGGTGTTGCGCGCCGGCGCGGCCTACCTGCCGATCGATCCGCGCACGCCGCAGGCCCGCATCGAGTTCATGCTCGAGGACTGCGGCGCGCGCCTGTTGCTGACCCAGGCCGAGCTGTGCGCGCACGCGCAACCGCCGGGGCGCGAAGTGCTGCGCCTGGACCGCGAGTGGGAGCGGGTGCGGCGCGAAGCCGCGGCGGCGCCGCCGCGCGGTTTCGCCGCCGGCGCGCTGGCCTATGTGATCTACACCTCCGGCTCGACCGGCCAGCCCAAGGGCGTGCTGGTGCCGCAGGCCAACGTGACCGCGCTGTTCGACGCGGCGCAGCCGCGCTTCGGCTTCCACGCCCAGGACGTGTGGTGCCTGTTCCATTCCTATGCCTTCGATTTCTCGGTCTGGGAGCTGTGGGGCGCGCTGCTGCACGGCGGCCGGCTGGTGCTGGTGCCGGCGCAGGTCGCGCGCGATTCGCAGGCCTTCTACGAACTGGCCAGCCGCGAAGGCGTCACCGTCCTCAACCAGACCCCGTCGGCGTTCGCCCAGTTCGCCGCCGCCGACCAGGCCGCGCGGCTGCCGCTGCGGCTGCGCTGGGTGATCTTCGGCGGCGAGGCGCTGCGCTTCGGCGAACTGCGCGGCTGGTTCGAGCGCCACGGCGACGCGCGGCCGCAGTTGGTCAACATGTACGGCATCACCGAGACCACCGTGCACGTCACCGAGCGCGGCGTCGCCGCGGCCGAGGCGGTGCGGGCGCCAGCGAGCCTGATCGGAGCGGCGCTGCCGCACCTGCGCACGCATATCCTCGACGACGCGCTGCGGCCGGTCGCCGACGGCGAGGCCGGCGAGTTGTGCGTGTCCGGCGCCGGCCTGGCCTGGGGCTATCTCAACCGCGCCGGACTGACCGCCTCGCGCTTCGTCGCCAGCCCGTTCGCGCACGGCGAGCGGCTGTACCGCAGCGGCGACCTCGCGCGGCGCAGCGCCGACGGCGACATCGAATACCTCGGCCGGCTCGACCAGCAGGTCAAGCTGCGCGGCTTCCGCATCGAACTGGGCGAGATCGAGGCCGCGCTGCTGCGCCACCCCGGCGTGCGCCAGGCGGTGGTCGCCAAGCGCGAGAGCGACGGCCAGCCGCGCCTGGTCGCCTACGTGGTGGCGGAGCCGGCCCAGGCCGGCGAGCGCGACGCGCGCGCCGACGAGAGCGTCGGCCAATGGCAGGCGCTGTACCAGGACACCTATCAGCCCGGCGAGGACGATTGCAGCCCGAGCTTCGTCGGCTGGCACAGCAGCTATACCGGCGCGCCGATTCCCGAACCGCAGATGCGCCAGTGGCTCGACGCGACCGCGCAGCGGGTGCTGGCGCGCGGGCCGCAGCGGCTGCTGGAGATCGGCTGCGGCGTGGGCCTGGTGCTGCAGCAGCTGGCGCCGCGTTGCCGCCGCTACGTCGCCACCGACCTGTCGCCGGCCGCGATCGCGCGCCTGCAGCGCTGGGTCGGCGCGGCCGCCGGCCTGGAGCACGTGCGGCTGACCGCGCAGCCCGCCGACGATTTCGCCGGCCTGGACGAAGACTTCGACACCGTCGTGCTCAATTCGGTGGTGCAGTATTTTCCCGGCGCCGACTACCTGCTCGACGTCCTGCGCCGGGCCAGCGAACGGGTCGCGCCGGGCGGCCGCATCTTCATCGGCGACGTGCGCGACCACGATCTGCTCGAAGCCTTCCACGCCTCGGTGCAGTTCGCCAAGGCCAACGAGGCGACCGGCGCGGAGCGGATGCGCGCGGCGATCGAACGCGGCATGCGCCAGGAAAAGGAACTGCTGCTGGCGCCGGCGTTCTTCCGCGCGCTGCCGCAGTGGCTGCCGGCGATCGGCGGCGTCGAGATCCTGCTCAAGCGCGGCGATGCGCGCAACGAATTGAACCAATACCGCTACGACGTGTGGCTGCACGTCGGACCGCAGGCGCCGCAGCCGACGGCGACGCCGTGGCAGCCCAGCGGCGCGGACGCGCTGGCCGAACTGGAAGCGCACCTGGGCGCGCAGCGGCCGGCGCGGCTGAGCGTGGAACTGCCCAACGCGCGCCTGCAGCCGGACCTGCAGCGGCTGGCGCTGCTGCGCGAGGCCGATCCGGCGCTGAGCTGGGGCGAACTGTGCGAACGCGCGCCGGCGCCCACCGACGGCGTCGAGCCCGAAGCCTTGTGGCAGCTGGGCGAGCGCCTGGGCTACGAGGTGAGCATCGCCGGTTCGCACACGCGTCCGGGCCATCTTCGCGCGAATTTCGTCGATCCGCGCGCGCCGGCGGCCGGGCAGGGCGAGCCCGCCCAGGCCGACATTCTCTCCGCCGAGGCGGGCGCCGGCACCGATCCGCGCCGCTACGCCAACGACCCGCTCGCCGCCGCGGCCCAGCACGCGTTCGTGCGCAGCCTGCGCGAACACCTACGCGCGATCCTGCCCGAACACATGCTGCCGGCGGCCACGCTGACCCTGCCGGCGCTGCCGCTGACGGTCAACGGCAAGGTCGACCAGGCGCGGCTGCCGGCGCCGGAAGAACGCCCCGACGTCGCCGACTACGCCGAGCCGCACACCGACCTGCAGCGCCGCCTGGCCGGCATCTTCGCCGAGGTGCTGCGGCTGGACCGGGTCGGCCTGCACGACAGTTTCTTCGAACTCGGCGGCCATTCGCTGCTGGCGATGCGGGTGGTCGCCCAACTGCGCGCGCAACTCGGCGTCGAACTGCCGCTGCGCGCCTTGTTCGAGCATCCGACCGTGGCCGGCCTGGAGCGCGAAGTCGCCGCGGCGGCCGGCAGCGCGCCCGCGGCGCCGCCGTTGCTCGCACGCGAGCAGCGCGGGCCGGCCGAGTTGTCGTTCGCGCAGGAACGGCTGTGGTTCCTCGAACAACTCGGCACCGTGGGCGCGGCCTATCACGTGCCGCTGGCGTTCCGCATCCGCGGCCCGCTGGCGGTGCCGGCGCTCGGCGCGGCGCTGGCGCAGTTGCTGCAGCGGCACGAGATGCTGCGCACGCGCTTCGTGCTCGACGGCGAGCAGCCGCGGCAGACGGTCGACCCGGCGCCGCAGGAGCTATTGGAATTCGAAGACCTGAGCGCGCTCGATCCGGCCCGCGCGCAGGCGCGCACGGACGCGCTGCTGCAGGCCGAAGCGCAGCACCGCACCGACCTGGAACGCGGCCCGCTGTTCCGCGCCAGGCTGGCGCGGCTGGGCGCGCACGAGCACGTCCTGATCCTGGCCGCGCACCACATCGCCGCCGACGGCTGGTCGCACGCGGTGATGCTGCGCGAACTCGGCGCGCTGTACGCCGCGCACGCGGGCGCCGCGGCTGAGGCATTGCCGCCGGCGCAACTGCAGTACGCCGACTACGCCGCCTGGCAGCGGCAGTGGCTGCAAGGGCCGCTGCTGGCGCAGCAACTGCAGTACTGGACCGCGCAGCTCGCCGGCGCGCCGGAACTGGTGGCGCTGCCGACCGACCGGCCGCGGCCGCAGGTCGCCAGCTTCCGCGGCGGCATCCATCGCTTCGAACTGCCGGCCGCGCTCGCGCAGCGGTTGCCGGCGTTCGCGCGCGAGCGCGGCGCCACCCCGTTCATGGTCCTGCTGGCCGGGTTCCAGGCGCTGCTGGCGCGTTGGGGCGGCGGCGACGACATCGTCATCGGCACGCCCACCGCCGGCCGCACCCACCGCGACACCGAGCCGCTGGTCGGGCTGTTCATCAACACCCTGGCCCTGCGCGCCCGGGTCGATGCGCAGGCCGGCTTCGCCGAATTGCTGGCCCAGGCCAAGGACACCGCGCTGGCGGCGTTCGCGCACCAGGACGTGCCGTTCGAGCGCGTGGTCGCCGAACTCAAGCCGCACCGCGACCTGTCGCGGCAACCGCTGGTGCAGGTGATCTTCGCCCTGCAAAACACCGCGCCGGCGACGCTGCGGCTGCACGGCGCGGGCGTGGAACGCATCGACTGTCCCAGCAGCACGTCCAAGTACGACCTGACCTTGAACGTGATCGAGTCGGGCGAGCGGCTCAGCGCCGAGATCGAATACGCCAGCGACCTGTTCGACCCGGCCACCGTCGAGCGGCTGGCGCAGATGTACGCCACGCTGCTGGACGCGGCGATGGCCGAGCCGGCGCGGCCGCTGGCGCGCTTGCGCCTCGGCGTCGCCGCACCCGCGGCCGCACCAAAGCCGTCCGCCGCCGCGACCGTGTGCGATCTGTTCGCCGCCCAGGCCGCGCGCACGCCGCATGCGCCGGCGCTGGAATCGCCGACCGCGCAGTTGAGCTACGCCGAACTGCAGCGACGCGCGGAGCGGATGGCGCGGCAGCTGCGCCGGCAAGGCATCGGCGCGGGCGACCTGGTCGCCGTGGCCAGCGACGGCGATGTCGCCACGTTCGTCGCCTTGCTCGCCACGCTCAAGGCCGGCGCGGCGTATCTGCCGATCGATCCGCACGCACCCGCGCAGCGCCTGAACCATCTGATCGAAGACGCGCAGCCGCGCCTGATCCTGGCCGACGCCGCTGCGCTCGAGGGCTTGCCGCCGTCGCCTGCGCAGCGGCTGTCCTTCCGAGAGTGCGAGAGCGACGCCGACGAATCGGCGCCGTGGCCGGCGCCGGCCGCGGACGATCTGGCCTACGCGATCTACACTTCCGGTTCGACCGGCGCGCCCAAGGGCGTGCTGGTCGAGCACCGCGGCCTGCGCGAGTTGGCGCTGGCGCAGATCCAGCGCTTCGCCATCGCACCGCACAGCCGCGTGCTGCAGTTCGCCTCGCTCGGCTTCGACGCCTCGGTGTCGGAAGTGTTCACCGCCTGGTGCAGCGGCGCCTGCCTGTGCCTGCCCGGCGGCGGGCGCCTGCTCGCCGGCGACGAACTGGCCGCGACCCTGCGCGAACGCGCGATCACCCACGTCACCCTGCCGCCGAGCGTGGTGCCCGGGCTGGTCGAGGCCGGCGGCGCGGCCACGCTGCAGACCCTGGTGGTGGCCGGCGAAGCCTGTCCCGCCGCGATCGTGCGCAGCTGGCCCGAGCCGGTGCGCTTCATCAACGCCTACGGCCCGACCGAGGCCACGGTGTGCGCCACCACCCACGACTGCGACCGCGCCGACCCGCGCGATCCGCCGGTCGGCCGGGCGCTGGCGCACGCGCCGGTGTACGTGCTCGACGATGCGCTGCAGCCGGTGCCGGCCGGCGTGGTCGGCGAGATCTTCATCGGCGGCAGCGGGGTGGCGCGCGGCTATCGCGGACGCGCCGCGCTGACCGCCGAACGCTTCCTCGCCGATCCCTTCGCCGGGGCCGGCGCACGCATGTACCGCAGCGGCGACCGCGGCCGCCTGCGCGCCGACGGCGCGCTCGAATTCCTCGGCCGCCTCGACCGCCAGCTCAAGGTTCGCGGCTATCGGATCGAGCCGGGCGAGATCGAAGCGGCCTTTCTGCGCGACGAACGCATCGCCCAGGCCCACGTATTGGCCCAGGGCGAACTCGACGGCCGCAGCCTGGCGGCGTATGCGGTCGCCGCGCCGGGACGCACGCTGGACGCCGACGACGCGCTGGCGGCGCTGCGCACGCGGTTGCCGGCGCACCTGGTGCCGTCGACGCTGGTGGTGCTGGAGCGTTTCCCGCTGACCGCGCACGGCAAGATCGATACGCACGCGCTGCCGCAGGCCGGCGTGGCCGCATCCGCAGGCCGCGTCCACGTCGCCGCGCGCACCGCGACCGAGCGATTGCTGGCCGCGATCTGGCGCGAAGTGCTCGGCTGCCGCGAACCCGATGTGCGCGACCGTTTCTTCGACCTTGGCGGCCATTCGCTGCTGGCCACGCGCGCGGTCGGCCGCATCCGCCGCGCGGCTGCAGTCGAGCTGAGCCTGCGCGAGTTCTTCGCCGCGGCCACCTTGGAAGACCTGGCCCGCAGCGTCGACGCCGCGCGCGGCCTCGGCGCCTCCTCGGCGGCGGCGCCGCTGCGGCCGGTGCCGCGCGCGCCGCGCCTGCCGCTGTCGCCGGCGCAGCGCAGCCTGTGGACCGCGGACCGGCTCGGCGCCGCTGGTGCCGCCTACAACATGCCGCTCGCATTGCGCGCGAGCGCGCGCATCGACGTCGAGGCCTTGCAGCGCGCGCTGGACGAACTCGAACGCCGCCACGAAAGCCTGCGCACCGCCTTCCTCAGCGACGGCGACGGCCTCTACGCCGCGATCCAGCCGGCCCAGGCCGTGGCCCTGGAACTGCACGATCTGAGCGCGCTGGCGCCGGCCGAGCGCGAGGCGCAGGCCGCGCGCCTGCGCGAGCGCGACATGCGCCGCCGCTTCGACCTCGGCGCCGGCCGCTTGCTGCGCGCCAGCCTGCTGCGGCTGGCCGAGGACGAGCATCGGCTGACCCTGACCACCCATCACATCGCCGCCGACGGCTGGTCGGTCGCGCTGCTGGCCGACGAACTGCGCGCGCTGTACGCGGCCTTCGCCGCCGGCCGCGCCTCGCCGCTGCCGGAACCGCCGTTGCAGCACGCCGACCACCAGGCCTGGCAGGACGCGCGCCTGGACGAAAGCGCGCTGGACCGGCTCGCGCAGCGCGCCGGCGAACGCCTGCTCGGCGCGCCGACGGTGCTGTCGCTGCCGGCCGACCGCGCGCGTCCGCCGGCGCAGTCCTACCGCGGCGCGCTGCACCGTTTCGTCCTGCCGCAAGCGCTGCACCGCCAACTGCTGGAGCTGGGCGCGCAACGCGGCGCGACCTTGTACATGACCTTGCTGGCGGGGTTCGGCGCGCTGCTGTCGCGGCTGTCCGGCGCCCGCGACCTGCTGCTCGCCTCGCCGCTGGCGTTGCGCGCCGAACCGGGCCTGGAGCGCGTGGTCGGCCCGCTGCTGGACACCGCGGTGTTGCGCCTGGACCTGCGCGACGATCCGGGCTTCGCCGAGCTGCTCGCGCGCGCCCGCGCCGCAACCCTCGACGCCCACGACGGCCAGGACCTGCCGTTCGAGCGCCTGCTCGCGCAGCTGCGCCCGGCCCGCGACCTGGCCCGCCAGCCGCTGGCCCAGGCGCTGTTCTCGCTGCAGAACTATCCCGCCGCGCAAGACCAGGACGCGGCGCTGTGGCAGCGCGAGCGCAGCCCGTGGAGCCACGCCAAGTACGATCTGTCGCTGTACGTGGAAGAGACCGCGCAGGGCCTGGCCTGCGAGTGCGAATACGCCACCGACCTGTTCGACGCCGCGACGGTCGAACGCTGGTGCGCGCAATGGGCGAGCCTGCTCGCCGGCGCGGTGGCCGATCCGGACACCCGCGCCAGCCGCCTGCCGCTGCTCGACGCCGACGAGCGCCGGCGCCTGCTGGCGGAGTACAACGACACCGCGCGCAGCGGCTACGACCGGGCGTCGATCCCGGCGCTGGTCGCCGAACAGGCGCGGCTGCGGCCGCACGCCGTTGCGGTCGGCTGCGGCGAACGCACGCTGAGCTACGCCGAACTCGACCGCCGCAGCAGCGCGTTGGCGCGTCGCCTGCGCCGCGCCGGCGCCGGCCCCGGCGAACGGGTGGGGCTGTGCCTGGAGCGCTCGGTCGAACTCAGCGTCGCTTTGCTCGCGGTGCTCAAGTCCGGCGCGGCCTACGTGCCGCTGGACCCGGCCTATCCGCAGCAGCGCCTGGACTACATGGTCGCCGACAGCGGCCTGGGCTGGGCGGTGTGCGACCGCGCCAACGCCGCGCGCCTCACCGGTTCGCTCGCGCCGCAGCGCGCGATCGCCGTCGAGGATGTCGCCGAAGACGCAGCCGCGGCGTCGGCCGATGAAACACGGGAATTCGAGCGCAGCGCCGACAGCCTGGCCTACGTCATCTACACCTCCGGCAGCACCGGCCGGCCCAAGGGCTGCGCGATCGCCGACCGCGGCCTGCTGAACCTGTTGCACTCGCTGGCCGACCGTTTCGGCGTCGGTCCCGACGACACCTTGCTGGCGGTGACGCCCTACAGCTTCGACATCGCCGGCCTGGAATTGCTGATGCCGCTGCTGCGCGGCGCGCGCGTGCAGATCGCCGCGGCCGCGGAACTGCGCGATGCGCAGCGCCTGGCGCGCAGCATCCGCGAACTGCGCCCGACCCTGATGCAGGCGACGCCGGCGACCTGGCAGATGCTGCTGCGCGCCGGCTGGCGCAACGACAGCGGCATGCAGGTGCTGTGCGGCGGCGAAGCCTTGCCCGAGACGCTGCGCACCGCGCTGGCGCAAGGCGCGGATGCGTGGAACCTGTACGGCCCGACCGAGACCACGATCTGGTCGACGCTGGACCCGATCGCGGCGGACGCGCCGCCGGCCGCGGGCGGCTCCTGCATCGGCCGGCCGCTCGCCAATACCCGCGTCTACGTGCTCGACGCGGCGATGGCGCCGGTGCCGGTCGGCATGGAAGGCGACCTCTACATCGGCGGCGACGGCGTCGCCTGCGGCTATTGGAACCGGCCGGCGCTGACCGCGCAGAGTTTCATCGCCGATCCGTTCTCGGCCGGCGGCAGGATCTACCGCACCGGCGATCGCGCGCGCTGGCGCGCCGACGGGCGCCTGGACTATCTCGGCCGCGCCGACGCGCAGGTCAAGCTGCGCGGCTTCCGCATCGAGCTGGGCGAAATCGAAACCGCGCTGGCCCGGCACCCGCAGGTGGACCTGTGCGCCTGCGCGGTGAGCCGCGAGGGCGAGGCGCAGATCGTCGCCGCCTGCGTGCCCGCGGCCGGCGCCGTGTTGCCGTCGCGGCGCAAGCTGCAGGAGCATCTGCGCGCGAGCCTGCCGGAGCACATGATCCCGGTGGCCTTCGCCGCGGTCGCGGCGTTGCCGCTGACCGCCAACGGCAAGATCGACCGCACCGCCGTCGCCGCCTTGCGCGCGGCGGAACCGGCGACGCCGCCGCAGTCGCAGCCAGCGCCGGCCGGGCAGGGCGGCGATCCGCTGCCGCGCCTGCTGGCGCTGTGGCGCGAAACGCTCGGCCGCGACGACGTCGCCATCGACGAGGGGTTCTTCGAGCAGGGCGGGACTTCGCTGCTGGCGGTGACCCTGGCCGAGCGCATCGCCAGCGAATTGCAGCCGGGGTTCGAAGTGACCTCGCTGTTCGAATTCGGATCGATCGCGCGGATCGTCCGCCACCTGCAGGCGCAGGCCCCGGCCGCGCAGCCGTCCGCGCCCGCGCTCGCCGACCCGACGCCTGCGGCGCCGGCCGCCGCGGCGGGGATCGCGGGCGAACCGGCGATCCCGGCCTATTACGACGACGCCGTCGCCATCGTCGGCATGTCCTGCGCGTTCCCCGGCGCGCGCGACCACGACGAGTTCTGGGACAACCTGCTGCGCGGCCGCGAAAGCATCGAGCGCATTCCCGACGCGGAACTGCGCGAACTCTGCGTGCCGGCGCAGGTGCTGGCCGATCCGGCCTACGTGCCGGTGCGCTCGGACCTGGCCGGGCGCGATCTGTTCGACGCCGATTTCTTCAACGTCTCCGAGCGCGATGCGCAGTTGATGGACCCGCAGCTGCGGCTGCTGCTGATGCATGCCTGGCGGGCGATCGAGGACGCCGGCTACCGGGCTGGCGATCTCGCCGACACCGCGGTGTTCGCCACCGCCAGCAACAGCGCCTATCACGCCCGCCTGCTGGCCACGGCGCCGGCTTCGGCGCAGAGCATCGAGCAATACGTGGGCTGGATCATGGCCCAGAACGGCACCCTGCCGGCGGTGATCTCGCACAAGCTGGGCCTGCGCGGCCCGAGCCTGTTCGTGCATTCCAACTGCTCGTCCTCGCTGACCGCGCTGGACCTGGCGCGGCGCCGGCTGCTGGAAGGCGAGTGGCGCCATGCCCTGGTCGCGGCCGCGCGCGTGGCCAGTTTCGAGGGCGCCGGCTACGTCCACCAGGATGGCATGAACTTCTCCAGCGACGGCCGCCTGCGCGCGTTCGACGCGGCCGCCGACGGCGCGGTCGGCGGCGAGGGCGTGGCGGTGCTGCTGCTCAAGCGCGCGCGCGACGCCATCGCCGACGGCGACCATGTCTATGCGCTGCTGCGCGCCAGCGCCGCCAACAACGACGGCGGCGAGAGCGCCGGTTTCTACGCGCCCAGCGTCGCCGGGCAACGCGCGGCGATCGAGCGCGCGCTGGCCGCCTCGCGCATCGATCCGGCTACGATCGGCTATGTCGAGGCGCACGGCACCGGCACGCCACTGGGCGACCCGATCGAGGTCGCGGCGCTGTCGCAGGCCTACGGCCGCCACACCCAGGCGCGCCAGTTCTGCGGCATCGGCTCGGTCAAGACCAATATCGGCCACCTCGACACCGCCGCGGGCATGGCCGGTTGCATCAAGGCCGCGCTGAGCCTGTCGCGCGGGACGATCCCGGCGACCCTGCATTTCCGCACGCCCAATCCCGCGCTCAAGCTCGAACAATCGCCGTTCTTCGTGGTCGACAAGGCGCAGCCGTGGCAGGGCGCGCGGCCGTACCGGGCGGCGGTCAGCTCGATGGGCGTCGGCGGCAGCAACGCGCACGCAATCCTGGAAGAGTGCGCGGCGCTCGACGGCGGCGATTCATCAGCGCCGGGCCCGTGGCTGTTCCCGCTGTCGGCGCGCGATCCGCAGTGCCTGCGCGCGATGGCCCAGCGCCTGCTCGATTTCCTCGCCGGCGCGCCGTCGCTGCCGCGGCTGGCCTACACCCTGCAGACCGGGCGCGAGCCGATGCCGTACCGGCTGGCGATCCTCGCCGCCGATGCGCAGCAATTGCAGGCCGGGCTGCGCGGCTGGCTGCAAGGCGACGCCAGCGCCGGCGTGCACAGCGGCCACGCCGCCCGCGCGGCCGCCGGCGCGACGCGCGAGGCCTCGGCTGCGGTCGATCCCGCCGACGCCGAACTGCAGGCCGCGCTGGCGCGTTGGGCGGCGCTGGGCCGCTACGAACAACTCGCGGCGCTGTGGGTCGGCGGATTCGCGTTCGACTGGCGGGCGCTGTATGCGACCGGCGCGCCGCGTCGGATCAGCGCGCCGGCCTATCCGTTCAACCCGCGCCGCTTCTGGCTCGACTCGGCCGATGCGCCGGTCGCGGGCGCCGCAGCGGTAGCGGCCCCCGTCGTCGCCCCCGTGGACAACGCGGTATCGCCGCGGCTGTTCGCCGAACGCTGGGACCGCGTCGCCGAAGCGGGCGCGGACTGGCCCCATCGCCGCCATCTGGTGCTGTGCGATTTCCCTGCGGATTCGCCGCTCGTGCGCGCCGTCGGCGAGCGCGCCGGCGCCGAGGCGACGGTGCACGTCCTGGCGCGCAGCGGCGCGGCGATCGGCCAGCGCTTCGCCGAACATGCCGCGGCCCTGATCGAGCGGTTGCGCGAGGCCGCGGCGGCGGCTCCGGCCTTGCTGCAACTGGTGGTCCCCGGCGACGACGACGGCGCGTTGTGCGCCGCGCTGGCGCCGTTGCTGCTCAGCGCCAAGCGCGAGTACGACCGGCTCGAAGTGCAGACCATCCGCCTGGACGCGCACGCCGCGCCGCAGGCGGCCGCGGCGCAACTGTTCCACCCGGTGCCGTCGGCCGCGCGACAGGTACGCGTCGTCGACGGCGCCGCGCGCACGCGCCGCTTCGTCGCCTTGCCCGCGCCTGCGGCCGCGGCCGCGCCGTGGCGCGACGGCGGCCGTTATCTGATCGCCGGCGGCGGCGGCCGGCTCGGCCTGCTGCTGGCCCGCGCCATGGCCGCGGACCTGCGCAGCGGCGCGATCGTTCTGGCCGGGCGCAGCGAGCCGACGCCGGCGCTGGCCGCCGAGCTGGCGGCGCTGGGTTCGGCCGCGCTGCGGGTGGAGTACCGCCGCGCCGACGTCGCCGATGCAGCACAGGCGCAGGGCTTGCTCGACGAAATGCGCGCGCGCCACGGCGGCATCGACGGGATCGTGCACGCGGCAGGCGTCCTCGACGACGGCTACCTCGCGCGCAAGCGCGCGGCGCAGGCGCAGGGCGTGCTCGCGCCCAAGGTCGCCGGCCTGGACAACCTCGACCGCGCCCACGGCGCGGCGCCGCTGGAGTTCCTGATCTGCTTCGGCTCCATCGGCGGCGCGCTCGGCAGCGCCGGGCAGGGCGACTACGCCGCCGCCAACGGTTTCATGCGCGCCTTCGCCGCGCTGCGCAACGCCCGCGCCGGACGCGGCGAGCGCCAGGGCCGCGCCTTGTGCATCGATTGGCCGTACTGGCGCGACGGCGGCATGCGTCTGTCGGCGCAGGCGCAAGCCGAACTCGTCCAGGCCGGGTTGGCGCCGCTGCAGGCCGAGCAGGGCCTGTCGGCGCTGCGCCAGGCCTGGGCCAGCGGCGAATCCTGCGTGACGGTGCTGGTGGGCGAAGAGCGCGCCGTGGGCGATTTGCTGGATTCGTTCGAGCGCCGCGAGCCGGTCGCGCCTGCGCTGCCCGAAGCGGCGCTGCCGACCGCAGCGACGCCAGCGGCCCATGCCGATCTTTCCGCGCGGGTCCTGCAGCGCCTGGTCGAGGTGTTCGCCGAGGTGTCGAAGATCGCGCCGGCGCGGATCGATGCGCAGCAGGCGCTGGAAGCGTTCAGCATCGACTCGATCATGATCGCGCAGCTCAACCAGCGCCTGGCTGGCGCGTTGCCGGGCTTGCCGAAGACCTTGTTCTATCAGTTCCGCAGCCTGGCAGAGATCGGCGCCTACCTCGTCGCCGAACAGGCGCAGGCGTGCGTGCGCTGGGCCGGTGCGGCCGAGGTGGCACCGCTAGCCGATACGGGCACGCCCGCCCGCGCCATCGCCGCCGCAGCGCCCGCGAGCGTGCGCCGTGCGGCCACGGCGTCGGCGCCATCGCGCGAGCCCATCGCCATCGTCGGACTCGCCGGCCGCTATCCCGACGCGCGCGACCTCGACCAGTTCTGGCGCAACCTGCGCACCGGCCGCGACAGCATCGGCCCGATTCCGGCGCAGCGCTGGCCGCTGGACGGCTTCTTCTGCGAAGACCCCGAGCGCGCCGTCGCCGGCCGCATGAGCTACAGCAAGTGGGGCGGTTTCCTCGAAGGCTTCGCCGAGTTCGACCCGCTGTTCTTCGGCATCGCGCCGGCGCAGGCGCTGGACATGGACCCGCAGGAGCGTCTGTTCCTGCAGGCCTGCTGGCAGGCGCTGGAAGACGGCAACCACACCCGCGACGCGCTGGCCCGGCGCTATCGCGGCCGGGTCGGCGTGTTCGCCGGCATCACCAAGACCGGTTTCGAACTGCACGGCCGCGACCTGGCCGAGCGCGGCGATCCGGCCACGCCGTACACCAGCTTCGGCTCGGTCGCCAACCGCGTGTCCTATCTGCTCGACCTCAACGGCCCGAGCTTCCCGATCGACACCATGTGCTCGGCCTCGCTGACCGCGATCCACGAGGCCTGCGAGCACCTGCTGCGCGGCGAATGCGAACTGGCCCTGGCCGGCGGGGTGAATCTCTACCTGCACCCGTCGACCTATGTCGGCCTGTGCTCGCAGCGCATGCTCTCCACCGACGGCCGCTGCCGCAGCTTCGGCGCCGACGCCACCGGCTTCGTGCCGGGCGAGGGCGTCGGCGTGGTCCTGCTCAAGCCGCTGTCGGCGGCCGAGCGCGACGACGACCGCATCCACGGCGTGGTGCTCGCCTCGGGCATCAACCACGGCGGGCGCACCCACGGCTACACCGTGCCCAATCCGCGCGCGCAGCGCGATCTGGTCCGCGACACCCTGGCGCGCGCCGGCATCGGCGCGGACGAGATCGGTTGCGTGGAAGCGCACGGCACCGGCACCGCGATGGGCGATCCGATCGAGATCGAAGGCCTGGCCCAGGCGTTCGCGGCGACCACGGCCGACACCCGGTTCTGTTCGCTGGGTTCGGTCAAGTCCAACATCGGCCATCTGGAAGCGGCCGCCGGCGTGGCCGGGCTGACCAAGGTGCTGCTGCAGTTCCGCCACGGCGAACTCGCGCCGACGCTGCATTGCGAGCGGCCCAATCCGAATATCGACCTGGACGCCACGCCGTTCGTGCTGCAGCAGCGCGCCGAACCGTGGCCGCGCCGCCTGCGCCGCGACGGTTCGCAGGCCTTGCGCACGGCCACGGTGTCCTCGTTCGGCGCGGGCGGCGCCAATGCGTTCATGGTCGTGCAGGAATACCCGCAGCCCGCCGCAGCGCTGCCCGACACCGGCGCGCCGGCGTTGCTGGTGCTGTCGGCGCGGCGCGCCGACCGCCTGGTCGAGTACGCCCGCCGCCTGGCCGATGCGCTGGAGCGCGGCGGCCACCGCGATGCGGACCTGGCCGCCATCGCCGCGACCCTGCAGACCGGACGCGAAGCGATGGAGCATCGCCTGGGCTTCGTCGCGACCTCGCTGGCGCAGGCCATCGCGACCTTGCGCCGGTTCGCTGAAGGCGCGGCGTCGGCCGATGCGATCCACCTCGGCGCGCCGGGCCGCGGCGGCGTTGATCCGGCCTCGGCGCACAGCGTGCAGGCCTGGTTGCGCGAGGGTCGCTTCGATCCGGTCCTGGCGGCCTGGGCCGCAGGCGCGACGGTGGATTGGTCGGCGCTGTATCCGCAGCGGCCTGCGCTGGCGGCGTTGCCGACGTATCCGTTCGCCGAGGAACATTATTGGCCGGTCGCGCCGCAAGCGTCGCTCGTCGCGCGCACCGCGCCCGCGCTTGCCGCGCAGGCCGTTGTCGCCGCAGCGGCCGCGGTCGAGCCGCCCGTCGCCGCGGCTGCGGACAACAGCGGCGACTGCCTGCTGGCGCCGCACTGGCAGGCCGTCGCCCCGCCGGACGCGTCGGCGCCGGTCGGCGACCTGCTCGTGGTCAACGCCACCGCCGCCCAATTGCGCGGCCTGACGGCGCTGCCTGCGCAGCGGGTGATCGCGGTGGATTGGAACGGCGGCGACGCGCTGCAACGGCAGCTGGCCGGGCGAGCGATCGCCAAGGTCGTGTGGTTCGCGCCGGCTTCGCCGGCGGACGGCTGGGACTCGCTGTTGCAGGCGCCGACGCAGGCGGTGGAGCAATGCGCGGCGTTGCTGCAGGCGCTGCATCGCGACGGCGCCGGCATCGACTTGGTCGCGGCGACGCGCTGCGGCCAGGCGGTCGACGACGGCGACGCGGTCGATCCGGCCCAGGCCGCGGTCGCCGGCTTCCTGCGCTCGGCGGCGAAGGAGTATCGCCACAGCGCGTTCGCGCTGGCCGATCTGGCGCGCGCGCAAGGGCAGGGCGTCGGCGAACCCGGCCTGGACGCGCTGGCCTCGTTGCGCGCCGTGCCCGGCCGGGCGACGGTGTATGCGCATCGCCATGACGGCTGGCGGCGCAGCGCGCTGGTCGCGGTCGAACGCGCCGGGCCCGCGCCGGGCGGCTTCCGCCGCGGCGGCGTGTATGTGCTGGTCGGCGGCGCTGGCCACGTCGGCCGCCACGTCACCGACTATCTGCTCTCCGAACACGACGCGACCGTGGTCTGGGTGGGGCGTCGCCCCGCCGGCGAAGTGGAGCCGGCCCTGGCCGGTTTCGCCGCCGCGCAGCGCCCGCTGTACGTCCAGGCCGATGCCTGCGACCTCGACGCGCTGCGGCAAGCGCGCGCCGCGGTGCTGGCGCGCTGCGGACGCATCGACGCGGTGCTGGTCGCGACCACCCATTTCTCGCTGGCGCCGGCCGCGCAACTGTCCAGCGCCGAACTGCGCGCGGCGTTCGATGCCAAGACTGCGCCGGCGGTGCGCATCGCCCAGGCCTTCGAAGGCGATGCGCTCGACGGACTTGTGTTCTTCTCCTCGCTGGTCTCGTTCATCGGCAATCGCGAACAGAGCCACTACGCCGCCGCCTGCGCCTGGCAGGATGCGTTCGCGCGCTTGCTGGGCCAGCGCTTCGGCGTGCCGGCCAAGACCCTCAACTGGGGCTACTGGACCATCGACGATCCGCGCCGCACGCGCGAGCTGCACGAGATCGGGATCGAGTTCATCGATGCCGCGTCCGGCGGCGCGGCGCTGCAGGCGTTGCTGAGCGGGCCGTGTCGTCAGTTGGGCTTCCTGCGCACCCATCGCTCGCTGGCGGTGGAAGGCCTGGACCCGGACCGGCGCCTGCGCATCGACGGCGGGCGCAGCGAGTGGATCGCCGCCGCCGCGCAAGCGGGCGAGGGCGCGGCCGCGACGCCGGACGACGCGTTCGCGCTCGACGAATTCGTGCGCGCGACCCTGGCGCGCGAGGTATGCGCGGCGCTGCGGATGGCGCCGGGCCTGCTCGATGCGCAGGCGATGTTCGCCGACTACGGCGTCGATTCCATCCTCGGGCTGCGTGTGGTGCGGGCGATCAACCAGGCGCTGGGCATCGCCTTGCCGGCGACCTGCCTGTTCGACCATCCCAGCCTCGAAAAGCTCGCCGTCTACGTGTTGCAGGCGCATCGCATCGAGGCGATGCGGGCCTTGGGCGCGCAGGCCGCGCCCGCGTCGCCGCCGGCACCGGCAACGGCTGCGCTCGCGCCGGCGCAGCCCGCCGCCGCGGCCCGGCCCGCGGCGCCGCTGCAGCGCGAACCCATCGCCGTGATCGGCATGAGCGGCCGCTTCGCCCAGTCCGACGACAGCGCCGAACTGTGGCGCCACCTCGCCGCCGGGCGCGACCTGATCGAACCGGCCTCGCGCTGGCCCGACGCGGCGTGGCCGGGCGACGGCGACGAGCCGGTCTGCCGCCATGCCGGCTTCGTCCGCGACATCGACCGTTTCGACCCGTTGTTCTTCCGCATCTCGCGCGCCGACGCCGCCTACATGGACCCGCAGCAGCGGCTGTGCCTGGAGGAATCGTGGAAGGCGCTGGAAGCCGCCGGCTACGCCGGGCGCGCCGTCGCCGGCAGCAAATGCGGCGTCTACGTCGGCTGCAGCGGCGAGGACTACACCCAGCTGCTGTCCGCCGCGGAGTTGCCCGCGGCGGCGATGCACGGCAGCTCCACCGCGCTGCTGTCCTCGCGCATCGCCTACCACCTCGACTTGCGCGGCCCGGCGATGACCGTCGACACCGCCTGCTCCAGCGGCCTGGTCGCCGTGCACCTGGCTTGTCAGGCGCTGTGGATGGACGAGATCGAACTGGCCATCGCCGGCGGCGTGCACGTGCAGTGCACGCACTGGTTCCACCTGATCGGCAGCCGCGCCGGCATGCTGTCGCCGCAGGGCCGCTGCTTCGCCTTCGACGCGCGCGCCAACGGCTTCGTGCCGTCCGACGGCGTGGGCATGGTCGTGCTCAAGAAGCTGTCCGCGGCGCTGGCCGACGGCGACCACATCGTCGGCGTCATCGCCGGCAGCGCGATCAACCAGGACGGCACCAGCAACGGGCTGACCGCGCCCAGCGCGGTGGCCCAGGAGCAACTGGAGCTGGAGGTGTACGACCGCTTCGGCATCGACGTGGAGCAGATCCAGATGGCCGAGGCGCACGGCACCGGCACCGCGCTCGGCGATCCGATCGAGTTCCAGGCGCTGACGCGCGCGTTCCGCCGGCGCACCGCTCGCAGCGGCTTCTGCGCGATCGGTTCGGTCAAGAGCAACCTCGGCCACGCCGCCGAGGCCGCCGGCATGGCCGGGCTGTTCAAGGTGTTGCTGTCGCTGCAGCACCGCCAGATTCCGCCGACCCTGCATTTCCGCGACGGCAACCCGCACATCGATTTCGCCGACAGCCCGTTCTACGTCAACACCGCGCTGCGCGACTGGCCGGCGCCCGAGCGCGGACCGCGCCGCGCCACGCTCAGCGCGTTCGGGCTCAGCGGCACCAATGCCCATCTGGTGATCGAAGAGGCGCCGTCGCAGCCGTTGGCGGCGAGCGTTTCCGCGCCGTGGCTGCTGGTGCTGTCGGCGCGCTCGGCCGAGCAATTGCGCGCCAGCCAGCAACGCCTGTTGCAGGCCCTGCGCGAGCGGCCGGAGCTGGATTGCATGCAGGTCGGCTACACCTTGCTGCAAGGGCGCCAGCATTTCGATCAGCGCTGGGCCGGCGTGGCGTCCAGCTCCGCGGAGGCGATCGCGGCGCTGGAATCCGCGCTCGCCGCGGCGCCGAGCCCGCTGCGCACGCGTCCGGACGCGCGCGAACTCGACGCGCTGGGCCGCGAGGCGGCGTACTGCTTTGCGGCTGCGGCGCGGCCGCACGAGCGTCGCGCCGCCTTGCAGCGCCTGGGCGAGCTGTTCGTGCGCGGCGCCACCGCCGATTTCGCGCCGCTGTTCGGGCCCGACGCGCGGCGCGTGCCGCTGCCGACCTATCCGTTCGCGCGCGAGCGCTGCTGGATCGAGGCCTCAGCGTCGCCGGCAGCGGCAACCGCGCCGCCGGCGGACGCAGCGGTCGCGGCGCCGGCTGTCGCAGCCCGTGCGGATCAGGCGGGCGAAGATCCGGCGAGCTTCATCGGCGGCTTCCTCGAACGCGCGCTGGCGCTGGCGCCGGGCGAACTTACCGCGGACGCCGACCTGCACGACCTGGGCGCGGATTCGCTGGTCAGCATGCGGCTGATGCGCGAAATCGGCCATCGCTACGGCCTGGAGGTCTCCGGCCGCGAGTTGTTCGAACACCCCTCGCTGGCGGCGTTGGCCGCCTACGTCGGCGCCCGGCTCGCGCACCGCGCCGCCGCGGCGCCGGCGGCCGCTGCACAAGACCCGTTGGAGGCGTTGTTGGACCGTTTCGAAGCCGGGCAGCTGGACATCGATGCCGCGCAGGCGCTGATCGAAGCGCAGCTGCGCGCCGCCCGCGCGCCGCAATCCGGCGCGGTCGACGCGGAGGCCCTGCGATGAACCTGCGCGAGCTGCTGGCGGCGTTCCAGCGCGGGGAACTTTCGCGCGGGCAGTTGCGCGAACGTCTGCAATCGCTGCCGCCGCCCGACGACGAGGGCGCGCTGTCGGAAGGCCAGCAAGGCCTGTGGATGCTGCAGTGCGCGCAGCCGCACAGCTTCGCCTACAACATTCCGATCTGCCTGCGTCTGAGCGGCCCGCTCGATCCGCGGGCGCTGCAGGCCGCCTGCGTCGCGACCCTGCGCACGCATCCGGTGCTGGCCTCGGCGGTGGTCGAGCGCGACGGCCGCCCGCGCCGCCGCGCGGTCGCCGCCGACACCCTGCCGTTCGCGGTGCACGCCGCGCAGGGCCTGGGCGAGGACGAACTGGCGCAAGCGATGGCGGCGCGCTTGCGCGAGCCGTTCGCGCTGGAACGCGGACCGTGCATGCGCGCCGACCTGTACTCGCGCGGCGGCGACACCTGGCTGCTGCTCATCGCAGTCCACCACATCGGCTTCGACGGCGGCTCGGTGGACGCGTTCCTGCGCACGCTGTGCTCGGCCTACGAACGCGCCGCCGGCGCCGCGCCGCACGGCCCGACGCCCGACGGCGAGACGCGCGGCTTCGCCGAGTTCGTGCGCTGGGAACGCGAATTCGTCGCCAGCGCCGCCGGCGAGCAGGCGCGGCGGCATTGGCTGCAAGCGTTGGAACACGCCGGCCCTGCGCTCGGCGCCGGCGCCGGCGGGCCGTTGCGTCCGCGCACGCTGCGCCATGCGCTCGGCGCCGCCGCCGGGCGCGCGGTCGCCGCGGCCTGTGCGCGCTTGCGTATCACCCCCGCCGCGTTCTACCTGACCTTGTACCAACAACTGCTGGCCGCGGTCGGCGGCCGCGCCGGCGCCGGCGTCGGCATGGCGGTCGAGCGCCGACCGCATCGCGATTTCGACGCCACGGTCGGTTGCTTCGTCAATCTCGTCGTCGTACCCGGCGAGCGCGAACCGCAGGCGCCGCTGGCGCAGCGTTTGCGCCGCACTCACGAGCGGCTCGGCCAGGCGCTCAGCCATGCCGACTATCCGTTCCCGCGGGTCGCGCGCGAACTGCGGCGGGCGGGGCAGGGTGAGCTGTTCGATACCGTGTTCGAGTACAAGAACCGCGGCTTCTTCGCCCTGCCGGCGCTGGCGCGCGAGTGGGCCGGGGTGCGCTTCGAGCCGGTCGAAGGGCTGTACCAGGAAGGCGAATATCCGCTGGCGTTCAAGGTGGCCGAGCGCGAAGACGGCCCGGTGCTGTACTTCGACCACGACGCCGGACGCGTACCCGAGGCGACGGCCGAGGCCTGGCTGGGCCAGTTGGCCGGGTCGGTCCACGCTGCGCTGGCGACGCTGGCCGATCCGGCCGAAGCCGCGGCGTGGCGGGCCCTGCCGCGCACGATCCAGGCGCAGGCGCAGCGCGATCCGGCGGCGTTGGCCGCGGTCGATGCGCAGGCGCAGCTGAGCTACGCCGAACTCGACGCGCGCTCGGACGCGATCGCCGCCGAACTGCGCCGCGCCGGGGTCAACGCCGACGCGATCGTCGGCCTGCTGCTGGAACGCTCGAACGATGCGCTGTGCGCGCTGCTGGGCGTGTGGAAGGCCGGCGCGGCGTACCTGGCGCTGGACCCGCAACTGCCGGCCGAACGCCTGCGTTTCATGATCGAGGACGCCGGCGCGACGACCCTGATCGTGCGAGAAGCGCAAACCCGGCAGTTGCCTTGTCCGGTGGCGCGCACGCTGGTCCTGGAACGGATCGCGGCCGTCGCCGCGGGCGAGTACCAGGCGCCGGCCATCGATCCCGGCCAGCTCGCCTATGTGGTCTACACCTCCGGCTCCACCGGCGCGCCCAAGGGCGTGGCCCTGACCCACGCCGGCCTGGCCAATCTCGCCCAGGCGCAGGCCGCCGCGTTCGGCGTCGGCGCGGGCGAGCGGGTGCTGCAGTTCGCGCCGTGGAGCTTCGATGCCTCGGTGTGGGAGATCGCGATGGCCTGGTCGGCCGGCGCGACCTTGTACCTGGCGCCGAACGGCTCGCTGCAGCGCAGCGACCGGCTCGCCGGCCTGATGCGCGAGGCGCGCATCGCGGTGGCGACGCTGCCGCCGTCGGCGCTGGGCCTGCTGGAAGACGAGCCGCTGCCGCACCTGCGCACGCTGATCGTGGCCGGCGAGGAGTGTACGCCGGCGTTGGCGCAGCGCTGGATGCCGCGCTGCCGCTTCGTCAACGCCTACGGCCCCAGCGAAACCACGGTCTGCGCCACGTTCAAACCGTGCGCGCCGGAGCTGGCCGACACGTTCGCGCCGGGCTCGGTGCCGATCGGCCGGGCGATCGCCAACACCGCCGCGCGAGCGCTGGACCCGCAGACCTTGCAGCCGGTCGCAGCCGGCGAGATCGGCGAGCTGTTCGTCGCCGGCGCCGCGCTGGCGCGCGGCTACCTCGGCCGCGCGGCGCTCACCGCGGAACGTTTCGTCGCCGATCCCTACGGCGCGCCGGGCGCGCGCATGTACCGCACCGGCGACCGCGTGCGCCTGCTCGCCGACGGCGAACTGCAATTCGTCGGCCGCGTCGACGCCCAGGTCAAGATCCGCGGTTCGCGGGTCGAGCTGGGCGAAGTCGAGGCCGCGGCGCAATCGCATCCGGGCATCGCCCAATGCGCGGTGGCGCTGTGGCCGCAGCGCAAGCAACTGGTCGCCTTCGCGGTGGCCGGCGCGGGCGCCGCGCCCGATGCGGCCGCGCTGCGCCGGCACATCGGCGAGCGCCTGCCGGACTACATGGTGCCGGCGCGGGTCGAGTTCCTGGCCCGGCTGCCGACCACCCACCACGGAAAAATCGACCGCGACGCGCTGCTGGCGCGCCTGCGCGACCCCGACCTCAAGGAGCCGCCGGCGATGCTGCGCGAGCGCGATATCGAAGCCACCGTCTCGTCGATCGTCGGCGACATCCTGCGCCTGCGCGAGGTGCCCGCCGACCAGGGCTTCTTCGACATCGGCGGCGACTCGATCCTGGCGGTGGGCGCGGCGCGGCGCATCGCCGAGGCCTTCGGCATCGCCTTCGATGCGACCCATCTGCTCGACCTGGCCAGCGTGCGCAGGATCGCCGCGCACATCGCCGCGCAGGGCGCCGGGCCGGCCGTTGTTCCGGCCGACGACGCGCAACGCCCGGCCGCGGCCGCACCGCAGGCGCCCGGTTCCGCTGCGGACCGCCTCGACGATTGCGTCGCCATCATCGGCATTTCCTGCCAGCTTCCGGGCGCCCGCGACCACCGCCAGTTCTGGGCGAACCTGCGCGGCGGCGTGGAGAGCATCGAGTTCCTCGATCCGCAGGCCCTGCGCGCGGCCGGCGTGCCCGAGGCCGTGGTGGCCCGGCCGGGACTGGTCGCCGCGCGCGCCGCGATCCACGACAAGGACTGCTTCGACGCCGAGTTTTTCCAGGTCTCCGCGCAGGACGCGCAGGCGATGGACCCGCAGCTGCGCCTGTTGCTGCAGCATTCGTGGAAAGCGGTCGAAGACGCCGGCTACCGCACCGCCGCGATCGGCGACGCCGGCGTATTCATGAGCGCGGCCAACGCCGGCTACCACGCCGACGCCGCACCGTCGCCGTGGACGGTGATGGAAAGCTCCAAGCAATACGTCGCTTCGGCCTGGAGCCAGCCCGGTTCGATCCCGACGCTGATCTCGCACCGGCTCGGCCTGCGCGGCCCGAGCCTGTTCGTGCACAGCAATTGTTCGTCCTCGCTGGTGGCGCTGCACACCGCCTACCGCAGCTTGATCGCCGGCGATGCGCGCCACGCCCTGGTCGGCGCGGCGACGCTGTCGGCCAGCGAATCGCTGGGCTATGTCGCCGAGCGCGGCATGAACTTCTCCAGCGACGGCCACCTGCGCCCGTTCGACGCCGACGCCGATGGGATGCTCGGCGGCGAAGGCGTGGCGGTGGTGCTGCTCAAGCGCGCGCGCGAGGCCATCGCCGACGGCGACCATGTCTATGCGCTGCTGCGCGCGACCGCGGTCAACAACGACGGCGCCGACAAGGCCGGCTACTACGCGCCCAGCGCCGGCGGCCAGGCGCAGGTGATCGGCCGCGTGCTCGTCGACAGCGGCGTGGACGTGGAGAGCATCGGCTACATCGAGGCCCACGGCACCGCCACCCGGCTCGGCGATCCGCTGGAACTGGCGGCGCTGGGCCAGGCCTTCGCCCGCCATACCGGCCGCCGCCAGTTCTGCGGCATCGGCTCGGTCAAGAGCAATATCGGCCACCTGGATACCGCGGCCGGGCTGGTCGGCTGCATCAAGGTCGCGTTGAGCCTGCAGCACGGCGAGATCCCACCGTCGCTGAACTACGCGCGGCCGAATCCGGCCATCGATTTCGCCAACTCGCCGTTCTATGTGGTCGACCGCCGCCAGCCGTGGCCGCCGCGCGAGACGCCGCACCGCGCCGGGGTCAGTTCGTTCGGCATCGGCGGCACCAACGCCCACGCGCTGCTGGAACAATTGCGGGTACCGGCGCGGGCGCCGCGCGCGCCGCGCCGCTGCCTGGTGCCGCTGTCGGCGCGCAAGCCCGAGCGGCTGCGCCAGTACGCCGCCGACCTGCTCGCGTTCCTCGACGCCGACGCCGTGGCGGGCGCCGATGCGCCGGCGCTGGAGGACATCGCCTACACGCTGCAGGTCGGGCGCGAGCCGTTCGCCTGCCGGGTGGCGTGGGTGGCGGCGAGCGTGGACGAACTGCGCGAGGCTGTGCGCGGCTTCCTCGCCGCCGCCGGCGCGCCCGTCTCGCAGCCGGCCTACGACGCCGGCGAACTGGCGCAGTTGCTGCCGCATTGGGCCGGCAGCGGGCAGTGGGACAAGATCGCCGCAGCCTGGACGGCCGGCGCGGACATCGACTGGCGCGCGCTCGGCGACGCCGGGCAGGCGCAGCGCATCGCCTTGCCGACCTATCCGTTCGCGCCGACCCGGCACGCCCGGCCGGCGGCAGCGCCGGCACCGGCAGCGGCACAAGCGACCGCCGAGGTCCTGCATCCGCTGCTGCATCGCAACGAATCGAGCCTGCACCAGCATCGCTATACTAGCGTGTTCGACGGCGAGGAGTTCGTGTTCGCCGATCACCAGGTGCGCGGCGCGCGCCTGTTGCCGGGCGTGGCCTACCTGGAAATGGCCCGCGCCGCGCTCGCCCAGGCGCTGCGCAGCGAGCGGGCGGCGATAAACCTGCACAACGTCAGCTGGCTGCGGCCGCTGGTCGTCGGCGCGCAACCGCTGGCGGTGCACGTGACCATCGCCGCGCGCGCGAGCGGCGGATATTCGTTCCAGGTCGCCAGCGCGCCCGAACACGGCGCGCAGTGCGTGCATTGCGAAGGCAGCGCATCGCTGGCCGGCGCGGATGCGCCCGCCGGCGACGGCCGCCGGCTCGACTTCGATGCATTGCGCGCGCAGTGCGGCGGCGCGATCGCCGGCGCGGACTGCTACGCGCTGTTCGACCGGCTCGGTTGCCGCTACGGCCCGTCGCTGCGGGCGCTGGTCGACACCCGCGCCGGCATCGACGCCGACGGGCGCCGGTTCGCGCTCGGCCGCCTGCGCCTGCCCGCGCAGGCGCAGCGCGATGAGCGCTACGTCCTGCATCCGGGATTGCTGGACTCGGCGCTGCAGGCCTCGATCGGCCTCGGCCTGGACCCGCAGTCCGATCCGCAGTCCGACGATGCCTCGCTGGACGGCGCCGAACTCGAACAGACGCTGCCCTTCAGCATCGACCGGGTGCGCATCGCGCATGCGCCGGGCGACAGCGCCTGGGTGCTGGTGCGCGAAGCCGCGGACAGTTCGCAGGCGGTGAACAAGCTCGACGTGAGCCTGTGCGACGACGACGGACGGGTCGCGGTCGAGATCGCCGGACTGAGCGCGCGGGTGGTGTCGGGCGCCGGCGATGAGGTCGCCGCGGCGCCCGTGCAGGCGCCGGCCCAGGCGTCGCGCGCGCCCGAACACGCGCGCGTTGCGACGACGGTCGAAGCCGAGGCCGACGCCGGACTGCCGCTCGGCGCGCTGCCGTTGGTGCCGGTGTGGGACGATCTCGGCCCGCCCGAACCGGCCGTTGCGCCGGCCGAAGCGCAGACCCGGCGAATCCTGCTGGTCGGCGCCGATGCCGAGTTGCGCGCGCGCCTGCTCGCCGCCTGCGGCGAGGCCGAATTGCGCGAACTGGAACCGCAGCATTCCCAGGTCGAGGCCATCGTCGCGATCCGCGCGTTGCGGCCCACCCACGTGGTCTGGATCGCGCAGGGTGCGGCCGCGGGCGTCGCCCCGGACGCGCAGGTCCTGCGCTGCCTGCGCCTGGCCAAGGCGCTGCTGCGCGAAGGTTTCGAGGCGCGGCCGCTGCATCTGCTCGCGGTGACCGCGCAGGCGCTGGCGGTGCGCAACGACGAGTGCGGCGATCCCGCCCAGGCCGCTGTGCACGGTTTCCTCGGCTCGCTGGCCAAGGAATACCCGCATTGGTCGGTGCGCGCCTGCGACATGGACGCGCTCGACCGCTGCCCCTGGCCGTCGCTGCTGGATGCGGCGCCGGACCCGGAAAACAGCTCGCTGGCGCTGCGCGAGGGCAGCCGCTACCAGCGCCGCCTGGTGCCCGCGCAGTTGCCGGCTTCGCCGCGCAGCCGCATGGTCGAGGGCGGCGTCTACGTCGTGCTCGGCGGCGCCGGCGGGCTCGGCCGCGCCTGGAGCGAATACGCGCTGCGCCGCTACCGCGCGCATATCGTCTGGCTGGGCCGGCGCGCGCAGGACGACGCCATCGGCGCGGCGTTGCAGCAGCTTTCCGGTCTCGGCGGCAGCGTGCGCTACCTCAGCGTCGACGCGCGCAAGCGCAGCGAACTGGAAGCCGCGCTCAAGCAGGTCGAGAACGAACACGGCGTCGTCCACGGCTTCGTGCATTCGGCGCTGACCCTGCACGACCGCGGGGTGATGGCGGTCGAGGAGGCCGCCTTCGCCGACGCGATGTCGTCCAAGATCGCCACCGCCGCGGCCCTGGCCGGCGCGCTGGCGCGCTACCGGCCGGCCGACTTCGTGCTGTTCTTCTCGGCGCTGCAGAGTTTCAACCCGTCGCCCGGGCAGAGCAGCTACGCCGCCGGCAGCGTCTACCTCGACGCCATGGCGACCTGGCTGCGGCGCAAGGGCCATGCCGGCGCGCGCACGATCAACTGGGGCTACTGGGGCAGCGTCGGCATCGTCGCCTCGGACGCGCACCGGCGCCGCATGCAGCATATCGGCGAGGGCTCGATCGAGCCGGCCGAGGCGATGCCGGTGATCGAGGCCGCGCTGGCCGGCCCGTTCGAGCAGGTGGCATTGCTCAAGCGCAGCGCGGCGCACGGCGGCGCGGCGCTGCCGATCCTGCGCGACGAGAAGATCCAGACCGCGTCCGCCGCGGCGGGGCTGCGCTTCGCCGTACCCGATACCGCGCTGGTGGCGGCGCCGCCGGCGCCGGAGCCGGAGCGGGCGGACGAACTGGATGCCGCGCTGGCCTCGGGCCTGCTGGTCCAGCTCGCGCGCTTCGGCGGCGATGACTCGGGCCGGCCGCAGCGGCTGTCCTGGCCGGCGTTGCGCGCGCGCCTGGGCAAGCCCGCGCTGTACGCCGAGTGGTTGCGCGAAGCGCTGGCCTTCCTGTGCCGGACCGGCCGCCTGCGCGAGCTAGGCGAGGGCGAGTTCGCGTCCGGCCCGGTGCCGGCCGACTGGGCTGCGGTCGAGGCGTACTTCGCCGGCCCGTTGCGCGACGAGAGCGAGCGCGCCCACGCCGCCTTGGTCGCGCCGCTGCTGCGGGCGCTGCCGGAGATCCTCGCCGGCCGCCGCGACGCCACCGAGATCATGTTCGCCGACGCCTCGGTGCGGCGGGTCGAAGACGTCTACAAGAAGAACCCCTTCATCGAGTACTTCAACCGGATCGTCGCGAGCGTGGTCGCCGGCTACGCCGAGCAGCGCCTGCGCGCCGAGCCCGGCGCGCCGCTGCGCCTGCTGGAGATCGGCGCCGGCACCGGCGCGACCAGCGCGCACCTGTTCCAGGCGCTCAAGCCGCATGCGGCGCAGGTCAGCGAGTACCGCTACACCGACGTCTCGCGCGCGTTCCTCGGCCACGCCGAGCGCGAGTACCGGGCGCTGGCGCCGTACCTGCGCTGCCAGTTGCTCGACATCGAGCGGCCGCTGGCCGCGCAGGGCGTGGAGTGCGGCGGCTACGACATCGCCGTGGCGACCAACGTGCTGCACGCCACCGGCGACATCCACCTGGCGGTGCGCCACGCCAAGAGCGCGCTGCGCCGCGGCGGCCTGCTGGTGATCAACGAGATGCGCGGCCACGAACTGTTCGCGCACCTCACCTTCGGTCTGTTGCCGGGCTGGTGGGCGCACCGCGACGGCTGGCTGCGCGAACCCGGCTCGCCCGGGCTGGCCCCGGCCGCGTGGCGGCGGGTGCTGGAAGAAGAAGGTTTGCGCGCGATCCGGTTCCCGGCCGCGGACGCGCATCGTTTCGGGCAGCAAATCATCATTGCGGAGAGCGACGGAGTGTTCCGACACAAGCGCACGGCGGTGCCTTCACGCGAACAGCAGCCCGCGCCAGCGGCGGCGACGCCCGCAACCGAGCCGGCGCCCGCGGCGGTGGCGGCGCACCAGCCGCCACCGGCGGCGGCGCCCGTGAACGAACCGGCGCCGGCAGCGGCGGTCGCGCCGGTGTCGAGCGCGCAGCGCGAGGACGTCCTGCGCTTCGTGCGCCATGCGGTCGCGCAGACGTTGGAGCTGACCATCGAGGACATCGACGCCGACGAGCCGTTCGAGAGCTACGGCGTCGATTCGATCCTGGCGATCCGCCTGGCCAACGCCTTGCGCGCGCGCTTTCCCGACGTGTCCAGCACCATCGTGTTCGAGCATCCCTGCGTGCGCGCCCTGGCCCTGCACCTGGCGTCGCTGGAGGCCGGGGCGCAACCCGAACCGCAGCCCGCAGCGGCGGCAACGCCCGCGGCGGCGCCGGTCGTCGAAAATCCTGCGCCTGCGCCTGCGCCTGCGCCTGCACCCGCAGCCGCAGCCGCGCAGTCCGCGCCCGATGCCGGCGATGTGCGCGCGGCGACCATCGCCCTGGTCCGCGCGGTGGTCGCGCGCACCCTGGAACAGCCGGCCGACGAGATCGACGCCGACGAACCGCTGGAGAACTACGGCGTGGATTCGATCCTCGCCATCCGCATCGCCAACGAACTGCGCGAGACCTTCGCCGAGGTCAGCAGCACGGTGCTGTTCGAACACCGCAGCGTGGCCGCGATCGCCGCGCATTTCCTCGCCACCCAGCCGCTCGCCGCGCAGGGTCTGGTGCCGGCGCCGCGCAAGCCCGAGCCGTCGCCTGCCGCGCCGGCGGCCGCGCCGCGCCCTGCGCCCGCCGTAGCCTATGCCGCGCCCGCGGCCAGCGTGCGCGAAGCCGCGCCGCCGCCCGCCGCCGCGCCGGCGCCCACGCCGCAACCTGTGGCCGCGTCGCGGCCCGCGCCCGAAGACCGCGCCATCGCCATCATCGGCGTGTCCGGACGCTATCCGCAGGCCGCCGACCTCGACCAGTTCTGGCAGCGCATCAGCCGCGGCGAGGACTGCGTCGGCGAGATCCCGGCCGAGCGCTGGCCGCTGCAGGGTTTCTACGAAGCCGATCCGGCCAAGGCCATCGCCGAGGGCAAGAGCTATTGCAAGTGGGGCGGCTTCATCGACGGCTTCGCCGACTTCGATCCGCTGTTCTTCGGCATCGCCCCGCGCGAGGCGATGGCGATCGATCCGCACGAGCGGCTGTTCCTGCAGGAGACCTGGCGCGCGTTCGAGCACGCCGGCTACACCCGCGACACCCTGGCCCGCCGCCATCAGCGCCGGGTCGGCGTGTTCGCCGGCATTTCCCAATCCGGTTTCGAGCGCTGCGCCAGCGGCCAGGACGCCGGCGGCGATGCGATCCATCCGCAGACCTCGTTCGGCTCGGTCGCCAACCGCGTGTCCTACCTGTTCGACCTGCAAGGGCCGAGCATGCCGATCGACACCATGTGCTCGTCCTCGCTGACCGCGATCCACGAAGCCTGCGAACACCTGTTGCGCGGCGAATGCGAAGTGGCGGCGGCCGGCGGGGTCAACCTCAACCTGCATCCCTCGCGCTACGTCGCTTCGTGCGAGGGCCGGTTCCTGTCCACTTCCGGGCGCTGCATGAGCTTCGGCGAAGGCGGCGACGGCTTCGTGCCGGGCGAGGGCGTCGGCGTGTTGATCCTCAAGCCGCTCGCCCGCGCGATCGCCGACGGCGATCCGATCCACGCGGTGATCCGCGCCAGCGCGATCAACCACGGCGGCAAGGCCAAGGGCTACACCGCGCCGAATCCGGCCGCGCAGCGCGAACTGGTCAAGACCGCGATCGCCAAGGCCGGGATCGGCGCGGGCGACATCTCGTTCGTCGAAGCCCACGGCACCGGCACCGAACTCGGCGATCCGATCGAGATCGAGGCGCTGACCCAGGCCTTCCGCGACTCCACCGGCGAGCGCGGCTTCTGCGCGATCGGTTCGGTCAAGAGCAACATCGGCCACCTGGAAGCGGCCGCGGGCGTGGCCGGGGTGACCAAGGTGCTGCTGCAGCTCAAGCACCGCCAACTGGCGCCGTCGCTGCACGCGCAGCGGGTCAATCCGCATATCGCCTTCGAATCCGGCCCGTTCCGTCTGCAGCGCGAGCTGTCGCCGTGGCAGCCGGCGAACGCGGGCGGACGGCGCATCGCTGGCGTGTCCTCGTTCGGCGCCGGCGGCGCCAACGCCCACCTCATCCTGGAGGAATACGTCGCGCCGACGTACGCGCCGGCCGCGCCCGCCGGACCGGTGCTGGTGGCGCTGTCGGCCAAGGACGACGAGCGCCTGCGCGAACGCGCGCAGCAGTTGCTGCAGGCCTGCGCCGGCCTGGATGACACCCAACTGGCCGATCTGGCCTACACCTTGCAGGTCGGCCGCGAGGCGATGGAGTCGCGGTTGGCGTTCGTCGCCGATTCGCTGGCGCAGGTGCGCGAGACCCTGGAGGGCTTCCTGCAACAGCGCAAGGGCCCGCAACAATTCCACACCGGCCAGGCGCGGCGCGGCCGCAACGGCTTGTCGTGGCTGCGCGAGGACGACGACGCGCAGGCGCTGATCGATACCTGGCTGGCGCGCGGCAAGCTCGACCGGCTGTGCGAGGCCTGGGTCGCGGGCGCCGCGAAAGTCGACTGGGAGCGGCTGTATCCGCAGGCGCGGCCGCGGCGCATCGCGCTGCCGACCTATCCGTTCGCGCCGGAGCGCTACTGGCTCGGCGCGTTGCCGGCGGCAGCCACCGCCGCCGTTCGCGGCGACGCCGGGGCGGGCGCGCGGGCGGATGCGGCGGCGTATCTGCATCCGCTGGTCCATCGCAACACCTCGAACCTGCGCGGGCTGCGTTTCAGTTCGCGCTTCAGCGGCCGCGAACCGGTGTTCGCCGATCACACCGTCGCCGGCCAGCGGATCCTGCCGGCAGTGGCATACCTGGAAATGGCGCGGGCCGCGGCGGCGCTCGCCGCGCAGGCCGGAGCCGACGCGCCGGCGCAGATCGCCGACGTGGTGTGGCTCAAGCCGGTGATGGCCGGCGACGGCCCGGTGGAGCTGCATATCGAAGTCCGCACGCAGGGCGAGGACCTGGTCTGCGAGTTCGTGCGCGAAGAGCGCGAGGGCGCCCGCGGCCACGCCGCGCCGTGCGTGCGCGCCAGCGTGCGCCTGCAGGCCGATGCCGGGCCGGCGCCTGCGCACGATCTGGCTGCGCTGCGCGCGGCGCTGGTCGGCGAGGCACTGGATGGCGAGGCGTGCTACCGCGAACTGGCGGCGATGGGCGTGGAGTACGGCCCCTCGCACCGCGGACTGGTCGAGGTGCAGTCGGGCGCCGATGCGCAGGGCGCGTTCGTGCTCGCGCGCCTGCACCTGCCCGCAGCGGCCGCGCAGGGCTGTGCGCTGCCGCCGGGCCTGCTGGATTCGGCCGTGCAGGCCGCCGGCTTCGGCGTCGCCGATGCGGCGGCCGGCGACGGCGAAGGCGCTGCGTCGGTGCCGTTCGCGCTCGACCGCCTGCAATGGTTCGGCGCGTGTCCGCAGTCGTGCTGGGTGGTGGTGCGCCGGGCGCCGTCGGCGCCGGGCGCGGCGCGCACCGACATCGACCTGTGCGACGACGACGGCCGCGTCTGCGTGCGCCTGCAAGGCCTCAGCGGCCGGCCGTACCGCCATGGCGAGCGCCCCGCGAACGCCGCCGCGCCGCGGACCTTGTTCTTCGTGCCCGAGGCCGTGATCGACGCGGCGCCGGCGGACGCCGCGCATCGCCGCCTGCTCGCCTGCGACGTGTCCGCCGCTGCGCTGGACGGGCTGGCGCCGGCGGCGGACCGCCGCGCGCTGCAAAGCGCCGGCGCCGATCCGGCCGAGCGTTTCGCCGCGTATGCCGTGCAGGCGCTGGCGCAGGTGCAGGAATTGATCGGCGAGGGCAGCGATGCCCCGGCCGTGCTGCAACTGGCGGTGCCCAAACACGGCGCCGGGCGCCTGCACGCCGCGCTGGCGCCGCTGTTGCGCCAGGCGCAGGCCGAATCCGCCCGGCCGCTGCGCACGCAGCTGCTGCTGCTGGACGCGCAGGCCGAGGCGGCATCGAGCGTGCAAGCGCAGCGCCTGGACGGCACGGGCCTGCGCGAAGTGGAACTGTCCGGTTCGCAGCCGCAGGCCGATGCGCGCGACATCGCGACGCCTTGGCGCGACGGCGGCGTGTATCTGATCGCCGGCGGGCTCGGCGGCATCGGCGCCGCGGTGGTGGGCGACATCGCCCGTACGCACCCGACGGCGAAGATCGTGATCGTCGGCCGCAGCGAGCTCGACCCGGCCGCGCTGGAACGGCTCAAGCGCCTGTCCGCGCTCGGCGCGCAGGTGTCCTACCGCTGCGTCGACGTGTCGCACCGCGCCCAGGTCGAGGAACTGGTGGCGGAGATCCTCGCCCAGCACGGCGCGCTGCACGGCGTGCTGCAGTGCGCGGGCGTCGCCCACCACCGCGCGCTGGCCGCGCTGTCGGCCGGCGAACTCGGCCAGGCGCTGGCGGCCAAGGTCGCAGGCACGCGCAATCTCGACCTGGCCACGCGCCATCTGCCGCTGGACTGCTTCGTGCTGTTCTCCTCGCTGACCGCGCGCACCGGCGCGGGCGGCCAGGCCGCCTACGCCGCCGCCAACGCCTTCCTCGACGAGTACGCGCAGTACCGCAGCCAGTTGCAGGCGCTGGGCGAGCGCAGCGGCCGCAGCCTGTCGCTGGGCCTGCCGTACTGGCACAGCGAGCACGGCATGCGCTTGCCGGCGCAGACGGTCGAACAGATGCGCCAGCGCGGTTTCGCCGCGCTCGACGCCGACACCGGGATGGCGGCGCTGAAGCGGGCGCTGGCTTCGCCGCATGCGCAGGTGGCGGTCGCCCATGGCGATCCCGCGCTGATCCGCGCCGCGCTGGGGATCGCGCCGGCGGGCGGGGACGGCGGCGATCGTCCGACGCGCGCGGTGCGCGATGAAGCCCGGCCGCAGACGGCGCCGGCCCAGACGGCCGAGCCGACTGCGCACGTCGGCACGGCCGAGGACGCCGTCGCCGCATTGCGCGCGTTCCTGTCGGAGCAGTTGATGATCGCCCCGGCGCGCATCCGCGCCGGCGACGGCTTCGACGCCTTCGGCATCGATTCGGTGATCGCGGTGCGGCTGACCGCGGCGCTGGAAAAGCACCACGGGCCGCTGTCGAAGACCCTGTTCTTCGAATACGCGACCGTCGCCGACCTCGCCGCCTACCTGGCCACGCGCCGCGCGCCCGCCGCGGTCCAACCCCCGGCCGTCGCCGAAACGGCCGCGCCGGCCCGCATCGAAGCGGCGCCGATCCAGGCGGCGCCGGCGCTGGCAGGGTCGAACGCAGCGCAGCGCAACCAGGCGGCTGCTGCGCCGGCATCCGCGCCGCAACCGACGCCGGCCCGCGCCCACGACGACATCGCCATCATCGGCCTGGCCGGCCGCTACCCGCGCTCGCCGGATCTGGCCGCCTTCTGGGACAACCTCAAGGCCGGCGTCGATTGCGTCGGCGAGATCCCCGCCGAGCGTTGGGCCCTGGACGGTTTCTTCGATCCCGATCCGGCCGCGCACGGCAAGAGCTACAGCAAGTGGGGCGGCTTCATCGACGGCGTCGCCGACTTCGATCCGCGCTTCTTCAACATTTCGCCGCGCGAAGCGCCGATGATGGACCCGCAGGAACGCCTGTTCCTGATGTGCTCGCACGAGGCGGTCGAGGACGCCGGCTACACCCGCGAGGCGCTCAACCATGACGCGCAGGCGCACGGCGGCGTTGGTGTGTTCGTCGGGGTGATGCACGCGGAGTACCAACTGTACGGCGCGCAGGCGCAGATGGCCGGCGAGCCGCTGGCGCTGGGCTCGGGCATCGGCTCGGTCGCCAACCGGGTCAGCTATTTCGGCAATTACCAGGGGCCGTCGCTGGCGGTGGACAGCATGTGCTCGTCGTCGCTGAGCGCGATTCACCTGGCCTGCGCCAGCCTGCGCGACGGCGAATGCGGGGTGGCCATCGCCGGCGGCGTCAACGTGTCGGTGCATCCGAACAAGTACCTGGGCCTGTCGCAGGCGCGGTTCGCGTCCAGCAGCGGCCGCTGCGCGGCGTTCGGCGAAGGCGGCGACGGCTATGTGCCGGGCGAGGGCGTGGGCGCGGTGGTGCTCAAGCCGCTGGCGCGCGCCGTCGCCGACGGCGACCGCATCTACGCCGTGCTCAAGGGCAGCGGCATCAACCACGGCGGCCGCGCCAACGGCTTCGCCGTGCCCAACGCCGCCGCGCAGGCGCGGCTGATCGGCCGCACCCTGGAACGCAGCGGCGTCGACCCGGCCGCGATCGGCTATGTCGAGGCGCACGGCACCGGCACCGCGCTGGGCGATCCGATCGAGATCGCCGGGCTCACCCGCGCGCTGCACGAGCGCGCCGAAGCGGCATCGACCGCGCTGGCTCCGGGTTCGATCCGGATCGGCTCGGTCAAGTCCAACATCGGCCACGGCGAAAGCGCGGCCGGCATCGCCGGGCTGACCAAGGTGCTGCTGCAGCTCAAGCACGCGACCTTGGTGCCGACCCTGCATGCGCAGCGGCTCAATCCGAACATCGACTTCGCCCGCACGCCGTTCGCGGTGCAGCGCGCATTGGAGCCGTGGCCGGCGCGCCGCGGCGCCGACGGCGCGCCGGCGCCGCGCCTCGCCGCGGTGTCCTCGTTCGGCGCGGGCGGTTCCAATGCGCACCTGCTGGTCGAGGAGTTCCTCGCCGCGGCGCCCGTGTACGCCGCCGCGCCGCAACCGGCGCGGCCGGCATTGATCGTGCTCAGCGCGAGCGAACCCGAGCGCCTGCGCGACGCCGCGCGACGGCTGTCGGCGAGCCTGGCCGCGGACCGCTACGGCGATGCCGACCTGGACGCGATCGCCGCGACCCTGCAGATCGGGCGCGAGCCTCATGCGCACCGACTCGGCCTGTCGGCGCGCAGCATCGCCGAACTGGCGCGCAAGCTGGACGCGTTCGCGGCCGGCGATCGCGAGGCCGGCCATTACGGCGTGGCCGATCCCGAGCGCGCGCCCGCGCCGGCCGGCGACTTGCTGGCGCTGGTCGAACGCGGCGAACACGAGCGCGTGCTGGCGGCGTGGGCCGCCGGCGCGCACTGGCCGTGGCAGCGGCTGTATCCGCAGCGGCCGCGGCGGGTGAGCCTGCCGGGCTATCCGTTCGCGCGCGAGCGCTACTGGGCGCCGGATGTGCTGCGCGGCCGCACGGCGTCCGTGGCCGGTGTTGCTACCGCGCCGGTGCCTGTCGCCAGCGTCGCCGCCGCGCCGGAGCCCGTGCGCGAGTTCGCCCAAGCCGCTTCCGCGCCGGCGGCGGTCGCGCCGGCTGCGCCGGCCGGCGACGCTCACGCGGCTTCGCGCCGGGTCGAGACGATGCTGCGCGAGACCCTGGCCGAAGTGCTGTACATGCAGCCCGGCGACATCGGGCTCGCCACCGCCTTTGTCGACCTGGGCATGGATTCGGTGATGGGCGTGGAATGGCTGCCGATGATCCAGCAGCGCTCGGGCGTGCCGCTGGGGCCGACCAAGATCTACGAGTACCCGACGATCCGCGAACTGGCCGCCTACGTGGCCGCGCAGATGCCCGCGGCGGGCGAGGGCGCCGCTGCGCCCGCGGTTGCGCCAGCCGAGGTCGAGCCTGTGTCCGCCTCGCAGCCGGCTGTACCGGTCGCGCCGGCCGCGCCGGTCCAGGTCGTGCAGGTCGCGGCCGCATCGCAGGCCACCGTCGCCGCGCCCGCACCTGCGGCGCACGCCGACGCCGCGCCGGCGCAACTGCGCCAGGTCGAGGACGTGCTGCGCGAGACCCTGGCCGAAGTGCTGTACATGAAGCCGGCCGATGTCGGCATCCACACCGCCTTCGTCGACCTGGGCATGGACTCGGTGATGGGCGTGGAGTGGCTGCCGATGATCGAGCAGCGCCTGGGCGTGGCGCTGGGGCCGACCAAGATCTACGAGTACCCGACGATCCGCGACCTCGCCGCGCATGTCCTGGCGCAACGTCCGGCGCCGGCCGCGGACCCGGCGCCCGCGTCGGGCCCGGTCGACGCCTGGCTGCAGGCGATCTACGACGGCAAGGCCGATCCCGCCGATGCGCAGTATTGGCTGGACGCCCTGGACGCCGACGCGCAGGGAGCCGGGCATGGCGTTTGAGACGAAGCCGAGGCAGGGCCAGGCGCGGCGCGCAGCGTCGCTGCAGGCCGCGCCGGGCGCAACCGTAGCCAGTGGATGGACAGCATGAATCGACAAGACGTATTGCGCGACCTGCAATCGCGGCGGATCACCCCGGAGCAGGCCAAGCGGCTGCTGGCGCAGGCGGCCGCGCAACCGGCCGCGACGCCGGAACCCGCGGCCGCAGCGATTGCTGCGCGCACGAATGCGGGCACGGACGAGCGCATCGCCATCGTCGGCATGTCCGGCCGCTATCCCGGCGCCGACTCGCTCGACGCGTTCTGGGAACTGCTGTCGCAAGGCCGCTCGGGCGTGCGCACGGTGCCGGCGTCGCGCTGGGACGTGGAGCGCTTCTACGACCCGCGTCCGCAGCAGCCGGGCAAGGTCTATTGCAAGTGGCTCGGCGCGCTGGACGAAGTGGAAAACTTCGATCCGCTGTTCTTCGGCATTTCGCCGGCCGAAGCGACGGTGATGGACCCGCAGCACCGGGTGTTCCTGCAGGAAGGCTATCGCGCGTTCGAGGACGCCGGCTACGCGCCGGCGACGCTGGACGGGGCGCGCTGCGGCGTCTACCTGGGCATCATGGGCAACGAGTACGTCGGCCTGTGCCGGCAGGCCGGCGCCGGCATCGGCGAGGCCACCGGCAATTCCTCGTCGATCGCCGCGGCGCGCATCGCCTACCACCTCAACCTCAAGGGCCCGGCGATCGCGGTCGACACCGCGTGCTCGTCCTCGCTGGTGGCCACCCACCTGGCCTGCCAGGCCTTGCTGGCCGGCGAGATCGACCTCGCCCTGGCCGGCGGGGTGACCTTGTACCTGAGCCCGGAAACCCACGTCAGCATGTGCGCCGCCGGCATGCTGTCGGCGGCGGGGCGCTGCAGCGCGTTCGACGACTCCGCCGACGGCTTCGTCCCGGGCGAGGGCGTGGGCACCCTGGTGCTCAAGCGCCTGAGCGACGCGATCGCCGCCGGCGACCGCATCCACGCGGTCGTGCTCGGCTCGGGCATCAACCAGGACGGGCGCACCAACGGCATCACCGCGCCCAGCGCCAAGAGCCAGGCCGACCTGCTGCGCGAGGTGTACCGCCGCCATCGCATCGACCCGGCCTCGATCAGCTACGTCGAAGCCCACGGCACCGGCACCCGGCTCGGCGATCCGATCGAATTCGAGGCGCTGTCGACGGTGTTCGGCGAAGCTACCGCCGAGGTGCATTTCTGCGCGCTCGGCTCGGTCAAGAGCAACATCGGCCACACCTCGGCCGCCGCCGGCGTCGCCGGCGTGCACAAGGCGCTGCTGGCCCTGCGCGAAAAACGCCTGGTGCCGACCCTGCACTACAGCCGGCCCAACCCGCACGTGGAACTGCGCGGCTCGCCGTTCGTGATCAATACCGAACTGCGCGAATGGCGGGTACCCGAAGCGGGCGCGCGCCGCGCCGCGGTCAGTTCGTTCGGTTACAGCGGCACCAACGCGCACCTGGTGCTGGAGGAATGGCGCGAGCCCGAAGCGCAGGCCGCCGCCCACGCCGATGCGCGCGAGCCGCAGCTGTTCGTGCTGTCCGCGCGCGGCGCGGACGAACTCAAGGCGCAGGCGCTGGCGCTGGCGCAGTGGCTGCAGCGCGATGCGGCCACGCCGCTGGCGGACGTCGCCTATACCTTGCAGAGCGGGCGCGCGGCGTTCGAGCAGCGGCTGGCGTTCGTCGCCGCCAGCCGCGCCGAGGCGGTCGCGCGGCTGCAGGACTTCCTCGCCGGCAACGCCGCAGCGGCGTCGTTCGCCGGCCGGGTCACCGCGCAGATGCGCGAATCGCATCGCGCCGACACCGCCGCGCCGGCGCCGCTGCGCGCCGATGCGCAGGCGCTGGCCGAGCTCGCCGCGCGCTGGGTCGGCGGATTCGATCCGGATTGGCGCGAGCTGCCGCGGTCGCGGCCGGGGCGCCCCGCGCACCTGCCGACCTACGCCTTCGCCAAGGAGCGCTGCTGGGTGGACATCGGCGAAGACGCCGCAAACGCCGGCGGCGAAAGCGGGCAAACCCGCGAGACCGCCGCGGCCAAGCCCGCGCCGGCCGCCGCACCGGTGCAGCGCGTCGCCGAGGAACTGGCGGCGCTGGAATTGCTGATCGGCGATACCGAGCCGGTCGCGGCGCCGGCGCCGCAGTCGGTGGACGCGCACGCGCGCGTCGCCGTCGTCGGCGCCAGCGCGCAACAACTGGCGCAGTTCGCGCGGCTGTGGCCGCATGCGGCTTCCTTGCCGCTGCCCGCGGGCGACGCCGCCGGCGCCGACGCCTGGGCCGAGGCGCTGCGCGTGCTGGGCCGCATCGATCGCATCCTCTGGTTCGCCGGCGACGGCGGCGGCGAGCGCATCGACGAATTGCTCGATTACGCCGCGCGCAGCGCGCCGGTGCTGGCGTGCTTCCACGCGATCAAGGCCTTGCTCGACCAGGACTACGGCGCCGGCGCGTTGGAGTGGACCCTGGTCACCCGCGACGCCGGCACCGACCCGAGCCACGCGGCCGTGCAAGGGCTGGTCGCCAGCGCGGTCAAGGAAAACCCGCAGTGGACCCTGCGCCTGGTCGATCTGGGCCGCGCCGATGCGATCGGCGCCGACGCCGGCATCGGCGTCGAGCAACTGCTCGCCGTGCCCGCCGACACCCAGGGCCGCGGCTGGCTCTGCCACGACGGCCAGTGGGCGCGCGAACGGCTGCGGCCGGTGCCGGTGCCGGCGCGCACCGACGGTGCGTTCCGCCGCGACGGCGTGTACCTGATCGTCGGCGGCGCCGGCGGCGTGGGCGAGGTGTTCAGCGAATACCTGCTGCGCCGCTACCAGGCGCGCGTGGTCTGGGTCGGCCGGCGCGCCGCCGATGCCGGGATCGAAGCCAAGCGCGCGCGGCTGGCCGCGCTGGGGCCGGCGCCGCTGTACCTGCAGGCCGACGCCGCCGACCCGGCCGCGCTGGCCGCGGTGCGCGCGCAGGCGTTGCGCGCGTACGGCCGGATCGACTGCATCGTGCATTCGGCCATCGAACTGCACGACCAGGGCCTGGCGGTCATGGACGCGGCGCGGTTCGAGCGCGCGTTCGCGACCAAGGCCAGGATCGCCGCCAACCTGCTGGGCGCGTTCGCCGACGACGTCGCCGACGGCGTGGTGCTGTTCTCGTCGCTGGTGAGTTATTCGCGCGACGCCGGCCAGAGCAACTACAGCGCCGGCAGCCTGTACCAGGACGCGCTGGCGCGCGGCCTGGCGGGCCGCTACGGCCGCCGGGTCAAGACCCTCAACTGGGGCTTCTGGGGCGACATCGGCGCCACCGCGAGCCTGCCGCCGCGGGTGCGCGAACGCTTCGCCCAGGCCGGCATCGGCGCGCTGCGGCCGGCCGAGGCGATGGCCGCGCTGGAAGTCTTCATGCACGCCGCGCTGCCGCAGCTGGCGGCGCTGCACCGCTTGGGCGCGCAGGGCCTGCGCGTGCCCGAGCCGGCGCCGGCGGCCGAAGCCGCGGCGCCCGCGCCGGCCGTCGCGCCGCCGGTTCGCGCAGCGCAAACCGAGCGCGAACCGGCGCGTGCCGAACCCGAATCCCAACCCGACTACGAACCCGACCAGACGGTGGCCGCCATCGACCTCGAAGCCCATGTGAAGGACACGCTGCTCGCGCAGCTGGCCGCAATCCTCAAGCTGGCGCCGGAGCGCATCGATCCGGACAGCGCGTTCGCCGGTTACGGCGTCGACTCGATCAGCAGCGTGCGGATCGTGCGCGCGCTCAACGACGCGCTCGGCATCGAACTGGCCGGCACCAGCCTGTTCGACCACAGCTCGGTCAACAAGCTGGTGCGGCATGTGCTGCAGGACCACGACACCCCGCAACTGCACGCCGCCGCGCGCGCGGCGCAGCCGCAGCCGGTGGTGGCGCAAGCGGCGCCGGCGCAGTCCGCCACGGATGCGGACCGCCGCACGACCGCGGCGGCCAACGATGCCGCGGCCGATTTCGGCGCGCGTACGCAACCGGCGGCGCAGCGCAGCGGCGCCGGCGCGGCGCCCGGCCCGATCGCCATCGTCGGCATGAGCGGCCGCTTCCCGCAGTCGCCCGACCTGCAGACGCTGTGGGCGCACCTGGCCGCGGGCGACGAGGTGACCGAGCCGATCACCCGCTGGAAGATCGATTCGCTGGGCCTGCCCGAGGACATCAAGGTCTGCCCGCGCGGCGGCTTCCTCGGCGACATCGACCAGTTCGATCCGCTGTTCTTCAACATCTCCGGCACCGAAGCCAATTTCATGGACCCGCAGCACCGGGTGCTGCTGGAAACCTCGTGGCATGCGCTGGAAGACGCCGGCTACGCGGGGCAGGGCATCGCCGGCGCGCGCTGCGGCGTCTACATGGGCTTCAACGGCGGCGACTACGGCGAACTGCTGCACGGCCAGCCCTCGCTGCCGCCGCACGCGATGTGGGGCAACGCCGCCTCGGTGCTGTCGGCGCGCATCGCCTATTACCTGGACCTGCAGGGCCCGGCGATCACCCTGGACACCGCCTGTTCGAGCTCGCTGGTCGCCGTGCACCTGGCCTGCCAGGGGCTGTGGACCGGCGAGACCGACGTGGCCCTGGCCGGCGGCGTGTGGATCCAGTGCACGCCCGGTTTCCTGATCTCCTCCAGCCGCGCCGGCATGCTCTCGCCGACCGGCCGTTGCCGCGCGTTCGGCGCCCAGGCCGACGGCTTCGTGCCGTCGGAAGGCGTCGGCGTGGTCGTGCTCAAGCGGCTGCAGGACGCGCTCGACGCGGGCGACCACATCTACGGCGTGATCCGCGGCAGCGCGATCAACCAGGACGGCGCCAGCAACGGCATCACCGCGCCCAGCGCCGGCGCGCAGGAGCGCTTGCAGCGCCACGTCTACGACAGCTTCGGCATCGACGCCGGCCGCCTGCAGATGGTAGAGGCGCACGGCACCGGCACCATCCTCGGCGATCCGATCGAGGCCGCGGCGCTCGGCCGCTCGCTGCGCCACTACAGCGACCGCACCGGCTTCTGCGCGATCGGTTCGATCAAGACCAACATCGGCCACACCGGCGCCGCCGCGGGCGTGGCCGGGCTGATCAAGGTGCTGTTGTCGCTGCAGCACCGGCAGATCCCGCCGTCGCTGCACTTCGACCAGCCCAATCCGCACATCGCCTTCGCCGACAGCCCGCTGACGGTCAACACCCGGCTCAAGCACTGGGAGGAGCCCGCCGCCGGCCGCCGCCTGGCCGCGGTGAGTTCGTTCGGCCTGAGCGGCACCAACGCCCATGTGGTGGTCGAAGAGGCGCCGCCCGCGGCCGCCGCCGCGACCGCCGCGCAGCCGACCTTGCTGGTGCTGTCGGGCTTCCGCGAAGAAGACCTGCCGGCGCAGGCCGCGGCGCTGGCCGAGCACCTGGAGCGCGAAAGCGCGCTGGAGCTGAGCGCGGCCGGCTACACCCTGGCGGTCGGCCGTCGCCATCATCGCCATCGCCTGGCGCTGGTCGCCCACGACGCGGCCGATGCGGCCGCGCAACTGCGCCGCTGGCTGGCCGGCGGCGCGTCGCGCGTGCTCGCGGGCACCGCGGCCGCCGGCAACGGCGGCGAGGAACGCTACGCCCCGGCGCAGCAGCGCCTGCAGGCGCTGGCGCAGACGCGCGACGACGGCGAACGCGCGCGGCTGCTGGCGGAACTGGCCGCGCTGCACGTGCAAGGCCTCGCGCCGGAACTGGGGTCCGCGTTCGCTTCGCAGCGGCGCATCGCGCTGCCGCTGTACCGTTTCTCGCGCAAGCGCTATTGGGTGCCCGAGCGCGCCGCGCCGCGCAGCGAAGTCGCCGTCGCGCCGGTCGCGGCCGCGGTCGAGGCTGCGCCCGTCGCCGTGGCCACGCCTGTCGCCAGCGTCGCGCCCGCGGCCGCTGCGCCCGGCGCGGTTGCGCCTGCGCCGAAGCCGACTGCGGCGAGTGTCGCCCCGGCCGCGACAGCCGCACCGTTGCACCCGTTCGTGCACGCCGCCGTCGCCGGCAGCGAGGGCGCACGCTACGCCACCCGCTGGAGCGGGCAGGAGCCGTTCCTGCGCGACCACGTCGTCCAGGGCGCGCCGATGCTGCCCGGCGCGGCCTGCCTGGAAATGGCGCGGGCCGCCGCGGAACTGGCGCGTCCGGGCCAGCGCGTGCGGCAGTTGCGCAACGTGGTGTGGCTGCGGCCGCTGGCCGTGGCCGAGCCGGTGGATTTGCAGGTCGCATTGGAGCCGGTGCCGGCGCGCGACGGCGAACTCGCGTTCCGCATCCTCGGCGCGGGCAGCGACACGCCGCATTGCCAGGGCCGCATCGTCCTGGACGCGGCGCCCGCGCGCGGTGCGTTCGTCGACGTCGGCACCCTGCGCATACGCTGCGACCTGCGCACGCTCAAGGGCGGCGACTACTACCGCGTGTTCGACCTGATGGGCCTGGCCTACGGCGAGAGCTACCGCGGCATCGAACGCGCCTTCGTCGGCGAAGACCAATTGCTGGCCCAGATCCGGCTGCCGGCCGCGGCGGTGCAGGACGGCTTCGGCCTGCATCCGAGCCTGCTCGACAGCGCCTTGCAGGCCTCGATCGGCTTCGAGATCGGCGACGGCCGCGAGGAGCGCGCGGACGACGGCGCCGCGCCGCGTTCGCTGATGCTGTTCGCGCTCGACCAGATCGAGCTGTACGGCCCGTGCAGCGAACAGATGTGGGTGTGGATCCGCCGCGATCGCCGCAGCAACGGCAACAAGCTCGACATCGACCTGTGCGAACCGACCGGACGGGTGGTGGCGGCGCTGCGCGGGGTGACCTCGCGCGAAGCCGGCGCGCCGCAGCGTCCGGCCGCGGCCGCCGACGCGCCGGCCGCGACGCTTCCCGCGCAAGCGCCGGCGCAGCGGCCCGCGCACGCGCACGCGCCGCTGCCGTCGCCCGCGCCGCCGGCGCCCGCCGGTGCGCACGCCGAGGCCTTCCCCGGCGGCGACCGCGTCGGCGCGCTGACCCTGGCGCCGGAGTGGGAGCCGGCCGCGCCGCCGCAGGCCGATGCCTGGCCGCAGGAAAAGGCCAACGTCGTCGTGATCGGCGGCGACGAGGCCCAGTTCGCGCAACTGCGCAAGCGCCATCCGCGCGCGCGCCACCTGTCGGCGGCGATCGCCGATACCGCCGACCGCGCCGCCGAGGAACTGCGCGTCGCCGGCAACATCGAGCACCTGTTCTGGCTGGTGCCGCCGTCGCAGGCGCGCTCGGTCGACAGCGAAAGCATCGTGGTCGACCAGCAGCGCGGGGTGATGGCCAGCTTCCGCCTGGTCAAGGCGCTGCTCAAGCTCGGCTATGCCGGCAAGCCGCTGGGCCTGACCGTGGTCACCGCCGGCACCCAGCCGGTGCTGGACGACGAGCCGGTCGATCCCACCCATGCCGGCGTGCACGGCCTGGTCGGCACCCTGGCCAAGGAATATCCGGACTGGCGCGTGCGCCTGGTCGACGTGGAAGCCGGCCAACCGTGGCCGTTGGACGCGCTGCTGGCGCTGCCGGCCGACCGCGACGGCAACGCCTGGGCGCACCGCCACGGCCGCTGGCACCGCCAGCGCTGGATCCAGTGCGCGCTGCCCGAACCCGAGCAGACCGCGTTCCGCCGCAACGGCGTCTACGTCGTGGTCGGCGGCGCCGGCGGCATCGGCGAGGCGTTCAGCGAATACCTGATCCGGCGCTACGCCGCGCAGGTGGTGTGGATCGGCCTGCGCAAGCGCGACGAGATCGTGGAAGAAAAGATCGGCCGCCTGTCCCAGTTGGGCCCGGCGCCGCATTACATCTCCGCCGACGCCACCGACCAGCCGTCGCTGGAGCGCGCCTGCGCCGACATCGAACGCCGCTTCGGCACCATCCACGGCGTGGTCCACGCCGCGCTGCTGATGGCCGGCGACCCGCTCGAACGCATGGACGAGCAGCGCTTCTGGCGCGGGCTGGCGGCCAAGATCGAAGTGTCGGTGCGCATGGCCCAGGCCTTCGCCCACCTGCCGCTGGACTTCGTGCTGTTCTTCTCTTCGATCCAGGCGCTGGAAAAGACTCCGCGCCAGGCCAACTACGCCGCCGGCTGCACGGTCGAGGACGCGTTCGCGGCGCGGCTGGCGCAGCAATGGCGCTGCCCGGTGCGGGTGGTCAACTGGGGCTACTGGGGCAGCGTCGGCTTCGCTGCGATTTCCAGCGGCTACCGCAACTGGATCGCCCAGGCCGGCATGGGCTCGGTGGAGCCGGCCGAGGGCATGGCCGCGCTGGAGCGCTTGCTGGCCGGCCCGCTGCGCCAGTTCGCGTTCCTCAAGACTCGACGCGAGGACGCGCTGACCGGCGTGCAGTTCTCCGACGACCGCCTGTGGCGGGTCGAGGCGACCGCGCCGGTGGTGCCGCTGGACGCGCCGGTCGACCTCGATCCGGCCGGCCTGGCCGGGCAGGGACTGCCCGAGCGCTTCGAGACCTTGCTGCTGGAACTGCTGCGGCATGAACTCGACGCGCTGGGCGTGTTCGCCGCCGCGACCGAGCAGGCGCGCGAGACGCGGGTCGCGCCGCACTACCGCGCCTGGCTGCGGCACACGCTGGACCTGCTCGGCGAGCGCGGCCTGGCCGCGCGCGACGGCGAGGCCTGGCGCGCCGCCGGGCCCGCGTCCGCGGTTTCGCCGTGGCAGGAATGGGAGCGCAACGCCGCGCAATGGCTCGCCAGCGCGGAACTGGCCGCGCCGGTGCGCCTGGCCGAGGCGACCTTGCGCGAACTGGGCCCGGTGCTGAGCGGCCAGCGCGCCGCCACCGACGTGCTGTTCCCGAAGTCCTCGCCGCACTTGGTCGAGGGCATCTACCGCGACAGCCCGGTGCCGGACTACTTCAACAAGGTGCTGTGCAGCGCGATCGTGCGCTACATCGAGCGCCGCCGCCGGGTCGACCCGGACGTGCGCCTGCGCATCCTGGAGATCGGCGCCGGCACCGGCGGCACCACCGCGCCGCTGGTGCGGGCGCTGGAGTCGTACGCGGCCAACCTCGCCGAGTACCGCTTCACCGACATCTCGCGCTCGTTCGCGGTCGCGGCCCAGGACGAGTACGCGCAGCGGGCGCCGTACATGAGCTACGGCAGTTTCGACGTGGAGCGCGCGGCGGCGGCGCAGGGCATCGAGGTGGGCGGGTTCGACATCGTCGTCGCCGCCAACGTGCTGCACGCCACCGGCGACATCGCCCGCACCCTGCGCAACGCCAAGGCCGCGCTCAAGCGCAACGGCCTTCTGGTGTTGAACGAGGTGTGCGCGACCAGCCTGTTCGCCCACGTCACCTTCGGCCTGCTCAAGGGTTGGTGGCTGTACGAGGACGCGCACCTGCGCATTCCCGGCTCGCCGGCGCTGTCGCCGGAATCCTGGCGCGCGGTGTTGGCCGGGCAGGGCTTCGGCGCGATCGGCCTGCCGGCCGAAGCCGCGCGTTCGCTCGGGCAGCAGATCGTGCTGGCGACCAGCGACGGCTGGGTCCGCCAGCCGGTCGGCGCGCAGCCCGCATCGCCGCAGGCGGCCGATACGCTGCGTGCGCCCGAGCCGCGCGCCGCGGCGCCGGCGGCGCCTGTCGCCGAGCCGGTGGCCGTCGCGCCGGCCGCGCCCGCGGTCGAGGACGAGGCAGCGGCGATCCGCCGCATCGTCCGCGACGCCCTGATCGCAACGCTGGACGTGCCCGCGCACGAACTGCGCGACGATGCGCCGCTGACCGACTATGGCCTGGACTCGATGCTGGCGGTGCAGACCGTCGAAGTGCTCAACACCACCGCGGGCACCGAGTTGACCACCACCAGCCTGTTCGACCATCCCAGCATCGACGCGGTGGTGGCCCACCTGCTGTCGATGCGGCCGCGCAGCGTCGCGCCCGCGGCGAGCGCAGCGACGAACGCCGTCGCCAGCCGCGCGGCAGCGCCGGCCGCCGCGCCGCCGCAGCCTGCGTCGCAGCCGCAGCCGGTGGCACAGGCGCCGGCGCCCGCAGCCAGCGCACCGCCCGCAGCGACCGCCGCCAGCGCCGGCATCGCCCAGGCCATCGGCCAGGCGCTGGTCGAGATCGCCGGCATCGACAGCGGCGACATCCGCGGCGACGCGGAGTTCGTCGACTACGGCATCGACTCGATGCTGGCGGTGCAGATCGTCGAAGCCTTGAACCGGCGGCTGGTGGTCGAGCTGACCACCACCAGCCTGTTCGACTATCCGACCATCGACGCCCTGGTCGCGCACTTGCTGGCCAGCGCAAGCGGTGGCGCCAGCCCGGCGGTCGCGGCGCAGCCGCCGCAGCAAGCCCAACCACCGCAACCGCCGCAATCGTGGACGCCGCCGGCGCCGCAACCGCAGCCTGCGCCGCCAGCGGCCGTCGCGCCTCGCGCGGCGCCGGCCGCGCCCGGCGGCCTGCGCGAGCGCGTGCGCGAGGAGCTGCTGGCGGTGCTGGCGATCGACGCCGCCGAGTTCGATCCGGCCACGCCGTTCACCGACTACGGCATGGATTCGATGCTGGCGGTGCAGTGGGTCGAACGCCTCAACCAGTCCTTGCAGTTGGAGCTGACCACGACCGCGCCGTTCGACCATCCGACCCTGGACGCGTTGATGCAGCACATCGGCGAGGACCACGCCGCGGCTGCGGCCGCCGACGCCGGCGGGAGCGTCGCGCCGGCGCCGCAGGCCGCGCCGGCGAAGCGTCGCGAGCAACCGATGAGCTACACGATATGAGCCGTTCGCGGACTGCGGAACGACGCCTGCGCGGCCGTGGACTCGGCCGCCCGGCAGCCACTAGTATGGGCGCGCAAAAGTCGTGCCTTCCTTGCATGCGCGGGCCGCGTCCCGCCGAGAATCCGAGGTAACGATGTCCGAGCCCGATTCGTCCGAGGACTTCATCGTCCTGATCAACGACGAAGAGCAGTACTCGCTCTGGTCGCAGTCGATCCCGGTCCCGTCCGGCTGGCGCGTGGCGCACGGCCCGGCCGCGCGACAGGCGTGCCTGGACTACGTGGACGAGGTCTGGAAGGACCTCACCCCGCGCAGCGTGCGCCTGCGCTTGCAGCAGGCCGCCGACAGCGGCCGCGCGGCCGAATGACGGTCTCGATGAGCGATCCGCGCGCCGCCCACGCCGGCGCCGCGGCGGCCGGGCATCCGCGCGAAGCCGGGTTGCGCGTGCAGGTCGCCGACGGCCTGCGCGTGCACGTGCGCACCTGGGGCGAACGTCCGCCCGCGTTGCTGCTGGTGCACGGTTTCAGCCACGGCGGTTTCGTCTGGCGGTCGCTGGCGGCGGCGATGCCGGACTACGGCCTGGCCGCGCCCGACCTGCGCGGCCACGGCGACTCCGATCACGATCCGTCGCGGCGCTATTCCATCGCCGCGCACGTGTCCGACCTGATCGAGGTCGCGCGCGCGCTGGAGCTGCGCGACTACGTGCTGGTCGGCCACTCGCTCGGCGCTTCGGTGGCGGTGTTGGCGGCGCAACGCCTGCCGCGCCCGCCGCGCGCGGTGGTGCTGGTGGACGGCGGGCCGGGCCTGAGCCCGACCGCGTCGGCGCACATCCGCGAGGAATTCCTGCGGCTGAAGTTCCGCTACCGCTCGCCGGAGGAATACCTGGAGCATCTGCAGGCGACCATGCCGCTGGTGCCGCCGCCGCTGCTGCAGGCGCTGGCCGTCGACGCGCTGGAGCGGCTCGGCCCCGAGGAGTTCCGGCTCAAGGCCGATCGCGCGCTGGGCTACCAGGACCAGGCCGCCTCGGTCGAGGACGAACTCTGGCAGGGCCTGAGCGAGATCCGCGCGCCGCTGCTGCTGGTGCGCGGCGCCGCCTCGGCGCTGTGCGGCAAGCGCTGGTGCGAAGCGTTTTGCGCACGCGTGCCGCAGGCCGAGGTGGAGTCGGTGCAGCGCGCCGGCCACGCGGTCATGCTCGACAACCCGGCGCGCTTCAACGCGCTGTTGCGCCAGTACGCAGCGCAGCGGCTGGCGCCGCACGCCGCCGCGCCGCTCCACGCCGACCAGGCAGGTTGAACGATGCTCTGGCATGCCGTCATCACCCGTTTCAGCTACCGCCACACCACCGCGGCGGCCGGCCTCAACGGGGTCCTGGTCTCGCTGCTGCGGCGCGATCCGCTCGAACCCAAGCGGCTGGCGCTGCGCTACTCGCTGTTCGAGCTGACCTGCCTGCCGTCGCTGCTGGGCCAGACCTCGCAGGACTTCGACTGGTTCATCGTCGTCGACCCCGAGTTGCCGCCGTCGTGGCGCGAACGCCTGCAGGCGCTGGTCGCCGGCCGCCCGCGCACCCATCTGTACGACTACGACCCGGCCCAGGACCTAACCGAGACCGGCTGGCTGCAGGCGTACGCGCCGGCGCAGACCACCCGTCTGCTGACCACGATCCTCGACGACGACGACGCGCTGCCGGCGGATTTCGTCGAGCAGATGCAGCGCACGGTGGCGCAACGCGAAACCGAACTGGCGCCGATCGCGACCCTGGCCAGCCGCAAGAGCCGGCAATGGGAGTTGGTGCACAGCCGGCGCGCGCCGCTGGGTTACCGCTGCGCCTGGCATCGCGGCGACTGGGTGCTGTCCACCGGCCTGTCGCTGCTGTGCCGCTGGCCGCAGCACCGGCTGACGGTGCTGGCGATCCATCACCAGGTCGCCGACCTGTGGTTCCTGCCCGAACGCGGCCCGGCGCTGATGCAGTTGCTGCAGCAGCGCTGGTCGCTCAACGACGCCCGCGCGGTCGAAGCCACCGCGTTCATCGCCGGGCGCATGGACGACTTCCAGCGCCGCGCGCAGGCGTGCGTGGACGGCGCAGCGGACGCCGCCGGCGAGGCGGGCGAGGCGGGCGAGGGCGCGCTGCGCTTCGTCGACCTCAGCGACACCGTCGAGGCCTTCGTGGTCAGCAACCACTTCGGCAACGACCAGGTGCTGCGATTGTTCGAACCCAAGCCCGACCGCGAGCCGGTCAGCGGGCCGCAGGACTTCCCCGGCGTGCCGATCGACTTCGCCCGTTTCCGCGGCAACGCCCGCGCCTTCGGCAAGCGCCCGCGCATCTACCGCGAGCTGGTGCGCGAGCTGTGGTCGCGGCCGATGCCGTGGTGGCCGCGCCTGCGCATGGTCGCGTGGGCGAGCTGGCGTTTCGCCCGCGCCTGAGGCCGCCACCATGACCCGAAGGAGCGGCCGATGCAGGCGATGATCTTTCCCGGGCAGGGCGCCCAGAAAGCCGGAATGGGCGGCGCGCTGTTCGATCTGCCCGAGTACGCGGCGATCGAGGCGCAGGCCGACGGCGTGCTCGGCTATTCGCTGCGCGGCGCCTGCCAGGACGCGCACAAGCTCGCCGATACCCGCTACACCCAGCCGTGCCTGTACATGGTCAACGCCCTGCACGGCATCCGCGCGCTGCGCGACGGCGCCGCGCCGGCGTTCCTGGCCGGGCACAGCCTGGGCGAGTACAACGCGCTGCAGGCGGCCGGCGCGTTCGACCTGATGACCGGCCTGCGCCTGGTGCAACGGCGCGGCGAACTGATGGCGCAGGCGCGCGGCGGGGCGATGGCCGCGGTGCTCGGGCTCGAGGCCGGGCGGATCATCGAGCTGATGATGGCCCACGGCCTGGACGCGGTGGACATCGGCAACTACAACGCGCCCACCCAGACCGTGGTGTCCGGCCCGCAGGAGGAGATCGAACGCGCCTTGCCGCTGTTCGAGGCCGCCGGCGCTGGCGCCTGCGTGCGCCTGTCGGTCAGCGGTGCGTTCCATTCGCGGCTGATGCAGGACGCGGCGCGCGCCTACGCCGGGTTCCTCGAGGGTTTCGCGTTTTCCCCGCTGCGCCTGCCGGTGATGTCGAACGTCACCGGCACCTTCTATCCGGCGCAGGCGCCCAGCGCGGTGATCGCCTCGTTGCTGGTGCGCCAGATCGTGCGGCCGGTGCTGTGGGTGAAGTGCGTGCAGGGCCTGTTGCGCAGCGGCGCGACCTCGTTCGTCGAAGCCGGCCCCGGCAACGTGCTGACCCGCCTGGTCGCGCAGATCCGCGCCGCCGCGCCTGCCGAAGCGTCTCCCGCAACCCGTTAGCGCCGCCACATCCTCCCGCCCAACCGCCGCACGCCGATCACTCCCCGGACAGCCAGCAGATGCGAACCGAACCGAGCCACGGCAACGCCGTCATCCTGATGTACCACCGCATCGCCGACGACGGCACCGAGCTGTGCGTGTCGCCGGCCGAGTTCCGCGCCCATCTGGCCGTGCTGCGCGAGGAGGGCTGCCAGGTGCTGCCGCTGCAGGAGCTGGCGCAGGCGCTGGCGCGCGGCGACGCGCCGCCGCGCAGCGTCGCGATCACCCTGGACGACGGCTACCTCGACGCGCTCACCGATGCCGCGCCGATCCTGCGCGAGTTCGAGTACCCGGCGACCTTCTTCGTCATCACCGCGACCCTGGACGGGCCCGCCGAGTTCTGGTGGGAAACCCTGCAACGCGTGTTCGACCACCAGTCGCTGCCGGCCGAGCTCGACGCCGACCTGGCCGGCGCGCCGGCGCCGCTGCCGCTGGCCACGCCCGAACAGCGGCGCGCGGCCTTCGACGCGGTGCGCCGCCCGTTCTATGCCTGGACGCCGGAGCAGCGGCGCGAACGCATCGCCGCGCTGCTGGGCTGGAGCGGGCTGGCCGCGGCCGACGGCGCCGGGCCGGTGCGCGCGATGACCCCGGAGGAACTGCGCCATCTCGACGCGATGCCGGGCATGGAACTGGGCGCGCACACCGAGAACCACCTGCTGCTGCCGGCGCACGCGCTGCCGATCAAGGAACGGGAACTGCTGCTGTGCCGGCAGCGGCTGGAAGCGCTGCTCGGGCGCGAGGTGCGCTCGCTGTCGTATCCCTACGGCGCCTTCGACGAGGAATCGGTGCGCGCCGCGCAGCGCGCCGGCTTCGCCGCGGCGGTGACCACCGGCAACCAGCCCGCGTCCGCGCACAGCCACCCGCTGGTGCTGCCGCGCTGCGCGGTGCAGGCCGGCGACGACCTGCGCGCGCGCCTGCGCGAACTGTTCGCGCAGGCGCCGCAAGCGCACCACTACGACCGGTCCTTCGCATGAGCCTGGTGTCGGTGCGCAACCTGCGCAAATCCTACGGGCTCGGCGCCAACAGCGTCGAAGTGCTGCATGGGGTCGACCTGGACGTCGCCGAGGGCGAGTTCGTCGCGCTGATGGGGCCGTCGGGTTCGGGCAAGTCGACCCTGCTGAACCTGATCGCCGGCCTCGACAAGCCCAGCTCCGGCGAACTGACCGTGGCCGACGCGCGCATCGGCGAGATGAGCGCGACCGAACTGGCGCGCTGGCGCGGCCGCCACATCGGCTTCGTGTTCCAGCTCTACCACCTGATGCCGACCCTGACCGCCGCCCAGAACGTGGAAGTGCCGTTGCTGCTCAGCGGCCTGGACGCCGCCCGGCGCCGGCGCCAGGCGCGCATCGCGCTGGAGGTGGTGGGCCTGTCGCACCGCATCGACCACAAGCCGGCGCAGTTGTCCGGCGGCCAGCAGCAGCGCGTGGCGATCGCCCGCGCCATCGTCACCGACGCGCCGCTGCTGGTGTGCGACGAGCCCACCGGCGACCTCGACCGCGCCAGCGCCGACGAAGTGCTGGACCTGCTCGGCGCGTTCAACCGCGAGCACGGCAAGACCATCGTCATGGTCACCCACGATCCGGCGGCGGCGGCGCGGGCGACGCGCCAGCTGCACCTGGACAAGGGGCGCGCCGTCGACGCCCCTGCGACCCACTGAGGCCCGCGCGTGCGCTATTCCTTTCTCGGCTCGACCGGACTCAAAGTCTCCGAACTGTGCCTGGGCGCGACCGAGTTCGGCGGCAGCACGCCGGCCGACGAGGCGCGGCGGATCTGGGCGCGCTGCCTGGACGCCGGGGTCAACTTCGTCGACACCGCCGATTTCTCGCCGGAAAGCGAGCGCCTGCTCGGCGAGTGGATCGGCGAGCGGCGCGAGCAACTGGTGATCTCGACCAAGGTGTTCCGCCGCACCGGTCCCGGGCCGAACCAGCTCGGACTGTCGCGCAAGCACATCGTGCAGTCCTGCGAAGCCTCGCTGCGCCGGCTCAAGACCGATTACATCGATCTGTATTTCGCCCACTCCGACGATTTCCTCACGCCGCTGGAGGAGACCCTGGCCGCGTTCGAGCAATTGGTGCGGCAGGGCAAGGTGCTGTACCTGGGCGCATCCAACTACACCGCCTGGCGCCTCAACGAGGCGCTGTGGACCGCGCAAGGCAACGGCTGGTCGCGCTACTGCTGCGTGCAGGCGCTGTACAACCTGCACCAGCGCGACATCGAGGCCGAACTGTTGCCGATGTGCGCGCACAAGGGGCTCGGCGCGATCGCCTGGAGCCCGCTGGCGCGCGGCGCATTGACCGACGCCAAGGCCGGGCGCGAAGGCGCGTCCTCGCCGGTGGATGCGGCGCTGGCGGAGGTCGCCGCGCAACTGGGCCGTCCGCGCGCGCAGGTGGCGTTGCGCTGGGCCTTGAACCGCGCGGGCATGAACGCGGTGGCGATGGGCCCGTCGAGCCTGGCCCAGGCCGAGGAGAACCTCGGCGCCTGCGCGGTGGAACTCGACGCCGGGCACATGGCCGCGCTGGACGCCGCCGGCGCGCCGCGACGGCCGTATCCGGCCAACCTGGAGCCGCTGGCGCGCGCCTTGCGCAGCAACGACTGAGCCGCGGGCGGGCAGGGCCCGTCCGGTACATCCCCGCAACCGACGCATCGATGGAGTACGCAGCCGAACCATGAACCACTTGTTGCTGATCTGGAAGGGACTGTGGCGAAAGCCGGTGCGCACCGGGTTGACCTTCGCGTCGATGACGGTGGCGTTCCTGTTGTTCGGGCTGCTCAACGGCATCAACCAGGGCCTGGACCACGTCACCGAGCGCTTCCACCTCGACCGCCTGTACGTGATGAACCGGATCAGCATGTACCACCCGCTGATCCTGCCGTTCGCGCAACAGGTGGAGAAGATCCCCGGGGTCGAGGACGTCGCCTACTGGGCCTACTTCGTCGGCTACTACCAGCGCCCGACGGTGCAGTTGCCGATCGTGGCCGCGGACGTGGAGCGGATGTTCCGCATGTATCCGGAACTGCACCTTCCGCGCAGCCAGCTGGAGACCATGGGCATCGTCAAGTCCGGCGCGGTGATCAGCAAGAACCTGGCCAAGCGCTTCGGCTGGAAGATCGGCGACCGCGTCCCGATCAAGTCCTCGATCTGGCCGCGCAAGGACGGCAGCGACATCTGGTACTTCGACATCGTCGGCGTGTACGAGCCGTCGGAGGCCTCGCCGGCGCTCAACGACCTGTTCTTCGTCAACCTCGACTACTTCGACGAGGCGCGCGCGTTCGGCGCCGGCCAGGTGCACCTGATGATCGTGCGGGTGAACGACGAGAAACGCAGCGGCGCGATCGCCCAGGCCATCGACAAGCTCGCCGAGAACTCGCCGCTGCAGACCCGCACCCGCACCGAGAACGCCTACGCCGCGGTGCAGTGGCGGCAGATCAACGACCTGCGCACGGTCGGCAACTTCATCATCGGCGCGGTCCTGTTCACCCTGCTGGTGGTCAGCGCCAGCACCATGATGCAGTCGGTGCGCCAGCGCTTCGCCGAACTGGCGGTGCTGATGACCCTGGGCTTCACCCCGCTGCGCATCGCCGGGCTGATCCTCGGCGAGGCCTTGTTGCTGAGCCTGATGGCGGCGATCGCCGGGTTCGGCCTGGCCGCGCTGGCGTTCCCGGCGGTGGCCGAGCTGTTCGGCGCCATGCGCATGCAGCCGGGCGTGTACGTCAGCGGCCTGGCGATCGCGCTCGGCATCGCCCTGGTCAGCGCCTTGCTGCCGATCGTGCGTGCGATGCGCTTCAGCCTCGTCGCCGCGTTGTCCGGACGCTGAGGAGGCCGCGCATGCACAAACTCAGACTGATCGCGCAGGCCGCGCTGATGAACCTGCAAGGGCTGTCGCGCCGTCGCCTCAACGCGCTGGTGATGGTGGTCAGCATCGCCGGCGCGGTGGCGGTGTTCTCCGGGGTGCTGGCGATGAACGCCGGCCTGGACGGAGCGATGCGCGACGCCGGCCGGCCCGACCGGGCGATCGTGCTGCGCGCCGGCTCGACCGTGGAGATCGCCAGCGCGATCTCGCTCGACGACCTGCGCGCGATCCAGAACTCGACCCAGGTGCGCAAGAACGCCGACGGCACCGTGCTGCTCACCGCCGAGGCGGTCGGCCCGATCACGTTGGTGGAGAAGTCCAGCGGGCTGGAGGTCAACGGCACCATCCGCGGCGTCGGCCCGCAGGTGCTGGCGGTGCGTCCGGAGATCAAGCTGGTCGCCGGGCGCATGTTCGAGCCGGGCAAGTTCGAGGTCGTGGTCGGCCGCCAGGCGATGGAACAGTTCCAGGGCCTGAGCCTGGGCGGGCAGGTCGCCGCCTACGGCACCCAATGGAAGATCGTCGGCGTGTTCGCGGCCCAGCACAGCATGCGCGAGTCCGAACTGATGGCCGACGCGACCGTGGTCATGGACGTCAGCCGCCGGCCGATGTTCCAGAACGTCACCGTGGTGCTGCCCGACGCGGCCGGCGTGGCCGGGTTCAAGCAGGCCGTCGCCGCCAACCCCAGCATCGCCATGGACGTGTTCAGCGAGCCGGAGTTCCTGCAGCGCGAATCGCGCAGCCTCAACGGCCTGCTCGGCTTCATGGCCTATGTGATGGGCGGGATCATGGCGCTGGGGGCGATGTTCGTGGCGATCAACGCGATGTACTCCAGCATCGACGACCGCCGCCGCGAGATCGCCACCTTGCGCGCGCTCGGCTTCCCGCCGCTGGTGGTGGTCAGCTCGATCGTGGTCGAGGCCGCGCTGCTGGCGTTGCTGGGCGGCGCGCTCGGCGCGGTCCTGGCGGCGCTGGTGGCCGGCGGCCGCACGGTCAGCACCGCGGTCGGCGCGGACCTGCGCCAGTTGGTGTTCGACGTGTCGATGACCCCGTCGGTAGTGCTGCAGGGCTTCGCCGCGGCGCTGGCGATCGGGGTGATCGGCGGGCTGGTGCCGGCGATACGCGCGGTGCGCAGCCAGGTCGTGGACGACCTGCGCGCGATATGAGTTCTACCCGGGCGCCGCGCCGGCGCCCACCAGGCAATCTTCCACAACGCATCCATAAAACGCATCGAGGAAACCGCAATGGCAGCGAAGGAAATCGCACGAATCTCCAGGCCCGATCCTGAGCGGTTCCTGCGCGACTACGTCCGCACGCGCACGCCGGTGATCATCACCGACCTGTTCGCGGGCCAGCCGATCGACGCGATCCGCACGCTCCAGGACGCCAGCGCCGCGTTCGGCGGCGTGCCGATGAACGTGCAGACCGAGTACGCCGTCGCCGCCAGTTCGCCGGAGACCGCGGTCGAGACCACCATGACCTTCGACGAGTACTGGGCGCACGTGCGGGCCAACCCGGACACCGCGCTGCTGTGCACCGAGTACGAGATCCCGGCCAGCATCATGCGCATGTTCCGGCTGCCGGAGTTCTGCCTGGCCCAGGACCTGGACGAGCCGGAAGTGCTGGACATGCCGCGCAAGTACGGCGACCACGACCTGTGCTCGAACATCTTCGTCGCCAACGCCGGCAACCGCGCCCACCTGCACTTCGACGGCGACCACCGCCAGGTGCTGCTGCACCAGATGTTCGGCCGCAAGCAGGTGCTGTTGTTCCAGCCAGAGGCCTGCGTGGACCTGCGCACCACCTCGGGCGCGCCGTGGTCCTCGGGCGTGTACCTGGAGCAGATGTCGACTCAGGAGCAGCTGGACTTCGTCGCCGAAGTCGGCGGCTACCACGCGGTGCTCGAACCCGGCGAGACCATCTACATGCCGGCGCTGATCTGGCATTACCTGGGCTATGTGGACGATGCGATGTCGTTCAACCTGCGCTTCCGCCGCAACCGCTTCGGCCGGTTTTTGTGCGTGGACAACTTCCATCGCGATTCCTACATCCAGAACCTGGGCTCGCATCTGGCCGGTTCCGGCGCGCACGGCGCGCTGGCCGAGGCGATGCCGCAGATCGAGGCCGAATACGCGCGCCCCGCGGCGAGCCTGCGCGAGAAGGTCAGCGGGATGCGCGCGGTGCTGCGCCGCGCCTGCGAGCAGGCCTTGCCGGACACCGAGCCGGCGCGGTTCTGCCCGCCGCAGCTGGACGCGCAGGAGGTCGACAAGATCCTCGCCGACATCGGCCAGACCGCGCGCTACGTCGAGCCCGCGCTGGCCGCCAAGTCGCGCCCGACCGGGCCGCTCAGCCCGGTGCAGAAGCAGACCATCCAGAACACCGCCGCGCGCCTGGGCTATTCCGACGAGGCGCTGGCGCACCTGCTGTGGAACCGCCTGGGCAAGTCGCAGCTCGACGACCTGAGCAAGACCGAGGCCGTGCAGTTCATGGTCTACATGCGCTCGCCGGGTTCGTCCCTGCGCTAGCTCCCTCCGCCGTCCTTCCCTTTGCTGCCAAGAGACATCCGCATGCGAGCCGATATCCAGAGCGTATTGAAGACCTGGGAACGCGAGAACGAGACCACCCTGGAGGTGTTCGCCCGGGTGCCGGAGGGGCGCAACGAACAGACCGTGGTCCCCGACAAGGGCTGGACCCTGGGCGGGCTGGTCTGGCACATCTGCATCAGCGAACGCTGGTTCTGCGCCGAGGTCATGGGCGCGCAGCCGGGCGGCGACAACGAGGTGCCGGCGGACGAAGTGCCGGCGACGGTGGCGGAGATGACCGCGGCGTTCCGCCGCTCGCACGCGGCGCTGATGCAGGCGGTGGCGGAGCGCGACGAGGCCTGGGTCGACGAGAGCGTGGATTTCTACGGCAATCCATGGACGCGCATGGAGCTGCTGAACCTGATGCTGCGCCACGAAGCGCACCACCGCGGCCAGCTCAGCATCCTGATGATGGTCGCCGGCGGCCAGCCGCCGACGATCTACGGCGCGCCGGGGATCAACCTGGAAGACGCGCTGTAACCAGGGGGTCAGCTCTTTGTAGGAGCGGCGCGAGCCGCGACCGCGAGTCCGCGGCTACGGCGAGGGTTTCGTCGAAGGCGCGAGTTCGCGGTCGCGGCTCGCGCCGCTCCTACAGGCGCCAGCGCGACTGCGCGGGGCTCAGTCCAGGAACCGCATCACCGCGTCGCCGACCTGATCCATCTGTTCGAGCTGGGGGATGTGCCCGGCGTTGTCGACCAGCAGCGTGCGCGCGCCGCCGATGCGCGCGGCGAATTCCTCGGCGTAGACCGGCGGGATCATCCGGTCCTGCCGGCCCCACACGATCAGGCTCGGCGCGCTGATCCGGTGGATCCGCCGCGCCAGCCCCTTGTCCGGGATCGGCCAGGTGAACTTGCCGGCGCAGGCCAGCGCCCAGGTCTTGCGGATCACCCGTTCGATCGCCGCGTCGCGGTCGCGCGGCACCGCGAACATGATCTGCCCGACCAGGCCCTCGGGCTGGGCCACGGTCCACTGCGGCAGCTGCGCGGCCGGAATCGACCACCAGTTCGGCACCGGGTGATCGTCGCGCCACAGGCCCGCCGGGGCGATCAGCACCAGCCGGCGGATGCGCGCGCGCGCATGCGCGGCCAGCTCGGCGGCGAACATGCCGCCGATGGAATGGCCGGCCACCGCGACCGAATCCAGCCCGAGCGCGTCGAGCAGTTCGTCGAAGTACAAGGTCAGGTCCCAGACGTCGCGCAGCTCGTCGATCTCCTGCTCGGCGCCCGGGCTGGTGCCGGGGAAGTCGGGCGCGTAGACGGTGAAGCGCTGCGCGAGCCGGTCCAGGAACGGGTCCCAGTGGCCGCTCTCGCCGTGCAGGAACAGCAGCGGCGGGCCGCTGCCGCACACGTCCACGCGGGTGTTGATCCGTCCGTTCCACGCGCGCACCACGCGCTGCTCGATGTTCATGCGCCCACCCATCCCGGCTGCGCCGGCGCCGGCGGCGCGTTGCGCGCACCGCGCAAGCGCTGCGGCCACCAGCGGTTCTCCCAGCCCTCGTCGTCCCAGATGCCGCGCAGGTGCGGCAGCACCTCGCTGCAGAACAAACGAACGCGCAGGAGCGCCAGCGCACCCCGCACAGAGCCAACCACCAGCAGCACCAGCAGAGGGCCCACCCCCACCGGGCGAACCGAACCCGCCACCACCGCCCGCACACGGCCCCGGCCCCAGCCCACCACAAACGCGGCGCCCACCAAGCCAGCGAACCTGAACCACCGAAGCCGCGAACGCACCCGGCGCACCGCCGACACCGCCGAGAGCAGCCAGCGCACCAGCCAACGGCAAGCCGCCGGCCCCCGCCGCGCCAACGCGCACGCAACGGCCGAACGCGGCGCCTAGAACGAGCAGACGCGACCCCAGGACGAGCAACAGGCCGCGGCCGCGCGCCCGCCCACCGCCAACAGCGACAAAAACCAGGCCCGACAGGCAGCGCCGTCCGGCCAGCACCGCCACGAGAACGCCCAGAACGGCGACAGCAAACGCCGACAGAACCGAAGGCAGGGGGAGGACAGCAAACAAGACCAGGACGCGCGCCGGCCACAGAAGGCCCAGGTCCGGAGCCACCCGATCCCCGGCACCCACATCCGCCGCCGCGGACCCAGCAGCCGCCGACGCAACAGGCGCACCAGAGGCAGCGCGACGCACGCGCCCGTCCAGACCAACGCCCAGCACGCCCACCAGACCGTGAAGATCACCGCCGGCGACGCCGAAGACCACGCCCGCACCGCCACCGCCGCGACCCCAGAACACGACGCCCCGCAAAAAGGCGCGCAAACCGGCAAGCACCCAAAAATCCCCACCCCGCCCAGCCAGGCCAGCAACCCACACGCCGCCGCGACGAGAACCCGCCGCCACGCGCGAGGCAAACGCCACCCGACCGGCAACCAGGACACGGCCACCGCCCAGCGCCGCCGGGACAGCAACCCGCCCAGAAGCCTCCGGCCCGAAAGCAGCCCGCACGCCCAAGGCGGGGGCGCCGACACGCAGACGCCCGCGAACCCGCAACGCGCGCCCGAGACCAGCCCCGCCAACGACCACGCCGAGAACCCGCCGACCCGCGAGCACGCGGGCAACGCAGACCAGCGCACCCCGACCCAGACCGAGCGGAGGCGCGGCTCCAAAGCCCACGCCAGAGCCCGCAACGCCAGCAGGGGCAACAGCAAAACCCTCACCGCCCCCCGTCCCGACCGCGAGCCCCGCGCCCCGGCCACCGCGACCAGTGACGACGCGCACGCAGGCACGACCCCCGGGCCCAACCCGCACCGCCGCCCAAACCCGGCCGCCCCCGGACACCACCGCGGACGGCACGACCACCCGCGCGCCCCGGCCCCCCGCGACGAGGGGGACCTCGCCGGCGAGGCCAGCCACCACCGCACCCAGCGGGACAAGCCAACGGACGGGCTGACCAACCCGGCGGCCAAGGAGGCCACGCTCAAACCCGCCCGCCGCGCCCCCCCGCCCCGGACAAACGCGCCGAAACGCCGCCCGAGCTTCGCAACCAGCGAGCCGACCAGCGGAAGAACCAACCGGCAAAAGAGCGCGCCGCACGCGCCAACCAACATCCACCACCCCGACGCCCCGACCGTCGCGAAGCCCGCGCCCATCACCGCCCAGCAACGCCGCCAGCCCACACCCACGGGCCAATACGCAGACACCCACAGCAACGCCCCGAAGCCGAGCCAGCCAACCGCCTCGAACGCGCCGAAGGGCCCGGCGGTCGCCCCGGCGGCGAAGGGACGACCCCAAGCGCCCAGCAGCGAAAGCAACAGCCAAACCTTCGGCCCCAGGCCCAACCGCACCCAGTCGGGCGCCGAGACGGGCGCAAACAAACCGAAGAAGGCGGCCACACACACCAAGCCAACCGCGAAAGAGACCAAACCCACACACCGAACGCCCACGAAAACCCCCCCAAACACCAGCCCCGCCAGCACGCCGCCGAGGAAGAAACCCAAGGCCAGCATCAACAGGCGAAGCGAACCCACAGCCCGACCGTACACCGGCCGCGCAAAGACGCCCGGAGAAAGCACCCCCAGGCCCAGGCCCACGCACACCGCACACAGCCGGTCGAACACAGCACCGACAGAGCGCCGAGACAGAACGACCGCCACCGCAAGCACAAGCCCGCACAGACCGGCCGAAAAGCCCCAGCCCACGCCGACAACCGCCCGCCAGAGAGCGAACGCAAGGAGAAGCACAACGCCCCCCACCACCCCACCCCGGCCCACGCAAAAAGCGCCCAGCCAGCGGCGAAACGCAAGCGCGCCGACACCGCGAAGCCCCCGATCAACGACCGCCACAGCGGCAGCGCCGAACAAGCCACCGAACAGAAACGACGCCAAGCCAGCCCCGGAGCGGAACAGCACTACGCCGACCACCACGGCGGCGCCCAGAACCCTGAGCCCAACCCCCAAGTCCAAGCCGCCCCGAAGGCCCGCCAGCACCTCACCGTGCCCCCGATCGAAGAAAAGAAGCAGCCGAGCCGGGTACAGCACCGGCGCAGGCAGGCCAATCCGACCGCCACGCAGGAAACCCTGACCCAGCAGACCCAGACGGTCGACCACCTCGTCAAAACCGCCCAGGTCCGGGCGAACCACGGAAACGCCGCACCGACCAGGACCCAGGCCCCCGAGAAAGCCCACGGAAACCACAGGGCAAGGCAGCAGCGCTAGAACGCGCCGACCAACAGGAACACGCAAGGCTCCACCACCACGCCCCTCAACCCAAGCGCAAACCGGCCAACGCGCCCGAGCCGCCACCCGAAGAAGGCGGACGCCGGCCCAGCCCCGCCGGCAAGGCAGACCGAACCAACGCACTGGACGTCAGCCGCGCCGAACCCGCCGACAGCGCAGCCAGCGGACAGCGAGCCAAAAAGGAATGCAACGGCCAACACCGCCAGGCGAACACCCAGCCGAAACGCGACCGCACGAAAGGAAGCAGACTCCACGGGCTCCCCCCCCCCACCCAAAACAGCCGACGCGTCGAGGCCGCCGAACCCACCAACGCCTTCGGCCACGCCGCCACCCTGGCCCCGCCCAAACCCACGCTGGCCCGGCGGAACGGGGCGATAAAGGCCAGCCCAAAAAGCGGCGCAATCGGCACCCCAGCCACCAGACACCCGACCAACAAGGTCGGCAGGCCCGTCGCCCCGGGAGCCCACAACGAAGGGCCCCGGCCAAAGCCGGCCGAAGCGCCAGGCGCCAACAGGGAAGAGACCACGGCCATCCACCAGAACGTGGCCACGGGCGGAGAGATGGAGCAGCGGCGACCCGAAACGCCCGGGGACAAGCAGAACACCGACAAAGTCGAGCGCGGGACCAGCGCGCACACAGAAAACGCCCGAGACCAGCCGCACGACCACACCCGGGCCAGGAAAAGCCAACCCAGGCACGACAGAACGCGACTCGCAACCCACAGCGACCCAGGGGCCGGCCAGCACCGGCAACACGCCCCAGGCCCCGGCCGGCGGAACCGCGAACCCCACGCGCACCCGCGAACCCAGCGCGGGGCAGCCACCGCCGTCGCCAGAAACAGCAGAGCCAGCCCGCCGGGCCAAGCCAACGCCGGACACGAGACGCTCGCGGCCGCGCACAACCCAACAGACGCGGCACCGGACCGCGGCGACCGACAAAACAGTACGGACAGGCACGCTCACGGTCACGCACCAATGGCCCCCGGCCCACGCCAACAGGACCACGCAGCCCTCCCCCCAAACCTCCACCACCACCGGCACCACCCCCTCCAGCGCCAACCCCGCGTAGCCCACCAACCACTCGATCGGCGCCGGGAAGACGAACCGCACCACCACGAACAGCGCCCAGGCCACGCGCTTGCAGGAGTACCCGTCCCACCCCACCCGGACCAGCCCGAACGGGTCCACCACCGCGACGCCGTCGGCGACCAAGCCGCGCTCGGGCAGGCCCACGTCGGTGAACACCTGCGGCACCACGATCCAGCCCGCCCCCCCGACCTTCGTCGCCAACACCAACACCCCGAACACCACCGCCACCACGACGGTCGGGAGCAAACACACCACCCCCACCTCGAACCAACCCACGACCAGCTCGACGCTGCCGAAGAACGAAGCGAAGAGCACCACCGCCACCACGATGCGGAGGCGGAACCCGGCGAACACCCGCCAGAACAGCGGGCCCTCCGCGCCCCACACCACCTCCACCCGCGCGACGCCGAACACCAGCGCCACCGCGCCGAGCAGGCCCCGCGAGTACAGCCCCACGACGAGCACGAACACCACCAACGCGAAGAGCGCGGCGAAGGCGGGCACCCCGAAGCAGCCCACGCCCACCTCCACCACCAAAGCCGGGCCGAACGCGAGCAACAAGTCGCGCATCCTGACCAACAGGCCGAGCACGCCCCGCAACCCGGCCCGACGCAGCGCCGCCAGGATGACCCCGGTGACGAGCACCCGCGGCCCGAACAAAGACCAGCCCAGGACCCAGCCCAACACCCGCACGGCGGCCAGCAGGGCGCCCGCGTCCCCCGCCACGGCCGCGCCCGCCGCGACCGCCAGGAACTGCGACCACGCGCCCAACCGGCCCACCACCGACGCGCCCGCGCAGACCAGCAAGACCCAGGACACCGCGCCCACCAGCCCCCGCCGGCGAACACCCCCGCGACGCTGCACCATCAGCGCCGCCCCCAGGGACGGCCACCCGGCCCCCCCGGCCCGCGCAACGAACACCGTCGCGAACAAGCCCGAGCCCAGCATGTCCCCGGCCAAGGACAAGGTCTGGGCGACGACCACCCCCAGGCACAAGGCGCCCACGCCGAGGATGGAGAGCAACGGCACCAACACAAGCAACACCACCGCGCCCAGGCCCCACTGCACCGAGACGACGAAAACCAGCAGCAGCACCACGACCCCCCCGAGCATGCCCCGCCACAGCAGCCCCGAGAACACGCCGTCGAGCAGGCGCACCGAAAGCAACCACAGCCAGAACAGCACCAAGAACAACACCGACAAGAAAAAGCCCCCGAAGCGCAACGCAACCACGGAAACCGCCACCCCCACGACCAGGGACACGGCGAACAAGCCAAAGCCCAGGAACCAGAACACCGCCAGCAACAACTGGCAAACCAACACCGGCAGCAGCACCAGGCCCACCAGGCACACCACCGACAGCACCCCCCAGAAGCGCAGGACCGCCACCGCGCCGCCCTGGCCGGCCAAAAACACCACCAACCCCCGCACGAAACCCGACATCCAGAAGGCCACCGACGCCTCGGCGACGACATAGGCCACGAAGCCCACCAACAACAGCCGCACGTCCCCGCCCAGCAACAGCCGCAACTACGCCCCCAGCGCGCCGGCGACCTCGACCGCGCGCACAGCCAACGCCGCCACCAGCAACATCCGCCGCAGCACCCCCACCACCAAGAAGGACACGGACAAAAACCAAAACAACGCCAACCAAGCCAGCCCCACCCCCGCCACGTCCAGGACGAACAGCGACGCCCGCAACGCCACCGGGCAGAAGAACGACACCAGCCCGAACACCACCTCCGCCATCACCGAGAAGAACGCGAAGTCCCGCACCACCACGGCCGCGCCCACCAGCGGATGGATCACCAACCCCACCACCAACACGCCCAGCCCAACAACGAAAAAGCCGACCACCAACAAGACAGAACCCCGCACCAGCGCGACCCCCACCGCGCCGGCAAAACGCAGCGAGAACCACCCGAACAAGGGGAACCGGAGCCCACGCCCAAAGAGCAGGAGCCCGCAGCGGACCCAGACCAGGCCGGAACCGACGAAGAACGAGAACGCCACGAACCAGGCCAGAGCAACGCCCAACCGGAACTCCCACAGCCAGAACGCCAGCAAAGGCCCAACCAGGTGGGCGAGGAAGCACAGCGCCAACCACAACAACAACACCAACAGCACCACCAACGCCCACAGCGCCACGAACGGGACCCCGCGGGAAAGACCCCGCCGGCAGACACGGCCCAACAGCCACACCACCGACACCCCGAAGCCCGAAGAGAGCCACAACAGCCGCAGCGACGCGCCAACCCGCGGCCAGCGCCGCGCCCACACCACCCCGGAGCAAGCCCACCCCAACAGAACCCGGGGCGAAACCAGCACCCGCAACCACGCCCGCAAAGACCCCGCCAACCCCCTCCGGGCCGGAGCGACGCCGAAGACCAACCACGCCGACCACAGCGACAGCCACGACCACACCCACCACCAAACCCACCCCAGGCTGCACCAGACCAGCGACCCCCCGAACCCCAACAGCAAGCCCACGGCCGCCGGCAACCAGCAGAGCGCCAACAGCGTCAACCACCACAGCCCCGCAACGGCCCAGCCAGCCCACCACAGCACGAAGCACAGCAGCCAGCCAACCGGCAGCACCACACCCAGCGCCCAGCGCAACATCATACACCCCCCCAAAAACCACAGCCAGCAGCGCACCCAAGCGCCCGAGCAGCCCCGCAACCACGAAAGCAGCCACGAAAACAACGACCAGGCCCCGCGCAGCCAGCGGCAGATGCGGCACAACGAACCCGGGAACGACGGCACGAAGATCGCCCCAACGACCAAAGAACGGACCACCCCCGCCCGGACCAAGCAGCCCGACAGAAAGGCGGGGCTCACGAGCGCAGGCCCGCAGATCCACCCGGAGGCCAGCCAGTGGAACAAGCACACACCGGACAAACCCGTCCCCCCCGACCCCGCCGACCAGAACAGGGCCGAGCCCAAGAGCACGGCCGGCGAGGCCGCAAGGGACCCCCGACCCGCCGCCACCCAGATCACCGCGCGGAACAACACCTCCAGCCCCCACCGCGCGCAAGCCCGCCACAGCGACAACAACCAGCGCGACGCCAACACCACCGACCAGGCCGAAACCCGGCCCCCCGCCACGCCCAGGACCACGCCGGGAAGCGGAGCGGCCATCCCCCAGGCCAGCCCACGAAACGCACCCCGACTCAGCCCCGCCAAGAAAAAGACCAAGGGCAACACGAACTAAAAGCCGCCCCCCCCAGCAACCGCGCCGTGGCCGACCAGCAACGCCGACGGCACGCCCACCAAACAGGCCTTCAGCACCCCCACAAGCCCCCGCGACAGCACCCAGCCGATCCACAGCACCGCCCCGCCAAGCAACCACCACGCCCCCTCCAGCAGGAAAAACACCACCCCCGGCAGCGCCGGCACCGCGCCGACCCGCACCCACCCGTCCAGCAGCAGCGCCACGTCGACCACGCCCCGCACCAGCGCCGCCGCCACCAACCCCCACAGCACCACAGACCCCAGACCGAACACGGGATCGATCAGCCACACCCCATCCAGCACCCGCGCCAACGCCGCCACGCACCACCGCGACAACAGCAGGCACCCGACCGCGACCAGAGGCTCCAACCAAGCCGCGATGCCGACCGCCAAGTCCACCAGCCCCAGCCCCCCCGCCAACAAAAGCAGCGACAGATACAGCTCCAGCCAGCCCTGCACGACGCAATACCACGACAGCCCCCCGCACACCACCAGCACCGCCCCGACCTACCAGGCCAGGCCGACGGCGAACAGCCACACCGAGACGACCACGAACACCGAGCAGACCAAACACACCCCCACGCAAAAGGACAAAAACAGGCCCAAAGGCCACGCCACCCCCAACAGCGCCCCCCAGAGCACCCCGGCGACGAGCGCGACGCCGAGGAACAGCACCACGACGGCGGCGACCAAAAAGCCCACGAGCACGCACAGGTCCCCCCAGCCGTCCAGCCCGCCCGGGCCGACGAAGAGAACCACCGCAACCCCGACCGGCCCCGGCACGGCCACGCCCAAGCCCCACACCCACACACGCACCCGGCCGCGAAACGCGCCCACCAACACCACCACCACGCCCAGAAAGGCCCCGAGGGCACAGCCGCGAAGAAGCACCTCGAAACCCGCATCGACCCCGACCACCAGGCTGACCACCACGCCCAAGGCCACCCACGACCCCAGCCGAAGCCCGACCGAGTAACCGGCCGCGCGAAAGAACTCCAACGCAAACGCCGGAAAGCCCCGCACCGAAAACTCCCTAAACCCACAAGAAACGACAACCCCAAAGGATTCCAGCAAGCGGGCGAGAAAGCCAACCGCCTCCAGAATCAGCGAGACCTCCACCCGCAAGGCCCTGCGCGAGGACGCGACGCGCGCGCAGACAAAACCCAGCACCAGGCAACGCCGAGAGCACCCGCTCGACCGCCGGCTGGCGCCACCACCAAGCGACAAAAGGGGCGAAAACCCACAAACAAGCGAAAGGCAACCCGCCGCACAACGCAGACAGCCAGCTCAAGGACAACAGACAAAACACCGCGACAGCGAAAACCGGCGAGGTCCACAGCATACCCAGAAACGGGCCCAGGACCGGGTCGCCGCAGGCCGACAACACCCGCCAACCGGCCCACGCCACCATGGCCCGGCCCGAGACCAGCATGCGGCACCCGCAACCCACCGCCGAACCCAAAGCCACACCCAACACCACGACCCAGAACAGCAAGCCCACCGAGCCCAGCCACAGCCAGGCCAACAACCCGCCCCCGGAGCCGCACAGCCCCAACCACGCCAGCCGCCAAGACACCGACCACACCAGGCAGACCAGCGACACCAGCCACCCCAACGCCAACACGAACAAGCGCCACAACCCCCACGAGCAGCCCCCAGCCCACCAAAGCGCGAAGCACAACAGCGAGGCCAGCGGCAACAGCACCCACACCCAGCAGGACCCCAGCTACCAGCGCCAGAACCGCAACAGCAAGCGGCAGACCCGCGCGCCGGCCGCGCCGCGCACCGACGACACCAGCCACGCCACCAACGGCCAGCAGCCGCGCAGCCAGCGCAAGCGCAGCCGCAACACCGAGGAAGACGACCGCGACAAGCCGGCGCGCAAGACCACGCCCACGACCAACGCCGCGCGCACCGGGCAGCACGCCAGCACCGACAAGGGCAACGACCTGTCCCACCCGACCCAGCCCAACAACATCAAGCCGAACCAGGCCACGACGGAGAACCCCGTGCCGACCAACGGCACCCAGCCGAACAAGTCCAGGTCCGCCGCCCACGGCCGCCAGGAACAGGCCGACGACGAGCCGGTCTCGAGCGCCAACAACCACCACACCAGCCTCGACACGCACCGCGACGCCGACACCACCGACAGCAACAAAGGCGCCACCCCCGGCACCAGCACAAAGCCCACCGCCAACCAAACCCCGGCCGCCACCAACACCGCCCGGTACAGCGCGGCCTGCAGCACCGCCGCCAGCAGCGCCACCGCACCACGAGCCAGCGCCGAGATGCCCGCCGAGAGCACCAACACCCACCGCCAACCCGACACCGCCCACAACCCGCCCGACGCCGAACGCAACGACGAGCACCCGCCCAACAGCAAGCCGCAAAACTGCGCCAACGGCAAACACAACAGCACCCACCACAACAACGCGCCCACGCCGCGAGTCCAGCGGCACAACCCCAGCAGCAGCCCGAAACACCCCCACGACCCGCCCGAGAGCGCCGCGAGCCGGACCCAGCCCCACCACACCAAGGCCGCGTCCCCCACCGACGGCGCCCCCCGCCCGTACAACAACGCCGACAACACCGCACAGCCGGCGACCACCCCGCCCGCGTACACCGACAACGAACCCAACCACCCCCCCAGCCAACACGCGCCCGACCCCAACACCACCACGCAGAACAACGACACCACCATCACCGACGCGGCCGCAAACCCGGACGCCAACGCCAGCCACCGCAGCCAACGCGAGCAAAAAAGCAACGCCACCGACAAGGCGATCCAACGCTGCACCATCCCGCACACCAACAAAACCGCCAACAGCACCAAAGCCGAAAGCCCGCACCAGGCCACCCGCAACGCGAACAAGCGCAGCGACAACAGCACGTACACCAAGCACAGCGAGAACAACGACCGCCAACAGCCCAACAACACCGGCCAGGCCCACAGCAACCGCAACCGGACCCGCCACCCCAAGCCCGACCCCAGCGCGACGCCCAACGCGCCCAGCCCCACCAACACCACGAAAGAGCCGAAGAGCGCCCGCCAGACGCCCGCCCCCGGCAGCTCCAACGCCAGCACCGCCACGGCCAGCACCGACACCGCGGCCGGCACCGCCGTACCCCCCGACCCCGACGCCCAACACTCGAGCCGCGCCCAGCAATCCAGGCCCCACACCACATCCATGCGCGACGAGGTCACGGCGAGGTCGCCCCACAAAACCCCCTCAACCGCCCCCGCCCCCCAAGCGGCCGGGCCACCCCCGCCCGCAACCACCCCCACCACCAGCCAACCCGACCCCGGAGAGCCACGCGAAGCGCGGCGAGACCCGCCGCCCCACCCCGCCCCGAAACGCCGCGCCGGACTACCACGACGACAACACCCCCCAGGCGCGCAACAAGACGGCGGCGACCCCCGCGAGGTCGCCCAAGGCGCCCACGAGCACAACCACGCAGAGTGCCGCCACGCCATCCGGCCCCGAAACGAAAACCCCCACCCACAACAACGCCCCGAACGTGGGCGAACAAGACAGCACGCAGAGCCCGATCAACAGCGCCAGGTACACCGCAAAGAAGAACACCAGCATCGAGCGCCGCGCCGACCCCGTGCGCAGCCCCCCCAGCAGCTCCGACAACGTGAACCACAGCACCCACCCCAGCAACCGGCCCCACCACTCCGCGGCCGCATCGACGACCACCGCGCGCACGAAACCGACCACGAGCACCGCGCCCGCCAACGCCCACACCACGCGCAAAGCCAGGAACTTGGCCAGAGGCATCCGCAACCCGGCGGCCACCGCCAGCGCCACCACCACGACGGCGGAACGCAACAACAGCACCACCAGCATCAGCACGCGCAACGACACCCACACGAACGCGGCCCGGAAATCCAAACCGAACAACGCCTCCACGAACAGGACCCACACGAACAACGCGGAAGAAAAACCCACCGCGCCCCCCCCCATAAACCCGAACACCAACACCGGCGCCAGGTGGCCCCCGAAGCCGACCCGCACCGCCGAGACGACCAGCCCGAACAACGCCCGCCGCGCGAAAGCGCCCACCACGCGCCGGCCGGAAAAGACCACGCCCAACCCGACGTCGAGAAGGCCGCAGTCCAGCAGCCCAGGCAGAACCAAAGCGAAAACGCGAGCCACCAACGCCGCGCAGCCCCACGACTGCAGGCCGCACGCAGCCAACCAGAAACCGAAAACAGACAAAGCCCGCGAACCCAAAGAAGCCCCCAGCACCACGCCCCCCACGCCGGGACCCGAACCGACCAGCAGACCCAGCAGCGACATCCATCCAGCCGACGATCCCCGGCCAACCCCGACCACGCCACGGCCGCCGCGCCCGCACAAGCCAACCACAACAAACCCCCGCGACCCCGCGACGAACCGCCCAACCAAGGCATAACAACGAGCCGCCGCACGCCCCGCCCGCCCGACTCCAGCGCCCAACCCCGCCCGGACAATCCCCTGCCGTACACCGACACCCATTGCCGGAATCGCATGGACAGTGACGACGCGAAGTCGGACAAGCACCGCGCTCCGGTACTGCAGCTGTACCGGGAGCTGTGGGTCCAGGCCAAGGGCCGCCGCGGCGCGTTGCTGAGCGCGATGGCGCTGCTGGTCGGCGCGCAGGTGGTGCTGCTGGCGGTGCCTTACCTGGTCGGCAAGGCGTTCAACATCCTGCAGGCGCGCGGCAACGCCGGCGCCGGCGAAGCGGCGCTGTGGCTGGCGGCGGTGCTCGGCGCGACCCTGGTCAGCTGGCTGATCCACGGCCCGGGCCGGATCCTCGAACGCAACGTCGCCCTGAGCGTGCGCGAGCGCGTCGCCACCGCGTTGACCGGACGGCTGCTGGCGTTCCCGCTGTCGTGGCACGACGGCAACCATTCCGTCGCCAGCGCCCACCGCGTGCAGCAAAGCAGCTCGTCGCTGGGCACCTTCGCCGAAAGCCAGTTCATCTACTTGAGCAGCGCGGTGCGGCTGATCGGGCCGATCGGCGCGCTGATCGCAATCCATCCGCTGGTCGGCCTCACCGCCGCGCTCGGGTTGCTGGTCATCTGCGGCGCGGTGGTCGGCTTCGACCGCGCGATCGTGCGCCTGGCGATCCAGACCAACGACGCCGAACGCCGCTACACCGCGGTGCTGGCCGACGCCCTGGGCAACGCGACCAGCGTGCTGGCGCTGCGCCAGGCGCGGCCGTTCATCCGCTCGCTGCGGCAGCTGGTGGAGAAGGTGTTCGAGCCGCTGCGGCGGATGATCGTCATCAACGAGATCAAGTGGTGCGCGGTCGACGTCGCCAGCCGCCTGCTCAGCTGCTGCCTGGTCGGGCTGTACGCATGGCTGGTGCTGCGCGCGGCGGGCGACGGCCAGAAGCTGATGCTCGGCAGCGTCTACATGGTGTGGGAATACGCGCTGCAGTCCGGCGCGGTGGTCGCGGCGGTAGCGGCGAACTTCCAGACCTTCGCCACCCAGTACGCCAACTACCAAAGCGCCGACGTGATCCGCGACCACCCCGTCGACGAGAGCCTGCACGAACCGGCGCAGGCGCAGCAGTGGGATCGTTGCGAGATCCGCGACCTGGTGTTCCGCCACGTCGCCGGGCGCGAGGCCGGGCCGACCCTGGACCGCATCCGCCTGGACCTGCGGCGCGGCAAGCGCTACGCCTTGATCGGCAGCAGCGGCTCGGGCAAGAGCACGCTGATGCGGGTGCTCGCCGGGCTGTACGTGGCCGAACGCATCGTGGTCGCGCCGGATGCGCGCGAGGCCAATGCCGGCGACGGCGACGCCACCGTGCAGGCGCCGCTGAAGGCCGCGCGCTACCTGCGCGGGTCGACCACGCTGATTCCGCAGGAAGCCGAATTGTTCGAAGCCTCGCTGGCCGAGAACCTGGCGATGTGCGAATCCCTGCACGGCCAGCCCGATCCCGCCGGCTTCGACCGCGCCCTGGAACTGGCGACGGTCAAGGATTTCCTGCCCGCCGACGGCGATCCGCTGCAGGTGTCGATCGCCGAACACGCCTCGAATTGGTCCGGCGGCCAGCGCGCGCGCGTGGCGCTGGCGCGCGGCATCCTGGCCGCGCGCGGCAGCTCGCTGATCCTGCTCGACGAACCCACCGCCAGCCTCGATGCGCGCACCGAGGCCGCGGTCTACGCCAACCTGTTCGCCGAATTCGCCGACGCCTGCCTGATCGCCTCGGTGCACCGGCTGGACCTGCTGCGCCACTTCGACGAAGTGCTGGTGATGGTCGACGGCCGACTGGTGGCGCAGGGCTCGGAGGCGCAGCTGGCGCGGACCTCGAGCGATTACGCCAGCCTGCGCGCGGCCAGCCTGCGCCAGGGCGAATCGGGCGAACCGGCGGCATCGTTGGCCGAGGACGCGGCCGGCTGAAGCGCACGTGCGCCGCACGCCGGCGCCGCTGCGGCGCAGGCCACGCGGCCGGCACCGCTCACAGGATGATGCTGATCTTGCCGTGCTCGAACAGCGATTCGTGATCGAGCAGCACGGTACGCCGGCGGATCCGGAAACCGTCGCCGTCGCGCACCAGTTGGTGCCGGTAGCAGCCGATGAAGGTGTCGGAGCGGCCGTTGCCGAAGCGGTGGATGGCGAAGTTGGCGGTCACCTCCAACACCCCGTCGCGCTCGTCGAGCACGCAGACGTTGGCGACCAGTCGGCGCGTGCGCGAACGCGGGTTCTCGCACCACATCACGTTGCCCAGCAGTTGGTCCGCGCGCTGGCGCAGCCGCGCCGCGTCGTCGGACACGATCGCCAGCGCGTCGCGGTCCTCGGCGCGCACGTCGGTGGACGGCACCTCGTAACGGGTGTCCTCGGTCAGCAGTTCCAGCCATTCGGCCAGCCGCCATTCGTCGAGCAGGCGCGCCTCCTTGTACAGGAAGTCCTCGACCTGCAGCCGGGTCAGCAACGGTTTCAATGCATCGGCTTGCGACATCGCAACTCCTTGGGTTCGCGCGTCGGCCGCCGGCGCGGCGGTCATGGCGCGGCGGCCATCAGCTCGCGCCAGCGCTGCCAGAACACCCGCGCCGGCAACTCGTCGGTGGTCTGCGGCACCTCGCGGTTCATGCCGCGCGAGAGGTTGCAGTAGTCCACGCTGCGATTGGCGAAGCCGAGCTGGCAGGATTCGACGATCTCGATGTCGTCGGGCGTGGCGAAGCCACCGGGGCCGAGGAAGGTCAGGTAATGGCTCAGGCGCAAGGCGCGCAGCTCCGGCGCTTCGTCCTTGGGCGCCATCGCCCAGGAGGTCACCGCCAGCGCGCCGGGGCCGACCGGGTCGATCTTGCGGATGGTGATGGCGATCGCGTCGATGATCATCAGGTTCGGGAACACCAGCAGCGCCCGGTTCATGCCGGTGATGCGCTGCGCGCGCTGCGCGCCGAAGCGGTCGATGAAGTGCTGCCGGGTCGCCTCCATCTGCGGCTTGAGCGACTCGTCGAACATCGGCGTCCAATGCGCCAGCGGCCGCGCCGCAGCCGGCGGCAGTTCGTTGGCGGCGTGGCCGTTGCCCAGGTCGCGGGCGAAGCCGCCGCGCTCGCGCGGCGCCTGCGAGCCCATCGACTCCATGTAGTCGACATAGCGCTTGTGCAGGGCGCGGAAGTGGTAGAGATCGACGCTGTTTTCGATCAGCAGCTTCCAGTTGGCCTTGGCCCCGTGCAGTTGGGTGCCGCGCACGACTTCCATACCGACCTCGGACTGGTCGGCGATCAGGTCGAGGTACTCCTTCGCCTCGGCCAGATAATCCGACAGCGAACCCGCGCCGGCCTCGTCGAAGGCGATGAAGACGAAGCCGCGGTAGCTGTCCATGCGGTGCTGCTTGAGCGCGTAGTCGGCGCGGTCGAAGCAGTCGCCGTAGGCGTCCTGGCCGGGCACCCCGATCAGTTCGCCCTGGTTGGAATAGACCCAGGAGTGGTATGGGCAACGGAAGGCCTTGGCCGTGCCTGCGGCCTCGCGGCAGACGAACGCGCCGCGGTGCATGCAGGTGTTGGCGAACACCCGCACCGCGCCGTCGTCGCCGCGCGCCAGGATCACCGGCCGCCCGCCGACGTTGCGGGTGGCGAAGGCGCCGGGAGCGGGCACTTCCGATTCGTGGCCGACGTAGAGCCAGCAGCGGTCGAAGATCCGTTGCTGCTCCAATTGCGCGATGTCCGCGTCGACGTACGCGCGGCGGTCGACCAGGAACGAGGCGCCGGCGACGTCTTCCAGCACGATCCGGCTGACGTCCACAGTATTGGATGGGGTGGCCGGCGCGCTCATCGGATCGCCTCGATCACGCGCTCGGCGGTGGTCGCGGCGCTGTCGCCGGCCGCGCCCGCGGCCACGCCGACGCGTTCGCCGTGGCCGCCGGCCGGATCGAGCAAGCGCTCCACCGAGGCGGCGATCGCGGCCTGCGACGCGTCGTCCGGGCGCAGCGCCAGGCCGAAGCCGGCGCGTTCGACGTAGTGCGCCTGCACCAGCTGGTCGATCGCCAGCGGGATCACCAGCATCGGCTTGCCGGCGCGGATCGATTCGGCGACCGAGTTGTAGCCGCCGTGGGTCACGAACAGGTCGGCGCGCCGCAGCATCTCGCGCTGCGGGACGTAACCGGCGAGGAACACGTTCTCGCCCAGGCCTTCGCCGATCTGCGGCCCGAGCTCGCCGACCGAGGCGACCACCTGCGCGCCGAGCCCGGCGCTGGCGGCGATGGCCTCGCGCAGCAGCTGCGGGCGGCGATAGAAGATGGTGCCGAACGAGACGTAGACCAGCGGGCGGGCAGGGTCCAGGCGCTGCCAGTCGGCGAACGCGGTTTCGTCGCCGCGCACCGCGGCCGCGCCGGGCAGGCCGACCAGGCCGACGCCGTCGAGCACCGCGTCGTCGCCGACCAACTCATGGATCGCCGGCGCCAGGTTCAGCGTCGGCGAACGCGGCGAGTGCGCGTCCTCGGACCAGATCACCCCGTGCCGCAGCAGGTAATCGCGGGTGATCTCGTCGTAAGCCCAGCGGTGTTCGCGAAAGCGCTTGGGCGCGATCATGCCCAGGTTCGCGGTGGTCAGCCCGTAGCGCACGCCGGACGCGTGCACGCCGACCAGCGCCGGCCAAGTCAGCTGCATCGAGTCGAGCAGCACGAAGTCCGGCGCCAGCGCGCGCACCGCCGCCTCGCTGTCGGCCGCGACCGTGGTGGTGTCGAGCAGCGCGCGGATGCCGTCGGGCGGCCCGCTCCACGGCGCGATGCTGACCTCGCCGACGACGCGCACGTCGATGCCGTCGAGCGCTTCGCGCCGCGCCGGGCCCAGCGAGTCGCCGTCGGCGGCGAGTAGCAGCAAGGTCACCTTGCAGCCGCGCGAACGCAGCTCGCGCATCAGCGGCACGAACGGATTGAGGTGGCCGTGCTGGCTGGTGGTCACGAACGCGACGTGCATGCGCGCTGCCTCCTGTCCGCCGTGCCGGCGAACGCCGCGAAACTGGACACTGCGCTACCCCCGGGTAGACTGGCGCAAGCGGTTTTCGGACTGCGCCGGCGCATACGCGGCCGCCACGATGGTCTACGTTCGTTCCTCTCCACCTTCCACACTCCGGTCAACGGGCAGGGATACCAATGAGCCAACAAGATCGTTACGAAAAAGGGCTGGCGAAGTTCCGCGAAGTGTTCGGCCGCGATCCCTTGCCGGGCCAGAACGAAGACTTCATCCGCATCACCCTGGAACATCTGTTCGGCGATATCTGGACGCGGCCGCACCTGTCGGTGCACGAACGCGAACTGATCACGCTGTCCGCGCTGGCGATGCTGCGCGCCGAGCGCGAGTTGAAAGGCCACCTGGGCGCCGCGGTGCAGTTGGGCATCGAGCGCGGCAAGATCGTCGAGACGATGATCCACCTGGCCCACTACGGCGGCTGGCCGGTCGCCAACACCGGCCTGCGCATCGCCCAGGAAGTGTTCGCCGAGGCCGACGCCAAGGCCGCGCAAGGCGGGTGAGCGGCCAGGCGCGGGCGGTCGCGGACGGCGCGCTTCAGTCCGCGCCGTTCGCCGGGAACGCGACCCTCCATTGGCATCCGCGCTCGGCGTAGTCGACCTCGATCGAGCTGCTGTCGGCGTATTTCTGCATGATCCGGCTGTTCAGCCGGGTGCAGTACTCGCACGGCGATTCGAAGGTCAGCCGCACCTGCGCGCGCGCAGCTTCCTGCCGATAGCGCAGGATGCCGCAATCGCGGTTGGTGATTTCGAAGGAATTGCTGGCCGCGTCGAAACGGCGGCTGATGTCGGAGTCGTAGCAGCGCAGCTGGTTGACGAAGCGGGCGACGGTGTAGTCGGCGCGGCGCTCGCGCGCCGGCTCGACCAGGGCGAAGCGGCGGGCGGTGATCGCGCTGTTGGCCTCGATCCAGTCGCGGATCGCCGGCATGCCGCCGCGCGCCATCAGGTACTCTTCGAACGAGGCCTGCGCCTCGAAGAAACGCTGCTGCCAGATGCGGACCTTCTCCGGGTCGGTGAGCGCCGCGGAGTGTGACGGATCGCCGGAAAACGCGGCGCTTGCGAGCGCGGCCGACGGCGCTGCGGGCGTCGGTGTCCTTACCGTTTCGGCTTGCGCCAACGCCGCGTTGTCGTCGTTCGACGGATCCACTCGCTACCCCTCGATCCTTGCGCTCTCCACGCGGTGAATCCATTCGGGACTGGCTCGCGCTGATATAGCATAGGCACTCATCGTGCGCAAACGCGGCATCGCGCACCTGTATCGGCGCGTGTCGGGGACGGCCATGAAGATCGTCAAGACGTTCTATCGCATCTACCTGCGGCGCTCGGCGCTGGAGGCGAGCAAGCGCTTCTACCTGGACTTGCAGGGCCTGCAGCGTCCGCATCACGAGTTCCACTACCAGGCGCACCGGCTCGACATCGTCGCGATCGGCAACGTGCTGCTGATCGCCGGCGACGCCGCCGACACCGCGCGCTTCGAGCCGACCCGGCTGACCTGCCTGGTCGACGACCTCGACGCGTTGCGCGCGTATTTCCTCGACGCCGGCGTGCGCATCGTCGACGAGATCAAGACGGTGCCGTCCGGGCGCAACCTGCGCGCGCTCAATCCGGACGGCACCCTGGTCGAGTACGTGCAGCACAGCGAGGAATTCAAACGCACGATGAGCGACAACGCCTACGACTGACCCTCGCCACCCACGACGACGGACCGAGCCATGTGCGGAATAGCAGGTTGGATCGATTGGCGCCGCGATCTGCGCGGCGAACGCGCGACGGTCGCGGCGATGACCGCGCGGCTGGGCGCGCGCGGCCCGGATGGGCACGGCGAATGGGCGGCCGGGCACGCCGCGTTCGGCCATCGCCGGCTGGCGGTGATCGACCCCAGCGACAACGGCGCCCAGCCGATGCTGTACCGCCGCGACGGCCGTGCCTGGGCGGTGGTCTACAACGGCGAGATCTACAACCATCGCGAGCTGCGCGCGCAGCTGCAGGCGCGCGGCCACCGCTTCGTCTCCGACTGCGATACCGAAGCGCTGCTGCTGGCTTACGTGGAATGGGGCGAGGCCTGCGTGGAGCGGCTGGACGGCATCTTCGCGTTCGCGATCTGGGACGAACAGGCGCAGACGCTGTTCATGGCCCGCGATCCGCTCGGGGTGAAGCCGCTGTTCTGGGCCCGGGTCGGCGAGGGGCTGGCGTTCGCGTCCGAGATCAAGGCCTTGCTCGAACATCCCGGCATTCCCGCCGAAGTCGACGAGCGCGGCTTGACCGAACTGGTGCTGACCCGGCCGGTGTTCCCGTCGACCCCGGGCATCACCCCGTTCGCCGGCATCGAGGAACTGCGCGGCGGCCGCTGCCTGCGCGCCGACCGCCACGGCCTGCGCGAGCGCGACTACTGGCGGCTGCACAGCGCGCCGCACCCGCACGACCTGGCGACGACGGTCGAACGGGTGCGCGAGCTGCTCGGCGGGATCGTCGAACGGCAACTGGTGTCGGATGTGGCGGTCGGCTGCATCCTCTCCGGCGGCCTCGATTCCAGCGCGGTCACCGCGCTGGCCGCGCCGTTGCTGCGCGCCCACGGCGGCACCTTGAACACCTGGTGCATCGACCTGGCCGACAGCGAGCACTTCGCGCCGCACGCCTTCATCTCCAGCCGCGACGCGCCGTACGCGGCCGAAGCGGCGGCATACGTCGGCACCCGCCATCGCACCGTCACCATGGACACGCAAGCGATGAGCGAGCACCTGCTCGCGGCGATGCGCGCGCGCGACCTGCCGGTCGCGCTGCAGGTCGACACCTCGTTGCTGCTGCTGATGCGCGCGCTCAAGCCGCAGGCGACCGTGGTGCTGTCGGGCGAGGGCGCCGACGAAGTGTTCGGCGGCTACGGCTGGATGGCGCCGCAAAGCCGGCTGCCGACGTTCCCGTGGACGCCCGATGCCCACGACGGCGCCTGGCCGTTCTATTTCCGCCAGGACGTGATCGCGCGCGCGCGCCCGGCCGAGCGCGTGCGCCAGACCTTTGCCGACACCCTGGCCGAGGTGCCGCGGCTGGACGGCGAGGACGCGCACGACGCCCAGCACCGCGCGCTGTCGTACCTGGCGCTGCGCCGCTGGCTGCCGGACCTGCTCGACCGCAACGACCGGGTCAGCATGGCCGCCGGGGTCGAGGCGCGGGTGCCGTTCTGCGACAAGGAACTGGTGCAGTACCTGTGGAACGTGCCGTTCTCAATCAAGAGCGCCGGCGGCATCGAGAAGGGCGTGCTGCGCCGCGCGGTCGGCCACGTGCTGCCGCCGTCGATCGCGCAGCGGCGCAAGAGCGCGTTCCCGCAGTTCGAGCACGGCGCCTACTACCGCAGCCTGATCGAGCGCGTGCGCGACATTTTCGCCAGCGGCGGTGCGGCGGTGCGCGATCTCTACGACGAGCGCCGCATCGGCGAACTGTGCGCAGGCACGGTGCCGGCCGCCGGCTGGCTGTTCGGCGCGCCTTACGCCATCGTCCAGCTCGAACGCGTCGTGATGACCGATGCCTGGTTGCGCGAGTACCGGGTGAGCCTGCGTTGAACGCGACGCGACAGCGGCGCCGCCGGCGCGGCGGGCGATGAGCGCGGCGGCGCCGGCTAGCGGCGAGCGCGCGCGCATGCGCCGGGCGCGCACCGCGGTGTCGCTGGCGTTCGCGGTGTTCGGCGCCCAGGTCGGGCTGTGGTTCGCGCACATTCCCGCCGCGGTCGAGCGGCTGGCGTTGGACCCGGCGCAACTGAGCCTGCGCCTGCTGCTGATGGGCGCGATCGGTTTCCTCGCGCAGCCGCTGGCCGGTATCGCCATCGCCCGCTACGGCAGCCGCCGCGCCACCTTGGTATTGCTGCCGGCGTTCGTGATCGCCACGACCTTGCTGATCGGCGCCGCCACGCCCGTGGCGTTCTTCGCGTTCGCCGCGTTGACCGGCCTGTTCGCGATGCCCGCCAATGTCGGCAACAACACCCTGGCGACCGAATTCGAACGCCGGCACGGGCGCGCGGCGATGTCGTGGTTCCATGGCTGCTTCAGCGTCGGCGGCCTGCTCGGCTCGCTGGCCGGCGGGCAGCTGATCCAGGCCGGCTACGGCGACGGCCGCGGCGCGTTGGTCGCCGCCGCGTTGTTGTTGCCGGCGGCGTTGTGGTCGGTCGCCAACGCGTTGCCGGGCGCGCCGGCGGCGCCGGCGCCGCGCGCGCGGCCGCGGCTGACCTTGCCGGCGCCGGCGATCCTGGGGTTGTGCGCGCTGGTGTTCTGCTCGACCCTGATCGAGGGTTCGGTCGGCGACTGGAGCGCGCTGTACCTGGCCACGGTCAAGCATGCCGATCCGGCCCTGGCCGCAGGCGGCTACACCTTGTTCTCGCTGGCGATGGCGGCGATGCGCTTCGCCGGCGGGCCGATCGTCGAGCGGCTCGGGCCCAGGCGCCTGCTCGCCGCCGGCGGCGCGCTGATGGCGGCCGGCCTGGCGATCGTGGTGCTGGCGCCGTGGCCGTGGCTGAGCGCCGGCGGCTTCCTGGTGGTGGCGCTGGGCGCGTCCAACTTCGTGCCGATCCTGACCAGCCTGGCCGCGCGCACGCCCGGGATCGCGCCGAGCCTGGGCGTCGCCGCGATCGGCAGCTGCATGACACTGGGCCTGTTCGCCGGGCCGCCGGCGATCGGCTTCATCGCCCAGCGCTGGAACCTGGGCGTCGCCTTCGCCGCGCTCGCCGTTGTCGCCGCGCTGGTCGCGCTGGCGGTGGCGTTGCGGCGCTGGCAGCCGGCCGCCGCCGCCGACTGACTACACCGCCACCGCCGGCTCGCGGCCGTTCAACCAGTGCGCGTACTGGATCGGCAACAGCTCGTGCGGCCTGGGCAGGCCGAGCGCGTGCGCCGCGCGGTAGGGCCAGTGCGGATCGCTGAGTTCGGCGTGGGCGAGCAGGATCAGGTCGGCCTGCGCGTTGCGCACGATCGCATCGGCGTGGCGCGGCTCGCCGATGCGCCAGCCCGCGGCGGTGGCGATCGCCGCCTCGCGCCGGATCCGTTCGGCGATCGGCACCATGAAGCCCGGCCCCCACGGCACGCCGTCGACATCGGGCGTGTTGAAGCCGAGGCTGACATCGACCAAATCCAGCCCGATCGACTTGAGCCGGCGCACCAGGGCGATGGACTCCTCCAGCGGTTGCTCGCCGGGATGGAAGTCGGTCACGCCCAGGCGCACGCTCAGCGGCAGCCGCTCCGGCCAGACGTCGCGCACCGCGGCCAGCACCTCCAGCGGGAAGCGCGCGCGTCCTTCGGCGCTGCCGCCGTAGCCGTCGCGGCGATGGTTGGCCAGCGGCGAGAAGAAACTCTGCACCAGGAAGCCGTGGGCGAAGTGCAGTTCCAGCCATTCGAAGCCGGCGCCGAGCGCGCGCTTGGCCGCGGCGACGAATTCCTCGCGCGCCTGGGCGATGTCGGCGTCGGTCATTTCGCGCGGAATCCGGTCCAGACCGCCGCCCAGGGCGATGGGCGAGGGGGCCATCGTGTCCCAGGCGCGCGGATCGTCGGCGGCGATGTGGTCGTCGCCGTCCCAGGGCCGGTGCGCGCTGGCCTTGCGGCCGGCGTGCGCGAGCTGGATGCCCGGCACGGCATGGCGCTTGATGAAGGCGGTGATGCGTTGCCAGCCCTCGGCCTGCGCGTCGTTCCACAGCCCGGCGTCGCCCAGGGTGATGCGGCCCTGCGCCGACACCGCCGAGCCTTCGGCGATGACCAGCCCGGCGCCGCCGGCGGCGCGCGCGCCCAGGTGCACGAGGTGCCAGTCGTTGGGCACGCCGTCTTCGGCCGAGTACTGGCACATCGGTGCGACGGCGATGCGGTTCCTGAGCTCGATGTCCTTGAGCCGGAACGGATCGAACAGCGTGGGCATGGGCGCTTCCTCGGGCAGGGGCGTCCGTGGCGGGCGCCGGAATCGTATACGGGTGGGCAGCGCGCGCATGCGTATGCGCCCGCCCAGGACGGATTGTCGCCGCGCCGCGCGCCCGCGCGTGCTGTCGTGCAGCACGCCGTGCGCCGGCGTCGACGCGGATCGCCGAACCGCCCACGCCGGGAGTGTGACTTCGCCCAGCAAACGCAAACCCGCGCAAAACAGCCGTTGACAGCGCTGTCATCGAAGGACAACTTCGGCCCGGACGGGGGCGCGGCGAGCGCCCGCGGCGGCGGCCGGAGCGGCCTGGCGTTTTCCCACGAGCACTTGAGAGGTACGACACCATGAAGCGGCTGATGAAAGGGCTGGTCCTGTGTTTCGCCTGCGCGTTCGCCGGCAGCGCCGCGGCGCAGAGCTGGCAGTTGGTCTGGAGCGACGAGTTCAACGGCTCGATCGGCCCCAGCTGGGCCTTCGAGACCGGCAACGGCAGCGGCGGCTGGGGCAACAACGAACGCCAGTACTACCGGCGCGAGAACGCCGGCATCGAGAACAACGCCCTGGTGATCACCGCCCGGCGCCAGGACTTCAACGGCTTTCGCTACACCTCGGCGCGGATGAAGACCCAGGGCCTGCGCAATGTCCGCTACGGCAAGATCGAGGCGCGCATGCGCCTGCCTTCGTTCATGGGCGCGTGGCCGGCGTTCTGGATGCTCGGCGCCAACCTGCCGCAGGTCGGCTGGCCCGACTCGGGCGAGATCGACATCATGGAACACGTCAACAACGAGAACCGCAGCTACGGCACCATCCACTGGCGCGACCACAACGGCAACTACGCCCAGTACGGCGGAAACACCGCGGTCAGCGTCGCCGACTGGCACGTCTATTCGGTGGAATGGGACGCCAACGCGATCCGCTGGTACGTCGACGGCAACAAGTTCCACGAGGCCAACATCCAGAACAACATCAACGGCACCGAGGAATTCCACCGCGACTTCTTCGTGTTGCTGAACTTCGCCATCGGCGGCAACTGGCCGGGCTTCAACATCGACGAGAGCAAGCTGCCGGCGAAGATGCACGTGGACTACGTGCGCGTGTACCGCCGCCAGTGACCGGCGAACGGGGAGGGCGCGCGCCGGCGGACGCGGCGGCGCGCGGTTCGCCCGTCGCCCCGATCGCCGGCCGCGCGCCGGCGGCTCAGGCCACCTGCCGGGCGACCTCGGCCAGACGCTGCAGGCCGTCCATCGTGGCCTGGTAGGCGACGCCGAAGTCGATCAGGCAGGCGATCTCGTCCACGCCGGCGGCCTGCAGCGTGCGCGCGCGGCGCACGCAGTCCTCGACGGTGCCGACGAAGCTCAGCTCGCTGTTGATGTTGGCGGCGGCGCGCAGCTGCAGGAACTTGCGCTCGCGCCGGCCCTGCAGTTCGGCATAGCCGCGGTCCTCGCCGCGGCCGGCGTCCTGCGAGGCCTGCATGGCGATGTTGCTGTGCAGGTAGTCCATCATCGCCGGCAACGCGTGCGCGGCGACATCGGCGGCGCTGGCGCCGACGTAGGCGTGCATCATCAGGGTCAGCTGCGCGCCGGGGCGAGCGCCGGCGCGGTAGCGCGCGACCTTGCGGCCGAGCACGTCCAGGCTGTAGTTGTTGCCGAAGTTCGAGGTCAGCAGGCCGAAGCCGCGCTCGCCAGCGAGCGCGCAGCCCTCTTCGCTGGAGGCGGTCATCCACACCGGGATGTCCGGCCGCAGCGGCCGCGGCAGGATCGCGGTCGGCGTGGCGACGCCCTCGCCGTTGGCGAATTCCACGCTTTCGCCGCGCCACAGGCGCTGCACCAGCGCGATGCTGTCGAGCATGATCGGCCCGCGCTGCGCGTAGCGCTCCGGCGCCAGCACGAAATCGTTGACGTGCCAGCCGCTGGCGATGGCGATGCCGGCGCGGCCGTTGCTGAAGTGATCGATCATCGACCAGGCCTCGGCCACTTCCAGCGGATGGTGCAGCGGCATCACCACGCTGCCGGCGCGGATCTGCAGCCGGCGGGTGATCGCGGCGATCGCCGCGGCGGTCACGCTGGGATTGCCGTAGAGCCCGCCGAAGCGCAGGAAATGCCGCTCCGGCACCCAGGCCGCGTGCAGGCCGTGGTCGTCGGCGAAGCGCACCGCGTCGAACAACAGCCGGTATTTGTCGGCCTGATCCGAATCGGCGCCGAAGAAGAACAGACTGATCTTCATGCGTGCGGGTCACTCGCGCAGCGGGCGCCGCCGCGGCGCGGCGAGCGCGGCCGGCACCGGTGGAAGGGCAGGGACGCAGCGGCCGCGCTCAACGCAGCCTCACCACGACCTTGGCGAACAGGTCCAGCACATAGCGCTTGGGATCGCCGGAGGCGTAGTCCTGCGACCGGGTCGCGCCGACGTCGAAGCCCCAGCGCGGATGCGCGTTGTTGGAATACACCAGCGACTGCAGGTTGCCGCGCCGGTCGAGCCAGTCCGGCAGGGCCAGGCCGAGCGGATCGGGCGCCGGGCCGCGCAGCAAGGGCTCCTGGCGGCGGTTGCGGCTGTACTGGGCGATCAGGCGCAGGAAGCTGCCGGCCTCGAAGTTGGCGTTGACCAGCAGCTGCGCCGAGGTTTCGCGCGCATGCAGGTCCGGGTCGGAGGCGTTGATGTACCAGTAGCTGACCCGCGGCTGCACTTCCAGCCACGCCAGCGGGCGGATCTTGCCGCTGAAGCTGGCCTGGTAGCCGCGGCCGAGGGTGTCGCTGGCGTAGTCGAGCTGGTCGCCGGCGAGGATGTCGAACGACAGCGCCGGCACGGTCTGGCTGAGGCTGCTGGAGACCTGGAAGAACCACTGGTCCATGCGGTGCAGGCGGGCGTCGTAGCCGCCGACGCGGCGGCGCTCGCCGGGGTGGTACTCGGCCACCAGCTGCAGGTCGTAGGGGCCGGAGAACCACACGCCCGGCGCATAGCGGGTCAGGATGGTCTCGCCGCTGGAGACCGTCTGCGAATGCGCGGTCCACACGAACGCGCTGATGCTGCTCCACGGCCCGTCGAAGCGCCAGCGCCGGGTGACCACGCCGGTGAGCTGGGCGAAATCCGATTGCGGCATGTAGCCGGTGTCGTTGCGCCAATCCGGGCTGGCGCGCTCCAGGGTCAGCGAGGTTTCCCAGTCGCGGCCCAGCCGCGCCCAGTCCAGGAACGCGTACTGGCCCTGGCTGCGTTCGCCCGGGCGCAGCTGGCCCTGCTGCGGCTGCGCGGTGGTGGCCGAGAACAGCAGCATCGCCCGCGCCTTGGCGATGGCGCTGGGCTGCCAGGACGCGTCGGCGCCGGCGACGGTGTTGCGGCCGGTGCCGTCGTAGTCGCGATGGCTGAGGAACTGGCCGAAGCGCCAGGCGCCGCGCGCCAGGCTGGCGCGTTCGAGCAGCAGCAGCGAGGCCGGCTGGGCGACGTAGGCGGTGCCGAACGGCCCCGGGATCGCGACCACGCCGCCGGCGCGGTCGTCGGCGACCAGGGCGGTGAAGTCGCGGCCCTGGTTGCGGTAGCTCATGCGCGCGCCCCAGCGCGGGTCGGTGATGGTGCGGGTGTACACCGCCAGCCCGCCGCCGCCGCCCTGCAGCTGCGAGCGCGTCGGCAGTTCCAGCAGGTCGGTGTCTTCGAGGAAGAAATCGCGTTTTTCCGGAAGGAACAACGCGTACTGCGCATTGGATTGCAGCTGCGGGATGTCGAGTTCGACCTGGGAGAAATCCGGCCGGTAGGTCGCATGCACGGCCAGGTGCGCGCCGTCGCTCCACTTGAGATAGCCGCCCAGCTGCGGATCGACGCGGTCGGACGCGGAGGCCGCGCCGATCTTCTGTTCGTGCCGGCGCGCGGTCAGGTGCGCGCCGGCCTCCCATTCGCCGCCGGCGCCGGGGCAGCGGGCCATGTCCAGCGGCTGGCTGGCGCTGAGGTAGCTGGTCGCGTTCTGCTTGAGTTCGCCGCTGGCCAGGATCATGCGCTCGGCGCCGGGCACGTTGCGCATCACCAGATAGCGCCAGCCGCGCCCGTCCGAGCCGCGGTTGCGCAGTTGCGAGCGCGGGATGCGCAGGTCCACGGCGTAGCCGTCCGCGCTCGGCGCGCCGCGCGCGCTGGCGTCGAAGTCGGGATGGAAGTCCTGGTTGTCGCTGATCGCGACATAAGTACCGTCGGCGAGGCTGCCGCTGGGATTGACCCGGAAGAAATACGCCGACTTGCCGTCGCCGTTGGTGTCGACGAATACGCTGACGTAGTCCTGGTCGTCGGCGACCTGGTCGCGTCGCGCGACCGGCGCGCGCACGCCGCCGGAGCCTTGCCCGTCGGCGACCACGCGGAAGAACAGCGCCTGCTCGTCGCAAGCCACCTGCACCTGGGTGCGCAGCGGCGAAGCGACGCCGTCGCGCGGCTTGTACATCCAGAACGCGTCGTGGCGCTCGGCCGCGTCCCAATCGGCGGGCGCGGGAAACGCCGCCGCGGCCGCGTCCAGGCGCCGCGCCTCGATCGCCAGCGCCGCGCCCGCGGGCGCCAGCCAGGCGGCGGCGCACAGCAGGACCAGGGATGCGGGCGAGGCGCGGCGGGTTCGCAGGCAGCGGGCTGGGGCAGGGTTGGATCGGGTCGGCATTGCTGGCTTCCTGTTCGGCCTCGCCGGCGATGCCGCGTCCTGCTCCGTGTCGCGCATCGTATCGGCGCACCCGGCGCGTGTGGCCTGTCGCGATGCGCCTGGCCGCGACCGCCGATGTGCGGCCGCGCCGATGGTGTCGAACGCGTCCGCGGCGGTCAAGCCGGCACCGGCGCAGCCGCCGCCTGCGCGTGCATGCGCAGATACAGCTCGCGCGAACCGGCGCGGTCGATCTTGCCGTTGGCCGAATGCGCCAGCGCCGCGCATACCGCCAGCCGCGGCACCATGTAGCCGGCCAGTTCGCGCTTGCAGTGCGCGAGCGCGGCGGCGAGGTCGAACGAGGCGTCCTGCGGCACCAGCAAGGCGACCGGCGCGGTGCCCAGCGCCTCGTCGTCGACGCCGAACACCACCGCTTCGCGGATGCCGCCGAAGCGCATCAGCGCCTTCTCGATCTCGGTCGGGCTGACCCGGTAGCCGGAAATCTTCATCAACTCGTCGCGCCGGCCGACGAAGTACAGATAGCCGTCCTCGTCGGCGCGCACGATGTCGCCCGACCACACCGCGTACTCGGGCAGGGCGCCGGGGCTGATCGAGCGCGGCAGCGGGCGGAAGCGCTCGCGGGTCTTGGCGCGGTTGTTCCAGTAGCCCAGGGTGACCAGGGCGCCGCGATGGACCAGTTCGCCGTGTTCGCCCGGCGCGCAGCGGCTGCCGTCCGGGCGCAGCACCAGGATCTCGGCGTTGGGGATCGCCTTGCCGATGGAGTCGGGACGGCGGTCGATCTGCGCCGGGTCCAGGTAGGTCGAGCGGAAGGCTTCGGTCAGGCCGTACATCAGGAACGGCCGCGCCTGCGCGAACACCGCGCGCAGGCTGCGCAGCAGCGAGGCGGGCATGTGGCCGCCGGTGTTGGCGATGGTGCGCAGCGTGCGCGCGTGCTCGCCCCACGGCGCCGCCGCCAGTTGCGCCCACAGCGGCGGGATCGCGGTGATCAGGCTGACCTTGCTGGCCGCGCACAGCGCCGGGACGAAGCGCGCCGAGGCGTAGTTGTGCAGCACCAGCCGCGCGCCGGCGACGAGCGCGGTGCTGAGCTGGCTGAAGCCGGCGTCGAAGCTCAGCGGCAGCAGGCCGAGGATGACCTCGTCGCGGTCGATGCCCAGGTAGGCCACCACCGATTCGGCGCCGGCCACCAGGTTGCGGTGCGAGACCACCACGCCCTTGGGCAGCCCGGTCGAGCCGGAGGTGTAGATCAGCAGCGCCACGTCGGCGTCGATCGGCGACGCCGGCGGCGGCGCCGCGGCGGCGGCCAGGCAGTCTTCCCAGTACAGGCCCGGCGCGGCGCTCGCGGCCGGCGCCGGCGGCCGCGAATCGGTCAGCAACACCCGCGCGCGCGCCAGCGCCTTGTGCCGGCCCAGTTCGGCCGCGCGCAGGGCGGTGGCGACCACGGCGCTGGCGCCGCTGTCGCGCAGCACGTGGCGCACCTGCGCCGGCTTGAGCTTGGGATTGACCGGCACCGCGATGCAGCCGGCGCGCAGGATCGCCAGCAGCATCGCGACCATGCGGATGGATTTGTCGTGGTACAGCGCGATCCGCTCGCCGGCCTGGAAGCCGTGCCCGCGCAGGCCCGCGGCGAGCGCGCCGACGTCGCGGTCCAGTTGCGCGTAGCCGCAGGTCTGGCCATCGTGTTCCAGCGCGATCGCGTCGGGGAAGTCGCGGGCCTGGCGGCGCAGGGCATCGAGCAGGGTGATCATCGGCTGGGCGGTCGCACTGGTTATGGGAGGACGCGCGGCGGCGGCACGCACGCATGCGCGAACGGGCAGGGCAGCATCGAAGCCATCGCCCGGCGGCGCTTGCGCGCCGCCCCTCGCGCCTGTCGCCGCGGCGGGTAAAGAGCGAGAATTCCGCCCGCTTACCCGGCCGCGCGCAGGCCCGCCGGTTGACAGCTATGTAATCGATTACATACCATAACTGAACGATTATTTCACGCAAGGTGCATCTCGTAATGGCGGATCGCGTTGATATCGATGCACTGATCGCTCGCATGACCTTGCAGGAAAAAATCGGTCAGCTCTCGGTGTTGGCCGATTCGATCCGTCCCTTCGCCTTCGACGTGAATCCCGATTCGTTCCAGTGGGGGCCGCAGCGCACCCGCGAACTGATCCAGGCCGGCGAAGTCGGCGCGCTGTTCAACGGCGTGGGCGCGGCCGAGGGCCGCGAACTGCAACGCATCGCGGTCGAAGAAAGCCGTCTGGGCATTCCGCTGCTGCTCGGCGCCGACGTCATCCACGGCATGCGCACGGTGTTCCCGATCCCGCTCGGCGAAGCGGCCAGCTTCGAGCCGGAACTGGCCGAACGCACCGCGCGCGCGGCGGCGGTGGAAGCCACCCGCGAAGGCCTGCACTGGACCTTCGCCCCGGTGGTCGACATCGCCCGCGACCAGCGCTGGGGCCGCGTCGCCGAAACCACCGGCGAGGACACCTTCCTGGCCTGCGCCTTCGCCCGCGCCCGCGTGCGCGGCTTCCAGGGCCCGGACCTGACCGCCGACGATTCGCTGCTGGCCACGCCCAAGCACTTCGCCGCCTACGGCGCGGTCGGCGCCGGGCTGGACTACAACACCGTCGATCTCGCGCCGCAGACCCTGTTCGACGTGCACCTGCCGCCGTTCAAGGCCGCCATCGACGCCGGCGCGCTGACGGTGATGAGCTCGTTCAACGACATCAACGGCGTGCCCGCCACCGCCAACCGCGAACTGCTGACCGGCATCCTGCGCGAGCAATGGGGCTTCGAAGGCTTCGTGGTCTCCGACTACACCTCCGATTTCGAACTGATCGAACACGGCTTCGCCGCCGACGAAAAGCACGCCGCCCGGCTCAGCCTCGACGCCGGCCTGGACATGAGCATGCAGAGCGGCGTGTACATGAACCACCTGCAGGCGCTGATCGAAGCCGGCGAAGTCGCCGTGGAAACGCTGGACACCGCGGTGCGGCGGATTCTCTCGGTCAAGGCGCGGATGGGGCTGTTCGACAATCCCTACCGCTCGCTGACCGCGCCGCCGCCGGGGCCGGCGCCGTACCTGGACGCGCACGACGCGCTGGCGCGCGACGCGGCGCGGCGCAGCGTGGTGATGCTCAAGAACGACGGCGACGCGCTGCCGCTGCGCAAGTCCGGCCAGCGCATCGCCCTGATCGGCCCGTTCGCGCGCGACCGCGCCAACCTGGCCGGCTGCTGGAACATCTTCGGCGACAGCAGCCGCGAGATCGACCTGGAAACCGGCCTGCGCGCGGCGCTGGCCGATCCGGCCGCGCTGCAGGTGGTGGACGGTTGCGGCATGGAAGAGGCGATCGACGGCGGCATCGAGGCCGCGCTGGCGGCCGCGCGCGGCGCCGACGCGGTGCTGCTGGCGGTCGGCGAGCCCACGCGCTACACCGGCGAGGCGCAGTCGCGCACCCAGATCGTATTGCCGGCGGCGCAACAAGCGCTGGTCGAGGCGGTGGTCGGCGCCGGCACGCCGGTGATCGTGTTGCTGCGCAACGGCCGCGCGCTGGCGCTGAGCCCGGCGCTGCAGGCGGCGCAGGCGATCCTGGTGACCTGGTTCCTCGGCACCCAGACCGGCCACGCGGTCGCCGACCTGGTGTTCGGCGACCACAGCCCCAGCGGCCGCCTGCCGATCAGCTTTCCGCACGATTCGGGCCAGCAGCCTTACTACTACAACCACACCTCCAGCGGCCGTCCGTACCAGCCCGGCACCGGGCTGGAGGCGTTCCGCACGCGCTGGCGCGAGACCGCCAACACCGCGCTGTATCCGTTCGGCCACGGCCTGGGCTACACCCGCTTCGAGTACGGCGCGGTCGAGCTCAGCGCCGCGAGCCTGGACTGGGACGGCCGCCTGGACGTGCGCGCGCGCATCGCCAACCGCGGCCAGCGCCCCGGCGAGGAAGTCGTGCAGTTGTACGTGCGCGACCGCGTCGCCAGCCGGGTGCGGCCGATCCGCGAGCTCAAGGGCTTCCGCAAGATCGCGCTGGCGCCGGGCGAAAGCCGGGTGGTGGAGTTCGCCCTGAGCCGCAGCGACCTGGAATTCCGCGGCGTCGACAACCGCCTGCTGGCCGAACCGGGCTGGTTCGACCTGTGGGTGGCGCCGTCGGCCGATGCCGGCGAGCCGGTCGGCTTCGAACTGCTCGCCGCCGGCGCGGGCCGGGGCTGAGCCGCGCCGATGGCGGACACAGCGGACGCGCCGGTTCGCGAGGTCGCCATCCTGTGCTCGGGCGTCGCCCTGGGCGTCTACATTCCGGGCCTGGAGATCGCCCGCCGCTTGCGCAGCCACGGCGTGCGCGGGCGGGTGTTCGTGCTCGAAGCGTTCCAGCCCGCCGAGGTCGAGGACGCGCTGATCCGCGCGCGCGAACGCCACCAGCGCGACTTCCGCGCCCTGCGCATGTCGCAGCAACTGGTGCGCGATATTTCGCCGACCCTGGATGCGCAGGCGCTGGCCGCGCTGGCGGCGCAACTCGACGCCGCGGGCGTATCGCGCCTGCTGGTGCTGTCCGGCTTCTGGCTGCCGTGGGCCGCCGCGTACGCGCGCGAGCGCGCGCACTGCACGGTCGAAGCGCTGCATATCGATTCGGTGCCGTCGCCGTCGTGGCTGCCGTATGCGCAGCGCCCGGAGTTCGCCGAGGCCGCGCATCGCTACTTCATCGACCGCGCCGCAGCGCGGGCGGCGTACCGGCTGGAGATCGGCGAATCCGCGCCGATCGCGCACGCGCAGCGGCCGCCTGAGCTGCTGCTGCACGGCGGCGGCTGGAGCGTGGGCACCTTCGCGGCCGCGCTCGACGACGCGCTCGGCGCCGGGTATCGCGCCAGCATCGTGCGCGGCGCGGTCGCCGACCTGCAGCCGCGCGAGGGCGTGCGCAACCTGCTGCTGGACCCGCAGTGGCGGGCCTGGCGCGACACCGGGCCGCAGCAGTTGGGCGAGTTCCCGCGGCTGGGCTTCCTCGATGCCGACGGCGCGCTGCGCTACCGCCAATCCGAGGCCGTGCCGGACCTGTTCGAGATCACCCGCGCCAGCCTGGCGGTGGTGTCCAAGCCGGGCGGTTCGACCCTGATCGACTCGATGGCCGCGGCCACGCCGGTGTTGTTCCTGGCGCCCTCGGGCAAGCACGAGCAGGCCAATGCCGAGGCCTGGATCGAACGCGGCTACGGCGCGTGGTTCGAGCAATGGCGCGAGCAGGGCGCGCAGCGCGAGGCGTTGGAGCGCATGCACGCGCAACTGCTGCGCGACCGGGCGACGGTGCCCGAGTACTGCCGGCAACTGGCCTTGGAACTGGGCGCGGGCTAGGCGCCGGCCGCGGGCCGCTCGAGCGCTGCGGATTGCAGCCGCCGATGCAACGCCTCCAGCATCGCGATGCGCTCGACGCTGCGCTGCGCCTGCGCTGGCCAGTCGGCATCGCGCGCGTCGCCGGCCAGATAGGCGAGCTGGTTGAGGTAGTAGTTCTGCTCGTCGAAGCTGACCCGTTCGCGTTCGCCCGAGGCATGGGCGATGTCGAGATGGATCTTGTGCCGGCCGATGCGCGCGCGGAAGAAATCGGCGAGCACGACCCGGGCGCGCTCGAACTCGAACGCATGCTCGGCCTGGCGCGGCACGGCGAACTGCGCGTCGAAGTCGGTGGCCACCCCATCGGCCGCGACCAGTCCGACGCGCACGCGGGTCGGGACTTCGGCGGCATCGGCCTGGGCCTGTTCGATGGCGCAGGCGCCCAGCGCGATGCCGGCGGCGGCCTGCGCGGCCTGCAGCCAATAGACGCCGTCGTCCCACAGCACGCCGCCGCCGGGCCGCAGGCGGAAATGGTCGCCTTCGCGCAGGCCGTGGCGCAGGCGGGTCGAATGGCGCAGCAGCCGGCCCCAGGTGCGTGCGCGCACTCGCTCGGCGAGCCAGGCTTGCCAGGGGTGGTGGCGGGTCATGACCGCTTCGACCAGGCACAGGCCGCGCGCCGTCGCCGATGCGATGAGCGCCTGCAGCTCTAGCGCCGACAGCGTCGCGGGTTTCTCCACCAGCACGTGCTTGCCGGCCCGCAGCGCCGCTTCGCAGCAAGCGTGGTGCTCGCTGTTGGCGGCCGGCACGTATACCCAATCGATGTCCGCCCGCGCCAGCAGTTCCGGGTAGCCCAGGCAGGCGCAGTCGAGGCCGTGCTGGCGCGCCTGCGCCTGCGCGGCGCCCGGGCGACGCGAGCCGATCGCCACCAGTTCGGCGCCGGGCAGGGCCGCGACCGCGCGGAAGATCGCCAGCGGCGAAATCTCGGCCGCGCCGAGCACGCCGATGCGCAGGCTCACGCCGGCGCCTTCAGCGCGGCGAGCAGATCGCCGAGCAGCGCGGCCTCGCTCGCGCGCAGCCGGTCGATCAGCCGTTCCAGCGCGTCCGGCGGCGCGCTGCGCTGCGGGCGCCGGTGCAGCTTGAGGTACTCCGCGCGCAGCCGCAGCCCCAACTCGGCGACCGCGTCGGCGCGCGCGATCCACTCGTCCGCGCCGGCGGCGCCGGCCAGGCCGATCGCGCCGAGTTCGAGCATCCGCCGCACCCGCCGCGCCATCAGCCGCTTGTGCTCGTACAGCAGGTGCGCGGGCAGCGGGTTGCTGCGCGCCGCGCCGGCGGCGACCGCCAGCGCATAGCTGCGCAAGGCTTCGTAGACGTCCACGCCGAAGCGCATGTCCACCGGCGACATCATCGTGCGGTAGCGCGCCATCGAGTTGCGCGCGCCGAGGTAGTCGGCGAGGCCTTCGCCGACCGCGACCGGATCGAACGGGTAGGGCCAGTTGCACTGCGGCTTGACCAGGAACAGCGCCGGGTACTCCGGCGGCCCGCACTCGGCCAGGCCCTCGACCGCGCGGCGCAACGCGTCGTAGCCGATCCGCCCCTGCGCGTAGCGCCCCTGCAGGTAGCCGGAGAACTCGAACGCGCGCGCCTGCTCGTCGTAGCCGTGCAGCAGCGAGGGGTGCGGATAGTGGGTGCGCTGGTGCGAGTCGGTGCCCGGTACGTGGAACTCGTCGAGCGGCAGCTTGAGGTAATAGCCGCGTGCCAGCGCGTCGCGCAGCGCCTGCACCGGGTCGCCGGTGAGCGCGGCGAAATAGCGCCGGTCGATCTTCTGCAACGACAGCCAGGGATTGATGTGCTTCTCGATCTCCGGCACGAAGAAGTCGAAGAAGAACAGCTCGTCGGTCTCCGGCGCCGGGAACGCCGACAGCTGCAGGTAGTTGCTGCAGACCCAATCGATCGCCCCGGGCTGCAGCTCCATCACCGACAGGTAGTAAGCATGCTGCGGATAGCTGTCGATGGACGGCGCCGCCAGCGGCAGCCGTACCTGCGCGGGCGGCGACGCCGGCGTTGCCGCCGCGGCCTCGCCCGCGCTCACTGCGACCACCCGCTGGCGCTGCTGTAGGCGCGCAGGGCGTACTTCCACAGCGCCACGGTCAGGCCCAGCCAGACCGCCGGCGCGGCCAGCAGCCACAGGTAGCCGTGCGCCGGCAGCTTGCCGAGCAACAAATAGGCCGGGTAGTTGGTGACCATGAAGATCGGCAGGGCGAAGGTGCCGAACAGGCGCACCCCGCGCGCGAACGCCGCGGCCGGAACGGTGTTGAGGTCCCACAGCGAGTGCGAGAGCTGGGTCACCGCATGGGTGGTGCCGAACCAGAACGCCAGGAACTGCGGCAGGATCATGATCGCGTAGGCGACCGACAGCGACAGCCCCAGCGCGACCAGGGTCGCCGCCACCGTCGCCGCGCTCAGCGGCACGTCCGACAACTGCGCGCCGTAGACGATCATGGCGACGCCGGCGATGGCGTTGGGCAGCAACAGGCTGAACTCGGCGCGCGCGCACGACACCAGGAACAGGCCGGAGGCCGGCTTGACCAGCACCAGGTCGAGGTCGCCGTTGCGGATCTTGGCCGACAGCTCGAAGTTGTTGGCCATGAAGAAGCAGGTGTAGAACCCGGTCAGCAGGGTGTAGCAGCCCAGCACCACCAGCGCCTCGGACGGGCGCAGGCCGCCGAAGTCGACGTCGGCGCTGACGATCACGTAGGCGTAGGCCAGCTTGGACAGCAGGAACCCGGTCTCCATGACCAGGCCGGCGTAGAAGTTGAAGCGGTACTCCATCTGCACCATGAAGGAGTTGCGCAGCAGCACGCCGTAGATGCGCAGGTGGCGCAGGACTTCGCCGAGCATCGGTCAGCCCCCCGTGGCCATGAACGAGCGCAGGCCGATCCGCCACATCGCCCAGGCGACCGCGCCGAACACCGCGACCCACAGCAGCTGCAGCCCGAGCAGCTGCGGCACCGCGGCGCTGTCGATCCGCCCCATCGCGATCTCGATCGGCGCGGAGATGATGTAGCGGAACGGCAGCCAGTGCAGCGCGTCCTGGGCGCGGCCGAACACCGCCAGCGGCACGATCCCGCCGCTGAGCACGACGATGCCGATGCGGATGCCCTCGAACAGGTAGGCGGCCTCGTCGAACCAGAAGCAGGTGAAGCTCACGCACAGGAAGATCAGGAAATTGATCGCCACGCCCAGCGCCACCGCCGCCAGCACCGCCGGCAGCAGGCCCAGGCGCTCGCCCGCGGCCGCGCCGCCGAACAGCAATGCGGCCAGCAGCAGCGCGCCCATGATCGCGTACATCGGCAGCTTGCCGCCGACGAAGTGGGCCAGCCGCAGCCGCACATAGGCCACCGGCTGGACCAGGTAGCGGGCCAGGCCGCCGTGCTTGATGTCGTTGCCGACCTCGTACTCGAAGCCGGTGTGCACCAGCCGCCCGACCACCGCCGCCAGCACCGAGTACAGCAGCGCGTCGGCATAGGCGTAGCCGGGGATCGAATAGCCGCGCGCATACAGCGAGGACCACAGGTAGTACTGCACGAACAGCGGGAACGCGGCGCTGAGGAAGCCGAGCGCGAAGTCGGCCTTGTGCTGCATCGCTTCCTGCAGCCCCAGCGCGACCGCATGCAGCGACGCGGACGGGCGCCGCCGGCGCGAATGCGCGGGCGCCTCAGCCGACATACAGCGACTCGATGCTGCGTTCCAGCGGCAGGTGCTCGATGCGCAGGTCCTCGACTTCCAGCCGGTCGAGCAGGACGCGGATCACCTCGTTGACGTGCTCCGAGCGCGCCTCGATCCAATACTCGCCATCGGGTTTTTCCTGCAGCGCGTAGTCGAACGGCAGCGCGGCCGCGGCGGCCGGCGAGCGGGTGCGGAAGCGCACGATCTTGGCGAACGAGAAGCGGTCGGCGATGCGCGCCAGCTCGCCGTCGTAGAGCAGCTTGCCGTGGTGGGTGACGATCACCCGCCGGCACAGGTCCTCGATATCGGTCGAGTAATGGCTGGTCAGCACGATGGTGGCGCCGAACTGCTCGCAGTAGTCGCGGATGAAGCCGCGGATGCTCTTCTGCGCGGCGAAGTCCAGGCCGATGGTCGGCTCGTCGAGGAACACCACGCGCGGGCTGTGCAGCAGCGCGCCGATCAGGTCGAGCTTGATCCGCTCGCCCAGCGACAGCCGGCGCACCTGGATGTCGAGCAGGCGGCGCACGTCGAGCAGTTCCGACAGTTCGCCGATCACCCGCCGGAACGCGGTTTCCTCGACATCGTAGATGCGTTGGTTGAGCAGGTAGCTGTCCATCGCCGGCAGGTCCGGCCACAGCTGCGAACGCTGGCCCATGACGATGCCGATGCTGCGGCGGAAGGCCAGCGCGCGCTCCCACGGCACGTAGCCGGCGACCCGCGCCGAGCCGGACGTGGGATACAGGATGCCCGACAGCATCTTGATCAGGGTCGACTTGCCGGCGCCGTTGGGGCCGAGCAGGCCGACGATCTCGCCGCCGTCGATGCGGAAGCTGACCTCGCTGACCGCGTCCTTGCGCAGGGTGGGGCGGTGGAACAGGTTGCCGATCGAGCCCAGCAGACCTTCTTTCTTGGTGTGGTACGCGAAGGTCTTGGACAGCCGTTCGACTTCGATCATCCGTTGCGTTTCCAATGGCCGTCGGCGCTGCCGCGCATGCGCCTCAGCGCCCGTTGAGGTAGAGCAGCACGCACTTGGAACAGGCCGGCATCAGCCCGCAGGCCAGGGTCTTGCGCACTTCGCCGAAGCGCTCGCCGTGCCAGACCTCTTCCAGGCTGGCGTCCTTGAGGTTGCCCATCGAGAACTCGGGGAAGAACTTGCAGCTGGAGACGTCGCCGTTGGGCAGGATGTCGATGCGGTTGGTGATCGCCAGGCACTGGCTGCGGCGCTGGCCCGGACGCGAGCTGCCGCGGATGAAGTCGAGCAGTTCGTCGTCTTCCAGCGCCGGCTTGAAGCGCACGCGGGTGTTCCAGACCCGGGCCGAGACCCGCGCCATCTCGTCGGCCAGGGCGCGGTGATGCTCTTCGGACAGGCTGTAGGTGAACGAGTGCCAGCTGGGCTTGAGGAAGTCCAGCTTCGGCATCGCCCAGGGGAAATGCTCGCCGACGTAGCGGTCCATCTCGCCGGCGGTCTCGCCGGAGATGTACCAGGGAAAGGTCAGGTGGACCGAGTCCACGCCGACGCGCTCGAAATGTTCGACGAACTCGTACAGCCGCCCGATCATCGAGTCGTTGATGGTCAGCTGCACCGCGACCTCGCCGCGGTATTCGCCGCGGCGCTTGGAGTCCAGCAGCAGGTCCACGCTCTTGATCACCTTGGCGTAGGTGCCCTTGCCGCGGATCGCGTCGTTCTCCTGCTCGAACCCTTCCAGGCTGGCCAGGAACTCCAGGTTGGCCGACATCTTCACCAGGTCGTCGTAGCGGCGCTCGGTGGTGATGGCGTTGGTGCAGATCGTGGTCCAGCGCGCTTCGGCGGCGATCAGCTCGGCCATCTTGCCGAACTGCGAATAGATCAGCGGCTCGCCGCCCCACAGGAACAGCTTGGAACTCACCCCGCGGGTCTGCTCGAGCACGCTGCGCAGCAGCTCGATCGGCACCTCGTCGCGCACCGTGCTGTGGATCATGTCGTGGTGGTAGCCGTCCTCGTTCCACTCGAAGCAGTGGGTGCAACGCAGGTTGCAGCGGTTGTTGAGCTTGATCCCGATCTCTTCGGGAATCGCGGTGGCGTAGCCCGGGTCGCGACGCAGGCCGCGGCTGCTTTCGGCCTTGTTGCGGATCGACTGCTTGAGGCGCTCGAAGGCGTGGCGATCGAGCGCGGCGGACGACTGCGGCTGCATGCGGTGCGCTCCGGTCAGGACGCGACGGGCGAGGGCGCGGACGCGCCGGTGGCTTCGATCAGGAAATCGATCAGGCGGTCGACGCGGGTGAAGGTCTCGTACTCGACCTTGTCGAAATCGATGCTGATGCCGAAGTCGTCCTCGAGCCCGAGGATGAAGTCGGTCATCTTCAGGCTGTCCAGGCCGACCTCGTTGATGATGTCGGTGGCGTAGCCGATGTTCACGGCGATCGAGGGATCGTCCTCGACCGAGGCGATGGCGGCAGCGACCTTGCGCAAATAGTCTTCGCGAATCACCGGTGTCCCCAAGGATGACGAATGATCGACCGCAGCGCTGCGGGCCGGGCGGCGAGGCTTGCGCGTCGTCCGCCACCGCCGTTGCGGCCGTGATATGTAACCGGTTTCAACTCTACCGATGGGCTGTTGCCCGCGCAAGGATGGTGGCGATCGGATGGATCGCGCGTGCGCTGGCCTGCGTGTCGGACGCGGATTTAAGT
>NZ_FNPT01000010.1:0-132103 GCF_900107375.1 Lysobacter sp. yr284
CGACCTCCCGCCAACGACGCAAGCGCGGTTTCGCGGTCGCGGCTCGCGCCGCTCCTACACTCGCAAACCCGGCATCTTCGCGCGCCGCAGACGCGTCGCCGCAGCTACGGCGCAAGCGCCATGACCGGCTGTAGGAGCGACGCAAGTCGCGACCGCGACCTTCCGCCAACGACGCAAGCGCGGTTCCGCGGTCGCGGCTCGCGCCGCTCCTACAACCGCAAGCCCTGCATCGTCGGAAGCCGCAGCCGCGACGCCGCAGCTCAGCCGCCCTTGGCCTCGCCGCCCTGGCCGTCGGCGTCCTTGAAGCAGGCGCCCAGCAGCGGATTCAAGGTGCCGCCGATCTTCTGCGCCGCCAGCGGATTCGACGATACCGTCGCTGCGCGCAGCTTCTGGTAGGCCGGCGAGGCCATCGCCGCCTGGGCCTGCGTCCACTCCTCGGCGCTGAAGGCCTTGTCGGGGTCGGCGTTGCTGAGCATCGCGGCCTGGTACTTCACGCCCAGCGGGCTGGCGTAGAAGGTTTCGAGATACGCGCGGTCCTGCGCGTCGAGGCTGGCCTCGATCACCTGCTGCGCCGGCGCGGCGACCGCGTCGTAGGCCAGCGCGCGCACGCAGGCGATCTGTGCGGGCTTGGCGTTGCGGTCCTGCTGCGCGCCCTGGCGGATGCCGGCGACGATGCCGGCCGACACGGCGCGGGCGGTGGCGCCAACGCCACCGGCGGACGCGGCGGCGTCGGGCTTGGCGACCGCCGGTTCGAGGGCGGCCGCGGCGAACGGCGCCAGCAGCGCGGACGCGAGCACGGCGAGGATCAGCGACGACGAGGCGGCACGGGGCATGCGGAATCCTGGGCGAAGAGCGGCGGCGATGAGCGCGACGATAACGCAGCCGCCGCGTCCGGTCATGCCCTTCGACGCTACGGCGCCTGCGCCGGCTCGGCCTGGAACGCGCGATGCAGCGCGGCCAGCAACGCCGGCGACGGGGCCAGGGCGGCCTCGCCGATCCGGCTCACCGCCACGCCCGCGGTCCATGAGTTCATCACCGCCGCACCGGCCAGCGCCGGCAGGTCGGCCAGCGACAGCGCGCGCTCGCGCTGCGGCAGGCCCAGGCGATCGAGCTGGCGGCGCACGATCGCCTGGGTGGTGCCGGCCAGCACCTCGGCCTGCGGCCACACCACCGCCTCGCCGTCCCAGAACGCCAGGTTCCAGATCGTGGCTTCGCCGAGCCGGCCGTGGCGGTCGAGGAAGGCCGCATCGTCGTAGCCCTGCACGACTGCGCGGCGCAGGTGGTAGGTCTTGGCGATCTCGCCGACGTGCTTGAGGTGCGGCAGCATCCGTTCGTGCTCCACCGCCGCCAGCGCCAGCGGCCCGGCCGGGCCGTCGGACGGCGGCGCGGTGCGCACCAGCAGCGACGGCAGCGCGCCGTCGTCCGCGGCGGTGAACTCGCCGACCGGCAGGAACGCGGTCGCGGTCAGCGACACATCGGCCGGCGCGCGCCGCAATGCCGCGCGCAGATGCGCCCGCACCGTCTCGTCGGGCAAGGCGCGGCCGTACAACTCCTGCGAGGCCTCGCGCAGGCGGCGCAGGTGCAGGTCCAGTCCGCGCACGCGGCCGTCGCGCACCTGCATCGCGGTGAAGTGGGCGTGGCCGGCGAAGGCCAGCGGCGCCAGCGCCGCGGCCTCGGCGTCGCCGCCGTCGATCTGGGCCGGCGCGCGGCCGCCGAGGTGGGTGGTTTGCAGCGACATGGGCGTACGTCCTGAAGGCGATGCCGGCGACTATCCGAGATTGACCGCGCGCGGGGAAACGAGTAGTTCTCGCCGCAACGTCAAATTCCGTTTGAAGATCGATGCCACGCAACCTGCCGGGCACCCGCGCCCTGCGCACCTTCGAAGCCGCCGCGCGGCATCTGAACTTCACCCGCGCCGCCGAGGAAGTCGGCCTCACCCCGGCGGCGGTGAGCCACCAGATCAAGGACATCGAGCAACAGCTCGGCGTGACCTTGTTCGTGCGCAACAGCCGCAGCATCGCGCTGACCGCGGCCGGCGCCGAACTGCACCGCGCCGCGATCGAAGCGCTGGCGACGCTGCAGCGCGCGCTCGGCCGCGCCCGCCGCCTGGACCGGGACGACCGCAGCCTGCGCCTGTCGCTGAGCGCGCGCGTGGCCAGCAACTGGCTGCTGCCGCGGTTGCCGCGGTTCAAGGCCGCGCACCCGCAGTGGGCGCTGAGCTTCGACATCAGCGACGAGTTGCGCGACTTCGACGCCGACGGCATCGACCTGGCGATCCGCTTCGGCCGCGGCGGCGACGCCGGCCTGCGCAGCGAGCGCCTGTTCGGCCTGAACATCGTCGCGGTCTGCAGCCCGGCCCTGCGCGACGCCGGCGCGCCGCTGCGCGAGCCGCGCGACCTGCTCGCGCGCGGCGCGTGCCTGAGCCACGTGTCCTGGCGCAGCGGATCGATGGTCTGGCCCGACTGGCGCCAGTGGATGGCCGCGGCCGGCCTCGACGATTTCGACGACCGCGCCTGCATGGCCTTCGCCGACGCCAGCCACGTGGTCCAGGCCGCGCTTGACGGCCACGCGGTCGGTCTGGCCGAACTGGAACTGATCGGCGCCGACCTCGCCCAGGGCCGGCTGGTGCGCCTGTTCGACCACATCGTCCTGCCACTGGCGCCGGACTACGCCTACCGCGTGGTGCACCCGCTGTCGCGCGACGACGACGCGCGGGTCGTAGCGCTGCGCGACTGGCTGCTCGAAGAAGCCCGCAATCCGGACCCAACCGCGGGCGCGGCTGCGGCGCGGGACGCAGCGGACTGAACCGCGCGGCTCAGCGCAGGCCGGGATCGGCCGCCGCCGCGCCCGGGCGCGGCACGATCCAGGGCAACGGCACCTGGGCGCGCAGCTTGCGATAGCACGAGCCGACCCTGCCGTTGATGTCGACGCATTCGCCCGAGTCGCGGTAATCCACCTGTTCGGGCCGGATCTCGCCCAGCACGCCCGACAAACGCTGGGCGATCAGGTTCGCCGCCATTTCGATCAATCCGGCGCAGCGCGCCTGGCGCTGCTCGGCGGAGAGATCGTCGGACGTCCAAGGGCACTCGACCTCGATCGCCTCGCCGTTGGCGCGCAGCACGCGCTCGTCGGCCATGGCGAAATCGTAGATCGCGCACTGAGCGCCGCCGGGCAGGCAGGGCGAGGCGGCGGCCTGCTCGCGCACCGCCGGTGCGCTGGCGCAGGCGGTCAGCAACAGGAAGGCTGCAAGGGCGGCGAAGACTTTCATGGGCCGCCTAGGCGCCGGCGACGACGCTGGCCGCGAGTTCTTCGAGCAGAACCCGCTGCAACTGCGGATCGAGCTGGAAGAACCCGCGCGCGCTGAGGATGCGGTGGTTCGGATTGGGACGGTAGCTGTCGGCGACGATGCGGCCTTCGGCGACCTGGAACGCGCCGAGGATGTCCTCCGGCGGCACCGCGTCCTGCGGGGTTTCAGCGCGGCCGTCGACGATCGCGACGATGCCCTCGCCCTGGCGCTGCGCCTCGTCCCGCAAGCCCGGCAGCGACGGTCCGTGGCGCGCGATCACGCCGTGCAGGAACTCCACGAACACGCGGTTGCGGGCGAAGTTGTCCGGCGCGATGCCGGGCTGCTCGGGATCGATGATCTGGCCGACGATCTCCTGCGGCGCGATGCCGCGCGTGGACAGGTCCTGCTGCGGGGTCAAGGTCACGTAGGCCACCGGCCCGTCGGGCTGGTTGACCTTGCATACGAGCATGGGCAGGTCGGATCGCATGGGGTCCTCGAAACCGTCGCACCGCGGGCGCCGCGGCCGCGCCATCGTAGCCGGCCGCGGATCGCGGCGCAGCAATCGCGGCGCCGATGCGCGCCGCCACGCGCGAACGCGGCGGTTGCGCGGCCGCAATGCACCGCGACGCGCACGCGAGGCGAACGGCTGCTTCATGATCGCCGCCGGCGTGGTGGTGCCGGTGTCGTTCGAGTCAGGACGGGACGCGGCCTGACCAAGGCGACACCCAGCGGCCTCGTCGCGCCGCCCTCGACCCGCTTCCGCCGCCGCTGTCCCGACGTGCCGGCAGCCAACGGAAAACTGGGGTCTCGCCCACAAAAAATGCGACCGATCGCACCTAGGATGGGTGGGCTGCGCACGGATCGCCAGCTTGGCGCCCCGGCCGGCCTCGCCACTTTCCAGGAGGTTTTCGATGAAGAAGCAAGGAACGTTCCGTCTGGCCCTCGCCGTGTTCGCCTTCGGCCTGTCTTTCTCATTCAGCAGCATCGCCGCATTCGACTGGTGCGCGGCCTGCGAGAACGATCTCCAGCGTTGCCTGGACGCCAACATCAAGACCGATCAGCAGTGCTACACCACCTACTTCAGCTGCATGCGCCGCGGCGACGGCCAGGGCCATCCCTGCCCGTTGTAATTCCGCCCAGCCCGCCGTCCGCGCGGATCGTCTCCGCGCGGACGGCCGGCGCGCGCCGGTCCGCAATCCCGATCCGCAAGGAGGCTTCGATGAAACCCCATACCCGCATCCGCCTGGCGCTGGCGACGTTCGCCTTCGCCCTGGCCGCCTCGCTCGGCGCCAACGCCGCCACCGACGTGTGCAAGCGTTGCGAGAACAACTACCTGTCCTGCCAGTCCACCGGCACCAGCGAAGCGCAGTGCTACCAGTGGTACCTGGAATGCGCGCGCTACGGCGACGGGCATCGGCCTTGTCCGACGCCACGCTGAGCGGGGTCCCGGCGCGTCACCGCGCGTCGGGACGCGGGCAGCGCTCGCCGACCGGCAGGCCGTCCTTGAGCGCGTAGAGCTCCAGGCATTCGCGCCCGTCGCGTTGTACCGACTGCACAGCGTAATCATCCAGACACAAGCCGAGCGTCGACACCGCCGGCCCGTGCCAGGTCCAATCGACTTCGGCGAAGCGGCAGGCGGACGCCAGCGCCGTCCATGCCCAGAGCCCCAGCATGCACACGCCCGCCGCCGCCAGCAGCTTGGCCGCGGCGATGACGATCCAGTCCAGCGTTGCGGCGTTCGGATTCATGTCGTAGGTAGGTCAGTCGGGTTCCGGCGTGCGGCGGCGGTTTCAATCCGAAGCTTCGAACCAATGCTCGCCGCGCCGCAGTCCGCGCGTCCAGTAACCGCGGCACGCATCGTCTTCGATCTTCTGCGGAATTTCGACGTAACGGCGCGCTGTGTGTTTCACCGGGAACCCGGCGCCCCAGTAGAAATCGACGATCCTGCCGCAGCCGGGCTCGTCGCTGACGCGAACCAGGTAAGCCAGGTCGCGGGCTTCGGGCGGGATCGGGACATCGATCCGCTCGCCCGGCACGGCGCGCGCGAGCGCCCACTTCGCCATCGCCTGATAGCGCGGCAGGTCGCGTTCGAAACGCCAGGTCCGCAGCCCCTGCCCGACTTCCACGCCCAGCGGCAGCGCCGCCAGCAACGCAGCCGGGGCCAGCAAACCGGCGAACCGCAGTCGCTTCCACTGCCGCACCGCGCGGATGAGGCAGGCCAGCAACGCCGCCAGGACCAGCAGCGATACGCCCATGACGAACAACTGCCGCAAGCCGGTCGGGCGCATGGCCATGAGCGCGGCGCCGACCGTTCCGGTCGCGGCCAAGGCGAACGCCGCGATATCCGCCAGCCAGGACCCCAGGCGCTTAACGCTCATCGCCGGGCTCCGCTTCGGCGAGCGCCTGCATGATCTGCGGCAAGGTATGGACTTGCCAGGCGATGGCCCCGGGCTCGTCCCAGGCGCGCGAGTGTTCGCCGGCGTCGAAGGCTGCGTAGATGCGCATCGCGAACTCGGACAGTTCCAGTTCCATCGACAACGACATCAGATCGCCGATAGCGCAATCGGCATCGGCATACGACAACTCGCCGCGCGCGAACTCCTGCGCGATGAAACGCGCGTAGCCATCGCAGAACGCGTCGCGGCTCAAGCCGCCGCGTTCGCAGGCTTGCGCGACGCGTTGCAGCGTCAGGGTATCGCAGCGGGGTTGGCGGACGCTGTCCAGCACCAGCGCGTGGAATTCCTGTTCCAGGACGCCGCCGTGGCCTTGCGAATACAAGGGCGAGGCCGCCGCCAACCGCTGCGCGTTGATGGTTCCGGTGGAATCGTCGCCGCCTTCGGTCCCGGACGGCGCGCGTCGGCGTTCGCGCATCGCCAGCCAGAACGCCAGCGCCCCCACCGCGCCGATCAGTCCCCAAAATGCAAGATCGCCGGCCTGCCAGACCCGCACGCCGCTCAGGACCGCCACGAATCCCGCGCCGCCGACCGCGCCGGCCAGCACGCACGACCACCAGCGCAGCCAACCCAGCCAGCGCAGGGCCAGGAACGTCGGCAATCCGATCGATGCCACCACCAGCCACGTGGCGTAGAACACGAGCAGCGCCACGCCTACATCGTCGGGCGACAACCCGCCTCGGCGCAAAGCGCCACGTGCGACCAGCGAAACCGCCACGGCCGCCGCCGCAGCCATCGTCGCGCCGCCCAGCGCCGCCGCTCCCGTCTTCATTCCCGTGTTCGCGTCGCGCTCCATACGTCCGCCTGCACTGCGTTCCATTCGAACCGACCCCGTACCGCCGTCGCTACGCCTCGTCGTCGGACAGCAGGCGTATCCTCGGCTCGGCGCTGAGTATTTCATGCAGGACCGCGTTCAATCGCGCCAGGGCCGGGGCCGCATCCACGGCCGTGAACCAGCGCTTCCACCAAGGCACCTCCGCCATCGCGACGCACCACCACACGACTTGCTCCGCCGGCGGGGGCGGATCGCCGGGCTGCGCAGTGCCGTAGTCGGCCTCGTTGCCGCAGCCCACCCACAACGCGAAGGGCTCGCGGGCGCACATCAGGCAGCGCCCCCAATCCTCGTCGATGACCGGCTCGACCGGGTAGCCGCGCGACTGCAATTGCGCCTTGAGCCACTGCGCGAGCTGGCGCCCGTACCTGCGCGGGTTAATGTCCTCGTCTTCGCCGGGCTCGATCCGGAACAGGTCGGTGGTGAAGCGGTAGCCGTCCATCCCCTTCCCCGCGACGTTCGCTGTGCGCGGCAGTATGCCCGAGGCCGCGGCGCGAAGCGCCAACGAAAACGGGAAGGGCTTTCGCCCTTCCCGGTATCAACATAGTACTCCGTCCGGGGCTTGCAGCAAGCCCCCGCCGCGAGCGCAGGATCGCCGCCCTCCGCCGCGTTCGGCGCATACGGGAGTAGCGACATGCGAGTTCTGTTGTCCACCTTCGGTTCGCGCGGCGACGCCGAACCGCTGGCCGCCCTGGCCGCCGCGCTGCAGGCGCAAGGCGCGCAGGCGCGGGTCTGCGCCTCGCCCGACTTCGCCCAGCGCCTGGAGCAGGCCGGGGTCGAACTGTTCCCGGTCGGCCCGCCGGTGCGCGACTGGATCCGCGAGGTAATGGCCGATCCCACGCCCGACATCCCCGGCCGCGGCGCGCAGATCATGGCGATGTACCGCGACGCGCTGAGCGTCGCCATCGAAGGCTGCGACGCCGTACTCGCCACCGGCCTGTTCCCGTCCACTACCGCCGCGCAGATGCTGGCCGAACGCCACCGCCTGCCCTACGTCTACGCCGGCTACTGCCCGACCTACCTGCCCTCGGTGCACCACGCGCCGTTCCAGTTCCCGCACAGCCCGCCGCCACCGGCCGGGACCGGCAACCGCGAGCGCTGGGCGATCAACGCGCAGGCGATGCAGGACACCTTCGGCGACACCGCCAACCGCCATCGCGCCGAACTGGGCCTGCCGCCGACGCAGCACCTGCGCGACCGCGTCTTCACCGCCCTGCCCTGGCTCGCCACCGACCCGGTGCTGAGCCCGCGGGCGCCGACCAGCCTGTGCGAGGTCGTGCAGACCGGCAACTGGATCCTGCCCGACGACCGCCCGCTCGCGCCGGACCTGTGCGCGTTTCTCGACGCCGGCGAGCCGCCGGCGTACGTCGGCTTCGGCAGCATGCCGCTGCATGCCTGGGGCGGGAGCGCCGCGCGTATCGCCATCGAGGCCGCGCGCGCGCAGGGCCGCCGCCTCGTCCTCGCCGGCGGCTGGGCCGGCCTGCTCCCGGTGGACGCCGGCGACGACTGCTACGCCGTCGGTGAGGTCAACCAACAAGCGCTGTTCCCGCGCATGGCCGCGATCGTCCACCACGGCGGCGCCGGCACGACCATGGCCGCGACGCGCTCGGGAACGCCGCAGGCGATCGTGCCGCAGATCGCCGATCAGCCGTATTGGGCCGGGCGCGTCGCCGATTTGGGCATCGGCGTGGCGCATGCGGGCGCGGTCGCCAGCGTGGAATCGTTGAGCGCTGCGTTGGCGACAGCGCTGACGCCGCGGACGCGGGTGCGGGCCGAAGTAGTCGCCGGGATGGTGCGGGGGGATGGGGCGGCGGTGGCGGCGAGGCGGCTGATCGATCTGTTCTGCGGCTAAGCGCAAAACACGCAGCGCGCGCCGGAAATCCCGCCGTGCGCTGCGTTTCGATCAGGCAAGTTCGCCGGCTAGATCGACCGACCCGGGCTGTTCTGAACGAACAGCGCCTCGCGCTCTTGATCCCGAGCCATGCGCTGATGATCCAGGGCCTGCGCCTGTTGCACGGTCTCCTGCAACTGCGGCGCCGGCTTCGTGGTGTCGACCATCGCATGAAACCCGGGCGTCGTTCCGCCCACGCACAGACGTTCGCCCGTCACGGCGACGAGGCCGACCTTGTCGGCGCTGTCGATACCGGCCTGCTTGCCCGCCAACATCGCACTCGCGACGACGTCATCGGATACATGCGTGGGCGCTTCGGACCGGATCCTGTCGAACAACAGCCGATCCGCTGGCGAAAGCTCGGCCAGCGGCTGCGACTCTTCCGTCGCCGGAGCCCGCAGCGCGTGTCGATTGACCGGTTCCGGCAGCGGATCGCTCAATCCGGGACGATGATCCGGATGCCCGGGATGTCCCGGCGCCGTGGGCGCCTCGGGACGCGCAGCCGGCATCGGGCGATGCGGCTCAAAATGATCCTGCCGATCGGCCGGCCGCTCGGCCTGCGGCGGCGCCATGCGCAACGTCGCCGGGTCGATGTTGCCGGTCTGCGCGACGCCATGGTCGCGCTGAAAATCGAGCAATGCTCCTTGCATGCCCAAGCGATAAACGCCGTCCTGATCGAGCGGCCGCCCGCCGGACGATCGATAGCCCTCCGCAGCCATCGCCCGCTGCAGGTCGCCAATCCGCTCGCTCGACTGCCCCAGCCGCATCGTGCCGTCGTCCGCGGCGGGCTGGGACTGCACGCCCTGCCGCCACTGCGCCTGTACCGGAAGGCGGCCGCTGGCCAAGTCGTTCACATAGCCTTCGAGCTGCGGCCGATAGCGCGTGTCCATCTCGACATGAACATGTTTGCCGGCGCCCCTTGGCAAGCCCAGCGCGTTCTGGGTTCCCAACGATTGGCCATAGGCGACGAACGAATCCGCATCAACGGCAATCGGACCAAGATGCCGGACCCTGGCAATGACCTCGCCGTCTTTTCGGTCCGATATTTCGACCAGCCCGTTCCTGTCGTCGCGTCTGCTGACATACCCGGCGACCGGAGACGGAACATCCACCGCCCGGGTTGCCGTCGAACTGGAGTCCGGCCTGTCCTCGAGGATGAAGTCCTTGATCAACAACACCTGATCCGGCTTGAGCGAACGGTACTCGTCCGTTCGAAGCATCTCCACCTCTTGAAATGCGCCGTCGATGAACGCATGCGAGCGACGCTCCGGACGCTCGACGCCCCGCAGGCCGCCGTCGACCATGCGCGCGCCGAAGTTCGCCAAGGGGTGATGCGTAACAAGATCGTCGTAAGCCGCTACGGCGGTGTTTCGCTCGCCGGCCTCATCGAAGTTGTACTGCGTGACCTGGTAATGCCTCGGCGCTTCCCTGCCCATGAATCACTCCGTGCGTTCCTTGCACTTGACATAGACCGCCTGGTAGTCGCCATCCTGCTCGACCAGCCTGTCGCCCTCCACGGTAAAGGAGTGTTTCATCATCTCCTTCTGCGTCCCCAAGTGATTCTCTACGGAGACAATGCGCCACGAGTTCTTCTTGGCAGGGTCTGCCTCTACGCTTATCGGCGCGTACGTGGATTCGTAGGATTCGATTGCGTCGGCCTTGACGATGAATCTCCCGTCAGAATCAGGACTCAACGGCAGAAAGCATGGCCGAAACAGGGGATCCAGTCGCCATGTCCCGCGTAGCGCTGCGGGATACGTCACCGCCTTCACCGCTACCGATCGATGTTCGCTCCCGCGAGCGACGGCTGCCGCGCTTCGCTCGGCATCGGCCTTCCCTTCCGACCGAGAAGCGCGCGCCCCCGCCTGCGTCGCAGTACACGACGCCATGCACGCCACAACCAGGAAGGTGGAACAAAACGAAGCAAAACAGTTCATCGCGACATCCGTTGAAACATCGAGCCGCCGGCCGTTCAGAAGACGCGTTCGCACGGCGCCCCGCATGCCCGTCATCGCCGCACTCCAAACCGATGATGCGTTACGGCTCGACGCCGACACACTCGCATCCAACCGTGCCGCAGACGAGCTTATTGCACAAGCCTGTAGCCAGCCAAAGCGCTATGGACTGCACTTTTCAATAAAGAAAATCGAGCGATTGATGTATTTTTGGTGAGTCGACAACGCCATTCGACATCAAGGCATGTCGCACACGAAGAATCCGCCGGGCGGAACATCGCCGCCGCCTGCGGATCAGCGCGATCGCCGAGAACCAGCGACCTCAGGCTTCGCGTCCGCCGCAGCGGACATGGTTCGGTCGATCCATCCCACATACCGGCTCACCCGCACATTGCAGCTCGAATGGCCGTACTGCCCAGGGCGCGTAGTGCGCACATCCCCTTGGACGATCTTCCACGACGCCAACCCGGCCAGACGCCAGCGTCCGAGACCGCGCATCAACACCGGCCCACCGCTGTCGCCATTGCCGGCCATGCCTTCCAACGGCAATGCCGCGGGCGGGCGGTCGAAGGTGTAGCAGAGCCAGCGCGCGTCGGCGCGGTCGATGCGGTTGCGGGCGCGGCGCAGTTCGGTGCGGTGCGATCCGTCGAGATCGTGTCCGCGCGCGCCGGTGCCGGTGGCGCCCTTGCCGAGGATCTCGACCGTCTTGCCGAGTTCGCCCTGCCCTCGGTACAGCGCGACCGGTGCCACATCGACGACCGGCTCGGCCAGCTTCACCAGGGCGACGTCGTCGGACGCGGACAGGAACGCCACGATCTCGTTGCCGTCGCCGTTGGCCAGCGCCCGGTCGACCAACGCTTGCGGCAACCGCTTGAATCCGGGATGCAGCACGACGCGCTCGACCCGCCGGGGCGTGCCGGCGATGACGACCCGATCCACGTGTTCCTGCCACGACACCGCGTGCGCCGCGGTCAGCACCCATTGCGGCGCAATCAGCACGCCGTGGCCTTCGCCGGGCAGATCTGCCAGGGCCGCCAAATGGGTTGCCGCGACGCGATACTCGGCATCGCCGGTGTCGTCGCGGATCGTAATCGCGTCGGCCCTGCAGAACACAACCAGAAGCAACAGGGCGATGGGAACTGAAAGCGACCGCACCATCATGGAGTCTTGGCCCTAGCCTTCGGCGCCTCGCGGCCCAGCAACTCGAATTCGCCCAGATACCCGACCAGGCCAACGCCATCGGCCATCCGCGCTCCGACGAACTTCCGGCCGCCAAGCTCTTCGGCCTGGACAACGATCACCGGTACCCGTTTGTCGCCGTCGCGATGGTAGGCGTACTGGGGAATGAGCAACGGCAGCGGCTTGCTGACCGGCACCGCCCCATGGGCCAGCGCGAATTCCGCCCGGCCCGCCTGGACGTCGGCGGGAGTCGCCGCACGGCCGGTAGTGAAACCGGAGGTGGGCAAGCGAGGCCACATCGCCTGCGCGGATGCGGTCCCGATACCGATGGACAGCGCCAGACCGAGCGCAGCCGCGGCCAATCCCTTAGCTCTCACCGGAATGTTCCTTGCTCTTGGGCAGCCGCGACTGTACTCGAAACCGGGGCTCGATCCGCGCAGCGCTTCCGCTTACTGCCGCAAACGGGTGTCGAATCCGCACAGCGACTCGCTCAAGCATGCGCGCCCACGAGACGCGGGCGAGTGGCGCGGCATCACTTCGCGCACCGATGGCGAAGCAAGATCGGCGACCCCACGCATTCGCGCATCGCCAACCTCCAGTTCCAGACGGCACAAGAATCGCATAGCGCTGGTGACATGGATGCAAGGTCTTCTGGCGAAATGAGATAGAGAACATCCCGAGCCATTGACGGAAAGCGCCGCCTCGCGGACATTGGCGACCGGAGCCTCGGAACTCCCGTACAGCGCACCGCCGTCGACGAAGCGATGGCCGCACCTTCGCCCGCCTGGGAGTTCCGTCTATGTCCCGCAAGTCCTCCGCGTCGTCCGCATTTCGACTGTCCGTCGACGCCTATGAAGCGCTCCACGCGCTTCACGACGAGATGCTGCGCGTCGCCGATACCATCGATTCCGCAGCATCGCTGCCGTTGGGCCCGAGCAAAGCCGAGCAAGCGCGTCGCCGGGCCCTTGCCTCTGTGTTTCGCATCTGGGCCAGTCAAGTGCGAATCGGCCTGGACAACGTCCGGTCTGATTGAGCTACCCGAACGGCGGGCGGGACCGGGTTTTCAGGCCGCAAGCATGTGCGTCGGCGCAAGGCTTTCTGGTTCGCGCGCGAGACAATTTGCACCAGCCGCGAAGCTTTTCGCTTTGCGCGCGAGCTATTACGGTTCGCGCTCCGACCGAATCCGCCCGGCATCGGACTTCACCGGCCCAGCCGCAAGACTCAGCAGCTCGCGCGCAAGCCTTTTTCCTCCAGCCACGCACCAATTTGGTTCAACGCCAACACCGAACGGGTTGCGCACAAGCCGATGAACGTTGCGCGCAAGCCGTCGCGGCTTGCGCGTGGGGCGAAATTCCTCGCCGAATCAGGCCCGGATCGTTTTCGACGAGGCTTTTCGGCCCGAATGCTAGCCATCGCGGCTTGCGCGCAAGCCACATCGCCTTGCGCGCAAGCCTCGCCCGCCTCGGCGTCGCCCCAATTTGGGGCGACGCCGGGACCTTTTGCGTTGCGGTCGGACCTGCCGCGCTTGCGCGCAAGCCCGCATGGGTTGCGCGCGACGCCGTAGCGCTTGCGCGCCGCTCTGCCCGGGCCGGACGCCGGCCTCAATCCGCGTCGCGATCCACCCGCGGCAGCGGCGGCGCGTCGCTCAGGTCCACCGGTGCGGCAGCGCGCACGCCGCGCGAGTTGGGCACGGACTCGGCGACCACCGGCGGCTGGCTGCGCAGGTGCTGGTAGTAGTTGCGGATGCCGCCGGTCACTTGCAACGAATAATCGGTGGTCATGAACCGATCGCCGTCCTGCGTCTCCAGGTGCGCCCCGTCCGCGATCGGCTTGAAGAACTCGTCGAACTTGTCCATCGGGAAGTCGCTGGGCTTGTTCGCGCTGAACACCGCCATCGCCATCGGCCGGCCGCGGTTGACCGGGTCGGCGGCGTTGGCGAAGGTGCCGGCGCGGCCGTGGCAGGACACGCACGAGGAGATCGGGCTGTCGATCGGCCCGTTGACCCGGCCGCCGAGGCCGTGGTGGCGCACGTAGGCGCGGTTGCCGTAGTCCCAGCCGGGTTGTTCGACCAAAAAGCCGTTGATGCGCGACTGGGTCAGCGCGGTGTTGACGAACACGCCGTTGCGCTGGGCGTCGGTGCGCACCGCTTGGTCGTCGCCCCAGATCAGGCCGACCGGGCTCATGCGGTCCCACACGGTCTTGCCCGGCGAGCCGCCGTCGTAGACGAAGGTGCCGAACACCCAGCCGCTGCTGCGCGCCAGGCGCGGGTCCTTCACCGCCACGTCGAGCTGCAGCAGGCGCATTTCCTTGTCCACGCGCGGCTTGTTGTAGTTGGTGTCGGGATAGATGTTGGCGGTCCAGACCTTGCCGTTGGCCAGGTACGGCACTTGTTCGACCGGGGCGTCGGTGAACAGCAATTTGCAGGCCACGGTGTTGGGCGGGAAGGTGGACTTGGCCGGGTCCGGGCGGCCGTCGGCGGTCAGCCAGACCTTGCCCAGGCCGACGCCGCCGCGGTCGTTGTAGAAGCCCACCGCCCAGTTCTGGCCGCGCCCGGTCTGCTTGCTGTGCAGTTCGAACGGGCGCGACATGCGCTCGCGGGTCATGCCGCGGCGGTACTCGCGGCCGCCGCCGAACTGGCTGCCGTCGTCGTGCAGCCACGGCGCGTGGTACCACTTGCGCACCGGGTTGTCCTGGACGCGAAAGTCGACGTCGACATTGCCTTCCAGGCAGTAGTTCAGCACCGCGCGCAGGTATTCGTTGGGGAAGGCCTTGAAGTCGATGGTTTCCCACGGGAACGTCTGTCTGACGTAGTCCTTGGGGAAGTCCTGGCTGAGCTGGAACACCTGCGCCGGCGGCGTGCCCGGCGGCGGCGGGTAGCGCGGGTCGTAGCTGGGGAAGCGCGGCGCGGCGGCGGCGGCGGTGGGTGCCGGCGCGGCGGTGGCGCTGCGTTCCTGCGAGACCGCCGCAGCGGCGACGCAGCCGATCGCGGCCGCAACGGCGGCCGATGTCCATATGGTTTTCATGACTCGCCCCTGTTCGGTTTCCCATCCAAACGCAAAGGACGCGTCTACCGGGACAGCCGACGCCGCGCGTTCGTGCACGCCGGCCCTCAGCCAGGCAGCGGCCGGGGCAGCGTGGCCGGCGCCGGCGCCGTTGCGCGTTGCGGCCTGGGCTCAGCGATTCCCGCGGGCGAGCTCGGCCGACAACTCGCGGGTCATGGCGTCGATTTCCGCCGCGATCTGCTCGGGCGTGCGCCCGTTGTCGTTGCCGACATAGTCGCCCTCGCCGTAGCCCAGTCCGGAGCACAGCGGCAAGCGCCACAGGCGGCACTCGCCGGCCTTGTCGGCGCGCGTGCATTCGGCCATCGCCGCGCGCGCGGCCACGCGCGGGATCGGGTCCAGTCCGCGATAGGTCTTGCGCGCCGCGTCGATCGCGATCGACTGGCACTGGTCCACGAACGAACCGAGCACGACGCAGGTCTGGCCGGTCTGCTCGCGGCAGAAGTTCAGCGCCAGCGTGGCGGCGGCATCGACGTCGAGCGAGTAATTGGACGAATACAGCTGCGTGCGCGCCGGGTCGGTCACGTGCACGCCGTAGTACCGGGGGCGCGGCAACGACGGCATCATGGTGATCTGCGGCATCGGCGTCGGCGCGGCCTGTCGCGGCTGCGCACGCGGCGGCGGGTTGAGCCCATAGCCGGGCGTGGGCACGCAGGTCGGACCGGGCGCCTGGCCGATGGGGCTTAAGCCGTCGGGGCAGCCCTGCTCGGCGGCCGCGTGCGGCGCGGCCAGCGCCGAAGCCAGCAGGAACAGGCCGGCGATGCGGCGTGCGTGCTTCGACATCCGATTGCCCTCGAACGGTCCATGGCGTTGCGCCTGGGCGGATGATAGCGCGCGGCCAGGCCGGCGGACGGCGCGCCGCGGGCCCCGTCCCGGCCGCCGTCGCGCAGCGTCTTCGCAACCGCCCCGCCTTGAGCGAGGATGTCGCCTTCGCGACCGAAGGAACGCCGCCCGCCATGACCCTGCCGCCCGGAACCGTACTGCGCCCGATCCTGCCGCGCGACGACGCGGCGCTGGCGGCGATCGCCCGCCAGGTGCTGGCCGAATTCGGGTCGGGCCTGGCCAGCGATCCGGAGGTCGATGCGATGCAGCGCGCCTACAGCCGGCCGCGCAGCGCCTACTTCGTGGTCGAGCGCGACGGCAGGGTTGGCGGCGGGTGCGGCATCGCGCCGTTGCTCGGCGGCGACGACGGCGTGTGCGAACTGCGCAAGTTCTACCTGCTGCCCGGCGTGCGCGGGATCGGCCTGGGGCAGGCGCTGCTGGACAAGTGCCTGCTGACCGCACGCGGATTCGGCTACGGCCAATGCTATGTCGAGGCGCTGGACCGGATGAGCCAGGCGCATCGCCTGCTCGAAGCCAACAGCTTCCAACTGCTGCAAGCGCCGATGGGGTATGGCGAGTTGCGCGGTAGCCATACCTGGTATTTGCGTTCGCTTTGAATAGGGCGCTGGATTCGACCGGGGGTCTGGGTTCGCCTTGCGTCTGGTCCGCTTCGGGCAGGCCGCTTTTGAGCGGACCGCTTTCGAGCGGGCCGCGGCTTTTGTGGGAGGGCCTTCAGGCCCGACGCTTTGCCGACAGGTTGCGGCGATCCGACCGGAAAACGTCGGGCCTGAAGGCCCTCCCACAAAAGCCGGAAGCTTCGGACTGAAGGCCCTCCCACAAAAGCCCGAAGCTTCGGACTGAAGGCTGTTCCACACAGCCAGGACTTCGGGCTGAAGGCTCTCCCACAGCGCAAGGCTTCAGGGCCGAAGGCCTTCACACAGTAAAGCGGGCTCGGGCCCGCAAAGCCGCACCACCCAGGCCGAGCCAGCGCAAAAATGCTGACGCCGCCCCCGTTCCGGCGGCAGACGCCCGCCCGCCCCGGGCGGCGCCCTCCCCCGCGGTCCTTTAGAATGGCGCCTTTTCCGCCCTCAGGACCGCCCCATGCAACTCGAAAATGCCCGCGCCGCGATCACCGGCGGCGTTTCCGGCCTCGGTTTCGCCGTGGCCCAGCACCTGGTCGCCCGCGGCGGCAAGGTCGCGCTGTTCGACGTCAACGACGACAAGGGCGCGCAGGCGGTGGCCGCGCTCGGCGAGGGCAACGCCCGCTACTTCCGCACCGACGTCACCGACGAGGCCGGGGTGTCGGCCAACCTCAAGGCGGCCCAGGAGTTTCTGGGCGGCCTGAACGCGGCGATCAACTGCGCCGGCATCCTCGGCGCCGGCCGCGTGCTGGGCAAGGACGCGCCGATGGCGCTGTCGCAGTTCCAGACCACGGTCATGGTCAACCTGGTCGGCAGCTTCAACGTGGCCAAGGCCGCCGCCGACCTGATGCAGCACAACGAGGCCGGCGCGGACGGCGAGCGCGGCGTGATCGTCAACACCGCCTCGGTCGCCGCGTACGAAGGCCAGATCGGCCAGGCCGCGTACTCGGCCAGCAAGGGCGGCGTGGTCGGCATGACCCTGCCGATGGCGCGCGAGCTGGCCCGCTTCGGCATCCGCGTGATGACCGTGGCGCCGGGCATCTTCTGGACCCCGATGGTCGACGGCATGCCCGAATCGGTGCAGCAGTCGCTGTCGGCCTCGATCCCGTTCCCCTCGCGCCTGGGCAAGCCGGAGGAGTTCGCCGACCTGGTCGCCTACATCCTCGGCAATACCTATCTCAACGGCGAGACCATCCGCCTGGACGGCGCCACGCGCCTGGCGCCGAAGTAAACCCACACCCCTACCTGTAGGAGCGGCGCGAGCCGCGACCGCGACAACGCAACTACGCCGCAAGCCTCGGCGCGACGGGCCACCCCGCGGTCGCAGCTTGCGCAGCTCCTACAGTCGGAAACGCAACGAACATCTCGACCGGAATCGACGCAATGAAGGCTTACGACGTCAAGAAAGGCAACGTCATCGAACACAACGGCACCGTGTACCAGGTGCGCGACATCGAACGCAGCTCGCCGCAGGGCCGCGGCGGCAACGTGAAGTTCCGCTTCACCATGTATTCGGTCCCGGGCGGCGCCAAGTTCGACCTCAGCGCCGGCGCCGAGGACGAGCTCAAGGAAGTCGAACTGAGCCGCCGCCAGGCGACGTACTCGTACAAGGACGGCGACGCCTTCGTGTTCCTCGACGACGAGGACTACACGCCCTACACCCTGGATGCCGACGTGGTCGGCGACGCCGCCGGCTACATCATCGCCGACCTCGGCGGCTTCTACGTGCAGATCATCGACGACCTGCCGGTCGGCCTGCAGCTGCCGGCGAGCGTGTCGCTGGAAGTGATCGAGACCCCGCCGGAACTCAAGGGCGGCACCGCGACCAAGCGGCCGAAGCCGGCCAAGCTGGAGACCGGGATCGAGATCATGGTGCCGGAGTACATCGGCACCGGCGAGCGCGTGCTGGTCAACACCGCGACCGGCGAGTTCGCCGGACGTGCGGACTGACACCGCGCGCACCGCCGCGGCCGCCCTGCGAGCCGCGGCGTTGCTGAGCGCCGGCGCCGCCATGGCGCTGGCGATGGCGTGCTCGCGCTCCGGCGCGGGCGCTGCGGGCGAGGCCGCGGCCACCGCGGCCGCCGCGCAGTGCGAGATTCCGCAATGGCTGCAGCCGCCGCACCGCGACGGCTTCTGCGCGCTGCCCGCGGACCTGCGCGGATTCGTCCGCGACTACGAAGAATTCAAGGCGTTTTCCGGCGGCGAACCCGCCGATGCCGCGGCGATGGAGTCCCTCGCCCGCGAACACGAGCGGCGCGTGGGCGAGCAGCGCGCGCGCTGGTCGCAGTTGCGCATCCGCTACGCCGGCGACGCCGCCGATCCCGCCGTCTCCCGCTGGATGCAGCGTTACGGCCAAGAGCAGGACCGTTTTTTATGAGCGCCCCCGACTACCATTTCGCCGCCGCCACCGCCGCCGACATCGAGCGGCTGATCCCGGTGCTGCGCGAGTTCTACGAGGTCGAGCACCTGCCGTGGAACGAGCCGGCGCTGCGCCGGGCGCTGGGCGCGCTGGTCGCCGACCCGAACGCCGGGCGCCTGCGCCTGATCGTGCGCGACGATGAGATCGCCGGCTACTTCGTGCTGGGGTTCTGCTTCAGCCTGGAATTCGGCGGGCGCTTCGGCCTGCTCGACGAGTTGTTCGTGCTGCCGGCGCATCGCGGCGGCGGGCTGGCCAAGCGCGCGCTGGGCGAAGTCGAGGCGCTGTGCCGGGCCGAGGGCCTGGACGCGCTGCGGTTGGAGGTCAACGACGACAATGCGCATGCGCGCGGGATCTACGAACGCGCGGGCTATGTGGCGCATCCGCGGCGGCTGATGACCTTGTGGCTGCGCGATTGAGGCGCGGCGATCGGAGCGAAGGGCATCGGGGCTGAAGCCCCTTCCAGCAGAGCGCATCGCGGCGTCTGTGGGAGGGGCTTCAGCCCCGACGCTCTTCGTCCAGGGCGCCATGCCGCATCGGATCGGAAGGCGTCGGGCCTGAAGGCCCTCCCACCGAGCGCATCGCGGCGCCTGTGCCGCCGCCCATGCTCCCGCCGTTCCGGCGAACCCCGGAATCCATTTCTATCTTGCTGTCGCTTTTCCTGAACGCGAAAGGCGAAAACGAAAGCAAAACCGATCGCGGCTTTCGCCGCAACGACGGCGTCGAGGATTTCGCGGCTATCGCCAGCCGCGCAAACTCCGGCCGATATGTCGAGCGCAACGCCAGCCCAGGCAACGCCGTACATCGATAGCAGCGACGGACCTCACACAAAAATCGCGGCAAAACCGCCGCGCCGGCTTGCGATTCCGTGATCGCGCACACCCGCCGTGCGCTGCCACGAACCTGCAATCTGCCGCTTCCAGGCTTTATCGTTTCCCCCGGCGGCGCACCCGCGCCGCGCCCAGCTCTGGAGCAAGGCCTTGGCTTCCCCGACCCGTCGCGATTTCCTCAAGCTCGCCGGCTCCACCGCCGCGCTGGGCCTGCTGCCGCCCAGCATCCGCACCGCCCTGGCCACGCCGGCCGCGCGGGTCACCGGCACCATCCAGGACGTGCAGCACGTGGTGATCCTGATGCAGGAGAACCGTTCCTTCGACCACTACCTGGGCGCGCTGCGCGGCGTGCGCGGCTTCGACGATCCGCGGCCGATCCCGCTGCCGGGCGGCAAGACCGCGTTCGAGCAGCCCAAGTCGGCGGGCGCGCCGAACAACGTGGTGCTGCCGTTCCATCTCGACACCGCCAGCACCGCCGCGCACTGCCTGGCCGACATCGACCCCAGCTGGAAAGGCGCGTACTCGCGCTGGAAGGACTACAACGCCTGGATCTCGGTCAAGGGCCCGATGTGCATGGGCCACTTCACCCGCGAGGACATGCCGTTCTACTACGCGCTGGCCGACGCGTTCACCGTCTGCGACGCGTACTACTGCTCGCACCACGGCCCGACCAATCCCAACCGCATGCACCTGTTCGCCGGCACCAGCGGCATGACCGTCGGCGATTACGGCGCGCAGGCGGTCAACAACGCCGACGACGGCAACTGGACCGGCGACATGGCCCGCGACAAGCCGACCTTCGCCGGGCACAAGTGGAAGACCTATGCCGAGCGCCTGCAGGACAAGGGCATCGCCTGGCGCGTCTACCAGGAGCACGACAACTACGGCGACAACTCGCTCGCCTACTTCGCCGCGTTCCGCAAGCTCGACACCAATTCGCAGCTGTACAAGCGCGGCCGCGCGATCGTGCCCGGCTCCAACGAGGCCAACGCCAAGACCTCGCGCGGCGAGCACCTGATCGCCGAGTTCGCCAAGGACGTGCGCGAAGGCACCCTGCCGGCGGTGTCGTGGATCGTGCCGTCCTACATCATGAGCGAACACCCCGAGGCCACGCCGGCCTACGGCGAGTCGCTGACCGCGCGCCTGCTGGAAGCGCTGGTGGCCAATCCCGAGGTCTGGTCGAAGACCGTGTTCATCATCAACTACGACGAGAACGGCGGCTTCTTCGACCACGCCGCCGCGCCGCTGCCGGCGATCAACGCCGACCTGGGCAAGAGCACGGTCGACACCGCGACCGAGAACTACAACGGCATCCCGGTCGGGCTGGGCGTGCGCGTGCCGATGTTCGTGATCTCGCCGTGGAGCAAGGGCGGCTGGGTCAACTCGCAGGTGTTCGACCACACCTCGGTGCTGCGCTTCCTGGAAGCGCGCTTCGGCGTCGCCGAGCCGAACATCAGCGCGTGGCGCCGCACCGTCGCCGGCGACCTCAGCACCGCGTTCGACTTCGCCACCCCCAACGCGGCCTGGCCGACGCTGCCGGACACCGCGCACAGCATGGACGGCGCCGACGCCAGCTGCCGCCTGGCCACGCCCAAGCCGCCGGCGCAGCAGCGCCTGCCCAAGCAGGAGCGCGGCCAGCGCCCGGCGCGCGCGCTGCCGTACGAGTTGCAGGTCGGCGGCCGCATCGAAGCCTCCAGCGGGCGCTACTGGCTCGACTTCGGCAACAGCGGCGTCGCCGGCGCCTGCTTCAACGTCTATGCCGGCAACCGCAGCGACGGCCCCTGGTACTACACCCTGGATGCCGGCACGGCGCTGTCGGACTACTGGAGCGCCAAGCAAGTCACCAAGGGCGTCTACGACCTGTCGGCGTACGGCCCGAACGGGTTCCTGCGCGCGTTCAAGGGCGATCTCAACAAGGCCCTGGCCGCCGACGGCGCGAACCCGGAAGTAACCGTGCGCCACGACGTCGCCGGCGGACGCCTGCTGATCGAGCTGACCAACACCGGCAAGGCCGCGTGCACGCTGAGCCTGAAGCCCAACCGCTACAGCACCGCCGCCGCGCGCAGCTACGCGCTGGCGCCGGGCGCCAAGCGCAGCGACAGCTGGCCGCTGGCGGGCGCGCGCGGCTGGTACGACTTCAGCCTGACCTCGAACAAGGACGCGGCCTATCTGCGCCGTTTCGCCGGCCATGCGGAGAACGGCGAGGCCAGCGTCAGCGATCCGGCGATCGGCGCCTGATCCGCGCCGGCGCGCGGCCGCCCGCCCGACAGGCCGGCGGCTGCGCGCGCGATGCCTGTCGGCGGTGCGCGCGCCGACGCGGCGCGTGCACCGAGAGCGCATACAGCAAGCGGTGGACGCGCGGCTGCGGACGAGCGGTTGCGACCCGGCGGCACCGCTTTGCTACGGTGTCGCCGAGCCGAAGCCGGAGCCCGCCGATGAGCGATACCGACCATCGCAACAACCGCCGCACCGTCGCCGCCTACGAAGGCTATGCGCGCGGCTACGCCGCCGCGGTGCCGGCGACGCCGTCGGGCCACGCGGCCGAGGACCTGCGGCGGCTGGCCGCCGCGGCCGGGCCGTCCGGCCGCGTGCTGGAGATCGGCTCCGGGCCGGGCTGGGACGCCGATTTCCTGGAGACGCTGGGGCTGCGGGTGCAGCGCACCGATGTCACCGCGGCGTTCGTCGACTTGCAGATCGAGCGCGGCAAAGCCGCCTCGCGCCTGGACGTGCTGCGCGATGAGATCGAAGGCGTCTACGACGGCATCGCGATGCTGTACGTGCTGCAGCACTTCGAACGCGATCAGGTGGATGCGGTCCTGCACAAGCTGGCGCGCGCGCTGGCCGCGAACGGCGCCTTGCTGGTGTCGCACATGCTCGGCGAAGGCGAGGAATGGGAAGGCGACGGCGGCGACTACCGGGTGGTGCGCTGGCCGGCGGCGGCGATGGACCAGCGCCTGGCGCGCGCGGGGTTCGCGGTGGAATTCGAGAGCTTCATCGACAGCGAGCGGCGGCCCTGGCGCAGCGTGCTGGCGCGTCGGCGCGGCTAGGCGCGGATGCGTCGGATGTGCGGTGACGCGGTCGCGGCTTGCGCCCTGCTACAGGGAGCATGCCTTGCGACAGCGGCGACCTGCTGTAACCGGATTCGTTGGATTCGTCGGATGTGCGGTCTCGCGGTCGCGGCTTGCGCCGCTCCCGCCAGGGGCGTGCGCTGCGGCGGCGGCTAGCTGTAGGAGCGGCGCGAGCCGCGACCGCGCTGTATCGCCTGCGGCGCCAGCGCCGATTCCGATGGAACCGTCCGCGCGACGGCCCACGCCACATAGCCGCTGGATGCGTCGCGCGCGACGGCATCGTCCGCCCGCACCCGCACGCGGACGCCGCAGCCCAGGCAGCCCTTGCGCTAGCCGCCGCTCAGCCGCCGCGCGCCAGCCACTTGCGCGCCAGCCGCCGCATCGAGTCGTCGCTGTCCGGATCGGCCAGCACCGCGCCGATCTCGCGCCAGGCCAACGCCAGCGACTCCTCGCCGACCACGAAGTCTTCGCTGTCGCACACGCGCACCACGTAGCGCAGGTCGTAGTGCCAATGGCCGGGCACTTCGCCGCGCTCGGGAATCCAGTGGCGGTCGAGGTCGAACAGATCCGGCTCCACGCTCAGGCCGGCGATGCCGGATTCTTCTTCGGCTTCCTTCAGCGCCACCGCGGCCAGGTCGCGGTCGCCGTCGGCGTGGCCGCCGAGTTGCAGCCAACGGCCGAGCTTGCGGTGGTGGGTCAGCAATACGCGCGCGCCGGCGCGGTCGACCAGCCAGGCGCTGCCGGTGAAGTGGCCGGCCAGGCGCTCGCGCCGGAACGGGTCCGGCCATACGGCAGCGTCGTGCTGCGCCGCACCACGCGGCTCGCCGGCCTCGGCCAGCAATTCCAGGAACGGCGCCGTATGTCCGGCTTCTTCCGGCCAGCGCCGGGCATAGTCGCTGAGTTTGGAACGAAGTTCGGCGATGGCGTCGGGGCGTTGCGCTTGCATGGAGACGGGCTGGCGATTCAGGAATGGGGAGCCGCGATTATCGCCGCCCGGACCATGACCGTGTGCGCTTGCCGCTTATTTACACCCTGAGTTAAGGTGGCCCGCCGCCCCGTACCGGGGCCGGTCACGTCGTCGCCAGAACGACGGGCACAGATCACTTCTTACGAGAGAGAGGGGAGTTCGATGTCGAGAGGCCTGTTCATCACCAAACCGGTGGCACCCGCCGGTCATGTGGACGCCGGTGAGCCCGTAGAGGGCAGCCTCCAAGGCGAGGCGACGCTGAAACGGTCTTTGACCGCGACCCAATTGGTGATGCTGGGCATCGGCGCGGTCATCGGCGCCGGCATCTTCGTCCTCTCCGGCCACGCCGCCGCCGAACACGCCGGCCCGGCGATCGTGCTGAGCTTCGTCGTCGCCGGCTTCGCCTGCGCCCTGGCCGGCCTGTGCTACGCCGAGTTCTCGGCGATGCTGCCGGTGTCGGGCAGCGCCTACTCCTATTCCTATGCCACGCTCGGCGAGTTCGTCGCCTGGTTCATCGGCTGGAACCTCGTGCTGGAGTACCTGTTCGCCGCGTCGACCGTCGCGGTCGGCTGGTCGGGTTACCTCAACAGCCTGCTGACCAGCTTCGGCATGGGCCTGCCGGCCTCGCTGTCGACCGCGCCGCTCAACATGGTCGACGGCGCGTTCGTCTACACCGGCGGCCTGGTCAATCTGCCGGCGGTGGCGATCGTCGCCGCGCTCAGCGGCCTGTGCTACGTCGGCATCACCCAGTCGGCCTTCATCAACACGATCATCGTCGCGATCAAGGTCGTGGTGATCACCTTGTTCGTCGCCTTCGCCGCCAAGTACGTCAACCCGGACAACTGGGTGCCGTTCATTCCGGAAAGCCAGGGCCCCGGCAAGTACGGCATCGACGGCGTGATCCGCGGCGCCTCGGTGGTGTTCTTCGCCTACATCGGCTTCGACGCGGTCTCCACCGCCGCCGGCGAAGCCAAGAACCCGCAGCGCGACATGCCGATCGGCATCCTCGGCTCGCTGGTGATCTGCACCGTCATCTACATCATCGTCTCCGGCGTGCTGACCGGGCTGGTGCCGTACCACATGCTGAGCACGCCCAAGCCGGTCGCGACCGCGCTGGAAGCCTACCCGGCGCTGGGCTGGCTGAAGCTGCTGGTCGAAGTCGGCGCGATCGCCGGCCTCAGCTCGGTGATCCTGGTCATGCTGATGGGCCAGCCGCGCATCTTCTATTCGATGGCCAAGGACGGGCTGCTGCCGCAGTTCTTCGCCAAGGTCCATCCGAAGTTCCAGACCCCGTACGTCGGCACGATCATCGTCGGCGTGTTCGCCTGCATCCTGGCCGGCCTGCTGCCGATCGGCCTGCTCGGCGAGTTGGTGTCGATGGGCACCCTGCTGGCGTTCGCCACGGTCTGCGTCGGCGTGCTGATCCTGCGCAACACCCGCCCCGACCTGCCGCGTCCGTTCCGCGTGCCGCTGGCGGTCGTGGTCTGCCCGCTCGGCGCGGCGGCCTGTCTGTACCTGTTCTGGAAGCCGTTCTCCGAGCATTGGCACCTGATGACCGGCTGGACCGCGATCGGCATGCTGATCTACTTCGGCTACGGCTACCACAACAGCAAGCTGCGCAAGGCGGCGGGCGGCAAGGCCTGAACCCGGCGCATCCATGATTCGAGGCCGGCGGGACATCCCGCCGGCCTTTTTCCTTTTACAGCGGCACGTTTCCATCGCGTCCGGCTCCATCCTCGGATAAGCGTCGCTTGAAGCCGTCATTCCCGCGAACGCGGGGTTGTTTTGCTCCACTTCGGCGGAGCCGAACATCCACAGACTTCAGCGTATTGCCTCGGTGGAGCCTTGGATTCCCGCGTTCGCGGGAACGACGGCCGAAGGATCGCAGCGCGCGGATACACGCAACACCAGGACGAACCACACATGCTGGAACAACTCCGGGCGACCAAACACCCGCACGCCGCCCACACCGAGGCCGAAGGCCTGAGCCTGCACCGCACCCTCGGCCCCTGGGGCCTGACCGCGCTGGGCATCGGCGCGGTGATCGGCGGCGGCATCTTCGTGATCACCGGCAAGGCCGCGGCCGAGCACGCGGGGCCGGCGATCATGCTGTCCTTCGTCCTCGCCGCGATCTGCTGCACCTTCTGCGCCCTGGCCTACGCCGAGTTCGCGGCGATGGTGCCGGTCTCCGGCAGCGCCTACACCTACACCTACGCCACCCTGGGCGAACTGGCGGCGTGGTTCATCGGCTGGATGCTGATCCTGGAGTACGGCGTCTCCGCCTCGGCGGTGGCGGTCAGCTGGACCGGCTATTTCCTCAGTCTGTTGCAACACTTCGACATCACCCTGCCCGCGGCGCTGGTGCAGGCGCCGCTGGACGCCAAGCTGCGCCCGACCGGCGCCATCGCCAACCTGCCGGCGGCGGCGATCGTGCTGCTGCTGACCTGGCTGTGCTACGTCGGCATCCGCAAGTCCTCGGCGATGAACATGGCGATGGTGGTGCTGAAGTCGGGCCTGATCGTGCTGGTGATCGCAGTCGGCTGGAAGTACGTGAACCCCGACCTGTGGCAGCCGTTCATCCCCGAATCGCAGGGCAACGGCAAGTACGGCTGGGAAGGCGTGCTGCGCGGCGCCTCGATGGTGTTCTTCGCCTACATCGGCTTCGAGGCGGTGTCGGTGGCGGCGCAGGAATCGCACAAGCCGCAGAAGGACATGCCGATCGGCATGATGGCCTCGCTGGCGATCTGCACCGTGCTGTACATCGCCATGGCCGCGGTGATGACTGGGCTTGCGCCGTACACCACCCTGGGCACCGACGAGCCGGTGGTGACCGCGATCGCCGCGCACCCGGCGCTGAACTGGCTGCGCATCGTGGTCGAGGTCGGCGCGCTGGTCGGGCTGTCGTCGGTGGTGCTGGTGATGATCATCGGCCAGCCGCGCATCTTCATGATCATGGCCCGCGACGGCCTGCTGCCACCGGTGTTCACCAAGATCCATCCCAAATACCGCACCCCGCACATCAACACCGTGATCACCGGCATCGGCATCGCCCTGCTGGCGGCGCTGTTCCCGCTCGACATCCTCGGCGACATGACCTCGATGGGCACCCTGATCGCGTTCGCCTCGGTCTGCCTGGGCGTGCTGATCCTGCGTCGCACCCAGCCCGACCTGCCGCGGCCGTTCCGGATCCCGTTCGCCTGGCCGATCTGCATCAGCGGCATCCTCAGCTGCCTGGTGCTGCTGTCGACGATGAGCGCGCACAACTGGATGCTGATGGCGGTGTGGACCGGGATAGGTTTTGCGATCTATTTCGCCTACGGCTACAAGTACAGCAAGTTGCGCCAGGCGCGCGGCTGAGCGCGCGGCGGGTAGCCGCCCGGCTGCGAGAAAATCGGCGAAGGCCGGCCCCGGGGTTCCGGGGCCGGCCTTTCGCTTTTGGGGGCGCTTGTGGGAGCGCCTTCAGGCCCGACGCTTTTGTCTCAGACCACAGCGATCCGACCGGCAAGCGTCGGGCCTGAAGGCCCTCCCACAAGAGCGGCCCGCCGCAACCGACGCCCCACCCGCTCTGCCGCCATAACGCTGCGTTATGCCAAAAACGAGGCAACCGCCACATCCCGGCGCTAAACTGGCGGGCATGAACAGCCCCCTGCCCTACGATCCGCAGCGCCTGGCGCATTGCGCCGGCGAGATCATCGTCAACGTGCGCGAGCTGGCCCAGCGCGGCTGGACCCCGGCCACCAGCAGCAACTTCTCGCGCCGCATCGACGCCGGGCACGTAGCCATCACCGTCTCCGGCCGCGACAAGGGCCGGCTGACCGAAGACGACATCATGGTCGTCGACCTCGACGGCGCCCCGGTCGCGACCAGCCACCGCCCGTCCGCCGAGACCCTGCTGCACACCCAGCTGTACAAGCGCTACCCCGAGATCGGCTGCGTCCTGCACACCCATTCGCAGACCCAGACCGTGGCCTCGCGCCTGTACGCCGGCCAGGGCCACGTGCACCTGGAAGGCTACGAGCTGCTCAAGGCCTTCGCCGGCACCACCACCCACGACACCGAGCTGGACCTGCCGGTGTATCCGAACACCCAGGACATGCCGACCCTGGCCGCCCAGGTCGACGCCACTCTGGACCGGCAGACCCTGTGGGGCTACCTGATCGACGGCCACGGCCTGTACGCCTGGGGCCGCGACATGGGCGAGGCCCGACGCCACCTGGAGGCGTTCGAATTCCTGCTGGGCTGCGAACTCGAACTGCGGAGGCTGCGCCGATGAGCCGTTTGCGTATTTTTCCCCAAGACCAGCCCGAGGCGCCGACGCTGAGCACCAGCGACCAGGGCGAGATCGCGCGCGAGCTGGCCAAGATCGGCGTCGGCTTCGAACAATGGCAGGCGTCCAAGCCGGTCACGCCGGGCGATACGCCCGAGGCGATCATGGACGCCTATCGCGCCGACATCGACCGCATCAGCGTCGAGCGCGGGTTCAAGACCGTCGACGTGGTCAGCATCGCCCCGGACAACCCGCAGCGCGAGACCATGCGCGGCAAGTTCCTCGACGAGCACTACCACAAGGAAGACGAGGTGCGTTTCTTCGTCGCCGGCTCGGGCCTGTTCACCCTGCACGTCGAACCCAACGTGTACGAGATCAAGTGCGAACAAGGCGACCTGATCTCGGTGCCCGACAGCACCCTGCACTGGTTCGACATGGGCCCGGAACCCAGCTTCGTCGCGATCCGCTTCTTCACCGAGCCCGACGGCTGGGTCGGCTACTTCACCGGTACTGACATCGCCCAGCAGTTCCCGCGCTTCGAGCGCGGCCAGGCGGGGTGACAGGCGCCGGGAGATGGCGACAGCCGTCTCCCGAGCCGTCCGCCGCGGCCTGAGTTCTTCGCTTTTCGCTATCTCCCAACTCCTATCCGCCATCTCCCAGCCTTATGCCCATCCGCGCCATCCTCACCGACATCGAAGGCACCACCAGCAGCATCTCGTTCGTCAAGGACGTGCTGTTCCCGTACGCGCGCCGCGCCCTGCCGGGCTTCGTCGCCGCGCGCGGACGCGAGCCGAACGTGCGCAAGTGGCTGGACACGGTGGCGATGGAGCACGGCGGCGTGTGCCAGGACTCGGTCATCGTCGAAGTGCTGCAGGGCTGGATCGACGAGGACCGCAAGCACACCGCGCTCAAGGCCCTGCAGGGCATGATCTGGGCCGACGGCTACAAGAGCGCGGACTTCACCTCGCACATGTACCCCGACGCCGCGCCGGCGCTGCGCCAGTGGAAGGACGCCGGCCTGCGCCTGTACGTCTACTCCTCCGGCAGCGTGCCCGCGCAGCGCCTGCTGTTCGGCCACAGCGACGCCGGCGACCTGACCGAGCTGTTCTCCGGCTTCTTCGACACCGAAGTCGGCGGCAAGCGCGAGGCGGCCAGCTACGAGCGCATCCGCGAGAGCATCGGCCTGCCGGGCGATGAGATCGTGTTCCTGTCCGACGTGGTCGAAGAACTCGACGCCGCGCGCGACGCCGGCCTGGGCACGGTGCTGCTGGACCGGCTGCAGGACTACCCGCAACCGCGCGAAGGCGAAGCCACCCACGGCCACCCGCGCGCGACCTCGTTCGACCAGATCGACGTCTGACGCGCCGCCGCGCGGGCCGCCTGTAGGAGCGGCGCGAGCCGCGACCGCGAAAATCCAACTGCGCCGCAAGCGCCATCGCGCGAGGCCGGCACGCCGCTTTCGTCGATCCATGCGCGGGGCATCGTCGATTTCGTCGCCGATGCAGTGGCGCGGTCGCGGCTCGCGCCGCTCCTACAGGTAGCCCATGCAGAAGCGGCGCGAGCCGCGACCGCGAAAATCCAACTGCGCCGCAAGCGCCATCGCGTGCGAGGCCGGCAAGCCGCATTCGCCGATCAATCCGCGGGGCGCCGTCGATTTCGTCGCCGATGCGGTGGCGCGGTCGCGGCTCGCGCCGCTCCTACATTCCGGTCATGCGGGTCTACAGCAGGCGGCTCAGGTTGCGGATGCGCACTTCGTCGCGCTCCACGCCGTGCTCGTGCGCGGCCTGGCGACGGATGCGGTCGAGCAGTTCGGCCGGATCGAAGCCGTCGGGCTCGCTCGGCGCATAGTCCAGCGTCGTCTGGCCCCAGACGATGAAACGCCCGCCGACCAGGATCTCGTAGTCGGCGAAATAGCAGTAATGCGTGTCCATGGCCGCGCCGGCTCAGGTGCCGACGTGGATGTCGTTGCCGCTTTCGGCGCAGCCCAGGTGCTCCAGCGCGATCGACAGCGCCAGGGTGTAGCTCTGCGCCGAATAGCCGTGGACCAGGCGCAGGCGACGGCCGCAACCGGGCGCCAGGCTCGGCTCCAGCGCGTTGGTGTCGTCGTCGTGGACTTCGATGTACGGCACCGTCAGCTGTTCCAGCGCGCCGCGCAGTTCCGCGCTGGCCGGCAGGCAGGCGCCCGGGTCGAGCAGCAGCAGCTCGGCGTTGGCCGCGCGCATGTTGCGCAGGCAGTCGACCAGTTCGCGCTCGCTGCGGCAGCTGCGCAGCGCCAGCGCCTTGCCGGCGCCGGCGGCGCGCTCGACCAGCGCCGCGCGCACTTCGCCGGCCAGCGGCGGGACCATCGAATCGACGGCGGCATCGGTGTGGGGGCCGCGCAGGATCAGGATCGACACGTTCGGACTCGCTGCGCACGCGGGACGGTGCGCCGTGGCCATCACTGTAGGAACGCGGGGCGTAAAGGCGCTATGCGGCGCGGCGAGCGCGGGCGTAAAGCGTGCGTCAATTCTTGTCGCGGGGCTGGCGTATGGGGCGGCGGCGGCCAGCGCCGCCGATACCGATGCACGCCGCCTCCGGCAACTCGACTACGACGTTCGCCGCCGTCGTTGCGGCGAAAGCCGGAATCCGTCGCGCCGTCGCGCTGCGCTGTTCTCGAACCATCGCGCCGTCTGCGCGAATCGAGCAAAGGCAGCGGCAAAAGGGATTGCGGCGTTCGCCGCAACGGCGAACCGGGAGCGCGGGCGCATCGGCGACGCAATCGGAAGGTCGGGAATATGCCGCGACGCAATCGGAAGACCGGGCGTGCCGGCGTACACCGCTTTCAGCCGTGGATCTTCTCGCCGCGCGCCAGCATCTCCACCAGCTTGGCGATCCGCGCCGCGCGCGTTTCGGGCTTCTTCGCGGTATGCACCCGCCACAGCACCGCGTAGCGGTTGCCCGCATCCAGGCCGTCGAAGAACGCGCGCGCCTTCGGCGACGTCGCCAACGCCGCGGCCAGGTCCGCCGGCACTTCGATCTTGCTCGACGAGGCGTACGCCGCGGCCCAGCGCCCGTCGGCGCGGGCCGCGTCGATCTCGCGCTGCCCGCCGGGACGCATGCGCCCGCCCGCGATCAGCGCCTCGCACTTGCCGATGTTGATCTGCGACCACAGGCTGCGCGGCCGCCGCGGCACGAAGCGCTGCAGGAAATAGGTTTCGTCCAGGCTGCGCTTCTGTCCGTCGATCCAACCGTGGCACAGCGCCACGTCCAGCGCCTGCGCGTAGTCGAGAGTGACCACGCCCTTGCCCTTCTTGGCGATCTTCAACCATAGCCCGGTCTTGGCCGGCGGCGTCTCCAGCCAGCGCTCGAACGCGGCCGCGTCGTCGAACGCGATCACCGGCAGGTCGTCGGCCGGGCCGGTCGGCTTGACGCTCATGGCGCGGCCTCGATCAGGCGATACGCGGTGCTCAGGCGTTGCTCGCCCTGCCAGGGATCGAACGTGCGCACTTCGACCGCATGCTCGCCGGCGGACAGGTCGGTCGGCAACGGCGCGTTCCACAGGTGCGGGCTCGGCGTAGCGATGGCGGTGCGGTCGTAGGCGCGCAGCTGCGCGGCCGCGTCGTCGCGCGCGTTTTCGGCCAGCAGCGCCGGGTCGGGCTGCTCCACCCGGCGCATCGGCTTCCACGCGCCGCCGTCGATGCGGTACTCCACGCGGCTGTCGTTGCCGCCCATGAACACGTTGGCGTAGACGCCGCGGATCGGATACGAGCCCTGGCGCAGCGCCTTGGGCGCATACAGCCGCAGGTAGTCGTTGGCGACCGCGGCCGCGTCGAGCGCGCGCCCCGCCGACGGCGCCGGATGCCAGCTCAAGGCGTAGCCGGCATCGGCGCGCACGCGCAGGCGCGCGTAGCCGTTGGGCGTGCCGTCGCTCATGGTCGCGTCGGGCAGGCCCTGCGCGTCCGCGATCCCGGCCCAGAACCCGCCGCAGGCCGCGCCGACGTTGTATTCGTGCAGCGGCGCCGCGCCGCGCCAGCCGCTGTCGCCGGTGTGATAGACGTGGCGCTGGGCATGGCTGTGGCCGCTGAGCACCAGCACGTGCGGGAACTCGCGCAGCAGGCCGAACAGGCGCTCGCGGTCGGCGTGGCGGAAGGTTTCGCGGCCCGGCGCGGCGTCGAACAGCGGGATGTGCATCGCCAGCACCAGCAGCCGGCGCTTGTCGGCGCCGGCCAGGTAGGCTTCCAGGAATTCGAACTGGTCCGCGCGCAGGCCGCCGATGTACTCGGGCGTGGAACCGGGCCGGTAGACCACGTCGTCGAGCACGATGAAGTTCGTCTGCGGCTCTTCCCAGGCGTAGGTGTCGGGGCCGTAGACGTGGCGGTAGCTCAGCAGCGAGTCGTCGTCGTTCTTGGCGTCGAAGTCGAGGTCGTGGTTGCCGGGCGCGTGCAGCCACGGCACGCCCAGGCGCGCGGTGACGGCGTTGATCTGCGGGTACAGCGACAGGTCGTCGTGGGTGATGTCGCCCAGGCTCAGGCCGAGGTCGGCCAGCGGCGCCTTGCCCTTGCGCTGCGCCAGCAGCGGCTCGACGATGGCGCGGCGGTAATAGCCGACATCGACCGCGCTCTTGGTCTGCGGATCGGCGAACACCAGCACGTCGAGCTCGCCGCCGCGGCCGCTGCGCCGCTCGGGGATCAACGCGTAGTCGCGGCAGGCCGGCGCGGCCCGCGGCATGCCGCCGTACTTCAGCGCGGGCGATTCGCCCAGCGTCACGTTGAGCCAGTAGTCCGGCAGGCCGCTGTCGGCGCGCGCGGCCAGGCGATAGCCGGCCGGCTTGATCAGGAACTGGCTGCTGCGCTCGCGCAGCGGCAGGACGTAGCGGCCCTGCGCGTCGGTCAGCACGATGCTGCGGCCGTCGGAGACGCGCTGGCCGGCCAGGCCGGGCTCGCCCGGGTCGCGGCGGCCGTTGCCGTTGCGGTCCTCGAACACCGTGCCGCCGTCGCAGGGCAGCGGCTGGGCCAGCGCCGCCGGCATCGCGACGGACAGGGACAGGGCGAGGATGCAGACGCGCAGGCGCATGGAACGGTCTCCGGAACGAAGCCGGCATTATGCGGCGGGCGTGGACGGGCTGCGGGGGCGCGGCTGGCGCAATCGGGTCGGTGGCTGTCCGCGATCGGGCGTGAGGGCGGCGCGGGGTAGCGTGGTTTCGTCGTTACGGTAGTGGCGCGGTCGCGGCTTGCGCCGCTCCTACAGGGCGCCCATGTAGGAGCGGCGCAAGCCGCGACCGCGCCGCGCCGACTACGACGCAACCCGCACTCGCGCGCCCTACTCGGCCGGCGCGAACCCGCGATGCGGCTTGCCGTGGCGCTGTTGCAGCACCGCCACCGCATCGGCCAGCGACAGGCCGCGCGCGCGCAGCAGCACCTGCAGGTGGAACAGCAGGTCGGCGGCTTCGCCGGCCAGCGCGGCCTCGTCCTGGGCCACCGCCGCCAGCGCGGTCTCCACGCCTTCCTCGCCGACCTTCTGCGCGATCACGCGCACGCCGCGCTCGAACAGGCCGGTGGTGTAGCTGCCGGCCGGGCGTTCGCGCTCGCGGGTTTCGACCAGCGCGTCGAGTTCGGCCAGGAACGCCAGGCCGTCGCCCGGCGCGCTGGGGAAACAGCTGTCGCGGCCGAGGTGGCAGGTCGGCCCGTGCGGCACCGCGCGCACCAGCAAGGTGTCGCGGTCGCAGTCGGTCTCGATCGAGACCAGATCGAGGAAGTGGCCCGAGCTTTCGCCCTTGGTCCACAGCCGCAGCTTGCTGCGGCTGAAGAAGGTGACGTGGCCGCTGGCCAGGGTCGCGTCCAGCGCGGCGCGGTCCATGTAGCCGAGCATCAGCACGCGCAGGTTGGCCGCGTCCTGGACCACGGCCGGGAGCAGGCCGTCCTGCTTGTCCCAGTCCAGCGCGTCGATCTGTTGCCGGCTCAGCGTCGCGTCCATCAATGCAGCTCGCGCACCGGCACGCCCTGCCCGCTCAGCGCGCGCTTGAGCTCGGGAATGCGGATGCTGCCGGAGTGGAACACGCTCGCCGCCAGCGCCGCATCGACGTCGGCCTGCAGGAACACCTCGCCGAAGTGCTCGATCGCGCCGGCGCCGCCGGAGGCCACCAGCGGCACCTCGCAGATCGCCCGCACCGCGCGCAGCTGCTCGATGTCGTAGCCGCTGCGCACGCCGTCGCTGCCCATGCAGTTGAGCACGATCTCGCCCGCGCCCAGGCGCTGCGCCTCGACCACCCAGTCCAGCGTGCGCTTGGGCAACGCCTGGGTGCGCGAAGGGTCGCCGGTGTACTGGCGCACCCGCCACTGGCCGTCGGGATCGCGCAGGCTGTCGATGCCGACCACCACGCACTGCACGCCGAATTCGGCGGCGATCTCGGCGATCAGCTGCGGCCGCTCCAGCGCCGGGGTATTGATCGAGATCTTGTCCGCGCCGGCGTTGAGCACGCCGCGCGCGTCGGCGACCGAGCGGATGCCGCCGGCCACGCAGAACGGGATGTCGATCGCGCGCGAGACCCGCTCGACCCAGCCGCGATCCACGCTGCGCCCCTGCGGGCTGGCGGCGATGTCGTAGAACACCAGCTCGTCGGCCCCTTCGTCGCGGTAGCGCAGCGCCAGCTCGACGATGTCGCCCATGTCGACGTGGTCGCGAAAGCGCACGCCCTTGACCACGCGTCCGTCGCGGACGTCGAGGCAGGGCACGATACGGCGGCTCAGGGGCGTGGAGTTCAGCAACGGCGTACCTGCTTCAAGGCGTCGGTGAGTTGGAAGCGGCCTTCGATCAGCGCCTTGCCCAGCACCGCGCCGGAGCAGCCGATGCTGTCGGCGGCGACGATGTCGGCGATGTCGCGGATGCCGCCGGAGGCCTGCAACTGCACGTCCGGCGCGATCTCGCGGATGTGCTTGTACAGGTCCAGGTTCGGCCCGGCCATGGTGCCGTCGCGGGAGACGTCGGTGCACAGCAGGTGGCGCAGCCCGGCCTGGGCGTAGCGCTCCAGCAGCGGCTCCAGACGCACGCCGCTGTCCTGGGTCCAGCCGGCCACCGGCAGTTCCCATTCGCCGCGCTCGTTCTGGCGCACGTCCAGCGCGATGGTGATGCGCTCGGCGCCGAAGCGCTTGAGCCAGGCGATCACCAGGTCCGGGTCCTTGACCGCGAGCGAACCGACCACGACCCGGTCGGCGCCGGCGTCGAGGATGGCCTCCACGTCGGCCTCGCTGCGCACGCCGCCGCCGGTCTGCACGCGCATCCAGCTGGAGGTGGTGATCGCGCGCAGCAGCGGCGCCAGGGTGTAGCCGCCGTAGCGCGCGGCGTCGAGGTCGATCAGGTGCAGCCACTTGGCGCCGGCTTCGGCGTAGCGCGTGGCCAGCGCCAGCGGTTCGGTCTCGTAGCGGGTTTCCTGGGCGTAATCGCCCTGGTGCAGGCGCACGACGCGCCCGTCGCGAACGTCGATCGCGGGGTAGAGGGTGCTGTTGCCCATGTTCATGCCTCCAGCGCCAGGAAGTTGGCGAGCAGGCGCGAGCCGACCGCGGCCGAGCGCTCCGGGTGGAACTGGGCGCCGAAGCAGCGTCCGCGCCCGGCCACCGCGGTGAAGCGGCGGCCGTAACTGGCGCTGGCCAGGGTGTCGGCGGTGACGGGGGCGGCGTAGCTGTGCACGAAATAGGCCTGGTCGCGCTCGCCTATGCCGGCCAGCAAACGCGCGCTGGCGTCGGATTCATGCGTCTGAAGGAGATTCCATCCCATATGAGGCACTCGTACTCCTGGTCCGGGGGGCAGCTTGGTGATACGGCCCGGAAGGAGCCCGAGGCATTCGACCTCGCCCTCCTCCGAGGACTCGTACAACAGCTGCATGCCCAGGCAGATCCCGAGCAGCGGCTGCTGCAAGCGGCGGATCGTGGCGACCAGATCGAGTTCGCGCAGACGCGCCATCGCGGGGGCGGCGGCGCCCACGCCCGGCAGGATCACGCGATCGGCTGAGGCGATCGTTGCAGGGTCCGCGGTCAATACCGACCGCGCACCCAGCCGCTCCAATGCATAACGCACCGAGCCGATGTTCCCCCCACCCGAATCGATGACAGCTACAACCGTCATCACAGAACTCCTTTGGTACTCGGGAGTTCGCGCCCTTGACGGGCGATGGCCTGGCGCAGCGCGCGCGCGACGGCCTTGAAACAAGCCTCTATCTTGTGGTGATCGTTATCACCTTCCACGTTCAGGTTGAGATTCAGGCCGGCGGTTTCGCACAGCGACCGGAAGAAATGCGCCAGCAGCTCGGTCGGGAAATCGCCGACCCGGTCGCGGGCGAAGCGGCCGGCGAAGACGAAGTACGGGCGGCCGGAGAAATCCAGCGCCGCGCGCGCCAGGGTCTCGTCCATCGGCAGCACGAACTCGTGCGGCGGCGCGGCGGAGTCCTCGCCCTGCCCCGCGCGCGGCTCGAAACCGTAGCGGCCGATGCCGCGCTTGTCGCCGAGCGCTTCGCGCAGCGCCTGGCCCAGCGCCAGCGCGCTGTCCTCGATGGTGTGGTGCTCGTCGATGTGCAGGTCGCCCTCGCAGCGCAGCTCCAGGGCGAAGCCGCCGTGCTTGCCGAGCTGTTCGAGCATGTGGTCGAAGAAGCCCAGGCCGGTGGCGACCTTGGGCTCGGCCGCGCGGTCGAGGTCGACGCTGACCTGGATCCGGGTTTCCTTGGTGTTGCGCGTCACCTGCGCGGTGCGCGGGCGGTCGGCCAGGACGTGGGCGATGCCGGCCCAGTCCCACTCGCCGCCGAACTGCGCGGTGCGCAGCTGGAACGCGCGGATGCCGAGGTTGGCGGCGAAGCCGTTGTCGGTCTCGCGGTCGCCGACCATGGCCGAGCGTTCCCAGTCGATGCCGCGGTCCTTCAGCAACGGCAGGGCCAGGCCGATGCCGGGCTTGCGCGTGGGCAGGTTCTCGGCGGCGAAGCTGGTGTCGATCAGCACCTCGCGGAACACGATGCCCTGGCTCTCGAACACCTGCATCATCAGCTCGTGCGGGCCGTCGAAGGCCCAGCGCGGGAACGCCTCGGTGCCCAGGCCGTCCTGGTTGGTGACCATGACGAATTCGTAGCCGGCGTCGCGCAGCTTCAGCAGCGCCGGGATCACCCCGCGCACGAAGCGCAGCTTGGCGTAGCTGTCGATCTGGAAGTCGGCCGGTTCCTCGATCAGGGTGCCGTCGCGGTCGACGAACACGATCGGCTTGAGCGCGCTCATGCCGCCGCTCCGGCCGCGATCGCCGCCGGCGCCGCCGCGCGCAGCGCGCGGCCGAGCACCTCGATCACCGCCGCGTTCTGCTCCGGCGTGCCCAGGCTGATGCGCAGCGCATCGCCCAGCCCCGGCGCGTGGCGGAAGTCGCGCACCACCACGCCGGCGTCGAGCAGAGCCTCGAGCGCGGCCTGGGCGTCGTCGAAACGCACCAGCAGGAAATTGGCCTGCGAGGGATAGACCCGGCGCACGCCGGGCAGGCCCTGCAGCGCCTGCAACAAGGTGTCGCGTTCGCACATGGCGGTGGCCACGCGCGCCTTGGTGGTATTGCCAGGCACTTCGCCGAGCGCGCGCAGGGCCAGGTTCACGCACGGCGTGGGCAGCGGATACGGCGCCTGGCAACGCTGCAGCGCGGCGATCACCTCGGCGTCGGCGATGGTGCTGCCGATGCGCGCGGCGGCCAGGGCATGGGCCTTGGACAGGGTACGCAGCACCGCGACGTTGCGCCGCCGCGCCAGCAGGCCCACCGCCGATTCGCCGTCGGCGAATTCGATGTAGGCCTCGTCGACCACGACGATGGCGCGGCCGCGCAGGCGCTGCGCCAGCGCGTCGATCGAGGCCCGCGGCAGCAAGGTGCCGGAGGGGTTGCCCGGCGAGCACACGAACACCAGCTTGGCCGCCTCGCGCTCGGCGGCCTCGGCGAGCGCGTCGAAATCGCAGGCGAAGCCCTCGGCGCTGTCGCGCAGCGGCACCTCGACCACGCGCGCGCCGTGCAGGCGCGCGCTGACCGCGTACATGCCGAAGGTCGGCGGCGCGACGACGATGGCGTCGGCGCCGGGCCGGCAGAACGCGCGCACCAGCAGGTCGATGCCTTCGTCGCTGCCGCGCCCGGCCAGCAACTGCTCCGGCGCGCAGGCGTACAGCCGCGCCAGCGCCTCGCGCAGCGCCGGCGGCTGCGGATCGGGATAGCGGCGCACCGCGCCGTCGCCGTCGGCGACGCTCGGCCAGGCCGCTTCGTTGGCGTTGAGCCAGACCCGGCCGCTGCGCTTGTCGCTGCGCGCCGACTTGTAGCCGGCGAAATCGCGCAGGTCTTCGCGCAGCAGGTCGAGGGGATTGTCGTCGCGGGTCGGGGACATGGTCGGGCTGATGATCCGTTGTACGTGGTTCTGCAATCGTCCGGCGCGGGGCCGGACGGACTCGCTCAGGCGCGCTGCGCCGCCGGGGCCACGGACAGCGCCGCCAGCCGCAGCGCCACCGCGGCATGGTGCGCGTCCAGGCCTTCGGCCTGCGCCAGCACCAGCGCGCAGGGGCCGATCTCCTGCAGCCCGCGCGGCTGCACTTCCTGCACCGTGATGGCGACCTGGAAGCTGGCGACGTTGAGGCCGCCGGCGTAGCGCGCCGCGCCGCTGGTCGGCAGGACGTGGTTGGTGCCGCTGCAATAGTCGCCCAGCGCTTCGGGCGCCCAGTCGCCGAGGAACACCGAACCGGCCGCCTCGACCTGCGCCAGCCACGCGCGCGCGTCGCGCAGGGCCAGGATCAGGTGCTCGGGCGCGTAGCGGTTGCTGACCTGCATCGCGGTGGCGATGGAGTCGACCTGGATCGAGCGCGACTTGGCCAGCGCCGCGCGCGCGGTGTCGGCGCGCGACAGCCGCGCCAGCTGGCGTTCCAGTTCGACATCGACCGCATCCAGCAGGGCCGCGTCGTCGCTGAGCAGGATCACCTGCGAATCGGCGCCGTGCTCGGCCTGCGACAGCAGGTCGGCGGCGACGAAGTCGGCGCGCGCGCCGGCGTCGGCGATCACCAGCACTTCCGACGGCCCGGCCGGCATGTCGATGGCGGCGCCGCCTTCCAGCAGCGCGACCTGGCGCTTGGCCTCGGTGACGTAGGCGTTGCCCGGCCCGAACAGCTTGTCGCACTTGCCGATGCTGTCGCTGCCGAAGGCCATCGCCGCGATCGCCTGGGCGCCGCCGACCTTGTAGACCTTGCCGATGCCGCAGCGCCGCGCCGCGCACAGCACCGCCGGGTCGGCGCTGCCGTCCTTGCGCGGCGGCGTGCACAGCACCACTTCGCGGCAGCCGGCCAGCCGCGCCGGCACGCCGAGCATCAGCGCGGTCGAGGGCAGCGGCGCGGAACCGGCCGGCACGTACAGGCCGACCCGCGGGATCGGCCGCAGCACGCGCTCGCAGCGCACACCCTCGGCGGTGTCCAGGGCGTAGGCCGGGGTCATGCCGGCGGCGTGGAAGCGTTCGATCCGGCGCGCGGCCTCGTCGATGGCGGCGCGCAGTTGCGGGCTCAGCGCGGCGTCGGCGGCTTCGAATTCGGCCTGGTCCACGGCGAAGGCGTCCAGCGCGACGCCGTCGAAGCGCTCGCCGAAGCGGCGCAGCGCGGCGTCGCCGTCGGCGCGCACCTCGGCCAGGATCGCGGCGACCGCGTCGGCGGTGGCCTGGCGGGTTTCCTGGGCCGGACGGCGCAGCGCCTGCGCGCGCGCGTCGGCGCTCAGCGCCTGCCACTGGTAGCGCTGCATCGCGGCGGCGGTCGCGGGGCGGTTCATGCCAGCATTCCTTCCACCGGCAGCACCATCAGCCCGCGCGCGCCGGCGCGCTTGAGTTCCTCCAGCCGCTGCCAGGTCACCGCGCCGTGGCACAGCGCCTGCAGGGCGACGTCGTCGCCGTCGTCCAGGCGCATCACCGTGGGTTGTTCGGCGTCGGGCAGCAGCGGCAGCAATTCGCCGAGCAGGCCGCGCGGCGCCTGGAACATCAGCAGCTTGCTGTTGCGCACGCGCAGCGCGCCGTCGAGCCGGCGCAGCAGCAGGTCGGCCAGTTCGCCGCGGACGTCGTCGAAGCGCTCGACCGGCCCGGCCAGCACCGCCTCGCTCTCGACCAGGGTCTGCACCGCCTTGAGCTGGTTGGCGGCGAGCGTGGCGCCGCTGGAGACCAAATCGCAGATCGCCTCGGCCTGGCCCAGGCGCGGCGCGATCTCCACCGAACCCGACAGCAGCACCACCTGCGCGTCCACGCCCTGCTGCGCCAGCCACTGGGTCAGCAGCGCCGGATAGCTGGTGGCGATGCGCTTGCCGATCAAATCCTGCGGGCCTTGCCACTGCCACGCATCGGGCACGGCGATGGCCAGGCGGCAACCGCCGAAGCCGAGCGCGCGCCATTCGCGGAACGCCGCCGCGCGGCCGTTGCCGCGGCGGTCGCCGTCCTGTTCCAGCAGCACGTTGCGGCCGACCACGCCGAGGTCGCAGACGCCGTCGGCGATCAGCCCGGGAATGTCGTCGTCGCGCACCAGCAGCAGGTCCACCGGCAGGGTCTCGCCGTAGCAGAACAGGCGGTCGCGGCTCTCGCGCCAGCTCAGGCCGCAGGCGGCGAGCAACTGGCGGGCCGGGTCGGCGAGGCGGCCGGACTTCTGGATCGCGATGCGCAGGCGGTCGCGCACGGCGGCACTGGCGGGAGGGCTCATGGACTCGGTCTCGGGGGAAGGCGTGGGCGGTGCGGGCCGGCGGGCGCCGGCGGCGGCGGACAGAAGCGGCCGTCAGCGATGTCGCAGGCCGCGGCGCTGCAGGGCCGCGGCGTAACCGCCGGCGCCGCGTTCGAGCACGCGCGCGACCCGGCCGATGGTGGTCACGCTGACCTGGGTGCGCTCGTGGATCTCGCGGTACGGCACGCCCTCGTCGAGCAGCGGCACCACCCGCCAGCGGTCGCTCATCGCTTCCAGTTCGGCGGGCGTGCACAGGTCTTCGAGGAAGGCGCGCACCTGCTCCGGGGCGCGCAGCGCGGACAGCGCGGCGGCCAGTTCGCCGAGGGCGTCTTCGGTGGCTTCGACGGTGGCGACGGCGCGGCGCTTCATGGGCGGGTTCGGATCCGGGGTCGCGGTTGCGGTTGCGGGGACGTGGTGCGGGAAGCCAGATGCCGGAGGGCTGCGGCCCGGCCGGCGCGCCGGGCCGCCGCGGAGGCCGACCCAGTGCATTAATGTGATAACGCGTTAATACATTAATCCGACCACCGGGCGCGCGTCAAGCCGTCCGGCCGGTCGCGGTAATTGCGTTAAGACCTCAGGCACGCCTCGCGCGCCGTCCTGCCGGCGCCCGCTTCCCCTCTGCCCGGCGCACCGATCAGTGCCGGCCCCCGGTCAAGGACGCCCCGGCCCAGCACGATGAACACGCCCCCTGCCCGATCCGCGCGCCGTCCGCGGCCATCCCAGGCGCCGCCGCGCCGGCCGTCCGCGTGGCCACCGCTGCCGTGGTTGCTGCTGCTGGCATTGCTGCTGGCGGGCTGGAGCCCGCTCGCCGCCGCGCAGCGCCCGCTCGAACTCGGCCGCCACGACGGCGAGACGGCGCTGGCGCCGTTCACCGCCTACCGCCACGACCCCGACGGCCGCCTCGACCTGGCCGGCGCCGAACGCGCGCTGGCCGCCGGCGGCTTCCGGCCGCTGCCGGGCGGCAACAGCTCGTTCGGCTTCCAGCGCGGCGCCTACTGGTTCCACATCGCCGCGCGCAACGCCGACGCCGACACTCCGCGCTGGCTGCTGGTGCAAGGCTTCGCCCTGAGCGACCGCCTCGACGTCTACACCGTCGCCCGCGCCAGCGACGGCGCCCGCGTCCGCCACCAGGCCGGCGGCGACAGCCTGCCGTTCGCCGCGCGCGCGATCCGCTACCGCCATCCGAACTTCTGGATCGACCTGCCGGCCGGCCAGCGCGTGGACCTGTTCGTGCGCGTGCAAAGCCAAAGCTCGATGCAGGTGCCGCTGACCCTGTACTCGCCCAGCGCCTTCACCGGACTGGCGCGCGACGCGCAACTGGGCATCGGCCTGTACTACGGCATCCTGCTGGCGCTGTTCTTCTACAACCTGGTGCTGTGGCTGAGCCTGCGCGATTCGAGCTACTTCTGGTATCTGTTCCACATCTGCGCGTTCGGCCTGGTGCTGCTGACCCTCAACGGCCTGGGCTTCGAATACCTGTGGCCGCGCTCGCCGTGGCTGGCCGACCACTCGGTGCCGCTGTCGATCTGCCTGGCCCAGGTGGGCATGCAGCAGTTCGCGCGCACCTTCCTCGGCCTGGCGCAACGCTGGCGCTTCGGCGACCGGGTCGGCCTGGGCATGATCGGGTTCTTCGTGCTGCTGGGATTGATCGCGACCCAGGCGCCCTATCGCATCGTCACCCCGATCGCCTCGGCCGCGGTGTTCGTCTCCATCGCCTGGATCGCGGTGGAGACGGTGGTGGTGCTGCGCCGCGGCTACAAGCCGGCGCGGCTGTTCCTGCTGGCGTGGTCGGCGTTCCTGCTCGGCACCGGCATGTTCGCGGCGATCGCCTTCGACCTGCTGCCGAAGGTGTTCATCACCGAGTACGGCGTGCAGATCGGCTCGGCCCTGGAAATGCTGCTGCTGTCGGTGGCGCTGGGCTACCGCTACGCCTCGCTGCGCAACGAGAACGAACGGATCGTGCGCGAGGCCAAGGAGCAGCTCGAACACAAGGTCGAGCAGCGCACCGGCGAGCTGCGCACCGCGCTGGCGCAGCTGGAGAAAGCCCACGACCGCCTGCGCGAGACCGCCCAGCGCGACGGCCTGACCGGCCTGCACAACCGCAGCCACTTCCGCGAAGCGTTCGAATCGTTGCTGCACCGCGCGCGCCGCCAGCGCCGGCCGCTGGCGCTGATGATGATCGACCTGGACCACTTCAAGCAGATCAACGACCACCACGGCCACTTGGTCGGCGACGAATGCCTGCGCTGGGCCGCCGGCCTGATCTCGCAGACCCTGGCCCCGCACCACGCGCTGCTGGCGCGCTTCGGCGGCGAGGAATTCGTCGCCGTGCTGCCCGACCACGACCTCGCCGCCGGCTCGCGCGTGGCCGAGGCGCTGCGCCTGCGCCTGCGCGCGCAGCCCTGCCCCAGCCGCAGCCACGACATCCCGGTCACCGCCAGCATCGGCGTGCACGAGATCGCGCCGGATTCCGACCTCGGCGTCGAGGCGGCGCTGCAGTTCGCCGATCAGGCCTTGTATCTGGCCAAGGCCGGCGGGCGCGATTGCGTGCGAATGTGGGGCGCGGCGGCGTGAGCGCGGCGCGCGACGCTCAGGCCGGCGGCGCGTACATCACGTCGGAGCGCAGCGCGTACTTCACGCCCTGCTCGACCGCCGCGCCTTCGTGCCAGGTGTCGTGCACGAACAGCAGCGCGTCGCCGGCGCGCGGTTCGACCCGGAAGCCGCGGAACGCGGTGTCGCCGCCGGCGAAACCGTCGTTGAGATAGACCAGCAAGGTCAGCTTGCTCAGGCGGCCGTCTTCGCTCCAGGGGCCGTCCTTGTGCATGCGGAAACGCTGGCCCGGGCCGTATTTGTAGAACCGCAGCGCGCGCGGCAGGCCGGCCGCGGCCTCGCCGTCGAGCGCGGGCAGGCCGGCTTCGCGCAGGCGTCGCCACAAGGCGTCGATCCATTGCGGCGACTCGAGCACCACGCGTTCGTTGTTGCGCACGTGGGCCATCGATTTCTGGCCGCCGTCGGCGGTGCGCACGCCGGCGGGTTCGAAGCCGCGTGCTTCGGCCAGGGCGATCAGCTCCGCGCATTCGGCCGGCGTCAGCAGGCCGTTCACGCAGAAGGCGGTTTCGCTGAGGTGGACGAGGCGCATGGCGGCGATCCCTGGCCACGAGAGAGGACGGTGCCGCGATTCTAGCCCCTGCAGGAGCGGCGCGAGCCGCGACCGCGACAACAGGGCTGCGGCGCAAGTTTCGGCGTAGTCGCGTTGCCGCGGTCGCGGCTTGCGCCGCTCCTACAGGGAAGCAATCGGCCCCTCCCGGGATCGGGAGGGGCCGTGGCGGATCAGTCCTGCATTTCCGCGCGCACCGCCGACAGCACGGTGCCGTCGCGCACCAGTTGCACCGCAGTGGCGACTTCGCCGTCGAGCGCGCGGTCGTGGTCGAGGAAGGCGATCGATTCGCGCAGCTTGGCGTGGGCGATCGCCACCGCGCGGCCCGGACGGAACTCCTGCGCCGCGGACAACTCGGCGCGCAGGCCCTCGACTTCGGCCAGGAACTCGGCGTGCTCGGCGGCGCCGGCGACCGGGCCGCCGGCGACCTTGGCCGCGAAGGTCGCAGCGTCGGCGCGGTCGGCCAGATCGCGCGCGGCGTTGATCATGTCGCGGCGCAGGTCCAGCGCCTGGGCGGCGGTGTACAGCTCCAGCGCCAGCACCTTGCCCAGGTCGTCGGCCATCGCCAGCACGTGGCGCGCCTCGTTGGCGCCCATCGAGACATGGTCCTCGGCGTTGGCGCTGGTCGGGATCGAATACACGGAGGCCGGGTGGGCGCGGCTGGCGAGGTCGTTGACGATGGCCGCGGCGGTGTACTGCACGATCATGTGGCCCGATTCGGTCGCGTCCTCGTTGCCGATCAGGAAGCCCGGCAGGCCGTCGTTGGTGGCCGGGTCGACCAGCTTGTTGAGGCGGCGCTCGGAGATGCTCGCCAGCACCGGGATCGCGGCCTTGACGTAGCTCATCGCCAGCGCCAGCGGCATGCCGTGGAAATGGCCGGCGGAGATCACCTGCTGCTCGACGTGCTCGGCCTGGGCGTCGGGGAACACGATCGGGTTGTCGGTCAGCGAGTTGAGCTCGATCTCCAGCACCCGCGCGGCCTGGGCGATGGCGTCGCGGACCGCGCCGTGCACCTGCGGAATGCAGCGCAGCGAATAGCTGTCCTGCGGCTGGTGCTTCTTGCCGCCGCGGAACGGACGGAAGCGGTTATAGAACTTCTCGCGGCCGTGGCGCTGGCCGAACGGCACCCAATCCCAGCCGATGTCGAAGCTCAGCTGCTGCGCGGCCTGCGTATCCCAGCTCTGCGGCAGCCACGGGCGGAAGCGCGGCACCAGGTGATAAGGAATGTCGGCCAAGGTCGAGCCGTCGAGCAACTTGCGCAGGTTCTCGGCGACCTTGACCTGGCCCGGATGCGGACGCAGCGCGTGCACTTCCGGCGCGAACGCGCCCAGGCGGCCGGCGAAGGCGTCGATGGTCATGGCCGCGGCGAGGTCGGCGGTGTCGAGCAGCTCTTCGAGCTTGCTCAACGCCAGCACGCCGCAGGCCAGCATCTGCGCGGTGCCGTTGTTGAGCGCCAGGCCTTCCTTGTACGACAGCTGCACCGGCGCGAGCCCGGCGCGCTCCAGCGCCTGCGCGCCCGGCATGCGTTCGCCGTCGAAGAAGGCTTCGCCGCCGCCGAGCAGGACGATGGCCAGGTGCGACAGCGGCGCCAGGTCGCCGCTGGCACCGACCGAGCCCAGCTGCGGCACCACCGGCACGATCCCGGCGTTGAGCAGGTCGGTCAGCGCCTGCAGGGTCTGCACGCGGATGCCCGAGTGGCCGCGCATCAGGGTGTTGATGCGGATGCACAGCATCGCGCGCACGATCTCCGGCGCGAACGCCTCGCCCACGCACACCGCGTGGGTGACGATGAGGTTGCGCTGCAGTTCTTCATGCAGGGTCTCCTGCGAACGCTTCGCGCCCGGCAACTGGTCGCGCAGGTGGTGCGCGCCGAGCAGGCGGTCGGCGTTGCTGCCGAAACCGGTGGACACGCCATAGATGGGCTCTTCGCGGCGCACTTGCTCGGCCAGGAAGTCGGCCGCGCGGGCCACCGCCGGGAGCTGCTCGGCAGACAGTTCGACCTGCGCGCCGTAGGCCACGGCGACGAGCTGTGACCGCGTCAGCGAGCGGCCGTCGAGTCGGATCTTGTTCAAAGCTGGGGTTCTCCGCATCGCACCCTGGCGATCATCTGCGCGCTGCCGGCGGATCGGCGGCGCGCATACTCGGGAGTCGGTGCGTCAGACAAAAGGAAACCGCGGTCCGCACGGACCGCGGCGTGGGTGTCGGCTTGCGCCGATGCTGCAGCCGGCGCCGGGCGATGCCGGCGCGGCGAATGCCGGCGATGCGGCGCGCGCGGCGCCGCCCCGCCATGCGCGCGCGCCGTCGGCCGCGCGCGCGATGCGCGCCCGCAGCCGACGCGACGGGCGCGCGCGAGGATCACTTCATGACCCGCGACTGTTCCAGCTCGACCCGCAGCGTGCGCGCCAGCTCGCCGCGCGCGACCTCGAACTGGTCCTCGCGACGCAGGTCCTTGACCGTGGCGGTGCCCTTGGCGATCTCGTTCTCGCCCAGCACCACCACGAAGCGGATGCCGGCGCGGTCGGCGTACTTGAACTGCTTGCCGAGCTTGGACGGCTCCATCACCACTTCGGTGTTGAGCCCGGCCGCGCGCAGCTCGCTGGCCAGCGCCAGGCATTGCGGCAGCTGCGCATCGTCCATCTGGGTGACCAGCACCTGCACGCTGCTGTCGGCGGTGCTGACCAGCTTGGCCTCCTGCAGCTGCCAGAACAGCCGGGTCAGGCCGATGGAAATGCCGACGCCGGGCAGCTTGGACTTGGTGTAGTGGCTGGCGAGGTCTTCGTAGCGACCGCCCGAGCAGATCGAGCCGAGCTGCGGGTAGTCGTCGAGCGTGGTCTCGTAGACCGTGCCGGTGTAGTAGTCCAGGCCGCGGGCGATGGAGAAGTTCAGCGCGTAGTTGGCTTCCGGCACGCCCAGCGCGCGGATCAGCTCCAGCACCTCGCGCAGTTCGGCCACGCCCTGGCGCAGCGAGTCGTTGCCCTCGCCCAGCGCGGCCAGCCTGGCCAGCGCGTCGGCGTGCGAGGTCGAACGGGTTTCGACGAACGCCAGGATCGTCGCCACCGCCTGCGCCGACAGGCCGAAGCCTTCGCCGGTCAGGGTGTCGCGCACGTAGTCGGCGCCGCGCTTGTCGAGCTTGTCGACCTCGCGCAGCACCAGCGCCTGCAGCTCGCCGTCGGCCACGCCCTGGGCTTCGAAGAAGCCGCGCAGCAGCTTGCGGTTGTTGAGCTGGATGGTGAAGGCGCCGATGTCGAGTTCGGAGAACACCGCGTGGATGCAGGCCGGCAGCTCGGCGTCGTAGCGCACGCTGAGGCTGTCCTTGCCGATCACGTCGATGTCGCACTGGTAGAACTCGCGGTAGCGGCCGCGCTGCTGGCGCTCGCCGCGATAGACGCGCTGCATCTGGTAGCGGCGGAACGGGAACGCCAGTTCGGCCTCGTGCTCGGCCACGTAGCGCGCCAGCGGCACGGTCAGGTCGAAGCGCAGCGCCAACTCGGGCACCGTGCGGCCGTCCTGCGCGCTCTTCTCGCGCGAACCGGTCGACTCGACGAAGTACACCTGGCGCTCGGTCTCGCCGCCGGACTTGGTCAGCAGCACCTCGGTCAGCTCCATCACCGGCGTTTCCACCGGCAGGAAGCCGAAGCGTTCGAAATTGCGGCGGATCGTGTCGAGCATGCGCTGGAACGCGATCTGGTCACGGGGCAGCAGCTCCATGACCCCGGGCGGGGTGCGAGGCTTGATCAAGTCAGACTCCGAATTACTGCAATGGCGCAAGAAGGGCGGCCGGATCGGCGCCGGCGCGCGCTGCACGAGCGCGCGCCGCGGGCCCCGCCGGCATGGCGCTTAGTTTAGCGATTGCGGGCCGTCCGGTCGGTAGCGGCCGGCCGTCGCCGCGCATTCGCGCCGGGCGCGGGCGGCGGCCGGGCTTTGCCGATGCGGCGCTCAGCCCGCTGCGACGCGGTTTTGCGGCCATCCGGGACCGCCAGCGCAACCGGAATGAAATTTTTCTGTCGTCCCCTCTTGCACGCCCCGGTGAGCGCCGCTAGAATTTGCGGCTCACGAAGTCGGGGTGTAGCTCAGTCTGGTAGAGCGCTACGTTCGGGACGTAGAGGTCGCAGGTTCGAATCCTGTCTCCCCGACCAATTTTTCGTGATGCTTTCGATGAAGCCGGCCTAGCGCCGGCTTTTTCATGTCTGCGAAAAGTCCGCCAAACGACTTCAGCCCTTGCCGCGGCTGCCCGCCTGATTCCGGTCATGCCACTCGACCACCTCTCCGGCCTTCCAGGTGGCCGGCTTCCGGGTGATGCGCACTGGGAAGTCTGGCTTACACGCGATCGTCGCTAGGAAATGCTCGGGCGAGATGCCCCACCGCTCGGCGCACTCCGCTGCAGTCAGCGCGAGCTCTTGCCATGGGATCTTGTCGGATATAGCCATGACGGGACCCGCATGCCGGGTTGTCGCAAACGCGGAGACTTTGACTTTGGCCGACATCGGCGGACTACTCCGTTCTCCCTGGAACCTTAAGGAGGGAACGACATGAGGTTTGAGATCTATCGTAAGGGGGGCGATGCGCTTGGAAATACTCCCGGGACAAAAGACCAGTACACGTGGCGGCTTCTGGCCGACAACGACGAACTCCTCGCCACAGGCGAGGGCTACGCGAACAAAACCGATTGCTACCACGCCATCAACCTGGTTAAGAGCGCCACTACCCAAACGCTCATCGTGGACTTTTCCTAACGCCACGCACTCGGAAAGCCGGGGCGGGAGGAAGGCCATTAGCGATTCCGCCCCACCTGGCGCCGCGGCTTCAGGCCGAGCTCGGCCTGCGGCTGCTGCATGGTCTGTCGGCCCGGCAGGCCGTTGAAGTAATCGCGATTGTTGAACACCGCCTGGCTCGGGTTCCCCCGCATCGCGGTGCGCGTCATGTCGGCGGGCAGGACTGCGCCGGCCGTGCGCGGCACGAACCCCTCGTGCCCGTTCCGGCCGACGAGGCAGGCGCGATCCGCGCATCGTCTGCCTGCCGCCGAAGAGGACGCCGTCCATGGCATCGAATGCGACAAAGATGCCGTCCGTGGCATTGCGCTCCGTCGGCGCCGTCCGTGGCCTCATGTTCCCTGCGACGCCGTCCGTGGCGCCGGATCCGGATAAGACGCCGTCCCTGGCGCCAGACTCCCTGTGCGCCGTCCCTGGCATCGCGCTCCCTGAACGCCGTCCATGGCGCCACCCGCGACAAGACGCCGTCCGTGGCATCGGTTCCCTGTGCGCCGTCCCTGGCATCGCGCTCCCTGGACGCCTTCCGTGGCGTCGCCTGCGACACGACACCGTCCGTGGCGCCAGGCTCCGTGCGCGCCGTCCATGGCATCGCGCTCCCCGGGACGCCGTCCATGGCGCCGCCTGCGATAAGACGCCGTCCTTGGCGTTACGCTCCGTAAGAAACGCCGTCCGTGGCGTCTGGCTCCATCCGGCGAATGCGCGAGTCCATGCGCTAGGTTCGCCGAAGCGATGGCCGCAGCCCGCAGCCTCGCCTCACAATCGCGCCGCACCCGCGCGGATGACGCGCTCGACCCGATGCAGCCGCACGCCGGCCTGCGCGCATGCCGGCACATCGCACGCCGGCGCCGGCGCCAAACCGGCGGCGGCCAGCAAGACCGGCCAGTCGCGCGGCGGCGCGTCGTCGCGCACCGCGAACAGCAGCTCGCCGTCGGCGGCGAGCCAGCCGGCGGCGGTGGCCAGCACCGGGCGCGGATCGGCGCCGCCGTCGAGCGCGGTGTCGGCCAGGATCAGGTCGAAGCGTCCGCGCAACGCAGCGGCGTCGGCGACGATGCCGCGCGGATCGAACACCACGCTGCGCAGGTACGGCCGGCCGGCGCCGAAACGCGCGGCGACCAGCGCGGCGCGGAACGGCGACGCGTCGGCGTAGACGAATTCCACCGGTTCGCCGGCGGCATCGAGCGCGGGCAAGGCGCGCTCGACGCCTTCGCCGTGGCCGTCGCCGAGTTCGAGCACGCGCAACGGCCGGCCGGCGCGGCTGCGCAGCGCGTCGGCCAGCGCCAGGGCCAGCAACTGCCGATGCTCGACGTCGCGGCGCGCGCGCGCGTCGAGCGCGGCGAAGGCCGCCGCGGCATCGGCCGGCGATGCGTCCTCGCCCTGGATGCGCACGACACCGGCCGGCGCAGCGCCCCCCCAGGCCTGGCCGGACGGCAACGCCACCCGCATCGCGACGAGATCCTGCTCCAGTTGCGCCATGGCCACGCCGCCCGCATCGCGAAAACCGAAGGTCCCGGTCGAACCGCCCGTCCACGCCATGCGCGCCGCGCCGCGGCCGCCGGCGAGATCGGCCTGCATCGCCGCGGCGCCGCCGGCCTCGCGCCGGGCGCTGGCGCGGCGCCCGCCGTCGCCGGCCGATGCGCGCATCCCGGGCGACACCGCCGACGCGGCGCCGATGGCCGGCGCCAGCAGCGCCGGCACCGCCACCAGCGACGGCCGCCGCCGCGGCCGCGCGGCGGCGGCGAAGGACAGTGGCGGCACGGCCGAGTCGAAGCGCGCCTCCCCGCGCGCTCGCGACGCCGGCCGTGCCGCGCGAAACTGTTCGATCGATTCGGCCATCACCGGCGCCGGCCCCGGTTCCTCGAAGCGCTGCACGCCCGCATCCAGCAGGTAGCCGAGCGAATCGGTCCAACGCACCGCCGCGGCGATCTGCGCCGCCAACACCTGCGCCTCGCGGCCGCGCGCGTACGGCTGCGCCTCCAGGTTGGACACCACCGCGAACGCCAGCGGTGCGAACTCCACCGCCGCCAGCGCGCGCGCGAACTGCGCGGCGGCCTCGCGCATGTGCCGCGAATGGAAGGCGCCGCTCGCGCGCAGCGGCATCACCCGCGCGCCGCGCCGGCGCAAACGCGCCGCGGCCCGCGCCATCGCCGGCGCCGCGCCGGCGATGGTCTGCTGCTCCGGCGCGTCGTAGCCGGCGATGTCGATGGCCTCGGCCGGATGGCCGTCGGCGCCGATCGCCGCCAGTTCGTCGCGCAAGCGCTGCGCGCTCCAGCCGATCACCGCCGCCATGCGGCCGCCGCCGGCCGCGGCCATCAGCCGGCCGCGCTCGGCGGCCAGGCTCAGCCCGGTCTGGAAATCGAAGGCGCCGGCGGCGTGCAGCGCGTTGCACTCGCCCAGCCCGTGCCCGGCTGCGAAGGCCGGCGCGGCGCCGTGCGCATCGATCCATTCGCGATAAGCCAGCGCGTTGACCGCGAACAGGGCCGGCTGGACGTAGGGCGTGTGTTCGAGCCACTCGCATTCCACCGCCTCGGCCAGCGAGTACCCCAGCGCCTCCTCGGCCTGGCGCAGCGCCGGCCGGTGGCGGGCGAACAACGCGCGGCCCAGGCCCTTGCGTAGCGCCGCCTGCCCGGGGAAGACCACAGCGAGTGCTTGCGTGAACGCGTGCATGGAACGGTCCGGAGGGGCATGCGGCTGGCGAATCGGCGAATCGCGCGCGACGGCCGCTCATGGGGCGGCCGGGGTCTCCAGACAGTTCGCAGGACGGCGGCCGAACCCGTCATGCCTTCGCCGGTCGGGTTGGCGGGCTTTCGTTCAGGGCGTTCAGGGTGCCCGCCCTGCCTGTACCGGCCGGGGGTGCGCCGGCCGCAGGCCGGGCCCGCCGCCACCGCGCCCGGCCCGGCGGGCGCGCCCGCCCGAGGCCGCGCCCCGCCTCGGTCCGGCCCGCATTCGCGCTGGAAATCTTGCTGGAAAAGGTCCGGATCGCATCGATTGGTTGGCACGCGCATGCGTTGTATTCTGCTGATTCGGTACCTCCCACCAGGACAACATGGACCTACAGCCTGAGGAGACGGGCGATGTCACCCGCCTGCTCGCCGCCTGGCGCGCGGGCGACGCTGCCGCGCCGGACGCCCTGCTGAATCTGGTCTACCGGCAGCTGCGCACCATCGCCGCCGGCCGCCTGTCGCGCCTGAGCGTGCCGGTGCTGGACCCGACCGAACTGGTCAACGAGGCGATGCTGCGCCTGCTCGGCGGCAACGGCCTGGACGCGCAGAACCGCCAGCACTTCTTCAGCATCGCCGCGACCGCGATCCGTTATGTGCTGGTCGACACGATTCGTCGCCAGCACGCCGACAAGCGCGGCGGCGGCGCGGTCGACGTGACCCTGTCCGGCTCCGAGCACCTGTCGGCCGCCGGCGACCGCTGGCTCGATGTCGAGGACGCGCTGCGCGCGCTGGAACAGCAAGACCCGCGCAAGTGCCGGATCGTCGAACTGATCTTCCTCATGGGCCTGAACCAGCAGGAGACGGCCGAGATCCTCGGCATCTCGCTGACCACCGTCGAGCGCGATCTGCGCTTCGCCAAGGCCTGGTTGCGCGAACACCTGTCATGACCCCGGCGCAGTTCGGCCGGGTCGAGGAGCTGTTCCACCAGGCGCTGGAACGGCCCGCCGCCGAACGCGCGCGGTTCCTGCGCGAGAACGAGCACGACCCCGACATCGTCGCCGCGGCCGAGCGCCTGCTCGCCTGCGACGACGACGCCGCGCCCGACCCGGTCAGCGAACGCCTCACCGAAGTCGCGCGCGAAGTCCCGCTGCGCAGCATCGGCCCGTACCGGCTGCTGCGCGAGCTGGGCTCCGGCGGCATGGGCGCGGTGTTCCTGGCCGAGCGCGACGTCGCCGGCCGCGTCCAGCAGGTCGCCGTCAAGCTGCTGCACGGCATCGGCACCGCCCACAACAAGCGCCGCATGGAACGCGAGCGGGCGATGCTGGCCGGCCTCAACCATCCCAACATCGCCCGCCACATCGACGGCGGCGAGAGCGCGGAAGGCCAGCCCTACCTGGTGATGGACTACGTCGAGGGCCCGCTGCTGCCGCAATACGTGGCACAGGCCAAGCCGTCGCTGCCGCAGCGGCTGAAGCTGTACCTGAGCCTGTGCGACGCGGTCCAGCACGCGCACCAGCGCCTGGTCCTGCACCGCGACATCAAGCCCTCGAACGTGGCGGTGCGCGCCGACGGCGCGCCGGTGCTGCTGGACTTCGGCGTCGGCGCGCTGCTGGAGGAAGGCGACAACCCCACCCATCCGCCGACCCGCGCCTTCACCCCCGGCTACAGCGCGCCGGAGCAGTACCGCGGACAGACCGAGACCATGGCCACCGACGTGTTCGGCCTGGGCGCGCTGCTGTTCGACCTGCTCACCGGGCAGCGGCTGTCGACGCTGTACCGCGGCGACGCGACCGTGCCGGCGCCCAGCGCCAGCGTCGCCGATCCGGCGCTGCGCCACCTGCTGCGCGGCGATCTCGACCGGATCGTGCGCAAGGCCACCGCGACCGACCCGGAGCAGCGCTACCGCACCGTCGCGGCGCTGATGGACGACGTCTCGCGCTACCTGCAGGGCCGGCCGATTTCCGCCGCGCCCGACCGCCTGTGGTACCGGCTCAACAAGTTCGTCCGCCGCAACCGCGTCGCGGTCGCCGTCAGCGCGATGCTGGCGGTCGCCGGCAGCCTGGCGGTGTGGCAGCTCAACAACGAACGCCAGCGCGCGCTGGCGGCCGAGCGCGCGGCCGAGACCGAAGCGGCCAACGCCAAGGCCTCGCGCGATTTCCTCGCCTCGGTGCTGGCCGAGACCTCGCCCGAAGCGGTGCGCGGCCAGCCGATCACCATCGCCACCCTGCTCACCAACGCCGCCGCGCGGCTGCAGACCGACCGCAGCCAGAGCGAGCGCACGCGCCTGGTCGCATGGCTGACCATCGCCGAGGTCTACGCCGACATCAACGACCCGCAGCCGGGGCTGGCAGCGATCGACGCGGCCATCGCGCTGTCGCCGCGCAAGCCGCAGCCGCAGGACCTGGAGCTGCGCGCGCGCGCGCTGCACGTGCGCGGCAACCTGCTGTTGCAACTCGAACGCCTGCCCGAAGCGCGCGCCGCGCTCGACCAGGCGATCGCGCTGCGCGAGCGCCAGGGCGCGCCGGCGCCGACGCTGGCGCGGCTGTACAGCGACTACGGCAGCGCCGTGCTGCACACCTCCGACTTCGCCGCCGCGCAGCGCTACCAACAGCGCGCGCTGGAGCGCCTGGACGCGTCCGGCCAGCACGAGCCGGAACTGCGCATGGAGATCGAGCTGGGCCTGGCGCGCAGCCTGTACTACCAGAACAAGATCGAAGACGCGGCCCGCCACCTGGGCATGGCCGAGGCCATCGAGCGCGAGCGGCCCGCGCGCGACGGCCTGGCGGCCTACCAGCTGCGCCGGATCGCGATGATGGTGCGCTACTCGCAGCACCGCTATCCGCAGGCGTTGGCCAACGCCGAGCAGGCGCTGCGGCTGGCCTACCGCGTCTACGGCGAGAACAGCCGGCTAACCGCCGACATGGAGCTGTACACCGCGCTGCTGCTGGACGATGTCGGACGCTCGCGCGCGGCGCTGGCGCACTACCAACGCTCGCAGGCCATCGCCCGCGCGCTGAAGCTCGACGATGCCGTGCTCGCCCGCGACGACGTGCGCATGGCGGCGGCCTACGCCAACCTGGGCGACCATCCGCGCGCGCAGGCGCTGACCGATTCGGCGCTGGCGCGGATGCCGGACACCCCGGCCTACACGATGTACCGGATCATCGCCTACTACACCCGCGGCCTCTCGCTCAGCGCGCAGGGCCGCTATCCGCAGGGCCGCGCCGATTTCCAGCGTTCGCTGGAACTGGCGCGCGGCTACAAGGAAGACGTGTTCTACGGCCCGGCCTTCGTCCAGCTGCGCCATGCCCAGGGCCTGGTCGAGGCGCACCGCTTCGAAGACGCCGCGGCCGCGCTCAAGGACGCCGAACCGGTGCTGCAATACCGCGAACTGGAGCCCAAATCGGTGATCGTGCTGCGCTCGCTGCAGGCCGAAGTGGCGCTGAGCCGCGGCGAGCTGGCGCAGGCCGCGCAACGCATCGACGAGGCGCTGCAGCTGGCCCAGCGCCACTACCTCGCCGGCACCTTGCCGATCGCCACGGTCGAACTCGCCGCCGCGCGCATCGCCCTGCGCCGCGGCGACCCGGCGCGCGCCGGCGAGTTGCTGAACCGGGCCGAGCCGCTGCTGCGGCGCGAACTGCGCCCGCAAGCGCCGGCCCTGGCCGACGCCGCGCGGCTGCGCCAGGAGCTGGAGCACGGCCCTGGGTCCGGCGCAGGACACGACGCCAGCCGGGAATCCCGGCGCGACGCGCGCCAGGACGCGGCGCCCGCGCGCGCCGCGCCGGCGCCGCGCGGAGCCGGCGGATGAATGCGGCCGCTTGCGCCGGCGCGCGCGGCCAAATAAATTCCAGCGGCGATGACGGATTCCGCCACCGCCCTGCGAACTCTTGATTGTTCCAACTCCGCAGCATGCGATTCGAACGCGCGCCGCGCCCAGGAACGCCATTCACCTCCCCGTGAGAAGGAATCGACATGCGCACCACCGCCCTTGCATTCGCCCTGCTGATCGCCGCGACCGCGGCCTTCAGCGCCCCGTCGTTCGCGCGCGAGAAGTCCTACCAGGCGTGCAGCCCGCCGTTCTCCGGCCCGCCGTTCTGCCAGCCGCCGCTGAGCCAGGGCGAGCTGTCCTCCGGCACCGACCGGCGCGCCACCACCAAGGCGCCGACCCAGGCGCCGCGCTCGGCGCCGCAGCCGTCCACCGCGAAGAAGTGATCCAGCGCCGAAGGCGACGGGGCATCCGCCTCGTCGCCCGGCCGGGCCAAGCAAGCCGATGACGCCGTCATCGGCTTTTTTCTTGTCCGAAATCATGCGCCGGCGCCCCGCTGCGCTTGCTCGCCGGCACCGCCTCGAACATGTAAACGTCCTACGACCGCTTCGATGCCGTCATCCTGCTCAACGCGAGCAAGGACTGCCGGCCGCGATGCCTGCGCCTGGGCGCTACGGCGCGACCGTCGCCGCAGGCCCGACCGCGGCCGCCTGCGCGTCGCCTTCGTCGCCCGACACCGCCGCCAGGAAGCTAGCCGACGGCGCGAAGAACAGCGAACCGGTGACCGCGCGGCTGAAGTCCAGCAGGCGGTCGTAATTGCCCGGCGGGTTGCCGACGAACATGTTCTCCAGCATGCGCTCGATCCGCCGCGGCTGGCGCGCGTAGCCGATGAAGTAGGTGCCGAACTCGCTCTTGCTGGCGTCGCCGAACGGCATGTTGTCGCGCACGATGCTGAGCTCTTCGCCGTTCTCCTCGATCACCGTCAGCACGTTGTGCGCGTACGAGGGCTTGGCCGCGTCGTCGAGCTCGACGTTGGACAGCTTGTGCCGGCCGACGATGCGCTCCTGCTGCTCCACCGGCACCGACTCCCAGCCCTTGAGGTCGTGCAAGTACTTCTGCACGATCACGTAGCTGCCGCCGGCGAAGCTCGCGTCCTCGGCGCCGACCAGGGCCGCGTCCAGCGCTTCCTGGTCGACCGGGTTCTCGGTGCCGTCGACGAAGCCGAGCAGATCGCGCTGGTCGAAGTAGCGAAAGCCGTGCACTTCCTCGGCAGTGGCCACCGCCTCGCCGAGCCGCGCGAGGATCTGCGCGGTCAGCTCGAAACACAGGTCCATGCGCTCGGCGCGGATGTGGAACAGCAGGTCGCCGGGCGTGGACACGGCGCGGTGCTTGCCTTCGATGGCGCGGAACGGATGCAGGTCCGCCGGCTTGGGCGCGCCGAACAAGCGCTGCCAGGCCGCATCGCCGAACCCCAGGATGCAGGACAGGCGGCCGTCGGGATCGCGGAAACCGACCGAACGCAGCAGCCCGGCGAGGTCGGCGCACAACGCGCGCACGGTTTGCCGATGCTGCGCCTGCGGCCGCAGGGTCACCACCAGGAACACGGCCGAACGGGTCAGGCCCGCCACGATGGGTTGGGAAACGATGGCTGCCACGATCTGCCTCTGTGCGCTGCGAAGGGGGCCAGGATTCGATGAATGCGCGAGGCGTCCGGCGCGCCATCGAACGGCGGATCGGCCGATGATAGCGCCGCGGCGGGCGAACGCCGCGCGAGGACGCGCGCGCACTGGCCGGCCCGGCGGTTTGAGCCGCGCGCCCGGGCGATGCTAGATTCGGACCGGACCCGATACGGACAGCGAGCATGCGACAGCGAGGCGACCTTCCTGAATCTGCGCCCGGACCGGCCGACGCCGGCCAGGACGCGGGCGCGATGGCGCCGGCGTGGCCGCGCGAGCCGATCAGCGCGCAACGTTTGCGCGACGCCGAAGTGGCGCAGGCCCAGGCCACGCTCAAGCGCGAATTGGTGCGCGTCTACGCGCAGTCTTGCGGGGCCTGCAAGCCCAGGCAATGAAGGCGGCGACGGCCGGCGTCCGGGCCGGCGCACTCGCGGCCCGGCCCCGCGCGATCAGGCCTGCGCGCGTTGCGCCTCGCGCTCGCGCAACAGATCGCCCACCCTGACGAACCCGTAGCCCTGCGCGCGCAGCGCCGGCACCAGTTCGCGCACGATCTCGACGATGCGCGGGCGCGCGCGGCCGTGTTCGTCGTCGCCGTCGTGCAGCAGCACGATCGCGCCGGGATGGGCCTGCGCCAGCACCGCGCCGGACACGCAGTCGACATGGCCGGGCGCATCTGGTTCGAGCCAGTCGCAAGGATCGATCGACCAACCGGCGACGGTGTAGCCGTGGCGCGCCAGCAGGTCGACCTGGTCGGCGCGGATTTCGCCGAACGCCGGGCGGTACAGGCGCGCCGACAGCGCGTCGGCGCCGGCGCGGCGCAACTCGGCGGCGGCCGGCGCGACTTCGTCGTGCAACAACGCGTCCGCGCCCAGGCCGCTAGCGTCGGCGTGGCTCATCGAATGATTGGCCAGTTCGTGGCCGTCGGCGAGCATGCGCGCGCTCAGCCACGGCACCGCGCGCAGCAGCCGGCCGACGCAGAAGAAGGTCGCGGCGACGTCGAGTTCGCGCAGCGCCGCCAGCAGCGCCGGGGTGGCCTGGCCCGGCCCGTCGTCGAAGCTCAGCGCGATCGCGCGCCGGCGCGGCAGGCCGCGGCCGAGATAGGCGCGCGGGCGCTGCGCGAGGAAGGCGTGATAGTCCATGCGCGCCTCAGCGGGTCATCCAGCTCTTGCGGCCGCCGCGCAGTTCGTCGAGCAGGCCGATCAGGTTGGCCGGCAGCAACAGCGCGTCGATGACGGTGTTGTAGACCGACACCAGCAACAAGTCGGCCAGGCCCAACTGCAGCCGCTCGCGCGCGTGCAGCACCGAGACGAAGTTCAGCGCGGCCATCAGCAGCCAGTTCAGCGCCGCCACCGCCAGCAGCGCGTGGCTGCGGTAGAACAAGGCGCCGGCGATCAACAACAGCAGGGTCGGCACCAGCGCCGACTGCGCCCACAGCAGCCACCACGGCAGCATCTTCATGGTCCGCGCCCACGAGATGCCCCAGGCCACCCGGAACGATTCCAGGCGCCCGCGCGCCCAGCGCCGGCGCTGGCGGAACAGGCCCATCAGCGTGGTCGGGCAGATCGTGTAGGCGACCGCGTCCGGCGCGTAGGCGATGGAATAGCCGTGGGCGAGCGCGCGCCAGGTCCAGGCGATGTCCTCCACCAGCCACTCGCCCCAGCCGCCGAGTTCGCGGATGACCTGGGTGCGGTGCAGCGAGAACGCGCCGGCCACGACGTTGACCGAACCGAGCTTGCTCTGCACGTAGCGGATCGCCGCCAGCGCGCCGATGTGCTCGTAGAACTGCAGCCGGTGCAGCCACGACTGGTGGCGGCCGGCCGGCACGATCAGCCCGCAGGCGGCGGCGTGGCGCGGCGAGGAATACAAGGCCTCGACCGCGCTGCGCAGCGCGCCGGGCGCGATCACGGTATCGCTGTCGATCACCGTGACCACGTCCGAGTCCGGCGACAGCCGCGGCAGCGCCGCGTCCAGCGCCAGGCCCTTGGCGCCGCCGTTGCGCTCGCGGGCGATGAACTCGTAGCGCTTGCCGCGCGGCTGCGCCAGCCACTGCGCGACCGCGGCGGCGGTGGCGTTGGTGGAGCCGTCGTCGACCAGCAGCACCTCGACCGGGCCGGGGTACTCGCTGCGTTCGATCGACTCCAGCGTGCACAACAGCGAGCGTTCGGGTTCGTTGTAGAACGGCACCAGGATCGATACGAACGGATAGCGCGCCAGCGCGCGCGGCGGCGACCGCCGCAGTTGCCGCCAGCACGCCCAGCCGGCCAGGAACAGCAGGCAGGCGAGCAGTATCAGGGTGGAGAAGCCGACCACGCCGGTCAGCACGAACTGGCTGAGGACCAGGTGGTCGAGCGCGAGCCGGTCGAGGACGAATTGGCCGAAGCCGGGGCGATCGGGAACGAACGTAGTGGGCATGGGGCGAGCGGCATCCGGCGAATCGCGAACGCGACGGCGCGGCGCTGGCGCGCGCGACGCTGCGTTTCGCAAGGGTCTGGTTTGGCAGACCGGACGCGTCGATACGGGCCGCGCGATGCGGACCCGCACGCCAGGTGCTGAAGCGGACAGGCAAAGCGGACGAAACGACTGCGGTGGGGGAACGCTTGCGGATGAAACGATTCGCGGGCGTCGTGCATGCGCTGCATCGCGACGGCGATTCGGATCCAGGCGCCGTCCGCGCGGCGCGAGCGCGATGCATGGCCGCGCTTTCGCAAGCAAGAATGAAAGCTGGACACGATTTAATCTGTGACGCCGCCATGCAGTTCCGCGAAACCTGCGCGTGTTCGCGCTCGACACGCGTTCGCGCATGGGAGAAGAATCGACGCGCCCCGCCCGCGCCGAGCCCGCCTTCATGCCGACCACCGCTTCCGTTTCCGATTCCAATTCCGATCCCGCCGCCTTCCACCCGCGCTTCGACATCGGCGCGCAACGCATGGACTGCGGACGCGAGCCGCACGTGGACACCCACCAGGCCGCCGACGCGCGCGCGACCTGGCCGCTGCTCGACTACTCCGAGTGCGAACCCACCGACGACCAGGCGGCGATCAACCGCTGGCTGCAGGCCGCCGCGCTGGACGGCGCCGCGGTGCTGCACGTGGGCACCGGCAACTCCTCGGTCGCGCGCCTGCTCGACGGCCGCGCGCGGGTGGTCTCGGTCACCGTCGCCCGCGGCGAGTTCGAGCACGCCCAGTCGCTGGGCCTGCACGACTACCGCGTGCACCTGCTCAACAAGCACGGCCTGGAATTCGGCGAGCGCTTCGCCGCGGCCAGCTTCGACTGCATCCTCGACAACAACCTGGCCAGCTTCGCCTGCTGCCAGCGCCACCTGGAGCGCTATTTCGAGGCCCTGGCGCGGCTGCTGCGGCCCGACGGTTTCGTGCTCACCCATTGGCAGGGCATGCAGTGGACGCTGGACGTCGGCGTGGACGACGTCGAGCCGGCGTGGCGCCTGGACGCGGGCAAGCTGGAGGCGATCGCCGCCGCGTTCGGGCTGGCGACCACGCGCGAAGGCGACCTGTTCTTCCTGCGCCGCGCGGCGCGCGGCTGAGCGCGCCCGCGTGCGCATGCGCCGGCAGCGCCATCCGGCCGCGCGGCTGTGGCGGATCGGCCGGCGCGACCCGCGCCCGCGGTGGCTGCTGCTCGACAACCTGATCACCACCTTCGGCGCCGCGTTCACCCTGATCGCGCTGCCGTTCCTGGTCATGCGCCTGAGCGGCCGCGCGCTCGACCTCGGCGCAACCGCGGCGATCGAGGCGCTGCCGAGCCTGCTGTTGCTGTTCTGTTTCCGCGGCGCGCTCGATCGCCTCGACCCGGCGCGCCTGCTGTGGTGGTGCCGGGCCGCGTACGTGCTGCTCAACGCCACCCTCGCCGTCGCCACCTGGACCGGGGCCATCGGCTTGCCGCTGATCTACGCGCTGGCGCTGATCGGCGGGCTGGTGTGGGCGGTGGCCTACCCCGCCGGCCGCGCCTGCTTCGGGCTGTACCTGCGCCGCGGCCTGCTGGCGCCGGCCAACGCGCTGTTCGCGGTCGCCTCCAGCGTGGCGATGATGGCGATGCCGATGCTCGCCGGCGGCCTGATCCTGGCGTCGTCCGGCCCGCACGCGCTGGCCGCGGCGTTCGCGCTGGATGCGCTGTGCGTGGCCGCGTCGCTGCCGCTGATCGCGGCGCTGCGCAAACGCGGGCCGGCGCGCGGGCGCGAGGCCACGGCGCTGGCCGAAAGCGCGGCCGCGGACGGCCCGCCGCTGGCCGCGCCGTCGCCCGCCGCCGGCGACGTTCCGCGCAGCTATTACCTCTATCTGCTCGCCAGCACCGTGCTCGCGTTCGGCCCGGTGCAGATCCTGCTGCCGGTGCTGCTCGTGCAACGCCGCGACCCGGCGTATCTGGCGATCTACGCCGCCCAGTTCGCCGGCATCGCCGTGGCCGCCTCGGCGGCGGCGCGACGGGTGCCGACGGCGATGGCCGACACCCTGCGCGGCGTGGTGCTGTGCTGGGTCGGCGCCGCCTGCGCCTACGCCCTGCTCGGCGCCGCGGCCGATGCGCCCAAGGGCGCCGCGCTGGCGGCGGCGCTGCTCGGCTTCGGCCTGCTCGCGGCGGCGTCCAACCACTACGGCATCCGTTCGCTGTCGTGGCTGCAGCGCAGCGCCGACCCGCGCCGCATGGGCCGCGAGATGACCTGGTTCTCGGCCGCGACGATGGGCGCGATGCCGCTGTCCTCGCTCGCCGTCGGCGTGGCGGTGGATCGCCTGCGCTGGAGCGGCGCCGCGCAGGCGCTGGCCGCGGCCACCGCGCTGGCCGCGCTCGCAGCCGCGCCGCACCTGCTGCGCCTGCAACGCCGCGCGCCGCAGCGCGCGCAGGACGAAACGGCCGCGCCGCCGGCCACCGGCGACGGCGCGGCCGCCCGTTGACCGCTCAGGACGCGGTCTTCTTCGCCGCCGGCGCGCGCGCGCACGCCGGCGCCGCGGCGCCGGCCAGGCGCTTGGGATCGGGCTTGCAGGCATAGCCCTGGCCGCCGGTGCCGACCGGCTCGGTGCCGACCCGCTCGTAGGCGTCGATCAGGATCGGTTTCAGCGACACGTTCTGCGGCGGATAGGCCACGCGCTGGGCCTTGGGTTGCCACGGAATCGCGCAGGTGGTGGCGCCGGCCGGATCGGTCTGCACCAGGTACACGTCCTGCGGATCGGCGCCTGCGTCGCGGTCGATGAAGGTGCTGCCGGCCAGCAGCAGCCGGTCGGGCGCCTTGAGGTCGATCGACACCAGCATCTCGCGCCCGGCGCCGAAGTAATTCATCGATCCGGTCGCCGGCAGCAGGCTGGACGTGCGCGCGCCGAGCGCGGCGCCGAACTCGGGCACGCCGCGGGTCGCGGCGATGGCCAGGATGCTGTCGTCGCTGCTGCGGTCCAGCGCTTCGACCACGTCGTAGGCGCGGATCGAAGTGGTCTTGGGATCGGACCAGAACGCCTGCGCCAGCACCTTGCAGCCGACCGGTTCGAACCGCGCCAGATAGACCTGGGTGGCGCCGTCGGCGGGGTTGGACTGCAGGCCGACCAGCGCCGACTGGCCGAAGTAGCCCGGCGCGCGCAACGCGGTAATGCCATGGAACAGGGCGTGTTGCTTGTCGGCGTTGTTGAGCGTGCTCGCGCACACCGGCGTGCCGCTGATGTCGGTGCGCAGCAACAGCGCGCCCATCAGGCCGGCGCCGTTGGTGGTGTTGCCGGCCACCACCAGGTCGTCGGCCAGGCCGGTCGCGGCGACGTTCTGCGCGAGCGCGCGCAGGCGCACCTCCGGCCAGCGCGAACCGCCGTCGTAGAACTGGTTCCACAACAGCCCGCCGCCGGCGTCCAGGCGCGCGATGCGGCCGAACTTGCGGCGCGCGTCGCGGCTGATTTCCTCGCCGACCAGGTACAGGGTCTCGCCGCGGTCCGGCGCGCTCTCGATCAGGTCCAGGCCGACCGCGTTCTGGCCTTCGACCCGGTTGCCGAGCACGCTGGTCCAGGCCGGCCGGCCTTCGCAATCGACCTGCAGCACGTAGATGCGGTCGGTGCTGCCGCCGTACTGGACCGCGCCGGTGATGGCGAAGCCGCGGCCGCTGCTGAGCTCGATCACCGCCTCGCCGCGGCTGCGCTTGCTGCCGCCGATGTAATACGCGGCCTGCCAAATCAGGTTGCCGTTGTCGTCGGCGCGGCTGAGCTGGGCGAGTTGGGTATCGCCGGCCTGGCGGGTGCCGACGGTGATCGAACCCGGTCCGCAGGCGCGGGTGGCCTTCACGTCCCAGCCCGAATCGGCCGGCTCGGGATCGCCGTAATAGGCTTCGAAGTTCTGCGCCTGGGCGAGCGGCGCGGCCAGCAGCAGGGAAATCGCCAGCGCCAAAGCGCAGCGGCGCGAACCGCAAGAGCTACGTTCCATCGTGTCCATGTCGGCCTCGTGTGCGGAAACTTCCGCGAAGGGGCCGGCGCGCCGCGCGGACGCGCCAGCGATACGTGAGCGGGCAGGCCGGACGCTCGAACCAAGGGCCTGCGCGGACGCCCGGGCTGCACGGACGGCGCGTCGCGCAACCGCGGCGTGCCTGGCATGAGCGTTCGCGTCTCGACCTTAGCGCCGCGGCGCGCGGCGGCGTAGGACCGTTGCGGGCAGGAAACGGGACGCGCCGGGAAGCTTTCGCAGCGCGCGCGGGCACGGCTTGCGACGCAGGTGGCGGTTCGGCGTTAAAGCGCGCGCTGGGTCACGCCGGCGGTCATGGCGGGTTCGCGGGCGGTGGCGGTGGCGGCGGTTCCAGCGGCATCGGCTATCGCAGCGGCGTCGGCGGTCGTATTGGCGCGGTCGCGGCTCGCGCCGCTCCTACATGGGCGACCTGTAGGAGCGGCGCGAGCCGCGACCGCGAACCCGCACGCCCGCAACGCGGCTTACTTCGCCTCGCCCAGCAACTCGACTTCGGCCAGTTCGATCCCGCCGGCACCCTCGCCCGCCAAGCGCAGGCGATAGCGCGAATACGCCGCCGGCGCGGCGATGGCGAACGCGCGGGTCTGCCGCCGCCACGGGAAGTCCTGGTCGCGGCGCTCGTCCAGGGTGGTCCACTGCTGGCCGTCGTTGGAACCCTGCAAGGCCCAGGCCGCGGCGTCGCCGGGCTTGTCGGACGAAGTCAGCGTGTACAGCCTCACCGTGGCCGGCGTCTTGAAGTTCCAGGCCAGCAGCGGCATCGGCGCGTTCAGCCGCGCCGAGGTGGTGGCGTCGTCGTCGAACAGCGCGCCGGCCTGCTTGGCGTTCAAGCCGGCGACGCTGGCGTTGTCGCGCCGCGCCAGGTCGCGCCAGGGCCGCGGCGCGTCGCCGTCGGCGGTCAGCGATTCGGGCAGGGCCTGCGCCGCGCTGCCCCAGTTCGACGGGGTCGGCCCCATCCGGAACTCCAGCAGCGCGCCCTGCGCCAGCCGCGCATGCGGCAGGGTCAGCCGCTCCCACGGCTCGCCGTCGATCTTCAGCGACTGCACATAGCGATTGCGCGCGCTCACCCCCGGCGCGAGGATCTCGATCCGCTTGCCGTTGTCCAGGGCGATGCTCATGCGCTCGAAGCGCGGCGCGCCGATCACGTACTCCGGCGAGCCCATGCGCAGCGGATAGAACCCGGCGGCGCTGAACAGCCACCACGCCGACATCTCGCCGTTGTCCTCGTCGCCCGGATAGCCCTGGCCGATCTCGCTGCCGGCGTACAGCCGGTCCATGATGTCGCGCACCTTCTCCTGGATCCGCCACGGCTGTCCGGCCATCGCGTACATGTAGGGAATGTGGTGCGAGGGCTGGTTGCTGTGGCCGTACTGGCCCATGCGCACGTCGCGCGCTTCCAGCATCTCGTGGATGACGCCGCCGTAGCTGCCGGTCTCGAACGTGCCGGGCGTGGCGAAGAACAGATCGAGCTTGTTGCCCAGCGCGGTGCGGCCGCCGTACAGCGCGGCCAGGCCGGCGCCGTCCTGCGGCGCGTGGAAGGCCATGTTCCAGGCGTTGGTCTCGGTGTAGTCGCCGCCCCAGCGGGTCGGTTCGAACTCGGTCTCGGTGGAACGCCAGCGGCCGTCGCGGTGGCGGCCGACGAAGAAGCCCAGGCGCGGATGGAACAGGTTGACGTAGCCCAGCGCGCGGTTGCCGTAGTAGGCCGCGTCGTCGGCGTAGTGCGCGCGATACGGATCGTCGGCGCCGGCCTCGCGCGCCAGCGCGCCGGCCAGCTGGCCGATGGCGAAGTCGTTGATGTAGCCGTCCATCGACCACGACAGCCCCTCGTCGGTGCTGGTGTCGGTGTAGCCGCGGAAGATCGCCCGCTCGATGCCCTTGCGCCCGGCGCCGGCCAGCGGGCTGGCGCTGGCCGCGTTGCGGATCGCCGACTGATAGAAGCCGCGCACATCGAAATTGCGCACGCCCTTGAGCCAGGCGTCGGCGAAGGCCACGTCCGAGCTGGTGCCGACCATCAGGTCGGCATAGCCCGGCGAGGACCAGCGCGCGATCCAGCCGCCGTCGCGGTACTGCTGGACGAAGCCGTCGATCATCTCGCCGGCGCGCGTCGGCGTCAGCAGCACATACGCCGGCCAGGCGGTGCGGTAGGTGTCCCAGAAACCGTTGTTGACGTAGACCCGCCCGTCGACGATGCGCGCGCCGCTGCGTTCGCCGTCGCTTTGCGCCGGCGCCGGCACGAACGCGCTGGCGTACTGCCAGCGCGGCTGCTGCGCGCTGCCGGTGTTCTCGCTGGCGTTGTTGGGATACAGGAACAGGCGATAGAGATTGGAGTACAGCGTGGCGCGCTCGTGCTCGGACGCGCCCGCGACCTGGACGATGCCCAGCTGCGCGTCCCACGCCGCCTGCGCGCGTTCGCGCACGCGCTCGAAGTCGTCGTCCTCGCCGACCTCCAGTTCCAGGTTGCGCTGCGCCTGCTGCAGCGAGATCAACGACGTGGCGATGCGCATCGTCACCTGGCGGTCGCGGCCCAGCGCGAAGCCGTACCACGCCGACACCCGCTCGCGCCCGGCCTGCGGCGGCAGGCGCTCGCCCTCGCTCGCGGGACGGTCGAAGCGCGCATGGAAGTACAGCCGGCCGGCGCCGGCGGAGAGCTTGCTCTTGTTCTCGGTCCAGCCGCTGAGCGTGCCGGCCTGGCGATCGACGACCATGTCGCCGCGCTCGTCGCGCTGGTCGAACAGCAGGCGCCCGCGCGCTTCGGGGAAGGTGAAGCGCAGCATCGCGGCGTGGTCGGTCGGGGTCATCTCGGCGACCATGCCGTTGTCGAAGCGCACCCGGTAGTAGTCCGGACGCGCGGTCTCCTGGTCGTGGCCGAAGCTCAGCGCGCGCTTGCCGCGGTCGAACTCGACCGCGCCCTCGCCGGGCGCCGGCAGGATGTGGAACGCCTGGCGGTCGCCCATCCACGGGCTGGGCTCGTGCGACAGCGCCAAGGCTTCCAGGCGCGGCCGGTTGGCCTCGCCGTTGCGCTCCTGGTACTGGTAGATCCAGTGCGAACCGGCGTTGGTGGTCGGCGTCCAGAAGTTGAAGCCGTGCGGCAGCGCCACCGCCGGGAAGTTGTTGCCGCGCGAGAAGCGCGCGTTGGAATTGCTGCCGCGGCGGGTGTCGACGAATTCGCTGGGATGCTTGGCGGCGAGCTTGTCGAGGTCCTTGTCCTTGCGCGCGCGCACCGGCTCGATGCGCACGTCGTCGAGGTAACCGCCGTAGCGCGCGCCGAGCGCGCCGTCGTGGACCAGCACGATCCGGCGCACGCGCTTGCCGGCCGCGACCTCGCCGATGCGCGCGGCGACCGCGTTCCACTGGTCCGGGTACAGCAGCCGCGCCTCGCCCTGGCCGCGCGCGCTCAAGCCGAAGCCGTAGCGGTCGGCGGCCTTGAGCTGCGACAGCCGGCTGCCGTCGTCGAATTCCAGGTCGAGGGCGACGAAGGTCGAGGCGTAGCGCAGGTCGTCGAGCTGGCTCGCGGCCGCGTCGAGCTGGCGCGCCGACAGCGGGAACAGCCGGTAGGACAGTTCGCTGTCCTTGGCCACCGGCAGGTCGACCTCGAACACCTGCGCGCGCTGCTCGCCGCCGCCGCGGCCGTCGAAGCGCAGCGAGTGCAGGCCGGTGAAGCCGGCGTCGGGCTTGGCGGTCAGCGCTGCGGCCGCGGGCGGCCCGCCGGCCGGGGCTAGGCGCGGCGCGCCGTCGGCGGCCAGCGCCGGCGCCGGGTCGGCGGGTTCGAACGAACTCCAGAAGCTGCGCGCCTTGCTGCCGGCGTGGGCGCTGAACGCCGCGGCCAGCGCCGCCGCCAGCAGCGTCGCGGCGGCGGCCAGGGGCCGGCCTTCGCGCGGCTGTGTCGCCTGGCCGCGTCTTATCCACGCAGCGGCTGTCGACTGGTGCATTACCGACATCCGCGCCGGCCCCTTCGAGACCCGCATTTGCGAACCGTGCCCTTGCGACATCCGCGCCCTCCTCGCCGGACGGCACGATCGCCGCCACCAACCCGCATTCATTCGATTTGAATCGATCTAAAAGCACCTTGTCAAACCGCGGCGCAGCATGCACGACACACCCTTCACCCCATAAAAATACAATCAAAACAACGGCTTGAATTACGACAACCGCACGCCGCCCTGAGCCACTTGGCACAGCTTTTGCGTCAACGTCCCAAAGTGTGACTTTTTTCACACTTTTGAATCTCCCCGTTCGTGCCCGTCCCCCAACGGAACCCGGTCCCCATGCCGATACAGCGTCCCCTTGCCCTCGCCGCCGCGCTCGCGGCCGTGATCGCAACTTGCCCCTCAACGTCAGTTTTTGCCGCAACGCGTCATGATCCATCGCCCCCTTCAACCGACCCGCTGCCGGAGATCGAACGCCTGCGGGCGCAGCGGCAATGGCTGCCTGCGCTGGCCCGGATCGAAGCGGCCCAGGCCGCGCGCCCCGGCGACGACCGCTTGTACCGGCTGCAGGTGCTGACCCTGGCCGACCTCGGCGGCGCCGAGCGCGCCTGGATCCTGGCCCAGGCCCGGCCGCAGCTGTTCGACGCCGGCGAGCATCAGCGCCTCAACGCCGACCGCTTCGCCCGCCGCGTGCTATGGGGCACCGGCTACCCGCAGAGCGAGGCCCAGCGCCTGGACGAGATGCGCCAGGCGCGCGAACTGCTGGCGCAGCAGCGCGCCGCGCAGACCCCGGAGCAGCAGCGCGCCGACCTGCGCACGCGCTTCGACGAACTGATCATGCTCAACCACCTGGAGCGCCACGCCGAGGCGGTCGAGCGCTACCGCGAACTGCAGGCGCAGAACATCGAGATCCCGATGTACGCCCTGGCCAAGGTCGGCCAGTCGCTGCTGGCGGCCAAGCACCCGGAAGAAGCGGCGACGGTGCTGGAGAAAGTCACCCAGCAGTGGCCCGAGGACGAAGACTCGCAGCTGCAGCTGGCCTACGCCTATTCGGAAAGCGAGCGCTTCGCCGACGCCGACGCGCAGCTGGAAAAAATCAAGCGCGCGCAGCCGCCGTTCGTGCGCGTGCCCGGCGCCAAGGAAAGCCACCAGAACTGGCGCCACTACGACGCCGACAGCCAGCAGGCGATGATCGCCCTGTACGGCGAGGACACCGTCGGCGCGCAACAGCGCTTGGAACAGATGGCCCGGATCGGCCCGAGCAATGCCGGCCTGCAGTCCGACCTGGGCGTGCTGTACCAAAAGCGCGGCTGGACCGACCGCGCGCTGGAACGCTTCCGCATGGCCCAGACCCTGGAGCCGACCGACGTCTCCGCGCGCGTCGGCCAGGTCGGCGGCCTGCTCGAACACAACCGCGTCGACCTGGCCCGGCCGATCCACGACGAACTGCTGCAAAACCGCGCGCGCGACGTCCAGGTCGAGCAGATGGGGCGCTCCTGGGACAGCCGCCTGGGCTGGCAATGGCAGGTGTCCACCACCTTCGGCCGCAGCGATTCCGACGGCGACCGCGGCGCCACCGCCTCGCCGCTGGGTTCGCGCGATGCGGCCCATAAGGTCGAAGTGGCCAGCCCCCTGATCGGCGACCGCTGGCGCCTGACCGCGCACGCGCAGGACGCCTGGGCCGACTACGAAAACGGCGTCGGCAAGGACCGCGTGCACGACCGCCGCGCCGGCGTCGGCGCGCTGTACGCCTACGACCGCCTGAGCTTCGGCTTCGGCGTGGACCGCAGCAACGACCGCTGGCTGCCCAGCGGCGACCGCACCGGCTATTACGTCGATGCCGGCTGGCGCTTCAGCGACGTCCTGCAAGGCACCGCCGCGTGGTACGCGACCACGCCGGAAGCCTCGCTGCAGGCGCGCCGCGCCGGCCTGCACGCCGACGCGCTGAGCCTGGGCCTGCGCTGGACCCCGAGCGAGCGCAGCTCGCTGGCGGCGACCGCGCAGCAACTGCGCTACAGCGACGACAACACCCGCACCGCGTTCGGCCTGAGCGGCGCGCAACGCCTGTACACCCGCCCGCACCTGCTGATCGACGGCCTCGCCGACGTCTACACCAGCCGCGCCAGCCGCACCGGCGCCGACATTCCCTACTTCAACCCCAGCCGCGACGGCTCGCTCAACCTCGGCCTGCGCATCGACCACCTGGCCTGGCGCCGCTACGAGCGCCACTTCCGCCAGCGCCTGACCGTGCAGGCCGGGCCGTACTGGCAAGAGAACTTCGGCAGCCACTGGGTGCCGCAGGTGCGCTACGAACACGAATGGCGCTTCGGCACCGGCCGGGTGCTGGACTACGGCGTGAACTGGTCGCGCCCGGTCTACGACGGCATCCGCGAAGACCGTCTGGGCTTCGACCTGAGTTTCCGCTGGGGTGAGCAATGAACATGAGCCACGCATCCGTCCGCGCCGCATTGCGCCGCGCCCTCGCCATCGCGCTGCTGGCATTGCCGCTGGCGGCGCCGGCCGCCCCGGCCGCGCAGGCGCCCGAGGACAAGGACTACAGCGCCGCCGACGCCGCGCAACGCGAAAACCGCGGCGACCAGCTGCTGGTGCTGAGCTACCACGACATCCGCGACGACGTCGCGCGCAAGGGCGATCCCGACGCCTACGCGGTCAGCACCCAGAACTTCGCCGCGCACCTGGACTGGCTGGCCGGCCACGGCTATCGCCCGGTCGCGCTGAGCGAGGTGATCAAAGCCTCGCGCGGGCAGACGAAGCTGCCGCCCAAGGCGGTGCTGCTGACCTTCGACGACGGCCTGCGCAGCATCTACACCCACGTGTTCCCGCTGCTGCGCGCCTACAACTACCCGGCGCTGATGGCGGTGGTGACCGGCTGGGTCGACCTGCCGCAGGACCAGAACGTCGACTACGGCCCGCGCATGTTCACCCACGACGACTTCGTCACCTGGGACCAACTGCGCGAGATGCAGGCCTCGGGCCTGATCGAGATCGCCTCGCACAGCGACAACCTGCACCGCGGCGTCACCTCCAACCCGCAGGGCAACACCATGCCCGCGGCGATCACCCGCGAATGGGACGCCAAGGCCCAGCGCTACGAGACCGAGGCGCAATACCTCGACCGCGTGCGCCGCGACCTGGCCGCCAGCGCCGGCAAGATCAAGCGCGAGCTGGGCGTGTCGCCGCAATCGGTGGTGTGGCCCTACGCGGCCTACAACAGCCAGACCAACGCGCTCGCCGACGCGCTCGGCATGACCGTCACCTTCGACCTGGAAGGCCGCCACCAGACCGTCGGCCGCGACCTGCACGGCCTGGCCCGCCTGCTGATGTTCGACAACCCCACGGTCAAGGACCTCACCTACGAACTGCGCCACGACGAGGAACTCGACGGCGTGCGCGCGCTGCAGGTCGACCTGGACTACGTCTACGACGCCGACCCGGCGCAGCAGGCGCGCAACCTCGACAAGCTGATCGAGCGGGTCAAGCAGGTCGGCCCCAGCCACGTGTTCCTGCAGGCCTTCGCCGACCCCGACGGCAACGGCTCGGCCGACGCGCTGTACTTCCCCAACCGCCAGCTGCCGATGCGCGCGGACCTGTACAACCGCGTCGCCTGGCAGCTCAAGACCCGCGCCAACGTCAAGGTGTTCGCGTGGCTGCCGGTGCTCGGCTTCGAACTGCCGGACAAGGCGCTGGACGCGCAACTGGCGATCAAGGCCAGCAACCCGGCCGAGACCCACCGCCTCAACCCGTTCGACCCGCGCACCCGCGAGATCGTCTCGCAGGTCTACGAAGACCTCGCCGTCAGCGGCTACACCGAGGGCCTGCTGTTCCACGACGACGCGCTGCTGCGCGACGACGAACTGCGCGGCATCGCCCCCGACGCGCCGGCCGCGCGCACCCAGGCGCTGATCGACTTCACCCACGCGCTGACCCGCGCCGCCGGCAAGTGGCGGCCCAAGCTGATCACCGTGCGCAACCTGTTCGCCGGCCCGGTGCTGCAACCCAAGAGCGAAGCCTGGTTCGCCCAGGACCTGGCCGCGTTCAACAACGCCTACGACTACACCGCGGTGATGGCGATGCCGTGGATGGAGAACAGCCGCGACCCGCAGCGCTGGATCGACCGGTTGGTGGCCAAGGTGAAGGCTTCCCCGCGCGGCCTGTCGCGCACCATCTTCGAACTGCAGACCGTGGACTGGCGCGACAACAACAAGCCGATCCCGGCCGCGCAGCTCAAGCGCATCGTCCACCGCCTGCAGGCCGACGGCGCGCGCCACCTGGCCTGGTACCCGGACGACTTCATCGCCGACCGCCCCTCCACCGCCGACGCGCGCGAGATCCTGTCCGCGCGCGGCTTCCCTTACCTCGAAAAATAGGCCGCAAGGACCCGCACCGCCCACCAGAGCAGCCCGCCCACCGCAGACCGTCTCTTCGAATCCACCAACGGCGCGCGGCCAGGACCGGCCGCCGCCGAGGGAGCGTCGCCCCGCCATGAACCCAACCACCAGCCCCGTGCTGACCGCGCTGTTCCAGTTCGCGTTCTTCTATCCGATCGTGATGTCGTTCTTCTGGATCGCCGGCGGGCTGTACTACTACTTCCGCCGCGAGCGCGGCTCGCGCGGCCGCACCGACCCGCCGCCGCTGGACGCGGCGCCGTTCGTCAGCATCCTCATCCCCTGCCACAACGAAGGCGACCACGTCCACGAAACCCTCGGCGCCGCGCTGGCCCAGCGCTACCCGGACTTCGAGGTGATCGCGATCAACGACGGCAGCCGCGACGACACCGGCGAACAGCTCAACCGCCTCGCCGCGATCCACCCGCGCCTGCGCGTGGTCCACCTGGACCGCAACCTGGGCAAGGCCAACGCCATGCGCATGGGCGCGCTGGCGGCGCGCTCGGAATACCTGGTGTGCATCGACGGCGACGCCCTGCTGGACGAGTACGCCACCCACTGGATGGTCTGGCACTTGTGCTCGGGCGCGCGCGTCGGCGCGGTCACCGGCAACCCGCGCATCCGCAACCGCTCGACCTTGCTGGGTCGTCTCCAGGTCGGGGAGTTCTCCTCGATCATCGGCATGATCAAGCGCGCCCAGCGCGTGTACGGCCGCATCTTCACCGTGTCGGGCGTGATCTGCGCGTTCCGCCGCAGCGCCCTGCACCGGATCGGCTACTGGTCCGACAGCATGGTGACCGAGGACATCGACATCAGCTGGCGCCTGCAGCTCGACCACTGGGACATCCGCTACGAACCCAACGCGATGTGCTTCATCCTCATGCCCGAGACGCTCAAGGGCCTGTGGAAGCAGCGCCTGCGCTGGGCCCAGGGCGGCGTGGAAGTGCTGATGCGCCACACCCGCGACCTGTTCTCGTGGCGCAAGCGGCGCATGTGGGCGGTGATGGCCGAGTACGTGGCCAGCGTGGCCTGGGCCTACATCATGGCCTTCATCATCGCGCTGTGGGCGGTGGGCCTGTTCGTCGAACTGCCGCCGCAACTGCGCGTCAACACCCTGCTGCCGTCGTGGCACGGCGTGATCCTGGCGCTGATCTGCCTGCTGCAGTTCGCCGCCAGCATCATCATCGACCGCCGCTACGAAACCGGCGTCGGCCGCAACTACTACTGGATGATCTGGTACCCGATGGCCTACTGGCTGGTGAGCTTCTTCACCACCGTCACCGCCGTGCCCAAGGCCCTACTCAAGCGCCGCGGCACCCGCGCGACCTGGGTCAGCCCGGATCGGGGGCTGCGATGAGCAACGGCAACGAACGCACGCCCGGCAACGGCGGCGACGCCGCGCCGCCGCGCGGCGCCGGCACCGGCCGCGCCGCCGACGGCTTCAGCCGCCCCAGCCACAGCACCGCCGCGCCGCCGGCGGCGCCGCCCAAGCCCGCCGACACCGCCCAACCGGTCTCGCACAAGCACGACTCGCGCCTGATCCAGAAACCGGCGATGCAGCACCCGCTGCCGCGCACCCTGTGGGGCGTGATCACCGGCGCGTTCTGGCTGGTGTACCTGTACCTGTGGACGCCGGTGCTGACCCTGGTGCTGTGGCTGCTCGGCATCCGCACCGTCACCTCCGAGCTGTACCTGCGCACTCACGAAGTCGACCCGTTCCTGATGCTGATCCTGCCCGCCACCGCCGCCGCGGTGGTGGCGCTGCTGCTGATCTGGGCCGAGTACAACCGCTGGCGCTTCGCCGGCCGCGACAGCGAACGCCGCAGCCGCCTGGCCGACGTCTCCATCGACGAGGTCGCCCAGGCCCTGGGCGCCAGCGACGAGGTCGCGCGCGCGCTCAACGCCGGCCGGGTCAGCGTGCTGCACATGGACCCCAACCACGCCGTGCCGCTGGGCGTGACCGCGGTGACGCCGACCCAGCCCGCGCAGCACCCGTTCCCGCCGCTGGCGCCGAAGCCGCGCTTCGCCCGCACCGCCGCCGCGCCGAACAACGCCTGGCTGCTGGCGGTGGCGCTGGGCGCGATCGCGCTGGTGATCGGCGTGCTGATCGTGGTCTCGCACGGCTACCGCCAGATCGAAACCTCGGCGCCGGTGCACGGCCTGGAAGGCGCGCCCGGCCTGGACCGTCCAGGGTTGGCCGACGACGCCGAAGGCTCGCGCTTCGTCGATCCCGCCGCCCAGGCCGACGCCGCCGCGCAGGACGACGCCATGCCCATCGCGAGCGCGACGACCGCCGCCACCGTCGCCGCCGCGCAGGCGCGCGAAGCCAAGAAGCGCCGCGACGACGAAACGCGCGCGCGGCGCAAGCCCGCCGCAGACAACGCCCGGCCCAAGCCGCTGCCCGGCTTCAGCCCGAAACCGGCCTATCCGCTCGGCTCGCTGCGCCAGCAGGAGGGTGGACTGGTGACCTTGCGCGTGCAGGTCTCGGCCCAGGGCGAGGCCACCCAGGTCCAGATCAGCCGCCGCAGCGGCTACCGCGCGCTTGACCGCGCCGCGGTGGACACGGTGCGGCGCTGGAAGTTCTCGCCGGCGGTGCGCAACGGCAAGCCGGTGGCCGCGGTGGTGTTCGTGCCGGTGGAGTTCAAGCCCAACCAGTGACGGCGGCCGCGACGCGCGGGCGCGGGCGCGACGCCCGGCCCGCGCGCAGCGCGTTCCGTGCCGGCGACAGCGCGCGAACCGCGACGCGCGCCGTGCTTGCGGGTGAGCGGGCGTGAGGAACCCGACCGTTGTGAGCGCAATCACGACGACCGCGAAAGCCGCGGGCTACGGTTCCCCCAAGCGCGAAGGCCCGCAGCCGATGGATCGAGATGGCGGTCGTCCCCTACCCCAACCCGCTGGCCTGCGCGCAGGCCGCCGAACCCGCCACGCGCATCGCCGCCGCATCGCCGCCGCAGGACGCCGCCCTGGCCGCGGCGGTCGCCGGCTGGCTGCGCACGCAAGGCATCGAAGTACGCGGCCGGCCGCAGGCGCAACGCCTGACCGGCGGCATGTCGCACCTCACCTACCGCCTGCGCTACGACACTCACGACCTGGTGCTGCGCCGGCCGTTGCAAGCGCACGGCGGCCTGCAACGCATGCGCCGCGAATACCTGCTGCAGGCCGCGCTCGCCGAACATTACCCGGTGCCCGCGATGCTGCGCCTGTGCGCAGACCCGGCCGTCGCCGGCGCGCCGTTCTACCTCATGGCCCACGTGCCCGGCCTGGTGCCGCGCCGGCGCGAGTTCGCCGGCATCGCGCTCGGCGCGGAGCAGGCGCAGCGGCTGGGCGCGAACTTCCTCGACGCGCTGATCGCCCTGCACCGCCTCGACCCGCGCACGCTCGGCCTGGGCGACGCCGTGCTCGCGCCGCCCAGCGCCCACCATCTGCGCAAGCGGCTGACCCACTGGCTGGGCCGCCACGTGCGCCTCAAGACCTGGCACACCCCCGACCTGTGCGCGATGGGCCAATGGCTGATCGACCGCGTCCCGGCGCAGCAACCCGCCTGCCTGCTGCACAACGACTGGCGGCTCGACAACCTCGTCTTCGACCGCGAATGCCCGAGCCGCATCCGCGCCGTGCTGGACTGGGAATTCGCCGGCCTCGGCGACCCGCTGATGGACCTGGGCATCGTGCTGTCGTACTGGATCGAACCCGGCGACCACCCGCTGATGCGCCGCTACCAATGGCAGCCCTCGCACCTGCCCGGCATGCCGCGCCGCGACGAACTCGTCGAACGCTACTTCGCCGCCAGCGGATGCAGCGCGCAGCACTGGGCCTACTACCAGGTGTTCGGATGGTTCCGCTACCTGCTGGCGCTGCAGGAACTGCACCTGCGCCACGCGCTCCAGGGCGGCGACGAAAAGGCCTTCTTCGCCGGGGTGTGGACGCTGATCCGCTACCTGCACTGGAAATGCCGCGCGCTGATGCGGCGCGGCTGACCCGGCGGTGGCGATGCGCAGCTGGCACGAACGCCTGCTCGGCGACCTGTCCGGATCGCTGCGCCGCCTCGCCTTCCTGCCCGAGGCATGGCGCTACCGCATCGTGACCACCGCGCTGGGCCGGCAGAGCCGCTACTTCCGCACCCACCGCCTGCGCATCGTCCACATCGCGCCGGGCCGGATCAGCATCGGCGCCGGCAACCACCGCAGCCTGCGCAACCGCGCCGGCGCCCTGCATGCGATGGCGGCCAGCGTGGCCGGCGAATACGCCGCCGCGCTGGTGGTCGCGCAGCACCTGCCGCGCGGCGCGCGGCTGCTGGTCAAGAGCGTCCACGCCGACTTCCGCACGCCGCTGCGCGGCGACGTGCAGGCGCAGGCCTGCATCGACCCGGCCCAGATCGGCGCGGCCTGCGCCGCGGCCGACGGCCGCCTGCGGGTGGCGATGAAAGTGATCGACGCCACCGGCAAGGCCCCGGTGCGCGGCCACGTCGACGTGGTCTGGTCCTCGCCGCCGCCCGCACAGGACGCCGCCGCATGAACGCCGCCGCCCCGGCCGCAACGCCCACCGCCGCGCGCCTGCCCGGCCTGACCCTGCTGGCCGCGTGCTTCGGCTTCATGGTCGTGCAACTCGACGTCACCATCGTCAACCTGGCGCTGCCGACGCTGGCCGCGGACCTCGCCAGCGAACTGCCCGACCTGCAATGGGTGATGGACGCCTACACCCTGATGTTCGCCGCGCTGCTGCTGTCGGCCGGCGCCCTCAGCGACCGCATCGGCGCGCGCCGCAGCTTCCGGCTCGGCCTGGGCGGTTTCCTGCTGGCCTCCATCGCCTGCGGCCTCGCCGCCGGCGCCGCGCCGCTGATCGCCGCGCGCTCCGCGCAAGGCCTGTTCGCCGCGCTGATGGTCCCGTCCTCGCTCGCGCTGCTCAACCACGCCTTCGCCGACGACCCGCCCAAACGCGCGCGCGCCCTGGCCGTGTGGACCGCCTCCGGCGCCGTCGCTGCGACCCTGGGCTCGGTCGCCGGCGGCGCGCTGCTGCAATCGCTGGGCTGGCGCAGCATCTTCCTGGTCAACATCCCGGTCTGCGCGATCGGCCTCGCCCTGGCCTGGCGCATCGCCGAAACCCCGCGCCGGCCCGAGCGCCACATCGACGCCGCAGGCCAACTGCTGGCCATCGCCGCGCTGGCCGGACTGATCGCCGCGATCATCGAACTGCCCCGCCTCGGCATCGGCCACCCGCTGGTGCTCGCCGCCGCCGCGGTGGCGGTGACGGGCGCCGCCGCCTTCCTCGCCGTGGAAGCGCGGGCCCGCCAACCGATGGTGCCGCTGGCGCTGTTCGCGCTGCCCAACGTCAGCATCGCCCTGCTGTCCGCCATCGCCGTGGCCGTGGCCTACTACGCCTTGCTGTTCGCCATGAGCCTGTACCTGCAACAGCGCGCCGGCTACACCGCGTTCCAGGCCGGCCTCGCCTACCTGCCCCTGGCCGCCGCCTTCATCGCCGCCAACCTGCTCAGCGGCCGGCTGCTGGCGCGGCGCGGCTTCCGCGTCGCCCTGCTGCTGGGGCTGGCGCTGTGCGCCGCCGGCTTCGCCTGGCTGAGCCGGCTCGCGCCCGGCGACCACTACGCCTGGATCCTGCCCGCGTTCGTCGCCATCCCCGCCGGCATGGGGCTGGCGATGCCGGCCACCACCACGCTGGTGCTGGCGAGCGTCGAACGCTCGCTGTCCGGGACGGCGGCGGCGGTGCTCAATGCCTCGCGGCAAAGCGGCGCAGCGCTAGGCGTGGCCGTGTGCGGCTTGCTGATGGCCGGCGAAGGCGGCATCGGCAGCGGGCTGCGCAGCGTCTGCCTGATCGCGGTTGCGGTGTTGGCGGGCTCGGCGCTCCTGGCCTGGGCGCGCATTCGCGATGGCGGCCCGGCCGCAGCCGCCAAGCCCTAGGCCTGCGCCGGTCCCACTCGGATTCCATGGCGGCCGCGACAGTGGCCGACGCGAAGCGTGGCGGCGCCCAAGATTGAACATCGCACTCGCCTCGCCGACACTCGCGCATACCGCGCTGCCGGCCCGACTGCAATGCGCGTCGAACCATCCGGCCCACGCCCACCGATTCGCAGGCTCCGCACGCATGCCCACTTGGCTTTCGCAAACCCGGAACGTCCCGTCGCTCGAAGCGGAGGTGTGCTTCCAGATCCACGACCGCTTCTACTACGGCCCCGACCGGATCGACGACCCGTCCGATCTCGAACGGTTCGCCGAAACGCTCGCGCCGCCGGCGATCGCGTTGATCGCGTCGTCGATGGTGCGAAGCGCCGAAGCGCTGGGACACGAGGCGGAACTGGCGGCGTACTACCGGCAGATCGTGCGCCTCGCCCGCCATCACCAGCGGCCGTTCAATTCCATCCGCCAGTATTTCTGGCTACGGCTGTGGCTGTGGAACCCGGAGCACGAGGCCTACGTGTCGTTTCCCTGGTACGACAGCTTCGCCGAGATCGACCGCGTGCTGAAGGCGCTGGTGGAGACCGAAGCCGGCCCCGTCCACGACGATGCCGATCAAGGCTGGGCCGTGCGGATCCACGCCCAGGACGAGGCCGTGCACCTGCTGCAGCACGACCCGGACGAAGACGAAACCCACGCGGCGATCCGCGTGCCGAGGGCGGAGCTGGTGCGTCAGGTCGCGCAGTTGCGCGAACGCACCCAGGGCCTCATCGCACGGCTGTCCAGCGAACTGGGCGCCGACGTCTGGACGTCCTACGTCCGCACCGAACCTAGCTTCGCGCCCTGACGCCGAGTCTGATCCAGGCGCACGCCGCTCGACCGCCGATCATCGCGCCCCGTCCTGCGACGCAGACGCCGTCGCGCGGGTTTCCGCATCGCTAACCGGCGCCGCGTTTTCGCCAATCTTTTCAGCGTCTGTGCGCGCGCGATCACGCCGCATCTGAGCAGTCGCGAGGGTCGTTTGCCGCGCGCGCAGCGAGGCGATGGAATCCGCCGGTGCCGCGCGGCGAGCACGCCCGGGCCGGCACCGCGACGCGAGACTTCCTCGCCGCCGCGCCCCTCCCCATGGAAAGGACGAAAATGAACATCTCGAACGCGATCGCGAACAAGAGCCGTTGGCTGGCGCTGGTGCTGGTCCCGTTGGCGCTGGCGCTGCCGGCGCAACAGGCGCAGGCGCAGTCGTTCACCACCCTGCGCGCGTGGCAGGCCGGCTCGTTCGGCACCGGCTGGAGCACCGTCGCCGAAACGCCCGTCGGCCTGTTCTTCTACAACGCCCAGAACGGCGCCGCCGCCGTCGGCCGGATCGACCCCAGCGGCAACTACATCAACATCCGCGACTACCCCGCCGGCGCCTTCGCCACCGGCTGGAGCAGCATCGTCTCCACCCCCAACGGCCTGCTATTCTACAACGCGCAGACCGGCGCCGGCGCGATCGGCACCCTCAACAGCGCCGGCATCTTCACCCACTTGGTCACTTACGCGCCCGGCGCCTTCACCCTGGGCTGGAACCGCGCGACCTACACGCCCAACGGCATCTTGTTCTACAACGCGAACAACGGCGCCGCCTCGACCGGACGGGTGAACTGACGCCGTCGGCGCCATCGCGAACTGCGCAACGGCCCCGACGGGCCGTTGCGCTCGCACTATGCGCCGCGCTCAGCGGCTCAGCGGAATCTCCAGATAACTCCCGCCATACCACCGCACCCGCATCGGCTCGCCGGCATCGGCGATGCTTTCCGCCGCCACCGCCTTGCCGCTGCCGTAGTTGATCTCCTGCTGCGGATTGCGCAGCACGCTGACCACCGCCACCAGCCGGCTGCCGGCCTGCATGCGCTTGCTGGTGGCGCGGCCGGCCTCGAAGTTCAGCACGGTGCGGCGGTCCGGCTCCAGCAGTTTGCGGCGGCTCACGTCGTCCACGTAGCTGGCGCGCGACTGGTAACGCGACAGCTCGAAGTAGCGCTGGTCGGGCATCAGCTCGTACAGCGAGATATTGAAGTCGAAATCGCGCTTGTTCGTGCTCGCCTCCAACCGGCCGGAGAACAGGCCGCTGAACTCCTCGGCCTGCGCGAACGGCTCGCTGACGAAGACCACGCTCTCGGCGGTGTCCAGCGCCGCATCGACGATGCCGCCGCCGGGCACGATGCGCTCGGCGTCGCGGCGGTCGCGCAGGTCGATGACCTGCTCGGCGTACGCGTCGGGCGCCGCGGCCTGCGCCAGGAACGCATAGCGGCTGTCGCTGCCGGCCGTCGCGCCGAGATAGAACTTCTGCCGCCGCTGCGCCATCGCCGCCAGCGACGGCGCGTGCTTCCACTCATTGGCGCCCATCACCTGATAATTGATCCGGTCGGCCAGCAGCGCCGGCTTGGCCGCGCCCTTGAACACGTAGTCGAACCACTGGTAACGCAATTGGCCGATGTCGATCTGCGCCTGCGGATCGAGCGTGTAGCCGCGCAGGCTGTCGCCGGTGGCGACCGTGCCGCGCTGGCCGCTGACGTGGTTGTACGGGCCGATCACCAAGTAGTGCTCGGCCTGCGGGCGATAGCGGTAATGCTCGCGCAGGTAATACAGCGCGCCGATCTGCGCGCCGTCGTAATAGCCGGTGGTGGTCAGCACCGGCAGGTCCAGCGCGGCGAACTCGTCGCGGTAGGGGATCATCGCCTGCCAGTACGCGTCGTAGTCCGGGTGCGAGAGCCAGCGCAGGTAGATCGGATTCGGCGTGCCGTCGATCTGCGGCAGCTCGCGATACGGCCGCCCGCTGACATACCAGCCCTGGTACATGCGCTGCCAGCGCGGGTAATCCTCGATCGCGGCGTTGTCCAGCTGGCGGCTGTTGGCGACATAGAACGGCCAGTAATACTGGAAGCCGTAGAAGATGCCGCCTTCCATCGGCACGTCCAGACCGGGCGCGCCGGTCACCGACGGCATCAGCGCCTTGAGCGCCTTGGGCCGGCGCTTGGCCGCCGCCCACTGGGTGAAGCCCTCGTAGCTGCCGCCGTACATGCCCACGCGGCCATCGCTCCACGGCTGCGCCGCGATCCAGTCGATCAGCGCCGCGGCATCGTCGCCGTCGTGCTCGTACGGCATCGCCTTGTCGGTGCTGCAACCCTTGCCGCGGCTGGTGCCGGTGACGCCGACATAGCCGTTGGACGCCGACCGCCGCGCCTCGTTGAGCGTGGTGCTGGGGTCGGCATAGATGGTGAAGTTCAACAGCGTCGGCAAGCGCGCGGCGGCGTTGAGCGGACGCACCACCGTCGCGCAGACCGTGGCGCCGTCGGGCGTGGCCACCGCCACATCGCGTTCCACTCGATAACGCCGCGCATCGTCCGCCGCCGTCAGCGCCGGCAGCAGCGGCGCCATCGCCGCATAACTGCGTTCGACCTGATAGCTGCGCACCAACGCCAGCGCCGCGGCGCGGTCCAGCGCCGGCTGCTTGCGCAGCGGCGCCAGCGCATCGGCCAGCGCGCGGCGCTGGCGCGGAACATCGGGCGACTCGAAATTCAGCACCCGCATCGCCACCCCGGCGGCGCGGTCGTCCATCGGCGTCACCGTCTCGGCGAACGCGCGCGTCAGCGCCGCGCCGAAGTCCAGCCCCTGCCCGGCCTGCAGCGCCTTGGCGCGCGCATACAGGCGGTACTGGGCGAAGTTCGGCCGCACCGGCACCGGCCCCTGGGTGGCGGTGGCCGACAATGCCTCCAGGCTGCGCTCGGCGGCGGCGTAATCGCCGGCCACCAGTTGCAGGCGGAAGCGCTGGTTGAGATCGCGGCTGCGGTCGTCGTCGCGATAGTCGGCGAGCAATTGCCGCGCCAGCGCCGGCATCGCCGCGTCCAGGCGCGCGCCGTCTTCGATGGCTGCAGCCGGCAAGACATACGACGCAGACGCCGCAGCGGGCGTCGCCGCCCACCCATCGGCGGCCCAGAACACACCGGCGGCGACCAGCGCCGCCCCCCAGATCGATCTCAGCATTCGTCCTCCCAGGCGCAGCGGCACTCCCCGATGAGATGCCGGCGCGAGCCGAATCGTCGCACGACTGCGCAACGCCTGCGCAACGCCTGAGTTCCCTCGCCCGCGCAGGCGCGGCCCGAACAGCGCAGCGCACCGCCGCGCGGCCAAGCGCCGGCGCGGCTCGCGCCGCAGCCGCATGCCGGCGAACGCCATGCAGCCTTCGCGCCCAGTGGCCGCTCGCACAGGCCCGCACCGTTTGTGGGTGAGGCCCGCCTCGGCCGCCACCCACAGGACCGCAGCCCCATGAGCTATCCCGATTGCCAGTACTCGCACGTCACCTGGATCCGCAAGGACAGCCCCACCTTCAAGGCGCTGATCGAGGGCCTGAGGAACGACCACACGGGCGGCGCCGCGGTGACCACGTTCCTGGCCACCCTGACCTCGGCCCACGAAGCCTTCAAGCAAGGGCTGCGCCCCGGCGCCGACCTCAACCGGCTGCTGGCGAAGTACCAGGACGCTACCGGCATCATCTCCACGCGCGAATACGCCTTGCCCGACATTCCCAACGACCCGAACGACCCCAGCAACAGCTTCCTCACCGACCTGGTCGAAGGCATCGCCGGCGCGGCGATGACCGAGATCGGAATCGGCATCTCGCTGTACACCCTGGTGATGGACCTGGTGGCGCTGTTCAACATCAAGCTGCATCTGCGCGGCGTGCTGTTCAACACCGCGGCCACCGACCTGGAAGAACTGCGCATCAACTACGGGCCCAACGGCATGCCGAACCTGTTCCCGCTGAAAACGATCCTTCCCGGCGCCAAGCCGATCATGAATCCGCTCGACAAGAAGAATTACGACTGCGTCGGCTTCACCCTGTTCGGCGGGATCGGCTTCCAGGGGCTGGAAGGATTCTTCGTTTCGGTCCAAGCGCTGCGCAAGAAAGGCCCGTCGCCGCCGCCGATGTACTGCCAGTACTACTCCCAGTTCCGCGGCATCTCGGTCGGCATCGACGACCGCAGCCACGGGCCGTTGCGCGAGGTGTTCCGTGCCGACAACGACACCGTCGGGGTGTTGGTGAATCAGCCGATGAGCACGTACGGCGTGACCATGATCGTGTACAGCTGAGCCGATCGCCGCCGACGCCCGAAACGCACAGGCCCAGCGATGCGCGGGGCCTGTGCAGCGCCGGCGCCCTACGCCTTCGGCGCATCCGCCGGCGGCGCCGCGCGCTTGGCCGGCGTGCGATTGAACCGCGCCGACAACATCTGCCGCAGCGCCTCCAGCCCCTCGCCCTTGCCGGCGATCTTCAGGAAGGCATACCCCTCCAACCCGTTGGTCATCAGATCGCTGCCCAACGCGGTTTCGGTGTCGCGCAGCTTCTCGTGCAGGCGCGTCACCCGCAGCGCGCGCGGGCGCAGGCTGTCGAGCAAGGCCAGATCGCGGCGCAGGCCGTCCAGGTCGAAATTGCGCGGCAGGATGCCGGGGTTCTCGCCCATCACATGCAGCGCCTGACGGCAGAAGGCTTCGGATTTGTCGCCCATCTTGGTCAGCTGGCGGCGCTGGTCCAGCGGCAGCGCCACCAGCCCGGCGAGGTGGTTTTCGAGCGTGGTCAATGCCTCGTCGATGAGGGCGAGCGACTCGGCGGACAGGGAAAAGTCGATCAGGTTCTGGCTCATGGCAATCCTTGGCAGTCGGGGGACGCCGGCCGCGACGGCCGGCCCGCGCAGCCTAAAACCGCGCGCGCGACCCGCAGCGGCCCGGACGCAAGCCGCGACGGCCCGACCGCAAGCCGTCGCGCCTTGCGCGTGGCCCGCCGACACCCAAGCGCAAGCCCGCGCGGCTTGCGCGCGACACACCCGGCTTGCGCGCAACGTCGTACGCGTTGCGCACGCAAGCCACATCGGCTTGCGCGCAAGCCTTGGCGGAGCAAGCGCAAGCCGTCGCGGCTTGCGCGCAAGCCGAACCGGTTGCGCGCAAGGCGTTGCGCTTTGCGAACGCAAGGTGCGAAGCGTGGCGCGCAAGAATCGGCAGGTTGCGCGCAAGGCTCGACGGCTTGCGGCCGGGATGCGCAGCCTTGCGGCCGGGCCGGCGCGGCTCGCGGCCGGGCGAAAACGGCTTGCGCGCAAGCCGAAACGCCTCGCGCGCGACACCTTTTGGCTTGCGCGCGAAGCAATTTGGCTTGCGAAAGCAGCGATTCGGCCCGAAGCCCGGCCCCGACAAGGCGGCGGCCATGCCCGCCCCCTCGCGACCGCCCGGCCCGTCACCGCGAGAAGGCGCGTCCCTCAGTGCAGACGCCCCGACGCTCCCGGCCCGTCCCCATCCTCCCCGGCGGGCGACCAGACACAGGCCGCCATCACCGGGTCCAGCCGCCGGGCCAGGGCCTGGAAGACCTCCCGCAGCAAGCGGCGGTCCTGCCCGGCGGGATACCCGATCTCGATCAACACCTCAGGCTGCAAGGTCCGCACGATGCCGTGCAGTTCCTGCTGGAAGGCGGAAAGGGCTTTGAATGCGTCGACGGGCATCACCACGCCTTCTTGCGGGGATGCGCGGTCGGATTTGCGGGCGGGCTTACGGGGCATACGCGGTACTCCTCCAAACGACAGCTATGAAAAGACCCACCATTGACGAAGGTAGGAATCGCTATGTGTTTGGGAGTTTCGACGCTCCGTGGGTGGGACTCTGTAGAGCCAGTACAGAACTGTCAATCAGACTTGTCCGAGTTTATCGCTCGGTTACGTATCCATGCAGAGGCCATTCTGAAGAGGCGGTCGGCGCTATAGATGTCCGCTTTCGACCCATAGCCATCATTCACAAAGGATACCTGGTAGCGCCCGGTGCGACCTCTGCCCTTACACGGGCGACATTGGCTGGCGGCCAGCGCATGGGGCCCGTCTGCAGGTTACTGGCTATGACGGCATCGCTGGCGGGAGGATCGTCCACGAAGCCGCGGATGGTGCGCTTCGCCTACCCGGGCCGCGTTTTCTGACGCGCCGACGGGCAGACCGCCTCTCTCAGAGGGCGCAAGTGATGATCCCAAGGATGATTGGCCGTTCCTTGGCTATTATCTAGGGACGGTCTCATCGGACACTTGGGGGGTGTATGGCTGTCAATCAGGAAGAGCGTGCCTATCGGGCTTGGAGGGTGCTTACCGCGGTTGCGTCGAAGAGGAGTGGGTTGATCACCTACGGAGAGTTGGGTGCGGCAATCAGCGTCCACCCACGCGCGCTTCGTTATGTGCTGGGGGTAATCCAGGCGTACTGCCTCGACCAGAGGCTTCCGCCTTTGACGATTCTGGTGGTGAATGCGCAGGATCAGACGCCAAGCTCGGGGTTCATCGCTTGGGATGTGGACGACCTGCCCGAAGGGTTGCGGAAGGTCCGCAACTACGCATGGAACGAGAGCGAGAACCCATTCCTCTATGCATCCCAAGGCGAAACCGAACAAACGCTCGCCGCAGAGCTGGATTCCGATCCCGGGAAGGCCGCCGATATCTACGCGCAGGTCAAGGTACGTGGCACGGCGCAATCGATCTTCAGAAAGACGCTGTTGCTCGCGTATCAGGGGCGGTGCGCAATTTGTGGGCTGACTTTCGAGGATGCCCTTCAGGCGGCCCACCTGATCGAATGGAACGCCTGCAGCCCCGCGCAGCGGATGGCCACGTGTAACGGACTGCTGCTTTGCGCAACGCATCATCGCCTGTTCGATTGCGGTTACATCACCATCGCGCCAGATCACACCGTGTACTACATCGATCCGAAGGGCGGGGATGGGAAGTACTCCAGCGCGGACAGTCAGGTTTCAACGACCCTTCATGGCAAAAAAGCTTTCATGCCTAAGGACCGCCGTCACTGGCCTTCGGCAGAGTGTCTTGGATGGCATTACAAGATGTACGACTGGAAGCTCCATGCCATGTAGCTGCATTGCAAAACAATCGTATGTGGCCACCGGCGGCCAGGACAGGTAATAGCGTCAGCTTTTGGCCCAGATCGGCCGTTAACGAGAATGACGGCTATCGACCCAAAGCAGTCGTTCGGACTCGCATTCTCTCTATCCGTCTGTGAGTCATGGGCCTGTTCGCCGGACCTAGCCTCACTAAGCTCTGGGGACGACGGTGCGTCAATCGGGAAGTCGCCGACGCTGTCCGAAATGCGGCCGTGGCATCAAGCCAAAACTCGACGATTTCATTCCGCTCAAAAGCAACTATCGATGGTACCCATGTGAGCACTGTTCAACCTAGCTCATCCGCCGCTTGAGCCGGACCTTGCGGGTGCCAGGATATGGGTGGCAGAAGCTAGGGTGCGCCCGACGAACGGTAGCTGCAAGTTGCCCGATACGGCCGACGTGTTCCGTTTAGCTGCTTAAGAGGGCGCTTTCGATGAAGCGCGTCAGCCAGTCTAGTAGACAAGGAGTTTGGCTATGCGATTCGTCATCGCTGTGCTTGCATTAACACTGGTGTCGACGGCCCAAAGTACGTATGCACAGGAACCAGAAACGGAAGTTGTGGATGGTCTGATCAAGCGGATCTACGCAACGCTGGCGCGAGATCGGGGATTCAACGTACTGAGCGCACCAGACGCAGGGGCTGCGCAAATAGGAAATGTGTACTACGTGACTGATCCTGCGTGCGCGAGTGACCTCCTGTCAATGGCAAAGACGGGAACACCAACGCAGCTTTTCCTTGCTTTAGAGCTCCCACACCAGGAGCGCTTCAAGCCGCAGCCCATTAGCAACTGGACCAGCGTTCGTCTGGTAGCCATAGCTGGTCGCGCTTTCAAGACTGACGTGGGTGCCGAAAAGCCGGAGTGGGCGGCGCAAATTGGCCTCTCCATTGCAGCCATGGAGCAGACCAACGCGCAGATACTGTTTGCGACTCGCAGATTCAGCTCAATCCCAATAAAGAAAGCTATGGTGAATGAGCTACTAGCTCAGGGTGTTGATGACGCCTCCGACCTCGGCGACGGCGCAACTGGAGCCCTAGCGCCTCATGAGGAACTGATTGTTCAGAAGTTTGAGTTCGATCGGAAGGCTGTCCGTGGAAAGAAAGGTGGAGTGATGGTTCGGCTGATGGAACTCTTCAGTGCTCGAGTAGAGGCGGGTTCGGAAGTGACCCGTACCGCTGGATTCAAGCAAGCGACCTATTCAACCGCCGCATTCAAATCCGTGACAACCTTGTTTCGTAATTGCTCCGTGCTGGCAACACCTGCAGTCACTGCTCCCTAAGCCGAGCGGCATCCTTTGCCACTGCATGGCCATGCTGCGGGGTAGCGCTACATTTGGCTAGGAAGAAAAGGGCGACCATCGTCCGAGTACTGAAAGCCATGTAGGGGAAGGCTTATGGCAATGGAGTCGCCAACCGAGGCAGACAACGAGTGCCCATGGAATGGCTTACAGGTTTTGCGGCGTGATTTGCTTGTGCCCCGCTGAATCGTCCATCCGAGGCCATGAACTCAGCTTCGCCACGGTAGTGCAGGGTCTGCGGACGCTTTGGTGTGATAGCAGCCAATTCGACCCGAACCCGCTTCGACGGCGGGCTGCAGCCATCATTCCCCTAAAGCAGATTTAGAGGATGAGCTCGCGTCCACTACTACCAGTCCATTGGCTGATTTGATTTTCAACCGCTCAATTGCTCTCATTGCTAGATAGTTGATGGAGTTCACTTTCGTCCCGCGCCCGGCCAGATAAAGCAACCGGAGCATTCTGGCGATAAAATCTGGATGTCTCGTCCCGCCATCTATGACGATCGGATCAAAGTTCGATGAATTGAAGAGAATTCCCGCTCCCTGCGCTATCGCTTCGCAGGGCTCAGGATAGGTTGTGGGGCAAAGATTTTTTCTTATCAGGTTGTTAACAATGGTAAGTAGAAGTGCATAGTTTTCAGCTTCTGACTTATCTAATGCACCCATAACTGAGATTGAGTACTCGTCGGCTTCTAGCTCAGAGCGCTGTTGCTCCACCTCATACACTAGAAATCCGGAATGGGCGGTCCTATACGAAGAAGGATGGTGCCCCTTTTCAATATGGCCAATCTCGTGTGCGATAACCCATTTCAAGAGAATTAGCTGATCTTTCGTATAGTGCGCAATTTTGTTTCTCGGGAGCTTGGCCGACAAGAGCCCAAACTCCTCAGACAATGAGTCGATGACTCTGAGATCACAAGTAACGATGCGGAGATTAGCGTTCGCGCGGCAGTTGTCATTGTCTGGGCTCATTGACGTAGGGCTGGATCTAAAAATAACTAGCGAAATCAAGTCAGTATCACGCTTGACAGGTCCCTGCTTGTTAGGGACCAATCGAAATGTTCTTCGCTCCTCTCCTATTTCTGCTATCCATCGCTGCTCAACTACAGCATCTAAGGTGAGATGTGGCTGTTGAGCCCAAGCAGGTCCCGCAGCTAAAGCGAATAGTGTGCTAAGAATGGACAGGATTGTATTTGCCATGACAACTACAGTGATTGGTCACGCAGGGAAAACTGAATTGCGATTGCTAGGTTTTCGGAAAGTTGGGCCGCGTTCTTCAGGAGATTAGTTTCTTGCTCTGGACAAGACAATTCCGACATCTCCAAGAGTGCTTTGAAGGCACTTGAATTTATCGATCTATAAGCGTAATAGCCTGAAAGGTTCCGAGTGTAGTTGTCCTTCATAAATTTCGTGGCGTCGTAGCCCAGGGTTAAGGCCGTGGCAAGGGCTAGACCGTTGGTACCAACTCGACTGGTCCCGGCTTCATACCCTAGGCTTGGCCCCACTGAGCAAGGCTTTTCGGAAGAGTCCGTATGGAGAGCTAAAAATATCTTAGTCTTGAGCCCCCGCGTAAAATCATCAGCTCCGACGACGATTGTGGAGATTGCCTTGTTATCTACTTTCAAAGTCGAAAGTTTTTGACGGACTCCATCTGCGATTGCGGCCGCCGCCTGTTGCTCCGTTACGTACTTACCCGTGCCCCCAGTTTTTCCGGTTTTTCGCGGGAAGTGACCGATCTGAAGGACAACGTCGTAAGTCGTCCCTGCGTCTCCAGGTAGCGTTTTCGTAGCATCGAAAATCGCCTTTATCCGTCCAGCAGCAGTCTTAGCTTCATCTGGCGAGAAGGCAAAATCGTTTCGTTTCGAGAGGGCGTGGCTGAGCGCGGATGAGACTGTGGACTTGATTTCTTCGTCGGTCGCTCCAGGTGTAAATCTCTCGTTTACTCCTGGCTCGGTTGCCCAGGCGCTTGCAGTCAGCATGGTAAAAAAAATCGCTACTGAAGCGGCAGTGATCTTCATGCGCAATCTCCCCAAGTGTGAGCAGCTTCTTTGGTATGACGTGCAAGATGAATCTAGAAACATCTCAGATACAGCCTTGAATGCGAGCACTAAGTTTTGCTAGGGACACACAACAAGTGATGCGTAGTAAATCGCTCGCCCATATCTTTGAGTAAACGTCGGGAGGAAAACACTTCGGACAGGTGAATCGGAAAACCCGCACGTGTCTCGTGGCGCAGTGAGTTTTGCGACTTGACCGGTACGGTCACCCAGGGGCCACGTACTTCCAGTGTCTGCTTCTGGCCGAAAGCGGACCGGTCAGCTCAGATTAGAGCTAACACCCCACGGAGCATGTCCGCCCTCGAAACAGCCACCAATTAATGTCAAAAGCTCATTTTTTGGGTCGCATGCACCTGCGAGGCTTGCTGTTCCAGCTGTTGAGTCTGTAGTTGACCTTGTTGCCAATTGAGCTGTTCGACGCGATCCAGACTCTTATCCGCAGGCACCTGGGCAGCAGCGTCAGCCTCTACCGCGAGATGATGATGCGGCCCCATCGGCCCATGGGGAGATGCATACCCGATGAGATTGGGCGCGCCATCAGCGCCCCTGCCGATGACGACTCCAGATAGGTTCTGGCCTACGACAGGGTCGGCCTTCACCGCCGCTAAGCCGGCGGCAGCGAGATTACGGGCTTCGGTCTGGTTCCAACGGCCATCGGCCTGCGCGGCACGATGGAACATCTCGAAGGCCCGATGATCGGGATGCCCGGGACTATCCGCTCGGAAGGCGGAGCGCGCTGCCGACGCCTCGATATCAACATCCTTTGGCGTCGGTTGTGGCGTGCTTGCGCTGGTGTCGTTGACGGTCTTCCATGCCAGCTTGCCGTCGCTGATGTCGGTAAAGCTGAAGCTCTTGCTCGTGCCGGGCAGATCCACGCCATTCCGTTCGATCTGAGCGAGATCTAGTTTCAGATGTTTCAGATCGATGTGGACATCCGGAACCGCTTGCGTGGTGCCTTTGGCCACATCGGAGTGAACCGCTGCGATGGTGGCGAGCACGCTCGGGCCGTAGTAGTTGCGATAGTTGGAATCGCCATGTCGGCCGAGCGTTGCTCCCTGGTCATAGTGGCAGGCCGCCACTGCTTCGACGGCGGGGCTTTTGAAGCGGTTTCCGGTGAACTGGAAGCCGTGCTCCGAAAGCTTGATCCCGGCAGCTAGCTCGGCGTGCCTGGCGTTTTCCCTTCGCTCAATGCACTGGGTGGACGCGTCCATGCGTCGCAGGAACTCTTTCTCGTTGTATCCCCCGGGCTGGCTCGCGATGCGGCTTGCGACCGAGTTCATGCTGATCAGCTCGGACAGCGCTTCGTCGTTGCGGGTGAAGTCCAGATAGCGTCCCACTTCTGGGGTGACATCCACTGTGGAGGCGTTGCCTAAGCCCTCGGTGAGCTTGATCTCGATAGCGGTCGACAGACGGTCGATCTCCGCGGAGCGCGCCTTTTCGGTCAACGCGTGGCCCGTCTCATGGCCCAGGGTACTGGTGATGTTGTCGATGCGTGTTTGGGGCTTCGCATCCTTGTGTGTGAATGTCTCGACGCTGACAAAGATGGTGGCGGTCTGTTTGTCGTAATGGCCGCCCTCATGGTTTGCGGCGCTCACGCCGATATTTTTGAGCGTTTTCTGGTTGACGGCGTCGGCCATCACACTGGCTAGATAAGGGGAACTCGCGATCGCCGCCTCGACATCTTGTGCGGCGTTTGGAGGCAAGCCTTTTTGTTTGGCGAACTCGTCGACGAGGGAGCGCAGTTGCGGCGGCAACGGCTCAGCCACGGCCCACCTCGGCGTCGTCCGCGTCGATCTCGACGGACAGCACGCAAGGCCGCCCCTTCGGATCTGCAGCATCGATCGCTCGATAAAGGGTCACGACCAGGTAGAACGTGATGTCGTTGGCGGGCACATCCTTTCGGAACGACCAGGCTTCCTTCAGGTGAGGCGAATTTTTTGAGCGTGAGTAGCCCAATGCGGCGATGTCGTCGCTGAGCGGCGGGAAGTGCAGGCTGCAGGTAGGCAACGCGTTTTCGGGTTTGCGTGGATCGCCCTTCCAGCCGGCGGGTGTCCAACGGATTTCGACATGCCGGCCTGGCGTGCCCGGATACAACGTATCCACCGAGACGCTGTAACGACCGCCGCCGGTCAATTGGCCTTCGACCAACTGACTCTCGGCATCCTCTGGATCTGGACCCAAGGGCGTGCCCAACACCTGTGCAACATGGGACGGTTCCGTATCTCGCGCCGTCTTCAAGCTTTCGATCAACTTCAGCAATCGCACCCGCAGTTCCTCGCTCCCCAGGGCGGGGCCCTGGGTCAGTTGGACAGGGGGAGAAGGAGCTCGGCCCGTATTGGCCGGCGATGTCGTGCGGGAGGCCATTTCCGCCGCCCGGTCGGCGGCGGTCGCGGCAGCGTCGGCTGCCTGCTCCGGCGTGGCGGCGCTGTCGAAGGCCGCAGGCGATGGGGCCGTCATGGCGGAACTCTCCTTTCGCGTTTCAGGGACTGGAGCCGCCGGGGGCTGCGCGCATGCCGTAAGGCCGGCCAGGGCCAGGGGCCACAGCCACAAGGCAGACGTGGGGCTCGGCCTCGGGGACTCCTCACGACGCGGGGTTGGGGCGTTCCTTGTCGGGCTCACACGGTCTCCTCTACCAGCGAGCGGCCTCGGAAGCTCGGCGTCGCGGTGTTCCATCAACGATGCGCAACTTCTATTTGGACATCAACCGTTTTTTTGCCCTGCCAACCAAGGGCATAGCGCGACAGACGGCTCAGATTGGAATGCTCTTGCAGAGGATGTGTTTTGTAGGCACACGGGCGGTGTCGCTCGCAGGTTACGCCCGACTTGATCTCGTCCAAGTTAACGCGAACGGGCAGTGCCCGCTACGATGTCCGCTACTGCAGAAGGCGGCAAACCTTTCTTCTGCGCAAGCTCCTCAATGACCGGACGAATCTCCTGCCGCAACGGGCTCACGCCTCGTCCTCAGGCGTGTTGGCGTTGATTCGGATTTCCTGGACGCAACCGGCACCCCCAGGCGCCAACTGGGCCGAGACCACGAAGACGATCCCATCGGCAGTCGCCGCAGAGCGATACAGGGCGCGCTCGCCGCCATCACGCTGGCGCACGCCTTCATTGGCGCTGTAGCCGCGGCCGCTGAGGTGCTGGCGCAATCGGCTGAGGGGGAACAGGCAGCCCTTTTGGCCGGAACGAGGCTCCTGGGACAGCCCGGCCGTCCATTTGCCTGGGCGTTCCCTGTAAAGCGTGTTGACCCAGAGCGCGTAGTCGCCTTGCGACCCTAGGTCGCCCCGGGCCACTTGTTCGGTGCCGGCCGGGTGCAGGCTCAGGCCGATGGTGTTGGCGACACGGGCGGGTTCCAGATCGCTCGGCGAACTGAGGCTATCGATCAGCCGGAAAATGCGCGCGATCCATTCTTCGGGCTGCAAGGACGGTCCGGGCGGCGGGGCGGCCGGCGGTTGCTCAGGAGTGGGCTTGCCTTGGGCGGACGATTGCGCGGCGATGCGGTCGAACTGGGCTGCGACATGTTCGGCCGCAGCTTCGCCACCGGCGGGTACCTGGGTGGTTGTGGTCATGGGGGCGTCCTTCGGCTGGTCCGATGATGCTTGGGCGGGCGGTTGCGCGCAGCCGGCAAGTGCGAGCCAAGCGCCTCCAATGCCTGCATAGCGTGTCCAGCGCGAATACGTCATAGAGGAGGTCCTTTCTACTCGGTCTTTTGATCAATGAACGATCGGTTGTGCCGGTCGACGGCGTCGACCATGACGCTGGCAAGATAAGGGGAACTCGCGATAGCTGCTTCGACATCCTGAGCGGCGTTCGACGGCAGGTCTTTTTGTTTGGCGAATTCGTCGACGAGGCTGCGCAGTTGCGGCGGCAGCGGCTCAGCCACGACCCGCCTCGGCGTCGTCCGCGTGGATCTGGATGGACAACACGCAAGGCCGCCCCTTCGGGTTTGCAGTATCGGTCGCCCGCTAGAGGATCACGACCAGATAGATGACGGACGCTCGCCCTCGGTCGCTCCTCACGAGGCGGGGCGGAGGCGTTCCTGGTCGGGCTCACACAATGTCCTCTACCGGCGAGCGGCCTCGGCGCTGCGGTGTCCCGCCAACCATGTGAATCTTTTACTGGGGCATCAAGCGTTTTTTGCCCTGACAATCAACGGTATAACGCGATGGACGGCTCGGATTGGAAAACCGTTGCAGAGGATGTGCGTTGCAGGCACAAGGGCAGTGTCGCTTGCAGGTTCCGTCCGCGCTGGCCTCGTCGATAGCGATTACCGCTCCATCACTCCCCTGCCCGCCCGCCCCGACGCCGACACACTCCGAAGGCCATGGCCGTCGCGCCCAAAGCGCTCGCCAGCGTCTGACATCGATCGGCCACGCACCTGAGCACCCGCACCGCCGCTGCCCACACGCGCCAACGGCAACGCCCAGGCCGTCGCCACAGGCCCCGCCGCCTCCACCGCTACCTCCGGATAACGGCAATCGGCGACGACCGCAGGCGCGCAGCCTTGGCCGTACAACAGCACGGGCGACTGGCTGTCCCGGCTGATCACCAGATCGCCGCAGCCGTCGTGGTTGAGGTCGCCGGCGGCGAAGTAGTTGGACCGCCCCATGTATTGATTGACGTTGATAACGTTCTGGGGGGTAAAGCCGGTGTCCGTCTGCAGGTAGTAGCCGACGTAGCCCCAGCCGTTGTGCGCGATCGCCAGATCGCTGCGGCCGTCGCGGTCGAGGTCGTGGACGACCAAGGAACCGCCGCCCCGGTTTCTGGCAATGTCGCGGGTCGATGAAAGCGTGCCTTGTGCGTCCTGGAAGTACAGGTGCACGTCCGCGTAATCCTTCGCCTCGTCCAGCGCGAGGTCGATGCGGCCGTCGCCGTTGAAGTCGCCGGTGACGAGCGATCCGGTCTGATTGGCGTCCAGCGCACCGTAGTGCACCAGCGGCGCGGCGTATCCACCCGATGCCAGCGCCGGGTAGACGCGGAATTCGCGCAGCGGCCGGTTGAAGATGGTGGCGAGGATGAGGTCGTCCAGGCCGTCGCCAGTGACGTCGCCGGTGGTGCGCACCGCAGACGCAGGCAGCGGCAGCGTGGAGGTGCGCTCGACGCCGCGCGGGCCACCGTGCAGGACGCTGGCTGTGGTGTCGCTGGCGTCGACCAGCACGTCGAGGTAACCGTCGCGATCGACGTCGGTGGCGACCAAGGCGTCGGGGTCACCGACCACGGTCAGACTAGAGGTGAACCGGCCGTCGGCGTTCGCGTAGAACACCATGACGCCACTGCTGGTGGTGGTGACGATGTCGCCGATCCCGTTGCGGTCCAGGTCAGCGATCAACAAACGGAAGTCGAGTTCGGTACCCGACTCTCCGATCTTGACCGCCGGCTCGAGGCTGCCATCGCTGCGCTGATAGGCGACGTAGACGTCCATGCCGTTGAGCCACGCGCCGGGAACGTAACGCGCGGACAGGAAGACGAGGTCATCGCGCCCATCGCCGGAGACGTCGCCCACGGCGATGGACCGCGCTCGGGCGGCCGCCGGGTCGGAGAGGTACTGCGGCGCGCTCATCGAATAGATCGGCGGCCCCGGTGATGCCGCCTGCATCGACGAGGCGGCGGCTCCCGCCCCACCATGCGCAAGTGCGCCCGGTGCCGCACCTGCCCATCCACCTGCGCTGGACGCGATGCGTCCCCAGGCGCGCGCGCCGAACGTCGCGCCGGTTTGCGGGTGTGCGCTGGACGTCGTGTCCGCCCGCGGACGGGCCTTGAACGCCGCGCCTGTCGCTACGCTGGCCCAGGACAACGTGGGCCGACGGACGAAGTCGGCCAGACTCTGCGAGGCCCACAGCAAGCCTGCACACGCACTGCCGGCCGCGATCGCCCACACCGCACTCGATTCCCTGCGCATCAGCATCCCCTGTCGTTCGGGCCAAGTATATCGGCAGTGGTTGGGGTGGGCGCGTTGATCCGCTTCGGCCGCCGGAGAGTGCCCGGCGGTCGCACCGGGCCTTCCGGCAAGAGTGGCGGCGCGCGAACCACTGTCTTGAGCGCCTGCGCAGGCGGATGTTTTCGCCGCGGTGGCTGCGCGGGCGGGTGAGGTCGCGGTCGCGGCCTACGCCACTCCTGCAGGGGCGGGCGGCAGGTGCCTGGGGCCGGGCTGGGCGCCACGCGGGGTCAGGCGGGGTCACGCGGGGCTGTGGAAAATCGCGGTAGCATTTCCGCTCGAAACGAGGACCGCGCGCAAGACCAGGGATCGTCCACTGGTGGGCCGCTCGCTCCATAACGGCGGTGCATGCAATGGATGCCTTGAAATCCCACCTGAGGCCGATCGCCTCGCGGGTCAGTCAGTATTTCCGGGATTTTCTCGATTCGGATTTCAAGCGCCAGCAGGCGCCGCGCCGGCGGATCGTGCTGACGTCGGACAGCGGGTTCCGCTCGGGCTTGCGTACCTCGCCCTACCCCAATCTGGACCGCGATCTGTGGGCGCTGCTGAGCCGGCCCAGCGGGGACGATCTGGCGCTGAACATCGCGCCGCGCAAGTACGTGCGGCCGATCAGCCCGGTGTTGCGCAAGGTGATCGAGGAGCAGGTCAACGCGATTCCGGCCTCCGCCATCGAGCTGGTGGGGCATGAGGTCGGCGCGTTGGCGGTCAGCACCTACGCCAGCGCGGTGCAGGACCCGGAGCTGTGGGTCGAGGGGGTGCAGCAGCATCTGGCCGACAAGGTGTCCGAGCACATCATCCGGCCGCTGATCGCGCACCTGGACGGGCCGCTGCGCACGCAGGCTTATTGGGTGGTGGATTCGCTGCATGCGGCCGAGCGCGATCTGGTCGAGCGGGTCGGCGCGGACCTGTCGCGGATCCTGCCCGAGCAATTGGCCAGGTTGCTGGCGACGCAGGAGCCGGCGCCGCTGCTGGAGGCGATCCCGCAGTTCCTGACGTTGGAGGGAACGCGCCAGGCCTTGATCGCGTTCTTCGAGGGTTTCGTCGCCGCCGACGCCTATCTGGAGTTCCGCGACCTGGAAACCTATGTCGCCACCAGCGACAACCTGCAGCTGTATCTGTACCTCGGCGCGGTGAAGTTCAAGGGCACGCAGTACCCGCTGTTCTTCCTGCCCATCGAAGTGCAGCGCGATCCCAGCGGCGCCGGCTACAAGCTCAAGCTGGTCAATCACCTGTACGCGAACCGCAAGGCCATCGACTTCGTGCTGCAGGAGTTGGCCGCTGGCCTCAATCGCGCCTGGGTGTCGCCGATTCCCGAGCGGATCACCTACCTCAAGCCGGAGCAGTCGGTGTACGAGGAGGCGCGCCTGCTGTTCCGCCGCGTGGCCAATGCGATGGACCTGGGCGGCGAGATCGAGCTGTCCTCGTCCGCGCAGGATGCGGCCACGGCCCAGGTCGGGCTGTCGAGCGCGCTGTATCTGGCGGCGTTCGAGCGCGCGGACGAGGCGCTGATCAACGATTACGAAGAGATCCTCGACGCGCTCAACAAGGGCGGTTCGAGCGTGGTCGATCTGTTCGAGGGCATCGTCGGCGGCGTGCTGCGCGAGAACCCCAAGTCGATCGCCGCCGAGGTCGAGGCACAGTGGGACGCGCTGCCGATGGTCGAGCGCGTGGTCTACGACTCGCCGATCCCGCTCAACGAGGAGCAGCGCAAGGTGCTGCTGGCGGTGCGCCACCCGCAGGGCAAGATCGTCGTGGTGGCCGGGCCGCCGGGCACCGGCAAGAGCCACACCATCACCGCCATCGCCGCCGATTGCGCGTTCAATCACCGCTCGTGCCTGGTGCTGTCGGACAAGACCGAGGCGCTGGACGTGGTGTACGACAAGCTGTCGGAAGCCATGTCGCGGGTGCGCCACGATCCGGACTTTCCCAACCCGCTGCTGCGCCTGGGCCAGCAGGCGGCGAATTTCAAGAAGCTGACGTCGAACCAGACCATCAGCCAGATCGGCGCGTACGCGAAGGCGATGAAGGCCAATCAGGCGCGCCTGGAAGCCGAGCGGCAGGCCAAGGCCGCCGACCTGAAGCAACAGATCGCGCAGACGGTGAGCGCGCTGGGCGCGATCGAGCTGGCGGCGGTGCAGGCCATGCACGAGGACGAGGCCCAGCTGGCGCAGCTGCATCCGGCGCTGCTGGAGCAACTGCGCCGCTGCAAGGACGCGCGCCTGCAGGCGGAGCTGGACGCGCTCGCGCCCGGGCTGCCGGGCCTGGAAGCGTATCTGGTCAAGGTCTTCGACGAGCAAGACCACACCGCGGCCACGCTGTGCGACCGCTTGAGCCTGGAGCTGGCGCTGGCCGAGTTCGCCCAGGGCGCCGGCTCGGTTCCCTGGAACTGTTTCGAACAGTTGGACGCCGACCAGCTGCGGGCGCTCGGCAGCGCGCTGGTGACCTATCAACAGCTGCGCATGCCGGTGTTCGGCTATCTGTTCCGCGGCGGCGCCGTGCGCGAGCTGGAACGCCAGATCAACCTGCTGCCGGTGTCGCAGCCGCTGCTGCTGAAGCCCTCGGTCGCGCGCTTGCAGGCGGTCGCCGCGGCCGCCAACGCGCTGCGGCTGAAGCTGGCCGCGCAGGGCCAGGAGCAGGCGTTCCCGGCCGCGTACCGCTGGCTGGCGACGGCGCGGCCGGTGGACCCGGCCGCGGCCGGCGCGGCGCAGGCCGTCGCCCTGCTCCGCCGCATCGACCCGACCATCGTCGACACATTGCTGGAACGCCCGAAGGACGATGCGCGGCTGTGGCCGCTTGCGATCCGCTTCCTGGCCGGTTGGCTGCGCACGCGCGAGGCGTTCGCCGCGGCGCCGCAGATCGATTACGTGGGCACCAAGACTCAGCTGGAACGGCTGAACACCTCGGTCATGAACTCGCACGTGGACGGCCGGCTGATCAGCTTCATGGACAACTACCGCTCCGACGCGCGCGCCCTGGCCGGGGTGATCGCCAGCCGGCAGAAGTTCCCGGAAGAGAAGTTCGGCCAGGTGCGCGAGAGCTTCCCGGTCATCATCGCCAGCATCCGCGAGTTCGGCGAGTTCATGCCGCTGGCGCCGGACCTGTTCGACGTGGTCGTCATCGACGAGGCCTCGCAGGTATCGGTGGCGCAGGCGCTGCCGGCGCTGCTGCGCGCGCGCAAGGTGGTGGTGCTGGGCGACGACAAGCAGTTCTCCAACGTCAAGTCGTCCAACGCCAGCATCGAGCAGAACGAGAAGTACCGCGGCGAGCTGACCCACTACTTCCGCACCAATGTCAGCGACGCAGCCGACGCCCTGCAACGCCTGTCGATGTTCGACGTGAAGCGCTCGATCCTGGAGTTCTGCAATCACGCCGCGTCTTATTCGGTGATGCTGCGCAAGCACTTCCGCTCCTACCAGGAGTTGATCGGCTATTCGTCGGGGACCTTCTACGGCCACCAGTTGCAGGCCATCAAGATCCGCGGCGTGCCGGTCGACGAAGTCATCCGCTTCGACCAGGTCGACACCGCCGGCAAGAAGACCACGCGCGGCACCAACGAGGCCGAAGCGGACTTCATCCTGGAGCGGCTGCTGGAACTGATCGAGGACGAAGACCCGCCGACGGTCGGCGTGATCACCCCGTTCCGCGAGCAGCAGACCTACCTGTCCAAGCGCCTTTTCAGCCACGCCCGCGGCGCGGAGTTCGAACGCCTGCTCAAGCTCAAGGTGATGACTTTCGACAGCTGCCAGGGCGAGGAACGCAACATCGTTTTCTATTCGATGGTGGCCACCGCCGAGCACGACGCGCTGAACTACGTGTTCCCGGTCGAGCTGACCGATGCGCAGCAGGCGGTCGAGGAAAAGCTCAAGGTGCAGCGGCTCAATGTCGGCTTCAGCCGCGCTCAGGAGATGGTGTGGTTCGTCCACTCCAAGCCACTGGGCGAGTACCGCGGCGCCATCGGTCAGGCGCTGCACCACTATGCCAACGTGCTGGACCGGGCCGCGCGCCTGCCCGACGCGCAGGACGTCGATCCGTCCAGCCCGATGGAAGCGCGGGTGCTGGAATGGCTGCACCAGACGCCGTTCTACCAACAACACCTGGACGACATCGACGTGTTCGCCCAGTTCGAGGTCGGCGCCTATCTCAAGCAGCTCGATCCCACCTACCAGCATCCGGCCTGGCGGGTGGACTTCCTGGTGACGTATCAGTCGCCCAAGGGGCCGATCCAGATCGTGATCGAGTACGACGGCTTCGAGCATCACTTCCAGAAAGGCAAGCACATCCACATCGGCAACCACGAGCGCTACCTGCACGAGGCCGACGTGGAGCGCCAGCTGACTCTGGAAAGCTACGGTTACCGCTTCCTGCGCATCAACCGCTTCAACCTCGGCGACGATCCCGTGGCGACCTTGTCCGAGCGGCTGGACCGGCTGGTCGAGATCGCCTTGGGCGAGCATCGTTCCGAAGCGGTCAGCCAGGTGCAATCGCAGGCGGCCGGACTGGCGAGCAAGGAACTCAAGCCCTGCACGCGCTGCGGCAAGATCAAGGAACAGGCCGAGTTCTTCGACCCGGCGCTCAAGGACGGGGCCGGCGGCTACGGCCGCGTGTGCCTTGCGTGCAAGGGCGAGTCCGCGACGGGAGCCGCGCGCGAGGGCGGCGCCAAGCGTCGTCGCCGCTGGCGCTGAGTCGCGCGATGCGGCGTTCGCCGCGCCCGCGGGCCGGCGGCGCCCTCGCCGCCCGGCCTCGCCTGCCGCCCGCACCATCCGGCATCGGCGCGCACGCCCGCGCTTCGACATGAACAGACCGTAGAAGCGTTCGCCGACGCTGCGCGCGCGTGGTTGAGTCCACCCCGACCGCGCGAGGAAACTCCAACGCCGCACTCAAGGCCGCCCGGTCCGAGCTCTCGCGTTTCCTCGTCTGCGAGGCAACGGCCTCGCATTCGCATCGGAGGCGACCATGAAAGGCTACTTTACCCTCGTCCTTGCCGCCGGCCTCGGCCTGGCGGCGCTGCCGTCGGCCGCGCAGGACTGCACGGTCTATCAGCACCGCGATTACCAGGGCGCCCATTGGGGCCTGGGTGCGGGCGAGCGCCTGGCCGGGCTCAGGGACCCCGGCATCAACCAAACCTGTTCCCACAGCGATTGCCAGATTCACTGGAAGGCCGACTGGAACGACCAGATTTCGTCGTTCCGCGTCCGCAGCGGCTGCACCGTCACCTTGAGCGAGCACATCGACGGCAGCCGCATCCCGCCGCGCGGCTATGGCGCGCATTTCCGCAGCAACAAGAGTTACCGCTATGTCGGCAGCCGCTGGAACGACAAGGCCTCGCTGGTGGAATGCGCCTGCCGGAATTGACCGGAATCGATTCGCAGCTTGGGCGAGCGTTCGCATGCGCTCGACCGCAGGGCGCAGCGGCCGAGGGGTCGAATTCTTGCCCAAGTCCGGTCGGCCAAGCGTCGGATCTGGAGCGCTCCTGCAAGCGTTTCCCGACCCCGACCCGATCGAGTCGAATCCCTAATGGCTTTGCCATGAATTAACTGTGGCCGCCAATACATTTTTGAAGATCGCAACAAAGCGCTTGTGCCTGTCGGTGAAGCAAGCTGGATGCAATTCGCGCTTGTGTTACGCTCGAAGTATGAAATCAAAGGAGTGATTCATGTCTGAAACAACCGTCTACGAAACCCTCGTCGCCGTGTTCCGCGACGAACTCGCGATCGACCCCGCCCGTGTCCACCCCGGCGCCGCGCTGATCGGCGAACTGGGCTTCGACTCCATCGCCTTCGCCATCGGCCTGGTGTCGATCGAGGAACAGCTGGGCGTGACGCTGCGCCAGGAAGAACTCATCGTCTGCAAGACGGTCGCGGACGTGGTCCAGCTCATCGAACGCACCTGCAATCGCGTCGCGCCCGCCGCCGCAATGCCCGCCACCGCCGGACTTCCCGCCCCGTAACGCCCGGGGGCCGGGACGGATCGCCTCCGTCGCCGGCCGCGCGGAACCGGAAGATCAAGGACCGATCGGATCATGAGCAGATTCACCCACGACGTATTCGTCGCCGCGCCCGCGTCCGGCAAAGGCCTGGTCACGGGCGAGCCGCAACAGCCCGTCCGGCGTACGTGGCAGGACATCCATGAGATCGCACGCCGCATGGCCGGCGCGCTCGCCGCGGCCGGCGTGAATCCCGGCGACGCGGTCGGCGTGCTGATGGGCGAGCCCGCCGGCATCGCCCCGGCGATCCAGGCCATCTGGATGCGCGGCGCGTCGGTGACGATGCTGCACCAGCCCGGTCCGCGGGCCGACCTCGACGCCTGGGCGGAAGACACCTTCGCGGTGCTCGACATGATCGGCGCCAAGCTCGCCGTCGTCGGCGACGCGTTCGCGCGCACGCTGCCGATCTTCGAAGCCAAGGGCATGACCGTCGTCGGCGCCGACACATTGGCCGAGGGCACCGCCATCGAACCCGTGCAGTGCGGCGAGGACGACATCGCATTCCTGCAGCTGACCTCGGGCTCGACGGGGCTGCCGAAGGCCGTGGCGATCTCGCACCGCAATCTGCACCAGAACGCGGCGGCGATGGTCGCCGCGTCCAAGCTCGACCCGCAAGTCGATGTATTGGTGAGCTGGCTGCCGCTGTTCCACGACATGGGCATGATCGGCTTCCTGGTGTTGCCCATGCAGGTGGGCGCGGAAGCGGTTTGCGCCGCGCCCGGGGAATTCCTCAGGTCGCCGCGGCTGTGGCCGTCGTTGATCGCCAAGTACCGCGGCACCATGACCGCAGGGCCGAACTTCGCCTACGCCCTGCTCGCGCGCTACCTGCGCGCGGCCGCCGACGGCGCGTTCGACCTGTCGTCGCTGCGCTTCGCGCTCAGCGGCGCCGAGCCCATCGATCACGCGACCGTCGCCGCGGTGCTCGAATCCGGCGCCCGCTTCGGGCTCGACGACAAAGCCTTCGTCGCCGCCTACGGGATGGCGGAAGCCACCCTCGCCATCTCGTTCTCCGAAACCGGCGAGGGGGTGCAGTTCGATGCGGTGGATCAGGCCGCGATCGAACTCGAATCGTACGCGACGCCGCGCAGCGACGACGCCGCGCGGCGCCTGGCCAGGCTCGGCAAGCCGGTGCCCGGCATCGAGATCCGCGTCGGCGACGCGGCCGGCGCCGACGCCAAGGCGCGCACGGTCGGCGAACTCAAGATCCGTGGCGATGCCGTCTCGCGCTATTACCTCACCGCCAGCGGAAGGCAGTCGCTGCTCGGCGACGACGGCTGGTTCAGCACCGGCGACATGGGTTATGTCACCGAAACCGGCGAGGTCGTGGTCTGCGGCCGGTTGAAGGACATGATCATCGTCGCCGGGCGCAACATCTTCCCCGGCGACATCGAGCGCGCGGCCTGCCGCGTCGACGGCGTGCGCGCGGGCAACGCCATCGCGGTGGCGCTGGCCGCCGCGGGGATACGCGAAGAGTTCGCGGTCGTGGTCGAAGCCGGCGACAGCGCCGACGGCGAGTCGAGCGCACGCATCAAGAGCGGCGTATCCGACGCCGTCTATGCGGCCTTCGGCGTCAGCCCGCGGCTGGTCTCGGTGGTCCCGCCGCGCACGCTGCCGAAGACGCCCTCGGGCAAGCCCAAGCGCTCGGCCACCATCGCCATCGTCGAAACCGAGCTGGCCCTGCTGCAGGCCGCGCACAACCCACGACACCACGAACCGATCGGCTCGCCATGACCCTGCACATGGAAACCTCGTTTTCCGATATCGCCGCATTCAAGGAGCACCTGGACGCAGTCCTGGCGCGGGAATCGACCCGCCGGATCGTCGACGACGCGGAAGCCTCCGGCGCGTTCCCGCGCAGCATCATCGAACTGCTCGGCCGGGAAGGCATCTTCGCCGCGAAATGGCAGGAGCGCCCGGTGCCCGCGCTGGAACACACCCTGGCCTTGTCCGAGCGCTTCGGCCGGCTCGGGGCTGGCGGCATCGCCTCCGGCGTCACCCTGCACGACTCGGCGATCGCGATGCTGCGCCGGTTCGGCCGCTCCGACCGCCTGCGCGAAGTCGCCGCCCAGGCGATCGCGGGCGACGCCGTGTTGTGCATCTCCGCGACCGAGGCCGGCGCCGGCTCGGACATGCTGGGGCTCAGCTCCACCGCCGTGCGCGAAGACGGCGGCTATCGCCTGCGCGGCCACAAGAAGATGGCTTCGCCCTCGCCGGTGGCCGACTACGTGGTGCTCGCGCTGCGCGGCATCGACGACAGCCACGAAGGCCGCGACGATCTCGCGCTGTTCCTCGCGCCGACCTCGCAGCTTCGCGTCGGCAAGGCGTTCGCGACCGTCGGCGCCCGCAGCATCAGCACCGCGCCGGTGTTCTTCGACACCTGGGTGCCCGCCGAGATGATGATCGCCCGCCCCGGCACCGGCCTGGCCGTGCTCAGTTGGGCCTTGGCCCAGGAGCGTTTCGCCATGGCCGCGCAGATCCTCGGCGCGTGCCAGCTGGCGTTGGGCGTGACCGTCGCCCGGATGAAGCGACGCAAGACCTTCGGCGTCGCGCTGTTCGACCATCAGGCCTTGCGGCTGCGGGTCGCCGACTTGCAGGCGCGGGTCGACATGATGCGCCTGGCCTTGAACGGGCTGATCGCCAACGCCGCCGGCTTCAACGTGCGTTCCTGCTCGGCCGCGAAGGTCACCGTGGTCCGGCTGGGATGCGAAGTGATGTCCGAGTGCATGCACATCTTCGGCAGCGCCGGCGTGCTGGAGGCGGAATCGCCGCTCGGCCGTTGGTGGCGCGACGCGAAGATGGCGCGCATCGGCGGCGGCACCGACGAAATGCTGTGGGAGATCGTCGCCGCCGGGCTGGAGCCGGATTACGCGAGCTACGATCGACTCGTCGACGAGTGGCAGCCCGAGCCCGCGGGCTGACCGCCGGCTCAGCGCCGGCTACGCCGCGCGACCGCCGCCCCGACCCGCTGCGCATCGCGGCCGACGAAGCCGAGCAAGGCCGAGCCGCGGTTGCGCATGCGGTACAGGCCGACGAAATGCAGTCCGGATGCGCCGATGCCCGCGTCGTGCTGCGGCTGTCCGTCCGCGCCGAGCAGCTCCGCGTCCAGCCACGACCAGTCGTTGCGGTATCCGCTCGCCCACAGCACGGTCGACACCTCGATCCGCTGGCCGTCGGCGGTGATGAGTCGCGCGCCTTCGGCATCGACGGCGCGCCCGGCGAAGCCGACGCTGCGCGCGAGTTCGTCGATTTTCGTGCCGACCACCGGATCGGGCAGCGCCAGGCGCCGCGCCAGCGGCGTGTTGGTCGGCAGGCGCAGGATTCCGCACCTGGACAACCACCAGAACGCATCGCGGCCCAGTATCCGCTGCGGCAGCCGCGGCTGCCTGCGGCCGCGGCAGACCACCACTTCATGGCTGGCGGACAGCTCGGCCGCGATCTGCAGGCCCGAGTTCGCCGCGCCGATCACCGCGACCCTGCCGGCGGGAATCTGGCCGGGGTTGCGGTAGTCGTGCGAATGCAGCTGGGTCACCGACGGCGCGAGCCGCTGCGAAAACGCGGGGATGGCCGGCGTCTGGAACGCGCCGACCGCGGCCACGACCTGGCGCGCGGCGATCCTGCCGGCCGGCGTGGTCACCGTGAAGCCGTCGCCGGAGCGGGCGACCGAAACCACCGGCGTGCCCAGACGGATCGGCAGCTCGAACCTCGCCGCGTAGCTGCGGAAGTAGTCCGGCACTTCGTCCTTGACCGGGTATCGATCCGGATCGCCGGGGAACGGCAGTCCGGGCAGACCGCAATAGCGCGCCGAGGTGAACAGCCGCAACGAATCCCAGCGCGTGGTCCAGGACGCGCCGAGCTGGTTCGCGGCGTCGAGGATGACGAAACTCACGCCCGCCTGTTTGAGCGTATGGCCGACGGCGAGGCCGGCTTGGCCGGCACCGATCACGACGACGTCGATGTCGGTGGGCAGGTCGCCGCGGCCGTCGGACAGGCTCGAACTGGACATGATTACTCCGCCGCGCCGACGCGAACGGGCGTCGGCGCGGATAGCGTTGGCGGGGATGGGCGACGGCGCAGGACGGTCATCGGGCGAGCTCCCGCAGTGCGGCCACCACCTCGGCGATGTGCTGCGAGGCGAACAGGCTGTGGTGGGTGCCGGCGACGACGCGCGCGGCCACCGTGCCGCGGGTGCGCGACGACCAGCCCCAATCGGCCGCGGCCTCGCGCGGGTGCCCCGCGTATTCGCTGACCCGCCCATCGCGCGCCCGGATCAGCGCCACGTCCGCGGACACGATGCCGGGCCGGTAGCTGCGGCAGGCGTTCACGATCTGCGCGAACACCGGGTAGACATGATGCAGTTCCGTGGCGAGCAGGTCGGCGCCGGCGGTGTCTTCCCGGAACCAGTCCTGCAAGGTCGCCTCGTCGACGGCGCCGGGAGGCGGGTCCGTCGGCGCGGGCGCATCCAGCACGATCAACTGCGCCACCGTTTCCCCCGCCGCTTCGAGTTGCGCGACCATCTCCAGCGCGATCACCGCGCCCGACGACCATCCCAGCAGCGTGTACGGGCCCGGCGCCGCGGCGCGCACCTCGGCCACGTAGCGCTGCGCCAGCGCTTCGAGGGTGGCCGGCAGCGGCTCGCTCGCGGCGAGTCCGAAACTGGCGCGATCGAGATCGCGCGCCAGCTCGCGATAGGCGGCGACCGACCCGCCGGCCGGATGCACCATGAACAACGCCGGCCCGGTTCCGGGGTGCAGCGGCACCAACGCGTTGGACAGCCGCTGCCCGGTCACCAGGCTGGCCAGGCGCGCGACGGTGCGCGACTCGATCAGCCCGCCGAGCGAAACTGCGATCTTGGCCTTCGAGCGAAGCGCAGCCACCGCGCGCAACGCGGTGAAGGATTGCCCGCCGAGGTTGAAGAAGTCGTCTTCGACGCCGATGGTTTCCACGCCCAGCACGTCTTTCCACACCGCGACGATCTGACGCTCGAGCTCGGTGCGCGGGGCGACGTACTCGGCGCCGGCCTCGGCGCTGGGTTCGGCCAGCGCGAGCAGCGCGGCGCGGTCGAGCTTTCCGTTGGAGGTGACGGGCAGGCTGGCGATCACCGTGATCTGCCCGGGAACCAGATAGCTCGGCAGCCGCTCGACCAGGCTGGCGCGGATGCGCTCGCCGTCGCCGGGGCTACCGCCTTCCTGAAGGACCACGAACGCGCGCAGTTGCTTTTGCCGGGCCTCGCCGGCCACGACGACGACGGCGTCCTTGACCCGCGGATCGGCGGCCAGCACGTGCTCGACTTCGCCGGGCTCGACTCGATGCCCCTGGATCTTGCATTGCGCATCGATGCGCCCGATCAGCTCGATGTTGCCGTCGGGCAGCCGGCGGCCGAGATCGCCGGTGCGGTAGATCCGCTCGCCGGTGGCGCGGTGGGTCGCGAACGCCGCCGCGGTCTTGTCGGGATCGCCCCAATAGCCCTGCGCCAGGCCGACGCCGCCGATATGCAGTTGGCCCGTGGTCCAGGTCGGCGTTTGGTCGCCCTGCTCGTCCAGCACGTACCAGGGTTGGTTCGCCATCGGCCGGCCGTAGGGGATGCTGCGCCACTTCGGATCGACCGCATCGATGGGATGCCAGATCGACCAGATCGACGCCTCGGTCGCGCCGCCGAGGCTGATCACTTTCGCATTCGGCGCGATCGCCTTGATGTCTTCGGGCAGCGACAGCGCGATCCAGTCGCCGGACAGCATCACGATGCGCAGCGCGGGCAGCTGCACGCCTTCGGCGCGCGCGACATCGACCAGCAGCTGCATCAACGCCGGCGCCGAATTCCACACCGTGACCTGCCGCTCGAGCATCGCCGCCAGCCACGCGTGCGGGGTGTGGTCGGCGGGATCGGGCAGGACCAGCGTCGCGCCCGCCATCGCCGCACCGAAGATGTCGTAGACCGACAGGTCGAACGACAGCGACGACACCCCGAACAGCACGTCCTGCGCGACGATGCCGAGCTCGCTGTTGACGTCGAGGATCGTGTTGACCGGCCCGCGATGATCCAGCGCGACGCCCTTGGGTTGCCCGGTGGAGCCGGAGGTGTAGATGACGTACGCCAGCGCGGACGGGTCGAGGCCGCCCGGCAGTTCCACGCTGGCGCAGTCCGCGCTGGCGCTGGCTGCGGCGGCGCCGCGGACCTGGATAACCGGCACGCCCTGGCATTCGCCGGCGTCGGCGCCGAGGACGGCCGCTGCGCCGATGTCGCCGACCAGTTGCTCGATGCGCCGCTGCGGCCACGCCGGGTCGATCGGCACGTACGCGGCGCCTGCGAGCAGCGCCGCATGCACCGCGATCATCTGCGCAGTGCCCTTGGCCAGGACGATGGCGACGCGATCGCCCGGGCGGACGCCGTGGGCGCACAGCGCCTTCGCCAGGGCCTCGGCGGCCGCGGCCAGTTCGCCGTAGCTCAACGCATCGTCGCCGCAGACGACGGCCGCACGCTCGGGCGAAAGGCAGGCTGCGAGCGTCAGGCCGTCCGACAGGCGGCCCGCATGCAGCGGCCGCGTGGGGCCGGCTTGCGTCGGCGCCGCCGCGCTGTCGGGCGCTACCAGCGTCGTCGTCGCCAGCCATCCGTCCGGATCGTCGGCCAACCTGCGTATCAGCGCTTCGTGCGCAGCGCACAGCGCATCGATGAACCCCGCGGGGAACGCCGCCTCGACGACGTCCCAAATGATTTCGACGCGGCCGCCGCGAAGCGCGAAGAACTGGTGATCGAGCAACACCTGCGGCGTCGCCAGCTTGCTGTAGCCGAACGCTTCCTGCTCGCCTCCGGCCAAACCCGAGGAGACCACGAACGGACACGCGGCGCGGCCTTGCGAACGGTGGCGGGTATTCAAGGCTTCGAGCACGTCGACGCCCGACCAATCGGTGCGCCCGAGGTCGCCGATGATCGTCGCCTGCAGGCGGCGCGCGCGTTCCTGCAGCGACGCCGTCCCGCGCCAATCGAATTCGAGCGGATAGATCGCGCCGAGATTGCCCAGCACCGACTCGGCGCCGGGAATCCGCCTGAGCAGGCGGCGCGTGATCATCTGGTTGAGGATGAAATGGCGCGAGCCGCTGAAACGCGCGACGATTTCGCCGTACACCGCGAGCAACGCCGTCGTCGGGCTCATGCCGTGCAGCGTGGCGCCGGCGGTGAAAGCGCTCCAGGCCGCCGCGTCGAGCAGCAGACGGCGCCGGTTCAAGCCCGGGTTGCCGTGCAGGCGCGCGGTCGGCAGGTCGGGCGGTGCGGGCAGCGCCGCCACGCGCTCGGCCCAATAGGCGCGCGCGCGGTCGGCGGCCTCGTGCCGCTGCGCCAACGCGGAGGAAACCGCTTCGATGCTCACCGGGTCCGCGGGCAGTTCGATCTGCGGATTCGCGTAGTACTGCTCGATCTCGCAAAGCAGGCGCAGCCCCGACGACTGGTCGAGAAACAGGTTGCTGAAGTTGACGTGCAGCCGCACGTCGCTCTCGCCGTAGCGCGTGAGCTGGAAGTCGAGCCAGGGCCAGCGGTCCATCGGCAGCGGCTGATTCGCCATCCGCTGTCGAATCTGCAGCAGCCCTTGCGTGGTCGCCAGCTCGGAGCGCCCGCGCAGGTCCCAGACGGCCACGTGCGGCGGCTGTACGTCGTCGACCTGGCGCAGCCGCAGATCCGGCGTCACCGCGACGATGTTGCGCCGGTGGCGCTCGATCACGCGAGCGATCGCGGACACGAAGCGATCGATATCGAGGCCGGGGCGTTCCACCTCGAAATAGAGGTGCGGATGCAACGCGTACTCCATGCCGTCGGAAGCGCTCACGACGAGCAGGCGTTGCATGTCGGTCAGCGGGAAATCGGCGCGGGCGGGACTGACGTCCGGCACTGCGATGGTCCCGTCGTTCGAGGGCGGGCTCACTAGCACGGGTTCTCCTTACCCTATACCTGTTTCGTCCTTCGGCCGGACACTACATTGGCGCCTACAGGGCGTCAACCGAGCACATAAGTCGTCGAGAATCCTCGCGCTGCGCCTGGAAAAAAGCAGGACGCTGCCCAGAATGACGCTTAATTACATTTTCTCGTCTCGCGTTCCGCGATTCGCGCCGGCGCCCCTGTCAGACACGGAAAAACCGGCCGCGACCGGTCGGCGATGGCCCCATCGAGGGCAGGCAGGAACGACCGCGGCCGGTATCTACACCCGCCCCATCGCCCTGGCCGGTGCGTGCCCTTGCGCGGAACGCCGGAGCCGATCACCCGCGGGCCGGCGCGCCGTCGTCGAGAAAAAAATCCGCGGCCGCGGCGAACACCCGCTGCGGGTCTTCCAGTTGCGGAAAGTGGCCGACATCGTCCAGCACCACGACATCGGCGTGCGGGACGAGTTCGCGATAGCGTTCGCACATGTGCAGCCCGCTGACCGGATCGAGCGCGCCGCAGACCAGGCGCACCGGCATCCGCGCGGTTTGCAGCGCGCCGACCCAGCGCGAACGTTCGCGCCGGCGCTCGGCCATGTACCCGAGCAGCGACGGCACCGCATGCAGGCCTTGTTCGTGCTGCAGCAGCGCCCAGTACTCGTCGACCCCCGCCTCGCCGAGCGGCCGCGTCGGCGAGAACAAGGCGTTGAGGCTGCGCGCGAAACTGCGCCGGCTCATCAGCCCGACCAATCCGGGCCCGAGCGGCGATGCGAGCAATCGCTGGATCAGCCGCGCCCGATGGGTTTCCGGAAACAGGCCGCCGTTGAGCAGGCACAGGCGAACGATGCGCAGCGCGGCGTTCGCGTCGCCCTGGCCGCTCCGGGCGAGCAGTTCTTGCGCGACCGTGTCGCCGTAATCGTGGGCGAGCACGAACGCGGCGTCCCAGCCGTAATGATGCGCGACCGCTTCGGCCAGGTCGGCCTGCTCGCGCACCCGGTAGCCGTGGCCGCGCGGTTTGGCGGAAAAGCCCAGGCCCAGCAGATCGAAGGCGAGCACCTCGAAGCGCGAGGTCAGCATCGGCCACATCGGCGCCCAGTCCAGGCTGCTGGTCGGGAAACCGTGGATCAACAACAGCCGCGGCCCCGCGCCCGCGCGGCGGCAGTAGATGCGCCGGCCGCGCACGAGGATGAATTCGCCGGCGTCCCGCCACGCGCGCAACGCGGGAAAGCCATCGATGGCTGTTCGCATACCCGATGCCCCGATGCGATGATCCTGGCGGAGTATAGACCGCACCCCGTCCGAGACCGCCCCACGGGGCGCACGCTTTCGCTTCACTCCCGAGCCTTCCGATGAGCGCCGCAGACCGCCCGCACGACCACGACACCCCCTGGTATTTCGAACCGCTCGGCGAGCTGCGTTTCGCGCCCAGCGCCCATGTCGGCGGCGGCTGGAACCCGCGCGAGCAGCACATCGCGCCGGCGTTCGGCTTGCTGACGCATCTGATCGAGCGCGATCGCGACCGACGCCGCGACGACGGCCTCGTCCTCGGCCGGCTGTGCTTCGATATTCACGGCGTGCTGCCGATGGCGCCGTTCGAGGTCGAGCTGGAGGTGATCCGGCCCGGCCGGACCATCGAACTGGTGGAAGCGCGCATCGTGCACGGCGGGCGCACCGCGGTGGTGCTGCACGCGTGGTGGCTGGCCCGGACCGACACCGCCGGCCTGGCCGGAACGCCGCAACCGCCGCTTCCTGCGCCCGAGCGACTGCCGCCGTGGGACTTCGGCAGCGTGTGGCCGGGCGGCTTCGTGCGCAGCGTGCGCGCGCGGCGACGCGAGCAGGCGCCGGGGCGCTGCGCGTTCTGGGTCGATACCGACATCGCGTTGCTGCAGGGCGAAACCGTCAGCCCGACGGCGCGGCTGATGGGGCTGGTCGACATCGCCAACGGCGCGACGCCGCGGGTCGCGCCGGAGCAAGCGGTATTTCCGAATCTCGACCTCACCGCGCACCTGTTGCGCGCACCGGTCGGCGGGTGGATCGGGTTCGATACCTCGGTCAGCTTCGGGCCCGACGGGATCGGGCTGACGCACAGCTGGGTCCACGACCGCGAGGGGCTGGTGGGAACGGTCAGCCAGTGCCTGACGGTGCGGCCGGTGGCCATGCCGCCGGGCCGCTCCCTGTAGGCGCGGCGCAAGCCGCGACCGCGAATCCCGGTTTGCGGCGCGAGCGGGTCGCCCTGCGGTCGCGGCTAGCGCCGCGCCTACAGGGGTTCAGCGGTTGAGCGACTCAGCGTGGCGCACCTGCCCCGCCCCGCGCACCACGAAGCGCTCGATGGTCAGCGACTCCACGCCCATCGGGCCGTAGGCGTGCAGGCGCGTGGTGGAGATGCCGATCTCCGCGCCCAGGCCGAGTTGGCCGCCGTCGTTGAAGCGCGAGGACGCGTTGACCATCACCGCCGAACTGCGGGTGCGGCGGACGAAGGCGTCGGCGGCGGCGGGGTCGGCGGTGGCGATCACTTCGGTGTGGTCGGAGCCGTACTGCGCGATGTGCGCCAGGGCGTCGTCGAGGCCGTCGACCACGCGCGCGGCGATGATCAGGTCGAGGTATTCGGCGGCGTAGTCGCCGTCGTCGGCCGCCGCCACCTCGAAACCGCCCTCGCCCGCCAGCGCGCGGATGCGTTCGCAGCCGCGCACCTGCACCCCGCGGCCGGACAACGCCGCCAGCGCGCGCGGCACGAACGCAGGCGCGATGTCCTGGTGCACCAGCAGCGTTTCCAGCGCGTTGCACACGCCCGGGCGCGAGGCCTTGCCGTCCACCAGCAGGTTCAGCGCCAGCTCGAGGTCGGCGGCGCGGTCCACGTAGAGATGGCACACGCCCTTGTAGTGCTTGATTACCGGCACGCGCGCGTGCTCGGCGACGAAGCGGATCAGGCTCTCGCCGCCGCGCGGGATCGCCAGGTCGATCAGTTCGGACAGCTGCAGCAGCTCCAGCACGTGTTCGCGCGCGGTGTCCTCGATCAGCGACACCGCGGCGACGGGCAGGCCGCGTTCGCGCAGCGCGGTGTGCAAGGCCGCGGCGATGGCGGCGTTGCTGGCGCGCGCTTCCGAGCCGCCGCGCAGCAGCACGGCGTTGCCGGCCTTCAGGCACAGCGCGGCGGCATCGGCGGTCACGTTGGGCCGCGATTCGTAGATCATCGCGATCAATCCCAGCGGAACGCGCCTGCGTTCGATGACCAGACCGTCGGCGCGGGTTTCGCTGCGGGTGACGCCGTCGAGCGGATCGGGCTGCGCGGCCACCTCGCGCAGGGCGCCGGCGATGGCGTCGAGGCGTTGCGGGTCCAGGCGCAGGCGGTCGAGCATCGCCGCGCTGAGGCCGGCGGCTTCGCCGCGGGCCACGTCTTCGGCGTTGGCGGCGAGGATGGCGTCGGCCTGCGCATCGAGCTGCCCGGCCATCGCCGCGATCAGCGCGGCGCGCTCGGCGCCGTCGAGCGCGGCCAGGACCCGCGAAGCCTCGCGGGCGCGTTCGGCCAGGGTGCGTACGTAACCGCTCACGGCGTTGCCTCGTTCTTGCCCGACAGGTGGGTCGCAGGTTCGATTCCTGTTTCCGGAACCGCGGTTGCGAAGGCCGCTTTGTCGCCCAGCATCACCAGATCGTCGCGATGCACCACCGATTCGCCATAACGGAAGCCGAGCACGGCTTCGATGTCGCGGCTGTGCCGGCCCTTGATCCGTCCCAGTTCGGCCGAGTTGTACTGCACCAGGCCGCGGCCGACCGCTTCGCCGCCTTCGGCCACGCGCAGTTCGACCACGTCGCCGCGGCGGAATTCGCCCTCCACCGCGACCACGCCGCCGGGCAGCAGCGAGGCGCCGCGTACGCGCAGCGCGTTGGCGGCGCCGGCGTCGATGCGCAGGCCGCCGCTGGCGGGCGCGTGGCGCAGCCATTGCTTGCGCGCGCGCAGGCGGTCGCTCTGCGCGGGCACCAGGGTGCCGTGCAGGGTGCCGCCGGCCAGGGCGTCGACGACATCGCCGTCGCGCCCGCAGAACAGCGCGGTGGCGATGCCGGCGGTGGCGGCCTTGGCCGCGGCTTCGAGCTTGGTGCGCATGCCGCCGGTGCCGAGCGCGCCGGCGCCGCCGCTGGCGGCGAGCAGCAGTTCGGGGGTGACCGCGACGACGCGTTCGATCGGGCGCGCGCTCGGGTCGCGCTGCGGGTGGCCGCTGTACAGGCCGCCGATGTCGGTGGCGATCAGCAGCAGGTCGGCGTCGACCAGCGAGGCCACCGCGGCGGCGAGGTTGTCGTTGTCGCCGAGCTTGAGCTCGTCGACGGCGACGGTGTCGTTTTCGTTGATCACCGGCAGCGCGCCCAGGCGCAACAGCTCGCGCAGCGAGGCGCGGGCGTTGAGGTAGCGGCGGCGGTTGCGCAGGTCGTCGTGGGTCAGCAGCACCTGCGCCACCGGCACGCTCGACAATTGCTGCCAGAACGCGATCAGCGAGGCCTGGCCGAGCGAGGCCAGCGCCTGCCGCAGCACCAGCCCGTCGCCGCCGGCCTTGATCCGGCTGCGCCCGGCGGCGACCGCGCCGGACGAGACCAACACCACTTCGCGCTGCTGTTCGCGCGCGCTTTCGATGAAACGCGCCAGGCCCGCGGCATGGCGCGGGTCGAGCCCACCGCCGTCGAACCCGGCCAGCAGGCTGCTGCCGACCTTGAGCACGGCGCGGCGCCAGTTCGGCAAAGGCTGCGCAGCGAAGTCCTTTGCCGTGGCGCTCATGCGAGGTCCTTCAAACGCGCTTGCAGCACGTCAAGGCGCAGGTCGGCGGCGGCGCCGGGCGAGACGCGCGCGGCCAGGCTCGCTTCCGGGTCGCCCTGGGCCCAGCGCGCCGGGTCGGCGGCCTGCTTGTAGGCGTCGCGGAACGGCAGGCCCTGGCGGGCCAGATCGACGGCGAGGTCGGTGGCGTACATCGACGGATCGAGCGCGGCGCGCAGCGCCTGCGGCTTCCACTCCAGGTTGCGCAGCAGGTCCGGCAGCAGTTCCAGCGCGCCCAGGCCGCGGCCGAAGGCGTGGAAGATCGCGCCCTTGGAGAACTGCAGGTCGCGGTGATAGCCCGAGGGCAGCGACAGCAGGTTCTCGATCTCGGTGCGCGCGGCGGCGACGGCGGCGTAGCTGGCGCGCATCAGTTCGATCACGTCGGGGTTGCGCTTGTTCGGCATGATCGAGCTGCCGGTGGTGTATTCGGCCGGCAGCGCGACGAAGCCGAATTCGGCGCTGGTGAACAGGCTCAGGTCCCAGGCCAAGCGGCGCAGGTCGAGCAAGGCCGTCGCCAGCGCGTCGATCGCGCCGAGTTCGAACTTGCCGCGCGACAGCTGCGCGTAGGCCGCGGCCACCTGCATGCGGCCGAAGCCGAGCGCGGCGGTGGTGTGGTCGCGCGCCAGCGGCAGGTTGACGCCGTAGCCGGCGGCGCTGCCGAGCGGGTTGGCATCGACCCATTCCAGCGACTGCCGCGCGCGCACCGCGTTGTCGATGAAGCCTTCGGCCCAGGCCGCCCACCACATGCCGGCGCTGGACACCACCGCGCGCTGCAGATGGGTGTAGCCCGGCATCGGCAGGTCGCGTTCGGCGCCGGCGCGCGCCAGCGCGACCTCGGCGGTCTCCACGCACAGCGCGTAGACGCGCGCGAGCCGGTCCTTGAGCCACAGCCGGGTGGCGACCAGGATCTGGTCGTTGCGGCTGCGGCCGGTGTGGATCTTGCGGCCGGCGTCGCCCAGGCGCTCGATCAGGCGGCCTTCGATCGCGGAGTGGCCGTCCTCGAAGCGTTCGTCGAGGACGAAGCGGCCGGCCTGGAAGTCCTCGGCCAGCGCGTCGAGCTCGCGCGAGAGGCCGTCGAGCTCCTCGGCGCTGAGGATGCCGATCTGCTGCAGGCCCTGCGCATGCGCGCGGCTGGCCTGGATGTCGAACACGAAGAACTCGCGGTCGAGGATCACGTCCTCGCCGGCGAGGAAGTTCTGGATGCGCGCGTCGACCTTGACGCCGGGTTTTTGCCAAAGCAGATCGGACATGGGGGCGTTCGCTCGGATGCGGTCTGGAGAAGGATCAGGAAGGAAGGTGGTTGGCGATGTGGGCGACGGCGTCGTGCGGCGCCAGCGTCAGCCGCTCGCCGGTGGCGCGGCGCTTGAGCTCGACCGTGCCCTGCGCCAGGCCGCGGCGGCCGACGATCAGCTGCCACGGCAGGCCGAGCAGGTCCATGCGCGCGAACTTCACCCCGGGGCGCTCGTCGGTGTCGTCGTGCAGCGCGTCCAGGCCCATCGCTTCCAGCGAGTCCTGCACGCCGGCGCAGACCGCGTCGATCTGCGCATCGCCCGGGTCGAGGTCGACGATGCCGACGTTGAACGGCGCCACCGCGTCGGGCCATACGATGCCGGCGGCGTCGTGCCCGGCCTCGATGATCGCGCCGAGCAACCGCGACACGCCGATGCCGTAGGAGCCGCCGTGGACGGGCTTGTCGCCGCCGTCGGCGCCGGTCACCAGCGCCTTCATCGGCGCCGAGTACTTGGTGCCGAAGTAGAACACTTGGCCGACTTCGATGCCGCGGGTCTGCAGGCGGCGTTCGGCCGGCACTTCGCGCTCGAAGCGCTCGAAGTCGTGCACGTCCTCGGTGGCGGCGTACGGCGCGGTCCATTGCTGGACGATCGGGTCGAGGTCGCCGTCGTAATCGACGCCGGCGCCCGGGATCGGCAGGTCGAGCACGGCCTGGTCGCAGTACACCGCCGATTCGCCGGTCTGCGCCAGCACCAGGAACTCGTGCGAGAGATCGCCGCCGATGGGGCCGGTCTCGGCGCGCATCGGGATCGCGCGGATGCCCATGCGGGCGAAGGTGCGCAGGTAGGCGACGAACATGCGCTGGTAGGAGCGGCGCGCGGCGGCTTCGTCGATGTCGAACGAGTACGCGTCCTTCATCAGGAACTCGCGCCCGCGCATCACCCCGAAGCGCGGGCGCTGTTCGTCGCGGAACTTCCACTGCACGTGGTAGAGGTTCATCGGCAGCGCGCGATAGCTCTTGACGTTGGCGCGGAAGATCGCGGTGACCATGTCCTCGTTGGTGGGCCCGTACAGCAGCTCGCGCTCGTGGCGGTCGCGGATGCGCAGCATTTCCGGGCCGTAGGCGTCGTAGCGGCCGCTTTCGCGCCACAGGTCGGCCAGCTGCAGGGTCGGCATCAGCAGTTCCAGCGCGCCGGCGCGGTTCATTTCCTCGCGCACGATGGCTTCGATCTTGCGCAATGTGCGCAGGCCGGCCGGCAGCCACGAGTAGATGCCGGCGGCTTCCTGGCGGATCAGGCCGGCGCGCAGCATCAGGCGGTGCGAGGCGATCTGCGCCTCGGCGGGGTTTTCCTTCAGGGTGGGCAGCAGATAACGCGACAGACGCATGGCGGTGGCACTCCGAACGCCCGGCCGGAAAGGCGGCCGGATTTCCTGGCAAACGATCCTTCGAGGAAGCAGGCCCGGGGAGTCCTCGGCCGCGGCGTTCGCCTGCAATGCGGCGCACGCGCGACCCAGCGGATCCCCTGTCCCCTCGCGAAGAGCGGACGCGTCAGGACATCACGGTCGCGGATGCGCCTGGATGCCGGCCAGTTCGTCCAGGCCGAAGGCCAGGTTGAGGTTCTGCAGCGCCTGGGTCGCCGCGCCCTTGAGCAGGTTGTCGAGCGTCGACACCACCACGACCCGGCGGCCGTCTTCGGACAGCACGAAGCCGCCGACATCGACATGGTGCTTGCCGGCGATGTCGCTGACCCACGGCGCCGCGTCGGTCACGTCGACCAGCGGCTCGCCGTCGTAGTGGCGGTGATAGTGCTCGACCAGTTCCTCGCGGTCGAAGCGGCGTTCCAGGTGCAGGTTCGAGGTGACGGTGAGGCCGCGGAAATGCGGCGCCACGTGCGGCATGAACTCGACCGGATGGCCGAGGTGGCGGGTCACTTCGCGCTCGTGCAGGTGGCCGGTCAGCGCGTACGGCATCAGGTTGTCGCGCAGCTTTTCGGGATCGTTCTTGTCCGAGGGCGTGGTGCCCGCGCCGGAGTAACCGGACACGCCGAAGCACTGCACCGGCCCTTCCAGCACGTTGAGCAAGGGCGCGATCGCCAGTTGCATGGCGCTGGCGTAGCAGCCGGGATTGCTGATCCGGCGCTGGCCGTGGAAGCCGGCGCGGGTCAGTTCGGGCAGGCCGTAGTACCAGCGGTCGTCGAAGCGGTAGTCGGCCGACAGGTCGATGATCACCGGGTCGACGCCGGCCGCGTCGAACGCGGCCAAGCAATCGGCGGCCTTGCCGTTGGGCAGCGCCAGCACCACCGCGTCGGCACCCAGGCCGGGCAGTTCTTCGTGGCTCGGCGAGCTGTAGCGCAACTCGGGGTTCTTGGCCGCGTATTCGGGAATATGGTCGGCGAGTTTCTGGCCGGCCAGTTCGCGCGAGGACACGAAGGCCAGCTCGAACTGCGGGTGCGCGGCGATCAGCCGGACCAGGTCGGCGCCGACGTGTCCGCGCGCGCCTACGATGCCTATCGACTTAGCCATGGGCCGCTCCCGCCGCGTGTTGGTCCAGCTTGTAGTGCAGGCTGCGCTTCACCGCCGGCCACTCCGTATCGATGATCGAGAACGCGACCGTGTCGCGCGGGCTGCCGTCGGCGTGGCGGCGGTGGTTGCGCAGCACGCCGTCCTGCTTGGCGCCCAGGCGCGCGATCGCGGTGCGCGAGGCCAGGTTGAACCAGCTGGTTTCGAAGCCTACCGCAATGCAGCCCAGGGTTTCGAACGCGTATCCCAGCAACAGCAGCTTGGCTTGCGTGTTCAGGCCGGTGCGCTGTACCCGCGGGGCGTAGAAGGTGTAGCCGATCTGGACGCGCGGCACCGCCGCGTCCATGTCGTAGTAGCGGGTGCTGCCGACCACCTCGCCGCGCGCGTCGCGCACGGCGAAGGCCCAGGCGCTGCCGCGCTGCTGCATCGCCAGCGCGGCCTCGATGTAGCCGTCCACGCCCTCGGGCGCCGGCACGTTGGTGTACCAGGCCTTGGCCAGTTCGCCGCCGGCCAGGGCCGCGCGCAGGCCGTCGGCGTGGGCGCAGTCCAGCGGCTCCAGCGTCACGTGTTCGCCGCTCAGGCGCGGCTGCAGGCTCCAGGCTTCGTTGCCGGGCATCTCAGTCCTCCAGCGTCGGCGTGCGCCGGGCCGCGTATCCGACGCAGGCGGCGATCTCGTCGAAGCCGTCCATGCCGTACCAGAACACCTTCCACTTCTCCTGCTTCAGGCAGCCGTCGGACTCGGAGTAATAGAACGGATTGACCGCGTTGCCGTGGCGCGAACGCCAGAACACGCTCGGATTCTGCTCGCGCATCACCTGCCACACCGCGCGGCCGAGGCCCTCGCCCTGGGCGTCGTCCAATACCGCGAATTTATCCAGATACGTGCGGCCCTCGGCTTCGATCAACACGATGGCGGCGCGGTAGTTCTCGCTGACGTAGGCCTGCTTGAGCCGGGTGTCGTCGAAGTAGCCGTCGACCAGCTTGCGGCCGAAGGCCGAGTCGATCAGTTCGCGCAGGCGCGCCAGGTCCAGGTCTTCCCAACGCGAGGCCTGCAGCACGCGTTCGCCGCGCCGCACCAGGGTGCCCGAGCCCTTGTGGGTGAACAGTTCCTTGGCCAGTTCCGAGGGCTTGGTGATCGACACCGACGAGGTCAGCGGCAGCTTGTCCAGCAGGTCCTTGATCTGTTCGATCTTGACCTTCATGCCGCCGTTGATCCACGGCTGTTCGATCAGGTGCTCGTACTCGGTCGACAGGTTGATCGAGTCGATCAGCCGGCCCCTGTCGTCGAGCAGGCCGCCGGTGCCGGTCAGGAACACGATCTTGTACGGCTGCAGCACCTGCACCAGTTCGTTGGCGGCGAAGTCGGCGTTGATGTTGAGGATCTGCCCGCCCGGGGTTTCGCCGAGGCTGGCGATGACCGGGATCGAACCGGCCTGCAGGCTGGCTTCGATCGGCGCGAGGTTGACCTTCTGCACTTCGCCGACCAGGCCGTAGGTGTCGCGGTCGAGGAACTGCGCTTCGAACACGCCGGAGATGATCGACGTCGCGCGGCCGTCGCCGGACTGCAAGGCTTCGACCAGCTTGAGGTTCTGCGACTGGAACACCCGGCGCACGATCGCCAGCGCTTCGGGCGAAGTCACCCGCAGGCCGCCGACGGTCTGCTTGACGATGCCGGCGGCCGACAGCTCTTCGTCCAGCTGCGGGCCGGCGCCGTGGATGACGATCGGGGTCAGGCCCACGTCCTGCAGGAACGCCAGCGACGAGGTCAGCGCGGCGAGGTCGTCGCGCAGCACCGCGCCGCCGACCTTGACCACGGCGAAGCGCTTGGAATCGAGCTGGGAAAAGCGCTTGAGGTACTGCGAGATTTCCTTGGCCGAGGCCATGCTCGACAGCAGCCGCACGATGGTCTGGCGGGTCTGCAGGTGGTTGTCCATGGAGACGCTCATTGCGCCTTGCTCCCGATGATGCGCGCCACGCTGTGCGCGTAGCGTTCGAGTTGGTCCAGCGCGACCCATTCGTCGGCGGTGTGGGCCTGGGCGATGTCGCCGGGGCCGTAGACGATGGCGGTCAGGCCGCCGGCCGAGAACAGCGAGGCCTCGGTCCAGAAGTCCACCGCGTTGCCGATCGGCAGGTTCAGCGCATCGGCCAGGTCGCGCGCTTCCAGGCGCCTGTTCTCGGCGTCGGCGACGTCGCCGCCCGGCAGCGGCGGGCCGCGGAAGGTTTCTTCGTAGCGCTCGATGATGCCGGGGTCGCTGAGCGTGCCGAACAGCTCGTGCAGGCCGTCGATGGACTGCGACGGCAGCGGGCGGAAGCCGAAGCGCAGCTCGGCGCTGGGCGCGATCATGTTGGCCTTGATCCCGCCTTCGATGCGGCCGATGTTGAAGCGCAGCCCGGTCAGCCCGCCGAAACGCTGGTGCGACTGCGCCTCGACGTAATCCAGCGCCTTGCCGCCCCAGCGCACCGCCTGGTGCAGCGCGCTGGCCTGCATGGCGTTGGCGCCGGAGGCATGCCCGGCGACGCCGCGGAAGCGCAGCAGCACCGAGCTGATGCCGCGATGCGCCAGCACCGCCTCGCACATCGTCGGCTCGGCAACGATGGCTTCGGCGAAGCCGTGCTGGGTGGCGAGGAAGCCGGCGATGCAGCGCGCGTCGTTGGCTTCTTCGTCGGTCGAGAACAGGAACGCGGCATCGCCGTCGGCGACCGCGGCCGCGGCCAGCAAGCACGCCGCGGCGCCCTTGATGTCGCACGCGCCCAGGCCGATGGCGCGGTCTTCGGTCACCCGCAGCGCATGCGGGTCCGCGCTCCAGGCTTCCGACGAGGGCACCGTGTCCAGGTGCACGTTGAACAGCCGGCGCGGATTACCGCGCACCGCCAGCATCGACACCGCGCCGGCGCCGAAGTCGGTCACTTCGATGCGGAAGCCGGGCAGCTGGCTGCGCAGGTAATCGAAGATGCCGCCGGTGCCGATCTCGCGCGGCGGATTGCGGGTGTCGTAGGAGACCAGGGCCTGCAGGTGGTTTAGGACGTCGGGGAGCATGGTCGGCAGGTAGTTGGAGTCGGTGGGGTCGGGGGCGTCACCACAACGGCTTCGCTTCTATCCCTCTCCCGCTTGCGGGAGAGGGGCTTAACGCGGGCGTCAGGCCTTGCGGTTGATTTCCGCCCACAGCGTGCTGCTCATGCCGAACAGCTTGATGAAGCCCTCGGCCTCGGCCACGCCCCAGTCGGCCGCCTGCGCGTAGGTCGCGCCCTTGGCGTTGAGGATGTGCCTGGACTCGATGGCCACCGCGTTGACGACGCCGCCGTTGGTTTCCAGGGTCACCTCGCCGTTGACCGTGCCCTGCGAGCTGGCCAGGAAGGCCTCCAGGTCGGTCTTGAGCGGATCGTGGTAGAAGCCTTCGTACACCAGCTCGACCCACTTGCGCGCCACGTCCGGCTTGAAGCGGTTCTGCTGCTTGCTCAGCACCGCTTCTTCCAGCGCGCGGTGCGCGGTCAGCAGCGCGGTCAGGCCCGGCGCTTCGAAGATGATCCGGCCCTTGAGGCCGATGGTGGTGTCGCCGGTGTACAGCCCGCGCCCCACCCCGTACTGCGCGAACAGCGCGTTGAGCTTGGCCAGCAGCGTGTGGCCCGCGATCTTCTCGCCGTTCAGCGCCACCGCCTCGCCGTTCTCGAAGCTCAGCTTGACCTGCAGCGCTTGCGCCGGCCACTCGGCGCGCGGCTTGCACCAGCCGACCGCGCCCTCGCCCGGCGCCTGCCAACGGTCGATCTCGCCGCCGGACATGGTCAGGCCGAGCAGGTTCTCGTTGATGGTGTAGGCCTTCTGCTTGGCGCGCACGCCGAAGCCGCGCTCTTCCAGATACTTCTGCTCGTAGGCGCGGACTTCGGTGTGCTCCTTCTGGATTTCGCGGATCGGCGCGACGATCTCGTAGTCGCCGAGCGCCTTCACCGCCAGGTCGAAGCGCACCTGGTCGTTGCCCATGCCGGTGCAGCCGTGCGCGATCGCCTTGGTGCCCAGTTCGGCGGCGCGCTGCAGCGCGGCCTCGACGATCAGGTAGCGGTCGGACACCAGCAGCGGATACTGGCCCTGGTAGCCCTCGCCGGCCCACACGAACGGCTTGACGAAGCCCGACCAGATCGCCGGGCCGCCGTCGACGGTGACGTGGCTGGCCACGCCCAGCTCGGCCGCGCGCTGCTCGATGAAGGCGCGCTCCTCGTCGTCGACGCCGCCGGTGTCGGCGAACACGGTGTGCACGGCCCAGCCGCGCTCCTGCAGGTAGGGCACGCAGAAGCTGGTGTCGAGGCCGCCGGAGAAGGCGAGGACGATGTCTTTGCTCATGTTCGGAAAGTCTCTGCTCTGTTTGGCTCCCTCCCCCGCATGCGGGAGAGGGCTGGGGTGGGGGCAAACGGAAGGGATGACGGTTGCGGAGCCAAGGCAAAATTCGCCCTCGCCCCAACCCTCTCCCGCCGGCGGGAGAGGGAGCGAAGCGGGTTACTGGCCGATCAGCGCGGCCATGATCGCCTTCTGCACGTGCAGGCGGTTCTCGGCCTCTTCGATCGCGATGCAGTTCGGCGAATCCATCACGCCATCGGTGGCCTTGACGTTGCGGCGCAGCGGCAGGCAGTGGCTGAAGACGCCGTTGTCGGTCAGCGCCATCTTGGCTTCGTCGACGATGAAGTGCTTGTACTGCTCGCGGATCGGCTTTTCCGGGCCCCAGTTGCCGAAGTACGGCAGCGCGCCCCAGCTCTTGGCGTAGACCACGTCGGCGTCCTTGTAGGCGCTGTCGATGTCGTGGCTGACCTTGAGCGAGCCGCCGCTCTCGGCGACGTTCTGCTCGGCCCAGCCCATGTAGCGCTCGTCGAGCACGTATTCCGGGGTCGGGCACAGCAGGGTCACGTCCATGCCCAGGCGGGTGGCGATGGTCAGCGCCGAGTTCGCCACCGCGGTGTTGAGCGGCTTGGGGTGGTAGGTCCAGGTCAGCACGTACTTCTTGCCGCGCAGGTCGGTGGTGCCGAAGCGCTCCTGCAGGGCCAGCGCATGGGCGAGCTCCTGGCAGGGATGGGTGATGGTCTCCATGTTGATCACCGGCACCGGCGAGTACTTGGCGAACGCCTTCAGCACCACGTCCTCGCGGTCGTAGGCCCAGTCGACGAACTTCGGGAACGCGCGCACGCCGATCAGATCGACGTAGCGGCCCAGCACCCGCGCCACTTCGGCGATGTGTTCCTCGGTGTCGCCGTCCATCACCGTGCCCAGGTCGAACTCGATCGGCCACGCGTCCTTGCCCGGCTGCAACACGACGGCGTGGCCGCCGAGCTGGAACGCGCCCAGCTCGAAGCTGGTGCGGGTGCGCATGGACGGGTTGAAGAACACCAGCGCGATGGACTTTCCTTTCAGCTGATCGCCGAGCTTGTTGCGCTTGAACGCGGCGGCCTGCGCCAGCAGCGCGTCGAGGTCGGGGCGCGACCAGTCCTGGGTGTTGAGGAAGTGCTTCATCGTCGTTCGGCGGTCCGTTAGCAGTGGAGCGAGGGAATGAGGGCAGCCCAGCGAATGGCTGAAACCGAAAACAAAAAAGCCCAGCGCTAGGCTGGGCTTTTCGTGTGTGCAACTTGTTACACGAACGACGGCGCGATCCGTCACCCAGCGGATTGGCAGGGCAACGGTCGGCGCGCGCGCGAGGTCATGCCCGCCGCCATGTAGGCGGAGGTCAGGATGTCGGCGTCGGCGTAGTTCGGGTTCATGAGGCCGCGAATGCTCGCATGCGCCGGCCGCGGGCGCAAGCCGCGCCGGCCGCAAATGCGAACCCCGCCAAGCGGCGGGGCGGACGGACTGCGCGGGACTCGGGGCGCCGGGGTTTCAGCGCGAGGTGCTGATCGGCGCCACCACCGGGGTGACCGCGACCCGGACCTTGAGTTTGTTGCCCGGGTCCTCGGGCAAGCGCGATCGGAATCGCGCGCCTTTGTAGACGTAGTCCACGTCGTAGGCGATCGGCCGGCGGAACTCGCGCTCCACCGGCACCGGGCGGCAGTTCTCGCCGGTGCTGGGCTTGGGGTCGCGTTCGCGGCCCAGGGCCTCGCGCACCGTGCCCAGCACCCGCTGCAGGCGCGAATCGCTCTTGTCGCCGGCCTCCGGGTCGCACTGCTGCTCGACCGTGGTCGCGCGCAGGGTCTGGTAGACCGGAGTCACCCGCAGCACCTGGGCGTAGTCGAAGCGCACGTTCTCGGCCTGCAGCACGGTGGTGTGCTGCTGCGCCGGCGAGGGCTGCGCCCACAGGACCGCCACGGCGCCGGACAGCGCCAGGATCGGGACCTGCAGGAAAAGTCGGCTCATCGGGCTCGCGCGGAGGGATTCGTGAATAAAGTGTAAGAGCAGTCTGCCGGGATGGCCTGAATCCCGCCTTTAGGCCCCGCCCCGCCGGTGCCCCGGCCGGCTCGGCCGCCCCCCGCGCCGCGCGCGGCGGGCCCGATCCGCGCGGCCGCCGGGCTGGCGCGGCGCGACCCGGCCGGCGCCGGCCCGTGCCGCGGCCAGGAAATGTTGGCCCTGCCGGCCCGCGCAGTGCGTGCGGCCGCTAGAATGAACCCGAACCCAAGCCATCCGTCCATGAGCCTGCATCTCTACAACAGCCTGTCGCGACAGGTCGAAGCCTTCGTCCCGCTGGATCCGGCTCGCCCGACCATGTATGTCTGCGGCCCCACGGTCTACAACTACGCCCACATCGGCAACGCCCGCGGGCCGGTGGTGTTCGACGTGCTGGCCGGCCTGCTGCGCCGCCGCTACGGCGCGCTGGCCTACGCCCGCAACATCACCGACGTGGACGACAAGATCAACGCCGCCGCGGCCGAGCAGAAGGTGCCGATCTCGGTCATCACCGAGCGCTTCGCCGCGGTCTACCGCCAGGACATGGGCGCGCTGGGCGTGCGCCTGCCGGACATCGAGCCGGCCGCGACCGCGCATATCGGCGAAATCGTGACCATGATCGAGGGCTTGGTCGCCAGCGGCCACGCCTACGAGGCGCAAGGCCACGTGCTGTTCTCGATCGAGAGCCACTCCGGCTACGGCAAGCTCTCGCGCCGCGACATCGACGACATGCGCGCCGGCGCGCGCATCGAGGTCGCCCCGTACAAGCGCGATGCCGGCGACTTCGTGCTGTGGAAGCCCTCCACCGGCGACCTGCCGGGCTGGGACTCGCCGTGGGGCCGCGGCCGCCCGGGCTGGCACATCGAATGCTCGGCGATGGCCGCCGCCCACCTGGGCGAGACCATCGACATCCACGCCGGCGGCAACGACCTGATGTTCCCGCACCACGAGAACGAGATCGCGCAGAGCGAATGCGCGCACGGCGGCAAGACCTTCGCGCGGTTCTGGCTGCACAACGGCATGCTCACCTTCGACGGCGAGAAGATGGCCAAGTCGCGCGGCAACATCGAGACCGTGCACGACCTGCTGGCCAAGCATCCGGCCGAGGCGTTGCGCTACGCGCTGCTGTCGGCGCACTACCGCCAGCCGCTGGACTGGTCGCCCAAGCTGATCGAGCAGTGCGCGCGCACCCTGGACCGGCTGTACGGCACGCTGCGCGAACTGGCCGATATCGACGCCGGCGAGATCGCCATTCCGGCCCAGATCGAGGCCGCGCTCGACGACGACCTGGGCACGCCGCAGGCGCTGGCCGAAATCGCGCGGATCGCCGCCGAAGCGCGCAAGGCCGCCGACCCCGCCGACAAGGCCCGGCTCAAGCGCGAGCTGCTCGGCGCCGGCCTGGCCCTGGGGCTGCTGCAACAGGATCCGGCGGCCTGGTTCGCCGGCGCCGCCGGCGACCAGGACGACGAGCGCATCCAGGCCCTGGTCGAGGAGCGCACCGCGGCCAAGCAGGCGCGCGATTTCGCCCGTGCCGATGCGATCCGCCAGCAACTCGCCGAGGAGAACATCCTGCTCGAGGACACGCCGCAGGGCGTGCGCTGGGTGCGCAAGCGCCCGGAACCTCAGAAAACCGAGGCGGCCGACTCCTGAGCCGGCCGCCGCACGACCGCGCCCCCGCGCCGGCAGCGCCGCGCGCCGGGGTGTCGCGGTCGCCGCGGCGCACTGCCCCGCGCCCGCGTGCGATGCGGCGCGCGCCGGCGGTTTTGCGAAACCGGGCCGTGTGCCCGTTCGCCACGATCCGGCCCCGTCCGGCCCTTGTCCCGCCCGACCCGCGCCGCCACCTAACCAACCGATGAACGCCCCCGCCCTCCCCGCTTCGCCGTTCCCGCTGGAACCCACCGCCGCCGAGGCCCAGGCCGCGATCCGCGACGAGTTCGCCTTCTTCGGCGACTGGTCCGAGCGCTACCAGTACCTGATCGACCTCGGCCGCAAGCTGCCAGACCTGCCGGAGGCCTGCAAGACCGAGGACCACCGCCTGCTGGGCTGCCAGTCGATGGTCTGGATCGCGGTCGACGGCGACGCCGCCAGGCTCGACTTCCACGCGATCAGCGACTCGGCCATCGTCTCGGGCCTGATCTACCTGGCGCTGCGCGTGTACTCGGGCCGCAGCGCGGCCGAGATCGTCGCCACCTCGGCCGACTACATCGCCGACATCGGCCTGGCCAAGCACCTCTCGCCGACCCGCAGCAACGGCCTGGCCGCGCTGCTGGCCTACATCCGCGAACAGGCGCAGCGGCGGCTGTGAGTTCCCAGGCCGCCCGCGCCGACGCGTCCGGATCCGACAACGGATCCGATCCGAACGGCGACGCGGGCGGGCCGATCACCGCCTCGCAGCTGCTGCGCAACCCCGGCTTCGCCGGCCTGCTGGTCTATCGCCTGCTGGCGATGCTGTCGTACCAGATCGTCGCGGTGACGGTCGGCTGGCACGTCTACGAACTCACCCGCGACCCGCTCGCGCTGGGCATGATCGGCCTTACCGAGGTCATTCCCTACTTCTGCTTCGCCCTGTTCGCCGGCTACGCGGTCGACCACCTGCCGCGGCGCAAGCTCGGCATGTTCGCCTGCCTGGGCCTGCTGGTGACCACGCTGATGCTGGCCGGCGTCGCCAGCGACACCTTGCCGGCCGGCGCGTTCGGCATCGGCACCTTCACCATCTTCGCCGCCATCGCCATCAACGGCGTGGTCCGCGCGTTCCTGTCGCCGGTGTACATGTCGCTGTTCGCGCGCGTGCTCAAGCGCGAGCACTTCGCCCGCGGCGCCGGCGTGAGCAGCGTGGTGATGCAGACCGGCCTGGTGATGGGGCCGGCGCTGGGCGGCGTGCTGGTCGCCTGGGGCGGCAAGACCTCGGCCTACCTGGTCGCGGCGGCGTTCGCCCTGGCCGCCGCGATCGCCATCATCACCCTGCGGGTGACCGAGCCGCCGCCGCCGGCCGAGCGCGCGCCGGTGTTCCAAAGCATCGGCGAAGGCCTGCGCTTCGTGTTCAACAACCAGGTCGTGCTCGGCGCGCAGGCGCTGGACATGTTCTCGGTGCTGTTCGGCGGCGCGGTGGCGCTGCTGCCGGCCTTCATCCACGACGTGCTGCATTACGGCCCCGAGGCGCTGGGCGTGCTGCGCGCGGCGCCGGCGGCCGGCGCGGTGATGATGGGCCTGTGGCTGGCGCGGCATCCGCCGCAGAAGCACGCCGGGCGCCTGCTGCTGTGGGCGGTGGCCGGTTTCGGCCTGTGCATCGTCGGCTTCGCCCTGTCGCGCGAGTTCTGGCTGTCGGCGCTGATGCTGATGCTGTCGGGCATGTGCGACGGCGTGTCGGTGGTGCTGCGCTCGACCATCCTGCAGCTGTCCACGCCCGACGAGATGCGCGGGCGGGTGTCGTCGATCAACGGCATCTTCATCGGCTCGTCGAACGAGCTGGGCGCGTTCGAATCCGGGCTGGCGGCCAAGCTGATGGGCCTGGTGCCGTCGGTGATCTTCGGCGGCTGCATGACCCTGGCCGTGGTCGGCGCGACCGCGAAGCTGGCGCCGAAGCTGCGCCGGCTGGATCTGCGCGACCTGCAGTAAGCCCTCTGCCGAGGCCGGCGCTCAGCGCCGCGGGTCGCGCCGGTTCTCGCGCGCATCGTTGGCCGCGGCAGCCGGCGCCTTGCGCAGCGCGGCCACGACCGCGCCCACCAGCGCCGCCACGCCGTTGGCCAGGGCCACGATGACGGCGACCAGCACGTCGCCGTAACCCTCGACATAGTTCGTATCGACGTCCTGGCTGGCCAGGTTCCAGGCGACCACGCCGAACAACGGCGAGCCGATCACCAGGTTCAGCGCGAACATCGCCACCGCGGCGTAGCGCAGGTAGGCGCGCGACCAGTACAACAGCAACGCGTTCCAGCCCAGCGCCAGCATCAAGCCAAAGATTACGACAGCCTCTTCCATGTGCGGATCCTCCGGGCGATCCCGGCATCCTAGCCGCATTCGCCGCGCCGCGCGGCGCGCCTCAGCCGCGCTGCGCCCACTGCGCGTACAGGCCGTCCTCCGCGTCCGGCCGCAGTTGCCGCAGCGGCAGGCGCTGCAGCGCCGGCGGCAGCGCCATCTGCGCGTAGACGGCGGCGGTGGACAGGCCGAACGGCTCGCCGTCCTCGTTCGAATAGGCGTAGTACGCGGCCTCGATCCCGGCCAGATGCATCGCCGCCAGGCACATCGGGCAGGGATGGCCGCTGGCGTAGATCGTGCAGCTCTCCAGCCGGGTCAGGCCGAGCGCGTGCGCGGCCTCGCGGATCGCCAGCAACTCGGCGTGCGCGGTCGGGTCGCCGGTGTCGAGGATGCGGTTGACCGCGCGCGCGAGCACGCGCCCGTCGCGCACCAGCACCGCGCCGAACGGGCGGCCGCCGGCGGCGGCGTTGGCGCGCGCCAGGGCCAGGGCTTCGCGCATGAACGCCAGGTGGCGGGGATCGTCGGACTGCAGGGCGTCGGCGTTCATGGCAGGGCTCCGGGAAGCGAAGGCGATAGCGTGCCTGCGGCGCGTCGGCCCGGCGTGGACCGATCCTGGCGGTTGGCGCGCGCCGCCGCTGTGCGGCGATGCGCGGATTGCGCCGGCGTTGTGGATCGTGAATGCGAGAAAACCGCGGCCGCCGGCGGCGCGCGCCGCGGCGCGGCGGCTGCGCCCGGGCAGACGCCGCGCGAACCCGCGCCGCGCCGCCACCGCACCGGCCGAGCGCGCCGGCGCATCCCGAATGTGCCCGCAACGTGCCGCCCTAAGCCGCATCCGTCCAGACCGTACCCGCCCAAAAACGAAAAACCCGGCCTGGGCCGGGCTTTCGTCGCAGGCGCGGACAGGCGGGTTCAGTCGCCCATCTGCTTCTGCATGTGCTCCCAACGCTCTTGCGCGTCGATGGTGCGCTCGGCGGTGAGACGCGCTTCCAGGCGGTCCAGGCCGATGTCTTCGCCGGTATCGACGCAGAAACCGTAGTCGCCCGAATCCACCCGCTTGAGCGTGCTGTCGATCTTGCTGATCAGCTTGCGGTAGCGGTCGCGGGTGCGCAGTTCCAGCGAGTTCTCGGTCTCGCGGGTGGCGCGCTCGGCCTCGTCGCCGACGTCGCGCACTTCGTCCTTGAGGTTCTCGATGGTCTGCTTGGACTCCTCGACCAGATCCGCGCGCCATTGCAGCAGACGCTGGCGGAAATACTCGAGTTGCAGCGGATTCATGTACTCCTCGTCCGCGGTCGGCTTGTAGCCTTCCGGCACGATCGGACGGCCGGTGGTGGGATCGTTCTTGTACGGAACGACCTTGACCTTGGTTTTCGGCGTGGGCGAAGCCGGCGCCTTGGTGGTCACCGCCACGGCGACCTTGCCGGCCGGACGGTTGCTGGATGCTGTCTGGGTCACTGTGTTCTTGCTTTTGTCGGAGATGATGCTGTCGGCCTGCTTCGTTGCGGACGCCGGGGCGGCCGGCGAAACAGACTGCGGTGGGGTTTTGGCTGCGCCGTGCGCAGGTTTCGTCTTGTCAGCTTGCGGCAATTTCGCTTCAACTTTTTTAAGGCCGGCCTTGGCGACTGCGGTTTCCTTGACCGGCGCCTCCTTTGCCGGTCCCGCCTTGGGCGTTTTGGCGCCCGCGCCCTTGGCCGGCGCGGACTTGGCCGGCGGATCCTTGACCGGCACCTGCGGCTTGGCCGCCGCGACCTTCTTGACCGCGGCGGGCGCCGCGGCCGGCTTCTTCGCCTCCGGCTTGGCCGGCGCGGGCTTGGCCGCGGCCTTCTTGGCCGGCGCCGGAGCCGCCTTCTTCGCGACCGGCTTGGCCGCGACCGTCTTCTTCGCCGCCGTCGCCGGCGCCTTGGCCGCCGTCTTCTTCGCCGCGACCTTGGCGGGCGCCTTGGCCGCCGTCTTCGGCGCCGGCTTGGCCGCCTTCTTCGCGGCCGGCTTCACGGCCTTGCTGGCGGCCTTGGCGGCCTTCTTCGCAGGTTTTTTCACTGCCACGACAGGCTTGTCCTTCTATTCCCTGAGGGCGCCGACGGACGCGGTCCGGCGGCATCGCGGGCCAAGCATGACCCACCCGGCCATCAAATGCACATGCGCTCGATGACCGCAAGTGAAATCCGGCGCACAGCCGGTTTTCGCCCGGCCCGGACGGCACGGCTGTTGCGTTTCGCGCCGCGGCGGACCTTCGTGTTGCACTTGCCTTGTTTTGGGGAAAGCGCGCTGTTATACCCTGCCCGGGCACCCTCGGCAACCGCATCGCGCGGGCTCCGCCGGTGGCCGATCGCGGGGGTAAAATGCGTCCCTGCGCGGGCTTTCGCCATGCTGCGTCCCCGCACCGTCACTACCGTTGCCGGCATTAAGGAAACGTGATCGCCCGCCTTCTCCTCGTCCTGCTGCGCGGCTACAAACGCTGGATCAGCCCCCTGCTCGGCCAGCGCTGCCGCTTCCACCCGAGCTGTTCGTCGTATTCGATGACGGCGATCGCGCACTACGGCGCGCTCAAGGGCAGCTGGCTCACCGCCAAACGGCTGGCGCGCTGCCACCCGCTGCATCCCGGCGGCTACGACCCGGTGCCCGGCACCGAGGACGCCGCCGACTCCCCCGCCCCCGACCCTGGACACTGCTCATGCCATCGACCCTGATCGTCAACGCCCGCCTGGTCAACGAAGGACGCGAGTACGACGGCGACCTGCGCATCGACGGCGAGCGCATCGCCGAAATCGGCGCGGGCCTGTCGGCGCGCGCCGGCGAGACCGTGATCGACGCGCACGGCCGCCGCCTGTTGCCGGGCATGATCGACGACCAGGTCCACTTCCGCGAACCGGGCATGGAATACAAGGCCGACATGGCGACCGAGTCGGCCGCGGCGGTGGCCGGCGGGCTGACCACGTTCATGGACATGCCCAACACCAGCCCGCCGACCCTGGACGCGGCCGCGCTGGAAGACAAGTACCGCCGCGCCGCCGGCCGCGCCTGGGGCAACTTCGGCTTCTATCTGGGCGCGAGCAACGACAACCTCGCCGCGATCCAGTCGCTGGACCCGCGCAGCGCGCCGGGGGTGAAGGTGTTCATGGGCGCGTCCACCGGCAACATGCTGGTCGACGATCCGGTCACCCTGGACGCGATCTTCCGCGACGTGCCCACGCCGATCATCACCCACTGCGAAGACACGCCGATGATCGACGCCGAACTCGCCCGCTACAAGGCGAAGTACGGCGACGACATCCCGGCGCGCTTCCACCCCGACATCCGCTCGCGCGAGGCGTGCAAGAAGTCGACCGAGCTGGCGATCTCGCTGGCGCGCAAGCACAACACCCGCCTGCACGTGCTGCACATCAGCACCGCCGACGAACTGGCGCTGTTCCAGCCCGGCCCGATCGAAGGCAAGCGCATCACCGCCGAGACCTGCATCCACTTCCTGCGCTTCGACCGCGACGATTACGAAGCGCTCGGCCACCTGATCAAGTGCAACCCGGCGATCAAGGACCCGGCCGACCGCGAGGCGCTGATCCGCGCGGTCGCCAACGACGTGATCGACGTGCTCGCCACCGACCACGCGCCGCATACGCTGGAAGAAAAGGCGCGCCCTTACACCTCCGCGCCGAGCGGCCTGCCGCTGGTGCAGTTCGCGCTCAACGCGGCGCTGGAACTGGTCCACGAAGGCCGGCTCAGCACCGCGCAGGTGGTCGACAAGTTCGCCCACGCGCCGGCCAAGCTGTTCGACGTCGAGCACCGCGGCTTCCTGCGCGAAGGCTATTTCGCCGACCTGGTGCTGATCGACGACACGCCCTACACGGTGGCGCGCGAGGACGTGCTGTCCAAGTGCGGCTGGTCGCCGTTCGAGGGCCGCACCTTCCGCAGCCGCATCGCCTCGACCTGGGTCAACGGGCAGGTCGCGTGGGACGGCGTGTCGCTGGTCGGCGCGCCGAACGGGCAGCGCCTGGCGTTCGCCCGATGAGGGTTGCGCTGCGCGCGGCCGCGCTCGCGACCGCGATGCTGGCGCCGGCCGCGTCGGCGCAGGTGATCGCTTCCGGCACCATCCCCGACGCCGCCGCCGAAGCCGCGCCCGTCGCCGCGGCGGCGAGCGCCGATGCGCGCACGGTGTTTCCCGCCTCGGTGCCGCAGGGCGCGATGGTGATCGGCAAGGTCCCGCCCGGCAGCGTGGTGCGCTACGGCGGCCGGCAGCTGCGGGTCACCGCGTACGGCAGCGTCGTGTTCGGCGTCGGCCGCGACGCCAGCGGCACGCTCAGCATCGAGGTGCAGCCGCCCGGCGGCGCGCCGCAGCGCGCGGGCATCGCGGTGACGCCGCGCGACTTTCCGACCGAATACATCAACGGCGTGCCGCCGAAGACGGTCAACCCGCCGCCGGAGATCGCCGCGCGGATCGAGCGCGAACAGGCCCAGGTGACCGCTGCGCGCGCGCGCGACGACGAACGCCCCGACTTCGCCCAGCCGTTCCAGTGGCCGGTGCAGGGCCGCATCAGCGGCCGCTTCGGCAACCAACGGGTCTACAACGGCAAGAAGGGCTCCGGCCATTCGGGCATGGACATCGCCGCGCCGACCGGCACGCCGGTCAAGGCGCCGGCCGCCGGCGTGATCACCTTCGCCGCGCCGGACCTGTACCTGACCGGCGGCACCGTGCTGCTCGACCACGGCCACGGCGTCAGCTCGACCTTCCTGCACCTGTCGCGGATCGACGCCAAGGTCGGCGACCGCATCGCCCAGGGCCAGGTCATCGGCGCGGTCGGCGCGACCGGCCGCGCGACCGGGCCGCACCTGCATTGGGGCATGAACTGGTTCGACGTGCGCATCGATCCGCTGCTGGTGCTGGAGCGGGCGAAGGCCGCGCCGTAAGCGGCGTGCGCCGCAGGCGCTGAGCCGGCTGCGGGCGGCGTTCGTCGCGGTTGCGTTGGCGCGGTCGCGGCTTGCGCCGCTCCTACAACTGGATCGCCAGCGTCGGGCTCGCCCTGTAGGAGCGGCGCGAGCCGCGACTGCGGGGTGGCAGGTC
>NZ_FNPT01000010.1:132343-170616 GCF_900107375.1 Lysobacter sp. yr284
GGTCGCGGCTTGCGCCGCTCCTACAACTGGATCGCCAGCGTCGGGCTCGCCCTGTAGGAGCGGCGCGAGCCGCGACTGCGGGGTGGCAGGTCGCGACGAACATCCGGATGCACGGCGGCGGTCAGACCCGCTGCGGCAAATACATCGCGATTGCTTTGGCGCTGCCGCAGTTCGCACGCGGCTCGCAGAATCGCCCCCAAAGGCTACGACGCAGCGGGTTCGCGCAGCGTCGCCAGCGGTTGCAGCGACGGCGACTGTTCCAGTTCGCGCAGGCGCAGGCACTTGGGGTTGGGCTGGCGCGGGCCGGACTGCGCGAGCAAGGCGTTGCCGCGCTCCATCAGGCCCAGGCGCTGGCGCGCCAGGCCCTGGGCCTGTTCGAGTTGCTCGGAACTGGCGTCGAGGCCGGCGGCGACGGCGCCGCGGTCGTCCACGCCCAGCGCTTCGCGCCGCGGCGCGCGCAGCCACGGCGCGACTTGCCGCCACAGCGCGTCCCAGTCCAACTCGGGGAACGGCAGCGTCGGCGGCGATGCGGCCGGCAGCAGCGGCGCCAGGCGCGCGCGCGGTTGCGCCGGGTTCTCGGCCAGGCAGCGGTAGACGAACTCGCTCGCGCTCATCGCCCCGGCGTTGTCGCCGGCGGCGTGCAGCAGCGCTTCGCGCAGCACCGCGCGCAGCGGCGCGGCGTCGGGCAGCGCGCGGTCGCGCAGGGCCGCGGCGCGGCCGAGCGCGGCCAGCGGGTCGCCGGCGAAGGCCGGGCGGCGCAGCGACAGGGCGTGGGCGAGCACGGCGATGCGGTCGGCGTCCTGCAGCGGCCGCTGCGCGACCAGCGGGCGGCGCGCCTGCGCTTCGATCAGGTCCGGGTCGGCCAGGCGCTCGGCCAGCGCGCGCTCGACCACCCCGTCGGGGCCGGTTTCGATCAGATAGCCCGCGCGCCCGACCAGGGCGACGTGGTCGAAACGGCTTTCGCCGAACCACGCGGTCAGCGCCGCGAGCGGGCCGCGCGCGCGCAGCAGCAGGACGTCGCCGGTCCGCAGCGGCACCGGCACGGCGCCGCCTTCGGGGGTCAAGAGACCACCTCGTGTTCGCTCTCGCTGCCGTGCGCGGTGACCCGGTCGCGGCCGGCGGACTTGCTCGCGTACAACGCCGCATCGGCGCGCTCGAGCAGTTGCTCGGGCGTCTCGCCCGGCTGCAGTTCGGCCACGCCCAGGCTCAGGCTGACCGGCAGCAGGCGGCCGTCGATCGACAGCGGGCTGCCGCTGACCGATTCGCGCAGGTGCTCGGCCACCCGCGCCGCGTCGCGCAGGTAGGTGTCGGCCAGCACTACCAGCACCTCGTCGCCGCCGTAGCGGCCGAACAGGTCGTAAGCGCGCAGGCGGTTGCGCGTGCGCAGGGCGACGATGCGCAGGGTCTCGTCGCCGACGCGATGGCCGTGCTCGTCGTTGATGCGCTTGAAGTGGTCGATGTCGAAGAACACCACCGACAGCGGCCGCTGCGAGCGGTGCGCGCTCTCCACCGCGCTGCGCAGGCTCTGCGAGATCGCCGCGCGGGTCATCGCCCCGGTCAGGCTGTCGTAGGTGGCCAGGCGGTTGGCGGTATCGCGGTCGCGGCGCAGCTGCTGCAGCTTCGAGGTCAGGCCGAGCAGCAGGCCCAGGCCGCCGAACGCCAGGCCGACCGGGAAGGTGTATTCGAGCCAGGCGAACTCCGGCCACCACTCGTGGTTGGCGCCGACCAGGATCACCAGCAACACCATCAGCGGCAGCCACGCCAGCAGCAGGAAGTAGGCTTCGCGCTGGCGCCGCCACACCGCCACCACGGTCGCGTAGAGGATCAGCGCGAGCACCAGCAGCAGGTTGAGGTTGCCGTACAGCGCACTGTACTTCCAGGTGCGGAACAGGCTCACCACGATCAGCCCGCCGAGCGAGTAGCTGCACCAGTCCAGCATCCGGGTGATGCGCGGCTGGGTCGTGCGCAGGCCGAGGAAGAAGATCAGGAAGCGGATGCTCGCCAGCACCGCGGCCGTGGTCAGCACGATGTTGGTGCGGGTGTCCGGGGCGATGTCCTTGAGCCACGGCACCACCCGCATCTCGCCGCCGTCGGAGGTCAACGTCAATATCTGCAGGATCAGGGTGAGCCCGAGGTAGGCGTAGCCGCGCTCGCGCAGGCCGATCCAGAACCCGAACGCCAGCACCGCGACCACGCCCATCGCCGTCAGCACCACGCTGCGCAGGCCGATGTGCATCATGTCCTCGCGCTGGACCTTGGCCAGCGGCTCGACCTCCACCTGCGACGACAGCACGTCGGCGGCGAGCATGCGCAGGTACAGCGCGTCGCCCTTGCGCAGCCCCTTGGGCAGCGGGAACACGATCATCCGGGTGGAGTGGTTGAGATCGATGTCCGGGCCGTAGATCGAGCGGCGCAGCGGCAGTTCGTCGCCGGGGCGCCACAGCTCGATCTCGCGCCGCGAGGGCCGGTCGATGGTGAGCTGCGGGGCGACCGCCGGGTCCACGTCCTGGTTGACCACGATCCGCCACCAGCGCGGCTCGCCCTTGCTGCCCCAGACCAGGTTGCCGGACACCGCCTCGAAGCGGCCGTCGAACTCGCCGGCCAGCACCCGCGCCGGCACCGGGTCGCCCTGGGCCAGCCGCGACAGGCTCAGCGACGGCGCGCGGTAACCGGCGGGATCGAAGGCTTCGCGCGCGGCCTGCGCGGCGCCCGGCGGCGCGGCCGCGACGGCCAGCGCCGCGGCGGCGAGAGGTTCCGGCACCGGCACCGGCGCGGGCACGGCCGTGCCGGCCGACGCAGCGGCCGCGGTGGATGCGGCGAGCGGAGGCAGGACGATGGACTGCGCCGACGCGATCGTCGCCACCGCCCACAACGCGAGCACGGCCATCCAGCCGCGCCAGCTTCCACGCCAGGGTGTCCCCATGCCCCTTCCGGTCACCAGTCTGCTGTGCCGAGCATAGCCCAAGGGGGCTGCATTCCGGTGCAGGGGGCGATCACGGTTTCCACCTTGAAATTGTGCTGGCGCACACGCCTCCGCGCATTGCCGCACCATGCGGCCGGCTTCGGCCGCGATCCTACACCGGCGCGGCCCGGCGCCGCCGCCGGCAAAAACGACAGTTGGCGGCGGCGAGCGAGGGGCGATGGCGGGCGCCGCGCGCCGCGATTCGGCTTTTCGAAGCCGATGGTTTTCCGGCTGTTTTTCGCGCGCAGCCTGGCGAACGCCGGCGTTGGTGCGCCCGGCGCGTCGGTCCAGGCCGTCGGATGCCGGCGTTTGGTGGCCGGCGTTTCGAACACGGCGTCCACGCCGCGGGCTTCAGGACGAAGCGACACGCAGCCGGCCCGACGCGCGCCGCGCGGGCGCCGGCGCGCTTACTCGCGCGCGCCCTGCCCGGTCACGCGCGCGACCGCGTCGTGCGCATGCAGGCTTTCGAAATGCGCTACTTCGGCGTCGAAGCGCTCGATCCGCGGGTCCGCCGACAGCGCCGCGGCGACCCGCCGCGCGGCGTCCTCGCAGAACATCAGGTTCTCGGCGTTGAGGCGGGCGAAGGCTTGCTCGTCCTCGCGCTTGACCGCGGTCTGCACCGGCGTGGCGAGCGCGGTTTCCAGCGCGTCGATCAAGGCCACCAGCGGCAGTTCGTCGAAGGCCGGGCGCAGCTCCACGCGCACGTCGGCGCGGCTGCGCTGGGCGTGCGGGGTCGCGGCCAGGCCGCGTTCGGAGGCGAGCCAGTCGCCGACCACGGCGGTGGACAGCGGGTGGGCGGCGGCGAAATCGGCGACGAAGCGCTCGGCGTTGAGCTGGCGCGACAGCGCCGCCGAGGCCGGACAGGTGCTGGAGTATTCGACCGCGAAGCGCAGGCCCAGCTGCAGGTGGCCGTCGAGCAGGCGCGCGTCGATCTCGACCGGGTAGCGCTTCCAGCCGGCGTTGGCGCTGGCCAGGGCCGGACGCAGCAGCAGTTGCTCGTAGCGCAGGACCAGGCGCGCGGCGCTGGAAATGCCGCCCTGCCCGTCGATCAGGCTCTGCAGCGCCCGGCGCAGGCCGGCCGGGGTGACCGACTCGCTGGCGAAGGCGTTCTGCAGGTGCAGGTACATGCGCGACATATGGATGCCACGGGCGTTGGCGTCGCGCAGGTTGACCGCCACGTCGACCGAGGCCGGCACCTGGATGACGGCGCCGTCGGCGCCGGCGATGCGCAGCGGCAGGGCGATGTGGGACATGCCGACCCAGTCCAGCGGACGCGCCGCGGCGGCGGCGTCGAAGGCGACATCGGGCAGGCTCGAACGAGTGGGTACGAAAGGAGTATTCACAACGCTGAAAGTGGGGGCGCGCGGGGGTTGCGCAACCTCGCCATTCTACCGGGGCCGCCCGACCCTGCCCCGGCCCCGCCCTGCAACGGTCAGTTGCGGGCGCCGCGCCAGGCCGCCAGCAGCGCGGTCCACGGCGACAGCGGCCGGGCCGCGTCGCCGCGCTGCAGGCGGGTGTGCGCCAGCGCGGTCCACAGCCGCCGCGGCACGGTCGCGCCGAAGCGCTCGGGCCACTGCGCCAGCAGCTCGCGGCTCCATTCCACCGCCGCGCCCTCGCCCGGCCGTGCCATCGCCCGGGCGACCACGCTCAGCGGCACCGCCGCATCGCCCTGCAACACCAGCCGGGCCTCCAGCAGCGAGGACTGGATCGCCGGCACCGCAGCCTCGGGCAGTTGCCCGGGCACCGGCTCGAACAGGGCCGCGTCGATCGCCGCGCAGGCCTGGGCCAGCGGCAGCAGGCCGTCGAAGGCCTCGCCGCGGTCGCCGGGGCGCTCGCGGCTGTCGCGCAGGCCCGGCAGGCTCGCGGCCAGCGCCGCCCACGGCGCGTCCTGGCGCTGCAGGGCCAAACCCAGCGGGTGCCGGCGGCGGCCCTGGCGCCAGCCTTGCAGTTCTTCCATCCACCAGCCCAGCTTGGCCTCGCCGGGCAAGGCGTCGGCGCCGCCCCAGGCGGCGTCGGTGAGCTCCTGCTGCAACCCCGCCCAGGCCACCGCGACCGCGCGCTGGGCGCGCGGCACGAACACTTCGGCCACCGACCACTCCGGCCAGCGCGCGCGCCATTTGCCGGCGAAGTCCTGCAGCGCCTGTTCTTGCGAGGCAGGCTCCGGCGACGGGCCTTCGGCGGCGGCGGGCGCGTTCATCGCGGCCGTCACCGCGGCGCCGGCCAGGCGTCGGCCGCGGCCAGCGCGGCCGGGTCGTCGACCAGCACGTCGCCCTGCCAGGCGATCGGATCGTCCAGTTCCAGCCGGTAGCCCCACAGCGCCACCACCGACGGCATGCCGGCGGCGCGCGCGGCGAGGATGTCGCGCTCGTCGTCGCCGACGTAGGCGCAGGCGCCGGGGGCGACGCCGATGCGCTGCGCGGCGACCGTCAGCGGCAGCGGGTCGGGCTTGCGCGCGGCCAGGGTGTCGCCGCCGATCAGCACCGCGCAACGGGTCTCCCAGCCCAGCAGCGGCATCAGCTTGCGCGCCAGGTATTCGGGCTTGTTGGTGACGATGCCCCACGGCCGGCCCGCGGCCTCCAGCGCCGCCAGCATCGCTTCCACGCCGGGGAACGGCGCGCCGTGGCGGCCGAGTTCGCGTTCGTAGGTGTCGAGGAACTCGGGCACCCAGGTTTCGCGCTCGCCCGCATCGACGTCGGCGAAGGCCGCCCCGAGCATCGCCCGCGCGCCCTTGGACACGTGCGCACGCAGCGCCTCCAGCGGCATCGGGCCGCGGCCGCGCGCGGCGCGCATCGCGTTGGCGGCGGCGAGCATGTCCGGCGCGCTGTCGAGCAAGGTGCCGTCGAGGTCGAACAACGCCGCCTGCGGGAAGGCGCTCGCGGGCGCCGCGGTCATGCCGCGGCGTCCTGGGCGTCGGCGGGCTTGCGCGCGCAGACCAGGTAGTTCACGTCGGCGCGCGCGACGATGCGCGCGGCGTTGCGCCAGGGTTCGTACATCAGGCCGCTGACGTCTTCCAGCTCCAGGCCGGCCTCGCGCAGCCACCCGGCCAGTTCCGAGGGCTTGATGAAATCGCGGTACTGGTGGGTGCCGCGCGGCACCAGCCGGGTCAGGTATTCGGCGCCGACGATGGCCAGCGCGAACGCGGCCGGGGTGCGGTTCAAGGTCGACAGGAACAGGCGCCCGCCGGGCTTGAGCAGCTCGGCGCAGGCGCGCACGATCGCGCGCGGATCGGGCACGTGCTCGAGCATCTCCATGCAGGTGATCACGTCGAAGCGCGCCGGCTGCTCCTGCGCCAGCGACTCCACCGACTGCAGCCGGTAATCGACGCTGACGCCGGTCTCCAGGCGGTGCAGCTTGGCGACCTTGATCAGCTCCGGCGCGAGATCGATCGCGGTGACCTGGGCGCCGGACGCGGCCAGCGCCTCGCTCAGCAGTCCGCCGCCGCAGCCGACGTCGAGCGCCAGCGCCTCGCGCAGGGGCGCGCGCCGGGCGACGTAGTCCAGCCGCACCGGGTTGAGCGCGTGCAGCGGCTTCTGCGGCCCCTGCGGGTCCCACCAGCGGTTGGCGAGGGCGCCGAACTTGTCCAGTTCGGCCTGGCTGAAGTTGTCGCGGCCGGGGGCGCCGTCGGCGCCGGTCTGGTGCGGTGCGTTGCTTGCTGCGCTGCTCATGCCTGCCTGCTCGTTCTGTCGCCGCGCGCGCGGTGCGCGCAGCCGGTGTGCCGTGTGCCTAGTGTGAAGCAGGTCCGCCGCCACCGGCGTGAACGCACTGCGTCGCAGCGCCGCAGGCCGTGCGGACCATCGCGGTTCGGCGCTTGGTTACCCAACCGCCGCGTTCAACGCGCGATCGCGGCGATGCGCTCGCGCCATTGGCGCGCGTTGGCGATCAGCGCGGCGGTGTCCATGTCGACCAGCACGCGATCGCGCAGCTTGGCCTTGCCGGCGATCCACACGTCGCCGACCTGATGGCGGCCGGTGGCGTAGATCAGCTGCGAGACCACGTGGTGCACCGGCTGGGTCTCCAGCTGGCCCAGGTCGACGCAGACCAGGTCGGCCTGCTTGCCGACTTCGATCGAGCCGATCCTGGCGTCGAAGCCCAGCGCCTTGGCGCCGCCGAGGGTGGCCGCGCGCAGCGCGCTGAACGCGTCCAGCGCCTTGGCGTCGTTGGCCACGGCCTTGGCCAGGATCGCCGCGGTGCGGGTCTCGCCGAACATGTCCAGGTCGTTGTTGCTGGCGCAGCCGTCGGTGCCGATGGCGAGGTTGACCCCGGCGTGGTGCAGCTTGCAGGCCGGGCAGAAGCCCGAGGCCAGCTTGAGGTTGGATTCGGGGCAATGCACCACGCTGACCCCGCGCTGCGCGCACAGCTCGATCTCGGCATCGGTCAGCTGGGTCATGTGCACCGCGATCAGGCGGTCGCTGACCAGGCCCAGGCGGTCCAGCCGCGCCAAGGGGCGCTGCCCGTACTGCTTGATCGAATCGGCGATTTCCTGCGCGGTCTCGTGGGTGTGCAGGTGGATCGGCAGGTCCAGCTGGTCGGCCAACATGCGGATGCGCTCGAAGTTCGCATCGCTGACCGTGTACGGCGCGTGCGGCGCGAACGCGGTGGCGACCAGCGCGTCGTCGCGCCACAGGTCGTGGACCTCGCCGGCGCGGTCGAAGTATTCGTCGGAGGTCTTGGCCCAGGCGGTGGGGAAATCGATCACCGGCAGGCCGACCCGGGCGCGGAAGCCGTGGCGCTTGTACACCGCGGCCTGCACGTCGGGGAAGAAGTAGTTCTCGTTGGCGCAGGTGGTGCCGCCGCGCAGCATCTCGGCGATCGACAGGGCGATGCCGTCCTCGACGAACTGCGGCCCGATCACCGCCGCCTCGACCGGCCAGATGTGGCCTTGCAGCCATTCCATCAGCGGCAGGTCGTCGGCGATGCCGCGCAGCAGGGTCATCGGGTTGTGGGTATGCGCGTTGACCAGGCCCGGGATCAGCGCCGACTCGGGGCGGCCGACGGTCTGCGCCGGCGCGTAGCGCTGGCGCGCCTGGGCGATCGGCAGCACGTCGGCGATGACGCCCTTGCTGACGATGACCGCGTGGTCCTCCAGCACCACCGCATGCGGCTCGACCGGCACCACCCAGCCCGCTTCGATGGACAGGTCGCAGGGAACGGGCTGGAGTTCGGAGGTCATTGCGCTGCTCGCTGTCGGGGCCGGTGCGCTGGCCGCATGGGAGGACGCCGTCCCGTGGCCGGGCCGGCCGGGTGTTGCGAAAACGCGGCCACAGGTGCCGGCCGCGTTCGGGTGTCGCCTTGGGCGTCGCGGCTGGCCGCGCGGGGCGGACGCGGATCGCGCGAACGCCGCGGAACGCCAGGATCGGCGGGGCTTGTTTACCCGACGAATCCTTCGGCCCCGTCATTCCGGCGAACGCCGGAACCCATTTTGCCTCTGCTTGTTCTACCCAGGTGCGACCCGGGCGAAAACACCAGCAACCGCAAAACGGACCCTGGCGTTCGCCAGGGCGAGGCCTCGGCGCAGCCGTGGCCGCCGATGGCGGCCACGGGCCGATGCGTCACTTCACCCGGCTGACGTACTCGCCCGAGCGGGTATCGACCTTGATGGTTTCTTCCTGGCCGACGAACAGCGGCACGCGCACCACCGCGCCGGTTTCCAGGGTCGCCGGCTTGCCGCCGCCGCCGGAGGTGTCGCCGCGCACGCCCGGATCGGTCTCGACGATCTTGAGCTCGACGAAGTTCGGCGGCTGCACCGCGATCGGGGTGCCGTTCCACAGGGTCACCACGCACTCTTCCTCGCCCTTGAGCCACTTGTCGGCACCGGCCATGCCGGCCTTGTCGGCCTGGACCTGCTCGAACGACTCCTGGTTCATGAAGTGCCAGTACTCGCCGTCGGAGTACAGGTACTGCATGTCGGTGTCGACCACGTCGGCCTGCTCGACGCTGTCGGTCGCCTTCATGGTCATTTCGACCACGCGGCCGGACTTGATGCTGCGGTACTTGACGCGGGTGAAGGCCTGGCCCTTGCCCGGCTTGACGTACTCGGTCTCGGTGATGATGCACGGATCGTTGTTGACCAGGATCTTCTGACCGTTCTTCACGTCGTTCATGCCAAGGGTGGCCATGCTGAAACTCCCTGCGAATTGATTTGTTGTCGGTGAATGAGTTTCCGGACGTCGCGGCCCCGGGCCGCGGACGTCCAGCCGCCGTCGTCGGCGCCGCTCCCGCGCCGGCCCCGCCCGGGACCGGGCGTGGCCCCGCGGCCGCCGGGCGGCGCGGGGAAGGCTAGAATGTCGGGCTGCGCCGGCCCCGTCCGCGGCGAAACCGCCGCTGCGGGACCCGGGCACCGCGATCGGAACCCTGAAGGCTAGCCCCGCATGATACCTGCTGCGCATCCCCTCCCGCACCCGGCCCCTGCCCAGGGGGGCGCTGCGCCCCCGCGCTGGCAGGCGCTGTGGCGCGAGGCCGTGCGCGACCCGCGCGAGCTGCTGGCCCTGCTCGGCCTGCCCTGCGACGGCCTGGACCCGGACGGCGCAGGCATCTCCTACGACGCCGCCGCGCAGTTCCCGCTGCGGGTGCCGCGCGGCTTCGTCGCGCGCATGCGCCACGGCGACCCGGCCGACCCGCTGCTGCGCCAGGTCCTGCCGCTGGACGCGGAACTGCGGCCGATGCCCGGTTTCGGCCTGGACGCGGTCGGCGACGGCGCGGCCAAGGCCGGCCACGGGGTGATCCGCAAGTACCGCGGCCGCGCCCTGCTGATCGCCACCGGCAGCTGCGCGGTCAACTGCCGCTACTGCTTCCGCCGCCACTTCCCCTACGCCGAGGAGACCGCGGCGGCGGCCGGCTGGCGCGAGTCGGTGGCGGCGATCGCCGCCGATCCGGATATCGACGAGGTGATCCTGTCCGGCGGCGACCCCTGGTCGCTGGCCACGCCCAAGCTGGCCGAGCTCACCGATGCCCTGAAAGCGGTGCCGCACCTCAAGCGCCTGCGCGTGCACACCCGCCTGCCGGTGGTGCTGCCCGAGCGCGTGGACGCGGCGCTGACCGCCTGGCTGGCGGCGCTGCCGTGGCCGGTGGCGGTGGTGCTGCACGCCAACCACGCCAACGAATTCGACGCGTCCGTCGACGCCGCGATGCAACGCCTGCGCGCGGCCGGCGCGACCTTGCTCAACCAGGCGGTGCTGCTGCGCGGGGTCAACGACAGCGTCGAGGCGCTGGCCGCGCTGAGCGAGCGCAGCCATGCCGCCGGCGTGCTGCCCTACTACCTGCACCAGCTCGACCGCGTGCAGGGCGCGGCCCACTTCGAAGTCGCCGACGAGGACGCGCGCGCGCTGCACCGCGCCCTGGCCGCGCGCCTGTCGGGCTACCTGGTGCCCAAGCTGGTGCGCGAAGTGGCAGGCGACCCGGGCAAGCGTCCGTTGTAAGGTTGTAATCTGGCTGGGGTTTGATGGGGAACGCCGCAGGTTGCGGCTTGGCGCACGCGCAAAGTCGATCAGCTTCGCATCCGTGGCGTGTTCGAACCCTACAACGGGTCACAGATTCTCGTCCCCGCGTGGACGAGGCCGGCGCTTCGTGTCATAAAACCGGCCCACGGAGGTGGTGAATGCAATTCGGCAAAGACATGGTGCTGCGCTTGCTGATCGTCGACGACAGCGTCGAGGCGGCCGAAGCCATCGTCAGCGCGCTGCGCAACAACGGCATCGCGGTGCGGCCCACGCGGCCGGAAAGCGAACAGGAGCTGGCCGCGCTGATCCTGCAGCACCCGCCGGACCTGGTCCTGGCCGCGCGCAACTCGCGCCACGTCTCGCTGGCCAAGCTGATGCAGGCGGTCGACGCCAGCGGCAAGGACCTGCCGGTGCTGGTGATGATGGAGGCCGTCGACGAGACCGCCCTGCTCGGGATCATGGAGATCGGCGCGCGCGGCATCGTCCTGCGCTCCAACATCGGCCACCTGCAGCACCGGGTGCGCTCGGAGTGGGCCGATCTGGAAGCGCGCCGCTCGCTGCGCAAGCTCGAGGCCCAGGTGCGCGAGACCGAGCGCCGCTGCGACGCGCTGATCGACTCCTCGCGCGATCCGATCGCCTACATCCACGAAGGCATGCACATCCGCGCCAACGCGGCGTACCTGGAGATGTTCGGCTTCGAATCGTTCGAGGACATCGAGGGCATGTCCCTGCTCGACCTGGTCGCGCCCGGCCAGGTCGACGGCTTCAAGCAGTTGCTCAAGCAGCTCAGCAAGGGCGAGCCGCCGCCGCCGAGCTACGAGACCCAGGCGCGCACCCTCGACGGCAGCGCGTTCCCGGCGGTGATGGAGTTCACCCCGGCCACCTATGAAGGCGAGCACTGCCTGCAGGTGGTGCTGCGCCGGCAGGAGATCGACCCGGAACTGGCGCGCGAGGTCGAAGCGCTGCGCCAGCGCGACCAGGTCACCGGCCTGCTCAACCGCGCCACCTTCCTGCGCCAGCTCGAGGACGCGGTCGCCGACGCCGCCCACGGCGACGCCCACCACGGCCTGCTGCTGGTCGAGCCGGACCACTACAACCAACTGCTGCAGGAAATCGGCCTGGACCAGGCCGACCAGCTCATCGCCGCCTGCGGCCAGCGCCTGCGCGAGGCGATCGGCGCCGACGACGTGGCCGCGCGCTTCGGCGAGCACCAGTTCGCGGTGCTGACCCTGCGCAGCGACCACCAGCACACCTCCGACCTGGCCGAGCGCCTGCGCGCGGCCTTCTCCGAGCGCGTGATCGAGGCCGGCCAGCTCGCCCTGAGCGCCACCGCCAGCATCGGCGGGGTGCAGATCGGCGAGAAGATCGCCAGCGTCACCGCGGTGCTGGGCAAGGCCAGCCAATGCCTGCAGTCGGCGGCCGACATCGGCGGCAACCGCAGCGAACTGTTCGACCCGGGCGCGGCCGACCGCGCCGAGGAAGAGCGCATCGCCGCCTGGGTCGCGCGCATCCGCGACGCGCTCGACGCCGACCGCTTCGTCATGAACTACCAGCCGTTGATCAACCTGCACGGCGAGCCGATCGAGATGTACGAGGCCTACCTGCGCATGCAGAGCGCCGGCCCCGACGACGGCAGCGAGCTGGTCCAGCCGCTGTCGTTCCTGCAGATCGCCGAGGAACACGGCCTGCTGTGGGAGATCGACCGCTGGGTGGTCGGCAAGGCGATCCAGGTGATCGGCGAGCGCATGCGCCAGGGCCGGCGCACCACCTTGCTGGTCAAGATCACCCAGGCGTCGCTGCAGGACGAGAGCATGCAGCAGCACATCGTCGAGCAACTGGCCAAGCACGGCGCCGACGGCAAGCTGCTGGTGCTGCAGCTGCCCGAGTCGAAGGTGTTCACCAACCTGCGCGCGGCGCAGGAGTTCCAGTCGCGGGTCTATCACTACGGCGTGCGCGTGGGCCTGGAGCAGTTCGGCGCCGGGCTGAACTCGTTCCAGTTGCTGAACCACTTCGACGCGGCCTTCCTCAAGATCGACCGCGGCTACATGGAAGACCTGACCAGCCACCCGGACCACCAGCAGCGCGTGCGCGAGATCGCCGAGAAGGCGCGCGAGCTGGGCCGGCAGACCATCGCCGAGTTCGTCCAGGACGCGGCCAGCATGAGCCTGCTGTTCGCGGCCGGGATCGACTACGCGCAGGGCCACTTCCTGGCGGCGGCGGGGCCGGAGATGGATTACGACTTCCAGTAAGGCGAGGCCGGCAGCGCGAAACCGCGGCATCGGCCGGCCTGGCCGTTTCCCCCTCGCCGGCCGCCCGGACAAAGAAAAAGCCCGCCGGATGGCGGGCTTTTTCGTTTGCGTCGCCGGTTGGGCTCAGCGCACCATGGCCGAACCGCTGGCGCGCTCCTGCGGGGCGTCGATCAGGGCCTGGATGCGCTCCTCCAGCGGCGGGTGGCTGCGCATCAGCTTGGACAGGCCGTGGCCGACCGCGCCGCTGATGCCGAACGCCTGGACCTGGTTCGGCAAGGTGCTCTCGCCGTAGGTCAGCGACAGCCGCTTGAGCGCGGCGATCATCTTGTCGCGGCCGGCCAGGCGCGCGCCGCCGGCGTCGGCGCGGAACTCGCGGTAACGCGAGAACGCCATCGCGATCATGCTGGCGAGCAGGCCGAACACGATGTCGAGCGCGAACACGGTTACGAAGTAGAACAGGCCGCGGCCGCCGCCCTCGCGGTTGCCGCTCATCATCGTGTCGATCCAGCCGCCGACGATGCGCGCGGCGACCAGCACGAAGGTGTTCAGCACGCCCTGGATCAGCGCCATGGTGACCATGTCGCCGTTGGCGACGTGGCTGACCTCGTGCGCCAGCACCGCCTCGGCCTCGTCGCGGGTCATCGCCCGGATCAGGCCGGTGGAGACCGCGACCAGCGAATTGTTGCGGTTGGCGCCGGTGGCGAAGGCGTTGATTTCCGGCGCGTCGTAGATCGCCACTTCCGGCATGCCGATGCCGGCCGCCTCGGCCTGGCGGCGCACGGTGCTCACCAGCCACTGCTCGGTTTCGTTGCGCGGCTGCTCGATCACGTAGGCGCCGGTGGACTTCTTGGCCACCCACTTGGACATCAGCAGCGAGATCAGCGAGCCGCCGAAGCCGAACACCGCGGCCATGACCAGGATCGCGCCGTTGTTGCCCAGGCGGATGCCGAACACGTTCTGCAGCACCGACATGACGATGCCGAGCAGGACCAGGACGGCCAGGTTGGTGGCGAGGAACAGGGCTATGCGTTTGAACATGGTTTTATCGTCTTTATTGGCGATGGAGCCGCGCGCCCGCGCGGCCCTGGCGTTTCGACGATCCCTGTCGGGCGTGCCCAATGCGGGCGTGGCGTCGGCCGGTGCCGACGCCGTTGATGTGGAAATGTGGCGAAGCGCGCGTTAATTCAACGAGAATCCGCACGACGACCGCAGCGGCACGGGTTTTCGTTCATTGTCCGGACATAAACATTCCATCGACGACGGCAGCGGCGAGCGCGGCATCGCGACGCCCGCGTACCGCGGCCGCTTCGCGCCCTCGCCCACCGGCGACCTGCACGCCGGTTCGCTGCTGGCCGCATTCGCCAGCTGGCTGCTGGCGCGCCGCGCCGGCGGACAATGGCTGGTGCGTATCGAAGACCTCGACCCGCCGCGCGAAGTTCCCGGCGCCGCGCAGCGCCAGCTCGACGCGCTGGCCGCGTTCGGCCTCGACAGCGACCTGCCGGTGCTGCGCCAGAGCGCGCGCCATGCGCTGTACCAGGCCGCGCTGGATCGCTTGCTCGCTCAGGACCTGGCCTTCGCCTGCCACTGCAGCCGCAGCGACCTGGCCGCCAGCGGCGGCGTGCACCGGCGCTGCGTGGCCCGCGGCCCGCGCCCCGGCCACGCCGCGCCGCAGCCGGCGGTGCGCCTGCGCGTCGCCGACGCCGCGACGGTCGAATTCGACGACCTGCTGCTCGGCCGCCAGCGCCAGGACGTGGCGCGCGAGGTCGGCGACTTCGTCCTGCGCCGCGCCGACGGCCACTGGGCCTACCAGTTGGCGGTGGTGGTCGACGACGCCGACCAGGGCGTGACCGACGTGGTCCGCGGCGCCGACCTGCTCGACTCCACCGCGCGCCAGATCCTGCTGCAGCGCGCGCTGCGCCTGCCGACGCCACGCTACGCCCACCTGCCGCTGCTGCTGGACGCGCACGGCCGCAAGCTGTCCAAGTCCGAGGCCGCCCATCCGCTGGACCCGGCCGATCCGCTGCCGGCGCTGCGCGCGGCCTGGGCCGCGCTCGGGCAGGCGCCGCAGGCGCTGGTTGCGGTGGAAACTGTCACGCAACTGCTGCGCGCGGCGCGCGATTCGTTCAATCCGGCACAGATTCCGCAGGCCGCTTCAGGTCTCGCCGCGATGCACAACGATCCCGACGCGAATGCTGTCTAGAATCGGTCCGAGACCGCCCTTTTGCGGCCATGGAGAGCTCAGCATATGCAGTCACGCGTCGCACTCGTCACCGGCGGTACCGGTGGCATCGGCACCTCGATCGTCCAGCGCCTCGCCAAGCTGGGGCACAAGGTCGCGACCAATTATCGAGACGAGGCCAAGGGGCGCGCCTGGCAGGCGCAGATGAAGGACCAGGGTTACGACGTCGCCATCGCCCATGGCGACGTGGCCTCGCCCGAGCACGCCGAGGCGCTGGTGCGCGAAGTCGAGCGCCAGATCGGCCCGGTCGACATCCTGGTCAACAACGCCGGCATCACCCGCGACACCACCTTCCACCGGATGACGCCGCAGCAGTGGACCGACGTCATCGACACCAACCTCAACTCCTGCTTCAACGTCACCCGCCCGGTGATCGAGGGCATGCGCGAGCGCAAGTGGGGGCGGATCGTGCAGATCAGCTCGATCAACGGCCAAAAGGGCCAGTACGGCCAGGCCAACTACGCCGCGGCCAAGGCCGGCATGCACGGCTTCACCATTTCGCTGGCGCAGGAGAACGCGAAGTTCGGCATCACCGTCAACACGGTGTCGCCGGGCTACATCGCCACCGACATGGTCATGGCCGTGCCCGAGGAGGTGCGCAACAAGATCATCGCCCAGATCCCGACCGGGCGCCTGGGTTCGCCGGAAGAGATCGCCTACGCGGTGGGCTTCTTCATCCCCGACGAAGCCGGCTGGATCACCGGCGCCAACCTCTCGGCCAACGGCGGCCAATACATGGGTTGGTGACGGTGCGCCGTCGCTGCGGACCGGCCGCGCACGCCGCGGCCGGCCGCCTCGTCGCGGCTGGATACGCTTGGATCCGGCCCGCGCCGATCGCACGCGCGCCGATCCGGCGCGCTTGAATCGCAAGCGCTGGCAGCGCGCCCGCTTCGGCCGCCTGCGCTGTTTCCCTGTTCAGCTGTTACGACGCGAGCGCGGTTCGCGCAACCGACGCGGCGCAGGCGCCGCATCGGCGCCGATCGTGAACCGTACATCCCGGCGCCGGAGCGCCGCGCGCGCGTCCGCACGACCGTGCAGCAGCGTCATTTTCCGCGTTTTCCAGGGAATTCCGCAGGCCGCCGCGCGAGCGCCGGCGACCCCGCCGCGAAGCCCGCCGACCGCCGTTCCCGCCAACTGTTGCAAGGCCCGTCGCCCTGCGCCATGCTGCAAGGCACCACGTTTTTAGAGCCAAAGCTCAATGGCCTCGACTCGCGTCATCAAGAAATATCCGAACCGTCGTCTCTACGACACCGAGATTTCCAGCTACATCACCATCGAAGACGTGCGCCAGCTGATCGTGGACGGCGAGGAGTTCGAAGTCCGCGACGCCCGCTCCGGCGAGGAACTGACCCGGCAGGTGTTGCTGCAGATCATCGCCGAGCACGAGCAGGACGGCGACCCGGTGCTGTCGACCCAGTTGCTGAGCCAGATCATCCGTTTCTACGGCGATTCGCTGCAGGGCTTCATGGGCAACTACCTGGAACGCTCGATGCAGCTGTTCCTCGACCAGCAGCAGCAGTTCCGCAACCAGATGGGCGGCATGCTCGGGCAGACGCCGTGGGCGATGATGAACCAGCTCACCGAGCGCAACCTCAACATGTGGAAGGAATTCCAGCAGAACCTGTCGGGCAGCGTCGGCCAGCCGGTCACGCCCAAGCCCAAGCCCGACGCCGAACCGGGCAAGCGCGAGCGTTGAGCCGCGCCTGCGTCCGCGTGCGCCGTTGCGGCGCGCGCGGGCGGGCGTCCTGGGGAGGACGCCGCCATCGATGCGCCGCGCGAGCGCCGGCGCTCCACGACTCGCCAACGCTCGCGCGGATCGTCGCCCTCGCCCGTACGCCGTCGCCGCTTCGCCGGCCTTGACGCATCTCGACCGGCCGCCGGCCCGATCGCCGCCGGCCGCTGTTTCCTTGGGGTAATCGCATGGACAAACGCATCGCCGTGGTCAGCGGCGGCATCGGCGGGCTCGGCAGCGAGATCTGCCTGGCCCTGGCCCGCGCCGGCCGGCGCGTGATCGCGCTCGACCTGGGCGCGCGCGAGCAGCGCATCGCCGAATTCGCGCGACTCGCGCACGGCCACGACATCCGCTTCGAAGCCGCCGACGTCGGCGACTTCGACGACTGCGCCGCGGCGGTGGAGCGCATCGCCGAGCGCGACGGCGGCATCGACATCCTGGTCAACGCCGCCGGCATCACCCGCGACGGCAGCCTGCGCAAGATGGACAAGCGCGCCTGGGACGAGGTGCTCAACGTCAATCTCGACGGCGTGTTCAACCTGTGCCGGCACACCGTCGACGCAATGGCCGGGCGCGGTTTCGGCCGCATCGTCAACATCAGTTCGGTCAACGGCCAGACCGGCCAGTTCGGCCAGACCAACTACTGCGCGGCCAAGGCCGGCATGCACGGCTTCACCATGGCGCTGGCGCGCGAGGTGGCGCGCAAGGGCGTGACGGTCAATTCGGTGTCGCCGGGCTATTGCGAAACGGCGATGGTGGCGGCGGTGCCGGAGGAGATCCGCGGCAAGATTCTCGAATCGGTGCCGGTGGGGCGGTTGGGCAAGCCGAGCGAGATCGCGCGGACCGTCGAGTTCCTGACTGCGGACGATGCCGGGTTCATCACCGGGGCGAACATTCCGGTCAACGGCGGGTTGTTCATGAGTTTCTGAAGTTGCGTTCGCTTGCTGTAGCAGCGGCGCGAGCCGCGATCGCGACAACGCAACTACGCCACGAGGTTCGTCGCAGGTGCGTTGTCGCGGTCGCGGCTCGCGCCGCTCCTACAGGCAGCTTCGGTCAGCGCGCCAGCGGCTTGTTAGCGCAGTTGGCCTGATAGAACTCCAGCGCCTTCGGCATCAGCTGCTGCAAGGTCGCGATGCGGTTGGCCGGATCCGGGTGGGTCGAGGCGAACTCCGCCGGGCGCTGGCCGCCGCCGAGCTGGGACATGCGCTGCCACAGCGGCACCGCCTGGCGCGGGTCGTAGCACGCGGCCGCGGCCAGCATCAGCCCGACCTTGTCGGCCTGGGTCTCGTGGTTGCGCCCGTACGGCAGCACCAGGCCGTACTGCGCGCCGGCGCCGAGCGCGCCCATGATCATCTGCTGCTGTTGCGGGTCCATGCCGCCGACCGCGGCGCCGGCGGCGACCTGGCCGAGCTGCACCAGCTTCTGCTGGGCCATGCGCTGGGAGCCGTGGCGCAACAGCGCGTGGGCGATCTCGTGGCCCATCACCACCGCCAGCGCGTCGTCGTTCTGGGTCACCGGGAACAGGCCGGTGTAGACCGCCATCTTGCCGCCGGGCAGGCAGAAGGCGTTGGCCTCCTGCGAGTTGATCACCGCCACGCTCCACTTGAAGCTGCGGTAGTCGGTCGGCGCTTCCTGCTTGTTCTGCTGCGCCAGCGCCTGGGTCACCTGCGGCACCTTGTCGATCAGGCGCTGGGCGATCTGGCTGACCGCCTGGCTCTGCGGCGCGCCGGAGGGCAGCAACGCGCGCTGCGATTTGGCGTCGTTGAGCACCTGCACGAAGGCCTGCTCGCCGAGCTGCACCTCCTCGTCGGCGCTGGTGCCGTAGTGCGCGGTCTCGCCGGTGTAAGGATCGGTCTTGGCGTTGCCGAACCACGACCACGCCGCGTACAGGCCGAACAGCAGCAGGATCCACCAGCGGAATCCGCCGAACCCGCGCCGCCCGCCCTGGGCCTGGTTGCCGTAGGGATCCACTCTCATCCGCCTGCTCCCGAAAATGCCGGGCGTCGCCGCCTCGATCTGTCGCTTCCGATCCAACCCCGGCGCGCGCCGCGGCCGCCCACTGCCATTGTCCCGCCTGCCTGCTTCGCGCTCCGCCGCCGCTTCCGCCTTCGCCGCCGCGCCGCGGGCGCGGACATCAGATCAGATATCGCGCACCACGCGGAAGCCCAGGCGTCCGTTGGTGGTGTCGGCGCTGGTGCCTTGCCGCCACGCCGCGCGCGACTGCGCCGGCGAGCTCGACCAGGCGCCGCCGCGGAACACCCGCGTGCGGCAGCCTGGGTTGAACCACGCCGCCCCGTCGCGCGGCGCGCGCCGGTAATTGTCGTGCCAGCAATCGGCCACCCACTCGCTGACATTGCCGCCCATGTCGTGAAGGCCGAATGCATTGGCCGCGTAGCTGCCGACCGGCGCCGGCCCCCAGGCGCCGTCGCCGTAGCCGGGGAAGGCGTTGCGCCAGCGCCGTCCGCTGGGCGAGGCGTCGAGCGCGCCGGTGAGGTTGCCGGCCTTGGCCGGCGGCGCGCCGTCGCCCCAGGGATAGCGGCCCTGGGTGCCGGCGCGCAGCGCGAATTCGTACTCGGCCTCGCTGGGCAGGCGGTAGCGCTGGCCGGTGGCGGCCGACAGCCACTCGGCGTAGGCGTTGGCGTCCTTGGCGCTGACGTGGACCACCGGCAGGTTGTCGGCGGCGGGCTTGCCGGCGTAGTCCGAGCTCCAGTCCACGCCGCCGCGCCGGACCAGGTTGCCGCTGCGCTCGTCGTAGGCGATGGAGTAGCCGCGGCGGCTGGCGCGGGCGCGGTGCTTGCTGGCGTTCATGAAGCGGCGGAACTCGCCGACCGTGATCTCGTAGCGCGACACCGCCAGGCCGCGCTCGAAACGGATATTGCGCAGCGGCCGCTCGGCGTCGCTGGAATCGGCCTCGCCCGGCTCGGCGCCCATTCGGAACGCGCCGTGCGGGATCACCACCATCTGCGGGCCGCGCCCGCCCTGGCCGGTGGCGTCGGTGAACACCTGGCCGGGGCGGAACAGGCCGTAGTGGGTGGCCAGTTCGATCCGTTCGCGCAGTTCGGCCGCGGACGCGTCGCCCGGCGGCGCGATCCGCAGCAGCGTCGCCAGCACCCCGCGCGCCTCGTCGATGCCGCGCAGCTTGGGCAACAGGGCGATGCCGTCGTCGCGCAGCCGGCGGATGCGCTGCTGGCGCTGCTCGGCGATGCGGCCCTGGGCGTCGGAGGCGGTCTGCATCTTCGGCCGCAGCAGCGCGGCCTTGGCCAGCCAGCGCCCGGCGCCGGCGTAGTCGTCGCGGTCGGCGGCCAGTTCGGCGCGGCGGATCAACGCGCTCTCGGCCGCGGCGATGCCCTGCAGCGCGCGCGCGTCGCGCGGGCGCGATTCCAGCGCCTCGCGGAAATGCGCCAGCGCGCCGCCGGCCTGGCCGTCCTCGCCGATGTTGCCGGCGTTGAGCGCCTGCTCGCCGAGGCGGTCGGCCTCCTGGGCCTGGTCGGCCGCGTCGAGCCGTTCCAGGAAGGCCTCGACCTTGCGATGCTCCGGCGCCACCGCGCGCGCCACCGCCGCGGCCCGGTGCGCCTCGCGCAGCGCCAGCGGTTCCTCGTCGATGCGCTTGAGCGCGCCGTCGCCCTCGGCCAGCAGCAGCGCCACCGCCCGGTCCAGGCCGATGGCGACGGTGCGGTCGTTGGGCGCGAAGCCGCGCAGGGCCAGGTACAGCGGGATCGCCGAATCGGCGGTGGCGTAGAGATCGCCGGCCTTGAGCGCGGCGTCGGCGCGCTTGCGCAGCGCGGCTTGAGTGTCCTCGTTCACCACGACCGCGGGCGGCCGCCACGGCGGCACCGGCGAGACCGCCTGGTCGGCGCTCACCGTCACGATCGGCTGGCGCGGCGCGGCCTGGGCGTCGGCGCGGCGCTCGCGCTCGCCGCAGGCGGCCAGCAGCCCGGCGCAGGCCAGGCCCAGAATCAGCGTGCGGGTCCAGTGAGTTGCGCGCAAACCTGCGGCCTCTGCGGCGGATGCGAAGACCCGCGCAGCATATCGCCTCAGCGGCCGCAGCCGGGCATCGGCGGCGCCCGCGGCGGGATCGGCAAAGCCCGCGGCCGGCGATTTTGCGCGCAGATTGCGGTTCTCTCCCCGTCGTTCCGGCTTCCCCGCGCGATTTGAGCTATTGTCGCCCGCCCGGGTCCCGACCCGGCCGTCTCCGCTTCCCGCTCGCCGCCCATGCCCGTCTGGATCAACACCCCCGCCGCGCTGCAAGCGCATTTCGACACCCGGCCCGCGCGCATCGGGCTCGACACCGAGTTCATCCGCGAACGCACCTACTGGCCGCAGCTGGCCCTGGTGCAGATCGCGATCGAGCGCGCGGGCGAGGACGAGCCGACGATCCTACTGGTCGATCCGCTGCGCCCCGGCATGACCCAGGCGCTGGCGCCGATCCTGGCCGACACCGCCATCCTCAAGCTGGTGCACAGCCCGAGCGAGGACCTGGTCGCGTTCAAGCACGCCTGCGGCGTGGTGCCCAAGCCCTTGTTCGACACCCAGCAGGCCGCCGCGCTGGCCGGCATCGGCAGCGGCCTGGGCTACCAGAAGCTGGTCGAGCAGCTCACCGGCGTGGCCCTGCCCAAGGGCGAGACCCGCTCGGACTGGATGCGCCGGCCGCTGTCGCCGTCGCAGCTGGATTACGCCGCCGACGACGTGCGCCACCTGTTCGCCATGCACGACGCGCTCGACGGCCTGCTCGGCGGGCTCGGCCGGCGCGAGTGGCTGGCCGAAGACGCCGCCCGCACCGTCGTCAACGCCGAGAACGAAACCTCCGAGCGCTGGCCGCACCTGTCGCTGCGCAGCGCCCAGTTCCTCGATGCCGCCGCGCAGCGCCGCCTGCTGCGCCTGCTGCGCTGGCGCGACGTCTACGCCCGCGACAGCGACAAGCCGCGCAGCTGGATCCTCGACAACGAACTGGCCGTGGCCATCGCCCGCCAGGCGCCGGCCGACCGCGACGCGCTGCAGCGCCAGATCGAGAGCCACCCCAAGGCCCCGCGCAAGTTGGTCGAGGCGATCTGGACCGCGCTGTCCACGCCGCTGGCCGACGAAGACCAGGCCCCCGACGCCGGGGTCGCCGAGACCCGCGACAAGCAGCGCCTGCGCCAGCTGCAGGAGGCCGTGGCCGGCCGCAGCGCCGACCTCGGCCTGCCCGATGGCGTGCTGGCCTCGCGCCGCTGGCTGGAAGCCTTGCTCGATCACGGCGAGTGGCCCGAGGCCCTGTCGGGCTGGCGCCGCGCCGCGCTGGAGCCGGCACTGGCGCCGTTGCTGGCGGCCGCCGACGGCGCCGCCTGAGCCGCGACGCAGGCGCACGAATCCCGGCCCCGGCGCGAATTTTCGCCACGGGGCTAGCGCGTCCGCCGCAGGCCCGCTAAACTTGCCGCCTCAGATTCATGTGGGGCCATAGCTCAGCTGGGAGAGCGCGTCGTTCGCAATGACGAGGTCGGGAGTTCGATCCTCCCTGGCTCCACCACTCGATTCACGAAAAGGCCGACGAGCGATCGTCGGCCTTTTTGTTTGCGCGCGGCGAACCCGGCGCCAAGGCCCGGCCTCGCGCGCCGTCGCGTTCGCGCGAAGTCCGCGCGCGGCGAAACCCGGCCCGTCGAAAGCGCCCCGCGACACCGGCCGCGCAGCAGCCCGCGGATCGCACCCCGCCCCTAGCCGCCACGAGCACGGCCAGCCCGGCCCGGCCGCGCTAGACCGGTCCGCCCCTGCGCTATCATGCGCACCGCGGGCACACGGGGTGTGATCGCAAATCACTCTTTACCGACCTACGGAGCACCGCGCCGCGGCGCGCTCCCTCACGCATTAGGAAGGCGATGTCGTACAACGCCGAATCGGCCGGCCCCCTGCGTTCGGCCTCCCGCCTCAAGCTTCGCTCGGCGCTCCAGTTCGCGTTCTGCGCGGCCATCTTCGCCGCCAGCCTGGTCCCGGCCGTGCTCACGCTGCGCAAGCAGCCGCCGGATGTGGAGAAGGTGCAGGAGTTGCGCAAGCTGGCCGAGTTTCCCGGCGCCTGGGAAGGCGGCGCGCTCGCGGTGGACAAGAACTACGTCGCCGTCGACCGCTGGTTCAACGACAACCTCGCCTACCGCAGCCTGATGATCCGGCTGAAGAACCAGCTCGACTATTCGCTGTTCCGTTCCTCCAGCCGGGTCTACTTCGGCAAGCGCCGCGAAATCTACGGCCGCAACCTGCTCGACAACGAGTTGCCGGCGGCCGAGCGCCTGTTCGCCACCGACGAGGCGATCGAGAAGACCCGCAACGGCGTGGCCGCCTTCGACCAGCGCGCGCGCGACCAGGGCGTCACCGTGATCTGGATCGCGCCGCTGCAGCGCGCCCACTTCGACCAGAGCCGGCTGCCGTTCTTCGCCCCGCGCCTGCCGCAGCCCTCGCGCTTCTTCGAGTTCTACAGCCGGCTCAAGCAGACCCCGCAGCTGCAGTTCGTCGATCTCTACGCGCTGATGCGCGCCAACCAGTCCAAGTTCCCGCTGTTCTTCCGCCAGGACTTCCACTGGACCGACCTGAGCGCGCGGCTGGTGGCGATGGACGTGGTCGAACGCATCGCCAAGCTGGAAGGCTCGCCCAAGCAATGGGCGTATCCGCTGGCAGTCGAGGAAACGCCCTACGTCGGCAGCGACATGCGCTTCGCCGCGCTGCTGCACGCCAAGCCGCTGGTCGAGCCGGGGGTCAAGAAGGACTGGGCCGACCTGCACGTCTACACCGCGCGCAGCACCGCCGAGACCGGACTTGAATTCGACACCGACAACCTGCCGGGCAAGGGCCTGCTGCCCACCACCTGCCTGTTCGGCAACAGCTTCTCCGACGGCATGGTGCGGGTCGGCCTGGGCGATCACTTCGAGTCCTTCACCCGTTTCGACCGCAACGGCTCGGTGCTGCAGGCGCCGGAAACGGCCCGCGCGCGCGGCTGCAAGTACCTGATCATCCAGCTGCTCGACATCTCCCCGGCGTGGTCGGTGTTCGCTTCGTAACCCGCCCCCTCTTCCGTCTTCCAGCCGCCGAACGCCGATGGTCTTCTCGTCTCCCGCTTTCCTGTTCGTCTTCTTCCCGCTGTTCTTCGGCTTGTATTTCCTGTTGCCGCGCGCGCTGCGCAACGCCTGGATCCTGCTGTCGAGCGTGCTGTTCTACGCATTGGGCGCGGGCCCGTTCACGCTGCTGCCGCTGGGCCTGGTCGCCGCCAACTGGGCGTTGAGCCACGGCATCGAGCGGCTGCGCGATCGCCGCGTCGGCGCGCTGCCGGCCGACCGCCTGGCGCTGTGGCTGGGCGTGGCGATGAACCTGGTGCCGCTGCTGCTGTTCAAGTACCTGGTGTTCTTCGCCCAGATCGCCGCCGACTTCCTCGGCCCGGTGGCCGCGTTCGATCCGGCCAAGCTGGGCTGGATCCTGCCGCTGGGCATCTCGTTCTACAGCTTCCACTTCATTTCCTACCTGATCGACGTCTACCAGCGCCACATCCCGGCCGAGCGCAGCATCGCCAAGTTCGCGATCTACATCTTCCTGTTCCCGCACCTGGTCGCCGGGCCGATCGTGCGCTTCGCCGAGATCAAGTCGCAGCTGGGCATCGAGCGCCGCGGCCTGGTCGGCCGCGACGTGTACTGGGGCCTGCTGATCTTCATCGTCGGCCTGGCCAAGAAGATCCTGATCGCCGACCCGCTGGGCTCGGTGGTCGACGTGGTCCACTCCGGCGACCTGCACCTGTCGACCTATTCGGCGTGGCTGGCCGCGCTGTGCTACTCCTTCCAGATCTACTTCGACTTCTCCGGCTACACCGACATGGCGATCGGCATGGCGCGGATGATGGGCTTCCGCTTCCCGCAGAACTTCGACCGCCCCTACACCTCACACAGCGTGACCGAGTTCTGGCGGCGCTGGCACATGACCCTGTCGCGCTGGTTCCGCGACTACCTCTACATCCCGCTCGGCGGCAACCGCGGCAGCGCCCGGCGCACCTACTTCAACCTGCTGGTGATCTTCGTGCTGTGCGGCCTGTGGCACGGCGCGGCCTACACCTTCCTGGTCTGGGGCCTGGGCCACGGCCTGCTGCTGGTGCTGGAGCGCGCCAAGCTGCTGCGCCTGGAGAAGCTGCCGGCGGCGAACCTGTGGGTGTTCGCGCTGGTGACGCTGCTGTGGGTGCCGTTCCGCTCCAAGGACCTGGCCACCACCGGCAAGCTGCTCAAGGCCATGTTCGGGCTGGAGCCGTCGGTGCCGATGTGGGTGGAGGCCAACCGGATGCTGGCCAATCCCAAGATCCTGTTCCTGCTGGCCCTGGCCGCGCTGATCTGCCTGATCGGCCGCCCCACCTTTGACAAGCTGCGCAGCTTCAGCTTCAAGACGCCGGCGCTGATGCCGGTCTACTGCGCGGCGCTGTACTTCCTCGCCTGCATCTCGGTGGTGGAGAGCGGCTTCAACCCGTTCATCTACTTCCAGTTCTGAAGTCCGACGACGCCGCGGCCGCAGCTGCGGCCGCGCGCGTTGCGACAGCGCCGGCCCGGCCGGATCAATCCAGATTGAGCTGCCACGACACCCCGAACCGGTCCTGCACCCACGCAAAGCGCTGGCTGAAGCCGTAGTTGTCCAGCGGCATCAACACCTGGCCGCCGTCGGCGAGCGCCTGCGCCAGATGGTCGAGCTGCTCGCGCGATTCGCAGGTCACGAACAGGGAGCTCGACGGGGTGAAGTCGAAGGCGTGCTCGACCGGGCTGTCGCTGCACATCACGGTCAGGTCGCCGAGGGCGAAGCTGGCGACCATCACCGTGCCCTGCGGCCCCTGCTCGCCCGGGCCGTAGCGGCGCACTTCGAGGATGCGGCTGTCGGGGATCAGCGAGACGTACAGGTTCATCGCGGCCTCGCACTGGCCGGCGAACATCAGGAACGGGCAGACCTGGACGGGCATGGCGCGGCCTCGGCTTCGTCGCGACGCGCGGTCGCGGGCGCTTCGAGGGTAACGCGGCCGGTGCCGTCGCGTCGGCAGGCAAGTCGTATCGAAATGTGCGGACGAGGAACCCGGGGTTACGCCGGCCGGCCCGCTGCGACCCGATAGGTTCGCTCGCCGCCCGCCCGGCTCAGTCGTTGCCGCGTCCCTCGTCATCCGATCCTGGCTTGGCGCTGCCGCGTCGCCGCCACCGCTTCACGGCCGGGGCGAGCAAGGTCGCCGCGACGCTGAGGTCGAGCGCCCACGGCGCCCACCACCAGCCACGCCAGCCCGGCCAGGGCGCGATCAGCAATCCGATGCAACCCGCCAGCGCGCCGATCCAGGGAATCAAGGAGATGCTGCGGCGCCGGCCGGTGGCGACCATCGCCAGACCGGCGATATTGGTCAAGGCGCAAGCGGCGAAAAACAGCAGCAAGGCGACCGCGGCCACGGCCGGCAGCGCATCCACGAGCTCAAGCATCGCAGCGATGCGCCGGCGGTCCGGAGCCGAACGACGGTTTGGAAACGGCTGAAACGCTCATGCGACCTTCGTGTCGACGCACTCGCGCGATCATGCCGCGCAGACGCGGCCGCCGTCCATCCGGCGCGCGGTCCCGCGGCCGCCTCAGGACCGTGCGGCCAAGCGCCGCCGGTTGCGCGCGACCGTTCGCGCGACCGGCCGCAGCCCGCTGGCCAGCACCGCGTCGCCGGCGCGCATCGCCTCGCGCCACCAGCGCAGCGGATCGTCGCCGGCCGGGCCCAGCCAGGGTTGCGGACGCAGCCACCAGCCGGCCTGCCACTGCCACCACTGCGCCGACATCTGCCACCAGGCGTTGCCGAGCGCCAGCCATTTTTCGTCGACCATGCGCTGCACTTCGCGCAGGTCGCGCGCGCTCGGCGCAGACGACGCCGCGCGCGAGATCGCGCCGAGCCGGCTGGCGATCACCCACGGCGCGTGCTGGCCGATGGCGATCAGTTGCGATTGGGAACGCCGTGCGCTGCGCATATTGGTCTCCCGGTCCGGGCCGAGGTGGGGCCGGCTGGTTGGGTGCCGGCGCATCGCGAATGCGGGCGCCATTGCTGCGGGGCCATCTTGGCGCCGCCGGCGTTACCGGGACGTGTCGGGAGCGAGACGCGCGCGGGTCCGGCCGGCGCGGAAAAACGCGGGCGCGCGCGCATTGTCGCGACGGCCGTCGCTGCGCTGCGGCCGCCTGTCGCGCCCCGGTCACGCGGCCGACGCCGGCGTCGCCGATCCTGCGCGGGCGCGGCTACGCACCAACGCCGAGGTCGCCGCAGCCGGCGCCGACGGGCGCCGCACCCGGCCCGATCGCCGGCGCAGCGCGGCCCGCTCGCGTCCGACCCTGCAAGACGCACGCAGGCGTTAATGAGCGCGCCGACGGATCGCAGCGCGACCGCGGCGGGCGTCGCCGGCGACGGCGCGCCCTTCCCCATGTTGCGACAAGGAGTCCCATGAACCTCAAGCGTTTCGCCCTGTTCTGCGCGCTGGCCCTGGCCAGCCACGGCGCCCTCGCCTCCGGCTGGACCTCGCTCGGCCGGCTCAACGCGCCGACCGGGTTCCCGCAGGCCGGCAGCTGCGACCTGCGCGTAATCAACCACTACTGGAGCAGCAAGCCCATCGTCGTGCCGACCACGGTCAACCGCTACGGCCCGACCAACGTGCAATACGTGTTCGCGCTGGATCTGAGTTCGCTGCGCACCTTCACCAGCAACTCGGTGGCGTTGTCGCGGTTCAAGACCGCGGTGGACGCCTACAACGCTACCGCCGGCGCCAAGAGCCTCTACGCCACCCTCAGCGTCGGCGACTTCCCCGGCGTGAGCATCAACCTGTCCTACGCCGATGCGGCCGGCCTGGTCCAGGGCAGCGGCTGGGGCGTGGCGCCGTCGGAGCTGCAGTACTACGAGCTGCAGGAATCCTGCCCGCAGTAAGCGTTCGCGCCAACGACGCCGCGGGGCCGCACGGCGGCCCCGCGGCGTTGCGGCGCGCTGTGGGAGTCAGCGCAGCGGAATCGCGATCGGCCGCAACGGCGCCGCGTCGCCGCCGCGGATCTTCAGCGGCCCGCCGATGAAGGCGAACTCGTAGACGCGATCGCGCGAGAGTTCGTCCAGCGCGATCAACTCGATGATCGGCACGCCGTGCTGGGCCAGCAGGTAGGTGTGCAGCGGCACGTATTCGCCCTGCACTTCCGAGGGGAACGTCTCCAGGCTCAGGTTGTCGGCGCCGACCACCATCGCCCCGGCCTCCTCGACCAGGTAGCGCGCCGCATCGATGCCCAGGCCCGGCGGCTGGGCGATGTAGGCGTCGGGCCGCTCGAACAACTTCATCCGGCCGGTGCGGATCAGCACGATGTCGCCGCGCTGCAGTTGGGTCTTCTGCTTCGCCAGCGCCTCGCCCAGGTCCTGGCGGGTGATCCGGTATTGGTCGGGCAGCATGTCCACGCCCTTGGCCGCGGCGATGTCGAGCAACACTCCGCGCGCGATCAGCGGCGGGAATTTCTCGATCCCGGCCTTGCTCCAGCCGCGGTCGCCGAGGTGCTGGTCGGCTTGGAAACCGTTCCAGATCCGCCCGCCGATGCCGAAATGGTTGAGCGCGTCGATATGGGTGCCGGTGTGGCTGTACATCGAGAACGCGGTGCCGGTGTAGCTGGTGTGCGCGTTCATCGCCGCGCCGACCTGCATCGGGTCGTCTACCCGGGTGCCGCGCGGGGTGTGGGTCATCCAGAACTGGTAGTGCGGATCGCCGGCGGCCTGCCAGCTCGGCATGCCGATGAAGTACTCGGTGGCCAGGTCGTAGACCTTACCGCCGCGCAGGCGGCCGAGCACGGCGGCGCGCGATTGCTCGGTGATCAGATTGAGCCGGCCGATCTGGTCGTCGGCGCCCCAGGGGCTGCGGCCGACTTCGGCGGCGCAGGCCGGTGCCGGCGCGAGCGGGGACAAGGCCAGCGCCAGCGCGGCGGCGGCGAGGCGGCGGGGGACGTTCATCGGCAATCTCCATGCGTTCGCGCCGGGGCGGCGCGGATCGGGCGGCGCAGTCGCCGCGTGCAACCAGCATGGGCGCCGCGGCGCAGGCGAAACAGCCGCGCCGGGTGCAGGGACTGTTCGCTGGTGCTCAGCAATCCGCGGCCAGCGCGGCCGGCAGTTCGTCGCCGAGAAAATCGACGAAGGCGCGCACCTTGGCCGGCAACAGGCGGCCGGTGGCATAGACCGCATGCACGTGGCGCGGCGGCTGGCGATGGCGCGGCAACAGTTCGCGCAGGCGGCCGGCGGCGATCGCCGGCGCGGCCACGAACGCCGGCAGGCTGCCGACGCCGTGGCCGTCGACCAGCAGATCGCGCAGCAACAGGCTGTTGTTGGCCGCCACCCGCGGCGCCGGCAAGGTGAATTCGCGGGCGCCGTCGGCGCCCTGCAGCTGCCACGCGCGCGGCGACTGCGACAGGCTGTAGCCGAGCAGCGCGTGCCCGCACAGTTCCTGCGGCGTGCGCGGCTCGCCGCGGCGTTGCAGGTAGGACGGCGCCGCGCACAGCAGTTGTTCGACCTGGCCCAGCCGGCGCGCGACCAGGCTGGAGTCTTCCAGTTCCGAACGCAGCCGCACCGCCACGTCGAAGCCCTCGCCGACCAGGTCGACGACGCGGTCGTCCAGCGCCAGGTCCAGGCGCAGGTGCGCATGCGCGGCCAGGAACCGGCTCAGCAGCGGCGACAGCACGCACAGCCCGAACGACAGCGGCGCGTTGATCCGCAGCAGGCCGTCGACGCGCTCGGAGCCTTCGCGCATGCGCTGCTCCAGCGCGTCGATTTCGTCCAGCAGCCGGCAGCACTCGGCGTAGTACAGCCGGCCGCCGTCGGTCAGGCTCATGCGCCGGGTGGTTCGCTGCAGCAGCACCGTGCCCAGGCGCGCCTCCAGTTGCCGCACCTGCTTGCTCAGGCCGGCCGCCGACAGCGCCAGGTCGTCGGCGGCGCGGGCGAAGCTGCCCAGTTCGACCACCCGGCGGAAGCTGCGCATCAGTGCGAGGGAATCCATGCGGCGGCGGTCGTACGGTCAGGGCCGGCCATGATGCCGCCGCCGGGCCGATGCGGCCAGCCGGGCGGCGCGACGGCGTGCGTTACCGCCGGTTCGGCGGCGACGGCGCCGCGCTCACTCCACCCACTGCGCCGGGCTGCATTGCGCGTGATACAGCCGGCAACCGCTGAGCCCGCCGCGCCGGCAGATCGCCAGCCCCAGTTCGGTCGCGGCCTGCGCGCTCGCCGACACCGCCACGCTCGATCCCTTGTCGGCCGCGACCAAGGCCCCGCACTGGTCGGCGAAACTCAGCATCAACGCGCACTTGCGCCCGCCCTTGCGCTTGCACGCCGCCAGCGCCGCGCGTTCGGCCGCGGGCTTGCTGGACTCGCCGCTCGCCGTGCCCAGCCCGGCCGATTCGTCGAGCGCGAACGCGCCCCAGCGGCTTTCCCAGTGCGCGCCGCGCGCGGCGGGGCCGCAGCCTGTGGCGTTCGCCGACGCGCCGGCGCAGCCTTGCGCAGGCGCCGTCGCCGGAACCAGCAGCATCAACGCCGCTACGGCATAGCGGATTCGCTTCATCTTCGCCTCCCCGGCGGCGCCCCTGACCTCGCGCTCGCCGGCGTCGATCGCGCGACGCCGGACGAGGTTTCGCCAGGACGCTAGCACCGGGAAAATCGCCGCGACAAGCGCCGAATCGGGGGCTGCGGATTCGAAGATCAGTTAATACCAACGATCTCCACGCGACCGGCACTTCCAGGCAGGACGCGATGCACGCGCAGGCCACCGACGCGTTCGCATCGGCCTGCGCGGGAAGACGATTCGTCGCCGCGGCGACGCGCGCCGCCTTAGCCGGCGGCGCTCTCCAGCGCGCCGATCCGCACCCGCGCCGGCGCGACCGGTTCGACCGTCTCCAGCGCCAGCGCCGCCGGCATCGGTTCGGCGGCGAAGCGGTGCCGCTCCAGCCAGGCCTGGAACATCAGCACGTTCCACAGGTGGGTGTGCCACTTGCGCTCGCCGGCCTGGAACCCGGTCCACACCGCGCGGATCGCGCGCGGGTCGAAATGGCCTTCGCGGCGCAGCCGCGATTCGTCCAGCAGGCCCTCGGCCCACTCGCGCAGCGGCCCGCGCAGCCAGCGCGCGACCGGCGCGCCGAAACCGGTCTTGGGGCGGTAGATCAGCTTGTGCGGCAGATAGCGTTCGAGCAGGCGCTTGAGCACGTACTTCTGCTCGCCGCGATGGTGCTTGAGCGCGGTCGGCAGCGACCAGGCGAACTCGATCACGCTGCGGTCCAGCAGCGGCGAGCGCGTCTCCAGGCCGCAGGCGCTGCCGGCGCGGTCGATCTTGGTCAGGATGCCGTTGGGCAGGTCCATGCGGAAATCCAGGAACTGCACCCGGTCGGCGGCGTCGCCGACCGGCAGATAGGCCTGCGGATCGAAGAACGCCGTCGCCGGCTCGCGCGCGCCCGGCACCGCCGCGGCGGGATCGCGCCAGCGCGACACCCGCTGCAGGTAATGGTCCTCGACCGTCTGCGCGCGCAGTTCCGCCCACAGCGCGCCGAACCCGCCCAGGCGCGCGCGCTCGGCCGCGCCGCCGCCGCGCTGCGGCGCCAGCCGCCGCAGCGGCGCCGGCACCCGCTCGTTCCAGCGCGCATTGCGCACCGCGCGGCAATAGGCCGAATGGCCGAAGAACAGTTCGTCGCCGCCGTCGCCGGTCAGCGCCACCGGCGTGCGCCGCGCGACCAGTTCGCTGGCGATCAGGGTCGGCACCTGCGAGGAATCGGCGAACGGCTCGCACCACACCTGCGGCAGCCGGTCGATCGCTTCCAGCGCCTCGCGCCCGCCGACCCGGTGTTCGGTATGGCGGGTGCCCAGCGCGCGCGCGACCGCGCGCGCCCAGTCGCTCTCGTCGTGGCGGTCGTCGTCGAAGCCGATCGCGTAGCTGTCCACCGGCGTGGACGACTGCGCCTGCATCATCGCCGTCACCAGCGAGGAATCGGTGCCGCCGGACAGGAACGCGCCGACCGCGCACGGCGCGCGCATGCGCGCGGACACCGCCTGTTGCAGCAGGATTTCGAGCTGGTCCACGGCCTCGTCGGCGCCGATCTCGCCGCGCAGCTCGACCGCCTCGGTCATGCGCTGGCGCGCGCACCAGTAGGCCTGGGTGTCGTGCGCGGGCCGGTGCGCGCCGGCGCCGGCGCGCAGCGCCGGCGCGTTCATGCGCAGCACGCTGCCGGGCGCGAGCTTGAACACGCCGCGGTGGATCGAGAACGGCGCGGGAATGTAGTCGTAGCGCAGCAGCAGGCTCAGCGCATCGCGGTCGACCGGCGCGTCGAAGCCGGGATGGCGGTGCAGCGCCTTGAGTTCGGAGCCGTAGGCGAAGTCGCCGTCGATCCAGCCGTAGTACAGCGGCCGCTCGCCGACGCGGTCGCGGGCCAGCCACAGCTGGCGTTCCTGCCGGTCCCACAGGCTCAGCGCGAACGCGCCGTCGCAGCGGCTCAGCGCGCGGCGCAGGCCCCAGCGCACGATCGCGGCGAGCATCAGCTCGGCGTCGCCGGCCTGCGCGTCGACCGCGTCGAGCGCGACCAGTTCGCGGTGCAGCGCCTCGCGCGCGTACAGCGCGCCGTCCAGGCTCAGCAGGTAGCGGCCGTCGGCGCTGGCCAGCGGCTGGGCCAGGCCGTCGCGCTCGCGGCAATGGGCCAGGGCGACGCCGGCGGCGGAGTCGCACCACAGCGCATGCGCGCGCGGGCCGCGGTGATGCAGGGCGTGGATCATCGAGCGCATGCAGTAGCGCAGGCGCTCGTCCTCCCAATCCGGCTGCGCGCGCCAGAGCCCGGCCAGGCCGCTCACGCGGGCCTCCGGGCGGCGCGGCGGGCGCCGGGCGCGGACTGCTGGGCTGGCATGGGGCAGGACTCCGTCGTCGAAGGACGGGGCCATGCTGCGCGGGCGCGAGCGCGACGTCAGTTGCAGTATCTGGGTGCGCGCGTGACGGCGCTGGACGGTCGGTAACGAAGTGTTACCGGGGGAGCGGTTCTGGAGTCGAAAACCGGGATTCGCGGCGGGCAGCGTGGATGGCAACGCCCGCACGCGCGTTGGGTTGACAGAAAACGGCTGCGGAATCATGGACCTGCCCCGCTTCGTCGCCGGGCGTGCGGATGCGTCAGACGACCGCGACAACGCGCGACGGATCGATCCGGACAGCGCCGCTGCGCAGCGCTCGCCATGGGCCCGGCGAAGCGGCGGCGCCGAGCGTCGGCACCGCCTGCGCGCTCACTGCGCCGGCAGCTCGATCCGGAAACCCGCGCCGCCCAGCGGCGAATCGGCGACGCTGGCGTGGCCGCCGTGTTTTTCCGCGATCACCCGCACCAGCGCCAGCCCCAGGCCGAAGCCCTCCGGGTGCTTGCGCAACTGGGCGAACGGCTGGAACACGCGCTCGCGGTCGGCCTCGGGCACGCCTTCGCCGTCGTCGTCGACCTGCAGCGCGTAACCGTCGCCGGCGTGCGCCACGCTCACCGCCACGCGCGTGCGCGCATGGCGCAAGGCATTGGCGATGAGATTGCGCAAGGCCAGTTCCAGCGCCTCGCGGTTGGCCGGCAGGCAATCCACGCCGCCGCCGTCGAAGCTCAGCATCAACGGCGGCTCGGGCTCGAACACGTCGGCCAGGTCGGCCAGCAGCGCGGTCACCGGCACCGGCTCGCGTTCGATCCCGATCATGCGCCCGATCCGCGCATAGGCCACGCTGTGCGCGGCCAGATGTTCCAGGCGCTGGATGTCGGTCTCCAGGCCCTCGCGCAGGTGCGCGCGTTCCTCGTCTCCGCCGGCCTGCTCCAGCATCTCCAGGCCGAAGCGCATGCGCGCCAGCGGCGTGCGGATCTCGTGCGCCACCGCCTGGGCCAGGATGCGCTGGCTTTCCAGCACCTGCTGCACCTGCCCGGCCATGTGGTTGAGCGCGTGGCCCAGCGGGTTGACCAGTTGCGTGGTCACCTCCGGCGCGCGCGCGTCCAGCTCGCCCGCGCTCAGCGCCTCGGCGGTGGTGCGCAGGCGGCGCAGATCGCGCCAGAAGCGGTAGACCAGGAAATACAACGGCAGCGCGATGGCGAGGAAGTACATCGCCAGGATCACGATCGAATCGATCAGGTCCAGGTCACTCCACGGCACGCCCTGCACCATCACATCGTCGAAATCGCCCAGCGCGACGGCCTGGTCGGTGCCGGGCAGGCGCTGGTAGGTGTAGGCCTCGTCCTCGCTCTCCATCACCACGTCGCCGCGCTGCAGGCGCAGCCATTCGCGCTCGGTCAAGGTGTCGCGCAGTTCCGCCAGCGGCGCCACCCGCACCGGGTAGGCGAAGTGCTCGCTGAGCTCGCGCCCCAGCGCCGGCCAGTCCTCGCGCGGCGTGTCCAGGTAGCGCTGTTCGATCAGGTAATGGGTGCCGCGCAGCTGCGCCTCGCCGTAGGCGCGGCTGTTCTCGTCGGTGATGCACAGCCAGGCCGAGATGCCGCCGACCACGACCACCGCGTAGATCAGCACCACGATCAGGTAATAGCGCACGAACAGGCCGAAGTGGCCGTGCCGCGCCGGCGCCGGCCGCCGCGGCCACAAGCGCCGCGCCAGCGAGGCGGTCCAGGCCGCGGCGCTCATTCCCACGCGGCCCGGTTGAACAGGTAGCCCTTGCCGCGCACGGTCTTGATCCGCTCGGGCTCCTCGGCCAGGTCGCCGAGCTTGCGCCGCAAGCGTGAGATGCGCGCGTCGATGGAGCGGTCCAGGCCGTCGAACTGGATGCCGCGCAGCGCCTGCAGCAGGTCGTCGCGGCTGAGGATCTGGCCAGCGCGGCCGGCCAGCAGCACCAGCAGGTCGAACTCGGCCGTGGTCAGATCGATGCGGTTCTCGCGCAAGGTCGCCTCGCGGGTCTCGCAATCGATGCGCAGCTGGCCGAAGCGCAGCACCTTGCCGCCGTGGCGCGCGGCGTGGTCGCGGCGCAGGTGCGCGCGCAGCCGCGCCAGCAGCACGCGCGGTTCGATCGGCTTGCCGATGTAGTCGTCCGCGCCCAGCTCCAGCCCCAGCACCTGGTCGATGTCGTCGGTGCGCGCGGTGAGCATGCAGATCACCCCGGCATAGCGCGAACGCACCGCCCGGCAGATCTCGAAACCGTCCTGGCCGGGCAACGACACGTCCAGCAGCACCACCGCCGGTTGCAGTTCCAGGATCGCGGCGACCGCGCGCGCGCCGTCGGTTTCCAGGACGACGTCGTAGCCGTGCTTGCCCAGGTAATGGGCCACCAGCGAGCCGAGGCGTTCGTCGTCTTCGATGAGCAGGATGTCGGTCATAACCACGGAGCTGGGAGTCCGGGCGCGTCCGCGTCGCGGCCGCGCCTCGCGCCGCGGACCGGGGGCCGGACCGGGTCGGGTCCGGCGGGCCGGGACGTGCGCTAAGCGGTCAAGTATTGCCCGCCCGCCACCAGTTGACCCGCTCGCCGGCGCCGCCGCTTCAGCCGGAAGTCGGAGACCTGACTCGTTGCGCCCGCCTCGTTCAGGCTGGGCCCCGGGGCATTGGCCCGTGGCGACGCCGGAAACGAAAAACCCCGCTTTCGCGGGGTTTCGTTGCGCTTCGTCGCGTTGCGTCGAAGCTATGTAGTGGTGCCCAGGAGAGGACTCGAACCTCCACGGTTTTACCCGCTAGTACCTGAAACTAGTGCGTCTACCAATTCCGCCACCTGGGCCTTCCGCGTCGTTGCCGATGAACCGGCGCCGCTGCGAGGAGGCGTATGTTGCGTTGCGACGACTCGGCTGTCAACGGTTATTTGAAATTTTTTTACCGCCCGCCGCGCACGCCATCGCACCCCCGCACGGCCGTCGCGCAGCGCCCGCGCCGCTGCGCCGGCGCTCGCGGCGCAGCGGCGGCGGGCGCGGGCCTGGCCACCCGCGCACGCGTCACAACGCGATGTTGCCCTTGGCCACGATCGGCCCGGTCGGCACCCCGTGCGGCGCGCCGCCGGGCGGTTCCAGGGTGATCGCCAGGGTCGCGCCGGCGGCGAGCTTGGACAGCGCTTCGGGCGAGACCTTCAGCGAGTCGGCCCACTCGGTCGAGATCAGGCCCAGCGAACGCGGCGCCTCGCCCTTCGGGATCAGCCACAGCTCGGCGACGCGGCCCTGCGGATCTTCCGGCGTCGGCACGGCCATGGTCATGACCTTGGCGTGGCGCAGGTCGATCGAGGCCAGCCAGCCGGCGCTGCCGTCGTCGCGGGCCAGGCGGGTCACCGGGAACGCCGGCTGGTGCTCGATCACCTGCGGCGGCTTGTCGCCGGCCAGCGGCGGCGCGGCCGGGGCCGGCGCGCGGCCGTTCCACCACGCCACCAGCGCCAGCGCCGCGGCCGCGGCGGCGGCGCCGCGCCAGAAACCGGCGCTGTGCCACAACCCGCGCGGCCGCTCGCCCTGCACCGGCGACCAGCCCAGGCGCACGCGCAGGCGCGGCCACAGCTGCGCCGGCGCGGCCACCGGTTCGATCTCCTCGATCAGCGCGGCCAGGCGGCGCTGCCAGTCGGCGACCAAGCGGGCGAATGCGGGATCGGTCTGCTCCCGCAACTCCGCCAGCCGGCGCTCGCGTTCGTCCAGCACGCCCAGCACGTATTCCCCGGCCTGCACGTCGGCGCCGGGCGGTTCGCGGTCGATATCGTGTTCGCGGATGTCCATGGCTCAGCGCTCCAGGCAGGCGCGCAGCTGGATCAGGCCGCGCCGGATCCAGCTCTTGACGCTGCCCAGCGGCGAGCCGCTGCGCTGAGCCAGTTCCTCGTAGGTGCAGCCTTCGAAGAACGCGGTGCGGATCAGGTCGCGGCGGCGCGCGTCGAGTTCGTCCAGGCAGCGGCGCAGGCGCTCGCGTTCGTCCAGGCGCTCGGCCTGCGAAGCGGGCGTGGGCGCGGCGTCGGCGATCTCCTCCGACAGCTCCAGCGGCGCGCGCCGCAGCGCCGGCATCGCGCGCAGGCGGTCGATGGCCTTGTTGCGCGCGATCATCGCCAGCCACACCGCGGCGCTGGCGCGGCCGGCGTCGAACTGGCCGGCCTTGCGCCAGACCGTGGCGTAGACCTCCTGCAGCACGTCCTCGGCCTCGGCGCGCTCGGGCAGCAGGCGCAGGCACACGCCGAACAGGCGCGCGGAGGTGTCGCGGTAGAGCCGCTCGAACGCGGCGCGGTCGCCGCGCGCGACCGCGCCCAGCAATTGCGCGGCGGTATCGTCGCCGGCGCCGGGTATTCCGGACTGCGTGGCCGTGGATTCGGTCATCTGCGCCTCGGTGATGCGCGCCGCAGCGGCGCGCGAATGCGGGGATTCTAGCCAGCCTGCCGCCGGATTCGGCAAATCCGCACGACCGTCCGCCGCCGCGGCGGCCGCGCCGAGGCCGGCCGCGAACGGACCCGGACTGGGCAAAACGCGGCAGACGGCGGATGCAAGGGCCATGGCGGGATTCGGTGGCGGGCACGGCGGAGGCTGCAGATGGATACGGGCCGGCGCGGCCGGCGGATGCAGCGCCGCGGCCGCGCCCCGCGCGCGGCTTGAAGCGCGCGCGGCTGCGAGCTATGGTCCGGCCATACCCTTCGCGGGCGGCGCGCGTGCGCCGCCCGCTCTTGCTTTGGAGCCTGCAATGAACGAACGCCACCTGCCCCACCCCTCCGGCCTGCCGCCGCCGCTGATCGTCTCGCGCCTGGATTGCGAACGGCTGGAAGCATTGTTGGAAACCCCGCAGGCCGCCGGCCTGGACACCAGCGGCCTGCGCCGCGAGCTCGAACGCGCGCAACTGCGCGAACCGGCGCAGATGCCGGACGACGTGATCACCATGAATTCGGTGATCCGCTTCATCGACGAGGCCAGCGGCGAGGAGCACGAAGCCGCGCTGGTCTATCCGCGCGACGCCGACGGCAGCGCGGGACGCATCTCGATCCTGGCGCCGGTGGGTTCGGCCCTGCTCGGCTTGCGGGTAGGCGCGCGGATCGACTGGCCGCTGCCGGGCGGGCGCAACGCCTCGCTGCGGGTGTTGGGGCTGCGGTATCAGCCGGAAGCCTCGGGCGACCTGCACCGCTGAGGCGCGCTGGCGTTACGCCGGCCGCGCACATTGCGCGCCGGCCGATGCGGGGCGGCCCGCTGCAACGCCGCACACGACATCCCCGAACCCGTCATTGCGGCGAAGCCGGACTCCGTTCGGCTGTGGCTGTGGCTGTTGCCGCTGCTGTTGCTTTTAGCTTTCTCTCCACCTCGCCCGAGGATGCTGCTCCGCAGACCCGGAGGGCGCGCGCATGGATGCGCGCGTGCGCCGTAGGGGCAGGAAGCCCCTTACGGCGCATCCCCGCGCCCGGTGCTGGACTTGGTGGCTTGTGACTTTAGACAAGCGTTTTTCTTTGGTTACTTTCTTTTGGCGCGCTGCCAAAAGAAAGTAACTCGGCCGCTTGCGGACGAAAGCCCTTGATTGTCGCTTGTCGTCACTCGTTCGTTAACGACGGCAGCAGAGTTGCGTATCCGACTGTAGGAGCGGCGCAAGCCGCGACCGCGACAACGCAACTACGACGAAACCTTCGCGATCGCTGCGATGGCGCGGTCGCGGCTTGCGCCGCTCCTACAGGGGGCGTGCCGCGGGAAGGTCAACCTTTGTCGCGGTGGCGCGTGACGACAAGCAAACATCCAAAGCTTCCGTCCGCAAGCGGCC
>NZ_FNPT01000002.1:0-119095 GCF_900107375.1 Lysobacter sp. yr284
CCAGCGCGGCGATTGCGTAAGTTTCGTCGTAAGTTGTGTTGTCGCGGTCGCGGCTCGCGCCGCTCCTACAGTCGGATACGCAACTTCACTGCCGTCGTTGACGAGTGACGACAAGCTGCAATCAAGAGCTTTCGTCCGCAAGCGGCCGAGTTACTTTCTTTTGGCAGCGCGCCAAAAGAAAGTAACCAAAGAAAAACGCTGGTCTAAAGTCACCAGCCACCAAGTCCAGCACCCGGCGCGGGGCTGCGCCATAAGGGACATCCTGTCCCATGGCGCACGCGCGCATCCATGCGCGCGCCCTCCGGGGCTGCCGGCATGTTCTTCGCGTGGAGTTGCGTCCGAGCGAACAGCAACAGCCACAGCAAGGGCAACAGCCATAGCCACAGCCACAGCCGCTGTCTCCGGGCGCCTACTGAAGCGCTGGACGGCCCCCACTGCCCGGTAGCGACGGCCTCGACACCGCCATGCCGCCCCGAGAGGCACCGACGCCCCGTCCCGGCGGTGCCGCAGCGCCCACACCTGGGCGACGACCGCTCCAGCCGGCGGCGGGATCGGCGACAATAGCCGCATGCAAACCCGTTCCCTCGCCGACTGGCTCTCCTACATCGAACGCATCCACCCCAAGTCCATCGACATGGGCCTGGAGCGCATCCGCGAAGTCTCCCAGCGCCTCGGCCTGAGCCGCCCCGGCCGCGAGGTCATCACCGTCGGCGGCACCAACGGCAAGGGCTCCACGGTGGCCTTCATCGAGGCTATCGCCCGCGCCGATGGGCGCCGGGTCGGGGCCTACACCTCGCCGCACCTGCTGGCCTACAACGAGCGCATCCGCATTGACGGCGCCGATGCGGCCGATGCCGATATCGTCGCGGCGTTCGAGGCCATCGAGGCCGCGCGCGGCGAGGTGGCGCTGACCTATTTCGAATACGGCACCCTGGCCGCGCTGTGGCTGTTCGAACGCGCGGGGCTGGATCTGGCGATCCTGGAAGTCGGTCTCGGCGGGCGCCTGGATGCGACCAACCTCGTCGATGCCGACGTGGCGGTGATCACCACGGTCGACCTGGACCACCAGGACTACCTCGGCGACGACCGCGAGAGCATCGGTTTCGAGAAGGCCGGCATCGCCCGCGGCTTCAAGCCGCTGGTGCTCGGCGACGACGATCCGCCGTCGAGCGTGCTGCGCCATGCCTACCTGATCGGCGCCTCGGCGGTGCGCGCCGGCTGCGATTTCTTCTTCGCGCCGGCCGACGACGACGCGGCGCATTGGAACTGGCGCGAGGTCGGCTACGAGGCGCGATTGCCGCGCCCGGCGCTGAGCGCGCCGGTGCAGATGCGCAACGCCGCGGTCGCGATCGCCGCGCTGCGCGCGCTGGACGCCGCGCCGAGCGACGAGGCCTTGGCGCAGGGCGTGGCGCAGGCGCGCGTGGCCGGCCGCCTGCAGCGGTTCGAGCGCGACGGCGCGCAGATCCTGGTCGACGTCGGCCACAACCCGCAGGCCGCGCGCGAACTGGCCGCGTGGCTCGACGCGCAGCCGCCGCGGCCGACCCGGGCGGTGTTCGCCGCGCTCGGCGACAAGGACGCGGTGGGCGTGGTCGCGGCGCTGGGCGAACGCATCGCGGCCTGGCACCTGGCCGGCCTCGGCGGCCCGCGCGGCACCACGGTGGACGCCTTCGCCGAGCGCCTGCAAGGCAGCGTCGCCGAACGCGGACTGCGTCACGCCAGCGTCGCCCAGGCGCTGGCCGCCGCGCGCGCGGCGGCGGGCGAGGGCGAACGCATCCTGGTGTTCGGCTCGTTCCACACCGCCGCCGAAGCCTTGCAGGCGCTCGCCGGCGAGTAAGCCGTCGCGCAGCGTCTGCCTTTGTGGGAGGGCCTTCAGGCCCGGCGCTTTCGTACCCGATCACGGTGGCCTGACAGGAAAGCGTCGGGCCTGAAGGCCCTCCCACAAGAAAGGCCTCTTTCGATCCTGCGAACAACGCCTGTGCGCAGCGTGTTTTTCTGAACGCGTCACCGAACCCCGCCGCCCGCGCCCGGCCCTTTCGCCGACCGGGGGTATAATTCGCGCGGCACCCCGGCCAGCGAGCGACTGAGTAGCGATGGAACCTGCCCTGAAACAGCGATTGATCGGTGCGTTGGTGTTGATCGCACTGGCGGTGATCTTCCTGCCCATGCTGATCAAGGGCCCGGCGCCCGAAAGCGGCGCCTCCGATGTTCCGTTGACCTTGCCCGACCAGCCGCAGGGCGGCCAGGGCGAAACCCGCGAGCTGCCCCTGGTGACCCCGGGCGACGCACCGCACGACGGCATGGTCGGGATGGAACGCCCGCAGCCGGAGCCGGGCGCCGCCGCGCCGGCCGGCAACGGCCAGACCCTGCCGACGGTGGACACCGCCGCCGGCCGCCAGGGCATGCAGCCGGCCGCCGCCGCCGGCGGCGACTACGCCGTCAGCTTCGGCAGCTACGCCAGCGCCGGCGACGCCGACCGGGTCATCGCCGCGCTGCAGGCCGCGCGCCTGCCGGGCTATCAGGAAACCGCGGCCGGCGCCAACGGCCGCACCGTCTACCGCGTGCGCATCGGGCCGTTCGCGACCCAGGCCGACGCCGAGGCCGCGCGCCTGAATTCGACCAAGGTGCGCAACGACATCAACGCCAAGGTCGTCGTGCTCAACGCCGATGCCGCCGACCTGGCCTCCGGCCCGGCGCCTGCCCCGGCCAAGCCGGCGAGCACCCCGGCGCCGCTCAACGAGAACAAGCCGGCCAAGCCCGCGGCGCTGCCGCCGGAGCCGGCCAAGCCGGTCGCGGCCAAGCCCGCCGAAGCCAAGCCGGCCAAGCCCGCGGACACCAAGCCGGTCGCCAGCGCCAAGCCGGTGGAGACCAAGCCGCTGGAGCCGGCCAAGCCCGCCGCCAAGCCCGAACCCGCCGCGCCGGCCAAGCCGGCCGCCGCCGGCACCGGCTTCGCCGTCCAGCTCGGCGCCTTCGGCAATGCCGAGGAAGCCAACAAACTGCGCGACCGCGCCCGCGCGGCCGGTTTCAGCGCGTTCGTCGAACAGGTCCGCACCGACAAGGGCACGCTCAACCGCGTGCGCATCGGTCCGGTGGTCAATCGCGCCGACGCCGACAAGCTCAAGGGCCAGGTCGCGGCCAAGCTCGGCATCGGCGACGCGCTGGTCAAGCCGCATCCGTAAGGACGCGCCCGGCGCGACCGCAACCGGCTGCCAGTGAGCGGCGGCCGCAACACGCTAGGGAGTAAGGCGCAATGACGGCTCTGGACTGGGGCTTGCTGCTGATCGTGGCCTTGTCGGCGCTGCTGGGCATGGCGCGCGGGCTGATCGGCGTGGCCATGTCGCTGGCGGCCTGGCTGCTGGCCGGGCTGGGCGCGTTCCTGTTCGGCGGCGACGTCGCCCACGTGCTCGGCGACAGCGGCCTGAGCTGGGGCTCCTACGCCGCCGGCTACACCCTGTGCTTCGCCGCGATCTGGATCGGCGTGGGCATCCTCGGCTACGTGATCCGCACCGTCGCCCATTCCTACGGCCTGTCGGAGATGGACCGGCTGATGGGCCTGGGCCTGGGCACCCTGCGCGGGCTGATCTTCGCCTGCGCGCTGCTGGTGGTGCTGGCCATGACCACATTGCCGCGCGAGCGCAGCTGGCGCGATTCGAGCCTGGCCAAGCTGCTGATGCCGGGCGCCCAGCTGATGCGCAGCGCGCTGCCGGACCCGATGGCGGCCAAGGTCGACCTGGAAGGCCGCGGCGGCTCGCTGCAGGAAACCGTGCAGACCCAGGCCGGCCAGCTGGAAAAGAACATCAAGGGCAAGATGCAGTTGCCGACCGGCGGGCTCGACGGGCTCGGCGGCGCGCTGCCGGGCGCGTTCGGCGGCCAGGGCCCGGCGCATACCGACCCGGCCCAGGCGCTGCCGCAGCCGCTGCCTGAACCGCAGGCCCAGCGGCGCGGCGGCGGCAGCGGCAACCCGCTCACCGACATGCTGCCCGGCGCCTTGCGCGACCTGATGCCGAAGCTGCCGTCCGGGCAGGGCGCGGGCAACCGCCCGCGCGCGGGCGAAGACGGCCCGATCCAGGACGATGGCCGCCCGATCGACGCGCGCAACGACGACAAGCACGTGCAGTAGGCGCCGGCGCGCAACGCAGCATCGCGCGCCGCGCCGCTGACGAACGCCGGCGGCGGCGCCATCTGCGCCATGCGTATCCGGCCGTTTCGCTTCCGCCGCGGCCGCCGCCGGCGCCGCGGCACTGCAATTGCGGCCGCCACGGGCGATAATCCGCGCCGCCGCGGCAGGCGGCCCCACGACTCACCGCGTCCCCACGCGACACCACAGGCAGGACCAGCGCTATGTGCGGCATTCTCGGAATCGTCGGCAACACGGATGTCGCCGCCCAGCTCTACGACGGACTCACCGTGCTGCAGCACCGCGGCCAGGACGCGGCCGGCATCGCCACCGCCGACGGCGCGCGCCTGCGCGTGCACAAGGGCAACGGCCTGGTCAGCGACGTGTTCGACGAGGCGTCGATGCGCCTGCTCGAAGGCCGCGTCGGCATCGGCCACTGCCGCTACCCGACCGCCGGCAGCGAAGGCTCCGACGAGGCCCAGCCGTTCTACGTCAACTCGCCGTTCGGCATCGCGCTGGCGCACAACGGCAACCTGATCAACACCGACACGCTGCGCCGCGAAGTGTTCGAGCAGGACCGCCGCAACATCAACACCGAATCGGATTCGGAAGTGCTGCTCAACGTGTTCGCGCACGAGCTCGACCGCCAGCGCGCGCTGACCCCGGAGGCCGCGTTCGCCGCGATCGAGGGCGTGCACCGCCGCTGCGTCGGCGGCTATGCCGTGGTCGCCACCGTGCTCGGCCTGGGCCTGGTCGCGTTCCGCGACCCGCACGGCATCCGCCCGCTGGTGCTGGGCAAGCGCCGCATCGGCAACCAGGACGAATACGCCGTCGCCTCCGAATCGGTGGCGCTGGACCTGCTCGGCTTCGAGCGCGTGCGCGACGTGCGCCCGGGCGAGGGCATCGTGGTCACCGCGCGCGGCGAGCTGTTCTCGCACCAGTGCGCCGAGGTGCGCAAGCACACGCCGTGCATCTTCGAATACGTCTACTTCGCCCGTCCCGACTCGATGATGGACGACGTCTCGGTGCACAAGGCGCGCATGCGCATGGGCCAGACGCTCGGCGAGAAGATCCTGCGCCTGCGCCCGGACCACGACATCGACGTGGTGATCCCGATTCCCGACACCTCGCGCGACTCGGCCCTGGAAATCGCCAACACCCTGGGCGTGAAGTACCGCGAAGGCTTCATCAAGAACCGCTACGTCGGCCGCACCTTCATCATGCCGGGGCAGGGCGAGCGGGCGAAGTCGGTCAGGCGCAAGCTCAATCCGATCCCGCTGGAGTTCCGCAACCGCGTGGTGCTGCTGGTCGACGACTCGATCGTGCGCGGCACCACCTCGCGCCAGATCGTGCAGATGGCGCGCGACGCCGGCGCGCGCAAGGTCTACCTGGCGTCCGCCGCGCCGGCGGTGCGCCACCCGAACATCTACGGCATCGACATGCCCTCGGCCGAGGAACTGGTCGCGCACGGCCGCAGCGACGAGCAGGTGCAGGAACTGCTGGGCTGCGACTGGCTGATCTACCAGGACCTCGACGCGCTGGAACAGGCGGTGTCCGGGCCCAAGCACCGCATCGACCACTTCGATTCGTCCTGCTTCAACGGCGAGTACGTGACCGGCGTGGAGCCGGGGTATTTCGAGCGCATCCAGCAGATGCGCTCGGACGACGCCAAGAAGACCCGCCGCGCTTCGTGAGCGCGGCGGCGCCTGAGGCGCCGGCGTCGAGCCTGTTCGATGCCGCGCGCGCCTGCCTCGATGCGGCCACGCCGCAGGCCAAGGTCGAGCTGACCTTCGCCTATGCCAGCGCGTTCGCGCGCGGCGAGCTGGCGACGCCCGACGATGCGCCGCCGCCCGAGCCGATCCGCATGCCCGGCCGGCCGTCGAAGCCGGCGCTGGTGCATCCGCGCGAACTGCCCAAGCGCGGCTTCGGCACCGCCGAAGGCCGCGCCGCCTTCGTCCACGCCATCGCCCACATCGAATTCAACGCCATCGACCTGGGCTGGGACGCGGTCTACCGCTTTCGCGGCCTGCCGGCGCAGTTCTATGCCGACTGGGTCGGCGTGGCCAACGACGAGGCGCGCCACTTCCAGTTGCTGCGCGAGCGCCTGCGCGAGCTGGGCTACGACTACGGCGATTTCGACGCCCACAACGGGCTGTGGGAAATGGCCGAGAAGACCGCGCACGACGGCCTGGCGCGCATGGCCCTGGTGCCGCGGGTGCTGGAGGCGCGCGGCCTGGACGTGACCCCGGGCATGATCGTCAAGCTGCGTTCGATCGGCGACACCGCCACCGTCGCGATCCTCGAAACCATCCTGCGCGAAGAGGTCGGCCACGTCGCCGCCGGCTCGCACTGGTTCCGCTGGTACTGCGCGCGCGCCGGCGTCGATCCGAACCCGCGCTTTCGCGAGCTGCTGGCCGAATACGCGCGCGCCGTGCTGTACGGCCCGTTCAATTTCGACGCGCGCAGCGCCGCCGGTTTCGACGACGAAGAGCTGCGCATGCTGGAAGCCTTCGCCAACACACGCGACTGAGCCGATCGGCGCTGAAAGCTTTTGTGGGAGGGACTTCAGTCCCGACGCTTTCGGGTCAGTTCGCCGTGCGCTGAGCGAAAGGCATCGGGACTGAAGTCCCTCCCGCAAAAAAACACATCCGTGCGCGCTCGCTGCGCCGCGTCATTCCGCCACCTTCGCGCGCAAAGCGCCGCCGCGGCGGATATGCCATGGTCGCCGTTCCACAGACAGGGAAGGGGGAGACTGTGAGACCGACGATCGCATTGTTCGCCGCATCGCTGCTGGCCTGCGCGCCGTCGCACGCGCACGCCGCCGGCCCCGGCGCGGACGACTACGCCCGCGCCGAGAAGGTGCTGGACTACAACCTCAAGGGCAAGGTCCGCAACGCCAAGGTCGATCCGCATTGGCTGGCCGACGGCCGCTTCTGGTATCGCCGCGACGGCGCCGCCGGCGCCGAGTACGTGCTGGTCGATCCGGCCCGGCGCACGCGCGCGCCGCTGTTCGATCCGGCGCGCCTGCGCCAGGCGCTGGCCGCGGTGGCGGCGGACGCCGACCCGGCGCCGCGGTCGGTGCGACTCGAGGACGGCGCGCTGCGCGGCCGCTTCGCCGCCGGCGCGGTCGCGCTGTCGTGCGACCTGTCGGCCTACCGCTGCGAGGCCTCCGCGTTGGCCGTGCCCGATCCGCTGTGGCTGGCCTCGCCCGACGGCACCCGCGCGCTGCTGGTGCGCGAACACAACCTGTGGCTGCGCGACCTGCGCAGCGGCGCCGAACGCCAGCTCACCCGCGACGGCGAGGCGCACTACGGCTACGGCGTGCTGCCCGACTTCGCCCTGCACGCGGTGCCGCGACAGCAGGGAAAATGGACGTCGCCGCCGATGACGGTGAGCTGGTCGCCCGACGGCAAGCGCGTGTTCGGCACCCGCTACGACGAGCGCAAGGTCGAACCGTATCCGATGGTGGCGATGGCGCCGGAGAACGGCTGGAAGCCCAAGGTCTACGACATCCGCCTGGGCCTGCTCGGCGAGGCCGAGACCGCGCGCGACGAGTGGTATTCGATCGATGTGGATGCCGGCAAGGTCCGGCGCATCGCCATCCCCGAAGGCTGGAACCACGCGATCGAATCCGACCTGCTGGGCTGGTCGGCCGACGGCCGCCGCGTCTATGCGCCGATCGCCCGCTACGACCGCCCGGCGCGCATGCAGCTGACCGAGGTCGAGCTGGACAGCGGCAAGATTCGCGCGTTGCTGGAAGAGCGCTCCGACACCCGCATCCAGCTCAACGATTTCCTCTACAGCCGCCCGGCAGTGGCGGTGCTGGGCGCGCGCAACCAGATCGTGTGGTTCTCCGAGCGCGACGGCTGGGGCCATCTCTACCTCTACGACCTGCGCGACGGCCGATTGATCCGGCGGATCACCTCAGGGAAGTGGCTGGTACGCGACGTCATCGGCGTCGACGAGGCGCGCGGCGAACTGTTCTTCACCGCCGGCGGGCGCGAGCCCGGCGATCCCTACCAGCGCCGGCTGTATCGGGTTTCGCTGGACGGCGGCGAACCGACCTTGCTGACCCCGGAGGCGGCCGATCACGCGATCGAAGCCGGCGCCAGCGCGATCCTCGGCGGCCCGCCGAACGACCAACTCTCGCCGGACCGCGCGTACGTCATCGACAGTTACTCGACCCTCGACGCGGCCCCGCGCACCGTGCTGCGCTCCACCCGCGACGGCGCGGTCGCGCTGGAACTCGAACGCGCCGACGACAGCGCGGTGCGCGCCGCCGGCTGGGTGCCGCCGCAGCGGCTCAAGTTCACCGCCGCCGACGGCCGCAGCGAGATCTGGGCCACGGCCTATTTCCCGCCGGACTACGCGAAGCAAAAAGCCCGGCCGGGCCAGTACCCGGTGATCGACGCGTACTACGGCGGCCCGCAGATCAACAACGCCCCGGTCGGCTTCGTCGACGCCACCGCCACCACCAATCCGATCTCGCGCTCGGCGCTGGCGCGGCTGGGCTTCGTGACGATCACCATCGACGCGCGCGGCACGCCGGGGCGTTCGCAGGCCTTCCACGATGTCAGCTTCGGCGATTTCGCCGACCCGCAGATCGACGACCACGTCGCCGCGATCCAGCAACTGGCGCAGCGTTTTCCCGGCATCGACGCCGGCCGGGTCGGCGTCTACGGCCATTCCTTCGGCGGCTACACCTCCACCCGCGCGATGCTGTACCGGCCGGATTTCTACAAGGTCGCGGTGTCCTCGGCCGGGCCGCACAACTACCAGGGCATGTACGGCGGCGGCGTCAACGGCCTGGAACGCCTGCTCGGCGGCCCGCCGGACTACGGCGACGGCCGCCACGTCCGGCCCTCGCCGGGCGCGATACCGGAGAACTACCGCAAGCTCGACAACGCCGCCCTGGCCGACAAGCTGCAAGGCAAGCTGATGCTGGTGCTGGGCGACCTCGACGAGAACGCGCTGCCGGCGGTGACGCTGCAGTTCTCTTCGGCGCTGATCCGCGCCAACAAGGACTTCGACCTGCTGTACCTGCCGAACCAGAACCACGAACTGTTCCGCAACGACGCGTACTACACGCGGCGGATGTGGGATTACTTCGTCGAGCACCTGGGCGGGACCAAGCCGCCGGCCGGGTACAAGCTGGCGCCGCCGCCGGGCAAGCCGACGGGCCAGGTGTTCTGACCCGCGCGCGTCGGCGCCGTGTCCGGGCAGACGTCCGGGCGCGGTGCCGGTGCGCCATCGCCGCGTCGGCGCACTTGCGCGATACTGGCCTCGTCGCGTCGGCGGCGGCCGAAGCACGGACGAAAACAGGAGCGGCGAATGGACGCGCAACCCAGCGGATCGGCTCACGGATTTTTCCGCCTGCGCGAACGCGCCTGGCGCGGGTTCGCGCGCGATGCCGGCCTGGCGCTGACCTTGATGGCTTGCTTGGCCGGCGCCGCCGCGGCGCGGCCGCGCCAATACGTGGCCCAGAGCTTCGCCAAGCGCGATTTCGTTCCCCACGTGTACGACCAAAGCGAAGTCGTCCGCGCTTATGGCCCGGGCTGGGTGACGGTGGACAGAGGCGTCCAGTACCGCTGGTATCGCGATGCCGTATCGGATCGCTGGTTGCGCCTGGCCAGCGACATGGATCCGGCGCCGTTCTATCGCACCATCGACGAGATGCTGGTGTCCTCGTTCGGCCCGCCGCGCGCGGTGAGCGGGCGGACCGAATCGCTGGCCGCGGTGGAGTTGTTCGGCGTGACGCTGGGCAGCCCCGCCGCCGAAGCGGTGAACGCCGCCAAACGCCGCCATTTCCTGCGGCGCGGCCCGACCCGGCTGCTGGGGCGACGGGTCGAGGAAATCGAATTCCTTGCGCGCGGGCCGGACACCGGCCTGATTTATCGCTACTTCCTGCAAGAAGGACGGGTGGTGGGGTTGTCGGTCGCGATCACCGAGTAAGCGCGCGCCGCCGCGAAACCATCGAACGTATACGCTTGTGCGCCGCCATCGGCGGCGGCAACGGCGATAGACGGCGTCATAAACGCCGAAGTTTGCGATCGCGCTCGTGTCTGCGCTGGCAACCCGCGCACACCCTCTGCGCCGATTCGATCAAATGACGCCGATCTGAAATACCCCTTTCACACGTCCCGAACAGACTTCCGGCCTTCGCTCCCCGCCGCCCGGAGCGAATGACGCGAGGGATCGCGCCAGTGGCGGTCCCCCATACAAATCGGAAGTCCCATGACGACGAAGACGACGCTCCTCGCCGCCTCGATCCTGCTGTGCCTGCACGCAGGTTCCAGCTTCGCCGCCGAAGCGCCCGCCGCCGATGCCGCGCCCGCCGACGCTACCGCCGACGCCGGCCGCGACGCCACCACGCTCGACAAGGTGTCGGTGGTCGGCACCGGCCAGACCCGCCAGGTGCAGGTCTTGGGCCGCGCCGAACTGCAGCGCGAAGCCGCCGGCACCAATCCGCTCAAGGTGATGGCCAAGCTGCCGGGCGTGCACTTCCAGAGCTCCGATCCGTGGGGCAACTACGAGTGGTCGAGCAAGCTCAGCATCCGCGGCTTCTCGCAGCAGCAGCTCGGCTTCACCCTCGACGGCGTGCCGCTGGGCGATATGAGCTACGGCAACCACAACGGCCTGCACATCGGCCGCGCGATCTCCTCGGAGAACCTGTCCGGCGCCGAACTCTCGCAGGGCTCGGGCGCGATCGACACCGCGTCCTCGGGCAACCTCGGCGGCACCTTGCGCTTCTTCAGTTCCGATCCCGCCTCCGAGTTCGGCGTGCGCCTGGCCCAGACCCTGGGCAGCGATTCGACCAGCCGCAGCTTCGTGCGCATGGACACCGGCGACCACAACGGCTTCAGCGCCTACCTCAGCGGCGTCTACCACACCACCGACAAGTGGAAGGGCGACGGCCCGCAGCGCGGTTCGCAGTTCAACGGCAAGTTCGTCTACGCCGGCGAGGACTTCAAGATCACCGGCTTCGCCGATTCCTCGCGCCGTCGCGAGACCGACTACGCCGACCTGTCGCTGGAATCGGCCAAGCGCCTGGGCATGGACTGGGACAACTACGCCAAGGACTGGCAGCGCGCGATCGACGCGGCCGGCGGCGTTTTCCGCGGCGGCGTGACCAGCGTCGACGACGCCTACTACATCGCCCGCGGCGTGCGCGACGACGACTTGGTCTACCTCAGCGCCGAGTGGAACGCCTCGCCCGACCTGACCCTGGCGGCCACCGCCTACTACCACACCAACGAAGGCCAGGGCCATTGGGCCACGCCGTATTCGACCTCGCCGACGGTGCCGCTGCGCATGCGCACCACCGAGTACGACATCGAGCGCACCGGCTTCATGCCGAGCCTGAGCTGGCAGCTCGGCAACCACCGCCTGCAGGCCGGCCTGTGGCTGGAGAAGAACGACCACGGCGTGCAGCGCAACTTCTACGACCTCCAGCGCAACGAGCCGCCGAACGACATCTTCTTCTACCGCAACCCGTCCGAGCGCGTGTTCCGCCAGCGCTTCGACACCGACACGCGCATGTACTACGTGCTCGACCACATGGAGTTCGCCGACGGCCGCCTGGCCGTGGACGCGGGCTTCAAGGGCCTGCGCGTGGAGACCGACGGCAAGACCCTGATCGGCGGCGCCAGCCGCGCCAGCGGCAAGCTGGTGTCGGAGGACAACTTCCTGCCGCAGCTCGGCGCGCGCTGGCAGCTCGGCGAGCACGAGGAAATCTTCGGTTCGTATAGCGAAAACCTGTCGGCGTTCCGCACCGGCGTCAACGGCCCGCATTCGACCTCGCAGGCGGCGTTCGATGCGGCGGTCGGCTCGCTCGAGCCGGAAAGCTCCAAGACCTTCGAAGCCGGCCTGCGCACCAGCCGCGAGCAGATCGAGGCCTCGGTGGCGGTGTACCGGGTCAACTTCGAGAACCGCCTGCTGGCGATCGCGCGTTGCGCCGGCATCGTCGGCTGCGCGTCCAGCTTCGCCAACGTCGGCGACGTGGACAGCCGCGGCGCCGAGGTCACCGTGCTGTGGAAGCCGATCGCCGGGCTGAGCTGGTACCACTCGCTGGCGTTCAACGATTCGCAGTACGAGTCGGATTACCTCGACGGCGTCACCCTGGTGCGGACCAAGGGCAAGCAGGCGGTCGACGCGCCCAAGCGCCTGTACGCGACCGAGCTGCGCTGGGAACGCGACGGCCTGGCCCTGCAACTGGGCGCCAAGTACACCGACAAGCGCTACCTGACCTACCTCAACGACTCCAAGGTCGACGGGTTCTGGGTGGTCGACGCGGCCGCGTCGTACGAATGGAAGCAACTGTCGTGGGCGGACGCGTTCAAGCTGCAGTTGAACGCGACCAACCTGTTCGACAAGGAATACTTCGGCAGCATCGGCACCAACGGCTTCGTGGCGTCGGACCCGAAGGGCCTGAACTACACGCTGCAGTCGGGCGCGCCGCGGCAGGTGTTCGTGACGGCGGAAGTGCGGTTCTGATCGGAGCCGTTCGCGCCCGCTAGGGCGTCGGACAAGCGAACGCCCGCGTCGTCGCGGGCGTTCGTTTTTGCGGTGACGGCGCAGCGACTGTAGGAGCGGCGCAAGCCGCGACCGCGACACCGCGCTTACGACGCGACCTGCTATTCCGCGGTCGCGGCTCGCGCCGCTCCTACAGGAGGCCCATGCGGGCGAGTCGGCGCTTGTGGGCGCATGCGGCGCAACTTGCTACCCCGCAGTCGCGGCTCGCGCCGCTCCTACAGGCAGGCCATGCGGGTTCAGTTCAGCGCTTGCAGTTGCAGGCCGTCGCGATCCACCCGCAGCACCGAACCTTGTTCGTACCAGTCGCCGAGCACCACGCGCTTGCAGGCGCGGCCGCCGGCGTCGAGGTCGTGGATCGCCGGGCGGTGGGTGTGGCCGTGGATCATCGTGTCCACGCCATAGCGCACGAAGGTCTCGGCGACGGTGGCCGCGGCGACGTCGGTGATGGTCTCCATGCGCCCGGCGTCCTTGAGCCCGGCCTGGTGCGCCTTGCTCGCCGCGCGCGCCTGCTGGGCGAAGGCCAGGCGCGCGGCCAGCGGCTGGGCCAGGAACTGCGCCTGCCACAGCGGATGGCGGGTCTGGGCGCGGAACTGCTGGTAGGCGATATCGTCGGTGCACAGCAGGTCGCCGTGGCCGATCAGCACCGGCCGGCCGTACAGCACGATCACCGCCGGGTCCGGCAGGATGCGCATGCCGGCGCGCTGCGCGTAGTCGCGGCCGAGCAGGAAATCGCGGTTGCCGCGGATGAAGAATACCGGCACGCCCGAGTCGGCCAGCGCCTTGAGCTCGGCGGCGACGAAGGCGCCGGTCTCGGCCGGGTCGTCGTCGCCGACCCAGGCTTCGAACAGGTCGCCGAGGATGTACAGCGCGTCGGCGCCGCGGGCCTCGTCGCGGACGAAACGGCCGAACAGCTCGGTGATCTGCGGGCGTTCGGCGTCCAGGTGCAGGTCGGAAATGAAGAGCGTGGTCATGGCGCTAGTTTAGGGCGTTTGCCCGGGCCGGGCCGGGGCAGGGCGCACCGGGGCCGCGAAAGGCCGGCGCGAGGCGGTTTGGCCGCCAGGGCGCCCGCCGCGCCCGCATCCGTTAAAATCCCCGGTCTCCCTCCGATCCACCCGAGCCCGCGCATGACCCGCACCCGCTTCGCCCCCAGTCCCACCGGCTACCTGCACATCGGCGGTGCCCGCACCGCCCTGTACTGCTGGCTGGAAGCGCGCCGCGCGGGCGGGCAGTTCGTCCTGCGCATCGAGGACACCGACCGCGAGCGCAGCACCCAGGCGGCGATCGACGCGATCCTGGAGGCGATGGACTGGCTCGGGCTGGGCTACGACGAAGGCCCGATCTACCAGACCCAGCGCCTGCAGCGTTATCGCGAGGTGGCCGAGCAGATGGTCGCCGCCGGCACCGCGTACTACGCCTACGAAACCCGCGACGAGCTCGAAGCCGCGCGCAACGCCGCGCTCGCCGCCAAGGAGAAGCCGCGCTACAACGGCGCCTATCGCGAGCGCAACGAGCCGTTCCGCGACGATCCCAACCGGGTGATCCGCTTCAAGAACCCGCTCGAGGGCACGGTGGTGTTCGAGGACAAGGTCAAGGGCCGGATCGAGATCGCCAACAGCGAGCTCGACGACCTGGTGATCTTCCGCGCCGACGGCTACCCGACCTACAACTTCGCGGTGGTGGTCGACGACCTCGACATGCGCATCACCGATGTCGTGCGCGGCGACGACCACGTCAACAACACTCCGCGCCAGATCAACATCTACCGCGCGCTGGGCGCGCCGGTGCCGCATTTCTCGCATTTGCCGATGATCCTGGACGAAAGCGGCGCCAAACTGTCCAAGCGCACCGGCGCGGCCGATGTGATGCAGTATCGCGACGCCGGCTACCTGCCGCACGCGCTGCTGAACTACCTGGTGCGGCTGGGCTGGTCGCACGGCGACCAGGAGATCTTCTCGATCGAGGAGATGACCCGGCTGTTCCAGCTCGCCGACGTCAATTCCAGCGCTTCGCGCCTGGACGCGGCCAAGCTGGGCTGGATGAACCAGCAGTACCTCAAGAACGACGATCCGGCCGAAGTCGGCAAGCACCTGGAATGGCACCTGCGCCAGCAGGGTTTCGATCTCGCCGCCGGCCCGGCGCCGGCCGACGTGGTGATCGCGCTGCGCGACCGCGTGCAGACGCTCAAGGACATGGCCGAGCGCGCCGCGGTCTGGTATCGCCCGCTGCAGCAGTACGACGACGCGGCCGTGGCCAAGCACCTGGGCGCCGCCGCGCAGGCGCCGCTGAGCGAGGCGCGCGCGCGCCTGGCGGCGCTGCCGGCGTGGACCGCGGACGCGGTCGGCGCGGCCCTGCACGAGGCCGCCGAGGCCCTGGGCATCGGCATGGGCAAGGTCGCCCAGCCGCTGCGCGTGGCCATCACCGGCACCCAGGTCAGCCCGGACATCTCGCACACGGTCTACCTGGCCGGCCAGGCCCAGGCCTTGCAACGCATCGACGCCGCCCTCACTAAGATTCCCGCGTAACCCGTCGCGAAGGCCGCCACGCCGCCACCGGAGCCCGCCATGAGCACCAGCACCGCCTGCACCGATCCCCAGCACCACGTCCACGACGGCGACGCCTTCGTGCACGAGGTCGAGCGGGCCTGCGAGCAGCGCGGGCTGCGGCTCACGCCGATCCGCGCGCACGCGCTGCGCCTGATCGCCGATGCCGGCCGGCCGATGAAGGCCTACGACCTGCTCGACCAGATGAAGGCGACCCACGACGCCGCGGCGCCGCCGACGATCTACCGCGCGCTGGACTTCCTGCTCGAACACGGCTTCATCCACAAGCTGGCGTCGATCAACGCCTTCGTCGGCTGCCACCACCCCGGCGGCGCCCAGCACGCGGTGCCTTTCCTGATCTGCGACACCTGCCAGTCGGCGACCGAACTGGAAGACGAGCGCATCGTCGACCTGCTCGAAGCCCGCGCCCGCGCGCTGGGCTTCGTGCCGCAGGCGCAGACCCTGGAAGTGCACGGCATGTGCGCCGGCTGCGTCGAGGCCAAGGCCGCCAAGGCCTGATCGCCAACGGCGCCGACGGCCCCCCTGTAGGAGCGGCGCAAGCCGCGACCGCGGAACCACGCATACGACGAGACTACCCGCTGGCGCAGAGCCGGCGGGTGCGGGCGCTATCGCCGCGACCTCGCAAAAACGCCGCTATCGCCCCCAAACCCCCTGTAGGAGCGGCGCGAGCCGCGACTGCGAATCCGCAACGACGACGGAACCTTCCCGCCAGCGAAAGGCTTGCAGATGGAGACGTCGTCGTTGCGGATTCGCGGTCGCGGCTCGCGCCGTTCCTACAGGCAGGCCATGCGGGTTCGCTCAGGCCTTGGCCGCCGCCAACCCGGGCGCGACCGGCCTGGCTTCGCGGATCGGCAGGTTCGCCGCCGCCGCCAGCAGCGCCAGCACGATGTCGGCGTACCACATCCAGGTGTAGTCGCCGAACTTCGCCATCGCCAGGCCGCCGAGCCAGGCGCCGAAGAAGCCGCCGATCTGGTGCGAGAGCAGGGTCAGCCCGAACAGGGTGCCCAGGTAGCGCGGGCCGAACAGCTTGCCGACCAGGCCCGCGGTCGGCGGCACCGTCGCCAGCCAGGTCACGCCCAGGCCGGCGGCGAACAGGTAGAAGGTCAGCGGCGTCGGCGGCGAGAGCAGGTAGATCGCGATCAGCGCGGCGCGGCTGGCGTACATGCCGGCGAGCAGGTACTTCATCCGCCAGCGCTGGCCGAGCCAGCCCGCGGCGAGGCTGCCGGCGACGTTGAACAGGCCGATCAGCCCCAGCGCCATCGCCGAGACGTTGTCCGACAGCCCGCACAGCGCGATCTCGCCGGGCAGGTGGGTGACCAGGAACGCGATGTGGAAGCCGCAGGTGAAGAAGCCGACGTGCAGCATCCAGTAGCTCGGGTTGTGTAAGGCGATGCGCACCTGTTCGCGCAGGCCGATGCCATCGGCCGCGGCGTTCGCCGCCACCGCCGTCGCGCGTTCGCGCCGGCGCCGCAGCGGCCAGGCCAGCGGCAGCGTCGCCAGCGCGGCCACGGCCAGCGTCCACATCGCCGCCATCCAGCCGGCCGCGGCGATCACCGCCTGCACCAGCGGCGCGAACAAGAACTGGCCCATCGAGCCGCCGGCGTTGATCACGCCCGCGGCCATCGAGCGCTTTTCCGCCGGGATGCGCTGCGCGGTCGCGCCGATCAGGACCGAGAAACTGCCCGCGCCCGCGCCGGCCGCGCCGAGCACGCCGAGGGTCACCGTCAGGCCCCATTGCGAGGACACGAACGGCGTCAGCGCCATGCCGGCCACCAGCAGCAGCCCGCCGAACACCAGCACCCGGCCCGGACCGCGCTGGTCGGCGAGCGCGCCGAACAGCGGCTGCACCGCGCCCCATATGAACTGGCCGATGGCCAGGGCGAAGCTGATCTCGGCGATGCCCAGGCCGGTGCTGCGGCCGATCGGCTTGACCAGCAGCCCTTGCGACTGGCGGATGCCCATGGTGATCAGCAGCATGGCGGTGGCGGCGAGCAGCAGCGGCCAGTAGGACGCGGGCTTGGGTGGCGCCGTGGGCGAGGTGGGGCTCATGGGAGCTCTGCGCAGTGGGTGGAGGCTTCCGGCCTGGCGTTCGGTCGGGCGTTGCCGCGGAAGAGGCGGTATCGCGACGCCGTCCGGTGGCCGGTGCTGGGGCCTTCAGGCCCGATGCCTTTCGATCAGTTCGCGGCGATCCAGCTTTTGAGGAAAGGCCTTCGGGCCCAAGGTTTTTCGGTCAGCGCGCAGCGATCCAGGTTTTGTGGGAAGGGCTTCAGGCCCGATGCTTTCGGCTCCGCTCTGATCGAAAAGCGTCGGGTCTCAAGGCCCTCCCACAACAGCGGACCGAAGCTCATGGCGCTTCGCCCTGCAACTGCGCGATCGCCCGATCCAGTTGCGCATGCAGCGCGGCGATGCCGTCCGCGCCGAGCCCCTGGTCGATCTCGTCCTGCGCCCGCCGCCACAGCGGCATCGCCCGCTCGACCGCCGCGCGTCCGGCCGCGGTGATCCGCAGCAGCCGCTGGCGCGCGTCTTCGCCCGGCGCCGATTCGATCCAGCCCGCCGCCGCCAGCGGCTCGAGGTCGCGGCTCAGCGTGCTGCGGTCCATGCCCAGCTCGTGGGCGATCTCGCCCAGCGGCCGGCCGCGGCCGCCGGTGCGGCGCAGGATCGAGTACTGGTTGAGGTTGAGCCCGGCCGGCGCCAGCGCCTGGTCGTAGCGCTGGCTCATCAGCCGCGAGAGCTTGCGCATGCGAAAACAGGTGCAGACGCTCTGGACCGCGGCAGGGGCGGTGGTTGGAGGCGAAGCGGGGGCGGTCGGGCGATTCATTGAGTGTATATACACCTAATTCCGCCATGACCGCAAACGCCGGCCATGGGGCCGGCGTCTGGGGCGCGGGAGGCGGGATCGCCGAAGCCGGGCGAGGCCCGGCGTCAGCGCGCAGGGCCGCCCCGGTTGTGCGCGCGCGAGCGTGGCGCGCGGTCGCGGACGACCGGCGCCAGGGCGATGCGCGCCGCGGCGACGCGCGTACGCAGGGCAGGGCTCAGAAGAACACCCGCACGCCGAAGTCGACGCCGCGGCCGGGCAGCACCACGGTGTCCTTGAGGAACGAGGTGTGCACGCGCGCGACCTGGTCGGTGAGGTTGTTGCCGTCCAGGAACACCTCGTAGCCGAGGTTGCCGGCATCCCAGTGGTAGGCCAGGTGCGCGTCGACCAGGGTGTAGCCGTCGGTCGGGGTTTCGTTCGCCGCCACCTTGTCCTGCTTCATGTAGCGGGTCGCGCCGAGCGAGGCGCGCCAGCTGTCGGCGTTCCAGCGCAGTTCGCCGCCGAAGCGGCCCGGCGCGATGCGCGGCAGGTTGCCGCCGCTGTCGAGCTTGGCGCGCACGGTGTCGCCGAACACGCGCACGTCGAACTTGCCGGCGGCGCCGTCGAACACGTGGGCGATGGCCTCGCCCTCGAAGCCGGTGAACTTGGCGTCGGCCTGGCTCCACTGGCGCACCGGGTTGTCTTCCTCGACCTCGCCGGTGTCGACCAGATAGATGAAGCCGTCGAAGCGGGTCTGGTACGCCGCGACCTTCGCTTCGAACAGCGAGCCGTGGTAATGCAGCCCGATTTCGAACTGGTCGGCGCGCTCCTTGCGCAGGTTGGCGTCGCCGATCTCGAACGAGGCGGTGGCCGCGTGCAGGCCGTGGGCGAACAGTTCTTCCTCGGCCGGCGCGCGCTCGGCGCGGTCGAGGTTGACGCTCAGGCGCCAGGCTTCGTTGAACTTCCACAGCAGGCCTGCCGACAGGCTGACCGGGGTGAAATCGCGCTTGTCGCCGCCGTCCGGAGTCACCTTGACCTTGTCCACGCGCGCGCCGAGTTCGAGCTTGAGCGCATCCCAGTCGCGCTGTTCGGTCACGAACAGGCCGCCGGCGCGGGTCTTGGTGCGCGGCACGAAGGCCTCTTCGCCGATCGCCTGGAACTTGCGGTCGAAGCCCTGCAGGCCGATCGCGCCGGTCCAGCCGGCCAGCGGCTTGTGGGTCAGTTCGAAGCGGCCCTCGGTGGCGTCGTTGAGGAAGCGCGTGCCGACTTCGGCGCCTTCGAACTCGGTGTGCTCGTACTCGGTGTTGGCGACGCTGGCGCGCAGGCCGCTGAAGATGCCGAACTCCTGGTTGATGCCGCCCTTGAGCTCGAAGCGGTTCTGCTTCATGTCGATGTGCACCGGCGATTCGCCTTCCTCGGCGTCGCCCGGTTCGCCCGGATTGCCGTACTTGTCCTCGTAGCGCGCGGCGGAGAAACCCAGGAAGCCCAGGTCGCCGACCAGCGACGCGCCGAGCGCGCCGGTCTTGGTGTCGACGAAGCTGTTGCGCTGGCGGCCCAGCGGCGTGTCGTAGTCGTCCTTGTTGCGGTAGACGCCGTCGGCGTGCAGCACCAGCGCGCCGTCGGCGCCGGAGGCATCGACGCGGGCCATGCCGGTGACGCCGTCGTCGACGCTGCTGCGGCGGATCTCTGCGCGGCCGGACACGGTTTCGTCGAGCGGCTTCTCGGCGATGCGGCCGTCGACCACGTTGACCACGCCGCCGATCGCGCCGCTGCCGTAGAGCAGGGTGGCCGGGCCCTTGAGCACTTCGATCTGGTCGGCCAGGAACGGCTCGATCGCGACGTTGTGGTCCTGGCTGACGGTGGACACGTCCTGGGTCGCCAGGCCGCCGCTCATGACCGCCACGCGCGCGCCTTCCAGGCCGCGGATGATCGGCCGGCCGACGCCGGCGCCGAAGTTGGAGCTCTGCACGCCGGGCAGCTTGCCGACGGTTTCGCCGAGGGTGTTGCCGCGCGCCTCGTCGAGCTTTTCGCCGGACAGCACCTCGACCGGCTGGGCCAGGTCCTCGGCGCTGCTCTTGAGCGGGTTGGCGGTCACGACCACCGCGTCCAGGCTGGTAGCCTTGTCGTGGCGGGTGTCGCTGGGACTGGAGCCGGCGGCGTCCTGGGCCGCGGCCTGGCCGAACGGCAAAACAAGGGACAAGGCCAGTGCGAGCGCACTGCGGCGGGCGAGCGGGGAGACCACGATGGGGTTGGACATATCGAAAGAGCCGATTCTGAACTGGCGGGGGAGGTTGAAATGTTATAAAGTAACGCTACTTGATTGACAACCATCCCATAAGTCATCCCTGCTCATGACGGCATTCCTTCGCGGCCTGCTCGACCGGATCGGCGCCTTCGGCTCGCTGGCCTGCGCGGTGCATTGCGCCGCCCTGCCGGTGCTGATCGCGGTGCTGCCCTCGCTGGGGCTGGCGGCGTGGTTCGGCGACAGCTTCGAACTGGCGTTCGTGATCTTCGCCACCGCGCTGGGCTGTTTCAGTGTCATCTCCGGCTATCGCCGCCACCATGCGCTGCGCGCGCTGGGCCTGCTGCTGCCGGGCCTGGGCCTGCTGTGGGTCGGCGTGCTGTACGCCCCGCTGCACCATTCCCTGGTGCCGCACGCCATCGCCATGACCATCGGCGGCGGCTTGGTCGGCCTGGCCCATCTGGCCAACCTGCGCCTCAACCACGGCCACGTCCACGACGCCCACTGCGCCCACTGAGCGCCGGGCCGTCCGCACCCCGGCTTCGAGCCTCGCCGACCCTCCCCAGCGCGCCGCCGCAGGCCCGCCGAACCCGTGTCCCAGGCGCTTGTGCTAGGCTTCGCAGCCTCGCGCGCGAGCCTTTCGCGCGGATCCCGGGCATCGCGACCCCGGCCGCGGCGTTCGCGGCTTGCGCGAGCCATCATTTCGAAACACCGTACATCTCGATTACAGGAGCACGACCATGGGTAAGGGCGACCGCAAGACCGCCAAGGGCAAGCGCTACAACTCCAGCTACGGCAACGCCCGCAAGGCCGTGACCAAGGCCACCGGCAGCGCCGCCGCGCCGGCCGCCAAGAAGACCGCCAAGACCGCCGTCGCCAAGGCGCCGGCGAAGAAGGTCGTGGCCAAGAAAGCCACCAAGGAGTAAGCCGCGCCGCGGCCGTACGGCCGCCGCTGCGACGACGAAGCCCCGCTCCGGCGGGGCTTTTGTTTTGGCGCGGCCGGCGGCGTTCGCGCGCGTTGAGGGGCCGGACGGCTGCATACAAAAGTCACTTGCATCGCAGAGGCTGCGTGCCCGGCTTCAATATTTCGAGACGGTCTGTGATTTTTTCATTAAGATTCGCGCCGATCCCGAGGAACGGGACGCTTACCGAATCAAGGACCAAGGGGACTTTAATGAAGAAGCAACTCGCGCTGGCCCTCGTGCTGGCCGCCGCCTCCACCTCCGCTGCCGCCTACGAGAAGCTGAGCCACACCTACGTCGAAGCCGGCTTCGCCCATCAGCAGGCCGAAGTGCCGGTGCTGGCCCCGGCCGGGGTCACCGTCGACGACATGAAGGCCAACGGCGGCTTCATCAACGGCTCGGTCGCGGTCGGCGAGAAGTTCTACGTGTTCGGCGGCTACCAGAAGGGCAAGGACGACAGCATCGCGGTCAACTTCGAAGGTTTCGGCAAGATCGGCGAATTCGAGATCGACGCGCAGCAGGCCCACGCCGGCGTCGGCTACGGCCACCAGCTCAGCGACCGGGTCCAGTGGACCGGCGAAGTCAGCTTCCTGCGCACCCGCTTCAAGGCCAAGGGCGACGACATCACCCAGGACACCGCCCGCGGCGACGACTACCGCGCCTCGCTCGGCCTGCGCGGCAACCTGGCGCGCAACTTCGAAGGCTGGATCAAGGCCAACGTCACCGACGGCGATATGTACGACAAGGAGTTCAGCGGCACGCTTGGCGGCCTGATCAAGTTCAACGACAGCTGGGGCATCGTCGGCGAAGCCGAGATGGGCAGCGACCAGAAGCAGTACCGCCTGGGCGTGCGCTGGAGCTTCTGATCCGCGCAGCGCGCTGTCGGCAGCGCAGCAACGACGAAGCCCGGCTCGCGCCGGGCTTCGTTTTTTCTGGAACCTGCGCGATGGCGGGACGCCCTTGTGGGAGGGCCATCAGCAGGCCCGACGCCTTTCGATCGGCCGCGATGAAGTTTCAAGGCGGCCTGAGCCGAACGCGTCGGGACTGAAGTCCCTCCCGCATCGGCGCCGGCAGCTCACTCCGGCGCGTCCTGCACGATCACGTACTGCTTGCGGAATTCGATCGTCTGCCCCGGCGCGCTCGGCCAGCGCGCGGCGTAGTCGCGCAGGCCGTCCAGGCCTTGCGGCCAGTCCTCGCCGTTGACCCGGCAATCGGCCTGGCATTCGCCGTCCTGGTGGTCGCGCGAGGCGAACAGGCGCAGGGCGAACAGGCCCTGGTCTTCGAGCAGCGGGCGGAACGCGTCCAGCGAGTTGGTCAACAGGCAGCACGGGCAGAAGCCGTGGGCCTGGCCGTCTTCGCCCGCCGCGCAGGCGTCGGTTTCCTCGCCGTCGGCGTTGCGCGCGGCCGCGCCGCCGCCGTCGCGCGCCGCGTCCGCCGCGGCCTGCTGCGCGCGGCCGAAACTCGCGACCGGGCCGAACACGATCCGCCGCGCGCGCCGCGGCGCGCCGTCTTCGCCGCCGAACTCCATGCGCATGGTCATGCACGCCTCCGGCTCGGCGCGCGCCGCGTCGAGCAGCGCGAGCAGATCGGTACGCGCCCATTGTTCGAAGCCGCGCTTGACCGAGTCGTCGAAGGTTTCGCCGGTGGCGTGCTGGTATTCGAACAGGCCCTGCGGGAACAGCCGCGGGTGGTTGCACTGGACGGTGCTGGCGGTGCGGATGGTGCCGCCGTCGAGTTCGGTGAAGTCCACCAGTTGCGGGAACGCGAACAGGCCGTCGTCGCCGATCTCGATCCAGCCGTTGTCGTAGGCGTGCGCGTGCTGGCCGTGCTCGCCGAGGACCGCGGCGAGGGTTTCGACCAGGTCGAACGGCTCCAGGTAGGTCTCGCCGCGTTCGTCCTCGAAACGCAGGTGGCCGGCCGGCGAGCCGCCGGGGTTGGCTTCGAGCAAGCCGAACTCGGGACCGGCCGCGGATGCGCTCACGAACGCACCGCCTTGGCCTCGACCTCGCCCCACACCCGCAGCAGGTTGCCGCCGAGCACCTTGCGGATGGTCTCCTCGGAATGCCCGCGCGCCTTCATGCCTTCGATCAGGTTGGGATAGTCGGCGACCGACTTGAGCCCTTCGGGCAACGCGCCGCTGACGCCGTCGAAGTCCGAGCCGATGCCGACGTGATCGGCGCCGAGCAGCTTCACCGCGTAGTCGATCTGGTCGAGCACCGCGTCGATCTTGACCGTGCGCGGCGGATGCGCGGCCTCCCATTGCTTGTCGAAGGCCTCGCTCGACTTCGGCGTTTCGCCGCGCTTGCGCGCCGCGGCCTGCGCTTCCTCGAACTTGGCGCTGGCGACGAAATAGGCCTGGGTGTCGGCGGCCGAGGCCGGGTCGACGAAGGCGTTGCCGAACACCACCTGGACCACGCCGCCCTTGGCCGCGACCGCCTTGGCCAGCTCGTCGCTGAGGTTGCGCTCGAAGCCGGGGGTGAAGTGGCGCAGGCCCGAGTGGCTGGCGATCACCGGCGCCTTGCTGCGCGCGAGCACGTCGCGCACCGCGTCGTCGGACAGGTGCGAGACGTCGACCATGATGCCGAGCCGGTTCATCTCGTCGACGACTTTCTCGCCGAACGGGCTCAGGCCTTTCCAGGTGCGCTTGCGGCTGTAGGAGGAATCGCTGATGCGGTTGTCCTCGCTGTGGGCGAGGGTGATGTAGCGCACGCCGCGGTCGAAGAACAGCTTGAGCCGGGACAGGTCGTCGCCGATCGGCGCGCCGTTCTCCATGCCCAGCGCCAGCAGCACGCGCTGGTTGTGCGCGTTCAAGCGTTCGAAGTCCTTGGGCGAGCGCAGCACCGCGAACTGCTCCGGGCGGCGCCCGACCATCGCCTCGACCGCGTCGATCTGGGTGTGCGCGGTCTGGGCGGCGGTGCCGGCGGCGTCCTCGCCGGGCGAGGTGTAGATCGACATGAAGGCGATATCGAGCCCGCCCTGGCGCGCGCGTGGGTAGTCGAACTCGACCTTGGGCGTGTCCAGCCCGAGATCGGCCCAGTGGCGCAGCAGCCCGGTCGGCGCGTCGATGTGGGTGTCGACGATGATTGCGTCCTGGGCGAAGCGCTGGCCGGCGCTGAGGGGCTGGTCGGCGTGCGCCGCGAGCGGCGCGAGAGCAAGGGCTAGAGCGAGAGCGGCGATCCGCACGGGTCCTCCGGGTAGGCGCGGCGCGCATCGGGGCGCGCGGGAGGGCCAGCGTACAACAGCGGCGCGGTGCCGTTTGTGGCGGTGCAGCGAAGGGCAGCCCGCTTTATGTAGGAGCGGCGCGAGCCGCGACCGCGACAACGCTATTACGACGAAGGTTGCGGCGCGGTTGCGTTGTCGCGGTCGCGGCTCGCGCCGCTCCCACAAGGGGGATACGGACCTTCAGGCGATCTGGCGACCTTCGCAGAACACGCGCTGCGCCAGGCGTCCGCCGAGCCAGTAGCACAGCTCGGCCGGATGACGGATGTCCCACAGCACGAAGTCCGCGCTGGCGCCGAGCTTGAGCGCGCCGGTCTCGTCCAGGCCGAGCGCCTTGGCCGCGTGCACCGTCGCCCCGCGCAGCGCCTCTTCCGGAGTCAGCCGGAAATGCGTGCACGACAGCTGCATCGCCTGGCGCAGCGACAGCAGCGGCGAGGTCCCGGGATTGCAGTCGGTGGCCACCGCCATCGCCACACCGTGCTCGCGGAACGCGTCCAGCGGCGGCAGCTTGGTTTCGCGCAGGACGTGGAACGCGCCCGGCAGCAGGACCGCGACCGTGCCGTGCGCGGCCATCGCGCGCACGCTCTCCAGCGAGGTGTGCTCGACGTGGTCGGCCGAGAGCCCGTCGAAGGCCGCGGCCAGCGCGCCGCCGCCGAGGTCGCTGAGCTGGTCGGCGTGCAGCTTGACCGGCAGGCCGAGCGCGCGCGCGGCTTGGAACATGCGCGTGGTCTGGGCCGGGCTGAAGCCGATGCCCTCGCAGAAGGCGTCGACCGCGTCGACCAGGCCTTCGGCGTGCAGCCGCGGCAACCAGGCGCAGGCGGCGTCGATGTATTCATCGGCGCGGCCCTGGTACTCCGGCGGCAACGCGTGCGCGGCGAGATACGTGGTGCGCACGCGCACCCCGAGCTGCTCGCCCAGGCGCCGCGCGACCCGCAGCATCTTGCGTTCGTTGTCGAAGTCCAGGCCATAGCCGGACTTGATCTCCAACGTGGTGGCGCCGTCGGCGATCAGCGCGCGCGCGCGCGGCAGCGACTGGCGCAGCAGTTCGTCCTCGTCGGCCTCGCGCACCGCGCGCACGCTGGAGACGATGCCGCCGCCGGCGCGGGCGATCTCCTCGTAGCTGGCGCCCTGCAGGCGCAGTTCGAATTCGCGCGCGCGGTCGCCGGCGAAGACCAGGTGGGTGTGGCAATCGATCAGCCCGGGCGTGATCCAGCCCTGGGCCTGGATCACCTCGGCGGCCAGGGCCTGCGGCGCCGCGGGCAGCTGCGCGCGCGGGCCGAGCCAGGCGATGCGGCCGTCGCGCCAGGCCAGGGCGGCGTCGGCGATCTCGCCGTAGCCGGCGGCGCCGTCGAGGGCGGCGAGCGAGGCGCCCAGGATCAGGCCGTCGTAGGGCGGGCGGTCGGGGGAAGGCGATGAGGACGTCATGCCGGCGATTCTAGAGGCTGCGGCCGCGTACGGTTGTGTACGCCGGCGCATCGTGCCGCTGCGGGCGCCGCGGGCCGCCGGCTTCGGCAAAACCGCGCGGCGGCGGTTTTCCTCGGCCGCCGCGCGGGCGAGAATGGCCGGCATGAACGCCGACACTCCGAATTCCGTGTGGACCCCGCAAGGCTGGCGCGGCGACGCGTCCGCCGAACGCATCGTGCCGGGCATCGCCAATCTGCATTCGCACGCGTTCCAGCGCGCGATGGCGGGCATGGCCGAGCGCCAGACCGACCCGGCCGACAGCTTCTGGACCTGGCGCGAAACCATGTACCGCTTCGCCGCCCGCTTCACCCCCGAGGCGTTGTATGCCGTGGCCGCGCAGCTTTACGCCGAGATGCTCGAAGCCGGCTACACCAGCGTCTGCGAATTCCATTATCTGCACCACGCGCCCGACGGCCGGCCGTACGCCGACCCGGCGGCGATGTCGCGCGCGCTGATCGCCGCGGCGCGCGATACCGGCATCCGCATGACCCTGCTGCCGGTGCTGTACATGACCGGCGGCTTCGACGAGCGCCCGCTGGGCGAGCGCCAGCGCCGCTTCGGTCATCAGGTTGATGGCTACCTGCGGCTGCTCGACACCCTGCGCGCGCAGCAGAACGCACGGCTGCGCGTGGGCTGCTGCCTGCACAGCCTGCGCGCGGTGCCGCCGGCGCCGATGCGCGAGGTGTTGGCGGCGCTGCCGGCCGACAGCCGCGTGCACGTGCACATCGCCGAGCAGGTCGCCGAGGTCGAGGACTGCGTGGCCGTGCGCGGCGCGCGGCCGGTGCGCTGGCTGCTCGACAACGCCTCGGTGGACGAGCGCTGGACGCTGGTGCACGCCACCCATCTGGACCAGAACGAAGTGCGCGACACCGCGCGCAGCGGCGCCACCGTGGCCATTTGCACCACCACCGAGGCCAACCTCGGCGACGGCCTGTTCCCGCTGCGCGATTACCTGGAGGCCGGCGGTTACTGGGGCGTGGGGTCGGATTCGCACATCTCGGTGTCGCCGGTGGAGGAGCTGCGCTGGCTCGAATACGGGCAGCGCCTGATCGCCCGGCGACGCAACATCGCGGTGAGCGTCGGCGCCGATGCGTCCGACAGCGTCGGCGAGACCTTGTTGCGCGGCGTGGCCGCGAGCGCGCAGCGTTCCACCGGCTTCGACGCCGCGGCGCTGGCCGGCGACACCTTGCGGCTGGACCGCGACGCCCCCGCGTTCGCCGGCGCGACCGATGCCGACTACGTGGACCGCTGGTTGTTCAGCGGCAACCGCAATCTGGTGCGCGATGTGTTCGTCGGCGGCGAGCGGGTCGTGGCCGACGGGCGGCATCGCGACCGCGATGCGATCGCGCGGCGCTATGGCGAGACCTTGCGCGCGCTGTTGGCCGATTGAAGCCGGCGGTCTACCTGTAGGGGCGGCGCGGGCCGCGACCGGGACAATGCAGCTGCGTCGTAACTTTCGCGGTAATCGTGTTGTCGCGGTCGCGGCTTGCGCCGCTCCTACAGGGGGGTTCTCAACCGCCGAACAGGTCGGCGGAGTGCGGCGCTTCCTGCAATGCGCCTTCCAGCATCAGCAGGTGCTTCTTCACCGGCAGCCCGCCGCCGAAGCCGGTCAGGCTGCCGTCCGAGCCGATCACCCGGTGACAGGGCAGCACGATCGGCAGCGGGTTGCGACCGTTGGCCGCGCCGACCGCGCGCGTCGCGGTGGGTTGGCCGAGATGCCGCGCCATCTGCCCGTAGCTCCAGGTCGCGCCGTACGGAATCAGCGCCAGCGCACGCCAGCACTGCATCTGGAACGCAGTGCCGTGCGGGGCCAGCGGCAGTTCGAAATCGCGGCGCGCGCCGGCGAAGTATTCGGCGAGCTGGCGGCGGGCCGCGGCCAGCACGGCGTCGTCGCCCTCGCACCAGCTTTCGTCCATCGCCGCCGGATGCCAGGGTTCTTCGAATTCGATCAGGCGCAGGCCGTCTTCGCCGCTGGCCAGCAGCAAGCGGCCGACCGGGCTGTCGATGTGCTGGTAGCGCACCTCGCCGCGCTTGAGGCGGATCGGCGAACTCATGCGGCGCGCCTGGCTTTCTTGAGCGGGGGCGCGGACGCGGCGCGGGCGGCCGGCTTCAGCGGCACCGGCGCCGGCATGCTGTCGCGCCAGGTGTGGATCACCCCGTAGGCGCGCCACGGCCGCCACGCTTCGGCGCGCGCGCCGAGCGCTTTCGCGCTCAGGCGCACGCCGTCCTCGGGCAGGGCTTTCTGCAGCACCAGGTCGTCGGCGGGGAACGCATCGGGGTGGCCGAGCGCGCGCATGGCGATGTAGTGCGCGGTCCACGGGCCGATGCCGGGCAGGGCGACCCAGCGCGCGACGAAATCGTCGAGGGTGCGTTCGGCGCGGAAATCGACGCGGCCGTCGAGCAGGGCGCGGGCGACGGTGCGCACGGTGTCGGCGCGGGCGCGGGTCAGGCCGAGCGGGGCGAGATCGGCATCGGCCAGGTCGGTCGGGGTCGGGAACAGGTGGGTCAGGCCAGGTCCGAACGGCTGCGGCAGGGCGTGGCCGAAGCGCTGGGCCACGCGCGCGGCCAGCGTGCGCGCGGCGGCGACGCTGACCTGCTGGCCGAGGATCGCGCGCACCGCGATCTCGAAGCCGTCCCAACCGCTGGGCAGGCGCAGGCCGGGGCGTTTTTGCACCAGCGCGCGCAGGCGCGGGTCCACCGACAGCGCCGCGCCGATCGCGTTGGGATCGGCGTCGAGGTCGAACATGCGGCGCAGGCGGTTGGTGATCTCCAGCAATCGCGACGGCGCGGCGCCGTGCAATTCCAGCTTCAGCGCGTGCTGGCGCTCGCGCTTGTCCGCCGGCCACGCGCTGACCCGCAGCCAGCCGGGCGCGTCGGCCGGGCCGATCGCGCGGGTGTAGCGGTGTTCGTCGACGTGCTCGACCCCGGGCAAGGCGCGCCCGCGCAGGAAATCGAGCATCGCGCCCAGGTCGTAGGGCGGGCGGTAGCCCAGCCGCAGCACCAGCGCGTCGCCGTCGGCCTGGCCTGCGGGCGGTTCGTTCGGATGCCGGCGCAGGTCGCGCGGCGCCATCCGGTAGGCCTCGAGGAACGCGGCGTTGAAGCGGCGCAGGCTGCCGAAACCGGCGGCGTGCGCGACTTCGGTGATCGGCAGGTGGGTTTCGGTCAGCAACTGCTTGGCGAACAGCAGCCGGCGGGTGCCGTGCACGCCGATCGGCGGCGCGCCCAGGCGCTCGACGAACAAGCGGCGCAGTTGCCGCTCGCCGAGGCCGACGCGTTCGGCCAGCGCCGACAGCGGCTGTTCGGCGAGCGCGCCTTCGTCGATGAGCTTGAGCGCGCGCGCGACCACCGCATCGCCGCGCCGCCACGCGCCCTCGGCCGGCGACAGTTCCGGCCGGCAACGCAGGCACGGGCGGAAGCCGGCGGCCTCGCACGCGGCGGCGTGGCCGAAGTACTTGACGTTGGCGCTCTTGGCCGTCGGCGCCGGACACACCGGCCGGCAATAGATGCCGGTGCTGGTGACGGCGACGAAGAACAGGCCGTCGAAGCGCGGATCGCGGCTGGTGCGGGCTTGTTCGCAGACATGCGCGGGCGGCAGCGAGGCGGCCGGCGCGGGGATGACGGGGGCGTCCATGCGCGCAGACTAGCACCGGGCAAGGGCCGGAACTGGCCGGATTCGGACATGGACGTTGGCGGCGGGGAGAGGCCGATTCAGGGGCGGCGATACGCCTGCGGCGCGCAGTGGGCGGTTTGCTGCGGATCGTTGTTTTCGGCGTAGTTGCCCTGGCGCGGTCGCGGCTTGCGCCGCTCCTACAGTCGGATACGCAGCTCCATCGCCGTCATTACGGCGAAAGCCGGAATCCACAAGCTATTGCCGTTGCCGTGGCTGTTCGCTCGGACGTAACCCCATGCGAAGGACACGTTCCGCAGCCCCGGAGGGCGTGCGCATGGATGCGCACGCGCGCCATGGGGCAGGATGCCCCTTATGGCGCGGCCCCGCGCCGCTGTGAGCCATAGTGGCTCTTGATTCGAAACAGCAATGCCTTTTCTTTGGTTACTTTCTTTGTGGCTTTGGACAAAGAAAGTGACCCGGCCGCTTGCGGACGGAAGCCCTTGATCGTGGCTCGTCGTCACTCGTCGCAGCGATAACCGCAGAACCAACAGTAAACCCTTGTGGGTTCGGGCTTTCATCGGAATCACGAAGATCCGTCGCCGGCCACCCCAGCCGCCAAGCCGCGAAAAACAAGCGGCCCGGCAGTCGGGGGACATGCCGGGCCGGGTCTTGCTGCGGGGCGGGGAGGTCCCTGGGTTGCCCGCGGCCAAACTAGCGCCGATGCGCGCGAAAAAAGCAGCGACGACGTCACTGAATCCGAATCCGATGACAAACGTCAGCGCCCAAAGCGCCAAGCCAATCGGGAAAATCGCAAGCCCGGCACATGCCGCGGCCTGCAAGCGCCGCACATGGCGCCGCATCGCTGCGGCAACAGTTGCAGTTGTTACTTTTCCTGCGCCGCGTCGGCCTTCAGCGCCGGCAGCAGCGGCGCGATGTCGCCGTCGTTCTTCGCCGGCGCGATGCCGAGCAAGCGCGCCAGCAACGGATACACATCGACGTTGTCGAACGCGGGAATCGTCGCGCCTTCGCGGAACGCCGGGCCGCGGGCGATGAAGATCGCGCGCATCGACGGCAGCGCCGGGTCGTAGCCGTGCGAGCCGCGGGTCTGGCCGGGACGGGCCTTGGCCAGCACGTCGCGTTCGATCGCGTCCCAGCCTTCCTGCATCTGGCAGACGATCGGCGGGATGCGCGGATGGGTGCCGTAGTGCCAGCGCGCCGGCAGCTCGCCCTTGCGCCAGCATTGGTAGTGATCGTGCTTGCCGAGCAGGCGCCGCTCCACTTGCGCCTCGAAACCCTTGTTCGGCGCGATGCCGATGGATTGCCCGGTCGAGGTCACCACCGCCTCTTGCACGCTGACCATGTCTTCGACCGCGATGCGGTGCTCCGGCGCGACTTCGGCCATGCCATGGTCGGAGACCACGATCAGGTTGACCCGGTCGAGTTCGCCGCGCGCCGCCAGGGTGTCGATGAGACGGCCGAGCGCGGCGTCGATGCGCTGCATCGCCGCGCGCGCCTGCGCCGAGTTCGGGCCGTAGTCGTGGCTTTGCTTGTCGAGCGAATCGAAGTACAGCGCGGTGACGTGCGGGCGGGTGGAGGCCGGCTCGCCGAGCCAGTCCAGCACCTGCTCGATGCGCGCCATCTCGGTGACCTTGGGGTCGTACGCATGCCAACGGCTCGCGCGCTGGCCGTGGTTCGGCGCTTCGCCGCCGGGCCAGAGCATGGTGGCGCCGCGCAGGCCTGCGTTCTGCGCGCCGATCCAGATCGGCTCGCCGCCGTTCCACCAGCGCGCCTCGCCGATCGCGTTGGGGTCGTTCACCCGGAACCGGCCCAGGTCCGGGTCGCGCATCATGTTGTGGATCACGCCGTGGTGGTCCGGGCGCAGGCCGGTGACCAGGGTGTAGTGGTTGGGGAAGGTCTGGGTCGGGTACGAGGGATTGATCCATTGCGCGCGCACGCCCTGGTCGGCGATGCGCTGCAGGTTCGGGGTCAGGCCGAGGTCGAGGTAACTGGCGCGGAAGCTGTCGATGGAGATCAGCAGCAGCGGGGTGTCGGCCGGCGCCGGATCGCGCGGCGCGGGCGCGGCGCAGGCGGCGAGGGAAACGAAGACGGCGAGCAGGGCGGCGCGAGCCGCGGGGGCGATCGAAGGCATCGCGGGATGATAGCGGCGGTGCGTGTCGGCCCGGTGTCGGCGGTCGCCGGCGACCGCCGCGCGGCGGGCCGCCAAGGTCGGCACGGCGGCCGTCGATGCGAAGAAAACCGGCGCGGCGCGGGCGGACATGACTTCAGTCGCTGGCGGTCGGGCGCGGCCGCGCCGATAGTGGCCGCACGTCCCGCGGGAGCTCCGCCATGCGCCGTGCCGTTGCCGTCGTTGCCGCCTGCCTGGCGGTGTCCTGCCTGCCCGCGCTCGCGCAGGAGCCGCCGCCTGCCGCCGCGCCGCAGCCGCAGCTGAGCGCGGACGAATGCGCGGTGTGGGCGCGCGAACTCGGCTTCGCCCGTTCGCTGGCCGAGCACGATGCCGCCGCGTTCGCCGCGTTCGTGCATCCGCAGGCCGCGTTCGGCGCCGGCCGGGCGCAGCCCACGCGCGGGCGCGAGGCCATCCTCGCGCAGTGGGCCGAGCTGATCGCCGGCAAGGAACTGCGCCTGCGCTGGTACCCGCAGCGGGTCACCGTCGGCGGCGTCGGCGACGTGGCCTGGTCGAGCGGGCCGGCGCTGTACCAGCGCATCGATCCGGGCGCGCAGCCGCGCTATCTGATCGGCCAATACCAATCGGTCTGGCACCGCGACGCCGACGGCGTGTGGCGGGTCCTGTTCGACGACGGCATCGCCCCGCGGCCGGCCACCGAGGCCGAGGCGATGGCGTTCGAACGCGGCCGCCGCGAGGACTGCCCGCGACGCTGACGTGGGCCTAAACGCCGCGTCCGCGATGGCGGCCATGACGGCGGCGCGGGCGTATCGTGGCTGCGCCCGTCGTCGCTTCCCCTGGAGGTGTTCCATGCGCAATGTCCTTTGGATCGCCGTGCTCGCGGCGTCGCTCGGCGCCGGCGGCGCCGCGGCGCAGACGCCGGCCCCGACCGGGGCGCAGGTTCGCGCCGATGCCGTGCAGGCGGACGCCGGGGCGAAGGCGGATGCCGACGCTGCGGCGAGCGCCGCGAATCCCACCTGCCTCAAGCACCCCGGCTCGCGCGTGCCCGTGCGCGGCAAGCGCGACTGCGCGGGTCATGGCCGCAGCTACGACCGCAAGGAACTGGAGCGCACCGGCCAGGCCGATGTCGGCCAGGCGCTGCGCAGTCTGGACCCGCGGCTGCGCTGAGCGCGCAGCCGGTTCATCGCTTCCGGCGCGGGCCGATGCTCGCGCCGTCCTCGCGCCCGGCTTGATGCCGGGCGCTTTTTTGTGGGGACGGGCGATCGGAGCGCACAGCGTCGGGACTGAAGTCCCTCCCACAAAATCGCAGGGGCAGGCGCGCGGAGCATGGCGATCGAAGCGCCTCGCGCGGCCGCGCTCAGGCGACCAGGCCGTCGAGCAGGCGGCCGAGCGAGGCTTCGTAGAACTCGCGGAACTGGCGTTCGTCGTAGCTGAAGCGGCCGGCGCGGTACAGCGCGATCAGGCCGTGGGTGTGCGCCCACAGGGTCATGGCGATGTCCCAGGCGTCGCCGGGCTTGAGCCGGCCGGCCTGCTGCGCTTCAAGCACCACGTCGGCGACCACGTTCAAGGTCGGCGAGCGGCGCGCGCGGAAGTCTTCGGGATAACGCCGCGCGCGTTCGCGCCGCAGCGAGAAGGCGTGGTCGAACAGGTGCGGCCAGGCCAAGGCGTAGTCGAGGTAGATGCGCTGGGTCGCGCGCAGCCGCGCGATCACGTCGCCGCCGTGCTTGCGCGCGGTCCAGTGGTGGGCGATCTCGTCGAAGCTGTCGTCGGCGACCCGCTGCAGCAGCGCTTCGCGGTTGGGGAAGTGGCGGTAGATCGCCATCGGGGTCAGCCCGATCGCCTCGCCGATCCGGCGCATGCTGACCGCCTGCGCGCCGCCGCGGGCGAGCAGGGCGCGCGCGGCCTGGACGATGCGCTCGGCGGTGGCGGGCGGATTCATGTGTACAGCGTAAACATTTCGGCCCCGGCAAGACAGTTTCGTGCGCCGCGACGCCCTGTCGGCGCTGCGCGCGGGCCGCCGGCGCTGGTGGCCGGCGGAACCCCGGCGCGATAATTTCCGTCTCACTCGCACCACGGAAAACGCCATGTCCGCAGCGAACCGCAAAGACCCCTCCCGCGTCGTCCGCGCCCCGCGCGGCAGCGACAAGACCTGCAAGTCCTGGCTCAGCGAAGCCGCCTACCGGATGATCCAGAACAACCTGGACCCGGACGTGGCCGAGAACCCGGCCGAGCTGGTGGTCTACGGCGGCATCGGCCGCGCCGCGCGCGACTGGGACTGCTATGACGCGATCCTGAAATCGCTGCGCGAACTCGGCGACGACGAAACCCTGCTGATCCAGTCGGGCAAGCCGGTCGGCGTGTTCCCGACCCACGCCGACGCGCCGCGGGTGTTGCTGGCCAATTCCAACCTGGTGCCGCACTGGGCCACCTGGGAGCACTTCAACGAGCTCGATAAGAAGGGCTTGATGATGTACGGGCAGATGACCGCCGGCAGCTGGATCTACATCGGCTCGCAGGGCATCGTCCAGGGCACCTACGAAACCTTCGTCGAGATGGGGCGCCAGCATTACGGCGGCGACCTCGCCGGCAAGTGGATCCTGACCGCCGGCCTGGGCGGCATGGGCGGCGCGCAGCCGCTGGCGGCGTCGCTGGCCGGTGCGTGTTCGCTGAACATCGAATGCAAGCAGAGCAGCATCGACATGCGTTTGCGCACGCGCTACGTCGACGAACAGGCCAGCGACCTCGACGACGCGCTGGCGCGCATCGCCAAGTACACGGCGGCCGGCGAAGCCAAGTCGGTGGCGCTGTTGGGCAACGCGGGCGAGATCCTGCCGGAATTGGTCAAGCGCGGCGTGCGTCCGGACTGCGTGACCGACCAGACCTCGGCGCACGATCCGGTGCACGGCTACCTGCCGATCGGCTGGAGCGTGGAGCGCTGGCTGGACGAGCAGAAGACCAACCCGGACGGCGTGCGCGACGCGGCCAAGAAGTCGATGCGCGTGCACGTCGAGGCGATGCTGGCGTTCCACGCGCAGGGCATCCCGACCGTCGACTACGGCAACAACATCCGCCAGATGGCGTTCGACGAAGGCCTCAAGAACGCGTTCGATTTCCCCGGCTTCGTCCCGGCCTACGTGCGCCCGCTGTTCTGTCGCGGGGTCGGCCCGTTCCGCTGGGTCGCGCTCAGCGGCGATCCGGAAGACATCTACAAGACCGACGCCAAGGTCAAGGAACTGATCGCCGACGACGCGCACCTGCACCGCTGGCTGGACATGGCGCGCGAACGCATCAGCTTCCAGGGCCTGCCGGCGCGGATCTGCTGGGTCGGCCTGGGCCTGCGCCACAAGCTCGGCCTGGCGTTCAACGAGATGGTGCGCAACGGCGAGCTGAAGGCGCCGGTGGTGATCGGCCGCGACCACCTCGACAGCGGCTCGGTGGCCTCGCCCAACCGCGAGACCGAGGCGATGAAGGACGGCAGCGACGCGGTCAGCGACTGGCCGTTGCTCAACGCCATGCTCAACGTCGCCGGCGGCGCGACCTGGGTGTCGTTGCACCACGGCGGCGGCGTCGGCATGGGCTATTCGCAGCACTCCGGCGTGGTAATCGTCTGCGACGGCAGCGAGGAAGCCGACAAGCGCATCGCCCGGGTGCTGTGGAACGATCCCGGCACCGGCGTGATGCGGCATGCCGATGCGGGTTATGAGATCGCGCAGCAGTGCGCGAAGGAGCAGGGGTTGAAGCTGCCGATGCTGTGAGGCGTCGGTAGCTCCCTGTAGGAGCGACGCGAGTCGCGACCGCGGGGCGTCCGCTTGCGGCGGGACTTGCGCCGTAGTCGCGGTGTCGCGGTCGCAGCTTGCGCAGCTCCTACAGTCGGACTTCGGACGGCGGCCTCGTCATGGGGCCGCCCGTTTGTTTCCAGGCAAAAACAAGGTTCGGACCCTTCCTGTAGGAGCGGCGCGAGCCGCGACCGCGGGGTGACCGGTCGCGGCGTAGTCGCGGTGTCGCGGTCGCAGCTTGCGCAGCTCCTACAGTCGGACTTCGGACGGCGGCCTCGTCATGGGGCCGCCGTTTTGTTTCCGGGCACGACGAGGTTCGGGCGCTTCCTGTAGGAGCGGCGCGAGCCGCGACCGCGGGGTGACCGGTCGCGGCGGAGCTTTCGTCGTAGCTGCGTTGTCGCGGTCGCAGCTTGCGCAGCTCCTACAGTCGCAATCGGGACGGCGGCCTCGTCATGGGGCGGCGCTTCGCTTTCGCCTGCGGCGAATCCCGCTCACCCCGGAATCGTCGGCTCCACCAACCGTTCCAGCAGGGTCAGCGACTCCTGCCAGCCCAGGTGGCACTGCTCGACCGGAATCACCTCGGGAATCCCTTCCTGCACCACTTCCACCTCGGTCCCGCACGAGACGGCGCGGAAGGTGATGGTGGTGACCATGGTGCCGGGCAGGTTGGGGTCGTCGAAGCGGTCGTCGTGGACGATGCGCTGGTTCGGGACCAGCTCCAGGTAGGTGCCGCCGAAGCTGTGGCCGTTGCCGGTGCTGAAGTTGGTGAAGCTCATCCGGTAGCGGCCGCCGACGCGCGCTTCGAGTTCGTGCACGGTGCAGGTGAAGCCGTCCGGCGGCAGCCACTTGCACAGGGCGGCGGGGTCGAGGAAGGCGCGGTAGACGCGCTCGGGCGGGCAGGTGAAGACGCGGAGCAGGCGAACGGTGCCGGGCATGGTGGTTCTCCGAAATGATGTGGCGAGGCGGGGTCCTCACTGATGCGACGAACGGGCGCGGCGCGGATCGACACGGCCGCCGCGGCTTTTTCGCCGCGCGGCCGAGGCGGGGCGTGCGGGCGGGGCGGCCGGGTTCGGTACGCACGTTCGTAGCCCCGCCCTTGTAGCCCGGCCGGGGCGGGCGGCGCCAGCGCCTGCGTCGCGATCCGCACGGCCGTGTCGATCGCGCCGCCCGCGCATCGTCGTACTGTTGTCACTGGCGGGCCGGGCATCGGGCCCTATCATCCGTCGGTGCGATCCAGCACGGAGCTTGCGATGACCCACGACTCCCCGGCGGCCGATCCGCCCCACGCCGCCGACGCCCATCCGCCGCAATCGCTGTGGCGCGAACTGCGCGACGCGGTCCGCGGCACCGACGCCGACTACACCAAGATCCCGCTGCGCCGCGCGGTGTTCCTGCTGGCCGTGCCGATGGTGCTGGAGCTGGTGCTGGAATCGACCTTCGCCGTGGTCGACATCTTCTTCGTCTCCAAGCTCGGCCCCTCGGCGGTGGCCACGGTCGGGCTGACCGAGAGCTACCTGTTCCTGCTGTATGCGGTGGCGATGGGGCTGGCGATGGCGGTCACCGCGGTGGTGGCGCGGCGCATCGGCGAAGGCAAGCGCGAAGAAGCCGCGGCGACCGCGGTGCAGGCGATCCTGATCGCGCTGCTGGTGTCGGTGCCGCCGGCGCTGGCCGGCATCTTCTACGCCCAGGACCTGTTGCGGCTGATGGGCGCCGATGCCTGGAGCATCGAGCACGGCTACCGCTACACCCAGTGGATGCTCGGCGCCAACGTGGTGATCGTGCTGTTGTTCGTGATCAACGCGATCTTCCGCGGCGCCGGCGACGCGGCGATTTCGATGAGGGTGCTGTGGCTGTCCAACGGCCTCAACATCGTGCTGTGCCCGCTGCTGATCTTCGGCCCGGGGCCGTTCCCGGCGTGGGGCATCGAGGGCGCGGCGATCGCCACCTGCATCGGCCGCGGCTGCGGCGTGGCGTACCAGCTGTGGGTGCTGTTCCGCGGCGGCAAGCACATCCGGGTGACCGCGGCGCAACTGGTCTGGCACGGCACGATGCTGTGGAGCATCGTGCGCACCTCGCTCGGCGGCATCGGCCAGATGATCGTGGCGATGACCGCGTGGATCTTCCTGATGCGCATCCTGGCCACCATCGGCAGCGAGGCGGTGGCCGGCGCGACCATCGCCATCCGGGTGATGATGTTCACGATGATGCCGGCCTGGGGCATGTCCAACGCCGCCGCGACCCTGGTCGGGCAGAACCTCGGCGCCGGCCACGCCGACCGCGCCGAGGCCGCGGTGTGGCAGATCGGCTGGTACAACATGGGCTACCTGGTGCTGGTGTCGGTGCTGTTCTTCGCCTTCCCGCAGCAGCTGGTCGGGATCTTCAGCGCCGATGCCGAGGTGGTCAAGGTCGGCGCCGAATGGCTGCGGATCCTGTCGTACTCGTTCTTCATCTACGGCTGGTGGATGGTCACGGTGCAGGCCTTCAACGGCGCCGGCGACACGATCACCCCGACCAAGATCAACGTGGTGTTCTTCTGGCTGATCCAGATCCCGCTGTCGTACTGGCTGGCGATCCACCTGGGCTGGAAGGAACTGGGCGTGTTCTGGGCGGTGTTCGTGTCGGAGACCTCCGTCGGCGCCTTCACCCTGTGGCTGTTCACCCGCGGCAAGTGGAAGCTGGCGAAGGTGTGAGCGTGCCGGGGGCTTCGGTCCCGATGCCTTTGGTTGCGATCGCGGTGACCGGAAACGAAAGCGTCGGGGCTGAAGGCCCTCCCACCACTGCCGGGCAACCGCCTGGTGGGAGGGCCTTCAGGCCCGACGCTTTTCGCTCAGGTCGCAGCAGTCGCAGCAGTCGCAGCATCGCAGCGGCAATTCATTTCGCGCCCCCGTCGAGCCCGTCGCCGGCCAGCGGCTGCGACCATTCGATTTCGTAGCGGTTCCACTGCCCCGGAAACAGCTCGCCCTCGACCGCGCGCTTGCGCAGCGCGCCGCGCCGGCGCACCGTCCGGCCGCGCAGGCGGTCGAGGCCGCCGTCGATCAGCGCTTCCAGTTCGGTGTAGCGCGGGTCGAACTGGCCGTACTTGGGATGGCTCTGCGGCGTCAGCCGCCCGGCGTTGACCTCGGCCTCCCAGCGTTGCCAGATCGCCCAGTGCTGCTGCGCCCAGTCCCAGGTTTCGGCATCGATCGGGGTGACCGCGAACAGGTCGCGGTATTCCTCCTGTTGCGGATCGAACAGGCAGGAGAAGTAATGCGGGCGCCCCTCGCAATCGGCGATGCCGGTGCGCGGGCCGTCCCAGTAGTCCCAGGTCATGTGGATCGGTTCGTAGGCCATGCGCGGCTCCGAAGATTCAGGCGCTGAGCCCGGTCTTGCTCAGGGCGACAAGGAACAGTACCAGCAGCCAGAAACCGACGCCCGCGAGCAGGCAGGCGCTGTCGCCGGGCGGCTTGCGCCGGTAGAACGGCCACAACACCAGCCGGCCGATGCCATAGATCAGCCACTCCACCACCACTTCGAATACGATGCGGCCGAACAGCCGCAGCGCGGCGCCGGCGACTTCGGCCAATGCGTCCAGGGCCATGCGTTTCGCTCCGTAGGCGTTGCAGCCCGGCTGCGGCGGCGCGCGGCGGCCGGGCCAGGCCGGCTGCAGCCTCAGGCCTCGGTCCACACCGCCAGTTCGTAGCCGTCCGGATCGGTGAAGTGGAAGCGACGGCCGCCGGGAAACTCGTGTTCGGCGACGATCGCGCCGCCGGCGGCTTCGACCTTGCCGCGCGCGTCGGCGAGGTCGTCGGCGTAGATCACCACCAGCGCGCCGCCGGGGCGCGGCGCGGCGTGGGTGCTGAAGCCGCCCTTCATGCGGCCGTCGTCGAACTCGCAGTAATCCGGGCCGTAGTCGGTGAAGCGCCAGCCGAACGCGGCGCCGTAGAAGGCCTTGGACGCGGCGATGTCGGCGACGTTGAATTCGAGGTAGTCCAGGCGCAGGTTGCGGTCGGTCGTGGTCATGGGGGCGGGCATCGGGGTTGGGGAATGGGGGCGCGGCTTGCCGGCTTGGCTGGCGTTGCGGCGGCGAGTCGGCATCCGCTCGCGGTCGCGATCGCAGCGCGCAGCCGCAGCGTGCTGGAAAGCCCCGCCCGCGGCAAGCGCGCGGGCCGCGCATGCGCTAACCGGATGCGGCCGCGCCGCGCGGACAACCTTCGCCCACGAAAAAGGCCGCCGGTCGCCCGGCGGCCTTCGCGCGCTGAGCGGACGCCGCGGCGCTTACTTCGACAGTTCCAGCGCCAGCGAGGTCACCCAGCCCTTGTTGCCGAGTTCGTCCTCGACTTCCCACATCGCGCCCTGCTTGTTGCCGGTGGGGTAGAGCATCATGCCCGGATCGAGCGGGCGCACCACCTTGCCGCTGCCGTTGGCGTTGGCGAACAGGCGCGCGGACTTGATCACGGTGACCGCCTGCTGCGCGTTCGACGCCGAGGCGTTGCCGGACAGGCCGCCGAGTTCGGCGACCAGGTTGGTGTAGGCCTGCAGGTAGGCCATGGTGATGACCTGGCCGATCTCGGTGTTGGCGTAGCCCGACACGCCGGCCCCGCCCAGGCCGCTGCTGCCGAACAGCGAGCCGCTGGCGCCGAAGCCGATGTCGGTCTTCTTGGCGCTGCCCTCGGACATGGCGACCTGCTCGGAGGAGCGCACGTCGGTGACGGTCAGCACCACGTCGGCGGTCTTCTTGTTGAAGTTGAGGTTGCCGGCCACCGCGCCGGCGCGGCCGCCGATCAGCCCGCCGATCAGCCCGCCCACGGCGTTGCCGCCGGCGTTGGAGTTCTTCGAGATCAGGTCCGGCACCAGCACGTAGTCGGCGGCGCGGATCTGGCCCTTGCCGACGTTGGACTTGTTGCGCAGCTGGCCGCTGGCGGCGAGGTCGCGTTCGCGCATCGCCATGTCCATGCCGGCGCCGCGGTCGACCAGGGTGAAGCAGCGCGACTTCTGCACGAACACCTTGATCAGCTTGCTCGGCGCAGGCAGCTGCTGGCCGGTCCACCAGTTGGTCGCGTCTTCCGGCTCGATCACCGAGATCGCGCCGAGGTTCTTCGAGCAGGTCGGAATCTCGTTCATCTTTTCGGCGCGCTGGTCCTGCGCGCTCTTGCGCTGCGCCCAACCCGGCGCGGCGACCAGCGCCACGCCCAGGCCCACCACGCAGGCCATGGCCTGGATTCCCCGATTAGCGGTCTTCATCGTTTCGTTCCTTAAAACTGCATCCTGTTTGACCCGCCGCGACCGTTGCGGGCGCGGCGACTGACGGAGCCCGGGCGTCGTTCCCCCGGCCACGCTGCAGGGGCAGCGGGAGGTCGGCAGAGGGTCCCCAGACGCAGGCAGGCCGGGCGAACCCCGGCCTGCACGACGACTCACCAGTGCATGATAACGTGATCTATTGCATAAAAAGGACGTCCGTTCTGTGTCTGGAGCGGACGCCGGCCGGCCGTCGGCGCAGCCGTTGCGACGCGCGGGCGGCATCCTGTCCGGCGTTTTCGACTTCCCCGAGCACGCGCATGCTGCAGACCCTGGCGATCGCCCACTACCGCTCGCTGCACAAACTCGAGCTGGGCCTGGGCCGGCTCAACGTGGTCACCGGCGCCAACGGCTGTGGCAAGTCCAACCTCTACCGCGCCCTGCGGCTGCTGGCGGAAACCGCGCAGGGCGGGGTGGTGCCGGCGCTGGCGCGCGAGGGCGGCCTGCCGTCGGCGCTGTGGGCCGGGCCGGAGACGGTCTCGGCGCGGATGAAGCGCGGCGAGGCGCCGGTGCAGGGCACCCAGCGCCAGGCGCCGGTGGCGCTGCGGCTGGGGTTCGCCGGCGAGGACTACGGCTACGCCATCGACCTGGGCCTGCCGATCCCGTCCAGGACCCTGTTCGGGATGGACCCGCAGATCAAGCGCGAGGCGATCTGGAGCGGTCCGTTCTTGCGCAGCTCCAACTTGCTGGTCGACCGCCGCGGCGGCCTGGCGCGGGTGCGCGAGGGCCGCGGCTGGCGCGTCGCCGCCGAGCACCTGAGCCCGTTCGAGAGCCTGTTCGCGCAGTTGTCCGACCCGCGCGCGGCGCCGGAGGTGCTGAGCCTGCGCGAGGCCATCCGCGGCTGGCGCTTCTACGACCATTTCCGCAGCGACGCGCAGGCGCCGGCGCGGCAGCCGCAGCTGGGCACGATGACCCCGGTGCTCAGCCACGACGGCCGCGACCTGGCCGCGGCGTGGCAGACCATCGTCGAGATCGGCGATGCGCGCGCGCTGGCCGAGGCGGTCGACGACGCCTTCCCCGGCGCGCGCGTGCGCGTGGCCGGCGACGGCGGGCGTTTCGTGCTCGAACTCGAGCAACCCGGCCTGCTGCGGCCGCTGTCGGCGGCGGAGCTGTCCGACGGCACCTTGCGCTACCTGCTGTGGATCGCCGCCCTGCACACCCCGCGGCCGCCGCCGCTGATGGTGCTCAACGAACCCGAGACCAGCCTGCATCCGGACCTGCTGCCGGCGCTGGGCCGGTTGATCGCGCGCGCCTCCCGGCGCAGCCAGGTGTGGGTGGTCTCGCACGCGACCCGGCTGGTCGCGGCGCTGGAGGACGAGGACGGCTGCAACGCGATCCGCCTGCACAAACCCTTCGGGCAGACCGAGGTGGAAGGGCAGGGCCTGCTCGACGCGCCGGCGTGGTATTGGCCGGAGCGGTGAGGGGGAGTTGGGGGCGTCGCCATCGCGAAGGCGCCGTCGCGGCTCTGCAGCCGCGTCGCTGTTGGAAGTCCGACTGTAGGAGCTGCGCAAGCTGCGACCGCGACACTGCAGCTGCGACGCAAGCTGCCGCAACGCGGTCGCGGCTCGCGCCGCTCCTACAGGGCAAGCCCGTAGCCATGTCGTTGCTGGAAGTCCGGCGGTAGGCGCTGCGCAAGCTGCGACCTCGACACCGCGCCTGCGACGCAAGCCGCCGCAACGCGGTCGCGGCTCGCGCCGCTCCTACAGGGCAAGCCCGTCGCCATGTCGTTGCTGGAAGTCCGGCGGTAGGCGCTGCGCAAGCTGCGACCGCGACACCGCGCCTGCGACGCAACTCACCGCCAGACAACGGCCGCGCAATCGCGACGACTCACGCCACCGCCGCCAACGGCTTGCCGAAATTCGTCCCGACCATCGCCGGGATGCGTTCCACCAGCAGGTCGATCGCCGCGCGCGTGCGCAGCGGCAGGTAGTGGGTGTGCGGCCACACCGCGCTGATCCGGCTGCCGACCACGCGGTCGGCGTGCATCACCATTTGCAGCTCGCCGCTGCGCAGGTAGCGGCTCAGCAGCCAGCACGGCAGCTGCGCCAGGCCGGCGCCGGCGATGGCGGCGTCGGCGATGGCCTGCAGGTCGTCGAAGCGCAGGCGTGCGTTGACCTGCGGCTCGCGCACTTCGTCGTCGCCGTCGCGCAGGCGCCAGGGAACGAGCTGGCCGTGGCGGCCGTAGATCACCGCGTCGTGGCCGGCGAAGTCGTCGATCTCGCGCGGCAGCCCGCGCTTGGCCAGGTACGCCGGCGCGGCGCAGATGCCCAGGTGCTCCTGGGTCAACAGGCGCGCGGCGAGGGTGGCGCTGTCGCGCAGGCGGCCGACGCGGATGCCCAGGTCGTAGCCTTCCTCGACCAGGTCGACCATGCGGTCGTTGAACGACAGGTCGATCTCGAGCTTGGGATGGCGCCGCGACAGTTCCAGCACCACCGGCGCCACGCAGTGGCGGCCGAACATCACCGGCGCGCTGATTCGCAGCCGCCCGCTGGGTTCGCGCCGGCCGCTGTCGAGCGCGGCCTCGGCGGCGTCGAGTTCGGCCAGCGCCTTGACGCAACGCTCGTAGTAGGCCTGGCCGTCTTCGCTCAGGCTCTGGCGGCGGGTGCTGCGGTGGAACAGGCGCACGCCGAGCTGCTGTTCGAGCCGGGCGATGCGCTTGCCGATGGCCGAGCGGGTCACCCCCAGGCGCTCGGCGGCGACGGCGAAGCTGCCGGCCTCGGCGGACTGGACGAAGGCGACGATGCCGAGCAGGCGGTCGTTGACGGCCATGGGATTGGTTCCTACGGGGCTACGGAGAGTGGAATGAAGCTAGCCACTAGAGCGCGCGTGGCGACGCTATCGTAGCGCTCCCCGGCCGCGGCATCGTTCCGGCCCGTCATCCCCACTGTTCCAGGAGTGTCCCCCATGAAGGCTTACCGCATCCGCGCCGGCCGCGGCATCGACTCGCTCGCCCTGGCCGAGGAAGCGCCCGCGCCGCTGGGCGCCGGACAGGTGCGCCTGCGCGTGCGCGCGGTGTCGCTGAACTTCCGCGACCTGATGGTCGCCGACGGCCGTTATCCGGCCGGCGGCGAGCGCCCGGTGATCCCGGCGTCGGACGCCGTCGCCGAGGTGATCGAGCTCGGCCCCGGCGCGACCCGCTGGGCGCTCGGCGACCGCGTCGCCACCAGCTTCTTCCCGCACTGGCACGCCGGCGCCGCCAGCGCCCACGCCACCCGCGCGCCGTTCGGCGCCGACGCCGACGGCGTGCTGGCCGAACAGATCGTGGTCTCGGAAGACTCGGTGTTTGCCGTGCCCGCGCACCTCGACGACGCCCAGGCCGCGACCCTGACCTGCGCCGGCGTCACCGCCTGGAACGCGCTGTTCGTCGAAGCGCGCCTGCGTCCGGGCCAGAACGTGCTGCTGCTGGGCACCGGCGGGGTCTCGATCTGGGGCCTGCAACTGGCCAAGGCGGCGGGGCTGCGCGCGATCGTCACCTCCTCCAGCGACGCCAAGCTCGAACGCGCCCGCGCGCTCGGCGCCGATGCGACCATCAACTACCGCACCCATCCGGAATGGCAGGAGCAAGCGCTGCGCCTGACCGGCGGCAACGGCGTCGACGCGGTGCTGGAAGTCGGCGGCGCCGGCACCCTGGCGCGTTCGCTGCGCGCGGCGGCGATGAACGGCACGATCGCGATCATCGGCGGGGTCAGCGGCTTCGCCGGCGAGTTCGACCCGTTCGCGCTGATCATGGGCGCCAAGCGCCTGTCCGGCATCTTCGTCGGCAGCCGCGGCATGGGCGAGGACCTGGCGCGCTTCGTCGACGTCAACAAGATCGTACCGGTGGTGGACCGCACGTTCGCGTTCGCGCAGGCGCAAGAGGCCTATCGCTACCTGGAAAGCGGCTCGCACTTCGGCAAGGTCGCGATCCAGGTCGCTCGCTGACGCAGGAACCGGTTGCAGGAGCGGCGCCAGGCGCGATCGCGTTGGCGCAGGCGGCGCCGTAGCTGCGGTGCCGCGGTCGCGGCTTGCGTCGCTCCTGCAGTCGGGCCTGCAGCGACGGCGCGGCTCGGGGCTCACCCTGTAGGAGCGGCGCAAGCCGCGACCGCGCCAAGGCGTCCACGACGAAACTCCACTCCCCGCGTTCCGGCACGCGCCAGTCGCGAAAGCCGGCGTCCGGCCGTAAACGAGGCGCCGCGGCCCGCGGCCCGCGCCGCTCCGACACAGCGGCCGCGCCGCCCCCGCGCATGACTATCCGCGGATACCGCAGCACGCCCCGCGCATGCGATCTTGGGCGCATCGCCTCCGGGCCTGCCCGTCTCGCCGCCATGCACGATTCCGACGCCGTCCCCCTGATCCGCCGCGCCCACGCCGGCGATGCCGATGCGCTCGCCCTGGCCGGCGCGGCGACCTTCCTCGACACCTTCGCCGGCATCCTCGACGGCGCCGACATCGTCGCCCACTGCCGCAAGCAGCACGCCGCCGATGCGTATGCGCAGGCCCTGGCCGATCCGGCGACGGCGCTGTGGCTGGCCGAAAGCGCGGCCGGCGCCGCGCCGGTCGGTTTCGCCATGCTGACGCCGCCGAACCTGCCGCTGGCCGACCTGCGCGCGGACGACCTCGAACTCAAGCGAATCTACCTGCTGTCGCGCTTCCACGGCGGCGGCACCGGGCGGCGGTTGATGCAGCACGCCATCGACGAGGCGCGCGCGCGCGGCGCCGGCCGGCTGCTGCTGGGCGTGTACGCCGGCAACGAACGCGCGCTGGCGTTCTATGCGCGCTGCGGTTACGTGCAGGTCGGCGAGCGCGAGTTCCAGGTCGGCGCCCACACCTACCACGACGCGATCCTGGCGCTGGAGCTGGCGGCATGAACGCGGGCGGCGACGCCGACGCCGGCGCGCAGGACGATCCGCGCGCGCCGACGGTGCACGCGCTGTGCGAGCAGGACGTGGACGCCGCGGTGGCCTTCGACGGCAGCTTCATCGCGTTCCAGCGCCTGCAGCTGCAACTGCGCGACGGCGCGCTGTGGTGCGACCTGGAGTCGTTCGATACCCGGCAACTCGACGAGCCGTACCGCAAGAACTACGGCGACGACGCCGACGCCGAAGGGCTGCGCGATTACCTGCAGCGCGCCCGCGGCAACACCGCGCCGGATGCGGCCGCGTTCGTCGTGCGCCTGGACGGGCGCGTGGTCGGGCGGCTGATGATGTCGCGCACCTGGAACGGCTTCGCCTACATCGACGACATCGCCATCGACCGCCTCGCGCGCCGCCGCGGCGCCGGCACGGCGCTGATGCGCGCGGCGCTGGAATGGGCGCGCGAGCGCGGCTATCCCGGGATCATGCTGGAAACCCAGGACACCAACGTCAACGCCTGCCGCATGTACCTGCGCCACGGCTTCGTGCTCGGCGGCTGCGATCGCTATCACTACGCCAACGAGCCGGACATCGCGCATGAGACCGCGTTGTTCTGGTATCGGATGTTGTGAGAATTTGGCCAGCAAAATACGTAGTTTTCTATTCGATGCTGGATTGAGACTGCATTTTTGATTCATGCCGGCACGCGCGGCATGCGGGTTTGCGCGCATCCTGGCTGCGGGCGTGTTCATCCGATGCAGTCGCGTCGCGTACGTCACGGCGAATTGACATCGGCCGCGTCGCAATCGCGCCATTCGGAGCCGGGCGCGAAACCCTCGCGCCGTCCGGGCCAGGGATGGAACGCGCATGGGCGTGGTGCTGATCGAACGTTGGACCGAGTTCGCCGGCGCGGTGCTGCACCGCATCGATGCCGATGGCAACCGCGCCTATGCCTTCCGCTGCGCGCGGCCGCCGGTCACCGCCCAGGGCGCGCCCGATGCCTACCACCCCGACGACACCGGCAGCGGCAGCCTGCGCGACAGCGGCTGGCCGGACGGCGCCTGGCGCGAGCGGCTGGTGCCCGACCCGCACCGGCCGCAGCAGCCGTTGCGCCAGTCCGAGGGCGCCTGCGCCGGCTGTTTCGTCTCGACCACCGCGCTGGCCGACCCGCGCTTTCCGCGCAGCAATCCGCAGGCCTATCTCGACGCGGGGCGGGTGCCGTATCTGGCCATGCCCGCGGCCTGGCTGGCGCAGCCCGGCGCGGGCGGCGTCGGCGACTTCGTCGTCGTCCACGAATGCGCCACCGCGCGCAGCAGCTTCGGCCTGATCGGCGACGCCGGCGGCGGGCGGGCGCTGGGCGAGATGTCCGAGCGCATGGCCAGCGACCTGTCCGGGATGCGCGCGCACGCGCGCAGCGGCCGCGGCGCGCCGCAGGGGCCGCTGCTGTGCGTGGTGTTTCCCGGCTCGCGGCGCGAACCGGCCTGGCCGCTGCGCAATTCGACCCTGCGCGCGCGCTGCGAGCAATTGCTGCGCCCGCTCGGCGGGACGTCGCGGCTGGCGAAGATGGCCGACTCGCTGGCGGGGCTTCCGGCTTCGCCGCCGGAGGAATAGACGCGTTGCGAATTCCACGGTAGGAGCGGCGCAAGCCGCGACTGCGCCACTGCGCGTGCGGCGCAGGTCGCGGCAATCGGGCCGCATTTCTTCGTCCTGCGCGGTGAGCTTGTTGCACCGCGGTCGCGGCTTGCGCCGCTCCTACAGGGGGATTGCGCACCTCGCTCGTTCGCTGGATGGCCGCGGCTCAACCGGCACACCGTCTGCCGCGTTCCGCGAAGCCCGACTGCAGGAGCGGCGCAAGCCGCGACCGCGCCACCGCACTTGCGAGGCAGGCCCGCAGTAGCCGAGTCGCGCTTGCGGCCCACGCGCCGGCGACGACGTCGCGCCGCCTCGCACAACGCCCTGAGCGCACCCGGCCGCCACCTGCGCCGCGCCCGCAACCGGGCCTCGATTCAACGCGGGACTTGGTGCGCGGCCTGATCGGCCAGCGACAGGTCCAGGCGCACCAGCCGGCCCAGCCGGTCGCGGCGTTGCGCGCGCAGGTACCAGTGCTCGCGCAGGCGCGGCAGGCGCAGCGGCGGGTGCACGGGTTCGCCCCACAGGGTCAGTTCGTAGCGGCGTTCGTGCAGCCACCACAGCAGGCGGTCGAACTCGGCCTGGTCGTCGGGCAGCAGCAGGTCGGCGTCGGCGGGTTCCGGCGCGCCGGGCTCGGCCAGCCAGCGCGGGTAGCTGCCGTACAGCGCGAACGCGAATCCGGCCTCGCGCAGCGCTTGCAGCTCATCGGCGGTGCTGTCGAGGCAGACGCGTTCGCGCTGCTTCTGGAACACCAGCGCGTATTCGTGGCTGCGGTCGGTGGATGCGTCGCCGGGCGCCAGCGGCCGCGGCTCGCGGGCGTAGCACAGCAGGCGCTCTTCGCGCGCCACGAACAACGCGCCGAGGATCCGCGCCAGGTCCCAGGCCAGCGGCAGCGTGCGGCCGCCGAGGTTCGGGTTCTCGGCCATGGCGATGCAGTAGCCGCCCTCGGGCAGGGCCGCGCACACGGCGTGGAAGATGTCGCGCAGGCGCTGCAGGTAGGCCTCGTAGTCGCGCTCGAGATAGAGCTGGCCGGCGTCGGCGGCGGGCGCGCCGGCGCGGTCCGGCCAGCGGCAGCCGAAGTAGGGCACGTTGGTCAGGCACAGCCCGAACGGCAGCGGCGCCGGCGCAACCGGCAGGCCGCCCACGGCGACCGGCGCGTCGATGCCGTGGCGTTGCAGCCGCTCGCGCGCCAGTTGCGCGCGCGCCGGGTCGATCTCCAGCCCGCAGCCGCGGCGGCCTTCGAGCGCGGCGGCGAGCAAGGTGGTGGCGAAGCCGCAGAACGGGTCGAACACGCGCGCGCCGGGCGCGGCGTAGTGGCGCACGAACGGGCGCATCTGCGCGACCCAGCCGCAGTCGCGGCCGCCGAACGCATCGCGCGCGCGCAGGTCGTCGGGCAGCTGCAGGTGCGGCGGGTCCGGCTCCAGCACCAGCCAGCTGCGGCTATCCATCGGCGCGCTCCGCGAGGCCGGCGTTTGCGTCCGCCCCGCCGCCGGCGTCGCCGCGCGCGGGCGTGTCCGCGCCGGGCGGCCACAGCACGTCGCGGTCGGGTTGCCAGCCGGCGCAGAGCCGGCCGTTGCCGTGGAACACCAGCTTGTAGATGTCGCCGGAGGCGTGGCGGCGGTGCATCGCGGCATAGTCGGAGGCTTCGAACACCACCTCCAGGCCGCTGCGCGGCTCGCGCAGGCGCAGGTTCCAGAAGTAATAGCCTTCGGTGATGCGCTGCGGCGTCAACTGCGGCCACCACGGCGCGTCCATGCACGCCGACAGCACCTGTTCGATCGGCACCCGCCCGGCTTCGAGATAGCGCGCGGTGGCGTTGTCGCGATAGCCCGGGCCCAGGCGCGAGAACTCGCGGAAGATCACCGTGCCGGCGCCGCAGGCGCGGGCCCAGTCGAGGTAGGCGCGCACACCGTCGGCGTCGTCGATGCCGCCGCGCTGGACGATGCAGACCTGGCGCAGCGGCAGCGCTTCGGACAGCCGGCGCGCCACGCGCGCGAACGCGGCGCCGTCGGCGATGGCCTCGCCGTCACGGAAACGCATGATGGCCTGGTTGCGCGCGGCGTCGTGGTGATGCCGCGACAACTCCAGCCACGACAAACCGAATGCGCGCAGGGCGGCGATCAACTCCTCGCCGCGGCCGCGGGCGAAGCCGGCGCCGTTGCTGTAGAGCACGCGCTCCTCCACTTGCACCCCGTCGCGTTCGGCCGCGGCCAGCGTCGCCAGCAGGCGCAGGAACCAGTCTTCGTCGTCGCTGGATTCCAGCCCCGACAGCGACCACGACAGCGGCAGCCCGCGCAGTTGCGTCAGCGCCGCGCTCAGGCGCTCGAAATGATCGGGGCCGGGGCGCAGGGTCTGCGCCATCGCGCCGGCGTCGAGCAGGCGCAGGTTTTCCGAACAGAACAGGCACCGCGCCGAGCACGGCCGCGCGGCGGCGTAAGGGGTGAAGGTGACGGGTTGGGCGACGCGGTAGCGGCGTTCGCCGATGCGGTGCTCGCGCCAACGCGCGGCATCGTGTTCGCCCGGCGCGCGCCGGGCCAGCTGCGGCGTGGTCGCGCGCAGGCGCTGGAACAGGGAAGAGGCCGCGCTGAGCGGGAGCGTGCCCGGGTCGGCGGTCGCTAGCCCTTCGACAGGGGCTGGCATCGGGTTCGTCCTGGAATCCGTGGCGGGTGGGTTGCCCTCACCCTAGCCCTCTCCCGCAAGCGAGAGAGGGGACTGTACGCGGCGGCCGCAAAGCGTTGCGGCTCTTGAGCCCCTCTACCGCTCGCGGGAGAGGGGCAGCGCGAGCGCCGCTTCAAAGCCGAGCCGCGTTCGCCCGTTCCCGCACCTGCGCGAACGTCCAATCCTCGACCAGCCGGCCGTCCTCCCACACCGTCACCATCGCGTCCTCGTAGCCCACCGGCTTGGCCGCGGCTTCCAGCGACGGCGCATCCGCAGGCACCGGCACGGTCTTGAAGTGGCCGTATTCGCGATGGCGCAGCAAGGTCATGCGGCCGCGCTTGCTCGACTTGCCCTTGTCGGTGACCGGGTCCTTGTAGACGTCGATCCATTCGCCGTCCACGCGCGCCGCCGAGCACTTCAGCGCGAACTTCTGGGTGTCGCGGTCGAGCCGCTGCAGCAGCGCGCCGCCCATGCCGAAGGCGAGGTTGTCGGTGGCGTAGCCGTAGCTGGTCGCGCGTTCCAGGATTGCGCGGATGCTGGTCGGGTTGATGCCGTCGCCCTGGATCACCCGCACGTGGTTGAGCACCTTGTAGCCCTTGCCGTTGACGGTGTGGCCGAAGGCTTCGTCGAGCAGGGTCAGGCACTGGTGCACGACATCGACCGGGTCGCCCGAGTCCGGGCGCACCACCAAGGTCGCGCCCGAGGCGATCACCTGCTCGCGCAGGGTCTTGCCCCAATGCTCGCGGATCGCGTGGAAGATGTCGTAGCTGTCCGACACCACCGCGACGATCGCGCCGGGCTTGGCGAACTGGTCGAGCATGTTGCGGTAGGCGTCGACCTCGCGTTCGCGGCCCCAGCTGGTGATGGTGCTGTGCTCGGCCGCCGGAATCGAATAGCCGGCCATCGGCTCGTGGTAATAGCGCTTGGCCAGCAGCAGGCCGGAGACGGTGTCGGTGCCGAGGAAGTTGACCAGGTGCGCGGCGCCGCCGAGCGCGGCCGATTCGGTGCTGGATACGCCGCGCGCGCCGAAGTCGTGCAGCTTGAACGGCAGCTGGCCTTCCGGATCGTCGCTGGTGCGTTCCAGGAACTGGCGGATGGTCTGCTTGGCGTGCCAGCTGATCGTGGCCACCGTCACCGGGTACCACAGGCGCAGCAGCAGGGTTTCCAGGTACGACGGCACCCAATAGGCCTGCGGGTCGGTCGATTCGATCGTCACCAGCGCCTGGTGCGTCGGCACCACCGTGCCTTCGGGCACGGCGCGGACCCGGATCGGCATCAGCCCCTGGTGGTGGTCGACGATGTAGCGCCAGCCGGCCTCGTTGAACGGTTCGCCGTGCGCGGCGTACAGGTCGCGCGCTTCGTCGATGTCGGCATGGGTGACCGGCTTGGCCAGGTATTCCTTGAGGATCGCCTGCAGGCCGAAGAACACCGTGCGGTCGTACACGCCGCCGCGCGATTCGATGTAGAAGAACGTCGCATCGGTGCCGGGCGGGTACTGCAGCCAGTGGCTGGCCTTGTAGCTGTCGGTGTTGAGCAGCAGGTTGTCGAGGCATTGCATGACGGGAAGCTCCTTCGCGTCGGGTGTGGCCGGCGGTCTGTCCGCCGGCGGGAGGGCCGGGCGGTGCGCGATGCGCTCAGCCGCGGCCCAGGAAGTATTCGAGGATGTGCAGGTGGTCTTCGAACAGCTGCGGGCTCATCTCCAGCGCCTCGCTGACCGGGAACCAGCGCGCCTTGTCGGCGTCGTCGCCGCCGCGCACCTGCGGCAGTTCGCCGGCCGGGAAGTCGAAGTGGAAGGCGTGGGTGATGGTGCGGCCGCGCGCGCTGCGTTCGGGATGGTCGAACACGCGTTCGCCCTTGATCGAGCCCTTGAGCACCGCCAGCGGCACTTTCAGCCGGGTTTCCTCGCGCAGTTCGCGCAGGCAGGCCTCGAGCAGGCTTTCGTGCTGGCCGACGAAACCGCCCGGCAGCGCCCACAGGCCGCGGCCCGGCTCGGCGCGGCGGCGCACCAGCAGCACGTGGCCGGAATGCACCACCACGGCATCGGTGGTGACGAAGGTCGGCGCGTACGGCGCATCGGCCCAGGCCGCGCGGTACTGCTCGATGAACTGGTACTCGGCGACCAGCTGCTTGAACGCCGGCGAGCTCTTGCGGAACGCCTCGAGCATGTCGAACACCGGCGCCGGCACGTTGGCGCGGATCAGCATCAGCCCGCCGTGGCTGTCGAGCTGGTTGGCCTCGAACAGGTACTTGCGCAGCTCGGTGGCCGACAGCGTGGCGGTGTGGTTGACGTCGACCAGCGGCCACTGCGGGAATTCGCGCAGGTAATAGCTGGAGGCGTCCTTGTCCATGCCGATCAGGCCGATGCGCGCATCCGCCGCGCCGCCGTCGGCGCGCACCGCCTCGGCGACGCTGCGCTGGACGTTGGCGATCCACTGGCTCTCGTTGTAGAGGTGGTCGCGCAGCGGGCGCACGATCAGGCGGTCGGCGCTGTCGGCGAGCGCGGCCTGGATCATCACCGCGCGCTCGGCGACGGTGAACGGGTTCTTGACGGTGCGGGGAGTGTCGGCGGAACCGACCAGGAAGACGACCTTGGCGGCCTTGCCCAGCGCGTGGCGGGCGACGGCGGCGTGGCCGTTGTGGAAGGGCTCGAAGCGGCCGATGAAGACGAGGTAATCGTATTGCTGCAGTGCCATGAGAATCCCTCACGGAGTTGAAGTGGCCGGCGGTCTGTCCGCTGGCGTATGGCGAATGCTACGCCGATGCGAAGCGCCGTCAAGTGCCGCGCGTCGCCGCGGCGGACGCCGGAGAATTCCGCCAACGGCCGGCTCGAGGCGGCCGCTTCGCTGCGGCCGGCGCGGCCGGTGTCGTGGAGATCGCTACAATCGCGAAAAGCAAGGGAGGGCGACGATGGCGATGCAGGTTCCGCAGTACTGGGCCGAGGCGCGGGTGCAGGAGAAATTCGGGCGCGGGCATGTCTCCGGACGGGTTTCGCTGACGGTGCGTCGCTTCGGTTGGTCCGATGCCAGCCAGTCCGAGGCCCAGGCCATGGCCGAGGCGCGCGTGCGCGATGCGTTCGAGCGCATCCTCGCCGGCGAGAAACTGCCGCGCAACGAGCCGCGCGTGCCTTACGACGCCGAAGGCCTGCCGATCCGCGAGGAAATCGTCGCCCGTTACGGCAACGAAGTGATCACCCGCAACAGCTACGGCGCGCGTTGCCTCAACTCACCCGACGTGTTGTTCGCCGACGTCGACTTCAAGCCGCTTCCGCCGGTGCGCCTGGGCGGGCCGATGGCCGCGCTCTCGCTCGCCGCCGGCGTGGCCTGCGGCGTGCTGGTCCACCCGGTCGCCGGCATCGTCGCCGCGATCGCGACGCTGCTGGCGATCGGCATGGTCCGCGCGAAGCATGCGCGGCGCCGTGACCGCATCGAAGGCGGCGGGCCGGAGGCGCGCGCGCTGGCGCCGGTCAAGGCCTTCGTCGCGGCCAATCCGGACTGGCACCTGCGCGTCTACCGCACGCCCAACGGTTTTCGCCTGCTGGCGATGCACCGCACCTTCGATCCGCTCGACCCGCAGGTGAACGCATTCTTCGAAGCGATCGGCGCGGATTCGTACTACGCGCTGTCGTGCAGGCACCAACACTGCTTCCGCGCGCGCGTCAGCGGCAAGCCGTGGCGCATGGGCCTGCGCGAACACATGCCGTACCGGCGCAGCGCCTGGCCGATCGCCGACGAACACCGCCCCGAGCGCGAGCGCTGGGTGGCCGAGTATGAGCGCAAGGCCGAAGGCTTCGCCGCCTGCCGCTTCGTCGAAAGGCTGGGCGGCCGCGATTACGTATCGGCGACGCAGTCGGTGCAGCGCTTGCACGACGATCTGTGCAGCGCGACGCGCGACCTGCCGATGGCCTGAGCGGGCGGTAGCGGACCCGGTCGTTCGCTGCGACCGGCGTTGTGGCGCCGGTTCATCGACGCGGGGCCGACGCCGGCTGCCTGGATCAGCGCGGTATCAGCGCTTCGAGTTCGCGATACAGCTCGTCCGGCAGTCGGGTGCGGGCCCGTTGCAGGCGTACGCGCAGCGTTTGCGGCGATGCCTGTTCGAGCGAACCGAAGCGATAGCGTCCGAAGATGGTCCATGTGCGCAGTTCGGACAACAGCCTGTCTTCCGCCTGCGAGGCCTGCGGTTCGGACAGCGCATCCAACAGGAAGTCCAGCGCCTGCCATTTGTCCAGCAAGGTGGCGGCGACGGTCAGCCGGGCGCGGTAGTGCGGGCGCAATTCCCAGGCTTGCCGCAGCGCCGGCGCCGTCAACTTGGCGTGGCCGCGCGCGTAGGCCCGCAGGGCTTCGGACGCGACCCGGTGATCGCTGTCGTGCAGCGCCCGCGCCAATACCTCGGGCAGGCCGACGGCTGCGCCGCGGATGAGTCCGCGCAGCGCCAGCAGCCGCAGCCGCGACGAGGCCTGCGACAACCACGGCATCAACCTTGCCTCGTCCTCGGGCAGGGCGCATTCGCTCAAGGCCGTCAGCGCGATGCGCGCCCGCGCCGAGTCGCCCGCCTCCAGCGCGTCGCGCCACATCCGCCGGGGTTCTTCGCCGAACCGTTCGCGCAGCAGATAGGCCGCCACGCGCCGGGGCCCGGTGGAACGGTCGAACATCGCATCGTCCAGGCTCTCGCGCAGCGAGGGCGCATCGACGCGGGCGGCCAGCCGCAGCGCATCGCGGCGCAGGGCGGGGACGCGGCGCCGGCGGGTCAGGCGCAACTCGCGGTCGAGCTGCGCCGGCGCCAACCAGGTTTGCGCCTGCGCCAGTGCGGCGCCGGCGATGCGCGGGTGCGGATCGTCGAGCGCGGCGATACAGGCGTCCGCCGCGCTGCGGGCGCCGGTCGCGACCGCGGCGGCATAGGCGTATTCGCGCACTTGCGGCGAAGCCGACGCGGTGGCGCGCCACAGCCGCTCGGCGTGGCGCGGCGCATGCAGCTGCGGCTCGACCAGTGCGCTCCAGGCGTGGGCGTAACGTTCGCGCCCGCGCATCGACAACGCCAGCTCGATCAGGTCGAACAGCCGCTCCGGCTCGCGTTGGAGCAACGAATCCAGCAGGTTTTCGGCGACCCGCCGGACCGGATCGGCCCAGTCGCCGCAACGGATCAGCGCCGCCGCCATCGCCACGCGGCCGGGCCAGTCGGCGAACGCGCGCAGCGCGTACTCGCGCAGATAGCCGTCGTAATCGCAGCTGGCCACGAACAGGCAGGCCTGGGCGCGTTCGCGGCTTGCGGACTGCAACACCTGCAAGGGCATGCGCTCGTCGGGCCAGACCGGAACCGGCCGGAACGGCCGCCCGCCATGAGCGGCAAGGCGTCGCAGAAAATCGTAATGCCGGGGGCTCTTGCGGATCGCCTCCTCCAGGCGCAGCAGCGCGCGCGCCGGCAGCGCTTGCAGCTCGCCGGCGGCGCTTTCCAGTTCGCTCTCGCCGAAGACGTAGTCGTGCCGGCCGCGCAGCGCGTGCAGGCCCGCGGTCAGGCAGCAGTTCCAGGCCGCCGGCAGGCGCGCCGGGCTGGGAAAATCGATCAGCATCCTTGCGCTCCGAAGATACGTGCCGCGACGCGGTTCAGTCCGCCGCCACCTCGATCCGCACCCCCTCGCACTCCACCACCTGCCCCGCGCGGATCTTGCAGGTCTTGCGCAGTTCCACCTGCCCGTCGACCCGCACCGCGCCGCTGGCGACGATGGCCTTGCCGCTGCCGCCGCTGTGGGCGAGGCCGGCCAGCTTGAGCAATTGGTTGAGTTCGACGAAGTCGTGGCCGGCGTCGAGGGCGAAACGGATCGGTTGCATGGCGGCGTTGCTTTGGGGCGGTGACGGGCAGGCAGGGTCGCAGCGCTGAGACCTGGACGCAAGACGTTTGCGCGCGCGGCGGCGTACTCTCGGGCCTGGGGCGCCCGCGCGGGCGCCGCCAGCCCATCTCTGCAGAGGTCGACGATGAAGCGAGCCCAATACGAACAGCGCGGCCCGGTGCCGCAGGACGTGATCGACGCGGTCGAGTTCCAGACCCCGCCGCTGGCGGAGGGCCAGGTGCTGATCGAGGTGCTGGCCGCGCCGATCAACCCGTCCGACGTGCTGACCCTGACCGGCGACTACGGCCTGCTGCCGCCGCTGCCGGCGGTGGGCGGCAACGAGGGCGTCGGCCGGGTGGCCGAACTCGGCCCGCAGGTGACCCAGCTCAAGCTCGGCCAGACCGTGCTGCTGCCGATCCAGGGCGGCAGCTGGGCCTCGCACATGGTCGGCACGGCCAAGCATCTGGTGCCGCTGCCCGACGGCGCCGATCCCAAGCAACTGGCGATGATCACCATCAACCCGCCGACCGCGCTGCTGATGCTCAGCGACATCGTCGCGCTGGAGCCGGGCGACTGGGTGATCCAGAACGCGGCCAATTCGGCCGTCGGCACGTATCTGATCCAGCTGGCCAAGGCGCGCGGCCTGCGCACGATCAACGTGGTGCGGCGCGAGTCGGCGGTGGAGGCGGTGCGCGCGGCCGGCGCCGACGTGGTCCTGGTCGACGGCGAGGACCTGGGCAAGCGCGCGCGCGAGGCGGCGCAGAAGGCGCCGATCAAGCTCGGCATCGACGCGGTCGGCGGGCTGGCGACCCAGCACATCGCCCAGGCCCTAAGCGAGGGCGGGGTGGTGGTGAACTACGGCGCGATGAGCGGCGAGGCCTGCCAGATCTCGCCGGCCTCGTTCGTGTTCCGCGACGTGTCGCTGCGTGGGTTCTGGCTGTCGCGCTGGTTCCAGCAGGCGACGCCGGCGCGGCGCGCGGAGGTGTTCGGCGAGATCGCCCGGCGGGTGGCCGCGGGCGAACTGCACGCGCGGGTGCAGGCGACCTACCCGCTGGAGCGGATCAAGGACGCGGTGGCCGCGGCCGCCGCGGGCGAACGCGACGGCAAGATCCTGATCCTGCCCAACGGCGAGGTCTGAGGCGCGCGGCCTCGCGCACGCGGCCCGCGCGCGCCAGGCGAACGCGCGCCGGCGCGCGCGGGCCGCGCGTTCGTGCGAGCATCGGCGACGAATCCGCGCATCCCGGGAGCCGCGCATGAACACCGAACTGCAGATGCTGGCCTGGTCGGTCGCACTGGGCATCGTCCATCTGCTGGCGGCCGCCGCGTTGATGACCGCGCAGCGCGGCGTGCGCTGGAACGCCGGCGCGCGCGACGGCACCCCGCCGCCGCTGACCGGCGTGGCCGCGCGCATGGAGCGCGCCTGGCGCAACTACCTGGAGACCTTCCCGATGTTCGCGGCGCTGGCGCTGGCCGTGGTCGTCGCCGGCCGCGGCGACGAGCACACCGCGCTGGCCGCGCAGCTGTATTTCTGGTCGCGGCTGGTCTACGTGCCGGTCTACGCCGCCGGCATCGCCTACCTGCGCTCGGCGGTGTGGGCGGTGTCGCTGTGGGGAATCCTGCAGTTGCTGTGGGCGCTGCTGTAGTCGCTCAGCCCGTGGCGGCCTCGGCCGCAGGCTGCGCCTGCGCGCACAACGCGCGCTTGGCCGTCGGGGTGAGCTGCTTGATCGCGTACTCGGCGCGCAGCGCGGCGCCGCGGTCGGGATGCTCGAAGCGCGCCAGCAGCCGCGCCGGCGGATGCGCGCGGGTATAGCGCGCGCCCTTGCCGGCGGCGTGCTGGGCGTAGCGGCGCTCCACGTCGATGGCGATGCCGGTGTAGAGGCTGCCGTCGGTGCATTCGATGAGGTAGACGTACCAGGGCATCGGCATAGGGTAAGGCGAGCGGCGGGCGAAAGCCGCTTTCTCCAGCTGCCCGGTGCGGCGCGTCCGCGCCCATTTAGGGATTTAGTTAAGTAATCAAGGCTATACTGGCCTCTCCGCGCCGCCCGGCGCGCCCGGTGCCGCCGCCATGTCGCAGGACAAGATCTTCGAAGCCCTGGCCTCGGCGCCGCGCCGGCAGATCCTGGCGTTCCTGTCCGAACGCGAGCTCAGCGCCGGCGACATCGCCGCGCGTTTCGACATGAGCGCGCCGGCGGTGTCGCGGCATCTGTCGGTGTTGGTCAACGCCGGCCTGATCAGCAGCGAGCGGCGCGGCCAGTTCGTGGTCTACAAGCTGGTGCCGGACCACCTGGTCAATACGCTGACCCAGTTCGCGTTCGAGATCTGCCCGGTCGGCGGCCCGCTCAAGCGCGAAAGCCGGCGCGCGGCGCGCAAGACCGCGGGCGGCAAGCCGGCGGCTTGAGCCGCGGCGTGCGGCGCATGCGCGCCCGCATCGGCCCAGGCCGCGCCCGACTTCACTCCCGCTCGAAGCGCTCGATCTCCTCCAGCACCGCCTCGGCGCGGCGCACGCTGGCGCCGGCGACGCTGTCGTCCACCGCCCGGCGCAGGCGCGGCCGGGCCGGGTTGCGCGACCAGCGCAGGAACCACGCGCTGGCCAGCAGCCCGGCCACCCCGACCGCGCCGCCGTAGACGAACATCGACGGCGCGTTGCGGTACAGGTCGACGCCGAACAGGCTCATCAGGATCGCCGCCAACGCCGGCATCCACAGCAGCCACCAGGCCAGCCCGACCGCGAGGCCGCCGCGCACGTAGGCCCGGCGCAGCGCCGCCAGCCGCCGCTGCAGGGCCAACACCGGCGCGGCGTAGTCGATGCCGGCGACGCAGGACTGCACCCACGCGCCGCACACCACCAGGGCGATGCCGTACAGATGCAGCGCCAGGCCGAACGCGAGCAGGTGCGCGCTGTGCGCGTGCGCGCTCCAGAACGCCGCGCCCCAGATCGTCAGCAGCACGCCGGCGGCCATCTGCAGCGCCTGTCCCCACACCAGCGGACGCAGCCCGCTGCGCAGGCGCCGGCCGCGCTCTTCGCGCAGGCGCAGCCGTTCCATCCGGTGCTGGCGGTCGAGCTTGTCGCCCAGCGCCTGCCAGGCTTGCTTGAGTTCGTCGAGTTCCATCGTCGCTGCGCTCATGGTTCGGTTCCGCGGTGGGTAGGGGCGTCAGTCGGCCAGCGCGGCGCGCAGGCGCTGCTTGAGCCGGCCGATCTTGGTGGCGACGTTGCTTTCGCTCAGGCCCAGGACTTCGGCGATCTCGCGATGGCCGCGGTCTTCCAGGTAGAGCAGCAGCAAGGCGCGGTCCAGCGGCGGCTGCTGCGCGATCAGGCGCTGCAGCAGGCGCAGGCGCTGCGCGGTTTCCGGCGTGTCGCCGTCGTCGGCGGGCAGCGCGTGCAGGTCTTCGTCCAGCGCCAGGGTGTCGTGGCGGCGGCTGCGCTCGCGCAGGTGCGAGATCGCCACGTTGAGGGCGATGCGGTACATCCAGGTGGAAAAGCTGCGCTGCGGGTCGTAGCCGGGGAACGCGCGCCACAGTTGGGCGGCGATCTCCTGGGCGAGGTCGGCGCGCTCGTCCTCGCCGCGGGCGTAGCCGGCGGCGACCTTGTAGACGATGCCGCGGTGCGCGGCCAGCAGCGCCTCGAAGCGGCGCTGCCGCGCCGCCGTGGCTTCCCCGCGCATGCCGTCCGCTCCTGCCATCGCCTGGGTCCGTTGGATGTCCATGCCCGGGTGATTCGCGCCCCGGGGCGAATCATCACACCGGCGGCGACGGACGCACGACTCCGGGCCGGCTCAGCTCGCCGCGGCGGCCTCGGCGCGGTGGCGGTAGAACGCCAGGATGGTGTCGCTGAAGTCGCCGATCAGCCAGCGCGCCAGCGGTGCGGCGTACCAGTTGAAGCCGGTGCTGACCCGGTAGTCCATGCGGATGCGCAGTTCGGTGGCGGCGCCGCGCGGGACCAGGGTGTAGCGGGTGCCGGTGAGGTCGAAGTAACGGCCGCCGATCTCGACGTGGTCGTCCAGCGCGCCGCGCGGGATCGAATCCGGCGCGAACTGGTACTGCCACTGCACGTAACGGCCCGGCTGCCAGTCGGCCGAGCGCTGGCGGAAATGGATGCCCTTGCCCATGCGCACCTCGCGGGTGAGGCCGGCGGCGTCCTCGTGGGTCAGCCCGGCCAGCGGCGTGGGCACGCCGATGCGGTACATCCAGGCGCGGTCGACCTCGGCGGCGCGGATATGGTCGGCGTCGAGCAGTTGCCGCCATACCGCCGCGGGCGCGGCCTGGACCAGCACGCTGCGCTCGACCCGCTCGATCCGCCACGGCTCGTCGTGGCCGACGCCGAGCAAGGTCAGCAGCACCGGCAGGAACGCCAGGCTGTAGACCGTCGGCGTCTTCGACCAGCCGGCCCAGCGGCACAGCGCGCCCATGAGCATGCCGCCGATCGAGCCGAACACGACGAACAGCGGCCAGATCAACACCACGCAGATCGCGCCTTCGAGCATGAACAACATCGACCCGGCCATGCACAGGGTGACGCTGAGCCACGGCGCGAAGAAGTGGTAGCGCAGACGGCGCGCGCGCTGGCGCTCGGCGAGGTAGACGGTGACCGCGCCGATCGCGACCGGCGCGAGCAGAATGAAGACGGTGAGCATCGGCGCCCAGGTGCTGCCGGCTTCGCCGTTGAAGATCAGGCGCAGGACCATGCCGATCAGCGCGCCGCCGAGGAACGGCAGCAGTGCGAGCAGCACAGCACGCAACCATCGCTTCGCGCTGGCGTCGGCGGGGCGGTCCGGGACGTGCGGCGGCAGCGGCGGCGGCTCGGGCGAGGCCGGCGCGGCGGTGTCAGGATCGGGTCGCTGCGGATCGTGTTCGTTCATTGGCTTACCCAGGTCTGCGCAGGGGCGCGCGTATGTTCGGCGCGGGTCGGCGGTGCGGCGTCGAGACACTGTAGTTCCTCGCGCGGCGGCAGATCTTCGGGCAGGCGCAGCCCGCGCACCAGCCCGACGCGTTCCAGCGCGCGCAGCAGCCACCAGCCCGGGTCCCATTCGCCCGGATACAGCCCCAGCCGCGCCGAACCCGGGAAGGCATGGTGGTTGTTGTGCCAGCACTCGCCCATGGTCAGCAGCGAGGCGAAGCGCACGTTGCGGCCCTGCACCGCGGCGCCGCGCACTTCGTGGTGCATGCCGCCGTGGTTGTGGGCGAAGTAGCCGACCAGCCAGTGGCCGAACACGCCCGCGGTCACCCGTGCGCACACGCCCCAGAAGACCCAGCCCCAGCCGCCGAGGGCGTAGAAACCCAGCGCCCACGGCAGGTGCTGCCACATCCAGGTGCGCTGCAGGAAGCGGTAGACGCGGTCGTCGGCGATGCGCGATTCGATCTCGATCTTCGGCGGCGCGCGCAGGCGCAGTTCGCAGTGCAACTGCCACCAGGCGTCGCGCAGGAAGCCGCGGCGGTGGGCGAGGTAGTCGTGGCAGTGCGGCAGGCGCTGGGCGTAGTCGCGCAGGTCGTGGGTGCGCACCAGCGCCAGCGGCCCGGCCAGGCCGACCTGCACGCCGCAATAGACCAGCAGGTATTCCAGCCACTTCGGGCATTCGAAGCTGTCGTGGATCAGCTTGCGGTGCATGCCCAGCGAATGGCCGAGCAGCAGTACCGCGGCGGTGGAGACGACGAACAGCGCGAACGCGCCCCAGCTGAAGGTCAGCGCGCCGCCGACCACGGCGCCGGCGGCCATGGCGGTGAACCACAGCGAGCGCACCGGCTCCCACGCCACCAGGCCGTCGCTGACGCTGCGCACCGAGTCGGCCGGCCTGGCCCGCGAGCGCACGCGGTGCGCGCCCAGGCTGGCCGGGAGCGCGTCGGGCAGGGCGGGCGTCGCTGGCATCGCCTGCGCGGATGCGCGGTTGGCGGGCGCGACGACGGGGCGGGCGTTCACAGGCAGGGCATTCACAGGCGTCTCCTTCGCACGTTGCAGGGCCGTCGCGGCCTCCGCGCCGGCGCATGCCGGTGGGAGTCAATGTATCAGCATTTAACTAATTTGCTAAAAGATTGGTTGCGGCCGGCGCTGGCGTCAAGCCCGTGCCGACGGGCGGTCGGCCTGGGTAGGCTCGGGTCATGGCTGGCCGGGGCGCCGGCGCGAACAACTGCGCGCAGCCGCTGCGCGACTGGCGGCGCGCCTCGATGAGCGCGCAGGTGCGTATCGACTCGACGACGCATACCGAATGCGGCCATCCCTAGGCGGCGGCGCCCACTGCGCGCGGGCGGTCGCGAACGGCGTTCGTATGCGATGAGCGCCACCGGCGGCAATACCGTGCGGGCGGCGGCGGGGCTGCGCGCCGGCGGCGATCGCGGCCGCAGGCTGCCGCGTCGCGCAACGCCGAAACCGACCCGGGCGCCGCTCGGCGAACGACTGCTGCCGGCACTGGCGAACTCGCGTCGCCGCCGGGGCAGCCGCGAGGCGGACGCGCCTTCGTGGCCGCCGCACCTACGCCGCGCGCATCGCGCGCTCAGCCGTAGTCGATCGCCAGCACTTCCACGTTGGCGTCGCCGGCCGGCCGTTTCCACACCACGCTGTCGCCCACGCGCGCGCCGTGCAGGGCGCGCGCCAGCGGCGAGACCCAGCTGATCAACCCACGCTCGGGATCGGCCTCGTCCTCGCCGACGATGCGGTAGCGATGTTCGTGGCCGGCGTCGTCGGCCACCTCGACGCGCGCGCCGAAGGCGACCCGGTCGGACGGCTGGCGTTCGGGCGCGATGGTGATCGCGCCGAGGATGCGCGCCTGCAGCCAGCGCATTTCGCGCTGGATATGCGCGCGTTCCAGGCGCGCGCCGACCGCTTCGGCCGCGACCGCCGCGTCCAGTGCCTGCACGCGTTTGATCGCGTCGTTCAGGCGCGAACGCAGCAGCATCATCCCGCGCGGGGTCACGTAGTTGGGGTGTTCGCTGATCGGCAATTCCGGCAGCGCGCCGGGATCGGATTCGCCGTCGCCTTCCCTGACGAAGGCGCGGCTCATGTGAAAGGGGCGTGCAAGACAGACATTGCTCGACTTTAGATCGGCGAACGTTGTCTCAAGGTGAGTGTGATGTGATTAGGGGTTTGCCGGGATTGTCGGTTCGTCGGCCAGAAGCCTTTGGGCCGAATTCAACGACCCGCGTGGCAGGCATTGCGCGCCGGTTTGAGTCGTCCGGTGACTGCGAAGACAGCTTTCTTGCGCCGCATCCGTGACTGCGGATTTTGGTTATTTCCTATTCCCGAACAGGGTGCCTAACCTTGGCCGAGGCTGCATCGCGTACAACAGGAGGTTGGAGGGTGAACCCGATGAATCGAGGCCGCTGTGCGCCGACGGTTGTACGGACGCTTGCATCCGCGGCGCTGGCGGTCGCCGCCTGCATCGCTGCGTCCTGCAGCACAGCGGGGCCGAGCGGACCCCGTCGCGACGGTCGCGAAGCGGCCCCGGCAAGCGCGGTCACGGTCGAGAATTTGCTGCGTTGGTCCGTCCAGGGGCCGACCGGGATCGCCAAGATCCGCAGCGGGCTCGCGCAGACATTCGAGTTGGAGCCGTCCGGCACGAAGGGGCTTTACGGTAAAGGACCGGTGAGGCTGGTCGATGGGTTCGCGCTCAACTTTTCAAGCATCCGGGGCCTGACCGGCGCGATCCATATCGGTGTCGAGGAGCGGCCGTGTTATCCGCCGAGTCGTGCGGCGTCCTTGCTCCCGGGGGCAATCGAGAGCATCGAACTCGATGCGCACATGATCGATCACGGCAAGAACTACGCCACCGAACGCAATGGGTTCCGGGTGTATTTCAACACTACGCCTGATACATATCAGTGCCTGACCAGTATCCACATTCGGCCGTCGGATACGGCGAATCCGTGACTACTGCGACCGCCGATACCGTATATCTGCGGACGCATCCCGAGTTCGTCGAAATGCCGGCACGTATCCAGGCGTGGATACTGGAATCGCCGACCGCAGCCGCCGGTTTTGCCGGATTCTTCAAGCACGGCGGCATCGTGGAGGACCGGCCGAACGTAGGGCTTCCGTACTACTCCGCGAAGGAGCCTCCGACGATCTTCATTGAAGAGTCGCAATGGGGTCCGTTGAGGGCGGAGGACGCCCCCGTCTGGCCCCAGCGCCACCTGTTCGCAACCCTCGCCCACGAGATCGGCCACCACCGCTACAACACCGGCTCGGTCCCGTTTAATGGCCGCAGCGCCGAGGAATACGTGCAGTACCGCGCCGGCCTGGAGGCGCGGGCGATCTTCAACGCGTTTCCCATCTTCAAGGAACTGGAAGGCCAGCCGGAATTCGTGGGCGGCAAGCCGTTCGGCTCCATCGGCTATTTGAACGAGGTCGAGCTGGGTTCGCTGTACGGCGAGTGGAAGGCCGGCCGATTGCGCGACGCCGAGGCGGTCGAGCGGATCGCGGCGAAGGTCGCCGATGCGCCCTACACCTTGGCCAGGCCGCCGCAGGACATGGATCGCAATGGCGCGATCAGCCACCGCGACGCTTACTTGCGCGACTACGTCCAGTACGTCGAGCCGACGCTGAAACCGCCGCCGCCGCCCCGCGATACCGACGCCACGCCTCTCGGCGCGCAGGACGCCGTCTTGCTCGAGCGCCTGCGCGCGCAGGTGCGCGAGCTCGACCGCGCGGCCGGCAAGGGCTGGGACGAGCGAAGCGAGCGTTTGAGCGCCAGCGCCCTGGTCATGGCGAAGGGGTGCGGATTCGTTGCCCAGGACGAACTGCGCCTGGCCTTCAACCGGCGCAGCGACGATTTCGCCGCGGGCACCTTGCTGCATCTGTCGCGGCACGGCGCCAACGCGTCCCCGGACCCGTATGCCAACCGCGCGCACATGCCGCTGGCCGAGGCCCTGGCGATCCCGGCCGCGGAGCGTTGCGAGCAGGCGCGGGCCGGCGAGATCGCGCGCGCGGAGCGGTCGCCGCCGGGGCAGCCGCCAGCCGTTTGCGCGTCGGACGATCCCGGCAAGAGCGCCGCGAAACTGCCGGCCTGACCTCGCCGGCACGAGCCGGCCCGTGGCCGCAGCGGGCCCGCCCGCCGCCCCGATCCGCACCGAACCTGCGATCATGTCGCATGGAAACGCAAACCCCTACGGCCGCCGCCGCGCCGGCCGCGTTCGACACCCTTCCGCTCGCTGCGGCCCTGCTGCAGGGCGTGGCCGCGCTCGGCTACAGCGCCATGACCCCGGTGCAGGCGCGCGCGCTGCCGCCGATCCTCGACGGCCGCGACGTGATCGCCCAGGCCCCGACCGGCAGCGGCAAGACCGCCGCGTTCGGCCTGGGCCTGCTGCAGCGGCTGGATCCGGCGCAGATCCGCACCCAGGCGCTGGTGCTGTGCCCGACCCGCGAACTGGCCGACCAGGTCGGCCAACAACTGCGCAAGCTCGCCTTCGCCATCGCCAACCTCAAGGTCTCGGTGCTGTGCGGCGGCATGCCGCTGGGCCCGCAGCTGGCGTCGCTGGAGCACGCGCCGCACATCGCCGTGGGCACGCCCGGACGCCTGCAGGAACTGCTGCGCCACGGCGCGCTCAAGCTCGACGGCCTGCGCACGCTGGTGTTCGACGAGGCCGACCGCATGTTCGACATGGGCTTCGAAGAGGCGGTGCGCGAGATCGTGCGCAAGACGCCCAAGACCCGCCAGGGCCTGCTGTTCTCGGCCACCTTCCCCGATGCGATCCGCGAACTGAGCCGCAACGCGCTGCGCGATCCGGTCGAGGTCACGGTCGAGGGCGAGACCTCGGCGCCGCGCATCGACCAGTACTTCTACGAGGCCGAGGCCGGGCGCAAGACCCCGCTGCTGGGCGCCTTGCTGCTGGAGTACCGGCCCGAGTCGTGCGTGGTGTTCTGCAACATGCGCAAGGACACCGAGGAAGTGGTCGGCTCGCTCGAACACTACGGCTTCACCGCGCTGGCCCTGCACGGCGAGATGGAACAGCGCGACCGCGACGAGGTGCTGGTGCGTTTCGCCAACCGCAGCTGCAACGTGCTGGTGGCCAGCGACGTCGCCGCGCGCGGGCTGGACGTGGAGGACCTCGGCGCGGTGGTCAACTACGACCTGCCGACCGATCCGGACGTCTACGTGCACCGCATCGGCCGCACCGGCCGCGCCGGCCGCGGCGGCGTCGCGCTGAGCCTGTGCGGGCCGCGCGAAACCGCCCGCGCCGAGCAGATCGCGCAGCGCATGGGCGCGCCGCTGCAATGGCGCAGCGCCCAGCCGCTGGGCGGCAAGGCCCGCAATGCCCCGACCGCGCCGATGGCGACGCTGCGCATCGACGCCGGCAAGACCGACAAGCTGCGGCCCGGCGACATCCTCGGCGCGTTGACCGGCGAAGCCGGGCTCAAGGCCGAGGCGGTGGGCAAGATCAACGTATTCGCCACGCGCTCCTACGTCGCCGTCGCCCGCGGCCAGGCCGCCGCGGCGCTGGCGCGGCTGCGCGAGGGCAAGATCAAGGGGCGCAAGTTCCGGGTCAATCGGTTGTAGGCCGGTTGCTGCGGCGTCGCCGGCGCGCAGAGGCGTGCGCCGTAGTCGGGTTGGCGCGGTCGCGACTCGCGTCGCTCCTGCAGGGCGAGCCCAAGACCGCGTTGTGGCTGGAAGTCCGACTGTAGGAGCTGCGCAAGCTGCGACCGCGACATTGCGCTTGCGGCGCGACCTGCGGCGGTGCGGTCGCGACTCGCGTCGCTCCTACAGGGCGAGCCCAAGACCGCGTTGTGGCTGGAAGTCCGGCTGTAGGAGCTGCGCAAGCTGCGACCGCGACATTGCGCTTGCGGCGCGACCTGCGGTGGTGCGGTCGCGGCTCGCGTCGTTCCTACAGGGCGAGCCCGGGGCGCGTCGTCGCTGGAAGTCCACAAGTTGCGTCACTTGCCGTTGAGCGAGTATTTCCCCGGTCCCAGCAACGCCACCGCGGCCGCCGTGGCCAGGAACATCGCCTGCAGTTCGATCGCCCAGCCGCCTTGCTCGTTGAGCTGGCCGAGCTGGCCCAGGTGGACCAGGGCGATCGCGACCAGCATGTTGCCGGCCACCAGCACCGCGCCGATGCGCGCGTGCCAGCCCAGGATCAGCAGCGCCGGGCCGAGCACTTCGCCCAGCAGCACGCCGTAGCCGAGGAAACCGGGCAGGCCGTGCGATTCGACCATGCCGACGATGCCCTCGGTGCCGCCGCGCAGCTTGGCGATGCCGTGCAGCAGGATCAGCGCGCCCAGGCTCAGGCGCAGGATCAGTTTGCCCAGGTCGGACCAGCGTTCGGTGGCCATGGCGGCTCGCATCGGCGGAAGAGGCCGCCAGGATCGCGCCGGGCGGGCGCAGGCGCCGTGAAGCCGCGAACGAGTTCGGGCCCCGGCCCCGTGCCGGGCGTTTGACCGTGGGAGGGACTTCAGTCCCGCCGCGTTCGTTCCAGATCGCGGCGACCCGGGCGGAAAGCGACGGGACTGAAGTCCCTCCCACAAAAACCGGGCCTTGCCGGCGCCGTTGTGGGAGAGGCTTTCAGCCCCGAGGCTTTTGCATCAGGCCGCCGCGAATCGGCGGCCATCCCGCCTCAGCGCAGCGCCCGCAGCGTCACCGTCAGCGTGTCCGGATCGCCCGAGCGCGCCGCGCCGCTGAAGTCGGGGCCGCCGCTGGCGGTCACGTCGTCGTAGGGGAAGGCGTAGCCGCGGTTGTCGGGCAGGCGTTCGTGCACCAGCCGCGCGTAGTGGTTGGTCTGGGCGTTGCGGTAGAAGCGGCTGGCGACTTCGCCGTTGGGCTGGTTGGGGTTGTCGAGCAGGGTGGTGCGGTTCAACGCCGCGGCCAGGCGCGGGATGATCGCCTTGCGCACCTCGCTGGCGCCACCGAGGCTGAAGGGGCCGCTGTCGCAGCTGAGCACGTCGGCGGTGCTGGGCTTGGCGAAGGCTTCGCCGTTGTTGAAGCGCAGCAGGTTGTCGCCGCCCACGCGTGCGGTCAGCACGCCGAAGCCGGACTGGGTGTCGACGGTGAGGGTGGTGCCGCGGTACTTGTTCCAGCAGGCGTCGATATAGCCGGTCAGGTAGTTCTGGAAGCGTGCGGCCTGGTAGTGCGCGCTCATCGCGCGCAGGTTGCGCCCGTCCGGCCCGCGCTGGATCAGCGAGTTCCAGGCCGAACCTTCCTGCGTGGCCTGCTGCTGCAGCGAATAGCAGATCGGGTCCAGCGAGGCCGCCGGCAGGCCCGGAATGGTTTCGACCCGGCCCGACAGCGAGCGCAGCGACAGCCCCAACGGCGCTGCGACGAAGTCGACATAGCTGATGTTGGAGAACAGCTCGTACTCGTTGAAGGTGAACTCGGCGAAGGTCCAGTTCTTGTTGAAGTTGGTGTCGCTGGTGTTGAGGAAGCTGGGATGCACCACCGCCGGGCCCGGGTTGACGTAGAAGTTCAGCTTGCTGCCGGTGACCAGGTAGATGCGCGCGCCGTACATGCGCGGCACCGCCACGCGCACGGTGCTGCCGTTGGCGCCGAGCGGGATCGCGCAGTCGGCGCCCAGCGGCGTCACCGGCGCGGACGGCGAGGGCGGGTAGTAGGCGCTGCCGTCGGCGCGCACGAACACCGGCCGGCCGTTGTCGAAGCCGGTGACGTAGGCATAGGCCGTGTTCTGGCCGGAGGCGTTGAGCAAGGCGAGGTTGAAGCGCGCCGGGGTGGCGGCGAGCGCGCCGCGCGGCAACAGCGGGACGGCGAGCGCGGCGGCGCTGGCGCCGAGGAAGGTGCGGCGGGTGACCATCGGGTGCGGCTCCTGGGCTGGGCAAGCGCGGCGGCGCGAGCAGGCGCCGGCGGAGCGCGGCGCACGACCAAGCCGGTGGCTTGCGTGGACGGACGCGGGCGCGGGAAGCGCGCCCACGGGCCGCACCTTGTCCTGTGGTTGACAGCGCTGTCAGTGATCGGCGCCGCAGATCGCCCATGCCGGGCCGCGCGCGCCGGCGCGGATGCGGAAGAAAGCGATTACCGTCGAAGCTGAATGCGCGCCGCCGGGTTTACCGCATCTGCCGGCTTGGCCGGCGCGCGGCGCGGCCTCCGCCAAAAGAGGGTTCAGCGCGGCGCGCGGTTGCGCGATCATCGGCGACCCTGTGGCCGTCGCCTTGTCCGCGCCGGCCCGGGCAGGACAGCACCAGCACTTCAGGATCGCGGCTTCCCCCGGCCGCGCAGCGCAGGACGAACCGCCGATATGCCAGCCGCCACGATTCCCCACCGCCCCTCGCGCCTGCGCGCGCGCCTGGCCGCCGCGCTCGCGGCGGCGGCGCTGGCCGCGCCGCTCGCGGCCGCGGCGCAGGGCGCGGCGCCCGCGCGCGCCGGCGCCAACCTCGACGTGCTGCACTACACCGCGCGGATCGAGCCGGACATCGCCGGCAAGACCCTGCGCGGGCAGGTCTCGATCCGCCTGGCCCTGCGCAGCGAAGGCGCCCAACAGCTGGAGTTCGACGCCGGCGAGCTGGAGATCGAGAAGGTCTCCGAACGCGGCCGCGCGCTGGGCTTCGAGAAGGACGAGCAGCGCCTGCGCGTGCGCCTGCCGCAGCCCGGCCGGGCCGGCGAGCGCCACGAGATCGACGTGGTCTACCGCGGCGCGCCGCGCTACGGCCTGGAATTCCACCCCGAGCGCGCCGAGGTCTACACCATCTTCTCGACCAGCCAGTGGCTGGTGTGCATCGACGCGCCGTCCGAGCGCGCCAGCCTGGACCTGACCCTGACCGTGCCCAGCGGCCTCAAGGCGGTCGGCAACGGCCGGCTGGTGTCGAAGTCCGCGCTCGGCGGCCGCCGCGATTCCTACCGCTGGCGCCAGGACCAGCCGATGCCGAGCTATGTGTACGGCTTCGCCGCCGGCCGCTACTTCGAGGCCGGCGGCACCGGCGAGAACGGCGAGCTGCGGTTCCTGTCGGCGGAACTGCAAGGCCCGCAGCTGCGCAAGCTGTTCGCCGACAGCGCCGACATGCTGCGCTTCTTCGGCCGCCGCGCCGGCATCCGCTACCGCGGCACCTACAGTCAGGTGCTGGTGGCCAAGACCGTCGGCCAGGAGCTCGACGGTTTCGCCCTGCTGTCGGAAGCCTACGGCCGCGAGGTGCTGGAGAAACCCGAGGCGCAGGGCCTGATCGCGCACGAGCTGGCCCACCAGTGGTGGGGCAACATGGTCACCAACCGCGACTGGGGCCAGTTCTGGCTCAACGAAGGCTTCGCCAACTTCATGGCCGCGGCCTACCTGGAGCACCGCTTCGGCGAGGCCGCCTACCGCGAGCGCGTGGACGGCTGGAAGCGGCGCCTGGACAAGCTGCGCGAGACCGGCAAGGACCACCCGCTGGTCTACGCCAATTGGAACAAGCCCAGCGCCGACGACCGCGCCGTGGTCTACCAGAAGGGCGCCTACGTCCTGCACCTGCTGCGCGAGGAACTCGGCGAACGCGCGTTCTGGCGCGGCGTGCGCACTTACACCCGCGCCTACTACGGCCACTCGGTGACCAGCGCCGACCTGCGCCAGGTCATGGAGCGCGCCAGCGGCCGCGACCTGTCGGCGTTCTTCGCCCGCTGGGTCGATGGCGCCGAACCCGCGCCGGCGATGCCATCCAAGCCCGACGCCGCGAAGTAAGCCGAAGCCCCTGGCAGGATCGGCGCACGCCGAGACCGCGAATCGTCCGGTCGCGCCGTCGCTGCGTTCCCGGCGATGCAGCCGCCGCGGCCGGCCCTTCCGGCTGTGTCTGCGCGCACTGCCGGCCGCCCTGCGTCAACCCGCCATCCGTCACGCTTCCGGCTTCACATTTCCGGTCCTCACGCTGTGCGCGAACGGTCGTCTTGGCTTTAGGCTAGGGGATCGCCCCGCCCCGCCACCGCAAGGACCCCGCCATGACCCAGCCCCGCTTCGCTCCCCGCCACGCCCGTCCGCGCCGCGCACCGCTGTACCGTGCGCTCGGCTGCGCCCTGTGGCTCGGCGGCAGCCTGTTCGCCGGCAGCGCGTTCGCCCAGCAGGCGGAGCAGCCCGCGGCGCAGGAGGCCAGCGAAACGCGGACCCTGGGAACCGTGTCGGTGCTCGGCTCGCGCCGCGCCCAGCGTTCGTCCGACACCACCTCGATCTCGCCGGTCGACGTGCTGCCGATGGCCAAGAACACCGAGGAGGGCGCGCAGTTCGACCTCGCCCAATCGCTGCAGTACGCCGCGCCCTCGTTCAACTCGACCCGCCAGAGCGGCGCCGACGGCGCCGACCTGGTCGACTCGGCCGCGCTGCGCGGCCTGGGCTCGGACCAGACCCTGGTGCTGGTCAACGGCAAGCGCCACCACACCACCGCGCTGCTGAACCTGTTCGGCGCGCGCAACCGCGGCAACACCGGCACCGACCTCAACACCATCCCGCTGATGGCGATCGACAGCGTCGAGATCCTGCGCGACGGCGCCGCCGCGCAGTACGGCTCCGACGCCATCGCCGGGGTCATGAACATCTCGCTGAAGAAGCGCAAGGGCTGCGAGGCCGTGGCCGGCTACGGCCAGTATTCCAAGGGCGACGGCGAGAACTGGCTGGCCACCGCGTACTGCGGCTTCGGCCTGGGCAGCGACGGCACCATCGGCATCACCGGCGAATGGCAGGACCGCGGCCGTTCCGACCGCTCCGAGCCGGCCGGCAGCCCGCGCATCATCGGCGACTCCAAGGTCGAGAACCAAACGCTGTTCCTCAACGGCGACAAGCCGCTGAACGAGAACGTCGATCTGTACTTCACCCTCGGCGTGCAGCGGCGCGACGCGTCCTCGGCGGCGTTCGCGCGCGACGGCATCGGCTCGGAAGACATCCCCTCGCGCAACTCCGCGGCGATGTACCCCGACGGCTTCGTGCCGTTCATCGACGGCGACATCGACGACCGCTTCGGCATCCTCGGCGCGCGCTGGGCGATGGGCGAGTGGAACGCCGACCTGTCCTACACCTACGGCTACAGCAAGCTGCGCTACACCATCAACAACACCCTCAACGCCTCGCTGGCGAACCTCGACCTCCTCAACGGCGGCAAGGGCGTCAGCCCGCGCAGCTTCGACGCCGGCGGGTTCTCGTTCGAACAGAACACGATCAACTTCGACGTCAACCGGTTCTACGACCACATCTTCCGCGGCCTCAACGTCGCCTTCGGCCTGGAGCGCCGCGACGAGCGCTACAAGATCTTCGCCGGCGAGCCGGGTTCCTACCTCGACTACGACGGCGACTCCGACGGCGGCAACGCCGGCAGCCAGGGCTTCCCAGGCTTCCGTCCCGGCGATGCCGGCGGCCACAGCCGCGACAGCTGGGCCGCCTACGCCGACGTCGAAGCCGATTTCACCGAGCGCTTCACCGCCGGCGTGGCGGTGCGCTACGAGGACTACAGCGACTTCGGCAACACCACCACCGGCAAGCTCGCCGCGGGCTTTCGCGCCACCGACACGCTGATGTTCCGCGCCTCGGCCAGCACCGGCTTCCGCGCGCCGTCGCTGCAGCAGAAGTACTTCTCCTCGACCATCACCGACTTCGTCAACGGCCAGCCGGTGGACGTGGTGATCGCGCCCAACGGCGGCGCCCTGGCCAACCAGGCCGGGCTGCCGGCGCTGACCAAGGAAAAGTCGCGCAACTACACCCTCGGCCTGACCTGGTCGCCGAGCGCCGACACCTCGCTGACGCTGGACGCCTACCGCATCGACATCGACGACCGCATCGTGCTCAGCGGCCGCTTCGGCGACGACGATCCGGTCATCGGCGACGCGTTGCGCGCGCTGCAGGTCGGCCAGGCGCAGTTCTTCGTCAACTCGGTCGATACCCGCACCGAGGGCGTGGACTTCACCTTCAACAACGAGCGCGAACTCGGCAACGACTTCAAGCTCGGCACCTTCTTCGCCGTTAACCTCAACCGCACCAAGGTGCGCGCGATCCACGCGCCGCCGGCGCTGGTCGGGCGCGAGGACGTGCTGCTGTCCGAACGCGAGCGCCTGTTCATCGAGCAGGGCGCGCCCAAGTCCAAGGCGGTGCTCGGCTTCGACCTCAGCCGCGGCGCGTGGGAGGGCAACCTCAAGGCGATCTACTTCGGCCCGCAGACGCTGGGCACCTTCACCGGCACCGCCGGCGGCGTGCCCAACGCGCGCTACAAGGCCAAGGCCTCGGCCGACCTCAGCGTCACCTACGCCTTCAGCGACAACACCAAGCTGACCGTCGGCGGCACCAACCTGTTCAACGTCAAGCCGACCCGGCAGGACCCGAACGAGACCGACAACGGCCATATCTTCGACAGCGTCCAGTTCGGCCTGAACGGCACCGCGTATTTCGCCCGTCTTTGGCATAAGTTCTGATCGCGGCTGCGGGTAGGATCGGGTCATGCACGAGGACCTGATCGCCCACCTGCACGACCTGTCCGCCGGCTTCGGCGCGCTCGATGCGCGGCGGATGTTCGGCGGGCACGGCGTGTACCGCGACGGCACCATGATCGGATTGCTGTCGGACGAGACCGTGTATCTGAAGACCGACGAACAGACCCTGCCGCGCTTCCAGGCGGCGGGGTGTTCGCCTTTCCTGTACGCCCGGCGCGGCGAGACCGTGCCGACCAGCTACTGGACGGTGCCGGACGAGGCGATGGAGTCGCCGCAGCAGATGCGGCCGTGGCTGGCGCTGGCGTGGGAGGCGGCGGTGCGCAAGGCGGCGAAGAAGCGTCCGGCCAAGAAGCGCGCGGCGAAGAAAAAACCGCGGCCTTGATCCGGATGCGGGTACCCGACTGTAGGAGCGGCGCAAGCCGCGACCGCGACAACACAACTACGCCGCAACCTTCGCCGTAGTTGTGTTGTCGCGGTCGCGGCTTGCGCCGCTCCTACAGGTAGCGAGCCGAAGCAGCGCGGCGGCTCAATCCTTTTCCACCGCCAGCAACCAATCCAGGAACGCCCGCGCCGCCGGCCGCAGCCGCCGGTGCGCGGGATAGATCGCGTAGTACGACCAGCGTGCGGTCATCTTCGGCCCCGGCAGCTGGATCAACTGGCCCGAACGCAGGTAGGGCACCACGATCTGCTCGCGCGCCAACGCCGCGCCCAGGCCGTGCGCGGCGGCCATCAGCGCGTCGGTGGTGTCGCTGAAGGTGTAGCGCTCCTCGAGCTTGCGCCCGTGCACGCCGGCGGCGCGGAACCAGTCGTGCCAGCCCTGGCGGGCGTGGTCGGCGATCAACGGCAGCTCGGCGATCTGCGCCGGCTCGTCGATCGCCTCGACCCCGGGCGTACGCGGCGAGGTCACCGGGAACAGCGCGTCGGCCATCAGGAAATGCGAGGTCAGCCCCGGCCAGTGGCCGGCGCCGTGGCGGATGCCCAGGTCCGGGCCGCTGTCGTCGAAACGGGCCAGGGCGATCTCGGTATCCACGCTGAGCTGGATGTGCGGGTGGGCGCGGGCGAACTCGGGCAGGCGCGGCAGCAGCCAGGTGTAGGCCAGCGAGTGCAGGGTGGTGATGCGGACCCGGTCGCGCTCCTCGCGCGCCAGGCGCAGGCTGCGCAGCACGCCGTCGACGTCGGCCAGCGCGGTGCCGGCGGCATCGGCCAGTTGCCGGCCCTGCGGGGTCAGCGCGACCCCGCGCGCATGGCGCTGGAACAGGCTCACCCCGAGCCGGCTTTCCAGCTTGCGCACGTGGTGGCTGACCGCGCTGGCGGTGAGGTGCAGTTCCTCGGCGGCGTGGGCGAAGTTCTGGTGGCGCGCCGCCGCCTCGAACGCCGCCAGGGCCGGAAGCCAGTCCGCTCGCAGGGCCATCGGAGCCTCAAGTCAAATTTGTGCCTGGGTGCGAAAGTATGCGCTTGCGTTGGATTAGCGGCCAGTCAGAATAAGCGCCAGGGAAAAGCCAGATTATCGTCGCAGCTGCCCGCAGCCCGTCGCGCCCCCGCCTTCCGACGCCCGCACATGAGCCTCATCGACCTGCTCGCGACCGCCGCCGAACTGCCCGAGGCCTGGCGTTCGCGCGTGGTCGGCCGCTTCGGCGGCGCCAACTTCAAGCTGCTGCGCATGGACGCCGGCGCCTACGAGGAAGAGACGCACGATTTCGCCGAGGGCCTGCTGGTGCTCGACGGAAACATGCGCCTGAGCGTCGGCGGCGTAGTGGTCGAGGTCGGCGCGGGGCAGTTGTACGTGGTGCCCGCCGGGGTGGCCCACGCGGTCGCGTCGGGCAGCCGCGGCACCTTGGCGATCCTGGACGCCTGAGCGCGGCGCCGGCGGATGCGCCGCCGGGCCGGCGCGCGACGCCGGCGCGGATCGGTGCGAATCCGGATAGCCGCAGGCGCGCCGCGCTACGACCGTAGCGACGGGCGCGGCGCGGCGCGTCGCCGATCCGGTCGCCCCATCGCGCGCAACGGCGTCCGCCGCCGTTGCGCCAGCCGCGTCGCCGCGAGGCCGGCGCGGCCGTGTTCCCCCGCAAGCGTCCGCATCGCGCGGCCGCCGTTTCCGAGGATATTGCGCATGCGTTCCCCCGAACTCGCCGCCACCGTGACGCCCACCGGCTCCACGCCCGCGCCCGCCGCCGCCGTCGAAGCCTCCGCCCGCGCCGGCTGGCGCACGCCGCTGGAGCTGACCGTGCTCGGCGCGATCTGGGGCGGCTCGTTCCTGTTCATGCGCGTGGCCGCCAAGGACTTCGGCGCGCTGCCGCTGGTGGAGATGCGCCTGGGTCTGGGCGCGCTGATCCTGCTGCCGTTCCTGTGGAAGGCGCGCGAGTCGTTCCGCGGCGCCAGGATCTGGGCCAAGCTGGCGCTGATCGGCGTGATCAACTCGGCGGTGCCGTTCGCGCTGTTCGCCTGGGCCGCGCAGCGCGCGCCGGCCGGCGTCGGCGCGATCACCAATTCGATGGCGGTGCTGTTCACCGCGTTGGTCGGCTTCCTGTTCTTCGGCGAGAAGATCGGCGCGCAGCGCGCGATCGCGCTGCTGGCCGGTTTCGCCGGCGTGGTGGTGCTGGCCAGCGGCAAGACCGCCGGCGCCAGCATCGGCTGGGCGGTGGCGGCCGGCTGCGCGGCCGCGTTCCTGTACGGCATCGGCGCCAACCTGGTGCGGCGCCAGCTCACCGGCCTGCCGGCCGCGGCGGTGGCGGCGGCGACGCTGGGCACCTCGGCCCTGCTGACCCTGCCGTTCGCGATCGCCAGCTGGCCCGCGCACGCGATCCCGGCCAAGTCGTGGCTGTCGGCGACGATGCTCGGCGTGCTGTGCACCGGCGTGGCCTTCGTCATGTACTACCGGTTGATCCAGCGCATCGGCGCCGGCCGCGCGGTCGCGGTGACCTACCTGGTGCCGCTGTTCGGCGTGGCCTGGGGCTGGATGCTGCTGGACGAACCGCTGACCCTGACGATGCTGGTCGCCGGCGCGCTGATCCTGGGCAGCGTGGCGATGAGCCAGCGCGCGGGGAAGTAAAGGCGCAGGTTCGGCCGCAGCGCGGCTTCGCTCTCGCGAACGGGGAAATCCACGGACGTCGGGGGCATGCATCGATGAAGCCCTGGATTCCCGCGTTCGCGGGATTGACGGGCGAAAGCGGAAGCGCCAGCGAACTCGCCACACCCTCCCACCCGATTCCCAACGGAGCCCCGCGTGACCCCGATCCAGCACCGCGTGCAGTTCGACTTCGAAGTGGAATTCACCAACGGCGGCGGCCTGCAAGGCCAGGGCTTCCGCCTCGACATCGACGGCGAGGACATCGCCGATGCCGAACTGGCGGCCTACATCGTGCAAGACCTGCGCCTGCTGATGGCCGGGCCGATCCGCATCCTCAACAAGACCATCCTGGTCGAACCGCACAAGCGCGCCGCCGGCGCGCTGGAAAGCGGCGCGGTGCGCTACGTCGACCTGAGCCACACCATCGAAGACGGCCTGGTCACCTATCCGGGCATGCCGCCGGCGCACATCTGCGACTACCTCAGCCGCGAGGATTCGCGCGGGGTCTATGCCGAAGGCACGCAGTTCCAGATCGGCCGGATCGACATGGTCGCCAACACCGGCACCTACATCGATTGCCCGTCGCACCGTTATGCCGACGGCAAGGACCTGTCGCAGATCGGCGCGGAGGATTGCGCCGATCTCGACGCGCTGGTGGTGCGCGTGCCCGAGTCGCTGCGGGCGATCGACGACTCGCATTTCCGCGGCCTGGAACTGCGCGGCCGCGCGGTGCTGGTGCACACCGGCTGGGACCGGCATTTCGCAACGCAGGCCTACGGCGTCGGCCATCCGTTCCTGACCGAAGCCGCGGCGCAGTGGCTGCGCGATTGCGGCGTGCGTCTGGTCGGGATCGACTCGGTCAACATCGACGACACCTCGGGCAAATCGCGGCCGGTGCATTCGACCCTGCTCGGCGCGGGCATCCTGATTGTCGAGCACCTGCGCAACCTGGCGGCGTTGCCCGACAGCGGTTTCAGCTTCAGCGCGGTGCCGCCGAAGGTGAAGGGGATGGGGACCTTCCCGGTGCGGGCGTTGGCGAAGCTGCGGGGTTAGTGAGTCGCGGCTGACAGGAAAGCATCGGGCCCGAAGGCCCTCCCACAACAGCGATCGCGACAAGCCCGCTGTTGTGGGAGGGCCTTCAGGCCCGATGCTTTCCTCTCAGAACAGGCCGCCCCTTACTGCTGCAGATACTCCTGCAACGCCGCGATCGCCAGCCGCACCTTCGCCGGTTGCGGCTCGCGCTGCGCGGTCACCGCGAACACGCCCAGCGCCGGCATCCGCCACTGCGGCAGCACCAGCACCGCGCGGCCGTCCGCCACCAGCGGCATCGCGTCGGGCTCGGGCAGGCGCACGATGCCGAGCCCCTGCAGCATCATCTGCCCGACCACGCGCGAGTTGTTGGCGACGATGCGCCCGCTCACCCGCACCCGCCGCGACGGTTCGCCGTCGCGGAACAGCTCGACGTACTCGGGCTGGTTGATCACGCTCAGGATCAGCATCGGATGTTCGGCCAGTTCCTCCGGCGCGCGCGGCAGGCCGTGCGCGCGCGCGTACTCGGCCGAGGCCACCAGCAGGTGCCGCCATTCGGCCAGGCGCCGCGCGACCAGGTTCGAATCCAGCAGCCGGCCGACCCGGATCGCCAGGTCGATGCGCTCGCCGATCAGGTCGATCTGGCGGTCGTCGGCGAAGATCCGCAGCGCCAGCGCCGGGTGCGCGCGCAGCAGCGGCGCCAGCGCCGGCGCCAGGTGCTGGGCGAAGCCGACCGGCACGGCGATGCGCAACTCGCCGCGCGGCGCCTCGCGCAGGTCGCCCAGGTGCCGTTCGGCCGCGCGCGCGGCGTGCAGCATGGCCGCGCAGTCCTCGTAGTAGGCCTGCCCGATCTCGGTGGTGCTGAGCTTGCGGGTCGAGCGGTGGAGCAGGGCGGCGCCGGTCTCGGCCTCGAGCTGGCGCAACTGCTGGCTGACCGCCGAGGGGGTCATGTCCAGCTCGCGCGCGGCCGCGCTCATCGAGCCCAGCTCGACCACGCGGGCGAACACGGCCATGCGCTTGAGCCGGTCTATCGTGAAGTCCAGCTTCATGGTCCTAGTCTCCAAGGCCGGATTATCGCCGGACCTGTTAGCGCACAGACTATATCCCGTCCTCAAACCAACGGGAGTTCCCCATGAACATCGTCCTTATCGGCGCCACCGGCTACGTTGGCCGCGCCGTCCTCGAAGAAGCCCTGAACCGCGGCCACCGGGTCACCGCCGTGGCCCGCAATACCGACTCGCTGCCGGCCCACGCCGGCCTGACCGCCCGCGCCGCGACCATCGGCGGCGACGACCCGGCCGCGCTGGCCGCGCTGGCCGCGACGCTGCGCGGCGCCGACGCGGCGATCGCCTCGTTCAACGCCGGCGGCTGGCAGAACCCGAACCTCGGCGCCGACACCGTCGCTGGCTACGCGCAGATCGTCGCTGCGGCCAAGCAGGCCGGCGTGCCGCGCCTGCTGGTGGTCGGCGGCGCCGGCAGCCTGGAGGTGGCGCCGGGCCAGCAGGTGCTCGACCAGCCCGGCTTCCCCGACGAATACCGCGCCGGCGCCGAGGCCATGCGCAGCGTGCTCAAGACCCTGCGCGAGGAGCGCGAACTGGACTGGACCTTCCTGTCGCCGGCCGCGCACCTGGTGCCGGGCGAACGCACCGGCCGCTTCCGCCTCGGCGGCGACCAACTGCTGGTCGATGCCGCGGGCGAGAGCACGATCTCGGTGCAGGACTACGCGGTGGCGCTGATCGACGAACTCGAGCAGCCGGCGCATTCGCGCAAGCGGTTCACGCTGGCGTACTGAGCCGGCGGGTCGGGAGGGCTTTCGGCGCCGATGCGGCGGGTTCGTCGCAGCGGACCGGGAAGCGTCGGGCCTGAAGGCCCTCCCACAACTGCAGCGGGCGGGAACCGTGGGAGGGCTTCAGCCCCGACGTTGTTCGCTCGGGTCGCGGCATGCCCGTCCCTGCGCCCCCGTTTCAGTCGCCGCGCAGCTTCCCGATCAGCCGCGTCGCCGCGGCCGGGTTGCGGTGCTTGGCGGCGCTGATGAAGTACACGAACACCTCGCGCGCCGCGCCCGCCGACGTCGGTTCGGCGACGTGCGGCAGGTCGGGGTTGTCCTCGCCGCGCGCCCACGCCTGCGCGCGCCGCGCCCAGGCGTCGAGTTCGTCGTCGGGATAGCCCGTGGCGACCTGCGCGCGCGAGCGCATCAGCCGCGCGTAGACGAAATCGCCGGTGATGTCGGCCAGCGACGGGTATTCGTCGGAGTCGGTGAACACCGTGGCGATGCGCCGCTCGCGCGCGAACTGCAGGTACTGCGGCGCGAGGAAGCTGGGATGGCGCACTTCCAGCACGTGCTTGAGCGCGCGGCCGTCGAGCGTGCGCGGCAGCGCGTCGAGGAACGGCGCGAGGTCGTCGGCATCGAAGCGGCGGCCCGGCGCCAGTTGCCACAGGATCGGCCCGAGCCGTTCGCCGAATTCGGCCAGGCCGCCGTCGATGAAGGCGCGCGCCTGCGCGGTCGCCTTGGCCAGGGCGCCGGCCTGGGTGACCCGGCCCGGCGCCTTGAGCGAGAACACGAACGTGTCCGGCGTCTGCGCCGCCCACTTGGCGTAGGTGGCCGGCTTCTGCGCGCTGTAGAAGGTGCCGTTGATCTCGATGCTGCTGAGCTGGCGGCTGGCGTATTCCAGCTCGCGCCGCTGCACCAGCTTGGGCGGGTAGAAATTGTCGCGCCACGGCGCGTAGGTCCAGCCGCCGATGCCGCAGCGGATGCCGTCGATCGCCCCGACGCCGGTCGCGCCGGCCAGCGGATCGTCGGCGGCGGGCGCGGCGGCCTTGGCCGGCGGCCGCTTCGCCGGTGCGGGCGCGGGCGCGCCGAACAGGTCGCCGCCGGCGGGAGTCTCGTCTTTGCGCTTGTTCATACGTTCCAGGGGTTGTAGGTGCCGAACCACCACAGCCGGCCTTCCAGGTCGCGGCAGGTGTAGGCGCGGCCGCCGTAGTCCTGGTCGGCGACCTCGACCACGACCTGCGCGCCGGCGGCGCGGGCGCGCGCGGCGTGTTCGTCGGCGTCGCCGACCAGCACGCAACAGGCCTGAGTTTCGCGCCCGCCGATCTCATCGGGTTGGACGATGCGCCGCGACCACTCGCTTTCGTCGTTCGGGTCGACCGAGCCGAGCATGATCATGCCCGGGCCGTAGGTCAGCTGGGCGTGGTGGACCACCTCGCCGTCGGCGTAGACCGCGTGCTTCTCGAACCCGAACGCGCGGCACAGCCAGTCGATCGCGGCATGCGCATCGCGGTAGCGCAAGCAGGGGATGATGGTGCTGCCGGCCAAAGCGTTCATCGCAACTCCTGTGCGGCGGGGCGCGCGGAAGGCGCCGGGGACGTGACAAAACGCAGGCGACGAGCATAGCGCGGGGCGACTATCCTGGCATCTTCACGGTGCCGCGGCGCGGCGGGAGGGAATCGGATGGCCAGTTATTCCGGCAGTTGCCATTGCGGCGCGATCGCCTACGAAGTCCAGGGCGAGCTCAAGGAAGCCTACGACTGCAATTGCTCGATGTGCAGCCGCCGCGGCGGCCTGCTGTGGTTCGTGCCCAGCGACGCGTTCGAGTTGAAGACCGACCGCGCCGACGTCGCCACCTACCGCTTCAACAAGCACGCCATCGATCACCACTTCTGCACCCAGTGCGGCATCGCGCCGTTCAGCGAGGGCAAGATGCCCGACGGCTCGCCGATGGTGGCGATCAATGCGCGCTGTTTGCAGGACCTGGATTTGAACGAAGTGAAGATCGTCGCGATCGACGGGCGTTCGTTCTGAGCGAATCGAGGCCGCGCGCGACCGCGCGGGTGCGGCTTCGGGAAGACGATGCGGTGTGAAGGCGATTTGGGACGAGTCCTAGTGGGGAGGGCTCGCGACGAGCGCGTTTGGAGATTGGACGCAGGCGCAAGACGCGACCGGGATCGCCCCGCTCGCATCGGCGCCGCGCCAATGGCGGGGGCGGCTGCAGCGCTCCGGTCGGACGGATCGATCGCGATCCTCCCGATACGGGGCTGGCGGCGGCGCCCGCTTCCATCCGGTTCGTCATCCACAAGGGTCGATCGCTCATGGGTAACCGCTCCAATCGCCTCAACGCGCTTTCCTTCGCCACCCTCCTGGCCTTCGGCGCCTGCGCCTTCGCGCCGGCCTACGCCGGCGGCAAGGCCAACCTGAGTTCCCTCGACGACGGCAGCCGCGCGTTCGGCCGCTTCGTCGTCACCTACCGTCCCGGCACCGCGCCGCGCACGGACGCCGCCGCGCTGGCGCGCTCGCTCGACAAGGCCGCGACGGTGCTCGGCCAGGCCGAACTCGGCCGCCTGCGCCGTACCGCCTCCGGCGCCGACGTAGTCGTCAGCAGCCGCGCGCTGAACTACGCCGAGGCCGCGGCGCTGATGCGCAAGCTCGCCGCCGATCCGAACGTGCTGTCGGTGGACAACGACGTGCGCATGGTGCCGCTGATGACGCCCAACGACACCCGCTTCGGCGAACAGTTCGGCTACGGCAGCGGCGCGGGCGGCATTCGCGCCACCTCGGCCTGGGATGCGACCCAGGGCGCGGGCGCGGTCGTGGCGGTGATCGACACCGGCATCACCGCGCACAGCGATCTCAACGCCAACATCGTCGGCGGCTACGATTTCATCAGCCTGCTCACCGGGACCGATGCGCAGCGTTACGGCGCCAACCTGGTCGCGGTCGACGGCGACGGACGCGACGCCAACCCGGCCGACACGGGCGACTGGAACGACAACTTCAACGCGTACATCGATTTCGGTTGCCCGATCTACGGCAACTCCACCTGGCACGGCACCCACGTCACCGGCACGGTGGCGGCGGCGACCAACAACGGCAAGGGCGTGGCGGGCACCGCGCCGTCGGCGAAGGTCGTGCCGGTGCGCGTGCTCGGCCGTTGCGGCGGTTTCGCCTCCGACATCGCCGATGCGATCACCTGGGCCTCCGGCGGCGCCGTCTCGGGCGTGCCGGCCAATCCCAACGTGGCGGACGTCATCAACCTGAGCCTGGGCTCGGCGGCGCCGGTGGCGTGTCCGCAGGCCTACAAGGACGCGATCGCCGGAGCGGTGGCGCGCGGCACCGTCGTGGTCGCGGCCGCCGGCAACAGCAACGCCGACGTCGATACCGCCAAGGACGCCAAGGGCGTCGTGGTCGGCTACAACCTGGCCAACTGCGGCAACCTGATCGTGGTCGGCGCGACCGACAGCCGAGGCGCGCGTTCGGGCTTCTCCAACTTCGGCGCATCGGTCGACGTGGCCGCGCCGGGCAGCGGCATCGTCTCGACGATCAACACCGGCAGCCGCACGCCCGCGGGCGAGGGCTACAAGGCTTACGACGGCACCTCGATGGCGGCCCCGCACGTCGCCGGCGTCGCCGCGCTGGTGCAGTCGGTGGCCAAGACCCCGCTGACCCAGGCGCAGATGCGCACGCTGTTGAAGAACACCGCGCGCGCGTTCCCGGTCTCGCCGGGCGCCAAGCCGATCGGCGCGGGCATCGTCGACGCCAACGCGGCGGTGAATGCCGCCAAGGCGCTGTAAGCGGACCCGAGCCGGCGACAGGCTCGCGAAACCCCGGTGGCGACGCCGGGGTTTCGCTTTTTCAGCGGACCCGTTGCGATGAGATGAGGATGCGCGGGCGCGTGTCGTTCACGGCGAGGTCGAGTGCGAGGCCAACCGCGCCCGTCCCGGTTCGGTGAGGACCGCCACCTGGGTCTCGCCGCGCGCCTCCACCCGCACCCAGCCCGGCCCGGGCGCGTCGCCGATGGCGTCCTCGCCGATCCACGCCAGCTCGCGCAGCAGCACGCTCATGCGCACGCCCAAGCGCTTGCACACGCGCGGCAGCGACAAGCCCTGCGGCGCGTCGGCGAGCAGCGCCAGCAGCGGCTCAGTCAACCCGGACAAGGCCGATGTCTTTGGCCGAGCGCAGTTCGTTCGCGGGCGCCGGCGCGTGCGCGTGCACGACCACCGGGATCGACTTGGAGGTCGGCGTGCGCGCTTCGTCGGCGAAGCTCGACAGCGGCACCAGCGAATTGGTCTCGGGGTAGTACGCGGCCAGGCAGCCGCGCGGGATGTTGTACTCGACCAGCAGGAAACGCTGGGCGGTGCGTTTGACGCCGTCGTCGCACAGGCTTTCCAGGTCGACCCAGTCGCCGGCCTTCATGCCCAGTTCGGCGATGTCTGCGACGTTGATGAAGAGCACCCGGCGCTCGCCGAACACGCCGCGGTAGCGGTCGTTCATGCCGTAGATGGTGGTGTTGTACTGGTCGTGCGACCGGGTGGTGGCGAGGGTGAACACCGGCTGCTCGCGGCTGGCGCGGGCGCGGTGCACGGGCAGGTCGGTCGGCACCGCGTGGGCCTTGAACTGGGCCTTGCCCTCAGGGTTGATCCAACGCCGTTCGGCCGCGGCGTTGGGCAGGTGGAACCCGCCGGGCACGCGCACGCGCGCGTTGAAGTCGTGGAAATCGTCGAACACCGCGGCGATCGCGTCGCGGATGCGGTCGTAGTCGCCGATCAGATCGAGCCAATCGATCCGGCTGCGTTCGCCGAGCGTGGCGTGGGCCAGGCGCGCGACGATCGCAGGCTCCGACAGCAGCTCCGGCGAGGCCGGCGCGTTGATGCCGGCCGACAGGTGCACCATGCTCATCGAATCCTCGACCGTCACCCCTTGCGGCCCGGCCGCCTGGATGTCGATCTCGGTGCGGCCCAGGCACGGCAGGATGTAGGCGTCGCGCCCGTGCACCAAGTGGCTGCGGTTGAGCTTGGTGGCGACGTGCACGGTGAGCTCGCAACGGCGCAGCGCGCGGTGGGTGGCCTCGGTGTCGGGCGTGGCGGTGGCGAAGTTGCCGCCGAGGCCGAAGAAGGTCTTGCAGCGCCCGTCGAGCATGGCCTGGATCGCGCCGACGGTGTCGTGGCCGTGGTGGCGCGGCGGCTCGAAGCCGAACACGTCGCGCAGGCGGTCGAGGAAGTCCGGCGAGGGCTTCTCGTAGATGCCCATGGTGCGGTCGCCCTGCACGTTGCTGTGGCCGCGCACCGGGCAGGCGCCGGCGCCGGGACGGCCGAGGTTGCCGCGCAGCAGCAACAGGTTGACGATCATGTGGATCGTCGCCACCGAGTGCTTGTGCTGGGTGATGCCCATGCCCCAGCAGCAGATCGTGCTGTCGGACTGCGCGTAGATGTCGCCGGCGCGTTCGATCTCGGCGCGGCTCAGGCCCGATTCGGCGACGATGGTGTCCCAGGATTCGGCCGCGACGTCGGCGGCGAACGCGTCGAACCCCTGCGTGTGCTCGGCGATGAAGGCGGTGTCGATCGCCCGCGCGGCGCCGTCGCGCTGCGCTTGCGCGTCCAGTTCCAGCACCCGCTTGATGATGCCCTTGACCGCGGCCAGGTCGCCGCCGATGCGCAGCTGGAAATAATCAGAGGAGATGCGGGTGGAGCCGTTGTGCAGCATCTCCAGCTTGTCCTGCGGGTCGGCGAAGCGCTCCAGCCCGCGCTCGCGCAGCGGATTGAACGAGACGATGGCGGCGCCGCGCTTGGCCGCCTGGCGCAGCTCGCCGAGCATGCGCGGGTGGTTGGTGCCGGGGTTCTGTCCGAAAATGAAGATCGCCTTGGCGACTTCGAAATCTTGCAGCAGCACCGTGCCCTTGCCGACGCCGATCTGCGCCTTCATCGCCGTGCCGGAAGGTTCGTGGCACATGTTCGAGCAGTCGGGGAAGTTGTTGGTGCCGAACTCGCGCACGAACAGCTGGTACAGGAACGCGGCCTCGTTGCTGCAGCGGCCGGAGGTGTAGAACAGCGCCTCGTCGGGCGAGGCCAGCGCGCGCAGGTGTTCGCCGATGCGGGCGAAGGCCTCGTCCCAGGCGATCGGCAGGTATTTGTCGCTGGCCGCGTCCCAGCGCATCGGGTGGGTCAGCCGGCCCTGGTTCTCCAGCCAGTAGTCGCTGTAGCGCGCCAGCTCGGCGACGGTGTGCTCGGCGAACAGTTCCGGGGTGGCGCGGTGCTTGGTCGCTTCGGCGGCGACGGCCTTGGCGCCGTTCTCGCAGAACTCGAAGGTCGAGGTGTGGTCGCGGTCGGGCCAGGCGCAGCCGGGGCAGTCGAAGCCGTCGGGCTGGTTGGCCGAGAGCAGGGTGCGCGCGCCGCTGACCGGCACGTCCTGCTCCAGCAGGTGGGTGGCGACGCTGCGCAGCGCGCCCCAGCCGCCGGCGGGGCCGTCGTAGCGGCGGATCGGGTTCTTCTCGCTCATCGGGAAAGGTCCGTGGCGCGCGGCGCGGCGACGGCGTCGTCGCCGTCCTCCAGCAACCGCTGCGGGTGGGTGTAGACGGCGTGGCCGTCGTCGCGGGCGAAGCCGATCAGGGTCAGGCCGGCGCTGTCGGCCAGGGCGATCGCCAGCGCGGTCGGCGCCGAGATCGCGGCGAGCGCGGCGATGCCGGCCTGCGCGGCCTTCATCGCCATCTCGTAGCTGGCGCGGCTGGTGACCACGCACACGCCGCGTTGCGGGTCCAGGCCGGCGGCGGCCATCGCGCCGATCAGCTTGTCCAGCGCGTTGTGGCGGCCGACGTCTTCGCGCACCAGGCGCAAGGCGCCGTCGGGGTCGGCCCAGCCGGCGGCGTGGGTGGCGCCGGTCAGCGCGTTGAGCGGCTGGCTGCGGCGCAGTTGCTGCAGCGCGCGCTGCAGCGCGGCGGCGGCGATGCGTTCGCCGTCGCCGACCCGCGGCGGCGGCCGCAGCACCGCTTCGATGCTTTCGGTGCCGCACACGCCGCAGCCGCTGCGGCCCTGCAGGTTGCGCCGGCGCGACTGCAGCGCGGCGGCGCGCGCGGGCGGCACCCGCAGGCTCACGCTGATGCCTTCCAGCGAGGTCGCGATGTCCTCGATGGCGAGTTCGCCGGGCGCGGCGACGATGCCTTCGCTGAGCGAGAACCCCAGGGCGAAGTCGGCGATGTCCTGCGGCGTGGCCATCATCACCGCGAACGGCTCGCCGTTGTAGGCCAGCGCCACGGGCACTTCGGCGGCGACCGCGTCCATGCCCTCGCGCAGCTCGCCGTCGCGCAGGCGGCGCACGCGCCGGCGCACCGCGCCGTCGCCGGGCGCGGCGGGGAGGTCGGGCAACGACGGTTTCGCGCTCATCGATCGCTCACTGGTTCGGCCCGTCAGTGGAACAGCACGAACGCTTTTTGCAAGGTCACCCACATGCCCCAGGCCAGCGGGACGCCGACCGCGGCCCAGGCCGCCAGCACCAGCGCCGGGTTGCCGCCGCGGCCGATCAGCGCCATCTGCTCGGCGCTGTAGGCGGCCTCGCCGTTGCGGCCGGTCTTCTCGTGGGCGAGGGCCTTTTCGCGCGCCAGTTCCTCCGGCGTCATGAAGTGCTTCTGCGCGATCGGGCGCACCGCCAGGTTGCACAGCAGCCCCAGCACCAGCATCGCCGCCAGGATATACATCGTGGTGTTGTACACCTGCGAAGGCGGCAGGCCCAGGCCGAGCTGGTAGTCGCGCATGTAGTTCACCACCACCGGCCCGAGGATGCCGGCGGTGGCCCAGGCGGTCAGCAGGCGGCCGTGGATGGCGCCGACCATCTGGGTGCCGAACAGGTCGGCCAGGTAGGCCGGCACGGTGGCGAAGCCGCCGCCGTACATCGACACGATCACGCAGCAGATCGCCACGAACGCGGCGATGCTGCCGGCGCTGCCGGCCGACGGCGCCGATGCGTACAGCACGAAGCCGAGCACGAAGAACACCACGTAGGTCAGCTTGCGGCCGAGGTAGTCCGAGGCCGAGGCCCAGAAGAACCGCCCGCCGATGTTGAACAGGCTCAGCAGGCCGGTGAAACCGGCGGCGATCGCCGCGATCGCCTTGAGCTGGTCCTCGCCGAGCGACTTGATCCCGCCGTCCACGCCGATCAGCTTGCCGCCGAACACTTCCTGCAGCATCGGCGAGGCCATGCCGATCACGCCGATGCCGGCGGAGACGTTGAGGCACAGCACGCCCCACAGCAGCCAGAACTGGGGAATGCCCCAGACCTTGCCGGCGTGCACGTGCTGGCGGGTGATCATCGCGTTGTCCTTGGCCGGCGGCGGCGTCCAGCCGGCCGGCTGCCAGCCGCTGGGCGGCACCCGGTAGCCGAACGCGCCGGCCATCATGAACACGAAATAGCCCGCGGCCATGACCAGGAAGGTCTCGAACACGCCGACCGAATCGGCGCTGGCGAAGTGCTTCATCAGCGCGTCGGCGAGCGGGCTGCCGATCATCGCGCCGCCGCCGAAGCCCATGATCGCCATGCCGGTGGCCATGCCGCGGCGGTCGGGGAACCATTTGATCAACGTCGACACCGGCGAGATGTAGCCCAGGCCCAGGCCGATGCCGCCGATCACGCCCGAGCCCAGCCACAGCAGCCAGATCTGGTGGGTCTTGATGCCGACGGCCGAGATCACCAGCCCGCCGCACCAGCACAGCGCCGAGACCACGCCGGCTTTGCGCGGCCCGGCGCGCTCCAGCCAGCCGCCCCACAGCGCCGCCGAGCAGCCCAGCAGGACGAAGAACAGGGTGTACATCCAGCCCAGTGCGCTGACTTTCCAGTCGCAGCCGGTGGCGACCATGCGCGCGAAGAAGCCCATGTCGGCCGGGCAGTCCAGCGGTTGTTCGATGCCGACGGCTTTCGACAGCGGCAGCCAGAACACGCTGAAGCCGTAGGCCATGCCGATGCACAGGTGGATCGCCAGCGCCGCCGGCGGGACCAGCCAGCGGTTGAATCCGGGTCGGGCGACGATGCGTTCTTTGGACAGCAAGCCTTCCCTGGCCGGTTGCGATGCGGCGATCGCCGCGCTTTGGCTGGACATGCGGACCCCTCTGGGATGGCCACTGCAAATAGGCTGTCCAGGGCATAAAGTGGGGGTAAGGCCCAGGACGCGGACGCAGGCTAACCCAGCCCGGACATGGCCGTATATCGCTGAGTAGTCTAATAATCGGCTGTAAAAAGCCGATTGATGTCGCCCGGGTCGCGCCTGAATGGAACGGGCGTGCGCCCCAGCATCGAAGCTGTGCGAGGCCGCTCATGTTCAAGGTCCAGATCCAACCCCGATGGACGCTGCACGCCGCCGACGGGCAGCCGCTGCCGGCCAAGCTGATCGAGCTGCTGCAGGGCGTGCACGAAACCGGCTCGCTGGCCGCGGCCTGTCGCCGCGCCGGCCTGTCGTATCGCTACGCCTGGGGCCTGTTGCAGCAGTCGCAGGCGCTGTTCGGCGCGCCGCTGCTGCGCATGGCGCGCGGCCGCGGCGCGCGCCTGACCGCGCTCGGCGAACGGCTGGTGTGGGCCGAGCAGCGCATCGCCGCGCGGCTGGCGCCGACCCTGGACAGCCTGGCCTCGGAGGTGGAAGTCGAACTCGGCCGCGCGCTCAGCGCGCAGGCCGCGCCGCCGCGCGTGCACGCCGCGCACGGCTTCGCGGTGGAGACGCTGCGCCGCTTTCTCGACGAGGCCGACGCCGCGGTCGACCTGAAGTACCGCAGCCCCGGCGAAGCGCTGGACGCGCTGCGCGCCGGCGCCTGCGACCTGGCCGGCGTGCACCTGCCGATCGGCGAATTCGAGCGCGACATCCTCGCCCACTACGCCGAGCGCATCGACCCGCACGGCGACCGCGTGCTGCACCTGGCCACGCGCCGCATCGGCCTGATCCTGGCGCCGGGCAACCCCAAGCGCATCGGCGCGCTGGCCGACCTGCTGCGCAGCGACGTGCGCTTCATCCACCGCCAGCCCGGCTCCGGCGCGCGCCTGCTGCTGGAACGGATGCTGGCGCGGCAGGGCCTGTCGATCCGCGAGGTGCGCGGCTGCGGCATCGACGAACTGACCCACGCCGCGGTCGCGGCCTACGTCGCCAGCGGCATGGCCGACGCCGGCTTCGGCCTGGAGACCCCGGCGCGGCGCTACGGCCTGGAATTCGTGCCGGTGGCGAGCGAGCACTACTTCTTTCTGGCCCGCGCCAGCACGCTGGAATCGCCGGCGCTGGCCGAGGTGCTGGCGATCCTGCGCAGCGAGCGTTTTCGCGCCGAGCTGGGCAAGCTGCCCGGCTACGACGCCGGGCGCTGCGGCGAAGTGCAGACCCTGCCCGACGCCTTCGCTTCGGCGCGGCAGGTGTTTGCGTGAGCGCATATCGACGCTGCGGCGCCGGTGGTTCCTGCGGATGCCTGAGTCCGGATCGATGGAGGCTCACGGGGTTCGCGGAAGCTTTTTTTGCGTGGTCGCGACTTGCGTCGCTCCTACAGGGCTTTCGTTCCCGCCCGAACCCCCTGTAGGAGCGACGCAAGTCGCGACCGCGACAACGCAACATCCGCGAACCCAACCGTCGCTGTCGTCGCATCGACCGCAACCACGGCCCGAAACGCACAAGGCGCGGGAAACCCCGCGCCTTGTGCGTGCGTCCGACCCGCGCCGCCGCCTCAGCGGATCGGTTCGTCCAGCATCAGCTCGCGCACGAACCGCACCGGCGGCGCGCCGTAAGACAGCACCTGGTCGTGGTAGGCCTTGATCTCGAACTTCGGGCCGAGCTTTTCCTCGACCGCGCGGCGCATGTCGAAATGCTCTTGCGCGCCGACGAAGTAGGTCGGCAGCTGCGCCGAGGTCAGCTGCGCGCGCACCCACTTGCCGGCGGCTTCGCGCTCCTGCTGGAAGGTCTGCTTGACCATGAAGTCCATCGCCTGCTCGCGGCTCCAGTCCTCGACCTGCACGCCCTGGTCGAGGATCGCGTTGCCGATGCTGCGCAGGTAGAACTTGAGCTGGACCAGGCGGAACAGCGGGTCGTTGTCGAGATAGCCCGAGTCGGCCATCAGGTCTTCGGTGTCCACCGCCCAGCCTTCGGCGAACACGCCCGAGCGCAGCACCGCGCGCAGGGTCGAGGGCGCCTTGGCCGAGTGCGCGCCTTCCAGGTAATGGCCGGGCATGGCTTCGTGGATCGACAGCAGGTGGATCATGCGGGTGTTGTACTCGCGCAGGAACGAGTCCACCTGCTGGTCGTTCCAGTCGCCCGGGATCGGCGAGATCGCGTAGTAGGTGTCCAGGCCCTTGTCGAGCGGGCCGGGCGAGTCGCAGTAGGCCAGCGCCACGCCGCGCTGGAATTCCGGCATCAAGATCACCTTGACCGGCGCGTCGGGCACGGTCACCAGGTTCTTGGCGCGGGTGAATTCGGTGGCCTGGGCGAGGGTCTGCTTGGCGAAGTCGACGACCTTGTCGCGCGGCGCCTTGTCGGCGTAGGCCAGCTCCAGCGCCGCCTCGATCGCCGCCTGCTGCTGCTCGGGCGTGGGCTTGTCCGGCAGCGCCGGCGCGCCGGGCTTGTCCTTGAGCTGCTTGACCGCGATGGCGTACATCTCGCCGCGCACGCGCGCCAGCTCGGCCTGCGCGCGCTGCATGATCTGCGCGCGCGACAGCGAGGAGTTCAGCGAGAACTTGAGCTTCTCGTCGTACAGGGTCTGGCCGATGCGGAAGTTGCCGCGGGCGTTGGGCACCAGGGTCTTGTCCAGCCAGGCCTGCTGCTCGGCCACGGCCTTGCGCAGGCCGGCGACGGCGGCGTCCAGGCGCTTGCGCTGCTCGCCGCTGAGCTGGCCGGCGTTGGGCGCGATGAAGGTGTCGATCAGGCTCAGCACGCCGGCGTTCTGCTTGGCCACGGTCTCGGCGTGGATCTTCGGCACCCGCGCCGGGTCCAGGTTGGCGCGGGCCTGGGCGAACACCTGCGGGATCTTCTCCATGCGCGCGGTCGCCGAGACCAGCCGTTGCGGCATCGGCGCGAAATCGCGCGCCATCAGGTTGTAGATCGCATCGCCGGCCAGGCCGCTGTAGACCTGCGGGTCCCAGGCCCAGCTCTGCAGGGTCTGCAGGTTCCACACGTCGGCCTGCAGGCGGTTGCGCAGGATCAGCGCGTCGACCTGGTTCTCGCGCGAGAGCTTGGCCGCGTCGATGGCGTCGAGTTCGCCGAGCAGCTTCTGGTTGAAGTCGAGCTGGGCCTGGCGGCCGGCGGCGCTGAGGTCGTCGATCTCGCCATCGAAGCGGTGGTCGCCGATCTGGGTCGCGCCGACCGGGTTGAGCTTCAGGAAGCCGTCGAGCCAGCGCTTGGACAGCGCGGCGAAGGCGGCGTCCACGGCCGGGTCGGCGGCTGACGCGGCCGCGGGCGCGGCGGCGGCCGGCGCGGCCGGGGCGGCGGTGTCGTGCGGCTTGCAGGCGGTCATGGCCAGGGCGAGCAGGGCGGCGGAGAGGGCGAGGACGAGCGGCGAAGGGCGCAGCGGACGCATGGGCATCTCGGGGCAGTAGGACGGCGCGGGGCCGGTTGGCGCGCAGGATAGGGCATGGCCGTGACCGGCTGCATGGGTCATTGGTCGGGGCGGACCGGCGGCGTCGCGGCGGCCGATCGCGGCGGCGTTCGCGCTGGCGCGGGCGCGCCGGGGTGGGTTTGCCGGGACGGCGTTTTCGCGGTCAAGGCAACCGGCAGGCCGGGCAAAGCCGCCTGGGCGGTGCCGGGGCGGTGCGGGCCGCGGTTGCGGCGACGATGCGCCGGCGCCGGGTGGGGGCGGGGGCGGAGGCGGGCGTGGGGTTGCGCGTGTGAGCGCTCCCGGGGCGTTGTCTGAGCGCGGGGGCGTTCGGGTGGGGCGATTGTCGGTTTTGCGGGGGGCGCGGGCTTTGGGTTGGCGCGGTCGCGGCTTGCGCCGCTCCTACAGGAGGCCAGGGTGGGGTTTTGCGCATTTGTCGTGCCGGGGGTCTGATTTCGGGGGCGTCGCGGGGGTGGGTTTCATAACCATCGGTAATGCCTTCATGCGCGCTCGGTGCGCGCTGGATGCGGTGCCGGCCGGCGCTGCGGCCGCGATCGCCTTGCGCGGCGGGCTTCGCGGCTGAACAGGGCGGCCGGCGCTGTCTGTGCGCGGCCGCGGCGCTGGCGATTTTTTCGCCAATTCCCGCCGCCGCTTCGATTGACATCGCTTTATCGCGATGCAACATAAGCCCCGTCGCCGGCCCCGGCCGCGACCTTCCTCCGCAACCGACTCCGCCGCCGTGAACGCATACCGCCCGACCTTCCTGCCATCCGCCAGCTGCCGCGTTCGCGGCGGGTGTCGCATGGCGATGTGTCGGCGCTGAGACCGCCGCGCCCCGCGCACGCCGCTCCTTCGTTCCGTTCGCTCCGCAGATCGTCCAGGTTGCCGCTCATGCATTCCCGCACGCCCGCACGCCATCGCCGCTTCCGCGCACCGCCCGCACGAATGCGCGCGGCCTGTAGCGGGCGGGCGACGCCGACGCTCTAGACGAGCGACCGCCGGCCGAGCCTGCCGACTCTTTTTACCGACCCGCGCGGCGGGCGACCTGCGGCTTGCGCCGCATTCGTCTCTCTCCCCTCCCAACGACCGCGCTGCGCCAAACGCAGCGCCGGCGGCCGCGCGCCGTCGCGGGCCGGATTTTTCTTCGCGTTTTCGCCTTCGTTTCGCCTCCCTCTCCCACGTCTTGCAGGAAACCCCCATGTCCTTCCCGTACCTCCGCAATCCCCAGGCGCGTTACCGACGCCTGCCGCTGGCGCTGGCCCTGGCGTTGGCCGCGCCGTTGGCGCAGGCCGCCGACCCGGCCGACGCCGCGGCCGGCCCCGGCGTCACCCTCGATGCGGTGCAGGTCACCGGCAGCAACCTCAAGCGCAGCGACGAAGCCGGGGTCAACCCGGTGCTGGTGCTCGATCGCGCGCAGATCGAGAAGAGCGGCAAGGTCACCGTGTCGGACCTGCTGCGCAGCCTCACCGTCAACAGCGGCAACAGCTTCAACGAGCAGTACACCGGCAGCTTCGCCAACGGTTCGGCCGGCGTCTCGCTGCGCGGGCTGAGCCAGAAGAACACCCTGGTGCTGGTCAACGGCTACCGCGTGGCGTCCTACGGTTTCGCCCAGGGCACCCAGGACAATTTCGTCGACCTCAACGCGCTGCCGCTGGGCGCGATCGAGCGCGTGGAGATCCTCAAGGACGGCGCCTCGGCGCTGTACGGCTCCGATGCGATCGCCGGCGTGGTCAACCTGATCCTGCGCAGGAAGATCGAGGGCGTGGAACTCGACGCGTCGTTTGGTGCGGCCACCGAGGGCGGCATCGACCAGCGCAGCCTCGGCTTGCGCGCCGGCCGCGGCGACCCGGCCAAGGACGGCTACAGCCTGCGTTTCAGCCTGGACGTGTTCCAGCGCGGCCAGCTCAACGCCGACGAGCGCGACCTGACCCGCGACGGCGATTACCGCGACCAGCCCGGCGGCCGCCTGGCCGGTTGGTCCACCCAGGGCGGCGCGTACCTGGGCAACCCGCGCGCGCCGGTCGCCTTCGCCTGCCAGCCGGGCACGCAGTCGCGTCCCTACAGCGACTTCGGCAGCCCGCTGCCGGGCAACGCCTGCGCGTTCAACACCCAGCCGTTCCGCACCCTGATCCCGGACGTGGAGCGCTACCAGGCGCTGGTCGCCGGCGACGTGCGCTTCAGCGACACGCTGCAGGGCTTCGGCGAGATCCTCTACAGCACCAGCCACAACGGCGCCTACTTCAGCGCGCCGATGACGGTCGGCGCCGGCCTGCGCGCCTACGACCGCGGCACCGGCCGCCTGGTCGACATCCCGGCGGTGCTGCCGGTCGGCCATCCGAACAATCCCAACGCGGTGCCGACCCCGTTCGAGTATTCCTTCCTCGACCTGGGCGCGCGCTACAAGATCAACAAGTCGCAGTTCTACCGCACCTTGTTCGGCCTGCGCGGGCAGGGCCAGGTGTGGGACTGGGAAGTCGCCGCCAGCCACTCGGAAAGCCGCCAGCGCGAGTACGTGCGCAACTTCCTCGACCGCTACGCGTTCGAGCAGGTGCTGGCCGACGGCAGCTACGACTTCGTGAACCCCTCGCGCACGCCCGGCGCGCTCGACGCGCTGCGCCTGTCCACGCGCCGGCCGGGCACGTACCGCCTGAGCACGCTCAGCGGCAAGATCTCCGGCTTTCCGTTCCAGTGGCGCGCCGGCGACGTCGGCGTGGCCGCGGGCGTGGAGTTCCGCGACGAGGCCCAGGACGCGCGCACCAGCCCGCAGGTGCTGTCGGGCACCGAACTGCGCCCGGCGATCAACCTGATCGACGGCGACCGCCGCGTCGCCGCCGCGTTCTTCGAGCTCAGCCTCAAGCCATGGGACGCGGTGGAAGTACAGTTGGCCGGCCGCGGCGACCATTACAGCGATTTCGGCAGCGCGTTCTCGCCGAAATTGGGCGTGCGCTGGCAGCTCAACGACGATTTCCTGCTGCGCTTCAACGCCTCGCGCGGCTTCCGCGCGCCGTCGCTGCCGGAGATCGCGCAGAGCACCACGATCAGCTACGGCTCGGTGATCGATCCGTTCGACCCGGTGCAGCCGGGCGCCTCGCGCGGCGTGACCGTGCTGCGCGCCGGCAATCCGGACCTGAAGGCCGAGCGTTCCAGCAACGTCAACCTCGGCCTGCTGTGGGCGCCGGACGCCGACACCAGCCTGGGCGTCGACCTGTACCGCATCCGCCAGGACGACCTGATCGCGCCGGACAACGTGCAGTTCGTGGTCTCCAACCCGGCCGCCAATCCGGGCCGGATCACCCGCGACGCGCAGGGCCGCCTGCAACTGGTCGAGAACCGCTACGCCAACCAGGGCACCTTGACGACGACCGGTTTCGACGTGGAAGGGCGCAAGGTTTGGCATGCCGGCGACGACACCTGGACCCTGGACGGCACCTGGACCCGCTTGTTGAGCTTCGAGCAGCCGCTGGTGGCCGGGCAGGCCAAGCGCGACGGCGCCGGCAACAACCTGTTCGGCGCGCTGCCGAAGTGGCGCGGCATCACCTCGCTGGCCTGGAACCGCGGCGACTGGAAGACGCAGCTGTCGTGGCGCTACATCGGCGGCTACGGCCAGAAGGTGGTCGATGCGCGCAGCAATCCGGGCCTGCGCGGCAAGGTCGAGGATTACCACCAGTTCGATCTGTACGTCGGTTACGAGGGCCTGCGCGACACCACGCTGTACGCCTCGGTGCAGAACCTCGGCGACAAGGCGCCGCCGTTCGATCCCGCCGGCGGCGCGCTGCCCTACGACATCACCCAGTACGACGCGCTCGGCCGCTTCGTCACCGTCGGGGTGAAGTACACGTTCTGAGCCGCGCCGCGGCGGCGATGGACGCACGGGCGGGGGCTGCGGCTCCCGCCCGTTTTTCTTGGTGCGCCGCGGTCGCGCGCGTCGGGCTGCGGCGCGGCGTTGCCGCCGCATGGCGGACGCGCGCGCCGCGTTGCCGGCACGACGACCGGCGGATGCGTCCGACCGCGTCGCGATGGCATAGTGCCGCCAGCCAAGACGGCAACGGAGATCGAACATGGAGCACACCAACAAGCCCGCCTCGCCCCAACGCGCCGCGACGATGCGCTGGCTGCTGCTGGCGACGCTGGCCGCCGCGGCGCTGGGCTGCGCGCAACACGGCCCCGCCACCGGCGCCGCGAACGAGTCCGCGGCGGCCAGCGAGGCGCCGGCCGGCGGATCGGCGCCGCGCAGCGCCGATGCGGGCGAGCAGGCCAAGGCCGACCTGGGCGTGATGCTGGCCTACGAGCACCGCGTGCGCGTGCGCCTGCCCGGCGACAAGATCGCCGCCCGCGCCAAGGCGGTGCAGGACGCCTGCACCGGCGGCAAGTTCGGCCCGTGCGCGGTGCTGGGCATGGATCAGAGCGGCGGCGATTCGCCCTCGGCCCGGTTGCAGGTGCGGTTGGTGCCGCAGGCCGTGGAGCCGCTGATCGCGCTGGCCGGGCAGGGCGAGCAGATCGCCGAGCGCGGCATCCAGGCCGAAGACCTGGCGGTGGCCGTGCGCGACAACGCGATGCGCCGCGACCGTCTGCGCCGCGAGCACGCGCGCCTGCTCGAATTCCAGGAGCGGCGCGACCTGAAGATGGCCGATGTGCTGACCCTGTCCGAGCGCATCGCCGAGATCGAATCGCAGTTGCAGGCGGCCGAGCAGGAAGCCGCGCAGCAACAGCGGCGGATCTCGACCCAGCTGATCAACTTCGAGTTCGGCACCACCCTGGGCCAGGAGAGCAGCAGCGAGATCGGCGAGGCGGTGCGCGACTTCGGCGGCATCGTCGCGGCGGTGATCGCGTTCCTGATCCGCGCGCTGGCGGTGCTGCTGCCGCTGGGCATCGTCGGCGGCGCGTTCGTGTGGCTGCTGCTGAAGTTCCTGCGCGCGCGGCGGGCGCGGCGCAAGGCGGCCGGCGGCTGAGCGCGGCCGCGCGCGGGCCGGGCGCCGGGTGCGTCCGGCCGCGGCGCGCGCTCAGCGTTCTTCGTCGGTCTCGAACTCGACCAGCACGTCCAGGTCGAAGGCCAGCGCTTCCACCGCCTCGCGCACCTTGTTCGCGGTGGAGGCGTTGGGCGCGTCGATCTCCAACTCGTGCACGCCGGGGCCGGTGTCGTCGGGCAGGCCGGCGGAACTGGAATCGGCATCGTCCATGTGCGGCATCAAGTCGGCGACTTCCTCGACGTGCTCGATGCCGTCGAGGCTGCCGAGCAGGTTGCCGATCGCGCGCGCGTCGTCGTCGTTGCCGGTGATACGCAATCGAAGCAGAGGCATGGCGGACACCTGGGTCGCGGGGATGTCTGGAGGCTAGGCAGCGGGCGGCTAAATCCGCGTGAATGCAGCGCGATGGCGGCGTGCCCGGCGGCCGTTGCCCGGCCTCGCGCAGCGCGTCGCGCCGCGTCACGGCGCGTCGCGCGAAGCCGCACGCGAAGTCACACCGGCTGCATCGGGACGGAGTAGGGTAGCGGGCATGACCAGCATGCCGATCGACGACGCCTCCGCCACCGGCACCGCGACCGCCCCCGGCGGCCTCGCCCTGCGCCCGCTCGAACGCGGCGACCTGCACTTCATCCACGTGCTCAACAACAACCGCAGCGTGATGGGCTATTGGTTCGAGGAGCCGTACGAGTCCTTCGTCGAACTCGAAGAGCTCTACCGCAAGCACATCCACGACCAGTCCGAGCGCCGCTTCATCATCCAGGACAGCGCGACGGAGCGGATCGGGCTGGTCGAGCTGGTGGAGATCGACCACCTGCATCGCCGCGCCGAGTTCCTCATCATGATCTCGCCCGAGCACCAGCGCCGCGGCCATGCGCGGCTGGCGACGCGGCTGGCGATCAACTACGCGTTCCGGGTGTTGAACCTGTACAAGCTGTACCTGCTGGTCGACGTGGACAACACCCGCGCGATCCGCATCTACGAGGACGCCGGGTTCCAGCGCGAAGGCCTGCTGGTCGACGAGTTCTTCAGCGACGGGCGCTACCACGACGTGGTGCGCATGTGCCTGTTCCAGCATCAGGTGCTGGGGCGCGTAGGCAAGTAGCCGGCGGCGGTGGGCGGGCCTTCGGGCCTGGGATGCGCGTGCTTCTGTGCAAGAGCCTTGCGGCCCGACGCCTGTGCTTGTGTGGGAGGGCCTTCAGGCCCGAGGCTTTCCGCTCCGATCGCGACGATCTGAAACAAAAGCATCGGGCCTGAAGGCCCTCCCACAACAGCGAAAGCTTCGCTCTGAGGGGCTTTCCCGCAAAAGCGAAAGCCTTGGTCTTAAGGGCCTTGCCACAAAAGCGAAAGCCTTGGCCGGCAAGACCCTCCCACCATGCGCTCAGCCCTTCTGTTCGCGTACCGGCAGCGGCATGTTGCAGATGTTGATGTGCCCGGCCGGCTGCAGGTACCAGTCGTCGCGGCGGTTGCGCCGCGATTCGACCAGCTCGGCGAACAGCGGCGTATCGGTGCGCAGCACTTCGAGCCTGGCGCGCTGCGCCTCGGGCACGTCGGCGGCGAGCGCGATCGAGACGATCGGCGCGCGCTCGGCGGGTTTCTCGTAGAAGCCCAGCGCGCCGGTGCCGCGCGGCAGTACCGACAGCAGCTCCATGCCCTGCACGACCCGGCCGACGGTGGTGATGTTGCGGTCGAGATGACGCGGCGACTGGCCGATCACCACGTACAGCTCGCTGCCGTTGCTGGAATCGGCGGCCATGTCGCGGCCGGCGCCGACGGTGCCGTAGCAGTGCGCCAGCCAGCTCGAACCGGTGGCGGAATCGCGCGCGGCCGGGAAGCCGTCGACGAAACCGGCCTGTTTCGCCCAGCCGTCGTTGTCGGGCAGCACGGTCATCTTCAGCCCGGCGCTCTTGCGCGCGAACTCGGCCGGCAGCTTGTCCTTGGCGCCGGGGCCGAGCGGCTTGCGCTTGGCCGCGTCTTCTTGCGGATCGCCCCACTGGACCACGTAGTTGTCTTGCGAGCGGTTGACGCTCAGCCCGTTCCAATAGCCGTTGTGGGCCAGCGCGCGGATGTTGGCGACGTGCTCGGGCGCGAACTGCGGCGCCAACTCGATCACCGCGCGGCCGCGTTCGAGTTCCAGGTAGATCGTGTTGCGCGGGTCGAGCGCGCGCCAGTCGGAGGGCTGGCTGGCGTCGAGGATCTGCTGCAGGGTGCGGCCCTTGGGCGGGGTCGCGGCCGACGCCGCGGCGGCGGCGAGCAGCGATGCGGCGAGCAGGGCGGTGCGCGGAATGAAAGTCATGGGCGTGGTCGTGTCCGTGTGTGTAAGGGCGTGGCTCAGGCCTGGCGCGCGTAGTCGCCGCGGATGAATTCGGCGAAGTCGTCCTGTCCGGGAAACCGATTCTCGATCACGAAGCGGTAGTTGTCGCCGTCCAGTTCGTAGCGATAGCGCGCCTCGCCGCGCGGCGTGCGCTTTTCGAAACGCAGGACCTCGCCGTCCCAGCGTCCGCGCGCGGGCTCGGGCGGGAAGCCCAGCGAGTCGAACCACCACCACAGCACGTCGCCGCTGTCGGGCTCGACCAGGAACACGCCGTGGCCGCGGAACACCACCTGGCCGTCCTTGTCCTGCTCGTAGTCCTGCAGCAGGGCGATGCCGTCCAGCCCGACCCGGAAGCGGCTGCGCCCGTGGGCCGGGCCGCCGGTGCCCCAGGGCGAGGGCTGCGCCAGCTCGGCCCCGGCCCAGTCGCCGGCGAGGCGGTGCAGGCGCGCGAGCTGGGCGGGATCGGGGCGGGGCAATTGCATGGCGGCTCCGGCGGTCGGTTGGGCGGTCGGCGAAGCGTAGCCGGGGGCGGGCCGGCCGGGGAGGGCGGCGGCGCGGCCTTCCCCCGTGCCGGAGCGGCCGATGACTACCGGCACATTCGCTATAGCGAACTTCGTAATAGCCTGGACACCAGACTAGCCCAGGGGCCCCGCCCGTGACCGATCTCGACAGCCATTTGCGCAAGTTCCAGAAGGAGCTCAGCACCGGCACGGTGTCGCTGGCGCTGCTGGCGGTGCTGGGCGCGGCGCGCGAGCCGATGTACGGCTACCAGATCGCCAAGCGCCTGGAGCGCGAAGGCGAGGGCGTGCTCAGCGGCAAGCAGAGCGCGCTGTACCCGGTGCTGCGCAACCTCGGTGCGGCCGGCCTGCTCGACAGCCACGTCGAGCCGTCGGTGACCGGGCCGCCGCGGCGCTACTACCGCATCACCGACAGCGGCCGGGAGGTTCTGCGCGAATGGACGCAGGCCTGGCGCGCGACCCGCGATTCCGTCGATTCCGTCCTGCAGGGGCTCGAACCATGACCGCCATAGCCGGCACCGCCCATTACCCGCCCGAAGCCGACTCCGCGCCGGCCGGCGCGCAACCTTCCGACCCGGCCGCGGCCGCCAGCGCCGCCGCCGGCCTGCCGCGCTCGATCCCCGACTACCTGCAACGCCTGCGCGCCGCCCTGCGCGGCGCCGACCCGGCGCTGATCCAGGACGCGCTCTACGACGCCGAGGAGTACCTGCGCGCGGAAATGGCCGAGAACCCGGGCCGCAGCGAGGCCGAGGTGATCGCCAGCGTCGCCGGCAGTTACGGCGCACCGGACGAAGTCGCGGAGATCTACCGCGACACCGAAGTCAAAGTGCAGACCGCGCTGCGCCCGCCGAAGCCGGCGCCGCGCCGTTCCTGGTTCGGCCGCTTCTTCGGCGTGGCGCTGGAACCGCGCACCTACGGCGCGCTGTTCTACATGCTGCTGTCGCTGGCCACCGGCACGTTCTACTTCACCTGGGTCGTCACCGGCGCCTCGCTCTCGGCCGGCCTGCTGATCCTGATCATCGGCGTGCCGCTGCTGATCCTGTTCCTGGGCTCGGTGCGGGTGCTGGCGCTGGTCGAGGGCCGGCTGGTGGAGACCATGCTCGGCGAGCGCATGCCGCGGCGGCCGCTGTACAGCGACCGCGAGCGGCCGTGGCTGGAGCGGATCAAGGAGATGTTCACCGATCCGCGCACCTGGGGCACGCTGCTGTACCTGCTGCTGATGATGCCGCTGGGCACCGCCTATTTCAGCGTCGCGGTGACCGCGCTGGCCTTGTCGCTGTCGCTGATCTTCGCCCCGATCGCGCAGTGGACGGGCCTGTTCCACGGCAACATCTGCCTGGACTACGCCTGCACCAACGCCGGCCCGTGGGGCGCGGTGCCCGAGGCGATGCTGTGGCCGCTGTGCCTGCTGACCGGGATCGTGTTGCTGTTCGCGACCATGCACCTGGCGCGCGGCATCGGCTACCTGCACGCGCAGTTGGCCAAGGCGCTGCTGGTGCGCTGGGGCTGATCGCGACGTAGCGATCGCCTGCCTGTAGGAGCGGCGCGAGCCGCGGGCGCGATACCGCACCTGCGACGCAAGCGAGGTATCGCGGTCGCGGCTCGCGCCGCTCCTGCAGGCAGTGGGTGCGAGTTCGCGGAACTGGAAGCCGCAACGAAAAAGCCCGGCGCGCAGCCGGGCTTTTTCGTTGCGTTCGCGTTCGGCTTACGCCGCGTAGCGGGCGATGAACTCGCGCACCTGCGGATACACCTGCTCGCGCCAGCGGCGGCCGCTGAAGATGCCGTAGTGGCCGGCGCCGTCGACGGTGATGTGCTGGCGCTGGGATTCGGCCACGCCGGTGCACAGGGTGTGCGCGGCGCGGGTCTGGCCCTGTCCGGAGATGTCGTCGAGCTCGCCTTCGATGGTCAGCAGCGCGGTGTTCTTGATCGCGCCGGGGTCGACCCGCTCGCCGGCCACGTCCCACAGGCCGCGCGGCAGCAGGTGCTGCTGGAACACGACTTCGATGGTGTCCAGGTAATACTCGGCCGGCATGTCGAGCACGGCGTTGTATTCGTCGTAGAAGCGGCGGTGCGATTCGGCGTCTTCCAGGTCGCCCTTGAGCAGGTCCTGGTAGAAATCCCAATGCGACTGGAAATGCCGCTCCGGGTTCATCGCCACGAAACCGCTGTGCTGCAGGAAGCCCGGGTACACGCGGCGGCCGCGGCCGGGGAAGTTGGCCGGGACGTGGTGGATCAGGTTGCTCTCGAACCACCACAGCGGCTTGTGCTCGGCCAGGTCGTTGACCTTGGTCGGGCTTTCGCGGGTGTCGATCGGGCCGCCCATCATCACCAGCGAACGCGGGGTCGGCTCGCCGCGCGCGGCCATCAGCGACACCGCCGCCAGCACCGGCACGGTCGGCTGGCAGACGCTGATCACGTGCAGGGTGTCGGCGCCGATCTGGCGGATGAAGTCCTGGATGTAGCCGACGTAGTCGTCGAGGGTGAAGGCGCCGTCCTCGGTCGGGACCATGCGCGCGTCGATCCAGTCGGTGATGTAGACCTTGTGGTCGCGCAGCAGGGTACGCACGGTGTCGCGCAGCAAGGTGGCGTGGTGGCCCGACAGCGGCGCGACCACCAGCACCGGCGGATCGTCCTTGAGCTCGGCGATGTTGCCGGCGTCGTCGGCGTAGCGCTTGAAGCGCAGCAGCCGGCAGAACGGCTTGCGCGCCATCTCGCGCTCGATCACCGGATAGGTGTCGCCGTCGATCTGGATCGAGTGGATGCCGAACTCGGGCTTCTCGTAATCCTTGCCGATGCGGTAGAGCAGTTCGCACCCGGCCGCCACGCGCGAAGCGCCGGGCAGGGTGGACAGCCAACTGCCGGGCGCGGCGAACATCTTGGAGCCGGCATCGGCCCAGTAGGTCATCGGGGCCATCCAGGCGCGGCCGAGTTCGTGCATCTGATAGAGCAGCATTCGGGTCGGACTCTCAGTGGCGGGCAGGGCTGGCGGGAGAGGGTAAACGCAACCGGCGCCAACGATTTGCTGCGGCGCAGCATAACGGATTGGGATGGCCGTCGCGTGAAAGCGCGGTTGCTGTCGCTGGCAGGGTTGAGATGAGGCGGTTTCGGCACGGTTTCGGCGCGACCGGCTGCCCCGCGGTTGCAGCTTGCGCAGCTCCTACCGTCGCAAACGAGGCTACGGCCGCCCCCCTGTAGGAGCTGCGCGAGCCGCGACCGCGCTTCCGCGCTTACGACGCAACCTGCTGTCCCGCGGTCGCAGCTAGCGCAGCTCCTACCGTCGCAAACGGGGCTACGGCTGCCCGCTGTAGGAGCGGCGAGAGCCGCGACCGCGCCACCGCGCTTACGACGAGACCTGCCGTCCCGCGGTCGCAGCTTGCGCAGCTCCTACCGTCGCAAACGGGGCTACGGCCGCCCGCTGTAGGAGCGGCGCGAGCCGCGACCGCGCTACCGCGCTTACGACGCCACCAACCCGCCGGCGACGCGTCGCCGGCTCAGGACGAGGTCTCCAACGCCGCCGTGCCGCCGGCCAGGGCCGGGCCCAGCCACAGGTGCGAACCCAGCGCCGCGAACCCCTGCGCCGCGAAACGCTCGCGATAGAACTTCGCCGGCCGGCGCTTGAAGCCGTCGGTGTCGCCTTCGATGCCGTCCTCGCGGGCGAAGGTCTCCAGGAACGCCACCCCGCCGCACAGTTCGGCCACGCCGGCCAGGCCGCGCTCGAGTTCGCGCGTGTCCAGGTAGTGCATGACGTCGCTGCAGATCAGCAGGTCGGCCGGCGCGCAGGGGCGCAGGAACTCGAAGTCGCCGAAGCGGGCCAGGTGCAGGTTGCGGGTGCGACCGAAGCGCGCAACCGCGTACTGGCTGGAGTCGAATCCCAGATACTGCACGCGCGGACGCAGCTTCAGCAGCGGCGCGCGCCACGGGCCTTCGCCGCAGCCGATGTCGAGCACGCTGCGGATCGGGCGTTCGAGGTGGTATTCGGCGGCGGCCACGGCCAGGGCGACCTTGCGCGCCAGCCGCGCGGCGCCGCCGATGGCCTCCTGTTTGAGCGCGGGATCGCGGTACCAGCGCTGGAAGTAGTCGCGGTCGTATTGTTTGCTCATGCGGTGTCGGGCGTTGGTTGAGGCGCCTGCGCAGACGGCGGCCGGGCGCGGGGGCTGCGTGGAACGTGGCATCCTAACGCGCCAGGACGCGCCCAGGCCGCGGCGCGGGCTTGCAGCGTCGGCAATCCGCGAGCCCGCGCGCAGCGTCCGGGCTTGCGTATCGCGCCGCCGCCGCCGCCCGCAGCGATCCGGCCCGCCCCTCAGCACCGCCACCTGCCTTGTATCGGGAAGCCAGCGATGAACGCCTATCTGTGGACCAAGACCTTCCATATCGTGTTCGTGATCGCGTGGATGGCCGCGGTCTTCTACCTGCCGCGGATCCTGGTCAACATCGCCGAGAGCCCGGGCGAGCCGGCGGTGCGCGCGCGGCTGGCGCTGATGGGCCGCAAGCTCTACCGCTTCGGCCACATCATGTTCGGCCTGGCGTTCGTGTGCGGCCTGCTGATGTGGCAGGGCTACCGCGTGTTCGGCGACGGCCTGCCGCAGATGTTCGCCGTCGGCGGCTGGCTGCACGCCAAGCTGACCCTGGTCGTGGCGCTGCTGGTCTACTACAGCTTCACCGGCCGCTGGATCAAGGGCGTGGACCGGGGCCGCGCGCTGCCGTCCTCGCGCACGCTACGGCTGTTCAACGAGCTGCCGTTGCTGGCCTTGATCGCGATCGTGTGGCTGGTGCTGGCCAAGCCGTTCTGAGCAACCGACGCCACGCAGCCCCGCCGCCACATCCCCGAAACCCGGCCCTCCCCGCCGGGTTTTGCTTTCAGCCCCAAGCCCCCTGCAGGAGCGGCGCAAGCCGCGACCGCGCCACCGCGCCTGCGACGCAACCGCGAGGCCGCGATCGCGACTCGCGCGGCTCCCACCGCCGCCGCGCCGCGCCACCGCCGCGATTTTGCGTTTGCGGTCGCTTCGCCCGCGCCCGCGATTTCCACAGCGCCTGTGGACAAGCATGCGGACAGACGCCGTGGAATCGGGTTCCACGCCTTACGCCGCAAGGCCTGCGCAAGATTGACCATTTTTTGGCCAGCGCGTGCCCACGCACGCCGACTTGGCTTTGCACGGCAGTTTCACGGGTTCCACGCCGGCGCGTTCCTGCGTTTCGCAGCCTGAGCGACGCCGCTGCGCTATCCACACACGCTGTGGACAAACTTGCGGACAGTTGCCTTGGAATCGGGTTTCACGCCTTGTGCGACGGGGCTTTCGCGACTTTGGACAGTTTTTGTCCAGGTGGGGAAATGCCTGGAAATCCGGCACGAACCGCGGCGCCGTCGGCCGGATGCGCGCGGCGCGCGGGGATTTCCCGCGCGACGCTATCCACATTGCCTGTGGACAAACTTGCGGACACTGTCCGTGGAATCGGGTTTCACGCCTTATGCGACAAGGCCTGCGCAAGTTTGGCTAAATTTTGTCCAGCGGCCGGAAGCGGCGAAAATCGCGGCGGCTTGACGGATCCTCGCGCATCGCCTAGCCGACGCGCCGCGCGCGGCGCATGAGCCGCGCGGCTGTCCACACAGGCTGTGGACAAGCTTGCGGACACTTGCCGTGAATCGGGTTCCACGCCTTGTGCCGCAAGGGTTCGCAAGGATTGGTCAAATTTTGGCCATGCGCGCGAGGCGCGACCTTGGCCCGCCGCCGGCCGGAATCTGCCGGCGCCCGCGCGGCCGCGGGCACGCGGCTACCCACGCAGGCTGCGGACCCGCGCGAGCAGGTCGGGTTCCACGCCCGCTGCGGCGAGGCCTGCGCGGGATCGGCACTGGCTTGTCCAAACCCTTCGCGTGGCGTCGCCGCCGGGTGGCGCGAACGCCACGCGCCCTGGCCCCGGCCGCGCTCGCGCACGCCCGTCGGCCGCCCTCGGCGAGGCGCCGGCCGCCCTTACAATGCCGCTTCGCCGTTCGCGCCGGGTCCAGGCGTACGCAACCAAGGCAAGCAGGAGAAAGGCCCATGGGACACAGGATGTTCACCTTCGATCCCAAGCAAGAGAAAGCGCTGTTGGGGGTGGTGCTCGTATTGGTGGCCCTCGCCCTGTACATCGCGGCGTGGCGCTCGCTGTTCGAGCCTTCGGGCCGGAGCGGGGATTTCGAGGCGGGGTGGATGTTGGCGGTGTCGATGGTCTTCACCTACCAAGCCGGCTATCGCAACATCGCCAAGCGCCTGGGGCCGCTGGTGTTCGTACTGGCGTTCCTGCTGCCCACGGTGCTGCAGTCGATCGGCGTGGCGATCAGGTTGGTCCGGCTCTATTTCTGATCGGTCTGCGCATGATCGCAGCGCCCCGTCCGGGGCGCCCTCGTTCGCGCCGGCGATGGATGCGGGCGCATCGCCGCCAGGGCGGGCCGGCCATCGGCGCAAAAAAAACGGCGGCCCGCGCACGGGCCGCCGTCGGTTCTGCGTCGGCGCCGACCGACCGGCCGGCGCCTGCGCGCCTCAGCGCGCGCTCTTGAAGTCGTCGGGCTTGGGCAGGGTCACCGGAATCTGCCGGGCGTCGCAATCGCCCTTGGCGCACAGCGAGGCGCGCAGCTTGGGCATGGACTGCAGCAGGAAGTGGTAGATGGTGTTCTGCTCGACGCTGCCGCGCACCGCCGCGCTGCCGGGGCCGCGCGCCCAGATGCCGACGTCGTCGCCGCCGTGGGTCTCGCTGCTGGTCGGCACCAGCGCTTCCTGCATGTAGTCCGGGGCTTCGGTGTCGACCCGGGTCAGGTCCGGGCGGCCCTTCTCGATCTCCAGCGTGCCGCTGACGGTGTGCGGGAAGGTGTGCGGGCCTTCGGGCTGCTGCGCGCTGGCGCCGGTGTAGCCCGGGCCGTTGCTGTAGTTGAGCGTGGTGTAGGGCTTGCCGAGCGCGTCGCGGGCGTAGTCGTTGGGGTCGCCGTCTTCGCCGCTGGTGCCGCGCACCTTGCCCAGCATCGGGTTGCCGCGGGTCGGGTAGCCGACGAAGCTCAGGGTGTGGGAGTGGTCGGCGGTGACCAGGATCAGGGTGTCGTCGGCCGAGGTCGCCTGGTTGGCGGCGTCGACCGCTTCGCTCAGGGCGATGGTGTCGGTCAGCGCGCGGTAGGCGTTGCCCATGTGGTGGGCGTGGTCGATGCGGCCGCCCTCGACCAGCAGCACGTAGCCGTTGGGGTTGCGCTTGAGCCGCTCGATCGCCGCCAGGGTCATTTCTTTCAGCGAAGGCTCGCCGGCGCCGTCGCGCGGGCGGTCGTGCTCGAACTGCATGTGGTCGGGCTCGAACAGGCCGAACAGCGGCTGGTCCTTCGGCGCCGCGGCGAGCTGCTTGGCGTTCCACACGTAGCTGCCGCCGGGGTGGCGCTGCTTCCAGGTCGCGATCAGGTCGTGGCCGTCCAGGCGCTGGCCGACCTTGTCGTCGTACTCGGGGTCGCGCTGCTCGACGGTCATGAAGTTGGCGCGGCCGCCGCCCATCAGCACGTCGGGGCCGGCGCCGTACGGGCTTTCGATCATCTGCCGGGCGATGTCGAGGCAGCCGTCGGCCTTGGCCTTCTCCGGCAGGTCCATGTCGTTTTCCCAGTTGCGGTCGGCCGAATGGCTGAAGGTCGCGCCGGGGGTGGCGTGGGTGACGCGGGTGGTGGTGACCACGCCGGTGGCCAGGCCGCTGCCGGCGGCGAGTTCCCACAAGGTCAGCATCGGCGCCTTGAGCGCTTCGGCGCAGTCGCCGCGCGCGCCCTTCTGGCCGATGCTGAGCACGCCGGCGCGGGTTTTGACGCCGGTGGCCATGGCGCTCATGGTGCCGGCCGAGTCGGGGGTCTGCGAATCGGTGTTGTAGGTCTTGCTCAGCGCGGTCGAGGGGAAGCGCTCCCAGCTCAGGCGGTTCTCTTCGCCCGGCGCGCCCTTGAGCTGGCCGGCGAGGATGCGTGCGGCGGCGACCGTGGTCAGGCTCATGCCGTCGCCGACGAACAGGATCACGTTGCGGGCCTTGGCCGCCGGCGCGCCGCGCTGCGCGGCCTGGGCGGCGCCGTCGCGGTACCACCAGGCCGGGGTCTCTTCCTGCGGATGCTTGATCGTCGGCACGTCGATGACGACGCCGGCCGAAGGCGCGTCGGCGCGGGTGGCCGGCGCGGCGGCCGCGCAGGCGGTCAGCAGCGCGGGAACGAGGAGGACGGAGGCGGAACGCAGCTTGGACATGGGCGGGCCGGGCGATGAACGGACAAGCCGGCGATTATGCCCTGGGTGCGTGACGGCGAAAGGACCGCGCCCGGCGCGGGCTTTGCGGATCGTGGCTGGCGGCGGCGCGCGCGGCGCCGGTCGAACGGGGCGGCCGCGGCCGCCTCGTTCGTCGCGAAACCGGTGCGGCCGGCGCGCCCGCGCCGAGCGCACCGGTGCGGGCCTCAATCGCAGCTGTTCGAGGTCGGCAGCCGCGTCACCGTCTTGGCCGTGCAACCCACGCCGTTGTTGCAGGCGCGCAGGCGGGTGTAGGTCTTGATCAGGCTCGGGTTGGCGATGCGGGTGGCGGTGCGCGCGCCGCGATACAGCTCGTACACCGGCGGCTGGCCGATCACCTGGCTGAAGTTCGGATCGTCGGAGCTCTGCAGCCAGTAGAACTCGTTCAAGCCCGGCGCCGGCGACCAGTTGGCGTAGGTGGTGGAGGTGATCACCACCTCGCCGCCGGGGCCGTGGCCGATGTTCTCGCAGGTCTGGATGGTCGCCGACTGCGGCACGCCGGGCGCGGCGATGTTGCCGCGCTTGCTGTAGTACGACACGGTCGGAAGCATCCAGTGCAGCGCCTCGACCATGTCGGCGGTGGCGTTGCCCAGCGGATGGCCGTTGTAGCTCTGGTACGGCGAGGACCAGCGGTTGATGCGGGCGCAGCCGGCGGTGGTGCAGCCGCCGGGCAGGCCGGCGCCGATCGCCATGATGGTGCGGAAGCCGCCGGCGGCGCTGACGAAGCCCTGGGCGTACTTGGACGGCGGATGCGGGCCGCCTTCGCCCTCGTGCAGGCCGCCGAGGATGTGGCCGATCTCATGGGTGAAGGTGCGATCGCCGGCGGCGCAGCCGGCGCTGACCACGGCCACCGATTCGCGCCACTGGCTGAAGGCGCTCTGGTGCGCGGGCACGCTGGCGCGGCCGCAGGTGGCGGTCATGCGGCGGCCGTCGACCAGCAGCACCACCACGTCGGCGTTGTACTGGATGCGCAAGGCGTCGAGGTTGCTGAAGCTGGCGAGGCTGTCGCGCATCTGGTCGTGGGTGGTGTTCCAGATGTCGAAGCCGGCGTCGGCGGGTTCGTTGAAGCTCGAAGGCAGCAGCGCGACCCGCTTGAGCCCGCCCAGGTGCACGGCGCTGTTGGCGAACGACAGGTTGGCGTCGGCGAACAGGTTCTGCACGTAGCTGTCCAGCGCCGAGGCCGGCGGGCCGCCGGCGACGCCGCCATGGAGTTGGTTGACGCGGCCGGTGTAGAGCACCAGCACGTCGACCGGATACAGCACGTCCTCGGCGTCGCTCTTAGCGCTGGCGCTGCCGCCGCTGCGCACCGGCGCCTGCGCCGGCGCCGCCAGCTTCGCCGGCACCAGGCCCGGGTGCGGCTGGTGGAGGCCTTCGGCGAGGTTGCGCGAGGCGAACGAGGCGGGGTCGATTTGGCGGACCACCGCGCTGCCCGACAGCGCGCCTTCCAGCACGTATTGCGCGCCGCCGGCGTCGATGCGGCCGTAGACGCCGTCCGCGCTCAGGGTCAGCAACGCCTGCCCGCCGCCTTGGCTGTCGGCGATGCGGCCGACCCAGGTCGCGCGGCCGCCGCCGTGGTCGATCCAGCGAACGAAGGACGCGTCGAACCTGGCGTCGGCGAACAGCGCCAGTTCCAGCGGGGCGGCGTCGGACTGGCGCGAATCGCGCAGCGCCTGCAGCCGGGTCTCGACCCGGCCGGTGCGGCTGGCGTGGCCGGCGAGCGCGCTGGCCGGCGCGCGCGATCCGTCCAGCCCGCCGGTGAAGCTCACCGCCGCGGTCGCGGCCGTGGCCCAGGCAGGCATCGCCGTCAGCAGGAGCAAGCCTGCGATACACAGTGATTTCATCGTGCTTCCCTCATGGAAAACGTTTCGGAATATCCGCAACGCGGGCCGGTCCGCTGGCCGCTGTCGGTATGGGGTCGTCGGCCGGGGCCGCAGGGGCGAGCCGCGAACGGCGGGCCGGGCAGGGCGCGGGGCGAGGACCGCGATCAGTGTAGGAAACCGGCTTCTCACCGGTTGAGCGCGGCGACGCGATCGGCAAAGCGGCGCGCGCGATGGCGCGACCCTCGCCGGCACCGCGTGCGCGGCGGGCGGGCGCTGCGCGGCGCGGCGGCCACCGCGGCCGGGTGGACGGGCCGGACGGCCGCCGCGTGCTAGGCTAGTTCCAATATTTGGAACTACCGAAGCCGTGGCGACCGCCGCGGGCTTGTAGCAAGCTGAGAGCATGAGACCCCTGCATCACCCCGCCGTCGCCGACATCGAACTCACCGCCGTGCTGTACGCGCTGGCCGACCCGATGCGGCTGAGCCTGGTGCGCGGCCTGAGCCGCGACAAGCCGGTGTCGTGCATCCGGGTCAGCGAGGAAAAGGCGCTGGGCCTGCCGCGGGCGACGCTGTCGCGCCACTTCGACGTGCTGCGTTCGGCCGGGCTGGTGCACACGGTCAAATCCGGAACGCAGTATCTCAACACCCTGCGCTGCGACGACCTGGAGCAGCGCTTCCCGGGCCTGCTGCGCGCGATCCTGTTCGCCGAAACCGACCCGGCCGCCGCCGCCGGGGCCGCGCCGCGCACGGCCGCCGGCGCGGCGCGGGCCGCATCCCCGGGCACGCCCAGGCCCGCCGCGACCAAGCGCGCGGCCGCGGCGCCGCGCGCGGGCCGCACGCGCCCGTGAGCGCCGCGAAGCGCGCGCGGCGGGGCCGATTTGCCGATGCGGCTCACAGTCATGACGTTTGGTTGCGCGCTTATGCACTTGGATTCGGCGCCGCGGCGGCCAAGCTGTTTATCGTGTCGTCCCCCGGGTCCGCCCGGGCGTTCGCCGTTCCGTCCTTGCCCGCCCTCAGCCCCGGATAGCCCGCGATGACCGCTTTGTTCTCCGCCTGGTTCCGCATCCCGTTCTGGCAACGCGTGGTCGCCGGCTTCGCGCTCGGCGCGCTGGCCGGCTGGGCGATGGGCCCGGCGGCGGAGACCTGGTTCGGGCCGCTGGGCGATCTCTACGTCACCCTGATCAAGATGATCGCGGTGCCGCTGGTGTTCTTCGCGGTGATCAACGCGGTGGCCTCGCTGCACGGGCAGAAGTCGATCGCCGCGCTCGGCGGCCGCACGTTCTTGTGGTTCGCGATCACCGCGGTGCTGGCGGTGGCGGTGGGCCTGGCGGTGGGCACGATCCTGCAGCCCGGCAGCGGCGTGATCGGGCTGGCGACGGACTCGGCCTACAAGCCGCGCGACGTGCCCAGCGTGACCAAGGTGCTGCTGGACGTGGTGCCGAGCAATCCGTTCTACGCCCTGACCGGCATCGGCGCGACCAAGAACGCCGCCGGCGAGACCGTGCTGGCCGCGGGCAAGGGTTCGATCCTGCCGGTGATCTTCTTCGCCGGCCTGCTCGGCTTCGCCATGGTCAAGCTCGGCGAGAAGGTCGCCGGGGTGCGCAAGCTGGTCGGCGAGGCCAGCGAGCTGATGATCCAGGTCACCCGCTTCGTCCTGGAAGTGACCCCGATCGGCACCTTCGGCCTCATCGCCGCGCTGGTCGGCGCCTACGGCTTCGAGAAGCTGCTGCCGCTGGGCAACTTCGTGCTGGCGCTGTACCTGGCCTGCGCGTTGCACATCGTGGTGGTCTACAGCGCGTTGCTGCTGGCGCACGGGCTCAACCCGCTGAAGTTCTTCCGCGGCGCGGCGCCGGGCATGCAGGTGGCGTTCGTGAGTTCGTCCAGCTTCGCCGCGATGCCGGTGGCGATGCGCTCGATCGTGCACAACCTGGGCGTCAACAAGGACTACGCGGCGTTCGCCTCGCCGCTGGGCGCGAGCATCAAGATGGACGGCTGCGGCGCGATCTACCCGGCGCTGTGCGCGGTGTTCATCGCGCAGTACACCGGCACGCCGCTGACCGCCGACCAGTATTTCATCGTCCTGATCGCCTCGGTGCTGGGCAGCTTCGGCACCGCCGGCGTCCCCGGCACGGCGGTGATCATGGCCACCGTGGTGCTCAGCGCCGCCGGCCTGCCGCTGGAGACCATCGGTTATCTCTACGCCATCGACCGCGTGCTCGACATGATGCGGACGATGACCAACGTGACCGGGCAGATGCTGGTGCCGGTGCTGGTGGCGAAGGAAACCGGGATGCTCGACCGCGAGGTCTACGAAGCGGCGTCGAGCAACGTGGGTCTGGAAGAAGAAGGCAAGGCCTAGCGCCGCGCGCCCGCCGCCTGCGCAGTCCGCGGCCGGCTCGCTGCGTGCGGGCGCGCCATTCGCGCGACGCCTCGCGCGCGCGCCGGCATAATGCCGCGCATGCACGCAACCCTGGCACGGCGCAGGCCGAAGACGAACCCCGCGCGGATGCGAGACCGGCTGCGGCCGCTCGCCGGGCACTGACGTGCCGGTGCGGATCGAACGGGTCGCGATGCAGGCGCGCGAGCGCGACCTGCTGCGCGCCGTCGGCAGGGCCAGCGAGGTGGCGCCCTCGCGGCTGGCCGGCGTCCTCGACTGGCTCGGCACGGCGTCGCTGGCGACGTTGCTGTACCTGTGCGCCTTGGCCGTCGGCGTCGCGGCGTGGCTGCACGCGACCGGCCGCAGCGGCCAGGCCGGGCCGGAACTGGCGTGGATCTTGCTGGCCGCTCCCGTGCTCGGCATCGCCTGGGCCAGCGCGCGCGCCGGGCAGGGCGCGCGCGCCCAGCGCGACTGGCGCGGGCGCGTGTTCGGACCGTGCTGGCGCGACGCCGAAGCCGGCGTGGTCGAGGAGGAACATTACGAATTCCTCGAAGCCGCCCACGTGCGCGACGGCGAGAGCGACGCGCTGATCCACCTGCTGCGGGTCGACGAGCGCCGCTGCCTGGTGGTGTTCGACCCGGAAAACATCCGTCTCGCCGAACACGGCGCCGACCCGCGGGCGAGGCAATCGCGTCCGCGCCGGCGCGCGGTGCTGCGGCGCGCGCCGCAGTCGCGGCGGGTGTTGGCGTTGCGCTTCGAGGGCGAGGCGCTGGCGAGCCAGCCGGGCGACGCGCTGGGCTGGGCGACGCCGGGCTGGTACTGGGACGGGAAGTTGTGGGATCGCGAGTGGCCGCAGATCGCGCAGCGGTTGGCGCAGGGCGTGGAGTGAGGGGCTGTCGCGGCGCAGCGCGAAGCGTCGGGCCTGAAGGCGCTCCCATAAGAGACCTCAAGTCCCTCCCACAAAAGCCCTGAATGTCCCCCGACAAAAGCGTGGCTTCGGCCCGCGGCAGCGGCCTGCGCTTGGGGGAGGGCCTTCAGGCCCGACGCTTTTGCAGCAGTGGCGACAGACCCGCAGCCTCGGCCATGATCCCGACCTGCCCACATGGAAGCCGGCTCATGCCCGAGGGACAACGGCACTGCCTCGTCATCGCCGCGGCGCTCGCGGCGCAGGCGGCGCGCGCATGAGCGCTGCGCCCGCCCGCGCCGCGCCGCCGCGGCCTTACGACCCCGATTGGCCGATGCCGTTCGCCGCAACCCGGGTGCGGACGATGACCCGCGACGAACGCAGACGGCTGATCGGCGCGCGCCGTCTGCCGGGGCCGAGCGCGCGCTGGCCGCGGCGCGGACGGCCGCCGTGGTTGCGCACCGCGCTGTGGCGCTGCGCGTTCGGCCTGCCGTCGTTGGCCCTGGCGATCTGGGCCGTGGGCCGGCTGTTCGGCGGCGCGCCGCTGTGGCTGTTGCCGCCATCGCTGGCCGGCTTCGCCCTCGCGCTGGGCTGGGATGCGGCGGAGCAGGCGCGGCGCGATGCGCGCGGATGGCGCGATTATTGGCGCCAAAGCCGGCGCGAGCTGGGTGCGGACCTGCGCCGCGGCGAAGTGGTCGAGCGCCGTTATCGCTTCCTGGACTGCAAGGTGTTCCGCGTGCGCGATCGGGTGATCGATCTGATGTACGTGTTCAAGCTCGACGAGCGCCATTGCTACGTGCGCTATCACAGCCGCCCCGAACACGTCGCCGAAGGCGCGTGGCTGCCGCCGACGCCGCGCCGCGAGTGGCTGGAAGCGTACCCGCCGCGCGGCGTTGCGGCGCTGGACGCGCGCTACCACGGCGAGGCGTTCGAGCGCGCGCCGCTGGGCTGGGTGCGCACGCTCGATCGCGAACCGCCGGCGCCGTTCGGCGTGTGGGAGGCCGCCTGGGACGAGGTCGAGCGACGGGTGGGCTGCACGCTCGAAGACCCGGAACCCGCGCCGCGCTAGCGGCGACGGGCGGCTGCGTTCGGCGCCGCGCGGCTCACACCCGCGAGTAGGTCCACGACACCATCCGCCCCTCGCGGTACGGCATCGCCCCGTGGAACGGCCGCGGATCGCGGTCGAACACCAATGGCAGGAATTCGCGGTCGCCTTCCCACATCGGCAGCTCGTGCAGGCGGTCGAGGTCGACCCATTCCAGCGTGCCCTCGGGATTGCTCGCGTAGGGTTCGCCTTCGAACGCTTGGATCACGAACACGAAGCCCAGCCAGTCCTCGCCGCGCTTGCCGAAGCCGGGCCAGCTGATGGTGCCGCGCAACTGCAGCGCGGTGCATTCGATCCCGGCTTCTTCGCGGATCTCGCGGCGCATGCCGGCGAGCACGTCCTCGTCGGGTTCGAGCTTGCCGCCCAGGCCGTTGTACTTGCCGAGCTGGTGGTCGTCGGGGCGGGCGTTGCGGTGGACCATCAGGACCTGGCGGCCGTCGGGCGAAAGCACATAGCCCAGGGTGGCCACGATCGGGGTGTACGGCATGGGCGGGGATCGGCGCGGCGGACAATCGGGCGCACAGTGTCGACGATCGTGGACGCAACGGCCAGCGCGGCCGGTCGCCCCCTGTGACTTCCGGCCCGCACCGCCGGCCGCGGCTCGGGTTAATGTGCGCGGACCTGCGTCCGGCGCCGTCCGGCGCGGTTCACCACGACAGGAACGGAGCCTCCCATGCGCAAGCGTCACCTCTGCGTGCTGCTCGCCGGCCTGACCACGCTCGCCTCCGCTGCGTTCGCTACCGCGTCCGCCGCCGAGAGCGACCGTTGGCAGGTACCGGTGGCGGTCAAGAAACTCGACAACGGACTGACCGTGGTCGTCTCGCCCGACCACAGCTCGCCGACCGTCGGCGTCAGCGTGGTCTACCACGTCGGCATGCGCCTGGAGCCGAAGAACCGCACCGGCTTCGCCCACCTGTTCGAGCACCTGATGTTCCAGGGCACGCCGGCCGCGCCCAAGGGCGTGTTCGACCAGGTCATCAGCGGCGGCGGCGGCCGCAACAACGGCTCGACCCGCCCGGACTTCACCAACTACATCGAGGTCGCCCCGGTCTCCGCGCTGGAACGCATCCTGTGGCTGGAAGCCGACCGCATGAAGACCCTGGACTTCAGCCCGGCCTCGCTGAAGAACCAGCAGGACGTGGTCAAGGAAGAGATCCGGGTCAACGTGAAGAACCAGCCCTACGGCGGCTTCATGTGGATCGACATCGGCCAGCACGCGTTCGACAAGTGGGAGAACAACCACGACGGCTACGGCAGCTTCCAGGACCTGGAGAACGCCAGCCTGGCCGACGTGCAGTCCTTCCATCGCGATTACTACGGCCCCAACAACGCCGTGCTCGGCATCGCCGGCGACATCTCGCCGGAAGAAGCGTTCAAGCTCGCCGACAAATACTTCGGCGCGGTCGCCGGGCGGCCGACGCCGGCGGCGCCGGACTACAGCGAAGGCCTCAACACCGCGCAGAAGCGCATCAATCAGACCGACGCGCTGGCGCAGGTGCCGGCGATCGCCGCGGGCTGGAAGATGCCCGCGCGCGGCAGCCGCGACCAGGCGCCGATGGCGGTGCTGGGCAGCGTGCTGGCCGGCGACGACGCGTCGCGCCTGTACCAGTCGCTGGTCAAGCGGCGCCAGATCGCGCTCAACATCGAGCCGCTGTACGGCCTGACCGACCCGTGGAGCTACAACGGCCCCACGCTGTACACCCTGTTCGCGATGTACAAGCCCGACAGCAGCGCCGACGCGGTGCTGGCGGCGATCGACGAGGAAGTGGCCGCCATCGCCAAGAACGGCGTCGACGCGGCGACGCTGAAGCGGGTCAAGACCAAGATGCTGGCCGACTGGTACAACGGCCTGGAGCCCTTCATCGACCGCGCCGACGCGCTGGCGGTGCTGCAGACGCTGTGGGGCGACGCCAACGTGGTCAACAAGATCCCGACCCTGATCGAGGGCGTGACCTCCGCCGACCTGCAGCGCGTGGCCAGGACCTACCTGACCCAGGCCAACCGCACCGTCATCGACCGCCGCCCAGCCGCCGCCGGCCCGGCGCCCGCCGCCGCTGCGCCCGCCGCCGCGGCCGCGGCCAAGAACTGAGGAGAGCGCCATGAGCCTGCTCAACAACCGACTCGCGCTGTCGCTCGCGCTGATCCTGATCCTGGGCCTGGGCGCCGGCGCCGCCAGCGCCGCCCCTTCGCCGAAGCTGCCCGAACGCCTGCCGCCGCTGGCGCCCGACAAGGCGCTGCCGGTGCCGCAGATCGCCCGCAAGACCCTCGCCAACGGCCTGGAAGTGTGGGTGGTGCCGCGCCAGGGCCTGCCGCGCGTGGACTACGTGCTGGCGGTGCGCAACGCCGGCTACGCCGCCGACGCGGCCGACGCCTCGGGCTTCGCCTCGCTGTATGCGGGCCTGCTGGTGGAAGGCACCGCCAAGCTCGACGCCAAGGCCATCGCCGAGACCGCGCAGGGCTACGGCGGCGCGATCGGCGCCAACGCGACCAACGACGGGGTGATCCTCAGCGGCTACGCGCTGCCGTCGCAGGCCGCGCCGATGCTGCAACTGCTGTCGGACGTGGCCGAAGGCGCCAGCTTCCCCGACGAGGAGGTCAAGCTGGCCCAGGCCAACGCGCTGCAGGGCCTCAAGGCCGCGCAGGCGCAGCCCGGGTTCAAGGCCACCCGCGCGCTGCTGGCGGCGGTCTACGGCGACCATCCCTACGCGCGCAGCCAGCCGACCGAGGCGGCGATCAACGCGGTCACCGCCGAGCGGGTCCGCGCCGAGCACGCGCGCCGCTTGCGTCCCGACCGCGCCTTGCTGGTGATCACCGGCCGGGTCGGCGCCGAACAGGCGTTCAAGCTCGCCGAAGCCTCGTTCGGCGACTGGAAAGCCAGCGGCGAGCCGGTCGCCGACGTCGCCCCCGCGCGGCGCAGCGCGCCGGCCCAGCGCGTGTTCGTGCAGCGCGACGGCAGCGTGCAGTCGGCGCTGCGCCTGGGCCGCCCGGCCATCGCCGCCACCGATGCGGACTACGTGCCCGCGCAGCTGGCCGGCATCGTCCTGGGCGGCGGTTTCAGCAGCCGCCTGATGCAGAACCTGCGCGAGGACAAGGGCTACACCTACGGCGCCCGCGGCGGCCTCACCGCGCTGCGCGGCGGCGGCCTGATCCAGGCCTCGGCCGACGTGCGCAACGAAGTCACCGGCGCCTCGCTGGGCGAGTTCGTCTACGAGTTCGGCCGCCTCAACGACTACCCGGTGCCGGCGCAGGAGCTCGAAGACACCAAGCGCTATGTCGCCGGCGGTTACCTCATCGGCAACCAGCAGCAGCGCTCGGTCGCCTCCAGCCTGGCCGGCAACTGGCTGGTCGGCCTGCCGCCGGAATTCCTCGGCGAGTACGTGCCGAAGATCCGCGCGATCGGCGCCGACCAGGTGCAGGCGATGGCGAAGAAGTATTACGCCGCCAAGGATCAGTCGATCGTGGTGGTCGGCGACTACAAGGCGGTGCAGGCGCAGCTCAAGGAGTACGGCGAGTTCAAGCAGGAAAAGTGACGCGCCGCGTTCGCCGATCGCGAAAAACCCCGGCTGCGGCCGGGGTTTTTCGTTGCGCGAGGCGTTGCGCGAGGCGTTGCGGAGGCGTTATGGCGCGGGCGCCGCGCGCCGTTGCGCGATGCGCGCGCCGAGCCAGCTGGCCAGCAGCGGCAACAGCACGCCGGCGATCTGCATCCAGCGCGGATGGACGTAGATCGAGGTCACCGCGATCACGCCCAGCGCCACCACCACGCCGACCGCCAGCGCCGCGACGCGTTTGTGCCGGCGCGAGATCAGCGCCGCGACCAGGCCGCCGTCGAGCGCGCCGACCACCCAGCCGCCGAGCACCAGCAGCAGCGCCGGCAGCGGCGCCTGGGCGATGTGGGCGTTCATCGTCGCCGGGTCCTGGGCGTTGGCGCCGGCCGGCAGCGGATGCAGCAGGCCGTAGCCGGCCTCGAACAACAGCATGGTCGCCATGGCCAGCGCCACGCCGACCATCATCGCCAGAATCGTGCGTCCCATCGCTCATCCCCGAGCCGAGCCGGCGGCGCGCCGGCGACGCGGCGAGCATCGCGCCGCCGGCGCCGGCTTGCAAGCGCCGGCCCGCGCGCCGTGCGCGCGCACGGCCCGCGCACCGCTCGCGCATAATTGGCCGGCGCCAGCCCAGGAGTCCGTCGATGTCCGCCAGCCCCACCGTTTCGCCCCCGCGCCTGCTCGCCTTCGCCGGCAGCCTGCGTTCGGGTTCCTACAACCGCCGCCTGATCCCGGTGTTGGCCGAGGGCGCGCGCGCCGCCGGCGCGCAGGTCGAACTGATCGAGCTGCGCGATTACGCGCTGCCGGTCTACGACGGCGACATCGAAGCCGAGGCGATGCCGCAGAACGCGCGCCGCCTGCAGGAACTGATGGCGCAGCACGACGGCCTGTTGATCTCCACGCCCGAGTACAACGGCTCGATGCCGGCGCTGGTCAAGAACACCCTGGACTGGATCTCGCGCCCGCTGCCGGACGGCCGTTCGGGCACCATGCTGTTCGCCGACAAGGTCGCCGGCATCGTCTCCGCCTCGCCGGGGCCGCTGGGCGGGCTGCGCTCGCTGCTGGTGCTGCGCGACGCGCTGGCCAAGCTCGGCCTGATCGTGGTGCCGCAGCAGGTCGCGGTCGGCCAGGCCGGCGACAAGCTGCACGACTATGGCGAACTCTCCGACGAACGCCAGCGCGAGGCCGTGCACCGCGTCGGCGCCGCCGTCGTGCGCCACCTGCGCGTGCTCGGAGCGGCGGCATGAAGGGCCAGCAACGCGAATTGAACCTGCGCTTCCTGGCCCAGCCCACCGACGTCAACTACGGCGGCAAGGTCCACGGTGGCATGGTGATGAAGTGGATCGACCAGGCCGGCTACGCCGCCGCGGTCGGCTGGAGCGGCAAGTACAGCGTCACGGTCGCGGTCGGCGGCATCCGCTTCGTCGCCCCGATCCGGATCAGCGACCTGGTCACCGTCCACACCAAGCTGATCCACACCGGCACCAGCAGCATGCACTTCGCCGTCGACGTGAAAGCGCGCGACCCGGGCCTGGACGACGGCGAACCCGAAGAGCGCCTGTGCACCCACTGCGTGATCGTGTTCGTGGCGATGGACACGGTCGAAGGCAAGCCCACCCCGGTGCCGCCGTGGACCCCGGTCACCGACGACGACAAGCGCCTGGCCGAATACGCGCTCAAGGTGATGGAGTTGAGCAAGGGCATCGAAGCGACGGTCGAGCGGTACGTGCACGAAGGTTGAGGGCGGCTGCGCTTCGTCGGGACGCAGCGGGGCGGCTCCTTTGGCTGCGGTCTCGCGCGGCTGGCGAGCGCAGCGGCTGTAGGCGCTGCGCAAGCTGCGACCGCGGGGTAGCCGGTCGCGTCGCAAGCGCGGCGCCGCGGTCGCGGCTCGCGCCGCTCCTACAGGGAGCGGTTTGTAGGCGCGGTCTCGCACAGGTGGCGGGCGCAGCGGCTGTAGGAGCTGCGCAAG
>NZ_FNPT01000002.1:119105-182334 GCF_900107375.1 Lysobacter sp. yr284
GCCGCGGTCGCGGCTCGCGCCGCTCCTACAGGGAGCGGTTTGTAGGCGCGGTCTCGCACAGGTGGCGGGCGCAGCGGCTGTAGGAGCTGCGCAAGCTGCGACCGCGGGGTAGCCGGTCGCGTCGCAAGCGCGGTGCCGCGGTCGCGGCTCGCGCCGCTCCTACAGGGAGCGGTTGCGAGCGCGTCGTGTAGGCGCGGTCTCGCACGGTTGGCGGGCGCAGCGGCTGTAGGCGCTGCGCAAGCTGCGACCGCGGGGTGGCCGGTCGCGTCGCAAGCGCGATGCCGCGCACGCGGCTCGCACGGTTCCTGGCAGGGAACGAACCCGAGCCCACAACGCAACAGGCCGCCCTAAGGCGGCCTGTCGAATGCGTGAAGCTGCGCGCGCTGCGGCGCGGGCTCAGATCCCGTCGACCCGGCGCGCTTCCATGAACTTGCCGCTCCAGTAGCCGCTGTCCAGGCTCGAGACGGTCACGTCCTTGCCGGTGCGCGGGGCGTGCACGAAGCGGCCGTCGCCGAGGTAGATGCCGACGTGGTCGACCCGGCCGCGGCGGCCGAAGAACACCAGGTCGCCTTCGGTCATGGCGTCGCGGTCGATCACTTCGCCGGTCTTGGCCATCTCGCGCGAGACGCGCGGCAGTTCGATGCCCAGGGCGTTGCGGAACACGTAGCCGACCAGGCCCGAGCAGTCGAAGCCCTGGTCCGGCGAGGTGCCGCCCCAGCGGTAGGGCGTGCCCAGCAGGGCCAGCGCCTTCTGCAGCATGCCCTTGATCCGGCCCTGCTCGGCGACCGGCAGGTCGGTCTTGCTCAGCGGGATGTCCTGGCCCTGGCCGAGCATGCGGTTCAGGTCGGTGGCCAGCATCAGGGCGCGGTCGGAGAGGGTCATCGCCTCCGGCAGCATGTGGCCGCCGCTGGCTTCCGGCGCGTCGGCCGAGTCGTTGCGCAGCGACGGGCCGCCCGGCAGCAGGGACGAGGCCATGCCGGCGGAGGTGGACTGGGCGAAGGCGGGAACGGCGCAGACCGCCAGGGCGGCGGTCAGCAGGATGCGTTGGGTGGCCCGGCGGCCGGGGCGTCGGCCTTGGGCGGTGTCGCGAGATGCTTGGGGGGTGGCAGTCTGGCGGTTGTGGCGATGGGTCGAAGTCGTCACTTAGTAATCACAGAGTCGTCACCGGAGAAGGACAATACCCGCCAGGCGAGACAGTGTGGTTCAAATTTCGTTAGAGGGCCGTAAACAGGCATGTGATTTTGCTCACATTTCTGACGTGTACGAGACCGCAGTCCTGTTCAGATTGTCTCAAATTTATCTGAGAATTCGCTTGGCGCCGCTGTAGTGATCGCGCCAGTACGGGCCGTCCAGGCGGTCCAGGCGGACCGTGCCGCCGCTGCTGGGGGCGTGGACGAAGCGGCCCTCGCCGACGTAGATGCCGACGTGGGTGACGCTGCCGGCGCTGCCGAAGAAGACCAGGTCGCCGGCGGCCAGGCGCAGCGGGTCGATGCGCGGGCCCTGGTAGCCGGCCAGGTCGCGCGAGGTGCGCGGCAGGTTCAGCGCCAGCATGTCGCGGTAGACGTAGTTGACCAAGCCGCTGCAGTCGAAGCCGCCTTCCGGGGTGTTGCCGCCGTAGCGGTAGGGCGTGCCGACCAGGCTGAAGGCGCGCATCAGCACGGCGTTGGCGGCCTGGGGGTTGTCCGGGTCCACGTGCGGCCAGGCCCGGGTCGGCTGGGCCGGCGGCGGGGTGCGGCGCACGGTTTGCTTGCCGCCGCCGCAGGCGGCCAGCAGGCCGCACAGGACGGCGGCGACGACCGCGGCGGGGAGCGGTCCCGGCCATGCGCGGCGCCCGCGAACTGGCGCGGGAGCGGTGTTGCCGGGATAATGCGCGGCCTTCGTCACGCCGATAGCTTGGCGGCTCGCGGCGGCGGCGACAAGACAATCCATGTGTCGTTTTGTGGCGGCCGGCGCAGCCTGGCCGTCGATTCCTCTACTTCCCCGGGCGCGTCGTGCGCGTCCACCAGCCGGACTAGCCATGAAAATCGAAAAAGATCGCGTCGTGCGTTTCCACTACACCGTAGCCGAGCAGGGCGGCGAGCCCGTCGAGAGCTCGGAAGACCGCGAACCGCTGGCGATCCTGATCGGCCACAACAACATCATCCCGGGCCTGGAAAAGGCGATGGACGGCCGCGAGGCCGGCGACAAGTTCGAAGTCGACGTGCCGGCGGCCGAGGCTTACGGCGAGCGCCAGGAAGGCCTGACCCAGCGCGTGCCGAAGAAGTACTTCAAGGACGCCAAGCTGGTCCCGGGCATGCAGGCGGTGCTGCCGACCAACTTCGGCCCGCGCGCGGTGACGATCCAGAAGGTCGGCATGAGCGTGGTCGACGTCGACCTGAACCACCCGATGGCGGGCAAGGACCTGCACTTCGCGATCGAGATCGTGGAAGTGCGCGAAGCCGCGGCGGAAGAGGTCGAGCACGGCCACGTCCATGGCGACGGCGGCCACGCCCACTGAGCCGCGCGGCCCGCTCGGGCCGCTGAGGCGATACCGGACGGCCCGCGCTTGCGGGCCGTTCGTTTTGTGGGACGGGTCGATCCGATGGCGCAGCGCGACCTGAGCGAAGGGCATCGGGGCTGAAGCCCCTCCCACAACAGCAGACCGGTGCGGCCGGGGCTTCTGAGGGATGACCTTCGGGGCTTTCGTGGCAGGGCCTTCAGGCCCGACGCTCTCGCATCCGATCGCCGTACCCACCGCCCCTTCCCACGCATACTCGCGGCGGCATTGCGCTGTCCGCTGCAGGCTTCCGTCGATGACCGCATCCGTCCCCGAACTCGCGCCCGTATCCGTCCCCGAGCGCGTGGCCGCGCTCGATGCGCTGCGCGGGCTGGCCTTGCTCGGCATCCTGCTAAGCAACCTCGCCGCTTTCGCCGGGCCGTTGTACGAGTTGCACGACGGCATCGATCCGGCGCTGCGCGGCGGCGACCGGGCGCTGGCGACGTTCGTCTACGTGGCGATCCGCGACAAGGCCTGGACCTTGTTCGCGCTGCTGTTCGGGATGGGCTTCGCCGCCATGCTCGGGCGCGCGCAGGCGACGGGGCGCGGGTTCGGCGCGGTCTACCTGCGCCGCAGCCTCGGCCTGGCCGCGATCGGCCTGGTCCATGCCTGGGCGATCTGGGCCGGCGACATCCTGGTCACCTACGCGCTGTGCGCGTTCGCGTTGCTGGCGCTGCGCCGGCTCTCCGACGAGGCCTGGCTGGCGCTGGGCTGCACGCTGTACCTGGCCGGGACCGGCTTCATGCTGCTGGTGGCCGCGTCGCTGACCCTGCCCGGCGTGGCCCAGGGCGGCGCGCGCGAACTGGCGCGGGCGCAGGCCGAGCGCGCGGCCGAGGTCGCGGCCTATGCCCACGGCGACTACGCCGCGGCGACCGCGCAGCGCGTGCATTTCTTCTTCGACACCACGCTGCCGGGCTGGGCGGTGATGCTGCCGCTGGCGTTGGGGCTGTTCCTGATCGGCGCGGCGCTGATGCGCAGCGGCACGCTCGCCGACCCGGCGCGCCATCGCGCGCGCCTGCAGGCGATGCTGCGTTACGGCGGCGCGTTCGGCGTCGGCCTGACCGCGGCCAGCGTGGCGCTGGAGCCGGCGCCGTCGGTGGCGGTGTACACCGCCTCGTCGGTGCTGGCGCAGACCCTGCACATCGCCGGCGGCTTGCCGCTGGCGCTGGCCGCGATCGCCGCGGTGGCGCTGCTGCTCGACGCCGGCGCGCGCTGGCCGCTGCGCTTCGCCGCCGCCGGACGCATGGCGCTGACCCATTACCTGGCGCAGTCGCTGGTCGCGACCTGGCTGTTGTACGGCCACGGCCTGGGCCAATGGGGCCGCTGGTCGTACAGCGCGCTGGTGCTGGCCGCGCTGGCGCTGTTCGCCGCGCAGATGGCGTTCAGCGCGTGGTGGCTGCAACGGTTCCGGTTCGGGCCGGTGGAATGGCTGTGGCGCGCCTTCACTTACGGGCGCTGGCCGCCGCTGCGGATCGAGCGCGGGCACGCGCGCCAGGTCTGAGCCGATCCGCGCCGCTGGTGCCGGGCGATGGACGCGGCGCCGCAACCCGGCGCCGGGCCGCGTAAAACACGACGGCCCGCCGAAGCGGGCCGTCGTCGCGCCGCCGCGCGGCGGCGCAGGCGAACCTCACGCCGCGGTCAGTTGACGTTGACCGCGCTCCACACCCGCGCCAGCGCGGTGTACTCGGCCGAGTTGGCGCCGTACAGGTCGGTCGCCGCCTGCAGCGTCCAGGTGCGCGCCTGCGGATAGGTCGTGCTGGAGACGAAGTAGCGGGTCAACGCGCGGTACATGATCGCGCCCATCTTGTTGCGGCCGATGCCGGCGATGGCGGTGTCGCCGTTGCAGACCATCTGCGCCTTGGTGTAGTTGAAGCCGGCCGGCACGTTGGCGCCTTCCGAGCCCAGGTAGAACACGCGGTTGAGCACGCCGGAGGTGTAGTGCGGGTCGAACGGGCCGCGCGCGTAGGTCTGCGAGGCGGTGAAGCCGCCGCTGGGATAGCAGACCTTCGACGCGCCGTCGGCGTCCTGCTTGAACATCTGGCGCAGCGCCTTCTTGTCGCCGGGGTTGCTGATGTAGACCTCTTCGCCGATCAGGTAGTCGCCCGGATCGTTGGCGTTGGCGACGCTGAACTCGACCAGGGTGCCGAAGATGTCGGAGATGCCCTCGTTGATGCCGCCGGAGTCCTTGATGTTGTAGTAGCCCAGCCGCGCGGTCGCGCCGGTGACGCCGTGGGTCATCTCGTGGCCGGCCACGTCCAGCGCCACCAGCGGGCGGTAGGTGGTGCCGTCGCCGTCGCCGTAGAGCATCGCCGAGCCGTCCCAGTAGGCGTTGACCAGGTTGGTCGGGCCGTAGTGGACGTAGCTCTTGACCCCGCGGCCGTCGTTGAAGATGCCGTTGCGGCCGTGCACGTTCTTGTAATAGTCCCAGGTCGCGGCGACGCCGTAGTGGGCGTCGGCGGCGGCGGAGGCGCGGTCGGAGGTGGTGTTGTTGCCCCACACGTTGTCGGCGTCCTTGAACAGCGTGCCGCTGGCGACGCTGCGGTTGCCGGCGTCGAGGGTCTGGCCGTTGCCGCGGTTGGGATCGGTCATCTCGAAACCGCCGCTGACCGAGTTGGTGACGATGCCGACGTTGCCCAGGGTCAGGGTCTTGCCGGTGCCGTTGGCGGCCGCGGCGTGGACGTGGTCCTCTTCGTGCAGCAGCGCGCCGTTGCTCGCGTCGATGAAGTAGCTGAGGTTGCCCGGCGCCGGGTCGTTGTTGCGTTCGCCGCGCACGTCGACCTGGTAGGCCAGGGTCGGCTCGACGCCGCGCGCGAACACCACCAACTGCGGCTGCGACACCGACGAGGCGGTGCCGTCGAACGCGGCGCCGGCCTCGATGCGGGCGCGCTCGGCGCCGATCGCCGGCTTCAGCGCGGGGCGGACGAGGGTGCGCATGTCGTCGCCCTGGCTGATCGACAGCAACTGGCCGTCGCGGCTGTGCACGACGAAGTCGCCGCCGACCACCGGCAGGCCCTGGTAGCTGCGCTCCATGCGCACGTGCTCGGTGCCGTCGCGGTCGATCATGACGTCGCGGGCGCTGAAGCCGTCGGCGGCGACGCGGTGCAACTGTTCGCCGGCGGCGCCGGCGAGCAGGCCGCGCGCGCGGGCGGCGGCGGGCGAGGCGTCGGCCTGCGCCGGCGAAGCCGAGGCGGCGGCCAGTTCGCTGCCGGCGCGCGCGCCGGTGCCGGCCGACAGCATCGCGATCGGCGAGTTGCGGTGCGCGGCCGCCGGCAGCGCGTTCGCGGCGGCGGCGGACGCGGCGCCGGCGGCGCGGGCACCGGCATCGGCGACGCGCGCGCCGGTTGCGGTGCCGCTGTCGGCCGACTGGCTTGCGAGCACGGCCACCGCGGCGAGGATGGCGGCGCCGAGCAGGGCGATCTTCGGTTGCATGTGCACTTCCCCTTCGAATCTAAATGGATGAAAGGTGGCCGCACGCCTTCGGCGCCGCGTCGCGCGCGGAACGTGAGGCGGCGGGCCGCAGCGGTGCGGCGGATAGGAATGGGGCCGTTCGCCGATGCAGCCATGGCACGTTAGGCGCGCTCGAAAGGCACGTCGAAGCTGAATCCCTTGTCGGCATCACACAATCGCGCACGCCGATTCGCTGCGCGTCACATATCGCTTTTTGCTCATGACGCCGCGGCGCGGGATTCGATCCGCGCGGGCGCGTCGGCGGCGTGCGCGTGCGCGCCAACGCGAACGGCCCGCGTGCGCGGGCCGTTCGTGAGCGCCGGGACGCGGCGCGGTGCCGCCGCAGGTCAGCCGACCTTGACCGCCGACCAGGCGCGCGCGACCGCCTGATGCTCGGCCGAACCGTTGCCGTACAGATCGGCCGCGGCCTGCAGCGTGCCGGCGCGCGCGCCGGGGTAGTCGGTGCTGGAGACGAAGTACTTGGTCAGCGCGCGATACCAGATCGCGCCGGCCTTGGCCAAACCGATGCCGGCGATGGCGGTGTCGCCGTTGCACGACAGGTCGGCCGCGGTCAGGCCCGCGTAGCCCGCCGGCGGCTGCGATCCCTGCGCCATCAGGTAGAAGGCCAGGTTGGCGACGCCGGAGGTGAAGTGCGGGTCGAACTTGTCGCCCTTCTTGGTATACGCGGCGGTGAAGCCGCCGGCCGGATAGCACTTGAACGAGGCCATGCCGTTGCTGCGGAAGGCCGCGTCCAGGTTCTGCTGGAACATCACCCGCAGCGGATGCTCCTGGCCGCCGGCGGCCGGGCGGAAGCGCAGCTTCTCGCCGATCAGGAAGTCGCCGGGATCGCTGGCGTTGCCGACGCTGAACTCGACCAGGGTGCCGAAGATGTCGGACACGGCTTCGTTGAGGCCGCCGGCATCCTTGATGCTGTAGTAGCCCAGCTTGGCGGTGGCGCCGGTGACGCCGTGGCTCATTTCGTGGCCGGCCACGTCGAGCGCGACCAGCGGCGTATTGCCGTTGCTGGCGTCGCCGTCGCCGTAGAGCATGGCGTTGCCGTCCCAGAAGGCGTTGAACACGTTGGCGCCGTAGTGGACGTAGCTCTTCACGCCCTTGCCGTCGTTCTTGATGCCGTTGCGGCCGTGCACGGCCTTGTAGTAATCCCAGGTCGCGGCCACGCCGTAGTGGGCGTCGACCGCCGCGCTCGCGCGGTCGCTGGTGGCGTTGTTGCCCCACACGTTGTCGGCGTCGGAGAACGCGGCGGCGAGGAAGGTGAACTGGTAGTTCTTGGCGTCCAGCGTCTGGCCGCCGCCGCGCGACGGGTCGGTCAGGGCGTAGCCGTTGTTGCTGGAGTCGGCGATGAGGCCGACGTTGCCCAGCAGCAGGCTCTTGCCGGTGCCGGCCGCGGCGGCGGCTTCGACGTGGTCCTCGGCTTCCAGCAGGCGGCCGTCGCGGGCGTCGAGGAAGTAGGAGAACACGCCCGGCGCCGGATCGTCGCGGCGTTCGCCGCGCAGATCGACCTGGTAGGCGAGCGTCGGCTCGATGCCGTTGCGCGCGTACACCACCAGCGTGGCCTGATCGAGTTCGGCGATGCGGCCATCGAAGTGCGCGCCGGCTTCGCGCCGCGCTTGCGCAGTGTCGATGCCCGGCTGCAGTTGCGGCCGCAGCGTGGTGCGCAGGTTGCCGCCCTGGGTGACCGAGAGCAGTTGGCCGTCGCGCGAATGCACGACCATGTCGGCGCCGATCACCGGCAGGCCCTGGTAGCTGCGTTCCATGCGCACGTGCTCGGTGCCGTCGCGGTCGATCATCACGTCGCGGGCGTTGAAGCCGTCGGCCTGGGCGAGATTGACCTCGCGCGCGGCGGCGGTGGCGAGCAGCTGGCGTGCGCGCTCGGCCGCCGCGGTGCGGTCGGCCTGTTCGGGCGAGCTGCTGGCCCAGGCCTGCTGGCTGCCGGGACGGGCGCGGGTGTCGGCCAGCGCGCGCAGCGCGGCGGTGTTCTGCGCGGCGGCAGCGAGGGCATGGGCGGAAGCGGCCGGCGTCGCCACGGCTGCGGTCCGGGCCGGATCAGCGGCGGCAGCGCTGCCGGCGACGACGGCGGGACCGGAGCGGGCGCCGTAGACGGCCACGCCGGCGAGCGCGGCGACGACGGCGGTGCTGAGTAGAGCGGTCTTCAACTGCATGGAAGCGGTCCCCGGAAAAGCGATGCGGAAGACGGCGCGCGGGACGGTCGGGCCCGTGGGGCCCGGCGCGGCGGCGCCGGAACGGCTCGGGCGGCGCGTCCGGCGACGGCGGACGGCGGCGCGGCGAGTCGGAATCCACGTTAGGGGCGGCCGATCGCGGCGATGCGGCCTGGAAACGTTTTTTCATAATTAGAAAATGCGACTTAAATCGCATTATTTTTGAATTAGGACGAGTCCTAAGGCGGGATTCGCTTGGCGCTAAGCAAACGCGTGCGAAGGCGGAACGAGGGCGGATATGCCGACGCACGCCTCCGGGGTGCGACGCCGGTAGCGCGAAGGCGCGCAAGCCTGGGCCGCTCGCGGCTTCGGCGCGCGCGGCGCCGGATCGGCTACAGCGAGCCGCCCGCTCGAGCAAAGCCGCGATCGTGCCGCGCCGCGCAACCGCGTCACCGAAACCCTGTATCCGATCCGCATCGCATCTGCATCGCCGTGCGCTCGTTACTATGTCGACGGCGCCGCGCGCGGATGCGTGCGGCGGTTGCAACCAAGCGACGGAGCACCATGGGCGCAGCGCAGGTGGATGTGGAAACGGCCGACCCCGCCGGGGCGCGGCGCGAGGACGTGGTGATCGTCGGCGCCGGCGTGATCGGCCTGGCCTGCGCGCTGATCCTGCTCGAGGACGGGCGCCGGGTGCGGGTGATCGATGCCGGCCGCATCGGCGGCGGCAGCTCGCACGGCAACTGCGGCACCATCACCCCCAGCCACGCCACCCCGCTGGCCGCGCCCGGCGTCATCGCGCAGGCGATCAAATGGGTGCTGACCCCGGACGCGCCGCTGTATTTGCATCCGCGGCTCGACCCGCAGCTGTGGGGCTGGCTGCTGCGCTTCGCCGCGCGCTGCAACGCACGCGACTGGCGCGCCAGCGCCGAGGCGAAGGCGGCGTTGCTCAACGATTCGCGCGAGCGCCTGCAGGACTGGGTGGCGCGGTACGGGCTGGTCTGCGAATTCGACGGCTCCGGCGTCGACTACGTGTTTCGCTCCGAGGCCGGCTACGCCCACGGCCAGCATGAGCTCGACCTGCTGCGCGAATTCGGCGTCGGCGTGGAACTGATCGACGGCGGCGCCTACGAGGCCCAGGACCCGGCGTTCAAGCCCGGCGTGGTCGGCGCGATCCGTTTCGCCCACGACGCGGTGCTGCGTCCGGACCGCTACGTCGCCGAGCTGGCGCGCGCGGTGCGCGAGCGCGGCGGCGAGTTGCAGGAATACTGCGCGCTCAAGGACCTGCGCGAGGACGCCGACGGCGTCGCGCTCGACACCAGCCACGGCGTGCTGCTGGCGCGCGAGGCGGTGGTGGCGCTGGGCGCGTGGTCGCCGAAGCTGGCCGAGGCCATCGGTCTGCCGGCGCTGAAGGCCGCGATCCAGCCCGGCAAGGGCTATTCGATCACCTACGACCGGCCGCAGCTGCTGCCGCGGCGGCCGGTGGTGCTGAAGGAGCCCAAGGTCTGCGTGACCATGTGGGACAGCGGCTACCGGCTCGGCAGCACCATGGAATTCTCGGGTTACGACGAAAGCCTCAACCCGCGCCGGCTGGCGGCGCTGGAGCGCGGCGCGGCGCAGTTCCTGCACCAGCCGCTGGGCCCGGTCGAGCGCGAGCGCTGGTACGGCTGGCGGCCGATGAGCATCGACGACGTGCCGCTGATCGGCCGCGTGCCGGGCCGCCGGCGGCTGTGGATCGCCAACGGCCACGGCATGATGGGCGTGAGCATGAGCGCCGGCACCGGCCAGCTGCTGGCCGACCTGATCGGCGGGCGCGCGCCCGCGATCGACCCGCATCCCTATCGACCGGAACGCATTGCATGAGCGAGAACGACGTGAGCGAGCGACAAGCCCAATTCGACCTGATCGTCGTCGGCGGCGGTTCCGGCGGCCTGGCCGGCGCGTTCCGCGCGGCCGAGCACGGCGCGCGGGTGGCGCTGCTGGAACCCAGCCTGCTCGGCGGCACCTGCGTCAACGTCGGCTGCGTGCCGAAGAAAGCGATGTGGCTGGCCGCCGACATCGGCGCCAAGCTGCGCATGGCCCAGTCGCTGGGCTTCGCCGTCGACGCGCCGCCGCAGCAGCCGTGCGAACTGGACTGGCCGACCTTCATCGTCCACCGCCAGCGCTACATCGCCGGCATCCACGACAGCTACCGCAAGCGCCTGGACAAGGCCGGCATCGTGGTCGCGCCGATGCGCGCGCGCCTGCTCGACGCGGGCACGGTGGAGTGCGAGAACGGCGCGCGCATGGGCGCCTCGCGCATCCTCATCGCCACCGGCGGCCACGCGGTCAAGCCGGCGATCCCCGGCGCGCAGCTGGGCGGCACCTCCGACGATTTCTTCCAGTGGACCGCCGCGCCCAAGCGCGTGGCCATCGTCGGCGCCGGCTACATCGCGGTCGAGCTGGCCGGGGTGCTGCAGGCGCTGGGCAGCCAGGTCGAACTGTTCGCGCGCGGCCAGCGGCTGCTGGAGGGCTTCGACCACGAACTCACCGCGCAACTGGCCGACGACTACTGCCAGAGCGGCGTGCGCCTGCACTTCGGCCACGCCGTCGCCGCGCTGGAGGCCGACGGCGCGCGGGTGCGGGTGCGCTGCGCCGACGGCTCGCTGAGCGAGCCGTTCGACCGGGTGCTGTTCGCGACCGGGCGCAAGCCCAACACCGCCGGCCTGGGCCTGGAACGCGCGGGCGTGGCGCTGGACGAAAACGGCTTCATCCGCATCGACGCGCTCAACGCCACCGGCGTGGCCGGCATCGACGCGGTCGGCGACGTCACCACCGACCCGCCGCTGACCCCGGTGGCGATCGCCGCCGCGCGCCGGCTGATGGACAGGCTCTACGGCGGCGGCAGCGCCACCTTGGACCGCAACGACATCCCCACCGTGGTGTTCGCGCATCCGCCGATCGGCAAGGTCGGGCTGACCGAGGCCGAGGCGCGGGCGCGGCATGGTGACAATCTGCACATCTATCGTGCCGGATTTCGGCCGATGCTGTACGCCCTGGCCGAGTCGCCGCAGCGCAGCCTGTTCAAGCTGGTCTGCGTCGGCCAGGAGCGCCGCGTGGTCGGCATCCACCTGCTCGGCGACGCCGCCGACGAGATGCTGCAAGGCTTCGCGGTGGCGCTCAAGCGCGGCATCACCCTGGACGACCTGCGCGATACGGTCGCCCTCCATCCGACCAGCGCCGAGGAAGTGGTGCTGATGCGCTGAAGGCCGCCGCCCTCGCGCCTGGTCGACCGATCACCCCTCAGGCAGGACGGACGAATGAGCAAGGGCAGGGCAGGCGGGATGCGGCGCGGCGCGGTGCGCGCGCTGGGAATGGCGGCGTTGTCGTCGCTGCTGTCGTCGGCGTTCGCGGCCGCGCCGGCGCGGCCGGCGTTCGATATCGACGACCTGCTCAGCGCGCCGCAGCCCGAGCAGCTCACCGCCGCGGCGGCGGTGCCGGTCATCGCCTGGGTCGCCAACGAGCGCGGCGTGCGCAACCTGTGGAGCGCGCGCGCGCCGCAGTTCGTCCCGCGCAAGCTCAGCGGCTACGACGAGGACGACGGCCAGCTGCTGACCGGCCTGCAGCTCAGCCGCGACGGCCGCTGGCTGGCCTACGTGCGCGGCGGCAGCGCCGATGCGGCCGGCAGCAACAGCAATCCCGACTGGAATCCCGACGGCCGCGAGCAGGCGGTGTGGGTGGTCGCCAGCGACGGCAGCGGCCAGCCGCAGCGCATCGCCGCCGGCCGTTCGGTGTCGTTCGCGCCGGGCGGCGATGCGCTGATCGTGCAGGGCCGCAGCCTGGGCTGCCATGCGCTGCCGGGCGCCGCCGCGCCGTCGTGGTGCAAGGAAGCGCTGCTCAAGACCCGCGGCGCCAACAGCGCCGGGGAGTTTTCCCCCGACGGCAAGTCGCTGGCCTTCGTCAGCAACCGCGGCGACCACAGCTTCATCGGCCTGCTCGACCTGGAAAAGCGCCAGGTGCGCTGGATGGGCGCGGATTTCAACAACGACGCCAGTCCGGCGTTCTCGCCGGACGGACGCCGGATCGCGTTCCTGCGCACCGATGCGGCGCGGCCGGGCGAATCCTTCGATCTGACCAAAGCCAATCCGTTCGAGATCTGGGTCGCCGATACCGATACGGGGCTGGCGAACCGGGTGTTCCGCTCCAGCGACAACGCCGGCGGCTACGCCCAGTTCAACGGCGCCGATCCGCTGATGTGGAGCCGCGACGGCCGCCTGATCTTCGCCTCCGAGCAAAGCGGCTGGCTGCACTGGTACGCGCTCGCGCCCGAAGGCGGCACGCCGCAAGCGCTGAGCCGCGGCGAATGCGAGGCCGAGAGCGTGGCCCTGGCCGAGGACGGCGCGTTCGTGTTCAGCGGCAACTGCGCGCAGATCGATTACCGCCAGGTCTTCAGCGTGGACGCGCAGGGCAAGGCGCAGACCTTGCTGACCGCGAAGCAGGAGATCGCGGTCGAACCGCTGCCGCTGGCCGGCGGCGAGTGGATCGCGCTGCGCCACGCCGACGCGCGCCGGCCGACCGCGATCGCGGTGATGCCGCGCGCGGGCGGCGAGCCCCGGCGGATCTTCCCGGCGCAGCTGCCCGAACGCTTCCCGCTCGACGCGCTGGTGCAGCCGGCGACGATCACCCTCAAGGCCAGCGACGGCATCGTTTCGCACGCGACCGTGTTCGAGCCGCCGGCCTCGTTCAAGGGCAAGCGCCCGGCGCTGGTTTATGTGCACGGCGGCCCGATCCGGCAGATGCTGCCGGGCTGGCATTACAGCGGCTATTACTACAGCGACTACGCCAACAACCAGTGGCTGGCCAGCCGCGGCTACGTGGTGCTGGCGCTGAACTACCGCGACGGCACCGGCTATGGGCAGACGTTCCGCCTGGCCGAGAAGCAAGGCCCGCGCGGGGCGTCGGAGTACCAGGACGTGCTCGCCGCGCACGCGTGGCTGGCCGCGCGCGGCGACGTCGATGCGCGCCGCATCGGCATCTACGGCGGCTCCTACGGCGGCTTCCTCACTTCGACCGCGCTGGCGCGCAACTCCGACCTGTTCGCCGCCGGCGCCGACCGCCACGGCGTGCACGACTGGCGCGAGAGCGCCAAGGGCGGCGACAACAGCGGCCTGTGGGGGCTCAAGCCCGACGAACTCGAACTGGCGTTCCAGTCCTCGCCGGTCTCGCGCATCGACGGCTGGCGCTCGCCGGTGCTGGTGATCCACGGCGACGACGACCGCGCGGTGAAGTTCGCCCAGGGCATCGACCTGGTCGAGCGCCTGCGCGAGCGCAAGCTGCCGGTGCAGACCCTGGTGATTCCCGACGAAGACCATCTGTTCCTGCGCCATGCGACCTGGCTCAAGGTGCATCGCACCACCGAGGCGTTCTTCCGGCGGCAGCTCAAGCCCGGCGATTGAGCGCTCGCGGCGGCGCGCGGCGCCAGGAGGCGGCATGCAAGGAGTTCGCACGCACGCTCGTACTCGCCTGCTGCGCATCGGCGCCGCTGCGCTGGCGGCGTCGCTGGCTGCGGCGCCGGCGGCGTCCGCCTTCGACATCGACGACCTGCTCGCCCCGTCGCAGCCCGAACAACTGGTCGCCGCCGCCGACGCGCCGCTGATCGCCTGGGTCGGCAACGAGCGCGGCGTGCGCAACGTATGGATGGCGCGGGCGCCGCGGTTCGAACCGCGGCGGTTGACCGGCTACGACCGCGACGACGGGCAGTTGCTGGGTGGACTGCAGCTCAGCCGCGACGGCCGCTGGCTGGTCTACGTGCGCGGCAACAAGGCCGATGGGGCCGGCCAGGAAGGCAACCCCGACGGCGATCCCGACGGCCGCGAGCAGGCGGTGTGGGCGGTGGCCACCGACGGCGCCGGCGCGCCGCAGCGCATCGCCGCCGGCCGCGCGGCGTTGCTGTCGCCGCGCGGCGATGCGGTGGTGGTGCAGCAGGCGCGCGCATTGGCCTGCCATGGCTTGCCGGACGCGCCGCCGCCATCGTGGTGCAAGCCGCTGCTGCTGAACCTGCGCGGCCGCAACCGCGCCGCCGCGTTTTCGCCCGACGGCCGGCTGCTGGCCGTCGTCAGCGACCGCGGCGACCGCGCCTTCGTCGGCGTACTCGACCTGGATGCGCGCGCGCTGCGCTGGATGGGCCCGGACTTCAACCGCGACAGCGAGCCGGCGTTCTCGCCCGACGGCCGCCGCATCGCGTTCCTGCGCATCGCCGCCGGCCGGCCGCAGGCGCCGTACGACCTGAGCCGGGCGACGCCGTTCGAACTGTGGACCGCCGATGTCGCCGACGGCCGCGCGCGCCGGGTCTTCGTCAGCAACGCGCGCGCCGGCGGCTACGAGCAATACAACGATGCGCCCACCTTGTTGTGGGCCGGAGACGGCCGCCTGCTGTTCGCCTCCGAACAGGACGGCTGGCGGCGCTGGTACGCGCTTTCGCCCGAGGGCGGAGCGCCGCGCGCGTTGAGCCGCGGCCGCTGCGAGGCCGAAACCGTGGCCCTGGCGGCGGACGGCGCGCTGGTGTTCAGTGGCAACTGCGCGCAGCTCGATCATCGCCAGTTGTTCGCGGTCGGCGCCGGCGGCCGCCAGCGGCAGCTGACGCCGACGCGCGAGATCGCCAGCGAGCCGGTCGCGGTCGCGGGCGGGCAATGGCTGGCCCTGCGCCATGCCGATGCGCGCCTGCTGACCGCGATCGCGGTGTTGCCGCGCGCCGGCGGCGCGCCGCGGCGGATCTTCCCGGCGCAGCTGCCCGAACGCTTCGCGCTGGCGCGATTGCGCGCGCCGCGCACGATCGAACTGACCGCCGCCGACGGCCTGCGCACGCACGCGTTCGTGTTCGAGCCGCCGGGCCCGGCGCGAACGCGCCGCGCGGCCATCGTCTACGTCCACGGCGGACCGATCTGGCAGACGCTGCCGGGCTGGCACTACGACAGTTATTTCGCCCACGACTACGCGATGAACCAATGGCTGGCCAGCCAGGGCTATGTGGTGCTGGCGCTGAACTTCCGCGCCGGCACCGGCTACGGCCAGGCGTTCCGGCTGGCCGCGCAGCAGGGGCCGCGCGGCGCCTCCGAGTACCGCGACGTGCTCGCCGCGCAGGCGTGGCTGGCCGCGCGCGCGGACGTCGATCCGCGCCGCATCGGCATCTACGGCGGTTCGTTCGGCGGCTTCCTGACCGCGCTGGCGCTGGCGCGCGACTCCGACAAGTTCGCCGCCGGCGTCGACCGCCACGGCGTGCACGACTGGCGCGAAGCGGCCAACGGCGGCGACAACAGCGCGTTGTGGGGCCTGCGGCCCGATGAGCTGGAACTGGCCTGGCGATCCTCGCCGGCGTTCGACGCGGCGCGCTGGCGCTCGCCGTTGCTGCTGATCCACGGCGACGACGACCGCGCGGTGCGCTACGCCCAAAGCCTTGCGCTCGCCGCCGCGCTGCGCGCCCGCGGCGTGAGCGTGGAAACCCTGGCCCTGCCCGACGAGGACCACGTTTTCGCCCGCCACGCCAGCTGGCTGCGCGCGCATCGCAGTACCATGCACTTCTTCCGCCGGCACCTGCCGACCGGCGAGGACGCCACCGAACCATGAACATTCCCGCCCCCGTCTGGCCCGTGTTCCAGCTGCATCGCGGCCACGCGCCGCTGCTGATCAGCCTGCCGCACGACGGCTCGATGATTCCCGACGAATTTTCCGCGCGCATGGTCGAGTCCGCGCGGCATGCGCCGGACACCGACTGGCACGTCTCGCGCCTGTACGGCTTCGCCCGCGAGCTCGGCGCCTCGATCCTGGTGCCGCGCTACTCGCGCTACGTCGTCGACCTCAACCGTCCGCCCGACGACACCTCGCTGTACCCGGGCCAGAACACCACCGGCCTGTGCCCGGCGGTACAGTTCAGCGGCGAGCCGGTCTACCTCGACGGCCAGGCGCCGGACGAGGCCGAAGTGGCGCAGCGCGTGGAACTGTACTGGCGCCCGTACCACGAGACCCTGGTCGCCGAGCTCGACCGCATCCGCGGCGAACACGGCCGCGCGCTGCTGTGGGAAGGCCATTCGATCCGCGGCGAAGTGCCGTTCCTGTTCGACGGCCGCCTGCCCGACCTCAACCTCGGCACCGCCGCCGGCCACAGCTGCCAGCCGGCCACCCAGGCGCGCCTGGAAGCGGTGCTGGCGGGGCAGGGCGAGTACGACTGGGTCGCCAACGGCCGCTTCAAGGGCGGCTACATCACCCGCCATTACGGCGATCCGCAGATCGAAGTCGAAGCGGTGCAGCTGGAGCTGAGCCAGCGCAACTATATGGACGAGGATTCCTTCGCCTACGACGAGGCCAAGGCGGCCAAGCTGCAGCCGCTGCTGCGCGCGCTGTTGCAGGCGGCGCTGGATTCGCAGCGCGGATGAGCCCGGCGCGCGGCGCAGCGGCAGGCGGCGGCGAGGGCCCCGCGGACAAATCCGCGCCGGCGCCGCTGTCGCTGGCCCAGGCGCGCGCGCTGCACCTGCACGCCCAGGGCCTGCTCGCGCGTCCGCGCCGGCGCGCGCGCAAGGCCGACGCGCTGGCGGCGATCGCGCGCATGCAGCTGTTGCAGATCGATACGATCCACGTGGTCGCGCGCAGCCCGTACCTGGTGCTGTTCTCGCGCCTGGGCGGGTACGAGCCGCGTTGGCTGGAAGAACTGCTGGCGCAGCGCGCGATCTTCGAAGTGTGGGCGCACGAAGCCTGCTTCGCGCCGATGGACGATTACCTGTTGCACCGCAACGCGCTGCACCAGCGCGAACACCATTGGGCGATCCGCAACGCTCAGCGCCACCGCGCCGGCCGCGGCGGCGAGATCGACCGCCTGCTCGCGCACATCCGCGCGCTCGGCCCGGTCAAGTCCTCGGACTTCGAGCGCGAGGACAAGGGCCAGGGCGGCGGCTGGTGGGGCTGGAAGGACGAGAAGCGCTGGCTCGAAGCCGGCTTCGCCCTGGGCGAGTTGATGGTGGCGCGGCGCGAGAACTTCCAGCGCGTCTACGACCTGGCCGAACGCGTGGCCGGCGTCGCGGTGCCGGACTGGGATCGCACCGCGATCGAACCGGCGCAGGTGCGCCGCGACACGATCCTCAAGTCGGTGGCCGCGCTCGGCATCGCCCAGGCGCGCTGGATCGCCGACTACTACCGGACCAAGCCGCGCCTGCGCGACCGCGACCTCGACGAACTGGTCGCGCACGGCGCGCTGCTGCGGGTGGCGGTGAAGGGCTGGGACGCGCCCGGCTACGTCCATCCCGAGCACGCCGACGCGCTGGCCAAGGCCGCCGCGGGCCGCCTGCGCGCGACCCGCAGCACGCTGCTGTCGCCGTTCGACCCGGTGGTGTGGGATCGCGAACGCGCGCGCGAATTCTTCGGCTTCGACTACACCCTGGAGTGCTACACGCCCGAGCCCAAGCGCCGCTACGGCTATTTCGTGCTGCCGATCCTGGCGCGCGGGCGGCTGGTGGGGCGCTTGGACGCGAAGGCGCACCGCGCGGCGGGGGTGTTCGAGGTCAAGGCCTTGTATCTGGAAGAGGGCGCCGAGGGCGACGCGGCCCTGGCCGAGGACATCGCTGCGGCGATCGACGAATGCGCGCGCTGGCACGGCACGCCGCAGGTCAAGCTCGGCCGCTGCAGGCCCGCGGCGTTCGCCAGGCCGCTCAAGACGGCGCTGGCCGCCCTGGCGCGCGCGGGCTAGGCGCGCTCGGCCAGGAACAGGTAGGCGGCCAGCAGCCCCAGCAGCGGGATCAGGTTCAACACCAGGGCCGGCACCGCCAGCCCGCGGCGTTCGCCGCGGAACAGCGCGACGATGGCGAGCAGGCTGCCGAACAGCCAGCTCGCCGCGCTGTACAGCACCGCCTTGCCGGTGCAGTGCAGGCTCCAGTCGCCGCACTGGGCGTCGGGGGTCAGGCCGAACACGATCAGCCAGGCCGCGGCCGGGCCGAGCAACAGCGCGCACCAGGCCAGCGCGCCGAACAAACGGCCGCGCGAGGGTTCGGGATCGACGAGGTCGTCGGGCGCGGACAGGCCGTAACCGGCGCGGCGGTCAACGGCCACGGCGGCGGTCTGCGCGGTCGGCGGCGGAAAAACGCCCGCGCGCGGCGGGCAGGGCAGTGCGGCATCCTTTCATATCGATCTCCTGGCCGGTTATCGATGCGCGCACCTTGGCGCATCGGGCGGCAGCGCGGCGTGACGGCCGCGGGCAACAACAGCGGACAGCGCGCGGCAGAAGCCAGAGGCGGGCGAAGCGTTCGATCCCGGCGTTCGCTCTTGTCCGCGCGCTTGCGGCTTTCAGACTTCCAGCGTGGCCAGATCGCCCTTCGTCTCCAGCCAGGTCTTGCGGTCGCCGGCGCGCTTCTTCGCCAGCAGCATGTCCATCAGCGACACGGTCTGGGCGTTGTCGTCGACGGTCAGCTGGACCAGGCGGCGGGTGTCGGGGTGGATGGTCGACTCGCGCAGCTGCGAGGCGTTCATCTCGCCCAGGCCCTTGAAGCGGGTGACGTTGATCGCGCCGCTCAGGCCCTTCTTGCGGTCGCCCTTCTCGCGCTCGATCTTCTCCAGCAGGATGCGCTTCTCTTCCTCGTCCAGGGCGTAGAACACGGTCTTGCCCACGTCGATGCGGAACAGCGGCGGCATCGCCACGAAGATGTGGCCGGCCGCGACCAGCGCCGGGAAGTGGCGCAGGAACAGCGCGCTGAGCAAGGTGGCGATGTGCAGGCCGTCGGAGTCGGCGTCGGCCAGGATCACGACCTTGCCGTAGCGCAGCCCGCCGATGTCTTCCTTGCCCGGGTCGCAGCCGATCGCCACCGCCAGGTCGTGCACTTCCTGCGACGCCAGCACGCTGCCGGAGGCGACTTCCCAGGTGTTGAGGATCTTGCCGCGCAGCGGCAGGATCGCCTGGAAGTCCTTGTCGCGGGCCTGCCGCGCGCTGCCGCCGGCGGAGTCGCCTTCGACCAGGAACAGTTCGGTGCGCGAGAGGTCCTGCGAGCTGCAGTCGGCGAGTTTGCCGGGCAGGGCCGGACCCTGGGTGATCTTCTTGCGGACGATCTGCTTTTCGGTCTTGAGCCGCGCGCTGGCGCGTTCGATCGCCAACTGGGCGATCTTCTCGCCCAGGTCGGTGTGCTGGTTGAGCCACAGCGAGAACGCATCGTGCGCCGCGCCTTCGACGAAACCGGCGGCCTGGCGCGAGGACAGGCGCTCCTTGGTCTGGCCACTGAACTGCGGGTCGGTCATCTTGATGCTGAGCACGAAGGCGGCCCGGTCCCACACGTCTTCCGGCGCCAGCTTGACCCCGCGCGGCAGCAGGTTGCGGAAGTCGCAGAACTCGCGCAGCGCGTCGGTGAAGCCGGTGCGCAGGCCGTTGACGTGGGTGCCGTGCTGGGCGGTCGGGATCAGGTTGACGTAGCTTTCCTGGGTCAGCTCGCCGTCCGGCGCCCAGGCCACCGCCCAGTCGACCACTTCGGTGTCCTTCTTGAGCTGGCCGACGAACAGGTCCGGCGGCAGCAATTCGCGCTGCGGCTGGCCTTCGCGCAGCGCGCCGGAAAGGTAATCGCGCAGGCCGTCCTCGTAGTACCACTCCAGCCGCTCGCCGGTCGCCTCGTCGAACAGCTTGACGTTGAGGCCCGGGCACAGCACCGCCTTGGCCCGCAGCACGTGCTTGAGCGCGCGCAGGCTGAACTTGGGGCTGTCGAAATACTTGGGGTCGGGCCAGAAGCGCACGCGGGTGCCGGTGTTCTTCTTGCCGACGCTGCCGACCACTTCCAGCGGGCTGGCGCGGTCGCCGTCCTTGAACGACATGCGGTATTCGTTGCCTTCGCGCTTGATGTACACGTCGACATGCTTGGACAGCGCGTTGACCACGCTCACGCCGACGCCGTGCAGGCCGCCGGAGAAGGTGTAGTTCTTGTTGCTGAACTTGCCGCCCGCGTGCAGGCGGGTGAGGATCAACTCGACGCCGGGCACCTTCTCTTCCGGGTGGATGTCCACCGGCATGCCGCGGCCGTCGTCGGACACCTCGCAGCTGCCGTCGGCGTAGACGGTGACCTCGATGCTGCGGGCATGGCCGGCCAGGGCTTCGTCGACCGCGTTGTCGATGACTTCCTGGGCCAGGTGGTTCGGCCGCGCGGTGTCGGTGTACATGCCGGGCCGGCGCTTGACCGGGTCCAGGCCGGAGAGGACTTCGATGTCTGCGGCGTTGTAGCGACTGCTCATGAAACCTGCGTCAGTAGTAAGGAGTGGCGTCCGGGGCGGCGCCGCGCGGGGCGCGGGTGCCGGCGGGACGGGCCGGGCGGGCGACGGCGGCCATCTTGCCATCGGCCGGTGACGGCGGCGCATCGGCAGGGCCGGGCGCGGGGCGCAGCGAGCATGGCGACCGGGGGCGGCCGGGTCAAGCGATGCCGCACGGGCCGCGGCGGCGCGGGCGCACATTCACGCCCGCCGCCGTCTCGCCGGTTGCGACCGCGGCTGCGATGGGCGTCGCAGCGCGCCAGGTCCGGCTCGCGCGCCGCGGATGCGGCCACGCCGCCGGCTTGATCTGGCGCAAGCCGCGCCGTCGCGGCCGCTGTCATCCTGCGCGCCGTTCCCCACCCCCATGTCCGAGTCCCCACGCCACAGGAGGGCACCGTGTCCGCCCAGGACCAGTACTACGATCTGCAGCAGAGCTACGGCCGCTGCCTCATCCGCAAGGGCTTCATCGAGCGCTTCTACGAAATCTTCATGGCCAGCCACCCCGACGTGGCGCCGCTGTTCGCGCGCACCGATTTCCAGAAGCAGCGCCTGGCCCTGCGCCGCGGCATCAGCGTGGCGATCTTCTATGCCGCCGGCAGCGCGGTGGTGAAGCGCACCAGCGAGCAGATGGCCGACGTGCACGCGCGCGCCGGCCGCACCCCGGTGCGGCCGGAACTGTATCCGTACTGGATCGACAGCCTGCTGCTGGCGGTGCGCGAGTTCGACGAGCAGGCCGACGACGCGCTGCTGCGCCGCTGGCGCCAGGCCATGCAGGCGGTGACCCAGATGTTCAGCGGGCGCTATTGAGCGCGCCCTGGCCGCCGCCGGCGGGCGCCCGCGACGATTGAAAAACCGCCCCGCCGCCCCCATTCCATGTACCGTCTACCGCAGTCGTGCGACCCATCCGGCCGTTCGTTCAGCCCCTGGCGAGGCGGCCGGCGCTAGGGTTCGCGGCGTCGCGGCACGGATGCCCCGGCCCGCCCGCGGACCGGGCGCCCGCCCCGGTTCCGGTCATTCCACTTTTTGGAGGTATGCCATGAAGATCCGCAAGCTGCTGCTCCCCGCCGCCGTAGTCGCGGCCCTGGCCGTGCTGGTCGCGCCGAGCGCGTTCGCCCAGCAGGATCCGCAGGCCGACAAGAAGGCCGAGGAGGCCAAGAAGGCCGACGACGCGAAGAAGGCCGAGGCCAAGAAGAAGGCCGAAGCCGACAAGCGCCAGAAGTCCGGCGACCGCGGGGTCGAGCCGGAGGAAGAGGGCAACAAGTAAGCCTGTCCTTATGGCAGCGTCGAAAGGTCGCTGCCGCCGTGAAATTCATAAACCCCGGCCCGATCGGTCGGGGTTTTCTTGTTCGGCGCCCAGCGTAAGAGGCGCCGACGTTACGCCGGATTAGGCGATTCAAGCGCGATTCGCACCTGCCGGGGAGCGCGGCGATCCCCTTGGTATCGATCAGCGCTACTTTGCTTTTCGGCTTGCCGCGGAAGTTCGTTGCGCCAGCCGCGGCGCTAGGATCGATCTGTCGAACCGGCCTGCCGGGCCGGTGGTATCCGGGCAGATTCGTCATGAAGAACATGGTGATAGCGATATTGCGCGTGGCGGTCGGGCTGGCGCTGGTCTGGATCGGCTTGTCGTGGGCCGTGCTGTCGATGGTGCCGATAGACGAGGGCGAGACCTTCGGATGGCGATCGCTGGGGGCGTTCACGTTGGTCGTCGCCGTGATCGGTTTCATATCGGGTTTGATTTCCGGTCGTTATCTGCTCGTGCCGGCGCTTTTGCTATCCACAGTGGGATGGCTGTTGCTGATCAATGTGCTCCAGTGGCCCGAGATCAAGGGCGGCACCGGCACGTTCATGAGCGGTGTGATCGAACGAGCGCCGCAGGTGCTTTGGTGCAATGCATGCCTGGCGTTGGGCATTTCAATGGGGTACCGGCTTGCGCGTCGATGGAAATGGGCGGCGCCGGCGCGGAACTGAGCCTTTGTAGCTACTGCGGCTAGGATGGTGCCAATCTCATCTGGAATACCGCTCGATGCGCCGTGCCGCCGCCTGCGTCTGCCTCGCTCTGGCCTCGCTGCTGGGTCTGCCCGCGGCCGCGCGCGAACCGCGCTACACGGTGCTGCGGATCGACACGCGCAGCCAGCCGCTGGCGCTGTATTTGAACGACGAACGCGGCCGCCCGTTCCATCGCTTCAAGACCCTCGACGCCTGGCTGCACGCGCGCGGCCAGCGCCTGCGCTTGGCGATGAACGCCGGCATGTTCGAGCCGGATTATTCGCCGGTCGGCCTGTTCGTCGCCGACGGGCGCGAGCGGGCGCCGCTGAACCTGCGCGACGGCGCGGGCAATTTCTACCTCAAGCCCAACGGCGTGTTCCTGCTCGACCGCGACGGCCGGCCGCGGGTGGTCGAGGCTTCGCGCTACCCCGGCCTGGCGCCGGGCGTGCGCCTGGCGACCCAGTCCGGGCCGCTGCTGGTCGCGGGCGGACGCATCCATCCGGCGCTGGACCCGCAGTCGCGCTCGCGCCACCGCCGCAACGGCATCGGGGTCAAGGGCGACGAAGTGATCTGGGCGATCAGCGACGACAAGGTCAGCCTGTACGAATTCGCCCGCTATTTCCGCGAGGAACTCGGCTGCCAGGACGCGCTGTACCTCGACGGCACGCTGTCGTCGCTGTATGCGCCGCAGTTGAAGCGCGCCGACCGGCGCGGCAAGCTCGGGCCGATCCTGGCGGTGACCGAACCGCTGGAGTGATTCAATCCACGGCGGCGCCGGGCGCCGCGACAGGAGCGCGTCATGGCCATCCGCATCGTCCGACTCGGCACCCCGCGCAGCCCGCACGAAGGCCTGCGCATCGGCACCGTGCGGCGGCCGCCGCGCGGCGTGCCCAAGGCCGAATTCGCGAAACAGGACTGGTACGACGTGTGGTTTCCGACCCTCGCGCCGAGCCTGGAGACGATGAAGCAGGCCCAGGCCGCGACGACGCCGGCGCAGTGGAACGCGTTCGTGCGCAAGTACAAGGCCGAGATGAAGGGCCACGACGCGCAGCATGCGTTGGACCTGCTGGCGGCGATGTCGCGGCACAGCGATTTTTCCGTGGGGTGCTATTGCGAGGACGAATCGCACTGCCACCGCTCGATCCTGCGCGGGCTGCTGGCGGACAAGGGCGCGACGCTGGTCTGAGCCGGTGCGCCCGGACCGAGGCCGGCGACCCGGGCCTGAGCCGGTAGCGCAACGATCGACCGCGGGGGCGCGGCCGGCGCTACTTGCGCGACGGCTCGCGACCGCCGCGGTCGCGGCGCGCCTTGCCGGCCTACGATCGGGCCGTCATGGCGCATCGGGGGCGGTGGGATGAAGAACGCAATCTGCGCAGTCGCGGGCGCGTTGGCCGGCCTGGCGATCCAGGCGGCCGGGATGCAGCTGACCCTGGTGGCGTTGCTTTCCGGATGGGACGGCCCTTTCAGCGGCGGCCCCGTGTTCGCCGCGGTGACGCTGCTGGTGTTCCTGCTGCCGACCGGCGTATGCGCGGGAGCGGTGGCGCGCCGCTACCTGTTCCTGGTCCCTGCGCTGGTGGTGCTGGCGGTCGGCTGGGAGACGTACATCGGTACCGGCAGCGATCTGGTCGATGCGGCGGGGCATTCGAGCGCCATGGAGGTGGCCGGCGGCATCGCCTTGTTGCTGTGGGCGGCCTTGGCGCTGGCGGCCGGAATCGTGCAGGGTTGCCGCATCTCCTGGCGCGCGTGGCCGAAGCCCGCCGCCAAGGCCGCGGCCTGAGGCGGCGTCGCGGGGCCGCGATCCGGGCGCCGCGGCCGACCGCCGGTGCGAGCCGCGAACGAGCGGACCGATGCGGCCGATGCTGCGCCGCACCGATCCCACCGGGATTCGGAGAATCCGCGAAAACCCTTGTCGCGCAAGGCCTTGCGCGGCTTCCCCGAGGCCGGCGCCGGTGTCAAGCAGTCGCGGGTTCACGCGCCAACCTGTAAACTGCGGCTTTCCAGCGGCTGCAAAATCCATGACTCCCCTGATCTTCGTCACCGGCGGCGTGGTGTCCTCGCTTGGCAAGGGCATCGCGGCGGCCTCGTTGGCGGCCATCCTCGAAGCGCGCGGGCTGCGCGTGACGATGATGAAGCTCGACCCCTACATCAACGTCGACCCGGGCACCATGAGCCCGTTCCAGCACGGCGAGGTCTACGTCACCGACGACGGTGCCGAGACCGACCTCGACCTGGGTCACTACGAGCGCTACCTGCGCACGCGGCTGAGCCGCAAGAACTCCATCACCACCGGCCGGATCTACGAGAACGTGATCCGCAAGGAACGCCGCGGCGATTACCTCGGCGGCACCGTGCAGGTGATCCCGCACATCACCGACGAGATCAAGCGCCTGATCGTGGAGGCCACCGAAGGCTTCGACGTGGCCCTGGTCGAAGTCGGCGGCACCGTCGGCGACATCGAGTCGCTGCCGTTCCTGGAAGCGATCCGCCAGCTGCGCACCGAGCGCGGCCCCGAGCACGCGTTGTTCATGCACCTCACCCTGGTGCCGTTCATCGCCGCCGCCGGCGAGCTCAAGACCAAGCCGACCCAGCACTCCGTGAAGGAACTGCGCTCGATCGGCATCCAGCCCGACGTGCTGCTGTGCCGCAGCGAGCAGCCGCTGCCCGACAGCGAGCGCCGCAAGATCGCGCTGTTCACCAACGTGCCGGAAAAGGCGGTCATCTCGGCCGTCGACCTGGACAACATCTACAAGCTGCCGCAGTGGTTCCACGAGCAGGGCCTGGACGCGATCGTCCTCGACCGCCTGCGCATCCAGGCCGGTCCGGCGGATCTGGGCGAATGGAACGAAGTCGTCGACGCCACCACCCATCCGGTGGATGAAGTGACCATCGCCGTGGTCGGCAAATACATCGACCATCAGGACGCGTACAAGTCGCTGGCCGAGGCGCTCAAGCACGGCGGCCTGCGCCAGCGCACCAAGGTCCAGCTGAAGTGGCTGGAATCCAGCGAAGTCGAGCGCCACGGCGTGGACGCGCTGGCCGGCGTCGACGGCATCCTGGTGCCCGGCGGCTTCGGCGACCGCGGCTTCGAGGGCAAGGTCGCCACCGCCAAGTACGCGCGCGAACACAAGGTGCCGTACTTCGGCATCTGCTATGGCATGCAGGCCGCGGTGGTCGATTACGCCCGCCACGTGGTCGGCCTGGACGGCGCCAACAGCACCGAGAACGACAAGCACAACCCGCACCCGGTGATCGGCCTGATCACCGAATGGCGCACCGCCACCGGCGAAGTCGAGCGCCGCAACGAGGGCAGCGACCTCGGCGGCACCATGCGCCTGGGCCTGCAGGACCAGCGGATCAAGCCCGGCACCCTGGCGCGCGAGTTGTACGGCAAGGACGTGGTCGGCGAACGCCACCGCCACCGCTACGAGTTCAACAACCGCTACCGGACCCAGCTCGAAGACGCCGGCCTGGTGATCTCGGCCAAGTCGATGGACGACCTGCTGGTGGAGATGGTCGAGCTGCCGCGCGCCCAGCACCCGTGGTTCCTGGCCTGCCAGGCGCACCCGGAATTCCTGTCCACGCCGCGCGACGGCCACCCGCTGTTCATCGGCTTCGTGCGCGCCGCGCGCGAGGCCAAGGCCGGCGGCAAGCTGTTGCGCGAGGTCAAGGGTTGAAGCCTCCTCCGCCCGGTCCGTCCGGTCGGGCGGAGAGTTCGCAGGCCGCTCCGGCGTCGGGCCGGCCTGCCCGCAACGTCGCGCGCAGCGCCGGCAAGTGGCTGATGCTGCTCGCCCTGGGCGTGCTGCTGGCCGGGCTGGTGGCCTACCGGCTCATCCTCGGCGATGGCCTGGACAATTACGGCATGGTGTTCTTCCCGCTGGCCCTGGTCGTCTCGTGCATTGCCGTGCCGGTGGCTTTGATCGGAGCGGTGATGTGGCTGGTCGGCGCGGCGCGCGCCAGGCGTTCGGGCGGCTCCGCGTGAGCGCGACCGCGCTTGCGCCGGCAGCCGGCGGCACCCATGTGATGGCGATATCTCGCGCGGGCTCGAACGCGCACTCATGAACCTAGGAAGCAAGCGATGAAACTCTGCGGCTTTGACGTCGGTCTCGACCAGCCTTTCTTCCTGATCGCCGGCCCCTGCGTGATCGAATCGATGCAGCTGCAGCTCGACGTCGCCGGTCAGCTCAAGGAGATCACTTCGGCGCTGGGCATCCCCTTCATCTTCAAGTCCAGCTTCGACAAGGCCAACCGCACCTCGGCGACGAGCTTCCGCGGCCCGGGCCTGGAAGAGGGGCTGAAGGTGCTGGCCGAGGTCAAGCGCCAGATCGGCGTGCCGGTGCTGACCGACGTGCACGAATACACCCCGATGAATGAGGTCGCCGCGGTGGTCGACGTGCTGCAGACCCCGGCGTTCCTGTGCCGGCAGACCGACTTCATCCAGAACGTGGCGCGTGCCGGCAAGCCGGTCAACATCAAGAAGGGCCAGTTCCTCTCGCCCTGGGAGATGAAGCACGTCACCGCCAAGGCCAAGGCCACCGGCAACGAGGCGATCATGGCCTGCGAGCGCGGCGCCAGCTTCGGCTACAACAACCTGGTCAGCGACATGCGCTCGCTGAGCGTGATGCGCGACACCGGCTGCCCGGTGGTGTTCGACGCGACCCACTCGGTGCAACTGCCCGGCGGCATGGACGGCAAGTCCGGCGGCCAGCGCGAGTTCGTGCCGGTGCTGGCGCGCGCGGCGATCGCCGTGGGCGTGTCGGGCGTGTTCATGGAAACCCACCCGCGGCCCGAGGAAGCGCTGTCCGACGGCCCCAACGCGGTGCCGCTGCCGAAGATGCGCGGCCTGCTGGAGACCCTGGTCGAGCTCGACCGGATCACCAAGAAGAACGGGTTCCTGGAGCAGGATTTCTGATGCCCGACCCAGCGCGGCCCGATCCGACCGCCAAGACGGCCGCGGCCCATGCCGCGGCCGCGATTTTCAGCGTTTCCCGCCATTCCGGCCGCCGCCCACGCGCGCGGCGGCGCGCCTGAGCCGGCGCCGATGGCCTTTTCCGAATCCGAACGCCAGCGCCTGCTCGCCCTCAAGGGCGTCGGCGAAACCGTGATCGCGCGCCTGGAGCAGGCGGGCTACGGCTCGCTGAACGCGCTCGCCGGGGCCGACCCGGCGCGCATCTGCGCGCAGGTCGCCGGTATGCTGCGCGCCAGCTGCTGGGGCAACAGCCCGCAGGCGCGCGCCGCGATCTCGGCTATCGTTGGCCTGGCCAACACCACTTCCCACCCTCCCTGACCCCTCCGACATGACCTCGATCACCCAGATCCACGCCCGCGAAATCCTCGACAGCCGCGGCAATCCGACCCTGGAAGCCGAAGTGACCCTGGCCGACGGCAGCTTCGGCCGCGCGATGGTCCCCTCCGGCGCCTCCACCGGCAGCAAGGAGGCCGTGGAACTGCGCGACGGCGACAAGACCCGCTACCTGGGCAAGGGCGTGCGCAAGGCGGTGGAGAACGTCAACACCACCATCGCCCAGGCGCTCAAGGGCATGGATGCGACCGACCAGGCCGCGCTGGACAAGCGCATGATCGACCTGGACGGTACCGAGAACAAAGGCCGCCTGGGCGCCAACGCGCTGCTGGGCGTGTCGCTGGCGAACGCGCATGCGGTCGCGGCGAGCAAGAAGCTGCCGCTGTGGAAGTACCTCGCCGGCGACCGCGCGCCGGTGCTGCCGGTGCCGATGATGAACATCATCAACGGCGGCGCGCATGCCGACAACAACGTCGACCTGCAGGAATTCATGATCCTGCCGGTCGGCGTGCCGAACTTCGCCGAGGCGCTGCGCGCCGGCGCCGAGGTGTTCCATGCGCTCAAGTCGGTGCTCAAGGGCCGCGGCCTGAGCACCGCGGTCGGCGACGAGGGCGGCTTCGCCCCCGACCTGCGCAGCAACGAGGAAGCGCTGGAAACCATCCTGGAAGCGATCGGCAAGGCCGGCTACAAGGCCGGCGAGGACATCCTGCTGGGCCTGGACGTGGCCTCCACCGAGTTCTACGACAACGGCAAGTACCACCTGGTCGGCGAAGGCAAGCGCCTGACCAGCGAGCAGTTCGTCGACTTCCTCGCCAACTGGGCCGCGCAGTACCCGATCGTCACCATCGAAGACGGCATGTCCGAGGACGACTGGAACGGCTGGAAGCTGCTGACCGACAAGATCGGCAACAAGGTGCAGCTGGTCGGCGACGACCTGTTCGTGACCAACCCGAAGATCTTCGCCGAGGGCATCGACAAGGGCGTGGCCAACGCGATCCTGATCAAGGTCAACCAGATCGGCACCCTGACCGAGACCCTGGAAGCCATCGCCATGGCCGACCGCGCCAAGTACGCCGCGGTGGTCTCGCACCGCTCCGGCGAAACCGAGGACACCACCATCGCCGACATCTCCGTCGCCACCACCGCGACCCAGATCAAGACCGGCTCGCTGTGCCGCAGCGACCGCGTGGCCAAGTACAACCAGCTGCTGCGGATCGAAGAGCAGCTGGGCTCGGCGGCGCGCTACGCCGGCCGCGACGCCTTCGTCTCGCTGCGCCGCTAAGGCGCGGCCGACGCAACCGGTATGGCCGAGACGTCGCGCAAGGCGTGGCTGGGCGTAGTGGCGCTGGCGCTGCTGGCGCTGCTGGCTGCGTTGCAGTACCGGCTGTGGTGGGCCGGCGGCGGAGGCGGCGGCAGCGTCGCCGCGCTGCAGGCCCAGGTCGACGGGCAGACCCGCGAGAACCAGGGCCTGCAGCAGCGCAACGATGCGCTCGCCGCCGAAGTCGAGGACCTCAAGTCCGGCGAGGCGGCGGTGGAGGAGCGCGCGCGCAGCGAGTTGGGCATGATCAAGCCCGGCGAGACCTTCTACCGCGTGGTCGAGGCCAAGCCGCAGCCGCCGGGGCCCAACGCCGCGGCCGCGGTCAGCGCGGTGCAGAACGGCGCCGCCGCGGGCCAGGATGCGGCCGACGACGAGCCGTCGCTGGAAGAGCAAGTCGACGAGCCGCCGACCGAAGTCCCGCCGTCCACGCCCGAACCGCATCCGATGCCGGCGCCGGTGCAGCATTGAGCCTGCCCGCCTCGTCGCCCGCGGCCTTCGCCCGGCGCGACGCCGGGTGGGGCGGCGCCGCCGCCGTTGCGGCGAAGCCCGCGGCCCCTCGCGCTTTTGCCGTCGCCGCCTTGGTCGGCGACGATAGCCGCCCCGGCGTTCCTGCGATGATCGAACTCACCACGCCATGATCTGGGCCGTCCTTCCCGCCGCCGGCCGCGGCCAGCGCTTCGGCGGCGACACCCCGAAGCAATACCTGCACATCGCCGGCAAGCCGCTGATCGAACACGCCCTGGCCGCGCTGCTGGCGCACCCGCGCGTGGCCGGGGCGATGGTCGCGCTGTCGGCGAGCGACGAACTGTGGCCCGGCTGGAGCGAACTGCTCGGCAAGCCGGTGCTGCGCTGCACCGGCGGCAACGAGCGCGCCGACTCGGTGCTGGCGGCGCTGCGCGCGCTGCCGCCGCAGGTCGGCGAGGACGCCCTGGTCCTGGTCCACGACGCCGCGCGGCCGAACCTGCGCGGCGAGGACATCGGCCGCCTGATCGCCGCCGCCGAGGCCGCGCCCGACGGCGCCATCCTCGGCGCGCCGCTGCGCGACACGCTCAAGCGCGCCGGCCGCGGCCGCATCGTCGGCACCGAGCCGCGCGACGGCCTGTGGCGCGCGTTCACCCCGCAGGCGTTCCGCCGCGGCGCGTTGACCGCCGCGCTGGCCGACGCCGCGCGCGCCGGCGTCGCCGTCACCGACGAGGCCTCGGCGATGGAGCGCAGCGGCGCCCAGCCCTGGCTGGTGGAGGGGCGCGAGGACAATCTGAAGGTCACCACGCCGGCGGATCTGGCCCTGGCCGAGTATCTGATCGGCCGCCATTGAACCGCCGGCGCCGGCGCGCGGGCGCCGGCGGCCGGCCGAACCGCGATGCGCGCGCGTCGCTGCGGCGCCCGGCGCTGGCCGACGCCCGCTGCCTGCCCGCTAATTTCCATGTCTCTCTTCCAGGTCCCATCCATGAACATCCGCATCGGCCAAGGCTACGACGTCCACGCATTCGGCGAGGGCGACCACGTGATGCTCGGCGGCGTGCGCGTGGCGCACGAACGCGGCGTGCTCGCCCATTCCGACGGCGACGTCGTGCTGCATGCGTTGTGCGACGCGATGCTCGGCGCGCTGGCGCTGGGCGACATCGGCAAGCACTTTCCGCCCAGCGACGAGCGCTGGCGCGGGGCCGACAGCCGCAGCTTCCTGCGCCACTGCAACGACTTGATCGCCCAGCGCGGTTACGCGGTCGGCAACTGCGACGTCACCGTGGTGTGCGAACGGCCCAAGGTCGGCCCGCATGCGCAGGCGATGCGCGAGCGCATCGCCGAAGACCTGGGCATCGCGGCGGATGCGGTCAGCGTCAAGGCCACCACTTCGGAAAAGCTCGGCTTCACCGGCCGCGGCGAAGGCATCGCGGCGACGGCGGTGTGCCTGTTGGTGCGCGCATGAGCGGCGGCGACGACAACGGCCTGGGCGAGCTGCCGCGCGCGCACGGCGCGCCGGCGCTGCGCGCGCGCATCCGCAGCGCGCCGGAGGATTTCCGGGTCGAGGAGCTGCCGTCGTTCGCCGCCAGCGGCAGCGGCGAACACCTGCTGCTGACCGTGGAAAAGCGCGGCATGAACACCGCCTTCGCCGCCAAGCGGCTGGCGCAGTGGGCCGGGGTGGGCGAGGTCGCGATCGGCTACGCCGGGCTCAAGGACCGCCACGCGGTGACCGTGCAGCGCTTCAGCGTGCACCTGCCCAAGCGGGTGGCGCCGGAGTTGGCGGCGCTGGAAAGCGACGAGTTGCGCGTGCTCGAACATCACTGGCACGCCAAGAAGCTGCCGCGCGGCGCGCTCGCCGGCAACCGCTTCGTGCTGGCCTTGCGCGAGGTCGAAGGCGAGCGCGAGGCGATCGAACGGCGCCTGCAGGCGATCGCCGCCGACGGCGTGCCCAACTACTTCGGCGAACAGCGCTTCGGCCGCGACGGCGACAACGTCGCCAACGCGCTGGCGATGTTCGCCGGCCGCCGCGTCCGCCGCGAGCAGCGCAGCCTGCTGCTGTCGGCGGCGCGTTCGGAACTGTTCAACCGCGCCCTGGCCGCGCGCGTGGGCGACGGCAGTTGGGCCGGCCTGCGCGATGGCGCCGGGCTCGACGGCGAGGTGTGGTCGCTGGCCGGCAGCCGCAGCGTGTTCGGGCCGGAAGCGTGGAGCCAGGCCCTGGCCGAGCGCTTGGCGCGCAGCGACATCCATCCCAGCGGCCCGCTGTGGGGCCGCGGCGAATTGCGCAGCGCCGGCGCGGTGCGCGCGCTGGAGCTGGCGGCCTTGCAGGACCAGCAGGCGCTGGCGCTGCGCGCGGGCCTGGAGGCGGCCGGCCTGGAGCAGGAGCGGCGCGCGCTGCGGCTGCGCGCGGAGTCGATGCAGTGGCGCTGGCTCGACGACGGCGCGCTCGAACTCGGCTTCGTGTTGCCGGCCGGCGCCTACGCGACCGTGGTGCTGGCCGAACTGGGCCGGATCGACGGCGTGCGCTGACGCCGATCCGGCGGGTGTCGCGGTCGCCGCTGCGCCGCCCGCGGACGCTCGGTTCTGCGGGCGGCGGCGGGCGTGGACCGCCGGGGCGGGGTTCCGGCCAGCGGGTTTCCCGTGCGTCCGCGCTTGCCCGGGATTGCGCATTCGCGCGCGCCGCGCGACCGCTCGTCGGGTGGTGAATGCCGGCACTGGCCCGCGCCGACCGGCGGCGTATAAGCCGAATCGACAGCTGCGAAAACGCGGTTGCCGCCCGGCGCCGATCGCGCGTCCGGGTCCACACGTCAGGGAGCCGGAGCCATGAACGCCTGCTTGCGTATTGCCGTCCTGTCGTTGTCCGTCCTGGGGCTGGCCGCCTGCGCCGGGACCCAGAGCAAGAGCGCCTATGTCGCGCCGGCCACGGTCGGCGCGCCGCAGTCCGCGGCGCTGACCCGCGACGAGGTGTATGTCGCCCAGGTCGAGCGCATCGCCCGTCGCCGCGGCATCGGCCTGGTCTGGGTCAACCCGCCGCCCAAGCGCGGAGCGGTGGTGGCCCAGGTCGGCCACTGAGCGCAGCGCGCGCCGCAGCGCCGTCGCTCAGCGCCGGCGTTGCGGCCGCGCCAGCAACACCACCACCGCGCCGGTGCCGCCCTGCGCGGGCGGCGCGGAATGGAAGGCCAGCACGTCCGCGCGCTGGCGCAGCATCCGGTCGACCAGGTTCTTGAGCACCGGCAGCCCGCGGCTGTCGAGGAAGTCGTTGCCGCCGCCGCGGCCCTTGCCGTGGATGATGCGCACGCAGCCCAGTTCGTGGTTGCGCGCATCGTTGAGGAAGGCGCGCAGCAGCGATTCGGCCTCGCGCACGGGGCTGCCGTGCAGGTCGAGCTCTTCCTGCGCCGAAATCTCGCCGCGGCGCAACCGCGCGAACACCTTCGGCGGCAGTTCGTCGCGGCGATAGCTCAGCGCATCGCCGGCCTCCAGCAATTGTTCGTCCAGGGCGTGGCGGAATTCCTCGCGCGCCAGCGCCTCGTCGCGCTCGGCCATGCGCGGGCGCGGGCGCGGCTTGGGCGCGGCCGGCGGCAGCGCGGCCTCGGGCAGGCGGCGGACCTCGCCGATGGCGGCGCGGAACAGCGCCGCATCGTCGTCGTCGCCGGCGTCTTCGGGGCGGTCGGGGTGGGACGTCATCGGCACAGGATAATCGCCGCGCAGCGAAGGCGCCGCGCGGGGATCGGGGAAAAAGAAAGCCCCGGCCCTTCCATGGGACTTGCGGCCCGTCGGTATCGGGCCGTCACCGGGGAAACACGGAATGAGAAGCGCGGCACGCGCTGCGCTGTCCCCTCGCGCCGTCGGCGCGCAGTCGAGGGTGCCGCGAACGCGTAGTTCATCACGCTTGGCGCGATGGGCGAGGGCGGTCCTGTCAGAAGTGACAGTCGCACGAGCGCGGCGAAAGACGCGGCGAAAGGCCCAGGCCGAATGGATTGCGGCGCGCCCCGCAACGAGGGCCGTCGAGGTGCGGCAGGGCGTCGGCGGCGCGGACGTTGCGCGGCGTGCCGCACCTCGCCCGCGCAGACGGCGGCGAACCGGCCGATTCGGCAAAGCCCGCGCCGGCCGCCGCGGCGCGCCGCGCGGCTACAGCGCGATCAACCCCAGCGCGACCGCGCGCGCGCAGGCCGCGCGCCGGCCCTTGACCCCGAGCTTGCGCGCCACCTGCTGCAGGTGGAAGTTCACCGTGCGCTCGCTGATCTGCAGGATCATCGAGATCTCCCACGAGGTCTTGCCCACCGCCGACCAGCGCAGCACCTCGCATTCGCGTTCGCTGAGCTTGGGCGCGTGGCGCGGCCGGCGCAGCAGCCGGTCCATCGCCGCGTGCATGCAGCTGACGAAATACACCGCCTGGCCCAGGGTCGGCACCAGTTCGCGCGGATCGGCCAGGGCGTTGACGGTGAAGGTGGTGAACGACCACTGCGTGCCCGGCGACCAGCTCGGCACGGTGATGCCGCCGTGCAGGCCGAATTCGCCGGCCGCCATCAGGGTGCGGCGGCCGATCTGGTACAGCTGCGGGCGCGGCTCCCAAGTGGTGCGGCCGCGCGAATTCCAGGCCACCGCCGGCAACCCCTCGCGCGAGAGGGTGATGCGCGGGTCGCTGCGCTCGGCGTCGGACGCGGCCAGCGCCGGGTAGGTCTTCGACCAGTCGCTGTCGAAGTCCTCGAAGAACACGAAATCCGAACCGCCCGGCAGCGGTTCGCGCAGCTTGGTCGCGTAGCCGTGGTTGTGGAAGCCGACCGCGCGGGAAAAGGCCGAGGTCACTGACTTGACCTCGTCCAGCGTCGCGGCGCGCAGCACTCGATCGATATGGTCCCAATACTCCATGCCGTGCCTGATCACCTGCGTTCCGGCGGGTTCGAGCCATCATACATACGCACGCCGCGTGCCGCCGATCTCAGATCGCAACCGGGCCGCAGCGCACCTTCCGGCTGCGCATGGCGAGCCGCCGCGCCGCCCCGAAACGCGCGCCAGGCAAGGCCGCAGGCCGTTTGTAACGCGGCCGCGCGGGAAGCCCGCGGCCCTATCGGGTATCATCCCGGGCTCCCCCACGTCTGTCTTTCCGTCAGCGGAGTCTCATGCGCGTATTGGTCAGCAACGACGACGGCGTCGACGCGCCCGGCATCCGCATCCTCGCCCAGGGGCTGCGCGAGGCCGGACACGAAGTGCTGGTGGTCGCGCCCGACCGCGACCGCTCCGGCGCGAGCAATTCGCTGACCCTGGACATGCCGGTGCGGGTCGCCCGCCTGGACGAGACGACGTGGCGGGTCTACGGCACCCCGACCGACTGCGTGCACGTGGCCCTGGCCGGCATGCTCGAGCTGGAGCCCGATATCGTCGTCTCCGGCATCAACACCACCGCCAACATGGGCGACGACGTGATCTATTCGGGCACCGTCGCCGCGGCGATGGAAGGCCGCTTCCTCGGCCTGCCGGCGGTGGCGATGTCGCTGGCCGCGGCCGACCACGACGGCCGCCATTACGAAACCGCGGCGCGCGCGGCGGTGGAGATCATCGCCCGCCTGCGCACCGATCCGCTGCCGGCCGACACCATCCTCAACGTCAACGTGCCCGACCTGGCGTGGGACGAGATCGCCGGCTTCGAGGTCACCCGCCTGGGCAACCGCCACCGCGCCGAGGCCTGCATCCCGCAGCGCGACCCGCGCGGGCGCCAGTGGTGGTGGATCGGCCCGGCCGGCGCCGAGGCCGACGCCGGCGCCGGCACCGATTTCCACGCTGTGCGCACCGGCAACATCTCGATCACCCCGATCCACGTCGACCTGACCCGCTATCAGGCGCTGGACCAGGTCGCCAGCTGGGTCGGCGGCCTGGCCGCGTCGCTGGACGCGCCCACGCCGGAGCGCGCGGCATGATCCAGCGCATGCGCCTGCAGCCGGAGGCCATCGGCAGCGGCCTGACCTCGCAGCGCGTGCGCGACCGCCTGGTCGAGCGCCTGCGCGAGGCCGGCATCCGCGACGAGCGCGTGCTCAACGCGATCCGCACCGTGCCGCGCCACCTGTTCGTCGACGAAGCGCTGGCGATGCGCGCCTACGAGGACACCGCGCTGCCGATCGGCCATAACCAGACCATCTCCCAGCCGTGGGTGGTGGCGCGCATGACCGAGGCGCTGTTCGAGGACGGCCCGCCGGCCAAGGTGCTGGAGATCGGCACCGGCTCGGGCTACCAGGCCGCGATCCTGGCCGCGCTGGGGCTGGAAGTGCACACCGTCGAGCGCATCGGCGAACTGCTGCGCACCGCGCGCAAGCGCTTCCGCCAGCTCGGCCTGAATGTGCGCAGCAAGCACGACGACGGCCGCATCGGCTGGCCGGAGAACGGCCCGTTCGACGCGATCATCGTCACCGCCGCGGCGCCGGCGCTGGTCGATGCGCTGACCGAGCAGCTCGCGCCCGGCGGCACCCTGGTCGCGCCGGTCGGCGCCGCCTCGTCGCAGTCGTTGCTCAAGCTGCGCAAGGACGCGGACGGCAACGTCGCCCAAACCACGCTCGCGCCGGTGGTGTTCGTGCCGCTGCTGTCGGGCATGATCGACTGACCCCTGCGGCGGCCGTGAGGCCGCCCGCGCCCCTCCAGCGGCCTGGCGGCCGCGTCTTCGGCCGACCTTGCGCATGGCATTGAAAATCTTCGGACCGCTCTACGAGCGCACCATCTCCTGGGCCCGCCATCGCCACGCCCCGGCGTACCTGACCGGGCTGAGCTTCGTCGAGGCGATCATCTTCCCGATCATGCCCGAGGTGATGCTGGCGCCGATGTCGGTGGCCCAGCCCAAGCGCGCGTTCTGGTTCGCGACCTTGAGCATCGTCGGCTCGATGCTCGGCGCCCTGGTCGGCTACGCGCTCGGCCACTACGCCTTCGAAGCGCTCAAGCCGATGTTCGCCGCGCTCGGCATGCTGCCCTCGATCGAGGCCGGCATCGCCACGGTCCAGGCCAAGATGGTCGAGTCGCCGTGGGCGGTGTTCACCTTCCTGGTGCTCGGCGGCTTCATGCCGATCCCGATGAAGGTGTTCACCTGGGCGTCGGGCATCGTCGGCGTGCCTATGCTGCAATACCTGCCCAGCATGTTCATCGGCCGGGCCAAGCGGGTGTACCTGCTGGCGCTGGCGATCCGCATCGGCGGCGAACGCGCCGAAGCGGCGTTGCGCCGCTACATCGAGCCGATCGGCTGGATCGCCACCGCCGTGGTGGCGGTCGCGATCGCCGTGCTGGTCTGGCATTCACAGCGCTGAGGCGCGCGTCCGGCGACACTGGCGCACATCACCGCGGGACGGCGGGCCTCCACGGCCGGCCGGATCGAGACAGCGACACCACGCGCCCGGCGAGCGGCGCGGCAAGAGGACGATCATGAGCGAGACGAACCGAACCCCGACCCTGGCGATGGCCGCCTGCCTGCTGGCCACGCTCGCCCTGATCGGTTGTTCGAGTTCGGTCGTGCGCGAACCCTCGCGCGGCGGTTCGCGCGGCGGCCGCCCGGCGACGCCGGCGCAGCGCCCCTCGGTGGCCAAGCCCGGCGCGACCGTGGTCGTGCAGCGCGGCGAAGGCCTGTACCGGATCGCCGCCAACAACGGCATCCAGATGGCCGACCTGGCCGCCTGGAACGGCCTGTCGCCGCCGTACAGCCTGTATCCGGGCCAGCGCCTGAAGCTGTATCCGCCGGGGCGCGGTTCCTCGTCCTCGGGCGGTTCGTCTTCCGGCGGCTCCAGCGGCACGCGTCCCAGCGCGCCTGCGCCCGCACCGGCCGCGCCGATCGACAGCGGCATCCGCTGGCGCTGGCCGGCCGACGGCCCGTTGCTGGGCCGCTACGTCGCCAACGAGCCGACCAAGCAGGGCGTCGACATCGGCGGCGCGCCGGGTTCGCCGGTGCGCGCGGCCGCCGACGGCGTGGTGGTGTATTCCGGCACCGGCCTGGTCGGCTACGGCGAGCTGATCATCGTCAAGCACAACGAACAGTGGCTGTCGGCGTACGGCCACAACCGCAAGCGTCTGGTCAACGAAGGCCAGCTGGTGAAGTCCGGCCAGCAGATCGCCGAGATGGGCCGCAGCGGCGCCGCGCGCGAGCAGCTGCACTTCGAGGTGCGCTACAACGCCAAGCCGGTGGATCCGTTGTTGTACCTGCCGGCGAAGTAACCGGCGCGGATCGCGCCGGCGCGGCGAAATGACGGACAAGCCTGTGGATTTCGCGACATTGAAGGCGGCCTGGCCGTGGACCGGGATCGTCGGTTGTCCGGGCCGGTTCGTGCTCAAGGACGCCCGCCTCGCGTTGACGCCCGCGGACCTGCTCGGCCCCGATGTGCCGGTATCCGAACACCGTAGTCCATCGGCGCGCGATGTCGTGCTGGTCGCGCGATGGGCCGATGGCGGGCTGATCTCCTATCGCCGTCCCGACGGCGGCTGCCTGCACACGCTCAATACGCCCGAAGGCCTGGCGCGCAAGCTCGCGCAGCTGGGGATCGCGCCGGCATAGCCGCTGCGGCGATTGCGCCGTTTTCGCCGGATCGCGCGCCGCCGCATCCCGGCGGCCGGATGACCGCGTCGGCACCGTCGTGCATGATGCCGGCCAGATGCGGCGCACCTGCGCGCCGCCGACGCGCAAGGCAAGGACGGGGATCGTCGACATGGCGGCAGCGGCCAGCGCAGCGAAAACCGAACCGCTCAGCGAATGCGAGCGCAGCCGGCTCGCGGCGCGCAAGACGGGGGGGTGCGGTTTGATCGCAATGCTCGCGGGCGTGGCCTTGCTCGTCGTGGTCCTTCCCGTCGTCTTAATCGCCATGGAACCCGCAGGCTTGAGTTGGGGCGCGGCCGGGGCGATCGCTTTTTTCGTCGTCTGCGGCCTGGGCTTGACCGCGTTGGTGACGGCCAACGCCGACGGCCGGGTCGAAGCCGACGCCGCTGCGGGAATCAAGCTGATCGTCACCGGGCGGATCGTGCAGATGCCCACCGATTCCTCCGATGGCGGGCCGCCGTACCGTTACCTGTGGGTGGCGATCGATGGTGGGCCGTCGCGGCCGCTGATTTTCCACGTGGACGAGGCCGTGTACGGCTCGGTCCGCACCGACGACGCGGTTCGGATCGCCTATGTCCCGAACAGCAAGACCCTCATCGAGTTGCGCACGGCCGGGTACGCGTACTCCATCTGCGATAAGGGCGAGGCGGAGGAAAAGCGGCCGGCATAGCGGCCCCGGCCGGAGTCGCAACGGTCCGGCGCGGCGCCGCGCCGATGCGGATCGCGGCGCTCACGGCGGCGGCGGATGCACGTCGTACTGCCGGTTGACCGCGACGTAGTCGTATTCGCCCTGGACCAGGTTCAACAGCCGCAACGCCTTGGGCGCATAGGCGATGCGCACGCGCCGGTCGGTGCGCACGGCCTGGTAGCAATGCCACGGCACCGAGAACCGCGTCGGCAGTTCGGGGTCGTCGTCGTCGAGGGCGATGTACAGGCAGTAGATCGGCGGCCAGCTTTCGCCGTCGTCGCGTTCCATCACGCCGGTGAGCACGCCTTCGCGCCAGAGCTTGATCCCGGCGGCGAGGTCGTCGCGCAGGTTGGATTGATCCAGCGATTCGCTCCACGCGAGCAAGGCCATGAAGCCGATCGCCGCGCAGATGCCGGCGATCGCCCAGACATTGCGGAAATCCGGATCGAAGACGATCGCGGGCACGAAGCAGGCCGCCCCCAGCGCGACGCACGACCACAGCGTCCGCGGCGCTCCGCGCGATTGTTTGGCGCGCAGGAAATCGCGTTCGCGCGTATCCAGCGCTTGCGCGCCTTCGGCGGCGAGGGCAGGAGCGGCGGCGTCGGTTGCGGTGCGGTCCTGGGTCATGCGCCACCTTGCGCGGGCGATCGCGGCGGTCGGCCGCGTCGGCGCCGTTATAACGCCGCGGCCGGGCCGGCGCCAACCGCGGCCGGGCGCAGGCAGGGCGAGGTCTTGCGGGTGTAGTCGCCGCCCCAGGTGCGCAGGCCGGCGGTGTCCACGTGCAGGCGGCGGCGGTCGTAGAAACCCAGGCCGAAGCCGGTGGCGGGGCCGCGCCGGCGCCAGAACGCGCACAGCCTGGCGCCGTCGGTGTCGGCGGCCAGTTCCAGGTCGTAGGCGCCGCCGGCCATATGGCGGCTCTGGCGGCTGCCGCCTTCGCAGCGGTTGAAGTCGGGCGCGCGGTAGCCCGAGACGATGCGCGCGCCGTCGATCAGCCCGGCCGCGCGTAGTTCGGCCAGCAGGCGCAGGCTCGCCACGCTTTGCGGCCACGACGCGCGCGGCGGCAGGGCGAACTCGTCGGCGCCGCACCCACGCCAGTTGCGCCCGCTGCGCAACTGCTGCGAAAGCGGCGCGGCCGCAGCGACGCCTTGGCGGGCGAGGTAGTCGGTGTAGGCGCGGACCGCTTCGTCGCGCCCGTCGCCGCGCCAGCGCGCGAAGCGCTGCTCGGGCGTGTCCGCCGCGCAGCCGGCCAGCAGCAATGCCGCGGCGCCGGTCTTGAACAGGGTTGAGACGCCGGCCGGCGCCCGCACTCAGGCGCCCAGCACGAACCCGGCGACCACGCGCCGGCCTTCGCCGGCGAGCACGTTGAAGGTGCGCGCGGCGGCCGCGTTGGTCATCGATTCCAGCCCGACCTTGCGGCCCAGGCACGCGGCCAGGGTCGCCGCCGGCGGGAACGCCTGGGTGGCGCCGCAGCCGAGCACGATCAGCTCCGGCTGCAGCGCGAACAGCGGTTCCAGGTCGGCCAGGGCCAGGACGCGCACGTCGGCGACCGGCCAGTCCTGGATCAACGTATTGGGCGCCAGGATGAAGCTGCGCTCCAGCCGGCGGTCGTTGACCAGGGCCGCGCGGCCATCGGCGCCGCGCAGGAAGAACTCGTGGTCGGGGCGTTCCAGGGTCAGTTGCATGAGGGCGGCGGGTGTCGGGGCGGTGGGCTCGGGGCTCGCTGGGACGCCGGCAGGTCGGCGGCTGGCCTCACGATCGCGCGCAGCCGGAGCGTGGCGTCCCGGCGCTTACGCCCGCGGCAGCACGATCTGGCGCTTGTCCTTGCTCGGCCGGTACAGCACGGCGGTATGGCCGATGCGCTGGACCAGGGCGGCGCCGGTGCGCTCGGCGAGGTCGGCGATCAGGGTGTCGCGGGCGTCGCGGTCTTCGGCGCCGACCTTGACCTTGATCAGCTCGTGATGCTCCAGGGCCAGGTCGATCTCGGCGATCAGGGCATCGGTGACGCCTTTGCCGCCGACCTGCAACATGGCCTTGAGATCGTGGGCCTGTCCGCGCAGGAAACGGGTCTGGGCGGAGGTCAACAGGGTCGGCATCGGGACACGCGAACTAAGCGGAAAGGGCGCTCAGGGTATCATGGCGCCCCCACCCCCCATCCGGACCGGCGCCCCACGCCATGGCGACGCGCAGCAAATCCAGCCAGCGCTGGCTCAAGGAACACTTCTCCGACCCCTTCGTGAAGAAGGCCAAGTCCGAAGGCCTGCGCTCGCGCGCGGCCTACAAACTGGAGGAACTGGTCGAGCGCGACCGCCTGCTCAAGCCGGGCATGGTGGTGGTTGACCTGGGCGCCGCCCCGGGCGGCTGGTCGCAATGGGTCCGCCAGGAAATGGAGCGGCTGTGGCCGAAACAGCCCGGCCGGCTCGTGGCCCTGGACATCCTGGACATGCCCGGCCTGGCCGGGGTCGAGTTCATTCACGGCGATTTCCGCGAAGATGCGGTGCTGGCCCAGCTGGAATCCACGCTGGACGGCCAGGTCGTGGACCTTGTGCTGTCCGACATGGCCCCCAATATGAGCGGGGTGGACGCGGTCGACCTGCCGCGAGCGATGCACCTTTCGGAGCTGGCGATGGACTTCGCCGACCGGCACCTGAGGGTCGAAGGCACCTTCCTGATCAAGCTGTTCCAGGGAGTGGGCTTCGACGAGTACGTGCGCGAACTGCGCCGGCGCTACGCCAAGGTCTCGATCCGCAAGCCGGCGGCCTCGCGCAAGCGGTCGCCGGAGGTCTATGCGCTGGCCCAAGGCAAACGGGCGACGCCGACCTGACCGGGGCCGCCCGGACAGGCCGGGCAAGCGGGGCTTGCTGAACGAGCCTGTTCGTGAACGGCGCCGCTGCCGGCAGATGTACCGGGGCGGTGGGTGTGAGAATCTGGCAGTTACCGCGGGCGCAAGAGGCGTTCGCGGCCACGGGTCCCGCGGGGCCGCAGGGTAGGAAACAAATGAACGATTTGGCCAAGAATCTGCTGCTCTGGGTGATCGTCGCCGTCGTGCTGATGGTGGTGTTCCAGGCGTTCGGTCCGCGCACCGCGGGCACCGAGGTGCTCGCCTACGACCAGTTCGTCAACCAGGTCCAGAACGACCGCATCAAGGAGGTGAAGATCTCCGACGATGGCACCACGATCACCGGTACGCGCAAGGACGAAAGCAAGTTCACCACCTACGCCACGCGCGACCCGTACCTGATCAACGACCTGATCAACCACAAGGTCGTCACCGAGCAGACCCCGCCGTCGAGCAGCCCCTCGCTGATCATGATCCTGGTCAACGTGCTGCCGTGGCTGCTGTTCATCGGCATCTGGGTCTATTTCATGCGCCAGATGCAGCAGGGCGGCAGCAAGGGCGCGATGAGCTTCGGCCGTTCGCGCGCCAAGCTGCAGGGCGAGGACCAGGTCAAGGTGACCCTGGCCGACGTCGCCGGCTGCGACGAGGCCAAGGAAGAAGTCGGCGAACTGGTCGAGTTCCTGCGCGATCCGTCCAAGTTCCAGAAGCTCGGCGGCAAGATCCCGCGCGGCGTGCTGATGGTCGGCCCGCCCGGCACCGGCAAGACCTTGCTGGCGCGCGCCATCGCCGGCGAGGCCAAGGTGCCGTTCTTCTCGATCTCCGGTTCCGACTTCGTCGAGATGTTCGTCGGCGTCGGCGCCAGCCGCGTGCGCGACATGTTCGAGCAGGCCAAGAAGCACGCGCCGTGCATCATCTTCATCGACGAAATCGACGCGGTCGGCCGTCATCGCGGCGCCGGCCTGGGCGGCGGTCACGACGAGCGCGAGCAGACCCTCAACCAGCTGCTGGTCGAGATGGACGGTTTCGAAGGCGGCGAAGGCGTGATCGTGATCGCCGCGACCAACCGTCCCGACGTGCTCGACCCGGCGCTGCTGCGTCCGGGCCGTTTCGACCGTCAGGTCGTGGTCGGCCTGCCCGACGTCAAGGGCCGCGAGCAGATCCTGCGCGTGCACATGCGCAAGCTGCCGCTGCACGAAGACGTGGAGCCGATGACCATCGCCCGCGGCACCCCGGGTTTCTCCGGCGCGGACCTGGCCAACCTGTGCAACGAGGCGGCGCTGTTCGCCGCGCGCGAGAACGCCAAGGAAGTGCGCATGGAGCACTTCGACAAGGCGCGCGACAAGATCCTGATGGGCGCCGAGCGCCGCTCGATGGCGATGAGCGAGGACGAGAAGAAGCTCACCGCGTACCACGAAGCCGGCCACGCCATCGTCGGCCGGGTCGTGCCCGAGCACGATCCGGTCTACAAGGTCACCATCATTCCGCGCGGCCGCGCCCTGGGCGTGACCATGTACCTGCCGGAAGGCGACAAGTACTCGATGAACCGGGTCGCGATCGAATCGCAGCTGTGCTCGCTGTACGGCGGCCGCGTCGCCGAGGAGCTGATCTTCGGCGTCGACAAGGTCACCACCGGCGCGTCCAACGACATCGAGCGCGCGACCAAGATGGCCCGCAACATGGTCACCAAGTGGGGCCTGAGCGACGAGATGGGCCCGATCGCCTACGGCGAGGAAGAGGACGAAGTGTTCCTCGGCCGCTCGGTGACCCAGCACAAGAACGTGTCCAACGAGACCGCGCGCAAGATCGACGAAGTCGTGCGCGGCATCCTCGACAAGGCCTATGGCCGGACCTCGGAGATCCTCAAGGACAACCTCGACAAGCTGCACGTGATGGCCGAGGCGCTGCTGCAGTACGAGACCATCGACGCGACCCAGATCGACGCGATCATGGCCGGGCGCGAGCCGGGTCCGCCGGCGGACTGGGCCAAGTCGGGCAAGGTGTCGAAGGACGACAACCGTCCCGGCGGCGCGATCGGCGGGACGGCGGCGCAGACCTAACGAAGTTGCGTTCAACGCGCCCCAACAAAACGCCGGGATCTCCCGGCGTTTTTGTTTTTGCTCCCAACTGGCCACAGTCTCGTAGCCTCCCTGTAGGAGCGGCGCAAGCCGCGACCGCGCCACAACGCCTGCCTCGCGTCTCTCCATCCCGACGATCCCGACTTCGTGCCTGCGCCGTCCGCCCACGTTCGCGGTCGCGACTCGCGTCGCTCCTACAGGGGGCGATCCCAACAGCGCGGGCCGGCGAGCGGGTAGCATTCGAGACTTAGCCGCCTGTGGACCCGCCCCATGTTCGACCTGTCCCCGACCCTGGACTGCAACGGCCGTGTCCTCAAGCTCGATCGCCCGCGGGTGATGGGCATCGTCAACGTCACTCCCGATTCGTTTTCCGACGGCGGCGCCCACGACACGCTCGAAGCCGCGGTCGCGCACGGCCTGCAACTGGCCGCGCAGGGCGCCGACCTGCTCGACATCGGCGGCGAGTCCACTCGGCCCGGCGCGGCCGAGGTGCCGGTGGAGGAGGAGCTGCGGCGCACGATCCCGGTGATCGAGCGCCTCGCCCGCGAGACCGCGCTGCCGATCAGCATCGATACCTCCAAGCCCGAGGTGATGCGCGCCGCGGTCGCCGCCGGCGCCGGCCTGATCAACGATGTCTACGGCCTGCGCCGCGAAGGCGCGCTCGACGCCGCCGCCGCGCTCGGCGTGCCGGTGGTGCTGATGCACATGCAGGGCGAGCCGCGCTCGATGCAGCACGAGCCGCACTACGAGGACGTGGTGGCCGAAGTGCACCGGTTCCTGGCCGAACGCATCTTCGCCGCCGAGATGGCCGGCATCGCCAAGAAGCGCATCGTGGTCGATCCGGGCTTCGGCTTCGGCAAGACCCTGCAGCACAACCTGACCCTGCTGGCCCAGCTGGAACGCTTCGGCGAACTCGGCGTGCCGGTGCTGGCGGGGCTGTCGCGCAAGCGCAGCATCGGCGAGCTGACCGGCCGCGAGGACGCGCGCGAGCGCGTGCACGGCTCGGTCGCCGCGCACCTGATCGCGGCCCAGCGCGGCGCGCGCCTGCTGCGCGCGCACGACGTGGCCGCGACCGTGGACGCGCTGAAGGTCTGGGAAGCGGTGGCCGCGCAGGTCCAGCCGCGCCGCGCGGCGGCGCCGGCGATGCCGAAGTGGCCCGACGAGGATTGACGGGCGAGGTGCGCGCGCGGGCGCGCGATTGTTTTCTCGCCGATCCCGCCGAGACCTTGGCGCTGCAGGCGTGGAACCCGGTTCCCGGATGCTTGTGCGCATGCGTGTCCATCGCCTTGTCGATAGCGCAGCGGGCGCAGGCGTGTCGTGGCGCGGCGTGGCGCTGCGAGCCGATGCGGCGCGCGGCCGCCGGTGGGCGCTGCGATGGGCTGGACAAAAAACAGCCAAACTCACCGAAGCCTTGTCGCATAAGGCGTGAAACCCGATTCCACGGCATGTGTCCCAATGCTTGTCCACAGGCTGTGTGGATAGCGGCGGGCCCGCGCGGCGAGGCGCTTGCAGCGAAACGCGAAAAAAGCAAGGCCGCAGCGTTGGAATGCGTCGTCGGCGCGCGCGCATCGGGCATGAATCGGTGTTGGACAAAAAATGATCAAACTCGCCGAAGCCTTGTCCCGTAAGGCGTGAAACCCGATTCCACGGCGTGTGTCCCAATGCTTGTCCACAGGCTGTGTGGATAGCGGCGGGCCCGCGCGGCGAGGCGCTTGCAGCGAAACGCGAAAAAAGCAAGGCCGCAGCGTCGGATTTAGTCGTCGGCGCGCGTGTGGCGGGCCTGAATCGGCGTTGGACAAAAAATGATCAAACTCGCCGAGGCCTTGTCGCATAAGGCGTGAAACCCGATTCCACTGCGTGTGTCCCAATGCTTGTCCACAGGCTGTGTGGACAGCGGCGAGCCCGCGCGGCGAGGCGCTTGCAGCGAAACGCGAAAAAAGCAAGGCCGCAGCATCGGAATCCGTCGTCGGCGCGTGCGCTTCGGGCTTGAATCGGTGTTGGACAAAAAATGATCAAACTCGCCGAAGCCTTGTCCCGTAAGGCGTGAAACCCGATTCCACTGCGTGTGTCCCAATGCTTGTCCACAGGCTGTGTGGATAGCGATGGCGCGGCCGCTCGGCGTGGCGCGAGCCGGAGCCGGTGCGCGGCGCGAACGCACGCAGGCGCGAAGCGGGCAGGGGACGCTGGCCCGCCGCTGCCTGGTGCGCTGCAGCACGCGGCGCAGGCCGCAGGGGCGTCGAGCGCATCGTCTGCCGGACGCCCGGCGACTGTGCGGCCGGGGCCGGCGAGCGCGGCGATCGCGCCGAAGTCCCGTCTGCGCAGGCGCAAACATCGATCCGCACGCCAGCGTCCGCGCGCCTGTCGCCGCCGCCGCGCAAGCCCCGGTCGCCGATGCCGATGCCTGCGGCAAAGTCAAGGAAATTCACTGGCGAATTTCTCGCCAAACCTCTTGCAATGCTTATGCCGCAAGGCTTCGCGGACGCAATCGAAAAACTGTCCGCAGGCTTGTCCACAGGGGATGTGGACAACTGCAACGGGCTGGTCAAGAAATGGGCAAATTCCTGTAAAGCCGGGCCCGGCGCGGGCCGCCGGGCCGCCGCCGAACGCCCGCCGCAGCGCGGTTGCGCAGCGGCCGGGGCCTGTTCGCGGCGGCGGCGGGCCGGCTTCCGCAGGCCGCGCGCCTGTGCGAGGCTGCGCGTCGCCCACCGCCGTACCCGCCCGCGCATGACCGCCTCCCTCGACCCGCGCCCGCTCGCCATCGCCCTGATGGGCCCGACCGCCTCGGGCAAGACCGCGCTCGCGCTGGATTGGGCGCAGCGCCTGGATGCGGAGATCGTCAGCGTCGACTCGGCCCTGGTCTACCGCGGCCTGGACATCGGCGCGGCCAAGCCGAGCGCAGCCGAGCGCGCGGCGGTGCCGCACCACCTGATCGACGTGCGCGAGCCGTGGCAGGCCTATTCGGCGGCCGAGTTCGCCAGCGATGCGCGCGCGGCGATGGCGCAGATCGCCGCGCGCGGGCGCCTGCCGATCCTGGCCGGCGGCACCGGGCTGTACTTCCACGCCCTGCTGCACGGCCTGTCGGACATGCCCGAGGCCGACCCGGCCACCCGCGCCGCGCTGACCGCCGAGGCCGCGCAGCGCGGCTGGGCGGCGCTGCACGCCGAGCTGGCCGCGCTCGACCCGGAGGCGGCCGCGCGCATCCACGCCACCGACGCCCAGCGCATCCAGCGCGCGCTCGAGGTCTGGCGCCTGTCCGGCCGCACCATCAGCGACTGGCGCCGGGCCTCGGCGGCGCGCCCGCGGCTGCCGTTCCGGGTGCTCAAGCTGGTGCTGGCGCCGGCCGAGCGCGCGGTGCTGCACGCGCGGATCGAACGCCGCTTCGAGCAGATGCTGGCCGACGGCTTCCTCGACGAGGTCCGCGCGCTGCGCGCGCTGCCGGGGCTGGCTGCGCATCCCAGCCCGCTGGAGCTGCCGGCGATCCGCGCGGTCGGCTACCGCCAGGCCTGGGAACACCTCGACGGCGCGTTCGACGCGGCGCAGCTGCGCGACCGCGGCGTGTTCGCCACCCGCCAGCTGGCCAAGCGCCAGCTGACCTGGCTACGCGGCGAACTTGACGCGCGCTGGTTCGATCCTTTGCGCGACGCGGCCGAACTGGAGCGCGCGGTCGGGCTGTTCGCCGGCGCCCGCCTGCGCGCGCGCGCCCAGGGCGCTTAGCGGCGCCCGCGCCAGCGCGCGCAAACCCCGACCCGGGTCGCAATGTTTGCTTGCACTTGCGTTAACATCGGGCGGTCGCCCCTGTGGGGACAACAGCCGGCGATACGGAAGCGACCGTTTCCGGGCTCCCGGGCCTACCGCCCGGTCCCGACGGCGGGTCGCGCCGTCCTAATAACTAGAACATGCTGGGGAATTAGAAGATGTCTAAGGGGCAATCCCTGCAGGATCCTTTCCTGAATGCGCTGCGTCGCGAACGCGTACCGGTCTCGGTCTACCTGGTCAACGGCATCAAGCTGCAGGGCACGATCGAATCCTTCGACCAGTTCGTGGTGCTGTTGCGCAATACCGTGAGCCAGATGGTCTACAAGCACGCCATTTCCACCGTGGTCCCCGCGCGCAACGTCCGCGTCGGCCCGGGCGGCGGCTATGTCCAGTCCGCCGACGGCGGCGATGGCAGCGACGAGAACGAATAAGCGCTCGCGGCGCGGCGGACGATTGAGAAACCGGCGCGGCGCCACCATCTGCCAGGGTTCGTCCCCGGGCACGGCCCGCCAGTCAGCTTCCTGATCGATGTTCGAGCGTTCCAAGAGGGGCGAGCACGCCCTGCTGATCCAGCCTCACTCCGGCGGCGCGCCGGAGGAGGACCTGCTGGAAGAGTTCGCCGACCTGGCGCGCTCGGCCGGCGCGTCCGTGGCCGCGGTGTTGACCGCGCGCATCGACCGGCCCAACGCGGCCATCCTGATCGGCAGCGGCAAGCTCGAGGAGGTCAAGGCTGCGGCCGAGGCCAGCGGCGCCGACCTGATCCTGGTCAACCATCCGTTGAGCCCGGGCCAGGAGCGCAACCTCGAGCGCGCGCTGCAGCGGCGCGTGGTCGACCGCACCGGCCTGATCCTGGACATCTTTTCCCAGCGCGCGCGCAGCGCCGAGGGCAAGCTGCAGGTCGAGCTGGCCCAGCTCAAGCACATGGCCACCCGGCTGGTGCGCGGCTGGACCCACCTGGAGCGCCAGCGCGGCGGTTCCATCGGCCTGCGCGGTCCCGGCGAAACCCAGCTGGAAACCGACCGCCGCCTGCTGCAGAAGCGGCTGGAGCAATTGCAAAAGCGCCTGGACAAGGTCGAGGTGCAGCGCACCCAGATGCGCCGCGCGCGGGTGCGCAGCGAACTGCCGCGGGTGGCGCTGGTGGGCTACACCAACGCCGGCAAGTCGACCCTGTTCAATACGCTGACCGGCGCCGACGCCTACGCCGCCGACCAACTGTTCGCCACCCTGGACCCGACCGTGCGCCGGATCGAGCTGCCCGGCGGCGGCGTGGTCCTGGCCGATACGGTGGGCTTCGTGCGCGACCTGCCGCATGAACTGGTCGCCGCGTTCCGCTCGACCCTGTCGGAAGCGCGCGAGGCCGACCTGCTGCTGCACGTGATCGACGCCGCCGACCCGCTGCGCGACGAGCGCATCGCCCAGGTCGACGCGGTGCTGGCCGAGATCGGCGCCGGCGACCTGCCGCAGCTGCTGGTGTTCAACAAGATCGACCGTCTCGACGGCGTCGCCCCGCGCATCGACCGTCCCGGCGAGGAGCGCCACCGGGTATGGCTGTCGGCGCGCACCGGCGAAGGCCTGGCGCTGCTGCGCGAAGCCCTCGGCGAGGCGCTGCAGCTGCGCCGGGTGCAGGGCGGGCTGCGGATAGCGCCGCAGGACGCGCGCCTGCGCGCGCGCCTGCACGAGCTCGGCGCGGTGCGGGTCGAGCAGGCCGACGAGCACGGCTGGTGGGTCGAGGTCGACCTGGCCGTGGCCGACGCCCAGCGCCTGTTCGCCCAGGCGCACGGCGAGCCGTTGCGGCCCTTGCTTGAGACGGCGGAGACCCCCACCTAGAATCGACAGGTTCGCGCGCGCTGAATGCGCGTGCGACCCGCCGCGGGCGCCCCAGCGTCCGCGGACCGGCGCCGGCCCTGCCGCGGCCGGTGCCGGTTGGAACCGCCTTGCTCGCGCAGGACGCTCCGTTCGGCCTCCACTTTCTTAGGAGCAGGCATGGCCTGGAACACCCCCGGCAGTGACAATTCCGGCGACAACCGACCGTCGCGGCAACGCAAACCCCAAGGCCGCGGCCTGGACGCCCTGATCGACTCCGCGCGCGGCCTGTTCGGCGGCGGCGGCGCCGGCAGCATCCTGCGCTGGGTCGGCGTGCTGGTCGCGCTGTGGCTGGCGTTCAACTGCTTCGTGTTGGTGACCGAGCAGGAACGCGGCGTGGTCCTGCGCTTCGGCACCTTCTCGCGCGTGCTCCAGCCCGGCCCGCACTTCAAGCTGCCGTGGCCGGTGGAGAGCGTGCAGAAGGTCAACGCGACCCAGAGCAAGGCCTACAGCGAGAACGTTCCGGTCCTGACCCGCGACGGCAACATGGTCAACGTCGAGATCAACGTCCAGTACCGGATCGAGTCGCCGCGCCAGTACCTGTTCGGCTCGCGCGCGCCGGAAGAAGTGCTCAAGCAGGCCGCGCAGAGCGCGGTGCGCGAGCAGATCGGCCGCTCCGACCTGGACACCGTGCTCGGCGCGCGCAGCGTGCTGACCACCCAGGTGCGCCAGCGCCTGCAGGCCTCGCTGAAGGATTACGAGACCGGCCTGACCGTCACCGAGCTCAACCTGCCCAACGCGCGCCCGCCGGACGAGGTCAAGGACGCGTTCGACGAGGCCCAGCGCGCCAACGCCGACAAGTCCACCGCGATCAACGAGGCCCAGGCCTACGCCAAGAAGATCGTGCCGGAAGCGCGCGGCGACGCGCAGCGCATCCGCACCACCGCCGAGGGCTACAAGACCTCGATCGTGGCGCGCGCGCAAGGCGACGCGGCGCGCTTCACGCTGCTGGTCGAGCAGTACAAGGGCGCGCCGGAAGTGACCCGCAAGCGGCTGTGGCTGGATGCGGTGCAGGAAGTGCTGTCCAACAACCGCAAGATCGTCGGCGGCGATTCGCGCCAGATCCTGCAGATTCCGCTGACCGACCGCGGCGGCGTGCCGCTGACCCCAGGCCCGGTCAGCGTGCCGCTGGCCCAGCCCGAACTGCTGCCCTCGGTGACGGCGACCGATTCTTCGCGGTCGTCCGCGCCCTACAGCGGCCGTCCCGAGCGCCCGAAGACCCGCGATGAGGTGATGCGATGAGAGTTCCTGCCCTGATCGCAGCGGGCGTGGCCCTGCTGCTGGCCCTGCTGGGCTCGATGTTCGTGGTCAAGGAAGGCCACAGCGCGATCGTGTTCCGCCTCGGCACCGTGGTGCGCGAGGACGTCGCCCCCGGCCTGCGCTTCAAGTGGCCGCTGATCGAGACCGCGCGCACCTTCGACCGCCGCCTCAACGTGCTGCCGGCCGAGCCGGAGCGCTACCTGACCGCCGACAAGCTCGACATCAGCATCGACTTCTTCGCGCTCGGCCGGATCGAGGACATGCGCCGCTTCTTCCAGGCCACCGGCGGCAACGAGGAAGTCGCGGCCGAGCGCCTGAAGCCGATCATCCGCGACGCGCTGCGCAACGAGATCAACTCGCTCAAGCTGCTCGACGTGGTCAAGGGCGACCGCGAGGCGGTGATCGGCAAGCAGCTGATGGCGATCAACCGCGGCGCGGCGACCCTGGGCGTGAAGATCCAGGACATCCGGATCAAGCGCATCGACCTGCCGCAGGACAGCAACGTGCTGCAGTCGGTCTACAACCAGATGCGCTCGCAGCGCCTGCAGGTGGCCAGCCAGCTGCGCGCGGAAGGCTTCGAGCAGTCGCAGGCGGTGCGCGCGTCGGCCGACCGCGACAAGACCGTGCTGCTGGCCGAGGCCGAGCGCGACGCCCAGCGCCTGCGCGGCGAAGGCGACGCCGAGGCCGCGCGCCTGTACGGCGAGGCGGCGTCGAAGGACCCGTCGTTCTTCACCTTCCAGCGCAGCCTGGATTCCTACCGCAAGGCGTTCGCCGACGGCCAGAGCGTGATCGTGCTCGACCGCGACGATCCGTATCTGCAGTACCTCAAGTCCGACCGCTGAGGCCGGCCGATGGCCGGCGAAGTGTGGCGGGCCGTGTGCCTGGTCGTGGTGCTCGAGGGCCTGATGCTGTTCGTCGCCCCCGGCGGCTGGAAGCGCGCGGCCGAGCAGCTGCGCTCCTTGCCCGACCCGCACCTGCGCGCGGTCGGCGGGATCATGGTGGCGATGGCGCTGACCGGCCTGTGGTGCCTGCGCCAGGGCTGAGGCCGCGGCCTTGCCCGGGGCTGATGTTGTCCGAGCCGCTCCGATTCACCCGCCGTGCTGAAGGCCTTGGGGATGAAGCACGTCCCCGCGGCGGGCTTGGCTTGCTTGAGGCCGCAGGCTGAAGTCTCTGGATCCCCGCGTTCGCGGGGATGACGGTCTGGAGAGGGACGGGGCAGCCCACCTGCCGTCGTTACCGCGCCCGCGGGAACCCAGGGCGTTATCGAGGCAGGATCCTGAAGTCCCTGGCCCGCGGCTTCGCAGGCGCAGTAGGAGCGCCTTCAGGCCCGATACCCTTCGATCCGCCCCGGCCGATCCGCCCTGAGCCGATCCGCTACAAGCCAAACCCGCTCCAAGCCCTCAGCGCCGAAGCCGCCGCCATGGCCGCTTCCACAAGAAATCCATAAATCCAGCACGCGACTGCGGTCATGCGCGCGCCTCGACGCGCATCGCAGTTCCTCGCGCATCGCCGCCGGCGCTGCGAAACCTTCCCCCGACGAACCCGAAAACGCCCTGGTTTCGCCCTGTCGCGACGAGGCGGGTGCGGCTAGACAGTGGGCGGCGAGGCGTGCGCCGGCGCTGCAGGAAGGCGCGGCGCCGCATGCGGGAGACGACGCCGGCGGTGGCCGGCGCCGGGTCCGGCGGCCTCGCGGCCGTCGCAGGCGCAGGTGCGTCGCGGCGGACCCTCATTCCATTTCAGGAGAACCGTCATGAAGGATTCTGAGCGTAGCCGCTTCGTTCGCCGCAGTGCGCTGGCCTTGGCGTTGATGTCGTTGACCAGCCCGGCGTGGGCGGGCTGCCTGGGCGCCGGCGTGCCCAAGGGCAACAACTTGTACCTGATGTTCGCCAACGCGGCGACCCCGTACCTGGAGTTCGGCCAGCTGCCGAATTCGCCGACCAGCCCGGCGCAGCCGTTCGCGCTGTCCGGCATCCCCAGCTACGCCGGCACCGCCGCCGACCTGCAGACCGCGGTGACCTCGGTGGTGGAAATGGACTTCTGCGAATTCAACGTCAAGGTGCACGCGACCAACGCGTTCCCGCCGACCGCCTTGTCCCGCCGCAACATCGTCGCGGTGACCACCCAGAACGCCTTCCTCGACGGCCTGCTGTCCAAGCCGCAGCGGCTCGACACCGGCGACCTGTACCAGGTCGATTATTCCTACGTGTACGGCGGCACCTTCCAAAGCTGGCTCGGCGGCAGCGGCGGCGCGCTCAACGGGATCAACTCCACGCTGACCCGCTGGGCCAACGCGCTGGGCGGCTCGGCCGCGCTGGCGGCGGCCAACAACTACGGCGTCAGCAACTCCACCACCGTGCGTCCGGGCGAGGACAGCGCCGCGCGCCACATCATGTCGACCGGCAGCGCGGTCACGCCGGAGAATCGCGTCGGCTACCGCCGCCATTTCAGCGATACCTCGTTCTCGGTGCTGGCCAGCAACGTCGGCCTGTCGTTCAAGACCATGTGGAACTGGGACCTGGTCAACCCCAACGCGCAGACCGCGCACGCGCTGGAAATGACCGTGCTGTATCCCAGCGCGACCCCGCCGGTGATCGGCTGGTACTACGGGCAGTCGCCGGCCGAATGCCATTCGCCGTGGAAAACCCCGACGGTGACCGGCCCGACCGGCCCGGCGCAGGCGTTCCACGACGGCATCTACTACCCGTACACGGTGCGCTGGGATACGCCGAATCCGTATTGGGGCAACGGCCCGTGCACCGGCGCGACCGGCGCGCCGGGCCAGGCGATCGGCGGCGCGTATTACCACATCGGCGCGACCTTCACCGACATCAATCCCAACACCACGGTGGTCAACGCGCTGGTGGTCAAGGACATCCGCCTGTACGGCGCGACCAACAACCTGCTCTCGCTCAAGCCGCGCCTGCACGGCCTCGACGCCGGCACCTTCGATCCGTTCGGCAGCTTCCGCCTGAGCGTGTTCAATCTCGCCGACGCCGCCACCGTGCTGCGCAACGTGGAGCTGCGCGAGCTGCCGCGCGTGGTCGGACTCAACGAGATGGTCGTCGGCGGCCGCATCGCCGACGCCAACGGCGAGGAATTCCAGCCCTGGAACACCCGCACCCTGGTGCGCGAGGCCAAGTTCGACGTGGGCCAGAGTCTGGCGATCCCGGTGGCCAAGGTCGGCCAGCAGCGCCACGTCAGCGAGGTGATCACCGCCGAGGACTGCCAGCGCCAGCGCGCCGGCGACGCCATCGGCGATCCGGCGCCGGTGCCGTGCACGCCGCGGGTCAACGTCGACCTGTTCCCCTCGACCACGCTGTACCTCACCGCCGACACGGTCGAGCCCAACGCGACCTTCTGGGACGCCAAGCAGCGCAAGTACGTAACCGGGCCGCTGAGCACGCGCACCTACTACCAGGTCACCGGGCGGCGCCTGGACCAGAACCGCAACGGCGTGGACGACTTCGTCGACGCGCACGCGCCGGCGGCCCAGCCGAAGTGACGGGCTGAGCGCTTAGGCCATCGGGCGGATCGCACCGCCCGCGGTTGCGGGCCCGGCGCAACGCCGGGCCCGCGTTTTCGCCGCGCGCGTCGCGGCGCCGGTGCGCGCGCATCGTCGCACCCGCTGCCGGCGCGATCGCCGCTCGCGCCGTCCGGCGCGATCACCTCTGGCGGAAATGGTGCAGGTGGCTGCGGCTGACCGGCAGGGTTTCGGCGCGTCCTTTGAGATGGATCAGCGCGGCGACGTGGCCGCGCGGGAACACCAGGTTCCAGTCGCCCCAGCGGCCGCGCAGCGCGGCATGGCCGTAGAAACCGGCGATGTAGGCGGCGAACAAGACCGGCCCGAGCGCGGCGACGCCGACCCAGGCGGTCGCAGCGACGCGCAGCAGGCGGCCGGCCGCGGCGGCGCGGTCGCGGCCGGCGGCGCGGGGCGATGTGGGCGCGGGGCGGGCAGGGCGACGAGCTGCGGTTCCGGAGCGACGGGCTGCGCCCGACGGCGACGGACGGGGACGCCGCGCTCGGGCCGGGCGCGCTTGCGCGGCGCGTGCGGCCGCGGCCCGGCAGGCCCTGGATTGGGGCGGTACGACGGCCTTCCCGCCCGCCAAGGATCGGCCCGGCGGATCGTCCCGAGGCGCCGGCCCCGGCGCGCCGCGCCGCCAGGCTGAGCCGAATCTGTCCGCTGGCTCGCCCGGGGTGGCCTTGGCCGCCCGAAACCCGGATAATGCACAAAAGCCGGACGGGGCCATCCCCGCCGGCTTTTTTCCGTTCATGGCCCTGTGGCGCGGCGAGGACTGCGACTGGGCGTGGGCGGACCATGCGGCGACCGCCGCTTTCACAGCTAGGAGTTTGGACTCATGGGTCAGTCAGTCGTCGTTCTCGGTGCCCAGTGGGGCGATGAAGGCAAGGGCAAGATCGTCGACCTGCTGACCGAGCAGATCGGCGCCGTCGTGCGCTTCCAGGGCGGCCACAACGCCGGCCACACCTTGGTCATCGGCGGCAAGAAGACCGTGCTGCACCTGATCCCCTCGGGCATCCTGCGCGAAGGCGCGCTGTGCCTGATCGGCAACGGCGTGGTGCTCAGCCCCGCCGCGCTGCGCAAGGAGATCGACGAACTCGAAGCCACCGGCGTGGAAGTGCGTTCGCGCCTGAAGATCAGCCCGGCCACGCCGCTGATCATGCCGTACCACATCGCCCTGGATCAGGCCCGCGAGAAGGCCGCCGGCGGCAAGGCCATCGGCACCACCGGCCGCGGCATCGGCCCGGCGTACGAGGACAAGGTCGCCCGCCGCGGCATCCGCGTCGCCGACCTGCATTACCCGGCCCAGCTCGCCGAACTGCTGCGCAGCGCGCTGGACTACCACAACTTCGTGCTGACCAAGTACCTCGGCGTGGACGCGGTCGACTACCAGAAGACCCTCGACGAGGCGCTGGAATTCGGCGAGTACGTGCAGCCGATGAAGTCCGACGTCGCCGGCATCCTTCACGACCTGCGCAAGCAGGGCAAGCGCGTGCTGTTCGAAGGCGCGCAGGGCTCGCTGCTCGACATCGACCACGGCACCTACCCGTACGTCACCTCGTCCAACACCACCGTCGGCGGCGCGCTCGCCGGCACCGGCGTGGGCGCGGACGCGATCGACTACGTGCTCGGCATCGCCAAGGCCTACGCGACCCGCGTCGGCGGCGGCCCGTTCCCGACCGAACTGGACGACGAAATCGGCCAGGGCATCCGCGACCGCGGCCAGGAATACGGCGCCACCACCGGCCGTCCGCGCCGCTGCGGCTGGATCGACATCGTCGCGCTCAAGCGCGCGGTGGCGATCAACGGCATCACCGGCCTGTGCATCACCAAGCTCGACGTGCTTGACGGCATGAAGACGCTGAAGATCTGCATCGCCTACGAATACCGCGGCAAGCGCACCGAGTACGCGCCGCTGGACGCGGCCGGCTGGGACGAGTGTACCCCGGTGTACCTGGAGTTCCCGGGCTGGGAAGAGAACACCCACGGCATCACCGAGTGGGACAAGCTGCCGGCCGCCGCGCGCGCCTACCTGCGCGCGCTGGAAGAACTGGCCGGCTGCCCGCTGGCGATCGTCTCGACCGGTCCGGATCGCGACCATACGATGGTGCTGCACGATCTTTGGGCGTGAGCGCCGGCCGCTGAGAGATGAGGAAAACCCCGCGGAAGCGGGGTTTTTCTTTGGTGCGGCCGCAACTGCGGCGCAGCATTCGCCGCTTAGCGTATTTGCGGCGCCGGTGCCTGCGGTTGAGGTTCAGCAGAGGCCGCTTCGAGTCGCCGGGACTCGCGCAGTTGCGCAATGCGCCCGGACGAGTCGGCGAGTTCGGTGGCGGCGACTTGCGTCATCGGCATCATCGCGAGATTCGCATAAGGATCAGGATTCCGGGACCGTCCCTGGACGCACAGCAATTCGCCGGCGCGATGATCGCGCGTCTGCGCATTGAGCCCCACCGAGACGATCTCTTCGAACCCGTCGCGCTCGCCCAGATACGCCGCGCAAGCAGCCATGCGTTCGCTCTCGCGATTCCATTCGTGTCCGCGCGCGGCTTCCATGCGCTGCGTGGCCAGCCGCGCCTGAGCATGAAGCTCCGAGACGTTCGCGTCCTCGCGACCGCCTTCGAGAGCGCTCGTGCGTTCGGCCGGCGACGCGGGCACGTCGATCGCCGGCGCAGGCCGCGGGTTGTAGCCATCTCGATCGAACGGGCCGGGGCGCGCTTCCCGCAACCACTTGTGCCGGTCGTCGTAGTCGTATCGGCGCAGTTCGTCGTCGGGGCCCAGGACGAACAAGCTGACATCGGTGCGGTCCGCGAACTGGGCGCGCGCGCTGTTCCAGTCGTTCTCCGACGGCAGCCGGTTGGCCGCGAGCGTATCGGGCTGGTTGTCGGAGCGCCGTACGATCTCCATCGGATGGTTGTGCACCAGCGCCACCACCCGGTCGGCGCCGCCGGCTGCGGCGATGGCGGGCGCGGCATCCGCGCGGAAGTGGTTGTTTTCGGTGAACAGCCGGGTGACCCGCAAGGTATCGCCGTCGCGATAGATGGCGGCGACGTACTCGACTCTGTCGTGGTCGGGGCGCAGGCGGATGGCTTGTGCGGTTTCTACCGCCAACGCCTGGATAGTTTGCTCTTCGTTGGTGATGGGGTCCGGCATGGATGCGCTCCTTGGCATCGTACGGATGCAGCGGTCATCGGAACTCGACGTTTGCGCTTTCGTCGATGACGAAGATCGGCCCGGCCTCGCGCGATACCCCGCCTTTGGCGCGATCGACCAGCCTGATCTCGACTCGCGCCGCGCCTTCCATGCAGGTGACCCACGGGCGTTCCTGCAAGGCGTCGGCAGGGAATCTGCGATTTATCTGCGTCAAGACCGATGCGTTCGCCTCGGCCTTGCCGATCGACAGCGCGGTGACTCGCGCTGCGTAGCCTCCACTGTCGCGCCAACGCGAATCGCCGGAAATACGCACCGCAGGAAGCGGGCGAGGGCAGGCGTATTCGAAGGTGTAGGCGGTGTTTTGCGGCGCTATCGGTTCCGACAGCACCGCCGCGCCGTCTTTCGCGGCTGCGGTGCAGCCGCTCAACAGCAGCGCTGCCGAGATCAGCGCGGTGCGCGTGCGAAGAAATTCGGGCATCGACGGAATTCCTGTTGCGCCGGGCGACGGGGCTGCAGGAAGTGAACGACCTGGCGCGGCACCTGTCAACGCTGGCCCGGCATTGGCCGGAAACACGTGCCGGCTGGGTATCGATTGGTTCCTGACGTTCCACATTGAAAGCGCCATGAAGAGCCCTGCCGCGCTGTGCGCATCTCTATGCTGCGCCGAACCAATCCCATGATTCTGCCCCCATGAAAAAGCACATCCTCATCGTCCACGCCCACCCCGAACCGGCCTCGCTCAATAGCGCGCTCAAGGACGCGATGCACGCGCACTTGCTCGCGCAGGGGCATACGGTCGAAGTCAGCGATCTCTACGCGATGGGCTGGAAATCCGCGGTCGATGCCGCCGATTTCCCCCAGCGCGATGGGTCCGCGCGCCTGCGTGTGCCGAAGGATTCGCACGCCGCCTTCGCCGGCGACGCGCTCACCGCCGACGTGCGCGCCGAGCAGGACAAGCTGCGTCGCGCCGATGCGCTGATCCTGCAGTTCCCGCTGTGGTGGTTCTCGATGCCGGCGATCCTCAAGGGCTGGTTCGACCGGGTCTATTCCTACGGTTTCGGCTATGGCGTGGGCGAGCATTCCGATACCCACTGGGGCGATCGCTACGGCGAAGGGGCGCTGGCCGGCAAGCGCGCGCTGGTGTCGGTCACCGCCGGCGGCTGGCAGCCGCATTACTCGCCGCGCGGAATCAACGGGCCGATCGACGACCTGCTGTTCCCGATCAATCACGGCTTGTTGCACTACCCGGGCTTCGAGGTGCTGCCGCCGTACGTGGTGTATCGCAGCGACCGCGTCGATGCCGCGCAGTTCGCCCAGGCGCGCGATGGCCTGCTGCGGCGCCTGGACGGGCTGTGGAGCGATGCGCCGATCGCCTACCGGCGCCAGAACGGCGGCGACTACGCCGTGCCCTCGCTGGAGCTCAAGTCCGGTCGCGAGGCCGGCGGCGAACGCGGCTTCGCCTTACACGTGGCGCCGGCGGCGTGAGGCGCGGGCAGGCGGGCGCATCGCGTCGTCATGAGTCATGTTGCTGAACCCCTGAGGCCGTCCGACGCCTAGGCAGAAGCTTGCGGTACAGCACATAATATTTGTGCTGTTCGTCACATTTTCTGTTCAGTTCGTTCAGGCGGCAATCGTCGCCCACCCCGTGGCGCCGCGCTCGGTCGAGCGCGACGCGCCCCCGCCCTGCAGCGGGACGCGGCTGGGCGTGGCGGCGTACAGGGGGAATCCAGCGGCTCATGAGCATGTCTTTCGGGCGCGGTCTGCGTGGACCGCGCGTGACTTTACTCGCAGCGTTCCTGGCTGCGGCGACGCTGTCGCCGGCCCAGGCCCAGGTCCAGCGCACCTTCGTCAACCTCGGCTTCGAGCAGCCCGACCTGGGCACGGGCGCCTGCGTCGGCTATTTCGCCGGCCCGCAGCAGGTGACCGGGTGGAACACCACCCATCCCAGCCGCGCCACCGGCGGCTGCGGCATCGTCGCCACTCCGGCCACCGGGCCGATCATCGAGCTGTGGGGCAACAGCTTCAACAGCACGCCCGCGCGCGCCGGCAAGCAGCATGCCGAGCTCAACGCCGACCAAGCCTCGCGCATCTACCAGAACATCTGCCTCACCAACGGCGAAGTGATCGGCTGGCGCTTGAGCCACCGCGGCCGCAATTCGGCCAGCACGCCGGACGTGATGAGCTTCGGCGTCAACGCCTCCGGCAGCACCACCACCGCGGTGAGCGACGAGATCGCGCGCATCGGCACCACCAACAACGGCACCGACCGGGTCGACACCGGCGGCACCGCGTCCTCGGCCACCCAGGGCACGATGACCATCGGCGGCACCAGCAACGGCTGGCGCGACTACAGCGGCAGCTTCACCTACGGCGGCACCACCGGCGTGCAGCAGGTCGGCTTCGCCGCGGTCAGCAGCAGCGGCGGCATTTCGCTGGGCAATTTCCTCGACGAGATCCAGGTCACCCTGCGTCCGTACGTCGAGTTCGACGCCGCCAACTACACCGTGCGCGAAGGCCAGAGCGCCGGCCTGCCGCGCTTGCGGGTGATCGGCACCGTGCCCAGCGGCGGCATCGTCGTGCCGGTGCGGATCACCGGCGGCACCGCGACCCGCGGCAGCGACTACACGGTGTCCAGCGGCAACGGCAACATCGTCAACGTGTCGATCCCGGCCGGCACCTACGACAACGCCACCTTCGACCTGCCGATCGCGGTGGTCGACGACACGATCATCGAGGACAACGAGACGGCGACGTTCCAGGTCCAGACCGACGCCAACGCCTACACGCTGACCTCGACCACCGCCTGTTCGACCAGCGCCTCGGTGCAGGCGACCGCGACGCTGACCATCGTCGACAACGACGTCGACCTGCGCACGACCAAGCAGGTCGACAACGCCGCGCCGGCAGCGGGCGGCACGGTCGCCTACACCGTGACCTTCCGCAACAACACCGCGCGTCCGACCGTGGGCGACACCACCGCGCACGATGCGTCGGTGAGCCTGGCCGATGCGGTGCCGGCGGGACTGACCTTCACCGCCTGGACCTGCACCCCGATCGGCAGCGCGACCTGTCCCGCGGCCAGCGGCACCGGCGCGATTTCCGCCACCGCCACGCTGCCGGCCGGCAACGCGGCGGCGGGCGCCGGCCTGACCTACCGCATCCAGGCCAAGCTCGCCGACGGCCAGTGCGCGGCGATCGCCAACACCGCGACCATCGCCGCCAACGCGCCGTTCGCCGAAGGCGCTTCGGCGCAGTCGGGGTTCGTCACCCCGGCGCCGGGCGGCAGCGCCGACAACAGCGCCAGCGTCAGTGTCGATCCGGTGTGCGTGTCGCTGTCGCTGAAGAAGGACGACGGCCGCGCCACCTACACGCCGGGCGGGCAGAGCGACTACTTGCTGACCGCCTGCAACACCAGCGGCCCCGACGCGGCGGCCGGGGCCAGCATCAGCGACACCCTGCCGCGCGGCGTCAGCCTGCGCACCGGCTGGTCCTGCCGCACGCTGTCCGGCGGCGGTACCTGCCCGGCCGGAGGCGGCGCGGCGGGCGAAACCACGGTCCAGGTCGGCAACCTGCAACTGCCGGTCGGCGCCTGTGTCGAGGTGACGGTGCCGGTGCGGTTCAGCGCGACGCCCGGCGACTATTGAGGGCGCGAGCGAGGCGTCGCCCGGCTTCGGGATCGGACGAGCCCGGAATCGGGAACCGGAACGGCGGGGCGCGAGCCTCGCCGTTTTTCGTTGCGCCGGCGGGCGGCCGGCTTCGGCACCGGTCGCCGGGTTTCGTGCGACCGAGGCCGCAAAACGGCAGATACGGACCCGGGCGGACGTTTTATTCAGCTTTTGCGCCAAAAGTGTGACTTGGTTCCGGCTACAGCGCACCCTGGTTCTTGTTAGGCTCCTGAAGCCACGGTACGTGGCCGTATGTCGTTTCGCGCAACGGTAGGGGAGTACCGTCGCGCCGCAGCACCCTCCCGCCTGCGCGGCGGGCCTCGGGGAAAGTCCGTCAGGTACTCAGGAGGAGTCGCTATGTCCGAAGCACAGCCGCAGTCGCTGGCTGCCCAGGTATTCGCCGATCCGGCCGCGGCCGAGCTCGCCGACGCCGTCGCCGCGGGCGACCGCGCGCAGATCCGCCGCCTGGTCGAGCGCGCGCCGGCCGCGTTGTCCGCGCGCGGCGACAAGAACGTCACCCTGCCGGAGTGGGCGGTGTTCAACCAGAGCCCGGAGGGGCTGGACGAATTGCTGGCGCTGGGCGCCGATCCGTCGCGGCCGGGCGTGGACGGTTCCACCGTCGTGCACCTGGCGGCGATGGCGCGCGATCCGGTCTACCTGGAAACGCTGCTCGCGCGCGGCGCCGACCCCAACATCGAGCACGCCCACACCGGCGCCGCGCCGCTGGCCGCGGCCTTGATGGGCGACCGCGAAATCCAGTTCCGCCGCCTGCTCGCCGCCGGCGCCGATCCGCGCCACGCCGACCGCATGGGCAACACCGCGCTGCACGTCGCCGGCAAGGTCAACCAGCCCGACCTCGCCCTGGAACTGCTCAAGGCCGGCACCGACCCGCATGCGCGCAACGCCCAGAACGTGAGCTTCCAGCGCTATGCGTTCATGACCCCGCCGAGCCTGCTCAGCGCCAAGGCGCGCGCCGACCGCGAGGCGCTGGCGGCGTGGATGCGCGAGCGCGGCATCGCGCTGGAAAGCGCCTGAGCGCGCGCGACCCCTTTCAGGAACACGGTACGCCAAGGAATTCAGGAGACCGCAGCATGAGCCAGCAGACCGAACCGACCGCCGGCGCGCAGCCGCCGCAGTCCTTCGCCGACCAGGTGCGCGGCACCCAGGCCAAGCCGATCGACAAGACCCTGTCGCGGCTGATGGACGATCTGTACGAACAGGGGCCGGGCATCGACGGCTTCAAACCGCTCGACGCCGACCAGTTGCGCGCCAAGGGCATCGACCCGGCGACGCTGGAGAACAAGGATTCGGGCTTCCTCGCCCGCATCTACGGCGACGAGCACGGACATTACGTGCTGGCCTATTCGGGCACCGACGAGGGCAAGGACTGGCTGACCAACTTCCGCCAGGGCCTGGGCTTCGAGGACGCGCAGTACAACCAGGCCATGGCGCTGGCGCGCGAGGCCAAGGTCGCCTTCGGCGACGAAGTGGTGATCACCGGCCATTCGCTCGGCGGCGGCCTAGCCGCGGCGGCTTCGATCACCAGCGGCATTCCGGCGGTGACCTTCAACGCCTCCGGCGTGCACGACAAGACGCTCGAACGCATCGGCATCGACGCCGACGCGGCCAAGCGCGAGATGGCCGACAACGGCCAGATCCGCCGCTACGCGGTCAAGAACGAAATCCTGACCGACCTGCAGGAGCACAGCATTCCGCTCAAGTGGGCGATGCCCGACGCGGTCGGGCACAAGATCGAACTGCCCGACCCGGACCCGCAATCGTTCTGGCAGAAGCTGATTCCCGGCAGCGGCATCAAGCACGGCATCGACATCCACTACATCGAGGCGGTGATCAAGGCCCAGGAGATGGCGACGCCGGGCGAGCGCGGCCACGACGCCGGCCGCGCCGCGGCGGCGACCGGCGCGCGCGAAGCCACCGCGCGCGACGGCCTGGCCGACGCGGCGCACCCGCAGAACGGCATGTATCAGCAGGCCTTGCACGGCCTGCGCGGCCTGCCGCCGGGCGCGCTGGAATTCGGCGGCGAACAGGGCCTGCGCAACGCCGCGACCCACGCCGCGCTGGATGCGGGCGGGCAGGGCATGCGCAACATCGACCACATCATCGCCGGCCGCGACGGCCGCGGTTTCTTCGCGGTCGAAGGCGGCCTGGACGACCCGAGCCACCGCCGCGTGTTCCTCGACCAGCAGCGCGCGGTGAGCCCCCCGCAGAACACCGCACCGGCGCAGCCGCAAGCCGATACGGCGCCGGCGCAGCAGGAAAGCAAGCGGGCGCTGATGAACTGAGCGGCGGCTTGCCGCAAGGCCTTGCGTTGCAGCGCGAGCGCCTGCGGGGCCGTTGCTGCTGGCGGCAGACGCAAAGCCTTCCGCTCCGAGGGGCGGG
>NZ_FNPT01000002.1:182689-438261 GCF_900107375.1 Lysobacter sp. yr284
TTGTGGGAGGGCCTTCAGGCCCGACGCTGTTCGTTCCGGTCGCTGCGCTACATCGGAAACAAAAGCATCGGGGCTCAAGCGCCTCCCTCGCTCGCCCCGGACGCCTGCGTACGGGCGTCGCGTCGAAACATCGAAACGTTGAAGCGTGTGCGCGCAAGATCGCATCCGTTCTCGTCGATCCCTGCGCCTCGCCGCGAGCGCGCTCGGCCGCCTCATACGCACGCAGATCGCTCCGGCGGCGAAAGCTGAGCGGCAGTTATCCGTTGCGGACGAAAAACCGGGCGGCCGGTCTCGCGGTTACAAGTCGCGCACACTTTGACGCATCGCATCGGGTATTCCGTGAGCGCGGTCGCGTCCGGACTCGATGCCGGCGCCCGAGCGCAATGCAAATCGCACGATTGCATCCGTACAGTTCCATCCGCATCGTCCGTCGTTCGCCGCCGCCGCCCCCGGGCGCGCGCGCCGCGCGCGCCGCGCCGCTGCGGAACGGTTTAAACAACTCTTAAAACCCCGAAGTCAGCATCGCGGCGGCGAGCGCTCGTCCGCTGCGGCGCCCGGCTGTCCCGATTCCTTCCCCACCCAATCAGGAACCCTTGTTCATGCGCATCGTCCGCATCGTTCCCTTGTTGTTGCTCTCGCTCCCGCTCGCGCTATCGGCCCAAGTCCGCAAACAAGGCGAGGAGCGCGCCGACATGGCGCCGACGAGCTGGAGCGTCGGCATCGCCGCCGGCAGCCGCAACGAGCTCTACGCCGGCGAGGGCAACCACACCCGCGTGATTCCGTTCTTCGGCTACGAGGGCGAGCGTTTCTACTTGCGCGGCATCACCGCCGGCTATTACCTGGTCAAGAGCGACGAATTCGCCTTCGACGTGTTCCTGGGCGGGCGGCTGGACGCGATGGACCGCAAGGACTTCGGCCGGCGCGAGCTGGCCAAGCGCGGCATCGACCGCGACTTGCTGTCCAACCGCGACGACAGCGTCGACGCCGGCGCCTCGGTGAGCTGGCGCGGCAGCGCCGGCGAAGTGCAGCTGGAGGTCAAGGCCGACATCCTCGACGTCAGCGGCGGCTACGAGGCCGACCTCAGCTACCGCTACCCGATGCAGGCCGGCGAGTGGCTGCTGACGCCGGCGGTGGGGGTGAGCTGGATGTCCAAGGACCTGGCCAACTACTACTACGGCACCCTGGACAAGGAAGTGCGGCGCGGCGTGGTGAGCTATCGCCCCGGCAGCGTCACGATTCCGTCGGTGAGCCTGACCGTGGCGCGGCCGTTCGCGGAGAAGTGGCGCTTCATGGCCAACGTCGGCTACCAGGTGCTGCCGGACGAGATCAGCGACAGCCCGTTGATCGCCGAGGATACCGACGGCGTGGCGCAGGTGTTCTTCGGAGTGGTGCGCAGCTTCTGATCGCTGCGCGGCGCCCTCGCCGCAACCCCTCTCCCGCATGCGGGAGAGGGGGCTTCAGCGTCTTTGCGTCTGCTGCCGGCGCGAGCGCCGCTCAGTACAGCGGCGTCCCGGCCTCGTACGCTTCCACGAACGCCTGCCAATCCAGCTCCACCTGCTGCGCATACGCGAACGCGAACGCGCGGATCTCCGTCTTCAGCCCGCTCTTGCTCGTCACCGCCTCGCTGACCTGCTTGTCGATGCTGTAGCTCACCACCGAGCTGTCGTAGTCCTGGTCGGCCAGCGCGTGCGCGCTCGCCAGGGCCTGGCCGAGATAACCCGCGGCGGTGTCGAGCTTGCCGGCGCTGTCGAGCTTGGCCGGGTCGAAGTCTTCCTGGAACGGCGATTTCTCGTGCACGTAGAACGGCACCCCGGCGACGCTGGCATGGCCGATCAACACCTCGGCGTTGCTCACCTGGGCCTTGGCCGTGCGCGCCACGCGCAGGCCTTCGTGGCTGTCGTAGGCGGCGGCCGGCAGGCGCCCCGGCGCGGCCGCGGCGACCGCGCTGGCGGCTTCCTGCTTGAACTCCAGGATCACATCGTCGGAGGTCGCCGACGTCGCGCCTTCGAGCAAGGCGTAGTAGCGCGCGCGGCCGAGGCTGCCGACGCCGGAGCCGAGCTTCTGGCGCACGTCCTTGAGCGTGTAGAACGCGGCCGGATAGCGCTTGGACGCGGCGATCGAGGACACGTAGCCGGCCATCGCCGTATTGACCGCGCTGTAGGTCGCCGCCGGCACCGCGACCAGGTTCGGCAGCGCCTGGAAGCGGCGCGCGCCGCCGCTGACCGCGGTGTACTTCGACAACAGACTGGCGCGGGTCTTGCCGTCGGCCTTGCCGATGGTGTCGTCGACCGCGCCGGTGGTGCTGTCCTTGTCCAGGCGGAAGCCGCTTTCGCCGTTGTTGCCCTTGAACTCGCCCATCTGGTCGACGTACTTGCCGACCAGGGTGTCGATGGCGGTGCCGATGGCGGCATCGCTCAAGCCGTTGTCGTGGCCGGCCAGGACCAGGCTGGCCGCGAGCCGGCGCAGGTCCCACACGTACTGGCCGAGGTAGCCCTCGTCGAAGTCGGCGACCTTGAACACCGCCTTGCCGCTGCTGTCGCGCGCGGCGTCGAAGTTGCCCAGGTGCATGTCGCCGCCGATCCAGGTGTAGCCGGTCTGCGCGCTGGCGTAGGCCGAGCCGGGCAGGGTGGTCATGTCCTGGAAGAACAGGTGCGCGGTGCCGCGATAGAAGGCGAACGGGCCGTCGGCCATGGTCGCCAGCTTGGTGTCGAGCTCGCCGCTGGCGGTGGCGGCGTAGGGATGGTTATGGTCGCGGATCTGCTGCACGACCCAACTCTTGCGCGCGCTGGCGGCGTCGGCGGGGACCTGCGCGCAGGCGGCGCTGACCAGGGCGAGGGCGAGCAACGAGGTACGGATCGACGGCATGCGGGCAGTCCTTGGAAGAGCGCCGCGCGGGCACGGCGGCGCGGCCGAGTCGACCACCGGCATGTGTCAGTGGCGTGAATCGGAGCGCTACGGCGGGCGGGCGCGGCGGCCGCGCGACTGGCGCGGCGGCGCGAAATCGGGTTGCATGGGGCCCGCAACCCCCTGCGGCGAAAGCCCGAACAAGGACGCTCTGGATGAAATGGCTGCGCCGATTGTCGTTGCTCCTGGCCGTGGTCGCTGCGGCGGCCGCGGCGCTGCTGTTCGCCGTGGTCCAGCCCGGCGTGGGCCCGCGCACCTCGTCGCCGCCGGCCGCCGACGCGCAGCGCCTGCGCGACGACGTCAAGCGATTGTCGGTGGACTTCTATCCGCGCAGCTACGACCGGCCCGGCCAGCTCGACCAGGTCTCGGCCTGGCTGCATGAGGAGTTCGAGCGCGCCGGCGCGCGGGTGAGCTACCAGCCGGTGACCGTGGAGGGGCAGGCCTATCGCAACGTGGTCGCGCGCTTCGGTCCCCAGGACGGGCCGCTGCGGGTGATCGGCGCGCACTACGATTCCTTCGCCGAAACCGGGGTCGACAGCGGCGACGAACGCGGCTACTCGCCGCGCACCCACACCCCCGGCGCCGACGACAACGCCAGCGGCGTCGCCGGCCTGCTGGAACTGGCGCGCATGCTCGGCCGCGCGCCGCCGTCGCGGCCGATCGAACTGGTGGCCTACACCCTGGAAGAGCCGCCGCACTTCCGCAGCGAGCACATGGGCAGCGCCTGGCATGCGCGCGCGCTGCGCGCGTCCGGGCGCGAGGTCGAGTACATGCTGTCGTTGGAGATGATCGGCCGCTTCAGCGACCGTCCCGGCAGCCAGACCTATCCCGTGCGCGGCATGCACCGGTTGTATTCGGACCGCGGCGATTTCGTGGTCGTGGTCGGCCGCATGGGCGACTTCGGCCTGACCCGCAAGGTCAAGGCGGCGATGGCCGGGGCCACGCCGCTGCCGGTGCATTCGATCAACGCGCCGCCGCTGCTGGTGCAGGGCGTGGATTTCTCCGATCACCTCTCGTACTGGCGCGAAGGCTTCCCGGCGCTGATGGTCGGCGACACCGCGTTCCTGCGCAGCCACCGCTATCACCAGGCCGACGATACCTACCAGACCCTGGACTACGCGCGCATGGCGCAGGTGGTGCAGGGCGCGTACGCGGCGGCGACGGGGCCGTAGCGCGGCGCCGCCATCGGCTAACATTCGCCGAGACGACCCACGCCCGGCAGGCGCGATGAGCGAGAGCGACGCAAGCGCGAATGCGGAACCGGCGGTCACCCGGATGGAAGCGACGCCGGATCCCGCGCACGGCTGGGTCTTCGACCGCCGCCGGCGGTTTTTCCGCGCGACGGTGCGGATCGTGTTTCTCGAGCGCGTCGTCGCCTACCGCTCGCCGTTGCGCTGGAGCCGGTTGAACATCGAGGGCGGGGAAGAAGGCTGGAGCCTGGGCTTCGCCGAATTCGTCATGCGGCGGCTGGACGGCGAGGAAATCTTCGAGGCCGGACAGGTGGTGGAACTGGCGCTGGACCTCTACGAAAAGCTCGCCGACGACCCCGAACTGGACGAGTTCCCGGCGGGGCCGGCGACATTGTCCATCGGCTTCGACCTGTACGCGCGCGACCGCCGGAGCGACACGGGGTTGTACGTCGAGATCCCGATCGAAGTGATCTGAGCGCGCCGGCCGGTCGATCCGATCAATCGATCCGGTACACCCGCGCCTTCGGCATGTCCTCGTCGACCTGCAGGAACCAGCGCCCGGCCACGCCCGGCACCACCACGATCTCGGGCTTGAGCATCGGCTTCTTCAGGCTCATGCGGCCCTTGAGCACCTTCCACTGCTGGCCGTTCTCCAGCTCGAACACGGTGCCCGGCTCCCAGCCGCTGACGTCGTGCTTGAGCCGGCTCTTGATCGGCTCGTCGTTGAGGCCGATGAACTGGCCCGCGCCGGGGCTGCGTTCGCGCGGCGCGCCGGCGCCGACCTGCGGGCCGGCGTCCTCGGCGTTGGCCTGCGCGTCGGCCGGGGCGGCGGCCGCGGCGGTGCGCGCGGCGCCTTCGTCGGCGTCGCGCAGCATGCGGTTGAGCTTGGCCAGTTGCTCCTCGCTCAGGCCGACCTCCTGCAACTGCTGCGGGGTCAGCCGCCGTTCGATCTCGACATAGGGTTTGCGCGCCTGCGCGGCGAAGGACAGCAGGAACAGGGCCAGCAGCACGGACGCGAGCTTGAACGGACGCATGGGGGATCGCCTGGGAATCGCTTGGAGGGAGGGGCGGGTGGACAGGTCCAATGCCGGGACCGCGGCCGCGCCGCTGAGCGCAATTTATGGCTGTTTCGTGACAGTGCGGCGACAGCGCCCCGGCCGCGCGGGTACGCCGGCGTTCCGCGCAGTCCGCGGCGGTCGCACGGGCCGGCGGTATCGGCCGTGACCGCGGCCGGCAAGTGCGGGTGATCGAGCCGGCGGCGCGGCCGCGACGCCCGCGCCGCCGGTTCAGCGCGGCGGTCACGAAGCGCGGCGGCGATTGCTACGCCGGTCGCGGAACCGGAAAACGCCTCGCCGCGCGTGCGCGCGGTCAAGCTTCGCCGGATCGCCGCCTGGCTAGCGTGTGCCGCCGCCGATCCGGCGGTGTCAGGAGGACAGCCCCCATGAAGCACCTTTCCAAGCGTTCCGCGCTCGCCCCGCTGCTGCTCGCCGCCGCCCTGTTCGCGCCCGCCGCCTCGGCCGAACCGCACACCAACCTCGTCTACGGCAGCGGCGCCTGGGGCGACGAGACCACCGCCACCGTCATCGCCATCAACCAGGCGATCACCGTGTGCCAGCAGTCCGGCGGCAGCGTCCTGTTCGGCTACACCGTGGTCTCGCGCCAGTTCATCCATCCGAACTGGGGCATCACCGTGGCGATCCGCTGCCAGTACCCCTGAGCGCAGCGGCGCATCGCACCGCCGCGACGGCGGCGCGATGCGCGCCGGCGTTGGGCGTGGATGAGCAACACGCACGCGCATGCCGGCGCGCGCTCGGCGCGGACACGACGAGGGCCCCGCGCGGGGCCCTCGTGGCGCTTCGAGCCTGAGGCGGGGCGAGCGGTTATAAGCGCCAGCCCAGCACGTTCCAATGCCAGGCCGCCCACGCGGCCAGCGCGAAGGCCAGCACCGCGGCGACATGGCGCAGCTTGCGCCAGCGGCCGAACTCGCGCGTGCGCAGCGCCGGCCACAGCAGGGCGACATCGGCCAGGGTCAGCGCCAGCGGCAGCGTGCCCAGCCACAGCGCCGCGCGCAGCAATCCGCCCGGATAGCTGAAGACCGCGGCGTTGCCGGCGGAGACCAACTGCACCAGGGCGACGGCGAAGGCGAGCGCGAACGCGATCCAGGCCGCGGCGGTGAACGCGAGCCAGCGCGCGCTGCGGTCCGCCGCCGCGTCCGCGCGCGGCTGGCGCCGGCGCAGCCATTGCCCGGCCAACACGCCCAGCGCGGCCAGCACCGCCAACGCCAGCGACGCATACAAGGTGTTGGCGCTGTCCAGCGCGCCGGCGCGGTCGAACACGTCGTGGCCGTAGGGCGAGACGAAACCGGTCACGCGGCCGTTCTCGCGCAGGAACACCAGCCGGTCCGGGCCTTCCACGGCGCGGAACACGTCGGGTTTCTCGGCCGCCCAGCGCGAGGTTTCCTCGCCGGCGGACAAGGTCAGGTAGCCGTCGGCGGTGACGCCGATTTCGGCGTTGGTCGCGGTCAGCAGCTTCTCGAAGCGGCGGTAGTTGCGGCGCTCGCCGAGGTAGCGGCCCAGGTAGGGCTGGGCCGCGGCGGCCGCGCCCGGCGCCGGCAGCGCGGCCGGGCGCGCGCGGGCGAAGTAGCGTTGCAGCAACAGCCCGGGCAGTTCCGCGGCCAGGCGCCGACCGCTGTCGGTGTTGGTGGAGACGAACACGCCGAAGCCCAGTTCCGGCACCGCCACCAGGTTGGAGTGGAAATACAGGGTGGCGCCGCCGTGCTCCAGGCTCAGCACCTGGCCGTAGCGGTGGCGGAAGAAGCCGTAGGCCAGGCCGGTGGCGTCGGGCGCGTTGGCGAACAGCGGCGCGCCTTCGAGCCGGGCGAACGCCGTCGCCGGCACGATCCGGCGGCCGTCGAGTTCGCCGCGGCCCAGCAGCATGCGCAGGTAGCGGGCCATGTCGGCGGCGTCGCTGGACACCGAGCCGGCCGGCGCGAGTTGCGCGATGTATTCGAAGTCGCGTTTTTCGAAGCCGCCGTGCTTGCGCTCGTAGCCGTCCGACCACAGCCCGGCGAAGGCCGCGCCGCTGTCGCGCGGGTCGTGCTTGCCCAGCGGCTCGCGGAAGGTGGTGCGGCGCATGCCCATCGGCTGGAACAGGTCGCGTTCGATCAGCGCCTCGAACGGCACGCCCGCGGTTTGCGCCAGCACCGCGCCGAGCAGGGCCACGCTGTAGTTCGAGTACACCGCGTGGGTCCCGGGCTCGCGCACGCGCGCGGGGCGGTGGCGCTGCAGGTAGTCGGCCAGGGTCAGCGCGTGCTGCGGGTTCTGGGCGAACAGGTGGCCGAAGGCGGAATCCTCGTAGCCGGCGGTGTGGGTCAGCAGGTGGCGCAGCCGCACCGGTTTGTAGCCGTCGTCGGGCAGCTTCAGCGCCGGCGGCAGGTAGTCGTTGACCGGCGCGTCCAGCGACAGTTTGCCGGCATCGATCAGCGTGAGCGCTTCCAGGTAGGTGAAGGTCTTGGACACCGAGCCGATCCGGAACAAGGTCGCCTCCGGCGTCACTGCGCGCGCCGGTTTCTGCCCGGCCGTGCCGTAGCCGCGCAGCAGCAGCGGGCCTTGCGCATCGACCACGGCGACGGTGGCGCCGGCGATGCCGTAGCGGCGGCGGTAGGCCTCGACCACGCCGTCGACGTAGGCGCCCAGTTCGGCCGGGTCCAGGCGCGCGGCGGCGGCCGGCGTCGAAGGCGCAGCGCTTGCGGGCGCGACGGTCGATGGCGCCGCGGGCGTTTGCGCCAGCGGCTGCGCGCCGGCGGAAGCGGCGAGCGTCAGTGCTGCGAACAGCAGGTAAGAGCGAAGGCGGGACAGGCGCATGGCGTCCTCGACGGTCAATGGTGGGAGGGGAGAATCGGCGCGAGAGGGGCCGGCGCCGGATCGCGGCGCCACAGCAGCCACACGCCGCGGGTCAGCAGCGGCAGCACGTACACCGCCAGCAACAGATAGGACAGGCCGCGATAACCGCTGGCGATCAATGCGACCAGGCCGACGCGGTCGGCCAGGAACACCGAGCCCAGCAACAGCGCCGCGGCCAGCGCCAGCCGCGCGCGCGGCGGCCACGGCCGGCCGCGGCGCGCGCGCCAGGCCGCGGCGGCGCGTTCGTTGATCGCGTGCACCGCGCCGGCGCCGCTTTCGAGCAATGCGGCGAACACCATCAGCTGGAACAGCGCATGGAACCACGGCCGACCGAGCCGTTGCAGCAGGTAGTCCGACGGCAGCGCCGCGTCGGCGACCTGGGCCTGGAAGCCGATCATGCACACGAAGAACGCCAGCGCCGGCAGCATCGCCAGCGGCCCGGCGATGAGGCCGGCGACGGCGGCGTCGCGGCGGCCGGCGAAGTGCCGCGCTACCGGCAGGATCACCACCGCGCCGACCAAGTTGTAGCCGGCGTAGGTCAGGCCGTCGCCGAGCCAGCCGGCGGCCGGCGCGGCCGGCGCGGCGAACGCGGCCTGGATGCGGTCGCCGAACGCCGACAGCGCCAGCGCCGCGAACAGCGCATAGACGCCGTAGAGGAACACCGACACCCACTTGAACACGCGTTCCACCGATTCGTTGCCGAAGCTCACCACCGCCGCGATCGCCGCGACCAGGCAGGCGGCGCCGGCCAGCGGCGGCCAGCCGAACAAGGCCTGGCCGATCGCGCCGGCGGCGGCGCCGAACACCGCCAGCAGCACGATCAGCAGCGCCAGGTAGGCCAGCTCGAACGTCCACCACAGCGGCCCGAGCAGGCGCTGGAAGAAACTGCGGTAGTCGAAACTGCGCAGCGCCTGGGCCAGGACGAAGGTGAGCATGCACACCAGGCTCCACAGCGCGGTCGCCGCGGCCATCGCGTACACGCCGCCCCACGGGCCGGCGGGCAGGAAGAACTCGACCAGTTCGCGTCCGGTCGCATAGCCGCCGCCGATCACCACCGCCTTGAACGCGAAGCCCGGCAGCAGATAGCGCTGGAACCACGAGCCCGGCGCCGCGCCTGCGCTCACGCCGGCGACTCCACGCAGGCGCGCACCAGCGCGCGCAGCGCTTCGCCGCCGCGGATCGGGTCGGCCACCGGCAGGCCCAGGCGCCGGCTTTCGCTGCGCATCAGCGCCTGCGCCTGGTCCGGCGGCAGGTGCGCGGTGTTGAAGCTGATCCCGGCGCAGCGGATCGCCGGATTGGTCAGGCGGCCCAGGCGCAGGTTCAAGTCGATGGTTTCCTCGATCGAGGGCACGGCGTGGCCGGGATAACCCAGCAGTTCGCGCCGGCCGGGCGCGTGGCAGACCACGATCGCATCGGGCTGGCTGCCGTGCAGCAGCGCCAGCGACACGCCGGCATAGGCCGGGTGCGACAGCGAGCCCTGGCCTTCGATCACGTCCCAGTGCGCCGGATCGGCGTCGGGGCTGAGCCATTCGGCCGCGCCGGCGGCGAAATCGGCGACCACCGCGTCCAGCGGCAGGCCGCGCCCGGCGATCAGCAATCCGGTCTGGCCGCTGGCGCGGAACTCGGCGTCGATGCCGGCCTCGCGCATCGCCCGGGCCAGGCTCAGCGCGGTGTATTTCTTGCCGAGCGCGCAATCGGTGCCGACGGTGAGCAGGCGCTTGCCGGAGCGCTTGCGCCCGCTCGCCGTGGGCAGCGCACTGGGCGGTTCGCGCACGTCGATCAGGCGGCGGCCGTGGCGCGCGGCCGCATCGCGCAACGCCGGCACCTCGGCCAGGCGGGTATGCATGCCGCCGATCAGGTCCAGGCCCTCGGCCAGCGCCTGCGCCAGCGGCGCCAGCCATGATTCGGGAATGACGCCGCCGACGTTGGCCACGCCGATCACCAGCGCGCGCGCGCCTGCCTCGCGCGCCTGTCGCGGCGTCAGCGCCGGCAAGCCCAGGCCGACCTTCGCTTCGGGCAAGGCGTACTCGCCGACGCAGCGCTCGCGCGCCCAGTCGCGCAGGCCGAACGCGGTCTTGGCGAAGGCCGGATGTGCGACGTCGCCGAGGAACAACAGATAGGGCTGGGGCAGGTCGAGCGACGGCAGCGGAACGGGCGCGGAGGTTGCGGCGGGAGTGGACATGCGGACATTCCGTTGTAGGCCGGGCCGGTGCGGCGGCTGCGGCCGGTGAGTCGTGGGGGCGGCGGTGGTCGGGCGGTGCGATGGATGCCGGGGCGCGCGGTTGGGCGGAGCGTCGCCGGCTGCGTCGCCGGCGCCGCGCGCGCGCCCGGCTCAGAAGCGCAGGTCGAACTCCAGGCCGATCGTGCGCGGCTGCACGCGGTTGGCCCGCCATTCGACGATCTCGCCGGTGGCCGCGCTCTTGACCGGCGACAGCGCGCTGATCTCGCGCGCATCGGTCAGGTTGCGCACGTAGGCGCGCACTGTCCAGTCGTTGCGCGACACGTCGGCGTTGAGGTTGAGCTGGCCGCTGGCGGGCAGCGGCGCGGCATCGGGATTGCTGTCGACGTTGGTCTTGCGCTTGCCGATCCATTGGTAGCTCGCGCCGAGATGGCCGTTGTAGCCCGCGCTCCATTCGAAGAAATAGTCGGCGGTCGCGGCGAAGGTCCAGCGCGGGATGCCCGGCAGGGCGTCGCCCGGCAGGCCGCGCAGCGAGGGCGCCGCGTCGACCAGATAGGCGTCGGTGTACGAGCCGTTGACGCCGACCCGCAGGTCCGGCGTCAGCTTGAACATCGAGGTGAGTTCCACGCCGCGGCTGCGCGCCTTGCCGCCGTTGGCCGCGTAGCTGATGCCGTCGCGGGTGGAGGCCGACAGCTGGATGTCCTTCCAGTCGATCACGAACGCGGCCAGGTCGATCGATGCGCGCTGGCCGAAAAACAGCGATTTCCAGCCGATCTCGTAGTTCACCAGGCGGTCGGAATCGACCGACGGCGGCACCCCGGGCACGGCGAAGTTGGGGCCGCCGGGACGGTAGCCGCTGGCGATGCGCGCATACGCCATGCTGTCGCGGTCGAAATGCCAGCGCGAGCCGAACAAGTACGTGGTGACGTTCTCCGAGGAGCGGCCGGGCGAGGCGCCCAGCGGCAGCAGGATGCCGTCGGTGACGATCTGCTCGAAGTTCTGTCGGTTGCGTGCGTGGCGCAGGCCGGCGGTGATGTCGAAGCGTTCGCTGAACTTGTAGGTCGCGTTGGCGAACAGCGCGCGCTCGGTGTAGTCCGAGGGAATCTCGGCGATGGCCAGCGGGGTCACGCCGGGAATCGATTCGCCGGCCACGGTGGTGGCGCCGACCACCTGGCGGTTGTCGGAGGTCTCGCGGGTGTAGAAGCCGCCGATCATCCATTCGAAGCGGTCGTCGGGCTTGGAGACCAGGCGCAGCTCCTGGGTCCACTTCTCCAGCTCCAGCGCCAGCGAGAACCGGGAGATGCCCGGCGCCGCGCCAAACAGCGGGAACACCGGGCCGTAGATGCGGCTCTCGTCGGTGGCCTGGTCGGTGGAGGTCTTGGAGTAGCCGGTGGCGGACACGAAATCGGCCCAGCGCAGGTTCCAGTCCAAGGTCGCGGCGAAGAAATCGATCGTCTTCTCGAAGGTTTCCGGGACTTGCTTGTCGGTGCCGTCGCGGCCGAGCGCGGGACGGCGCGCCGCGTCGAGGTTGCTCAGGCTGTTGTCGTCGGAATCCACGCTCTGGTGCAGGCCGGTCAGCTTCAAACCGACGTCGTCGTTGGGCTGCCACAGCAGCGACACATGGCCGCTGCGCTGGCGGGTGTCGTTGATGTCCTTGCGGCCGCTGGCGCGGTTGTCGTTCCAGCCGGGCGTGGATTCGTCGGCGAACGACGCGCGCAGCGCCAGCCGGCCCTCGACCAGCGGCGCGTTGAGGCCGGCGCGGGCGCTCCAGCCCAGGTCGCCGGCGCCGGCGATGCTCGACAGCCCGGCGCCGACGCGGCCTTCGAAGCCGTGCAGGTCCGGGTCCTTGAGCACGTACTTGAGCAAGCCGCCCATCGCGCCGGCGCCGTACAGCGTGCCTTGCGGGCCGCGCAGCACTTCCACCCGCTGGATGTCGTAGGGCAGCAGGTCGAGCACGAAGCGGCTGGAGCGGGCGAAGTTGCTGCTCGAACCCAGCGGCGTGTCGTCCAGATAGGTGCCGACCACCGCGCCCGCGCCGATGGTCGGGATGCCGCGCAGCGACACCGAGGCCTGGCCCGGCGAACCGCCGTTGCTGATGGTCATCGCCGGCAGGTAGCCGTTGAGGTCGGACAACTGGGTGACGTGCTGGTTCTCCAGTTGCTGTTCGCCGACCACGCTGATCGAGGACGGCACCTTGCGCGCGTTCTCGGTCCGCTTCTGCGCGGTCACGGTGACCGCTTCCAGGGTCGCCGAAGGCGCGGTGTCGGGCGCGTCGCGCGCGGCGCCGTCGGCGGCTTGCTGCGCGGCGGCATCGCAAGCGGCCAGGGCCAGGCCGACGGCCAGGCCCAGGGCAAGGCGGGAGCGGCGAGGGCGGACGAGGTGCGGCATGGCGGTTTCCCCGGATGGCGAAGTGCGTGAGTGGATTCGGCGTGCGGGTCGCCGGCGCGCAAGGCGCGGGCGGGCGCGGCAACGCGGCGCAGCGGCAGGGTCGCGGCTCAGCGCCAGACCTGGCCGAGCAGGCGGCGGAAGTTGCCGCCGAGCACGGCTTCGATGTCGGCCTCGCCGTAGCCGCGGCGCAGCAGCGCCTGGGTCAGTTCGTAGATCTTGGTCGGGCGGTCGAAGCCCTCGATGTCGATGCGTTCGCGAAAGCCGTAGCTGGCCTTGTAGGACGCCTTGAGCGCCTTGAGCTGCTCGGCCGGCATCGCGTCGTAGCCGTACAGGTCGGCGTCCGAACCGATGCCGACGTGCTCGATGCCGACCAGCCGGGCGACGTGGTCGATGTGGTCGATCATGCTGTCGAGCGTGGTCGGCTCTTTCGCGCCGACGAACATGCGCACGCCGGTGATGCCCATGACCCCGCCCTTGGCCGCGAGCTTGCGGATCGCCTCGTCGCTCTTGAGCCGCGGGTGGTCGTTGAGCGCGCGGCAGTTGGAATGGGTGATCGCGATCGGGCCCTTGGCCAGTTCGATCGCGTCGAGCGTGGTGCGGTCGCCGCAGTGCGAGACATCGACCAGCATGCCGACCTTCTCCATCTCGGCCACGATCGCCACGCCGTAGTCGCTGAGCCCGCCGTCCTCGCGCTCGGTGCTGCCCGAGCCGATCGTGGTCTGGCTGTTGTAGGTCAGCTGCGCACAGCGCAGGCCCAGGCCGTGGAAGAAGGCCACGTCCTCGGTCTTGCGGAAGTGCTCGGCGTTCTGCACGCCGGAGATCACCGCGATCTTGCCCTCGCGCTTGGCCCGGTCCAGGTCGGCGGCGCGGCCGACCAGCGCGAACAGGTCGCTGTGGCGCGCGAGCAGCCCGTGCCAGCCGGCGAGGTACTCGGCCACGCGTTCGCGCGCGTCGGCGCCGGTCAGGCCCCAGGAGTTGTGGAAGACGTCGATGCCGCTGAGGCGGAAATCGGCGATGCGGCGCTCGTCGAGTTGCTGCGCGTAGACGTCTTCGCGAAGATCCAGCCGCAGCGGCGCGAGCATGTCGATCACCAGCGCGCGCTCGACGAGGGCGCGCACGCGCGGGGAATAGCGCTTGAGTCGTTCGTGCGTGGGTTGCGGCGTCGCCGCGCTGGCGGCGGCATGCAAGGGCAGGGCGAGCGCGGCGACGGCGGCGGAGGCTTGCAGCAGGCGGCGACGGCTGAGGCGGACGGGCGCGGGCGTCATGGGCGTGGGACCTGGGTCGATGGCACGGAAGCCGCGGCGTCGGCCGCGGAACGGGGCGCGACGGCGCCGCCCCAGACCTCGTCGGGGCAGTGGATGAATCCGTCGCGATAGACCACCGCCGGTGCGCGGTCGGCCTGGATGAAAGTGGGGCCGTCGAGATCGACCAGTTCGCAGACCTGGCCGAGCGCGAACGCCGGCGCGGCCGCCCAGCTGGTGCCGAGCATGTTGCCGACCATGCAGCGCAGGCCCAGCGCGCGCGCGCGCGCGACCATCGCCAGCGCCTCGGTGAGGCCGCCGCACTTGTCCAGCTTGAGGTTGACGACGTCGCAGCGGCCGGCCAGCGCGTCGAGTTCGTCCAACCCTTGCACGCTTTCGTCGGCGGCCACCGCGACTGCGCAGTCCAGCGCGTCGAGGTCGGCTTCGCGGCCGCGCGGGAAAGGCTGCTCCAGCAATTCGACCCGGTGGTCCGACAGCGTCGCGATCAGCGGCTCGATGCGCTGCAGCGTGTAGGCCTGGTTGGCATCGACCAGCAGCCGCACGTCGGGCCGCGCCGCGCGCGCGGCGGCGACGCGGGCGATGTCGAGCGCGGCGTCGCCGTCGAGCTTGAGCTTGAGCAGGCGCGCCTGCGCCAGCGCGCGCGCGCCGGCGGCGACCTGCGCCGGCGCGTCCGCGCCGAGGGTGAAGGCGGTCGGCAACGGCCGCGGCGGCGCCAGCCCGGCCAGCGCCCACACCGGCCGGCGCTCGCGCTGCGCCTGCAGTTCCCACAGCGCGCAGTCCAGCGCGTTGCGCGCGCCGCCGGGCGGCAGCAGGGCCTGCAGCGCGGCGCGGTCGATGCCGGCCTCGATCGCCTCGCGCTGCGCGTCCAGCGTCGCGTGCATCGAGGCCGGACGGTCGTCGAGGTAGTACACGCCGCAGGCTTCGCCGCGGCCGCGGTGGCCGTCGCCGTCGGTCAGCGTCGCCACCAGCGCCGGCATCGCTTCGAAGCGGTGGCCGGCGATGGCGAACGGCGCCTTCAACGGCAGCGGTTCGATCGCGAGCGACATCTGCAGGCGGGGGCGGCTGGGCATGGTCGGTGGGCGGCTGAAATTGAATTTTCAGAATCAGAAAATTAATTTTCTTCAGAGTCAAGTTCGGGCGACGAACGGAGCGGCGGTGGCGCCGAAGCGGGGTAATTCGCGGGATTCGTCTGCTGCGGCGCAGCAGGCGGCGGCGGGCGATTGCGCGAAAAGGCGGCCGGCCGGGGCGCCGGCGAGCCTGGCCCGTGCCCGTCGGCGTGCGACCATCGCCGGCCGCGACCGCACCTGCGGTGGCGGCGTCCGCGCCGCCGCGCCGCTGCCCGCCAGGAACCCGCCCCAGGCATGAGCCCGACCCTGCGAACCCTGCTCGATCAGTTCGAAACCGACCCGTCGTGGCCGCCGCCGCCGCGCTGGCGCGAGCGCGCGCAATGGCAGGAGCGGATCGAGCGCGCGGGCCTGGGCGCGGCGGCGGACGCGGCGGATCTGCGCGCGCGCGCCGACGCCGCCCAGGCGCGGCTGGACGCCGCCGACGCGCGTTGGTCCGCGGCGCTGCGCGCGCGCATCGTCGCCGGCGACGGCGCGCAGTTGCTGCGCGAATGGCGGCGCGAATCGCCGCCGCACGCGGACGGCGAGGGCTACGATCCGCTCGACGCCCTGCTCGGCGCGGTGCTGGACCTGGCCGAACCGCAGGGCGAGGTCGCCGCGCCGGCGCCGCAGACGGTGTTCTACCAACCCACGCCGGCGCGGCACCTGATCGAGTTGCTGGCGCGGCTGGAACTGGGCGCGGACGATGTGTTGATCGACCTGGGTTCGGGCCTGGGCCACGTGCCGCTGCTGGTCGCCGCGTGCACGCCGGCGCGCGCGCTGGGAATCGAACACGAGGCGGCCTATGTCGACAGCGCGCGCGAGTGTGCGCGTCGCCTGGGCCTGCAGCGCGCCGGCTTCGTCCACGCCGATGCGCGCGTCGCCGACCTGTCGGCGGGCACGGTGTTCTACCTGTACACGCCGTTCACTGGCGACTTGCTGGCGCAGGTGCTCGAACGCCTGCGCGCGCTGGCCGCGCAACGCGCGATCCGCGTCGCCGGCCTGGGGCCGTGCACCCGGGCGCTGGCGGCGCAGGCGTGGCTGCGTCCGCTGCAGGCGTCGTGGGCGACGGACCGGATCGCGTTGTTCGCGGCCGGGCCGTCGCCGCCGGGCTAGCGCCGGCGCTCAGCCGATCGCGAGGGCGCCGGCCGCGGCCGGCGTCGCCGCGCGCACCGGCGAGGCCAGCGCCGCGGCCAGCAGCAAGCCCAGCGCGAACCAGCACGCCAGCTCGTGCAAGGACCGCCGGCGGCGGCGCCGGCGCTCCGGGTCGCGCCCGGCCAGTTTCAACCGATACAGGCGATCCAGCCGGCTGGCGTCGCGGGCGCGCGGACGCGGCCATGCAGCCGCCTCGCCCGGCCCCTGCGCCCAGGCGCGCGCGTCCGCGCCGTCCGCCCGCGCCTGCAGTCCTTGCGCCGCGCCGCTGCGATATCCGTCGCTGGAAGCGTCCATGTCGTCCTCCCTGCCGTGGTGTCGGCCGGTCCTTGCACGCTGTGATCAACGCGCTCGCCGCGGCGGGGCGGACATCGCCGCGATGCCCCTCGGCGCGACGCGCGCGGCGGGTTCAACGCGGTGCGACGCGGGCATCGGCCAGCGCTGCCGCCGCGGAGTAAGCTGGCCGCCCCCAGCGAGGACTTCGCCATGCGCATCGACGGCGCCTGCCACTGCGGCAACATCCGTTTCGTCCTGGATTGGCGCAGCGAACCCGACGTCATCGCCGCGCGCGCTTGCGACTGCACGTTCTGCGTCAAGCACGGCGGGGTCTGGACCGCCCAGCCGCAGGCCGGGCTGCGCCTGAGCCTGCGCGATCCGCAGCGGGTCTCGCGCTACGCCTTCGGCACCGGCACCGCCGATTTCCTGGTCTGCGCGCACTGCGGCGCGGTGCCGGCCGTGGTCAGCCGGATCGAGGGGCGGCTGTATGCGGTGGTCAACGTCAACACGTTCGAAGGTTTCGACCCGGCGCGGATCCAGCGCGCGCCGGCCTCGCTGGACGGCGAAACCGAGTCGGCGCGGCTGGCGCGGCGGCAGCGCAACTGGATCGGCGAGGTCGAGATCGTCGAAGGCGCCTGAGCGCGCTCCGACGCCGTCTGCAAGGAACCGCGATCATGCCGCCGCCGCGCTCGTTGTACTTCCACGAAGACGACCACAGCCAGATCGAACTGCTGCCGATGGCGGCCTGGGCGCATTGCCAGGGCACGCTGGCGAGCCTGCACGACTTCGCCCAGGCCCGCTTCGACGGCGCCGGCTACAGCGACATGATGGTGCGCCCGGATGCGCCGCAGCGGCTGGCCGAACTGCGGCTGGCGCCCGCCGCGGTCGCCGCGGCGGCGGCCGCGCAGTTCCCGGCGTACGAGGAAGTCTGGACCGGTTATTCGTCCTCGCGCACGCGCTGCCGCGGGTTGCGCGCCTGGGGCGAGGAAGGCTTCGCCCTGTTCGCCGATGGCGACGAGGCCCGCGTCGAAGGCCTGTGGCTGTTGGCCGATCGCTGGTGGCCGCGGCACGCGCCGCGGATCGCCGCGTTGCTGCGATCCTTGCCGCAGGCGGGCGAGCTGTTGCTGGTGGATTGGCCGTGGGGCCATTTGTTCGCGTTGAGCGATGCGCCGGCGCTGGAGCGGTGGCTGGCGGAGCGGACGGCGGAGTCGTAAGCGGCGCGAGGGCGGTCTCGAACTTCGTCTGCGGGGCGCCGGGAGCGCGCTGCGAACGCGCAGGTTCCGTCTCGATGGCGCCGGCATCATAACCCGGGCCGCTGCGACCGGCGCTGAAGCGTCGACGCGGGGCGATGCGCCATCGGGCGTGCGTCGGCGTACCATGCCGCCTCGTTTCGCGACGGCGGCCAGGGGAGGCCGCCGGCTTCCGGTCCGCACCGCTTCGCAACGACTTTCATTCGTCCACGCCGATGCCGGCGCCGTTTCGCGGCGCGGGCGGCATCGCGTCGGTTCCGGTTTTCCACGACACAGGAGCGACGATGGCAACGATTCGCGCACCGTACTGCGTTTCTTCCGACCCCGCCGCGCGCCGCTGGTGGAGCGAACTGTCCGAAGACAGCAAGCGCGCCTTGCTGCGCAGTTGGGACGACGACGAGCGCGCAGACCCGATCGCCGCGACCGCGCAGCGCGCGGCGCAGCTGTTGAAGCACTGCTTGCGCGAGCAGGCGCATGCGAACCGGCACTGGCAGCCCGACGACGGCCTGCAGCCGCTGCAAGAGCATATGGCGGCGCAGGGGATCGCGCCGACCCAGTTGCACGGCGGGCCCGATCCGCCGATCACGCGTCACTCGGAGATCTACGACAACGGCATGATCTGGAAAATCAAGTACGCGCAGGGGCGTTGGGACCTCGATACCGAAGCGTGTTCCCAAGACGCCCGCGCCCTGGCCGAGCGCTGGGCCGCCAGCGGCTGAGCCGGCTCAGTTCGGCTGCGGCTTGCAGTCCGCGTCCATCGCGGTGGTTGTCTCGCTCGCGCAGACCTTGAATCCCTCGGCGATGCCGACGATCTCGCGCGTCGTGCCCGCGGCCAGCGCGAAACGCTCGGTTGGCTGCGCGCACTGCGGATCCGTTGCGGCGCCCGCCGCCGTCGTCGCCGGACAGCCGCTGCGGAACAGGCTGTAGTGGCACTGCCCGCTGCGGCTGGCCTTGCAATCGAAACGGGCGATGCGTTCGGTGATGCGCACCCGGCTGTCGAGGATGTCGACGCCGTCGATCACGTTGTGGTGCTCGATGGTGGTGCCGCCGACGCTGCAGCCGAACAGGGCGCAGAGGTAGTACAGCAGGGCCATCAGGTTACGCATGTCCGACTCCTTGGTGCGTGGCGCGCGGGCGGCGCGGATGAGGCCGCGCGCCGGGCGGGCGCGCGCGGCCGCTCGCGCCGGTGGGCGGCGCGGGCGGGGCGTTGGCGGTGAGTGCGCTTGCGGGTGGTGCGGTAGCGGCGGCGCGGGCGGCGCGTTGGCTGTTTCGGGCGTTGCGGGTGAGGCTTGGGGCGCGCAGTTGCTCTTTCGGGCGGTGCGGTTCGCGCGGGCGGCGATTGCCGTCCCGGCTACATGCTCTTGAACAAGGCCATGAACGTCTGGCTCACGCTCAGCGTCTCCGGACGCCCGCGCAAGCGCACGGTGCCCTTGCCGCTGTCGTCGCGGACGATGCCGGCGATGGCCTTGAGGTTGACGATGGTGGAGCGGTGGATCTGCTTGAAGCGTTCGCCGTCGAGGCGGTCGAGCAGGTCGCGGATCGGCGTGCGCAGCAACGCTTCGCCTTCGGCGGTGACCACGGTGGTGTACTTGTTGTCGGCGCGGAAATAGACCACGTCGTCGACCAGGATCAGCCGGGTCTCGCGGCCGGCGCTGGCGGTGATCCAGGTCAGCGCGGGCTTGTCGTCCTGGGCCGGGCGGCGCGCGGCCAGTTGCCGGGCGATCTCGCGCAGCGCGGCGTGGCGGTCGTCGCCGGGGCCGCGGCGCGCGCGCAGGCGGCGCACCGTCACCGCCAGGCGGTCGACGGTGACGGGCTTGAGCAGGTAATCGACCGCGCCGTGCTCGAAGGCGTCGATGGCGTGCTGGTCGTAGGCGGTGACGAACACGACCTGGGTCGCGGGGCTGACGTCGGTCGCGGCCGCGGCGAGGTCCAGGCCGGTGAGGCCGGGCATGCGGATGTCGAGGAAGGCCACATCGGGGCGATGCTCGGCCAGCGCTTCCAGCGCCTGCGCGCCGTCCTCGCATTCGGCCAGGATGCGCAGCTCCGGCCAGGCCTCGCGCAGCGCTTCGACCAGGGCCTGGCGCAGCAGGGTTTCGTCTTCGGCGATCAGCGCGGTGGGGGCGCTGGCGGCGCTCTCGGCGGTGTGCGGCTCAGACACGGGCCTGCTCCTCGCCGGACGGCGCCGGCACGACGATGGTGGCGGCGACGCCGCTGGGGAAGTTGGCGACGATCGACAACTGCGCGCGATCGCCGTAGACCAGCCGCAAGCGCTCGCGCACGTTGTTCAGGCCGATGCCGCTGCCGGAATTGAGCGAGTTCAGGCCCATGCCGTCGTCGGCGACGGTGATCGACACGCCGGACTCGCCGCTGCGCGCGCGGATCCACACGGTGCCGCCGCCGGGCTTGGGTTCCAGGCCGTGCTTGATCGCGTTCTCGGCCAGGGTCTGCAGGATCATCGGCGGCAGCGGCATGGTGCGCAGTTCCTCGGGCACGTCGATCTGGGTTTGCAGGCGCTGGCCCATGCGCAGCTTGAGGATTTCCAGGTATGCGCGCGAGCGTTCGAGTTCGTCGCCGAGGGTGGACAGCGCGTCTTCGGTGCGCGGCAGCGAACGGCGCAGGAATTCGATCAGGTGGCCGAGCATTTCGTCGGCGCGCGGCGGATCGTGGCGGGTCAGGTACTGGGCGCTGGCCAGGGTGTTGTAGAGGAAGTGCGGCTCGACCTGGGCGTGCAGCAGGCTCAGCTTGGCCACCGCCAGTTCCTTCTCGGTGGCGGTGCGCGCGGCCTGGCTGCGCTCGCCGCGGTGGCGCTCGGCCACGCGCCGGGCGATGGCGCGCGACAGCGCTTCGGCGTTCTCCAGGTTGGTGCCCTGGTCGACGCAGAACCAGTCGATCCAGGGGCCGACCTCGGGCTCGCAGATCAGGGTGATGCGGCTGCCGCCGGGGCCGGAATCGATCGTGGCCAGGATCTGGTTGCGCGCCAGGCCGTATTTCCACGACTGCGGATCGGCGCCGTGCAGGTCGAGCATGCGGGCCTGGTCGGCGCGCTGGACCTTGGCGCGCACTTGCAGGCTGTCGCGCACGCTTTCGATGTCCTCGACCCGCGGCAGGTCGCGGATGGCGGCTTCGAGCAGTTCGAAGGTCTCCTCGACCTCCAGCGGCACGTCGATCTGGCGGCGCTGGCGGTTGGCGCGCGTGGTCGCATCGACCCGCTCGGCGATCAGGCGCACCCGGCGCAGATGCGAGAACGCCTTGATCGAGACGTAGATCACCACCAGCAGCGCGATCACGAACAACGGATTGTTGTCCATGCGGTTCATCAGCGGCACGGCCGAGACGATCATCGCCAGCAGCACGAACAGGCCGAACCAGGCGGCGGCGATTCGGGCGACGAAGAACAGGTTGCGGATCACGGGGCGCGTCCATCGGGAGGGCTGGGCGCAGGATAGTGTCCTGGCGCCACAAAGAAAGCGCAGGGCGACGAAACCCCGGGGATGGCGACCGAAACCCGGTCTTGGGGCGGCGAAGCTGGATGGCGGTGCGGCTGGCGATGCGGCTGGGTGGCGATGCTGCCGGACGGCGGTTGGGCGGCGCAGGGGCGAAGAGGCGTGGGCGCGCAGGGGCGGGGCCTGATTGCGCTGGACGCTCTGGGGGCGTGGGACGCAGGGGGCATGGCGGCTCGCGCTTGCTGGTGGCGGGGCGCAGCAGGGTGCGGCGTAGTAGGGCGAGATGCCGTGGTACGCGACGCAGCTGGGCGAGACGTAGCCGGGCGAGACGTAAGTCGGGCGAGACGTAAGTCGGGCGAGACGTAAGTCGGGCGAGACGTAAGTCGGGCGAGATGCGGGAGGACCGTTCGACCGGCGCGTGCGGCGCTCAGATCGGAATGCAGGAGCCGGAGTGAAGGAGGGCGCTGTGCAGGAGCGCGTGGTACAGGAAGGCGCGCTCCGGGAGGGCTGCAGGCGCGGCCGCTGCGACCGACGTCGATCCGTGGGCGACTGTATTGCCGGGCGGGTTGTCGTCGCGTTTCGCCTGCGGCCCGAGCGCGCCGGAGCCGGTCAGGCCGCCACGATGTCCCGCCGCGCGAGGCTGCGGACGTGCTCGCCGATCTCCCGCAGCAGCCGGCGGTCGACCGTCGCCATGTGCTGGAGGCGGGCCGCGGACAGGACCAGCACGACGGCATGGACCCGCAACGCCACCGGCACTTCGAAGGTCAGCCCGATCGGAACCACCAGCAGCGCCACCATCGCGGCGAGCATCCAGGCGACGATCGCGGTACGCAGGCGACGACGGCCCAGGCGCAGCAGCTCGGCCAGCCCGGGCAGCGGCGAGGCATTCCAATGCTCGCTCAGGTAGCGGCGCGCCCCCAGCGCGAACCGGGTTTCCAAGGCGGCAGCGCGGCAGTGGACCAGCGTCGCGAGGAAGACCACGGCCCCGGCGATGTAGGTCAGCAATCGACTGTCGGCCTTGGGCGCGAGGAACGCGATGCAGATGCCCAGCACCAGCCACAGCACGCCGGTCCGCGCGCATTCGAAAGCGCGCACGGCCTGGCCGCGCAGCGCCGACAACTCTGGCATGCGCGCCGGCGTGCCGCCCACCGCATCGCCCGTCACGACGTCGCCGCCCGATCGGTCGGCCGATACGGCTGCCCCCCGCCGGCCGGCTTCGCGGCCGCGGGACAGATGCGCCTGTAGGTAGGAACCCAGCGCAGGTTCGGATACTGCGTGATCGGCTTCCACTTGCCGATGCGCCAGTTGACCGCGATCCAGCCGTCTTGCGGCATGCCGAGCGTGCAGAACAGGAACGGGTTGTTGTTGTAGGGAACCTCGGCGTAGACGCCGGATGGGATATTGTGGGCGGCAGCAGGGGCGACGAACGCAAGAAGGACGATAAAAGCAGCGATCAGGAGATTGTATGTGCGCATGAAGTGTTCCCAAGGCCGTTGGGGAGCAGGCGGTAGCGGCTATCGGATTCGCTCGGGAAGGCTGCAGTCGGAAAAGTATAGGTGGCAGTTCTTGTCGCCTTGGTTCTTGCACCAATCGATTCCGATTCGGCTGGCTTCTTCAACTGAGATCGCGCTGGTGGTGCTGAATACTTTGTCGCCGGTGACTACTGCCGCGCATTGGTCACGATATGTAAGTCTTACCGAGCACTGTGTTCCGCCTTTTTTCTTGCAGGCTTGTAAGGCGCTTTTTGATGCTTGCCGCTCTTTCTGCATTCCCGAAACGGCGCTAACGCCTGTGCCACCGACAGCCAGGTCAACTACGATGGCTCCCCATCGCGACGCCCATGCGGGAGCCGTGGTCGAGGAAGGAGTCGGCTGAGTGTTGTTTCCCGACATGCCGGGGACCGGTACGCACGTCTCCCAGCCTACGCCCCGCTGGATAACTGATCCCGGAGGGCAGGCGCTCCCAGTTGTAGAAAACAGCCATAACAGCGCAAATAAAAACGATCTCGCGGATTTCATTGTCCTATCCTCAATTCAGGTCAGGCTTTTTTGCATGGGTTGCTGTCCGATGGGGAGATGGAACTTGAGGGGACTGCTTGGGTGTCTGCGGAATTTTTTCAGGTGTGTGATACGGCCGCGATAGGCATCATTTTTTCTGTTCTATTTCGGAAATTTTCTTGATGGTATCTGGCGTGGGGCTGAGGCTCCTGGCAGCGCCGTCCGCATGGATGTTGGCGAGAGGGCTGGTTTTTCCTCCTCCTCCATTAATCTTTTCCTCGGGGTTCCGAGGTGGCTGAGGAGATGCATGGCCGGCATTGCCCGGAGAGCCTTGCCCTGACGAATAGCCCGAGTTTTGTGGGCTTCCGGGTGCAGCCGATGAGCTGGATGCGGAGTTCGACCCAAACGCCGAGTAATGCGTAAAGTTCCCCAACACCCCCTGGAAGAAACTCGAAGCCATCGGCGGCACCGAGAGGATCAACACCGTCAGGAAGATCCCCAGCCCGCCCTGCTGCAGCGCCATGGTGTTCACGCCCGGCGAGTCGCCCGCGCCCAGGGCCATCATCGTCATGTACTGCGCGGCGAAGTTCGCGGCCACCGCGCCGACCATCTTCATCGCCACGGTCACGGTGAAGCTCAGCACCGCCAGCGAGAACATCGTGCCGATGCCGTACTGCAGCCAGCGGGCGAACATCGATTTGGTCTGGTCGAACATCAGCGCGAGGATGAACAACGGGCCCAGGCCGACGAACAGGGCGAGGGCGAACTTGTACATGACCAGCAAGGCGCCGCCGACCACGGCCGGGCCGGCTACGCCGATGCCGGTCAGCATCAGGGCGCGGTCCTTGTCGTCCTTGATGCCGGGGTTGTCGAGCGCGGGCAGCGCTTCGATGGCGGCCATCGCCAGTTGCATGTTGGTCAGGCCGCGGTCGATGGTCTGGGCCGGGTCCTGGTCGCGGCCGGTCACGCTTTCGGCGATGGCGCGTGGCAAGTCGTCGGTGAGCGTGGCGTAGAGGCTGCTGGTGCCCACCGTCAGCGACGTGGCGACCATCACGATCAGCACGTTGCGCATCGAGCCGACCACCAGTTCCATCATCGAGTTGCGCGACTGGCCGGTCATGACCTTGTAGCCCTGCATGAAGATCCACAGCGCCATCAGCGTGGCGGCCAGCGCGCCGACCCAGTCGGCCATGCCGCGGACCATGGTCTCGCGGAAGGCCAGCACTTCGTTGTCGAGGAAGTCGAAGATGATCTTGAAGAACACCCATTGCCCGAGGCTCTCGAACTGCGCAAGCGGACTGCGCAGCAGGTCCGGCAACAGGGAAAGGGCGGGCGTCCATTGCTCGAACATGCGATTCGTCCTTGGCGGGGCAGGGGGGCGGCGATCGGCGGCGCTTAGCGTGGCCAGCCCTTGCGCTTGGATTTGACCGCGTCCAGCGCGGCCTTCATCGTGGCGATGCCGACCACGCCCGCGGCGACGCGACCGGCCGAACCGCCGCCGCTGCCGCCACCGTCCTTGCCGCGCAGCACTTCGTTGCTGAGCATGTCGCGCACCGCGCGCAGGTAGGCCAGGCGCGCGGTGTAGGCGTCCATGTAGGCGCGGCCCTGCTGGCGATCGGCTTCCATGCGCGAGAGCAGCGCCAGCAGCTTGTTGGTGTTGTCCTGCAGCTTGCCTTGCTCGTCGGCGCCGAGGTCGCCGCGTTCGCGCTCGATCTCCTGCAGCCGCTGCTGGCGGGTGCGGGCGAGTTGGTACATCGTCATCGAGTACTTGTATTGGGCCAGTTCGGTCTTGACGATTTCCTGGCACAGCTGCCATTGCTGCTGCGCCGCGCCCGCGGCGGCGCCGGGGCTGGGGCAACGGTCGTTCACGGTCTTGTTGACCTGGTCGCTGGGCTGGGCGGGGTTGAGCTTTTCTTCCGGCTCCTTGGCGTCGTCGCCGCTCTTGCCCGAGCCGCCGATCTTGGCGAGTTTCTTCAGGTTGCCGTTGACGGTGCCGTCGTCGCCGATGCGCTTCTCGATCTCGGCCAGATGGTCGTTGGCGTGCTTGTCGTGCACTTCCCAGGCGCTCTGGGCGAGCGCGGGGCCGCACGCCAGGGCGCCGGCAAAGACGAGGGCGACGAATCGGCAGGGGCGAGCCCGGCATCGCGCCGGACGCAATGGCGTGCGCGCGGGCGTGGGCGAGAATGCGAGGGGCGTGTGCAGCGCGGCTGCGGCGAGATCGATGCGAGACATGCAGAACGTCCTGTTCCTGGTCCTGGCCTGTAGCGGCGCCGTCGTTCGGCGGCTACGTCGTTGTATGCGCGGGCCCGGCGGATCGCTACGCCGGCGCGGCGAGCGAGCGTCCGGAATCGCGGCGCCGCAATGCGGTCGCGCACGAACAAATGCTAAGCACCGGGCCCGGGGCGCGATAGGCCCAAGCGATATGAATTTTCTAGGTAGGCGAACGCGTATGCGGTGCATACGCATCGAAGAGTGCGTGCACTGGAGAAGTATTTTTTGCGCATCAATCCGCTTGCGCCGCCGGCTCCACAAGGCCGCATCGGCGCCGAGCTACGAGCGAACGCACGCCCGTCCGGGCAACGCGCAAGACTAGGTTTCGGTATCCGCGCTCGGCGTCGCCGGCGACCCCGCGCGAGCGCGCATCGGCGACTCAGTCGCGCGGATGCTTCTTCAGCCGCTTGACGTCGTACATCGCCTGGTCCGCCTTCTCCAGCAGTTCGCCCAGGTCTTCGCCATCGTCGGGATAGACCGCGCAGCCGATGCTGGCGTCGAGCGCGATCGGCCGCTGCTCGAATTCGAAACCGAAGCGCAGCGCCTGCGCCAGCCGCTGCACCTGGGCGATGGCGCCTTCGCGGTGCTCGATGCGCGGCAGGATCACCGCGAACTCGTCGCCGCCGACCCGCGCCACCGTGTCGCCGGCGCGCGCGCTGAGCTTCATGCGCTCGGCGAACTCGCGGATGGCGGCGTCGCCGGCGCGGTGGCCGAGGTTGTCGTTGACCGGCTTGAGCCCGTCCATGTCGAGATTGAGGATGCCCACGCGGCGCGACTCGCGATGGGCCTGGGCCAGGTTGTGGCGCAGGCGGTCGTAGAACAGCGCGCGGTTGGGCAGGCCGGTCAGCGCGTCGTGGGTGGCCTGGTAGAACAGCTCGTTGGTCTCGTACTTGGCGGCGTGGTACATCGCCGCGGCGATCAGGCCCGACATCATGTCGAGCACGCGCAGGTCGTCGTCGTCGAACGCGGTCGGTTCGCGCGACATCACCTTGAGCACGCCGACCACGGTGTCGTGGTGCTTGAGCGGCACCACGATCATCGAACGCAACCCGACCGCGCGGCAGGCGGCGCGATCGACGCGGTCGTCGGTCTCGGAATCCTCGCAATTCAACGGCCGGCCTTCGGCCACGCAATGGCCCGACAGGCTCGCGGCGCGGCGCAGGCGCATGCCCAGGCTGGGTTCGGCGATGCCGGCGGCGGCGCGGTAGACCATCTCTTCGCCTTCGGCCAATTCGACCACGGCGCCGACCGCGCCGGTGAGGCCCTGCGCGCGATGCGCGACCAGCGCCATCACCCCGCCCAGGTCCAGGCCCAGGCGGGCGATCTCGGTCTGCGTTTCGATCACTTTCAACAGGCGCTCGGAGAACGCCTGCAGCTTCGGTTCCTGCATGTTCATGGCATACGCCCCCCGGCGGTGGGGCGCAGTATATCGCTGGGGTGCGGCGGTCTGGGGTCCGCGTTCAGGCGTCGCCCTTGCATGCGAACGGTGCGGCGTGCGCGTAGCGGATTTCGTATACCGCTAAGGGCGTTCGCCATCGAAATGTTCTGCGGCCGCATTCGGCACAGTGGCGCTGGCGCGCGGTTGCGATCATGAAGATCGAGTACGCGACGGACCACAGGGCGCGTCGGAATGTCGGAACGCAGCAGCGCCGACGGCGCGCAATGGCAGGTGCGGCGGTCGTTGGACGCGATCCGCGCCCGGCCGGATTTGCATCTGCCCGACGACGAATCCCTGGCCTCGGCGATCGTGTCGTCGTTGTTGGAAACCGCCCTGCGCCAGGGCGTGGTGCCGCTGGCGCTGCGCGCCGGCGCCGGCTGGCGGGCGATCGGCGCCGACGGCGACGGCGAGCCGTATGTCTTCGAATACCTGGTGCCGCTGCCGGGCGCGATCCAAAACTCCTTCCGCGGCGAGATTCTACTGACGGCATTCGCGCCGTTCTGGGCCGCGGTGGAGCGCGGGCAGGTGGTGCACCGCTCGTCGCGGCGTTTCGACGACGCCAGCCTGATCGACGCGGCGGCGGGTCTCGGTGCATTCGTGGTGCTGGTAGCCGAATCGCCCTGAGCGGCGCGGCCTTCCGCGGCGGCTCGTCGACGGCAATCGCGAATCCGGACTGAGCGCGTGCACCGCTATGTCGGCTGGTGCCGGCGTTCAGCCTGGCCGGGAGGTGTTTGGGTTACGACCCAAAAATTGCGACCCACTTGGCAAAAATCGAGGTTTTGGCTAGCGTGTCGCACACCACGGACGGGCAGGGGAGTCGGGTATGCAGGTGATAACGCGCGCATCGCTGGCGGTTTTGGCGGCGGCGCTGGCGTGTGCGCCGGGTCCTGCGCCTGCCGATGAACCGCCAGCCCGCGCGACGGCTTCCGTGGCCGCTGCCGCGGTCGAGGCGCCCGCTGTGCAGGCGACGTCGGAAGCGGCGAACGCCGGGCCGGGCGAATCCGCGATCGATACCGCGGCCCCAGCACCCGTCGCGGGCGCCACCGGCGCGATTCCCGCCGACACCGCGATCTGGCTGGAAACCGTGCAACCGCTGAGTTCGGCCACGCTCAAGCGAGGCGAGGCGTTCGCCTTGCGTGTCGCCGAGCCAGTGGTGGTGGATGGGGTGGTCGTAGTGCCGGCCGGGGCTGCCTGCCACGGCGAGGTTATCCATGCCGACCGCTCGCGCGGCGGCGGTCGTGCGGGCGAGTTGTTGTTGGCGGCGCGCTACATCGAACTCGACGGGCGCCGGATCGGTCTGCGCGGTTTCCGCATCGCAGCGACCGGTCAGCAGAAGATGGGCGCGACCATGAGCGTGGCGCTGGTCGGCGGGCCGCTCGCGTTCTTCGTTCGTGGTACGGAGATCGAGATTCCGGCCGGAACCCGCGCCCAGGCGCGCGTGGCCGGCCCCGCGGCCACGACGCCCGCGGGTTCGTCTGCGCCGGCGTCCGCACAAAACATTTCGCAACCGCCCGCATCCGCGGAGTGGTCAATCTCAGGGGAAGTAGTGCAATGAAGTCGAATGCCAGTGTGTTGTTGTTGTCCTTGGCGTTGCTCGCGCCGTGCTCGGCTTGGGCCGCGCAGCAGGCCGAAGCGGCCGCGCCGGCCGCAGCGGCCGAGGAAGGCACCGCGGACAAGGGCAAGAAGGCCAAGGCCAAGGGCGTGGAAATTTCGCCGCCGCAGGCGGGCAAGGGCAAGATCGTGTTCTTCCGCGCGCCGAAGCTGATCGGCGGCGCGATCGGCTACAAGGTGCGCGAAGGCGAAACCGTCATGGGCAACCTGTTCGCCGGCAAGTACTTCGCGGTCGAAGTCGAGCCGGGCGCGCACGAGTACGCCGTGCACGCCGAGACCAAGGACGTGCTGGCGCTGGAAGTCGAAGCCGGCGAAACCTATTACGTGCAGGGCGGCGTCAGCATGGGCGTGCTGGCCGGGCGACCGAACCTGTCGCCGGCCACGAAGGTGGATTTCGATGCGATTTCGGCCAAGTTGAAGGAACGCTCGAAGTAAGCGGCTGCGTTGTGGTTTGAGGAACGAAAAAGCCCCGCGGATGCGGGGCTTTTTCGTCGCGCGTGCGATCGGTTCGGAGCGTTGCTTCGGGCGTTCGCAGTGGCGTCGTAGATCGATTGTCGCGGTCGCGGCTCGCGCCGCTCCTACAGTTGGGCGATGCCGCAACGCAGCTCCCCTGTAGGAGCGGCGCAAGCCGCGACCACGCAACCACGGGTACCTCGCAAGCCGATTCCTGGACGCAAAAAAAGCCCCGCGAATGCGGGGCTTTTTTCTCGCACGATCCGCCGAAAATTACGCCTCGACTTCTTCCTTATACGCATCCACCGGAATACAAGCGCACATCACGTTCTTGTCGCCATACACATTGTCCACGCGCGACACCGGCGGCCAGTACTTCTGCAGCTTCAGCGACGGCAGCGGGAACGCGGCCAGTTCGCGCGGGTAGGCGCGGGTCCACTCGCTGGCGCTGACCTGGGTGGCGGTGTGCGGAGCGTGCTTGAGCGGGTTGTCCTCGCGGTCCAGGCGGCCGTCTTCGACCGCGCGGATTTCGTCGCGGATCTGGATCATCGCGTCGATGAAACGATCCAGTTCGTGCTGCGATTCGCTCTCGGTCGGCTCGACCATCAGCGTGCCGGCGACCGGGAAGCTCAGGGTCGGGGCGTGGAAGCCGAAGTCGATCAGGCGCTTGGCCACGTCCTCGGCGCTGATGCCGGTGGCGTCCTTGAGCGGGCGCAGGTCGAGGATGCACTCGTGCGCGACCAGGCCGTTGCGGCCGGTGTAGAGGGTCTCGTAGTGCGGTTCCAGGCGCTTGGCGATGTAGTTGGCGTTGAGCAGCGCGACCTGGGTCGCCTTGCGCAGGCCCTGCGTGCCCATCATCGTGACGTACATCCACGAGATCGGCAGGATGCTCGCCGAGCCGAAGCTCGCCGCGCTGACCATGCCGACCGCGCCTTCGCCGTCGACCGTCTTGGGCAGGAACGGCGCCAGGTGCGACTTGACCGCGCACGGGCCGACGCCCGGGCCGCCGCCGCCGTGCGGGATGCAGAAGGTCTTGTGCAGGTTCAGGTGGGAAACGTCCGAACCCCACTTGCCCGGCTTGGCCACGCCGACCAACGCGTTCATGTTGGCGCCGTCGGTGTACACCTGGCCGCCGTGCTGGTGAATGATCTGGCAGATCTCGACCACCTCTTCCTCGAACACGCCATGCGTGGACGGGTAGGTCATCATGATCGCGGCCAGGCGGCTGCTGTACTTCTCGGCGTTGCGGCGGATGTCGTCGACGTCGACGTTGCCGTTGGCGTCGGTCTTGGTCACCACGACGGTCATGCCGCACATCTGCGCCGAGGCCGGGTTGGTGCCGTGGGCCGAGTCGGGGATCAGGCAGATGTCGCGATGGCTTTCGCCGCGCGAGCGGTGGTAGGCGCGGATCGCCAGCAGGCCGGCGTATTCGCCTTGCGCGCCGGAGTTGGGCTGCAGGCTGACCGCGTCGTAGCCGGTGCATTCCACCAGCATCGCTTCGAGCTCGTCGATCAGCTGCTTGTAGCCGGTGGCCTGGTCGGCCGGCGCCAGCGGATGGATGTTGCCGAACTCGGGCCAGGTCACCGGAATCATCTCGGCGGTGGCGTTGAGCTTCATCGTGCACGAGCCCAGCGGGATCATGGTGCGATCCATCGCCAGGTCCTTGTCGGCCAGCGAGCGCATGTAGCGCAGCAGTTCGTGTTCGCTGTGGTGGGTGTTGAACACCGGGTGCTGCAGGAACGCGGAGCTGCGCTGCAGCGCGGCCGGGATCGCGTCGGCGGTGGACGCGTCGAGCGCGTCGATGTCGAGCTTGGCGCCGAACAGGCCGGCCAGCGCGGTCAGGTCGGCGCGGGCGACGGTCTCGTCGAGGCTGACGCCGACGCTGTTCGCGTCGATCTCGCGCAGGTTGATGCGCGCGGCGCGCGCCTGGGCGTGGACCGCGGCGGCATCGACGCCGTCGATGCGCAGGGTGTCGAAGAAGGCGTCGGCCACCGATACGCCGGCCTGGCGCAGCGCGGCGGCGAGGATCGCGGCCTGGCGGTGGACGCGGCGGGCGATCCGGGTCAGGCCGTCGGGGCCGTGGTAGACCGCGTACATGCTCGCCATGACCGCCAGCAGCACCTGCGCGGTGCAGATGTTGCTGGTGGCCTTCTCGCGGCGGATGTGCTGCTCGCGGGTCTGCAGGGTCAGGCGGTAGGCCGGCTTGCCGTCGCTGTCGACCGACACGCCGATCAGGCGGCCCGGCATCGAGCGCTTGTAGGCGTCGCGGCAGGCCATGAAGCCGGCGTGCGGGCCGCCGAAGCCGAACGGCACGCCGAAGCGCTGGGTGTTGCCGACCACGATGTCGGCGCCGAACTCGCCCGGCGACTTCAGCAGCACCAGCGCGAGCAGGTCGCTGGCCACGGCCAGGATCGCGCCGCGCGCGTGCAGCGCGTCGGCGGTGGCCTGGTAGTCGCCCAGGCCGCCGAAGGTGTCGGGGTATTGCAGCAGCGCGCCGAACACGTCGGCGGTGGCGGCTTCGCGGTCGTCGGCGACCAACAGCTGGATCTCCAGCGGCTCGGCGCGGGTGCGCAGCACTTCCAGGGTCTGCGGGTGCACGTTCTTGGACACGAAGAACGTATCGGACTTGGACTTGGCCGAACGCTTGGCCAGGGTCATCGCTTCGGCCGCGGCGGTGGCTTCGTCGAGCAGCGAGGCGTTGGCGATCTCCATCCCGGTCAGGTCGGCGACCATGGTCTGGAAGTTGATCAGCGCCTCCATGCGGCCCTGCGAGATCTCGGCCTGGTACGGCGTGTAGGCCGTGTACCACGCCGGGTTCTCCAGGATGTTGCGCAGGATGACGTTGGGGGTATGGGTGCCGTAGTAGCCGCGGCCGATGAAGCTGCGGAACACCTGGTTCTTCGAGGCGATGGCGCGGATCTTCGCCAGCGCTTCCACTTCGCTGATCGCCTGCGGCAGGGCCAGCGGCTGGGGGGACTTGATCGAGCCGGGGACGATGGCGTCGGTCAGCGCTTCGAGCGAGGCGTAGCCGACCTGCCCGAGCATGTGGCCGATCTCGGCGTCGTTGGGGCCGATGTGGCGCTCGATGAAAGCGTCGTGGTGCTCGAGGTCGCGCAGGGATACGTTGGTCATGGGCAGGGGCGTCCTAAGGCAGCGTGCGGTGCCGCACGCGAGGCGCCCCTCTGTCCTTTTGCCTGAGAGTTTAAAAGCGTGCTGCGGCGCAGGCCGCTTGGGGGAGGGGTGGGCCGCTGGGGCCGCTCCTGTCCGCGCTCGCTTCGTGCCCCTTCGGCGCCGGTTCCGTCCGCGATGCCGCTGCGGCCGGGCGGTCTCTCCAGAGTTTTGTACACGCGGCGGTCTGGGGCCTGAGCGATTACGGGCGTTGCGCCTTCGGCAGCGGCCGGCCGGGAGGCCCGGGTGGCCGCTTCTCCCACCGCGTGGTCGAAGCGGGGATTATAGCGGCTGGCGGGCGGGGCGGGGCGGGTGGCCGGTAGGTCCCGGTAGCCCCCTGCAGGAGCGGCGCGAGCCGCGGCCGCGGGGTAGCCGGTCGCGTCGTAAGCGCGGTTTCGCGGTCGCGGCTCGCGCCGCTCCTGCAGGGGCTGCGGACAGATCGGAACAAGTCCGCCGCCCGTCCACCGCGCCGCACGGGAGTATGCTGACGCCCCCCATTCATGCGATGAGGCCCGGCCATGCCCGCGCGACCGTTCCGCCTGCTGCAACTCGACCACGTGGTGCTGCGGGTGCGCGACACCGCGGCGATGGTGGCCTTCTATTGCGAGGTGCTCGGTTGCAGCATCGAGCGGCGCCAGGACGAGATCGGCCTGGTCCAACTGCGCGCCGGCGACTCGCTGATCGACCTGGTCGACGTCGAGGGCAAGATCGGCCGCCTCGGCGGCGCCGCGCCGGGCGAGCAGGGCCGCAACATGGACCACCTGTGCCTGCGCGCCGAGCCGTTCGACCGCGCGGCCATCGCCGCGCACCTGGCCGCCCACGGCGCGCGCATCGGCGAGTTCGGCTCGCGCTACGGCGCCCAGGGCGAGGGCCCCTCGCAGTACCTGTACGACCCGGAAGGCAACATGGTCGAGCTCAAGGGCCCGCCCGACGCCCCGGCCGCGGCCTGAGCGCGGGCCGATGAGCGCAGCCCCGATGAACCCGACCTGCCCGAGCGCGGCCGCATGAGCGCGGACGCAGCCAAACCGCCGATCCCGATCCGCCGCCTGGCCCTGCTGCTGGGCGGGCTGGCGATGTTCGGGCCGTTCTCGATCGACACCATCTTCCCGGCGTTCCCGGCGATGGGCGCGCAGCTGGGCGCGGACAAGCTGCAGATGCAGCAGACCATCAGCGTGTACCTGGTGGCCTATGCCTTGATGAGCGTCGTGCACGGGCCGCTGTCGGACGCGATCGGGCGGCGCAAGGTGATCCTCGGCGGGCTGGCGGTGTTCACCCTGGCCTCGGCCGCGTGCGCCTTGGCCACCGACCTGACCGCGCTGCTGTGCTTCCGCGCGGTCCAGGGCTTGTCGGCGGGGGTGGGGCTGATCGTCGGCCGCGCGGTAATCCGCGACCTGCTGCACGGCGACGACGCGCAGCGGTTGATGAGCCAGGTGATGATGATCTTCGGCATCGCCCCGGCGATCGCGCCGGTGATCGGCGGCTGGATCCTGGGCTGGTCGCACTGGCCGGCGATCTTCTGGTTCCTGGTCGCGTTCTCGGTGGCGCTGTGGGCCGCGGTGGCGCTGCTGCTGCCGGAAACCCACCCGCCGCAGGCGCGGCTGGCGCTCAAGCCCAGGCGGTTGATGCGCGACTACGTGGCGATCTTCCTCAACCCGCGCTTCCAGCGCCTGACCGCGGTCGGCGCGTTCAACTTCGGCGCGCTGTTCCTGTACATCGCCTCGGCGCCGGCGTTCGTGCTCGACATCCTCGGCCTCGGCGAACGCGATTTCGCGTGGTTCTTCGTGCCGACCATCGGCGGCATGGTCGCCGGTTCGTTCGTGTCCGGGCGCGCCGCCGGCAAGGTCAGCGGCGACCGCCTCGTCGACATCGGCTTCGCCTGCTGCGCGCTCGCGATCGCCGCGAACCTGGGCTACAACTTCTGGACCGATGCGCCGAAGGTGCCGTGGGCGGTCGTCCCGATGTGCATCGGCGCGTTCGGCATCGCCCTGGTGTTCCCGATCGTGACCTTGTCGATCCTCGACATGTACCCGCACCAGCGCGGCTCGGCGTCCTCGCTGCAGGCCTTCGCCGGGCTGGTGGTCAACGCGCTGCTGGCCGGGGTGATCTCGCCGCTGCTGAGCGACAGTGCGCTGCACCTGGCGGTGGCGGCCTCGGGCCTGACCGCGGTGGCGTGGCTGTTCTGGCGCTGGGAAGGCTGGGTGTCGCGCAACCGCGTGGCGCGGGTGCCGGAGAACGCGGTGGTGATCGAGCCGCAGGATTCGTTGTAGTCGTCGGGTCGCGCCGTCGTGGCGGCCGCCCGCTGTAGGAGCGGCGCGAGCCGCGACCGCGAACCGTGGCTTACGGCGCAAACGGGCAACCCCGCAGTCGCGGCTCGCGCCGCTCCTACATTCGGATGCCCGCCATCGGCCAAGCCCGGCAAGCCCAGGCCTGGCATCGGCGACTAAGCTGTAGCCACCGCGGCGCGCACGGCGCCGCACCGGCAGCCAGGCCGCGCCACGCGCTCCCAGCCATGTGCATACGCTCATGCAGGAGCAACCGCCATGGCCCAACGCGTTCCCTTCCATCTGTTCGACGTCTCGGTGCGCGAGCGCATCGAGCTGAGTCCGTCGATGCTGCGCTTCGTCTTCGCCGGCCCGTCGCTGGCGCAGGCGCGCAGTTTCGGCCCGGACCAGCGCATCAAGATCTTCTTCCCCAACGCCGCTGGCGAGCTCAGCGTGCCGCGCGGCGAGGACTGGTACGCGCGCTATCGCGACCAGCACGAAGCGCAGCGCGCGCCGATGCGCACCTACACTATCCGCGCGCTGCGGCCGGGCGCGACCGAATTGGACGTGGACTTCGCCGCCCACGGCGACAGCGGCCCGGCCTCGAGCTGGGCGCTGCGCGCGCGCCCCGGCGACCGGGTGCTGCTGCTGGCGCCGCACGCCAGCCAGGACGACAGCGGCGGGGTCGAATGGCGCCCGCCGGCCGACGTACGCGAGGTGCTGCTGATCGCCGACGAGACCGCGCTGCCGGCGGTGGCCGGCATCCTCGAATCGCTGGCCGCGCAGCCGCGCCCGCCGAAAGTGCGCGCCTACATCGAAGTGCCGCTGCGCGCCGACGTGGTCGATCTGGTCGGCCCGGGCGACATGCGTATCCATTGGCTGCCGCGCGCCGAACGGCGCGACGAACCGCCGGCCGACTACGGCACGCGCCTGGTCGAAGCGATCCGCGCGGCGCAGTTGACGCCGGCGCAGGCGGACGAGGGCGGCGAGGCGTTGGCGGAGGTGGATGTGGACCGCGAGATCCTGTGGGAACAGGCGGCGGCGACCGCTTCGGGCTTCTACGCCTGGATCGCCGGCGAGGCGGGGGCGGTGATGGCGATCCGGCGGCACTTGGTCGGCGAGCGCGGGTTCGCGAAGTCGGCGATCAGTTTCATGGGGTATTGGCGCAAGGGGCGGGTGTTGGATTGACGCTGCGGGAAGCGATGGACGGGTGGTGCTTTTGCCATTGCTGTCGTTGCTGCTGTTGCTGTTGCCATTCGCTCTGACGCACCCCCGCCCGAGGCCCATGTTCCGCAGACCCGGAGGGCGCGCGCATGGATGCGCGCGTGCGCCGTAGGGGCAGGATGCCCCTTACGGCGCATCCCGGCGCCCGGTGCTGGACCTGGTGGCTAGTGACCTTAGAAAAGCGTTTTTCTTTGGTTACTTTCTTTTGGCGCGCTGCCAAAAGAAAGTAACTCGGCCGCTTGCGGACGAAAGCTCTTGATTGTCGCTTGCCGTCACTCGTCAACGACGGAAGCAGAGTTGCGTATCCGACTGTAGGAGCGGCGCGAGCCGCGACCGCGACAACGCAACTACGACGAAACCTTCGCAATCGCTGCGATGGCGCGGTCGCGGCTTGCGCCGCTCCTACAGGGGGCGTGCCGCGGCGGGTTCGGTCTTTGCGTGTTCGTGCGTTTGACGACAAGCCACCATCCAAAGCTTCCGTCCGCAAGCGGCCGGGTCACTTTCTTTGTCCAAAGCCACAAAGAAAGTAACCAAAGAAAAGGCATTGCTGTTTCGAATCAAGAGCCACCAGGTCCAGCACCGGGCGCGGGGCCGCGCCATAAGGGGCATCCTGCCCCATGGCGCGCGTGCGCATCCATGCGCACGCCCTCCGGGGCTGCGAAGCGTGTCCTTCGCGTGGGGTTTCGTCCAAGCGAAAGGCAACAACAACGGCAGCAACAGCAACAGCAACAGCAAAATTCGGCGCACGGCACTCGCAGCCAAATCAACGAAAACTCAAAGCAAGCCCGGGTCGGTGATCCCGTGCTCGCCGGTCTCCACCCGCCCGGCGATGCGCCGGTAATACTCCGGATCGTTCGCGTCGGTCAGCACGAAGTCGTACCACTGGCAGCTTTCGTCGAGCCGCACCGGCCGGTAGCGCAGCGAGCCTGCGCCCAGCCGCTCCAGGCGCCGGTCGTACAGGCCGTATTGGTCGACCAGTTCCAGCCGCAGCGGCTTGCGCCCGGGGTTGCGCAAGGCCAGCACCAGCTTGCGGTGGCGCACGCGCAGGTCGGGGATCGTGGTCGCGCTGGGGTTGGCGCCGTGCAGCGAACCGCGGAATTCGCGGTAGAAGCCGTTCGGCCCGAACACTTGCAGCGCGTAGGCGCGCTCGCCGCCGCTGCGCAGGGGCCAGTCGCCGTTGAGCGAGCGGCCGGGTTCGACGGTGTAGCGGCGGGGCACCGCGTCCGGGTCGAGCAGGTCGTAGACGTGGAATACCGCGGCGGCGCGGCCGCTGTTGCCGAAACTCAGGCGCAGCGCGCGCGCGTCGCGGTCGAAGCGTTCGCCCACGTGCAGGTCGTACGGCAACGCGCGCGAAGGCTTGATGCCGGCGTCCTGCCGCGCCGCGCTCGGCGTCGCCGGCGGCTTGGGCGCGGGCAGCTTGCTCTGCTCGGCGACGATGCGGTCGGCGTCGCCGGTGTAGGGCAGGGTCGGGATCGGCTCGCGGTTGGGGTTCTCGAAATTGAACGCGGTGGTGAGGTCGCCGCACACCGCGCGCCGCCACGGACTGATGTTCGGCTCGATCACGCCGAAGCGCTTTTCCAGGAAGCGGATCACCGAGGTGTGGTCGAACACCTGCGAGTTGATCCAGCCGCCGCGGCTCCACGGCGAGATCACGTACATCGGCACGCGCGGGCCCAGGCCGTAGGGACGGTCGTAGTAGGCCGCCGGGTCGGCCGAGGTGCCGTGCGAGGGGCCGGTGCGGGCGAAGTGGTGCTCGCCGCGCAGCTCGACGGTGGAGCCGCCGATCGGCTTGCGCTGCGCGTCCAGCGCCGGCGGCGCCGGCGGCGGGACGTGGTCGAAGAAGCCGTCGTTCTCGTCGAAATTGACGATCAGCACGGTGCGCGCCCAGACATCGGGATCGGCGGTGAGCGCATCGAGCACGCGCGCGGTGTAGTCGGCGCCCCAGATCGGCGCCGACGGGCCGGGGTGTTCGGAATACTTGGCCGGCGCGACCAGCCACGATACCTGCGGCAGCTTGCCGCTGCGCACGTCCGCGGCCAAGTCGTCCAGCGTCCAGGTCTTGAGCGCCCTTGAAGCCAGCGCCGAACCCGGCGCCGCCGCGCGGTACTGGCGGAAGCCCTCCAGCGGGTTGTCGGAGAAGTTGTCGTCCATGTCCTGGTACAGCTTCCAGCTCACCCCGGCGCGTTCCAGCCGCTCGGGGTAGGTGGTCCAGAAATAGCCTTCGCCGGCCGGGCCGGAATCGTCGAAGGTGTTGACGATGGCCGGGCCGCCGCGGTCGGCGGCCGGGTTGTTGGTGCCGGTCCACAGGAACAGGCGGTTGGGGTTGGTGCCGGTGAGCTGCGAGCAGTGGTAGGCGTCGCACAGGGTGAAGGCGTTGGCGAGCGCGTACTGGAACGGGATGTCGGCTTCCACGTAGTGGCCCATCGAGCGCTCGGTCTTGGCCGGCAGCCACTGGTCCATCTTGCCGTTGTTCCAGGCCGCCTGGGCGTCGGGCCAGGTGTGCGGGGTGCCGCCGATGCGCTGCGCGCTGGTGGTCTTCGTATCGATGTGCCAGGGCTGGATTTCGCGGCCGTTGGCGTCGCTCTGGCGCCACACCGGCTTGCCGCCGGGCAGCGGGATCGGGAAGCGGTCGCCGAAGCCGCGCACGCCGCGCATCGCGCCGAAGTAATGGTCGAAGGAGCGGTTCTCCTGCATCAGGACCACCACGTGCTGGACGTCGTGCAGGGTGCCGGTGACGCGCGCGGCGGGGATCGCCAGCGCTTTGCGGATCGAGGGCGGGAACAGGTTGAGGGCGAGGCCGGCGGCGCTCGCGCCGGCGGCGCCGCGCAGGAAGCCGCGGCGCGAGGTGTCGTGTTGGTCGGTCATGGCGATCCGGGCGAAGGTCCGCAGGGGAGCGGAGGCTGGGGGATGCGGTGGGCAGTACCGCTTCGGCAGCGTGCTGCGGGCGTATGGCAGTGCGGTGACGGTTCGCCGACCGCGGCGCCGACCTGTGGCGGCGTTCGCGCCGCGGTTGTGCGCGATGGCCCGTCCGGCCCCGCGCTGGCTATACTCCCGGTTCAGTCAAAGCAAGGGAATGTCATGAACGAGACCGCCATCCCCGACGTCGCCCTGGTCGACAACACCGAGCAGCGCACTCCGCTGGTGCTGGTGCTCGACTGCTCCGGCAGCATGACCGGCCCGCCGATGCAGCAGTTGAACGAAGGCCTGAAGCTGCTCGAGGACGAACTCAAGAGCGACGTGATCGCGGCCAAGCGGGTGCGCGTGCTGGTGGTGCGCTACGGCGGCTTCGACCAGGCCGAGCCGGCCGGCGACTGGTGCGACGCGATGGACTTCACCGCGCCGGTGCTGGAAGCGGCGGGCACCACCCCGACCGGGCGCGCGATCGACCTGGCCCTGAGCGAGATCGAGAGCGAGAAGCAGCGCTTCAAGGCGGCCGGCGTGGCCTACACCCGTCCGTGGCTGTTCCTGATGTCCGACGGCGCCCCCACCGACGCGTGGGAGGCTTCGGCGCAGCGCGCGCGCGATGCGGAAACCGCCAACAAGGTGGCGATCTTCCCGATCGCGGTCGGGCAGGGCGACGAGCGCATCATGAGCCAGTTCAGCAGCAAGGGGCCGGGCGGGGTCAAGCGCCTGCAGGGGCTGCAGTTCCGCGAGCTGTTCCTGTGGCTGAGCGCGAGCATGCAGGTGGTCTCGCAGTCGCGTCCGGGCGGCGCTGCGCAGCTGCCTTCGACCGACACCTGGTCCTCGGTCCCGACCTGAGCGGGGCGCGCATGGGCTGGCGGATCTATGCCGCATCGGCGGTCGGCACCTCGCACCTGGACAAGGGCATTCCCTGCCAGGACGCGTGCGCGTTCCACGTCGAGGGCGAATTGTTGGCCGCGGTGGTCTGCGACGGCGCCGGCTCGGCCGCGCGCAGCGACATCGGCGCGCGGCTGATCGCCGACGCGCTGGCGCGCGCGCTGGGCGAGCGGCTGGCGCGACAACCCGAACTGCTGGCGGGGCCGCGCGAGCGCTTCGCCGAGGCCGCGATCGAGGCCGTCGCGCAGGCGCGCGCGGCGCTGGTCGAGCGCGCCGACGCCGACGGCCGCGCGCTCGGCGACTACGCCGCGACCGTGGTCGGCTACGCCGGCGACGCGCAGCGCGGCTGGTTCCTGCACATCGGCGACGGCATCGGCGTGGCCGAGGCCGCCGACGCCGCGGCGCCGGTGGTGTCGCTGCCGGCCAACGGCGAGTACGCCAACGAGACCTGGTTCGTCACCGGCGAAGGCTGGCGCGAGCAGTTGCGCCTGCTCGAAGTGCCGGCGCCGACCGCGCGCCTGGCGTTGATGTCCGACGGCGCGATGCCGTTCGCGATGGCGCGCGGCAACGCCGCGCTGTATGCGCCGTTCATCGATCCGGTGTCGCGCTACCTGGCCTCGGTGGACGAGGACACCGGCAGCCGCGCGCTGCACGGCACCCTGGCCGATCCGCGCACGCACGGCATCACTTCCGACGACAAGACCCTGCTGATCGCGCTGCGGGGCTGAGAACGCCGGCGATGAGCAGCCTCACCACCGGCAGTCCCATCCTCATCGGCTCGCGCGCCACGCGCCTGGGGCCGCTGATCAAGAGCGGCGGCGCCGGCAGCGTCTACCTGCTCGGCGACGATCCGCGCAGCGTGGCCAAGATCTACCACGCGCGGGTCGATCCGCCGAGCTACACCGACCGCATCGAGGCGATGCTGCAGCTGCGGCCGAAGCTGCCCGACCAGTACGAGGACGGCAAGCGCTACGTGCAGATCGCCTGGCCCGACGCGACCGTGCGCGATGCGCAGGGCCGCTTCGTCGGCTTCGCCATGCCGGCGCTGGACGTGGATGCCACCTCCGAGCTGGAGCAGATCCTGCAGGAGCGCCAGGCGCGCGCGGCCGGGCTGCCGGTCGGGCTCGGCCACAAGGTCACCCTGGCGGCGAACCTGGCCTCGGTGCTGGCGGCGCTGCACGCGCAGCATCACTACGTGGTCGACCTCAAGCCGGTCAACCTGCGTTTCTACCGCGCCTCGCTGTACATCGCGCTGCTGGATTGCGACGGTTTCAGCATCCAGGGCCGCGGCCGCCGCTTCCACGCGCCGCAGTACACGCCCGATTACCTGGCGCCGGAATACCAGGTGCGCCCGCTCGACGAGGCCGGCGAGGAAACCCAGGACCGCTTCGCCCTGGCGGTGGTGATCTTCCAGTTGCTCAACTTCGGCATCCATCCCTACAGCGGCCGGCCCGCCTACGACCGGGTGCCGACCGACGTGCCCGGACGCATCCGCGAGCGCTGCTACGCCTATTCCCAGCGCGGCAACCCGATGATGGCGCCGAACCCGGTCAGCGGCCATGCGCTGATGCCGCGCGAGCTGCGCGACCTGTTCGACCGCGCCTTCGGCGAGGATCCTTCGCAGCGGCCGAGTTCGTCGCAGTGGAGCGAATGCCTGCGCGCCTACGCCCAGCCTTCGCGCGGGCTGATCGTGATCTGCGCCAACAACCGCGAGCACCAGCACTACCCCGGCCAGCCCTGCGCGGCCTGCGTGCGCCACGACCTGCTCAACGCCACCGCGCGCACCGCCGCGACGCGGCCGCGGCCGGGGCCGCACGCGCACGCGCCGCGGCCGCAGCCGCAGGCGCGCAGCTGGTGGCGCACCGCGCGTCCGGCCGCGCCGGCGCAAGCGGCGACGACCGCGGCGCCGCGGCTGCGGGTGGCGCGGCCGCAACCGCCGATGCAATGGAATCCCTACTACGCGCCGCCGGCCGGCCCGCCGGGCGCGCCGGCGCCGTCGCGCAGCGGTTGGCGCGCGCGCCTGGCCGGACGCCTGCGCGCGCTGGCCGCGCTGGTCGCGCCGCTGGCGTTCGGCTATGGCGCCAGCCACGTGCAGCGCTTCTACGAGTCGCTGCGCACGGCCACGCGCACGCCGCTGGACGGCTGGATGAACCTGATCCTGCTGACCTTCCTCGGCGCCGGCTTCGTCGCGCTGTGCTACGTGTTCGTGATCGCGATCCCGCGCCGGCTGGTGCGCGCATGAGCTGGCGCCGGCCCAACTACCGCTGGCACATGCGCGCGCCGACCCGCTTCCCGCTGGTCAAGTCGCTGGTGCTGGCGTTCTTCACCGTGCTGGTGCTGGCGCCGGCCACCGCCTGGGTGATGTCGCTGCCGATGTGGGCGATGGACACGCTGGGCTATCTGCTGGCCTCGTCGGTGCCGCCGCGCACGCGCTGGTTCGGCGCGGCGATGGTGCTGGCGGGGGTGCCGTCGCTGGCCGCGGTGGGCTGGCGGGCGTGGCGCGACCGCGACCTCGATGCCGGCGTGATGGCCGGGATCGCCGCGGCGATCTGGCTGGTGCTGACGACGATGATCCTGCGCTGACGGCGCCGGCCGAAACGCGCCGGCGCCGCGTCGGGGCGCGACGATCGAACCGAAGCACCGGGCCTGAAAGCCCTCCCACAACCGCTGGGGAGGTCCGGTCAGCGGCGGCGCGCGTAGCGCGCACGTCCTTGTGGGAGGGCCTTCAGGCCCGGTGCTTGCTGCGGATTCGGCGTGTTCGTTCGCGTTGCACACCTGGCCCTGCTGCGGCGCCAACGTCGCGCCGCTGTTCGCCTCGCTCATCCCCTGCATCGTGCAAGCTCCGGCCGGTGCGCGTCGGCCCCCTGACTGACGCGCACCGGCCGGATCGCCGGGACCGGCTCCTGCAAGCCGGTCCCCCATCGGCCCGGGGCGCGCCGCCCGTTGCAGGCGGAGGCGCCGGATGCGTTGCCTGGACCGCCCTGGGGTGGCGGTCGAAGCGGGCCGATGCTTGCTCCTTGCGGCCGGTCGCGACCGGCCGCGCTGTAGTTCGCCGTCAGCCTCCCGCGTTGGGCAGTTCGGCCACGGTCGCGCCGACGATGCTCGGCTTGCGCGAGGTGGTGGCGCCGGAAAACGTCTGCGTCGCCGGGTCCGCGCTCCAGCCGGCGGCGAGGCTGCCGCCTTCGGCCTCGAACACGAACGGCCCGATCCGCAGCCCGGTCGCGGCCTTGAACGGGTCGGCGAAGCGGCGGAAGGTCGAGGTGCTGGTGCGGATCGCGAACGAGGGCCGGTAGCCCACGCACACCCCGTTCTTCATCAAGCCGAAGAAGCCGCGCTCGCCGAACACCGGCTGGCCGCGGGTTTCCACGGTGTCGCCGCCGAAGGCGCTGTAGCCGGGCATGAACGGCCCGTCGATCATCGAGCGGGCGAACTCGCCGTCGAACCACTCGCCCGGACGGATGGCGATGGTGTCCACCGCCTGGAAGTCCAGCGACAGCTCCAGCTTGTTGTCGAATTCGAATTCGTCGATGCGCTCCCAGCGGCCGTTGATGCGCACCTGCCAGAACAACTGGCGGATGCGGCCGCGGCGGCCGGCCCAGGTCTGGGCGAAGTCGTAGGGCGCCTCGCGGTTGCTGAAGCCCAGGGTGACCCCGGCCGGGCCGCGGCCGGATTCGACCTGCGCGACCCATTCGTCGCAACTGCGCGCCAGCCGCCAGTCCGGGACCTTGGGCATGCGGATCAGGTTGAGGTCGGACAGGCGCACGTGGAAGCGCTCGTCGCCGCAGCGGCGCTGGGCCTGGCCGAGCCCGGGCGACTGGCACTGCGCGGCCAGCGCGGCGTAGTGGGCCTGGGCCCGGTTCATCCCGGCCTGGGCGGCGACGATGCGCGCCTGATGGCCGCGCCCGCGCTCGCTGCCGAGCCACTGGGTGAAGCTGGGCTGGTTGTCCTCGACCTGGGCGGCGTAGGCCGAGGCGGCCGAGGCGCTGGCCAGGGTGTACTGGTTGGTGGCGGTGGTCAGCGCGTCGTCGGCGTCGTTGAGGTGCTGGCGCAGGCTGCGGTAGTCGGTCTGCGCCAGCGCGGTGTTGAGGAACTGCTGGTAGGCCTGGTGCACGGTGTCGCCGCTGGAGACGTAGGCGCCGATCGCGCTCCACTGCGGCGCGGTGGCGCAGAAGTCGTACTGGGCGGCGTGGACGAAGCCGGCCTGCGGGCACGGCCAGTCCCAGGGCACGCTGGGATAGATCAGCTGGAAGTCGTCCGGCGACAGGCCCATCGAATCGACCAGGGCGCGGTACAGCAGGCCCCAGGGTTTGTCGTCGAAGTCGGCGTTGGCGGCCAGGCCGGCGTCGAGCCGGGCGAGTTCCAGCAGGCGCCGGTCCTGGGCGCCGTGGCGGAACTGCGACAACGGGCCGGTCTCCTCGTCCTGCGCCTCCAGCGCCGGCGGCGACGCTTCGCCGACGTGGGAGTAAGGGGGCTCGAATTCGGACATGGTGCGCTCCTGCCTGGCCTTGCGCGCCGCGGGCCGCGGGCCCGGTAGGGCGTCGAGGCGGCGGATCGCGGCGTGCGGCGATCCGTTGCCGCGCAGGCTGCGCGCCGGCCGGCAGGCGCGCCTTACGGCAACCTTACGGAGCGCGAAGCGCTTTTATTTCAATGGCTTGCGAATGCGTCGGCAGCGCCTTCGCGCGGCGGCCGGCAGCCCGCAGGCGGCCGCCGCGCGGCCCGCGGCCCAGGCTCACGGCTGCTTACCGCGCGCTCACCGCCGCCCTACCGGGCCTCACCGGCATCTGCGACCGGGGTCGCGAAGGGGCGCGACCGTAAGGTTGCCGGAAGGTGCCGGCGCGGCCGCGCGGCCAAGGTGGGGTCGCGGCCGTTGCCGCAGCTTCGCGCCGGCCGCCCCGCCTGGACGGGTCGGATCCGTCGGTCCGATCCGCGGGCCGGGCCGGCGCAGGCCCACCGTCTTGCGCACCTTTACTCCCGGAGAGAGAAACCCATGAACGCCACCCTCGTGAAGTGGTCGCTGACCGCCGCCCTCGCGCTCGCCGCCGTCCCGGCCCTGGCGGCCGAGCCGCTGCCGGCCTGCAAGGACCTGCCCAAGAACGTGCAGACCATGATCCGCGACTTCGACGTCTGCGCCCGCACCGCCGACCCGGCCAAGGCCTGCCTCAAGTCCAAGCTCAACGCCCGCGTCTACGACAACGCCCAGGGCCTGCTGCCGCCGCTGGGCGGGATCGGCGCGCAGTACTGGCGCGCCTCGCCGGCGCTGCTGGGTTCGCCGCAGGGCCTGGTCTACAACCTCGCCGTCGGCGCCAAGGGCAAGCCGATCAGCAAGCGCTACTACACCGGCGACAACTTCAAGGCGTTCTGCGAGATCGCCGCCAAGTGACCCCCGCGCGGGCGGCGGCGCAGGCGCGCCGCCGTACCGCCGCGGTCCCACCTTGTTCGAGGAGAACCGCCATGAACTACGTCGATCGCGCCGCGTTCGCGCTGGGCCTGTGCCTGCTCGCCGGCAGCGCCGCCGCGGCCGCGCCGAAGGCCTGCACCAGCCTGCCGCCGGACATCAAGGAAGCCATGCGCACCATGTCGTTCTGCATCACCGCCACCGACCCGGTGGCCGAATGCGGGCGCAACGGCATGGACGTGCAGGTCTTTTCCAACAACGAGGGCAAGCTGCCCAACGCCGGCCGCGGCCAGGTGTACTGGGAAGGCAAGATCCGCCAGGACACCGGCGCCGCCGGCCAGCGCCGGCTGGTGTACCTGGTCAACGACGGGACCAAGAAGGTGGTCGCGGCGCGCTACTACACGCCGGACCACTACGCGAATTTCTGCACGATCAACTGACGCCGGCGCCGGCGCGAGCGGCGGGCCGCGGCGCACGGCGCGGCGGCGCGGGCTGCCGTCGCGGCGGGCGGCGCGCGCGCCGCCCGCCCCAAGGCGCGGACGCGGGGCTTACTTGCCCTTGCCCTTGTTCTTGTTCGGGGTGATCTGCGGGTCGTTGCCGACCTGCGGATCGCAGGAGATCAGTTCCACGTCGTTGTAGTTGCTCTGGCGGTCGCGCACCAGCACGGTGAAGAAGATCAGCGTGGACACCGAGTTCTTGTTGAACAAGAAGACCTTGCGCACGTCCTTGTTGCCTTCCTTGTCGTACTCGAACTCCGGCTCGCCGATCTGCTTGAAGGCGTCGGAGGTCAGCACGTTGACGATCTCGAAACGCTCCTGGACCTGCGCCTGGAACGCGTACTCGATCCAGACCGGGCCGCCCTGGAAGGTCACCACGTCCGGGGCGAAGCTGTAGAAGTAGTGGCCCCGCCCGGCGTTGCCGCCGAAGCCGACGTGGGCCACGGTCAGCTCGATGCGGTGGGTCGGGTACTTGCTGTCGGGCTTGTGCGCCTTGTGCTTGCGCGCGTACTTGTCGGCGATCGCCGGCGCCGCCGGCTTGGCGGACTTGGCGGAGTCTTTCTTGGCCATGATGGGGTTTCCTGTGGTCATGGTGGCTGCGGAGCGGTTTCGTAGAGGGCCACGAAACCGGGATTGCGGTAGCCGGCGCGCTGCAGCCAGGCGATCTGGCGCGCCGCGTCGGCGCGCTCGCCCAGGTGCACCTGGCAGCGCGACCAGGCGTCCAGGACGATGCGGTCGCGGGTGTCGGCGACGGCGTCGGCGAGCAGGCCCTCGACCTGGCGGAAGTCCGCGCGCGCGCGCGCAGCCTCGCCGGCGGCGGCATAGCGCTCGCCGCGCCAGGCCAGCGCGCGGGCGAGGCTGGACAGGTTGGGGATGTCGGCCGGCGCGTTGCGCTGCAGCGCCTGCAGATCGGCGATGGCGGCGTCGGCGGCGCCGATGCCGGCGCGCGGATCGGCCTGGACCAGGCGCAGGCGCACCGTCGCATCGAGCAGGCGCCACTCCGGCGGCGGATCGGTCTCGCGCATGATCGGCGCCAGCGTGCGCTGCGCCGCGCGCAGCCGCTCCAGCGCGCGCTCGCGCGCGCCGGCCATCGAGGCGACCCAGCCGGCATGGGCGTAGGCGTGGCCGAGGTTGCGCCGCCACACCTTGTTGTCGGGTTGTTGCTCGACCAGCGAAGCGAGCATGCGCACGGCCTCGGCGCTCTCGCGTTCGGCCTGCTCCGCTTCGCCGCGGTCCAGCGCCAGCACCGAACTGCGCAGCAGCGAGGTGGCCAGCTTGCGCCGCCATTCGTCGGCGTCGGGCTCGCTGTCGACCAGTTCGCGCAGCATCTGCGTCTGCGCCGCGTAGCCCTGCGCGGCCTCAGCCAGCAGGCCGCGCGCGTCCTGCGCACTGCTCAGCCACGACAGGCTGTCGACCAGTTCGAAGCGCAGCGACTTGTCGTCGGGCTTGTCGGCCAGCAACTGGCGCTTGATCGCCACCGAGCGCGCGAACAGTTCGCCGGCCTCGTCGCTGCGCTGGCCGCTGAAGGCCAGGGTGCCGAGGTTGTTGAGCGCGTAGGACAGCTCCAGCCGCCAGCGCGGATCGGCCGGGGCGCGCTTGACCAGTTGCTCGGACGCATGCAGGTAGGCTTGCCAGTGGCTGCGCGCGCCGTCGAACTTCTTCTGCTGGTAGTCGTGATAGCCCAGCCAATAGGCGGTGGTGCCGGACTCGGCCAGCGCGTCCAGCGACTGCGGCGCGCCGGCGACCGCGAGCGCGGAGGCCTCCTGCGCGCGCTCGAACGCGGCGCGCGCCTCGGCGAAGCGGGCCTGGTTCATCAGCACCTCGCCGACCGTGCGCAACGCGCGCGCGTGGCTGACCAGTTCGCGCGGCTGCATGTCGGCCTCGGGCATGCGCTCCAGGTAGGACAGCGCCTGGCTGCCGACGCTGTCGAGCAGCTTGAGGTTGCCGATCGGGCGCAACTGCTCGGCCAGGTCGCCGAGCATGAAGGCGACCAGGCGCTGGGCCTGGTCGCGGCGCTGCTCGGCCTCGCGCCGCGCCTGCCAGGCCTGCAGGCCCAGGCCGATCGCGACCACGGCGAGCAGGCACAAGGTCCCGATCGCGCCGACGCGCAACCATTGCTTGCGCCGCTGCTGGCGTTCGCAGGCGCGCAGGAACTGCAGGTCGTCGGCGTCCAGGTCGGCGGGCAGGCGGCGCGCGGCCTCGCGCGCTTCGGCCAGCGGCCGGCCGGGATTGAGCAGGTGGTCGGTGCGCCGGCCCTCGGCGGCCCAGCGCTTTGCCGCGCGCTGCAAGCGTTCGCGCGCCTGCAGCAGTTGCCGGTTCTCGCGCGTCCACTCGCGCGCGCGCGGCCACTGCCGCAGCAGCGCTTCGTGGGCGACGCCGAAGCCGGGTTCGCCGCCGCTGAGCTCGCCGACGAACAGGCGCGCGCGCACGAAGGCCTCGGCCAGCTCGCGCGCGGCCGCGTCCTCCAGGCTCGACCACGGCACCCGCCGGCCGGTGACCGCGTCGCTGTCGGGGCGGATCACGATCAGCGCCGCCAGCACCCGCTCCAGCGCCGCCTGCGCCGGCGCCGGCAGTTCGGCGAAGGCCTGCTCGGCGCGGTGCGCCAGCGCGCCCTCCAGGCCGCCGAGTTCGCGGTAGGTCGACAGCCGCAGCACGCCGCCGTCGCCCTGGCGCTCGTACAGCGCCTGCAGGGTGTGCTGCAGCAGCGGCAGCGAATCGGGATGCTCGGCGGCGGCGTCGCGCAGCAGGTCGTCCAGGCGCAGCGAGCTGTCGGGGTCTTCCTCGAAACTCAGCCCGGCCAGCGCGGCCGGCGCGCGGATGATCTGGCCGATCTCGCCGATGCGCGGGGTCAGCAGGTCGATGTGGCCGTCGCCGGCCTTGAGTTCGGCCAGGCCCGGCACTTTCTCCACCAGCGCCGGATAGAAATCGCTGCGGGTGATCGCGATCGCCGCGACCCGCGCGCTCGCGCACAGCGCGTCGAGCGCGGCGCCGAAGTCGCGGCGGTCGGCATCGTCGATGCCCGGCGCGGCGACCGCGGCCTCGGCGTGGTCGACCACCAGCAACAGGTGGGCGCGCTCGGCCAGCGCCGCGGTGCGGCGGGCGAAGGCGTCGTCGATGCGCGCGCGCACCGCGTCGGGCGCGCTGCGCAGTTGTCGCTCCAGCCACGCCGCCTCGCCGTCGAGGAACACCGGGCGGCCGTCCAGCGACCACGCGCACAGCGCCTGCGCCAGCCGCGCCAGCAGGTCGCCGCCGCGGCAGGCGCCGAGGTCGAAATAAGCGCTGGCCAGCGCATGCAGGCCGTCGAAGCCGCCGTCCTGGCGCAACAGCGGCAGCACCCCGGCGCGCAGCAGCGAGGTCTTGCCGCAGCCGCTGGCGCCGGAGACCAGGACGAAGCGGCGCTGGTTGTCGATCTGCTCGCGCAGCGTCGCCAGCAGCTCGGCGGTGGCGCGGCTGCGGCCGAAGAACACCCCGGCGTGGCCCTGGTCGAACGAGCGCAGGCCGACGTAGGGACTGCCCTGGGTCCACGCCGCCGCGCGCGGCAGGCCGCTGCGGTAGTCGTCGGGAAAAGCCACCGGCGCGATCAGCCGATAGCCGCGCTTGCGGATGGTCTCGATGAACTCCGGCTCGCGGCTGCTGTCGCCCAGGCGCCGGCGCAACTGGGCGATGGTCTTGTGGACCGGGTTGTCGCCGTAGAAGGTGCCGCGCCAGATCTCGATCAACAGCTGCTCGGCGCTGACCACCTCGCCGGCGCGCTCGGCCAGCGCGATCAGCACCTCCATCATGCGCGGTTCCAGCGCGGTGGACTGGCCGTCGCGGACGATGGTCAGGCGCTCGGGCTGCACCAGCAGCGCGCCGATGCGGAACTGCGAGACGCTGGCCAGGTTCTTGATCCGATCGATGCGTTGGGGCATCGCAGCGTGCGCTCGCGTGTCGTGCTTCAGGTCGTCGGGGCCGGTGCCGCGCGAAGCCTCAAGCGCGCCCCGGTTCCGCGGGCGCAGCCGGAGCCGGCGCGGCGGGCGAGGGGCCGCCGTGGACGCTGCGCCCCTTCGCAGCGTCGAGCGGAATGTGTTGCTGTGCGCAAACTAACAAACCTTGTCGCCTGCGTCTGTATCGAAAACGCAACTTCGGTGCGTCCGCGGCGCGTTCGCCGCGCGCCTGTGCAGTATCCGGCGCTTGCGTGCGCCCGGTGTCCGGTTGCGGTCGCAGTTTGCGTAACGCGCGCGCGAGCAAGCCGGCCGCCATCGCGGCGGCAGGGGCCTGAAGCGTGCGAGGCGGCGCGATGGGCCGGTGCCGCAGCCAGCGGACCGCGCGAGCGAGGCCGCAGGCACCGAAGGAAGCCAGCGCAGACGAAACGCCGCAGATAAAAAAAGCCGGCCGGGGGCCACCCCCCGCGGCCGGCACAGGCTTGCGGCCGAGGGGGATCAGCCGCAGCAATCGCGCATCGGCATGTGTCCCGGCGGCGTGCGCCGGGGACGTTCGGCGAAAGCGGCATGGCCCGCGAGGTCGTCGGATCGACCGCGCGATCGCAAGGAACAGGACGCAGCGCCGGCAAGCGCGGCGCGGGCAGCGCGGCGTCGCTGCGCGAACGTCAGCGCCGCCGGTGAGGGACGGCAGGGGCGGACGACGATGTGGGTCGGGCAGTCGGGTGGCGACGACATGGCTGCGACCGTAGCAGCGCGCGCCGGCGGCAAACTTGACGCGGCTCACAGCGCTGAGCCCGCGCGTTCGCCGGCGTATGGCCGCGCTCCGCATCGCCGCAATACTGTTGCATCGCGGCGTGCGCGCAGGCCGACTTTCGTCGCATTCGCGGCTTCGCGGCTTCGCGGTCGCGGCTCGCGTCGCTGCTACGAAGGCTGTGTCGCGGCGTCGCCGACTGCAGGAACGGCGCGAGCCGCGACTGCGCCGGCCGGACTGCGTCGCACGCCGGAAACCGGGTCGCTGGTTCTCAACTCAACCCGCGCACTCCTGCGTGCGCAGCGCCGGCGCCGGCTTCTGCCGCAGCAACTGCGCCAGCGCTACGCCGAGCAGGGTCAGCCCGCCGCCGATCCAGTGGTACGCGCGCAGCGGTTCGCCGAGCAGGCACACCGCCAGCAGCGCGGTGAACACCGGGGTCAGGTTCATCAGCACCGCGGTCTTGTCGGTGCCCAGCCGCAGCAGCCCGTGCATCCAGAACCACGGCGCCAGGGTCGAGGCGAGGATGCCGGCGTACAGCACCAGCGGCAGGTTGTGCGCGGTCAGCGCCACCGACGGCGCCAGCGCGAAGCCCGGCAGCAACAGCACCGAGCCGCACAGCACCTGCAGGTACAGCGACTCGCCGTTGGGGATCGGCAGCGCCCAGCGCTTGACCAGCACCCCGTACAGCGCATACGAGAACGCGGCCAGCAGCATCATCAGTTCGCCGCGGCCCAGGCCCTGCTGCAGCAACTGCGCCGGATGGCCGCCGCTGAGCAGCCAGGTCAGGCCGGCGAACGACACCGCCGCGCCGATCAACATGCCCGGCGACGGCCGGGTCTTGAGCAGGACCATGCCGATCAGCATCGTCATCGGCGGGATCGCCGCCACCACCAGGCCCATGGTCATCGCGCTGACGCTGTGCGCGGCGAAGTAGGCCAGCGACTGGTACAGCACCATGCCCAGCGCGGCCAGCACCAGCAGCTTGCGCCAGTACGGCCGCACCTGCGCGCGCAGCGCCCACACCCGCGGCAGCATCACCGGGGTCAACACCAGCAGCGCGACCAGCCAGCGGTAGAACGAGATCGCCGCCGGCTCGATCGCGCCGGCCGAGAGCTTGCTGACGATCGTGTTTCCGGCCCAGATCAGGGTGGCCAGGATCGGCAGTAACAGGTGCATCGCAACATCCTTCCGTACAACGGCACAACGTGGGGGCAGGCTATTCTAGAATGTCGGCTAGACGGCATATGCCGATAACCCGACACGCCGTAGCGAGGCCCGGACAAATGCGCCGCAGCCGCCAGTTCCATTACCCCTACCGTTCATTGCCGGGCCCGCTGCTGCTGCGCTACGAGGCGCTGGCGGTGGACACCGAGAGCGCGCTGCACCGGCATCCCTGGGGCCAGCTGGCGTTCGTGGAGTCCGGCAGCATGGCCTTCGTGGTCGAGGGCGAGCCCTTGTTCGCGCCGCCGGGCTACGCCGCCTGGATCCCGGCCGGCATGGACCACACCTCGCACAACCGGCGCGAAGCGAAATGCCGCCTGATCAACATCGCCGAGCGCTACACCCCGGCGCTGCCGGCCGCGCCCGGCATCGTCCGCCTGCACCCGTTGTTCCTGGCCGGGGTCGAGGACCTGTGCGACCGCGGCATCGAGATCCCCGACACCCCCGCCGACCGGCGCCTGGCGCGGGTGTTGATCGACAAGCTGCTGGCCACGCCGATGCTGCAGCGCTTCGTGCCGCACAGCGACGACCGCCTGCTCGGGCCGATCCTGGACGCCTTGCAGCATGCGCCGGGCGACAACACCACGCTGGAGCAATGGGCGCAGCGCGTGCACACCACCGAACGCACCCTGAGCCGGCGCTGCCGCGACGAACTGGGCATGTCGTTCAGCCAATGGCGGCAGCGGCTGCGTTTCCAGCAATCGATCCCGTTGCTGGAGCAGGGGCGCAGCGTGCAGCAGGTGGCGACGCAGATGGGTTACGCCAGCGCCTCGGCGTTCATCGCGATGTTCCAGCAGTTCAGCGGAACGACGCCGCAGAAGTTCCGGCAGGGCAAGCAGGGGTAGGTGCAAGCGTAAGCGGGGGCGCAGTCGCAGCGGGATTGCCGGTACGCGTTCTCAGCTACGGCCTTCCGCGCGCTGTTGTCGTTCCGGGCCGGTGGAAGTCGCCCGAAGCGAACGTGCGTCGTGGGGCGATTCGAAGTGGATTGTTCCCGCGAATCGTCATTCCGGCGATAGCCGGAAGCCGCAGGATATTGCCGTTGCCGTTGCCGTTGCCGTTGTTGCCGTTGGCTTGGACGCAACCCCACGCGAAGGACACGTTCCGCAGCCCCGGAGGGCGTGCGCATGGATGCGCACGCGCGCCATGGGGCAGGATGCCCCTTATGGCGCGGCCCCGCGCCTGGTGCTGGACCTAGTGGCTCTTGATTCGAAACAGTAATGCCTTTTCTTTGGTTACTTTCTTTGTGGCTTTGGACAAAGAAAGTGACCCGGCCGCTTGCGGACGGAAGCTTTGGATCATCGCTTGTCGTCACTCGCTGCTGCGATAAAGGCCGACCCCACCGCGGCACGCCCCCTGTAGGAGCGGCGCAAGCCGCGACCGCGCCACCACAGCGATTGCGAAAGTTTCGTCGTAGTTGCGTTGTCGCGGTCGCGGCTCGCGCCGCTCCTACAGACGGATACGCAACTCTGCTTCCGTCGTTGACGAGTGACGACAAGCGACAATCAACAGCTTTCGTCCGCAAGCGGCCGAGTTACTTTCTTTTGGCAGCGCGCCAAAAGAAAGTAACCAAAGAAAAACGCTTGTCTAAAGTCACCAGCCACCAAGTCCAGCACCGGGCGCCGGGATGCGCCGTAAGGGGCATCCTGCCCCTACGGCGCACGCGCGCATCCATGCGCGCGCCCTCCGGGTCTGCGGAACATGGGCCTCGGGCGGGGCCACGTCAGGGCGAACGGCAAGAGCAACAGCAAGGCAACGGCAAGGCAAGGCAACGGCAAAGCAACGGCAAAGCAAAAAAATGGATTCAAGCTCCCGCCGGACCGACGCGCGAAAGCGGCGTGCGGGATCGACGGGCCGCAGCATGCCGCCCGCCAAACCCGCACGCGAACCTCAGCGTTGCCCGCCCGTGCGCGGCGGCTGCGCCGCCGAAGCCGCCTGCGCCGCGCGCTGCTCGGCGACCTCCTCGCGCACCGCCGCCAACATCGCATCCAGCGCCGCGCGGTCGTGCACCTTGCCGCGCAGCACGAAGGTGTCGATCCGCCGCGTGGCGGCGATGTCGCGCAGCGGGTCGGCGTCGAGCAGGACGATGTCGGCGGCCTTGCCCGCCGCGAGCGAGCCGTGGCGCCGGTCCTGGCCGAGGAAACGCGCGCCGTTGATCGTCGCCGCCTGCAAGGTCTGCAACGGGGTCAGGCCGCTGTCGACGAAGCGCTGCATCTCGTCGTGCAGGCCGACGCCGGGATAGTTGAAGGAATTGAGGAAGCCCGCGTCGGTGCCGGCCAGGATGTTGACCCCGGCCTGCTGCAGCAGCGGCAGGATCGAGGCGTTGCGTTCATAACGCTCGTGTCGGCGCGCGATCGCCGCGGCGTCGTCCTTGGCCGCGCGCTCCACCCGCCAGGCGTACGTCGCCTGCAGGCCCGGGCCGATGTACTGCAGGTAGTCGTCGTGGGCGTGGTCGTCGCGATCGAGGTAGGTAGTGACGAAGCTGCCGTTGAGGGTCGGCGTCACCGCGGTGCCGCGCTGGGCCAGGCGGCGATACGCGGCCAGCGCGGTCTTGCGGTCGAACGTGGCCTGGATGCGGTTCCAGCCTTCGCGGCTGTCGATCTCGCCGCGGCGCACCATCGCGCTGATCTGCGCTTCCTGCGACGAGCCGGCCTTGTACGCGTACTCGATATGCTCGATCGAACTCAGGCCGGCGCGGCTGACCTCGTCGACCGGCAGCGCGAACGGCAGGTGCGCCGACACCCGCAGCCCGCGCGCGTGCGCCTGGCTCAGCGCGTCCATGAACAATTCCGGCGACAAGGTGTTGTCGGTGATCTTGACGAAGTCGACCTTCCAGCCCTGCAGCTGGTCCAGCGCCTTGGAAATCTCTTCGTGGCTGCCGACTTCGATGTCGCCGGGCCAGATCGACTTGTAGCCTTCCAGCTTCGGGCCGGACGTGAACACCGTCGGGCCGTCCAGGCGCCCGGCGGCGATCGCGTCGCGCCATTGGAACACGCTCGGGCTGAGGTCGCCGGCGGCGTCGCGCACCGCGGCGATGCCGTGGGCGACGTACAGCGGCAGCAGGTTCTTGTTCTCCTCGATCAGCTTGTCGCCGCCGCCGAAGTGCACGTGCATGTCCCACAAGCCGGGGATCGCGTACTTGCCGGCGGCGTCGATGCTGCGCTGCGCCTGGTAGCGCGCGGCGCGGGCGTCGGGCTCGACCGCGACGATGCGGTCGCCGCGCACCGCGATCAGGCGGTCGGCGCGCAGCTTGCCGGCGACTACGTCGACGACGTTGGCGTGGCGGATCAGCAGGTCCACCGGCTCGGCGGCGACGGCGGCGAAGGGACTCAGCGCCAACAGCGCGACATACGGACGGAACGGGGCGGGCATGCGCAAACTCCTGGAAAGGCCGGCGGCGAAGGCCGCCGACGGCATTGTGCCCCAGCGCCGCGGCGCTATCGCCAAGGCGGTCGTATTCCGCCACAGCCGGTCACGTCCATAATGGCGGCCCGCGCGGCCGGAACGCCGCGCCAGCGTCGCAGCGCCCATGGGAGGGGCCGGATGAGGAAGGTCAAACGCATTGCTGCGCCGCACTCGCTGCGGCGGCCGGAACTGCTGCATTGGGCGAGCGAGATGACCGCCTTCTACGCCAGGCCCGCGGACGTGCGCGCAGGCTTGCGGCCGCCGTTCGAACGCTACAACCGCCTGTTCCTGGACGAGGAGGTGATGCAGCGGCTGCGCGACCAGTTCGCCGGCAAGTGCGCCTACTGCGAGGCGCGGGTGGAACCGGACCAGGGCCTGATCGAGAACTTCCGCCCGGTCATGTCCGCCCTGGACCCGCGCAGCGGCCAGGAAAGCGCCGATCACTACGCGTGGCTGGCCTACGAATGGCGCAACCTGATGCTGGCCTGCCGCGAGTGCGCCGCGTACAAGCGCAACGCCTTCCCGCTGGCGTCGCCGCGGGCGCGGGCGATGACCGCGTACCGCGAGACCGTGGCGATCGAACGCCCGCTGCTGATCGATCCCTGCCGCGACGACCCTTCGCGCCACCTGAGTTTCCTGCCCGACGGCTATCTGCTGGCGCGCGACGATCGCGGCTACGCCAGCATCGAGATACTGGCGCTCAATCGCGAACGGTTGGCGCGCCAGCGCAAGGACGCGATCGAGTTCGCCCTGGTCACCCTGGAGAACAAGATCGTCGGGCGCTATTCGACATCCGCCGGGTTCATGGAACAACTCGACACCCTGGCGCATTCCGGCGCGATGCGCGCGGCGATCGATTGGGTGTTCGCCGAGGCGTTGGCGCGGGCCGGCGCGGCGTTTCCCGGCAAGCTGCGCAGCGACCGCGGCCTGGCGGCGCTCGACGGCCGCGGCCAGGACTGGATCGACGCGGCTGCGGCCTATCGCGATTTCCAAGCGCGCGTGCTGGCGCAGGCGCGCGAGTCCACGGTCTGGCGTACGCGCGTGCATCCGCCGGCGGCATACATCGAATCGGTGCGGATTCGCGACTTCAAGGCCATCGACGACCTGAAACTCGACTTCGCCACGCGCAGCAGCCAGTCCGGGGCGACTTCCGGCGCGATGCTGCTGGGCGAGAACGCCGCCGGCAAGAGTACGGTGCTGCAGGCCTTGGCGCTTGCGCTCATGGATGGCCCCCAACGCCGCGCCGCGCGCGCCGACGGCGCCGAATTCCTGCCGCGCGAACGACGCTCCTGGGATCCGTCGCCGCAGCCGCCGCGGGTCGAGGTCCGCCTTTCCAACGGCGAGACCCGACGCCTGGGCGTGGACTCGATGGGCCGGTTCGTCGCGGACTTCGCCGACGACACCGACGCTTCTACCGACAGCGGAGTGCGCGCCAGCGCCGGCGCCGCGCCGATGCTGCTGGCCTACGGCGCACGCCGCTTCTTCCGCGCCCACGGCAAGGGCGCCGCCGGAGCCGTCGCCCGCAGCCTGTTCGACCCGTTCGCGGCGCTGCAGGACCCGGGCGCCTGGCTGCGCGATCCGGACAACCCGCACTTCGATCCGGTCGCGCGCGCGCTGCGCGAGATCTTCGCCCTGCACGGCGACGACCGCGTGTTCCGCGCCGAAGACGGCCACGTGCTGGTGCAGGCCCACGGCAGGGTCACCCCGGTGGAGCGGATGAGCGACGGCTACCGGGCGCTGTTCGCGATGGCGGTGGACATCATGCGGCGCATGGTCGAAACCTGGGGCAACCTGGAGTTCGCCCAGGGCGTGGTCCTGGTCGACGAGATCGACGTGCACCTGCATCCGCGCTGGAAGATCGAAGTGATCGCGGCGCTGCGCCGGGCCATGCCGAAGGTGCAGTTCATCGTCAGCGCGCACGATGCGCTGTGCCTGCGCGGCATGCGCGACGGCGAGGTGCATGTGCTGTACCGCGACGAGGACGACCGCATCCGCGCGCGCGCGAACCTGCCCAACATCGAGCTGATGCGCACCGACCAGCTGCTCACCTCGGATTATTTCGGCCTGCCCAGCACCGCGCGGCCGCAGACCGAGGCCGCGTTGAACCGCTATGCCTACCTGCTCGGGGTGCCGGAACCGACGCCTGCGCAGGCGCGCGAGCGCGAGCGGCTGGCGTTGGATCTGGAGGCGCTGCCGCGCGGCGACACGCCGGCCGAACAACTGATCGGCGAGGCGACCGAGCGCTACATCCGCACCCGGCGCAGCGCATCGCCGCCGCAGCGCGGCCGGCTGCGCGAGCAGGCGCTGGAGGAGATTGTGCGTCGGTTGGAACAGCGCCTGGGCAAGGAGATCGGCAAATGAGGCCGGTCAAGCGCGGCGACGTCGCCGCGCCGCGCTCGCTCACCCAGGCCGACGGCCCCGGCAAGTCGGAGGCGAAGCTGGCGCGCGCGCATTACCGCAGCGGCGCCGCGGGCAGCTTCCCGGGGTTCGGCGCCTACAAGGGCGACGACGTCGCCGAGGCCATGGCCAAGCTGTTCCACGGCAAGTGCGCGTACTGCGAAACCTTCCACAGCGCCGGCGCGCCGACCGACGTCGAGCATTACCGGCCCAAGGCCGGCGTCAGCGAAGATGCCAGGCATCGCGGCTACTGGTGGCTGGCCGCGGACTGGGACAACCTGCTGCCGAGCTGCATCCTGTGCAACCGCCGCAACGGCCTGCGCATCGCCAGCGCCGGCATGAGCCGCGCGCAGCTGGCGGCGACGGCGGAAACCACGGTGGGCAAGGGCAACCAGTTCCCGATCCGCGGCCGTCGCGCGCGCGGACCGCGCAGCGATCACAAAGCCGAGGACGCGTTGCTGATCGATCCGGCGCGCAGCGACCCGGCCCGGCACCTGTGCTGGCCGGAGGCCGGGCTGTCGCTGGTCGCGCCACGTTTCCACGGCCGCGCCGCCGATCCCTACGGCACCACCACCATCGAAGTGCTCGGGCTCAACCGCCAGCATCTGGTGGAAGCGCGCACCGACCATCTGACGATGGTGCAGGCTCGCCTGGCCGGGGTCGAGGCGCGCCTGGACGACGTGGCCTATCTGCCGCCCGACCGGGCGTTGGCCGCGTTGGCCCAGGTGGAGGCCGCGCTCGACGACATTCAGGCGCTGGCGCAGCCGCAACGGCCGTATTCGGCGATGGTCGGCGCGTATCTGCAGGAGCGCCTGAAGACGCTGCTGGCGCGCAACCGCGCGCTGCTGGCGCAGGTGCGGCAGCAGCGCGAACGGCGCGACGCGAACAAACGCGCGGGCAAACGCAGCGCGAACAAACCCGGCGCGGCGCGATAGCGCGCGGCGGCCGCGCGCGGCGCGAAGGCCGCAGAAAAGAAAAATCGGCCGAAGCCGGTTTTTCTCTCCTGCGGACGCGGCCTGCGCTCAGCCCTTGGCGGGCTTGGCCGGCGCCTCGACCTTCGCCGCCGGCTTGGCCGGCGACGTCGGCGCGGGCGCGCCCGCCGCCGACGCCTGCCAGCCGCAGCTCCTGCCTTCGTTTTGCTGCTTGAGCCAGGTCTGCAGCGGCGCGAAGTATTCCAGCACCGCCGAGGCGTCCATCTTCTCGCCGCCGGTCAGTTCCTTCATCGTCTGCTGCCACGGCTGGCTCGCGCCCTTGCTCAGCATCGCCTCGAACTTGGCGCCGGCGGCCTTGTTGCCGTAGAAGCTGCACTCGTACAGCGGGCCCTTGTAGCCGGCCGCGTCGCACAGCGACTTGTAGAACTGGAACTGCAGGATGTGCGAGAGGAAGTAGCGCGTGTACGGGGTGTTGCCCGGCACGTGGTACTTGGCGCCCGGGTCGAAGAAGTCCTCGCCGCGCGCCTCCACAGGCGCCACGCCCTGGTAGCGCGCCTTCAGCTCCCACCACGCCTTGTTGTACTGGTCGGGCTTGATCGAGCCGTCGAACACGCCCCAGCGCCAGCGGTCGATCATCAGGCCGAACGGCAGGAACGAGACCTTGGCCAGGGCCATGCGCATCTGCGCGTTGATCAGCGCTTCCTGGCTCTGCTGCGGGTTGGCGACCATGCCGATCGAGGACAGGTACTTCGGCGTCATCGCCAGCACGATGGTGTCGCCGATGGCCTCGTGGAAGCCGTCGTGCGCGCCGGTCTGGAACAGCGGCGGCTGCTTGTTGTAGGCCAGGTAGTAATAGACGTGGCCGAGCTCGTGGTAGATCGTGGTGAAGTCTTCTTCGTTCGGCTTGATGCACATCTTGGTGCGCACGTCGCCGGACATGTTCATGTCCCAGGCGCTGGCGTGGCAGACCACGTCGCGGTCGCGCGGCTTCACGAACTGGGTCTTGGCCCAGTAGCTGTCGGGCAGCTTGGGCATGCCCAGCGAGACGTAGAAGTCCTGCGCGCGCTCGGTCATGCGCTTGGCGTTGGCGAGCTGCGCGTCGACCTCCAGCTGCGCCTGCCCGGCCGCGTCGCGTTCGCCGCCGGCCTTGGCCTGCTGCGCGTCGAGGACCTGCTGGTACTGGCGCGCCAGCGCGGCGTTAATGTCCAGGCTGCCGGCCTGCTGCTCGCTGTACGGCGCCAGCACGTCCCACAGGTTGCCCCAGTCCTGCTGCCACATGTTGCCGAGCAGGTGCGCGGGCAGCAGGCCGCCGGCGACCTGGCCCTTGTCGTTGCCGTACTTGGCTTCCAGGCGCGAGCGGGTGTAGCAGTGCAGCTGCTCGTACAGCGGCTTGACCTGGCCCCACAGGCGGTCGGTCTCGGCCGACAGTTCGGCCGGGCTCATGTCGTAGCCCGAGCGCCACAGCTCGCCGGTGTCGGCGTAGCCGAGGTTGCGCGCGCCTTCGTTGACCAGTTCGACGAAGCGCGTGTAGTCCTTGCGCATCGGCTTGGAGATGGTGTGCCAGCCCTTCCAGGCGTCGAGCTGGGCGTCGTAGTCGCGGCTGTTGCGCAGCACGTCTTCCAGGTCGCCGAGCTGGCGGCAATCGGTCTCGCCGGGGCCGCTGCAGTAGCTGCCGGCGCCGTACATGCCTTCCATGCGGGTGGCGATCTGGGTCAGCTCGGCGAGCCGGGCCGGATCCTTCGGCGCCGGCATCGCGGTGCCGATCTTGAGCAACTGGATCGCGCGCGCGGTGGCCGGCGACATCGGCTGGCCTTCGAACTTCCTGGACTGCTCGATCCAGCTGTTGAGCTGGCCGAGGTAGCGCTCGTTGGCCTTGGCCGACAGCAGCTGGCTGTCGTCGTTGATGTAGGTCGAGGACAGCCACTGCGCGGCGGTCATCTCCGGGTACATCTTCTTGTACTCGTCGTTGACCCGGGCGATGAACTGATCCGCGGTCTCGCCGGCCGGCGCGGCCGCCGGCGCCGCGGCGCTCGGGACGGAGGCGGGTTCCTTCTTGCAGCCGGCCAGGCCGATCACGGCCGCAGCGACGCCGAGCGCCAACAAGGCGCGGACAGGTTTCATGTGTGCTCTCTCCGGAAATAGTGCTGCGCTTGGCGCGCGAACCGGAAGGCTAGAGGGCGGGTCGGCGAGGCGCAAGCCGCAGTGCGATGCGGACGCGTCGAGGCCGGCCGTGCGGCCGCTGTTGCAGAGAGTTTGCGCAAATCCGGCACAGTCGAGGCTGTGAAAACGGTTACCTGAAGCGTGCGGAGCGGCCGGTCTTGGCCGATTCGGGCCGTTGCCCCACGACGAACTGCGGACAAGTTCGCGGAAATTTGTAAATTTAAAGTTATGTGTAATCGTTTAGATTGTTAAATATTCGGTATTAACGCGGCCTCCACGCAACACTCGCGACCTGGGCCGCGCTTTCGTTCAGTCAAGGAAACGGCGCGTGAGCGGGGTGGTCGGGCGCCTGTCACGAAAACAGATTTGATTTGTGACGCGAAAACGGAAAAAGTGACGTGCAAGGGCAGCCGCTCGTCGGCGGCCCGGCCAGGGTGGGGATCCTGGCATCGAGCATCGGCTGCATTGGATAAGGAATGAAACAGACCTTGGGCTCTTCCGCGCACAGCAAGTTGCACACGGCGACGCTGACGGCACTGCCGTTGCGCGGGGCCGATGGCGGGGTCCGGCTGTTCAGCGCGGACCTGAGCTGGGCCCAGGCGCCGCAGGCCCCGGTCCGCAGCCGCCTGCCTTACGCACGCCGCGCCATCCGCATCGCACTGTTCGCCTTGCTGGCGCTGGCGGCGGTGGGGGTGGTGGTGATCAACGGGCCGGCCGACGCCGGCCCCAACCGCAGCGCCGCCCGCGCCTTGCCCGATCCGGTCAGCGAGGCGGAGGTCGAGGTCGACCGCGCCGTGGCGCTGCCGGCGGCGCCGATGGCGGTCTCGCGCGAGCGGCACGAGCGGCTGGCCGCGCACTGAGCGCGCCGCCCGGGAACTCGGGGAGAGTGGCGCCTTGGATGGCGCTTCAGGGGAAGGGAAGCACCGTGGTACGCAAGACGGGGCCGGCGTTATGGGGATAACCCGCTCCGCAAGGTTGGAATGGCGTCGGCGCCAGGGAGGGCGTCGGTGGCCGCTCGGCGAAGATCCGCGCTAACCGCGTGGCCCGCTTTTGCGGGACGGTCTGCTGTCGTGGGAGGGGCTTCAGCCCCGACGCTGTCCTGCCCGATCGTCTTGCGGTGGGGGCTGCCCCGCGACCTGAGCGAAGAGCATCGGGGCTGAAGCCCCTCCCACAAAAGCTAAAGCGCAGCCGCTTGGCTGCGAGCGCCGCCGCCTAAGCCGCCAGCGTGCGCTGCGGCAGCTCGACCAGGCCGCGCTCGGCCAACCATTGCCACGAGGTCTGCGCGTCCTGCTCGACGTAGGCCTTGGCCGAGCCCAGGCGGAAGGTGTAGCCCCAGGCGTCCATGTCGGCGTACATGCGTTCGCGCCCGACGCCGGGCAGGGCGTCGGCCAGCACGGTCTGCAGCACCAGCACCGCGTCCTCTTCCTCGACCGAGTCGGTGGCGTCGGTATGCACCGCCGCGCGCCGCTGCGGCGGCAGCACGATCAGGTGGCAGGCCTCGTGCAGCATCGAATGCACCGGGGTGTCCGCGCGCGCATAGACGGTGCTGGCGATGATGCCGGCCTCGCTGTCGCCCCAGTAGCTGCCGGGAATCGCGTCGCCGTCGGCCACATGCACCAGCGCCAGCCCGTAGCGGGCGAGCAGGGCGGAGGCGTCGTCGAAGGCGATGTCGGCGAGGGTGAGCATGGCGGAGTCGGCGGAGTCGGCGTTGCGGATCGGTGCGCAGGATGCGCGGCGGCCGCGATCCTGCGAAGAAGCTCGGTGCCAGGCGCCGGCGGAAACCAACCCCCCGGCCGAAGCCATTCGATGGCGAGCCGCGCCTGCAGCGACGACCGCCCGGCCGCCGCCGATGCGCGGCGATGCGGATCGCGCAGCGGCGTAGCCGAAGCGGCCGGAATCCCGGCCGCTGCCCGGCGTTTACGCCGGCGTCGAGCCCGGCGCGTCCGGCAAGGCCACCGAGATGTCGAGCACGTCGTGCTGGCCTTCCTTGACCACGTCGACCTTGACCGCCTCGACGTCGACGTTGACGTACTTGCGGATCACTTCCAACAGTTCGCGCTGCAGCATCGGCAGGTAATCCGGGCCGCCGCGGCCGGCGCGTTCGTGCGCGACGATGATCCGCAGGCGGTCCTTGGCGACCGCGGCGGTTTGCTTCTTGGCCAGCAGGAAGTCGAACAGACCCATGAGTTCAGCCTCCGAAAATCTTGCTGAAGAAGCCCTTCTTTTCCACTTGGGTGAAGCGCATCGGACGGGTGTCGCCGAGCAGGCGGGCGACGGCGTCGTCGTAGGCCTGGGCGGCATCGGATTCGGTTTCCAGGATCACCGGCTCGCCCTTGTTGGAGGCGTTGAGCACGTCGCCGGACTCCGGGATCACGCCGACGGTCTTGAGGCCGAGGATTTCCTCGACGTCGCCGATGCTGAGCATCTCGCCGGTTTCCACCCGCTTGGGGCTGTAGCGGGTCAGCAGCAGGTGTTCTTTGACGCGCTCGCCGTTCTCGGCGCGGCGGGTCTTGGACGAGAGCAGGCCCAGGATGCGGTCGGAGTCGCGCACCGAGGACACTTCCGGGTTCACCACCACCACCGCCTGGTCGGCGAAGTACATCGCCAGGAACGCGCCCTTCTCGATGCCGGCCGGCGAATCGCAGACGATGTAGTCGAAGCCTTCGGCGGTGAGGTCCTCGAGCACCTTCTGCACGCCTTCCTTGGTCAGCGCGTCCTTGTCGCGGGTCTGCGACGCGGCCAGGATGAACAAGGTGTCGAAGCGCTTGTCCTTGATCAGGGCTTGCTTGAGCGAGGCTTCGCCGTTGACGACGTTGACGAAGTCGTACACCACGCGGCGCTCGCAGCCCATGATGAGGTCGAGGTTGCGCAGACCGACGTCGAAGTCGATGACCGCGACTTTGTGGCCGCGTCGGGCGAGACCGCAGGACAGGCTGGCGCTGGTCGTGGTCTTGCCGACGCCGCCCTTGCCCGAAGTGACAACAATAATCTCGGTCAAAATTCGTTCCTCCGTTCGTGCGGCGTCAATCCAGCGCCGCAATCTTGATTTGTTCGTCTTCCAGCCAGACCTGCACGGGCTTGCCGCGCAGCTCCTTGGGGATTTCTTCGAGCACTTTGTAGCGGCCCGCGATGGCGACCAGTTCGGCGTAGAACTCGCGGCAGAAGATGCGCGCTTTCGCGTTGCCCTGCGCGCCGGCCAGGGCGCGGCCGCGCAACGGGCCGTAGATGTGGACCGAGCCGTCGGCGATGACCTCGGCGCCGGCGCCGACCGTGGTCAGCACGGTCAGGTCGCGGTTGTCGGCGTAGATCTGCTGGCCCGAGCGCACCGGCGCGGATTGGATCATTCCTACCGATGAAGCCTGCGCGACGGCCGGCGCGCCGGCCGGCGGGCGCGGCGTGCTGCGGGCCGGTTCGGCGGCCGGCGCGGGCGCCGGCGCTTCGCGTCGCGGCGCCGCGGCTTCGGCGACGGCGGCGCCGTCGGCGCGCTCGTAGGACGCGCGGAACTTGGCCAGCAGCGGCAGGCCCAGCGCCTGCGACAGTTTCTCGATCTCGCTGGTGCCGTAGGCCAGCGCCACCGGCAGCACGCCGGCCGCGCGCAGCCCGTCGAGCAGGGCCTGGGCGGAGGCGATGTCGGGCGCATGGCTGAGGCCGCCGAAGTCGATCACCACCGCGGCGCGGCCGAACATGTTCGGGGCGCGCTGCACGCGGCTGCGCATTTCCTCGACCAGGCGCGGCACGTCGAGGCTGCGGATGCGCAGGTTGGCGATGCCGACCTGGCCGATCTTGAGTTCGCCGGCCTGTTCGTAATCCACGGCCACGCTCACGGGCAGGTCCCGGTGGGACGCGGCGCGTCGGCGTGGACGGGCGCCACCGGCACCCGCGGGCGGGCCAGCCAGCCGGCGTCGGGCAGGGCGTCGCCGTAGGTCTGGCGCACCCATTCGAAGCTGCACAGCGGCTTCATCAGCATCGCCGCGCGCACGCCGGCCTCTTCCATCACGTGCTGGCCGACCTCGCGGAAGCCGAAGCTGCCGTGGAACAGCAGGGCCGGGTCGTTGCCGCCTTCCAGGAACACCTCGCAGGCCAGCTGCGGGTAGCGCAGCTCGGCGTAGCTCTGGGCGTCGGCATAGAAGGCGCGGCCGACGCCGCCGCCGCGGCGGCGGCTGGCGACGACGATGCGGTCGATGTAGAAGAAGTCCGGATAGCGCTCGTGGAACCAGCGGAAATTGCTGCTGTCGTGGCCGGCGCCGGAACCCACGCCGATCAGGAAACCGGCCAGGGTGCCGTCGCGTTCGGCGACGCGGAAATATTCGGCGGTGTCGAAGAAGTGACGCAGACGCGCCGCATCCAGCGGCAGGATCGCAGGCCCGGCGGCGTTGTTGAGGGCAAGGACGGAATCCAGCTCGTGCTCGCGCACGTCGCGGACGACGATCGACATTCCAGGCTCCAGATAGTTGCAAGCCGGCGCGAAATCCGTGCCGGCGCCGTCGATTATCGCACGGGGGGCGGTCGCGGGGCGAACGCCCAAGTCCATGACTTTCGGACGGCTCCGCCCGGGCACCGCTACCGTTAGCATGCGTTCATGCTGGCACGCCTGACCCCCACCCAACTCATGCGCTTCGCCGGGCTGTTCACCTGGGGAGTGGCCGGGTGCTGGCTGGTGATCATGTGGCTCGAGCCGGAGGCGGCGACTTCGCTGCCCGGCGGCAGCGAGCACACCTTCTTCCTGCTGATCCTGCGCTGGGTGGCCATCCACCTGGCCTTCGGCGCGGTCTACTGGTGGGCCAGCCGCGGCCTCGGCCAGCGCCGGCCGGGACCGGCCGACCACGCCCTGCTGCTGGTCCTGACCGCCTGCGCCATCGGCGTGGGCTACTACTCCAACAGCGGCATCGGCAGCATCCTGCTGATGGTCGTGGCCGGGCTGCTGCCGTGGCTGCTGCCGTTGCGGGTCGGGGTGGCGTGGCTGGTCCTGAGCAACCTGTCGATCATCCCGGTGTTCGTCATCGCCATCGGCCAGCCGCTGCTGGTGGCGATCGTGCAGTCGGTGGCCTACGCCGGGTTCTCCAGCCTGGTCTTCGTCAGCTCGCTGGTGGCGATGCAGCAGGCCCAGGCGCGCGAGGACCAGCGCCGGCTCAACGCCGAGCTGCGCGCGACCCGCGCGCTGCTGGCCGAAAGCGCGCGCATCAACGAGCGCACCCGCATCTCGCGCGAGCTGCACGACCTGCTCGGCCACCACCTCACCGCGCTGAGCCTGAACCTGGAAGTGGCCGGGCACCTGTCGGAAGGCCGGGTCAAGGAACACGTGCAGCAGGCGCATACTCTGGCGCGACTGCTGCTCACCGACGTGCGCGAGGCGGTCAGCCAACTGCGCGAGAACGGCGCCATCGACCTGTCGCTGGCGCTGCGCCCGCTCGCCGAGAACGTGCCCGCCCTGGACATCCGCATGGACATCGAGACCCCGCTGACCCTGGACGACCCCGAGCGCGCCCACGTGCTGCTGCGCTGCGCCCAGGAGATCATCACCAACGCGGTCCGCCACGCCGGCGCCCAGCACCTGTGGATCGACGTGCGCCGCAACGACGGCCACATCGTCATGAGCGCGCGCGACGACGGCCGCGGCGCCGACCACCTGATCGCCGGCAACGGCCTGCGCGGCATGCGCGAGCGGCTGGTGCAGCACGGCGGCCAACTGCGAATCGAAACCCGGGCCGAGGCCGGCTTCAGCCTGCGCCTGACCCTGCCCGCCACCGCGGCCGCCATGGGCCGCGAAGGAGCCCTGACATGATCCCCAATCCCATCCGCGTATTGCTCGTCGACGACCAGACCCTGGTCCGGCAGGGCGTGCGCTCGCTGCTCGCCCTGGCCGAGGGCATCGAAGTCGTGGCCGAGGCCGGCGACGGCCGCCAGGCGGTCGAGATGATCCCGAACCTGCGCCCGGACGTGGTCCTGATGGACATGCGCATGCCGGTGATGTCCGGCCTGGAGGCGCTGCAGGCCCTGGCCCGCAGCGGCTACCTGCCGCCGACGATCATCCTGACCACCTTCGACGACGACCAACTGGTGCTGGCCGGGCTTAAGGCCGGGGCCAAGGGCTACCTGCTCAAGGACGTGTCGCTGGAGCAACTGGTCGGCGCCATCCAGACCGTGGCCGATGGCGGCTCGCTGGTGCAGCCGGCGATGACCCAGCGCCTGCTGTCGGGCCTGGAGCACATGCGCAACGACTTCGTCAGCCTGGACCGGCCCGACCCGCTGACCGAGCGCGAGACCGAGATCCTGCGGCTGATGGCCGGCGGCTTCTCCAACAAGGAGATCGCCAATTCGCTCGGGGTGGCCGAGGGGACGATCAAGAACCACGTGTCGAACATCCTGTCCAAGCTGGGCGTGCGCGACCGCACCCGGGCGGTGCTGAAGGCGTTCGAGCTGCAGTTGGTCTGAGCGCGGTCGCCGGCCGGGCGCGCTGCATGCCCGGCGGCCCGTCGCCGGCGCGCGAGCGGCCACGGGCGGCGCGCCGGGGCGCGGTCCGGGCCGGCCGGATCCAGCGATCCGGCCGCATCGGGGCGGGTCCGCCTCGGTAAGCCGGGCTTCGCCGTCGCCGCCGCGGTGCGCGGCCGCCGGCCGGCCGCGTCCGGCCCGGCTTCTACTTTCGTCGAATCCTTCCGCCCGGCGCGCGCCGCGGCGGCGCGCGAATGCGCAGGCGCGGGCGAGGCGAGGGCGCCTGCGCCGCGTCCGGACTTGACCGGATTTGCGCTTACGCGTCCGCATACCGGAGCGGATGCCGCTTCGAGGCGGCACAAAGCCGGCCAGTTGCGGGCTTTTCGCGGCGCGGGCCGGCCACGACGACTTTCGATGGGCTTTCTTGCCTGTGACGGCTGCCCTTGCCGGGATTTATCTTGCTACGATTGCGGGTCTGCGCCCCTGGCCCGCACCTGGGCCCGGCCCTGGAGAACCCTGAATGACCCGTCTGATCGAGATTCTGATTTCCCTGGCGATCGTCGCCGTGCTGTTCCTGGTCGTCGGCATCGTTCTGCCGTCGAGCCGCCACCTGTCGCATTCGGTGGAGACCAACCGCAAGCTGACCATCGTCTTCGACACCTTGAACAGCGTGCGTCGCTTCAAGGAATGGAACCCGCTGGCGCTGCGCGATCCGAATATGGAGATCAAGCTGGTCGGCAAGGATGAGGGCGTGGGCGCCCGCCTGGAATACTCCTCCAAGGAACGCGGCCTGGGCCAGGGCAGCTGGGAAATCGTCAAGAGCGAGCCGGGCAAGCTGGTCGGCTACAAGATCACCAACCCCGAGCGCGGCGAGAACAAGCGCTCCGAGTTCACCTTCAAGCCGACCGGCCGCAACAACCGCAACGTCGAGATCACCCAGACCTACGACGTCGACTACGGCTTCAACCTGCTCGGCCGCTACTCCGGCCTGTACGTCAGCAGCAGCGTCGGCGAAGACATCAAGATGGGCCTGGCGCGCCTGAGCAACCTGCTCGCGACCGTGCCGAACTACGACTACGCCAAGCTGTCGGAAACCGATCCGAACAATGCGCCGAAGGCCGTCGACCGTCCCGCCGAGAACATCCTCAGCGTCAACGCCGCGGTCGAGCGCAACAACGACAAGATCAAGGGCCAGATCCACGCCAACATGGAGTGGATCAACAAGGTCATCGCCGCCAACGGCCTGGAAGCGGTCGGCCCGGTGCGCATCGTGACCAACGAGTTCGGCACCGAGACCTACGACTTCGACACCGTGCAGGTCGTGCGCAAGAAGGGCGACACCGCCACCGGCGACGCCACCGCGCTGGAAGTCAAGGTCGAAGGCCCGGTCAAGGCTTCGCTGCTGCCGGCCTCGAAGGTCGTCGTCGCCTCCAGCGGCGGCCACAACTTCGCCGCGCTGCCGCCGGTGCGCGACGCCGTGCGCGCCTGGGCGATGACCCGCGGCTACTCGACCACCGACCGTCCGTACGAGAGCTGGAAGGCCGGCATCGACCAGAGCTTCGACCCGGCCCTGGGCCAGTTCGACGTCTACTGGCCGGTCAAGTAATCCCGTCGCCCGCGCTTGCGCGGGCCGGATGCGACACCCCAACGCGCCGCGGATTCCGCGGCGCGTTTTTTTTGGCGATTCGGGATGGCGAGCGCGACGGCGGTCTTGGCCGGATCGCCGTGGCGATGGGGTGCCGCTGTAGGAGCGGCGCAAGCCGCGACCGCGGCCTCCCAACGCCCGGCGCTGAAGCCGCGCGGTCGCGGCTCGCGCCGCTCCTGCAGCGCAAGTCCGCAGCTTGCGCGAACGCGCCCGCGCCAACGCTGCTATCGTTGAACGCTCCCACTTCCCGCGTTCGCCCGCATGAGCGCCAGCGCTTCCGATACCCGCATTCCCGCGCCGTTGTCCGCGCGCCTGCTCGCCGCCAGCGGCGCCGTACTTGCCGCTTTGGCGGTGGCGCTGTCGGCCTACGCCGCGCACGCGGCGGCCGATCCGCATGCGCAGGCCCGGCTGCAGAGCGCCGCGGTGTTCGCCTTCGGCCACGGCATCGCCCTGGCGGCGTTGGCGCCGCCGGCGCGACGCGCGTTCACGCGTGCGGTGCTGGGCGCGTTGCTGCTCGGCGTGCTCGGCTTCGCCGGCAGCCTTGCCGCGGCGCACTTCTTCGGCGCGTCGACCCGGCTCGCGCCCTACGGCGGCAGTTTGATGATCCTGGCGTGGCTGGCCTACGCCGCCGACGCGGTGCGGCGCTGACGTGCCGCGCCAGGTCCGCGGGTTCGACGCGCAGGCCGCGCACGCGCACCTGAGCCGCAAGTGCCGCCGGCTCGGCGCGTGGATGAAGAAGGTCGACACGCTCGAGAACGGGCCGATCCCGAACGACGCGCGCTGGCGCCAGCGCTTCGATCCGGTCGATGCGCTGGCGCGCGCGATCTTGTTCCAGCAGCTCAGCGGCAAGGCCGCTTCGACCATCGTGGGCCGGGTCGAGGCCGCGATCGGCAGCGCGCGCCTGCACCACGGCACCCTGGGCCGCTGCGACGACGCGACCTTGCGCGCCTGCGGCGTGTCCGGCAACAAGCTGCTGGCCTTGCGCGACCTGGCCGCGCGCGAAGCGCGCGGCGAGATTCCCGACCTGCGCGCGATGGCGCACATGGACAACGACGCCATCGTCGCCGCGCTGGTGCCGATCCGCGGCATCGGCCGCTGGACGGTGGAGATGATGCTGATGTTCCGCCTCGGCCGTCCCGACATCCTGCCGGTGGACGACCTGGGCATCCGCAAGGGGGCGCAGTTCGTCGACAAGCTGGGGGCGATGCCGGCGCCTAAAGCGTTGGGGGAGATCGCACAGCGGTGGGGGCCGTATCGGACCTATGCCAGTTTGTATTTGTGGCGGATCGCGGATATCGGCTCGGGGGTGGCCAAGCCGGTGGATCGCTCGCAGGGGTGAGGGGGCGTATTCGATTGGTCGTGGGGGTGGTTTGCGCGATGTTTGCGCTTGCCTGGATGTAGGGGAAGCGCAAGCTGCGACCGCGGCCTCGCGGCGATTGCGGAGGTTTCGTCGTAGTGGTGGTGCCGCGGTCGCGGCTTGCGCCGCTCCTACAGTCGGACACGCAACTGCACTGCCGTCGTTGACGAGTGACGACATGCCGCAATCAACAGCTTTCGTCCGCTAGCGGCCGAGTTACTTTCTTTGGCAGCGCGCCAAAAGAAAGCAACCAAAGAAAAACGCTTGTCTGAAGTCACCAGCCACCAAGTCCAGCGCCTTGCGCGGGGATGCGCCGTAAGGGGCATCCTGCCCCTACGGCGCACGCGCGCATCCATGCGCGCGCCCTCCGGGTCTGCGCAGCGGCGGCCTCGGGCGAGGTGGGGGAATAAGGCAACGGCAACAGCAACGGCAACGGCAGGATGGATTTCGGCCTTCGTCGGCATTTAGTGGCGTGGCGCGGTGCGGATCGACGCGGCTGGTTCGCTGCCGGACGTTTCAGCCCGGTGCGGCCAGCAGGATCAGCGATGCCGGACGCTGGGTTTGCGGGTGCACGGGTTCTTGCAGTTCGCGCAGGGTCAGGCCGCTGCGTTGCAGCAGCGCCAGCCAGCCGCCGAGGGTGCGGAAGTACCACGGCGCGGGTTCGCCGAAGTCGCCTTCGCAGCCGGCCCAACTGCCGTCGCGCCAGCCGTCGCGGTAAGGGGCGTCGGCGCAGGCGGTGGGCGGGTGCAGGGTCTGGATCAGGACGTGGCCGCCTTCGTTCAGGCGCGCCGGCAGGGCCGCCAGCACGGCGTCGACCGCGTCGCCGCCGAGCAGGGAGAAGTTGCACACGATCAGGTCGAAGCGCGCGTCGAGCGCGCCGGCGGCGATGTCTTCGTAGCTCAGGCAGGCATAGCGCTGCGGCGGCGCGGCGGGATCGGCGCGGCGCGCGGCTTCGATCAGCGCCGGTACGGCGTCGCTGCCGCGGGCGTCGATGCCGCGGGCGAGCAGGGCGCGGGTCAGCCAGCCTTCGCCGCAGCCCAGGTCCAGCGCGGTGCGCGGACGCAGCCGCGCGGCGGCTTCGATCGCGGCGCGGTCGGTGACCAGGCGGCGGCTTTCGATCGCCTGCGCACGCACCGTGCGGGTCCACGGCGCGGCGTTCTCGCGCCAGGCGGCGAGCACGCGCGCATCGCTGTGGCGGGCGTCGTCGGCGCTCATCGCATCGCCCCGGGGTTCAGGCCGGCGGCGCGTAGCGCCAGTGCCAGGGTTCGTAGACGATGCCGTGCGGGTTGCCGCGCGGGTAGCTCATCGCGAAGCCGTGGCCGCCGGCCTGTTCGCGCAGCCAGGCGAAGGCGGGCGTGCGTTCGAACGATTCCTCCGCCGGCGGCTCGCCGGGCGCGCCGATGTCCAGCGCCAGCCCGCTGTGGTGTTCGCTGTAGCCGGGCGCGGCGTTGACGGTGAGGATCTCGCCGACGCTTTGGCCGCGCGCGCGCTTGCGTTCGAAGATGCCCAGTTGGTAGTCGTGGCTGCGGTAGCCGGAGATCGCCTCGAGCGCGATGCCGTCGCGCAGCGCCGCCTCGCGCAGGTGGGTCCAGGCGCGCGCGGCGGCCGGATGCAGCCACAGCGGGCGCCGGTAGCGGTCGAAGCCGGCCAGGGCCAGGCGGTCGGGTTCGGCGATCAGGTCCAGGCCGGTGCGCGCCTGGTAGCCGGCGGCGTCAAGGCCGAGCGCGTCCAGGCGCTGTTCGAGCCGGTCCAGCGGCAGTTCGGCGACCCGCAGCAAGCCTTCGCGGCGGTAGTCGACGATGCGTTCGAGCGCGTCCAGCGCGGCATCGATGCCGTCCTCGCGCATCAGCCGGTGCACCAGCGGCAGCACGCCTTCGGGCAGGTCGGCGGCGAGGAAGCGGCCGTCGCGCTTACGCCGCAGCACGTGGCGCGCGCGCGCCAGGGCGCGGGCGTCGGCGTTGCTGCGCGCGCGCAGCAGGCCGCCGGGCCAGAGCTCGATGTCCGGGGTGTTGATCAGGACGTGGCCGTGTCCGCGCAGCATGCGGGCAGGGTAGCGCGCATGCGGGCGGCCTGCCACGGTGGCGGCGGTCGTTGGCAGCGGGAAGTGCGCCGTGGTTGCGTTGTCGCGGTCGCGGCTCGCGCCGCTCCTGCAGGGAGCAACCGTAGCCGCGATTCAGACTGCAGGAGCGGCGCGAGCCGCGACCGCGACAACGCGCCAACGACGAAAGCCGCCCTCAGCCCGGCCGCTTGAAGTAAAGCCGCGTCCCCAACACGCCCGGATCGTGTTCCGCCGCGACCAGCTCCCAGCCCAGCGCGCCCTGGCGGTCGAGCTCTTCCTGGATGCGCTCGCGCATCGGCGCCTCGAACAGCTTGTAGGTCAGTTCGATGACGAGGTGCTTCCACTGCTGGCTCATGCGTCTTCCTCGGGGGACGGGGGCGGCGGTTCCTGGCGCGGCAGGCGGCCGTTCCTGCGCAGCGCATCGCGCAGCACATATTCGATCTGGGCGTTGAGCGAACGCAACTCGTCGTCGGCCCAGCGTTGCGCCGCGGCCAGCACTTCGGCGTTGATCCGCAGCGGATAGGCTTTCTTCTCGCTCACTGCCGGCCGGCCCGCGGGTCGTCGCGCGGGGCGCGGTAGTCGCGCTTGAGCCGCGACAGCGCGACCAGCATCGTCACCGCCAGCCCGTTGACCGAGACCAGCAACAGCACGGTGACGACGAGGACGCGGTTGTAGTCGCCGTGGGCCCAGTAGAAGCCGAGCGCGGCCAGGAACATCGAGATCGCCACCAGCGCCAGCAGCCGGGCGAAGCGCGCGGCGACGGCGGCCGGGTCGCGCAGGCGCGAGGCGTCCAGGCCGTTGATCAGGTGCAGGTTGCCGCGCGCGACCAGGACCGCGGCGACCAGCACCGGCAGGCCGCTGACCGCCATGATCAGCGGCAGCACCAGCGCGTTGTCGGGCAGGTTCATCGCGGCGCCCTCAGTACAGGCTGCCGGTGTTGACGATGGGCTGGGTGCCGCGTTCGCCGCACAGCACCACCAGCAGGTTGCTGACCATCTGCGCCTTGCGCTCCTCGTCGAGCTGGACCACGCCGTTCTTCTGCAGCTCGGCCAGGGCCATCTCGACCATGCCGACCGCGCCGGCGACGATGCGGGTGCGCGCGGCGATCACCGCGTTGGCCTGCTGGCGCTGCAGCATCGCCTGGGCGATCTCCGGCGCGTAGGCCAGGTGGCTGATGCGCGCGTCGATGACGCTGACGCCGGCGTCGGCCAGGCGTTCCTGCAGTTCCTGCTTGAGGTGCAGCGAGATCTCGTTGGCGTGGCTGCGCAGCGACAGCTGGCCCTCCTCGTGCTGGTCGTAGGGATAGCTGGTGGCCATCGCCCGCAGCGCGGATTCGGACTGGATATGGACGAAGGTCTCGTAGTCGTCGACGTTGTAGACCGCCTCGGCCGAATCCACCACCTGCCACACGATCACCGCGGCGATCTCGATCGGGCTGCCGTCGAGTTCGTTGACCTTGAGCTTGCCGCTCTCGAAGTTGCGCACGCGCTGGCTGACCTTGCGCTTGGCGTACAGCGGGTTGTTCCAGCGCAGGCCGTTGTCCTTGACCGTGCCGACGTACTTGCCGAACAGGCTCAGCACCGCGGCCTGGTTGGGCTCGACCATGTACAGCCCGGCCAGGCAGACCAGGGCCAGCACGGCCACGGCGACGAAGGCCAGCGCGCCGAAGGTGACCGGGCTGTCGGGGCCGGTGACGGTGGCGATGAAGCCGTAGCCGCAGCCGAGCAGGACCAGCAGCAGGACGAGCAGGGCCGGGATGCCGGGCAGGGACTGGATGGGGTTTTCTTTCATGGCGGCTCGTCCTTGGGAACTGGATGTATTGATATCAAATTGATATCAAGTCGTCAGCTGCCGTCCGTCGGAATCGGCCGAGGCCCCCTGTAGGAGCGGCGCGAGCCGCGACCGCGGAGTGGCCGCTCGCGGCGGAACTCTTGGGGGCTGGATGGGGAAGGCCACCGATTGGACGGGCTTCGGGGGAGGGCGCTGGCGTGCGTCGCTTCGGTTGTTCGCGGCTCGCGCCGCTACTACAGGGAGTGAACCGGCTTACGGAGCGATCCGGTACAGCGGCGCCGGGATGAACTCGCCGGTGGCGTAGAGGAAGCGGCCGTCGGCCGACCAGCCCAGCGCCTCGGCCTGCGGCAGCCACGGCAGTTCGCTGACCCGCGGCGCGCCGGCCACGGCCTGGGCCCAGTCCTGTTGCGGCTGGCGCGGGTACAGCAGCAGGTAGCGGTAGGTCATCACCGCCAGGGTGCGACCGTCGGGCGAGACGTCGGCGGCGGTGACCTGGCCCTGGATCCGGGCCCGGAACGGGTTGTTCTGGCGCAGCTGCGCGTCGGGCTCGGGAATGCCGGCCAGATCGCCGAGCCGGGTCGCGGTCTGCAGGGCGTTGCCGGCCGGCATCAGCGGCAGCGAGAACAGCTCCGGCGGCTGGCGTTTCTTGGAGATCAGCAACACCTGCCGGCGCGCCACGTCGACCGCCACCGCCTCGCAATCGCGCGCGCCGTCGGGCCAGCGGAAGGCGATCGACCAGGCCGGCTTGAGCCGCGCGTTCTCGATCCTGTCCGGCTCTTCGATGATGTGCAGCTGCAGGCTGCGGCGCAGGCCGCCGTTGTCGCCGGTGTCGGCGATCAGCAGGTAATGGCGGCCGTCGAGCTCGAAGGCGGCCATGTCCTCCCAGTCGGTCTTGATCACGCCCTCGATCCGCGCGGTGGCCAGGCGGTCGCCGTTCTCGGCCACAGCGAACAGGCGCTCGGGGTTGCCGCCGTCGTCGTGCATCCACAGCACGCCGGGGTGCCGGCGCGAGGCGGCCAGGCCGCTGATCTCCGACAGTTGCGGGTCCAGCAGCATCCCGGCCAGCTCGCGGGTGCCCGGCGCGGGCGGCTGGGCGCGGTGCGCGCGCCACAGCATCCACCCGCCGGCGAGCGCGGCCGCGAGCAGCGCGCCGGCGGCCAGCCAGCGCCAGCGGCGCGGCGCGCGCGCGCCGCCCGGGACGGCGGAGACAGCAGGGGCGGCGACACGCTCGGCGTGCCGTTCGGACGCGGGGGACATGGCCGACAGCATCGCATGCGCCCCCGGCGCCGCCATAGCCCGGCAAGGCCGCGGCGGACGCGGAAAGTTAGACTAGGCTCATCCGCCCCATCGTTTTCGAGGTTGCACGCCATGACCACGCTCGGCACGCCGTTGTCCCCGCACGCTTACCGCGTGCTCCTGCTCGGTTCGGGCGAACTGGGCAAGGAGGTGGCGATCGAGCTGCAGCGCTTCGGCGTGGAAGTGATCGCCGCCGACCGCTACGCCGACGCGCCGGCGATGCAGGTGGCCCACCGCAGCCACGTGCTCGACATGCTCGACGGCCAGGCCGTGCGCGCGTTGATCGCGGCCGAGCGGCCGAACCTGATCGTGCCGGAGATCGAGGCCATCCACACCCAGACCCTGGTCGAGCTGGAAGACGAGTTCGCCCGCCGCGGCAGCGACACCCGGGTGATCCCGACCGCGCGCGCCGCGCGCCTGACCATGGACCGCGAAGGCATCCGCCGCCTCGCCGCCGAGACCCTGACGCTGGCGACCTCGCCGTACCGCTTCGTCGACACGCTCGAGGACTACCGCGCCGCGGTGGCCGAGATCGGCCTGCCGTGCGTGGTCAAGCCGGTGATGTCGTCCTCGGGCAAGGGCCAGAGCCTGGTGCGCGGCGAAGCCGACATCGACAAGGCCTGGGACTACGCCCAGACCGGCGGCCGCGCCGGCGCGGGGCGGGTCATCGTCGAGGGCTTCATCGACTTCGACTACGAGATCACCCTGCTGACCGTGCGCCACGCCGGCGGCACCACCTTCTGCGCGCCGATCGGCCACCTGCAGCGCGACGGCGACTACCGCGAGAGCTGGCAGCCGCAGCCGATGAATCCGGTGGCGCTGGCGCGCGCGCAGGAGATCGCCCGCGCGATCACCGACGACCTCGGCGGCTACGGCGTGTTCGGCGTGGAGCTGTTCGTCAAGGGCGACGAGGTCTGGTTCAGCGAAGTCTCGCCGCGCCCGCACGACACCGGCCTGGTCACCCTGATCTCGCAGGACCTGAGCGAATTCGCGCTGCACGCGCGCGCGATCCTCGGCCTGCCGATCCCGACCATCCGCGAACACGGCCCGTCCGCGTCCTGCGCGGTGCTGGCGCAGGGCCACGGCGTGCCGGTGTTCTCCGGCGTGGATGCGGCGCTGGGCCAGACCGACACCCAACTGCGCCTGTTCGGCAAGCCGCGCGTGGAAGGCCACCGCCGCGTCGCGGTGACCTTGGCGCTGGGCGGCGACATCGACGAAGCCCGCGCCAAGGCGCGCGAAGCCGCCGCGCAGTTGCGGATCGAATTGCGCTGAGCGTTGTCCAAACCGCACGACCCTTCGCACCGGAGCGACGATGAACGAGACCCAGGGCTACGCCGTGTTCTTCTTCCCGCAGGCGCTGGAAGCGCTGGGCGAGGCCATCCGCCCGTACCTGCTCGACGGCCCCGGCGGCCCGCACGTGCTGTGCAAGGAGATCGACACCGGCGGCGCGTTCACCGAGATGACCCTGGAAGGCCGCACCTCCGAAGGCCGCGACCTGACCCTGGAACTGATGGTGCCCGGCAACATGGTGCGGATGATCGTCTCCGCGCACGGCGAAGGCTCGTTCGGCTTCGGCCCGCGCATCGCCCGTCCGGCGGCGAAGCCGGCGAGCGCGCCGGCCGCGGCGCCCGCATCGGCTCCCGCACCGGCGCAACCGCAGTCGCCGCCGGCGGTGCCGACGCCGCAAGCGCCCGCGCCGGCGGTGCCCGACGCACCGGCGCCGGTGATCGCGGGCGACGACAAGCCGAAGTAAGCCCGCGGCGATACCGCTGTTGTGGGAGGGTCTTCAGGCCCGACGCTTTTGTTTCAAGTCGCGCCGAGCTGAAACCACAGCGTCGGGCCTGAAGGCCCTCCCACAAAAAGTCGGAAAGCGACGCGCGAGATCGGGTGGCTCGCTCCCGCCTCCTGGGGTTACCCTGCGCACGGCCGCGAGAACGCGGCCGTTTTTCGTTCACAAGGATTCGTGCCATGCAAGGCGACACCATCGCGCTCTACCGCCCCGTCGGCCCCAACGAACTCGCGCGCCTGCGCGAAAACGCATTCAAACGCTGGCCGCCGCGCCTGCCGGAACAGCCGATCTTTTATCCGGTCACCAACGAGCGTTACGCCGCCGAGATCGCCGAGCGCTGGAACGTCAAGGACAGCGGCTATGGCGCGGTGACCCGCTTCGAGGTCGATGCGCAGTTCATGGCCCGCTATCCGATCCAGAAAGTCGGTGGCGCGCACCACACCGAGTGGTGGGTACCGGCGGAAGAGTTGGAGGCGCTCAACGACCGCATCGTCGGCGTCATCGAAATCGTGCGCGAATTTCGCGCCGAGTGAAGCGGCAATGGCTTGTTGATTGTGGGAGGGCCTTCAGGCCCGACGCTTTCCGACCCGATCGCCGCGACCTGAGCCGAACGCGTCGGGGCTGAAGCCCCTCCCACAACAGCGGGCCGTCCACGCCGGGACCGTCCGCTGCGGTTGCGGCGAACCCGCCTCGCGCCGATGCGTCCCTCAATCCACTGCGCAACCGCCGTCGACCCACGCTTGCAAGCCGGCGGCGACCGCGACGAAATCCGCCTCGCTCATGCTGCCGTGGCCGACCACGAACACGGTCGGCGGCGTCAGTGCGCCGTGGACCACGACCGCGCGCCCGCCGCCGTCGTCGCCGAGGGTCAGGTAACCGGGGCAGTATTCGCGGGTTTCGTAGGTTTCGTTGCGCTCGACGATCTCATCGGCCGGATAGAGCCGCACCGCGCCGATCTCGCGGCCGCCGTGGGCGAGCACGAACGCGCGCAGCGGTTCGGCCAGCGGTGCGCCGTACCAGCATTCGACCGCGGCCCACGCCGCCGCGCCGCTCATCCCTGCGCCGCGAAGTGCGCGGTCGCCGCGGCGACGATCTTCTCGATGTCGTGCGCGTAGAACCCCGACGAGTTGAAGGTGTTGAACTCGATCACCTTGTAGCCCTCGTCGGTCAGCGCCACGTCCATGACGCAGGTGCGGTGCGGCAGCCAGCCGTCGGCCAGCGCCTGCGCCGTCCCGTACAGTTCCGGCCGCGCGACCGCGTTGGCCAGGCGTTGGCCGGCGATGCGGTAGGACGAACCGTCCACCACGCGGCCGTCGACCACGAAGAAACGCCACTCGCCGTGCAGCCTCTGCACCGGCGCCACGATCACTTCGGTCTCGGCGTCGAAGCTGTAGTTGCCCGAATCCACGCTGCTCATCCAGCGGCGGATCTCGCGGGCCACGGTCACGGTGCCGTCGAAATGCTTGAGGTCCTGCACCGGCCGCACGAACCAGACGCTGTCCTCGTCCTCGCCCTGCATCGCGGCCATGCACTCGCGCACGCTCATCTGCCGCACGCGCTGGTTGAGCATGTCGTCGCGATGGCGGTTCCAGGCGTCGACCCGGAACGCGGCCTCGTCGAAGCACAGCCCGCGCCAGCCGCGTTTCTGCGCCAGCCGGGTGAGCTTGGTCGCGCCGTAGGGAATCACCACGCCGTCGAGCGGCGGCACTTGGTTGCCGAGTTCGTCGCAGAACGGAACGACGACGATTTCCTGCACGCGCGCGCCGGCGTCCTCGGCGGCCGCCCAGACCCGGCGGATCTGCTCGTCGGCGATGAAATTGGTCTGGATGGCCCAGGTGACGGTCGTGCTCATGTCGAATCCTTGCGTTGCGCGTTCGCCGCCCATCCTGGGGCGGCGCGTCATGCTAGCGCGTCGATGCCGGAGCGAAAGACGCCGACCGTTCGGCGACGACGGAAGGCCCGGCCGAAGCGCGCTACCGCTGGCGGCGGCGATGCGGCGACCGTCGACGGACGGCTGCTGCGGGCGGGCTTACTTCGCCAGATCCACCCAAACCAGATGATGATCGCTGGCTTCGGAGATCTTCGACTCTTCGCTCCCGGCCTTCGGCCAGAACACGCCCGTGCCCTCGACCTTCCAGCCGCGCGAGGGCAGCACGTAGTCCAGCCGCAGCGTCCCGGCCTTCGGGCCGAAGTCGCCGGTGTGGGTGGCGATGTCGCCCTTGCGCGCGAAGCCGTAGCCGCGCGCGCGTTCGCTGGCGCCTTCGCTGCGCGGGACGTGGCTGGAGTCCACGCGCGGGTGGTCGAGCAGTTGCTTGATCGCGCCGGGCACGCCGTCGCCGTCGACCGGATCGGCGTTCATGTCGCCGACGATGACGAAGCGCGCGTCCGCGTCCAGGCCGCCGCAGCGGCCCTGGTCGTCGCACAGCCACGACGGCGCGCCGCCGTCGAGGTAGCGCGCCCACAGGCCGATCTCATCGAAGTTGCGCGCGCCGTTGCGGTCCTCGGGACCGTCGAACACCGGCGGGGTCGGGTGCGCGGCGAGGAAGTGCAGCACGCCCAGCGGCGTTTTCACCGGCACGTCCCAATGCGACTTGGACGACAGCCGCATCTGCGGCCACACCGCCGCGGAGTACCACGGCTTGCCGGTGGACGGGTCGCGCGGTTGCCGCGCGTTGGGCAGGTTCGCCCACTTGAAGGTCTGGAAGCTGCGCACCGCGGCGGCGTCGATGGGGTACTTCGACAGCACCAGCATGCCGTACTGGCCCGGGTGCAGGCCGTAGCCCCAGGCGTCGTTGCCGCGCGCGCGGTCGCTGCGCGCGGCGTCGCCGGCCTTGCCGTCGCCGTCCAGGTCCAGGCCGCTGGGCACGCCGGTGTTGACCGCGGCGAGGTAGCGATACGGATAGCGCAGCGCGTCGCCGCCGCCGGGCTGGGCGACTTCGAGGTAGTCGCGCTGGAACAGTTCGGCCGCGCGCTGCTGCGGGTCGTAGTCGAATTCGTTGAGCAGGACCAGGTCCGGGCGCACGCGCTGCAGCACCGCGGCGATCTTGCGCGCGTTGTCGTCGCCGGCCTGGAAGCGCTTGACCAGGCCGCCGTCGGCCTCGTCGTACAGCGAGGTGTTGTAGGTCGCCACGCGCAGCCGCGCCGGCGCGGCTGCGTCCTGGGCGCGGACATAGGCCTGGGGATCGCCGTGGACGTTCACTTGCGTGCAGGCCGCGAGCAGGGCCGCGGCGAGCGCGGCGCAGGGAAGGAGGTGTCTGGACATGCGCGCGATGATCGCATGGGGGAAGGTTGCCAGCGTTACAGGTTCGGGGCAGTCGCCAGGGGGCGCATGGAACCAGGGCAATGGGACGCATCGACGCGCCCGGCCGCTGCCTTGATTGCCTGTTTCCTTCGTCGCCTTCGCCAAAAAAAACGCCCCGGCCAGGCCGGGGCGTCCTCACGCCGCTTGCGCAGCGATTTACAGCGTGCAGCCCATCGCCGAGTACTGGGCCTTGCTCTGCTCCAGCGCGGTCTTGCAGGCGCTGGCCAGGGCGGCCTTGCCCTGCGGGGTCGAGGCGGCCTGGGTCCAGGCGGTGCGGCTCTGCTCGAGCGCGCCTTCCAGACCGGCGCGCTGCTCGGCCGGGACCTTGTCGGTCAGACAGGTCTTGACCTTGGTCAGGTAGTCGTCGCATTCCGGCACGCCGACGCTGGCGGTCGGGGCGGCGGCCGGCGCGGCGGCATCGGCCGGGGCGGCCGGAGCGGCGTCGGTCGGGGCCGCAGCCGGGGCGTCGGCAGCCGGGGCGGCCGCGGCGTCGGCGGCCGGGGCGGCGTCGGCGGGCTTGTCGGCCGGCTTGTTGCAGGCGGCCAGCGCCAGGGTAACGGCGGCGGCCAGGAACAGGACCTTCACTTTCATTGCGGACTCCATGTGGCGGTAGGTGATGAGGGTGGCGGCTCCATTGCCAGGCCAGCGAGTGGCGCCATCCCGCACGTCGTGGTTACGACGCGGCTACGAGATACACGACCTGAACGTGACGCGTGTTACGAATGTGTAAAAACCCGCCAGTCGCGGCCATCGAAGGCCTCCAACGGTCGGAACCGGCGCTTGTAGTCCATCTTCGGATGGCCGGCGATCCAGTAGCCCAGGTACAGGTGGCGGCGGCGCTCGCGCCGCGCCCATTCGATCTGGCGCAGGATCGCCAGCGTGCCCAGGCTGCGGTCGGCGAGGTCGGGGTCGTAGAAGGTGTAGACCGCCGACAGGGCGTCCTCGACCACGTCGGTGACCGCGACCGCGAGCAGGCGGCCGTGGCCGGCCTCGCGCAGTTCCAGGAAGCGGTTCTCGCTCCAGCTGCCGATCAGGAACTGGTCGAACTCGATCGCGCCGTGGCCGTCCATGCCGCCGCCGGCGTGGCGCGAGGCGAGGTAGCGCTTGTACAGCGCCAGTTGTTCCGGCGTGCGTTCGGCGCGGTGCACGCGCATCTCCACCTGCGCGTTGCGCGCCAGGCAGCGGCGCTGGCTGCGGTCGGGCACGAAGCGGTCGACCGCAATGCGCACCGCCACGCAGGCGCGGCAGCCGCTGCAGTGCGGGCGATAGACGATGTCGCCGGAGCGGCGGAAGCCCCAGCCCAGCGCATGCGGATACCACTCGCGCAGGCGCGGGTCGCGCGGATCGAGCACCAGGTCGCGGGCGATGCGCTCGGGCCAGTAGCCGCAGGCGTGCTCGCCGGTGTGGAACAGGCGGAGGTCGTCGCTGTCCGGCTGCTGCGGTTGCGTGCCCATGGCGGCAGCATAGCGCCGGGTCGGTGAGTTGCGCATGCAATGGCTCCCGGTTCGCGAAGCGGGGTGTCGGTGCGGCCTGGGACCCCGCCGCGGGCGCGCGCGCCGGCCGCTGCGCGGCTGGCGCCGGGCTGAACCGGCGCGGGTCCTTGTCAACCGCCACGCGGCCAGGGCGTTGATCCGGTCATCGGCGCCGCGGTGGCGCCCGCCCGCAGGAGTCCACGATGAATCGTTTTCCCCTCTACCTCGCCGCGATGACCGCGGTCGCGATGTTCGCCGGCGCGGCGACGGCGGCGTTCGCCGCGCCGCAGGCCGGCGGCGACGGCGCGCAGCGTCCGCGCATGAAGATCGACGCCAACGGCGACGGCGTGATCACGCGTGAGGAAGCGGCCAAGGTCCCGCGCCTGGCCGAGCGTTTCGACGAACTCGACAAGAACCGCGACGGCAAGCTCGACGCCAGCGAGCGTCCGCAGCGCCGCGGCGGGCGCGAGCACGGCGGCCGCCACGGCGGCGCCGGCGGCGCGGCCCGGCTCGACACCGACGGCGACGGCCGGATCAGCCAGGCCGAGGCGGCCAAGTCGCCGCGCCTGGCGAAGAATTTCGCCGCCATCGACGCCAACCAGGACGGCTACATCGTGCGCGGCGAACTGCGCGGCTATTTCCAGCGCGAGCGCCCGAAGTGGGAGGCCGAGCGGGCCAAGCGCTTCGACGCCAAGTTCGCCGAAGCCGACCTCAACCGCGACGGCAAGCTGAGCAAGATCGAAGTGCAGGAAAAGATGCCGCGGCTGGCCGCGCAGTTCGCCTTCCTCGACGAGAACCGCGACGGCTTCCTGAGCAAGACCGAGCTCAAGCCCGACGGCAAGCGCTGACCGCCGGCGTCGCCGACGCCGCTGCGGCCGGGCGCGTTCGCGTCCGGCCGCGCACCCCACCCTAGCTGTAGTTCAGGGCGCCGTGAGGGCGCCCTTTCTTTTGCGCGCGTTTCGCGCGCGGCGCGGCGCGCGGCTCAACCGAAGCGGCCGTCCTTGTACAGCACCAGCGCGATGCTCGCCAGCAAGGCCAGGTTGCTCCAGACGATCGCCGGCTTGCCCAGCATCCAGCGGTAGCCGAAGCCGGCGCGCGGGTCGCGCCCGCTCTCGCGGTAGGAGCGGTCGAGCAGCGGCCCGATCTCGCGCGGCAGCCAGTGCAGCATCTGCCAGTTCATCAGCGCGACCGAGACCAGCAGGAACGCCGCCGGCGCCAGCCAGCCCGCGCTCATGGCTAGGGTCAGCAGCAGGCCCAGGCAGACCAGCGCGGCGCTCGCCGACATCGCGATCATCAGCCGGTGCACGCGCCGGCGCTCGTGCGCGTCGCGCGCGTGGCACAGCAGCAGGCGGGTCATCACGAAGGTGCCGAAAGCGCCGCCGACGATGCCGCCGACGACGCCGCCGACCTGCACGCTCCAGCGCGCGCCGTGCTCCAGCGCCTCGCCGCCGCCGGCGGCCGCGAACGGCGCGAGCAGGCGGTCGAGCAGGGCGACCGCGCCGCCGCCGGCGGCGCCGCCGCTGGCCGAGGACGCGCCCAGGCCGAACTTGCCGGCCAGGCTGGAGCCGGCGGCGCTGCCGGCCAGGGCCGCGACGGCGATCGACGGCGGCGCGATCAGGCCCAGGCTCGAGGCGACCAGGGTGGTGAAGCCGACCGAGGGCGCGCTGGCGCGGGCGAACGCGGCGAAGCGCTCCAGCAGTTCCTCGCGCACCGCGCCGCGCGCGCGCGACAGCCGCTTGCGCACCGCCGCGTCGCTGAGCCCGAGCAGGGCCGCGACCTGCTGCGAGCTCTGGCCTTCGCGGTAGTACAACAGCAGCACTTCGCGGCTTTCGTCGGGCAGCGCCGAGATCAGCTCGGCCGCGACCCGGGCGCGCTCGGCCTCCAGCAGGGTTTCGATCGCGCCGGGCGTGGGATCGGCGGCCAGCTCGATCGCCAGCTCCGCGTCCTCGACCGCGCGCGGCTGGCGCACCCGCGCGCGCAGGTGGTCGCGGGCGAGGTTGCGGGTGATCTGGCGCAGCCACGGCAGGAAGCTGGACGGGTTGTGCAGCTTGCGGATGTTCTGCCAGGCGCTGAGGAAGGCCTCCTGGGCGATGTCCTCGCTGGCCTGGACGTCGCGCACCATCGCCAGGGCGATCGCGGTGACCGAGTTCTGGCAGGCGCCGACGATGCGCGAATAGGCGGCGGTGTCGCCGCGCGAGGCCAGCGGCAGGTCCAGGCCGATCAGCGAGTCCAGGGCCTCGGCGCTCATCGGGCGCGGCGTCCGGCGAAGGGGCGGTGGGCGGGGCTGCGCATGCGGACGGGCTCCTGGGATCGGCGGCATCGGCGATGCCTGCAGTCCAGGACGGCGGCGCCGCGGAAATGTGACCGCTCCGGCGGCTGGGTTGCGGGGAGCGGCCTCGGCGGGGAGCAGGCTCCTGTCGCAGAGGCTTCAGCCCCGACGCCCTTGGGCCGGATCGCGGCGGGGCTTCGGGCTATCGGAGAGAAAAGCATCGGGGCTGAAGCCCCTCCCACAAAAGCCGCTGCCGCAGAAGCGGGTTCCCACACGAGCCGCCTGCGCAGCGACCGCCGCCTGCGACAAAGCGCGAGCCCGGCGGCCCTCAGCCCATCGCGCGCACGGTCTTGACCGTCTTGACCACGCGCCACTGCCCTTCGACGCGCTGGACCTGCAAGGTCTTGTACACCGCCACCGAACGGTTGTGGTACGCGCTGTACTCGACCGTGCCGGCGTCCTTCGAGGTCGGCCGGAACGCGTGCACCTCGATCACTTCCGCCGGCTGGCCGTCGCGCGCGCGGCTGCCGCTGGCCTCGTCGGCGATCTCCTCGCACTGGCTGGCCGGCAGCAGGCGCAGCTTGTCCCGCGCCAGCGCGGCCAGCAGCGGACGCGGGGCGTCGCGGCGATCCACGCGCAGGCATTGGGTGGGCTGGTCGGCCTCGGCCAGCTGCGCGGCGAACACCGCCTGCGCCAGCGCGCGCGGGGTCGCGGCGACGCTGCCGTCGAAGGCGTGCGTGGCCAGCGCGGCCTCGGCCGGCTCCAGCGCCGGCGCCGCGGCGGGACGGGTGCGGATGCCCTGGAACAGCGCCAGCCCCATCGCCACCGCGATGCACACCAGCAGGCCGACCTTGATCCGCAGCGCGCGCTTGTCGCCGGGACGGCGCGCCAGTTCGGCGTCGGAACGGAACCGGTACGGCGCCTGGTGGCTCTGCTCGACGCGGGTGCTGTCGATCAGGCCGGCCTCGCGCAGCAGGTCGCGCGCGCGCAGCTGGTCTTCCGAGCGGATCACCCACACCGTCGGCCGTTCGCCGGCGTCTTCGCGGTAGCTGAAGCTGGAGCGGCGGTTGCCCTTGTAGGAACGGTCGTTGGTGACCCGCACCTCGATCCCGGCCTCGCGCAGCAACTGGGCGACGCCTTCCACGTTCTCCAGGCGCGAACTGGTGAAGACCTGCCTCATCTCAATCCTTCGCCGGTACGTGCGCGGCCGCGTTCGGATCGGCGACGACCCTGATCAAGCCTTCCTGCGCGGTGCTGGCGACCAGCCGGCCGTCGCGGTCGTAGATCTGCCCGCGCGCCAGCCCGCGCGCGCCCTGCGCGCTGGGGCTGTCGATCGAATACAGCAGCCATTCGTCGGCGCGGAACGGACGGTGGAACCACAGCGCGTGGTCGAGCGAAGCCATCTGTACGTTGGGCTGGTAATAGCTGATCCCGTGCGGGAAAGTCGCGGTGCCGAGCAAATGGAAGTCCGAAGCGTAGGCCAGCAGCGCGCGGTGCAGCTCGGGCGCGTCGCCGACGCGCTCGCTGAGGCGGAACCACACTTGCTGATACGGCGGGCGCTTGGGCGGATTGAGCTCGTCGCGCGGGTACACGTGGCGGAACTCGAACGGCCCCTGGCGCGAGAGCCAGCGCTGCACCTTGGTCGGCAGCGTCGCCATCACCTGCGGCGGCACCGGCGGCGCCGGCGCGATGTCCTCGGGCTTGGGCACCTCCGGCATCGACAGCTGGTGCTCGCCGCCGTCCTGCTCGACCTGGAACGAGGCGGCGAGGAAGAAGATCGGCTGGCCGTGCTGGATCGCGGTGACCCGGCGCACCGAGAAGCTGCCGCCGTCGCGGGTGCGGTCGGCCTGGTAGACGATCGGCGCCTCGATGTCGCCGGCCTTGAGGAAATAGGCGTGCAGCGAGTGCGCCGCGCGCGGCGAATCCAGGGTGGCCTGCGCCGCCGACAGCGCCTGGCCCAGGACTTGGCCGCCGAACACGTACTTGGTGCCGATGTCGCGGCTCTGGCCGCGGAACAGGTTGTCTTCCAGCCGCTCCAGCGACAGCAGTTCGATCAGTTCGGAGACGGGTGAGGAAGTCATCGGCCGGCCGGGTGGGGAGGTCGCGGGGAGTATAGCGGGACGGCGGACACGCTCCGGGCGCGCCGCGCCGGTGCGCGAAGGCTTGCGCGGGCGGCCGGCGAGCGCGCCGCGCGGGTCAGGGGCGAAGCCGCTCCAGCCCGCACGCGGCCAGCACCTGCGGCCAGGGGAAGCGCGGGCCGGGATCGCGCTTGCGCGGCACCTGCACGGCCGGATCGTCGCTGGCCTCGACCGTGGCGGTGTCCAGGTCCTCGTGGCCGGCGATCCAGCGCAGCGACGGCAGCTGCGCGCGCAACCGCGCGAGCAGCGCCAGCAAGGCCTCGACCTGCGCCGGCGGATAGGCCTCGTCCATCGCCTGGCGGCGCGAATCCAGCCAATGCGGGTAGCGCCCGGTGTTGACCAGTTCGATCCCCAGCGAACGCGGGTTGTAGCCGCGCACGTGGTGGGCGATGCGGTCCTCGGCGACGTAGCGCAGCGTGGCGCCGTCGCGGTCGATGTAGTAGTGGCCGCTGTTGCCGGTGCCCGAGGCCGGATACAGCACGCGCTCGCCGTATTCGCGCGCGGCGGCCAGGTCCGGCAGCTCGGTGCAATGGATCACCACCAGGTCCACCGAGGCCGGATCGCGCGCATCCAGCCGGGTCTCGTAAGGCAGGGGCGCGAGGACGGAGTTCAGGGGCGGCATGGGCCCGGATGCTACCATTCGGGCCTTCCCCGGAGTTCCGCCATGCCTGTTGCGACGCCCGCCGACTCCGCCCAGGGAATGCCCCGGGCCGCGCTGCCGCGGCCCGGCCGGGTGGGGCGCGACGGCTCGCATCGCGCGTTCGCGGCGGCTGCGGCCGCGGCGTCCCGCCGGCCGCTGGCGGTCGCCGGCGGCGATGCGCCCGCGCTGGCCCGCCACCGCCGCGCCGCCCGCCAGGCCCCGCGCTGAGGCGACCCGGCCCCGCCCTTTCCGACGCCAAGCCGATCGCTTCGGTTCGCACGCGATCCGCCACTCCTTCCCATCGGTTCAAACAATGGTCGTTACCGGACACTGCATCCTCTCGCACGGCTTCGAAAGCGGCCCCGACGCCACCAAGGTCGCGGCCCTGGCCGAAGCGGCGCAACGCCACGGCTGGACCGCCGAGCGCCCCGACTACACCGACCTGGACGCGCGCAGCGACGTCAGCAAGTACGGCGACGTCTACGCGCGCATCGAGCGCCTGCTCGCGCTGGCGCGCGCCGCGGCCGAGCGCGGGCCGGTGGTGCTGGCCGGATCGAGCCTGGGCGCCTACATCTCCGGCGCGGTGTCGATGCAGGTGCGTCCGGCCGGCCTGTTCCTGATGGCGCCGCCGATCCACATGGGCCCGGCGCCGGCGCTGCAGGCCGCGGACGTGCCGCTGAGCCTGCTGCACGGCTGGGACGACGAACTGATTCCCGCCAGCGATGTGATCGCCTGGGCGCAGCCGCGCCGCGCGCGCCTGCTGCTGGTCGACGACGGCCATCGCCTGTCCAACCACGTCGACGCGAGCGCGGCTGCGTTCGCTCGTCTGCTGCAGAGTCTCTACAACGCATGAGCAAGTTCTACGCAAGCTGCGGCAAAGGCCTGGAATACCTGCTGGCCGACGAACTGGCCGCGCTGGGTTGCCAGCGCGCCACCGCCGCCACCGCCGGCGCCAACGTCGAAGGCACGCTCGCCGACGCCCAGCGCGCGGTGCTGTGGTCGCGCCTGGCCAGCCGCGTGCTGTGGCCGATCGCCGAATTCGACTGCCCCGACGAACACGCGCTGTACGCCGGCGTGGCCGCGCTGCCGTGGCCCGATCACCTGGAAGCGGTGCACACCCTGGCGGTGGACGCGCACGTCTCCGGCGAGGCCATCACCCACGCGCGCTACGCCGCGCAGCGGGTCAAGGACGCGGTGGTCGACGTGATGCGCGCGCGCACCGGCGCGCGCCCGGACGTCGATACCGAAGCGCCGGACCTGCGCTTGAATCTGGTCGTGCGCAAAGGCCGCGCGATCCTGTCGATCGACCTCGGCGGCGGCCCGCTGCACCGGCGCGGCTGGCGCCAGCACCAGGGCGAGGCGCCGCTGAAGGAGAACCTCGCCGCGGCGGTGCTGCTGCGCGGGCAGTGGCCGAAGGTCTACGCCGCGGGCGGCGGCCTGTTCGACCCGATGTGCGGCAGCGGCACCTTGCTGATCGAAGGCGCGCTGATGGCCGCCGACGTCGCGCCGGGTTTGCTGCGCCACGGCCTGCTGCCGCCGACACGCTGGCGTGGTTTCGATTTCGCCGGCTGGCGCGCGCTGTGCGATCAAGCGCGTACGCGCGAGACCGCCGGCTTGACCGCGCTGCGGCCGGTCTTCGCCGGCAGCGACATCGATCCGCAGGCGATCCGCGCGGCGCGCGAGAACGAGGCGATGGCGGGGCTGGCGGGATTGATCCGCTGGGATGTGGCGGCGGTGGAGTCGTTGCAGGCGGCGCCGGAGCCGTTGCGCGCGGGTGCTGCTGGGCAAGCCGGCGGTGCTGCGCAAGATGCGCCGCAAACCTTCGACCGTCATCCCCGCGAAGGCGGGGATCCGGGGATTCATCGCGACGATACTGGCGGTTTGGAGCAGGGCGCCGGGGAAGAATCTGGCTTCGCCGGTAGTGCGCCGGCGCAAAGGGATTCGGCTACCCCAGTTGGCCTCGCCGTCTGCAACCCGCCCTACGACGCCCGCCTCGCCGCCGACCCCGCGCTCTACCGCGCGCTCGGCGAAGCGCTCAAGCGCCTGGTCCCGTCCTGGCGCGCCAGCCTGCTGTGCGGCGATCCGGCGCTGGCCCAGGCCACCGGCCTGCGCGCGAGCAAGAAATACCAAGTGTTCAACGGCGCGATCGAATGCGCGCTGATCGTCTGCGACCCGATCGCCCGGGTCGGCCACGCCGAGCAGCGCGCCAAGGAGCAAGACGCCGCGCCGCAGCCGCTCAGCGAAGGCGCGCAGATGGTCGCCAACCGCCTGCGCAAGAACCTGCGCAAGCTCAAGTCCTGGCGCCAGCGCGAAGGCGTGAGCTGCTTTCGCGCCTACGACGCGGACCTGCCCGAATACGCCGCCGCCATCGACGTCTACGCCAGCGACGAAGCCGCGCCGCGCACCTGGCTGCATGTGCAGGAATACGCCGCGCCCGCCGACATCCCCGAGGCCGACCAGCGCCGCCGCCGCAACGAACTGCTGGCCGCCGCGCGCGAAGTGTTCGAGGTGCCGCGCGAACGCATCGCGGTGAAGACCCGCGCGCGCGGCAAGGGCGGCAGCAAGTACGGCCAGTTCGACCAGCGCGGCGAGTTCGTGCCGGTGCGCGAGGGCGCCGCGCGCCTGCGCGTGAACCTGTTCGACTATCTCGACACCGGCCTGTTCCTCGACCACCGGCCGATCCGCCAGAGCATCGCCGAACAGGCGCGCGGCAAGCGCTTCCTCAACCTGTTCGCCTATACCGGCGCGGCCACGGTGCAGGCCGCGGTCGGCGGCGCGGCGCAGACCGTCACCGTCGACCTGTCGGCGACCTACCTGCAGTGGTGCGCCGACAACCTGCGCGAAAACGGCTTCGGCGGCGCCCAGCACCAGCTCATCCACGCCGACGCCATCGCCTGGCTGGAGGCCGAGCGCGGCCGCTTCGACCTGATCTTCTGCGACCCGCCGACCTTCTCCAACTCCGCGCGCGCCGACGACTTCGACATCCAGCGCGAACACGTGCGGCTGCTGCGCGCGGCGGTGGCGCGGCTGGCCGACAACGGCGTGCTGTACTTCTCCAACAACTTCCGCCGCTTCCGCCTCGACACCGAGGCGATCGCGCAGTTCGCCCGTTGCCAGGACATCAGCGCCGCGACGATCCCGCCGGATTTCGAGCGCGATGCGCGCATCCACCGTTGCTGGCGCCTGGAGCCGCGTTGATGATCTTGCGTAGTGTTATGGGCGCGCCGGCATGCGGCGCAGCCACGGCGCGGGCGCCCGACGCTCGCGCGGCCGGGAGCCGCGCATGAAGCCGCAGCGCAAGCCCGGCGCCTGGACCTTCTTCCGCCAGTGGCTGAAGAACCCGCTGCGGGTGGCCGCAGTGGCGCCGTCCAGCGCCGAACTGGCCGCGGCGATGATCGCCGAGTTGCCCGACGACGCGGCCCGCGTGATCGAACTCGGCGGCGGCACCGGCGCGATCACCCGCGCCTTGCTCGACGCCGGCATCGCCGACGCCGACCTGCTGGTGCTGGAACTCAACGAAGAGCTGCACGCGCACCTGCGGGTGCGCTTCCCGCAGGTGCCGGTGTTGCTCGGCGACGCGCGCATGCTGCCGCAGCTGGCGCGCGAGCAGGGTTACCTGGCCGGCGGCCCGGCCGACGCGATCGTGTCCGGGCTGGGCCTGCTGACCATGCCGCATCCCTTGCAGCGCGACATCATCGCCGCCGCGTTCCAGTGCCTGCGTCCGGGCGGGGTGTTCGTGCAGTTCACCTACGGCCCGGCCGCGCCGGTCGCCGATGCGGTCGCGCGGCAGCTGTCGCTGCGCGTGCGCCGCGGCGAGTTCGTGCTGCGCAACGTGCCGCCGGCGACGGTGTACGTCTATACGCGGCAACCGGGCTGAGGCCTGCGCCGCGGCCGCTGCAGCAGCGGCGTACCGCAGGGATTCGCTGCGGTCGCGGTAACGCGGCCGGGGGCGAAACTTGCGGCGCGATCGGATACCCCGCGGTCGCGGCTTGCGCCGCTCCAGGGGCTCTGTCCAGATTTGTTCTGTTTTTGTTACAGATGATTGCGGTTATGGCGGTATCGTTCTGAAATTGTGGTGCCATCCTATGCCCAGCGCCAATCCGGCGATCCCCCAGGAGCAAGGCCCATGGCCACCACCGCCACCACTTACGCCCGCGTCGGCCGCAAGCTGCGCGGCCAGGCCACGTCCGACGGCGCCGGCGTGCGCCTGACCCGGGTCATCGGCGGGCCGCAGCTGCCCGACCTCGATCCGTTCCTGCTGCTCGACGAGTTCGGCACCGACCAGCCCGAGGATTACCTCGCCGGCTTCCCCGAGCACCCGCACCGCGGCTTCGAGACGGTGACCTACATGCTCGACGGCCGCATGCGCCATCGCGACAACCACGGCAACGAGGGCGTGCTGGTGCCCGGCAGCGTGCAGTGGATGACCGCCGGCCGCGGCCTGGTGCATTCGGAGATGCCCGAGCAGGAGCAGGGCCGCATGCGCGGCTTCCAGCTGTGGGTGAATCTGCCGGGGCGCGAGAAGATGACGGAGCCGAAGTACCAGGAATTCGCGCCCGACCGCATCGTCCAGTTGGCCCCGGCCGACGGCGTGCAGGTCAAGCTGATCGCCGGCGTTCTCGGCGACGCGCGCGGGCCGATCTCGCAGCCGGCGACCGATCCGGTCTACCTCGACGTCGAGCTGCAGCCCGGTGCGGCGTGGGAATACGAACTGCCCGAAGGCCACAACGTGTTCGCCTACGTCTACGAAGGCGGGGTGTCGCTCGGCGACGGCGCCGACGCGCGCGCGGTCGACGCGCAGGAAATGGCGGTGCTGGCCGGCGGCTCGACCTTGAAGCTTGCCGACGGCGGCCGCGGCAGCCGCCTGATCGTGGTCGGCGGCCGCCCGCTGCGCGAGCCGGTGGCGCGTTACGGCCCGTTCGTGATGAACACCAAGCAGGAGATCATGCAGGCGTTCGTGGATTTCCAGGAAGGCAAGTTCTGATCGAGGCCGCGCGGCCTCGCCGTCGAGGCGATGGCGCAATCGATTCGATGCATGGACAAGGCCACGCTTCGGCGTGGCCTTCTTGTCGTGCGCGCGGCGTTTTGATCTTGCCGTTGTCGTTGCTGTTGCTCTTGCTGCTTGCTCGGACGCAACCCCACGCAAAGCACACGTCCCGCAGCCCCGGAGGGCGTGCGCATGGATGCGCACGCGCGCCATGGGGCAGGATGCCCCTTATGGCGCGGCCCCGCGCAACGATGAGCCATAGTGGCTTTTGATTCGAAACAGCAATGCCTTTTCTTTGGTTACTTTCTTTGTGGCTTTGGACAAAGAAAGTGACCCGGCCGCTTGCGGACGGAAGCTTTGGATCTTCGCCTGTCGTCACGCGTAAGAACACGCAAAGGCCGACCCCACCGCGGCACGCCCCCTGTAGGAGCGGCGCAAGCCGCGACCGCGCCATCGCGGCGATTGCGAACGTTTCGTCGTAGTTGCGCTGTCGCGGTCGCGGCTCGCGCCGCTCCTACAGTCGGATACGCAACTCCACTGCCGTCGTTGACGAGTGACGACAAGCGACAATCAACAGCTTTCGTCCGCAAGCGGCCGAGTTACTTTCTTTTGGCAGCGCGCCAAAAGAAAGTAACCAAAGAAAAACGCTGGTCTAAGGTCACCAGCCACCAAGTCCAGCACCGGGCGCGGGGCTGCGCCATAAGGGACATCCCGTCCCATGGCGCACGCGCGCATCCATGCGCGCGCCCTTCGGGGCTACGGAACGTGGGCCTCGGGCGCGGTTGCGTCAGGGCGAACGGCAAAGGCAACAGCAACAGCGAAATGGATTCCGGCGTTCGCCGGAACGACGGGGTAGGGCGTTGCGCCGGATGAGGGGTAGCGCGCTGCGTCGGGGCATTGCGCTGGACGATAGCGGGGTATTGCGCTGGGTAAGAGCGCGGGATCGGGTCGAATGAAGAACAGCCGTCGCGCTCCAACTTGCAGCACAACCACCCGCGGCACCCGCGCCCGCCCAAGAAAAAAGCCGCGCATCCGCGCGGCTTTTTTCTCGCCAAGACGACGCTCAGTCGTCCTTGCCCAACCAGCGATACACCGCCCCGCCGATCAGCCCGCCCAGGATCGGCGCGACCCAGAACATCCACAGCTGGCTCAGCGCCGCCGCGCCCGCGAACAGGGCCACGCCGGTCGAGCGGGCCGGGTTCACCGAGGTGTTGGTCACCGGGATGCTGATCAGGTGGATCAAGGTCAGCCCCAGGCCGATCGCGATCGGGGCGAAGCCGGCCGGCGCGTTCTTGTGGGTGGCGCCGAGGATGATCACCAGGAACATCGCGGTCATCACCACTTCGGTCAGGAACGCCGCCGACGCGGAGTAGCCGCCCGGCGACATCAGGTCGTAGCCGTTGCTGGCGAACGTGCCGGCCGCGTTGGGATCGATGACGAAGCTGCCGGTGCCGCTGGCGATGTGGAACAGCACGAAGCCGGCGAGGACCGCGCCGAGCACCTGGGCGACGATGTACGGCAGCAGGTCCTTGGCCGGGAACCGGCCGCCGGCCCACAGGCCGAAGCTCACCGCGGGGTTGAAGTGGCCGCCGGAGATGTGGCCCAGCGCGTAGGCGCCGGTCAGCACGGTCAGGCCGAACGCCAGCGCCACGCCGAGCAGGCCGATGCCGAGCGGGTTGCCGGCGCCGCCGAAGTTGGCCGCGAGCACGGCGCTGCCGCAGCCGCCGAGCACCAGCCAGAAGGTACCGATGAACTCCGCACCCAGTCGCTTGATCATGATCGTCTTTCCTTGGTGGATAAAAGGCGGCTCTCTCGCGAGAGGCAGCGGCCCCGAGGATCGACGATCACGCCTGTTTTGCGCCTGTCTGGCAGGGAGCGGCGTTGACGCAGACCCTGTTCAGCCAGGCCGATTCTCATGCTGCTCGAACCTGAAAAAATGTGCAATCCATCACAAAATTTCAGACTGAACCGGCAAAACGATGCCACCGTCGCGAGGACGGTGGCATCGAAGCATTCGCGTTGTGACGGCCGGGTTTACTTGCGGCTCAGTCGGGCCGATTGAAATCGCAGCCCCTCGGTCTGACCGAGGGCCTCCTTGAGCTGGTCCGCCGACTGCGCCTGCACCCAGATGTGGGCGAGCTTGCCGTTGCCGACTTCGATCAGGGTCTCGCGCGCCTGCACGTCGGGCTTGCCGGCGATCTGGCTGCGGTACCAATGAACTTGCTTGCCGTCGATGGTGGCTTCTTCGACGCGGTCGCCGCGACGCGGCTGGAACGGCGATTTGTCGGCGATGTACAGGCCGAACGCCTCGCTGCCGTCCTCGCGCAGCGCGCGGCAGAAATCCGAGTCGGCGGTGCCGCGGTATTCCCAGTGCAGGCCGGTCGAGGCCGGCAGCATCGGGCAGTTGCCCTGCGCCGGTTCGGCCGGCGGCGCTTCCTGGGCCTTGGCGTTGGCGCACAAGACGAACAACAACCCCAGCCACGGCAGTGCGCGGCCCTTCCCCCATGACTTCACGACACGTCCCCCTGGAACACGGATGTTTGGTCTAAGCGGTGTTGCGAGCCTTCCGCTGTGACCTTAGTCGAGTTTGTGGGGATTGACAAACGCTGCCGCGCAGTCATGCGGCAGTTTCGGTAAAAGTTGCGGGCGGGATGGGAAAAGCGCGAGCTGGGACGCTCAGCGCTCGGGCAGCGGGATGAACTCGTGTTCGCCGGGGATCTGGCCGAAGCGGCCCTCGGCCCAGTCCTGCTTGGCCTGCTCGATGCGCTCGCGCGAGCTGGACACGAAGTTCCACCACAGGTGGCGCGGGCCGTCGAGCGGTTCGCCGCCGAGCAGCATGGCCTTGAGCGGAGTCTTGGCGCGCAGGCGCGGGCGGGTGCCCGGGTCGAGCACGATCAGGTGTTTCTCCGGCAGGTCGGCGCCGTCGAGCTGCGACTGGCCTTCCAGCACATACAAGGCGCGTTCGGCGTGACTGTCCTCGATGTCCAGTTCGCTGCCGGGGTCGAGGTCGATGGCGACGTAGAGGGTGTCGGCGAACACCCGCACCGGCGATTCCTCGCCGAAGCCGCGACCGGCGACGATGCGCAGCCACGTGCCGTCGCGGCGCTGCTGCGGCAGGGTCGCGGCGGGATGGTGGTGGAAGGCCGGCGCGGTTTCCTCGAACGAGCGCGGCAGCGCGACCCAGGTCTGCAAACCGTGCACGGCCTGGCCGGCGGCGCGCGGCGCGTCGGGGGTGCGTTCGGAATGGGCGATGCCGCGGCCGGCGGTCATCCAGTTGACGTCGCCGGGATGGATGTCCTGGACGCTGCCGAGGGTGTCGCGGTGGCCGATCGCGCCGGCCCACAGGAAGGTGACCGTGGCCAGGCCGATGTGCGGATGCGGGCGCACGTCAATGCCCTGGCCGGGCGCGAATTCGGCCGGGCCCATGTGATCGACGAACACGAACGGCCCGACCGAGCGGGCCTGCAGGCTGGGCACGGCGCGGCGCACCTGGAAACCGCCGAGGTCGTGAACGCGCGGGGCGACGATCGTGGTCATGGACGGGCTCTCCTGCAGGACTGATATCTGCAGATTGGCACGTCTTGGCTGCAATCTTGCAACCGGGTGCGCAACTCGGTGTTGCAGGCGCTGGGGTGGTGTGGCGGCCCGATCGAAAGGCATCGGGCCTGTAGGCCCTGCCACAAAAGCGCGGGCCTTCGAGGTCTGCAAAAGCACCGGATGTTCGAGCCGCGCAAAAGCGCAGGCCTGCAGCGGCTTGTTAAAAATCCGGCGAGCGGCCGCTGCTGTGGCAGGGCCTTCAGGCCCGACGCTTTTCGCGCCGATCGCCGGATTATTCAGCCTCGAGCTTCACCGTCGCCTGCGGCGGCTCGGCGAAATCCAGCGACTGCAGTTCCAGCGTCCACGCGCCGGCGCGCTGGCGCGGTTGCGGCGCGGAGGTGTCGAACGACAGCGCGGTCTTGGCGCCGTCGCCGCCGGTGAGTTCGAACGCCAGCACCGCTTCGCCGGCGCGGATGCACTGCAGGCCGGGGCGGCAGCGCGAGTCGCTGGTCACTTCGACGAAGCGCAGGCGCGAACGGTCGGGCAGGGCGACGCTGTCGCCGGGGCGCAACGGCGCCGCTTCGCCGGCGGCGAGGGTGCGCTCGCCGCCGGCGCCGGCATGGGCGCAGGCGGACAGCGCGAGCGCGCAGGCGAGCGCGGCGGCGAACGGGGTGGATTTCATCGGTGGGCTCCTGGCGGCGGCCTGGGTGCTGGATCGGTGCGCGCGCAGCGGCGCGGGACGGGCGGTCGCGCCCGATCCTCGGCGATCCGCACCGCGGCGTCCAGCCGCGGACGACGCGCTTGCGTACGCGATCACTTTCGCGCGTGCGCGCCGATGCGGGTGGGCATCGCGCCGGCGCAGCGGTCCGCCGCTTCCGCGCGCGGCCGGCGGCCGCGTTCAGCGGTCGCGTTCGATCCGCAGCGCGGCGCGGCCGTGCGCGTCGATGTCGACGATCATGCGCCGGTCGTATTCGCTGTCGGGCATCGGCTCGACCGCGCAGGCGCACAGCGCCGCGGCGATGTCGGGCGCGGTGTTGCTGTGGCCGACCACGAGGGTGGCGCCGGCCGGGCGCTCGCGGCGTAACTGCGCGGCGAAGTCCGCGGCCGGCGACTTGGCGTCGTAGACGATAGGGCGCAGGCCGTGCCCGCGCGCGGCCGGCTCGCCGGTCTGCAGGGTGCGCCGGTAGGCGGTGACGTAGACCGCACGCAACGGCTCTTCGCGCAGGCGTTGCGCCAGGCGCCCGGCGCGCTCGCGGCCGGCGGCGGACAGATCGGGATCGCGCGGATCGTCGCTGGCTTTTTCCGCATGCCGCACGACGATGTAGCGGGCGGCGGGTTGCGCCGGCGCGGCGGCCGGCGCGCTGGCGCAGCCGGCGAGGACCGCGGCGGCCGCCAGGGCCGAAACCAGGGCTGCGATGGGAGGCATGTCGGCTCCGTGGGTGTGCGCGAGCGCGCAGCTTACTTCAGCAGGTCGGCGCCGGCCTGGGCGATCTGCCCGTCCTGCGCCGCCTGCGCGCCGGACACGCCGATGCCGCCGATGGTTTGCCCGTCCAGCAGCAGGCGCACGCCGCCTTCGATCGGCAGCGAGCGCGGCAGGGCGAGCACGACGTGGTTGCCGTCTTCGAGCAGCTTCTGGTGGAAGCCGCTGTCGCGGCGATAGTCGGCCGCGTGCACGGCCTTGCCGATGGCGACCTCGACGCTGGAATTGGGGGTGCCGTCCATGCGCTGGAAGTGCAGCAGGCGGCCGGCTTCGTCGACGATGGCGATGGAGACCGACAAGCCCTGCGCGCGGGCGTGGGCCGCGGCCGCCGCGGCGATGCGCTCGGCGGCGGCGAGGTTGAGGACGGTGCGCTGCGGCAGTTGGGTCTTCAGCGGTGGCGCGGCGTGGGTGGGCATGGCGGCGAGCAGCAGGGTGGCGAGCGTGAGCGAGGTGCGGAGCATGCGCGGGGCTCGGGATGGGAGGCGCGCAGGCTAGGCAATGGGGCGGATCGGCGACAGTGCTTTTTGTACTGTGGGTTGCGATCGCTGGCGTCGCAGGTGCGGTGTCGCGGTCGCGGCTTGCGCCGCTGCTACAGGAGGAGCGTGCTTGTTCGCTTTGCGAGTGAGCGCAGGGCGCTGGCGTCGCAGGTGCGCGGTCGCGGCTTGCGCCGCTCCTGCAGGGGCTTGCCGCTGTTGCGCGCCGGTCGCGGCGAAGCGGCCTGCGCTGCCTGTAGGAGCGGCGCGAGCCGCGACCGCGCAGCGGCCGGTCGCGGCGTAGGCGCGATGTCGCCGGATGCGGACGTCGCCGCCGCCGAACTGCATGGGCCCAAGGCCCGGGAATCCCGGGACGCTCAGTGCTTGGTATCGAGCAGGGTCAGCAATCCCTTCGCCGCCGCCAGCCGCGCCGGCGCGTCGGGCAGTTCGAGCTTGATCCGCAGCTTGTCCGGCCCGTCCATATGGTAGAGCTTGGGCTGGCCCTGGATCATCTTGATGATCGACAAGGGGTCCACGTTCGGCCGTTCGACGAATTGCAGGCGCCCGCCCTTGTCGCCGAGGTCGAGCTTGCGGATGCCCAGCGCGGTCGCGCCGAGCTTGAGTTCGGCCACCGCGAACAGGTGCTTGGCCGCATCCGGCAGCAGGCCGAAGCGGTCGATCATCTCGACCTGCAGTTCGCGCAGTTCCTCGCTGCTGCGCGCGCCGCTGACGCGCTTGTAAAGGGTCAGGCGGGTGTGCACGTCGGGCAGGTAATCCTCGGGGATCAGCGCCGGGATGTGCAGCTCGACTTCGGCGCCGCGCGCGTCGGTGGAGTCCACGTCCGGCAGCTTGCCCTGGCGGATCGAGCGCACCGCGCGCTCCAGCAGTTCGGTGTACAGGCTGAAACCGACCTCGGCCATCTGCCCGCTCTGGTCCTCGCCGAGCAGTTCGCCGGCGCCGCGGATTTCCAGGTCGTGGGTGGCCAGGGTGAAGCCGGCGCCGAGTTCGTCCATCGAGGCGATCGCTTCCAGGCGCTTTTGCGCGTCGGCGGTGATCGAGCGCTGGTCGGGGATCACCAGGTAGGCGTAGGCGCGATGGTGCGAACGGCCGACGCGGCCGCGCAGTTGGTGCAGCTGGGCCAGGCCGAACTTGTCGGCACGGTTCATGATGATGGTGTTGGCGTTGGGGATGTCGATGCCCGACTCGATGATGGTCGTGCACAGCAGCACGTTGAAGCGCTGCTTGTGGAAGTCGAGCATCACGCTCTCCAGCTCGCGCTCGGCCATCTGGCCGTGGGCGATGCCGATGCGCGCTTCCGGCACCAGTTCTTCGAGCTGGCGCTTCATCCGGCCGATGCTTTCCACGTCGTTGTGCAGGAAATAGACCTGGCCGCCGCGCGAGAGCTCGCGCTGGAACGCCTCGCGCAATTGCATGTCGTCCCACGGCACGACGAAGGTCTGCACCGCCAGCCGGTGCGCCGGCGGGGTGGCGATGATGCTGAGGTCGCGCAGGCCGGCCATGGCCATGTTGAGCGTGCGCGGGATCGGTGTGGCGGTCAGCGTCAGCAGGTGCACGTTGGCGCGCAGCGCCTTCAGCGCTTCCTTCTGGCGCACGCCGAAGCGCTGCTCTTCGTCGACGATGACCAGGCCCAGGTCCTTGAAGCGCACGTCGCTCTGCAACAGGCGATGGGTGCCGACGACCACGTCGATCTTGCCTTCGGTCAGCTTCTCCAGCTCGGCCTTGATCTCCTTGCCGGTCTTGAAGCGCGACAGCACCTCGACCTTGAGCGGCCAATCGGCGAAGCGGTCGCGGAAATTGCGGTAGTGCTGTTCGGCCAGCAGCGTGGTCGGCACCAGCACCGCGACCTGCTTGCCGGCGGCGGCGGCGACGAACGCCGCGCGCACCGCGACTTCGGTCTTGCCGAAGCCGACGTCGCCGCAGACCACGCGGTCCATCGGCTGGCTGCTGCCGAGATCGCGGATCACCGCCTCGATCGAGGAATGCTGGTCGGGCGTTTCCTCGAACGGGAACGCCGCGGCGAAGGGTTCGTACATGGCCCGGTCGACGTCCAGCGCGAGGCCGGCGCGGGCCTGGCGCTTGGCCTGGATCTCCAGCAGTTCGGCGGCGACGTCGCGGACTTTCTCCGCGGCCTTGCGCTTGGCCTTGGTCCATTGCTCGCCGCCCAGCGAATGCAGCGGCGCGGTTTCCACCGACGCGCCGGAATAGCGGCTGATCAGGTGCAACTGCGCGACCGGCACGTACAGCCGGTCGCCCTTGGCGTATTCGATTTCCAGGTATTCGCCGGGCTGGCCGCCGGCTTCGAGCACGATCAGGCCGCGGTAACGGCCGACGCCGTGGTCCTCGTGCACGATCGGCGCGCCCTCGGACAGCTCACCCAGGTCGCGGATGATCGCCTCGGGCTCGCGCCCGGCGCGCTTGCGCCGGCGCGGCTGCGAGGCGCGCTCGGGGAACAGCTGGCGTTCGGTCAGCACCGCCAGCGCCGGATCGTCGGTGGCGAAGCCGTCGTCCAGCGGCGCCACCGCGATGGCGAAGCGCGCATCGCCGGACTCGAACGCGCTCCAGTCGGCGACCACTTGCGGGCGCAGGCCGGCCGATTGCAGCACTTCCAGCAGCGCCTCGCGGCGGCCGGCGCTGTCGGCGGCGACCAGCACGCGGCCGGGGTAGTGGCCCAGGAACGACTTGAGCGCTTCGGCCGGCGCGGCGTCGCGCGCGGCCACCGGCAGGCTCGGCGCCGGCTGGTCGCCGAGCGCGAGCGCGCGCGAACGCTGCGGGTGCTGCTCGCCGCACAGTTCGATGCGCGCGCCCTGGTTGAGCCGCTCGCGCAGGCCGACCGGGCTGAGGTAGAGCTGGTCCGGCGGCAACAGCGGGCGTTCGATGTCGTGGCGCCGCTGTTCGTAGCGCTGGCCGGTCTGGGTCCAGAACGCGTCGGCGGCTTCCAGCGCGCCGTCGGCGATCACCGGCAGCGCGTCGGCGGAAAGATAGTCGAACAAGGTCGCGGTCTGTTCGAAGAACAGCGGCAGGTAGTACTCGATGCCCGACGGCGCCAGACCGGCCTTGAGGTCCTGGTACAGCGCGCTGCGGCGGGTGTCGAGGTCGAAGCGTTCGCGCAGCGCGTCCAGCGCGCGCTTGAGCGAGGCCTCGTCCAGCGGCACTTCGCGGCCCGGCAGCAGGTGCACGCGCTGGATCTTGTCGAGCGAGCGCTGCGATTCGGGATCGAACGCGCGGATGGTCTCGATCTCGTCGTCGAGCAGCTCGACCCGGAACGGCGAATCCGCGCCCATCGGGTAGACGTCGAGCAGGCCGCCGCGCACGGCGAAATCGCCGGGATCGAGCACCTGCGGCACGTGCCGGTAGCCGGCCGATTCGAGCCGGCGCTTTTCCCCGTCCAGGTCCAGGCGCTGGCCGACGCGCACGTCGAAGCTGCCGCCGACCACGTGGCGCAGCGGCGCCAGCCGTTGCAGCAGCGTCTGCACCGGCACCACCACGATGCCGCGCTTGAGCGAAGGCAGGCGGTGCAGCGCGGACAGGCGCTGGGACACGATGTCCGGATGCGGGCTGAAGACGTCGTAGGGCAGCGTTTCCCAATCCGGGAACGGCAGCACCGGCAGCGCGCCGTCGTGGCCGCCGGCGGCGCCGAGCAGGGTGCGCAGGTCGGCTTCGAGCTGGTGCGCGCCGTGGTTGTCGCGGGCGATCGCCAGCAGCGGGGCGTCGTGTTCGGCGGCGGCGCGGGCGATCGCCCAGGCCAGCGCGGAGGGCGAGGCCGGCGCGCGCCACCAGGCGCGCTGCTGGCCGGTCTTGGGCAGAAGAGCGGGCACGTGCGGAGGAGTTCGCTGGGGGCGGCTAGGTTAGCCGCAGCGGAAGGGGCCGTCACCCCGGCCGCGGCCGGCGCCGGCGTGGGGGCGGAAACGGGGTTGGAACTGGGGGCGAACGACGCCGAAACAAGCGTAGCGCGCGCCGGCGCGGCTGGCTGCTGCGGCCGGTCATGCACGGCCGGTGACTTTTGTGAGCCCGCGCGGCGGCCGCGTCGGCGGCAGCGGATGTACGGTCGCAGCGCGCGCAAGCGCCAGTGCTAGCCTGCGCGAGCGGCCGTTCGCGCGGCCGCGCAGGCGACTCCACGGACAGACGCACCATCCCGACGGACCTCAAGGAGGCAAGACATGCAAAGGAAGAACCGCCCTCGCGCGCTGCGGCGCGCCGCCCTCGCCGCGCTGATCCTGGCCGGCTGTGTGTTTTCGTTGAGCAGCCTGGCGCTGCCGGTGCCCCCGCCCAACGGCGGCGGCTGGTTGATCTACACCTACTACGCCAAGGACGAGAGCGGCCAGGACATCGTGGTCGGCATGCGTTACCAGGGCGGCTGCCCGGGCCCGCAGCCGCACAACTCCGGCGTGACCACCTCGCGCTTCACCTACAAGTACGTGTCCTGCGGCCAGAACTGAGCCGCCTGCGCGGGCCGCGGCCCGGTCGCGGCCCGCGCATTCGCAGTCGGTCCGCCAAGACGGCGGTCCGGTTGCGTCGCCAGCCCCGGTCCGCGCGGCCGCGCCGGCGTGCGCGCGCTTTGCGCGCACGGTCGCGGAAGCGCGGACGCCGGCGCGCTATACCGGCCTGCCCACCCATCGTTCAAGGAGGAAATCCCGCATGTCGAATCGTTCCCGCATCGCCGTGCTGCTCGCCGCCGCGGCCGTGTCCGCCTCGGCCTGGGCCGTCGGTCCCAACCCGCCGAGCCCGGTTTCGGTCACCAGCTACTACAACGACGCCGCGCGCACCCAGTTGGTCGGGGTCAGCATGTACGGCGATTGCCCCGGGGCCAACGGCCAGCTGATCGGCCAGTACGGCCCGTTCTCGGACAACACCACGGTCATGTGCGACGACGTCGGCAACGTGCCGATGCCGTTCTGATGCGCCGGCGCCGATAGCGCAATGAACCCGCGTCCGTCCGCCGTCGCCGCGCGCGGCGGCGGACGGCGCGGATCGGGGCGTTGGGGTGTGCGCCGGGGCGCGGCGGTTGCGGGTTCAGGCCACGGCGACGCGGCCCTCGAGACGGGACGGTCGGGACGACACGATCCCAAGAGCGGCGCGATCCGCGACCGCGCGCTCCACACGACGGCGCGCATCAGGCGCCGGCGCCGCCTTCGGCCGGGGCGGGCTTGTTGCGCAGGTCCAGCGAGACCCGGATCAGGCCCGGCGAATCCTGGTGGAACTCGCGCTCGAAGCCCAGCGACTGGGCCAGCGACAGCATCGGCGTGTTGTGCTCGAACACGTCGCCGTAGAGCCGGTGGACCTTCTTGCCGCGCGCCCACTTCACCAGCCGGGTCATCAGGTAGCGGCCCAGGCCCATGTTGGCGATGTAGCGGCTGACCAGGATCGCGAACTCGGCGTCCTGGGTGCGCTCGTCGATGGCGACCCGCGCCACCGCGCCGACCAGGGCCTCGCCCGGCGGCATCGGCTCGGCCGCGACCAGGGCGAACTCGGTGCGCGGATCGACCCGGGTGAAGCGCTCGGCCATCTCGGGGGTCAGCTCCTTGAGCGCGTACAGGAAGCGCTGCCGCACTTCGTCGGGCTGGAGCAGGGTGAATCCGGCGCGCAGAGGCTCGGCATCCTCGGGCCTGACCGGGCGGATCAGGACCTCGCGCCCGTTGGGAAGACGCTGGCGTTCATGCCAGGGCGGTAGACGTTCACGCGTGGCCATGGGCGGATAGTGGCACATTGTGACGAACTTGGCCCTTCATCCGGATCGCGGCCTCATGCCGGGACCCCAGCGACGCTGAACAGCCTGAATGCGCGTCCGGCAAGGTGAAGGGTGGGCCCTGCCGGGCCGTTACAGCGGTTTGCGGGTACGGCGGTCGCTGAACGGCGGCGATCGGTTCCTGCATGATGGCCGCGTGAAAGCGGGCTGGCAATGCCCGCCCGACGGGCGTGGTGCCGGTGCCGGGCGAAGTGGCGGCGGAAGGGCGGCCGGCACCGTGGCAGTGGTGGCGGGGTGAGTCGGGGGATGGGGCGATGCGTTCGGTGGGGCGGCCCGGGCCTGATTCCCGGGGCCTGAGAGAAGAGCATCGGGCCTGACGGCCCTCCCACGGTTTGATGCAGCGCGCGCCGGGGCAGGGTGCCGACGGCTGTGGATTGCTTTAGCTGTAGCCGTGCGGGAACGACGGCGTTGGCTTGACGCCGAACGCCTGCACAACCTCATTCCGGCGAAGGCGGGAATCCAGGGGGTCGTCGCGGCACGACCTGCAGGCCGCCCGAGCCTTCGCCGCATCGGTAGGACGCAGCGGCCGCATCGATCGACCGACCCCAGCCCCGATCCCGCGAACGCGCGCGCCGCCGCACACGCCGCCCGCGCGCATCGCTTGCGCCTGCTGCGCACGCGCCCGCGCAGGCCATGCCTCGGCCACTCAACCGCCAGCATCGGCAATGCTAGACTCCGCCGCCTCGGACCCAAGGAGCAGTTCAGTCATGGCAGGTGGTGGTGATTCGACCCGCGCGATCTTGTTCGCGCTCGGCGCCAATTTCGCGATCGCGGTCGCCAAGGGCGTGGCCGCGTTCTTCACCGGCTCCAGCGCGATGCTGGCCGAGACCGTCCACTCGCTCGCCGACTGCGGCAACCAGGGCCTGCTGATCCTCGGCCTCAAGCAGGCCAAGCGCCCGCCATCGCCGGACTATCCGCTGGGCTACGGCAAGGCGATCTACTTCTGGTCGTTCCTGGTCGCGGTGATGCTGTTCACCGTCGGCGGCATGTTCTCGCTGTACGAAGGCATCCACAAACTGCAGCACCCCGAGCCGCTGAAGCAGTGGTGGTGGGCGGCCGGCGTGCTGGTGTTCGGCATCGTCGCCGAAGGCATTTCGATGCGCGCCTGCCTGCAGGAAGTGTCCAAGGCGCGCGGCCAGCGTTCGCTGTGGCAGTGGTTCCGCGAGAGCCGCCAGGCCGAACTGGTGGTGATCTTCGGCGAAGACCTGGCCGCGCTGCTGGGCCTGGTGCTGGCGCTGATCGCGGTGATGCTGACCGTGGTCACCGGCAACCCGATCTGGGACGCCGTCGGCACGGTGTGCATCGGCGCGCTGCTGATCATCGTGGCGGTGTTCGTCGCCATCGAGGTCAAGGCGATGCTGATCGGCCAAAGCGTGGACCCGCTGCGCCAGCAGCAGATCCGCGAGTTCCTCGACGCGCGCCCGGAGATCGCCCGGGTCATCAGCCTGATCACCCTGCAGCTGGGCAACGAGGTGATGGTTTCGGTGCAGGCGCAGATGCGCGAGGAGCACAGCGTGTCCGGGCTGACCGAGCAGATCAACGCGGTCGAGCGGGCGATGAAGCAGGCGTTCCCGGAAGTGCGCTGGAGCTTCTTCGAGCCAGACCACAAGCCGGCGGCCTGAGGCCGCGGCGGCATGCGAAAAGCCCGGCCTTGCGCCGGGCTTTTCGTTTCTGCGCCGCGGGCGGCGATAATCCGGCCGGACCCGCGATCGCGGGCCGGACCGAACCGAGGAATGCGATGAATACCGGCAAGGCGGTGCTGCTGTCGGCGGCGATCGTGGCGGCGCTGCTCGGCGTGGCCGGCGGCGCGGTGTATCTGCTCGACCGCAGGATGAAGCAGGAGCACCCGAACCTTCGCTCCCCGCCCGGCTCGCCAGCAGCGCAGTCCGGGGGCGCGGCGGAAAGCACCGAGCCAACCGCGCCGAAGTGCGCTTCGCGCGACGAGCACCGCCTGGCCAAGGCCGCGCTGGCGCCTGCGGCGCTGGCGCTGGAGCGCAGCCAGCGTGCGGTGGTGCGGATCGAGCTGGAGCCGATGGCGGGCGACGAACCGCGCGCGAGCAAGGTCGGCGGGCGTGCCTACTGGGCCGCCGGCCGCGACTATCCGCGCGATCCGCAGGGCCGGGCGTTGAGCCTGCTGGCGCAGATCGACTTGGCCGCGGCGCCGAAGATGCCGGGCTATCCCGAGCGCGGCCTGCTGCAGTTCTTCATCGCCGGCGACGACTACTACGGCGCCGCGCTCGATGCCGCCGACCGCGGCGACCGCATGCGCGCGCTGGCCCGGCAGACGGGATTCCGCGTGGTGTACTGGGCCGACGCCGCCTCGCCCGACGTGGCGACGCCGGCGGGCGCGCAGCCCGACCGGCTGCCGTTCGACCCGTCCAAGCCGCGGCGGATGAGGTTCTCCAGCGATTACGAAAGCATCGGCGCCAGCGACGTCGGCATCGGCGAGGCGCTCGGCGGCGATCCGTCCGAACTGGCCGCGCAGTACCTGCGCGACCATCCCGGGGCGGCCGGCAGCGGCGCGGACCTCAGCGACGAGGACCTCAACGAGCGGATCGCCGACTACCTCGACCGCGGCGGCCACAAGCTCGGCGGCCACCCGCACTTCACCCAGAGCGATCCGCGCGCGCCCGGCGACCGCCGCGTGCTGCTGTTCCAGCTCGACAGCGACGACGAGATGATGTGGGGCGACTCGGGCATCGCCAATTTCTTCATCGATCCCGCCGACCTGGCGCGCGCGGATTTCAGCCGCGTGTCGTACCACTGGGACTGCTATTGAGCGCGGCCGGCGGCGGCTACACCTCGCACGACACCGGTTCGCACTGGTTGTCGGTCATGCAGCGCTCGTAGCCCGAGCAGCAGCCGGCTGGATCGCCGCCGGTGCGCACGCAGTTGCGCAAGGCCGCTTCGCAGGCGAGCACGCCGTGAGGATTGCAGCCGGCGGCAGCGACCGGAAACGCCGCCGCGCCGGCGCCGAAAGCGAACGCGAAGGCGAAAGCGAGCAGGGTGAGGTTCTTCCTGAGCATGGCCGAATCCTTGGTCTGGGCCCGTCATTGGGCGTCTTCGGTCTTACGGCAACGCATGCGGGCGGGGCAACCGCCGTTCGGGCCGGCGTGCGCTGGCGGGCGCGGCGCGCGCTACCGCAAAGTGGCTACGCCGCGGCTAGACCCGGCATTGGGGCGCGTAAGTCCGCCCGCGCGGGCGCGCGCAAGTGCAACCGCGGGTGGGCGGCGGCGCGGCGGAGACGGGATTTTCGTTGCGCTGCAGCGTGACGATGCGGGGCGGTGCGCGCGTGCCGCCGGGGACGATCGGTTGCGCGAAGCCGCGGTTGCGGCGGCCGGGCCACGAGCGAGCGCGGCCCTGCCGGTAGGCGCGGCGCCGGCATCGCCGGCACGGGTGTCGGCTGCGAGACGCGCGGCTCAGCGCGCGCAGGTCGCGGCGGGCGTTCGCCGCGGCCCGGTCGCGCTCATTCGGGCTGCTTGAGCCACTGCACCGCGCCGCCGGCATCCGCGCTTTCGCCCAGCGTGCGCGCCAGCGCCGGCAGTACCGCCTGCAGTTGCTGGTCGAAATGCCACGGCGCGTTGAGCACCAGCAGGCCGCTGCCGTTCATGCGCAGCGGCGAGTCGTCGGCGCGCACCAGCAGTTCGGCGGTCATGACCGACTTCGCCGGCAAGGTCGCGGCGCGGCGGTAGAACGGCTGCAGCGCGCGCCGGCGCTTGATCGGGTACCACAGCGCGTACACGCCCTGCGGCCAGCGGCCCAGGGCGTCGCGCAGCGCGGCCAGGGCGGTGTCGAACTCGGCCAGTTGCGCCTCGAACGGCGGGTCGATCAGGACCAGGCCGCGGTTGTAGCGGGTTTCGCCGATGCGCGGCGGCAGCAGCGCCTTCATCGCCGCGTAGCCGTCGCGCTGGTGCGCGGCCATGCGTTCGTCGCCGGCGAAGGCGTGCTTGAGCTGGGCCGCCTCTTCCGGCTGCAGTTCGCAGGCGGCGATGCGGTCGTCGGCGCGCAGCGCGTGCGCCAACAGCCACGGCGAGCCCGGATAGGCGGCCGCGCCGTGGGCCTGGCGGCAGGCGCGCACCGCGGCCAGGTAGCGGCCGATCAGCGGCTGCTTGGGCGCCTCGGCGAGCAGCCGGCCGATGCCGCCCTCGGCCTCGCCGGTGCGCTGCGCCGAGTTGCCGTCCAGCGCGTACAGCCCGCGCCCGGCGTGGGTGTCCAGGGCGAACAGCGGCGCCGGCTTGGCGGTCAGCGCGTCGCACAGGGCGAGCAGGGCGATGTGCTTGAGCACGTCGGCGTGGTTGCCGGCGTGGAAGGCGTGGCGGTAATTCATGCTGGAGCCGGGAATGAAGGGAAAGACGGGGCGGCGGGGCCGATCCGGATTGGGGCATTATGCCGCCTGGACCGCCCGCGGTCGGCGCGAGCGCGCTCGGGCATCATTGCCCGGCGCCCCCGCCATCGCCCTTTTTCCCCCTGAGTGCCTTCATCGCCTTGCTCCAACCCATGCGCATCCTCCTGGTAGAAGACGAATCCGCCATCGCCGACACCGTGCTCTACGCGCTGCGCGCGGAGGGGTTCGAGGCGGTGCATTGCCTCACCGGCGGCGAGGCGCTGCGCGAGGTCGCGCGCGCGCCGTTCGACCTGGCCGTGCTCGACATCGGCCTGCCCGATATCGGCGGCTTCGCCCTGTGCCGCGAGTTGCGCCGCGGGCGCGACCTGCCGGTGATCTTCCTGACCGCGCAGAACGCCGAGGCCGACCGCATCCTCGGCCTGGAGATCGGCGCCGACGACTACGTCACCAAGCCGTTCTCGCCGCGCGAACTGGCCACCCGCGTGCGCGTGGTGCTGCGCCGCGCCGGCGTGGGCAACGGCGGCGCCGGCGTTGCGGCCGCGGCCGACCCCGAGCCCGGTTTCGCCCACGATCCCGAGGGCAAGCGCATCCGCTACCGCGGCCAGGCGCTGGACCTGACCCGCTACGAATACGGCCTGCTGGCCGCGCTGCTGCAGCGCCCCGGCGCGGTGCTGTCGCGCGCGCAGCTGATGGACCGGGTCTGGGGCGACGCGCTCGACAGCGGCGACCGCACCGTCGACACCCACATCAAGACCCTGCGCGCCAAGCTGCGCGAGGTCGACGCCGAGGCCGACCCGATCCGCACCCATCGCGGCCTGGGCTATTCGCTGGACAACGGCTGAGCCGCGCATGCGCATCGGGCTGCGGATCTTCCTGGGGTATTTCCTGATCGTGGCGCTGGCCGCGACCTTGCTGGCGCGGGTGTTCGTGGCCGAGGTCAAGCCCGGCGTGCGCCAGGCGATGGAAGACACCCTGGTCGATACGGCCAACGTGCTGGCCGAACTGGCCGCCGACGATTTCCTGGCCGGGCGCATCGACCAGGGCGATTTCGCCAAGCGCGTGCGCGCGCTGTCCGCGCGCGACGTCGGCGCGGCGATCTGGGGCTTCCGCAAGCGTTCGTCCAGCTACCGCGTCTATGTCACCGACGCGCGCGGCATCGTCGTGTTCGACAGTTCCGGGCGCGACGTGGGCCAGGATTATTCGCGCTGGAACGACGTCTATCTCACCCTGCGCGGCCGTTACGGCGCGCGCTCCAGCCCGGATGCGGCCGGCAATCCCGACGACACGGTGATGCACGTGGCCGCGCCGATCCGCGACGACGACGGCCGCATCGTCGGCGCGCTCAGCGTGGCCAAGCCCAACAGCGCGATCGCGCCGTTCATCGCCCGCAGCCAGGGCGTGGTCGCGCGCTGGGGCTTCGTGCTGATGGGTGCGGCGTTGCTGGTCGGGGTCGGCGTGTCGTGGTGGCTGTCGCGCCAGATCGGGCTGCTGCGCCGCTACGCCAACGCGGTCACCGCCGGCGCGCGCGCGACCGCGCCCGACGCGGCCGGCGAATTCGGCGAACTGGGCCGGGCGCTGGAGACGATGCGCTCGCGCCTGGAGGGCAAGCAGTACGTCGAGCAGTACGTGCATACGCTGACCCACGAGATGAAGAGCCCGCTGGCGGCGATCCGCGGCAGCGCCGAGCTGCTGGAATCGCCGCCCGGCGAAGGCGGCATGGCCGATGCCGACCGCGCCCGCTTCGCCGGCAGCATCCGCGCCCAGGCCGAACGCCTGGCGCAGATGATCGACAAGCTGTTGGCGCTGGCCGCGGTCGAACACCGCCAGAGCCTGGAGCGGCCCGAGCCGGTGGCGCTGGCGGCGATCGCCCAGGAAGCGGCCGGGCACTGCGCGCAGCGCCTGCGCGACAGCGGCGCGAAACTGCTGCTGGACCTGGAACCGAACCTTGCGCCGGTGCAGGGCGACGCCTTCCTGCTGCGCCAGGCGCTGGTCAACCTGATCGACAACGCCGCCGACTTCTCGCCCGCGGGCGGCGAGATCGCGTTGCGCCTGCGCCGCGACGGCGACCGCCAGCGCATCGAAGTCGGCGACCGCGGGCCGGGCGTGCCCGACTACGCGCTCGGCCGCGTGTTCGAGCGCTTCTATTCGTTGCCGCGCCCGGCCGGCGGCAGCCGCAGCAGCGGCCTGGGCTTGTGCTTCGTGGCCGAGGTCGCCTCGCTGCACGCCGGCGAGGTGGCGCTGGCCAACCGCGAGGGCGGCGGGGCGCAGGCGAGTTTGAGCGTGCCGGGCTAACGGCGCGACTCTTGCGCGGCGCGTTTGCGTGCGCAGGCATCCGCATCCGCTGTCGTCCCCGCGCACCGTCGTTTCGGCGAACGCCGGAATCCGTTTCGCTTTCGCGCGCCTGCGGCATGGAACGAACTGCCAGGCGGGGCAGGATAAAGATGGGTTCCGGCTTTCGCCGGAATGACGCAGGGAGATGTCTCGCGGCGGCGAACGCGGCGGCTTCACCCCGACCCAGCATGGCTTCGTCGTCCCAGCCCGGGTTCCGTCGCGCGCCGATGGCATCGCTATCCCCGCGGTGAGAGCCTGCAGGCTCACGGCAAGCGGAGGCGACGGATTTGAAACGAGCAGGGCACTCGATGCGGGCGCAATGGATCGCGACGGCCCTCGCCGCGCTGCTGTGCGCGACCCAGGCCGCCGCCGCGGCCCGGTCGGGCGCCGCCGATCCGAGCGCGGCCGAATCCAAGGCGGCCGCCGCCTGCGCCATCGGCAGCTACCGCCTCGCCGACGGCCGGCCGCTCGACATCGGCCCCGGCGCCGAAGGCCGACTGCGCTGGCGCAGCGACGACGGCCGCACCGGCGCGCTCGCGCGCGGCGCGGACGGCGCCTGGACCAGCACCCTGGGCTGGACCGAGCGCGCCGACGGCCATCGCGTCCGCTTCGATTGCGCGCGCGACCGCCTGCGCTTCGACCACACGCCGGGACAGCGCGTGCGCCTGATCCAGCGCGACACGCGCTTTCGCGGCAGCGGCGTGGAACTCGCCGGCCGCCTGATCCTGCCGCCGGGCGAGGGCCGGGTGCCGCTGGTGGTGCTGGTGCACGGCGCCGAACACGACTCGGCCTTGCAGCGCTACTCGCTGCAGCGCGAGTTCGCCAACGCCGGCATCGCCACCTTCGTCTACGACAAGCGCGGCACCGGCGCCTCCGGCGGCCGCTACACCCAGGACTACCTGACCCTGGCGGCCGACGCCATCCACGCCCTGGGCGAGGCGCGCCGCCTCGGCGGCGCGCGCATCGGCCGGGTCGGCTACCAGGGCGGCAGCCAGGGCGGCTGGGTCGCGCCGCTGGCGGCGCGGATCGCGCCGGTCGATTTCGTCGTGGTCAGTTTCGGGCTCGCGGTCTCGCCGCTGGAGGAAGACCGCGAAGCGATCGCCTTCGACCTGCGCCGCGCCGGATTCGGCGGCGACGCCGCGGCCATGGCCGGCGCGATGGCGATCGCCGACGCCACCGCGACGCTGATCGACAGCGGCTTCGCCGAGGGCTACGACGCGCTCGCCGCGGTCAAGGCGAAGTACGCCCAGGCGCGGTGGTACGCGTCGGTGCGCGGCAATTTCACCTGGTACCTGCTCGGCAACGACGCCGACACCATCCGCCGCGACGCGCCGGGCCTGGTCCGCGGCGTGCCCGCGCACTACGACCCGATGCCGGTGCTGGAACAGCTCGACACGCCGCAGCTGTGGGCGCTGGGCGGGCAGGACCGCGACGCGCCGCCGCAGGAGACCCTGCGCCGGCTGGCGGCTTTGCAGCGCGCCGGCAAGCCGATCGCGCGCGCGCTGTTCGCGCGCGCCGAGCACGGCCTGTACGAATTCGAGACCTCGGCCGACGGCGAACGTGTCTCCACCCGCCAGCCCGACGGCTATTTCCGCCTGATGGCCGACTTCATCCTCGGCAAGCCGCTGCAAGCGCGCTACGGCGAAGCCGCGGTGTGCGCGGACGCGGCCTGCGCCGGCGGCTAGCGCCGGCCACCGCGCTTCACCCAAGCTTCACCGGCGCCACACCGGCCCGCCATCGCTGCCCCGCACAAGCGCATCAACCTTGCCGCCAACGTCGCGGACAAGGAGTACGACATGCGGGTGTGGTTGAAGATGCTGATGGTGCTGGGGCTGACCCTGGCGATCCTGGTGCCGCTGCTGATGATCGGCGGCGTCATCGACGAGCGGCAGGGCTATCGGGCCCAGGCCGTGGCGACGGTGGCGCGCAGCTACGCCGGCGCGCAGGCGTTCTCCGGCCCGGCGCTGATCGTGCCCTACGAGGACACCTGGATCAGCGAGGAGAAGGACGAGAAGGGCGTGGTCAAGCGCGTCGCCCATCGCGAGCAGGGCCGCTGGACCTACTTCCCGGGCAAGCTGGAAGTCGAGGGCGAACTGGTCCCGCGCGAGCGCCGGCTCGGCCTGTACAAGGTGCTGGTGTACGAATGGCAGGGCAAGGCCAAGGCCGGTTTCGTCGCCAACATCCCGGCCAATCCGGTGGCCGAGCCGGGCATGACCGTCAACGGCATCGCCCGCACCATCGGCAAGCCCTGGATCAGCTACGCCTTCGCCGACGTGCGCGGCCTGCGCGATCCCAAGCTGCGCCTGGACGGGCTGGACGCGGCGGTCGAGGACGGGCTCGGCGCGCGCGACGGCGGCGGCATCCACGCCCGGCTCGGCGCGCCGGCGGCGGCGACCCAGCTGAAGGTGCAGACCGAACTGGAGTTCACCCTGGGCGGCACCGAATCGCTGGCGCTGGTGCCGCTGGGCAAGGACAACCGCTTCTCGCTGCATTCCAAGTGGCCGCACCCGAACTACGGCGGCAGCTTCCCGCCGAGCTCGGACAGCATCGGCAACGACGGTTTCCGCGCCGACTGGCGGGTCTCGTCGGTGGCGACCAACGCCCAGCGCCAGTACCTGGCCGGCGCGGCGCTGCCGACGGTCGGCCTGTCCGGCCGCGGCGACGAAGGCCCCGAGGCGGCGGCGGAGATCGGCAGCGAGATCAACGCGATCCAGGTCACCCTCAAGGACCCGGTCAACGTCTACTCGCAGGCCGACCGCGCGACCAAGTACGGCCTGTTGTTCGTGCTGCTGACCTTCGTCGGCTTCTTCATGTTCGAGCTGATCAAGCAACTGCGCATCCACCCGATCCAGTACGGCCTGGTCGGCCTGGCGCTGGCGATCTTCTTCCTGCTGCTGGTGAGCCTGAGCGAGCACATCGAGTTCGGCCTGTCGTACCTGATCGCCAGCGTCGCCTGCATCGGCCTGCTGGTGTTCTACCTGAGCGCGGTGCTGCGCAGCCTGCCGCGCGCGCTGGGCTTCGGCGCGATGCTGGTGACCCTGTACGGCGCGCTGTACGGCCTGCTGATCTCCGAGGACAACGCACTGGTGCTCGGCGCCGGCCTGCTGTTCGCGATCCTGGCCGCGATCATGGTGATCACCCGCAAGGTTGACTGGTACCAGCTCGGCGCCAGCGCGCCCAAGCGCCGCGAGGCCGCCGCGCCGCCGCCGCTGCCGCAGCGCGACGCGGCGCCGTGACGCGGCGACGCTGACGGCCGCTGCGCGCCATGCAAGGCGATGCAGGCAAAGCAACGTCGAGGAAGGCTGGGTCAAGGAAGGCAGGATCAAGGAAGACGACGCCTGGGAAAGGCGACGCCAAGCAGGGTAGTGCCGAGGATGGCGACGCCAGGGACGGCGATGGCAGGGAGGGCGATGCCAAGGACGGCGGCGCCACGGAAGGCGGCACCAAGGACGGCAGCGCCAGGGACGGCGACGACGGCGGTGGGGCCCGCGGGCCCGCCGCCGTTTTTTTGCGGACCCCGCGGCCCTGGCCGCGCCCGGCCCGCGCTTTCACTAAGATGCCCGGATGAAGAAGGCCATGCCCACGATCCGCAGCTACACCGGCGCCGAGATCGCGCCGTACCTGAACGCGATCGCCGCGCTGCGCATCGCGGTGTTCCGCGAGTGGCCCTACCTCTACGACGGCGACGCCGCCTACGAGGCCAAGTACCTGCAGGTCTACCGCGATTCCTGGCGCGGCGTGGCGGTGCTGGCCTTCGACGGCGACCGCATCGTCGGCGCCTCCACCGGCCTGCCGCTGAACGACGAGATGGCCGAGATCCGCGCCGCCTTCGACGGCCACCTGGTCCAGCCCGGACACGTGTTCTATTGCGGCGAATCGGTGCTGTTGCCCGAATACCGCGGCCTCGGCGTCGGCCATCGATTCTTCGACGCGCGCGAGGCGCATGCGCGCTCGCTCGGCGATTTCCGCTGGACCAGCTTATGCGCGGTCGAGCGCGAGCCCGGCGACCCGCGCCGGCCGCCGTTCCATCGCGGCAACGAGGCCTTCTGGAAGAAACGCGGCTACACCCATCGGCCCGAGCTGGTGGCGAAACTGCCGTGGAACGAAGTCGGCCGCGGCGAACGCGAGCATTCCCTGAGTTTCTGGCTGCGGCCGCTGGAGCGCGCGCGATGAGCGACTCGACGATCCGGATCGCGGTGGCCAAGTACGCCATCGGCGCGCCGCGCGACTTCGCCGAATTCGCCGACAAACAGGCGCAGTGGCTGAACCAGGCCCGCGCCGGCGGCGCGCAGCTGGCGGTGCTGCCCGAATACCTGGCGCTGGAACTGGGCGCGACCTTCGGCGCGGCCACCCAGGGCGACCTGCACGCCTCGCTGGTGGCGATCCAGCAGTACCACGGCGCCTGGCTGGCGCTGTTCGGCCTGCTCGCGCGCGAGCTGCGCCTGCACGTCGTCGCCGGCAGCTTCCTGTACGACTGCGACGGCCGCGGGCGGTACCGCAACCGCAGCTACGCCTTCGCGCCCGACGGCGGGCGGCTGTGGCAGGACAAGCTGCAACTGACCGGGTTCGAGAAACAGGCCGGGGTGATCGAGCCGGGCGATGCACTCAAGACCTTCGACGTGGCCGGCCAGCGCGCCGCCATCGCGGTCTGCTACGACATCGAATTCCCGCTGCCGGTGCGCGCGCAATGCGAGGCCGGCGCGCGGCTGCTGCTCGCGCCGAGCTGCACCGACACCCAAGCCGGCGCCACCCGCGTGCGCGTGGGCTGCCTGGCGCGCGCGCTGGAGAACCGCGCCTTCGTCGCCCAGGCGGTGACCGCCGGCGAAGCGCTGTGGAGCCCGGCGCTGGACACCAACACCGGCGAAGCCGCGGTGTACGCGCCGATGGATGCGGGCCTGCCGGCCGACGGCGTGCTGGCGGCAACCCGCGGCGCCCAGCGCTGGGCCTTCGCCGACCTCGACTTCGCCGCGCTCGACGCCAGCCGCGAACGCGCCCAGGTCGCCAACGACCGCGACTGGGCGGGGCAGTGGAAACCGGCGATCGCGCGCGCCCAGCGGGCCGAGTGGGGCACGCAAACCTAAGCGGCGCGGCGAGCCCGCGCGATGGCGGTCGCGGCTCGCGCCGCTCCTACAGGTAGCCCATGCAGGAGCGGCGCAAACCGCCACCGCGAGTTTCACCCACGACGCAACCGCCAAGGCCTACCTGTAGGAGCGGCGCAAGCCGCGACCGCGAATTTTCAGCCACGACGCAACCGCCATGGCCTACCTGCAGGAGCGGCGCAAGCCGCGACCGCGAAGTTTCATCCACGACGCAACCGCCAAGGCCCGCCTGCGCGCACGGCGCAAACCGCGACATCCCGACGGCGGCGCAACCGCCGCCCGCCCGGCCTCAACCGAACAACGTCACCCCGGGCACCAGCCACAGCGAGATCCCCGCCAGGGTCGAGCCGATCACCGTCGCCGCCAGCACATCGCTGGGATAGTGCAGGCCCAGCACCACCCGCGACGCCGCCACCGAGGCGGTGAACGGCACCAGAATCCAGCCCAGCGCCGGGTAGTGCGCCATCGCCACCAGGCTGAAGGCGACCGCGTGCAGGGTGTGCCCGGACGGGAAGCTGAACTCGTCCAGCGGCGCGACCCAGGCATGGATGCGCTGGTCGGAGGCGAACGGGCGCGGGCGCCGGGTCCAGCGCTTGAGCGCCTTGTACAGCGCCAGCGCGATCACGCCGGTCGCGGCCAGGTGCACGGACGCGCGCAGGCCGTCGTAGCCGTCGGCGAGCACCAGCACCGCCATCAGCACATACCAGAACACGCCGTCGCCGAGCCGGCTGATCGCGGCGAAGTACGCGCGCGAGCCGCTGCGCTGGCCGAGGCGATTGGCGCGCAGGCACCAGCCGGATTCGCCGGCGATCAGACGTTTGCGCAAAGGCAACCGGTTCATACGACCTCCTGCTCGGGCTTGTTGTCGGATCGGGCATCGTGCGGCAGCCGCTTGCGCGTGCCGCGGGTGTTGCGTTCGGCCAGGCCGTGCAGCACCGCGTCGAAATCGGCGGCGACCTGCTGCGGGCGCAGGCCGCCGATGGCTTCGCGGCCGGCGCGGGCCATGCGCGCGCGCGCGGCGTCGTCGCCGGCGATGCGCACGGCCGCGTCGATGAAGCCGGCGTCGTCGCCGTTGGCCACCGCCGCGCCGTGCTCGCCGTCGCGCAGGTGCTCGTGCGCGGCGCCGTAGTCGAAGGCCACCGTCGGCACGCCGCTGGCCATCGCTTCCAGGGTGACGTTGCCGAAGGTTTCGCTGAGGCTGGGGAACAGGAACAAGTCGCCGCTGGCGAAGTGTGCGGCCAGGGTCTCGCCGCGCTGGATGCCGCAGAACACGAAATCGGGGTTGTCGCGCTGCAGCTTCTCGCGCGCCGGGCCGTCGCCGACCCAGACGAAGCGCGCCTGCGGCCGGCGCTGCTGCAGCGCGCGGAACGCGCGCACGGCCAGGTCGAGGTTCTTCTCCGGCGCGATCCGGCCGACGTAGATCGCCACCAGCGTATCGGCCTGCGCGCCCCAGGCGTCGCGCAGCGACTGCATGCGCCGCGAGGGATCGAACAGCGCGGTATCGACCGCGCGCGGCAGCCGCACCACGTCCTCGAAGCCGCGCGCGCGCAGGAACTCGGCCAGTTCGCGGGTCGGCACCAGGGTGGCGTCGGCGCCGTTGTGGAAGCGGCGCATCCACGCCAGCGCGGCGCCGACCAGGAACGGCGCGCCGTAGTCGCGCATGTATTCGTCGAAGCGGGTGTGGAAGCCGGTCGCGGCGGGGATGCCGAGCGCGCGCGCGGCCTTCAGCGCCGAGCCGCCGAGCGGGCCTTCGGTGGCGACGTAGATCGCATCGGGTCGGCGGCCGCTCCAAGCCCGGCGCAGGCGCGCGGCGCAGGGCAGGCCGAAGCGCAGGCCGGGGTAGCGCGGCAACGGCAGGCCGCGCACCAGCAGTTCGTGATCGGCGCCGTCGCCGCCGCCGCCGTCGGCGGCCTGGCGCGGGCGCACCACCTCGACCTCATGGCCGCGGGCGCGCAGACCCCGCTCCAGACCTTGCACGGTCAGGGCGACGCCGTTGATCTCCGGCGGATAGGTCTCGGTGACGATCGCGTAGCGCATGGCGCAGGCTCCGGTTTGCGCAAGCCTGGGCGTGCGCCGTGTCCCTGCGGTTGCCGGGGCATGACGCGTGCGTGACCGCACCTGGGTAACCGTTTTCCGGAACCGTTTTCATCCGGGCGGCGTCACGAAACATCGCGTAGGCACCGGTTTTGTCCCGATCCGTCAATCGTTTGCGCGAACGCGCGCCTTCCGGATCGTTAACAAGCCTGTCCCTACAATCGCCCCGTTTATCTGATCCGCCGCCGCCACTTCCAGGGGAGCGCTGCTTGCACCGACGCGAATTGATCAAGGCCGGACTGGGCCTGCCGCTGGCGGCCTGGGCCGCGGGCGGCGCGTGGCCGGCCTGGGCCGCGGCGGCAGGACCGGCGCAGGCCTTCGACGCCGACACCGTGCCGGCGCTGGCGCGCGCGCTCGCGGCCAAGCCGTATCGCGCGCCCTCGGCCGATCTGCCGGCCGGCCTGGCCCAGGTCGACTACGACCGCTGGCGCGACATCCGCTTCGATCCGGCGCAGGCGGTGTGGAAGAACGACGGCCTGCCGTTCGAGCTGCAGCTGTTCCACCGCGCGTTCCTGTTCAAGCAGCGGGTCGAACTGAACCTGGTCGACGCCGGCCTCGCCACCGCGGTGGCATACCGCAGCGAGCTGTTCGACTTCGGCCAGGCGCCGCGCCCGCCCCAGGGCGCCGATGTGGGTTTCGCCGGTTTCCGCGTGCACGCGCCGATCAACCGCAAGGATTATTTCGACGAGGTCTGCGCGTTTCTCGGCGCCAGCTATTTCCGCGCCGTCGCGCGCGACCTGCTGTACGGCCTGTCCGCGCGCGGGCTGGCGCTCGACACCGGCGTCGGCGACCGCGAAGAGTTCCCGGCGTTCGTGTCGTTCTGGATCGAGCGGCCGGCGAAGGACGCGCCATCCATCGTCGTGCACGCGCTGCTCGACAGCGCCAGCACCGCCGGCGCGATGCGTTTCGTCATCACCCCGGGCGCCGACACCGTGTTCGACACCACGCTGCGCCTGTATCCGCGCACGACCCTGGAGCGCGCCGGCATCGCGCCGCTGACCAGCATGTACCACTTCGACGACACCGACCGCCGCGGCGTCGACGACTTCCGCCCGGCCGTGCACGACTCCGACGGCCTGGCCCTGTTCAACGGCGCCGGCGAGCAGATCTGGCGGCCGCTGCACAACCCCAAGCGCGTGCAGGAAAGCGCGTTCCAGGACCGCCGCCCGCGCGCGTTCGGGCTGATGCAGCGCAAGCGCGCGTTCGCCGACTACGCCGACAGCGAAGCCCATTACGAGCGCCGCCCGAGCCTGTGGGTGGAGCCGACCGGCGACTGGGGCGAGGGCGCGGTGCACCTGATCGAGATCCCGACCGGCGACGAATACCACGACAACATCGTCGCGTTCTGGCGTCCGCGCGCGCCGCTGGCGGCCGGGCGCGAGCACCGCTTCGACTACCGCCTGCACTGGTGCGCGAAACATGCCTGGACGCCCGGACTGGCTACGGTGTCGCGCACCCGCATCGGCGCCGGCGGCCGCGGCGCGCGCCTGATCGTGCTCGACTTCGACGGCGGCCGCCTGCCCACGCTCGCGCGCGACACCGCGATGCGCGCGGTGGTCTGGGCCTCGGCCGGCCAGATCGCCAACGCCAGCGCGCGCGCCATCGACGGCAGCGGCGCCTGGCGCCTGTCGTTCGAACTTCAACCCGGGGACGCGCGCGCGGTCGAACTGCGCGCGGTCATGGAGGACGCGTCCGGCCCCGTTTCCGAAACCTGGCTTTATCGTTGGACCGCATGAACGCAACTGCCGCACCGCCGCACCGTCCCGCCGCCTCCGTGCCCTACGAAGCCCTGCCGCCCGAATCGCCGATGGCGATGCCGGTGCAGTCGCTCAAGACCGGCGGGCTGTCGCCCAAACCGCTGCCGACCGCGCCGCGCGGCATGGCCCTGCGCCGCCTGTACGTGATCGGCGGCGCCGCGCTGCTGACCCTGGTCGCGGCGTACCACATCCTGCGCGTGCTCTACGTCGGCGGGCTCAACATCCTGGAAGGCGCCTTGCTGGGGCTGTTCCTGTTCCTGTTCGCGTGGATCGCGCTGGCCTTCACCAGTTCGCTGGCCGGCTTCGTGCTGATCCTGTCGCGGCGGCGCTGGCGGCTGGGCCTGAAGCAGGGCGGCGAGCTGCCGTCGCTGGACGAGCGCACCGCGCTGCTGGCGCCGACCTACAACGAAGACCCCGAGCGGCTGATGGCCGGCCTGCAGGCGATCTACGAATCGGTCGCGGCCACCGGCCAGCTCGACAAGTTCGACTTCTTCATCCTCAGCGACACCACCAAGGAACCGATCCGCCAGGCCGAGATCCGCGCGTTCAACGCCTTGCGCGAACGCACCGGCGGGCATGCGCGGATCTTCTACCGCCGGCGCAAGAACAACGCCGAGCGCAAGGCCGGCAACATCGCCGAATGGGTGCGCCGCTTCGGCGCCGCCTATCCGCAGATGCTGATCCTCGACGCCGACAGCCTGATGACCGGCGAGGTGATCGTGAAGCTGTCCGGGGCGATGCAGCGCCATCCGGACGTAGCGCTGATCCAGACCCTGCCGATGATCGTCAACGGCCAGACCCTGTTCGCGCGCATGCAGCAGTTCGCCGGCCGCGTGTACGGCCCGGTGATCGCCTACGGCATCGCCTGGTGGCACGGCGCGGAGAGCAACTACTGGGGCCACAACGCGATCATCCGCACCCGCGCCTTCGCCGAGCACGCCGGCCTGCCGGAGCTGCGCGGGCGCAAGCCCTTCGGCGGCACCGTGCTCAGCCACGACTTCGTCGAGGCCGCGCTGATGCGCCGCGGCGGCTGGGCGCTGCACATGGTCCCGGGCCTGGTCGGCAGCTACGAGGAAGGCCCGCCGTCGTTGACCGACATGCTGGTGCGCGACCGCCGCTGGTGCCAGGGCAACCTGCAGCACACCGCGGTGCTGCCGGCGCGCGGCCTGCATTGGATCAGCCGCATGCACCTGATGATCGGCATCGGCCATTACTTCACCGCGCCGATGTGGGCGATGCTGATGCTGATCGGCCTGGTGATCCCGCTCGACAAGGTCGATTACTTCAGCTGGCAGAGCATCCGCCTGCCGGGCTTCTCGCCCAGCGCCTACTGGCGCGACCAGGACCCGGACCGGGTGCTGTGGGTGTTCGTCGCGACCATGGCGGTGCTGCTGGCGCCCAAGTTCATGGCCTACCTGGCGCTGCTGACCGATCGCGAGACCCGGCGCGGCTGCGGCGGCGCGATCCGCGCCTTCTTCAGCATGATCTTCGAGACCCTGCTGGCCGCGCTGATGGCGCCGGTGACCATGTACCTGCAATCGCGCGGCGTGGCCGAAGTGCTGTCGGGCAAGGACTCGGGCTGGGAATCGCAGCGCCGCGACGACGGCAGCCTGCCGCTGTCGGGCCTGATCCGCAGCTACGGCGGGCTGACCTTGTTCGGCGTGTTGATCGGCGCGATGGCCTATGCGATCTCGCCGCCGCTGGCGGCGTGGATGTCGCCGGTGATCCTGGGCTTGATCGTGTCGATCCCGGTGGTGGCCTTCACCTCCGCGCGCGGGCCGGGGCAGTTCCTGCGCCGGATCGGCATCTTCCGCATTCCCGAGGAGATCAGCCCGCCGCCGGTGCTGGTGCGGGCGACCCAGCTGCGCGCCGAGGCGGCCAAGCGCAGCGCCGCGGCCGCCGAGCCGGCGGGCTGAGGCGCGTTCGCGCGCCCGCCGCGGGCGCGGCGAACCGGAGGATTCAGACCAGCACTTGCCGGGTCCGCCGCAGATAGGCGTGGACCGCGTTCTCGGCCGCTTCGTCGATCATCGCCTCGGGCCCGCAGCCGTTGGGGCAGCGCAGCCGCGGGGTGGTGCCGAACAACCGGCAGATCAGCGGCCGCTCCTCGTAGGCCTGGCAACCCTGCGGGCCCAGGTGCGGGCAACTCCAGGCGGCCAGCGCGGCGTCGCGCTCGGCCTCGGGCTTGAACGGCAGCCGCGCCATTTCCTGCGCCGAGGCCGTCACCGGCCCGCAGCAGTCGTGGCAGCCCGGCCGGCAGCCGAACGAAGGAATGCGCGCGCGCAGCGCTGCCAGTTCCGGGTCGTCGCGCGTCATCGGTGCTCCCTCGCGGCCGCGGTCGCGGCGCGCGGATTGTCTGCGGCCGGCGGCGGCTTCTCAAGCACTCAGGCTTTCTTCAAGAACTCGGTGCGCAGGACCAGGCCCTTGACCTTCTCGACGTTGCACTCGATCAGTTCCTCGTCGTCGGTCAGGCGGATGTTCTTGCACAAGGTGCCGCGCTTGAGCGTCACCGAGGTGCCCTTGACCTTGAGGTCCTTGATCACCAACACCGAGTCGCCGTCGGCGAGCGGGATGCCATTGCTGTCTTTCACGATCATCTCGAACTCCTGGACGGGAAGCGGCGCCGGCGTGCGCGGACGCGGGCGACACGGCGGCCCCGTCGCGAGCGACGGGAGCGGCCGTTGTGGATCGAAAAAGCCTAGCAACAGATGTTTTACACATCAATATGGATGTAGTAAAAACAAGCGCAACAGGGGCGGGTGCCGAACGCTACGCAATTGGCGATGATGCGCAGCCCCGCCTACCGCCGCTGCCGCACACCCCGATGACCTCCTGTTCCTGCGCTCGCGCCGCCTGCGTCGTTTCCCCACCGGCCACGGAGCCGCGATCGTGATCACGGCCAGCCAGCTGCGCGCCGCCCGCGCCTTGGTCGGCATGGACCAGAAGACCCTGGCCGAGAAGGCCGGCGTGTCGCTGCCGACGATCCAGCGCATGGAAGCCAGCCAGGGCAACGTGCGCGGCGTGGTCGACACCCTGACCAAGATCATCAACGCGCTCGACGCGGCGGGCGTGGAGCTGATCGGCGAGAACATGCCCAGTTACGGCACCGGCCGCGGCGTGCGCCTGAAGTCGCCGCCCGGCGCGCCGGAGTGAGCCGTGCCGCTGCGTTGCGCGCGGCCGCTCAGTCGGAAAACGGGCGCAACTGGCGGTAGAGCGCGTAGCCACCGCCGGCCGCGCCGGTCAGCGCGGCCGGCAGGTACAGCATGGCGCTGCCCCAATGCCGGTACAGCAGCGCGCCCAGCAGCGCCCCGGCCAGGAACCCGCAGATCACCAGCGCGCTCAGCAGGATCCGCCGGCGCGGCACGTCCTGGCCGCGCAGCGCATGGCCCAGGCCGATGCCCAGGTCGGTGAACATGCCGGTCAGGTGGGTGGTGCGCAGGACCGAGCCGCTGAAGGTCGTGGCCATCGCGTTCTGCAGCCCCATCGCCATCGCCGCCACGCAGCCGCCGAGCATCGGCTGGTGGCGCAGCAGCGGCACGGCCGCGAACAGCAGCGCCGACTCGATCGACAGCACTACGCCGTAGCGTCGGCCCAGGCGCAGGGAACGGCCCTGGACGATGGCCCCGCTCAGCATCGCGCCGGCGACATAGGCGGCGATCACGCCGAACAGTTGCAGCGCCGCCCGCGGCCGGCCCGCGGAGGCCGCGGCGCCGAGCAGCGTGGCGGTCCCGGTGAGGTGGGTCAGCGCCTGGTGTTCGAAGCCGAGCACGCCGGCGACGTTGACCATGCCGGCCACGCAGGCCAGCACGCCGCCGCCGACCCACACCCACCGCGGCAGTTGTATGCCCACCGTTGCCCTCGTTCTTGTCGTTGCATGGCCGTCGGCGCGCCTGGCCCCGGCCTCGCGGAGTGGGCCGGCGGCGGTGCCAATGGGGCGATGAGTTGGATGTTCTGAACATATCAATAGATGTTTAATACATCAATAGAGGGGTGTGGAGCTTGCTTTGAGTAAGCCGCCACGAGGCCCGGCGTCCGGGCGAGACCGACGCGCCGGGACGCATGCGGACGTGGAGGGCGGCCGGCCACGCCATCGCATCGCGCAGTCGCGCGCTGGATCGGTGTTTTCGCCGGGGCCAGGCGCCGCGTCGGACCTCGCCAGAGCCGGCGTCCTGGCCCACGCCTGCGCGAACCCGAGCTGCCGCAACCTCGTGCGCGTTCGCCGTCGCGGTCACGGATTCGCCGTTCGCGCGCGGACGCCGCCGCGCCGGCGCGGCGACGCCAGCGGCTATGCTCGGCGCATGAGCCCGAACCGCATCGCCCCCGATCCCGCCCTCAGCCATGTCGTCGGCGCTCAGGCGCCGGCGCTGCTCGACGAGACCATCGGCGCGATGCTCGCGCGCATCGCCGCGCAGTGGCCCGAACGCGAGGCGCTGGTGGTGCCGCCGCAGGGCGTGCGCCTGGACTGGCGCGCGTTCGACGCCGCGGTGAGCCGGCTCGGCGCCGGCCTGCTCCAACTCGGCCTGGCGCCCGGCGACCGCATCGGCGTGTGGTCGCTCAACCGCGCCGAATGGGTGCTGCTGCAGTTCGCCAGCGCCCGCGCCGGGCTGGTCTTGGTCAACATCAACCCGGCCTACCGCACCCACGAACTGGAATTCGCGCTCAACCTGGTCGGCTGCCGCGCGCTGGCGATCGTGCCCGCGTTCAAGACCTCGCACTACCTGGCGATGCTGCGTGAACTGGCGCCGGAACTGGGCCGCCACGCGCCCGGCCTGCTGCGCGCGCGGCGCCTGCCGGACCTGCGCCACGTGCTGGTCATGGGCGCGGACGCGCCGCCCGCCGGCGCGCACGCCTTCGATGCGGTCGCCGCCTGCGCCGACCCGGCCGCGCACGCGCGCCTGGCCGAGGTGAGCGCGCAGCTGTCGCCGGACGACGCGATCAACATCCAGTTCACCTCCGGCACCACCGGCGCGCCCAAGGGCGCGACCCTGACCCACCGCAACATCGTCAACAACGGCTTCTTCGTCGGCGAGGCGATGCGCCTGAGCGAGCACGACCGGCTGTGCATCCCGGTGCCGTTCTACCACTGCTTCGGCATGGTCCTGGGCAACCTGGCCTGCGTCACCCACGGCGCGTGCATGGTGATTCCCGGCGAAGGCTTCGACCCGCTGGCGACCCTGCGCACGGTCGCCGCCGAGCGCTGCACCGGCCTGCACGGCGTGCCGACCATGTTCATCGCGCAACTGCAGCACCCGCAGTTCGGCGAGTTCGACCTGTCCAGCCTGCGCACCGGCATCATGGCCGGCGCCAACTGCCCGGTCGAGGTGATGAAACAGGTGGTCGGGCGCATGCACATGCAGCAGGTGACCATCGCCTACGGCATGACCGAGACCAGCCCGGTCAGCTTCCAGACGGTGCCGGACGACCCGCTGGAGCGGCGCGTGGATTCGGTCGGCCGGGTCCACCCGCACGTGGAAGTGCGCATCGTCGACGAGGACGGCGACACCGTGCCGCGCGGCGGCATCGGCGAACTGCTGACCCGCGGCTATTCGGTGATGCAGGGCTACTGGGGCGATCCCGGGCGCAGCGCCGAAGCCGTCGACGCCGACGGCTGGATGCACACCGGCGACCAGGCCACGATCGACGCCGAGGGCTATTGCCGCATCGTCGGCCGGCTGAAGGACATGCTGATCCGCGGCGGCGAGAACGTGTACCCGCGCGAGATCGAGGAATTCCTCTACGTCCACCCGGCCATCGCCGACGTGCAGGTGTTCGGCGTGCCGGACGAGAAATTCGGCGAGGAAGTCTGCGCCTGGATCCGCCTGGCCGACGGCGCCGCGCTCGATGCCGACGCGGTGCGCGGGTTCTGCCAGGGCCGCATCGCCCACTACAAGATCCCGCGCTACATCGAGTTCGTCGACGCGCTGCCGATGACCATCAGCGGCAAGCCGCAGAAGTACCTGATGCGCGAGAAGATGGTCGAACTGCTGGCGGCGCGCGGCGACGGCTGAGCGCCGCGCCGGCGCAGCGGGCCGCGATCAGGCCGCCAGCAGTTTCAGCGAAATCCCCAGCCCCGCCATGTCCTGCGGCTCGCCCTCCAGGTCCGCGCGCACCAGCGGGCGCGAGTCCAGCCAGCGCCGCGATACGGTCAGGGTGAGGGTGTTGCCGTCGGCGTGGGCGTCGAGCTGCGGGATCGGGTCGGATTCGTGCGCGCGGTGCAGCAGCACCGCCAGGCGCAGCAGCGCCGAGCTGCGCCGCACCGCCGACAGCAGGCGGTCGGGCAGGGCGTCGAAGGCGGTCTTGGGGATGCTGCGGCGGTGGGTGCGCACCAGCGCGGCGAGGAACTGCTGCTGCTGGCGCGAGAAGCCGGAGATGTCCGAGTTCTCGATCACGTAGGAGCTGTGCACGTGGTACTGGCTGTGCGCGATCGCCAGGCCCAGCTCGTGCAGGCGCGCGGCGCGCAGCAGCATCAGGCGGTCGTCGGCGTCGAGGTTCCAGGCCTTGGCGACCTGGTCGAACAGGCGCAGCAAGGTCGCCTCGACCCGCCGCGACTGCGGCTCGTCGATGCCGTAGCGCTTGACCAGCGAGGCGACGGCGGCATCGCGCGGGTCGTCGGCGCCGCCGCGGCCGAGCATGTCGTAGAGCACGCCTTCGCGCATCGCCGCCTTGCTGATGGCCATGCGCTGCAGGCCGAGCACGTTGAAGGCGGCTTCCAGGATCAAGATGCCGCCGGCGATCACCGGGCGGCGGTCGGAGGACAGGCCGGGCAGGTCGATGGCCTCGATCCGGTCGGCCTGCAGCAGCTTGTCGCGCAGCGCCGGCAGGGCCTCGGCGGTGACCGCGCCCTTGGTCAGCTTCATCGCCGCGCAGATCTCGCCGATGGCCTTGTTGGTGCCCGACGACCCCAGCGCCTCGTGCCAGCCCAGGCTGCGGTAGGTGCCGGCGAACTGCTGGAACTCGGCCGAGACCTCGTTGAGCGCGTCGCGCCATTTCTTCTTCGACAGCTTGCCGTTGTCGAAGAAGCGGCGGGTGGTGGCGATGCAGCCGACCTGCAGGCTCTCGCGCTCGATCGCCTCGAAGCCGGAACCGACGATGCACTCGGTCGAGCCGCCGCCGATGTCGATCACCAGCCGGCGTTCGTCGGGCTTGGACGGCTGGGCGTGGGCGACGCCGAGGTAGATCAGGCGCGCCTCTTCGCGGCCGGAGACCACTTCGATGGCGTGGCCCAGGGCCGATTCGGCCGGCATCAGGAACGCCTGCGGCGCGGCCAGCCGGCGCACGGTGTTGGTGGCGATCGCGCGCACCCTCTGCGGCGGCACGTCGCGGATGCGCTGGCCGAAACGCGACAGGCACTCCAGCGCGCGCTGGCGCACCTCGGGGGCGAGCCCGCCCTTGCGGTCCAGGCCCTCGGCCATGCGCACGGTCTCGCGCAGCCGGTCGACGGTGCGCAGCTGCCCGAGCACGTAGCGCGCCACCACCATGTGGAAGCTGTTGGAGCCCATGTCGACCGCGGCGAGCAGGTCGCCGTCTTCCAGCGGCAGGCGGCTGGTCGGGAATACGTTATCCATGCGCGGGAGTTTGGGTCATCCGCACAACTTAGCCAACAAAGTCGCCTGGGCCGAGTGCGGCATGGCGCCGTCGGCCGGCAGCACGCGCTGGTAGCTGCCGTCGGCCTGCAGGGCCCAGGCGTTGAGGTTGTCGGCCAGGTAGTTGGCCAGCGCCTCCTCGTAGACCCGGCCGCGCAGGTCCGAATCCAGGATCGGGAAGCCGGTCTCGACCCGGCGCAGCAGGTTGCGTTCCAGCCAGTCGGCGCTGGAGCAGAACAGGTCCGGGGCGCCGTCGTTGGCGAACCAGTAGACGCGGTGGTGCTCCAGGAAGCGGCCGACGATCGAGCGCACCCGGATGTTGTCGGACACGCCGTCCACGCCCGGGCGCAGGGTGCAGGCGCCGCGCACGATCAGGTCGATCTGCACCCCGGCCTGCGAGGCCTGGTACAGCGCGCGGATCACCTGCGGCTCGTTCAAGGCGTTCATCTTGGCGACGATGCGCGCGGGCTTGCCGGCCTTCGCGTGCTTGGTCTCGCGGTCGATGCGCTTGAGCACGCCGGCGTGCAGGGTGAACGGCGACTGCAGCAGGCACTTGAGCTTCAGCGACGGCGCCAGGCCCGAGAGCTGCTGGAAGATCAGGTGGACGTCGTTGCCGATGTCCGGGTCGGCGGTGATCAGGCCGAAGTCGGTGTAGGCGCGGGCGGTGCCGCTGTGGTAGTTGCCGGTGCCCAGGTGCACGTAGCGCTTGAGCTTGCGGCCCTCGCGGCGGACGATCAGCAGCATCTTGGCGTGGGTCTTGTAGCCGACCACGCCGTACACCACCTGCACGCCGGCCTCCTGCAGGCGGTCGGCCAGGCCCAGGTTGGCCTCCTCGTCGAAACGCGCGCGCAGCTCGACCACCACGGTCACGTCCTTGCCGTTGCGCGCGGCCTGGATCAGCTGCTCGACGATCGGCGAGTCCTTGCCGGCGCGGTACAGGGTCTGCTTGATCGCCAGCACGTTCGGGTCTTCGGCGGCCTGGCGGATCAGCTCCAGCACCGGCGCGAACGAGTCGAAGGGGTGGTGCAGCAGCATGTCGCCGTCGGCGACGGTGTCGAAGATGGTCTCCACGCCCGGCGCCACGCGCTGCTGATACGGCGGGAACTTCAGTTCCGGGCGCTGGACCAGGTCGTACACCTGGATGACGCGGTTGAGGTTGACCGGGCCGTTGATGCGGTAGACCGCGTTCTCCGGCAGGTCGAAGTTCTCCAGCAAGGTGCGCACGATCGGCTTGGGGCACTGTTCGGCGATCTCCAGCCGCACCGCGCGCAGGTAGCCGCGGCCGACCAGCTCGTCGCGCAGGGCCAGGGCGATGTTGTCGACCTCTTCCTCGTCGACCAACAGCTCGGAGTTGCGGGTGACGCGGAACTGGTACGCGCCCTTGACCTCCATGCCCGGGAACAGCTCGTCGACGAAGGCCGACAGCACCGAGGACAGGAACACGAAGTCGTGCTGGCCGCCGGAGACGTTCTCCGGCATCTGGATGATGCGCGGCAGCGAGCGCGGCGCGCGCACGATGGCGAGGTTGCCGGCGCGGCCGAACGCGTCCTTGCCCTTGAGCACGACCACGATGTTGAGCGACTTGTTGAGGATCTTCGGGAACGGGTGCGCCGGGTCCAGGCCCAACGGCGACAGCACCGGCATGATCTCGTCGCGGAAGTAGGCGCGCAGCCAGCGGGTCTGGCGCGCGTTCCAGGAATTGCGGCCGAGCACGCGCACGCCGTTTTCCTGCAGCGCCGGGCGCAGGACGTCGTTCCAGCACTCGTACTGGGCCTTGACCAGCTCGGCGGCGCGGTCGTGGATGCGCGACAGCACGGTCTGCGGCGCCAGCCCGTCCGGGCCGGGGGCCAAGCCCAGGTCCTGGGCGTGGCGCAGGGTGCCGGCGCGGATCTCGAAGAACTCGTCGAGGTTGGTGCAGGAGATGCACAGGTACTTCAGCCGTTCCAGCAGCGGCACCTGCGGGTCCTGGGCCTGGGCCAGGACCCGGAAGTTGAAGTCCAGCTGCGACAGTTCGCGGTTGAAGTACAGCGAGGCGTCGCGCAGCGGATCGGTGTCGAGCGAGGGTTCGGTCATCGCGTTCATGGCGCTGCGTTGCATCCTGGGTTGCGCTTCGCCCGGTCAGGGCAATGCGTCGGGAAGAAGGGTATCGGCGCCGTACTGGTCGCGGCGGCGCATGCGTTCGGGGATGAAGTGGCAGGCGAAGGTGCTGCCGCGGCCGACTTCGCTGGCGATCTCCAGCCGCGCCTGGTGCAGGTGCAGCACGTGCTTGACGATCGACAGCCCGAGGCCCGTGCCGCCGCTCTCGCGCGAACGGCTGGTGGAGACGCGGTAGAAGCGTTCGGTGATGCGCGGCAGGTGGGCGGCCGGGATGCCGTAGCCGCTGTCGACGACTTCCAGCACGCAGCCGCGGGCGATGCCGGCGCTTTCGGGGCGGAAGCGGATGCGGATGGTGCCGCCGGCCGGGGTGTAGCGGATCGCGTTGCTGACCAGGTTCGAGAACGCGCTGTGCAGTTCCTTATTCGAGCCGAACAGGTCGACCCCGGCGAGGTCGTCCATCGCGATCTCGTGCCGCCCCTGGCTCAGCGCATTGGCCTCGCGCTTGAGCGTGGCCATCATCGAGGACATCGACACGGTCTCCTCGGCCGGCAGGCTGTCCTGCGATTCCAGCCGCGACAGCGTCAGCAGGTCCTCGACCAGTTGGGTCATGCGCTGCGACTGGCGCTGCATCTCGGCCAGCATCGGCGCCCAGTCCGGGTGTTCCTCCGGGTCGAGCATGTCCAGGTAGCCGTGGACCACGGTCAGCGGCGTGCGCAGCTCGTGCGAGACGTTGGCGACGAAGTCGCGGCGCATCTGTTCGAGCTGGAGCACGCGGCTGACGTCGCGGGCGACCAGCAGCCACAGGTTTTCCGAGTACGGGATCAGGCGCAGGCTCAGGGTCACCGCCGGATTCCACGGCGAGGCCGCTTCCAGCGGCTCGGCGTTGCGGCCGGAGGCGAGCCAGTGCGAGAGCTGCAGCGGTTGCAGGCGGTCGACCACCGGCGCGCCGATGTCGCGCGGGTAACGCAGCCCGAACAGGCCGGTGGCGGCTTCGTTGAACCACTGGATGCGCTGGCTGTTGCGCTCCACCACCACGATCGCGTCGGGCATCGCCGCCGCGGCGGCGCGGTAGGCGCGCAGCATTTCGATCAGCCGGCGCTTGCGCCCGCGCATCTCGGCCTGGCTGCGGTGCAGCAGCCGGTCGAGTTCGTTCCAGATGCCTTCGCCCAGCGGCGGGGTCAGGCGTTGGCGCGCGGTCAGCCGGATCAGCACCCGGCGCAGCCGCCAGTAGTGCCAGGCGACCACGCCGATCGCGGCGGCGGTGACGATCGGCCAGGGATAGCCGACCAGGATGCCGAGTACGGCGGCGCCGACCAGGATCAGCGCGAGCTGACCGAGGGTGCGGAACCAGGCGGAGCGCGCGCGGGGCGGCATACCTCCAGCTTACGCGGCGAGCGAGGCGGAGAAGCGGTAGCCCGCTCCGCGCACGGTCTGGACCATGCCGTCGAGCCGGTGCGGCTCCAGCGTCTTGCGCAGGCGGCGGATGTGCACGTCGACGGTGCGCTCCTCCACGTACACGCTGCCGCCCCAGACATGGTCGAGCAGCTGGGTGCGCGAATACACGCGTTCGGGGTGGGTCATGAAGAAGTGCAGCAGGCGGTATTCGGTCGGGCCGATCTGGACCGGCTGGTCGCCGCCGTCGACCTGGGCGAACACCCGGTGGGCGGCGCCGTCGATGCGCAGCGGGCCGACGCCGACGCTGCCGTCTTCGTCGTCCTCGCGCGAACGGCGCAGCACGGCGCGGATGCGGGCCAGCAGCTCGCGCGCCGAGAACGGCTTGACGACGTAGTCGTCGACGCCGGCTTCCAGGCCGCCGACGCGGTCGTTCTCTTCGCCGCGCGCGGTCAGCATGATGATCGGAATCTCACGCGTCAGCGATTCCTTGCGCCAGCGCCGGGCCAGCTCCAGACCGCTGGTGCCCGGGAGCATCCAGTCCAGCAGGATCAGGTCCGGCACGCGATCGGCGATCGCGGCCTGGGCTTCGCGGGCGTCGCCGGCGTGGACGGGATCGTATTCGCCCTTGCGCAGGGCAAAGGACACCATGTCGCGGATGGCGGGTTCGTCTTCGACTATCAGGATGCGCTTCTGCACACGGTCACCGAGGGGAGGCGGGGTAGGGGTTCTTCCCTGAAACCGCGCCAGTACACTACCGTTTTATGACGCGTCCATGACACGGGACGGGCGGCATTGTGGACCCGGCGTTGTCGGCCGGATGTGCACGGTCGGCCGGAATGCTCCAATCGGGACGGTAACTTGCGACGCGCGCTGCGATTTCGGCGGCGTTGCGCGCGCGATCGGCGCCGTCGGCGCGATCGCCTAGTTTGGCGGGCAGGTTACATCGCGATGGCAATGCGGCGGCGTCCGGACGACGGTTCGGCGCCGTCCGGCGGGGCCGGTCCTGCGGGCTGGGCGATCGGTCGGGCGATGGCGACGCGCCGGTTTCGCCGCCGGCGCGGCGAGCGGAACAGGGGCGTCCTGGGTATAGACGCAACGGCGACGCCGATCCCCTCGATTGGGTGATCCGGGAAGTGAATTCGTTCAGGTAGCTGGCGGGCGGGATGGGGCGTGGTCCCGTCCCGGGCATGCGGCAGCGAGTGGGACGGGCGCGTGGTCGGCCCGGCCCCGGCCCCGGCGCGAAGCGGGGCGGTCGTCCGGCCGTGGAGGGCGCCCGCCGGCCGGTCGCGGCCGCGGGGCGCCGCAGCGGCGCCTACTGCCGCCGCAGGTCCTCGTCGCGCACGCCCTGGCGCTTGAGCTCCAGCACCGTCGGCGTGATCGCGGCGATGCGCGCCTCGATCCGGGCGCGGGCGTAGTAGTCCAGGTCCGGCTTGCGCTTGAGGTTGTTGAGCTGGACCAGGGCCTGCTCCGGCCGGCCGCGCAGGTAGGCGGCCTCGGCGTAGGCCTCGCCGGCGCGGATCGAGTCGCCGGCGATCTCGCAGGCGCGGGCGAAGCTCTGCTGCAGCAGCGGATCGTCGGCGTAGGCGCCCAGCAGCGGCCGCAGCACCGCCTGGGCGCGCTGGCCGGCCGCGGCGGTGGCGCGGTCGTTGAGGACCTTGGCGTAGGTCAGGGCGACCGCGCGGTTGTTCGGGCTGTGCCGCAGCAGGGTCTCGAAGCGGGCGTCGGCGGCGGCGTACTTGCCGGCCTGGGCCTCGGCCTCGCCCATCGCCAGGCTCAGCCACAGCTGGCCGGGGTGCTTGTCCAGCAGCGCGGTCAGCGCCTCGGCCGCGGCGGCGGTCTGGTTGGCGCGCAGTTGCGCCAGGGCCAGCCCGTAGCGCTTGGCGTCGCTGTCCTTGCCGAGCTTCTCGTACTCGCGCACCGCATCGCGCGCCGAGTCGGCGCTGAGCACCCGCACCCGCTCGCGGGCGTAGTCGAACACGCCGGTGCCGCCGGAGCTGAGCCCCACGTCGCTGAGCTTGATCCCGCTGGGCAGCAGCGGATTGTCGGTGCCGGCCGCGTTCGGCGGCAGGCTGATCGGCGCCTTCGGGATGCGTTCGACCCGGGTCGCGTTGGGCGTGGCGGTGACCGCGGTGAGGCTGTTCCTGGCCGCGATCTGCTCGGCGCGCTCCTTGGCCTCGCTGATGCGGGTGGTGGTGACCGGGTGGGTCATCAGGTAGTCCGGCGCCTCGCCGTACCAGTTGGCCTTGTTGCTGCGCGAGGCCAGCTGCATGCGCTGGAAGAAGCCGGCCATGGCCTCGGTGTCGTAGTTGCTGCGGTACAGGGTCTGGATGCCGATGCGGTCGGCCTCGGACTCGTTGGAGCGGGTGTAGTTGATCTGGCGCTGCTGCATCAGGCCCAGGCCCGAGGTGATCGCGGCCATGGTCGCGTCGTCCTGGGAGTTGGTGCCGGCGCTTTGCGCGGCGATCACCGCGCCGAGCATCGCCAGCAGGATCGGCAACTGGTCGCGCTGGGCGCGCTCGACCCCGCGCAGCACGTGCTGCTGGGTGACGTGGGCGATTTCGTGCGAGAGCACCGCGGCGACTTCGTCCTCGCGCTCGGCGGTCAGCACCAGCCCGGAGTTGACCCCGATGTAGCCGCCCAGGGTGGCGAAGGCGTTGATCTGGCGCTCGCGCAGCATGAAGAAATTGAACGGCTGGCGCGGCTTGTCGCTGTTGGCGGCCAGGCGCGTGCCGAGGGTGTCGAGCCAGCTGTCGATCAGCGGGTCTTCGAGCAGGTAGTCGTAGTGGCGCAGCTGCGCCAGCATCATCGAGCCGTACTCGCGCTGCTTGGCCGGGGTCAGCAGCTCCGCGGCCGAGGAGCCGATGTCGGGCAGCTTGTTCTCCTGCGCCCCGGCGCAGACGCTGCCCAGGGCGAGGGTGACGGCGGCGGTGAGCAGGGCGATGCGGCGCAAGCGGGATTCCTCGGTGGCGGTGCGGGCGGATCGGGAGACGCGAGATCAGCAAATACGGGCGACGCGGGCGGACGGGGTTGCCGGCAGGATGCCGCCGCGCTGCGACGGGGGCGTGAACCTGCCGTTAATCCAGCCGCGGCCCGGACGACCGCCCGGCCACGCCACCCTGCCGCGCCGGCACGACCCGACGCAAGCGTACTGCGCCGCGACGGACTGCGTTCCACCGGCACGCTTTAAACTGCGCCGGTGCGCGTCCATATATCGACCGCAAGCCCATCCCGAAGTTTCCGGAGAACCGTTTTGAGCGACACCGCCTCCCAGACCCCGGCGCCGGCCATCGTGATCTACACCACCGCGATCTGCCCGTATTGCGTCGCCGCCAAGAACTTCCTCAAGAGCAAGGGCCAGACCTGGAGCGAGGTGCGCATCGACCTGGACCCGGCCGAGCGCGAGAAGATGGTCGCGCGCACCAAGCGCACCAGCGTGCCGCAGATCTTCATCGGCGACACCCACGTCGGCGGCTACGACGACATGATGGCGCTGCACCGCGCCGGCGGCCTGCAGCCGTTGCTGGACGGCGCGGCATGAGCGGCGCCGACGAGCAGGCGCAAAAGGACCGTGTCGCCGAGTTCACCGCGTTCCGCAAGCGCATGAACGAACGCATCCTGGCCGAGCCCAACCAGGTCGTGCGCCGCTTCTTCGCCCTGGACACCCAGACCTACCAGGCCGGCGCGCTGGACGTTAAGACCAAGGAGTTGCTGGGCCTGGTCGCGTCGCTGGTGCTGCGCTGCGACGACTGCATCAGCTACCACGTCGCCCAGTGCAAGGAAGCCGGCGTGAACCGCGACGAGATGTTCGAGACCTTCTCGGTCGGCCTGGTGGTCGGCGGCTCGATCGTGATCCCGCACCTGCGCCGCGCGGTCGATTTCCTCGACCAGCTCGAAGCCGGCGAATCGGCGGCGCCCGCGGCCCACGACCACGGCTGATCGACCCGTAGCCCCTGTAGGAGCGGCGCGAGCCGCGACCGCGCCAGGACACCTACGATGACACTCCAGCGAGCCGGCGCACTGCCGGTCTCGCGGTTCGGAAAGACGCAGGGCCCCGCGGCCCGCGTCGTGGCCGCGGTGGCGCGGTCGCGGCTTGCGCCGCTCCTACAGGGGGCGGCCGGGCTTCACCCAATCGGGCGGGTTGGCCCCGTTCACCGCCATCCGACTTAGGTCCAGTACGCCCGCGAATGCAGGCCGGGGCCGCTTCCGGCATAATTGTGCGGTTAACACCGTTCGATTCGTGCGCCGCGCCTCAGCCGGCGCCCGCCCTACTGCTGGAAGAATTCCCTCATGACGCAAACGATTACGGTCATCCGTGGCGACGGCATCGGCCCGGAGATCATGGACGCCACCCTGCACGTGCTCGACGCGATGAACGTCGGCCTGAGCTACGAGTTCGCCGACGCCGGCCTCGTCGCCCTGGAAAAGCACGGCGAGCTGCTGCCCGCGGCGACCATGGATTCGATCCGCAAGAACCGCATCGCCCTGAAGAGCCCGCTGACCACCCCGGTCGGCGAGGGCTTCAGCTCGATCAACGTCGAGCTGCGCAAGCGCTTCGACCTGTACGCCAACGTGCGTCCGGCCAAGTCGTTCCCGAACACCAAGTCGCGCTTCCCCTCGGGCGTGGACCTGATCACGGTGCGCGAGAACACCGAAGGCGCGTACATCGGCGAAGGCCAGACGCTGTCGGAAGACGGCGAGACCGCGATGCTGACCCAGAAGATCACCCGCCGCGGCTCCGAGCGCATCGTGCGCTACGCCTTCGACCTGGCCCGCAAGACCGGCCGCAAGAAGGTCACCGTGGTGCACAAGGCCAACATCCTGAAGTCGACCTCGGGCCTGTTCCTGAAGACCGCGCGCGAAGTGGCGCAGCAGTACCCCGACATCCAGTGCAACGAGATGATCGTGGACAACACCTGCATGCAGCTGGTGATGCGTCCGGAGCAGTTCGACATCATCGTCACCACCAACCTGTTCGGCGACATCATCTCCGACCTGTGCGCCGGCCTCGTCGGTGGCCTGGGCCTGGCGCCGGGCGCCAACATCGGCACCGACGCGGCGATCTTCGAAGCCGTGCACGGCTCGGCCCCGGACATCGCCGGCAAGGGCATCGCCAACCCCTGCGCGCTGCTGCTGGGCGCGGCGCAGATGCTCGACCACCTCGGCCAGCCGGACAAGGCGACCAAGCTGCGCGAAGCCATCATCGCCACGCTCGAAGCCAAGGACTCGCTGACCCCGGACCTGGGCGGCGAAGCCAACACGATGGCGTTCGCCAAGGCCATCGCCAGCCGCGCCACCGCGTAAGCCGGACCGCCGCCGCGACGATCGACCCGCGAAAGGGCGCCTTTGGGCGCCCTTTCGTGTTTGCGGCGCCGCGTTTTGCGCTGTACCGCACGCCCGTGCGGATCGCGGAGCGCTAGGCTCGCGCGGCGAGATCGGGCAGGTCGCCGTCGACTGTCCGAAGGGGCCGCGCGCATCGATGTCCGCCACCGCCGGGGAGAGCGGCGGCGACCCCGCACCCGACGGTTACGTTCGCATCGAGGAATGTCATGAAGATCAGGAAGATGAAGAGCAAGGCGCTGGGTCTGCTGGCGCTGGCGCTGCTGGGTGCCGCCGGCACCGTGGTGGCCTATCCGGCGCCGGGCACCTGCACCGCGGCCAACCAGGGCCAGCGCGTGCGCGAGTACAACTCCGACAACAGCTCGCGCATCTACATGTGCGACGAAGGCGTCTGGCAGACCTATGCGATCTGCGACAAGTACGGCCGCTGCATCGTGATCATCTGAGCCGCGCTGATCTGGGCCGTGGTGACCTGAGCCGTGGTGATCTGGGCCGCGGCGATCCGAGCGGCCTCGGCGCCGGCGCGGGCCGCGGCCGTTCGACGGGGCGCCTTCGGGCGCCCCGTTTCGTTCGCGCCCGATGCCCAGGCTGCCCCGGCCGCCCCCTCTAGCAGCGGCGCGAGCCGCGACCGCGTCATCGCGTTCACGGCGCAAGCCCGGCAGGCCCCGTCTTTCCAAGCCGCCAGACCGCTGAGCGCCGGCTCGTTGCGGTTTCCTCGCAGCTGTATTGGCGCGGTCGCGGCTCGCGCCGCTCCTACAGGGGGCGGCAGGCCCGGGATCGCCCCAGTCAGCATTTATCCCGCCACAGCATTCCACCCCGGGCACTCGACAGGAGTGTGTGCTGCACTGCAAAATCGCACGGTTTTCAAATCCATCTGGATGAAGCGATGAATGAACCGCTGCGTCCGGGCGCGCCGATCGTCCCCAGCGCCCTGGCCCTGACCCCGCTGCTGCTGTTCCTGGCGCTGTTCTTCGGCGCCGGGCTGTACTTCACCGCGCACGGCGATGCGATGGGCTTCTACCAACTGCACGCGCCGGTGGCGATCCTGCCGGCGCTGGCGCTGGCGGCGTTCATCGCCTGGCGGCGCGGAATCAAGCCGCTGGAGACGCTGCTGGAGGGCATGGGCGACCACAACGTGGTGCTGATGTGCTTGATCTTCCTGCTCGCCGGCGGTTTCGTCGAAGTGTCCAAGGCGATCGGCGCGGTCGACGCCATCGTCGCGCTCGGCGTCGGCAACGTGCATCCGGCGCTGCTGCTGCCGGCGCTGTTCGTGGTCGCCGGCTTCATCTCGCTGTCGCTGGGCACCTCGATGGGCACCATCGCCGCGGTCGCGCCGATCGCCTTGGGCGTGTCCGACGCCTCCGGCCTGGATCGCGCGCTGGTGCTCGGCGCGGTCATCGGCGGGGCGACCTTCGGCGACAACCTGTCGGTGATCTCCGACACCGCCATCGTCGCCAGCCGCACCCAGGGCTGCACGATGCGCGAGAAGTTCCGCGAGAACCTCAAGCTGGCCCTGCCGGCGGCGCTGGCGACCCTGGTGCTGCTGGGTTTCCTCGGCGAAACCGCGCCGGTGCAGACGCCCGACCCGGTCTCGCCGTGGCTGATCCTGCCGTACCTGATCGTGCTCGGCCTGGCCATCGCCGGCGTCGACGTGATCATCGTGCTGAGCCTGGGGCTGGTGATCGCGGGGCTGTTCGGGGTGTTCTTCGCCGAGGACTTCGGCTTCGCCGCCTACACCACGCATATCTGGGACGGCTTCGAGAGCATGATCGAGATCACCCTGCTGTCGCTGCTGGTCGGCGGCCTGGGCGCGCTGATGAAGGCGGCCGGCGGCCTGGCCTGGCTGGCGCAGACGATCGGCAAGTTCGCCCGCGGCCATCGCAGCCGCCGCGCCGGCGAGGTCAGCATCGCCGCGCTGTCGGCGACCACCGACGTGTTCACCGCCAACAACACGGTGGCGATCCTGATCAGCGGCGGGCTGGCGCGCGACGTGGCCCAGCAGCACGGCGTGCCGCCGGCGCGCGCGGCCAGCGTGCTCGACATCTTCGCCTGCGTGACCCAGGGCGTGCTGCCGTACGGCGCGCAGATCCTGCTGGCGGCGTCGCTGAGCAAGGTCTCGCCGCTGCAGCTGGTCGGCAACGTGCATTACAGCTGGTTGCTCGGCGCGGTGACGATCGTGGCGATGCTGTGGCCGTCGCGCAAAGCCAAGGTCGCCGAAGCCGCCGCGACCTGATCGCGGGTCGCCCGCGGCTTTGCGTCGCGGGCGCGGCGGCCGCTCAGGCCGGTTGCAATGCCGGGGCCGGTGGCAGGCGCGGAAACAAGCGCCGCTGGCCGAAGGCCAGCAGCGGTTTTTCCAGCCAGCGGTACGAGGCGAGGCTGAAGACGATGCAGGCGACGATGCAGGCGATCACCGAGGCGTCGTGCATCCACGGCGTCAGCCCGTGCCGCCAGACCCGGACCAGGGCGAAGATGATCAGTGGGTGCGACAGATACAGCGAGTAGGACGCGTCGCCCAAGGCCACCGGCAGCGCCGGCAGCCGCAATCCGCCGGGACGCCCCTCCCACGCCGCCATGCCGAGCACGAGCAAGGCGCTGACCGGACCATACAAGGCCGCGCGCAGCGCGCCGGCCGCATGCACCGACGTCAGCTCGCGCGCGACCAGGAAGCTGGCGAACAATCCCGCCGCGCCCAGCGCTGCGCACCACGGCGCCAGCGCGCGCGGCAGGCGCTGCGCGTACAGCGCGATCATCGCGCCGGCGATGAACTCCCAGGTCAGCGGGCTGGCGATCACGGTCAGCCACGGCGAGAAGTCCACCGGCGCGAGCGCGTACGCCACGCTGGTCAGCGCGCCCCAGCCCAGCAGGAACCACGCCACCCGGCGCTCGGGCACGAACGCGATGGCGAGCGCGCCGACCAGATAGAAATACAACTCGTGCACGAGCGTCCAGCCGACCGCGAGCATCGGCCCCTTCTCCTGCGGCAGCAGCAGGTACGACTTCGCGATCTGCGCGGCGTCGTACGGGAAGCCCGACACGCCGCGGCTCAGCGCGATCGCCGCGACCAGCACGCTGGTGTAGACCCAGTAAGTCGGATAGATGCGCCAGGCGCGGCGCGCCAGGAAGCGCCGCGCTTCGGTCGGCGAGCGATAGCGCCCGCGCGCCACGGTGACCATGACGAAGCCGGAAATGACGAAGAACAGATCCACGCCGCCGTAAGCGTGGCGGAAGAAGTCCGGCAGCAGGACGTGGCCCGCGCCGGCCGCGCGTTCCATGCTCGCCAGATGCATCAGCACGATCAGCAGCGCGGCGATGCCGCGCAGCGTCTGGATCGAGGAAAACACCGGCTTGGCGGCGGGCGCCGCGAGCGGCGCGGCGGATGCGTTTGCGAATCCCACGTTGCCGACGTCCTTTGCCTGAAGCCGGCGGGGAGTGTAGAGCAGGCGGCCGCCGGCCGGCCGCGTCGGGTTTGCCGGGCGCGGCGGTTCGCGCGCCCGCGTCGCCGATCGCGCTCGGCCGTTACTTGCGGCGCGGCGCCGGTGCGTCGATCAGCAGCGCTTGGCCCGGTTTGAGCACGGCTTTGGCATCCAATCCGTTGAGCTTGAGCAGATCCGCGGCGCGCACGCCGTAGCGCTTGGCGATGGTCCAGGGATTCTCGCCGCGGCCGACGGTGTGCTTGCGCGGCGCGGCCGCCTGGGCGCGCTGCGGCTTGGCCGGGCGCGCGAGCGGTTCGGCGGGGGCGTCTTCGGCCGAGCCCAGGGTCCTGGGTTCGGCGTCGCGCGCGGCGGCGGCGACGAGTTTGGCGTCGCCCCGGGCCGACTCGGCCGACTTGGGCGCGACCAGCGCGGTGGCTGCGTTCGCGGTCGCCTCGCCCGGCTTGAGCGCGGCGAGCGGCCGCGATTCGTTGCCGGCGCTCTCGCCCGGCTTGGCCGGCGCGGCGGTTTTCCCGCGGCCTTCGCTGGCCGGCAGCTCGCCCGAGGCGGTGGCCAGTTGCGGCGTGGCCGCGGCCGGTGCGCCGACCGCGGTCGCGGCCACCGCCAGCAGCGGTGCGCGGCGTCCGCCGGGGCGGCCGATGCGGCCGTCGCCGAACACCGGGTTCAGCCGCTGCAGCCAGGCCACGTCCTGATCGGTGCGCGCGGCCCATTCGCCGATGCTGTCGACGCCGTCGGGCACGGTCACCGCGGCCAGCCGCGGCACCGGCCGGTCGAGCGCGGACAGCCATTCCTCGCGGTCGTCGGCCTGCTCCATCAGGCACGACAGCGCGTGCAGCTTGCGCACGTAGGCGGTGGTGATGTCGGACAGGCCGGTCAGCTGGTCGTGGCGGGCGTCGGCGATGTTGACCCCGGCGCGCTTGATCGCGTTGAACACGCGGTACTCGCCGGCGTTGTAGGCCATCACCGCCAGGCGCCAGTCGCCGCCGAACATGCCGTGCAGGGTCTTGAGGTAACGCACCGCGGCCTGGGTCGATTCGACCGGCGACAGGCGGCCGTCGTAGCCCTCGCGCATCGGCACGCGGTGGTTGCGCGCGGTGATCGCGATCATCTGCCACAGCCCGGCCGGGCCGGCGGCGCTGCGCGCGCCGGGGCGGTAGCCGCTCTCGACGAAGGGGATCAGCGCGTATTCGGTCGGCAGGTGGTTCGCGCGCAGGGCGTCGACCACGTAACCGAACAGCGGCAGCAGGTCGTCGTCGCTGGCCGCCAGGCGTCGCGGCGCGTTGGCGAAATGCTGGCGCCAGCGGGTGCTGACCCCGGGCTCGCAGGTCTGGTCGGCGAGGCCGTCGCGGAAGCTGCGGTAGATCTCGCGGCCGTTGCGGGTCGGGCCGGCGTCGTCGGGCGCCGCGGTCGCGGCTTCGGCGGCCGCGGCGGGCAGCGCCGCCAGCCAGCACAGGCCGGCGGCGAGCGCGGCGAGCAGCGCGCGGCGCCGGGGCGCGGTTCGCGCGGCGGCGGCCGGGGGCCGATGGTCCCGCCCCGGGCGGGCCGGGGTCCGCCGATCGTGCGGCCCGCTCACGCGCGGAACCCATCCTTCCAGCGCCGCAACTCGGCGAAGGCTTCGACCTCATCGGCCGGCGCGCGGCCCAGCCGCGCGGCCAGCGCGGCGATCACCGCCGGCGCGCGGCTGCGCAGGAACGGGTTGGTCGCGCGTTCCTCGGCGAGGGTGACGGGCAGGGTCGCTAGTCCGGCGTTGCGCATGGCCTGGGCCTGTTCGATGCGGCGCTGCAGCGCCGGGTTGTCGGGGTCGACCACGCGCGCGAAGGCGGCGTTGGACAGGGTGTATTCGTGGCCGCAGCAGACCTGGGTCGGGCCGGGCAGGGCGGCCAGCCGATCCAGCGAGGCCAGCATCTGGGCGGGCGTACCTTCGAACAGGCGGCCACAGCCCAGGCTGAACAAGGTGTCGCCGGTGAACGCCAGCGGGGCGCCGTCCGGGCCGTCGTCGAGCACGTAGGCGATATGGCTGAGGGTGTGGCCAGGCACTTCCAGGACGCGCACTGCGTGCCCGGCCGCGTCGAACCGGGCGCCCTCGCCGAGCCGCTCGGTGGCCTCGGCGATGCGTTCGTCGCGCGGCGAATACACCGGGATCTGCGGCCAACGTTGCAGCAACGCCGCAGTTCCGCCGATGTGGTCGTTATGGTGGTGGGTCAGCAGGATCGCCGCCGGGACCAGGCCCTGCGCCGCTGCGGCCAGCACCGGGCCGGGTTCGCCGGGATCCACGACCAGGGCGCGGCCGTCGTCGCCGGCCAGGACCCAGATGTAGTTGTCGTTGAGGGCGGGCAGGGCGGTCAGCCGCATCGAACCGGATCTCCTGGCGCACGCGCGGCGGGGACGCCGTCGCAGTAGGCTGGGCAGCGCCGGGGCTGTCGCGCCGGCGCCGCGGTGTTTTTGCTATATCCATCGCTCGGCTCCGGACCCGCCACCACGGTCCCGGCCCCCTACCGAGACGCGACCATGCCCGCCCTGTCCCACGGACGTCAACCCGACCCCGGTCCCGGACCCGGCCCCGCGCCGGGCCAGGGCGCGGCCTTGCGCTGGTTCGGCGAGGTCTCCGGGCACGGCCTGCTGGAGGTCGAAGCCGGGGCGATGGCGCGGGTGCTCGGCGCCAGCCCGCCGCTGCCCTGGGCCTGGTTCGGAGTGGCCGCCGCGCAGCCGCCGCACGGGCGCGGCGTGGCCCTGCGCCGCAGCGTCGAGGGCTTCGACGGCGCAGTGCGCTGCCGCCTGCCGCTGCCGCTGGCCAGCGAGGCCTTCGGCGCGGTGCTGCTGCAGCACGTGTTCGACGACGGCGCCGATCCTCTGCCGTTGCTGGGCGAATGCGCGCGCATCCTCGCCCCGGGCGGGCGGCTGTGGCTGGCCACGCTCAATCCCTGGAGCCCGTACCGCCTGCGCTGGGCGCGCAGCGGCCTGCACGCGCGCGATGCCGGCCATTGGCAGGCGGCGCTGCGCAGTTCGGGCTTCGCCGCCGACCCGGTCAGCCTGCAATGGCTGGGCCCGCGCTGGCGCGCCGCCCACGGCGAGGCCGGCGGCATCGGCGCCGCCGACGTGCTGCGCGCAGGGCTGGCGCTGAGCCTGACCAAGCGCGTGCACGCGGCGATCCCGCCGACGCGGCTGCAGCAGCTGCGCTGGCAGACCGGGCTGGTCCCGCGCGACGCCGCCGCCCAGCGCGGCGCGGCTGCGCGCAAGCGCGAGGACGGCGCGGGCTAGGGCGCGCGGTCGGTCCGGCCGGCCACCGCCGCCGGCAGTCCCGCCCGCCCGGAAACCGCCGCCGCAACGTCCGGCGCCGAAACAGCGATAATGCGTCGCCGTTTTTCATGAGTGACGCTGCGTGAGCCAAACCGACCCGGGCGCCGACAAGATCGTGTCCATCCATACCGACGGTGCCTGCCTCGGCAACCCCGGCCCCGGCGGCTGGGCCGCGCTGATGCGCTACAAGGGCCACGAGCGCGAGCTGTCCGGCGGCGAGCCGGACACCACCAACAACCGGATGGAGCTGATGGGCGCGATCATGGCCCTGGAAGCGCTGACCGAACCGTGCCAGGTGGTGCTGACCACCGACTCGCAGTACGTGCGCAAGGGCATCACCGAGTGGATCGGCAACTGGGCGCGGCGCGGCTGGAAGACCGCCGGCGGCGACCCGGTCAAGAACCGCGACCTGTGGGAGCGCCTGCATTCGGCCAGCCAGCGCCATTCGATCGACTGGAAGTGGGTGAAGGGGCATTCCGGGCATCCGGAGAACGAGCGCGTGGATACGCTGGCGCGCCTGCAGGCCGAACGCCTGCGTCCGTACCGCCCCTGAGTCCTGCGCCGCGCCCGGCCTGCGCGTCGCGTCGCGCGGCTGTGCGCGACCGGCGCGTTCGCCCGCGCGGCGACGACCGCCCCACCGCCTCCGGCTAGAATCGCCCCATGCGTCAGATCATCCTGGATACCGAAACCACCGGCCTGAGCTGGGAGCGCGGCAACCGCGTGGTCGAAATCGGCTGCGTCGAGTTCGTCGAGCGCCGCCCCACCGGCCGCACCTACCACCAGTACATCAAGCCCGATTGCGACTTCGAGGCCGGCGCGCAGGAAGTCACCGGCCTGTCGCTGGAGCGGCTCGCCGGCGAGCCGCCGATGGAGCGGGTGGTCGAGGCGTTCCTGGAGTTCATCCGCGGCGCCGAGCTGATCATCCACAACGCGGCCTTCGACGTCGGCTTCCTCAACAACGAGCTGTCGATCTGCGGCGCGCAGTACGGCAAGCTCGCCGACCACGTCACCGGCATCGAAGACTCGCTGCTGATGGCGCGCCAGCGCTTCCCCGGCCAGCGCAACTCGCTCGACGCGCTGTGCAAGCGCCTGGGCGTGGACAACTCGCACCGCCAGCTGCACGGCGCGCTGCTCGACGCCCAGATCCTGGGCGAGGTCTACATCGCGCTGACCTCGGGCCAGGAGGAGATCGGCTTCGGCGATCCGGCCGCGCTGGCGGCGCAGGACGGGCGGGTCAGCGTGCAGGTCGACCTGAGCGCGCCGCGTCCGCGGGTGGTGGTGCCGGCGGCGGAACTGGCCGCGCACCAGGCGCGGCTGGAGAAGCTGCGCAAGAAGGCCGGCAAGTGCGTATGGGACCTGGTCGATCCGCCGGTCGCGGTGGCTGCGGAGGCTTGAGGCGGGCGAGGGCGGGTTTTGCCGCCTTCGGTGTCGTGGTTGCGGTGTAAGCTGCGGGCCGCTTCGATCTTGGTTTAGAGGGCGTTCGCTGCGCCTGAAACAAAAGCGTCGGGCATGAAGGCCCTCCCACAAAGGCCGCAGCCCCGTCGAGGGCGGCTGTTGTGGGAGGGCCTTCAGGCCCGATGCTTTTCGGTCCGATCGCCGCGCAATCAAGCTTGCGACGGCGTTCGCAGCGGCGCGGTCGCGGCTTGCGCCGCTCCTACAGGTAGTCCATGCGGCTGCGCGGCGTCAGTGGCTGCGCACCAGCACCACGGTGATGTTGTCCGAGCCGCCGCCGTCCAGCGCCGCGGCCACCAGCGAATCCACGCACTCCTGCGCGCTGCAGTCGTTGTGCGCCAGCACCCGCGCGATCGCGCGGTCGTCGACTTCCTCGGTCAGGCCGTCGCTGCACAGCAGCAGCTGTATGCCCGGGCGCAGTTCGCCGGTCATGGTCTCGACGTTGAGGTTGCGCGGGTCGGTCACGCCCAGGGCCTGGGTCACCACGCTGCGGTGCGGGTGGCTGCGCGCCTGCTCGTGGGTGATCACGCCGTTGGCGATGAGTTCCTGCACGTAGCTGTGGTCCTGCGAGAGCTGGGCCAGGTGGCCGTCGCGCCACAGGTAGACCCGGCTGTCGCCGACCCAGGCCACCTCGAAGCGGTTGCCGTTGATGCGCGCGGCGACCACGGTGGTGCCCATCGGCAAGGTGTCGTTGCGCCGGCGCGAGGTGCGGATGATCTCCTCGTCGGCGATGCGGATCGCCTGGGCCAGCGCCGCGCCGCCGCGCACTTCGCGCACGATCACCTCGCGCGCCAGCGCGCTGGCGACCTCGCCGTACTCGTGGCCGCCCATGCCGTCGGCGACCAGCCACAAGCCCAGCTCGCTGTCGCCGTAATAGGTGTCTTCGTTGAGTTCGCGGCGCAGGCCGACGTGCGTGAGGTGTCCGAATTCGATCATCTGCCGGTCATGCCATTCGCGTCGTCGGGATCGCCACTGAAGGGGTATACGGAATCATCGCGAGCGAGCGGCCTAGTGGCAAGGAAAGCGTGATCCCTGCTGCGCTTCATGCATGAGCGGCGATGAAGGCCGCGTGTGCGCTGCAGCCGGTTCTCGCGCGCCCGGTGTCGCACTCGCCGCAGCGAGATTCGCCTGTTGCGGCAAAACCGGCGATGAAGCGATGCGCCCGCGCGGCCTGTGTCCAGGTCCCGCTGCGGCGATGTCGGGCGCGGCGGTGGCATGGACGCATGGACGAACACCGAAGGCGATGGATCGGGCGGGCGGCGCGCAGGACGCCGGAAAACGAAACGGGCCCGCGAGGGGCCCGTTGCGTCTGTATCTGGCGGAGAGGGGGGGATTCGAACCCCCGGTACGCTATAAACGTACGCCTGATTTCGAGTCAGGTACAATCAACCGCTCTGCCACCTCTCCGGGTGCAGTCGAGCCGCGTATGTTACGGGTTGCCGCGTGCGGGAGCAAGCAGCGCGTTCGCGTTCGCGCTCCCTGCGCGCCGCCCCCGGCCGCGGCGCCCCGGCTGCGAGGGCAAAGCCGCCGCTGCGGCGCAGGGCTACACTAGCGTCCCCTCACGTTATCGAGACGGTCGCGCCCATGTCCGAAATCCTGGTCCCGGTGTCCTTCGGCGAACTGCTGGACAAGATCGCCATCCTGCAGATCAAGTCCGAGCGCATGAGCGACGAGGCCAAGCTGGCCAACGTGCGCGCCGAACTGACCGCGCTGGAGCGCACCTGGATGGCGCACCCGGCCGCCGGCGGCGACATCGTGCGCCTGCGCGCCGAGCTCAAGGCGGTCAACGAGCGGCTGTGGGTGATCGAGGACGACATCCGGGTCAAGGAAAAGCGCCAGGAGTTCGACGACGAATTCATCCGCCTGGCGCGCTCGGTCTATGTCGAGAACGACGTGCGCGCGCGGGTCAAGAAGGAGATCAACCTGGCCCTGGGCTCGACCTACGTGGAAGAGAAGTCCTACCAGGACTACGGCACCGGCCCGGTCTGAGGCCGTGGCCGACGGCGACGGCCGCGGGCCCGCGCCGCCGGCCTGAGCCTCAGCCGCGCGCCGACAGGCGCGCGCGCACGTCCATCAGCGCGAAGCCGAGCAGGTTGAGCCCGCGCCAGCGTTCCGGCCGGGTCGCGTCGGCGTGGTCGGCGGCCAGGCCGATGCCCCAGACCGCATCGACCGGGCTGGCCTCGACCAGCACCTTGCCGGCGGTGGCCTGCAGGAACTCGCCCAGCGGCGGGTGCTGGCCGAACTTGGCGAGATTGCCGGCGACCACCAGGCCGTAGCGATGCTCCCGCCAGCGGTTCTCGTCGAAGCCGGCGATCTTGCGTCCCAGCGCCTTGGCCGCGGCCGGGTCGTCGCTGGCGCGGATGCGCGCGGCGATGGCCTGGTCGCCGAACAAGCGCGCCTTGCCCGCCATCATCCAGTGCTCGGCGCTGGCGTAGCGCTCGCCGTCGATCTCGAATGCGGCCGGGTACCACTGGCTGAAGCAGCTTTTGCCGACCTCGCCGGGCCGGGCGCGGTGGCCCCAGAAGCACAGGTAGTCGAAGCGGGCGCCGGCGCTTGCGGCGGCGACGAGCGGGTCGAGCGAAAGCGGGAGCATGGGGCGGGATTCCTGTCGATCGCCCTGGCCAGGGCGCGGGGGCGGCGGCTCAGCGTCCGGGATGGTCGGCGCGGTAGCGCTCGAACGCGGCGATGCCGTCCTCGACCGCGATCAGGTCCATGACCCCGTCGTGCTCGATCTTGGTGCCCCAGGCGACCTGCGCGGCCGGTTTGCCCAGGTACTTGCGCGCGGCGTCGTCGTAGCGGTCGGCGCAGTAGCGCAGGTCGCTGTAGGGGCCGCTGCGCGCCGGGTTGCTGGCCGCGTGCAGGCCCAGCACCTTGGTGCCCATGGCGTTGGCGATGTGCATCGGGCCGGAATCCGGGGTCATCAGCAACTGGCCGCGTTCGAGCAGCGCCGGCAGTTGCTTGAGCGTGTCCTTGCCGACCAGGTCGAGCGCGCCGTGGCGCATCGCCGCGAGGATGGCGTCGGTGGTGTCGCGTTCGAGCTGGCTGCGGCCGCCGCACATCACCACCCGCCAGCCGAGCCCGGCGGCGTGGTCGGCGACCGCGGCGTAGCGCTCGGGGCGCCAGTTGCGCAGGGTGTGGCTGGAGCACGGCGAGACCAGCAGGGTCGGGGCGCCGTCCTGCGGCCACTGCGCGCGCGCCCACTCGCGGGCCTCGTCGGGCACCGGCAGGTCCCACACCACCTCGGTCTGGCGCAGGCCCAGCGGTTCGCAGAAGCTGCCGATCGCGTCGAGCACGTGGATGCCGGGCCGGTCGGGGATGCGCTCGTTGACGAACAGGCCGTGCAGGTCCTTGGAGCGCGAGCGGTCGTAGCCGATCCGCCGGGTCGCCGGGACGAACGCCGACAGCAGGTTGGCGCGCGCGGCGACCTGCATCTGCAGCAGCGCGTCGAAGCGCCCGTCCGGCAGGCCGCGCTCGCGCAGGCCGCGGCGCAGCGCGCGCATGCCGGCCCAGCCGCTTTTCTTGTCGTATTCGATGAAGTCCACGCCGTCCAGGCCTTCGAGCAGGCGGCGTTCGCCCTTGCCGATGATCCAGGCGATCGACGCCTGCGGCCGGGCCTTGCGCAGGGTGCGCACCAGCGGGACCACGTGGGTGACGTCGCCCAGCGCCGACAGGCGCAGCAGGCACAGCGTGGGGGCGGGTCGCAAAGTCGAAGCGGGCAGGGTCGATTGGTTCACGTGACTTGTTAGACTCGGACGGATGACGGGTTATGACGCCGCCGAGGGACTGACGCCGTACCGCGACGACAGCGGCTACGGAGCGATTCTGTTCGACCGCGCACGGGTGCAGCAAGCCGCGCCGGAATGGTTCGCGCCCGGACACTGGGGCGCGCAGGCGCGGCCGGTGGACAGCGGCGGCCGCGGCGGGGCCTGGTTCGTGGACGCGCCGTTCGGCCGCGCGGTGCTGCGCCGCTACCTGCGCGGCGGCCTGGTCGCGCGCTTCAACCGCGACCGCTACTGGTGGCGCGGCGGCGACCGCACCCGCAGCTTCGCCGAATTCCGCCTGACCCGCGAGGCCGCCCGCCGCGGCCTGCCGGTGCCGGCGCCGATCGCCGCGCTGTACCGGCGCGAAGGCCTGCACTACCGCGCCGCGATCCTGGTCGCGCGGCTCGACGACGTGCGCTCGCTGGCCGACCGCGCCGCGGTCGCCGGCGACGGCGCGCCGTGGGAGGAAACCGGCCGGCTGGTCGCCCGCTGCCACCGCGCCGGGCTCGACCACGCCGACCTCAACGCCACCAACCTGCTGTTCGACGCCGCCGGCCGCGGCTGGGTGATCGACCTGGACCGCGGCCAGTTCCGCATTCCCGCGACCGGCTGGCGCGAGCGCAACCTCGCCCGGCTCAAGCGTTCGCTGCTGAAATTGCGCGGGCAGCGGCCGCCGGCCGAGGTCGAACGCGATTTCGCCCGATTGCGCGCGGCCTATGACCGCGCCTGGGAACGTGGTTACTGAGTAGGCGTCGCCGCTGCTGCGCAGCGGCACAATCAACACGAACCGGCGCGCGCCGGGCGATCGGATGCTGGAAGGGGGGCTCAATGACTTGGCGGCTGCGTCTGCACGGTGTCGGCAATGCGTCGGCGGTGGAACTGGGATCGGCGATGGCGACGCTGGAACGCGACGGCGAGCCGTGGCTGACCATCGACTGCGGCGGCGAAGGCCTGACCGCGTTCCTGCGCCACTACGGGCGCATGCCCGAGGCGGTGTTCCTCACCCATGCGCACATGGACCACATCGCCGGCTTCGAGCGCCTGTTCGTGGCCCATTACTTCGATCCGGACCGGCGCGGCAAGGTCCGGCTGTACCTTCCCGCGCCGCTGGTGCCGCTGCTGCAGCAGCGCGTGGCCGACTACCCCAACGTGCTCGCCGAGGGCGGGGTGAACTTCTGGGATGCGTTCCAGTTGGTGCCGGTCAGCGGCCACTTCTGGCACCGGGGCCTGCGCATGGAGGTGTTCCCGGTGCGCCACCACTGGCCCGACAGCGCGTTCGGCCTGCGCCTGCGCGGCAGCGCGGTGTGGACCGGCGACACCCGGCCGATCCCGGAGATGCTGGCCCGGTTCGCCGACGAAGGCGAACTGATCGCGCACGATTGCGCCCTGCACGGCAATCCGTCCCACAGCGGCATCGAGGACCTGGAACGCGAATACCCGCCGGCGCTGCTGAACCGCTGTGTGCTCTATCACTACGCCAGCGCCGGGGAAGGCGACGCGCTGGCCGCGCGGGGGTATCGTGTCGGCAGGCCCGGCGAGGCCATCGACCTGGCCGACCCCACTGCCGCACAGGTGCCGCCTTCGTGAATGCCGCTGCCGACCGCCTCGTCCCGCTCGCCGCGCCCGATCCGCGCGATCGCCGCGGCCGGCCGTTGCGGGACCTGAGGCTGTCGCTGATCGAGGCCTGCAATTTCCGTTGCCCCTACTGCATGCCGGCCGAGCGCGTGGCCGACGACTACGGCCTGGACGCGGCCTCGCGGCTGAGCTTCGACCAGATCGAGACCCTGGTGCGCGGCTTCGTCCGCGTCGGCGTGCGCAAGCTGCGCCTGACCGGCGGCGAGCCGCTGCTGCGCAAGGGCCTGCCGGAACTGATCGCGCGCCTGGCCCGGATCGACGGCCTCGACGACCTGGCCCTGACCACCAACGGCTCGCTGCTGGCGCGACAGGCGCGCGCATTGCGCGAGGCCGGGCTGCGCCGGTTGACGGTGAGCCTGGACGCGCTCGACGCCGACGCGTTCCGGCGCCTGTCCGGCGGCCGCGGCGAGGTCGCGCAGGTGCTGGCCGGGATCGAGGCCGCGCGCGCGGCAGGGTTCGGGCCGCTGAAGATCAATTGCGTGGTCCAGCGCGGCGTCAATGAGGATCAAGTGCTGCCGCTGGCCGCGCATTTCCGCGGCAGCGGCGACGTGCTGCGCTTCATCGAGTACATGGACGTGGGCAACTGCAACGGCTGGGACGTGCGCGGGGTGGTGAGTTCGCAGCAGCTGCGCGACGCCATCGACGCGCGCTGGCCGCTGCGCGCGCTGGATGCGCAGTACCGCGGCGAGGTCGCTTCGCGCTACGCCTATCGCGACGGCGCCGGCGAGATCGGCTTCGTGTCCTCGATCAGCGCGCCGTTCTGCGGCGACTGCCACCGCGCGCGGGTGTCCGCCGACGGCCGCCTGTACACCTGCCTGTTCGCCGCCGAAGGCAGCGACCTGCGCGAGGCGCTGGCCGGCGGCGAGACCGCGCTGGCCGAGCGCGTGGCGGCGCTGTGGCGCGGCCGCAACGACCGCTACAGCGAACTGCGCGCGGCCGATGCGCCGCGGCCGAAGCGGCATGTGGAAATGTTCCTGATCGGCGGTTGAGCGGCGTGGCGACGGCGGAACTGGGCGACTCATTGGACCGGCGCGGCTTCGCGCAATGGCCCGGCGCGATCGGGCCGGCGCAACTCGACGCGCTGTGCGCGCAGCCGGCGGTGGCCGCGGCGGCGGACGCGGACGCCGGCGACCGCGAACTGCTGCGCGAGCGCTGGTGCGGCGAACTGGCCGCGCTGCTGCGCGCGCGGCTGGCGGCGGCGGGCCTGCTGGCGGCGGACGCGGTGGCGGCGCAGTGCACCTTGTTCCGCAAGAGCGCGTCGCGCAACTGGAAAGTGACGCTGCACCAGGATCTGTCGATCCCGGTGGCGGCGCCGGCGGACGATCCGCGGCTGCAGGCCTGGTCGCGCAAGCGCGGCCGGCATTTCGTCCAGCCGCCGGCGGAGTTGCTGCAGCGCCTGCTGGCGGTGCGCCTGCACCTGGACGACTGCGGCGCCGGCGACGGCCCGCTGCGGGTGGTGGCCGGCTCGCACCGCCACGGCCGGCTCGATGCGGCCGCGGCGCAGGCGCTGCGCGCGGCCCACGGCGAGACGGCGTGCACCGCAGCGCGCGGCGATCTGCTTATCATGCGGCCGTTGCTGCTGCACGCCTCGTCCAAGGCGACCCGGCCCGAGGGGCGGCGGCGCGTCCTGCATTTCCTGTTCGGCCCGCGCGAGATCGGCTACTCGCTGCACTGGAGCACCGCGATTTGAACGCCAAACCGACCCTGACCCATCTCGATCGCGCCGGCCGCCCGGCGATGGTCGACGTCGGCGCCAAGCCGGTCACCGCGCGCGCCGCGGTGGCGCGCTGCCGGGTGCGCTTTCCCGCCGCGGTGGCCGCGCAATTGCGCGCCAGCGGCATGAGCAGCAAGAAGGGCGCGGTGATCGACACCGCCATCGTCGCCGGCACGATGGCGGTCAAGCGCACCCACGAGCTGATTCCGTTCTGCCACCCGCTGCCGATTGACGGCTGCCGTTTCGCCGTGGATTGGGAAAGCGAAAACGCGCTGTCGATCGAATGCGAGGTGCGCACCACCCACCGCACCGGCGTGGAGATGGAAGCGCTGACCGGCGCCACCGTCGCCGCGCTGACCGTCTACGACATGTGCAAGGCCCTGTCCCACGCCATCGTCATCGGCCCGGCGAAACTGGCCGGCAAGCGCGGCGGCAAGCGCGATTTCGGCGCGATCGCGGGGAAGGGCGCATGAGCACGCTGACCGTGCTGTATTTCGCCAGCCTGCGCGACGCCGCCGGCGCCGCCAGCGAAACCGTCGAGGCGGCCGCGGCGCGCGACCTGCGCGGCCTGTACGAGGCGCTGCGCGCGCGCCACGGCTTCGTGCTGCCGGTCGAACGCCTGCGGGTGGCGGTGGACGGCGCGTTCGCGCGCTGGGACGAGGCGCCGCGCGCGGGCAGCGAGGTCGCCTTCATCCCGCCGGTGTCGGGAGGCTGAGCGATGGCGCGACCCGATTCGTCCGCGACGCCCGCGGCCTGCTCCCCGGCGCGGTTCGCCTTGTCCGAAACCGCGTTCGAGATCGCGCCGCTGCGCGAGGCCCTGCTCAGCGCCCAGGCCGGCGCCTACGCCAGCTTCGAAGGCTGGGTGCGCGACCACCACGGCAGCCGCGCGGTGCTGGGCCTGCGTTATGAAAGCTACGCCGAGCTGGCGTCGAGCGAAGGCGCGAAGATCATCGTCGAGGCGCTGGAGCGCTTCGCCATCGTCGAGGCGCGCTGCGTGCACCGGGTCGGCGAGCTGGGCATCGGAGAGCTGGCGGTGTGGGTCGGCGTCAGCGCGGCGCATCGCGACGCGGCGTTCGCGGCGTGCCGCTACATCATCGACGAGACCAAGGCGCGGGTGCCGATCTGGAAGCGCGAGCGCTATGCCGACGGCGAGGCGGATTGGTTGCATCCGCCGCCGCCCGGGGCGGGTTCGTAAGGATCGGGTCGCAAGGCATCGGGGCTGAAGCCCCTCCCACACCAGCCGCCGCGGCGCTGCGTACTTGTGGGAGGGGCTTCAGCCCCGACGCTTTTGTCCCAGGCGAGGCCGTGCGCACCGCGCTTGCGCCGGCACATGCCCGCGCCGGCGCGATGGGTTAGCGTCGAAAGCCCCGCATCCGCATCGAGGAGCCGCCATGCCCCTGCGCTCACTGTGCCTGTCCTGGCTGTTGCTCGCCGCGTGTCCCGCGATGTCCGGCGAGTTGTTGGTCGGCAACAAATCCGCCGACACCGTCTGGCGGCTGTCGCTCGAAGACGGCCGCAAGCTCGGCGAATTCCCGACGCGCAAGGCGCCGCACGAGATCGTCGTCGCGCCCGACGGCAAGACCGCGCTGGTCGCCAACTACGGCGCCAGCGACGCCGCCGGAAACACCCTCAGCGTGCTCGACCTGCGCGGCAAGGCGCCGCCGCGGATCGTCGAACTCGGCCGCCACGGCCGCCCGCACGGCCTGCGCTTCCTGCCCGGCGGGCGCGAGGCGCTGGCGACCGCCGAGGCCTCGCAGCATCTGTTGCGCATCGACGTGGCGAGCGGCCGGATCGTCGCCGAGATCGCGCTCGGCGAAGGCAAGGGCCACATGGTCGCGGTCGCCGCCGACGGCAAGAGCGCGTATGTCACCAAGGTCGATCGCGGCACGCTCAGCCGCATCGATCTCGCCGACAACCGCAAAGTCGCGGAAGTCGACGCCGGCGCGGGCGCCGAGGGCGTCGCAGTGCGGCCGGGCAGCGGCGAGGTCTGGGTCAGCAACCGCGAGGCCGGCACGGTCAGCGTGCACCAGCCGCAGACGCTGGCGGTCCTGCGCACCTTGCCCAGCCCCGGCTTCCCGATCCGGGTCGCGTTCACCGCCGACGGCCGCCACGCCCTGGTCAGCAACGCGCGCGCGGCGACGCTGTCGGTGTTCGACGCGCAGCGCAAACGGCCGCTGGCGACGGTGGCGCTGAGCCGCGACGGCGCGCAGTACCGCGACACCATGCTCGGGCGCGCCGCGCTGCCGATCGGCGTGGTCGCCGACCCGGCCGGGTCGCGGGTGTACGTGGCGATCAGCGGCGGCGACGAGGTCGCGGTGATCGACCGCAAGACTTGGAAGCCGGTGGCGTACTGGAAGACCGGGCGCGAGCCCGATGCGGTGGCGGTGGTCGCGGATTGAGTGCGGCGCGGCGGGCGCGGCCCGATGCGTCCGCCCGCCGGGCCCGGCGCGTTCCGGTTCGCAAGCCGTGCGCGCTTCGCGATCCGCTGCCTCTCCCGCTGGCGGGAGAGGGCTGGGGCGAGGGCCCGCCTGCGCTCGAACCGGCGAATCCGGCCCTGCAAAAAGGCGGCGGCCCCGCAAGCGTGACTCCGGCGCCCGAATCAACCGATACCGTTGCTGCCTTCCGGCCCTGGCGGGATTTTCGATCTATCGTCGCGGAGGCGCCAACGGGGCCACCATAGGATCTTGCGTCGGCGGCGGGGCTCGCGCGGGGCGGGCCGGAACGCTACCGGAGGGGCGGCATTCTGCACCAAGCGGCAGTGCGGCGCAAACGCGCGCGGCGAGCGCAGCGGCGGGGGCTTGCGGACCGATGCCTCGCTTTGCGGCGCGGGCCGTCCCGATGCGCGCAGCGCGCGGCCGCCGACGCTCAAGACCGCGCGAGCGCATCGCCGCGGTCTGCGGACAACGTCGAGAATCGCAGCCCGCGTGCGTGCCGGTGGCTGCGCGATCGCGCAGGCGGCCGTCCGCGAATGCGCGCGCCGGAAAACGAAAAGCCCCCGATCGCTCGGGGGCTTTTGCGCGGATCTGGCGGAGAGAGGGGGATTCGAACCCCCGAAGCGCGGTTTAGACGCTTACACACTTTCCAGGCGTGCTCCTTCAACCACTCGGACACCTCTCCGGAGCCTGACGGGCCGCCGAGGCGGGCCGTGCAGGGCCGGGAATTCTAGCCGGCGCCGCGCCGGGGGACAAGTTGTGCCGATGCGGCCCGCTCCGGGACCGATCGCGCCTGGGGAGCGAGGGTGGGGCATGGCACAATGCCGGACCGGTCCGCGCGCGCTGCGCCGCCGGCCGGCCCGACCCCGCCGCGGCGGCGTCGCCGGCCTCCCGTCGCGGTCGCCAGGCGCCCGCGGACCGTCTCCCGCCACCACCGTGTCCAAGGATCCGATGTCCTATCTCGTCCTCGCCCGCAAATGGCGCCCCAAGCGTTTCGCCGAACTGGTCGGGCAGGAGCACGTGGTGCGCGCGCTGACCAACGCGCTGAGCACCGGACGCGTGCACCACGCCTTCCTGTTCACCGGCACCCGCGGCGTGGGCAAAACCACGATCGCGCGCATCTTCGCCAAGTCGCTGAACTGCGAGCAGGGCACCTCGGCCGATCCGTGCGGCGAGTGCAACGCCTGCCGCGACATCGACGCCGGCCGCTTCATCGACCTGCTGGAAATCGACGCCGCCAGCAACACCGGCGTGGACGACGTGCGCGAGGTGATCGACAACGCGCAGTACATGCCCAGCCGCGGACGGGTCAAGGTCTACCTGATCGACGAAGTCCACATGCTGTCCAAGTCGGCCTTCAACGCGTTGCTCAAGACGCTGGAGGAGCCGCCGGGGCACGTGAAGTTCCTGCTCGCCACCACCGACCCGCAGAAGCTGCCGGTGACGGTGCTCTCGCGCTGCCTGCAGTTCAACCTCAAGCGCCTGGACGAGCAGCAGATCGCCGGGCAGATGACCCGGATCCTGGCGGCGGAGGAGATTCCGGCCGAGGACGCGGCAATCCGCCAGCTGGCCAAGGCCGCCGACGGCAGCCTGCGCGACGGTCTGTCGCTGCTCGACCAGGCCATCGCCTACGGCGGCGCCGGCGCCGAGCAGGCGCTGCAGGGCGCGGCGGTGGCGGCGATGCTCGGCTCGGTCGACCGCACCCGCGTCGGCGCGGTGCTGTCGGCGCTGGCGCAGGGCGACGGCCGCCGCCTGCTCGACGAGGTCGCGACGCTGGCCGAGTTCTCGCCCGACTGGGGCAACGTGCTGGAATCGCTCGGCGACGCGCTGCACCGGATCCAGGTGCGGCAGCTGGTGCCGGAGGCGGCGGTCGAGGCCGACGGCGTCGACGTCGACGCGCTGGCCGCGCAGCTGCGGCCCGAGTTGGTGCAGCTGTGGTACCAGATGAGCCTGGGCGGCCGCCGTGACCTGCCGCTGGCGCCGAGCCCGCGCGCGGGTTTCGAGATGAGCGTGCTGCGCATGCTCGCGTTCCGGCCCGGCGCGGGCGGCGATGCCGCGCCGCCGTCGGGAGCGGGCGGTCGCGGCGAACCGGCGCGCGCGGCCAATGCCGCGGCGCAGGCGGCCGCGGCGATGCGCGAGATGGGCGGCGGGCCGCGCGCCGCTGCCGCTGCCGCTGTCGAGGCGGCACCGCCCGCGCTGGCGGTGCGCGAAGCGCGCCCGGCCTATGTGGCCGGCGAGGGCGACGGCGACGATGCGCCGCCGTGGGCGCCGGTGGCGACGCCGGCCAAGACCGAGGCCGCGCTGAAGCCTGCGGCCGCGCCGCCGCCGAATCCGCTGCGCGACGCCGCGCCTGGACGCGCGTTGCCGGCGATGTCGAATCCGTTCGAGGACGCTGCGCGCGATCCGACGCCTGCCGCCGCGCCGAAACCTGCGCCGCCGGCGCGCGCCAATCCGTTCGAGGACGATTCGCGCGACGCGGCGCCGGTCGCTGCGCCGACGCCCGCGTCGCCGGCCCGCGCCAACCCGTTCGAGGACGATCCGCGCGACGCGGCGCCGGTCGCTGCGCCGACGCCTGCGCCGCCGGCCCGCGCCAACCCGTTCGAGGACGATCCGCGCGACGCGGCCCCGGCCGCTGCGCCGACGCCCGCGCCGCCGGCCCGTACCAACCCGTTCGAGGGCGCTGCGCGCGAAGCCGCACCGGTCGCCGCAGCGAAGCCCGCGCCGCCGGCCCGCGTCAATCCGTTCGAGGACGATCCGCGCGATGCGGCCCCGGCCGCCGCGCCGAAGCCCGCGCCGCTGGCCCGCACCAACCCGTTCGAGGACGCTGCGCGCGAAGCCGCACCGGTCGCCGCAGCGAAGCCCGCGCCGGCGGCCCGCGCCAATCCGTTCGAGGACGATCCGCGCGATGCCGACCAGCTCGCCGCCGCCTCGTCCGCGCCCGGCCCGATGTTCGAGGACGACCCGCGCGACGCGCCGCCGCCGCGCGCGGGCGCACCCGTGCGCCCGGCGCCCGCCGCGCGCGAGGACCTCCTCGCCGCGGCCGAGCCGATCACCATGCCCGCGCGCGCCGCCGCGCCGGCCGGCGGCGCCGGCATCGCCGACGACGGCGCCTGGCACGCGCTGATCGACGGCAGCGGCCTGCGCGGGCCGGCCCGGATCCTGGCCGAGCACGCCGCCTTCCTCGGCTACGCCGACGGCGTGCTGACCCTGGCGCTGGGCCCGAACGACGAACACCTCAAGGCGCCGGCGCTGATCAAGCTGGTCGCCGACGCGCTGGCCGCGCGACTGGGCGCGCCGCCGCAGATCCGCTTCGAGTCCGCGGCCGGCGGCCCCGGCAACGGCGAGTCGGTGCACGCGCGCAACCTGCGCGCGCGCGACGAGCGCCAGGCGCGCGCCGAGGACGTGTTCATGAACGATCCGGACGTGCGCCGGCTGATCGAGCAGTACGGCGCCCGGCTCGTGCCCGACTCGATCCGCCCGTTCGACGAAGCCTGACGGACCGGCGCGGCCGCCCTTGCGCGCGGCCGCCGCCGGCCCAACACCTGTAGCGTCGGCGCGGCGTGCCACACTCGCCGCGCGCGATCCGCCGCGGCGGCCGCCCGGACCGCCCGACGGGCCGGCGCCGCATGCGGCCGGCCCGAGCGGCCGGTTCGCCGTCCGCGCCGCACCGACCCGATCACCGAACCCTTCACGAAAACAGCAGGACCACCACCATGCGCGGCAACATCGCCCAACTCATGCAACAGGCGCAGAAGATGCAGGAAAACGTGCAGCGCGCCCAGGAAGAACTGGCCAAGATCGAAGTCACCGGCAGCGCCGGCGGCGGCATGGTCAGCATCACCGTCACCGGCCGCATGGAGTGCCGCAAGGTGCGCATCGACCCGAGCGTGCTGAGCGACCAGGAAATGGTCGAGGACCTGATCGCCGCGGCCTTCAACGACGCGGTCAACAAGATCAACGCCGAGTCGCAGGCGAAGATGTCGGCGGCCACCGCCGGCATGCCGATGCCGCCCGGCATGAAGCTGCCGTTCTGAGCGGGCGGAGCTGACACCCATGGGTTTCCATATCGGTATCACCGCCGCGCTGGTCGCCGCCGGCTTGCTCGGCCTGGACCTGTACGCCACCTGGGCGGTCTGGCGCGAGCCGGACCTCACCGGCGCGCAGAAAGGCCTGCAGTCGGCGATGGTCTGGCTGCTGCCGCTGCTGGGCGCGATCGTCGTGCTCAACGTGGTGCGCTCGATGAACCGCGAGCCGACCGCGCGCAGCACCTTCACTCCCTCCGAGTGAACGCCGCTGCCGCCGCGACGGGCGCGCGCGCATGAGCAGCGCCCTGCTCGAACAACTGATCGACGCGCTGCGGGTGCTGCCCGGCGTGGGCCAGAAATCGGCCCAGCGCATGGCCTACCACCTGCTCGAGCGCGAGCGCGCCGGCGGCCAGCGGCTGTCGCAAGCGCTCAGCGAGGCGATCGAGAAGATCGGCCACTGCGTGCGCTGCCGCGACTTCAGCGAAACCGAGGTCTGCCCGACCTGCGCCAGCGCCGCGCGCGACGCGCACTTGCTGTGCGCGGTGGAATCGCCGGCCGACCGGCTGGCGATCGAGCAGGCCACCGGCTACCGCGGCCTGTACTTCGTGCTGCAGGGCCGGCTCAGCCCGCTCGACGGCATCGGCCCGCGCGAACTCGGCCTGGACTCGCTGGCCGCGCGCCTGGCCGAGGGCGAGGTGCAGGAGCTGATCATCGCCACCAATCCCACCGTGGAAGGCGAGGCCACTGCGCATTACCTGGCGCAACTGGCGCGCCAGCACGCGGTCAAGCCGAGCCGGCTGGCGCACGGCGTGCCGCTGGGCGGCGAGCTGGAATACGTGGACCGCGGCACGCTGTCGCATGCGTTCGGCAGCCGGACCGAGGTGTGACGATGTTCGGGGTTCGGTCTCGGTTGCGGCGCCGCCCGCGGCCGGCGCGGTTGGGGTAACGGCGCGGCTGTTACGCTTCGCCGGTCCCGAGTCCCAACGAGCCCGCCATGACCGACCCCACCATCTTCGGCAAGATCATCCGCCGCGAACTGCCGGCCGACATCGTCTACGAAGACGACGACCTGATCGCGTTCCGCGACATCGCTCCGCAAGCGCCGGTGCACGTGCTGTTCGTGCCGAAGACGCCGATCGCCACGCTCAACGAACTCAAGCCCGAACAGGCCGCGGTGGTCGGCAAGCTCGCCTACGCCGCGGCCCAGTACGCCAAGCGCGAAGGCTTCGCCGAAGACGGCTACCGCGTGGTCATGAACTGCAACGAGCACGGCGGCCAGACCGTGTTCCAGCTGCACCTGCACCTGCTCGCCGGCGACCATCTCGGCCGCTTCGGCACGCCGCGCTGAGCCGCGGCGGAGCGTCGGCGACGCGGGCTGCGTCGCCTGCGCGCGCAACCGCCGCCGCAAAACGAACGAAGGCGCCCGCGGGCGCCTTCGTCGCATCCGGCCGGCGCGGCCTCAGCCGCGCGCGGGATTCACCACCAGCCCCACCACGGCCACGGCGACGGACGCTCGATCACGTCGACCTGCTGGCGCACCGGCCACAGGTACACCACTTCGGCGTCGAGCTTGGGCAAACGGTAGTCGTACTCGCCGATGCGGCGCGATTCGAAGCCGTCGATGCGGCCGGTGAAGGTCACCTCGCGGTTCTTCTCGAACAGCGCCGGATCGTAGAACCCGGTGCGGCAGGCCAGGAAGCGGCCGCCGGTGTCGTCGGTCGCCCAGTACGGGCGGCCGGTGTCGCTCAGCCGGGTCGAGATCATCTCGAAACAGGTGCGGTTGGCCTGCGGCTCGACGCCGACGATGCGTCCGCCCCAGCGCACCACCGAACCGGTGGCGTCGCGGGCGGCCGCGTCGGACGGGGTGATCGGGGTGAACGCCCCCTGCAGCGGTTGGGGCGCGGTGGCGCAGGCGCCGAGCAGCGCGGCGCTTGCGGCTAACAAGGCAAGACGGAGGAGCTTCATCGAGGTTCTCCAGTGCGGGCCGGGCGGTGCGCGCGTAGCGTCCGGACCAGTGCGTTGCGCAGTTCTCGGGCCTCGCGCCGCCCGGGTTGGCTGTCAGCGTACCGCCAATCGTTGAAACTTTGGCTGAGCCGGCGCAGCGGCGCGGCCAGGTCCGGCCGGGTCTTGGCGACGCGTTCAGCCCAGGCCAGGGCCGGCTCGTGCGGTTCGCGCTCCAGCCCCAGCCGGCGGTAGCGGCGGCCCAGCGCGTGCCAGGCGCGCAGCACCGGGTCGCGCTCGCGCTCGCCGCGGCTGCTGAGCCAGATCATCCAGGCGCCGGCGAGGCTGGCGATCAGCACGAATAGCGCGAGCAGGCGCGGACCGTCGAGCCGGTCCACCCCGAACGGCTGCAGCAGCCGCTCCTGGCGGCTGGCGTCGAAGCCGAGCACGAAGTCGTTCCAGCCGCGGCGCAGCCAGTCGCCGACGTTGAACAAGGGCGTGGCCGCGCCGATGCCGCCGAACAGGCCGCCGGCGCCCGGGGTGCGGTCGGCGAGGGTGTCGTAGATGCGTTCGGGCGCGACCGCGGCGGTCGGGTCCATGCGCACCCAGCCGCGCCCGTGCAGCCACACCTCGGCCCAGGCGTGGGCGTCGGAGCGGCGCACCAGCCAGTAGCCGCCGACCGGGTTGTAGTAGCCGCCGGCATAACCGGTGACCACCCGCGCCGGGACCCCGGCCGCGCGCATCAGCACCACGAACGAGGAGCTGAAGTGTTCGCAGAAACCGGCCTTCTGCTCGAACAGGAACTCGTCCACCGAGTGCCGGCCCAGCAGCGGGGTTTCCAGGGTGTAGGCGAACTCGCGGTGGAACAGCCGCATCGCCCGCTCGGCGATGGCGGCATCGTCGGCGCCGGCCTCGCGCCGCCACTGCGCGGCCAGCGCCAGGGTGCGCGGGTTGTAGCCCGACGGCAGCTCCAGCGCGGCGCGGCGCAGCAGCGGCCGCAGCTGCGGTTCGAACGCGCGCGGCGGCGAGGAGCGCAGGCGCCAGCGGCTGAGCGAGGTCAGCGAGCGCTCCGCGTACAGGCCGTAGTCGTAGCTCAGCTGCGAGCGCGCCGGCGCGGCCAGCGGCAGGTCGAGGGCGACGAACTGGCGGTTGTCGGTCGGCTCGACTTCCAGGTCGTAGTCCCAGACCGTGGCCGAGGCCTGGAACGACGCCGGCGGCAACCCGCGGAACCAGCGCGGCTGGGTCCAGGTGCGGCCGTCGAACTCCCACAGCACCGGCCCGCGCCAGTACATCTGCGAGGTCGGCGGCGCGGCGCCGTGGAAGCGCGCGCGCAGGGTCACCGTTTCGTCGTTCATCAGCTCGACCAGCTCGCCCGGCGCCATCCGGTCGGACAGGCCGGGCCGGGCCAGGGCGCGGTCGGGCACGCCCCACAGCGGCGCGGCCAGGCGCGGGAACAGCCAGAACACCGCCAGCGCCAGCGGCAGGCCGATGCCGACCAGGCGCGCGATCGACCACAGCTGCTGGCGCACCGGCGCGGCGGGCTCGGGCGGCTGGCCGGGCAGCGCCCGCGCATCCAGCTGGGCCAGCCGCTGCAAGGTGACCAGGGCGAACACCGAGGCGGCCAGGCCCAGGGTCAGCGACAGCGGCCCCTGGTCGAGCAGGAAGGTCGCGAACGGGCCGAACAGGGCGAAGCCGATCAGGCTGCGCGCATCGCGCAGGGTGTGGGTCTCCGAGGGCTTCAGCGCGAACATCGCCGCCAGCAGCGCGCAGCCGGTGTCGCGGCCGACGGCGAAGCGCGCCAGCACCAGCACCGTGCCGACCAAGGCGATCACCAATATCAGCCGCACCAGCGCCGGCAGCGGCCGCCGCCACGACAGCGCGCCGACGACCAGGCCGGTCGCGGCGACGACCGCGGCGATCTTCGCCGGCAACTGCAGCAGCAGCGGCAGCAGGCAGCTGGCGCCGGCCAGCAGCGCCCAGCGGCGCGCGCCGGGTTCCAGCGCCGCGGCGGGCAGGGCCTCAGCCATGCGGCATCAGCGCCAGCGCGCGCAGGCAGGCGTGGCGGTGGGCGGCGCCGTTGCCGGGGCCGAGCGCGTTGTGGCCGGGCAGGGTCAGGCGGTAGCGGCAGCCGTCGCGCTCGGCCTCGTCGACCCAGCGCGCCAGGCGCGAGATCCGGACCTCCTGCGGCAGGCCGTGCAGGCGGTGCCAGTCCAGTTCGACGTCGGCGCCGAGCGGCTGTTCGTACTCGCGCACCAGCAGCGTGTCGCGCCGCGCCGAGTGCTTCCAGGCGATCGCGCGGCGCGCGTCGCCGGGGCGATAGGTGCGCAGATGGTGGACGTCGTCGCCGCTGGGATGCAGCCGGGTCATGGTCGGGTCGCCGCCGCCGACCGGCAGCGGCGGCCCGTGCGCTTCCGGCGCCGGGTACACCAGCAGCGGCGCTTCCGGCCACACGTGCGACCAGGCCCGGGCCAGCCCGAGCGGACGGGTGGTGGACACCCGCAGTTTGGGCAGGTCGAGCCAGCCGCGGCGGTGGGTGGCGATGCGCAGTTCGGCTTCGCCGGCGCCTTGCTCCAGGTCCAGCCGCGCCGGCTCGAGCTCGCCGTCGAGCCCGTCGTCGACCTGCAGCCCCTGGCGCGGCCGGTCCGGCGCGGCGCGCGCGTGCACCCGCACGCGTATCGCGCTGCCGGCCGGCACCGGTTCGGCATCGACCGCGACGATGCGCAGCCCGGCCAGCTGCAGCTGCGCCGCGATCAGGCTGGCCAGCCCGGCGCCGCCGAGCAGCAGCGCCAGCAGGAACGCCGGGTTGTTGTTGTAGTTCAGCGCGCCGAGGATCATCGCCGCCAGCAGCGCGCCGTAGAACGCGCCGAAGCCGGTCGGCAGCACGTAGATGCGGCGGCGGTCGAACTGCGCCGGCAGCGCTTCGGGCTGGCGCGGCCGGGTCCAGGCGTGCATGCGCGCGCGTCCGCGCCGCCACAGGCTGCGCGCGGCGGGGGCGGGCGCGGCGTCGGCGCGGGCCGGGGCCGCGCTCAATCCACGGCCACCGCGTAGAGGATCGATTTGGCCAGGTCGGCGGCCGCATCGGCTTCGGCGACCAGGCGATGGGTGGCGACCGCGGCGAACAGCGCCTGCACGTCCTCGGGCACCACGTGGCCGCGGCCGAGCAGCAGCGCATAGGCGCGCGCGGCGCGCAGCAGCGCCAGGCCGGCGCGCGGCGACAGGCCCACGCGCACGCCCGGATGCTTGCGGCTGCGCGCCAGCAGCGCCTGCACGTAGGCGATCAGGGCCTCGCTGGCGTGGACCGCATCGACCGCGCGGCGGATCGCCTGCACGTCCGGCGCGCTCAGCAGCGCGCGCGCCTGCGCGATCAGGTGGCGGCGGTCGGCGCCGGCGAGCAGGTCGCGCTCGGCGGCCTCGTCGGGATAGCCCAGCTGCAGGCGCAACAGGAAGCGGTCGAGCTGCGAATCGGGCAGCGGATAGGTGCCCGACAGGTCGACCGGATTCTGGGTGGCGATGACGAAGAACGGATCCGGCAGCCGGTGGCTGCGCCCGTCCACGGTCACCTGGTGTTCGGCCATCGCTTCCAGCAACGCGCTCTGGGTGCGCGGCGGCGCGCGGTTGATCTCGTCGGCGAGCAGCACCTGGGCGAACACCGGGCCGGGATGGAACTGGAACTGGCGCGAGGTCGGATCGAACACCGACACGCCGACCACGTCGGCCGGCAGCAGGTCGGAGGTGAACTGCACGCGCTGGAACTCCAGGCCCAGCGTCGCCGCCAGCGCATGCGCGAGCGTGGTCTTGCCCAGGCCGGGCAGGTCCTCGATCAGCAGGTGCCCGTCGGACAGCAGCGCGACGAAGGCCAGGCGCACCGCCTGCGCCTTGCCCAGCACCAGCGCGTTGACCTGCGCCTGGGCTTGTTCGAGGGCGTTGCGCAGGCCATCGGTTAGGATGGCCGAGTCGTGCGTCGCGCTGCTTGCGGTGGTGTTGCCTGCGCTCATCGGGCCTGCCGTCGTAGGGAAGCGTGAAGTCGGAGATGTCGTTTTTGTCAGGTTCGTGAGGATCGGCGACGCGGCGCGCAAGCGCTTATGCGATGCGCGTCAACAAATCGCGACGCGATCGCGGTGTCGCCGGCCGAGACGTTCCCCAAACATTCGAGAGTGTAGCGAGGTCGGGTGCCGATGCGGGACAGGGACGAAGCCAGCGCGATGCGCAATGTGTTCTGGGCGCTGTGGACGCTGGTGTTGCTGCTCAAGCTCGCCGTCGCCGCCAAGCTGCCGTTGTTCGTCGACGAAGCCTTCTATTGGCAGGAAGGCCGCCATCCCGCCGCGGCCTATTCCGACCTGCCCGGATTGACCGCGTGGCTGGCGCGGCTGGGCGTGGAACTGGGCGGCAACCACCCGCTGGCGTTGCGCGCGCCGTTCCTGGCCATCGCCGCGCTGGTGCCGTGGCTGCTGGCGCGGGTGACCGCGCGCGAGTTCGGCGCGCGCAGCGGCTGGATCGCCGGCTGCTACGCCTTGCTGCTGCCGCTGTCGGGCACGCTCGGCCTGCTCGCCTTGCCCGATGCGATGATGGCGCTGGCGACGCTGCTGTGCCTGGACGCGGGCGCGCGCCTGCTGCGCCAGGTCGATGCGCGCAGCGCGGTCGAACTCGCCGCGGGCCTGGCCCTGGGCGCGCTGAGCCACTACCGCTTCATCGCCGTGATCGGCGTGGGCTTCGTCGTGCTGATGCTGTTGCCCGAAGGCCGCCGCGCGCTGCGCGACGTGCGCGTGCTGACCGCGGTGGCGATCGGCGCCTCGGCGTGGGCGCCGCTGGTGGCCTGGAACCTGGACAACGCCGACGCCGGCCTGCGCTTCCAGCTGGTCGAACGGCATCCGTGGGCGTTCCACGTCGACGGCCTGTGGTTCGTCGCGATCCAGGCGCTGCTGGCGACGCCGTTCCTGTTCGTCGCCTTGCTCGCCGCCGGCTGGCGCGGCGCGCGCGATCCTTCGCCGGCGACGCGTTACTTCGCCCTGCTCGGCAGCCTGATCGTGCTCGGCTTCTTCGTGCTCGGCTTCTTCGCCGACACCGAGCGGGTCAGCTTTCACTGGCCGCTGCCGGGCTTCATGGCGCTGCTGCCGTTGCTGCCGCTGGTGCTGGCGCGCTGGCCGGAATGGGCGCGCGGGCTGTGCGCGGGCCTGGCCGGCGCGGCGCTGCTGGCGATGCTGGGCTACTACGTCGCGGTGTCGCGGCCGGAGTTGCGCGCGCGCAGCGCCGGCGAGAAGTGGTACCCGGCCAACTTCGCCGGCTGGGACGAACTGGCGCGCGCGGTGCGGGCGAAACTGGCGACGATGCCGCCGGGCACGCGCCTGGTCGCCGACAATTTCAAGGTCGGCGCCGAGCTCGGTTTCGCCCTCGACGATCCGCGCATCGCGGTGCTCGATCATCCGATCAACCACAAGCACGGCCGCGCGCCGCAGCTGCGCCTGTGGGGCCTGCACCGCGACGGCCGCGCCGACTGGGGCGAGGGTCCGGCGCTGCTGGTGGTCGGCGTCACCGAGGTCGCCTACAAGAACCTGCTGCAGCGCTATCACGACCTGTGCGCGATGGTCGGCCCGTTGCCGCCGCCGCGGGTGCTCAACGTCGATCACGGCCGCCAGCGCTTCGCGTTGTTCGCCTTCGACGGCGCGCCGCGCAGCGGCGAATGCACGACCCCGGCGATGGCCTGGATCGATGAGCCCGCGGCCGGCGTGCGGGTCGGCCCGGGCGCGTTCGCGGTCACCGGCTGGGCGTTCAAGGACGGGGTCGGGCTGGAAAAGGTCGAGGTCATGCTCGACGGGCGGGTGGTGGCGCAGGCGCACTACGGCCGCGAGCGCAGCGGCGTGCGCGAGTTCTGGACCTTGCGCGACGGCCGCCGCTCCACCGACCCGCAGCATCCGCAGGTGGGTTTCGAGGCCACCGTGCAACTCGACGCCGAGCCGCCCGGCCGCCACTGGCTGGGCCTGCGCCTGCATGGTCGCGACGGCAGCGTCGAAGACTGGGCCGAACAGCCGATCGACCTGCGCCGGCCCTGAGTGGACGCGGGGCAGGGCGCTGGCGCGCCGTGCTCGGCGCGATGGTGTGGCTCGATGCTCGCCGCCGCGCGCTCGACGCGGCGGATCGCCGCTCAGGGCAGGGCGTAGCCCGCGCGCCGCAGCAGCCGCGCCGTGGCGATCAGCGGCAGGCCGACCAGCGCGGTCGGGTCGCGCGATTCGATCGCCTCGAACAAGGCGATGCCCAGGCCTTCGGACTTGAAGCTGCCGGCGCAGTCGAAGGGTTGCTCGGCATCGACGTAGCGCTCGATCTCGGCCATCGCCAATTCGCGAAAGCGCACCACGGTGACGTCGAGTTCGCTCGACGCCGCCTGGCCGTCGCGCAGCACGCACACGCCGGTGCAGAAGCGCACTTCGCGCCCGGACATCGCGCTGAGTTGCGCGATCGCCGCGGCGCGTCCGCCGGGCTTGCCGATCGGCCGGCCGTCGAATTCGCAGACCTGGTCGGAGCCGATCACCCACGCGTCGGGACGCTGCGCGGCGACCGCGGCGGCCTTGGCTTCGGCCAGGCGCCAGGCCAGCGCCGCCGGCGCTTCGCCGGGTTGCGGGGTCTCGTCGGTCTCGGGGCGGGCGACGTCGAACGCCAGGCGCAGGCGGCCGAGCAGTTCGCGGCGGTAGACGGAGGTGGAGGCGAGGATCAGCGGGGTCATGGGTTCAGTTCAGCCGGGCTTGTTCGATCTGCACCAGTTGTTGTTCGATCCGGCCGCGCGCGGCGTCGATCGAGGCGCGGACCTCGCCGAGCTGGTTCAGGCTGGCCTGGCGGCCGTGGTCGCGCAGCCACAGGCGCTGGCGCAGCATCTCGCGCATGGCCTCGCCGACCGGGTCGCGGCCCTCGTCGCCGGCCACCGCCGCGATCTCGGCGCGGGCGATGCGCAGGCGCTCTTCCAGGGCGTCGGCGGCGTCGAGCACCTCGCGCACCGCGCGCTGCCGGCGCAACGGGCGGTACAGCAGGGCGGCGGCCAAGGCGGCCAGGACGGTCGCGGTCAGGAAGATTAACAGGGCGATGGCCAAGGTCGGGCCCGTGGCATGGTTCGAGGCCCGGCAGTCTGCACGCGCGGGCCGGCCACGGGCAAATTCCTGGCCGGCCCGGGACTTGCGCCGTAGCGCGGGTTTGACACCGACCCGCGCCGTCTCTACCATTTCGCGGCTTATGTCAGCCGAAGTGCCATCTGGGCGGGTGCCCGAAGTTCTGGATGCCTGGCGCCTGGTGGCGGCACGGCGCGGTGTGGAAGGCCGTCTGCCGTTGTCGGCGTTGACGCGTCTGCAAGGCCTGCTGCTCGACGCCGAAGGCGAAGTCCGGTTCTCGCTGGACTTCGACACCGACGAGCTGCAGGTGCCCTACGCCGAGCTGAAGATCGACGCCGGACTGCCGCTGCTGTGCCAGCGCTCGCTGGAGCGGTTCGTGATGCCGGTCCGGATCGAGCAGCGCCTCGGCCTGATCCGCGACGAGGCCGACGAAGCGGCGTTGCCGGCCGGCTACGAGCCGCTGCTGATGCCCGAAGACGGCATGCTGCGGCCCACGGAGCTGGTCGAGGACGAGTTGATCCTGGCCGTCCCGGTGGTCCCGGTGGCGCCGGGCAGCGAGGCGGTCGAGCGCGACTTCTCGGCCACCCAGGTCGAGCTGGACGCCGCCAACCCGTTCGCCGCGCTGTCCTCGCTGAAGAAGAACAACTGACCCAAACCCGTTGGGTTGTTGCAAAATATCCAGTTCCACTCCGACCTGCAGGCATCCAGCGAGTCCTGCTAATCGGGCTTACGCTATCCACCTCAGGTTTCCACCGCTTTTCCGGAGCAAGACCATGGCCGTTCAGAAGTCCCGCGTCACCCCGTCCCGTCGCGGCCAGCGCCGTGCGCACGATGCGCTGTCCAGCAAGCAGCTGGCCACCGACCCGACCACCGGCGAGACCCACATCCGCCACCACGTCACCGCCGACGGCTACTACCGCGGCAAGAAGGTGATCGACACCAAGTCGCGCGTCGCCGACGAGGAGTAATCCTCCCGGTCCGCCGCGGCGCGCGCTGGAGTTGGCGCGCGTCGCCGCGATCTGGGCCGGCGGAGGATGCCCGAGGGCATCGCGTCGGCACCGGTCGGGCCGCCCCCGCGGCGGTCCCGCGCGACCACAGACCTGCGGCTTCCGCGGTTTCGTCTTCCGCCAGCTTTGTGCTGGCGGTCCTGTTTTCCGGTGGCCTGCGGGTGCGCGCGCGTTCGCGCCTTCGTCCCCGCGCAGGTCGCCCCGGCAACTCCGCGGAGCGGTGATGACAGATCGGATTTACGCCCGGATCGCGGGCACCGGCAGCTACCTGCCGGCTCAGGTGCTGACCAACGAGGATCTCGCCCAGCGGGTCGAGACCAGCGACGAATGGATCCGGACCCGTACCGGCATCCGCCAGCGCCACGTGGCCGCCGAAGGCGAGACCACGGTCGACCTGGCCTATCAGGCCTCGCTGCGCGCGCTCGAAGCCGCCGGCGTGCAGCCCGAGGAGATCGACCTGATCGTCCTGGGCACCACCACCCCGGACCTGATCTTCCCGTCCAGCGCCTGCCTGCTGCAGCACCGCCTGGGCGCCAACGGCTGCCCGGCCTTCGACGTCAACGCGGCCTGCTCGGGCTTCGTCTACGCGCTGACCGTGGCCGACAAGTTCATCCAGTCCGGCGCGGCCAAAACGGTGCTCGTGGTCGGCGCGGAAACCCTGACCCGCATGCTTGACTGGAGCGACCGCTCGACCTGCGTGCTGTTCGGCGACGGCGCCGGCGCGGTAGTGCTCAAGGCCGACAGCGAGACCGGCATCCTCAGCACCCACCTGCACGCCGACGGCGGCAAGAAGGAACTGCTGTGGAATCCGGTCGGCGTCTCGGCCGGGTTCAAGCCGGAAGAGCACAACGCCGGCGTGCGCGTGCTGATGACCGGCAACGAAGTGTTCAAGCACGCGGTCAAGGCGCTGGATTCGGTGGTCGAGGAGACCCTGGAAGCCAACGGCCTGGACCGCCACGAGATCGATTGGCTGATCCCGCACCAGGCCAACCTGCGCATCATCGAAGCCACGGCCAAGCGCCTGGACATGCCGATGGAGCGGGTGATCGTCACCGTCGACAAGCACGGCAACACCTCTTCGGGCTCGGTGCCGCTGGCGCTGGACGAAGCGGTGCGCTCGGGCAAGGTCCAGCGCGGCCAGCTTTTGCTGCTCGAGGCCTTCGGCGGCGGTTTCACCTGGGGTTCGGCGCTGCTGCGTTACTAATGCGTTGACAGGGGCGTCCGCTCCTGCGTGGAGCGGCGTCTTGCGTATCGGCTGGAAGCCAATGCGGCGCCATGCACAAGGACCTGCGTCATGGTGACCCGTCTGAACCTGCAAGGCCGCACGGCCTGGCTCAAATCCTATGGCGGCGGCAGCCGCCGCCTGCGCCTGCGCGCGCTCGAGCTGACCGCGCGCCGGCTCGGCGTGCCGTCGCTGCGGCCGCCGCCGCACCGGGTCGGCGCCGACGCGCGCCAGACCGAGCAGCGCCGCCTGCAGGAACTGGCCGCGGTCGACGTGCGCGTGCCGAGCATCCTCGGCGAAGGCGATACCTACCTGTTGCTGAGCGACATCGGCGAGACGCTGTCGGCGCGCCTGCGCCGCGCTGCGCCGCAAGAGGCTTATCGCCTCGTCACCGAAGCCGCGCGCACGCTGGCCCAGGTGCACGCGCGCGGCGGCTACATCGGCCAGCCGCTGGCGCGCAACCTCACCGTCGACGAACACGGCCGCATCGGCTTCATCGATTTCGAGGAAGACCCGGCCGAGGTCATGACCGTGCAGCAGGCGCAGATCCGCGACTGGCTGATCTTCGCCGCCGGCACCTCGCGCTATTTCCGCGATCCCGACCGCGAGCTCAGCGCGATCATCGCCGAGTCGCTGCGCGGCGGCGCCGAGGAAGTGCGCCGCGGCCTCGGCGACGCCGCCGACCGGCTCGGTTTCGTGCAATCGCTGAGCCGCTGGCTGGGCCGGCGCGCGCGCGGCCTCGGCGGCGCGGTGCAGGCCTTGCGTCGCGCGGCCTGGGTGTGGGCGCTGTGCGCGGTGTTGATCGGCCTGGGCGTGGACTTCGCCCCCGACCGCGATTTCGATTCGATCCGGCAGGTGGCCGAGTTCATCGACTGAGCGCGCGATGCGCGCATCGACACGAACGGCCGCGGGCGACCGCGGCCGTTCGCGCATCCGCGCTCATCGCGATGCCGGCGATTGTCCCTGCAGGCGTTGCGCGGGCTGCGACCGCGAAACGCCCCATACGACGCAAGCGATGTTGCGCAGTCGCGACCGCGTAGCTTCCGCAACCAGCGCTTTTTCATGCGAGCGTTTGAATGACCGCCCGTCGGCCGCGTCGAAACCGCCGATCCCCGCACAGCCGCTCGCGTCACTTTGCGACGCGCTGTGACGCCGTACCTTCGGGTACAGACGTTCGCCGCGGTTCGCCCGTATCATGCGCGCTCCCTATCGATACGGCAGTACGCGTGAGCGACCAGCGACTTTCTTTCGTGTTTCCGGGCCAGGGCTCGCAATCGCTGGGCATGCTGGCCGAGCTGTCGGAACTGCACGCGAGCATCCGCGAATCCTTCGTCGAGGCCAGCGACGGCGCCGGCGTCGACCTGTGGGCGCTGAGCCAGGGCGGCCCGGAAGAAATGCTCAACCGCACCGAATACACCCAGCCGGCGCTGCTCGCGGCCGGGGTGGCGGTGTGGCGGCTGTGGCAGGCCCGCGGCGGCGCGCAACCGGCGCTGCTGGCCGGGCACAGCCTCGGCGAATACACCGCGCTGGTCGCCGCCGGCGCGCTGTCGCTGCGCGACGGCGCGCACCTGGTGCGCCTGCGCGGCCAACTGATGCAGGAGGCCGCACCGGCCGGGGTCGGCGCCATGGCCGCCGTGCTCGGCGCCGAGGACGCCCTGGTCGAAGAAATCTGCCAGGCCGTGTCCGGCAGCGAGGTGGTGGTCCCGGCCAACTACAACTCGCCGGGCCAGATCGTGATCGGCGGCCACGCCGGCGCGGTCGACAAGGCCCTGACCCGGCTGGCCGAGGCCGGCGTACGCAAGGCGGTCAAGCTGGCCGTCAGCGTGCCCTCGCACACCCCGCTGATGCGCGAAGCCGCCAACCGCCTGGCCGAGGCCATGACCGGGCTGGAATGGCGCCTGCCGAGCCTGCCGGTGGTGCAGAACGTCGACGCCCAGGTCCATGCCAACGTCGAGGCGATCCGCGACGCCCTGGTCCGCCAGCTGTACCTGCCGGTGCAGTGGACCGGCTGCGTCCAGGCGCTGGCCGCCGCCGGCGTTCAGCGCGCCGCCGAGTGCGGGCCGGGCAAGGTCTTGACCGGCCTGGTCAAGCGCATCGACAAGTCCATCGACGGCCGCGCCATCGGTACCCCGGCGGAGTTCGAGACCGCCCTGGCCGAGTGGCGCTGAGCCCGCACGGCCGCACCTTTCGCGCCGCGCGCGCTACTCAACCGCCACGCCAGCCTGTAGGCTGGCCGCGCCCGGGCCGCGTGCCCGGCGGGCGGGATCGCAGGACGCGGCGGTTATCAGCAGCGGCGCAACCACGAGCCAGCACTACGGAGTGAGACATATGAGCACGACCCCGCTTTCGGGCGAAATCGCGCTGGTCACCGGCGCCAGCCGCGGCATCGGCGCGGCGATCGCCGACGAACTGGCCGCGCAGGGCGCGACCGTGATCGGCACCGCCACCACCGAATCCGGCGCGGCCGCCATCGGCGAGCGCCTGGCCGCGCACGGCGGCCACGGCCGGGTGCTGAACGTGGCCGACCCGGCCTCGGTCGAGTCCCTGCTCGACGCGGCGGCCAAGGAGATCGGCGCGATCTCGATCCTGGTCAACAACGCCGGCATCACCCGCGACAACCTGCTCATGCGGATGAAGGACGAGGACTGGCAGGCCATCCTCGACACCAACCTCACCAGCGTCTACCGCACCAGCAAGGCGGTGATGCGCTCGATGATGAAGGCGCGCCGCGGCCGCATCATCAACATCGCCTCGGTGGTCGGCGTGACCGGCAACCCGGGCCAGGCCAACTACGCCGCCGCCAAGGCCGGCGTGATCGCCTTCAGCAAATCGCTGGCGCGCGAGATCGGCAGCCGCGGGGTGACCGTGAACGTGGTCGCGCCCGGATTCATCGACACCGACATGACCCGCGACCTGCCGCAGGACGCGAAGACGGCCATGTTCGACCAGATCGCGCTGGGCCGCTTCGGCGAACCGGCCGACATCGCCCGCGCGGTGGCGTTCCTGGCCGGCCCCGGGGCCGGCTACATCACCGGCGAAACGCTGCACGTCAACGGCGGCATGTACATGCCGTAAGGCCTTGACGTAGGCTAGTAAGCGATTGAACCCAAAGGGGTTTCGCCGACGCCGGGCGCCGGTCTCGCGAAACATCCCGATTCCATTAGACTATCCCATCGAAAAACCCCTCACGGGAGGAGCAGCATCCATGAGCAGCATCGAAGAACGCGTCAAGAAGATCGTGGTCGAACAGCTGGGCGTCAAGGAAGAAGAGGTCACCAACAACGCTTCGTTCGTCGACGACCTCGGCGCGGATTCGCTCGACACGGTCGAGCTGGTGATGGCGCTCGAGGAAGAGTTCGAGTGCGAGATCCCGGACGAAGAGGCCGAGAAGATCACCTCGGTGCAGCAGGCGATCGATTACGTCAAGGCGCACGTCAAGTCGTAATCCGCCGCGACGGGCCCGCGCACGAGCGTTCGCGCGCGGCGTCCGACGGCATGCGTTGCGGCGACCATCGCACGACCATCGCAATGGATCGATGAGCAACCCACCGGGGCCGCAATGCGGCCCCGTGCTTTTCCGGCCGGTCGATACGCCGGCGTAGCGTTGGGCGGCGTACGGTCGCCGCGGCGCGCGGCGCCCGCGGCCGGGTCGCGACGGACCGATCCGGTCCGATCGCGTCCTACCCGCCACGAGCAAGACCGATCCGCTTCGAACAAGACCGATCTGTTTCAAACAAGATTGCTCCCAAGAGGTAAGGCTGAATGTCCAACCGTTCCTTCAACCGCCGCGTGGTCGTCACCGGCCTCGGCCTCGTTTCTCCGCTCGGCAACGACGTCGCCAGCAGCTGGGACGGCATCGTCAACGGCCGCTGCGGCATCGGTCCGATCACCCATTTCGATCCCGCCGCGTTCACCACCCGCATCGCCGGCGAAGTGCGCGACTTCGACATCACCCGCTACGGGGTGAGCACGAAGGACGCGAAGAAGATGGACGAGTTCATCCACTACGGCGTCGCCGCCTCGCTGATGGCGCTGCAGGACGCGGGCATCGTCGTCGACGACTCCAACGCCGAGCGCATCGGCGCGCTGGTCGGCTCGGGCATCGGCGGCCTGCTCGGCATCGAGGAGCAGACCATCAAGTACCACGAGGGCGGCCCGCGCAAGATCTCGCCGTTCTACGTGCCCAGCACCATCATCAATATGCTGCCGGGGCAGATCTCGCTGATCACCGGCGCCAAGGGCCCGAATTTCTCCGCGGTCTCGGCCTGCGCCACCTCCAACCATTCCATCGGCGTGGCGATGCGCATGATCCAGTACGGCGACGCCGACGTGATGGTCGCCGGCGGCGCCGAGCGCGGCTCCTCGCCGACCTCGGTCGGCGGCTTCTGCTCGATGAAGGCGATGTCGACCCGCAACGACGACCCGGCCCGCGCCTCGCGGCCGTGGGACAAGGACCGCGACGGCTTCGTCCTCGGCGACGGCGCCGGCATCCTGATCCTGGAAGAGTACGAACGCGCCAAGGCGCGCGGCGCGCGCATCTATTGCGAGCTGGCCGGCTTCGGCGCCAGCTCCGACGCGTTCCACATGACCGCGCCGAGCGAGAACGGCGAGGGCCCGGCGCGCTGCATGGTCGCCGCGTTCAAGGACGCCGGGATCAATCCCGACCAGGTCGAGTACCTCAACGCGCACGGCACCTCGACCCCGCTCGGCGACCTCGCCGAGACCCTGGCGATGAAGCGCGCGCTGGGCGACCACGCCTACAAGATGATGGTCAGCTCGACCAAGTCGATGACCGGGCACCTGCTCGGCGCGGCCGGCGGCGCCGAGGCGATCTTCTCGGTGCTGGCGCTGCACCACGGCATCATCCCGCCGACCATCAACCTCGACCAACCGGGCGAGGGCTGCGATCTGGACTACGTGCCGAACGTGGCGCGCGAGAAGAAGATCGACGTGGCCGTGTCGAACGGGTTCGGCTTCGGCGGGACCAACGGGACGCTGGTGTTCAAGCGGGTCTGACCGGTTTTGTGGGTCGCAACGAACCCGCGGGGCTGCGGCTCCGCGGGTTTTTTGTTTTTGCGTCGCGCAGGCGACGGCGGGGCCGCGCGGCGTCCGGCGCGCCCGCGTACGATGCCGGCATGGCTCCCGACCCGCTTCCCGAAGCCCGTTATTTCCACGGCGACCGACGCCTCCCGGCGCTGCCGCCGTTCGACCGCGGCCAGGCCTACGGCGACGCCCTGTTCGAGACCCTGCGCGCGCACGGCGGCGAACTGCCGTGGTGGGACGCGCACTGGGCGCGCCTGAGCGGCGGCGCGCGGCGCCTGGGCCTGGCGCTGCCCGATCCGCGGCAGATGCGCGCCGAGGCGGTCGAGCTGCTCGACGGCGCCGACGCGGTGCTCAAGCTGATCCTCAGCCGCGGCGCCGGCGGCCGCGGCTACGCGCCGCCGGCGCAGGCGGCGCCGGTGTGGACCCTCTCGCGCCACCCGCTGCCGCCGTCGCCGCGCCCCGGCGGCCTGCGCCTGCGCTGGTGCGAACTGCGCCTGGCCGAGCAGCCGGCGCTGGCCGGGCTCAAGCACTGCAATCGGCTGGAGCAGGTGCTGGCGCGGGCGGAATGGGACGATCCGGATATCGACGAGGGCCTGCTGCGCAACGCCGCGGGCGAGGCGGTCTGCGCCACCGCCGCCAACGTATTCGTCCTGCACGGGCGGCAGTGGACCACCCCGCCGGTGGACCGCTGCGGCGTGGCCGGCGTGTGCCGGCAGCGCCTGATCGAACTGGGCGAAGCGCGGGTCGCGGCGGTGGCGGCCGACGAACTGCAACGCGCCGATGCCATTTTCCTGTGCAACGCCGTGCGCGGTATCCTGCCGGTGGCGCGGCTCGGCGAGCGGCAGTGGGCGCCGCATCCGGCCGTGGCCGGGCTGCGGCGCCGGCTCGGCGACGCGCATCCCGCCTTCGTCCCCGGCGACGACTGAGCCGCCGCATCCGCGGCGGCCGGTCCGCGGCGGCGCGGCGGGCCCGGATCGTTCAGTGGAGGTTGCGTGGCGGCAAAGGAAAAGAAGGGCAAGCGCGGCTGCGGTTGCCTGATCGTGATCGTCTTGTTGCTGGCGGCGCTGGCCGCGGGCGGCGGGTGGGCGTGGCAGCGCTACCTCGGCTTCGCCGACGCGCCGCTGCGCGGGCTGCAGCCGGACCAGAGCCTGCTGGTCGAGCGCGGCGACTCGCTGCCGACGGTGGTGCGCAAGCTGCGCGCGTCCGGGGTGACGGTCGGCGAGGAACTGGAATGGCGCTTGCTGGCCAAGCAGCTCGGCGCGGCCGGGCGGCTGCAGGTCGGCGAGTACGCGCTGGCGCCGGGCACCAGCCCGCGCGCGCTGCTGATGGCGATGCGCGACGGCAAGGTCGTCAGCCACCGCTTCGTCATCGTCGACGGCTGGAACGTGCGCGACCTGCGCACGGCGCTGGCGCGCGCCGACAAGCTCAAGCAGCAGGCCGCGCAGCTCGACGACGCGGCGCTGATGAAGGCGCTGGGCAAGGGCGGGCAGCACCCGGAAGGCCGCTTCCTGCCGGAAACCTATTTCTACACCGGCGGCGACAGCGACCTGGACGTGCTCAAGCGCGCGGCCGCGGCGATGGACAAGGCGCTGGCGGCGTCGTGGTCCGGGCGCGACAAGGACAGCGTGCTCAAGACCCCGTACGAGCTGCTGACGATGGCCTCGATCGTGGAGAAGGAAACCGGCGTGCCGGCCGAGCGCGCGCAGATCGCCGGGCTGTTCGAACGCCGGCTCAAGCTGGGCATGCGCCTGGAGACCGACCCGACCGTGATCTACGGCATCGGCTCGGCGTACGACGGCAACATCCGCAAGCGCGACCTGCAGACCGACACGCCGTACAACACCTACACCCGCGCCGGCCTGCCGCCGACGCCGATCGCGATGCCGGGGCTGGCCGCGCTCAAGGCCGCGGCCAATCCGGCGCCCGGCGATGCGCTGTTCTTCGTCGCCGCCGGCGACGGCAGCGGCCGCAGCCTGTTCGCCGCGACCTACGCCCAGCACCAGGCCAACGTGCGCCTGTACCTGCAGCGCTATCGCCAGAACCAGGGCCGCGGGCAGCCGGAAGAGGGCAAGGCGCTGCTGGAGGAAGCGGCCGAAGCCCCGCCCGCGTCCGCGCCGCCCGCGCCGCCGGGAGCGAGCCGATGAGCCTGCGCACCTGGCCGCGGCTGGTCACCCTGGAAGGCGGCGAAGGCGCCGGCAAGTCGACCGTGCTGGCGGCGCTGCGCGGCGCGTTCGAAGCCGCCGGCATCCAGGCCGTCTACACCCGCGAGCCCGGCGGCACGCCGTTGGCCGAGCAGATCCGCGGGCTCATGCTCGACACCCAGCACGAGCCGGCCACCGACGAGACCGAACTGCTGCTGGCCTTCGCCGCGCGCGCCCAGCACGTGCGCGCGACCGTGCTGCCGGCGCTGCAGCGCGGCGCCTGGGTGGTCAGCGACCGCTTCACCGACGCCAGCTACGCCTACCAGGGCGCCGGCCGCGGCGGCGATGCGGACTTCATCGCCGAACTGGAGCGGCGCGTGGTCGGCATCCGCCCGGCCTTGACGCTGCTGCTGGACGTGCCGGTCGACGTCGGCCTGGCGCGCATGCGCGGGCGCGGCGCCGCCGACCGCATCGAAAGCGAGCGCAACGAGTTCTTCGAACGCGTGCGCCAGGGCTATCGCGACCGCGCCGCGGCCGAGCCGGCGCGTTTCGAAGTGATCGACGCCGCCCAGCCCGCCGACGCGGTCGCCGCGCAGGCGGTGGCGCGGCTGCGCGCGCTGATCGCCGCCACCGCCGAGGACGCCGCATGAGCGCCGCCTTCGCGCCGTGGCAACGGCGCATCTACGACCAGGCCCAGGCCTCCATCGCCGCCGGCCGGCTCGGCCACGGGCTGCTGTTCTGCGGCCCGGCCGAACTGGGCAAGCGCGCGGTCGCGCAGCGCTTGGCGCAAGGCCTGCTGTGCCGCGAACCGGTCGCCGACGGCGGGCCGTGCGGCCACTGCCGCAGCTGCCTGCTGTTGGCCGCGGGCACCCATCCGGATTACCAGCTCGTCAGCTTCGTGCCGAACAAGGAAGGCACCAAGCTGCGCAGCGAAATCGTGATCGAACAAATCCGCAACCTGTCCGAGCGGCTGTCGTTGACGCCGCAGTACGGCGGCGCGCAGATCGCGATCATCGATCCGGCCGACGCGATCAACACCGCCGCGTGCAACGCCTTGCTCAAGACTCTGGAAGAGCCGGTGCCGGGCCGCTACCTGTGGCTGGTGAGTTCGCATCCGGCGCGCCTGCCGGCGACCATCCGCAGCCGCTGCCAGCGCCTGGAATTCCGCCTGCCGCCGCAGGACGAGGCGCTGGCCTGGCTCAAGGCCCAGGGCCACGCCGATGCGGCCGCGCGCGAGGCCTTCGATGCGGCGCGCGGCCATCCCGGATTGGCGCACGAATGGCTGACCGGCGACGGCCTCAAGCTGCGCCGCGAAGTCGCCGCCGACCTGGCCAAGCTCGGCCGCGGCGAGACTTCCGCGCCCGAAGTCGCGCAGCGTTGGGTCGGCGACGAGCACGCGGTATTGCGTCTGCGACATGCGTCGGACATCGCGCTCGCCGAAGCCAGCGCCGGCTTGACCGACCCGGCGCGCGCGCGCAGTCTTGCGTCCTGGTTCGACCGGGCCAACCGAACCCGCGATCTGCTGCGGACCACGGTCCGCGCCGATCTGGCGGTCACCGAATTGTTGATGGCCTGGCGCAGCGACGAAGCGCGCCGCGCCGGGGGAGGAAGGGCATGAACGCACCAGCGGGCGCAGCGCGGCAGGGCATCTTGTCGCTGACGATCAAGGACAAGGCGGCGCTGTACAGCGCCTACATGCCGTTCCTGAAATACGGCGGCATCTTCGTCGCCACGCCCAAGCGTTATTTCCTCGGCGACGAGGTGTTCTTGCTGTTGACCCTGCCCGAATCGGGCGAGCGCATGCCGGTGGCGGGCAAGGTGGTCTGGGTGACGCCGACCGGCGCGCAGGGGCACCGCACCGCGGGCATCGGCGTGCAGTTCGCCGAGACGGCGGAGGGCGATGCGGTCAAGGGCAAGATCGAGGCGTTGCTGGCGGGGACCTTGAGCGCGGAGCGGCCGACGCACACGATGTGATCGTTCGCCGCGCTGTGCGGCGGTATCGGCCCTTGGGGTTTTCGGGGCTTTCTCTGTTGCGGGATTCTCGGCGTGGAAGTCGGGGGGCGCCGCTGCCGCAGGGGCCTTGGACGGTTGCGCTTGCGACTGTAGGAGCGGCGCGAGCCGCGACCGCGACAACGCAACTACGACGAGACTTTCGCAATCGCCGCGATGGCGCGGTCGCGGCTTGCGCCGCTCCTACAGGGGGCGTGCCGCGGGAAGGTCAACCTTTGTCGCGGTGGCGCGTGACGACAAGCGAACATCCAAAGCGTCCGTCCGCAAGCGGCCGGGTCACTTTCTTTGTCCAAAGCCACAAAGAAAGTAACCAAAGAAAAGGCATTGCTGTTTCGAATCAAGAGCCACCAGGTCCAGCACCGGGCGCGGGGCCGCGCCATAAGGGGCATCCTGCCCCATGGCGCGCGTGCGCATCCATGCGCACGCCCTGCGGGGCTGCGGGGCGTGGGCCTCGGTCGAGGTTGCGTCCAGGCCAAGAGCAAAGTGCAACGGCAACGGCTAAACGGATTCCGGCTTTCGCCGGAATGACGGTGGCGGTTGGGATGCGGTCGCGTCGTTGGTCGGAATCGGCGCAAAGAAAAAGCCGCGCGGGGCGCGGCTTTTTCGTGGGGCTCGTTGCGCTTACGGGCGCAGCGCCGGCGAGTCCCAGCCGGGGCGGGGGGCGAAGCGCTCGCCGTAGCGCGCCTGCAGCTGCTTGAGCCGGGTCAGCACGTTGTCCACGCCGGTTTCGCGCACGTACTGGATCGGGCCGCCGCGGAACGGGGCGAAGCCGGTGCCGAAGATCACGCCGGCGTCGAGCAGGTCGCCGTCGGCGACCACGCCGTCGTGCAGGCAGGCCACCGCTTCGTTGACCATCGGCAGGATCAGGCGGTCCTCCAGGTCGGCCGGGGCCTTGTAGTCCTTCGCCAGTTCGGGCTTCTGCGCGCGGCCGTTCTCCCACTTGTACAGGCCTTGCCCGTCCTTCTTGCCGCGCTTGCCGGGCTCCACGCCGGCCAGCGCCGCGGGTACGGTCAGGCCGAGGAACGGCGCCAGTTCCGCGCCGACGCCGGCGGCCACGTCCAGGCCGACGGTGTCGATCAGTTCGATCGGCCCCATCGGCATGCCGAACTTCACCGCCGCCTTGTCGATCGCCGCGCCCGGGATGCCCTCGGCGAACGCGGTGCCGGCTTCGAGCATGTACGGGAACAGCACCCGGTTGACCAGGAAGCCGGGCGTGCCGGCGACCGGCACCGGCAGCTTGTCGAGCGCGCGGCAGAACGCGGCCAGGCGCTGCTCGGTCTCTGGCGCCATGCGGTCGTGGCGGATGATCTCCACCAGCGGCATCAGCGCGACCGGGTTGAAGTAGTGCAGGCCGGCGAACTGGGCCGGGCGGCGGATGTGTTCGCGCAGTTCGTCGAGCGGGATCGACGAGGTGTTGGTGGTCAGCAGTGCGTCGGGCTTGAGCTGCGGTTCGACCGCGTCGTACAGCTCGCGCTTGGCCTCGGGCTTTTCGATGATCGCCTCGATCACCAGGTCGGCGTCCTTGACCCCGTCGCCGGCGAGGTCGCCCTTGAGCCGCGCCGCCACCGCCGGACGCTTGGCCTCGTCCTTGACCTTCTTGGCGAACAGCGCCTGCGCGCGCTCCAGCGCGCCGTCGATGAAGCGCTGCTCGCGGTCGCTGAGCGTGACCTCGAAGCCCTTGTAGGCCGACCACGCGGCGATGTCGCCGCCCATCACGCCGGCGCCGACCACGTGCACGTGCTTGATCTTGTGGTCCTTGCCGCCCTGGCCCTTGAGCCGTTCCTGCAGGAAGAACACCCGGATCAGGTTGCGCGCGGTCGGCGTGCCCGACAGCTTGACCACCGACTTGCGCTCGGCCGCGAGCAGCGCCTGTACGCCGCCGCTGGCGCGCTCCCAGGTCGAGATCAGCGCGTACGGCGCGGGGTAGTGGTCCTTCTTGGCCTTGCGCGCGACCTGCTTGACCAGCATCGGCGCGAGGATCTTGCGCGCGAGCCAGGTGTTGCTGGCCCAGGCGGTGAAGCGCTGCTTGAACGGACGCTGCGCGCCGCGCAGGGCCAGCGCGGCGGCGGTGTCGACCAGCACCGCCGGCTCGGCGGTCTTGTCGACCAGGCCGATCGCGCGCGCGGCCGAGCCCGACAGGCTTCGGCCGGTCAGCATCATGTCGAACGCGGCCGGCGCGCCGACCAGGCGCGGCAGGCGCACGCTGCCGCCCCAGCCGGGGTAGATGCCCAGCTTCACTTCCGGCAGGCCGATGCGGGTCGACGGGTCGGTGCTGGCGACGCGGTAGCGGCAGGCCAGCGAGATCTCGGTGCCGCCGCCCATGCAGAAGCCATGGATCGCCGCGACCGTGGGGCAGGGCAGTTCGGCCAGGCGCTGGAACACCTGCTGGCCGCGGCGGATCGCATCGCCGACCGTGCCCTTCTCGTCGAAGGTCTGGAATTCCTTGATGTCGGCGCCGGCGATGAAGCCGGTGGCCTTCGCCGAGCGCAGCACCAGGCCCTTGGGCGGGTCCAGGGCGAGGCGCTCGAGCAGGCTGTCGAGTTCGATCAGCACCTCCTGGGCGAAGGTGTTGACCGGCGAGCCCGCGCGATCGAAGGACAGCACCAGGACCCCGTCCTCGCGCAGTTCGGTATGCCAGTGGCGGGCGCGGAGCCCGTCAAACGCGGGGAGGCCGTCGAGGGCTGCAGTCATGCCGCACCATCCGTTCAGGTATGGAATAGGCCGCTATCATCCCGATCTGGTTCGGCTGCCGTCAAATCGGTAGCGCCGGCGCCCCGGCCCGGGACCGTCCGGCGGGCCTTTCAGCCGGCGTGCGGGCGGGCAGGGCGCCGGGTGTGTGACACTTGGCGGTTGCGAGCGGTCGCCGGCGGCCCCATTACTGCGACGATTGAACTTTTGCCCCGACAGGGTTGTCCCATTGCTCGGCCATGTGCCGAGCCGACAGGAGTGCCGGCGCGGTATGGCCGATAACGAGTTGTTGGACCAGGAGCTGGTCAGGCGTGTCCAGCGCGGCGACAGCACGGCCTTCGATGCGTTGGTGCGCAAGTACCAGCATCGGATCACCGCGCTGATCGGGCGCTACATCCCCGACTGGAGCGAATGCCAGGACGTGGCCCAGGAAACCTTCATCCGCGCCTACCGCGCGATGGCGAATTTCCGCGGCGACGCCCAGTTCTATACGTGGTTGCACCGCATCGCCGTGAATACCGCCAAAAACTACCTCGTCGCGCAGAACCGTCGCCCGCCGACCGACGACATCGACGCCGGCGACGCCGAGCAGTTCGAGACCGGCGTGCGCCTGCGCGATACCGACACCCCCGAACACGAACTGCTGCGGCAGGAGATCGAACGCACGGTGATGCGCGTGGTCGAATCCCTGCCGGAGGAATTGAGATCGGCGATCACCCTGCGCGAGGTGGACGGCCTGAGCTACGAAGAGATCGCGCAGAAGATGAATTGTCCGATCGGCACCGTGCGTTCGCGCATATTCCGCGCCCGCGAGGCGATCGATACGGAACTTCGGCCCCTTCTGGACAATCAAGACCAGGGTACTCACCGCACCAGGGAGCGCGCTCACTGATGACTTCCACCATTCACCCAGGCGACGACAACGAGGCGCTGAGCGCGCTGTTCGACGGCGAGCTCGACGGCGATGCCGCGCGCTTCGCCTTCAAGCGGCTCGGCCACGACGCGCAATGGCGCGAGGCCTGCGGCCGCTGGCAGCTGTGCGGCGACGTGCTGCGCCGCCGCGCCCACGGCGCGGCCGAGCCGGCGCCGGGCTTCGCCGCGTCCGGCTTCGCCGAGCGCGTCGCCGCGGCTATCGCCGCCGATGCGGCGCTGCAGGCCAGCCAGGCCGCCGCCGCGCCGCCGGCGCAAACCCAATTGAAGCCGCGCAAGGCCGCCGGCTCGCGCCGCGGCTGGATCGGCGGCGCGGCCCTGGCCGCGTCGGTCGCGGTGGCGGCGCTGTTCGTGGCGCGGCCGTTCTCCGACGACGCCGCCAGCGGCGTGGCCGATCCGGCCCAGGTCGCCGCGCAGGCCGCGCCGGGCGCCGCTGCGGCCGCGCCGGTCGCCCCGGCCGTGCCGCAACCGGTTCCGGCGCAGGCGCCGCAAGCGCTCGCCGCGCAGGTGCCGGCGGCCGCCGAGACCGGGCTGACCTCGGCCGACGCGTCCGGCATCGCCGCCGGTGCCGCGGTGGCCGTGGCCGAACTTCCGCGCCGCCTCAACGAACGCCGTTCGCGCGGGCAGAGCCAGCGCGCCGCGGTGCGCGCGTCCGAGCGCCAGGTTCAGGAGGCGCCGTTGCAGGTCGCCGCCGGCGCCGCGCCGATGGCCGCCGTCGCCGATGCCGGCCACGCCAACCCGTTCCGGCCGCAGCAGAGCGAAACCCCGGCGGCGCGGCCCTGGCCGCGCGCGGCGTTGCCGAACTACCCGAGCAACAGCGCCTACAGCGCCAGCTACGGCGGTTCGGCCTTGGTGTCGCCTTCGTTCTACCCGTTCGAGCCGGCGCAGGACGCGTCCGCCGCGCGAACCCGGCCGCCGGTCCAGGAACCGCAGCCGCAGCAGCCGTAGGCTGTTCGATATCGCCGGCCGATCGATGCGGGCCCGCCCGCATCGCGCCGGTCGGGTCCGCGCCGACGACGATGGCCGGACCCTCCCTGAAATCCCTCCCGCCTGCGCGGCCCGCCCGCGCAACGGGGTCGGTTTGCCGCGGTTTTGCCGCCAATCGCCCCTCACCATGGACAACCCCAGCCGTACCGAGGCCGCCGTCATGACCCTGCCGATCCACGTTCCGACCACGACTCCTTCCGCACGCCGCCGGCCGCTCCAGTCGCTCGCCTTGGTCGGCGCGATCTTCGCCGCGCTGCCGGTGGCCTGCACCGCGCAACCGCCGACCACGCCGATCGCGCCGCCGCCGTCGGCGACGCCGTCCGCGCCGATCGTCGCCGGCCTGCCGGACTTCACCGCGCTGGTGCAGCGGGTGGGGCCGGCGGTGGTCAACATCAGCGCCGAGATCACGCCCAAGCGCCAGGCGCGCTCGCGCAACCAGATGCCCGACGAGGACCAGATTCCCGAATTCTTCCGCCGCTTCTTCGGCCCCGATTTCCCCGGCCCGGGCGGCCAGGGGCCGGGCAACCAGGGCCCGCGCCAGCCGCGCGGCGGCGGGCGCTCGATCGGCAGCGGCTTCCTGATCTCGCAGGACGGCTATGTGCTGACCAACCACCACGTGGTCGACGGCGCCGACAACGTCACCGTCAAGCTGACCGACCGGCGCGAGTTCAAGGCCAAGGTGATCGGCAGCGACGAGCAGTCCGACGTCGCCCTGCTCAAGATCGACGCCAAGGGCCTGCCGTTCCTGCGCAGCGCCAACGCCGGGCTGACCAAGGCCGGCCAGTGGGTAGTGGCGATCGGCTCGCCGTTCGGCCTGGACCATTCGGTCACCGCCGGCATCGTCAGCGCGGTCGGCCGCGCCAATCCCTACGCCGACCAGCGCTACGTGCCCTTCATCCAGACCGACGTGGCGATCAACCAGGGCAACTCCGGCGGCCCGCTGCTCAACACCTCGGGCGAGGTGGTCGGCATCAATTCGCAGATCTTCTCCAACTCCGGCGGCTACATGGGCGTGAGCTTCGCCATCCCGATCGACGTGGCGATGAACTCGGCCGAGCAACTGCGGGCCAAGGGCAAGGTCAGCCGCGGCCAGTTGGGCGTGGTGGTGCAGGCGATGACCATCGACGGCGCCAGGAGCCTGGGCCTGCCCGACGCCAACGGCGCGCTGATCTCGCAGGTGGTCCCCGGCGGCCCGGCCGAGAAGGCCGGCCTGCAGGCCGGCGATGTGATCCGCACCGTCAACGGCACCCAGGTGCGCGAATCCAGCGACCTGCCGCCGTTGATCGGCAACATGGCGCCGGGCTCCAAGGCGCGGCTGGGCGTGTTCCGCGACGGCAAGACGGTCGAGCTCGACGCGGCGGTCAACGAACTCGACGCGAGCATGGCCGGCGGCGCGGCCGGGGCGGGCCCGGCCGACCGCGACGATGCCTCGGCGCCGAGCGTCAAGGGCAATCCGCTCAACCTGGTCGTCCAGGACGTCGACCAGGCCGCGCGCCAGCGCCTGGGCCTGAAGGCGGGCGAGGGCGTGCTGGTGCGCGATCCGGGCGATGCCGGCGACGCCGGCGTGCGTCCGGGCGATGTGGTGCTCTCGGTCGGCCGCACCGCGGTCGCCAACGCGGCGGCGCTGAACCGGGCGCTGGCCGGGGTGCGTCCGGGCCAGACCGTGATGCTGCTGGTCCGGCGCGGCGCCCAGACCCAGTTCATCGCGGTCCAGGCCGCCGAAACGAAGTGAGCCGCGCCGGCGTCGCGGCCGCGCGGACCCGCATCGGCGGGTCCGGCGCGGCCGGCGGCGCCGGGGCCGGTCCGACGCCCGCCGCATCGCGGCGGGCGTCTTCGCATCCGCCGTCCGGGTTTGCCCGGGCGGGCGGACGCGGCGATCCGTGAACGCGGACGCCCGTCGCCGGACGCGGATCGCCGCCGGGCCGCCAACTCGCGCCGGAGGCTGTGCGATAATGTCCCGTTAATTTTCCTGTCCGCTCAACCTGGAGCCGGCGAATTTCGCGTCGCCCTGCATGCACCTGATCAGAAACTTCTCCATCATCGCCCACGTCGACCACGGCAAGTCGACGCTCGCCGACCGCATCATCCAACTGTGCGGAGGCCTCGAAGCGCGCGAGATGGAAGCGCAGGTGCTCGATTCCAATCCGATCGAGCGCGAACGCGGCATCACCATCAAGGCGCAGTCCGTCTCCTTGCCGTACAAGGCCAAGGACGGCAACACCTACCAGCTCAACTTCATCGACACCCCCGGCCACGTCGACTTCAGCTACGAAGTCAGCCGCTCGCTGGCCGCCTGCGAGGGCGCGCTGCTGGTGGTCGACGCCGCCCAGGGCGTGGAAGCGCAGTCGGTGGCCAACTGCTACACCGCGGTCGAGCAAGGCCTGGAAGTGGTGCCGGTGCTCAACAAGATCGACCTGCCCACCGCCGACGTGGATCGCGCCAAGGCCGAGATCGAAGCGGTGATCGGCATCGACGCCGAGGACGCGGTGGCGATCAGCGCCAAGACCGGCCTCAACGTCGAACTGGTGCTGGAGGCGATCGTCCACCGCATCCCGCCGCCGAAGCCGCGCGGCACCGACAAGCTGCAGGCGCTGATCATCGACTCGTGGTTCGACAACTACCTCGGCGTGGTCTCGCTGGTGCGGGTCATGCAAGGCGAGATCAAGCCGGGCAGCAAGATCCTGGTGATGTCGACCGGGCGCACCCACCAGGTCGACAAGGTCGGCGTGTTCACCCCCAAGCGCAAGGAACTGCCCAAGCTGGGCGCCGGCGAAGTGGGCTGGATCACCGCTTCGATCAAGGACGTCCACGGCGCGCCGGTCGGCGACACCCTGACCCTGGCCGGCGATCCGGCGCCGGGTCCGCTGCCGGGCTTCCAGGAGATGCAGCCGCGCGTGTTCGCCGGCCTGTTTCCGGTCGACGCCGAAGACTACCCGGCGCTGCGCGAAGCGCTCGAAAAACTGCGCCTCAACGACGCCGCGCTGCGCTTCGAGCCGGAAAGCTCCGAGGCGATGGGCTTCGGCTTCCGCTGCGGCTTCCTCGGCATGCTGCACATGGAGATCGTGCAGGAGCGGCTGGAGCGCGAGTACGACCTCAACCTGATTTCCACCGCGCCGACGGTGATCTACGAAGTGCTCAAGACCGACGGCACCGTGATCCCGATGGACAACCCGGCCAAGCTGCCGCCGGTGAACATGGTCGAGGAAATCCGCGAGCCGGTGATCCGCGCCAACATCCTCACCCCGCCGGACTACATCGGCAACGTGATCAAGCTGTGCGAGGAAAAGCGCGGCCTGCAGATCGGCATCACCTACATGGCCAGCCAGGTGCAGATCAGCTACGAGCTGCCGATGGCCGAGGTGGTGCTGGACTTCTTCGACAAGCTCAAGTCGGTCAGCCGCGGCTACGCCTCGCTGGACTACCACTTCCTGCGTTTCCAGGAGGGCCCGTTCGTGCGCGTGGACACGCTGATCAACGGCGACAAGGTCGATGCGCTGTCGATCATCGTCCACCGCAGCCACGCCGACCGGCGCGGCCGCGAGCTGTGCGAGAAGATGAAGGACCTGATCCCGCGGCAGATGTTCGACGTCGCCATCCAGGCCGCGATCGGCTCGCAAATCATCGCCCGCAGCACGGTCAAGGCGATGCGCAAGAACGTTTTGGCCAAGTGCTATGGTGGCGACATCAGCCGCAAGAAGAAGCTCCTCGAGAAGCAAAAAGAGGGCAAGAAGCGGATGAAGCAGGTCGGCCGGGTCGAGATCCCGCAGGAAGCCTTCCTCGCGGTGCTTTCGACCGACAGCAAGTAATTCGGACGGGAATAGGGAAAGGGAATCGGGAATCGTCGCGAGGTTCGGATGATCCGGGTTTTCCGAGGTTTTCGTCTTCAACCACTAGCGGGAAGCGGTAAGGGCGTGAGGAAAGCGGGGGCGGCTCCGGCCGATTCCCGGTTCCCCATTCCCGGCTCCCACCAAAGGAACAAGCATGCGTTGGTTCGAAATCGCCCTGGTCTCGCTGACCCTGTTCACCGGCGTGGTGTGGCTGCTCGACAAGCTGGTGCTGGCCAAGCGCCGCGCCGCGCGCGAGGGGCTGCTCGACGACGGCAAGGAGCCGGTGGTCGTCGATTATTCCAAGGCGTTCTTCCCGGTGCTGTTCGTGGTGCTGATCCTGCGCAGCTTCGTCGCCGAGCCGTTCCGGATTCCGTCGAACTCGATGATGCCGACCCTGCTGACCGGCGACTTCATCCTGGTCAACAAGTTCACCTACGGCCTGCGTCTGCCGATCAGCAACCAGAAGGTGCTGCCGATGGGCGAGCCGTCGCGCGGCGACGTGGTCGTGTTCCGTCCGCCGCACCATCCCGAGCAGGACTGGATCAAGCGCATCATCGGCCTGCCAGGCGACAAGATCAGCTATCGCGACGGCCGCCTGACCGTGAACGGCGAGCCGGTGCCCTACACCCCGGTCGGCACCTACCAGGGCCGCGGCAACGGCACCGAAATGACCGGCGCGCAGGAGTTGAGCGAGCAGATCGGCAACCACGTGCACCGCATCCTGCTGCGCACCGAGTCGCCGCTGCTGGACCAGGGCGAAGGCGACTGGGTCGTGCCGAAGGGCGAATATTTTGTGATGGGCGACAATCGCGACAACAGCGAGGACAGCCGATACTGGGGCTTCCTGCCGGAGCAGAACCTGCGCGGCCGGGCGTTCCTGATCTGGATGAACTTCGACGAAGGCGTGGATTTTTCCCGGATCGGTAATAGCATTCCTTGACGGCCGGGGCCGTCGCGGCGGGGGTTCGCGACGGCGGGGCTGGGCGGTACGGAGCGGCGTGCCCTGGATGGCAAGCACGATCGGCAATCGGGATCCAATGGGGATACAGGCTCATGAAGCGTAATCAGCGCGGCATCACACTGCTCGGTTTCATCATCACGCTGGGGGTGGTGGGCGTCTTCGCCTACGTCGGCATGAAGCTGGTGCCGATGTACACCGACTACTACTCGGTCAAGCGATCCCTCGCCGACCTGGCCAAGGAGCCCGGCGCCGGCCAGATGGACGCGGCCAAGGCCCGCGACCTGTTCTTCCGGCGCATGGACATGAGCTACGTGGACAGCGTCAAGCAGGAGCATTTCAAGGTCCAGCGCAACGACCGCGGCCTGGAAATCACCGTCGCCTACGAGGTGCGCCGGCCGCTGATCGCCAATCTCGACGTCGTCGGCCACTTCGAAGCCAAGCAAGCGCTGACCAGTAAAGAAGGTGACTGATCCGATCTCCCATCGCTTCGCCAACCCGGCCCTGCTGGAGCAAGCGCTGACCCACCGCAGCGCCGGGGCGCCGCACAACGAGCGCCTGGAGTTCCTCGGCGACGCGTTGGTGAACCTGATGGTGGCCGAGGCGCTGTACCAGCGCTGGCCGCAGGCCGACGAGGGCGCGCTGACCCGCGCCCGGGCCGAACTGGTGCGCGAATCGGCGTTGGCGCCGATCGCGCGCGCGCTGGAACTGGGCGCGCGGCTGACCCTGGGCCCGGGCGAAATGAAATCCGGCGGCCACCGCCGCGACTCGATCCTCGCCGATGCGCTGGAAGCGGTGGTCGGGGCGATCTACCTCGACGCCGGCTTCGAGGCCTGCCGCACTACGGTGCTGCCGTGGTTCGTGCCGGCGATGGAAGCCCTGCCGCCGGCGCACAAGGTCGGCAAGGACGCCAAGACCCGGCTGCAGGAATGGCTGCAGGGCCGGCAGAAACCGCTGCCGCTGTATGCGCTGCTGTCGGAAAGCGGCGAAGACCACGCCAAGACCTTCCGGGTCAGCTGCACCGTCGGCCAGCCGCCGCTGAGCGCCGAAGGCGAGGCCGGGTCGCGCCGCGCCGCCGAGCAGCTCGCCGCCGAAGAGGTCCTGCGCTTGCTCAAGGCCGACGATTGAGGCGGGAACTCGGAAGTGTTCGATGCTGGAGGCCCGCTTTTGGCGGGCCTCGTCGTTTGCGCGGCCGGGTGGATGGCTGCGGGCTGCCCGCGCCGTCGGGCCTGCCCGGGCGAGGCGTCCCCCGCTTGCCGTCATCCGCGCGAAGGCGGGGATGCAGAGACTTCAGCGCCATGCCTGGGTGGAGCCCTGGATCCCCGCCTTCGCGGAGATGACGGCAGGCGGGAGCGCGGCGGGTCCGGCACTGCCCGATGCCCGACCCGCAATCCCAATCCCCAATCCCCAATCCCCAATCCCCGGATTTGCCGTCCCCGCCGCTCAAGCGGACAATTCCCCCATGACTTCCACTCCGCACCGCGCCGGCTACGTCGCCGTCATCGGCCGACCCAACGTCGGCAAATCCACCCTGACCAACGCCCTCGTCGGCGCCAAGGTCAGCATCGTCTCGCCGCGTCCGCAGACCACGCGCCACCGCCTGCTCGGCATCGCCACCTTCCCCGAAGGCCAGGTGCTGCTGGTCGACACCCCCGGCATCCACCGCGAACAGAAGCGGGCGATGAACCGGATGATGAACCGGGCCGCGCGCGGCTCGCTGGAGGGCGTCGACGCCGCCGTGCTGGTCGTGCGCGCCGGCCAGTGGGACGACGAGGACACGCTCGCCTATGACGCCCTGCGCGGCGCCGGCCTGCCGGTGGTGCTGGTGGTCAACCAGGTCGACCGCATCGCCGACAAGACCAAGCTGCTGCCGTACCTGGCCCAGATCACCGAAGGCCGCGAATTCGCCGGCGTGCACCCGATCTCCGCGCTCAAGCGCAGCGGCCTGGAAGCGCTGGTCAAGACCGTGCTGGCGCTGCTGCCCGAGCAGGGCCCGCTGTACGGCGAGGACGAGATCACCGACAAGAGCCAGCGCTTCCTCGCCGGCGAGATGGTGCGCGAACAGCTCATGCGCCAGCTCGGCGAGGAACTGCCGTACGCGACCACGGTCGAGATCGAGCGCTTCGAAGTCGACGGCGCGATGCTGCGCATCGGCGCGGTGATCTGGGTCGAGCGCGACGGCCAGAAGGCCATCGTCATCGGCAAGGCCGGCACCCGCCTGCGCGAGATCGGCGCCAAGGCGCGCGTGCAGATGGAGCGCCTGTTCGGCGCCAAGGTGTTCCTGGAAACCTGGGTGCGGGTGCGCGAGGGCTGGTCGGACGACGAGGCCGCGCTGCGCCAGCTGGGATACGAGTGAGGCCGGGAGCGGGGCGGTAACGCAAAGAGGGGAAGGGCGGTGGCGTAGCTGCCGGGTTTGCGCAAGGCCCTGCCCACCCGCCGCACGCCCGCCCCGTCGCCGCGTCCTCATCGTTGCCCATTCCTCATTCCCCGCCCTCGAGCGCCATGCGCCTCACCGCAGAACCCGCCTACATCCTCCACGTGCGCCCCTGGCGCGAGACCAGCGTGCTGGTGGAAGCGTTGAGCGAGCAGCACGGCCGCATCGGACTGGTCGCGCGCGGAGTGCAGGGGCCGAAGAAACAGGTGCTGCGCGCGGCGTTGCAGCCATTCCAGCACGTGCGCCTGGAGGCGCTGCTGCGCGGCGAACTGGCGCGGCTGGCGACGGCCGAAGCGATCGACGCCGCGCCGCGCCTGCACGGCGACGCCGCGCTGGCCGGGTTCTACGTCAACGAACTTCTGCTGCGGCTGGTGCCGCGCGGCGACCCGTTCGCGGAGCTGTACGAACTCTACGGCCGCACCCGCGCGCGCCTGGACGGCCCGCACCTGGCCTGGACCCTGCGCCGCTTCGAGCGCGACCTGCTCGACGCGCTCGGCTCGGGCCTGGACTGGAGCGCGGACGCCGACGGCGCGCCGATCGACCCGGCCGCGCGCTACCGCCTCGACCCGGAGCAGGGCGCGCGCCGCCTGCTCAGCGACCGCGGCCACGGCGAACGCAGCGCCGCGGCGACCGGGCGCGCGCTGCTGGCCCTGGCCGAGGACCGCCTGCCCGACGCCAGCGACCTGCCGGGCCTGCGCCACGCCTTGCGCTCGGTGCTGGTCCACCACCTCGGCCCGCGCGGCCTGAAATCCTGGGAAATGATGGCCGACCTGGCGCGCGTATCGCGCCCCGCCGCGGCGCGCGACGACAATCCCTGAGCAATCGGCGCCGTGTGCAGCGTCGCACCGCACGCCGGCTAACACCGCCTTTGTGGGAGGGCCTTCAGGCCCGACGCTTTCCGCTCAAATCGCCGCCGGACAGGCCCCGAGCTCAACCCGCCAGTTCGATCGTCTCGCGCGCGACCTGGTCGAACCGCGCCAGCCCTTCGGCCGAATCCAGCTGCGCCTGCAGCGCCTGCACTGTCTGCCCCAGCCGCGCCGCGCCGACGAAGCCGCAGCTGGCGCGCAGCTTGTGCAGTTCGCCGCGCAGGGCCTCCAGGTTGCCCAGCTGGGCCGCGGCCAGGATCGAGCGCCGCGCGTTCGGCAGTTCCTGCACGAACAGTCCGCGCAGGGTGAGGATGTGGGCGCGGTTGCCGTTGAGCGCGCGCGCGGCGGACTCGTCGTCCCAGACCGGCGCGGCGTCGGCGTCGGCCGCGCATGCGGCGGCCGGCGCATCGGATTCGGGCAGGCCCAGCAGGCGCCGGATCGCGCCGCGCACCGCGGCCGCCGGCAACGGCTTGACCAGCACCTCGGAGAAGCCCGAGGCGATCAGGCGGTCGCGCACTTCGCTCTCGCCGGTGGCGGTGTGCGCCAGCGCCGGCGTGGCCGGGTGCGAGCGGCGCAGGCGTTCGAGCAGTTCGCTGCCGCTGCCGTCGGGCAGGTGCGCATCGAACAGCCACAGTTGGTAATCGGTCGATGCGCCCAGCGCCATCGCGGCGGCCAGGCTGTCGGCGCCGTCGACCTGCGCCGGCACGGCTTCCACGGCCGCGGTCAGAAAGGCTCGGCTGGTGGGGTCGTCCTCGACCAGCAACACGCGTGGGACCTGGGAATTCTTCATTGCCGGTTCGCTTCCGCCCGCTATCCTGCTTCCATGCTGCGGTCCATGTTACGCCTACTGATGGGGTTGTCGCTGCCCCTGCTCGGGGCGGTCTGCCTGTGGGCGCTGCCGGCCGATGCTGAGGCGCGCACGCTGAACGCCAGGATCGCGCGGGTCGCCACCGGCGTGGCCCGGTTGGAGCGGGTGCAGGTGCGCCTGGCGTGGCCCGAAGGTGCCGCGCAAGGCGAACTGGAACTGCGCGCCGGCCGCATCGATGCGCCGGATCTGGGCTACCGCTTCGACGATGTCGTCTGGCGCTGTCCGTTGCGCCGCGACGGCCGCGGCGGCTGGCAGTGCGAGGGCGAGTTGCGCGGGCAGGGCGGGGCGCCGATGCGGCTGGCGCTGGAGTTGGGCGTGGCCAGCACCGACGCGCGCCTGAGCCGCGGCGCCAGCGCGATCTCGCTGCAGCGCGCCGCCGCCACGCCCGATGCCACCCGCATCGACCTGACCCGGGTGCCGCTGGCCTGGGCCCAGGCGCTGGCGGCGAAAGCCTGGAGCGAGGGCCGGATCAAGTCCGGCAGCGTCGACGGCCGCCTCGACCTGATCGCGCCGGCGCGCGCGCCGCTGCGCATCGCCGGCGAGTTGGACGTGGACGGCGCCGGGTTCGATACGCCCGACGGCCTGATCGCCGGCGAAAAACTGGCCGCGCGCCTGCGCGTGGACAGCGAACTCGGGGCGACCACCCGCTTGCGCCTGGGCGGGCGCCTGCGCGACGGCGAGATGCTGTTCGGCAACGCCTACATCGCCCTGCACGGCAAGCCGGTGGAACTGGACCTGCAGGCCGAAAGCGGGCCCGGCGGCGGCTGGCGGCTGCCGCGCATCGCCTGGCGCGACCCCGGCGCGCTGACGGTGGAAGGCAGCGCCGCGCTGCGCGGCGACGCCAGCCTCGACGCGCTCGACCTGCAACTGGCCAGCCCCGACCTGGCGCCGCTGCGCGAGCGCTACCTGTCCGGGTTCCTCGGCCTGGCCGGGCTGTCCCAGCTGGAACTGTCCGGCGGCCTCGACGCCCAGCTGAGCCTGCGCGGCGGCGACCTGTCGCAGGCGCGCGCGCAGTTGCGCGAGGTGCGCCTGCGCGACGGGCAAGGGCGCTTCCGCTTCGACGGCCTCGACGGCAGCCTGGCCTATTCCGACGCCGCACCGCGCGAGAGCGAACTGAGCTGGCGCAGCGGCGCGTTGTACGGCCTGGAGTTCGGCCCCACGCGGCTGCCGTTCTCCAGCGACCACGGCGAATTCCGGCTGCAGCGCGCGATCTCGTTCCCGATGCTCGGCGGCCGGGTCGGCGCCGACAACCTGCGCCTGCGCCCGCCGGCCGGCGGCAAGGGCCTGGACCTGCGCTTCGGCCTGAACCTGGACAAGCTCGATGTCGCGCAACTGGCCAAGGCGCTGGAGTGGCCGGCCTTCACCGGCGAGCTCAGCGGCCGCATCCCCGAGGCGCACTACGCCGACGAGCGGCTGGAACTCGACGGCGGCCTGGCGATGCAGTTGTTCGGCGGCACCGTCGAGGTGTCCTCGCTGGCCATGGAGCGGCCGTTCGGGGTCGCGCCCACGCTGAGTTCGGACCTGGCGCTGCGCAACATCGACCTGGAATCGCTGACCGGCGTGTTCGGCTTCGGCAGCATCACCGGGCGGCTGTACGGCCGCATCGACCAGCTGCGCCTGGTCGACTGGCAGCCGACCGCGTTCGACGCCGAACTGCACACCGAAAAAACCCGCGGCGTGCGCCAGCGCATCAGCCAGCGCGCGGTCCAGGACCTGTCCAGCGTCGGCGATTCGTCCTTCGTCGGCAGCCTGCAGGACAAGTTGCTCGGCTTCTTCGACGACTTCGGCTACGCCCGCCTGGGCATCTCCTGCAAGCTCGCCGACGAGGTCTGCCAGATGGGCGGGCTCGGCGCGGCCAAGGCCGGCCCCGACGGCAAGCCCGGCTTCACCATCGTCCGCGGCGCCGGCGTGCCGCACCTGGACGTGGTCGGCTACAACCACCGGGTCGACTGGCCGACCTTGCTCGAGCGCATGGAGGCGGTCGGCAAGGGCGAGCTCAAGCCGGTGGTGCAGTAGGGCCGGGGCGCGCGGCCGGGCGCGGCGTGCCGGCCCGGCGCCGGCGTAGCCTTGCCGTTCAACGCCGTCGTGGTTCAATGGCGCCCATTCGTTCACTGCCGCGGACGGACCCGCGGCCCGCCGCGCCGGACGCGCACAACCAGAAGGACCCGCTCATGCGCCGTTGGATGGGAGTACCGGTCGCCGCCGTGATGTTGACGGCCTGCGTGACCATCAACGTCTACTTCCCGGCCGCCGAGGCCAAGGAAGCCGCCAAGGAATTCGTCGAGAAGGTCATCGGCGACACGCCCGCCGCGCAACCGCAGGCCCAGCCGAGCGAAGGCGGCAAGCCCGGCGGCAGCGCCGCGCTGGATCGCCCGTCGCTGCGCTGGGGCGAACTGGCCAGCCGCATCGACTGGTGGTCGGTGGCCGGCATCGGCAGCGCCCGCGCGCAGTCGCCGGACATCTCGATCAAGACCCCGGCGATCCAGGCGATCCAGTCGCGCATGGCCCAGCGCTTCGATTCGCAGCTGCGCGCGCAGTTCGACTCCGGCGCGCTCGGCTTCGCCGGCAACGGCACCGTGAGCGTGCGCGACGCGGCCAAGATCCCGTTGTCGGACCGGGTCGGCGTCAATCAGGCGGTGGCCGACCAGAACCGCGATTCCAATGCGGTCTACAAGGAAATCGCCGTGGCCAACAACCATCCCGAGTGGGAAGGCCAGATCCGCCAGGTGTTCTCGAAACAGTGGATCGAGAGCGCCAAGGGCGGTTGGTGGTACCAGGACGCGGGCGGGGCCTGGAAGCAGAAGTGACGCAGACGCGGGCCCGGGGCGAACGCCCCGGGACCCGTCGCAACCAAGCCCGCCGCCCGGCGGGCTTTTGCGTTGCCGGCGCGGGTTTTTCGCCGCGCCGGACCCGAACCCCGGCCTGCGGCCGCGAATCTGCGACAATGGCCGGCCGTAGAACCCCGCCAGCCGCTGTGGCCCGCATCGATCAAACTCCTTTCGAAATCGTCATTTCCGATTTCACCCACGATGGCCGCGGCGTCGGCCGCCGCCCCGATCCCAAAGCGCCCGACAGCCCCGGCAAGGCGGTGTTCGTCGCCGGCGCGCTGCCCGGCGAGCGGGTCATGGCCAAGCAGACCGCGCGCTCGCGCAGTTTCGACGAGGCCATCGCCGTGCAGGTGCTGGAGGCCTCGCCCGACCGCGTCGATCCGCGCTGCGCGCACTTCGGCACCTGCGGCGGCTGCGCATTGCAGCACCTGGCCGAGGACAAGCAGATTCTGGCCAAGCAGCGCGTGCTGATGGAGAACTTCGAGCGCATCGGCCACGTCATGCCCGAACGGGTGTTGCCGGCGCTGGCCGATTCGGCCTGGGGCTATCGGCGCAAGGGCCGGTTCTCGGTGCGCCGGGTCGAGAAGAAGGACAAGACCCTGGTCGGCTTCCGCGAGAACGATCCGCGCTTCGTCGCCGACATCGCGCGTTGCGAGACCGTGATTCCGGCCATCGGCGACAAGATCGCCGCGCTGGCCGCGCTGGTCGACGGCATGGACGGGCGCCGCGAGATTCCGCAGATCGAGTTCATCGGCGGCGACCGCATGAGCGACCACAGCGGCATCGCGCTGACCTTCCGCCACCTGGCGCCGCTGTCGGACGTCGACCGCGACAAGCTCGTCGCGTTCGGCCGCGCGCACGAATTCGCGATCTTCCTGCAGCCCGGCGGCCTGGACACGGTGCATCCGCTGTGGCCGGCCGATCCGCAGCTGCAGTTCTCGCTGCCGCAATGGGATTTGCGGCTGAAGTTCCGGCCGCTGGATTTCATCCAGGTCAACGCCTCGCTCAACGGGCGCATGATCGAGCACGCGCTGGACCTGCTCGACCCGCAGCCGCAGGACCGCGTGCTCGACCTGTTCGCCGGCCTGGGCAATTTCACCCTGCCGATGGCGCGGCGCGTGCGCGAGGTGGTCGGCGTGGAAGGCGAGGCCGGGCTGGTCAAGCGCGCTCGCGAGAACGCCGAGTTCAATGGCCTGGCCAACGCGCAGTTCTACGCCGCCGACCTGGGCAAGGACCTCAGCGGCGAGCGCTGGATGCGTGAGGGCTTCGACCGCCTGCTGCTGGACCCGCCGCGCTCTGGCGCCGACTTCGTGCTGACCCAGCTGCCGCTGAAGCAATTCAAGCGCATCGTCTACGTGAGCTGCCATCCGGCCTCGCTGGCGCGCGACGCCGGCTACCTGGTGCGCGAGAAGGGCTGGAAGCTGCGCGCGGCGGGGGTGATGGACATGTTCCCGCATACCGGCCACGTGGAATCGATCGCGATGTTCGAGCGCTGAGCGGCGACGGTCGTGGCCGAGCGGCTGATCGACGAGTTCATCGAAAAGTGGCTGGATCTGAGCCTTAAGGTTCGCGAGAAGCAGGGCCTCGACGAAGCCCTGCACGCGCAGCTGATCGAGCTGCTCGGCCGGATCGAGTCCGAGCTGGCAGGCCAGGGGCAGATTCCCAAGCGGCTGGCCGACGTGTTCCTGGACCTGTGGGGCGCGTTGACCAGTTGCGCGGATACCTACGACGAGGCCGCGCGCCGGACGATCTACGTCGCGGCCGACCACCTGGTGTTCCACGCCCGGGAAATATGCTGGAGCTGACGGGCGCGCGAGCGGCGATGGCCGCGCGCCCGGCGGTTGCCGAATTCGCGGCGGCGAACGCTTCGCCGCCGCTCTAGTCCGATGGGAGACTGCTGTGGGTATCGAAATCGAACGCAAGTTCCTGGTCGTCTCCGACGCCTGGCGCGCCGCCGCGCACAAGGTCGTGCCGATGGCGCAGGGCTATCTCAACGACCTGGCGGCGATGGACACCGGCGCGATGAAGGCTTCGGTGCGCGTGCGCATCGCCGGCGAGCAAGCCTTCCTCAACCTCAAGTCGCGCGAGCTCGGCCACACCCGCCAGGAATTCGACTACCCGATCCCGGCCGGCGACGCGCGCGAGCTGCTGGCGCTGTGCGTCGGCGGGCTGGTCGAGAAGCGCCGCCATTACGTCCAGCACGCCGGGTTCCTGTGGGAAGTCGACGAATTCCTCGGCGACAACGCCGGGCTGGTGGTGGCCGAGGTCGAGCTGCCGAGCGCCGACGCGGCGTTCGACAAGCCGGCCTGGGCCGGGCGCGAAGTGACCGAGTCGGCGCGCTACTACAACCTGGCGCTGGCGACCCGGCCGTTCGCGCAGTGGAGCGCGGCCGAGCGCGACGGCGAGGGCTGATCCGGCAAAGCCCGGCGAGCGGGCTTTTGCGGAAGCGGCCTCGGTCCCGATGCGGTCCGGCTTTTGTGGGAGGGACTTCAGTCCCGACGCTCTTGTTCCAGATCGAGGCGATCTGAGCCGAAAGCGTCGGGACTGAAGTCCCTCCCACAAAAGCCAGCCACAAAAGCCAGCCATAAAGGTTAGCCACAAAGGTCAGCCACAACCTCCGGCCGCGGCGCCTGAACCGCCGGGATGCCCCGCCGCCGCATCTGCGCGACAATGCCCACGGCGCCGACCGCGCCGCAATCCTCCTCACAGGAGTTCCCGCATGCTCGTGATCGGCGTCGCCGGTACCGAACTCAACGAACAAGAGCGCGACTGGCTGCAGCACGACGCCTGCGCCGGCGTGATCCTGTTCGCCCGCAATTTCGCCTCCAGGGCCCAGGTCGCCGAGCTGTCGCAGGCGATCCGCGAGGCCGCGCCGCGCCCGCAGCTGATCTGCGTGGACCAGGAAGGCGGCCGCGTGCAGCGCTTCCGCGAGGGCTACAGCGCGCTGCCGCCGCTGCAACTGCTCGGCAAGCTCTACGCCCAGGACCGCGAGGCCGCGCTCAAGCTGGCCGAGGAACACGCCCAGCTGATGGCCAGCGAAGTGCAGGCCAGCGGCGTCGACCTGAGCTTCGCGCCGGTGGTCGACCTGGGCCGCGGCAACCTCGCCATCGGCAACCGCGCCTTCGACGCCGATCCGCAGGTGGTGGCCGAGTTCACCCGCGCCTACATCCGCGGCATGCACGCGCGCGGCATGGCCGCCACGCTCAAGCATTTCCCCGGCCACGGCTCGGTGCTGGCCGACACCCACTTCGACCAGGCCGCCGATCCGCGCAGCCTCGACGAGCTGCGCCGCACCGACCTGATTCCGTTCGTCGCCGGCATCGAAGCCAAGGCCGACGCGGTGATGATGGCGCACGTGTCGTATCCGGCGGTGGCGCCGGAGCCGGCCGGCTATTCGCGGCTGTGGATCGAGGACGTGCTGCGCCGGGAGATGGGCTTCCGCGGCGTGGTCTTCAGCGACGACATCGGCATGGCCGCGGCGTTCTCGGTCGGCGGCGTGCGCGCGCGCATCGACGCCCACCTCGACGCCGGCTGCGACGTCGTGCTGGTCTGTCATCCGCAGTTGGTAGAAGAGTCGTTGCAGGCGGTCGCCGGCCGCCCGCTCAACACCGCCGCGCTGCTGGGCCTGATCGGCCGCGGCGCGATGGGCTGGGACGGGCTGATCGCCGACGCCCGCTACGCCGACACCCGTACCCGTTTGGAAGGACTGGCTTGATGAGCAACCACGACCTGGCCGCTGCGTTGGAAAACGCCGACCTGATCTTCGACCGCCGCCGGCTCGAGCGCGAGATCGCGCGCATGGCCGTGCGCATCCGCAACGACTACGCCGGCGCGCGTCCGGTCTACCTGACCGTCATGCACGGCGGGCTGCCGTTCGCCGCGCAACTGGCGATGGAACTGGGCCAGCGCGGCCTGGATCTGGAGTTCGACTACCTGCATGCGACCCGCTACCGCGGCGCCACCACCGGCGCCGACCTGGTGTGGAAGCACCGCCCGGCCACGCCGCTGCGCGGGCGCCGGGTGCTGCTGGCCGACGACATCGTCGACGAAGGCCACACCCTGCACGCGATCCGCGCCTGGTGCCTGGAGCAGGGCGCGGCCGAGGTGCGCATCGCCGCGCTGGCGGTGAAGGCGCACGACCGCTGCGTCGAGGGCCTGTGCGCGGACTACGTCGGCGTGGAAGTGCCCGACCGCTACGTGTTCGGCTACGGCATGGACTTCCACGAGCAGGGCCGCAACCTGCCGGCGATCTACGCGCTGCGCTGAACGCTTCAGCCGCGTTCGCGGCAGCCCGTCACACGGCGCGCGCGCCTGGCGCGCGCGGCCCTCTCCGCACCGATCCGGACCCGCATCCCATGACCCAACCCATCGACCTCGCCGTGATCGGCGGCACCGGCCTGTACCGCATCGCCGAACTGCAGGATGTCGAATCGCACCAGCCGGTGACCCGCTACGGCGCGCCGTCGGGCCCGATCCGCATCGGCGAACTCGGCGGCCGCCGCGTCGCATTCCTGGCGCGCCACGGCGAAGGCCACTCGCTGCCGCCGCACCAGATCAACTACCGCGCCAACCTCGCCGCGTTGCAGGCGTTGGGCGCCACGCGCGTGCTCGCGCTCAATACCGTCGGCGGCATCACCGAACGGTTCGGCCCGCGCGTGTTGGGCTGCCCGGATCAGCTGATCGACTACACCTGGGGCCGCATCTCGACCCTGTGCGAAGAGCCCGGCACCGAAGTGCTGCACGTGGATTTCGGCGAGCCCTACACGCGCGCCTTGCGCGCCGCGGTGCTGGCGGCGGCGCAGCGCGCCGGCGTGGCCCTGGTCGACCGCGGTTGCTACGGCGCGACCCAAGGCCCGCGCCTGGAAACCCGCGCCGAGATCGCGCGCATGCGCCGCGACGGCTGCGACCTGGTCGGCATGACCGGCATGCCCGAAGCCGGCCTGGCGCGCGAACTGGGCCTGGACTACGCCTGCCTGGCGATCGTCGCCAACTGGGCGGCCGGCGCCGGTCCCGATCCGGACGAAGTGATCACCTTGCAGGACGTGCTCGACAACGTCGCCGCGGCGTCTTCGGGCCTGCCGGCGCTGCTGCAGTCGCTGCTGGACGCGCCCTGAGTGATCGCGGTCGCATAAATGCGATCGCGTGCGCGCGAGGTGACCGGAAATTTCCTCATTTCACGTGTTCGATGCCGTCACGCTGAGCCGTTGTCATCCAATGGCACAGTTTGCATACTCGCCCGTGCGTCATACGCCACGCGGCGGCGACGCACGTCAACGCATCCAGCATGAGGTCAATAAGGATATGCAGTACGGCACCGTGAAGTGGTTCAACGACGCCAAGGGCTTCGGTTTCATTTCTCCCGAAGATGGCAGCGCGGATGTATTCGTGCATTTCTCCGCGATCAACGCCAAGGGCTTCCGCAGCCTGCAGGAAGGCCAGCGCGTCAGCTACCAGCTGACCCAGGGCCCGAAGGGCGCGCAGGCTTCGGAAGTCACCCCGCAGGCTTGATCGATCGCATTGCCCGCAGCGCGGGCTTCGGCGTATCGCCTTACCGTTCCACATGGACAGGTTCGTTTCGGACAGGTTCGTCGGACAGTTTCCAAGGCCTCGCTTCGGCGGGGCCTTTTCTTTTGCGCGGCCGCCCGCGCGCGGGCGGGCCTGCAGGCCCGGCGCTTCCTGCCGGATCGCTGTTAAGGCGGTATGGAAGCGCCGCTCTAATCGGCCGGGTCTAGAATCGCGAAGAACCCGCAGGAGCACCGCACCCCATGGACACCCCCGCCGAGTTGCCGCCGTTCGCCACCCACGCGGTCGCCAACCAGCCGCCGCCGTTCGCGCCGCGCGACCTGTGGGCCGACGACGCGGCCCTGCGCGAAGCGGTCGCGCGCGAAGGCGGCGAGGCCTTCGCCGCGCGCCTGCAGCGCTACGGCGCCTTCGCCGGCGACGAGCTGCTGGCGCTGAGCCTGGACGCGCACCGCGACAAGCCGCGCCTGCGCAGCCACGACGCCTTCGGCCACCGCATCGACAAGGTCGAGTTCCACCCCAACTACCACGCCATCATGGGCGCGGCGATCGCGCACGGCGTCGCCGGCCTGTCCTGGCACGAGCCGGTGCCCGGCGCGCACGTCGCGCGCGCGGCGCTGAGCTACCTGCACCATCAATCCGAACCCGGCACCAGCTGCCCGCTGACCATGACCCACGCCAGCGCGCCGGTGCTGCGGCATGCGCCGGCGCTGGGCGAATGGATGCGCAAGGCCGCCGCGCCGCACTACGACGGCCGCGACGTCGCCGCCGCCGACAAGCCCGGGCTGACCCTGGGCATGGGCATGACCGAGAAGCAGGGCGGCTCGGACGTGCGCGCGAACCAGACCGTCGCCACGCCGATCGGCGGCGACGAGTACGAACTGGTCGGCCACAAGTGGTTCTTTTCCGCGCCGATGTCCGACGGCTTCCTGGTCCTGGGCCAGGCGCCCGGCGGCCTGACCTGCTTCCTGCTGCCGCGCTGGCACCCGCACGGCGGCAAGAACGCGCTGCGGCTGATGCGGCTCAAGGACAAGCTCGGCGACTGGTCCAACGCCTCGTCCGAGGTCGAGTTCCACAACGCCTGGGCGCAGCGCGTGGGCGAGGAAGGCCGCGGCGTGGCGACCATCATCGAGATGGTGATGCTGACCCGGCTGGACTGCATGCTCGGCTCGGCCGGCGAGATGCGCATGGCGCTGAGCCAGGCCCTGCACCACACCCGCCACCGCCGCGCGTTCGGCAAGCCGCTGGCCGAGCACGCGCTGATGCGCAACGTGCTGGCCGACCTGGCGCTGGAATCCGAAGCCGCCACCGCGCTGGCGATCCGCGTGGCCGGCGCGATCGACCGCGCGCCGCGCGATCCGGGCGAGGCCGCGCTGGCGCGCATCGCCACCGCGATCGGCAAGTACTGGATCTGCAAGCGCGCGCCGGCGTTCGTCAACGAGGCGCAGGAATGCCTCGGCGGCGCGGGCTACGTCGAGGAATCGCTGCTGCCGCGCATCTACCGGCAGGCGCCGCTGAATTCGATCTGGGAAGGCAGCGGCAACATCCAATGCCTGGACGTGCTGCGCGCGCTGGCGCGCGAGCCCGAGGCCGGGCAGGCGCTGCTGGCCGAACTGGAGGCCGCGCACGGCCGCGACGACTGGCTCGACGCGCAGCTCGATCCGCTCGCCGCCGCGCTGTCGGGCCGCACGCCGCTGCCGGAAGCGCAGATGCGCAGCTGGGTCGAACGGCTGGCGCTGGCGCTGCAGGGCGCGCTGCTGCTGCGCGCGGGCAGCCCGGTCGCGGCCGCGTTCTGCCGCAGCCGGCTCGGCGGCGGCCACGGCCTGGGCTTCGGGACCTTGCCCGACGAACTGGATTTCGTCGCCATCGCCCAACGGGCGTTGCCGGCATGAGCGCGCCCATCGGTTCGACCCGCGCGTTGCGCGCGCTGCCTGCGATGGCGGCGGCCGCGCTGTTGGCCGCCGCGCTCGCCTGCACCATGCCGGCATCGGCGCGCACGCCGCCGGCGATGGCGGCCAAGGCCGAGCAGGCCGACTTCATCGTGGTCGACAAATCGGCGCGGCGCATGCAGTTGCTGCGCGGCGGCAAGGTGCTCAAGAGCTATTCGATCCTGCTCGGCGACGCGCCCACCGGACACAAGCGCCAGCAGGGCGACGAGCGCACGCCCGAGGGCGAGTACCGCATCAGCGGGCGCAACCAGAACAGCCGCTTCCATCTGTCGCTGCGGGTGTCGTATCCGAATGCGGCCGACCGCAAGCAGGCGCAGGCGCGCGGGGTCGATCCGGGCGGCGACATCATGATCCACGGCGGCACGCCGCCGGGTTACCGGCGCGACTGGACCGACGGCTGCATCGCGGTGAGCGACCGCGAGATCGAGGATATCTGGAGCCGGGTCCCGACCGGCACGCCGATCCGCATCGATCCGTGAGCCGCGGCGCAAGTCCGGACTAAGGTCCGGGCCGGCGCGTCGAGCGCGCGCCGTGATTCGTATCGACGATCGGGATGCGCGCGGTGCACACTGGCGCGATCGTTCGACACTGGAGCCGTTGGGTATGGGCATGACCTGGAGCGCCACCGCCATGGATCCTGCGCGCGCCGCCGCGCTGCTGGAGCAATCGCAGCAGATCGAGGCGGCGTTGTACGAACGCGACGACGCGGCCGCGCAGGACGCCTATCTCGACAAGGCCTGGCACGCGATCCATTTCGTCCTGACCGGCTCGGCCTGGACCGGCGAAGCGCCGTGGGCCTGGGCGATCCTCGGCGGCACGCCGCTGAACGAGGACGACGACGCCAGTTGGCGCCACTTGCCGGCCGAGCAGGTGCGCGAAGTCGCACAGGCGCTGGCCGCGCTGCCGCCGGCCGAGTTCGCGCGGCGCTTCGACGCGCAGGCGCTGGCCGATGCGCAGATCTATCCCGACACGATCTGGCTGCGCGACGGCGATGAAGCCAAGCAGTACGTGCTGGATTACTACGCGCAGCTCAGCGGCTTCTACGCCGCGGCCGCGGCGCGCGGCGACGATGTGTTCGCGACCATCGGCTGAGCCGGAAATGCAGGCGCACGCGCAGGACGCGGCGTTCAAGCCGGACGCAGCCGGACGCCGATGGCGCATCGCCTCATGGCTGGCCGGTGCGGCGGCGCTGGCGCTGCCGGTCGGGTCGTACCTGTCGCAGACGCGCGGCCTGGACGCGGCGATGCACACGCACAACGGCTACGTCTGCGGCCTGCCGTACCTGGCGGCGATGCTGTCCAGCGTCCTGCTCGCCGCGGTGTTGTCGCTGGCGGCGATGCTGTGCGGTTGGCGCGCCTGGCGCCGCCTGCCGCAGCCGCGATCGATCGCGCGCACGTTGGAGGTCGCCGCGGTCGGCGCTGCGTTCTGGTTGCTGTTGCTGCTGGCCGGCGCGATCGGCGCGTTGTACTGAGCGCTTGCGCGCCGCATGCCGCGCGGCGGCGTGTGCCGGCACCGCGATCAATAGGGCGTGCCGCAGCGGCCGCTCAGGTTCCCATCAGGTTTCGTGGCGCTGCCGATTCGCCTGAATGCGCCTGTCGGCGTGCGTTCTCGCGCAAGCGCGATACCGCCGGTCGCGCGGCGTGGCGAGCGGCCTTCGGCCTCGCGCGATTGGGTGTAAGGTCGGGCGAGACGGCATCGTGCCGTCGCGGGAGGTGCGCCATGCGTGGTTCACGTAAATCCCAGGCCCTGGCCCTGCTGGCGCTGGCGGCGCTGCCGCCGCCGGCGCACGGTTCGGACTTTTCCCTGGCTCTGTTCTGGCTCGGCCGCGGCGTCGGCGTGTTCGCGTTGTGCGCGTTGGCGGCGTGGATGTGGGCGCAGGCGCGGCGTTCGTCGTAGCGGCGTGACCCGATCGGCAAGCGTCGGGGCTGAAGCCCTTCCATAACAGCGCGCCCGACTTCGGCGATGCTTTTGTGCGAGAGGCTTCAGCGCCGACGCTTTGGTTTGCGCACGCTGCGACACCGGACGCGCCATCGATCCGGCGCGACTGTGCCGACGACGCGCTTCGTACGATTCGCTTACGAAAAAAAGCGCTTTCGTGGTCGATAGCGCATATGCACGAACAAACACACTTGCATCGGTGCGCTGCATCGCAGCACATACATGCACGTAGTTCGCGCCCGATACGAGCACATCGATGCGACTCGACTCGACGCGATGCGAGTCGATGCGGGTCGATCAAAGACACGCTCATCTTCCGCAATGCGCTACCGAATGCGCGATCTTGTGACACGCCTCGAACTGTGGGTGTGACCCGGCCTTGCGCGCGCATCTTGCACGCGCGGCGCAGTTCTTTTTAGCTGGCACAGCCTCGCGAATCGAACGCCAAGGGATGGCGCGCGCCTTCGCCGATCACGGGCCGCCGTTTGCGCAACGGCGTCGCGAAGCCGCCAGGCTTCATCTTCGATCCCATGTCAGATCCGTTCAGGAGTTCTTCGCATGTACGTATCGAACCACCGTTCGCGCCGGATCGCGCGCGCTTCCGTCTTCTGCGTCGCCGCCGCGCTGGCTGCGATGTCCTCCGGCGCCGCCCTGGCGTCCGACCAGGCCAGCCCCGAGCTGAAATTCGCCATGCAGCGCGACCTGGGCATCTTCCCGGCGCAACTGCCGCAATACCTGCAGACCGAGAAACTCGCCCGCACCCAAGGTGCGGCGATCGAGCGCGAGTTCGGCGCGCAGTTCGCCGGCAGCTGGATCGAGCGCAAGGCCGACGGCAGCTTCCAACTCGTCGCCGCGACCTCGGGCGCGCGCAAGTCGACCACGCTGGGCGGGGTGGAAGTGCGCAACGTGCGCTACAGCCTCAAGCAGCTGCAGGCCTCGATGGACCTGCTCGACGCCGGCGCCAACGCGCGGGTCAAGGGCATCAGCAAGCCGCTCGACGGCGTGCAGAGCTGGTACGTCGATGCGCGCAACAACGCCATCGTGGTCAAGGTCGATGAAGGCGCGACCGAGGCCGGCGTCGATTTCGTCGCGCTCAGCGGCGCCGACAGCGCCCAGGTGCGGGTCGAATCCTCGCCGGGCAAGCTGCAGACCACGGCCAACATCGTCGGCGGCATCGAGTACTCGATCAACAACGCCTCGCTGTGCTCGGTCGGCTTCTCGGTGACCCGCGGCGCGACCAAGGGCTTCGTCACCGCGGGCCACTGCGGCACGGTCAATGCGACCGCGCGTATCGGCGGCGCGGTGGTCGGCACCTTCGCCGGCCGCGTGTTCCCCGGCAACGACCGCGCCTGGGTCAGCCTGACCAGCGCGCAGACCCTGCTGCCGCGCGTGGCCAACGGCAGCAGCTACGTGACCGTGCGCGGCAGCGCCGAAGCCGCGGTCGGCGCGGCGGTGTGCCGTTCGGGGCGCACCACCGGCTACCAGTGCGGCACCATCACCGCCAAGAACGTCACCGCCAACTACGCCGAAGGCGCGGTGCGCGGCCTGACCCAGGGCAACGCCTGCATGGGCCGCGGCGATTCGGGCGGTTCGTGGATCACCAGCGCCGGCCAGGCGCAGGGCGTGATGTCGGGCGGCAACGTCCAGGCCAACGGCAACAACTGCGGCATCCCGGCCTCGCAGCGCAGCAGCCTGTTCGAGCGCCTGCAGCCGATCCTGAGCCAGTACGGCTTGAGCCTGGTTACCGGCTGATCGCGGCGACCGATCGACGGCGCTGTGCCTGCAGCGCGGTGCCGTCGATGCGAACGCCCCGCCCGCTGCGGGGCGTTCGCGTTTGCGGCGAGGGGCGATCCTTCAGCGCATCGGGCGTGCGCGGCGGCTCACCACTGCGGCCCGTTCGGCACCGGTTCGGCCAGCCATTGCGCGCGGCTGGCCGGAGCCAGCTCGCCCGCGTCGCGGCTGCGCTGCGCATCGCGCTTGAGCGTCACCATCTGCCGCTCGCCGGCCTCGCCGGGGGCGTAGCCGCTGCGATGGAGCAGGGCGCCGCTGAGCGTCTTCGCGCCCAGGGTGCCGTCGAATTCGAACAGGTCGCGGCTGGGACGGCCGTCGGGGCCGGAGTCCTTGCTGAATTCCTGGCCGATCGTGAGCTTGGCGCGGAACGACAGCCGGCCGGTGGCGGCGTCGTAGCGCACCTCCTGCAGGCGCCCGCGCGGAGTGTCGCCGACCATGCCCTGGGAGGAATAGAACAGGCCGAACACGACGCCGTTCTCGCGGTAGAGCTCGACGTCGTAGCCTTCGGCGTGCGGGTCTTCGCCGCCGCTGACGCGCACGTTGCTGTAGACGCCGACGGTTTCCACCGCGCTGCGCGCCGCGGCCGCCGGCGCGTTCGCGGCCAGCGACGGCGCTGCGGCCAACACCAGCGTGAAAGAAAGCGCGAAGTTCGCGATCCGATGCATATACCGCTCCATGACAGGCGACAAGTGCGGCCGCCCCGGCCGCTGGGTTCGATCGGCTGGGTTCAATCCAGGAACTGCAGCTTGGCCAACTCCGCGTACAGGCCGCCCTGGGCCAGCAGCGCTTCGTGGGTGCCTTCGGCAACGATGCGGCCGCGGTCCATGACCACGATCCGGTCGGCCTTGAGCACGGTCGCCAGGCGGTGGGCGATGACCAAGGTGGTGCGGCCCTGCATCAGCGCTTCCAGCGCCTGCTGCACGGCGCGCTCGCTCTGCGCGTCGAGCGCACTGGTGGCCTCGTCCAGCAGCAGGATCGGCGCGTCCTTGAGCAGGGCGCGGGCGATGGCGATGCGCTGCTGCTGGCCGCCGGACAGGCGCGCGCCGCGCTCGCCCAGTTCGGTCGAAAGACCCTGCGGCAAGTCGTGGATGAAGTCGGTGGCGTGGGCCGCGCGCACCGCTTCGTCGAGTTCGGCGTCGCTGGCGTCGAGGCGGCCGTAGCGGATGTTCTCGCGCGCGGTGGTGGCGAAGATGGTCGCCTGCTGCGGCACCAGCGCGATCGCGCCGCGCAGCTGGCCCAGGTCGGCCTCGCGCACGTCCACGCCGTCCACGCGCACCGCGCCGTGCTGCGGGTCGTGGAAGCGCAGCAGGATCGAGAACACCGTGCTCTTGCCGGCGCCGGACGGGCCGACCAATGCCACGGTCTCGCCGGGATTCACCCGCAGCGAGAAGTCCTGCAGCGCCGGCAGGTCGGGGCGCTGCGGGTAATGGAAGCCGACCTGGTCGAACACCAGCTCGCCGCGCACCGGCTGCGGCAGCGGCCGCGGCTGCGCCGGCACGACCACTGCGCTGCGTTCGGACAGCAGTTCGCCGATCCGGCCCATGCCGCCGGCGGCGCGCTGCAGGTCGTTCCAGACCTCGGCCAGCGCGCCGACCGAGCCGCCGCCGATCAGGGCGTAGAGCACGAACTGGGCCAGGGTGCCGCCGGTGAGGCGGCCGGCGACGACATCGTGCGCGCCCGACCACAGCACCAGGGTGATCGCGCCGAACACCAGGGTGATGGCGATGGCGGTGACCCAGGCCTGGGCGCGGATGCGCTTGCGCGCGGTCTTGATCGCGGCCTTCAGCGATTCGCTGAAGCGGCCTTGTTCGTAGGACTCGCGCGCGTGCGCCTGGACCGTGCGCACCGCGCCGAGGGTCTCGCTGGCCAGGGTGTTGGCGTCGGCGATGCGGTCCTGGCTGGAGCGCGAGATGCGCTGCAGGCGGCGCCCGCCGGCGACGATCGGCAGCACCGCCAGCGGGATGCCGACCAGGGCGTAGGCGGCCAGGCGCGGGCTGGTGACGAACAGCATGCCCAGGCTGCCGACGAAGGTGACCAGGCTGCGCAGCGCCACCGACATGCTCGAACCGACCACGCTGCGCAGCAGTTCGGCGTCGGCGGTGAGGCGCGAGACCAGCTCGCCGCTGCGGTTGCGGTCGTGGAAGCCGGCGTCGAGCGCGATCAGGTGGCGGTAGAGCTGCTCGCGCAGGTCGGCGACCACCTTTTCGCCGAGCACCGAGACGAAGTAGAAGCGCGCCGCGGTGGCCAGGGCCAGGGCGATGGCGACCGCGAACAGCAGCAGGAAGGCGCGGTCGATCGCGCCGCTGCCGCCGCCGGCCGCGCTCTGGGCGAAGCCCTGGTCGATCATGGTCTTGAACGCCACCGGCAGGGTCAGGGTGACGGCGCTGGAGGCGGCCAGGGCGAACAGCCAGGCGATGAACAGGATCCGGTACTTGCGCACGAACGGCCACAGGATGCGCAGGCTGCCGATCGGAGCGGTGTCGCGGGATGGGTCGGCCTTCGGGCCGGCGCTGGCATCGGTCATCGGGATTTCAGGCAGGAGAGGGTGGCGCGCCCGGTTCGGCCAGGCGCACGCGATTACGGGTGGCGTCGCGCAACTGCGCTTTCAAGGCGTCCAGCTGCGCGGCCGGCAGGCGCACGCGCACCCGCGCGCCGGCGGCGTCGAAGCGCTCGTCGGCCTTGTCCGCGCCGAAGGCGTTGAGTGTCGCATGGACCGCGCCGGTGTCCGCGAACGGATACGCCAGTTCCAGTTCGGCGTAGGTCACCAACTCGCGACGCGGCGCGCGTCGCAGGCACTCGGCCGCGGCGCCGCCGTAGGCGCGGACCAGGCCGCCGGCGCCGAGCTTGATGCCGCCGTACCAGCGGGTCACCACGACCACGGCCTGGTCGCAGCCCTGGCCGTCGATCGCCGCCAGGATCGGCCGGCCGGCGGTGCCGGAGGGCTCGCCGTCGTCGTTGAAGCGGTATTGCGCGCCGATCCGGTAGGCCCAGCAGTTGTGGGTCGCGTCCGGGTCGGCGACCTCGGCCAGGAACGCCAGCGCCGCCTCGGGCGTGGCGACCGGCGCGGCCAAGGCGAGGAAGCGGCTGTGCTTGACCTCGATCGCGTGGCGCGCGCGCTCGGCCAGGGTGGTGGCGCTCATCGCGGCGTTCCGCGGCGGCGCGCGGGGGATGAGCCCTTCGGCGCGCTCATTCGAGCAGCGGCCGCAGATCCTTGGGAATGCGGGCGCGCGGGTGGGCGCGGCGGAACTCGCGCAGATCCTGGCGGGCCAGGTCGAGCTCGCCGTCGTCGCGGTACTGGCGGATCCGTTCCAGCCATTGTTCCGGCGCCAGCGCGTTGGCGTGCTGCGACGCGCCCACGCGCGAGCCGGTGATCTGGACGCGTTCCAGCACGGTGGCCTCGGCCGCGTTCTGCTGCGGCGGCGCGGGGCGCTGGGCCTGAGCGGAGATCGGGGCATTGGCCGCGGCCTCGGCCGGCGGCGCAGCGACCGGGCGCTGACCCTCGCGCCGGCTCAGCCCGTCGACCAGACCGGAGGCGCGTTCGCCATCGCCGCCGGCGGCCGGCTGGCGGCGTGCGCGCATGGTGTTGGCCGGCGCCGCGGCGGGGGCGCTGTAGCCCTGCGGAGCGGCGGCGGGCGGCGCCATGGTCGCGGCCGGGGACAGCGGTGGCGGGGCCGGCGGCGGCGGGGCCGGGGCCGGGACTGGGGCCGGGACCGGGGCCGCCGCCGCCGCCGCCGCCGCCGGGGCATCGGCCGGCGCGGGCATCGGCGGGTTCGGCGGCGACTGCGCGGCGCGCGCGGATTCGCTCTTGGCCCGGCGGTCGTCGAGTTCGCGCGGCGCGGCATCGGCGGCCGCCCGCTTTTCGGCCGAGCGGCTTTCCACCGCCTTGGCTTCGGCGGCGCGGTTTGCGGACGCCGGCTGCACGACCCGCGCCGGGGCCGGCTTGGCCGGCGCCGGCACCGGCGGCCGGTCTTCGATCGGCAGCGGCTCGGGCGGTGGCGGCGCGGCGACGGCATCGGCGGTCGCCGCGGAGTCCGCCTGCGCCGGCATTTCGGGCAGGGCGGGCGCCGGCGCGGCGGCGCCGGCCGGCATCTGCGGCGCCGCGACGGACGCGTCGGCAGCCGCGTCGGCGGCGACCTCGGCCTGCGGCATCGCCGCCACCGCAGGCGCGGCCTGTTCTTCGCTGAGCGCCGAGGGCGCCTTGTCGACCGGGCGCAACTGCCAGGCCACGCCGACGGCCAGGGTCAGCGAGGCGGCCACGCCGATCCACGCCGGCCAGCGGGTCTTCTTCGCCCGGACGCGGGGCGCGCCGGCCTGCGGCGCGGCCGCGCGCGGCGTAGCGGCCGGCGGCGCGGCGGGCTCAGGCGTCGCCGCCAGCGGCGCCGCAGCCAGGGCTGCGGCCGCCTGGGCCGCGGCTTCCGGCAGCGGTTCGGGCGCCACGGCGGAGCGCGCCGCAGCCAGGATCGCCGCGTCCAGCGCCGCCGAGGGGCCGTCGTGCGGACCCAGCCGCAGCAGCCGCTCGGCCAGGTCGCGTTCTTCCGGCGACAAGGGATCGGGAGCGTCGGGACGGCGGTTCATTCGGTCAACCTCGCGCGCAGCTTGTCCATCGCGTACCGCAGCCTGGACTTCACCGTTTCCCGACCCACCCCCGTAATGGCGCCGATTTCTTCCAGGCTCAACTCTTGTTCCAGGCGCAGCAGCACCACCTCGCGCTGCTCCTCGGGCAATTCCTCGATCGCGCGCTGCAGCCGGCGGCGCTGCTCGAATTCGGACAGTTCGCGCTCCGGCGTGGTCGGATCGGGCACGCGCGCGGCGCGCTCGTCGCCGTCCTGCGGCGTCGCCGGGCGGTGCTTGAGCCCGCGCCAGTAGTCGTTCAGCCGGTTGTGCGCGATCCGGAACAGCCAGGTATTGAACTGGGCGTCCGGCTTCCAGCCCTGGCGCGCGCCGATGACCCGCTGCCATACGTCCTGGAAGAACTCGTCGGCCAGGGCCGAATCGCGCAGCTGGCGCAGCAGGAAGCGGTACAGCGGGCCGCGGTGGCGCGAGTACAGGACCTCGAACGCGCCGGCGTCGCCGGCCGCCCAGGCCAGCATCAGCACGTCGTCGCTCGTGTCCGCAGCGGTGTTCATCGGCGGCAGGTTACGGGCAGACGGCGCCGACGGGAAGCGCTTGCTTGCGGCGGGCGGGTCGTATAGCGGGAGCTGGAGCGCCTGGATCATGACGGGAACAACGGATCACGACGCCGGGCGGGGTTTGCGGCCTGCCGTCGGTGTAAAGCTCGCGTTATCCTTCGGGGGCTCGAAACGGGCGGTAGTGGACAGGCGGTCCGGTGCACGGCGATCGGGTGCGGAATGATGCGATGCGAACGGCAACGGTGAGCGACGCGGCCGAGAGCGCCTGGCCCGGCCAGGCGTTGGCGGCCGCGCTACTGGAAGCGCTGCCGGCCGGCTCGCAGATCTCGGTGAGCTGGCGCACCGCCCAGGGGCAGGTGGCTGAATCCTTCACCCCCGGCGCCGACGGCGCCCTGCGCGCGAGCGCGCTGGACCGGCTGGAATGCGATCCGCCGGCCATCGGCGCCTCCGACGAGCGCTACGCCGACCGGATCGAGGCGGCCTGGTGGCTGCAAGACCGCAGCCGCGCCAGCCTGGCGGTGCAGATGCCGCGCGCGCTGCCGGCGTGGCTGCGCGCCGGCTGGCTGGCGATGGCGCGGCAGGTGGTCGCGGCCGAACTGGCGGCGCTGCGCGCGCACGCCCGCGCCGAGGCGCTGGAGAAGTCCGAGCGCCTGCAGCAGGCGCTGTTCGGCATCGCCGACCTGGCCGGCTCCGGGCTGGAGATGAGCGACCTGCTCAGCCGCATCCACGGCGTGGTGTGCGGGCTGATGTACGCCGAGAACTTCTACATCGTGCTCTACGACGACATCGCCGACACGATGCGCTTCCTGTACTTCGCCGACCGCAACGACCCGTACGTGGCCAACCCGCTGCAGGTGATCCGCGGCGAGGACATGCCGACCAGCCTGACCCTGGCCCTGTTGCGCCATGGCGAGCCGCTGCAGGGCAGCTCGGCGCAGCTGCGCGAGCGCTTGAGCGTGCCGCACGACGAGCGCCACGGCCCCGACAGCGCCGACTGGCTCGGCGTGCCGATGCGGCGCGAGGAACGGGTGTGCGGCGCGGTGGTGGTGCAGAACTACGACAGCGCCGACAGCTACGGCGAGGAAGACCGCGCGCTGCTGGCGTTCGTGGCCCAGCACATCCTCACCGCGCTGGACCGCTACCGCGCGCGCGAGGAGCTGGAGCGGCGGGTGGCCGAGCGCACCTACGCGCTGCAGCTGAGCAACCGCGACCTGCAGGCCGAGATCATCGAGCGCCAGCGCGCCGAGCGGCTGCAGCGCGCGCTGTTCCGCATCGCCGAGCTGACCATCACCTCCGACACCCTGGAGCGGTTCTACTCGCAGGTCCACGACGTGGTCAGCGAACTGCTGTACGCGCGCAATTTCTATATCGCGCTGCTGTCCGACGACGGCGGGCGGCTGCAGTTCCCGTATTCGATCGACGAACGCGACATGATCCGCGAGGCCCGCCAGTTCGCCGGCGGCCTGACCGAGTTCGTGATCCGCCAGGGCCGCCCGCTGCTGGCCGACCGCCACCGCATCGCCGAGCTCAACAGCCGCGGCGAGGTGCGCAGCCACGGCTCGGCCGCGCATTGCTGGCTCGGCGTGCCGCTGTACCGCGACGACGCCGTGGTCGGGGTGATCGCGATCCAGAGCTATTCGCGCGCGATCAGCTTCAACGCGCGCGACCAGGAGCTGCTGACCTTCGTCGCCCACCACATCAGCATCGGCCTGGCGCGCAAGCAGGCCCAGGACCGGCTGCTGACCGCGCACGGCGAACTGGAACAGCGCGTGGCCAGCCGCACCCGCGAACTGGCCCACACCAACGCCGAACTGGTCGCCCAGATCGGCGAGCGCGAGAGCGCCGAGCGCAAGCTCACCCACCTGGCCCTGCACGATCCGTTGACCGAGCTGCCCAACCGCAGCCAGCTGCTGGAACGGCTCGACCACGCCATCGCCCGCGCGCGCCGCGAGCAGCGCGCGTTCGCGGTGCTGTTCCTCGACCTGGACCGGTTCAAGCTGGTCAACGACAGCGTCGGCCACGCCGCCGGCGACGAACTGCTGGTGGAAAGCAGCCGCCGTATCGTCGGCGCGGTGCGCGGCGAGGACATGGTGGCGCGGCTGGGCGGCGACGAATTCGCGATCCTGGTCGAGCACATCGACGGCCTCAACGTGGCCGAGGAACTGGCCCAGCGCGTGCTGCGCGCGCTCGGCGAGCCGTGCTGGGTGGCTGGGCGCGAGGTGTTCCCCTCGGCCAGCGTCGGCATCGCCCTGTGGCATCCGCGCTACCGCAACGGCATCGAGCTGCTGCGCGACGCCGATGCGGCGATGTACCGGGCCAAGGGCGCCGGGCGCGGCCGCTTCGCCGTGTTCGACGAGGAAATGCGCGAGCAGGCGGTGCGCATCCTCGACCTGGAGGCCGACCTGCGCCGGGCGATCAACTCCGACGCCTTCATCGCCTACTACCAGCCGATCGTGCGCCTCGACGACGGCGTCGCGATCGGCCACGAGGCGCTGCTGCGCTGGCGTCACGAAAAACGCGGGCTGCTGCTGCCGCGCGAGTTCATCGGCCTGGGCGAGGACAGCGGCCTGATCGAGGAGGCCGACTGGATCCTCTACGGCCGGGTCATCCAGGAACTTGCGCGCGGCGGCGAGGGCTACATCTCGGTCAACGTCTCGCCCAAGCACTTCCGCGCCGGCGACTTCGCCGACCGCTTGCTGCGCATGCTCGACCGCGCCGGCGCCGACCCGCACCGGCTGCGCATCGAGATCACCGAAGTGGCCCTGCTCGACGACGTGCCGCGCGCGCTGCGGATGCTGCGGACCTTGCGCAGCCACGGGGTGCTGGCGCAGCTGGACGACTTCGGCACCGGGTTTTCGGCGTTGTCCTATCTGCATCGCTTCCCGATCGAATGCCTGAAGATCGACCAGAGTTTCGTCGCGGGGTTGGTCGGCGAATCGCGGCCGGAGAGCGTGGCGGTGGTGCGCGCGATCCAGGCCCTGGCCGGCACCCTGGGCATCCACACCATCGGCGAAGGCGTGGAGACGCCGGCGCAGCGCGCGGTGCTGCGCGAACTGGGCTGCGTGTTCGGCCAGGGCTACCTGTTCGGCCGGCCGGCGGAGCGCCTGCGCGAGGCGCAATCGGCGGTAGGCGAGTAGCGCCGGGTTCGTATCCCCCTGTAGGAGCGGCGCAAGCCGCGACTGCGACAACACAGCTACGTCGAAACTCTCGTCGTAGCTGTGTTGTCGCAGTCGCGGCTCGCGCCGCTCCTACAGGTAGCTTCGGACAGAAAAACGCCGCCGGAGCCGGCTGCGACGGGCCTGACTGCGTCGCAGAACGGTACCGGCGGCGCCCACTACGCTTTACTGGCTGATCGCCACGTCCGCGGTTGGCTTGAGCTCGCCGATCTGGGTCTTGGCGCGCTCGACCAGGCGCACGAACTCGGCGCGCTGGCCCGAGGGATCGGCCGACTTCACCGCGCGCGCGGCGCTGAGGATCTGCGCCCAGCCCCAGCCGTCGTACTGGCTGCCGCCGCGCAGCGCGTCGGCGAAGGCCGCCACCGAGGCGGCCATGCGCAGCGAGTCGCTGGCCGCGGCGCGCGCGCCCGAACGCAGCACCGCAGTTTCGATCAACTGGCTGCGGTCTTCGCCGGGACGCTTGTAGCGCAGCTTGAGGTTGGCGATCTCGCCGCCGTTGCCGGCCGTGGCCGGCGCCGCCTGGGCGTAGCGCAGCGGCGGCAGCCGGTTGGCCTTCGAGCCGACCGGGGTGATCTCGTACAGCGCGGTGACCTCATGCCCGGCGCCGATGTCGCCGGCGTCGACCTTGTCGTTGGCGAAGTCCTCGCGCTTGAGCAGGCGGTTCTCGTAGCCGATCAGGCGGTACTCGGCGACCTGCGCCGGGTTGAACTCGATCTGGATCTTGACGTCGCGGGCGATGGTCATCAGCGTCGAGCCCATTTCCTGCACCAGCACCTTGCGCGCTTCCTGCAAGGTGTCGATGTAGGCGTGGTTGCCGTCGCCGACGTCGGCCAGCTTCTCCGACAGCTCGTCGTTGTAGTTGCCGGCGCCGAAGCCCAGCGTGGTCAGGGCGATGCCGGTCTTGCGCTGGTCGGCGACCAGGGTTTCCAGCGCGTCGGTGCCGACCGTGCCGACGTTGAAGTCGCCGTCGGTGGCCAGGATCACCCGGTTGACGCCGTCCTTGATGAAGCCCTGGCGCGCGGTGGCGTAGGCCAGGCGGATGCCGTCGCCGCCGTTGGTGCTGCCGCCGGCCTGCAGGCGTTCGAGCGCGTCGAGGATCTCCTGCTGGCGGTCGCCCGCGGTCGGCGGCAGCACCAGCCCGGCGGAGCCGGCGTAGACCACGATGGAGATGCGGTCTTGCGGCCGCAGCTGCCGGGCCAGCATCGAGAACGCGCTCTTGAGCAGCGGCAGCTTGTCGGGCGAATTCATCGAGCCGGAGGTGTCGATCAGGAACACCAGGTTGGCCGGCGGCAGGTTCTGCTTGGGCACCTCATAGCCCTTGATGCCGATCATCAGCAGTTGCCGCTGCGCGTTCCACGGCGCCGGCGCCAGTTCGGTGGAGACCTTGAACGGCACCGCGCGCGAGGTCGGCGCCGGGTGGCCGTAATCGAAGTAGTTGATGAACTCCTCCGCGCGCACCGCGTCGGCCGGCGGGCGGATGCCGTCGTTGAGCATGCGCCGCACATTGGCGTAGCTGCCAGTGTCGACGTCGATGGAGAAGGTGGACAGCGGCTGCTCGCTGGCGCGCTGGACCGGGTTGTCCTCGCGCGCGGCGTATTTCTCGGTATTGGCCGCCTGCTGGTAGAACGCAGGGGGCGGCGGCGGGGCGGGGGCGGGCGCGACGAGGCCTTGCGGCACGGCGGCGAGCTTGGCGCGCGCGTCGGAGCGGCGCATCGGCGCCGGCGCGACCCGCGAGCCGGTGACCTGGACGCGTTCCAGCGCGTCGGCCATCGGCTTGGCCGTCGCCGACGGCGGTGCGTATTGCTCCGCGAGGGCCGGCGCGACCGCCGCCGGCATCGCCGGCGACTGGACGTTGGCGGCGGCGTCGACCGGCGCCGAGGCGGGCGCGCCCTCGGCCTGCTTTTCGGCCGGGCTGCCGGTGGACTGGCAACCGGCGAGGGCGAGGGCGGCGAGCAGCGCCGCGCTGAGGCAATGGAGGGCGAGGCGCGGCGACTGCGGACGGGCGACGGTGGACATGGTGGCTTCCCTGGTGTGTGGACCTGGGAAGGCGAACGGGCGGGGTCGGCGGGTGGGGTTAAACGATTTTCGCGGGTGGCGAGGTCTTGCGGGGGGCGGGGCGTTTGCGTCGCGGCCGGGGTGGCGCGGTCGCGGCTTGCGCCGCTCCTACAGTCGCTTCGTCGCCGCCGCGCTTGCGGCGCAAGCCGCGCCGCGAGCGCGTCGCGTCAGGCCTGGACGCAGGCCGCGGCCTCAAACCGGATCGCGTATCACCAGCAACCGCTGCTCGCTCATGTCCTCGATCGCGTAACGCACGCCCTCGCGGCCCTGGCCGGAATCCTTGACCCCGCCGTAGGGCATGTTGTCGACGCGGAAGCTCGGCACGTCGCCGACGATCACGCCGCCGACGTCGAGCCGGTCCCAGGCGCGCATGGCATGGTCGAGGCGGCCGGTGAACACGCCGGCCTGCAGGCCGAAGTCGCTGTCGTTGACTCGGTCGAGCACCGCGTCGAAATCGTCGAAGGGCTCGATGAAAGCGACCGGCCCGAACGCCTCCTTGCGGTACAGCTCGGCGTCGCGCGGAACGTTCTCCAGCAAGGTCGCCGGGATCATCGTGCCCTGGCGCGCGCCGCCGGCGATGCGCTTGGCGCCGCCCTTGAGCGCGGCGTCGATCCAGGCCTGGATGCGCTGCGCGGCGGGTTCGTCCACGACCGGGCCGATGAAGGTGGCCTCGTCGCGCGGATCGCCCATGCGCAGCGCGCCGACCGCGGCCTTGAGCTTCTTGCGCAGCTTGTCGTAGATGTCGGCGTGGGCGTAGATGCGCTGCACGCTGATGCAGCTCTGGCCGCTCTGGTAATAGGCGCCGAACACCAACCGTTCGACCACGTGGTCCAGGCTCGCGCCGGGCTCGGCGTCGACGATGCAGGCGGCGTTGCCGCCCAGTTCCAGGGTCACTTTCTTCTTGCCGGCGCGGGCCTTGAGGTCCCAGCCGATCAGCCCGCCGGTGAAGCTCAGCAGCTTGATCCGCTCGTCCTCGACCAGCAGCGAGGCGTCTTCGTTGGAACAGCACAGCACCGAGAACGCGCCTTCGGGCAGGTCGGTCTCGGCCAGGATCTCGGCGATGATCAGCGCGCCGACCGGGGTCTTGATCGCCGGCTTGAGCACGAACGGGCAGCCCGCGGCGATCGCCGGGGCGACCTTGTGCGCGACCAGGTTCAGCGGGAAATTGAACGGGGTGATGAAGCTGCACGGCCCGATCGGCACGCGCTTGACCATGCCGCGGTAGCCGCGGGTGCGCTGGGAAATCTGCAACTCCAGCAAAGTGCCCGGATCGCGCGTGGCCTCGGTCGCGGCGATGCGGAAGGTGTCGATCAGGCGGGTGACTTCGCCGCGCGCGTCGCGGATCGGCTTGCCGGCCTCGATGCACAGCGCCAGCGCCAGTTCCTCGAAGCGCTCGCCGAAGCGGCGCACGCAGTGTTCGAGCACGTCGCGGCGACGGTCCGGGGCGAACTGCGCCATCGCCTCGCGCGCCTTGTGCGCGGCGACGATGGCCTTGCGCACCGCGGCCGCGTCGGCCATCGCCACGCGGGTGGCGCGCTTGCCGCTGTACTTGTCCAGCACTTCCAGTTCGGTGTTGGCGGCGACCGCGCGGCCGGCGAGGTAGTAGGGGTAGCTGTTCTTGAGGCCCTTGGCGGGCCTGGCGGCTTTGCTTTTCTTTTCGGACTTGGCCATGAGAATGCTCCGGTGAGTGCGCCGCGCTCAGACCACGGCGGCGGCGCGCTGGGGAATGTCTTGGTTGAGGATGACGTCGTCGTCGCTGTAATCGATGGGCACCTCGATCAGGTCGACGCCGGGCGCGTCCAGCGCGCGCCGCAGCAGCGGCGCGAACTCGTCGGCGCTGGCCGGGCGATGGCCGCGCGCGCCGTAGCTGCGCGCGTACTCGACGAAATCGGGATTGCCCAGGTCCATGCCGAAACTCGGGTAGCGCTCGTGCGCCTGCTTCCACTTGATCATGCCGTAGGCGTCGTCGCGCAGCACCAGCACCACCAGGTCCAGGCCCAGCCGCACCGCGGTTTCGAGCTCCTGCGAATTCATCATGAAGCCGCCGTCGCCGCATACCGCGACGACCTTGCGGTCCGGGCAGACGATGCGCGCGCCGATGGCCGAGGGCAGGCCCGCGCCCATCGTCGCCAGGGCGTTGTCGAGCAGCAGGGTGTTGGGCTCGCGGCAGCGGTAGCTGCGCGCGAACCACAGCTTGTACAGGCCGTTGTCGAGGCAGACCACGTCGCGAGGCGTCAGCTCGCGGCGCACGTCGGCGACCAGCCGCTGCGGCGCCATCGGGAAGCGGTCGTCGGCGGTGCGCTCGCGCAGTTGCTCCAGCAGCGCCGCGCGGACCCGGTCGAAGTAACCGAAGTCCCAGTGCGCCTGCGGCTGCAGCGCCTCGCTCAGGCGCCACACCGAATGGGCGATGTCGCCGATGACCTCGATCTGCGGGAAATACACCGCATCGACCTCGGCCGCGGCGTAGTTGACGTGGATCACCGTGCGCCGGCCTTCGCGCATGAAGAACGGCGGCTTCTCGATCACGTCGTGGCCGATGTTGACGATGCAGTCGGCCGCGTCGATGGCGCGGTGGACGAAGTCGTGGTCCGACAGCGCCGCGTTGCCCAGCCACAGCGGCCCTTCCTCGTCGAGCACGCCCTTGCCCATCTGGGTGGTGAAGTAGGGGATGCCGAGCTTGGCGACGAACTGTTCCAGGGTCTTGGACGTGGTCTTGCGGTTGGCGCCGGCGCCGACCATCAGCAGCGGGTGGCGGGCCTGGGCGATGGCCTGCGCGGCGCGCTCGATGGCCTTGTCCTCGGCGACCGGGCGGCGCGAGAACGAGGCCGGGATCAGCCGCGCCTGGGTCGGGTCGCCGGCGATGTCCTGCGGCAGCTCCAGGTGGGTCGCGCCGGGCCGTTCTTCCTCGGCGCGGCGGAAGGCTTCGCGCACGCGCGCCGGGATGCTGTCGGCGGCGACGATCTGGCGGGTGTACTTGGTCAGCGGGCGCATCGTGTCGACCACGTCGACGATCTGGAAATGACCCTGCTTGCTGGTCTTGATCGGCTTCTGCCCGGTGATCATCAGCATCGGCATGGCGCCGAGCTGGGCATAGGCCGCGGCGGTAATCAGGTTGGTCGCGCCGGGGCCGAGCGTGGAAAGACAGACGCCGGCCTTGCCGGTCAGGCGGCCGTACGTGGCCGCCATGAAGCCGGCGGCTTGTTCGTGGCGGGTCAGGACGAGCTCGATCGTCGAGGTGCGCAGCGATTCGAGCAGGTCGAGGTTCTCTTCGCCGGGAATGCCGAACACGTACTGCACGCCTTCGGCTTCTAGCGCGGCGACGAAGAGGTCGGACGCCTTGGTCATGCGGAACTCCGGGGACGGAAACGCAGGACCGCAAGGATCGCGCAAACGGCGTGAGCGAGGGGCGACGGTGGTGGAACGGTGCGGGCCGGCGGGCGCTGTGGCCCGATCCGGAAAAGCGCTGGCGCGCTCTTGTGGGAGGGCCTTCAGGCCCGACGCTTTTGTTGCAAATCGCCGCGGACTGAAACAAAAGCGTCGGGCCTGAAGGCCCTCCCACAACAGCCGCTCACGGCGGGATCAATCCTCGCGCGGCTCGACCCGGACCCGGATCTGCCCGTCCTGCACCCGCGCGGTCAGCCGGTCGCCCGGCGCGGCGTCGAGCACGCTGCGCACCACCCGGCCGTCGTCGTGCTGGACGATGGCGTAGCCGCGCGCCACCGTCGCCAGCGGGCTGCACGCTTCCAGCGAACGCGCCAGCCCGCGCAGGCGCAGCGCATCGCCGTGCAGGCGCCGGGCCACGGCCGCGCGCGGGCGCGGCGCCAGCGCGGCCAGGCGCTCGCGCAGGCGGGCGATGCGCCGTTGCGGATGGTGCGCGCGCAGCACCGCGTCGTGATGGCGCAGGCGCGCGGTCTCGCGTTCCAGGCGCAGGCGCCAGGCCTGCTCGAGCCGGCGCAGCGCGTCCTGCTGGCGGCCGCGCAGCGCGGCCAGCCGGGCTTGCGGACGCAGCGCGTTCAAGCGCAAGCCGGCGCGGTCGGTGCGCTGCATGGCCTGGCGCAGGCGCTGGCCGTGCAGGTTGCCCAGGCGCGCGTCCAGCACGCGCAGGCGGTGCAGCAGGTCCTCGCGCTGCGGCACCAGCAGTTCGGCCGCGACCGAGGGCGTGGGCGCGCGCACGTCGGCGGCGAAGTCGGCCAGGGTGAAGTCGGTTTCGTGGCCGATGGCGGAAACCACCGGCACCGCGGACGCGGCGATCGCGCGCGCCAGGCGTTCGTCGTTGAACGCCCACAGGTCTTCCAGCGAACCGCCGCCGCGCGCCAGCACGATCACATCGTAGCGCTGCGCGGCCTGCGCGCGCTGCAGCATCGCCACGATCTTCTCGGCTGCGCCGTCGCCCTGCACCGGCACCGGCAACACCTCGGCCTGGGCCAGCGGGAAGCGCCGGCCGAGCACGCTGAGCACGTCGCGCACCGCCGCGCCGCTCGGCGAGGTGATCACCGCGATGCGCGCGGGGAAGCGCGGCAGTTCGCGCTTGCGCTCGCGGTCGAACAGGCCTTCGGCGGCGAGCCGCGCCTTGAGTTCCTCGAACGCGCGGCGCAGCGCGCCTTCGCCGGCCTCTTCCATGTGGTCGAGCACCAGCTGGTAGTCGCCGCGCGCTTCGTACAGGGTCAGCCGGCCGCGCGCGAGCACGCGCAGACCCTCGCGCGGGACGAACTTCAGCCAGCTGCTCTTGGGCTTGAACATCGCGCAGCGGACCTGGGCGCGCGCGTCCTTGAGGGTCATGTACAGATGCCCCGAGGACGGCCGCGACAGGTTGCCCAGCTCGCCCTCGACCCAGATCAGCGGGAAGGTGTCCTCGAGCAGGTTGCGGGCCAGGGTGTTGAGCTGGCTGGGGGTGAGGACTTCGTCGGGGGAACTGGGGGGCATGAGCGAACGATAGCGGCGCCAGCCGCCCGGAGCGAAACAGTTGCACCGATGTTAACCGGTCCAGTCGCAGGCTTCCGGGGCGGGCTTTGCCGAGTCGGATCGGAAGGCGTCGGGCCTGAAGGCCCGCCCATAAGAACGCCTGCGTTCCTGCCTGACCGTCATCCCCGCGAAGGCGGGGATCCAGAGACTTCAGCGCCATGCCTGGGTGAAGCCCTGGATCCCCGCCTTCGCGGGGATGACGTCCTGGAGGGGCGCGCGCTGTTGCGGGCGGGGCTTCCGGCCCGACTGCCCGCCGCCCGAGCCTGCGTGGCCCGACCGCGCTGCGGCCTCAGCCGCGCTTCACCCCCGCCGCACCTGCGCCCACCGCCCCGGCGCTACAATGCGCCCCATGAATTCCGATGCCGTCCTGCCCTGCGCCACCCCCGATTTCGGTCCCCTGCCGCGCCGCCTGACCCGCGAGGTCAGGATCGGCGGCGTCCAGGTCGGCGGCGGCGCGCCGGTGGTGGTGCAGTCGATGACCAACACCGACACCGCCGACGTCGCGTCCACCACCAAGCAGGTCGCCGAACTGTGGCGCGCCGGTTCCGAACTGGTGCGCGTCACCGTCAACACCGTCGAGGCCGCCGCGGCGGTGCCGCGGATCGTCGACAAGCTGGCGATGATGGGCATCGACGTGCCGATCATCGGCGACTTCCACTACAACGGCCATCAACTGCTCGCCGCCGAGCCGGCCTGCGCCGAAGCCCTGGGCAAGTACCGCATCAACCCCGGCAACGTCGGCTTCGGCAAGAAGAAGGACAGCCAGTTCGCGACCTTGATCGAGTTCGCGATCAAGTACGCCAAGCCGGTGCGCATCGGCGCCAACTGGGGCTCGCTCGACCAGGCCCTGGCCGCGCGGCTGATGGACGAGAACGCCACCCGCGCCGATCCCTGGGACGCCGGCCGGGTGTTGCGCGAGGCGCTGATCCGTTCGGCCCTGGACTCGGCCGCGCGCGCGGTCGAGCTGGGCCTGCCGGCCGAGCGCATCGTGCTCAGCGCCAAGGTCAGCGGCGTGCAGGAACTGATCGCGGTGTATCGCGAACTGGCCACGCGCGGCGACTACGCGCTGCACCTGGGCCTGACCGAGGCCGGCATCGGCAGCAAGGGCATCGTCGCCTCCAGCGCCGCGCTCGGCGTGCTGCTGCAGGAAGGCATCGGCGACACCATCCGCATCTCGCTGACGCCGGAGCCGGGCCAGTCGCGCAACAACGAAGTCATCGTCGCCCAGGAACTGCTGCAGACCATGGGCCTGCGCGCGTTCACCCCGATGGTCACCGCGTGCCCGGGCTGCGGCCGCACCACCAGCACCTTCTTCCAGGAACTGGCGCAGACCGTGCAGGAACACGTGCGCGCCAAGATGCCGGAGTGGAAGATCACCCATCCCGGCGCCGAGAACCTGACCCTGGCGGTGATGGGCTGCGTGGTCAACGGCCCCGGCGAATCGCGCCACGCCAACATCGGCATCTCGCTGCCGGGCACCGGCGAGGCGCCGTCGGCGCCGGTGTTCGAGGACGGCGAGAAGACCGTGACCCTGCGCGGGGAGAACATCGCCCGCGAATTCGTCGCCCTGATCGACGGCTATGTCGAGCGCCGCTACGGCGCGCCGGCGGCCGGCGGAGCGGCGTGAGCGAGGACCCGCGCGTCGCGCCGCCGCGCTCCGACGAGCAGCGCGCCGCGCGCCGCCGCGGCCCCGGCGACAGCGCGCTCGAGCAGGAGGCCCGCTTCGGCGCCGCGCTGCTGCGCCGCCACGGCTGGACCCTGCTGCTGGTGTTCGCCGGCCTGCTGCTGCCGCTGTGGGCCTTCGCCGAACTGGCCGAGGAGATCCACCGCCAGGAAGCCATCGTCTTCGACGTGCCGGTGCTGGAGTACGCGCACGGGCTGTCGCGGCAGAGCCTGGACCTGTTCTTCAGCGTGATCGCCAAGCTCGGCTACCAGTGGGGCGTGGTGCCGTTCGACATCGTGCTGGTGATCGCGCTGACCGCGCTGCGGCGTTTCCGCGAGGCCAGCTATGCGGCGATCGCGCTCGGCGGCTCGGGCCTGCTCAACATCGCCGCCAAGCAGTTCTTCGCGCGCGAGCGGCCGTCGCTGTGGGAGTCGATCGCGCCGGAGCACAACTACAGTTTTCCCAGCGGCCACGCGATGGGCTCGATGACGCTGGCGGCGGTGCTGATCCTGTTGTGCTGGCCCACGCGCTGGCGTTGGGCGGCGATCGGCTTGATGGTGCCGTTCACCGTCCTGGTCGGCTTCTCGCGCCTGTACCTGGGCGTGCATTTCCCCTCCGACATCCTCGCCGGCTGGGCGGTGGCCACGGCCTGGACCGTGGCGGTGTACCTGCTGGTCTATCGCGGCGGCCTGCGGCGGCCGTGGCAAGCGCGCGAAGGCTGAGCGCGGCGGTTCGCCCGCGCGCGGGCGCCCGCATCCGCGACGCGACGACTGGTTTAGCCAAGTGAAGTTGCAGCGCCGCAACACGCCGGCGGCGAACATGTAACCGAATGCGTTTTGTGCGCGGGGTCACGCCCAAATTCTGCCGGCTCGCGCAGTGTTGGGCGTGGGTAGGAAGGCTCGGTTCCGCGCGGCGACGCCGCGCGCGGCACGGTGGCAGGAGCGATCGGCCGGTGCGTCCGCACGACGCGCCGGTTCACGGACGACGCTCGATCACGGCGATCCCTCCCGACCCGCCCCCGGAACCGCGACCTGCCTGTTGACAGGGGACAGGCGGGCTGCGGCTTCTTCGCGAACGATACGTGGAGGACCACCCGATGCCCAACGCAAAGAACCGGCTGACCATCGCCATCGCCCTCGGACTGAGCGGGCTGACCGCGCTCGCCGCGGCCGCCGCCGTCGGCGGCCTGAACCGGCCCGCCGCGCGCGCCGACGCTTCGGTCGGCGGCGCGCCCGCGCCGCAACGCGCGGCCGCGGCCGATCCCGCCGGCCAGCGCTATGTCGTGCTGTACCAGGAAGCGCCGCTGAGCACCTACAACGGCGAAGTCGCCGGGCTGGCGGCGCCGCAGCGCGTGGCCGGCGCGCAGAACGCCAACAGCGCCGCCGCGCGCATCGCCGGCGGCGGCAGCGCGCGCATCGACCTGCGCGGCGCCCAGGCCGGCAAGTACCTGGGCTATCTCGACAACGCCCAGCGCAACCACGAACGCAGCATCGCCGCCGCGCTCGGACGCACGCTCAAGGTCGAACGGCGCCTGCGCCATGCGGTCAACGGCGCGGTCGTGCAGATGAGCGCGAGCGAGGCCGCGCGCGTGGCCAAGCTGCCCGGCGTGGCGCTGGTGCAGGCCAGCCGCGACCATCCGCTCGACACCGACGTCGGCCCGCAGCTGATCGGCGCGCCGGCGCTGTGGAACGCCAAGCCGACCAAGTGGCGCGGCGAAGGCGTGGTGGTCGGCATCCTCGACACCGGCATCAACTTCGGCAGCCCGGCGTTCGCCGCGGTCGACGACAGCGGCTACCGCCACGTCAATCCGAACGGCGCCGGCCATTACCTGGGCACCTGCGCGGCCGGCGGCGTCGACGAAGGCCGCTGCAACGACAAGCTGATCGGCGGCTGGGACTTCGTCTGCGGCGAGCCGGCCAACATGTGCGGCCAGCCCGGCATCCGCGAGGAACCCGGCTTCGGCGACACCAACGGCCACGGCAGCCACACCGCCTCGACCTCGGCCGGCAACGCCTGGACCGCCAACTACAAGGGCCGCGACATCCGCATCTCCGGCGTCGCCCCGCACGCCAACATCGTCGCCTACGACATCTGCTACACCGACGCCGCCGGCCAGGGCTGGTGCCCGGATTCCGCCGCGCTGGCGGCGATCGACCAGGCCATCGTCGACGGCGTGGACGTGATCAACTACTCCATCGGCGGCGGCGACAATCCCTGGGGCGAGGCGGTATCGCTGGCCTTCCTCAACGCTTCCGACGCCGGCATCTTCATCGCCGCCTCGGCCGGCAACAGCGGCCCGGACCCGAGCAGCAGCGGCCATCTGCAGCCGTGGGTCTCGACCACCGCGGCGAGCACGCACGGGCGCGGCACCTTCGCCACGCTGATGCAGATCACCGGCCCCGGCGCGGTGCCGCCGGACCTGCAGGCGGTGCAGCTGTACGACGGCAGCGGCGGCGTCTCGCTGAGCGCGTCGGTCCCGCCGAACACGCCGGTGCGGATCAGCGCCGGCATCGACAGCGCCGACGACGGCTGCGCGGGCTTCGCCCCCGGCGCGTTCGCCAACGCGATCGCGGTGGTGCGGCGCGGCACCTGCAATTTCTCGGTCAAGGCCAACAACGCCACCGCGGCCGGCGCGATCGCGGTGGTGATCGCCAACAACCAGCCCAACGTGACGACCCCGAGCGTGCCGGGCACCACGGTGCCGGTGTTCCTGGCGGCGCAGGACGACAGCGACGCGCTGCGCGACTTCGCCGCCGGCAACGGCAACAGCTCGACCGGCGGCATCGGCTATCCGCCGACGCCGATACCGAACACGCCCGACCTGATCGCCGATTTCAGCTCGCGCGGCCCGGGCGGGTTCAACCTGATCAAGCCCGACGTGGCCGCGCCCGGCGTCAGCATCCTGGCGGTGCTGTCCGGCACCACCATCAGCGGCAGCGAGAACCTGGTCGGCCTGCTCAGCGGCACCTCGATGGCCTCGCCGCACCAGGCCGGTTCGGCGGCGCTGCTGCGCCAGGCGCGTCCGCACTGGACCGCGGCGGAGATCAAGTCGGCGCTGATGATGACCGCCAAGGAAGGGATGTTGCTCGAGGACGGCGTCACCGCGGCCAATCCGTTCGACACCGGCTCGGGCCGGATCCAGGTCGACCAGGCGGTGAAGTCCGGGCTGGTGCTCAACGAGACCACGGCGCGTTACCGCGCGGCCGATCCGGCCGCCGGCGGCGATCCGGCCCAGCTCAACCTGGCCAGCATGCAGCAGCAGGACTGCAAGCGTTCGTGCACGTTCCAGCGCAGCTTTCGCCATGCCCAGAGCGGCTTGCCGGAGCTGTGGCTGGCGCAGGTCGAGGGCGTGGACGGCATCGCCTTCCCGCCGGTGTTCGTGTCCGCGCCGGGCAGCAACACGCCGGTCAGCGTGTTCGTGCTCAGCCGCAAGTACGCCGCCGACGGCAGCTGGCACTTCGGCAAGCTGCAGCTCAAGCCGCTGCTGAGCCGCAAGTCGCCGACCCTGCACCTGCCGATCGCGGTATCGGTGCCGGCGCCGACGGCTGCGGCCGCGGCCGCGCCGAAGGCGGCGCGCGCCGACAACGCCGGCGCCCGGCCGGTGGCGCCGGAGCCCAGCGCGCGCTGAGCCGCGTCGCGGCCGGCCCGTTGCGGGCCGGCCGCGATCTCGCCATTGGAGGCGGTAGCGAACGATCGCCGGGCCCCGTGTGGGCCCGGCGTTTTCATGTGCGGCGGTTGCCGAACGCCGCCGGGCGCGGGCCACCGCGCTGGCCCGCGACGCGTTCGCCCGCGGCGACGTGGGATCCGCGCATCGAGGCGGGCCGGCGCCGACGCGCCGCTACCACTCCCGCCACGGTTCGGTCGGATCGTCCTGGCCGCGCAGCGCGCCGATCCCGGCCAGGGCGCTGCGCACCAGTTCGCACAGGCCTTCGCGCTGGTCGGTCTCGATCAGGTTGTAGCGGCAGCGCGCGTTGAGCGTGTTGAGCGCGCGCACGGCCTGTTCGACCGCGGCCCGCGCGGTGCGGTCCAGTTGCGCGGGGGAGGGCACGCGCTCGCCGTCGACGACCGCGTTGCGCAGCGCGGCGAGGAAGGCGTCGATGACGCGCTCGCACTCGTCGATCTCGGCCGCGCCGTAGCCGGCGTCGGCGCCGTCCTGGGCCAGGTCTTCCATGTAGCTGCGCATGCCGTCGAGGATCTCGTGCTTGAGTTCGACGTAATCGTTGGTCTCCACCTGCACCCCGTTGCCTCCTCGTCGCGAGCGCGCCGTGCGCGCCCCGCGCGACGACCGCAGCGCGAGTCTAGCCGCGCGACATTGCAGGCGAAGGAAACCGCGCCGTGCCGGCGTCGCGGCTGCGCTGTGACCGCCATCGCCGCTTCGCCGATCCGTATGCGCCGGCGCTTGACGGCGGCGCACGCGGCGGTTCCGCGAGCGGGCTGGCGCGGCCGCTGCGGGCGCCGCGCCGGCTCTTGCTAGACTGGCCGGCGCCGGTCGCCCGCGTCGATGCGCGGGCGGCCGCGCGAGCCCCGTTTGGAAGCCGACCGCGCTGCGTCGCGACCGTCATCGTCCGGACACCGCCGTGCAAAGACCCGAAACCCCCGCCAACGAAGCCCGCCGCCTGCAGGCGCTGCGCAGCTACGACATCCTCGACACCCCGCCGGAGCGCGACTTCGACGACCTGGTGGCGATCGCCGCGGCGGTGTGCGACACGCCGATCGCGCTGGTCAGCCTGATCGACGAACAGCGCCAGTGGTTCAAGGCCCGCACCGGCCTGGCCGCGGCGCAGACGCCGCGCGAGCTGGCGTTCTGCGCGCACGCCATCCTGCGTCCGGACCAGACCCTGGTGGTGCCCGACGCGCGCGACGATGCGCGCTTCGCCGGCAATCCGCTGGTGCTCGACGATCCCAACATCCGCTTCTACGCCGGCGCGCCGCTGGTGACGCCGGACGGCCATGCGCTGGGCACCTTGTGCGTGATCGACACCAAGCCGCGCGGCCTCGCCGACAAGCAGCACCAGGCCTTGACCGCGCTGTCGCGGCAGGCCTCGCGGGCGATGGAACTGCGCCGGGTGAGCCGCGCGCTGGTGCGGCAGTTGCAGGAGAGCGAGTGGTACGAGCGCCGCCTGCTGCAGTACCAGTGCGAACTGGAGGCGAGCAACGCGGCGCTGGAGGCCAGCAACGCCGATCTCGCCGCGCTGACCCGCACCGATCCGCTCACCGGCTTGCCCAACCGGCGCGCGTTCGCGCTGGCGCTGGAGCAGGCGGTGGCGCGCAGCCACGCGGCCGCGCCGCTGCAGGTGGCGCTGCTGGACATCGATCACTTCAAGACCATCAACGACGTCCACGGCCATGCCGAGGGCGACCGGGTGCTGCTGGCGGTCGCCGACGCGCTGCGGCTGTACGCGGCCGGGCCGAGCAGCGTGGCGCGCTACGGCGGCGAGGAGTTCTTGTTGCTGTTCGAGGCGCCGCAGGCGCAGGCGCAGCTGCACTGCGAGTTCGTCCGCGAGGCCATCGCCAACCTGCCGCTGGGCCTGCCGTTGACGGTGAGCATCGGCCTGGCCGCGTACCGCACCGGCGAGGAACCCGCGGCGACCTTCGCCCGCGCCGACCAAGCGCTGTACGCGGCCAAGCGCGGCGGGCGCAACCGGGTGGTGCTGGCCGAGGCCGAATGAGCGCCGCGCCGCGTCGCTCTGAGTGGGAGAGCCTTCAGGCCCGACGCTGTGCGCCCGGATCGCGATGATCTGGGCGCACAGCGTCGGACCTGAAGGCCCTCCCTCGCCTCCGATGCACCGGGGCCGGCAAGCCAGCCGCCAAGTTCAGCGGTAGATGCGTTCGCGCTCGGCCTGCAGGCGCTGGCGCAGGTATTCGTCGCGGGTCGCGCCGCCCGGGATCTGCCGCATCGCCATCACTTCGGCGACGATCTGCGCCTCGCTGCGCTTGTAGGCTTGGAACTTCGGATCGCGCGCCTGCTGCTCGACGAAGGCCTGTTCGTGCTGCGCGGCCTGGCTGCGGTAGCGCTGCGCCAACTGCTGCACCAGCAGCGCCTGGCGCGCCTCGTCGGGCACGGTGGCGCGGATCAGGCCCACGCGCAGCAGCATGGTTTCGCCGGCCGACAGTTCGCCGGCCTGCTCGTAGCGGTCGACCTGCGCCTGCAGGGCCTGGGCGCGCCGCTCGCGTTCGGCCGGCCCCAACGCGGCGGCGTCGCGGAAGAAGCGCTTGGCGTCGTCCTGGAATTGCCGGCGTTGCTGGAAGCGCTGGCCTTGCGGGCTGGCCAGCATCGCGTGCACGCCGGTGCCGCCGCCCGCGGCGGACGCGTCGCCGGCGTCGCCCCCGGCCTGCGCCGCCACAGCGGCGCGGCTGGCGGAAAACGGCCACGAGCCCAGGCTGACCGCCGCGGCGAGCGCCGCGACGGCCAGGGCCAGGCCCAGCATGAGAGTGTTTCGCTTCATGCCGCCGCGCCGGTCAGATCAGCTGGTCCACCAGCCAGTACAGGAAGTTGAAGGGCTTGGCCTTGTCGGCCGCATCGCTGGTCTCGCTGGCGTCGAGCACTTTGCCGTTGCCGTCGAGCACCGAGTCGATGAAGTTCTTCAGCTCCAGGTTCTGCGCCTGCACGTCGCCGTTCTTGAAGTCGACGATGGTGGTGCAGTGGCTTTCGTTGAGCGCGCGGTACTGCGGGAAGTAGCCGCCGAAGTTGTCCAGGCCGTTGAGGCGCGCGGACAGGCGCTGGGTATCGGTGCCCCACTTGGCGTGGATCAGCGCTTCCTTGGCCGCCTGGTTCGGGGCCTGGGCGATGTCGTCGTGGAAACGCTCATAGGAGTACGACGAGTAGTTCAGGTCCTGCCAGAAGTGGGTGTGGCCGAGGCGGTCGCCGGCGTGCTTGCTCGACAGCGCCGGGTAGATCGATCCCAACTCGTTGAGGTCGATCTGCGGCAGGCCCGAGGCGAGGAAGGCCAGCGGGCCGTTGGGCGCGTCCAGGCCCCACACGTCGCGGATCTTGGTCATCAGCGGCTGCGACGGGTACTCGGCCGGGTTGCCGTTCTTCGGGGTCGGGAAGATCGGGCCGGAATCGTCGATCAGGAAGCCGTTGGTCGGCGCCAGGTCGGTGCGGATCGAGTCGTAGGAAATCAGGCTGCCGGCGCCGCCGGCGCTGCAGCCGGTGCTGAGCATCTGGCCCGGGCGCGGCAGGTTGTCCTTAAGCCAGGCGGTGATCGCGCGGGTGTTGCGCAGGCCGTTGTGGTGCCACACCAGCGGCGGCTTCTGCCCGCTCGGATCGTCGTACACCGCGACCTTGTCGCCGCTGTAGATGTCGCCGGTGCAGTAGGGCACGTAGACCATGTTCCAGTTCTGGGTCTTGACCGCATCGAACGGGCTGACGCGGGTGACGAACGGGCTGACCAGGCTGGCGCCGGGGTTGAGCAGCTTCATGTAGTCGTCGGGCACGCCGTTGGGATTGCGCGCGCCGCGCACGCCGGTGGCGCCGGTGCAGCTGGCGTAGTCCCAGCACGCGCCGCCGCCTTCCATGTAGATGATGGTGTTGGTGGTGTTGGGGACGCGGTTGACGAAGATCTTGTACGGCGAACCGTTGCCGCAGATCGCGCCGGTCTCGGCCGGCAACTGCACGGTCTGCCATTGGTAGTAGGCGGCAGGGTCGAAGCCGCTGGCGCGGCCCGCGTCGGCGCTCAGCAGCGGGTACTGGCCGGTGCGCTGCTTGGGTTGGACCTTGTTGTCGGGCTTGGGCGGGGACACCAAATTCTTCAGGGTCTGGAAGAACCCGTAATCGCCCTGTTCGGCCTGCGAGGGCAGGCTGGAAAACGCGACGGCGCCGCCCATCAGGGCGACGGCGACGTAACGGCTCAATGCGGCCATGATCTCTCTCTCCTGTGATCGTCATGAAGGCAGAGCGAAACGCGCATCCGGCGCGTGCTAGGGCGTGCGCGCGGCCGGTTCCTCTCCGTACTGCTGCGTCTGGATAACGGTGGGGAGATGACGGGTCAATCGGCGCCGGCGGCGTTTTTCGACCGCGGGCCAGATTGGCCGCGAATGGGGCCGCGGGTGGCCGTTTTTGCCCCGGTGGCGGTCACGCAACCGGGCTCGGCGGGGCGATGGTCGTGCGCTGCAACATGTGACCGGGTTCGATGAATGCGTCGATGTGCGCGCGATCAAGCGCGCTGCGTGACGCGGATCGGCCACGCCCGCGCAAGCCCTTGCGGGAGCGGGGCAGGCCGCGACCGCGACGACTCGACGACCGCCAATTCCGCAAAAAACTACTCGCCCGGCGCCGCCCCCGCCGTGGCCGCGGCCGACGCCTTCTTGCGCGCCAGCAGCGCCTCGCGATGGGCGATGTACGCGTTCGAGCCGAGGATGATCGCCGCGCCGATCACCGTGTAGCGGTCCAGGCTCTCGTTGAACCACAGCCAGCCGGCGATCGACACCAGCGGCAGCTGCACGAAGCTGATCGGCGTCAACGCCGAGACTTCGCCGAGCTTGAGCGCATGCGTCCACAGCACCTGGCCGCCGGTGCCGAACACGCCGGCGGCGGCGATCCACGCCCAGGCGACGCCCTGCGGCCACTGCCACACGAACAGCGCGGGAATCAGCGACATCGGCACCCAGAACGCGTAGGTGTACAGGACGATGGTGTTGGCCGAGTCGATCCTCGACAACTGCTTGATCTGGATCGAGATCATCCCGCCGAGCACCGCCGCGGCCAGCGCGGCGAGGCTGTCGACCGAGAACTCGGTCGAGCCGGGGCGCACGATCACCAGCACGCCGAGGAAGCCGGCGGCGACCGCGGCCCAGCGCCGCGCGCGCACCTGTTCGTGCAGGAACAGCGCCGCGGCGATGGTGACGAAGATCGGGGTGGAGTAGGTCAGCGAGATCGCCTGCGCCAGCGGCAGGTGGCCGATCGCCCAGAACCCGCACAGCATCGACACCATGCCGATCGCGCAGCGCACGAAGTACTTGGGCAGCTGGCGGGTGCGCAGTTCGGCGCGGCGCGCGCTCAGCAGCAGCGGCAGCACCGCCATCAGCCCGAACAGGTTGCGGAAGAACGCGACTTCGAAGGTATGCAGCGATTGCGAGGCCAGGCGGATGGCGATGGCCATGACGCCGAAGCTCAGCGTGCTCGCCAGCATCAGGCCGGCGGCGCGCATCGGTTGCGTCGGCGCGGGCGCGGCGGCGGGCGCGCCCGCGCTCACCAGCGCGCGCCGACGATGCGCGGTTCGGGCTCGATCGCCACCCCGAAGCGTTCGCGCACCGAGTCGGCGATGCGGCGGGCGAGGTCGAGCAATTGCGCGCCGCTGGCGCCGCCGTGGTTGACCAGCACCAGCGCGTGCGCGGCGGAGACGCCGGCGTCGCCGTCGCGGTGGCCCTTCCAGCCGCAGCCGTCGATCAGCCAGGCGGCCGAGAGCTTGCGCGTGGCTTCGCTGTCGCCGCGGAACGCCGGCATCGACGGGTATTGCGCCAGCAGCGCCTGCGCCTGCGCCGCCGGCACGATCGGGTTCTTGAAGAAGCTGCCGGCGTTGCCGAGCACGGCCGGGTCGGGCAGCTTGCGCCGGCGGATCGCGATGACCGCCTCGGCGACGTCGCGCGGGGTCGGCGCGGCGACGCCGCGCGCGGCCAGTTCCTCGCCGATGCCGGCGTAGTCGAGCCTGGGCGCGGCGTGGCGCGGCAGGGCGAATTCGACCGCGGCGATCAGGTAGCGGTCGGCCTCGCGCTTGAACCGGCTGTCGCGGTAGCCGAAGGCGCAGGCGGCGTTGTCGAAGCGGTGCCACTGGCCGGTGGCCGGCTCGTAGGCTTCGACCGCATGGATGAACTCGCGCACTTCCACGCCGTAGGCGCCGATGTTCTGGATCGGGCAGGCGCCGACGGTGCCCGGGATCAGCGCCAGGTTCTCCAGCCCGGCGTAGCCCTGCTCCAGCGACTGCATGACCAGGCCGTGCCAGGGCACGCCGGCGTCGGCGCGCAGGATCGCGCGCTCGCCGTCGTCGTCCAGCGCCTGCACCCGGCGGCCGCTGAGTTCGAGCACCGCGCCGTGCGGATCGCCGGCGAACAGCAGGTTGCTGCCGCCGCCGATGGCCAGGGCGAGGCCGTCGCGCAGCGGCGGCGCGGCCAGCGCCTCGGGCAGGGCGCGGGCGTCGTCGACCGACACCAGCCAGGGCGCGCGCGCGGCGACGCCGAAGGTATTGCGGGCTTGCAGCGGCGCATCGCGCACGATGCGGACGTTCGGGCTCATGCGCGCGCGGACTTCTCGTTGGCGGGGGAAAGCGGAATGACGGCGGCTCGGGCGGCGCGGCGGGCTACAGGGTGGGCGGCACGTGGCCGCGGCTGGGGGCTTCCTTGCGCCGGCGGATCGCGTCGACGCATTCGCCGATCAGCGCCGGGCCGCGGTAGACCAGGCCCGAATAGACCTGCACCAGGCTCGCGCCGGCGGCCATCTTGGTGACCGCGTCGGCGCCGCTGAGGATGCCGCCGACGCCGACCATGGGAATGTGCTCGGGCAGGCGCGTGCGCATCCGCCGCAGCACCGCGGTGGCCTGGGCCATCAGCGGCCGGCCCGACAGCCCGCCGGCCTCGCCCGCGTGCGCGCTGCCCTCCACGCCTTCGCGCGCCACCGTGGTGTTGGTGGCGATCACGCCGTCGACCTGCAGCTCGGCCAGCACCCGGCTGGCGGCCTCGATGTCGTCGTCGGACAGGTCCGGGGCGATCTTGACCAGCATCGGCACGCGCCGGCCTTCGCGCGCGGCGAAGGTCTCCTGCGCCTCGCGCAGGTTGCCGATCAACCGGCGCAGCGACTGCTCTTCCTGCAGCTCGCGCAGCCCGGCGGTGTTGGGCGAGGAGATGTTGACGGTGATGTAGTCGGCCAGCGGATAGACCCGCTCCAGGCAGTGCAGGTAATCGCGCTCGGCCTGGTCGTTGGGGGTGTCCTTGTTCTTGCCGATGTTGATGCCGAGCAGGCCGCCGCCGCGGCGACGGGCCTTGGACACGTTGCGCACCAGCGCGTCGACGCCTTCGTTGTTGAAGCCCAGGCGGTTGATCACCGCTTGCTGCTCGGGCAGGCGGAACATGCGCGGACGCGGGTTGCCGTCCTGCGCGCGCGGGGTCACGGTGCCGATCTCGACGAAGCCGAAACCCAGCGCCATCAAGGCGTCGATGTGGGCGCCGTTCTTGTCCAGGCCGGCGGCCAGGCCGACCGGATTGGGAAAGCTCAGGCCCAGCACCTTGGTCGGCAGCGGCTTGGGCGCGCGCGCCACCAGCGGATTGAGGCCGCTGCGATAAGCCGTTTCCAGCGCGGTGAGGCCGAGGCCGTGGGCTCGTTCGGCGTCCAGTCCGAACAAAAAGGGGCGGGCGAGGCTATACACGAGTTCGTTGCAGGCCGCTCGGACGGGGGACGCCGATTATCGCCCAATCGATACCGCCCGGGCGAGCGTGAGCGAACGGTTCTTACGCAGATCGCGGCGGCGGATCGGCCGCTGCCGCCGGCGCGACGGCCGCGGCGTTGCGGCCGCACCTGCGGAGCGGCGTCCGCGGCGTGCGGGAACCGCGCCGGCCGCGGCCGGCGCGGCGAGGCTCAGGCTTCCGGGGCCGGGCAGTCGATCGGGCTCATGCACTGGCCGTAGGCGCGGTCGCAGGCCTGGGTCTGCGCCTGGTTCTCGGCGTGCAGCAGGCAGTCCTCCCAGACGAAGCGGCAACGCTCGCATTGGTCGATCTGGGCCGAGGCGGTCAGCGAAGCGGCGAATCCGAAAACGGCCAGGGCCAGGGCGGCCAGGGCGGTGGGCTTGCGCAAGCTCATTGGGTTTCTCCGGGTGGATGGGGCGGGTTGGCGAAGCGCGCACGCGCGACGGCCGGGAGGGTGGCGCGGGCGTTGCGGCGGTGCGCGCGGACGGCGTGGCGCGAACCGACGCGCGTGGCGCCCGCCGCGGCACGGCGGATCGCACGGGCGCGGGCCGGCCGCGGCGCGGCTCAGGGCTCGATGCGGTCGACCGCTGCGGTCGCCCCGAGCGGGGCGGCGAAACCGAACGCGGTGGCGGCGAGCGCCGCCAGACGGGCGCGGCGGCGGCCGGCGTTCAACAAGCGCAGTTCCATTGGGGGTGCGTCCTATGCGTGGCGCCAGTCCTTCTGGCCGGGCCACGCTAGTGGCGCCGGCCGGCACCCGGCAAGCTGCGCCGCAGCACGCCGCATCGCTACGCCGGCGCGCTCAGTGCTGGCCGGAGAACGCCAGCAGCGCGGCGATGCCGCCGAAGAACAGCACGATCACCGCCACCGTCAGCACCGCGACGATCACCGACGACCAGCCCAGGATCAGCCCGCCGATGGCGAGGCCGTCGCCGTCGTAGCGCTGCGGCTCGCGGCGGATCTGCCCGCGCGCGATGTGGCCGGTGACGATCGCGGCGAGGCTGCCGAGGATCGGCAGCAGGGTCCAGCCGAGGATGCCGGCGATGAGGCTGAGAATGGCCAGGACGTTGGTTTCCCGGACGGGAGCTTGCATGCGCACGTTCCTTCGCTTGAGTGAAATCGGTCACAGCATACGGCCCGGGCTGCGTGCGGGCCAGGATCGGGCCGGCGCGAGGCCGCCGACGCGGCCACGAAAAAGCCCGCGGACTCGCGCCCGCGGGCCTGGACGTCGACGTCCCACGCACGCGCCGGATCAGTACTCCGGCGGCAGGGTGATCATGCAGCCGTTGGACGTCTGGCACTGCCAGAACGCGTTGACGCAACTGTCGTAATCGCCGCCGGCGTCGCGGCAGCCGTAGTACTCGGGCAAGCAGTGATCGCAGCCGAAGCCGGCGGCGGTCGCCGTCATCGTGGCGGCGAAGCCGAACGCGGCCAGCGCGAACGCGCCCAGGCGCAGGCGGATGCTACGGTTCCGTGTGTTCACAAGACCCTCCTTCATGTGTCGCCAGTCCATCTGGCCCGCCCATGCTAGGACGGCGCGATGCGGCGCAACGCAAACTGCGTCGCGGTCCGCGAAGACCGCGCATCGTGTTTGCGCGTGCTCGCGCGGTTCGGGTTTTCGGCGGTTCCTGCAGCGGGCAGCGATCGGCGCGTCGGCGGAACAATCCGTCGTCGAAACGCGGGCGCACGAACGTGCGGATGTCTCGTCGCGATCGGTGCGTCGTTCCGGCAGCGGTTTCGGCCGGAGAATGCCGCCGCGCCGCGCGCGCAATCGCCTCGCCACCGGCCCGCGCAGTCGCGGACCGGTGGCGAGGCGCACACGGATCAGATTTCCGGCGGCAGGCTCAGCGGGCAGCCGTTGGCGCGTTCGCAAGCCCAGAATTCTTCGAGGCAAGCGTTGTAATCGCCGCCGGCGTAGCGGCAGGCGTAGTACTGATCCAGACATTGATCGCAGCGTGGAACGCCTGCGGTGGCGGTGAGCGCGACGGCGAAGCCGAACGCGGCGAGGGCCAGCGCGGCCAGGCGCGGGCGGATGCGGCGGATGTTCATGACATCTCCTGATGGGTAATGGCGTGGTGATCGCGAAGCGGCGAGACCGGCTTGCGCGCGGGACCCGCGCACAACTGCCCGCGGATTCGCCTCCGCAGGCCGTTGCGTCGTTGCGGTCGCGCGGACTCAGTCCGGCGGGAAGGTCGGCTGGCAGCGATTGTCGATCTGGCACTGGAACAACTGGTCCATGCAACTGGGCTGCGCGTCGGGAGTGTTGTCCCGACATTGGTAGTAGCCCTGCAGGCAGTAATCGCAGTTCGGCAGGCCGGCCGACGCGGTCAGCGCGGCGGAAAAACCGAATACGCCCAGGGCCACTGCGGTCAAACGGAACATGCGGCGTGACATCGCGAACGCTCCTTTTCCTGTCGCCAGTCCATGTGGCCCGTCGATGCTAGGCGCGTGCGGGCGTCCGGGTCATGTGCGGCCGCGGCGGAATTCACGCGGGGGATCACAGAACGCAGCGCTCGCTGCGGTGCGGCAGGTGCGGCGGTGTCGGGCGCGGCGGGACGCCCGTGTCCGCAGGCCTCGCCGGCCGCCGCGACCGCGCGTCGCGCGGCGACACGCCTGAGCCAACGGCCGCGGCGCCGGACTCAGCGTCTTACCGTTGCCTTGCCGTCGGCGATCGCCTGCCGGTAGTCGTATACATCGCGATGGCGGTCGCTGGATTCGCGCAGCAACTGCGCCGAGTCGATCGGCGGCATCCTTCCGGATCGCAGCGCCTGCTTGTTGGCATGGATGAAGGCGAGGTGCTTGCGCATCGCCACGTCTTGAATTCGGTAAGAGGTCAGATCGATCCGCCGTGGATCGGCGAAGCCGAGCAGGCCGAGCGTCCAATTCTGGGACTGCGCGGGGCGATCCCTTCTGTAGTTGGCCGATAAGGCCATGGCACCGAAGACGATGGCGTTGCCGAGCAGAATCCACGACTGGACTTCCACCCAACCGTACTGCCCCGGGCCCGACCACCAGGACGCCAGCCCGAACAGCGAAGCCATGCCGAAGTAGCAGCAACAAAACAGCCATAGCGCGAGTTTCCGCTCGGCTTTCGCGTCGGCGGCGCTGCCGCGCGGATGGCGGCTCCACAGCCAGCCTTGCTGCGGGTCGAGTATCGCGTACGCACGCAGCGCGTTTCCGCTGCGCGACACCGTGGCTTTCACACGATGGCCCGGTTTGAGCTTGTCGGCGCCGGCGAATTCGCCGCACACCGGCCGGCCGTCGATCAGGCCGGCGAAGTACTGCGTGTCTTCGACGAAATACAGCGTGCGTTCGATGTCGCTCGCGGCTTGCGCGAGGGCGCCGTCGATTGGACCGTCTGTGCCGTGGTTGCTGGTTCGATGCGCGATTCGCGACAACAGCCGATCCGGTTCGGCTTCGACCGACAATCGATCCAATACGCCTTCGATCAAGAACAGCGCGTCCTCGCGCTGCGGCATCGACGGGTTGCTTTCAGGGACGCCGATCTTCATGTTCCCTCACCGATGGCGTGCGCATCCATGTGAAATCCATCGGTCGGGTAGCGAGCGCTCGAAACCGTGTTGGATCAATTGCCCGTATCTTCGCCCGCTCGGCTGGATTCGCTTTCGAGCGTTACCTCGGTTGGCATCAGGCAAAACCACGGACCGTCTTCGCCGAACCACAGATAGCCGAAGCCATCGATTTCCAGTACTGGACGCACTCGGCCTTCGACAGCGCGCAGCCGGGCGATGTCTTCCTCGGGAAGATCGTGGATCAATCGCTTCGGCATCGCCGGTATCCGCACGCGGCTGCCTGGGACAACAGGGCGTCCGCAGGAATCCACCGCCGCCAGGGGAAACCCCGGCGGCAGCGGACTTTGCGGCGGATCGAAGGCGTTCATCGTCCGCCGCGTCGTGCTTACAGGTCGAACTTGATGCCCTGGGCCAGCGGCAACGCGTCGGAGTAGTTGATCGTGTTGGTCTGGCGGCGCATGTAGGCGCGCCACGCGTCGGAACCCGACTCGCGGCCGCCGCCGGTTTCCTTCTCGCCGCCGAACGCGCCGCCGATCTCGGCGCCGGAGGTGCCGATATTGACGTTGGCGATGCCGCAATCCGAACCCGCCGCCGACAGGAACGCTTCGGCGGCCTTGAGGTTGGCGGTGAAGATCGACGAGGACAGGCCCTGCGGCACGTCGTTCTGCAGCGCGATGGCGTCTTCGAGCTTGCTGAACTTCATCACGTACAGGATCGGCGCGAAGGTTTCGGTCTGCACCACTTCGGCGTCGTTGGTCAGGCCGGTGACGATGGCCGGCAGCACGAAGTTGCCCTTGCGATCGATGCGCTCGCCGCCGGTCTCGACCTTGCCGCCGCTGGCCTTGGCCTTGGCGATCGCGTCGAGGTAGGCCTGCACGCCGTCCTGGCTGTTGAGCGGGCCCATCAGATTGGACGGGTCGGTCGGGTCGCCGATCTTCTTCTCGACCTGCTTGTACGCGGCGATCAGCTTGGCCAGCACGTCGTCATGGATCGACTCGTGCACGAACAGGCGGCGGGTGGTGGTGCAGCGCTGGCCGGCGGTGCCGACCGCGCCGAACGCGATCGCCGGGATCGCCAGCTTCAGGTCGGCGCTGGCGTCGACGATGATCGCGTTGTTGCCGCCCAGTTCCAGCAGCGAACGGCCCATGCGGCGGGCGACGCGCTCGCCGACCTGGCGGCCGACCTTGGTCGAGCCGGTGAAGCTGACCAGGCCGATGCGCTTGTCGTCGACGAAGTTCGAAGCCAGCTCGGTGCCGGCGTCGTTGAACAGGAAGAACAGGTCGGGGAAGCCGCCGGCGCGCAGCGCCTCGTTGCAGACCTTCATCGACGCGATCGCCGACAGCGGGGTCTTGGGCGAGGGCTTCCAGATGGTGATGTCGCCGCAGATCGCCGCGATGAAGCTGTTCCAGGCCCACACCGCGACCGGGAAATTGAACGCCGAGATCACGCCGACGAGGCCGAGCGGATGCCACTGCTCGTACATGCGGTGGCCGGGACGCTCGGAGTGCATGGTCAGGCCGTACAGCTGGCGCGACAGGCCGACGGCGAAATCGCCGATGTCGATCATTTCCTGCACTTCGCCGTCGCCCTCGGGCTTGGACTTGCCCATCTCCAGCGCGACCAGCGAACCCAGCGCGTCCTTGTGCTTGCGCAGCGCGTCGCTGCACAGGCGGATCGCCTCGCCGCGGCGCGGCGCCGGGGTGGTGCGCCACACCGCGAAGGCGGCCTGGGCGCGTTCGACGATGGTGTCGTAGTCGCTCTGCGAGGACGCCTGCACGCGCGCCAGCACTTCGCCGTCGGTGGGATTGACGGGCTCCAGCACGCCGGCGTCGGCGGTCTTGGACCATTCGCCGTGGCCGAGGTAGGTGCCGGACTCGTTGTCTTTGAGTCCCAGGGCGGCGAGAACGGGGTGGGTCATACCGAAAGCTCCATGTGGTGGCACGCCGGGGGGCGTGGCGAGCGGATTGAACTGGGTGGGCGGCGCGTCGGCCTGGCGGCGGCGCGCGGCGCCGGAAGGTGGCGACCCCGACACGATTCGAACGTGTGACCTTCCCCTTAGGAGGGGGATGCTCTATCCAGCTGAGCTACGGGGCCGGCTTTGAAATCAATGGCTTATGCGGGTTCTCCGGGCCGGGCGGTTCCGGGGGCGGTCCCGTCCGTGCCGGGAGGCGACACCGCGGCATCCGCCCATTGTAGCCACGGGGCGATTCGCGGTCAGCCGCGGCGGCCGCTGCGGCCAAGCGGGGGCGGGGCCTGGCTGCCTTCGCGGCAGGCCTGTGCAGGCCGATCCTGAATTTGTTCACATACAAAATTGCGTGTAAAGACCGCAAATTAGTGACCTGAATCGCATTCGATCTGCGTTACAGGGGAGATACGTCTGGATTTCCAGGCGGCAAGACGTCCGGACGACCGAGCCGAAGGGGGACGGTCGTGGACGGTAGCAGGCCGGGCGGTCGCGCCCGGCACGCATTTGGGGCGCGCCGCAGCTCGGCGTCGCCAGGGGTTACGGGATGGCCGCAGCGCCTGGGGGCGCTGCGTCGGGGGACAACCATGATCGGTTCGATGAGAAGGGCGGTGCGCTCAGGCGCGCTGGCGCCCGCGAGTGCGGGCTTGCAGGTGCGCGAGGGCCGCCGCGGCGCGGCGTGGTGGGCGGGGTGGCTGCTGTTGCCGGGCCTGGGCCTGGCCGGCGCGGCGCAGGCGCAAAGCTGCGCGGTCGGCGAGACCCCGGCGGCGTTCGGCTTCACCGGCGGCGAGCAGACCGCGACGGTGCCGGCCGGCGTGCAATCGCTCACCGTCTACCTCAGCGGCGCCCAGGGCGGGGCCGGGCGCGGCGGCGCCGGCACCATCGGCGGCAGTCCCAATTCGCCTGGCGGCACCGGCGGCCTCGGCGGCCGGGTGCGCGGCACCCTGGCGGTGACCCCCGGCCAGACCTTGTCGATCTGGGTCGGCGGGCAGGCCTCGCAGGCGGTCAATCCCGGCGGCATCGGCCAGGGCGTCGACGGCATCGGCGGCGGCGCCACCGACCTGCGCACCAACGGCAACGGCATCGGCAACCGCGTCGCCATCGCCGGCGGCGGCGGCGGCGGCGGCAACGCCGGCTGGAGCACCGCCAACGTCATTGCCGGCGGCGCCGGCGGCGTCGGCGGCGGCGGCACCGGCGGCAGTGGCGCGACCGTGCCCGGCGGCCCCGGCCCGTTCGGCGGCGGCGGCGGTGCGGTCGGCACCGGCGGCACCGCAGGCCCCGGTTGCAACAACTACCCGGCCACGGTCGGCAACGCCGCCAACGGCAACGGCGGCGACTCGTTCAACTTCTCCGGTTCCTTCAGCGGCGCCGGTTTCGGCGGCGGCGGCGGCGGCGGCGCCACGGTCGGCGCGGGCGGCGGCGGCGCGGGCGTGGGCACCACCGCGTGCCAGCAGAACTGGAACGGCGGCGGCGGCGGCGGTGCGGGCGGCAGCTCGGCCGCGATCGGCCTGAACGCGGTCACGATCAACAACGGCGTGCAGGCCGGCAACGGCGCGGCGCTGATCTGCTTCGCGTCGCCGACCTTCTCGGTCGGCGGCACCGCGGGCAGCCAGACCGGCCCGGTCACCCTGCAACTGGCCTCGACCAACCCGGCCGGCAGCCAGCAGGTGGTCGTGGCCCAGGCCGCGACCAGCTTCGTCTTCCCGACCCGCTTGCCGCAGGGCGCCAACTGGAACCTCAGCGTGCTCAGCTCGCCGGCCGGACAGATCTGTACGGCGGCCCCGGCCAGCGGCGCGGCGATCGCCGCGAACGTCACCAACATCGCGCTCGTCTGCACCACCGTGACGGTCACGGTGGCGCCGGCGACGTTGCCGGCCGGCGCGCTCAGCGCGCCGTATTCGCAAACGCTGTCCGCCACCAGCGCCAACGGCGGCAACGCGCCGTACACGTTCGCGACCAGCGCCGGCGCCTTGCCGCCCGGCCTGGCCTTGTCGAGCGCGGGCGTGCTGTCGGGCACGCCGACCGCCGCGGGCTCGTTCAACTTCACCGTGCAGGCGACCGCCAGCAACGGCTTCAGCGGCACCCGCGCCTACACCCTGGCGATCGCGCAGGCCGGCCAGACGATCACGGCGTTCGCCGCGAATCCGGCCGCGCCGACCTATGCGCCGGGCGGTACGTTCAGCGTGTCCGCAACCGGCGGCGCGTCCGGCAATCCGGTCGTGTTCGCCAGCGCCAGCCCGGCGGTGTGCACCGTCGCCGGCAGCACCGTCACCACCGTCGCCGCGGGCGCGTGTTCGCTGACCGCCAACCAGGCCGGCAACGCCAACTACAGCGCCGCGCCGCAGGCCTCGCTGGCCGTCGCCATCGGCCAGGCCGCGCAGACCATCAGCGGCTTCGCCTCGAATCCGGCCGCGCCGGTGTACGCCCCGGGCGGCAGCTTCACCGTGTCCGCGACCGGCGGCGCATCCGGCAATCCGGTCACCTTCGCCAGCACCAGCACCGGCGTGTGCACGATCAGCGGCAACACCGCGACGATCGTCGCCGCCGGCACCTGCGCGCTGAGCGCCGACCAGGCCGGCAACGCCAACTACTCCGCCGCGCCGCAAGCGAGCTTCACCGTCGGCATCGGCGCGGCGACGCAGTCGATCAGCAACTTCGCCGCCAACCCGGGCTCGCCGGTGTACGCGCCGGGCGGCAGCTTCGCCGTCTCGGCCACGCCGGGCCTGTCGACCAGCCCGGTGGTGTTCGCCAGCGCCAGCCCGGCGGTGTGCAGCGTCGCCGGCAGCGCGGTGACCACGCTCGCCGCGGGCACCTGTTCGCTGACCGCGAACCAGGCCGCCGACGCCAACTACAGCGCTTCGCCGCAGGTGACGCTGGATGTGACCATCGCCCTGGCCGCGCAGGCCATCAGCGGCTTCGCCGCGAATCCGGCCGCGCCGGTGTTCGCCGCCGGCGGCAGCTTCAGCGTGTCGGCCTCGCCGGGCGCTTCGACCAGCCCGGTGGTGTTCGCCAGCGCCACGGCCGCGGTGTGTACGGTCAGCGGCAGCAGCGTGACCATGCTCAGCGCCGGCCAGTGTTCGCTGACCGCGAACCAGGCCGCCGACGCCAACTACAGCGCGGCGCCGCAAGCGACGCTGGACGTGACCATCGGCGCCGCGGCGCAGACCATCACCGGCTTCGCCGCCAACCCGGCCGCGCCGGTGTACACGCCGGGCGGCAGCTTCAGCGTGTCGGCGGCCGGCGGCCCCTCGGGCAACCCGGTCGTGTTCGCCAGCGCGTCGCCGGCGGTGTGCACGGTCAGCGGCAGCACCGTGACCATGCTCGCCGCGGGCAACTGCGCGCTGACTGCCGACCAGGCCGGCAACGCCAACTACACCGCCGCGCCGCAAGTCGCGCTGCAGGTGCTGATCGGCGGCGCCACCCCGCAATTGAGCTGGATCGGCGATATCGCCAAGACCTACGGCGAAGCTGCGTTCGACCTGCCGAACCCGAGCAGCAACAGCGCCGGCGCCTTCACCTTCGCCAGCGACAACGCCGCGGTGGCGACCGTCAGCGGCCGCCGCGTGACCATCGTCGGCGCCGGCGTGGCGACGCTCACCGCGACCCAGGCGGCGACGCCGAACTATCTGCAAGGCAGCATCAGCCTGGTGTTGACCGTGTCCGGCCGGCCCGACCCGACCCGCGATCCCAGCGTGGTCGGCGGCCTGCAGGCGCAGACCGACGCCGCGGTCCGCTTCGCCACGGCGCAGCAGTCCAACATCAACGACCGCCTGCGCCAGCAGCGCTATGCCGGCGCCAACCGCACCAGCAACGGCATCGCGCTGAGCTACAACACCCGCGCCGGCGGCGGCATGTCGCTGAGCGGCGAGCAGATCGCGCAGATCGACGGCTCGCGCCTGCCGCAAGGCTGGGGCCTGTGGACGGCCGGCACCGTCAGCAACGGCCAGCGCGACCGCAACGCGCGCAGCGACGGCTTCGACTTCCAGAGCGACGGCATCACCGTCGGCGCCGACTGGCGCATCGGCGAGCGCTTCCTGCTCGGCGTGGCCGGCGGCTACGGCTGGAACGACACCGACCTCGACGACGGCCGCTCCAAGCTCGAAGCCCGCCAGCGCGCGTTGTCGCTGTACGGCCTGTGGCGCCCGAGCGAGCGCTGGTTCGTCGACGGCACCCTCGGCTGGGGCCGGCTGGACTACGACATCCGCCGCTACAGCGCCACCGCCGGCGCCATCGCCACCGCCGATCGCGAAGGCGACCAGGTGTTCGGTTCGCTCACCGCCGGCTACGAGCACGGCAGCGCCAGTGGCCTGCTGCTGACCGGTTACGGCCGCCTCGACGGCAGCCGCACCAAGCTCGACGGCTACCGCGAAACCGGGCTGGGCATCTACGACCTGAACTACGGTTCGCAGACCGTGGAAAACAGCGGCGCCGCGCTCGGCCTGGAAGGCAGCTTCCCGATCCTGACCACGCGCGGCAACGTGTTCCGCCCGTACTGGACGATCGAGTACCGGCAAGCGCTGGAGGACCGCAGCGACGTGCGCTTGAACTACGTGATCCTGCCGGCCGCCAGCGACTACCTGCTGCGGCTGCGCAGCTACGGCGACAACGCGCTGAGCTACGGCGCGGGCCTGGACATGGAACTGGCGCAGCGCTGGCGCCTGTCGCTGCTGCTGCGTCGCCAGCACGCCAGCGGCCTGGATGCCGGCACCAGCTTCGGCCTGTTGCTGTCGTACTCGCCGGGCAGCGTGCGCGTCGGCGCGGCCGCTGCCGCGGCCGCGGACGGCGACGCAGCGGTGGCGCAGGCGGCGACGCAGTCGACCGGAAGCAACGACGCCGGCCGCTGAGGGGCGCGCCCGCTGGCCGGGCACGCCGCATCGGCATCCGTGCGGCTCGACGACCACGGCGGGAGGAGCGAATGCTCCTTCCGCCTTTTTTGCCGCAGCGCAGGCGCTCGCCACGGCGCGACGGCGGCGACCGTCGCCGCTACCGGCAGCGAGCGCGCTGTGCATGCGTGGAGGATGCCGGCCCCGCGCCGGGCTAACTTCGTCCTCACATTCCCCGCAGACGCATTGGCTATCCTGCCGGCGGCCCATCGCGGCGCGGAACGGATCCGCGCCGGGCCATGCCCCGCGGGCGTCCCCCGACGCTCCCTCGCAGCCGTCGAACAAGGAGTCATCGCCATGCCGCACCGTTCCGCATACCCCCGCTGCCTCGCCGTCGCCGCCGCGCTGCTCCTGTCCGGCGCCGCCCAGGCCCAGAGCGACGCCCAGGTCTACGAATCGGCCATCGCCGAGTCCGCGCGCCTGTGCCCCGGCCATTCCAAGGAGCGCACCACGCCCGGCGTGCGCGCGGTTGCGGTCGGCGCGCTGCGAGTGCTGGCCCAGCGCAACTACACCATGTGCCCCGACCGCCGCCTCGACGCCGCCACTCCGGCGGTGTGGTACGGCCAGGCCGGCGTATTCGCCTGGAATCCCGAGGCCCCCGGCGCGGCGCAGTTGATCGCCAAGCAGGTCGACGCGATGACCCGCAAGGAAGAGTTCCCGGCCGAGACCCTGGTGTGGAAGGCCGACGGCAGCCCGGTCACGGGCGCGACCGTGCCGATGTTCGAGCCGCGTCCGCGGCCGGCGGGCTCGTACTGAGCGCACCCGGCGCGCCGTGAGCGGCGTGCCGCGCGGACGCGGCCGCCGCCGCGTCCGCGCGGGTTTGGTCGGCCGTTCCTTCGCCAGGCGCAGCCTGGCGGGCCGCTTGCTCGCGACGATCGCACAGGCCAAGCGCGTGCGTTCGCGCGCCCGCGATGTTGCCGCGCCGGGCCGTTGCGCGTCGCAGCCCTGACAAGGGCGCCGCGGCTGGCTTATCGTCGGCGCCCTCCATCCTGTGCGCCCGCCGAGCCCTTCGCATGCTGCAACAAGCCGACCTGCTGATCGCCTTGCTGACCCGGGTCCGGCTGGAGGCGCGCTTCGTCTGCGAAACCGGTCGGCCGCAGCGTTGGCGCGAGGGCGGTGCGGATTCGGCCAACGCCTTGTTCATGTACGCCGCCCACGGGCGGGTCGAGCTCGCCGACCGCGGCCGGACGTGGATGCTGGAGCAGGGCGACCTCGCGCTGTTGCCGCACAGCGTCGCCGAGCGCAGGGCGGCAGCCGAGGTCGACGCAGAACTGCCGGCCGCGCTGCTGCGCGGCGCTGCGGGCAGCGCGCCGGGCGATGCCGCATCGCGCACGCTCTGCGCCGGCCTGCACTACGACGCGACCAGCGCGATGCCGCTGTGCCGGCTGTTCGCGCCGGTGATGATCGCGCCGGCCGCGGCGATCGCCGGCGAGCCGATGCTGAGCTACGCGCTGCACGGCCTGAGCCGCGAACTCGAGCGCGCCACCGCATTGCGCAACCCGGTGCTGCTGCGCGCGCTGGAGCTGATCTACGCATTGGCCCTGGAACTGGCGGTCGCCGGCGCCGTGCGCGCGGGCGACGGGCAGGCCGATACCGCCTTGCGCGACCCGCGCATCGCCCGCTGCCTGTACTACATGTACACCCACTTCGGCGAGAAATGCTCGCTGGAGGAACTGGCCGCGCACGCCGGCCTGTCGAAGTCGGCGTTGTCGGCGCGCTTCAACGCGCTGGTCGGCGAGCCGCCGGCGCGGCACCTGGCGCGCATCCGCGTGGCCGAGGCGCGGCGGCTGCTGCGCACGACCGAATTGCCGCAGGAGGCGGTCGCGCAACAGGTCGGCTACGCGAGCGTGGTCGGCATGCACCTGGCGTTCCGCTCGATCGCCGGCGAAACGCCCGGCGCGGCGCGGCGGCGCGACGGCGAGGCGATGTGAAGCGTCGCCGGCGACGCGAGCCTGCGCCATGCGTCGCGGCAGCGCCGGCGTGGACGATCGTTTAAGCCTCCAGCATTCGGCTTAATTGCCGCCCTGCGGCGCGGCATCTAGAGTTCGCTGCAGCCGCCGCGGCCGCCATCGAGCGCATGCGGACGAGCGCCGCAACACCCCCTTTGTCGCGATCACCGACGGCGCATCGCCGCCGGACGGGCGCGGCGTGCCCATCGCCCACCACGGAGCCCGCCATGAACCATCCCACCATCCGCACCATCGCCGGCGCGGTCGCGCCGCAATCGCTGCCCGCCGGCAAGACCGCGCTGCTGGTCATCGATTTCCAGGACGAATACTTCAGCGGCCGCATGCCGATCCCCGACGGCGCGCAGGCGCTGGCCAACGCGCGCCGCCTGATCGACCGCGCCGACGCCGACGGCATCGCCGTCTACCACGTCCAGCACGTAACCCCGCCCGGCACGCCGATCTTCGCCGAGGACGGCGCCGGCGTGCGTTTCCACGCCGACCTGCAGCCCGCGGCGCATCACCGCGTGGTGCGCAAGAGTTCGGTGAGCGTGTTCGCGAGCACCGACCTGCATCGGCAACTGCAGCGAGACGGCGTGCAGAGCCTGCTGATCGCCGGCCTGATGACCCACGCCTGCGTCGCCGGCGCCGCGCGCGACGCGGTGCCGCTGGGCTACGAAGTGATCGTCGCCGGCGACGCCTGCGCCACCCGCGACCTCGACACCGGCGAAGGCCGCGTACTGCCGCACGCGCAGCTGCACCGCGCCGCGCTGGCGAGCATCGACGACACCTTCGGCGCGATTCTCAGCACCGAGGCCGTGCTCGCATTGCCGCTGGCTTGAAACGAAAACGGCGGCGGGCCGGCAGCCCGCCGCCGTTCGATGCGCGCGCGCGCCGCAGGCGGCGCGCGACGCGGCGCGACATAGGCACGAGGCGCGGCGAGCGCCGCGCCCCTGCGTCGCGCCTCAACCGCCGGCGTCGCCCGCGCGCGTGGCGACCAGCTTGTCGACGATGGCGTTGTACAACGACGCGACGAACTCGGCGTCGCCGCCGGTGTCCTCGCTCATGGCGTACTGGCCGCTGGCCAGCATCCCCGCGGCGAGATGCGCCGCGACCTGTTCGGCTTTTTCGCGATTCATATCCATCTCCACTCCATGATCCTGCGCGGGATCGCCGCGCCGCGCCGACGGCGCGTGAGACGAGCCTACGCCCGCGCCGGGTTGCGCGGGCTGGCGGAAATGGGATGGTTCGGGCCAGCGGTGTCGTTCGGGCAGGGCGGGCAAGGCCGCCTCGCCAGAGTCGGCAAGCTCTGGCGCGTTCGGTGGCTTGGGGTGTAAAGATTACGGACGTGCAGGCCGTCGGGCCATCGGGAAACGGATGGGCAACGCGAAGAAAATCAGGTCCGTCCTGATCGTGGTCGCCGCGGTCGCGGGCACCGCGGCGGCGTTGGCCTTGCTTGCCTACGCGCTTGCCTTGGGCAAGGCCTATGTCGCCGAGCAGATCGCTATCGACAGGTGCGCAGACGCCGGTGGCGCGTGGGATCGCCTGCACGGAACATGCCGACGTTGAGCCGCTCAGGACGCAACCAAACTGCGCTCAATCTGCCGCGCCCACAAACGGAACACCCGCGCGAGCGCACGTCGCCGGGACTGTTCGGGCTTGCGAACGCCGGGCGAGTGTGTGGCAGGATCGATGGTGTCGGCGATGCCCACCAACTCGTCGTGAAACTTCTGCAATTCGAGATAGGCATCCAGAGGCAGCACAACGCTGTCCGCGCAGAAGGCGGACGGGGGCTTGCGTGGCATAAACGGCGCTCCATTCCATGAGTCATGCAGCCGCCTGCGCGGATTCGCAGGCGGAAGTCGGGAGGCTAGAAACCGCGCGTAAGCGGCGGGCGTATTCCCCTTGCGGGTGTTGTATTAGCCGCCCTCCCGACGCATGACGCATACGCCGAGCGCACCTGCGAAACGCAGGCGCAAAAAAACCACCGGATCTTTCGGGGGTGGCTACCGTTACGCGAGGAGTTTCTAGGCTCCATGTGCAGGCTGCTTCCGCACGCGAGCGCTGTCAATAGGACAACGTCGCATTCAGCCGGTAGCGGAGCGCTGCGCTTTCTTGGCGAACAAGAACCAGATCGCCGGCAGCAGATAGAACGGCAGCATGTGTCCGCTGAATCCCCGGACCTGTCTCACTACCGCCTCGCGATACTGCTGCGCGGTGATCTCGCGGATCACGCGTCCGTGTTCCTGTAACACGTACCTGCCGTCGGAAACAGCGGGCGAACCGTCGTGCAGCACGTTCAAAATGAAGTTGAGCGCAGCATATGCGGCCACTGCGACGACCATCGCGATGGCCCATCGCGGTAGTTTTCCGGGCAGACCGGCGATGTTGCGCTGCTCTGGCGGGATGCTGCGGGTATCCAACACAAGCGGTGCGAACACCAACGGCAGGGCGAGCGCCAGCAGATGTTCGCCACCGGGCAGGTCGAGGGTGTAACCCCAGAACGTGCGCAGATGCACGGTCAGGCTCGCTACGAAGCCGCACAAGGCAAGCAGGCCGAAAATGCCGTCCAGGTACTTTCTCATTGGTTGGCTTCCTTGGCGATCGAGTCGGTTTGAGCAGTGCCGCGGCGTTACGCCAGGCAACTTGCGGCTGGGCCGTCGTGCCGGGCCAGCTGTTCGCACAGCAAGCGATAGCGCGATTCGCCTACGCCCAGCGCCCGCAACCAGTTGGCGAAGTACTGCGCCAACACCTCCGAACGCGGATGCGTGCCCAGGTGATAGCGCTCGAAGTCCTTGCGGTTCTGGACTTTGTCGGCGATCAACATCTGGTTGACTTCGGTCAGCGGGCTGAGCGCGATATCGTCGTCGGGGCCGGTGCAGTGCTGGGACAGATAGGCGTTGGCGACGCTGCGGTACTCCATCGCCAACGCGACCGCGCCTGGGTCGGGAGCGTAGCGGTACAGCGTCGAATCAGGCAGCAAGGAGTCGCTCAGCGAAGCGTCGTCTTGCAGCAACGGGTGCAGGCAATAGCCCTGCATCGCCCGCAGCGGCGCGCCGATGGCCAGCAGCACCGCGAGCCCTTCGTCGATATGCCGGATCAGCTTCACGCCGCTGCGCGCAGCGGTGCGCTCGCCGTAATGCGCGACGATGGCGAGGTAATGAGGGTCTTGCGGGTCGATCGGGCCGCGATGCAGGGGCGTGGGCCGGTAAGTCAACAGCCGGTCGGCGATCTGTTCGGGCGTCAGTTCGGGATCGTGATGGAAGATCAGGTCGCTGGCGCCGGACATCGGCGACAGCCGATCCAGTTGTTCCAGCGCTTCGTCGATTTCCGCTTCGCTGCCGTCGCAGTCGGCGATTTTGCCGATCAGGGCGATCAAACGCTCGCGTTCGAGCATGGCCCGTATCCTTCGGAAACTCCGTGCCCGGCGAATCCGGGCACGGTTCGCGACAGCGGCCTTACTCGACCGCCAACCCTTCCACCTTCTGCCACCCGCGCGGCAACAACCCGCCGCGGGTCGCGCGCGCGCCCAGGTACGTATCGAGGTCCTTGAACGACAGGCTCATCGTGCGCGCGCCGGACTTCACGCTCAGCGTCTGTCCCGGCGCGACCACCGCCACCGCGACCACGCGCTCGGTGCCGAGCTTGGCCTTGGGGATGTCGATGATCTTGTTGCCCTTGCCCTTGTCGAGTTCCGGCAGTTCGGCGACCGGGAACGCGAGCAGGTGGCCGACGTTGGTCACCGCGACCACGCGGTCTTGTTCGACGTCGCCGATCTGCGCCGGTTGCAGGACCTTGGCGTTCGGGGTCAGCGACAGCATCGCCTTGCCGGCCTTGTTGCGGCCGGTGAGGTTCTCGAAGCGGGTCACGAAGCCGTAGCCGTGCGAACTGGAGAGCACGAAGCGGTGGTCGTTGTCGCCGGCGGCCAGCGCCTGGAACGAAGCGCCCGCGGCCGGCGAGAACCGCCCGGTCAGCGGCTCGCCGTTGCCGCGCGCCGACGGCAGGCCGTGGATCAGCGCCGAATAGGCGCGGCCGGTCGAATCCAGGAACGCGACCTGCTGGGTGCTGCGCCCGCGCACCGCCGCGAGCAGGCCGTCGCCGTCGCGGTAGCTGAGCGTGGACGCGTCGATCTCGTGGCCCTTGGCTGCGCGCACCCAGCCCTTTTCGCTGACCACCACGGTCATCGGTTCGCTGGCGACCAGTTCGGTCTCCGACAGCGCCTGGGCGGCGTTGCGCGAGACCAGCGGCGAACGGCGGGCGTCGCCGAACTTCTTGGCGTCGGCCAGCAGTTCGTCCTTGATCAGCTTCTTGAGCTTGGCCTTGCTGGCGAGGATGGCGATCAGTTGCTCGCGCTCCTTCTCCAGTTCGGCCTGCTCGCCGCGGATCTTCATCTCTTCCAGCCGCGCCAGCTGGCGCAGGCGGGTTTCCAGGATGTAGTCGGTCTGCTCTTCGGTGAGGTCGAAGCGCTTCATCAGCACCGGACGCGGTTCGTCCTCGCTGCGGATGATGCGGATGACTTCGTCGAGGTTGAGGAACGCGACCAGCAAGCCCTGCAACAGGTGCAGGCGGCGCTCGACCTTCTCCAGCCGGTGGTTCAGGCGGCGGGTGACGGTGTCGGCGCGGAAGCTCAGCCATTCGCTCAGGAACGCGCGCAGGCCCTTGACCTGCGGGCGGCCGTCCAGGCCGATGACGTTGAAGTTGACGCGGAAGCTGCGTTCCAGGTCGGTGGTGGCGAACAGATGCCCCATCAGCTGGTCGGCATCGACGCGGTTGGAGCGCGGCACCAGCACGATCCGGGTCGGATTGGCGTGGTCGGACTCGTCGCGGATGTCTTCCAGCCACGGCAGCTTCTTGGCCCGCATCTGGGTCGCGATCTGCTCGATCACCTTGCCCGGCGAGGTCTGGTAGGGCAGGGCGGTGATGACCAGGTTGGCGCCGTCCTTCTCGAACACGGCGCGGGCGCGCACGCTGCCCAGGCCGGTTTCGTACATCTGCAGCAGGTCGGCGCGCGGGGTGATGATCTCGGCGGTGGTCGGGTAGTCCGGGCCGAGCACGTGCTCGCACAGGTCGCGGGTGGTCGCGTCCGGGTCGTCGAGCAGGCGCACGCAGGCGCTGACCACTTCGTTCAAGTTGTGCGGCGGCACGTCGGTGGCCATGCCCACGGCGATGCCGGTGGTGCCGTTGAGCAGCAGGTGCGGCAGCCGCGCCGGCATCCAGGTGGGTTCTTCCAGGGTGCCGTCGAAGTTCGGGTCCCAATCCACCGTGCCCTGGCCCAGCTCGCCCAGCAGCACTTCGGCCAGCGGGGTCAGCTTGGACTCGGTGTAGCGCATCGCCGCGAACGACTTGGGATCGTCGGTGGAACCGAAGTTGCCCTGGCCTTCGACCAGCGGATAGCGGTAGGAGAACGGCTGCGCCATCAACACCATCGCCTCGTAGCAGGCGCTGTCGCCGTGCGGATGGTATTTGCCGATCACATCGCCGACGGTGCGCGCCGACTTCTTCGGCTTGGACTGGGCGTTCAGGCCCAGCTCGCTCATGGCGTAGATGATGCGGCGCTGGACCGGCTTGAGGCCGTCGCCCAGGAACGGCAGGGCGCGGTCCAGGACCACGTACATCGAGTAGTCCAGGTAGGCGCGTTCGGCGTATTCGCGCAGCGGGATCTGTTCGAAGCCGTGGAACGCCGTACGTACGGAATCTGTCATTTGAAGCTGGCAACCGGGTGGGGCAGAGCCCCGGATTCTACCCGGGGACAGGTCGCAGGAGGTGCGACGGGAGTGAAGGGGGCCGCGGCCCGGGGCTGTTGTGGCAGGGGCTTGAGCCCCGACGCTCTGGCGCCGGATCGCCGCGACCGCAGCGCGAGGCGTCGGGGCTCAAGCCCCCCACGACAGCCGGCCTGTGCCAACCCGCGGCCTGCGCAGGCGCTATCCTCAGCGCCTGGCCACCGGAACCCGCCCATGCCCCAGCGCCGCCTGTCCCCGCGTCCGCTCGCCGTCGCCGCGCTCAGCGCCGTCCTCGCCGCCGCCTGCGCGCCGAGCCCGGCCGCACCGCGCACGAATGCGCCGGTCTATTCCTACAAGGTGGTCGCGCGCTACCCGCACGACTCGCTGGCCTTCACCCAGGGCCTGATCTGGAAGGACGGCCACCTGTACGAGAGCACCGGCCTCAACGGCCGCTCCTCGCTGCGCAAGGTCAAGCTGGAGAACGGCCAGGTGCTGCAGCGCCGCGACCTGCCGGCCGAGGTGTTCGGCGAGGGCCTGACCGACCGCGGCGAGCAATTGCTGATGCTGACCTGGACCAACGGCAGCGGCTACGTGTTCAACCGCGGCGACTTCTCGCCGGCCGGCACCTTCGCCTACCAGGGCGAGGGCTGGGGCCTGACCCGTTCGGCCGACACCGTCTACATGAGCGACGGCAGCGCGCAGCTGCGCCTGCTCGACCCGGCCACGCTGCGCGAGCGCGCGCGCATCCAGGTCACCGACAACGGCCGCGCGGTCGACCAGCTCAACGAGCTGGAGTGGGTCAAGGGCGAGATCTACGCCAACGTCTGGCAGACCGACCTGATCGCCCGCATCGACCCCAAGACCGGCCACGTGCGCGGCTGGATCGACCTGTCCGGGCTGCTGCAAGGGCACGGCACCAGCGTGCGCGGCAGCGACGTGCTCAACGGCATCGCTTACGACGCCAAGGGCGACCGCTTGTTCGTCACCGGCAAGCTGTGGCCGAACCTGTTCCAGATCGAACTGGTGCCGCCGGCGAAGCCGGCGCCCAAGCGCTGACGCCGCAAGCCGCGCCTCAAGCGCCGCGCAGGCGGTCGCCTTCGCGCACGTACACCGCCGCGGCGAAGCGCGGGTGCGCGGCTTGCACGTCCTGCAGCAGCCGGTGTTCGACGCCGAAGAAGCGCAGCATCGAATTCCACGGCTGCGCCAGCAGCTCGATCCGGCCGTCGCGGAAGAAGCACAGCTCGTCCGCGCACAGCTCCGGGTCGGTGGAGTGCCAGTGGTTGAAGCCGGTGCGGCCGAGCAGATAAGCGGTGTAGGCGGTGAAGTCGCACACCTGCAGGTCGTAGGCCTCGCCGTCGATCTCGGTCGCGGGCATCGCCCGGGCCGCGTCCAGCTCCAGGGTGCGGGCGATGCCGCTGCGCAGGAAATCCTCGCTGCCGGCGCCGACCCGGATGCCGAAACCGAAGCCGAATCCGATCCGGTCGTAGCGCCCGGCCAGCACCGGCGCGAGCGCGCGCCACGTGGCGTCGGGCAGCCGCGCCCAGGCGCGCAGGCGGCCGTCGCCGTCGAACACCGGGTCGACCACCAAGCTGGCGTCGACCTGCCAGGGCGCGCGCTGGCTGGCGCCGGCGGCGTCGCTCATGCGCGTGCCGGCGCCGGCGCCGGGGTCGCGCGCGCCGGACGCGGCCGCAACGGCGCGGGCCGGTCGAACCGGGCGGGGGACGGGATCGGGAGCATGGCCGGATGCTAACCCAGCCCGCCGCGGCCGACCGCGGCCGCGCCCGGGCGCGATGCGCAGCCGCTACTGCGGTCGCAAAGCGCGCGGCCGCATCGGCGCCGCCCGCCCGCCGGCAGCTGACGGATTTGTCAGCGCGGCGACAGCGTGGCGTAGGCGCCGGACGCCTACAGTCTGCGCATGGTCCGCGTCCTCCCCTCGCGGGCCATGGGCGGCGTTTTTCTCCAAGGGCGCCGCCTTCCTCTTCGCTGGCCGGCCCGCCTGTGGCTTGCCTGCGCCCGCGCGGCGGCGCGCAGGCAAGGCGGGCGCGAGCCGGCCTGGACGGGGTTAGGATGCCCGCAGGTCCCCGTCCATCCCATCGCCCATGAAGCCGCACCGTCCATGAAGTTGCTGATCGTCGAGGACGAAGCCAAGACCGCCGACTACCTGCGCGACGGCCTGGCCGAGCAGGGCTGGAGCGTGGACGTGGCCCGCGACGGCAACAGCGGCCTGCACCTGGCGCGCGAGCACGACTACGACGTGATCGTGCTCGACGTGATGCTGCCGGGCCTGGACGGCTTCAGCGTGTTGCGCGAGTTGCGCCTGCGCAAGCAGACCCCGGTGATCATGCTGACCGCGCGCGACCGCATCGACGACCGCGTGCACGGCCTGGGCGCGGGCGCCGACGACTATCTGGTCAAGCCGTTTTCCTTCATCGAACTGCTGGCGCGGCTGCAGGCGCTGGTGCGGCGCGGGCGCCAGCAGGAATCCACCGAGCTGAGCATCGGCGACCTGCAGATCAACCTGCTCGCGCGCCGCGCCTTCCGCGACGGCAACCGCCTGGACCTGACCGGCAAGGAATTCGCCCTGCTGGCGCTGCTGGCCCAGCGCCGCGGCCAGATCCTGTCGAAGACGGTGATCGCCGCGCAGGTGTGGGACATCAACTTCGACAGCAACACCAACGTGGTGGAAGTGGCGATCAAGCGGCTGCGGGCGAAGATCGACGGCCCGTTCCGCAGCAAGCTGCTGCACACCGTGCGCGGCATGGGCTACGTGCTGGAAACGCGCGAGGACGAGGACGGCGCGGCGGCGGGCGCGAGGCCGCCGGCGTGACGCCCTGGCGCGAACTGCCGATCGCCCGGCGCCTGGCGGCGATGTTCGCCGGCGCCGCGCTGCTGGTGTTCGCCCTGGTCGGCATCGCCCTGTACCAGGTGCTGCAGACCCAGATCGTGCGCTACCAGCATGCGGAGCTGGAAACCAAGCTTCGTTACGTCGCCGGCAGCGTCAACGCCTGCGAACTGCGCGAGCGCTGGCACAAGGTCGAGGACAAGGTCGACAGCCTGGTGTCGAGCGACCGCAGCACCAAGGTCTGGGCCTGGAGCGACAACGCCTTGTTCCGGATCGGCGCCGGCGCGCCGCCGGTCGAGCCGGCGCGCGGCGCGGCCGACCGCGGCATGGGCCGGCTGTGGCTGGCCGACAGCGACGCGCCGTACCGGGTGCTGGCGCAGTCGATCCCGGCCAAGGGCGAACGGCCGTCGGTGCAGGTCTGGGTCGCGATCGACTCGCAGCCCTACCGCGCCGCGCTGCGCAGCTTCGCCTTCGCCCTGGTCGCGCTGGGCCTGGGCGGCGCCGCGCTGGTGGCGTTGCTTGGCCACTGGATCGCCCAGGTCGGCCTGCGCCCGTTGCAGCGGCTGTCGGCGGAGGCGCAGCGGCTGAGCCCGAGCAACCTGTCGCAGCGCCTGCAGCCGACCGACCTGCCGCCGGAACTGGGCCGCGTGGCCGGCGCGTTCAACGGCGCGCTCGACCGGCTCGAAGCCGCCTACACCCGGCTGGAAGCGTTCAACGCCGACGTCGCCCACGAACTGCGCACGCCGCTGACCAACCTGATGGGCCAGACCCAGGTCGCGCTGCAGCGCCCGCGCGAGGCGCAGCGGCTGACCGAGGTGCTGACTTCGAACCTGGAAGAACTCGAACGCATGCGCGGCATCGTCAACGACATGCTGTTCCTGTCGCGCGCCGGCCAGGGCGACATCGCCCTGGACCGGGTCTGCGTGCCGCTGGCGGCGGAAGTGGCCAAGACCGGCGAATTCCTCGAATACTTGCTGGAGGAAGCGGGCATGGGCCTGCGCATCGACGGCGCCGCCGAGGCCTGGATCGACACCTCGCTGTTCCGCCGGGCGATGACCAACCTGCTGCACAACGCCGTCCAGCACGCCACGCCTGGCTCGGAGATCGTGGTGGAAGTGCGCTGCGGCGACGGCGTCCCCGGCGACTGCGGCAACGGCGCCAGCGTGGCGGTGCGCAACGAAGGCAAGTGCGTGGAACCGCAGCACCTGGCGCGGATGTTCGACCGTTTCTACCGCGTCGACGAAGCGCGCGAACACCGCGGCGAGCGGCACCACGGCCTGGGGTTGTCGATCGTCAAGGCGATCGCGTCCCTGCACGGCGGCAGCGTATTCGCGGCCAGCGGCGACGGCCGCACGACGGTGGGCTTCAGCCTCGCGGCGCCGTAGTTTTGTCCGGGTTTCGTGTCGAAGGAGGGGCGACGAGCGCATCTTGCGGCGTTGTTCTGGCGAAGGATCTGCATTCCGTCATTCCGCCGGAAGAGCAGCGCGCCCTCATGCCGGCGAAAGCCGTGCACCTCGCCGTTGCGACGCAAGCGCCGCACTCCGTCATCTCGTCATCTCGTCATCTCGTCATCTCGTCATTCCGGCGAAAGCCGGAATCCATTTTGCTTTTGCCTTTGTCGTTGCTGTTCGCTTGGACGCAACCCCACGCAAAGCACACGCTCCGCAGCCCCGGAGGGCGTGCGCATGGATGCGCACGCGCACCATGGGGCAGGATGCCCCTTATGGCGCGGCCCCGCGCCGCTGTGAGCCCTAGTGGCTCTTGATTCGAAACAGGGAAAAGCACTTTCTTTGGTTACTTTCTTTGTTGCTTTGGACAAAGAAAGTGACCCGGCCGCTTGCGGACGGAAGCTTTGGATGTTTGCTTGTCGTCACGCGCCACCGCGACAAAGGTTGACCTTCCCGCGGCACGCCCCCTGTAGGAGCGGCGCAAGCCGCGACCGCGCCATCGCAGCGATCGCGAAGGTTTCGTCGTAGTTGCGTTGTCGCGGTCGCGGCTTGCGCCGCTCCTACAGTCGGATACGCAACTCTGCTGCCGTCGTTAACGAACGAGTGACGACAAGCGACAATCAAAGGCTTTCGTCCGCAAGCGGCCGAGTTACTTTCTTTTGGCA
>NZ_FNPT01000001.1 GCF_900107375.1 Lysobacter sp. yr284
GCCGGCCCCGGCCAGCGCGTGGGCCTGTGCCTGCCGCGCGGCTGCGACCTGCTGGTCGCGCTGCTGGCGATCCTGAAGACCGGCGCGGCCTATGTGCCGGTCGATCCGCATGCGCCCGCGGCTCGGCGCGGCTTCATTCTCGAAGACAGCGGCGTCTGCCTCAGCGTCAGCCAGCGCGCGCTGGCCGTCGAGCTGCCCGGCACGGCGTTGTGCCTGGACGATCCGTTCACCCGCGCGCAGCTCGATGCCGTGGTGCCGGGCGAGTTGCCTAAGGTACCAGTCGATGCGCCGGCCTATCTGATCTATACCTCCGGCTCGACCGGCACGCCCAAGGGCGTGGTGGTCACGCACCGCAACGTCGAGCGGCTGTTTACCGCAGCTACGCAGGACGGCCATTTCGCGTTCGACGAACACGACGTGTGGAGCCTGTTCCACTCGCATGCGTTCGACTTCGCGGTGTGGGAACTGTGGGGCGCGTGGCTGTATGGCGGCCGCGCCGTGCTTGTGCCGGAAGCGGTCTGCCGGCAGCCCGATGCTTTCCTTGATCTGCTGGCCGAGCAAGGCGTCACCGTGCTCAATCAGACGCCCTCGGCGTTCTACGCGCTGCAGTCGCAGGCGGTGCGACGCGAGGTTCCGCTGAGCGTGCGCACGGTAGTGTTCGGCGGCGAAGCCTTGGAGCCCTCGCGCCTGCAGCCCTGGCGTGAGCGCTACCCGAGCGCCGAGTTGGTCAACATGTACGGCATCACCGAAACCACGGTGCACGTCAGCTTCCACCGTCTCAGCGACGAAGACCTGCAAAGCCCGGCCAGCCGCATCGGCCGCGCGTTGCCGGACCTCGCAGTGCACGTGCTCGACGATGCCGGCCAACCGGTACCGTTGGGCGTGGTCGGCGAGTTGGTGGTCGAAGGCGACGGTGTCGCCCAAGGCTATTGGCAACGACCGGAACTGACCGCCGAACGTTTCGTCGCCATCGATGGCCAACGCCGCTACCGCTCCGGCGACCTCGGCCGCTACCACGCCGACGGCTCGCTGGAGTACCGCGGCCGCGGCGACGATCAGGTCAAGCTGCGCGGCTACCGGATCGAGCCGGGCGAGATCGCGGCCAAGCTGGCGGCATTGCCGCAGCTCGTCGATGCCGCAGTGACGGTCGAAGGGCAGGGCGAAGGCGCGTGGCTGATGGGTTACGCAGTCGCCGCGCCGAACGCCGAACCCGACCCGCAGGCGCTGCGCGATGCACTGCGTGCGGTGCTGCCGGACTACATGCTGCCGCGTCAGATCCAGCTATTGCCGGCGCTGCCGCTGACCGCCAACGGCAAGCTCGACCGCAAGGCCCTGCCCAAGCCGCAGACCGAGGACCGCGACGAAGGCGCGCTCGAATCGGCCAGCGAACAACGCCTGGCCGAGCTGTGGCGACAGTTGCTCGGCGGCGAGCGGCCTGGACGCCATGCGCATTTCTTCGCCCGCGGCGGCCACTCCTTGCTGGTGGTGCGCCTGGCCGAGGCCATCCGCGTCGAGTTCGCGGTGGCCGTGCCGCTGAAATCCCTGTTCGAGCAGCCGCGGCTGGCCGAACAGGCGGCCTTGCTCGACGCCCTCGCCGCACCGCAATCGGCGCCCGAACAAGCGGACGAAACCTGGGAAAGCTTCGAACTATGAGCGCCTCGCAATTGCTGATCGACCTGCGCCGCCAGGGCGTGCGCCTGAGCCTGGCCGACGGCCGCCTGCAGGTGCAGGCGCCGCCGGGCGTGCTGACGCCGGCGCTGCGCGACCGGCTCAAGGCCCATCGCGATGAGTTGACCGACTTGCTCGCGGCCAACGATCCGGCCGCGGCGGCCGGCGAAGCGCCGATCCCGCGCCTGCGCGACCGCCAGGACGCGCCGCTGTCGCCGGCGCAGCAACGCCTGTGGCTGCTGCAGCAATTGGAATCCGACCCGGCGCTGTATCTGATCCCTGCGGCGCTGGAGCTGCGCGGCGCGCTCGACCCCGATGCGGTGCGGCGCGCCATCCAGGCGCTGATGACGCGCCACGAAGCCCTGCGCACCGTGTTCCGCGAGAACGAAGGCGAAGCCCGCGCGCACCGGCTGGATGCCTGGCCGGACCCGCTGCACTGGCGCAAGTTGGCGGCGAGCGCCGATCAGGACGCGGCGTTGGCGCAGGCCATCGCCGCCGCCTGCGCGGACCCGATCGACCTGGAACGCGGGCCGATGCTGCGCGTGCATGCGTTCGCGCTGGAGCCGAACCGTCACGTGCTGTTGCTGTTGTTGCACCACATCGCCGGCGATGCGCAATCGATGGCGGTGCTGACCGCCGAGTTCGCCCAGGCCTACGCCGCCGCGCTGGAAGGAGTGGAACCGGCCTGGACGCCGCTGCCGCTGCAGTACGCCGACTACGCCCATTGGCAGCGCGAGCGCTGGCGCGAAGGCCGGCTCGACGCCAGCCGCGACTGGTGGGTGGAGCGCCTGCAAGGACTGGCGCCGCTGCATGCGCTGGCCACCGACCACGCCCGCCCGGAACGGCTCGGCAATGCCGGCGCACGCTTGAGCCTGCGTCTGGACGCGCACGAACGCGCCGCGGTGCTGGACCTCGCCCAGGCTCACGACACGACCGTCTTCGTGGTGCTGCAGGCCGCGTTCGCGCTGCTGCTCAAGCGCCACGGCGATCACGCCGACGTCGCCTTCGCCACGCCGGTCTCCGGGCGCGAACATCGCGAGCTGCAGCCATTGGTGGGCTTCTTCGTCAATACCCTGGCGATGCGCCACCGGGTCGAGGAAGAGTGCTCGGTGGGCGCGTGGCTGGCGCAGGTCAAGCGCGCCACCCTGGACGCGTTCGCGCACCAGGCGCTGCCGTTCGACAAACTGATCGAGGCCGTGCAGCCGGCGCGCAGCCTCAGCCACGCGCCGCTGCTGCAGATCATGCTGTCCTACCAGCGCCGCGAGGGCGACGGGCTGCGTCTGCCGGGCCTGGACATCCGCCCGTGGCCGCTACCGCAGGCCGGCAGCAAGTTCGAGCTGTCGCTGGATGCGCTCGACGGCGACGACGGCCTCGAGCTGAGCTTCGAATACAACACCGAATTGTTCGCGCCGGCGCGCATCGCCGCCATGGCCGCGCAACTGCGGCGCCTGCTGGCGCAGATGTGCGCCGACGCGGGCGCGCCGTTGAGGGCGCTGGACATGCTCGACACCGCGCAGCGGCAAGCGCTGCAGGCATGGGAAGGCCAGGTGCGCGTGCGCGGCGAGCGCCCGGTGCTGTGCGAGATCGTCGCCCACGCCGAACGCGCTCCCGACGCGATCGCGCTGGTCGATGGCGCGCTGACGCTGAGCTATGGCGAACTGCTGCGTCGCATCACGGCCACCGCCGCGGCGCTGGCCGCGCACGGCGTGCGCGCCGGCGACCTGGTGGCGCTGCGGCTGCCGCGCAGCGCTGCGGCGATCGAATGCCTGCTGGCCTGCCATTGGCTCGGCGCCGGCTACGTTCCCCTGGACACCGCGCTGTCGGACGAGCGCTGCGCGTTCATCCTGGCCGACGCCGGTTGCCGGCTGCTGATCGCCGATGCGCCGGTCGGCGACATCGCCTGGCTCGCGCCCGCGACGCTGGCGCAGACGCCGCAGGCCGCTGCCGCGCCGCCGCGGCAAGACGCGCTGGCGCATCCGGCCTATGCGATCTACACCTCCGGTTCGACCGGCCGTCCCAAGGGCGTACGCATTTCGCAGCGCAACCTGGCCGGCTACGTCCGCGCGGTGGCCGAACAGTACCGGATCCAGCCGCACGACCGGGTGCTGCAGTTCGCATCGCTGTCGTTCGACATCAGCGTCGAGGAGATCTTTTGCGCGCTCGCCGCCGGCGCCGCGCTGGTGCTGCGCGACGAGGAAAGCGTGGCCGGCCCGGCCGGTTTCGCCGCGTTCGTCGCGGCGCAGGCGATTTCGGTGGCCTCCTTGCCGACCGCGTTCTGGCATGTGCTGTGCGGCGATCCCGCCGTGGCGGTGCCGGCCGACAGCCCGCTACGTTTGCTGGCGATCGGCGGCGAAGCGGCCCGCGCCGACTGCGTGCGCGCCTGGCGCCGCGCGGTCGGCCCGCGCCTGCGCTTGCTCAACACCTACGGCCCGACCGAGGCCACCGTGGCCGCGACCTGGTTCGATCTGGGCGCGAACGAGGACGTGCGCATCGGCCGCCCGTACCCGAACACCCGCTGCCTGGTGTTGCAGGGCGAGGCGCGCGTGCCTGAGGGCGTGCCCGGCGAACTGGTGCTGGCGGGCGAGGGCGTGGGCGAGGGCTACATCGGCCACGCCGCCGCGAGTGCGGCCGGCTTCGCCGAGTTGCGTGGCGAACGCGTCTACCGCACCGGCGACCGCGTCTGCTGGCGCGACGGCGAGTTGCAGTTTCTCGGCCGCCGCGACGACCAGGCCAAGGTGCAGGGGTTCCGGGTCGAGCCGGGCGAGATCGAACCGGCGCTGCGCGCCATCGCCGGCGTCGCCAATGCCTGCGCGGTCTGCCTGCGCGATCCGGCCGGCGATAATCGCCTGATCGCCTATTGGCAGGCCGACGTCGACGCCGGCGGCGCGCCCGGCCACGGCGCGCCCGACCAAGCCAACCTGCGCGCTGCGCTCGCGCGCGAACTGCCGTTCTACCTGGTGCCGAGCCGCTTCGTGCGGCTGTCGCGACTGCCGCTGAACGTCAACGGCAAGCTCGACCGCCGCGCGCTGCCGGCGCCGGACTGGGACACCGCGCCGCCGTCGCCGGCTGCGGCGCTGGACGAACGCGAAACCGCGCTGCTGGCGCTGTTCCGCGAAGTGCTGGGCCAGCCCGGGTTCGGCCCGGACGACGATTTCTTCCGCGCCGGCGGCCATTCGCTGGCCGCGGCGCGGCTGGCCGGATTGATCCGCACGCGCCTGCAGCGGGCGTTGCCGCTGCGCGAACTGTTCGCCGCGCCGAACGTGCGCGCCCTGGCCGCGGCGCTGGAGCGCGGCGAGGTCGAGACCGCGGCGCCGCAACGGCTGTCGCGCGCGCAGCGGTTGCCGCTGTCGCCGGCGCAACGCCGCTTGTGGTTCCTGCAACAACTCGACGCCGCCTCGCCGAGCTACAACATGCCTGGCGCCTGGCGGATCGAAGGCACGCTGGACCCGGCCGCGCTGCACGCCGCGTTCGCCGGCCTGCTGGCGCGGCACGAGGCGCTGCACAGCCGCGTCGCCAGCGACGCCGGCGCGCCGTATGCGCTGCCCGATCCGCAGGCCGCACTGCCGTGGCAGGAACTCGACCTGTCGGCGCTGGCGCCGGCCCAGCGCGAGGCGCACCTGCAGCAACGCCTGCACGCCAGCGCGACCGCCGCCTTCGACCTGGAACGCGACCTGCCGCTGCGGATCGAGCTGATCCGGCTGGGCGCGGACCAACACGCACTGCTGGTCTGCCTGCACCACATCGCCGCCGACGGCGCCTCGCTGGGCCTGCTGATGGCCCAGGCCAATGCCGCCTACCGCGCGGCGCTGCGCGGCGAGCGCGAGGACGAGGACGGCGCGCGCCTGCACTACGCCGATTTCGCCGATTGGCAACAGCGGCTGCTCACCCCCGAGCGCGAACAGCGCTTGCTGGCGTATTGGCGCGAACGCCTGTCCGGCGCGCCGGCGGTGCACAGCCTGCCGCTGGACCACCCGCGCCCCGAGCGCCCGGACCACCGCGGCGGCCACCACGCCTTCGTACTGCCGGCGGCGCTGGTGGCGCGGCTCGACGCGCTCGCGCTGGACTGCGGCGTCACCGCCTTCATGCTGCTCAAGAGTGCGTTCGCGCTGGTGCTGGCGCGTTACTCCGACAACGACGATATCGTCCTGGGCACGCCGGTGTCCGGCCGCGAACGCGCCGAGTTCGAGCACACCATCGGCTTCTTCGCCAACACCCTGGTGCTGCGCGAATCCGTCGACCGCTCGCGCAGCCTGCTCGAATCCCTGCGCGCCGGCCGCGCGCAGTATCTCGCCGATTTCGACCACCAGGCACAGCCCTTCGACACCCTGGTCGAGGCGCTGGGATCGGCCGGGCAGGGCGGGCCGTCGCCGTTGTTCCAGATCCTGTTCGCCGTGCACGAAGGCGGCGGCGCGCTGGAATTCCCCGACGCGCGCCTGATTGCGCTCGACCACGCCAGCGGCACCGCCAAGTTCGACCTTAGCCTGCACCTGACCCGCCGCGACGGCGCTTTGCACGGCCAGTTCGAATTCGCCGCCGCGTTGCTGCGCGAAGACACCGTGCGCAGCCTCGGCCAATCGCTGGCGGCGTTGCTGGCCGATCTGGCCGAGCGTCCCGACACGCCGGCCGGCGAGCTGGCGCTCGCCGTCGCGGCCCTGCCGCAGCCGGCAACGGCCGTGGCGGACGCGGCGCACGCCGATCTTTGGTCCTGGTTCGAGCGCAGCGCGCAGACCCATGCGCAGGCGGTCGCGCTGGAGCACGGCGAGCGCCGCATCGACTACGCCGAACTCGCGCAACAGGCGCGCGAGTGTTCCGACTACCTCTACGCGCACGGCGTCCGCGCCGGCGACCGGGTCGGCCTGTGCCTGGCGCGCGGCTGCGCGCCGCTCGTGGCCATCCTCGCCTGCCTGCGCCTGGGCGCGGCCTACGTGCCGCTGGACCCGGCCTATCCGAGCGAGCGTTTGTTGCGGATCGCCGCGGAGGCGCAGTTGCGCTGCATCCTCGCCGATGCGGCGGGCGAGAGCGCACTGGCCGGCGCCGACGCGACGCGCCTGCCGATGCCTGCGGCGGAGGCCGGCTTAGCGCCGGCGCCGACCGCGGCCATCGATCCCGATAGCGCGGCCTACGTGCTCTACACCTCCGGCTCGACCGGCACGCCCAAGGGCGTGGTCCTGCCGCACCGCGCCCTGACCCAGTTGCTGGCCGCCCAGGCCGCCGACCAGCCCTTGTTCGGCGAACGCCTGGCGACGCTGCAGTTCACCTCGTTGAACTTCGATGTCTCGTTCCAGGAAATCTTCACCGCGCTGACCAGCGGCTCGCGCCTGGTGCTGGTCGATGAAGCGCAACGCCAGGACCTGCCGGCGCTGCTCGAGCTGATCCGCACGCGCGCACTGCAGCGGCTGTTCCTGCCGGTGGCGGTGCTGAGCCTGTTGCCGATGCTGGCGCAACACCGCTTGCCGGAGTTGCGCCTGATCGCGGTCGCCGGCGAGGCGCTGTCGGTCTCGCCGGCCTTGCGCGATTTCTTCGCCGCACACCCGCACTGCCGCCTGGTCAATCACTACGGGCCGACCGAAACCCACGTGGTCACCGCGCATACCCTGGCCGCCGATCCGCTGCGCTGGCCGGCGCTGCCGCCGATCGGGCGGCCGCTGCCGAACCTGCGCCTGAGCGTGCGCGACGCGCGCGGCACGGCGCTGCCGCAGGGCGCCATCGGCGAGCTCTACGTCGCCGGTCCCGCGCTGGCATCGGGTTATCTGGGCCGGCCGGATCTCACCGCCGAACGCTTCGTCGTCGATGCCGACGGCGCGCGCGCCTACCGCACCGGCGACCGCGTGCACCTGGGCGGCGACGGCGAGTTGCGCTACCTGTCGCGCGGCGACGGCCAGATCAAGCTGCGCGGCTTCCGCATCGAGACCGGCGAGGTCGCCGCACAGTTGCAGGCCGTGCCCGGCGTGCGCGCCGCCGCGGTCGATCTGCGCAGCGATCCCGCCGGCGAGCCGCGCCTGGTCGCCTGGCTGGCCAGCGACGAGGACGCCGCCGCGCTGCGCGAACGCGCCGAGCGTCAGGCCGAACGCAGCCTGCCCGCGTTCATGCGCCCGCAGGCCTATGCCGTGCTCGCGCGCCTGCCGCTGACCGTCAACGGCAAGCTCGACCGCGCCGCGCTGCCGGCGCCGCAGTGGCAACGCGAACCCAGCGCGGCGCAGCCCGCGCAGACCGCGACCGAAGCGGCGCTGCTGGAGCTGTGGCGCGAACTGCTCGGCAACGAGAGCCTTGGCGTCACCGACCATTTCTTCGCCCACGGCGGCCATTCGCTGCTGGCCGTGCGCCTGCTCGCGCGGGTGCGCGAACGCTATCCGCACGCGCCGCCGCTGGCGGCGATCTTCGCCGCACCGACCGTGCGCGAACTGGCTGCGCGCATTGATGAGTTGGCCGACGGCCGGCCTGCCGACGCGCCGGTTGCAACCGACCGCTCCGGCGAACTGCCGCTGTCGTTCGGCCAGGCCCGGATGTGGGCGCTGGAACGCCTGACCGGCGGCGCCGCCGATTACCTGATTCCGGCGGTGGTGGAGTTGCGCGGCGAGCTCGACGCGGCGCGTTTGCTGGCCGCGTTCGACGCGGTCTGCGCGCGCCACGAGGTCCTGCGCAGCCGCTTCGGCGAACGCGACGGCGAAGGCCGGCAGACCGTGCGGCCGGCCGCCGCCGGCGCGGGCTGGATCGAAGACGCGGCCGATTGGAGCGAGGACGCCTGCCGCGACCGCGTGGCGGAACTGGCCGCGCGCCCCTTCGACCTGGCCGAGCAGGCGCCGCTGCGGGTCGCCTTGCTGCGCCGCGCCGCCGACCGCCATGTGCTGGTATTGGTGCTGCACCACATCGTCGCCGACGCGGCCTCGCTGCCGATCCTGCTCGCCGACCTGCAGGCGGCGTACGCCGAACCGGCGCAGCCGTTGCCGGCCTTGCCGCTGCAGTACGGCGACTATGCGCTGTGGCAACGCGGCCGCGAAGGGCAGGCGGCGGCGGTGCAGGACCTGGCCTGGTGGCGCGAGCGCCTGCAAGGACTGCCGACGGTGCACGGCCTGCCGCTGGATCGGCCGCGCCCGCCGCAGCGTTCCTACGCCGGCGCGACCCTGCGCCAACCGCTGCCGCCGACGCTGCTGGCGCGGCTGGACGCGTTGGCCGCGCGACAGCGAGTCAGCCGCTACGTGCTGCTGCAAGCGGTGTTCGTGCTGTGGCTGCATCACTTCAGCGAAGCCGAAGACCTCGTCCTGGGCACGCCGTCGGCGGCGCGCGACCATGCCGGCCTGGACGGCATGATCGGCTTCTTCGTCGACACCCTGGTGCTGCGCCATCGCGCCGAACCGTCGATGCGGTTCGACCGGTTGCTGGCGGCGGTGGCGGCCACGGTTGCCGAAGCGCTGGCGCACCAGGACACCCCGTTCGAGCACTTGGTCGATGCGCTGCGGCCGCCGCGCGAGCTGGCCCACAATCCCTTGTTCCAGATCATGTTCTCGGCGCAATCGGCGCAGCCGCTGCGGCTGTCGCTGCCCGGCATCGAGGTGCGCGCGCTCGACGCGCCCAGCCGCAGCGCCAAGTTCGACCTGTCGCTCGACGTCAACCAGCTCGAAGACGGCTGCGTGGCGTTCTGGGAGTACGCCACCGATCTGTTCGACGAAGACAGCGTGGCCCAGTTCGCCGCGCACTACCTGCGCCTGCTCGAAGCGGTGGCCGACGCGCCGGCGCGGACTCTGGCCGAACTGGCCCGGGTCGAGGAGCGCTGGCCGCCGGCGCCGGCCGTACCGGCCCCTGCGTATGTGGCTGCGCGCATCCGCGAGCACGCGCTGCGCACGCCGCAGGCGCTGGCGGTCGAGGACGGCGAGGTGCGCCTGGACTATCGCAGCCTGTGGCAGAGCGCCGGCGCGCTGGCCCGGCGTCTGCCGCGCGACGGCACGCCGGTCGCGGTGCTGGCGCCGCGCGGCTGGCAATCCATCGTCGCCGAACTGGCGGCCTGGCGCGCCGCGCGCGCGTTCCTGCCGCTGGACCCGGCGCATCCGCCGGCGCACCTGCAAGCCATCGCCGCCGACGCCGGCGCCGGCGCGCTGCTGCGCCACGCCGATTTCGCGCTCGACCTGGCGCTGCCGAGCTGGACCATCGACAGCGCCAGCGAACCCGATGCAGCGCAGGACGACGACGGCGATGCGTTGCCGGACGAAGCCGGCATCGCCTATCTGATCTACACCTCCGGCTCGACCGGCAAACCCAAGGGCGTGGTGATCGGCCACGACAATCTCGCCGCCTACGTCGAAGCGGCCGGCGCGGCCTATGTCATCGGCGCGCACGACCGCGTGCTGCAACTGGCTTCGCCCGGTTTCGACATCGCCATCGAAGAGACCATGCTGAGCCTGGCCCACGGCGCCGCGGTGGTGGTCGCCGGCCCGCAGTTCCTGGCCCAGGCCAGCGGCTTCTGCGCGGCGCTGGCGGCGCAGGCGATCAGCGTGACCAGCCTGCCGACCGCGTTGTGGCACGTGCTGGCCGAAACCGCGCAGGGCGCGCAGGCGCCGGCGTGCTGGCGCCTGTGCGTGCTCGGCGGCGAAAGCCTGCAGCCGGGGCTGCTGGCGCAGTGGCGCCGGCACATCGCGCACGGCCCGCAGTTGATCAACACCTACGGCCCGACCGAGACCACGGTGGTGGCCAGTCACTACCCGCTCGGCGACGACGGCCGCGTCGCCATCGGCCGGGCGCTGGGCGATACCCGCCTGAGCGTGCGCCGCGACGGCTGGCCGGTGGCCGCGGGCTTGCCGGGCGAACTGGTCATCGGCGGCGCCGGCGTCGGCCGCGGCTACCACGGCCAGCCGCAGCTCAGCGCCGAGGCGTTCTTCGAGTCCGAAGGCCAGCGCTGGTACCGCAGCGGCGACCGGGTGCGCTGGAACGGCGCGGGCCAGCTCGAATTCCTCGGCCGCAGCGACCACCAGCTCAAGCTGCGCGGCTACCGGGTCGATCCGGAGCAGGTCGGCGCAGTGCTGGCCGGCCATCCCGCGCTGCGCCAGGCGGTGGTGGTCGCGGTGCGGCCGGCGCAGGAGGATGCGTATTTGGCTGCGTATGTTGTCGCCGATGCGGACGCGACGTCGGTCGAACCGGCGGCGCTGCGCCAGTGGCTGGGCGCGCGATTGCCGGACTACATGCTGCCGCAAGCCTGGTCGGCGCTGCCGGAGTTGCCGTTGACGGTCAACGGCAAGCTCGACCGCAAGCGCCTGCCCGACGCGCCGCGTCTGGCCGCGCCGGCCACGGCGGCCGCGCCGCTGGCGCCGCGCAACGATTGCGAGCGCGAACTGGCGGCGATCTGGTGCGAGCTGTTGCGGCTGCCGCAGGTCGGGGTCGAGGACGACTTCTTCGCCCTCGGCGGCAATTCGCTCGGCGCGATCCGGCTCAAGGCTCGGGTCGAAGCGCGCTTCAACGTGGAACTGGAACTGGCCGGGCTGTTCGCCCGCCCGACCATCGCCGCCCTGGCCGAGCGCATCTCCGCCGCCGGCCAGCGCATCGCCGCCGACGACATCGGCTTCCTCAACGATTTGCTGGACGAACTGGAATGACCGCTGCTTCCGAACTGCGCGCGATCGCCGAGCGCGCGATCAACCTGCCGGCGCACAAACAGGACCTGTTCCTGGCGCGCCTGGACGAACGCGGCCTGGACGCGGCGCTGCTGCCGATCGTGGCCCGCGCCGATACCGACGCGGCCACGCCGCTGTCGTTCGCCCAGCGCCGCATGTACCTGGTCGAGCGCATGTCGGCGCAGGCGCTGTACAACCTCGCCTCGGGCCTGGAATTGCACGGCGAACTGGACCTGCAGGCGCTGCGCGGGGCGCTGGACACGATCGTCGCGCGCCACGCGGTGCTGCGCACGGTGTATCGCGAAGTCGACGGCGTCCCCCAGCAACAGGTGTTGGCACACGCACCGGTGGCGCTGGAGGAGCGCCGCTTGCAAGACGATGCCGAGCGGCAGGTACGCGAGCGGCTCGACGCGATGCAGGCGCAGCCGTTCGCGCTCGACGCCGAAGCGCCGCTGCGGATCGAGCTGTACCGGCTCGGCGAGCGTCGCTGGGCGCTGCTTTGGTGCGTGCACCACATCGCCTTCGACGCCTGGTCGGAAGGGGTGCTGCAGAACGAACTGGTGCAGGCCTATTCGGCCCTGGCCGACGGCCGCGCGCCGGCGCTGGCGCCGCTGTCCGCGCAGTACGCCGACTATGCCGCCTGGGAAGGGCTGTGGCAGCGCAGCGCCGGCTTCCGCCGCCACAGCGATTACTGGCACGATGCGCTGGCGGGCGTACCGGATCAATTGTCGCTGCCGTTCGACCACGCCCGGCCCGCCGCTTCGGCGCGCGGCCACGCCGGCGCCGAAGCCCGCCGCACGCTGCCGCCGGCGCTGACCCGGCGTCTGTACGAACTGACCGCGAACCTGCTGCCGGGGCGCGAGACCACCCTGTACACCTTGTTGCAGACTGCGTTCGCCTGGTTGCTGGCGCGCTACGGCAACACCGGCGACCTGTGCATGGCGACCTCGATCGCCAACCGCCAGCGCGCCGAACTCGAGCCGCTGATCGGCTGCCTGGTCAACACCCTGGCGATCCGCCACCGGGTCGAGGCTGCGCTGCGTTTCGACCAGGCCGCAGCCGCCGCCGGCGACACCATCACCGCCGCGTTCGAACATGCGCAGGTGCCGTTCGAACACGTGCTGGAGCGGCTGGACATCGCCCGCGACGGCGCCCGCCCGCCGCTGTGCCAGGTATTGTTCGTGCTGCAGAACGTACCCGACGCCGGCGCCCTGGCCTTGCCGGGGCTGAGCATCGCGCCGCTGGCGCAGGAACAGCGGCTGGCGCGCTTCGACCTCAGCCTGCGCATCGCCGAGCGCCGCGACGAGGCTCATCTGGGCCTGCATCTGGAGTACAGCACCGAGCTGTTCCAGGCGCCGACGGTCGAACGCCTGCTGGCCGACTTCGAGGCGGTGCTGGAACAGGTCTGCGCCGCGCCGCAGATGCGCTTCGCCGATGTCGTGCTCGCGCATGAGGCGCGGGGCGAAACGGTCGAGCTGGTAGCCGCCGCCACCGCGCAATCGCTGCTGTGGCAGGCGCCGGCACAGGCGGTCGCAGTAGAAGAGGGCGATGCGAGTTGGACCTACGCGCAGCTGCGCACGGCGGCCGGGCGGATCGCCGCGGCGCTCGATGCGGCGGGAACGTCGCCGGGCGCGCACGTGGCACTGTGCCTGCCGCGGACGTTCGCGCAACTGGCGGCGATGGCGGCGGTGTGGCATCGCGGCGCGGCGTGGTTGCCGCTGGACCCGCAGCATCCCGATGCTCGGCAGATCGCCGTGCTTGAGGACAGCGGCGCGCAGGTCGTGATGGGGTGGGGCGCTGCGCCGGCGTGGCTGCCGGCATCGGTGCGCTGGCTCGATGCCGAATCGGTCCTGAGCGACACCGAGCCGTATGCGGAGCCTTCGCTTGTGGATGTAACGGCCGATACGCCGGCCTACCTGATCTACACCTCTGGCTCGACCGGCACGCCGAAGGGCGTAGTGGTGAGCCAGGGCAATCTGGCACACTACGTCGCCGGCGTGCTGCCGGTGCTGGGGCTGAGCGAAGACGCCTCGTTGGCAACGCTGTCCACGGTCGCGGCCGACCTCGGCTTCACCGCCTTGTTCGGCGCGTTGCTCAGCGGGCGCCGGGTGCGCCTGCTGCCGGCGGAACTCGCGTTCGATGCGCAAGCATTGGCCGCGCATCTGCAGGCGCATCCGGCGGATTGCCTGAAGATCGTGCCGTCGCATCTGGCCGGCTTGCTCGCCGCGGGCGGCGGCGCATCGGTATTGCCGCGCGAATGTCTGGTGACCGGCGGCGAAGCCTTGACCGGCGCGTTGGTCCAGCAAGTGCGCGCGCTCGCGCCGTCGCTGCGGATCGTCAACCATTACGGCCCGACCGAAACGACCGTCGGCATTCTGACCTGCACCGTGCCGGACGAATGGCCGGCAGAGCAGGGCATCCCGGTCGGCCACCCGCTGGCCGGCAACGAGGCCTGGGTACTGGACCGGTTCGGCTTGCCGGCGCCGGTCGGCGTGACTGGCGAGTTGTATCTGGGCGGCGGCAATCTGTCGCTGGGATACTGGCAGCGTGCAGAGCAGACAGCCGAACGCTTCGTCGCTCATCCGTTCGCGCCGGGCCGCACGCTGTACCGCAGCGGCGACCTGGCCAAGACCGATAGCGAAGGCCGGATCGTGTACCTCGGCCGCGGCGACCACCAGGTCAAGATCCGCGGCTACCGCGTCGAACTCGGCGAAGTCGAGCAAGTGCTGGCGCAGCTGCCCGGCATCGAAGTCGCCGCGGTACTGGCGTTGCCGGGCGCCAACGGCGTCCTGCAACTAGGCGCTTGCGTGCAAGGCACGCTGGATGGCATCGCCGAAGCGTTGGCGCAAAGACTGCCCGAATATCTGTGCCCGACCCGCTGGCGCATCGTTGAATCGATGCCGCGCCTGGGCAACGGCAAGATCGACCGGCAAGCGCTGGCCGAGCTGCTGCAACAGGATGAGACTGATCCCTCGGCCGAAACCGCCGAGGAAGCCCCGGTCAACGAAGTGCTGCGCGAGCTGTGGCAGAAGCTGCTGGGCCGCGCGCATATCGGCGCGCACGAGAATTTCTTCGCCCTGGGCGGCGATTCGATCCTGAGCCTGCAGGTCGTGGCGCGGGCGCGCCAGGCCGGGCTGGCGCTGATGCCGCGGCAGCTGTACGACCATCCGACCCTGGCCGCGCTGAGCGCGCAGGTGCAGGCGACCGCGCCGGCGCCCGCCGCACCCAAGCCCGCACCTGAGGCCGAACAAGCCTTCGGCCTGACCCCGATCCAGCACTGGTTCTTCGAACAGGCGCTCGACGAACCCGCGCACTGGAACATGTCGGTCTGCATCCGCATCCCCGAGCGCCTGCAGCCGGCGGCGCTGGAAACCGCCGTGCGCGCCGTGGCCGAACGCCATCCGATGCTGCGCGCCCGCTTCGCCCGCGACGCGGCCGGCGCCTGGCAGCAGCGCATCGCCCCTTGGCTGCCCGCGCAGTTCGCCCATCTCGAAAGCGATGCGGCGGGCCATGCCGCATCGATGCGCGCCTGGCAAGCCAGCCTGGACCTCGGCAACGGGCCGCTGTTCCGCGCGCTCTATCTCACCGCCGCCGATGCCGCGGACGGACGTCTGTTGCTGGTCGCCCACCATCTGCTGATCGATGGCGTGTCCTGGCGCGTGCTGCTGGAGGACCTGCAGCGCGCCTATCGCGACGCCGCCGACGGCCGCGAGCCGACGTTGGCGTCGCCGCCGGCCGCGTTCAATCAATGGCAGCGGCATCTGCACGAAGGCCTGTCGCCGCAGCGCCTGCAGCAATGGCGCGAGTACTGGGCGCGGCCGCAGGCCGGCGACTACGCGCGCCTGCCGTTCGCCGCCAGCGACAACCGCGAGTGCGATGCCGCCAGCGTGCACGCGCGGCTCGACCGCGCGGCCACCGCGCGCTTGCTCGGCGAGGATACGCGCGCACTGCGCACTCAGCCGCAGGAACTACTGCTGGCCGCGCTGGCGACGGCGCTGGCCCGACTGTGCTGCGCCAACGACATCCTGATCGAACTGGAAGGCCACGGCCGCGAGCCGGTCGACAGCGAGCTGGACCTGTCGGAAACCGTCGGCTGGTTCACCAGCCGTTATCCGGCGCGGCTGCGCCTGCCCGCCGGCGCCGCGCCGGCTGCGACCCTGACCGCGGTCAAGGACCAGTTGCGCGACATTCCCGATCGCGGCCTGGGCTACGGCGTGCTGCGCTATCTGCACGGCGAGCTCGCGCAGGCGCCGGTGCCGCAGGTCTGCTTCAACTACCTCGGCCAGGTGCGTTCGGGCGAGGCCGGCGGCTGGGACTTCGCCGGCGGCGACGACGGCGGCAGCCGCGCGCCGGGCACCCGCCGCAGCCATCTGCTCGATGTCGGCGCCCTCGTCGTCGACGGCGAGTTGAGCGTGGACTGGACCTATCCCGCCGACGCGGTCGGCCGCGACGCGATCCAGGCACTGGCCGACGCTTTCATCGCCGCCTTGCGGGCGCTGCTGGCGTTGGACGGCCGCGACGCCGCCGCTCCCACCCGCAGCGACCTGCCGCTGGCCGGGCTCGACGATGCCGGTTTCGACCGCCTGATCCACCGCTACCCGGACCTGGAAGACGCCTATCCGGTCTCGCCGCTGCAGCAGGGCCTGTTGTTCCATGCCCTGGATGCCGGCGAGCAGCCGCTCTACATCAACCAGAGCACGGTCACCCTCGAAGGCGAGTTCGATGCCGACGCGTTCGCGCAGGCGTGGACGCTGGCGCTGGCGCGGCATCCGATCCTGCGCACCGGCTTCGCCTGGGACGGCCTGGAGCGGCCGCTGCAGGTGGTGCGCAGCCGCGCGTCGCTGCCGCTGCGCCGGCACGACCTGCGCGAGCGCGACGAGGCCGGCGTCGCCGCGGCCCTGGCCGAAATCCAGCGCGAGGACCGCACCACGCCGTTCGCGCTCGACGAAGTGCCGCTGATGCGGGTGCGCCTGCTGCAGTGCGCGCCGCAGCGGCATATCGTGGTGTGGACGCGCCACCATCTGATCGTCGACGGCTGGAGCTCCGGCCTGCTGATCCAGGAGGTGATGGCCGGCTACCGCACGCTCGCTCGCGGACAACGCCCGTCACTGCCCGCCGCGCCGCCGTATCGCGATTATCTGGGCTGGCTGGCGCGGCAGGACCGTGCGCGCTCCAGCCAATGGTGGTCGCGCGAGTTGAGCGCGCTCGACGCACCGGCGCGGCTGCCCGAAGCCGCCGCTCCGCAGCCCGGCTTCGCCCATGTGCAACGCGAACTCGATGCGACGGCAGCGGCCGCGCTGGCCGCCGCCCACGCGGTGACGCTGGGCACCGTGGTGCAGGGCGCGCTGGCGCTGGTGCTGCGCCGCTATTACGGCCGCGACGATTTCTGCATCGGCCTGACCAGTTCCGGCCGTCCGGCCGAATTGGCCGGGGTGGAACGCATGCTCGGCGTGTTCATCAATACCTTGCCGCTGCGCTTGCGCATGGGCCGCGCGCAAGCCGAGCCTGCGCAATCGCCGGGCGCATGGCTCGCGCAACTGCAGCGGCACGGCCTGGACCTGCGCGAACACGAACACCTGCCGCTGGCCGAGGTGCAAGCGCTGTCCGGCCTGCCGGGCGGCGTCTCGCCGTTCGACACATTGCTGGTGTTCGAGAACTATCCGGCGGCAGCTGGCGAGGCCGGCGGCGAATTGCGCGTGCGCGAACACGAAGGCGCGGACCTGACCCATTACCCGCTGACCCTGGCGATGCTGGCGGACGAATCCAGGCTGCACGTGCAAGCCGTGCTCGACCGCAGCAAGCTCGATGGCTGGCTGGTGGAGCAACTGCTGGAGGACCTGGCGTTCGTGCTGCGGCAATTGCCGTCGTTGCAACGCCTGGACGACTTGCCGCTGCTGCCGTCGCAGACCCGTTCGGCGGCGTGGACCGGACGCGCCAGCTATCCGAGCACCGGCAGCCTGGTCGCGCGCTTCGCCGAAGTCGCCCGGCGCCATCCCGCGCGTATCGCAGTCTCGACCGAAGACGGCGAACTCGACTACGCCGCGCTCGACCGGCGGTCTTCGCAACTGGCGACGCTGCTGATCCGCCAAGGCGCCGGCCCCGGCCAGCGCGTGGGCCTGTGCCTGCCGCGCGGCTGCGACCTGCTGGTCGCGCTGCTGGCGATCCTGAAGACCGGCGCGGCCTATGTCCCGGTCGATCCGCATGCGCCGGCGGCGCGGCGCGGGTTCATTCTCGAAGACAGCGGCGTCTGCCTCAGCGTCAGCCATCGCGCCTTGGCGGTCGAGCTGCCGGGCACGGCGTTGTGCCTGGACGATCCGTTCACCCGCGCGCAGCTCGATGCGGTAGTGCCGGGCGACTTGCCCGAAGTACCAGCCGACGCGCCGGCCTATCTGATCTACACGTCCGGCTCGACCGGCACGCCCAAGGGCGTGGTGGTCACGCATCGCAACGTCGAGCGGCTGTTTACCGCAGCTACGCAGGACGGCCACTTCGCTTTCGACGAACACGACGTGTGGAGCCTGTTCCACTCGCATGCGTTCGACTTCGCGGTGTGGGAGTTGTGGGGCGCGTGGCTGTACGGCGGCCGCGCGGTGCTGGTGCCGGAAGCGGTCTGCCGGCAGCCCGATGCGTTCCTTGATCTGCTGGCCGAGCAACGCGTCACGGTCCTCAACCAGACGCCCTCGGCGTTCTACGCGCTGCAGTCGCAGGCGGTGCGACGCGACGTTCCGCTTCAAGTGAGAACAGTGGTGTTCGGCGGCGAAGCCCTGGAACCTTCGCGCTTGCAACCCTGGCGCGAGCGTTATCCGAGTGCCGACCTCATCAATATGTACGGGATCACCGAAACCACGGTACACGTCAGCTTCCACCGTCTCAGCGCCGAAGACCTGCAAAGCCCAGCCAGCCGCATCGGCCGCGCGCTCCCGGACCTCGCGGTGCACGTGCTCGACGATGCCGGCCAACCGGTACCGTTGGGCGTGGTCGGCGAGTTGGTAGTCGAAGGCGACGGCGTCGCCCAAGGCTATTGGCAACGACCGGAACTGACCGCCGAACGTTTCGTCGCATTCGACAGCCAACGCCGCTACCGCTCCGGCGACCTCGGCCGCTACCGCGCCGACGGCTCGCTGGAGTACCGCGGCCGCGGGGACGATCAGGTCAAGCTGCGCGGCTACCGGATCGAGCCGGGCGAGATCGCAGCGAAGCTGGCGGCATTGCCGCAGCTCGTCGATGCCGCAGTGACGGTCGAAGGGCAGGGCGAAGGCGCATGGCTGATGGGCTACGCAGTCGCCGCGCCGAACGCCGAACCCGATCCGCAGGCGCTGCGCGAGGCGTTGCGCGCGGTGCTGCCGGACTACATGCTGCCACGCCAGATCCAGCTATTGCCGGCGCTGCCGCTGACCGCCAACGGCAAGCTCGACCGCAAGGCCCTGCCCAAGCCGGACGCGGCGCAAGCGGCCGACCGGCGCATGCCGCGCAATGCGCTGGAATGGCAGTTGCTGGACGCCTGGCGCCAGGTGCTGGCGCGCAACGACTTCGGCATCGACGACGATTTCTTCGCCCTCGGCGGCCATTCGCTGCTCGCCACCTCGCTGCTCAGCCGCCTGCGCCGCCTGCGCGGCCAGGACCTGCCGCTGGCGCTGGTGTTCCAGCATCCGACCATCGCGCGCATGAGCGAGCACCTGGGCGCGCAGCGCGCCGGCGCCAACGCGCTGGTGCGCCTGCGCGGCAGCGGTGCGGCGACGACGCGGCTGTTCTGCCTGCACCCCGGCGGCGGCCACACCCTGGCCTATGCGCCGGCGCTGGAGCGCCTCGATGCGAACGTAGCTGCGTTCGGCATCAACTCGCGCATGCTGGTCGACAGCCAGTGGCGGCCGGCCAGCCTGGAGGCGTTACTCGACGACTATCTGGCGCTGATCCGCGCCGAGCAGCCCGAAGGCCCGTACGCGCTGCTGGGCTGGTCGCTCGGCGGCACGCTCGCTTACGCCCTGGCCGAGCGGCTGGAGCGCGCCGGCGACGCGGTCGCCTGGGTCGGCCTGATCGACTGCTTCGGTTGGCGCGAGAAGGAACGCGTCGCCGATCCCGCCCTGCACGGGCTGCGCTGGTTGCCGGAGTACTTCGCCTATCTGGAACCGGCCCAGCGCGAACCGCTGTACGCGCAGCCGCAGCGGCTGGCCGAACTGGACGCCGCGCTCGCGCACGCGGCCGACGAGGCCGCGCGCCAGGCCGTGCTCGCCGCGCACTATGCCGCGCTGGCGGGGCAGGGCGTGGCCGACGCCGAACGCCACCTGCTGCAGCTGCGCCTGTTCCGCAGTTGGGACGAGGTGCTGGCGGGTTACCGACCCGGCCGCCTCGCCGCGCCGGTCGCGCACTGGCAGGCCGCCGACAGCGTGGCCCTGTTCGGCGGCAACGCCGACGCCTGGCAGGCGCACGCCGCGGTCGAGCAGACCGTGCTGGCGGGCGACCACTACTCGATCATGCAGTCGCCGGCCCTGGCCGACGCCGTGGCCGCGGCCGCGCGCCGCGCCCGCGCCGCAGAGGTGTCCCCATGTCGCTGATCCGCCTGTTGTTCCGCAGCCATCGCGCGTTCATCGCCCTGGCCCTGTTGCTGAGCCTGGTCAGCGCCGCGATCGGCGTGGCCATGATCGGCTACGTCGACCGGCTGCTGGCGCAGGTCGGCGACGTGCGCGGGCTGGCCGGCTTCGCCGCGCTGCTGGTGGCCTTGTTCGTGTTCGGCAGCGCCGCGCAACTGGCCATGTCCACGCTCGGCCACAAGGTGGTCTACCGGCTGCGCCAGACCATGGTCAAGCGGGTGCTCGACACCGACGTGGAGCGGCTGGAAGCGGTGGGGCTGGCGCGCATCCTGGCCACCCTCAACGGCGACATCAACACCATCACCCTGGCCTTCGCCAGCCTGCCGTCGGTGGTCTACGGCATGACCCTGACCCTGGGCGGCTTCGCCTACCTGGCGTGGCTGTCGCTGCCGCTGTTCGCCGCCTGCGCGCTGATGATCGCCGTGGCGGTGGGCTGCAGCGTCGCGCTGATGGCGCGCACCCGGCGCGAGGCGCGCCTGGCCCGCGACATGGAGGACCATCTCTATCGCCACTACCAGGCCGTGGTCGAGGGCCGCAAGGAGCTGGCCCTGAACCGCGACCGCGCCCGCAGCGTGTACGAACACGAGTTCGAACCCGACGCCCGCCGCAGCCGCGACCACGAGATCCGCACCGACATCTACAACGGCCTCAACCAGAACTGGATCAACACGATCCTGCTGGCCACCATCGGCCTGGCGTTCTTCCTGGTCGGCTATCTCGGCTGGGCCAGCCCGGGCACGGCCGCGACCTTCGCCTTCGCGCTGATGTTCCTGCGCACGCCGATGGCCGGCATGGTCGGCTCGGTGCCGAGCCTGATCGCCGGCAGCGTGGCCCTGGCCAAGGTCGACAGCCTGCAGTTGGCGCCGCACCGCGAAGGCTTCGGCCACGACGACGCGGCGCTGCCGGCGGACTGGTCGCGCCTGCAGCTGCGCGGCGCCGCCTATCGCTACGCGGCGGCGACCCCGGAGGAACCGGGCTTCGGCGTCGGCCCGATCGACCTGAGCCTGCGCCGCGGCGAGCTGTTGTTCGTGATCGGCGGCAACGGCAGCGGCAAGAGCACGCTGATGCGGGTGTTGTCGGGCCTGTACCGCCCGCAACAGGGCGCGCTGTGGCTGGACGACACCGAGATCGACGCCGCCCGCACGCCGGCCCTGCGCCGCCTGTTCGCCACGGTGTTTTCCGATTTCCACCTGTTCAACCGCGTGCTCGGCCCGGACGGCGGCCACCTCGGCGACGAGCGCGCGCTGGCGCTGCTGACCCGGCTGGAACTGGCGCACAAGGTCTCGATCGGCGCCGGCGTGCTGTCGGACACGCGCCTGTCGCAGGGCCAGCGCAAGCGCCTGGCGTTGTTGCTGGCCTGGGCCGAGCAACGGCCGATCCTGCTGCTGGACGAATGGGCGGCCGACCAGGACCCCGGATTCCGCCGTTTCTTCTACGAGCAGTTGCTGCCGGAACTGCGCGCGGCCGGCAAGACCATCGTCGCGGTCAGCCACGACGACCGCTATTTCCACCTCGCCGACCGGGTGCTCAAGCTCGACGGCGGCCAATTGGCCGAATACGACGGCGACAGCGCCGTGGGAGGGCGAACGGCGCATGCGCCGGCGCAGGCGCTGGGGTAAGGTCGGCGCCCTATGACCAACACGCCCTCGCTTCCGTCCCCGCCCGGCGCGCTCGCCCGCGGCCTGGCCCTGTTGGCGCTGCTGGCCTGCGCCGCCGTCTCCTGGCTGGACGTGCGGCCGCCGCCGGCGCGCGGCGATGGCGCCGCGGCGAGCGAGTTCTCCGCCGCGCGCGCGATGCGCCACCTGCCGTCGATCGCATCCAGGCCGCACCCGGTCGGCAGCGCCGAGAACGCGCGGGTGCGCGCATACCTGCTCGCGCAACTGCAGGCGCTGGGCCTGCAGCCGCAGGTGCAGACCGCGTTCGTGGCCAAGCCCGACCGCTGGGGCGTGGTCGCCGGCACCGTCCACAACATCGTCGCGCGCCTGCCCGGGCGCGAGCCGGGCCGCGCGGTGGCCCTGATCGCGCACTACGATTCGGTGACCACCGGTCCCGGCGCCGCCGACAACGGCGCCTCGGTCGCCGCGATCCTGGAAACCCTGCGCGCGCTGCGCGCCGGCGCGCCGCTGCGCAACGAGGTGATGGTGGTGTTCACCGATGCCGAAGAAGCGGACCTGCTCGGCGCCGAAGCCTTCGTCGCCCAGCATCCGTGGGCGCGGCGGATCGCGCTGGCGCTGAACTTCGATTTCCGCGGCAACCGCGGCCCGTCCATGCTGTTCGAAACCAGCGCCGGCAACGGCCGGCTGGTGGCGCAGTTCGCCGCGGCGGCGCCGCACCCGATCGGCGGCTCGCTGGGCTACGAACTGTACCGGCGCATGCCCAACAGCACCGACTTCAAGGTGTTCAAGCACGCCGGCATCGCCGGGCTCAACTTCGCCGCGATCGAAGGCCACACCCACTACCACACCCAAATCGACCGGATCGATCGCTTGCAGCCCGACAGCGTGCAGCATCTGGGCGAGAACATGCTCGCCGCGACGCGCAGCTTCGGCGAATCGGACCTGCAACGCATCGACGGCGAAGACCGGGTGTTCTTCAACGCGCCGGGCCTGGGCATGCCGAACTACGGCGCGGGCTGGGCGCTCGCGTTCACCGCGCTGGCGGTCGCGCTGAGCATGGTCCTGCTCGCGGCGGGGCTGCGCGGCGGCGCGATCCGCGGCGCCGGCGTGGCCCGCGCCTTGCCGGTCTTCGCGCTCGGGCTGGTAGCGGCCGGCGCGGCCTGCCAGGCGGTGTGGATCGCGGTCGGCTGGCTGCATCCAGGCTACGCGACGTTGCTGCAGGGCGACACCTACAACAGCCATTGGTACCTGCTTGCGTTCCTGGCCCTGGCCGCGGGCGTGCAGACCGCGCTGCTGGCCGCGACGGCGCGCTGGTGCAGCGCGCTGGAGGCCGGATTCGGCGCGATGCTGGTGTGGACCGCACTGCTGTGCTGGGCCGCCGCGACCGTGCCGGGCGCCGGCTATCTGCTGTTGTGGCCGCTGCTGGCGGTGCAGGCCGGCACGTGGGCGAGCCTGGCGCGGCCGGGCCGCGGGCTGTCGGCGAACGCGCGGCTGGCCGTGCTGACCGTCGCGGCGATCCCCGGCGTGGCGCTGTTCGCGATGGTGCTGTGGGCGCTGTTCGTGGCGCTGACCCCGTCGTTGGCGTTCGTCGCCGGCGTCGCGGCCATGCTGCTGTTCGGCCTGTTCGCGCCGTTGCTGGCGCAGATCGCGGGCAGCGGGGCAGGGCGCTGGGTCCCGTGGCTGGCGGCGCTGGCGTTGCTCGCCGTCGGCTCGGTCACCGCCGGCTTCGACACCGCCCATCCGCGCCAGAACAGCTTGCTGTACGCGCAGGATGGGGCCAGCGGCAAAGCCTGGTGGATTTCGCGCGACGACCGGCCCGACGCATGGACCGGCCGCTACCTCGGCGCATCGCCGACGCAGCGGACCATGCCGGAATTCTTCGGCCCCGATTCCGATTCGTTCTGGGCCGGCGCGACGCCGGCGGTTCTGGCGCCGCCGACGCTTCGGCTCGACGCGCAGCGCAGCGACGCGCACGTGCGCACGCTCGAACTGACCCTAGCCTCCGCGCGCAACGCGCCGCGGCTGATGTTGAGCGTGGACGGCGCGAGCGTACTGCGCGCCTCCATCGCCGGCGTCGAGTACCCGAACGCGGAGGCGGACGGCAGCGAAGAATGGATGCTCGACCTGTACGGACAAGGCGACGCGCCGCTCCAGATCGAGCTGCAGCTCAAGGCCGGATCGGCCTACGCGATCCGCCTGGTCGATGCGTCGTACGACCCCACGATGATGCGCGTGCCGCGCCCCGAGGGCATGGTCGCGCAACCGTTCTCGCTCAACGGCGCGGCGCTGGTCCGCAGCGAGTTGCGCGGCGGCGCGGACGCGGCCGCCGCGGACAAGGCCGGGCCTTGAACCCATGCGCCGCCGGTTCGCATTGATCGCGTTCGTGTCGCGCCGGATTCGGCGCGATGCCCGCCGCGCATGCGGCCGGGCGCGAGCGCGCTAGGCCTCGTCCGCCCCATCGGCCGCCTGCAGCAGGTAGCCCAGGCCGCGCATCGCGTGGATCTCGATGCCGGCCGGCGCCAGCGTGCGCCGCAGCCGGGAAATATGCGATTCCAGCGTGTTGGATTCGATGTTGTCGTCGAAGCCGTACACCGCCTCCTGCAGCTTGGCCCGCGATACCGTCCTGCCGGCGCGCAGGCACAGCGCCTCCAGCACCAGCAATTGCCGGCGCGGCAGGTTCAGCTGGCTGCCGTGCAGGCTGGCGCAGCGGTCGGCGAAATCGAACTGCAGCGCGCCCAGCGTCATCGTCGGAATCTGCTGCTGCGCAGGGCGCCGGCACACCGCGCGGATGCGCGCCAGCAATTCGTTCACGTCGAACGGCTTGGTGATGTAGTCGTCGGCGCCGGCGTCCAGGCCCTGGATGCGGTCGCCGACCTGGTGGCGCGCGGTCAGGATCAGTACCGGCAGGCCCGGCTGCGCGCGCCGCGCCAGCGGGATCAGCGATACGCCTTCGCCGTCGGGCAGCTGCCAGTCCAGGATCAGCGCGCGGTAGTCGGCGTCGCTGAGCGCGCGCCGCGCCGCGCCCAGGTCGGCGGCGACGTCGAGCACGATGCTGTGCGCGGCCAGCGCGCTCTTCAACGCCTGCGACAGGCCTTGATCGTCTTCGACCAGCAGGATGCGCATGCTCAGGCCCCCCGCGCCGGCGCCGGCAGCAACGGCAGTTGCACGCAAAAGCGCGCGCCGCCCTGCGCCGAGCGCGACACCCGGATGCTGCCGCGGTGCCGGGTCACCACTTCGCGCGCCAGGTGCAGGCCCAGGCCGCTGCCCTGGGCGGCGGGGTTGAGCCGGTAGAACGGCGAGAAGATCTGCGGATATTCCTCCTCGGCGATGCCCGGGCCGGCGTCGGACACGCTGATGCGCGCCTCGCGCGACACGCTCAGTTCGATCTCGCCGGCGCCGCCGCCGTGGGTCATGGCGTTCTGCAGCAGGTTCATGATCACCCGCTGCAAGGCGCCGACGTCGCCGGACACGTACACCGGCTGCGCGGGCGCGTCGAACGAGAACGCATACCCGGCCTTGACCAGCAGCGGCGCGATGTCCTCGCCGACTTCGCGGCAGACCTGGACCAGGTCGAGGGTGTCGTTGGCGATGAGCCCGCGGTCGACCCGCTGCAGGTCCAGCAGTTGTTCGGAGATGTTCTCCAGCCGCGCGATGTCGCTGAGCAGGCTGGTCTTGGCCGGCCCGGCGGCCAGCGCGGCGGCGCGCGCGCGCACGATCGCGATCGGCAAGCGCAGCTCGTGGGCGGCGTTGCCGAGGAAGCGGTCGCGCGCCTCGGCGGCGTCCCAGATCCGGTCCAGCGCCTGGTTGAACGCGTCGATCAGCGGCTTGAGTTCGGAGGGCACCGCGGCGACGTCGAGATGGCGGCTGCGGCGGTTCATGTCGACCCCGCGCGCCTGCTCGGCGACCTTGCCGATGCCGCGCAGGCCGCGGCGCACGATCCACGGCACCAGCAGCAGGATCACGATCGCCACCGGCAACGCCATCCACAGGCTGACGAAGTAGAACAGCGGCGCGAACAGGCCGATCACGCCTTCCTCGGGCACGCCGCCGACGATGATCCGCAACCGCCCCCAATCGCGCTCGGCGACGACCAGGGTCGCGGCCAGGCGCGGGTCGGGGCTGCGCAGGTCGGAATCGCTCAACAGCGGCAGCATCGCCACCACCGGCCGGTACTCGGGCGGCAACTTGCCCCAGGTCAGGGTGTGTCCGGCCTCGTCCACCGCCGCCAGCCAGGCGGTTTCCGGCGCTTCGCGCAGCCGCGGCGGCAGCCGCGCCGGGTCCAGGGCGAGCACGCCGTTGCGGCGCTCGATGGCCTGCGCCGCATCGTCGGCGGTGTCGCGGTAGATCGTGCGCGATTCGGGCTTCCACAGCACCACGCACAACACGGCGAACAGCGCGAAGATCAGCGACACCACGCCCAGGCCCACGCGCCAGGCGATGCGCCGGCTCAACGACGGCGCGCGGAAGAAGGACGGGATCGGGTTACGCATGCTCGCTCCGGCGACGGCTGCAACGCGCAAAGCGTCGCCGGCATGATAGTCGCAATCGCGCCGGGCCCGGCCGCCGCAGGCCCGGCCTTGCGCGCCCGCGGCGGTGCGCGCGCAGGCGGCCGCGCGCGGCGTCAGGCGCGTTCGGCGGCATCCCCGGCACCGGCGCCGCTTCCCGGCGAAGCGCCGGCCCTGGCCTGCGCATCGGGCTCGGCCGGATTGTGGGTGATCAGCCGGGCCAGTTTCGGCGTCAGCCACAACTCGGCGTCTTCGACGAATTCGTACACCACCGGCACCAGCACCAGCGACAGCACGGTCGAACTGATCAGCCCGCCGATCACCGCCAGCGCCATCGGCACGCGGAACTCCGAGCCTTCGCCCAGGCCCAGCGCGGTGGGGATCATGCCGGCGGCCATGGCGAAGGTGGTCATCACGATCGGCCGCGCGCGTTCGCGGCAGGCCAGCACCAGCGCCTGGTGCTGGCTGGCGCCGTCGCGTTCGGCCTCGATCGCGAACTCGACCAGCAGGATCGAGTTCTTCGCCGCCAGCCCCATCAGCATCAGCAGGCCGATCAACGCCGGCAGGCCCAGCTCGGCGCCGCCGAGCAGCAGGCCGAGGAAGGCGCCGGCCAGCGACAGCGGCAGCGCCGCCAGGATCGTGATCGGCTTGAAGAAGCTGCGGAACAGCAGCACCAGCACCGCATAGATCATGAAGATGCCGGCGGCCAGGGCGAGGCCGAAGCTGGCGAACAGTTCCATCTGGTTCTCGCCCTGGCCGTAGGCGGGGTTGGTCACGCCCGGCGGCAGGTTGCGCAGGATCGGCAGGGCGTTGATGCGGGCCATCGCCTGGCCCAGCGAGACCTCGTGCAGCTCGGCCTCGACCATCGCGCGGCGTTCGCGGTCGTAGCGCTCGATGCGCGCCGCGCCGGCCTGGAAACCCAGGTCGGCGACCGCCGACAGCGGCACCGAACCGCCCGCGGCGGTGGGCACGCGCAAGGCGCCGATGACCGCGAGATCGCCGCGCGCGGCATCGTCGAGCCGCACCCGCACGGTGAGTCGCTCGGTGCCGGCGTTGAACTTGGCCGAGTTGGCGTCGACGTCGCCGAGCGTCGCCACCCGCGCGAGCGCCGCGACCGCTTCGGGAGTGACGCCCAGGCGCGCGGCTTCGGCCGGTTTCAGGCGCACGATCAGCTCGGTGCCCGGACGCGGAGTCACCTCGTGCACGTTGGCCAGCTCCGGCAGGCCGCGCATCTGCCGCTCCAGCGTGCGCGCGGCCTGTTCCAGCGCCGCGCCGTCCTCGCTCGACAGCAGGACCTGGACCACGGTGCTGCCGCCTTGCCCGGCCGGCCCGTAGCCCAGGCGCACGTCGGGGATGGACAGCATCGACGCGCGGATGTCGGCCTGGAATTCCTGCGTGGTCAGCGCGCGGTCCTCGCGCAGCAGCACGGTGATGTTGCTGCTGCCGGCGGCGTCGGTGGCGAGCGTGGCGAATACGGTCTTCACGTCCCCGCGCTTGTGCAGCTCGCGGGTGAGGCGCTGGGTGGAGGCCCGCAGGTCGTCCAGGGTCGCGCCGGGCGCGCCTTCCATGGAGATCTGCACGATGCCGTTGTCGGTCGGCGGGGTGTAGCCGGTCGGCAGCGCGGCGGCCAGGAACAGCGAGCCGACGAAGATCGCCACGCCCAGCGCCAGCGAGATCCAGCGATGATCCAGCGCCCAGTCCAGCGCGCGGCGGTAGCCGCCGCGGAACGGCTTGCGCGCATGGGCCTGCGCCTGCGGGGCGAGGAAATAGGCGCACATCAGCGGCGTGAGCATGCGCGCGACCACCAGCGAGGACAGCACCGCCACCGCCACGGTGATGCCGAACTCGAAGAAGAACTGGCCGACGAAGCCGCTCAGGAACGACACCGGCAGGAACACCACCACGATCGACAAGGTGGTCGCGGTCACCGCCAGGCCGATCGCGTCGGAGCCCTCGAACGCGGCCTGGAACGGCGTTTCGCCGAGCTGGATGCGCTTTTGGATGTTCTCGATCTCGACGATGGCGTCGTCGACCAGGATGCCGATCACCAGGGTCAGCGCGAGCAGGGTGATCATGTTGAGGCTGAACCCCATCGCCGCCATGATCGCGAAGGTGGGGATCAGCGAGATCGGCATCGCCACCGCGGCGATCGCGGTCGCGCGCCAGTCGCGCAGGAACGCCAGCACCACCAGCGCGGCCAGCAGCATGCCCTCGATCAGGGTATGCACGGTGGCGTCGAAGCTGTGGCGGGTGTTCTCGGCCGAGGAGACGATGCGGGTGAAGCTCAGTCCGGGATGGCGCCGGGCCAGTTCGTCGACGGCTTCGATGGTGGCTGCTTCCACATCGACGTCGGAGGCGGCCTTGGTCTTCATCACCTGGAAGCCGACCACCGGCGCGCCATTGAGCAGGGCCAGGCTGCTGCGTTCGCCGCCGCCGCTGCCGACCTGGGCCACCTCGCCCAGGCGCACGGTGCGGCCGTCGCCGGTCGGGATCACCAGCTGGCGCAGGCTCTCCACGCTCTGCGCCGCGTTGAGCACGCGCACGGTCTGCTGGTGCCCGCCGACGCGGGCGCTGCCGCCGCCGATGTCGGTGCTGAAGCCGCGCAGCGCATCGTTGACCTGCGGCGCGCCCAGGCCCAGCGCTTCCAGCCGGGCCGGGTCGAGGATCACGTTGATCTCGCGCTCGACGCCGCCGACGCGGGCGACCTGGGCGACGCCGTCGGCGCCGATCACCTCGCGCGCCACGGTGTCGTCGATGAACCAACTCAGCTCCACATCCGACATCGCCGGCGCCGACACCGCGTAGGTCAGGATCGGCATCTGGTCGATGTCGAAGCGGCGCACCACCGGCTCTTCGATCCCGCGCGGCAGCGTCGCGCGCACGCCGTCGATGGCCGCGCGCACCTCGTCGGTGGCTTTCTGCGGATCGGCGCCGACCACGAACTCGACCGTGGTCGAGGACAGGCCCAGCGACACCGTCGAGCTGACGTGGTCGACCTCGGCGATGCTGGCGACCGCGCCCTCGATCTCGCGGGTGATCTGGGTCTCGACCTCCGACGGCGCCGCGCCGGGCAGGGCGACGGCGACCTGCACGATCGGGAACGACACGTCCGGGAACAGCTTGATCGGCAGCGCCTTGTAGCCGGCCAGGCCGGCGAGCAGCAAGGCGATGAACAGCACGCTGACCGGGATCGGGTTCTTGATCGACCAGGCCGAAACGCCGAGCTTCATCTCAACGCTCCGCGGCGGACGGGGCCGGCGACAGGGCAGGGGCAGGGGACGCGGCGGCCAGCTCCGGCTTGACCCGGTCGCCGTCGATCAGAAACGCGCCGCCGGCCAGCGCCACCCGGCTGCCCACCGGCGGCCCCTGCAGCAGCTCGACCATGCCGGCCGAGCGTCGGCCGGTCTTCACCGCCACGCTGCGGGCGCGGTCGTCGCGGTCGATCAACGTGACCTGCGGGCCGCCGGCCTCGAAGCGCACCGCTTTTTCCGGCACCGCCGCGACCGGCGCGGAGCGGCTGGCGAAGACCGCGCGGGCGAAGCCGCCCACGCGCAGGTCCGGGTCGGCCGGCAGCGCGACGCGCACGCGGCCGAGCTTGGTCTTGGGATCGATGCGCGGGCTCACCAGCCGCACCCGGCCGGCGAAGGTCTTGCCGTCGGCGAGCGTGGTTTCGACCGCCTGCCCAACCTCGATGTCCAGGATCGCCGCTTCGGGCACCTCGGCATCGAGTTCGACCAGGTTGTCGCGGACGATGCGGTACAGGGGCTCGCCGCCGGACAACGAGCCCGGCCGCGCCGCGCGTTCGATCACCACGCCGGACACCGGCGCGCGCACCGTCATTTGCTGCAATTGCGTTTCCAGTTCGCGCAACTGCGCCTGGGCTACGCGGGCCTGGCTGCGGCGGCGGCCGATCTCCTCCTCCGACATCACCCCGGTGCCGTCGAGGCCGCGCATGCGTTCGGCTTCGATCACCGCGTTGGCGGTCTGGGCGCGTTGCTGCGACAGGCGTTCGCGCAGCAACGCGTCGTCGAGCACCGCCAGCGGCTGGCCGGCGCGCACCTGCGCGCCTTCCTCGACCAGCACGCGCAGCACCCGCACGCCGGCGTGCTCGGCGCCGACCGCCGCTTCCTCGCGCGCGACCAGCAGGCCCGAGGCGCTGGCCGCGCCGGCCAGCGCGCGGCTTTCCACGCGCGCGACCGACACCGCGCGCACGGTCTCCGGCGCCCGCGGCGCGGCGGGTTTCTGCTGCGAGCAAGCGTCCAGGAAAAACGCGGCGCAGGCCAGCAGGACGGAGGCGGGGGTCGAGGTCATGGTCGGGGCGGTCTGAATCGAAGGGGGGGAGGCGGGGAGGCGGGATCGGCAATCGCGAATCGCTGAGCGATGCGGACACGCCTGCAGACCGGTGGCGCAGCCAACCGGCGCGAAGGCGCGCCGTCGGCGCAGGTCAGACCTGCGCCGACGCGCCGCCCAGGACCAGCGAAGCCACGGCGATGAAATGGCACGCGCTTCCAGCGATCACGAAGACATGCCACAACGCATGCATGCCGGCGCGGCGGCGCGACATCAGGTAGAACGGCGTCCCTGCCGTGTAGGCGAGCCCGCCGGCCGCCAGCCACAACAAGGTGGCGCGGGCGAAATGTTGCAGGAACGGCTGCGCGGCGATCACCACCACCCAGCCCATCGCCACGTAGACGGCCGTGGAGATCCAGCGCCGCCCGATCGAGGCGCGCAGCTTCAGGCCGATGCCGATCGCCGCCGCCGGCCAGACGATCGCCAACAGCAACGCGCCCCAGCCGCCGCCCAGCTGCACCGCGAACGGGGTATAGGTGCCGGCGATCAGCAGGTAGATCGAACAGTGGTCGAGCGCGCGCAGCAGCGGCTTGCGCGCGGCGTCGGCGCTGCCGTGGTACAGCGCCGAGGACGTATACATCGCCAGCAGCGCGACGACGAACACGCACACCGATGCGGCCAGCGCGAACGGGCCGCGGCTCAGGCTCGTCGCGACGATCCATGCGCCGAGCACGGCGAAGACCGCCGCGCCGGCCGCGTGGGTCAGCGCGTTGGCGCGCTCTTCCGACGGAATCGAACGCAGCCACGACGATCGCCGTCGCGACGGGCGCAGGTTCCAGGCCGCGGAAGTCAGGCCGTAGCGGGTTTCGTGGTCCATGGTCGTTTGGCCTGTGGCTCGGGCAGGACGCCGGGCGGGCTCCTCGAACCAGCGACGGTAGCCAGCGAAGCTTGCGCGAACTATGCGGCGCGGTCGCGCGCCGCATAGTTCGCGATGCGCGTTAATCGCAGGCTCACACGACCGCGACGCGCACGCGACAAGGTTCGCGCAAGCATCGGGGCGCATCATGGCCCGGCCCACGCGGCCGTCGCGTCGCGGCGATCCGCGCGCCATCGGTATCGGACCGGGCCGAAGCGGCTCGCGTTCGTCCACGAACCCCCACAAGGAGAACCCCCATGTACGTACGCATCGCTTCCGGCCTGGCCCTGGCCGCCGGACTCGCCCTGTGGGCGAGCGCCGAAGCCGCGCCGCAATACAACGACTACGGCGGCGGCAACACCATCCGCTGCGAATCCGACGGCGGCCGCCAACAGTACTGCGATGCCGACACCCGCGGCGGCGTGCGCCTGAATCGCCAGCTGTCGAAATCCTCGTGCATCCAGGGCCGCAGCTGGGGCTACGACCGCCGCGGCGTGTGGGTGTCGCAAGGCTGCCGCGCCGATTTCGAGATCGGCCGCGGCGGGCACGGCGGCGGCGCCTGGGGCGATCGCGATCGCGGCCGCGGCGGCGGCGGCGGGCAAGTCCTCACCTGCGATTCCAACAAGGATCGCCAGAACCGTTGCAACGCCAGCGTGCGCCGCGGCGCGCGGCTGATCCGGCAGAACTCCAACTCGCCGTGCATCGAAGGACAGAGCTGGGGCTGGGATCGCAACGGCGTGTGGGTCAGCAACGGCTGCCGCGGGCAGTTCCAGATCGATTGAGCCGCGGCAGACACCAGGACTGACGGGGCAGCCTATTTCAGCTACCGTGCTTGCCAGCGATGCCGCATCATCAGGCGAGGGCAGGCGATTGGCAGCTTCCAACAGAACAACCGCAGAAAGCCCGTCGTCCGGGCTTCCTGCGCCTGAGCGCGCCGCGCGCCAACCCGTCTTCCAGCAGGTGCTCGGCGAGGATTGGCACCGTCTCGGCGAGGTCATCAGGCGCCATTACTTCCTGCGCGGCTTCAGCGACGACTACACCTGCGTCAAGGGCACCATGCAGGAGGTTTGGCACAGCGCGATCGCCAAGTGCCTGATCCCGTTCGCGCGGATATTCGGTGCGCTGGTCCCTTATCGCGGGACGGACGTGCCGATCGAGGTCCACTACAACGCCAGGCCCGACGATGGCACGGTCCACTGGGACCGCGTGTTCCATTTCGCCGGGCGCCCGCCGTTCCATTTTCTCTCCCACATGGAACATGTCGGCGGCAACGACGTGATCGAGTTCATCCGTTTCGGAGTGGGGATGCGGCTGAAGGTGACCGCCGAGGACGGTGCGCTCGTGTTCCGCGACGCGGGCTATGTCTGGCGGATGTTCGGTGCCGATGTGCCTTTGCCGCTGGGGCTGCTGCTCGGCCGCGCGTATATCGAGGAGCGGCCGGTGGATGCCGGGCACTTCAGCATGCGCATGACCCTGACTCATCCGCTGCTCGGCGAGTTGTTCCGCTATCGCGGCCGTTTTTCGCTCAACGACTGATCCTGCTGGCTATCGGCCGCGTCCCATCGCGTCATACAGGCGATGTGTCAGTAGTGCTCCGCCAAACCATGGCGACCAGCCAGAAAGAAAACAGCTGAATGGTCTCGGCCACGACGGCATCGCACTGCACCCGGGCCTTGCGGGTAAGCGGGTGCTCCGGCTCGATGGTGCCGACCACCGCGTCCCCGAGGAGCAGGTGGTAGTCCCGGACCAACAAGGTCTGAGGCTTGAGCAGCAAGGCTTGCCCAGAGCAGGTCAGGTCGAACGAGCGCCCCAGCAGGCTGCGCCTCTTCGCGACGGCAACGACGTTTCCCTCGCGCTCAAGCGTCCAGCTCGCATTGACCCAACCTTCTTTTCGAATCTCGAGCCTCGCGCCTTCGATTGCGATGGCGCCTTGATCCGATAGCGGCCCGAATGTCAGCTCGGCAGCGCCCAGCGCAAGGCCGGACACCGAGTAATTCCACGAGAAGACCGAGTGCGGCGTGCATTCCAGCATCGGTATCGACCTTGGCGTTGCGGGGCGACCAGACTATCTGTTCGGGAGACGGGTCGAAAGCGCGATGGTCGCGCGGAGACGATCGCCTCGCTGCATCCGGGTTGCGTGGACAATGGCGGCGCGCGCCCTGAGCTGTACGGCGACACATCGTCTTCGCTCTACACCCGCGTGCGTGCCTGGTCCGAACAGGGCAGGGGGCAGGACTCCTGGCAGGGGATGGCTGACCGGGACCACGCCTCCCCCGCAAACTGCTTTTTGAGAGGCAACAGTGATGCGCTACGCTTCCCCGCACAGGGGGAAGGTATGAAGCCAGGGATTGCGATGCTGCTGCTGTTGTTCTCGCTGCAGGCGAGCGGGCAGGCGGTTTACAAGTGCGTAGGGAAGGGCGGGGCCGTCTCGTATCAGAGCGAGCTGTGCGACAACGGCAGGCCCACTAAGGCCTGGGCGGCCACGCCAGAGCCGGAGCCGACTGACGCGCAGCTGCGGGCACGCTTGCTCGCACAGGAGCGTGCGCAGGCCGAATCGCGGGAGCTTGCTGCCAGGGCTGGGCGTGCGCCTGGGGTGTCTAGCGCTCGTTCTGGCGCGGCCCAGGGTGCGGCTATACCCATCGGCGGCAGTGCGTGCGCGGAAGCGCGTGCGAAGCGGGATGCTTGGCTTCGGAGCGACCTGGGCTTTAGCGCCGGCGTCGACACTCGGCGATCTTGGGATGACTTCGTCTGGAACGCCTGCACAGGTGCGGGGCTATCCATCGGCGGCATGCAGCCCGCTCCCTAGATAAATTTCGCATAATGTGTATTATGTTATTGTACGTAGCATTGCCAACACGGCTCATCCGCCCACCAACCCTCAGACATCGTTTCCCCATGGACCTCTCCAACTCGAAAATCGATCTCACCGGCGACTGGCTCGGCTGGCGCCAACGCGGGCGCTGGCTCATATCCGACGACGGACAACGCATCACCATCGGGCGTCTGCGCGGCCTGCTATGGCGCGAGCAAATGGAACTCTACCGGCAAGGTTTCGCCTCGCGCCGCAAGGCCGAACAGGCCAAGAGCCGACGGGCCTTTCCGGTCAAGGTCGTCGTGGTCGACCTCGCCGACTATCGCTGCAACGGCCTGGCGGCTTCGTAATCGCCTGACTCGCAGCAAGCATCCGCCTGCTTGAAATCTGGCCGTTACGACCGCCGCCAGCGCCCCAGAATTCGCGCTGGCGGGCCTGCCCGTACACGCCGGTGCCGGCGGCCCCAACCGTAAGGTTCCCGAAAGGTACGACGGCGGCCTCGTCGCCCAGTCTGGGCGCAACCGCCGGTCAGGACGACACCGGCGAGCGGCCCGCCGGACGTGCGGGCGAGCGTCGTCAGCTCAACGAGGATCTCATCATGGCCAGCATCGATTACGCCGGTTACGGCGTGTGGAACAACACCAACGACGTCACCAGCAAGGTCCGCCAGCAGTACAACGCCGGCCAGCGCACCTTCATCGCCAACAACGGCGATTACGGCGATCCGTCGCCGGGCGATCGCAAGTACCTGTACATCGTCTGGAACGGCTCCGACAGCGGCGTGGTCGGCGAGGACGACAGCCGCGGCATCACCGTGCCGTAAGCGAAGGGTTCGTCGCTGCCGATTTCGCATAACGCGAAGATCACGGGATCTCACGGGCGTCGGTCGGCATGACCGGCGCCTGTGCGCGTCTGGCTTTCCGTCGCTTCTGTCCTCGCAGCCGCCATGGCTTACAGGAGCGCGTAACGGACATCCTGCAGGACGCTTGCGCGCCTCCATGCGTACGTCCCGGCGCGACTGAGGCGTGATTCCCTCAAGGCCGCGGCAGAGCGAATAGCGACAGCATCAATGTGTCGAACCTGTTTCGACGACGAAACACCGCGATCCGGTTCGCCATCGCCGGATATGCGCAGCGATGCTGCTCGCCCCGCCCCGCTCGACACCAAGCCTCAGGCATCCAGCGTCGCTCCGCCGTCCACGCGCAGGTCGTGCAAGGTGATGTGGCGCGCACGATCCGACAGCAGGAAGCAGACCGCCTCGGCGATGTCGTCGGGCTCGGCGATGCGTCCGAGCGGAATGCCGATGCGGAAGCGCTCGCCGTCGCCGCGCAGGATGCGCTGGCGCGCCGCGTCGTCGGCAGCGAACGCGCGCTGCATGGCGGTGTCGGTGGAACCGGGCGAGACGATGTTGCAACGCACGCCGCACGGCGCGAGTTCCAGCGCCAGGCAACGCAGGTACTGAGTCGCGGCCGCTTTCGAGGCGGCGTAGGCCGACATGCCGGTGCGCGGCGCGGCGGCCGCGTTCGAGCCGACCGCGACGATGCTGCCGCCGCGGCGCTCGCGCATGCGCACGGCGACGGCGCGGGTGGTGACGAACACGCCGCGTGCGTTGACCGCCATGCATGCGTCCCAGTCGTCGGGATCCAGTTCGACCGCCGCGCCGACGCGCAGGATGCCGGCGACATGCGCCAGGTGCGCGATCGGCCCCAGTTCGTCCTCGATCCGCGCCACCGCCGCCTCGACCGCAGCGACATCGGCGACATCGCAGGCCTGCGCCAGCACCTGCGCCGCCTGCCCGCGCAGCGCCTGCGCCGTCGCCTGCAACCGCGCCTGGTCGCGATCCAGCAACGCCAGGCGCGCGCCCTCCCCCGCCAGCCGCGCCGCCGTCGCCGCGCCGATCCCCTGCGCCGCGCCGACCACCACCGCCACCCGCCCGGCGAACTCCCCTGCCCCGCTCTGCGATACGTTCATGCCGGCGCATCCTGTAACGCGTCGGCCTGCGCTTCGAATTCGTCCATGATCCGATGGCGCTCGTCGTGATAGCGCTCCTCGTCCCAACGGTGCTTCCAATACGGCACCGCGTACATCATCGCGCGCGCCACCCCGCGCTCGCGGGCGAGAAAATCGCGGATCGCCACCACTTGCGCGCTCTCGCCGGCCAGGGTCGCCGACACCGTCTCGCCGTCGTGCCACGGCAGTTCGCGCACCGCTTCCAGCAGCCGCCGGCTCGCGCCGGCCGGTGCGCCGTCGCGCGAGAACCAGCGCGCCTGCAAGCGCGGGTGGGTGGGCAAGGGCTGGATCTCGCCGGCATCGGGCGCTTCCAGCAAGGCATCGATGCGCGCCTGCGCCGGCAAGTGCGCGATCACCGCGCAGATCAGCGCGTAGCTGCTGGGATCGCCGACCAGCACATGCCGCGCGGCCTCGGCGCGGAACAGCGCCGGCCCGCCGGGGCCGGCCACGCCGAGCGCGTCGCCCGGCCGCGCCGCGGCGGCCCAGCGCGAGGCGGGGCCGTCGTCGCCGTGCAGCACGATGTCGATGTCGAGTTCGCCCGCGGCCGGATCGATCCTCGCGACCGTGTAGGTGCGCACCGCCGGCCGTACCGCGCCGGGCGGCCACACCGGCCCGTGCTCGCCGAACGTCGGCAGCGCCGGCGCCTGCCCGGCCGCGGCCGGCAGCAACAGCTTGATGTGCGCGCCTTCGCTGCCGACGGGGAAGCCGTCGAGTTCGGGCCCGCCGACGGTGATCCGGCGCATCTGCGCGGTGCGTTGGGCGATGCGCAGCACCCGCAGCAGCCGCGCGCGCGGACGCGCGCTCATGCGGCCTCGCGCGCGAGCGCGCCGTGCAGCTCGTCCAGGCGCAAGCCGGGATCGGCCAGGGCCGCGCGCATCAGCGCGACCAGGGCGCGATGGTGCGCGTCCAGCGTCGCCGCGTCGTAGGCCTGCGGATTGGCCTCGATGTCGAAGCGAACGCCATCGGCCAGCGGCGACACGGTCAGGTCCAGGTCCTCGACCGAGCCTACCGAGACCGGATGCGCGCGGCTGCGCAGGCCGTCGAACACGAAGCCGCGATCGAACGGCATCAGGTTGAGCACCGGCCCGTACAACTGTGCGTGGCTGTCGCCCAGGCCGAGGTCCTGGCGCAGCCATTCGTAGTTGTAGCGCTGGTGCGGGCGCAGTTCGCGCAATTCCGCGGCGACCGCGCGCGCCAGTTCGGCGAAGCTCCACTGTGCTTGCAGGCGCAGGCGCAGCGGCACCACGTTCATGCCCATGCACGGCACGCCCAGCGCCGCCGTGCCGAGCCGGTTCATCACCAACAGCCCCAGCGACACCGTGTCGCTGCCGCTGCGCGCGCGCATCCAGGCGAACACCGCGGCGATCAGCCACGCCGACCAGTCCACGCCGAGCGCGCGCGCCGCCTGTTGCCAACGCTGGTGTTCGCCCGCCGGCAGTTGCAGGCGCGAAGAGCGCGCGCTGTCGCCGGGCGCGCACTTGGGCCCGAGCGTGACCGGCTCGGCGAGATCGCCGCAACGCTGCAGCCAGAACCCGCGGCTGTGCGCGAACTCGGGCAAGGCGCGATAGCGCGCCTCTTCGGCCACCACCGGCGCCAGCGACCAGTCGCGCGCCGCCGGCGCCGCGCGGCCGCCGGTCCGGGCCGAATACAGTTCGGCGACGCGGTGGATCAACAGCAAGTAGGCGAAACCGTCGAGCGCGATGTGATGCGCGCGCAGATACCACAGGTGACGCTGCGCGCCCAGGCGGATCAGCGCGGTCGCGAACAACGGGCGCCGGGCCAGGTCAGCCGGGCGCAGCAGGTCCTCGCGCATCCAGCGCCAGGCGCTGTCCCAGGGCGCGTCGCAGCCGGCATAGTCTTCGCGGCCGATCACCACGCTGCGCGATTCGCGCAGGCGCTGCACCACCTCGGCGCCCTCGCCTTCATAGCGCATGTGCAACGCATCGCAGGCCTGCAGGGTTTCGCGGATCGCCGCCTCCAGCGCCGCCTCGTCGAGCGGGCCTTCCAGTTCCACCGCCTCGGCGGTCCACAGCGCCGGACTGTCGGGGTCCAGTTGTTGCGCCGACCACATGCCCAGCTGCGGGCCGGTGAGCGGCAGCGAAATCGTGGCGTCGGCCGCCAGCCCGCCGGACATCAGGCGGCCCGCCGTTGCTGGATCAATTCCCACCACTGCGCCACGCTGCCGCGCTCGGCCAGTTCGACCAGGCCGATGCGTTCTCCGCGCGCCGACCAGCGCTCCAGCAGCGTCATCATCCGGATCGAATCCAGCCCGGCTTCGAAGGGATTGTCGTCGGCGCCGATCTCGGCGAGCGGGCGCTCCATGATCAGCGCCAGTTCGGTGCGCAGCGCGGCCAGGCTCGCCGGCAGGCCGGCGCCGTCGGCCAGCGCCTGCGCGCAGTCGGCGCGGCCGAGCACCACGCCGCAGCGGCGCGAAACGTAATCCAGCGCCAGTTGGTGTTCTTCGGCGGAGAAATCCGCGAGCGCGTCGGCGACCAGGAACGGCTGGATGTCGTGCATGAAGGCATCGGCCACGGTCATCATGCAGCCGATATGGGCGTAGATGCCGCAAACGATGAGCTGGTCGCGGCCCTGCTCGCGCATGCGCTCGCGCAGGTCGCTGGAAACGAAGGCGCTGTAGCGCCATTTAGTCAGCACGGTGTCGTGCGCGCGCGGCGCGACCGGCGCGGCGACCGGCGCCAGCTGCGGCTGGGCGGTGATGCCCGGCCCCCACCATGGCTGCAGCAGGCCGCGCTGCTGCGCGCTCTGCACCGGCGGCTGGGCGGTATAGACTACCGGCACGCCGGCGTCGTCGCAGGCGTCGCGCAGCGCACGCACGTTCTCCAGCAACTGCGGCACCGGCGCCTGGGCCTGGTCGTAGAACGCCAGGAAATACTCCTGCAGGTCGTGGATCAGCAGCACCGCGCGCGCGGGCTCCGGGCGCCACTCCACCCGGTTGGACGGCCACTGCTGCGGACCGGGCATGGGATAGGCGGCGATCTTGGGAATGGTCATGGCGAGACCTCGGCGGTAACGGATTCGTGGACGGAAACGGCGGCCGGCGGCGCGAAGCGCGCGCGCAGGGCCTTCTTGTCGATCTTGCCGACCGCGGTGCGCGGCAACTCGGCGAGGAACTCGACGCGGTCGGGGATCTTGTAGGCGGCGATGCCGCGCTCGCGCAGGCTCTGCGCCAACTCGCGCGGCGTGGCGCGATCCGGCCCGCGCAGCACCACGAACGCGCAGGACTTCTCGCCGAGGAAGCGGTCGGGCATCGCCACCAGCGCGGCGTCGAACACCGCCGGGTGCGCCAGCAGATAGCCCTCGATCTCTTCGGCCGCGATCTTCTCGCCGCCGCGGTTGACTTGGTCCTTGGCCCGGCCTTCGACGATCAGGTGACCGCTGGCGAGACGGCGCACGCGGTCGCCGGTGCGATAGAAGCCCTCGGCGGTGAACGCGCGCGCGTTGTGCGCATCGGCGCGATAGTAGCCGCGGATCGTGTACGGCCCGCGGGTCAGCAGGTGGCCGATCTCGCCGGGCGCGACGTCGATGTCGTCGTCGTCGACGATGCGGATCTCGTCGTCGTCGCTGATCGGCCGGCCCTGCGTGCCCAGCACCAGATCCTCGCCGTCTTCGTCGCGGGTGTAGTTGACCAGCCCTTCGGCCATGCCGAACACCTGCTGCAGACGGCAGCCGAACGCCACCGGCACGCGCCGGGCGACCTCGCCGGCCAGGTGCGCGCCGCCGATCTGGACGCAGCGCAGGCTGCCCAGGTCGTAGCGCGCCCGCGCGCGCGATTCCAGCCACGCCAGCGCCAGCGCCGGCACCAGCGCGGTCACGGTGACGCGTTCGCGCTGGATCAGGGCGAAGCACGATTCGGCGTCGCCCTGCCGCGCCAGCACCACGCAGCCGCCGGCATGGAACACGCCGAGCGCGCCGGGCGAACTCATCGGAAAGTTGTGCGCGGCCGGCAGCGCGCACAGATAAACGCTAGCTCCGTCCAGGCCGCAGATGCGCGCGCTCTCGCGCACGCTGTAGAGATAGTCGTCGTGGGTGCGCGGGATCAGCTTGGGCACGCCGGTGCTGCCGCCGGACAGTTGCAGGAAGGCGAATTCGGCCGCGTCCGGGCCGTCGCCCTGCAGCGGTTTGTCGAGCAGCGCGTCGAAAGCGTGGAACTCCTCGGCCTCGCCGACCACCACTACCTCGCCCAGGCCGGGATGCGCGGCGCGCACCTCGCGGATCATCGCGCGGTAATCGAAGCCGCCGTCGCGGTCGGCGATGACGCAGGCGCGCACCTCGGCGTGGCCGACGAAGTAGCCGATCTCGGCGCGGCGATGCGCCGGCAGCGCGAACACCGGCAGCGCGCCGAGCAGGAACAGCGCGTGGCAGGCGACGTAGTACTCGCCGATGTTCGGCAGCTGCAGCAGCACCCGGTCGCGCGGTGCGATGCCGATGCGGCGCAGGCCCGCGGCGAAACGCCGCGCGTCGCGGTCCAGTTGCGCGTAGCTCCAGCGCCGCTCGCCGCAAACCACGGCGGTGCGCTCGGGATAGGCCCGCGCGCCGCGGGCCAGGGCGGCGTACAGGTTCTCGCCGATCCAGTAGCCGCGTTCGCGATAACGCGCGGCGAATTCCTGCGGCCAGGCCACGCAGCCGTCCAGCGGCGGCGCCGCGCTCATGCCCTGCCCTGCGCTTCGGCCACGTGCGCCAGCCCCATCGCGCCGAGCATGGTGCGCAGCTTGGCCGTGGTCTCGGCCAGTTCGGCCTCCGGTTGCGAGCCGGCGACGATGCCGGCGCCGGCGAACACCGTCGCGCGGTCTTCCTCGACCAGGGCGCAGCGGATCGTCACCGCCCATTCGCCGTCGCCGTCGCTGTCGCACCAGCCGACCAGGCCGGTGAACAAGCCGCGGTCGTAGCCTTCCAGTTCGCGGATCGTGCGCCGCGCCGGTTCGGTCGGATAGCCGCACACCGCCGGCGTGGGATGCAGCGCCAGCGCCAGCCGCAGCGAACTGGTCGCCGGATCGCGCAGCACGCCGTCCACGCGCGTGGACAGGTGCCACATGGTCGGCGTGGCCAGCAGCGAAGGTGTCGCCGGCACCTGCAGTTCGCGGCAGAACGGGCGCAGCGCCGCGGCCACGTCCTCGATCACCAGCGCATGTTCGTGCAGGTCCTTGGCCGACTGCAGCAGGCCCTCGGCGCGGCGCCGGTCCTCGTGCGGATCGGCGCTGCGCGGGATCGAGCCGGCCAGCGGATTGGACACGATCCGCGCGCCGCGCTTGGACAGCAGCAATTCCGGGCTGGAGCCGATCAGGCAGGCGGCGGGGCCGCCGGCGCCGGCCAGGTCCATGGCGAAGGTGTACGCCGACGGCGCGCGCGCCAGCAACTGCGCGAGCAATTGCGTCACCTCGACCCGCGCATCGATGCGCAGGCTGCGCGACATCACCACCTTGCGCAGGCCGCCGTCGTGGATGCGTTGCAGCGAGCGCTCGACGTTGCGCTTGAACTGCGCCGGCGCCGGCACCGGCTCGACGTTCGGCGCGATCGCCAACGCGTCGCGCGCCTCGCCGCGCACGGCGCCGCGATGGCGCGCGCGCCCGGCCGCGAACGCGGCCTGGGCCGGCACCCACAACCGCGCGGGTTGGCCGCCTTCGAACGGCACCGCGCCCAGCAACGGCAAGCGCCCGGCGTCGGCGGCGACCCGCGCCAGCAGGCGCTCGCTGGCGCCGGCGAGGTCGTCGTCGCTGGCGCGCGTCAGCGGCTCAAGCACGCCGCGCGCATGCAGTTGGGTGTGGCTGGAGGAGAACAGCGAATCGTGCGCGCGATAGCTCGACAGCAAGGCCGGCGCGGCGACTTCTTCGGCCGCTTCGTGGCCGGGCGCGCATGCCTCGAATCCAACCAGGCCCGACTCGCCCGCGCCGGTTTCGCTCGCGGGAACAGGCGCCAGCAGCGCCGATTGGGATTCGTCGTTCATCGCCGCGCTCCGGCACGCGCAACGACGCGCTCGCCGCGAGGATCGCGGAAGACGGAAGGCGAAAAGCGGAAACCAAGCGTCGCGCAAGCCGCGCGTGGGAATGCGTTCAAGGGGCACCTGCAGGCTCTGGGGTCGAGAGCTTGCGGGCGCGAACGCCGGCTGGCCGGAAATGGACGAGCCGTGAGTACGTCGTCCGTGTGAGGAGGAATTATGCCACTTGCGCGAGTCCGGGCAAGCGCTTGCGCGCCACGCGCGAGATGAACGAAACCGCGCGCACGGCCACGCGCGCAGCTACGCCGAACCCGGCCGCGGGTTCAAGCCGTCGCGATGCGATAGGCATCACAGCCGGACAAATCCGCTTTGCGACTCGCATCACGCCGCTGTGCGCGATGCAGCCAGCCCGGCATGCCACCGCAAACCGTCGCGCTGGCCGCGATCGACCCGCACCGGCCCGACGGCGCCAACCGCGGCGGCTGTCGTCAGGCCCGCGATTCGCCGTGCCTGCGCTTGTGCTGCGCGCACCGCCGCAGCCGCATGCCGTTCATGCCGCCAGCCAGCGCAACGCCCCACGCATCGCCACCGCCCCGGCCAGCGTGGCCAGCAGCGACGCGCCGACGTGCGCGGCCACGATCGCCCCGGCCCAGCCGTATTCGCCGCGCAGCAGCAGGCTGGAGGTCTCGGCCGAAAACGTCGAGAACGTGGTCAGGCCGCCGAGGAAACCGGTGGTCAGCGCCAGCCGCAACGCCAGCGGCAGGGTTTCGTACTGGGCGAACACCGCCATCGACAGGCCCATCAGCAGCCCGCCCAGGACGTTGGCGGCCAGGGTGCCCATCGGGAGGGTCGGGAACAACGGGTTCAGGGCCAGGCCGAGCCACCAGCGCAGCAACGCGCCCAGGCCCGCGCCGATGAAGATGCTCACAGCCGACATGCCATCCACGCGCTCGGACTCCTCACGGTTTGCAAGGAGCGCGCGCGGCGGGCATCGACTGGACGGCGACACGCCTGCGCACCCGCGCTCCGGGGGTGGGCAGGCATCATCAGCCTTGGCGGCGGTTCGCCTGTCGCGACAGGACCGGAGGAATGCCATCTCCGCCGGCCATGCTACCGCAGCGGCAAATCCGCGAACAAGCGCGCGCCCGCGGCCGGCCGCGCGCGACCCGGGCCGCGCCTGCGGCAGGCAAAATCACGGCATCGCGGCCGCTCGGCAGCATGTCGAACTGAACGCGGCGCGCAACCTTCCCACCCGGGAAGGTTCCACCATCGCCTGCGATTGCGTGCACAATGCGTTTCGTTCGTACGCGAGCCCGGTTCTCGCCGTCGTTCGCCGCTCCCATCGCATCCACTGCCCTGCCCTCGCGCATGTCCTTTCTTTCGCTGCTGCTGCGCCTGTCGCTGATCGTCGCGTTGAGCCTCAACGGCTACGCGTCGGCGGCGATGATCGCCAGCGGCGGCCACGCGATGGGCCCGCGCATGGCGACGGCGCCCGCGCCCGCGGCGGACGAGGCGATGGCCGACTGCCACGACGGCATGGACATGCCGGCGATGGCGCACGACGCCACGGCGAAGGGCCACCACGGCGGCGCCCCCGATTCCGCGCCGCCTCCCGGCGATCCGGCCGCCGCGCACGACGGCGACTGCTGCGGCAAGTTCGCCTGCCAGTGCGATTGCCTGCAGGCGGCCAGCATCGCCCATGCGATCGTGCCGCTGCCGCCGCGCCTGGACGAGATCGCGCCGGCGCTGCCGAACGCGCACGCGCCGCCCAGCGGCGTGCTGAGCCTGCCGATCCGCCCACCCATCGCCTGATTCGCGACCGCCGGCCCTGCGCCGGCCCACGGCCGTACGCGCCCGCGGCGAACGCCGCGCGCCGTCGTCCGTCCGCACGCGCGCGGCGCGGCCCACCGCCCGCCCGCGCATCGCTTGCCGCCAGAACGATCGCGGCGCTTCCCCCTCGCCGGCAACGGCACGGAAGGTCAAATGAATTCACATATTCCCCCCTACGGCGCGCCGCTGGACCGCAGCCGCCGCCGCTTCGTCGCCGGCCTCGCCGCCGGCGGCGCCATCGCCGGCAGCGGCCTGTGGCGCGGCGCGTTCGCCGCGCCGATGGCGCACACCCCACGCGTTCTCAGCGGCACCGAATTCGATCTCGACATCGGCGCCACCCAGGTCAATTTCACCGGCCGCGTACGCCCGGCGGTGACCGTCAACGGCAGCCTGCCGGCACCGATCCTGCGCTGGCGCGAAGGCGACACCGTCACCCTGCGCGTGGCCAACCGCCTGCGCGAGGGCATGACCTCGATTCACTGGCACGGGCTGATCCTGCCGGCCAACATGGACGGCGTGCCCGGCCTGAGCTTCGACGGCATCCGCCCGGGCGAGAGCTACGTCTATCGCTTCCGGGTCGGCCAATCCGGCACTTACTGGTATCACAGCCACTCGCTGTTCCAGGAACAGGCCGGCCTGTACGGCGCGATCGTGATCGACCCGCGCGAGCCGCATCCCTACCACTACGACCGCGAGCACGTGCTGCTGCTCTCGGACTGGACCGACCTGGAACCGGCCGCGCTGTTCCGCCGGCTCAAGCAGATGTCGAGTTACGACAACTACTACAAGCGCACCGTCGGCGACGCGCTGCGCGACGTGCGCGACAAGGGCCTGGCCGCGACCCTGCGCGACCGCGGCGAATGGGGGCGCATGCGCATGACCCCGACCGACCTGTCGGACGTCAACGGCCACACCTATACCTATCTGCTGAACGGCGTCGCCCCCGCGGGCAACTGGACCGGCCTGTTCAAGCCCGGCGAGAAAGTGCTGCTGCGCTTCGTCAACGGCTCGGCGATGACCTACTTCGACGTGCGCATCCCCGGCCTGAAGATGACCGTGGTCGCCGCCGACGGCATGCCGGTGCATCCGGTCAGCGTCGACGAGTTCCGCATCGCCGTGGCCGAGACCTACGACGTCATCGTCGAACCCTCGGGCCAGGACGCCTACACGATCTTCTGCCAGGACAACGCCCGCACCGGCTACGTGCGCGGCACCCTGGCGCTGCGCCCGGGTCTGGAAGCGGAAGTGCCGCGCACCGACCCGCGCCCGCTGCTGACCATGGAGGACATGGGCCACGGCGGCATGGGCGGGCACGGCGGCCACGACATGTCGTCGATGAAGGGCATGGAAGGCGGTTGCGGCGGCAACATGGGCGGCGGCAAGGCCAAGGGCATGGAAGGCGGCTGCGGCGCGAACATGGGCGGCGGCAACGGCATGGCCGGCATGGACCACGGCGCCGGCGCGAAGCCCGGCGGCGACGAGCGCCTGATCGACATGCGCGCGATGAGCGTCTCGCCCAAGCTCGACGATCCCGGTATCGGCCTGCGCGGCAACGGCCGCAAGGTGCTGACCTACGCCGACCTGCACAGCGTGTTCCCCGACCCCGACGGCCGCGAGCCCGGCCGCGAGATCGAGCTGCACCTCACCGGCCACATGGAGAAGTTCGCCTGGTCCTTCGACGGACAGAAATTCATGGGCGCCGAGCCGATCCGGCTGACCTACGGCGAGCGCCTGCGCATCGTCCTGGTCAACGACACGATGATGACCCACCCGATCCACCTGCACGGCCTGTGGAGCGACGTGGAGAACGAGAAGCAGGAGTTCCAGGTGCGCAAGCACACCGTCGACATGCCGCCGGGGACGCGCCGCAGCTACCGCGTGCGCGCCGACGCGCTCGGCCGCTGGGCCTTCCACTGCCACCTGCTCTACCACATGGAAGCGGGGATGATGCGCGAAGTGAGGGTCGAAGAATGAAGACCACACCCCTCCTGCCCCGCTCCGCGCTGGCCCTGGCGCTGTCGTTCGCCGGCGTCGCCGGCGCGCAGCAGCACGATCACGCCGCGCACGCCGCGCACGCCGCGCACGCCGCGCACGCCGCGCACGCGGCCGACGCCGCGCCCGCGGCGACGATGGACCATTCGCGAATGCAGCATTCGCCGGCCGGCGGGCCCGCCAAGAAGACGCCGGCGAAGCAGGCCGCGGCGAAGGCGACCTCCGCGGACGACGCGCAGACGGACCATTCCACGATGGATCATTCCGGCCACTCCGCGCCGGCTGCCGCGCCTGCGTCGAAAGCGGCGATGGACCATTCGCAGATGGACCACTCCGGGATGGACCACTCGCAGATGGGCCACGGCGCCGCGCCGCGTGCCGACGCGGCGCAGCCGCCGCGCGAACCGATCCCGCCGCTCACCGACGCCGACCGCACCGCCGCGTTCCCGCCGATCGGCCTGCACATGCAGCACGCGCCCGAGTTCGGCCGCATGGTGGTGTTCAACCGCCTGGAAGCGGTCGACGCCGACCACGGCAGCGCCCAGGCCTGGGAAGGCCAGGCCTGGTTCGGCAACGACACCGACCGCCTGTGGCTGCGCAGCGAAGGCGAGCGCGAGGACGGCCGCACCGAATCGGCCAACCTGGAGGCGCTGTACGGCCGCGCGATCTCGCCGTGGTGGGACGTGGTCGCCGGCGTGCGCCACGACTTCCGTCCCGAGCGCTCGCAGACCTGGGCCGCGTTCGGCCTGCAGGGGCTGTCGCCGTACAAGTTCGAGGTCTCCGCCACCGCCTACCTGGGCGAACGCGGGCAAAGCGCGCTCAACCTGGAAGCCGAGTACGAACTGCTGCTGACCAATCGCCTGATCCTGCAGCCGCTGGTCGAAGTCGAGTTCTACGGCAAGGACGATCCGCGCCGCGAAACCGGCGCCGGCCTGAGCACCGCCGAGGCCGGCCTGCGCCTGCGCTACGAGTTCAGCCGCAAGTTCGCGCCGTACATCGGGGTGAGCTGGGAGCGCGCGTTCGGCGACACCGCCGACTACCGGCGCGCGCACGGCGAGCGGATCGAAGACACCCGCCTGGTCGCCGGCGTGCGGCTGTGGTTCTGAAGGAGCGCAGCGATGAACGCATTGCTTAGAACCGGCCTGTGGCTGGCGGCGCGCTCTTGGGCGCGGGCGCGCTCGGCGCCGCGACGCTGTGGTCCGGCGTCTATGACGTCGGCGCCGACGCGCCGCACACGCGGTCGGTGTACGCCGTGCTCGAGTACGCGCGCGAGCGTTCGGTGGCGGCGCGCGCGGGCGCGCTGGCGGTGCCGGCCGATCTCGACGACGCCGAACGCGTGCGTCGCGGCGCCGGCAACTACGCGGCGATGTGCGCGGGCTGCCATCTGACCCCGGGCGCCGGCCCCAGCGAGTTGTCGCGCGGCCTGTATCCGGCGCCGCCGAACCTGTCGCAGCGCGAAGTCGATGCCGCGTCCGCGTTCTGGACGATCAAGCACGGCATCAAGGCCTCGGGCATGCCGGCCTGGGGCGGCAGCATGGACGACGCCCACCTGTGGGACCTGGTCGGCTTCCTCGGCCGGCTGCCCACGCTGGACGCGCAGGGCTATCGCGAACTGGTCGCGCGCAGCGACGGACATTCGCACGGCGGCGGCGAGGACGCGTCCGGGCATGGCGCCCTGGGCGGGCATGCGCACGACGGGCCTGCCGCGGGCGAAGGCCATGGCCACGACGCCGGCGATGGCGGCTCCGGCGACGGACCGGCGCATGCGCACGACGATGCGCATGCGCCCGAGCCGGACCGCGCCCGGCCCGATGCGCCCACCGCGCCGCCCGCCGAGCGCGCGCACCGGCACGCCGACGGCCAACCGCACCAGCACTGACCCGACGACGGCCGGCTCCGCTTCGCGGCGGAGCCGGCCTGGCGGGATTGCGGCAAAGCCGAACCCAAGCGCCGCCCCGAAGGCCCTTCCACGCGCCACGACCGATCCCCGGCAACGCCGCGGTTGCGCTTCCAGCGGGCCCGAGTCCCGATCCTTCTGCGCTGGCGCGAAGACATTCGAACCCGCCGTTTCTCGATGCTTGCAGACCAGCGAACCCGTCGCCGCTCGCTCCGGTAGACGCCCTGCGGCCTCGCCGCTTGCCGCCGTCGTGGCAGGGCCTTCAGGCCCGATGCTTTTCCCCGGCTGCCGCGCACTCGCTGAACCGCGCACTGCGTCGCACTCCCCCGCCGCCGCGCTCGGCTTGGGCCGCTGCAAGCGCGCGGCTATGATGTCGCTGAAGCCATCATCGCGGCCGAGGAGCCAGCCATGTCGATCAACTCCAAGGCCCGTCGCGACGCCAAGAAGCGCAAACTCGCCCGCGCCCGCCCGGTCGCGGCGGTGGGCGCCAGCATCGAGCCGCACGCCGAACTGCGCGACGCCCAGGGCCAGCTGCTCGGCGGCATCGTCCGTCGCGACGGCGAATGGACTCTCGGCCTGGGCGGCCGCATCGTCGGCGGCTCCGACAGCGCGGCGCGGGTGCTGGCCCTGCTCGAACGCGCCGCGTCGCTGCACCGGCGCGAAGGCCGCCAGGTCAACCTGGGCTGCTCCAGCGCGCTGCGCCGCGCCGCCGACCAGGAACTGGCCGAGCGCGGTCTGAGCTCCGAGCAGTTCCGCGAAGAGCTGGAGAAAGAGCTGGCGATCGACCCGCCGCCCGCGCTCAACGTCGTCGCCGACGCCGGCGGCGCACGCCACTGAACCGCCGCCGCTAGGCCTGCACGGCCAGCGACTCCCAGCGTCGCTGCAGCCCGGCCAGTTCTTCCAGCAAGGTCGCCACCGCAGCGGCCGATTCCGGCAACGGCCGCTGCGCCAGTTGCAGTTCCAGCGCCTGCGCGCGCGCCGCCGCATGGCTGTCGTACAAGGCGATGGCGCCGGCGCAGCGATGCAGCGCCGCCGCCAGCGCGACCGCGTCTTCGGCCTGCAACGCCTCGGCGATGCCCTCGCGCTCGCGCGGCAACTCGCGCAGCAACAACGGCAGCACCGCGCGCAGGCCCGAGCGGTCGGGTTCGGCCGGCACCGGCGCCGGCGCCGCCGCCGGCAACCAGCGCCGCAGCGCCCGCTCCAGCTCGCCCAGCCGCACCGGCTTGACCAGGCAATCGTCCATGCCGGCCGCGCGGCAGCGTTCCAGTTGCTCGGGCAAGGCGCTGGCGGTGACCGCCACGATCGGCAGGCGCGCGCCGCCGCTGCGCGCTTCCTCGGCGCGGATCGCGCGGGCCAGTTGGTAGCCGTCCGGCTCGGGCATCTGGCAATCGCTCAACAGCAGGTCGAAGCGGCCCTCGCGCAGCGCCGCCAGCGCCTCGCGGCCGCTCGCGCAGACCCGGCTGGCGTGGCCGAGTTCGAGCAGCTGGCGCCGGATCAGCTCGCGGTTGATCGGGCTGTCCTCGGCCACCAGGATCCGCACCGTTCCCGGCTCGGGAACCGCTGCGCGCGCCGCGCGCGCGGCGGCCGCGGCCGGCGCGAGGCTGGCCGGGTCGCGCGCCCATTCGCAGGCGCGCCGCACATGCAGGAACAACAAGGGATCGGCGTGCACCGCATAACTCTGCGAGCCGCCGTCGCGATCCTCGCGGCGCATCCGCAGCTGGCCGGGGCGCTCGCCGTCCTCGAAACTCAGGTCGGCGCGTTCGCCCGCCATCGCCGGGCGCTGGCGCAGCGCCGCCAGCCATTGGCGCAAGGCGTCGGCGCGGCGCGGATCGGCCAGCCGCACCGCCACCCGCAGCGGCGCCGGCGCGGCCGCCGGCTCGGTCGCGGCGGCCACCGCCACGCGCAGCGGCAGTTCCACCGTCGCCCGCGTGCCCTGCCCGACCCGGCTGTCCAGGCGGATGCGCCCGCCCATCAACTCGACCAGTTGCCGGCAGATCGACAGCCCCAGGCCGGTCCCGCCGTAACGGCGCGAGGTGCTGTCCTCGCCCTGCCGGAACGGCTCGAACGCGCGCCGCAGTTGCGCCGGGCTCATGCCGATGCCGGTGTCGCCGACCTCGATCGTCAGCTTGGCCGCGCGCACCCGCATCTCCAGCCACACCCCGCCGCTCTCGGTGAACTTGACCGCATTGCCGAGCAGGTTCAGCAGCACCTGGCGCAGCCGCGCGGCATCGCCGAGCACGCTGTCGGGCACCGCCGCGTCGACCCGCAGGTCCAGGCGCAGGCCGCGGTTGCGGCAGTCCGCGGCGGCGTGCATCGCGACCGCGTCGGCGAGCCCGCGCGGCTGCAGCGGCGCCCATTCGATGCGCAGCTGCCCGGCTTCGATCCTGGACACGTCGAGGATGTCGCCGACCAAGGCCTGCAGGCTCTGCGCCGATTCGTGCATGTAGCCCAGCAGCGCCTGCTGGTCGGCGTCCAGCGGCGAGCGCTGCAGCAGTTCCAGCATGCCGACCAGTCCGGCCATCGGCGTGCGGATCTCGTGGCTCATCGTCGCCAGGAAATGCGACTTGGCGCGGGTCGCGGCCTCGGCCTGCTCCTTGGCCCGGGCCAGCGCCAGGGCCTGCACGTGCACGTCGGTGACCTCGACGAAGTATCCGGTGTAGCCGGCCTGGCCGCTGTCCTCGCCGGGCTGCAGCGGCCGCGGCAGCGCGCTGACCCGCACCCAGCGCCATTGGCCGTCGTCGCCGTGCACGCGGAAGTCGGCATGCAGTCCGCTCATGGCCCGGGTCGCGGCGCGGATCGCCTGGCGCAGCCGCGGCAGGTCGTCGCGGTGCACGCGCGCGAACAGCGAACGCGAATCCACCGCCGCGCGCTCGGCGCCGATGCCGAACAGCAACTCCGGGCGCCCGGTCAGGTAAGGGAAACGGATCTGCCCGTTGGCGGCGCGCTGCGCCTTGAACACCACGCCCGGCAGGTTGCGCGCGACCTCGCGCAGCTTGCGGTCGGCCGCTTCGCGCCGGCGCGATTCGCGGCGCAGGCGCAGGTGGAGCACGGCGATCAGGTTGATCGTCAGCAGCGCCACCGACACGATCACCAGCACCCGGTTCCAAGGCACGCCGTAACGGTAGCGGGTGGCGGTGCCGCGGTCGCGGATGCGCTGGCGCTCGGCCTGCGGCGCGCCGTCGGGCCGGCGCTCGCTCTGCCCTGCCGAGATGCCGGGGCCGGCGGCGGCCAGCGGACCCGCGGCCGGGCCGGCGGCGTCCTGCGCGGGCGACCGAGCCGCGCCTGGCGCGGCGCGCGCTGCGGCGACTTTTTCGCCGATTCGCTTGGTTGCGGCACGCGCTTCGGCAGCGCGCTCGTCGATGTTTGTGCCGGCGCCGTCGAACCTCGCTCGGCCGGCCTCAAGCGCGCTCGGCGCCGTGACCTGCCCCGGCTCGGAACTGCAGGCGCGCGCCTGCGCCGAACCCGCCAGCGCGAGCGCCGCCAGCGCCCACGCGGCCAGCCGGCGCAGCCGCGCGCGTGGGCCCGCATCGACGCCTGCCGCTCGGGCGCCGGCCGGGTTCAGGACAGCAGGCCTTCGCTGCGAGCGTATTCGTAGATCTCGCGATCGTTGCGCAGCCCCAGCTTGGCCATCGCATCGGTCTTCTGCCGGCTGATGGTCTGCTTGCTGCGGTGCAATTGCGCGGCGATCTGCGACACGCTGTGGCCGGCGACGAACAACCGCATCACCTCGGCCTCGCGCGGCGACAGCGCGAGCCCGGCGCGCGCGAGCGCGGCCGCCGGGTCCAGCAGGGCCGACAAGGCGTGGCTGTAGTAGCGCTGCCCGTGGGTCACCGCGGACACCGCCTGGGTCAGTTCGGCCGCGGCCGCGGCCTTGTCGAGCAGGCCGGCGACGCCGGTGTCGGCGATCGAACGCAGCATCGGCGCGTTGCCGATCATGGTCAGCACGATCACCGGCAGTTGCGGATGACGGCGGCGGATCAGCCCGAGCAGGGTCAGGCCGTCGCCGGCGCGGCTGCCGGGCATGGAAAAATCGGTGATCAGCAGGTCCAGCGGCGTGACCGCCAGCAGGCCCAGCAGTTCGTCGGCGCCGGCGGCTTCGGCCACCACCGTCCAGGCGCCGCCGCTTCCAGCATCGAGCAAGGCGCGCACGCCGGCGCGCACCACCGGATGGTCGTCGGACAAGGCGATGCGCAAGGGCTCGCGCGGATGATCGGGCAGCTCGTTCACGGTGGCGTTCCTCCTGAACAGCCTTTCGCCGTGAGCATGCTTAGGCGGACAAAACGTGCGCGGGACGGACATGGCGCACGTTCGTCGCGCCGCGGCGGCCGGGCCTGGCGGCGCGGGATCCGCTTCGGCCGCCGCATCGGCAGGCGCCGCCCGCGCGGGGCGATGCAGGCGAAATGCAGGCGAAATTCAGGCGCAAAAAGATCGGGCCGCACTGGGCGGCCCGATCGCGAATGCAGGCGCCGCGAGCGTCGCGGCGCGGGGGTCAGGGATGCTCGTTCAGGAGCGCACCGGCACCAGGGTGATCTCGACGCGGCGGTTCTGGGCGCGGCCGGCCTCGGTGTCGTTGCTGGCGATCGGCCGGGTCTTGCCGGCGCCGGTGAGGATGAAGCGGTCGCGCACCAGGCCCTTGGACATCAGATAATTGCCGACCGAGGCGGCGCGCTGTTCGGACAGGCGCTGGTTGACCGCGTCGGTGCCGACGCTGTCGGTGTGGCCGGCGACCTCGACGATGGTCTGGTTGTACTCGGTCAGGGTGCTGGCGACGTTGTCGAGCACCGGATCGAACTTCGGATCGAGGTTGGCGCTGTTGAAGGCGAAGGTGATGTTGCTGGGCATGTTCAGGGTGATGTTGTCGCCCTGGCGGATCACGTCCACGCCGGTGCCCTGCATGCGCTCGCGCAGCGCGCGTTCCTGGCGGTCCTGGTAGTTGCCGATCGCGCCGCCGGCGAGGCCGCCGACGCCGGCGCCGATCAACGCGCGCTGGCGGCGCTCGGTGGCGTCGTTGCCGCTGAGCAGGCCCGCGGCGACGCCGGCCAACGCGCCGATCAGCGCGCCCTTCTGGGTCCGGTTCATGCCGCCCTGCTGCTGCGGCTGCTGGTTGGGATCGCCCGGGTACGGCTGCTGCTGGCCGCCGTAGTACCCGCCGCCGCCGGTGGCGCAGCCGGCGAGCAGCGCGGTCATGGTCGCGGCGGCGATGGCGAGTTTGAGTTGGGTCTTCATGGGCTGTCCTCGTCTGCTGGGGCTGGGCGCCCACAAGCTAATCACGCCGCCGTGGGGGACGAGTGACGGAGGCGGATGCCCGTTCAGGCTCGGGCCGGGAAGACGCGCGGCCCTTGCCCGCGGGGTTTGTGGCTTTTGCGGGAGGGCCTTTCAGGCCCGACGCCTTGCGGTCGCCTCAGACAAGAGCATCGGGGCCGAAGCCCTCCCACGCAGGCCTCAGGCCATCAGCGCCGCGGCGCCGTCGGCGTCGAGGGTCTGCTCCCAGTCGCCCATCAGCGCCAGGTACAGCAGCTTGTCGAACTCCGCGCCGAAGCGGCCGATCACCTCGTCCGGGTCGGGGATCAGCTTGCCGTCGGCGATCAGGCCGAAATGCACGCGGCCGTTGTAGCTCAGGATCGAGATGCCGACCCCGATCGAGCCGGTCTGCGGCACCCAGAACATCATTTCCTCGAGCCGGCAGCCGGCCATGTACAGGGGCTGCTGCGGTCCCGGCACATTGGTCGCCACCGCGGTGGCCTTGCGGCTGAACAGCTCCAGCGCCAATCCCTGCATCTGCACCGGCGCCATGCCGAGCGCGGCCAAAAGCCCAAATGCGACAATGGCTTGGCGTGAATTCTTAAGGTTATTCATGCACTCGGCGACGCGCTCCACCCGGCGGATCGGGTTGGCCTCGCCGACCGGCAGGTCGAGGAACACCAAGCCGAAGTGGTTGCCGAGCTTGCGCGCGTGCTCCAGCGGCCGCAGGTTGACCGGCACGGTCGCGCGCAGGGTCAGGCCGTCGACCGCGTCGCCGCGCTCGATCATGTAGCTGCGCAGCGCGCCGGCCGCGGTCGCCATCAGCACGTCGTTGACGGTGCAGTCGCAGGCGCGGCCGACCGCCTTGACCTCTTCCAGGTCCAGCGGCTCGGCCCAGGCCACCCGCTTGGACACGCCGAGCTTGCCGCGCAGCATCGACGGCGGGTCGTCCGACAGCGACAGCGCGTGCAGCAGTTCGCGCGCGATCTCGCCGCCCTCCTTGGCCAGCATTGCCGCCAGGGTCGGGTCGCGGTACATCTCCATGCTCTTCTCGACCGCCTTGCTGCCGAGCTTCATGTAGCGCTCGACCGCGCCGACCCGGCGCGCCACGTCGGCGCCGTCCTGCTTGAGCCAGGCGTGCGGCAGGTCGCTGCCCTTGGCCGGCTGCGCGGTGGTGTCGGTCAGCGACAGCAGCACCTGGACCAGGGCGATGCCGTCGGCATAGCTGTGGTGCAGGCGCGCGACCAGCGCCGAGCCGCCGTGGTAGCGCTCGACCAGGTGGAACTGCCACAACGGCCGGCTCGAATCGAGCGGGCTGGACGCGAGCTGGCTGACGAAGCGTTCAAGCGCGCGCTTGCCGCCGCGCCCGGGCAGCGCGGTGTGCTGCACGTGCCAGTCCAGGTCGAGGTCGTCGTCGGTCTGCCAGTAGGCGCCGGCGGCGGTGTCCACGGCTTTTTGGCGGAACCGGCCATAGGCGAGGAAGCGTTGCTTGATGACCTTGCGCAGCGCGTCCACCGACATCGGTTCGGCGAACATCAGCACCCCGGTGATCATCATCGGATTGGTCGGGCGCTCCATCCGCAGCCAGGCCGTATCGACCCGCGACATCGGTTCGCGTCGCGCGCGCCGGCGCTGCCCTGCACCCGTTTCTGCCTTCGCCATGCGTGTCTCCGATGCGTTCGGGCGAGTGAATCATGCGTGCGTCGGAGGAGTCAACGCGCCGGGTCGGGAATCGCGAACGAGGGGAAAACGCCGGCAGGCGACGGCCCCACTGCGCCGCGCCCGGCCGCGGTCACTCCCGCAACCGGCGATACGCCTCCAGCGCCGCATCGCGCCCGGCCGCCAGATCGACCAGCGGCTGCGGCGGATAGTCCGGCGCCTCGCGGCGCAGGCGGCGCGGGTCCTGCCACGGGGCGAAGCGCAGCGGCACCGGCAGGCCGGCCAGCTCCGGCACCCAGCGCGCGATGTAGCTGCCGTCGGGATCGAACTTCTCCGACTGGGTCACCGGATTGAACACGCGGAAGTACGGCGCGGCGTCGGCGCCGGTGCCGGCGACCCACTGCCAGCCCAGGGTGTTGTTGGCCAGGTCGGCGTCGACCAGGGTGTCCCAGAACCAGCGCGCGCCGTGCCGCCAGTGCAGGCGCAGGTGCTTGGTGAGGTAACTGGCGACGATCATGCGCACGCGGTTGTGCATCCAGCCGGTGGCCCACAGCTCGCGCATGCCGGCATCGACGATCGGCACGCCGGTGCGGCCCTGCTGCCACGGCTCCAGCTTCGGCGGCGCGGCGCGCGCCCAGTCGAAGTCGGCGAAGCGCGGGTTGAAGTTCTGTTCGGGCGTGTCGGGGAAATGGTGCAGCAGGTGGTGGGCGAACTCGCGCCAGCCCAGTTCGCGGATCGCCGCGTCGACGTCGCGCGCGTTGCCGGCGTTGCGTTCGGCCTGCAACGCGGCGACCGCGCGCCACGGCGCGATCTCGCCGAAGTGCAGGTGCGGCGACAAGCGCGAGGTGCCGACGCGGTCGGGCCGGTCGCGCTGTTCGGCGTAACCGCGCAGCGCGCCGTCGACGAAGGTCTCCAGCGCCGCGCGCGCGCCGGCTTCGCCCGGGCTCCAGTGCTGCCAGAACGCCCGGTCCCAACCCAGCTTGGGCAGCAGCCGCAACGCTTCCAGCGGCACCCCTTCCGGCCCTTCGCGCGTGGCCGGCAGCGAGGCCGGCGCCTGCCACGACGGATGCTCGCGCCAGTCGGCCAGGGCCGCGCGCCAGAACGGGGTGAACACCTTGAACGGGCCGCCCTGCTTGGTCCGCAGCGTCCACGGCTCGAACAGCAGCGAGCCGTTGAAGCTCTCCGCCTCCAGGCCGGTGCGCCGCAACTGCTGCTTGATCCGGGTGTCGCGTTTTTCGATGTAGGGCTCGTAGCGGCGGTTCCAGAACACCGCCTGCGCGCCGGTGGCCAGCGCCAGCGACTGCAGCGTCGCCAGGCTCGGGCCGAAGAACCGGCGCAGGTGCGAGCCGCGCTTGCGCAGGTCGGCGTCCAGCGCGGCCAGCGAATGGTGCCGCCACGCGTCCGAGGCCGCGCCCGGCGTCCATGCGCCGTGCTCGTCCGGCGCGTGGATGTAGACCGGCACCGGGACGAACCCGGCCTCCAGCGCCGCGCGCAGGGCCGGGTTGTCGTCCAGGCGCAGGTCGTCGCGGAACCAGACCAGGGCGGGGGTTGCGGCTGCGGTCATCGAGGCCCGCACAGTCCGTTGAAGGGACCCCAGTATGCAGGCAGAACCGCCGCCGGCAGCGAGCCGCGCCCGCGCCGCAAGCGAAACGGGCCGCCGCCCTCGCAGGCGGCGGCCCATGCTTGGTGCGCTCGCGCTACGCGCCGGCCGTGTCGCGCCGGCGGCATCGCCGCGACCCTACGGCGCACGCGCCGCGGCCGCGCGGCGCGTGCGCCGGGGGCGGATCACTTCGCCGGAACGGTGCGCTTGAGCTCCTCGATCGCGTCCTTGACCTGGACCAGGCCCCAGCCGGTGTTGTCGTCGCGGCCGGCGGCGTCGATGTCCTTGGCGCTGGCGAACAAGGCCTCGCGCACCTGCTGCGCGGTCGCGTTCGGCCGCGCGCTCCACACCACCGCGGCCGCGCCGGCCACGTGCGGCGCTGCCATCGAGGTGCCGTCCTTGACCGCATAGGACGAGTCGTTGACGCTGGCGATCCCGCTCACGGTCATGGTCTGCCCCGCCAGTCCCGCCAGGATCGCCTCGCCCGCGGCCTTGCTGATGCCCGTCGCCGGCAGGGTGCTGGCGGGCGACAGACTGCCGGCGAAACCGCCGGCGACGTTGTTGTAGATCGCCACGCCGAGCGCGCCGCCCGACTTGGCGTTGGCGACCTTGTCGACGAAGTTGATCTCGCCGCGCTGGCACAGCACGATCTTGCCCCTGAACGCCGCCGAGGCGGCCTTGCACAGGCCGCCGTCGACCCAGCCCGCGGTGGCCCTGGACTTGGCCGAGCCGCCCATGACGTCTGCCGGGAACGTGGCGCTGCCGACCTGCAGCGGTTCGCTGGTCGACAGCCCCAAGCTGCGCACCCCGACGCCCGGCGCGGCCAGGTCGATCTGGTTGTTGTACTCGGAGAAGCTCGCGCGCACGTTGTTCGCATTCACCGCCGCCACCGACACCACGCTCGGGTAAGAGGCCGGATAGAACAGCGGGTTCACCAGGGTCGTGCCCGGAAACGGCGTCTCGGCGTAGTTGCCGGCGGCGGCGATCACCAGCGTGCCGCGGTCGGCCGCGTTCTTGAATTCGGTTTCCTCGGTCGCCGACCGGTTCGGGCCGCCGAGGCTCATGTTGATCACCTTGGCTCCGGCCGCCTCGCACTTCTTGACCGCCGCGACGTTGTCGGACGCGAACAGGACCGCCTTGCAGTCGGCGCCGTCGAACATCTTGACGATGTGCAGCGAGACCTTGCCCGGGCTCACGCCGACCACGCCGACGTTGTTGTTGGCCGCGGCGATGGTGCCGGCGACATGGGTGCCGTGGCCGCAGGTGTCGGTGTCCCAGCTGCTGCCGAAAATGTTGGCGCTGCCGCCGATGGCGATGCCGGCGAGGTCCTCGTGGGTCTTCTTCAGGCCCGAGTCGATCACGCAGACCTTGACCCCCGCGCCGGTCGGCGCGCCGGCGTCGAGCGCGCCGTCGCCATCGGCGTCCCATACCGCGCTGGCCTGGACCTGGCCGATGCCGCCGGGCGCGTCCTGCTGCAGCAGGTAGCGCGGCTGGTCGATCTCGACCGACTCCACCGCCGGGTCCTTGCGCAGGCTTTCCAGCGCTTCGCGCGACGGCAGGGTGAACACCGCGCGGCTGAGGCCTTCGAAGCGGTGGTGCAGCGCCGCCTGGCCGAGCTTGCGCCCGCGCAGGCGCTCGTTCACGCCGCGCACGTTCGCGCTCATGCGCTCGTTGGAGCGGGCCACGACGCTGGCGATCTGGTCGAGGATGGCTTGCGGCGCGGTCGGCAGCACGGTCGCGGTCGCGGCCGTCGGCGCCTCCTTGAACTTGACCCACACCCGCGGCGCCTCGCCGCCCTGCGCGGCCGCGGCGCCGGAGGCGGCCAATGCGGTCAGGCCCAGGCCCAGCGCGCGCACCAAGTTGCTCTGCTTCATGACATCCCCTTCTCGGTCGTTGGAATCGGCTCCGTGCTGGAGCGATCTCGTCCGCAATGCCGCGTCCGATGATTTCCACAACGGGACGCGCGGGGGGCCTACCTACCCCGCCGGATCACTTTCAGACTCGTCCTAGATGCCGATGTGTGCGCACGCAACGCCGCGGCGACACACTCGTCGCGCCCGCGCGCCGCACACAAACGAAAACGGGAGCCCCGAGGGGCTCCCGTCGTCGCTGCACGCGTGGGTCCGGCGCGCTTACTGCGACTGCAGCTCGGCGATCGCCGCCGGGATCTGCACCAGGCCCCAGCCGGTGTTGTCGTCGCGGCCGGCCGCGTCGATGTCCAGCGCGGTGGCGTCGAGCGCATCGCGCACCTGCTGGGCGGTGGCGGTGGGCTTGGCGCTCCACACCACCGCGGCGGCGCCGGCGACGTGCGGGGTCGCCATCGAGGTGCCGCTCATGGTCTCGTAGGCGCTGTTGGCCACCGACGGGGTGGCGTCGACGCTGGCGGTCTTGCCGGCGAGGTTGGCGACGAGGTACTCGCCGTCGGCCTTGCTGATCGCCACGCCCGGCAGGGTCGAGGTCGCCGGCTGCAGGTTCGGCGCGGTGCCGGTGTACAGCGCCGGCGCGAACGCGCCGTCGACGTTGTTGTAGATCACCACGCCGGCCGCGCGCGCGCCCTGGGCCTTGTTGACCTTCTCGTAGAAGGTGCTGGTGCCGCGCTGGCAGACCACGATCTTGTTGCGCCAGGTGGTCGAGGAGGTCTGGCACAGGCCGCCGTTGACCCATCCGGCGCTGGCGCTGGCCTGCTTGGTGCCGCCGATCGGGGTGGCGGCGAAGCTGGAGGTGCCGACCGTCAGCGGGTCGTTCTTGAGCGGATAGGTGCTCAGCACGTCCACGCCCGGCGCCGCCAGTTCCACCTTCGGGGTGAACTGGGAGAAGTCGGCCTTGACGTTGGCCGAATCCACCGCCGCCACCGAGACCACGCTGGCGTAGCCGGCCGGATAGCTCTGGGTGTTGTTGCCGTCGTTGCCGGCCGCGGCGATGCTGAGCACGCCGGCGTTGGCGACGTTCTGGAACGCGGTGCGCTCGGCGGTGGACGCGGTCGGGCCGCCCAGGCTCATGTTGATGATCTTGGCGCCGGCGGCCTGGCAGCGCTGCGCGGCGTCGGCCAGGGTCGAGGAGTAGGTCCATGAGCACTGGCCGTGGCTGCTGCCGTTGTAGCCGTTGCTGCCGAAGATCTTGACGATGTGCAGCGAGACCTTGCCCGGACTCACGCCGACCACGCCGACGTTGTTGTTGGCCGCGGCGATGGTGCCGGCGACGTGGGTGCCGTGGCCGCAGGTGTCGGTGTCCCAGCCGGTCGGGTAGCCGGTGATGGTCATGCCGGCGAAGTCTTCGTGGCTCTTGTTGAGGCCCGAATCGATGATGCAGACCTTGATCCCGGAGCCGTTGGCGGCGCCGGTGTCGAGCACGCCGTCGCGGTTGGCGTCCCACACGTTGCGCGCCTGCACCTGGTCGATGCCGGGGGGCACGCTCTGCGCCTGCAGGTAGCGCGGCTGGTCGATCTCGACCGATTCCACGTCGGGGTTGGCGCGCAGCGCCTTGACCGCTTCCGGCGAGGACAGGGTCATCACCGCGGTGTTGCTGCGGTCGAACTGGTAGTTGAGTTGCGCATCGCCGGCCTTGGCCGCGTTGAGCTTGCCGCGCAGCGCCTGGATGCGCTGGCCCAGGTCCGCCGGCGCGGCCAGGCCGCTGCGCGCGTTGGCGGCGTTCGCCGCAGCGCCGGCGCCGGACTTGAACTTGACCCACACGCGATTGGGGTTGGGCCCTTCCTGGGCCATCGACGCGGTGGACAGGGTGGTGGCGGCCAGCGCCAGGCTCAACGCGCACATCAACTTGCTCTGCTTCATCGATCCCCCGGGGATTGGAATGACGGGGCCGGCTCCGGTCGGAGGCGGCCGTCGGGCGCGATCGTTCGTGCCCGATGTCAATCCAAACGGGGCTGCGAGGGTGCCACCCTACCCCGGGAAAACACCCAGGCCGGCACCGGATTTTCGTCCCGTGCGCGCCTGGAAAATGCAAGTAAACGCGTGTTTTTTGTGCGCAGATTTACTCGACGGCGTCCACAACTCGCGCAGCGCGATGCGCGGCCGATGCACGCGCTCAGGTCTCGACGAAACGCACCCGGCGGGTGATCGAGCAGGTCAGCTCGTAGCCGATGGTGGCGCTGGCCTCGGCGATCCGCTCCACCGGCAGCTCCGGCCCCCACAGTTCGACCGGGTCGCCGACCGCGGGCGACTCGATGCCGCGCAGGTCGATGGTCATCAGGTCCATCGACACCCGCCCGATCAGCTGGGTCTCCTGCCCGCGCACGCGCACCGGCGCGCCCGAGGGCGCCGCGCGCGGGTAGCCGTCGCCGTAGCCGATCGCGGCCACGCCGACGAGCATGTCTTCGGGGCATTCCCAGGTCGCCGCGTAGCCGACGCGCTCGCCCTTGCGCACGCGGTTGACCGCGATCAGCCGGGTCGACAGGGTCATCGCCGGACGCAGGCCGAAGTCGGCGCCGGTGCGGCCCTCGACCACGCTGATGCCGTAGAGCAGGCCGCCGGGACGGATCCAGTCGCCATGCGCATCGGGCCAGCCGAGCACCGCGGCCGAGTTCGACAGCGAACGCGCGCCGCCGAGGCCTTCGGTGGCGGCGGCGAACGCGGCCAGCTGCTGGCGGGTCTGCGGGTTGGCGAATTCGTCGGAGCTGGCGAAGTGGTTCATCAGCACGATGCCGCCGGCCACCGCCGGCGCCGCGGTCAGGCGCACGTAAGCCTCGCGCACGAACTCCGGAGCGAAGCCGAGCCGGTGCATGCCGCTGTCGATCTTGAGCCAGCAGCGGATCGGCTCGCCCGGCCCGGCCTGCTCGAGCATTTCGATCTGGCTGATGTGATGGACCACGGTCTCCACGCCGAGGCGGCGCAGCTGCGGCAGGTCCTCGGGTTCGTCGAAGCCCGACAGCAGCACGATCGGCTGCGACAGCCCGGCCGAGCGCAGCCGGTCGGCGTCGGACAGCGCGGCCACGCCGAAGGCGTCGGCGCCTTCCAGCGCGCGGGCCACGCGCTCCAGCCCGTGGCCGTAGCCGTCGGCCTTGACCACCGCCATCACCCGGCTGCGGGGAGCGAAGGCGCGGGCCTGGGCGAGGTTGTGACGCAAGGCGTCGGTGTGGATGTGTGCGCAAGTCGGTCGTGCCATGGCGCACATTCTAGCGGCGCGGTCGCGGCGGGCTATGAGGCGAATGTGAAGTGGCGGCTGCGCGCAGGATGGGCAAAGCCCAGCGACGCAGCAAGGCAGCCTTCGGGCATGCGGTTTCCGGCTTTTGAGGGAGGGCCTTCAGGCCCGATGCTTTCGGCTCAGGTCGCGGGTCTTCGAAACCAAAGCATCGGGGTTGAAGGCCCTCCCACAAAACCACGCGCCCACAAAAAACCGCGCGCGGTCGCCCGCGCGCGGCTCGGTGTTGCGGCGGCGGCCGGCTGCGTCAGTCGCAGCGGCGCTCGATCACCGTCTCGGTCTTGTTCTGCTGGTTTTCCTGGATCTTGCGGCCCGCGAACGCGCCGCCGACCGCGCCGGCCGCGGTGGCCAGCTTCTTGCCGTTGCCGCCGCCGACCTGGTTGCCGAGCAGGCCGCCGGCCACCGCGCCGATCGCGGTACCGGCGATCTTGTGTTGGTCCTTGATCTGCTTGGGACGCTGCACTTCCACGTTGTAGCAATGCGGGGTCTTCTTCGACTTGGTCTGCGCGCCGGCGGCGCCGGTGACCATGACGCAGGACACCAGCGCAGCGGCGATCATGGTTTTGAAAGTGGAGTTCATATAACTCACCGAGGGAGTTGGAAGGGCGATGTCTACGATGCGCCCGGACTCGTCATAAAGACGTCAATCCCGCACATCGCCCCGGCAGGCTAGCCGCCCCAGCCTGAACGGGCGCATGCGCCTGTGCGCTGCGCGCGGCGGAATTCTCGGAGCGTGCACGGCGTCGCCGAATGCGCGCCGCGCGAAGCGGTACCGCGCCCTGCCCCGGCCGCCTATGATCGGCATCTGCCCGCGCCCGCGCGGGTGTCGTCCGCACAGGAGAACCGCGCATGGACCGCATTGCGGCCCGTATCACCAGCACCCCGATCGCATGGCTGTGCGCGTGCCTGTTGCTGGCCGCCTGCGGCCAGCGCGAAGCGGCGCAGACCGCGCCCGCGGCTGCGCCCGCAGCCGCGGCACCTGCCGTACCCGCCACCACCGCTGCGCCCGCGCCGATCGCGGCGGCGGCAACGGCCACGCCGCCCTATCGCTTCGCGTTCGCGGCCAAGCACGACAAGCGCAGCAAGGACCCGCGCGTGGTCGACTGGGGCGAAGACGGTTGCGGCTCCTACCCGGTCGCCGAGGTCGAGTCGATCCCGCTGCACGACGCGTGGCTGCTGCCGGACTGGGTGGTCGAGTTCGACGACCAGGGCCGCGAGATCGCGCGCTGGGGTCGGCCGATGGCGGCCGAGCTGGTCGCACTGGACGGCCCGCGGCTGCGCTTCCGCGTCGACGGCCACGGCCAGAAAGGCGAGTTCGCCACCGACGCCGACGGCGCGCTGCAGCCGCTGAGCGCCAGCGGCGGCTCCTTGTACGCCAACGCCCGGCAGATCGAATGCCCGCGGCTGCCGACCTTCGCCGAATCGGATTACGCGCAGTGCTTCGTGGTCAAGGACGCCGCCGGCGCGGAACGCCGGCTGGCCTGGGAAGCGCCCTGCACCTGAGTTGCGCGGCGCTGTGCGGCGCAACATGCATGCAGCGGCGACGCGACGCGATGCCCGCCGCCATCCGCCTGCCGCCGCGCTGATAGATGTAATCGAGTTGGCGTTCTGCGCAATGGGTCGCTCGCCACGGCGCGCGCGCGCCCGCATGATGCAGGACCGCTCGCGTACGGTCGCCCGACCCAGGCGCGCGCGATCCACGCGTATCGCCGCGCACGCCTGCCGCGAGAGTCTGCGGCGAACGCGGTCACGCGACCCGAGCCGATGACGGACGCGCCCCGCGCGCGATGGAGCGAGCATGGCCGATTACGATGGTTACGATGTCGTGGTGGTGGGCAACGGCATACTGGGCATGGCGACCGCGCATGCGCTGCGGTTGCGCGATCCGGGCTTGCGCGTGGCCGTGGTCGGCCCGGCGCCGCGGCCGGGCGCGGCCTCGGCCGCCGCCGGCGCGATGATGGGCTGCTACGGCGAAGTCACCGCGCAGCTGCTGCGCACGCCGTCCGGACGCGCCAAGCTCGCCAAGGGTCTGCTCGCCGCGCAGCATTGGCCGGACTGGCTCGACAGCATCAACCAGGCCCTGCCGGCCGAGGATCATGTCGCGCTGACGCCGGGCACGATCGTCTTCAGCAACAACAAGTCCGGGATCATCGAGGACGAGAACTACGCGGCCATCGTGCAGGCGCTGGAGGAAAACGGCGCGGCCTACGAGACGCTCGACCCCAACCGCATCGACGGCCTCGCCCCGGCCGAGGACTGCCGCCCCAGCCGGGCCCTGTACCTGCCCGACGAAGGCTCGATCGACGCCGCCAAGTTATTGAGCGCGCTGAGCGCGCTGATCGAGCGCGCGCCGAACCTGAGCTTCATCGACGACACCGCGACCGGCCTGGACATCCACGGCGGCCGCATCCAGGCCGTGCGCCTGCGCGAGGGCGGCCGCGTCGCCGCGCCCCAGGTCGTGCTCGCCGCCGGGGTCTGGACCCAGGCCGTGCTCGACAGCGTGCCGGAGCTGGCGCGGCGCATTCCGCGGCTGTTCTGCGGCGGCGGCACCTCGCTGCTGCTCGACACCGGCCCGCGCGCGCAGGCGCACGTGCTGCGCACGCCCAACCGCGCCTTCGCCTGCGGCCTGCACGCGGTGCCGCGCGGCGGCGGCCGGCTCTACGTCGGCGCCACCAACACCCTGTTCGCCCAGCCGATGCTGCGGACCTCGCCGGCGGACATGTTTTTCCTGCTCGAATGCGCGCTGGATCAGCTCGACCAGGACCTGTGCGCGGCGCAGCTGGTGGCCTGGCAGGCCGGCAACCGCCCGGTCGCGGTCGACACCTGCCCGCTGATCGGCCCGACCTCGGTCGAGGGCCTGTGGCTGCTGACCGGCACCTACCGCGATGGCCTGTTCCTGTCGCCGCTGCTGGGCCAGCACATCGCCGACCGCGTCTGCGGCGGCCCCGGCCTGTTCGAGGAGACCTTCGCGCCCGAGCGCAAGCCGATCCGGCTCTACACCGGCGAACAAGCGCGCGCCGAAGCGCTCAAGCACTACCTGGCGATGGGCTCCGAGCACGGCATCCGCCTGCCGCGGGTGGGCTGGCACCATGCGTTTCCGCGCTTCTACGAGCAGATGCTCAACGGCCTGTACGACGAACTGGGCGAAGACGAATTCGTGCTGGCGCCGGAACTGCTGGCCATCGTCGCCGCCGACCGCGCGCGGATGGTGCCGTTCTTCCGCGACTACTACGCGCAGGTCCGCCAGGCCTGGGCCTGAGCCGGCTCAGGCGGCGCCGCCGTCGCGCAGGAACCAGGCCGACAGGCTGCGCCGCCACTGCTGGAAATAGGCGCTGTCGCGCTGCGGCGCGATCGTCGCCGCCGCGGTGTCGATGCGCTGCATCGCGGCGTAGCCGAGCCGGGCCATCGCGCCGGCGATCAGGCGTTCGCCGAGCACCAGCGAATAGCCGCAGTCCGGGCGCCGGTTGTAGCGGTAGTTGCAGCTGTTGACCAGGTTCGGCACCACCGCGCGCAGCTCGGCGACGCCGTCGTCGAGCGTGTCGACCAGGATCGCGCGCGGGCGCAGGTGCGCCATCGCTTCCAGCAGCAGGAACGGATGGGCCGAGTGATAGAGCACGCCGGCGCAGACCACCACGTCGAACCGGTCCTGGCCCAGGTCCCACAGGACGTGGTGCATGTCGCCGGCGACGAGGTCCAGGCGCTCGCCGAAGCGTTCGCGCAGGTGGCGCACGCAGCGCGGGTTGTTCTCCACCGCGGTGACTTGCGCGGCGTGGGCCAGCAACGCCTCGGTCAGGCCGCCGGTGTGCGCGCCCAGTTCGAGCACGCGCGCGCCGCGCAGGCGTTCGGCCTGGGTATCGATAAGCCAGTGCCGGCGCACCGGCGTGGCGTGGGTGTGGTCGGCCTGCTCCAGCACCACCTCGAAGCGCTGCGGCCATTGCGCCAGCGGCATGCGGCCGTCGGCGGCGTCGCGATCGAGCCAGGCGTAATCGACCGCGTCGGCGTCGCGGCGCAGCACCATCACCGCTTCGGCCGGGTCCGTGCGCGAACGCCAGATCTCGCCGGCGCAGGGCGCCTCGTCGGCCTCGCTCGCGGCGGCGACGGGATCGGCGGGCGGCGCTTGCGCCGGGCGTTGCGGTTGGGCGTGCTGCATGCGGGCGGCGCCAACCCTGCCGCGCCCTTGCGGGCGCGGCAGGTCCAGCGACAGGCGCGGGCGTCAGTTGCTCGGCGGGGCCGGCGAAACGTTGTACGGCGGCCACCAGCGGCGCTCGTCGGCCGAGCCCGTGGTCACTTCCGATTCTTCCAGCGCCTTCTTGTTGCTCAACAGGTCCTTCAAGGTATCCAGGTTGGTTTCATTGCTCATGGACGTTCTCCTGTGGAATGGACGTACTGTCTTGCTCGATCGCTGCGGCATCCGTGCCGTCGCTTGCTACCGCTCCTTTCGCGTGGCCCGCCGCGGGGCCGTAACAGGTGGGTCCGGCTCAGGCCGGCGCCGCCTCGATCAGGCGGCTGCCGAGCAGCGACTCCAGGCCGCGCTCGGCGCGGGCGCGGGCATCGCCGCCGCCGAGCTTGTCGCCGGCGAGTTCGGCATAGCCCTGCGCGACCGCGTCGACGCTGCGGCCGTCGCACAGCTCGAACAGCAGCCAAGTGTCCAGCGCCAGCCAGTGGATGCGGCCGGACTGCGGCGAGAACACCATCAGGCATTCGGCCTGCGGCACCGGGCGCGAGCGCACTCCGTCGGCCTTGCGTACGCTGTCTTGTGCGTTCATGCGGCCTCCCGCGCGTCGGCGAACATCGCCTCGTCCACCGGCGCCAGCGCGCTGCGCAGCCAGTGGATCAGTTCGAACCCGCCGGGCGAGAGCAGGTGCGACCACTCGCCTTCGAGCATCTCGCCCAGGTAGCGGGCGCGGTCGATCGAGCGCCCGTAGCGGTGGGCGGTGTCGTTGTTGACCACCGACATCGCATGCGCCCGGCTCACATAAGCCAGCGGGTCGCCGTACAGCTCGAAGCAGCGCGGGTCGGCGACCAGCGCCGCGGCCTTGAACAGCGACAGGTGCACGTAGACGTGGTACGCGAAGATCGCGCGCACGATCGACCAGCGCACGTTGCGCCACGGCACCTGGATGGTCGCGTCCGGCTCCTTGGCCAGCGACACCGAGCGCGCGGCGTCGAACAGCTTCATGTGCAGGCCTTCGTGCAGCAGGCAGCCGGCGATGTCCCAGGGGTTGCCGAGCTGGTCGAGCGAGACGAACACGGTCGAAGGAGTGAGGTCGCCGCCGGCGGCCGACAGCACGATCCCGCCCTCCAACTGCGCTTCCAGCAAGGCGATCGCGCCGACATGGCGCAGCGCCGCCGGCCCGGAGTTCGGCAGCAGCATCGACAGCAGCGCGATCGAATCCTGCACTTTCTTCTGCGCGCCCGCGTCGGGGTTCAACAGGACGCCGCGGTTGGCCGGGTTGTCGGCGAAGATGCGGTCGAACGCGGCCTGCAACTGCGCGGCGAGCGGGTCGTCGCTGCCGACGATCGACCACATCCAGTGATGCTCGTTGGACTGCAGGCCCCAACGTTGCAGCATGTGCGATTCGCACAGCCCCGCCGGCAACGCGGCGATGGCCTGCGGCAGCAACGCCTCGAACCGATGCGGCGAGGCCAGCTGCCCGCTCTCCAGTTCGGAGAACGCATCCTCGGCCGCCAGCCGCACCAGCGGATCGAAGAAGATCCGCCGCAGGTCGGCGTCGGGCATCGCCTCCACCTGCGCCAGCAGCGCCGCCGCCTGCGGCAGGCGCTGCGCGAACAGTTCGGTGCCGAAGCGGTAGCGCGCGTAGACCTTGGCCAGGATGCGCTGCGAATCGCCGAAGTTCGGATGCTGGGCGAGGGTGCGGTCGGCCGCGGCGACGAGCTGGGCCTGCGGCGAGTGGGCGTGGGTCGACCCGGAAGACGCGCTCATGCCGCCCTCCCCTCGCGCAGCGCGGCGCGCTGGCCCTGCGCCACGATCATGCCGCTGGCGACCAGGCTGTCCAGCATCGGCTCGACCTGTTGCCAGGCCCGCTCCGACGCCAGCCCGGCGATGTCGGCATAGGCCTGGGTGAGATCGTGTTCGCTGCGCCCGTCGCACAGTTCGAACATCAGCCAGGCTGCGGTGTTGAGCTTCTGGATCTTGGGCCGGGCCAGGTCGGCCGCGAACAGGATGCCGCGGTCGCCGACCGGGCGCAGTTGCAGTTGCGGGTTCTTGGCGTAATGCACCGACGTCGCCGGCGCGCCGGCCGCGGCCTGCGCGGCCTCGCCGCCGGCGCCGGCCTGCGGCGAAACCGACAGGTCGATCAGCGGCGCGATCGCCGCGCACAGCCAATCGACCATGCGCCGCGCGTACGGGGTGAGGTAGTACGACCACTGGGTGCGGAACTGCTGGGCCAGGTAGGCCATGCGTTCGTGCCCGCGCGAGAACGGCGCGGCCGAGGCGTTGTTGACCACCGACATCGCATGCGGCCGGGTCGCGGCGCGATAGCTTTCCGGCGCGCCGTAGACCGCATGCAGCTGCGGCCCGATCTGCTCGACCGCGGTGCGGAAGATCTGCAGGTGGACGTAGGCGTGGAACGCGAACAGGCAGTTCGACACCGAGATCTCGCGGCCCCACGGCAGCTTCACCATGTCCTCGCGTACCACCGCGGCGCTGGTGCGGACCATGTCGGAGAGCTTGAGGTGCACGGCCTCGTGCATGATGTGCACCGCCGTGTCCCAGGGATTGGCCAGTTCCTCCGGCGCGATGAAGATCATGCACGGCGTCGAGTCGCCGCCCGAGGCGGTCAGCATCGGCCCGCGCTCGTTGCGCATGTTCGCGAACGCGACCGAATGCAGGTGGCCGAACACGCTGCGCGCGACCTGTGGCACCAACGATTGCAGCAACGAGCAGGCGCGGTCGAGCTGGGCCACCATCTGCGGCGTCGGCCGCACCAGTTCGGCCTCGCAGTGGCCGCCGGGCATGAAGCCCAGGCGCAGCGCCTCGCGCAGCGCGTCGGCGACCGGCGCGGGCGCGTCGGGCAGGTCCCAGATCCAGATGCGGCGGCCGTCGAGGTCGGGGCCGGCGACGAAGCTGCGTTCCATCGCCGAAGCCGACAGGCTCAGCGGCTGCTCGATCCGTTCCAGCGACTGCGCCAGGCTCCAGGCCAGCAAGCCCGCCTGGTGGATCGGCGCGACCCCGGTTTCCAGGCGCTCGATCGCCGCTTCCAGCTCGGCGCGCACCAGCAGGTCGCCGAACAGCTTGTCGGCGCGGCGCTCGTCCAAGGCATCCAGCGCCGGCAGCAACGCCTGCAGCGCGGCGTCTTCGCGCGCCAGCACCGCCAGCGCGAATCGATAGCGTTCGACGTTGAGCCGGACGATCTGTTGCGAATTGCCGAACTCGTCGTGGGCCTGCAGGCCCGCGTCGACTTGCTTGATCAGATCTCTCATGGGAAGACCTACCTCGCGAAATCCAGCGTTCGAGTTGTCGTTGCGTGCGCGACGAGCGCCGTGCGACAGGTGCGCCGCGCTCGTCCGACCTTTGGGCTTATAGCAAGAAGCCGTCATGCGCTTTTGTGCGTGCGCATCGCAAACCGGCAAGTTTTTTTCTGTATGCGGCTCATGCGGCCGAACCAGCGCTCGCGCGGCGGCACATCGCGCGTCAAAGCGCAAAGCGTGTCGCAAAACAGTTCATCGCCGTCGAATGCGCGCGCAGATTCGCGGCCCCGATCGCACACAACACGCCCGATGCGGCAAAACAACGCGCATCGCGCGCGCGATCGCCCGCCGCGAGGCGGTCGCGCGCGGCGGGCGGCGCTGCGCGCCGATTGCGGATGCGCCGGCGGCGCTGCATCGCAACAAGGAATTGCGGCGCGGCCAGCCGTCGCGGCGCGAGTCGCGGCATGACAATCGTCATGCCGACGGCAGTCGCGATGGCGATGCCGGCGCGTACGCCGCGCGGCTTCGCGCCGCGCGCAACGGCTTACTCGAAGCTGCCGATCGAGTCGTGGGCGAGATTGTCGAAGCGGGTGTACTCGCCGAAGAACTTGAGCTTGAGCGAGCCGGTCGGGCCGGAACGCTGCTTGCCGATGATGACCTCGGCCAGGCCCTTATCGGGCGAGGTCTCTTTGTTGTAGTAGTCGTCGCGGTAGATGAAGATGATGATGTCCGCGTCCTGCTCGATCGCGCCGGATTCGCGCAGGTCGGCCATCACCGGGCGCTTGTCGGCGCGCTGTTCCAGCGAGCGGTTGAGCTGCGACAGCGCGATCACCGGCAGGTTCAGCTCCTTGGCCAGGTGCTTGAGCGAGCGCGAGATCTCCGAGATCTCGGTCGCGCGGTTTTCCTGGTTGCCCGGCACCGACATCAGCTGCAGGTAGTCGATCACGATCAGGCCCAGGTCGTGCTCGCGCTTGAGCCGGCGCGACTTGGCGCGCAGCACGTCCGGCGACAGGCCCGGGGTGTCGTCGATGAAGATCTTGACCTCGCGCAGCTGGCGGATCGCGCCGGTCACGCGCGCCCAATCCTCGTCCTCGAGCTGGCCCGAGCGCAGGCGTTGGGCGTTGACCCGGCCGACCGAGGAGATCAGGCGCAGCGCGAGCTGGCTGGCCGACATTTCCATCGAGAACACCGCCACCGCCTTCTTGGTGCGGAAGGCGACGTGCTCGGCGATGTTGAGGGCGAAGGTGGTCTTGCCCATCGCCGGACGCGCGGCCAGGATCAGCAGGTCGGTGTTCTGCAGGCCCGCGGTCATCTCGTCGAATTCGGTGTAGCCGGTCGGCAGGCCGGTGACCGCGCCGCCGTTGGCGTAGCGCGTCTGCAGCACGTCGAAGGCTTCCGACAGCGCCTTGGTCACCGGGGTGAAGTCGGTGCGCCCGCGCGCGCCGGCCTCGGCGATGGCGAACACCTGCTGCTCGGCCTTGGACAGGATCTCGCTGCTGTCGCGGCCGTCGGGCTGGAAGCCGTCGTTGACGATCTCGGTGCCGACCTCGATCAGCTTGCGCATCACCGCCTTGTCGCGAACGATTTCGGCGTACGCGGCGATGTTGGCGGCCGACGGCGTGGTCGTGGCCAGTTCGATCAGGTAGGCGCCGCCGGCGACCTGCTCGCTCAGGCCCTGCGAATCGAACCATTCGCCCAGGGTCACCGCGTCGAACGGGCGGCTGCGCTCGGCCAGCTCGCGGATCGCGCGGTAGATCAGCTGGTGGTCGCGGCGGTAGAAGTCTTCCTCGACCAGCTGGTCGGCGATGCGGTCGTAGGCGTCGGGCGCCAGCATCAGGCCGCCGAGCACGGCCTGCTCGGCCTCGACCGACTGCGGCGGCACGCGCAGCTGGTCGATGCGCTGCTCGGCGCGGGTCTCGAAACGTTTTTCGCCACGGAATCCGGGACGTGAGCTCATCGGGGAGACGATCCTGGTCGGTGCGGCCGCGGTCGCGGCCGGCCTGCGGCGGGAGGCCGGGATGTCGCCCGGGGGCTCATCCTAGCGGCCAGGGCGCGCAGGGGGTTGCAGACAAAACAGTGGAAAGGCTGTGGACAACGGGTGGGTCGTTTATGCGCCCGCCGCGTCTACGTAGCTAAGACTGACCGAACATCGCCGAACGGCGGCGAAACCGCCGGGTTCGATGCGGCCTTGTCGAATGTGGACGGATCGGCCCTGCGCCGGCTCGTTGGGATCGCCGGTACCCAGACGATCCGCGCCTTGCGCGCAAACGAAAGGCGCCTCGCGGCGCCTTTCGTTCGCTCGCGACCGCGCCGTCGGGCGCGGATCGCGTTGTCGGATCAGCCCGCGTCGCCGATCACGATCACCTTGACGGTGGTCTCGACGTCGGCGTGCAGGTGGACCAGCACGTCGTACTCGCCGGTGCGGCGGATCGGGCCTTCGCCCATGATCACTTCCGACTTGCCGACTTCGAACCCGGCCTTGGTCAGCGCATCGGCGATGTCGCGCGGGGTCACCGAGCCGTACAGCTTGCCTTCGGTGGCGGCGTTGGCGGTGATGGTCACCTCGACGCCTTCCAGCTTGGCCTTGCGGCCTTCGGCGCCTTCCAGCAGCGAGCTGGCCTTGGCTTCGTACTCGGCGCGGCGGGTCTCGAACTCGGCCAGGTTGGCGGCGGTGGCCGGCACGGCCTTGCCCTGCGGGACCAGGTAGTTGCGGCCGTAGCCCGGCTTGACGTTGACCTTGTCGCCGAGGTTGCCGAGGTTGGTGACTTTCTGCAGCAGGATCAGTTGCATGGGATTGCTCCGTATTCGTTAGCGGGCCTGTAGGCCCGCAGCAGGATTCGCTGTCCGAAGAGCTGGAATCGGGATGGCGCTTGGGCGCTTGGGGGCGCCGGGCTCGGCCGCGAAAGGGTTTCGCGACGCGTGGCCCTCGCCCCTGCCCTCTCCCGCACGCGGGAGAGGGAGACAAGGAGTTCGCCCGCTCGGCGGGCGAACCGCTTTGCTCAGGCGTTGTGGTTGTCGGTGTACGGGATCAGCGCGAGGAAACGCGCGCGCTTGACCGCCGTGGCCAGCTGGCGCTGGTACTTCGACTTGGTGCCGGTGACGCGGCTCGGCACGATCTTGCCGGTCTCGGTCAGGTACTGGCGCAGGGTGTTGAGATCCTTGTAATCGATCTCCTTGACGCCCTCGGCGGTGAACTTGCAGAACTTGCGGCGGCGAAAGAACTTGGACATGGGAATGCGTTCCTAGAAGGGATCAGGCGGCTTCGGTGGTGTCTTCGGCGCTGTCGGCGGAACCGACGGCGCTGTCGCTGTCGTCGTCGCGACGACGGCGCTCACCGCGCTCGGGCTTGTCGCCCTTCTCGTCCTTGAACTTCATGATCAGCGACTGCTCGGTGTCGGCGTCGTCGCGCTTCATGACCAGGTGACGCAGGACCGCGTCGTTGAAACGGAAACCGTCGACCAGCTCGTTGAGCACGGTCTGGGTGACTTCGATGTTCAACAGGACGTAGTGGGCCTTGACCAGGTTCTCGATCGGGTAGGCCAGCTGGCGGCGGCCCCAGTCTTCGAGACGGTGGATCTTGCCTTCGCCGGCTTCGATCAGCGACTTGTAGCGCTCGATCATGGCCGGGACCTGCTCGCTCTGGTCCGGGTGGACCAGGAACACGACTTCGTAATGACGCATTGCTGTGATTCCTTGTGGATGAAGGAACGCCGACGGCGCTCCCGTTCAGCCCCCCGAGGCCGTGGTCCGGCCCGGTGGAGCAAGGGTCCGCAAAGGCCATGGGCCTCTGGGGAGCCGCGCATTATGACGGGTGCGCGGGGCGCGGCGCAAATCGGGCGGGTTCAGGCGGCGAGTTCAAGGCGGCAGGCCCGCGTCGGGCGCTGCGGGCCGAACCGGAGGCGCAGCCGCTCGCCCGGTCCGTGTCTGGACGATCCATGGGATCGGTTCGCTGAGGCGGCCGCTCAATGCGCCGGGGCGTCCGGCCAGTCTCGCAATGTTACGCGACCGTCCTCGCTGGCGGCAGGCGCCAGCGCCGGCAACTCGAACCAGCCCTGCAGCCGCAGCGGCGGCGATTCGGCGACCAGGCGACGCCAGGCCGGCACCGCCGCGGCGTCGGCCGGCAGCGGCGGCAGATGAGCGAGCAGTTCGCAGCCCAGCGCCTGCCAGGCTTGCTGCGGGCCGATCCAGCGGCCCGGCGCGGCCGCGGCCTGCGGCGGATAGGCGTGGGCCAGACGCAGGCGGGCGCCGCCCTGGCGCCAGGCCTGGGCGGCGTCCCAGTCCAGGTTGGCCGCCGGCAAGGCCAGCGCGGTCGGTGCCGCTGCAGCGCCTGGCGGCGGCAAGGGCGACAGCGCCAGGACCGCAGCGGGCCCGGCCCCGGCGGCGGTTTCCGGGGCGAGCAGGCTTGCGGTCTCTTCGACCGCCCTGCCTTGCGCCGCGAGCTCCGCGGCCAGCGAGCGCGCCTGGGCGACGGCGGCCGGATCGTCCGGATCGCGGTACAGCCGCCAGCGCACCGCGCGCGGCCGTTCGGCGATCAGCGCCCGCGCCTGCTCGAGCTGGCCGGGCAAGCCGAACCGCACCGTCGCCGCCTCCGGCGCCAGGCCGCGCAGGCTCACCGGCAACAGCAGCGGCAGCCCGGCCGGCGGCGGCGCGGCCGCCAGCGCGGCTTCGGCGTCGATCAGGTACGGCCCGAACAGCGCCGCCACACGGCCGGCGCGCTCGCGCGCGGCCACTTCGGCCACGGCTTGCGGCCAATCGCGGTAACGCAGCACCTCCAGCGCCGGCCGCCGGCGTCCCGCCGCCGGGCCCGGACAGTTGCGCCAGCCTTCCAGCAAACGTTCGGCGGGCCCGGCGTCGCGTTGGGGCAGCAGCACCAGCAAGGCCGGCGGCGCGGCCGCGTCGGCGCCGCGATCGAGCGCGCGCAGGTGGGCGAACACGGCATCGAGTTCGTCGTCGGCGAGGTCGTAGCGCGGCATCGCCGGATCCAGCCCGACCCCGTCGGCGGCCACCCCGGCGCGCAACGCGCGGGCGAGCGCGGCGCGGTCGTAGCCCGGACGCCGGCTGCCGTCGTCGCGCAGGCGCGGCCGGCCGAGCGCGAACCAGCGCAGGTCGGGGGCGCGCACCCAGCCTTCGCCGCCACCGCGGCCGTCGCCACCGTGGCAGTTGGCGCAGGCGACCGCGCCGCCGCGCAGGCCGACCGCACCGCCGGCGCCGATGCGCGCGCCGATTTCGCGGCCGTCGCGGCCGAGGCCGAGTCGATAGAGGCGGCGGCCGAGTTCGAGGCGGAGCGCATCGGCGGCGGTGGCCGGATCCAAGGCGACGCCGTCCGCCGGCGCCGGCCGCGACGCGCCGTTCGCCGCCAACGTCAGCGACAGGGCCAACGCGGCGATACCAAGGCGCGCTGTGCCAGAGCGCACGACTCCCGCGCCGGTTTCGTTTGCGCAGCGCCGATGCCCGCGGCGCGCGCGCGCCGCTGCGGTCACAGCGCCTCGCCGGCGAGCCGGCGCAGGTCGGCGGCGATGCGCTCGGGCGGCGCGTCCGGACGCAGCTTGGTCCAGTGCGCGCGGCGCGCGTTGCCGGCGATCAGCAGCGTGGTGTGGTCCTCGGCCTTGTCGCTCCATTGCCCGAGCCGGCCGAGCACCGCGCGCGTGGTCGCCGCGTCGGCGACCAGGAAGCGCCAGCCCGGCTCGTCCACGCCCTGTTGCGCGGCGAAGCGCTTCATCGCCTGCGGCGTGTCGTAGGCCGGATCGACCGACAGCGACAGGAACCGCACTTCGCGCCCGAACTGCTCGCCCAGTTCGCGCCGCACCGCCTTGAGGTGCTGGGTCATCAGGGGGCAGGCGCTCGGGCAGCGGGTGAACACGACGTTGATCAGCACCACCTTGTCGCTGAGCAGGTCGGTGTAGAAACGCTGGCGGCGGCCGTCCTGGTCGGTGAGTTCGGCATCGCCGAAATAGGCGCGGCCGCGCGCTTGCGGATCGGCGGCCCCGGATGCGGGCGCCGATGCCGCGCCCGCACCGCCGCCGTCGGCGCTGGCCGGCGCGGCGGCGGCCAGCGCGAGCATCAGCGCGAGCGCCGGCAACGTAGCGTCAATGCGCGGCATGATCGCCCTCCCCGGCCGCGCGCGCCGGATCGCGCAGTTGCCGCACCGCGGCGGCGACCTGCAGCGGATCGGGCATGCCGACCCAGCGCAGCCAGCGGCCGCTGGCCGGATGGCCCACCAACACCATCGGCGCATGGTCTTCCGGCGCTCCCGCCGGCACCCCGAACGCGCGCAGGCTGCGCTCGACTTCGCTGCGCTCGCCGGTCAGCCACCACCAGCGCTCGCCGGCGCCGACCCGGGTCGCGTAGGCGTCCATGCGCGCCGGCGTGTCGCGCGCGGGATCCACCGACAGCGACAGCAGTTGCCAGTCGGCGCCGCCGTCGCGCTGCAGGCGGGTCTGCACCGCGCTCATGATCGCGGTCAGCGCGGGACAGATCGTGGTGCAGTGGGTGAACACGAAATCGATCACGACGACGCGGTCGCCGAAGGCCTGTGCATCGAGCCGCAGTTCGCGACCGTCGCGCTGGCGCAGCCGCGTGCCCGGCAAGCTCACTGCGGTGGCCGAAGCGCCGGCGGGCGCGGCCGCCAGCGCGGCGCGGTGGGCCGCGTGCGGATCGGCGTCGGCCGCGGGCGCCGACGGCGCCGCCAGCGCGGCGGCGAGCCACAGCGCCGCGACGGCGAAGCCTCGCGATCCTCGCACGCTGTAAGGCGCAGCCTCGTCGGCCTGCAGCGACGGCGCGGCCCGCGCTCTGCGCGCTTGCCCGCGCGACTGCGTAGGCGGCTGCGCTGCCGCTTGCGACCGCGGCCGCAGGTACTTCCGTGTCGTCGTGTCCATGCTCACTCCACTGTCAGCGCGGCCGGCACGTCGCCGCCCGCCGCTTGCGCGCCGCCGGCTTCGCGCACATGCACGAAATAGCCGCCGGCGCGGTCCATGCTCCCGCGGATGCGGTACTCGCCGGCGCGCGCGCCGGCCAGCAAAGGCCAGCGCTCGGCGCGGCCGCCGGCGCCGGACACGACCCAGGCCACCAGCGCTGCAGCCGGCGGCGGCGTGCGGCCGGGCGCGGCTTCCAGGCTCAACGCGAACTCGGCGGTTTCGCCGCGGCGCACGCGCTGTTCGCTGGCGCCGAGCCAGTGCAGCGTCCACGGCCGCGCGGCCGCGGTCCGCGGCGCCGGCTCGACGTTCCAGGCCAGGCACTCGCGCAGTCGCGGCGATTCGCTGGCCAGGGCCAGCACCATGCGTCCCTGCGCGGGCAGCTTGAAGGTCGCGCTGTAGCGGCCGCGGCCGTGCTCGCGCAGGCCGCGGCGGCTGATCGCCACCGCCATCGGGGTGTGGCCGAACGCGCGTATGCCGCTGTCGGGCGCGTTCATGCCTTCCATGTAGTGATAGACCGTGCGCTCGCCGGGCGCGGCGAAGAACGCGCCGGCGCCTTCCATGTTCTCGCTCATGCTCGAGGCCACCGGAAGTCCGGCGAAGGCGCCGACCGCCTGCGCGCCGGTCGGCAGGTATTGCACGGCGGGTTCGCGCTCCAGGCTGGCCAAGCTCAGCATCGCCACCTGCTCGGTGTCCAGCGGACGGATGTAGGCGTAGCGCTGACTGAAGAACAGATCGAAGGGGCGGCCGGACACAGTCAGGCTGCGCTCCAGCGCGCCGTCGGCGGCAGCCAGCACGTGCACGCGGTGCTGGGCGGGATTGAGCGCGAGCACGCGGCGGCCGTCGGGCGTCGGCCGCGCCGGGCCCAGGCCCGGCTCCAGGGCGATGCGGTCGATCTGCGCGCCGCCGCGGCCGAGCCGGTGGATCGCGCCCTGCGCGCCATCGACCACCCACAGCTGCGATTGCGCCGGCAGGTACAGCAGCGACAGCGGCTGGCCGCCGAGCTCGACCTCGCGCGCGAGCCGGCCTTCGGCGTTGTCGATCACGCTGACCCGGCCGCTGTCGCGGCTGCCGACGTAGGCGTAGCGGTCGTCGTCGCTGAAGGCGATTTCGTGGTGGCCCGGCGGCAGGCGGTAGCCGGTTTCGATGCGGCCGTCGGCGATGGCGTAGACGTCGATGCGTTCGGCATCGGCCGGATCGGCGGCGGCGCGGGTCGTGGCCGCGTCCGCGGGCGAATCCGCGGCGGAACTCGCGGCCGCGACCGCGACCGCGGCGCGAGCGCTCGCGGCCGACGGCCCGCCGGCGGACGGCTCCGCCGCTCCGGCATCCCCGCGTTGCGCGATCCACAACTGCTGGCCGTCCGGGCTCAACGCGAGCCGGGTCGGCCGGCCGGCCACGGCGATGCGCTGGCGCACCGCGAACTCCTGCAGGTCGATCGCCACCACTTCGCGCCGCTCGGGCACGGCGACGTAGAGCAGGCGGTCGTCGCCGGTCTTGACCCAGTCGAACGGCCGCCCGCCCAGTTGCACCGCCGCGTACAGGCTGGAGCGGCCGGCGAAGCGCACCGCCGGGTCCAGCGCCGAGACGCTGCCTTCGGCGTCGAGCGTCAGCACGTAATAGCCGGTGAGATCCAGCAGCGGCCGCTGCATCAGCCCGCCGCCGAGGATCGAGGCGACCCGCTGGCCGCAGGCCGGCACCGCGCCCGAGGCCACCGAGACCTCGTGATCGAGCCAGGCGCCGAGCGGCAGGTTCGACAGCGGCTGGCCGTCGGCGAGCCGGCGCAACTCCAGTTCCAGCCGCACCGGGTCGCCGGCGCGCGGCATCGCTGCGGCGGCTTGCGCCGAAGCCGGCGACAGGCGCAGATGCACGCCGATGCCTTCGCGCTCGAAACTGCGCTCCAGCCAGACCGGCGCGGCGGCGGACGCGGCGGAGGCCGCCGGCGCATCCACCCGCGCCGCCACCGCCGCGAACGACAGCGCCATGCACAGCGACGCCGCGAACGCCCGCGCCGGCAGTCGGCGCGCCGCGTACGGACGCCGGCCGCCGCGCGCGCCGCCAGCGCCCGTCATTGCAGGCACCACGAACTCAGCGGAACCGGCTTCTGCACGCGGCCCGTCTCGGTCACCCGCACGATGCCCCACAAGCCGTTGCTGATGCCGAAGCCGCCCATGTCGCGCCACAGATAGTCGCCGACGACACCGTCGCGGCCGCCGGCCGAAGCCAACGCCACGTCGTAGTGCGCCATCGCGGTCACGCTCTCCTGCCCGCCCAGTTCCATCTGCAGCGCATTGCGGCCGATGCAGCGCGCGGCGAGACCCCACTCGCCCGGTCCGCCGCCCTTGGGATAGCCGGCATCGTCGACCTTCTCGGCCAGGTACGGATCGCGCGGCCAGACATGCCCGTGCAGGCTGAAGATGGTGCCGCGACCGATGCCGGTCGGCATCAGCACGCGCAGCCGCGTTTCCATGCCGGCGGCGACGGTCATGATCGGCACGTACGGCTCGCCGACCCCGGCGGTGGCGCTGCCGACCGAACCGCCGTTGCCGCAGCACTTGTTCGAGAACGCCTGCCAGGCCTGGGTCGCGCCGCCGAACCCGTCGCGGCCGAACGGCGCGTCGGGCGCCAGGCCGAAGCGGAACCACAGCGGTTCGCTGCCGTAGTTGATCGCCATGTGGCCGGCGTCCTGGGCGTCTTCGGGCGCGGTATCGAACGGGCTCATGCGCGCGTCCTCGCGCTCGGCGGCGAGGTTGGCGACCGCCGAGCCGTCGCCGTAGCGGAAGTTCAGCGCCTTCTGGTGGACGATGGCGAAATCGCGCATCGTGCGCTGCACGGTGCGGCTGCCGGCCACGTTGGCGACGTTGACCGGATAGCTCACCGTCGCGGTGGCGCGGCTGGCGCGCTGGTTCTGCTGGCTCGGCCCCGGGTTCTGCCGGTCGATGACGCGGTCGTCGTGGTACTCGCTCCAGCTGGCGCGTTGCGGTTCGACGATCAACGCGCCGACCGCGGCCTTCTGGCCCTGCTTGATCCGGTCCGGCGGGGTCAGGTTGCTGCCGCCGTACTCGACCGGAACGAAGCGGCAGGTGTCGACCAGCCGGATCAACCGCGTGGTCTGCTCATCCAGGCCGGGATAGGTCTCGGCGCGCCAGCTCAGCGCCGTGCGCGCCGCGCGCCCTTCCGGCGCGGGCGAGGCGGTGACGCCGTCGTCGAGGCCATCCACCTCGAACAGGAAGCTCGCGGTCAGTTGCTTGGCGAACTCTTCCGCCTGCGCGTCGGTGACCGGCCCGCTGCCCGCCTCGCTGTTCTTGAGGATCGCCGCCTTGAACCCGTTCCTGACTTCGGTGTAGACCGACTCCTTCCCGGGCGACTCCGGCGGGATCGAACACAGGCTGCGGCGGCGCAGCTGATCGGAGCGGTCGAACACTTCGGCGATGGAGTCGTCCTCGCCGACCGGCGCCGCATCGGCGACCTGGGCCTCGTCGTCGGGCCATTGCGGCTCGGGCACGTTGAAGGTCTTGTCGGTGTCCATGCAGTTGTTGGTCTGCGCGACCTGGTTCAAATCCGCACGCGTGCCGGCGTTGATCTGCGGCGGTGGCGGTGCGGCCGCGGCGGCGCGCGCGCGACCGCTGCTGCCGATCTGCCGGGTGCGGGCGTAGATCGCGTCCTGGTTCTCGTCGAACAGCGCCTGGTCGTAGATCTGGCCCAACGGCCGCAGGCGCGGATTGTTCGGGAACGCGCTGAGCAGCGTCAGGCTTTGCTTGATCCGTTCCGGATCGACCAATTGACAGACCGCGGAGCTCGCGCCGGTGCCCCAGTTCAGGTGCGGATCGCCCTTGTCGAGCGCGCCGGCATACCACTGGTACACATAGCTGCGCCCCGGCGGCACCAGCGAGTTCTTGTTGACGCCGACCACGCTGCCGTCGCCGCTCTGCACGTCGTAGTGGACCATCTGCGGATGCAGGCCGATGTGATTGGAGGCGCGGATGTGGTTGTTGTTGAACGAGGTCTGCGACGGCGTCGCGGTAGCGAAGCCGTGGCGGACGATGCCCGACAGCGAGGTGTGGCCGTCCAGCTCCGGCATCGACCGCGCGTTGCGCGGCAGGCGGTTGTGCAGCACGACCTGGGCGCACTCGCCGGCCGCCACGCGCAGCACCAGCGGCTCCAGCGGTCGGCCGGGACGCAGGGTGTGGCGCAGGCTTCCGTCCCGGTTGGACATCACCAAGACGTCCTCCTCGCGCAGCAGCAGCACCGCGGTCGGATCGTGCAGCGGTCCGGAGCCGTATTCCAGGCGGCGGCCGGTAGGACGGTCGTTGGCGTCGACCTCCTGCAAGGTGATCTTGGTGTTGCGCGGGTTGTAGACCAGGGTGCCGCCGCCGGGGTTCAGCGCGGCCCCGGACGGATTCGGAATCGTTGCGTCCGAGGGCTTGCTCAGCACTTCGTTGGCCCGCACCGCGACCACGTGGTAGCTGCGCACCGGCGCCTTGAGCGGACAGTCGTTGAACGCGACCTTGCCCTCGCGGGTGGCGAGCAAGGTCGGGCGCGGATTGCTCGGAAGGACCTGCAGGTCGTTGGCGGCCTTGGGGTCGCGCCGGTTGCTGCTGCGCAAGACGCCCCACACCCCGCTCCACAGCCCGTCCTGGCCGCTGTCGACGGTGTACAGGCGATCGGTCTGGTTGTTGGCGGTGGCGTAGTCGACGATGCGCGCGGCGAAGGTGAACTGTTCCGACAGGCCGGTGTTCTGCGCGTTGCGCCAGCCCGAATGCGGCGCTTGGCCGTAGCCGGAACCGCCCTGCAGCCAGGCCAGGCCGTTGATCGAGCCGTTGTGCTCGTGCTCGTGCGAGCCGGCCTGCACCTTGACCCGGATCAGATCGCCAGAATAGGTGCGCAGGATCGGCGTGAACGGATCGCCGGCGAGCACGCCGCGGGTCAGCGGCGCGTACGGCGCGTCGCCGCCGACGGTGTTGAGCGAATCGATGGCGCGGTCGGTGCGGCTTTGGAACGCATAGGCCAGATCGCCGCCGAAGCCGCTGTGCTGCGCGCCGCGGGTGTCGTCGTAGACGCGCGCGGCCAGCGGTTCGTTGCGGTAGTTCACCACCATCATGCCGATGTCGTCGGCCGAGATCGCCTCCGGGCACGGCCGCAGCGGCTTCTTGTCGGCAAAGTACACCGCGCCGGGAAGTTTGTTGGCCTGCGGGCCGCCGGGGCAATGGCTGTCGTACTTGAAGATGTCCTTGGCGACCGTGCCGGCCGCCGCCTCGACCGGCTTGCGCACCGAGGGATGGATCGCGTGCAGGTAGCTGTCCGGGCCGGCCTTGGCCTCCGGCGCGTACTCGTACGGCACGCCGTCCTTGTTGACGCCGACGTACTTGCCCTTGAGGTAGGCGTGCTGGAAGTCGCCGAACTGGAGGAAGAACTCGCGGTGCGAATCGTCGCGCTTGTCGCCGTCGACGTTGATCGGCTTGCGGTCCTTGCCGGTGATGATCGCCTGCCACGTGGTCGGGCCGCCGTCGTTGCGGCTGGCGGTGTCGTAGAGCCTGGCGCCGCTTTCGTTGTGGTACCACATCGAACCCGGTGGCTCGGTCAGCATGGTCGCGTACAGGCCCAGTTGCTGGTGCGTGGACGGGCCGAGGTGGTCGTGGGTGAAGGTGATGCCCAGGCCGCGATGGACGCCGGCGGCGTTGACCACCGGGTCGGAGAACCAGCGCTGCAGCGTGGTGCGCGCGCCGAGCCAGTCGCACACCCGCGGATAGGCGCCGTAAGCCTTTTCGAACGCCTCGAAATCGCCGTCGAGCTCGTCCCACAGCTTGTGGCAGTCCTCGCGCTGGAACTGCGCCGCGCCGAAGAACGGATGCGGGCGCGGGCTCAGCGCCACCGCGCCGTCGAGCGTGGCCACCGGCGCGCGCCCGGCCTCGACTTCGGCCTTGTTCCAGTGGTTGATCGCGGCGATGCGCTCGCGCACCGCGCCCGGCGAGAACGTGCCGTCCTCGTAGTTCCAGCCGTTGGCGCTGCCGTCGGCCGAGGTCAGGTCCCACTTGGGCAGGTGGATGTGCTGGCCGATCACGTCGGTCGGCGTGGTGATCTGGTAGTCGTCGGCGTAGAAATCCTTCGGCACCAGGTTGGTGTGCTGGTACATCGCGCAATCGAAGGTGTTCATGCGCAGCACCAGCGGCTCGGGCGCGCGCTTGCCGTCCAGGGTCGCGGCCACGTCCTCCCACAGCGACAGGATGCGCTGCTGCGGATAGTGGTAGCCGAGCTTGTTGAAGGTCACATCGAGCTGGATGTTGGCGCCCTTGTACACGCGCGGATTGGTCGCGCCGAACTCGATCCCGCCGGGCAGCGACTGCTTGACCGAGATCATCGCGTCCAGCGCCTTGCCGCCGAAGAACGCGCCGTCGCCGCCCGCGGTCAGGCGCTGGCCGCGATCGTCGATGCACGGCTCGTTGTAGGGCGCGCCGGGCACCGCGGGCGCGCCGTTGACGATGAAGTCGGCGGCGCCGACGTTGCCGTCGCGGTCGTAGCGGTACGAGGGATGGGCGCGCTTGGCGTGGAACTCCATCGCCACCTGCTCCAGGCCGGTGCCGCGCTCGTCGAAATAGATCGGCTTGGCCCGCTTGATGTGCTTCTTGGCCGAGAGCCGGTCGAGCACCGAGTCGTCCTTGCCGCCCTCGGCGTAGCCGCCCAGCGCGTGCCGTGGCAGGCCGCCGTCGAAGCCGCCCATGCCGGTCTTGATGCCGGTGACCGGGTCGGCGAAGGTGTCGACCATGTCCAGCGGCGGCGTGGTCGGACGATGGCCGATCGACGCGGGAATGCCGTGATGCTCGGTCACCCCGGCGACCCAGAACGGATAGCCGGGATTGAGCAGTTGCTTGCTGTTCGGGTAGGTCAGCACCGCCTTGGAACCGAGCCCGGTGCTCTTGGGTTCCAGGTGGACGTCCCCGGGCATCGGCGGCAGCGCCTTGCCGGGCAGCGGCACCACGGCCGGGATCGGCGCGCCGGCGAGGATCTCGCCGTCGGGCAAGGCCCGCGCGCCGGGCGCCGGGGTGCCGTCGCGCAGGCCGTAGGGCTCGGCGTGAAAGCCGTCCTTGCCGGCTTCGCTGACCTTGAGCCGGGTACCGGCCTCGAACACGTCGTGGTTGCGCCACATGTACCACATGCCCTGGGCGAAATGCGGGTAGAAGTGGCAGTGGAAGATCGCATCGCCGACGGTCTTGTTGCGGTTGCCCGAGCCGCCGAAGGCGATCTCGTAGGTATAGCCCGAGCCCGGGCCGATGCCCTGGGCGTCGATGTAGTTGGCGTTGTCGTCGTTGGGATTGAACAGCCACTGGTGGTTGTGCAGGTGGAAGATGTGCTGTTCCTTGCCCGCGTGGATGTTGCGGAACTTGACGAAGTCGCCGATGTAGCTGTGGTGGACGTTGGCCGGGTCGTGCGGGTAGTACACGGCGGTGGCGAACGGCGGCTCGCGCTTGTCGTCGTTCCACACGCAATCTCTGCGGAAGCCCTTGTAATGCGATTCGTCGAACGACTGGCCCAGTTGCTTGCGCCGGTTGGCCTCGACGAACTCGGGCTGGCAGCGGCCCACGCGCAGGTTGACCGGCTTGTCCACGAGCATCGCCGCATCGCCCACGGCGAAGGCCGACAGGAAGAATTCTTCGTAGGCGCAGTCGATGCAGTCCTGCATCGGCCCGGCCTTGAGCCGGTTGGCGATGATCTCGGCGCCGACGCCGCCGGAGCCGTAGTTGATCATGAACGCGTCGCGCACGCCGTGCAGGGTGTGGCCCAGTTCGGGATGTTCGAAGAAGTACGGGAAGGCCTGGGTCGCGGCGTTCTCGTCGTGATAGATCGAGACGAACTCGCGGAACGGCTCGAGCCGGTTGGGCACGCTGGGATTGCGCTTGTTCGCGCGCTCCAGCGGATAGGTCTTGGGATCGAAGCGCCCGTCCTTGTTGGCCGCGCTCATGACGATGGCGTTGACGTCGCCGTGGACGATGCGGTTGCCGTCGAGCATGTTGAGCACCGGCAGCCCGCCCTTGCCCTCCTCGCACCAGACCCCGCCGACGTCGCAGCCGGGATACTTGGCCTCGTAATCGACGATCGGCTGGCCGGCGCCGGTCGCCGGGCCCGGGCGGGTCGCGAGCCGCAGTTCTTCCTCGGTCACCTGAGCGCGATAGAACGCGGCGCCCGTGGGCTGCACCGCGACCGCGCCGAACAGGCCGACGCCGCTGTCGCCGGCGCTGCCTTCGCCGCCGAACGCCGCGCCGGGATTGCTGACCAGGAACGCGCCTTCGGCCGGCGCGCGGAAGCAGTAGTCGGTACTCTCGCCCGGCGCAGCCAGGCTGCTCTTGTTGCGGCCGGCATAGGAGCTATCGCTCTGCTCGCTGCCGATCAGTTCCAGCCCCTGCGGATGGAAGCCGACGCTGCGGCTGAACACCTGGTCGTCGATGTGGAAGATGCGCTCGTCGCCCGACAGCCCCGGCGCGTCCTTGGCCGCCTGGTTCATCGGATGCGGCGCGCCGAGCGGATTGGGATCGGAGTTGTAGGGATTGCCGGTGGTGGTGTTCGGCGGCGAGTCGTAGACCGCCAGCAGGTTGGTCAGGCGCACGTACAGCGCGCGGCCGGCCGGTACCCGCAGCACCAGCGGACGCGGACGCAGGTCCGGGCGCAGCGCGATCTCGCGGCTGCTGCTCTTCTCGCGGACCTTGTCGAAAAGCGCTTGCCCTTCCGGGCTGTAATCCAGCGGCCGCCAGCGGGTGCTGCCGTCGGCCTGCTTGACCGGCACGACCAGGTCGTGGCGCAGCGCATACATCATCCAGTTGACGTTCTGCGCGCCGAGGCGGTTGAACACCATCGGATGATCGATGGCGACCACGTCGGCGACGATGGCGTCGGTCGGGCATCCGACGACCGCGCCCGGGCCGGGCATCTGCGCCCGCGCCGCGCCGCCCCACAGCGCCCACCCCAGCCCCAAGCACGCGATGAATCCGACCTTGCGCATCATGCCCGTCGTCCTCCGTCCCTAGTGCGGACCCTGTGCGGACGCGAACCGACGCGATGCCTTGCGATGCGCCGGTCCGTGGCCGCTGTGGATTCCCCGATCGATCCCCTCGCCGCTGCCCTCGCCTGCCGCGGCTGGTTTCAACATAGGCACAGGCGTCCCGGCGAATGCGACACAGCGCCGGCGTGCGCGCGCAGCGACGGGCAGCGCGCGCGATCTCGATGGGGCTGCTGAAACAGCGCCGGATGCGCACGAATCGCGTGCAGCCGATGCGCGATCCCACGCAGATTCCCGGATCAGATATCGCTTGAAATTGGCGGCTCAAGCAATTGAAAATATTTGTTTTTCCAACCTGGAAAAAACACCGGCCCCGCCCCTCCCGACGCATTGGAGTTGCGGAGCCGATTTGTGTCTATTTGTGCCGACACGCACCTCGCGCACACGCTCCAGGCCGCTCGCGCTGCGAGCCGGTTCCGACGAACGGTCGCGCGTCGCGCAACGATTGCGGCGGCGCAGCGCGAACGCGCGCCGCCGCTGCGCTCAGCCGCGGCGTTGCGCCGCGATCCAGGCGTCGATCCGCGCTTCCAGCACGCTCAGCGGCACCGAGCCCGTCGCCAGCACCTGGTCGTTGAAATCGCGCACGTCGAAGCGCTCGCCCAGCGCGGTGCGGGCGCGCTCGCGCAGTTCGCTGATCTTGAGCTGGCCGATCTTGTAGGCCAGCGCCTGCCCCGGGGTGCCGATGTAGCGGTCGATCTCGTTGACCACGTCCTGCTCGGTCTTGGGCGCGTTGTCCATGAAAAACTCGATCGCCCGCTCGCGGCTCCAGCCCTTGGCGTGCATGCCGGTGTCGACCACCAGCCGCACCGCGCGCCACATGTCGTACGACAGCTGGCCCATGCGGTCGTAGGGGTCGTCGTACAGGCCCATGTCGTAGCCCAGGCGCTCGGCGTACAGGCCCCAGCCTTCGCCGTAGGCGACGAAATAACCGGTGCGGCGGAACAGCGGCGCGTCGGGCAGTTCCAGGCCGCGGGCGAACTGGAAGTGGTGGCCGGGCACGGCCTCGTGCAGCGACAGCGGGATCATTTCCCACTTCGGCCGCGATTCGGGCTTGTACAGATTGACGTAGTAGAAACCGGCGCGGCTGCCGTCGACGGCGCCGGCCAGGTAGTAGGCGGTGGTGGTGTCCGGCGCGATGTTGTCCGGGATCGGCCGCACGCCGTAGGGCTGGCGCGGGATGATCTTGGAGATCTTCACCAGCTCCGGATCGATCCGCTTGGCCGTGGCCTGGTAGGCCTGCAGCAGCTCGGCCGGGGTCTTGTAGAAGAACTTGGGATCGGTGCGCAGGTAGTGGAAGAACTCGGCCAGGCCGCCCTTGAAGCCGACCTCGGCGCGGATCTTCTCCATCTCGCCGCGGATGCGCGCGACTTCCTTCAGGCCGGTCTGGTGGATCTGCTCGGCGCTCAGGTCGGTGGTGGTGTAGTAGCCGGCGAGGAAGTCGTAGTAGGCCTTGCCGTCGGGCAGGTCGCCGGCGGCGATGGTGGCGCGGGTCTTGGGCAGGTAGTCGCGCTGGAAGAACTCGCCGAAGCCGCGGTAGGCCGGCACCACGGTCTGGGCGATGACCCGCTTGGCCTCGTCCTGCAGCTGCGCGCGCTCGGCCGCCGCGACGCTGTCGGGGAAGCGCGCGAACGGCTTGTAGTACGGGCTGCGGGTCGGATCCTCGACGACCTGCTTGGCGATCTGCGCCGGCACCCGCTCCATCAGCACCCGCGGCGGGGTCAGCCCGGCCTTGACGCCCTCGCGCATCAGCGCCTGGGTCTGCTCGACCATCGCCGGCACCGCGCGCAGCCGCGCCAGCCAGTCGCGGTAGTCCTTGGCGTTGTCGAAGGCCAGCCCCTCGACCATGCCGTCGGCGGTCTGCACCCCGCCCTGCTGGCTCACCGGCATCAGGTACTCGCGGAACTTCTCGCGCTGCAGCGAGTGCTCCAGGTTCCAGGCGAAGGTGTCGTAGCTGAGTTGGTCCTCGGCCGACAGCGCGGCGCGGTCGATCGCGCGCAGGCGCTTGAGCGCGAGCCGGTCGCCGTCGAAGCGGGCGCGGATCGCCGCCAGGCTGCTGTCGGTCCAGCGGTCGTTGAAGCGCTTGTCGCCGTTGTAGCTGGCGCTCTCCGGGCTGTCGCGCAGGCCGCGCTCCCATTCCTGGTCGAACAGATCGTGCAAGGCCCGGGCCTGGGGCGAGCGCGCGGTAGCGGCGGCGGCGGGCGCATCCGCCACGGCGGCGGCCGACGCGGGCGCGCAGGAGAGGCCGGCGGCGATGGCGGCGGCGAGCAGGACGGGACGGAACATGGCGGGACTCCCCTGGACGGATGCGGGCGCAGATGCGTCGACGCGGATACGGCGAGCGCAGGAGTCTAGACCGCCGCGCCCCGGCCGGCCGCGTGACGGAAGTCGTGGGTTGCCGGCGGCGTGCGCGCCGGCGCCGGCCGCCGCGCCGGCCGGTTTAGCTATGATTCCGCGTTCGCCCCGCCCGCCGCCGCACGGGCCGCTTGCGGCCGCTCAGGCCGTCGTCGGCCGTCCTCGCGCTAACCCGCAATGGCCGGCGCGCACGGCGCAGGGCGTCCCCTTGAGGCCGCCGCGCCGGCACCCGCCCCCACTTCGAGCCCGCCCCTGCCCATGGTTTCCGCATCCGCCCCGCCCCGCGCCGCTTCCCTGCACCGCTGGCTGCTCGGCCTGGGCGGGCTCGCCCTGCTGGCGGCGATGTCGCTGCGCGACCAGAACCTGTTCGCGGCGGTGTTCGCCGACGAGTGGTACTACAGCGCCTACAGCCGCCTGGTGCCGCTGGCCGAATCCAAGCTGCCCTCGTACCTGTACTTGTGGATCTTCGGCCTCACCAGCCAGTGCGGCAGCGACTTCCTCGACTGCGCGCGCGCGCTCAACGCCGCGATGCTGGTCGCGGCGCTGCCGCTGATCTACCGGATCCTGCGCGCGTACGCCCCGCCGCTGCCGGCGGCGTTGCTGGCGCTGGCGTGCGTGGCCGCGCCGGTGAACAGCTATGCGGCGTACTTCATGCCCGAGTCGATGTACTTCCTGCTGTTCTGGGTGTGGGCGACCGCGGTGCTGCGGCCGTATGCGCCGCAGCCGTTGCGCTACGGCCTGCTCGCCGGCGCGATCCTGGGGCTGATGTGCCTGGTCAAGATGCACGCCGCGTTCGTGGCGGCGGGTTTCGGCGCGTTCATCGTCGTCGACGCGCTGTGGCCGGGGCGGCGCGACCGCATTCCCGCGGCGCTGGTGGTCGCGGCGGCCAGCGCCGGCGCGTTCCTGGCGGTGCGCTTCGGCCTGGGCTACCTGCTCGCCGGCCCCGCCAGCCTGGATTTCATGGGCGAGTTCTACAGCGGCCAGGCGCGCGGCAACGTCGGCGTGCAGTCGGCGGCGACGCTGGCCAAGAACCTGTCGATCTCCTCGGTCGGGCACGGCCTGGCGCTGGCCCTGCTGTTCGCGCCGCTGCTGGTGCCGGCGCTGCCGACGCTGCTGCGTCCGCGCGGCGACGAGGCCAGCGAGCGGGCGCGCAGCGCGGTGCTGTTCGCGCTGGTCCTGCTCGCGACCCTGGTCGCGATCACGGTCTATTTCACCGCCAGCATGGGCGCCAACGAGGCGATCGGGCGGCTGCACCTGCGCTACTACAACTTCTGTCTGCCGTTGCTGCTGATCGCGCCGCTGGCCTGGCGCGGGGCGGAACCGGGCGCGGCCTGGCAGCGGCGGGCGCTGTGGGCCTGCGCGCTGGGGCTGGCCGCGCTGGCGCTGTTCGCCGGCGCCTACGCCCTGAGGCTGTACCTGCCGGCGCCGGCGGATTCGCCGGAACTGGTGTGGGTGATCAACCGCACCTGGATCAGCGCGCCGGTCGGCCTGCTCGGCGCCGCCGCGTGCCTGGGCTGGCTGGCGATCCGCGAACTGCCGCGCGCGCGCCTGGCGGCGCTGGGCTACTTCGTGCTGGTGGCGGCGCTGGGCACCGGCGCGGTCACGGTGTCGGTGCGCAACGCCCGCTTCGAATCGGCGTACGTGCGCGCCGGCCAGTGGCTCAACCAGCAGGGCCCGCAACGCATCGCCCAAAGCCAGTTGCTGGTCAGCGACGGTTCCGGCCGGTTCAAGACCCAGTTCTATGCCGATTCGATGGCGCTGGCGATCCGTCCGGTCGCGCCCGGCGGCGACGCGCAGGCGGCGCTGGACTGGAGCCGCGACACCGTCGTCGCGCTCGACGGGCTGGCCCTGCCCGCGGGCAGCTACCTGGACAAGCAGGCGCATCCGGGCTTCGACGTGTACCGGCTGGCGGGCACCGTCGTGCTGGAACTGAGCCAGCCGCAGCCGGCCGGCACGCGCGCGCTGCGCGGGATGAGCGCGCCGGAAGCGTTCGGGCGCTGGAGCGACGGGCCGGTCGCCGCGATCGAGCTGGATCGCGAGGTGGCCGGCAACGTGCATGTGGTCGTCGACGCGGCCGCGTTCGGCCCCAATGTCGGCCGACCGGTGACCGTGGCGCTGGGCGCGTCGCGGCAGCCGCTGGTGCTGGGCGCCGATGCCGCCCGCCATACCCTGGAATTCCGCGACGTGGCCCCGACCCGCGAGTTGAGCCTGCATATCCCGCAACCGACCTCGCCGCAGTCGCTGGGCCAGGGCGAAGACACGCGCCTGCTCGGGGTGGCCCTGTCGCGGATCAGCCTGCGCGAAACCGGCGCCGCGGCCCGCCCGGCACCGGCCCTGTCGGCGCCGGCCGGGTGCGTCGGCTGCGCCACGCCGGCGCCGGCGCAGGCGGCGCCGCAGCCGCAGCGCTGACCGCGGCATCGGCCACGCGCCTAGGCTCCCGCATGCGGGAGCCAGAATCGTTCAGGGCAAAGCGGCGCGGACCGCGCCGCCGCAACTCAGGCCGCGTCGGCCGAGGTGGTGAAGCTCTCGCCGCAGCCGCACTCGGCGGTGGCGTTGGGGTTCTGGAACACGAACATCTCGCCCAGGCCCTGCTTGAGGAAGTCGATGCGGGTGCCCTCGACCAGCGGCAGGCTGATCGGGTCGACGAAGATGCGCACGCCGTCCTGCTCGAACACGGTGTCGCCCTCGCGCTGCTCGCGGGCCAGGTCGGCCACGTGCTGCCAGCCCGAGCAGCCGGTGCGGGTCACGCCGAAGCGCAGGCCCAGCGCGGCCGGGGTCTCGGTCAGGAAATGCTGAACGCGGGCAAGGGCGGCGGGGGCGAGGGTCACGGCCATGGCGGTCTCGAAGCGGAATGCGGTCGGGTGTCGTTGCGGGGAGCGGCTGGGGACGACAGCGTCGCGGTCATGTTAACAGCGGGCCGCAGCGCCTCCGCTACCGGATATGGCGGCTCGGCGCGCGCATTCAAGCCGCGGGCGGGCCAGCGGCCCCGATCGCGCATCGGCGGACGGCCCGCGCCGGCCAGCGCGCGCACTGCACGGCGAACCCGACTCAGCGACCGCCCGCCGCCGCCGGCGCGGCGCCCTCGCCGGCCGCGCCCGGCGGCGCCAGCAGGTAGGTGGCGAAGCTGCCGAGCCAGTGCGCGCCGGCGTAATGCCCGCCGGACACCGCGGCCAGGCCCAGTTCGCGATGCCGGGCCGCGGCCGCGCGCAGCGCCGGCAGGCGCCGGTCGCGCGGCGGCAGGCCGGCGGCGATGCCCTCGAGCATCCAGGCGCGGCTGAGGTTCAGGCCGTCCAGATGGGCGAGCTTGCCGTCGGCCTTGTCCAGGACCACGCCCGGGGCCAGCCAGTCGGCGCGGGCGCGGCGCGGGATCGCCGGCAGGAACCGGTCCAGCCAGGCGGCGAACTCGGCCGGCGCCAGCACCCGCCGCATCAGGTCCGCCTCGGCCAGGCACGGCGACAGGAAGTCCTGGCCGGACGGCTCGTAGGCCAGCGGGCAGTCGCGGTCGCCCAGGTAGTAGTCGCGCGAGCGCGCCAGCAGCGCCTGGCGCAGCGTCTGGTCGCCGCTGGCCTGGGTCCAGTCCAGGGCCAGGCCGAAGGCGAACGCGGTCTGGCTGTGCTCGCCGACCCGGATCGGCCGGGTCAGCTTCGGCAGCCAGCGCAGCAGCCGCGCCGCGGCCTCGCGTTCCAGCGGCTGCAGCGCCTGCGACCAGCGCTGCGCCTGCGGATCGTCCCAGCCGCGCAGTTGCGCGCCCAACTGCAGCAGCCAGGCCAGGCCGTAGGGGCGCTCGAAGGACTCGTCGTCGTTGCGGCGCAGGTAGGCCAGCTCGCCGGCGATGTTGGCCGCGGTCAGGTGCCGGTCCAGCGCCTGGCGCGCGCGCGCCGCGAAGGGCTCGGCGGGGAAGCGCTGGGCCAGCCGCGCCAGCAGCCAGTGGCCGTGCACCGCCGAATGCCAGTCGTAGCAGCCGTAGAAGGCCGGATACAGCTGCGCGGGCGGGCGCGCGTCGGCGGCGCCGTCGAGGCGGTGGGCGATCTTGTTCGGGTACTCGCGATCCACGCAGTCCAGCGCCAGCGCGGCGAAGTTCGCGGCCTGGACCGCGTCCAGCCGCGGCGCCGGCGGTGCCGGCGCCGGCCCGGCGAGCGCCTGTCCCGCGGCCAGCAACGCCGCCAGCCCCCAGCCCGCGCCCATGCGACGCCGTCCGTTGCCGCCCTTGCCCATGCCCCGCCCTCTTTGCCGTGATCGTCGCCGCAGTCTACGGACCGCGCCCGCGGCGCGCTGCGCCGGGATCATCCGTTATCATCGCCCTCCCTCACATTGCAACGCGCTAAGGCGGCACGACATGACGGTGGTAAGCGTCGAACAGGCACTCGCAGGCAAGATCCCGGCGGGCGGCGAGGTCACGGTACGCGGCTGGGTGCGCACCCGGCGCGATTCCAAGGCCGGGCTGAGCTTCGTCAATGTCAGCGACGGCTCCTGCTTCGCGCCGATCCAGGTCGTGGCGACCAACGCGCTGGGCAACTACGACAGCGAGATCAAGCACCTGAGCACCGGCTGCTCGGTGATCGCCACCGGCATCCTGGTGGCCTCGCAGGGCCAGGGCCAGAGCTTCGAGATCCAGGCCTCCGACATCGAGGTGGTGGGCTGGGTCGAGGACCCGCTGACCTACCCGATGCAGCCCAAGCAGCACTCGCTGGAGTACCTGCGCGAATTCGCCCACCTGCGCCCGCGCACCAACCTGTTCGGCGCGGTCACCCGCATCCGCCACTGTCTGTCGCAGGCGGTGCACCGCTACTTCCACGAGAACGGCTATTACTGGATCAGCACGCCGATCGTAACCACCTCCGACGCCGAGGGCGCCGGGCAGATGTTCCGCGTGTCGACCCTGGACCTGGCCAACCTGCCGCGCGGCAAGGACGGCGCGGTCGACTTCTCGCGCGACTTCTTCGGCAAGGAAACCTTCCTGACCGTGTCCGGCCAGCTCAACGTCGAGGCCTACTGCCTGGCGCTGAGCAAGGTCTACACCTTCGGCCCGACCTTCCGCGCCGAGAACAGCAACACCACGCGCCACCTGGCCGAGTTCTGGATGATCGAGCCGGAGATCGCCTTCGCCGACCTGATGGAGAACGCCCAGGTCGCCGAGGACTTCCTCAAGTACCTGTTCCGCGCGGTGCTGAACGAGCGCGCCGACGACATGGCCTTCATCGCCGAGCGCGTGCAGCCCGACGCGATCAAGCGGCTGGAGGCGTTCGTCAACTCGCCGTTCGAGCGCATCGACTACACCGACGCGATCGCGCTGCTGCAGAAGTCGGGCAAGAAGTTCGAGTTCCCGGTCGAATGGGGCCTGGACCTGCAGACCGAGCACGAGCGCTGGCTGACCGAGGAACACGTCGGCCGCCCGGTGGTGGTGCTGAACTACCCCGAACACTTCAAGGCTTTCTACATGCGCCTGAACGACGACGGCAAGACCGTCGCGGCGATGGACGTGCTGGCCCCGGGCATCGGCGAGATCATCGGCGGCAGCCAGCGCGAGGAGCGCCTGGACGTGCTCGACGCGCGCATGGCCCAGTTCGGCCTGGACCCGGCCCACTACGGCTGGTACCGCGATTTCCGCCGCTACGGCACGGTGCCGCACGCCGGCTTCGGCCTGGGCTTCGAGCGGCTGGTGGTGTACGTGTGCGGGCTGGCCAACATCCGCGACGCCATCGCCTATCCGCGCGCGCCGGGCAGCGCGGAGTTCTGAGCACCGCGGAGCGGCTTCGCGCCCTCCCTACCGTCGTTCCCGCGAAGGCGGGAACCCAGGGCCTCGCCGCGACGACGCGCTGAAGGCTCTGGATCCCCGCCTTCGCGGGGACGACGATCACCCACGTGCGCGGCGAGCGGCCGGTAACCGCGCTCCCCGCGCCTCATCGAGAGGCAGCGGATGATCCTGTTCCTGGCCCTGACCTTCGTCGGCATCGCGATCTCCGCGCTGTGCGCGTTCGCGATCTTCTGGCCGCTGGCGCTGGTGCACCTGCGCGACCGCCATCCGGCCCTGCGCGGCCAGCTCGGCGAAGCCGCGTTCCTCGCCCCGGCGGCGTGGAGCTGGCTGCTGCGCAGCCGCTACCGCAGCGCCGGCGACCGCAATCTCGACGGACTGGCGACCCCGGCGCGGGTGTCGCTGCTGATCGTCTTCGTCGCCCTGGCCTGCGCCGGGCTGCTGTGGCTGCTTTCCCTGCTGGTGCCGTGATGAACGAACGATTCCAAGACGAACAATGGTGGCTGGCCACGCTCGGCCGCACCGCGATCTGGGCGCGCCTGCGCGTGCTCGAGGCCGGCACCGCCGAGGTCCTCGACAGCGACGGCAACACCCTGCCCTACGACAGCGAGGACACCGCGCGCGCGGCGCTGATGGACGCCGAGTTCGTCCAGTACGACGGCCTCGACGAGGACGACGCGGCCGCGCGCGGCTTCGCCCTGGGCGAACTGACGCCGCCGCAGGCCGGCGACGACGCCGCGCTGGCCGCGCGGATGACCCAGACCCTGCCGCCGCGGCACTGAGCCAGCCCATGTACCTGCCGCGCGCGTTCGACGAAACCGACCTGGGCGCGCTCGACCGCCTCGCCGCGGCCGACGAGTTCGCCACCTTGATCACCGTGCGCGACGGCGCGCCGGAAACCAGCCACCTGCCGGTGCTGTACGCGCGCGAGGGCGAACGGGTCGAACTGCGCGGCCATTGGGCGCGGCCGAACCCGCAGGCGCGCCACGCCGGCGCGGCGCTGGCGATCCTGCACGGGCCGCACGCCTATATCTCGCCGGGCTGGTATCCGGACAAGGAAGCCGCCGCGCGCGTGCCGACCTGGAACTACGCGGTCGCCCACCTGCACGGCCGGCTGCACACCTTCGACGACGAGGCCGCGTTGGCCGCGCTGGTCGACGAACTGAGCGTGCGGCACGAGGCGCGCGTGGGCGGCGACTGGCGTTTCGAACGCGAACGCGACGATTTGCGCCGGCAACTGCGCGGCATCGTCGGTTTCCGTTTCGCGGTCGAGCGGATCGAACTGAAGTTCAAGCTCAGCCAGAACCACCCCTTGGCCAATCGCGAGAACGTCGCCGCGCAGTTGCAGGCGCAGGACCGCGAGGACAGCCGCGCGGTCGCCGCGCTGATGCGCGAGCGCATGGCCGCGCGCGCGCTCGAAGACTGACCGCCACCGTTATCGCCGCGATTTTGGAGGAGCACCGATGGACCTGGATCTCACCGGCAAGCACGCCCTGGTCTGCGGCGCCTCCGAAGGCATCGGCCGCGCCGCCGCGCACGAACTGGCCCTGCTGGGCTGCGACGTGACCGTGCTGGCGCGGCGCCCCGAGGCGCTGGCCGCGGTCGCCGCCGCATTGCCGCAGCGCGGCGCGCAGGCGCACGGCTGGATCGCCGCCGACGTGTCCGAACACGCCGCGCTGTCGGCGCAGGTGCAGGCGCTGGCCGCGGGCAAGCCGGTGCATATTCTGGTCAACAACACCGGCGGCCCGCCGGGCGGCCCGGCGCACGCGGCCGAAGACGCCGCCTACCTCGACGCGTTCAACCGCCACCTGCTGGCCAACCACGCGCTGGTGCGCGCGGTGCTGCCGGGCATGCGCGCCGCGAGATGGGGACGCGTGGTCAACGTGATCTCGACCTCGGTCAAGGAACCCATCGCCGGCCTGGGCGTGTCCAACACCATCCGCGGCGCGGTGGCGAGCTGGGCCAAGACCCTCTCGCGCGAACTCGGCGCGGACGGCATCACCGTCAACAACGTGCTGCCGGGCTACACCCGCACCGCGCGCATCGACCAGATCGTCGCCGACCGCGCGCGCAACAGCGGCCAGGCGCCCGAGGCCGTGCTCGAAGCGATGCGCAAGACCGTGCCGGCCAACCGTTTCGCCGAACCGGCGGAAATCGGCGCGGCGATCGCCTTCCTGTGTTCGCCGGCGGCCGGCTACGTCAACGGCGTGAGCCTGGCGGTGGACGGCGGGCGGATGCAGTCGATCTGACCAACGCCGTAATGGGGCTTCGGCCCTGAGGCTGCAGGTTCGATTCGTGCTGGCGCTTTATCGCGGCGGAGCGGAAGGCATCGGGCCTGAAGGCCCTCCCACAAGAGCGCTTGCGCAAGGGACTCGACCACCTCGCGCCGCGCAGCGGCTCGCTCGCAGCGCGACGGCTGTTGTGGGAGGGGCTTCAGCCCCGACGCTGTCCACTCAGTTCGCCACAGGCTTTCATCGCAACGCATCATCGGAAGAGGTCGCGCCTGAAGGCCGCCCCAGGCGCGAGCGTTCGAACCACCACAGCGCGGCGCACAGCGCCAGCCACGCGGCGAACCACGGCCACGAAGAGCCGCGCTCGCCGCTCGTCGGCGCCGCAGTGGCGTCGCCGGCGGCCGGCTGCGAGCGCAACGCCAGCGCCAGGGTCGCCTCGCGCAATTCGTTCGCGCGCAGTCCCGGCGCTTCGTCGAGCGCGCGTACGTAGAAGTCCTGCTGTCGCCCGCCTTGAACGAGCGAATGCCAGCCGGCGTGTGTCGGCCAGAAACCGGCGCAGGCCTGCGGCCCCGCAGCCGGGTCCGGCTGCAACGAGGTCCGCGCGCCGTCGGGCGCGGCCACCTGCGCTTGCGCGACGGGGCCGCACACGCGCACGCGCTCGCCGACGCGCAGGCTGCCGTCGATGCGCGCGCGTGCGGCGCTGCGCGGCCGCACCAGCGCCGACAACGCCCGGCTCCACAATTGCGCGTGCGCGTCTTCGCGCCCGGCCAGGACCAGGCGGAAGCTGTCGCCCAGGCCCCACAGCGCGATGCGCCCCTGCCCCGCCGCGCGCCAGGCGGCGAAGGCGCGGCCGTCGGCATCGCGGCCCAGCGGCTGCAGCGCCGGCGCGTCCAGCGCCAACACCCGCCGGGTCAATACCGGCAACGCCGGCGGCGCCTGTTCGCGCGGCTGCGGCGCGTCGGCGCTGCCCGGCCCCAGACGCGCGCGCAGGGCGGCTTCGTCGTAGCGCTGCGCCGGCAACCGCAACGGCGCGCTGTCGCCGCCGACGCCGGGGTCCAAGCCGAGGCCACGCAACTGCGCGCGCAGGCCCGGCGACAACGGGCCGGTGACCCGCACCAGCACGCCCAGGCCGTCGCGCAGCGCCGTCGCCACCGCGCCGCGCTGGGCCGGCGCGAGCGCGTCCCAGGCGCGTTCGTCGAGGATCAGCGCGTCGAAACCGGCCAGGGTCGCCGCGTCGATGCGCACCGGCGCGTCGCCGAGCTGCAGGCCCGCACCGACCGCGAGCTGGGTGTGCAACTTGATCCCGGCATCGCTGGCCCAGCGCCGCAGGTACTTGAGCTCCGGCCCGGGCGCGCCGGCCAGCAGCAGCACGCGCGGCGGCGGTTCGGCCTCGACCGACAGCGGCAGCGCCAGGCGCTCGACCGGGCGCTGCTGCGCATCGAGCGCGCGCAGGGCGAAGCCGGCGCGGCCGGCGACGCGCGCCACCGCGTCCAGCGCGAAACCGCCGTCGGCATCGGGCACGGCGCGGTCGATGCGCTGGCCGGCCGGATCGAGCAGTTCCACCGCGCCGCCGTCCAGGCCGTGCGCGCGGCCGTGCACGAGGAAGGCTTCGCCCTCGCCGATCCGCGCCGGCGTCCACACCCCGACGATGCCGCGCGGCAATGGCGCAGCGGCGAAGTCCAGCGCGTAGCCGCGCACCGCGTCGCGGTCGCGCGGGACCAGCCCGGCGCCGACCACGCGCACGCGCTGGCTGTGCGGATAGCGACGCAAGGCGCCGGCCAAATCCGGCACCCGCTCGCCGGCCTGGCTGCGCGGCGCCTCCGGCAGGCGCACGCGCGCATCGCCGGAGGCCGCGTCCAGGGCCGCATCGGTGGCGCCGGCGGTGGCGACGACCAGGCTGCCGGCCTGCCCCGGCAGGCGCGGCGGCAACAACGCGGCGTACAGCAATCCGGCCAACAGCGGCTGCGCCAGCACCAGCGCCGCGATCCGCCAGCCGCGCGCGCGCGCCGCCGGTTCGGCGCGGCGCTGCCGCCACAGCGTGCGCGCCATCGCCAGCACCGCCGCGAGCGCAAGCAGCAGCGCGACCGCCGCCTCCACCGACAGCAGACCGCCTGCGAACAGCGCGCTCATCGCGCCTCCCGGGGCAGGCCGTCGAAATAGCGGCGGTCGCGCGCATCGCCCGCGTCGCGCGCGCGCACCGCCGACGCCGGCCGCTGCAGCAGCGGCCACAGCAGGCCGCGCAGGCGGGCGCGGCATTCGCCGCACTCGGGGCGGTCGCGCAGCGCCGACAGCGCGGCGGCGAACGCCAACGGATCGTCCACCCGCCCGCTGTTGGCGCCGAGCCAGCGTTCCAGCGCGGCGTAATCGACCGGCTGCGACGCCGGCGCGTCCAGTTCGCGCCACAGCCGCGCCGGCAGCGGATCGGCCGCGGTCGCCGGCGCGAGCGCATCCTCGCGCCGCGCCAGTCCCGCGCGATCGCCGCCCAGGCGCCGGCTCTCGTCGATCGGCGGCAGTTCCGGGCCGACCCGCGCCAGGTAGATGCGGCTGGCCTGCTGCACCTGCTTGATGAAGCCCAGCGCCTTGTACGCGAACGGCAACGCGCGCTGCGGCTGGCCCTGGCGCAGGTGCAGTTCGGACTGCCACATCTGGTCCAGCGCCGCCTTCAACAATTTGCGGGTCTGCGGATCGAGCAAGGTCGCGGCCTCGGCATGGTCGTGGGTGTGGCCGAACTCCTCAAGCACCGCGCCTTCCTCGCCGAACGTCGGCTTGGCCGCGGCCGCGCCGTGGTCGTGGTCGTCGTGCGCCGCCGGTGGGGGCGCCTCATGGCCGGCGCCCGCCTCGCCGTCGTGGCCATGCTCGCCATCGTCCTCGCTGTCGCTGGTCGGCAGCTTGGGCTCGCCCTCGGCCTCCTCGCCGAGGAACTGGCCGTAGCGCAGCCGCAGCAGGCGCTGGTCGACGCCGATGGCATCGGATTTCTTGACGAAAGTTGCGTCGTCGAACTGGCGCTTGCGCGCGATCAGCGCTTCGGCGTCGATGATGATCTGGCGCTGGCTGCGGAAGTACGCCGGCAGCACGGTCTTGACCATGCCCTCGATACCGGTGGCCTCGCTGCCGGCGTCGGCCGGCCAGCGCAGGATCAGGCTCGGGCTCAGCGCGGTCTGCGCCTGCGGCGCGCGGTTGTCGGCGACGCTCAGCTGCACGATCAGGTCGTCGCCGACCGCGTAGCCGAGCGCGGCCAGGTCGAGGCGATGGACGAACCGTTTCGCGCGGACGCCGCCGCTGCCGCGCAGGTCGAGGCTGCGTTCGCGGAAGGTGATCTGTTCGCCGCTGCCCTGGACCAGGGTGATGCGCAGCCGCGCCGTCGCCGCGACGCCGTAGTCGTCGCTGGCCTCGAACGCCAGCGGCCACGCCTTCTGTCCCGGCGCCAGCAGGGTCAGGCCGCGCTCGGGCTGCAGCACGCGCAGCTGCGGCGGACGGTCGGGCACCGCGTCGAGCCGATACAGCCGCCGCGCCTGCGCCGGCGGCGCGCCGCTGGCGTCGATCCGGTACAGCGCGGACTTCGCCAGCGTGCGCTGCGCGCTCCAGTCCTCGCCGTCGCGCCGCAACGGCAGGCGTTCGCCGTCGTGGAACACCAGCGCGGCCTGCGCCGGCTGCGGCTGGAAGCGCAGGCGCCAGCGCAGCCGCGCGCCTTCGGCGACGCGCCCTTCCAGGCTGGGTTCCTCGCGCGCCGGCATGCCGGTATAGGCCGGTGGTTCGATGCGCAAGGCCTGCGCGACGAGGCGCGGCTGGCCGGGCGCGGCGGCGATCGGCGGCGACGGCGCCAGGGCCGGCGCGGGCGCCTGCGCTCGCGACGGCGGCCACAGCACAGCGGCGGCGGCCAGCGCCAGCGCGCAGACCGCAGCGATCGCCAGCGCTCGCCGGTTCCACCCCAGGCGCAGGTCCGAAGCCGGCGCGGTCTCGATGCGTCGCTGCAGGCGCGAACGCTGCAGGCGCTGCAATCCGCCGAGCGCGGATTCGTCGGCGAACAACAAATCGGCGCTGTCGTCCATGTCGGCGCGCAGCGAATCCAGCCGGCGCCGCAGCCAGGCACGATCCAGCGCCTTCGCGCCGCGCCAGGCGCGCCAGGCCACCGCGGCGGCGCCCAGCGCGAACGCGATCCACGCAGGCGCCGCACCGTAAAAACGCGCGACCAGCGCCACTAGCGGCAGCAGCCACACGCCGCAGACGCAGGCCAAGTACGCCGCGCGGCTGCGCCGCGCCCGCGCGTGCCACTCGCCGATGCGTTGCGCCGCGCTCATGGCGCCGGCCCGCGGCGCGTGCGCGTCGCCAGCAGCCGTTCCAGCAGGAACAGCGCGGCGACCAGCAGCGCCAGCCACGGCCGCAGGTCCAGCGGCGGCGGCGCGAAGCCCGCCGCGCCGCCGGCCGGCGCGTAGTCGCGCGCCGCTACCCGCGCCGGCGCCGGCGGCGCATCCGCGAACAGCTCGCGCAGGCCCGTGGCGAACCCCGGCTGCAACAGCGCCGGCCACGCGCGCGGTTCGACCGCGCCGGTCAAGCGCAACGCCTGGCCGCGACCGACCCGCGCGCCTTGCGCCCGCGCCCGGCCTTGTGGGTCGCGCCACAGCGCGGCATCGAACCCGGCCTCGGGCCAGGCCGCTTGTTGGTCGAGCAAGACCCGCCCGCCGTGCGCGACCCAGTCGCGCACCGTCGCCGGCACCGGGCCGGGCACCAGCCAGATCAGCGAGGCCGCGGCCGGATCGAACGCTTGCGCGGCCGGCGCGGCATCGACGTTCGCGCCGTGTCCGTCCCAGGCGGCGACGGCGGCGCGCAGGTACGCCGCGGCTTGCGCGCGCTCGGGCGCGTAGCGGATCGGCGGCGGCGCCAGCGCGGCTTCGCGCGCCGCCGCCGGCGCCGCGACGGCGCCCTCGACGACGCGCCACTGCAGCGGCCGCGACAGGCGCAGGCGCGCGCCATCGGCGCCGTCGAACTGCGCCGGCACCGCCACGGTCACCGCCACCCCGGGCGGCAACCGCGCGTCGAGTTCGCGCAGCAGGCTGGCCGCGTTCGCCGCCGGCGCCGGCGCCGGCTCGCGGACATCGGGAAATCCCGGCGCCAGCCAGCGCCGCTGCAACCGCGCGTTGTCCAGGCCCGCGCCGGCCCGCGCCGGGTCGAGCCCGGGCATCACCGCCAGCCAGCCCTCGCGCGGCTGCGCGCCGTACAGCACCGGCCGCGCCAGCAACAGCGCCACCGCCGCCAGCAACAGCAGGCGCAGCGCCAGCAGCGGCCATTCGTCGAAACGGATCCGGCTGCGCGGACGCGGGCGTTCGCGCAGCCAGCGCAGCGCGGCGAACACGGTCGGCCGCTGCTCGCTGCGCCGGGCCAGGTGGATCAACAACGGCAACGCCAGCGCCGCCAGCGCGGCCAGGGCCAGCGGCAGCAGCAGCGCCGCGCTCATGCGCCCACCGTCGCGTCGCGCGCGCCGAACAGGTGCCGCAGCGGCAGGTCGACCGGCTCGTCGAGGACGTGTTCGGCGTGGCGGACGCCGGCGGCGTCCAGGCGCGCGTCGGCCGCGCGCCGCGCCGCGCCGAAGCGCTCGATGAACTCGCGCCGCAACGCGGCGCCGTCGCCGAGCAGTTCCTCGCCGGTTTCCGGATCGCGGAAACGGTGGCCGCCGCGGAACGGGAAATCGCGCTCCTCGGCGGTGAGGATGCGCACGCTGAGCACTTCGCGCCGCGCCGCGGCCAGCTGCTCGGCCACCGCCAGCGCGCCCTCGTCGAGGCCGTCGCCGAGCATCAGCACCAGGTCGCCGGCGCCGATGCGTTCCCACAGCGGCCGCAGCAGCGCCGGCGCCGGCCAGGCGCCGTGCGCCCGCAGGCCGTGCAGTTCCAGCAGCAAGCGGTCGCGCTGGCGCGCGCCGGTGGCCGGCGGCAGCAGGCGCAGGCCGTCCTCGCGCAGCGCCATCAGGCCGAAGCGGTCGTTCTGGCGCAGCGCCAGTTCGGCGATGCAGGCGGCGATGGCCTTGGCCGCGTCCAGGCGCGAGTAGTCCGGGCGCGCACTGTCGCGCTGGTCCATCGACGCGCTCGCATCCAGCAGCAACCAGGCCGCCAGCGGGCTTTCGCGCTCGGCTTCGCGCACGAAGAAACGGTCCGAGCGCGCGTAGAGTTTCCAGTCGATCTGGCGCAGTTCGTCGCCGGGCTCGTAGGCGCGGTATTGGGCGAACTCCAGCCCGGCGCCGCGGCTGCGGCTGCTGTGCGCGCCGATGCCGTGCGCGCCGACCGCGCGGCGCGAGACCAGGCGCAAGCTGCGCAGGCGCGCGCGCACATCGGCAGGAATCAAATCAGCCACGGCCCGCTCCGGACCGCGTCGATCGCGCCGGCTCGTACGCGCAGGCACACGCTGGCATCGCCCCGCTCAACCCGGCAACGGCACGCCGCGCAGCAGCGCCGCGATCACATCGTCCGCGCCCTTGCCCTCGGCCTCGGCCGCGAACGACAGCAGCAGGCGATGGCGCATCACCGGCGCGGCCAGCGCGATCACGTCCTCGCGGGTCGCCGCGAAACGCCCGTGCAGCAGCGCGCGCGCCTTGGCCGCGAGCACCAGCGACTGCCCCGCGCGCGGGCCGGCGCCCCACTTCACCCACTGCCGCACCTCGGCCAGCGCATCGGCCGCGGGCCGGCTGGCGCGCACCAGCCGGGTGATCCAGCGCAGCACGTCCTCGCCCAGGTGCACCTCGCGCACCCGCGCCTGCAACGCCAGCACCGCCTGCGCGTCCATCACCTTGGGCACCTGCGCGCTGCCGCTGCCGGTGGTCTGCTGCAGGATGTCGTGTTCTTCCTGTTCGCTCGGATAGCCGACCCGGATATGCAGCAGGAAGCGGTCGAGCTGGGCCTCCGGCAGCGGATAGGTGCCGGCCTGCTCGAGCGGGTTCTGGGTCGCCAGCACGAAGAACGGCGCCGGCAGCGCATGGGTGGTGCCGGCGTAGCTCACCGTGCGCTCCTGCATCGCCTCCAGCAGCGCCGCCTGGGTCTTGGGCGGGGTGCGGTTGAGCTCGTCGGCCAGCAGCAAACTGGTGAACACCGGCCCCGGCTGGAAACGCAGATGCCGATGGCCGGTGCCAGGGTCCTCTTCCAGCAACTCGGTGCCCAGGATGTCGCTCGGCATCAGGTCGGGGGTGAACTGGATCCGCCGGAACTGCAGTTCCAGCGCCTGCCCGAGCGAGCGCACCAGCAAGGTCTTGCCGAGCCCCGGCACGCCCTCCAGCAAACAGTGGCCGCCGGCGAGCAGGCCGATCAGCAACTGCTCCACCACCTCGTCCTGGCCGACGATGGCCTGCCCGATCGCCGCGCGCAACGCGCCCAGCCGCGCCAGTTGCGCCTGCAGTTCCGCCTCGTCGCCGCTCTTGCCATCGCTGCTCATCGCCGCTCCCGAACTCGCCGTTTTCAAGATCCCGAACCCCGGATCACGCATTCAACGCATACATCACGATGTTGACCCCGAACTTGGTGTTGTCCTCGGCCAGGAAGCGCTTGTTGCGCCAGTCGTAGTCCCACTCGCAGCCGTAATCCTTGTTGCTGTACAGCACGCCCAGCCGCCCATCGATCTCGATGCCCTTGAGGTAGTCGTGGACCAGATCGTCGCCCCAGCCGTTGAGCTCGAACCCGGTCGCCGGCGGCCCGTCGAAGACGAAGAAGCTGCGGTAGATCGGGTGCTTGTTCGGCAGTTTCTTCAGCGCCTTGGCGCCGAAGATCTTCGCCATCTGCGCCTCGAACGACTTGGCGAACAAGCCGTCGATGTCGTGGTTGCAGTCGTCGACGAAGACGAAGCCGCCGTTGCGCACGTAGCGCTCGAAGTTGCGCCGCTCGTCGGGGTTGAACTCGACCAGCTTGTGCCCGGCCAGGTAGCAGAACGGCGCGGCCAGCATCTTCGGGTCGGCCAGCGCCAGCACGTGCTCCTTCGGGTCCACCCGCAGATGGGTGTAGTCGATCAGCGAGGTGATCAGGTTGGCCGGCATGCGCTGGTCCACGTCCCAGTCGCCGGAGTCGTACTTGAGCCGGGTGAACCAGAAATCGTAGTCGGCCGCCGCGCGCGCCAGCGGCGCGCGGGCGAGCGCGGCGCCGGCCGCGGCGCCGATCATCAACCGCAGGAACTGCGCGCGGTTCACCGCGCAGCGCCCGCGCCGGCGGCCGTCGCCGGGCGCATCGGCTACAGCGCCCGCGCCGTGTTGATCACGTTGACCCCGTCGAAGCGCGCGGTGGCCGCGCCGTGCGAGACCGCCGAGACCTGGCTGGGCTGGCCCTTGCCGTCGAAGAACGAGCCGCCGAGGCGGAAGTCGCGTTCGTCGCAGATCGCCGAGCACGAGGCCCAGAACTCCGGCGTGCGGATCTGGTAGGCCGCGTCGCCGACCATCCCGGCCACCTCGCCGTTCTTGATCTCGAAGAACAGCTGGCCGCCGAACTGGGCGTTGTAGCGCTGCTGGTCGATCGAATACGAGCCGCGGCCGTGGATGTACAGCCCGCGTTCGACGCCCTTGACCATCTCGGCGACGCTGAGCGTGTCCTTGCCGGGCCGCAGCGAGACGTTGGGCATGCGCTGGAACTGCACGCTCGACCACGAATCGGCATAGCTGCAGCCGTGCGACTGCTTGTGGCCGAGGATGTGCGCCTCGTCGCGGGTGGCCTGGTAATCGACCAGCACGCCGTCGCGGACCAGGTCCCATTCGCGCGTCTTCACCCCTTCGTCGTCGAAACCGACCGCGCCCAGGCTGCCCGGACGGGTCTTGTCGGCGACGAAGTTGACCCGCTCGCTGCCGTACTTGTAGCCGGCCTCGCGCTTGTCCAGGGTGGCGAAGCTGGTGCCGGCGTAGTTGGCTTCGTAGCCGAGCACGCGGTCGAGTTCGAGCGGATGGCCGACGTTCTCGTGGATGGTCAGGAACAGGTTGGACGGATCGATCACCAGGTCGTACTTGCCCGGCTTCACCGACGGCGCCTTGAGCTTGGCGCGGGCGTGGCGCGCGGCGGCGGCGGCGTCCTCCATCACGTCGTAGCTGCGGCCGTAGCCGGTCAGCCCGCCCGGCAGGGCGAACTTGCCGGCCGGATCGGCGTCGAGGTACTCGTAGCCCATGCCCATCGGCGCCGACAGCCCGTCGCGGGTGCGGAACTTGCCGCTGGCCTTGTCGACCGCGGTCGCGGTCAGCGGCAGCCAGATGCGATGCACGTCCTGGTCGATGTAGCTGCCGTCGGTGGAGGCGAAATACTTCTGTTCGTTGATCGCGAACAGGTTGGACTGGACGAAGTCGGCGCCGTTCTTGAGCGCGGCGGCGTTGACCGCCATCAGCAGCGCGACCTTGTCCTGGATCGGCACCGCCATCGCGTTCTTGCGCACCGGCGTGGCCCAGCGCACTTCGCCCACGCCCTGCACCGGCGCCAGCTCGACCTTGCGCGTCTGCGCGCGGGCGTTGGCGCGGGCGACGGCCAGCGCCTGCTTCGTCGCCGCGGCCACCGCATCGACGGTGGTCTGCGAGGTCGCGGCGAAGCCCCAGGCGCCGTCGCGCAGCACCCGCACGCCGACGCCGACCGATTCGGCGTTGACGATGTTGCGCACCTGCGCCTCGCGGGTCAGCACCGACTGGCGCAGGTAGCGGCCCACGCGCACGTCGCAGTACTGCGCGCCGCCTTCGCGCGCGGCGGCCAGGGCGGTGTCGGCCAGGCGCTTGCGCAGCGCCGGATCGGCCGGTTCCAGCAGGGCTTCGGCGGCGACGCTGCGGCCGAAGGGGAGCATCAGACCAGCCAGGCCGAGGCCGGCGGAGCCGAGGAAGTCGCGTCGTTGCACGGTGTGGCCTCTTGCGGTGTTGCGGCGCTGCGTTGCCGCGGCACGGCGCGCCCGTCGCCGGGCGCGCCGCCCGCGCTGCGGTCAGACCGCGTCGGACAGCGAGGTGAAGGTGAAATCGCGCAGCTTCATCGGCGGGATCATCATCACCGAGTCGGATTCGTCGCCGGCCACGCGCACCGGCCGGCCGAGCTCCTCGATGTTGTTGAGCATGATCACCGGCGACTCGTTGAAGCGGAAGTTCTTGATCGGGTATTTGATCTGCCCGTTCTCGATGTAGAAGGTGCCGTCGCGGGTCAGCCCGGTCAGCAGCACGGTCTGCGGATCGACCATGCGGATGTACCAGGTGCGGGTGACCAGGATGCCCTTCTGGGTGCCCTTGACCAGTTCGGCGGTGGTCTTGTCGCCGCCGGACATCAGCAGGTTGCCCGGCTTGCCGACCGCGCGCTTGCCCTGCTTTTGCGCCCAGTAGCGCGAATAGTCCAGCGCCACCACCTTGCCGTTCTCGACGATCGGCATCTTCTCGCGCGGCAGGCCTTCTTCGTCCCACGGCATCACCGGCGCGCGCGGGTCCCAGGGATCGGCGAGGAAGTTCACCCGCGGGTCGTAGACCTGTTCGCCGAGCTTGTTGCCGCCGCCCTTCTTGGAAAGGAAGCTGCGGCCTTCGTCGGCCTGGCGCGCGTCGAAGAAGTTCATCATGAACGAGATCAGCCCGGCCGCCGCGTGCGGCTCCAGGATCACCGTGTACTTGCCCGGTTCCAGCGCCTTGGCCTCGGCCGATTCGGTGGCCTTGCGCATGGCGATGCGGATGTCGGCGTCGGCCTTGAACGCGTCGGCGTCGGTCAGGTCGCGGCCGACCCAGCCCGAGCCGCGGCCGTCGTCGGTGCGCACGGTGCAGGTGTAGTTGAAGTTGGTCGCGGTCTGGTAGCCGAAGTTGCCCTTGCTGTTGGCGAAGGCGACGAAGCTCTGGCCGTCCTCGAGGAAGCCGGCGGCGGTCAGCTTGGCCTCGCGGCACGGCGCGATCGAGTCGGCGGCGACCTTGGCCCGGAACTCCGGGTCGATCGCCGCGGTCGAGGCGGAGAACGTCGGGCTGGGCTTGTAGGTCTGCTTGTCGATGATCGGCATGAACTCCGGGTTTTCCGGAGCCAGCTTGGCCAGGTCCTCGGCGCGGCGGACCACGCGTTCGAGCGCGGCGTCGTCGAACTCGTTGATGGTGGCCACGCCCACGCGCTTGCCGAAGGACACCTGCACGGCCAGGTCGACGTCGCTGACCACGCCGCTGGTGGAGATGTTGTTGAGGGCGAAACGGATGTTGCCGTCGATCGATCCGGTCAGCCGCGCGCTGGTCTCGTCGGCCTTCGACAGCGCCATGACCTTGTCCAGGATCGCCTTGGACTGGGCTTCGGTGAAGATGCTCATAGTGTTCTCCTGCCCCGGTCAGCCGAGCTTGCGGGCGGTGTTGATGACATTGACGCCGTTGAACCGCGCCGTACTGGAACCGTGCGAGACCGCCGAGACCTGGCCCGGCTGGCCCTTGCCGTCGAAGAACGAACCGCCCAGGCGGTAGTCCTTGTCGTCGCAGACCGCGGCGCAGGAATTCCAGAACTCCGGCGTGCGGATCTGGTAGGCCACGTCCTCGAGCATGCCGGTGACCTTGCCGTTCTTGATCTCATAGAACAGCTGGCCGCCGAACTGGGCGTTGTAGCGCTGCTGGTCGATCGAGAACGAGCCGTCGCCGACGATGTAGATGCCGTTCTCCACGTCCTTGACCAGGTCGGCGACGCTGAGCGCGTCCTTGCCCGGCGCCAGCGACACGTTGGCCATGCGCTGGAACTGCACGCTCGACCACGAGTCGGCGTAGCAGCAGCCGTCGGATTCGGTCTTGCCCAGGATGTGGGCCTGATCGCGGATGGTCTGGTAATCGACCAGCACGCCGTTCTTGATCAGGTCCCAGCGCTTGGTCTTGACGCCTTCGTCGTCGAAGCCCACCGCGCCGAGGCTGCCGACCTGGGTCTTGTCGGCGAACACGTTGACCTTGTCGCTGCCGTACTTGAAGCCGCTCTCGCGCTTGTCCAGGGTGGCGAAGCTGGTGCCGGCGTAGTTGGCTTCGTAGCCGAGCACGCGGTCGAGTTCGAGCGGATGGCCGATGGATTCGTGGATGGTCAGCCAGGTGTGCGAGGGGTCGAGCACCAGGTCGTACTTGCCCGGCTTGACCGACGGCGCGGTCAGCTTCTGCCGCGCCTGCTTGGCCGCGGCGACCGCGTCCTCGCGCATGTCGTAGGAATCGCCGTAGACGGTGGCGCCGCACGGCAGCACGGTCTTGCCCGAGGCGGCGCCGTCGAGGTACTCGTAGCCCATGCCGCGCGGCGAGGACAAGCCTTGGCGGGTGCGGAACTTGCCGCTGGCCTTGTCGATGGCGGTGATCGTCATCGGCGCCCAGATCCGGTGCACGTCCTGGTCGATGTAGCTGCCGTCGGTGGAGGCGAAATACTTCTGCTCGTTGACCAGGAACAGCATCGAGTTGACGAAGTTGGCGCCGGCGCCGATCGCCGCGGCGTTGACCCCCAGCAGCAGTTCGGCCTTGTCCTTGAGCGGCACTTCCATCGCGTTCTTGCGGATCGGCGTCTTCCAGCTGACCTCGCCCACGCCCGGGGCCTTGGCCAGTTGGACCTTGGCGGTGATCACCTTCGCATTGGCGCGGGCGATGGCCGCGGCCTGCTGCGCGGCCTTGGCCGCGCCGTCGGTGCCGAACTGGTTGGTCGCGGCGAAGCCCCAGGCGCCGTCGACCAGCACGCGGATGCCGATGCCGCTGGACTCCACGTTGACCACGTTCTGGACCTTGTCCTCGCGGGTGATCACGAACTGGCGCAGGTAACGGCCGATGCGCACGTCGCAGTAGCTCGCGCCGGCGCCGCGCGCCGCGTTCAGGGCGGCATCGGCCCAAGCCTTCTTCTTGGCCACGTCCAGCGGCGCCAACAGGTCTTCGGCGGCGATGACATTGCCGAAGGGAATCATGAGCCCGGCGATGCCCAGCCCCGACATGCTGAGGAAATTGCGTCTGTCCACGTGATCGTCCTGCCCTGAATGGCCCCGCGCCGCGCGCCGGGGCATGAGTGAATGAACCCCGCCGGAATGTGCGCAGCGTCGTAGTTGGGCGTCAAGTGCACAGCGGCATGGCCGGGCACCGGCGAGCGCGAGGTTTTCGCCGGATTTCGCGGGACGTGCAGGCCGATTCGGCGATTCGCGGCGCCGCCCATGACTTTCGACATACGGGCGCGATCGTGCGGACAGATTCGGCAAAACGCCTGGCCGCGAACGCCGAAAACTAAGAACTTCGGCGCGGCCGCTTGCGCTTTGCGTTTGCGCTGACAGGAGCGGCGGCCGCGACGCTTTCGGCTCGACTCATCTGTAACCGCAGTGCGGCGGACCGAAAGGCATCGGACCTGAAGACCGTGCCGCAACAGCGCTCCTGCAACCGGGCGATGCTCTTGGCGCGTGTGCGAGGGGCTTGCGCCCCGACGCTTGCCGCCCGGCCCGCCCGCTGCCCGCAGCGCGGCCGGACCAAGGCATCGGGCCTGAAGGCGCTAGCGTTTCCCGGTTCTGCGAAGCCCGCCCCACCCTGCCCGACCGCGCTATGGGCGCCACCGGGCCCACGCGTTAAGCTTGCGCCATGCAGACATTCCGGCACTGGATCGACGGGGCGCCGCGCGATGCGGCCGATGGGCGCTGGCTCGACGTCTTCGATCCCGCCAGTGCGCAACCGTATGCGCAGGTCGCCGCCGGCGGCGCGGCCGAAGTCGAGGCCGCGGTCGCGGCGGCGCAAGCCGCGTTTCCGGTGTGGTCGGCATTGCCGCACAGCGAGCGCGCGCAGTGGCTGGAGCGACTGGCCGCGGCGCTGGAAGCGCGCACCGCCGAATTCGCCGCGGCCGAGTCGCGCGACGGCGGCAAGCCGGTCCGCCTCGCCCGCGAGGCCGAGATCCCGCGCGCGGTGGCGAACCTGCGCTTCTACGCCCACGCCGCGACCCAGTTCGCCAGCGAATCCCACCACGGCCAGGCCGGGCTCAACTACACCCTGCGCCAGCCGCTCGGCCCGGTCGCGGCGATCTCGCCGTGGAACCTGCCGCTGTACCTGTTCACCTGGAAGATCGCGCCGGCGCTGGCCGCCGGCAACACCGTGGTGGCCAAGCCCTCGGAGGTGACGCCGGCCACGGCGACGATGCTCGGCGAGTTGTGCGCGCAGATCGGCTTCCCCGCCGGCGTGCTCAACATCGTCCACGGCCTGGGCCCGCAGGTCGGCGCGCCGCTGGTCGCGCACCCGGCGATCCGCGCGGTCTCCTTCACCGGCAGCACCGCGGTCGGCCGCGCCATCGCCGCGGCCTGCGCGCCGCTGCTGCGCAAGGTCTCGCTGGAACTGGGCGGCAAGAACCCGACCCTGATCTTCGCCGACAGCGATTGGCGCGCGAACCTGGACGTGCTGGTGCGCTCGGCGTTCCAGAACTCCGGCCAGATCTGCCTGTGCGGCTCGCGCATCCTGATCGAGCGCGCGATCTACGCCGAGGTGCGCGATGCCCTGGTCGAACGCGCCGAGGCGCTGCGCGTGGGCGAACCCGGCGACGACGCCACCGCGCTCGGCCCGCTGGTCTCGCAGGCGCACTTCGACAAGGTGACCGCGGCGCTGGATCGCGCCCGCGCCGAAGGCGGCCGGGTGCTGTGCGGCGGCGCCGCGCTGCAGCGCCCCGGCTGGTACGTCGCGCCGACCCTGATCGAGGGCCTGGGCCCGGACGCGGCGAGCAATCGCGAGGAAATCTTCGGCCCGGTCGCCACCCTGCAGCCGTTCGACGACGACACCCACGCCCTGGCCCTGGCCAACGCCAGCGACTACGGCCTCAGCGCCAGCCTGTGGACGCGCGACCTTGCCCGCGCCCATCGCCTGGCCGCGCGCCTGAACGTCGGCATGGTCTGGATCAACACCTGGCTGCAACGCGACCTGCGCACGCCGTTCGGCGGCGCCGGCGCGTCCGGCCTCGGCCGCGAAGGCGGCGTCGAGGCCCTGCGTTTCTTCACCGAGGCCAAGAACGTCGGCCTCCATCTCGGATGACCTGCATGACCGCGCCCCACCCCACCGCCCCCACTTCCGCCGTGCCCAACGAGGGCCGCGCATGAACCCGCTCGACGACCTGCTCGAACGCAATCGCGAGTGGTCCGAGCGCATCAACGCCGAGGACCCGGACTTCTTCGCCCGCCTGTCCAAGCAGCAGGCGCCCGAGTACCTGTGGATCGGCTGCTCGGATTCGCGCGTGCCGGCCAACCAGATCATCGACATGGCCCCGGGCGAGGTCTTCGTCCACCGCAACATCGCCAACGTGGTGGTGCACACCGACCTCAACTGCCTGTCGGTGATCCAGTACGCGGTCGACGTGCTCAAGGTTAAGCACATCCTGGTGGTCGGCCACTACGGCTGCGGCGGCGTGCACGCGGCCCTGCACGGCACCCGCGTCGGCCTGGCCGACAACTGGCTGCGCCACGTCGGCGACGTCGCCGACAAGCACGCCCAGTGCATGGCCCATGCCCACGAAAACGAGCGCCACGACCGCCTGTGCGAGCTCAACGCGATCGAGCAGGTGTTCAACGTGTGCATGACCACGATCGTGCGCGACGCCTGGTCGCGCGGGCAGACGCTGAGCGTGCACGGCTGGGTCTACAGCCTGCGCAACGGCCGCGTCCACGACACCGGCATGAACGTGCATTCGTTCCAGTCGCTGCAGCCGGCGTACGCGCGCGCGATCGCGCGGGTGCATTCCACCCACGGCGGCTCGCCGCGATGAGCGGCGCGGTGCGCACCGGCAACGCGCCGCGGCCGGTCGGCTCGTATCCGCATGCGCGCCGGGTCGGCGAACTGCTGTTCCTGTCCGGGGTCGGCCCGCGCGACGCCGCCAGCAACGCGGTGCCCGGCAACGTGCACGACGCGCAGGGGCGGCTGATCGGCTACGACATCGAGCTGCAGACGCGCTCGGTGTTCGCCAACGTGCGCGCGGTGCTCGAAGCCAGCGGCGCGTCCTGGGACGACCTGGTCGACGTGACCGTCTACCTGACCGACATGGCCCGCGACTTCGCCGCCTACAACGCGCTGTGGGCCGAGTATTTCCCCGACATCGAGCGCGCGCCGTGCCGGACCACGCTCGGCATCACCGCGCTGCCGACGCCGATCGCGATCGAACTCAAGTGCGTCGCGCGCCTGCGCGGCGAAGGTACGGAGTAAGGCCATGCTTCCTGGACCGATCAACCTCTTCTCGTGGATCGAAGAGCACCGCCACCTGCTCAAGCCGCCGGTGGGTAACAAGACCATCTACGTCGGCGACTTCATCGTCATGGTGGTCGGCGGGCCGAACCAGCGCACCGACTACCACTGGGACGAAGGCCCGGAGTGGTTCTACCAGCTCGAAGGCGAGATGGTGCTGCGGATCCAGGAGGACGGCGCGGTGCGCGACATCCCGATCCGCGCCGGCGAGATCTTCCTGCTGCCCTCGCGCGTGCCGCACTCGCCGCAGCGCATGCCCGACTCGGTCGGGCTGGTGATCGAGCGCAAGCGCCTGGAACACGAAGACGACGGCCTGATGTGGTTCTGCGAACGCTGCAACCACAAGCTATACGAGGAGTTCTTCAAGCTGCGCAACATCGAGACCGACTTCCCGCCGGTGTTCGAGCGCTTCTATTCCTCGCGCGAGCACCGCAGCTGCGCCCAGTGCGGCCATTTGAACCCGGCGCCGGCGCGCTACGCCATGCCCGACACCTGAGGCGGCGATGCTCAAGATCGATACCCACGCCCACTACCTGCCGCGCGACTGGCCCGACCTTGCGCGCAAGTACGGCGACGACCGCTTCCCGGTGATCCACCACACCGACGACGGCCGCCACCGCATCTACAAGGACGGCAAGTTCTTCCGCGAGATCTGGTCCAAGACCTGGGACCCGCAGGAGCGCATCGACGACTACGCGCGCTTCGGCGTGCAGGTGCAGGTCATCAGCACCGTGCCGGTGATGTTCAGCTACTGGGCCCGCGCCAACCAGGCGCTGGCGCTGCACCAGGCGCTCAACGAGCACATGGCCCAGACCTGCCGCGATTTCCCGCGCCATTACGCCGGCATCGGCACGGTGCCGCTGCAGTCGCCGCGGCTGGCGGTGCAGGAGCTGGAGCGCTGCATGGACCAGCTCGGCCTGCAGGGCGTGCAGATCGGCAGCCACATCGGCGAGTGGAACCTCGACGCGCCGGAGCTGTTCGAGTTCTTCCAGGCCGCCAGCGACCTGGGCGCAGCGATCCTGGTGCATCCCTGGGACATGATGGGAACGCCGAGCATGCCCAAGTACTGGCTGCCGTGGCTGGTCGGCATGCCCGCCGAGCAATCGCGCGCGGCCTGCTGCCTGGTGTTCGGCGGCGTGCTGGAGCGGCTGCCGAAGCTGAAGATCTGCATGGCCCACGGCGGCGGCAGCTTCCCCTACACCATCGGCCGGATCGAGCACGGCTTCAACATGCGCCCGGACCTGGTCGCCACCGACAACCCGCGCAACCCGCGCGATTACCTGTCGCGGCTGTACTTCGACTCCTGGGTCGCCGATCCGCGCGCGCTGCGCTACCTGCTCGACACCTGCGGCGTGTCGCGGGTGATGCTGGGCACCGACTATCCCTTCCCGCTCGGCGAACAGACGCCCGGCGCCGGCATCGCCTCGCTGGGCCTGCCCGAGGCCGAACAGGCGCGGCTGTACCACGGCACCGCGCTGGAATGGCTGGGCCTGCCGCTGTCGCGGTTCGCGTGAGCGCGAACGCCGGGGCGCCGACGCATGCGCCCGTGCGCAAGGGCCAGGGCGCATGAGCCCGTCCGCGCTGCACGCGCCGCCGCCGCCGGACCCGCAGGACCTGCTGGCGCACCTGCGCGACTGGGCCGAGCGCATCGCCGAGGCCGGCGGCAAGGCCGTCGACGACTACCTCGACCAGCGCGACCGCGCGCCGTTCGACCAGCAATGGACCCGCGCCGACGCCGCGCTGCAGAGCCACAAGCGACGCCTCGACCCGCAGCGCGTGCAGCGTGCGCAGGCCGAATCGGCGCAACTGCGGCAGGCGGTGTTCGTCGCCGCGATGCAGGCCGGCGGCCACGCGGAACTGGCCGCCTACCTCGCCGACGACGCCGCGCTGATCTACGAGAGCCAGGCGCTGAACCTGTGCTCGGACTGGGTCGACGCGCTGCACCGGCGCTACCGCTGCGCGCCCGACGATCCGTCCGCCGCCTGGCCCGCGTGCGCGGATTGAGTCCGCGCCCCACGCCCACCCGTACCCGCATCGCATACCTTCGACCCTTATGACCGAACCGCATACCGCCGCCCACGCCGCCGCCCTCGACGCCGCCGATCCCTTGCCGACGCTGCGCGGCGAATTCCTGATCCCGCGCCACGGCGACCGGGAACAGGCCTATTTCGTCGGCAACTCGCTCGGCCTGCAGCCGCGCGGCGCGCGCGCCCACGTCGACGAGGTCATGGACAAATGGGCGATGGAGGCGGTGGAAGGCCACTTCACCGGGCAGGCGCAGTGGATGCCGTACCACGAACTGGTGCGCGAACCGCTGGCGCGCCTGGTCGGCGCGCTGCCGCACGAGGTGGTGGCGATGAACTCGCTGACCGCCAACCTGCACTTGATGCTGGTCAGCTTCTACCGGCCCAGCCGCGAGCGCCCGGCGATCCTGATGGAGGCCGGCGCGTTCCCGTCCGACCGCTACGCGCTGGCCTCGCAGGTCGGCTTCCACGGCTTCGATCCCGACACCGACCTGATCGAACTGCAGCCCGACGGCCCCGGCGGAGTGTTCTCGATGGACAGCATCGAGCGCGCCATCGCCGAGCACGGCCCGCGCCTGGCGCTGGTGCTGTGGCCGGGCGTGCAGTACCGCACCGGCCAGGCCTTCGACCTCGCGCGCATCGCCGCGCTCGCGCACGCGCAGGGCGCGCTGTGCGGCTTCGACCTGGCCCACGGCGCCGGCAACCTGGAACTGGGCCTGCACGACAGCGGCGCCGACTTCGCGGTGTGGTGCCACTACAAGTACCTCAACGCCGGCCCGGGCGCGGTCGCCGGCTGCTTCGTCCACGAACGCCACGCGCGCAGCGACCGCCCGCGCTTCGCCGGCTGGTGGGGCCACCAAGCCTCGACCCGCTTCCGCATGGGCCCCGAATTCGCGCCCACGCCGGGCGCCGAGGGCTGGCAGCTCAGCAACCCGCCGATCCTCGGCCTGGCGCCGCTGCGCGCCTCGCTGGACCTGTTCGACCGGGTCGGCATGCGCGCCCTGCGCGAGAAATCGCTGCGCCTGACCGGCTACCTGGAATCGCTGATCCGCGCGCGCCTGCACGAGACCCTGGACATCCTCACCCCGGCCGACCCGGCCCAGCGCGGCTGCCAGTTGTCGCTGCGGGTGATCGGCGGCCGCGGCCTGCACGGCCGCGCCGCCGGCCGCGACCTGTTCGAGGACCTGGCCCGCCGCGGCGTGCTCGGCGACTGGCGCGAACCCGACGTGATCCGGATTTCGCCGGCGCCGCTGTACAACACCCACGGCGATATCGTGCGCTTCGTCGCGGCGGTGGAGGCGTGGCGGGACGGTTGAGGCTTGCGGCTGTCGCTGGAAGCTCGCGATCCTTCCAGCCGTCATTCCCGCGCACGCGGGAATCCAGAGCGAGGCCGCCGCATGAAGTCTCCTGCCGTCTACCTGCTGGCCAGCGCGAAGAACGGCACCCTGTACATAGGCGTCACCTCGAACCTGGTCCAACGCATATGGCAACATCGGGAACACATCGTCGAAGGCTTCAGCGACCGCTACGACGTCACTCGGCTGGTCTGGTACGAGCAGCACGAGACCATGGAAAGCGCGATCGTGCGGGAAAAGCGGCTCAAGAAGTGGAAGCGCGAGTGGAAGATCGAATTGATCGAAAAAACCAACCCGGACTGGCGGGATTGATGGCAGGACATCGCAGCCGCCGGCTGAAGCCTCTGGATTCCCGCGTTCGCGGGAATGACGGCCTGGGGAGCTTGCGCTCCCTGCCCCTTTCGCGTCGGATCGCAGGACATACGCTTTGAACGCACCCACCACGCCCCACATCACCCTCATCGGCGCCGGCCTCGCCGGCGCCCTGCTCGCTACCCTGCTCGCCCGCGCCGGCTGGCGGGTGGACGTGTACGAGAAGCGCGGCGATCCGCGCCTGAAGGGCTACCAGGGCGGGCGCTCGATCAACCTCGCCCTGGCCGAGCGCGGTCGCCACGCGCTGCGCCTGGCCGGCGCGGACGAGGCGGTGATGGCGCAGGCGGTGATGATGCGCGGGCGCATGGTCCACTTCCAGGACGGCCGCACCGACCTGCAGCGCTACGGCCGCGACGACAGCGAAGTGATCTGGTCGGTGCACCGCGGCGAGCTCAACCTGATCCTGCTGCAGATCGCGCAGGACGCCGGCGCGAACCTGCATTTCCACCGCGGCCTGGCCAGCGTCGACTTCGAGGCGCGCATCGCCCGTTTCCACGACGACCGCGACGACAGCGGCCACGAAGTCGCCTTCGACAGCCTGGTCGGCGCCGACGGCGCCGGCTCGGCGCTGCGCGCGGCGATGGGCCAGGTGACCGACCTGGGCGAGCGCACCGAGTTCCTCGGCCATTCCTACAAAGAGCTGGAAATCCCGCCGGCGCGCGACGGCGGCTTCAGCATCGAGCCCAACGCCCTGCACATCTGGCCGCGCGGGCGCTACATGTGCATCGCCCTGCCCAACGACGAGCGCACCTTCACCGTCACCTTGTTCCTGCCCAACCAGGGCGATCCCAGCTTCCAGACCGTGCGCGACGGCAGCGAGGCGCGCGCGCTGTTCCAGCGCGATTTCGCCGATGCGCTGCCGCTGATCCCGGAACTGGAGCGCGACTTCGAACGCAACCCGGCCGGGCTGCTGGCGACGCTGTACCTGCAGCGCTGGCACCTGGACGACCGCGCCGTGCTGCTCGGCGACGCCGCCCACGCGATGGTGCCGTTCCACGGCCAGGGCATGAACTGCGCGTTCGAGGACTGCGTGGCCCTGGCCGAGCGCCTGCTCGCCGGCGGCGACCGTGGCGAGGCTTTCGCCGCGTTCGCGCGCCAGCGCATGCCCAGCGCGCGCGCGATCCAGGCGATGGCGCTGGAGAACTACCTGGAAATGCGCGACCGCGTCGACGACGACGATTACCTGCTGCAGCGCGCGCTCGAACGCGAGCTGGCGCAGCGCCATCCCGAACGCTTCATGCCGCGCTACGCGATGGTGACCTTCCACCGCATGCCCTACGAGGCCGCCTTCGAGCGCGGCCAGCGCCAGCGCGAGCTGCTGGTCGAACTGACCCGCGGCCACGACTCGCTCGACAGCCTGGACTGGAACGCGGTCGACGCGGTCGTGCGCGCGCGCCTGGACCCGCTGCCGGCGGACGCCTGACATGCCGGCGAGCTTCCTGTTCTACGACCTGGAAACCTTCGGCGCCGACCCGCGCACGACCCGCATCGCCCAGTTCGCGGCGATGCGCACCGACACCGAGCTCAACGAGATCGAGGCGCCGATCAGCGTCTTCGTCAAGCCCGCCGACGACCTGCTGCCCTCGCCGATGGCCACGCTGATCACCGGCATCGCGCCGCAGGACGCGCTGCGCGACGGCGTGACCGAGGCGCAGATCTTCGCCCAGATCTTCGAGGAAATGGCCCGGCCGCAGACCTGCACCGCCGGCTACAACTCGCTGCGCTTCGACGACGAGTTCGTCCGCTACGGCCTGTTCCGCAATTTCTACGACGCCTACGAGCGCGAATGGCGCAACGGCAACTCGCGCTGGGACCTGCTCGACGTGCTGCGCCTGGCGCGCGCGCTGCGCCCGGACGGGCTGCAATGGCCGCAGCGCGAGGACGGCCACACCTCGTTCAAGCTCGAACACCTGGCCACCGCCAACGACGTGCGCGTCGGCGACGCCCACGAGGCGCTGTCGGACGTGCGCGCGCTGATCGGCATCGCGCGCAAGCTCAAGCAGGCCCAGCCGCGGCTGTGGGACTACGCGCTGCGCCTGCGCGACAAGCGCTTCGCCGCCAGCCTGATCGACCCCATCGCGATGCAGCCGGCGTTGCACGTGTCCTCGCGCTATCCGGCCGCGCGCCTGTGCGCGGCGCCGGTGATCCCGCTGGCGCGGCACCCGCGCATCGACAGCCGCATCGTCGTGTTCGACCTGGAGCAAGACCCGCAGGCGCTGCTGGACCTGGCCGCGGACGAGATCGCCGACCGCCTCTACACCCCGTCCGCCGACCTGCCCGAGGGCGAGGAGCGCGTCGCGCTCAAGGAAGTGCACCTCAACCGCTGCCCGGCGCTGACCGCCTGGAACCATCTGCGCCCGGACGACTTCGAACGCCTGGGCATCGACCCGGTGCGCGCCGAGTACCGCGCCGCGCAATTGCGCGAAGCCGGCCCCGAGCTGGTCGAGAAGGTACGCCGCGTCTACGCCCGCGACGCCGCGCGCGCGCCCGCCGACGCCGACGCCTCGCTCTACGACGCCTTCATCGGCGACGGCGACAAGCGCCTGTTCCGCAGCGTGCGCGCCACCGCGCCGGAAGAACTGGCGCGGGCCGCGTTCGACTTCCGCGATGCGCGCCTGCCCGAATTGCTGTTCCGCTACCGCGCGCGCAACTGGCCGCAGACCCTGGACGCGGCCGAGCGCCAACGCTGGGACGACTACCGTCGCCAGCGCCTGGACGGCGAATCGGGCCTGTCGGAATACAGCTTCGGCCGCTTCGCCGAAGAGCTGCGGCAGGTCCGCGCCAGCGCCGGCGAAGACGGCGCCAAACAGGCCTTGCTGGATCGGCTGGAAGACTGGGGCCGCGGGCTGTGGCGGGAACTGCACGGTTGAGCGGCGCGCGCGCGGACGCGCGCCGCGGGCGGCCGATGCCGCGCGCGCCGGCCGCAAACCGCCGATTAACCTGCCGGCCGCTACCGTAGTCCTGTCTTTCGCCCACTCATTCCACTACGCCCCTCCTCGCCCATGCCTGCCTACTTCTCCGACGCCAGCTTCAAGTTCCTGCGCTCGCTGGCGCGCAACAACAACCGCGAGTGGTTCCACGCCCACAAGGCCGCCTACGACGAACACGTGCGCGGCCCGTTCCTGCGCCTGCTCGGCGATCTGCAGCCGGGGCTGGCGCAGGTCAGCGAGCACTACCGCAGCGAGCCCAAGAACGTCGGCGGCTCGCTGTTCCGGATCCAGCGCGACACCCGCTTCGCCAACGACAAGGCGCCGTACAAGAGCTGGCAGGGCGCGCGCCTGTTCCACGAGCGCGGGCGCCAGGTCGAGGCGCCTTCGTTCTATATCCATCTCGCCCAGGGCGAGTGCTTCGTCGCCGCCGGCGTCTGGCATCCGGCGCCGGAGACCTTGCGCAAGATCCGCCATTTCGTCTTCGACAACCCCGGCAGCTGGAAGGCCGCCGCGCACGACGGCAAGTTCCGCAAGCGCTTCGACCTCGACGACAGCGAGATGCTGACCCGCGCCCCGCGCGGCTTCCCGCCCGAGTTCGAGTTCGCCGACGACCTCAAGCGCAAGAACTTCGTCGCCTACCGCAGCCTCGACGATTCGGTCATGACCGGCCCGCGCCTGCTGTCGACGCTGGAGAAAGACCTGGCCGGGTTGGCGCCGTTCGCCGATTACCTGTGCGCGGCGCTGGATCTGGAGTTCTGAACGCCCCGCGCGCGCGGCGCGCGGCGCGGGCGCGGCAAGCGCGGCGACGCCCTCGGCCGCGATCCCGCCCTGGCTCGGCCCGCCGTAGCGATCCATCGCCCGCCGCTGGCCACAGCGGCGGGCGATGCGCAATCCGGCTTAGCTCACCCGGCCGGCGCCCGCGGCCCGCGAGCGAACGCCGTCAGGGCCGGAAGTACTTGGAGATCTGCGGCCACGCCGTCGAGAACTGCGAGTAGTAGTCCTTCTTGTCGGCCTCGGGCACGCCGCAGTAGGACGGCCCGCCGTACAGGCCGCCGCGCAGCAGGTAGTTGCCGGCCGCATCGACGGTGAACAGGCCCGAGCCGGACGAACCGCCTTCGGTCACGCCGCTGCCGGTCCAGTGCACTTCGGTCAGCGGCGCCAGGCCGTAGCGCGACGTCGCCAGCGCGGCCACCTGCGCCAGCGAGTACTTCTTGAGATCGCCGCTGGGGTGGTGGATCGCTTCGGCCGGGCTGCCCAGCACATCGATGGGATAGCTGCTCCAGCCGGCGTAGTAGGCGCCGGTCGGCGGCGCGGTCTTGAGTTCCAGCAGCGCGGTGTCGCGCTTGGCGTTGCGGAACAACAACTTGGAGCCGCCGCTGAGCACCACCGTGCGCGGGCTGGCGGTGTCGTTGTCGCAGGCGCTGGCCTCGAAGAACCAGTAGGTCACGAACGACTTGGCCGCGGCCTGGTCGGCGACGCAATGCGCCGCGGTCCAGAACAGCGAGCGCTTGGGCGAATGCTCGTTGTTGAGCAAGGTGCCGGTGCACCACGCGGTGTCGCCTTCCTCGCCGGTGATGGCGATGTGCGCGACCGCGCTGCTGGCGGCGAGGAATCCGGGCGTCGGGTTGGCGCGGCAGACCACGTCCTGCTCGCAATCGCCGCTGCTGCCGATGTCGTCGAAGGCTTTGCTGAGGCCGCGGCGGTCGCTGGCCGGATCGAACACCAGGTGCGAGAGCATCGGCACGCTCAGGCGGTAGGACTCCGGATTCGCGCCCTTGGGCAGCTGGATCTCGATCGTCATCGCGTCGCCGGCGACGATCGGCGTCCAGCCCGCCTTGGCGCCGGCGAAGGCCTCGCCGCTCTCGGCGAAGATGCGGCCGTCGGCGCCGGCGAAGCGCAGGTTCGCCGCGGCGGGATCGGCGCCGGACCCGGCCGCCGTCAGCGCCAGCCGCGCGCGCAAGGCTTTGGCGCCGGCCGAGCTGACCACGAAGCGTGCGGCGCGGCTGCCGTCGGCCTGGATCTCCCACGGCAACGCGCCCAGTTCGACGCGGCTGCGTTCGACCTTGCGGCCCAGGCCGATCTCCAGCGCCTTGCGTTCGCCGGCGTCCGCCGTCGAGCGCTGCGCCTTGAGTCTGTCCAGCGCGGCCTTGCCCGGCGCCGCCAGTTCGACCATGCGCGGCGCCGCGCGCTTGGCCTGGGTCAGCCATTGCGCGTCGCCGAGCGCGCGCGCCTGCGGCGCCGCGGTCACCGGTGCGGGGCCCATCGAGCGGTTGGCCGGCGGCGCGGCGAAGGCCGGCACGGCCAGCGCCGCGGAAACGGCGACGGCAAGACGGAGAAAAACCAGGTTCCTCGATTTCATGGCGATCGACTCCTGAGATGCGGATGCGCTAAGCGCCCCTGTCAGCGCCGGGGGATGTGGTGCGAGTCGCGATCAAAGCCTGGGGCACACTGCTGGAACGCGCCCGGTGCTGGCACCCCCACCCCGTGCGGCGTTCAGGCATCCGATGTTGGTAGCGCCGCCTCTGTTCATGGCGAAGGCAGGTCACAAACCGGCGCGCGGCGCGGTCCGGCTCGGTTCGAAACCAGGCGACGGCGTGCGACGCGCGGCGGGCGCTGCGTCGGCGTCGGGGTCGAAGCGGCAAGAAGCGACGGCGCATGCGACGCGCGGGGCCGGCGCGCGCGAATCCGCGCAGGGGCGAGGTCGGCAAACGCATCCGCGCGGCGTTGCCCGCGCCAGCGCCGCCTCATGCGCAAAGCCGCACGGCCGCAGGCCGCACAGCGGCCCAGCCGGCATTGGTCATGGCCGCCGCAGCCGCAGGCACGCCCGCCATCGCGGGCAGGCAGCCGGCACCCGTGCCGGCTTATGCGCCGCCGGCCCGGCGCTCGCGATCGCGGACGCCGGCCGAATGGCGGCGTCGCGCCGGCGTTCCGTCGCCGGCGCGCAACCGCAGGGGGAACCGCTTCAGCGCGTCATGATCTCGTTCTGCACGATCTCCGGGGCGACTTCCTTAACCCCGGCCTGGCCCTGGATGCGCTTCATCGCCGCCAGCGCCGCGTCCACCGACGCGTACTCGATCACCGCATTGCCGCCCAGCGCCGAGGAGTACGTCACCGTGCCGCCGGTGCGCCCGGCCAGCGCGGCCGCCACCGTTTGATCGTCGACATACACGTTGAGCCGCGGCATCACCAGCACCGGATCGCCGCCGTCGTCGGCGACCGCCACCGCGACCGCGCCGCCGGCGGCCACCGGGGCCGGCGCCTGCGCGGACAGGTCGCGCTTGCTGCGCGCGTTCGCCGCGGCCGGCGCCTGCAGCTTCACTTCATAGCCGGCGACGACCACGGTCTTGGCCGGGTCGGTGGCTGCGCTGACCGGCGCCGGCACCGCCGCGGGTGCGACGCGGAAGCGCTGGCTGCCGACCTGGAAGGCGTCGCCGGTCGCCGCCAGTTCCAGTTCGGCCTGCGGCGCATAGGTCTGCGCCTGGGCCGATCCGGCGATCAGCATCGCCAGCGCCAGGCACGCGAGAGTCTTTTGATTGGTCATGTCAGCGCCCCAGAACGCGGATTTTGAACGAGGTCAGATTGCCGGCCGATGCGACGCCGGCGGCGCGCGGAACGTCGGCGACCTCCAGCGTCCAGTTGCCGTTGGCGTTCTCGTCGAGGAAGGCGTTGGCCGCGGCCAGGTCGACCTTGAACACCCGGTTGCCCAAGGCCGCCATATACGCCGGCACCACCACCGCGCGGGTGCCCTGCGGCGAAACCAGCGTCACCGACAGCGGCAACGGCAGGGTCGCCTGCCCGACCGCCGGCCGGGCCACGGCGTAGTCGGTCTCCAGGCCGATCTGCACGCTCTCCACGTTGCGGATGCCGGCGATCGCGACGCTCAGCCGCGCCGGCGCGGCGGCGTTGCCGATCGCCACCGTCTGCGCTGCGATGCGCTGCCAGCCGGTGTCCACCAGCGGCGCCAGCGGCTTGAAGTTGCCGGCGCGGGTCACCGCCGCGGTGGCGTCGACGAGGCCGAAGCCGTACCAGTTGCTGAACGCGCGACCGGCCGCGTTGACGCTCCAGCCGGGCACCAGCACGGTGCCGTCTGGCGCGGTCGCCGCCGGCTGTTCGGGATGCACGCGGCGCGCGGTGGTGGCCAGGATGTACTTGACCTCGCGGAAGGTCAGCTTGGGATTGGCCTGCAACACCAGCGCGGCCACGCCGCTGACCGTGGGCGACGCGGCCGAGGTGCCGTTCATGCGCCCGGTGTAGTTGCAGGTGCGGTCGATCGCCGAAGCGCTCGAATCCAGCGCGTTCCGGCGGGTGTTGGCGGGCGAGTTGCGGTCGCCGTTGGTGTCGTTGTTGTAGCCCAGCGCGCAACCGGCCAGGTCGGTGGTGACGATGGCCGGATCGAAGTTGAGCGGATTGACCGCGTTGGAGTACAGCGCCTGGTGTCCGTACTCGCCGCCCAGGCCCGACACCCACAGCGCCGCGCCCGGGGTGGAATAGTTGGCGCGCTCGCCGTCGGCGCCGACCGAGGCGATGGTCATCACGTTGAAGAAGCTGTTGCGCGAGTCCAGGAACGCCTGCATGCAACCGACGTTGCGCTGCTTGGTCTCGGCGTTGCAGTTCGCCGAATTCTTGTTGACGGTGTTGAAGTCGTTGCCGGCGGCCTTGACGTAGACCGTGCCCAGGCCGTTGCGGGTCGCCGACATCGGCCGCTCCCAGGCGGCGATGTCGTTCTCCGAGATCGCCGCCGGCCACGCCGACATGCCGCCCCAGCTGTTGTTGGAGACCTGCACGTCCTTGGACTCGGCGCCTTCCCACCACGCGTAGCGGATATTGCCGGTGGTCGCCTGCGCGTTGACCGGCTGGCCGGCCGCGTTGAAGCCGGTGGTAACCAGGAAGTTGAACCCGCGCAGCTTGACCGCCGGCGCCACGCCGCGCACGCCGATGCCGTTCCAGCCGACCGCGCCGATGATGCCGCTGACCGCGTTGCCGTGGGCGTCGACGCCGTTCTCGTTGGGGCCGGTGTCGTGCTCGCCGCGGGTGGCGGTGACGAAGAAATTCTTGGAGCCGTTCGGGATCACGTTGGCGGCCAGATCCGGATGATCGATCTGCAGGCCGTCGTCGAGCACGCCGACCACCACGCCCTTGCCGCGGATGTTGTAGTCGTGCAGGTCGTCGATGCCCAGGTCGATGCCGACCTTGGGCCGGGTATCGCCGAGCACGGCCTGGCCGTAGTTCATCAGGTGCCACTGGTAACGGTACAGCGGGTCGCCCTGCTGCGCCTGCGCCGCGCCGGCCGACAGCGCGGCCAGGGTCGCCACGCTGAGGATCGTTGTTTTACCGAAAAGCTGTCGCATGCCGCCGACTCCTAAGGATTGCTTCGGACATGCCGCGCCCGTCGCGGCCGGAGCGCTCGCTCCGGCCGCGTGGGCCGCATGCGCGGGATGGGGGGATTACTGGTAGATCATGGTGAAGGTGACGCTGCTGTTCGCCGCGCCGGCGGTAGCGGCGCCGGTGGCGAAGTACTGCGCGTAGTAGCGCAGCGCGGCGCCGCCGGTATCGACCGCGACCTGCTGGCTGTTCTGCAGGCCCAGCGGATTGCCGAGCAGCACCTGCGAGAAGTCGGCGTTGAGCACCTGCAGCTCGACGTTGCCGGCGTTGCCGGCGCCGCCTTGCAGGGTCAGGTTGTTGTTGCTGGTGTTGATGGTCGGGCCCGGCTCGAAGAACGTCTGGACCTGGGTGGTGGTGGCATCGCAATCGGCGACGCGGATGATGAAGGGCGTGCGGCCGGCGACTTCGCCGGCGGCCGACAGCGCCGACACCGCGACCGCGGGCAGCTTGACCCGGATGTCGGCCGGCGACGGCCCGTTGGTGAGCACGCAGGTCGGCGCGATCACCGAGCCTTCGAAATGGATGGTGCCGTCGGCGGCCTTGGACACGGCCGGTACGGCCAGTACGGCGAGCAACGCTGCAGCTGCAATTCCTTTCATCGTTCGATTCTCCCGGGGTTGGTAGCGGTGGGCGACGGCGTCGGCGGACCGGTGCGTCGCGGCGCGCCCGATGCCTGTGCGACCGTGCGGCCGAAGCGGTGTCCAGCGAAGCGCGCCCCAGATTAGGAACGCAACGAACGCGCGCTTACCCCACCGTCGCGCGCGGCGAACGCGTTAGGGTGCGTGAATGCCGCAAGGTGGGGGACGCCGATGCGATTGCGTTGTACGCAGGGCTTGCGCGCGCGCAATGCCGTGCCGCACCCGCATCGCGCATAGACACGTCCCAGCCCCGGCCATGGATGCGGCGAGGCCGGCGCAACGCTGGCGCACGGGACGAGCGCACCGGCGCGTCGCGGGTGCCCGAGCGCGGCTCGCAAGCCCGGCACGGCCGCCGGCCGGCCTCGACGCCGGCCCGGGCGGCAGGCTCAGCCGGCCTTAATGCCATCGCGCCGCGGGGCGACTACTCTGGCGCTCTCTACCCAGGATCGCCGCTCATGAAGAAATGGATCGCCGCCCTGGTCCTGGCCGCCGTGCTGCTGCTCGGCTGGATCGCCGCGGGACCGTTCATGACCGTCAACGCCATCCGCACCGCGGTCAAGCAGGGCGACACCGCCGCGCTGTCCAAGCACGTGGACTTCACCTCGGTGCGGCTGGGGCTGAAGGCCCAGGTCGACGACTATCTGGTGCGCCGCGCCGGCCCGTCGGTGCAGTCCAGCCTGCTCGGCGCGATCGGCCTGGGCATGGCCAGCAGCGTGGCCGGCGGCGCGGTGGATGCCATCGCCACGCCGATGGGCATCGGCGCGGTGCTGGAAGGCCGCAACCTGCTCAAACGCTTCGACCCTTCCGCGCCGCGCCGCGACGCCTATGAACCGGTCGAGCCGGCCGAACCGCTCAAGCAGCTGAGCTATCGCTTCGAAACCCCGTCGCGGTTCACCGCGACGGTGAACAACGCCGACGGCGACCCGGTGGTGTTCGTGCTGACCCGCCAGGGCCTGAGCTGGCGGGTGACCGAAGTGCGGCTGCCGCTGGACAAGATGCTGCCTTGAAACCCGTGTAGGAGCGACGCGAGTCGCGACCGCGACAACGCAACCGCGCCGCGGCTGCGCAGCAGGCGCGTTGTCGCGGTCGCGACTCCGTCGCTTCTACACGGCGGGCGACGGCGGACGCCGCAACCGCCACGGCGCTTGCTTTCCCACGGTCGCAGCAATACTTTTCACGCCAACGCCGCCCGCCGCGCGCGCGGCGCCGGCCGGACAGGCATGCCCGGCCCCGATCGTCACCGCCACACGACTTGGACCGGACCGCCATGAAAACGATCTTCCCCGCCCTCGCCTTCGCCCTGCTCGGCCTGACCGCCAGCGCCGCCCACGCCCAGGGCGAGTGCGACAAATACCGCACCAGCTACGACAAGACCTATTGCTTCGCCAAGCTGTTCCTGGAGTCGGACAAGGAACTCAACACCGCCTACACCGACCTGCGCGGCGTCGCCAAGGAGCCGGCCAAGAGCCAGCTCAAGCAGACCCAGCTGCAGTGGATCAAGTACCGCGACGCCAGCTGCGAGAGCTCGGGCAGCATCAACGTCGACTGCAACTACCGGGTCAACCGCGAGCGCACCGAGTACCTGCGCGACCGCGTGCGCGAGTGCAAGGCCGGCACCTGCCGCGCCGACATGATCGTCAAGCAGTCCTGGAACTGAGCGAGCCCGCCATCGCGGATCGCCCGCGCAAGCCACGCCCGACGGCGTGGCTTGCGTCGTTTTGGGGTCTGCGAAACTGCGGTGGACCGCTGTAGCAGCGGCGCGAGCCGCGGCTGCGGCAACGCACCTGTTGCGGGGGGCCAGCGTAGTTGCGTTGTCGCGGTCGCGGCTCGCGCCGCTCCTGCACAGCGCCGAACGCTGCGAGCGGGCCTCAGCGGTTGGCGACCCCGTGCGGCACATGCCCCGCGGCCACATGCCCGCGCGCCGAGGCGATGTTGTTCTCCGAATCGTCGAAGAAGATGTCGGCGCCGAACGCCTCCAGGAACGGCCCCTTGGCGCGGCCGCCGAGGAACAGCGCCTCGTCCAGGCGGATGTCCCATTCGCGCAAGGTGCGGATCACCCGCTCGTGCGCGGGCACCGAGCGCGCGGTCACCAGCGCGGTGCGGATCGGCGCGTCCTGGCCGACCGGGAACGCCGCCTGCAGCCGGTGCAGCGCATCCAGGAAGCCGCGGAACGGGCCACCCGACAGCGGCTCGCCGGCGTGGTTGCGCTCGTGCTCGGCGAACGCGGCCAGGCCGCCCTCGCGCGACACCCGCTCGCCCTCGTCGTCGAAGATCACCGCGTCGCCGTCGAAGGCGATGCGCAGCTGGTCCGGCGGCAGGTGCGGCGCCAGCCTGGCGTTGGGCACCGCCGGCAGCAGGGTCGCCGCGGCGATCCCGGCTTCCAGCGCCGCGCTGACGTCCTGGGCGTTGGCCGACAGGAACAGGTCGGCGCCGAACGGGCGGATGTAGGGGAACGGCGGCGCGCCGTTGCTGAACGCCGCGCGCTTGATCGACAGGTCGTGGTGGGCGATCGAATTGAAGATGCGCAGGCCGCTGTCGGCGGAATTGCGCGAGATCAGGATCACCTCGACCCGCGGCGCGTCCGCCGGCGCATCGCGGTTCAGCGCCAGCAGCTTGCGCACCAGCGGGAAGGCGATGCCCGGGCGCAGGACGTCGTCTTCGCGCGCGCGCTGGAACGCGGCATAGGCGTCGATGCCCTCGCGTTCGAACAGCGAGTGGCTCTCTTCCATGTCGAACAGGGTTCGCGAGGAAATCGCGACAATCAACGGGTCGGCATCGCGGTCGGGCATGGGGCTATTGTGCCTGAGGCGGGGATCAGGGGCTGAGAATCGGCGACCGGATCGCGGCGCGAGCGGTTGCGCGGTTGCCGCATTGGCGCGGTCGCGGCTTGCGCCGCTCCTGCAAGGGGCTTCGGACGTCGCCGTCCATGCCACGACCGCGATAGCTCCCGGATGCCGCCGCGCACGTCGCCCACCGCGATACTCGACGACGGTGCCGATCCGGGCTGGCCGGTATCTCGCTGCGGCCGGCTCGCCGCCGCCGCGCTCGCCCCCGCCGCCGATGCGGTATCGTGCCGCACTTCCCGCCGCACCCCGGACCCGCTCGATGACCGCCAGTCCCGCCGCCTCCGACCCGCAGCTCGGTCACGCCCTCAAGTCGCGGCAGTTGGTGATGATGGGCCTGGGCAGCGCGATCGGCGCCGGGCTGTTCCTGGGCTCGGGCGTCGGCGTGCAGACCGCCGGGCCGGCGGTGCTGCTGTCGTACCTGATCGCCGGCACCCTGATCATCATCGTCATGCGCGCGCTCGGCGAGATGGCGGCCGCGCGCCCGACCAGCGGCGCGTTCTCGGTCTACGCCGCCGACGCGATGGGCCCGACCGCGGGCGCGACCCTGGGCTGGCTGTGGTGGGTGCAGATCGTGATCGTGGTGGCGGCCGAATCGGTCGGCGCGGCCGGCTTGCTGGCCACGGTGTGGCCGCAACTGCCGGTCGCGGCCACCTCGCTGGTGTTCATGAGCGCCTTCACCCTGGTCAACCTGCTGGGCGTGCGCAACTTCGGCGAGTTCGAGTTCTGGTTCGCGATCCTCAAGGTCGCCGCGATCCTGGCCTTCATCGCCATCGGCGCCGCCCTGCTGCTGGGCCTGCTGCCGGGCGTGCCCTCGCCGGGCCTGAGCAATTTCAGCGAACACGGCGGCTTCGCGCCCAAGGGCTGGGCCGGCATCGGCGCGGCCCTGCTGGTGGTGGTGTTCGCCTTCGGCGGCACCGAGATCGTCGCCGTCGCCGCGGCCGAGACCCAGGACCCGCAGCGCAGCATCACCCAGGCGATCCGCACCGTGGCCTGGCGCATCCTGGTGTTCTACATCGGCTCGCTGGCGGTGATCATCGCGGTGGTGCCGTGGACCAGCGATCACCTGAAGTCGCCGTTCGCGGCGGTGCTGGAAGTGGCGCGGATTCCCGGCGCGGCGACCGCCATCACCCTGGTCGCGGTGGTGGCGCTGCTGTCGGCGCTCAACGCCAACCTCTACGGCGCCTCGCGCATGATCTACTCGCTGGCCCAGCGCCAGGAGGCGCCGCGTTTCCTCGCCCGGCTCAGCCGCAGCCAGGTGCCGGTGGCGGCGGTGCTGGCGAGCGTGGCGTTCGGCTTCATCGCCACCGCGCTGGAGCTGCTGTACCCGGACAAGGTGCTGCCGGCGCTGCTCAACGTGGTCGGCTCGACCTGCCTGCTGGTGTGGACCCTGTCGCTGCTCGCCCAGCTGATCCTGCGCCGCCGCGCCGACCGCGCCGGCACCGCGCTGCCGTTCAAGATGTGGGCGTTCCCGTACGTGACCTACCTCGGCCTGGGCATCCTCGCCCTGGTGTTCGTGCTGGCGCTGATGACTCCGGGCCCGCGGGTGCAACTGCTGTCGACGATCGGGCTGACCTTGGGCATCGCCGCGATCAGTGAGATCGCGCGGCGGATGCGGGCCGGCCGTCGCGGCTGAAATACTTTAAAAAACAAGCGCAAGCTATTGATCTGGCTTGATTTAATCGCCCGATCCTAAAGCGTTTTCTCAACGACAGCGGCCGCGCCGTCTCCGACAGCGTCGGCCTGCCCCAGGACCGGCCCTCAGCCGCTGGTGAACTGCTCGATCAGCATCCGCTCTTCCAGGTTGTGCTCCGGGTCGAACAGCAAGGTGACCGTGCGGTCGCGCGACTCGCGGATGGTGACTTCGACCACGTCGCGCACTTCGTGCGAATCGGCGGTGGCGCTGACCGGGCGCTTGTACGGGTCGAGCACGCGGAAGCGCACTTCGGTATCGGCCTTGAGCAGCGCGCCGCGCCAGCGCCGCGGGCGGAACGCGGCGATCGGGGTCAGCGCGATCACCGCCGAGCCCAGCGGCAGGATCGGGCCGTGGGCGGAGAAGTTGTAGGCGGTGCTGCCGGCCGGGGTCGCGACCAGCACGCCGTCGCAGATCAGCTCGTCCAGGCGGGTCTGGCCGTTGAGGTCGATGCGCAGGTGCGCGGCCTGGCGGGTCTGGCGCAGCAGCGAGACTTCGTTGTAGGCCAACGAGCCGAAGGTAGCGCCGGACTCGGTCTGCGCCACCATCTCCAGCGGCCGCAGCACCGCCGGCTCGGCATGGGCGAGGCGTTCGTACAGGTCGCCGGCGCCGCCGGCGTGCTGGTTCATCAGGAAGCCGACCGTGCCCAGCTTCATCCCGTACACGGGTTTGCCGAGCGCGCCGTGGCGATGCAGGGTCTGCAGCATGAAGCCGTCGCCGCCGAGCGCGACCAGGATGTCGGCCTGCGCCGGCTCGCATTGGCCGTGGTCGGCGCTGAGCTCGGCGAGCGCGCGCTGGGCGTCGTCGGTATGGCTGGCGAGAAAGGCGATGCGTGGCGTCGCGGTCATCGGCGGCTCCGGGAAGGCGGCGCCAGCATAACCCGGCCGATGCGGGGGATTGGTGTCGCCGCGGTGGATCGCGGCGCGACGCGCATCTGCGGTTTCCACAACGCGGTCGCAGTTTTCGGCGGTGCGGCGGTCGCTCCGTGTAGGAGCGGCGCGAGCCGCGACCGCGACAACGCAACTGCGCCGTCGCTTTCGCCGTGGGCGTTTTGGCGCGGCCGCGACTCGCGTCGCTCCTACGCAGGCAGACCCGCATACGAAAAACCCCCGCCGTTTCGGGCGGGGGTTTTCGTCGCTGCCTAAGCGGCGGCCGTCAGCCGCGCGCGGCCAACTGCGACAGGCGCTGCACCGCGACCGAGGCGGTCGGGTAGTCCAGGGTCTTCTGCGCCGCCAGTTCGGTCAGCATCGCCAGGGTGAAGCGCAGCGACTGGTCGTCGCGGCTGAGCCACTGCTTGACCTTGGCCTCGGCGTTGGCGCCCGGCACCTTCAGCACCTGGCCGACCAGGACCCGGTGCTGGGTCGCCAGTTCCTCGCGCAGCACGCCGCGCGCGACCGCGTGCCAGCGTCCGTCCACGGCCAGCGCGTCGATCTGCTCCTGCAGCCACGGCAGGCGCAGCGCTTCGCCGAGGCGGAAGTGGACCTTGGCCACGTCGACCGGCTTGAGCTTGCGCTCGCGCGCCAGTTCGATGATGTCGCAGCCCGGCTCCAGGTACGGCAGCGCCGCCAGTTGCGCGGCCAGCGCTTCCGGCACGCCCTTGGCCTTCCAGTCGGCGAACGCGGCATCGTGCGCCGGACGTTCGCCGTCGCCGAGGATGCCGTGGCCGGCGCGGATGTTCTTGAAGCCGTCGTGGTAGCGCTCCACCGCGGTGGTGATGTCGGGGATCGCGCCGGGACGCGACAGCAGCCAACGGGTGAACGAGCGCTGCAGGTTCCAGATCACCTGCAGGGCGTCGATCTGGGTCGACTCGGCGACCTTGCCGTCGAGCGCGTCGATCTGCGCCCACAACTCGCGCGCGTCGAGCGTTTCGCGGGTGATAGTGAAGGCCTTGGCGACCTCGCCCGGGGTGCGGCCGCTGTCTTCCTGCATGCGCAGCAGGAAGGTCGCGCCCATCCGGTTGATGGTCGAGTTGGTCACCGCAGTGGCGATGATCTCGCGCTTCAGGCGGTGGTTGTCCATCGCCTTGGCGTACTTGGCCTGCAGCGGCTGCGGGAAGTAGCGGACCAGTTCCTTGGACAGGTACGGGTCTTCCGGCACGTCCGAATCCAGCATCTGCTGGAACGCGACCAGCTTGGAGTACGACAGCAGCACCGACAGTTCCGGCCGGGTCAGGCCCTGGCCGCGCGCCTTGCGTTCGGCGATCTCGGCATCGGTCGGCAGGAACTCGATCTGGCGGTCGAGCAGGCCCTGCGATTCGAGCGTGCGGATGAAGTGCAGCTTGCTGCCCAGGCGGGTCAGGCTCATGCGCTCCATCAGGCTGATCGCCTGGTTCTGGCGGTAGTTGTCGTTGAGCACCAGCTCGGCGACCTCGTCGGTCATCGAGGCCAGCAGCTTGTTGCGCTCCGGCAGCGTCAGCTTCTTCGCCTGCACCTGCCCGTTGAGCAGGATCTTGATGTTGACCTCGTGGTCGGAGGTGTCCACGCCGGCGGAGTTGTCGATGAAGTCGGTGTTGAGCAGCACGCCGTGCTGGGCGGCCTCGATGCGGCCGAGCTGGGTCAGGCCCAGGTTGCCGCCCTCGCCCACCATCTTGCAGCGCAGGTCCGCGCCGTTGACGCGCAGGGCGTTGTTGGCGCGGTCGCCGACGTCGCCGTTGCTCTCGCTGGAGGCCTTGACGTAGGTGCCGATGCCGCCGTTCCACAGCAGGTCGACCGGCGCCTTGAGGATCGCGCTCATCAGTTCGGCCGGGCTCAGCGCGGTGGCGTTGCCTTCGATGCCCAGCGCCGCCCTGGCCTCGGCCGACAGCGGGATCGACTTGGCCGAGCGCGCGAACACGCCGCCGCCCTTGCTGATCAGCGCCTTGTCGTAATCCTCCCAGCTCGAGCGCGGCAGCTTGAACAGGCGGTCGCGTTCCTTGAACGAGCGCGCCGCGTCCGGGTTCGGGTCCAGGAAGATGTGGCGGTGGTCGAACGCGGCGACCAGGCGGATGTGCTTGGACAGCAGCATGCCGTTGCCGAACACGTCGCCGGACATGTCGCCGATGCCGACCGCGGTGAAGTCCTGGGTCTGGCTGTCGCGGCCGAGCGCGCGGAAGTGGCGCTTGACCGATTCCCACGCGCCCTTGGCGGTGATGCCCATGCCCTTGTGGTCGTAGCCGACCGAGCCGCCCGAGGCGAACGCGTCGTCGAGCCAGAATTTGTGCTCGGCGGCGATGCCGTTGGCGATGTCGGAGAAGGTCGCGGTGCCCTTGTCGGCGGCGACGACCAGGTACGGATCGTCGTTGTCGTGGCGCACCACGTCGCGCGGCGGCACGATCTTGCCGTCGACGATGTTGTCGGTGATGTCGAGCAGGCCGTTGATGAACATCTTGTAGCAGGCGATGCCCTCGGCCAGCACCGCGTCGCGGTCGCCGCCCAGCGGCGGGCGCTTGGCGAAGAAGCCGCCCTTGGAGCCGACCGGCACGATCACCGTGTTCTTGACCATCTGCGCCTTGACCAGGCCCAGCACCTCGGTGCGGAAGTCCTCGCGGCGGTCCGACCAGCGCAGGCCGCCGCGGGCGACCGGGCCGAAGCGCAGGTGCACGCCTTCCACGCGCGGGCCGTAGACGAAGATCTCGCGGTAGGGCTTGGGCTTGGGCAGGTCCGGCACCTGCGCGGAGTCGAACTTGTAGCTGACGTAGCCGCGCTCGGAGCCGTCGCTCGCGCGCTGGTAGTAGCTGGTGCGCAGGGTCGCCTGGATCGCGCCGATGAAGCTGCGCAGGATGCGGTCTTCGTCGAGGCTGGAGACGCGGTCGAGCAGCGACTTGAGCGCGGTCACCGCGGCCTCGGCCTGGGCTTCGCGCTTGCCGGCGCGCGCGGCGATCACCGGCTCGAGCGCGGCGCGCACGGCCTCTTCGCCGCTGTGCAGGGCGTCGAACTGGACCTTCAGGCGATCCTGGCCGGCCTTGATCTCGGCCTTGCTCTCGCTGCCGGTGCTCGGGTCGAAGCGCGCTTCGAACAGCTCCACCAGCAGGCGCGCCAGCAGCGGATAGCGGGCGAAGGTCTCTTCGACGTAGCTCTGCGAGAACGGCACGCCGACCTGCAGCAGGTACTTGCAGTACGCGCGCAGCATCGCGACCTGGCGCCAGGACAGGCTGGCGGCCAGGATCAGGCGGTTGAAGCCGTCGTTCTCGGCATTGCCGCGCCAGATCTGGGCGAAGGCTTCCTCGAAGTTCTCGTCCAGGCGGTCGACGTCGATGTCGTTGTTGGCGGTCTCGACCTCGAAGTCCTGGATGTAGACCGGCTGGGCGTCGACGGTGAGCCGGTAGGGGTGCTCGGAGATCACCCGCAGGCCCATGTTCTCCATCATCGGCAGCGCGTCCGACAACGGGATGTCGTCGAGCTGGCGGTAGAACTTGAAGCGCAGGCCGCCCTCGCCCGGACGGGTCCGGCACAGGCTCAGACGCAGGTCCTCGGGGCCGGCCAGCGCGGCCAGGTGGGCGATGTCGCGGGCGGCGACGCCGGCGGAGACCTCGTCGATGTAGCCCGGCGGCAGCGCGCGGCCGTAGCGCTGGATCAGCGCCAGGCCCTGCTGTTCGCCGTTGTTGCGCACCAGCGCCTCGCGCAGTTCGTCCTGGCGGTTGCGCACGATCTCGGCCAGCTGCGCCTCGATCGCGGCGTTGTCGACCTCGACCGCCTCGCCCGACTTCGGCCGCACGATCAGGTGCAGCTGGGCCAGCGGCGACTCGCCGATGTGCACGGTGGTGTCGACGTGCTCGCCGTGCAGCTTGTCCTTGAGCATCGCCTCCACCCGCAGGCGCACGTCGGTGTTGAAGCGCTCGCGCGGGATGTAGACCAGCACCGAGAAATAGCGGCCGTAGCGGTCGCGGCGCAGGAACAGCTTGCTGCGCACGCGCTCCTGCAGGCCAAGGATGCCCGAGGTGGTCTTGAGCAGTTCTTCCTCGCCGGCCTGGAACAGCTCGTCGCGCGGCAGGGTCTCCAGCACGTGGCGCAGGGCCTTGCCGCTGTGGCTGTCGGCCGGCAGGCCGGACTGCTGCATCACGTAGCCGTGGCGCTGGCGCACCAGCGGGATGTCCCACGGGCGGCGGTTGTAGGCGCTGGAGGTGTACAGGCCGAGGAAGCGCTTCTCGCCGGTCGGGCGGCCCTGGGCGTCGAAGCTCAGCACGCCGATGTAGTCCATGTAGCCCGGACGGTGCACGGTCGAGCGCGCGTTGGTCTTGGTCAGGATCAGCGCATCGACCGAACCCGACTGCGGCATGTAGTGCGCCGCCAGCGAGGTCAGCGCGCGCGGCTTGCCCGGCGACTTGCCGCGCAGCAGGCCCAGGCCGCTGTCCTTGATCGCGCGCAGCACGCTTTCGCCGCCCTGCTCGACCACTTCGTACTCGCGGTAGCCCAGGAAGGTGAAGTGGTTGTCGGCGGCCCAGCGCAGGAACGCCTGCGCCTCGCGCTTGCCGTCCTCGTCGATCGGCATGGTCTGGTTCGGCAGCGCCTCGGCGACCTGGTTCATGCGCTCGCGCATCTGCGACCAGTCGCGCACGATCGCGCGCACGTCGGCGAGCACGGTCTCCAGCGCCTGCTGGATCTGCGCCATCGCCTCCGGCGTCTGCCGGTCCAGCTCCAGGTGCATCAGCGATTCGGCCTGGCCCTCGCCCACCGCGGCCAGCTTGCCGGCCTTGTCGCGGCGGAACGCCACCACCGGGTGGCCGAGCACGTGCACGCCGATGCCCTGGTCGGCCAGGGCCATGGTCACCGAATCGACCAGGAACGGCATGTCGTCGTTGGCGATCTGCAGCACGGTGTGCGGCGACTCCCAACCGTGGCTCTTGAGCTGCGGGTTGAACAGCCGCACCAGCGCGTTGCCGGGCTTGCGGTCGCGGGCGAAGTCGAGGAAGTCGGCGGCCAGCGCGGCCCAGCCGTCGGCCGCGTGCTGCGGCATCTCGTCGCCGCTCATGCGCTTGTAGAACGCCTGGGCGAAGGCCTCGGCCTCGGCATGGCGCGCCTTGGGCAGGCGCTTGCGCATGGCCTCGACGATCGGGCGCAGGTCGACGGCCTGGGCGTCCGCCGGCGGCGCGGACTGCGGCGCGCGGCCGGCGGGCTTGGCCGCCGGCTTGGCGGCGGACTTCGCGGCGGACTTGCTGGCCGGCTTGGCGGCGGCGCGGGCCGTGGCTTGCTTGGCAGAAGCCGGCTCGACGGCCTTGCGGGCCGGTTTCGCGGGTTCGGACTTGGAAGCTTTGGGTTTGCTGCTCATGGGAACGTTTGAGGTCCGGATGGAATGAGGCCCACGCTTGCGCGCGGGCCGAGAGAAGGGATTAGGGCGTTCGGGGCAGAAGCGGTTGCTGGGCGACAACGGGGCCGGCGCCGTAATCGAGCGACGCCGCGGCGCGGCCGCGCGCTGGGGGGCGCGGGCCGGCGTGGGGACGGCCCCGGTCGGGGCCAGCGTCGACGAGGTGCGGTGCAGCGCGCAGGCCGTTGCCGCCGTCCTCAGGACAGGCGGTGGGCCGGGACGAGCCGAAGCGTTTCATCGTGGTTGGGAAGTCAGCGCAGGCCGGTTTCGTTGCGGGCGATGACCAGGCGCTGGATCTCGCTGGTGCCCTCGTAGATCTCGGTGATCTTGGCGTCGCGGAAATAACGCTCCAACGGCATCTCCTTGGAATAGCCCATGCCGCCGTGGATCTGCACGGCCTGGTGGGTGATCCACATCGCCGCCTCGGAGGCGGTCAGCTTGGCGATCGCCGCCTCGTTGCTGAAGCGGCCGCCGTTCTTTTCCGCCTGGCCCTTCTGCCAGGCCGCGCGCAAGGTCAGCAGCAGCGCCGCGTCGAGCTTGCACTTCATGTCGGCGATCTTGGCCTGGGTCATCTGGAAGGTGCCGATCGGCGCGCCGAAGGCCTTGCGCTCCTTGACGTACTCCAAGGTGCGCTCGTAGGCGGCGCGGGCGATGCCGATGGCCTGGCTGGCGATGCCGATGCGGCCGGCGTCGAGCACGCCCATGGCGATCTTGAAGCCGTGGCCTTCCTCGCCGAGCACGTCCTCGGCGGCGGCGACGTAGTCCTCGAACTCGATCTCGCAGGTGGCCGAGGCGCGGATGCCGAGCTTGGGCTCGGTCTTGCCGCGGTGGAAGCCGGGCTTGGTGGTGTCGATCATGAACGCGGTGATGCCGCGCGCGCCCTTGTCCGGGTCGGTCATCGCGAACAGCACGATGTACTTGGCGACCGGGCCGGAGGTGATCCAGCTCTTCTTGCCGTTGATCACGAAACTGCCGTCGGCCTGCTTGACCGCCTTGCAGCGCATGGCGGTGGCGTCGGAGCCCGACTGCGGCTCGGTCAGGGCGAAGGCGCCGATTTCGCGGCCTTCGGCGATCGCGCGCACGTACAGCTGCTTCTGGGCTTCGGTGCCGAACTTGAGGATGCCGTTGCAGAACAGCGAATTGTTGACCGAGACGATGGTCGAGTGCGCGGCGTCGCCGGCGGCGATCTCGACCATGGCCAGCACGTAGGCGACCGGGTCCATGCCGGCGCCGCCGTACTCGGCCGGCACCTCGATGCCCATCAGGCCGTTCTCGCCGAGGGTCCGGATGTTCGCCAGCGGGAATTCGCCGGTCTGGTCATGGTGCTCGGCGCTGGGAGCAATCTTCTCCTGGGCGATACGGCGCGCCACGTCCTGGATCATCAACTGCTCTTCGGTAAAGCCAAAATCCACGTCGCACCTCTGCTGGGTTTGAGCGCTGCGGCCGTTCCCCCTTTCGCGGCGCGCTCTGCGGCGCGGTCGCATCCCGGAACGACCGGCGCGTTGGTTCTGCGTCCTGGTCCGCGGCCCGTGCTGGCGGCCGCGAATGCGAATTGTAGCCGCGCGCGCCGCAGAACCCCACCCATGCGGCTGCCCCGATCTGGCGTCATCCCTGCCCCGCCGCCGCGCGCTTCAGGCGCCATTGCGCCTTGCTGCACCGCCGCACGACTTGACCTGGGCGCACGGCCGGCACACACTCATCTCTATATCGCGATACGTTGATGAAAGACGGGAATCGTTTACCGGGCCGGCGCGCGCAGCGCCCTCTCCGGCGTCCGCGTCCGCCGTAAACGCTTGCCCTTTCCTTATTCCCCATTTCCGACGCCCCCCATGGATCTCGAAGGCTGGTCCGCAAGACTCAAAGTGTTCGCCGACGCCACCCGCGTGCGGCTGCTCGCCCTGCTCGAACGCGAGGAGCTGACCGTGGCCGAACTGTCGGCGATCACCCGCCTGGCCCAGCCGCGCGTGTCCACCCACCTGTCCAAGCTCAAGGAAGCCGGGCTGGTGCGCGACCGCCGCGCCGGCGTCTCGGCCTACTACCGCTTCGACGAGGGCGCGCTCGACAACGCCCAGCGCTCGCTGTGGCAGACCCTGAGCACCGGCAGCGACGACCCGTTGCTGCGCCAGGACGCCGAGCGCGTGCCGGCGGTGCTGGCGATGCGCGCCTCCGACCAGAACTGGGCCGACTCGGTCGCCGGCGACATGGAACGCCACTATTCGCCCGGCCGCACCTGGGAAGCGCTGGCGCGCTCGGCGCTGCCGCTGCTGCAGCCCGGCGACGTGCTCGACATCGCCTCCGGCGACGGCGTGCTGGCCGAACTGCTGGCGCCGCATTCGCACCGCTACATCTGCCTGGACGCCAGCACCAAGGTGGTCGCCGCCGCGTCCGAGCGCCTGCGCAAGCTGCGCAACGTGGAAGTGCGCGAGGGCGACATGCACGCGCTGCCGTTCGAGGCCGAGACCTTCGACCTGGTGGTGCTGATGCACGCGCTGACCTACGCCGAGCAGCCGGCCCAGGCCGTGGCCGAGGCCGCGCGCGTGCTGCGCCCCGGCGGCCGGGTGCTGCTGACCAGCCTGGCCCGGCACGAGCACCGCGGCGCGGTCGAGGCCTTCGGCCACGTCAATCTCGGCTTCACCGAGAAGGACCTGCAGAAATTCGCGGCCAAGGCCGGTTTCGACATCGTCAGCTGCGAGACCGTCACCCGCGAGCGCCGTCCGCCGCATTTCGAAGTGATCGCGCTGATGGCGCGCAAGCCGCTGCCCGAGCCGGCCGCGGCGCGCAAGCCGGCCAAGAAGTGAGGACCCGCCGATGAAGCAGTTGCCCTGGCTCCACCCCGAACGCGCGCACGCGCTGCTGCGCGGCCTGGCCGCGCGCATCCTGGTCATCGACGGCGCGATGGGCACGATGATCCAGCAGCACGAACTGACCGAAGCCGACTACCGCGGCGAGCGCTTCGTCGAGGGCTACGACCGCCTGTATTCGCTGCCCCCCGGCGACCACGACGGCACCCACGTGCACGGCGAAGGCTGCGGCTGCTCGCGCGACCAGCGCGGCAACAACGACCTGCTGACCCTGACCCGGCCCGAGATCATCGCCGGCATCCACCGCGAGTACCTGCAGGCCGGCGCCGACCTGGTCGAGACCAACACCTTCAACTCGACCACGATCTCGCTGGAGGACTACGGCCTGCAGCACCTGGCGCGCGAGCTGAACCTGGAAGGCGCGCGGCTCGCCCGCGGCGTCTGCGACGAGATCGAGGCGCTCGACCCGGCGCGCCCGCGCTTCGTCATCGGCGTGCTCGGCCCGACCAGCCGCACCGCCTCGCTGAGCCCGGACGTCAACCGCCCCGGCTACCGCGCGATCAGCTTCGACCAGCTGCGCGAGGCCTACCGCGAGGCCGCCGACGGCCTGATCGACGGCGGCAGCGACGTGCTGATGGTCGAGACCATCTTCGACACCCTCAACGCCAAGGCCGCGCTGTTCGCGATCGAGGAAGCGTTCGAGGCGCGCGGCGCGCGGCTGCCGGTGATGATCTCCGGCACCATCACCGACGCCTCCGGCCGCACCCTGTCGGGCCAGACCGCCGAGGCGTTCTGGTACTCGGTGCGGCACGTGCAGCCGACCGCGGTCGGGCTGAACTGCGCGCTCGGCGCCAAGGACCTGCGCGTGCACGTCGACGTGCTGTCGCAGATCGCCGACGCCCACATCAGCACCCACCCCAACGCCGGCCTGCCCAACGCCTTCGGCGGCTACGACGAGACGCCCGAGGACATGGCCGCGGTGCTCGGCGAATTCGCCCGCGCCGGCCTGCTGAACCTGGTCGGCGGCTGCTGCGGCACCTCGCCGGCGCACATCGCCGCGATCGCCCAGGCGGTCGAGGGCGTGCCGCCGCGGCAGCCGTTGCAGTTGGTCGACGCGGCGGCGTGAGGATTTCCCTCGCTTTTCGCCGCACTCCTTCCTACCGTCATTCCCGCGAACGCGGGAATCCAGAGACTTCAGAGTCCTGTCGCGATAAAGCCCTGGGTCCCCGCCTTCGCGGGGACGACGAGCCCAAGCCGAAGCCCAATCGAAGCCACGCATGACCACCGCCCTCCCCCGCCAGACCCGCCTCAGCGGCCTCGAGCCGCTGCAGATCACCCCGGAAAGCAACTTCGTCAACGTCGGCGAGCGCACCAACGTCACCGGCAGCGCGCAGTTCAAGAAACTGATCCTGGAAGGCCGCCTCGACGAGGCGGTGGTGGTCGCGCGCCAGCAGGTCGAGAGCGGCGCCCAGGTCATCGACGTCAACATGGACGAGGGCCTGCTCGACTCGCAGAAGGCGATGGTCGAGTTCCTCAACCTGATCGCGGCCGAGCCGGACATCGCGCGGGTGCCGGTGATGGTCGACAGTTCCAAGTGGAACGTGATCGAGGCCGGGCTGCAGTGCCTGCAGGGCAAGGGCATCGTCAACTCGATCTCGATGAAGGAAGGCGAGGACGAGTTCCTGCGCCAGGCCCGGCTGGTGCGCCGCTACGGCGCGGCGGTGGTGGTGATGGCGTTCGACGAGGTCGGCCAGGCCGACACCATCGAGCGCAAGGTCGATATCTGCTCGCGCGCCTACAAGCTGCTGACCGAGCAGGTCGGCTTCCCGCCCGAGGACATCATCTTCGACCCCAACGTGTTCGCGGTCGCCACCGGCATCGAGGAACACAACGACTACGCGGTGGCCTTCATCGAGGCCACCCGCGAGATCAAGCGGCGCTTCCCGTACAGCCACATCTCCGGCGGCGTGTCGAACGTGTCGTTCTCGTTCCGCGGCAACGAGCCGGTGCGCCAGGCGATCCACGTGGTGTTCCTCTACCACGCGATCCGCGCCGGCATGGACATGGGCATCGTCAACGCCGGCGCGCTGCCGCTGTACGACGACCTCGACGCGGACCTGCGCGAGCGGGTCGAGGACGTGATCCTCAACCGCCGCAGCGACAGCACCGAACGCCTGCTCGAAATCGCCGACCGCTTCAAGGGCAAGAAGGGCGAGAAGAAGGTCGAGGACCTGCGCTGGCGCGACAAGCCGGTGCGCGAGCGCCTCAGCCACGCCCTGGTCCACGGCATCGACCAGTGGATCGAGGAGGACACCGAGGTCGCGCGCGCCGAATCCACGCGCCCGCTGGACGTGATCGAAGGCCCGCTGATGGCCGGCATGAACGTGGTCGGCGACCTGTTCGGCGCCGGCAAGATGTTCCTGCCGCAGGTGGTCAAGTCCGCCCGCGTGATGAAGAAGGCGGTCGCCTACCTGCTGCCCTACATCGAGGCCGAGAAGCTGCGCACCGGCGATGTCGGCAAGTCCAACGGCAAGATCGTCATGGCCACGGTCAAGGGCGACGTGCACGACATCGGCAAGAACATCGTCGGCGTGGTCCTGGCCTGCAACAACTTCGAGGTGGTCGACCTGGGGGTGATGGTGCCGGCGCAGACCATCCTGGACCGGGCGAAGGCCGAGAACGCCGACCTGATCGGCCTGTCCGGCCTGATCACGCCCTCGCTGGAGGAGATGAGCCACGTCGCCCGCGAAATGCAGCGCCAGGGCTTCACCATGCCGCTGCTGATCGGCGGCGCCACCACCTCGCGCGCGCACACCGCGCTGAAGATCGACCCGCACTACAAGGCGCCGACGATCTGGGTCAAGGACGCCTCGCGCGCGGTCGGCGTGGCCCAGTCGCTGATCTCGATCGAGCTGCGCGAGCCGTTCGTCGCCGCCAACGCCTCCGACTACGCCGAGATCCGCCAGCGCCACCGCAACCGCGGCGACGGCAAGCGCCTGGTCTCGCTGGAGAAGGCCCGCGGCCAGCGCTTCGACGGCGGCTGGGCCGAGTACGCGCCGCCGACGCCGAACGCGCCGGGCGTGTATGCGTTCGACGACTATCCGCTGGAGGAACTGGTCGACTACATCGACTGGACGCCGTTCTTCAACACCTGGGAACTGGCCGGGCGCTACCCGGCGATCCTCACCGACGAGATCGTCGGCGCGCAGGCCACCGAGTTGTACCGCGACGCCCGCGCGATGCTGAAGCAAATCGTCGCGCAGAAGTGGATCCGGGCCAAGGCGGTGTTCGGGCTGTGGCCGGCCAACGCGGTCGGCGACGATGTCGAGGTCGACCTGGGCATCGCCCTGGATGCGGCGCCGCTGCCCGTGGCCGGCGCCGCCGGCGTGCAGCCGCGCCGCGTCGCCAACGGCGCGGACGGCGCGATGCGCCTGCACTTCCTGCGCCAGCAGGCCGACAAGCCCGCCGACCGCCCCGACTTCTGCCTGGCCGACTTCATCGCGCCCAGGGACAGCGGCCGCCAGGACTGGATCGGCGGCTTCGCGGTCACCGCGGGCCTGGGCATCGAGCCGCACGTGGCGCGCTTCGAGGCCGACCACGACGACTACAACGCGATCATGCTCAAGGCCCTGGCCGACCGCTTCGCCGAGGCGCTGGCCGAGCGCCTGCACCAGCGCGTGCGCAAGGAGTTCTGGGGCTACGCCGGCGACGAGACGCTCGACAACGATTCGCTGATCGACGAGGGCTATCGCGGCATCCGCCCCGCCCCGGGCTACCCGGCCTGCCCCGAGCACAGCGAGAAGCGCAGCCTGTTCGCGATGCTCGACGCCAGCGTCCACACCGGCCTGGAGCTGACCGAGAGCTTCGCCATGTACCCGGCGGCGGCGGTCTCGGGCTATTACTTCAGCCACCCCGACAGCCAGTATTTCGTGGTCGGGCGGGTGTCCAAGGAGCAGGTCGACGACTACGCCCGGCGCAAGGGCGTCGACCGGGCCCAGGCCGAACGCTGGCTGGCGTCGAATCTGGATTACGATCCCGAGTGAGCGGCGCCGCCCCGGCGCCGTGCGGCCGGCGTCCCCGGCCGCGCACCCCGGAATGCCACGGATGAGCGAAATCCTGTTGCCCGAAGACGTTGCCGACGAGGAGTCCCGCGACCCGCGCGGCAACCAGGCCTTCATCGAGAAACACGCCGCGCCCGGCCGCATCGGCCTGTGCGGCGGCCGCGACTTCATCAACAAGCTGATCCGCAAGGCGCAGTCGCCGCTGACCGACGACGGCCACCGCAGCCTGTGGTCGCACGCCTTCGTCTTCAGCGAACGGCGCGTGGACGGGCATTGGTGGGTGATCGAGTCCGATCTGGACCTGCGCTACCGGCAGATCCGCCTGGGCGTGCAGGAGAACCGCGTCGCGCGTTACTACGACGCCGAGGCCTTCCCCAACATCGCCGTGCTCGACTTCGGCCTGAGCCCGGAGCAGGTCCTGCAGGTGCAGCGCGCCGGCCTGGACCTGCTGGCCGGCCTGTCGAGCTATTCGCTCAGCGAACTGCTCGGCACCATGATGGCGATGCACAGCCGCCGCCTGCGCAAGCGCGGCAACCTGCTGGCCAAGGACGGCGCGCTGTTCTGCTCGGCGCTGGTGCAGCACTGCTACCTCGCCGCCGGCATCGAGTTCCTGCCGGGCGTGCCCGGCAAGAACATCGCCCCGCACGACATCGACGAATCGCCGCTGCCGCACGCGACCCACCGGATCCTGCGCGACCTGGGCGTGTCGAGCGTGCGCGAGATCGGCCATTCGCTGCGCGAACGGCTCGGCACCGCGTTCGACTGAGCCGCCGCGCGGCGGCGCGAACCTCCCCCTGCGTATCGCACAACCGCGCCCGCGTCGCCGTACGGCGCGCGGATGCGGCCCCGCAGCGACGCTCATCGACGCGCAGGCCGCGGCCGCGGCCTGCGCGAATGTCGATGCGACCGCGCCCAACCGCCGCAGCCGCAGCGGCGGGCGCCCGCCGCCGGCGCATCGAGCCCGGCGGCGCAACCGGCCTTACGGCTGCGGCAACTGCTCGACGTTGTAGCGCGCCACCGAACAGCTGGCGAAGCCCGACGGCTGGACGTTGATGAACACGTTCTCCACGCAGGTCGCATCGACCGCGCCGACGAGGCCTTCGCCGATCGGCTGGCGCGACATGATGGTGTTGTGCACCACCCGCGCCCGCGGCGAGTTCATGAACTGGATCATGCGGTGGCCGGTCTCGAAGTCGAGGAACTGGTTACCGGTGAGCTGCGCGTCGGGCGACTCGCCCAGTTCCAGGCCGCCGCGGCCGCGGTAGCCGGCGACGACGTTGTTGGCGATCACCGCGCCCGGCAGGCCGTGCACGCGCAGCGCCGGGCCCCAGTTCGCCGGCTGGCCGCTGTCGTAGCCGATCACCCGGTTGCCGACGATGCGGACCGGCTCGGCCGGCGGCCCGGGCGGGCCCTGGAACGGATTGCCGTGGACGATGATCGGCGTGTCCTGGGCGCGCAGCACGGTGTTGTTGAGCAGTTGCGCGCCGCTCGCCACATCGGCCTGGATGCCGTTGGCGAAGCCGTCGACGCGGCAGTTGCGCACCACCACCTTGCCGCCGCCGCGCACCATGATGCCGACGCCGCCGCCGGGACCGCCGCCAATGGAGAGGTTGGTCAGGGTGCGGGTGCGGCAGTCGAGTTCGATGTCGGGGCCGTTGATCTCGATCGGCAGGCTGCGGTTGCCGCTCAGGCAGTACTTGCCGGGCGCGGAGATGCCGACCTGGGTCGCCGGCAGGATGGTGTCGCAGGCCAGCGCGTTGGCGCTGAGCAGCAAACCGGCCAGGGCCAGGCCGGTCTTGGAAGTCAATCGCATGCAGTAATCGTCCTTGTCTTGGGAGTGGGTCCGACGCGACAGCGGCGGCGCGGCCATCGCCGCGTCGCCGCCGCGTGGGCAGTGTGGCGGCCGCGCATCTCAGCGATGGCGACCGCCGGGGCTCAGTCGTTGCTGATCTGGTGGAGGTTGTGGCGCCGCACCGAACACGGTTCGAAGCCCGCGTCGACGACGTTGACGAACACGTTCTCGATGCAGGTCGCATCGCTCGCGCCGGCCAGGCCCTTGGCGTTGACGCCGCGGCGCAGCATCACCGTGTTGTGGACCAGCCGCGCGCGCGGCGACTCGCGCATGTCCACGGCGATGCCGCCGCCTTCGTTCAGATCGAGCAGCTGGTTGCCGGTCAACTGCGCGTCCGCGGCGCGATTGAGATGGATCGCGGCATAGCCGCGGAAGCCGGCCACGAGGTTGTTGGTCAGCACCGGCTTGGGCGAATGGTTGATATCGATGGCGCGTTCGGCGCCGGTCTGCGCCTGGTAGTAGAAGATCCGGTTGCCGGTCAGGCGCAGGCCGCCGCCTTCGGGCCGATCGGGGCCGCGCGCCGAGATCGCCTGGCCGTTGGCGACGATGGTGTTGTTGAGCAATTGCGCGTCGCTGTAGTCCTCGACCGACATCGCCAGATTCCAGCCGACCAGGCGGCAGTTGCGCACTACCGCGCGGCTGCCGCCGCGCAGGTGCACGCCCTCGTTGGCCCAGGGCTCGTCCTGGCGATGAGTCAGGCTGCGGCCGCGGCAGTCCAGCTCGACGTCGCTGGCGTTGATGCGGATGGGGTTTTCGCGATTGGCGGCGAGGCAGTACGTGCCGGGCGCGTCGATGTCGCGCTGCTCGGGCGGCAGCACGGTGTCGCAAGCGAGCACGGGCGCGGCGAACAGGCAGGCGGCCGCGGCGAACGCGGCCAGGGGCAGTAAGCGCATAAAGTCCTTGTAGTGGTTGCAGTCCATGGGAAGCGCGCCGGCGCGATTCGCCGGACGCGCGCCGAGTATGCGCAGGCGCGGATCGCACCCTCGGCGACGAGGCGAAATCGGCCGGTGTTTATTTGTATTGCGTGCGCTTCGTCGTCGCACTGTCCGTTGCGCGGGCGCGGCGCCGAGCGCACGCGCGAACCCGCGCCGGCGATGCCGCCCGCGTGCGTGGGTGGCGCGCCGCCACCGCCCCGCATCGGCGCCGCGCCAGCGCCGTCGCCGCAGCGCGCGCCGCTCCCGCGCACGCCGCCGTCGAACCGCTACCGCCCGACTGTACGCAATGGTATGTTTCGGCCACCCACCGCCCTGCGGGCCCCCGCGCCGCCATGTCCGACCTGCTGCTGTTCTCCCACGCCAACGGCTTCCCGGCCCCGGTCTACCGGGTGATGCTGGAGCAGCTGTCGGCGCGCTACCGGATCGTGCGGCCCGAGCGGATCGGCCACGACCCGCGCTATCCGGTGACCCTGGACTGGCCGCACCTGGTCGAGGAACTGGCCGAGCGCGCCCAGGCCGCCGCCGGCGATGCCGGGCGGATCTTCCTGGTCGGCCATTCGCTCGGCGGCTACCTGAGCCTGCTGGCCTCGCACCGGCTCGCCGGCAGCGCCCTGGCCGCGCGCCTGGCCGGGGTGGTGATGCTGGACTCGCCGCTGATCGCCGGCTGGCGCGCGCGGCTGGTGCAGCTGGGCCGGCGCACCGGGCTGGACAACCTGGTCATGCCGACCCGCGCCACCCTGCAGCGCCGCCGCCACTGGCCCGACCGCGCCGCGGTGCGCGCGCACTTCCTGGCCAAGCCGACGTTCGCGCGCTGGGACCAGCGCGTGCTCAACGACTACGTCGAGCACGGCACCCGCGCCGCCGACGACGGCGCGCGCGAGTTGGCGTTCGAGCGCGAGATCGAATACCGCATCTATCGCAGCCTGCCGACCACCTCGCTGAGCGGGCTGGCGCCGAAGCTGCGGGTGCCGGTGGGTTTCCTCGCCGGCACCCGCTCGCGCGAGCTGCGCAACGCCGGCGAGGCGGCGACGCGGCGGCTGGTCGGCAAGCGCTGGGCCTGGGTCGAAGGCAGCCACCTGTTCCCGATGGAGCGGCCGCAGGAGACCGCGGCGGCGATCGAGGCGATGCTGGCGCGGATCGCGCCGGCGGCGGCCGACGCGGTGCCGCTGCGCCCTACCGGCAGCTGATTCGCGCGGGTTCGCTCCGCTGTAGGAGCGGCGCAAGCCGCGACCGCGAAACGACGGCTACGGCGCGACCGACGTCGTAGTTGCATTGGCGCGGTCGCGGCTTGCGCCGCTCCTACAAGGGAAACACGGCCGCGTCGCTCGGTGCGGCCGCCCTCGCGCAAAACGAAGGCCGCGACTCGCGTCGCGGCCTTCGTCGAAACTGCGTTCGCGGACCGCGCGGGCGCCCTGCCCGCGCGAACCTCACCAGACCAGGTCGTCCGGCACCTGGTACATCGGGTCCGCGTACGGATCGTCTTGCGCCGGCGCGTTCGGATCGACCTTCAGCGCCACCGCCGGCGGGAAGATCGCCTCGGCCTGGGCCAGCATCGCCGCCGTCACCAGCAGATAGCGGCCTTCCTGCTGCAGCACGCCCAACTCGCCGGCATTGAGCTGCTTGAGCTGGTCGGCGGTCACGTAGACGCGCTTGATCTTGCCGCCGTACGGGAAATGGCGGGCGATGTCGGCGTCGGCGACGTTGAGCGCCTGGTCCTTGAGCAGTTCGGCCAGCCGCGCCCGCGCTTCGCGGCGCAGGCGCGCTTCTTCCTGCTTGGCCTGCTCGGCGGCGATGCGCTCGTCCTTCTCGCGCTGGGCGCGGATCGCGTAGGCCTTGGCCAGGTCGATGTCCTCGCGCGTGGCCGCGCGCCCGCCCTGGCCGGGACGGCCGCCGCGGCCGCGCTCGCCCGGCTTGGCGCCCGGACGGGCGGCGCCGGCTTCGCCGGGCTTGCCGCCGGGGCGGCCCTGGCCGGGCCGCGCGCCGCTGCGCTCGTGCGCGCCGGGCTTGGGCCCGCCGGGGCGGCCGTCGCCGCGGGCGGCGCCGTCGGCGCGCGCTGGCGGCTTGCCGCCGTGGGGCTTGCCGCCGGCGCCGGGCTTGCCGCCGCGGCGGTCCTCGCCCTTGCGTTCGTGGCGTTCGGGCTTGGGCGCGGGCTTGAAACCCAGGCCCAGCAATTGGTCGCGCAGGCTATCGCTCATTGCAGATTCGTCAGTAGTGCGGCGGCGGCGGTTCGCTGCTGGCGTCGCCGGTCAGGGGGCTCGCGGCGAACGCCGCGCGCAGGTGCTTGATCTCTTCGAGCGCGCGGTGCAGCAGCAGCGCGTTGCGCGTTTCCTCGCTGCGCGCGGCGGCGAGCGCGTCGCTGAGTTCGGTCAACGCGTGCTCCTGGAACGCCAGGCGCGTTTCCAGGTCGACCAGGCGCTGTTGGATGTCTTGGCTCACGGCGGCGGCTCAGGCGTCGATGCGGATCGAACGGCCGCGGCCGATGCCGTAATAGGCCAGGTCCGCGGCCTCGACCTCGTCGGGATGGTACAGGTTGCGTCCGTCGAAGATCACCGCGTCGGCCAGGGCCTGGCGCACGCGCACGAAGTCCGGGCTGCGGAACTGCTTCCACTCGGTCACCACCACCAGCGCATCGGCGTCGGCCAGCGCGGCGCGCGCCGAGTCGCACAGCACCAGGTCCTCGCGCTCGCCGAAGATGCGCAGCGCTTCCTCGCTGGCCTCCGGGTCGTAGGCGCGGACCCTGGCCCCGGCCTCCCACAGCTGCGCCAGCAGGCGCCGGCTGGAGGCCTCGCGCATGTCGTCGGTGTTGGGCTTGAACGCCAGGCCCCAGACCGCGAAGGTCTTGCCGCGCACATCAGAGCCGTAATGGCGCTGGATCAGCTCGAACAGATGGCCCTTCTGGCTGTCGTTGACCGACTCCACCGCATCGAGCAGGCGCGCGCCGTAGCCGTGCTGCTGGGCGGTGCGCGCCAGCGCCTGCACGTCCTTGGGGAAGCACGAGCCGCCGTAGCCGGCGCCGGGATAGATGAAGTGCCAGCCGATGCGCGGGTCCGAGCCGATGCCCTGGCGGACCATCTCGATGTCGGCGCCGACTTTCTCGGCGATGTTGGCGATCTCGTTCATGAAACTGATCTTGGTCGCCAGCATCGCGTTGGCCGCGTACTTGGTCAGCTCGGCCGAGCGCACGTCCATCACCACGATGCGCTCGTGGTTGCGGTTGAACGGCGCGTACAGGCGCTTGAGCTTCTCCACCGCGAGCGGGTTGGCCGCGCCGATGACGATGCGGTCCGGGCGCATGCAGTCGTTGACCGCGTCGCCCTCTTTCAGGAATTCGGGATTGGAGGCGACGTCGAACGCCACCTGCGCGCCGCGCGCGGCCAGTTCGGCGGCGATGCTCGCCTGGACCTTGTCGGCGGTGCCGACCGGCACGGTCGACTTGTTGACCACGATCACCGGGCGCTCGATGTGGCGGCCGATGGTCTGCGCCACCGCCAGCACGTACTTGAGGTCGGCGCTGCCGTCCTCGTCGGGCGGCGTGCCGACGGCGATGAAGATCAGGTCGCCGTGGGCGATCGCGCCGGCGGCGTCGGTGGTGAAATGCAGGCGGCCGGCGGCGTGGTTGGCCTTGACCATCGGCTCCAGGCCCGGCTCGTAGATCGGGATCGCGCCGCGGTTGAGGCCCTCGACCTTGGCCTGGTCGATGTCGACGCAGACCACGTCGTGACCGACGTCGGCCAGGCAGGTGCCGGTGACCAGGCCCACATAGCCGGTGCCGAAGATGGTGACGCGCATTGCTGTGTTCCTTGGGTGGAGCGGAATCGGTGGAGACGCGGGCCGCCGTCGGGCGCGGCGGCGCCGGTTGCCGCAAGGGTATGGGGACGCGGGACGCGCTGCAAAAGCCGTCGCCGCGCCGCCCTGGGCGTCGCGTCCCGGCGGGCGACCCCGCCGGGAACGCATACGCGGCGGGCGGCGCCGGCGCGCGGATCGCGCGCCGAGGCCGCCAGCGGTCCGGTCAGTGCTTGCCCGGACCGGCGCCCATGGCCGCCGGATCGGCGCCGCCGGCGCCCGGGCCGGCCGCGTCGGGCTTGACGATGTCGAGCAGTTCCACGTCGAACACCAGGGTCGCGTTCGGGCCGATCGGGCCGCCCGGGGTGCCCTGCTCGCCGTAGCCGAGCTTGGACGGGATCCACAGCTTGAACTTGCTGCCGACCGGCATCAGCGCGATGCCTTCCTGCCAGCCCGGCACCACCGCGCCGAGCGGGAACACCGCCGGCTCGTTGCGATCGTAGGAGCTGTCGAAGGTCTTGCCGTCCAGGGTGGTGCCCTTGTAGTGCACGCGCACCGTGTCGGAGGCCTTGGGCTTGGCGCCCTTGCCCTCGCTGACGATCTGGTACTGCAGGCCCGAGGCGGTGGTCACCACGCCGGCCTTCTTGCCGTTGGTGGCGAGGAACTTCTCGCCGTCTTCCTGGTTCTTCTTGGCCGTCGCCATCATCTTCTCGACCTGCTTGTTGCGCACGGTCTCCTGCAGGCGCTGGCGGATCTGCATCGCTTCCTCGTCGGTCAGCGCGACCTTCTCGCCCTTCATGCTGGCCTGCATCGCCTTCTGCAGCACGGCCAGGTCGATGTCGTCCTTGAGCAGCTCCAGCGAGCGGCCCATGTCCATGCCGATCAGGTAGCTGTTCTGCTCCTTCTCGGACTTCATGCCGCCCAGGACCTTGACGTCCTTGGAGGCGTCGGCGGCCTTGTCGCCGCCCTTGGCGTCGGCCGCGGCCTTGTCGCCGGCCGGCTTGCCGGCCTGGTCGCAGCCCGCGGCGAACAGCGCCGTCGAGGCCACGGCGATCGCCAGGGCGGTATTGCGCATGAAAGGCTTCATCAAACTGCACTCCTGAAAAGACGGGAAGACCGGAAGGTGGATGGCCGGCCGGACACGCTGCCCGGCGTCGGCTGAACGTTGCGTCACGCGCCGCGCGCGAGCGCGCGGCGCGCGGGGATCACAGGATGTCGAGCAGCTCGACCTCGAAGGTCAGCACGGCGTTGGGGCCGATGCTCGGCGGCGCGCCGTTCGGGCCGTAGGCCAGCTCGGACGGAATCCAGAACTTGAACTTGCTGCCCACCGGCATCATCGCCAGGCCTTCCTGCCAGCCCTGGATCACGCCGTTGACCGGGAATTCGGCCGGCTGGCCGCGATCGTAGGAGCTGTCGAACGTCTTGCCGTCCAGCAGCGTGCCCTTGTAGTTCACGCTGACCTTGTCGGTCGGCTTGGGACGCTCGCCCGAGCCCTGGCGCAGGATCATGTACTGCAGGCCCGAGCCGGTCGAGAACACGCCCTTGACCTTCTTGTTCTCGTCGAGGAACGCCTTGCCTTCCTTGAGGTTCTTCTCGCCGGCCGCGGCCGCGTCGGCCTTGGCCTTGGTCTGCATGCGCTCGCTGAAGTTGGTCAGCACGGTGCGCGCGTCGCCGTCGGCCAGCAGCGGCTTGCCGCCGCCGAGCGAGGTGCGCACGGCCTGGGCCAGCACCGGCAGGTCGATTTCGGATTTGATCTGCTGCAGGGCCGGGCCGACCATGAAGGTGCCGATCATCAGGCCGACCTTGGTCTTGTCGACCGCCGGCGGCGGCGTGCCCGGCGGGGTGCCCTGGGCCGGCTTGCCCTCGCGCGAGGCGATGCGCGCGCGCAGCGCGGTGTCGACGGTGCGGGCCTCGTCCTGGGTGATCAGGGGCTTGCCGCCGTCGAACACGTTCTTGACCGCTTTTTCGAACGCCGCGGCGTCGAGGTCCGGGCCGACCGGCTTGAGCGAGGACGCCACGTCCATGCCGATGGCGTAGCTGATTTTTTCGCGTTCGTTGGCGAGCACGGATTTGTCCTGGGCAGAGGCGGCGCCAGCGAACAGCGCCGCGGTGGTCATCAACACGGCCGCGCCGCGCACGAAGGGCTTCATTAGGGTCCCGCTCCTGGTGTCCTGGGTATCGATCTTGCAATCGGATGGCGCGCCGCCGCGCGGCGCGAGCCCGCCATTGTCGCGGGCGCGGCCGTGGGCGGCAACGCTCCAGTGTGACGGCGGACCGGCGTTTTAGTTCCGCCGCGACGCCGGCGGCGCCGCGGGGAAACCTGACCGGGCGCCCAGATCGCTCCGCGCCGGCCGGCCGCGGCGCCTGCGCGGGGCGCGCTCAAGGCGCCATCGCCGCGCTCAATGCGCCGCGGACGCCTTCGGCGCCGGCGCCGCCAGGGCGCGCTCGATCGCCGCGACCACCGCCGGATCGTCCGGCGTGGTCTTGCTGCCGTAGCTGGCGATCAGCTTGCCGTCGCGGCCGATCAGGTACTTGTGGAAGTTCCACTTCGGGGTCTCGCCGCCGGCGGCCTTGGCCAGGTCCTTGTACAGCGGCGTGGCCTGCTCGCCGACCACGTGCACCTTCTCGAACATCGGGAACTTGACCCCGTAGGTCAGCGTGCAGAACTCCTGGATCTGCTTCTCGTCCTCGAATTCCTGGGCCTTGAAATCGCCCGAGGGGAAGCCGAGCACGGCGAAGCCGCGCGCCTTGTACTTGGCGTGCAGGCCTTCCAGCGCCTCGAATTGCGGGGTGAAGCCGCACTTGCTGGCGGTGTTGACCACCAGCACGACGTCGCCGGCGTAGGTCTTGGCCAGGTCGACCGGCTGCTTGCCGGCCAGCGGGCGGTAGCTGCGCTCGAGCAGGCCGCCGGCGGCGCCGGCGGCGACGGCGGCGCCGGCGGCGACGGCGAGCGCCAGGCCCAGCGCCAGCGCGACGGCGGCGCGGCGGCGGGTCCGGGAGGGGGAATGCGAGGGGGCGACAACGGACATGGCAGGCCTCGGTGACTGGGGAGCCCGGCGGGGGCCGGAGCGGGACCGGACCAGTATGACTTTAGTTGGGTCGGCGGCGATTGACGCGACGTGTTTAGGTGTTATAGTTGCATACAACACCGGCCCACTAAAGAGCAGGACGTTCATATGAACCGCAAGCTCCATCATTCGATTTCGGCCCTGATGGCCGCCGGCGGCGCCCTGGTGCTGGGCCTGGTGGTCGCCCTGCCCCTGCCCGCCCCCGATGCCGCCCCGGCGCCTTCGCTGACCGAATTCGCCGCCGACGCGCCGGCCACCCGCCCGATCGAAGTCGACCTGGGCGCGGTCAAGGCCCGGATCAGCTTCGACCGCGCCTTCCTCGCCCGCGCCCAGGCCCGTTCCGGCGACGTCGCCGGCGCGGTGCGCAAGATCGAGCAGCGCGCCTCGCAGTTGGAGAACGCCGAACGCGCCAGCGAACTGGCCGGCCTGGCCGGCGCGCTGGCCGGCGACGTCGGCGACCTGGCCGCGCTGGCCAACGCCATCGCCCCGTCCTCCCCCGCCGCCGAGCCGGCGGCCGAACCCAAGCGCAAGGCCGCAAGCGCCGCGCGCCGCAACCGCAGCAATCTCGTTATGCCCTATTTCTCCTTCCTGTCGCGGGGCTGAGCCATGACCGCAATCCAATGGAGCGACGGCGCTCCGATCTATCGCCAGCTCAAGGAGCGCGTCGTCGCCATGATGCTCGACGGCGTGCTCAAGCCGGGCGACGCCCTGCCCTCCGTGCGCCAGGTCGCCGCCGAATACCAACTCAATCCCATCACCGTCTCGCGCGCCTACCAGGAATTGGCCGACGAGGCGTTGGTCGAAAAACGCCGAGGCCTGGGCATGTACGTGACCGAAGAAGCCGCGAAGAAACTGCTCCTCAACGAGCGCGACCGCTTCCTGCGCGAGGAATGGCCGCTGGTGCTCGAACGCATCGCCCGGCTCGGCCTGCGCGCCGAGGAACTGCTGGCCGGCGAACCGGCCGCCACCAACGGCAGCCACAAGGCGGACGCCCCATGACCCACTCCCTGCATACCCCGCCCCTGCGCGACGCCGCCGGCGCCGTGGTCCGCGCCCGCGGCCTGCGCAAGACCTACCGCAACAAGGCCGCGCTCGCCGGCACCGACTTCGACATCCCCGCCGGCCGCATCGTCGGCCTGATCGGCCCCAACGGCGCCGGCAAGACCACCGCGCTCAAGGCGGTGCTCGGCCTGACTTCGTTCGAAGGCGAACTGTCGGTGCTCGGGCTGGACCCGCGCACCCAGCGCGACGAACTCATGCGCGAGGTCTGCTTCATCGCCGACGTGGCGGTGCTGCCGCGCTGGCTGCGGGTGCGCGAGGCGATCGAGTTCGTCGCCGGCGTGCATCCGCGCTTCGACCGGGCCAAGTGCGAGCGCTTCCTGCACGGCACCCAGCTCAAGCCCGACCTGCGCGTGCGCGAAATGTCCAAAGGCATGATCGTGCAGCTGCACCTGGCCCTGGTGATGGCGATCGACGCGCGCCTGCTGGTGCTCGACGAGCCGACCCTGGGCCTGGACATCCTCTACCGCAAGCAGTTCTACCAGCGCCTGCTGGAGGACTATTTCGACGAGAACAAGACCATCGTGGTCACCACCCACCAGGTCGAGGAGATCGAGCACATCCTCACCGACGTGATGTTCATCCGCGACGGCAAGATCGTGCTGGACTGCCCGATGGAGAACGTCGGCGAGCGCTTCGTCGAGGTGCTGGTCGACCGCGACAAGGCCGAGCACGCGCGCACGCTCGGGCCGCTGGACGAACGCGCATTGCCGTTCGGCAAGACCGTGATGCTGTTCGACGGCGTCGCCGCCGCCCAGCTCGACGGCCTCGGCGAGACCCGCACGCCGGGCCTGGCCGACCTGTTCGTCGCCACCATGAAGGGGACCTACGCATGAACGCCGCCACCGACGACTTCTCCGTACCCGCCGCCGTTCCGCGCGCGGCCGCCGCGATCCCGCCGTCGCGGGTGTTCGTGATGCTGCTCAAGCGCGAGTTCTGGGAACACCGCGGCGGCTTCCTGTGGGGCCCGCTGATCGCCGGCGCCATCGCCATCGTCTTCACCGTGCTCGGCGTCATCGGCGGCTCGGTGCTGTTCCGCAAGGTCGCCAACCAGCACGGCGAAGGCATCAACTTCGAGATGAGCGGCGGCGAGATCGGCCGCGCCGGCAGCATCGGCGACGCCGCCCTGGCCGGCGGCCTGGGCATGGTCTGCCTGGTGTTCGTGTTCGTGGTGTTCTTCTACGCGCTGGGCTCGATCTACGACGAGCGCAAGGACCGCAGCATCCTGTTCTGGAAGTCGCTGCCGGTCTCCGACACCCAGGCGGTGCTGTCCAAGCTGGTGTGGGCGCTGCTGCTGGCGCCGCTGCTGGCCGCGGCGATCGGCCTGGCGGTGGGCCTGGTGATGTGGGTGCTGGCGTGGCTGGCGGCGGTGCTCAACGGCTTCCCCGGCGCCGACGCGATCTTCACCCAGGCCCATCCGCTGCAGTTGCTCGGCGAGTTGGCGGTGTCGGTGCCGGTGTACGCGCTGTGGGCGCTGCCGACCGTGGGCTGGCTGATGCTGTGCTCGGCCTGGGCGCGCAGCGTGCCGTTCGTCTGGGCGGTGGTGATCCCGCTGCTGGCCTGCGTGTTCGTGAGCTTCCTCGACATCATGCCGGGCATCGAGATCCCGCATGGCGCGATCTGGTACACGGTGGCGCTGCGCGGCCTGCTCAGCGTGGTACCGGGCACCTGGTTCCTGCACGAGCAAATGAACGGCGACGCGCAACAAGCCGCGCTCAAGGGCACCGAGGCGCTGAGCCAACTGGATTCGGTCAACAGCCTGCACGTGCTGGCCACCGCCGACCTGTGGATCGGCGCGGCGCTCGGCGCGGCCATGATCTACGCCGCGATCCGCCTGCGCCGCTGGCGCGACGACGGCTGAGCCGCCGCTGGCCGGCGGGGATCGGTCACGATCCAACGCAACCGGGCTTTCAACCCTGCCGGCCCCCAGCGCATCCCAGCCTTACCCTTCGTTCCTGCCCAGGACCCCGCCATGCGCTTCTCGCCTTCCGCACGCCCCCTGCTCGCCCTGCTCTGCGCCGCGCTGTTGCCCGGCGCCGCCTTCGCCGCCGACCGCTGCGACAACGCCCAGCCGCGCAACCTCTCGCTCGACCTGCGCGGCGTGGACGCGGTGGTGTTCGAGATCGGTTCCGACGACCTGGTCCTGGAGGGCGGCAGCGGCGCGCCCGCGGTCACCGGCCGCGCCTGCGCCAGCAATCCCGCCGACCTCGCCGGCCTGACCCTGACCCAGCGCCGCGAAGGCAACAAGCTGGTGGTCGCCGCCGAGCACTCCAAGCGCTTCGGTCTGAGCTTCAGCGGCCACCGCTACATGCGGCTGCACGCGAGCGTGCCGCAGAACCTGCGCGTGCAGCTCAAGGTCGGCTCCGGCGACGCCTCGGTGCGCAACGTCGCCGCGCTCAGCGCCGACGTCGATTCCGGCGACATCTCGATCGAGAACGTGCGCGGCCTCACCGTCGCCTCGGTCGGTTCCGGCGACATCGTGCTGCGCGACATCGGCCCGCTGCAGATCGTCAGCCTCGGCTCGGGCGACCTGAAGGCGCGCAACGTCGGCGGCGACGTCCGCATCGGCACGGTCGGTTCCGGCGACGTCGACCTCGACCAGGTCGCCGGGTCGGTCACGCTCGACCGCATCGGCTCGGGCGACCTGGAAGTCGACGGCGTGCGCGGCGACCTGCGCGTGGCCCGGATCGGCAGCGGCTCGGTCAACCACCGCGGCGTGTCCGGCCGGGTCGACGTGCCCAAGCAGGACTGACCGCCTGCATCGATGCGGACGGCGCGCCGTCCGCATCGCCGCGACCGCCCTTTCCCGCCTTCCCCATCCCACACCCGCTTCGCCCGGAGCCCCGTCCATGACCGCCCGCACCTCGTCCGCCGTTGCCTTGCTCGCCGCCGCGCTCGCGGCCGCCTTCGCCGGCGCCTGTTCGCGCCTGCCCGACGGCGAGGTGCACGTGTCGGTGATCGACCACATCTCGATGGCCGGCGACAAGGTGCTGCTGCGCGGCGCCGGCGGCAGCGCGCAGATCGGCCCCGACGGCGCGATCGCCATCGACGGCGGCGCGCTGGCGCTCACCCCGGCGCAACAGGCGCTGGGCCGCGAGTTCTACCAACAGGCCATGGGCATGCGCCACGACGGCGTCGCCATCGGCAAGGCCGGCGCGGCGATGGCCGGGCAGGCCCTGAGCACCGTGGCTCAGGACCTGCGCGACGGCAACACCGACCAGACCGAGGCCAAGATCCAGGCCGAGGCGGACAAGCTGGAAGCGCAGGCGCTGCAGCTGTGCCGACGCGTGCAGGCGCTGCGCGACGTGCAGCAGCGGCTGAGCGCGGCGTTGCCGCAGTTCGAGCCGTACGCGCGCATTTCCGCCAGCGCCGGCGACGACTGCCGCAAGCGCTGAGCCGGCCGCCGCGGCCGGCCGCGGCGCCGGATCAATCGAAGCTGCGTTCTTCCACGCGTTCGCTGCCGTCGCCGCTGTCGCGGGTGTTCTTCTGCACCGCGATCGCGGCGAACAGGCTCATCGCATAGGCCATGGCGTAGAAGCCCTTCTCGCTGAAAGCCAGCTCGGCGTTCCACAGGCCGACGAACAGCAACGTCAGCGCGCTGATCACCGAGAACCAGGCCAGGCCGTAGTAGATGTTGGTGACCGGAATGCCTTCCATGCGGTCGCGCACCGACTTCTGCACCGACACGGCCGCGAACAGGCCGTACAGCAGCAGGGTCAGGTAATAGCCCTTCTCGTTGAGCTGCATGGTCGAGGCGTTCCACAGGCCGACCAGGTAGGCCAGCGAGCCGAGCAGCAGCGCGCCCCACGAGGCGCCGACGAACGCCGCGGTGGGCTTGCGGGAGATGGCACGGTTCATAGCATCGCTTCCTTGAGTGAGTAGCGGCCGGCGCACGCCAGAGATCCGCCGCCCGCGCGGGCGGCTTGCCGTGCGGACGCTCCCAGCCCGCGCCGGCACTATGCCAAGCGCCGCGGCAGCTGTCATCCGCACGGCGGCACGGCGGCCGGCGCTGCGCCGCCATGCGCGGGAGGCGGCACGCGCCGCGCGCCATCGCAGCGGCCGATGCCGGCGCGGCTAGACGCAGCGACCGGTCGCCGGCACGCGAAAGGCGGAATGTTCAAGCAAAGAATTCGTCGCGATGCGTCGATCGGCTCGCACAGGCCTCAAGCGCTGGCGGGTGCCCCGAGCCTCGCGATGCCTGTGCGGCATGCGCCGCCGCTGCAGCAGGCGTGTGCAGAAACAAACAAAATCTCACGCACGCCCACTTAATGCGTGCCGAAATCGGGAAATCCGAACGCCGGCTTCGCCTGCGATCGAGCAGGCCCCTACTTGGCGCCGGCGTGCAGAACCGAGCCTGACGCGGGCCGATCCGCACCGCCCGATCCAACGCCAAACCCCGGCCACCGGCCGAGCGCCGGCCGCGGCGCACGCAGCGCGCCGGGCGCGCGCCGTTGCGGCGCGCGGGCCCGGACCGGGCAATCCCGGTCCGGGACGCGGCCTCAGTGCGCGGTGCGGACGCTGGCGACGGCGACCTTGGCCGCGTCCACCGCGGCCGGAGCGGCGCGTCCGCTCAGGTCGACATGGGCATTGTCGAAGTAGGGAATCGACTGCGGCTTGCAGGCGGCGCAGGCCAGCAGCGAGACGATGGCGGCGTACCGAAGGAAACGATTGGACTTCATGAGCGAGGCTCCATTAGTTATGGCTGGCCGGGCGGCCAGGGGCTGCGGGGAAACTCGTGCGCGCGCCGCATCCTGCCTCGCGCGAACGACAGTTACTTCAATCCCGCCGCGGCTGATCCGTGATGACCGCAGGGTTACCGCTCAATAACCCCGCGCCCGCGCCGGACCGCGACGGACGTCTTGCGGCGGCCGAAACCGCCGGTTTCCCGCAACGATGCCGCATCGCGGCATCGTTGCGGAGGTCGCGGGCCTGGACGCCGGCGCGGACCGCGCCCTCGCACGGTCCGGCGGAGGCGCCGGAAACTCCGGCCGCACCCGCGTTGCGGCGCCCCTGCCCGCCCCGGTTGGAATATTATCCGCGCTCGCGCTTGGATATTCCTCCCGAGCAGCGAGGATATACAGGCGCATGCGCCGGAAAATCCCACACCGGTCGCGAAACTAAATGCTGGAACATTCTGCGCCGAGGTTTCCCCCGCCTGCAGCGCAGCGATCGGTGCGATTGTGCATCAAATCGCGCGCTGCGCGAACGCCGCCGCGCTCAGCCGCCCGCGCCACCGCCGCCGGCGCGGATACCGCCGCGGGTCAGCGCGGCCGGATCGAGCAGCTTGCGCAGCTGTTTCTCGCTCAGCCCGCTGTCCTGCAACGCCACTTCCAGCACCGGCCGGCCTTCCTTGTAGGCGCGCTTGGCGATCGCGGCGGCCTTCTCGTAGCCGATGATCGGATTGAGCGCGGTGACCAGGATCGGGTTGCGGTCCAGCGCCTCGCGCACGTGCGCTTCGCGCACCTTGAGCCCGGCGATGGCGCTGTCGGCCAGCAGCGGCATCGCGCGCGCGAGCAGGCGGATCGAATCGAGCAGGTCGTAGGCGATCAGCGGCAGCATCACGTTGAGCTGGAAATTGCCGCTCTGCCCGGCCACGGTGATCGCAGTGTGGTGGCCCATGACCTGGGCGCAGACCATCGCCAGCGCTTCGGGGATCACCGGATTGACCTTGCCCGGCATGATCGAGCTGCCCGGCTGCAGCGCCGGCAGTTCGATTTCGCCCAGGCCGGCGAGCGGGCCGGAATTCATCCAGCGCAGGTCGTTGGCGATCTTGGTCAGCGCCACCGCCAGCACGCTGAGCTGGCCGGACAGTTCGACCGCGTCGTCTTGCGAGGCCAGGCCCTCGAACTTGTCCGCGGCCGATTCGAAACGCACCCCGCCGGCGGCGCTGAGCGCCTTGGCCACGGCCTTGCCGAAGCGCGGATCGGCGTTGATGCCGGTGCCGATCGCGGTGCCGCCGATCGGCAGCCGGCGCAGCCGCCGCAGCGCGTCCTCGATGCGCTGCTGGGCCGAATCCAGCTGCGCGGCCCAGGCGCCGAACTCCTGGCCGAAGGTCAGCGGCATCGCGTCCATCAGGTGGGTGCGGCCGGTCTTGACCGTGCGGCTCAATTCCTTGGCGCGGCGCTCGATGGTCTTGCGCAGGTGCTTGAGCGCCGGCAGCAGGTGTTCGTGCGCCGCCAGCGCCGCCGACACCCGGATCGCGGTCGGGATGGTGTCGTTGGAGCTCTGGCCGAGGTTGACGTGGTCGTTGGGGTGGATCGCGTGCTTGCCCGAGCGCGAGGCCAGGGTCGCGATGACCTCGTTGGCGTTCATGTTGCTCGAGGTGCCCGAACCGGTCTGGTAGACGTCGATCGGGAACTGCGCGTCGAAGCCGCCGTCGGCGACCTCGCGCGCGGCCTTGGCGATGGCCTCGGCCGCGCCCGGGTCGAGCAGGCCGAAGCCGCCGTTGACCTGCGCCGCGGCCGCCTTGACCAGGGCCAGCGCGCGGATGAACTCGCGCGGCATCGGCTGGCCGGAGATCGGGAAGTTCTGCACCGCGCGCTGGGTCTGCGCGCCCCACAAGGCCGCGGCTGGGACGTTGAGTTCGCCCATGCTGTCGTGTTCCAGGCGGTAGCCCGCGGCCGCGCCGCCGGTGCTGCCGGCCACCGCGCGTTCGCCGCGGGCCGGGGTCTTGCGTTTGCTCGCCATTGCCAACTCCGTTTGAGTCGTAGGGGACCGTTTGAGTCGTATGAGGGAACGCGCGGCGCCTGCGCCGCGCATCGCTGTAACCGGGCCGCAACGCTTCGGGACTGAGGCAAGCCCGGCACCGCGACCTTGCTGGCTGGATTGCGCTGGCGGCGCCCATGATCGCCGCGCCGGCCGTAGCCGTCGAGGCCGGTCGCGGTTTCCGCCCGATCTTGCAGGGTATGTCCGAAGCCCGTGCGGCAACGGCGCACGCCGCGACCGCGGGGCCGCCTGTTCGCGGCGCGATCGCGTCGCCCCGCGTGCGCGGCCTGCGCCGCTCCTGCCGGGGCTTCCGGCACGCCGCGGGCCCAGGGGGTAGAATGCGCGACTGTTTTCCTCCCCACTGCGTGCCATGTCCGCCGACCCCCAGACCGCCCTGCTCGCCCTGTCCCCGCTCGATGGCCGCTACGCCGGCAAGGTCGACGCGCTGCGGCCGATCTTCTCCGAATTCGGCCTGATCAAGGCCCGGGTCAAGGTCGAGGTGGAATGGCTGCTGGCGCTGGCCGACGAGCCGGCGATCGCCGAACTGCCGCCGTTCTCCGTCGCCGCCGCCGCGCGCCTGCGTGCGCTGGCCCAGGACCTGTCGGTCGCCGACGCGGCGCGGGTCAAGCAGATCGAGCGCACCACCAACCACGACGTCAAGGCGGTCGAGTACCTGATCAAGGAGCGCCTCAAGGACGACGCCGAACTCGGCCCGGCGCTGGAATTCGTCCATTTCGCCTGCACCAGCGAGGACATCAACAACCTCAGCTACGCGCTGATGCTGAACCAGGCGCGCCAGGACGTGCTGCTGCCCAGGCTCGACGAGCTGATCCAGAAACTGCGCGCGATGGCGCACGCGCACGCCGCGCTGCCGATGCTCTCGCGCACGCATGGCCAGACCGCCTCGCCGACCACCGTCGGCAAGGAGATCGCCAACGTGGTCGCGCGCCTGCAGCGCCAGGGCGAGACCCTGGCCGGCGCGCTGATGCCGGGCAAGATCAACGGCGCGGTCGGCAACTACAACGCCCACGTCGCCGCCTACCCCGACATCGACTGGGCCGCGTTCTCGCAGCGCTTCGTGACCTCGCTGGGCCTGGACTGGCAGCCCTACACCACCCAGATCGAGCCGCACGACGGCATCGCCGAAGTCTGCGACGCGCAGCGCCGCATCGACACCGTCTGCATCGACCTGTGCCGCGACGTGTGGGGCTACATCTCGCTGGGCTATTTCAAGCAGGCGGTCAAGGCCGGCGAAGTCGGCAGCTCGACCATGCCGCACAAGGTCAACCCGATCGACTTCGAGAACGCCGAAGGCAACTTCGGCATCGCCAACGCGCTGTTCGAGCATTTCGCCGCCAAGCTGCCGATCAGCCGCTGGCAGCGCGACCTGACCGACTCGACCGTGCTGCGCGCGCTCGGCACCGCGTTCGGCCACGCGTTGATCGGCTTCGATGCGCTGCTGCGCGGGCTGGGCAAGCTCAGCGCCAACCCCGAGCGCCTGGCCGCCGACCTCGACGCCGCCTGGGAAGTGCTGGCCGAGGCCGTGCAGACGGTGATGCGCCGCCATGGCCTGCCCAACCCCTACGAGCAACTCAAGGCGCTGACCCGCGGCCAGGGCATCAACGAGGCCTCGATGCGCGAGTTCATCGCCTCGCTGGAACTGCCCGAGGCCGACAAGCAGCGGCTGCTGGCGATGACGCCGGGCAGCTACGTCGGCCTGGCCGAGAAGTTGGCGCGCGAGATCTGATCCAGCTCGCGGCGCGGCTGCGCTCCTGCCTGTAGGAGCGGCGCAAGCCGCGACCGCGAATCCGCAACCGCGCCGACAGCTTCATTGGCCTTGCCGGGCGCTGGCTGCGATGAGGCCCGCTCGCTAGCCGCGAGGTCGCGGTCGCGGCTCGCGCCGTTCCTGCGAAGGCTGCGATGCGATCGGGCGGAGATAAAAATCCTGCTTGGCGCAGCCGCAATTTCTTTTTGATCCGCGCCGGATCCGGATCGGGGATAGTGATCGCCACGCCCCCGCCAGGATTCCACGCATGCGTCTGCCCGCCGCCCTGTTGGCCGCTTCGATCGCTTCGATCGCTTCTGCGCTGCTCGCCGGCTGCGCCAACGCGCCGCAACGCGGCGATGCGCACGCCGCGGTCGCGGCCGCGGTCGCGATCGCGCCCTGCCCGGCCAAGCCCAAGTGGGACGATCCCACCGCGCCGCGGCATATCCACGGCAATACCTGGTACGTCGGCACCTGCAGCATCAGCGCGATCCTGATCACCTCCGAGGCCGGCCACATCCTCATCGACGGCGCCATCGACAGCGCCGTGCCGGGCATCGAAGCCAATATCCGCGCGCTCGGCTTCGATCCCGGGCAAGTGCGCTACATCCTCAATTCGCACGAGCACATCGACCACGCCGGCGGCATCGCCCGGCTGGCGCGCGACACCGGCGCGCGCGTGGTCGCGCGCGAACCGGCGGCGACGGCGCTCGAACGCGGCAAGGGCGACCGCGGCGATCCGCAGTTCCTGACCGTGGCGGGCTTCGCGCCGGTACCCTCGGTACAACGCATCGGCGACGGCGACGCGCTGCGGCTGGGCGCGCTGGAACTGACCGCGCATGCGACGCCCGGCCACACGCCCGGCGGCACCAGTTGGACCTGGCGCTCCTGCGACGAGGCCGGCCAATGCCGCACCGTCGTCTACGCCGACAGCCTGACTCCGTTCAGCGACAAGGTGTACCGCTACAGCGACGACGCCGCGCATCCGGGCGCGCTGGCCGCGTACCGGCGCGGCATCGAGACGGTCGCCGCGCTGCCGTGCGAGATCCTGCTGACCCCGCATCCCGGCGCCAGCGACCTGTTCGAACGCATCGGGCCGCAGGCGAGCAAGCCGCTGGTCGATACCGGTGCCTGCCGCGCATATGCGGCCGTCGGCGCGGCCAAGCTCGATGCGCGGCTGGAGCAAGAGCGCGCGCAGCCCGCCCCCGCCGCGCATTGAGCCGCAGCGCTCGGTTTGCAGGCACGCGCGAACGCCTTTGTGGGAGGGACTTCAGTCCCGACGCTTTCCGATCCGATCGCGGCGAATCGACGGAAAATCGTCGGCACTGAAGTCCCTCTCACAGTCGCAACCGGCCGCATCCACCCGCACCATCGCCCCGCACCATCGCCCCGCGCCCACGCCCGCACCGCCACACCCTACGCCCACACCGCCTTAGCATCCGCCCGCGCACACTGCCCGCACTCGTCCGCGGAGCCCCGCGATGCACTTGTTGATCAACCTCGACGTCCCCGACCTCGACGCCGCGCTCGCGTTCTACACCCGCGCCTTCGGCCTGCACGTCGGCCGCCGCATCGGCGGCGACGCGGTCGAGCTGCTCGGCGGGCCGGCGCCGATCTACCTGCTGCACAAGCCCGAGGGTTCGCTCGGCGCCGGCGACCAGGCCCGCGGTTATGCACGGCACTGGACGCCGCTACATCTGGACGTGGTGGTCGAGGACCTCGACGCGGCCCTGGCCAGCGCGCTGGCGGCCGGCGCGCGCCAGGAGGGCGAGGCGCGCAAGGCCAGTTGGGGGCGGATCGTGCAGTTGTCCGATCCGTTCGGGCACGGCTGGTGCCTGTTGCAGTTCCTCGGCCGCGGGTACGACGAAATTTCGGCATGAGCGCGACGCGGCCGGCGCAGGCGGGCCGCGGGTCGCCTCGACGGCGCTCGGCGTAACCGCGGCCCGCGCCGCGCCTGCAACGGCCATGCGTGCGTTCGCCGTCGCGGCGGCGGCGCGCGCGATGAGCGACAATGGGTTTTTCCGCGCATCGCCCCACCGCCGCCCGCCATGGCCACCCAGAAAACCGCCCCCGCCTTCCCGATCGAGATCGACGCCGCCCGCCGCCCGCCGCTGGGCATGAACCCGGCCGCGTTCCTGCGCGATTACTGGCAAAAACGCCCGCTGCTGATCCGCAACGCCTTCCCCGGCCTGCAGTCGCCGCTGCAGCCCGAGGACCTCGCCGGCCTGGCCTGCGAGGAAGGCGCGCTGGCGCGGCTGATCCAGCACGATCGCGCGCGCGATCATTATTCGGTGCGCCACGGGCCGTTCGAGGAATCCGATTTTCCGGGGCTGCCGCAGCAGGACTGGACGCTGCTGGTGCAGGACGTGGACAAGTGGGACGCCGACGTCGCCGCGCTGCTGCCGGCGTTCTCGTTCCTGCCGCGCTGGCGCATCGACGATGTGATGATCTCCTTCGCCGCGCCCGGCGGCTCGGTCGGCGCCCACGTCGACCAGTACGACGTGTTCCTGTTGCAGGGCCAGGGGCACCGGCGCTGGCAGATCGACGCGCGCCCCAACCCGCCGCAGGAGTTCCGCAACGACGCCGAACTCAAGCTGCTGCGCGAGTTCGAGCCCAGCCACGAGTGGACGCTCGGCCCCGGCGACATGCTCTACCTGCCGCCCGGCGTGCCCCACCACGGCGTCGCCGAGGACGCCTGCCTGACCTTCTCGGTCGGCATGCGCGCGCCGTCCGCGGCCGAACTGATGGGCGACTACATCGATACCCTCGCCGGCGACGCCGACGAGGCGCTGCGCTACACCGACCCGGACCTGGCCCCGCCGCGCGATCCCAACGAGATCGACGCCGCGGCGATGCAGCGCGCGGTGCAGGCGCTCAACGCGCTGCGCATGAACGACCCCGACCGCCTCGGCGACTGGTTCGGCCGCTTCATCACCGTCTACCGCGCGGCCGGCGAAGTGTCCGCCGGCGGCGCGCCGGCGCCGGCGCGGGCCGAGCTCGAATTCGCCCTCGACCAGGGCGCGGCGCTGTGGCGCCACCCGTGGTCGCGCATGGCCTGGCGCCGCGCCCACGCCAAGGGCGGCGCCGCGCGCCTGTACGTCAGCGGCCAGGAATTCGCGCTGCCGGCGCGCGACGCGCAGGCGCTGGCAGCGGCGGTCGAACTCGACCTGGCCGGCTACTCGGCCCTGTCCGGCGCCGGCCGCGACTGCGTGCTGGCGCTGGTCGCCGGCGGCCATTACCGCCTTGGCAGCGACGAGGACGACGGCGAAGACGGCGGCGAGGAGGAATGAGCGCGCCCGCCCCCGCCGCCAGCTTCCGGGTGGTCGCGGTCGAGGACTACGCCGCCGCCCAGCCGGCCCTGCGTGCGGTGCGCGAGGCGGTGTTCGTGCGGGAACAGAACGTGCCGCTGGACCTGGAGTTGGACGCCGGGCGCGACCCGCAGTGCCAGCACGTGCTGGCCTTCGACGCCGCCAGCGAGCCGATCGGCACCGGCCGGCTGACCCCGGACCGGCGCATCGGCCGCATGGCGGTGCTGGCGTCCTGGCGCGGCCGCGGCGTCGGCGAGGCCCTGCTGGCGGCGCTGCTCGAACGCGCCCAGGCGCTGGGCTGGCGCGAGGTCTCGCTGCACAGCCAGGCCGGCGCCACCGGTTTCTACGCCCGCCACGGCTTCCTGCCGTTCGGCGAGCGCTTCTTCGAGGCCGGGATCGAGCACGTGGCGATGTACCGCCTGCTCGGCGCGGCCAATCCGGTCGCCGGCCGCGAGGCCGCGCTGGCGGCGCTGGCCGGGATCCTCGCCCAGGCCCGCCGCGGCCTGTGGATCTGCAGCCGCGACCTCGACCCGGGCCTGCTCGACCGCGCCGAAGCGGTGGCCGGCCTGCGCCGCTTCGCCACCGGCGGCGGCCAGGTGCGGGTGCTGCTGCACGATCCGGCCGCGCCGCAGCGCGCGCTGGCGCCGCTGATCGGGCTGGCCCAGCGCCTGCCGACCGCGTTCGAGTTCCGCGCGATCGAGGAAACCGTCGATCAGAACGACCCGGCCGCCTACCTGGTCAACGACCGCGACGGCTGGTACTACCGCCCGCTCGGCCACCGTTTCGACGGCGAGACCCGCATCGACGGCGGCCCGCGCGCGCGCCAGCTGCGGGCGCGGTTCGAACCGGTGTGGGAACGGGCGCGGCCGTGCAGCGAGTTGCGCGCGCTGGGGATCTGAGCGCCGGCGGGCTCCGGGCTCTTGTGGGAGGGGCTTCAGCCCCGATGCTTTTGTCTCAGATCGCCGCGACCCGAAAAGAGAGCACCGGGGCCGAAGCCCCTCCCACAAGAGCCCGAGGCCCCGCAGCCGGGCCCAGGCCCAGCCGCGGCGTCACCCGCCGCAGGCCTTGACCACCGTCACCTTGCCGCCCGGCGCCAGTTCGAACCGGCACACCGCCTTGACCCGGCTGTCGTAGGTCGCCACTCCGCGCAACTCGACCCGCACGCCCGCGGCGGTCCGGGTGAGCTTCGGCGGCCCCAGCGCGTAGTGCCCCGGCGCCACCAGTTCGGCCTCGTGCACGATCCGGGCCAGGCCGTCCTCGCCGCCGTCGCCCTTCCACTGCGCGCGCACCCCGGTGGAGACGTGCTCGAAGCCCTGGCTGGCCACGATCACCCGGTACACGCCCTCGCCGGCCGCATCGCTCCAGCGGCCGCCCTGGACCACCGCCTCCACATTGGGCCCCACCGCCGCCGCCTCGTCCGCGGCCCGCGCCGCGCCGGTCGCGCCGAAGCCCAGGCCCGTCGCCAGCCACAGTCCCAGTCCCGCTCGCATCGCCCTTCGCATGCCCGGCTCCTTCGCCTTCGCTGTCGTCCGTCCCGGTCGGCCGGGACCCGGCGCCAGCCTAGCCAGCGTCCGCGGTTGCGCACAATCTTCGCGCCTGCCGGCGCTGAAAGCGATTCCAGCCGCGCCGCGGCGCCGGCAGCCTGAGCGCGGCCTAAACCGCGGCCGGCGCCGCGCCGGCTTGAAAGCCGCGCCGGCGACCGCAAGAAATTACCCGTCCGCGCCGCTGCGCGCGCCGCCTTGCCGGAACGGTCCGCTCGACGGTCCGGTCCGGCCCGACGCCGGAAATCGAACCAAAACCGCCACATAGACGTAAGTAGTTATGCCTTTGCGCTTAACACTGCCGCTATAATTCCGAGCCTTGTCTGCGCCCGGCGCCATGCCCGCGCGCGCCGACCCCACTCCCGTCCAATAGAGTTTCCCGATAGCCATCGTGGACAGTCTCCTGAAGCAGTTCTCGCAGTCCTCGCAACTCGGCGCCAACGCCGCCTTCATCGAAGACCTGTACGAGCAGTACCTGGTCGATCCCGACAGCGTCGGGCCCAAGTGGAAAGCCTATTTCGACGGCTTCAAGGGCCGCGAGGCCGGCGATGTGCCGCACTCGGCGGCGATCGAGAGCATCACCCAGGCGGGCAAGGCCGCCGCGCGCGGCGCGGTCGCCGCCGCCGGCGCCAGTTCCGGCGGCGACGAGCGCGAGCGCATGGTCGGCAAGGTGATCACCGCCTACCGTTCGCGCGGCCACCTCGCCGCCGACATCGATCCGCTGGGCCTGCTGCAGAAGCCCGACGCGCCGGACCTGGCGCTGGGCTTCCACCGCCTGTCCGAAAGCGACCAGTCGGTCGAGTTCTCCACCGGCGGCGTCGCCGGCAAGGAACGGATGAAGCTCGGCGACCTGGTCGCCCTGCTCAAGGCGACCTACACCGGCCCGATCGGCGCCGAGTTCATGCACATCGCCGACGCCGAGCAGCGCCGCTGGATGTACGAGCGCCTGGAAACGGCCGGCGGCAAGTTCGGCCGCAGCGCCGAGGACAAGAAGCGCATCCTGGAGCGGCTGACCGCGGCCGACGGCCTGGAGCGCTACCTGGGCACCAAGTACGTCGGCCAGAAGCGCTTCTCGCTGGAAGGCGGCGACGCGCTGATCCCGCTGATGGACGTCACCATCCGCCGCGCCGGCGAGCAGGGCGTGCAGGACGTGGTCATCGGCATGGCCCACCGCGGCCGCCTCAACGTCCTGGTCAACACCCTGGGCAAGCCGCCGCGCAAGCTGTTCGACGAGTTCGAAGGCAAGTTCGAGCACGACGAGCACGCCAAGAGCGGCGACGTGAAGTACCACATGGGCTTCAGCGCCGACGTCGCCACCCCCGGCGGCCCGGTCCACCTGGCGCTGGCGTTCAACCCCTCGCACCTGGAAATCGTCAACCCGGTGGTCGCCGGCAGCGTGCGTTCGCGCCAGACCCGCCGCGGCGAGCACGGCCGCGCCCAGGTGCTGCCGGTGCTGCTGCACGGCGACGCCGCGTTCGCCGGACAAGGCGTGGGCATGGAGCTGTTCCAGATGTCGCAGGCGCGCGGCTTCGCCGTCGGCGGCACCGTGCACATCGTCATCAACAACCAGGTCGGCTTCACCACGTCCGAGCGCCAGGACGCGCGCTCCACGCTGTACTGCACCGACGTGGCCAAGATGGTCGGCGCGCCGATCCTGCACGTGAACTCCGACCACCCCGAAGCGGTGGTGTTCTGCGCCGAGCTGGCGCTGGACTTCCGCCAGCGCTTCGGCCGCGACGTGGTCATCGACCTGGTCTGCTACCGCCGCCACGGCCACAACGAGGCCGACGAGCCGGCGGCGACCCAGCCGCTGATGTACCAGGTGATCCGCAAGCACAAGACCCCGCGCGAGCTCTACGCCGACCAGCTGGTCGCCGAAGGCGCGATCAAGGCCGAGGACGCGCAGGCGCTGGTCGACGGCTACCGCGACAAGCTCGACGCCGGCGAGGTCACCACCGAACTGGTCGAGGTCAAGCCCGACGAGTTCACCATCGACTGGTCCAAGTACCTGCAGGGCAAGCTCAGCGATCCGGTCGACACCACCTTCGACCGCGCCCGGCTCGACCAACTCGCGGTCGAGATCAACGCGGTCCCGGACACCGTCAAGCTGCACCCGCGCGTGGCCAAGATCTACGAAGACCGCCGCAAGATGTCGGCCGGCGAGCAGCCGGGCGACTGGGGCTTCGCCGAGAACCTGGCCTACGCCACCCTGGTCAGCGAAGGCTACAAGCTGCGCCTGGTCGGCCAGGACAGCGGCCGCGGCACCTTCTTCCACCGCCACGCGATCCTGCACGAGCAGAGCACCGACGAATATGTCGTGCCGCTGCGCCGGCTGGTGAGCAACCCGACCGACGTCACCATCATCGACTCGCTGCTGTCGGAAGAGGCGGTGATGGCGTTCGAATACGGCTACTCCACCGCCGATCCCATGACCCTGGACATCTGGGAAGCGCAGTTCGGCGACTTCGCCAACGGCGCGCAGGTGGTGATCGACCAGTTCCTGTCCTCGGGCGAGGCCAAGTGGGGCCGTCTGTGCGGCCTGGCGCTGTTCCTGCCGCACGGCTACGAAGGCCAAGGCCCCGAGCACAGCTCGGCGCGCCTGGAGCGTTTCCTGCAGCTGTGCGCGCTGGACAACATGCTGGTGTGCGCGCCGACCACCCCGGCCCAGGCCTACCACATGATCCGCCGGCAGATGCGCATGAGCACGCGCAAGCCGCTGGTGGTGATGACGCCCAAGTCGCTGCTGCGCCACAAGCTGGCGGTGTCGAGCCTGGACGAGCTGGCCGGCGGCGGGTTCCAGCACCTGATCCCGGACAACGCCGCCAACCCGAAGAAGGTCAAGCGCGTGGTGCTGTGCTCGGGCAAGGTCTACTACGACCTGTACGAGCAGGCGCAGAAGGACGGCGTGGAAGACGCCGCCATCGTCCGCGTCGAGCAGCTGTACCCGTTCCCGCGCGAGGCCCTGGCCGCCGAGCTCAAGCGCTTCGCCAGCGCCAAGGACGTGGTGTGGTGCCAGGAAGAGCCGCAGAACCAGGGCGCGTGGTACCAGATCCGCCACCACCTGACCGCGTGCCTGGCGCCGAAGCAGGCCCTGCACTACACCGGCCGCGCGCGTTCGCCGTCGCCGGCGGCCGGCCACCTGGCCGACCATGTCGCCGAGCAGGCCAAGCTGGTCGCCGACGCGCTGGTCAATTCGCTGCACGGCGAGTCCAGCGCCGAGTAAGGCGCGGGCTCCTTGAGGCTCCGGCGCCGATGCGGGCGCCGGCGCTTCGCCGAACACTCCAGATTCGAAAATCCACCTTCAAGCACTCCAGGATGCCTGCCCCATGAGCACCGAGATCAAAGTCCCCGTTCTGCCCGAGTCGGTCTCCGACGCCACGATCGCCACGTGGCACAAGAAGCCGGGCGACGCGGTCAAGCGCGACGAGAACCTGGTCGACCTCGAAACCGACAAGGTGGTGCTCGAAGTGCCCTCGCCGGTCGACGGCGTGCTCAAGGAAATCAAGTTCGAGGAAGGCGCGACCGTGACCAGCCAGCAGCTGATCGCGATCGTCGAAGCCGGCGCCGCGGCCGAGTCGAAGCCGGCCGCCGCCGCCGCGCCCGCCGCCGCCAAGGCCGAGGCCGCTCCGGCCGCCGGTGCGCAGCCGGTGACGCCGAAGGCCGACGCGCCCAAGGCCCCGGCCGCCAACGACCAGCTGCCGCCGGGCGCGCGCTTCGCCGCCAACACCCAGGGCGTGGACGCCGCGCAGGTCGAAGGCACCGGCCGCAAGGGCGCGGTGACCAAGGAAGACATCCTCAACTACGCCAAGTCCGGCGGCGTGGGCTCGGCCGCGGGCGCGCGTCCGGAAGAGCGCGTGCCGATGACCCGCATGCGCGCGCGCATCGCCGAGCGCCTGATGCAGTCGAAGAACTCCATCGCCATGCTGACCTCGTTCAACGAAGTCAACCTGGGCAAGGTCATGGCCATGCGCAAGGAGCTGGGCGAGTCCTTCGAGAAGGCCAACGGGGTCAAGCTCGGCTTCATGAGCTTCTTCGCCAAGGCCGCCGCGAATGCCCTGCAGCGCCACCCGATCGTCAACGCCTCGGTCGACGGCAACGACGTGATCTACCACGGCTACGCCGACATCTCGATCGCCGTGTCGACCGACAAGGGCCTGGTGACCCCGGTGCTGCGCAACGTCGAGCGCATGGGCTTCGCCGACGTCGAAAAGGCCATCGGCGATTACGCCAAGAAGGCCCGCGACGGCAAGCTGGCGCTGGAAGACCTGCAGGGCGGCACCTTCACCATCACCAACGGCGGCACCTTCGGCTCGCTGATGTCGACCCCGATCGTCAACCCGCCGCAGTCGGCGATCCTGGGCATGCACGCGATCAAGGAGCGCGCCATCGTCGAGAACGGCGCCGTGGTCGCCGCGCCGATGATGTACATCGCGCTGTCCTACGACCACCGCATCATCGACGGCAAGGACGCGGTGCTGTTCCTGGTCGACATCAAGAACCAGCTGGAAAATCCGCACCGCATGCTGCTCGGCATGTGATGCCCCAAGCCCCTCTCCCGCTCGCGGGAGAGGGGTCGGGCCGAGGGCAAGCCGCGATTACGCCAGCCCCCTGCCCCGCGCCTCCCCTCATCCGCCCTTCGGGCACCTTCTCCCGCCCGCGGGAGAAGGGAAAGGCAAAGGAATCTCAATGTCTGAGCAATTCGACGTAGTCGTCATCGGCGCCGGCCCCGCCGGCTACCACGCCGCCATCCGCGCCGCGCAGCTGGGCCTGAAGACCGCGTGCATCGACGCCGCGCTCGGCAAGGACGGCAAGCCCGCGCTCGGCGGCACCTGCCTGCGCGTGGGCTGCATCCCGTCCAAGGCGCTGCTCGACAGCTCGCGCCAGTACTGGAACCTGCAGCATCTGTTCGGCGAACACGGCATCAGCGCCGACAACGCCAAGATCGACGTCGGCACCATGGTCGGTCGCAAGGACAAGATCGTGAAGCAGTTCACCGGCGGCATCGCGATGCTGTTCAAGGCGAACAAGATCGCGCCGTACTACGGCTTCGGCACCCTGCACCCGGGCAACATCGTCAAGGTCAAGCAGCACGACGGTTCCGAGGTCGAGCTCAAGGGCACCAACGTCATCATCGCCGCCGGTTCGGACTCGATCGAACTGCCGTTCGCCAAGTTCGACGGCGACAAGATCGTCGACAACGTCGGCGCGCTGGACTTCACCGAAGTGCCCAAGCGCCTGGGCGTGATCGGCGCCGGCGTGATCGGCCTGGAACTGGGCAGCGTGTGGAAGCGCCTGGGTTCGGAAGTCACCATCCTGGAAGCGATGCCCGATTTCCTCGCCGCCGCCGACGCCGAAGTCGCCAAGACCGCGGCCAAGGAATTCAAGAAACAGGGCCTGGACATCAAGCTCGGCGCCAAGGTGTCCAAGGCCGAGATCAAGGGCTCCGAGGTCCACCTGACCTACAACGACGGCAAGGCCGACCAGCAACTGGTCGTGGACAAGCTGCTGGTGGCCGTCGGCCGCCGCGCCGCGTCCAAGGGCCTGCTGGCCGAGGGCACCGGGGTCAAGCTCAACGAGCGCGGTCAGATCGAAGTCGACGAGCACTGCCACACCGGCGTCGACGGCGTGTGGGCGGTCGGCGACTGCGTGCGCGGGCCGATGCTCGCGCACAAGGGCTTCGAGGAAGGCATCGCGGTGGCCGAACTGATCGCCGGCCTGCCGGGCCACGTCAACTTCGACACCATCCCGTGGGTGATCTACACCGAGCCGGAAATCGCCTGGGTCGGCCAGACCGAACAGCAGCTCAAGGCCGACGGCGTGCCGTACAAGACCGGCAGCTTCCCGTTCGCGGCGATCGGCCGCGCGGTGGCCATGGGCGAGCCGGCCGGCTTCGTCAAGGTCATCGCCCATGCCGAGACCGACCGCGTGCTCGGCCTGCACCTGGTCGGCGTCGGCGTCTCCGAGCTGGTCCACGAAGGCGTGCTGACCATGGAGTTCAAGGGCTCCGCCGACGACCTCGCGCGCATCTGCCACGCCCACCCGACCCTGTCGGAGGCGATCCACGACGCGGCGATGGCGGTCGACAAGCGCGCCATCCACAAGGCCAACTGACCGGCCAGGCGGCAACGAGAACGGCGCACCTGGTGCGCCGTTTTTCGTTTCGGCGCCGACGCGCATCGAGCCGCGTCCGCCGGCGACGCGGCGACCACGACGACAAGAACCACCCTGCGAGGCAGCGAAAACCATGAAGACCCTCTGCGTGTACTGCGGCTCCAACGCCGGCTCCAAACCCATCTACAGCGAGCGCGCGATGGCGCTGGGCCAGCGCATGGCCCGCGACGGCGTCGCCCTGGTCTACGGCGGCGGCAACGTCGGCCTGATGGGCGTGGTCGCCGACGCCGTGCTCGAAGCCGGCGGCGAAGCGATCGGGGTGATTCCCGAGCAGCTGGTCAACTGGGAAGTCGCCCATCGCGGCCTGAGCAAGCTCGAGATCGTCGGCTCGATGCACGAGCGCAAGCAGCGCATGTTCGACCTCGCCGACGCCTTCGTCGCCCTGCCCGGCGGCTTCGGCACCCTCGACGAGATGTTCGAGATGCTGACCTGGCGCCAGCTCGGCATCGGCGACAAGCCCTGCGCCTTCCTCGACATCGACGGCTTCTACTCGCCGCTGATGGGCATGCTCGACCGCATGGTCGAAGAGCGCTTCCTGCACGCCGACCAGCGCCGCGACCTGTGGCACGGCGACGACCTCGACGCGATGCTGGCGTGGATGCGCGCCTACGAGCCGGCGCAGGCGTCGAAGTGGCTGGACGAGAAGCGGCGCAGCGCGTTGCGCTAAGTCGCCCCGGCGCCTGCACCGTCGGTGCGGGCGCCCACCCTGAGAGGAGAACGAAATGGATTTCCGTTCTTGGCTGTACGTGTCGTGCCTGTGCGTGGCCGGCCTCGCCGCCTGCGCCGCGTTTCCCGCCGGCGCCGCTGCGCCCGCGCCGTATGTTCCGGTCACCGACTGCGAAGCCGCGCGCCAGCTGCCGGCCGAAGTCGACGCCGCCGCGCGCCGGATCGCCTGCGAGATTCCGGCCGACTACCGCGAAGACGTTTCCCGCGCCGAAGCGCTCGGCACGATCCTGCGCCGTCACGACATCGCCGCCTGGCTGACCAGCGATTCCCTCAACGCGGCCGGCGCGCTGAGTTCGCTGCCCGGCGAACCGGCCGGCTGGCTCAGCGAGGAAAACGGCGACCGCGTCGACGTGCGCTACTTCGCCCGCGCCGACGGCCGCACGGTCGCGTTCGCGCAGTCCTCGCTGCCGTTGCGCACGCCGCTGGCGGCGCGCGACTCGCGCCGGCTCGACCCGCCGCAGCCGGCCAGCGAGCGCGAGCTGCGCCTGCTGGCCGCGATCAAGCTCGCGCGCGCGCAATCGATGACGTACTGCGCCAACGCGCCGCCGAACACCGTCGCCATAGAATGGAGCGAGCCCGAACAACCCGCGCAGATCCTGGTGTTCCTGATGTCGCCGTGGACGGACGATTCGCTGCCGCTCGGCGGCCACGCGCTGTTGCGCGTGTCGCGCGACGGCAGCCGCGTGCTCGAGCGCTTCGAGCAGACCCGCAGTTGCGTCAACCTGGATCCGCGCGAACTGGAAAAAGTCGAAGCGCTGACGATCGGCCACCTGACCTCGGACACGCCGACCTGCTTCCACGCGTTCATGAGCCTGCAATATCGCAAGCCGATCTACGTCACCACCGTGCGCAACCGCCTGCTGTGGAAAATCGAAGACGGACGCATCCGCCTGCTGCCGGCCGGCGCGACCGAAGCCGACGACCCGGCCGATGAGGCAAAAGATGCGAAGAAACGCGGGGCAAAACCCGTGCGGGCTCGCGCCGGCAAGCGCTGAGCGCGCCGCGGCGCGCGTCGACGCTGGGCTATCATCGCGGTCTGCTTCCGGAGCCCGCGCCATGACCGTCCCCGCCGCGTTCAACGCCTTCCGCATCCACAACGACGACGCCGGCTATCGCAGCGGCATCGAAGCGGTGTCGATCGACGATCTCGCCCCGGGCGAGGTCGTGATCAAGTCCGCTTACTCCTCGATCAACTTCAAGGACGCGCTCGCCGGCACCGGCGAAGGCAAGATCCTGCGCAAGTTCCCGCTGGTCGGCGGCATCGACGTGGCCGGGCACGTGGTCGCCTCCAGCGACGCCAAGTTCAAGGAAGGCGACGCGGTGCTGGTCACCGGCTGCGGCCTCAGCGAAGTCCGCGACGGCGGCTACAGCGAGTACGCGCGGCTGGAGGCGAAGTGGGCGATCCCGCTGCCGGCCGGGCTGAGCCTGCGCGAGAGCATGGTGCTGGGCACCGCCGGCTTCACCGCGGCGCTGGCGCTGTTCCGGCTGCTGGAAAACCGCCAGGCGCCGGAGCTGGGCCCGCTCGCGGTCACCGGCGCCAGCGGCGGCGTGGGCTCGCTCGCGCTCGACATCTTCAGCCGCGCCGGCTTCGAGGTGCACGCGATCAGCGGCAAGGCCGACCAGGCCGATTACCTCAAGTCGATCGGCGCCAGCCAGGTGCTCGGCCGCGACGCCCTGGCCACGACCCGGCCGATGGAGTCGGCGCGCTTCGGCGGCGGCCTGGACAACGTCGGCGGGCCGATGCTCGCCAGCCTGCTCGCGCAGACCGCGCCGTACGGCAACGTCGCCACCGCCGGCCTCGCCGCGACCCACGAGCTGGACACCACGGTAATGCCGTTCATCATCCGCGGCGCGTCCCTGCTCGGCGTCGCCTCGGCCGGCACCGCGCGCGCGATCCGCGACGAGATCTGGCAGCGCCTGGCCAGCGACTGGAAGCCGGCCCACCTGGACCGCATCTGCACCCGCGAAGTGGCCCTGTCCGAGCTGCCGCAGGTCTTCCCGGCCATGCTGGCCGGCGGCTCGCTGGGCCGGACCCTGGTCGTGATCTAGTTGGCATTGCAGCCGCGCGGCGCGTCGCTACAATCGGCCGCAAGTTCCAGGGGAAAGATATGGCGCGTATTTTGATCGTCGACGATTCGCCGTCCCAGCTGATGGGCATCCGTCGCATCGTCGAGAAGCTGGGCCACGAGGCCCTCACCGCAGAAGACGGCGCCGCCGGCGTCGAGGCCGCCAAGCGCGAGCTGCCCGACCTGATCCTGATGGACGTGGTCATGCCGAACCTCAACGGGTTCCAGGCCACCCGCTCGATCTGCCGCGAAGCCAGCACCAAGCACATCCCGATCGTCCTGGTCACCACCAAGGACCAGGACACCGACCGGGTGTGGGGCATGCGCCAGGGCGCCAAGGCCTACATCACCAAGCCGTTCAGCGAGACCGACCTGTCCGAGATCATCGGCCAGTTGTTGCCCTCGGCCGGCTGAACCGGGCCCGGCCCGCGGCCGCGGCGGCATCGGATGAATGCGGGAATCCCGGCCCAGGCCGGGATTCTTGCGTTTGGGCGCCGCGCAATCCGCGGGCACTGCCGCGCACGCGTGTGTCAGCGGTCTTGTTCGCCGGCGTGGCGGGGTTCCGCCCGTCGGCCGGGCCGCGCCGTCGATCATGTCGCTGGATGGGCGCGGCGGGGCACGGCTGTGGGAGGGCTTCAGCCCCGCCGCTTTCGGCTCGGGGCGCTTCGATGCATCGCCGCAGCGGATCGAAAGGCGTCGGGCCTGGAGGCCCTCGCACCAGCGCCGCCGGGCCTGGCTCAGGCACGGCCCGCGCGCAAACTCAGACGCGCCGCCAATCCTCGCCGAACGCCGCGCGCAGGCCTTCGTAGGCTTCGCGCTGCGCGTCGGTGTCCGCGCGCGGCGCCAGCACTTCCAGCTCGACGATCTGGTCGCCCGCCGGCGTGCCGGGCAGGCCGCGGCCGCGCAGGCGCAGCTTGCGGCCGGCTTCGGAGTTGGCCGGGATCTTCAGCTCGACCGCGCCGCCCAGGGTCGGCACGCTGACGCTGGCGCCCAACGCCGCTTCCCACGGCGCCAGCTCCAGCACGTGGATGACGTTGCGCCCGTCCACTTCGAACTGCGGGTGCGCGGCGTATTCGATCTCCAGCAGCAGGTCGCCGTGCGTGCCCTGCCCGGCCAGGCGGATCAGCTGGCCCGGACGGATGCCCTTGGGCACGCGCACGTCCAGGGTCTTGTGGTTCACCGAGATGCGCACCTGCCCGCCTTCGTAGACGGTCTCCAGCGACACGGCCAACCGCGCGCGGGTGTCGCCGCGCGGCGGCGCGGCGCGCTGGTTGAAGCCGCCCGCGCCGGGCGCGGCGCGTCCGCGCCCGAACAAGGTCTCGAAGAAATCGCTGAAGCCACCGCCCGCGCCGCCGCCGGCGAAGATCTCCTCGAAGTCCGGACCGCCCGGGCCGCCGCCGAAACCGCCCGGCGGCGGCTGCACTTCGTCGCCCGGCCGGTAGCCGCGCACGCGCAGCTGATCGTAGGCGGCGCGCTTCTGCGGATCGCGCAGCGCCTCGTAGGCCTCGTTGACGGCCTTGAAGCTCTCTTCCGCGCCGGCTTCCTTGCTGACGTCGGGATGGTACTTGCGCGCCAGCCGGCGGTAGGCGGTCTTGATCTCGGCCTCGCCGGCGCTGGGCTCCACGCCCAGGGTCTCGTAGTAATCCTTGAACTGCATTCGATGCTCGCTCCCACGGCGCAAGCGCCAAGCGCAGCGCTGTCCGCACAGGCCGCCTTGACGCATCATTAACCCCACAGCATGGCGACGACCGGCGCGTTTTCAAGCCGCCCACCGCGTTCGCCCGGCTCGAAGCGATCCGACGCCCGGCTTTGACGCAAAGTTTAGCCCCGGCTTCCTAGACTCCACCCTCACCCCAGGAGAATCCCATGAGCATCCAGGTCGGCGACCGCCTGCCCGAAGTCGCGCTCAAGCGCATCAACGAAGGCATCGAGACGGTCGATACCCGCGCCCTGTTCGACGACCGCAAGGCGGTGCTGTTCGCGGTGCCCGGCGCCTTCACTCCGACCTGTTCGGAAAAGCACCTGCCGGGCTTCGTCGAGCACTTCCAGCAGTTCCGCGACAAGGGCATCGAAGTGGCCTGCCTGGCCGTCAACGATCCCTTCGTCATGCAGGCCTGGGCGCAGAGCCAGCACGTGCCCGACGGCATGCTGATGCTGTCCGACGGCAACGGCGACCTGACCCGCGCGCTCGGCCTGGAGCTGGACGCCAGCGCCTACGGCATGGGCACGCGCGCCAAGCGCTTCGCCCTGTACGTCGAGAACGGCGTGGTCAAGCAGCTGCATGTCGAGGAACCCGGCGAGTACCGGGTGTCCTCGGCCGAATACATGCTCGAACAGGTCTGATCCGCGTCGCCGGGCCCGCCGCGCGCGGGCCCGGCCGCCGCGCATGCGCTCGCTTTTTCATCGCCCCGCTTCACGCACCCGAGGTAGCCCTTCCCCCGACCCGCCAGGAGACGTCATGTCCGCCAAGCCAGTCAGCCCGCGCCAAACCGCTTCTTCCAAGGCCGCCGCGCCCAAGGTCGCCGCCCCCGCATCCGGCGCGTCCGCCGGCAAGGCCTCCGGCAAGTCCGGCACGGCCCGTCCCTCGGCCTTCGTCGCCGACATCGACGCCATCCGCGCCCGCGCCCGCAAGCACATCGAGGACGGCGCGATCACCGCCAGCTACGCCGCCGACCGCGAAGCGGTGATCCGGCTGCTCAACGACGCCCTGGCCACTGAGATCGTCTGCGTGCTGCGCTACAAGCGCCACTACTTCATGGCCAGCGGGCTGATGGCCGATGCGATCAAGTCCGAGTTCCTCGAACACGCCAACGAAGAACAGGCCCACGCCGACCTGATCGCCGAGCGCATCGTCCAGCTCGGCGGCGAACCCGACCTCAACCCCGACGCGCTGTCGCGCCGCGCCCACGCCGAATACGTGGAAGGCAGCGACCTGCGCGACATGGTCAAGGAAGACTTGATCGCCGAACGCATCGCCATCGACAGCTACCGCGCGATCATCGACTTCATCGGCGACAAGGACACCACGACCAAGCGCATGATGGAACACATCCTGGCGCAGGAAGAGGAGCATGCCGACGAGTTGGCCGACATGCTCGACGGCTGGACCGGGCGCTGAGCGGCCGCCGCCGGCGCCGCAGTACGCGTTGAGCTTCTGCGTTTGCGACGGCGTGCCTGCGCGCGATAGCCGGTTGCGGCGCGATCGGTTGCGACGCGGTCGCGGCTTGCGCCGCTCCTACAGGGCAAGTCCGAAGCTGCGACGGCCCCTGTAGGAGCGGCGCAAGCCGCGACCGCGCCAACGCACCGACGACGAACCCACCTGCGCCCATGCCTACGCCGCCGCGCACTGCGCGCCTTCGACGAACAATCCGCGCCCCAGCTCGAACGCCGCCTGCAGGTGCGCGGTCGCGTCGCGTTCCTCGCTGTCGAAACGAAAGCTCGAACTGACTACGCACGCGCCGCAGTAATCGAAGATGCCATGGTCGATCTGGGTCTTCATCGCCACGTCGTAGGCATGCTTGAGGTAGGCGCGCTCGTCGGCGCCGCCCAAACCCAGCAGGTGCACGCGCAGGCGCTGCAGGCGGCCGGTCGCGCGGCCGTCCTGGGTCGCGTAGGCCCAGCCGTTGGCGAAGGTGCGGTCGATCCAGCCCTTGAGCAACCCCGGCATCGACCACCAGTACACCGGGTAGACCAGCACCACCGTGTCGGCGCGGTCGATCCGCGCCTGTTCGGCGAGCACGTCGGCCGGCAGCGGCGCATGGCCGCGGTAGGCGTCGTGGTCGGCCTGGCCGTAGCGCGGGTCGAAGCCCTCGGCGGCGAGGTCGGCGAGTTCGACGCTGTGGCCGGCGGCGCGGGCGCCCTCGCCCACTTTCGCGGCGACGGCATGGGTCAACGAATCGGCGGCGGGATGGGCGAGGACGATCAAGACGTGCATGGCGGCTCCGATTGAAATTACGAAAAGTAACTTACTTAATGTAAGTTACTTTTCGTAAAGATTGGTGTCAATCGGCTGACGACCGGTTCCGGCGCCAACCCGGTTCCCGGCGAGGCGATGTGTCGGGTGCGACGTCGCGCTCTGGGACCAAAAGCGTGGGAACTAAAGTCCCTCCCACACGAGCCTGAACCGAACGGCAGCGCAAGCGCGGCCGCACCGGCGAAAACGGCCGCGGCGCGTGCTTACACTCGCGGCATGAGCCGACACATGGAAATCGCGCGGCTGCGCGAACGCCTGGAACGCGACCACTGGCCCCGCCTGCAGATGAGCCTGATCGTGCTGCTGACCGGCGCGGTCGGCTTCCTGGCCTCGTTCGCGCTGCTGCAGGCCGGGCTGCACGGCATGGCCCTACGCTATCCCCTCGCCGCCTGCGCCGCCTACGCGGCGTTCCTGCTGTTGCTGTGGACCTGGGCGCGCAGCCGCGGCCGCGCGTTGGACAACATCGATCTGCCCGATTTCGGCGGCCCGGGCGGCGGCCCCTCGAGCGCCGGCTGGAACGGCGGCGGCGGCCACAGCGGCGGCGGCGGCGCCCACGCCGGTTTCGACGCGCCGGCGCCGGCGCCATCGTCGCTGCCGCTGCCGCGCAGCGCCGACGCCGACGCCGATAACGGCTCGGGCTTCTCGCTGCTCGACGGCGCCGACGACTTCGGCTGGGTGCTGATCGCGATCGCCATCGCCCTGGGCGCCGTGCTCGCCGCCGGGTGGGTGGTGTGGATCGCGCCGGGCCTGATGGCCGAGCTACTGCTCGACGTGGCGCTGGCCGGCGGCCTGTACCGGCGCCTGCGCCGGATCGAATCGCAGCACTGGCTGTCGACCGCGTTGCGCCGCACCGCGCTGCCGTTCCTGCTGTTGGCCCTGCTCGCCGCCGCGGCCGGCTTCGCCGGCGCGCGTTACGCGCCGGGCGCGCAGTCCGTCGGCGATGTGTTCGCCGCGCAGCGCGCGGATCGGAGCTGACGCGGCATGGACGCGAACAACGGCGAGGCGTTCCAGTTCTGCCCCTGCGGCGAGCAAGCGACGATCCGCAGCGAAATCCAGGGCCTGTCGTTGCTGGTGACCTGCACCCGCTGCGGCACGGCCGCGGCGACCACCCGGCCGGACCTGGCGCGGATCGTCGCGATGCGCCACCGGCTCACCCTCGCGCCTGAGCACCGCAACGAGGCCGACACCTTGCGCGCCGCGGCCTGCCTCGCCGCGCAGAGCGGGCAAGCCGCCCGCGAGGTGCTGCGCGCGCTGCGCGAGGACGGCGCGCTGGCGGAGCTGACCGTGATCGAGGCCGAGCGTTATGCGCAGGCGCTCGCGCGCAGCGGCTTGTCGGCGCAGATCGAGCCGCCGCCGTATTCGCTGGATTGAGCGCGGCGGAGCTTTTGTGGGAGGGGCTTCAGCCCCGACGCTTTTGTTTCAGATCGCTGTCGCCTGACACAAAAGCGTCGGGGCTGAAGCCCCTCCCACAACAGCCTCAGCCCAGCGCCTCGATCAGTCCTGCACCTCGCTCAGCGCAGCACCTTGAACCGCACCCGCGACCACGCGCCGGTGTCGGCCAACGCGGTCAGCGTATGTTCGCCCGGCTCGCCGAAGTCGTAGTCCAGGCGTCCGCGGCCGTCGGTCTCGCCGATCCAGCGGCCGTCGAGCAGCCAGCGCACCCGCGCGTCGCTGCCGAGCGCGCGCACCGACAGCCGCAGCGGCGTCGCGCTGCCGGGCGCGCGCGCGAGCGTGGCGAGATCGTCGATGCCTTCGATGCGCAGTTCCTCGGCGGCGTCGCGGCCGTCGGCGCTGCAGTCCGGCGACAGCGGCGGCAGCCGCGAAGCCCGGCGGGTGTCCGCCGGCAGCCACGGCGAGGCCAGCGCCGGCCAGCGCGCCAGCGCGCGCGCCTCGCGCACATGCTCGCGCGCGCAGTCGGCCGACAGCCGCAGGCCGCTGCGCGCATCCACGTCGAAGCGCTCCACGCCCGCGCTCCACAGCCGCGCGTCGCGCTCGGCGAAGGTCGGCGGCACCGAACCGTCGAGCGTCCAGGCCTCGCGGCGGCGCTGGCACAACTGCGGCTGCGCCGGGTCCGGCGGCAGGCCCAGCGGCCAGCACACCTCGATCTGGCGCACGTTCGCAGGCGGCGGCAGCGGCACCGCGTCGCCTCGCAGGCGCGGCAGGCTGTCGATGGTCTCGAACAACAGCGGCAGCGCGGTCACCGCGCCGTACTGGCCCGGCAACGGCGTGCCGTCGGGCCGGCCGACCCACACCCCGACGGTGTAGCGGCGCGTGCTGCCCAGCGCCCAGGCGTCGCGGAAGCCGTAGCTGGTGCCGGTCTTCCAGGCCACGCGCGGGCGGCCGCCGGCGTCGAAGGTCTGCTCGACGCTGCCGGGGCGCGGGTTGGCTTCGAGGATTTCGCGCACGATCCAGGCCGCGCCCGGCGACAGCAAGCGGCGCTCGATTTTCGGCGCCCCGCGTTGATAGCGCACCCGCCCGGCGATGCCGCCGCGGTTGAACGCGGCATACGCGCCGACCAGGTCTTCCAGGCGCGCGCCGGTGCCGCCGAGGATCATCGCCAGGTTCGGCTGCGCGCCGCGCGGCCATTGCAGGTCGATGCCGGCGTGGGCGAGGCGCGCGGAGAAGCGCGTCGGGCCGACCCGGTCGAGCAAATCCACCGCCGGGATGTTGAGCGACAGCCGCAGCGCGCTGGCCGCGCCCACCGGCCCGTTGAAGGCGGTGTCGAAGTTGCCCGGGCGGTAGCCGCCGAAGGATTGCGGCGCATCGACGAACAGGCTTTCCGAATGGATCAGCCCGTCGTCCATCGCCAATGCGTACAGGAACGGCTTGAGGGTGGAACCGGGCGAGCGCCAGGCCTGGACCATGTCGACGTGGCCCAGCCGCGCGGCGTCGCCGAAGGTCACCGAGCCGACGTAGGCGCGCGCTTCCAGGCTGGCGTTGTCGACCACCAGCAGCGCCGCCGAGGTGCGTTCGGGCAGGCTCGAGAAGTACGCGGCGACGCGGTCTTCCAGGGTGCGCTGCAACTGCGGATCGATGGTCGAGACCACCCGCGCCGCGCGCGGGTTGGCGAAGCGCAGGCGCTGCGCCAGCAGCGGCGCGAACCGCGGCGGCTGCAGCGAGCGCGCCACCACCGGCTCGAGCTGGGCGTCGGCGACCTGGGCGCGCGTCCACACGCCCAGTTGCGCCATGCGCGCGAGCACCTTGTCGCGGGCGACGCGCGCGCGCTCGGGCTCGCGGTCCGGGCGCAGCCGGCTCGGCGATTGCGGCAGCACCGTCAGCAGCGCGGCCTCGGCGTGCGACAGGCGCGAGGACGGCTTGCCCAGATAGGCCCAGCTCGCCGCTTCCACGCCCTCCACGGTGCCGCCGAACGGCGCGCGGTTGAGGTAGAGCGCGAGGATCTGCGGCTTGGACAGATGCGCTTCGAGCTGCAGCGCGCGCAGCATCTGCCGGCTCTTGGCCCACAGGCTGCGGCGCGGTTCGCCGGGCTCGGCGTCGAGGATGCGCGCGACCTGCATGGTCAGGGTCGAACCGCCGGACACCACCCGCCCGCTGCGCAGCCATTGCGCCGCCGCGCGCGCCATCGCCGCGGGGTTGATGCCCGGATGGCGGAAGAACCAGCGGTCTTCGTAGTTGAGCAGCGCTTGCAGGTACAGCGGCGACACCTGGCTGGCGGCGACCGGATAACGCCACACCCCGTCGCGGTCGGCGAACGCGCGCAGCGGCGTGCCGTCGCGCGCGACCACCACCGCGCCGGCGTCGCGCGCGCGCGGCAACGGCAGCGGGAAGGCAAGGTCCAGCAGCATCGCGGCGATCGCCAGGCACGCCAGCGCCAGGGTCGCCCACAGCGCGGCGCGGCGCAGGCGGATGCGGCGCGGGGGCGTGGCGGTGGCGGCGGAGAGCGACGGCATCGAAACTTCGGTTCTGTGGTGGGAGCGACGTCAGTCCCGACGCTGTCGTTTCAGCTCGCCGGACGCATCGGCAGTTCGCAGCGAAAGGAAGCGACAGCGTCGGGACTGACGCCCCTCCCACAAGCGCGGGCCCGGTCGCGAGCCCGCCGTGCGTCGCCGCTCAGCCGGCGCCGTTGGGCAGCTGGATGCGCAGTTCGCCGTCGATCAGGAACAGGCGCATCTCTTCGTACACGCGCCGGCTGGCCTTCTCGCGGTCGAGCACTTCGCCCAGGGTCTTGGCTTCGGCCTTGACGTCCTTGCCGATGCCGCCGCTGACTTCGATCCGCGCCTGGATCAGTTCCTCGTTGCCTTCGTCGCGGTCTTCGTCCGGGTCCCAGTCGATCCGCAGTTCCGACCACTCGGTCTCCTCGCCCTGGCTGCGCTGGCCGTAGGCGGTCTCGCCGCCTTCCTGGTCGGGCTCGGGCTTGAGCGCGCGCACCCGGTCCAGCAGCAGCGCGTAGTCGGCCAGGCGCTGCGCCGGGAACAGGTTGTCGAAATGGCGCTCGGCCATGGCCCGGTCGATGCGGTCGTTGTTGCGCTCGGCCTCGTCGCCCAGCGGCGTGCCCTGCACCGGCACCTGGCCGAGCGGGATCGGGAACTTGAACGCGTCCAGGATCGCCTTGCGGTCCTTGCGCGCGAACGCGTCGGCCAGCGCGCCCAGGCGCTGGCGCACGCGCGCGTCGGCGGTTTCGCTGGCGAGCTTGGCCAGGGTCTTGCCGTTCCAGGCGTAGGTCAGGTACTCGCGGGTCTTGGGCCGCGCGGCGGTGCAAATGTCGGGCACCTGCAGGGTCAGCTTGCCGTGCGCGATCTTGTCCAGGTACACGCAGTCGTCGGGCGTGTCGGCGGCCGGCAGCAACTGCGGGCCATCGGCGCGGCTGAGGATCGCCGCCCACTTCTTCAGCGTCGCCATCTGCGCGTCGGGCGTGCCCTCGCCGTAGGCGACCACGACGTCGTCGACGCCGTCGCCGTCGAGGTCGCCGACCAAGTGCTCATAGCCCAGGCGCTCGAAGTCCGGCACGCGCTTGCGCAACGCGGCGAAGGCGGCTTCGGCGGTTTGCTTGGGGTCGGCAACAGGTTTAGCCGGCGCCGCGGCGGCAGGTGCCGCGGCCTGGGCGGCCGGCGCTTCGGCGGCGGACGGGTCGGCGGCCTTGCAGGCGGCCAACGCCAAGCCGATCAGCAACGCGGCGGACAATCGGGTGTAACGCATCTATCGCTCCTTGCCGGTGTTCGCGACCGGCGGGGGCCGGCCGAAGGTCGTGACCGAAACTTCGGTCGAATGGGGGCGCGGCCGCCGTCGCGGCCGGCGCGGGCGCGGCGCTCTCAGCTTTCCAGGCCGTCGAGATCGTGCGCGTCGGCTTCTTCCAGATACAGCTCGCCGTCGATCAGGCGCCAGCGCAGGTGATAGCCGACGCCGTCGCCTTCCGGCCATTCCACGGTCGCGCGCGCGTCGACCACGTAGGTGTAGCCGTCGATCTCGACGGTCGCATCGTCAGGCGCTGTGTCGATGAGCAGCTTGCGCTCGCCGGCGTCGGCGCCGCGCGGTTTGACGAAGCTGACGACGCTCTCGTGAGGATCGAGCCGCTTCAATTCGAGGCGGCTCAAGAGGCCGACCGCATCGGCGAAAGCGCGACGCCGATCAGCGTCGGCGAGGACCGGGTCGGGCGCCGGCGCGGCTTCGCCGCGGATCGGCGGGCCCGGTCGCAGGTTGGCGTCCAGGGCCGACAGCTTGCCTGCCTCGATCGCCTCGCGCATCGCCCGCAGGCGCGACAGCACCCGCTGCCGCGCATCCTCGGTCGACACCCGCACCAGCGCGCCGTTGCGCCATTCGAACTGGTAGTAGTTCAAGGTGCGCGGGAACGGCAGCATGCACGCTTCCAGCCCGTCGGCCCACAAGCGGCCGTCGCGGATCTCGCGCACCGCCGGGCAGTCTTCGAACTTGTCGGTCTGGTCGGCTTGCAGCTGCAGGCCGCCGTCGCGCGCCAGCAGCACCCGCACCGATTTGGCGACATGGCGCATCGCGCCTTCGTCGCCGATGCCGTATTCGATCACGACATCGTCGCGGCCGTCGCGGTCGAGATCGCCGGTGACGTAGTTGACCTCGAACTTGTCGAACACCGGATCGGCCTTGCGCATGACCGCCTCGGCCTGCGCGATCAAGGGATCGGGCAGCGGCGGCTTGTCGTGTGGCGTGGTGCCGCCCCAGTTCAGCGCCGGATCGGCGGCCGGCGAAGGCGCCGGCGCCGGCGCGACCGAGGCCTCGGCCGCCTGCGAGCTGGTCGAGGCGCCCTGGCGCTTGCATCCGGGCGCCAGCGCCAGCAGCGCCGCGCACAGCGCGACGCTGGCCGCGGCGGGACGCGCGATGCGTCCCGCGCGCGTCGCCGCGGTCACGGCTGACGCACCGTCAGGCTGGCCGGCGCGGCCCTGCCGACGCCGCGCAGCTCAGGCCGGTACATGTCCTCGACCAGCGACGGCGGCACCGTGTAAGTACCCGGCGTCACCGCGCGCACCAGGTAGAACACCCGCGCGGTGCGGCCGTCGTCGAGCTTGAGCGCGGCGACGTAGCGGTCGTCGCGGAACTCCTCGTGCTTGACGTCGGCGGCGCTGGAGCGCTCGGAGATTTCGATCCCGTCCACGACCACGCCGGCCCACTGCTTGGCGTCGCCGAGGTTGAAGTTCTCGATCTCAAGGCCGGCCGGCAGCAGGTCGGTCAGCAAGGCGTCGGGCATCGCGCTGCGGGCCTTGATCGCGACCTGCACGATCAGCGCCTCGCCCTCGACCAGGCTGCCGCCGGACCATTCCTTGCCTTCAGTGGTGTAGTACTTGCGCGTGACCTCGATCTTCGAGCCGTCCGCGGCCGGCGGCGTACGCGGCACGCCGGCGACTTCGAAGCTGGCGTACAGCGGGGTCGGCCCGTTCGGCGCGAAGCTCACGCCGGCGGCCAACTGGGCGAAGTCGAAGGCGCGGCCGATCAGCTTGGCCGGCTCGGCGTCGGTGGAACCGCCGGCGACGGTCCAGCGGCCCGACAGCTGCTTGCCCTGGTCGGCCATCAGCGCCTTGCCCAGCCGCGCCAGCGCGACCTGCTCCTGGGTGCTCAGGTACAGCCAGCCGCTGTTGCGGCGCGCATCCAGGTCGCGGCCCATCGCCACCGCACGCGCGTCGTACTCGGGCTGCGACAGCTTGTGCTCGTGCACCAGCGCGATCATCAGCGCGTCGTCGCGCAGGCGGCTGCCGTAGTCGCCCAGGTACTCGGGGCGTTGCGACGAATCGCGGCCGAAGCCTTCCTTGATCGCCTTGGCGCCGCGCGCCTTGTCGCCCTGCAGGCTCAGCGCCAGGCCCAGGTGCACCAGCGGCAGCCCGGTCAGGCTCTGTTTGCGGTCGTTGTCGTACAGCGCGCGCAAGGTGCCCAGCGGAGCGCGGTTGACCCGCGCCAGCACGTAGCCGGCGTGGGCCTGGTAGGCGAACTTGAGGTGCTCGCGGCGGTCGTAGCCGTAGAACGAGGCGTTGCCCGACAGCAGGTCCTCGCCGAGCGCCTTGAGCGCCTTCTGCAGCATGGTCTCGGGCACGGCGAAGCCGGCGTCGCGCGCGTCGAGCAGGAACTCGACCACGTACGGGGTCAGCGCCGGGTTGACGTAGTCGCCGTCGCCCCACATCGAGAAATGCCCCGAGGCGATCTGCATCGCCGCCAGTCGGCCGAACGCGCCTTCCATGCGCGCGCGCCGCTGCTTGGCGTCGATGCCCTTGACGCCGAGCATCTTGGCCGTGGCCTCGTCGAGTTCGAGCGCGGCATAGCCCTTGCTCGTGGTCTGCTCGGCGCAGCCGTACGGGTATTCCAGCGCGCCCTGCAGCGCGCTGGCGAACGGGATCGGCGGCAACGCGCTGACCACCATGCGCGCGCTGACAGAATCCGGCATCAGGCCGTCGGCGAACTCGCTGCCGAGCTGGATCGCGCCGATCTCGTCGAGCACGCGGGTGCGCGAACGCAGCACCGACGGCCACGCCGGGCGCACCGGCAGGTCGTAGCGGCGGTCGACCTTGTAGCCGTTGCCGTCCACCTGCACCCGCACCTGCGCGACCGTGTAGCCCTCGCGCGCGGTCACCGGGAAGGTCAGGGTCTTCTTCGCGTCCACGCCCAGGGCCAGGGTGTGCTCGCCGCCGTCCAGCGACAGCGGGCCGATGCCTTCGACCTTGACCTTGAACTCGCCCGGCTTGCCGGTGAAGTTCTGCACGTCCAGGGTCACGTTGCTGCGGTCGCCCGGCGCCAGCACCCGCGGCGTGCTCGCCTCGGCCAGCACCGGCGCGCGCACGATGGTCTCGGCGTCGCGGTTGCCGTAGCTGCCGCCGGAATACACCAGCGCCGACACCCGCAAGGTGCCGTTGAAGTCCGGCACCGCCAGCTTGATCCGGGCGATGCCCTGCGCGTCGAGCTTGACCGGGCCGGCGAACAGATCGACCGTCTGCACCCGCGCGGTTGGCCGCCGCGCCTGCGGCAGCGCCTGCAGCGCCATGTCGCCGCCGAAACGGATCTTGGCGCTCTCGCCGTCGAAGCTCTCGATCACCCGCCCGTACACGTCGTAGGAATCCACGCCGAGCCGGCGCTGGGCGAAGAAGTGCGCGGCCGCGTCGGGCACCGCGAAGCGGGTGATGTTGAGGATGCCCACGTCCACCGCCGAGACGGTGACGTAGGCGTCCTTGCCGGCCAACTGCGGCGCGCTGACGGTCACCGGCAGGTCCTGCTCGGGCTTCATCAGCTTGGGCACGTTCAGGCCGACCGCGACCTTGCGCTCGCGCCGGTCCATCGGCACGAAGGCCACGCCGACCGCGCGCGCCGGGGTGATCTTGCTCGGCGCGCTGCCGCCGCGGAACACCAGCGCGGTGACGTAGACGTCGTGGCGCTCCCAGGCCTCGGTGACCGGGATCTTGAACTTGCTGCCGGCCTTGGCGGCGATCGCCTGCACGTAGACCATGCGGTCGGTCTCGACCATCAACAGGCCCGGACCTTCGTGCGGCGGCGTCACCGTCACCTCCAGCGTGTCGCCGGACTTGTACGAAGTCTTGTCCAGCGCCAGCTTGACCTTGTCGGGACGCGCGTCGAGGCCGCGGTTCTGGTCGTCCCAGCTCCAGCCGGCGCGGAACGGATAGCGGGTGGTGATCTTGGTCTGCGGGTCGAACACGTCGAGGCGGTACTCGCCCCACTCGACCTGGAAGCTGAGCTTGGACGCGTTGGCGCCGAGATCGACGCTGCGGGTTTCCACGTCCTCGAAGCGGCGGGTGAAGTCGTACTTCCAGCCGCCTTCCTCGCCGTAGTTCCAGTGGTAGTCGCGGCGCTCGCGCACCAGGGTCGCGCGCACGCCGCTGGCCGGGCGCGGCTTGCCGTCGCTGCCCACGCGCATCAGTTCGAAGCCGACCGTGGCGTTGCTGTCGGCGCCGTCCTTGTCGTCGAACAGCGGGCGCACGCCGACCAGCGCGTCGGCCGGCCACAGCACCCGCTTGACGCTGCGGTTGACGCTGCGGCCGCCGCTCTCGTAGACGCTGCCGGTGACGATCGCGGCGATGGTGCTGACCGGCTTGGCCTCGTCGGGCAAGGCGATGTCCTGCGACAGCTCGCCGGCTTCGTCCAGCGAGGTGTCGACCACGTCCTTGGCTTCCTTGGGCAGACTCAGGGTCGGGTCGCCGAAGAAATAGCCGGGCATCTGCTCCAGCGGATGCTGCTCCACCGCCACCGTCATCTTGGCGGTGAAGCGGTTGCCCGCGGCCGGCGCGCCGTACAGATACGCCGCCTGCACGCCGAGCTTGAACGGCTGGCCCGGACGCAGCACCGCCGGCGCGTCGAGGTCGAGCTTCAAGCGCTCGGGCAGGAACTCCTCGATCCGCAGGGTCATGCCCTGCACCGCTTCCTTGCTGGCCGGATCGGTGCGGAACTCGACCCGCCAGCGGCCGGTCGCGGCGTCGGCGGGAATGAGCTGCGCATGGCGCACATAGCCCTGCGCATCGGGCTGCAGGCGGGTTTCCAGGAAGGTCTTGCCGTCGGGCTGCACATAGCGCAGGAACACCGGCTGCATCGCCTTGCCCTTGGTGTCCACGGGCTTGCCGTCCTGGTCGCGCAGCAGCGCCGACAGGCGCACGGTCTCGCCGGGGCGGTAGAGGTCGCGGCCGGACCAGGCGAACACATCGAACCAGGCCTGCTCGCGCCCGGCCACGGCGAACTCGGACAGGTCCAGCGCCGGCTGGTTGAACGGCAGCATCGACACGTCGCTGCCCTTGCCGGCGATCAGCACCTGGGCCGCGTCGAGCTTGTAGTTGAGCAAGGCGTTGCCGTTGCTGTCGGTCTGGCCCTTGAGCACCGGCTCGCCGTCGGCGCCGATCACCTTCAGCTCGACCCCGCCGACCGCCTCGCCCTTCTCCAGCGAGGCCACGTGCACGAACAGCTGGTCCTTGTAAGCGCGCGCGTGCAGGCCCAGGTCGCTGACGGTGAAGAACGCGGTCTCGAACTCGTCCTTGAACTGGCCGGCGCGCTTCATCACCGCGAAATACAGGCCGGGCTGCTGCAGCTCCTTGATCTCCTGCAGCGGCAGGTAGGTCAGGACCCGCTCGTTGGGCTTGCCGCCGAGCACGAAGCGGTTGACGTAGACCGGTTCGGCCAGCTTGGACAGCGGCTTCTTCTCGTCCCAGTCGCGCTCCAGCTCCCAGCTGCCCTTGCGCCCGCCGCGCTGGTACTCGGCGAAGAACTTCGGCAGTTCCTTGTCCTTGACCCGCAGGAACTCGACGTCGACCTCGGCCACGTTGATCGACACCACCGGCAGGCCGCGGCTGTCGCGCGCCGGCAGCACGCTGCCCTGCGAGGCGAAGCCGACCACCGGTTCGAGCGGGCCGGTGTAGACCTGCTTGACCACTTCCGCGCCGATGCGGTCGCCGGACGCGGCGGTCAGGCCGGCCTTGATCGTGACGGTGTAGTCCTTGCTCGCTTCCACATGCGGGAAGCGCAGGATCTTGCCGCCGTCGTCGAGCACCCAGCTGCCCTCGACCGCGGCGCCGTTCTTGTCGGCCACCGCCAGCAGCTGGTCGAAGTCCTGGGTGCCGACCAGCGGCTGGCTGAATTCCAGGGCGATGGCGAGTTCGTCGCCGCGCTTCTGGTCCGGGTAGGCCGCGACCAGGGCGAAGCCCTTGACCGCTTCGCGCTTGACCACGATGGCCTCGCCGCCGGCGGTCGGCAACTGGCCGCTGCCGTCGCGCTTGCAGCCGGCGACCAGCACCGTAGCCGCGACCAGCACGGCGGCGGCAATGCGCATCAGCGCGGCGCGGGAGACGCCCGCGCGCCGGCGCGGCGGAGAGCTGGAGAGGGCGGTTCCATCCGCGGGGCCGACCGGAAGCTGCGTTCGCATCATGCGTATCTCTCAGGAAACTGCGACGCAGTATAGAGCGTGTACATGCAGGCGGTAATCGCCGAACGAGGCCTTGCGTGAAGGCGGCACGCGCGGCGCACATCCGCGGCGCCCGCCTCGATGACTCCGTGCAGCAGCGGCGCAAGCCGCGGCCGCGGGGTCGCAGGTTCGCGTCGCGACCTGCTCCCTTCCTCGCGGCTCGCGCCGCGCCGACGAAAGCGCGACCGCCAATGCCGTTGCCGGGCGCGTTCTGTGCGGCCGCTTCGGTTTTCGCTTCATGCCCGCCGCCATGAGCAAAGGTTATGTACGCCGCCGCTTTCCGATAATGCCCGCCACCGCCTCAAAACCAGCGAACCGGCGGTCACAACGCGGTATTGACCGGCGGATTACTCCGCGCCCGGCGCGCAATTGAAACCGCGTAAAAGACCGGAAAAAAATACCGCCCTCCGCCGAATATAAATACCCGTCACATAATCGACGGCCGCCCGCACGCGACAAGCCTCGCCCGCACTCCAATCTTATGCTGCACTGCAGCATAAATCCTGGAACATTATTACTTTTTTCAAGATTTCTCCTTTTGAATCCGGGATTTAGCCAAGCCAATCGCGGCAACGGTTTCGCCCGAAACCGCCGCGAAAACCGCCCCGGAAAACGTCGCGCTCCGGATGTGACCGCGGCACGCCGCGTTGCCCGCCCCTGCCCGCCTGCCTAGCGTCGATTCCGCCGCGCAATCGTGCCGCGGCATCCGCGCGAAACCCGCGGACACGGCCGTCGCTTCCTCCCTCACCTTCCGGAGCACCCCCATGAATCGCAACGTATCGGCACTGTCCCTCGCTGTTTCCTTCGTCTTCGCCGCCGGCGCCGCCGACGCGGCGCAAGTGGTCGACCTGCACCGCGTCGACGCGGCCAAGCTCGACCAGCAGTACCGCGCCGCCACCGCCAAGTCCGGCGCCGCGGCCAAGGCCAGCGCGCGCCACGCCGAGGTGATCGCGCTCGACACCGAGTCGAGCCTGAGCGAGCTCAAGAGCAGCGTCGACGCCGACGGCTCGCGCAACTACCGCTACCAGCAGACCTACCAGGGCGTGCCGGTGTTCGGCGAGCACGTGGTGGTGCGCGAGGACGCCCAGGGCAAGGTGCGCGCGCTGTTCGGCCGCTCGGTCGCCGGCCTCGCCGCCGACCTGCCGCGCCTCGACGCCAAGCTCAGCGCCGCCCAGGCGCTGGGCCTGGCCAAGGCCGCCGCGCACGGCAAGCGCGCCGCCGCGCTGCAGACCCGCAACGAGAACAGCCGCAAGGTGGTGTTCGTCGACGACGCCGGCCGCGCCCGCCTGGCCTACGCGGTCGACTTCGTCTCCGACACGGTCAAGGGCGGCGAGCCGAGCCGGCCGTTCGCGATCGTCGACGCGCTCGACGGCAAGATCCTCAAGCAGTGGGACGGCCTCAACCACGCCCAGGTCGGCACCGGCCCCGGCGGCAACCAGAAGATCGGCCAGTACGAATACGGCAGCGGCGGGCGTCCGTTCCTCGACGTCACCCAGAACGGCACCACCTACACCTTCAACACCGCCAACGTGAAGACGGTGAACCTCAACAACGGCACCACCGGCACCGCCGCGTATTCCTACACCGGCCCGCGCAACACGGTGCGCACCATCAACGGCGCCTACTCGCCGCTCAACGACGCGCACTACTTCGGCAAGGTGGTGTTCGACACCTACCAGGCCTACCTGGGCCTGTCGCCGCTGACCTTCCAGCTGACCCTGCGCGTGCACTACAGCCGCAACTACGAGAACGCGTTCTGGGACGGCCGCGCGCTGACCTTCGGCGACGGCGCCACCACCTTCCATCCGCTGGTCTCGCTCGACGTGGTCGCGCACGAAGCCTCGCACGGCTACACCGAGCAGCAGTCGGGCCTGATCTATTCCGGCCAGTCCGGCGGCATCAACGAGTCCTACTCCGACATCGCCGGCGAAGCGGCCGAGTTCTACTCGCGCGGCAGCAACGACTTCCTGGTCGGCGCTGACATCTTCAAGGCCTCCGGCCGCGCCCTGCGCTACTTCGACGACCCGACCCGCGACGGCCGCTCGATCGGCCACGCCCGCAACTACACCAACGGCCTGGACGTGCATTACTCCTCGGGCGTGTTCAACAAGGCCTTCTACCTGCTGGCCCGGAAGCCGAACTGGGGCACGGTCAAGGCGTTCAAGGCCTTCGCCAAGGCCAACAAGGACTACTGGACCCCGAGCACCAACTTCAACCAGGGCGGCCAGGGCGTGCGCCAGGCCGCGGCGGACCTGGGCTACAGCACCGCCGACGTGATCGACGCCTTCAACCAGGTCGGCGTGACCGCGCAGTAAGCGGCGGGCCGTGCGGCAGGACGTCGTCGGCCCGTCCCGGCGACGTCCTGCCGCCGCGGCGAAGGCGCCGCGGCCGCGATACGGGCCCGGCCCCGGCCGGGCCTGGGCGCCGCGTCGGCGCCGCTCGCCCCGGATCGACAAAAACCCCGGCCTGCGCCGGGGTTTTCTTTTCCGCACTTCGTCGCGTTTTTCGCTATCCGCGCAACTCATGCAAAAACATAATGAATCCGCAACTGGGATAGCGCGGGCAAAAGCCGCCGTGCGGCGGTCACACGCGCCCCTGGCATTCTGGTCGAACCGGAAAAAAGGAGACCGCCGTCGCCTGCGGTCGCGGCGATCGAAAACCGGCCAAGCGCCCGGAGTTCCTGCGAAAAGTGCGGCGCAACACATTCGGCCTGTGTATTAAACGCATTATGTGACGCCCTACCCTACCTCCGGCCCCGCCATATCCTGCTGCAGCGCAGCAATAATCCTGAAACATTATTACGCGCACGGTCGCGGCCGCCGCGCCGGCGAAAAATCCGCCGGCCCTCTCCGCAGAACGCTTTCAGCAGAAATCATCTGCGCGGCGCGACCGCGCAGGTCGCATTCGGACTGTGAACTGCGCAACCCGCATTGACGGCTTTTTCGTGCCGCACCTAGCGTCCCCCCGCCGCGCTACGCGTCAGCGCGGTATCCGCATCGAAGTCCGGCAACGCGTTCGCATCCAGGGCAAGGAGCCCGGGCGCGGCGCGGCGGGCTACGGGGGAGCGGATGCACGAGCACTGAGAGCCGGCCGCGAACGCGGCCACCATCCACACTCGTTTGGGGGTAACACCAGTGAATCGCAACGTATCGGCACTGTCCTTCGCCCTTTCGCTCGCCCTCGTCGCCGGCACCGCCGGCGCCGCCCAGCGCGTCGACCTGCATGGCGTCGATGTCGCCAAGCTCAACCAGCAGTACCAGGCCGTCGCCGCCAAGTCCGGCGCCGCGGCCAAGGCCAACGTGCGCCACGCCGAGCTGATCGCGCTCGACGCCGACTCCGCGCTGACCCAGCTCAAGAGCAACGTCGACGCCGACGGCTCGCGCAGCTACCGCTACCAGCAGACCTTCCGCGGCATCCCGGTGTTCGGCGAGCACGTGGTCGTGCGCGAAGACGCCAAGGGCAACGTGCGCGCCCTGTTCGGCCGCTCGGTCGCCGGCCTGGCGGCGGAACTGCCGAACCAGAAGGCCAAGTTCGACGGCGCCCAGGCGCTGAGCGTGGCCAAGGCCGCCGGCATGGGCAAGAGCGCCGGCGCGCTGCAGGTGCGCAACGAAAGCAGCCAGCAGATGATCTACATCGACGACGCCGGCAAGGCCCACCTGGCCTACGTCGTCAACTACTTCGCCGATGCGGCCAAGGGCGGCTCGCCGATGCGTCCGTTCGTGATCGTCGACGCCAACAGCGGCAAGGTCCTCAAGCAGTGGGACGGCCTGAACCACGCCCTGGTCGGCACCGGCCCCGGCGGCAACCAGAAGACCGGCCAGTACGAGTACGGCACCGACTTCGGGTTCAACGACGTGACCCAGAGCGGCAGCACGTGCACGATGAACAACACCAACGTCAAGACGGTGAACCTCAACGGCGGCACCAGCGGCACGACGGCGTTCTCGTACACCTGCCCGCGCAACACGGTCAAGGCCATCAACGGCGCGTTCTCGCCGCTGAACGACGCGCACTACTTCGGCCATGTCGTGTTCGACATGTACAACAGCTACGTCGGCACCCCGCCGCTGACCTTCCAGCTGAGCATGCGCGTGCACTACAGCAGCAACTACGAGAACGCGTTCTGGGACGGCTCGGCCATGACCTTCGGCGACGGCCGCACCACGTTCTATCCGCTGGTCGCGCTCGACGTGGCCGCGCACGAAGTCTCGCACGGCTTCACCGAGCAGCAGTCGGGCCTGGTCTACTCCGGCCAGTCCGGCGGCATCAACGAGGCCTATTCCGACATCGCCGGCGAAGCGGCCGAGTTCTACATGCGCGGCACCAACGACTTCCTGGTCGGCGCGCAGATCTTCAAGGGCAACGGCGCGCTGCGCTACATGGCCAACCCGCCGCAGGACGGCCAGTCGATCGGCAACGCCGCCGACTACTACAACGGCCTGGACGTGCACTACTCCTCGGGCGTGTACAACAAGGCGTTCTACCTGCTGGCGAGCAAGTCCGGCTGGGGCACGATCAAGGCGTTCAAGGTGTTCGCCAAGGCCAACAAGGACTACTGGACCCCGAGCACCGACTTCAACCAGGGCGCCTGCGGCGTCGAACAGGCGGCCACCGACCTGGGCTTCACCCTGGCCGACGTGTCCGACGCGTTCCTGCAGGTCGGCGTGGACTGCCCCGGCGGCGGCCCTGGCCCGGGCGGCCAGACCTACACCAACGAAGCCGACTACGCGATCAACGACAACGCCACGGTCGACAGCCCGATCACGGTCTCCGGCCGTACCGGCAACGCGCCGACCAACGCGCAGGTCTCGGTCAACATCATCCACACCTACCGCGGCGACCTGAAGGTCGACCTGGTCGCGCCGGACGGCTCGCTGTACAACATCAGCAACCGTTCGGGCGGCAGCGCCGACAACGTCACCGGCACCTTCACCTTCAACCTCTCCAGCGAACCGCTCAACGGCACCTGGAAGCTGCGGGTGAACGACAACGCCAACGCCGACACCGGCCGCATCGACAAGTGGAGCATCACGTTCTGATCGGCTGAACGATCGCAACGACGCAACGCGGGCCGTTCGCGGCCCTGGAAAACCCCGGTTTCGGCCGGGGTTTTTCTTTGCGCGCGCGATGCACGCCGCGTGCAGGTCTTGTAATCGAGTTGTGGTTCTGGAATCGGCCACACACAAAGCGCGGCGATCGGTGCGCGCGGGCGCCTGCCACGGATGCGCGCGCGGCGCTATCTGTTGAGCGCGGCCTGCGCGTCCGCCCCCACGTCCCGCCGATCACGCGCACGGCATTCCACGCCGACATCGATCCGCCGCGTTCGCGCGGCGGAGCGGGACGACTCGTCCCCGCAATTCGCACATCGCCCAAGGAGAAACACGCATGAAAGCCTTCAAATGGATCGGCCTTGCCGGCCTGCTGGCCGTGGCCGCGACCGGCGCTTCCGCCCAGGCCGCGCAAAAATCCGACGATGCGCCGATCCGCCCGCAGATCATCGGCGGCATCGACGTCAACAACGGCAAGTACCCGTTCATGGTCACCGTGCAGCTCAAGCTGCTCGGCGGCGACAACGCCTACGACAACCACTGGTGCGGCGGCTCGCTGATCTCGCGTTATCTGGTGCTGACCGCGGCGCATTGCGTGGCCGGGTTCGAGGCCGCGGACTTCTCCGTGGTCGCCGGCCGCACCGCGCTCAAGAACGACGCCCAAGGGGTCAAGGCCGAGATCGGCTCGGCCTACGTGCATCCCAAGTACCTCGCCGGCGACGGCGGCTACGACGTCGCGATCCTGGTGCTGAAGACGCCGATCGACAAGATCAAGCCGGTCGCGCTGGTCTCCGCCGGCACCGATGCGCTGGAACGCCCCGGCACCGCGCTGACCAACATCGGCTGGGGCAACACGATCCAGCAAAACCCGTTCCCGCCCGGCGGCAACGGCGTGCGCCAGCCCAACCGCCTGCAGGAAGTGCAGCTGCCGGTGGTGTCGTACGCGGAGTGCGCGTACGCCTACCGCAACAGCAACATGCTCTCCAGCGCCGCGCTGGACCTGTGCGCCGGCCGCACCGGCAAGGACGCCTGCCAGGGCGATTCGGGCGGTCCGCTGTTCGTGGCCCTGCCGGGCGACAAGAACTTCCTCCAGGTCGGCGTGGTCAGCCGCGGCGCCGGCTGCGGCGCGACCGGCTATCCGGGCGTGTTCACCCGCGTCGCCAACGAAGAGATCTCGGCCTTCATCGCCGATCCCTTCAGCAACGGCACCCTGCTGAGCAAGCGCAAGTGAGCGCGCGCCGGGCCGCGCGCCCGGCCTTCGCCCGCAGCGAGGCCTGATCGCATCGCCGCCGCGCCGGTCCGTGCCGGCGCGGCGGCCGTCGCGACGCGGCTGCGCTCAGAGCACGACCAGCGGCTTGAAGCCGCCGAAGATCATGCGCTTGGCGTCGAACGGCGCATTGGCCATGTCCATCTGCAGGCGCGGGTCGCTCATCACCTTCGCGTTGATCCGGTCGCGCTGCTTGCGCGACTTGAACACGATCCACGAGAACGCGACCACTTCGCCGGGCTTGAGCTTGACCGCCTGCGGGAACGAGGTCAGCTTGCCGGGCTTGACGTCGTCCTCGATGTTTTCCCAATACGCCAGCGCGCCATGCTCCATCCAGATCTTGCCGGCCTTGCGCGCCATCTTGCGGTAGGCGTCGAGTTTGTCCTTGGGGATGGCCATTACGAAACCGTCTACGTAGCTCATGCGTCCTCCTGCGGGCGCCAGGCCCTGGGTGGGGAAAATCGCTTCGCGCCGCGACGACCGCGGTACGGCGTTCGCTGCCGGTGACGGCCGCCGGCGTGGCGCTCAGGAGCGTCGGCATCGCGGCGGCACGGCACCGACTTTCGAACCTGCGCGCGGCGCGCCCCAGTGCGCTTTGTCACCTGCGCTCGCGCACGAACGCACGCGCGGCGCGCCATCGCTCACTTCGCCGCAGCGCTTTCCTCGGCGATGGCCTCGACCTGGATGCGCAGGTTCACCGTCATGTCGAAACCGTAGTCCTTGCCCGCGCTCATGCCGAAGCGGTCGCGCTGGAAGCTCGCGCCGGCGTCGGCGCCGCAGACCTCGCGCTTGTACATCGGATGCGGCATGCACTTGAACTGGGCGATGTCCAGATCCAGCTGCTGGGTCACGCCGTGCAGGGTCAGCTCGCCCACGACCTTGCCCGGCTTGCCGTCCTTGAAGCCGGCGAGCTTGCCCTTGTAGGTCGCGGTCGGGAACTTGGCGACGTCGAACAGCATGGGCTTCTTGGCTTCCTCGTTCATCGCGTCCAGGCCGAAGTCGACGCTGGCGGCATCGATGACGACCTCCACCGAGCCGGTGCCGGCCTGCTTGTCGAGGACGATGCTGCCCTGGGACTTGTCGAACTTGCCGCGCCACTTCGACAGGCCGCCCATGTGGTCGGCCTCGAAGCTGGGATAGGTGTGGCTGGGATCGATCTTGTAGGTCGCCGGCGCGGCGGCGGCGGCGCCGGCGAACAGGGCGAGCGAGGTCAGCAGGCAAAGCGCGGACTTGTTCATGGGACGGACTCCGGGATTGGCGGGGAAACGCCGGAAACGCGGCGGACGCACGCACGACCGGGCACGCTAGCACCGGCTCCGACGGCGCCGCAATCGCAGCCCGCGACCCATCGGTTGTGCCGATACCATGCAGCCGCTTCGTGCGCTGCAGCATGGCCGCGCCCCGCCTGCATCGGCGAGGCGGACCGGGCCGCTTACCGGTACGACGAACCGGCTGTGGCGATTTCGACACGCGATCACGCCGCGCCGTCTCGGCGGCCGTCTCGGCGACCGCTGCGGCAGCGCCCTTCGACGGCCGCCCCCGGCGGCCGCTCCGGCGTCCGCGGCCGCTGGCGGCGTTGACCGGCGCTGTCGGGCGGCTGCGCTGCGGCGACCGGCCGCGGCAAAAGAAAACGCCGCCCGGAGGCGGCGTCGTCTCTAGCCCGTTGCGGCCGCTGCGGCGGCCGGCGCTCAGGCCTGCGGTGCCGGCGTCTCCGCCGCGCCCTCGCCGGCCGGGCTTTCGCCCGTCGGGCTCGCGGCCGGGGCCGCGCTGGCCTCGCCCTCGCCGTCCTCCTCGTCCAGCGAGGCGTCCACGCGCTCGATGGTCTGCAGGGTCTCGCCTTCGGACAAGCGCATCAGGGTCACGCCCTGGGTGTTGCGGCCGACCTGCGAGATCTCCGCTGCGCGCGTGCGCACCAGGGTGCCGCCGTCGGAGATCATCAGCACTTCGTGATGGTCGCTGAGCTGGATCGCGCCGACCAGGGTGCCGTTGCGCTCGTTGGTCTTCAGCGCGATCACGCCCTGGGTGCCGCGGCCCTTGCGCGGGTAGTCCTCGACCGGCGTGCGCTTGCCGAAGCCGCGTTCGCTGGCGGTGAGGATGTCGCCGTCGCCTTCGACCACGACCAGGCTCACCACGTAGGTGCCGCTGTCGTTCGGCGCATCGCTCGCGTCGGCATCGCCCTCGGCGACCGGCGCGTCGTCGCTCTCGCCGTCCGCCGCCGAAGCCGCGAGCAGGCGCATGCCGCGCACGCCGCCGGCGGTGCGGCCCATCGGCCGCACGGTCGATTCGGCGAAGCGCGCGGCGCGGCCGTTGGAGGCGAACAGCATCACGTCGCGCTCGCCGTTGGTCAGGGCCACGTCGACCAGCGCATCGCTGTCGTCGAGGTTGATCGCGATCTTGCCGCGCGCCAGCTTGAACGCGAACTCGGTCAGCGGGGTCTTCTTGACCCGGCCGTTGCGGGTGGCGAAGAACACGAAATGGTCCTCGTCGTATTCGCGCACCGGCAGCACCGCCTGCACCTGCTCGCCGGCTTCCAGCGCCAGCCAGTTGATGATCGGGCGGCCGCGCGCGTTCGGGCCGGCCTCGGGCAGCTGGTGCACCGGCAGCCAGAACACCCGGCCGGTGCTGGTGAAGGTCAGCAGCGTGTCGTGGGTGTTGACCAGCCACAGCTTGTCGATGAAGTCCTCGTCCTTGGTCGCGGCCGCGTTGCGGCCCTTGCCGCCGCGCTTCTGCGCGCGGTAGGCGCTGACCGGCTGGCGCTTGGCGTAGCCGGAGTGCGACAGCGTCACCACCACGTCTTCCGGCGCGATCAGGTCGAGGATGTCGAGATCCTCTTCGCTGGCGCGGATTTCGCTGCGGCGCTCGTCGCCGAACTCTTCCTTGAGGTTGCGCAGCTCGGTGCGGATCACTTCCAGCAGCACGTCGGGATTTTCGAGAATCTCGATCAGCCCGCGGATCGCTTCGAGCAACTGGCGGTATTCCTCGGTGAGCTTTTCCTGCTCCAGGCCGGTCAGGCGATGCAGGCGCATTTCCAGGATCTGGTTGGCCTGGACTTCGGTCAGCTGGTAGCGGCCGTCGTGCAGGCCCACGCCGGCCGGCAGGTCTTCCGGACGCGAGGCTTCCGCGCCGGCGGCCTGCAGCAGCGCGCCGACCAGGCCCGGTTCCCAGGTCTTGGACAGCATGCGCTCGCGCGCTTCGTTCGGATTCGCCGAGGTCTTGATCAGCTCGATCATCTCGTCGATGTTGGCGAGCGCGACCGTCAGGCCTTCCAGGATGTGCGCGCGCTGGCGCGCCTTGCGCAGTTCGAAGATGGTGCGGCGGGTCACCACTTCGCGGCGGTGACGGACGAAGGCTTCGAGAATCTGCTTGAGGTTCAGCAACTGCGGGCGGCCGTCGACCAGCGCCACCATGTTGATGCCGAACACCGACTCCATCTGCGTCTGCTGATAGAGGTTGTTGAGCACCACTTCGGCCGCTTCGCCGCGCTTGACCTCGATGAAGATGCGCATGCCGTCCTTGTCGGACTCGTCGCGCAGCTCGCTGATGCCTTCCAGGCGCTTTTCCTTGACCAGCTCGGCGATCTTCTCGATCAGCCGCGCCTTGTTGACCTGGTAGGGGATCTCGGTGACGACGATCGCCTCGCGGCCGGTGTCCTGGTTGACTTCGATCTCGGCGCGCGCGCGCATGCGCACGCGGCCGCGGCCGGTGCGGTAGGCGGCGACGATGCCGGCGGTGCCGTTGATGATGCCCGCGGTCGGGAAGTCCGGGCCCTGGACGTGGAGCATCAGGCCGTCGATGTCGATCTCGGGCTCGTCGATCAGCGCGATGGTCGCGTTGATGACTTCGGTGAGGTTGTGCGGCGGGATGTTGGTCGCCATGCCCACCGCGATGCCGGCCGAGCCGTTCACCAGCAGGTTCGGCACCCGCGTCGGCAGCACGATCGGCTCGAGTTCCTTCTCGTCGTAGTTGGGCTGGAAATCGACGGTTTCCTTGTCGATGTCGGCGAGCAGCTCATGGGTCAGGCGCGTCATGCGCGCCTCGGTGTATCGCATCGCCGCGGCGTCGTCGCCGTCGACCGAACCGAAGTTGCCCTGGCCGTCGACCAGCAGGTAGCGCAGCGAGAACGGCTGCGCCATGCGCACCAGGGTGTCGTACACCGATTGGTCGCCGTGCGGGTGGTACTTACCGATCACGTCGCCGACGATGCGCGCCGACTTGACGTGCGGCTTGTTGGCGTGGGTGCCGAGCTCGTTCATCGCGTACAGGACGCGGCGGTGCACAGGCTTGAGGCCGTCGCGGACGTCGGGGAGCGCGCGCCCCACGATCACGCTCATCGCGTAATCGAGGTAGCTGCGGCGCATCTCGTCCTCGAGATTGACCTGGATGATTTCCTTGGCGAGTTCGGCCATCAGGGTTCCGTTGCTGCGTACAGAGAATCGGACGCCCCCGCGCGAACGGCGCCGCCATTCCCGCGGGAACGGCGACGCGACCAACAGCACGAACCAGCCGGAAACGCGGCCCCGGCGGGCCTGTCCTGCAGCTCGCTAGGGGCGGCATCAAAGAGACACGCGACTATAGCACAAAACCGGTTTCGAATGGGCCCGATTCCCACGCAGAAACAAGCACTTGGCGGGGTTTTTCAGCTGCGCTGCAACATCCGCGGCAGGCCCTGCGCACGGGCGGCCGGACGGGTTCGCCGCGGTCGCGGCAAAACCGGGTTTTCGGCCTGCGCCGCGCGCCCTGGCACGCGCTTGCGCGGCGCGCCCGGTCGCCCCTGAGCAAGCGCGCGCGAGGGCGCGGCCGAACCCGGCGAACGCACGCTCAGGTGTCGTAGTCGCCGCTGTCCCAGGGCTCGAAAAAGGCCATGTAATCGCCCGGCTGCAGGCTGATCGAGAGCTGTTCGCCCTCGTCCTGCGGCCAGTTCGGGATCAGCCCGAATTCGACCCCGAAGCGCGTGAGCGAGAACGGCACGATCTCGATCCGGTCGAACGCGACCTCGCCCAGTTCGGCCAGGCGCGCGTCGTACGCGCGCTTGCGCGCCTGCGGATCGACCCGCTCGCGCGGCCCGAACTCGTCGATGCGCGCTTCCAGCAGCGCGCCGGCGGCGTCGAACAGGTACAGCGCGACGAACTCGTTGCCGGCCTGTCCCTGCAGGGCGCCGGCGAACGGCGTGGTCAGGAAGAACTGGCGTCCGTCGGCCAGCCGGCCGACGTGTTCGGCGTGGTAGTCGTCGTGATCGATCGCGATCAGCGCCGGCAGCGTGCGGTCGTCGGACATCGCTCTTCTCCCTGGTGATTCGGCTATGGCGCGCATCCGGCGCGCGGGCGGCGCGCGGGCGTCAGCCGGCGGAAAACGCCTCGCGCATCGCCGCCGCGTCCGGGCGTTCGATCACACCGCGCTCGGTGACGATGGCGTCGATCAATTCGTGCGGGGTCACGTCGAACACCGGGTTCCAGGCCCCGACCCGCTCGGCCGCGGTGCGGGCGCCGCCGACCGCGAACAGTTCGCCCGGGTCGCGCTCTTCGATCTCGATCAGGTCGCCGGACGCGGTGTCCATGTCCACGGTCGAGGACGGCGCCACCACCATGAACTTGACCCCGTGGTGGCGCGCGGCGATGGCGAGCTGGTAGGTGCCGATCTTGTTGGCGGTGTCGCCGTTGGCGCAGATGCGGTCGGCGCCGACGATCACCCAGCCCACCTGCCCGCTCTTCATCAGGTGCGCGGCGGCCGAATCGGCGATCAGGGTCGGGGCGATGCCGTCCTGTTCGAGTTCCCACACGGTCAAGCGCGCGCCCTGCAGCCACGGCCGGGTCTCGCCGGCGAACACGCGCTCGATCCGGCCCTGGGCGACGCCGGCGCGGATCACGCCGAGCGCGGTGCCGAAGCCGGCGGTGGCCAGCGAGCCGGTGTTGCAGTGGGTCAGCACGCCGCGGCCGGGCTCGATCAGGGCCGCGCCGAGCGCGCCCATGCGGCGGTTGGCGGCCAGGTCTTGCTCGGCGATGGCCTGGGCCTCGCGCTCCAGCGCCTCGCGCCAATCGGCGCCGGCGCCGGCCAACGTGCGGCGCATGCGCGCCAGCGCCCAGGCCAGGTTGACCGCGGTCGGGCGCGCGGCGTTGAGCCGCTGCAGCGCCGGCTCGATCGCCGCCAGCGCCTGCGCGCCGTCGGCCGCTTCGACCGCGCGCGCGGCCAGCACCGCGCCCCAGGCCGCGGCGATGCCGATGGCCGGGGCGCCGCGCACGGTCAGCGCGTGGATCGCCGCGGCGACCGCGTCGCTGTCGGCGCAGCTCACGTATTCCACCGCGAACGGCAGCTTGCGCTGGTCGAGCAGTTCCAGGGCCTGGCCGGTCCAGCGGATCGGGCGGATGCGGTCGTAGCGGTCGAAATCGATGGCGTCGTTCATGGGTGCGAGTTTAGCGGATGCGTGTGTCGGTCTCGAAATTCCCGGCGTTGCCGCCGACTGGGACAAAAGCGTCGGGCCTGAGGGCCCTCCCACAAAAGCGACATCCGAGCTTTTGTGGGAGGGCCTTCAGGCCCGACGCTGTTCGATCCGGCGCCAGAATCCCGCGCAAACGAAAACGCCCCGGCTGCAAGCCGGGGCGTCGTCTCGATCGATCCGCGATGCGCGGGCGCTCAGTTGACCTGGAAGCGTCCGCGGCAGCCGTTGGACACCCACACGCCGTTGCGGTCCCAGCCCCAGCTCTGGCCTTCCACGCACGGCGAACCCGAGCTCTGGCGGATCAGGCGCGCATCGCGGCGGATGGTCACGTTGCAGCGCTGCTGGCGGTTGTTGTTGGACTCGCAGCTGATTTCCTGGCCGCGGCCCCAGCCGCCGCCGTTGTTGCCGTTCCAGCCGCCGTTGCCGTTGCCGTTGCCGTTGCCGTTGCCGCCGCCCCAGCCGCCGCGGCCGGCCACGAACTCGGCGCGGCAGCCGTTGCTGACCCACACCTCGCCCTGGCGCGAACCCCAGCTCTGGCCCTCGATGCACGAGGAGCTCGACAGCTGGCGCTGCAGGCGCGCGCGGTTGCCGTTGATCGGGCAGGTGCGCATGCGGCCGCCGTCGGATTCGCAGCGCACCACGTCGCCGCCGCTGCCGCCGTTCCAGCCGCCGTTGTTGCCGCCGCCCCAACCGCCGCCGCGGCCCAGGTCGAACTCGGCGCGGCAGCCTTCGGACACCCACACGCCGTTGCGGTCCGAGCCCCAGCTGCGGCCCTGGATGCACGAGGAGCTCGACAACTGGCGCGACAGGCGCACGCCGCCGCGGGTATCGGCGTTGCAGCGGCGGTAGCGGCCGTTGTCGGATTCGCAGCGGATCGAACCGCCGTCGCCGCCGTAGTCGTTGTACTGCGGCGCCGCCTGGGCAGCGCCGGCCGCGCCCAGGCCGAGGGCGAGGGTCAGGCCAGCGGTGGAAAGCATGCGTGCGGACATGTTCGTGCTCCTTGTCGTGATCGGTTTTGCGAGGACTCTAGCGTCGTCCGCTTAACGCCAGTTCAAGATTTCGCGGCGCGGACGAAGCGGACAGCGAATGCCCAGGAAGCATTCATCGCGTGCTTATTGTTAAACGATTACATGCGCCCGGCTCCGCCGTTGGTCGCATGACTTATGTCCTATCCGCCGCCGTCGAACCCGGCCCGATCCGCCCCGATTGCGCAAACGTGCGCGAAAACACGCGCGACCCGAGCAGCCCGCCGCATCAGCCGCCGGCGTTGTTGCGATAGTCCAGTTCGAACTCGGCGCGGCAACCGCCCTCGACCCATACGCCGTGCGTGTCGAAGCCCCAAGTGCGGCCCTCCACGCATTCGGTCTTGGACAATTGCTTGACCAGGCGCACACCCGTTCCGGTGTCGCCATCGCATCGGCGCGCGCGGCGGTCGAGGGACTCGCACTTGATCAGCTTGCGGCCGTCGTCGGCCGCGACGGCGGGCGCGGGCGCGTCCTCGGGCTGCGCGCCGAGCAGGCGGAACTCGCCGCGGCAACCGCCGGCGACCCACACGCCGCTGCGGTCGGTGCCCCAGGTCTGGTTGCGCAGGCAGGGTTGCTTGGACAGTTGCTGGGCCAGGGCCACGCCGTCCTCGCTGCGCGCCGGGCAATGGTTCCAGCGCCCGCCGAGCGACTCACACTTGATCACGCGCGCGCCGCGGGTGCTGTCGGCGCCGCTGCCGCCGCGGCCGAGCAGAAAGTCGGCCGCGCATCCTTGCGCCACCCACACGCCGCCGCGATCGGCGCCCCAACTGGTGCCTTCCACGCAGGGCTTGCCTGAAGTGCGCCGGACCAGGCGCACGCCGCCGCGGGTATCGGCCGGGCAACGCACGGTTTCCTCGCCTTCGGAGGCGCAGCGCAACAGGTTGCCGCCGTACAGCCGCTCGCCCGCAGGCTCGGCCGCCGCCGGCACCGCGAACACCGCAGTGGCGCCCGCAGCAGCGGTCAACGCGCACAGCCGAATCGCGGCTCTCAGACTACCCATGCATGGCCCCCTGCGACTGGTGCCCTCACTCTAACCGCGAACCGTGAACTTGCAACGAAAAAGCCCCACCCGGCCGATCCGGGCAGGCGCAGCGTTCACCGCGGTCAAGCGAGCGTGAAGTCGAACGCCAGCACGTCGGCGATGCGTGGCGTATCGAGCATCGCCATCAGCAGCCGATCCATGCCCAGGGCGACGCCGGCGCAATCGGGAAAGCCGTCCGCGAGCGCCGCCAGCAAGGCCTCGTCGCGCGGCGGCGAGGCGGCGCCGCGTTGCGCGCGCAGGCTGCGGTCGCGATCGAAACGCGCGCCCTGTTCGGCCGCGTCGCTGAGTTCGTGGTAGCCGTTGGCCAACTCCAGCGGCCCCAGGTACAGCTCAAAGCGTTCGGCCACGGCGAAGCCGTCGCCGTCCTCGCGCACGCGCGCCAACGCGCATTGCGAGGCCGGGTAATCGCGCACCGCCAGCATCTCGTCGCGGCCGAACTGCGGCTGCAGGCGGTGCGTCATCAGCAGGTCGAGCCAATCGTCGCGGTTCAGTCCGTCCGGGTCGATCACCACATCGCCGAGCGCGGCGCGCAGTCGCGCATCGTCGGCAGCGAACGGGTCCAGGCCGAGGCGCTCGAGATACAACTGGCGATAGGTCACCTCGCGCAGCGATGCCTGGCGACCGACCAGGGCCAGCGCCGCGCGCACCAGTTCGGCGGTCTCGCCGATCAAACGGCGATGGTCCCAGCCGACCCGATACCACTCCAGCATGGTGAATTCAGGGTTATGGCGGCCGCCGGCCTCGCCGTCGCGGAACACCCGCCCGAGTTCGTAGCAATCGCCGAAACCGGCCGCGAGCAGGCGCTTGAGCGGGAACTCCGGCGAGGTGCGCAGCCAGCGCGTGCGCGGCGCGCCATCGGTGCGGCCGCTGAACTCCAGCGCGAACGAGGCGATGTTCGGGTCGGTGTTGCCGGCGCGCGACATCACCGGGGTTTCCACCTCGGTCGCGCCGCGCTCGGCGAAGAACGCGCGCACCGACGCGTTCAAGCGCGCGCGCAGGCGCAGCGCGTCGAATCCGGCCGACGGCCGCCAGCCCGCGCTCGCCGCCGCGGCGCTCATTCGTGTTCGGCCAGGAACGCCAGCAGCCGAGCCTCGTCCCACACCTCGACTCCGAGTTCCTGGGCCTTGGCGAGCTTGGAACCGGCGTCGCTGCCGGCGACGACGAAACCGGTCTTCTTGGACACGCTGCCGGAGACCTTGGCGCCGAGTTTTTCCAGGCGTTCCTTGGCCTCGTCGCGGCTCATCGCGTCCAGGCCGCCGGTCAACACCGCGGTCTTGCCGTCCAGCGGCCCGCCGCTCGACGCGGGCGCGGCCGACGCCGCGGGCGTCAGCGCGTCCAGCCGCGCCAGCGCCTCGCCCACCCGGATCAACAACTGCGCGTTCTCGTCCACGCCCAGCCACGACGCCAGCGCCTGCGCGCTTTCCGCCGGCAGGCCCGCGGTCACGTAGGCGTGCTCCGGCGCGTCGAGCAGTTTCTGCGCGTCGCCGAACGCGGCGGCGAGCTGGTCGGCGCGGATCCGGGTGACCTTGGGAATCTCCATGTCGACCAGCAGCGTGGCCAGGTCGAGGCCGTCGCGCAGCCTGGCCGACGGCGCCCGCGCCTCGCCCACGCGCACGCCGCGCGCGAGCAGGTCGTCGATCACCTGCTGGTTGCCCGGCTGGTCGAAGAAGTGGCCGAGCGCGCGCGCGACTTCGCCGCCGACATCTGGCAGGCGCTTGAACACCGGCCACGGCAGGCGCCGGATCAGTTCCAGGTCGCCCAGCCACGCGGCCAACGCCTTGGCCGTACTTTCGCCGACGTGCTGGATGCCGAGCGCGAACAAGAAGCGCTCCAGCGTGGCGTTGCGGCTGCGGTCGATGGCCTCGATCAGGTTCTCGGCCCACTTGGTCGCGACCTTGCCGGCCTTCACCGTTTCCGGCGTGGTACCGTCGCGCTCGTCGGCGCGGCGCTTCATTTCCAGCAGGTTTTCGAGTTCGAGCTTGTACAGGTCGGCGACCGACTGCACGTAGCCCAGGTCCGACAGGTCCTCGATGTAGCGATCGCCCAGGCCTTCGATGTCCATCGCCCGGCGCGAGGCGAAGTGGCCGACCGCCTGCTTGCGCTGCGCGGCGCAGGTCAGGCCGCCGGAGCAGCGCCACACCACGCCGTCCTCTTCGCGCAGGATTTCCGAACCGCACACCGGGCAGTGTTCGGGCATGCGCCATTGCGGCGCGTCGGGCGCGCGGTACTCGGGCACCACCCGCACCACTTCGGGAATCACGTCGCCGGCGCGGCGCACGATCACCGTATCGCCGATGCGCACGTCCAGGCGCGCGATCTGGTCGGCGTTGTGCAAGGTCGCGTTGGTGACCACCACGCCGGCCACCTGCACCGGCTTGAGCCGCGCCACCGGCGTGGCCGCGCCGGTGCGGCCGATCTGGATGTCGATGCCTTCCAGCAGCGTGGACTGCTCCTGGGCCGGGAACTTGTGCGCGATCGCCCAGCGCGGCGCGCGCGAGACGAAGCCCATCTCGCGCTGGCCGGCGTAGTCGTCGAGCTTGTAGACCACGCCGTCGATGTCGAACGGCAGCGAGTCGCGCTTGGCGCCCATCTGCCGGTAGTAGCCGAGCAGGCCCTGGGTGCCGGCGACCACGCCGCTTTCGCCGCTGACCGGGAAGCCCCACTCGCGCAGCCGCTTCAGCGTGGCCGAATGGCTGGCCGGCAGCGCATAGCCGTCGGCGACCACGCCGACCGCGTAGGCGTAGAACGCCAGCGGCCGCTGCGCGGTGATGCGCGGGTCGAGCTGGCGCAGCGAGCCGGCCGCGCCGTTGCGCGGATTGGCCAGGACCTTGCCGCCCTCGGCGATGGCCTTGTCGTTGTAGGTCTTGAACGCGGCCAGCGGCATGTACACCTCGCCGCGCACTTCCAGCAGCGCCGGCCAGTCGCTGCCGCGCAGCTTCATCGGAATGGCCTTGACCGTGCGCAGGTTGGCGGTGACGTCCTCGCCGGTGGCGCCGTCGCCGCGGGTCGCGCCCTGGACGAAGGCGCCGTTCTCGTAGCGCAGGCTGATCGCCAGGCCGTCGAGCTTGGGCTCGACCGAGAACTCCGGCGCTTCGCGGTCCAGGCGCTCTTCGATCCGGCGCACGAAGTCGGCGACTTCCTCATCGGCGAAGGCGTTGCCCAGCGAGAGCATCGGCACCGCGTGGCGCACCTGCGCGAACTGGCCCGAGGGCGCGCTGCCCACGCGCTGGGTCGGCGAATCGGCCGAAGCCAGCTGCGGGTACGCGGCTTCCAGCGCTTCGAGTTCGCGCAGCAGGCGGTCGTAGTCGGCGTCGGCCAGGGTCGGGTCGTCGAGGACGTAGTAGCGGTAGTTGGCGTCTTCGAGCTGGGCGCGCAGTTCGGCGGCGCGCTGCGCGGCTTGGTCCGCGGTGTTGTTCGGGGTCACGGGTCGGCGTCCTGGCGCGGCGATGGCGGCATTTTGAACGGGAATCGCACAATTGTGCATGGTCGGCGTCGCCCGGCGTGCGACGTGGCGCGACGGCTTCCTGTAGGAGCGGCGCAAGCCGCGACCGCGCCAATGCGATTACGGCGCGCACCCGAAGTCCGATGCTCGACCATGACGAGGATGGCGACGATTCGGCGCAGTTGCATTGGCGCGGTCGCGGCTCGCGCCGCTCCTACAGGGGCCTGCGGCGCCCGAAACGCCGACGCCCCGCTCAGGCGGGGCGTCGGGGCTTACCAGCGCGTCGGCTTGCTCAGCGGCGGCGCTTCGCGCTGGCGGTCGTAGGCGCGCAGTTCGTCGCGCAGGTGGGCGATGCGCTGGCGGCCCAGGGCGTTGCGCTGTTCGTCCAGGACCACCGCGTCGAGCAGTTCGGCCATGCGCTGGGCGGTCGGCAGCATGGTTTCCCAGGCGTCGAGCGCCGGCACCGGCGCCGGCAGGGTCAGGAAGAAGGCGATCGCCGGGGTCTCCAGCGCCTGGATCTGGGCCATATCGAAGCTGCCGGGCTTCATGATGTTGGCCACGCTGAACACCGGGCCGCGCTCGGGATGGCCTTCGACCAGTCGGTGGTAGACGCCCATGTGGCCGTAGACCAGGCCGGCTTTCTCGGCCGCGACCACGATGTCCGGGCCGTGCAGCTTCTGGCCGGCGCGCGCGGCCAGGTACAGGGTCACGATCTTGTCGAACTCGTCGCTGACGCGGCGGCCCAGCTCGCTGGCCGCGGCATTGGCGCCGCCTTCCAGGGTGCGGTCGAACAGCTCCAGTTCGGCCTGGGTGGTGGCCTCGCCGAGCGGCTGGCCGCCCTCGCCCAGTTCGTGTTCGATCTGCTCGCCCAGGCTCGGCTCCTGGCGCGCCGCGGCGGGCTTGCGCTCGCCGCCGCGGGCGGCGTCCTCGCGGGCGACGCGCTTGCCCTGGCCGCTCTTGCGCGGTCGGCCGAAGAACACGATCGCGACGATCAGGATCAGGCCGGCGATCAGGATGCCGATCCTCATCAGGGTCACGTCGGACATTCGGTTGCTCCTTTTGGTGCTGGGAATCGGGTATGGGGAATCGGGAATCGCCGCAGCGCGACGCTGCCACTCGATGCCCTACCCGTTCCGACTTCGTTGATCTTGTAGTGGAAACGGAAATCGCGAGATAGAAAATCGTTAAAGCGCGTCGCCCAGATCAGTTGGGAACCAGACATCGAAAGCGGCGGAATCGCTCGAACGATCCCCGATTCTCCGCTGCCGATTCCCGGCGGGCGCAGCCACGCCAACTAGGCCGCGCCGGCCAGGCGCGTCGCCTCGGCCAGGTCGACCGACACCAGCCGGCTCACGCCCGGCTCGCGCATGGTCACGCCCGACAGCTGCTGCGCGGCTTCCATCGTCGCCTTGTTGTGGCTGACGAACAGGAACTGTACCTGCTCGCTCATCTCGCTGACCATCGCGGTGAAGCGGCCGACGTTGGCTTCGTCGAGCGGCGCGTCGACCTCGTCGAGCAGGCAAAACGGCGCCGGGTTCAAGCGGAAGATCGCGAACACCAGCGCCACCGCGGTCATCGCCTTCTCGCCGCCGGACAGCAGCGAGATGTTCGACACGCGCTTGCCGGGCGGGCGCGCCATGATCGCCACGCCGGTGTCGAGCAGGTCCTCGCCGGTGAGTTCCAGGTAGGCGTGGCCGCCGCCGAACAGGCGCGGATACAGCTCCTGCACGCCGGAATTGACCCGGTCGAAGGTGTCCTTGAAGCGGCCGCGGGTCTCGCGGTCGATCTTGCGGATCGCCTCTTCCAGGGTTTCCAGCGCGGTGGTCAGGTCGGTGTTCTGCGCGTCGAGATAATCCTTGCGCTGCGCGGCCTCGGCGTGTTCGGCGATCGCCGCCAGGTTGACCGGCTCGAGCCGGCGCAGCTTGTTGTCGAGGTCGGCGACGGCGCGTTCCCAGGTCTGCGGGTCGGCGTCCTCGTCGAGGGTGTTGACCACGTCCTGCAGCACCGCGCCGGCTTCGGCGATGGCCTCGGTCAGGGTTTCGGCCTTGAGCACCAGCGCCTGCTGTTCCAGCCGGCGCTGGCCGATGGCTTCGCGCTGCTGCAGCGCCTGTTCGTCGCGCTGCTGGCGGGTCTGCTCGAACTTGCGCAGGTCGTTGTCGATCCCGTCCAGGGCGATGCGCGCGCCGGTCAGGTCCTGCTCGGCGATCACCCGCTGCTCCAGCGCGACCTGGCGCTGCTGTTCCAGGTCCTGCACCGGCTGGTCGCCGTCGCTGAGCTGGGCGGTGAGCTCGCTCAGACGGGTGTCGAGCTGGCCGCGCTGGCCGCCCATGCGCTGCAGGGTCTGGGCCAGCCCGGCGATCTGCGCGCGCTGGGTTTCCAGGCTCAGCACCAGGGCGTGGGAGGCGTCGCGCGATTCGCGCGCCATGTTGCGAGCCGAATCGCGCGCCTGGAACAGGCGGCTGCGTTCGGCTTCCAGGCGCTGGCGCTGGTCTTCCAGTTCGCCCATGCGCTCGACCGCGGTTTCCTGGCGCAGGCGCGCCTCGCGCGCCTGTTCGTTGCCGGCGTCGAGCGCGATCAGCAGTTGTTCCAGGTCGGCGTCGATCTTGTCGATGCGGTTGCGCGCCTGGTCCAGGCGGCCCTGGTGGCTCTGCAGTTGGCCAGCCAGTTCGGACACGCTGCGGTGGGCCATGTACAGCGAGCGCTGCGCGTCCTCGCGGTGCTGCTCGGCGGCCAGGGCGCGGTCGCGCAGCTGGATCTGGGCCTGCTCGAGCTCGCGCTCGCGCTCCTGCAATTCTTCGATTTCCGCGCGCAGGGTCTGGATCTCGCGCTCGCGCAGCAAGGCGCCCTGCTTGGCCGCGCCGGAGCGCAGCACCCGCAGCCAGCCGGCGCCCAGGCGCTCGCCGTTGCGGGTGATGACGGTGTCCTCGCGGCCGATCTGCGCGACCAGCGCGCGCGCGGCGGCAAGGTCGTCGGCGCCGTGCAGGCGCGCGAGCAGGCGCCGGATCGCGGCCGGGCCTTGCACCTTCGAGGCCAGCGAGGTCGGCGGATAGGTCGCGTCGTCGCGTTCGGGCGAGACCAGCGTCAGGCGGCCCTCGCCGAGTTCGCCGATGGCGTCGACCAGCGCTTCGGGCGCCTCCACCAGCACGCCCTCGATGAGCTGGCCGAGCGCGCTTTCCACCGCGTTCTCCCAGCCCGCCTCCACGCTCAGCGCCTCGCCCACGCGCTGGGCCGAATCCAGCCCGCGCGCCTTGAGCCAGGTCAGCGCCGCGCCCTGCTCCTGGCCCAGCGCGGCGTGCTGCAGGGTTTCCAGCGACGACAGCCGGCCGCGCGAGGTCTGCGCCTGCTTGCGCACCTCGGCCAACTGGTTCTGGGTCGAACGCTGCTGTTCCTGCAGGTCGGCGAGCGAGGTCTTACGGTTTTCCAGTTCTTCGGTGAGGCTGTCCAGCGCTTCCTTCTGCAGGTCGTGCTGGCTTTGCAGTTGTTCGAACGCCGCGGCCAGGGCGGCGACGTCCAGGCCGGAGCGTTCGCCGACCAGCGCTTCGCGGCGGCGGTCGGCGTCCAGCGTCTGCCGGTCCAGGCCTTCGATGCGGGTGCGCTCGACCTCGGCCGCGCGCGCGGCTTCGGACTGCTCGCGGCTGTGGCCGTCCCAGCGCTGCTGCCAGTCCTGCAGCTTGGCCTCGGCCTCGCGCAGCGCGTCCTGGCGGGCTTCGTCGTCTTCGCGCAGCGCCTCCAGGCGCGGTTCGGCGTCGGCGACCGCGGCCATCAGCACGTCCAGGCGCGACTGGTCGCTGCCGATGTGCTCGCCGATCTCCTCCAACTGCGCCAGCGCTTCCTCGCGCGCCTTGCGCAGGCGGCCGGACAGGTCGCGCTGGTGCTGGATCTGCTGTTCGATCCGGGCCAGCGCGCCGCCGACCTCGTAGCTGGCGCCCTGCGCCTTGTTCAGCGCCTCGGCGGCTTCCTCGCGGCGCACGCGCCCGGTCTCCAGCTCGCGCTCGGCTTCGCGCTGTTCGGCGATGAGCTGCTGCAGGCGGGTTTCCTGCGACGACAGCTTCTCGCGCTGGGCCTGCAATTTCTGGTCGAGGGCGCGGTACTCCAGCGCCTTCCACTCCACGTCCTTGACCTTGCGCTCGGCCTGGATCGCCTGGTATTGCTCGGCCTGGCGCGCCTGCCGGCGCAGGTGATCGAGCTGCTTGCCGACTTCCTCGCGCAGGTCGCTCAGGCGGTCGAGGTTCTCGCGGGTGTGGCGGATGCGGGTCTCGGTTTCCTTGCGCCGTTCCTTGTACTTGGAAATGCCGGCGGCTTCTTCCAGGTAGACGCGCAATTCCTCGGGCTTGGCCTCGATGATCTGCGAAATCATGCCCTGCTCGATGATCGAGTAGCTGCGCGGGCCCAGGCCGGTGCCGAGGAACAGGTCGGTGATGTCGCGGCGGCGGCACTTGGCGCCGTTGAGGTAGTACTGGTTGACGCTGTCGCGGCTGACCGTGCGCTTGACCGAGATCTCGTTGAACGCGCCGTACTCGCCGGTGATGGTGTGGTCGGAGTTGTCGAACACCAGCTCGACCATCGCCTGCGACACCGGCTTGCGCGCCGAGGAGCCGGCGAAGATCACGTCGGTCAGCGAATCGCCGCGCAGCCGGCTGGCCGAACTCTCGCCCATCACCCAGCGCACCGCGTCGATGATGTTCGACTTGCCGCAGCCGTTGGGACCGACGACGCCGGTCATGTTGGTGGGCAGGTGCAGCGTGGTCGGGTCGACGAAGGACTTGAAACCGGACAGCTTGATCGTGGACAGACGCATGCGGCGTTGGGGCCTCTGGACGGCGGACGCAGCCGTGGAAATTAGGTTAGGCAGTGCGGCCAAGCGATTGAATCTGCTGGGCCCGGCGCGGTGCTTGGCCACGCCTGCCTGGGAGTATAGCGGGCCGGGGCCGAGCCCGCCGTCGACGTCCGGCCGGCGCCGCGGCGGCGCTTCGCGTTCAGCCCGCGGCGGCGGCCGCGGCGCGGCTACTAATTCGATAGTTGACAGCCGCGGAAGCGGCATGCTCCGATACGTCTACTAACGAACCCGTTGTGGTTCGGACACGCCGCCCCGCCCACCGGTAGATCGCCATGGCCCGTCCCGCTTCTCCCACCCCCACCCCGTCCGAACAGGCGATCCTGGAAGTGCTGTGGGAGCGCGGCGAAGCCTCGGTCCGCGAGGTCGCCGACGAACTCTCGCAGCACAAACCGGTGGCCTACACGACCGTGCTGACGATGTTCAACGTGCTGGCCAAGAAAGGCTTCGTGACCCATCGCCAGGAAGGCCGCGCGTTCGTCTACCGCGCCGCGATCAGCCGCGAGCAGGCGCGCCGGCAGGCCCTGGACCAACTGCTGCTGCGCTTCTTCGAGGGCTCGCCGAACCTGCTGGCGCAGCATTTGCTCGATCAGGACGAGGTCGGCCGCGACGAGCTCAAGGCGCTGCGCGCCAAGGTCGAGGCGGCCAAGCCGCGGGGGAACGGCTGATGGAAACCCTGTCCGAATCGTTGATCCGCGCCGTGCCGGCATTGATCGGCCTGCACTTGCTGCAGGCGGCGGCGTTGCTGGCGCTGGCCGTCGGCTTCGCCCGGCTGCGCGCGCTCGACGCGGAATCGCGCTCGTGGCTGCTGCTGGCGCTGTTCGCGCTGGCGACGCTGGCGCCGTTGGCGAGCCTGCTGCCGGGCGCGCCCTCGCCGGTGTTCGGCGCGCCCGCCCACGGTTTCTCGCCGCATCCCGAAGAAGGCCCGGCGCCCAACGAGGCGATCTACAACGCGGGCCAGCGCAGCGACATGCTGTACCTGGAAATCCCGCGTTCGCTGCCCGGCGTGCTGGCGCTGGCCTGGGCGCTGGGCGCGCTGTGGCAGCTGATGCGCCTGGTCGAAGGCGCGCGCCACGCGCGCCGGCTGCGCCGCGGCGCGCGCCCGGCGCCGGCGCTGGAAGCGCTGCTGGCGCGCGAACTGCCGCCGCGCACGCGCATCGCCACCACCGCGGTCGACGGCCCGATGGTGATCGGCCTGCTGCACCCCACCGTGCTGCTGCCGCGGCCGTTGAGCGAGCGTCTCGACGACGCCGCCCTGCGCGACATCCTGCGCCACGAATTCGCCCACATCCGCCGCGGCGACCTGTGGTCGGCGACGGCGGTGCAACTGGCGCGCGCGGCGTTCTGGTGGAACCCGTTCCTGGCCGCGCTGCAATCGCGCCTGGACCTGGCCCGCGAAATGGCCTGCGACGCGCGCGCCGCCTCGTGCGGCTCGGGCGTGTACTTCGCCGGTTCGCTGATCGACAGCGCCGAGGTCATGCTGGAACTGGGCGAGCGCCCCGAGCCGCTGGCGGTGGCGATGCTGCAACGGCGCAGCCACCTGGCCCAGCGCATCGACGGCCTGCTCGCCGCGTTCCCCGCCGGCGCGCCGCGCGGCCGGCGCATCGCCGCGAGCGCCTGCGTGGCGGCGCTGGCCGCGTTCGCCGGGCTGTGCGTCGCCGGCGTCCCGCGCCTGCCGCTGCCCGCCCCCACCGCCGAACCGCGCGCCGAGGTCGTCGCCCTGCTCGCCGCCGCGCGCCGCGGCGACAGCGTCGAGGTGCGGCGGCTGGTGCGCGCCGGCGCCGACATCGACGCGCGGGTGATCGGCGACGGCACCGCGCTGATCGAAGCGGTGCGCGCACGCAATCTCGCCACCGTCGACGCGCTGCTCGCGCTCGGCGCCGACCCGGACCGGGCCGCGCTCGGCGAGGGCAATCCGCTGATCGTGGCGGCCGAGATCGGCGCGCAACCCATCGTCGCGCGGCTGGTCCAGGCCGGCGCCGACGTCGACCGGGTGGTGACCTACGACGAGACCCCGCTGATCAACGCCGCCCGCGAGGGCCACCTGGCGACCGTGCAGTACTTGGTCGCGCAAGGCGCCAACGTCAACCTCGGCGTGGTCGCCGACGGCTGGCTGGGGCGCTGGCGTTCGCCGCTGAACCAGGCCACCGACCCGCAGGTGCGCGCCTATCTGATCGAACACGGAGCCGTCGCCGGCCGGCCCTGAGCGCCGCCCGCCACGCCTGCCTTCCCCCATCGCGCCATCGCCAGCGCGGGCCGCTGCGGCCCGCCGCCGGGGCTGCTTGCGCCCGCGTTTCACCCGTTCCGCCTCGACCGCCTTTCCGCCGCGCCCGCCATTCACAAGGACGATCCGATGAAATCCAGCCTGCTCGCCTGCGTTTTCGCGCTGTGCCTGTCCACCGGCGCCGCCGCGCAGGCGCCCGCTGCGCCGCCGTCCGCGCCTGCAGCGGCCACGCGCGATCTCGCCGCCCTCGCCGCGGCGATCGAACGCGGCCTGCGCCCCAGCGTGGTCGCCGCCGGCGAGACCGTGCCGCACTGGACGCTGCAACAGCGCATGGCCCACCACAAGGTTCCCGGCGTCGCCATCGCCCTGGTCCAGGACGGCCAGCCGGTCTACGCGGTCGGCTACGGCGTGCGCGCCGCCGGCGGCGCCGAGGCGGTCGACGCGGACACGCTGTTCTCGGTCGGCTCGGTCAGCAAGATGATCACCGCGGCGACCACGCTGCGCCTGGTCGCGCAAGGCCGGCTCGAGTTGGACCGCGACGTCGGCGCCTACCTCACGTCCTGGCGCATCCCGCCCGCGCCCGCGATCGCCGACCCGCGCGTGACCCTGCGCATGCTGCTGTCGCACACCTCCGGCCTCAACGTGCACGGCTTCGAGGACTACCTGCCCGGCGAGGCCCTGCCGACGCTGCGGCAGACCCTCGACGGCGCGGCGCCGGCCAAGAACCCGCCGATCCGCCTGCAGTACCCGCCGGGCACGCGCATGGACTACTCCGGCGGAGGGGTCATGGTCGAGCAACAGATTCTCGAAGACGTCGCCGGGCAGCCGCTGGAGGCCATCGCCCGCGCCCAGGTGTTCGAACCGGCGGGCATGCGCCGCAGCACCTTCGCCAACCCGTTGCCGGCCAGCCGCGGCAACATCGCCCAGGCCCACGACCGCAATGGCGCGCTCACCGCGCTGCCGCGCGGCTGGCAGGCCTTTCCCGAACAGGGCGCCTCGGGCCTGTGGACCAGCGCGCGCGACCTCGGCGGCTTCGTCGCCGCGCTGCTGCGCAGCCGCCGCGGCGACGGCCTGCTGCCGCCCGCGGTGTTCGCCGACATGACCGCCGCGGTCTCGCCCGGCGGGCGCGGGCTCGGGCCGGAACTGGCCGGCGCAGGCCCCGCCCGGCGGTTCTTCCACAACGGCAGCAACGACAGCTACCGGGCCGGCATCGAGGGCTATCCGCAGACCGGCTTCGGCTTCGTCATCCTCACCAACGGCGCCAACGGCGGCGCGCTGCGCGGCGAGATCCGCAACGCGATCTCCGACGCGCTCGGCGACGGGGTCAAACCTGCGATCCGCACCGTCGCCATGGACCCCGCCGCGCCGGGCCAGGCCGACTACGCCGGCCGCTACCGGCTCGACCCGGCGGTGCCGATGGACGTGCGCGGCGCCCTCGCCGACTGGTTCGACTACGACACACTGAGCGTCGACGTCGCCGCCGGCGCGCTGGTGCTGCGCCTGCCCGACGAGGCCGACGCCACGCTGCCGGCGCTGGGGCCGACCCGCTTCCTCGGCGCCGGCGCGGCCGGCGGCGCGGAACTGGAGTTCCACCGCGACGCGCACGGCGCGGTCCAGGCGCTGAGCGTGATCGCCGGCGATGCCCGCGCCTATTACCGCCGCGAGCCCGCGCAGGCCGCGCAAGCCGGCGCGCGGTAACTGCGGGCGCACGGCGCCGCGCGCGAGGCCTGCGCGCAGGCCTTGCGCGCGGCGTGGTAAATAGGGGCGGCCCGCCTTCCACGCGATTCCGCCAGGACCGCCGCCTACCCGCCCATGAGCCGACCGCGCGCTGCCAACCCGACCCGCAAGGCCGGCGAACACCTGACCATGGCCGACCTGGCCGAGCTGGCCGGGGTCTCGGCGATCACCGTCTCGCGCGCGCTGCGCGACAGCCCGCTGGTCAACCCCGAGACCCGCCAGCGGATCAAGGAACTGGCCGAGCGCCAGGGCTACCAGTTCAATATCAGCGCGCGCAACCTGCGCCTGCGCCGCAGCATGACCGTGGCGGTGGTGGTGGAGATGAAGCCGACGGTGGAGCGGCAGATGTCCGGGCCGTACCCGCTGGACCTGCTCGGCGGCATCAGCCAGGAGCTGACCTCGGCCGGCTACAGCGTGCTGCTGACCTCGCTGCAGGGCGGCGCGCTGCCCAGCGTGCAGGCCGCCGACGGGGTGATCCTGCTCGGCCAGGGCGCGCACGAGGACGCCATGCACGAAGTCCGCCGCTGGGGCCGGCCGATGGTGGTGTGGGGCGCGGTCAGCCGGCACGAGTCGCAGGTGGTGGTCGGCAGCGACAACCAGCGCGGCGGCAAGCTCGCCGCCGAACGCTTCCTGGCCCTGGGCCGGCGCCGGCCGGTGTTCCTCGGCGACGACGCCCACGGCGAATTCGCCGAACGCCTGCTCGGCTTCCGTGAGGCCCTGCGCGGCCACGGCATCGAACCGCTGACCCCGACCGTGGCCAACTTCACCGTCAGCGCCGGCGCCCAGGCGGTGCACGCGCTGCTCGACCAACACCCGCAGTTCGACGCCCTGTTCGCCGCCAGCGACCTGCTCGCGATCGGCGCGATCCGCGCCCTGATCGAACGCGGCCGGCGCGTGCCCGAGGACGTCTCGGTGATCGGCTACGACGACACCCCGCTGGGCGCGACCTACCTGCCGCCGCTGACCTCGATCCACCAGAACTTCGTCGACGCCGGCGTGCTGCTGGCGCGCAAGGTGCTGGCCTTGATCGAAGGCGAGCCGGCGGCATCGGAGATCCTGCCGACGCATCTGGTCGCGCGGGTGACCTGAGCGCGGGCAGCCCGCCCCCGCAAAAGCAGCGGGCTTGCCCTGTAGGAGCGGCGCAAGCCGCGACCGTGCAGCGGCCGGTCGCGTCGAATCCAGGCCTGCCCGTAGCGCGGGCGCGGAGGGTTTCGCCGCAGGTGCATTGACGCGGTCGCGGCTTGCGCCGCTCCTACAAAACAACGGGCTTGCCCTGTAGGAGCGGCGCGAGCCGCGACCGTGCGGCGGCCGGTCGCGTCGAATCCAAGCCGGCCCCGTGGCGCGGGCGCGGAGGGTTTCGCCGCAGGTGCATTGGCGCGGTCGCGGCTCGCGCCGCTCCTACAGGGCTTGCGCAGTTCTTGTTGCGTTGCAGCGGCGCGCGGCCGACGCGTGAGGACGCGTTGTGCACCGCCGCAATCGGCCAAGTGCCTGATTCGGCATGGTTAGCCAGCCCGTTCCGGGACCGGGCACCGATCGCGGATGTGGCGTACGTCCAGTCATTGTTATCGGTAACTTGACATCGATAACAATCAATCACTACGGTCCGCTTCCATCGAAGCCGCAGCGCCCTGCGGCCCCGCTTGCAGGCCTTGTCGCGTGACCGCTCAGAACCCCGCTTCCGCTGCCCCTTCCTCTTCCGCCGATCCGGACCCCTGGCGCCTGCGCCGGGTCGGTCTCGATCCGGCGCGCGCGCGCCGCGACGAAACCCTGTTCGCGCTGGCCAACGGTTCGCTCGGCGTGCGCGGCGGGCTGGAAGAGGCCGACGGCGGCAGCGACGGCAGTTTCCTGGCCGCGGTCTACGAGCAGCACCCGATCCACTACCACGAACGTTTCACCGGTTTCCCGCGCCATACCGACACCCGCCTGCCGGTCGCCGACGGCCAGCGCATCGCCGTGTTCGCCGGCGACGAGCGCCTGCTGCCGGCGCCGGGCGACGACTTCGAACGCGAACTCGACCTGCGCCGCGGCCGCCTTGCGCGCCGCAGCGTGCTGCGCACCGCCGCCGGCGCGCGCATCGAAGTCCATGCCGAACGCGTGGTGCCGTTCGACAGCGGCGTCGCCGGCGTCGACCTGCTGGCGATCCGCTACCGCGTCGCCTCGCTGGACTACCGCGGCGAACTGACCCTCGCCTCGGCGATCGAATGCGGCCACGAAGCCGCCGAACAAGGCGACGACCCGCGCATCGGCGTGGCCTCGGCCGAAGGCCTGCAACTGCTCGCGCGCCAGGCCGACGAGCGCGGCGCGCACGTGGTCCAGGCGACCCGCCGCAGCGGCGTGCGCGCGGTCTGCGAACAGGCCCACCGCAGCGACGGGCTGGCGTTCGCCGGCGCCGAACTCGGCGAGGAACGCGTGGCCCAACGCTACTGCGTGCAGCTACAGCCGGGTCAATCGGCGACCCTGGAAAAATTCGTCGCCTACGTCACCGACCGCAACCCGCACGCCACCGACCTGCCCGCCAGCGCCGCGCTGGCGCTGCAACAGGCGCAGGCCGACGGCTTCGACGCCATCGCCGCGCGCCAGGCCCAGGCGCTGACGCGGTTCTGGGACGGCGCCGACCTGTCGATCGAAGGCGACGCCGGCTCCGAACAGGCGCTGCGCTTCAACCTGTTCCACCTGCTGCAATCGGCCGGCCGCAACGGCATCGACGGCACCGCCGCCAAGGGCCTCACCGGCGAGGGCTACGAAGGCCATTATTTCTGGGACACCGAGGCCTTCATGCTGCCGGTGATGGCCTACACCGCGCCGGAAGTGGCGCGGGCCATGCTGCACGCGCGCTTCCTCGCCCTGGACCCGGCGCGCAAGCACGCGCGCGAGATGAACCACCCGCGCGGCGCGCTGTTCCCGTGGCGCACCATCACCGGCGGCGAGTGCTCGGCGCACTACCCGTCCGGCTCGGCCGCGTACCACATCAACGCCGCGGTGGCCTACGGCATCGGCCTGTACCTCGACGCCAGCGGCGACCTCGACTTCCTCGCCGACTTCGGCGCCGAGATGCTGTTCGAGACCGCGCGCATCTGGCCGCAGGTCGGCCACTTCAACCCGCGCCGCGGCGGCGCGTTCTGCATCCACGACGTGACCGGGCCGGACGAGTACACCGCGCTGGTCGACAACAACTTCTATACCAACCGCATGGCGCAGCGGCATCTGCTGCGCGCGGCGGCGGCGTGGGAACAACTCGAACGCGAGCGTCCGCAGCGCCTGCGCGAACTGGCGCAAAGGCTGCAACTGGACGCGCACGAAGTCGGCCTGTGGCGCCGCGCCGCCGAATCGATGTTCCTGCGCTACGACGAGGCCCTGGGCATCTACGCCCAGGACGACACCTTCCTCGACAAGCCGCGCTGGCCGTTCCCGGCGCGCGCGGGCGAACACCGGCCGCTGCTGCTCGATTACCACCCGTTGACGCTGTATCGCTACCAGGTCTGCAAGCAGGCCGACGTGGTGATGGGCCTGGTGCTGGCCGGCGACGGCATCCCGGTCGAGGTCAAGCGCCGCAGCTACGACTATTACGCGGCGGTGACCACCCACGACTCGACCCTGTCGGCGTCGGTGTTCGGCATCCTCGCCAGCGAAGTCGGCCACGCGGCGCAGGCCGAGGCGTTCTTCCACGACAACCTGCGCGTGGACCTGGACGACCTGCACGGCAACACCGATCACGGCGTGCACATGGCGGCGCTGGCCGGAACGTGGCTGGGCCTGGCCACGGGTTTCGCCGGCCTGCGCGCGGTCGACGGCGCGCTGCACTTCGCCCCGACCCTGCCGCAGCGCTGGGACGGTTACGCCTTCGGCCTGCGCTGGCAGGGCCGGCGCCTGCGCGTGCAGGTGCGCCGCGACGGCGTCGAATACGCGCTGCTCGACGGCGCGCCGCTGGCCATCGTGCATGCCGGCCAGCGCCTCGAACTCGGCGCGGACGCGCCGCATCGGCGGCCGCTGGCGGCGGCCGAGGTCGATGCGCGCGAGCGCTTCCCGCGCCCGACGCAGGCGCTGATCTTCGATCTCGACGGCGTGCTCACCGACACCGCGCAGACCCATTACCGCGCCTGGAAGCGCATGGCCGACGAAGAAGGCCTGCCGTTCGATGAGCACGTCAACGAACAGCTCAAGGGCGTGGACCGGATGAGCTCGCTGGAGATCATCCTGCGCCATGCCGGCCGCAGCCTCGACGCCGAACAGAAGCAGGCGCTGGCCGAACGCAAGAACGGCTATTACGTCGAAGCCATCGCCGAGGTCACGCCGCAGGACCTGTTCCCCGGCGTGGCGCGGGTGCTCGAACGCGCGCGCGCGCGCGGGCTCAAGCTCGGCCTGGCCTCGGCCAGCCGCAACGCCGCCGCCCTGCTCGACCGGCTCGGCATCGCCGATCGTTTCGACTACATCGCCGACGCCGCGCGGATCGCCCGCGCCAAGCCGGCGCCGGACATCTTCCTCGACGTCGCCGCCGCGCTCGGCGTGGCGCCGGCGCAGTGCATCGGCATCGAAGACGCCGCCGCCGGCGTGGCCGCGATCAAGTCCGCCGGCATGGCCGCGGTCGGCATCGGCGACGCGCGCGCGCTCGCCCAGGCCGACGTCTGCCTGGCCGACATCGCAGCGTTCGACGTAGACGCTTTCGTTTCGCCCTGACCGCGACGGCACGCATCGCCGCGGCGGGGTCACTCAAAACCAACAATCCATATCGAATGGGTGGGGAGAACGACATGCAACACCGTGCCAACCAGCAGACCCGGCTGATCCGCTATGCGCTGTCGGCCGCGATCGCCGCGATCCTCGCGCCGGGCCATGCGCTGGCCCAGGACGCGCAGCCCGCAGCGGCCGCCCAGGCCACCGACGCTTCGGCCACCACGCTCGACGCGGTCGTGGTCAGCGGCACCGCGCGCTTCAAGGGCGTGCGCAAGCGCGACGCCAGCTTCTCGATCACCACCGCCTCGGCCGAGCAATTGCAGGAGGCCGTGCCGCTGAGCACCGCCGACGCGCTCAAGGTCGTGCCCGGCGTGTGGGCCGAGTCGGCCGGCGGCAGCACCGGCGCCAACATCTTCGTGCGCGGCATGCCCTCGGAAGGCGACGCGCCGTTCGTGACCGTGCAGATGGACGGCGCGCCGTTGTTCCCGCCGCCGACCCTGTCGTTCCTGGAGAACTCCACGCTGTTCCGCATGGACGACACCATCGAGCGCATGGAAGTGCTGCGCGGCGGCCCCAGCCCGATCTTCTCCAACGGCCAGCCCGGCGCCACGGTCAACTTCATCCAGAAGAAGGGCGGCGAAGAGCCGGCCGGCAGCGTGCGCCTGGGCCTGGGCAGCGACGGCTTCCGCCGGGTCGACCTGTTCAACAGCGGCAAGCTCGCCGACGGTTGGTACTACAGCGTCGGCGGCTTCTACCGCACCACCGACGGCGTGCGCGACACCCAGTTCCCGGCCGACAAGGGCGGCCAGCTCAGCGCCACCCTGACCCACAGCTGGGACAGCGGCGAGATCACCGTCTACGCCCGCCACACCGACGACAAGAACGCGTTCTTCACTCCGATCCCGCTGCTCTCGCGCAACAACGGCTCCAGCCTGTCGAGCTTCCCGGGCCTGGACGCGCAGACCGGCACCCTGCTCGGCAACGATATCCGCCACGTCACCATCCCCACCGGCCCGGGCACCAGCATCAGCCGCGACCTCGCCGACGGCCGCGGCATCAACCTCGACGTGTTCGGCGCGTCGATGGACTTCTACGCCGGCGACTGGACCATCAGCGACCGGGTCAACTTCGTCACCGGCTCGGCGCCGACCAACGGCCTGTTCACCGGCGCCAGCCCGCAGACGCTGTCGTCGTTCATCGCCGGCTACGGCAGCGCCGGCAGCGCGACCTACGTCAACGGCGGCGGCGCGGTCGATCCCAACCAGCAGGTGCTGACCGCCGGCTTCTGGGTGGTCGACAAGGAGATCGAGTCGTTCACCAACGACCTGCGCTTCAGCAAGGACCTGTTCGAAGGCAACACCCTGACCGCCGGCGTGTACTTCGCCAAGTACTCGTCCAAGGACACCTGGTACCTGGGCAACAACATGCTGCTGACCGCGCACAACAACGCCCGGCGCATCGACGTGACCCTCGCCGACGGCCGCCAGGTCACCCGCGACGGCTTCACCGGCACCTCGTTCTTCTCGCTGCGCGGCGACTACGACGGCCAGAACACCGCGGTGTTCCTCGCCGACGAATGGCAGGTCAACGAGCGCCTGCGCCTGGACGGCGGCATCCGCTACGAGTGGCAGCAGGTCGACGGCACCGTGCACGACACCGCCACGGTCGACCTGGACGGCAATCCGAACACGCTGTACGACAACGCCACCTCGGTCTCGCTGCCGACCTCGCGCCGGATCGACCAGGACGACAAGCATTTCTCTTGGACCCTGGGCGCGAATTACAAGCTGACCGACAACGCCAGTGTGTTCGCCCGCGCCAACTCCGGTTACAAGCTGCCGGCCTTCGACAACCTGCGCGACGGCAACACCAAGGTGCAGGAGATCGACCAGTACGAACTGGGCTTCAAGTCCGGCAGCCAGAGCTACGACCTGTACCTGACCGCGTTCTACAACAAGTTCACCAACTCGCCGTTCCAGGCCTTCCTCGAGGACGGCAGCAACTTCACCACCGTCGGCGATTCGCGCGCCTACGGCGTGGAAGTGGAAGGCGCCTGGCGCCCGGTCGGCGGGCTGGAGCTGGCGCTGACCGGCGTGTGGCTGGATGCGAAGTACGAGAACTACCGCGAGTTCACCGGCAACCAGGTGATGCGCCAGCCCAAGCAGCAGTTCCGCTTCACCCCGAGCTATTACTGGACGCTGCCGTTCGGCGACCTGAAGGTGTTCGCGACCTATGCGCGCATCGGCGATCGCTATGCGGATCTGGCCAATACCCAGAAGCTGCCCTCGTACCACACGCTGGACGTCGGCGCGAACCTGCATGCGGGCCAGAACTGGGAGTTCGCGGTGACCGGCAGCAACGTCAGCAACGAACTCGGGTTGACCGAGGGCAATGTGCGCGTGCCCGGCGCGGCCACCGGCGGGGTGTTCATGGGCCGGCCGATCGCGGGGCGGTCGTATCTGTTCTCGGCCGCTTACAAGTGGTGAGGAGTTAGAGCCACCCTCATCCGGCCCTTCGGGCCACCTTCTCCCGCAAGCGGGAGAAGAAACGGCATGCGACGCCAGCATTCGAAAGCCCCTCTCCCGCTCGCGGGAGAGGGGTTGGGGTGAGGGCCGCCCTCGCCTGCGCCGCGCGCATGCCGCACGATCTCCCTGTAGCCCCGTCCTCCCGGAGCCCGCATGACCGTCGCCACCGCCCACCGCCGCCGCATGATCGCGGCCATGATCCTGACCTACATGATGTTCGGGGTCCTGCTCAACAGCGTCGGCACGGTGATCCTGCAGTCGATCCAGGGCTTCGGCATCGACAAGGCCCAGGCCAGCATCCTGGAAGCGTTCAAGGACCTGCCGATCGCGGTGGTCTCCTTCCTCACCGCCTCGCTGCTGCCGCGGCTAGGCTACCGCCGCTCGATGATGATCGGCCTCGGCCTGGTCCTGGTCGCCTGCGCGCTGATGCCGCTGCTGGCCGCGTTCTGGATGACCAAGGCGCTGTTCATCGCCACCGGCGTGGCCTTCGCCCTGGTCAAGGTCTCGGTGTATTCCTCCATCGGCCTGCTCACCGAAGGCAAGCAGGCCCACGCCAGCCTCACCAGCATCATCGAGGGCTGGTTCATGGTCGGCGTGCTCGCCGGCTACTGGATCTTCGCCTGGTTCATCGATCCGCAATCGCCGGGCGATCCGGTCTGGCTCGACGTCTACTGGCTGCTGGCCGGCATCGCCGCGGTCATCCTCGCACTGCTGGCCGGGGCCAGGCTCGACGAGCGGGCCGCGCGCGACGGCCACGCCGCCGCCGAGTCCTTCCTCGACATGTTCCGCCTGATCGCCCTGCCCCTGGTCGCCGCGTTCCTGGCCTCGGCGTTCCTGTACGTGCTGATCGAGCAGAGCGTGGGCACGTGGCTGCCGACCTTCAACCGCGAGATCCTGCACCTGCCGGCGAAAATGAGCGTGCAGGCGGCGAGCATCTTCGCCGTATCGCTGGCGCTGGGCCGGCTCGCCGCCGGGCTGGCGCTGCGGCGCGTGCCCTGGCACGGGCTGTTGATCGGCTGCGTGCTGGCGATGGCCGCGCTGGTGCTGCTGGCGCTGCCGCTGGCGCGCGGCGCCCAGGCGCAAGCGCAGATGACCTGGATGAGCGCGCCGCTGGCCGCGTTCGTGTTCCCGCTGATCGGGCTGTTCATGGCGCCGATCTATCCGGCGATCAACTCGGTCGTGCTCAGCTCGCTGCCCAAGTCGCGGCACGCGGCGATGACCGGCCTGATCGTGGTGTTCTCCGCGCTCGGCGGCACCACCGGCTCGTTCATCACCGGCCAGTTGTTCGCCCATATCGGCGGCGGCGGCGCGTTCTATCTGTCGCTGCTGCCGATGGCGCTGCTGGTGCTGGCGATCGCGGCGCTTCGGCGCCAATCCGCGCGCGCCGAAGCGGCCGTACTCGCCGCTGCCGCCTGACCGGCGGGCTTGGCAGCGCACCGGCCTGTGGCTATGCTCGCGACGTGGCTATGGGCGTCCTTCCTTCTCTCTGAAACTAGGGTGCCCGCTTCCCACATGGCCCGCTTCGGCGGGCCTTTTCGTTGCGATATGTCGAAGGAGCGCGCGCGATGAACGGAATCTTGCTGCGCAGGAAAGGCAAGTTCCTGCTCAAGCCCGGCGATGGCGGCGCAAGCGCCATGCAGCTGGCGATGGTGCAGCAGGAATTGGAACAGCTTGGCTTCGCGCTCACGCCCGAGGCGTTGGAGCGCCTGGGCAGCCAGTCGCCGGAACAACTGGCGCGCTGCCTGCGCGAACTGCGCGCGACGCTGGCCAAGACGACCGGCGCGCACCGCCCGCTGCGTCCGCTGTTTCCCGACTTTCCGGCCGGCGTGCTGCGGGTGGAAGAAGCGCAGCTGTACCAGCGCGCGATGTTCCACTACGTCACCCGACTGCAATTGCACGAAATCGAGCCCGAGCCATCGCCGCCACTGCGCGGCGGCCGTGCGCTGCGCCTGATCGGACTGGGCAGCGCAGAGGAGTTCGAAGCCATCTGCACCCGCCTGGCCGCCTCGCCGACCTCGCTGTCGCAACAGGACAAGGACGACCTGGCCTGGTTCATCGACCAATACCGCGAGCAGGTGCTGCGGATGCTGCCCGAGCACATCGCCTTCAAGGAAAACTTCGCCTTCATCGCCGCCGCGCTGCTGCGCCGCGCGCCGGGCCCGCGCAGCGAGGCGTTCGTACGCGAACGCCTGGCCACCGCCACCGATGCGCTGCGCGTGGCCGTTGCCTGGAGCGCAGGCGACGTGTCGCTGGCCGAGCCGACCCGCTTCGGACGCTTTCCCCGCGCGATGCGGCGCTTGCTGCTGCACGCATTGGAAGCCTGCGGCGATCCAAGCGAGGACATGCTGCGCTGGAAGGAACGCTGGAAGCGCCTGGGCGAGCGGCTGCACCCGGGCGACTACCGCGAGCGCCTGCCGGCGACCTGGAACGCGTTCCAGACCTTGCGCGAGGACCGCCCGCACGAAACCTTCAACGGCGCGATCGAACGCGAGTTGCGTCTGGGCCGCGCCGATGCCGCCGCGCAGCGCCTGAGCGCGCGGCCCGGCGAACTGGCGCGGCGCCTGGACCACCTCCTGCGCAGCGGCGCCGACCCAGCGGACGTGCTGCAGCGCCTGCGCGCCGCCGCAACGCGCGTGTCGGTGCCGGTGCTGCTGCAGTTGCACAGCCAACTGCGTCATCGCGGCCGCGCGCCTTTGCGGGTGTTCTTCCCCAAGGGCGACGCCGCGCGCGCCTGGGGCGCCCACGACCGGCGCGCGCCGCTGCCCGCCGGCGCCGCCGAGGCCGCCGCGGCCATCTGCCGCGAGGCCCTGAGCGAACGCTTCGCCCAGCGCGCGCCGCTGGGCCCGTGCTGGATCGACCCCGCCCTGCGCGACCTGCGCGCGCCGCTGGCGCAACGCTCGGCCTCGCGCTCGCTGCGCACGCTGACCCGCGGCAGCCGGGTGACGCTGCCGGATGCGCGCTTCGTGCGCCTGTTCCTGTGGTGGAAGAACGGCCGCGGCCGCACCGACATCGACCTGTCGGCGGCATTCTTCGACCGCGAGTTCGGCTTCCTCGACACGATCTCCTACTACAACCTGCGCGGCTACGGCGGCCATCACAGCGGCGACATCGTCGACGCGCCCCAGGGCGCGGCCGAATTCATCGACCTGGACCTGCCGCGCCTGCGCGAATCCGGCGTCGGCTTCGTCGCGGTCAGCATCCACAGCTTCACCGAGCAACCCTATTGCGATCTGCCCGAGTGCTTCGCCGGCTGGATGGCGCGCAGCGAGATCGACTCGGGCGAACCGTTCGAGGCGCGCACCGTGCACGACCGCGTTGACCTGGCGTCCAAGCAGAACAGCTGCATGCCGTTCGTGCTCGACCTGGAACGCAACCAGGCGGTTTGGTGCGACGTCGGCATCGGCGGACGGCCGCGCTGGAACAACGCGGCCAACCAGCTGTCGGGCATCTCGCTGATACTGCGCGCGATGCAGTACGACGCGGCTCCCGATCTGTACACGCTGTTCGAATTGCATGCGCAGGCGCGCGGCAGCTTGGTCGCCGAGCGCGCGCAGGCGCAGACCGTGTTCGCGCAGGACGGCGACGTGGGCGCGTTCGATATCGATCGGATTCGCGCCGAGTTCCTTTGACGCTCGGTAACGCGGCGGCAGGCGTCCACCCCTGTGGGAGCGGCTTCGACCGCTTTACCGGCAGGAGCTTCAGCCCCGATGCCTTTGTGCCCGATCGCGGCGCGCCGAGCGAAAAGCATCGGGGCTGAAGCCCTCCCACAAAAGCCGCCCCACGGCCGGATCAGCCGCGCACCACGCCCAGTTCGATCAGGCTGCGCGCGGCCGCCACCAGCGCCTCTTCGGCGCTGCGCGGGGCCCAGCCCAGCAGCTGCCGGGCCTTGGCGTTGCTGGCGTTCTTGCGATTGCCCAGGTCCGGCACGATCTGCCGCACCGCCGGGTCGGCCAGCGCGGCCAGCCGCACCAGCCAGTTCGGCAGTTCGCGCGTCGGCGCCTTGCGCGCGGCCGCGCCGAGGTTGCGCCGCAGCAGCGCGGCCATCTCGGCGACGCTGAGGAAGTCGCCGGCGGTGGCGAGGAAACGTTCGCCGCGCGCGGCCGGGTCGGTCATCGCGAGCAAGTGCAGGTCGGCGACGTCGCGCACGTCGACCACGCCGAAATGCAGTTTCGGCGCGCCCGGCAGCGCGCCGTCGAGCAGGCGCTTGACCAGCAGGATCGAGGTCGCGTAATCGTCGCTGAGCACCGGGCCGAAGATGCCGACCGGGTTGACCACGGCCAGCTCTAGTCCGCCGCCCTGCTCGGCGACGAACGCCCAGGCCGCGCGCTCGGCCAGGGTCTTGGACTTGACGTACGCCGCCAGCGGCGCGGCGGTGTCGCTCCAGACGCGTTCGTCGAACGGCGTCGGGCGCGGCGGATGGCCGTAGCCGACCGCGGCGAAGGACGAGGTCAGCACCACCCGGCGCAGGCCGGCGTCGCGCGCGGCGCGCAAGACCCGCAAGCTGCCCTCGCGCGCCGGCGCGATCAGTTCGTTCTCGTCGCGCGGGATCTGCGCCGGGAACGGCGAGGCCACGTGCAGGGCGTAGCCGCAACCGGCCGCCGCCGCGGCCCAGCCCTCGTCGCTGCGCAGGTCGGCGACGTGCAGGCTGAGCCGGTCGCCGGCGTCCACGCCCGCGCGCGCCAGCGCCGCGCGCAGCTGCGGTTCGCGGGCGAGGTCGCGCACGGTCGTGCGCACGTGGTGGCCGGCGGCGAGGGCGTGAGCGATGCAGCGGCTGCCGAGGAAGCCGCTGCCGCCGGTGATCAGCACGGTGGCGGGCGCGGCGCGGGAAGTGTCGTCGTCGTTCATCGCCGCAGCCTAACGCAGGCGCGAGCGGGCGATCCACTTGCAGCAGCGGCGCGAGCCGCGACAACGCGACTGCGCCGAAACCGTCGCCGCAGTCGCGTTGTCGCGGTCGCGGCTTGCGCCGCTCCTACAGGGGGCCGCCTACTTCTTGGGTTCTTCCAGCAACACGTACTCGCCCCTGGGGCCGACGCGCTTGTTGCCGGCGCGCGCGCACAGGGCGCCGTCGCAGCGGGTCAGCGCGCCGTTGCGGGTGGCCTCGACGATGTCGCGGGCGAAGTCGGCGCGCTGGATCTCGCGCATGGACTTGTGGATGTAGAACCAGCTGCCGCCCACCGCCAGGATCGAGCCGACCAACAACGCCAGCACCGCCTTGTACAACAGGATCTGCTGCGAACGCTCCAGCGCCTTGCGCTGGTCTTCCAGCGCCTTGGCCGCGCGCTGGGTCAGCTCGACGCTCTCGCGCAGCTGCGCGCCGGCGCTGCCGAAGGCCTGCTCGACGCCGCGGCCGATGGCCTCGTGGGCCTGGTTCTGGACCACGCCGATCAACTGCTGGGCCAGCTCCTGCGCGCCGGCGCCCATGCCGATCGCGGCGCGGTGCAGTTCGTCGGCGCTGCGGTCCACGTGCTGGACCGCGCGTTCGCTTTGTTCCTGCAGGTGCTGGGCGAACACCGCGAGATCCGCGGCCAGTCGTTTCAGGTCTTGCGCGTCCTGCACGGGAGTCTCCGCGTAATAGCCCTGCCCGCTCATCACAGGCCCGGTGCGCGCGGCGGCTGGGCCGGAGCCTCGGGCTGCGGCGGCGGCAGCCGCTGCGCGTCCGCCGGCTCCGCCTGCCGCACCTGCGCCTGCTGCGGCGCTTGCTGGGCCTGCTCGGCGTTGAGCTGCTGGTAGCGCTCGCGCCCGGCCTGCAGCCAGTTCTGGGTTTCCGGCGCCTGGGCGTGGTCGCGGGTGGCGTCGCGGAACGCGGCGGCGTCGCCGTTGCGCGCGGCGTCGATCATGCGCGCGAAGTTGCGCTCCAAGTCGTTGCCCTGGGCCATGCCGCCCTGGCCCAGCGCGGCCGGTCCCTGCGCCCCGAGCCCGCCCTGGACCAAGGCCGGCTCCTGGCCGCCCGGAGCCGGGCCGATCGGCACCGCGCGGCGCGCAAAGCGCGCGCTCATGTCCTCGTCGATGGCTTCCTTGCGGTTCGGATCGGCGACACTGTGGTCCTTGACCTGCTGCTTGCTCGCGACCGTCTCGATCCGGTCGCGCTCGCCGTCGCGGAAGCCGAAGGTGGTGTAGAAGAACTGGTGCTGGTCGGAGCGGTGCACCACGTTGAGCTTGGGATCGGTCGGCTCGGCGCGCTTTTGCAGGTACGGCTGGTCGCTGAGGCTGTTGAGGTAGTCCACCATCAGGTTGCCGCTGCGGATCGACAGGCCGTTGAGCTCGTAGCTGCCGCCGATGTTGCTGTGCGCGCCGCCGACGGTGACGTTGAGGAAGCGCTGGTTCTCGGTGTGGCCTTCGCGCAGGATGCTGGTCGACTTGAACTGGTCGCGGCGCTCGTCTTCGGCGGTGACCTGGAAGCCGGACATCACCGACGGCGGCAGGCGCCGGTCGTGCTTGCGCGGCTCGCCGGTGCCGACCGGGTCGAACAGGCCGACCGCCTGCGCCACCTGTCCCGGCGGCTCCAGCGGCGCGTTGCGGTAGGTCGGGGGCGCGGTGATGTTGCCGTCCTTGTCCTTGACGTAGACCGCGCCGGCCGGGTCCTGGATGCCGCGCTCGTGGACCAGGCGCGAGAACGCGGCCTCCTGCTCGGCGCCGCGGCTGTAGCCGATCCCGGCCAGGCTGATCTTCGCCTGCGGGTCCTCGGCCTTCCATTCCTTGGCCTGTTCGATGAACTGCGCGTACATCTTCTCCAGGCGCGGATCGAAGCTGCGGCCGGTGGCGCCGTCGACCGTGCGCTCGTACCAGCCGCTCTGGGTGCCCGGCCCTTCCACGTAGCCCACGCCGATGTTGGCGTGCAGCCCGTTCTGCAGCTGCTTGGCGACATCGGCCACGTTGGTGTGGTTCTTCGGGTCGGTGCCGTACATGCTGTTGCCGGTGCCGTCGAAGCAGGCCACGAACATGCGCGAATGCGGATCGGCCGAGTCCAGCAGCACCGGCGCCTGCAGCTGCGACAGCGCCTGGCTGGCCTGGACGTAGCTGTCCAGCTGGTGCTGGTTGGCCGGATCGGTCCTCACTCCATCGGGATTCTTGCCACCGCCCATCGCGAACTCTCCTTGATCCTGCATGCGGTGCCGCGCGGCGCCCGGCGGGCGGCCTGTCGCGGCGTGGTCGCGGCGCCGGTGCGCGCCGCGTACGACTGGTTACGTCATGGCTGCGAGCGCTGCGGCGCGCGCGGCGCTCAGTAGGTCTGCGAGAACACCCGCACCAGGTCGGCGCGGAAGTCGCTGTTGGGGTTGGCCGGATCGCGCGGCCGCTTCAACGGGATCATGCTGCGCATGTAGACGTTGATGGTGCGGTCGTTGACTTCCAGGATGATTTCCGGGTCGTTGAGGCTCACGCCCTCGGCCACGTCCTCGCGCGCGACCTCGTGCCGCACCAGCCCGTCGGCGAAGATCGCGGCGACGTCGATGCTGGCGCGGTGCTCGCTCTTGTCCTTGGCGCGCCAGGTCACCTCGGCCGGGCCGGGGAAGTTGGCGATGTCCAGGTGCGCGGCCTTCATGCGCTGCGGGTAGGCGGCGCCGAACGAGGCCACCGACGCGCTCTGGCGCTCGCGGTCGTCCTGGCCGTGCGGGAAACCGTTGTAGACGATGCTGCAGCCCCAGGTATCGAAGCAGAAGCCGCCGAAGCGGTGGCGCTGGAAGCGCAGCGGCCACTGCGCGGCGGTGGCCTGCGCGCCTGCGGACGGATCGGGTGCGGCGGTGCTGGACATGGCGGTTTGGCATCCTGTTGCGGCGAATAGGGCAAGCAGCGCGGCCACGGCGCGGACGCGGCGCGCCGCGGCCCGCGAGGGCGGCGACGGCGCCGGACGACGGCCGGGCGCGGACGGTTTGTCCATCGGGGTCCCTCCAAGGTTCCGGCCACCGGCGAGGCCGGGACGATGCGGCGGCGGCGCGGACAATTCCCCATTGCCTGCCGCGCGTGCCGCGCTCGAGCGTCGCCGGAACGCTCGCCGCCAGTTTGCACGCAATCGGCGACAAGACTCAACCAGGGTGCGGCGATCCGGGCGCCAGCGGATGCGATCGTGCGCGCATGCAGCGTGCGTTGCCGACCCACCGGCAACACGCGCCGGGCGCGGTCCTGGCGCCGGTGGGCGTCGCCGGCCCCGCGCCGCCGCGCTCGCGCCGCGCGTGTTTTCGCCCGCTCGGGCAAAGCCGCCGCGCGTGCCCGCGCTCACAGCCGCAATGTGATTGCGCCCGAACTCATGCGATATTGCGACGCAGCGTGATTCGCTGTCGCGCGTGTGCCAGAAAGCGCCGTGACAATCGTCGCGATCGTTGGATCGACCTGCGCAGCGGCCTTCGCCGAAGCGCGACCGCACTCGGAGGAGCCGGCGCAAGCCGTTGAATGAGCAAGCAAATCCTCAACGCGGGCCACACCAAGGCGCGTCTGCTCGAAGCCGCCGAGGCGCTGTTCGTCGAGCACGGCTTCGAGGCCATGTCGCTGCGCCAGATCACCACCCTGGCCGGCACCAACCTGGCCGCGGTCAACTACCACTTCGGCGGCAAGGAAGGGCTGATGCAGGCGCTGCTGCACTCGCGCCTGGACCGGCTCAACCAGGAACGCCTGCGCCTGCTGGCCGCGTGCGAGCGGCGCTACGGCAGCGACGGCATGGACGCCTCGGCCGTGCTCAGCGCGCTGTTCGTGCCGGCGCTGCGCATGAGCCGCGCCAGCGAGGACGGCAGCGGCTTCGTGCGCCTGCTCGGCCGGGTCTACAGCGATCCCTCGCCGTTCGTGCGCAACTACCTGCGCGAGCACTACCAGCCGATCTTCGGGCGCTTCTTCGAGGCGTTCGCGCGGGCCCTGCCGCAGGTCTCGCGCAACGAACTGGGCATGCGCCTGCACCTGTGCCTGAAGGCGCTGTCGGGGCTGCTGGCCGGGGAGCGCCTGGACGAGCTGATCGCGTCGCTGTGCATGGGCGAGAAAGTCAGCGACGCGCTGATGCTGGCGCGGCTGATCAGCCTGATCTCGCCGACCCTGACCGCGCCGTTCGGCGACCGCGAGCAGATCGCCCAGGTCGAGCGCGTGGTGCTGCTGGCCGACGACGCCGCGGCCGCGGCCGACGCCCAGGCGCTGGGCGCGGGCAAGCCGCCGGGGGGGCTGCCGCCGTGGGCGGTGGAGACGGTCGAAGCCTGAGCGCGTCGCCGGCCAAGCGCTCCATCGGAGCGCTTTTGCCGGAGGGCCTTCAGGCCCTGCCACCAATCACAGCCGCAGTTCGCTGTCGCGGTCGAAGAAGTGCATCCGCTCGGCCGCATACGACAAATGCACGGTCTCGCCCGCCTGCGGCAGGTGGAACGGCGGCAGCCGCACGACCAGGTCGCAACCGCCGCAGCCGAGGTTGAGGAAGGCCTCGTTGCCGACCGGCTCGACCACTTCGACCTTGGCCGGCACGGTGTCCGGCCCGGCCTCGGCCAGGTGCATGTCCTCCGGCCGCAGCCCGACCATCAGCTCGCGGCCGAGGTAGCCGCGCACCGTCTCCAGCAGTTCGCCCTGCGGGCGCAGGCGCAGTTGCACGCCCTCGCCGATCTGCAGGTGCAGGCCGTCGTCGCGCTCGACCACCGGGCCCCACAGGATGTTCATCTTCGGGCTGCCGAGGAAGGTCGCCACGAACAGGTTGACCGGCCGGTTGTAGAGTTCCATCGGCGTGTCGATCTGCTGGATCTTGCCTTCCTTCATCACCACGATGCGGTGGCCCAGGGTCATCGCTTCGACCTGGTCGTGGGTGACGTAGACCATGGTCGTGCCGAGCTGGCGGTGCAGGCGCGCGATCTCGACCCGCATGGTCATGCGCAGCTTGGCGTCGAGGTTGGACAGCGGCTCGTCGAGCAGGAACACCTGGGCCTTGCGCACCAACGCGCGGCCGAGCGCGACGCGCTGGCGCTGGCCGCCCGACAACGCGGCCGGCTTGCGCTCCAGCAACGGCTCCAGCTCCAGCATCGCCGCCGCCTCGCCGACCTGGCGGGCGATCTCGGCCTTGCCCAGGCCGCGCAGCTTCAGGCCGAAGCCGAGGTTCTCGGCCACGGTCATGTGCGGGTACAGCGCATAGCTCTGGAACACCATGGCGATGTCGCGGTCCTTCGGCGGCACCTGGTTGACCACGCGCTCGCCGATACGCAGCTCGCCGCCGCTGATGGTTTCCAGCCCGGCGATCATCCGCAGCAGGGTCGACTTGCCGCAGCCCGAAGGCCCGACCAGCACCAGCAGCTCGCCGTCGGCGATGTCGAAGCTGGCGTCGGCGACGCCGACGTAGCCGTTGGGATAGACCTTGCGCAGATGCTGCAGACTGACCTTCGCCATGAATTCTCCCGACTGAGCGAACCGCGCGGTGTGCAATCGGCCGCGCCGTGGGCTATTCTGCCCATGTAAACGTTTTCATGCACGCCCTGTCGCAGATCGCGTGCGGGGCCGGACCGCTACGGAGACCCGCCCGCGATGAACGACCTGCCCGCCGTCGCCGCGATGTCCGCACTGCGCGGCGGCGCCGTGGCGCGCCCGGGCCACGGCCGCAAGCGCTGCCGACGCGGTCGGCCCGGACAGCGCCGCAGCCGATGCGATTCGCACCCGCGCGGCCGCGTCGCATGCCGCGGGTGCGGCCAGGATGGCACGCCGCCCAGGCCCTCGTCGCCGCATGCGCATCGCCGCACTCGCCCGCTTCGGCGCGGCGCGCCGCCGCGCGCACGCGGGCCATGGCGAATCCCGCGCCCGACGCGTACGCCGCCGCGGCCGCCGCCCTGATTGCATGGGCAAGGTTCGCCCGCCGCCCAGGCAGCGACTATGCTTGGACGCCGGCCGCGAACGCCACTCGCGCCGCCCCGCGCGGCGTCCGGCCTCCCCCCTTTCCTCTTGGTCCGTCCGCTCCATGCACGACACTCTGCTGCTGTTCGGCGCCACCGGCGATCTCTCCCAGCGTTACCTGTTCCCGTCGCTGGTCCACCTGTGGCGCGACCGCCTGCTGCCGGCGTCGCTGCGCATCGTCGCGGTCGGCCGCCAGGAACACAGCGACGAGGAGTTCCGCGCCTGGCTGCGCGAACGCATGGCCGCCGAGGTCGCCGACGATCCGGGCATCGTCGAGGAACTGCTCGCGCGCATCGCCTATGTCTCGGTCGACCTGCGCGACGAGGCGGCCATCGCCGCGGCGCTGTCGGCCTATGCCGACCGCCCCAGCGTGAGTTACCTGGCCACCCCGCCCGACCTGTTCGTGCCTTGCGCCAAGGGCCTGAAGGCCGCCGGCCTGCTCGAAGGCGAGTCGCGGCTGGTGCTGGAAAAACCCATCGGCCGCGACCTGGCCTCGGCGCGCGGGATCAACGCCGCGCTGCGCGCCTGCCTGGATGAGTCGCGGATCTTCCGCATCGACCATTACCTGGGCAAGGCCGCGGTGCAGAACCTGCTCGCGCTGCGCTTCGGCAACACCTTGCTGGAAGCGGTGTGGCAGCACCGATGGATCGAGTCGGTCGACATCTTCGTCGGCGAGACCGCTGGCGTGGACGGCCGCGAAGGCTATTACGCCGGCTACGGCGCGCTGCGCGACATGGTCCAGAACCACATGCTGCAACTGCTGGCGCTGATCGCGATGGAGCCGCCGGCGGCGCTGGACGCCGATTCGATCCGCGACGAGAAGCGCAAGGTGCTGCGCACGCTGCGCCCGGTGACGGCCGCGGACGCCGCCGAGCGCACGGTGCGCGGGCGCTACGGCGCCGGCGTGGTCGAGGGCCGCGCGGTGAAAGGCTTCGTCCACGAATCGCCGGTGGAGACCTTCGTCGCGGTCGAGACCTTCATCGACAACTGGCGCTGGGCGGGCGTGCCTTTCCGGTTGGTCACCGGCAAGCGCCTGGCCGAGCGCGCCACCGAAGTGGTGGTGTCGTTCCGGCCGACCTCGCACTGGCTGTTCGAACGCCCGCGCCGCGGCCGCGAGCGCCCCAACCGCCTGCGCATGCGCCTGCAGCCCGACGAAACCATCGAACTGGGCCTGATGGGCAGCCTGGCCGCGCCGGAATGGGGCGCGCTGGAGCTCAAGCCGATGTCGCTGGACCTGTCGATGTCGGCCTCGCCGCAGCGGCGCATCGCCTACGAGCGGCTGATCGTCGACGCGCTGCGCGGCAACCAGACCCTGTTCGTGCGCGACGACGAAGTCGAGGCGGCGTGGCAGTGGATCGACAGCATCGAGAACGCGTGGAGCGAAACCGCGCAGCCGGCGCTGGACTACCCCGCCGGCTCCTGGGGCCCGGCCGAGGCCGAACGCTTCCTGCCGCCGACCAACGGCGGCACGCATTCCAACCGCACGGGCGGGGGCCAGGCATGACCGGCGCGTTGTTGGCCGACATCGGCGGCACCAACGCCCGCTTCGCCCTGGCCGCTTCCGACCCGTCCGCGCCGGCGCTGCTGCCCGACAGCGTGCAGGTCTACGCGGTCGCCGACTTTCCCTCGCTGGCCGACGCCGCTCGGCATTACCTCGACAAGGTCGGTGCCGCGCCGAGCCACGGCGTGTTCGCGGTGGCCGGACGGGTCGACGGCGACGAGGCGCGGATCACCAACCATCCGTGGGTGATCTCGGCCGAGCGCACGCGCATCGCGCTGGGGCTGACCCGGATCGACTTGGTCAACGACTTCGCCGCGCAGGCGATGGCGGTGTCGCTGCTCGGCGTCGGCGACGTGGTGCCGATCGGCGGCGTGCGCTGGAACGGCTGGAACGACAGCGGCGACCGCACCTACGCGATCATCGGCCCCGGCACCGGCCTGGGCGTGGGCGCGCTGCTGCGCCGCGACGGGCGCTTCTATCCGTTGCAGACCGAAGGCGGCCACGTCAGCTTCGCGCCGAACAATCCCGAGGAGATCGACGTCCTCAAGCGCCTGTCGGGCGAGTTCGGGCGGGTGTCGAACGAACGCCTGATCAGCGGCAGCGGCCTGGTCAACCTGCACCGCGCGCTGAGCCAGATCGCCGGCGAAGACCCCGGCCCGCTGCAACCGCAGGACATCACCGCGATGGCGCGCGAAGGCGACGTGCGCTGCCTGCGCGCGATCGACGTGTTCTGCGCGGTGTTCGGCGCCGCCGCCGGCGACCTGGTGCTGACCCTGGGCGCATGGGACGGGGTGTTCCTGCCCGGCGGCCTGGTGCCCAAGCTGATGCCGTGGCTGGCGCACTCGGGCTTTCGCCAGCGCTTCGAACACAAGGGCCGGTTCTCGCCGACCATGGCGCGGGTGCCGACCCTGGCGGTGACCCATCCGCAGCCCGGCCTGCTCGGCGCCGCCGCGCTGGCCGCGCAGTGCGCGCTCAAGGCTGCTGCGTAGTTCCGACGCCGCGGCTGCGACGACGGCTCAGGCCGCGAGGCGGCCGTCGCGCCTTCGCCGATCCGGGCCGCGCGCGCGCTCCCTTCGTTGCTGCGAAAGCCGCAATTCGTTTTGACGTTGCGTTGAATGTGTAGCGGCAACGGCAAAATCAAAATGGATTCCGGCTTTCGCCGGAATGACGGCGGCAGTTCCGGCCTCTTTCATCCAGCGGCCCGCCGCGCGGCTTCGCCAGGACGCCCGCGTTCGACGCAACCACGCTGCAGCCGCCCGGCGCTGCTCGCGCTGCCGAGCCTTAGTGCGTAATCCAACCGCCCGCGCATGAGGCATCAGTCACATTCACTCAGCACACCGGCTTAAACCCGTGCATGCGAAGATCGCCGCATGCTCGACGACCCCACTCCCGTCCCGCACGATCCCGCCCAGCCGCAGGCCGCGCCGTATCGCTGGCACGAGCACCGCAACGCCGATGCCTGGGTCTGGGCCTGCGCGGTGGCCATCGCCGCGGAGCTGCGCCGCGACCTCGCCCGCCGCCCGCGCTCGCGCCTGCTGCTGTCCGGCGGCACCACGCCGGCGCCGGTGTACCGCGCCCTGGCACGCGCGCCGCTGGAGTGGGCGCGGGTCGATGTGGCCCTGGTCGACGAACGCTGGCTGCAGCCCAGCGACTCGGACAGCAACGCCTGGCTGGTGAAGCAGAACCTGCTGCGCGACAACGCCGCGATGGCGCGCTTGGAATCGCTGACCCGCCCCGGCCACGGCATGGAGGAAGCGGTCGCCTTCGCCAACGCCCACGCCCGCCAGAGCGCCGCCGCGGCGGTGCTGGGCATGGGCGAGGACGGCCACACCGCCTCGCTGTTCCCGAACATGGCCGCATTCGACCGGGTGCTGGCGTCGAAGCAGCCCTACGTCGCCATCGACGCCGGCGGCCAGCCCGGCGCGAAGCAATGGCGCAAGCGCATCAGCCTGACCCCGAACGGATTGGCGTATGCGCAATCGCGGTTCCTGCTGATCCAGGGCAAGGCCAAGCGCGAGGTGTTCGCGCAGGCGCTGGCCGACGGCGACCCCAAGCGCTGGCCGGTGTTGCTGGCGATGCAGGGCGAGGTGCCGCTAGACGTGCATTGGTGCCCGTAACGGCGCGGGCATCGCGAAACCCATCTGTCGTCATGCCCGCGAAGGCGGGCATCCGGGGCTTCGCCGCGACAACGCTCTGAAGTCTCTGGATAGCCGCCTTCGCGGGAACGACGGCATCGAGGATTGCGCGCTGCCTTGTGGGAGGGGCTTCAGCCCCGGCGCTTTTGTCTAAGACGTGGCGATCCGGCCGGAAAGTGTCGGGCCTGAAGGCCCTCCCACGGATCCTCGCGACTCACTCCACCTCGACCGTCACCCGCGCCGGCGTCCGCTCGATCCTGAGCTCGCCGTCCTTCCATTCGCGCGTCTTGCCGCCCACCACCGTGCGTCCGGGCTTCGCCGCCAGCGGCCACTTCAGCGCCAACCCGCCGGGCGGCATACGCAGGCCCGAATCCAGTTCGAACACGACCTGCGAACCCGCGCGGCGCAGGCGATAGCCCAACGCCCCGTACGGCGTGCGCAGCCCCGCGACCGTCACGCCCTCGCCTTGCAGCCAGTCCGCCGGCACGCCCGCGGCCAGCACCAGCGATTGGTCGAGGTCGCGGGTGTAGGCGAACATCTCCAGCACCGAGCGCACATAGTCCGATTCGACCCAGGCGTGCGGCAGGTCGCCGACGAAGAACGGCTTGCGCGGCGTGCGCGAGACCACCTCGGCCCACTGGTTCCAGCCGCGCGGCTGCTGGTCCTTGAAGAAGAAATCCAGCGCCTCGTGCGCGCGCTCGCGCCAGCCCAGGCGCACGAAGCTGCCGACGGTGCGCAGTTCGTACGGGGTGTAGTCCTTCCATTCGCGGCGGCCGTCGCGGCGATCGACGAACTCCTTCCAGTAGCGCTGGAAGGTGTTGTCCAGCAGCGGTTGCGGCAGCCGGCCCTGCTCGCCGCCGGGCGCCAGCGCGATGGTGGTCGAGGTGGCGTCGAAATCGCCGAGTTCGGCGGCGCCGGGAATGTAGTCGATGCCGTGGCGGCGCGCGGCGTGGCCGATGGAGGCGTACAGGTCGGCGCGGAACTGGTCGCGCGCGGCCGCGAACGCGCGCGCGTCCTCGTCCTTGCCGAGCCAGTTCGCGATCTCGACCGCGTCCTTGTAGCCGCGCAGCGCCCAGAAATTGTCCCAGTACGAATGCATCGGCTTGGCCGAATAGCCTTCGTGGCTGATCGAGGCCGGCATCATCCCGTAGAACGCCGGATCGCGCGCGCGGTTGGCCTCGGTGCGCTCGCTCGCGCGCAACTGGTCCATGTAGCGCACCGCACCGACCACGTGCGGCCACATCTGCGCGAGCAAGGCGCGGTTGCGGTCGTAGCGGTACTGCTCGGCGATGGCGAAGATCAGCTCGCCGTGGCTGTCGTTCTCCGGCACCGGGTCGCTGCCGCGGTCGTCGACGCAGCACGGCACCTTGCCGTTGGCGAACTGGTACGGCGCGTACCAGCGCAGGAATTGTTCGGCCACGTCCTCGCGGCCCAGCCGCAACAAACCTTCGTTGATCATCGCGCCGTCGCGGATCCAGGCGCGCGCGTAGGAGCGCGTGCCCGGCTGCAGGCGCGGGCCGGTGCGGCTGATCAGCATGTGCGCGAGCGCGGTGCGCAGGGTGTCGACCAGATGCTGGCCGGACGCGGGCACCCGCAGCCGGACCCGGTCGAGCTTGTCGCGCCACTGCTGCGCCACGATCTTCTGGCGCTCGCCGGCTTCGGCCAGGTCGACGAAGCGGCCGTCGTCCTCGCCGATCAGCGCGCTGCTCCAGGCGAACTCGCGCGACTGCCCCGGCCCCAACGTCACTCGATAGACCAGCGCGCCGGAGGCCATCGCGTTGCGGTCGTTTTCGATACCGGTCGAGACCGAACCGCCGAAGCGGCCCAGGAACTCGGCCTGCGCGCTGCAGTCGCCGCAGCGCCGGCGCCAGTCGGCCCGGGCCAGCGACTCGACCACGCCGCCCTGGTCGAAGCTCGCCGCCAGCGTGGCGTCGGCCGCGCTGGCCTGGATCCGCCGCGCCGACACCCGCCCCTCGCCGCCTTCGACGCTGAAGCCGTGCGTGTCGGTCGTCAGGCTGCCGATGCGGCTGACGCCGCCGACCTGGCTGAGGAACTGGGTCGGCGGATTGACCTGCAGCGGCCGCAACGCGAGCACGAACTGGTAGCTGCGCTCGCGATCGGTGTCGTTGCTGAGCCGGTAGCGCGCGATCAGGCGCGCGCCGCCGCCGCTGTGGCGGCGGTCGTCGGCGAAGGCGGTGATGTCGAGCTTGAACTGCGGATGCCGCCAGTGCGCCGACGGGATCGGCAGGTAGCCGTCCTGCAGCGTCTGCGAGGTCTGCACGTCGGCCCAGGTGACCAGCTCGTCGTCGCTGACCACGAACGGCTCCAGGCTGAAGCCGCCCTTGCCCACTTCGACCGCGCCGTCCTCGCCGATCAGCGCCTGGTCGGTGCCGCCGTCGACGCCGATCAAGGTCCAGTACGGCTGCTCGCCGCTGAAACCGCGCGGGAAGCGCCCGCGCGGCGCCTCGGCGGCGATGGCGCGGACGAAATCGTTGGGGGTGGCGGCGAATTGGAGCGGCTTGACCTCGAACTCGGCCAGGGCGATGTCGGCGCCAGGGCCGCCGTGCGCGGTCAGGCGCAGGTAGCGCGCCTGCGCTTCGGGCAACGCGAGGTAGTCCGCACCGCCGTCGCCATCGCCGAGCGCGGCGGCGTCGCGCCACTGCCGGCCGTCGTCGGACAAGGCCAGCCGATAGCTCGACGCGTAGGCCTGGCCGAGCCAGCGCAGCACCACGCCGCCGAGCTCGCGCGAGCGGCCGAGGTCGAAGGTGAACTGCGGCGGCTTGGCTGGATCGAGCCGCGCCCGCCAGGCGGTGTCGCGCTTGCCGTCGACCGCGTCGCCGGCCGCGCCGCCGGGCAGCGCGGCATTGGCGCTGGCGCGGCCCGCGTAGGGCCCGCCCGGATCGACCGGCAGCGGCTGCAGGCTCAGCGAGTCGAAACACACCGAGCCCTTGCCGCCGGCGCTGTTGTAGACGGTGAACTCGAGCTTGGCGCTGCGGCGCAGGCTCGGGTCGGGATCCGGGCCCCAGGCGCGGGCGATATGCCGCTTCTTGTAGACCACCGGCGTCCATTGCCGGGGGTAGTCGTAGCGCGGCTTGTTGACCCACCACACGTTGTCGCCGCTGGCGTCGACCAGCTTGAACTGCAGGTCGTTGGCCGGCGAGTCGCCACGCAACTGGAACGCGAACTGATAGTTGTCGGGGTAGTCCAGCGGCAGTTCGCGCTGCAGGCCGGCGTAGCCGGAGACGCCGTTGAAGTCGTAGTCCAGGCACAGCGCGCCGCCGTCGGCGCCTTCGGTCTTGCGCAGCGTGGCGGCGACCTGGTCGGACACCACGACCGTCCACGGCGCGGCGGACTCGAAGTCGTCGAGCATGTGCGCAGCGCCGGCGGAGGCCGCCGGCGATGCCGCTTCGGCCGCGCAGGCCAGCAGCAGCAAGCCCGCCGCCGAAGCCGCGACCGCCCTCGCCTTCCCGCGCCCATTCGCCGCAACGCCGGCCCGGGAAAACCGCAACGTCGGGGACAACCACTTCGCCATCGCTCGCACTCCTTCCGCCGCCACTCGCGGCCCATCCATCGCGACTATCGCAGCCCCGGGCACCGGCAAGCGCCCGACGCGGTCTCAGCCCTTGACGCTGCCGACCAAGAGCCCTTGCAGGTAATAGCGCTGCAGCACCAGGAACAGCAACAGCACCGGCACCACGGTCACCACCGAGCCGGCCATCATCATCTCGTTGTCCTGCACGTGCTCGCGCGAAAGCGAGGCCAGCGCCACCGGCAGGGTCTGCAGGTGTTCGTCGCTGAGCACGATCAGCGGCCACATGAAATCGTTCCAGGCGCCGAGGAAGCTGAAGATCGCCAGGGTCACCAGGATCGGCCGCAACGCCGGCAGCACGATCTGGAAGAAGATCCGCAGTTCGCCGGCGCCGTCGATGCGCGGGGCTTCCAGCAGTTCGTCGGGGATCGAGCGCGCGTACTGGCGCACCAGGAAGATGCCGAAGATGCCGGCCATGCCCGGCACCACCGCGCCGGCGTAGGTGTTGATCAGGCCCATCTGCTTGAGCATCAGGAACAGCGGCATCATCGACACCTGCGCCGGGATCACCAGCGCCGCCAGCAGCAGCCGGAACACGGTCTCGCGCCCGGCGAAGTCGAGCTTGGCGAAGGCGTAGCCGGCCAGGGTGTTGAGCAACACCGCGATCACCGTCACCAGGGTCGAGACCAGGAAGCTGTTGAGCAGGTAGCGGCCCATGCCCATGCGCGAGAACAGCTCGCTGTAGTTGTGCAGGGTCGGCGAGGCCGGCCACAGCGGCGGCGGGAACGCCGCGGCCTCGCCGGGCTGCATCAGCGACACCGCCAGCATCCACAGCAGCGGCGCCAGGCTCAGCGCCGCCAGGCCGAGCAGCAGGCCGTTGACGATCGCGCGCGCCAGCCAGGCCGGCATGCCGTCGCGGTTCATTCGACCCCCTTGCGCCGCGCCAGCCACATCAACGCGCTGGTGCTGGCGGTCATCAGCACGAACAGCAGGAACGCCACCGCCGAGGCGTTGCCCAGGTTCCACCACTTGAAGCCTTCCTCGTACATCAGGTACAGCACGCTGACCGTGCTCTGCAGCGGGCCGCCCTGGGTCATGACATAGGGTTCGGCGAACAGCTGGAAATAGCCGGCCAGGGTCAGGATGCTCACCATCAGCAGCACCGGCCCCAGGATCGGCAGGGTGATGTGGCGGAACTGGCGCGTGGCGCTGGCGCCGTCGATGCGCGCGGCTTCGTACAGGTCCTCGGGGATCGCCTGCAGCCCGGCCAGGAAAATGATCATGTTGTAGCCGAAGTTCTTCCACACCGCGAACACGATGATGCTCGGCATCGCCCAGCGCGGATCGCCGAGCCAGTCGACCGGATCGATGCCGACCGCCGACAGGCCCCAGTTGATCAGCCCGTAGCGCGTGTGCAGCAGGTAGCGCCAGATCACCGCCACCGCCACCACCGTGGTCACCACCGGGGCGAAGAAGGCGGTGCGGAAGAACGGCTTGAACACGCCGAGCTTGGAGTTCAGCAGCAGCGCCGCGCCCAGCGACACCGCGATCGACAGCGGCACGCCGACGGCGACGAAGTACAAGGTGTTGCCCAGCGCCTTCCAGAACAGCGGATTGCGCAGCAGGCCCAGGTAGTTGTCGAGGGCGACGAAGCGCAGGTTCTCGATGTGCGCCAGCGAGTAGATGTCGAAGTCGGTCAGGCTCAGCGCCAGCGCCGCCAGCACCGGCAGGCCGAAGAACAGGCCGATCACGCCCAGCGCGGGCGCGGCGAACACCCAGCCGGCGGTGGACGGTCTCATGCGCCCTCCCCGGCCGCGGCCGCCGGTGCGGGCTTGGCGGCGCGCTTGTCGGCCTGGTCGAGCATCCAGCGCCGCTTCTCCAAGATGCGGTCGGCGCGGCGGTCGAGTTCCTCGGCGGCCTGGTCCACCGTCAACCGGCCGTTGGCGAGTTGTTCGCCGACCAGCTTGATCTCCATCGCGATGCGCTCCCACTCCGGCACCTTCGGCGCTGGCCGCGCGCGTTCGAGCTGGTCGCGGAAGGCGCGCGCATACCGGTCGCCGACCAGCGCCGGCGCGTTCCACGATTCGCGCCGCGGCGGCAGGTTGCCGGTCAGGCCGTGGAAGCGCATCTGGGTGCCGGGTTCGGACAGGTAGGCGATCAGCTTCCAGGCCGCGTCCTGGCGCCGGGAGCCGCGGAACAGCACGAAGCTGGCGCCGCCGGCCACCGACGCGCCGGGCCCGCGCTCGCCCGGCAGCGGCATGGTCATCCACTTGTCCTGCAGGTCCGCCGGCAGCCGCCGCTTGAACTCGGCGATGTTCCAGGGGCCGTTGACGTAGAAGCTGAAATAGCCGCGGCCGAACTCGTTCCAGACGTTGGCGATCTGGGTGTTGCTGGCCAGCGGCGCCCACTTGCGCTCGAACACTTCGCGATAGAACGCCAGCGCGCGCTTGAACCCCGGGCTGCGGAAATTGCCGTAGCGGCCGCCGTCGCGCAGCAGCGGCTCGTCGGCCTGGATGCCCAGGTTCAGCAGCGGCTCGGGCTCGTTGAGCGGGAACAGCGCGGCATAGCGGTCGGGGCCGACCTCGCGCTTGATCGCCGCCATCGCCGTCTTCCATTCGTCCCAGGTCTGCGGCGGCCGGGCGATGCCGGCGTTTTCCAGCAGGTCGCGGCGGTAGTACGGCAGCCGCGTCTCCACGTACCACGGCACCGCATAGGCCCGCCCGTCGATGACGCCGGTGTCCCAGGCGCCGGCGAAATAGTCCTGCGCGCGCAGTCCCGGCGTCGCCGCGATGCGCCGGTCCAGCGGTTCCAGCGCGTCGAGCAGGGCGAACTCGGAGACCCAGGTATTGCCGATCGCGCACACGTCCGGCAGCGAGTCGCCGGCGAACGCGGTCAGCAGCTTCTCGTGCGCGGAGGTGATCGGCAGTTGCTGCACCTGCACGCGGATGTCGGGGTGGCGGCGTTCGAACTCGGGGATCAGGCGCGCGACCATCTCGCCCTCGAAGCCCATCGCCCAGAACTTCACCACGGTGCGGCCGTCGCCGCCGCCCGAGCAACTGCCCAGCGCCGCGACGAGCGGGGCCAGCAGCAGCCAGGAGACGACGCGTCGAAACCATCGGGTGCCCCATCGGGCGCCGGCGAACGCCGCCGCCCGCGCGCGACCGTCGCCACGGGCCGCATCCGCCGCCCGCTCCGCTGCGCTGGCTCGCTGCGCGCGCGCGCTCAGGCCCACGCCGTCAATCCGGCTGCTTCGACGCCGGCTTCGGCGGCGTACGTCCCGCGCGCGACTCCGCTTCGCCGAGCGCGCGCGCGGTGGCCGGGTCCATCGGGCCGTCCGGCTTGGCCGCCGGCCGGGCCGGCTCGGCCGGCTTGTCCTTGCCCGCGTCCTGGCCCTTGTCCTTGGCTTGCGCCGGCGCCAGCCAGCCGCCCTTGAAGCCCGCGCGTTCCAGGCCGGTGCGGATGTAGGCGTTGCGCTTCATCACGTTCCAGACGAACTCGTTGCGGTAGTTGCCGATCATCGCCAGGATCGGCCCCTGGTCGATGCCGATGTAGTCGCTCGACACCCAGCCCTGGTTCGGCACCAGCCGCCCGGTCTTGAGCGGGATGTCGTAGTTGAAGCTGGGGTTGAACGAATCCAGGAAGCCGTAGCTGGAATAGATGTACTCGCCATAGCGCTCGTGCATCGACAGCGTGGTCGGGATCACGATCTCCGGCGCGAACGGCAGCGAGGCGATCGCCGCGGTCGGGGCGATGGTGCCGTCGTCGAAGTTCTCGCGCAGGCCGGCGCCGCGCGCCGAGTAATGGCGGAACTGGCGCTGTTCGCCGCGGTATTCCTGCAAGGTCTGCTGCGGCCCGTCGCTGGCGGTCAGGCCCCACAGCTCGGGGCCGTAGTCCTTCCACTTCATCGGGTTGGCGATGGCGTAGGCGCGCTGGGCGTAGGCGGCGCGGCGGCTGTTCTCGAAGTAATCGATGCCGCGCTCGCGCATGTAGTCGTCCTGGATGCCGCGGAAGTCGATCCAGACATGGCTGTACTGGTGGCCGAACAGCGGGCCGAAGGCCAGGAACTCCTCGCCCTGGTACACGCCCCAGACGTCGTTGTAGGTGCGCGTCCACACCGTCCAGGCTTCCGGCTCGACCGGATGGGTCGGCGAACCCAGCGCCAGCACGTACAGCAGCATGGCCTCGTTGTAGCCCATCCAGTCGTGCTTGATGAAACCCGACTCGGGGAACCAGCCCATCGAGATCAGCGGCTTGTTCTGCTGCAGCCACTGCCAGTCGACCCGCTTGTACAGGGTGTCGGCGATGTCGCGAATTTCCTTCTCGCGCGCGTCGTCGCGGTCGTAGTACGACTGCGCGAACAGCACGCCCATCATCAACAGGCCGGTGTCCACGCTCGACAGCTCGACCCAGCTGTCGTAGCGCTCGCCCTTCTGCATGTCGAGGAAGTGGTAGTAGAACCCCTTGTAGCTGCCCTTGCCGCTGGCCTGCGGCCCGGCCGGCAGGTCGCGCAGGAACTTCAGCGTGGTCAGGGTGCGGTCGACCGCCTGGGTGCGGCTGACCCAGCCGCGCTCGATCCCGATCGGATAGGCGGTCAGGGCGAAGCCGACCGAGGCGATCGAGGCGAACGGGCGCGAAGGATAGCGGTCGGGCGTCAGGCCGTTGCGCTCGTTGCTGGTGTCCCAGAAGAACTGGAACGTGCGCTTCTCGATATCGCGGAACAGCGGCGGCAGCTCCAGCCGCTCCTGCTTGAGCGGTTCGACCACGACCGGCCCGGGGCTGACGATGGGCTGGGTCTGCGATTCCGTCTCGGGCTTCTTGCAAGCGGACAATGCGAGCAGCAACGTGCCCAGGAGCGTGAAGGAAACGGCGCGCGTTGTCGTTTTCGCCAGTTGCATGAAACCGAAGACCCCTGTGTCTTGGTGGAAACGTCGTCGCGAACCTCGTCGCGTCCTGCGCGGCCGGCCGCCCGGGTCCGGGCGGCCGGCGCGGCGCTTACCAGTTGAAGCCCATCGACAGCTTGAACATGCGGGTCGGCAACGAGATATTGTCGCGCCGCTCGCCCAGCGTGGGATTGGGCGCACCGACCACGCCGCGATAGGTGTCGTAGTCGATGTAGTTGCGCCAGTTGAACACGTTGAGCACATCGCCGCGCGCCCACAGCTTGAAGCCCGCGCCGGTGTCCCACTCCTTCTGCAGCGCCAGGTCGAACTGCTTGAAGCCGATCGTATCGTCCGGCGTGTACGGATCGAAGAAGCAGGCGTTCGAGCCGTACACGACGCAGTTCGTCGATTCCTCCGCTTCCGGGCTGGCCAAAGTCAGCTTGCCCGACAGGGTCATGCCGTAGAAGTCCATGATGCCGGTAGCCACGAAACGGTGCCTGGAGATGCCCAGCGCGCGGGTGAAGCCGACGCGGTCCAGGTTCGGATAGTCGAACGTGAAGATGTCGGAGTTGTTGCGGTTCTCCTTGGCGTCGGTGAAGGTGTAAGCGAAGCTCACGCCCCAGCCCGACTCCTGGGTGAAGGGTTTCTCCAGCGACAGCAGCAACTGCTTGGTCTTGGTCTCCACCGCGTTGTTGCCGAGGAAGAACTTGCCGAAGCCCGGCAGGGTTTCGCCGAACGGCGCGCTGCCGAAGCTCACCCCCGGCGGGAAGAACGTGCCGTCGGGGCGGCGGTTGCCGAGCGAGAACAAGATGCCGTCCTTGCTGTGCACGTAGACCGCCGTCGCCGAGGAGTTCCACTCCTGGCCGAACAGCTCGAACGCGTTGCGCATGCCCAGGCTGAACTGGTCCGAATACGGCGTCTTGAGGTCGTTGTTGAGCAAGAACACCTCCGAGCCCGCGTTCGGCCGCTGCCGCGCCAGCGCGGCCAGAGTTTCGGGATCGTAGAAGCTCGGATCGAAATTGAAGCAGTTGCCGTTCGGGGTGATCGTGCAGGTGTGGTTGGGCGAGTTGAACTGGTAGGTGACCTGCTGGAACGCCAGGCGATAGCGTTCGTAGGACAGGTAGTCGAACTGGTTGCGGTTGTAGGAGCGCCCGGCGCCGCCGAAGATCACGTGGCGCTCGTCGCCGTTCAAATCGTAGGAGAAGCCCAGCCGCGGCTGCCAGCCGTCCTTGAACGCCTTGCGGTTGCTGCCGGTGCCGATGTAGTCGTTGTAGTCGTAATCGACGTTGGCGTTGTTGATGTTCGCCCAGCCGCGCAGCGCCGCGACCAGGTTGGCCGGGGTGCGGTAGTCCTCGTAGCTCGGGGTCTGTTCGTAGTCCCAGCGCAGGCCCAGGTTCAAGGTCAGGTGCTCGTTGACCTCCCAGTCGTCCTGCAGGTAGATGCCGAACTGCTTGTTGCGCGACTTCACTTCCGGCGGGAAATCGCCGGCGGTGCCGGAGAACACCACCTCGTAGGGCGTGGCGAAGTCGCGGATGTCGTAGCGGAACTGCGGCGAGTACGGCTGCTTCTCCATCGCGTTGATGTCGACGACCTTGTACTTGAAGCCGGCCTTGACCGTATGCCCGGCCCAACCGCTCCAGGTGAAGTCGTTCTGCAGCCCGTAGCCCTTCTGGCCCTTGTCCTGGAAGTCGCCGCCGCCGCCGAAGAACAGCACCTCTTCCATGTCGGGGTGGTCGCGCCCCTCCTGGCCCTGCTTGGGCACGCGCAGCTGGAAGCCGTTGGCCACGTTGGCCGGGCGCGGGCCGAAGCTGACGTCCTCGTAGGTGAGGTGGGCGTCGTTGAGCCAGTTCTCCGCGCTGTACTGGTAGCGCAGGTCCAGGCGGGTCTCCTCGCCGGCCTTGAGCGTGCCGTACTCGGGCAGGCGCGCGCCGCCGATGCCGGTCAGCTCGTCTTCCTTGCGGTACTTGGCGGTGAACTCGATCAGGTGGTTGTCGCCCGGAGTCCAGTCGATCTTGCCGAAGTACAGGTCTTCCTTGAACGGCGCGCTCGGCGACTGCCGGGTCATCTCCTGGAACTGCGCCGGCAACTGGTCGATGCGGAAGTTGCGGCCGGGGATGATGGTGCGCGGCGAGCTGTACTCCTTGGCCTCGTAGGTCACGAAGAAATGCATCTTGTCCTGGATCAGCGGGCCGCTGAAGGACGCGCCGTACTGCTCTTCCTTCTGCTGCGCCTTGGGCACCTCGCCCTTTTCCTCGCGCGGGGTCTTCGACGCCCACTGGTCGGAGGTGTAGTCCCAGAAGAAGCTGCCGTGGAAATCGTTGCCGCCGGACTTGGTCACCGCGGTGATCGCGGCGCTGCTGAGCTGGTCGTACTCGGCCTTGTAGTTGGAGGTGATCACCTTGTACTCGGCGATGCCCAACTGCGGGAACGGATTGCCGCGGCTGGAATCCTGCCCGGTGATGCCGCCCTTGAGCACGTAGTCCTTCTGGCCGACGCCGTCGACGTAGACGTTGATGCCGTTGCTGAGCTGGGCGCCGCTGCGCAGCTTGGTCGAGCCTTCGGTGCCGGTGGTGAACTGCACGCCCGGCACGATGTCGGCGAAGGCGAGGAAGTTGCGCGAGCCCTGCGGCAGCGCGGCGATCTGCTTGCTGCTGACGTAGGTGGCGATTTCCGAGGTCTTGTTCTCGACCAGCGCGGTCGAGGTCACCGTGACCTTGTCCAGGTCGGTCGCCTCGCCCGCCGGCGCGGTCTCGGCGACGCCGCCGGTGGACAGGTTCAAGGTCGCCGACTGGCCGACGGCGACGGTGACGTTGCGGGTGTTGGTCTGGCCGTCGGCGTTGACGTCGATGCGGTAGTTGCCCGGCGGCAGGCCGGCCAGGGCGTAGTTGCCGTCGCTGCCGGTCTGGACCTTGCGCACCAGGCCGCTGGCCAGGTTGGTCGCGGTCACGCTGGCGTTGGCCGACGGGCCGGCGTTGCCGCTGATCACGCCGCGGATGGTCGCGGCGGTGCTTTGCGCCAACGCCGCCGGCGCGGCCATCGCCAGGCACGTGGCGAGCGCGCAGGCGAGCAGGCTGCGGCCGGGGACGAATCGGGATGGAGCAAGCGCGGTCCGCACGCGTCGGGGCCGGTCGGATCTCGACCGTGGATGTCGGCCTTGCTTGTCGTTGTCGTGGTTCATCTGCGTTCCTCCCTCCAAGGAGCACGTGACTGCTGTGCAGCGTTGACGAAACGGCATTCGTTGTAATCGCTTACACGCGCGGCCAAATTTTTTTCGCCCGAATCAGGCGCCGCCCCCCCGGCGAAGTCCCGATTCGCGCACGATCAATTCAGGCCGCAGCGGCTCGCTTTGCCGCGGTTTTTCCGGGTTGGAATCGTTGTCGTTCGGCGGGTTCCTGTCCGCTGCCTGGTCGTCTGCCCGAGCCGCTGCGGCCGGGTGGGAATGGACGCCGGACGCCTCCGCGGCGGCCGGTTCGGGATTGAGCCGGGCCAGCAGCATCCGCGCCGCGCGCGCGCCCAACTCGGCGATATTGACCCGCATGGTCGTTAGCGCCGGGTGCACGTAGCGCGCCAGCGGGATGTCGTCGAAGCCGGTCACGGCGATGTCGCCGGGCACCCGCAGGCCGCCGTGGACCAGCCCGAACAGGCAGCCCAGCGCCATCATGTCGTTGGCGGCGAACACCGCGTCGGGACGTTCGTGCGCGGCCAGCAGCGCGCTGCCGGCGGCGTGGCCGGAGGCTTCGTCGAAGCGGCCCGGCAGCACCCACTCGCGCGCGTCCGGCAGCAGCCGCGCCAGCGCTTCGCGGTAGCCGCGCAGGCGCTCGTTGGCGTCGAAGTTGTCCTCGGGCCCGGCGATGAAGGCGATGCGGCGATGGCCCGCGCCGACCAGGTACTCGACCATCGCCTGGGCGCCGCCGTAGTTGTCGACGTTGAGCGAAGGCGTGTCGGCGCTGACGTCCTTGGCGTTGATCAGCACCGTCGGCAGGGTCGCGGCGAGCTCCTCGGCGATCGACGCCTGCGCGGCGGCATACGGCGACATCACCAGCAGGCCGTCGACGCGGCCGCGCATCGCCCGCAGCGCCGAGACCTGTTCCTCGGGCTGGCCGTGGTAGCTGGACACCAGCAGGTGCAGGCGATGCTCGCGCGCGACCTGGTCGACGCCGCGCACCAGTTCGGAGAAGAACTCGCCGTGCAGGTCCGGCAGGACCACGCCCAGGGTCTGGGTGCGGCGGCTGCTGAGGCTGCGCGCCGCCGCATGCGGCGTGTAGCGCAGGTCGTTGGCCACGGCCAACACGCGCCGGCGTACGTCCTCGGCGACGTTGCCATGGCCGTTCAAGGTCCGCGATACTGTCGCCACCGACACTTGGGCCGCGCGGGCGACATCTTTGATCGTCACGCTCACCACAGTCCTCGACCGCTCCTCGCGGTTGGAAACTGCGACGACTGTAAACGTTTTCAGGAACGAGTGTAAAGCGCTTGTTATGAAAACCGGCTAGCGGCCCGAAAACGGCCGAATCCGCGGCGAATCGATGCTGCAGCGCAGCGCGATCGAAGGCATCAACCAACGCACCGGAGTGAGCGGCGAGCCAGAACCGTCCGCTGCATCGCGCTGCTTGCTGGTCTTCGCCGTAGCCTCAGGCTTCTTCCGGCGTCCTGGCGCTGATCGCCAGCGCATGGATGTCGGTGGTCATCAACTCGCCCACCGCCGCATACACCGCGCGATGGCGCGCGATCGGCGCCAGGCCGGCGAACGCGGCGCTGACCACGGCGACGCGGAAATGGCCGCGCCCGTCCTTCGCACCGGCGTGGCCGGCGTGGCGGTGGCTCTCGTCTTCGATCTCCAGCGCGGTCGGCGCCAGCGCCGCCTCGATCGCGGCGCGGATCGCCGCGGCCCGCTGCTCGCGCGGCAGGCTCACGGCAGCACCTTGCGGAACGGGCGCACCTCGACCCGCGCATACACGCCGGCCTCGACATAGGGATCCGCGTCGGCCCACGCGCGCGCGGCCTCCAGTGACTCGAACTCGGCCACGATCACGCTGCCGCTGAAACCGGCCGGACCCGGGTCCTCGGCGTCGATCGCCGGGCACGGCCCCGCCAGCAGCAGGCGGCCCTGGTCGCGCAGCTCGTGCAGGCGCTGCAGGTGCGCGGGCCGCGCCGGACCGCGCTTGGGCAGCGCATCGGCGACGTCGTAACCTTCGATCAGATACCACATGGCGAACCTCGGCACAGCGGCGTGGGAGAGCGCGCATTGTAGCCGCCGCCCGCGCCGCGGCGGCGTTGCGCGACGCGGCGGCATGGGCCGCGCCACGCACGACGGGGCTTCATCGCGAGACGCCGCAAATCCAAAGGACAGTCCGCACCACCGTAAAACGAAACAGCCCGCATCCGAAGATGCGGGCTGTCGTGGCGCGAACCGCCGCGGCGATCAGGCGATCAGGCGACCTTGGCCGGAGCCTGCTGGTTGCGCTGCTGCTCCTGCTGCTGGCTCTGCTCCTGCTGCTTGGCCGACTGCGGCACGTCCTGCTGCAGGCGCTGGGTCGACTGCTCCACGCTCTGGTTGACCGCCTGGTTGGCGTCGACGTAGGCGCGCTTGTGGCTGGGATCGTTGAGCTCGCCCTGCACCGCGAACAGGCCGGTGCCGTTGGCATTGCGGGTGACGTGGTTGATCTCGGTCAGGCCGCTGATGCGCGCGTCGTAGGTCAGCGTGGCCGCGGCGCGCTCGATCTCTTGGTGGTTCTTGAAGCCGCCGAGCTTCTCCAGCCCGGTCACCGCCTGCTGGTACATGGCGTTGTCGCGGTGGGCCGGGTCCGACAGCAGCGGGCCGGCGTTGGCGTCGTGGCGCGGCTGCGCGGTCTTGAGCTCGCGCAGGGTGTTGGGGCCGGCGATGCCGTCCACGGTCAGGCCCGGGTGCTCTTTCTGGAACTGCTCCACCGCGTGCTTGGTGCGGTCGCCGAACTTGCCGTCGGCGACCAGCGCCTTGCCCTCGGCGTCGCGGTAGCCCAGCGCGTTGAGCCGCTCCTGCATCGCCTTCACTTCCGGGCCATGCTCGTCCTTGCGCAGCACGCCGTCGGCCATCGCCGGCGCGTCGTGCTTGTCGCCGGGCTTGTGCGCGTGGTTGTGGGCGGTGCCCGCGCTGGTGCCGGGGTTGTGGACGAGGCTGCCCTTGCCGGACACGTCGCTGACCTGGGCCTTGCCGGTCAGGTTCTCCGAGTGCGGCGGGTGCTTGTCGGTGGTGATGGCGCCGCGGTCCATGTCGCGGATGTAGCGGTCCATCTGCGGCAGGTAGCCGGTGTTGATGTCGATGTGGACGTGCTTGCCGAAGGCGCTGGGATTGCCCTTGTTGAAGCCGCCCTGGATGCCGACCGACTCGCCGTACTCGATCTTCTGGCCTTCGCGCAGGTTGGTGTTGCGCAGGTCCAGGTGGCGGTACTGGGCGATCATCTCGCGGCTGGGGTCGTTGCCCGGCTTGTCGTAGATCTGGACGATGCCGTTGGCCGGGTCGATCTTGCCGATGTAGCCGTTGGCCACCGCCGGCACCTTGACCGAGGCCGAGCCGCCGGCCTGCAGGACGAAGTCCTTGGACACGAAGTGGTCGCCGTCGCGGGTGACGGTGGCGCGTCCGTTGTAGTTGCCGAGCAGCTCCTCGCGCTCGCCGTTGACCGTGCCGTAGACGCGGCCCTTCTCATTGCCGCGGCTGGGGTGGTGACGGTCGAGGTCTTCGAAGTCGTGGACGTTCTGGACCTTGCTGCCGACCGATTCGACGATCTTGTAATTGGGCATCGCACTTCTCCATGTCGATGTTTCGTTGCGCTCGCGCGCAGGGTGATGGGGCCGGACCCGCGTCGGTGTCGCGGGCGCGCTGGTCAGCGCAGCTGCAGGGTCAGCTGCCAGCACCCTTGTTGGTGTTGGAACACGTACGCCTCGGGCGGACCCAAGGTCTTGACCACTTCATCGTCGGGCGAGAACTCGGCCTTGACGAAATCCAGGCGCATGCGGTCGCCTTCGAGCTTGCGGTCGAGCTTGATCCGGGCCAGCTCGCCGTCGGGCTTGCCGGGCTCGAAATAGGACCACTGGTAGTCGACCAGGGCGATCCGGAACGGCTCGGTCGGCCCGGTCTGGTGCGTGATCGGCTGGTCCGGGGCCTTGATGTCGCGTAGCGCGAAGCCCGGCGAGGTGTACGCGGCGCGCTTGTCCGGCTCGCCGATGAAGGCCTCCAGGAAGCTGGCGAAGCCGTCCTCGGTCTTGGCGCAGGCGCCTTCGGGCAGGGCCGGACGCGCGGCGACGGGGCTGGCGGCGGGCGCAGGCGCGGCAACGGCCGCAGCCGCGGGCGCGGACGGTTCCGGCGCGGGCGCCGGCTTGCTGCATGCGGCCAATGCCACGGCCAAGGCGAGGGCCGCGATCCTTGCTGAGTTCATCCTGTGATTCCCCAAAACTGCGCGATACGCGCGCGATGGCGCCAGTCTAGCCGCGGGCCGTCCCCCAACGGCTGGCGCATGCGAAGCATAAACCACCTGCCCGCCGCGCACCTTTACCGGATCAGCTTGGCGCGGTCGCGTCGATCATTTGCACTAGAACGCGCGCCGCGGCCGCCGCCGGCCGGGCCGCCGCCGCCCGCGCCCGGCGGCGCGCCGTTCATGCCGGCGCTGGACACCATCGCCCCCAGCCCTTACCCTAAACCCCGATTGCCGTCAGGCCGGATGCAGCAAACCCCGTCGCGACCGGAACCCCACGCCCGTCGCCACGTTCGCCCTCGTACTCCCCCGCACCTCCGGTGCGCCGGTACGCGTGCATCGCCGCAGTCCTCCGGCCCGCGCCCGCAAGCCTCCTCAGCCCCCGCCCGCCTGGTTCCGACCGGCGCGCAGGCCGGACTTGTTCGGGCCAGCAGCGCACACCTTTTTGAGTGGTCCGTAGCACCCGTAGGGACGTTTCGTCCGGCCGCAGGGGTCTTCCCCGCAGCCCGGCGTCGGTCCCGGCGCAGCCCCGTGCCGCGCGCATCGTCGCAACAAGCTGTGCCCACGGCCCGGAGGGGCCGGTTTCCGATGACCAACCAAGCCGCGTCCGCCGACGAATCCGCTGCGGACTCCACCGCCGAATCCGTCGCCGGGCCCAAACCAGGCCAGGTGCCAGGCCCGAGCGCGCCGCAGCAGCAGGAGATGCCGCTGGCGGTGGTGCACGGCCAGCCGGTGCTGCAGATCCCGCAGGACCTGTACATCCCGCCGGACGCGCTGGAAGTCATCCTGGAAGCGTTCGAAGGCCCGCTGGACCTGCTGCTGTACCTGATCCGCCGGCAGAACCTGGACATCCTCGACATCCCGGTGGCGGACATCACCCGCCAGTACGTCGAGTACATCCAGGCCATGCACGAGATGCGCTTCGAGCTGGCCGCCGACTACCTGGTCATGGCCGCGATGCTGGCCGAGATCAAGTCGCGCATGCTGCTGCCGCGCGCGGTCAACGAGGAAGGCGAGGAAGAGGACCCGCGCGCCGAGCTGGTCCGCCGGCTGCAGGAGTACGAGCGTTACAAGAAGGCGGCCGAGGACATCGACGCCCTGCCCCGCCAGGACCGCGACACCGCGCCGGTGCAGGCCTTCGTCCCCGACCGCGCCGCGGTGCGGCTGCCGCCGCCGGTGGAGCTGAAGGAGTTGCTGCTGGCCCTGCACGACGTGTTCAAGCGCGCCGAGCTGTACACCCAGCACGCGATCAAGCGCGACGCGCTGAGCGTGCGCCAGCGCATGGGCGAACTGCTCGCGCGCATGTCCGACGGCGCGTTCTACCGTTTCGAATCGCTGTTCACGGTCGAGGAAGGCCGGCTCGGCGCGGTGGTGACCTTCCTCGGCCTGCTGACCCTGGCCAAGGAGCAGCTGGTCGAGATCGTCCAGGACGCCCCGCTGGCGCCGATCTACGCCAAGTCGCTGGCGCTGATGAAGGACCCGGACGAGATCGAGCTCAGCAGCGAGTTCGACTCGGCCGCCAACGACGAAGACCGGGCGTGAACCGGCGCGCCGGCCCGTCCGCGCCGCGGACCCGCAACCCGGCGCGCCCGCCCCGACCGCTGCACCCGCCCCACCCGGCCGCCCGCGGCCCCGTCCCTTCCCCGTTCCCGACTTCCGAATCCCGGCTGTAATGGACCAACCGCTGATCACCCGCATCGTCGAAGCCGCCCTGCTCGCGGCCAACCAGCCGCTGTCGCTGGCGCAGTTGCACGCGCTGTTCCCCGAGGACCAGCCGCCGCCGCCGGACAGCGTGGAGAGCGCGCTGCAGGCGCTGCGCGAAGGCTGCGCCGAGCGCGGCGTGGAACTGGTCGAGGTCGCCTCCGGCTTCCGCTTCCAGGTCAAGGCCGACGTCCACGCCTGGGTCGCGCGGCTGTGGACCGAGCGCCAGACCCGCTACACCCGCGCCACCCTGGAAACCCTGGCGCTGATCGCCTACCGCCAGCCGATCACCCGCGGCGAGATCGAGCAGGTCCGCGGCGTGGCGGTCAGCAGCAACATCATCAAGGCGCTGGAAGAGCGCGAGTGGATCCGCGTGGTCGGCCACCGCGACGTACCCGGCAAGCCGGCCCTGTTCGGCACCACCAAGGCCTTCCTCGACTACTTCGGCCTCAAGCGCCTGGACGACCTGCCGCCGCTGTCGGAGCTCAAGGAGATCGGCGAGCTGGAGCCGCAGCTGCCGCTGGACGGCGCGCCGATCCCGGCCGGCATCGCCGCCGAGGGCGAGCAAGCCCCCGGCGAAGGCGCGGACGCGCCGGCCGACGCCGGACGCGCCGCCAACGACGAGGCGCCGGCCGAGGGCGAGGACCCCGACGCCGCCGGCGACGACGCCGAAGCGCAGGCCGACGCGGCGCCGCAGCAAATCCCCGAATCCCAGTCCGCCGATGCGCCCGCCGCGGCGACGGACGAAGACACCGAACACACCGTCCTGTCGGACGACCCCGAAGCCGCGCCGGGCGAGCGCGCGGCGGACGCGAACGAACACGAACAAAGCGAACACGCCGTCGAGACGACGACCGACGCTCTTAGCGAGCACGTTCCGCAACCAGAGGCCGAGTCCGAAGACGACCGGCCGGAGCAAGACAAATGACTGAAGAAACCCGTCGCAAGCTTTCCCTGAAGCGCGCCAGCGACGCCGCGGCCGAAGCGCCGCGCCTGGAAGAACGCCTGCACAAAGTGCTCGCGCAAGCGGGCCTGGGCTCGCGCCGCGCCCTGGAGCAGCGCATCGCCGACGGCCTGGTCAAGGTCAACGGCGAGACCGCCCAGGTCGGGGTGAGCATCAAGGGCGGCGACAAGATCGAACTGGACGGCCGCAGCTTCGTCGCCAGCGCGCTGACCGAACCCTCGCGCGTGCTGATGTACAACAAGCCCGAAGGCGAAGTCACCACCCGCGAAGACCCCGAAGGCCGCCCGACCATCTTCGATTCGCTGCCCGCGCTCAAGGGCGCGCGCTGGATCGCGATCGGCCGCCTCGACATCAACACCACCGGCCTGCTCCTGCTCACCACCGACGGCGAGCTGGCCAACGCGCTGATGCACCCCTCCTTCGAAGTCGAGCGCGAATACGTCTGCCGCGTGCGCGCTCCCGAGGGCGAGGAGACCGTGCCGGACAATCTGGTCGACCGCCTCGCCCGCGGCGTGTCGCTCGAGGACGGCCCGGCCAAGTTCGACGAGATCGAACGCATCGGCGGCACCGACTCGCACGACTGGTTCCGGGTCGTGGTCAAGGAAGGCCGCAACCGCGAAGTGCGCCGCCTGTGGGAATCGCAGGGCTGCCAGGTCAGCCGGCTCAAGCGCATCCGCTACGGCGGCGTGGCGCTGCCGCGCGAGCTGCTGCGCGGGCATTCGCAGGAACTGGCCGGCGACAAGGTCGAGACGCTGCGCAAGGAGCTGGGCCTGGAAGAAGGCCAGCCCTCGGCGCTGACCCTGCAGCCGGTGATCGGCCAGCGCAAGGCGGCCAAGTCGACCGTGCACCTGTCCGGCGAACGCGCGCACGGCTACGTCGGCGGCCACAACACCGCCGACGAGGGCCGCGAGCTGCGCCGCTTCGACCATGTCCGCGAAGACCGCGGCGGCCGCGGCCGCGGCGGCCCGCGCAAGCACGGCGGGCTCACGGTCAGCGGCGAAGCCGCGGCCAAGCAGTCCAACAAGCCGTTCAAGACCCGCAAGGAAAAGGGCGTCAAGCCGCTGCCCGAGGGCAATCCGGCAGCGTTCCGCACCTGGTACGTGCCCGAGGGCGTCGAGACCGGCCCCAGCGGCCACCGCAATCCCGACGGCCGCGGCAAGAAGGGCGGCGGCGGCGGCGGTAAGCCGGCCGGCGCCGGTGCCGGTGCGCGCGCCGGCGGCCGCGGCCGCTCCCAAGGCGGCGCCGGTTTCGGCGGCGCGGGCGGCGGCAACAGCCCCTACGGCGGTGGCGGCGGTGCCGGCAACGGCGGCCGCAGCCAGGGTCAGGGCCAGCGCGCGGCGCGGCCCTACGGCCACCCGGGCAACGCCCCGAGCTTCCCCTCCGACCACGCCAATCCGGGCGGCTTCAACCCCTACGGCGGCGAGCGCCCCGCGCGCGGCAACGCCCGCCCGGCCGGCGGCAAGCCGGGCGCCGGTCGCGCCGGCGCTCGTCCGGGCGGCGGCGGCAACGCCCGTCCGGGCGGCAATGCCCGTCCCGGCGGCGCGCCGCGTCCGGGCGGCCCGCGCGGCGGCGGACGCCCCGGTGGCGGTCGCGGCCCTCGCGGCTAAACGCCAGCGGGCCGTACCGAGGTGACCGACGAAGGGCGCGCGAGCGCCCTTCGTCGTCTCCGAAGCCGGCGCATATCGGACAACGCCGGCAAACCAGCCGGCAACATCGGCAAACAACAGCGAATCCCTGCGCCCACGACCGCCCGCGCGCAATCCGTCGGGCGACACCGCAGTGTTTCGCCACGGTCACTTGTGCAATGCACAATTCCTGCCATTTTCGTAGCGTCCCTGCGCAGGAGTGCCTGTCATGAACCTTCCCGCCTCCGCCGTGCCCGTCGCGGCCCTGTCCTTGCGCGACCGCGTCGACGACGCCCTGGACCGCGCCCTGGCCGAACGCCGCCTGGTCGGCGCGGTGGTCCTGGTCGCGCGCGACGGCGAACCGGTCTACCGCCGCGCCGCCGGCCAGGCCGACCGCGAGTCCGACCGGCTGATGCGCGAGGACACGATCTTCCTGTTGGCCTCGGTGACCAAGCCCATCGTCGCCGCCGCGGCGCTCAAGCTGGCAGAGCAGGGCCGGATCGACCTGGACGCGCCGGCGACCCGCTGGCTGCCGCAGTTCCGCCCGCAGCTCGCCGACGGCAGCGCGCCGGAGATTTCGCTGCGCCAGTTGCTCGCCCACCGCTCCGGCCTGAGCTACCGCTTCGGCGAGCCGGCCGGCAGCGACTACGACATCCACGAGGTGTCCGACGGCTTCGACCAGCCCGGCCTGGACATCGACGAGAACCTGCGCCGCCTCGGCGCCACCCGGCTGCGCTTCGCGCCCGATACCGGCTTCAAGTATTCGCTGGGCCTGGACGTGCTCGGCGCAGCGCTGGCGCGCGCCACCGACACGCCGCTGCCGCAGCTGGTGCAGGAGCTGATCGCCGCGCCGCTGGCGATGGCCGACACCGGCTTCCAGGTCGCCGACTACAAGCGCCTGGCCGCGCACTACAGCGACGGCCTCGCCGCCGACGGCTCGCGCCGGCCGCTGCGCATGCACGACGGCAGCGAAGTGGCGTTCTTCGACGGCGTCCTGCGCTACGCCCCGGGCCGGATCGAAAAGGCCGCCTCCTACCCCTCCGGCGGCGCCGGCATGGCCGGCACCGCCGGCGACGTGCTCAAGCTGCTGGAAGCGCTGCGCCGCGATGGCGGCGAGGCATTGGCGCCCGAATCGGCGGCCGCGATGATGCGCGCGCACACCCCGGCCCCGATCGAAGGCCTGGACCCGGGCTGGGGCTACGGCTACGGCGCCGCGGTGCTGCTCGACCCCGTCGCCGCGGCCACCCCGCAATCGCGCGGCACCTTCGCCTGGGGCGGCGTGTACGGGCATTCCTGGTTCATCGACCCGCAGCGCGGGTTGAGCGTGGTGGCGCTGACCAACACCGCGCTGGAGGGGATGAGCGGGCAGTTCACCCTCGACCTGCGCGATGCGGTGTACGCCGGGCTGGACGTCTGAGGCCAGGCCGACCGGCCTACGGACGCGGCCCGCGCCGCGCCTGAAGGGGAGCGTTTGCGCCCCGATCGTTCGAATACAACGGCCGCTCCGTGCAGGAGCGGCGCAAGCCGCGACCGCGCCAACGCAACTGCGACGACAGCCGCCCGCGAGCGGCCCGGCGGCGAACGCTTGCCCACGGTTGCGGCGCGATCGGCCGCCCTGCGGTCGCGGCTCGCGCCGCTCCTACAGGGGCCAGCCGACTACAGGCCCAGCTCGCCCAGGCCCGGGTGATCGTCCGGACGCCGCCCTTGCGGCCAGTGGAACTTGCGCTCGCCGGCGGCGATGGGACGGTCGTTGATGCTGGCGATGCGCAGCGCCATGCGGCCGTCGTCGGCGAATTCCCAGTTCTCGTTGCCGTAGCTGCGGTACCACTGCCCCGAATCGTCGCGCCATTCGTAGGCGAAGCGCACCGCGATGCGGTGGCCGTCGTGCGCCCACAGTTCCTTGATCAGCCGGTACTCCAGTTCGCGGCTCCACTTGCGCTGCAGGAACGCGGCGACCGCCTCGCGGCCCTCGACGAACTCGGCGCGATTGCGCCAGCGGGTGTCGGCGGTATAGGCCTGGGCGACGCGCTCGGGATCGCGCGAGTTCCAGGCGTCCTCGGCCAGGCGCACCTTGTGCGCGGCGGTGTCGCGGGTGAACGGGGGCAGCGGCGGACGCGGTTCCATGGGGGCTCCTGGTCGATGTAGACAGATTTGTCTACCTGCACGCTACGCCTTGTAGACGAAGCTGTCTACATCGATGGCGCACGTAGACGAACCGGTCTACCATCGGGCCATGCCTGCCCGCACCGCCGACCGCCGTACCGCCCAATCCGGCGCCGCCGCGCCCGCAAGCGCGCGCGAGCGCATCCTGCAGACCGCGCACGACCTGTTCTATCTCGAAGGCGTCCGCGCCACCGGCATCGACCGGGTCATCGCCGAGTCGGGCGTGACCAAGGTGACGCTGTACCGGCACTACCCGAGCAAGAACGAGTTGATCCTGGCGTTCCTGGACTACCGCCACGAGCGCTGGATGGCCTGGTTCGACGCCGCCCTGCGCCGCTTCGGCGACGACCCGGCGGCCTTGGCGCCGACGCTGGCCGAATGGTTCGCGCATCCGCAGTTCCGCGGCTGCGCCTTCATCAATACCGTGGCCGAACTCGGGCCGGCGCTGCCGCAGGCGCTCGAGCGCGCGCGCGCGCACAAGCGCGCGATGCAGGCGCGCATCGCCGCGCTGCTGCCGGCGGGAGCGGCGCGCGAGACCCGCGCGCGCACGCTCGCGGTGGCGGTCGATGGCGCGATCGTGCGCGCGGCCTGCGATGGCGACGCCGCCGATGCGCTGGACGCCCTGCGCAGCGTGGTGGCGACGACGCTGGCGAAAAAGCCGCGCTGAGCGGCGCGTTCACTACGTTTCCCGCAAGCGCCGGCCGGCGCCGTCCGCGCCGGAATCCACGCGGGACTGCGCACGCACCCTTGCCGCAGGCGCCGACGCGCTTCCCGAAAAACGCCCTCGCGCGCATTCATCCGACCGCGTAGGCGCTTTTCGCGTGACCCTCGTTGCCACTTCACACAGGCTCCATACGCGCTTCGCCTTCGGCGGACACACTGCGGCGCAACACCCCCCAGCCGAGGTCCGCGCCATGCTCACCGATACCGCCCGTTTCGATTGCGACCTGGTCGTGGTCGGCGCCAGTTTCGCCGGCGCCGCCTGCGCGCTGGCGGCGGCGCGCGCCGGCCTGCGCGTGGTCGTGCTGGAACGCAAGCGCGATCCGGGCGACAAGCTGCGCACCACCGGCATCGTGGTCAAGGAAGCGGCCGAACAGACCTGGCTCAGCCGCGCCCCGGCCAGTTGCGTGCACCGGGTCGAGCGCGTGCGCCTGTATTCGCCGAACCTGCGCAGCATGGCGCTGAGCGCGCCGGGCTATTACTTCCTCACCACCGACACGCCGCGGCTGATGCGCTGGCTCGCGCAGGAGCTGCAACGCCACGGCGTCGACCTGCGCCTGGGCGCCTCGTTCACCCAGGCCGAACGCGACGAGGAAGGCTGGCGCGTCGAGGGCGTCGGCCGCGCGCGCTTCCTGGTCGGCGCCGACGGCGCCAAGTCGCGCGTGGCCGAACGCACCGGCCTGGGCCGCACCCACGAGTTCCTGTACGGAATCGAATACGAATTCCCCGGCGCATCGCTGCCCGAGTCCGGCGCCCTGCACTGCTTCGTCAGCAAGCGCTACGCGCCGGGCTACATCGGCTGGGTCGCGCAGAACCCGACCGGCGTGCAGGCCGGCCTGGCGCTGCGCCACGATCCCGAGCGCGCGCGCGTGCCCGACATCGACGGCTTCCTGGCGCGGGTGCGCGACGCGGTCGGCCTCGCCCCGGACCTGCAACCGGCCGCCACCCGCGCCGGGCTGATCCCCTGCGGCGGCCCGGTGTTCCCGCTGGCGCGCAACGGCGCGATGCTGACCGGCGACGCCGCCGGCATCGTCTCGCCGGTCACCGCCGGCGGCATCCATTCGGCCTGGGCGCACGGCGAAACCCTCGGCCAGGCCATCGCGCTGCACGCGCGCGGCGTCGGCCCCGCGCCGGAGTCCATCGCCGAAGACGCGGCCCCGCGCTTCCGCCGCAAGCGCGCGCTGCGCTGGGCCTTCGACCGGTTCCAGTTCGACTGGCCGTTCGACCTGCTGCTGAATTCCACGCCGCTGCGCTGGGCGGCCGAGCAGGTGTACTTCCACAAGCGCGGGATGAGCGAAGAAGAAATCCAGGCCGATGCGGCGCGCTCGCGGGCGTCGGAGCATTACTGAGCCACGGCGCGCCGTCGTCGTTCCTGTTCACCGTCGTTCCGGCGAAAGCCGGAATGACGGTGTATAGGCATTGCGGGCGCGCGGTTGCGCGTACGCGCAGGCCTAGACAGCCTGCGCGGCACCGCCGGCACAAGCTCAGGCCAGCTCGAACCGGTCGCCGTCCAGCATCGCCGGGAACCGCTGCCGGTGCGCGGCCAGTTCCGCCGCCTGCAGGGTCGTGGTGACCACCACTTCCTCGTCGGTGCATTCGCTGATCGGCTGGCCGAGGAAATCGATCACGGCGCTGTCGCCGGAATAATGCAGGCCGTTGCCGTCGGTGCCGACGCGGTTGAGGCCGGCGACGTAGCACAGGTTCTCGATCGCGCGCGCGCGCAACAGGGTCTTCCACGGATAGGCGCGCGCCGACGGCCAGTTGGCGACGTACAGCAGCAGGTCGTAGTCGAGCGCGCCGGCGCGCTCGACGTCGTAACGGTTGCGCGAGAACACCGGGAAGCGCAGGTCGTAGCAGACCAGCGGGCAGATCCGCCAGCCCTTCCATTCCACGCTGAGCCGGTCGCGGCCGGCGGCGTAGCGCTCGTGCTCCTTGGCGTAGCGGAACAGGTGGCGCTTGTCGTAAGTCTGCAGCGCGCCGTCGGGCGTGGCGAACAGCAGCCGGTTGAACACGCCTTCGTCGCTGCGCAGTTGCACGCTGCCGCAGACCGCGGCGCCCAGGCGCGCGGCCTGCTCGCGGATCCAGGCCACGGTCGGGCCGTCCATGGTCTCGGCGTTGCCGATGGCCTCGTTGCTGAAGCCGCTGGTGAAGGTCTCCGGCAGCAGCACCAGGTCGGTGATGCCCTGGGCCTGGCCGATCAACTCGCCGTAGTATTCGCGGTTGCCGGCGGGGTCGTGCCAGCGGGTGGCGCCTTGGATCAGGGTGATGCGCAGATCGTTCATGAGGGTCGGCCGGGCATACGTGCTGCCGGCATTATGACCCGCCACCGCGTCGTTGGCGCGCGACCCGCGCCGCGAATGGCGTACGCCGGCGCCCTATTCCCAGAACCGGTAGTCATAAGCGAATGCCCGGCGCCAGGCGTCCGCCGCCGGATCAGCCATGATCCGGCGCGCGTCGCCGAAGCGGCGCTCGCGCTCGCGCAAGGCCGCGGCGATGTCCGAGCGGTCGACCGCTTCGATCAGGTGGCCGTCGATGAACACCAACTCGCGCAGGCGCATATAGTTCCAGGCCGGTGGCGAGCCGCGGCCGGGCCGCTCGCAGGCGTCGCCGTCGCCGATCAACAGCCCGCCGCCGAAATCCAAGAGCAGGCCGAGCCCCGAGTAGCAGCTGCTGAAGCCCCGCTCGCGGTCGCAGCGCGGCGCCACGCCGTTGATCGCCGGCCCGGCGCCCAGACGCGGTTTTTTCGCCGACGGCGCGGACACGGCATGGTCCAGCATCAGCTCGTCGAGCCACAGCCGCGCGTCGACGCGGTAATGCACCAGCCAGCCGCGATCGAGCGCGGTGTAGTTGCGGACCGGCTCCAGGCCGTGTGCGAACGGATCGAACAGCGCGCCGCCGGCCCAGCAGACCAAGTCGCAGGCGGCGCCCTCGAACAGGACTTGGTCGCTCAGCTGCTGGGTCATGGCCGACGGCCACGCGCGGGAAGCGCGCGCTGCCGCAGGCCGCGCGGCGCGGACGCCTTCACGGCGGCGCACCACGGCAACGCGGTTGCCCGCCCATCGCGCTTCGGCGCCGTCGCCGCGCGCGTCAAGCCGCAGCCGCGCCGCGAGGCGTCACGATGCCGGTGAAATCGACCGGAATGGCGAACCCTTCCAGTTGCATCCGCGGCGTCGGTTGCTCCTCCACCTGGATGTCGAAATCGCGGGTCAGCAGCGCGCAGAACAGCACCAGTTGCGCATGCCCGACGGAACTGCCGATGCAGGCGCGCGAGGAGAAACCGAACGGCACGAACGCGCCCTTGTTGGACTGCCGGCGCGAGGCCAGCCAGCGGTCCGGATCGAACACATCCGGCGCGTCCCAGTAATGCGGGCAATGGTGCTGGTAGTACGAGGAAATCTCGTACGCGCCGCCTTTCTTGACCCGGATGCCGTCCACTTCGATGTCGTGGAACGCCGGGCGGCGCAGCGCGAACAACCCGGGCCACACGCGGATGGTTTCCTTGATGAAGCGCGCCGTGCACGGCAGCTCCTTCATCGGCAGCGCGCACAGCGCGTCCACGCTCAGCGCGGTGGTCTCCGCGCGGATGCGTTCGCGCCACTCGGGAAAGCGGTACATCGCGTACGCCAGACTGGCCGCGGTGATCCCGGGCAGGCCCGACATGCCCGCCAGCACCACCGACACCAGGTAGGCGACCCGGTCGGTGCCGATACGCTCGGCCAACGGCAACAGCGACTGCAGGAAATCCTCGCGGCTGCCGCCGTCGCGCAGCCGCTGCCGGATCTGCCGGCTCACTGCGCGCGCGGCCCTGCGCGAGCGGCCGAAGTCCACGATCCGCTGCCAGGGCGAGAAGTCCTGCAGGACGATGCCGTTGTAGCGGGCCTTCTGCTCGCCGATCAGCGCGGCGGTGTCGGCCTCGCCCAGGCCGTCGATCAGCATCGGCAGCAGCGATTGCGAGATGGTCCACCAGCTCAGTTCGCTGAGGTTGCGCACCGAGCCGGCGCGCTGCGCCAGGAATGCCTGCATGCGCGAGTAGAGGCCGCGCAGGTGCTCGGGTTCCGAGAGCCGCCCGGACTGTTCGATCAGCACGGTGCGCACCACGCTCCAGGCGAGCGGATCCTTGGATTTGCGCAGCCCCAGGAAATCGATCAGCGAGTCCGGCACGCTGAGCCGGTCGGTATTGGCCTTGTCGACCTTGACCGCCAACACCGGGTCGAAGATGCCGACCACATCGTCCTGGAACTCGAGCACCGGTCCTTCCTGGCCGACGCGCCCGAGCAGATGGTCGATGGAAATCGTTTCCGCGTTCGTCGTGCGTTGCGTCATCGAGCCTCCAAAGACCAGGGATGGTCTGCGACCATCCCTGGCGCTACTACGAAGTACGCGGAGCTTTGTCGCTTAGAACAAGATCCAGTAGATGTACTTGGAGCGGATGCTCTGGGTCGAATTGTTGGCACGCATGTTCAGCGACACCTGCACGGCACGGATCAGATTGCTCACGTTACGACTCCTTTTCGTTTCGTGGTTGTTCCGATGAAGCCAAGCCTCAAGGCCTGGCGCTTGAGTTCTAGCATGCGGCCTTTCCGGCGATTGCTAATAAATCGTTAATGCCGCCAGACGCCAAACAAGATCAAGTCCGCGGCCGCGTCTGCGTGTTTCGCCGTCCGCGGCGCCGACGAAAACCGGACCGACGGCCGCAATGCTCCGCGGCCGATCGCCGCCACCCTCGCCCGCTTCGCCACCCCACAAACGAAAACGCCGCCGGAGTCCGGCGGCGTTCGCGCATGCGCTGCAGGGCGGCCGGTCAGCCGACCCGGATGTCCAGCATCGGCACGTTGACCTTCGGCAGCAGCCGCTGGGTGAACAGCTTGTCCTGGTAGTACTTGATCTTGTCGCACTTCACCGGGTGCGGGATGCCTTCGTACAGGAACACCTCGGCGTCGAAGCCCATCGCCTTGAGTTCCTGCGGCAGCATCAGCGCGCGGCGCTCTTCGGACTCGCTGCGCGAGACCTCCTTGCCGCGGGTGACGTTGGTCTTGCGCACCGTGGTGTAGCCGAGCATCTCGGAGTAGTCGTTGGCGTCCTGCTGCTCGCGCGGGGCGTAGATGATCTGCAGCGCGTGGTTGGTGATGATGGTGCGCGAGACGTCCTTGCCGTAGGTCGCATCGAGCTGCGACATGCTCTGGATGATCGGCAGCAGGCGGATGTTGTAGCCGGCCATGTACGACACCGCCGCGGCGATGATGTCGACCTTGCCGATGGAGGTGAACTCGTCCATCAGCAACAGGCACTGGTGCTTCAGTTCCTTGTTGTTCTGCGGCAGCTCGCGGGTGTTGAGGTTGATGATCTGGCTGAAGAACAGGTTCACGATCAGCCGGCTCTCGGCCAGCTTGTTCGGCTGGATGCCGACGTAGATCGTCATCTTCTTCTTGCGCACGTCGGTCAGCAGGAAGTCGTCGGCCGAGGTGGCCGCGTCCAGCACCGGGTTGATCCAGGGGTTCAGCGGTTCCTTGAACGTGCCCAGGATCGAGGCGAAGGTCTCGTCGGCCTGCGACAGCATGTTGGCGAACGCGGACTTGGCGTTGGCGCTCAGGAACGGACGCTCCGACAGGCCCTTGAGGAACGGCTTGAGCTCGCTCTTGCCGTCGCCGGAGGACAGCCGGTAGACCGCGCCGATGGTCGGCTGGGTCGCGAACGGGAAGCCGACCTTCTGCGCGTCGTCGTAGGCCTCGAACAGGTACAGGGTGAAGGCCATGAACGCGTTGCGCGCCTGGCTGATCCAGAACTTCTGGTCGTCGGAACCGTCCGGATAGAGCATCGCGGCGATGCTCATGAGGTCGGAGACGCGGAACGCCGGGTCGCTGGACACGTAGGTCAGCGGGTTCCAGCGATGGGTGCGGCGGTCTTCGGCGAAGGGGTTGAACAGGAAGATCTCCTGGCCCTGCTGCGCGCGCCAGCCGCTGGTCAGGTCGAAGTTCTCCTGCTTGATGTCCAGCACCACCATCGAACCCTGGTAGTTGAGCAGGTTCGGGATGACGATGCCCACGCCCTTGCCCGAACGGGTCGGCGCGGCCAGGATCACGAACTGCTGGCCGCTGAGCTGGACCAGCTTGCCGTTGTACTTGCCGACCACGACCGAGGTCGGAGTCGACTTGAACATGTCCTTCTTGTCGAGGTCGCCGGCGGTGGCGAAGCGCGCGTCGCCGTGCATGGACTGCTTCTTGGGCATGAACAGCAGGTACAGCAGGCCCAGGTACAACAGCACGGGGAAGCCGAAGCCGAGCAGGCCGCCGGCCTTGATCTTGCCGGCGTAGGGCTTGACCTGCGGCAGGTCGAGCGCCTTGAGGTACTGCAGATAGGTGTCCCAGGCCAGCGGCGCCTGCAGCTTGAGCAGCATCAGCGTCAGATAGCCCGACAGGTACAGTCCCGCGACTGCGGTCGCCAGCAGCGCCACGATGGCGCCAATCGCCTTCCCTTTCACGTTTTACTTCCTGCTTGATCCCCGAACCCGCTGTCGGTCAGCGTCGCTTCCGGCCTGTCCGGAGCCCGGAACGCTCCGCCGGGCGCGATTGCGCCATCATATCCGGCGAAAGGCTGCCGTTGGACAACAATTCCTTGAGGATCTCGTCGTCCATCCACTTCTGGGCGTCGCCCAGGGTCAGTTCCTGGCGCAGCTTGACCCCGGCCGAGGACATCACCGCATAGGCGTAGACGTCCTGCTGGTCGAACTCGGACTCGCGGGTCAGGGCGACGATCTGGAACTTGCCCTTGGTCTGGACGGTGTGGCGGTATTCGCTGGTGTTGCTCATCGGTCCTCCTGGGCCTGCGCGCCGGGCGGCGCGCTCAGTCGCGCTCGCGCGTCAATGCGCGCGCGGCCGCGGACTGCTGCGGTTGCTGCTCGTCGTTGTTGCGTTCCGGGTTCTGGCGCTGGCGCTCGTTGTCGCGCTCGCGCTCGGTCTGGCGCTGCTGGTCGCGCACGTCCTGCTCGCGCGCCAGTTGCGCGAACTGCTCGCTGCTGCGCTGCAGCGACTGCTGCGCGGCCTGCTCGGTGTCGACATAGCTGATCCGCCGGGTCGGCGAATCGGCGTCGCCCTCGATCGCGAACGCGCGCTTGCCGTCCTGGCTGAAGGCGACGCCGTCCACGCGCTGGCGCTCGCGGGTGGCCTCCAGCAGCAGCGCGCCGGCGAGGTTGTCGCGTTCGCCGGGGCTGAACTGGCGCGCCGCGTCCTGGCGGTCCAGGCACACGCGCACCTGCGAGAACAGGTCGTGCTGGGGGTGGCTGGGGCTGCTGAGCAGATTGCGCTGCTGCGCCCGGCGCACCTCGTCGAGGGTCTGCGAGGAGGCATCGATGCCGACCCGCAATTGTTGGTCCTGCGAATTCATCGTCGTCTCCCTGCCGGAGCGGCTCCGGTCGCGATACACGGCCGCCGCGGGCCCATCGAAGGCCCGCCTGCAGCCTACCCCTTTGCCGTGGCCATGGTCGAACCGGGGCGTCCGGCCATGCGCTTGGCGCTGTCGAGTCCGGGCAAGCGGCAGCGGCAGGCTCGATCTCCCTAGCGATCGAGCCTGCCGTGCCTACCCCGCCCTCGCGGACGAAGCCGGGACGTCCTTGTCGCGAACCCCGCAGAGACTTCGATGCCGTCCCTGGCCTGCGGGATCCTCTCGACCGATGCCGGCGCTCCACCTCCACCGAAGACGCGGTGCCGGTACCGGTCGAACTGCTGCGCCGCCGCGACGTCCGTGCCGGGCGATGCCTGCTTGCTGTCGCCGCGGCGGCGCATCCGCCGCCGCGGCCGAGCCGCCTCAGCCCAGCGTCATGCGCGGCGGCTGGTGCTGCTGGGTCTGCTGTTTTTCCTGTGCCGGCTGGTCGGCCTGGCGCGCCGGCGCGTCCTGGGCCAGGCGCTGGCTGGTCTGCTCCACGCTCTGGCTCATGGCCTGCTGCTTGTCGGCGTACACGCGGTGGTGGGCCGGGTCGTTCAAGCCGCCCTCCACCGCGAACACGCCGTTGCCGTTGACGTTCTGCACGACGTGGTTGATGTCCTTGAGCCCGCTCATGCGCGCCTCGTAGGTCAGCGTCGCGGCGGCGCGCTCGCGGTCCTGCGGCGTGCGGAAACCGGCGTCCGGGCCGAGCCGCTCCAGGCCTTCCAGCGCCTGCCGGTACATGCGGTTGTCGGGGTGGTTCGGATTGGAGATCAGCGAAGCCTCGTCGCCGCCGCGGCGCGGGCCGGCCTCGCGCAGCGCGTCCAGGGTGCGCGGGCCGGCGACGCCGTCCTCGCGCAGGCCGTTCTCGCGCTGGAAGCGCGCCACCGCCTGGCGGCTGCGTTCGCCGAAATCGCCGTCCGCCGCCAGCGGCCGGCCCTGGTCGTCGCGATAGCCCAGGCGGTTGAGGGTTTCCTGCATCGCGCGCACTTCGGCGCCGCGCTCGCCCTGGCGCAGCACGCCGTCGGCGCCGGCCGCGGCCGGCGGCGCGGCGCTGTGCCCGCCGTTGTTCTGCCCGCCGACGTGCTGGCGGCGGTTCCAGAAGTCTTCCGGATTGAGGTTGTTCCCCTGCGCGTCCTTCATCTGGTAATGGACGTGCTGGGCGTACTGCGCCTCGCCGTTCGGCCCGCGCCCGCCCATGGTGCCGATCGCGGTGCCCGGCTCGACCCGCTGGCCGACCACCACCGACTGGCTCTGGGTGTGCAGCAACTGGTGGCGGTTGCCTTCGCCGTCGACGATGGTGACGGTGCCGTAACGGCCGCCGACGAACTCCACCGTGCCCGCCACCGGCGAATGGATGGTCGGATGGGTCAGGTTGACCCCGGCCTGGCCGCCGACGTAGTTGAAGTCCGAGCCGCCGTGCGGCCCGTTGCCGCGATGCTCGCCGTAGTGGCCGGTGATGTGCGGCGCGCGTCCCTGCTGCGGCGGCAGGATGGTGTTCATGACGTCTTGGTAGGACATGTCGGCTCCTGGATTGCTGGAATGAGTGGCCGGTCGCGCCGGACGGGCTGTTCGAAGCGTTGCTGACCGAAGCGGGGTTCGTCAGCGCCGCCCGGTCACAGCGAGTCGTCGCGCATGCGGTACAAGGTCCAGCACTCGCCCTTGCGGAAGAAGAACGAGAGTTGGTAATCGGTATCGGGCTTGGCCAGCATCACTTGCTTGTCGCCGTTGAGCTCGGTCTGGCTCAGCACCAGCCCGTCGGCCTGCTGCTTCTCGCGGCTGGGCATCAACGGGAACGACAACGCGTCGCCGTCGAGCATCGCCACCACCGGCTTGGGCTCGGGATCGGCGTTGGCGTCGACGCTCTCGCTGCGCAGCGGCCGCTGGGTGAACGCGCGCTGCACATCGGCGCTGTCGGCGAACGCGGCCAGGAACGCGGCGAAGTCTTGCGACGGGCACGCCGTCGTCGCCGCGGCGGGCGCGGGCGCAGCGGACGCGGACGGTTTTTCCTGCGCGGCCGCCGCCGGCGGGCTGTTGGAGGCCATGTCGCAGCCGGCCAGCGCCAGCAACGCGGCCAGCGCCAGGATCCGGGACGAACGCGTAGTGGTGAATGTCATGCCTTGCTTCCTCGTTGGAACACTTCGATCACTGTCGCAGCCGAGCCGTCGACGTTCTGCGCACGACGGCACGTCGCCCGCATCGGCCGCCTGCCGCCCCGATCGCCGGGCCCTCCATGGCCACGACGTCCGGATCGCGCCATTGCCCGGCGCCCGCTGCTGCCTGTGCGGCGATCCCTCGCCCGGCCGTCCCTGGCCTGCCTTGCTTTGTTGGCCATCCATCGCCGGTCCCGATCCTGCCCGCCGTCCATGGCGGTCCTGCCTCGCCCAGCGTCCTTGTCGCGCGTGCTTGCCGCCTTCGTCCTTGTGGCGCCGTCCTGGCTGCCGTCTTCCTTAGTGGCGTCGTCCGTGTCGCCTCGTCCTTGTTGCCTCATCCATGTCGCGTCGTCCTTGATGCGTCGTCCCTGAGCGGTCGTCCTCGACCTGGCGTCCTGGCCCGCGATCCCTCGCCACGTCCTGCCTGGCGGCGCATCCTGCGCCGGCGCCGCGGCCTGGCCGGTCGGCGCCTTCGTCCTTGTTCCGGCCTGCGCCGCGTCCTCGCAGCGCAGGCCTCAACGCGAATCCGCGTTGTCCGCGAATCAGGCGGTCATCGTCTTGGTCGCGCGTTCCTGCGTCTGCTCCGGCGCGACCTTCGGCTGCTCCGGCACGTCCTGCTTGAGCTGCTGGCTGGAACGCTCCAGCGGCGTGTTCACCGCCTGCTCCTTGTCGGCGTGGACGCGGCGCGCGGCCGGGTCGTTCAACTCGCCCTGCACCGCGAACAAGCCGGTGCCGTTGGCGTTGGCGACGACGGCGTTGATGTTGGTCAGGCCGCTCACGCGCGCTTCGTAGGTCAAGGTGCCGGCGGCGCGCTCGAGTTCGGCGCGATCCTTGAACGCACCGGGGCCGAGCTTCTCCAGCCCTTCCACCGCCTGCTTGTACATGCCGTTGTCGCGGTTGGCCGGATCCGACAGCAGCGCGCCCTTCTCCGGCGGCGCCTTCTTCAGCGCGTCCAGGGTCTTGGGGCCGGCGACGCCGTCGTCGTCCAGGCCGTAGGCGCGCTGCGCCTGCTGCAGGGCGTGCTTGGTCGCGGCGCCGAAATCGCCGTCGGGCTTGAGCGGCTGGCCCTTGGCGTCGCGGAAGCCGAGTTCGTTCAAGCGCTCCTGCATCGCCTTGACCGCCGGGCCTTCCTCGCCCTGGCGCAGACGGCCGTCGGCCATCGCGTCGGCCGGCTTGGCCGGCGTCGCGGGCTTGTGCTCGCCGGGCTTGTGCTCGGGCAGCTCCGGCGCGCCGCGGCCTTCGGCCAGGGCGATGCCGCGACGCATGGTCGGGCCGTTGAACACCTTCGCCAGCTGCTCGGCGTAGTGCGGATCGGTGGCGTAGCCGGCCTTCTGCAGGGCCTTGGCTTCCTTCTCCAGGTTGCCCAGGGTGCCTTCCTCGAACAGGCCCGCGCGGGTGTAGCGGCCGTTCTCCTTGAGGAACTTCACCCGGTCGGTCAGGGCTTCGTCCATCGAGCCGTAGACGCGGAAGTCCTGGTCCTTCCAGACCTTCTTGCCGCCCTCGATCTCCCACACGTTGAAGGACTTGGTCGGGCCGTCCCAACCCTTGCTGTCCTTGATGTTGAAGATGTTGTTGGTGCCCGGCAGGACCTTCTCGCCCCAGCCGGTTTCCAACGCGGCCTGCGCCAGGATCAGTTCGGCCGACATGCCGGTCTGCTTGGATACGCGCACCGCGGCCGGGTACAGGTCGGCGATGAATTCTTCCTTATTGCCCATGGTCTAGCTCCTTGTCTGAAAGTGCGGGCGCGGCCTGCGGCCGGCGCCGTCGGAAATCGAAGGGAATGCGCTCAGCGGCTCAGGTCGGGCTTGAGCGTGGCGGTGAAATCGCTGCGCTGGTCGGGCGCGTCGAGTTGGAAATACTGGCCGGACACCACGAGGTTGCCGTTGTCCCAGCGCAGGTGCTTGCCGCCCTCGTCCACCCGCGCCGAATACGCGCCCTTGGCGCCCGGCACGACGACGTCGGCGCCGGCCTGCACCGCTCCGTCGGCGAGGTTGAGCTTGACCACGCGCAGCAGCGTCTGCGAAAGCGACTGCTCGGGCTGGGTGTCGGACTGCAGCAGTACGTACAGCGCATCGCCCTGGCGCAGGCAGTGGGTGGCGCGGCTCTGATAGGTGTCGCTGGGCAGGTCCAGCACGCGGGTCCAGATCGGCTTGCCCGAGGCCTGCGCCAGGTAGGCGACCGGACGCTGGTTCATGCCGTCCTCGTCGGTGGCGGTGCCGGCCACGCATTGCTTGTTGTCGCCGATCGACTCGGAGGCGTAGGAGGAAAAGCCTTGCGGAATTTCGGTGCTCATCGGTGCAGTGCTCGCAGGGGCGGTCGCGGTGGGCGCCGGGGGCGCGGGGGTCGACGCGGCGGGGGCCGCGGGTTCGGAACCGGCCGCGCCGTCGGCCTGCGCCATCGGCGAGGCGGGCGCGCCCGCCGGTTGGCGATCGCAGGCGGACAACCCCAGCGACAGCACGGTGGCGACGATCAGCGGGAAGGTGCGGTGGGTATTCATCGGCCGGTTCCAGACTTCGGTTGAAAGGCGAAACGACTTCGGTGTCGCGGTGGATCGGGGCGGGATGGTGCGCCCGCCGGGCAAGCCGGCGGACGCACCATCCCCTACGCGGGCACGACGCGCCGCAGCGGCGCGACATGCGGGGAAACCGTCGCGCGGCGCGTGCCGCGGCGGCCGGTTCGCGGTGCCTGCGCCGACAGGCGCCGCACCGATGTGTTCGAAGAGTTCATGGAATTCGCGATCGACAAGTGGGACCCAAACGCCAGCGAAGAAAGCGCGACCGCCGCGAGCTGCGCACGCGCGGACCGAAGCCGCGCGCGCCGTCGGGCAGCCGAGTCCGTCGCGACGCGCCGGCGTGCGGATCCGCGGATCCGCGACGCACGCGCGCCGCAGCGGCTCAGAGGCCCTGGCTTCGGTTTCTTTGCGGGTCCTGGGTGGGTTCGGCCGACTGCGGAGCGTCCAGCTTCACCTGGTACGTCGACTGCTCGAGCGGCTGGTTCGCCGCCTGTTGCCTGTCGACGTGGATGCGCTGGTGGCCCGGATCGTTCAGGCCGCCCTGCACTGCGAACAGGCCGGAGCCGTCGCCGGTGGCCACGATGTGATCGATGCGGTTGATGCCGCTGATCTTGGCTTCGTAGGTCAGCGTACCGGCCGCGCGTTCGAGATCCTCGCGGTTCTTGAACGCATTCGGGCCGAGCTTTTCCAGCCCCTCGACTGCGCTCTTGTACAGGGCGTTGTCGGGATTGGCCGGATTGGACAGCAGCGGCGATTGCGCCGCCTGCTTGAGCGCGTCCAGGGTCTTGGGGCCGGCGACGCCGTCCTCCTTGAGCCCATGCGCGCGCTGGAACGTGCGCAGCGATTCGCCGGTGCGATCGCCGTAGTCGCCGTCGGCGCGCAGCGCATTGCCCTGCGCGTCGCGATAGCCGAGCTTGTTGAGCGTCTCCTGCATCGCGCGCACTTCCGCGCCGCGCTCGCCGTGCTTGAGCAGGCCGTCGGCCATCGCCGGCGCGTTCGCCGCAGCGCGTGCCGGATGCGCCGGCTGCGCATCGTCGCCGCGCGACAGCGTCTTCGGATCGCGCGCCATGTAGGCGTTCAAGCCGTCGCGGTTGCGGGTGATGTCGTGCAGGTAGTCGTAGTTGCTGGTGCCGTTGGCGTCGCGGATCGCGCGGCCGCCGGTGACCGCGGCCTTGGCCCCGCCGTAGCCGGCGATGTGGCGCGCCTTGAGGAAGCCGGCGATCAGTTCGGGCTTGGAATCCTCGTCGAGCACGCCGTCTTTCACGGCTTGCCGATAGGCCTTGTCGCTGTTGATCTTGAAGGCCTTGTCCTGCAACTCGGCCGAGCCCTTGTACTGGTCCAGGCTCATGCCCTGGTTCCAGTTGGACTTGTCGTCGAGGAAGCGGGTCATGCCGCCGGCGCTCGCCCACTTCCATTCCGCGCCGCGCACGGTGGCAGGGTCGTAGCCGTCGCGTTTCATCGCGGCGTCGAGCTTGTCTTTATTGAGATAGCCGGCATCGGCGAGCCAACCGGCTCCCGCCTGGTAGCGACCGACATAGCCTTGCTTGTTGGTGATGGCCAGATCACCGCCGTTGCTCTCGGTCATGACCGTAGAAGCAACCAATCGCCGGGTCATCGCGTCGTCCAAGCTCGCGATAGTACCCTGGTGGTACTCGTGGGCAGTGGCCGCTGCCTTCTCACGTCTATCAGCCATGATGCTGTTCCTATATGGATAGACTGGATCAATAAGTTGTGTGTGGTCCTTTCCGGGACCGGGTGCCGCAAGCCTCCGTCAGAGGCTTCAGAACTCCTTGCAACGCATCGACGCGATCTTCTGCGCCGGCTTGGTTAGGGTGAACTGATAAGTCGTGGTGCCGGGACCTTGATTGCCGCCGTCGTCCACGTAGCCCTCAGCATACACGATTTTCGTGTCTGTCAAGCGCACTTCGAAAAATTGATTGGCCTGGGTGTTCTCGGCCGTGGTGCCGAAGTCGAGCTGACACTGCCCAGCGATCGGCTTCACCGTCGCGCCGGCGCCGAACTGACGCTGCAGCACCTGCAGGTAGTCCTCGCTGGCTTCGAACTTGACCAGCACCAGCGAATGCACCCGCTGCGCGTCGCCGTTGAGCGTCGCCCCGACCTCGCCCTCGTTGGCCTGGCGCGTACCCGCCTCGGCGCCGATCTTGCCGTCGGGTACCTCGATCGTGCCGCTGTACCCGCCCAGCAGCAGAGTGCCGGCGCGGTAGCGCGCGTTGTCGGGGGCATCGGAATCGGGATTGTCCTGCGGCGCCGGATCGCGCCACTGCACGCCGGGAACGCGCTCGAACGCCGACCACGCAGCCCCGCCCTCGGCGAGCAACACATCCAGCAGACCTTGCAGCGGACTCATTTCCTGCTTTCCTTGCTCAGCTTGCGCGTTCGCGGCGGCCGCCGGAGCCGCCGGCGCGGCGGCCGGCGAGGTCTGGGCGGACGACGGGGCCGAAGCAGGCTTACAGCCTACCATCAAGGCCACGGCGACCATCAATGCGCAATGGGGCGAATACTTCATGCGGACCTCGCCGGCGAGCGGCGCGTGAGGTGGGGGTGTTGTATCACACTTGCGTGCAACGGCTGCGGCGAATGCGACGTGCCGATATGCGGACATGGAGCGCCCGATGGACGCGCGCCTTCGCTGTCAGGCGGTCCATCGCCAACGGCATGAATGCGGCGAATGCCGCACGCCGCCCCATGGACGCAGGGCGCCCGAAGCAAGCGCTTCCACCCTGCCCGGCCGCTATCGCCAACGACAACAACGATCGGCCTCGACACACGGGTTGCGGCGCAAGCGGCAACGCCGTGGCGCTCATCGCGAGCGCCGCCAACGCACTCCCTACCCGCGCTCCCGATTCACAGGCGCCCGGAAAAAGGCACCGGCTCGCTGCAGCCCGAGTAGAACACCTCGCACTCGCCCGAGGCCGAGTTCGGCGCGCAAGCCTGCTTGGCCGCGGCGACGGCCGCGCCCACGGTCGCCTGGCTGCGCACCTCCATCGTGAAGCCCTGCCCAGCCTTGCCAGGACCCCACGCCACCGCCGCGCACCCGTTCGAGTACCACAGCACTTCCTTGCAGTCCGTGCCGCCCTTGGACCGGCAATGCTGCAATGCCTGCTTGCGCGCGCCGCGCCGGTTCTTCTGCGCCTCGCCGATACCGACCAGCCCCTTGCCGGAGTCGAAGTAAATCGCGCCGTAGCTGTTGTTCCAACCGGAGTAGTCCAGGCTTCCGCCGAAGCTGCCGACAGGAATGCACTGGTTCGTGCCCGGCGTACCGGTCGGCGCCGGATTCGGAGTGAAGCCGTCCGGGCAGCCCTGCTCGGCCCTGGCCTGGGTCCACACACCGGCCAGGAGGATGCCGGCAAGCGCCAAATGTCGAAACTGCATGATCGAAACCTCGTTCCTTGATGAGAATCGGAGAAGGCGAGCGTTATCCATGCCTGCCCAGCGTCTTGCGCCGCACCAATCAGTCGCAACGCGCCGGGGTATCGCCGCAGAGGCCGCGCCTGAAGAACCACGACCCGAGCCGGCGGCTCCGCAGCGCACTCTACGTCAGCGAGACGAAGATCTGCGGCAGTTTACGTCGCTCGGCCCAAGGACCGGCAGTTCAGCGACGAGCGCACCCACCAGGCGCAGTGCCTCAGGCAGATCAAAAGTCCACGGCTTCTACGCAAACGCCCAAAACACAATCGGCGCCCTAAGGCGCCGATTGCGGCAGAACATTCCGACCGAGCTTATTGAACCTGCTCGGCATAGCTGCATTCCGACAGGAATATCTCGCAAGCACCGGCCTTCTGCCCGCACCGCTCCAACGCCGAACTCTTCGCTGCGGCCGCATTCACACCGCCGGCGGCAGAAATCTCAAAGCCGCCATTGACGTCCTTGCCCGAAGCGATGGCACCGCATTGGTTGGTGAAGGCGAGCATCACCTTGCAGCCCGAACCGCCGCGCGCCTGGCAATCCCGCAGCGCTTCTTTCTCGGCCTTGGGTTTGCTGCCCATCGCCGTCGCCACGCCGATCTTCCCGGTGGGCTGGTCGAGCGCGAACGCTCCCCAGCGGCGCTCCCATTTGACTGCCGACTCCGACGAGCCGCTGTATCCCAGGCCGCCCGCAGGGATGCACTGGGCGTTGGGCGTACCCGCGGCGTTGGGGACGAAGCCGGTTGGGCAACCGTCTTCCGCCCCGGCCAGGCGAGGAAGCGCCAAAGCCGAAACCAACATCAGAAAGCCAGCGAAATTCTTCATTTCCATCGACCTCGACCGAACCCTGACGCAGCCAGACACCCAAGACAGGAGCCGAACGCGTACGCCCCAAAGACTACTGCACTCGCTGCGCGGTGCTACATCCGGAATAAGAGATCCCGCAGGCGGCACCAGAGTCTTTGGAACACTGACCTACTGACATCATTGCCACAAAAAAGCGCCCCGAAGGGCGCTGATTTGTAAGGGATATCCGGCTGAATCAGTCGCCCCGAACCGGGTAACTGCATCCGGTATAGAACGTCGTGCACTTCGCCTGAGTATCCTTCACGCAGGTCTCGGTCGAGAGCTTCTCCGCCTCTTGCTTGGTCACAGCACTCGCGGAATTCATCAACACCCCGCTTCCTGCAGGCGAAGGACCGGAAACTACAGCAACGCATTGATTGTAGTAGGCGATGTTCAGCGCACACGCAACGCCACCCTTGGACTTGCAGTGCGCCAGCGCTCCCTTCACCGCTTTGCGCCTGCTGGTCTGCTCGCTGGAAATACCAACCGAGCCATGCTCAGGGTCGTAAGCGATCGCTCCCCACCTCGTCTCCCAATTGGGTTCGGCTTGCGCGCCGACATCCATACCGGGACGAGTTTGACCAGGAATCTGGATGCACTGAAGCCCGGGAGTACCTGCGGCATTCGGCATGAAACCGTCCGGGCAACCCTGCTCGGCAAAAGCGAAGGCGCTGTTGAAGAGCAGTCCAATTCCGATCGTGGCAATCGTGAGCTTCATAAGGTACCTGTTGGCAGCAGAAGATCCTGAGTGGAACATCCGGGCAATTCGCCAGACGCGCCCTAGAGTGATGCAGGGCACAAGCTAAGGGATGAACATCCGATCAGGCGAAAAGCTAGGCGCTAGCTAAGCCTGGATCGTCTGAACCATCCCCGAAGGGAATTGCCCAGACGTTCCTCAGTTCATTCCCGCACCCTGCCTCGACGGATTGCGATTGGCATTGGTGTTGGTCGGACCGCCGGAGTAGTTGCTGCCGACATTGCCGGCATGCCCGGGCGGATACGCGCCGCCGCCACCGCCGCTGCTCTGCGGCCTGAAGGCTTCGCCGCCGAACGAGTTGGCGCCGTAGAACGAACCCATCACACCGTTGAAGAACGCACCCGCCATCGGCGGTGCGGCGAGGATCAGGGCCGACAGGATCGTGCCCAGACCGCCCTGCTGCAACGCCATGCTCATCAAGCTTTCTTTGTTCGTACCCAGGCCCGGAATCATGCTCGGGACCCAGAACGCCGCGCCTACTGCCAGGATCAGGTCGATCGCGATGGTGGTCATGGTGATCAGCACCGCCATCGACATCATCGTGGCTATGCCATAGAACAACCATTTCTGGAACAACGCCTTCGTCTGGTCGAACAGCAAACACAGGATGAAGAATGGTCCAAGTCCTATGAACAGGGCCATAGCGATCTTGTTGAGCATCATCGCGATCATGGCCATGATCACCGGGCCGCCGAGGCCGACGCCGATCATGGTCATGGATTTCTGCTTGGTGTCGTTGGTCATCACGTCGCCGCCGACGTCGATGGAGTTCACCAACTCGATACCGACCTGCAGCACGCCCAGCACCTTGTCCATGTCGGCGTACGGGCCGTCGTCGGTGCGGCCGGTCATGACCTCGCGGACCACCTTCGACAGGCCGTCGGTCAACGCTTCGTAGCTCTTGTCCGCGGTGACCGCGGCCGACAGGGCGATGCCGACGATCAACACCGACTTCAGCGAGTTGACCACCAGCGCCATCATCGGCTCGCGCGACTGGCCGGTGGCGATGCGGAAGCCCTGGACCAGGATCCACAGCGTGACCACGGTCGCAGCGAACGCGCCGATGATCTTGCCGACCCGGTTCAACAACCTGCCCTGGAACTGCAGGATCATGGTGTCCAGATGATCCTTGATGAGGGCGAAGAAGGCCATGTTCGGCAGATCCGCCGCCTGCATCCAGTCCATCAAGGAACTGGCCCCGAACGACACCATGTGGCTGTCCATACGTGTGTTTCCGTCTCCGTCGGCGGGCGCTGCGCCCGGCCGGTCCTATGCGATTGCTTCGTTAGCCGGACGCCGCGCCCCCTAGGCAGCGGCGCCCGGAGCGGATCAGAGGTCGCGGCTCTCGGCCGCCTTCAGGCCCGCCTTGAGCGCAATGCCCTGCACCGCGGCGCCGGCCATGCTGCTCAGCCAGCCCTTGCCGCCGGGCTTGTTGGTCAGCGCGCGCTGGGCCAGCGCGACCATGTCGTCGTCGAGGGTCTGCAGGATGGTGGTGTACGTATCCAGGGTGGTCTTGCCGTTCTGGATGTCGTTCTCCATCTGCGCCTGCAACTGCATGACCTGGTTGGTGTTGGCGTCCAGCTTGCCCTTGTTCTCCGGGCCGGTCAGGGTCTTGCGGTCGTTCATGAGCTTTTCGATCTGCTCGTCGCGCTTCTTCACTTCCTTGAGCATCTTGACCATCGCGTTGAAGCGCAGGTTGCTGATCTCGACGCGCTTGGCGCAGACCTTGTACTGGTCGTCGGCGACGCTGCTCTTGCCCTTCTGGCAGGATTCGTCCAGGCCGTAGCTCGCGGCCGGCAGGCGCTCGCTGAGCTCCTGGCTTTCCTTGTCGCGGAAGCCGGTCAGGCTGCCGAGCTGGAAGTTGCCCGGGTTGAGCTGGTCGAACTGGGCCTTGAGCTGGGTGACCTGGTTGCGCAGCTCGGTCAGCTGCTGCACCAGCTTCATGTTCTGCGCCTGCAGCTGGACCTTGTTGAGGACCTGGGTGATTTCCGAGGCGTAGAACGCCTGCGCCGGAACCGGCGCCAGCGCGGCCGCGCCGGCCACCACAACGGCCAGGGCCAGGGGCAGGATCGAAAGACGCTGAGTGGTCGTCTGGTTCATGATCGGATGTCCTTAATCGTCGATATGGAAGGGGGGCGTCACAGGTCGCGGCTTTCGGCCGCCGCGAGGCCCGCCTTCAGCGCGGCCCCCTGCACCACCCCGCCCAGAACACTGCCCTTGTTGGCCAAGGCCTTGTTGGCGAGCAAGGCCATTTGATCGTCCAAGGTCTTCAGCATCGTCGTGTACAGCTCCATCGTCGCGACGTAGCTCTGCATGTCGTTCATCATGGCCGCGTCGATGGTCTTGCTGGCGTTGTCGTTGCCGGCCAGCCTGCCGTTGTCCTTGGGACCGGAGATGCCGGCGCGATCGCTGCGGATCTTCTGGATCTTGCGGTCGCGCTCGTCGATGTCCTTGAACATCTGCACCATCACGTTGAAACGCTTGTTGCGCAGCTGCACCGCGTTCACGCACACCTTGTACTGCTCTTCGGCGACGCTGCTTTTGCCTTTATGGCAGGTCTCGTCGCGCCCCTCGTTGACGTCGCGCGGCTTGAGGTCGCCGAACTCGCGGTTGCCGGCGATGGAGCCGATGTTCAGGCTGCCGGGGTTGAGCTGCTCGAAGCGGGCCTTTTCCTGCTCCAGCTGCTGCTTCATCCGGTTGATCTTGTTCAACTCGGAGCCGACGTTCTTGATCATCTGCGCCTTGTTGAAAATCTGGCTGCCCTCGGTGTTGCAGATGCCGACCAGCTTTCCGTAGTACATGTAGCAGGTGAACGCCTGCGCCTGGGCCGGACGCGGCGCGAACACCGCGAGCAGGCCGAGCAACAACGGCGCCAACGTCGACCAAACATACGATTTGATTTTCATCGGTCGATTCTCCTCCCGGTATCCCTATCCCAAAGGCTGAACAACGCCAGAACGCTCGTACTATTGTAGAACGGAACAGCCGCGGCGCTCAGGCCCTGGCCTTCCGCTCCTCCGCCACTGCCTTGCCCTTGCCCGAGCCCTTGCGGTTGGCGTAGAAATCGGCCAGCCACTGCTCGGGGGTCAGATCGTCCGGGCTGACGCCGGCCTTGTCGGCGGCGTTCTGCAGGACGCGGTGCATGATTTCGATGTTGTCGGTCGAGGCCGAGATGACCGCCAGGGCGTCGTCCATGCCGCGCAGGTTGAGCTGGCACACGGTCGCCGCATGACCCTGCTTGACCAGGAAGCAGCGCGAGCGCTCGTCCAGGTTCTTCACCACTTCGTACTCCGCGTCGGTCAGCTTGAGGCCTTCCATGTAGTCCTCGCGGCTGGCGTTCGGGTTCGGCAGCAGGATCAGCGTCGCGGTCTGTTCGATCAGCGAGGCGGAGATGTCGCTGGCCAGCGCATCTTCCGGGCTCTGCGTGGCGAAAATGCCCAGGCCGTTCTGCTTACGGATGGTCTTTTGCTTGTTCTTGGCGAAATCCTTGAGGGCGCCGCCGCCGTCGAGGATCTTCCAGAACTCGTCCATGACGTAGATTAGCGGGCGTCCGTCGATCAATTGCTCCAGACGGTGCAGCAAATAGTTGATGACCGGGACGCGGACCTCGACGTTGTCGATGACATCGGTGTAGTCGAAGCCGATGATGTTCGCCTTCTCCAGGTTGATCGTGTCCACCGGGTTGTCGAACACCCACCCCAGCGAGTTGCCGGCGGTCCACTTGCGCAGGCGCGCATACAGGCCGTCGTCGCCCATGTTGGGCAGGCTCTTCTGGAAGTTGGTCATGCTGCGCAGGTGCATCGGCGTGTCGAGGATGTTCTCGACCGCGCGGAAGATGTCCTCGTCCTCGCGCGCCGAATACTGCGACTTGTTGGCCAGCACCTTGATCAGATCGGCGAGGAACTGGACGTTGGTCTCGTTGTTCTCGCACTGGAACGGGTTGAAGCCGGTCGGCTGGCCGTTGTCCAGCGCCAGGTAGTTGCCGCCGCAGGCGCGCACGAAGATCTCCGCGCCGCGGTCCTTGTCGAAGAAGAAGATCGTCGGCGTCGGCTTGAGCTTCTGCACCTGGCTGAGCAGGAAGTTGATCAGCGCGGTCTTGCCGGTACCGGACTTGCCGATCACCATGGTGTTGGCGATCGCCTTCTCGCCCAGCGAATTCTCGGCCGGATGGGTGGCGTGGAAGTTGAAGTAGTACGGCTGGCCGTTGGTGGTCTGCAGCGTGGTCACGCTGTCGCCCCACGGGTTGTTGTGCTGCTTGCCGGTGGCGAAGTTGTGCAGCGGCGACAGGCCGAGGAAGTTCAGCGAGCTGACGTTGGCCACCCGCGTGCGGTACTTCCAGTTGGCCGGGAACTGCGAATAGAAGGACGCGGCGATCGCCATGTCCTCCTTGGCCGAGACGAAGCCGGCGTTGGACAGCTCGGCGCGCGCGGCGGCGACCTGGGCCGCCAGCTTTTCCTGGCTTTCGGCGTAGATGGCGAAGGTGAAGTGATACTCGCCGAGCACGAAGTTGCCCGAGGCGAGCTGGTCCATCGCGTAGTCGAGCTCGACGATCTGGCTGACCGCCTTGTCGCCGGAGGACACCATCATGCCCTTGGTGCGGTCGAGCACCTTGAGCGCGTCCTGGCGCCCCATCGGGCTGAACGAATGGGTGATGACGTACTCGAAGTCGAGGTACTTCAAGCCGTTGAGGATGCCGGGATAGGTGCCCTCGGCGTACTCCTTGACGTTGAGGATCGCGCCGAAGTTGTTGACGCCGGTCGGCGTGGTGACGACGAAGTCGCCGGTCTTGGCCGACAGGGTCAGGCGGCTCACCGGCAGGTAGTTGTAGACCGGCGCGTTGAGCACCGGCACCGGCTCGTCCAGGCGGTTGAGCAGGTAGCCGAAGAACTCCAGCGCCTCGGAGAACACGACGCCGTTCTTGGCCTCGTACATGCCCAGGCGGTACGGCGCGTAGTCCTTGATCACCGCCTCGACGTTGCCGGCCAGCTCCAGCACCTTGGCCACCGACTGATCCTGCTGTTCCTGCAGCATCTGCACGCTGGTGGACTTCTCCACGAAGCGTTTGCTGCCGACGATCGGCCGGTACAGCATGGTCATGTACAGCTCGTTCTGCATCAGCTTCTGCGCCGACAGCGAGGCGTAGTAGCCGTCGGACATGTTCTGGTTGAACAGCTGGTCGAACTTGTTCTCGGTGCTGATGCGGCGGCGGCGGCGCACGTCGTGCACCCAGAACGCCACGTTGGTGAAGTCCGGCGCGCGCAGGGTCTGCAGCAGCCGGTTGAAGGTGTTGTGGCGGTGCTCGAGCTCCCATTCCTCGCGGCCCACGAACGGCAAGCCGCCCAGGCGCCATACCAACATGAAGTCGCCTCCCGTGGTCTTGATCACGGTGGGCGCCACATGCGTGGACAGCGGAATGAATTCGCTGATGGGAGTATCGGGCGTGAACATGAAGGGCGGGTGCTTTCCGTGATTGGGTAACAGGGACGACACAACCGATCCGGGGCTAGGGTTCCCGAACCGGTGCAGCCGCCATGCGCGATGCGCACGGCGGCTGCGGTACGGTCATTTTCAGTGTTTCTTGTCGCCCGGACCGCGATAGTAATTGGGCGTGAACACCCACATGCCCTGATGCTGCTGCAGGTTCCGCATCCGCATGCGGAACTGCATGCGCAGCCCCAGCAAGCGGAAGATCATTTCATCGCGGCGCGCCATCTGGCGCATGATGAAGATGACGATCGGCAACAGCAGGATGCAGAACATGTCGACGTAGAACGTCAGGAGCAGGCAGGCGCCCGCTCCGAACGTAAAGGGGATGTACGGCACGCCCAGGAACATGGCCGGACGCGTACAACCCCTGAACAGCACGTTCTTATGCATAGTTCTGCAGAACGGCCATCACCATCGTGGTGGTGTCGGAGCCGACGTTTTCCGGGATGACCATCTTGGCCAGCTGGGCGGCGGCGCCGATCAGGAAGCCGCCGATCAGGACCGGGGCGACGTCCGACAGACGCTTGTGGGCGAAGGCGATGCCGTAGCCGGCGAAGATCACCGCGATCGTCACGATCGCCACCGAAGCGATGTTCAGCAGCGAGTTCAGGTTGTTCATGAAGTTGGACACGCGCGCCTTCGCGTCGGTCTGGGCGAAGCTGACTTCCGGCAGCATCAGCAGAGCGACGAACACGGTGGCCATCAGGAACGCGGACAGGAAGTTCTTGAGGTAGAGGTTGGAGTTCATGAGATATCCCTTCTGTTCGTTGTGGGCGAAATCGAGATCGAGCTTGGAACGTAGGTGACGCGGTCGGTGGAGGAAAAACGGTACTGGCAGTGCGGTTTCGGTTCGATGCGGGTTACGGATTCAACGATGGAATCGACTGCAAGCGGATCGAAATAAGGCAGGCGTGCTGAAAGCTTACGACTAGAAAACGAAGGCCTGGTCGCCTTGCGAAGGCGGCTGGGCGGGAGGACGGGCCGGCGCGGCGGCGCCCGGGCGCGCCATCGACACGGTCACCGGCTGCTGCAGTTGCGGCAGCGCGGCCGCCGGCATCGGCTGGGCGACGGCCATCGGCGCGACGCGGGCCACGCCCATCGCCGCGGCGGAAGCGGCGGCCTGGGTCGCGGCGGTATCGGGCTCGCGCACCTGCGCGGGGGCGACCGAATCCAGGCGCGAATTGCCGCTGCGGCGGGCCGGCGCGTAAGCGCTCGCGGCCGGCGCGGCCGCGGCGCGGGCGGCGCCCGGCGCGGGATTGTCGACCACCGCGATGGCGCCGGCGTCGGCCGCAGCGACCTGGCCCTTGCGCATCGAGGCGTAGATCTTCTGTACGTAGCCGTGGCGGAACCCGGTAACGAAGTTGCCCGAGTAGTAGCAGCTGAACGACTTGCCCCAGTCCTGCGAGCGCGTGTAGCACTCGGCCAGGATGCGCGAGCCGGCCTGCAGGTTCGGGCAGACGTCGAAGGCTTTCTCGTAGGAATCCAGGCCGTACTTGCCGAGGTTGTAGCGATTGACCTGGGCGACGCCGAGAGAAAAGTTGTAACCGCGACGCTCGAGCATGCGCACGGTCGCGACCGCCTCGGACAGGGTCTTGGGCTGGCGCACCAAGCGCCCGCCGACCACGCCGATGGCGTAGGGGTTGAAAGACGATTCCACGCGCACGACGTGGTGCATCACCTCGTGCGGAACCGCCAAGCCCGTGCAATTTGTAAGTTCTATCCCGGGCAACATTCCCTAGCTCCCCCCGTCCGCCAACCCTGGCGTCACTCCCCGTCCATTATTGAGATGGATAGCGACAGGGCTGCGAACCCAAATCGCCAACGCTATCATTCACGTTTCAGCCAGCTTTGTCAACGCCGCCCTGCCCCATCGCCGTCAGTTCGCGGCGAGCTGGCGCTCCGGGTTGAAGTCGATGCCGGTGATGTGGCGCTGCCCCGCATGGGCCTTGATGTGGACGACGATGTCGATCGTCAGCATCAACAGGCGCTTGATCACCGCGAACTCCAGACCCGACCCCTCGTTCGACGCCTTCACCATCAGTGCCAGCTGGTCCCAGGTTTGCGCCGTACTGCCAGCATGGCAGCTGGTGATGGAACCTGGATGACCGGATGCGCAGTTTCGGATGAAGTAGAACGATTCGTCGCCGCGCAACTCGGCCAGGATGATGCGGTCTGGCTTCATGCGCAGGCAGGCTTCCATGCAACTCTTCGCCGTCACGTTGCTCGTACTTTGTCCACCTTTCGAGTAGAGCAAGTGCACGACATTGGGCTGGGTGATGAAAAGCTCGCGGGCGTCCTCGATGGTGACCAGGCGCTCGTAGTCCGGAATGTGACCAACCAGCGATTTCATGAAGGTCGTCTTGCCGCTGCCGGTGGCGCCGGCGACGACGATGTTCTTCTTGTACTGCACCGCTTTCTTGAAGAACTCGGCGTAGTTGCGCTGGCCGCGGATCTCCAGCAGCTCGCGGTCCTGCTCGCTGACCGCCGCGGTGCTTTCCAGGATCTGCTGGAAGAACCCGTCGTCCTGGTACTGCTGCAGGGTCTTGTTGTGCTTGGACGGCAGGCGGATCGTGATCGACACCTTGCCGGCGTCGCAGGCCGGCGGAATCACGAACTGGGCACGCTGGCCGGTCGGGAAGGTCAACGAGACCACCGGATCGGCATCGGTGATGCGCTGGCCGGTATTGCTCTCGTTGACCACCGCGGTGCAGAACTGCCGGGCCCGATCGAACGTCAGGCTCGGCACCTCCAGGCGTTGCCAACCGGCGCGGGTTTCCAGGTACAGCTCGCCCGGGCGGTTGATGCAGATTTCCGTGACGTCCGGCGAACTCATGTACTCGAGGATGCCGAGCACCTGGTACTGGTAGTCCAGGAAGTCGTTGGAAACCTGCGCGATCGGTGAATTATCCGAATCCATTGCCTGTGTTCGTTCTGCTGTGCGTCGCGCTGCGGATCAACGCAGGACCGAGGAGAAGTCCACGTCCTTGGCGACGTAGATGTTCACGATGGTGCCCTGGTTGATGGTGATCGTCGCCGGACGGTTGACGCTCTTGTCCAGGGCCTGGTTGGCGAGACGCTCCATGGCCTTGGCGGTGTTGCTCTCGTACGGCTGGGTGATCACGGTGCCGCCCGGGGTCGCGGTGGTGCTTTCCGGACCGTTCTTCGCGCCGGCGTACTTGAACGCGTCGCTGATCAGGCTGATCAGCAGCGCCGAGGCGATGCGGCTGCCCCAGTGTGCGTCGTACTGGCCGGGGATGCCGGCGCCGCCGAGGTTGTCCACGCCCGGGCTGGCCATGTTGACGTCCAGGCCGGTCGGGGTGGTGATGCGATCCCAGACCACCGCCACGCGCTTGATGTCGCCGTTGTTGTTCTGGTAACGACCGGAGACCTTCGAGCCCTTCGGCAGCAGCAGGCGGCGGCCGTTGACCGAGTAGATCGGCTCGGTGACCACGCAGGAGGTGAAGCCCGGCACGTCGGTGACGATGCGGGTCTCCATCACGCAGCGGATGTAGGTGCCGCGCAGCAACAGGGTGTCGGGGTTGTACAGCGGCTGGGCCGAGGTCGCCTGCTCGCGTTCGGGACGGGCCGGAGCCTGGCCGCCGTTCTGCTGCTGGGTCAGCGCCTGCAGGTACTGCTGGTCGGCCGGGGTCATGCCGTCGGAGGCGCCATTGCCGCCGCCGGACGAACCGTCGCCCGCCATCCGGCGCTCGATCAGGCTCGGGCCGCGATCGCGCATGTCGGCTTCGCCTTCGGCGCGCTGCTGCTGTTGCGGCTGCTGCGGCGCGACCGGGATCGGCTCGACCGGCACCGGCTCCTGCGGCAGCGGCGGCAACGGCGCCGGCGGCTGCTGGGTGGTGACCGGCGCGTCCGGCACGCTGATGACTTCCTCGTCGACCTTCTTCGGCTTGTCGTCGCTGCCGGTGGCGCTCTTGAGCAGGAAGAACGCGACCACCAGCAACAGCAGCACGATGCCGCCGAGGAACAGCAGCGCCTTGCGGTTCAGCCGCTGCACGTCGGTGCTCTTGAGCAGCGGCGCGTTGGCGTCGAGGTTCGGCGCGGCGGCTTCGCCGCCCTGCTGCTGGCCGTAGTAGGGGTTGGCGCCGGCGTAGCCGTAGCTGCCGCCATCCTGGGGATTGCCGTTGTCGGGCTGGCCTGGCTGATTGGGAGGCATGTTCTGGCTCATTTCTGCTTCTTCCTGCGCAGACCGACGACGTTGTTGCCGTGACGGATGATCAAATAGGGATACGTGCCGTGCACGATGATGGTATTGCCCTCGACCGTGGTGTTGACCACGAAGTCCTCGCTGCCTTCGCGCTCGCGCCCGAACACTGCGGGGAAATTGCCGGTCGGCAGATCCTTCAACGCGTTGATCTTGATATAGGTGAACTGACCGTCGTCGTAGACGTTGGTCGGCACCAGCCAGGACTGCTTCTTGCGGCTGGAGAACTGGTAGTCGAAGTTGTACAGCCGGTTCTTGTCCAGCGTGGTGTTCAGCTCGGTCGCCGTCTGCTCGGCGCTTTCCTTGGCGGCGGAGAACTCGGTGCCGTTGGGATACACGAACTTGATCTTGTACTGCACGCCGGCCTGCTTGGCCTGCTCGAGCACGCGCCAGTCGGTCGCGACCACCTTCAGTTCCAGGATGTACGAGTGCGTCGTCGTCCGGATCATCATGTTGGTGTCGACGTCGACGTTCTTCGGCTTCAGATAGAAGATGTTGTCGCGACGGCTGAGATCCCAGCCGCTGCTGAAGCCGGTGCTGTAGTCGAGGATGTTCTCGCTCGGGCTCAACTCGATCTGGGTGGTGATGCCCAGGCCGGTGCGCACCTGGTAGATGCGATTGGCTTCGTATTCGTATTCCTGCACCACCTGCGCCGAGGCAGGCAGGGCCAGACCGGAGATCGCCAGCAGCAACAGGGCGATCAGGCTTTGTTTACGCAAGCAGTTCATCGGGTGCTGACTCCATTCGCAGTACCGGTCGGTGCAGGTGCAGGTGCCGCCGGCGCGCCGGCCGGATAGGCGGGATTCGGGACGCCGGGCTGCGGCGCGACGCCAGGCTGTTGCTGCGGCACCGTTCCCGGCTGCGGCGGCACGGTACCGGGCGGATAGGCGGCCGGCGCCGGAACGGGCTGGCCGGTGGCCGGGTCGATCACCATCGGCGCGGGCGCGGGCGCGGCGGCGGGCGCTGCGGCGTTGGTGCTGGTGGCGCCGACCGGGTAGTCCGGCGGCGGCGGCGGCGCCGGCGCGTAGTCGTTGTCGACGCGGTAGCCGCTGACCTGGAAGCCCAACGGATTGAGGACGCGGCTGGCGTCGTCCATCTTCAGGTTGGACTTGTAGGTGTATTCGATGGCCGCGATCTTGCTGTCCATCAGCTGCTGGCCGCCGTTTTCCTTGTTGAACAGCGAGCGCTGGAAGCGCACGGTCGCGTTCTTGACCTTGGAATCCGGATCGCTGTGCAGCTGGATGCTGAGGATGCGCACGCGGATCGTCTTGGTCTTGCCGAACAAGGTGATCGGGTTCTGCGGGTTGGTCTGCGAGTAGATCGCCTCGTAGGCCTTGTTGACCCCTTCGGCGCCCATCGCGTGCACCGTCGCCCAGTCGCGGTCGCCGATCTGCGAATAGTCGTAGGACTCGCGCGCCATCACGAAGTGCGAGAGGTTGCTCTTGTTGATGGCTTCGTTGGCCGTGATGCTGTTCTTGCTGAAGTCGTCGCGCAGGCGCGCGATGGTCGCCTGGCCGGTGTAGGCGTCGGCCATCACCAGATACGGCACCTTCTCTTTCAACGGCAGGAAGTAGAAGTAACCGCCGGCGAGGATCAGCGCCATGACGATGGACGCGAAGGCGACCATCCACGCGCGTTTCTCGCTGCGGCGCGCGAGGTCGGCGACGGTGACCTCGTAGTTGACCGCCTTGGCGACCGCGTTCTCCACTTGCGGAGTAACGTTCTTGTTCTTTCCGAACATCTGTGCTGCATCCCCTGGGTTTGCGCTATGCGGGAGCCGGAGCGACGCTCCGTCTCCCGCCATGGCCACGATGCGCGGTTACGGCGAGGCCGGAGCCGGCGCGCCCGACGAGCGCACCACGATCTGCTCGCCTTCGCGGCTGATCGACACACCATGGCCCGAGTACGCGCTGTTGAGCTGCGAAATCGCGTCCGGCAGGCTGGTGGTGTTGATCTGGGACACGCCCTGGAACAGGGTGAAATCCGAATAGTGCTGGTAATCCAGCTTCAGATTCGCGTCCTTGGACCAGCGGGTGAGCATGTTCTTCAGCGTACCGTCCATCGGCGACGGGTAGTACACGTAGGACTTGTGCAGCGGAATCTCGTCGGGGACTTCCGCATAGCGGTTCACCGGCTTCCAGCGGCCGCCGAAGTCGGGCGCCGGACGAGTGGCGCAGCCCGCCAGGGCGACCGTCAAGGCGATCGCAGTCCACAGACGCGGGCTGGTTGCAATTGAATTTCTCACGCTATCCCCTGCCATAGGTTGATCTTGTACGCGCACTCGTCCGGTCGGAGCCGCGCCGCTGGCCATTCGGCCATACGCGCGTGGCACCCTCGTTGCGGTTAACGCAATTGCGGCGGCCAGGCCAAGGCCGACCAAACTGAGACATAGGACACACCCTGCAAACAAGGGCGCGCAAGTCGCGCCCCCTTATCGCAAGGCAGCGACTGCATGACCGCGCCGGACGCGCAGCTCACGTAGATCGTTCTGTCCATGAACTCCCCGATAGAAACGAACGGCACTCTTCCGAACACCCTTAACGGCGCTCGTCCTCAAAGAGTAGACCGAACCTGAAGCTTACGACAAGAGCGGGTGAGATATCCATCTCAAGAATGCAATTAAAGTGAGACAAGGCGCTTGATTGCCGCATCCAGAGTGGCCTGGTTCTTGGCGAAGCACAGCCGGGCCAGACGCTGCCCGGCCGGCGGCGACTCGTAGAACGGCGACAGCGGGATCGCCGCGACGCCCTTCTCGACGGTCAGCCAGCGGCAGAACGCGGCATCGTCGAGGTCGCTGACCGCCGAGTAGTCCACCAGCTGGAAGTAGCCGCCCGGCACCGGCAGCGGCTTGAGCTTGGTGGTCGACAGTTGCTCGCGGAAACCATCGCGCTTGTCCTGGTAGAACGCGCCGAGCTGGCGGTAGTGCTCCGGCTCGGCCTGGATCATCTCGGCGAACGCCCACTGGGCCGGGGCGAAGCTGCAGAAGCTGTTGTACTGGTGGACCTTGCGCAATTCGGCCGACAGCGCCGGCGGCGCGATGCAGTAGCCGATCTTCCAGCCGGTGCAGTGGTAGGTCTTGCCGAAGCTCGACACCACGAAGGCGCGCTCGCGCAGCTGCGGGTAGCGCAGCACCGATTCGTGGCGGCGGCCGTCGAAGACGATGTGCTCGTAGACCTCGTCCGACAGCAGCCACACCCCGGTGGACTCGACGATTTCGCTGAGCCGGGCGATGTCGTCGGCGTCGAACATGGCGCCGGACGGGTTGTGCGGCGAGTTGACCATCAGCAGGCGGGTGTTGGGGCCGATCGCCGCGCGCACGCGGTCCCAGTCGACGGCGAAGGTGGCCGGATCCAGCGGCACGTGCACGGCGCGGCCGCCGGCCAGGTCGATCGCCGGCTCGTAGCTGTCGTAGCACGGGTCGAGCACCACCACTTCCTCGCCCGGCCGCACCACCGCCTGGACCGCGTCGAAGATCGCCTCGCTGGCGCCGGAGACCACGGTGATTTCGGCGTCGGCGTCGGGACGGTAGCCGTAGCAGGCTTCGGTCTTGTCGGCGATGGCCTGGCGCAGCGCCGGCACGCCGGTCATCGGCGCGTACTGGTTCTTGCCTTCGGCCATGGCCCGGGCCAGCGCGTCGACCAGGCGCTGGGGCACGTCGAAGTCGGGGAAGCCCTGGCCGAGGTTGACCGCCTGGTGCTCGAGCGCGAGCTGCGACATCACGGTGAAGATGGTGGTGCCGACTTTCGGCAGCTTGGTGGCGAGCGTCATGGGCGCGGCGGGATGGCGTGGAAAGCGCCGAGTGTACGGAAACCGCGTTGCGCTCGGTGAGACAGGGTGAGGCGAAGGCGATGACGCGCCGGCATATGGCTATCGCCGCGCACGACTGGACAGGTCTGCCGCCCAGGCCGCAGGGCCGCGCCGGCGCGGACCGCGGCGGCCTCCGCCCGTCGGTTGGATTTGCGCGCCGCGCGGCGCCCCGCGACACTGCCGGCATGCGCGAACTGCAGGTCGTCAACGCCGCCGAACTGGCGCTCGCCTATGCCGCCGCCGAATACGCGGTGGCGCTGGACGGCGACGCCCTGCCCTTGCGCGTGGGCCGGCCCGCGGACGACCTGGAAGCGTACTGGCCGGCCGCGCGCTATCTGTTCGTGAGCGCGTGGAACCCGGCCTCGCAGCCGCATTCCGACAGCGCCAACCAGGCCGCCGACGAGCGCCTGGTCGCGCGGATCCAGGCCGCCGGGGTGCAGCGCCATGCGGCCTGGGCCCAGGACAGCGCCGGCCAATGGCGCGAGCCGGGCTGGCTGCTGGCCGACCTCGACGACGGAGCCGCCGACGCCCTGGCCCGCGAGTTCGGCCAGGCCGGCGTGCTGGTCTGGCGCCGCGGCGAGCCGGTGCGGCTGCGGATGCTGATCGCGCGGCCGCAGGATGCCGTGGCCAGCGAGCACACCGACTGGGCGGACGGCTGATCGCAGCGGCCGATCGCGGCGCAGCGCCCCGGGCGGGGGCGCGCGCCCATGCTCACTGAACGGGGCGACTCGCATAAACTCCCGGATCCGCGGCCGACCGGCCGTCGGGCCTCCGCCTCCGCCCCGAACCGCCCGGTGACCGCCCTGCCCTCCGCCGCCCCACCGCTACTGCAAGCCCGCGGCCTGCGCTTCGCCCGCAACGACGAGCCCGTGTTCGGGCCGCTGGCGTTCGCGGTCGAGGCCGGCGAGGCCCTGTTGGTGCAGGGCGACAACGGCGCCGGCAAGACCACCTTATTAAGAGTGCTGGCCGGGCTGCTGCGCGCCGACCACGGCGAAGTGGAACTGCAAGGGCAGCCGGCCGACCCGGCCCGGCGCGCCCGCGCGATCGCCTACCTGGGCCACCTGCCCGGGCTCAAGGCCGACCTCAGCGCGCTGGAGAACCTCGATTTCCTGTGCGGCCTGCACGGCCGCCGGCCGAGCCAGGACGCCGCCGGCGCCCTGGCGACCGTCGGCCTGGCCGGGTACGAGGACGCGCTCGCCCGCCAGCTCTCGGCCGGGCAGAAGAAACGCCTGTCGCTGGCGCGGCTGTGGATGTCGCCGGCGCCGCTGTGGCTGCTCGACGAGCCCTACGCCAACCTCGACCTGGAAGGCATCGAATTGGTCAACCGCATGGTCCAGGCGCACCTGCGCGAAGGCGGCGCGGCGCTGGTGACCACCCACGGCGCCTATGCCGCGCCGCCGGTGCGGACCCGCTTGCTGGTCATGGAGAAAGCCGCGTGACCGCCCGCGCCCGCCCGTGGACCGGGGCGCGCAACGCCCGCGCCGCCGCCCGCCTGCGCGCGCGCGCGGCAACCCGCTGCCCGGGCGCAGGCCCGTCGGCCGCGACCCGCGCCGACGAGGCCGCCGCGCCCGCCCGCGCCCGCCGGCCCGCCGCGGAGACGGCCGCATGAGCGGCGCCGCCGACACCGCCGTCGCCCCCGGCCTGCTCGGCGCGGCCCGCGCCCTGGTCGCGCGCGACCTGCGCCTGCTCTGGCGCCGCCGCGGCGACGCGCTGCAGCCGGCGCTGTTCGCCCTGTTGACTGTGATGCTGTTCGCACTGGCGCTGGGCGGCGAGCGCGCGGCGCTGGCCAAGGTCGCCGCCGGGGTGCTGTGGCTGGCCTGCCTGCTGGCCGGGCTGCTGGCGCTGGACAGCCTGTTCCGCGGCGATGCCGAGGACGGCTCGCTGGAGCAATGGATGCTGGCGCCGGTGCCACTGGGCTGGCTGGTCGCGGTGCGCACCCTGGTGCACTGGGCCACCACCTCGCTGCCGCTGCTGCTGGCCGCGCCGGTGCTGGGCGAACTGCTGTACCTGCCGCGCGAACAATTGCCGGTGCTGCTGGCCTCGCTGGCGCTGGGCACGCCGGTGCTGAGCCTGCTCGGCGCGGTGGTCGCCGCGCTGACGGTCGGGATGCGGCGCTCTGGTATCCTCGTGGCCTTGCTGGCCTTGCCGCTGTACGTGCCGGTGCTGGTGTTCGGCGCCGGCAGCGTCGCGCGGGCGTCCCAGGGACTGGACCCGGTCGGCGGCTTGCTGCTGCTGGCCGCGATGCTGGCGGTGGCCCTGCTGTTGGCGCCGCTGGCGGCCGCTGCGGCAATCCGCATCGCGTTGAACTGACGGCGCGGCGGCATAGTCGGAACTCTCGTCCTTAGCCGGCGCGCCGCCCAGCGCGCTCCAACCGTCCAGGCCGCCCCCGCGACCCAGACGCCAGATCGCGAACGAACCGCCGCATGAATCCGCTCGTCCTGTGGTTCCACAAACTCGGCTCGCCGCCCACCTTCGACCGCTTCGCCGCGCGCTGGGCGCGCTGGGGCTACGGATTGGGCCTGCTGGTCATGGCCTGGGGCATCTATGCCGCGCTGTTCGTGGCGCCGCCGCACCGCGAGCAGCTCGACGGCTTCCGCATCTTCTACATCCACGTGCCCAGCGCCTGGATGAGCCTGGCGGTGTTCGCGCTGATGGCGGTCTATGCGGCCATCGCCCTGGTCTGGCGGATCAAGCTGTGCGAGATCCTGGCCATGGCCTGCGCGCCGATCGGCGCCGGCTTCACCCTGATCACCCTGGCCACCGGCTCGATCTGGGGCAAGCCGATGTGGGGCACGTGGTGGGAATGGGACCCGCGCCTGACCACCGAGCTGATCCTGCTGTTCCTGTACCTGGGCGTGATCGGGCTGTACCACGCCATCGACGACCGCCGCGCCGCGGCGCGCGCCGCCGGCCTGCTGGCCATCGTCGGCGTGGCCCTGCTGCCGGTGATCCGCTACTCGGTGGTGTGGTGGAACTCGCTGCACCAGGGCTCGACCATCAACATGTTCGGCCCGTCGCACATGGACCCGAGCATGCTGCCGCCGCTGATCTGGATGCTGGTCGGCACCAAGCTGTGGTTCGTCGGCGCGCTGCTCTCCCGCGCGCGCGCCGACAACCTTCGCCGCGAATCGGGCAAGGCCTGGGTGAGCGAACTCGCGCAAGGCGCGCCGTCCGCGGGAGAACGCGCATGACCCACGTGCCCTACCTGATCGGCGCCTACGCTGTGTTCGTTGTCGTGCTGGGCTGGGACTACGTCTCCAGCGCGCTGCAGATCCGCCGCGAACTGCGCCTGGCCCGCCAGCGCGCCGCGCGCGCGGCCGCCCGCCCCGCCCCTCGCGAGGCCTCCTCCGAGTTGAGCCGATGAATCCGACCCGCCGCCGCCGTCTGTTGTGGGTGCTGGGCCTGGTCGCCGCCGCCGGCGTGGCCACCGCCCTGGTCGCCACCGCCCTGCAGCGCAACATCGCCTACCTGTACACCCCCAGCGAAGTGCTGCGCGGCGAGGCCGGCGGGCACGCCCGCTTCCGCCTCGGCGGCATGGTCGCCGGCGGTTCGTTCCAGCGCGCGCCCGGCTCGCTCGACGCCCATTTCCAGGTCACCGACGGCGACGCGCTGATGCCGGTCAAGTACACCGGGATCCTGCCGGACCTGTTCCGCGAGAAGCAGGCGGTGGTCGCCACCGGCCGGATGCAGGGCGACACCTTCGTGGCCGAGGAGATCCTGGCCAAGCACGACGAGAGCTACATGCCCAAGGAAGTCGCCGACAAGATGGGCCAGGCGCACAAGAAACACGATGTGGCGGCGCCGGGCGGCACGGAGCCGGCGCGTTGATCGCGACGCACGCAGCGACGCACCGCCGCCCCTGCCGCACGCCCCGCCTCCGCGGCGGCGACGGCGCGAATCCGATGGCCCGCACCGCGGCGCGGCTTCGCGCCCGCCATGCGCACCGCGGCTGCGCGCCGTGCCGGCGGCGCGCGTTCGCCGGCCACCCTCCGCATCCCACCAAGGCGCCGTCCCATGCTGCCTGAACTCGGCCAGATCGCCCTCATCCTCGCCCTGCTGATCTCGGCGCTGCAGGCGAGCCTGCCGCTGATCGGCGCGCAGCGCGGCATCGATGCGTGGATGGCGCTGGCGCGGCCGGCCGCGTACTCGCAACTGGTGCTGGTCGCGTTCGCCTTCGCGATCCTCACCGAGGCCTTCGTCACCCAGGACTTCTCGCTGCGCTACGTCGCCGAGAACAGCAACACCCTGCTGCCGATGGCCTACCGCTATTCGGCCGTGTGGGGCGCACACGAAGGCTCGCTGCTGCTGTGGGCGCTGGTGCTGGCGCTGTGGACCGGCGCGGTGGCGCGCTTCTCGCAGGCGCTGCCGGCGCCGGTGATCGCGCGCGTGCTGGCGGTGATGGGCATCGTCAGCGTCGGCTTCCTGGCGTTTTTGATCTTCACCAGCAATCCGTTCGCGCGCCTGCTGCCGGCGGTGGAACAGGGCCGCGACCTCAATCCGCTGCTGCAGGACCCGGGCCTGATCATCCACCCGCCGATGCTGTACATCGGCTACGTCGGCTTCAGCGTGCCGTTCGCCTTCGCCATCGCCGCGCTGCTGGACGGCAAGATCGACGCGCGCTGGCTGCGCTGGACCCGGCCGTGGACCAACGTCGCCTGGGCCTTCCTGACGCTCGGCATCGCCTTGGGCTCGTGGTGGGCGTACTACGAACTGGGCTGGGGCGGCTGGTGGTTCTGGGACCCGGTCGAGAACGCCAGCTTCATGCCGTGGCTGGCCGGCGCGGCGCTGCTGCACTCGCAGGCGGCGACCGAGAAGCGCGGCAGCTTCCGCGGCTGGACCCTGCTGCTGGCGATCGCCGCGTTCTCGCTGTCGCTGCTGGGCACCTTCCTGGTCCGCTCCGGCGTGCTGACCAGCGTGCACGCCTTCGCCGCCGATCCTTCGCGCGGCCTGTTCGTGCTGATCTTCCTCGGCATCGTGATCGGCGGCTCGCTGCTGCTGTACGCGCTGCGCGCGCCGTCGGCGCAGGACGACCCGGGCAAGCCGTTCGAACTGTCCTCGCGCGAAACCCTGCTGCTGGCCAACAACCTGCTGCTGACCACCGCCTGCGCGATGGTGCTGCTGGGCACGCTGTACCCGCTGCTCGCCGATTCGCTGAACCTGGGCAAGATCTCGGTCGGGCCGCCGTACTTCGCGCTGATGTTCGTGCTGCTGATGACGCCGCTGGTGCTGCTGCTGCCGTTCGGCCCGCTGTTCCGCTGGCAGCGCGAGCAGGCCTCGCGGCCGCTGGCGATGCTGGTGCCGTGGGCCGGCGTGGCGGCCGGCGCGGCGATCGCCGCGTTCTTCCTGGCGCCGCAGGGCCCGCTCAAGGTCGCCGCCGGCGTCGGCGGCGCGCTGTGGGTCGCGGGCGGCACCGCGCGCTTCGTGTGGACGCGCCTGCGCGGCGACGGCGCGCGGCCGGGCGCCAAGCGCTTCACCGCCGAGATGCTCGGCATGACCCTGGCCCACTTCGGCGTCGCCGTGTTCCTGGTCGGCGCGCTGCTGGTCGAAGGCCTGAGCGTGCAGCGCGAAGTCGCGCTGGCGCCGGGCAAGAGCCTGGACCTGGGCCGTTATTCGTTCCGCTTCGACAGCGTCCAGCACAGCGTCGGGCCGAACTACGAAGCCGACTACGGCACCGTCACCGTGTTCGACGGCGACAAACAGCTGACCGTGCTGCATCCGGAAAAGCGCGCCTACGTCAGCGGCGGCCAGGTCATGACCGAAGCGGCGATTTCGCGCGGGGCGACCCGCGATCTTTACGTCGCCCTCGGCGAGCCGCTCGGCGACGGCGCCTGGGCGGTGCGCGTGCACATCAAGCCGTTCGTGCGCTGGGTCTGGGCCGGGGCGCTGCTGATGATGCTCGGCGGCTTCATCGCCGCGGCCGACCGGCGCTTCCGGGTTAAGGCCGACGCGCGCGCCGGCGCCGCGCCGCCGCCGCGCGCCGCCGCCGAGCCGCTGCCCGCCGTACGCACCATCGCAGGAGAGCCACAGGCATGAACACCCCCGATTCGCGCTCCGGGTCCGCGCCCGGCGCCAGGCGCGGCGCCACCCGCTGGCTGCCGCTGGCGGTGTTCGCCGCGCTCGCGGTGCTGCTCGCCGCCGGCGTCTGGCTCAGCCGCAATCCCGACCGCGAGAAGCTGCCCTCGCCGCTGATCGGCAAGCCGGCGCCGCAGTTCTCGCTGCCGGTGCTGCACGAAGCCGGGCACCTGATCTCGACCCAGGACCTGCGCGGCGCGCCGTACCTGCTCAACGTCTGGGGCAGCTGGTGCCCGGCCTGCCGCGACGAGCACCCGGTGCTGACCCGCTTCGCCGAGACCAAGCGCGTGCGCGTGGTCGGCTTCAACTGGAAGGACGAACACGCCGACGCCCTGCGCTGGCTGGAGCAGTACGGCAATCCGTACTTCGTCGTCGCCGTCGACTACGAAGGCAAGGCGGCGATCGACTGGGGCATCTACGGCGCGCCGGAAACCTTTCTGGTCGACGCCCAGGGCATCGTGCGCTGGAAGTTCGTCGGCCCGCTGACCGACGCGGTGATCCGCGACCAGTTGATTCCCGAGCTCGACCGGATCGGCGCCAAGGCCGGCGCGCCCGCCGCGGGCGCCTCGCTCGCAGGCGCAGGCGCGCGATGAGCGGCGCCGGCCCGCGCGCCGCCGCGCCCGGCGGCGCCCGCCGCATCGCCGCCGCGCTGCGCACCGCGGCCTGCGCCGCGCTGCTGGCGGCGAGCGCGTGCGCGATCCTGTCGGCGCCGCTGTCGGCGCAGCCGGCCAGCGATCCCGAACCGCTGCGCTACCGCGACCCGGCCGAGGAACGCCGCTTCCACGACCTGGTCGCCGAACTGCGCTGCGTGATGTGCCAGAACCAGTCGCTGGCCGATTCCAACGCCCAGATCGCCCACGACCTGCGCCGCGAAGTGCTGGAGCTGATGCGCCAGGGCAAAAGCGATACCCAGATCAAGGATTTCCTGGTCGCGCGCTATGGCGAGTTCGTGCTCTACCGTCCTCGTGTTGAATCCACCACCTGGCTGCTGTGGTTCGGCCCGGCGCTGGTGCTGTTGGCCGGCGGCTACCTGGTGGCGCGGGTGATCCGCGCGCGCGCCGACGGTACCGGCGCGAACGACGGCACGGCCACCGACCTCGGGCGCGCATCGCGCAGCGGCGAAGACGAACAGGAGTGGTGATGGCGGTGACGATGGGCTCGGGTTCCACCCTCGCGTTCGCCGCGGCGGGCGCGGTACTGGTGCTGTTGGTGCTGGGCTACGCCCTGCATCCGCTGTGGCGCGCGCGGCCGCGCCTGGGCATCGGCCTGGCCGCCTCGCTGGCGCTGGCGACGGCGGCGCTGTATCTGGGCCTGGGCACGCCGCGCGCGCTCAAGCCCGAGCAACGCCGCGCGCCGCAGACCCTGGCCGAGGCGGTGACCCAACTGGAAGCCGAACTCCAGCGCGATCCGAACCAGATCGAAGGCTGGCGCCTGCTGGCCAGCGCCTACACCGCGCAGGGCATGGCGGTGCAGGCGCGCGACGCCTACGCGCGCGCGCTGAAGCTCGCGCCGGACAACCCCGACCTGCTCGCCGAAGCCGCCGAAGCGCGCGCGCTGGCCACGCGCGAACGCCGCTTCGACGAGGAAGCGATGCGGATGCTCGAGCACGCCCTGGAACAACAGCCGATGCACCAGCGCGCGCGCTGGTTCCTCGGCATCGCCCAGCGCCAGGGCGAGCGCCCGGCCGACGCGGCCAAGACTTGGGAGCCGCTGCTGGCCGTGGTCCAGCCCGGCACCGCGGCGGGTTTGCTCGAACAGATCAACGGTGCGCGCAAGGACGCCGGGCTGGAACCGCTGTCGCCGCCGGCGCCTGCCGCCACCGATGCCTCCGCCGCCGGTCCCGGCCTGAAGGTACGGGTCGAACTCGCGCCCGCGCTCAAGGCCAAGTTGCCGGCCGGCGCCAGCGTGTTCGTGCTCGCGCGCCAGGACGGCGGCCCGCCGATGCCGGTGGCGGTGGAGAAACACCCGGCCGGGAGCTTCCCCCTGGAGGTCACCCTGGACGACGGCGACAGCCCGATGCCGACGATGAAGCTCTCGCAACTGCCCAAGGTGCAGGTGCTGGCGCGGGTCTCGGCCTCCGGCAACGCGATCCCGCAAAAGGGCGACCTCGCCTCGGCGCCGCAGACGGTGGCCACCGGCGGCGCAGACACGGTGGTGGTGACGATCGACCGCGTGGTCGAATGATCCGCTGAAGCCGTCGTTGCCGGACGGCGTCGATGCTCGCTCCCAACGCCTGCTCTTGCGGGAGCGACTTCAGCCCCGACGCGTTCCGCTCGGATCGCCCCTACCTGCAACAAGAGCGTCGGGACTGAAGTCCCTCCCACAAGAGCAAGCTCGGCGCTGTCCGGTGCCATATCGCAATAACGCAATCGCCGTTGCCGTCGCACCCGCGCATCGTGGCGATGGTTTAGGCTGCAACGCGACCGCCGCGCCCGCGACGCGCGGCCCGAACACGCCCAGGCGCGTCCACCCCGTTCGCACGAACGCCGGCCCGCGCCGGCCACACGAGCAAGGCATGACCGAATTCATTCCGCCCGGCACCCGCCACATCGACCTGCCCTCGCCGTTCCCGATGAAGCGCGGCGGCGCCCTGACCGGCGCGCGCATCGCCTACGAGACCTGGGGCGCGCTCAACCCGCAGCGCGACAACGCCCTCCTGATCGTCACCGGCCTATCGCCCGACGCGCACGCCGCCGCCAACCCCGGCAATCCCGAGCCGGGCTGGTGGGAGGCCATGCTCGGCCCCGGCAAGCCGATCGACAGCGACCGCTGGTTCGTGATCTGCGTGAATTCGCTGGGCAGTTGCAAGGGCTCGACCGGCCCGGCCTCGCTCGACGCCGCGCGCGGCGAGCCGTACCGCCTGGAGTTCCCCGAACTGTCGGTCGAAGACGGCGCCGACGCCGCCGCGCACGTGGTGCGCGCGCTCGGCATCGAGCGGCTGGCCTGCGTGATCGGCAACTCGATGGGCGGGATGACCGCGCTGGCGCTGTTGATCCGCCACCCCGGCCTGGCCCGCGCCCACATCAACATCTCCGGCGCGGCGCGCGCGCTGCCGTTCTCGATCGCGATCCGCTCGCTGCAGCGCGAGGCGATCCGGCTCGACCCGAAGTGGAACCAGGGCGGCTACGACGAAACCGACTACCCCGAATCGGGCATGCGCATGGCGCGCAAGCTCGGCGTGATCACCTACCGCTCGGCGCTGGAATGGGACGGCCGCTTCGGCCGCGTGCGCCTGGATTCCGACCGCCTCGACGAAGAACCCTTCGGCCTGGAGTTCGAAGTCGAAAGCTACCTGGAAGGCCACGCCCGCCGCTTCGTGCGGCGCTTCGATCCGAACTGCTATCTGTATCTCAGCCGCTCGATGGACTGGTTCGACATCGGCGACTACTGCGACGACGGCGACGGCCTCGACAATGATGAACAGGTGCTGCGCGGCCTGGCCTCGATCCGGATCGAAAAGGCCCTGGCCATCGGCGTGCATACCGACATCCTGTTCCCGTTGCAGCAGCAGCGCGAGATCGCCGACGGCCTGCGCGCCGGCGGCGCCGACGCGCGCTTCCTGCCGCTGGAATCGCCGCAGGGCCACGACGCGTTCCTGGTCGACATCGGCCGCTTCGGCCCGGCCGTGGCCGGATTTCTCGCCGAGCTGCCCACGGGCGTAGAATCGGTGGCATGAACGCCACCGACGCCCTGCCCGACCTGGACTTCCCCGGCCACGACAAGCTGGTCGCCGCCATCGACGCCGCGGTCGCCGCCGGCGACGAGCACGCGGTCACCGCAGCCTTGCGCAACACCCTGTGCAAGATGATCCGCGACCGCGACGTGAACCTGCCCGATTGCGTGTTCGACCCCATCCAAGACCACTACGCCCGGCGCGAGTTGTACCGCAGCCCCGAACTGGGCTACAGCGTGGTGGCGATGACCTGGGGCCCCGGTCAGGGCACGCCGATGCACGACCACAGCGGCCTGTGGTGCGTGGAAGGCGTGTGGGACGGCGAGCTGGAGATCACCCAGTTCGAACTGCTCGAACGCAACGGCGAGAACTTCCGCTTCCGCGCCGCCGGCGGCATGCACGCCGGCCCCGGCAGCGCCGGCAGCCTGATCCCGCCGCACGAGTACCACACCATCCGCAACGCCAGCCAGGACGCGGTGGCGGTGTCGCTGCACATCTACAAGGCGCCGATGGAATGCTGCTCAATGTTCGTCCCGCGCGAGGGCGAGTGGTTCCGGCGCGTGGACAAGGCGCTGGAAACCGACCAAGCGGCCTGATCCGCCCGCGCCGCCGGCCCGCAACCGGCGCGCGCCGCGGTGCGCGGCCCCTCGCTTCGACGCCCGTACCCGGGTTGCCGCTACGCGCGACGCAGCGTTTACGATAGCCGCCGATCGCCGCCCGCCGCACAGGCCAGCCCATGCTCACCGACCTGCTCCTCGCCATCGTCCACCACCTGCTGGTGTTCGCGCTGATCGCGATGCTGGTGGCCGAATCGGTGCTGTTGCGCGGCCCCATCGACGCCGCCGCGCTGCGCCGCCTCGCCGGCCTCGACGCCGGCTACGGCATGAGCGCGGTGTTGCTGCTGATCGCCGGCGCGCTGCGCGTGGCTTACGGGATCAAGGGCCACGCGTTCTACCAACACAACCCGTGGTTCCACGCCAAGCTCGGCCTGTTCGTGCTGGTCGCGCTGCTGTCGATCCTGCCGACCGTGCGTTTCCTGCGCTGGCGGCGCGCGCTCAAGGCCGATCCGGGTTTCCTGCCGGATCCGCGCCAGGTCGGCGCGCTGCGCCTGCTGATCCGGCTGGAACTGGTCGCCGTCGCCGCGATCCTGGTCTGCGCCGCGGCGATGGCGCGCTACGGCGGCTTCTGAGCCGCCGCGCCGCGATGCCGCCCGCCCCCGGCGCGCCGTCGCTCGAATTCGGCGGACACATCCTGCTGCTGTCCGGCCCGCCCGGCGCCGGCAAGACCACGCTGGCGCGCGCGCTGGCGGCGCTGCCGGGCTCGGCCAAGGCGCACCTGCACGGCGACGATTTCTGGCATGCGCTCGGACACGGCGCGATCGCGCCCTACCGGCCCGAGGCGCACGCGCAGAACGCGACGGTGATCGACGCGCTCGCCGCCGCCGCGCAGGGCTACGCCGGCGGCGGCCTGTTCGTGGTGGTCGACGGCGTGATCGGGCCGTGGTTCCTGGCGCCGTTCCGCCGCCTCGCAGCGCCGGTGCACTACCTGGTGCTGCAGCCGCCGCTGCAGGCCGCGATCGAGCGCTGCGGCGCGCGCGGCCATGGCTTGAGCGATGCGCGGACGATCGCCGCGCTGCACCGGCAGTTGTCCGACCTGGGCCGCTGGCAGCCGCACGCCCTGCCGACCGGCGAGGCGGGCGCGGACGAGATCCTGGCGTCGATCTTGCGTGCCCTGTCGGCCGGCGCGCACCGCCTGCCGGCGTGAGCGCGGCCGGCACGCGCCGACCGGATCAGAACACTTCCTGGACCTGGGTCACCTTGCCGTCGCGCAGCGTGATCAGCACGGTCTTGTTGCCGAGGAAGTACTCCAGGCGCTCGCCTTCGTGCGCGCCGAACTTGTTCTCGATCGGCACGGTGCGGCTGGGCTGGCCGGCGACTTCGAACACCCGCCCGACCGGGTCGCCGACGCTGACCAGCTTGTTGCCGAACGCGACCGCCTGGGCGAACGCCGCGGTCGACAGCGCAGCGAAAAACAAGAACGCGAAGATCTGGCGCATAACGGCTCCTCGTGGGGGCGTTGGGGGGATGCGGCGACTTGCGTGCGGATCGTACCCATTAATCGCCGCGGCGCCTGCGCAGGAATCGACATTGTGAAAACGACCGCACGTTCGCCGCAGGCCGGGCAGCTGCGGTTCAATCCGGCGCCGCCTCAACCGCCGCCGAGGTAACCGCTGAGGTGGAAGGCCAGGTTCGCCGCCGAGTGGATCAGCAGCGGGAACAGCAGGCTGCCGCTGCGAAAGCGCAGCCAGCCGCCGGCCAGGCTGCCGACGAAGGGGAACAGCGCCGACATCGGGTCGAACGAATACGCGCCGCGCGAATAGCCGAGCCCGTGCCAGAGCCCGAACGCCACCGCGGTGGCGACGATCGCCGCCCACGGCGTGCGCTCCTGCGCCGCCGGTTCGCGGCCGCCGATCCAGCCCAGCAACAAGGCCGGCGCGATGCCGCGGTAGGCCAGCTCCTCGGCCAGGCCGGGCATGCTGACCTGGAACGCCAGCGTTTCCGCATCCGCCACGCCCGGCTTGAACAACAGCCCCAAGCCCAGCCCCCACAGCACGAAGAACGCCAGCGTCGCCAGGCACGTGCCCAGGTGCCGCTGGCGCAGCGTCAGGCCGAGCGCGGCCGGCTTGATCCCCAACGCCAGCGCGACCAGTGCCGCCAGCGCCAGGCTGTAGAGCTTGCCCGACCAGTTCCAGCCGCCGCCGACCACGGCCAGCGCCGGCACGCTCGACGCCAGGCCGGTGACCAGGTCGTCGAGCCCGAGGTAGAGCGCGAACAGCGCGCCGGCGGCGAACGTCAGCCGGCGATCGAAGGGCTTGCACAACGCGAACACCACGAACGCGGCGGCGGCGAAGCTGAGCGAGAAAACCACCGCATCCATCCGACGGCGCTCCTGAGGCGTGGCACGCCGGCCGCGGCGCGATCGCCGGATGGTCGGAAGAAATCGCGACGACGGTCAACCGAAGAAAGTCAGGGTGCCCAATGGCGGCCTGCGCCGCGAGGCCTCAGCGCGGCAGCCATCGCTCGATCTGTTCGCGCTCCTCCAGCGGACGCTGGAAGCCGGCCGGGTACACCGGCTGGTAACCCTCGCCTTTCGGCGGCGCGCCCTTGAGCAGGAAGATGCCGCGCGAGCCGGCGACCTCGTCCTGCATCGTTCCCAGCCGGTAGTGCCACATCGGCCACAGCGGCACGCGGATGCGCGGCGGCAGCGCGACGGCGCGGGTGAACAGCACCGCTTCGATCTTCAGTTCCAAACTCATGCGGTTGGCCAGCCCCGGGCCGGTGCGCGCCGCGCGGTCGGTCAGCGCGCGGCCGCGGCCGTCGACCATGCCGACGCTGGCGACGGTGGCGACGACGACGTGGTCGGCCTCGCGCACCAGTTCCTCCAGCGGCTTGGGCGCCACCGACGTGGCCCAGACCGGGGCGGCGAACAAGGCGGCCGCGAAAGCGAGAACGTATTTCATCGTGGACTCCGTGACCGGGCGGGTCGGCAAAGCGCGTTGCGCGCGCTCGCAATGCGGCGGCGCGCATGTAGGAACGCAGGCGGGTCCGCTTCGGGGTCGCCCCCGGCACGGCGCCCGCGCGGAGGCAGGCGCAGCCGGGAGTATGCTGCGTCGACCTGGCCGCGCGCCGCAACATCGCCGGCGCGCTCGCAACCAGCGACCCGCCTCGCCCCGACCGGCGCGGCCCTTCCACCCTGCCGACGCCCGCGCCCGCCCCGCATGATCCTGAAAAAATTCGAAATCCCGGCCGGACGGCCGATCCCCGAGGACCAGCGCGGCTATTTCGGCCCCTCGGCCGAACTGGTCCGGTTCAAGCCTGCGCCGGTGCAGGCGACCGACGTCGTCGGCCGCCGGATCGACGAAGTCTGCTCGAACCTGGGCAGCTACGGCATGGGCGGCGCCGGCATGTTCGGCCTGCGCCTGGACGCGCAGTGGCTGGTGTTCGCGCTGTGGAGCGCGGCCGACTGGATGATCGCCGAGGGGCGCCGGGTCGAAGACGCCCACTACCTGCGAAACGGCGCGCCGCAGCCGTGGCGCTCTGACCTGGGCGACGAACTCTCGGCCCGGGTGCTGGGCCGCGCCATCGCCTCACTGGAGGTGCGGCGCCGCGCCATGGACCTGTCGCTCGACGACGGCTTCGCGATCCGCATCGACGAGGACCCGGCGACGCGCCCGCTCTGGGAAGGCAACCGCAAACCGCGCAAGTTCGGCTGGCGCGACGACCTGCGCCGGGCGGTGTTCCTGTGCCCGACCGACCAGATCTGGATCTGACCGCGCCTGGCCCGTTCGCGGCCGGATCGGCGATGGCCGGCGCCGGCGCCTAGATCGGCGTCTGCTGCCCCACCGCATGCGCCAGGTGCGCGATCGCCTGGCTCATGCCTTCGCGGAACAGCAGGTCCGGCGCGTTGGCCAACTGGCGCGGATCGCGCACCAGGCCCAGCGCGTTGGACGAATCCGCGGCCGGCGCGCGCGCGATCAACTGCATCGAGAATTCGCGGTAGGCCGCGCACTCGCCCTTCATCCGGGCCAGGTCCTCGGCCATGAACTGCAGCTGCTGCTGCATGTACTGCATCCCCTCTTTGAGCTCCTGCAGCGCGGCGTGTTCGGTCACGTCGTTCCCCATGTGGCAGGTAGGTTGGCGGCGACAGCCTAACCCAGCCGCGGCCGCGGAACTGGGCCGCATTGCCGCTACGTCAAGCGATCGGGCAACCGGCCAGAGGCGGCGGGCGCTCCGTCGCGGATCGCGCGCGCCGCTGCGCCGCGTGGCCGCGGCGGCGGCAGGCCGGCATCGCCCCGCGTTCCCGGTCCGCCGGCCGCTCGCGCGCGTCCGGACACGGCAGAATGATGCCGTCGCCAGCCCCGTGCCGGCGTTCCCGCCTGCGAGCGCACAGCCCCATGCCTCTCCCGCCTGCCTGCCTGAGCGCCCAGCGCTGCATCGACGAGTTCGTGCGCAGCGGCGGCGATGCCGACCTGATCGCCGCGACCCTGGACGGCCTGCTCGAACTCGACGAAACCCAACTCGGCCCAGCCGAAGCCGCCGCCGAGCTCGCCGCCCGCCACATCGCCGACTGCGCGCATTGCCAGGCCTGGCGCGACGCCCGCGACCCAGCCCGCGCCGCATGGCGCGCGCGCACCGCCCGCTATTGCTGCGCGGCGATGTTCGAAGCGGTCAACGAGCCGCGGGCGCGGCCGACGTTCTCGTTCGCGCTGTTCCGCAACGAAGATCCGTGCTGGCGCATCGACGGGCAATGGAGCTTCGCGCGGTACTGCCCGTGGTGCGGCAAGCCGCTGCCGGAGCAGGCGTTCGAGCCCGGCGCCGTCCGCGATTGATCGCCCGATTCCGTCGGCGACGTCCGACGCCGCGCACGCCCGAGGCCTCTTCGGCGTCGAGAAGCACTGCGGCGAATCGCTCGCTCAAGCGCCGCGGGCAAAGCCCCAGCGCCGTGCGCGGGCGATCAGCCGCGATGCGACCTGGTCACCCGGCGTTCGGCCCAGTTCAACTTCGGCGCCGGCTCCAGCATCTCGGGTTCCGTGTTGGCCGCCAGCGCCTTCAAGCGCACGGCGATGAACTGCCCGTCGCCGAGCAGGTCGAAGCGGCCGGAAGGATTCTTCAAGATCGCGTCGCGGTTGAGGAAGGTCTCGCAACCGGGCTGCGGCGGACGCTGCGCGCTGCACAGCTCGATCGCCAGCTTGAGCTTGCTGGTTCCGCTCCTGTGCCACGGATGACCCGGCACCAGGCGGCTGACCATCGCCGTATCCAGCTCGACGACGACTTCTTTCTCGGTGAGCGACTGGCAGCGCCCAATGGCAATATCGAAGCTCTTGTGCATGCGCGCCTCAGCGGACAACGGCGGTGAGCTTGCTGTTCAGGCGCGCCTCTTGCATCAAACCCCGCAAGCGGGCCTCGATGACCGCAAGCCCGCCAAGACGCGCGGACGCGCGCAGCGAGTACACGGGGGTCCTGCGTCCCAGGATCGTTCGGCTATTGCGCTGGACAGAAACGTTGGTCGATCCGCAGGCGCGCATCCACAATGCGCGCAAGGCCTCCGGACCTATCGTCTGATCGATCGGGAGAGTGAACTGGAACCACTCGACATGATGTTCCACGGCGCTCCACTCTTTGCGATTGAGCGCCAGTATGCGCGCCCCGGTGCGAAATCGCCTGAAAAACCGCTAAAAATAAAAAAGCTGGTACGGCGCGGATATTGAGCGTAGGGTGAGCGAGCAAACCTGTGTTTTGCGCCGCGGCGCCCGCGAACAGCGCACCCGCTCCGCCTTTTCCATAATGCGCCGCGCAGCGCTTCGACATTAATCGCCGCGAATGTCCCGCTCGATCTGAACGATTTAGCCCTGAACCGGGATCGATCAGACGTTACGCCCGAATTGTTGCGGTGTTGTTCTCGAACAGTGATCGCCCGCGTGCGAAAACGCGATGCCTCGTTAACCGCTCCACGCGCAGCTTCGACTGATCCGAGTCGCTTCGACCCGGATCAAACGTGAGGTGAGCGAATGAGCAACCACCAGCAAGGCCAACCCGGTCAGCCGGGCCAGCAGGGCGATCCCGGCAAGCGCGACCAGCAGGGCCAACCGGGGCAGGAGAAGGATCGCGAACGTCCCGGCCAGAATCAGGGCGAGGACGACCAGGACAAGCAGCAGCGCGGCGGACAAAACCCGCAGCGTTGATCCGCGTCTGATCGGAAGAAGGCCCCGTTCGGGGCCTTCTTTCTTTGCAGCGCCGTGACGAAGACGCGCCGAAACGCTGCGGATGCGGCCGTTTTGGCGAAGCGTCGCACCAAGTCGGTCGCGACGAATCGATTGGCGCACAACCGCCGAATTCATCCGCCGGGTTTGAATCTGCGGCGTCGCGGTTGTGGCCCGAAAGTATCGCTCGGTGCGGATCGCTCTTCGGCCATCGAACATCGGCCGGATTCGAGCGCAAGCCGACTCATCCGAAACTGGACTGGCGATCGCGCCTGGTTGCGTGGCCGGCCGATACGACGCGAACATCGCGGACGAGTAAATCCAAAGTTTGCAGACGCCCACGGACAGGGTCGCACGTGCACTACTGCCCGCTCCATGCGCCAAGGCAGGCAATGACGAGGGCAACGTCGGCGGACGCCATCGGGCATATGCGGATGCCAGCGGCGACCCGAAGGCAGCTACGGCAGAGGGCTTGGAGGATGCGGCGCCGGCGCGGCGCCGAGATCGCGACGATGGAGCGCGTCGCGCAGCGGGGGCTGAAAATTACGCCGGATCCGCTGAAACCGCTGAGCCACGAGGGGCTTTGGTGCCGGAGGTGGGACTCGAACCCACACGCTTTTAAGGGCGGCGGATTTTGAGTCCGCTGCGTCTACCGATTCCGCCACTCCGGCAGCGGGTCGCGCATCATAGCAAGGCCGGGGGCCGGCGTCTGCCCCGGCCCGCTCAGCTGGGGCGGCGCGGTTCGAGCGGCTCGGCCGCGGCCGCGGCCTCGTCCTGGGGGTCGCGCTGCGGCGGCGCCTCGCCGTCGCCGCAGTCGCCCACCGTCGCGGCCGCGGCTGCGCCCGGCCACAGCGCGACGGTGCAACGGATGGCGGCGGCGGTGAGCATGGTCAGGTCTCCGGTTGGGGGCGTCGGCATCCCAGGCAGTGGCGTCGGCGGCCGTGGCGGCTGTGCTGCGGCCGCGACAACAGGCCGCCGCAGGGACATTGCGGCTCCCTGCCGCGCTCCCAGCGCCACAGGCGCCAGAACGAATGGACGAGCATCGCCGCGGCGGTGCCGAGGCCGCCGAACTGCAGGCACTGCGCCAGCCGCGCGTAAGAACCCGCCGTCGAGGCGGCCTGGGCGGCGTCCGCCAGCAGGCCTCCGGCGGCGAACGCACCCGCCGCGACCACCGCGGCCGGCGCGAACAATTGCAACAACATCCTGGCGCCACGATTCATCGATTGCCCTCCCCTTCGAGCCGGCCGAACTGCGAGCCGGATAGCAAAGCGGGGCGCGATCTCAATCGATGCGACGGTGGCCAGAATATGGCCAGCGCGCCGGCGCGGCATCTGCCATAGGTCCCGCCCGCACTGCGCCTGCGGTCGGTTGCCGCACGCGCGCGGCTGTGAGCAACTATGCGGCGATGGCGGGACTAGAATGCGGCCATGTGCCTGATCGCCCTCGCCTGGCAACACCATCCCCGCTATCGCCTGGCGTTGATCGCCAACCGCGATGAAGCCCACGCCCGCCCGACCTCGCCGGCCGGACCCGATCCCGACGATGCGCACGTCTTCGGCGGCCGCGATCTCTCCGCCGGCGGCAGTTGGCTGATGGTCTGCGCGCGCGGCCGCCTGGCCGCCGTCACCAACGTGCGCGACGGCCGCCAGCCCGAGACCGCGGCGCGCTCGCGCGGCGCGCTGGTGCGCGACTTCGCGCGCGGCGCGATGAGCGCGCAGCAGTACCTGGACGCATTGCGCGCGGACGCCGCGCAGTTCGGCCGCTTCAACCTGCTGCTGTGGGACGGCGAAGCGCTGCGCTTCGGCAGCAACCACCCGCCCGCCGGCGCCGGCGGCTATCAGACCTTCGCCGTCGCTCCCGGCGTGCACGCGATGACCAACGGCGCCTTCGACGCCGCCTGGCCCAAGAGCGGCCTGGCCACGCGCGCGTTGTCGGCATGGCTGGATTCGCCGGCCTCGCTGCAGGCGCCGCTGCGCCGCGACGGCGACGCGCCGTCGAGCGCCGATCCGGGCCTGGCGATGCTGTTGGCGGCGATGGCCGACACCACCCTCGCGCCCGACGAGGCGCTGCCCGATACCGGCGTCGGCCTGGAACTCGAACGCCTGCTGTCGCCGCCGTTCGTGCTCGGCGAACGCTACGGCACGCGTTGCAGCACCATCGTGCTGGTCGGCGCCGACGGCATCGACTTCATCGAGCGGCGCTACGGCCCGAACGGCGCCGACGCCGGCGAAAGCGCGGCGCGGCTGCCGCTGCGCTGAGGCGCGCGAGCGCGCGCGGGAAAACGCCGCGGGGATGCGATCCCCGCGGCGTCGCAACCGCGCTCGATCAGATCAGAAGAAGCACTTGCCGACGTACGGCGGGCTGAAGTCCGGCGAATAGCCGCGCACGACGAAGTAGCCGATGCCGCCCGGCTCGCGGTAGCTGGGCTCGCCCTTGCAGCCGATCAGGCCGTAGGTCGCGCGCCGCGACGGCGTGGTGTAGGCGCGATAGAGCTGGTTGTCCAGGTAGATGTCGCTGTCGGCCAGGGCCGGGCGGGTGCCGTTGAGGGTGTCGATCTGGTCGATCAGCCAGTCCTCGCGCGAGAACGCATCGAGGTGGTGGCCGCAGCGGGTGCGCACGTCCTGGGTCTGCTTGCAGCGGTAGTACTTGACGATCAGCGCCGGGCCGAAGCCGGTCGGACGCTGGTAGACCTTGCGGCCGTTGTAGAAGACCTGGGTGATCGCGCCGCTGGTGTTGTTGGCGTTCCACCAGTTCACCACCGCCTGCTCGTCGGCGAACGGGCCGTTGGGGATGGTGAACTGGGCATGCGCGGGTTGCAGCGCGGCCAGCCCGAGCAGGCCGGCCAGCGCGATTGCGACGATTTTCATGAAAGCTCCTTTTCGATGGAAGAGCGGCGGCTTCGGTGGAAGCGCGGCGATCGCGCATCGGCCGCTGCGCGAATCCGGGAGCGCGCGCACGCCGACGGCGCGGCGCATCCTGCGCTCGCGCGGTCGTCGTGTTGAAGGGGCGTCCCGAACGCGCTTATTAGAGCGCAGCGGCGTTGCGCCGACTGCGACGGCGTGCCGCGCGGCGTGCGCGAATGAATAGGCTGGAAGCGCCATTTTTCCGCGCCAGCGTGCGATTCGCGCGGCCGGCGGGGCAACACGCGCACGACGCCGCGCCAAGCGCGCGCCGAACCGACGCGCAAATGAGAAGGCCCAGGCCTCGAGGAGATTCCTCGGGTGTCCGGGCCTTCCGTTGTCGGAGCGGTTCCAACGGACTGGCGTCCACTGGTTGTTCTCCGACGCGCGCAGGTTAGCGCCGGCTGCGTTAGCCGGCGATCAAATCCGCGTTAGCGCGGCGCGGGGGCGGCAGCGACTTCGGTCGCGACGCGGTTCGGCCGGATCTCCGCGCGCGGGAACGAAAGCGTCGGGACTGAAGGCCTTCCCATAACCGTGGCTGCGCGACCGCCAGCGTGCGGATCGAAGAACGCTAGTGTGTCCGGCCGTCGCGGGACGGAATTAATGCCTGGGAACCGCCGCGCTCAACCCGGCCACGGCCACCAGCCGCGCCCGGTCTGGGCGTAGCGGTCGGCCGCGCGCTCGAAGCGGTTGCGTACGCTGATGCCGCCGCAAGCCAGGTACAGCGGCAGGAACAGCGGCCCCAGCACCATGTACTGGTAGACATGAGCGCGCTCGTGGTCGGCCAGGCAGATCGGCGGCTCTTCGCCGTGGCCGGCGTCGTGGGCGTAGGTGTGGCAGAGCGAATCGAGATCGTGGCCGGTGTGCAGGATCACGTTGCCGAGCGTGATCGCCCCGCCCGGCCCCCACGGCCAATGCTGGAACACCAGCGCCAGGTCGCGCCGGCGCCAGCGCGCGCGCGCGCCGAACGGCATCGCCAGCAGGCCGGCGAGCAGGCCGAGCGCGCTGATCGGCGAAGTCCACGCCACGCCGAGCGCGGTACCGGCCGCGCGCGCGCAGGTTCGCAACGCCGCGCCCAGTCAGCAGCCCTCTTCCGGGATCAACAACCACAGCACCAGATAGGCCAGCGCGACCGGCAGCACGAAGGTCGCCAGGGCCAGCACGACGAACCCGGCGCGCACCAGCACCGGATTCCAGCGCAGACGCAACGCGAGGCCGCCGCAGACGCCGGCCAACATCCGGTCGTGGCGCGAACGGCACAGGGATCGGGTGGCGCTGCTCATCGTCCGCGGGCGCTCCGGGCGCAAGGTCCGCGGCCAGTCTAGCGCGTCACGGCGACGGCGGTGTCGGCGGCGGCGGCGCTTTCGCGTTGCGTAGCTGAACGAGCCTGGCGCGCAACCACGCGGCCGCCGGCGTGGCCGCATCGCCGCCGCAGCGCACGTGGTACGGCTTGCCGCTCAGACTGCTTTGGCTGGCCGCGCGCTCGATGAACAGCTCGGCGCTGTCGGCCAGGCCGCGCTTGCGCAGGTAGGCCAATTTCTTGCGCAGGTGCGCCTGCGCCTGGGCCGCGTCGTACCAGCTGCCGTTGCGCTCGAACTGGCAGCCCGAGCGCGCCAGGGCCTGGATCAATTGTTCGGTCTCGCGCTCGGCCTGGGCCGAGGGCGCGGCCTGCGCGGACGCGGCGGCGGCCAGCGCCAGGACCAGGGCGAGGCCGAAACGGGGGGCCATTGCATTCATGCCGGCGAGGGTAGCTTGGCCAGCCACGGGCCGACCACGCCGATCCAGATTTCGTAGCCGGCGCGGTTCATGTGCAGGCGGTCGGCGAGGAACAGCTCCTCGCGCGGTGCGCCGCCGGCGTCGAGCATCGGCGTGTACACGTCGAGATAGTCGACGTTGCGCACGCCGCGGGCGAAGTCGCGGACCAGGGCGTTGGCCTCGCGCACCTGCGGCAGCAGCGCCGCGCGCGACGGGCTGGGCTTGATCGAAACGAAGGCGATGCGCGCCTTCGGCGCGGCCGCCTGCACCTTGCGCACGAACGCGGCGAAATCGTCGCGCACCTGGCGCGGGGTGCGGCCGTCGCTGAGATCGTTGTCGCCGGCGTAGAACACCACCGCGCGCGGCTGGTAGGGAACGACGATGCGCTCGGCGTAATAGACCGAGTCGTACACGCGCGAGCCGCCGTAGCCGCGGTTGATCAGGGCGACGCCGGGGAAGTCGTCGGCCAGCGTGGTCCACATCCGGATCGAGGAACTGCCGACGAAGACCACGCTGCCGGGCATGCGCCGCACGCGCGCGTCCTGCTCCTCGAAGGCGCGGATCGCCGACGCCCATTCGGCCGAATCGCGCGGCGCGGTGCCGGCGGGTGCGGGCGCCTGGGTGGCGGCGCTGCCCGCGTGCTGCGCGCTGGCGCAGGCGGCGAGCAAGGCGAACAACAGCGGCAGCAGGAAACGGCGCATGCGGGGCTCCGCGATGGGGACCGTGGGAGACTAACCCGTGTGGCGTTAAGGCGCGTGGGCGCGCAGCGATCCGGGCGAAAGACGGCGGGCTTGGCTGCGGCGTTGCACGCGGCTGCGAGCATGTGGGGCGCAATGATCGGAGCAGAAAGCGTCGGGCCTGAAGGCCCTGCCACAACGGCCCTTCACTGAGGCCCTTTCACAAGGGCATCCCACGATGCGTCGGCATCGCGGGAGGCGCCGGCGCGCTCAGCGCGAGCGCTGGCTCAGCCAGTCGTGGATCGCGCCGGGCACTTCGCGCTGGGCGCGGCCGGAGACGTAGATGCCGATGTGGCCGCCCTTGAACGACAGTTCGCTGTAGTCCTCGCTGCCGACCAGTCCCTTGAGCGCCTTCGACGCGGCCGGCGGCACCAGGTGGTCCTGCTCGGCGTAGATGTTGAGCACCGGCATGTCGACATAGCCCAGGTCGACCGCGCGGCCGCCGATGTCGATGCCGCCGTTGACGAAGCCGTTGCCCTGGTAGAACTGCTTGATGAACTGGCGGAACGCTTCGCCGGCCTGGTCGGGCGAGTCGAAGATCCACTTTTCCATGCGCAGGAAGTCTTCCAGCGCGCGCTTGTCGTCGAGGATGTCGACCAGGCCGACGTACTTCTGCACGAACAGCCGCCACGGCTTGAGGGTCAGGTAGCACCAGTTCATGACGTCGGCCGGCACGTTGCCGAGGGTGTCGACGAACTGGTCCACGTCCAGGCCGCGGGTCCAGTTCGACAGCATGTTGTCGCGGGTGTGGAAGTCGACCGGCGTGACCATGGTGATCAGGTTGCGCACCTTGGCCGGGTTCAAGGCCGAGTAGCACAGCGAGAACGCGCCGCCCTGGCAGATGCCGAGCAGGTTGATCGCGTCCTGGCGGTACTCGCGGCGCAGATGATCGACGGCGCCGCCGAGGAAGCGCTGGATGTAATCCTCCAGCTCCAGGTAGCGGTCGGAGCGGTCGGGATAGCCCCAGTCGAGGATGTACACGTCCTGGCCGCGTTCCAGCAGGCCGCGCACGATCGACTTGTCGGCCTGCAGGTCGACCATGTACGGGCGGTTGACCAGGGCGTAGGCGATCAGCAGCGGGGTCTTGGCGGTCGGCGCCTGCTCGCCGCGGAAGCGGTACAGCGCGACCTTGCCGTCGCGCCAGACTTCCTCGCGCGCGGTCGCGCCGTAGTCGATGTCGTCGACCTCGTGCAGGGTGTCGAGCCCGGCGCTGAGCTTGCGCTGGGCGGTGAGCGCTTCCTGCGCCAGCGACTCGGCGGTGAAGTTGATCGGTGCGGTCATCTCAGCGCGCTCCCTGCTTGGCGGACTTCACGGACTTCGCGGCCGGGGCCGGCTTGGCGGCGCGCCGGGACGGCGCGGCGGCCTTGGCCGCGGCCGGCCGGGCCGGCGGCTGCGGACGGGCGATCGCGGTTTTCTTCGCCGCGCGCTTGCCCGCGGGCTTGGAAGCGGCCGGTTTCGGCGCAGCCTGCCTGGATGCGGCTTGCTTGGGAGCGGCTTGCTTGGGAGCGGCTTGCTTGGAAGCGGCCGGCCTGGACGCCGGCTTCGCGGCAGCGGGCTTGACCGCCACCGGCGCGGCTTCGGCCGGCGCAGCCTGCGCGGCGCGGCTCGGCGCGGCCGCGGCGGCCTGGGCCGCGCGCGGCTTCGGCTTGGCGCCGGCGCTCTTGTTCGCCGCCGGCGCGGACTTGGCCTCGGGCTCGCCGCCGTCGCCGCCGCGCAGCTGCTGCACTTCGTCGCGCAGCCGGCGCAGTTCGCGCTCGAGCTGGACGATCTTGCGGTGCGCGGCGTCGATCTCGGTGCGGGTCGGGATGCCGTACTGGCCGCTGGCCTGCTCGACCTCCTTCTGCACGCCGGCGCGCAGGCGCATCTGCGAATTGACCAGCGCCGCGTAGGCGTCGCGGAAGCGCGGCGACAGCGCGATCTCGGCGTAGGCGTCCTCGGCCGCGTCGATCCACAGGTCGAACAGCGCGCGCGCGCTGCCGATCTGGCGGCCCGGCTCGCTGCGTTCGGCCAGCTTGTCTTCGAAGCGCTTGAACGCGTCCTGCCCGGCCTCGGCCATCAGCGCGTTGTAGGCCTGGCTTTGCTGCTGGTAGTTCAGGTAGGACTGGGCCAGGTGCTGCACGCGCTCCTGGTGCTCGCGCGCGAAACCGAACGCGGGCAGGCCCAGCAGGCTGCTGCCGCCGTCCTGCAGGCGTTCCAGGAACGGCCTGGCCTGCTCGACCCAGCGTGCGAAATCCTGCTGGCCGGGGCCGCGCATCGCGCCGAACACGTCGGCGAACGGATTGGCGCCCTGCCCGCCCATCGCCTGTTTCCAGGCGCCGGCGATGTCGGCGGCGGAGGCGTCGCGGCCGGCGAACTGCGCGGCCAGTTTCTGGATCTCGCCGAACCAGCCGCGCGCCTGGCTGTTGAAGCGGTCGAGCGTGTCCTGGACCTGCGGCTGGGCGCCGCCCTTGGCCAGTTGCGACCACCAGTTCAGCGCCTCGTTCCAGCCCGGCATCGACGGTTGCGGCGGCGGCTGCGGCTGCGCGCCGCGCATCATCTCGCCCCATGCGCCCCAGTACTGTCGCGCCAGGCGCTCGAAATCCTGCGGGTTGAAACCGGCGCCGAAATCGCCGGGATTGTTCGAGCCGAAACCGAAATTCGCCATCGCGCCGCCTCCAGGGTTTGCCCGGATGATAGCAATCGCGCGTTGCCGGGCGCTGCCTGTGTCGTGGGGCACACAACGGCGTGAATGCGCTGGCGCGGATTTACGGCAGCTACCTGTAGGAGCGGCGCGAGCCGCGACCGCGGGGCCGCAATCTTGCGCCGCACGCCGCGATTCGCGGTCGCGGCGTGCGCCGCTCCTACAAAAAACGGTCGAGACCGCGCCGCAAATCAGGGCTTGGGAATGCGCAGGGTCTTGCTGATCATCAGCGAGCCCGACAGCGCGAACATCAGCACCAGCGGATGGAACAGCCACGGGCCGATGCGCACGCCGCCGAACCACAGGTCGGCGCCGATCGCGCCCTGCCACGCCGCCACCGCCAGCACGATCACCAGCAGCAGGCTGGTCGGGATCGGCGTGCCTTCGAAGTGCTTGACCTTGCCCTCGTCGCCGGCGAGCGCCTCGGCGGTGACGTTGTAGCGCGCCAGCCGGCTGACGCCGCAGCCGACGAAGTAACTCAGCACCACCCAGTCCCAGCCGCCCTGCAGGCCGCAGGCGTAGGCCAGCGCGGCCGGGGCGACGCCGAAGGAGATCACGTCGGCGAGCGAATCCAGCTCGCGCCCGAGCGTGGAGGACGACTTGCGCCAGCGCGCGACGCGGCCGTCGAGCGCATCGAACACGAACGCCAGCGGGATCAGCGCCATGCCGATCATCAGGTTGCGCACGTCGCCGTCCTGCAGGAAGCGCATCGCGGCGAAGATCGCGCCGGTGCCGCAGAAGGCGTTGGCGAGGGTGAACCAGTCCGCGAGGTGGAACTCGCGGAGCATCGAGAAATGACGCGGCATGCGGCGCAGCTCCGTGGCGGGCGGCCGCGCGGCCGCCGGGGGGCGTTCAGCCTGCCAAAGCCGGCGCGTGCGCCGCAAGGGGCCAAGGTCGCAGGCCCGGCGCGCGGGCGGCGCGGCGCGCGGCGGCGGAACCCCGCGCGAGCGCCGCCGCGGCGGCGCTTACTTCGGCACCGCCAGGTTGTCGGCCTTCAGGCCCTGGCCCTGCGCGCGCGGCACGGTCTCGACCACCGCATCGCCCGGCAGCGCCGCGCCGCCGGCCAGGTGCGCCTCGACCCGGTCCAGCGCCGCGTACACGTACGGCAGCAGCGGCAGGTAGCGCGCGCCCAGCGCCGGCAGGCCGAGGAAGGCGTCGAAGTGCTGGACGTTGCTGACCTGCCAATAACTCACCTGCGCGCCGGCCTTGCGCGCCATCGCCACGTACGGCGCGCTGCTGAACGCCGGCGGGATCAGGCCGTCGTCCAGGCCGTGCACCACCACCATCGGCAGGCCCTTGCGCGGCGCGCCGGCGCGGGTCTGCTCCACGCCCTTGCGCACGCGCTCGCCGGCGCGGCGCAACGCGGCCTTGTCCACGCCCTCGCGCAGCGGCTGGCCGGTCCACAGTTCGCGCAGGCCGGCCATGCCGTCCAGGCGCGGCGCCGCGCCCGCGGCCGGCGGGCCGAACAACTGCACGCCCGCGCCCGGCGGAATGCCGCTGGCGTCGGCCCACCACGCCGCGCGTTCGCCTTCGCTGGCCGCGCGCGCCAGCGGCGGCGCGTCGGGGCCGGCCGGCGTCGCCGCGGAATAGACGTAGCGCACCCACGGCTGTTCGGCCGCCGCGCCTTCGCCCAGCGCCGGCGCGTAGCGGCCGTAGGCCGAGGCGTAGGTGGCCGCGACCGCGCGCCACAGATCGAAGTTGACCGACAGCGCGCCGGCGCGCAGCGCCGCGTCGCTCCAGCCGTCGGCGCGCATGCGCTCGTAGGCCGCCTGCGCGCGCGCGGCGGTGTCGCCCGCGCGCGCGGCTTCGCCGAGCAGGCCGCGTTCGGCGGCGAAGTCGCAGAACGATTGCGCGCTGTCGCCGGTCAGCGGCGCCACCGGCATCGCGCCGAGCGGCTTGTGCAGCAGCGCGCACGGCATCAGCAATGCGGCCTGGGTGGTGTAGTCGTACAGCGGCCGCGCGCCGGCGGCGTAGACGTTGGGTTCGCCGGCCACCACCGCGTCGAGCCAGGGCTCGTCGTTCAATTCGGCCGCGCGCAACACCGCGCCGCCGCCGTTGGAGATGCCGACCGCGATCACCCGGGTGTTGGCCCAGGTGAACGGCGCCGCGTCGGGAAACGCGCGATCCAGCGCGCGCAGCGCGAACTGCGCCGCCTGGCGCACGTGCCGGCCCCAGTCGGCCTCGGGATTGTCCTGCGAATGCGCATGCTTGAACGCGACGCCGCCGGCCTTGCGCGCCTGCGCATCGGGCTCGAACGCCAGTTCGCCCTCGCCCGGCTTGCCGACGGTGCCGTCGGCGCGCACGCCCAGGCCGGCGTCGAGATCGAAGTAATCGGTGCCCGCGCCCTTGTCGGTGTAGGCCACCGCGCAGCCCTTGGGCAAGCCCCAGGCGCCGGCCACGGCGATCGAGCCGTAGATGCCGCGCGAACCCGACGACGCGCTGACCACGATGCAGCGCTTGTCGCGATCGAAACCGTCGGGCACCTGCACCAGCACGCGATGCGGCTGCCTGGCGCCGGGCAGGCGCGCGAACGCGCTGTACTCGCGGCCCGGCACCGGCGCCACGCTGCCGTAGAGCTCGCCGTAGCCGCCGCCGGGCGCGAGGTCGGCGATGCCGCGCCAGTTCGACCACAGCGCGCGCCGGCGCAGTTCGGCCGCGGTCGGATGGGCTGCGTCGGCGAACGCCGGCGGCGCCATCGCGCGCAGGCCGTCCAGGCCGAGTCCGGCGCTGAGCAGGTCGTCGCGGTCGCGATGGTCGGTCTGGCGTTCGGAGCTGAACATCGCGGCGGAGTCCTGTGCGGTGGCCTTGCCGGCCGGCTTGGCCGCGGACGTGCGCGCCGGCGCGGCGCTGGCGGCGCCGGCCGTGCAGGCCAGCAGCAGGGAGGCGGCCAGGGCCGCGGTGCGTAGGGTGTGGGCGCTCATGGGCGCAGGCTAGCAAGCCGCCGGCTCGCGCTCATCGTACTTTGGTACACCTGCGCGCCGCGAGCGCGCGGCGCCGCTGCCGCGGCCTGCTACGCTTGCGGCGATGCCGACCCTGCTGATCGCCGACGACCACCCCCTGTTCCGCGCGGCGCTGCGCCAGGCCGCCGCCGACGCCGTGCCCGAGACCGTGGTGCGCGAGGCCGGCACGCTCGACGACGCGCTGGCCGCGCTGGAAGCCGAACCCGGCATCGACCTGGTCCTGCTCGACCTGCACATGCCCGGCAACCACGGCCTCGCCGGCCTGGCCGCGATCCGCGCGCAGTTCCCCGGCACCGCGGTGGCGGTGGTGTCGGCCAACGACGATCCGCGCGTGGTCCGGCGCGCGCTCGACCACGGCGCCGCCGGTTATCTGCCCAAGAGTTCGGGCCTGGACGAATTGCGCGATGCGATCCGCGCGGTGCTGGCGTGCGAGCAATGGCTGCCGGCGACGCTGCGCGCGGCGGTCGCGCGCACCCACAGCGAGCGCGGCGACGCCGACCTCGCCGCGCGCCTGGCGAGCCTGTCGCCGCAGCAGTTCCGGGTGCTGAGCCTGGTCGCGCAGGGCCTGCTCAACAAGCAGATCGCCGATCGCCTGGACGTCCAGGAGCGCACGGTCAAGGCGCACCTGTCGGCGATCTTCGACCGCCTCGGCGTGCGCAACCGCACCCAGGCCGGGGTGGTGCTGCGGGAACTGGAACTGGCCGATCCGGCGCGACGGCTCGATTGAGCCAGCGGGACCGGGAACAAGCCGAACGAGCGAACGGCGCAAGGCAAGAACGCCGACTCGCGGTCGCTTCGGCCGCCGCCACCGATCGCCGCTCCCGTTGCGCCCCCGATTCCCTGCGCCCTAACCACTCACCCACCCTCACGTCAAGCTCTCCCGGGCTCACCGCGAGGCCCGATGTTGTCCACACAGCCTGTGGACAAACCTGCGGACAGCCGGGGTGGGAGGGGGCGCAATCCTTTGTTACATAAGCATTGCAACAGATTTGGCTAAAAAATCGCCAGTGGATTTCTCGACGTCGGTCGCGGAACCGCTGGTCGCTCGCCGGGACCGCTCCGGGCCGCCCCCGCCCCTGCCCTGCGCCCGTTCAGCCGGCCGTCGCGGCGGCCGCGAGCAGGCGGTCGAGCACCGACTTCAGCGCCAGCGGCTTGACCGGCTTGGCCAGCAGCGTGCGGCCCGCGGCCTGCACCGCGGCGCGCACCGACGCGCTGCCGTCGGCGCTGAGCAGCAGGCACGGGCGCGCGCCGAACTCGGCCTCCAGGCGCGCGGCCAAGGCCACGCCGGTGTCGTCGCGGTCGAGGTGGAAGTCGAACAGCCACAGCTGCGCCGGCGCCGCGCGCAGCGCCGCGCGCGCGCCGGCGTCGTCGGCGGCGGTGGCCACCTCGCAGCCCCAGCGCCGTAGCGTTTCGGCCAGCGCCGCCAGCGCCTGCGCGTCGTTGTCGACCGCGAGCACGCGCAAGCCCGCCAGCGCGCCGCGCGCGCCCGCCGGCAGCGGCGCCTGCGCCGCGCGCACCGCCGCCACGCGCACGCCGAACGCGGTGCCGCGGCCGACCTCGCTGCGCAGGCTCAGCGGCGCCTGCAGCAATTGCGCGATGCGGTCGGCGATCGACAGGCCCAGGCCCAGGCCCTGCCCCGGCGCGTCCGGGCCGCGGCGGAATTCTTCGAAGATCGCCTCGCGCTGGGCCGGCTCGATGCCCGGCCCGGTGTCGTGCACCTCGATGCGCAGGCCGCCGCCGGCGCGGCGCACGCCCAGCAGCACGCGGCCGCGCGCGGTGTAGCGCACCGCGTTGGCGAGGAAGTTCTGCAGCACCCGCCGCAGCAGTTGCGGGTCGCTGCGCGTCCACGCGCGCGTGGGCACGTAGCGAAAGCGCAGGCCGCGCGCGGCGGCGATCGCGGCGAACTGCGCGGCCAGCGGGTCGAGCACTTCGGCCAGCGGGAACTCGCGCGGCTGCGGCACCAGGCCGCCGGCCTGCAGCCGCGACATGTCCAGCAGCCCGGTCAGCAGATCGCCGGTGGATTCCAGCGCGCCGCCGATGCGCGCGACGGTGTCGCGCTGGGCCGGATCGTCGACCTGCTGGCTCAGCGCATCGGCGAACAATTGCGCGGCGTGCAGCGGTTGCATCAGGTCGTGGCCGACCGCGGCGAGGAAGCGGCTCTTGGCCTCGTTGGCGCGCTGCGCCTCCTGGGTGGCCACTTCCAGGTCGGCGGTGCGCTCGGCCACGCGCTGCTCCAGGGTCTCGTTGGCCTGGATCAATCCGGCTTCGGCGCGGCGGAACGCGGTGACGTCGGTGAAGGTGGCGACGAAGCCGCCGCCGGGCATCGGATTGCCGCGGATTTCCAGGATGCTGCCGTCGGCGAGCACGCGCTCGGACAGGTGCGCGGTGCCGGCGCGCATGTAGGCCAGGCGCCGCTGCAGGGCGCGCTCGAGATCGCCCTGGAACGGCAGCCGGTGCATCGCCCAGCGCGCGAGGTCGGCGATCGGGCGGCCGACCTGCAGCAGCTCCGGCGGAAACGCGAACAGCTCGGCATAGCGCCGGTTCCACGCCACCAGCCGCAGTTGCGCGTCGACCACGCTGATGCCCTGGCTCATGTTCTGCAGCGCCGCTTCCAGCACCCGCTGGTTGAAGCGCAGGTCGGCCGAGGCTTCGCCGACGATCGCCGCGACCGTGTCGAGATCGCGCCCGGCCTCGCGCCGCGCCGCGTCGAGCAACACCCGCGCCGACGACGAGCCCAGCACCGCGGCCAGTTCGCGCTCCACCCCGGCTTCCACCGCCGCCGCCACCGGCGCGCCGGTCGGCACGCCGTCGAGCAGCTGCGCCACGCGTTCGCGCGGCAAAAAGCGCAGGCCGGCGTTGCGCAGGGTCTGCGCGTCGAGGCCGCGGCGCGCGTGGCGGGCCGGCTCGCGCCGCCACAACGCGGCCAGGATCGTGACCAGGGTGCCGGCGAACAGGCTGGCGCCGACCGCGCGACCGAGCCGGCTCCAGCCGGTCAGGCCGAACAACCGCTCCGGCGCCAGCCATTCCAGGCCGAACGGGCCGTGCGCGAACCACGCCGGCGCGGCGCCGCGCACCTCGAACAGCATCGGCAGCAACAGCGTCCAGCACCACACCGCGAAGCCCGCGGCGATGCCGGCGATGGCCGCGCGCGCCGGCGTCTGCGGCCGCCACACCGCGAACGCCAGCGCCGGCGCCAGCGTCGCCAGCGCCGAGAACGAGACCGCGCCGACGTCGGCCAGCGCCTCGCTGCCGGCGATCAGGCGGCTGTAGCCCCAGGCCAGCAGCATGATCGCGAAGATGCCGGCGCGGCGCAGCGCCAGCACCCGCCCGCGCAGGTCGCGGTTGCGCGACCACGCGCCGCGCAGCAGGTTCGGCGCGAACCAGTGGTTGCCGATCATCAGGCTCAGCGTGAGCGTGCTGACCACGACCATGCCGGTGGCGGCGCTGAGCCCGCCGAGGAAGGCGAACAGCGCCAGCGCCTGCTGCCCCTGCGCCAGCGGCAGCGCCAGCACGTACAGGTCCGAGGGCACCTGCGCACCGAGCAGGCGCTGGCCGAGCATCGCCACCGGCAGCACCGGCGCTGCGATCAGCAGCAGGTACAGCGGGAACTGCCAGCGCGCGGTGCGCACGTCGCGCTCGTCGCGGCATTCCACCACCGCGACATGGAACTGGTGCGGCAGGATGAACATCGCCAGCGCGCCGAGCAGCACCAGCGGCGCGAACCCGCCGGCCGGGGCGCCGGCCGGCGCCGGCGCGGCCGGCGCCGGCGGCAGCGCATCCAGGCCGAACCACACGAACGCGCCCAGCGCCAGCATCGCCGCCAGCTTGAACACCGACTCGAACGCCATCGCCAGCACCAGGCCGCGGTTGTGCTCGGCGGCGCTGGCGCGGCGGGTGCCGAACAGCATCGCGAACAGCGCCATCGCCAGCGCCACGTACAGCGCGCTGTCGCGCCAGGCCGGCAGCGCGGCGCCGTCGGTGGCGCGGGTGGTGAGCATGGCGAAGCTCATCGCCACCGCTTTCAACTGCAGCGCGATGTAGGGAATCAGGCCGAGCGCGGCGACCAGGGTCACCAGCGCGGCCAGCCACGCGTCCTTGCCCAGGCGGGTGGCGATCAGGTCGGCCAGCGAGGTGGCGTTGGTCTCGCGCGCCAGCCGCACCAGCTTGACCATGAAGCCCACGGCCAGCGCATAGAACAGGATCGAGCCGAGGAAGGTCGGCGGCAGCGGCCAGCCGTAGCGCGCGGCCTGGGTGACGGTGCCGTAGAAGGTCCACGAGGTGCAGTGCACCGCCAGCGACAGCGCGTAGATGTGATGCCAGTGGCGCGCCAGCACGCCCGGCCGGCGCTCGGCGAACAGCGCGGTGCCGAACATCAGCGCCAGCCAGGCCAGGCTGGCCAGGGCGACGGTGGTAAGGCTCAGCATGGGCATGAGGCGCGGCGCATCGGCGCAGGATAGCGGTGGGGAGCACCCTGGAACAGCGCGCCTGCGGTGGCTACCTGTAGGAGCGGCGCGAGCCGCGACTGCGACGGCGCAACTACGCCGAAACTTTCTCCGCGACCTGCAACCCCGCAGTCGCGGCTCGCGCCGCTCCTACAGTCGCTGCGCCGGGCATCGTCGCGACCCGCGGCCACGAAAGCGAACGGGGCGTCCCTGCCCCGCCCTCAAAAAAACACGGGCCTGCGTCCCCCGGACGCAGGCCCGACGCGGCGTCCCGGCCGCACTCCCCATTCGACGCTTGGAACGAAATCAGAAGTCGTACTTGACCGTCAGCGAGTACTGGCGCGGCGCGCCGTAGAACCCGGTGTACACGCCCAGCGCGGAGTTCAGGCTGTAGCCGGTGGTGCGGTATTCCTTGTCGGCCAGGTTGCTGCCCTGCAGCGACACCGTCCACGGGCCCTGGCTCTTCCAGGTGACGCCGGCGTTGATCAGGCCGTAGCCGTCCTGGGTGATCGGCACCGCGCCGGTGCGCACGATCTCGGTAGTGGCGACCACCTCGCTCTGGTAGCTGTAGCCCACCCGCGCCGACAGGTTGCTGCCGTCGGACAGGTCGGTGCGGTACTCCACGTTGAGCGCGCCGGAGAACTCGGGCGCGTTGGTGAACTCCTGCTCCTTGGCGATGTTGACGCCGGCGTACATGAACTCGTCGTACTTGGCGTCGAGCCAGGCCAGGTTGCCCGAGATCAGCCAGTTCTGGCTCGGCAGCCACTGGTACTCGACTTCCAGGCCCTGCACCGTGCCCTTGCCGGCATTGGTGAAGTCGCCGAAGAACGCGTCCTCGGTGCCGTCGCCGTTGCTGTCGTAGGCGGTGAACACCGACAGCTGGATGTCCTTGTACTTGTTGTGGAAGTACGACAGGTTCAGGAACATGCGCTGGTCGAAGAAGGCCATCTTGGTGCCCAGCTCGTAGCTGTCGACGACCTCGTCGTCGAACGGCTCGGCCGAGCGCGGCACCGCCGCGGCCTGGGCGCGGATGTTGTAGCCGCCGGACTTGAAGCCGCGCGTGGCCAGGCCGTAGACCATGACGTCCGGCGTAACCTGGTAGTCGAGCGAGACCTTCGGCGAAGTGTTCTTGAAATTGATCTTGCGGTCGAAGTTGGCCAGGATCGCGCCGCTGGGCACGGTGAAGCTGGCGTCGCGGTAGCCCTGGTTCAACACCTTGGCGCGCTTGTCCTCGTCGGTGTAGCGCGCGCCGACGTCGAGCTTGAGCTTGTCGGTCAGGTCGAACGTCCAGTCGGCGTAGAACGCCAGCGACTCGGTGTAGACCGTGCCCTGGGTGTCGCCGAAGCTGGCGTTGAAGAAGTTGTTGAGCACCTGGCCGCCGGCCGAGCCGTCGAAGGCGTACACGCCCATCACGCCGCGCGCGCGGCCGCCGCCGTCGTAGTTGGCCTGCAGCTCGTGGCTGACCTGCTCGTCGCTGTAGAACGCCTTCACGTCGGCGATCTTGTTCGGCAGGGTGTCGAAGTCGATGTTGGTCTCGGTGTCGGACTCGCGCTTGGCGATGACGTACTTGAACGCCCAGTCCTCGTTGGCGCGCCAGTTGACCACCGCCGACACGCCCTTGATCGTGGTGTCGTTGACGTTGGGCATGCCGCTGCGGATGTCGTAGCGGTCGTCCAGCGGCGCCAGGCCCGGGGCGAAGCGGTTGGGCGCCAGCATCCTGGCGCCGCGCACGCCGGACTGGTCGTCCATCCAGTCGAACGCGAACTGGATGTCGAGCGCGTCGCTGACGTAGGCGCCGAGGCTGCCGCGCAGGGCCAGGATTTCCTTGTCGCTGACGTCCTGGCCGGTGAGCCGGTTCTCGCCGAAGCCGTCGCGGTTGAGGCTGGCCACCGACAGGCGCCCGCGCAGGGTGGCGTCGCCGCCCTGGGTCGGGCCGCCGATCGGGCCGGCGACCGCGGCCTTGACGTCGAGCTGGCCGTAGTTGCCGACGGTGACCGCGGCGAAGCCGTCGAACTGGGTCGGCAGGCCGCGCGAGATGTACTTGATCGCGCCGCCGATGGTGTTCTTGCCGTACAGCGTGCCCTGCGGGCCGCGCAGCACTTCGATGCGCTCGACGTCGAACACGTCCAGCAGCGCGCCCTGCGGACGGGCGATGTAGACATCGTCCATGTAGATGCCCACGCCCGGATCCACGCCCCACAGCGGATCGGACTGGCCGACGCCGCGGATGTAGGCGGTGATGGTGCTGGAGGAACCGCGCGCGGCGTAGATGGTCAGGTTCGGCACCTGCGCGTCGAGGTCGCTGAGGTCCTCGACGTTGAGCCGGTCCAGCGCCTCGGGCGTGAACGCGGTGATCGCCACCGGCACTTCCTGCAGGGTTTCCTCGCGCTTGCGCGCGGTGACGGTGATCGCGCCGAGGTTCTTGGCTTCGGCCGCGGCCGGCGCGGCGTCCTGCGCCCAGGCCGCCGGCGCCAGCAGCGCGGAGGCGACGGCGCACGCGAGCGCGGCGCGGCGGGCGCCGCCATGACGGCCTTGGGAGTGTCGGTTGATGCGGATCACGATGGCTGTCCCTCCCCCGGGAGCTGGATGCGAATGGTTGCCGGTGGCTGTGCGCAAGCGGCGCGCAGCGCCCCGCGCCGCGCAGTCCCCCGTCATGGCGCACAGCCTAGGAGGCGGCCGCCGCGCCCGGCAGCTGTACCTTCGGACAATGCCGCCGGCGCGGCCGCATTGCCGACACTGCGCGCAGCCGGGCCCGCCGCCCGCGCCGCAATGAGGGGAATCCGAACCGATGGCGTTCTTGATCGTGCTGGCCGCGCTGTGCTTCCTGATGTACGTCGCCTACCGCGGCCACAGCGTGATCCTGTTCGCGCCGGTGGCGGCGCTGGGCGCGGTGCTGCTGACCGACCCGGCGCTGGTCGCGCCGATGTTCACCGGCCTGTTCATGGACAAGATGGTCGGCTTCCTCAAGCTGTATTTCCCGGTGTTCCTGCTCGGCGCGATCTTCGGCAAGGTCATCGAGACCTCGGGCTTCTCCAAGTCGATCGTGGCCGCGACCATCCGCCTGGTCGGACGCGAACGCGCGATGCTCGCCATCGTCGCGGTGTGCGCGCTGCTGACCTACGGCGGCGTGTCGCTGTTCGTGGTGGTGTTCGCGGTCTATCCCTTCGCCGCCGAGCTGTTCCGCCAGAGCGACATCCCCAAGCGGCTGATCCCCGGCACCATCGCCCTGGGCGCGTTCACCTTCACCATGGACGCGCTGCCGGGCACCCCGCAGATCCAGAACATCATCCCGACCGCGTTCTTCGGCACCAACACCTGGGCCGCGCCGTGGCTGGGCACGCTCGGCGGCGTGTTCATCCTGATCGTCGGCCTGGTCTACCTGAACTGGCGCCGGCGCAGCGCGTTCAAGGCCGGCGAAGGCTACGGCACGCAGCTGCTCAACGAACCGGCGCCGTTCGCCGGCGGCAAGCTCGCCCACCCGCTGGTGGCGATCGCGCCGCTGCTGATCGTCGGCGTCGCCAACAAGCTCTTCAGCGAATGGCTGCCGCAGTTCTACGGCAAGCAGCACAGCTTCGTCCCGGCGGTGATCGGCGACGCCGCGCCGGTGGTGCAGGAGGTGTCCAAGGTCGCCGCGATCTGGGCGGTGGAAGGCGCGTTGCTGCTCGGCATCGCCGCGGTGCTGGCGTTCGCCTGGAAGCCGGTCGCGGCGAGCTTCGCCGAAGGCAGCAAGGCGGCGATCGGCGGCGCCCTGCTGGCGGCGATGAACACCGCCAGCGAGTACGGCTTCGGCGCGGTGATCGCCGCGCTGCCGGGCTTTTTGGTGGTCGCCAACGCGCTCGGCGCGATTCCCAACCCGCTGGTCAACGAGGCCATCACGGTAACCGCGCTGGCCGGCATCACCGGTTCGGCCTCCGGCGGCATGAGCATCGCCCTGGCGGCGATGTCGGAGACCTTCATCGCCAACGCCCAGGCCGCCGACATCCCGATGGAGGTGCTGCACCGGGTCGCGTCGATGGCCTCCGGCGGCATGGACACCCTGCCCCACAACGGCGCGGTCATCACCCTGTTGGCGGTCACCGGCCTGACCCATCGCCAGGCCTACAAGGACGTGTTCGCGATCACCCTGATCAAGACCGCGGCGGTGTTCGTGGTGATCGCGACGTTCTACGCCACCGGGTTGGTCTGAGCGGTCGCGCTTTTGCGGGAGGGGCTTCGGCCCCGATGCTGTTCGTTCCGCTCGCGGCGATCCGGCACAAGAGCATCGGGGCCGAAGCCCCTCCCACAACAGCCGCCCGCAGGCGATGGTTACAACAGTCCCCGCTCCTTAGGTATGCTTCGCCCTCGTTTACCAACGCAGGCAAGGAGCCCCACGTGACCATCGGCGAATACTCGCAGATCTACCGCGGCAAACGCGTCGTCGAATTCCGCATGGGCGCCACGCCCGCCGGCGGCGACGTGGTCTACCGGCTGACCCAGGACTACGACAGCGAAGAGAGGCAGCGCGACCTGCTCGACGACTTCCTGTCCAAGGTCGATCCGGCCGAACTGGAAACCCTGATCGTCGGCGCCTGGAGCGAGGCCCACGACGAAGGCCCGCAGGGCTACATCGACGCGCTGATCGAATACCGCGCCAAGCTGCCCAAGCTCACCGCGCTGTTCTTCGGCGACATGACCTACGAGGATTGCGAGATCTCGTGGATCACCCAAAGCGCCTACAACCCGCTGCTGGCCGCGTTCCCGCAGCTGCAGTCGCTGCGCATCCGCGGCTCGACCAACCTGGAGCTGCAGGCGTTCTCGCACGACGCGCTGGAAGAGCTGGCGATCGAATGCGGCGGCCTGCCGAGCAAGATCGTCGACGCCGTCGCCGGTTCCACCCTGCCCGCGCTCAAGCACCTGGAGCTGTGGCTGGGCAGCGACAACTACGGTTTCGACGGCGGCATCGCCGCGTACCAGAACCTGCTCGCCAAGATCGGCCCCGAGCGCCTGCGCTACCTGGGCCTGCGCGATTCGGAAATCAGCGACGAGCTGGCCGTGTGGCTGGCGCAGCAGCCGTGGCTGGGCTCGCTGCAGAGCCTGGACCTGTCGCTGGGCACCATCGGCGACGTCGGCGCGCAGGCGCTGGCCGAAAGCCCGAACCTCGGCGCGCTGGAGCGCATCGACCTGAGCCACCACTACATTTCGGAACAGTGGCAGGCCAAGCTGCGCGCGCTGCCGTGCCAGGTGGTGCTCGACGATCCCGAGGAAGAGGACGACGGCGACCGCTACGTGGCGGTATCCGAGTAAACAGCGCATGGCCCCGCCCGGCTGGCTGTTGATCGGCCCGCGCGACAGCCGTCGGCTGCGCGGGCTGCAGCTGGCCCTGCGCGAGCGCGGCCTGGCCGCGGCCGAGGAGCTGCACTACGAGGACCTGCTCGCCGCGCCGCAGCGCGCGGCCGAGCGCATCGCCGCCCGGCCGGGCGCGCTGGTCAAGATCGAATCGCCGGGCGAAGCCCCGGCCCTGCATGCGGCCCTGGTCGAGCGCGGCTGGCGCGCGCTCGGCGCGCCCGGCGCGCCGCCGCAGCCGCTGCGCCACGGCGAACTGGCGCACCAGCATTACTGGTACGCCGGTTTTCGCCAGTTGCTCGACGCCCTGCCCGCGCGCGCCGGGTATCTGAACCCGCCCGATGACATCGCCGGCATGAGCGACAAGCTCGCCTGCCAGCTGCGTTTGCGCGCGCAGGGCATCGCGATCCCGCCGCTGCTCGGCGAACTGCACGGCTACGAACACCTGCGCGCGCTGCTGCGCGAGCACGGTACCGGCCAGGTGTTCGTCAAGGCCCGCTACGGGTCCTCCGGCGCCGGCGTGCTGGCCTATCGCGCCAATCGCGGCGGGCGCGAGGCGGCCTACGGCTCGGCCGAGCTGGACGCCGACGGCAACGGCGCGCGCGTGTTCAACTCGCTCAAGCCGCGGCGCTACGACGCCGCCGCGCAGATCGCCGCGCTGGTCGACGCGATCGCCGCGCAGGGCGCCTATGTCGAGCGCTGGATTCCCAAGCCGCGCGCGCCCGACGGCGACGGCGGCCACTACGACATCCGCGCGGTCGCCCTGGACGGCTTCCTGCGCCACCGCGTCGCCCGCGTCGGCCGCGGCCCGCTGACCAACCTGCACCTGGGCAACCGCCGCGGCGCGCTGGCGCACTGGCTCGACGACGCCGCCATGCACGCGCTGGAGATCGCCACCCAGCAGGCGGCGATGGCGTTCCCGCGCAGCCGCATGATCGGCTTCGACCTGATCCTGCGCGAGGGCCGCAGCTGGGTGCTGGAAGCCAACGCCTTCGGCGACCTGTTGCTCGACCTGCCGTGGCAGGGCCTGAGCACCTACCAGGACCAGGCGCTGCTGCGCCCGGTGCCGGCGTCCAACGCCCCGCAAGCGCCGCACGCGCCGGAGCCGGCGCATGCCTGACGCCGGCGCCCGCTACGACAACCCCGACATGCGCGCCGTGGTCGGCCGGCGCGACCTGTTGCTGGTCACCCTCGACACCCTGCGCTTCGACGCGGCGCAGGAATGCTTCGCGCGCGGCGAGCTGCCGGTGCTGGCGCGGCACCTGCACGCGCAAGGCTGGGAACGCCGGCACACGCCCGGCAGCTTCACCTACGCCGCGCACGCCGCGTTCTTCGCCGGCTTCCTGCCGACGCCGGCGCGGCCCGGGCCGCACCCGCGCCTGTTCGCGCTGGAGTTCGAAGGCAGCGAGACCACCGCCGCCGGCACCCACGTGTTCCGCGACCGCGCCGACATCGTCTCGGGCCTGCGCGACGCCGGCTACCACACGATCTGCATCGGCGGCGTCGGCTTCTTCAACAAGCGCAATCCGCTGGGCTCGCAGCTCCCCGGCCTGTTCGACGAAAGCCACTGGCACCCCGGCCTGGGCGTGACCGCGGCGGATTCGACCGAGCGCCAGGTCGCGCTGGCCTGCGAACGCCTGGGCAGCCAAGCGCTGCGCGACCAGCGCTGCTTCGTGTTCGTCAACGTCAGCGCCCTGCACCAGCCCAACCGCCACTACCTGCCCGGCGCGGACGCCGACGGCTACGCCAGCCACTGCGCCGCGCTGCGCTACGTCGACGCCGCGCTGGCGCCGCTGCTGGACGCGCTGCGCGCGCGCGGCGGCGCCTTCGCCATCGTCTGTTCCGACCACGGCACCGCCTACGGCGAGGACGGCTTCCACGGCCATCGCCTCGCCCACGATACGGTGATGACCGTGCCCTACGCGCATTTCTTCCTCGATCCATGAACGCCGTCGCCGACCCAACCGCTGCCCCGAGCCTGGCCGAACTGCTGCGCCTGCCGCCGTACCAGGCCTATTCGTATTCCTATCCGCACAAGACCGCCTACCGCCCGCTGCAGCCGCCGCGCGGCCTGCGCGAACTGTGGGCCGGCGAACCGCGCGACTCGCTGTTCCTGTACCTGCACGTGCCGTTCTGCAGCTACCGCTGCGGCTTCTGCAACCTGTTCGCGCTGGCGCGGCCGGAGCCGGCCAAGGTCGAGCGCTACCTCGACCAGATGGAGCGCCAGTTGCGCGCCACCTGCGAGGCGCTGGACGAGCACCGCTTCGTCCGCTTCGCCATCGGCGGCGGCACCCCGAGCTATCTCGACGCGGCGCAGCTGCGGCGCCTGTTCGCGATGGTCGAGCGCCACGCCCGCATCGACCTGCACGCGATCCCCGCCGGCATCGAGGTCTCGCCGGAAACCGTCGACGCCGAAAAGATGCGGCTGTGCCGCGAGCGCGGCATCGACCGGGTCAGCATGGGCATCCAGAGCTTCAGCGAGGCCGAGGTGCGCGCGCTGGTGCGGCCGCAGCAGCGCGCGGTGGTCGAGCAGGCCATCGCCGAGATCGGCGCCGCCGGCATGCCTACGCTAAATCTCGACCTGATCTACGGCATCGCCGGGCAGACCGTCGCCAGCTTCCTGGCCTCGATCGACAGCGCGCTCGAACACCGCCCCGAAGAGCTCTACCTGTATCCGCTGTACGTGCGCCCGCTGACCGGCCTGGGCCGGATCGAGGCCAAGTTCGAAGCCAAGGCCGGTGCGCGCCTGCCGCTGCAGGCCGAGCCGATGGACGAACGCCTGGCCCTGTACCAGGCCGGCCGCGACCGCCTGCTCGCCGCCGGCTACCAGCAGGTGTCGATGCGCATGTTCCGCGCGCCGCACGCGCCCGACATCGCCGCGCCGGTGTACTGCTGCCAGAGCGACGGCATGGTCGGCGTCGGCTGCGGCGCGCGCTCGTACACCTCGAGCCTGCACTACTCCAGCGAGTACGGCGTGGCCCGGCGCAGCGTCGCCGAGATCCTCGACCATTACCTGGAACGCGACCAAGCCTCCTTCGCCGCCGCCGACTACGGCATCGCCCTGGGCGAGGAAGAGCGCCGGCGCCGGCACGCGATCCAGTCGCTGCTGATCCGCCCCGGCCTGGACCGCGCCGACTACCGCCGCCGCTTCGGCGCCGACTGCCTGGAGCAATTGCCGCAGCTGCGCGAACTGTTCGAGCATGGCCTGGCCAGCGCGGGCGCCGAGCTGATCGAGCTGACCGACGCCGGCCTCGCCCGCGCCGACACCATCGGCCCGTGGCTGGCCTCGGCGGCCATCGTCGAACGCATGCGCGACTACCGCCTGGGCTGAGCGCATGCACCTGTCCGTGCTCTATCGCGGTCGCCTGAGCAGTTGCAACTACGACTGCGGCTACTGCCCGTTCGCCAAGACCTACGACAGCCGCGAGGCGCTGCGCCGCGACGCCGCCGACCTCGCCCGCTTCGTCGAATGGGCCGGGCAGCAGCGCATGGATCTGTCGATCCTGTTCACCCCCTGGGGCGAAGGCCTGGTCCGCCGCCACTACCGCGAGGCCCTGGTCGCGCTGAGCCGGATGGCGCACGTGCGCCGCGCCGCGATCCAGACCAACCTGTGCGTCGGCCTGCGCTGGCTCGACGACGCCGACCTGGGCAAGCTCGCGCTGTGGTGCACCTACCACCCGACCCAGGTCGGCCGCGCCGCGTTCCTGGCCCGCTGCCGCGAACTGAGCCGGCGCGGCGTGCGCCACAGCGTCGGCATGGTCGGCTTGATCGAGGACCTCGACGAGATCGAGGCGGTGCGGCGCGAACTGCCCGCGGCGACGCCGATGTGGGTCAACGCCTTCGACCCGCGCCCGCCGGACTACTACGACGCCGCCCAGATCGCGCGGATCGAAGCCATCGACCCGCACTTCCGCTACAACCTCGCGCCGTCGCCGAGCCTGGGCGCGCCGTGCCTGACCGGCGAGAGCGTGGTCTCGGTCGACGGCAACGGCGACGTGCGCCGCTGCCACTTCGTCGACCAGCCGCTGGGCAACCTCTACGACGGCAGCTTCGCCGCCCAGCTGCGCCAGCGCGCCTGCCCGAACGCGCGCTGCGACTGCTACATCGGCTACGCCCACCGCCCCGACCTGCCGTTCCAGCGCGATTACGCCGGCGGCGTACTGGAACGGGTGCCCTCGTTCGTCTAGCTGTAGCGACGGCCGTTGCGGCCGCGCCCCCCTCCCAGGCCGCCGCATCGAGCGGCCCCGCCTCCTACTTTCCGCAAAGGACCGCCACCATGGCCTCCACCACCCTGCGCAACGCGCTTCTCGCCGCCATCTTGATCCCGGCCGCGCTGGCGCCGGCGTTCGTTCCGGCCCACGCCGCCAAGCCGTCGAAGTCCAAGGCCGCCAAGGCGGCCAAGGCCGCGGCGCCGAAGAACACGCTCAAGCCCGAACTGGTCGCCGAACTCTACGCCCGGGTCTCGCTGCGCCAGGACGCCGAAGCGACCGCCCAGCTCAACGACTACCTCAAGCCGCTGCACGCCAGCGGCGAGAACGCGATCGTCCTGACCGACCCGGCCGGCATGGACGCGCAGTACGACGGCTTCGCCGACGCGATGCTCGAGGACATGCCCAAGGTCGACAAGAAGAAGGCCAAGCCGGCCGTCGCCGCGGCGATCAAGCGGGTCAACCTGCTCGCCTCCGGCGCCGAATGCCGCAGCGTGTCGAGCCGCGAATACGCCAACGAGTACGTCAAGAACGGCCGCATCGCCGAGGTCGAGATGCAATGCACCGTGCCGGCCCTGGGCGCGCGCCTGCAGGAAGTGCTGGCAAGCAAGGGCGCCCCGGCCAAGCTCAAGACCAAGAAACTGCTCGAAGGCGTCGCCGAGTTCGACCGCGCGCTCGGCCAGGCCGGCAGCCGCACCATCCCGGCCAAGCTGACCCTGTACGCCTCGGCCAAGGGCCAGCCCTGGAACACCGGCAGCGCCGACGACATCGTCGAGACGGTGCACAACGGGATGTACGGCGCCGCCGCCGAGTAAGCCCGCGCCCGCGGCCGCAGCGCGCGGCGCGATGAAGCAAAACCCCCGGTCGCGCCGGGGGTTTTGCTTGGAGGCTCATGGCAACCCCGCCCTTGCCGCCGCGACGGCGACCGCACCGCACTCGCAATCGGCGCCCGGCACCGACGATTCGCGCGGCGCGAGCCGCTAGACGCGCCCGTCGAGCAGCAGATCGGTCAGCGCGCGCGCCCAGCCGCTATGCACGGCGGCGGCCACGGCGGCCAGGTTGAGCAGCGCCGTGACCCAGAATTTGGCCTGGAACGACGCCTTCGCCGTCTTGTGGCGGAACTGCTGCTGCGCGATCAACGCACCCGGCCAGCCGCCGAACAGATCCAGCAGATGCAACGTGCTCTCCGGCGTACGGCGCCGGTTCGCGCCCGCCGCATTCTTGTCCCACCGATAGGCGATGTAGGACGCGAAGCTGAAAAACCCCTGGACCAAGGGCATCGCGGCCGGCACCGATCCCAGCGCGCCCAGCGCCGCGACCAGCAGCAACGCCGACACCCCGATGGCCCGCCGCGGCATACGGCGCGACAGCGCAGGCTGCGCGGACGACGATGAAGACCGCCGCTCGGCCCGCTGCCCGGCGAAGCGCGCATCGACCGCGTTCGTGCGGCCCCTGGCGTCCTTTACGGCCCGATAGGAAATGAGGTCGCCGACCGCCGGCCGGCGCGAACCGGGCTGGAACGCCTTGACGTGCACGAACGCACGCGCCCCACCGTCGTGCGCGGCGACGAAACCGAAACCCTTGTCGTCGTTCCACTCGCAGATCCGGCCGGCCAGTCGCATTGCATCGTTCCTTTCGCAGGGTTCGCGGGTTCCGGCGGCGGGCGACGCCTCAAGCGCCGCCTGTGGCGAGACGCGCCAACCGGGACGACGCGGCCACGGCCCGCAACGGCAAGTCGTCGCTGCCCACGTCGATGCACACCACACGCAGCAGCGGCTGTCTCGCACCGGCGCCCGGCAGGCGGAACGCAGTCGGATGCGCGCCTTCCAGGCCGCGATGCCAGGGATAGATCAGCGCGACCTCCTCGCAGGGATACACGCTGGCGTAGGCGTTGAGCTGATACACGTGCGCGTCGCCCGGCACCAGTCGGCCCACTCGGTCCATCTCCAGCCGGCTCCACTTGGTGTCGGCGACCGCCAGCACCTGCGTCCCCTCGCGCAAAACCAGATCGGGGCGCAGCCGGAAGAACGGACGATCCGGCTCGGACTCCAGGGTCGCCAGGCTGAAGCCTCCGTCCTGCGCGCTCAGGTGCCAGCCGGCGGCGAAGGCGCGGCCACGCAGGCGGGTCGCCACCGCGGCCTCGAACAAGCGGTTCATGTCGAACAGCAACTCCGGCGCCTGGCTCGCGCCTGCGCGCAGGTCGGGCGAAAGCAGCCTCAGGATCCATCCGGCCCACTGCAGCGCGGCCGCATAGTGATGCACCTGGCGGTCCGAGGCCAACGTCGCCTGCAACGCCAGCGCATCGTGCCGGACCGACACCTCGTCCAAAGCCGCCGCCATCTCCAGCCACAGCCGGCCCGACTCCAGTCCGCGCGCCCATGGCCGCACCGCCAGCAGCGCGGCCTTCAGCACCTGATTCCAGGGATTGTCGAGGGTCAGTTCGTCGAACCGGCAGGCGAGCCGGTCCACCCGCATCGCATGCACCGCGGCCTGGCGCTGCAGCAACATGCGTCCGCGCACCACGCCGAGGTCGTCTTCCCGGGTCCGGTAACGCCGCAGCAGACCGGCCCGCACCAGTTGCAGCAAAGCCCGCAGGTAGGCCAGGACGAACACGTCCAGCAGCTCGCACTGGCGCAGCCCATGGCCGACTCCGCCCTGCTCGAACGCGGGCAGGTCGTAGGCCAGGCGCAGCATCCGCAGCAGCGTGCCGCGCCCCTGCGCGGGATCGGCGTCCTCGCCGATCTTCGGCAGCACTTCGAGCACGCGCCCGCCCAGGTTCACCAGCCCCACATACTGCGCGAGCCGCAGCGAACGGTGGCCGAGCGAACAGAACCCGCGGCGTTGCTGGGCCACGCGCGCGAGCAGCGCGGCTTCCGCCGGGGTCAGGTCGGCGCCTTCGCCGACCGAAAGCGTCTGGTGTTCGCTGGCGGTAAGCGCGGGCGCGGCCACCGCGTCAGTCCACGCCGGCCGCGGTTTCGTACAACGCTCGGAACGCCTGCGCCGTCCATCGCGACGGATCGGTGGTTTCATGGCGGGCGCGCTCCATCGCGCCCACGTCCTGATGGCCGAACAGTTCGGCCGCGCGCACCACCCGCGTTTCCACGAACGGCGAGCGGCCGTCGCGGCCCGACAAGACCTGCGCGATGCGGCTCCAATCGTCGAAGAAGTACTCCTGCAGCAGCGGAATCACCTGCAATCGGAACGCCGCGCGCAAGTCGTCCAGGCTCGCCACCCGGCTGAAGTAGGCGTGGCCGATGCGACGATCGCGGTCGAGCAGGAATTCCAGCCGGTCGTTGACCGCCTGGAGCAGCCGCCCCAGGTGAACGTCCTCGATTCGGCGCTCCAGCACCTGGTAATTAGGCGGCACCTCCTCGAATTCGAAGCGCCGGCGCAGCGCGATGTCGAGCAACGCGATGGAGCGGTCGGCGGTGTTCATCGTGCCGTAGAGGTCCAGGTTCTCCGGCACGCCGAAGCGCTCGTCGTCGCCGTCCTCGCCGCCGGTCCCTGGCAGTTGCACCTCCATGCCACGCGCCAGCGCGCCGCCGGCGTCGTAGCGCGCGCGCTTGTCCGGCTCGATCAGGGTGATGAGTTCCCCGAACACCTTGGCGATGTTGGCACGGTTGATTTCATCGATGAACAGCGCGTACGGCTTGCTCGGATTGGCCCGCGCTTCGGCGCAGATCTGCTTGAACACGCCATCGACCATGCGAAAACCGGTCGAGACCGCCCCGTCGCCGCCTTCGGCGGCCACCGGGCGCAGCCCGATCACGAAGTCCTCGTACGAATACGACGGATGGAACGTCACCACGCGATAGCGCAGGATCGGCCGCCCGGCCGAACCCGGCCCAGCCTTCCAGGCATCGGCCAGTTCCGCCGCCTCGGCATCGACCTCGCGCCAGTCTCCGACCACCGACCAGTCGGAGCTTTCGCTCTTGACGAACACGTAGGGCGCGCGCCGGTCCGCGACGTTGACCGTGGCGACCTCAAGCGGGGTATGGCTCTGCATGTACCCCCATAAGGTTGCGCGGACGCCGTTTCGCTTGCGCTGCGCTGCCTTTGCCTTGATCAGTTCGTGCTGTTCCAGCGCGGTGACCTTGACCGGCTTGCCGAGGTCGGCCAGCGCCGCGGCGATCACCGCGCGCCAGCCGAACCGCGACACCAGGCCCAACGCCCAGGTCGGCCGATCCACGTCGGCCGGCTGGTCGGTGTACTGCTTGAACAGTTGCTGCAGGCGCCAGGTCTTGCCGGTGCCGGGCGGTCCGTACAGGATCAGGTTGCGCGCGGCCGGCCGCAGCGCGTAGGCGACGTCCGGCTCCCTCACCGCAAGCGCCTCCTCGTCCTCCTCGGCGCTGTCGTCGGTTTCGTTGGGCTCCTTCCAGCTCTCGCGCAGCGGTTCCAGGTAGAAATCCAGGTCGGTGGTGGCGTAGCGCTGCTCCTGCTGCCCGCGCAAGGCCAGCAACGCCTCGTCCAGATCGCGGTCGCTCCAACGCCGGGTCTGCTTCATCGACGCCACGCCGAATCCCGCCAGCACCTTGCGCCGGTCGCCGTTGGTCGACATGCGCTCGACCCGCTCCGGAAACAGGAAATAACGCAGCATGTGACGGAACTGGCGGTCGCCGTCGCGCGGCACCGTAGCCATCCAGTCCATGAATCGGTCGTAGTCGGCGAACGCCGCGGCGCGGTCCTGCGGCGGCAGCGCCTTGATCGCCCGCCCCAGCGCAATGATGTAGATCACTTCGCGCCAACGGTTGGTGTTGACCCCCATGCCCGCGGAACCAATGCCGCCCAGCAGCGCGTCTGCCAGCATCGGATGGCTCGGGTCCAGCGCCTCGCCGGACCAGTCCCACACCCGCACCACGCCTTCGCGCTTGGTCTGCGCGGTGATGTTGCTGGGGAACAGGAACAGCGCCCACAGCACCTCGGCCATCAACTTTCGCGCGTCCGGCGGCGCATCCGCCAATTGGATGCGCAGCTTGTCGTAGAACCCCCCGTCTCCCGCCTCGGGCCGCTGCACGAAATAAAGGTCCAGGGCATCGAAGTTCGCAGCCGTGCCGGTTGCGTCGGCGCCGAACACGCTGCCGTCGCCGACCAAGCTGGCCTGCACCCAACGGCGGCCGGCGGCGACGACGGCCGGCGCATCGTGGTGATAAGTGTAAAGCGACATCCGATACCTCCCTGTGGACCGGCAGACGACGGCGACTGCCGACCCGATGCCATCGGCGACTGCGCCGAGCGGCAAAGCTACCGCGAAACCGGAGCTAACGATGCGGGCGCGAACAAAAATCGACGACGAAGCCGCATGGAGTTTGCCTGCGCCCCCCCGCGGGCGGCGGGGCTCGACTGAGTCGGGCAAGATGCGGCGAGAGGCCGATAGCGTCCTGCGACGCCCGGCCCGCCACGAGGGGCGGAAAACCACGAAAACAAACAGGGCCGCCTTTCGGCAGCCCTGATTGCTCGATTCGATATCGATTTGGCGTCCCCACGGGGATTCGAACCCCGGTCGCTACCGTGAAAGGGTAATGTCCTAGGCCTCTAGACGATGGGGACAAAACTGGTCGAGTTTTCCGGAAAACCCTGCGGCCCCTTTCATTCCGAGGATTGGTGGAGCCAGCCGGGATCGAACCGGCGACCTCCTGCATGCCATGCAGGCGCTCTCCCAGCTGAGCTATGGCCCCACGCGCTGGAAACTCTCTGTGTCGCATCGAAACCCCGAAAACGCAGGGCTTCAATATAAAACCCCCTGGACAGGGGGTTTTGGTGTGGCGTCCCCACGGGGATTCGAACCCCGGTCGCTACCGTGAAAGGGTAATGTCCTAGGCCTCTAGACGATGGGGACAAACCTTTGAAACTTCATTCCCTTCGAAACCCTTTCACCAGTTCGAAGAGTGGTGGAGCCAGCCGGGATCGAACCGGCGACCTCCTGCATGCCATGCAGGCGCTCTCCCAGCTGAGCTATGGCCCCACGGGCTGGAAAGACGAACATCTTAGCGGGCGTTCAGCGAAGTCGTCAAGCGTTCATCGCTGAATTTTTTGCCGCTCCATCGTGCCCTGCTTCGCGAGGATCGTCCTCGTTCGGATCGGGCGGCGACGGGTCGAGTTCGACGGGGCGCAATCTTGTCATGCCATGCCCGCGTTCGGCTAGATACTCGAGCCACTTTCCTAAAAAAGTATTCATGCGCATGCGATGGCCGAGCACCTGCGCCGGCGGCGGGTACATGCCGATCGCGTCCTGCCAGCGCCGCCCCACATAACAGTGGGTGGCCTCGACCTGGTGCGCATCGTGGTACAGCCGCACGTAGGCCGAAGGATCGGGCTCGCCGGTCAGCGGGTCCTGCATGGCGTAGGTCAGGCGCAGCTCGGTGGTGTAGCGATGCTGCTCGAGCACGTCCAGGCGCAGGTCCAGGCCGTCGCCGACCTGCGACAGGTACACGCCGCGCGCGAGACCGGCCGGCTCGAACATGCGGGTGAGGCGTTCGTGGTTCTCCGCGTACAGGCCCATCAACCAGCCGAAACGGCTGAGTTTGGGGATGCGCGCGAAACGGGAGGCGGCTTGCGTCATGCACGCGATGCTACACGCTGGAAGGCGTTCGCGGCAGGATTGACGAAATCGCGAAAAACCCTTAAATTATAGGCTCTTTCGCGATGCCGGCGGGCACGAAGAAGGGCCTCGCGCAATGCGATCGCCGCCCGCCTCCATTCAGCATCGCGCTTCCCCGCCACGCCCTGCTCCGCTGCCGGCCGCTTCGCCCGCGCGCATCGCCGCGGCGCGCACGCGCACAAAGAGCCCGGCGCACCTGCGCGCGCCGGACGGTTGCGTATCGCTGCGGCGCAGCCTGCGCCTGAATCGTTCAGAACATCTCGCGATGGATCCCCAGCGTGGTCATGACCTTGCTGGAAATCTCCTCGATCGAGGTGTGGGTGGTGCTCAGCGTCGGGATGCGTTCGGCGCGGAACATGGCCTCGGCCGCGGCGACCTCGCGCTTGCAGGTCTCGAACTTGGCGTAGCGCGAATTCGGCCGGCGCTCCTGGCGGATCTGCTGCAGCCGCACCGGATCGATGGTCAGGCCGAACAGTTTCTGCCGGAACGGCCGCAGCCGCGGCGGCAGCCGGTCGTGCTCGAGGTCTTCCTCGGTCAGCGGGTAGTTGGCCGCGCGCACGCCGTAGTGCAGGGCCAGGTACACGCAGGTCGGGGTTTTGCCGGCGCGCGAGACCGCCACCAGGATCAAGTCGGCCTCGTTGTAGTCCACGCTCTGCCCGTCGTCGTGGGTCAGGGCGTAGTTCATGGCGTTGATGCGGCGGTGGTAAGTGTCGAAGTCGACGATGCCGTGGGCCTGGTTGACTCGGCGCTGGCGGGTCTCGTGCAGCTCGCGCTCCAGCGGTTCGATGAACGGCGCGAAAACGTCGAGCATCAGCGCCCCGCTCTCGGCCAGGGCCGCGCCGACCTCGCCGTCCATGCAGGAATTGATGACCACCGGGCGCACCCCGTAGGCCACCGCCGCCTCGCGGATCTTGCCCGCGACCTCCTGCGCCCGCTCCACCGTATCCACGAACGCGATGCGGTCGGTGACGAAGCGGGTCTCGGTGAACTGCGTCAGCAAGCTGTGCCCGATGGTCTCGGCGGTGATGCCGGTGCCGTCGGAAATGTAGAAGACCGGGCGGGTTGCTGCCATCGATAACCTCGTCTAAGAAAACGGTGCCAGTCGGAAAAAGCCCGGGGGCCAGTACAAAAAGCCCGCCGGATCAAGCTTGTATGCCCCGGACGCACGGGCGATCATATCGTCTTGGCCGCGCCCTGATGCGTCCCAGTCCCCCTCGGAGATAGTGTGTCTTGAACGAGAACATCCTCTGGCTGCACGCGCTGCGCCTCCACGACCTGGCCCGCGTCGGCGGCAAGAACTCCTCGCTTGGCGAGATGATCGGCAACCTGGCCAACCTGGGCGTCTCGGTCCCGGGCGGCTACGCCACCACCGCCGAGGCCTTCAAGGCCTTCATCGCCCACAACGACCTGCACCAGCGCATCTACGACCGCCTCGCCACGCTCGACGTGGAAGACGTGCCGGCGCTGACCCGGGCCGGCGGCGAAATCCGCGGCTGGGTGATCGACGCGCCGCTGCAGCCGGACCTGGACCAGGACATCCGCACGGCCTACCGCACGCTGTGCGACGAGAACGGCGGCGGCGACGTCGCCGTCGCGGTGCGCTCCTCGGCCACCGCCGAAGACCTGCCCGACGCCTCCTTCGCCGGCCAGCAGGAGACCTTCCTCAACGTGACCGGCGAAGACGACGTCGTGCGCAAGGTCAAGGAAGTCTTCGCCAGCCTCTACAACGACCGCGCCATCGCCTACCGCGTGCACCACGGCTTCAAGCACGAGGACGTGTTCCTGTCCGCCGGCGTGCAGCTGATGGTCCGCTCCGACGTCGGCGCTTCCGGCGTGCTGTTCACCCTGGATACCGAGTCGGGCTTCCGCGAGGTGGTGTTCATCACGTCCAGCTACGGCCTCGGCGAGATGGTCGTGCAGGGCGCGGTGAACCCCGACGAGTTCTACGTCTACAAGCCCACCCTGGCCCAGGGCAAGCCGGCGATCCTGCGCCGCAGCGTCGGCGCCAAGCAGCTGCGCATGGTCTATTCCAGCCAGCCCGGCGAGCGCGTGCGCACCGAGGACACCCCGGCCGAGCTGCGCGCCAAGTTCTCGATCACCGACGAGGACGTGCACGAGCTGGCCAAGCAGGCGTTGGTGATCGAAAAGCATTACGGCCGTCCGATGGACGTGGAATGGGCCAAGGACGGCGTCAGCGGCAAGCTGTTCATCGTCCAGGCGCGCCCGGAAACGGTGAAGTCGCGGGCCAAGGCCACCCAGATCGAGCGCTACCAGCTCGGCCAGCGCGGCCCGGTGATCGCCGAAGGCCGCGCCATCGGCCAGAAGATCGGCAGCGGCGTGGCGCGCGTGGTGCGCAGCCTCGACGACATGGCGCGGGTGCAGCCCGGCGACGTGCTCGTCGCCGACATGACCGATCCCGACTGGGAGCCGGTGATGAAGCGCTCGGCCGCGATCGTCACCAACCGTGGCGGCCGCACCTGCCACGCCGCGATCATCGCCCGCGAGCTCGGCGTGCCGGCCGTGGTCGGCACCGGCAACGCGCTGGACACGATCAAGGACGGCGAGACCATCACCGTCAGCTGCGCCGAGGGCGACACCGGCTTCATCTACGACGGCGCGCTGCCGTTCGAGCGCCACGTCGCCGACCTCGACAAGATGCCGCCGGCGCCGCTGAAGGTGATGATGAACGTCGCCAACCCCGAGCGCGCGTTCGACTTCGCCATGCTGCCCAACGCCGGCGTCGGCCTGGCGCGGCTGGAGATGATCATCGCCAGCCACATCGGCATCCATCCCAAGGCGCTGCTGGAATACGCCTCGCAGGACGCGGCGACCAAGAAGAAGATCGACGAGAAGATCGCCGGCTACGGCGACGACCCGGTGCAGTTCTACGTGGACCGCCTGGCCGAGGGCATCGCCACCATCACCGCCTCGTTCGCGCCGCATCCGGTGATCGTGCGCCTGTCGGACTTCAAGTCCAACGAATACGCCAACCTGATCGGCGGCTCGCGCTACGAACCGCACGAAGAGAACCCGATGATCGGCTTCCGCGGCGCCAGCCGCTACGTCGATCCGTCGTTCTCCGACGCCTTCGCCCTGGAATGCCAGGCGGTGCTGAAGGTGCGCGAGCAGATGGGCCTGACCAACTGCTGGATCATGATCCCGTTCGTGCGCACGCTCGACGAAGGCCGCCGGGTGATCGAGGTGCTGGAGAAGAACGGCCTGCGCAAGGGCGAGAACGGCCTGCAGGTGATCATGATGTGCGAGGTTCCCTCCAACGCGCTGCTGGCCGACGAGTTCCTGGAGATCTTCGACGGCTTCTCGATCGGCTCCAACGACCTGACCCAGCTCAGCCTCGGCCTGGACCGCGACTCGGCCATCGTCGCCCAGCTGTTCGACGAACGCGATCCTGCGGTCAAGAAGCTGCTGGCGATGGCGATCTCGGCCGCGCGCGCCAAGGGCAAGTACGTCGGCATCTGCGGCCAGGGCCCGAGCGACCATCCGGACCTGGCCGAGTGGCTGATGCAGCAAGGCATCGAGTCGGTGTCGCTGAATCCCGACACCGTGGTCGACACCTGGTTGCGCCTGGCCAAGGCCAAGGCCAAGGGCTGAGTCCGGGCATGGCGAAAACCGACGCGTCCCAGGCCGCTGCCAAGGCCGCCGCCGCCAAGGCGCAGGCGTCCGAGCCCGTGATGGGGCTCGGCGCCGGCTTCGACTTCGACAAGCTGATGGGCTGGGCCCAGACCCAGGGCCTGAAGCTGCTGGCCGCGCTGGCGATCCTGCTGATCGGGCTGTGGATCGCCAAGCGCCTGTCGCGCGCGCTGGAGCGGGTCATGACCCGCGCCAACATGGAAGTCACCCTGCGCGGCTTCCTGCGCAACATCGCCTATGCGGTGATGGTGGTGGTGGTCGCGGTGGCCGCGCTGCAGGCGCTCGGCGTGCCGACGACCTCGGTGCTGGCGGTGCTCGGCGCCGCCGGCCTGGCGATCGGCTTGGCGCTGAAGGACTCGCTGTCCAACATCGCCTCCGGGGTGATGCTGATCGTGCTGCGCCCGTTCCGCGCCGGCGACTACGTGCAGGCCGCCGGCGTCGAGGGCACGGTCGAGCAGATCCGGGTGTTCCAGACCCGCCTGCGCACCATCGACAACCGGGTGATCGTGCTGCCCAACAGCCTGATCACCACCGCGGTCATCGTCAATTTCACCGCCAATCCCCGGCGCCGCATCGACCTCACCGTCGGCGTGGGCTACGACGACGATCTGAAGGTCGCCAAGGACACCCTGCTGGCGCTGGCCGCGGCGCATCCCAAGGTGCTCAAGGACCCGCCGCCGGAGGTGCTGGTGACCGCGCTGGCCGAGAGCAGCGTCAACCTGGAGCTGCGCGCCTGGGCCAAGACCGGCGACCTGGTCCACACCAAGAGCGACCTGGTCGAGGGCATCCGCAACGAGCTGATCGGCAAGGGGCTCAACATCCCGTATCCGCAGCGCGACCTGCACGTGTACCACCACGATGCCGATGGCCGGCCGATCGGCGAGGTGCTGGCCAAGTCGGTGGCCGACGACGGCGACATCCCGGCGCCTGCGGTCAAGCCGAAGGCTTGAGCGATTCCACGCAGGGCGCCATGCGCCCTCGCCTTTGCCGCGAATGTGGGTATCCCGCTGTAGCAGCTGCGCGAGCTGCGACCCACGCAGCGGTGTACGCGAGCGCAGTTCGTCGAAGCCGCGCCGCGCAGGTTTTCCGTTTCGATACGCCGCTCAAAGCGCCGGCCGACTGCCAAGGGCTTCGGCGAACCGCGCTCGCGTACATCGCTGCGGTGGGTCGCAGCTCGCGCAGCTCCTACAGTGGCTGCGTTGCGGTCCCGCGCGAGACCGAGGCCAAGACTCAGCCCGCGAGCCCGCCGAGCTTGCCCATGAACCCGCGGTAATGCCGCAGCTCGGCGATCGAGTCGTGCACGTCGCTCAGCGCGGTGTGCTTGCTGTCCTTGTGCATCCCGGCGAGCACCTCCGGCGACCAGCGCCGCGCCAGTTCCTTGACCGTGCTGACGTCGAGGTTGCGGTAGTGGAAGTACTTCTCCAGCTTCGGCATGCAGCGGTGCAGGAAGCGGCGGTCCTGGCAGATCGAGTTGCCGCAGATCGGCGAGGCGTTCGGCGCGACCCACTTGGCCAGGAACTCCAGGGTCGACCGCTCGGCGTCGGCCATCTCCACGCCCTGCTCGACCACCCGCTTCCACAGCCCGGACTTGCCGTGCTGGTTGCGGTTCCACTCGTCCATCGCCTCCAGCCGTTGCAGCGGATGGGCGATGGCCAGTTCCGGGCCTTCGGCGAGCACGTTGAGTTGGGCGTCGGTGACCACCGTGGCGATCTCCAGGATCGAGTCGCGGTCGGTGTCCAGCCCGGTCATTTCCAGGTCGATCCAGATCAACCGGTGTTCGTGTCCGTGCTCGTGTCCGGGGTGTCCGCTCATGGCCTCGCCGTAGGGTTGCAGGTCGCGGCATCATAGCCCACCCGACCCCGATGGCCGCGCCGCGATGACCGCCAACGCCCCCGACGTCCACTACGCGATCCTGACCGCGATGCTGGCGCCCGCGTTCTTCCTGACCGCGACCGCCTCGCTGCTGCTGTCGGCCAACAACCGCCTGGCCCGGGTCATCGACCGCGCGCGGGTCCTGCTCAAGGAACTGGCCGAGACCGAGGACGCCGAAGAGCGCGAACTGATCGAACGCCACATCCTGCGCCAGAAGAAGCGCAGCCGGATCATCCTGCGCGGCAGCCAGCTGCTGTACACCGCGATCAGCTTCTTCGTCGGCACCAGCCTGACCGTGGCCGGCGACGCCGTGCTCGGCTATCGCCTGGGCCTGGTGCCGACCGTGCTGGCCGCGCTCGGGGTGCTGTCGATGTTCGCCGCCAGCCTGCTGCTGGCGCGCGAATCCTCGCTGGCGGTGGAGGCGGTCAACGAGGAGATGGACCACGGCCACGCCAGCGCGGTCAAGCGTTGGGCCAAGCCGCGCAGCTGAGCGGCCGGCGGCCCCACCCGCGCCGGATCGGCTTCGCCCGGTGGGAGGGCCTTCAGGCCCGACGCTTTTCGATCCGCCGCCGCGACCCCATACCGCGCTGCGAGCCGGCCGAAACGCGTCCCACCATCGCGCCTGGCGCCGCCGCTTCCGGCTTGCGGCATGATGGAGGCCCGCGCCGTTCCGCCGCCCCGCTCCACGCCATGGCCATGCCCGATCCGTTGCAGCTGAGTTCGCACTACGCCGTGGTCTCGGCGATGATCACGCCGGCGTTCTTCCTCACCGCCACCGCCTCGCTGCTGGTGTCGTCGAACAACCGCCTGGCGCGCGTGGTCGACCGCATGCGCCAGCAACTGGCGACGCTGGAGGACACCGTCGACGAGCACGCGCGGCAGTACCTGGAGGCGCGCATCATCCTGCACCGCCGGCGCGTGCGCCTGATCCTGACCTGCCTGCAGTTGCTGTACGGCGCGATGACCGCGTTCGTCGGCACCAGCCTGGCCATCGGCATCGACCAGTTCGCCGACTACCGCCTGCGCGGCGTGCCGACCGCGCTGGCGATGTGCGGCGTGCTGCTGGTGCTGGCCGCCTGCATCAACATGGGCCGCGAAGCGCGCATGAGCGTGAGCATGCTCGACGCCGAAGTGAAGCGCGAGTTCGATCGCGACAACGGGCGCAGGAAACGCGAGCGCGACTGACCGGCAACGCGCGCCGCTTCGCGGCGACTCGGCATTGCATCACAAAGCGCGATCGCGCCGGCGCCTTCGCGACGACCGCCGGCATGCGCACGCTTCATGCGCGCATGCGCAGGGCCGGGGCCCGTATCGCCACATCGCCGGCGCAGCGACGCGGCAGGCGATCCGCAGGCGATCCGCGGGCGATGAGCGCGAGCCGATCGACGCAGGTTTTCTGCCGCGCCCGCGCCGCGCATTGCGCATGCGCCCCGCTCCCGCCGGCGCAAGCGTATACGCGATACGGCCGCATCGGCGGCCACGCGCAGGACGCCGCCGTGTGTCGGCCAGCACATGCTGGGTAAGCCTTCCGCACAGTTCGCAAGGTTCGCCGGCGAGCGTGCGGCGACCGCGAATTCTTCTGCGACTGCACGCACGAACCGTCGGCGCGCGCTGCCGATAAGCTGCGCCCACGACCGGCCTGCAACCTGCGCTTGCGCGTGGCGCGCCGACCTTCCCGCCTCACGCGCGCAGCGCATCGGATCCACGGCAACCACCCGCACGCCACACCGTCGGTACGCCGGCCACGTTCGCAGACGCGCTCGCCGCGCCGCTGCGCAGGCCACGAACGCGTTGTGCGACAAAAAACGATGCCGCTATCTTCGGGCCGCCGTCCGGCCGTCGATGCGCATCGGGCAAGGAGCGCCCGCCGCATCGCCCGCGCCAATGCGCGGCTGCGGCCCGAACCGCCTTCATCAACGCGCTCCAGGGGAATGAATCCGATGTTTCTTCACTCGTTGCGGGTGCGCCTGCTGCTGCCCGTGCTGGCGCTGGTGCTGGTCGCGGTGACCGCATTGACCGTCGCGCTCGCCCTGGTCCAGGCGCGCCACGTGCGCGACGACGCCGCCCAGTCGATCGAACGCCGCACCCTGGCGCTGCAGAGCCTGTTCGGCGTCACCCGTTCGGTCATGCTCGAGCGCACCCACGACGCCATGCGCCTGCTGCGCAGCGAAGGCCGCCGGCTCGGCGCGGCCAGCCTGGGCGGGCGCGTCGTCGTCGGCGGGCGCATCGCCAACGACCTGGTGCTCGGCGGGGTGTCGCAGGCCAACAACTTCGCCCTGGTCGACAGCGTCACCGCCATCGCCCAAGGCACCGCGACCTTGTTCGCGCGCGACGGCGAGGACTTCGTCCGCGTCGCCACCAACGTGCGCAAGGACGACGGCAGCCGCGCCATCGGCACCCAGCTCGATCCGCTCGGCCAGGTGATCCCGCACATGCGCAAGGGCGAAAACTTCTACGGCGTGGTCGACATCCTCGGCACGCCCTACGTCACCGGCTACGAGCCGATCTTCGCCGACGCCGACGGCCGGCGCCCGATCGGCGTGTGGTACGTGGGCTACAAGACCGACCTGCAGGCGCTGTCGGAGGTCGTCGACGCCAGCCAGGTGCTCGACTCGGGTTTCATCGCGGTGTTCGACGGCAAGGACACGCTGCGCTTCTACTCCAAGACCGGCGCCACCACCGACCCTGCGCAAATCGTCCGCATCGCCGAGCAGGCCCCGGACGGTTGGGTGGTCAGTCGGCAGGAGGTGCCGAACTGGGGCTTCACCCTGGTCTCGGCCTATCCCAAGAGCGACGTGGACAAGGCGATCGCGCGCCAGTCGCTGTGGATCGGCGGTATCGGCCTGCTGGTGTGCGCGTTGATCCTGGGCCTGCAATGGGGCCTGATCTGGAGCCGCGTGCTCAAGCCGATCCAGCGCCTGACCACGGTCGCCGAGGAGCTGAGCGTGGGCCAGTGGGGCCACGCCATCGAGGAAACCGAACTCAAGGACGAGATCGGCAAGCTCGCCCGCGCCATCTCGCGCCTGTCCTACAGCGTGCGCGTGGCGATGGAGCGGTTGGCCAAGCTCTCGCGCTGATCCGCTCTTGCGCCGATCCGCTCCGCCCCGCCCCCGACAGCGCCCCAGGAAGCGTCGCATGAGCAATGAGTTCCGACCGCTGGTGCAGGTGCTGCGCGAGCTCAAGACGCTGGCGCACAAGCGCGTCTCGGGCTTCGCCTACATCGTCACCGAAGACAACCATTCCTGCATCGTGCGCGTGCACCAGGGCCAGGTGCAGGAAGTGGTGTACCGGATGCTGCGCAACGAAGAGGCGGTGCAGCGCCTGTCGATGGTGGCCGCGGCCAGGGTGCGCTTCGAGAACAGCGGCGTCGCCGCGCTGCCGGCCGGGCGCGCGCCGTTGAGCGAAGGCTCGGTGGAGTGGCTGCTCGGCGGGTTCGAACACGACCTGGGCGGCCAGCGGTATCAATACGCGCCGCCTTCGATGCCCGCGTCGGCGCCACGAGCGAACGGCGCAGGCGCAGGCGCGGCGCCCGCACCCGCGGCGCTGGCGGGCGCGGCGCCGGCGGGCGCGGCCAACCCGCGCGCGCGCCAGGCGCTGGAGCAGGTCGCGCTGAGCTATCTGGGGCCGATCGCCGGCCTGCTGTGCCAGGAAGCCCTGGACGCCAGCGGCGGCGATCCGCACAAGGCCATCGCGCAACTGGCCGGGCAGTTGTATTCGCAGCAGGAGGCGCAGCGCTTCAGCGAGCAGGCGCGCACGGCGCTGGCGGCGTTGCGCTGACGGGCGCGGGCGCGCGGGCGCGGCGCGGGTTTCGTCGTCGTCGGAATGTCGCGGTCGCGACTCGCGTCGCTCCTACAGGGCGAGGCCGCGGCAACGTCCTGCCTGCAGGAGCGACGCGAGTCGCGACCGCGGAGCCTGCCGATCGCCGCGAACCCGCAAACCCGCCCCGCTCACACCGACTTGCCGCGCTTGCGCCGGAAATACGCGCTCAGCCGCGCCCCGGCCTCGTCGCCGAGCACTCCGCCGAGCACCGCCACGCGGTGGTTGTGGCGCGGATCGGCGAGCAGGTCGAACACGCTGCCGGCGGCGCCGGTCTTGGGGTCGAAGGCGCCGAACACCACCCGCGCCACGCGCGCGTGCACCATCGCCATCGCGCACATCGCGCACGGCTCCAGGGTCACGTACAAGGTCGCGCCGACCAGACGGTGGTTGCCGATGCGCTGGCCGCCTTCGCGCATCGCCACGATCTCGGCGTGCGCGGACGGATCGTGCAGGCCGATGTTGCGGTTCCAGCCTTCGCCGAGCGGTTCGCCGGCTTCCGACACCAGCACCGCGCCGACCGGGATCTCGTCGTACTCGCGCTCGGCGCGCTCGGCCAGGTCCAGCGCGCGGCGCATCCAGTACAGATCGATCTCGGCTTGTTGTGGCTCGCTCACGTTCGCTCCCGCAGCGGCGCCGCAGCAACGCGGCGCCCGGGCGCGATTATGGTGCAGCCGCGCGGCGCGCGCATCCGCTGCGTCCGCCGCCGCGGATATGCGCCGCCGCGAACGCAGCGCGCCCGCGGCGGCGCGCGCGATCAGGCCGCGCCGCGCAGATAGTCCGTCTTGCCCAGCGGCACGCCGAGGTGGCGCAGGATGCCGTAGGCGGTGGTGAGGTGGAAATAGAAGTTCGGCAGCACGAAGCCGCGGATGTAGTCGCGGGCGAGGAAGCTCAGTTCGCGGCCGCCGGGACGGATCACGATCTCGCGCTCTTCCTGCCCGTCCATGCTGTCGGCGGGCACGCTGCGCAGGAAGTCCTGGGTCTTGGCGATGCGCTCGCGCAGTTCCTCCAGGGTGGTCTCGTTGTCGGGGAAGCTCGGCGGCGCGATGCCGGCCAGGCGCGCGGCGCCGAACTTGGCCGCGTCGCTGGCCGATTGCACCTGGCCGATCAGGGTGTACATGTCCGGCGCCAGCCGCCCGGCCAGCAGTTGCGCGGGGTCCTGGCCCTGGGCGCGGGCATGCGCGATGCCCTGGTCGAGCAGGTGCTGGAGCACGTCGAGGCCGCGCTGGAACGCGGGCACGGAGATGTCGTAGAGCGAGAGGCTCATGGGGTTTCCTGGGTGGCGTGGCGGGGAAACGAAACGCGCAGCGCCCACGCTGGCGCGGGCCGGACGAGTCTGAGCGCTTGCCCGGCGGGGGTCAACGAATTTAATATCGATCGTTATGAAATTCGGCGTTGCAAATCCGGAACCGTCCGGCGACGCGGGACTGGCCGCCTCGTCGCCCGATCCGGCGACCGGCGCGGACGCCGGCGCTGCAGCCGGCGCTGCAGCCGGCGCCGCCGCGGCCAAGCCGCGCCGCCCGCGTGGCCGCCCGCGCGGCTTCGATCGCGACCAGGCCCTGGAAACCGCGATGCGGATGTTCTGGCAACGCGGCTTCGAAGCGACCTCGATGAGCGAGCTGACCGCCGCCATCGGCGTCGCCGCGCCCAGCCTCTACGCCGCCTTCGGCAGCAAGGACGACCTGTTCCGCGCCGCCCTGCAACGCTACCTGGAGCAGTTCCGGCGCGGACACGGCAGCGTGCTGGCGGCGCCCGGGCTGCCGGCGCGCGAGGCGTTCGCGCGCCTGTTCGACGCCCTCGCCGAGGGCTTCGCCGCCTGCCCGACCCGCTCGGGCTGCATGCTGGTCGCCGCCGAGACCGGCGGCCTCGGCGGCGCGGCGCACCTGCGCGAGGAACTCGGCGCCCACCGCGCCGGCGTCGAGGCCGGCTTCCGCGCGCGCATCCAGCGCGGCCAGCGCGAAGGCGACGTGCCCGCCGGTGCGGATGCGGCCGCGCTGGCCAAGTTCCTGTCGACGGTGGTGCAAGGCCTGTCGATCCAGGCCCGCGACGGCGCCGACGCGGCGCAGTTGCGCGAGGTGCTGCGCACCGCCCTGCGCGCCTGGCCGGCGGCGTAGATCGCGCTTACGGCTGCAGATAGGGCTGCTGGGCGAACCCGACGAAGCCGCGGCGCGCCGCCGCGCGCGAAGCCGACGTCGCCGGCGGCCGCAGCGCGGCGCAGTGCGCGCTCGCCGGCATCGACAGCGCGCGCGGCGGCGCCATCGCCGCAGCCGCGGGCGGCTCGTGCCGGGCCGCGGCGATCGACAGCAGATGCGGCAGGGCCAGCAATGCGGCGGCCACGGGCAGATATCGCTCCATGCGTTTCTCCTGATCGGATTCGGATCGCCGGCCGCGGGGGATGGTTTCGGCCGGCTTCGATACGACGACGAACCGCAAGGCGCTGGATCGACATCGCCGCGGCGGCGGGCGCGCGATGCGCCGCGGCCGTCCGTGTGCCCATAGGCTACGGACCATTGCGGCCTGGAATTGTCCTAATTACGGCAATTGGCGCCGGCTGCGGCGATGGAGCGCAGGCTCGCGGCAGTGACGGCGGCGGCAACGGGCGCGTGCGGCCCGCACTCGCCGGCCAGCCGCGCAAGCGCGCGCCTCAGGCGGCGCGATGCGCAGGATGCGGGAACGCGCGACGGCATCGCCGCGCCGGCGCGGCCTCGCGCCGCGCCCGACGGCAAGGGGGCCGGTCGCCGCCCCCTTGCCGCGATACCGGGGTCAACAGCCCGGCGTGCAGATCGCCCAGCAACGCGAATCGGGCTGGCTCTCGTCGCAGCTGCTGCAGCACGGCCGCGCGAACGCGGACAGGCTGACGGTCAGGCCGAACGCGAACGCACAGCAGGTCAGGAACAGCTTGGCGCGGGACATCCTCTTCATGACGCACTCCTGTCTTCGGTGGCGAAGGCCGTGCGCGCGCATCCGGCGGCGCGCGGCGCGGACGCCGGCGGCGCAGGCCGTCCGGCAGCGGAACCGCGGCTCCGTCCGCGGCACGGCATCGCCGCCGCGAGGGCGTGCGATACGGTTGGTCGCGGCGGGGCGCGCGAGGTCGTGGAGCACGCCATTACGCCGGAGCGGCGCGTCGCCGCCGCACCCGCAGCTCGCAGGCGGGTGCGCGAACGAGGGCATCGGTACCGCGCGCTGGCGCACATGCGGGGCCTCCGGCGCCGCGGCGCAGACAGCTGCGCGCGGGCGAAGCCGCACCGTAACCGCCGCGCCCGCGCGGTAACGCGCCGCATATCACACAACGCGACGGCGGCCCGGCCGCTGCGCGGGCGCGCGCCGCCGCGCTCCCCACCGGCGGGCAAGCATCCGCCGCTGCGCGCACAGTTCGCGCGTTGGCCGCGGCCGGAGCCATGCCGCGTCGCACGGCATCATGCCGCCTGGTGCGGCGACGCGGCTGCGCCGCACTGCGGCCGGCGCAGCCGCGGTCGTTCACGCCTGCGGCACCCGCCTTGCCTGCACGGCTTCGCGCTGCCGCACGGGTATCGATCTCCAGCCTTCGTGCGCGTTCGAACGCAGGCGAACAGGCATCGCCAAACCGCTTCCGGCAGCGACGCGAGCGCCGCCGCCGAACCGCTCAGAACGCCAGCGCCAGCCGCGCCTGCACGCCGTCGATCTGCGGCCCCTCGCGCACGCTCAGGTCGCGGGTGTACTGCAGCTGCACCTGCACGCGCTCGTTGACCTGCTGCGCCCAGGTCAGCATGAGGTTGGTGTCGTTCTTCGACCCGAGCACGCGTTCGCCGTGCAAGCGCTCGCTGGCGCCGAAACTCTGGCGCAGGCTCACCGCGAACCGCGTCGCCGGCGTCGGGTTGTAGCTCAGGTGCGCGGTCGCGCGCAGCGTCGGGTCGCGCCGCACCCGGCTGGTGTCGTCGCGGGTATAGAACTCGGCCTGCCCCATCAGTTCCAGGCTCCAGCGCTCGGCCAGGCGGGTCATGTAGCCGCCCTGCAGTTCCAGCGCGTAGCGGTCCTCGCCGGTGATCAGCCCTTCGCCCGCGCGCGCCGAGGTCGGCAGGCTCAGGTACGCCGCCCAGGTCACGTAGCGGCCGGCGCTTTCGTCGGCGTGGGTCCACAGCGAGGAACCGACGATCAGGTTGCCCACGCCGCTGAGGCCGTCGCGATCGAAGGCATCGCGCTGGCGGTTGCCCGGCAGCACCAGTTCGAAGGTGGTGGTCTTGCCGCCGAGCGCGAAGAAGTGGACGTAGCGCGCCGCGGCCAGATCCACGCGCAGGTCGAGGTCGTCGAGCACGCGCTTGCCGTCGGCGTAGACGCGATCGCCGCGCAGGTGCTGGCCGTACAACAGCAGCACGTCCACGCCCGGCGGCGCCGGCTGGATGTCGCCGGGGTCCGGCGCGCTGATCGCCCAGGCCGCGCCGACCGGCCATGCCAGCGCCAAGGCCAACGCGGCCGGTCCGACGCGCCGGACGCGGCGGCGGTGATTGAGATTCGACATGGTCTTGCCCTCCCCTAGGATTGGAACGGCCGAATCCGGGCCGCACGGAACCGTGCGGGCGCGCGCCGGCGCCCGCGCGGCGAAGCGCTGGGATTCACACGCGTTCCAGGGTCTGGCCGAGGTTGCGGTAGAACTCGGCGCGGCATTGCCGCAGCCACAGCGCATAGGCGCCGCCGGCGATGGCGACGGCGGCTACGCTGGACGGAATGATCGCGACGAAGGATTCGTTGCCGCCGGCCAGCAGCGGCAGGCTGCGCCAGATCAGCGCGATCAGCCCCGACAGCGCCAGCGCCGCGGCCAGCGGCGCGATCACGGTCCGCCACGGCTGCCGCGGCAGCGGCCGCGACAGGAAGAAGAACGGCACCGCGACGCTGGCCAGCACCTGCACGGCGAGCATCGCGATCGAGGCGATCGCCGATCCCAGCGGCAGCACCGCCGCCATCGGATCGGCGCCGAACGCGGCGAACGCCAGGATGCACGCGGCCGAAATCCCGAACTGCAGCGCGCTGGCGGTCGACGGCGTGCGCTGGCGCGGATGCACGCGCGCCAGCCAGCGCCACAGCAGGCCTTCGCGGCCCAGCGCGAACAGATAGCGCGACACCGAGTTGTGCAGGCTCAGCAGCGCCGCGAACAGGCTGGTGATCATCAGCAGGTTCATCGCCGTGGCCAACGCCGGCGACACCAGGGTGCCCGCCAGCGAGAACCAGAAATTGCCGGGATCGGCCTGGGCCGCGGCGACGACGTTGGCCGGCCCGTACGCGACCGTGACCGCCCAGGTCGCCAGCGACAGGAACACGGTGATCGCGCCGAGCGCCACGTAGGTGGCGATGGCGACGCTGCGGCGCGGGTCGCGCGCTTCTTCGGCGTAGATCGCCGTGGTCTCGAAGCCGAAATACGAGCTGGCGACGAACACCAGCGAAACGCCCAGCCCCGCGGTGAACACCTGCGAAGGCAGCAGCGGCGCCAGCGTCAGGCCCTGCGGGCCGCCGCCGTGGAACAGCACCGCGGCCACGAACACCAGCACGATCCCGACCTCGCACGCCATCAGCATCATCAGCAGCTGGCCGCTGAATTCGATGTTGCGGTGCGCGCACACCCGCACCAGCACCGCCACCGCCAGCGCGTTGATCCACCACGGCGCGCCCGCGCCGAACCATTGCTGCTGGGCCTGTTCGAGGAAGAAGCCGATCATGCCGAAACAGGCCAGCTGGATGCCCATGTAGGCCGCCAGGGCGAGGAACGCCGCGACGATGCCGAAACCGCCGCCCAGCCCCGCGGTGACGTAGGAATAAAACGCGCCGGCATTGCCGATGTGCCGGCTCATCGCCACGAAGCCGATGCTGAAGAGCAGATACGCCAAACCGGCCAGCACGAACGCGCCGGTGGTGCCGGCGCCGTTGCCCAGCGCGATCGCCACCGGCACCGCGCCGACCAGCCCGATCAGCGGGCCATTGGTCGCGATCACAAAGAACACGATCTGCGCCCAGCCCAAGGCGTTGCCGCGCAGTTCCCCCGTTTCGGTCTTGCCGCTCACGTTCACCCCCAATTGCCGAAATTGCGGCCGCGCACCGCGTTCACAGCGCGCAGCCGATCGCATCGCCCACGATCCGCGTCCATGCCGCGACGCCCCCGTCCTCGCCCAACAAGTCCTGGCGCACTTCGATCGCCAGCCGGCGCAGCCCGAACGGCCGCGCATGGCGCTCGACCGTGTAGCCGTGCAGCCGGCGGCCGTCGTACGGCGCGTTGTCGCCGACCGGCGCCACCTCGCGGCGCAGCGCCGCCACTACCTGCGCCGCCGGCTCCGGCCGGTCCCAGATCACCGCCACCGGCGGCCGCGCGACGCCGTCGAGCGAGGCCGCGTAGCTGTGCACGGCCACCAGCAGCGGCGCGATGCCGGCGCGGCGTTTGGCCGCGACGGTCTCGCCGACCAGCGCGTGGAACGGCTCGAACACCAGCGCGGCGCGCGCGTGCCGGCCGTCGGCCGACAGCCCGGCGTTGCCGGGGATCGCGGTGCCGTCGGACACCGGCGCGATCCAGTCGGCCTCGAACGGCGCGCGGTTGCAGTCGACGAACAGGCGGCTGGTGGTGCACAGCACCGCCGGCGCATCCAGATGCAGGGCCAGGCCGCGGGTCAGTTCGGCCGCGCCGATGTCCACGGCGATGTGCCGGGCCAGTTCGCGCGGACTGCAGCCCAGATCGGCATAGCCCGGCGGAATGCGGTTGGAAGCGTGCTCGCACACCAGCACCAGCGGCGCGGCGCCGGCGGGGTTGAACACTTCGCCGGCCGGCCAGTGCGGATCGGCGCCGGCCAAGACGACGGACGCGGGCGCGCTCAAGACTGCCCCGCCCGGCGAACGTGCACGGATTTGCATTCGGTCCACTCGTCGAAGCTGGCGCTGCCGCCGATGCGGCCCAGGCCGGAGGCCTTGCTGCCGCCCCACGGCAGATACAGGTCGGCGTGGTCGCAGCGGTTGACGAACACCGTGCCGGCCTCGATCGCGCCGACCAGTTCCGCGGCCGCGTCGAGATCGCGCGTCCACACCGACGCGGTCAGGCCGTAGCGGCTGTCGTTGACCGCCGCCAGCGCCTGCGCGTCGCTCTCCACGGGGGCCAGCGCGACCACCGGGCCGAAGCTTTCCTCGTCGGCGATCGCCATCGGCGCGCGCACGTCGAGCAGGACCTCCGGCGACAGGTAAGCGCCGCGGCCGGCGAGTTCGCCGGCGCGATGGCCCGGCATCGCCGAACGCGCGCCGGCGGCGATCGCCGCGGCGATCTCGCCGCGGATGCGCTCGGCGGCGGCGACGCCGACCACCGGACCGAGGTCGGGCGCAGTGAGCGGATGGTCCAGGCGCAAGGCGCGCGCGCGGTCGACGAAGGCGTCGACGAAGCGCGGATAGACGCTGCGCTCGACGTAGATGCGCTCGACCGAGCAGCACGACTGCCCCGAATTCGAATACGCGCCTTCGACCAGTTGCTGCGCGGTCCAGTCCAGGTCGGCGTCGGCGCGCACATAGGCCGCGTCCTTGCCGCCCAGCTCCAGGCCGGCCGCGACCAGGCCGGCGCCGGCGGCCGCCAGCACCTGGCGCCCGCCGCGTTCGGAGCCGATGAATTGCACCGCGTGGAAGCGCCGCTGCGCCAGCAACCGCGCGACCGCCTCATGCGGCAGATGCAGCGCCTGGAACACGCCCTCGGGCAGGCCCGCCGCAGCGGCGGCGTCGGCCATCAGATCGGCGATCAGCGCGGTCTGCGGCGCGTGCTTGAGCACGAACGCGTTGCCCGCGGCCAGCGCCGTGGTCGCCATCTCCGCGGCCATCGCCACCGGATAGTTCCAGGCGCAGATGCCCAGCGCGATGCCCTTGGGCTCGCGCCGCAGCGTGCGGCGGATGCCGTCGCCGGCGGCCAGCTCGACATCGCCGAGCAACTGCGGCGCCAGCCGCCGGGTTTCGTCCCAACGCGCGCGCACCCGGCCGAGTTCGTCGGCGAACTGCTGCGGCCGGCCGATCTGCCACAGCACCCGCTCGGCGAATTCGGCGCGGCGCGCTTGCATTGCGACGACAAAGCCCTCCACCGCGGCCAGGCGTTGGTCCAGCGCGAGCCCGCGCCAGGCCGGCGCCGCCGCCTGCGCGCGCTGCAGCGCGCGCTCGGTTTCGGCCGCATTTGCGTAGGCAAGCGTCGCGAGCGTGCGCCCGTCGACCGGGGAGACGATGTCGAATGCGTGTGCGGAGGAAGGCATCGGCGCGGGCTCAGGCGAACTCGAAGAAACGGCGCAGTTCCACGTCGGTGACCAGCGCGGCGAATTCCTCGTCCTGGGCGCGCTTGGTCTCGACGTAGGCGTCGACGAAGCGGTCGCCGAACAGCTCGCGCGCCGGCGCCGACGCGTCGAAGCGTCCGATCGCCTCGCCGAAGCTGCGCGGGAAGCGGTGCTTGGGCGCGACCTTGTCGAGGTTCTCGTACACGTTCCAGGTCGATTCCTCGCCCGGCTCGATCTCGCGCTCCATACCCCACAGCCCCGCGCCGAGCACGCAGGCCAGGGCCAGATAGGGATTGGCGTCGGCGCCGGGAACCCGGCATTCGATCCGCTGCGAATGCGGCGAGCCGCCGATCAGGCGCAGCGCGCAGGTGCGGTTCTCCCAGCCCCAACTCGCCGCCACCGGCGAGAAGATCCACGGCTGGTAGCGGCGGAACGAATTCACCGTCGGCCCGAACAGGATCAGGAACTCCGGCAGCAAGGCCTGCAGGCCGCCGACGAAGTGGCGCATGCGCCGGCTCATGTTGCGCGGCTGGGACGGATCGTAGAACAGCGGATCGCCCTGCTCGTCGCGCAGCGAAACATGGATGTGCCCGCTCTGCCCGTCGGCCTGGTTGGACCAGCGCGCCATGAAGGTGATCAGCTTGTCGTGGCGCTGGGCGACGATCTTGGCCGCGGTCTTGAACAGCATCGCGTCGTCGGCCGCGCGCACGCCCTCGCGGTAGGCCAGCGCGGCCTCCATGAAGCCCGCGCCCATTTCCTCGTGCACGCCTTCCAGCGGGATGTCCAGGCATTTGCAGCTGTCCATCAGCGCGTTGTAGAAACCGCTGCCGACGCCCTGGCGCAGCATCAGGTGGTAGGAGCTGTCGAGCGTGGCCAGGCGCAGGTCGCGGTAGTCCTTCTCGCGGATCGAGCGCGGCGTTTCCTCGAACAGGGTGAATTCGTATTCGCTGGAGTGGAACGCGCGCAGGCCCTGGGCGCGCGCGCGGGCCAGCACCCGCAGGTAGAGGTTGCGCGACTGCAGCGGCCCCTCGGGCTCCTCGAAGTCGGCCAGGAACAGAAGATTGCGCGTCGGGCTCTCCCACGGGATCTCGCGCACGCTGTCGGGAACGATCTTGCACAGGCGGTCGCCGAACACCACGCCCTCGCCGGTGCTGACGCCGCGCGCCGGCCGCTGCACGTCGCCGTGGTCCAGCGCCAGCGCCGCGCCGGCGAAACACAGGCCTTTTTCCAGCGCGGCGAGGAAACGCTCGGTGGACACGTACTTGACCCGCAGCTGGCCCGGCATGTCGGCGAAGCCGACGTTGACGTGGTCGGGCTTGCGCGCGTGGATCAGGCGCACGACGTCCTCGACGGTGGCGATCGAACTCAGGCTCGGTCCGGACATTTCGGGATCGTTTCCTTTTAACTAACAATGTTTCCATATGGAAACGGTGCGTGATAGTTTTCGCTCATCCCGATCCGCGTGTCAAACCCCTCTCCGCCGCCCGCCCCGGCCCAGCCGACGGACGGCAGACCGAACCGGCAGCGCTCATCCATGAAAAGAACCTCGTCCGCGTGGGACTACATCGTCGTCGGCGCCGGCTCGGCGGGCAGCGTCCTCGCCCACCGCCTGTCCAGCGACCCGCAGGTGCGGGTGCTGCTGCTGGAAGCCGGGCCCGCCGACCTCTATCCCTATCTCCATGTACCGGCCGGAGAGGAAATGGCGCTGTCCAGCCGCAAGGTGGTCTGGCCCTACCGCACCGAGCCCGACCCCAGCCGCGACGGCCGCAGCGAGGACTGGCCGGCCGGCAAGGTGCTCGGCGGCAGCAGTTCGGTGAACGGGATGATCTATCTGCGCGGTTCGCGCGAGGACTACGACGACTGGGCGCGCGCCGGCAATCCGGGCTGGAGCTTCGACGAGGTGCTGCCGTGCTTCGTGCGCAGCGAGCGCAACTCGCGCGGCGCCGGACCGGGCCGCGGCGGCGACGGGTTGTTGAGCGTGGCCGACGTGCGCAGCCCGCATCCGCTCGCCGGCGCCTTCCTCGACGCGGCCGAAGAACTGGGCCTGCCGCGCAACGAAGACCTCAACGGCGGCGATTCGTACGGCGCCGGCCGCCTGCAGGCGACCCAGCGCCGCGGCTGGCGCCACAGCGCCGCGCGCGCGTTCCTGTGGCCGGCGCGGCGGCGGCGCAATCTCAGCGTGGTCACCGGCGCGCTGGTCGAACGCGTGCTGATCGCCGACGGCGCCGCGCAGGGCGTGGCCTATCGCCATCGCGGCGAGCGCCTGGTCGCGCACGCGCAGCGCGAGACGATCCTGTGCGCCGGCGCGCTGGCCTCGCCGAAGCTGCTGATGCTGTCCGGCATCGGCCCGGCGCAGGAGCTGGCGCGCCACGGCATCGCCGTCGTCCACGACAGCCCCGGCGTCGGCGCGAACCTGCAGGAACACCCCGGCGCGCTGATCGTCGCCGAGGTCAACGTGCCGACCTACAACGTCGAGACCGGCCCCTGGGCGGTGGTCCGCCACGGCCTGGATTTCCTGCTGCGCGGGCGCGGCCCCGGCACTACGCCGATCGGCCACGCGGTCGCGTTCGCCAAGAGCTCGCCCGCGCTCGAACGCCCCGACCTGCAGCTGGTGTTCACCCCGATCGGCTACAACACCGCCGGCGACGGCCCGACCCTGCTGCCGATGCCGGCGGTGGTGATCGCGGTCAACGTCTGCCGCCCGCGCGCGCGCGGCAGCGTGCGGCTGCGCTCGGCCGATCCGGCCGCGCTGCCGGAAATCCGCCTGGAAATGCTGGCCGACCCGCACGACCGCGAGCTGCTGCGCGAAGGCGCGAAGCTGGCGCGGCGGCTGTACGCCACCTCGGCGCTGGGCGCCTTCGTCGAGAACGAACTGCGGCCCGGCGCGGACGTGCGCAGCGACGCACAGTGGGATGCGTTCCTGCGCGCGCACGCGATGCGCTTCAGCCACCCGGCCGGCAGCTGCCGCATGGGTAGCGACGCGGCCGCGGTGGTCGCGCCGGACCTGCGCGTGCGCGGCGTGCGCGGCCTGCGCGTGGCCGACGCCTCGATCATGCCGACCCTGGTGAGCGCCAACACCAACGCCGCGGCGATCATGATCGGCGAGAAGGCGGCCGAGCTGATCCTGGGCGACGGGTCGGGCGCAACCGCCGCTGCCGCGCAACGAGGCTGACGCCTTGGGATGCCGGCCTTGCGCGCGCGCGGCCGTACGAACGCACGGAGCAGCGGCGCCGTTGCGCCCGCCTCAGCGCTTGCGCTTGGGCCGCAGCGCCGCGCTCGTGGCCGGATTCTGCACGCGCGCGCCTTCCGCGCCGACGGTGTTGGACATCAGCAGCACCGCCTCGCGGGTCACCGCGAAATAGGCGTGGCGGGTCTGCGCGTCGAACAGCACGCTGTCGCCGGCGGCCAGCACCAGCGGTTCGTAGGCCTCGGTGTGCAGCGCGACCTTGCCCTTGAGCACGTGCACGAATTCCTCACCGGGGTGCGATACGAACGCGTCCGCGCCGCCCGGCGGCTTGTCGCGCACCGTGACCCGCCAGAACAGGTTGGATTGCCCACTGAGTTCGCCGCACAGCATTTCGTAGGTGCGGTGGCTGTGTTCGAACTTGCGCCCGCCGTCGGCGCGGGTCACCGCGCGCCGCGCGCCGGTGCCGGCCGGGTCCGTGGGCGGACTGAGCAAGGTCGTGGCCGGCACCGCCAACGCCTCGGCCAGCACGATCAGCTCGGGATGGCGCAGGGTCGCCAATCCGTTCTCGACCTTGGACAGCTTGGCGATGGAGATCCCCGCCCGCGCGCTGAGATCGCGCAGCGAGAGCTGCGCTTTCTGCCGCGCTTGGCGAAGCTGGATTCCCAGGGACATGGACGGCCGCGGAGGCTGGACGAGGACGCCCCAAGGCTAGGTCAGGTCCGCGCGCGCGTCCACTGCGCGGCGGCCGGCCTGGGGCGCCCGAAACGACGCCGGCCCGCGAAACGCGGGCCGGCGTCAGGGGTTCATCGACGCGCCAGCGTCATTCCCACTCGATCGTCGCCGGCGGCTTGCCGCTGATGTCGTACACCACCCGCGACACGCCCGACAGCTCGTTGATGATCCGGTTCGACACCGTGCCGAGGAAGTCGTACGGCAGGTGCGCCCAGTGCGCGGTCATGAAGTCGATGGTCTCCACCGCGCGCAGCGCGATCACCCACTCGTAGGCGCGCGCGTCGCCGACCACGCCGACCGACTTGACCGGCAGGAACACCGCGAAGGCCTGGCTGGTCTTGTCGTACAGGCCGGCCTTGCGCAGTTCGTCGATGAAGATGTGGTCGGCGCGGGCCAGCAGGTCGGCGTAGTCGCGCTTGACCTCGCCGAGGATGCGCACGCCCAGGCCCGGGCCCGGGAACGGGTGGCGGTAGACCATCTCGCGCGGCAGGCCGAGTTCGACGCCCAGGCGCCGCACTTCGTCCTTGAACAGCTCGCGCAGCGGCTCGACCAGGCCGAGCTTCATGTGCTCGGGCAGGCCGCCGACGTTGTGGTGGCTCTTGATGACGTGGGCCTTGCCGGTCTTGCTGCCGGCCGACTCGATCACGTCCGGATAGATCGTGCCCTGCGCCAGCCACTTGGCGTTGGCCAGCTTGTTCGACTCCTCGTCGAAGATCTCGACGAACAGGTTGCCGATGATCTTGCGCTTGGCTTCCGGGTCGGCGACGCCTTCGAGCTTTTCGAAGTAGCGGTCGGCGGCGTTGACGCGCACGACCTTGACGCCCATGTGCTCGGCGAACATCGCCATCACCTGGTCGCCTTCGTTGTAGCGCAGCAGGCCGGTGTCGACGAACACGCAGGTCAGCTGCTCGCCGATGGCCTTGTGCAGCAGCGCGGCCACCACCGAGGAATCCACCCCGCCGGACAGGCCGAGGATGACCTCGTCGCTGCCGACCTGCTCGCGCACGCGCGCGATCTGGTCGTCGATGATGTTGGCCGCGGTCCACAGCGTCTGGCAGCCGCAGATGTCGACCACGAAGCGGCGCAGCAGGGTCTGGCCCTGCTTGGTGTGGGTCACTTCGGGGTGGAACTGCACGCCGTACCAGCGGCGCGCGTCGTCGGCGAACGCGGCGATCGGCACGCGATCGGTCTTGGCGGTGACCACGAAGCCTTCCGGCGCCTTCGACACGTGGTCGCCGTGGCTCATCCACACGTCCAGGCGCGGCGGCGAACCCGGGTGGTCCTTGAGCCCGTCGAACAGGTGGTCCTGCGCGACCAGTTGCACCTCGGCGTGGCCGAACTCGCGCTGGCCGGCGGCCTCGGTGTCGCCGCCGAGCTGCTTGGCCATGGTCTGCATGCCGTAGCAGATGCCCAGCAGCGGCAGGCCCGCGTCGAACACCTGCTGCGGCGCGCGCGGCGAGCCGTCTTCGGTGGTCGATTCCGGACCGCCGGACAGGATGATGCCCTTGGCGCCGTAGGCCTCGATCTCCGCCGGATCGTGGTCCCAGGCCCAGATCTCGCAGTAGACGCCGAGCTCGCGGATGCGGCGGGCGATCAGTTGGGTGTACTGCGCGCCGAAATCGAGGATCAGGATTTTGTCGCTATGGATGTCGGTCATGGAACCAGCAACGAATGAAGAGGAGGGGGAAACCGGGTAACGCAAGAACGGGGCCGCAATAGCCGAAGAGGAGCGGGACACGGGTTCCTCGCTCCTCTTCGCTGGTCGCCGGCCTCAGCCCGCCCGATAGTTCGGCGGTTCCTTGGTGATCTGCACGTCGTGCACGTGGCTCTCGCGCGAACCGGCGTTGGTGATGCGCACGAAGCTCGGCTTCTTGCGCATTTCCTCGATGGTCGCGCAGCCCACGTAGCCCATGGTGGCGCGCAGGCCGCCGGCGAGCTGGTGGACCACGCCGCGCAACGGGCCGCGGTACGGCACGCGGCCCTCGATGCCTTCGGGGACCAGCTTGTCGGCATCGGAGGCGTCCTGGAAATAGCGGTCCTTCGAGCCCAGTTCCATCGCGCCGATGCTGCCCATGCCGCGGTAGCTCTTGTAGCTGCGGCCCTGGAACAGTTCGACCTCGCCCGGCGCTTCCTCGGTGCCGGCGAACAGGCCGCCGACCATCACCGTCGACGCGCCGGCGACCAGCGCCTTGCCGATGTCGCCGGAATAGCGGATGCCGCCGTCGGCGATCAGCGGGATGCGGTCCTGCAGCGCCTCGGCGACCATCGCCACGGCGGTGATCTGCGGCACGCCGACGCCGGCGACCACGCGGGTGGTGCAGATCGAACCCGGGCCGACGCCGACCTTGACCGCGTCGGCGCCGTGGTCCATCAACGCCAGCGCGGCGTCGCCGGTGACGATGTTGCCGCCGATGACCTGCAGCTGCGGGAAGCGCTTCTTGACCCACTGCACGCGATCGAGCACGCCCTGCGAATGGCCGTGCGCGGTATCGACCACGATCACGTCCACGCCGGCCGCGGCGAGGGCTTCCACGCGCGCTTCGGTGTCGCCGCCGACGCCGACCGCGGCGCCGACCAGCAAGCGCTCGGCGCTGTCCTTGGCGGCGTTGGGGTTGTCGGTCTTCTTCTGGATGTCCTTGACCGTGATCAGCCCGCGCAGCTCGAAGCCGTCGTTGACCACCAGGACCTTCTCGATGCGGTGCCTGTGCAGCAGCTGCAGCACTTCCTCGTCGTTGGCGCCTTCGCGCACGGTGATCAGGCGCTCGCGCTTGGTCATGATGTGGCGGACCGGATCGTCGAGCTTCTTCTCGAAGCGCATGTCGCGGCTGGTGACGATGCCGACCAGCTGGCCGCCGTCGACCACCGGCACGCCGGAGATGTTGCGCGCGCGGGTCAGCTTGAGCACTTCGCCGATGGTGGTCTCGGGGCCGACGGTGAACGGCTCCTTGATCACGCCGGCCTCGAACTTCTTGACCTGGGCGACCTGCGCGGCCTGCGCCTCCAGGCTCATGTTCTTGTGGACGATGCTGATGCCGCCGAGCTGGGCCAGGGCAATGGCCAGGCGGGCCTCGCTGACGGTATCCATGGCCGCCGACAGGATCGGCAGGCGGATCGTCAGGTCGCGGGTCAGGCGGGTGGAGAGGTTTACGTCCTTAGGCAGGACGATCGAATGCGCGGGGACGAGAGACACATCGTCGTAAGTCAGCGCTTCAGCCTGGATGCGCAGCATAGGCGGGCCCGGGAGGATGAAGCGCGCCATTCTAACCCGAAACCGCCCCGCTCCGCTCGCCGCGCAGGCGGAAAGCGACGTTCCGCGGATGGGTCGCGCGGGGGCCGTTAAGGCTGGCGGAGCGGCCGCTGGCGGCTTGGCTGGTTCGGGCTCAGGCGGGCCTTTCAGGACACGGACGACAGGCGTCCGCCCCCTGCACGAGCGTCATCCCCGCGAAAGCGGGGATCCAGGGACTTCAGCCGGCCGTTTGCCGCAGGCCGCTCAGGCCCGACTTCCAGCGTTCTCGCCCGAAACGCCCTGGATTCCCGCGTTCGCGGGAATGACGGCGGGAAGATCCTCGACATGCCTCACTGGCGCCTTCAGCCCCGCCCGGCCGCCTTGTCCGCGGCCTCGGCCGCTTCCAGCGTGTTCTGCATCAGGGTGGCGACCGTCATCGGCCCGACCCCGCCCGGCACCGGCGTGATCCAGCTGGCGCGCTGCGCCGCGGCGTCGAAGCCGACGTCGCCGACCAGGCGGCCGTCGTCGAGGCGGTTGATGCCCACGTCGATCACCACCGCGCCCGGCTTGACCCATTCGCCCGGAATCAGCCGCGGCCGGCCGACCGCGACCACCAGGATGTCGGCGTTGCGCACCGACTGCTCCAGCACCGCCTGCGGGGTGAATTTGTGGCAACTGGTGACGGTGCAGCCGGCGATCATCAGCTCCAGCGCCATCGGCCGGCCGACGTGGTTGCTGACGCCGACGATGGTCGCGCTCTGCCCGCGCACCGGGCGGTCGGTATAGCCGAGCAAGGTGGTGATGCCGCGCGGCGTGCACGGGCGCAGGCCGAACTGGCGCAGCACCAGGTGGCCGACGTTTTCCGGGTGGAAGCCGTCGACGTCCTTGCGCGGGTCGATGCGATGGATCAGCGCGGTGGCGTCGCGGCGGTCGGGCAGCGGCAGCTGGACCAGGATGCCGTGCACCTCGGGATCGGCGTTGAGCTTGTCGATCAAGGCCAGCAAGGCCTCGTCGCCGGGATCGGCCGGCAGGTCGTAGTCGATCGCGCGGATGCCGACCTTCTGCGCGGCGCGGCGCTTGTTGCGCACGTAGACCGAGGAGGCCGGATCGCTGCCGACCAACACCACCGCCAGCCCCGGCCGCGACAGGCCGCGGGCGACGCGCTGGTCGACCTGGGCCTTGAGGTTGTCGAGCAGTTCCTCGGCGATGCGCTTGCCGTCGAGGATGCGGGCCGGGTGCGAAGGAGGCGTCATGCGGGCTCGGCTGCGGTAGAGTCGGGCCGCGCATTATCGCCGATCCGGCCGGCCGAATTTCGCCGGCGCGCGCATTTCGCCGACGCGGCGCGCAGGCCGGCCGCCGCGCGCCGCGGCCGCATCGGCCCGCCCTCGCCCCTGCCCCGCCCGGAGCCCCGCCATGAACCCGACCGACCCGACCGCCGTCCCGGACGCCGCCACCGAAGCCCTGCAGGCCGCCGCCTTCCGCCGCCTGCTCGCCCATCTGATGCACGAGCGCCGCGACGTGCAGAACATCGACCTGATGATCCTGGCCGGCTTCTGCCGCAACTGCCTGGCCGACTGGTACCGCGACGCCGCTGGCGAGCGCGGGGTCGATCTGAGCAAGGACCAGGCGCGCGAGGCGATCTACGGGATGCCGTTCGCGCAGTGGAAGGCGCAGTACCAGCAAGAGGCGACGCCGGCGCAGCTGGCCGCGTTCGAGGCGGCGCAAAAGCGGCACGGCTGAGGGCGCTTACGCGCGATTGCGGCTCCAGCGCGGTTCCTGCGCACCACCTCCCGACCCCGTCATTCCGGCGAAAGCCGGAATGACGGATTGGAGGGAAGCGACACAGCAACGACGCTGCAACGACCGCCCCTGTAGGAGCGGCGCAAGCCGCGACCGCGACAATCAAAAAATCCACGCAAGCACGAAGCGCCCGCCGCCAAACAAACCGGACACGTCCTCAAGACATCCGGCCCGCGCCGGCTCAGCCGTTGCCGCCGTCGCGGCTCGCGCCGCTCCTACCGGGACGCGTCGCCGCGCTCAGTCCTGCACCGGCGCCTGCCCCTGCGGCTGCAGCGACGGCGCATTCGGATTCGGGCAACGCGGGATTCCCGACCCCACCACGCAGTTGATGCAGCACCCCGACGGCTGCTGCGACGGCGCCTGCTGCGGCGCGAACAGCGGCTGCGGCGGCGCCAGCGTGGCCAGGCTCGCATCGGGCTTGAGCTTGAGCAGCGCCGCCCAGTCGAGCTTGTTCATGTCGCAGGCCGTGGCGGTGTCGGGCGAGCACTCCACCTGGGTCTCGCTGCGCAGCGGCAGCGGCCAGAACTGGCCGCTGCGGTTGACCGCCATCATCCGCATCGTCGCGCCCTGCTGGACGTTGCCGCCGATCAGATAGGCCTTGCCGTCGTTGTCCGGATTGACCGCGACGACCACGTCGCAATGCATCGCCAGCGAACCGTTGCCGCTGTCGAGCGCCGCCATCAACCCCTGGTAACCGTACACGCGCGTGCTCGAACGCACCGCGCACAGCAGGTCGCCCGGCGCCGCCGCGGCGCTGGCCGGGTCCAGGTACAGGAACGGGCTCTGGTCGGGATTGCGATAGGCCTCGCGCACGTAGTCGTAGTGGCTGGCCGAAGGACGGAAGCCCGGCACCGCAGCCTTCATCATCACGTAGGACACGAACGCGGCCGACCACGGATTGTCGACCAGGAACGCGCGGCAGGCCTGGGTCGAATAGCCGCTGCCGAACGGATCGAAGCACTGGTCGGCGCCGGCGAAGCCGCTCATGCGCTGGAGCAGGCCGGTCTCGCGCCAGTAGCCGGCGGTGCGCCGCCAGGTCTCGGTGGCGCCGTCGGCCAGGCGCGCGTTCTCCGACTCGCTCACCGAGGCGCTGGCCAAGCGGCCCTGCAGGTCGATGAAGGGCCGGTACCACAGCAGGTTCTCGCTGCACGCCGCGGCCGCGACGCGGGTCGCGGCCTGGGCCGCGCCGCCCTGGTTGCGCAGCGACGGACAGGCGTCGGCGGCGCGGGCCGCGCTCCACGGCGCAAGCAGCGCCGACACAGCGGCCAGGATGGGCAAAACCATAACGAGACTGCGGGGCATGCGGCGATCTCCGGTCCATCGCAGCGTCCGCGCGGGGGCGCGAAACGCCAAGGTTGTCATGCGGGAAGGTCGTACAGGAGGACGGCGCGTGTGCGGCCGGCCCGCCTGCGCCAGCCTAGCGATCTTCCGTGCAAGTCACGTGAGCGCGCGCGCGCCGCCTCGCGCCGCTGGCGGCGCGCGTGCCCGCGGGGTATCGTCGCAACACGCACCATGCGCCCCACGGCCGCCTGCGGCCGCCCGGCGCTTTCCCGCACCGCATTCCAGGGCCCACGCATCGATGGCACGCAACCCACGCCTGTTCCAATCCTTGGCCGCGATCGCCGGCGTCGCCGCCGCCGGCTACGTCAGCATTTGCGGCTGGATGTACTTCAAGCAACGCGACCTGATGTATTTCCCGCAGAACACCCGCCTGGGCGCCGACATGACCGACTACACGGTCGAGCGCGGCGATGCGGTGCTGCGCGGCTGGCGCCTCAACGCCGGGCGCGAGAAGGCGCTGATCTACTTCGGCGGCAACGCCGAGCGCATCGAGAACATGCGCGAGACCCTCGCCCAGTGGTTTCCCGACCGCACCATCTACCTGCTGTCCTACCGCGGCTTCGGCGCCAGCGACGGCGCGCCGGCGGAACCGGAGCTGTTCGCCGACGCGCTGGCGATCTTCGACCAGGTCGCGCGCGAGCATCCGCGCCAGCCGGTCTCGGTGATCGGCCGCAGCCTCGGCAGCGGCGTGGCCAGCTTCGTCGCCGGCAAGCGCCCGGTCGAACGGCTGGCCCTGGTGACCCCGTTCGACAGCCTCGGCGACACCGCCCAGGCGCACTACCGCTGGCTGCCCACGCGCTGGCTGGTGCGCGACCGCTACGACTCGATCGCCAACCTGCGCGGCTACTTCGGCCCGATCCTGGTGGTGCGCGCGAGCGACGACGACGTGATCCCGCCGCCCAACACCACCCGCCTCGTGCACTCGCTGCAGACCCGCCCGCAAGGCGTGGAAGTGGTGCAGCTCAAGGGCGCGGACCACCACAACATCGGCACCTATCCGGAGTACGGCCAGGCCTTGAGGGAGTTCATCGACTAGCGCGGGATCCGACGGGCGCGGGCGAGGTCTGGCCCGCGATGTGCGCCCGCAGCCGCTCGCGCCTCACTTGGAGGACGCAAAATGCAAATGCAGATGCAACGCAGGGCGATCCAACCCAACGACGTGTCGTACGCGCAAGCGCACGAGATCAGCGGCTTCCGACGATTGTTGTTCATCAGCGGCCAGCTGCCGCAATGCGAGAAGTGCATCCTGCCCAAGGACTTCGAAGGCCAGTGCCGGCGCGCCTGGGCCAACGTCGAGCAGCAGCTCAAGCAGGCCGGGATGGACTTCGGCAACTTGGTCAAGGTCACCACCTTCCTCAGCGAGCGGCGCCTGCGCGAGCGCAACTACGAGATCCGCCGCGAAGTCCTCGGCGAGCACACGCCGGCGCTGACGGTGATCATCGCCGACCTGTACGAGGAAGGCTGGATGGTGGAGATCGAGGCGATCGCGGCGGATTGAGCGCAGCCGCGGCGGCCACCGCACGACCACGGCGCCGGATCGTCGGCGCCGTAAGCCGCGCGCAGGGCCATCCGCGCGCGCAAGCCGCGACGGCGCAGCGCGCTTTCGCCGCCATTGCGGCGCAAGCCCGAATCCATTACGCCGTTGCCGTTGCCCGCCCCGGCCTCAAGGCAACCGGCACAAATCCCCGAACGCACGCGCCAGCGCGGTGCGATGCAGTTCGTCCAGCCGATACCGTTTCGCCGCACGCTTGCGCGCGGCGTACGCGCGCCGCTCGCAATCCTGCCCGCGCGCCTGCGCCAGCGCGGCCGGCAGCGCGTCCAGCAACTGCGCGTTGATCGCGTCCAGCTTCGTCCGCACCGGCGCCAGGTCGACCGCCGGGCCGGCGCGCGCCGGCTCGGCCAGCAGCCGGTACTGCACCAGCTTGTTGGCTTCCATCTGCGCGCGGAAGAACGCCGCCGACGGTTCGGGCGGCAACGCACGCGCCGCCGCTTGTTCGCGCACCCGCGCCAGTTGCTCGCCCTCTCGCTGCGCGTCCTCGACCGGCTTGCCCGAGGCGCGCTTGCTCGCCGCCACTTCGTCGGCCAGCAACAGGCGCTGCGCGCTGAGGTCGGCGATAGGGTCGAAGCCGGGCGCCGCCTGCGATTGCGCCGCCGCCGGCAGGACCGCCGCCAGCAGCGCGAGCGCGGCGAGCGCGGACCGGCCGGTGCTTATGGAGTGCGTTCGCATGGTTCCGCCTCCTGGCCGCGGGCCGCGCTCACGGCGCGGCGCAGAACGCCTGGTAATCGATATAGCCCGGAAACGCGCGGCCCGCCGCGCACACCGGACACTCCGGGTCCGGCCGCAACCGGGTCTGGCGAAAGCGCATGCCCAGCGCATCGAAATGCAGCAGCCGCCCGGCCAGCGATTCGCCCAGGCCGAGGATCAGCTTGACCACTTCGGTCGCCTGCACCAGCCCGATCACGCCCGGCAGCACGCCGAGCACGCCGGCCTCGGCGCAGTTGGGCGCGGCTTCCGGCGGCGGCGGCTCGGGGAACAGGCAGCGGTAGCACGGGCACTGGCCGCGATGGCGGCCGGCGTCGAACACGCTGACCTGCCCTTCGAAACGGTGGATCGCGCCGTACACCAGCGGCTTGGCCAGCTTCACGCAGGCATCGTTGAGCAGGTAGCGCACCGGGAAGTTGTCGGCGCCGTCGAACACCACGTCGGCCGCGCCGATCAATCGCTCGACGTTGCCGGAGGCGATGCGCTCGGCGAAGGTCTCCACCCGCAGCCGCGGATTGAGCGCCTGCAGCGCGATCTTCGCCGACTCGACCTTGGACATGCCGATGCGCGCTTCGGTGTGCAGGATCTGCCGCTGCAGGTTGCTGCGGTCGACCACGTCGTCGTCGGCCAGCACCAGCGTGCCGATGCCGGCCGCGGCCAGGTAGAACGCCGCCGGCGAACCCAGCCCGCCGGCGCCGACCATCGCCACGCGCGCGGCCTGCAGCTTGCGCTGGCCGGCTTCGCCGACCTCGGGCAGGCGCAGGTGGCGCGAATAGCGGTCGTAGAAATCGAGCTCGTCGGCGGACTGGCGCAACTGCGCCAGCGGCAGGCCCTCGGCGATCCAGCGCGCGGTGCCGCCGTCGACCGAGGCCACGTGGGTGTAGCCGGCCTCTATCAAGGTTTGCGCGGCGCGCAGCGAACGCGCGCCGCTCTGGCAGATCAGCAGGATCGGCGCGTCGCGGTCGGCGACGGTGGCGGCGGGATCGGCTTCGAGCGCGTCCTTGGCCACGCCGAGCGCATGTTCGGCCTGCCCGGTCGCGCGCTCGTGCGCCTCGCGCACGTCGATCAGGACCGCGCCGGCCTGCTGGCGGGCGCGCGCCTGCGCGGGGGAAATCTGTTCGATGCTCATGCGGGGATTATCCGCTTTCGCGGCCGGCACGGCGGACGTGGACGGGGATGCAGTGTTGCGGGGGTTGGCGGGTGGCCCTCACCCCAACGCGTAAGGCCAAACCTCCACCACCGCCCCCTCCGCCAACTGCTGCGGCCCCTCCGGCACCACCATCAAAGCATTCGAATCCGCCGCCGCGCGCAGCCGGTGCGAGGCGGTGGCCGGGTTCGGATCGACCCACAACACCCCGTCCTCGTCGCTGCGCAGCCGCGCGCGCACGAACTCGCGGCGCGGATGGCTCTTCTCGATCCCGCCGACCACCCGCGCGCGCAGCGTCGGCCGCGGCTCCACGCGCCCTTGCAGGCCGTCGATCGCCGCGCGGCCGAAACTCAGGTAGGTCGCCAACACCGACACCGGATTGCCCGGCAGGCCGAGGAACCGCGCCTGGTCCATGCTCGCCAGCAGCAGCGGCATGCCCGGGCGCATCTTCACCTTCCAAAAATGGATGCGGCCGAACTGCGCCAGCACCGCCGGGATATGGTCCTTCTCGCCGGCCGACACCGCGCCGCAGGTGAACACCAGATCGAAGGCGCAGGCGGCGTCGCGCAACGCGATCTCGACCTGCCGGGGATCGTCGGGCAGGCGCGGCCACGCGGTCGGCTCCAGGCCGTCGGCGCGCAGCAGGCCCATCAGCAGTTCGCGGTTGCTGTCGTAGATCTGCCCGCGCTGCAGCGGCATGCCCGGCTCGACCAGTTCGTCGCCGCTGGTGAACACCGCCACCGTCGGCTTGCGCCGTACCGGCAGCGAGGACAGGCCCAGCGAGGCGGCCAGCGACACCCGCGCCGGCGTCAGCGCCTGCCCGGCGCGCAGCACGGTCTCGCCGGCGCTCACGTCCTCGCCGGCGTAGCGCACGTGGTGGCCGCGCTTGGCCGGCGGCACCCACACCTGCGCGCCGTCGACGCGCACGTTCTCCTTGATCGCGACCGTGTCGGCGCCGACGGGCAGCGGCGCGCCGGTGGTGATGCGCGCGCACTCGCCGGCGCCCAGCGCCAGCTCCAGCGCGACGCCCGCGAACTGCTCGCCGACCAGGCGCAACGCGGTCTGATCGCCGTGCAGGTCGGCATGGCGCAGGGCGAAGCCGTCCATCGCGCTGTTGTCGAACGGCGGCAACGACAGCGGCGCGACCACGTCCTGGGCGAGCACGCGGCCGTGGCAGCGCGACAGCGCCGGGTGCTCGATCTCGAGGCGGTGCGCGGCGGCGACCTCGGCGGTCAGGGCCATGGCCTCGTCGAACAGCAGGCCGGTGGGGAAATCGGTCATGGCGGGCTCTTGGGTGCGGTGCGCGGCGAAGCCGGGACGGAAACCGGCCGGCACCGCGCGGGACGGACGACCGCGCCGGCGGGCCGGCGTCGGGCGGGACGGACGATCACGCCGGCGGGTCGGCGAGGATGCCGGCCGCGGCCAGATCGGCGGGCGTGTTGAGGTTGCCCAAGCGTAGGCCAGCGAGCGGTGCCGCGGCCATGCCGATCCCGGCTTGCAACGCGCGCACCGCCAGCCGCCGTTCGGCCAGCGCCGGCGCCAGCGCGGCGCGCAGCGGCGCCAGCGGCCACAGCGCGAACAACGGCTGCACGCCGTCGTCGTCGACCGCGTAGGCGCCCTGCCCGGCCTGGACGGCGGCGAGCGCGTCCAGCAGCCAGGGCCCGGCCTGGAGCGCGTCGACCGGCACCGTCAGCAGCCACGGCGTCGCGGCCGCCGCGGCCAGCGCGTCCAGGCCGCCGAGCGGGCCGAGATCGGGGCTGCGGTCGGCGACGGCGCGCAGGCCGTGTTGGGCGTAGCGCGGCAAGTCGCGATTGGCGCTGACCAGGGTTTGCCCGGCGCGCGGCGCGAACGCTTGCGCCAGGCGCAGCACCTGGAATTCGCCGTCGCGCCGCAGCCAGGCCTTGTCGCGCCCGCCCAGCCGGGTGGCGCGGCCGCCGGCGAGCAGGCCGAGGGTCAGATCGGCGGGAGCGATGGGCATGCGGTGCGCGGCGGAACTGGGGGAGGCGCCATTGTGCGCGCTCGGCGGCATCGGCGCTGGCGTCGGCGGTGCCGTCCGGCGCCGGGACGTTGATGGGAACGCAAAGTCAAAATGGATTCCGGCTTTCGCCGGAATGACGGGAAGTGGAGGCGCAACCTCCAATCCGTCATTCCGGCGAAAACCGGAATCCATCTTGACTTCGCCGTCGTCGGCGAAGCGAGCCGAACCAACCGCCGCGCTTACTTCCCGCGCTTCACATGCCGTATCAAGCGCTTCTTCTTCGCCACCTGCCGCTCGGTCAGCACGTTCTTCTTGCCTTCGTACGGGTTGCTGCCTTCCTTGAACACGAACCGCACCGGCGTGCCGACCAGCTTGAAGCGCTTGCGGAAGAAGTTCTCCAGGTAGCGCTTGTAGCTGTCGCTGAGGGTGCGCAGGCGGGTGCCGTGGACGACGAAGGTCGGCGGGTTGATCCCGGCCGGATGGGCGAAGCGCAGCTTGGCGACGTGCCCGCGCACCACCGGCGGCGGGTTGGTCTCGTAGGCGATTTCCATCGCCTTGGTGACCTCGCTGGTGCCGATCTCGGTGGTGGCCGAGGCGTGCGCGCGGTGGATCGCCGCGAACAGTTCCTTCAGGCCCGAGCCGTGCTTGGCGCTGATGCGCACCGGCTCGGCCCACTCGACGAAGGCGAGCTTGCGCTTGAGCAGGTTCTCGGTCTGCTGGCGCTGGTACTCGGTCTGCCCGTCCCACTTGTTGACCGCGACCACCAGCGCGCGGCCGGCGTCGAGCGCGTAGCCCAGCACGCTGGCGTCCTGGTCGGTCACGCCCTCGGTGCAGTCGAGCATGACCACCGCGACCTGGCACTGCTCGATCGCCTGCAGGGTCTTGATGATCGAGAACTTCTCGACCGCTTCCTCGACCTTGGACTTGCGCCGCACGCCGGCGGTATCGACCAGCCGGTACAGGCGGCCGTCGCGCTCCATGTCGACCGCGACCGAATCGCGGGTGGTGCCCGGCACTTCGGAGGCGATCATCCGCTCCTCGCCGAGCAGGCGGTTGACCAGGGTCGACTTGCCCACGTTCGGGCGGCCGATGAAGGCCACGCGGATGCGGTTGGGGTCGTTGTCCAGTTCGGTCGTCGCGCCCTCCTCGGGCACGCGCGCCATCACCTCGGCCAGCAGTTCGTCCAGGCCCTGGCGGTGCGCCGAGGAGATCGCGACGGCGTCGCGGATGCCGTAGCGGGCGAAGTCGTTGATCGCCTCGCGCGCGTCGAGGCCGTCGGTCTTGTTGACCACCAGCAGGGTCGGCCGCGCGGTCTTGCGCAGCCAAGCCAGGATCTCGTCGTCCAGGGCCGAGGCGCCTTCGCGGCCGTCGACCACGAACAGCACCAGGTCGGCCTCCTCGGCCGCGGCGCGCGCCTGGCGCGCGGTGGCGCCGGCCAGGCCCTGCTCCTCGCCGGCGATGCCGCCGGTGTCGACCACCGCGAACGCGCGCTGGCCCTCGGGCCGGCACACGCCGTAGTGGCGATCGCGGGTGACGCCCGGCTCGTCGTGGACGAGCGCGTCGCGGCTGCGCGTGAGCGCGTTGAACAGGGTGGATTTCCCGACGTTGGGGCGGCCAACGAGGGCGACTAGCGGAAGCATGATGGTTTTGGAACCGGGAATGAGGGGAATGGGAAACGGGCGACGCGGGCGGCGCGCCGCGTACGGGCCGGCGGGCCACGGGCGCAAACGCCGCCATAGTGCCAGAGCGGGCGCGAAGCTGCCTTCGCGCCCGCTTCGCCGGCGGCGCCGGCACGGCCGGCGAACCGGCCGCCGCGCCGCAAACGAACGGCCCGGAACGGCTCAACGCCGCCCGGGCCGCGATGCTTCAGGACGCCGGGAGAGGCGTCGGGGGCGCGGCGTCGCCGCCTTTCCCCTGCCCTCGTTCCCGGTTCCCTGCGCTTACTGCAGCTTGAACGCGGTCAGCTCGCCCTTGATGCTCTGCACGATCGCGATGCCGTCGACCACCACCGGGGCGGCCTTGAGCGGCTTGCGGCCGGCGCGGGCGCGGGCGGCGAACTCGCCGGTCGACAGCTTCATCCAGTGCACGTAGCCGTCGAAGTCGCCGACCACGGCGTAATCGCCCTGCACCGCCGCGCCGGTCAGGTCGCGGCGCGCCAGCGAGGGCTGCGACCACAGCGCGGCGCCGCTGGTCTTGTCCAGGCCGAACACGGTGCCGGCCGGGTCGGCGACGATCAGCTTGTCGCTGGCCACGCCCAGGCGGCCGGCGCCGCCGTGCTCGCTGACCCACATCGGCCGGCCGCTCGGCGCGTCGATCGCCACGGTCTGCTTCTTGAAGCTGGTCGCGTACAGCACCGAGCCTTCCAGCACCGGGGCGCCGTCGATGTCGGCCATGCGGTCGAGCTCGCTGCGGCCGTCGGGCTGCCCCACCGGGACGTCCCAGGTGGAACGGCCGTCGCTGGCGGCGAGCGCGCTGACGGTGCCGTCGTCGTTGCCGACGAACACATAGCCCGGACCCAGCGTCGGCGAGCTGTTGCCGCGCAGCGACAGGATCGGCACGTCGCGGTTCCAGAACCAGCGGCGCTCGCCGTTGGCGGCGTCGAAGGCGGTGACGCGGCCGTCGTTGGAGCGCACGAACACCATGCCCAGGCCGATGGTCGGCGCGGCGATCACTTCGTTGGGAACGCTGGCGGTCCACTTCTGTGTGCCGGTGGCCGCGTCGAGGGCGATCACTTCGCCATCGAGGCCGCCGACCACGACCAGGCCGTCGCCGGCGCCGGGACCGCCGGACAGGCGGATTTCCTTGTCCTTCTTCTCGCGGTCCTTCTTGTCCTTGCGGGTCGGCACGAAGTGCCAGACTTCCTTGCCGGTCTGCAGGTCGTAGGCGTGCACGCCGCCCTTGATCGCCGCGGCGTAGACGCGGCCGTCGGCCACCGCCGGAGACTGGCGCACGCCGATGTAGTCCTCGCCCTTGCCGGCGTTGACCGACCAGATCTTGTCGACCTTGACGCTGGCGGTGAAGTCGACCAGTTCGGTCGGCTCGTTGGGCTTGCCGTCGTCCTTCTTCTTGCCGCCGAACCAGCCCTTGACCGTCGAGCATCCGCTCAGGGCGAACGCGAACAACGCGGCGGTGGCGGCGACGCGCACGAAGGCGCCGCCGTGAGACCTTTTCTGGGCTTGGATCATTAAGACTTGGCCTCGGGCTTGACCGGCGTACCGCCGGCTTCGGTGAGCTTGAGTTCGAGCAGGCGGCGGCGCGGCGAGGCTTCGTCGAGCTTGGCCAGCGCGTCGGTGTATTCCTTGCGCGCCAGGTCCTGCTTGCCGAGCGCGAGCTGCGCGTCGCCGCGCACCTCGATCGCCAGCGGCTGGGTGGACTGGGCCAGCAGCTTCAGCGCCTCGGCCGGCTGCTTGGTCTCGACCAGCAGACGCGCCAGGCGTTGGGAGACGATCCCGGCCATCGCGGCGTCGTCGGTCTTGATTCCGCGCAGGGTGGCGATGGCGGCGGCGCCCTGGTTGGCCTCGACCTGCTGCTTGGCCAGCTCCAGCGCGGCCAGGGTGCGGTACATGCCGTCCGGCAGCGCCTTGACCTTGGCCTCGGCGGCCTTGTCCTTGGACTGGACCGCATCGACCGCGGACTGGTACTGGGCGGAGGCCTGCGCGTTCTGCTCGACCTGGTGGTTGCCCCACCACTTCCAGCCGCCGATCGCGGCCAGGCCCAGGGCGATGCCGCCGATCAGGCCGGCGCCGTTGGCGCGCAGCCAGGACAGCACGCGTTCGCTTTGTTCGTGTTCGTCGAGCAGGTCGTCTATCGCCATGATGCGCCGTGGTTATGCTGCCTGGACGGCCCGACGCCGCGCGCAGCGCGGCAAACGGGCCGAACGGGCCATGAAGGAAACAGGCCGGAATCAGGTCGGGAAAACCGGCCGCAGCGCGGCCGGTCGGAAACCTGGAACGGAACGTTCGCGGACCCGCGGCGCGGGTCAGTCGGAGACCGGCGCGAGGGAACCGTCAGAGGATAGCGTAAAGCGCGCCACGTTCGCGCGGCTGAACGGCGTCAGATCGACCGGCTGGCCGGCGTTGAGCACCTGCACCGCCGAGGTGTTGCCGAGGCGGACGTTGGCGACTTCGCCAGGCGCGTAGCTGCGTTCCTGGCCGGCGCCGAGGATGCCTTCCTCGAGCTTGCGGCCGTCGTTGCCGACGATCTGCACCCAGCTGTCGCCGCTGAACTTGAACGTCAGCGCCTGCGGCGCGGACGCGGCCGGCGCGGCCGGCGGCAGGCTCGGGCCGATCGAGGCGATCACCGGGGTGCGCTGCGGCGGCTCGCTGGCCGGGCGCGCGGACTGCGCCGCATCGGCGCCGGCCGGCAATGCGGCCATGTCCAGCGACTGCACCGCGCTGTTGCCGGCCGGATGGCGGGTGGCGATCCAGATCGGCACCGCGATCGCCGCGGTCATGACGATGTAGACGGCGCGGCGGGTGGTCTGTTCGAACACCCGGCGGTAGCGCGGGGTGTGGGTGTGGCTGACCAGCTCCGACGGCGCGGTCGAGGCGATCGGACTGCCGACCAACTGCTCTTCCAGGTCGACCCCGAGCAGGCGCGCGTAGCTGCGCAACTGGCCGCGCACGAACACCGGCGCGCCGATGCGGGCGAAGTCGTCGTGCTCCAGCGATTGGATCGCGCGCGCGGGCATCTTGAGCTTCGCGGCCACGTCTTCGATCGACAGCCCCGCCGCTTCGCGAGCCTGTTTCAGACGCGCGCCGCAGCTTCCGCCGACTTCAGGCGCGAATTCGTTCGACTGCATCATCACTTACCGCCATCCCCCGATTCGGAGCCCTGCGCGTCAGGGAACTCCGCCCTCATTCGCTGAACGTATCTCGCGGCGGCAGCCCTGTCGCCGAGTTTTTCTTCGATTTGTGACGCAGTCATCAGCGCTTCAGCTGAAATAGGCTCAACGGCCAGACGGCGTTCAGAAAATGCGCGCGCCTCGAAGGCCTTGCCCAGGCGCAACTGGCGCGCGGCCATCGCGCTCAGCGCGGTGGCGTTCTCCGGCTCCAGCGACAGCGCCTGGCGCAGTTCGCGCTCGGCGCGGTCGCCCTCGCCGGCGCGGTCGGCGCAGGCGCCGCTGTTGGCCAGCAGCACGGCCAGGTCGGTGTAGGACGGGTCGACGCGGGCGCGGTCGAAATAGCCCAGCGCCTGGCCCGGCTGCCGGTTGGCGCACAGCCACACCGCGTAGTTGTTGAGCGCCGCGCCGCGTTCCGGCGCCAGTTCGGCGGCCTTGCGGTAGTAGCCGCCGGCTTCGGCGCTCTTGCCGTCGCGTTCGGCCATCACCGCCATCACGCTGTAGGCCTCGGCCGACTTCGGGTCGAGCTTGAGCGCCTGGCGCAGTTCCTCGCGCGCCTTGGCGTCCTGGCCGGCCTGCACGTAACGCTGCGCGGCCAGCACCCGCGAGGTCGCGGCGGCCTGCCCGCTCGAGCCGCGCTGGTCGTTCTTGAAGTCGAAGGTGGGGCCGCTCGAGTCGGAGCCGCGGCGCTCCAGGTTGGGCTTGATGAAGGTCAGGCGATTGCAGGCGGCGGTGCCGGCCAGCACCAGCGCGGACAGGACCAGGCCGCCGAGTAGGCGGGCGCGGGCCGAACGGATCGGCCGGTCAAGCGGCATCGCCGATCTCCCCGCCGCGGCCCGCGTCCTGGTCGAGGCCCTGCGCCTGCAGGCGCTTGCGGAACTCGGCCTGGCGCCGGGTGCGGTCCAGCACCTGGCCCTTGAGCTGGCCGCAGGCGGCGTCGATATCGTCGCCGCGGGTGCGCCGCACCGGCGCGATCATGCCGGACTCGTTGAGCAGCTTCTGGAAGGCGCGGATGGCCGCGTCGTCCGGGCGCTCGAAACGGGTGCCGGGGAACGGGTTGAACGGAATCAGGTTGACCTTGGCCGCGTCCTTCATCTGCACCGCGTTGTCGAACTGGCGCAGCAGCCGCACCAGTTGCCGCGCGTGCTGCGGTTGGTCGTTGACGCCCTTCATCAGGGTGTATTCGAACGTCACCGAGGTGCCGCGCTTGCGCAGCGCGTAGCGCACGCAGGCCTCCATCAGCACGGCGATCGGGTATTTCTTGTTCAGCGGGACCAGCTCGCTGCGCAGCTCGTCGTTGGGCGCGTGCAGCGACACCGCCAGCGACACGTCGGACACTTCGCCGAGCTTGTCGATCATCGGCACCATGCCGGCGGTCGACAGGGTCACGCGCTTGTTGGCCAGGCCGTAGCCGAGGTCGTCGCGCATGATGCTCATCGCGCGCACGACGTTGTCGAAGTTCGCCAGCGGCTCGCCCATGCCCATCATCACCACGTTGGTGAGGCGGCGCTGCTGGTGCGGGACGTTGCCGAGGTGGCGCGCCGCGACCCACACCTGGCCGATGATCTCGGCGGTGGACAGGTTGCGGTTGAAGCCCTGGGTCGCGGTCGAGCAGAACTGGCAGTTGAGCGCGCAGCCGACCTGCGAGGACACGCACAGCGTGCCGCGGCCCTTGTCGGGGATGTACACCGCCTCGATCGCGTTCTTCGGGTCCATGCCGAGCAGCCACTTGTGGGTGCCGTCGGTGGAGGGCTTGTCGAACACGACCATCGGCGCGCGCACTTGCGCGTTCGCCTCGAGCTTGGCGCGCAGCGCCTTGCCCAGGTCGGTCATTTCGGCGAAGTCGGTGACGTAGCGGTGGTGGATCCACTTCATCACCTGGTGCGCGCGGTAGCGCTTCTCGCCCAGGGTCTGTTCGAAGAAATCCTCGAGCTGGGTGCGGTCGAGGTCGAACAGGTTGGTCTTGCCGTTGTCGGGCACGGCGGCGGCGGGTTTGGCCGCCGCCGTGGCCGGAACCGCTGCGACGGCGTCCGCGGCCGCATCGACGCGCACGGCGTCGATGGGCTCGTTCCCTGCGGCCTGCGCGTCGGCGGCGGAAGGGGCGTCGATGTTGTCGCGGATATCGTTCACTGCGGTCTCGTGTTTGCTGCTGCGCTCAGCGCCTGGCGATCAGCGCGCGTAGACGTCGGTGGCCGGGAAGAAGTACGCGATCTCGATCGCGGCGTTCTCCAGGCTGTCCGAACCGTGCACGGCGTTGGCGTCGATGCTGTCGGCGAAGTCGGCGCGGATGGTGCCCGGCGCGGCGTCCTTCGGGTTGGTGGCGCCCATCAGGTCGCGGTGCTTGAGCACGGCGTTGTCGCCCTGCAACGCCTGGATCATCACCGGGCCGCTGATCATGAACTCGACCAGCGCGGCGAAAAACGGACGTTCGCGGTGGACGGCGTAGAAACCTTCCGCTTCCTGCTTCGACAGGTGCTTCATCTTGGCGGCGACGACCTTGAGGCCGGCCTTCTCGAAGCGGGTGTAGATCTCGCCGACCACGTTCTTGGCGACGGCGTCGGGCTTGATGATGGACAGGGTGCGCTCCAGCGCCATGGAATCTCTCCGGGTAGGCGGGCCGCTTGCGGTCGGCCCTGAGAATAACAGAAAACCCGCGACGGGACGCGGGTTTAGCCGATATGGCTGCGGTAATTCTACATGCAAGCGCGGCGATTCGGGAGTGGGCGCGACGGCCGACGCGGCGATTTCCCGCCCTGCCCGGCTTTGCCGTTCGCCGCCGTCGGCGGCCCGACATACGCCACCGGATTGACCGCGGCCCGGCGCCCGGACTAGCATCAAACAAGCGTTTGATTCATGGCCACCCCTGGCCGCGTCCCGGAGCCGCCCGTCCGCATGTCCAGCACCGCCCATTTCTCGACCAAGGACCGCATTCTCGGCGCCGCCGAGGAGTTGTTCGCCCAGTTCGGCTTCACCGGCACGTCGCTGCGCCAGGTCACCAGCCGCGCCGACGTCAACATCGCCGCGGTCAACTACCACTTCGGCAGCAAGGAAAACCTGGTCAACGAGGTGTTCCGCCGGCGCATGGACGAGATGACCGCGCAGCGCCTGAGCGCGCTCAAGGCCGCCCTGGCCGAGCATCCGGGCGAACTGGAGCCGATCCTGGCCGCCTTCGTCGAACCCGCCCTGGCCCTGGCCCAGGACCGCAACGGCGGCGGCGCCTTCGTCCGGGTCATCGCCCGCGCCTACGCCGAGAAGAACGACAGCCTGCGCAAGTTCCTGTCCGACCACTACGGCCACGTCCTGCGCGAGTTCGCCAAGGCCATCGCCACCGCGGTGCCGGGGCTGAGCAAGGAGGAACTGTATTGGCGCCTGGACTTCCTGGCCGGCTCGCTGACCTATGCGATGGCCGACTTCGGCCTGATCAAGCGTCCCGCCGGTGTCACCGAACAGGCGCACCGTGAACGCGCCGCGCGCGAACTGATCCGCTTCGCCGCCGCCGGCTTCAAGAGCTGAGCGGCGCAGGCGCCGGCCCCGGCGGGGGCCGCGCCGCCGGACGGCCGCGAACCCGGCCCCGGTCCCGAACCTCCCCCGCCGCCGGATTCCCCGCCACCCACCATTCCCGCGTTACCTGAAGCCGCTTCGTGCAGCGCACTGTCCCAGCCCGCTCGCGAATCTCTATTCCTTCAAGGAGTTGTAGACGATGTCCAACCAATTGCTAGTCCGCCGCGCCGCGGTCCTCGGCGCCGGCGTCATGGGCGCCCAGATCGCCGCGCACCTGACCAACGCCGGCGTCGACACGGTCCTGTTCGACCTGGCCGCCAAAGATGGCGACCCCAACGGCATCGTCAACAAGGCCATCGCCAACCTGGCCAAGCTGAGCCCGGCGCCGCTGGCGAGCAAGACCCTGGCCGAACGCCTGACCGCGGCCAACTACGACACCGGCCTGGAACAGCTGCGCGGCTGCGACCTGGTGATCGAGGCCATCGCCGAGCGCATGGACTGGAAGCAGGACCTGTACAAGAAGATCGCCGACTACGTGCCCGAGCACGCCGTGCTGGCCTCCAACACCTCCGGCCTGGGCATCAACAAGCTCGCCGAGGTGCTGCCCGAGCAGCTGCGCCACCGCTTCCTCGGCGTGCACTTCTTCAACCCGCCGCGCTACATGCACCTGGCCGAGCTGATCCCGGCCAAGACCACCGACGCGGCGGTGCTGGAAGGCCTGGAAACCTTCCTGACCACCACCCTCGGCAAGGGCGTGGTGATCGCCAAGGACACCCCGAACTTCATCGGCAACCGCATCGGCGTGTTCTCGATGCTGGCCGCGATGCACCACACCGAGCAGTTCGGCCTGGGCTTCGACACGGTCGACGCGCTGACCGGCCCGGCGATCGGCCGGCCGAAGTCGGCGACCTACCGCACCGCCGACGTGGTCGGCCTGGACACCATGGCCCACGTCATCAAGACCATGGCCGACACCCTGCCCGACGACCCGTGGCACTCGTACTTCAAGGCGCCCAAGTGGCTGAGCGCGCTGGTCGAGAAGGGCGCGCTGGGGCAGAAGGCCGGCGCCGGCTTCTACACCAAGAAGGGCAAGGACATCCTGGTCCTGGACCTGAAGGCGCAGGACTACCGCGTCTCCGCCGGCGAGCTCGATCCCGAGGTCGCGGCGATGCTGAAGGAGAAGGACCCGGCCAAGAAGTTCGCCGCGCTGCGCGCCAGCCAGAACCCGCAGGCGCAGTTCCTGTGGGCGGCGTTCCGCGACACCTTCCACTACAGCGCCTATCACCTGGAATCCATCGCCGACACCGCGCGCGACGTCGACTTCGCCATGCGCTGGGGCTACGGCTGGTCGCTGGGCCCGTTCGAGACCTGGCAGGCCGCCGGCTGGAAGCAGGTCGCCGACTGGATCGCCGAGGACATCGTCGCCGGCAAGGCCATGGCCAGCGCGCCGCTGCCGAACTGGGTGTTCGACGGCCGCGAGGGCGTGCACGACGGCAAGGGCAGCTACAGCCCGGGCCGCGGCGCGCAGGTGCCGCGTTCGTCGAATCCGGTGTACGCGCGCCAGCGCTTCCCCGACGCGCTGCTCGGCGAGAAATTCTCGCAGGGCCAGACCGTGTTCGAGAACGACGGCATCCGCCTGTGGGCCGACGACGGCGACGACATCGCGGTGATCAGCTTCAAGACCAAGATGCACACGGTCAACGACCATGTGCTCAACGGGATTCAAGAAGCCATCGGCATCGCCGAGAAGAAGTTCAAGGGCGTGGTGATCTGGCAGCCGAAGGAGCCGTTCTCGGCCGGCGCCGACCTGTCCGGCGCGCTCGGCCTGCTGCAGGCCGGCGACATCAAGGGCTTCGAGGCGATGGTCGCCAACTTCCAGGCCACCAGCCAGCGCATCAAGTACTCGCTGGTGCCGGTGGTCGCGGCGGTGCGCGGGCTCGCGCTCGGCGGCGGCTGCGAGTTCCAGATGCATTCGGCGCGCGCGGTGTTCGCGCTGGAAAGCTATGTCGGCCTGGTCGAGGCCGGCGTCGGCCTGCTGCCGGCCGGCGGCGGGCTCAAGGAGCTGGCGGTGCGCGCGTCCGATGCGGCCGGTCCGGGCGGCGACGTGTTCGCCCACCTGAAGACCGCGTTCGAAAGCGTGGCGATGGGCAAGGTCGCGACCTCGGCGTTCGAAGTGCGCGAGCTCAAGCTCGCCCGCCAGGACGACATCGTCGTGTTCAACGCGTTCGAGCTGCTGCACGCCGCCAAGGCGCAGGCGCGCGGCCTGGCCGAGGCCGGCTACCGCCCGCCGCTGCCGGCACGGCGCATCCAGGCCGCCGGCGACGTCGGCATCGCCACCTTCAAGATGCTGCTGGTGAACATGCTCGAAGGCCGCTTCATCTCCCCGCACGACTACGAGATCGCCAGCCGCATCGCCACCGTGATCTGCGGCGGCGAAGTCGACCGCGGCGCGCTGGTCGACGAGGAATGGCTGCTCAAGCTCGAACGCGAGCATTTCGTCGCCCTGGCGCAGATGCCCAAGACCCAGGAACGCATCGCGCACATGCTCAAGACCGGCAAGCCGCTGCGCAACTAAGCCGACGACGACATAGGACTAATCGAGATGACCAAGCAAATCCAAGACGCCTACATCGTCGCCGCCACCCGCACCCCGGTCGGCAAGGCTCCGCGCGGCGTGTTCCGCAACACCCGTCCCGACGACATGCTCGCCCACGTGCTCAAGGCCGTGGTCGCGCAGGCGCCGGGCATCGACCTGAGCCGCATCGACGACGCCATCATCGGCTGCGCCATGCCCGAGGGCGAGCAAGGCATGAACGTGGCGCGCATCGGCGTGCTGCTGGCCGGCCTGCCCGACACCGTCGCCGCGCAGACCGTCAACCGCTTCTGCTCCTCCGGCCTGCAGGCCGTGGCGCTGGCGGCCAACGAGATCCGCCTGGGCAACGCCGACCTGGTCCTGGCCGGCGGCACCGAGTCGATGTCGATGGTGCCGATGATGGGCAACAAGGTCGCGCTGTCGCCGTCGGTGTTCAAGGACGACCACGTCGCCATCGCCTACGGCATGGGCATCACCGCCGAGAAGGTCGCCGAGGAGTGGAAGGTCTCGCGCGAGGAGCAGGACGCGTTCGCCGCCGCTTCGCACCTCAAGGCGCTGGCGGCGCAGGCCGCCGGCGAGTTCAAGCGCGAGATCACGCCCTATGAGGTGATCTCGCACGTGCCCGACCTGTCGTCGAACGCGATCAAGCTGCGCCAGCTGCTGGTCGAGAACGACGAAGGCCCGCGCGCCGACACCTCGGCCGAAGGCCTGGCCAAGCTCAAGCCGGTGTTCCGCAACGGCCAGTTCGGCGGCACCGTCACCGCCGGCAACAGCTCGCAGATGAGCGACGGCGCCGCGGCGATCCTGCTGGCCTCGGGCCAGGCGGTGAAGGACTACGGCCTGACCCCGCTGGCGCGTTTCGTCAGCTTCTCCGTCGCCGGCGTGCGCCCGGAAGTGATGGGCATCGGCCCGATCGCCGCGATCCCGAAGGCGCTCAAGCAGGCCGGCCTGAGCAAGGACCAGCTCGACTGGATCGAGCTCAACGAAGCCTTCGCCGCGCAGGCGCTGGCGGTGATCCGCGACAGCGAACTCGACCCGTCCAAGGTCAACCCGCTCGGCGGCGCGATCGCGCTCGGCCACCCGCTCGGCGCCACCGGCGCGATCCGCACCGCGACCATCGTGCACGGCCTGCAGCGCCGCAAGCAGAAGTACGGCTTGGTGACGATGTGCATCGGCACCGGCATGGGCGCGGCGGGGATTTTCGAAGCGCTGTAAGCGCCCGCTGCGTCGAACGCAAAAAACCCCGGGAATTCCCGGGGTTTTTTGTTGCCGCGGAAGCCGCCTGCAGGAGCGGCGCAAGCCGCGAGCGCGCCAACGCAATCGCGGCGAAGACTCGGCCGGCGCGAAAGAGCATCGGCCGCTGGCCGGACGAAGGCATGCCAAGCGTTCGTCGCGGCGGCCTTGGCGCGGTCGCGGCTTGCGCCGCTCCTACAGGGGGCGAGCGAGGATTCGGAAAAACAAAAACCCCGGCGCCGGGCTAGGCCGTGCGCCGGGGGCCGCGCGACGCCACCCACAAGACAGGCGCGCGCGAACGACGAAAACGATGGCAGCGCGGCCGCCGCGTCGCGGCGGCCGGGAACGGGCCGGCGCGCGGCGCTAGGGTCGCCGCGCGCGGGCAAGGCTCACTTCGGGCAGGCGGTGAATTTGCCCTTGGCGTCGCGGCAATGGGTGGCCTCGGCCTTCTTGGCGCAGGCGATGAACTTGCCCTTGGCGTCGCGGCAGCGTTCGGTCGCGGCCTTGGCCGGGGCGGCCTTGGCGGGCGCGGCCGTGGCGGCGGCGGACGCGGGCTTGGCCGCGGGCATCGCCGCCGGCGCGGACTTGGTCGCGGTGGCCGGCTGCGCGGCGGGCGCGGCCTGCGGCGCGGCGATCGCGCCCAGGCTCAGGGACAGCAGGACGGAAGCGAGCGAAACGGCGAGCGTGCGGCGCATGGCGAGACTCCCTGAAGGACGACCGGAAGGTGGGTCGCAGGGGGATGCTAGCGCCGGGCTGCGCGCGGGGGTGTGTTTGGCGGATTAAATTTACTTAATGAAGGTGCGCAGAAGCGGCGCCGAATGTGCGGTTTCGCGGTCGCGGCTTGCGCCGCTCCTACAAGGGGCGCTCGTAGCGACGTCGCCGACTGTAGGGGCGGTGCAAGCCGCGACCGCGAAACCCCGACCTGCGTCGCAAACGACGGCCACCCTCGCCGCTTCAGGCCGCCCCGCTCCACTGCGCCGCCGCCCCGCCTCAGGCCAACCGCGTCCCGTTCGGCACCGGCCGCTCGATCGCGGTCACCACCACGCCCTCGTCCGTCGGGAAACCGGTCAGCAGGAACTCCGACACGAACGGCCCGATCTGCTTGGGCGGAAAGTTGATCACCCCGACGATCTGCCGCCCGACCAGGGCCTCGGCCGAATACAGCTGGCGGATCTGCGCGCTGGTCTTGCGTATCCCGTACGGGCCGAAGTCGACCCACAGCTTCCACGCCGGCTTGCGCGCCTGCGGGAATTCCTCGACCTGGGTCACCGTGCCGGCGCAGATCACCACTTTCTCGAAATCGCCCCAGCTGATCGGTTCGTGCGCCGGTGCGGCGCCGTGTTCGTTCTCGCTCATCGATCGCGTCTCTCGCTCTTGTCCTTGAACCAATCCTTGAACTGCGCCCAGGCGTAGCTGGTTTGCGCGGCGACCAGCCCGGCGGGCTTGAACGCCGAGACCACGCCATAGCCGGACAACTCGCGCCAGCGCTCGTCGCCGTCGGCGATGGCCGCGGCCAGCAGTTCGCCGGCGAACGTGGTCGGCGCGACGCCGTGGCCGCCGAAGGCCTGGGCCAGCCACAGGCCCTCGCCGATGCGGCCGACCTGCGGCATCTGGTGGCGGGCGTAACTCATCAGGCCCGACCACGCATAGTCGATGCGCACGCCCGACAGCTGCGGGAACACCCGCAGCAGGTCGCGGTACAACAGCGCCTGCACCTGCCGCGGCGAACGGTCGCGCACCGAGATGCGCCCGCCCCACAGCACGCGGCCGTCGCGCAGGGGCCGATAGTAGTCGAAGGCGAAACGACTGTCGTAGACCGCCGCGCGGGTCTGCAGCGCGCTGTCGAGCAGTTCGCCCAGCGGCTGGGTGACCATGACGTAGGTCGCGATCGGCATCACCGCCGCGTCGACCTCGCGCCGCAGTCCGGCCAGGTAACCGCCGCAGGCCAGCACCACCTGCTCGGCGCGGACCTCGCCGCGCTCGCTGCGCACCCGCCAGCCCTCGCCGTCGCGCGCCAGCGACAGCGCGGGCGAGCCCTCGTGCACGCGCACGCCCCGCGCCTGCGCCTGCGCGGCCAGGCCCTGGGCGTACTTGAGCGGGTGGAAGTGGAAGGCCTGCGGTTCGAACAGCGCATCGTGATAGCGCTGACTGCGCACGCGTTCGCGCAGGCGCTCGCGCGGCCACCACTGCCATTCCACGCCGAAATGCTCGGCCAGCAGGCGCTGGCGCGCGCGCAGCACCTCGGGGTCGCGGAACCAGTTGGCCCAGATCACCCCGGCCTCGGTGGCGTCGCAGTCGATGCCGTAGCGGCGGATGCGCGCGCGGATCAGTTCGACCGCGTCGAGCGTGCCCTGGTACAGCGCCCTCGCACGCTGCGGCCCGAGTTCGCGCAGCAGCGCGTCCTCGCCGCGCGAAAAACCGCCGAACACGAAACCGCCGTTGCGCCCGGACGCGCCGTAGCCGACCCGCTGCGCCTCCAGCAGCACGACCTCGCCGACGCCGCGTTCGGCCAGCCCGAGCGCGGTGTTGAGCCCGGCGAAGCCGCCGCCGATCACGCACACCCGCGCGCGCGTGGGTTCCTCCAGCGCCGGCCAGGCGCGGTCGGCGTCGAGGCTGGCGCGGTAGTAGTGGTCGGCGAGTATGGACATGGACGGCCCGCGGCGCTTTGATGGCGGCGAACCCGCGCCGCACCCGGTCTGCGGGACCGCGCGGCCGTTCGACCGAGGATGGATTCGAGCCTGACGATGGACATCCACCGTGCCGACCTAGCCTACCGCAGACGCAGCCTGTGGCTGCTGCTGGCCATCGCCGCCGGCTGCGCGCTGGCGCTGTGGCAGTTGCACGGCTGGCTGCGCGACGTGCAGGCCCATGTGGCCACCGCCGATGCGGCCGAAGCGCGGCGCTGGCTGCGGCGCGCGCTGGCCGGATTGGCGCTGGCGCCGGCCGCGCCGCTGTGGCTGTGGGGCCGCGGCCTGCGCCGGCTGGGCCGCGCCGCCGGCGAACAGCGGCGCTTCCCGCCGCGCGACTGGAAGACCTACCGCGACGTGCGCGTGCTGCGCGACGCCGCCGCAGCCGCGTGGGCGGCGCGCAGCGAGCGCGCGGGCCGGTCGGCGCAGTACGCGGCCGCGGCCTGCGTGGCGGCGGCGCTGGCGTTGTGGGCGTGGCTGGGGTAATCGCCGGCGCGGTTCGCCAGGGCGGCGCCCGGCCCGCGACGAAGCGCAGCGCAACCGGCGCCCGGCGGGCGCGGCGGACCTGCGCATACGAAAAGGCCGCCGCTCCTCGCGCAGCGGCGGCCCGGTATCGCGGCGAATCCGGCGGCCGGCGAACCGGCGCGGCTCAGGCCAGGTCTTCGACGCCGAGTTCGTTGAGCGCGCTCTGCATCATCTGCCGCGCCGAGTCGCTGAGCTTCTCGTGGTCGAGCGCGTAGCGGATGGTCGCCTCGATCAGGCCGATGTGGGTGCCGCAGTCGAAACGCGTGCCCTGGAAGCGGTAGGCGTTGACCGCCTCCTGCTGCAGCAGGGTGGCGATCGCGTCGGTCAGCTGGATCTCGCCGCCGGCGCCCGGCGTGGTGTTCTCCAGCAGTTCGAAGATGCGCGGGTTGAGCACGTAGCGGCCGACCACGGCGAGGTTGCTCGGCGCCACCTCGGGCTTGGGCTTCTCGACGATGGCGGTGATGCGGCCCTGGCGCGCGTCGAAGTTCGAAGTCGCAACGATGCCGTAGCTGCCGGTCTGCTCGCGCGGCACGTCCTGCACGGCGATCGTGCTGGCGCCGCTGGCGGCGGACGCGTCGGCCATCTGCTTGAGCGCGCCGGCGCCGCCGCGGTTCCAGATCAGGTCGTCCGGCAGCAGCACGGCGAAGGGCTCGTTGCCGATCACGTCCTTGGCGCACAGCACCGCATGGCCCAGGCCCAGCGCTTCGGCCTGGGTCACGAACACCGCGCGCACGCCCGGCGGCAACACGTTGCGGATCAGTTCCAACTGCTCGGTCTTGCCCGAGCGTTCGAGCTTGTGCTCGAGCTCGTAGGCCTTGTCGAAGTAATCGGCGACCGCATGCTTGTAGCGGTTGGTGATGAACACCAGCGTGTCGCAACCGGCCTCGATGGCCTCGTCGACCGCGTACTGGATCAGCGGCCGATCGATGATCGGCAGCATCTCCTTGGGCACGGTCTTGGTCGCGGGGAGGAAACGGGTGCCGAGGCCGGCGACGGGAAACACGGCCTTGCGGATGCGTGCAGGCATCAAATCTTCCTGGCGTTGCGGGCGGGAAAGGCCACCACGGTAGCCGATTCCTTGTAATCCGGATGTTCACCGATCGGCTGGAACTCCGGAACCGCGACGCGCAGCAAGGCGCTGAGGGCTTCGCGGTCGTAGCGCACCGAGGCCTCGCGCAGCTGCTGCAGCGAATGCTCCAGCGTCGCGGCCGACACGTCGCGCGGCTCGGCCTGCAGGATCTTGGGATGCACGGTCGGGCGGTAGCGCTCGTCGGCGTGGAACAGGGTCTCGTGCAGTTTCTCGCCCGGACGCAGGCCGGTGTAGACGATGGCCACGTCGCGCCCCGGCTGCTTGCCGGCCAGGCGGATCATCTGCTCGGCCAGCAAGCGGATCGGCACCGGCTCGCCCATGTCCAGGGTATAGATGGCTTCGTGGGTGCCGATCGCCGAGGCCTGCAGGATCAGCTGACAGGCTTCGGGGATGGTCATGAAGAAGCGGGTCACTTCCGGATCGGTCACGGTGACCGGGCCGCCGGCGCGGATCTGTTCGCGGAACAGCGGCACCACGCTGCCGGCCGAATCGAGCACGTTGCCGAAGCGCACGGTGACGAAGCGGGTCTTGCGCTGGTCGGCCAGGGCCTGGCAGGTCATTTCGGCCAGGCGCTTGGTCGCGCCGAGCACGTTGACCGGATCGACCGCCTTGTCGGTGGAGATCAGCACGAAGGTGCCCACCCCGGCGGCGCGGCAGGCGCGCGCGACGGTCTCGGTGGACAACACGTTGTTGCGCACCGCTTCGCGCAACTGCGCTTCCAGCAGCGGCACCTGCTTGTAGGCGGCGGCGTGGAAGGCGGCGTCGGGTTCGGACAGCTTGAGCGCGTACTCGATCACCGCGCGGTCGCCGCAATCGCCCAGCACCGGGATGAATTCGACGTCGGGGAAGTCGCGGCGCAGCGCGGTCTCGGTGGTGACCAGGGCCAGTTCGTCGATCTCGATCAGGGCGATGCGGCCGGCGCCGTGGCGCGCGCACTGGCGCACCAGTTCCGAACCGATCGAACCGCCGGCGCCGGTGACCAGCACCGAGCGTCCGCCGAGCCAGCCGCGGATCGCCTTCCAGTCCGGCAGCACCGGCTTGCGGCCGAGCAGGTCCTCGATCGCGACTTCCTTGAGTTCGCCCGGCAGCGAACGGCCTTCGAGCACGTCCTGCAGGCGCGGGACCATGCGGAACGGCAGGCCAGTGCGCTCGCAGGCCATGACGATGCGCTGCATCGCGTTGGCGTCGGCCGAGGGCATCGCGATCACCAGCAGCTTGGCCGCGGTCTCGCGGGCGATGTCGGCCACGTCCTCGACCTTGCCCAGCACCGGCACGCCCTGCACCTTGCTGCCGCGCAGGCGCACCGCGTCGTCGAGGAAACCGATCGGGTGGTAGGTGCCGAAGCGGCGCAGGTCGCGCACCAGCGCTTCGCCGGCGCGGCCGGCGCCGAGGATCAGGATCCGCACCGAGACCGCGTTGACGCTGTCGATGCGGCTGTCCTTCCACGCGCGATAGAGCAGGCGCGGCGCGCCGAGCATGCCCATCAGCACCAGCGGATACAGCACCAGCACGGTGCGCGGCACCTGGTCGACGCGGTTGTAGAGGAACAGCCCGAGCACGATCGCGAACAGGCCGAGCATGCAGGCCTTGAAGATGTTCCAAAGGTCGGGCACGCCGGCGAAGCGCCACAGCCCGCGGTACAGGCCGACCTGCCAGAACACCAGGCCCTGCGCGGCCAGCACCAGCGCGATCTCGGTCGACCACAGCGGCAGCGGCGGCGGTTGCGCGATGACCCCGAAGCGCAGCTTGTGCAGCGCTTGCCAGACCAGCCAGACCATCGCGAGATCGTGCGCGACCACCGCCAGACGCGGCAGTCCGCTCTTGAGTCGATCACGCAATGAGCTCATTCCTGCCTCGCCTGTAAATCAATTTTGAGTTCGGTCGGTGCGCTCGCCGACCCCGCCGCTCACGGCGCGGACCGCTCGGTCCGTTGGATCAGCCACCACAAAAAAGCGGCGGATATATACCATCCGGCCCCCATACACAGCATGAAACCGATCCGGACTTCGGTCACAAGGTGCAGCGAGACTAGGGACAGCAGCGTGAAAATCGCATAGGCGAGGGTGACCCGGACATGCCCCATCCGGCGCGCCCAGACCTGGTAGGCGTGCTGGGTGTGCGGGGTCCACCAGCGCTCGCCGCGGCGCACCCGGCGCAGCAGGGTCAGGCTGGAATCGACCATGAATGCGGCCAGCGGGATCAGCAGGACCAGCGCCCGCGCCGGCTCGGCCTGGGCGGTCGCGGCCAGGGCGCCGAGGCCGGCGACGGCGTAGCCGATCGCGCCGCTGCCGACGTCGCCCATGAAGATCCGCGCGCGCGGAAAGTTGAACGGCAGGAACCCGGCGCAGGCCGCCAGCAGGGCCAGCGCCAGCCAGCTCCAGACCGGGCCGCCGAACCCGGCCAGGGCCAGCGCGACCAGGGCTGCCTGCGAAGCCGCCAGGCCGTCGATGCCGTCCATGAAGTTCCACACGTTGGTCAGCCCGACCGCGAACACGAAGGCGCCCAGGGCCAGCCACAGGTCGCCGCGCGCGTGCCAGACCGCCGCCGCCAGCAGCGCCGCGGCAAGGATGTGCACGGCCAGGCGCAGCCACGGCGACAGCGGGCGGTGGTCGTCGACCCAGCCGATCGCCGCGATCGCGGTCAGCCCCAGGCCGAAGGCCAGGGCCAGCGGCGCATAGGCGGGAAACTTCAGCCCCAGCGACACGGTCGCCGCCAGCAGCGCGATGACGATGGCGATGCCGCCGCCGCGCGGCGTCGCCACGCTATGGCTGCGGCGCTCGCCGGGTTGGTCGATCAGACGGCTGCGCAGCGCGTAGGCGCGCGCCAGCCAAGTACCGGCCGCGGCCAGCACGGCATGGATGGCGAGCCACGCCCACATCGCTCAGACCACCGCGTAGTTGAGCAGCGGCTTGACCGTGCCCCACTCCTTGCAGCTCGGGCATTGCCAGTGGTGGCTGCGCGCGCCGAAGCCGCAGCGGTTGCAGCGGTAGCTCGGGTTGCGCACCAGCAACTGGTCGGTGATGTGCTTGAGGTCGTGCAGGGTCGCCAGCGGATCGGCGCCCTCGGCCAGGGTCAGGTCGATCAGCGCCGCTTCGCCGCGCACCGACGGACGGTCCTTGAGCTGGCGCGCCAGGTAGGCGCGCGCCGCCGGCACGCCGTCCTCGGCCTCGACCATGCGGGTCAGCGCCAGCACCGGCGAGATGCCGCGGTAGTGCTCGCACATCTCGGCCAGGAACGCGCGCGCGCCGGTCGGGTCGCCGTTGCGCTCGTAGCAGCTCAGCAGCGTCGGCAGCACTTCGGGCAGGTAGTCCGGGTCGGCGCGGGCGACGCGCTCGAACGCGCGGATCGCCGCGGTGTCGTTGCCCGCCTCCACTTCGATCCGGCCTTCGAGCATGCCCGCGCGCACCGAGTTGGCGTCGGCCTCGTAGGCGCGCTTGACCGCCTCGCGCGCGGCCTGGGCGTCGCCGGCGGCGCGGTGGCGGTCGGCCAGCTCGCATTCGAACTGGGCGATCAGCTTGCCCATCGGCTCGCCGGTGGCGGCTTCGAAGCGCTGCGCGTTCTCGATCGCCTTGCCCCAGTCGCGCTCGGCCTGGTAGATGCCGATCAGGTGGCGCAGCGCCAGCGGCGCGCGCATGTCCAGCGCGACCAGGTCGCTGAAGACGGTCTCGGCGCGGTCGAGCAGGCCCGAGCGCATGTAGTCCTCGCCCAGCGCCAGCAGCGCCTGCACCTTCTGCTGGTCGCTCAGGCCCGGGCGCTGCACCAGCGCCTGGTGCAGGCGGATCGCGCGGTCGACCTCGCCGCGGCGGCGGAACAGGTGGCCCAGCGCGACCTGGGTCTCGAAGGTGTCCTTGTCGAGCTCGGCGATGTGCAGGAACAGCTCGATGGCCTTGTCCGGCTGCTCGTTGAGCAGGTAGTTCAGGCCGCGGAAGTAGGTGGTGGACAGGTGGCTGACCTGGTTGTCGCTGTGGCGCTCGCCGCCGCGGCGGCCGATCACCCAGCCGCTGAGCGCCGCGATCGGCAGCAACAGGAAGAACCAGAACCACTGACTGATGAATTCCATGCGCTCAGTTCTCGGCAGCGATGACGGCCGGCAGGCCGGAGCCGGCGGCGGAGTCGGCGCGCGCGCGCTCGGCGCGGGCGAGGCGGCGGCGCAGCGGCAGCACCACGCTGGCGCTGATCGCCAGCCCGCCGATCAGCGCGCCGGCCAGCAGCGACACGATCAGCACGATGCCCAGCGAAGTCGCCGGGACGAAGCCGAAGCCCAGGTCGATGCTGACGCTCTGGCGGTTGAGCGCGCCCAGGACCGCTCCGGCGGCCAGGCACAGCACAGCGATGAGTACGCGGATCAGGCGCATGAGGACTCCCGGGGTTCGTGTACGCGCGACGCGTGCGGCAGGCTAGAGAGTAGCCGACGCGACGCAGGGGCGCGTAGAGGCGACGGATCGCGGTTGCGGGCGGCCGCGAAGGCCCGTGCCCTCGCCCGCCAGCGGGTCGGCGAGGCGCCGCGCGCACGCCGCGCGATCGCGGTCGTGGCCGGCGGCGGCCGACTCAGCCTTCTTCGTCCAGCGGGGTCACGCCGCTGACGCGCTCGCGCAATTCCTTGCCGGGCTTGAAGTGCGGCACGTGCTTGCCGGGCAGCGCGACCGATTCGCCGGTCTTGGGATTGCGGCCCAGGCGCGGCGGACGGTAGTGCAGCGAGAAGCTGCCGAAGCCGCGGATTTCGATCCGCTCTCCGGCCGACAGGGCGCCGCCCATCATTTCCAACAAGGCTTTCACCGCCAGATCCACGTCGTCGCCCTTGAGGTGGGCCTGACGCTGGGAAAGGATCTCGATGAGCTCGGACTTGGTCATGCGCAGTGTTGCCTGGCCTTATGCAAAGGTCTTTGGTGAAGATGCGGCCTCGCGCCGCGCGCGATCCCCTGCCGCTGGCCCTGACGCGTTCCGGCCGTGCCGGCCCGCCGGGCCCGCTGTCTCGTCCCGATTGCGGGACGCGGCAGCGAATGATTCGTGGAACCGGTGTTGCGGTGGAGCGTGTCGCGCTGGAGCGGGTGTCGCATCGGCTTGCCCATCGTCCGACGGCGCCGGCGAGCGGCGCCGCGGAGGATGGCCGCCGCCCCGGCGGACCGGGACGGCGGCGTACCACGTGTCGCGATTACTCGGACTTGCCGCTCAGCCGCTCGCGCAGCAGCGCGCCCAGGCTGGTGGTGCCGCTGGCAGCGTCGCCGGCGTGACGGTTGTAGTCCGCCATGGCTTCCTGCTGGTCGGCTTCGTCCTTGGCCTTGATCGACAGCTGCATGCTGCGGCCCTTGCGGTCGGTGCCGATGATCTTGGCCTCGACGTCCTGGCCGACCTTCAGGTACGTGGAAGCGTCTTCGACGCGCTCCTTGGCGATGTCGCGCGCGGCGACGTAGCCTTCGATACCGTCGGCCAGCTCGATCACGGCGCCCTTGGCGTCGACTTCCTTCACCACGCCCTTGACGATCGAGCCCTTGGCGTTGGAAGCGACGTACTGACCCATCGGGTCCTGCTCGAGCTGCTTGACGCCCAGGCTGATGCGCTCGCGCTCCGGATCCACGGCCAGGACGACGGCTTCCAGCGTGTCGCCCTTCTTGTAGTTGCGGACCACGTCTTCGCCGGTGGTGTTCCAGCTGATGTCGGACAGGTGGACCAGGCCGTCGATGCCGCCGTCCAGGCCGATGAAGATGCCGAAGTCGGTGATCGACTTGATCTGGCCTTCGACCTTGTCGCCCTTCTTGTGGATGGCCGCGAAGGTCTCCCACGGGTTCGAGGTGACCTGCTTCATGCCCAGCGAGATGCGGCGACGCTCTTCATCGACGTCGAGCACCATGACCTGAACTTCATCGCCGACCTGCACGATCTTGGACGGGTTGACGTTCTTGTTGGTCCAATCCATTTCCGAGACGTGGACCAGGCCTTCGACGCCCGGCTCGATCTCGACGAACGCGCCGTAATCGGTGACGTTGCTGACCTTGCCGAACACGCGCGTGTTGGCCGGGTAGCGGCGGGCGATGTTGTCCCACGGATCCTCGCCCAGCTGCTTGAGGCCGAGGCTGACGCGGTTGCGCTCGCGGTCGTACTTGAGCACGCGCACGTCGAGCTCCTGGCCGACTTCCACGACTTCCGACGGGTGACGCACGCGCTTCCACGCCATGTCGGTGATGTGCAGCAGGCCGTCGATGCCGCCGAGGTCGACGAACGCGCCGTAGTCGGTGAGGTTCTTGACCACGCCCTTGAGGATCGCGCCTTCCTGCAGCTTCTCCATCAGCTGCTCGCGCTCGACGCTGTACTCGCTCTCGACCACCGCACGGCGGGAGACGACGATGTTGTTGCGCTTGCGGTCGAGCTTGATGAGCTTGAACTCGAGCTCCTTGCCTTCCAGGTACGCCGAGTCGCGCACCGGACGCACGTCGACCAGCGAACCGGGCAGGAAGCCGCGGACGTCCTTGATGTCGACGGTGAAGCCGCCCTTCACCTTGCCGCTGATGCGGCCGGTGATGGTCTCGTTCTTTTCCAGAGCCTGTTCGAGCTCGTCCCACACCATCGCGCGCTTGGCCTTCTCGCGCGAGAGCACGGTTTCGCCGAAGCCGTTCTCGATCGAGTCGAGGGCGACCTTGACTTCGTCGCCTTCGGCGACGTCGATCTCGCCGGCGTCGTTACGGAACTGTTCGATCGGCACGATGCCTTCGGACTTCAGGCCGGCGTTGATCACCACCACGTCGCCGCGGACTTCCACGACGACGCCGGTGACGATGGCGCCCGGCTTCAGCTTGGCCAGGTATTGCTGGCTCTGTTCGAACAGTTCGGCAAATGATTCGGTCATTGGATTTGATTACTCGGTTGAACACACGGATCGCACCGTTTGACATCGTTGCCGTCGTGGCAACGCAAGCAGAACGTGGTCGACCCACCCGTTATGTGATGCGATGCAGCCGCATCATGTGTTGTGGTTGATCCGGCGCGGAATTGCGCCGGGGCTTTCGGTACACGCTGTTTCCGCTGCGAAGGTTTCGTCGCGCCGCGCCGTTCAGCGCGCAGGCAGCAAAGCCAGCACCTGTTCGACTACCGTGTCGATTCCAAGTCCGGTGGTGTCGATGCGGACGGCATCAATGGCCGGGCGCAAGGGAGCCACCGCGCGCTGGGCGTCACGGGCGTCGCGGGCGAGAATCTCCCGCAGCAGACCGTCTAAAGTAACCGAAACCCCCTTGTCCTTCAACTGCTTATAGCGCCTTTCCGCGCGTTCCTCGGCGCTGGCGGTCAGGAACACCTTATAAGCGGCGTCCGGGAAGATCACCGTGCCCATGTCGCGGCCGTCGGCGACCAGCCCCGGTTCCTGCCTGAATACGCGTTGGCGCTCCTTCAGCGCGGCCCGGACCTCCGGGATCGCGGCGATGGCCGAGGCGGCCGCGCCGGCGGTCTCGGTGCGCAGCTCGTCGGTGGCGTCGACGTCGTTGACCAGCACCCGCAGCTCGCCGGAGGCGTCGTCGCGGAAGCCGATGTGGGTGTCGAAGGCGCAGCGGACCAGGGCGGCCGGGTCGGCGAGGTCGAGGTCGGCCCAGCCGGCGGCGACGCCGACCGCGCGGTACAGGGCGCCGGAGTCCAGGTAATGCCAGCCCAGGCGCTGGGCGACCAGGCGGCTGATGGTGCCCTTGCCGGAGCCGGAAGGGCCGTCGATGGTGAGGACGGGAACGTGGGAGGTCTGGGAAGATGCGCTATTCATGCGCAGCATTATGCGGCCGCGGCGCGCGCAGCGGTCCCGGCGCCGCCCTCGCCCGCCCCGCAGCCGCGGCGAAACCGCCCCGGCCGCGCCCGGATTTTGCGTCCGGACATGCAACCACTTGATCGGCCGGCATTTTGTCCGCTACAATCGCGGGCTAGCTTTCCCACACCCATCCCATCCACTCAACCAGCCGAGATCTGTCATGAAGGTCCTGTCCTCTCTGAAGTCGGCGAAGGCCCGCCACCGCGACTGCAAAGTCGTTCGCCGCCGCGGCAAGGTCTTCGTGATCTGCAAGTCGAACCCGCGTTTCAAGGCGCGTCAGCGCTGATCCGCAGCCGCGGGCAACGGCCCGCCGCTTGAGGTTCAAGTCGAAAGCCGCCGCAAGGCGGCTTTCTTCGTTCCAGCCCCCTCCACCGGCCCGGCGTCGCGCCTGGGCCGGCCTTGTTTCGCCAAACCGTGACGGCCGCACCCTGCCGTTCCGCGTCACCTTGTGCCTAGAATCCCGCGTCCTTTGCCTAGGTGAATTCGCCATGAAGCTGCGCGTTGCCGTTGCACCCCTGCTCGCCCTGCTGGCCCTGTCCGGTACCGCGTCCGCCGAGACCCTGCTGATCCAGCGCGTGCAGGAAGAAGGCAAGGCGGCTCTGCCGGTGCGCGGCCAGAGCATGGACCAGGTCAAGACGCGCTACGGCGAGCCGGCCCAGCGCCTGGATTCGCGCGGCGGCCAGAAGAAGGCGTGGCCGCAGATCAACCGCTGGGTGTATCCGGCCTTCACCGTGTACTTCGAGAAGAGCCGGGTGATCGACGTGGTGGCGAACAAGGCCGGTGCCGGCGAAATCGGGCCGAAACCGCCTATCCTTTGAGGTTATGACCAACAACGCATTGCGCTTCCCCGCGGAGTGGGAACCCCAGTCCGCGGTCCTGATCGCGTGGCCGAACGCCGACACCGACTGGGCCGACCGCCTGGGCGAGGTCGAGGAGACCTACATCGCCCTGGTCGCGGCCATCGTCCGCTTCCAGCCGGCGCTGATCTGCGTGGCCGACGACGACGTCCAGGCCTACGCCCGCGCGCGCCTGGCCTCGGCCCGGATCGACATGGACCGGGTGCGTTTCATCGACGCGCCCTACGACGACACCTGGCTGCGCGACTCCGGCCCGATCACGCTCAAGCGCGAGGACGGCGGCGGGCACGCCGATTTCCGCCTGCTCGACTTCCGCTTCACCGGCTGGGGCGGCAAGTTCGACGCCAGCCAGGACGACCTGCTGGTCGAGCGCCTGCATGAGCAAGGCGTGTTCGCCCCCGGCAGCGAGCGCGAGAGCATCGACTTCGCCCTGGAAGGCGGCGGCATCGAGACCGACGGCGCCGGCACCCTGCTGACCACCTGGCGCTGCCTGCACGAGCGCCATCCCACGCTCAGCCGCGACGAAATCACCGCCAAGCTGTCCGCGTGGCTGCGCCAGGACCGGGTGCTGTGGCTCGATCACGGCTACCTGGAAGGCGACGACACCGACGCCCACATCGACACCCTCGCCCGCTTCGCCGCGGCCGACGCCATCGTCTACCAGGGCTGCGACGATCCTGCGGATTCGCACTACCCCGAACTGCAGGCGATGGGCGCCGAGCTGGCCGCGCTGCGCACCCGCGACGGCCAGCCGTATCGTTTGTTCGCGCTGCCGTGGGCCAAGCCGATCGTCGACCAGGACCGTCGCCTCGCGGCCAGCTACGCCAACTTCCTGATCGTCGACGGCGCGGTGCTGATGCCGGCGTACGGCGACGACGCCGACGCCGCCGCGCAGGCGGTGTTGGCGCAGGCCTTCCCGGACCGCGAGATCGTCGCGGTGCCGTGCCGGCCGCTGATCTGGCAGAACGGCAGCCTGCATTGCGTGACCATGCAGTTGCCGCGGGGCGTGGTGGCGTAAGCCTCGCCGTACGCCGCGGAGCCCGGCTTGCGCTGCGCGGCGCTCGTTCTCGCATTCGCGCTGTCTGGATCGGTGCGATCTGAAGCAGCGCGGCCCTGAATCAAAGCGTCCGTGGATCCCACGACGCTGAACTCCCGCGACGCGCCGAGGCTCGCCAGCTCCCTGCGCCTGCGTCATTCCGGCGAACGCCGGAACCCATTTTGACTTTGCCGTTGCCTTCGCTCTTTGGGCAGGAAGAGCAAGATCGAAATGGGTTCCGGCGTTCGCCGGAATGACGGAGACAGCCAGCGTTGAGCGCGCATAGTGAGGAGCGCTGCGAGCGTTCGCGCTCGATCCGTCGTTGAACTCGCCCCGCCCCCATCTCAGCTCGAGACCCGCGCCGCGCCCGCCGCAGCGCGCCGCGTCATCGCGTATTTCCTACAATGGGCCTCCGCCCCACCGCCGGACCGCGCACCGATGAAGAAGACCACCCTCCCCGTCGCCCTGATCCAGGACCGCGACCACGGCTCGCGCGAGGCCAATCTGGCCAACATCGAGCAGCGCGTCGGCGAGGCCGCCCGCCAGGGCGCCCGGCTGGTGCTGCTGCAGGAACTGCACAACGGCCCGTACTTCTGCCAGCACGAGTCGGTGCAGGAGTTCGACCTGGCCGAGCCGATCCCCGGCCCCAGCACCGAGCGCCTGGGCGCGCTGGCCAAGCGGCACGGCATCGTCCTGGTCAGCTCGCTGTTCGAGCGCCGCGCGCCGGGCCTGTACCACAACACCGCGGTGGTCTATGAGACCGACGGCAGCATCGCCGGCAAGTACCGCAAGATGCACATCCCCGACGATCCGGGCTTCTACGAGAAGTTCTACTTCACCCCGGGCGACATCGGCTTCGAGCCGATCCAGACCTCGGTCGGCCGCCTGGGCGTGTTGGTGTGCTGGGACCAGTGGTATCCCGAAGGCGCGCGGCTGATGGCGCTGGCCGGCGCGGAGCTGCTGCTGTACCCGACCGCGATCGGCTGGGACCCGGACGACGCCCAGGACGAGAAGGACCGCCAGCGCAACGCCTGGATCCTCAGCCACCGCGGCCACGCGGTCGCCAACGGCTTGCCGGTGCTCAGCGTCAACCGCGTGGGCTTCGAGCCGTCGCCGCTGGGCGCTTCGGGCATCCAGTTCTGGGGCTCCAGCCACGTGCTCGGCCCGCAGGGCGAGTACTTGGCCGAAGCGAAGACGATGGAGCCGGAAATCCTCATGGCCGAAGTCGATCTGGCCCGCAGCGAACACGTGCGGCGGATCTGGCCGTTCCTGCGCGACCGCCGCATCGACGCCTACGCCGACCTGCTCAAGCGCTACCGCGACTGATGGCCGCGCCTGCGCCGCAGTTGCATCTGCGCGCGGCGGTCGAGTCCGACCTGGACGCGATCGCCGCGTTGTATGCACTGGAAGTGCGCGAAGGCGTCGCGACGTACGAATACGACGTGCCCGACCGGGCCGAGATGCGCCGGCGCTGGCGCGCGATCGTCGAGGCCGGCTATCCCTACCTGGTCGCCGAACGCCTCCAGGACGGCGCGGCCCGCTTCGCCGGCTACGCCTACGCCAGCGCCTACCGCACCCGCGTCGGCTACCGCTGGACGGTGGAGAACTCGGTCTATGTCGAGCCGGCCAGCCATGGCCGCGGCATCGGCGCGGCGCTGATGCGGCGGCTGATCGCCGACTGCACCGCGCTGGGGTTCCGGCAGATGGTCGCGGTGATCGGCGACGGCAGCAACGCCGCGTCGGTGGCCCTGCACGAACGGCTCGGTTTCAGGCTCGCCGGCGTGTTCCCGGGGCTGGGGCGCAAGCACGGGCGCTGGCTGGACACCGTACAGATGGTGCTGCCGCTGGGCGACGGCGATGTCGGCGAGCCGGACGAGGGCGTGCCCGGGCTGAGGTGAGCGCCGGCCGGTTCCACTGTTTCCGACCGCGAAGCGTCGGGCCTGAAGCCCCTCCCACAAGCCGACCGTGGGAGGGCCTTCAGGCCCGACGCTTTTGTTTACGGCCCTGCGAACGCAGCGCCCGGCGCGCCGGGCCAAAGTCCCCATGGCGGCGGGAAAACACAATTTGAAACCCCGCCGGCGGCGTTTTTAGGTCACAACGGTGACGGTGCCGGCTGCCGCGATTGCGGCGCCGGCGGACGCCCCGGCTCAGGCCGGAGGAAGCGGCGCCCCGGACCGGCCGACGAACGGTTCGAATAAAACGAACGGACGTGCTATTTTGCGCTCTATGTCCTCCCTGACCGCCACCAACAAAGGCGCCGCCACCCGCGAAGCCATCCTCGACCAGGCCTATGGCATCGCCTGCTCGGCCGGGCTGGAGGGCTTGTCGATCGGTCCGCTGGCGACCGCGGTCGGCATGTCCAAGAGCGGCGTGTTCGCCCACTTCGGTTCGCGCGAGGACCTGCAGCTGGCGGTGCTGGACAAGGCCGGCGAGCGTTTCGTCGGTTTCGTCCTGCTGCCGGCGCTGAAGCAGCCGCGCGGCGTGGTGCGGCTGCGCGCCATCGTCGATGCCTGGTTCGACTGGTCGCGCCACACCGACGGCGGCTGCGTGCTGCTGGGCGCGGTCAGCGAGTACGACGACCGCCCCGGCGCCCTGCGCGACTGGGTGGTCGAGCAACAAAAGCGCTGGCGCCAGGTCCTGGCCCAGGCCGTGCAGCTGTGCATCGATGCCGGCGAGCTCGACCCCGACACCGATACCGAGCAACTGGCGTTCGAGATCTACGGCCTGGCGCTGATCGTCCACCACGACGCCGGCCTGTTCGGTTTCGACGCCGCCGTCGCCCGCGGCCGGCGCGCGTTCGAGCGCTTGTTCCGCTCCTACGCCGACGCCGACGCCGTCCCCTCCCTAGCCTGATCGCCCGCCCCCACGAGGCCCGTCATGCCCGTTTCTGTCGCTAAAATTAGTACGACCGTTCGTAACGCGATTCGCCTGTACGGCCTGCGCGTCGGCTTCGCCGTCGGCGGCTGGCTCGCCCCCGAGGCGACCATGCGCCGCGCCGCGGAGTTGTTCTGCACCCCGTTCGCCTCGACCCGCCGGCGCGCGCTGGCCGCGCCGACCTTCGATGCGCGCCAAGACACGTTGACGGTGGCGGGCCAGGCCATCGCCTGCTACGTCTGGGGCGAGCCGCAGCGCCAGCCGTACGTGCTGTTCGCCCACGGTTGGTCCAGCCACGGCACCCGGGTGGCGCGCTGGCTGCCGGCGCTGCGCGCGGCCGGCTTCGCCGTGGTCGCCTTCGACCAGCCCGCGCACGGGCGCAGCGAGGGGCGGCTGGCTACCCTGCCCGACTTCACCCGCCATCTGCACGCGGTCGGCGCGCATTACGGGCCGGCGGCGGCGGTGATCGGGCATTCGCTCGGCGGCGCCGCGACGCTGCTGGCGATGGCGCGCGGGCTGCGCGCCGAACGCGCGGTGCTGATCGCGCCGGCGGCCGACCCGGTCGCCGCGGTCAAGCGCTTCGCCCGCTTCCTGTGGGTCGGCGAGGACCTGTGCCGGCGCATGTTCGCCTACTTCGAGGCGCGCATCGGCATCAGCTTCGATTCGCAGCAGGCGCACCGCAACGCGCCGAACATGGGCCGGCCGGCGTTGATCGTGCACGACCTGGGCGACCGCGAGGTGCCATGGGCCGAGGGCGAGCGCTATGCGCGCTACTGGCCGGACGCGCGGCTGCTGACCACGCAGGGGCTGGGCCACAACCGCATCGCCGACGACAACGCGGTGATCGCGGCGACGCTGCGGTTCCTGCGCGGGGAAGCGGTGGGCGACAAGGTGGTGTCGAGCGAGAACCTGCCGTACGGGATGGCGTGAGGGGTGCGGGGCCGCGGCGCGCTGAGCCGACGGCGTCGGGACTGAAGTCCCTCCCACGACAGCGCGGGCCCGCGGCCGCGAGGTCCGCGGCAAGGCCTTCAGGCCCGACGCTTTCCGTTCCCATTCGATAGATCCCGATTTCGAGCAAGCGCGAACCGGTCCGGCCGGGGCTCACCCCTCCCGCTTCGGCCGGACCGTTCGCCTCATCGCTTGCAGGGCCGGCCGCGCGCCGGCGCGCGAAGCCTCGGGCCTGAAGGCTCACCGGCGGCAACCGCGCTCGCCCCGGTTTCGACCATCGGCCCCGACGCCGCAGCGATCACGCCGCCATGTCGACCGCCCCGGCGTCGGGATACGGCTGGCGCCAGGCCGGCAGCGCCTCCAGCCGGGCGTACCACTCGCCCAGGCCGGCGTAGCCATCGAGCGGCAAGCGCGCGGCGCGCTGCCACGGCAGCATCGCGGCCACCGAGAAATCGGCGACGCTGAGGCTGTCGCCGAGCAGGTAGCGGCGGCTCTGTAGGTGCGCGTCGAGCACCTTGGCGAAGTGACGCAGGTGCTTGTTGGCTTCCTCGACCACGGTCGGGTCCGGCGCGCCGAGGCCGAAGATCGGCTTGGCGATGTGCTCGAAGAACAAGGCGCCGGCGTGGCGGTTGAAATGCGCGGCGTTCCAGTGATTCCAGCGCAGCACCTCGATCTGCTGCTCCGGCGCCGACGGCCACAGCGGCGAGCCGGCCTTCAGCGCCAGGTGGCAGGCGATCGCCGGCGATTCCCACAGCACCCGGTCGCCGTCGACCAGGGTCGGCACCTTGCCGTTGGGGTTGAGCGCCAGGTAGTCCGGCCGGCGGTGCTCGCCGGCGGTGAGGTCGATGCGCTCGAATTCGACCGGCGCGTCCAGATGGCGGGCGACGGCGCAGGCGGTGCGGGCGTTGGGCGACTCGTAGTAGTAGAGCTTCATCGCGGGGTCCTCGTGGCGTTGGGGAGGGACTGCGCGGACGATTCTGCGAGGCGGATAAATATGTTCAAGAACATATTTAGAATCGTGCTACATCGGTCCCAGCCCCCTCGCCTCGTCGCCCGCCGCCATGCCCTACACCGCCGAACACAAGGCCCAGACCCGCGCGCGCATCGTCGCCACCGCGCGCCGCCTATTTACCCGCCGCGGCTTCGCCGAGGTCTCGATCGACCAGATCATGGCCGAGGCCGGCCTGACCCGCGGCGGCTTCTACAACCATTTCCGGCGCAAGCAGGACCTGTACGCCGAGGCGGTCGAGCACATCCTGGGCTGCCTGCCCGATGCCGACTGCGACGGCGGCCCCGGCGCGCTGCAGGCCGGGCAGCTGGCGCGCGAGTACCTGTCCGACCGCCACGTCGCCGACTTCGACTACGCCTGCCCGCTGGTCGCCTTCTCCTCCGAGGTCGGGCGCGGCGACGAATGCGTCAAGCACGCCTATACCCAGGTGCTCGACAGCCTGATCGGGATGATGCAGCGCTCGCTCGGCCCCGGCGCGGACGCGCGCGGGCGGGCGGTGGCGATGGCCACGCTGTGCGTCGGCGGGACCATGCTGGCGCGGGCGATCGACGATGCCGGCCTGGGCCAGGAAATCCGCCGCACCGCGCTGGAGCAGGTGTTGGCGCTGGCGGCGAACCCCGCCCGCCGCGCGCCTGCGCGCAATCGCAGCGAGGCCCGCGGCCAGCCCCGCGCCAACCCGGCGACGCGGCCGCCGGCCGGCCCGGCGGCGACGGCCGGCGACGCCGGCGCGGCGCCGCGCCGGGCCCGCGCCTGAGCCCGGCGGCGGGTTTGCCGCGCACCGGGCCCAGCCTCTATGCTGCGGGCCTTTCTGTGCTCCGGCACAGCTGCCGCGAGCCGCCAAGATCCGCATGAACGAACCGCTCCCCGTCTCCGACGGCCTGCAAGGCCAACCGCACGCCATCGTCGAACGCGACGGGGTCCGCTACACCCTGCTGGGCACCGCGCACGTGTCGCAGGCCAGCGTCGAGGCGGTGCGCGACGCGGTCGGCAGCGGCCGCTACGACGCGGTCGCGGTCGAGCTCGACCCGCAGCGCCTGCAGGCGCTGTCGGACCCGGACGCGCTGGCGCGGCTGGACCTGATCCAGGTGATCCGCTCGGGCAAGACCGCGCTGTTCGCCGCCAATCTCGCCCTGGCCGCGTACCAGCGCCGGTTGGCCGAGCAGCTCGGGATCGAGCCCGGCGCCGAACTCAAGCGCGCGGTGACCGAGGCGCGCGAGCGCGACCTGCCGGTGCACCTGATCGACCGCGAGGTCGGCCTGACCTTCCGCCGCGCCTCGCAGCGGTTGGGCTTCTGGGGCCGGACCAAGCTCGGCGTCGGCCTGGTCACCAGCCTGTTCGCCGCCGACGAGGTCGGCGAGGACGAGATCGAGAAGCTCAAGCAGGGCGACATGCTCGAGTCGAGCTTCGGCGAGTTCGCCAAGGAAAGCCCGCAGCTCTACGAGACCGTGATCGCCGAGCGCGACCGCTACATGGCCGCGCGCCTGCGCGAGAGCGCGGGCGAGTCGCGCGAGGTGCTGGCGGTGGTCGGCGCCGGCCACCTGCAGGGCCTGGCGCGGCATCTGCGCGAGGACCAGGGCGACCCGGTCGCGCAGCGCACCGAGCTGGAGCAGATCAAGACCAAGAGCAAGGTGCCGTGGGTGATGATCGCGATCACCACGCTGATCCTGGCCGGCATCGCCTGGGGCTATTGGAAAGGCGGCGCGGCGATGGGCACCGACCTGCTGCTGCAGTGGGTCATGTATACCGGCGGCCTGGCCGCGCTGGGCTGCCTGCTCGCCGGCGGGCATCCGCTGAGCATCCTCACCGCCGCGCTGGTGGCGCCGCTCAAGCCGTTCCGGCCCGGCGTGCCGGCCGGCGCGGTCAGCGCGCTGGTCGAGGTGCACCGGCGCAAGCCGGCCTACCGCGACTTCATGGCCCTGCGCGACGACGCGCAGACGGTCGGCGGCTGGTACCGCAACCGGGTCGCGCGCGTGGTGCTGAACTTCATGCTGACCAACATCGGCACCGGCATCGGGGTGTGGCTGGCGGGGTTCCGGATCGCCGCCAAGCTGGTCGGCTGAGTCGGTAATACCGACGCCCGGCCCCGACGCGTCCTCGCCTCGCGAAAACGGCGCCGCAGTCTGCGGCGCCGTTTTCGTATGCGTGCGGGTCGGCGCGAAACCGGTCGACCCGTGTAGGAGCGGCGCAAGCCGCGACCGCGGGCCCGCAAGGTTGCGCCGTAAGCGCGGTGTCGCGGTCGCGGCTTGCGCCGCTCCTACAAGGAGCCACGCGCCATCCGCGCGGGCGACGGCTCAGGCTTGCGCCGTCGCCGCGCCGCCGCGCGCGCGCCCCACCAGGGTCGCGGTGCCCGAGCGCAGGTCGTCGAGCAGCGCGTAGATGGTCGGCAGGAACAGCAGGCTGACCACGGTCGAGAACGCCAGCCCGCCGGCCACTGCGCGCGCCATCGGCGAATAGGCCAGGCCGCCGAGCACCACGGTGTCGCTCAGCGAGATCGGGATCATCGCCAGGATCGCCGTGCCCATGGTCATCATGATCGGGCGCAGCCGCTCGCGGCTGCCCTCGATCAGCGCCTCGCTGCGGCTCAGCCCGCGCCGGCGCAGGTTGTTGATGTGCTCGACCATGACGATGCCGTTGTTCACCACCACGCCCATCAGCACCAGGATGCCGATGAAGGCCATCACCGTGAACGAGCTGCCGGTCAGCCAGAACAGCCAGAACACGCCGAAGATCGAGAACACCACGCAGCTCATGATTGCCGCCGGGAACAGCAGCGATTCGAACACCGCCGCCATCACCACGTAGATCATGACCAGCGCCAGCACCAGGTTGATCATCATCTGCTTGCCGGCGTCGTCGTCGCGCTCGAACGAGCTGCCGTCGAAGCTATAGTGGTAGCCGGCCGGGAACGCCACCGCCTTGAGCGTCTCCTCCATCGCCTTGCGCGCGTCCGGCGTGGTCGCCTTGCCGTTGAGCGCGGCGACGATGGTCAGCGTGGTCTGTCGGTTGTTGCGGTTGATCTGGCTCGCGGTCGGGCGCACGTTGACGTCGACCATGGCCAGCAGCGGCACGCTGCGGCCGTCGGGCGAGCGCACGGTGAACTCCGACAGGTTCTCGATGCCGTAGCTCTCCGCGCCGGCGAAGCGCGCCCACACCGGCACCTCGGTCTCGCCGCGCTGGAAGTCGCGCAGTTGGGCGCCGCGCAGGGCCAGGCCGACGAAGCGCGAGACTTCCTCGACGCTGAAGCCGAACGAGGCCGCGCGCTCGCGGTCCACCCGCACGTTGAGCTCGGTGTTGCGGTCGCCGATGTCCACCCGCACGTCGCGCAGCTCCGCGCGGCGCGACAGGATCGGCACGATGTCGGCGGCCAGCTCGCCCAGGGTCTCGGTCGAGTCGCCGATCAGCTGGACCTGCACGTTCTTGCCGTCCTGCCCGCCGCCGCCGCCACCGCCGCCGTTGCCGCTGGCCGATACCGTGACCTCGGCCTTGGCCGACTTGGGCAGGTCCTTGGACAGCTGGTCCAGCAGCGCCTTGGTGTTGTCGACCTTGTCCTCGAAGAACTGCAGCCGGGTGCCGCCACCGCCGCCGCCCTCCTCGCTGAAGAACGAGTAGATCTGCTTGATGTGGTACTGCTTGCGGCGCGGCTCCAGGTATTGCTCGATCTTGAGGATCTCGTCGGACATCTGCTGGCGGGTGTAGCTGCCCTTCCAGTGGTAGCCGATGAAGGCCTCCTTGCCGCCCTCGTTGCCGAACATGTCGTACTTGGTCTTCACCATCGGCACCACGCTGAGCGCGACGATGAGGACGATGCCGGTCACGCTGAGGCCGCGGTGCTCCAGGGTCCAGCGCAGGAAGCGCGCGTAGGAGCGCTGCAGGCGCGGGATCAGGCCGCGGTCGCTGGCCACCGCCGGCGGGGTCTTGAGCCGCGCCGAGATCATCGGGATCAGGCTCACCGCGACCAGCCACGAGGCCAGCAGCGAGACCGAGATGGTGATGGCGATCTGCGACATGAAGATGCTGATGTCGTTGGTCTCGCCGAGCAGGTTGGGCAGGAACACGATGCAGTGGCACAAGGTGCCGGCCGACAGCGCGATGGCGACGTGGCGGGTGCCGATGATTGAGGCCAGCTCGGGCTGGTCGGGCATCTTCTCGCGTTCCTGGTAGATGCTCTCCACCACCACCACCGCGTTGTCGACCAGCATGCCCACCGCCAGCAGCAGGCCCATCAGCGACAGCACGTTGAGGGTCACGCCGAAGAAGTGCATGAAGCCCAGGGTCATCACGAAGCAGATCGGGATCGCCAGGGTCACCATCAGCGTCGACGGCCAGTGGCGCAGGAAGAAGAACAGCACCGCGACCGACAGCAGCAGGCCGATGGCGCCGGCCTCGGCCAGTTCCAGCAGCGAATCGGTGACGTCCTTGCCCTGGTTGGAGACGACCTTGATCTCGATGTTGCGCAGCGCCGGCTGCGCGCGGATCGCCTCGACCTCGGCCAGGGCCAGGCGCGAGACCTCGACCAGGTTGGCGCTGCGCTCCTTGAAGATGTCCAGGCCGATCGCCGGGCGCCCGTCCAGGCGCCGGCCGGTGTCCAGCCGCGCCGGCTTGAGCCGCACGTCGGCGATGTCGCGCAGCTTCAGGCCCTTGTTGTTGATCGAGACGTTGCGGAACTGCTCCAGGTCCACCACCTGGCCGATCGGCTGCACCCGCAGGCGGCGGCCGCCGTCCTCGATCTCGCCGGCGGAAATGGAGAAGTTCAGCGCCTGCAGGCTCTTGGTCAGGGTGTTGAGATCCACGCCGTGGGCGACCAGGCGGTCGGGCAGGATCGCGATCTCGACCTCGTTGGGCGCGGCGCCGCCGATCTCGACCTTGGCCACGCCGGGGATGCGCTCGAGCCGGCGCTTGAACTCGCGGTCGATCAGGTCGTACTCGCGGCTCAGGTCCATGTCGCCGGCCAGGCGCACCTGCAGCACCGCCTCGTCGGAGGACGACCACTTGAACACGAAGTAGCGCTGAAAGCCGTCCGGCAGGTCGTCCATGATCGCGTCGATGCGCTCGCGCGCGTCGGAGGCGGCGATCGAGATGTCGCGGTCCCAGTCCTTGAACTGCAGGAAGATCGACGCGCTGTCCGAACGCGCGTTGCCGTTCATGCTCTTGATCCCGGTCATCGTCGCCAGCGCCTCTTCGGCCGGGCGCAGGATCGTGCGCTCCACCTCTTCCGGGGTGGAGCCGTCGTAGGGCAGCTGGATGAACAGGAACGGCGCGGAGATGTCCGGCAACGATTCCAACGGCAGCCGCACGGCCGCGATCAGGCCGATCACGAACATCGACACGAACAACATGATGGTCGTGATCGGCCGCTTGATGCTGATCTCGGCGACGCCGCTCATGTCAGTGCGCCTCGGTCAGCGGGTCGTTGTCGTGGCCGATCTTGTCGGCCACCGCTTCGTCGCGGCGCCGGGCCTTGCGCACGCGTTCGCGGTAGTAGGCGTCGCCGCGGCGGTCGAGCAGGTCGTACACCACCGGGATCACCACCAGGGTCAGCAGGGTCGACACCAGCAGGCCGCCGATCACCGTGATCGCCATCGGCGAGCGCACCTCCGCGCCTTCGCCGGTGGCGATGGCCAGCGGCAGGAAGCCGAACAGGGTGCACAGCGTGGTCATGATGATCGGGCGCAGGCGCGAGCGCGCGCCTTCGATCAGCGCCTCGCGCTTGGCCATGCCGTGCTCGCGCAACTGGTTGACCTTGTCGATCAGGATGATCGCGTTCTTCACCACCAGGCCGACCAGCAGGATCAGGCCGATGAACACCACTACCGACACGGTCGAATTGGTCAGCAGCAGCGCCAGCACCGCGCCGACCAAGGCCAGCGGGATGGTGAACAGGATCACGAACGGGTGCAGCAGCGATTCGAACTGCGACGCCATCACCAGGTAGACCAGGAAGATCGCCAGGCCGAACGCGAACAGCAGCGAGTTGATCGACTGCTGCAGTTCCTCGCCCTGGCCGCCGATGTGCATGCGCACCTCCGGGCTCAGCGGCTGCTCGCGCACCATCTTCTCGACCTCGGCGATGGCGCCGCCCAGGTCGATGTCGCGCAGGTTCGAGGACACGATCGCCACCCGCACCTGGTCGGCGCGGTGGATCTCGCTGGGGCCGGTGGTGGCGATCACCTCGGCCACCGATTCCAGCGTCACCGGGCGGTTGCTGCCGGGATTGACGATCAGCCGGCGGATGCCCTCGATCGAGGCGCGGTCGGCTTCGCGCGCGCGCACCAGCACGTCGATCTTGCGGTCGCGGAAGCTGTAGCGGGTGGCGACGTCGCCGCGCACCTTCTTCACCACGATGTCGGCGATGTCGCGGGTGGCCAGGCCGAGCGCGCCGGCGCGGTCCTGGTCGAAGCGGATCTGGATCTCGGGGAAGCCCTGCTCCACCGTCGACTTGACGTCGGCGAAGTGGGCGTTGCCGCGCAGCAGCTTGGCCATGTGCTGGCCGGCGCGCTGGATCGTCTCCAGGTCCTGGCCGCGCAGTTCGATTTCCAGCGGCGTGGAGAAGCTGAAGAGCTGCGGGCGGGCGAAGTCGACCTGCGCGCCGGGGTGGGCGCGCATGGTCTGGCGCAGGCGCTCGGTTTCCTCGGCCTCGATCTGCTTGCTGCCGCCGTCGGCCATCACCACAGTGATCTTGCCGATGTTCTCGCCGCTCTCGGTCGGGTTCGCGTCCAGCCGCGTGCCGCTGCCGCTGACGCCGAACCAGGCGCGGATGCCCGGGTCCTTCTCGTGCTTGGACTGGATCTCGCGCACCACCTTGTCGGTCTCGCGCAGCGGCGTGCCCGGCGGCAGCTTGACGGTCATGTCGAAGCGGTCCTGGGCCAGCTGCGGGATCAGGTCGGCGCCCAGCAGCGGCACCGCCGCGAGCGTGGCGACGAACGCCGCGCCGGCCAGGGTCAGCACCAGGCCGCGATGGGCCAGCGCCGCCGGCAGCAGCCTCAGGTAACCGCGTTCGGCGCGGCCGTACGGCGCCATGGCGACGTCGCTGGCCTTGCCCATGACCGGGCCGATCACCGCGCCGAGCAGGCGCCAGACCCGCACGATCGCCCAGGCGATGCCGAAGAACACGCTGCGCACGCCGATGGCGATGCCGCGCGGGATCCACGCCAGCGCGCGCAGCAGCCGGTTCTTCGGCTCCCAACGCGGATGCGGCGCTTCTTCCTGGAAGCCCAGCGCCGGCCGCCCGCGCAATGCGCTGAGCATCGGGATCAGGGTCATCGACACGATCAGCGAGATGCCGATCGCCAGCGCCACGGTCAGCGCCTGGTCGCGGAACAGCTGGCCGGCGATGCCTTCCACGAACACCAGCGGCAGGAACACCGCGATCGTGGTCAGGGTCGAGGCCACCACCGCCATGCTGACTTCGCGGGTGCCGGTGACGGCCGCCTCGAGGATGCCCAGGCCGCGTTCGCGCGCCTTGGCGATGGATTCCAGCACCACGATCGAGTCGTCCACGACCAGGCCGGTGGCCAGCGCCAGGCCGCCCAGCGACATCACGTTGAGGCTCAGGCCGAGCCGGTCCATGAAGAAGAACGTGGCCACGATCGACACCGGCAGCGACAGGCCGATCACGAACGTGCTCCAGCCGTCGCGCAGGAACAGGAAGATGATCAGGATCGCGAGCAGGCCGCCGATCACCGCGTCCTTCTTGACGTCGGCGATGGCGTGGCGGATGAACTGCGACTGGTCGTCGATGGTGATCAGCTCGACGTCCGGCGGGATCTGCGCCTTGATCTGCTCCAGCCGCGCCTGCACCGCGTCGGCGGTGGCCACGGTATTGGCGTCACCTTCCTTGTAGATCGCCAGCTCGACCGCTTCCTTGCCGCCCAGGCGGATGATCGCCTCGCGTTCCTTGTAGCCCTGGCGGACCTCGGCGATGTCCTTGAGCCGCACCGGCTTGCCGCCGGCGGGGGTGCTCTGGCTGCCGTCGTTGGCGCTCTGCACCGAGGCCGCGGCGGCCATCGCGTCGGCCGAACCCGAGGCCGCGGCCACCCGCGCCATCTCGGCGGCGGCGTCGGCGGCGGCGCTGCTGCCCTGGTTCTGGGTGGTGACCAGCATCTCGCGGATTTCCGGCACGGTCGCGAACTCGTTGACCGTGCGCACCAGATAGCGCTGCTGCCCTTCTTCCAGGCGGCCGCCGGAGATGTTGACGTTCTCGGCCTTGAGCCGCTGGATCACCGTGTCGATCGGCAGGTTGAGCTGGGAGATCTTCTGCTGGTCGATGTCGACCTGGATCTCGTCCTCCAGGCCGCCGCCGACCTTGACCGCGGCCACGCCCTCGACCGGTTCGAGCTTCTTCTTCAGGTCGTCGTCGGCATAGCGGCGCAGCGCGGTGAGCTGGCGGATCGCCTCGGTCTCGCCGGCCTTGTCGCCGCCCTTGTTGGACAGGGCGATGCGCAGGATCGGCTCGGTCGAGGGATTGAAGCGCAGCAGCACCGGCTTCTTGGCCTCCAGCGGCAGCTGCACGATCTCCATCTTGTCGCGCACCTCCAGGCTGGCCTGGTCCATGTCGGTGCCCCAGGCGAACTCCAGCACCACATCGCTCTGGCCGGTGCGCGAGACCGACTTGAGCTTGCGCAGGCCCTTGACCACGCCGACCGCCTCTTCCAGCGGCTCGGTGATCAGGGTCTCGATCTCGGTCGGCGCGGCGCCGGTGTATTCGGTGCGCACGGTCAGCGTGGGATAGCTGAGATCGGGCAGCAGGTTGACCTTCAGGCTGTTGAGCGCGATCACGCCGAACAGCAGGAAGGTGATGGTGACCATCGCCACGGTGACCCGCCGGCGGGTGGAAAACTCCACCAGGTTGAAGGACGTCGCGTCCGGAAGCTGAGCCACAGCCAGTCCTCAGTTTCGGTATCTGGAATTCGGTAGGGACCGGCGCACGGCGCAGTCGGGACGCGCCGTGGCGGCCTGCGCCGCATGTCGCGGTCCGCGCCGCGCCGGTCGCCCGGCGGCGGCGCGGCGGCCGCTTACTGCTTGATCGGCGCCTTCGCGGCCGGCGCGGCGGCGCTGGCGACCGGCTTGGCGTTGATCGGCAGCACTTCGCTGCCTTCGCGCAGCGCGGTCTTGCCGGCCACCACGACCTGGTCGCCGAGCTTGACGCCCTGGCGCACTTCGGCCCAGGAGCCGTCGAGGTAGCCCAGCTTGACCGAGGTGCGCGCGACCTTGTTGCCGCGGACCACGAACACCGCCGGATCGCCCTCGTCGTCCAGCAGCGCCGCGCGCGGCACCACCAGCGCGTCAGCGCGGCTGTCGTAGTCGATGCGCAGGCGTCCGAACATGCCCGGCTGCAGCACCCCGCCGCCGACGAACGAGCAGATCACCCGGAAGGTGCCGCTGCCCGAATCCACCACCGGGGCGATGCGGTCGACCTTGCCGTCGAAGCTCTTGCCCGGCATCGCGTCGACCGTCATCTGCACCGGCTGGCCGGCCTTCAGCGTGGCAAGCTCGCGCTCGGGCACGTTGAGGGTGGCTTCCAGCATCGAGGTGTCGACGATGCGGATGATCGGCGAGTTGATCTGGACGAAGTTGCCGGCCTTGATCGAACGCGAGGCGATCACGCCGGAAATCGGCGCCTCGACCTTGGCGTAGGACAGCTCCAGGTTGGCCAGGCGGTTGGCGGCGCGCGCGTTTTCCATGTCGTAGCGCAGCTGGTCGTTGTCGTTGGCGCTGAGCAGGCGCTGCTCGGCCAGCTGGCGCGAGCGGGCGTAGTTGGCCTCGAGCTTGCGCAGGGTCGCGCCGGTCTGCGCGGCCTGCTGCTCGGCGCGGGCCGAATCCAGCCGCACCAGCACCTGCCCGGCCTTGACCTGCTGGCCTTCCACGACCATCACCTCCAGCGCCACGCCGGAGGTCTTGGCCACCACCTGCGACTCGGCCCGCGCCTCCAGCGGCGCGGTGCCGGTGTAGCTGGCGGCGATCGCGCGCCGGCTCGCCGCGGCGATCTCCACCGGGACCGCATCGGATACCTTGTCCTTGCCTTCCTTGCCCTGCGCCTCGGCGGCGCCCGCGCCGCCCTTGCAGGCCGACAGGCCCAGGGCGCAAGCCAGCGCCAGCGCAGCCACCGCTGCCGTGACCCGCACCGCAGGACCGCCCTCGCGGTTGTTGGTGAGTTGACGCATTCGAGACGACCCCAAAAAGTGCTATTAAATTCGGCGGTTACCGGTCGTATGCCGGTGTTGTATATAGGTATATCACCGGCCCGGCGCAGCAACATCCGCCGAAGGTCATGATGACTGGAGCCATGGCTTCGATCTGAGGCAGGGTAAGCGCGCAGGCCTTGCGGCGGTTGCGCCTGCGCCGCTTTCGCGATCCAGGTCCGGTCCTCGCCGGGTGCGCCGCCGCGATTCCGCGACCGGCGTCAGTATGGATGCATCCAGGGACGGCTTCGTTGCAATCGCCGCGCCGGCTATACTCGCCGACTTGTGCGCGGTCACGACCGCGCAGAGCCAGCCACCACCTTTCGCTAGCCACTCGAGATTGCGGACTACGACATGATGCGACCGCTGACGATCGCCGCCTGCTTCGCCCTGACCTTCGCCGCCGCGAGTGCGGCTGCGCAAGACCCCGCCCCGGCTGCGACGGCGCCCGCCGCCGCCCCGGCCACTGCAGCGCCCGCCGCGGCCGCGCCCAGCATCAAGGGCAATCCGCAAACCGGCCGCCAGCTCACCTACACCTGCCAGGGCTGCCACGGCGTCACCGGCTACAAGAACGCTTACCCGAACTACCACGTTCCCAAGATCGTCGGCCAATCGCCGGAGTATCTGGTCAACGCGCTGAACGAGTACAAGAAGGGCACGCGCAAGCACCCGACGATGCAGGCCCAGGCCCAGAGCTTCTCGGACCAGGACATCGCCGATATCGCCGCCTTCCTCTCCAGCGCCAAGTGAGCCGACGCCCCATGACGAATCCCAGCCTGCTGCGCGGCCTCGCCATCGCCTCGCTCGCCCTCGCCCTCGCCGCCTGCTCCAACTCCGGCGACGCCCCGGCCGGCCATTCCTCGGCCGACCGCAACGACGGCCACACCTCCTCGTCCTCGGGCCTGCCCGCGGGCAACCACGTCGCCGGCGAGAAGCTCGCCAGCACCAAGGGCAAGGCCACCGGCCAGTCCTGCGTGGACTGCCACGGCGCCAAGGGCAACGCCCCGATCGACCCGCTGACGCCGAAGCTGGCCGGCCAGTACCACGACTACATCGCCCACTCGCTGCAGATGTACCGCGACGGCGACCGCGACCATCCGCTGATGTCGTCGCAGGCCAAGGCCCTGAACGACCAGCAGATCGCCGACCTCGCCGCCTACTTCGGCTCGGTCGAGGGCGGCACGCTGCACGACCTGCACGGCGTCCACTGAGTCCAGCCGCCAGCGCATGCATCTCCGGACGGCCCGCTTTCGCGGGCCGTTCGCGTTGTGGGGCGGCGTTCGGGCACGAGGCGGCGAAGCGGACCGATCGAAAAGCGTCGGGGCTCAAGCCCCTCCCGCAACAGCAGCCTGCGAAGGTCGCGAACTCTTTTGTGGAAGGGCCTTCAAGCCCAATGCCTTCGGCTCCGGCGCGATGAAGCCCGAGGCGAACCGATCGACAAGCGTCGGGGCTGAAGCCCCTCACACTGCAGCCGCTACATCAACGCTACTGCTGCAGCCCCGCTGCAGCCTTCGAAGCCCCGCCCCGCTACGCCACCCGCCCTAGCCGCCCGGCGGCGGGCGCACGCTGCCGTTGTCTTCCTGCAAGTGCGGCTTGAACGGCACGTCCGGCGGCGGGCGCGCTTCGGCCGGCTGGTCGTTGAGGTTGGGGTCGCTGATGCCGCAGCCGCCGCCGAGCATCAGCAGCGCCACCGAGCACTGGATGCGCTTGCTGGTGCCCGGGATCGGGATCATCACGTTCTTGACGCTGCGCCGCACCCATTCGGCCAGCAGGGTCTCGTTCGGCCGCCAGTACTTGTCCAGCGTGGTCGGTTCGTAGTCGGTCGGCTTGCGCTTGAGCCAGGTGCCGGCGCGGTCGAGGTTCTTGATCTCCTCGGTGACCGTGCCCGGCGGGAAGCCCGGCGAGGCCGAGCCCGGCGCGTCGGGGATGCGCGGGCTGCCGTCGGCGTTGTACAGGCCCGGCCCGCCGCCGGGGCGGTTGCGCGCGGAATCGCCCCAGTCGTCGCCGCGCTTGGGCGTCGGCAGGCTGCCGGGGGCCGCCGCCGGCTTGGGACCGGCGCCGGCGCTCGCGGCCGACGGCGCCGGCGCGGCGGCGCTCGGCGCGGCCGCGCTGGACGCGGCCGGACTCGGACTCGGACTCGACGGCGACGGCGTCGCCGCCGTGGCGCTCGCCGCCGGCGACGCAGTCGTAGGCGCCGGCGTGGCGGCCGCTTGCGCGGACGGCGCTGGGCTCGCGCTCGGCGCCGGCGGAGTCGGAATTTCGGCCACCCGCACCTGCGGCGTCGCGCTGCGCACCTGCGGCGCCTCGACCGGCCGCTGCGGCCGCTCGCGCACGCTCGGCAAGGCCGGCGCCTGCACCGGCGCGGGCACCTCGCGCAGCGTCAGTTCGCGCTGGCGCACGTCCACGCTCGGCGCCGCGATCTGGCGTTGCGGCAGCTGCAGCGACGGCGGCTGCACCGGCGCCGGCACCTCGGCGCTGCGCAGCGGCTGCTCGGCCGCCTGGATCTGCGGCGCGCGCAGGCTGTCGTCCACGCGCTTGCGGGTCGGCGGCAGCACGAACACCTGCGGCGCGTCCGGCAGTTCCTTGCTGACCATCACCGGTTGTTCGAGCGTCGGCGGCGGCACCTGCGGTTCGGGCACCTCGCGCACCGGCACGTCCGGCAGCTGCGCCTGCAACTGTGGCGTCGGCGGCGCGGTCACCGCGACCGGGGTCGGCGGCGCCGGCTCGGCCTGGGCGGCCTGCGCCGGCGCGGCTTCGGCCGGCGGCGCTTGCGGCGCGGGCGCCTGGGTGGACGGCTGCGGCCGTTCGCTGGGTTGCTGCGGGCCGCCGCCGGGTTCCTGCGGCGTGCCCTTGCCGACGTACTCGATCATCGTCACCGTCTCGCCGCGCGGCGGCGGCCGGGTGGCGAAGTACTGCAGGTACATCAACCACACCAGCAGCCCGCCGAACAGCAGGTGCCACATCAGCGACACCACGCCCGCGCCCCAGCGCAGGCGGCGGTCCTCGGGTTCCGGCGGCAGCCACTGCTGGCGCCACAGGGTGACGAACGACTGCCAGCGGTTCAGCGCCGGCGCGCGCCGCGGCGGCGCGGCCAGCGGGCGCTCGACGAACACCGCCGTCCAGGCCTGCGCGGTCGCGCCGGTCACCGCGCCCGGGCGCGCGCTCTGCGCGTCCAGCCAATGCTGCCAGCCGGACGGGAACTGACCGGGCTCGGGCGAATCGCGGCGCAGGGTCAGCCGCAACCGTCGCTGCAGGGCTTCGATGATCGATGCGGCGGTGGGCACAGGCGGCGCCGCGGCGGGGTCAGGCCGCGCTGTCGCGCGGGATGTACGGCGCCTGGCCGGTGTCGTGGTCGGTGGCGTCGCGCACGGCGGTCACGCCCGGCACCTTGCTCATCAAGGTGGTCTCGATGCCCTGCTTGAGGGTGACGTCGGCCATGCCGCAGCCGTGGCAACCGCCGCCGAAGCGCAGCAGCACCACGCCGTCGGCGGTGACTTCCTGCACCGACACGTGGCCGCGGTGCTGGGCCAGCTGCGGGTTGATCTCGTTCTCGACCAGCCAGTGCACGCGCTCGACCAGCGAGGCCGAATCGGCCGGCGCCTCGCCCTTGATCTTGGGCGCGCGGATCTGCAGCTGGCCGCCGGTGGCGCGGGTCTCGTAGTCGATCTCGGCGCCGTCGAGGTACTTCACGCTGTCGGCGCGCAGCCACAGGGTGAAGCCTTCGCAGTCGATCGCCCACTCGTCGCCGTCCAGCTCCGCCGGCTCGGCGAACTCCAGGCGCACGTCGGCGCGCGCGGTGCCGGGATGGACCGCCGACAGCCGCACGCCCAGGCCCGGCAGGGCCTCGCGTTCGATCAGCTTGCGGAAGTGCGCCTGGGCGGATTCGGAAATATTGATCATCGGGCTATTCTAACGGGGGACGGCGCGGCCTGATGTCGCGCATGCAGCCTACGACCGCCGCGGATACGGGTCCATTCACATGGGGCCGGCGCGGCCAGACGCAACGCCGCGACGCCCCGCGCCCGGCCGCCAGGAGCCCCCATGAACGACCTCATTCCCCTCGACCAGGCCCATTGCGTGCCGCTGCGCGGCAGCGAACACCGTCTCAGCGAGGCGCGCGTGCGCGAACTGCTGCCGCAGGTGCCCGGCTGGGAGCTGGCCGAGGACGGCCACGCGCTCGCCAAGACCTTCCGCTTCGACGACTACTACCGGACGATGGCGTTCGTGAACGCACTGGCGTTCATGGCCCATCGCGAGGATCATCACCCCGACCTCGGCGTGCACTACGACCGCTGCGTGGTGCGCTATTCCACCCACGACGTCGGCGGGCTGAGCGAAAACGACTTCATCTGCGCGGCCAAGGCCGAAGCCCTGATTGGTTGATCACGCCATGAACCTCAAGCGCCGTCTGCTCGCCCCGTCCCTCGCCTTCGCCCTGGCCGCGCTGGCGGCCGGTTGCGGCCAACGCGCCGCTGAGGCACCGATCGTCCCGTCCACGCCGCTGCGCGCGGTCGACACGCCGCCGCCGGACTACCCGCTGGAGATCGGCTGCGACCAGGTCGGCGGCAAGGTGGTGCTGCAGCTCACCGTCGGCGCGGAAGGCAAGCCGACCCGCGCGCACGTGCTGACCAGCAGCGGCGTGCCCGAGCTCGACGCCGCCGCGACCAAGGGCGTGCAGCGCTGGCGCTTCGAGGCCGCGACCCGCAACGGCAAGCCGGTGGCGACCGACATCCAGGTGCCGGTGACCTTCCACGCGCCGGCCGAGCGGCCGGAGCATTGCGGGCAGGCCAGCGGCGCAGGCTGAGCCGCGCCGCCGCCAGGCATCGCCATGCAGTTGCCCGAACTCGCCGCGCTGGCCGAATGGAGCGACGGCGACGGCCTGGGCCGATTCGAACGGTTCGTGCCGATGCTCGGCGAACGCGTCGGGTTCGTGCTTTTCCCGGCCCATGGCGCCGCCATGGAGGCGACCGAAACCATGGCGCACACGCTGCGCGACGTGCTGGCGCTGGGCCAGGCCGACCTCGCCGCGATCGAAGCGCTGCTGTGGGAAGAATGCAATTTCTCGTTCCGGGTCGCCGACTACGGCGCCGAGGCGCGACCCGGCGAGAGTGCGCTCGATGCGCACCTGCGCGAATTCGCCGTGACCGGCCCGGCCGACGCGCTGGCCAGGGCGCGCCTGGGCGAGATCCACATCGACGACGGCCACGCCGCGCGCTTCGCCCGGCTGCAGTACCACACCGTCGCCGAGAACCTGGTCAGCGTGATCGTCAAGGACGGCCGCATCGTCGACTACGACGACGACGGCACCCACCTGCCCTGGTTCGAACACGACGAGCGCTACGCGCACCGGCGCCGGCGCAAGGTCCTGGGCTGAGCGCCGCGCCGCTCAGCCGCCCAAGCGGTCCAGCACCTCGATCAGCTCCGGCGCCAGCGGCGCATTGAGCGAATAGCGCTCGCGCCCGCCGTCCAGGGCGAACTCCAGGGTCGAGGCGTGCAGGAACAGCCGGCGCAGGCCGAACTGGTCGCGCAGCTTCTTGTTGACCTCGGCCTCGCCGTATTTGTCGTCGCCGGCGACCGGGTGGCCGATGTGCTGGGAATGCACGCGGATCTGGTGGGTGCGGCCGGTCTCGATGCGCACCTCGCAGTACGACTGCCCGCCGCGCCGCTCGAGCACCTTGAAGTGGCTCAGCGAGGCCTTGCCGTCGCGGTGGACCTGGACGTGGCGCTCGCCGCCCTGGCGCAGGCCGATGTGCAACGGCGCGTCGACGCTCATGGTGCCGTCGGGCATGCGCCCGGTCAGCAGCGCCAGGTAGCGTTTGGCGATACCGCCTTCCTCGCGCATCAACGCCTGCATCTCGGTCAGCGCCGAGCGCTTCTTGGCCACGATCAACAGGCCCGAGGTGTCGCGGTCCAGGCGGTGGACCAGCTCCAGGGTCTGGTTCGGGCGCAGCGCGCGCAGGGTCTCGATGGCGCCGAAACTGATCCCGCTGCCGCCGTGGCTGGCCACGCCGGAGGGCTTGCTCAGGGCCAGCAGGCGCGGGTCCTCGAACACGATGGCGCGCTCCATCGCGTCCAGGAACCCCTTCGGCGGCGCCGGCTTGTCGCCCGCCTCAGTGAGACGGACCGGCGGAATGCGCACCTCGTCGCCGGCTTCGAGCTTGCGCTCGGCCTTGGCCCGGCCCCCGTTCACGCGCACCTGGCCGGAGCGGACCAGCTTGTAGATCAAGGACCTGGGCGCACCTTTGAGTTGGCCGAGCAGAAAGTTGTCCAGGCGCTGGCCGTCGCGATCGTCGGGCACGCGCACGGTACGGGCGCCGGCATTGCCGGAGTTTGCTGATTGGGTCATCCCGAAGCGTTATCTGTTACACTCGCGACGCGAGATAAGGTTTTGATTTCGCTGGGAGTTGTACCCGACCCTCCGCCTTCTCGGCGTGCGGTCCGGTACGGGGCCGAAAGCCCCTCCCGCGATTCCGGTCCGCGTCTAACCACTGCCCACGGGGCAGCCATGTTAGCAGCGACGGACCGGCGGAACCCGCCCTCGCCGACGGATGACACCGTCGCGATGAACACCTGTGCGGCGCCAGAGTCCGTCCTCGAACACGAACGAGCAGACCACTCGAAGCAGCCGTCGCCCGTCCCGTGCGGCGTTCGCGCCGCCGGCCCGAAAGTTGAATAAAGGTATTGAGAGCGCTCCCGCGGCGTGCCGTGGTGATGTAGCGCTGGTAGTGGAGACCTCGCCGGCGCGGCGGGCGGCCCGGAACCGGGCGCCGAACGCGACGGCGCGGACTCAGTTCCCAGATTGCGAAACGCCATGGCGTTCCGCGCGGTAGAGCGCGCGAGGAACGCAACAATGAAGCGCATGCTGATCAATGCGACGCAGGCCGAAGAACTGCGCGTGGCCATCGTCGACGGCCAGAATCTGTACGACATCGACATCGAACAGCCGTCAAAGGAACAGAAGAAGTCCAACATCTACAAGGGCCGCATCACCCGGCTCGAACCCTCGCTCGAGGCGGCGTTCGTCGAATACGGCGCCGAACGCCACGGCTTCCTGCCGCTGAAGGAAATCTCCCGCGACTACTTCCAGCCCGGCGTCGACCACAACAAGGCCGGCCTGCGCGAGCTGCTGCGCGAAGGCCAGGAGATCGTGGTCCAGGTCGACAAGGAAGAGCGCGGCAACAAGGGCGCCGCCCTGACCAGCTTCATCTCCCTGGCCGGCCGCTACATGGTGCTGATGCCGAACTCGCCCACCGCCGGCGGCGTCTCGCGCCGGATCGAGGGCGACGACCGCGCCGCGCTCAAGGAGGCGATGGACAAGCTGACCATCCCCAACGACATGGGCGTGATCATCCGCACCGCCGGCGTCGGCCGCGACGCCGAAGAGCTGCAGTGGGACCTGGACTACCTGCTCAGCGTGTGGACCGCGATCACCGACGAGGCGCTGGCGCCGAAGAAGCCGGCCCCGTTCCTGATCTACCAGGAGTCGCGCCTGATCATCCGCGCCCTGCGCGACTACATGCGCCCGGACATCGGCGAGATCCTGATCGACACCGACGAGATGTACGCCGAGGCGCGCCAGTTCGTCGAGCAGGTGATGCCGCACAACCTGCGCAAGCTCAAGAAGTACGTCGACGACACCCCGCTGTTCAACCGCTTCCAGATCGAATCGCAGATCGAGAACGCCTACGAGCGCACCGTGCGCCTGCCCTCCGGCGGCGCGCTGGTGATCGACCAGACCGAGGCGCTGACCGCGATCGACGTCAACTCGGCGCGCGCCACCAAGGGCGGCGACATCGAAGAGACCGCGTTCAACACCAACCTGGAAGCGGCCGAAGAAGTCGCGCGCCAGATGCGCCTGCGCGACCTCGGCGGCCTGGTGGTGATCGACTTCATCGACATGTCGTCCAACCGCCACCAGCGCGAAGTCGAGAACCGCCTGTCGCACGCGCTCAAGCAGGACCGCGCGCGCGTGCAGATCGGCCGGATCTCGCGCTTCGGCCTGCTCGAACTGAGCCGCCAGCGCCTGCGTCCGTCGCTGGGCGAGTCCAGCCAGCTGGTGTGCCCGCGCTGCGAAGGCCACGGCCGCATGCGCAGCGTCGAGTCGCTGTCGCTGTCGATCCTGCGCGTCGCCGAAGAGCACGCGATGAAGGAGAACACCGGCCAGGTGCTGGTGCAGGCGCCGACCGAGATCGCCAACTACCTGCTCAACGAGAAGCGCCGCGCGCTGATGGAGATCGAGGCGCGCCACGACGCGCCGATCGTCATCGTCGCCGACGAGCACCTGGAAACCCCGCACTACGAAGTCACCCGGGTGCGCGAGAACGAGATCGGCGAAGAGACCTCCAAGCCGAGCTACCAGCGCCACACCCAGCGCAAGCTGCCGGTGCACGCGCTGACCAAGGCCCACCTCAACGTGCCCGAGGCGCCGGCGGTCACCAACGTGCGCCCGGCCCAGCCGGCGCCGCTGCGCGAGCCGCGCGAAGTGCCGGCCGCCGCGCCGGCGCCCGCCCCGGCTCCGGCGCCCGCGCCGGTGGCCGCGCCGACCCACTCGGTCGGCCTGGTCGAACGCATCCTGCGGATCTTCCGCGGCACCCCGCAGCCGGCCCCGGCCGCGCCGGAACCGGCTGCGCGCGCCCAGGACGGGCGCGGCAACGGCGGCCGCAACGAGGCCCGCGGCGAGCGCGGCAACGGTCCGCGCCGCAACGACAACCGCAACAACGGCAAGGGCGGCCGCGACGGCCGCCGCGACGAGTCGCGCCAGCAGGACCCGCAGCAGCCGCGCCGCGAGAAGCAGGACAAGCAAGACAAGCAGGCGCAGAACCCGCAAGGCCAGCCGGCCGGCGGCCAGGGCCAGGCGCAGGGTCAGCAGAAGCAGAAGCAGGGCCAACCGCAGAACCCGCAGTCGCCCAAGCAGCCGCAGCCGCCCAAGCAGGGCCAGGCCGCCGGCAAGCCGCAGCCGTCCGAGGCGGCCGCCCAGGGCGGCAATGCCCAGGCCGGCAACGCCCAACCGCCGCGCCCGCCGCGCGAGCCGAGGCCGCCGCGCGCGGACGCCGAGGCCGCCGCTGCGACGGCCGCTGCGGCCGCCGTCGCGGTCGCCGCGCCGGCCGTCGTCGTCGCTGCGGACGCAGGCGCGACGCCGTCCGCCGAAGCGCCGCTCGACAACGCGCTGAAGAACGACGTCGCCGACGCCGTTCTGGTCGATGACGCCTCCGCCGACAGCGCCACCGCCATCGTGGGCGAAGCTGCGGCCGATGCCGCCGCCGGCGATGCCGCCGGCGAAGGCGGCGGTCGCCGCCGTCGCGGCCGTCGCGGCGGCCGTCGCCGCCGTCGCGGCAACGGCGAAGGCACTGGCGCCGAGGGCGCCGCGGACGGCGCGCTCGACGGCGACGCCGGTTTCGACGACGAGGACGAGCCCGGCACCGAGCCGGGCGCCGCCCCCGCCGCCGCGCATCGCTCGCAACCGGAGTTCGACTTCGACGATGTGGCCGCGCCGCAAACCGCGCGCGCTGCCGCGGTCGAAACCGCTCCGGCCGCCGTCGCCGCCGCCGCGGTGGCGACCCAGGCCGCCTTCGGCCACGGCGAACCCGCCGCGCCGGTGCGCAGCCAAGCGCCTGCGTTCGGCGACGCCGCCCCGGCCCGGCGCGAAAGCGCGCCGAGCGCCGACGCGGTCGGCAACGAAGAAGCGCCGACGCACCTGGGCCGTTCGCCGGCCGGGATCGACGCGCCTGCCCAGGAACGCCCTGCGCCGGCCGAGGTCGCGAACGCGGCGATCGAAGCCGCCGCGCCGGTGAAGTCCGAGCCGGCGGCCGTCGCGCCGTCCGTCGAAGCGACCCATCCGGCCGTCGACGCCGTCGCGGCGCCTGTCGCCGAAGCCGCTGCGGCCGATGCAGCCACCCCGGCCCAGGCCGCCGCCGAGCGCGTGCAGCCGATCCAGCCGCAAGCCGAAGCGCCGGCCGAAGCCCAGGTCGAAACCGCGGCGCCGGTCGCCGTGGTCGAGGCCGAGCCGGTCGTCGCCGAAGTCGTGGCCGCGCCGGCCCCGATCGTCGAGACGGTCGTGGCCGAGGCCGAAACCGTGCAGCCGGGCGAAGCCGAACTGGCCCAGGCCGAAGCCGCCGCCCAGGCCGCGATCGCTTCGCCGGCCCGCGAAGCCGCCCAGGCCGTGCCGGGCTTCAGCTACGCCGAGCCGCCGCAGGCCGTCGTCGCGCCGGTCGAAGCCGCCGCGGCGCCGTCCGAGCCGGCCGACACCGACGCCGCCGGCGAACCGGCGTCGCCGCTGCTGCCGCGCACCGGCGGCCTGTTCGACGGCCTGCCGCACCCGGTCGCCCCGGCGCCGGTCGTCGACGCTGCCGAAGCGGCCGTGGAAGGCGAGGCCAAGCCGGAAGACGGCGACAAGGACGACGGCGACTCGCACGAGCGTCGCGCCTGAGCCAGGGGCGGCGCGAGCCGCCCTTGCCTTGCGGGCAACGAAAAACCGGCCGCTTCCGCGGCCGGTTTTTTATTGCGCGCCCGATTCGCGGACCGCCGCGGCGCGGATGCGGGCGGGAAGGCCTTCAGGCCCGACGCCCTTGCTCCAACTCGCTACGAACGGACCGGAAGGCATCGGGCCTGAAGGCCCTCCCACAAAAGCAAAAAGCTCCGGCCTGCGCCGGAGCCTTTGAAGCTCACGTTCACAGGTGCGAGGTCCAGGCCCCGCCCGCGATCAACGCGAGTACGCCGGATCGACTCGCTGTCTGCGCCGTCCGTTTCCAAGACGGCCAGGCGGCGGCTCTTGTGGGAGGGCCTTCAGGCCCGACGCTCTTGTTCCAGTTCGCTGCGAACGGACCGGAAGGTATCGGGCCTGAAGGCCCTCCCACAAAAGCAAAAAGCTCCGGCCTGCGCCGGAGCCTTTCGATCGGTTCGTTATCCGCCGCGGGCCGCAGCCCCGCCCCGGGTTACAGGGAATGCGCCGGATCGGCCAAGCCGTACTGCGCCGCCAGCCGCGCCAGGGCGATGGTGTCGGTGATCGCCAGCTTCTCGAACAAGCGGGTCTTGTGGGTGTTGACGGTCTTCGCGCTCAGGCTCAGGCGCTTGGCGATCTCTTCCTGGCGGAACCCCTGCACCAGCAGCAAGGCGATCTCCAGCTCGCGCGGCGAGAGTTCGTCGAACGGCGACGCGCCGCCGTCGAGCGTGGACAGCGCCAGGTGCTGGGCGATGTTGCTGGCGAGGTAACGCTTGCCGCGCGCCACGTCGCGGATCGCGCGCAGCAGTTCGCTGGCATCGCCGCCCTTGCCCACGTAACCCGACGCGCCGGCCTCGAGCAGGCGCTTGGGCATCGGCCCGTCCTCGAGCACCGAGACGATGATGACGCGGGTGCCATGGTCGCCCTTGACGATGCGCTCGGTGACCTCCAGCCCGCTGACGCCGGGCAGGTGCAGGTCGCACAGCACCACGTCGGGCTTGAGCTTGCGGATCTGCGGCAAGGCTTCCTCGCCGCTTTCCACGTCGCCGAGCACTTCGATATCCGTCTCCGCCGAGAGGATCATGCGCATGCCCGTACGCACCAGCGCATGGTCGTCCACGATGAATACACGGATGGTCATACCGTCCCCAGAACTGCTTTCTTTACAAAGCCCACGCTGGCGAGGCTACGCGGCGCCGAGGGCCCCGCGCAAGGCAAGGATCCGCATTGGCTCAACGCCGGTGCCCCGCCATCGCACCGGGCTTGGCCCCGCGCGCGCCGAAAAGGCGCATGTCCGCGACAACGCCGCCCGCAACCGATGAACTGGGTCACACCTTGGAAATCCCCAGGCTGAGTTGCTAGCGCGAGCGCGCGGCAATGGTATCCCAGCGGCGCGCCGCTGAACGGACAAGCCGCGCAAATGGCGAAAAAAAGCCCGTCCGCCGGCGCCGCAGGCGGCGGTCGATGCGGTCCGAAAACGGCCGGTCCGCGCGCGCGGCCCATGCCATGCTGGACGCCTTCCCCACCGCGCAGGCCCCGCATGACCCCGCAAAGCGAACGCGCCGACCGCTTCGGCCGCCTCCACCACGACGACCCGCACCGCCCGGGCCTGTTGCTGCTCGCCAACGCCTGGGACGCCGGCAGCGCGCGCCTGATCGAAAGCCTGGGCGCGCCCGCGATCGCCACCACCAGCGCCGGCGTGGCCTGGGCGCACGGCTTCGCCGACGGCGACCACCTGCCGGTGCCGCGCCTGGTCGCCACCGTCGCCGACATCGTCCGCGCCGTGCGGGTGCCGCTGAGCGTGGACGTGGAAAGCGGCTACTCCGACGATCCCGACACCGTCGCCGACCACGTCGCCGGCCTGATCGAGGTCGGCGCGGTCGGCATCAACATCGAGGACGGCGGCGCCGCGCCGCAGCTGCTGTGCGCCAAGATCGAGCGGATCCGGCGCGCCGCCGCGAAGCTGGGCGTGGCGCTGTTCGTCAACGCGCGCACCGACGTCTACCTGCGCGGCCTGGTGCCGCAGGCGCAGCGCGTGGACGAAACCCTGGCGCGCGCGGCGCGCTACCGCGAGGCCGGCGCCGATGGCCTGTTCGTGCCCGGACTGACCGACGAAACCCAGGTGCGCGCGATCGCCGCGGGCGCCGGCCTGCCGCTGAACCTGCTCGCGCGCGATGCGCTGCCGCCAGCGCCGCAGTTGCGCGCGTGGGGCGTGCGCCGGCTCAGCGCCGGGTCCGATCTCGCCCAATCGGCGCATGCGCGGGTGCGCGCGTTGGCCGCGGATTTCCTGCGCGACGGCGACTCGCGGCCGCTGTCGGCGCAGGCCCTGCCCTACTCCGAGCTCAACGCCCTGTTCTCGCCGCGCTGACCCGCACCGGGGCCTTCGCGCGCGCTCCGAACGGATCGCTGCGCCGGCCGCGATGCGGCCGCGCAGCGATCCGCGCGCGGCGTCACTGCGCGCCGAGCCGCCGCGCCAGTTCGTCCAGGTCGGCGACGAACGCCACCGCGCGGCCTTCGCCGCATTCGCGCACCCAATCGCGCAAGGCCGAGCTGCGCTGCAGCTGCGCCTGGATGTCGCCGACCACCGCCAGGCGCAGGCGATAGTTCACCGCCTTCTGCGCGATCTCGCCGGCCAGGCCGCTGGCGAGGCGGAAGAACGACGCGTCCAGCCGCGTCGCCGGAATCGCCAGCACCGTCGCGCCGGCGAACGAGGCTTCGCCGATCAGGTCGGTCGCCGCGCGCGCGTCGGCGATGGGCGCGCCGTCGGCCGGGCACAGCAGCACCCGTTCATTGCCTAAAGGCAGCACGGTGAACACCGGTGCGGCTTCGGTATGGGCGTCGGCGTCGTTCATGGGCGAAGTCCTGTTCAGTCGCAGGCGCGACCTTCGCCCACGCCGCGCGCCGACGCAAGCGCGCGCCGGCGCCGCGTTCTCAAGCCATGGGACGCGCGCGGGCCAAGCTCGGCGGCCATGACAACCATCACTTCGGAAGCCACGCATTCGTTGCCAGACTGCGCCGGCGCGGCCCCTGCCAGGCGCGCGCCGAACGTCGCCGGCCGTCGTGAAAACGGGCGCCGGTCACGTTCGCTTCAATGCGAACGGATGCCCGTTGGTTCCGCGGCAGTCGCGCCGCCCAAGCCGAGCCCCAGCCCTATTCGCCATCGCGCCGCCCTCGCGTCGCCGTCGCTTTCCGTTCACGAGTCGCCCGCGGCGACGTTGCGTCCTGTCCGTCGCCCCGCGACGCGGGCGCTGGCGCGCGGCCTCGCCCGTCGATGATTCCGGAGCCTTTCGCGTTCATGTCCTATCCCCACGATCCGCTTGCCAGCGCCGCCGCGCACGCCGCCTCCGGCCACGACGGCGCGCCCGCCGCCGCGATCGGCCTGCAGCACCTGTTCGAACGCCAGGCGGCGCTGCGGCCCGATGCCGTCGCCCTGGTCCACGACGGCCGGCGCATGCGCTACGCCGAACTCAACGCGCGCGCCAACCGGCTCGCGCAACGCCTGATCGACGCCGGCGCCGGCCCCGACCGGCTGGTCGCGTTCTGCGCGCAACGCGGCTTCGCCCTGCCGGTGGCCGCGCTGGCGACGCTCAAGGCCGGCGCCGCCTACCTGCCGTTCGATCCCGCCCACGCCTCCGCGCGGCTGGCCTCGATGCTGGCCGACGCCGCGCCGACGCTGGCGCTGGCGCTGTGCGACGACGCCGGGCGCCGCGCGCTCGGCGCGGCGGCGCTGGCGCGCATGCGCTGCTTCGATCCGCTGGCCGACTCCGCCTGCGCCGTCGGCGACGATGCCGCCGGCGACGACGAACGCGCCTGGGCCTCGCGCAATCCGCGCATCGCCGCGCTGCGCCCGCATCACCTGGCCTACGTCATCTACACCTCCGGCTCGACCGGCGCGCCCAAGGGCGTGATGGTCGAGCACCGCAACCTGCGGTACCTGGCCGCGACCGAGACCGCCCGCTTCGGCGTGGACGCGCACAGCCGCATCGCCCAGTTCGCCTCGCCCGGCTTCGACGCCAGCGTGCTGGAACTGGTCATGGCCCTGGCCCACGGCGCCGAGCTGCACCTGGCCACGCCGGCGCAGCGCGCCAGCGCCGAGGCCTTCAACGAATGGTTCGAACACGAGCGCCTGAGCCACGCGCTGCTGCCGCCGGCGTTCCTGCAGGGCCGCGCGCTGCGCTTCGCGCGCCGGCCGGTGCTGATGCTCGGCGGCGAGGCGCCGAATCCGGCGCTGGTGCGCGAACTCGCCCGCCAGGCGACCGTCATCAACGCCTACGGGCCGACCGAGATCACCGTCTGCGCGACCCAATGGATCGCGCCCGAGGCCGATGCCGGCGAATCCGCGCCGGTGCCGATCGGCCGCGCGCTCGCCGGCGCCCGCGTGTACCTGCTCGACGCGCACGGCCGGCCGGTCGCGCGCGGCGAAACCGGCGAGATCCACATCGGCGGCGACGGCGTCGCGCGCGGCTATCTGGGCCGTCCCGAACTCACCGCCGAGCGCTTCCTCGCCGATCCATTCGCCGCCGAGCACGGCGCGCGCATGTACCGCAGCGGCGATCTCGCGCGCGAACTCGACGACGGCTCGCTGCTGTTCCTCGGCCGCAACGACCACCAGCTCAAGCTGCGCGGCTACCGCATCGAACCCGGCGAGATCCAGGCGCGCCTGGACGAGCACCCGCAGGTGCGCGAGTGCGCGGTGCTGGCGCGCGAGGACGCGCCGGGCGCGGCGCAGTTGGTCGCCTACTACGCCGGCGACGCCGCGCCGGCGGCGTTGCGCGCGTTCCTCGCCGCGCGCCTGCCCGACTACATGCTGCCCGCCGCCTTCGTCGCGCTGCCGGCGCTGCCGCTGACCGGCAACGGCAAGCTCGACCGCGCCGCCCTGCCCGCGCCGGGCGAGGCCGACCGCGCGCGCGCCGAGTACCGGCCGCCGCAAGGCGAGGACGAACTCGCGCTGGCGCAATTGTGGCGCGAACTGCTCGGCCTGGAACGGATCGGCCGCGACGACGATTTCTTCGCCCTCGGCGGCCATTCGCTGATCGCCGCGCGGCTGCGCGTGCGCCTGCGCGAGCGCCATGGCGTGCAGCTGCCGATGGCGGCGCTGTTCGATCACCCGACCTTGGCCGCGTTCGCCAATGTGGTCGCCGGCCTGCGCACGCAAGCGCCGGCGCAGACGCTGCCGCCGATCGAACCGGCGCCTGCCGGCGCCGCGCCGGCGGTGTCCAACGCGCAGCGCCGGTTGTGGTTCCTGCACCAGCTCGAACCCGAGCAGGTGCGCTACAACATGCCGCTGCGCCTGGACCTGGACGGCGAACTGGATGTCCCCGCCCTGCGCCGCAGCCTCGATGCCCTGTTCGCGCGCCACCAGGCGCTGCGCACGGTGTTCGCCTGCGTCGACGGCGAAGCGCAGGCGCGGCTGCTGCCGGCGCAAACCGGCCTGGCCCTGGCCGAGCACGACCTGCGCGGCGCCGCCGACGCGGCGCAGCGCTTGCAGGACCTGTGCGGCCTCGACGCGCGCACGCCGTTCGACCTGGCCGGCGGGCCGCTGATCCGCGCGCGCCTGATCCGCACCGGCGAACGCGCGCACACGCTGATGCTGGTGCAGCACCACATCGTCTGCGACGGCTGGTCGCTGCATCTGCTCGGCCGCGAGCTCGGCGCGCTGTACGCCGCGCACCGCGCCGGCGCGCCCGATCCGCTGCCGCCGCTGCGCGTGCAATACCCCGACTACGCCGCCTGGGAGCAGCGCTGGCTGCACGGCGAACGGCTGGCGCCGCAGGCCGACTATTGGCGCGGCGCGCTCGCCGGCGCGCCGGCGCTGCTGGCGCTGCCGACCGACCGGCCGCGCCCGCCGCGTCCGCCGCAGGCCGCCGGCAGCCTGCCTGTGCGCATCGGCGCCGAGCGCGTCGCGCGCCTGCAGGCGCTGTGCCGCGCCCACGGCTGCAGCCTGTTCATGGCCGTGGCCGCGGCCTGGGCGCTGGTGCTGGCGCGCCTATCCGGACAGGACGAGGTGGTGATCGGCACGCCGTCGGCCAATCGCGAACGCGCCGAGATCGAGCCGCTGCTCGGCTTCTTCGTCAACACCCTGGCGCTGCGCGTCGATCTCGGCGGCGAGGCCGACGTGGCCCAGTTGCTGCAGCGCGTGCGCGCCGCCGCGCTCGGCGCGCAGGCCCACCAGGACCTGCCGTTCGAGCAAGTGGTCGAGATCGCCCAGCCCGAGCGCCGGATCGACCGCACCCCGCTGTTCCAGGCGCTGCTGGCCTGGCAGAGCAACGAGACCGGACGCTTCGACCTGCCCGGCCTGCAGGTGCGCGCGAGCCAGCCGTTCGCGGCGGTGCGCTTCGAGCTGGAACTGCATGTACGCGAGCGCGACGGCGAACTGGTCGGCGAACTCGGCTACGCCCGCGAGCTGTTCGACACCGCCACCGTCGAGCGCCAACTGCGCTACCTGCACGCGGCGCTGGACGCGTTCTGCGCGCAGCCGCAGCAGCCGGCCGCGCGCATCGACCTGATCGGCGCGGACGAACGCGCGCACCTGCTAGAAAGCCTGGGCCGCGGCGAACCCGAGCCGCAGCCGCAACCGTCCGAATGCGTGCATCGGCTGTTCGAACGCCAGGCCCGCGCGAACCCCGGCGCGACCGCGCTGATCCATGGTTCGCGGCGCATGGACTACGCCGAACTCGACGCACGCGCCGAACGCCTGGCGCGGCGGCTGCGCGCGCTCGGCGCCGGTCCCGACCAGCGCGTCGGGCTGTGCGCGCGACGCGGTTTCGGCGTCGTGGTCGGCGCGCTGGCCGCGCTCAAGGCCGGCGCCGCCTACGTGCCGCTGGACCTCGACCATCCGCGCGAACGCCTCGCCCAGGTGCTCGCCGATGCCGCGCCGGTGGCGGTGCTGACCGACGCCGCGGGGCGCGAAGCGCTGGCCACGGCGCTGGCGGGCGGCCTGCCGGCGCTGGACCTCGACGCGGCGCTGGTCGCAACGCCCGACGACGGCGACGCGCCGCCGGCCGGGCTCGCGGCGTACGCCGAGCCCAGCCCGCACCATTTGGCCTACGTGATCTACACCTCCGGCTCGACCGGCGCGCCCAAGGGCGTGGCGATGCCGCACGCGCCGCTGGCGCAGCTGCTGCAGTGGCAACGCAGCGCGCTGGCGCCGGCGCGGCGCGTGCTGCAGTTCGCCGCGCTCGGCTTCGACGTGGCGTTCCAGGAAATCTTCGGCGCGCTGTGCAGCGGCGCCGCGCTGGTGCTGCTCGACGCCGAGCAGCGCCTGGACCTCGCCGCGCTGCCGGCGCTGCTGCGCGCGCAACGCATCGACCGTCTGCACCTGCCCTACATCGCCGCGCAAGGCCTGGCCGAGGCGGCCGAAGACGGCGGCGAGGCGGCGCTGGACGCGCTGCGCGCGCACCTGCGCGAGATCGTCGTCGCCGGCGAACAGCTGCGCCTGACCCCGCAGCTGCGCTGGCTGCTGCGGCAGTTGCCGGATTGCCGGCTGCACAATCACTACGGGCCGACCGAAACCCATGTCGCGGTCGCCTGCGCGCTGGGTCCGGACCTCGACGCCGAACCCGATCACGCGCCGATCGGCCGGCCGGTCGCGGGCAGCCGCGTCTACCTGCTCGACCGCCATCATCAGCCGGTGCCGCGCGGCGCCGCCGGCGAGTTGTATCTGGCCGGCGCCTGCGTGGCGCGCGGTTATCTGCACCGGCGCGAGTTGGAGGCCGAGCGCTTCCTCGCCGATCCGTTCGACCCGCGCCCGGACGCGCGCATGTACCGCACCGGCGACCTCGCCCGCTTCCGCGCCGACGGACGCCTGGAATTCCTCGGCCGCAACGACCAGCAGGTCAAGATCCGCGGCTTCCGCATCGAGCCGGGCGAAATCGAGGCGCGCCTGGCCGAACACGCGCAGGTGCGCGAGTGCGCGGTGCTCGCGCGCGAACGCCCCGACGGCCAGGCCGCGCTGGTGGCCTACGCGGTGCCCGCCGGCGGCGACGGCCACGCCGGCGCCGACGGCCACGGCCACGACTGGGCCGCCGCGCTGCGCGCGCACCTGGCCGCGCGCCTGCCCGACTACATGCTGCCCGCGGCCTACGTCGCCGTGCCCGCGCTGCCGGTCACGCCCAACGGCAAGCTCGATACGCGCGCGCTGCCGGCGCCGGACGCGGCCGCGTTCGCCCACGCCGAATTCGAAGCGCCGCGCGGCGCCAGCGAAACCGCACTGGCGCAGCTGTGGCAGGAACTGCTCGGGCTGGACCGGGTCGGCCGCGGCGACCACTTCTTCGAACTCGGCGGACACTCGCTGGTCGCGGTGCGGCTGTTGAGCCGGATCGGCAGGACCTTCGCGGTCGAGCTGCCGCTGGCCGAGGTGTTCGCGCGCCCGCGCCTGGCCGACCTGGCCGCGGCCATCGACGCGCGCCTCGCGCAAACGCCGCACGGCGACGACGCTGCGCCGGCCGCCGCCGAACCGATCCTGCCGCGCGCCGGCGACGACGGCGAACTGCCGCTGTCGCTGGCGCAGCAGCGGCTGTGGTTCCTCTCGCGCTTCCACGGCGCCAGCGCCACCTACCACATCCCGCTGGCGCTGCGCCTGCGCGGCGCGCTCGACGCCGACGCGCTGCGCCGCGCCCTGGATCGGATCTTCGCCCGCCACGAAGGCCTGCGCAGCGTGTTCCCCGAACGCGGCGGCGTCGCCCACGCGCGCCTGCTCGATCCAGGCGCCGGCATCGACTGGGCGCAGCGCGACCTGCGCGGCGACGACGCGCAGGCGCGCCTGCGCGCGCTCATGGACGAGGACGTCGACGCGCCGTTCGACCTCGCCCACGGGCCGCTGCTGCGCGCGCGCCTGTCGCGCCTGGACCAGGACACGCACGTGCTGTCGCTGGTCGTGCACCACATCGTCGCCGACGGCTGGTCGCTGGGCGTGCTGATGGACGAGTTGAGCGCACTCTACGCCGCCTTCGCCGCCGGCCGCGCCGATCCGCTGCCGCCGCTGCCGCTGCAGTACCCCGACTACGCGCTCTGGCAGCGCCGCGAATGGGCGCCCGGCCGCCTGCGCGCGCAAACCGACTACTGGCGCGACGCGCTGGCCGGCGCGCCGGCGCTGCTGGAGCTGCCGCTGGACCGGCCGCGTCCGCCGCAGCAATCCTTCGCCGCCGGCTTCGTGCCGCTGCGCCTGGACGCGGCGCTGGCCGCGGCGCTCAAGCGCGTCGCCCAGCGCCACGGCGCGAGCGTGTTCATGACCGTCCTGGCGGCGTGGAGCGCGGTGCTGGCGCGGCTATCGGGCCAGGACGAGGTGGTGATCGGCGCGGCCACCGCCGGCCGCAACCGCCACGAAACCGAGCCGCTGGTCGGCTTCTTCGTCAACACCCTGGCGCTGCGCATCGACCTGTCCGGCGCACCCGGCCCGGCCGCGCTGCTGGCGCGCGCGCGCAAGGCCACGCTCGACGCGCAGGCGCACCAGGACTTGCCGTTCGAGCAGGTGGTCGACGCGCTGCAACTGCCGCGCCGGCTCGACCGCACGCCGGTGTTCCAGGCGATGCTGGCCTGGCAGAGCGACGAGGACGCACTGCCGCGCCTGCCCGGCGTGGACGTGCGCGCCGAACCGCTGCGCCTGCGCTGGGCCAAGTTCGACCTGGAACTGGTGCTGGGCGAGCGCGACGGCGTCATCGAGGGCGGCCTCAACTACGCCTGCGCGCTGTTCGATCCGGCCAGCATCGAGCGCCATCGCGATTACCTGCTGGCGGCGCTGGACGCGCTCGCCGCGCAGCGCCCGGGCCCGGTCGCGCACTGGCCGCTGCTGCCTTCGCGCGAACGCGAGTCACTCGTAAGCGCGCGCAACCGCACCGAGATGGCGTTCGACCGCGACGGCCTGCTCGACGAAGCCTTCGCCCGCCAGGCGCGGCGCACGCCGCAGGCCGACGCCGTGGTCCACGGCGAGGCGCGGCTGAGCTACGCCGAACTCGACCGCCGCGCCGACCGTCTCGCCCAGCGCCTGATCGACTGCGGCGTGGTCCGCGGCGACCGGGTCGCGCTCGGCGCGCAGCGCGGCTTCGGCCTGATCGTCGGGATACTGGCGATCCTCAAGGCCGGCGCGGCCTACGTGCCGTTCGATCCGGCCTATCCCTCGGCCCGGCTCGCGCGCATCCTCGCCGACGCCGCGCCGGCGCTGGCGCTGTGCGACGCCGCCGGCCGCGCCGCGCTCGCGGCGTGCGCGGGCGCGGCCGACGCCGCGTCGCCGCCGCAACTGGACCTCGACGACGAACGCCTGTGGTCGCCGGGCCCGGCGCAGCCGCCGCGGGTGGCCGGCCGCAGCGCTTCGGATCTGGCCTACCTCATCTACACCTCCGGCTCGACCGGCGCGCCCAAGGGGGTGATGGTCGAACACCGCAACGCGATGCACCTGGCCGCGGCGCAGGCGCGGCGCTTGCGCACCAGCCGGCGCAGCCGGGTGCTGCAGTTCGCCTCGATCGGGTTCGACGCCAGCGTGTTCGACCTGCTGATGGCGTTCGGACGCGGCGGCGCGCTGTACCTGCCGGACCCGGCCGATCGCGAAAGCGCGCCGGCGCTGCTGGACTTCGTCCGCCGCCGCCGCATCACCCACGCGACCCTGCCGCCGGCGCTGCTGCAAGGCCACGCGATCGCGCCGTTCGCGCATCGCCCGACCCTGCTGCTCGGCGGCGAAGCGCCGAGCCCGGCGCTGGTGCGAGAACTGTCCCGGCACGCGCGCGTGATCAACGCCTACGGCCCCACCGAGATCACCGTCTGCGCCAGCGCCTGGACCGCGCCGCGCGCGCCGGCGGCCGACGCCGCCGACGCGGCGGTGCCGATCGGCCGGCCGCTGCCGAACGTGCGCCTGTACCTGCTCGACGCACAGCGCCAACCGGTGCCGACCGGCGCGGTCGGCGAGCTGTACATCGGCGGCGCCGGCGTCGCCCGCGGCTACTTCGGCCGCCCCGACCTCACCGCCGAGCGCTTCCTCGCCGATCCCTTCGATCCGCACCCGGGCGCGCGCATGTACCGCAGCGGCGATCTCGCCCGCTATCTGGCCGACGGCGAACTGCTGTTCCTCGGCCGCAACGACGAGCAGATCAAGCTGCGCGGCTTCCGCATCGAGCCGGCCGAAATCCAGGCCCATCTCGGCCAGCACCCGGCGGTGCGCGAATGCGCGGTGATCGCGCGCGAGGACCGCGCCGGCGAGCCGTACCTGGCGGCCTACGTGGTCGCCGAACCCGACCGCGCCGACACCGGCGACGAAGCCCTGGCGGCGACGTTGCGCGCGCACCTGGGCGAACGCCTGCCCGACTACATGCGCCCGGCCGCGTTCGTGCGCGTCGACGCGCTGCCGCTCACCGCGCACGGCAAGCTCGACCGGCGCGCGCTGCCCGCGCCCGGCGGCGACCATTTCTCCCGCGCCGCCTACCAGCCGCCGCGGCCCGGCGAGGAAGCGCGCCTGGCCGAACTGTGGGGCGAGCTGCTGGACGTGGAGCGGATCGGCCGCCACGACGACTTCTTCGAACTCGGCGGACATTCGCTGCGCGCGGTGCAACTGGCCGCGCGGCTGGGCGAGGAATTCGGCGCGCAGGTGGCGGTGCGCGAGTTGTTCGCGCATCCGCGCCTGGACGAAATGGCCGCGCTGCTGCGCAGCGGCCCGCAGGCCGGCGACGCGCCCGACCTGGACGCCGAGGCCGTGCTGGAGCCGCATATCGACGGCGCCGGACTCGCCGCGGCCGCGCCGCCGGCGCAGTACCGCGAGCTGTTGCTGACCGGCGCCACCGGTTTCCTCGGCGCGTTCGTGCTGCAGGCGCTGCTGCAACGCACCCAGGCGCGCGTGCATTGCCTGGTGCGCTGCGCCGATGCCGCCGACGGCCGGCGCCGGCTCGACGCCGCCCTGGCCGCGCTCGACCTGAGCGCCAGCGATCGCGCGCGCGTGGCGATCGTCCCGGGCGACCTGGCCGAGCCGCGGCTCGGCCTGGATGCGCGCGACTTCGCCGCCCTGGCCGAACGCATCGACGCGATCTACCACAACGGCGCCAGGGTCAATTCGCTGCACGGCTACGCCGCGCTGAAGCCGGCCAATGTCGGCGGCACCCGCGAGGTCATGCGCCTGGCGGCGAGCGCGCGACGCAAGCACGTGCACTACGTTTCGACCCTGAGCACGCTGCCCGCGCCGGCGCAGGTGCGCGCGCTCGGCGCGCCGGCCGGCGACGAGGAAGCGCTGGCGCGCTGCTGGCGCGCGCTCGGCTCCGGCTATGCGCGCAGCAAGTGGGTGGCCGAACGGCTGCTGCGCGCCGGCGGCGAACGCGGCCTGCCGTTCACGGTCTACCGGCCGACCCACATCGCCGGCGCCGCCGGCGGCGCCTGCAACGCCAGCGACGCGTGGAGCCTGTTCGTGCAGGCCTGCTACCGGCTCGGCAGCGCGCCGGACATCGACCTGCGCATGAACTCGCTGGCGGTGGACCGCATGGCCGCGGCGATCGTCGAACTGTCGCTGCGCGGCGACAGCGCCGGACGCAGCCTCAACCTCGCCGACCCGCACGGTTACCGCCTCGCCGACTGGATCGACTGCGTGCTCGAACGACCCGGCATGGCCGCGGCGAAGCGCCCGTACGCGCAGTGGCTGCGCGACTGCGCGGCCGACCCGGCCACCGCCGCGGTCGCCTCGATCCTGCCGGCCGAACTGGCGCCCGCCGGCGACGACGAGGACGCCGGCGACGGCGTCGTCGGCAACGCCATGACCGAACTGCTCGACCCGGCCGCCTGCCCGCCGCTCGAGCGCGACCACCTGCGCCGCTGCGCGGATTGGCTGTACCGCCATCTGCGCTGAGGCGCCGCGCCCCGAATCCCCTCCCCCATCGTGACGAGACCATGGACGAGATCCGTACGAACCACCCGACTCCGGCGCCCACCGACGCCGGCCACGACGATCCGGCCGACTGCGGCGGCGTGCACGCGCTGTTCGAACGCCAGGCGCGGCGCGCGCCGCACGCGCCCGCGCTGGAACATGCCGGACGCACGCTGAGCTACGCCGCCCTCGACGCCTGCGCCGAGCGGCTGGCGCGGCGCCTGCGCGCGCTCGGCGTCGGCGCCGGCGACCGCGTCGCGATCTGCGCCGAACGCGGATTCGCGCCGATCGTGGCGATGCTGGCCACGCTCAAGGCCGATGCCGCCTATCTGCCGCTGGATCCCGAATATCCGCGCGCGCGGCTGCGCTTGCTGCTCGACGACGCCGCGCCCGCCGCGCGCCTGTACGACGCGGCCGGACGACGCGCGCTGGGCCTGGACGATGCGCGCGACGACGACGCGCCGGCGTGCATCGCCCTGGACGACTGCACCGAGTCCGAGCCGGATACGCAGCCCGCCGCGGGCGACTGCGTCGCCGCGCAGGCGCGCAGCGACGACCCGCAGCGCCCGGCCTATGTGATCTACACCTCCGGCTCGACCGGCCGCCCCAAGGGCGTGGCGATGGCGCACGCGCCGCTGCTGAACCTGCTGCGCTGGCAGCGCGGCCAGTTCGGCGCCGGCCAACGCACCCTGCAGTTCGCTGCGCTCGGCTTCGATGTCGCGTTCCAGGAAATCTTCGGCGCGCTGTGCGCCGGCGCGACCGTGGTCGTCGCCGAACCCGCGCTGCGCCACGATTTCGCCGCGCTAGCGCGCGCCCTGTACGAGCGCCGGATCCAGCGCCTGCACCTGCCCTACCTGGCGCTGAGCGCGCTGGCCGACGCGCTGGCCGACGCCGACGACGCCACCGTCGCTGGCCTGCGCGAACGCCTCGCCGAGGTGGTCGTCGCCGGCGAGCAACTGCGGCTGACCCCGGCCATCCGCGCGATGTTCGCGCGCCTGCCGGCGACCCGCCTGCACAACCACTACGGCCCGACCGAGACCCACGTGGTCAGCGCGCACGTGCTCGGTCCCGGCGGCGCGCAAGCGGTCGCCGACGCGCCCGCGCACGTACCGATCGGCCGCGCCGTCGACGGCGTGCGGCTGTACCTGCTCGACCCGCAGCAGCAGCCGGTGGCCGACGGCGACAACGGCGAACTGTGGATCGGCGGCGCCGCGCCGGCGCTGGGCTATCTGCACCAGGACGCACTGACCGCACAACGTTTCCCCGCCGACCCGTTCGACCCGCGGCCGGGCGCGCGCATGTACCGCAGCGGCGATCTGGTCCGCCGCCTGCCCGGCGGCGCACTGGAGTTCCTCGGCCGCAACGACGAACAGGTCAAGATCCGCGGGTTCCGGGTCGAGCCGGGCGAGATCGCCGCGCAACTGGCCGCGCATCCGCGCGTGCGCGAAGCCGCGGCGCTCGCGCGCGCAGGCGCGGACGGCGCGCTGGAACTGGTCGCTTATGCCGCGCCCGCGGCCGCCGACGACGACCGCGCCGACTTCGCCGCGGCCTTGCGCGAGCATCTGCGCGAGCGCCTGCCCGAGCCGCTGCGCCCGGCCGCGATCGTCGTGGTCGCCGCGCTGCCGCGCAGCGCCCACGGCAAGCTCGACCGCGCCGCGCTGCCGCCGCCCGACGACGACGCCTACGGCCGCCGCGACTACCGCGCGCCGCAGCCCGGCAGCGAGACCGAACTGGCCCGGCTGTGGCAGGAGTTGCTCGGCCGCGAGCGCATCGGCCGCGACGACGATTTCTTCGCGCTCGGCGGGCATTCGCTCAGCGCCGCGCGCCTGCTCGGCCGCCTGCGCCGGCAGTGGCGGGTGGAGTTGCCGGTCAGCGCGATCTGGCAGCACCCGACCCTGGCCGCGCAGGCCGCCGCGCTCGACGCGCTGCGCGGCGCCGCCGCCGCGGCGGCGGAACCGCCGCAGGCCGGCGCCGGCGTCGCCGCCGCGACGCTGTCCTCGACCCAGCGCCGGCTGTGGTTCCTCAGCCAGTTCGACGGCATCGGCAGCGCGTACCACATCGCATTGCCGCTGCGGCTGCGCGGCGCGCTCGATGTCGCCGCGCTGCGCGCCGCACTGGATGCGCTGTCGGCGCGCCATGCCAGCCTGCGCTCGCGCTTCGTCGCCGTCGGCGGCGAACCGCGCCTGCAGTTGGCGCCCGACACCGAGCCGTTCGCGTTTCGCGAATGCGACCTGCGCGGCGCCGGCGACGCGGCCCTGCACGAGGCGCTGCAGCGCGAGGCCGAGGCCGCCTTCGACCTGCAACGCGGCCCGCCGGCGCGCGCGCTGCTGGCGCGCAGCGGCGCCGACGAATTCCACCTGCTGCTGACCCTGCATCACCTGGTCGCCGACGGCGAATCGCTGCGGCCGCTGGCGCGCGAACTCGGCGCGCTGTACGCCGCGTTCGCCCAGGGCCGGCCCGACCCGCTGCCGCCGCTGCCGTGGCAGTTCCCCGACTACGCCGCCTGGCAGCAACGCCGGCTCGACGAAGGCGAGGCGGCGCAGGCGCGGCAACGGTACTGGCGCAGCGCGCTGGCCGACGCACCGGCGTTGCTGGACTTGCCGCTGCGGCAGCCGCGCCCGCCGCAGCAGAGCTTCGACGGCGCGCTGCTGCCGTTGCGGGTGGAACCGGCGCTGGCCGACGCCTTGCGCCGGCGCGCGCGCCGCCACGGCACCAGTCTGTTCGCGCTGGTGCTGGCGGCGTGGGCGATCGTGCTCTCGCGCCTGTCCGGACAGCGCGAAGTGGTCGTCGGCGCGCCCGACGCGCAACGTGAGTGGGCCGGCAGCGAGGCGCTGATCGGCTTCTTCGTCGACACCTTGGCGCTGCGCATCGACCTGTCCGGCGAGCCCGACGCCGACGAACTGATCGCGCGCGCGCGCCGCAGCGCGCTCGACGCGCAAGACCACGCGCTGCCGTTCGAGCGCGTGGTCGAAGCGCTGAACCCGCCGCGCCGCGCCGACCGCACCCCGCTGTTCCAGGCGATGCTGGCCTGGCAGGGCGAGGACGATCTCGCCTTCGACCTGCCCAGCGTGGACGCGCAGGCGCTGGAGCTGCCGCTGCGCGGCGCCAAGTTCGACCTGGAACTGCAACTGGGCGAACGCGCCGGCGCTTTGGTCGGCGGCCTGCGCTACGCCACCGCGCTGTTCGAGCCGGCCGCGATCGAACGCCATCGCGGCTACCTGCTCGCCGCCCTGCGGGCGCTGGCCGAGGACGCGCCCGGCCCGGTCGCCGGCTTCGACCTGATCGGCGCCGACGAGCGCCGGCGACTGTTGCACGACTGGAACCGCACCGACGCCGACTACCCGCGCGAGGCCTGCTTCCATCACCTGTTCGAGCAGCAAGCCCGGCGCGCGCCCGAGGCGGTCGCGCTCGAACACGCCGGCGCGCGCTGGAGCTACGCCGCGCTCGATGCCGCCGCCAACCGCCTCGCCCATCGGCTGATCGCAGCCGGCGTCGGCCCCGACCGCCGTGTGGCGCTGTGCGCGCAGCGCGGCGCCGATGCGATCGTCGCGATCCTGGCCGTGCTCAAGGCCGGCGGCGCCTACGTGCCGCTGGATCCGGCCCACGCCTCGGCGCGCTTCGCCCGCGTGCTCGCCGACGCCGCGCCGGTCTGCGTACTGGCCGACGACGCCGGCCGCCGCGCCCTCGCCGCGGCCGGCGCGCAAGCCGCCTGGCCGCTGTTAGCGCTCGACGACCCCGCCCTGGTCGAAGGCTGCGCCGACACCGCGCCGCAGCCCGCGGGCCTGGGGCCGCAGCGCCTGGCCTACATCGTCTACACCTCCGGCTCCACCGGCGATCCCAAGGGGGTGATGGTCGAGCATCGCCAGTTGGTCCAGTTCGCGCACAGCCAGGCCGAGCGCTTCGGTATCGATGCGCACAGCCGCATCGCCCAGTTCGCATCGCTGAGCTTCGACGCCAGCCTGATCGAGATCGGCCTGAGCCTGAGCCGCGGCGCCGCGCTGTGCGTCCCCGGCGACAGCGAACGCGCCGACGCCGGCGCCTACCTGGCGTGGATCGCGCGCGAGCGCATCGGCCTGAGCTACCTGCCGCCGGCGTTCCTGCAAGGACGCGAGGCCTTGCCGCGCTTCCACGCCCCGCCGGTGTTGCTGGTCGGCGGCGAAGCGGTGCCGCCGGCGTTGCTGCGCGCGCTGCAGCGCGGCGGCGCGCGCCCGGTGCACGTGTACGGCCCGACCGAAACCACCGTGCTGGCCACCGCCTGGGAGCCGCCGCCGCAGTGGCCGGGCGACGCGCCTGCGCCTATCGGCCGCCCGCTCGCCAACACCCGCGCGTACGTGCTCGACGCTCAGCGCCGGCCGCTGCCGCTGGGCGCCCCGGGCGAGCTTTATCTCGGCGGCGCCGGGGTCGCGCGCGGCTACCTGGGCCTCGCCGCGCTCGACGCCGAACGCTATTTCCCCGACCCCTTCGATCCGCGCCCGCACGCGCGCATGTACCGTAGCGGCGACACGGTGCGTTACCGCGAAGACGGCGAGCTGCTGTTCCTCGGCCGCGACGACGGCCAGGTCAAGCTGCGCGGCTATCGTATCGAGCTGGGCGAGATTGAAGCCCGCCTGCGCGAGCATCCGGCGGTGCGCGAAGCCGCGGTGCTGCTGCGCGAGGACGAACCTGGGCAGCCGCGCCTGGTCGCGTATGTCGTCGCCGCGGCGGATCGCGAGCGCGCCGGGGAATCCTTCGCCGCCGCGCTGCGCGCGCACCTGGCCGAACGCCTGCCCGACTACATGCTGCCGGCCGCGTACGTGCCGCTGCCAGCGCTGCCGCTCAACGCCGGCGGCAAGCTCGAACGGCGCGCGCTGCCCGCGCCCGACGGCGGCGCGTTCGCGCGCGGCGACTACGCGCCGCCGCAAGGCGAACTGGAAACCCTGCTCGCGCAGTGGTGGCAGGAACTGCTGGCGGCCGAGCGGATCGGCCGCGACGACGACTTCTTCGAACTCGGCGGCCATTCGCTGCTGGCGATGCGCCTGCTGGCGCGGCTGCGCGAGGAACTCGACGTCGCCGTGGCGCCGTCGTTGCTGTTCCGCCGCCCGCGCCTGGCCGGCTTCGCCGAAGCGGTGCTGGCCGCGGCGCTGCAGGAACCCGAGTGACGCGCCGCGATGGAGACCGCCGATGAATCGCCCCACCGCCGAACGGAATCGAACCGGAGCGCCGCCATGAATTCGATCAAGTCCCTGCTCGGCCGGCTCGACCCGGCCGAAACCGCGCGCCTGCGCGGCCTGCGCCGCGAACTCGGCCTGGCCGCGGTCGCGCCGGCCGACGACGACGAACCGCCGCTGGCGCCGCGCGCGCCGGCGCCCGAGGCCGACCTGCCGCTGTCGCCGGCGCAGCAGCGGCTGTGGTTCCTGGCCCAGCTGGAAGGCGTCAGCGCGACCTATCACGTGCCGCTGGCGGTGCGCCTGCGCGGTGCGCTCGACCGCGCCGCGCTGGCGCGCGCGCTCGACGCGCTGTTCGCCCGCCATCAGGCCCTGCGCAGCGTGTTTCCCGCGCGCGACGGCGAGCCCTGCGCGCGCCTGCTGCCGCCCGCGCACGGCCTGCCGTTGCGCGAGTACGACCTGCGCGATACCGGCGACCGCGACGCCGCGCGCGCCGCGCTGACGGCCGAGGAACTGCACGCACCGTTCGACCTCGCCGCCGGCCCGCTGGTGCGCGCGCGCCTGCTGCGCCTGGACGAAGACGACTACGAGCTGCTGCTGACCCAGCACCACATCGTCTGCGACGGCTGGTCGCTGGAAGTGCTGGCGCGCGAGCTCAGCGCGCTCTACAACGCCTTCACCGGCCGCGCCTTCAGCGGCCGCGCCTTCGCCGCCGATCCGCTGCCGCCGCTGGCGCTGCAGTATCCCGACTACGCCGCCTGGCAGGAGCGTGTCTGCGCCAGCGCGCGGCTGCGCGCGCAGGCCGATTACTGGCAGCAGCGCCTGCACGGCGCGCCGCCGCGGCTGGAACTGCCGAGCGACCGGCCGCGTCCGCCGCAGCAATCCTTCGCCGCCGCGACCGTGCCGGTGTGCATCGACGCGCACGACACCGCCGCGCTCAAGCGCGTCGCCCGCGGCCACGGCGCCAGCGCCTTCATGACCGTGCTGGCGGCCTGGGCCGCGGTGCTGGCGCGGCTGTCGGGCCAGGACGAGGTGGTGATCGGCACGCCCGCCGCCAACCGCGGCCATGCCTTGCTGCAGCCCTTGATCGGCTTTTTCGTCAACACCCTGGCGCTGCGCGTCGACGTGGCCGCCGCGGCCAGCCTGGGCGCGCTGCTCGAACGCGCCCGCGACGCCGCGCTGGAAGCGCAGGACCGCCAGGAACTGCCGTTCGAGCGCGTGGTCGAGCGGCTGCAGCCGCAGCGCCGGCTCGACGCCACCCCGCTGTTCCAGGCGCTGCTGGCCTGGCAGAGCAACGCGCCGCCGGCGTTCGCGTTCGACGGCCTGCGCGCGGATCCGCCGCGGCTGCACACCGACACGCTCAAGTTCGACCTGGAACTGCATCTGCACGAAGACGCCGACGGCATCGGCGGGACCTTGTACTACAGCACCGCGCTGTTCGACGAGGCGACGATGCTGCGCCAGGTCGGCTACCTGCGGACCATGTTGCGGGCGCTGATCGCCGACGCCGGGCGCGCGCCGGGCGAGGTCGAACTGGTCGATGCGGACGAACGCGAACTGCAACTGCGCGGCTTCCACCCAGGCGATGCGCCACGGCCGCTGCAGGAAGCCGCGCACCGCGCGTTCGAGCGGCAGGCGCGGGCGACACCGGCGGCGATCGCGGTGGCGCACGGCGAGCGCCGCTGGCGCTACGCCGAACTCGACCGCGCCGCGGACCGGCTGGCCGCGCGCCTGCGCGCGGCGGGCCTGCGCCGCGGCGGCATCGTCGCGCTGTGCCTGCAGCGCGGCATCGGCCCGGTGGTGGCGATGCTCGCCACGCTCAAGGCCGGCGGCGCCTACCTGCCGCTGGATCCGGACTACCCGGCGGCGCGCCTGGGCCAGATCCTCGCAGACGCAGCGGCGACGGTGCTGCTGGCCGACGCCGCCGGCCGCGCCGCGCTGGCCGAGTGCGGCGCGCCGCTGCCGCCTGCGCTCGATCCGGACGACGAGGCCGCGCCGACGCGCGGCGCCGCGCCCGACGGCGTCGAACCCGTTGGCCCCGATGTGCAAGGCGCCGTCAACGACGGCAGCGCCTGCGGCGGCGACGATTCCGACGGCAGCGCCGATCCGTCGCGCGACGATCCCGACGCGCCGGCCTACCTGATCTACACCTCCGGTTCGACCGGCGCGCCCAAGGGCGTGCTGATGCCGCACCGGCCGCTGCTCAACCTGTTGCACTGGCAGGCGCGCACCCTGCCGGCCGCGCAGACCACGCTGCAATACGCCGCGCTCGGTTTCGACGTGGCGTTCCAGGAAATCTTCGGCTGCCTCGGCCAGGGCGGCACCCTGGTGCTGGTCGATGCGCCGCTGCGCTTCGACTTCCCGGCGCTGCTCGTGCACTTGTGCGAACACCGCGTGCAGCGCCTGCACCTGCCCTACATCGCCTTGCAGGGACTGGCCGAGACCGTCGCCGGCTGCGACGACGCGCAGGCGCGCGCGCTCGACGCGCACCTGCGCGAGGTCGCCGTAGCCGGCGAAGCGCTGCGCATCACCCCGCAGATCCGGCGCATGTTCGCGCGGCTGCCGCATTGCCGCCTGCACAACCACTACGGCCCCAGCGAAACCCATGTCGCCACCGCGCTGACCCTGGACGGGCCGCCGCAGTCGTGGCCGGAGCTGGCGCCGATCGGCCATCCGATCGACGGCGCCCGCGCGTATCTGCTCGATCCGCAGCGCCGGCCGGTGCCGCTGGGCGCGGCGGGCGAGCTGTACGTCGGCGGCGCCGCGGTCGCGCACGGTTATCGCAACCAGCCCAGGCTCAGCGCCGAACGCTTCCTCGCCGATCCCTTCCTCGCGCCGGCCGACGGCGACGACGCGCCGCCGCGCATGTACCGCACCGGCGATCTCGCCCGCTATCAAGCCGACGGCCGGCTGCTGTTCCTCGGCCGCAACGACCGCCAGATCAAGATCCGCGGCTTCCGGGTCGAGCCCGGCGAGATCGAGGCGCGCCTGGCCGCGCATCCGGAGGTGGCCGAAGTCGCGGTGATCGCGCGCGAGGACCGGCCCGGCGACACCCGCCTGGTCGCCTACGTGGTCGCCGCCGATCCGGCGCTTCCGCACGCGCAACTCGCCGCGCAGCTGCGCGCCGCCGCGGCCGCGTCGCTGCCCGACTACCTGCGGCCGTCGGCCTTCGTCGCGCTGCCGCGCCTGCCGCTGACGCCCAACGGCAAGCTCGACCGCGAAGCGTTACCGGCGCCGGACGGCAGCGACCTGGCCCGGCGCAGCGATGCGCCGCCGCGGCCCGGCGTCGAGACCGAACTGGCCGCGATCTGGCGCGAGCTGCTCGGCCTGTCCGGCGTCGAAACCATCGGCCGCGACGATCACTTCTTCGAACTCGGCGGCCACTCGCTGCTGGCCGCGCGGCTGGCGGCGCAGTTGGGCCGGCGCGCGGGCGCACCGGTGCCGGTGCGCGAAGTGTTCGCGCGCCCGCTGCTGAGCGAGATGGCCGCGCTGCTGGCGCCGGCCGCCGCTGCCGCAACGCCGGCCGCGCTCGACCTGCCTGCCGAAGCGCGCCTGCCTGACGACGTGATGACAGCGCTGCATGCCGCCTCGCTCGACCCAGCACGCCGCGCCGCCCGCGACCGCACGGCGGCGCTGCCGCAGCGTGTGCTGCTGACCGGCGCCAACGGCTTCCTCGGCGCCTATCTGCTGCGCGACCTGTTGCGCCGCACGCCCGCACGCGTGCATTGCCTGCTGCGTTGCGACGACCCCGGCCAAGGCCGCGCCCGGATGCGCGCTGCGCTCGCCGCGTACGGCATCGAACGCGACTGCGACCTCGAACGCGTCGAGATCGAACCCGGCGACCTCACCGCGCCCGCGCTCGGCCTGGCGCCGGCGCGCTTCGACGCGCTCGGCGAACGCCTGGACGCCATCTACCACAACGGCGCCTGGGTCCACTCGCTGCATCCGTACCGCACGCTCAAGCCGGCGAACGTGCTCGGCACCCTGGAAATACTGCGCCTGGCCGCGCGCGGCGCGCCCAGCCGCGTGCACTACGTCTCCACCGTCGCGACCCTGCCGCCGCGCGATCCCGCCATCGCCGGACGGCTCGACGAAGAAACCCTGTTCGCGCGCTGGCAGGGCCTGCTGACCGGCTATGCGCAGAGCAAATGGGTCGCCGAGCAGTCGTTGCGCGCGGCCGGCGCGCACGGCCTGCCGTTCGCGGTGTACCGCCCGACCCACATCAGCGGCGACAGCCGCAGCGCGGCCAGCAACGACCGCGACACCTGGAGCCTGTTCGTCGATGCCTGCCTGCGCCACCGCTGCGTTCCGGAACTGGAGGAAACGCTGAACTGGATGCCGGTGGACTGGATGAGCGCGTTCATCGTCGAACTGTCGCTGCGCGCCGATGGCGACGGATGCAGCCACAACCTGATCCATCCGCAGTCGTTCCCGCTGCGCCGGCTGACCGACGCCATCGCCGCCAGCGCCGGCGCGAAGGTGCGGCGCCTGGCCTATCGCGACTGGCGCGCGCTGTGCGCGGCCGACCCGGCCAGCGCCGATGTCGCCGCGATCTTGCCGGCCGACCTCGCCGACGACCCGAGCCTCGCCGATGCCTTCGGCGAAGCGACGATCGGCAACGCGGTCAGCGAGCGCATCGGCGCGCAGCGTTGCCCGCCGCTCGACGACGCGCTGCTGCGCGCCTATGTCGAACGCCGCAACCGCGCGCTGGCGGGATTGCGCGCTGGATGACGCCGCGCGAGCGGGCGGCGCCGCGCCGGCGGCGCCCGCCGCCGCGCGGCCGCCGCGCTCAGGCCTGCGCGCGCAACCACGCCGCCAGCAGCGCCGCCGGCGTACCCGCGCGCGCCGGCTGCGGCGACAACAGGTAGTACCCGCTGCCGTCGGCGACGAAGCCGAACGGCGCCGCCAGCACCCCGGATTCGATCTCGTCGCGCACCAGCTGCCACGGGCCGATCGCCGCGCCGACCCCGGCCGCCGCGGCCTGCAGGCTGAAATAGAAATGTTCGAAGCGCTGCCCGGCGGCCTGCGGCGGCAAGCGCCGCCGCGCCGCGCGCGCCCAATCGCGCCAGGCGCCGGGCCGGGTCGCGCTGTGCAACAGGCAGGCATCGGGCGCCAGCCGCGCGCCGCGGCCGGCGCCGCCGACCTGCGCGTCGCGCCAGGCCGGACTGCACACCGGGCCGATGCGCTCGTCGAACAGATGGGTCGCATGCACCTCGCGCCCCCAGGCGAAGTCGTTGCGGCGGATCGCCAGGTCGACCGCGTCGAAACCGACCGGGCCGCCGCCGGCGACCAGTTGCAGGGCGATGTGCGGATGCGCGGCCTGCAGCGCCGGCAGCCGCGGGATCAGCCAGCGCATCAACAAGCTCGGCTCGCACGAGAGCACCAGCGCCGGCTTGCGCTGCGGCGCGCGCAACTCGCGCACGGTCGCGCCGAGCAGGTCGAACGCGGCCGCGGCGGCGTCGCGCAGGCGCTCGCCGGCCGCGGTCAGGTGCACGCGCTGGCTGCGCCGCTCGAACAGCGCCACGCCGAGCGCGTCCTCGATCGAACGCACCGCGCGGCTGATCGCGCCATGGGTCAGGTGCAGTTCCTGCGCGGCGCGGGTGAAGCTGCCCAGGCGCGCGGCCGCCTCGAAGCAGCGCAGCGCCCCCAACGGCGGCAGCGCGGTCCGTGTCGGCCGCGCCGATGGTGAGTCCAGCTCACCATTTTGGTGAGAATTCATCGTTTGCCGCCTCAAGGGACCTGCGGCTAATTTAACCACCGAATACCGATCTTCGGGACCGCGCCGCCCATGCAGGAACTGTTAGCCATAGTCACCATCACCACGCTGGCGGTGATCAGCCCCGGCCCCGACTTCGCGATGGTCTCGCGCAACAGTCTGCTGCAGTCGCGCCGCGCCGGCGTGCTGACCGCGCTGGGGATCGCGCTGGGCGTATGGGTGCATGTGGGCTACACCCTGCTCGGGGTCGGGCTGCTGATCCGCGAGTCGATCCAGCTCTACGCCGCGCTCAAGCTGCTCGGCGCGCTGTACCTGGTCTGGCTCGGCGCGAAGATGCTGCGCTCGCGCGCGGACACCGCGCCGGCGGCGGATGCGCCGGTCGCGCGCGGCGACTTCGCCGCCCTGCGCGCCGGCTTCCTGACCAATGCGCTCAATCCCAAGTGCACGGTGTTCGTGGTCAGCCTGTTCCTGCAAGCGGTCGGGCCGCAGACGCCGTTGGCGAGCAAGCTCGGCTACGGCGCGTTCGTCTCCGGCGCTCACCTGCTCTGGTTCGCCCTGGTCGCGCTGCTGTTCTCGCAGGGCGCGGTGCGCGCGCGGCTGCTGCGCTGGCGCATCGCCATCGATCGCGCGTTCGGCGCGCTGCTGGTCGGCTTCGGCGCGTTGTTGGCGGGCTCGGCGCTGCGGCGCTGAGCCCGCCGCACCGGCTTACGCGGCGCGCAGTTGCTCGACCTGCTCCAGCGCGTCGGCGACTGCGCGCTGCGCTTGCTCGGGGCCCATCTTCAGGCCTTCGGCGCGCACGAACTCCAGCTGGGTCACGCCGAGGAAACCGAAGAACGCGCGCAGGTAGTTCTCGTGGTGCTCCAGCGCCGCCATCGGCGTCTGCGGCGCGTACACGCCGCCGCGGCTGGAGGCGACGATGACGCGCTTGGCGCCGAGCAGGCCCTTGGGCGCGCCGTTCTCGTAGCCGAAGGTCTTGCCGGGCACCGCCAGCGCATCGAGCCAGGCCTTGAGCGGCGCGGGCACGCTGAAGTTGTACATCGGCGCGCCGACGACGATGGCGTCGGCGGCCAGCACCTGCGCCAGCGCCGCGTTGAGCGCGCGCACCTCGTCGCTGTCGGCCGGCGCGGCCGGATCCAGGGCCGCGGCGTTGGCGGTGGTCAGCGCCGGCAGCGGCTCGCGGTTGAGATCGCGGTAGACCACGTTCGCGCCGGGCGCCAACGCGCGCAGCTTGGACGCGATCGCCGCCGACAGCTTGCGGCTGACCGACTGGTCCCCGAGGATGCTCGAATCGATGTGCAGGATGTTCATGGACGGGTCGCCTGATAGGGGAATGGGCCGCGAAAACCCCTGCAAATGCAGGCGTTTCTCGCTTGCCGTGAAATCTATTGGCGTATAGTGATCCTCACAAGAAGGATGATTTTCCGGACTAGGTATGCCCGACCATACTGACGACACCTGCACCGCCCACGCCGACCGCGCCGAAGAAGGCCATGCCGAAATCCGCGCCGCGTTCTCCGCGTTCGCGGGCAAATGGAAGCTGGAAATCCTGTGGTTGCTGAGCCGGCGCCTGCATCGCTTCAACGAACTCAAGCGCGCGATTCCCGGTGTCACCCAGCACATGCTGACCCAGCAGTTGCGCGAGCTGGAGGCCGACGGCATGGTGCGCAGAACGGTGTATCCCGAAATCCCGCCGCGGGTGGAATACGAGATCACCGAGGACGCGCGCCGGCTGCGGCCGGTGTTCGAGGCGATCTTCGCCTGGTCGCGCCAGCGCGGCGCGGCCGGCCGCGACACCGACGCGGCCGCTTGAGCCTTGCGCTGTCGTAGGAGCGCCTTCAGGCCCGATGCCCTTCGTGCAGGCCGCCTCGATCTGAAACAGGAACATCGGGCCTGAAGGCCTTGCCACAAGAGCCGGGCCACTGCGCCGGCGATATTTGTATCCCAATGTATCCGCCCGCTCCCACGCCACATTAGGCGACAAAACCCCGCCTTCCCCGACACGCTGCCGATACCGCATCGCTGCGAAATAGCGCCACACCCACCGGGCGCCATTTCCAGGAGCGAACCATGCAGCCGTCCCCCGCCTCCACCCCCTTGTTCTCGCGCGTCGATTCGGTCGGCGCCTGGGTCGCGCCGGCCGCGCTGCGCGCGTTGCTGGCCTGGGAATTCATCGAGTCGGGCCTGGAGAAGCTCCACGGCGCGAACTGGTTCGCCGAACTCGGCGACAAGTTTCCCTGGCCGTTCTCGTTGCTCGGCGCCGATGCGTCCTGGTTCGCCGCGACCTGGCTGGAACTGATCGGCGGCGCCGCGCTGCTGCTCGGCCTGGGCACACGCTACGCCGCGTTCGCGCTGTGGGTGCTGACCGTGGTCGCGATCCACGCCGTGCACTGGCCCGAACAGTGGTCGAGCCTGACCGAGCTGTGGCAGGGCTATGCGATCAGCGACCAGGGCCACGGCAACTACAAGCTGCCGCTGATCTATCTGGTGATGCTGCTGCCGCTGGCGCTGCGCGGCGGCGGCCGGCTCAGCCTGGACCACGCCATCGCCCGCTACGTCCGCAGCGCTTCGCCCGACGCCGTCGCCGACGGCCGCACCTGGGCGCTGGTCGCGCTCGGCTTCGGCCTGCCCAGCGCCTTGCTGCTGCCGTGGTTCGGCGGCGCGCTGATCGCCCTGGCCGCAACCCTGGCGCTGGCCGCGACGCTGCGGCGCGCGCCTTCGCTGCGCCACGCCGTCGCGCTGCGCGGCTGATCCGGCGCCTTCTTCCTCATTCGCTTCCGCGCCGCTACCGCGGCGCGCTTCCCCGCGGCTCGTCCGCACCTTCCCAGGAGTCACACCATGTCGCGCAACCACACCACCGCCCGTCCCGCCCGCACCCTCGGCCTGCTCGGCGTCGCCCTCGGCGGCGGCCTGTTGCTGGCCGGCCAGGCTTTCGCTTCGCAGCCGCTGGCGCAGGGGTATCTGGTCTCCGCCGGCCACGCCGCCAAGACCGCCGAAGGCAAGTGCGGCGAGGGCAAGTGCGGCGAAGAAAGCTTCGCCAAGACCGACGCCAACCACGACGGCAAGGTCTCGCGCGAGGAGTTCGTCGCCCGCGCGCCCGACCGCGCCGCCGAGTTCGACGGCATCGACAAGAACCACGACGGCGCGATCTCGCTGCCGGAGGCGCTCGACTCGGTGAAGGCCGCGCGCAAGGCCGCCGGCAAGCCGGTCGGCGAAGGCAAGTGCGGCGAGGGCAAGTGCGGCGGCAAGCGCTGAGCGCCGGCCTTCGATCCATCCACCCGGCCGCCTGAGCCGGTTCGCCCCTTCCCTTCCCTCCCCGGGGAAGGGGCGCTTTGTCTTCGCGAGAACGCCGCCATGACCGCATCCGCCCCATCGCCGCGCGCCGGCCTCGGCCTGCGCCGCGCCCTGATTCCGCAACTGCTGGCGATGGACGCCGGCGCGGTCGATTTCCTCGAATGCGCGCCCGACAACTGGATCGGCGTCGGCGGCCGCAACGGCGCCGCGCTGGCGCAGCTGGCCGCGCGCTTCCCGCTCAGCGGCCACGGCCTGTCGCTGTCGCTGGGCGGCACCGCGCCGCTCGACCTGGAACTGCTGCGGCGCACGCGCGGCTTCCTCGACCGCTTCGATGTCGCGCTGTACAGCGAGCACCTGAGCTACTGCAGCGACGACGGCCATCTCTACGACCTGCTGCCGATCCCGTTCACCGAAGAGGCCGTGGGCCACGTCGCCGCGCGCATCCGCCAGGCCCAGGATGCGCTGGGCCGCCGCATCGCGGTGGAGAACGTTTCCTACTACGCCGCGCCGCACCAGGCGCTGGCCGAGGCCGACTTCATCCTCGCCGTGCTGGCCGAGGCCGATTGCGACCTGCTGCTCGACCTCAACAACCTCTACGTCAACGCCCACAACCACGGCTACGACGCACGCGATTTCCTGGCCCGGCTGCCGGCCGCGCGCATCGCCTCGATGCACATCGCCGGCCATTACGACGACGAGGGCGGGCTGAAGATCGACACCCACGGCGCGCCGGTGCGCGACGACGTGTGGGACCTGCTGGCCGAAGCGTACTCGCGCTTCGGCGTGCGCCCGACCCTGCTGGAACGCGACTTCGGTTTCCCGCCGCTGGCCGAGTTGCTCGCGGAAGTCGAACGGATCCGTTCGCTGCAGGCAGCCGCCGTGCGCACAGCCGCGCCCGCCATCGAACACCTGGAGCCGGCCCATGTCTGAGCGCCTGCGCCGCCAGCAGTTCGCCTTGACCCGGCACCTGCGCGATCCCAACCGCTACCCGCCGCCGCCCGGCATCGAGGAACGCCGCCTGCGGGTCTACCGCGAACTGCTGTTCGGTTCGATCGAAGGCCTGCTCGCGGGCGGCTTCCCGGTCGTGCGGGCGACCCTGGGCGAGGCCGAATGGCGCGCGCTGGTGCGCCGCTTCTACGCCGCGCACCGCTGCGCGACGCCGTTGTTCCCGCAGGTCGGCGGCGAGTTCGTCGAATTCCTGCAGCGCCCGCGCGGCCGCGTGCGTGGCGCGCCGTGGCTGGCCGAACTGGCGCACTACGAGTGGGCCGAGGCCGCGCTGCTGGCCTGCGACGACGCCGCGCCCGCGCATTGCGCCGACGGCGACCTGCTCGACGGCGTGCCGCTGATCGCGCCGTGGGCGTGGTCGCTGGCCTACCGCTGGCCGGTGCACGAGATCGGCCCCGAACTGCGCCCGCGCCGCGCGCCGGCTTCGCCGAGTTTGCTGCTGGTGCATCGCGACCGCGACGGCGATGTGCGTTTCGCCCGCTTGACGCCGCTGTCGTATCGCCTGCTCGCCGCAGTGCGCGCGCAATCGCGCAGCGGCGCCGACCACCTGCGCGCGCTCGCCGCCGAAGCCGGCGCGCCGGCCGAGTCCTTGTTCGCCGAAGGCCGCGCCGCGCTCGCGCAATGGCGCGACCAGGGCGTGGTGCTCGGCACCGTCGCCGACGCCGCTTCGCCGCCACCCGCCATCGCCAGGAGCCGCCCATGATCGCGTCCCGTCCCACCTTCAGCGGCTGGCCGCTGCTTGGCCTGATCGCCGTCGCCGTGCTCGCCATGACCGGGCTGACCATCGCCGCGCAGGCCGACCTCGTCGAAGGCGTGCACAGCGCGGTGCGCGCCACCGCGCGCAGTTCGTTCGCGCTGTTCCTGCTGGTCTTCACCGCTTCGGCCTTCGCCGTCCTGCTGCCGGGGCCGGCCAGCGCCGCGCTGTTGCGCGAACGCCGCTACCTCGGCCTGGGGTTCGCGTTCTCGCACCTGGTCCACGCCATCGTCATCTACGCCTACGGCCGCCTGGCGCCGGAGTTCTGGCCCAGCCGTACCGGCCTGGCCAATGTGCCGGGCACGCTCGGCTACCTGTTCCTGATGGCGATGACGATCACTTCGTTCAAGCCGGTCGCGCGGCGCATGAGCGCGACCGCGTGGAAGCGCCTGCACACCGCCGGCATGTGGGTGCTGGCCGCGGTGTTCGCGCTGTCCTATTTCAAGCGCATTGCGATGAGCCCGGCGTATGCGCTGCCGTTCGCGCTGCTGGCGGCGGCGGTCGCGATCCGCGTGCTCGGCAAGCTCGCCCAGGCGGGCAAGCGCCGCCGCCGCGCCGCCGCGCAAACCGCTGCGCTGCGTTCGTCCTGAGCCCTCCCCCCGCCGCTACGCCCCGGAGTCCAGACCATGTCCCGCACCGCCTTGCCGCAACCGCCGTTCGCGATCAAATCGCTGCTGCTCGCCCTGGGCCTGTGCCTGGGCGCGGTCGCCTGCACGCCCGGCGCCCAGGCCGAACCCGTGCAGCCCACCGCGCGCCAGCCGGCGCCGCCGGCGCCCGACTTCCAGGGCATCCACCGCTGGATCAACAGCCCGCCGCTGCGCATGAGCCAGTTGCGCGGCCAGGTGGTGCTGGTGGAGTTCTGGACCTACGCCTGCATCAACTGCCTGCACGTGCAGCCGCACATCAACCGTTGGCATGCGCGCTACCGCGACCAAGGCCTGGCCGTGGTCGGCGTGCATACGCCCGAATACGACTACGAGCATCTCACCGGCAACGTCCAGAGCGCGGTGAAGCGCCTGGGCATCGAGTATCCGGTCGCGCAGGACAACGACTACGCCACCTGGAACGCCTACGGCAACCGCTTCTGGCCGGCGCTGTACCTGATCGACCGCGACGGGCGCATCGTCTACCGCCACTACGGCGAGGGCGACTACGAGCAGACCGAGGCGATGATCCGCGAACTGCTGGCGCAGCGTTGAGCCGCGGGCCCGGCCAATGGCGCCCGCGTCGCTCCCTCGCCCTCGTCTTTGACGCCTTCATTGCGGCAAAGCCGGAATGAGGAAATCAATCCCCACGCCACCTGGATTCGCACGCCCCACCCACCTGCCTCCACCGCCCCGTGCATAATCGCCACGCACCGCCCCCTGGACCGGCCATGAAACCCAGCGACCACATCCTGATCGTCGACGACGACCGCGACATCCGCGACATGGTCGCCGACTACCTGCGCAAGAACGGCCTGCGCGCCAGCACCGCCGCCGACGGCCGCGAGATGCGCGCGGCGCTGGAAGCGCAGGACATCGACCTGATCGTGCTCGACCTGATGCTGCCCGGCGACGACGGCCTGGTGCTGTGCCGCAACCTGCGCGCCGGCCCGCACAAGGCGATCCCGGTGCTGATGCTGACCGCGCGCGACGACGCCACCGACCGCATCGTCGGCCTGGAAATGGGCGCCGACGACTACCTGGCCAAGCCGTTCGCGCCGCGCGAGTTGCTGGCGCGGATCAATGCGGTGATCCGGCGCACGCGCATGCTGCCGCCGAACCTGCGGGTCAGCGAGGCGACGCGGTTGATCGCGTTCGGAAGCTGGCGCCTGGACACCACCGCGCGCCACCTGCTCGATCGCGACGGCACCGCCATCGCGCTCAGCGGCGCCGAGTTCCGCCTGCTGCGGGTGTTCCTCGACCATCCCCAGCGCGTGCTCAGCCGCGACCAGTTGCTCAACCTCACCCAGGGCCGCGACGCCGAACACTTCGACCGCTCCATCGACCTGCTGGTCAGCCGCCTGCGCCAGCGCCTGCAGGACGACGCGCGCGACCAGAGCTACATCAAGACCGTGCGCAGCGAGGGCTATGTGTTCTCGCAAGCGGTCACCCTGGTCGGCGAAGACGCATGACCGCCGCCGCCCCCGCCGAAAAGCGCAAGCGCGGCTGGCTGCCGCGCAGCATGGCCTCGCGCCTGTACCTGATCCTGTTCGCCGGGCTGGCGTTGGCGCACGCGCTGTCGTTCTCGCTGCTGTTCTACGAACGCTACGTCACCGCGACCTCGATGATGCTCGGCAACCTCGAGCTCGACGTGCGTACCGCGGTCGCGGTGATCGACCGCCTGCCCGCGGACGAGCGCGCGCAGTGGCTGCCGCAGTTCAAGCGCCGCACCTATCACTATCTGCTCGGCCCGGGCGAACCCGGCCGGCCGCAGCTCAGCGCGCGCGCCCAAGACATCGTCGGCATGGTCGGCGGCGCCCTCGGCGCCCGCTACCCGCTGCGCGCGCAAACCGTCGGCACCCGGCCCGAGCGCTTCCAGATCCACCTGACCCTCAGCGACGGCCGGCCGCTGACGATCGAAGTGATCCCCTCAACCATGCCGATCGCGCAATGGCTGCCGTACGTGCTCGCCGCGCAGTTGGCCTTGCTGCTGCTGTGCGCGTGGCTGGCCGTGCGCCAGGCCGCGCGCCCGCTCGAACGGCTGGCCCAGGCCGCGCAGGCGCTGAGCCCGGCCGGCGACGGCAAGCGCCTGGGCGAGACCGGCCCGACCGAAGTGGCCCAGGCCGCGGCCGCATTCAACGCCATGCAGGACCGCATCGGCGCCTACCTGCGCGAACGCCTGCAGATCCTCGCCGCGATCTCGCACGACCTGCAGACCCCGATCACCCGCATGCGCCTGCGCACCGAAGCGATGGACGACTCGCCCGAACGCACCCGCCTGCTCGAAGACCTCGAACAGATCCAGCACCTGGTGCGCGAAGGCATCGCCTACGCCCGCAGCGCCCACGGCAACGCCGAAAGCGCGATCAAGCTCGATCTAGACGCCTTCCTCGACAGCCTGGTCTGCGACTACCAGGACACCGGCAAAGCCGTATCCCTGAGCGGCCGCGCCGATGCCGCGCTGGTGACCCGCGCGCACGCGCTGCGGCGCGTCGCCACCAACCTCATCGACAACGCGGTGAAGTACGCCGGCGCCGCCGAAGTGCAGGTTTCGCGCGACGCGGACGATGGTTTCCTGATCGAAGTGCTGGACCGCGGGCCGGGGATTCCGGTCGAAGAACTCGATGCGGTGATGCAGCCGTTCTATCGGCTGGAGGCTTCGCGCAATCGCGACACCGGCGGCACCGGGCTGGGCCTGGCCATCGCCCAGCAACTGGCGCTGTCGCTGGGCGGGCGGCTGAGCCTGTCGCAGCGCGAAGGCGGCGGGTTGCGCGCGGCGTTGTGGTTGCCGGCGCAGGGGCGCGACTGAGGGTCCCTCCAGGGCCGCTCGCCGCCGAGGTCAATCCTCGCCCAGATACAGGCGCAACGGCTCCGGCGCCAACGCGGCGAGAAAGTCCGCCGCATCGAAGGCATCGCCCGCGGCGCGCACGCCGGCGCCGCGGCAGCGGCCGTCGAGCACCCGCTCCATCGCTTCCACCAGCAGCGGCGCGGTCGCCGCGTAGATGTCGCGGCCGGACGCGCCGAGCGCGCGGATTTCGCCGCCGCGCCGCACCCGCGCCTCGATCGCGAACACCTGCGCCGAACGGCCGCTGGCATCGGCCGCGACCGGCGCCGGCGTGGCCGGGTCGCGCACATCGCGCAGCGAGCCCTGGTCGAGATAAGCGACCGCGTCGCGCGTGCGCAGATGCCGCGACAGCAAGGCGATCTCGCTCATCGGCACGGCCGCGACCGGCTGCGTCCCGAACGCCGCGCCGAAGGTCCAGTCGCGCGTCGGCGGCGGGCTCGGCGCCTCGATCAGGGCGCCGTTTTCGAGCACCAGGCGCTTGGCGGTATTGCGCTCGCCGGTGATGCGCGTGCCCGCCGTTGGATGCCAAGCGTCCAGCGCCACCGCGATCTCGACCGCATCGGCGCGGTCCCAGTCGCCCATCGCCGCGGTCGCGAGCAGGTCGCCCAGGCCGCCATAGAACGCCATCGCCGGAACCACGGCGATGCCGGCCGCGCGCGCGGCCGCATCGAAGCGCTCGAACGCCGCCAACACCGGTTGCTGTTCGGCCGCGGTGTCGAGGTAGGCGATGCGGGCGCGCAAGGCCGCTTCGATCAGCGGCGCGGCGGTGTCGGAAAACGGCCCGGCGCAGTTGAGCACCGCGGCGCAGCCGGCCAGGGCGGCGTCGAGCGAGGCCGGATCGTCCGCCCGCGCCGCGCACGTTTCGCTGTCGGGCCACGCGGCCGCCGCCTGCGCCAGCCGCGCAGGATCGCGCCCGCACAGGCGCGGCCGCCAGCCGCGCTCGCGCAGGCGCGCGACGACGAAGCGGCCGGTGTGGCCGTATGCGCCGAATACGGCGATCGACAGCGAGGGGGCGATTGCGCTCATGGCTTGCTCCGGGCGATGGGATGCGCGTATTGCACCCGCACCGGCACCGCAGCGCTGTCGAAATCTTTAGCGTCCGCGCTGCGCTATCCTGCGCCGACCCAACTCAGCCGAGCCCGCTCATGGACGCCCCGCTTCCGCCGATTCCGCCGCGCCTGCGCGAAGCGTTCGCCGACCGGCCGCAACGGCTCGAACGCCTGCAGCGCGCATTGGCGGACGCATCGGATTTCGAAGCCGCCAGATCGCGTCTGCAAGACCTGCTCAGCGCCTTCATCGCAGAGGCTCGCGACGCACTCGAAGCCGCGCAGGCGCAGGCCGATCCCGCCGCCATCGCGCGCGCCGAGCGCGATCTGCAAGGCCTGTTCGTGGCGCGCTCGGCGAACGGCGGGCTGGGCGATCTCGACGAACTGTGGCGGCACTTCCACGGCGAATCCGGCGCGCGCTGACGCGCTCGCCCGCATCGCCCCGGCCACGGCCGCGTTGGCCGCGGACGCAGCACCGGCTTAGAAATTACGCCGAAACTCCGGCATTTCGGCCATGCGCCGCCCTGACGACGCACTGCGCGCAGGCAAGCGCGGCCGACTGCAGCGGCAAGTTTCGAATTTGCGACGCACTGCCGCCGCAGGCCGCCATCGGCCTGTCCTGCGGCCTCGATCTTCGGCGTTAGTTCCTGCAACCGGCGCACGGACGGACCCTCGCGCCATGCGCGCAGCGCGCGATGCCGACGCAGGAACGCGTCGCGGCCCCCGCAGGCGGGCGTATTCGACACCGCGTCCGCCTCGTTCCACCCGAACCGAGGAACTTCGCCTTGCACACCTCATCGCCCCCGCTGCCGCAGCGCTTGCGCGATCTGCTGCACGAGCACCCCGATCTGATCGACGCGCTGACCGGCTCGCTGCATAGGGCCGTCAGCCAGTCCTACGGCACACCGCCGTTCGAACGCGCCGCCGCGGCGCTGGAAGACGCGCTCAGCGGCTTCGTCGCCGACGCCCGCGACGCGCGCGACGCGGCCGAGGCCAGCGGCGACGCCGATGCGCTGCTGCGCGCCGACGAACGCCTGCGCCTGATGTTCGCCGCGCGTTCGCGCAACGACGGCCTGCGCGACCTGGACGAATTGTGGGACTACTTCCACGCCGGCCGGCAGGCGCGGTCATGAGCGCGGTCATGTTCGACAGCGAGCGCAACAAGAAGATCTATCAAGCCGAGATCCTGCCGAGCAAGCACCTGGAGGGGCTCAAGTCGCACGACGTCCCCACCGCCATCATCCTGGCCGGACAGCCGGGCGCGGGCAAAGGCGGCGTGGCGCGGCTCAGCCTCAACGATCTGGGCAAGGACGCCTTGATCATCGATCTGGACGAGTTGCGCGATCACTTTCCGGGCGTGAACAAACTGCGCCGCGATCACCCCTACACCTGGGCCGACGCCACCCACCGCGACGCCCAGGAATGGACCACGCAACTGCGCAACGATGCGATCGCGGGCCGCAAGAACGTCATCATCGACGCGACCCTGGGCAACGGCAATCGCGCGGTCGAATTGATCGACAATCTGAAACAGAGCGGCTATCGGGTCGAGGTTCGCGCGGTCGCCGCGCACAAGCTGGAAAGCGAGCTGGGCGTGGACCAGCGCTTCAGCAGTTCGCTCGACAAGAACGGTTTCGGCCGCTACGTACCGCAGGATGTGCGCGACGCGGTCTATGCCAAATTGCCGGCCAACCTCGACCAAGTGCATGCCCAGGCCAAGGTGCCGGTCTGCGTTTACAGCCGCGACGCCGAGTTGGTCTACGACAGCCGGCACGGCGGGCGCACGCCCGGCGAAGCGCTGGCCGCGGCCCGCGAGGCGCGGCTGGCCGACCCGAGAATCGCCGAGGGCCAGCACAAGGGGTGGCACGACAGCGCCGCCTGGCATGGGGCGCTGCCGAAACAACTGCAAGAGCCCGCGCATCCCGCCCATTCCAGCGCCGCGGCGCTGCTGACGCAGCGCGCCGCGCTCAAGATCGAGGCGGGCGTGGCGAACAACGCCGACTTCGCCGCGGCGAACCTCGCGCGGCTGCACGCGCCGGCCCAGGCGCGACCCGAGCCGCTGCCGATGCCCGCGGCGGGCGCGCCCGCTCACTCGCCGCCGGCGGCGGCGAGTTCGACTCAGTCGCCACCGGCGGCCGGCGCGGCTCATTCGCCGCCCGCAGCGGCCAGTTCGACTCAACCGCCACCGACCGCGGCCGGGGCGGCCCACTCGCCGCCGGCCACGGCCAGTTCGACCCCTTCGCCGCCGCCTGCCGCAGCCGCGAATACGCCCGCCCCCACCGCGCACACGCCGCCCGCCTCCGCTGCTGCGCATTCGTCGCCCGCAGCGGCCAGTTCCTCCGGCCCGCCGGCACCGCAAGCAGCCGGGCGGCCCGAACCGATCCTGCCGACGCATCCGCAGTACCCGGTCTACCAGGCGCTGCGCGGCCAGTTGCCCGATCGCATCGGCAACGACAAGGTGCTGGAGCTGGCGGTGCGGGCCTCTACCACCGGCGGCATCCGCGATCCGGGCGACATCGACAAGGTGATGGTGAGCAACGGCAACATCTTCGTCTCCGGTCGCACGCCAGGCCAACTGGCCACGGTCGGCGAAACCACACCCTCGCCCGCGCCGGACGTCCTGCTGCAGCAGTCGGCCGCCTTCCACGAAGGCCAACAGAACCCGCAAGCGCAGGGGCCATCCCAGCACCCGCCCACTGCCGCCAAGCTGTGAATGCATCGCCCTGCGCTGGCGCGTCCGCGCTGGCGCAGGGCGGCGGGAAGCGGCGGCGGACCGGCCGCCGGATTCCCCAGCCTTCACCCGCGCCGCGCTGTCGGACCGCGCGCATTGCCGGGTTCGCCCGGGTCTTGCGTTGATACCGGTAGGCGGCGCTGTGGCCGGCCCCCGCCTTCCCCAGGCAGTCCCGGACAGGGATCGATCGCCGGTGCCGATGCGAAGGACCGATACCATGCACAGCAGACGCGAATTCCTCGCCAGCGCGCTCGCGCTGGGCCTTGCCGCTCTCGTCCCCGATCGCGCCGTACGCGCGCAGGACGCCTCGTTCCGATCGCTGTTGCAGGCCGCCGAGCAGGATCTCGACGCCCTGGATGCGACCCGCGAAGTGCGCGAAGGCCTGCTCAGCCAACGCGCCAGCCGCGCCATCGCGCCGAACCTCAAACCCTCCGATCGCGCGGTGTCGGAAGACGCCATGCGGTTGATCGTGCTGTTCGAGGTCACCAGCCAAACCCGCTACGAGCAGAAATTCCAACGCCCGATCTGGCCGCACGGCGAATCGGGCATCACGGTCGGCGTCGGATACGACGCCGGCTACGTCGATCCGGCCTGGTTGCGCAGCGACTGGCGCGAGTATCTGTCGGAACGCGAACTGGCCTTGCTCGTCCCCGCCTGCGGCCTGACCGGGCAAAAGGCGCGCGACGCGCTGGCGAATTTTCAGGCGCTGTCGATTCCCTGGGCCAAGGCCAACGCCCAGTTCCGCGTGCGGGTGCTGCCGCGATACGTCGCGCAAACGCTCAAGTCCGTGCCCAAGGCGGCCGGGCTGTCCGACGATGCGCTGGGCGCGCTGGTCTCGCTGGTCTACAACCGCGGCGCGAGCTTCCGCAAAAACGGCGACCGCTACAAGGAAATGCGCGAGATCCACCAACTGATCCAGGACGGCCGGCCCGAAGGCGTGCCCGAGCGGATCCGGGCGATGAAGCGCATCTGGGCCGGAAAACCGGAGCTGCGCGGACTGCTGACCCGCCGCGACCTGGAAGCGAAACTGTTCGAACAAGGCCTGCGCGCGGGCGCGCCCGGGGCGACGTCGTGACCCCGCTGCGGCCGCTGTGGATCGCGCTCGCGTCGCTGGCTTGCCTGTGCGCGGCGCCCTGCGCCCTGGCCCAGGACGCGCAGCCGCGGCGGGTCGCCTTGCTGGTGGGGAACTGGGACTACAACGGCAACAGCCAGTTCGACGACGGCCCCAGCGAACCGTTCGCATCCGACTTGAGCAACCCCTGCCGCGACATCGAGCGGCTGCGCCCGGTGCTCGAATACAACCGTTTCCAGGTGCACGAATACTGCAACAACGACCGCAACAAATTCGAGGCGAGCGTGGATGCGTTCTCCCGCGCCACCGCCGACCTGCCCAAGGGATCGATCGTCTTCGTCTACTACGCGGGCCACGGCATCCAGTACCTGGGGCAAGCGTTCGCGCTGCCGGTCCTGATCAAATTCGACCTGCAGACGCTGCAACAAAAACACACCAAGGAACGGCTGAAATTCTTCAAGGACAACGCCAACAGCATCGCGCGCCTGCTGGATCGGCTCAATTCCGACGACGGCATCGCCCTGGTCGTGGCGCTCGACAACTGCCGCAATTCGCCGTTCGAGGAAAGCGCCGACGAGCGCGTCGACGACGAGGCGGTCTACAACAACGCAGTCTCCATCCGCACCCGCCCCAACACGCTCATCCAGTACGCCACGACCGCCGGCGACCGCGCCGGCGATCGCGATCCCGACGACTCCGGCAACAGCCCTTACGCGATGACGCTCAGCCGGGAGTTGGCCAAAGGCGGAGACATCGGCGACGTCATGTCGCGCGTGGACGTGGAGATCTACAAACGCTACGACAGCGGCAAACTCGACGCCTATACCGAGAGCAACGCAGGCCCGGCGTTCATCGCCCTGAAGCACGCGCCCGAGCGCGCGCTGGCGGCGTTCGTCCCGGCCGCGATCGACGCTGGCGTCGCAGCGGCCTCGCCTGCAGGCGGCGCGCCTCCTGCGGCGGCGGCGGCGGTCCGGCCGACGGCCGCAGCCGCGTCTGCGGCGCCGGCCATGGCCGAACCGCGCAGCGCCGGCGCAGCGCCGGTCCGGCGCAAGCAAATAGTGCGCAACGTCTACGACGGGACCAGCCTGGACATCATCTGGTGCGAAGGCCCCGGCGAAGAAGAGCGCTATCGCTTCGCCGCCTGGATCGCCGGCGACCTCGCCGCACGCGCGAAAGAACTGGGCGTCGGCCGCATCCAGGTCAAGCCGTTGGCGCAGGACAAGAACGAGAACGGCCGCTACAACGTCTACCGCAATCTGATGCGTTACGACATCGAACATCCCGACGAGCGCAAGGTCCTGCGCCGCATCGCCGCAGCCTATCCGCAGGGCCACTTCCTGCCCCAACGCGGGATCGGCGTGGGCGGAAAACCGACGCCCAACTATGTATCGGCCTTCGTCTGCGAGCGTTCGGCGACGGCCGTTACCGGCGCGGGCGCTGGGTGAAAGTGGCGGAGAGAGTGGGATTCGAACCCACGGAAGGTTTGACCCTTCGGCGGTTTTCAAGACCGCTGCCTTAAACCACTCGGCCATCTCTCCGTAAAAAACCGCGAACCCGCTGAGTCCGCCGAGCCGCCCTGGAAACGAAGCGGCCATCGCGCCCGGCCTTGCGCCGGGCGCGGCATTGTCTCACGCCTGGGCCGGGACGCCAGCGGCCTTGTCGGCCTTCTTGCCGGCCTTAGCGTCGCGCGCGGCGACGCTGTCCGGGCACGGTTGGCCGCCCTTGATGTCGCTGCACTGCAGGCGCGCGGATTCGACCAGCGACGGCGCTTTCTCGGCGAGGAAGTCGATGAACACCCGCACCGCCGGCAGCAGGCCGCGGCGCGAGGCGAACACGGCGTGGAAGATGCCCTGCGGCAGGCGCCAGTTCGGCAGCACCACTTCCAGCTCGCCGCGGCGCACGGCTTCGGCGCAGACGGTCTCCGGCAACAGGGTGATGCCGACGCCCTGTTCGGCCAGCGCCATCAGCATCGGGAAGTCGAAGCCCATGACCCGCGGCTTGAGTTCGACCTTGCGCACTTCGCCGTCGGGGCCGTGCAGTTCCCAGCGCTGGCGCGCGTCGTCTTCGCTGATGCTCAGGGTGACGTGCTCGGACAGTTCGTCGGGATTGCTCGGCCGGCCCATGCGGTTGAGGTACTTGGGGCTGGCGACCAGCAGCTCCTGGATCTGGCCGAAGCTGCGCATCACTAGGCTGCCGTCGTCGTCGAGCTTGGAGCGCACGCGCAAGGCCACGTCGACGCCTTCGTTGATGATGTCGACGCGGCGGTTGCTGACGTTGAGCTGCACCCGCACCTGCGGGTACTTGGCCAGGAATTCCGGCAGCAGCTTGGGAATCTGCTGCTGGGCCAGGCCGACCGGAACGCTGACCCGGATCACGCCGCGCGGTTCGGCGCTGAGGCGGTCGACCACTTCGCGCGCGGCCTGGGCCTCGGCCAGCATCGACTGGGCGTGGCGATACACGCTGTTGCCGACTTCGGTGACGGCGAAGCGGCGGGTCGAGCGCTGCAGCAGGCGCACGCCCAGGTCGGTCTCCAGTTGGCTGATGCGCCGGCTCAGGCGCGACTTGGGAATGCCCAGCGCGCGCTCGGCGGCGGCGAAACCGGCGTGGTCCACGACCATCGCGAAGTAGTACAGGTCATTCAAATCGTGCATGACGATAGTTCCAAGATTAGAACAGCGAGTGATATTGAACCAACTTTATCCCATGGCCGCAACGATCCAGACTTTGCTCCAACGCGGCAAGGCCCGCATAGAACGACCCGATGAGGTCCCGACATGAAGCTTCTGCACATCGATTCAAGCGCCATGGGCGCAAATTCCGTGACTCGCGAGCTGTCTGCGGCGGTCGCGGCGCGCTGGCAGGACGATCTGGCGGGCCTGGCTGTGGAATACCTCGACCTCGACGCCGATCCGATCCCCCATCTTACCGGCCGTTCCCTGGCGAAGGACGATCCGGCCGAAAACGACCGATCCGAGCGCATCCTGCAACAATTCCTGCAAGCCGACGTGATCGTGATCGGCGCGCCGATGTACAACTTCGGCATCCCTTCGACGCTGAAAGCGTGGATCGACCGCATCGCGGTGGCCGGCAAAACCTTCCGCTACACCGCCGAAGGGCCGGAAGGCCTGGCCAAGGGCAAGAAGGCGATCGTGGTCAGCGGCCGCGGCGGCCTGCACAGCGGCCAGCCCAGCGATTTCCAGGAGACCTATCTGCGTCACGTCCTGGGCTTCATCGGCGTGACCGATGTCGAGTTCGTGCGTGCCGAGGGTGTGTCCTACTCGCCCCAGCACCGTGCCGACGCGCTTGCCGCCGCGCACGCTTCGATTCCGCGGCCGCAGCGTCTGGCGGCCTGAACCCGGAGGTCGCCGGCGGCATGGCCGGCCGACTCCGCGCAGTCCTCCGGCGCTCCCTCCCCCGCGCCGGGATTGGCCGGGCCCCGACGGGCCCGGTTTTTTTATTGTGTCGCCTGCGGCGGGGGGCCGATGCCGAAGACTCGGCCTGCGGCGGCTTTGCCGGCCGCGATCGCGATGCTTACGCCTCGCCGGCCGTGTCCGCGGCGGGTTCGGCCACAGGCCCCGGCGCCGGCTCGGCCCCGGGCTGCGCGCGCAGCACCCAGCGGCGGGCCAGCCGGAACCCGCAGAAGATCGCCGCCGCCAAACCGGCCGGCAGCGACAGCAGGATCACCAAGAAGCCCGCATCGCTGACCCGGTCGCCGGTCGAGAGCATCGCGCCCGCGATCACCACGATCAAGGCCGAGCCCAGCGCGGCGCCTGCGAGGACGCCCAGCAGCGCGCGCCAGAGCAGGCCCGCGTTCGCCAGCGGCTGCGCGCGGCGGCGATTGGCCGGGCCGAGCGCGGCGTACTGCACCGCCGTCCACAGCGCCAGCGCCAGCAGTACCTTGCCTCCGACCGTGATCAGCAAGAACGAATCCATACCACCGCCCTCCGTGGTTGTCGCTGCGCTGGCGACCATCGCGCCGGCCGCGCAGCGCCGGGCCCGATCTATCGGCGTCGGCCGGTCAAGCGCCGGCTAATCCGGTTCCAGCCGCTCCGGCCTCGGCCGGCCCGTCCCAATCGTTCCAGCCCCGCTCGGTCCAACGCCGGGCGCTTCAGCCGCGCCCGCTCCAGTGGGCGCGAAGACGTCGCGCTCAGGCCAGGACGTCGATCCCGCCCATGTAGCGCCGCAGCGCCTCGGGTACCGCGATCGAGCCGTCGGCGTTCTGGTAGTTCTCCATCACCGCGATCATGGCCCGGCCGATGGCCACGCCGGAACCGTTGAGGGTGTGCACCGGCTCGGGCTTGCCGGTCGCCGGGTTGCGCCAGCGCGCCTGCATGCGCCGGGCCTGGAAGGCTTCGCAGTTGGAGCACGAGGAGATCTCGCGGTAGCGGTTCTCGCTCGGCAGCCACACTTCCAGGTCGTAGGTCTTGGCCGCGGCGAAACCCATGTCGCCGGTGCACAGCAGCATGCGCCGGTACGGCAGGCCGAGGGTTTCCAGCACCACTTCGGCGCAGCGGGTCATGCGCTCGTGCTCGGCGTAGCTCTCCTGCGGGCGGGCGATCGCGACCAGCTCGACCTTCTCGAACTGGTGCTGGCGGATCATGCCGCGGGTGTCGCGGCCGGCGCTGCCGGCCTCGGCGCGGAAGCACATCGAGTGCGCGGTCATGCGCAGCGGCAGCGCGGCGTCCTCGACGATTTCCTCGCGCACCACGTTGGTCAGCGGCACTTCCGAGGTCGGGATCAGGTAGCGCTTGCTCGCCGCCTCGCCCTCGCCGACCACGGTCGCGAACAGGTCGTCCTCGAACTTGGGCAACTGGCCGGTGCCGCGCATCGAGTCGGCGTTGACCAGCAGCGGCACGCTGGTTTCCTGGTATTCGTGCTGTTCGACGTGCAGGTCCAGCATGAACTGGGCCAGCGCGCGGTGCAGCCGGGCCAGGCCGCCGCGCAGCACGGTGAAGCGCGCGCCCGACAGCTTGGCCGCGGTCTCGGCATCGAGCCAGCCGTGGCGGGCGCCGAGTTCGACGTGGTCCTTGACCGCGAAATCGAATTCGCGCGGCGTGCCCCAGCGGTGCTGTTCGACGTTGCCGGCCTCGTCGGCGCCCACCGGCACCGAGTCGTGCGGCAGGTTCGGGATCGCCAGGGCGACGGCCTCGATCTCGGCCTTGATCTCGTCCAGGCGCGCCTCGCCGCGCTTTTGCTCGTCGCCGGACGCGGACACCTGGGCCATCAGCTCGGCCACGTCCTCGCCCTTGCTCTTGCGCTTGCCGATCTCGCCGGACAGCTTGTTGCGCTGCGCCTGCAGTTCCTGGGTGCGCACCTGCACCATCTTGCGTTCGGCCTCCAGCGACGCCAGCGCGTCGGCGTCCAGGGCGAAACCGCGGGCGGTGTGCAGGCGGGCGGCGACTTCGGCGGGCTGCTGGCGCAGCAAATTCGGATCGAGCATGGTGTGCCGGTATCGGGATGCGTGGCGGAAGAACCGCAGATTATCGCGTCGCGCGGGCTTTTTCGCGAATCGCGCGCGCGCCGGCGCCGCCGCCGTGCGCGATCGGGCCGGCGCGGCGCGGCGTTTCGTTGCAGAATGCACGCCATCACGCATTGGACTTGCGAGCCTGCCGCCCTATGTCGACGCCCTCTCCCGCACCGCGCCGTTCCCTCAACCTCGCCGCTTGGCTCCCTTCGGGCAAGGCCTGGCTGTGGGTGGCGGGCGCGTTCGCGATCGGGCTGGCGCTGTTCGCCTGGGTCTGGCAGAGCAACCGCGGCAGCGGCGACGGCTTCTATCGCGCCCAAGGCACGCCGCCGACCAGCGAGCAGCCGTTCTACGCGCCGCTGCCGGCGCCCGCCCCGGCCGACGGCAGCGCGGCCCCGGCCCCGGCGCCGCAGCAGCAATTGCCCGAAGCGGCCCAGCCGGGCGGCGACGAGCGCCCGCAACTGCTCGAGAACCCCAGCCCGCCGCCCCCGCCGCAGGCCTCGCCGAACGCGCCTGCGCCGGCGCAGGCCCCGGCCGCGCCGACCGGCGCCTACGTCGCCGCCGCGCCGCTGTCGGCCAATCGCGCCCCGCAGTATCCGCCCGCCTCGCTGCGCCGCGGCGAAGGCGGCACGGTGCGGGTGCAGGTGCGGGTCGGCGAGCAGGGCGAGGTCGAAGACGCCGAAGTGGTCCAGGGCAGCGGCGTGCGCGCGCTGGACCGCGCCGCCCTCGGCGCCGTGCGCGCCTGGCGCTTCCGCCCCGCCACCCGCGGCGGCCGCCCGGCGGTGGATACGGTGATCGTGCCGATCACCTTCAATCCGAATCAGTGAAGCGATAAGCCCGCGCACAACGCCGATGCGGCGGCCAAGCGGCGCCCGCCAGCGTTGCTGCGCAGGCTTCTAAATCCGTGCTGAACCGAATCCACGCGCCGTTCACCCACGGGTAACGCCGCCGCTCGGAAGCTCGCCCTCCGCGAACCATCCCCCGGGTTCGCCGAAAGGAGGCCAGCATGAGCACTGCATCACATTCCATCGATCCCGCGGCGCGCCAACACGAGGCGCCCGCCATCGCCACCGGCGAATCTCCGGGCCGTACCGGCCTGTGGTTGTTGCTGATCCTGCTCGGCGCGGCGTTCCTGGGTTGGTACTTCTACGGCAAGCGCCCGGTGCAGCAGGCGCCCGCGCCGCTGGCGCCGGTGTTGGCGCTGCCGCCGGTCGAGCGCACGCCCGGCACCGCCGCGGACCTCGACAAGGCCCAGGCCGCCGCGGCCAAGGCCGTGGCCAAGGGCGCGCGAGAGAAGCCCGCCGCGGCCAAGCCGCGCGCGACCGATGCGCGCGCGCTGGCGCGCAATCCGCAACCGCAGTACCCGACCGCGGCGCTGCGTCGCGGCGAAGGCGGCACGGTGGTGTTGCGGGTCAACGTCGGCGCCGACGGCAAGGCCGACCAGGTCGCCCTCGCCCGCCGCAGCGGCTCGCGCGATCTCGACCGCGCGGCGATGGTCGCGGTGCGCGATTGGCGCTTCAAGCCGGCCACGCGCAACGGGCGCGAGGTGGCGTCGGTGGTGGAGCAGCCGGTCGAGTTCCGGCCGATGCAGTGAGGTTCGAGGCGAACTGAGCGCAAGGCGTCGGGACTGAAGTCCCTCCCACAAGAGCGGTCGCTTCTCCCATAACAGCGATTCTGCTTTCGCAGCCATCGGCTGTTGTGGGAGGGCCTTCAGGCCCGACGCTTTCCGGTCGGATCGCCGCAAACTGCAACCAAAGCATCGGGCCTGAAGGCCCTCCCACGAAAAAGGCGGCCCGCGGGCCGCCTTTTTCGTTCGCATCGCCGATGCCGGCTCAGGCCGTGCCGACCCGCATCCCCGCTGTCGCCGCCAGCGCTTCGAAGCCCGGGAACGAGGTCGCCACATTGGCCACGTCGCCGATCCGCACCTCGCCCGCCGCCAGCTGCGCGGCCACCGCGAAACTCATCGCGATGCGATGGTCGCCGTGGCTTTCCACCGCGCCGCCGCGCAGGCCGCCGCCGTCGATGATCGCGCCGTCGGGCGTTTCCTCGATGGCGACGCCGAGCGCGCGCAGGCCGACGGCCATGGTCGCGATGCGGTCGGATTCCTTGACCCGCAGCTCGGCCGCGCCGCTGACCACGGTGCGGCCCTGCGCCACCGCCGCGGCGACGAACAGCGCCGGGAACTCGTCGATCATGTCCGGCACCAACGCCTGCGGCACGTCGACGCCGCGCAGGCGGGCGTGGCGCACGCGCAGGTCGGCGACCGGTTCGCCGCCTTCGCTGCGCGGGTTTTCCTCGACGATGTCCGCGCCCATCAACCGCAGCGCCGACAACAGGCCGGTGCGGCGCGGGTTCATGCCGACCGCTTCGAGCAGCAGCTCCGACCCCGGAATCACGCTGGCGGCGACCAGGAAGAACGCGGCCGAGGAGAAGTCGGCCGGCACCGCGACGTCGGTCGCGCGCAGCGCATGGCCGCCGCTCAGGCGCGCATGGCCGGGCGAGAACTCGATCGGCCAGCCGAACGCGGCGAGCATGCGCTCGGTGTAGTCGCGGGTCGGGTGCGGTTCGCGCACCACGGTCTCGCCGTGCGCGTACAGGCCGGCCAGCAGCAGCGCCGATTTCACCTGCGCGCTGGCGACCGGCAGGGTGTATTCGATCCCGCGCAGTTCGCGGCCGCCGTGGATGCGCAGCGGCGGCAGGCCGCCGTCGATGCTGTCGATGCGCGCGCCCATCGCCGCCAGCGGCTCGGTCACGCGACGCATCGGCCGTTTCGACAGCGAGGCGTCGCCGACCAGCACGCTGTCGAACGCCTGCCCCGCCAGCGCGCCGGCGAGCAGGCGCATGCCGGTGCCGGCGTTGCCGCAGTCCAGCGCCGCATCGCTGGCGCGCAGGCCGCGCAGGCCGACGCCGTGGACGATGCGCTCGCTCGCGCTCGGCGTCTCGATGCGCACGCCGAGCTGTTCGAACACCCGCGCGGTGGCGCGGGTGTCCTCGCCTTCGAGGAAGCCGGTGACCCGGGTGACGCCTTCGGCCAGCGCGCCGAGCATCACCGCGCGGTGCGAAACCGACTTATCGCCGGGCACGCGGATCGAACCGCGCAACGGCGCGCCCGGACCGGCGGTCCAGGCCTGGGAAGATTCGCTCTCGCTCATGCCAGCACTTCGTCCAATGCCGCCAGCAGGCGGCGGTTCTCGTCGGCCGAGCCGACGCTGATGCGGATGCAGTCGGCCAGGCCGTAGCCGCCCATCGGCCGCAGGATCACCCCGCGTTCGACCAGCGCGGCCTCGACCTGCGGCGTGCGCGCGCCGAATTCGGCCAACACGAAGTTGGTCTGCGACGGGAACGCGCGCAGGCCGCGCCGGGCCAGGGCCTCGGCCAGGGCGCTGCGTTGTTCGGCGTTGCGCGCGCAGGCCCAGCGCAGGTGGTCTTCGTCGCCGAGCGCGGCCTCGCACGCGGCCAGCGCCGGGCCGTTGACGTTGAAGCTTTCGCGCAAGCGGTCCATCACCGCGATCAGCCCCGGCTGCGCGATCAGGTAACCCACGCGCAGCCCGGCCAGGCCATAGGCCTTGCTGAAGGTGCGCGTCACCGCGAGGTTGGGATAGCGATCCAGCACGCTCAGCGCGCTGGCGTAGTCCGGCGCGTCGGCCATCTCGGCGTAGGCCTCGTCCATGACCACGATGACGTGGGCCGGGATCTTGTCGAGGAACGCGACCAGCGCGTCGCGGCCGAACCAGGTGCCGGTCGGGTTGTTCGGGTTGGCGACGTACACCAGCTTGGTGTCCGCGCCGACCGCCGCCGCGATCGCGTCGAGGTCGTGCCCGCACGGCATCGCCGCCTCGCGCGGCAGCGCCTCGACGATGCGCATGCGCGCGCCGGCCGCCTGGGTCGACAGCGCGAACACGGCGAAGCCGTAGCGCGAGAACACCACTTCCTCGCCGGGCCCGGCGAACACCTGGCCGAGCTGCATCAACAGTTCGTGCGAGCCGTTGCCGAGCAGGATCTGCTTGACGTCGACGCCGTGCTTGCGCGCCAGCGCGCGCTTGAGGTCGCCGCCGAGCGGATCGGGATAGCGGTGCAGCGCGTGCAGCGAATCCAGGATCGCCGCGCGCGCGGCCGGCGACGGGCCGTACGGATTTTCGTTGGAGCCCAGCTCGACCAGATGCGCCTCGCCGTATTGGCGGCGCAGCGCGACCAGGTCGTGGCCCGGGTCGTAGGCCTTGAGCCGCTGCACGCCCGGCTGGGCGCGCGCGGCGAACCAGGCTTCGTCGAACGCGGGCACGGGCGAGAGCGGCTGCATCGCCGGCTGGCTCATGCGATCGCCACCGGGTAGGAACCGAGCACCTTGACCTCGTGGGCCAGTTCCTCGAGTTCCTCCAGCGCCTCGCGCATCGCGTCTTCCTGCACGTGGCCGCCGATGTCGACGAAGAACGCGTACTGCCAGCGGCCGGTGTGGCCGGGGCGCGACTCGATCCGGTTCATGCTCAGCCCGCGCTTGGCGAACGGCGAGAGCACGTTGTACAGCGCGCCGGGCTGGTCCTTGATGAAGATCAGCAGCGAGGTGCGGTCGTTGCCCGACGGCGAGAACAGTTCGCGGCCGACGACCAGGAAGCGGGTCGTATTGTCCGGCCGGTCCTCGATCGGCCCGGCCACGCTGCGCAGCCCGTACACGTTGGCCGCGGCGACGCCGGCGATGGCCGCGGCGTCGTCGGCGTTGCGCGCGCGGCGCGCGGCCTCGGCGTTGCTCGACACCGGGATCTTCTCGGCCTTGGGCAGGTACTGGCGCAGCCAGGCCTTGCACTGGGCGAAGGACTGCGGGTGCGAGTAGACCCGCTCGATGTCCTCGATCCGGCCGCTGCGCGAGAGCAGGTGCTGGTGCACGCGCAGCTCGACTTCGCCGCTGATCTTGAGCTTGGAGGTCAGGAACATGTCCAGCGTGGACTGGATCGTGCCCTGGGTGGAGTTCTCCACCGGCACCACGCCGAAGTCGGCGTTGCCGGCTTCCACTTCCTGGAACACTTCCTCGATGCTCGACAGCGGCAGGCCGTGGATCGAGTGGCCGAAGTGCTTGTACACGGCCTGCTGCGAATGGGTGCCTTCCGGGCCGAGGAAGCCGATCTTCAACGGCTCCTGCTGGGCCAGGCAGGCCGACATGATTTCGCGGAACAGCCGCACCAGCACTTCGTCGTTGAGCGGGCCGTCGTTGCGGTCCACCACCCGGCGCAGCACCTGCGCCTCGCGCTCGGGGCGGTAGTAGTCCACCGCCGCGGCCAGCTTGCCCTTGGCCTTGCCGACCTGGTTGGCGAACTGGGCGCGCTCGGCGATGAGCTGCTGGATGTGGCGGTCGATGCCGTCGATGCGGGTGCGCAGCGTGGCGAGGTCGGGGACGCCGGCGGCGGGCGCGGCAGCGGCGGGAGCGACCGCTTCGGCGGCGGTTTCGGCCTTAGCAGCGGCCTTCTTCTTGCCGGCGGGCTTGTCGGCGGCGGTCTTCGCGGCGGTCTTGGTCTTCGCCGCGACCGGCGAGGTCTTGCCGGGCTTGGTCTTGCTGGATTTGGTGGTCATTGCCTTGGGTCTTGTCTACGGCGACCGCGGCCGGCGCCCGCGCGGGCACCGGCCGGCGCGGTCGCTCAGCCGTGTCTTTGTTGGAAATCGCGCATGAACGAGGCCAGGGCCTGCACCCCCGCCTCCGGCATCGCGTTGTAGATCGACGCGCGCATGCCGCCGAGGGCGCGGTGGCCCTTCAGCGAGATCAGCCCGGCCGCTTCGGCTTCCTTCAGGAAGGGCTTGTCCAGCGCTTCGTCCTTGAGGAAGAACGGCACGTTCATGCGCGAGCGCGCGGCGACGGCGACTTCGTTGCGGTAATAGCCGCCGGAATTGTCGATCACCTCGTACAGCAGGCCGGCCTTGCGCGCGTTGCGCCGGGCGAACTCTTCCACGCCGCCTTCGGCCAGCATCCACTTGAACACCAGCCCGGCCAGATACCAGTTCCAGGTCGGCGGGGTGTTGAGCATGGACTCGCCCTTGACGTGCGAGCGGTAGTCGAAGATGTCCGCGCGCGGCTGACCGGCGCGTTCGAGCAGGTCGCGGCGCACGATGACCACGCTGACGCCGACCGGGCCGAGGTTCTTCTGCGCGCCGGCGTAGATCACCCCGAACTTCGACACGTCCACCGGCTCGGCGGCGATCGATGAGGAAAAATCGGCCACCAGCGGCACGTCGCCGACGTCCGGGATGTCGCGGAACTCGACGCCGTGGATGGTCTCGTTGGCGGTGTAGTGGACGTAGGCGGCGTCCTTGGACAGGTTCCAGTCCGCACGCGCCGGGATGTCGCGGAAGCCGCCGGCCTCGCCGTTGGCGGCCACGTTCGCGCTGACGTAAGGCTTGACCTGCTTCAATGCGGTCTTGCCCCAGTGGCCGGTGACCACGTAGTCCACGGCCTGGCCCGGGTTGGCGAAGTTGAGCGCGATCAGCGCCTGCTGCGCGGTCGCGCCGCCCTGCAGGAACAGCACGGCGTAGTCGTCCGGGATCGCCATCAGCGCGCGCAGGTCGCGCTCGGCTTCGGCGGCGACCTGGATGAACTCGGGGCCGCGGTGGCTGAGTTCGACGATCGAGGCCCCGGCGTTGTTCCACTCCAGAAGTTCCGACTGCGCCTGCAGCAGGACCGGTTCGGGCAGGGTCGCGGGACCGGCACTAAAGTTGAAAGCGCGGGACATCGGTAGCTCCGTGGCAGTTGGGGGGTGGCCCCTGAGTATGCCGCAGTGCAGCACCGTGTGTACGTGTCGTTACCCGCGCAACTTTTGCCGCGCTGGCTGCCTCTAGGGAATGAAACGGTCCGTAATGCGTCATACGACCGTAGCCCCCTGCGCGCCCCCGTCGCGCCGCCCCGCTGGACCCGTCCGGAGCCGTCCCATGTCGTTGCGCCAAGCCTTCACCCTTCCCGCCTCGCAAATCACCGACGAGGCCGTCTACCGCGAACGCCGGCGCCTGCTGGCGGCGCTGGCGATGAGCCCGGCCCTGGGCCTGGCCGGCTGCGCCGGCGCCGAGGCGCCGCCGCCCTCGGCGGCCCGGCCGGCCAGCCCGGAACAGATCAAGGCCGGCCTGCGCACCAACGAGCCGCTGACCACCTACGCCGACGTCACCGGCTACAACAACTTCTACGAGTTCGGCACCGGCAAGGGCGACCCGTCGGCGGCCGCCAAGACTCTGCGTCTGAGCCCGTGGACGGTGGCGGTCGGCGGCGAATGCGCCAAGCCCGGCAAGCTCTCGCTGGAAGACCTGATCAAGGGCCTGGCGCCGCAGGAGCGGGTCTACCGGCTGCGCTGCGTGGAAGGCTGGTCGATGGTGATCCCGTGGCTGGGGGTGCCGCTGGCGGACGTGCTCAAGCGCTTCGAGCCGAGCGCCAAGGCCAAGTACGTCGCCTTCACCACCCTGGCCGACCGCAAGCAGATGCCCGGCATCGCCTACCCCTCGATCAGCTGGCCGTATCGCGAGGGCCTGCGCATCGACGAGGCCATGCACCCGCTGACCCTGCTCGCCACCGGCCTGTACGGCAAGCCGCTGCCGCAGCAGAACGGCGCGCCGCTGCGGCTGGTGGTGCCGTGGAAGTACGGCTTCAAGAGCATCAAGTCGATCGTCGCGATCACCTTCGTCGAGCGCCGCCCGGCGACCGCCTGGAACTCGTTGCAGCCCGACGAGTACGGCTTCTTCTCCAACGTCAATCCGGACGTGGACCACCCGCGCTGGAGCCAGAAGACCGAGCGCCGCATCGCCGGCAGCGGCAGCAAGCTGTTCGCCGAGCGCATCCCGACCCGGCTGTTCAACGGCTACGGCGAGCAGGTCGCGAGCCTGTACGCGGGCATGAACCTGAAGACCTGGTTCTGACGATGAGCGAAGCCGTCCCCGCCGCGGCCGCGGCGCCCGCCGCGCGCCGCACCGCGAGCCCGCGCAAGACCCCGCCGGGCGTGATCGCGGCCAAGGCCGTGGCCCACCTGCTGGCGCTGACCCCGGCCGCGATCCTGGGCTGGCAGGTCTGGCAGGAATTCAGCACCGGCCAGGGCGGCCTCGGCGCCGACCCGGTGGCCGAGATCGAACACCGCCTGGGCCTGTGGGCGCTGCGTTTTTTGATGATCGCGCTGGCGGTCACGCCGCTGCGCCAGCTCAGCGGCCAGCCGGTGCTGCTGCGCTTCCGCCGCCTGCTCGGGCTGTACGCCTTCTTCTACGCCAGCGCGCACCTGGCCGCCTACCTGGTGCTGGACCTGCGCGGCTACTGGACCCAGATCTTCGAGGAGATCGCCAAGCGCCCGTACATCACCGTCGGCTTCCTCGCCTGGCTGGGGCTGGTGCCGCTGGCGATCACCTCCACCCAGGGCATGATGCGGCGGCTGGGACGGCTGTGGGGCCGCCTGCACCAGTTGGTCTACGCCATCGCCGTGCTGGCGGTGCTGCATTTCTGGTGGCTGGTGAAGTCGGACATCCGCGAGCCGGCGCTGTACGCCGGCATCCTCGCGGTGTTGCTGGGCTGGCGGGTGTGGAAACGCCTGGGCAAGCGGCGGCCGAAGCCCGCTTAGGGGCGGGGCTGGCTGCGGCTGCGGGGTAGCTGGGCGCGCCGCAAGCGCACTGTCGCGGTCGCGGCTTGCGCCGCTCCTACAGGGAGCGATCCAGATCGCGACGCGTCGGGGCGGAGCCGCTGTAGGAGCGGCGCGAGCCGCGACTGCGGGGTAGCAGGTGGCGTCGCAAGCGCACTGTCGCGGTCGCGGCTTGCGCCGCTCCTACAGGGAGCGATCCAGATCGCGACGCGTCGGGGCGGAGCCGCTGTAGGAGCGGCGCGAGCCGCGACTGCGGGGTAGCAGGTGGCGTCGCAAGCGCACTGTCGCGGTCGCGGCTTGCGCCGCTCCTACAGGGAGCGACCCAGATCGCGACGCGTCGGGGCGAAGCCGCTGTAGGAGCGGCGCGAGCCGCGACTGCGGGGTAGCAGGTGGCGTCGCAAGCGCAATGTCGCGGTCGCGGCTTGCGCCGCTCCTACAAGGAGCGATCCAGGTCGCGACGCGTCGGGGCGAAGCCGCTGTAGGAGCGGCGCGAGCCGCGACTGCGGGGCAGCGGGTCGCGTCGCAGGCGTGGTGACGCGGTCGCGGCTCGCGCCGCTCCCGCAAGGGCAATCCGGCCGACGCCGCGGCAGGGGCGGAGCGATCGAGCCTCAGCGCGCGCCGTAGAGCAGCAGCAGGCCGAGCAAGCCGGCCATCACGACCGCCGCCAGCAACAGCCACGGCATGCGCCGCACCGAGGACGGCAGCGCCGACGGCGGCGTCGGCCGGTCCTCGTTGGCGGCCTGTTCCTGCGCCAGTTGCGCCTGCAGCGCGTCGGCGGCGCTGAGCCGGCGGGTCGGCGCCTCGATCACGAAGCGGTGCTGGCCGTCGAGCAGCAACTGGTCGCCCGGCTTGAGCAGCGCATGCCGCACCGGCTGGCCGTTCACCACGCTGCCGTCGACCGAGCCGACATCGCGCAGCACCACGCCGTCGGCGTGCGCTTCCAGCCGCGCGTGGCGGTCGGCGAAGGCCGGCTCGTTGATGCGGATGTCGCAGTCGCCGGCGCGGCCGATCACTTTGGGCTGCTCCAGCGTGTAGCAGCGGCCGTGGTGGACGCCGCCGACCCCGCGCACGACCATGCGCGAATCGGCCGGGATCTCGACCCCGAACGGCGGCGCCGGCTCGGGCTTGTCGGCCACCAGCAGCAGCTCGACCCCGTCGATGAAGATCGCGTCCCCGGGCCGCAGCATCGCCATGCGTTTGACCGGGCGGCCGTTGACGTGCAGCCCGTGCAGGCTGTCGCGCACCTGCAGCCAGACCCCGCGGCGGTCGACGCTGAATTGCGCGATCGCGGCGTCGGCGTCGTCGACCAGCACGGTGCGGCCGGCCGCGTCGCGGCCGATGGCATGCACGCCCGGCTTCAGCGCCAGGTCGCCATGCTCGCGGTTGGGGTATCGCAGTTTAAGGGCGCTCACCCGGCGGGAATCTAGCAGGTTGCAGCGCCAGGCACACCCGGCTGCGTCCGGCGGCGCATGAACGACAGCAACGACGCCGAGACGGATGCGCGCGGCGCGCGTCCGCGCCGGCGCCGGCGCCCGCGCCCGCAGGCTTGGATGCGCCCGCCCCTGCCCGCACAATAGCCGGCTTCCAGGGAGACCCAGACATGCCCAGCATCGACATCCGCCACCCGCACTCGCTGGCTCCGGCCAAGGCCCGCAAGGCGGTCGAGGACGTGGCCAAGAAGCTCGCCGAACGCTTCGACGTCCAATACGAATGGGACGGCGACGTGCTCAACTTCGCCCGCAGCGGCGTCGACGGCAAGATCGCGGTCGCGCCCGAACACCTGCGCGTGACCGCCCAGCTCGGCTTCCTGCTCGGCGCGATGAAGGGCCCGATCGAAGCCGAGATCCGCCGCGTGCTGGAAGAGAAGTTCAAGTAAGCCGCCGCGCGTGACCCGGGCCCGGCTGACCGAGCTCAAGCACGCCCTCGAACGCGACGGCTGGCGGATCGAGGGCGAGTCCGGCGCGGACGCGCTGTTCCATGTCGAACGCGAGCGCATCGTCTGGCGGCTGCGCCGCGGCGATGCGCGCGAGCGGCTCGATTTCCAGTTGTTCGCGCCGCTCGGCGGCCCGACCGAACGGCTGGCCGACCTGTCCCACGTCGACGCGCAGCGCAGCGGGCGCCGGCTGTATTTCGACAAGATCGCGAGCGCGCAGTGGCGCGCGAACCTGCCGGCGTTCGTAAGCGCGCTGGCCTCGCTGTAGCAGCGGCGCGAGCCGCGGCTGCAGGGTTTCCAAGTCGCCCCGCCATCGTGCGGTTCCGCGGTCGCGACTCGCGCCGCTGCTGCAAGGGGCGGACGAAACGACGCCTCAGTCGAGGCCGGGAAACGGATCGCCGTCTTCGTCGAACAGCCGCTGCGCCACATCGCGCTCGTCCGCGCCGATCTCGGCGATGAACTCGCGCACATCGCCCAGCTGCGCGAACGCGGCGAAACCGCGCTCCAGGAAGCCCTGCAACTCCGACAGCCCCGCCGCCTTGGCCGGGCCGCGCGAGAGCTTGAGCAAGGTCAGGATCCCCGGCATCCGCACTGCCTTGCCCAGGCCCAGGCCGACCGCCTCGATCAGCTCGATCTGATGCTCGCGCAGCCGCGGCAGGCCGCAGGCGCGATACGCCTGCGCGTACAGCGGCCCGTCGAGCCGGCGCCGGCGCGGCGCCAACACGTGCAGCCGCTCGCTCATGCGCAGGTCGAAGGCCTGGGTCAGCAGCCCCAGCTCGATCGCGTCGGCCACCGTCGCCAGCAACGGGCCGGGCAGCAGCTTCTGCATCATCGGCAGGACCCGGGCGATGTCGCCGTCGCGGCGGCTGAAATCGCGGTCGTTGTAGACGTCGCTGAGGAAGAACTGCGCCGCCGGCCGCCGGCGCGGGTCGCGCAGGAAACGGTCGAAACTCGCCTCCAGCCGCCGCGCCTGCCACTGGCGCAACTCCGGCAGCCAGCGCAACTGGTTGCGCGGCTCGCGCGCGGGATCGTGCAGGGCCTGGTGGCGGGCCAGCAGGCAGGCCATGCGGCGGCTGAGGTCGGCGGTCCTGGACATCGGGGTCGATGATCGCGGCGCCTGCGCGCGGCCGCAAGAGCGGCGCGCCCACGAGCCGCACGCGCGCGACGAGGCGCGACGAGGCGCTGGGTACGCGGACGCTCCAGCAGGGCTCGCCCCACCACAGCCCCATCAACAACAGCGCCCCACGAACCGCACGCGCGAGGAAGCATCGGGGCCGGGGACGCTGCGGCGGGACTTGCCAAAGGCCCGGCCCGCCGCAGCGTCCCCGGCCCCGGTGCGCCCCACCTACCTGGACTCCGGTCGCCCCCCCGCCCCCTTCGACCTTCGTACACCCCCGCTGGACGCCCCGCCCCGCTCGGCTACACTCGGCCGACTACCGTCAGGGGCGTGCCGCCGATCACATGCTGTCACTCCATTCCGCCCGCCACCGGGCGAGCCGCAAGCCGGCGGCGAAAGGAAGCAAGAACACCGGCGCCCGGAAAAACGCCCCCAAGCGCAACGGCGCCGCCGCGGCCGCCGCCCAGCGCGACCCGGCCGCGGCCCCGCGCATCGGCCTGGCCATCGCCGGCGGCGGCCCGATCGGCGGCATGTACGAACTCGGCGCCCTGCGCGCCCTGGACGAAGCCATCGACGGCCTCGACCTGACCCGGCTGGACTGCTACGTCGGCGTCAGCAGCGGCGCCTTCCTCGCCGCCGGCCTGGCCAACCGCATGGACACCGCCGAGATGTGCCGGATCTTCATCACCGGCGACAGCGGCGACGTCGAATTCCGGCCCGAGACCTTCATGCGTCCGGCCTTCGTCGAATACCTCAAGCGCGCCGCCAGCTTCCCGCGCCTGGCCACCGAGTGGTGGCGCGAACTGCTGTTCTCGCCGCTGGAGGCGCGCTGGTCCGACCTGATCACCCGCTTCGGCGGCCTGATCCCCAACGGCCTGTTCGACAACAGCGAAGTCGAACGCTTCCTGCGCGAAGTGTTCACCCGCCGCGGCCGCAGCAACGACTTCCGCGAACTCGACGCCAAGCTGTACGTGGTCGCCGTCGACATCGACAGCGGCGACGCCGTGCGCTTCGGCGGCGAAGGCTGGGACGACGTGCCGATCTCCAAGGCCGTGCAGGCCAGCGCCGCCCTGCCCGGCCTGTACCCGCCGGTGAACATCGAAGGCCGCCACTTCGTCGACGGCGCCCTGCGCCGGACCATGCACGCCTCGGTGGTGCTCGAACGAGGCATCGACCTGCTGATCGGCCTCAACCCGCTGGTGCCGTTCAACCACAGCCACGGCGCCGCGGTGGCCGAGGACAACAGCCTCGCCGCCGGCGGCCTGCCGGCGGTGCTGTCGCAGACCTTCCGCACCCTGCTGCAATCGCGCATGCAGGTCGGCCTGGCCCGCTACGCCCAGCAGTATCCCGACATCGACCAACTGGTGTTCGAGCCCAACGCCGAAGACCGCGAACTGTTCTTCACCAACGCCTTCAGCTTCTCCGCGCGCCGGCGCATCTGCGAGATCGCCTACCGCAACACCCTGGCCGACCTGCGCGCGCGCGCCGATCAGCTGGGGCCGATCCTGGCCGCGCACGGCCTGCGCTTGCGCGAGGACGTGCTCGCCGACCCCGAGCGCTCGATCCTCGACGGCCTCGCCCCGCCCGCGCGCGACAGCGAGACCACCGCGCGGCTGCGGCGCGCGCTGGACGATGTCGACCGCCTCGTCGCCCAGCGCAGGCCGCGGCGCCCGGCCGCCTGAGCGGCTGAAGAAACAACGCGGGAGGAACGCGCGACGAGCGGCCTGGCGAGGCCGGCGCGTTGCGGGTTCCTCCTTTCTCGTTTCTGCGCCCTGGCTGGTGTGAATACTCTAGACAGCGAGGCCATCGTGACGGCACAGCACTAACCCCAATCCACAGGACGTCCATGGCCGCCAAGTTCAAGAAGACCGCGAAGAAGACCTCGGGCAAGACCCGCTCCACCGGCGCCGCCGGCAAGGGCGCGGGTGCGCAGGAGCAGGCCGAGCGCCTGTCCAAGAGCCTGAGCGAATCGGCGCAGCAGATCTGGCTGGCCGGCGTCGGCGCGTTTGGCCGCGCCCAGGCCGAAGGCACCAAGCTGTTCGAAGGGCTGGTCAAGGAAGGCCTGACCCTGGAACAGGCCACGCGCAAGTTCACCGGCGGCCAGGCCGGCGCCCTGCGCGACGCGGTCGAGTCCAAGGTCGGCCAGGCGCGCGAACGCGCCGCCGACACCTGGGACCGCCTGGAGAAGGTGTTCGAAGAACGCGTGCAGCGCGCCCTGGTCAAGCTCGGCGTGCCGGGCCGCGAGGACCTCGCCGAACTCAGCGAGCGCGTCGACGCGCTGACCGCCGAGCTGCGCCGCCAGGGCGGCGCCGCGCCGGCGCGCAAGAGCGCCGCGCGCGCCGCCAAGCCCAAGGCCGCCAAGGCCGCCGCGGACAAGCCGGCCAAGGCCAAGGCGCCGCGCAAGGCCGTGGCCAAGCCGAAACCGCCGGTCGCGCCGTAATCCGGTTTCACGCGCCGGTCGCGCCAGCGTCCTAACCGCTGACACGAACCGGCGCTATCGATACACGTTCCAGGCTTCACCGTTGCATCGCATCGCGCCGCCAGGCCGCGACGCCCGTTTAAGCCCGCCAGTCCGCGCTTCCGTATGCTCCCCTCCCCTTACGGTTTCGGACTGGCGGGCTTTCTTGTTCCGGCAGCGAACGCTGCCCGCGCAGCGCGCCAGCGCTAGCGCTCCCGACGCCTTTCACAACCGCGCCGCGGTCGCGTTTGCTCGTGAACGGCAGATTCCACACACATCGATTCCGTGAATTGCGTCGCAATTCTTGTGGAATTCATGTGTCTGAAGCCGTATATCCTCAGCGTCTTTTATGGGCTTAGCGTTACATGTCGAGTTTCTCCCTGTGGGCCGCCGCCGCCGTTGCGCTGACGGTCGGGCTGGGGTCCACCGCTTACCTGTGGTCGTACCGTCGCCATCGCACTGAAGTCGCCACCGGCATCGCCGGGCTGGCCAAGATGCGCTGGCGCGAGTTCGCGCGCCTGATCGTCGAGGCGCTGCGCGAGCGCGGGTTCGAGGCCGAATCGGTGGAGGAATCGCTCGCCCGCGGTACCCAGGCCGAACTGCGCCTGGTGCGCGCCGGCAAGCCCTGGCTGTTGTCGTGCAAGCTCGGCGACGGCGACTACAAGGTGCCGGCCGCGACCGTGGCCGAACTGGCCGACGCGGTGCGCTTCCACGGCGCCGCCGGCGGCCTGCTGGTCACCACCGGCCGCTTCGACGCCAATTCCGAACGCGTCGCCGACGGCCTGGACCTGTACAGCGGCGAATCGCTGTGGGAACTGGTCGAGCCGCAGCTGCCGGCCTCGACCCGGCACGAAATCATCGCCGCGGCGCAGAAGCGCAGCGTCCAGACCATCGTCGGCGCCTGGGGCGCGGCGATCGCGCTGGCGCTGATCGCCGGCTTCGCCGTGCCCGCGCTGCTGCCGCAGCCGGCGCCCGCGAACGACAGCGGCAAGGACCCGGCCGGCACCGATATCGCCGCCGCGCCCACGGCACCCGCCGCCGCGCCGCCGGCCGCGGTTCCGGCGCCGGCCCCGCCGGCCCCGCCCGCGCCGGCCCCGCACGTGGCCGCGCCGGTGCCGTCGGCCTCCAGCAGCGACGCCGACGCCGACCGCGCCGAGGTGATCCGCACCGTCGGCGCGCTGTCGGGCACCGAACGCGCCGCCTGGTCGACCGCCTCGAACCTGCTGATCTACCGCCACACCGACGCGCAGAAACCCGACGTCGACGCGATCTGCCAGGTGCTCGAGCGCTATCCCGAACTGCGTTCCTCGCGCGTGCAGTTGCAGCCGCCGGCGGGCAGCAGCAGCCGGGTGCGGTTCTTCCAGTGCAAGGCCTACTGAATTAGCGGCAAGCCGTTGCAGGAGCGGCGCTAGGCGCGAGCGCGGGGGTGCCGGGTTGCGCCACAGGCCCAGTGTCGTGGTCGCGGCTTGCGCCGCTCCTACAGGAAGCCCGGGCGGAATTGGCAGGGTCCGCAACGACGAAGCCCGGCCATGCCGGGCTTTGGGCGCAGGACGCAACGATACGGCCGCAAGCCGCTGTAGGAGCGGCGCGAGCCGCGACCGCGGGGTTGCCCGGTTGCGCTGCAGGCGTGGTGTCGCGGTCGCGGCTTGCGCCGCTCCTACAGGGAGCTCCGGCGGAATTTGCACAACCCCCAACGACGAAGCCCGGCGAGTGCCGGGCTTCGTGCGTGTGCGGGCGCGACCGGATTTACCAGTGCACGCCGCGCATCAGCGCCGCGAACGCGATCTGTTCGTTGCTGGCGTGCTCGTCCTTGAGCCCCTTGCGGTCGCCCTTGGCCGCGGCCGAGTCGGGGAACAGTTCGAACGCGGTGCTCATCACCACCTCGTAGGCCTTCGGCGCGAGCGCGTTGACCACCGAGGCGAAGATGCCCAGGCGCGTGGCGATGCGGCTGGGCCGCTCGATGATGCCCTTGACCACCAGGTCGGCGGCCTCGTCCGGGCTCAGCGTCGGGATGCTGTCGTACATCTTGGTCGGCGCGATCATCGGCGTCTTCACCAACGGCATGTTGATGGTGGTGAAGCTGATGCCCTTGCCCGACAGCTCGCCCTGGGCGCAGCGGCTGAACGCGTCCAGCGCGGCCTTCGACGCCACGTAGGCCGAGAACCGCGGCGAATTGGCCAGCACGCCGATCGAGGAGATGTTGATGATGTGGCCCTTGCGGCGCTCGGTCATCTTCGGCATGAAGCCCATGATCAGGCGCAGGCTGCCGAAGTAGTTCAGCTGCATGGTCCGCTCGAAATCGTGGAAGCGGTCGTAGCTGAGCTCGATCGAGCGGCGGATCGAGCGGCCGGCGTTGTTGACCAGGATGTCGACGTGGCCGTGCTCGGCCAGGATGGTCTTCACCAGCCGGTCGCAGTCGGCCATGTCGGCCAGGTCGGCGGTGTAGGCGAACACCTTGCCGCCGCCGGCCTTCATCGCGTCGCGCGCCTTGAACAGTTCTTCCTCGCCGCGCGCGACGATGATCGTGACCGCGCCCGCCGCCGCCACCTTCTCCGCGGTCGCAAGGCCGATGCCCGAGGAGCCGCCGGTGATCACCACGACCTTGTTGCGGACCTTGCCCTTGAGGGTGCGGTCGACGAACAGGTCCGGATCGAGGTGGCGCTCCCAGTAATCCCACAGGCGCCAGGCGTAGCTGTCCAGGTGCGGCACCTTGATCCCGCTGCCGCGCAGCGCGCGTTCGGTCTCGCGGTTGTCGAAGCGGGTCGGATAGGTGATGAACTTCATCACCTCCTTGGGGATCTTGAAGTCGCGCAGCAGCATGCCGATGAAGCGCTTGACCGGCGGCAGGTTGCTGACCGCGCCGCGGATGCCGGCCGGCACGAACGCAAACATGCGCGCGTCGATGCGCATGGTCATCTCCGGCGTGTGGCCGGCGCGGGCGAAGGTGTTGAGCACCTCGCCGACGCGCTGCGGCTCCGGGTCGGTCAGGTGGAAGCAATGCCCGTCGAGCTTGGGCTTGTGCGCGATGTGGTCCATCGCATCGACCACGTAGTCGACCGGGATGATGTTGATGCGGCCGCCTTCCAGGCCCAGCATCGGCATCCACGGCGGCAGCATCTCGCGCAGCTTCTTGAGGAAGGTGAAGAAGTAGTACGGGCCGTCGATCTTGTCCATCTCGCCGGTCTGCGAATGGCCGACGACCATGCCCGGGCGGTAGATCCGCCACTTGATCCGCTTCTCGGCGCGGACCAGGCCTTCGGAATCGTGCTTGGTGCGCAGGTAGGGATCGTCCAGGCCCTCGGCCTCGTCGAACATGTCCTCGCGGAACACGCCCGGGTACATGCCCGCCGCGGCGATGGAGCTGGTGTGGTGGAAGCAGCCGGCATTGATCGCCGCGGCCAGGTCCAGCGCGTGCTGGGTGCCGTCGATGTTGGCCGCGCGCTGCGCCTGGGCGCTGGCGGTCAGGTCGTAGATCGCGCCGAGATGGAAGAAATGCTTGATCTTCCCGCTCAATGCGCGGATCTGCGCGGCGCTCAGCCCGCACTTGGGCTGGGTCATGTCGCCCGCCACGGGGATCACCCGCTTGAGGTCCCAGCCCATCTTCTTGGCCGTGGCCTCGAACTTCTTCTGCGAATCCTTGCGCACCAGCACGTGGATCGTGCCCTTGCGTTTCAGCAGGTTGCTGACGAGGAAGCGACCGATGAAACCCGTCGCGCCGGTGACGAAATAGCTCATACCCCTCTCCTGGATGGCCCCGATCGGCCGCCGTTGCGGCGGCATGACGCTACGGTGCCAGAGCGCGGGCGCGGTAACAATTCCTTTCCGTATTGACCCACCCGGGTACGCATGGTGTGATGCCGCCTCAGCTAGGCGCCCAGGAGAGGCCCGCCGTGTCCGACATCCAAGCCGCATTCGAACAAGCCGCCAAGGACGTCCAGTCCCTGCCCGACCGCCCCGACAACGACACGCTGCTGCGCCTGTACGCGCTGTACAAGCAGGGCTCGGAAGGCGACGTCAACGGCCCCAAGCCCGGCTTCTTCGACTTCGTCGGCACGGCCAAGTACGAGGCCTGGGAGAAGATCAAGGGCACCGACCAGACCGAGGCCAAGAAGAAGTACGTGGACCTCGTCAAGAAACTGCGCGGCTGACGCCGCGTCCCGGCCCCGTCCCCCGCCCGGCCGCACGATGGCGAAGCAGACCCGACAGCGCATCCTCGATGCCGCGTTGATCATGTTCAACGCGCAAGGCGAGCCCAACGTCACCACCAACCACATCGCCGACGAGCTGGAGATCAGCCCCGGCAATCTGTACTACCACTTCCGCAACAAGGACGACATCATCGAGCAGCTGTTCGCTCGGTTCGAGGAGCGCATGGATGCCGCCCTGGCCGCGCCGCAGGGCCGCCTGCCGGGGCTGGAGGACATCTGGCTGCAGCTGCACCTGGTGTTCGAGTGCATCTGGGACTACCGCTTCCTGTACCGCGACCTGGTCGAGATCCTCAGCCGCAACCGCCGCCTGCGCCTGCGCTTCGCCCGCATCCTCAAGCGCGCCGACGAGCAGGCCCACCTGGTCATGCGCGGGCTGTCGCAGGCCGGGGTCATGCGCGCCTCCGGCGACGAACTCGCCGCCACCGCGACCAACGTGCTGGTGATCGCGACGTTCTGGCTCAACTACGCCGCCGCGCGCGGCGACAAGGACGAGCACGCGGCGATCCGCGACGGCATCGTCCAGGTCATGATGCTGCTGTCGCCGTTCCTGCGCGACGCCGAGCGCATGCACCTGAACACGCTGATCCGCGCCTACCTCGACTGAGGCGACCGCCGCCGCGTGGCGGCCGCCGCACCGCGCTGAATGCGGGCGCCTGCCCCGCCGCGCGGCCGGCCTGAAGTCACGGTCGCCCCGCCTGCGTCACAGATCGGCGGCGCGGCGCCGCGCCCGGCGCCGGTTCTGTCCTAGCCTGCGCGAACCGGCCGCACCGCGGCCGGGCCGCGGTCCGCGCGTCCGGCGCGGGCCGCGCCATCACCGCGCCACCAGGAGGGAAGCGCATGAACGCCATCGTCAACAAACTGCCGCTGCTGGCCGTACTGGCCATTAGCCTGGGCTACGCGTCGATCGTCGACGCCGCCTGCAAGCCCGATTACTGCATGCAGGTCTACCGCTACTGCAACGACCAGGGCCTGCCGGCAACGATTTGCGAGGCCCGGCTGCGCAAGTGCGAACAGATGTGCGGCTTCGGCGGCTGACGCCGCGGCCCGCGGCAACGCGGGCGGAGCGGAAACGAAACAGGGCGCCGCGCGGCGCCCTGTTTCGTTGTTGCGCGGGCCTCAGGCCTTGCGCGCGCGGCGCGCGGCCGGCTTGCGCGGGGCCCGGCGCGCGGCCGGCGCCTTGGCTTTCGCCGCCGGCTTGCGGCCCTTGCGCTGCGCGCGCGGCGCGCGCTGGCCCTTCAGGCCGAGCTTGTCGAGCACCGGCGCCAGCCGCGCCTCGACCTCGGCGCTGAACTGCACCACCTTCGGCTCGACCTGGCCGCGCACGTTCTCGATCCCGTCGACGACGTTGCCGCGCGCGTCCGAGGCGGCTTCGCGCACGCGCCGCTGCAGCGCTTCGACCTGCCCGGCCGCGCGGCCGGCGCCGGTCAGCGCCTCGCGGCGCGCGATCGCCGCCAGGCCCAGACCCGCCAGCCACAGGTGCCGCAGCGTCGTGGTCGGGGTGGTGGCCGGCTTCGCCGCCGCCGGCTTGTTGCGTTTGCCCACTGCCATGATTCCGCTCCGTCGACCGCCCGGAATGGACGGTTTCGCCCGCGCACTATCGCCAGCGCCCATCGAGCAATGGCACTAGCCGCTTCAGCCTGCGCACAGCGCGCGCGGCCGGCCCGTCCCTCTTGCCAGCGCCGCGCCGCGGCGGGATGCTGCCGCTTCGATTCCCTTCCGCTCGACAAGGACAGTACATGGCCGCCAAGACCGCCTGGGCCGCGTTTCCGCACGATGCCAAGGCCTTCGCCTACGCCGGCGACGCCCTCAAGAAAGCCTGGCCCAAGCTGCACGCCGGCGATGCCGAGCCCTTCCCCGACGCCAAGCGCGCGGCCGCGCTGATCAAGGCCGCCGGCAAGGCCGCGCCCAAGGGCGTGGACGCCGACGCCCTGGCGCAGGCGCTGCAAGAGGCCTGGCGCGCGTTCCACCGCGGCGACTTCAAGGCCGCCTTCGACGCCGGCGAGAAACTCGGCCCGGTCGGCGCATCGGTCGCGGTGAAAGCGCTGGGCATCCACGCGACCTATCTGGTCGAGGACGAGGCCGAGCAGCTCAAGCGCTACCAGCAGGCGGCCAAGCTGGGCGAGGACGCGGTCGCGGCGCTGCCGGAGGAGGCCAACAGCCACTACCGCTACGCCTTCGCCCTGGGCCGCTACAGCCAGGGCCTGAGCATCGCCAAGGCGCTCAAGGACGGCATCGCCGGCAAGGTGCGCGCGGCGCTGGACGCGACCCTGGAACGCGAGCCCAAGCACGCCGAAGCGCATACCGCGATGGCGCTGTACCACGCCGAGATCATCAACAAGATCGGCGGCATGATCGGCGGCCTCACCTACGGCGCCAAGGCCGGCGAATCGGAAAAACACATCAAGACCGCGCTCAAGCTGACCCCGGATTCGCCGATCGCCCACATCGAGCACGGCAACGTGCTGATGCTGCTGCACGGCGACAAGCAGGAAGACGCGGCCGCGGCGGCGTACGAGAAGGCGGCCAAGCTCAAGCCGGCCGACGCGATGGAAGCGCTGGACGCGGCCTACGCCAAGGCGCAGCTGGAGTAAGCGCGGCCGCGGGCTTCGCGCGGGGCGTTTGCGCGGGCGCGCTTGAGCGGGCGCGTTTGCGCGGCCGTGCTTGCGCGGGAACGTTTTGGCGAGCGCATTCGAGCCGGCGTGCACGCGCCGGCCGCTGGATCCGTCCCGGTCGGTGCCGGTTCGAGCGCCGCGAATTCGCTCGCCCCACCCCGTCGCGGACGACGCCGAACCTGCCGCAGCAGGCGCCCCCGGGCAGGCTGGAGCCGGTGCGCGGGTTTGGCGACGATGCGCGCCCGCTTCGCCGCCTCCACGGTCGAACGCGCCCATCGCCGCCCCGCCGGGGGCGCGTCGGGCACGCGGTTCGCACCGGAGGGCGCGATCCGGCAGGGCCGGCCCGCTCGCAAGGGCCGGCCCGCAGTGCCGCGAATCCCTGCGCCACTGGTGTTTTCGCGCGAAAACCGGCGGCCGGAGGCCCGGAAAATTGATGGCCGCAAAGGCTTGTCAGTTCCGGATCGCGCGATTACAATTTGCGACCCGATTACATCGGGCGGTTAGCTCAGCGGTAGAGCATCGCCTTCACACGGCGAGGGTCGCAGGTTCGAACCCTGCACCGCCCACCAGTTGCAAGAAACGAGCCGGCGCAAGCCGGCTTTTTTCGTTGTGCGGCGCGCGCCGCGGCGTGGCCGCGTACGCATCCGGCGCCGCCGCGTTGGCGATACGCTGCGTCCGCGCCGATCCGGCCCGCGCCGTCCCGTTCCAGGAGCCCGCCCATGTCCGACGCCCATCGCGCCCCTACCCGCCTCTACCACAACCCACGCTGCTCCAAGTCGCGCGGCGCGCTGGAGTTGCTGCGCGAACGCGGCATCGAGCCGGTCGTGGTCGCCTACCTGGAAACGCCGCCCGACGCGACGGAACTGCGCGAACTGCTGGGCCTGCTCGGCGTCGGTGCGCGCGAACTGCTGCGCAGCGGCGAGGACGAATACAAGCAACTCGGCCTGGACGACGCCTCGCTCGGCGACGACGCGCTGATCGCGGCGATGGCGGCGCATCCGCGGCTGATCGAGCGGCCGGTGTTCGTGCATGGCGGACGCGCGGTAATCGGGCGCCCGCCGGAGCGGGTGCTGGAGTTGCTGTAAGGCCACGGGCGTGGCGCGTTGCTGCACCGCCGAAGCTGCAAAAAGCGAAAGTCGAAATGGATTGCGGCTTTCGCCGCAATGACGGGATCCGGAAGGCTGCGCAACTCCCCGCCCGTCATTGCGGCGAAAGCCGCAACCCATTTCGATCTTGCTTGTGCGGATCGATCTTGCTTGTGCGACCGCCGCGACCCGCCGCGCGCCGCAACGCTCAGAACGACTTGCTCGCCCGCATCGCCAGCACCCGTTCCGGCGCGGCGAAGGAATCGCTGCGCGCGCCCGCCCAGAACGACTGGAACACCGCGTGCGCCGGAATCTTGCCGAGCAGGTCGCCCGGAGCGAGGAAGTTGTACAGCGCGCCGAGCGAACGCACTTCGGTCGGCGTCACCCGGCGCAGGATGTGCTCGGGCCCGATCTGCGAGGTATGCCGCAACCCGGCCGCGCACAGCAGGTCGCGCAACGCCTTGAGCGTGTTCTCGTGGAAGTGGAACACGCGCGCGGACTTGTCCGGCACGTCGAGCTTGTTCCAGCGGTTCGGATCCTGAGTCGCGATGCCGGTCGGGCAGCGGTCGGTGTGGCAGCTCTGCGCCTGGATGCAGCCCAGCGCGAACATGTAGCCGCGCGCGGCGTTGCACCAGTCCGCGCCCATCGCCAGGGTGCGGGCGATGTCGAAGGCGCTGGTGATGCGGCCGGCCGCGCCGATCCGGATCTTGTCGCGCAGGTCCAGGCCGACCAGGGTGTTGTGCACCAGCATCAGCGCCTCGTGCATCGGCACGCCGACGTGGTCGATGAACTCCGCCGGCGCCGCGCCGGTGCCGCCTTCGGCGCCGTCGACGACGATGAAATCCGGCAGCAGCCCGCTTTCGTGCATGGCCTTGGCGATGCCGAACCACTCCCACGGGTGGCCGATGGCGAGCTTGAAACCGACCGGCTTGCCGCCGGACAGTTCGCGCAGCCGCGCGACGAACTGGAGCAGCCCGATCGGCGAATCGAAGGCGGTGTGGGCGGCCGGCGAGACGCAGTCCTGGCCCATCGGCACGCCGCGCGTGGCGGAGATTTCCGCGCTGACCTTGGCCGCCGGCAACACCCCGCCGTGGCCGGGCTTGGCGCCTTGCGAGAGCTTGATCTCGATCATCTTCACCTGCGCGTCGCCGGCGTTGGCGACGAAACGCTCTTCGCTGAAGAACCCGCGCTCGTCGCGGCAACCGAAATAGCCCGAGCCGATTTCCCAGACCAGGTCGCCGCCGTTTTCGCGGTGGTAGGGCGAGATCGAGCCTTCGCCGGTGTCGTGGTAGAAGCCGCCGAGCTTGGCGCCCTTGTTGAGCGCGCGGATGGCGTTGGCCGACAGCGAACCGAAGCTCATCGCCGAGATGTTGAACACGCTGGCCGCGTACGGGTGGGCGGTGTTCTCGCCGATGGTCACGCGGAAATCGTGGGCGACGTGCGCGGTCGGCGCCAGCGAATGGTTGATCCATTCGTAGTCGAGACCGTACACATCGACTTGGCTGCCGAACGGACGCACGTCGTTGACCGACTTGGAGCGCTGGTAGACCAGCGCGCGCTGTTGCCGCGAGAACGGGACCTCGGCGGTGTCGGCCTCGATGAAGTACTGGCGCATTTCCGGGCCGATCGACTCCAGGCCGTAGCGGAAGTGGGCCAGCACCGGATAGTTGCGGCGCAGGGTGCTGCGGGTCTGCAGCAGGTCGGCCGTGCCCAGCGCGGCGATCGCGCCGAACGCGGCCAGGCCCCAGAGCCAGTACGGGTGGTGCAGGACGACCAGGATCGCGCAGACCAGGGTCAGGACCAGGCTGGCGACGTAGGCGGCATAACGCATCATGGCGATCGGAAGGTTCACGGGCTGGGGTCGAGCATACCCGCGGCCGCGTGCAAGGTCTGTACGGGCGCGGGCGGATCGCTGCGCCGCGAGGCCGGGGGCGGTGTTGTGGGAGGGCTTCGGCCCGGAGGCTTTCCGTTCCGCCGCTGCGCGCCGACCGGGTCGAACGGCGTCGGGCCTGAGGGCCCTCCCACAACAGCGCATCGCGGCACAGCGAAGGCTAAAGCCGGCGGCGTTTGTGGGAGGGGCTTCCGCCCCGATGCTTTGCTTTCCGACACCGCGCCGCGACCGGATCGGAAAACATCGGGCCCGAAGGCCCTGCCGCTACAAAGGCCCAACCACTACAGCCGCGCGTCGACGTCTTCGCGCGGGTACAGGCTCTTGATGTCGTACAGCAAGGCGCCGGGCTTGCCGTAGGCGCGCGCGCCGGCGGCGCCGAGGGCGCGGAACTGTTCGTGCGCGACCGCGATCACCACCGCGTCGTAAGTGCCGGGCTCGGGCGCCTCGACCATGTCCAGGCCGTATTCGCGCCGCGCTTCCTCGGCGTTGGCCCAAGGGTCGCAGATCTCGACCCGCGCGCGGTATTCGCCGAACTCGCGCGCCAGGTCGATCACCCGGGTGTTGCGCAGGTCGGCGCAGTTTTCCTTGAAGGTCAGGCCGAGGATCAGGATGCGCGAGCCGGCGATGGCGACGCCGCGCTGGATCATGCGCTTGATCACCTCCGCCGCGACGAAGCCGCCCATCGCGTCGTTGATGCGCCGGCAGGCCAGCAGGATGTCGGGGTAGTAGCCCGCGCTCTGCGCCTTTTGGATCAGGTAGTACGGGTCCACGCCGATGCAGTGGCCGCCGACCAGGCCGGGGCGGAACGGCAGGAAGTTCCACTTGGTCCCGGCCGCTTCCAGCACTTCGGTGGTGTCGATGCCCAGGCGCTGGAAGATCAGCGCGAACTCGTTGACCAGGGCGATGTTGGCGTCGCGCTGGGTGTTCTCGATGACCTTCGAGGCCTCGGCCACGCGCAGGCTGGAGGCGCGGTGGGTGCCGGCGGGAATGATGCTGCGGTAGAGCGCGTCGACGCGCTCGGCGGCGGCGGGACTGGAACCGGAGGTGACCTTGGGAATATCGACCAGGCGGCGCTGGCGGTCGCCCGGATTGATCCGCTCGGGGCTGTAGCCGACGAAGAAATCCAGATTGCAGCGCAGCCCGGACACGCGTTCCAGCTCGGGGATGCAGATCTCCTCGGTCGCGCCGGGGTAGACCGTGGATTCGTAGATCACCGTGCCGCCGGCCTTGAGCACGCCGCCGAGCGCGCGGCTGGCCAGGATCAGCGGGGTGAAGTCGGGCCGCTTGTGCTCGTCCACCGGCGTGGGCACGGTCACCACGAACACGTCGCGGTCGCCCAGGTCCTCCAGCGCGGCGCTGAAGCGCAGGCGCAAGGCTGCGCGGATCTCGTCGGCGCCGTGCTCGTGGTGGCGGTCCTCGCCGGTGCTGAGCTGGGCCACGCGCACCGGGTCGATGTCGTAACCGACGGTGTCGTAGCGCTTGCCGAACTCCAGCGCCAGCGGCAGGCCGACGTAGCCCAGGCCGATCACGCCGATGCGCGCTTGCGCGACGCTGTTGTCGTTGTCTGCCATACCCTGCCTTGGTGATAACCGCTGCGCCGGTGCGGCCCGATCCGGCAGTGCGGGGATTCTAGAGAGCGGGCTCGCGCGCTGGCAAATACCGGCGCCGCGGTCGCCGGCGGCCGCGCCTAGCCGGTGTCGGCGGTGGGCGTTCGCGGGGTCAGGCCGAACGATGCGGCGATTGCGAGCAGATGCCGCAGCGCGCCGCCGCTGCCGCTGGTCTGCAACTCGGCGAGGCGGTCGCCGCAATAGCCGATCAGGATCGCGCTGCCGTCGGCGCAGCACTCCCACACGGTCAGGTGCTGGCTGAAGTTCATGCAATGCCACTGCCCGCCGGCTTCCGACAGGTCCTCGCAGAGCGCGCTCCACAACGCGGCTTGGTCGGCGTATCCGGCCCATCCGCCGGCCGGCGCCCAGTCGGTCCAGGTCGCGGCCTCGCTGTCGTACGGCTCGCCCGGTGGCGGCCCTGCGCGCTTCGCCTCGCTCATTCCGGCGCCACCTCCACCGCGTTGCGGCCCGACTGCTTGGCACGGTACAACGCCGCGTCGGCATGGCGCATCCACATCGCCGCGGTCACGGTGCGGGCGCCGGTGGCGGCCACGCCGATGCTGACCGTGCAGCGCAGTTCCGGCGCCTCGTCGAAGCGCGCGTCGGCGACCGCGCAGCGCAGGCGCTCGGCGATCGCGCAGGCGCCGGCGCCGTCGATGTCCATCACGATCAGGGCGAACTCGTCGCCGCCGATGCGGCTGGCGGTGTCGGTCATGCGCGCGGTGCGGTGCAGCACGTCGGCGATCCGGCGCAGCACCGCGTCGCCGACCTGGTGGCCGTGGTAGTCGTTGATCTCCTTGAACCGGTCCACGTCGATCAACACCAGCGCGGCGCGCTTGCCGCTGCGCGCGCAGTGGGTCATGGTCGCGCTGGCCGAGTCGTCCCAGTGCAGGCGGTTCTGCAGCCCGGTGAGCGGGTCGGTGCGGCTGAGGTGGGCGAGCTGGCGGTTCTGCCGCACCACCTTGCGCGCCAGGCCATAGGCGGCGCTGCTGATCGCCATCGGGTAGACGAACATGAAAGGCAGGCAGGCCAGGATCACCATCATCGAGCTGTCCGGTGCGAAGCCGAAGCCGAGCGCGGCCCAGGCCACCGCGCAGGCCAGGGCCTGGACCGCGGCGGTGCGCAGCAGGAAGCGCCAGCCGCCGACGCCGATCTTGTCGGCCGAGAGCATCACCGCCAGCAGCGCGCTGGGCACCACGTTGAACTGCATCGCCGCGATCCACACGCCGCCGACCGCCGAGTCGATCAGCAGGTTGCGGTACTCGGCGTATTCGGGATCGCGGCTGCGCGAGGCGATCAGGTACGCCGCCGACGGCCACAGGAAGCCGTTGCCGAACAGCGCCGCCCACGCCCACCACGCCGCGCCGTGTTCGTAGAGCACGCCGGCGACGGCGAAGAAGCCGACCCCCAGGCCGAGGCTGCGCATGCGGTAGATGCGGCCGACGAAGCGCAAGTGTTCGCTGGCGCGGCCCGATTCGTAGGCGCTGGGGTCGGTTGCCGTCACGCGCGCTCCATGGTGGCCCGGCAGCGGCGCCGCGCGGGGCGGCGTGGGTGCCGCGCATCGCGCGGCGATGCCGCCTACCCTGAGCCTTGCCCCGGCACGGCGCAATATGCGCCGCGCAAACGCATCCGGCGCGAATGCTTGCGCGGCGATCCGGCCTGCCGCGCGCGGCCGGGGGCGCCGCCGCGCGCGCCGCGCACGGCTGCGCGCAACCGAAACGTGGCCGCAGCGTCCAACGGTGCGCGCGATCACTGATTGCGCTTGTTTTCAGGCGGTTTTTGCGAGTCCCGGCACGACCGGGCGCCTACAGTGGGATCGGGCCGCGCCCTGCGGCCGCGCCGATCCGCCGCCTGCGCAGCGCGCTGCGCCGCGGCCGCCGACCGGCGTGCGCGGCCGGTCTTGCCGGCCCGACGCCGGGCCGACCGCCCCGGCCGGACGCCCACCGCGCCCGGCCCCTCCCCGCCGCCGCCCGCGGCCCAGCCAACGTGAGGACTTCGCCGATGTCGTACCCGACCCTGCAACGCCTCCTCCCCGCCTCTTCGCCCCGCCCCGGCCTGCGCCCGCTCGCCGTGGCCACCGCCGCGCTGCTGGCCGCGGTCTGCGCCGCGCCCGCCGCAGCCGCCACGGTCAACCTCGCCGGGCTGCAGGCCGGCGGCAGCTACGACCAGTTCATCGTCAAGTACCGCGCCGGCAGCAGCGCCCGCGCCAGCGCCGCCGGCTTCGACGCCGCGCTGGGCCGCGCCGCAGCCGCCCTGCCGGCGGCCAAGGGCCAGCCGCGCCCGGGTTTGTCGCACCTGCGCCGGATGGCGATGGGCGCCGACGTGATCCGCAGCGACCGCGGCCTCGACCGCGCCGAGGCGACGGCGCTGATGAAGCGCATCGCCGCCAATCCCGAGGTCGAGTACGTCGAGCCCGACCTGCTGATGAGCGCCCTGCTCACCCCCAACGACACCCGCTTCAACGAGCAGTGGCATTACGCCGACAGCGCGGTCGGCATCAACGGCCCCAGCGCCTGGGACAAGGCCGACGGCGCCGGCGTGGTGGTCGCGGTGGTCGACAGCGGCTATCTCTCGCACACCGACCTCAACGCCAACCTGCTGCCGGGCTACGACTTCGTGACCTCGGTCAACGGCCTGGGCCTGGCCTGCCTGTTCGCCGGGCTGCCGTCGAACTGCGGCGGCGGCAACGACGGCAACGGCCGCGACAACAACGCCACCGACTCGTCCAACATCAAGCACGGCACCCACGTCTCCGGCACGGTCGCGGCGGTCACCAACAACGGCGCCGGCGTGGCCGGAGTCGCGCGCAACGCCAAGATCCTGCCGGTGCGCGTGCTCGGCAACAGCGGCGTGGGCGCCACCTCCGACATCGCCGACGGCATCGTCTGGGCTTCCGGCGGCACGGTCGCCGGCATTCCGGCCAATCCCAATCCGGCCGACGTGATCAACCTCTCGCTCGGCGGCGCCCAGGCCTGCAGCCAGACCCTGGCCTATCGCGATGCGATCAACGCCGCCACCGCCAACGGCGCGATCGTGGTGGTCGCCGCGGGCAACAGCAACAACGACGTGTCGGGTTTCACTCCGGCCAGCTGCCCGAACACGATCACGGTCGCCGCCAGCGACATCAACGGCAACCGCGCCTGGTACTCGAACTACGGCACCGGCATCGACATCGCCGCGCCGGGCGGCGAGACCTGCTCGCCGGCCGCCGAGTTCCTGGCGCTGGGCGAATCGGTCAGCGGCAAGTGCACGCAGAACCATCCGACCCGCGGCGTGCTCTCCACCGTCGATGCCAACGGCTACGACTTCTACCAGGGCACGTCGATGGCGGCGCCGCACGTGGCCGGCGTGGTGGCGCTGATCAAGTCGGTCAAGCCGGCGCTGAACACCGCCCAGGTGCAGGCGATCCTGAGCAACACCGCGCGCCCGATCGCCGTGGCCAAGTGCCCCGGCGGTTGCGGGCCGGGCTTGATCGACGCCAACGCGGCGGTGACCGCGGCGCAGGGCCCGTAACGGCCGGGCGCCCGCTGCGCAATGCCTCGCCCGGCCGGACTTGTCCCGGCCGGGCGGTTGCGTGCAGCAAATCGTTGCCCCATTCACAATTCACGCAACGCGAATCATTCGTAACGGACAACTAACGTCACCGTGGGCTAAGTTTGCGCGCACAGGGGGTTCCCGAAGCGGAGCCAGAGCGATGACGACCACCCTGCAAGGCCGCCCCACTCCGACCACGCCCGGGCTGAGCTATTGGGCCAGCCACTATCGCGAGGCGGAGTTCTATCGCGAAGGACTGCATTTCAGCGACTACGCACCGGCGTTCTACGTCGGCATCTCGGTGCAGCTCGAACATCCCGGCCGCGATTTCGACGACCCGGCGCTGGACCTGCGCGGGCGTTACCAGCGCATCCGCCTGGGTTCGGCGCTGAGCTGGGAACAGGCCCGCGGCGCCGCGCGCGCATCGTGGGAACGCGCGCGCGACAACGCCGAGGCCGGGCGCCGGCGCATCGCCCAGCACATGGCGGAGTTGGCGGCGCAGGTTTGAACCGGCCGGGCTTGGACCGGCGTGCGCTGTCGCAAGAATCCCGCGGTGCCCCACACCGCGGGAGATCGCGGCGAACCGAATGAAAAGCATCGGGCCTGAAGGCCCTCCCACAAGCGCCAAAGCCGGGCCCGTTCTTGTGCGAGGGCCTTCAGGCCCGACGCCTTTCGACCCGATCGCCGCGCGCCTTCCTCAACCGGCGAATTCGACCAGGGTGTGGTCCTCGCCGGCCAGCGCCTCTTCGATGATCGGCGCGATGACGTTCCAATCGCCCTTGGCCAAGCCCGCGCCGATCAGCGGATAACCGATGCGCTTGCCGTGGAACTCGCGCGCGATCGAGCGCATCGCCCGGCCGATGGCCTCGTAGTCGGCCAGCACGCCCGCGCCTTTCCAGTGGAACTGGGTGTAGGCGTTGACCACGACGAAGCGGTGGCCGTTCTCCTCCACCGATGCCTGGCTGTAGCCGCCGAGCTTGCCGCGCTCGGCCGGCACCGTGCGCTGGTCGGCCTGCCAGGCCGCGGGGAAGCGTTCGCGGATGCTCAGGGCGATGCCGCGGCCCATCCGGCACTGGCAGTTGCAGCCGTGCACGATGACGTCGAAACGGCCTTCGGCGGCCAGTTGCAGCAGGTCGCCGCAGATGATGTTCATGGTCTTCTTCGATTCGTGAGGGTGATGCGCAAGCGCACGGACGGTCGGCGCCCGAAGCGCCGCGCCCTGTGCAGGAGCGGCGCGAGCCGCGATCGCGACAACGCCACTACGTCGAAGCGTTCGCAACGGCTGCGTTGTCGCGGTCGCGGCTCGCGTCGCTCCTACAGAGCGGGATTTCTAGAGTTTGAAGCGGCCGCCGTCGACGCGCAGGATTTCGCCGGTGACGTAGGCCGCGTCGCGCAGGTACATCGCGGCGTCGACCACGTCGTCGACCGCGCCGATGCGCCCGAGCAGGGTCCGCGCCTTGATCGCGTCTTCCTGTTCGGCGCGCTGGGCCGGGTCGCGCACCGACGGCAGCACCGTGCCCGGCGCGACCGCGTTAACCCGGCACGGCGCCAGTTCCGTCGCCAGCGCGCGCACCAGCCCGGCGCCGGCGGCGCGGCTGACCTGGTAGGCGGCATGGCCCGCGAACGAACGGTCCAGGTAGGTATCGAGCAGCATCGTCACCGAGCGCAGCGGCCGCCGCGCGTTGAGCCGCACCGCCAGTTCCCACGGCGCCAACAGGTTGACCTGCAGGTGGCGGGCGAAGCGCTCGCGTTCCTCGGCGCTGGCGCTGCCGGCGCCGCCGTCGGCCGACAGCGCGTTCCAGGTGTGGCCGCGCTCGAACAGCGAGGCGCTGAGGATCAGGTGGTCGATGTCCTGCGCCGGCAACGCGTCCAGCGGCTGCTGCATGTCCCAGCACCACGCGTCCACCGGCGCGGCGAACGGCGCCGGCACCGCATCGGCGCTGCGCCGGTGCGCGACCACGCGTTCGCCGCGCGCCAGGCAGGCTTCAGCCAGGGCGCGGCCGATCCGGCGCGAGGCGCCGGTGACCAAGGTGGTGGTGGCCTGGCTCATCAACCGGCCTCCCGTTGCCCGGCATCGCGCAGTTGCGCGGCGCGCTCGAGCAGGTAGCGGCGCACGAAGCCGGCGCCGGCATAGGGATAGAAGCCGTGCGCGTTGTCCTCGCCACGGAAACCGCGCTGGCGCTGCAGTGCGTCCAGCGCGGCCTGCAGCGGCGCCAGCGGCAGTTGGCTCAAGCCGTGGAACAGGTAGCCGCGGCCGGGATCGTAGCGCGACTGCCACTGCGGGCCATCGGCGTCCAGCGCGCCGAGCAGGTCGATGTCCAGCGGCACCGGCATGCGCCGGCGCGGGTCGCGTTGGCGGCCGAAGCCGGCTTCGATGCGCTTGAAGCGCCGTTCCAGCGCCTGCGGCTGCGGCGGGTCGCGCCAGTCCAGCGCCAGCACCAGGTTCAAGGTGGCGTCGCCGGTGTGCAGGTAGTGGCGGTCGCCGTACAGCCCGGACACCGCCGCTAACGCGGTGCCGGGTTCGGCCAGCAACTGCGCGCCGGCTTCGAGCAGGTTCTCCGCGCGCGGGCCGGCGCTGGCGCCCAGGCAGATCAGCGCGGTCGCGCTCATGCGCGTACTCGCGCGGCGGGCGGAGTGTGTGCGGATTCGGACATGGCGGCGCTCCCTGGCATCGGCGGCTGCGGCGCCGCGGAAACGGCGGCGCGCCCGGGCATTGTAGCCAGCCCTGCCCTCGCCGCCCGCCGCGACCGTCGCCGCCGTGCGTTGCCCGCGCCGGCCGCGGCCCGCGCCGACGCAGCTTCACGCCACCGGGTAAGGCATGTCCTCGAAGCGCTGCGCGTGATAGCCCTTGACCCCGACGTCGTGCGCCAGCGCGCTGCGGAAATCCAGTCCGCGCTCCAGGCAATCGAGCACGTAGTCGAAGCCGTAGCGCGGCTCCCAGCCCAGGTCGCGGCGTGCGGCGTCGTTGACGTAGACCCGGTCCAGGCGCGGGAACAGGTTCCAGCCCTTGGCCGCATACAGCCCGCCGCAGCGCGGGAACAACCGCCGCACCACCGCCGCCGCATCGACGCCGAGTTCGGCCAGGTGCTCGCGCCGGAACGGCGTGGTCGCCGAGACGATGTAGCGGCCGAAGCCCAGCGCCGGCGCGCGCTCGATCGCGCACAGGTGGGCCTGGGCGACATCGTCGATGTCGGCGCGGCGGTACAGCAGTTCGTTGGCCTGGCTGTTGGCGGTGTCGTACTCGGCGCGGCGCGCCGCATCGTCGTCGTCCTCGGGGAAGAAGCGCGAGGTGCGCAGCACCAGCACCGGCAGCCGGTGGCGGCGGTGGAACAGCTCGCACAGGCCCTCGGCGGCGACCTTGGTGGTGCCGTAGATGTTCTTCGGAATCGGCGCCACGTCTTCGTCGATCCATCTCGCCGGCTCGCCCGGCGCCGGCGTCAGGGCCGCGCCGAACGCGCTGGTGGTGCTGGTGAACACGAACGAGCGCACGCCGCGTTCGTGCGCGGCCTGCAGCAGGTTCAGCGTGCCGGAGACGTTGGTGTCGACGAAGTCCTGGTAGCGGTGGGTGGCCACGTGCGGCTTGTGCAGGGTCGCGGCGTGGATCACCGCATCCACGCCCTGCATCGCCTCGGCGACGAACGCGGGATCGGCGATGGAACCGGCGAAGTCGGTGAACGCCGAGGGCTTGAGGTCGATGCCGCGCGCCGCGCGGCCCTGTGCGCGCAACAGGCGCATCAGCCCTTCGCCGAGGTGGCCGGCGCTGCCGGTGACGAGAACGCTCATGCGATGCAACCTGCGCTGGGAGGGAAAAACGCCGGCGCGCCGGCGTTGCGGGCAACCTCGGCGCGGTCGATGGCGGGTGGCGCCAGGGTACAAGCGCTCTGGCCCTGCGGCCACCGACGAATGTCACACCGCGCTGTGCGCCCGGCGCGAGACGAATGGCTTGGTCCGTTGGGGGTGCGCGATGTCGGGCTGGCGAATCCGGATCGGGCTTGCGGCTGCCGGAACGCGTTGGGCGTCGGAACCGGAGCGGGGAATCGGGCGGCCGCGATTCGCGGCGAAGGCGGGCGCCTATCGCGAGGGCTGCGCCTGCGCAGTCAGGCTTCGATCCAGGCGCGTTCGCCCTGTTCCTGCGGCGCGGCGGCCGCAACGGCCGGCTCGTCGTGCGCAGCGCGCGCGGCGGCGACGATGGCCTCGGCCAGCGCCTGCGGGTCGCGGATGCGCGAGAGCTCGACGGCCAGGCGGTCGTAGCGGCGCGGATCCTGCGGCTGGCTCATGCGCGTGGCGTCCTCGGGCGGGTGGCGGGCGGCTTGGGCTGGGACGATGCTGCGCCGGGGGATGTTGGACCAATGTCGGAACCGCGTCGGCGGGCGCGGCCGGGGTTCAGTGTGCGGGCGGTGGATGACAGGGGCGTGGCGCCTGTTCAGGCGGCGGGTCGGCCGCGTCGGAGCCGAAAGCGTCGGGCCTGAAGGCCCTCCCACAAGAGCGGGTCCAACCTCGGCTCTTGTGGGAGGGCCTTCAGGCCCGACGCTTTTCCCTCCGCCACCGCGCTCCCCCCACCCGGCCCCGGACTGTCAAACATAGGTCATACATAGCCCATACGCTGCCGGTGAATAAGGAGGTTCGCCAATGAGGAAGATCCTCGGCCCCGCGATCGCGGTGGTGCTGCTGCTCGGCGTCGTCGCCGGCATCGTGATGTCCTTCAACGGCAAGCGCGCCGACGACCGCGCCGCCGCCGAAACGCGCAAACAGCAGGCCGACACGGCCGCGCGGATCACCGTGCGCGTGCTCACCGGTTCGGAGAAGCTCGATTTCCTGCGCGATCCCGAGCTGGCCCAGGTCCTGCTCGCCGACAACATCGTGCTCGACGTGCAGAAGGCCGGTTCGCGCGAGATCGCCACCCGCCCGGACCTCAAGAGCTTCGACGCCGCCTACCCCGCCGGCACCGCCGCGGCGCGCAAGATCGCCGACGCCACCGGATCGCGCCGCATCTACAACGGCTTCTACACGCCGATGACGGTGGCCAGCTGGAAGCCGCTGCTGCCGACGCTGGAAGCCAACGGCATCGTCGGCAAGCGCGGCAACGCCTACTTCATCGTCGACATGCGCAAGCTGGTGGCGCTGATGGAGAGCGGCGCGCGCTGGAAGGACCTGCAGCCCAACCCGAACTACGCGGTCGGCAAATCGGTGCTGATCACCAGCACCGACGTGCGCACCAGCAATTCGGCGGCGATGTACCTGGCCCTGGCCAGCTACCTGGCCAACAACGACGACGTGGTCGCCAGCGACGCCGCCGCCGACCAGGTCGCCGACCGGCTGGTGCACCTGTTCTCCAAGCAGGGCTACCAGGAATCGAGCTCGTCGGGGCCGTTCGAAGACTACGTCACCATGAAGATGGGCAAGTCGCCGCTGGTGATGATCTACGAGCAGCAATTCCTGGAGTACGCGTTCAAGCACCCGCGCGTGGACCCGGACATGCTGCTGCTGTATCCGCAACCGACCGTGCTGACCAAGCACACCATCGTCGCCCTCAACGACAAGGGCGCGCGTTTCGCCGAGGCCTTCGAGCGCAACCCCAAGGTGCGCGCGATCGCCGCGCGCTACGGGTTGCGCGGGCCCGACAACGCGACGCTGTTCGCCGACGCCGGCAAGCGCGGCATCGACATGCCGCAACAACTGGTCGACGTGGTCGATCCGCCGACCTACGACCTCCTCGAACGCATGATCGGCCGCATCGAATCGCGGCTGGGCCACTGAAGGAACGACGCCATGAGCACGCCCCAGACTCCCGCCGCGCCCACCACCCTCGCCGAGCCCATCGCCCCGCTGACCCTGGACATGCCCGAGCCGGCGATGCCCGTCGCCGGGCCCGACCAGGCCGCGGCGATGATCCCGTTCAAGGACGAGACCCGCATCCAGGTGTTGAGCCAGGCCGACCAGTTCATCGCCGACCTGCTCGCGCTGGACCCGCACTCGGAGGATTTCCGCAGCCGCGTGGACAGCGCGTTCCGCCTCGGCCGCAAGGAGATCGGCGACAGCACCTTGCTCACCAACAAGTTCCTCGACCGCAACTTCGTCGCCGACGCCGACAGCCCGGCGTTCAAGGTGATGAGCGAAATGCGCATCCTGTTCGAGGACCTCAACCCGTCCAAGGAAGGCGACCTGCTGGCCGCGCACAAGCTGCTCGGGCTGATCCCGTTCGGCAACAAGCTGCGCGCCTACCTGCAGCGCTTCGACTCGGCCGGCGACTCGATCCGCAAGACCATCGACAGCCTCTACGCCGTGCAGGACGAACTGGCGCGCGACGACCAGGCGCTGTACGCGACCATGCAGAAGCTGCTGGAGGCGCTGACCCGGCTCAAGGCCGCCGACGTGTTCGCCGAGCAGCTCGACGGCAAGCTCAGCGCGGCGCTGGAGTCGCTCAAGGCCGCCGACCCGGCGCGGGCCAAGGCGGTCGAGCAGGAAGTGCTGTTCTACGTGCGCCAGGCCAGCGTCGACATCAAGACCCAGATCCTGGTGTGCATCAACGGCTACAAGATGCTCGAAGGCCTGCGCAAGACCGGGCGCGAGCTGCGCAACGGCTGCGACCGCATGGCCACCATCGGCATGTCCAGCCTGTCGATCGCCGCGACCCTGGCGCGTGCGCAGGGCTACCAGTTGCAGGTGATGGACGCGCTGAAGTCGTCCTCGCGCGCGATCGAGGGGCTGATCGCCTCGACCTCGTCCCAGTTCGGCCAGCACGTCGACCGCGTCGCCGAGTTCCAGAGCAACCCGCTGATCGGCGTGCAGACCCTGCAGAACGCGTTCGACACCACCTTCGCCGCACTCGACCGCATGGACGAGTTCCGCAGCAAGGCGATCGGCGCGATGGGCAGCAACATCGAGCAGTTGCGCGGCCTGATCGCCAAGGGCGAGGCGCGCATGAACCGCGAGCGCGAGGCGGTGGCCGCGGTGCGCCACAGCATCGCCGCGCCGGCCGGGCCGGTGTCGCTGTAACCCGGCCGCGGCCCGCCCTTACCCCGATGAACCCGCGCCGTACCCGCCCCGTCGTTGCGGCGAACGCCGGAATCCATTTCGATCTTGCCGTTGCTTTTGCCTTGGCGCGTGCGGAAAAGAGCAACGTCAAAACGGATTCCGGCGTTCGCCGCAATGACGGGGTGAAGCCTTGGACGCCGCCTGTTCCCACTGATCGATCTCCCGTAACGCTCCGCCACAGGAAGGCCCAGCCATGACCCGATTCGCGCACCGCGCTTTGCTCGCCTTCGCCGCGCTGCTGCTCGCGTCCTGCGGCGGCGGCAACGGTTCCGGCGACACCGCCGGCGACGGCGGCGCCGCCCGCACCGACGATGCCCCGGCCTTCACCGTGCTGGCCGGCTCCGAACTCAAGGACATCGACGCCCAGCTCGGCGACGAGATCGCCCAGGCCACCGGCGTGCGCCTGCGCTTCACCTACGCCGGCACCCTCGACGCGATCGACCGCCTCGCCGCGGGCGAGAAGTTCGACGCGGTCTGGGTCAGCCACGGCAAATACCTGGCGATGAATCCGGCGCTCAAGCAGCGCCTGCTCGCGCAGGAAAAAATCATGCTGTCGCCGGTGGTGCTGGGGGTGAAGACCTCCAAGGCGCGCGAACTGGGCTGGGACAAGGCCGACCCGACCTGGAAGGACATCGCCGAGGCTTCGCGCGCGGGCCGCTTCAGCTTCGGCATGACCAACCCGACCTCGAGCAACACCGGCTTCACCGCGCTGATCGGCATCGCCTCCGCGCTGGCCGCGAACCCCGACGCGCTGACCGAGGCCGACGTCGCCAATCCCGCGCTCAAGGCCTTCTTCCAGGGCCAACGCATGACCGCCGGCTCGTCGGGCTGGCTGGCCGACACCTATGCGCGCGAACAGGGCAAGGTCGACGGGCTGATCAACTACGAATCGGTGCTGCTGAGCCTCAACCGCGACGGCCGCCTGGGCGAGCCGCTGACCCTGGTCTATCCGAAGGAAGGCATCGTCACCGCCGACTATCCGCTGATGCTGCTCGACGCCGGCAAGCGCGCCGGCTACGACAAGCTGGTCGCGTTCCTGCGTTCGCCCGCGTTCCAGACGCGCCTGTCGCAGACCACCCTGCGCCGTCCGGTCAATCCCGAGGCGCAGGCCGCCGCCAGCATCCCGCAGCGCACCCTGATCGAGCTGCCCTTCCCCGGCCAGCCGCAGGTGATCGACAGCCTGCTGCAGGGCTTCCTCGCCGACGTGCGCATCCCGGCCAGCTCGCGCTACGTGCTCGACCTGTCCGGCTCGATGGGCAACGACGGCCGCATCGAGGCGATGAAGGCGGCGATGGACACCCTCGCCGGCGGCAACGCCGCTTCGCTGACCGACCGCTACGCGCGCTTCCAGAACCGCGAGCGCATCGGCGTGCTGACCTTCTCCAGCCGGCCCGAGCGCACCCGCCTGTTCGACATGGGCCGCGACGCCGCCGGCAACGCCGCCGCCTTGCGGGCGATCCGCGCCGAGATCGCGCCGCTGCAGCCCGGCGGCGGCACCGCGATCTTCGACAGCGTGCGCCAGGCGCTGACCGAACTGGCCGCCGACAAGCGCGCCGCGCGCGAGCCGCGCTACTACACGGTGGTGCTGATGAGCGACGGCGAGAACACCGAAGGCAGCGACCTGCGCGCGTTCCTGGGCTGGTACGCCGCCCAGGACGAAGCGCTGCGCTCGATCCGGGTGTTCCCGATCCTGTTCGGCGACGCCGACCCGGACGAGATGAAGTCGCTCGCGCAGGCCACCGGCGGCCAGGTCTTCGACGCCAAGAGCAAGTCGCTGACCCTGGTGTTCAAGGACATCCGCGGGTACCAGTGATGACGCTGCCGGTCGCGCCGCCGCCGACGACGCCGACGCTGGGCCAGCGCCTGCGTTTGTACCTCTACAGCAACCGCAACATCGCCGGCTGCGCGCTCGGCCTGGTCGGGCTGGGCCTGCTGTTCGCCGGGGTGATCGCGACCGGTTGGCCGCTGATCGTGCTCGGCCTGTACGGCGTCGGCGCGCTGGCGTGGCCGCGCGACCGGCTCGGCGAGCGCGTGGCCGAAGCCGAACTGCCGGTGGAGGCGCTGATCGAACACCTCGACCGCCTGGTCGGCGAAGTGGCCAAGCGGGTGCCGGCCGAGGCGCTGGCGAGCCTGCGCAACATCCAGCAGACCCTGGGCGAACTGCTGCCGCGGCTGCACGAGCTGCGCGGCTCCGGCGCGCTGTCGGCCTCGGCCGCGTTCGCGGTGCAGGAAAGCCTGCGCCGCTACCTGCCGGACATGCTCGGCGGCTACCTCAAGCTGCCGCCGGTGTTCGCCCGCACCCAACCGCTCAAGGACGGCCGCACCGCCGCGCAGACGCTGTCGCAGCAACTTGAGCTGCTCGACCAGTCGCTGCAGCGCATCTCGCGCGAGGCCTTCGCCGGCGACGCCGAATCGCTGCTGCTGAGCGAACGCTTCCTCAAGGAAAAGTTCGACGCCGCTGCCGCGTTCGAACTGGCCTAGGCGCGCGACGATGGCGACCGACCAGGACGCGCTGTGGCAGATCCGCCAGTCGTTGGCCGAGGAAGGCCGCCTGGGCGGCAAGCGCGGGCCGCAGGAGCGCGTGCCGCTGGACCAGGGCCAGCTCGAGGACATCGCCTGGCGCATGCTCCGCGCCGGGGTCCAGCCGACCGTGGAAGCCATCCGCGCGGTCTACGGCAGCGGCTCGCCCAATCGCCTGCATCCGATGTTGCGGCGCTTCTACGCCGGGCTGGCCACGCGCCTGCAACTGGCGCCGCTGGCCGACGACGTGCCCGCGCCGCTGCGCCAGCTGTGGTTGCAGGCGCTGGATCTTGCCAGCGACGCGGTGCGCGAGCGCCACGACGCCCAGGCCGAAGCCCTGCGCCAGCGCGTGGCGGAACTGGAGAAGCGCGAGGCCGCGCTGGAACGCAAGCTCAAGCGGCTGCGGCGCGACGGCGCGGCGCCGCGCGCGGACGGCGCGGCCGAATAGCCGGCGATCGCCGCACGCGCAGCGGCCTCGCGGCCGCCGTCAGCCGCGCGCCTGGCGCAGTTGCAACGGACTCACCCCGAGCAATCGGCGCATGCAGCGCGCCATGTGGCTGGCATCGGCGAAGCCGGTGTCCAGCGCGATCTCGCTCAATCCCGCCGCGCCGTCCAGCACCCGCTGGCGCGCGCGCTCGACCCGCCGCTGCAGCACGAAGCGGTGCGCCGGCAGGCCGGTCGCGCGTTTGAACAGCGGCTTGAAGTGCGACACGCTGAAACCGGCGACGGCGGCGAGTTCGGCCAGCGACAGGTCCGCCTCCAGGTGCGCCTCGATGTAGTCGATCACCCGCGCCAGCCGCCACCCCGGCAGCGCCCGCGCCGTCGCCGCGGGCGCGCGCGCGAAGCGGTGCAGCGCCAGCAGGCGCGCGGCCAGCGCATCGGCCAGGGCATCGACGAACAAGCGCCCGCTGGGGTAACGCTCGCGGTCCTCGGCCTGCATCATCCAGCCGATGCGCTCGATCTGCGCGTCGCGCAGGTGCGCGGCCGGCGCCAGTTCGACCGCGCCGCCGCCCGAGCCCATCGCCTGCGCGGTCTCGTCGATCAGTTCCGGCGCCATCCGCAACAACAGCGAGGTCGCCGGCCCCGACATCGTCCAACGGGTGCTGGCGTTGGCCGGCGACACGCAATACTGGCCCTGCAGGCGCACGCCGCGCCGCTCATGGCGGCCTTCGCGATAGCTCACCGGCACCGCCCCGCCCTGGTGCAGGCACAGCACGTGGCGGCGGTCGAACGGGGTGTCGAACAGGCCTGGCGGCACCGGCACGGTCAGCACGTCCAGGCGCGGTGCGGCGGCCACGGCGTGCTCGCGCGGCCGCGCCGCCGCAGGCAGTTCGGGATAGCACGCAGGACGGTCGGCCATGGCGCGATGCTCGGCGCCGGCCGGCGCCGCCGGCAGAGGCGAAAGTCATCCTTTCGTACTGACGGCCGGCCGTTCCTGCGCGCGCGGCGGCGACGGCGGCGCCAGCCTGTACGGGTCCGCGGCGTTGCGGCGCGATGCCGCCCGCCGATTCCATCCGCCCTTCCGAGCCGCCCGCATGCGCCTGTTTCCCCGCCTCGCCGCCGCCGTCGCGACCCTGTCGCTGTCCGCCCTCGCCCTCGCCGCTCCCACGCCGCGCCCAAGCGCCGGCGAGCGCCTCGACCACGCCCTGCTGTGGGGCCGTAGCCTCGACCAGATCACCGCGGCGATGACCGTCAAGCTCGGCTTCCAGGTCGCGCCCGGCCGGCCGCAAGGCGCGCTGGCCAACCGCTACGTGCGCCTGGACGGCGAGCGCTTCATCGAACTGCTGGGCCTGACCGGCGCCGACGCGCCGCTCGACCCCGGCGCGCAGGCCGACCAGGCCGCGCTGCACGGCGCCGCCGGCGCGCGCACCTTGGTCCTGCACAGCGACGCGCTCGACGCCGCGCGCGCCGCGCTGCTCGCCCGCGGCCTCGCCGCCACGCCGGTGTTCTCCGCCGCGCCCGACGATCCCGACGGCACCGGCCCCGGCACGCCGCCGCGCTGGAGCCTGTTCGCGGTCGATCCCTCGCCGCTGTCGAGCCGGCTGTTCTACATCCGCTACGCGCCGGTGCGTCCCGACATCGCCGCCGACCGCCGCAGCGCGCGCGAGCACCCCAACGGCGCGCGCGAACTCAGCGCGCTGTGGCTGCTCTCGGCCGACGCCGAAGCCGACCGCGCGCAACTGGCCAGGCTCGGCTACGACCGCGCCACGCCGGTGCGGCTGGCGCAGATCGGCGCGCGCGGCTATTGCGTGGCGATCGGCGCCAGCGCGTTGCTGGCGCTGCAGCCCGACGGCGCCGGCGCCGCGGCCGACGCGCTGGCCCAGGGCGGCGCGCAGATCGCCGGAATCAGCATCGGCGTAGCCGACCTCGAACGCGCCCGGCACCTAGTCGGACGCGGCTACGAACGCACGCTGGAGCGCTATCGCGGGCTCGCCGGCGCGTCGTTCCTGGCGCCGAGCCGCGACGACCTCGGGCTGTGGATCGAGTTCCATGCGCGCGACCGCGCAACCGGCCCCTGCGGCGCGGCCGCGGCCGGCGCCGCCAGCGCGAACGCCGGGCGCTGAACCGCAACGCCCGCGCACGCTCGGCTGCGCCGCGCGACGGCGGCTCGCCTCGCCGCGCGAGCCAGCCGCGCGAGCGGATCGGCTAGACTAGCCGCGTCACCGCATCCTGCCCGGATGGCGAAATCGGTAGACGCAGCGGACTTAAAATCCGCCACCCGCGAGGGTATGCCGGTTCGAGTCCGGCTCCGGGCACCACGGCTTGCAGCGATTCGGACGAACGCGAATCCCGGACCGTGCCGACGCCGCTGCGCAGTTCCGTCCGGCGCTGCATCGGCCGCATTCGCCGCCTCCCACGCCTCCACCCGCCTGTGTCCACGCGCGCGTCCGCCGCGCGCGCCGACAGCGAGCCGATCGCACGCAGCCTGCGCGCGCGTTCGCGCTTGCGCACGACGACTCAATGGCGCGAACGCGGCTGCGTGATCGGCCCGTCACAACCCAACCGCGGACATCGTTCGCACCCATCGCCGCGAAATTTTTCGCGCATGCGCAGGTCGCACGCATGCAGCGCGAACGTTGCCACCGCCGATGCCGCATCGCCGCTGCCTTTCTCAAGATGCCCGGCGATTTGAAAGAAGCGCCTTTTTCCTGCGGTCGTTCCCAGCAACGCGGAACTCCGGGCTCCATCGCGACATGGCGCTGAAGTCTATGGATCCCCGCCTTCGCGGGGATGACGGTCTGCGAGAGGCGCGGAGAAACCTGGCTACCGTCGTTCCTGCAAAAGCGGGAACCCAGGCTTCATCGCGACATGACGCTGAAATCTCTGGATCCCCGCCTTCGCGGGGATGACGGCCTGTGAGAAGCGCGGCGATACCCAGCTATCGTCGTTCCCGCGAACGCAGGAACCCAAGGCTTCATCGCGGCATGACGCTCACAACCCTGACCCCCGACGTTCCCGCGAATCCAGGATCGCAAGCGTTGCGGGAAACCCCGCATCCCTCACCAATCGCGCGGCGCGATCAGTTCCTCGACATCCGCCGAGTCGAAGCCGTACGCGTGGGCGATGACCTCGAAGTCGCCGCCGATGTTTTCGCGCGCGGCGGTTTCGATCTCGCTGTCGTGGCGTTCGAACTCTGCGGCGAGCCGGTTGAATTCCTCGGTCGCGGCATGGGTCAGCAGGTACAGCGCATCCAGCGACGGCGGCGGCTCCGCTTCGATGGCCTCGCACAGGCGGATCAGGATCTGCCGTCCCTTCGCCACCAGAAACGGCGGGAAATAGGCGTCGCTCTGCATGTCGGCGAGAAAGTCGTACTGCTGCAACTGCGGGTTGGCGATGCTCACTGGGGCGCTCCTTGCGCCGGGTCGATCCTGCGATGGTACGTCACCGAAATCGCGTGCCCCAACACTTGCGCTGCGGCGCGCGTGCGCCAGCGCCGCCGGCGTACGCGGATTCGCAGTGCGCTGCAAAACCACTTGGCCACCCTGTCCCGGCTCCGGCCTCGAGCGCGCAAAGAAAAAACGGCCGGCTTGCGCCGACCGCTTGGTTCGCTGCTGTGCGCCGCCATCGCGTCGCATCGGTTTGGAGCGGGAAACGAGACTCGAACTCGCGACATCTACCTTGGCAAGGTAGTGCTCTACCAACTGAGCTATTCCCGCTGATTTTTAGCTGCCGCCCCGGCGCGCCGAAGCGGGCCGGGGAAACAAAAGGCGGCCGGCTCGGCCGGACGCCTTGGATGCCGCGGATGCGTCGCCGGGGCGAGGCATCGATCTGGAGCGGGAAACGAGACTCGAACTCGCGACATCTACCTTGGCAAGGTAGTGCTCTACCAACTGAGCTATTCCCGCTGATTTTTTCGACTCCGGCGATGCAGCTGCCGAGGTCGCGAATTGGAGGCCGAGGTCGGAATTGAACCGGCGTACGCGGATTTGCAGTCCGCTGCATAACCACTCTGCCACCCGGCCGGTGACGTCGATACATGTTGCCTTAACACTACGATCGCTGGCAATCCCGAATGTCGCTGGGCGCCGGCTCCCGTCCTAAAAAAACAAACCCCCGCGAGGGGGTTTGATTTCAAGGCGTTCCGTCGCCGGAAACCGGACCGGAACGCCTAAGAATCTGGAGCGGGAAACGAGACTCGAACTCGCGACATCTACCTTGGCAAGGTAGTGCTCTACCAACTGAGCTATTCCCGCTGAGGGAACCGATATTTTAGGCATGGAAAGAAAACTGTCAACTGCTTTCTTAACGGGGCTGCGGTGCCCTGCCCCGCCGCGGTTGCCGCCGCGAACCGCCCCCGGCGCGGCGCCTCAGCGCGGCCCGCCGGTGTCGGCGCGCATGATCGGCCAGGCCGCGCGCAGGTAGGAGAACCCCGACCACAGCGTCAGCAACGCCGCCGCCGCCAGCAGCCATTCGCCGATCTGGAACACCGGCAGGCCGAAGATGCGCTCCTGGTACAGCAGGCACACCAGCGCGACCATCTGCACGATGGTCTTGATCTTGCCGATCGCGGCGACCTTGACCGCCGCGCGCTGGCCCAGCTCGGCCATCCACTCGCGCAGCGCCGAGACCGCGATCTCGCGGCCGACGATGACCGCGGCCCACAGCGTCATCCACACGGTCGGGTGCTTCTGCACGATCAGCAGCAGCGCCACCGCGACCATGAGCTTGTCGGCGACCGGGTCGAGGAAGGCGCCGAAGGCCGAATACTGGTTGTAGCGGCGGGCGATCCAGCCGTCGAGCCAGTCGGTGACCGAGGCGAAGGCGAAGATGAACGCGGCCGCGAGGTTGGTCCACGGGTAATCGAGGAAGAACACCACCACCAGCACCGGGATCAGCACGATCCGCGCCAGGGTCAGCATGGTGGGTATGGTCAACTTCATCCTTCGCTCCGCTTCGGGTCCGGCTCGGCGGCCGCACGTTGCTTCTTGGCCTTCGACGCCTTTGGGGCGGCATCCGTTCCCGGCGCGAGCGCCCCCGGACCGGCCGCGACCGGCCCGGCGCCCGGCGCCGCCGCGGCCTCTTCCGGCGCATCCAGCCCGTGCAGGGCGGCGTAGATGCGCTCGGCCAAGGCCTCGTTGACGCCTTCGACCCGGGAAATCTCTTCGATCCCGGCGGCCTTGAGCCCGCCCAATCCGCCGAAATGCCGCAACAGATTAGCGCGTCGGCGCGGGCCGATGCCGGGAATGTCTTCCAGCCTACTGCTGTTGCGGGTCTTCTGGCGCCGCCCGCGGTGGCCGGTGATGGCGAAACGGTGCGCCTCGTCGCGGACCTGCTGGACCAACTGCAGCGCCGGCGACTCGGCGCCGGGGTGCACGGTGCGCCCGTCGGGCAGCAGCAGTTCCTCGTCGCCGGGGCGCCGCGCCGGGCCCTTGGCCACGCCGACCAGGAGCACGCCCTCCACCCCCAGCTCGCTCAGCGCGGCGCGCGCCTGCGCGACCTGGCCGGCGCCGCCGTCGATCAGCAGCACGTCGGGCATGACCCCGTCTTCCTCCACCGCGCGGCGGAAGCGCCGGGCGATGGCCTGGTTCATCGCCGCATAGTCGTCGCCCTCGACGATCCCGGCGATGTTGTAGCGGCGGTACTGGCCGCGCACCGGGCCTTGCGAATCGAACACCACGCACGAGGCCACGGTGGCCTCGCCCATGGTGTGGCTGATGTCGAAGCACTCGATGCGTTGCGGCAGCGCCGGCATCTTCAGCAGGTCGCGCAGCGCTTCGGCGCGGGCCAGCTGGGCGGCGTGGCTGGTCATCTCGGTGGCCAGCGCCATCTCGGCGTTGCGCCGGGCCAGATCGACATAGCCGGCGCGCTCGCCGCGCACGCTGCTCTTGATCTGCACGCGGCGCTCGCCGGCGGCGGAGAAGGCCTGTTCGAACAGTTCGCGGTCGGGCAGGTCGCGGTCGAGCACGATCTCGCGCGGCGGGGTCTGCTCGCCGTAGTACTGCGAGATGAAGGCGGTCAGCACTTCCTCGGGGTTGTCGCTGCCACGGGTCTGCGGGAAGAACGCGCGGGTGCCGAGGTTGCGGCCGTCGCGGAAGGCCAGCAGCAGCACGCAGGCGGCGGCGCCGGACATCGCCAGCGCCAGCACGTCCAGGTCGGCGGCGCGGCCGTCCACGTACTGGCGCGCCTGCAGGCTGCGGATGCCGGCGATCAGGTCGCGCAGGCGCGCGGCGTCCTCGAAGTCCAGGCGCGCGCTGGAGGCTTCCATGTCGCGGCCGAGTTCGTCGGTGAGCTCGTCGCTGCGGCCCTCCAGGAACAGGCCGGCGCGGCGCACGCTCTCGGAATAGTCGCGCGCCGGCACCAGGCCGACGCAGGGCGCGCTGCAGCGGCCGATCTGGTGCTGCAGGCACGGCCGCGAGCGGTTGCGGAACACGCTGTCCTCGCAGCTGCGCAGGCGGAACAGCTTGTGCATGAGGTTGAGCGTGTCGCGCACCGCGCCGACGCTGGCATAGGGGCCGAAGTAGCGCCCGGCGACCGCGCGCGGGCCGCGGTGCATGGCGATGCGCGGCCACGCCTCGCCGGTCATCAGCACGTAGGGATAGCTCTTGTCGTCGCGCAGCAGCACGTTGTAGCGCGGCTTGAGCGACTTGATCAGCTGGTTCTCCAGGATCAGCGCTTCGGCCTCGGTGCGGGTGACCGTGACTTCCATGCGCACGGTCTGCGCCAGCATCGACATGATCCGCGCCGACTTGGGCGTGGCGTTGAAATAGCTGGAGACGCGGTTCTTCAGCGCGCCGGCCTTGCCGACGTACAGCGGCTTGTCGTCGGCGCCGATCATGCGGTAGACGCCGGGCGCGGTGCTGAGCCGCTTGACGAAGGCCTTGCCGTCGAAAGCGGCGGGCTTGGCGGGCGCCAGCGGTTGCGCCGGCTCGGCGGATGCGGGCGTGGCGTTCGCGGCGGGCCGGTCAGCGGCGCTCATGCGCGCGCGCTCCCCGACGCCGTCGCGCAGGCAGCGAGGCCCGCGCCCACGCCGGCGCGGCGGGACGAAGCAAGCAAGGCGGTGGCGGGCGTCGCGGGTGGCAGCATCGGCGGCGGCTGGCGGCCGGCCCGGCGGCCGGCGAATCGGGGCAGGAACTGAATTGGGTCGATTATGCGCGAGCGCAAGGGGCGGCGATGGGATGGGCGGCTGAATGCGCTGGGGCGGCAAGGCGTCGGAGGCGTTTTGGGGTCGGTGCGGTGGGGCGACCGGATCGGAAGGCGTCGGGCCTGAAGGCCCCGCCACAGAAGCGCCGGCATCGAAGGTTTTGCGCCACGACGGCGTGGCGCCGCAGCACCGCAGCGGCGACGGCTGTTGTGGGAGGGGCTTCAGCCCCGACGCTGTTCGATCAGTCCCCGCAATGCGACCGCAGAGCGTCGGGCCTGAAGGCCCTGCCACGAAAGCGCCGGCAGCTTGGCCCGAAGCCGCACCGCGCGCTCAGCGCTGCTGCAATTCGCGGCGCAAGCGCGCGATCGCCCCGTCGGCGGCGCGGTCGAGCAGTTGGAACACATGCTCGAACTGGGCCGCGCCGCCGGTGTAAGGGTCGGGAATCTCGCCTTCGTTCTCGGTCCCGCACCAATCCAGCAGCAGCGCGCTTCGCGCGGTCGCGTCCTTGGGCGCGCGGGCGCGCACGTCGCGCAGATTCGCGCGGTCGGCGCACAGCAGCCAGTCGCATTCGCGGTAGTCGGCGGCCGCCAGCTGGCGCGCGCGCAGGCCGGAAATGTCGACGCCGTGCTGCGCGGCATTGGCGATCGAACGCCGGTCCGGCGGCTCGCCGACGTGCCAGTCGCCGGTGCCGGCCGAATCCAGTTCGATCAGCCCGCGCAGCGAGGACGCCTCGATGCGCGCGCGCAGCACACCCTCGGCCACCGGCGAGCGGCAGATGTTGCCCAGACATACCACCAGCAGGCGCACGGCTTACCCGTCCTTGCCGGCTGCGCCCTCGCCCGCCGCGCCCTGCGCGGCCAGGAAGGCCTCGGCGCGGGCCAGGTCCTCGGGCGTGTCGACGCCGGGCGGGAAGGCTTCCGGGGTAATGCCCACGGCGATGCGGTAGCCGGCTTCCAGCGCGCGCAGTTGCTCCAGCGATTCGATCTGCTCCAGCCGGCCGGGGCGCATCTTGGCGAACTTGCGCAGGAAACCGGCGCGGTAGCCGTAGATGCCGATGTGGCGCAGCCAGTCGCCGCCGCCGGGCATGCGCTCGCGGTCCTTGGCGAAGGCGTCGCGCGGCCACGGGATCGGCGCGCGGCTGAAGTACAGCGCATCGCCGTTGCCCGCGCGCACCAGCTTGACCGCGTTGGGATCGAACAGGGTCTCGACCTCGGTCACCGCGACCGCCAGGGTCGACATCTCCGCGCCGCTGTCGCGCAGCGCGTCGGCGACGGCGACGATGCCGGCGGCCGGCGCGAACGGCTCGTCGCCCTGCAGGTTGACCACCACGGTGTCGTCGCGCCAGCCGGCGATGTCGGCGCACTCGGCCAGCCGGTCGGTGCCGGAGGCGTGGTCGGGCGAGGTCATCGCCACCTGCACGCCGCAGTCCTTGAGCGCATCGGCGATGCGCGCGTCGTCGGTGGCGATCCACACCTCGCGCGCGCCCGCGGCCAGCGCGCGGCGGGCGACGTGCAGCACCAGCGGCTCGCCGGCAAGTTCGCGCAACGGCTTGCCGGGCAGGCGCGAGGCGGCGTAGCGGGCGGGGATGGCGACGACGAAGTCCTGGCTCATGGTTGGCTCCGGAACGGTGGGGCGCGATGCGTACGGCGAGTATCGGGGAGGCGGCGTGATGGCGGCGCGCGATGGCGGTGGCGGCGTCGCGAGCGTTGGGTCGCGGTCGCAGCTTGCGCATCTCCTACAGGCAGCCCATGCGGGAGCCGCGAGCGCGTAAGGCGGCTATGGCGTCACTTGCGCTTGAACGCCTGCAGCTTGTCCAGCAACGACACCCAGAACGCCTCGGGCAATTCCGCCCGCACCGGCACGCTGTAGTACGTTTCCGGATCGAAGCCGCCCTGCCCGTCCAGCGGGATCTTGACCGCGTCCTTCTCGGTCAGCAGCACCGGCAGCTTGCTGCCGAAGGCGAAGTCGGCGGCGTGGTAGCGGTGGTGGTCGGGAAAGGCGTGCGGGACGATGGCGATGCCCAGCGCGCGCAGCATGGCGAAGTAGCGCTCCGGGTCGCCGATGCCGGCGACCGCGTGCACGCGCTGGCCGGCGAAGGCCTCGAGCTTGAGCGGACGCGCGCCCAGCAAGGGCTGGGCCTGGTCGGCGACCAGACGCATCGGCCATTCGCCGAAACCCGCGCCGGGCGCGGCGTCGCCGCCGGCGGACTGGGGCAGGTTGATCACCCGGAAATCGCAGCGCGCGCCGCGCTCGGGCGGCTCGCGCAAGGGGCCGGCCGGCAGCAGTTGGCCGTTGCCGTAGCGGCGGCGGCCGTCGACCACTTCGATCTCGATGTCGCGCGCCAGCCGGTAGTGCTGCAGGCCGTCGTCGCAGACCACGATGTCGCAACCGGCCTCGGCCAGCGCGCGCGCGGCGCTGGCGCGGTCGCGGTCGGCGCGGACCTTGGCGCCGGTGCGGCGCGCGATCAGCACCGGCTCGTCGCCGCCCAGGCGCGTATCGGTGTTGCGTTCGACCCACAGCGCGGTGGCGGCGTCGTCGCGGCCGTAACCGCGGGTGGCCACGCCCGGGTTCCAGCCTTCCTGCTTCAGCCGCTGGACCAGGGCGATGGTCAGCGGGGTCTTGCCGGCGCCGCCGGCGGTGATGTTGCCGACCACGATCACCGGCACGCCGGGATGGCGGCGGCGCTTGAGGCCGCGGCGGTAGAGGCTGCGGCGCAGGCCGGTGACCGCGGCGTACAGCGCCGCGAGCAGGCGCGCGTGCGCCGGCACCGCGCTGTCGTCGTACCAATAGGCGGGCGGGCCGCCGCGACGCTCGCCGCTCATCGCGCGCTCCGGGCAGTCGGGGCAGCGGTTGCGGCCGCGCGTGCGCGGGCCGTGCGCGCCGGCTTGACGACGCCCGCTACGCGTGCGGCCCCGACGTCCGCCGCGCATGGCAGCGCGCAGCGCGGCGCCGCGCTGTTCATGGCGCCGGGATTCGCGAGGCCGGGCATCGGTCGTGGCGCCACGTTCACTCGGCCTCGCGGAACTGCATGCGGTGCAGATGCGCGTACAGCCCGCCCTGGGCGAGCAGTTCGCTGTGCGACCCGCGTTCGACGATGCGGCCCTGGTCCATCACCAGCACCTGATCGGCGTGTTCGATGGTCGACAGGCGGTGGGCGATGACCAGCGTGGTGCGGTCGGGCATCAGCCGCTCCAGCGCGTCCTGCACCAAGCGTTCGGATTCGGTGTCGAGCGCGGCGGTGGCCTCGTCGAGGATCAGGATCGGCGCGTCCTTGAGCATGGCGCGGGCGATCGCCAGGCGCTGGCGCTGGCCGCCGGAGAGCTTGCCGCCCTTGGCGCCGATCGCGGTGTCCAGGCCCGCGGGCAACTGGTCGACGAACTCGGCCGCGTTGGCGCCCTGGATCGCGCGCGCCAGCGCGTCGGCGCCGGCGTCCTGCATCTCGCCGTAGGCCACGTTGGCGGCGATGGTGCCGTCGAACAGCATTACCTGCTGGCCGACCAGGGCGATCTGCCGGCGCAGGTCGGCGAGCTTGTAGTCGGCCAGGTCGTGGCCGTCGAGCAGGATCTGCCCGGCCTCGGGATCGTAGAAGCGCGGGATCAGCTTGATCAGGCTCGACTTGCCGCTGCCGGAACGGCCGACGATGGCGGTGACCGTGCCCGGCCGGGCGAGGAAGCTGACATCGGCCAGCGCCGGACGCTCCTGGCCCGGATAGCGCGCGGTGACGCCACGGAACTCGATCAGGCCCTGGCTGCGCGCGAGCGCGCGCTCGCCGCTGTCGGGCTCTTCGGCCGCGTCGAGCACCTCGAACAGGCGCTCGGCCGAAGCCACGCCGCGCTGGAGCATGTTCTGCACGTTGGTGAGCTGGCGCAGGTTCGGGATGATCGCCATCATCGACACCATCAGCGTGACGAAACCGCCGGCGTCCAGGCGCCCGGCGAAGGCCTCGCGCCCGGCCACGAACAGCAGCAGCGCCAGGCCGACCGAACCCATCAGCTGGACCATGCCCGAGGCAATGGAACGGGTGGATTCGACCTTGAGGCTGAGCTTGAGGTAGTGGTCGGCGATCTCGCCGTAGCGGTCGAGCTCGGACTTCTGCGCGCCGTAGACCTTCACTTCCTGCTGGTTCGACAGCGCCTGGTCGGCGGCGAGCAGCAGTTGCGCCCCGCTCTCCTGGATGCGGTGGCTGATGCGGCGATAGCGGCGGCCGACCTTGTCCATGACCCAGGCCAGCGGCGGCGCCATCAGGAACACCGCGACGGTGACCTGCCAGCTCGTCCACAGCATCACCACCAGCAACGCCAGCGCCTGGGTCGATTGCTGCACCATCACCTTCATCGCATCGACCGAGGCCTGCGCGACCTGGTCGCTGTCCGAGCCCAGCCGCACCAGCATCGACGGCACCGGCTCGGTGTCGAATCGCGAGCCCGGCAGGCGCAGGTACTTGCCCAGCACCTGCACGCGCAGGTCGCGGGCGACGCCGCGGCCGGACTTGGCCATGTAATAGTCGGTGACGTAACCGGCGATGCCGCGCAGCACGAACAGGCCGACGATCGCCGCCGGCAGCCACATCGCCACCGACGTGTTCTTGGCGATGAAGGTCTGGTTGATGATCGGGTCCATCAACTTGGTGAAGCCCGCGCCGGCGACGGCTTCGATCAGCATGCCGATCCCCGCCAGCCACAGCAGGCCGCGGTAGGGCAGCGCGAAGCGCAGCAGCCGGCGGTAGGTCTGCCACGGCGAGGCGTCGGAATGCGCCGTCACCGGGCCGTCCCTGCCGGCGCCGCGGCCGGCTTGGCGGCGGCGCCCGGCGGCGGCGCGGTCGCGCTCATGATCTTGCGAAAGCCGAGCTGGCCGAGCGCGTCGTAGACGGTGACCACCGCCTGGTACGGCGTGCGCGCGTCGGCGCGCAGCATCACGGTGCGGTCGCGGTCGTCGCCGGCGATTTCGGCGATGGTGGTCTTGAGCGATTCCAGATCGTCGCGCAGCACTTCGCGGTCGCCGACGAAATAACGGCCTTCGGCGTTGACCAGCACCACCAGCGCCTGGCTGGCGTCGCCGGACGGCTCGCCGGTGGCGCGCGGCAGCTCGAGCTTGAGCACCGAGCGCGCGTCGAAGGTGGCGGTGACCACGAAGAAGATGATCAACACAAGGATCACGTCGATCAACGGGACCAGGTTGATCTCCGGCTCGTCGTCGGCGCGGCGGTCGCGGATGCGCATGCCGGCGGCGCCTCAGCCCTGGCCGCCGGCCAGGCGCACCGGACGAGGCTCGCCGCTGGCGCGGCCTTCGCCGGGGTGCTGCTGCAGCACGTCGACCAAGGCGATGGCTTCGTGCTCCATCGCCACGATGTATTCGGAGATGCGGCCGCGGAACCAGCGGTGCGCCATCAGCGCCGGGATCGCCACGATCATGCCGGTGGCGGTGCACACCAGCGCCTTGCCGATGCCGCCGGCGAGCTGGTTGACGTCGCCGATGCCGTGGTCGTTGATGACCAGGAACATCTGGATCATGCCGACCACGGTGCCGAACAGGCCCAGCAGCGGGCCGGCCGCGGCGATGGTGCCGAGCGTGTTCAGGTAACGCTCCATGCGGTGGACCAGATGCCGGCCGACGTCCTCGATGCGTTCGCGGATTTCCTCGCGCGGACGGCCGCGCACGTCGAGCGCGGCCGCCAGCAGCGCGCCCAGCGGCGCGGTCACGCGCAGCGATTCGATGTGGGCCGGGTCGAGCTTGCCGCCGGCGGCCCAGGCGCGCACTTCCTGGCCCAGGTTCGGCGGCAGCACCGCGCGCCGGCGCAGGGTCCACAGCCGCTCGATGATGATCGCCAGGGCCAGCGCCGACAGGATCAACAACGGAATCATCGGCCAACCGCCGGCCTTCACCAGTTCCAGCACTCGCGAACCCCCGGCCCATGGCCGACTTCAATCCGGGCGATAGGATAGCCCAGGCGCGCGCCGGGCCGCGTCCCACAGCCGCGGGTGTGTCTGGCGTCGCGATTCCAGGGCCGGGCCCGCCGCGCTCGCGCGCCCCTGCGGCGGCGCGCCCAGCCTGATCCGCAGGGCGCCGTCCGCGGCGGTGTCGGCGATCGTCGCGCCGGCCTGGCGCCAGCGCCGCAGCACGTCCGCGCGCGGATGCCCGAAACGGTTGCCGTGGCCGCTGGAGACCACGGCGTAACGGGCGCCGGTGGCGCGCACGAACGCCGGATCGGAGGATTCGGCGCTGCCGTGGTGGGCGATCACAACCACATCGGCGCGCACGCTGTCGGCCGCGGACAGGGCCGCGCGCCGGACCAGATCGCGCTCGACCACCTCGCCGATATCGCCGGTCAGCAGCGCGCTGCCGTGTTCGCCGTCGATGCGCAGCACGCAGCTGGACTCGTTGCGCAGATAAGGAAAGTGCGCGGGCGGATGCAGGAAGCGCAGGCGCACGCCGTCCCAGCGCCATTCGCGGCCGGCCTCGCAGGCCTGCAGGCGCAGGCCGCGCAGCGCCTCGCCTTCGACCTCCGGCGGCGCCCACCGCAGCGGCGCGGGAAACGCGCGCAGCACCGCGGCCAGGCCGCCGGCATGATCCTGGTCGCCGTGGCTGGCGACCGCCGCGTCGAGCCGACGCACGCCCAGCGCGCGCAGCGCCGGCACCACCGCGCGTTCGCCGGCGTCGAAGCCGTCGCGCACCGCCGGGCCGGCATCGAACAGCAGGCTGTGGTTGGCGGTGCGCACCAGCACCGCCAGCCCCTGCCCTACGTCGATCACCACCAGTTCGGCCTCGCCCGGCGCGGGCAGGCGCCGGTCCGGCCAGAGCAGCGGCAGCCACAGCAAGACCGCCAGCGCCTTGCCCGGAGTGCCGCGCGGCAGCAGCAACCAGAACGCGCCGAGCAACGCCAGCGGCAAGGCGAACCCGCGCGGCTCCGGCAGCCACCACAGCGCCAGACCGCTGCCGGCCAGGGCCTGGAACCCTGGCCAGCCGGGTTCGAAACACGCCGCGGCCCAGCGCCAGGCGAATTCGCCGGCGCCCGCGCGCAGGGTTTCCAGGCCGGTGCCGAGCAGGGCCAGCGGCACCACCAGCAGGCTCCACCACGGCACCGCGATCAGGTTCGCCAACGGCCCGGCCAGCGAGGCCTGGCCGAACAGCGCCACGCACACCGGCAGCAAGCCCAGGCTAGCCACGCCCTGGGCGGAAACGAATCCGCCCAGGCGCTGGCGCCAGCCGCCCTCGCCCATCGCCGGCAGGCACCACAACAGCCAGGCCACGCCGAGGAAGCTGAGCCAGAATCCGGCGCCGAGCACGGCCAGGGGATCGGCCAGCACCACCGCGATCGCGGCCAGCGCCAACCCATCGACGCCGTGACCGCCGCGGCGCGCCAAGCGCAACCCGGCCACCACCGCGATCATTAGCCAGGTGCGCACGGTCGGCAGGGCGAAGCCGGCCGCGGCCGCGTACAACAAGCCGCCGAGCATCGCCGCGACCGCCGCCGCGGCCACTGCCGGCACGCGCCGGCCCAGGCCCGGCCACAGCCACCACAGGCCGCGCACGACCAGGGCGAAGAAGCCGGCGACCAGACCGACATGGAAACCGGAGATCGCGATCAGGTGGGTCAGGCCGTTGCCGCGCAGCACCTCCCAGTCGGCGTCGTCGAGGCCGCGGGTGTCGCCGAGCGCGAGCGCGCGCACGAAGCGCGAACCCGGCGTGGCCACCGCCGCGGCGATGCGCCCGCACATCGCTTCGCGCCAGGCGTCCAGGCCGGCCGCCGGCGCCAACAGGCGCGCCTGCGTCGCCGGATCGCGCAGGTAGCCGTTCGCGCCCAGGCGCTGCGCCAACGCGTATTTCTCCGCATCCGGGCCGCCCGGGTTGCGCAATCCGCGCGGCGCCCGCACCCGCGCCTGCAGTCGCCAGCGCTGGCCGGCCTTCAGCGCCGCGCGCGGTTGCGGGTCGTCGTCGTACCACGCCAGCCGCAGCAGGCGCCCGCGCAGCGGTGGCGGCTGCGTCGCGTCGTCGTCGACGCGGAAGCGGAACTGAGTGCGGCGCGCCTCGTGCGTGGGCAGGTCGACGATGCGGCCGCTCACGACGACGTCGCGCTTTTCCCAGTCCGGCGGCAATTGCAGCGCCAGCGCGTGGGCCGCATGCAGGCTCGCCAACGCGAAGCCGAACGCGAACGCGGCCGGCGCGCGGGCGCGCCGCAACCGCCACCAAGCCGCCGTCGCCGCAGGCAACAACAGCGCCATCGCCTGCCAGGGAAGCAGCCGCGGCGAGGCCAGCGCCGCGCCGATGCCGGCGAGCAGCGCGACCGCGACGAACTTCCCCAATGGCGGCGTCCTTGCCGCGTCGAACATGGCATCGCTCCTTCGCCGTTTGGACTACGCCGCTACGCGTTGCAACCCGCGTGCGCGGCCGCGGACTGCGTCAGTCGGCGTGGGGAACCTTAGCCTTGCGGCGAAGGCGAGCGCATCGCCTGAAGTCCGGAGCGGGTGTAGGCGGTCGGCTCGGCGGCGGGTCGGAAAACGGCGATGAAGGTTGGGCCGGAGATACCGGCACGGCATCGCTGCAAGCCGGTGGCCGGCGCTCGCATCGGGGCGTTCGTCGTCGCGCCGTTGTCGCGGTCGCGGCTTGCGCCGCTCCTACCGTCGGATTGCGAGGCCAGCGCGAGACAAGTCATCGCGCAAGGACTCTAAGCAGTGCTCGCAACGATTGGGACCGACACGGCCACTGCGGCGCTCGCCGTCGTTCTGTAGCCGCGGTCGCGGCCAGCGCCGCGCCTACCGCCCGATCGCGCCCGCCGCGCGGGCGCGGATCAGACCTCGCCCGGCGGCAACTGCCGCAGCTTGCCTTCGTGCAATTCCATCACCCGGTCCAGGCGCCGGGCCAGGCGGCGGTCGTGGGTGACCATGACCAGGCTGGTGCCTTGGTCGCGGTTGAGCGCGAGCATCAGCTCGAACACGGTCGCGGCGGTCTTCTCGTCGAGGTTGCCGGTGGGTTCGTCGCCGAGCACGCAGGCCGGGCGGTTGACCAGGGCGCGCGCGACCGCGGCGCGCTGGCGCTCGCCGCCGGACAGTTCGCCGGGCTTGTGATTGAGGCGATGGCCCAGGCCCACCGATTCGAGCAGGCTGCGCGCGCGTTCGCGCGCTGCTTCCACTTCGGAGTACGAACGCGTCAGGTAACGCGGCAGGTCGTAGAACAGGAAACCGGGGATGCCGAGCAGGATCGCCCCTACTCCCGCGGCTCCGGTGCGCCCCCCGAACCACCAGTCGCGCAATCGCAACGGCTGGCCGCTGAGCAGGATCGGCAGCATCACGTTCTCGAGCGCGGTGAACTCCGGCAACAGATGGTGGAACTGATAGACGAAGCCCAGCGACTCGTTGCGCAATATGCCGCGCGAGCGATCCGACAACGTGCTCATCCGGTGGCCACAGACGTAGACCTCGCCGTCGGTAGGCTTGTCCAGTCCGCCGAGCAGATGCAGCAACGTGCTCTTGCCGGCGCCGGATGCGCCCAGGATCGCGACGGTCTCGCCGCGCCGCACCGACAGTTGCAGGCCGTCGAACACCGGCGTGTGCAGCTTGCCTTCCGAATAGGTCATCGCCAGTCCTTCGCAGGACAGCACGATGTCGTCGGCCGTCGGGGCCGCGGCCGGCGCGTTTGCCGACTGGATGCGCTCGTCACTCATAACGCAGCGCCTCGGCCGGGGCCGTGCGCGCGGCGCGCCAGGCGGGATAGATGGTGGCCAGGAACGCCATCGCCAGGGCGACGCAGGCGATGACGGTCACGTCGCTCGTGCGCAGGTCGGTCGGCAGGCCGGTGATGTAGTAGACGTCCTCCGGCAGCAGCTGCACGCCGAGCACGGCCTCGATGGCCTTGAGGATGTGTTCCAGGTTCAGGGTCAGCACGATGCCGCCGATCACCCCGAGCACGGTGCCGATGATGCCGATCAGGGTGCCCTGGACGACGAAGATGCGCATCACGCTCATCGGGGTGAGCCCGAGGGTGCGCTGGATCGCGATGTCGGCCTGCTTGTCGGTCACCAGCATCACCTGCGAGGACACCAGGTTGAACGCGCCCATCGCGATGATCAGCGACAGCAGGATCGCCATCACCGTCTTCTCCATCTTCAGCGCGCGGAACATGTTGGCGTTGTCGCTGCTCCAATCGGTGACCCGGTACGGGCCGCCGAGGTTGACCGCGAGGTCGCGCGCCACATCCCAGGCCTGGTCCATGTCGTGCAGCTTCAGGCGCACGCCGGTGACACCCTCGCCCATGCGCAGCACCCGCTGCATGTCGTGCATGTTGGCGACCGCCATGCCCTTGTCGTATTCGTTGTAGCCGGCCTCGAAGATGCCGCTGACGGTGAAGCGCTTGAGCTGCGGCATCGCCCCCATCGGCGTGCTGCGGCCGTCGGCGGTCATCACCACCACGCTGTCGCCGACCTGGGCGCCCATCCACAGCGCCAGTTCCTTGCCGAGCACGATGTTGAAGCTGCCCGGCTCGAGCGAATCGAGCTTGCCCTGGACCATCTTGTCGGCCAGCACCGAGACCCGCCCTTCCAGGGCCGGATCGACGCCGCGCACGATCGCCGGCTGCTGGCGCGCGGCCGAGAGCAACGCCTCTTTCTCGACATACGGCGCGGCGCCGGCGACGCGCTTGTCGGCGCTCGCCATCTCGACCGCGTGGCGCCAGTCCTGCAAGGGTTCGCCGTAGGCGCTGACGGTGGCGTGCGCGGCCATCTGCAGCATGCGGTCGCGGATCTCGCGCTGGAAGCCGCTCATCACCGCCAGGGTGGTAATCAGCGCGGTCACGCCCAGGGCGATGCCGGCGATGGAGGCGAGCGAGATGAAGGAGATGAAGCCGTTGCGGCGCTTGGCGCGCAGGTAGCGCAAGCCGATGGCGACTGAGATGGGTTTGAACATGTAGCCAGGAGTGGGGATTAGGGATTGGGGATTGGGCGGAACTCCGGGGCCGGCGCGGCTGGCCGCGTGGCGATCCCGGGACCTGGACCCCTAATCCCCGCTCATGGTGCCACCGAACGCGGTGCGGGCGTATCGATTGCGACCGCGGCGGCCAGCCGGAGTTCACGCCGGCCCTGGGCGTCGAGGCTGTCGGGCCACCACAGCAGGCGCCCGCGGCGGCCCTGGGCGTCGCGGAACTCCAGCCGCGCCAACGGTCCGCGCCAGTACAGGCGGGCCTGCGCGATCGGCGCATCGTCCAGCCACGCGCGGGCACCGGCCAGGCGCAGGCGGCGCGGCGGGCGGCGCAGTTCGAGCCGGGCCAGGGCCGCGCCCCACCCCGCCGCCAGCGCGGCCACCGGCCAGGCCAGGCGCGCCGGCGCTTCGCTGGCGAGCGTAGCGGCGCCGGCCAGCACGCCGAGCGCGGCCAGCGCGACGGCCAACAGCCGCGAGGCCCGCCAATCGACACAGCCGGGCGCGGACCCGGCGACCGGCATCGGGACGAACGCCGCGGCGAGGCCCGCCCGCAGCGATCCGGCCAGCCGTCCGCCGGCCTGGGCGATGGTTCGCATCGCGGCGCCGACAGCCGCGCCGCCGCGCGCGCGATCCGATGCCGGCTTCGACTGCGGCCGCGATCGCGCCTCAGACCGGCAGGTTGCGGATCTTCTCCACCAATGCCTGCAGTTGCGCATCCTGCGCTTCCTCGTGGCCCATGAACCAATGCCAGAGCTTATCGTCCTCGGTTTCCAGCAGGCGTAGGAAAATCCCGCGTTCGTCCGCGGGCGATTGCCGCCACGCGCGGTCGAGATAGCGGCCGAACAACTGGTCGAGTTCGCGCATGCCGCGGCGGCAACGCCAGCGCAGCCGGCGCAGTTCGAGTTCGTCGCCGTCGTCGGCGGATGGGGTGTCGCTCATTGGACTCTCCTACCGGGTGTTTCGCCTGCGGCCGCCGCGTGCGCGGCTCACTGCGCCAGCAGGCCGGCGCCGATCCGCGCCCACAGCAGCCACAGCGCCGCGCCGCCGCCGGCATAGGCGTAGAAGCGGTGCATGACCTTGTTGTAGCTGCACTGGATCGCGCTGTGGGCGATGCGCAAGGCGACGAACAGCCAGGCCAGGACCAGGGTCGCGGTGTCGTGGAAGCCGTTGAACGCGGCCACCGTCAAGGCCACGTAGAACAGCACCGGCAACTCGAACAGGTTGCGGAAATTGTCCGCGGCGCGCGATTCGGTCAGCTTCGCCACCGCCTGCGCCGAGGTCGCCACCGCCTGCGGGTGGATGCGCTCGCGCTTCATCTGGCCGATGCGCACGTAGAACATGCGCAGCCACACCAGGCAGGTCAGCGCGGCCATCGCCAGCGCGGGAAGGAAGATCGCTTTCGTGTCCATCGGTCGGTCGCTCCCTGGAGGGCCGCGCGCGGCGCGGCGATGGCGGCGTTCAAGACGATGCCGCAGACGGCGCGACCCGGCCGCGCCAGCGCGCATCCTCCGCCAAACGCGGCGGCGCCGCCACTGGACCTGCGGCCGATGCGGCGCGCCCGCACGGCCGCGGCCGCAGCGCGCGCACGAAAACCGCGGGCGAAAAAACGCCGCCGCCCGCAAGCGGACGGCGGCGTGGGTTCGCTGCCTTGGGACGGGCCGGTCAGACCCGGCGCTGCAGCATCAGCTTCTTGATCTCGCCGATGGCCTGGGCCGGGTTCAAGCCCTTCGGGCAGGTCCGCGCGCAGTTCATGATGGTGTGGCAGCGATAGAGCTTGAACGGGTCTTCCAGATCGTCCAGGCGCCCGCCGGTGTCCTCATCGCGCGAATCGATGATCCAGCGATAGGCCTGCAGCAGGATCGCCGGGCCGAGGTAGCGGTCGCCGTTCCACCAATAGCTCGGGCAGCTGGTCGAGCAGCACGCGCACAGGATGCACTCGTACAGGCCGTCGAGCTTCTCGCGGTCGGCCGGCGACTGCAGGCGCTCGCGGTCCGACGGGGTCGGGCTCTGGGTGCGCAGCCACGGCCGGATCGAGGCGTACTGGGCGTAGAAGTGGGTCAGGTCCGGAACCAGGTCCTTGACCACGTCCATGTGCGGCAGCGGGTACACCGGCACGTCGCTCTTGGCGTCGCCGCAGTCGGCGATGGCGCGGGTGCACGCCAGGGTGTTGGTGCCGTCGATGTTCATCGCGCACGAACCGCAGATGCCCTCGCGGCAGGAGCGGCGGAAGGTCAGGGTCGGGTCGATCTCGTTCTTGATCTTGATCAGCGCGTCCAGAACCATCGGCCCGCACGTAGCCAGATCGACTTCGTACGTATCGACGCGCGGATTCATGCCGTCGTCGGGGTTCCAGCGGTAGACCTTGAAGGTGCGCGGCTGCTTGGCGCCCGGTGTCGCCCAGTGGCGGCCCTTCTGGATCTTGGAGTTCTTAGGCAGTGAAAATTGGGCCATGTCGGCGGCTCCTGATCAGTAGACGCGCTTGGCCGGCGGGATCGATTCGACATCCCCCGACATCGGCTGCATGTGGACGGGGCGATAGTCGATGCGGGTATTGCCCTGCTCGTCCACCCAGCACAGCGTGTGCTTCTGCCAGTGCGCGTCGTCGCGCTCGGGGAAGTCCTCGTGGGCGTGCGCGCCGCGCGATTCCTTGCGGTTCTCGGCGGACACGATCGTCACCAGCGCCTGGTCGAGCAGGTTGGCCAGCTCGAAGGTCTCGATCAGGTCCGAGTTCCACACCATCGAACGGTCGGTGACCTTGACGTCGGCGAACGAGGCATGGATCTCGCGCATCTTGGCCACGCCCTCGGCGAGGGTCTGGCTGGTGCGGAACACCGCCGCGTCGGCCTGCATGGTGCGCTGCATCTTGTCGCGGATGACCGAGGTCGGGGTGCTGCCGCTGGCGTTGCGCAGCTTGTCCAGGCGCGCCAGGGCGATGTCGCAGGCGTCCGCGGCGAGCGGCGCCTGCTTGGCGTCGGGCGTGATCGTCTCGGCGCAGCGGTTGGCGACCGCACGGCCGAACACCACCAGGTCGAGCAGCGAGTTGGAACCCAGGCGGTTGGCGCCGTGCACCGACACGCAGGCGGCTTCGCCGATCGCGTACAGGCCCGGCACGACCGCGTCGGGGTTGCCGTCGCGCAGCTGCACCACTTCGCCGTGGTAGTTGGTCGGGATGCCGCCCATGTTGTAGTGCACGGTCGGGATCACCGGGATCGGCTGCTTCTCCACGTCCACGCCGGCGAAGATGCGCGCCGATTCGGCGATGCCGGGCAGCTTCTTGTGGATCACTTCGGGGCCGAGGTGGGTAAGGTCGAGCAGGATGTGGTCCTTGTGCTCGCCGACGCCGCGGCCGTCGCGGATTTCCATGGTCATCGCGCGGCTGACCATGTCGCGCGGGGCGAGGTCCTTCACGCTCGGCGCGTAGCGCTCCATGAAGCGCTCGCCGCTGCTGTTGCGCAGGATGCCGCCTTCGCCGCGCACGCCTTCGGTGATCAGGCAGCCGGCGCCGTAGATGCCGGTCGGGTGGAACTGCACGAACTCCATGTCCTGCATGCCCAGGCCGGCGCGCAGGGCCATGCCGCCGCCGTCGCCGGTGCAGGTATGGGCCGAGGTGGCGCTGAAGTAGGCGCGGCCGTAGCCGCCGGTGGCCAGCACCGTGCCCTGCGCCTTGAACAGGTGCAGGGTGCCTTCGGCCATGTCCAGCGCGAGCACGCCGCGGCAGGCGCCGTGCTCGTCCATAATCAGGTCGAGGGCGAAGTACTCGATGAAGAACTGCGCGTCGTGCGCCAGCGACTGCTGGTACAGCGTGTGCAGGATCGCGTGGCCGGTGCGGTCGGCCGCGGCGCAGGTGCGCTGCGCCGGCGGGCCCTTGCCGAACTTGGTGGTCATGCCGCCGAACGGACGCTGGTAGATCTTGCCGTCGTCGGTGCGCGAGAACGGCACGCCGTAGTGTTCGAGTTCGATGATGGCCGGAATCGCCTCGCGGCACATGTACTCGATGGCGTCCTGGTCGCCGAGCCAGTCCGAGCCCTTGACGGTGTCGTAGAAGTGGTACTTCCAGTTGTCGTCGCCCATGTTGGCCAGCGCCGCGGCCACGCCGCCCTGCGCCGCCACGGTGTGCGAACGGGTCGGGAACACCTTGGTGATGCAGGCGGTCTTCAGGCCCTTCTGGGCCAGGCCGAAGGTGGCGCGCAGGCCGGCGCCGCCGGCGCCGACCACGACCATGTCGAAGGTGTGTTCTTGGATCTTGTAGGCAGAGGCCACGGATCAGGCTCCCAGCGCGATGCGGATGATGGCGAGCACGCTGGCCAGGGCCGCGAGTGCGCAAACGAAAACGACGGCGATCTGCGAGGCCATCGCCAACAAGGGGGCGTGGACGTAGTCCTCGATGACCACCTGCAGGCCCAACCGCGCATGCCAGAACATCGCGATCACGAACGCGCTCAGCAGCACCGCGTTGCAGGGATTGGCGACGCTGGCGCGGACGCTGGCGTAGTCGCCGCCGATCCACGACACGATCAGGCCGATGGTGTACAGGCTCAGGAAGATCAGCGCGATCGCGGTGACGCGCTGGACCACGAAGTGGTGGCTGCCGTACTTGGCCGAGCCCAGGCCGCGCGCGGACTTGAGCGCGGTGCGCGCTTCCTTCTGGGTGAAGATGCTCATGCGCCACCTCGCGACATCATGGCGACGATCCAGATCAGCGCGGTCAGCACCAGGCTGCCGACGATGCTGACCCAGCTGTTGCGGATGAAGGTCTGGACCTTGAAGCCGAAGCCGGCGTCCTGGACCAAGTGGCGGATGCCGTTGAGCAGGTGGTAGGCGAAGGCCCAGGTCCAGCCGAACAGGATCAGGAAGCCCAGCGGCGAGCGGGCGCAGGCGATGAAGCTCGCCCATGCGTCCGGCCCGGCGGCCAGGGCGGTGAGGCCCCAGGCGATCAGCAGGGCGCCGATGGAAAGGATGACACCGGTCGCGCGGTGCAGGATCGAGGTCACCATCTGTACCTGCCAGCGGTAAACCTGCAGGTGTGGCGACAAAGGTCGTTCGCGGTTCGCCATGAGGGTATGGCAATCTCGGCTGGGCGGCGGCGCCGCGTGGCGGGAAGCGTGCGGACACGCCGGTGTGGGGGTGGGGACGGTGCTTGAAAAGCGAACGAGGCGGACCGATCGACTAGAAATCGATGCAGCGTCCGTTCTTTTCCCAGTCGCCGTAGCGGGTCGGTTCGAGACCGTCGCGACCACCGTGCTCCTTGGGCGGCTGCGTTTTCGCAGCGGGCTCAACCGGAGCGTCCTTGGCGGAAGGCGATGCGCCTCCCGTCTCGGCCGCGCCGGACACGGGGGTCGCCGGGGTCTCGGACGCGTCGTCCGAACGTGCTTCCGGGGTGGTTTCGCCTATCATCACAGCGTTAAATATTAATTCCCGCCCCCCATGCCTGACAACCCGCACGCCTTGCCCGGACAGGTCTTCGCCCTGCCCGGCCAACGCCTCATCGCCCTGGAAGGCCGCGACGCCGCGGTCTTCGCCCAGGCGCAATTCATGAACGACGTCAAGGCCCTGGCCGACGGCCACTGGCAATGGAGCGGCTGGCTGACGCCCAAAGGCCGGGCGATCGCCCTGTTCGCGCTGCTGCGCCTGTCCGACCAACGGGTCTGGCTGGCCATGCCCGACGCCGACGCCGACGCGCTGGTCGAGGCGCTCAAGCGCTTCGTGTTCCGCAGCAAGCTCGCCCTGTGCGTGCGTGAAGACCTTGTGATCGAAGGCCGCTTCGGCGCGCCCGAGCGCGCGGCCGGTCCGGCGATCGGCGGCGATGCCGACGGCATCGTCGAGCTCGACCTGAGCGGCGATGGCGACGCGCGGACTTTGCGGATCGTGCCGGCAACGCAGGCCGCCGCGGCCGACGAAGCCCTGGCCGCGCGCTGGGCGCTGGCCGACCTGCGCCACGGCCTGCCGCGCCTGCCCGCCTCGCAGGCCGGGCAATGGACCCCACAGCAACTGTCGCTGGACCGGCTGCGCGGCTACAGCGTCAAGAAGGGCTGCTACCCGGGCCAGGAAATCGTCGCCCGCACCCACTTCCTCGGCAAGGCCAAGCGCGGGCTGGCCTTGTTCGCCACCGCCGCGCCGGTCGCGGCCGGCACGGAGGTACGCGGCGAAAGCGCGGCGCTGGGCACCGTGGCGGCCAGCGCCAGCGACGGCGCGACCCATCTGGCGCTGGCGGTGCTGCCGCTGGAGCGCGCCGAGGGCAGCGCCTGGATCGATGGCCAACCGGCGCAAGAGATCGCGTTGCTGGACGGTCTGGCGCGCTGAGCGGGCTTGCTGCAGCAGCGGCGCGCATCGCCGCTTCGGCCGCTTTCTGTAGGAGCGGCGCAAGCCGCGACCGCGCCAATGCGGCTACGGCGCAAGTTTCCTAGCCAGATCGTTGGGTCGCCCGCGACGGCATCGGCCGTTCCGTCGTAATCGCATTGCCGCGGTCGCGGCTTGCGCCGCTCCTACAGAAAGCGGCGCAAGCCGCGATGCGCTCGGCTACAAGCCGCCCTCGCCGCTCGTCGCCTGGATCAGCGCCGTTCCGGCCTGGTTGCGCTGGGCGCGCCAGTGTTCGTGCCAGGCCTGGAACATCAGCACGTTCCACAGATGCGTGTGCCAGCGCTTCTCGCCGTCGATGAAGGCGCGCCACAGGCCGTGGACCAGGTCGGCGTCGAAATAGCCCTGCGCGCGCAGCCGGTCCGGGTCGAGCAAGGCCTGCGCCCACTCGCGCAGGTCGCCGCGCAGCCATTGCGAGACCGGCGCGCCGAAGCCGCGCTTGCCGCGGTCGACCATCGCGTCGGGCAGGTAGCGCTTGAGCACGCGCTTGAGCAGGCGCTTGCTGTCGCCGTCCGCGTCGCGCTTGTATTGCAGCGGCAGCGACCAAGCGAACTCGGCGACCTGGGTGTCCAGCAGCGGCGCGCGCGCTTCCAACCCGACCGCCATGCTGGCGCGGTCGACCTTGCACAGCAGATCGTCGGGCAGGTAGACGCTGTAGTCGGCCAGCATCATCGCGTCGGCCGCGGTGCCGCGGCCGTCGAGCGGTTCGGCCAAGTCGTACAGGGTCGGCGGCAGTTGCGCGCCGGGCACCGCGGCCTGCGGGAAGCGCCAGCGCACGATGCGGTTGCGGTAGACGTCGCCGATCCCACGCGCGCCCATCTCGGCCGCGAACGCGGCGAAGCCGCCGGCGCGCGAGGCTTCGCCGTGGTCCTGGGCGCGCCCGGCCAGCCAGCGCCGCAGCGGCGCCGGCACCCGGTGCAGCAGGCTCAGGTTGCGCAAGGCGCGCTCGTAGCGCTTGTAGCCGAAGAACAGTTCGTCGCCGCCGTCGCCCGACAGCGCCACCGTGACCAGGTCGCGAGCGAGCTTGCACACCAGCGCGGTCGGCACCTGCGAGGCGTCGGCGAAGGGTTCGTCGAACATCGCCGGCAATCGCGGCACCACCGCCAGGGCGTCGCCGCCGCTGACGTACAGCTCGGTATGCGCGGTGCCCAGGTGCCGCGCCACTTCCAGCGCCAGCGGCGCCTCGTCGTGGTGCGAGCCCTCGAAGCCGATGGTGAAGCTCTGCACCGGCTTGGCGCTGAGCGCCTGCATCAGCGAAGTCACCACCGACGAATCGGTACCGCCGGACAGGAACACCCCGACCGGCACGTCGGCGACCATGCGCAGGCCGACCGCCTCGCGCAGCAGTTCGTCGAGGCGGTCCTCGGCGGCATCGATGTCGCCTTCGAACGGATCGGCGATCGCCGCGCGCATGCGCTCGGTGGCGTTCCAGTAGCGTTGCTGGTCGCGCGCCGGATCGTGCGCGCCGGGGCCGCGGGCGATGGCCGCGGCGTCCAGGCGCAGCAGCGCGCCCGGCGCCAGCTTCCAGGTATCGGCGTGGATGCAGTACGGCGAGGGCACGTAGTCGTAGCGCAGCAGCAGCGCCAGCGCGTCGCGGTCGACGCCGTTGTCGAACTGCGGATGCCGCCACAGCGCCTTGAGTTCGGAGCCGAACACCAGGGTGTCGCCGGCCCAGCCGTAGTACAGCGGCTTCTTGCCGACCCGGTCGCGCGCCAGCCACAGTTCGCCGCGCTCGCGGTCCCACAGGGCGATGGCGAACATGCCGTTGCAGCGCGCGATCGCCGCCTCCACGCCCCATTGCGACACCGCCGCCAGCAGCACTTCGGTGTCGGAATGGCCGCGGAAGCCGTGGCCCAGGCCGAGCAGTTGCTCGCGCAGTTCGGCGAAGTTGTAGACCTCGCCGTTGTAGGCGATCACGTAGCGCCCGTCGGCCGAGGCCATCGGCTGATGGCCCAGCGGCGACAGGTCGAGGATGCTCAGCCGGCGATGCGCGAGCGCGATGCCGGCCTGCGGGTCGGCCCAGACGCCGCCGTCGTCGGGGCCGCGGTGGTGCAGCGCCTCGCCCATCGAAGCGGCGAGCGCGCCCAGGTGCTCCTGGTCGAGATCGTTGCGCGGACGCAGCAGTCCGGCCAGGCCGCACATCGGCGTCAGCCCTTCGCCAACGCGTCCGCGGCGCGGACGATGTCGTCGTCGCCCGGGATCACCAGGAACGCCGCGCCGGCCAGCGGCGTGTAGGTGTCCACGCCGACCACGCGCTGCAGCGGCACCCCGCCGAAACCGGCCTCGGCCAGCGCGGTGATCACGCCCTCGCCCACGCCGGCGCTGCGGCGGCCTTCGTCGACCACGATCGCGCGCTTGGCGCCGCGGGCCTGCTGCGCGATGTAGGCGTCGTTGAGCGGCACCAGCCAGCGCAGGTCGACCACGCGCGCCTTCCAGCCGTGCGCCTGCTCGATCCGGCGCGCGGCGCGCAGGCTCATCGGAACGCCGTTGCCGTAGGTGAAGATCACCAGGTCGTCGCCTTCGCTGCCGTCGTCGGGCGCATACACCCTGCCCTCGCCCAGCGTCATGGCCTGGTCCGGCGACGGATACGTCGTCAGCCACTTGCCGTCGCCGGCCTCGTACAGGTCCTTGGTCATGTACAACGCGATCGGCTCCAGGAACACGGCCACGCGGCCGTCGACCTTGGCCAGCGCGGTCAGGGTGCGCAGCATGGTCGCCGCGTCGTCGCCGCGCGAGGGGCAGCCGACCACCAGGCCGGGAATGTCGCGCAGCGCGGCGATCGAGTTGTCGTTGTGGAAGTGGCCGCCGAAGCCGCGCTGGTAGCCCAGGCCGGCGATGCGCACCACCATCGGGTTGCGGTACTGGTCGTTGCTGAAGAACTGCAGCGACGCCGCCTCGCCGCGCAGCTGGTCGCAGGCGTTGTGGAAGTAGGCCAGGTACTGGATTTCCGGGATCGGCAGCAGGCCGACGTTGGCGAAGCCCTGGGCCAGGCCGAGGATCATGGTCTCGTCGAGCAGGGTGTTGAACACCCGGCGCGGGCCGAACGCCTTCTGCAGGCCCTTGGTGACGGTGTAGACGCCGCCCTTCTGGGCCACGTCCTCGCCGAACAGCAAGGTCTCGGGGTACTTGGCGAACAGGTCGTGCAGGGCGTTGTTGATCTGGATCGCCAGGTGCCGCGGCGGCTGCGCCTCGGGCAGCTTGGCCTCGCTGCCGAAGGCCTGCAGGCGGCGCTCGGCGTAATCGGCGCGGGTGGCCTCGGCCTGGACCGCGGCCGGCGTGTACGGCGCCAGCGGCGCGATCACGTGTTCCAGCGTCTCGATCTTGGGCCGGCGGTCGGCGTCCTCGGCCGCGGCGAAGCAGCGCCGGCGCGTGGCCTCGTACAGCGCGAGCACTTCGTCCTTCGACATCAGCCCCGATTCCAGCGCGATCGCCGCCGAGCGCAACAACGGGTCGCTGGCCTCGACCGCGCACAGTTCCTCGACCGAACGCCACTCGATCTCGAAGTCGGTGCCGGCGTGGCCCATGATGCGGGTGGTGCGCAGGTGCAGGAAAGTCGGCCGGCGGGTGCGGCGGCAATGCTCGACCGCGCGCTGCACGTCGGCGTAGCCGCTGGCGAGGTCGAGGCCGTCGGCGGCGAAATAATCCAGCCCGTCCATGGTGCGGAAGCGGTTGCCGATCCAGCCGCCCGGGGTCTTCACCGAGATGCCGATGCCGTTGTCCTCGCACACGAACAGCACCGGCGCCGGCAGCTTCTGGTAGGCGGTCCAGGCGGCGGCGTTGAACGCGGTCTGGGCGGTGGCGTGGTTGGCGGAGGCGTCGCCGAACGAACAGATGGCGATGCTGTCGTCGGGGATCGGCAACGCGTGGCCGAGGCGGCGCGCGGTCTCGATGGCGACGGCGGTGCCCAGCGCCTTGGGCAGGTGCGAGGCGATGGTCGAGGTCTGCGGCAGCACCCACAACGGCTTGCTGCCCCACACCTTGTGGCGGCCGCCGGAAGCGGGGTCCTCGGCGCTGGCGGCGAACGACAGCGCCGAATCCATCACCGGGTCCATGCCCGGCAACTTGCGGAAGCGTTCGGCCATGAAGCCGCCGCTGCGGTAGTGCAGGAACGCCGGATCGGTGTGGCGGGTCGCGCGGGCGACCATCGCATTGCCTTCGTGGCCGCTGGAACCGATGGTGTAGAAGACCTTGTTCTGCACCCGCAGCACCCGCGCCATCAGGTCCAGGTGGCGGCTGATCAGCTGCGATTCGAACAACTCGCGAAAGCCGCGCGCGTCCAGCGCGCTGCCGTCGAGCACGGCTTCGCCGGGCGCCGGGCGCGCGTCGCTGCGGCCGTTCCAGGCCTTCACGAACTCGACGAAATTGAGGTCGCAGATCTCGGCCCGGTTGAGGCCCTTCATGCGCGCCGGGATCGGGCTCGCGACCGGGTTGAAGTTCGGCATCTGGCTGAAGATCGAAGACTGCGGTTGCGCTGACATCAGGGACTCCGCCGCCCTGTCCGGGCCGGCTCGACTAGGGGGAATTCAGGAGGAGCGATTGCTTTCGGCGATCCGCTGCGCGGCCTGCGCGTCGGGTTCGGGCAAGGCCACGAAGCGCGGCGTGGCGCGCACCCGCGCCAGCCACGAGGCGATCGCGGGATAGCCGTCCAGGCCGATGCCGCCGTGCGCGGCGACGTCGGTGTAGGCGAACAGGGCGATGTCGGCGATGCCGTAGCGCTCGCCGGTGAACCAGGCCGTACCCTGCAGGTGGCGCTCCATCACCGCCAGCGCCTGGTGTCCGCGCTCGCGCAGCGCCGGCAGGTCGGCGCGGCGCGGCGAATCCAGCGGCGTCCAGCCGGCGATGAAGCGGGCCACGGCGATGCTCGGCTCGTGGCTGTACTGCTCGAAGTTCATCCAGCTCAGCGCCTGCGCGCGCTGCCACAGATCGGCCGGCAGGAAATCGCTGCCGTCGGCCAGGTAGTAGAGGATCGCGTTGGATTCGCTGAGCGTGCGGCCGTCGCCGAAATCCACCACCGGCACCTTGCCGTTGGGATTGAGCGCGAGGAACTGCGCGGTGCGGGTCTCGCCGCGGCTGCTGTCGACTTCGACCCAGCGATAGCGTTCGCCGAGCTGCTCCAGCAGCAGGCGCAGCTTGTGGCAGTTGCCGGAGGGCGAGAAACCGTGGACGGTGATCATGCCGGCCCGGCTCCGCCCGCCTTGCGCCGCGCGCGCCATTCCTCGCGGCTCTGGCCCCAGACCTCCACTTCTTTCTCGTGGAAGGGTTCGGGCAGGCGGTCCTGGCGCAGGTAGCGCGAGCCGAGTTTGCGCGCCACGCCCTTGGAAGCGAGGTTGCCGGCGTCGATGGTGTGGATCACCTCGCTCCAGCCCAGGTGGTCGAAGGCCCAGTCGATGCTCGCGGCCGCGCCTTCGCTGGCGTAGCCCTGCCCGCCCGCGCTCTCGACGATGCCCCAGCCGACCTCGGTGCCCGGCCAGCCGTCCGGCTGCCACGGGCCGAGCCGGCCGATCCAGCGGCCCGAGGACTTTTCGAACACCGAGAAGAAACCGTAGCCGAGCGCGGCCCAGGAGCCGATCACCGACATCAGCCCGCGCCAAGCCACCGGCCGCGGCTGCGGGCCGCCGATGTACTGCAGGTAGTCGCCGGCGCTCATGAACTGCGCCCAGGCGTCGAAATCCTCCAGCCGCGGCGGGCGCAGGAGCAGGCGCGGGGTTTCCAGTTCGATGTCGGCGATCGTCATCATGGATCGGTTCCCCAGGAGCTCGCTTGGCGTTACTAAGCCCCGCTCCCGCTTGCGGGAGAGGGGTTGGGGTGAGGGCGCGCCAGCGCGCCGCGCGCCCTCATCCGGCCCTTCGGGCCGCCTTCTCGCGCAGGCGGGAGAAGGAAAAACCGCAATGCTCCCGCGTGCGGGAACGGTGCTTCAGAACGCGTTGATCCCGGTCAGCTCGCGGCCCACGACCAGCTGGTGCACGGTCTCGGTGCCCTCGTAGGTGATGACCGATTCCAGGTTCAGCGCGTGGCGGATCGCGCCGTGCTCGGTGGTGATGCCGGCGCCGCCGAGCAGGTCGCGGCACTCGCGCGCGATGTCGATGGCCATGCGGCAGTTGTTCCACTTCGCCAGGGAGACCTGGGTCGGCTGCATGTTGCCGGCGTCCTTCAGACGCCCCAACTGCACGACCAGCAGCTGCGCCATGGTGATGCGGCGCGCCATCTCGGCCATCTTGATCTGCGCCGACTGGGTCGCCGCGACCGGACGGCCGAACAGGATGCGCTCCTTGGTGTAGCCCAGCACTTCGTCGAGGCAGGCGATGGCCGCGCCGACCGGGCCCCAGGTGATGCCGTAGCGGGCCTGGGTCAGGCAGCCCAGCGGGCCCTTGAGGCCCTTGACGTTGGGCAGGCGGTTGGCGTCGGGCACGCGCACGTTGTCGAAGAACAGCGACGAGGTCACCGACGCGCGCAGGCTCATCTTGTGCTTGATCTCCTGGGCGGCGAAACCGGGCATGCCCTTCTCGACCACGAAGCCCTGGATGCCGTCCTCGGTCTGCGCCCAGACGATGGCGATGTCGGCGAGGTTGCCGTTGGTGATCCACATCTTGGAGCCGTTGAGGATCCAGTCCGCGCCGTCCTTCTTCGCGTTGGTCTTCATGTTGGCCGGGTCGGAACCGCCGTGCGGCTCGGTCAGGCCGAAGCAGCCGATGATCTCGCCCTTGGCCATGCCCGGCAGCCAGCGCATGCGCTGCTCTTCGCTGCCGTAGGCGTAGATCGGGTACATGCACAGCGAGGACTGCACGCTGACGAAGCTGCGGATGCCGCTGTCGCCGCGCTCGAGTTCCTGGCAGATCAGGCCGTAGCTGACCGCGTTGAGGCCGGCGCAGCCGTACTGCTCCGGCAGCGAGGAACCCAGCAGGCCGAGCTCGGCGATTTCCGGAACCAGCTCCTTGGGAAAGCGGCCCTGGTCGAAGGCGTCGCCGATGATCGGGATCACGCGTTCGTCGGTGAAGCGCGCCACGGTGTCCTGTACGGCGCGCTCCTCTTCGCTGAGCAGGGAACGGACGTCGTAGAGATCGTAGGGATGCAGGGCCATGGCGCGCCGGAGACCTGTTTTGGGCAGAAAGACGGCCATTGTAATGGTCGGGCGAAGCCGGGGTAAGGCCAGGGCTGGCGAATGGCCGGGCGCGACGCGCATGCGCCGGCGCACGTAAGCGGTTTCCGCGCGCGCCGGCGCACTCCGCGCCGACGCGCGGCGACGCTGTTTTCAAGGGGTTTTCGCCACACTCGCGAGCCGCCGCGAAATCGCGCCGACGCCCTGGCGCGGACCGCGCCGCGGTGCCGAAACGCATACCGCGGCGCCCTGCCGCGCAGAAAATTCATTCTTTCTCGAGGCCCTTGGCGCAAAAAAAAACGAGGCCGGTCGAGCCGGCCCCGTATTTGCGCGTTGGCTGCCGCGTCTTGCGCGGGCTTCGCTCAGCCGCGGCCCGGCGCCGCCAGCGCGGCGGTCTGGGTCACGACCTGACCGTTGACCACCGGCAGGCGCTGGGTCGGGCGCTCGTCCATGCGGACGGTCTGCTCCTGGCCCTGGTAGCGATAGGTCACGTTGTAGCCGACCACCTTGTTCTCCGAGCCCAGCGAAATGCGGCTGCCCGGCTTGGATTCGGTGCGCATGGTGCCGGTGGTGCCGTCGGGATTGCGGTAGGTCACGTTGTAGGCGACGACCTTGCTCGCCTGCGAGGTGTCGGACACGGTGTGGCACTGGCGCTCGGTGCGGTTGACCACGCGGCCGCCGACATGGTTGCGGTCGACGCGGTTGCCGATGAAGCCGCCGGCCACCGCGCCCGCAGCGGTCGCGGCCTTGCGGCCGTTGCCCTTGCCGACCTGGTTGCCGAGCAGGCCGCCGACCACCGCGCCGACCACGGTGCCGCCGACGTTGCCGTCGCGCTCGGGCAGACGTTCTTGCACCACTACGTCCTCGCATACTTCGCGCGGGGTCGAGACGGTGTTGGTCTCGCGCACCGGATCGGTGCCGATCACGGTCGCGTACAGCTTTTCCTTCTGGTTGATCGGCTTGACGTTGACTACGTCGGCGTAATCGACCTGCGGCTGGGTGTTGATCGCGCCGCTGGCGGCGAGGTCGCCGGCCGGGGTCGCGCCGTTGACGGCGTTCGGCATCTCCTGGCCCGGCGCGGGGGCCGGGGTCAGCGCCGCGACAGGAGCGGCGGCGGGCCCGCGGAAGCTCTGGAAAGCCGCGACCGCCACGCCGCCGACCAGCAGCGACGCGATAGCGACAGCAATCATGTTCTTGTTCATTTGGAGCCTCCTGCAGCGGGGGAACCGCGGTGGTCGTCGGTACGATCCTTACCGAATGTAAAGATCGCGTTGGGCTGGGTCATTCCACCACCGGAAAGCTGAACCGGTGCCTATTGAATCGAGTCTTTTTAGCGCCAATCTGTCCCCCGTATGAACCCTTCCGCCGGCACGTGCTAGCGTGTTTGCCAACTGCATCACAACCCGTTCACCGCCATGGCCAATCCGCTGCTCGCTCCCCTGATGGGTTTCCTCGGCCGCCTGAGCTATCCGCGGCTGTTCGTGCTGACCGCGACGCTGTTCGCGGTCGACCTGGTCGTTCCCGACTTCATCCCCTTCGTCGACGAACTCCTGCTCGGCCTGGGCACCCTGCTGCTGGCCAACTGGAAGAACCGCAAGCAGCCGCAGGCCGGCCGCATCGAGCCGCCGCCGGCGCCGCGCTGAGCGCCGCGGTGCTGATCGACAGCCACTGCCACCTCGACGCGCCCGAATTCGATCCGGACCGCGCCGAGGTGGTCGCGCGCGCCCGCGCCGCCGGCGTGGACGCGCAGGTGGTGCCGGCGATCGACGCGGCCGGCTGGCCGAAGCTGCGCGAAGTCTGCGCGGCCGCGCCGGGGCTGCATCCGGCCTACGGCCTGCATCCGATGTTCCTGGACTCGCACCGCCCCGAGCACCTGCCGCTGCTGGGCGAATGGCTGCAGCGCGAGCGCCCGTGCGCGGTCGGCGAATGCGGGCTGGACTACTACATCGAAGGGCTCGACCGCGAAACGCAGTCGCGGTACTTCGACGGCCAACTGGAACTCGCGCGCGAGTTCGACCTGCCGGTGATCGTGCATGCGCGCCACGCGGTCGACGCCACCCTCGCCGCGATCCGCCGGGTCGGCGGGCTGCGCGGCGTAGTGCACAGCTATTCGGGCAGCCAGGAGCAGGCGCAGCAGTTGTGGAAGCTCGGCTTCCTGCTCGGGCTCGGCGGCCCGGTCACCTACGAACGCGCGCAGCGGCTGCGGCGGATCGCCGCGACGATGCCGCTGGAATTCCTGCTGCTGGAGACCGACGCGCCGGACCAGCCCGATGCGGACATCCGCGGGCAGCGCAACGAGCCGGCGCGGCTGGCGGGGATTTGCGACACCATCGCGCAACTGCGCGCGGTGCCGGCCGACGAGATTGCGCGGGCGACGTCGGACAATGCGCGGCGGTTGTTCGGGCTGGATTCGTAAGCGCTCAAAGAAAAGCATCGGGACTGAGGTCCCTGCCACAAGAGCGAGCGACAGGCCCAAGCTCTTGTGGCAGGGACTTCAGTCCCGACGCCTTGCGCTCCGCTCGCCGCGAATCGAGCCGGAATCGAGCAGGAATCAGGCCGCCTGCGCCTTCGGCTTCAACAGGATCTCCAGCGCCCGCCCCACCGCCGCGAACGCGAACACCCCGGTGATGTGCGTCGCCGCGCCCAGCCCCGCGCCGCAGTCGAGCTTGAGCGCGGCATCGCCGTCGAGCTTGGGCCGCAGCCCGCACACCGTGCCGTCGGGCTGCGGGTACTTGACGTTCTCCAGCGAATAGATCGCCGACACGCCGAAGTAGCGGCTGGCGTTCTTGGGGAAGTTGAACTCGCTGCGCAGCTTCTTGCGGATCAGCGCCAGCATCGCGTCGTGCTCGGTGCGCGAGAGGTCGCGCACTCGGATCAGGGTCGGGTCGGTGCGGCCGCCGGCCGAGCCGACCGCGATCACCGGCAGCTTGCGCCGCCGGCACCAGGCGATCAGCTCGACCTTGCTGCGGAAGCTGTCGCAGGCGTCCAGCACAAGGTCGAAGCCGCGGTCGAGCAGTTCCGACAGGTTGGACGGGGTCAGGAAACTCTGCACCGCATCGACCTCGATCCCGGGATTGATCGCGCGGCAGCGCTCGGCCATCGCCTCGACCTTGGCCCGGCCGTACTGGCCGGCCAGCGCCGGCAACTGGCGATTGGTGTTGGACACGCACAGGTCGTCGGCGTCGATCAGGGTCAGGTGGCCGATGCCGGTGCGCGCCAGCGCCTCCACCGCCCACGAGCCGACCCCGCCCATGCCGACCACGGCCACCCGGCACTGGCGGAAGCGGGCGACGGCGCCCTGGCCGTAGAGGCGGTCGATGCCGGAGAAGCGTTCTTGCCAGAGGGTGTCGGCGGCGGATTCGGAAGCGATGGCGTTCATCGCGCCATTGTAAAGGCCGCGGCCACGCGCGCCCGCCGCGGCGGCGGAAAGCAGCGAGCCATCGGCGCGGCCGCTGGCGCCGCTTCGCGCCGCGCGCGCCGGCGCCCCGCCCGCCCGCAGGCCTGCGCCGACGCCGGCCGCCGCGGGCGCGCAGCGCCGCGCGCCCGTGTGATCGGAAGCTCACATCCGCGCGTGCTATCGTGCCGCGATCTTGGATGGAGGCCAGGCAATGAGCGACACCCAGCCCACCGCCGCCGCGCCGAAGCGCAAAGGCAATGGTTCGAAGTATCTGTTCCTGTTCCTGATCGGCCTGGTCGGCGGCGTCATCGCCACGGTCATGGCGATGCGCGCGCTCGACCAGCGCAAGGACCATTTCCCCGACAGCGTCATGCACGTGCAGGCCTGGCACCTGGGCGAGCTCAGCGGCAAGGTCAAGCAGAACCGCTGCGCGGCCACCGACACGCTGCCGCACATCAAGGCGCTGCGCACGATGGCCGACGACCTCGATCCGGCCTTCCCCTCGCTCAAGGACGACCAGCGCTTCTCCCAGCATTCGGCCAAGATGCGCGCCGCGCTCGACAACGCGCTGGCCAATCCGCCGGTCAGCTGCGCCGGCGTGACCACGGTGGCCGAGCAGATCGGCGAAGCCTGCAAGGCCTGCCATCAGGATTTCCGCGGCTGAGCCGGGCGCGCATCCGCGATTGAACCGGTAGCGACGAACGGCGCGGCCCTTGCGGGTCGCGCCGTTCGCTTGTGCGTCCGCGCGGCGTTGCGCCGCCGCCCCGCTTCAAGCTGAACGCGCACTCAAACCGGTGCTCGCGGGGCGCCGAAATTGAACACCTGTTCACGCAACGACTTATAGCTTGGCAAGCGCGTGGCGACGGTCGCCACATCGCATGCACAAGCGCAGGAGCCTGGAATGAATACCAAGAACATCCGTTTGTTGGGCGTCGCGGCTGCGGCTTCGCTCGCCCTCGCCGGTTGCGCGACTTCGCCGGGCTATGGTGGTGGCGGTTACGGCGGCGGCGGCGGCGGTTACAACAACTATCCGCAGCAGCCGCAGCCCGGTTACGGCGACCAGAACCGCTGCTACGACTGCGGCGTGGTCACCCGGATCGAACAGATCAGCACCCAGGGCACCGCGCCCAGCGCCACCGGCGCCGTGCTCGGCGGCCTGGTCGGCGCCGTGGCCGGCCGCAAGATCGCCGACGACCACACCGACAGCAAGGGCCGCAAGAACAGCGCCACCGTGGCCGGCGCGGTCGCCGGCGCGGTCGCCGGCAACGCGATCCAGAACCGGGTCGGCGCGCCGAGCTACAACGTCTATGTGCGCATGGACGACGGCCGCACCCAGGTGGTCACCCAGAAGGACCTCGACGGCATCCGCGAGAACACCTACGTGCGCGTCGCCAACGGCCGCGCCTACATCCGCTGAGCCGCGCGCCTGCGCGGCGCGCGATGAAACAATGTAACGAAGAAAAACGGCCCGCATCACGGGCCGTTTTTCTTGTGCGTCCGCGAAGTTTCCGGTTCACGAAGGCCATCACGATTGGCCGCGGAACTAATGCACCAAACGCCGTGCGCCCCCGATTGCGCCTGCGCTAGCGTCGTGCGGTCCGCGCCGCGGGCCCAGCCAACGCAAGTCAACGCAACACCGGGAGAGTCGCAATGAAACTTCGCATCGTGCATGTGGTTTCCGTGGGCGCCGTGTTGTCCGGCGCGATCGCCGCCGCCGTCGCCACGCCGCCGTCGGCGACGCAGAACAATCCGCTGCGCATCGGCATGGTCGCGGTGACCGGCAACGCCGACGACTTCCTGGGCGCGGTCGAGGTCAGCGTGACCAACACCAGCAAGAAGGCGGTACGCCTGCCCAAGTGGCAGCTGCCGTCGGACGAGTTCGACGCCAAGCTGTTCTCGATCAGCTACAACGGCGCGCCGGTCGCCTATGAAGGCCGGATGGTCAAGCGCGGCCTGCCGACCGCGGCGGACTTCGCGATCCTGCAGCCGGGCGAGACCGTGCGCCGCATCGTCGACCTCTCGGCCGGCTACGACCTCTCGCGCACCGGCCAGTACGTGGTGACCTTCCGCGCGCCGCTGCAGCACGCCTCCACCTCCGACCGGGTCATGCTGCAGCAGGCCAACGGCCTGCCGATGAGCGCGCAGAGCGCGCCGCTGCAGCTGTGGGTGGACGGCATCGACCAACTCGGCGGGGCCAAGGTCGCCGCGGCGAAGAAGCCGGTCGGCCCGACCGCGGTCGTCAACGGCGTCAACTACGTCGGCTGCACCACCGCGCGCACCAGTTCGGCCGGCCAGGCCGTGGTGCAGGCGCGCGCCTACGCCGAGAACGCCAAGGGCTATCTCAACGGCGGCACCGTCGGCCCGCGCTACACCACCTGGTTCGGCGCCTACACCTCCAGCCGCTACTCGACCGCGCGCTCGCACTTCCAGGCCATCGACACCGCGCTGGACCAGAACAACGGCCAGATCACCATCAACTGCGGCTGCACCAGCAGCGCCTACGCCTACGTGTATGCGAACCAGCCGTACCAGATCTACGTGTGCAACGCGTTCTGGAACGCGCCGCTGACCGGCACCGACTCCAAGGCCGGCACCCTGGTCCACGAGATGAGCCACTTCACCGTCGTCGCCGGCACCGACGATCACGCCTACGGCCAGGCCGCGGCCAAGAGCCTGGCGACCAGCAACCCGACCAACGCGCTCGACAACGCCGACAACCACGAGTACTTCGCCGAGAACACCCCCTTCCAGAACTGAGTCGTCCCCACAAGCCACGCGCGACCGGCGGCCGATGCCGTCCGCCGCATCCAGGCTGCCAGCGGCCCGCCGTGTGCGGGCCGCTTTTTTTGTGCCTGGCCTCAACCCCACTGCGCAGTACTGGACGTTGGATTTCCACGAGCCGACGCAGGGATGCGCACAGTCCGCAGGAGGCGGCGGGAACGACGCGGGAAACGAGGCCCGCGACGTGCCCGCAGACAGGCTCGGCGTGCAAGCGAGGGCACGCAGCGATACCGGTGCGGGGCGAGGACGGGTCGCCGGGATCGCATTGAGCGGCACAGGGAAGGTGCTGGCGGCCATGGACGGCCGCTGCGGCCGCCGGGGACCAGGACGGTCCCCGGCGCTTTTGTCTCTACGGTGCGCACCGACCGATACGACCCACGCCGGCGGCCGTTCGCAGCACGGGCGAGAGAGACGTCGGCGGCGGCCGATGCCGCTTCGCGAACGCGGCAACAGCGCCGCGAGCGCCGGCCGCGAAATCCGCATTTGTGATAGCGATCAAGAGTATACGAAAAGAAAAACCCGGCCGAAGCCGGGTTTCCCTAAGTTGCGCGCCGAACGTGCGGCAGCGCAGCATCGCACCGATGGTGCGTCTTACATCGGCTCGACCGCGTCGGCCTGCAGGCCCTTCTGGCCCTGGACCACGGTGAACGAGACCTTCTGGCCTTCCTTCAGGCTCTTGAAGCCCTGGGACTGGATCGCGCGGAAATGGACGAACACATCTTCGCCGTTTTCGCGGCTGATGAAGCCGAAACCCTTGGCGTCGTTGAACCACTTGACGGTTCCGATCTCTTTACCGGACATCGCTACTCTCTCCTTGATACGTGGTGTTGTTGGCGCGAACGCGCGCGTGCTGGTTGCAAGGAGGAAGCGAGGTGCAACGATGTAGCGGATCGGTGGATCAACCGCATCGGGCCACGATTCACGGTGACCCTTGGCAAACGCAGCGCCCGCAACGTACCCCGACATGGGCCAAAATGCAAACCACTTCGGACCGCCTGTCCGCTTAGGGATTACGCATGAATTTGGATGGCTTTTATTACATTCTCGCCGCGTTTCTGGTGCTGGTCGGCATCGCCGGGACGGTCCTGCCGGCACTGCCCGGCCTGCCCCTGGTGTTCGTCGGGATGCTGCTGGCTTCGTGGGTGTCCAAGTTCGAAAAAGTGGGCTGGATCACATTGACGATCCTGGGCCTGCTGACGGTGCTGTCGATGGTGGTCGACTTCGCCGCCACCGCGATGGGGGCCAAGCGGGTCGGGGCCAGCAAGCTGGCGATCGTCGGCTCGGTGATCGGCACGTTCGCCGGCTTGTTCTTCGGCCTGATCGGGGTGTTCGTCGGCCCGTTCGTGGGCGCGCTGGTCGGCGAGTGGATCCACACCCGCCAGCTCGACCAGGCCACCAAGGTCGGCATCGGCACCTGGGTCGGGATCATCGTCGGCACCGTGTTCAAGCTCGGGCTGGCCTTCGCCATGGTCGGCGCGTTCGCCATCGCCTGGTTCGTGTGAGCGCGGCCCGCGCCGCCGATCCGCATTAACGGTTCACACCGCATTCGCGCGGCAGTGCAAGACTCCTGCTCCGCAGGCCGAGCGCCTGCGTTCGAACGCCTCTTCACCGGACGCCCCACCCCATGCGCTATTCCCGCTCCTTCCTGACGACCGCGCTGGCCGCCGCGCCGCTGCTGGCGCCGGCGCAGACCGCGCCGCAACCGGCCACCGCGCAGGCCTGCGTGGCGATCACCGTCGACGCCGACCGCCTGGCCTGCTACGACGCGGCGCTGGGCCGGCAAGGCGGCGACGTGCGCAACGCCGACATCGCCGCGCGCGAAGCCAAGGCGATCCAGCGCAATCTCGAACTCGGCGACGAACTCGCCGGCCAGCCCAAGCCCGGCGTGGTCGAGCGCGCGCGCCAGGCCGCCGCCGGCGGCGTGTTCGCGCACGACGCGCCGCTCGCCGACGCCATCGCCAACGCCGGCAAGGGCGGCCTGCTCGACAGCCGCTGGGAACTGGCCAAGGACTCCAAGCTGGGCCTGTTCAATTTCCGCGCCTACAAGCCGGTGTACCTGCTGCCGGTGTTCTGGAACGACAACCCGAACACGCGGCCGCACTCGCCCAACCCGCGCAACACGGTGAGCGAGCCGCAGTCGCTGGACAGCGTCGAGACCAAGTTCCAGATCAGCTTCAAGACCAAGGCGGTGGAGAACCTGTTCGGCGACAACGGCGACGTGTGGATGGGCTACACCCAGTCCTCGCGCTGGCAGGTCTACAACGCCGAGGACTCGCGTCCGTTCCGCGAGACCAACTACGAGCCGGAAGTGTTGCTGGTGTTCCGCAACAACTACCGCATCGGCGACTGGAAGGGGCGCATGTTCGCGGTCGGCCTGAACCACCAGTCCAACGGCCGCGCCGACCCGCTCTCGCGCAGCTGGAACCGGGTGATGTTCAACATCGGCCTGGACCGCGAGGACTGGGCGCTGACGCTGCGGCCGTGGTACCGCATCTCCGACGGCAACGACGACGACAATCCCGACATCGAGGACTACATGGGTCGCGGCGACCTGACCCTGGTCCATCGCCGCGGCGGCCACGAGTTCTCGCTGATGGCGCGGCATTCGCTGCGCGGCGGCGACCGCTCGCACGGCGCGCTGCAGTTCGACTGGGGCTTCCCGATCCACAACCAGCTGCGCGGGCACCTGCAGGTCTTCGACGGCTATGGCGAGAGCCTGATCGACTACAACCACAAGGCCACTTACATCGGCCTGGGCATCTCGTTGCTCGAGTGGTACTGAACCGGCCGTAGTCCCCTGTAGGAGCGGCGCGAGCCGCGACCGCGACAACGCAGCTGCGACGAACGTTGCGGCGTGGTTGCATTGTCGCGGTCGCGGCTCGCGCCGCTGCTACAGGGGCGCGTCCGTCGACGCCGGCGAAACGATCGCCGCCGCGCGGACAAAACACAGGAACTGCGACACCGTCGGCCCTGCCGCGCAGGTAGCCCGCGCTACCCTGCCCCGCCCTGACGGAGATCCCGATGAAGATGCGGCGCATCCTCTGCCTGGACGGCGGCGGCATCCGCGGTCTGGTGAGCTGCCACTGGCTGGCCGGCGTCGAGCAGGCGCTGGCGCAGGCGGGAAAGGCGCAGGCCGCGCAGACCGGCGAGCGCGCCGGCGGCCGCCGCCACGGCCTGCTCGACCGCTTCGACCTCCTCGCCGGCAGCTCCACCGGCGCGCTGGTGGCCTGCGGGCTGGCGGCCGGCTTCTCCCCCGACGCGCTGGCGCAGCTGTACCGCGACCAGCGCCATACGATCTTTCCCAATCTCGCCGGGCGGTTGTGGTCGCGCGCCAACCGCCTGGTCAGCGACGGCTTCTCGGCGCCGCGCTACGACGGCACCGGGATCGAACAGGTGCTGCGCAAGGTGTTCGGCAAGACCACGCTGGGCCAGCTCAAGGCGCCGGTGCTGGTGACCAGCTACGACACGATCTCGCGCACGCCGGTGATCTTCAAGAGCTTCGACCCCAAGCACCGCGACCTGCCGGTGTGGGAGGTCTGCCGCGCCTCGACCGCGGCGCCGACCTATTTCCCGGCGCACCCGATGAAGGTGGAAGGCCGGCACTGCGCGCTGATCGACGGCGGCGTGGTCGCCAACAATCCCACCGCCTGCGCGATCGCCGAAGCGCTGCGCAAGGACGCCAAGGTCGACAACAGCCGCGATCTGGTGGTGCTGTCGGTCGGCACCGGCGAGCGCACCCGCAGCATCAGCCTGGAGTCGGCGCGGACCTGGGGCGCGCTGGAATGGGCGGTGCCGATCATCGACGTGCTGTTCGACGGCAACACCGACTCGGTGGATTACATCGCCCGGCAGTTGGTCGGCGATGGGTACTACCGGATGCAGGCCGAGCTGCTGGTCGGGCTGGACGATCTGGACGACACCAGCGAGACCAATGTGCTGGCGTTGGAGACGTTGGCGAAGGAGTACCTGACCCGGCCGGCGACGAAGAAGATGTTGGCGCAGTTGGCGAAGAAGCTTTAGCCGTCGCGCAGGCGCCGCTTCAATCGGTGGTCCGCGGTGGTTGGATTGGCGCGGTCGCGGCTTGCGCCGCTCCTGCATGGCCTACCTGTAGGAGCGGCGCAAGCCGCGACCGCGAATCGGCAACTGCTGCGAGACCGGCTTCTTGCGCCGAAACGACGACACCCGGCCTAGGCCGGGCGTCTGGCAATCGCATCGCGGTACGGTCGAACTTACTCGACCACCACCGGAATCTTGCCGATCCGCGCCTGCCACTCCTTCGGCCCGGTCTTGTGCACCGATTCGCCGGTGCTGTCGACCGCGACCGTCACCGGCATGTCCTGCACGGTGAATTCGTAGATCGCTTCCATGCCCAGGTCGGCGAAGCCGACCACGCGCGAGGCCTTGATCGCCTTCGACACCAGGTACGCCGCGCCGCCGACCGCCATCAGATACACCGAGCGATGCTTCTTGATCGCATCGATGCCGGCCGGGCCGCGTTCGGCCTTGCCGACCATGCCGAGCAATCCGGTCTGCGCCAGCACCTGTTCGGTGAACTTGTCCATGCGCGTGGCCGTGGTCGGGCCGGCCGGGCCGACCACTTCGTCGCGCACCGGATCGACCGGGCCGACGTAATAGATGAAGCGGCCCTTGAAATCGACCGGCAGCGCTTCGCCCTTGTTGAGCATGTCGACCATGCGCTTGTGCGCGGCGTCGCGGCCGGTCAGCAGCTTGCCGTTGAGCAACAGCACTTCGCCGGGCTTCCAGCTTGCGACGTCGTCCGGGGTCACCGTGTCGAGGTCGACGCGACGGCCCTTGGACGCGTCGTAGGTCAGCGTCGGCCAGTCTTCCAGCGACGGCGGGTCGAGCATCACCGGGCCGCTGCCGTCGAGGGTGAAGTGCGCGTGGCGGGTGGCCGCGCAGTTCGGGATCATCGCCACCGGCAGGTTGGCGGCGTGGGTCGGGTAGTCCTTGACCTTGATGTCGAGCACCGTGGTCAGGCCGCCCAGGCCCTGCGCGCCGATGCCGAGCGCGTTGACCTTTTCGTACAACTCCAGGCGCAGTTCCTCGGCGCGATTGCTCGCGCCGCGGGCCTGCAGCTCGACGATGTCGATCGGCTCCATCAGCGCTTCCTTGGCCAGCAGCATCGCCTTCTCGGCGGTGCCGCCGATGCCGATGCCGAGCATGCCCGGCGGGCACCAGCCCGCGCCCATGGTCGGCACGGTCTTGAGCACCCAGTCGACGATGGAATCGGATGGGTTGAGCATCGCGAACTTCGACTTCGCCTCCGAACCGCCGCCCTTGGCCGCGACGATGACGTCGACGGTGTTGCCCGGCACGACCTTGACGTTGACGACCGCCGGCGTGTTGTCGCGGGTGTTGGCGCGCTTGCCGGCCGGATCGGCCAGCACACTCGCGCGCAGCTTGTTGTCGGGGTGGTTGTAGGCGCGGCGCACGCCCTCGTTGACCATGTCCTCCACGCCCATGGTCGCGCCGTCCCAGCGCACGTCCATGCCGATTTCCAGGAACACGGTGACGATGCCGGTGTCCTGGCAGATCGGCCGGTGGCCCTCGGCGCACATGCGCGAGTTGATCAGGATCTGGGCGATGGCGTCCTTGGCCGCCACGCTTTCCTCGCGCTCGTAGGCGGCGGCGAGGTTCTTGATGTAGTCGACCGGGTGGTAGTAGCTGATGTACTGCAGGGCATCGGCGACGGACTGGATCAGGTCGTCCTGGCGGACGACCACGGGGCCGCGGGAAGCGGTCGAAGACGAAGGTGCGGTCACGGCGGGCGTAAGGCTGGCGGTGGGGACGGCTATTCTACCCGTCCGGCCTTGCCGGCGGCCCCGGCCGCCTGATTTGGGCCCAGCCCTCTGCGGAAAACAACGTCCCATGAGCTATCAGCCGCCGAAATCGCCGACCTCCGCGCCGGCCCAGTCCCCGTTCAACCCGGCCTGGCTGCTGGCCGGGCTGGTCGCCAGTTCCATCGCCGGCGTCGGCTCGCTGCTGCTGGTGCCGCAGTTCAGCCAGGTCTGGGCTTCGTTCGGCGCCGAGTTGCCGGCGCTGACCGCCTGCTTGCAGGCTTACCCCTGGGCGCCGTGCCTGTTGCCGGTGGCGGTGCTGGCGGTCTGGGTCGCCGCGCCACGCGCGCGGCGCGACCGCTGGGCCTGCGCGTTCGGCGTTTTCGCGGGCATGGCGGCGATCGCGCTGATGCTGGTGGCGCTGTATCTGCCGATCTTCGTGCTCGCCTCATAGATCTGAGCCGCGTCGATCCAGCCAGGAAGCGGCCCGCCCCGACCGGAGCGGGCCGCGCCGGCATCACTGCGGGCAGGCGTCGAGCACGCAGGAACGCCACTGCAGTTCGCAGTAGTACGCGCCGGCGCCGTGTTCCTGCTCGCACTCGCGCTGCATGTCGTAGCAGTACACGCCGCCGGCGCAGACGATCAGGTCGCGCGGCGCGGCGGTCGCGCCGAAGGCGAACGCGAAGGCGAACAGGGCCAGGGCGAGGCCGGCGCGGCGGGTCTTGAGCATGGCGAACGATTTCATTCGAACTCTCCTTTTCGATGACGGTTGCGGTGCGGTATGGGCCGGCCTCGGGCGCGGCCCCGGCGCTGCGGGTTTACTGCGGGCAGGCATCGAGCACGCAGCCGCGCCACAGGCGGTCGCAGAACGCCGCGCTCCTGCCCGAATCCAGGCACGGCTGGCGCACTTCGGCATCGCAGTAGACGCCGCCGCCGCAGACGATGATGTCGCGCGAGGCCGCGGTCGCGCCGAACGCGAACGCGAAGGCGAACGCCGCCAGCGCGGCGGTCGCGCGCCAGCGCTTGAGCGGCGCAGGCAGTTGCTTCAAGGTCATTCGAACTCTCCTTTTCGTGGCGAACCGGCCGAGCCGCGGCCGGGCGCTCCGCGCGGAGCGCGCAGTTACCTTACCCGCGCGCCCGCCGGGCGCGACCTGTCAGTAACCACAGCCCGAATGTTCGAAACCGCGACGGCGCGCATGAAGGCGGCGCGCGCCGCATCGCCGCCGGCCGCCACGGCGCCGTGACGCCGCCGCGCCGCGGGACTTGGCAGAATCGCGACATGAGCCGACCCGACCCCGCCCCTCCCGCACCGTCCGACCCGGCCCGCGCCGCCGGCCACGGCGGCAAGCCCAGCCTGCGCGAGCGCTTCGACGCGCTGCGCAACCTGCCGCCGTTCCTGCGCCAGATCTGGGCGACCAGCCCGACGCTGACCCTGATCACCCTCGGCCTGCGCCTGGTCCGCGCGCTGGTGCCGATCGCGACCTTGTACGTCGGCAAGCTGATCATCGACGAGGCGGTGCGCCTGGTCGCCTCCGGCGTGCACGTGGATTCGCTGGCCCAGGCCTGGAACGGCGGCCAGCTCGACACCCTGGCCGCGTTGCTGCTGCTCGAATTCGGCCTGGCGGTCGGCTCCGACCTGCTCGGGCGGGTGATCGGCTACGGCGACCAGCTGCTCTCGGAACTGTTCACCAACGCCACCAGCGTGCGCCTGATGGAGCACGCCGCGACCCTGGACCTGGAGGACTTCGAGGACCCCGACCTGCAGGACCGCCTCGACCGCGCGCGCCGGCAGACGGTGGGGCGGATGAGCCTGATGAGCCAGTTGTTCGGCCAGGTCCAGGACACCGTCACCGTGATCAGCTTCGCCGTCGGCCTGCTGGTCTACGCGCCCTGGCTGATCGCGCTGCTGGCGGTGGCGCTGATCCCGGCCTTCGTCGGCGAAGCCCACTTCAACGCGCTGGGCTATTCGCTCAACTACGCCTGGACCCCGGAACGGCGCCAGCTCGAATACGTGCGCCAGATGGGCGCCAGCGTGGAAACGGCCAAGGAGGTGAAGATCTTCAACCTCCACCGCTTCCTGATCGCGCGCTATCGCCAGCTCGCCGACAAGTTCTTCGCCGCCAACCGCGCCCTCGCTCGCCGCCGCGCGCTGTGGGGCACGGTGCTGGCCGGGCTGGGCACGCTGGGTTACTACGTCGCCTACGCCTACATCGCCTGGCGCACGGTCAAGGGCGATTTCAGCATCGGCGACCTCACTTTCCTGGCCGGCAGCTTTCGCCGCCTGCGCCAATTGCTCGAAGGGCTGTTGGTCGGCTTCTCGCAGGTCGCCGGGCAGGCGCTGTACCTCGACGACCTGTTCTCGTTCTTCCGGATCGAGCCGGAGATCGCCTCGCCGGCCGACGCCGCGGCGGTGCCGCAGCCGATCCGCAGCGGCTTCGTGTTCGACAACGTGGGTTTCCGCTATCCCGACGCCGAGCACTGGGCGCTGCGCGGGCTGAGCTTCGAGTTGCGCGCCGGCGAAGTGCTGGCCCTGGTCGGCGAGAACGGCGCCGGCAAGACCACCCTGGTCAAGCTGCTGGCGCGGCTGTACGACCCCGACGAGGGCCGCATCCTGCTCGACGGCCGCGACCTGCGCGAGTACGACCTCGACCAGCTGCGCGCGAGCATCGGCGTGATCTTCCAGGACTTCGTCCGCTACCACCTCACCGCCGGCGAGAACATCGGCGTCGGCCAGATCGACGCGATGGACGACGGCGAGCGCATCCGCGAGGCGGCGCGGCGCTCGATGGCCGACGAGGTGATCCAGTCGCTGCCGATGGGCTACGACCAGCAGATCGGCCGGCGCTTCAAGACCGGCGTGGACCTGTCCGGCGGCCAGTGGCAGAAGATCGCGATCGCGCGCGCCTACATGCGCGACGCGCAGGTGATGATCCTCGACGAACCGACCGCGGCGCTGGACGCGCGCGCCGAGTTCGAGGTGTTCCAGCGCTTCAAGGAGCTCTCGCGCGACAAGACCGCGGTGTTGATCTCGCACCGCTTCTCCAGCGTGCGCATGGCCGACCGCATCCTGGTGCTGGCGCAGGGGCGGCTGGAAGCCAGCGGCACCCACCATGAGTTGCTGGCGCAGGGCGGGCGCTATGCGGAGTTGTTCGAGTTGCAGGCGGCGGGGTATCGGTGAGCGGAGGCATGCGGCCGTTTGCGCGGCCGTTGCGGCGGTGCGGGCACAGGCGGATGGCGGCATAGGCGAAGGTTCGCGGTCGCGGCTCGCGCCGCTCCTGCAGGGAGCCCCTGTAGGAGCGGCGCGAGCCGCGGCCGCGCCGGTGCGACCGCTGCGCCCGCAGGCAAGCGCAAACACACGTCGAATTGTCCCGCCCCGCGCGCCGGGCTATGGTCGGGGCCACGCCCTCAGCGCCCTGGAGCGATGCATGACTTTATACCTACGCCGCGGCGCCCTCGCCGCCGCCCTGCTGTTCGGCCTCACCGCCTGCCACAGCGGCAACGACGCCGCGGCCGCCGCAGCCGCAGCCAAACCCGCGCCCAAGCAGGTGGCGACCCACAGCGTCCCCAGCGACCTGGGCGAACTGCGCGTCACCGAAGTCGCCAGCGGCCTGGAGCATCCCTGGGCGGTCGCGCTGCTGCCCGACGGCGGTTTCCTGGTCACCGAACGTGCCGGCCGCCTGCGCCGAGTGGGCGCCGACGGCGCGATCTCCGCGCCGCTGAAGAACGTGCCCGAGGTCTGGGCGCAGGGCCAGGGCGGCCTGCTCGACGTGGTGCTGGCGCCGGACTTCGCCAGCAGCCAGCGCATCTATCTCAGCTACGCCGAGCCCGGCCCCGACGGCAGCGCCGGCACCGCGGTGGCGACCGCCACGCTCGGCGCGGACGCGCTGGGCGAGGTGAAGCGGATCTACCAGCAGCAGCCCAAGCTGGTCGGCCCGAATCATTTCGGCTCGCGCATCGCCTTCGACGGCAAGGGCCACGTGTTCATCACCCAGGGCGAGCGCCAGCAGCGCATGGCCTCGCAGGAGCTGGACAAGCTGCAGGGCAAGCTGGTGCGGCTGAATCTCGACGGCAGCGTGCCGGCCGACAATCCCTTCGTCGGCCGCAGCGACGCGCGCGCGGAAATCTGGAGCTACGGCCACCGCAACATGCAGTCGCTGGCGGTGGACCCGCGCACCGGCACCGTGTGGGAAGCCGAGCACGGCCCGCGCGGCGGCGACGAGATCAACCTGCCGCAGCCCGGCAAGAACTACGGCTGGCCGATCGTCACCCACGGCATCGACTACAGCGGATTGAAGATCGCCGAGGCCGAGGGCAAGGAAAAGCCCGGCATGGAACCGCCGTACCACGTGTGGGAGAAATCGCCGGCGCTGTCGGGCATGGCCTTCTACACCGGGCACGCCGGCTCGGCCTGGAACGACAGCCTGTTCCTGGGCGCGCTGTCGGACGGCAGCCTGATCCGGCTGAGCCTGGACGGCGACAGGATCGTCGACGAAGAACGGCTGCTCAAGCCGCTGGGCTGGCGCATCCGCGACGTACGCGTGTCGGCCGACGGCAAGGTGTATGCGCTGACCGACGAGAGCGAGGGCAAGTTGCTGCGGATCGAGCCGCCCAAGGCGAAGTGACGGCGGTGGCGGCGCGGTAGGACGGGGGCGTCGCCGTCGGATGTTCGCGGTCGCGGCTCGCGCCGCTCCTACATGGAGCCCCTGTAGGAGCGGCGCGAGCCGCGACCGCGACAAGCCAACCACCGCGAACCTCCCGCGACCGCCAACGAAAAAGCCGCCCGCAGGCGGCTTTTTCGTTTGTACGCGACGCGACGCTCAGGACTTCTGCTTGGCCCTGGCGAACGCATCCGCCAACGCCCCGCCGAGCGGCGCGCTGCCCTTGCCCGGCGGCGCGAACGAACCGCCGCGCTGCTGCGGCTGGTCGCGACGCCCGCCGCCGCGCGGGCCGCCGCGGTCGTTGCGCGGCTCGACGCCGCCGCCGCGTTCGCCGGGCGCGCGCGGCGCCGGCACCGCGTCGTCCAGGCGCCGGGTCAGGGCGATGCGCTTGCGCGGGATGTCCACTTCCAGCACCCGCACCTTGACCACGTCGCCGGCCTTGACCACATCGCGCGGGTCCTTGACGTACTTGTCCGACAACGCCGAGATGTGGATCAGGCCGTCCTGGTGCACGCCGATGTCGACGAACGCGCCGAATGCGGCGACGTTGCTGATCACGCCTTCCAGGATCATGCCGACTTGCAGGTCCTTGAGGTCCTCGACGCCGTCGGCGAACTTCGCCGCCTTGAACTCCGGGCGCGGATCGCGGCCGGGCTTTTCCATTTCCTTGAGGATGTCGCGCACGGTCGGCACGCCGAACTTCTCGTCGGTGTACGGCTCCGGCTTCAGGCTGCGCACGAACTGCGGATCGCCGAGCAACTGCTTCACCTCGCGCCCGCACTGCTTGACGATGCGCTCGACCACCGGATACGCCTCCGGGTGCACGGCCGAGGCGTCCAGCGGCTCGTCGCCGTCGACGATGCGCAGGAAGCCGGCGCACTGTTCGAAGGTCTTCTCGCCCAGGCGCGGCACCTTGAGCAGTTCCTTGCGGGTCTTGAACGGGCCGTTTTCGTCGCGGTGGCGGACGATGTTCTCGGCCACGGTCGAGGACAGGCCCGACACCCGCGCCAGCAACGGCGCCGAGGCGGTGTTGACCAGCACGCCGACCGCGTTCACGCAGTCCTCCACGCGCGCATCCAGCGCGCGCGCCAGCCGGTACTGGTCGACATCGTGCTGGTACTGGCCCACGCCGATCGCCTTGGGCTCGATCTTGACCAGTTCGGCCAGCGGGTCCTGCAGGCGCCGCGCGATCGACACCGCGCCGCGGATGCTCACGTCCAGATCCGGAAACTCCTTCGAAGCGAATTCCGACGCCGAATACACCGACGCGCCGGCTTCGCTGACCACGGCCTTGGTCAGCTTGGCATCGGCCATCAGCTTGATCAGATCGCCGGCGAGCTTGTCGGTTTCGCGCGACGCGGTGCCGTTGCCGATCGCGATCAGCTCGACCCCGTGCTTGAGGCACAGCGCGCGCATCGTATGCAGCGACTGGTCCCACTGCTTGCGCGGCTCGTGCGGGTAGATGGTGTCGTGGGCGACGAACTTGCCGGTGGCGTCGACCACCGCGACCTTGACCCCGGTGCGCAGGCCCGGATCGAGCCCGAGCACCGCGCGCGGACCGGCCGGCGCGGCCAGCATCAGGTCCTTGAGGTTGTCGCCGAACACTTCGATCGCCTCGGCTTCGGCTTTTTCGCGCGCCTGGCCGAACAGGTCCAGCAGCAGGTGCAGGTGCAGCTTGGCGCGCCAGGTCAGGCGGCAGCAGTCGAGCAGCCAGCGGTCGCCCGCACGGCCCTCGTCGCGGATGCCGGCGTTGAACGCCACCCGGCCTTCGCCTTGCTGGTGGCCGGCTTCGGCGTCGCTGCCCGGGTCGAGGTCGAGGAACAAAATCTCTTCGCGGCGCGCGCGGAACAGCGCCAGCAAACGATGCGAGGGAATCTTGGCCAGCGATTCGGCATGGTCGAAGTAGTCGCGGTACTTGGCGCCTTCGTTCTCCTTGCCCTCGGCCACGCGCGCGCGGATCACCCCGACCTCGCTGAGCCAGCCGCGCAGTTCGCCGACCAGCTTGGCGTCTTCGGACCAGCGCTCCATCAGGATCGCGCGCGCGCCGTCGAGCGCGGCCTTGACGTCGGCGACCTGCTTCTCTTCGCTGACGAACCCGGCGGCGTAGTCCTCGGGCTTGAGCGTCGGATCGGCCAGCAGCGCATCGGCCAGCGGCTCCAGCCCGGCCTCGCGCGCGATCTGCGCCTTGGTCCGGCGCTTGGGCTTGTACGGCAGGTACAGGTCTTCCAGCCGCGCCTTGCTGTCGGCGGCCTCGATGTCGGCGCGCAGCTCGTCGCTGAGCTTGCCCTGCTCGGCGATGCTCTCCAGCACCGCGGCGCGGCGGTCTTCCAGCTCGCGCAGGTAGCGCAGGCGCGATTCCAGGTCGCGCAGTTGGATGTCGTCGAGGCCGCCGGTGACTTCCTTGCGGTAACGGGCGATGAACGGAACCGTGGCGCCTTCGTCGAGCAGGCCGACCGCGGCCTGGACCTGCGAGGTTTGGGCGCTGATCTCGCCGGCGATGAGCTGGGCGATCTTGCGGGCGATCTGTGCGGACTGCGCGTTCTGGTCTTGCATCGTTTCCAATCGTCTAGCCCCGACCGCGGGGCGCGCGGGGATTGTCGCAATGTGGGGGGGGATGGGGGAACCCGTTGACATTGCTGGGGAAAGGGGAGTGAAAGCGGCGGGCGCTGGCGGCAGCGGCCGGTTCGCCGGCGCGACGCGGGCGCGGCGGGCTGCCGGCGCGCACCGATTGCGCCCTTCCCCGCTTTTCCCGCACCCAGATAAGAATCGCTCTCATCCAATCGAGTACAATGGCCGCCCCGCTCGACACCTCACCGCGCAATGTCCTCCGCCTTTGGCACCGAGACGGTGCTGGACGTCCGTCACTGGACCGACGACTACTTCAGCTTCACCACCACCCGCGACGACGGTTTCCGCTTCGAAAACGGCCAGTTCGTGATGATCGGCCTGCAGGTGGCGAACGAGAACGGCGTGGTCAAGCCGTTGCTGCGCGCGTATTCGATCGCCAGCGCCAACTGGGAGGAGCAGCTCGAGTTCTTCAGCATCAAGGTGCCCAACGGCCCGCTGACCTCGCGGCTGAAGTCGATCCAGCCCGGCGACAGCGTGCTGGTCGGGCGCAAGCCGACCGGCACCTTGCTGATCCACGACCTGCATCCGGGCCGCAACCTGTACCTGCTCGGCACCGGCACCGGCTTCGCGCCGTGGCTGTCGGTGATCAAGGACCCGGAAACCTACGAGCGCTTCGAGAACGTCGTGCTCTGCCACGGCGTGCGCAGCGCGCAGGACCTGGCCTACCGCGACTACATCGTCAACGAACTGCCGCAGCACGAGTTCCTCGGCGAGCAGATCGCGGCCAAGCTCAAGTACTACCCGGCGGTGACCCGCCAGGACTTCGCCTTCGCCGGCCGCGACCAGCGCGGCCGCCTGACCCAGATGATGGACAGCGGCCGGATGATGGAGCAGCTTGGCCTGGCGCCGCTGGACGCCGAACACGACCGCGCGATGATCTGCGGCAGCCCGCAGATGCTCGCCGACTTCCGCGAGATCCTCGACCGCCGCGGCTTCGTCGCCGCGCCGCGCATCGGCACGCCGGGGCAGTATGTGTTCGAGCGCGCATTCGTCGAGAAGTGAACGCGTGCGCCGGCTGACGGCGCTCGCCGGCCTGGCGCTCGCGCTGGCCGGCGCGGGCGCGTTCGCGCAGCCGCCCGTGCCCGCCGCGGCGCCCGCGACGGCGCCGCCGGCCCGTTCCGCGTCCGCCGCGCCTGCGCTGGGCGACGCCGCGCCGGAGTTCCTCGGGCTCGACCGCCGCGGCCGCCCGGTCAAGGTCAGCGACTATCGCGGCAAGCCGGTGGTGATCAGCTTCTGGGCCGGCTGGTGCGCGCCGTGCCGGCGCGAGTTGCCGATGCTCTCGACCCTGCAGCGCTCGGTCGGACGCGAGCATCTGCAGGTGATCGCGGTCAACCTCAACGAGCCCCAGCGCGACTACGACGCGTTCCTGCGCCTCAACCCGGGCCTGGACCTGGACTTCATCCGCGACCCGGGCAGCGCCGCGCGCTACTACGGCGTGCGCACCGTGCCGAACCTGTTCGTGGTCGACCGCGACGGCAAGCTGGTGCAGATACACCGCGGCTACTCGCCGGAAAAGATCGAGCAGTTCGTGCGCGAACTGGCGCCGCTGCTGCCGCCGCACGCCGCGCGCAAGCCCGGCGAATGAAGCGCCGGCGCGGCGGCCTCGCCCGCCGCGCACCGCTCACCCCGCCCGCCGCTCGCGCCGCAACGCCGCGCGATAGCGCCGGCTGCACGGCACCTGGCTGCCGTCGCGCATGGTGATGCGGGCGTCGCCGCTCTCCAGCGGTTCGATTTCGCCGATGCAATCCAGGTTCACGATGTAGCTGCGGTGCACGCGCGCGAAGCGCCCCGGATCGAGCTGGCCCTCGATCGCCGCCATCGTGCTGCGCAGCGGATAGTCGCGGCCGCGCACGCGCAGGTTGACGTAGTTGGACGAAGCCTGCAGCCATTCCACTTCGTTGGCCGCGACCAGGAACTCCTTGCCGAGCTTGCGCACCAGGAAGCGCTCCGGGCGCTCGGGCTGGGCCGGCTCAGGCAGATCGTCGGGCGGCGCCAGCACGCTGGCTTCGCCCTGCAGGCGCCGCAGCAGCAGCCGGTAGCCTTCGATCCACAGCACCATGTAGCCGTAGGAACGCGCGTCCTTGAGGTATTCGTAGACCAGGTTGATGCCCCAGCCGCCCAGTTCGTAGCGTTCGCCGACGCTGGCGTAGACCGCCTGCCGGATCGCGACCATGCCGACCACGTGCAGGACCGACCAGACCACGCTGGCGAGCAGGTGCAGGGCCAGCGTCCGCCGCCAGCCGTCGAGTTGCAGCGGCACCTCGCGGGTGAACCAGACCAGCGCCGGCACCAGCGCCAGCGCGGTCGCGCAACTGCTGGTCTCCCACACCAGCGGCGCCCAGTCGGGGATGTCCAGGCCGTAGCGGTGGATGTCGATGATCGAGGTCAGGGTGCCGGCGGCGGCGTTGAGCGCGAACAGCGCGACCCAGAAAGCGATCTCGACCGGCCGGCGCCAGGGTCGGTAACGGTCCCAGGCGCCGCGCGCGGGTTCGGCGGCGGCGGCGGGCGGGACGGCGGCGAGGGCCGCGGAAGCTTCGACGTTCATGCCGCGCATTCTCGCCCGCGAGCGGGCCGGGACGGCAACCGGTCGTCCCCGCGGGCCGCGTCCCGTCCCCGCCGCGCCCCGTCCGGTCACCCCGCGGCGCCGCGCAAGTGGTTGAACCGGCAAGGTTCGCCCCTCCTCCCAGCGCGGACCGACCATGCAACGCCGCTACGACATCGACGCACTGCGCGCCCTCGCCTTCTGCCTGCTGATCCTCTACCACTGCGCCATGCTCTACGTCGCCGACTGGGGCTGGCACCTCAAAAGCGCGCACCTGTCCGAGGGCCTGCAGTGGCCGATGCTGCTGGTCAACCGCTGGCGCATGGACCTGATCTTCCTGATCTCCGGCCTGTCGGTGCACTTCCTGCTGCGCGGCACCGGCGCGGGCCGGTTCCTGGCGCAGCGCAGCTGGCGCCTGCTGCTGCCGCTGACCTTCGGCTGCCTGTTCGTGGTGCCGATCCAGCCGTACGCCCAGGGCGTCGCCAACGGCCTGGTCGAACCCGGCTTCGGCGCCTTCCTGCTGCGCTACTACCAGTTCAGGCCGTGGCCGCAAGGCGCGTTCGACGGCTGGCAGTACGGCTTCACCTGGAACCACCTGTGGTACCTGGCCTACCTGTGGGTCTACACCGTGGCCCTGACCGCCCTGCTGCCGCTGCTGCGCAGCCGCGCCGGCTCGCGCCTGCAGGCCGCGCTGGCCTCGTTGCGCGGCTGGACGCTGCTGGCCTTGCCGGCGTTGCCGTTGGCGCTGTTCTCGATCCTGCTGCAGCCGCATTTCCAGGACACCGGCGACCTGATCCACGACTGGCATCGCCACGCGATCTATTTCACCGTGTTCCTCTACGGCTACTGGCTCGGCAACGACGCCGGCCTGTGGTCCGAACTGACCCGGCTGCGCCGGCGCACGCTGGCCTTGGCGCCGCTGCTGTTCGCAGCCTACCTCGCACTGATCACGCTGCTGCCGGAAGACGTGCCCGATGGCGTGCAGTACCTGATCTGGACCTTGCGCAGCGTCTACATCTGGACCGCGCTGTGCGCGATCCTGGGTTGGTCGCACCAGTTGTTGAACCGGCCGCTGCGCTGGCTGCCGTGGGCGACCGAGGCGGTCTATCCCTGGTACGTGCTGCACCAGAGCCTGATCGTGCTGATCGCCTACTGGATCCTGCCGCTGAAGTTCGGCCCGGTCGCGGAACCGGCGATCGTGCTGACCGGCACCGTGGCGGGCTGCTTCGTACTGCACGAGATCGTCCGGCGGGTGCCGCTGTTGCGGCCGTGCTTCGGCTTGAAGGCGCGCAGGCAGCGCGTGCCGGCGGGCCTGGGCGCGGCTTCGGCGCCGGCGCCGAAGCCGGCTTGAGGTGCGCAACCTTTCATGATGCGTCGCAACCGCCGGGCGTCGCGCGTGGCCGCCGTCATGCCCGCGAACGCGGGCACCCTGGGCTTCATCGAGACATGACGCTGAAGTCTCTGGATCCCCGCGTTCGCGGGGATGACGGCTTGGAGCAGGCGCCAATTCCGGTGGCGTCAGGCCGCCAGCGCTTTCTCGACGTCGGCGGCGATCGACTCGGGCTTGTCGGTCGGCGCGTAGCGCTTGAGCACGTGGCCGTCGCGGCCGACCAGGAACTTGGAGAAGTTCCACTTGATCGCGTCGATGCCGAGGAAGCCGCCCTTCTCGTCCTTGAGCCACTTCCACAGCGGATGCGCCTTGTCGCCGTTGACGTCGATCTTGGCGTACATCGGGAAGCTCACGTCGTAGGTCAGCGCGCAGAACTCCTTGATCTCGGCCTCGTCGCCCGGCTCCTGGTGGCCGAACTGGTCGCAGGGGAAGCCGAGCACGTCGAAGCCGCGGCTCTGGTAGTCGCGCTGCAGTTTTTCCAGGCCGGTGTACTGCGGGGTGAAGCCGCACTTGGAGGCGACGTTGACGATCAGCAGCACCTTGCCGCGGTAACGGTCGAGCGACTGGTCGCGGCCGTCGATGTCGACGGCGGAGAAATCGTAGGCGGTGGTCATGGCGGCGCTCGCGGTCGCTGGGGAGATGGCGGAACGATAGCGCGTCGGCGCGGGCTCTGCCCGGCGCGCGGCGCGGACGGCCACTGCGGTCACGGTTCGTTTCGGTGACCGCGGTCGGGTCCCGAGGGGCCAGTGCCGTGCTTTTGTGGGAGGGCCTTCAGGCCCGATGCTCTTGTCGCAGGTCGCGGCGATCTGGCACAAGAGCGTCGGGCCTGAAGGCCCTCCTACAAGAGCAGCCCCGTGCCCAAAAAAAACGGCCCGCCGAAGCGGGCCGTTCGCTGCGATCGCTCGCGAAGTTCGGGGCGCGATCAGAACTGCGCCTTGAACTCCACGCCGACGATGCGCGGGTCGTTGACGAAACCGACCAGGTTGTTGAAGTCGATGCCGCCGACCGCGCGCACATCGTCGAGGATGTTGCGCCCGTACACGGCCACGTCGTAGCGGCCGTTGTCCCACATGTAGCCCACGCGCAGGCCGCCTTCGGTCAGCGACTTGCCGCGGAACTCGCGCGACTCGTACAGGAAGAAGTTCACTTCGCTGCGGTAGGCCCAGTCGGTGAACACGTAGAACTCGTTGCCGTTGGCCAGCGGCACGCTGTAGCGCGCGGTCAGGTTGTAGACCCACTTGGGCGCCTGCGGCAGCGGGTTGCCGTCGATCGCCGCCAGGGTCTGGCCGTTGCGCACCACCAGCGGATCGGTGACGGTGCAGCCGCCGCCGCACGGGGCGACGAACAAGTTGGCGTCCTTGATCTCGGTGTCGTTGTAGCTGGCGCCGAAGGTCACCATCAGGTTGTCGGTGACATAGGCGTCCAGGTCGACCTCCACGCCCTGGCCGACGGTCTTGTCGGCGTTGAGCAGGATGGTCTGGTTCAGCGCGCCGCCGACTGCGTTGATCTGCTGGTTGTCGACGTTGTAGCGGAACAGCGCCACGCCCAGGCGCGCGCGCTTGTCGAACAGGTCGGCCTTGATGCCGGCCTCGTACGAAATCACCTTCTCCGCATCGGCCACCGAAGGCTGCGGCGGGGTCTGGAACAGCAGGCGGCCCTGGATGCTGGGCGCGCGGAAGCCCTTGGCGACGCGGGCGTACAGGTTCACCTCGTCGGTGGCCTGGAACACGCCGCTGATATCCCAGCTGACGTCGTCGACGTCGGTCTTGACCTTGAACGGGCCCGACACCGGCGCGCCGAACGGCGCGCTCTGCAGCACGCTGGCAGCGAAGTCCTTCTTGTCCTGGGTGTAGCGCAGGCCGCCGCGCAGCTTGAAGCGGTCGGTGACCGCGTACTCGACCGAGCCGAACGCGGCCCAGGCCTTGTTGCGCTGCTTCTGCTGGGCGTGGCCGGCCTGGATGCCGCCGGCCAGGGTGTCGTAGTTGAGGCTGTCGACGGTGATGTCTTCGTCGAAGTAGAACAGGCCGGCCTGCCAGTTGAACGGGCCGCTGTAGTTGGATTCCAGGCGGAATTCCTGGGTCCACTGGCGGTGGTCGGGCAGGCCGTCGGCCGACTCGGCGGTGAACGGAATGCCGGCCGGGGTGCTGCCGCCCGGCAGGAACGCCGCGCCGACGCCGCCGTCGATGTCGCCGCGGCTCAGCGATTCGGCCGACTCGTAGCCGGTGATCGAGTACAGGGTCAGTTCGTTCGACAGGTCCCAGCTCAGCTTGGCGCTGGCGCCGTGGGTCTTGAGGTTCTGGAAGTTGCGCCCGTCGATGCCGACCTTGTCGACGTCGAAGCCGTCGAACAGGTCGTTGGTGCCTTTCTTGAACAGCATCGCGCGGAACAGGCGCGCGGTGCCGTTGAGGCGGCGCGCGTGCACGTTGAACAGCGCGTGGAAGGTGTCGCTGCCGTCGTACTGCAGCTGCAGGCGCAGCGCGGATTCGTCGTAGCCTTCCAGCTTGCGGTTGGGCGCGCCGGGGTGGGTGTTGTCGACCCAGTCGTCGCGGCGCTGGTACATGGCCGAGGCGCGGCCGGACCAGTTCTGACCCAGCGGGCCGCTGATCGCGCCTTCGAAGTTGGTGGTGCCGTAGGTGCCGTAGGAAATCTGGCCGTAGCCGGTCAGGTCGCGGGTCGGCTTGGCCGATTCGAACTTGACCACGCCGGCCGGGGTGTTGCGGCCGAACAGCGTGCCCTGCGGGCCGCGCAGCAGTTCGACGTTCTCCAGGTCGAACACCGGGAAGCCCTTGAGCAGCGGGTTCTCGAGCACGATGTCGTCGTACACCAGCGACACCGGCTGCGATGCGTTCAAGTCGAAGTCGGTGTTGCCCAGGCCGCGGATGTAGAAGCGCGGGAAGGCGCGGCCGAACGAGGATTCGATGTTGAGGCTGGGCAGCCGGCCGGACAGGAAGCGGATGTCGCCGCCGCCGGAGCCGAGCACGTGCAGCTTCTCGCGGTCGACGGTGGTCAGCGCGACCGGGACGTCCTTGGCGCGCTCGACCTTGCGCTGGGCGGTCACCATCAGCGCGTCGAGGGTCTTGGCCTCGCCTTCGGCCGGCGCCGCGGCGGGCGCGGCGTCCTGGGCGACGGCGACGCAGGAAGCGAAAGTCAGGCCGACGGCGAGCGCGAGCTTGTGGCTGCGCAGGGTACGGCGGCGGAGAGCACCAAGGTGCTTGGGCATGGACGGGTTTCTCGGTGGACGGCGCGTGGGGCGCCAGTGCTTGGGAAACCGCCGCGACGTCGCTCCCTGGCTACGGGGGATGGGACGCGAGCGCTGGACGGCGAAGGTCGATCGGACCGCCCCTTGGCGGTCGTGACGCGGATCGGCCCGCGCCGTGGTCGGCTCATTGGCCGGCGGATGTTACCAAATCATTAAAGAGCCTGTGCTCGAACCGGCGATGCGGCGAAAAAGCCAGCCGGGTCATAGGTTTGCCGGGACGAGGAGCGACGGCGAAAAATCAAGACGGGTTCCGGCGTTCGCCGCAATGACGGGGTCGAGGCGACGGGCCTGGGGATCAGCCGGAACGACGAGGTTGGAATGTGACGGGCCCCAGGCATCCGCCGGGATCGCGGGGCTCGCAGAAGCGCAGCGCAGCAGACTCGCCGTCCTGCTCCCCTTGCCGTAGTTCCGGCGAACGCCGCAATCCCTTTCGATCTCGCTTGCCCCCTGCCCGGCCGCGCGTCTGCCCGGCCGGCTCTGCGCCGCAGCCCGGACCGGGCCGCGGCGGAGCAACCGAAGCGACGGGCACGCCCCGCGCCCGCAGCGCTTACTTCGCCGCGGTCACCTTCGCCGCCGGCGCGAACGGCTTCACCCCCAGCTCGGCGTAGACCTCGCTCGGGAAGTACGCGGTCTGCCCCTGCAGCACCAGCGCGATCTTGCGGATGTCGCCGATGTCGCGGGTCGGATCGCCGTCGACCAGGATCAGGTCCGAGCGCTTGCCCGCGCTGACCGAGCCGCGGTCGCCGTCGACCCGCGCGACCTTGGCCGCGTCGCGCGTGGCCACCTGCAGCGCCTGCGCCGGGGTCAGGCCGGCGCGCACGTACAGCGCCAGCTCGTGCTGCAGGGTGAAGCCGGGAACTTCGTCGGTGCCGGCCAGCAGCGGCACGCCGGCCTTGTAGGCGCGGCCGACGAACTCGACCAGCTTGTCGTAGGACTTGTTGTAGCGCTGCCAGGTGGCGTCGTCGGGGATGTTCATCTCGGCCGCGCGGCGGCCGCGCTGCACGTCCGGCGGCAGGTGGGTGTCGACGGCGGTGAAGATCGGCGACAGCTCGCCCTCGCGCTGGTGCAGGAACTCGAACGTGGCCAGGGTCGGGTCGATCGCGATCTTCTTCGTCGCCAGGGTCTGGATGAAGTCCTGCACCGGCTTGGAATCCAGGTCCAGGTCGGCGGTCTTTTCGGCGACGAGGTAGAAGCGCTGCAGCGTGCGCGTGTCGGTCTTGTCGTCGACGAAGAAGTTCAGCATCAACTGGTTGATGTGCTGGATCTCGTCGAAGCCCTGGTCGACCACGTCCTGCGCGCGCAGGAACGCCGGCACGTGGCCGCTCACCCGCATGCCCTTGCCGTGGGCGTAGGCGACGGTGTCGCGCAGCACCGCCTTGGGGAAGGAATTGTAGATCTTGATCTGCGGGTAGCCGTGTTCGGAATACCAGTCCACCGCCTTCTTGGCTTCGTCGAGGTTCTTGATCACGAAGCCGTTGCGCGCGGAGTAGTCGCTCTCACCCTCGATGAAGCCGGCCGGGACCACGTTCGGCGACATCAGCGTGCCGCCCTGGATCTCGCCGATCATCTGCTGCAAGGTCGCATTGTCGTTGCCCATGTCGCGCACCGTGGTCACGCCGGCGGCGATGTTGAGCCCGCCGTCCCAGCGCGAGACGTGGCCGTGCATGTCGAACAGGCCCGGCAGCAGGGTCTTGCCCTTGCCGTCGACGATGCGCGCGGCCTGCACGTCCTTGCCGGCCTTGCCGACCGAGACGATCTTGCCGTCGCGCACCAGCACGTCGGTCGGCGCGCCCAGCGCCGCCTTCTCGCTGTCGAACACGCGCACGTCGCGGATCAGGGTGGCGCCGGCGAAATCGTGGCCGAGCTTCTTGCGCAGGTCGACCAGCAACTCGCCCTCGGCGGCCTTCTGCCGGGTTTCCAGGTCGCTGGCGTTGGCCTGCCAACCGTCCTGGATCAACTGCAGGAAGCCCGGATAGATCAGCGCGAACACCTGCGGCTGCGCTTCGACCGTGGCCCAGACGAAGTTCGGGGTGAAGCCCTGGCCGGTCAGCGCCAACAGCTGCACGGTCTGGCGCTTGCCGTCGCGCACGACGCTGGCCTCGCCGAGCTTGCGCGAGCTCAGGCTGCCGCCCGGCAGCAGCGGCAAGCGGCCGTCGCTGCGCTTGGCCAGCGCGCCCAGCGCCACCGACAGGCCGGCCGGGGCGCCGCCCAGCGGCGAATACAGCGCGGTGCCGGACACCGGCATCTCGCCCTGGTCGGACTTGGTCTTCCAGCGCACGCGGTCGCCGTCGCGCTGGAAGCTTTCCTCGACCTTGGCGCCGAAGGTCGAGGTGCCGGTCACCGCGTAAGTGCGGTAAGTGCCGTCTTCGGCCAGGGTGTAGGTCTCTTTCAGCTCGGGGCCGCGGCCGTTGTCCTTGAACACGAACTCGACCGTGGTGGTGCCGTCGTCGGCGCGGGTCACCACCTGCTGGCCGGCCTGCTTGCCGCCGTCGACCAGGGCCAGGTAGCGCGTGGTCTGCGCCGCCAGCGCGGTGACGCTGAGGCTCATCAACAGGCCCAGGGCCAGGCCGCGCGCGGCGAGGGAGGTCGGACGGGGATTACGCGGGCGCACAAGGGTCATCGGCACGGACTCGGCTGAGTGTTGCGGTGGAAGATCGGGGAAGCAAACGGGAAAACCGGGACGGACCGGCGCAGGCGCTCAGTCGTCCTGGCTGTGGGTGATCATCAGCACATAACCGTCCGGATCGCGCGAGCGGAACTCGCCGCGCGGACGGTAGAACGGATAGCCCATCGGGCCGGCTTCGAAGCCGGCGGCGAGCACGCGTTCGCGCATGCCGTCGACATCGTCGCAATAGACGTAGAACAGCACCGCCTGGACGCCGTCGTCGACCGGCCCGTCGGCGCGCACCAGCATCATCTGCGCGCCGGCGGGGCTTTGCATCCAGGCCCAGATCAACTCGTCGCCGTACTGCGGGACGCGGTGGACGTTGCCGATGGCGAAGCCGAGCAGTTCGTAGAACGCGATCGAGCGCGCCACGCTGGCGACGTGGATCATCGGCACGAACGCCTGCGCGGCCGGCGCGCTCGCGCCGCCTTGCGATGACTGGTTCATTCCACTGCTCCCGGCGTGAAGTGCCCGGAGTGTAAACCGCGCCGGTTGGCGCCGGCCCGGGCGGTTGGTCATGCGCGATCTGCCGGTTCGCGCACGCCCCGGGCCGCCGCGGCGTCGGCCCATGCCTTTCGTCATGGGCTGCCCCCGGGCCCATGGGGTAGGCTTCGGGGTTCCCTTTGACGAGGTTGAAGACATGAAGCACCCGCTCGCCGCAGCGCTGGCCGTGGCCCTGTTCGCCACCCTTCCCAGCCTGGCCCACAATGCCCAGGCCCAGGCCAAGACCGGAAACGCCGTGACCCAGACCGCCCCCAACGCCCAGCCGAGCGCCAACCCGTTCTTCCAAGCCAGCCCGTTGCCGCTGCACTACCCGCAGTTCGACAAGATCAAGGACGCCGACTTCGCGCCGGCCTTCGATCGCGGCATGGCCGACCAGCTCAAGGAAATGGCGGCGATCGCCGACAACCCGGAGCCGGCTAGCTTCGACAACACCATCCTGGCGATGGAGCGCTCGGGCCAGATTCTGAACCGGACGATCTACACCTTCTTCAATCTCGTCGGCACCGACACCAATCCGGCCCGCGAGAAGCTGCAGCAGGCCTACGCGCCCAAGCTGGCCGTGCACAGCGACGCGATCCACCTCAACGCCAAGCTGTTCGCACGGCTCAAGGACCTGTACGGCAAGCGCGAATCGCTTGGGCTGGACGCCGAAGGCGTACGCCTGATCGAGCGCTACTACTCCACCTTCGTCCGCGCCGGCGCCAACCTGGACGAGACGCAGAAGACCAGGCTCAAGGCGATCAACGCCGAACTGGCCGAGCTCGACGCCAAGTTCAGCCAGAACGTGCTGGCCGAGGTCAAGGATTCGGCGATCGTCGTCGATACCAAGGAAGAGCTGGCCGGCCTGTCCGAGGAGCGCATCGCCGCCGCCGCCGAAGCGGCCAAGGCGCGCAAGCTCGATGGCAAGTACCTGCTGACCCTGCTCAACACCACCGGCCAGCCGCCGGAGACCGACCTGACCAACCGCGCCCTGCGCGAGAAGCTGCACAAGGCCTCGGTGATCCGCGGCAGCCGCGGCAACCAGTACGACAACACCGCCATCGTCTCCAAGGTGGTGGCCCTGCGCGCCGAACGCGCCAAGATGATGGGCTACCCGAACTACGCGGCCTACGTGCTGGAAGACGAGACCGCCAAGTCGCCCGAGGCGGTCAACAAGATGCTCGGCCAGCTCGCCCCGGCCGCGGTCGCCAACGCCAAGCGCGAAGCCGCCGACCTGCAGGCGATGATCGACAAGGAACAGGCCGCCAAGGGCGAGAAGAGCTTCCAGCTCGAGCCGTGGGACTGGGCGTTCTACGCCGAGAAGGTGCGCAAGGAAAAGTTCGCCTTCGACGAAGCCGAGCTCAAGCCCTACTTCGAGATGAAGAACGTGCTCGAGAACGGCGTGTTCTACGCCGCCGGCCAGCTCTACGGCCTGAAGTTCAAGCAGCGCACCGACCTGCCGCTGTACCACCCCGACACCAGCGTCTACGACGTGTTCGACGCCAACGGCAAGCAGCTGGCGATCTTCATCGCCGACATGTACGCGCGCGATTCCAAGCGCGGCGGCGCGTGGATGAACTCCTACGTGGAGCAGTCCGAGCTGTTCGGCACCCTGCCGATCGTGGCCAACCACCTCAACATCCCCAAGCCGCCGGCCGGCAAGCCGACCCTGCTGACCTGGGACGAAGTCACCACCATGTTCCATGAGTTCGGCCATGCCCTGCACGGCATGTTCTCGGACGTGAAGTACCCCTACTTCTCCGGCACCAACGTGCCGCGCGACTTCGTCGAGTTTCCCTCGCAGGTCAACGAGATGTGGGCCGACTGGCCGTCGGTGCTGGCCAACTACGCCAAGCACTACCAGAACGGCCAGCCGATGCCGAAGGAACTGCTCGACAAGGTGCTGGCGGCGTCGAAGTTCAACCAGGGCTTCACCACCACCGAGTATCTCGGCGCGGCGATGCTGGATCAGAACTACCACCAGATCGGCGACGTGTCGCAGGTGCCGGCGCCGAAGGACGTGATGGCGTTCGAGACCGCTTCGCTGAAGAAGGACGGCATCTACTACCCGCCGGTGCCGCCGCGTTACCGCACCCCGTACTTCAGCCACATCATGGGCGGCTACGCGGCCGGCTACTACGCCTACATCTGGTCGGAAGTGCTCGATGCCAACACCGTGGAATGGATCAAGCAGCACGGCGGCCTGACCCGCGAGAACGGCGACCGCTTCCGCGCCACCCTGCTCTCGCGCGGCGGCAGCAAGGACGCGCTGCAGCTGTTCCGCGACTTCGCCGGCCACGAGCCGCAGATCCAGCCGCTGCTGGAGCGCCGCGGCCTGACCGCGCCGGCGCCGGCCAAGCCGGCCAAGTAATCCCGGCGGCCGCGGTCGCCCCGGGCCGGCTTCGCGCCGGCCCGGCAGACGCCGCCAGACCCGCCGAAACCCGCTGGACCGGCCTTGCGCCGGGCCGGCGCAAGAAGGGCGGCGTACCGTGTCCGGTGCGCCGCCCTTCTTGCGTTGGAGCGCACAAGGACCACATTCAATGCGTTATCACGATCTAAATATTGAGCTTTAATTGACTGTTTTTAGAGAACTTTTGGCGAATAAAGATTTATGTCACATTAGATTCCAATGGACCCCCATTAACCTGATATTGGATATCGACGGCACTGTTTCTACTTAAGAAAACAGCTTGAAGTTCGATCAACAGGGGACATCAGGATGGCCGCCATTTCAGCAGTCCACCCCGGCTCCAGCGTCAACGGCGCCGACCACCGCAACAGCCGCCGGGTCGCCGTGGTCGAGCGCGACCCGAACCTGCGCCAACAGATCCAGCATTCGCTGCTGACCCGCCAGTTCGCCGTGGTCGAGTGCGCCAACGCCACCGCGCTGTACCGCAACCTGCTGAGCGCGCCGTGCGACATCGCGGTGATCGCCAGCGACCTGCCCGACGACAACCCGCGCAACGTCGCCCTGCACCTTCGCCAGCATTCCGACATCGGCATCATCGTGCTCGACGCCGACGCCGGCTACGGCGCGTCCGACGGCTATCACGAGATCGCCGACGCCTGTTTCCGCAAGCCGGTCGACCTGGACGGACTGGCGACGGTGGTGACCGCCATGCACAGCCTGCAACACCACATGCGCGCGCTGCCCGCGCGCGCCGGCAGCGGCCAGGCCGAATGGGAACTGGCCCTGGACGGCTGGACCCTGCGCACGCCCGACGGCGCCAGCATCGACCTCAGCGCGCCCGAACGCAGCGTGCTGCTGCGCCTGGTCAACACCGGCGCCGGCGGCCACCCGGTCTCGCACGACAGCCTGATCGGCTCGCTGACCAACGACGTCTACGACTTCGATCCGCACCGGCTGGAGATGCTGATCTACCGCCTGCGCAAGAAGGTCGCGGTGATGAGCCCGTTGCCGCTGCCGCTGCGCGCAGTGCGCGGAATGGGCTACCTGTGCACGATCGTGCGCGCGAGCAACTGAGCCGCGCCGCCGGGTTGCGGCTTGCGCGATGCGGATAAGCACGACGGCGGCTGCGGCCGCCGTCGCTGTTTCGGCGGGCGGCGCGGTGCTACCGATTTGCGATCCGCGCGCAAACGCAGATCCAGAGACTTCAACGCCCTGCCTCGATGACGTCCTGGATGCCCGCCTTCGCGGGCATGACGGCAGGCGGCGTACGCGGCAACGCTCCCCACCGTCATCCCGCATAGGCGGGGATCCAGAGACTTCAGCGCCGCGCTTCATGCCAACCCCGACCATCCGCGGTCGCGCGCGCGACAGCGGGCGGACCCGGCGGACGCCCCTCGCTCACGCACACCCACCGCGCGACTGCGAACGTGATCACACGTGAGCGAGCGTGAAGCAGCATGAGTGCTTTGTCCGCGCGCGCTGCCTAGCCTGCAATCGCCGATGCGTCGTCCGCGCCAGCGAACCCGGACGACCGCGGCATCGGGGATTCAGGACAATTCGACGACGGCCGCGAGGCGGCCGCGCTGTGCGCCTGGCGCCTGCGATGCCGGTCGGCTTGCGCCGATTCCGACGGAGGCTGCCATGACCCAGCGCCAACTGCGCCACCCGCGTCACGCCCGTCCCTTCCCCCCGACCCCCGAGCGCCGCGCCAGCGCCTTGCTGCGCGCCTCGCTGCTCGCCGGCTGCATCGCCCTGGCCCTGCTCGCGCGCCCGGCCGTCGCGGCCGAACCGAACGATCCGGCCGCAGGCGCGGCGACCGCCCAGGCCGATCCGCCCGCGGCCACCGCCGTCGCCGAGTCCAGCGACAACATCGCGGCCGACGCCGATCCCTTCGCCAGCCCCGCGCCGATGCTGCCGCTGGTGTTCGACGGCATCCCCAACCGCGACACCTGGAGTTCGGCCAGCGCCTTCGACAGCGGCATGGTCTCGCCGATGAGCATCATCGAGCCGCCGCCCGCGCTCAACAACACCCTGCCCGGCCTGGGCAGCTACCTGCAGAACTGGCTGCTCGGCAACGACTACCAGTCCTGCGGCCTGCTCGGCACCGGCTGCCTGACCATCGACCGCGCCAATTTCAACTACTCCTACCTGTCGCTGATCCTCAACCTGATCCAGTTGCCGAACGCGGTCGACCTGGACGGCAACCAGCCCGCCAACCACCTCACCCTGATCGGCGCGGTGCATTCCGACAGCTACATCCAGTTCCAGGACAGCAACTACACCGGCAACAACAACAACGCCTCGTGCGTGGTGATCGGCGTGGCCTGCACCTGGCGCACCAACGCCGCCCAGAACAACCAGGTGTTGATCGGCGACGGCAGCTACGCCAACGGCTCCAACACCATCGTCATGGGCACCAACGCCCGCCACCAGTTGCCCACCATCAGCGCGGCCGCGGCCGGCTTCACCGGCGGCCCGGACACCAACTACGCCGCGCGCCTGGGCAACTCGGTGGTGATCGGCGACAACAGCTTCGGCAACGCCAACCGTCAGACCATCCTCGGCTTCGGCGCGACCTCGACCCATGCCAACAGCGTGGCGCTGGGCGCGGGTTCCTCGACCGCGGTCGGCGCGCAGACCGGCTACGCGGCGTTCGGCCTGGCCGCGCCGCAGACCTCGTCCGGCGAAGTGTCGATCGGCGCGGCCGGCGCGACCCGCAAGCTCAGCAACGTCGCCGCCGGCAGCGTCGGCACCGATGCGGTCAACCTGGCCCAGCTGCAGGGCGCGCTGGCCACCGCCGCGAGCGACCCGTTCGCGGTCAAGTACGACGATGCCGGCGGCTCGCCGAACCTGCAGAGCGTCACCTTGCAGGGCGCCGGCGGCACCACCCTGGCCAACGTCCGCGCAGGCGCGGTCAATGCCGGCAGCACCCAGGCGATCAACGGCGCGCAGGCGTTCGCGATCAGCCAGTCGAACGCGCAGCGGTTCGGCGGCGGCGCCACGGTGGCGCTCGACGGCACGGTGACCACGCCGAACTACCTCATCGCCGGCAACGGCTACAACAACGTCGGCGCCGCGTTGGCCGCGTTGGACGGCAACGCCCAGGCGCTGGACGCGTTCGCGGTGCAGTACGACGACGACGGCGCCGGCAACCCCAACTACGCCGCGATCACCCTGCGCGGACCGGCCGGCACCGGCACGGTGCTGGGCAACCTCGCCGCCGGGCAGATCGCCGCGGGCAGCCTGCAGGCGGTCAACGGCGGGCAGGTCTTCGGCATCGGCACGGCCGCCGCCAACCTGTTCGGCGCCGGCGCGACGTTCAACGCCGGCGGAACCTTCACCGCACCGAACTACGTGATCGGCGGCAACGCCTACGGCAACGTCGGCTCGGCGTTGGCGGCGCTCGACCTCGGGGCGCAGAACGCGGACGCGTTCGCGGTGCAGTACGACGACGACGGCGCCGGCAATCCGAACTACGCCGCGATCACCCTGCGCGGGCCGGCCGGCACCGGCACGACGCTCGGCAACGTCGCCACGGGGCAGATCGCTGCGAACAGTCTGCAAGCGATCAACGGCGGACAGGTCTTCAACCTCGGGACCGGCATCGCCAACATCTTCGGCGGCGGCGCTGCGTTCAACGCCGGCGGTACGTTCACCGCACCGAACTACCTCATCGGCGGCAACACCTATACCAATGTAGGCGCCGCGCTGAGCGCGCTCGACAACGGCCAGAGCGCCGGCAATGCCTTCGCGGTCCAGTACGACGACGACGGCGCCGGCAATCCGGACTACGCCGCGATCACCCTGCGCGGGCCGGCCGGCACCGGCACCGTGGTCGACAACGTCGCCGCCGGGCAGATCGCCGCCAACAGCCTGCAGGCGATCAACGGCGGGCAGGTCTTCAACCTCGGCACCGGCATCGCCAACATCTTCGGCGGCGGCGCCGCGTTCAACGCCGGCGGCACCTTCACCGCGCCGAACTACCTCATCGGCGGCAACACCTACACCAATGTCGGCGCCGCGCTGAGCGCGCTCGACAACGGCCAGAGCGCCGGCAACGCCTTCGCGGTGCAGTACGACGACGACGGCGCCGGCAATCCAAACTACGCCGCGATCACCCTGCGCGGGCCGGCCGGCACCGGCACCGTGGTCGACAACGTCGCTGCCGGGCAGATCGCCGCCGCGAGCCTGCAGGCCGTCAACGGCGGGCAGCTGTTCGACCTCGGCACCGGCGTCGCCGGCCTGTTCGGCGGCGGCGCGGCGTTCAACGCCGGCGGGACCTTCACCGCGCCGAGCTACTCCATCGGCGGCACCGCCTACCACGACGTCGGCGCCGCGCTGAGCGCGCTCGACGGCAACCAGAACGCCAGCAACGCCTTCGCGGTGCAGTACGACGACGACGGCGCCGGCAACCCCGACTACGCCGCGATCACCCTGCGCGGTCCGGCCGGCACCGGCACCGTGCTCGACAACCTCGCCGCCGGGCAGATCGCCGCCGGCAGCCTGCAGGCGATCAACGGCGGGCAGATCCAGACGATGGGCGACTCCATCGCCGCGATCTTCGGCGGCGGCTCGCTGTTCAACGCCGGCAGCTTCGGCGCGCCGAACTACACCGTGCAGGGCGCCGGCTACGGCGACATCGGCGCCGCCTTCGCCGCGGTCGACGCCAGCCTGACCACGATCAACAACCGCATCGACAACCTGCCGCCGGCGACCACGCCCGATCCGCGCGTGGCCATCGACGGCAGCGGCAACGCCTCGGTCGCGGCCGGGTCGCGCGGGGTCGCGGTCGGCGCCAGCGCCAGCGCCGGCGGCAGCCGCGCCACCGCGATCGGCGGCGACAGCTACGCGGCCGGCGCCAACGACACCGCGGTCGGCGGCAATGCGCGGGTCGAAGCCGATGGCAGCACCGCGCTCGGCGCCAACGCCAGCATCGCCGCCGGCGCGACCAACGCCGTCGCGCTCGGCGAAAGCGCCAGCGCCAGCGCGTCCGGCGCGGTCGCGCTGGGCCAGGGCGCGGTCGCCGACCGCGCCAACAGCGTGTCGGTGGGCAATGCCAACCAGCAGCGCCAGATCGTCAACGTCGCCGCCGGCAGCCAGGACAACGACGCAGTCAACGTCGCCCAGCTCAAGGCCTCGCAGACCGGCACGGTGCGCTACGACGGCAATCCCGACGGCAGCGTCAACACCACCCAGGTCACGCTCAACAACGGCGGCGCGGCGGTGGCCGTGCGCAACGTCCGCGCCGGCGTCGCCAACACCGACGCGGTCAACGTGCAGCAGCTCAACGACGGGGTGAACCGCGCGATCAACACCTCCAACCAGTACACCGACAACTGGGGCAACGCTCTGCGCCGCGACATCGGCCAGCTCGACGACAAGGCCAGCGCCGGGGTCGCCTCGGCGATGGCGGTGGCCGGCCTGCCGCAGTCGTACATGCCCGGCAAGAGCATGGCGGCGATCGCCGCCAGCAGCTTCCGCGGCGAGAGCGGCTTCGCCATCGGCATCTCCACCATCAGCGAGGACGGGCGTTACGTGTACAAGCTGTCCGGCAACAGCAACTCCAAGGGCGACGTCGGCGTGACCGTCGGCGCCGGCATCGTGTGGTGAGCGCGACGGCCGCAGGACGCGCGCCGTCGCCGCACCGCTGAACCTCTCACTGGGACCTCCCCCCGGCGACCCGCGAGCGCCCCGCCCGCGGGAAGCCAGGCCGCCCGGAGCGATCCGGGCGGCCTTTTTATCGGCCGCGATCCGGCACCGGCGCCCCCCGGCGCGAGCCGCTTCGCAAGCCGCGCACCCCCGATCCCGTACCATCGCGCCCGAACCCATCGGCCAGCGGGCGCGCATGTTCTACGTGGGACTCTCGGTGCAACCCGGACGCGAGGACGTGGCGGCGGCGTTCGCCGCGCACGCGCCGCAGGCGCGGCTGCGCTGGGGCGCGCTCGACGACGACTGCGCCGGGGCGGTGTTCCTGGAACTGCACCGCAACGCCAGCGAGTTTCCGTTCGCCCTGCACGCGACCAACCTGGCCGGCGGCGACGACTACGAACTGGGGCTGGCGATCGCGCGCACGCTGTCGCTGGCGCTGCGCTGCCGCAGCGTCTGCGACGGCACCCGCCACGGGCCGGGCCGGGCGCCGGGCTGGTGCGTGGTCTGGGACCAGGGCCGGGCTTATCTCGGCGACGACTACAACAGCCTGTTCTACGACGACTCGCCCGAACTCAGCGCCGAACAGCGCGCGCAGCTCGGGCCGGTCAGGCTGCTTCATCGGCTGGATCTCTAGCGCGTCGCCGGGCGCCTGGCCTGGGCCAGGCTTGGATTGGCCGCCGGCCGCACCCATTTCCTGCCCAGCCCACCGCCGCGCCCTGCCTTCGCATGAACGCCCAAGCCCCCGCCACCGACGACGCCGCCCAACGCCTGCGCGACTGGCTGCGCCCGCACCGCCACGTGTTCGTGCTGACCGGCGCCGGGATCAGCACCGGTTCGGGCATTCCGCATTACCGCGACGAGAGCGGCGCATGGCAGCGCAAGCCGCCGATCGATTTTCGCGCCTTCACCGGCGATGCCCGCGCGCGGTCGCGCTACTGGGCGCGCAGCTTCGTCGGCTGGCCCTCGTTCGACCGCGCCCAGCCCAACGCCGGCCACCGCGCGCTGGCGCGCTGGCAGCAGCGCGAGCCCGCGCATGCGCTCGTCACCCAAAACGTCGACGCGCTGCACAGCCGCGCCGGCAGCCTGGACGTGGTCGATCTGCACGGCCGGCTCGACGAAGTGGTCTGCCTGGACTGCGGTACGCGCCGGCCGCGCGCGCAGGTGCAGGACGAACTGGCGCAGCGCAATCCGGACTGGCGCGACCTCGACGCCGCCGTCCTGCCCGACGGCGACGCCGACCTGGAAGGACTGGAGTTCGAACGCTTCCAGATTCCGCCCTGCGCCGCCTGCGGCGGCCTGCTCAAGCCCGACGTGGTGTTCTTCGGTGAGAACGTGCCGCGCGCGCGCGTGGCCGCCGCACAGCAGTCGCTGGCCCAGGCCGACGCGATGCTGGTGGTCGGCTCTTCGCTGATGGTCTATTCCGGCTTCCGCTTCGCCCGCGCCGCGCGCGAGGCCGGGCTGCCGCTGGCGCTGCTCAACCGCGGCGTGACTCGCGCCGACGCCATCGCGACCTTGAAGCTGGAAGCCGATTGCGGCGAAACGCTCGATGCCGCCCTGGCGTAGCCGCGTTCGCTCCTTGTAGGAGCGGCGCGAGCCGCGACCGCGACAACACGACTGCGGCGCAAGTTACGGCGTAGTTGGTTTGTCGCGGTCGCGGCTCGCGCCGCGCCTACAGGGGACCGTTTTACTTCGCGACCGGGGCGATCTTGCTGTGTTCCAGGAACAGTTTGCGCGCGGCCACGCCGATGTCGGGGTTGTCGATGAAGAAGCCCTGCACGCCCAGGCCGTACAGCTGCAGCGCCTCGCCCAGCGCGCTCTGGTCGATGCCGTTGGCGGTCTGGGTCAGGAACGGTTCCTCGGCGCGCACGGTGTAGGGATGCACCTGCAGGCCCAGCGCCAGCGCGCGCGCGAGCAGCGGGTGGATCAGGCCGGTGTTGCGCGTGGCCAGCAGCGCGTGGCCGTCGCCGTCGGCGTCGCGCTTGGCCGGCAGCGGCGCGCGCTCGATCAGGCTGGCCTTGTACGGGCCCAGGCCGGAGACGTAGTTCGCCTGCATCCACCGCAGCGCCGCCGGTTCGGTCAGCGCGCCGTAGCGGGCCGCGGCCAGGCCGCCGGGGATGGCCTGGGCGAGGCCGCCGTAGATCCGCGCCAGGTCCGCGCCGGTGCGCTGGTGGTAGACGATGTCGTAGGGCGTGTCGCGCTCGAAGTCGCCGTACAGCTGCACCAGCGGCAGGTCGATCCCGGCCTTGGGCAGGATGCGCTGCTTGAGCTCGATCAGGTTGCCGACCTCGAAGCTCTGGATGTAGACGCGGTGCGGGTCGGTGAAGCCCTCGGCGACCAGCGTGTCGACCAGTTTCTGGCCGAGCGAGATCCTGATCGGGCTGCCGTCCAGGTGCCGGCCCTCGCTGGCGAACCAGGTCGGGTGCTTGGTTTCCGGGTAGATGCCGACGACCCGGCCGTCGCGGCTCTCTTGCTTCGCCAGCGCGATCACTTCCTTCAGCGTCGCGATCGGGAACTGGCCGTCGTAGCGGGTGTTGCCGGGACGCACCTGCGGGATGCGCTCCTTCGCGCGCAGGGTCTTGAGCTCGGCGAGGGTGAAGTCCTCGGTGAACCAGCCGGTCAGGGTCTCGCCGTCGATGGTCTTGGTGGTCTTGCGGTCGGCGAATTCGGGATGCGCGGCGACGTCGGTGGTGCCGGAGATTTCGTTCTCGTGGCGCACCACCAGCTCGCCGTCGCGGGTGGCGACCAGGTCCGGCTCGATGAAGTCGGCGCCCTGGCGGATCGCCAGCCGGTAGGCCTCCAGGGTGTGCTCGGGGCGATAGCCGCTGGCGCCGCGGTGGGCGATCACGATCAGGCCCTGCTGGCCGAGCGCGGCGGAGGTCGGGGGCGAGGCGTGGGGCATGGACGGCTTCCGTTCGGGCGCGGCGGCGCCGGCGGCGGCGGCGAACAACAGCAGCGCGAGCGCGGCCAACGGGCGGCGCGGGACGTTCAAATGCGGCATCGGGGAATCCTAGATCGTACGCAAGCGGGATGCACGGCGACGCGGCCGTGGGCCCAGCGTGCCCGGCGCCGATGACAGCCGTTGCGGCGGCGGCTTGCGACAGCGGCTCGCGGCGGCGGGGCCGCTACGGGGCGCGAGCGCGAGGCCCGCTTGAGGGAACCGCCAGCGCAGCCGGCCGCGCCGCTCGGCCACGCGGCGGGCTCGCCCGGCCCGCCTCACTGCGCCGGCAGGCGCAATTCGAACGCCGATCCCGGCGACGCCGGCGCCCAGCCGGCCGCCAGGCCGAGCCGGATCGCCGCGGCGACCTGCGCCGGCGCGATCGTCGCCACGGGTTCGCCGAGCCAGCGATCCGGCCGCGCCGCGGCCGCGACGACATGCAGGACCTGGCCTTCGCCGGCCCCGGCCTGCTGCACCGCAAAACTCAGCGGCGCGCCCAGGCCCTGCGCGTAGGTCGGCCGCGGCCGCAGCGTCCAGCGGTAGGCCTGCCCGTCGACGACGATGCGGCGGCTGCCCTTGCTTGCGATGGCCATGCGCGGCGCGGCCTCCTGCCGGTACGGGGAAGCGCACAGCCTAGGAGTTGCCGCGGCCGCGGCCAAGCGGTGTCGGCCCCGGGGCCGTCGGCCTGTCGCCCTGGCAGGCGCGTCGCGCTGTCGGGCGAGGCTCCCGCCCTGCTCGCCCGCCCGTCCGCGGGCCTGCGAGCGCGAGCGAAGCCTGATGCACAGGGCGCGGCGAACGTCGCGCGGAGCAGCGGACCGGCCACCGGCCCGCCGCCCCGCGCCGACGCCCCTGCAACCTCAGTGGCTGGCCGTGCCGACCGCGACGATGGTCACCTTGCCGTCGTCCACGGTCATGAAGATCCGATCCGGCTCGCGCTTGCCGCCCGGGTAGATCTCGATCATGTCGTGGCTGCTCTTGACCTTCTGCGCAACGATCGGCGAGCGGGCGAGCAGCCCCAGCCACTGGTTGACCTGGTCGCCGTCGACCGGCTCGGTCATCCCGGCCAGGGTCGAGATGGTCTGCAACACCGCCTGGGCCTGTTCGGGGTCGGCGAGCTTCTGGATCTTCTTGGGGTCGACGTGGTTCTGGTACTCGTACGGCATGCGGGCACTCCTGGCGGCGCAAGGTCGGGGCGGCCGCGTAGCGGCGGCGGACGGAGCCGGCGCCGCCCGGGGCGGACGCCTCAGTTTAGATAACGTCCCGCCTGCCGCGTTGTGAGCTCCGCCCGCACGCTATCGCGCCGGCCGACCATGCGCCGGCGTCCGCCGCCGGCCCGCCCAGCCGCTATGATTCGGCGGTCATTCGTATCGGAGCGCTCGATGAGCCTGGTCGCCAAGATCCTGCGGCACAAGTCGGTGGAACAACTGCAGGCGGAGGCGGGCAAGCGCTCGGACTTCCGCCGCGTGCTCGGGCTCTGGCAGCTCACCGCCATCGGCATCGGCGGCATCATCGGCGTCGGCGTGTTCGTGCTCGCCGGCCACGAGGCCGCCACCAACGCCGGCCCGGCGGTCGCCCTGGCGTTCCTGATCGCCGGCATCGCCAGCGCCGCCGCGGCGCTGTGCTACGCCGAGTTCGCCGGCATGATCCCGGTCACCGGCAGCGCCTACACCTACAGCTACGCCACCCTGGGCGAGCTGGCGGCGTGGCTGATCGGCTGGGACCTGCTGCTGGAGTACGCGTTGATCGTGGCGGTGGTCGCGATCGGCTGGTCCGGCTACGTGCAGGTGCTGTTGGAAGGCGCCGGCATCCACCTGCCGGTGTGGGCGCAGGGCGCCTACGGCACCGGCGAGGGCCGGGTGTTCAACCTCATCGCCGCCGCGGTCACCCTGGCCGTCTCGGCGCTGCTGGTGTTCCGCACCGAATGGGGCGCGCGCTTCAATACCCTGATCGTGGCGATCAAGGTGCTGGCGGTGGTGCTGGTGATCGGCGTGGGCGTGTTCTACATCAACACCGCCAACTGGGTGCCCTTCATTCCCGAGCGCATCGTCGGCGAAGACGGCGTCGGCCACTTCGGCTGGAAGGGCGTGGGCACCGCCGCGGCGGTGGTGTTCTTCGCGGTGTTCGGCTACGACACCCTGACCACCGCGGCCGAGGAATCCAAGAACCCGCAGCGCGACCTGCCGCGCGCGGTGCTGCTGTCGCTGGGCGTGTCGATGGTGCTGTACCTGGCGGTGTCGCTGGTGCTGACCGGCATCGCCCACTACTCCACCCTCGGCGGCGACGCGCCGGTGTCCGACGCCTTCGCCGCGCTGGGCCTGCCGTGGATCGCCAAGGCGATCGCGTTCTCGGCCGTGATCGGCATCGCCAGCGTGCTGTTCGCCTTCATGCTCGGCGCGGCGCGCATCTGGTTCTCGCTGTCGCGCGACGGCCTGCTGCCGGGCTGGTTCGCCAAGATCCATCCCAAGTACGGCACCCCGCACCGCCCGACCGTCGCCCTGGGCGTGTTCACCGCCCTGGTCGCCGGCTTCCTGCCGATCGGCGAGGTCGCCAAGCTGGTCAACATCGGCGTGCTCTCGGCCTTCATCATCATCTGCGCGTCGGTGTGGGTGCTGCGGGTGCGCAAGCCGGACCTGGAGCGCAGCTTCCGCACCCCGCTGGTGCCGCTGATCCCGATCGTCGGCATCGCCTTCTCGATCTGGCTGCTGGCCGAGCTGGCGGCGATCACCTGGCTGATCTTCCTGATCTGGGTGTCGCTGGGGCTGCTGGTGTATTTCTGCTACGGCATCCGCCACAGCAAGCTGGCGCAGGAAACGCAGGGGTAATCGCAACGGCGCCGGCGCATCGAGAGGTTGCGCCGGCGTTCGAGTTGGCGCGGTCGCGGCTCGCGCCGCTCCTACAGGTAGGTCGCGTTGTCGCGATGGCGCCCTGTAGGAGCGGCGCGAGCCGCGACCGCGAATCCGCAACCACGACGCCACCTGCCTTATTCGCGCCGCGCCCCGTCGCGGCGCGCTCGCCCGCTCATCGCGGCGCGACGTACCCCCCGGGCACCCCGTTCGGCGACAGCACCAGCTGCCACAGCTGCGCATGCCGGGTGCGGAAGGTCGCCATCGACGCGGCCAGGTAGAACCGCCACATCCGCCGGAAGCGTTCGTCGTAACGCGCGTCCAGCCGCGCCCAGGCGGCCTCGACGTTGTCGCGCCAGGCCTGCAGGGTCCGGTCGTAGTCGGCGCCGAAGTTATGCCAGTCCTCGATCACGAAGCGGTCTTCGGCGTGTTCGGCGATCTGCCGCGCCGAGGGCAGCATCGAGTTGGGGAAGATGTACTTGGCGATCCACGGGTCGGTGTGGCTCACCGACTTGTTGCCGCCGATGCTGTGCAGCAGGAACAGCCCGCCGTCGTCGCTGGCGGGGTCCAGGCAGCGCCGGGCGACGTCGAAGTAGCCGGCGTAGTTCCTGACCCCGACGTGCTCGAACATGCCCAGCGAGAAGATCCGGTCGAAGCGCTGGTCCAGCTCGCGGTAGTCCTGCAGGCGGATCTCGACCGGCAGCCCGCGGCACAGTTCGCGCGCGAACTCGGCCTGCTCGTGCGAGACGGTGACGCCGACGCCGGCGACGCCGTAGCGCTCGGCGGCGAACTTCAGCGCCTCGCCCCAGCCGCAGCCGATGTCGAGCACGCGCATGCCGGGCTTGAGCCGCAGCTTGCGGCAGACCAGGTCCAGCTTGGCCTCCTGGGCCGCATCCAGGTCGTGCAGCGCGCGGCCGTCGCGGTCGCGCCAGTAACCGCAGCTGTAGACCAGCCGCTGGCCGAGCATCGCGCGGTACAGGTCGTTGCCCAGGTCGTAGTGGCGCTCGCCGACGGTGAAGCTGCGGCGGTGGCTCTGCAGGTTGATCAGGTGCGCGCGCAGGCCGTCGAGGATCGCCGCCCAGCCGTGCACCTGTTCGTCGATGTGCGCGCGCATCAGCCGTTCGAGCAGGCCGTCGAGCGACTGCGCCTGCCAGGCGCCGTCCATGTAGGTCTCGCCCAGGCCGAGCGAGCCCTGCGCGATCACCCGCGAATAGAACGACTCGTCCTCGACCTGCAGGTCCCAGGGCCGGTCGCCGCCGATGCGCACGTCGGCCTGTCGCAACAGTGCTTCGACCCGTTTGTGCAACGACACAAGCGACATGGCGACCTCGTGCTCGGGGCGGGGGACGCCCGGTGGGTGCTCGACCTGCGGGTGCTGCGCCGACGGGATGAGGCGACATCGGCCCGCCCCGCTCGTTCCAGGACGGCGACCCGCCCGGCGCGCGTGCGTCGCACGGCGGATCGACGATAGCAAAGCCGCGCCGGCGCGCGATGCCGATCCTGTCGCCAGCAACGAACGCTGCGTTGCGGCGGTTGTGAGGGGCTCTTCCGGTACGGGGCTTCGCTGAACGGTGCGAGGGCCTTCAGGCCCGACGCTTTCGTTCCAGATCGCTGCTATCGCAGCGGAAGGCGTCGGGCCTCAAGGCCCTCCCGCAGTTCGGCAAAACCTGGGCCTGAAGGCCGTTGCGCACCTCAGGACGGGCTCGGGCCGAAGGCGGTCCTCAGCGGCTCAGACGCCGCCGAGGAACAAGCCGCGATAGGCCGGGGCCAGATGCGGCAGCAGCACCGAAGCCGGCACTTCCACCGTCTGGGTGCCGTCCGAGTACGGGCCGACCTCGTAGGGCGCGAACACGAACTTGAGCGCGCTGAGCTTGCCGTCGGCGCCGCGCACCGGTTCGAACATGGCGAAGTTGGCCGGATCGGCGCCGGTGCCGTCGTCGATCATGCGGCCGCCGGTCTCGATCTGCTCGGCGCGCACCGCCGGGGCCAGGTCGTCGGCGTCGATGCGCTGCGACAGCGCCGAGTGCAGCTGCTCGCGCACGTACTGCGAGACCGCGGCCCAGCCGGCCTTGTCCGGGATCAGTTCCGGCGCGGTCAGCAACTTGTTCTGCCGCGGCAGCCAGACGAAGCGCGCGATCAGCGGCGCGGCGTGGGCGCCGCCGGTGTAGCTGCTGCCGTCGGCGGAGACCGCGACCAGCTCGGGCGTGTCGACCACGTCGTCGAAGGTCAGCGACAGCTCGTACGGCGAGGGATTGTCCTTGGCGGTGCGGCCGTTGGCGGCGTCGATCAGCTCGGCGCGGGCGCCGTCGGCGTAACGCTTGAGCTCGCGCGCCAGGCCCGGGTACTTGGCCGCCTGGGTGGTGTAGGTGATGCCGACCACGTAGCCGGGCGTGGTCTCGACCACTTCCTTGAGCTCGACCGGCGCATCGGCGGCGTCGGCCACCGGCGGCGGCAACGCCGCGGTCGGCGCCGGCGCGGTCGACTGGCTGGTCGCGGGCGTGTCGGCTTCCTTCTTGCAGGCCGCCAGGGCCAGGGCCAACAGGCAGACGGCGGCGGTGACGCGCTTCATGCAGCGATCCTTTTCGGGGCGTCCATGGGAGTTTCGCGCGACATTATCGCCCAAGGCGTGATGCCGGCATCTAGGCCGCGGCGTTGGAGCCGCCGGCTGCGGCGCGCGGCCGCGCGCGCGTTTGCCCGGCGTTCACCACTGCGTGCGTTGCGGCAACAGCCCTTGCAGCTCGGCGTCGGTGAGATTGCGCCATTGGCCCGGCTTGAGCCGGCCCAGCTTGACGTTGCCGATGCGCGCGCGCAGTAGCTGCTTGACCCGGAAACCGAAGTGCGCGGCCATCAGCCGGATCTGCCGGTTGAGGCCCTGCACCAGCACGATGCGGAAACCGAAGCGGCCGAGCTTGCCGGTCTTGCACGGCAGCGTGGTCTGGCCGTGGATCGGCACGCCGCGGCCCATGCCGCGCAGGAATTCCGCGGTGACCTCGTGGTTGACCGCGACCAGGTATTCCTTTTCCAGCTTGTTCTCGGCGCGCAGGATCTCGTTGACGATGTCGCCGTTGCTGGTCAGCAGGATCAGGCCTTCGGAATCCTTGTCGAGGCGGCCGATCGGGAAGATCCGGCGCTCGTGGCCGACGAAGTCGACGATGTTGTCCTTGACCCCGGACTCGGTGGTGCAAACCACGCCGACCGGCTTGTTGAGCGCGATGTAGACGTGCTGGCGCTTGCCCTTCGCGGCGACGCGCACGCGCAGGACGTCGCCGTCGATGCGGACCTCGTCGCCCTCGCCCACTTCGCTGCCGACCCGGCCGCGCACGCCGTTGACGGTGACCCGGCCCTCGGCGATGAGGCGGTCGGCCTCGCGGCGGGAGCAGAAACCGGTGTCGCTGATGTGTTTGTTCAGGCGCATGGGCGAAGCATGCCGGAAAACCGGCCTGCGGAAGGCGTGGGGGGCGCGTAGGCTGGCACAGTCGCGCGGCGAAGGCGAGTGCGGCGGCGCCGATGGGGCGCGGATGGCTCAGGTTCGGGCCTTCTCACGGCCCGGCGGCTTCCGAGCCGCCGCAGGAGGACGGCTCTTGTGGGAGGGCTTCAGCCCCGACGCTTTTGTGCCGGGTCGCCAGAATCCGAGCGGAAAGCGTCGGGGCCGAAGCCCCTCCCACAACCGCAGCGCCCAAGCGGGCTTGCGGGGGTTCAGCCTCGATGCGCGGCCGGCTCAGGCCGGATGCGCGGCCGACTCAGGCCAGCAGCTGCGAATACTCCGGATGCCGCTCGGCCCAGGCCGCGGCGTAGGAGCACGCCGGGCGCACCTTGTAGCCGGCCTGGCGCGCGTAGTCGAACGCGGCCCGGACCAGGTCGCTGGCGATGCCGCGGCCGCCGATGGCGTCGGGCACGCCGGTGTGGGCGATGACGAGCTGGTCGCCGCGCAGCTGGTAGTCCAGTACCGCCTCCACGCCGTCGACGACGGCGGTGAAGCGCTGCTGCGCGGGGTCGTGGTTCACGGGGACTGGCATGGTCGGGTCCTGTGCGGGTCGGGGGCGGCGGATCGCGCCGCCGCCGCCGCGGCGCGCCGCCTGGGCGCGCCGCGGCCGGCATCGAAGCGATCCGATACCGACGAAATCCGGCGTCGCCGGTGCGGCGACGCCGGCGGCGGGGCTCAGCGGTTGTCGCGCTTGCCCTGGTTATGGCGGTCCTGGCTGCCGATCGCGCCCTGGATCGCGTCCATCCGGCTCTCGGCCGCGTGCAGTTCGCCGGCCTTGTGCGCGGCGCTCTCGGACTGCGGGCCCGGCGCGGGCACCTGGCCGTGGCCCTGGTCGAGCTGCTGCCACGGCTGCGGCTCGCGCGCGGCCTCCTGCTTGGCCTGGAGCAGGCGGCGGGTGTTTTCCAGCGCCTGTTCGGGGGTGATGTGCGCAGTCGGCTCGGCGTTGGACTCGTCGGATTCGGCCGTCGCGTCGCCGTGCGGTTGCGCGCCGGCAACCGTCGCCTCGGCCTCGGCCTGGGCCGCATCGCGGTCCGCTGCGGCTTGCGATTCCAGCGCGGTTTCCGCCGCACCTTGAGCCACCGCGCTCGGCGCGGCCGCAGGCTCGGCCGGCTGTTGCGGCTCGGATTGCAACGCGGGCGCGGCGCCCTGCGAAGCGGCGCCGGCCGCGACCAGCGAACCGGCCGGGACCGAGGACGGCGCTTCGGCGGCCGGCTTCGGCGCCGGCTTGGCCTTGGGCTTGCGCTCGGCCTTGGGCGCGGGCGGCGTGGCCGCGGCTTCGGCGAACAGTTCGCCGCTACGCTGCGGCTCGTCCTGCGTCAGCGCGGCCGGCACCGGCTTCGTTCGCGCGGGCTTGGCGGCCGGCTTGGGCGCGCTCGCGGCGTCGGCGTTCGACGCTGCGGGCTGGGCTGGCTTGGCCGATGCAGAAGCCGGAGCGGACGCGGGCTTGGCCGCGGCAGCCGCAGGCTTGGCAATCGCAGGCTTCGTGGCGGCCGGCTTCGTGGCGGCCGGCTTGACTACGGCCGGCTTGCTCGCTACGGGCGTCGCGGCTGCGGGCGTCGCGACCGCAGGCTTGGCCGGCGACCGCTGGGGCGCCGGCTTGCTCGCCGCAGCGGCCGCAGGCGGCCGCTTCGCCGGCGCCGCGGCGACCGGCGCCGCACGCACGGCCTTCTTCGGCGCCGCTGCCGGCTGCTTCGTCGCAGCCTTCTCGACCGCGGCCTGCCTGGCCACGACCGGCGTGCTCGACGCCTTCGCGGCCGCAACCTTCTTCGCGACCGGCTTCTTCGCCGCCGCGACCTTGCCGGCGGACTTCTTTGCGACCGGCGTGCGGGCCACGACCTTCTTGGTCGCGGCCTTCTTCGCCAGCGGCTTCTTGGCAGCCGGCTTGGACGTCTTCTTCACGACCTTCCCGGCCACCGCCTTATTGCTCGCGGCCTTCTTGCCGGCCGCCTTCTTCGCGACCTTGACCGTGGAAACCTTCGTCGTCTTCTTAGCTGTCTTGGCCGCGGAAACCTTCGTCGTCTTCTTCGCAACCTTGGCCGCGGAAACCTTCGTCGTCTTCTTAGCAGCCTTGGCCGCGGAAACCTTCGTCGTCTTCTTCGCGGTCTTGGCGGCGGACGCCTTCTTCGCAGCCTTCTTCGCCGCGACCTGCCTGACGGGCTTCGCCGCCGCGGTCTTCTTCGTCGCTTTCTTCGCCGGCGCCGGCTTAGCCACGGCCTTCTTCGCTTTCTTGACCGCGCCCTTGGCGGCCTTGGCCGCGCGCTGGGTCGCGGTCTTCTTGCCCGCGGCGCGGGTGCGCGCCGACTGGGCCGTCTTGCTTGCGGACTTGCCCGCCTTCTTGCTCGCCATGCTTGACTCCTCGTCGAGTGTTTGCGAATGCGCGAATGATAGCGGCTGCCCCCGTGACCACATCAGCCTTGTGCTGTTGGCAACACGCGTCCGTGTTAGCACGCGCCACCTTCATGGCGGGTGAGCGGAAGTGAGACTGCGCCGCGCTGCGTCAGGCGACTGATCGTGGCCGGCTTGTGTTGACGCTTCGCGTCACTTTTCGGTCATACAAGCTGGGGAAAACCCTGGCATGGAACCTGCGTGGAACTGTGCGTAAGTCCACAGTTACGACGAAGGGGAATTCCAATGGCTCGCCAGATCGACCGCTACAGCGACGACGCGCACAGCAACGCCGTCATCACCCGCCTGTTCGACCTCGCCCGCAACGGCGAAGGCGACGATGCCGAGCTGCGCGACCTCGACGCGCAGATCCAGGCCGGGCTGGCCGCGGCCTACGGCGAAGGCGAGCTGGAACTGGAGAACCCGCTGGCGGCGTGAGCCCTCGCCGCGCCGCGACGCGACGCAAAAAACTCGGGCCCGAAGTCCGTCCCGCCGCTGCGGGAGGCCTTCGGGCCCGTTGTTTTTGGCGCCGCCATCGCCCCGCCTTTGCGGGAGGGGCTTCAGCGCCGATGCTTTCGTGCCGGACCGCTGCGACTTGAGCGAACAGCGCCGGGGCCGAAGCCCCTGCCACCCAAGCGCATCGATCCGCCGGCGTGCGGCCTCAGCCCATGAACCCCGGCCCGCGCGGGCTGGCCAGGCGCTCCAGGAAGAACCAGAACAGCGCCGGCTTCATCAGCAGCATGAACAACAGGCCGTAGATCGCCCCGGAGAGATGCGCGTTGTGGTTGATGTTGTCGCCGCCGCGCTTGTCCATCCAGTACGAATAACCGACGTAGGCGATGGCGTAGACCACCGCCGGTACCGGTATCACGAACACGATGATCCAGTTCCACGGGTCCACCAGCACGAACGCGAACAGCACCGCCGACACCGCGCCGGACGCGCCCAGGCTGACGTAGCCGGCGTCCTTGCGATGGCGCAGGTAGCTCGGCAGGATCGCGACCACGATCGCCGAGAGGTAGAACAGCGCGAACATCCCCGGCCCGACCAGCTGCGAGAACACCCCTTCGACCGCGCGGCCGAAGAAGTACAGGGTGATCATGTTGAACAGCAGGTGCATCCAGTCGGCATGCACGAAGCCGTGGGTCAGCAGCCGGTCGTACTGGCGAAAGCGCTCGACCCCCGGCGGCCACAGCACCAGCCGCTCGTACAGGCGGCGCTTCTCGAACGCTTGCCACGACACCAGCACGGTCACGGCGATCAGGACGAAAGTGATCATGGTCGGGTCGGGCTCGCGGATCGGAAAGGCTCGGGAAGACGTTCAACCATGGCCGCTAGGCGGTGCGGTAGTGGTCCTGCATCGGGTAGCGCCGCGCGTACAGGCCGAAGGCCGCCGCCGCCACGAACGCGAAGCCGGCGAAGAAGAACATCAGGAACGCGTTCTCGCTCAGGCCGGTGGCGGCGATGTGCGAGGTCACCGCCTCGTTGCGCACCGCGGCGTTGGTCAGCATCACCCACAGGTTGCCGAAGGTGCTGGTGAGGTACCACAGCGCCATGATCACGCCCTTCATCGACTGCGGCGACTGGCTGTAGGCGAACTCCAGCGCGGTCGCCGAGACCAGCACTTCGCCGAAGGTCAGCAGGATGTAGGGAAGGATCTGCCATGCCAGCGACATGGGGTGGCCGGCGTCCATATACAACTGCAGCACCGCCGCGACGATCCACGACAGGCCCGAGACCGCGATGCCGAAGCCCATCCGCCGCAGCGGCGTGGGGTTGATCCCGATCCGGCGCAGCGCCGGGTACAGGACCAGGTTGTTGAACGGGATCAGCAGCATCACCAGCAGCGGGTTGATCGCCTGCATCTGCGAGGCCGCGGCCTTGGCCCCGCCCTCGCCGGAGATCAGCCAGCTCGGCCACCACCACAGCTCGGTCGGCACCACCATGCGCTGGCCCTGCAGCACCCAAGTCGAGGCCTTCTGGTCGAACAGCGACCAGAACGGGGTGACGAAGGCGAACACGATCAGGATCCGCAGCACCGCGCGCACGCCGTCCACGGCCGCGTCGGGGTGGATGCCGCGCGCGCGTTCGAGCTGCAGCGAGATGCCGTAGCCGCCGAAGCCGATCAGTAGGCCCAGCGCCATGCACGCGCTCTTGACGAAGCCCAGGCTCGGGATCAGCGCCAGCGCGCCGGCGGCCAGGGCCACGCCGACCGCGGCCACCGCCACGCCCGGGTTGCCCTGCCCCGGCGCCTTGGCGCGCAACGCGGTGCGGGCGACGTTGAAGAACGAATCCGGGTCCGGCGCGTTGCGGGTCGGCGGCACCATCACGTAGCGCTTGCGGCCGAGCCAGAAGATGAAGGTGGCCAGGAACATCAGCGCGCCGGGGATGCCGAACGCCACCGAGGGGCCGTATTCGCGCAGGAAGATCGGCATCAGCAGGGACGCGAACAGCGAGCCGAAGTTGATCGTCCAGTAGAACGCGTCGAACACCAGCTTGGCCTTGTGCTTGTTGCTCTGGTCGAACTGGTCGCCGCAGAACGACACCACCAGCGGTTTGATGCCGCCGGCGCCGAAGGCGATCAGGAACAGGCCGGTGTAGAAGCCGGTCTGGTTGTGTTCGAACAGCGCCAGGCAGGCGTGGCCGGCGCAGTAGACCAGCGAGAACCAGATGACGGTGTTGTACTTGCCGAAGTAGCGGTCGGCCAGCCAGCCGCCGAGCAGCGGGAAGAAGTAGGTGCCGATCATGAACGTGTGGAACACGTCCTTGGCCATGCGCTCGCGCTCGGCGAGGTCGCCGGTGGAGGCCATCAGCAGGGTCCCGACCAGGAACGCGGTCAGGATGTTGCGCATGCCGTAGAAGCTGAAGCGCTCGGCCGCCTCGTTGCCGATGATGAAGGCGATCTGGCGGGGCATCTTGCCCTGCGAATCGGCGGGGGCGGTGGCGGCTTGGGTCATGCGGCGGTCCTGGTCGTCGGTCGAATCGCGCGTCCTTCGCGGGGCCCGGCGCATGCGCCGGGCGGTCCAGCGCCACAGACTACCCCATCGTCCGCGCCGCCGGCTTGGCCGGCGCAGTCGCCAGGGCCGCGCCGGCGGGCGCCGGGCCCTGCCCCGCGGCTGCGCGCGCCCGGCCGGCGCGCGGCCGAACGACCGTTCAGATCGCCGGGTCGCCGACCTGCAGCTGGTACTCGAAGTTCTGCTGCATGCGGCCGTACTCGGAATCGTACGGATTGCCGTAATTGGCGCCGACGCTGAGCCGGTGCGGCCCCGGCGCCAGCGGCGGCAGCAGCAGCCAGTAGCCGTCGGCGGCGGCGCGGTAGCGGCCGCCGCGGTCCGGGCCGGCGTGCGCGCGCGCGGCCTGCGGATCGAAACAGCGCGAGGCCAGCCGCAGCGGCCGCGCCAGCGGCTTGCCGTCGAGCAGCACCACCGCGCTGGCCAGGTAGTCGTTGTTGACCGCCGCCGCCCGCTTGACCTCGGCGCAGTCCATCGCATTGGGGCCGGCGGTGGGCGCGTGGAAATACATGTTGATGACCGGGACCAGCAAGTGCGCGCCGGCCGGGACCCGGCAGCGGCGCTGGGCGGTAAAACTGCCGTCGGTGCCGGCCAGGAACCAGACCGGGCCGTCTTCGTCCTGGCCCGTCGCGCACAGCCGGCCGTCGCGGTCGCGGTACGGCGCCAGGCCGCCGGGGAAGGCGTTGTTCGCCCAACGCCACCAGCGCACCGTCCACTCGGCCGCGGAGACGCCGGCGACCGCGGCGGGCAGCGCGGCGGCCTTGGCGGGGGCGGCCGGCGCAGCCGCGACAGCAGGCGCGGCCGGCGCCGCTGCCGCCATCGCCGCGGCAGCGGCCGAACTCAACGCCAGCGCCGCGCACCATGCGGCGCGGCGGCGAAACGGGACACCGGGACGAGCCCTGCAGTCGCGCTCCTTGCGGGGGTCTTGGATCGGGCTCAGGCCCACTCTTCCAGGCCTTCGCGCCGGTACAGCTCGGCGAAGCTCGGCCGCGCCTTCATCCGCCGCGCCAGCGCGCCCAGGTGCGGCCAGTCGTGCGCCGGCCGCGGCAGGTTGCGGCTCCAGCGCATCAGCATGGTCAGGTAGAAGTCGGCCGCGCTCAAGCGCTCGCCGAGCAGGTACGGCCCGCGCTCGCGCAAGTGTGCGTCCAGGCGTTCGCAGGCGGCCTCGAAGCGGGCCTGGGCGCCGCGGCGCACCGCGTCGTCGTCGCACTGCAGGTCGCCCGGATACCACCACAGCCGCAGCGGCGCCTGCACGGTGGCGGTGAGGTTGAACATCCACTGCAGGTACTCGGCGCGCTGCGGGTCCGCGGGCGCCGGCGCGAACGCGCCGTCGCCGTGGCGGTCGGCCAGCAGCATCGCCAACGCCGCGGCCTCGTAGCGCGGCTGGCCGTCGACCAGCAGGGTCGGCACCACGCCGTTGGGGTTCAGCGCGAGGTAGCCGGCGCCCTTGTGTTCGCGCCCGTCCATGTCGACCGTGCGCAGCTCGTGCGCCAGGTCCAGTTCGATCAGCAACCAGTGGACGACGAAGCTGGCGGTTCCGGGCGAGTAGTACAGCGTGTACATGGCGGCTCCTGGCGGCGGCGCACGCGCGGGATGCGGCGTGCGCAGGATGCGGAGTCTAGGCGATGCCGGCCGCGCGCGCGGGCCGCGCGGCATGACTGCTGTCATCTCTCGACAGCAGGCCGTTTCGCGCACAGGCGCAGGCCGGCGCGATCCCTTACATTTAGCCGGCCGCACATTCAGCCGGCGCTCGCCGCGAGCGCCTCCCACCCGACATCGCGCCGCCGCGTCAGCGGCCCACGCCGCGCTTTCTTCCGGAATACGCAATGACCCGCCAACCCGAGTTCCGCGCCTGCCTGCCCTCCGCCCTCGCCGCCCTGTGCCTGGCCAGCGGTTTCGCCGCGCCGGCGCTGGCCGCGCAGCCGCCGCTAACCACCGTGTCCGAGCGCAGCGGCTTCCTCAAGACCGGCCGCTACGAGGAAGTGATCGAACTGTGCGCGCGCTTCGCCGAGCGCTATCCCGACGCGGTGCGCTGCGAGGACTTCGGCACCACGCCGGAAGGCCGGCCGATGAAGGTGCTGGTGGTCACCCGCAGCGGCGCGTTCGCGCCCGAACAGGCGCAGGCCAAGAATCTGCCGGTGCTGCTGATCCAGGGCGGCATCCACGCCGGTGAGATCGACGGCAAGGACGCCGGCTTCCTGGCCCTGCGCCAGGCGCTCGACGGCGAAGCGGCCAAGGGCGCGCTGGCCAGGCAGGTGCTGCTGTTCGTGCCGGTGTTCAACATCGACGGCCACGAGCGCTTCGGCGCCTGGAACCGCCCCAACCAGCGCGGTCCGGAGGAAATGGGCTGGCGCGTGACCGCGCAGAACTACAACCTCAACCGCGATTACCTGAAAGCCGACGCACCGGAAATGCAGGCCATGCTCAAGCTGGTCCAGCGCTGGGACCCGCTGGCCTACGTCGACCTGCACGTCACCGACGGCGCCAAGTTCGAGCACGACGTATCGATCCAGGTCGAGCCGGTGCACGCCGGCGACGAAGCCCTGCGCAAGGCCGGCGCCGCGCTGCGCGACGGCACCATCGCCAAGCTCGCCAAGCAGGGCTCGCTGCCTCTGCCGTATTACCCCTCGTTCGTCGAATCCGACAACCCGGCCTCCGGCTTCGAGGACGGGGTGCCGCCGCCGCGCTTCTCGCACGGCTATTTCTACCTGCGCAACCGCCTGGCGATGCTGGTGGAAACCCATTCGTGGAAGGACTACCCGACCCGGGTGCGGATCACCCGCAACGCCATCGTCGACCTGCTCGAGCTGGTCGCCGCGAACGGCGCGCAGTGGCGCGGCGAAGCGCTGGCCGCCGACGGCCGCGCCAGCCGGCTCGGCGGGCAGGACGTGGCGCTGGACTACAAGGTCGGCGACAAGAGCCGCACCGTCGCCTTCCGCGGCTATGAATACACGCGCACGCCGTCGGACGTGTCCGGCGCGCTGATGACGCGCTACGACGAGACCAAGCCGCAGGTGTGGAACGTGCCGCTGAAGTACGACATCCAGCCCGGCCGGCAGGTGCCGGCGCCGCGCGGCGGCTATCTGGTGCCGGCCGCGCAGGCGGCGTGGGTGGCGGCCAAGCTCGACCAGCACGGCATCGAGTACCGGCGCCTGGATGCGGCGCTGAGCGGCGCCCAGGTCGAAGCCTTCCGCGCCGACAAGGCCGAACTGTCGCCGCAGTCCAGCGAAGGCCACCAGCGCAATACGTTGAGCGGGCAGTGGAAGCGCGAGACCCAGGACCTGATCGCCGGCGCGCTGTTCGTGCCGATCGCCCAGGCCAAGTCGCGCCTGGCGATGGCCCTGCTGGAGCCACAGGCGCCGGATTCGCTGGCCGCCTGGGGCGAGTTCAACAACGCCTTCGAGCGCAAGGAATACATGGAGGATTACGTGGCCGAGGACGTGGCGCGCGAAATGCTCAAGGACCCGCAGGTCAAGGCCGAGTTCGAAGCCAAGCTGCGCGACGATCCCGTCTTCGCCAAGAGCCCGCAGGCGCGGCTGGACTTCTTCTACCGCCGGCATACCGCGTGGGACGAGCGCTACAACCTGTATCCGGTGCTGCGCACGCAGACGGTGCCGCGCTGATCGCGGCGTAGCGGCGCGATCTTCCCGTAGGCGCGGCGCGAGCCGCGACTGCGACAACGCAGCCATGCCGGAGCTTGCATCGCAGTTGCGTTGTCGCAGTCGCGGCTTGCGCCGCGCCTACAGGGGGAAAACCGTCCCGGTGCGGGCGGCTGCAAGGGCTTGGCGTTATCCTCGACGCGTCGCTCGCTTCAGGAAACGCCGCATGCGCCGTCTCGCCTTCCTCCCGCTCGCTGCGCTCTGGCTCGCGGCCTGTTCCGCACCCGCGCCCGCCCCCAGCGCGCAACAGGCCAAGCCCGCGGCCGTCGCGGCGCCGGCCGGCCCGGTGTTGCGCGCGGTCGGCACCGAGCCGGGTTGGTCGGTCGAAGTCGGGCCGGGCAAAACCCCGACGATCCGGCTGGATCTGGATTACGGCGAGCGCAAGCTGGTGGTGCGCGACGCCACCCCGCTGGAGGATGTCTCCGGCTACACCGGCTATACCGCCGACGGCGTGTGGGTGTCGCTGGCCTACCGGCGCGAGCAATGCAGCGACGGCATGAGCGACCGCGACTATATCGCCAGCGTGGAGCTGCAGGTCGGCGACCGGCAGTACCGCGGCTGCGCCGAGTCGGCGCCATGAACGGCGCACGCTGGCGCCGCGGCGCCGGCGCAGCGCTCGCCGCCGCGCTGTGCGCGCTGGCCGCGTGCGCGGCGCCGCAGCACGCCGCCGCGCCGGCGCGCGATGCCCAGGCCGGCGAAGTGCGCGTGCTGACCCTCAACCTGTGGCACGACAAGGGCGACTGGCCGCGCCGGCGCGCGCTGATCCTGGCCGAAGTCGCGCGGCTGAAACCGGACCTGATCGCGCTGCAGGAAGTGCTGCAACGGCCGGGCCTGCGCAACCAGGCGCAGGACCTGGGCGAGGCGCTGGGCTATCGGGTCGGCTTCGTCTCGGTCGATCCGCCCGACGCGCCGCGGCGCTACGGCAACGCGATCCTGATCGCCGGCGCCGGCGCCGGCGCCGAGGTGCAGCAACGCAGGCTCGAACCGCTGGACGACTACCGCAGCGCCGCGCACGTGCGCGCCGACAAGGCGGACACGGACTTCTACGCCACCCACCTGCACAACGAACGCGGCGGCGGCGCGATCCGCGCGCGCCAGGTCGCCAGCCTGCTGGCGTTCGTCGACGCCAGCGCGCGCGGCACGCGCACCGTGATCGCCGGCGACTTCAACACCGAGGCCGACGCGCCGGAACTGGCCGCGCTGCGCGCGCGCTACGCCGACGCTTTCGCCACCGCCCATCCCGGCCTCGCCGGCGATCCGGCGCGCGCCAGCACGCTCAACCCGGCCTACCTGCCGGCGCAGCGCATCGACCACGTGTTCTACGACCGCCGCGGCTTCGCGGTGAAGGAAGCGCGGATCGTGCTCGACCAAAGCCGCGACGGCGTGTGGCCGTCGGATCACTTCGGCTTGTTCGTGCGCCTGCAGCCGTTGCCGCCGGCCGAGGAGCCAGCGCCGGCGCGCCGCTGAGGCGGCCGCGCGCGGCTCAGCCCTGCAGCGGCCACTCGCCCAGCAGCGAATACTCGTTGCGCTTGCCCAGCACGCTGTGCAGCAGCACGAAGCGGTCGATCCGCCACGCCAGCGGCTCGATCGCCAGCGGCGGGCTCAGCCCGTGCCCGGCTTCGCGCACGATGGTGACGTGCGGCGCGTGCGCGCGATGGCTGGCGACGACCTTGACGCCCTGCCTGGCCAGGGCCACGCCGAGGCGGTCCCACAGCGCCGCCAACGCCGGATTCGGCTCGGCGCTGCCCAGCCACCACGGAATGTCGCGGTTGGCGAAGCTGCCGGCGCGGTCCAGGGCGAAGTCGAAGGCGTCGGCCCGCACCGCCGCGGCCGCGGCGCCGGCGCGCTGCGCCAGCGCTTGCGGCAGTTCGGCGAAATCGCCGAGGAATTGCAGGGTCAGATGATAGCGATGGGCGCCGATCAGGCGCCCGCCTGGCCGCTGCGCCGCCTCCAACGCCAGCGCGCGTTCGCGGATCTGCGCGCGCGTGCCGGCGTCGGGCCACAGGGCGAAGAACAGGCGGTGCAATTCGGCGGGTTGGCGCGGCGCGGGATCGCCGAACAGGGACGACTGGTGCATCGCGCAAGTCTAACCCTTGCCCGCGCCGCGCCGCCGCTCAGGGCTTGCCCGCAGGCTTGGCTTGCGGCTTTTGCGCAGGCGGGGCGTTGCTCTTGGCCGGCTCGGCATACGTCCCCGCCGGCTCGCTTTCGAGCTTGCGCGTATCGGCCAGCAAGGCCTCGGCGGCGACCCGGCGCACCGCGGCCGGATCGGCCTGGCGCAAGTCGGCGTCGGCGCCCAGTCCCAGCGCCTTGGCGGCGTCGGTCAGCACGCGCTTGTTGGCGTAGGGATGCGGGTGGTCGAGGTCGTCGTCCTGGGCGCGGTAGAACCGGTCGAGCAACTTGCCGCGGCTGCTGTCGGCCTGGGCCAGCTCGACCAGCTTGGCGCGGTACTCCAGCCGCCACGGCGGCAGCTTCGGCCAGCGCGCGAGGTCGGCGAAATGCTGGGCCTCGTGGCCGAGGAAGCTGACCTTGAAGTCCTCGCCCTGCAGGTCGCCGTAGGACTCGCGCACCGCGTACAGGCCCTCGGGCTTGACCCAGCCGGCCGCGCCGGTCTTGCCGCAGGCGGTGTAATGGCTCCAGCCGCGGCTGATCCAGCCGTCCATCACGAACACCTTGACCGGCTGGGCGACGCCGCCGGGCAGTTCGACCGTGTAGTCGCGCTGCTCCTGCCCGCCCCACAGGAACAGGTCGTACAGCGGCGGCGTGCGGCCCTGCAGCGGGTGCAGGCCGCGCTCGCGCAGGCGCGCGTCGAGCTTGGCGTAGAGCGCTTCGAACGCGTCCTCGCCCTCGCCCGGCGCCGGTTCGCCGACGGCCGCGGCCAGTTCGGCCTTGAGCGTGCGCTCCAGTTCGCCGCGCCGCTGCGGTTCGCGCACCGCATGCCACCAGTAGCGCTGGTAGATGCCCAGCACTTTCGCGGCGAACGCATCGTGCGGCGCGTTCGCCGCCGGCGGCGGCGCCTTGCGCTCGTGGCGCTCGAGCATGCATTGGCGGAAGTCCGCGTCCTGGCCCTGGAACTGCGCGGCCGGCGCGTCCTTGAGCGCGGCCAGCGCCGCCGGCACGTCGGCGCGCAGCGCCGCGCCCAGCGCCTGGCTGACCGCGCTGGCGGCCTGCGCGCCGCTGGTGGGCGCGGCCGCCGGCGGCGCGGCGGTGGCGCCGATCGCCCAGGCGATCAACACCGGCAGCGCGGCCGCCGGCAACAGGAACAACAACGGGGAACGGTGTCTCATGGCAGGGCTCCGGGGTCGCGCGGCGCGCGTGTCGGGGCCATTAAGCGGCGCGGGCGGCGTCGGGGTCTTGTACGCACTTGATCTTGGTTCCGATCCGGCACTCGACCGGCCCCAGCACCTGCCGCCGCAGTTGCAGCGGCGTGCAGCCGGCGTGCGCGACCACGACCTTGTGCAGGTGGCTCTGGTCGGCGAAACCGGCCGCCGCGGCGACCTCGGCCAGCGGCATCGGCGCGGCCAGCAGGCGCAGCGCCCGGCGCCAACGCGCCTCGCGCCGCAGCGCGCGCGGCGACATGCCGAAGCTGCGGCCGAGCGCGCGGCTGGCGTGTTCGGCGCAGACGCCGAGCTCGCGCGCCAGTTCGCCGATCTCGCGCTCGTCCTCGGCCATGCGCCGCAGCAGTTCGCCCTGCCAGTCCGGCAACGCCGCCGCCTGCAGCGGTTGCGCGCAGGCCAGCAGGTCGGCCAGGCGCTGCGGCGCGCGTTCGAACACCTCGCGCGCTTCCGCCAGGTCGTGCACGCGCCAGGCGCGCGCGGCGAAGGCCGGATCGGCGGCCACGCCGGGCGTGGCCGACTGGCTCAGCTCCAGGTTGATCGCGCTGGCGCCACTGCGACCGAAGCGGTCGCCGTGGGCGTGGAAGGCCGGATGCAGGACCAGCGTCCCCGGCGCGCACGGCAGCGGGCCGTCGAGGCTGGCTTCGGTGTAGTCGCCGTCGAGCACCAGCGCGGCGTAGGGCTCGCGATGGCGATGCGTGGCCAGGGTGGCGTTGCGTTCGTGGCGGGTGCGGTAGGCGGCGGTCATGCGGGTTGCGATGCGGCGGCGAGCGGGCGAATGCGGGCCTCGGGCGCGGGATGTGACGCAGCGGGGGCGTGGCGGACGGCGCGCATCGGGGCTCCTGCGCCGGTGAGCGGCGTCGATGCGGCGATTACGGGCTTGCGGCGGGGGCGGCGCAATGGCCGGAAGTTGGGGGATGCGGGGTCTTGGTTGCGCAATGGAGCGCGCCGGGCGCGCGAGCGCCCCCAACCAGCGCCGGGTTCTTGTGCGACGGTCGGTACCGGGCGGCGTTGCGTCCGGCGCGGTGTCGCGGCGGAGCGGAAGGCGTCGGGGCTGAAGCCCCTCCCACAACAGCCGGCGGGGCCGCAGCCCCGCCCATCGAGCCCTGCCCCGGCTCAGCCTTCCAGTTCGGCCCAGCGCGAGTAGGCGTGGTCGAGCTCGGCCTGGGCCTTGGCCAGTTCGGCGTTGTGCGCGGCCATCGCAGCGGCGTCGCGCTGGTAGAAGGCCGGGTCGTTCATCTGCGCGGTCAGGCCGGACACGCGGGTTTCCAGCGATTCGATCCGCGCCGGCAGTTGCTCCAGCTCGCGCGCGTCCTTGTAGCTGAGCTTGCGCTTGGCCGCGGCGGGTTCGGGCGCCGGCGCGACGGCGGCGGCGACCGCGGGCCGGGCCATCGCCGCGGCGGTGGCTCTGGCCGGCGCGGCCGCGGCCGGCCGCTGGCGCAGCCAGTCGCTGTAGCCGCCGACGTATTCGCCGACCGCGCCCGCGCCCTCCATCACCAGCGTGGAGGTCACCACGTTGTCGAGGAAGTCGCGGTCGTGGCTGACCAGCAGCAAGGTCCCCGGATAGTCGCCGAGCAGTTCTTCCAGCAGCTCCAGGGTTTCCACGTCCAGGTCGTTGGTCGGTTCGTCCATCACCAGCAGGTTGGACGGCTGGGCGAACAGCTTGGCCAGCAGCAGGCGGTTGCGCTCGCCGCCGGACAGGCGGGTGATCGGCGCGCGCGCGCGCTCGGGGGTGAACAGGAAATCCTGCAGGTAGCCGATGATGTGCTTGCTCTTGCCGCCGACTTCGACGTACTCGCGGCCTTCGGCGACGTTCTCGATCGCGTTCCAGTCCTCGCGCAGGGTCGCGCGGTACTGGTCGAAATAGGCGATCTGCAGATTGCTGCCCAGACGCACTTCGCCGGCCTTCGGCGCCAGGTCGCCGAGCAGCACCTTCAGCAGCGTGGTCTTGCCGCTGCCGTTGGGGCCGATCAGGCCGATGCGGTCGCCGCGGAACACGGTGCCGGAAAAGCCGCGCAGCATCGGCTGGCCGCCGTAGTCGAAGTCCACGTCCTTGGTTTCGAGCACCTTGCGCCCGGACTGCTCGGACTGGGCGAACTCCATGCGCACGTTGCCGACGCCGTCGCGGCGCTGGGCGCGCTCGGTGCGCATGGCCTTGAGCCGGCGCACGCGGCCTTCGTCGCGGGTGCGGCGGGCCTTGATGCCCTGGCGGATCCACACCTCTTCCTGCGCCAGCAGCTTGTCGAAGCGCGCGTTCTCCTGCGCCTCGGCGTTGAGCCGCTCTTCGCGCCGGCGCAGGTAGTTGTCCCAGTCGCCGGGCCAGCTGGTGACCCGGCCGCGGTCGATCTCGACGATGCGGGTGGCCAGCGCGCGCAGGAAGCGGCGGTCGTGGGTGACGAACAGCAGCGCGCCGCTCCAGGACTTGAGGAACTGTTCGAGCCAGTCGATGGCTTCGATGTCGAGATGGTTGGTCGGTTCGTCCAGCAGCAGCAGATCCGGCGCGGAGACCAGCGCGCGCGCCAGCAGCACGCGCCGCTTCATCCCGCCGGACAGGCCGGAAAACGCCGCTTCGCCGTCCAGGCCGAGCCGGGTCAGGGTCTCTTCGACGCGCTGGTCCAGGCCCCAGCCCTGGGCGTCCTCGATCTTGGTCTGGACCTTGGCCACCGCGTCGGCGTCGTAGTGCTCGGCGTGGCTGAGGTGGTGGAACTCGGCCAGCCAGTGGCCGAGTTCGCCGAGGCCGTCGGCGACCACGTCGAACACGGTGCCGGTGGCGCCGGCGGGGACTTCCTGCTCGAGCCGGGCGACGCGCACGCCGCCCTCGCGGCGGATTTCGCCGTCGTCGGGCGTCAGCTCGCCGGCCAGCAGTTTCATGAGCGTGGACTTGCCCGCGCCGTTGCGGCCGATCAGGGCGATGCGTTCGCCCGGCTCGATGGCCAATTCGACGTTTTCGAGCAGCAGCGGGCCGCCGACGCTGTAGTCGGCGTTCTGTACGGTGATCAAAGGCATCCGCCCATGGTATCAGGCGCCGCCGCTCCGGCGCTGTATGGGTTGAGCGGCCGGCCCGCTACGCAGCCGGCCGGCAGGCTCTCAAATCGGGTCCACCCCGATGCAGACCCGATGCTCGAACCACAGCTCGAATTCGGCCCCGCCCAGCCGCCAACGGCCCGACTCCAGGCCGTGATCGAACCCGCCCAAGCGCGCCGGCCGGCCGAGGTAGAACTCCACCTCGCTCAACGGCAGCGCTTTGACCAAGCCCGCCAACATCGCCCCGTCGACGGCCCGGCGGGCGCCGATTTCGGCCGCGAGCAGCGCCGCGTGCCGATTGGACGCTTCCACCCGCAGCCTGAACTGCGCGAGCGGTCGCCGGTAATCGCCGACTGTCACATACGTGGCCGAACAACCGAAACAAATCGCGGCCGCATCGGCCGACGGCCCATCGCCGTCGAGCAGGGGCAAGCCGCACACGAAACAATCGCGATGCGCGGACCGATTGCTTATCGCCGGCAAATCGATATCGAAACAAGGCACCTCGCGCGCAGCCCTGAGTTTCTCGATCCGGGCGGGCAACGAAGGGAAATCGACGATTCTGCTTTTCAGCATGGGTCCGGCCGGGTTTGTCGGGTTTATCGGCGGCTATCGGCTTGCCGAGCCCGCAGCCTGGCATGCGCCCGCTCCCCTGGCGAGCGCGGCCCTCTGACACGCCTGCCCGCGCGGGCGCATACTCGGCGCAGGCGCCCGGCATCCGCCGCCGCGCCAGCCAACCAGGACAACGTCATGAGCAAGGGCATGGACCGAAAGAAAGAAACCAAGAAGAAACCGGCCAAGACCATGAAGGAAAAGCGCGCCGAGAAGAACGAGAAGAAAACGACCAAGGGCTTCGGACCCGCCTGACCCCCGGCCCGGCCCCGCCCGGGCCGGCCTCGTCCTGCAGCGGCGACGCAAGCCGCAACCACGCCGACTCACCCGCCTCGAACCTGCTTCCCCGGTCTTGGTCCTGGTCCTGGTCCTGGTCGTCGCCCCGCCGATCGCCGCCGGCCGGCGCACTGCGCCGATCGCCGCCGCGCGCTTACGAACTGCACGACAACATCGAACACCCCGCCTTCTCGCGCGCCCACTGCGGCCGCCGCGCCGCGAACGCCTCGCGTCCGGGCTGGTCCTCATACGGCCGGCGCATCACCTCGAGCAATTCGGCGACCCCGCCCGGGTCGCCTTGCTCGGCGCGGTCGATCGCCTGCTGGGCCAGGTAATTGCGCAGCACGTAACGCGGATTGGCGGCGTTCATGCGCGCCACCCGCTCGTGCGCCGGCCACGCGTCGGCGCGCGCGCGCTGCGCGTAACGCGCCAGCCACGCGCGCAACGCCGGCGCGCCCTCGCCGGCCTTGGCCGGATCGTAGAAGGCGTCCGCGAACACGCCGGTATCCGCGGCGTCACCGCCCACATCCACCTGCGCCAAGGCGCGGAAGAAGATCGTCATGTCGACCTCGTTGGCTTGCAGCCAGCCGCGCAGTTCCTGCATCAGCGCCACGTCCTCGTCGCCGCAATCGCGCAGGCCGAGCTTGCCGGCGATGGCATCGCGTTCGGCTGCGTTGTAGGCCTCGACGTAACGCCGCAAGCCGTCCTGCAAGACCTCGGTCGCGATCAGCGGCGACAGCGCGCCGGCCAGCCGGCTCAGGTTCCAGTACGCCACCTGCGGCTGCTGGCCGTAGCGGTAGCGGCGGCGGCCGGCGTCGGTGGTGTTCGGGGTCCAATCGGGATCGTAGTCGTCGACCCAGCCGTACGGGCCGTAATCGATGGTCAGGCCGAGGATCGACAGGTTGTCGGTGTTCATCACCCCGTGCACGAAGCCGACCCGCATCCAGTGCGCCATCAGCGTCGCGGTGCGCTGCGCCACCTCACCGAACCATTCGCCGTAAGCGCGCTCGCCGGGTTCGCCCAGGTGCGGGAAATCGCGGCGGATGCAGAAGTCGACCAGGGTCTTCAGCAGCGCGGTATCGCCGCGCGAGGCCGGCAGTTCGAAATTGCCGAAGCGCAGGAACGACGGCGCGGCGCGGCACACGATCGCGCCGGGCTCGGCTTGCGGGCGGCCGTCGTAGAACATGTCGCGGACCACGTCCTCGCCGGTGCCGACCAGGCTCAGCGCGCGCGTGGTCGGCACGCCGAGGTGGTGCATGGCCTCGCTGCACAGGAATTCGCGGATCGAGGAACGCAATACCGCGCGGCCGTCGGCGCTGCGCGAGTACGGCGTGGGGCCGGCGCCCTTGAGCTGCAGTTCCCAGCGCCGGCCGTCGTCGGCGAGCGCTTCGCCCAGCGAGATCGCGCGGCCGTCGCCGAGCTGGCCGGCCCAGGCGCCGAACTGGTGGCCGCCGTAGTTGGCCGCGTACGGCTGCATGCCCGGCAACAGCGCGTTGCCGGCGAACGCCCGGGCGAACTCGGCGCTGGCGACCTCGGCCTCGCTGAAACCCAGCGCCGCGGCCATTTCGGCCGAATGCGCCAACAGCGCCGGCGCCGCCACCGGGGTCGGATCGACCCGCGAATACAGCGCGCCGTGGACCTGGCGCACGCCCGGCCCGGTGTCCGGGTCGCCCGGCAGGTCGCGGACGAAGGCGTTGTCGAAGCGCAGTGCGTGCATGGGCGGCGGGAACGGTCGGAGATGCAGGGGAGATGGGTGCCGACGGTGGCGAATCCAAGCGGCGGACGGGTTTCGCCGCGCCTGCCCCAGCCGTCATTCCCGCGAATGCGGGAATCCAGGGACTTCAGCGCCCTTTACCCCGAACACCATCGCCGCAAGCACCCGGCGATCTCAGCCCAACAGCGAATACGGCCCGCCCTTCTGCAACGCCCGCTGGTACGCCGGCCGCGCGCGGATGCGCTCGACGAAGGCCTGCATCCGCGGCCGGCCGCCGCCGGCGCGCGCGGCGGCGGCCTCGACCGGGAAACTCATCTGGATGTCGGCGGCGGTGAAGCGCTCGCCGGCGAACCATTCGTGCTTGCCCAGTTCGCTCTCGATGTAGCCCAGGTGCAGCGCCAGCTGCGGCCCGACGAAGGACTGCATCGCCTTGTCGGCGATGCCGCGCGCGACCGGCTTGACGAAGAACGGCATCGGCGCGGACTTGATCCGCGAGAACACCAGGCTCAGCAGCAGCGGCGGCATCGCCGAGCCTTCGGCGTAGTGCATCCAGTAGCGATAGCGCAGGCGCTCCTCGCCGTCCAGCGGCTGCAGCGGCGGCGACACCCGCTGCTCGCTGTCGTAGCGCTCGCACAGGGTTTCGATGATCGCCGCCGACTCGGCCAGCACCTGCCCGTCCAGTTCCACCAGCGGCGACTTGCCCAGCGGATGGATCGCGCGCAGCTGCGCCGGCGCCAGCATGGTCTTGGGATCGCGCTGGTAGCGGACCACCTCGTAGGGCAGCTCCAGCTCCTCCAGCAGCCACAGCACGCGCTGGGAACGGGAGTTGTTGAGGTGGTGGACCTTGATCATGGCCGGCGCCGTCGCGGGGAGGATGCGCGCATGGTAGCCGGCCTGCCGCGGGCGCGCCGGCTCAGCCGCGGCTGAACACCAGTTGCGCCGCCAGCCGCCGCTTCCACTGCTCCAGCTCGCCCTCCACCCACGGGCACTCGGCACGGAAGTTGTCCCACTCGATCTCCCAGGCGGCGATGTCCGGCAGGGCGTCGTCGGCCCAGTCGGCGTAGTCGCGGTTGCAGCGGATCGCCTCCACGAACAGGCGCAGCGGCATGTTGCAGTGCTCGGCCAGCAGCACCGCGTCGTACAGGTCCTTGCCCTGCGGCCACATGTCGGTCTGCAGCCACACCAGCTTCCACGCCAGCGACAGTTCGGCGGTGACGCCCAGCAGCGACACCGGCTCGCCTTCGGTCAACGGGATCTCGACCGGCACCGGCGGCTGCGGCAGGCGCTCGCAGAACACGAAATCGAACTGGACCTGGCCTTCCGGCAAATCGTCCAGCGACCAGACGATGGTCATGCGCCGGCCTTCGGCGCGCTCGTAGGTCCAGATGTCGTCGTGGCCGACCCGGTCGCAATGGATCCGCACCGGGCCGATGGTTTCGCGCTCCGTCAGCAGACCCGCCAGCGCCTGCAGCATCCCGCGCGCTTGCTCGTCGGTCGGCTTGAGCGTGTCCGGCAGCACCACCCAGTCGATGTCGCCCGGCGCCCGCGCGCGCTCGCCGAGGTGGGCGTGCAGCAGCACGCTGCCGCGCAGGACCAGCCGGTCGCGCCACGGCGACAGGCCGATCGCGCGCAGCATCTGCGCCTGCACCGATGCGCGCGCGGCGTACCAGCGGTCGCGGTCCGCGTCGCTGGCGAAGGCCGGATCGCCGGTGCGGAAGGCGTCGCGGCGATGCTTGAGCGCCGGGTCGAACAGGTCCGGCCGGCCCTGGCCGCTGAGCTGGGTGCTGTCGGGGTAACGGATCTCGCGCGGGTGCGCCGCTTCCTGCGCCGCGCGATGCGCTATCGCGAACGCCCGCGCCCGCGCCCGTTCCGCCGCCGCGGCTGCGGCCTTGTCGGCCGGGCTATCGCCCTGCACGCCCAGCCAGCGGCTCATCCTTTCCCATATCGATCCAGCCATCGTCCACCGCCAGGTTGTCGTCGTACACCACGTATTCGGTTTCCGCGCCGAGCCGGCGCAGCCCCATCGCATCGAGTTCGCCGAGCAGCGCGCGCAGTTGCGCATACGCCCGCTCCAGGCCGCCATGGCTGCGCTGGGTGACGAAACGCTCGCCCTGCCCGTCCTCGCGCGTGCGCAGCGCGTTGCGCGACAGGTGCGCGCCATGGCCGCCGATCCGCGCGGCCAGCGCCGCCAGGTCGGCGCAGGCGGGCAGCAGCAGCTTGATGTGGCTTTCGAAATAGCGGCCGGCGACCGCGCCGGCATCGTCCTGCGGCACGCCGCGGTTGCCCGGCGCGGCCTCGATCTTGATCCGCACCGGCGCCAGGCCGGCCGCGCGCAACTGCGCCGCGACCGCCTCGGCGCGTGCGCGCTGCTGCGCGAACCCGCCGCGGCCGCGCCAGCTCAGCATCGGCTGCAGCGGCTGCGCGCCGCGCGCCAGTTCGATGTGCAGGCACTTGAGGCCATGCGCGGCGGCGAAACGCTGCAGCGCGCCGCCGCAGTCCGCGGCGACGGTCAGGTGGGTTTCGAATTCGCCTGCGAACCCGGCCGCCTCGCTGTCGAACCCGGCCGCATCCGGGCCCGCGGCGGCGCGCGGCGCGGCGGGCGGGGTTGGCGGGCGGCGCTGGGCGGAATCGGTGTCCATCGGGGCGGTTTCGCGGCGGGGCGCGGGCAATCCATGCGGCGAGCGAGCATAGCAGCGCCAGGCGGCGCTTCCGCGTCGCCGCGCGGCCGTTTGCGCGCCACGCATCGGCCGACCGGCGGCGCGCGCGGCCGGCGGCGGATGCGCGCGGCCAGCGCTCGCATGACGGCGCGCGCCCCGCGGCCGCACAATGCGCATCGCCCCCTCGCCCGCCCGCCATGACCGACACCTCCGCCGCGCCGCCGGCCGCTTCGCAGATCTGGGTCGACGCCGACGCCTGCCCGGTGGTGATCAAGGACATCCTGTTCCGCGCCGCCGAGCGTGCGCAGATTCCGCTGACCCTGGTCGCCAACCAATGGTTGCGCACGCCGCCGTCGCGCTGGATCCGCGCGATCCAGGTCCCGTCCGGGGCCGACGTGGCCGACACCGAGATCGTGCAGCGGCTCGCCGCCGGCGACCTGGTGGTGACCCAGGACATTCCGCTGGCCTCGCTGGCGCTGGCCAAGGGCGCGGTCGCGCTGAACCCGCGCGGCGACCTCTACACCCGCGACAACATCGCCGAGCGCCTGTCGATCCGCAATTTCATGGAGGAGCTGCGCGGCGCCGGGGTCCAGACCGGCGGGCCGCCGGCGCTGCACGCGCGCGACCGGCAGGCGTTCGCGGCGCAGTTGGACCGCTGGCTGGCGAAGCGTCCGCGCTGAGGCGGCTCGCGCGCCGGCGCCGGTCAATCGATCCGGTAGCACTCGCCAGCGATCTTGCTTTCGACCCAGGCTCGTTCGACCCAGGTGCCCTTGAAGTGGCGGCAGAAGAAGCGGCCGAACACGCTGCCGTCCAGATACGCCACCGCCGCGACGGCGGCGAGCGCGACGACCATACACGCGAGGGCGCGCTGCATCTGGCGCCGCCTCAACGCTTGCGCGCGGCGACCAGGCGCGCGCTCGCCGCCACCGCCGCCAGCGCGACGCCGAGCGCGCCGAACGCCACCGCCAGGCTGCTGGCCTTGGCGATCCAGCCGATCCCGGCCGGGCCGATCAGGATGCCGGCGTAGCCGAGCGTGCTGACCGCCGAGATCGCCGCGCCGGCCGGCATCGCCTTCTGCGCGCCGGCGGCGCTGAACAGGATCGGCACGATGTTGGAGCAGCCCAGCCCGACCAGGGCGAAGCCCAGCAAGGTCGTGCCGATCCACGGCAGCGCCGCGGCCAGCGCGAAACCCGCCGCCGCGCACACCCCGCCCAGCGCCATTACCGGCCGCGCGCCGAAGCGCTGGACGATGCGGTCGCCGCTGAACCGGCCCACGGTCATCGCCAGCGCGAACACCGCATAGCCCAGGCCGCCGGCGCTGGCCTCGGCGCCGCGCTGCGCCACCAGCAGCAGCGCGCTCCAGTCCAGCATCGCGCCTTCGGCCAGGAACACCGCGAAGCACAGCGCGCCGACCAGGATCACGATCCCGTGCGGCAGCACGAACATCGCGCCGCCGGGGCTGTCGTCGCCGTAGCGCAGCAGCCCGCGGCTGCCGGCCAGCATCAGCAGCGCCAGCAACACCGCCACGCTCAGCGCCGCGACCAGCGGCGTCGCCTGCAGCCACAGCAAGGCGCTGACCAAGGCCGCGCCGGCGATGCCGCCGACGCTGAAGAACCCGTGGAACCCGGACATCAGCGGCCGGCCGCTGGCCTTTTCCACGATCACCGCCTGGATGTTGATCGCCACGTCGATCGCGCCGACGGCGGCGCCGAACGCGAACAGCGCCGCGGCCATGCCGGCGACCGTGTCGAGTTGCGCCAGCAGCGGCAGCGCCGCGGCGACCGCGGCGCTGGCCAGCAGGATCACCTTGCGGCAGCCGATCCTCGCGGCCAGCGCGCCGGTCAGCGGCATCGTGGTCATCGAGCCGGCGCCCAGCGCCAGCAGCAACAGGCCGAGGGTGCCTTCGTCGATTCCGGTGCGGGCCTTGGCGTAGGGCACCAGCGGCGCCCAGCCGGCCATCGCCAGGCCGGCGATGAAGAAGGCGATGCGGGTGGACAGGCGTTCCAGCGCGCCGATCGGGCCGCCGCGGGCGGCGGAGTCGGAGGCTGCGGCGGGGGGCGAGTCGCTCATTGGAATCTCTTCGGGTTCAAAGGTCGGTGGCCGGCGATCGGGGAGCCAGAGCGGCGGGACCGAAGTCGCTCCCACAAAGGCCAAAGCGGCGGGACTGAAGTCGCTGCCGCGAAAGCCGAAAGCGTCGCAGCTGAAGGCCCTCCCACAGTGGAGGGGTGCAGCGCGAGCGCTGCTGTGGGAGGGCCTTCAGCCCCGACGCCTTGCATTGCGCCGCCGCGCCGCCGCGGCTGCGCTCATTGCGCCGGCCCGGCGCGCAGCACCCGCGCGCCCTTGGCCGCGAACGCGCGCGCCTGCGCGGCGTCGCCGTCGTGCTCGATCACCAGCGCCGCCACCGCATCGGCGGCGAGCACGGTGAACGGCGCGGCGGTGCCGAACTTGTCGTCGGTGACCACCACCGCGACCGCGCGCGCGGCGTGGGCGGCGGCCTGCTTGAACTGCGCGTCCTCGTAGTCGCGCGCGCTGATGCCGGCCTCGTGGTCGGCGCCGCACACGCCCAGGAAATACCAGTCGCTGCGGATCGCCTCGACCTCGCGCATGGCGCCGGCGCCGAGCGCGGCGCCGATGCGCGGCTCGATCCGGCCGCCGATCGCGATCAGCTGCAGGTCCTCGCGCGGCGCCAGCAGGGCGGCGATGGCCGGGGCGTTGGTGGCCACGGTCAGGCCGTAGTCGGCCGGCAGCGCCTGGGCGATGGCGATGTTGGTCGAGCCGGCATCCAGGAACAGCACCTGGCCGCGCTCGACCAGGCCGACCGCGGCGCGCGCCAGCGCCGCCTTGCGCCCCGGCGCCTGGGCCTGGCGCTGGACCAGGGTGCCGCGGTCCGGCGCCAGCGGCAGCGCGCCGCCGTAGACCCGCCGGCATTGCCCGGCCGCGGCCATCTCGCGCAGGTCGCGGCGGATGGTGTCGTGCGACACCTCCAGTTCGCGCGCCAGATCGACCGCGATCACCCGGCCCTGGGCCAGCAGGCGCTCCAGGATCAGGCGGTGGCGTTGCTGCGGCAGCAGTTCCTCGGCGGACATCGGGGCACCGGATCGTTCACGATTGGATGCAATCGTGCACAAACGTGCAATCACGTGCAAGCCTGCCACGGCCGCCATCGCTCAGCGGACCGATCCGGCACAGCCGCGCCGATGCCGGGCGCCGGGCGATCGGCCGCGCCCGCCGGCCGCGCTCGCCGCCCCGCCGAGCGCCCGCCTGCACCTGCCGCAGCGCACGAATCCGCGCATTTTCGCGCCGCGCCCGGTTCGGTCGCGCCGCCGCGGCAGGCCCGCAAGCCCGCCATGGCGGCCTCGCCGCACCGCCGCGCACATCCGAGCCGTAGCTCCACCCGCATCGGAGTAAACTGGTCGGTCATCCGACCGGCCCTGCCGGCGCTGCAAGAGCCTCGACATGAGCGCCGACACCCCCACCGACGCGCCTTCCTCCCCCAAGTTCACCGACCTCGCCCTGTCCGAGCCGCTGCTGCGCGCGCTCGCCGACGTCGGCTACGAATCGCCCTCGCCGATCCAGGCCGCCACCATTCCGCCGCTGCTGGACGGCCGCGACGTGCTCGGCCAGGCCCAGACCGGCACCGGCAAGACCGCCGCGTTCGCGCTGCCGATCCTGGCCCAGATCGATCCGACCCAGGCCAAGCCGCAGGCGCTGGTGCTGGCGCCGACGCGCGAACTGGCGATCCAGGTCGCCGAGGCGTTCCAGAAGTACGCCACCCACCTGCCCGGCTTCCATGTGCTGCCGATCTACGGCGGCCAGAGCTATTACCCGCAGCTGCAGGCGCTCAAGCGCGGCGTGCAGGTCGTGGTCGGCACCCCCGGCCGCGTCATCGACCACCTCGAGCGCGGCTCGCTGGACCTGTCGCAGCTGCGCTGCCTGGTCCTGGACGAAGCCGACGAAATGCTGCGCATGGGCTTCATCGACGACGTCGAGAACGTCCTCAAGAAGACCCCGGAATCGCGCCAGGTGGCGCTGTTCTCGGCGACCATGCCGGCGCAGATCAAGCGCATCGCCCAGACCTACCTGAAAAATCCGGTCGAGATCGCGATCAAGTCGACCACCACCACCTCGGCCAACATCCGCCAGCGCTACTGGTCGGTCAGCGGCGTGCACAAGCTCGACGCGCTGACCCGGATCCTGGAGGCGGAAACCTTCGACGCGATGATCGTGTTCTCGCGCACCAAGCTCGGCACCGAGGAACTGGCCGAGAAGCTGTTGGCGCGCGGCATCTCCGCCGCGGCGATCAACGGCGACGTGCAGCAGGCGCAGCGCGAGAAGACCATCGCGAACCTCAAGGACGGCAAGATCGACGTGCTGGTCGCCACCGACGTGGCCGCGCGCGGCCTCGACGTGGACCGCATCAGCCACGTGCTGAACTACGACATCCCCTACGACACCGAGAGCTACGTCCACCGCATCGGCCGCACCGGCCGCGCCGGGCGCAAGGGCGAGGCGATCTTGTTCGTGACCCCGCGCGAGCGCGGCATGCTGCGCGCGATCGAGCGCGCCACCCGCCAGCCGATCGAGCCGATGGAGCTGCCGAGCGTGGAGACGGTCAACGAGCAGCGCGTCTCGCGCTTCCTCGGCCGCATCTCCGAGGCGCTGGAAGGCGACGAGCTGGGCCTGTTCCGCGACCTGGTCGAGCGCTACGAGCGCGAGAAGAACGTGCCGGCGGTGGAGATCGCCGCGGCGCTGGCCAAGCTGGTGCAGGGCGACAACCCGCTGCTGCTGGCCCCGCCGGCGGCGGCGCCGAAGTACGCGCGCGAGGAGCGCGAAGGCCCGCGCGAGCACCGCGGCCAGGCCACGCGCAAGTTCATCGAGCGCGACAACGCCTCCAACTCGGGCGCGCACCGGCGCGAGTTCCGCGACGACAACCGTCGCGACGACAGCCGCCGCGAAGCGCCGCGCCACGAGCCGCGCGCGCCGCGCGACGAGCGTCCGGCGCCGCGCCACGAGGACCGCCAATACACCCCGCCGGGCGCGTCGCGTCCGCCGGTCAACCGCGCCGAATCGTTCTTCGACGACGATGCGCCCGCGCCCGCGCCGCGTCAGGTCCGCAGCGAGCGGGCGCCGGCGCGCGAGAGCGACGTCGGCATGGAGACCTTCCGCATCGAGGTCGGCCACAGCCACGGCGTGCAGCCGGGCAACATCGTCGGCGCGATCGCCAACGAGGCGGATCTGGAAAGCCGCTACATCGGCCGCATCGACATCCGCGACGACTACACCCTGGTCGACCTGCCCGAAGGCATGCCGCGCGAGTTGATGGAGCACCTGAAGAAGGTGCGCGTGGCCGGGCAGCCGCTGCGCATCCAGCGCGCCGGGCCGGGCGACGCCGAAGGCGGGCGCAGCGCTCGCGGCGCCGGCCGTCCTCCGAGCGGTCCGGGTCCGCGCGGGCCGAAGCCGCACGGCGCCGGGCCGCGCAAGCCGTTCAAGCCGCGCGGGCCGCGCTGAGGCCTGCCCTCGCCCCAACCCCTCTCCCGCACGCGCGAGAGGGGCTTGCGGCCGCCGCGCCGTGGGCCGTTGCTTCTTCCGCCTGCGGGAGAAGGTGGCCGGAAGGGCCGGATCGGGGCCGCCGCGCGAAGAAGTCATAAGCGCCGACGCCCCACAGCGCCGCGCGCTTTGGCATAGTCGCAGGCGTAAGCCGCCGCTAGCCGCTCATGTCCCGCATCCTGGTCTTCCAACACGTCGCCGCCGAACCGCTCGGCACCCTGGATCCGCTGATCCGCCGCCGCGGCCACCGCATCCGTTTCGTCAACTTCGACCGCGACCCCGGCGCCGCGCCCAACCTGGAGCGCTACCGCGGGCTGGTCGTGCTCGGCGGCCCGATGAACGTCGAGGACCGCGCCGCGCGCCCGCACCTGACGACCGAACTGCGCGCGATCGAAGCCATGCTCGAACAAGGCAAGCCGGTGCTCGGCATCTGCCTGGGCGCGCAATTGCTGGCGCACGTGCTCGGCGCGCCGGTGCGCAAGCACCACGTGCCCGAGATCGGCTGGTACCCGCTGCACAGCACCGACGCCGGCCGCACCGATCCGGTGCTGGCGCCGCTGGCCGGCAGCGCGCCGGTGTTCCAGTGGCATCGCTACAGCTTCGAGATCCCGCATGGCGCCCATCACCTGGCCCGCACCCAGACCTGCGAGCAACAGGCCTTCCGCTGGGGCGACAACGCCTACGGCTTCCAGTTCCACCTGGAGATGGACGTGCCGCTGATCGAGCGCTGGCTGGCCAACCCGGCGTATCGCGCCGAACTGGCCGAACTGGGCCACGACACCAGCGAGGACGCGATCCGCGCGCTGACCGCGCAGCACATCGCCGGCATGCAGCAGCGCGCCGACGCGGTGTTCAACAACTTCCTCGACCTGATCGGCCGGCCGCAACGCCGCTACACCCTGCCCTCGCGCGAGTGGGTGTGAGGGCCGCGGTTGCGGCGATGCGGTCACGACGAAACTTTCGGCGCGGGCGGACGCTCCGCGGTCGCGACTTGCGTCGCTCCTACAGGGGCTCCAGGCAGTTTCCGCAGGACGACTGTAGGAGCGGCGAGAGCCGCGACCGCGAGCCCGCAACCGCGTCGAACCCGGCAACGCGCCGGCGAACGACTCCCGCCGCTCCTACAACGCCAGCCCGCTCTCGAACCGCCGCTCGCCCCCATCCAGCGGATCGACGAAGCGCAGCGACTGCGCCAGCAACTTCAATGGCTGCGAGAAATCCTCGTCGTCCGCCTCGCCGCGCGCCTGCAGCGGATAGAAGCGATCGCCCAGGATCGGCGCGCCGAGCGCGGCCATGTGCACGCGCAGTTGGTGCTTGCGCCCGGTGACGGGATACAAGGCGTAGGTCCAGGCCTGCGGCCCCCGCGAAACGACCTCCACCTTGGTCTCGCTGTTGGCCTCGCCGTGCGCCTCGCGCATCAGGAAGAACGGCTCGCCCGCCTCGATCCGCGAGCGCCGCAGCAGCGGGAAGGCCAGCGCCGGCAGCGGCGGCGCCAGCGCGAGATAGCGCTTGTCGATGCGCCGTTCGCGGAACAGCGCCTGGTAGGCGTCGCGGCTGGCGCGCTGGCGCGAGAACAGCACCAGCCCGGCGGTGGCCGCGTCGAGCCGGTGCAGCGGCGCCAGATCCGGTTCGCGGTAGCGGCGCTGCAGCCGCGCCAGCAGGGTTTCGGCGACGAAACGGCCGGCCGGCGCGACCGGCAGGAAATGCGGTTTGTCGACCACCAGCAGGCGCTCGTCGGCATGCACGATGCGTTCGGCGAACGGAATCCGCGGCTCGCGCTCGACTTCGCGGAAATACAGGATCTCCAGGCCGACCTTGTACGCCGCCGCCGCGTCCAGCGCGCGACCGTCGCGCGCATCGAGCACGCGTCCGCGGGCGAAACGCTCGCGCCAGCGCTCGCGGCCGATAGCCGGAAAGCGCGCGCACACGCCGTCGAGCAGGTTCGTCCACGGCCCCGGCGGCAGTTGCAGGCGGCTGGGCGCAGGCGCATCCGGCGCGGACGCGTCCGGCGAGCCTGGGTCGAATGGCGCATCCGGCGGCGGAATCGGCATGCGACCATCATCGCTGGTTTCGCCCGCAGGCGCCGGGCGGAACCGCCCCAGCCCGCGACGAACACGACGACGATGCAGATGCCGATCGCCAACGCTCCGACCGCGGAGCGCCCCGCCGAACAACGCCTGGACGTGATCGACGCCCTGCGCGGCTTCGCCCTGGCCGGCGTGCTGCTGTCGAACCTGCGCGACTTCAGCCTCTATACCTTGCTCGACGAGAACGCGCAGCCCGGCGGCGAACGCTGGCTGCGGATGCTGCTGGCCGCGCTGCTCGACGCCAAGGCGATGACGGTGTTCGCGCTGTTGTTCGGGGTCGGCTTCGCCCTGCAGCTGGAACGCGCCGAGCACGGCGGCGCCGCCGAGCGCCTGCGGGCGCGGCGCCGCTATGCCTGGCGGCTGTGCCTGCTGCTCGGCTTCGGCCTGCTGCACGCGGCGTTCTGGTACGGCGACATCCTGCGCTACTACGCCGTGCTCGGGCTGTTGCTGCTGCCGCTGGCGCGCTGCCGGCCGGCGACGCTGGCGCTGCTGGGCGCGTTCGTCGCGGTGATCGCGACCGCGGCGCTGCAACCGTTCATGCGGCCGTGGGCCGCGCAGTTCGCCCCCGCCGCGCAGGCCGCCGCGGCCGCGCGCGCCGCGTTCGAATCGCCGCACTGGGCCGGCATGCTGGCCGGCAACCGCGACTACGACCTGTGGCTGCACGCCACCGCCTGGAGCCTGCCGTTCTTCACCCTCGGCCGCCTGCTGCTGGGCATGGCGATCGGCCGCGCCGGCTGGCTGCAGCGGCCGCAGCAGCACCTGCGCGCGTGGCGCCGCCTGCTCGCCTGGAGCCTGCCGACCGGCCTGGTCCTGGCGGCGTATTTGCTGTTGCGCGATTTCGGCGGCCTCGGCCCTGAGCTGTTCGGCCTGCGCGGCGACGCCGCGCGCGCGCTGAGCCGGCTGCTGCGCAACCTCGCCTACCTCTCGCTCGGCCTGGGCTACGTGGCCGGTTTCGTGCTGCTGTTCCAGCACCCGCGCGCGCGCCGCTGGCTGGGCTGGCTGGCGCCGGTGGGTCGGATGGCGCTGAGCAACTACCTGGCCCAGACCGCGCTCGGCCTGGCCCTGTTCTACGGCGTCGGCGCGGGCCTGGGACCGCGCTACGGGCTGGCCGGCGTGCTGGCCGCGTTCGCGGCCGTGTTCGCCGCGCAGGCCGTGTTCAGCCACTGCTGGCTGCGGCGCTTCCGCTACGGGCCGCTGGAATGGTTCTGGCGCTGCCTGACCTACCGCCGCGCGTTGCCGCTGCGGCGCGCGCCGGCGGCCGCGGCCGCGCCGGAGCCGGCGCGCGGGTAGAATGCGCGCTGTTTTCCCGCAGGCTCCGCCCATGGCGCTCAACGCCACCATCGTCAAGATCGAACTGCAAATCAGCGACATGGACCGGCACTACTACGCCGCCCACGCCCTGACCCTGGCCCAGCATCCCTCCGAAACCCAGCAGCGGCTGATGGTGCGCACGCTGGCCTTCGCCCTGAACGCGCACGAACGCCTGGAATTCGGCCCCGGCCTGAGCGCCGAAGGCGAGGAACCGGAGATCGCGCTGCGCGACTACACCGGCGACATCGAGCTGTGGATCGACGTCGGCCAGCCCGACGAATCGCGCATCCGCAAGGCCTGCGGACGCTCGCGCCAGGTGGTGGTGGTCAACTACGGCGGCAACGCCGCCGACATCTGGTGGGACAAGAACGCCAACGCGCTGCAACGGCTGAAGAACCTCGACGTGATCGACATCGACAGCGCGTCGGTGGAGGCGATGGCGGCGATGGTCGAGCGCAGCTTCCGCCTGGATTGCCAGATCCAGGACGGCGAAGTGACGCTGACCACCGACAAGGCCAGCCTGAGCCTGGTCCCGCGCCGGCGCCTGGACGCGGGCGTGCGGGTGGCCTGAAGTGGCCGAGCGTTTCGACGCGCTGGTCGTCGGCGCCGGCGCCGCCGGGCTGATGTGCGCGCTGACCGCCGGCCGCCGCGGCCGCCGCGTACTGGTGATCGAGCACGCCAACAAGGTCGGCAAGAAGATCCTGATGTCCGGCGGCGGGCGCTGCAATTTCACCAACACCGGCACCGCGCCCGCGCATTACCTGTCGGCCAATCCGCATTTCTGCAAATCGGCGCTGGCGCGCTACACGCCGTGGGATTTCATCGCGATGGTCGAGCGCCACCGCATCGCCTACCACGAGAAAGAGCTGGGCCAGCTGTTCTGCGACGTGTCGTCCAAGCTGATCGTGAAGATGCTGGTCGACGAATGCCTGGCCGCGGGCGTGCGCATCGAGACCGATTGCGCGATCGAGCGCCTCGCCCACGAAGACGGCGGCGACTTCCGCGCGCACACCGCGCGCGGCGCGTTCGCCGCGCCGGCGCTGGCGATCGCCAGCGGCGGCCTGTCGATCCCGAGCATGGGCGCGTCGGGCTTCGGCTACGAAGTCGCCCGGCGCTTCGGCCACGAGGTGCTGCCGACCCGCGCGGGGCTGGTGCCGCTGACCCTCAGCGGCAAGCACCAGGAGCGCCTGGCCGATCTCAGCGGGCTGTCGTTGCCGGTCACGGCCAGCTGCAACGGCAGCGACTTCAGCAACCAGATGCTGCTCACCCACCGCGGCGTCAGCGGCCCGGCGATCCTGCAGATTTCCTCGTACTGGCAGCCCGGCGACGACCTGCGCCTGGACCTGCTGCCCGGCCACGACGCGCTGGACTGGCTGCAACGGCAGCAACGCGAACGCCCGGCGGCCGAGCTCAAGACCGCGCTCGGCGAGACCCTGCCCAAGCGTTTCGCCCAGCGATTGTGCGAGCACTGGCTGGCCAACAAGCCGCTCAAGCAATACAACCTGCCCGAACTCAAGCAACTGGCGGCGACATTGTCGGCGTGGCCGCTGGTCGCCAGCGGCACCGAAGGCTACCGCACCGCCGAGGTGACCCTGGGCGGGGTCGATACCGACGGCGTGTCGTCGAGCACGATGCAGTCCAAACGCGTGCCGGGGCTGTATTTCATCGGCGAGGTGCTGGACGTGACCGGCTGGCTGGGCGGCTACAACTTCCAGTGGGCGTGGGCGTCGGGCAATGCGGCCGGGCTGGCGATCTGAGCCGGGGCGGCGACTCGACGAAGCCTGCGGCGCGAACCGACACCCCGCGGTCGCGACTGGCGTCGCTCCTGCAAGGGCTCCGGCGAGTTTCGCAGTACGACTGTAGGAGCGGCGCGAGCCGCGACCGCTACACCGCAACTACGACGATGCCCGCGCCGCGAGCGGATGCCCCGCAGTCGCGGCTTGCGCCGCTCCTACAGGGCTTCGGGCGACCTCGCAGGGGGCTCAGTCGTTCTCGACCGCCTCGCCGAACAGATCGTGTTCGTCGCTGCCCATGATCTCGACATCGACGAACTGGCCCACGCGCAAGCCGGCGCTCTCGCCGTTCTGGATCTGCACCAGCCCGTCGATCTCCGGCGCGTCGGCCATCGAGCGCGCGATCGCCAGTTCGCCGTCGATGGCGTCGACCAGGCAGCGCTGCCGGCTTCCGACCTTGGCTTCGAGCTTGGCCGCGGAAATCTCCGCCTGCCGCTCCATGAAGCGCGCCAGCCGCTCCTGCTTGACCTCGTCCGGCACCGGGTCCGGCAGGTCGTTGGCCTTGGCCCCGTCCACGGGCGAATAGGCGAACGCGCCGACCCGGTCGAGCTGGGCCTCGTCGAGGAAATCCAGCAGTTCCTCGAACTCGGCGTCGGTCTCGCCGGGGAAGCCGACGATGAAGGTGCTGCGGATGGCGATGTCCGGCGCGATCGAGCGCCAGCGCTGGATCCGCTCGAGAGTCTTGTCGACCGCGCCCGGGCGCTTCATCAGCTTGAGCACGCGCGGGCTGGCGTGCTGGAACGGGATGTCCAGGTACGGCAGCAGCTTGTCGTCGGCCATCAGCGGAATGATCTCGTCCACGTGCGGGTACGGATACACGTAATGCAGGCGGGTCCAGACACCCAGCTCGCTGAGGCCTTCGCACAGCGCCTTCATCCGGGTCTGGTAGCCCTTGCCGCGCCACTGGCGCTCGGCGTACTTCACGTCCACGCCGTAGGCCGAGGTGTCCTGCGAGATCACCAGCAGTTCCTTGACCCCGCCCATCGCCAGTTTCTCGGCCTCGCGCAGCACCTCGTCGACCGGGCGCGAGACCAGGTCGCCGCGCATCGAGGGGATGATGCAGAAGCTGCAGCGGTGATTGCAGCCTTCGGAAATCTTCAGATAGGCGTAGTGCTTCGGGGTGAGCTTGACCCCGATGTCGTTGTCGGCGGCCCGGCGCGGGACCAGATCGACGAACGGGTCGTGCCTGGGCGGCAGCGCCGCGTGCACCGCGCTCATCACGCTGCCGTAGTCCTGCGGGCCGCTGATCGACAGCACGTCCGGGTGCGCCTCGCGGATCAGCTCCGAGCGCTTGCCCAGGCAGCCGGTGACGATGACCTTGCCGTTCTCGGCGATCGCCTCGCCGATCGCGTCCAGCGATTCGGTCACCGCCGAATCGATGAAGCCGCAGGTGTTGACCACCACCACGTCGGCGTCGTCGTAGGTCTGGACGATGTCGTAGCCCTCGACCCGCAGCTGGGTGAGGATGCGCTCGGAATCGACCAGGGCCTTGGGGCAGCCCAGGCTGACGAAACCGACTTTGGGATTGGCGGGGGCGCTGGCGGACATGCTGGCGGCGGAACCTGATGAGTGGACCTGAACGAACGCGGCGGGCCCGCGACGGCGGGCCTGGGCGTGCGGCGGTGCCGGAGACGGCGGGAAAACCCGTGGGGGCGCGGATTATAGCCTGCGGGGCTAAACTGCCTGCGAATCGGTTTCATCCGCACGGTTTCGCCCGTACAAGGAGCATCCCCCCATGGCTCATTGGATCGACCTGGACACCCCCGCCGGCCCGGTGCGGGCCTGGCGCGCCGACCCCAGCGGCCTGCCGCTCGGCGGCGTGGTGGTCCTGCAGGAAATCTTCGGCGTCAACGAACACATCCGCGCGGTGGCGCAGCGCTTCGCCGACGCCGGCTACGTCGCCCTGGCCCCGTCGCTGTTCGACCCGGTCGAGCGCGAGGTCGAGCTGGACTACGGCCAGGACGCTTCCGCCCGCGGGGTCGAGCTGCGCAACGCGGTCGGCTTCGACCGCGCCAGCGACATCGTCGGCGCCGCCGCCCACCTGCTCCAGAGCGAAGGCCTGCGCACCGGCGCGGTCGGCTTCTGCTGGGGCGGTTCGCTGGCGTTCCTGGCCAACACCCGCCACGGCCTGCCGGCGGTGAGCTATTACGGCGCGCGCACCCTGCCCTTGCTCGGCGAGCCGCTGCGCGCGCCGATGCTGTTCCACTTCGGCAGCCGCGACGCCAGCATTCCGCCAGAGGCGATCGAGCAACACCGCCAGGCGCTGCCGAACGCGCCGATCCACCTCTACGACGCCGGCCACGCCTTCAACCGCGACGTCGGCGACCACTACGAACCCGACAGCGCCGCACTGGCCTGGACCCGCACCCTGGACTTCCTCGCGGACGCGCTGAAATGAATCCCTGGCACCTGCATCCGCAACTGGCCGACGACACCCATCCGATCGCCCAGTTCGAACTGTGCGAACTGCGGCTGATGGACGACGCCAACCATCCCTGGCTGATCCTGGTGCCGCGGGTCGACGGCGCGACCGAACTGGTCGATCTCGACGAGGCCCAGCAGCAGGCGCTGACCCGCGAGATCGCCAAGGTCAGCCGCGCCCTGCAGGCCGGGTTCGCGCCGCACAAGCTCAACGTCGCCGCGCTCGGCAACCTGGTGCCGCAGCTGCACGTGCACGTGATCGCGCGTTACCGCGAAGACATCGCCTGGCCGCGGCCGGTGTGGGGCATGGCCACCGCCCAGCCGTATTCGCCGGAGGCGCTGGTGCAGCGCCTGCACCTGCTGCAGCGCGCGCTGGCGCAGTGAACGATCCGGGCGCGAACGCATCCGCCGCCGAGCGGCCGCCGCGCGAGGCCGTCGAGTTCGAGGCGCTGGCCGACGACGCCTGGCTGCTGCGCCTGGGCGAACGCATCGACGAGGCGCTCAACGCGCGCGTGCACGCGCTGGCCGCGCGGGTGCGCGCGCAGGCGCCGCCCTGGCTGCGCGACCTGGTGCCGGCCTACGCCAGCCTGGCGGTGTTCTTCGACGCCCAGGCGATCGAGGCCGATGCCGTGCGCGCCTGGCTGCTGCGGCAGTGCGGCGAGACGGCCGGCGGCGACCGCCGCGCGGCCGCGGCACCGGCGCGCATCGTCGAAATCCCGGTCGCCTACGGCGGCGAATTCGGTCCGGACCTCGATGAGGCTGCGGCGCAGCTCGGCCTGACCGCCGCCCAGTTGGTCGAACGCCACAGCGGCGGCGACTACCGCGTGGCGATGATCGGCTTCGCTCCCGGCTTCCCGTACCTGTCCGGCCTCGATCCGGCGCTGGCGTTGCCGCGCCTGGCCACCCCGCGCACCCAGGTCGCCGCCGGCAGCGTCGCCATCGGCGGCGCCCAGACCGGCATCTATCCGCGTCCGGGGCCCGGCGGCTGGCGCCTGCTCGGGCGCACGCCGCTGCGCCTGTTCGATGCGCTGCGCGAACCGCCGAGCCTGCTCCAGCCCGGCGACCGCGTGCGCCTGCGCGCGATCGGCGCCGACGAATTCCGTTCGCTCGGCGCCCCCGCGCAGGCGACGCCCGCATGAGCCCGGCGCGGCGCGCATCGCTCGTCCGCGCCCGGCCCGGCCGCGCTGCCGCCGGCGCCTTCGCGAGCGCGCCGCCATGACCGCCGCGGCGCCGCGCAACGAGTGGATCGAAGTGATCGCGCCGGGCGCGCTGAGCTGCGTGCAGGACCTCGGCCGCAGCGGCTGGCGCCACCTCGGCGTCGGCCGCGGCGGCGCCCTGGACCCGCGCTGCGCGCGCCTGGCCAATGCGCTGGTCGGCAATCCCGCCGAGGCCGCGGTGCTGGAACTGACCCTGCACGGCCCGACCCTGCGCCTGCGCGCGCCGACCCGGCTGGCCCTGCTCGGCGCGCCCTGCGAACTGCGTTTCGACGGCCGCCCGCTGCCCGCGGCGCGGCCGCTGGAACTGCCCGCCGGCACCGTGTCGATCGGCGGCATGCGCGCCGGCGTGCGCGCCTGGCTGGCGGTGGCCGGCGGCTTCGCGGTCGAGGCCGCGCTCGGCAGCCGCGCCACCGACCTGCGCGGCGGCTTCGGCGGCCTGGATGGGCGCGCGCTGCGCGCCGGCGACCGCCTGCCGTTGGGACCGGGCCGGCCGCCGCAGCGCATCGATGCGCCGCGCGTGCCGGGCTGGTGGATCGATCCGGACGCCGGCCTGGACCCGCACGCGCCGATCCGCTACGTCGCCACCGCCGCGCCTGCGCTGGCCGCGGCCGCGCAGCGCTTCGGCGACAGCGGCTGGCGGGTCGATCCGGCCAGCAACCGGCAAGGCCTGCGCCTGGGCGGCGAGGCGCTGGAAACGCCCGCCGCCGCCGGCGCCGGCGTGTCCGAACCGGTCGCGCCGGGCACCCTGCAGCTGCCCGCCGACGGCCAACCGATCGTGCTGCTCGCCGACGCCCAGACCGTCGGCGGCTATCCGCGCCTGGGCCGGGTCATCGCCGCCGACCTGCCGCGGCTGGCGCAGGCGCGGCCCAACGCCAAGTTGTATTTCCGCGCCTGCGGCGAGGACGAGGCGCGCGACGCGCGCCGGCGCATGCAGGCAGACACCGCGCGGCTGCACTGGGCCATCGTCGACCGCCTGGGCGGCCGCTGACGCCGGCGTCGCGCGCGACGCGGCACTCGACCAAAACCTCGAAAATTCAAAGGCAACCCGGCTCAGGCAACGAGCCGGCGTAGCGTCGGCAGATACCGGCAAGCGGCATGAAGATGCATAAAAAACATGCACATCGCGCTAAAAATGCGTGGACAAAAAGCTCCATCGCACACGAATAGTGCCAATCGGCAATTGCACGCCTCCCTACATGACGATATGCAATGTCGAGGGCACGTTCTTTCGGAACGTGTGTTATCGACAAGACCACACGATTGGCGTAATCATTTTAAAAATTAGACACAGCCTGGCGGCTCGAGCTAATGAAAATCCCATCGTCTCGTCGAAGCTAAACCGGACATGACTGAAGACAGCCCCCCGCCCGAATCGGCGGCCGCACCCGCCGGGCCGGCAGAGTTCGAGTTTCCGCAGGCCACCCTGGACTCGGTCACCCAGCTCATCGTCGCCGCGCAGGGCGGCCAGCCCGGCGCCTGGGACCGGGTCTACGCGCTGCTCTACAACGATCTGCACGAAGCCGCCTCGCTGCAGATCCGCCGGCGCTGGCGGCGCGGCAGCAAGCGCTCGCCGACCTCGCTGATCAACCGCACCTGGCTGCGCTTGAACCAGGACAAGCTCACTCTCAACAACCGCCAGCACCTGCTCGCGGTGCTGTCGCAGGCGATGCGCTACGCGCTGCTCGACGAAGTGCGCCGGCTCAAGCGGCTCAAGTACGAGGAAAGCTATCTGGCCGACAAGGCCGATCCGCACTACGAGCCTTCCTACGATCCGGACCTGGACCAGTTGCTGTCGATCGATCGCGCCCTGGAAGCGCTCAGCGCGGTCGAGCCGCGCCTGACCCAACTGGTGGAGATGCGTTACTTCGCCGGCATGAGCGATATCGAGATCGGCGAAGTGCTGGGCCTGACCGACCGCACCATCCGCCGCGATTGGCGCAAGGCGCGCGCGTTCCTGGCCGCGCACCTGCGCGTCGGCCCCGGCCTGGACGGCGAGGACGACGCCGCCTGAGCGCACGCGGCCACCGCCCTGCCCCTCGCGCCGAGCCGCGCGCATGAACGCCAACGCGGCCCGCGCCCTGCGGTTGTTCGACGAATTCGTCGAGCTGCCCGCCGCCGAACGCGAACGCCGGCTCGCGGCGCTGGCCGCCGCCGAACCGGAACTGCACGCCGCGCTGCGCGCATTGCTGCAGGCCGATGCCGACGACGACGCCGGCGTGCTCGACCGCTCGCCCGCGCGGATCCTCGCCGACCACCGCGACCGCGCCGCGGCGACGGCATCGACGCCGGCGCCGCCCGCGGCCGCCGACCTGCGCGTCGGCGCGCGCCTGGGCGCGTGGCGGATCGACCGCGAGATCGGCCGCGGCCGCATGGGCACGGTCTACCAAGCCCACCGCGACGACGGCGAGTACCAACAGCGGGTCGCGCTCAAGTGCGTGCGCGCGGAACTGGATTCGCCGCAGGCGCTCGCGGCGCTGCGCGAGGAACGCAACCTGCTCGCGCGCCTGGACCATACCGGCATCGCCGCGCTGGTCGACGGCGGCGTCGACGACGCCGGCCGGCCGTGGTTCGCCCTGCGCTACGTCGAAGGCGAGCCGATCGACGCCTGGTGCGACCGCCGCCGCCTCGGCGTCGCCGCGCGCGTGGACCTGCTGCTGCAGGTCTGCGACGCGGTCGCCTACGCCCACGCCCAGGGCGTGCTGCACCGCGACCTCAAGCCGTCCAACGTCCTGGTCACCGGCGACGGCCGCGCGCAGTTGCTCGACTTCGGCCTGTCCGCGCAGATCGGCCCCTTGCGCGAGGCGGCCGCGCAACCGGCCGCGCCGACCCCGCACTACGCCGCGCCGGAAGCGCGGGAGCGCGGCGCGCAGGGGCCGGCCACCGACCTGTACGCGCTCGGCGTGCTGACCTATCGCCTGCTCGCCGGGCAGTGGCCGACGCCGCTGCACAGCCTGCGCGAACTGGCGCCGGGCGCGGGCGCGGATGCGCCGATGACGATGGCGCTATCGCTCGAGGACGCGCCCGACGCCGTCGCCCACGCGCGCGGCGCCGCCAGCGCGGCGGCGCTGGCGCGGCAACTGCGCGGCGACGTGTCGGCGGTGGCGCTCAAGGCGGTCGCGGTGCGCGCCCAGGACCGCTACGCCAGCGTCGCCGAGTTCGCCGACGAACTGCGGCGCTGGCGCCAGCGCCGGCCGGTGCGCGCGCTTCCCGGCAGTTGGCTGTCGCGCACGCGCAAGTGGCTGCGGCGCCATCCGGCCGCCGCCGGCCTGGGCGCGGCGCTGATCGTGGCCGCGGCCGCCGGCCTGGGCGCGGCGGGATGGCAGCACCGCCAGGCCCAGCGCGAGGCCGAGGCCGGCGAACAGGTCGGCCGGCTGTTCGCCTCGACCCTGGGCACGGCGACGCTGTCGGGCCTGGGCAGCACCCGGTTTTCCTCGCGCGCGCTGCTCGAGCGCACCGAGCGCGAATTGCGCGCGCTGCCGCTGGGCGACCAACCCACGCTGAACGCGCACGCGCTGGCGACCTTGGCCCGCAGCTACGCCCAGATCGGCGATTACCGTCGCGGCGAGGACCTGGCCGACCAAGCGCAGCGCCTGCTCGACCGCGCCGGCATCGTCGACGAGGAAAACCTGATCACCGCCACGCGCCTGTCCCTGCTCAACCGGCGCGGCCGCTACGACGAGGCGCTGGCGCTGGCGCGGCAACGGCTGCAGGAGCTTTCTTCTCGCGACGACGAAGTCGCGCGCGAGTCGCGGATCGCCGTCGGCGCCGAACTCGCGCGCACGCAGTGGGCGCGAGGCGAGACCCTGGCCGCGCTGACCGGCGCCGACGACCTGCTGGCCCGCGCCGAGGCGCTGCCGCGCGGCCACGACGAGCTGATCGCGCAAGTCTTGATCCTGCGCTCGGACTTCCTGCGCGGCCTGAGCCGCTACAAGGCGGCCGAAGACGACGCCCAGCGCGCGCTGGAACTGGCGCGGCCGCTCAATCCGGTGCTGGAGGACGATGCGCTGGAACGGCTGGTGGACTCGCAGCGGGCGCGGCTGAGCCCGCAGTACCCGGCCAACGCCGAACTGCTGCTGGAGCGGCGCCGGCGCTCGTTGGGAGCCACGCACCCCAAATCCGCGCAGGCCGAGGTCTATGTCGGGCTCAACCGTTATCCGAACCTGCCGCGCGCCGACGCGGCGCGGACCCTGGCCCGCCTGGAGTCGGCGTACGGCCGCGACAGCGCGGTCTATGCGCTGGCGCTGTCGCGCATGGCCTTCGCCCTGGTCGATACCGACGAGGCGGAGGTGCCCCTGCAGCGCGAAGCGGTGGCCATCCTCGCGCGCGACCGTTCCAACCAGGAAATGCTGTTCATCGCGCAACTGAGTCTGGCCCAGGCGCTGATCGGACGAAAGATGCAAGGACCGCCGCCGAACGAGCGCGAAGGCGTGGCGCTGCTGCGCCGGCTCATCGCCGCGCGCCACCGCGCGGGCCTGCAAGCGCCGCGCGAGCAGTACGTGCTGATCAACTACCTGGCCCGCTACGGCAGCGACGCGCAGCTGGCGCTGGCGCGCGCGACCCTGGACCAGGCGCTGCGCTCGGCGCCGCAGCTGTATTCGCCCGCGGACGCGGAATGGACCAGCCTGCGCATGCTCGACAACCTGGTGCGCTACCGGCAGGGACAGCGCGCCGAAGCCGACGCGGGTTTCGAGCGCCTGCTGCGCGAGACGCCGCCCGACGGCCTCGGGCTGTCGCAGTCGCGCATCGACATGTGCCGCATCGTCGCACTGCTGTACCGCGGCCGCTATGCCTTCGAAACCTGCCGCACGCCGCAGGCGATCTCGCTGCTGCGCCAGGCCGAAGCGCTCGCCCAGGCGCGCATGTCGCCGCGCGACCGGACCCAAGCGGACGCGGTCGAGGCGCTCAGCAACGCGTTGGCCGGCCGCCAGGGCTCCCGGCTGCCCTTCATGGTTCGCGACGATGGACACGGCGCGCTGCTCGCCTGCCGGCCGCAGGACCGGCGAGCCCGCAGCGCCGCCCCGCACCGCGGGGAAGACCCGCGCGCCGGCGACACGCCATGAGCGAGGCGTTCGCCCGCGCGCTGGCGTTGTTCGACGACTACGTCGAGCTGCCCCGGCCCGAACGCGAGCGCCGGCTGGCCGCGCTCGCCGCCGGCGATCCGCCGCTGCACGCCGCCCTGCGCGCGCTGCTGGAGAGCGACGACGAGGACGCCGGCGTGCTCGACCGCTCGCCGGCGCAGATCGTGGCCGAGCGGCAACCGCGCCCCGCGCCCGGCCCGGCCGCCGATGCCGACGCCGATGCGCACGACGAGGACGACGGCGCCGACCGCCGCGTCGGCGGCCTGCTCGGCGCGTGGCGGATCGACCGCATCCTCGGCCGCGGCGGCATGGGCACGGTCTACGAGGCGCACCGCGACGACGGCCAGTTCCAGCAGCGCGTCGCGATCAAATGCATCCGCAGCGGGCTGGAATCGCCGGAGTTGGCCGCCGCGTTCCGCGAGGAGCGCAACCTGCTCGCGCGCCTGGACCATCCCGGCATCGCCGGCGTGGTCGACGGCGGCATCGATGCCGACGGCCGGCCGTGGTTCGCGCTGCGCCGGGTCGAGGGCGAACCGATCGACGCCTGGTGCGACCGCCGCCGGCTCGACCCGGGCGCGCGCGTCGACCTGCTGCTGCAGGCCTGCGACGCGCTCGCCTACGCGCACGCGCAGGGCGTCCTGCACCGCGACATCAAGCCGTCCAACCTGCTGGTGACCGACGACGGCCGCGTGCAGTTGCTCGACTTCGGCATCTCCACCCGCTTCAACGGCCTGGCCGGCGGCGAGGCCGGCGCGCACCTGGCGATCACCCCCGACTACGCCGCGCCGGAAGCGCGCCAGCACGGCACCCAGGGCCCGGCCACCGACCTGTACATGCTCGGCGTGCTCAGTTACCGGCTGCTGTGCGGGCAATGGCCGACCCGGCTGCACAGCCTGCGCGAACTGGTGCCGATCGCCGCGGCCGGCGAGCCCGAGCCGATGGACCGGCTGGTCGGCGACGACGACGCGCTCGCGCGCCAGCGCGGCTTCGACACGCCCGACGCGCTGCGCCGCGCGCTCGCCGGCGACCTCGCCGCGGTCGCGCTCAAGGCGGTGGCGAAACGGCCGCAGGACCGCTACCCGAGCATCGCCGAGTTCGCCCGCGACCTGCACGCCTGGCGCAGCCATCGCCCGGTCGGCGTGCGCCGCGGCGGCTGGCGCGAGCGCGCGCGCAAATGGCGCCGGCGCAACCCCGCCGCCGGCGCGATGTTCGCCGCGCTGGCGCTGGTGGTGGCGGCCGGCGCCGGCGCGATCGCCTGGCAGCACCAGCGCGCCCAGCGCGAAGCGCGCGCCAGCCAGAGCGTCGCCCGCCTGTTCGCCGCGACCCTGGGCAGCGCCACCCAATCGGGCCTGGGCAGCGCGCCGTTCTCCTCGCGCGCGCTGCTGGAACGCACCGAGCGCGAACTGCGCGCGATGCCGCTGGCCGAGCAGCCCGGCCTGCGCGCGCGCAGCCTGGCGACGCTGGCGCGCAGCTACGCCGTGCTCGGCGACTACCGCCGCGCCGAGGCGCTGGCCGAAGAGGCCCAGCGCGCGCTCGGCGCGCAGGCCGACCGCGACGGCTTCGTCGCCGTGACCCGGCTGTCCCTGCTCAACACCCAGGCGCGCTACGCCGATGCGATGCGGCTGGCGCGCGAACGGCTGGAACAACTGGACGGGCGCGACGACGAACTCGCGCGCACCTCGCAGGTGACCGTCGGCGCCGAACTGGCGCGCGCGCAGTGGTACCTGGCGCGGCCGCGCGATGCCCTGGCCACCGCCGACGGCCTGGTCGCGCAGGCCCGCGCGCTCGGCCGCGGCCATGAGGAACTGCTGGCGCAGGCGCTGATCCTGCGCGCCGGCCTGGGCTATCGCCTGAACCGCGCGGCGCCGGCCGAGGCCGATGCGCGCGAGGCCATCGCCCTGGCCCGGCCGATCAATCCGGTGCTGGCCGACGACGCCCTGGAAATGCTGATGCGCGCGGTCCAGCTGCAGCCCAACCTCAAGGCCCGCGATCTGGCCCACGAACTGGTCCGGCGCCGCACCGCCACGCTCGGCCCCGCGCATCCCAAGACCGCCTACGCGCAGGTGCGGCTGAGCATCTTTCCCGATTCGGGCCTGTCGCGGCAGGACGTGGCCGCCGCGCTCGCCGCGATCCGCCAGGCCTACGGCGAGGACAACCCGCAATACGCCGTCGCCGTCGCGAACGGCTACTGGGCCATCGCCGACAGCCGCGGCGAACAGATCGCCCTGTTGCGCCGGGCCATCCGCGTGCTCGACCGCCACCTGCCCGATGGCAGCGAGTGGCGCATGGCCGCCCGCTACAATCTCGCCCTGCTGCTGTTGTACGAGGATCCGGCGCCGACGCCGGAGCAAGTCGCGCAGGGCCTGGATGCGCTGCGCGAGGCCATCGCCGCCGAACACAGGGGCGGCCTGCCGGCCAACAGCGACGAACTGCTGCTGGCGAACTACCTGATCGACCGCGGCGGCCCGGCGCAGCTGCCCGAGGCCGCGCAGGTGCTGGCCAGCCTGCGCGCGGAAACCGTCGCCCTGTTCGGCGCCGACAACTACCGCCTGCAGGACATCGACTATTACCAGGCCAAATTGCAGTTCCGCCAGGGCCGGCGCGCGCAGGCCGACGCCGCGTTCGCGCGCCTGCTCGCCGCCGACCGCGCCTTCCTCGACAGCGGCGGCACCGGCCAGGGCGCGCTGGTCGACTTCCAGACCCGCAGCCTCTACCTGACCCGCTCCCTGCTCTACCGCGGCCTGTACGCGCTGCAGACCTGCCGCCGCCGGCAGGCCGAAGACTTCATGCAGCAGGCGGTGCGGCTGAGCTCGACCGCGCCGCTGATCGACGCGCAAGAGCGCGCGGTGGTGCGCGCCTACCTCGACGGCGCGCGCCGCGGCGAATTCGCGCAGGCCGGCCGCGACCTGCTCGTCGCCGGCGAGCGCGAAGCGCTCGACCAGGCCGCGCGCCGCTGCGGCCGCCCGCCGCCGCCGTGACCGCGCCGGCGCCTGCCCCGCACATGTCGAAAGTCACTGTGCAAGCGCCGCGCAAGCGCACAGGATGGTCCGCCGTAGCGCCGCGCAAACCGGCGCGCCGGGCGTGCCCGCCGCGTCCGCCCTGGCCCTCCGGAGACCCCCGCAATGCGTCGTAGCCTGCGCCTGCTGTCCCTGTCCGCCTGCGTCGCCGCCGCGCTCGCGGCCGGCTGCACGTCCGAAACCGCCCCGCCCGCCGCCGACGGCGCCGCCGCGCCGGCCGCGGCCCAGCCCGCCGGGGCCGAATGGAACGCCGCCGTCGACGCGTTCTTGCAGGGCTATTTCGAACACAACCCGGTCGCCGCCGCCAACGCCGGCAAGCACGAGTACGACGGCAAGCTGCCCGACTATTCGCCCGAGGCCCTGCAGCGCAACATCGCCTGGCTGCGCCAGCAGCGCGACGCGGTCGCGGCCTTCGGCGACGACCGCCTCGACGCCGGCCAGCGCTTCCAGCGCGACTACGTGCTCAACGTCATCGACGGCCAGTTGTTCTGGCTGCAGGACTCCGGCTTCGCCGCCAAGAATCCCTCGTTCTATCTCGGCGACCTGTCGCCGAGCATGTACCTGACCCGTCCCTACGCGCCGCTGGAACAGCGCATGGCCGCGTTCGCGGCCTACCAGGAGGCGCTGCCCAAGGCCGCCGAACAGATCCGCGGCAACCTCAAGGGCCCGCTGCCGGCGAGCTACATCGACCTGGGCGTGATGGGCTTCGGCGGCATGGCGCAGTTCTTCAAGGACGACGTGCCCCAGGCCTTCGCCCAGGTCCAGGACGAGGCGCTGCAAAAGCGCTTCGCCGCCTCCAACGCCAAGGCGATCGAGGCGATGCAGGGGTTGGCCGACTACCTGACCCAGCAGAAACCGCAGGCCACCCAGGACTTCGCCCTGGGCGCGGACAAGTTCGCGCGCATGCTCAAGGCCACCGAGGGCGTGGACCTGCCGCTGGACCAGCTCAAGGCCGCCGGCGAAGCCGACCTCGCCCGCAACCTGGCCGCGCTCAAGAGCGCCTGCGAGGCCTTCGCCAAGGGCCAGACCCTGCAGGCCTGCGTCGACAAGGCCGGCGCCGACAAGCCGGTCGGCGGCGCGGTCGAGGGCGCGCGCGCGCAGCTCGCCGGGCTGCGCCAGTTCGTGGTCGACAAGGACCTGGTCTCGATCCCCGGCACCGAGCAGGCCAAGGTCGAGGAAGCGCCGCCGTTCAACCGCAGCAACTTCGCCTACATCGAGATTCCCGGGCCGTACGAGAAGAACCTGCCGTCGGTCTACTACATCGCCCCGCCCGATCCGAAGTGGCCCAAGGCCGAGCGCGACGCCTACGTGCCGGGCAAGGCCGACCTGCTGTTCACCTCCGCGCACGAAGTCTGGCCGGGGCATTTCCTGCACTTCCTGCACGCCAACCGCTCGCAGTGGAAGTTCGCCCAGCTGTTCGTCGGCTATGCCTATACCGAGGGCTGGGCGCACTACACCGAAGAGATGATGTTCGACGCCGGCCTCGACGGCGCGACCCCGGAAATCCACATCGGCCAGCTCACCAACGCGCTGCTGCGCGACGTGCGCTACGTGTCGGCGATCGGCCTGCACACCGGCGGCATGACCGTGGCCCAGTCCGAGCAGCTGTTCAAGGACAAGGCGTTCCAGGACCCGGGCAACGCGCGCCAGCAGGCCGCGCGCGGCACCTACGACCCGGGTTATCTCAACTACACCCTGGGCAAGCTGATGATCATGCAGCTGCGCGAGGACTGGACCGCCAGCCGCGGCGGCCGCAGCGCGTGGAAGGCCTTCCACGACCAGTTCCTGAGCTACGGCGGGCCGCCGGTGCCGCTGGTGCGCGGGCAGATGATGGGCGGCAAGGCCGAGACCAAGTTGTGGACGGCGCCTGCCGCGGGTGCGCCGGCGGCTATGCCGGCTGCGGCGCCGGCCGGTGCGCCGGAGGCTGCTGCGCCCGCTGCTGCGCCGGCCGGGGACGCGGCCAAGTAAACACGCGACGGCCCGCGTTCGCGGGCTGCGCAAGGATTCGATTTGGCGAGATCTTTCGCTTGGAACACGGGGCCGTTCGCGGCCCCGATTTTTTGTCTGCGGGCTTGATGTTGGTTGCGGGGGCGGTGGCCGATCGGTGCCGCGTTGCTTTAGCTGGGTGGCTTTAGCTGGGTGGCTTTAGCTGGGTGGCTTTAGCTGGGTGGCTTTAGCTGCGAATCCCTCAACCCGTCGTTCCGGCGAAAGCCGGAATCCATTTTGACTTTGCTGTCGCTCCGGCTTTTGCCGAGGCGGCGAGTGACGACAAGCATCGATCAAGAGCTTCCGTCCGCAAGCGGCCGGGTCACTTTCTTTGTCTTAAGCCACAAAGAAAGTAACCAAAGAAAAGGCCTTAATCTTTTTCGAATCAAAAGCCACCAGGTCCAGCACCGGGCGCGGGGCCGCGCCATAAGGGGCATCCTGCCCCATGGCGCGCGTGCGCATCCATGCGCACGCCCTCCGGGGCTGCGGAACGTGGGCCTCGGGCAAGGTTGCGTCCAAGCCAAGAGCTAAAGCGCAACAACAACGGCAACGGCAGGATCAAGATGGATTCCGGCGTTCGCCGGAACGACGGCCTGTGGAATATTCGCTCTCACACCTCGTCATTCCGGCGAACGCCAGAATCCATTTTGCCGTTGCTTCTGCCGTCGCTACTTCCGTTGCCCTTGGCTTGGACGCAACCTCGCCCGAGGCCCATGTTCCGCAGCCCCGAAGGGCGCGCGCATGGATGCGCGCGTGCGCCATGGGACAGGATGTCCCTTATGGCGCAGCCCCGCGCCCGGTGCTGGACTTAGTGGCTGGTGACTTTAGACCAGCGTTTTTCTTTGGTTACTTTCTTTTGGCGCGCTGCCAAAAGAAAGTAACTCGGCCGCTTGCGGACGAAAGCCCTTGATTGCCGCTTGTCGTCACTCGTTCGTTAACGACGGCTGCGCAGTTGCGTATCCGACTGTAGGAGCGGCGCAAGCCGCGACCGCGACAACACAACTTACGACGAAACTTACGCAATCGCCGCGATGGCGCGGTCGCGGCTCGCGCCGCTCCTACAGCAAGCGCGCCGCAGCAACGTCGGCCCCGCATACGCGCACGCACCAAGAGACAACCAAGGCCCAAGCCCCCGCCCGCAAGCAACCGAACCGCACCCACACCCACACCCGCACCGATGCGACACCGACCCACCGCTCATCCCCAACCCGCCCCCCAACCACATCCCGCCCCCGTTCACCTATCGCCCCATAGTCCCGCCGCCCCAACCCGACTAGACTCGTCCCCGTCCCGGGCCCAGCCGCCCCCGCATCGCAGCGAGACCGCAACAGCATGAAATCCCACGTCGTCGGCGCCCTGATCCTGATCGTCATCGGCACCTTGTTCCTGCTCAACAACCTGGGCTTCACCAACCTCAGCGTCACCAAGCTGCTGGTGACCTGGTGGCCGGCGATCCTGATCGCGGTCGGCCTGGGCCTGCTGTTCAAGCGCAACTGAGCGCCCGCGCGCCCTTATTGCATCGCACCATGTCCGGACGCATCGACTTCAACTGCGATCTCGGCGAAGGCTGCGGCGACGACGCCGCGATCCTGCCCTACGTCAGCTCGGCCAACATCGCCTGCGGCGGCCACGCCGGCGACGAGGCCAGCATGCGCCAGACCCTGCGCCTGTGCCGCGCCCACGGCGTCGCCGCCGGCGCGCATCCGGGCTACGAGGACCGCGAGCACTTCGGCCGCCGCGCGCTGGCGCTGGCGCACGACGAAGTCGTCGCGCTGGTGGCGCGGCAGCTCGCGCGCCTGGCGGCGATCGCCGACGAGGAAGGCGTCGCGCTGACCCACCTCAAGCCGCACGGCGCGCTCTACAACCTCGCCGCCGACGACCGCGGCGTGGCCGAGGCGATCGCCGGCGCGGTCGCGCAGCACGATCCGCGCCTGATCGTGTTCGGCCTGGCCCAGTCCGAACTCACCGACGCCGCACAGCGCCTGGGCCTGCGCGTCGCCCACGAAGTGTTCGCCGAGCGCGGCTACGCGGCCAACGGCCGGCTGCTGCCGCGCGGCCAGCCCGGCGCGGTGATCGAATCGCTCGACCAGGCCATCGCGCAGGTGCGCGAACTGGCCGTGCACGGGCGCGTGCGCGCCGCCGGCGGCGAGACCGTCGCGCTGCGCGCCGACACCCTGTGCCTGCACGGCGACCGCAGCGACGCGGCGCAGTTCGCGCGCGCGGTGCGCGCCGCGCTCGAGGCCGAGGGCGTGAGGGTCGCCGCCCTGTGACGGCGACGACGCGCGAGGCGAAGGATCGCCGCCCGGCTCGCTGCCGGCCCCGCTTCGATCCCCGCTCCGCCCCGCCCTTCCTTCCGCCACGCGAGGACGCTGCCACATGAACTATTGGCCCCTGATCGGCGTCGCCGCGCTCGCGCTCGGCTTCGTGCTGCGGCTCAACCCGGCGCTGGTGGTGGTCGCCGCCGGTTTCATCACCGGGCTGGCGGCGAAGATCTCGCCGCTGGAGGTGCTCGAAGTGCTCGGCAAGGCCTACACCGAGAAACGCTTCCTGCTGCTGTTCCTGCTGACCTTGCCGGTGATCGGCCTGCTCGAGCGCCACGGCCTCAAGGAACACGCGCAACGCTGGGTCGCGCGCCTGCGCGGGGCGACCATGGCGCGGCTGCTGATCGCCTACCTGCTGATGCGCCAGCTGGCCTCGGCGGTCGGCCTGACCAGCCTCGGCGGCCATCCGCAGACGGTGCGCCCGCTGCTGGCGCCGATGGCCGAGGGCGCGGCCCAGGCCAACCACGGCGACCTCGACGAGGACACCCGCCAGCGCATCCGCGCGATGGCCGCCGGCACCGACAACGTCGGCCTGTTCTTCGGCGAGGACATCTTCATCGCCTTCGGCGCGGTGCTGCTGATCCAGAGCTTCTTCACCGAGCACGGCCTGACCCTGGACCCGCTGCACATCGCACTGTGGGGCATCCCGACCGCGATCTGCGCCTTCGTCATCCACTGCATCCGGGTGCTGCGCTTCGAACGCGCGCTGGTGCGGCGGCTGGCGCAGCAGCGCGCGGCCGAAACGGCGGCGCTGGCCGACCAGGCGCGCGACGCATGATCGGCCTGACCTTGGTCTACTGGCTGATGGGCCTGTACTTCGGCGCGCTGGCCTGGCGCGGCGCGCGCGATGCGGCCAACCCGCGGCGCTGGACCACGGCCGCGTTCTGGGGCCTGATCGCGGCGCTGATGTTCCTGGCCGAGCACCTGCCGCACCAGGTGGTCGGCGCCTGCGTGGTCGCGCTGGCGCTGCTGGCCGGCTTCGGCGGCCTCGGCCGCGGCCGCTACGCCGACTCGGACGATGCGGAAAAACACAGCGAATCGCTGCGCCTGGGCAACCGCCTGTTCTGGCCGGCGCTGCTGATCCCGGCGGTGACCCTGATCGTCGCGCTCGGGATCAAGCACGTGCGCATCGGCGCGACGCCGCTGCTGGACGCGGCCAACGTCACCCTGATCGGCCTGGCCCTGGCTTGCATGGTCGCGCTCGCCGCGGCGTGCAAGCTGACCCGGCAGACCCCGTGGAGCGGCGTGGAGCAATCGCGCCGGCTGGTCGACGCGATCGGCTGGGCCGCGCTGCTGCCGCTGCTGCTGGCCACGCTCGGCAGCGTGTTCGAGGCCGGCGGCGTCGGCCAGGCGGTGGCCGGCGTGGTGCGCATGGTGATCCCGGTCGACAACGCCTTCGCCGTGGTCGCGGCGTACGCGCTGGGCATGGCGCTGTTCACCGTGATCATGGGCAACGCCTTCGCCGCGTTCCCGGTGATGACCGGCGGCATCGCCCTGCCGCTGCTGGTCGGCCACCACCACGCCGACGCCGCGCCGCTGGCCGCGATCGGCATGCTCTCGGGCTATTGCGGCACGCTGTTCACGCCGATGGCGGCGAATTTCAACCTGGTGCCGGCGGCGCTGCTGGAACTCAAGGACCCCTACGGCGTGATCCGCGCGCAGTGGCCCACCGGCGCGATCCTGCTGGCCTGCAATGTGCTGCTGATGTACTGGATCGCGCTGCGATGAATACCGACTTCGACCAGGCCCCGGTGCTGCTGACCGGCTTCGCGCCGTTCGGCGGCGAGACCGGCAACCCCAGTTGGGAAGCGGTGCAACGCCTACACGGCGAGCGCATCGGCGGCCGTCTTGTGGTCGCCCATTGCCTGCCGGTGGCCTACGACGGCTGCCTGCCGCAGCTGCGCGAACGCCTGGACGCGCTGCGCCCGGCGCTGGTGCTGTGCATCGGCCAGGCCGGCGGCCGCGCGCAACTGTCGATCGAGCGCATCGCGATCAACGTCGACGACGCGCGCATCCCCGACAACCAGGGCCGCCAGCCCATCGACGAGCCGGTGGTCGCCGGCGGCCCGGCCGCGTACTTCAGTTCGCTGCCGATCAAGGCCCTGCGCGCGGCCCTGCACGAGGCCGGCATTCCCGCCGAGATCTCGCAAAGCGCCGGCACCTACCTGTGCAACCACGTCTTCTACGGGCTGCTGCACGAGCTGCACCTGCGCGGCGACGCGCGGGTTCGGGGCGGCTTCATCCACATCCCGTATTCTCCCGCGCAAGCCGCGCGCCACGCCGGCGCGCCGAGCCTGGACAGCGAACACGTGGTCCGCGCGCTGCGCGTCATGGTCGAGACCGCGCTGGCCACCGAGGTCGACCGCCGGCTGGCCGGCGGCGCCGAACACTGAGCGCCGGCCGGCCTGCCGCAGCGAAACACCGACCGCCGGCGCCCGCGCCGTCGGGCCCCGCGCGGCCGCCCGTCCACCACGCCCACCCCTGACCGCGGCCGCCGCCGGCCGCACCGCCGGAGACCGCCATGCACCGCCCCCTGACCGCCGCCCTGCTCGCCCTCGCCCTCGCCGCGGGCGCCGCCGCGCCCGCCCGCGCCGGGCTGTTCGACAAGAATCCCGACCAGGTCGCGCAGGACGCGGTGGCCAAGGACCTGCGCGCAGTGACGCTGTGGGTCGACGCCACCTGGGGTTTCCGCAACCAGGGCGCGGCCAACGCCCTGAGCCGCGCGCACCAGGCCTTCGTCGGCCGCGGCTACGACGTGGTCAGCGTGGAGCCGTACATCGAGAACGGCGATCTGCAGGGGTTCTTCGTCACTTACCAAAAGCCGCGCGGCTGATCGGGGCGAAGCGGCGGTAGCGGGTTGGCGTCACAACTGCGTTGTCGCGGTCGCGGCTTGCGCCGCTGCCACAGGAAGCCGTTGCGAAGCGAGCCGCGACGGCGGCCGCGACCGCGCAAACGCCACGTCCACGCCCGCCGCGACACGACGCATCGCCGCGCCGCCGGCGCGACAGGCATAAAAAAACGCGCCGGCGCATCGAGCGCCGGCGCGTTTTCATGACGGCTCGTCAGGCTGCGCTCAGCGCGCGACCACCACGCGGGTGCCGGCGATCTGGTCGTGCAGGCAACGGCGGTCCTGGCGGAAGATCATCAGGACGTCGACCAGCGAGATCAGGCCGCCCAGGCACGGAATCAGGCCGATGCCGTTCTGGAACAGATAGCGCTTGCCCATCAGCGTGACCAGGTCGGGCTTGTTGCCGTCCTGGTCGACGATCTTGATCTTCATGACCTTCTTGCCCCAGGTCTGGCCGCTCTGGCTCAGCGGCAGGTACTGGACGGCGAAGAACAGCAGCAGGGCGCCGACGCCCCAGGCGATCTGCAGGCCGTAAGGCTGCTGACCGGTCTGCGCGGCTTGCATCACTGCGTCCATGTAGCCGCCGATGAACATCAGCGGCACCAACAGCACCATCAAGATCACACCGTCGATGATCGCGGCGACCAGGCGGATGCCGCGGTCGGCCAGTTCCTGCTCGCCGCCGTTCGGGGCGATCAGCGGCGACTGCGGGCTCTGGTAAGGGTTTTGCGGGTCCATTCGTCTACTCCTTGGTGGGATGGGTCCGGGCGATTCCCCGTCGCGCCGGCCCAGGTTGAGGCACGGGAAAGATAACAGGGACAGCGCCGGTTCAACGCATCCCAATGCGTTCTTTTTCTTGGCCGCAGCCACGCTCGTGGCGCGCCCGGTGCGCGCTCGGCGGCGATCCGCGCACCGCCGCGGCGCCGGCCGAGGGGGCTAGCGGCCGCGATCGCGGGCCAGAAACGAGCGAGGGCGCGCAACGCGCGCCCTCGCAGTCGGCGACGGCCGAGCCCGGCGGCGAAACCGCGCCGGCCGATGCGGCGCGACGCCGCGCCCACGGACCGGGCGGGCCGGCCGCGGCTCAGGTGCGCGGCAGGGTCACGCCGGTCTGGCCCTGGTACTTGCCGCCGCGGTCGCGGTAGGAGGTGTCGCAGACCTCGTCGGACTGGAAGAACAGCATCTGCGCCACGCCCTCGTTGGCGTAGATGCGCGCCGGCAGCGGCGTGGTGTTGCTGAATTCCAGGGTCACGTGACCCTCCCACTCCGGCTCCAGCGGGGTCACGTTGACGATGATGCCGCAGCGCGCGTAGGTGCTCTTGCCCAGGCACACCACCAGCACGTCGCGCGGGATCCGGAAGTACTCGACCGTGCGCGCCAGCGCGAACGAGTTCGGCGGGATGATGCACACGTCGGATTCCACGTCGACGAAGCTGCCGCTGTCGAAGTGCTTGGGATCGACGATGGTCGAGTTGATGTTGGTGAACACCTTGAACTCGCGCGAGCAGCGCACGTCGTAGCCGTAGCTGGAGGTGCCGTAGCTGACGATGCGCTGGCCGTCGGCGGACTGCTTGACCTGGCCGGGTTCGAACGGCTCGATCATGCCGCCGGGCTGCTCGGACATGCGGCGGATCCAGCGGTCGGACTTGATGCTCATGCGGTGTTCCTTCGGGGGCGCGGCCGGGCCGCGCGATGAACTCGGGGGACGCGGGCGCCGGCGGCGCCCGATCCGGGATTGTACGGGCTGCCGCGGCGGCGCCGGGCCGGGCGGACCGGCGCCGCGCGGTTACAGCAGCGAGGCGGAAATCGACGGCGCCACCCGCGGGCGCCGCGCCAGTTCCGCCGCCAGCCGGCGCGCGGTGCCGCGGTAGGCGCGCGCGGCGGCCGAATCGGGCTGGGCCGCGACCACCGGCACGCCGGCGTCGCCGTGCTCGCGGATCGCGATCTCCAGCGGCAGGCTGCCCAGCAGCGGCACGCCGTACTGCGCGGCCATGCGCGCGCCGCCGCCTTCGCCGAACAGATGCTCGGCGTGGCCGCAGTTCGAGCACACGTGCACGGCCATGTTCTCGATCAGGCCCAGCACCGGCACCTCGACCTTCTCGAACATCCGCAGCGCCTTGCGCGCGTCCAGGGTGGCCACGTCCTGCGGCGTGGTCACGATCACCGCGCCGGCGACCGGGATCTTCTGCGCCAGGGTCAGCTGGATGTCGCCGGTGCCCGGCGGCAGGTCGACGATCAGGTAGTCCAGCTCGCTCCACTGGGTGTCGTTGAGCAAGGTGGTCAGCGCCGAGGTCGCCATCGGCCCGCGCCAGATCATCGGCGTGTCCTGCTCGACCAGCGGGCCGATCGACATCGCCTCGATGCCGTGCGCGCGCAGCGGCTCGATGTGCTTGCCGTCGGGGCTGTCGGGCTTGCCGTGCACGCCGAGCATGGTCGGCACGCTGGGGCCGTAGATGTCGGCGTCGAGCACGCCGACGCGGGCGCCGTCCAGGGCCAGGGCCAGGGCCAGGTTGACCGCGGTGGTCGACTTGCCGACCCCGCCCTTGCCCGAGCCGACCGCGATCAGGTTGCGCACGTTCGGCAGCGGCGACAGCTTGGGCTGGACCGCGTGCGAGACGATCCGCGCGACCAGCTCCAGGCTGGCCAGGGCCAGGCCCTGCGGCGCCAGCGCGGCGGCGATCGACGCTTCCAGCCCAGGACGCAGGCCGTCCAGGGCGAAGCCGGCCTGGATCGACACCGCCACCCGGCCCTCGGCCGCGCCGGCGCGCACGCGCGCGCCGCTGTCGGCCAGGCTCAGGTCGGTATCGGGCAACGGCAGGGCCGCGAGGGTCGCGGCCAACGGGGAATGCAGGTGCTCGCTCATGCCGGCGATCCGGCCGGGCGCGGAAGAAGGTGTGTGCGCATGGGGACTCGTTACAGGGATGCCGCGTCGCGGCCGGCGTACATGTTAAGGCCTGGCCGGGCGGCAGGCGCCGCGGCGCGCGGCGGCGGTGGCCTGCGCGCACCCCGGGAAATACTGAACAAAGCAACTTGAAATTGCATTAAACAAACGGACGCCCTGTTCATGCGTGACGAATACACGCATTGCTTGCCCGGCGCGAATGCAACGCGATCTTGCCCACTCGCCCGAAAGCTGAACAATCAATTCATATAATTCAATCAGTTGAAAAACTGAATTGGGCAAAGGCAACCAACCCGCCATGCCAGAAAGCGAATGTTAGCTGCGTGTTAAGTTCAGTTTCGTAAAGGAACTGTTAAAACCAAGGAAGGCAACCAAAACACGTAGATCGACGCGGCAGCGCCCGCGTTCGCGCATTACTTTCCAGCTAGGGGAAACACCATGGCAGTACCCAATTCGTTCGGCCTGCACCGCAGCAGGCTGACGGCGGCGCTCGTGTCCGCGATCGCCTTCTCCGCCGCCGGCGCCGCCGGCGCCCAGCAGGCCGCGCCGGCCGAAGGCGCCGCCGCCGCGCCGACCGACATCGACGCGGTCACCGTGACCGGCTCGCGCATCAAGCGCATCGGCTTCGTCACGCCCTCGCCGGTGGTCGGCATCAGCGCCGAGGAGATCCGCGCCACCGGCGCGGTCACCATCTCCGACCTGATGACCACCCTGCCGCAGCTGTCGGCGACCTACACCATGGGCAATTCGACCCGCGCCATCGGCACCGCCGGCCTGGGCCTGCTCGACCTGCGCGGCATGGGCGCCTCGCGCACCCTGGTGCTGGTCAACGGCCGCCGCCATGTCGGCGGCGTGTCCGGCTCGACCTCGGTCGACATCAACACCATCCCGGTGGAACTGATCGAGCGCGTGGAAGTGATCACCGGCGGCGCCTCGGCCGTCTACGGCGCCGACGCGGTCGCCGGCGTGGTCAACTTCATCATGAAGAAGAAGTTCGACGGCTACGAACTGCGCGGCCAGACCGGCGACGCCAGCGAAGGCGACTTCAGCCGCTCGTTCTTCAGCTTCACCGGCGGCAACGAGTTCGCCGGCGGCCGCGGCAGCGTGGTGTACTCGGCCGAGTACAGCAAGCAGGACAACTTCGGCCGCGGCGACCGCGCGATCGGCCGCCGCAACCTGATCAGCATGCCGAACCCGGCCTACGACCGCAGCCGTCCGTCCACCCAGGACAATCCGCAGCGCGTGTTCATGGGCCCGGGCGGCAACTCCAGCATCTCCTACGGCGGCACCTTCGACGCCGGCGGCAAGCGCTACCAGTTCGACGACAACGGCAGCTTCCGCCCGACCCGTTACGACGGCCCGCGCGACGGCGCCAACACCTGCGTGAACTGCGACTTCGTCGACCTCAACAACGTCGCCGACCTGCAACCCGCGTTCGACCGCTACAGCGTCAACGCGCTGGTCAACTTCGATATCAACGAGAACCACAAGTTCTTCTTCGAAGGCAAGTACACCCGCACCGAGTCGCAGTTCAACGCCCAGCCGGCGTTCGACCAGCCGCTGCGCATCCGCCGCGACAACGCCTATCTGTCGCCGCAGCTGGCCGCGCTGATGGACGCCAACGGCCTGCGCGATCCCGACAACGCCGCGCAGGCGCTGCAGGTCTCGCGCTTCAACGTCGACGCCGGCCGCCGCGGCGAAGACGTCGAGCGCACCACCCAGCGCTACGTCGCCGGCCTGGAAGGCTTCCTCAACGAGAACTGGAGCTACGAGGTCTCGGCCAATTACGGCCAGACCGAGATCGACCGGCTCAACCTCAACAACCGCATCAACGAGCGCTGGCAGGCCGGCATGGACGCGGTGCGCGACGCCAACGGCAACATCGTCTGCCGCGTCTCGCTCGATCCCAACGCGATCAACCCCAACACCAAGCAGCGCTACCATGAGATCGCGCGCCAGGGCTGCGTGCCGTTCCAGGTGTTCGGCAACGGCGCGGTCGATCCGCGCGCGGCCGACTGGTTCAACTACGACGCCCGCAACCGCACCAAGCTGACCCAAAAGGTGTTCAGCGCCTCGGTCGCCAACAGCGCGCTGTTCGAGCTGCCGGCCGGCGGCGTCGGCTTCGCCGGCGGCGTGGAGTGGCGCAAGGAGAGCAGCCAGGAGATCACCGATCCGCTGGCCGCGCAGGGCCTGACCTTCCTCAACGCGATTCCGAGCCGCAAGGGCGAATACACGGTCAAGGAAGTCTTCGCCGAAACCACCATCCCGCTGCTGGCCGACCTGCCGGGCATCCAGCGCCTGAGCATGGACGTGGCCGGCCGCTACTCCGACTACAGCACCGTCGGCGAGACCAAGACCTGGAACGTCGGCCTGGACTGGGCGGTCAACGACTCCTTCCGCGTCCGCGCCAGCCTGGCCCAGGCGGTGCGCGCGCCGAACATCGGCGAGCTGTTCAACCCGGCGACGCAGAACTTCGCCACCATCTGGGACCCCTGCGACGTCCGCCCGGGCCGCCGCAACTCGGTCAACACCGCCGCCGATCCGGCGCTGCGCGCGCGCAACTGCGCCGCGCTCGGCCTGCCGGCCGACTTCAACGACAACTACGGCGGCCGCTTCCCCGGCACCAGCGGCGGCAATCCGGACCTGAAGGTGGAGACGGCGCGTTCGTTCTCCTACGGCTTCGTCTGGCAGCCCGAGTTCTTCGAAGGCTTCGGCCTGTCGGTGGACTACTGGCGGGTCAACCTCAAGGACGCGATCGACGCGGTCAGCGCCGAAGCCCTGGCGACGCGCTGCGTGGATTCGCCCGGCGGCATCGGCAACAAGTTCTGCGGCATGATCCAGCGCGCGCCGGCCGGCGGCCTGGTCGACGGCCAGGGCCGTGCGTTCCCGGCCGGCTCGATCTCCAACTGGATCGCGCTGACCGAGAACGTGGCGCGCTCGCGCCGCGCCGGCGTCGACGTGGAAGCCGACTACCGCTTCCAGGCCCTCGGCGGCCAGGCCGCGCTGCGCTTCGTCGGCACCCGCCTGATCACCTCGCGCGAATGGTCGTTCCAGGACTTCCCCAACGACTACCGGGAATACCTGAACTACGTCGCCGACCCGCGCTGGCGCGCCTCGCTCAACGCCAGCTACAAGCGCGGCGACTGGCGCGCGAGCTGGGACCTGCGCTACATCCACACCAACCTGCGGGTGGAGCCGTGGAGCTACGCGTCCAACCCGGGCCAGGTGAGCCCGATCCGCAACGGCTCGTACACCTACCACAACCTGCAGGTCGGCTATAAGGTCCCGGGCACCGGGCTGGACCTGTACGTCGGCGCCGACAACGTGTTCGACAAGGACCCGCCGCTGGGCTACTTCGGCGAGACCGAGGACAACTCGAACTACGACAACATCGGCCGCTACCTCTACCTCGGGGCCAGCTACAAGTTCTGACCGCCCGGTCGGGACCGTTCCACCGTTGCAGCGAAAAGCCCGGCACCTGCCGGGCTTTTCGTTTTCGCCGCCCGCGCGCGCCGCATTCGCCGCGGCCGGCCTGAACGCGCCCCGCGCGCCGCTTCCATACCTTTGCGGATGCGGTATAAAGAACCCGTCCCGCAGCGCCGGCCCAAGGCGCGCGGCCATCACGCTCACGTCTCTGGGAGGGGATACATGCGTAAACAACTGCTCGCCCTGCTGCTGCTCGCGCTGCCGGCGGCGGCGTTCGCCCAGGCCACGCCGGTCGGGTCCTGGACCACCATCGACGACAAGACCCAGAAGCCCAAGTCGGTCGTCGAGATCTACGAGGCCAAGGACGGCAGCCTCGCCGGCCGGGTCAACGAAGTGCTGCAGTCCGAGCACGGCCCCAACCCGACCTGCGACAAGTGCGACGGCGAGCGCAAGGGCAAGCCGGTCAAGGGCATGGTCATCCTGTGGGGCATCCGCAAGAGCGGCGACACCTGGGAAGGCGGCAAGATCCTCGATCCGGCCAGCGGCAAGGTCTATTCGGTCAAGGTCACCCCGCAGGACGGCGGCAAGAAGCTGGAAGTGCGCGGCTTCATGGGCTTCTCGCTGATCGGCCGCAGCCAGACCTGGATGCGCCACGAACCCTGACCGGCCGGCCCGCATGCGTGCAGCGGAAACCCGGCCTCGGCCGGGTTTCTTCGTTTTCGGCCTCTTGTGGGAGGGCCTTCAGGCCCGATGCCTTCCGATCAGTGGCCGCGATCTGAAACAAGAGCATCGGGCCTGAAGGCCCTCCCACAAGAGCCACCCGCCCGGCCCCCGCGGCCGCCCATGCCATAATCCACGACCACCTACGGCACCCGTCTATGTCCCGCGAAATCGTCGTCTCCAACGCCCTGCCCTACGCCAACGGCGACCTGCATCTCGGCCACCTGGTCGGCTACATGCAGGCCGACATCTGGGTGCGGGCGCAGCGCATGGCCGGGAACACGGTGCACTACGTCTGCGCCGACGATACCCACGGCACGCCGATCATGCTCGGCGCGGAAAAGGCCGGCACGACGCCGGAGGCCTACATCGCCCAGATCCAGGTCCGCCACGAGCGCGACTTCGCCGACTTCGGCGTGGCCTTCGATCATTACGACTCCACCCACTCGGCCGCCAACCGCCAGCTCACCGAGGCGATCTACGCGCGCCTGGACAACAACGGCCACATCGCCAAGCGTTCGGTCGCGCAGCTGTTCGACCCGGTCAAGGGCATGTTCCTGCCCGACCGCTACGTCAAGGGCATCTGCCCGAACTGCAAGACCCCCGACCAGTACGGCGACAACTGCGAGAACTGCGGCGCCACCTACGCGCCGACCGACTTGCTGGAGCCGCATTCGGTGGTCAGCGGCGCGACCCCGGAACTGCGCGATTCCGAGCATTTCTTCTTCGAGGTCGGCCACTTCGAGCAGTTCCTGCGCGAATGGCTCGCCGGCGACGTCGGCGTCCCCGGCGTGCGCGCCAAGCTGCACGAATGGCTCGACGCCGACGGCGGCCTGCGCGCCTGGGACATCTCGCGCGACGCGCCCTACTTCGGCTTCGAGATTCCCGGCCACCCGGGCAAGTACCTGTACGTGTGGCTCGACGCGCCGATCGGCTACCTCAGCAGCTTGCAGTCCCTGTGCGAGCGCAAGGGCCTGGACTTCTGGTCGTACCTGGCGCGCGACAGCCAGGCCGAACTGCACCACTTCATCGGCAAGGACATCGTCACCTTCCACGGCCTGTTCTGGCCGGCGGTGCTGCACGGCGCGGGCTTCCGCGCGCCGACCCGGCTGCACGTCAACGGCTACCTGATGGTCAACGCCGAGAAGATGTCGAAGTCGCGCGGCACCTTCATCCAGGCGCGCACCTATCTCGACCAGGGCCTGGACCCGGAGGCCCTGCGCTACTACTTCGCCACCAAGACCAGCGGCGGCGTCGAGGACATCGACCTCAACCTCGCCGACTTCGTCGCGCGGGTGAACTCCGACGTGGTCGGCAAGTTCGTCAACCTCGCCAGCCGCTGCGCCGGCTTCATCGAAAAGCGCTTCGACGGCCGCCTCGCCGACGCGCTGCCGGACCCGGCGATGTACGCGCGCTTCGTCGAGCAGCTCGCGCCGATCGCCGCCGCGTACGAGGCCAACGAAGCCGCGACCGCGCTGCGCCTGGCCATGGCCCTGGCCGACGAAGCCAACAAGTACATCGACGAGCGCAAGCCGTGGGTGCTGGCCAAGCAAGACGGCGCCGACGCCGAGCTGCAGGCGGTGTGCACCCAGGGCCTGAACCTGTACCGCGTGCTCGCCGCCGCGCTCAAGCCGGTGCTGCCGCGCGTGGCCGCGCAGAGCGAGGCCTTCCTGGCCGCGCCGGTCGCGCACTGGCACGACCTCGCCCAGCCGCTGCGCGCGCACGTCATCGGCGCCTACACCCCGTTGTTCACCCGTATCGACGCGAAACTCATCGAAGCCATGATCGAAGCCAGCAAGGAATCCCTCGCCGCCACCGCCGTCGAGGCCAAGCCCGCCAAGCCGGCGGCCAAGGCCGAAGCGCCCAAGGCCGAGGCCAAGCCCGCCGATGCCGCCGGCGCGGCGCCGGCGACGATCGCCCTGGACGACTTCGCCAAGCTCGACCTGCGCGTGGGCAAGGTGCTGGCCTGCGAGTTCGTCGACGGCTCCGACAAGCTGCTGCGCTTCGAACTCGACGCCGGCGAGCTGGGCAAGCGCCAGATCTTCTCCGGCATCCGCGGCTCCTACGCGCAGCCCGAGACGCTGGTCGGCCGCAGCGTGGTGTTCATCGCCAATCTCGCCCCGCGCAAGATGCGCTTCGGCGTCAGCGAAGGCATGATCCTGTCGGCCGGCTTCGACGGCGGCGGCCTGTTCCTGCTCGACGCCGACGCGGGCGCGCAGCCGGGCATGCCGGTGCGCTGAAACCGCGATCCAGCCAATAGAAGGCGCGAGACGGCCAGGGCCCTGGCCGAGCCGACCGGGTTTTGCCGGCTCCCGCTTTCCATCCGCCAACGCCCGCCCATGGACCTGACCGAACGCCTCGACCGCCTGCTGCCGCAGACCCAATGCGGCCAGTGCGGCTACGCCGGTTGCCGGCCCTATGCCGAGGCGATGGCGCGCGGCGAGGCCGACATCGATCGCTGCCCGCCGGGCGGCGACGACGGCGCGCGCGCGCTGGCGAAACTGCTCGACGTGGCGGCCAAGCCGTTCGACCGCGAACGCGGCCGCCACCTGGCGAGGCCGCCGCTGGCGCTGATCGTCGAAGCCGATTGCATCGGCTGCACCAAGTGCATCCAGGCCTGCCCGGTCGACGCCATCGTCGGCGCCGCCAAGCACATGCACACCGTGATCGAACCGCTGTGCACCGGCTGCGAGCTGTGCGTGCCGGCGTGCCCGGTGGATTGCATCGTGCTGGTCGAACCAGCGGCCTGAAACCCACGCGATCGACGCGACCTACCTGTAGGAGCGACGCGAGTCGCGACCGCGACAACGCAACCACGATGGAAGTTTCGGCGTAGCTGCGTTGTCGCGGTCGCGACTCGCGTCGCTCCTACAAGACGCACAGGAACCTTCGCGGGTCAGCGCTTGGGCATCGAACCGCTGTGCACCGGCTACAAGCTGTGCGTGACGGCCCTGTCCGGTGGAGTGCATCGTGCTGGTCGAACCAGCGGCCTGAAACCCGCGCAGCCTACGCGACTTACCTGTAGGAGCGACGCGAGTCGCGACCGAGACAACACAACCACGATGGAAGTTTCGGCGTAGCTGCGTTGTCGCGGTCGCGACTCGCGTCGCTCCTACAAGACGCGCAGGAACCTTCGCGGGTCAGCGCTTGGGCATCGAACCGCTGTGCACCGGCTGCGAGCTGTGTGTGCCGGCGTGCCCGGTGGATTGCATCGTGCTGGTCGAACCTGCGGCCTGAAACCCGCGCAGCCTACGCGATCTACCTGTAGGAGCGACGCGAGTCGCGACCGCGACAACGCAACCACGATGAACGTTTCGGCGTAGCTGCGTTGTCGCGGTCGCGACTCGCGTCGCTCCTACAAGACGCGCAGGAACCTTCGCAGGTCAGCGCTCGGGCATCGAACCGCTGTGCACCGGCTGCGAGCTGTGCGTGACGGCCCTGTCCGGTGGAGTGCATCGTGCTGGCCGAACCTGCGACCTGAAACCCGCGCGATCGACGCGGCCTACCTGTAGGATCGACACGAGTCGCGACCGCGACAACGCAACCACGATGAACGTTTCGGCGCAGCTGCGTTGTCGCGGTCGCGACTCGCGTCGCTCCTACAAGACGCGCAGGAACCTTCGCGGGTCAGTGCTTGGGCTCGGCCTTCCTGCTCTCACGCGGGTCGTCCTGCGTCAGCTTCACCGGCGGCGCCGCTGCGGGCGCCGGCGCCGGCATCGGCGCCAGGTCCGCGGTGCCGGCCGCGCAGGCCGAGCAGATGCGTTCGATCTTGTAGCCCTTCGCGCGCAGGCGCTCGACCAACCCGTCGTTGCCGAGCAAATGCAGGCTGCCGACCACGACCAGGGTGTCGCCCTTCTTCTGCTCGTCGAGCAGCTTCTGGATCTGCGGCACCCAGGCCTCGTTGCGCTCGACGTTGACGATGCGGTAGGTCTGCGGCGTCTTCTCCAGCATCTCCACCCGCGCCTTCTGGTCGAGCTTGGCCAGGTCGGCCTCGCGCCAGGCGGTGTGCATCTCTTCGAGCATGCCCGGCACTTCGGTCGGCTGGTCGAGGAACTCGCGCAGCGCCTTGACCTGCTCGTCGGCCGGGCTGGCGTCCATGACGTCGAGCTGGTGGTCCATGCTCTCCAGCCCCGAGGCGCCCTTGCCGGCTTCGGCGGCCTGGCGCATCAGGTATTGGTCCAGGCCCAACTGCGGGCTGAAGCCCAGCGACTGCGACACGCCCAGCACCAGCGACAGGTTGACGAACCACGGCTCCAGGCTGTCGACCTGGCTCAGCGAGCGGCCGTTCTTGGCCAGCACCCGGTTGAGCTTCTCGCGCAGGTCCGCCGGCAGGGTCTGGCTCAGGGTGCGGCCGTCCTGGTAGCGCGCGCGCTGCAGGAAGCGCTGGCCCACCGACGGGTCGAACATCTCGTCGGGGGCGACCTCGAACACCAGTTTTTCCGAACCGGCGAAGGCGCGCTGGATGTCGTCGGACAGCGGATAGTCGTCGGCGCGCAGCAGGTGGAACGAGCCCAGCAGGAACACCGCGTTGTCGGCGTCGGAGACCCGCCACAGCAGCGGCACCGGCGGCGGCTTGGCCGCGGCCTGGGCCGCCTGGGCGACCGCGCCGGTCGCGGTGGCCGAAGTCAGCGGCGCGCTCAGCGCGACCGCGGCGCACAAAGGCAGGACGAACAGCTTGAGCAACCGCATGGGCGACGCAGACCTCGAAGATGGGCGGACGGCCGCGCAGGACGAAGCGGCGGCGGCGCGAGAGAACGGGCGCCCAGTGTAAGGCGTCGGCCTCGCGCTTCGTATTACGGACCCGTAAACGCCGGCATTCGCATGCGGCGCGGCGACTCGGGGCGTTCGGCGGCGACGCGCCTTGCGGATGTTCGCTTGGGCGCCGCCGAATCCGGTCGGGGAATGATCGAAGCAGGACGCTGAAGTCTCTGGATCCCCGCGTTCGCGGGGATGACGGCCGGAAAGCGGCGCGACGACACCCGACCGCACGGACGCCGTTGTGGGAGGGCCTTCAGGCCCGACGCTCTCGTCTCAGAGTAGCGGCCACCACCAAAAACCCGCTCAGGCTAGCGCTCGCAGACCTCCACCGCCGCTGCGACGCCCAGCCCTCAAGACGCGTGCGCCGCCCCGGCGGCCGCCTTATACGTCTTCTCGCCCGCCGTGACCTCCAGGTCGAGCCGGTTGCCCTGCGGCGGCAGCGGGCAGGTCGCGAACGGGGTGAACGCGCACGGCGGGTTGTAGGCCTTGTTGAAATCGACCGTGACCTTGCCCTGCGGATTCGGCCGCGGCACGTCGAGGAAACGCCCGGCGCTGTAGCTGCCGTGGCCGCTGGTGCGGTCGGCGAACACCAGCATCAGCTCCTCGCCGCCCTGGTCCAGGGCCTCGATCCGGTAGCTGCGGCCGTCGCGCTCGAACTCGACCGCGCCGGGATTCGGCGTCGGCTCGACCACGCCGATGATGTTGGCGACCTCGATGGTCTGCCCGGCCGGATGGGCGACGAACTTGGCGCTGAGCTTCCAGTCCTGCCTCGCCGGCCAGTACTCGATGGCGCTGAAGCCGGTGCGGCTGGGCGCGTCGGCGTGGCGCACGCGCAGGTACCAGCGGCCGCCGCGCTTGATCGCGGTCAGCACGCCGCGGCCTTCGTCGAAGCCGATCCGGGTCGGGCCGGCCGGGGAATCGTCGGCCAGCAGCACCGCCGCGCCCTTGAGCGGCTGCTCGTTGAGGGTCAGCGCCAGGCCGCGCTCGGGCACGAAGCGCAGCCGGCCCTTGTCCAGGTTCAGCAGGCCGATGTGGCCGGGGCCGACGCCCAGGCGGATGCCGTTGTCGGCGTCGCTGCCGAAGTAATGCGCGCCCGGCTCGATCGGATGCAGCCCGACCAGGCTGGTCCAGCCGTCGGGCTTGAGCAGTTCGCGGTGGCGCTGCTCGCGCCAGATCTGCTGGTCGCGCTGGAAGTCCTGGTTGGCGTGGACCGCGCGCTCGGCCTCGCGCTCGGCGCGGGCCTGCTGTTCGGGCGAGCCGCAGCCGGCCAGCGCCAGCGCGGCGGCCGCGCACAACAGCCAGCGCGGCGCGCCGGATCGGAACGGAGGCAGGCCGGCGACGGCCACGGCGCACGAACGGACAGCGGCGGTCATCAGCGCCCTCGCAGGAACCAGCGGTCGATTTCCGACAGGGTGAAGCGGGCCCAGGTCGGGCGCCCATGATTGCATTGACCGGAGCGTTCGGTCGCCTCCATCTCGCGCAGCAAGGCGTTCATTTCCGGCAAAGTGAGACGCCGATTCGCGCGCACCGCGCCGTGGCAGGCCATGGTCGCCAGCAACTCGTCGCGGGCCGCGCCGACCCGGCGCGATTCGCCGTGTTCGCGCAGGTCCGCCAGCACGTCGCGCAGCAAGGCCTCGACGTCGCCGTGGGCGAGCAACGCCGGCACCGCGCGCAGCGCCAGCGACTGCGGGCCGGCGCGGGTGACCTCGAAGCCCAGCGCGACCAGGGTCGCCTCTTCGCGCTCGGCCACCTCGGCCTCGCGCTCGGACACCGCCAGGGTCGCCGGCACCAGCAACGGCTGGGTGCGCAGGCCTTCGTGGTCGTGGGCGAACTTGAGCTTCTCGTAGCCGATGCGTTCGTGCGCGGCGTGCATGTCGACCACGATCAGGCCCTCGGCGGTCTCGGCCAGCACGTAGATGCCGTGCAACTGGGCGACGGCGTAGCCCAGCGGCGGCAGGGTCTCGTCGTCGCTGTGCGGCAGCGCCGGCGCCGCGGCGTAGGCGCTGCCGGCGCCGGTGTAGCCTGCGCCCGCACCGGAGCCACCCGCATAGCTGCCCGCGGACGCGCCGCCGCCAGCGCCGCCGTTGTTGCCGTACAGCGCCGCATAGCCGGCCTGGGTCTCCTGCACCCGCAGCGCCAGCGGCGCGGTCGGGCGGTACTGGTACATGCCCGCCTGCGACGGCGGCGCGGCGGCGGACGCGTCGGCGCCATAGCCGGCGCCGGCCTCGCCGGTCTGCGCCGACGGCAGCGTCCCCGCGCGGGTTTCGGCCAGCGCGTCGTGGAGCGTGCGGTAGACGAAGTCGTGGATCAGCCGCGCGTCGCGGAAGCGCACCTCGTGCTTGGCCGGATGCACGTTGACGTCGACCCGGCGCGGGTCCAGCTCCAGGAACAGCACGTAGGCCGGCTGGCGGCCATGGAACAGCACGTCCGCATAAGCTTGCTTGACCGCGTGGGCGATGCTGCGGTCGCGCACCGCGCGGCCGTTGACGTACAGGTACTGCTGGTCGGCGCTGGCGCGGTTGTACGCGGGCTGCGCGATCCAGCCGTGCAGGCGCAGGCCGGCGCCGCTGTGGTCCACGCGCAGCGCGTTGCGGGCGAATTCCTCGCCCAGCGCCTCGCCGATGCGCACGTCCGACAGGCCCAGGTCGATCTGATCGCCCTCGCCTTTCCAGCGCCGGGTCGGCTTGCCGTTGTGCGACACCCGCAGTTCCACGTCGGGACGCGCCAGCGCCAGCTGCCGCAACCATTCCTCGATGTGGCCCAGCTCGGTGCGCTCGGCCTTCAGGAACTTGCGCCGCGCCGGCACGTTGAAGAACAGGTCGCGGACCTCGACCGTGGTGCCCTGCGGATGCGGCTTCGGCGCGACTTCGCCGAGCCGGCCGCCGTCGATCTCCAGCACCGCGCCGCGGTCCTCGCCGATCCGCCGCGACGACAGCGAGAAGCGGCTGACCGAGGCGATCGACGGCAGCGCCTCGCCGCGGAAGCCCAGCGTGGTCACGCCTTCCAGGTCGTCGAGCGAGGCGATCTTGCTGGTGGCGTGGCGCGACACCGCCAGCGGCAGTTCGTCGGCGGCGATGCCCTTGCCGTCGTCGCGGATGCGGATCAGCCGCACCCCGCCTTCTTCCAGGTCGATGTCGACCCGGCGCGCGCCGGCGTCGAGCGCGTTCTCGACCAGCTCCTTGACCACGGACGCGGGCCGTTCGACCACTTCGCCGGCGGCGATCTGGTTGATGAGGGTATCGGGGAGCTGGCGGATGGTCACGGCGGCGTTCCGGTGCGCGCAGGCACCGCGGGGGATTGGGGATCGATGATAGCCGCCGGGTCCGGCCGGCGCGATCCGCTGCTTGCGCTGCGCAGGGTCGCGCCGGCGCCGCGCTCAGCCGCGGGCGGCGGCCGCGCGCAGATCGTGCGGCCGCAGCGGCAGCTGCGCGAAGGTGTAGGCCAGGGCCTGCGCCAGCGTGTCGAAGCTCAGGCGCCGGTAGCTGAGGTAGAGATCGACGGCGTCCTCGTGGCGGTCCTGCCAGTCGTCGAAGCCGAGCAGGGTCGCGCCGTCGACGGCGCCGCGCCGCGCGGGCTTGAGGAAGTACTCGCGCTGCGCGGGTTCGCCCTGGTGCCAATAGCGCTGGTTGATCCACAGGCTGCCGCGCCCGGCCAGGCGCTGGCGGATCGCGGCGATCAATTCGGCGTCGGCGACCGCGTCGGCAGGTGCGCTGTCGTCGCCGCTCATCGAGGTTCGCTCAAACCGCGGGCTTGGCGGCCGCGCGGCCTGCGCCGGCGAGCGCGGTCAGGGGCTGCCGCCCCCGCCGAACCCGCCGCCCTGCGCCTGCTGCGCTTCGGCGCGCGCCGCGTACAGCGAGCCCGGCGGCGGCTGGCGGGTGAAGTAGTTGTTGATCCCGCCGAGTACCGCCCGCGCCAGCGCGCGCTGGTGCGAGGGATCGGTCAGGCGGCGCTCTTCTTCCGGATTGGAGATGAAATTCGTCTCCACCAGCATCGCCGGCATGTCCGAGGTGCGCAGGACCGCGAAGTTGGCCTTCTCCACGTGCGGCTTGTGGTTGTTGCCGACGTCGCGCAGGCCTTCGAGCACGTGCGCGGCAGCGTCCTCGGACGCCTTCATGTGGCCGCTCTGGGTCAGGTCGAGCAGCACCGAGGCCAGGGTGTTGTCGGTCTGCTGCAGGCGCACGCCGCCGATCAGGTCGGAGGCGTTTTCCTTGTCCGCCAGCCAGCGCGCGCGCTGCGAGGTCGCGCCCTTGAGCGAGAGCACGTACACCGACGAGCCGCGCGCGCTGCGGTTTTCCGCGGCGTCGGCATGGATCGAGACGAACATGTCGGCCTTGGCCTGGCGCGCCAGCTGGGCGCGCCGCGGCAGCGGGATGAACACGTCGGTGTCGCGGGTCATGTAGGCCTTCAGGCCCGGCGTGGAATTGATCTGGCGCGCCAGCTCGCGGCCGATCGCCAGGGTCACGTCCTTCTCGCGCTTGCCGCCCTGGCCGATCGCGCCCGGGTCCTGGCCGCCGTGGCCGGGGTCGATGGCGATGATCAGCGGGCGCATGCCGCGGCCGCGCATGACGTCCTTGAGGGTCTTGACCGCGCCGGCCGGCGGCGCGGGCTCGTTCGCCGGCGCGCTGGGCGCGGCGGCGGTCGGGTTGGCGTTGGCCGCCGCATTGGCCGCGGCCGAGCCCGGCATCGGGGTCGGCACGCCGGTGGCGATGCGGGTGGGCACGCCGGTGGCGATCCGGGTCGGGACGCCGGTCGCGACCGTGGTCGGCACCGGCGCCTGCGCGGCCTGTTCGAACGCGGCCTGGTTGGCGGCCTGCTGCGCGCCGTTGGGCGGCGGCGCGGACGCGACCGCGGCCGCCTGGGCGTTGGCGACGGCCGGGACGCCGGCCGCCGGCGCGCCCGCAGGCTGGGCGGTGTGCGGCGGCATCGGCGCAGGCGCACCCGCGGCGCCGCGCGCGGCGAGTTCGGAAATCAGCTTGCTGGTGGCGGCGTTGGACGCCAACGCCGGATCGGCCGGCTCGGCGCCGGGCGCGGCGTTCGCCACGGCCTGGGCCGGTACCGCTGCTGCGACCTCAGCGGGCGCGGTTGCGGTGGGCGCCGAAGCCGTCGGCGCGGGCGTCGGCGCCTTCGCCGCGACGACCGCCGGCTCGCTGCCGTCGCCGGGCCATTCCAGCACCAGGCGCGGACCGCCGGCGCCCTGCTCGATATGCGGCTTGAGCACCGCCACCGGCTGGACGAGGTCGAAGACGATGCGCGCGGTGCCGGGTTGCGGTTCGCCGACGCGCACGGATTTGATCACGCCGGCAGCGGCCGGCAGCTTGACGCCCTTGCCCAGGCGCGAGGCCGGCAGGTCGACGACGAGGCGGTCGGGGCCCTTGAGGCTGATGACCTTGTACTGGCCGGCGCCGTCGAGGGCGATCTCGGCACGGGTGCCGGTGGCACCGTTGCGCAGTTCCAAGCCCTTGATTTCGCTCGCATGAGCGAGATTCCAGGCCAGCGCTGCCAGGAGCGCCAGGCCCATCAGGACTTTCTGAACGGTGGCCCCCTTGACTCGCATGGGCGTAAGTCAAGCACCGCAATAGTGGAATTGCAAGTATTTTTTCCTTGCAAATCCGGGACCTGCCGTTACTTCCTAGGGAATCGTTCAGGAGTCGGCCGCAAACGCGCTTAGCCCGTGCCTGTGAATGCCGCAGTCGCAGCCGAGGATGCGACTCCTTCCAGCCAGGCCAGCGCCGCCGGGCTGGCGGCGCGCAAGCGGGCGCTGCGCCCGTCGCCGTCGACGGCCAGGTCGATGCGCAGGTCGGCCGGCGGCAGCCAGCCGCGGCCGCGCTCGGGCCACTCGATCAGCCACAGCGAGGCCTCGCCGCCGTCCAGGCCGAGGAACTCCAGCTCGCCGGCGTCGCCGATGCGATAGAGGTCGAGGTGCCAGGCCTCGCCGCCGTCGCTCAAGCCATAGCGCTCGACCAGGGTGTAGGTGGGGCTGCGGATCGCGCCCTGCACGCCGAGCGCGCGCAGCAACGCGCGCGCCAAGGTCGATTTGCCCGCGCCGAGGTCGCCGTGCAAGTGCACGTGCAGCGGCGGCGCGTTCGTCGGCAGGTTCGCGCGCGCGGCCGCGAGCGCGGCGCCGAGCGCGTCGGTGGCGTCGGCATCGGCCAGGTGCAGGCGCAATTCGGAACGGACGTCGTGACTCATCGCGAAATCATCGCTCATCCGCGCGCGGATTGGCGCAGCGGCGCAGCCACGGCATCAGGTCGCTCGGCAGCAGGCCGCGTTCGCCGTCGTCGCGCGCGGCGCGGTCGCCGGCCGCCGAATGCAGCAGCGCGCCGCAACTGGCCGCGTCGAACGCATCCAGGCCCTGCGCGCGCAGCGCGGCGATCGCGCCGCTGAGCACATCGCCCATGCCGCCGACCGCCATGCCCGGATTGCCGGCGCCGACGACGCGCACGTTCTGCCCCGGCGCGTGCACCAGCGTGCCCGCGCCCTTGAGCACGACCGCGCAGCGGTAACGCTCGCTCAAGGCGCGCACCGCGGCGTAGCGATCGCCCTGCACGCGCGCGGTGTCGCTGCCGAGCAGGCGCGCGGCCTCGCCCGGATGCGGGGTGAGAATGCAATCGGCGGGCAAGGCGCGCGGCTGCGCGGCCAGCAGGTTCAGCGCATCGGCGTCGAGCAGCAGCGGCTTGGCGCTGGCCAGCGCGGCGGCGAACAGATGCGCGCCCCACTCCTGCGTGCCCAGGCCCGGGCCGATCGCGATCACATCGGCGGCGTCGAGCGCGGCGCGCGCGTCTTGGCTGGACTCGACCGCGCGCGGCATCGCCTCGGGCAGGCGCGCCAGCAACGGCGCGACGTGATCGGCGCGGGTCGCCGCATCGACCAGGCCCGCGCCGCTGCGCAAGGCCGCCTGCGCGCACAGCAGCAAGGCGCCGCCGTGGCCGTGGTCGCCGCCGATGCACAGCACGCGGCCGTTGCGGCCCTTGTGGCTGTCGCGCCGGCGCGGGCGCAGCCAGCGGCCCAGATCGGGCGCGCGCAGCCACTCGGCGACCGGATACACCGCGTGTTCGGACAGGCTCACGCCCAGCGACGCCAAGATGCGTTCGCCGGCATGGTCCAGCGCCGCGCCGGTGCGCAGCCCGCGCTTGCGGGCGATGAATTCGAGCGTGCAGTCGGCCGCCACCGCGCGGCCCGCGACCGCGCCGCAATCGGCATCGACGCCGCTGGGAACGTCGAGCGCGAACACCGGCGCGCCATGGCCGTTGATCGCCTCGATCAGCGCCGCGGACGCGGCATCGGGCGGGCGCGACAGGCCGATGCCGAACAAGGCGTCGACGATCGCCTCGGCCGGCGGCAGCGCGCCGTCGAACTCGATCGTCGCGCCGCCGGCTTCGGCGTATTCGGCCGCCGCGCGCTGGGCGAGGTCGCCGCGCGGCGCGTGTTCGCGCAAGCGCACCACGCTCACCCGGCGGCCGTTGCGTTGCGCGTGGGTCGCCATGACGTAGCCGTCGCCGCCGTTGTTGCCGGGCCCGCACACCACCAGCAGCGAATAGGCCTGGGTCCAGCGGTCCAGCCACTCGCGCCAGGCCGCTTCGCCGGCGCGGCGCATCAGCGCGAACGCATCGCCCGACGCGGCGGCGGCGGCGCGCTCGGCCGCGCGCAATGCGGCGGCGTCGTAGAGCGGGCACAGCGGGGTCGCGGCGCGGGCGCCGGCGGAGTTGCCTTCAGTTTCGGCGGACCGGGACATGCCTGGATTCTATACTTGCCGCATCGTGAGCCAGATCGACGCCAGCCCCAGTTCTCCCGACCCGCCCGGCCATCCCGGCGGCCGGCCGGCGCCCGACTATTCGGCGCTGGCCCAGCGCATCCGCGCGCTGGCGCGCGAATTCGGCTTCCAGCGCTGCGGCATCAGCGGGATCGAGCTGGGCGAAGACGAGGCCCATCTGCTGGATTGGCTCGAACGCGGCCTGCACGGTTCGATGGACTGGATGGCGCGCCACGGCGAGCTGCGCGCGCGCCCGGCGCAACTGCTGCCGGGCACGGTGCGGGTGATCTCGGTCGGGCTGGACTACGGCCGCCGCGACGACGAGGAGGCCTGGGCCACCCTGGCCGACGGCGAGCGCGCCTACGTCGCCCGCTACGCGCTCGGCCGCGATTACCACAAGCTCATGCGCCAGCGCCTGCAGCGGCTGGCCGAGCGCCTGGCCGAACTGGTCGGGCCGTTCGGCCACCGCGTGTTCGTCGATTCCGCGCCGGTGCTCGAACGCGCGCTGGCGCGCAACGCCGGGCTCGGCTGGATCGGCAAGCACACCTGCCTGATCGACAAGGACGGCGGCTCGTGGTTCTTCCTCGGCGAGATCTACCTCGACCTGCCGCTGCCGGTCGACGCGCCGGCCAGCGCGCACTGCGGCACCTGCGTGCGCTGCATCGACGTCTGCCCGACCCAGGCCATCGTCGCGCCGCACCGGCTGGATGCGCGCCGCTGCATCGCCTACCTCACCATCGAGCACGACGGCGCGATCCCGCTGGAACTGCGCGAGCCGATCGGCAACCGCATCTTCGGCTGCGACGACTGCCAGCTGGTCTGCCCCTGGAACAAGTTCGCCAAGCGCAGCGACGAGCCGGACTTCCGCTCCCGCAACGATCTCGACCGCGCCACGCTGGCGCAGTTGTTCGGGTGGGACGAAGACGAATTCCTGCGCCGCACCGAAGGCTCGGCGATCCGCCGCAGCGGGCACGAGCGCTGGCTGCGCAATATCGCGGTGGCGTTGGGCAATGCGCCGACGACGCCGGAAGTGATCGCTGCGTTGCGTTCGCGCCAATCGCATCCCAGCGAGCTGGTCCGCGAGCACGTCGAGTGGGCGCTCGCAAAGCACGAAGCCTCCCTGTAGGAGCGGCGCGAGCCGCGACCGCGACAACGCAACTACGTCGAGGCTTTCGTCGTCGTTGCGTTGTCGCGGTCGCGGCTCGCGCCGCTCCTACAGGTAGCCGCCGCGGCGTCGCGGACGCCCAAAACGACGAACGGCGCCGAGGCGCCGTTCGTGGATGCGTGTGGCGACGGCTTATCCGCGCAGCCGCGCCAGCAGCTCGCGCGTCACCGGATCGTCCGCCTGCGCCTCGCCGGCCAGCGCCGGCAGCAGCTTGCTGGCGACCTGCTTGCCGAGTTCGACGCCGAACTGGTCGAAGGCGTTGATGCCCCAGAACACCGACTGCAGGTACACGCTGTGCTCGTACATCGCCAGCAGCGCGCCGAGCGAGGCCGGGGTCAGCGCGTCGAGCAGGATGGTCGTGCTCGGGCGGCCGCCGGCGTAGGCGCGGTGCGGGTCGTCGCTGCGCTGGCCGTTGGCGAAGGCCTCGGCCTGGGCCAGCAGGTTGGCGTGCAGGGCGCGATGGTTCTGCGGGTACGGCGCGTCGCTGCGGACCACGCCGATGAAGTCGGCCGGGACGATCGAGGTGCCCTGGTGCAGCGCCTGGAAGAAGCTGTGCTGGGTATCGGTGCCGGCCCCGCCCCACCACACCGGCACGGTGTCGCCGTGCACCGGCGAGCCGTCGAGCCTGACCGACTTGCCCAGGCTCTCCATCACCAGCTGCTGCAGGTAGTTCGACAGCAGCTTCAGGCGCTCGTCGTAGGCCAGCACCGCCTGGGTCGCGTAGCCCAGGCCGTTGCGGTTCCAGATCGAGGTCAGCGCGTGCCACGCGGCGAGGTTGTGCGGCAGCTCGGTCTGCAGCACGTGCGCGTCCATCTGCGCGGCGCCGGACAGGAACTGCTCGAACGCGTCCATGCCGATCGCCAGCGCGATCGGCAGGCCCACCGCCGACCACAGCGAATAGCGGCCGCCGACCCAGTCCCACATCGGCAGGATGCGTTCGGCGGGGATGTTGAAGGCCTGCGCGGGGCGCTCGAGGTTGGCGCTGATGGCGTACAGGCGCGAGTCGTCGCCGAGCCAGTCGCGCAGGATGCCGCCGTTGAGCAGCGTCTCCTGGGTGCCGAAGGTCTTGGAGATCAGCAGCGCCGCGGTGCGCTTGGGATCGAGCCCGGCCAGCGTGCGCTGGGCCGCGTGGCCGTCGACGTTGGACAGGAAGTGGACGCGCAAACGGCCCGGCTTCGGCCCGCTCAGCGCATCGACCGCCAGCCGCGGGCCGAGGTCGGAACCGCCGATGCCGACGCTGACGATGTCGGTGACCTCGCTCGCTTCCAGCGCCTGGACCGTCGCGCGCATCTGCGCGCGCGCCTTGAGCGCCTGGCCATGGGCCTGGTGCGCGGCCGGCGCGCGCGAGAAGTCGTCGCGCAGCGCGGTGTGCAGCGCCGGGCGGCCTTCGGTGACGTTGACGGTCTCGCCGTCGAACAGCGCCTGCAGCCGTTGCCGGCTGCCGGCCGCTTCGGCGGCGCGGAACAGCCAGGCCAGCGCGTCGCGGTCGTAATGCTGGCGGGCGAAGTTGGCGTAGACCGGGCCGACCTTGAGCGCGAAGTCGCCGGCGCGGGCCGGGTCGGCGGAAACCAGTTCGGACAGCGGCGTGGCAGCGACGCGCCCGACCTCGGCGCGCAGCTCGTTCAGTCGGGGGTCGTCGCTCATCGTGCGTCGGGTCTCAGGCGGCCTGTGCCGGCATCGAATGGTTGGTGTGGGTGAGCTGGTTGTCGCGGTCCACGTAGACCAGGGTCGGCTTGTACTTGGCCGCCTCGGCTTCGTCGCAGATGCCGTAGGCGCAGATGATCACCAGGTCGCCGGGCTGGGCCTTGTGCGCGGCCGCGCCGTTGACCGAAATCACTCCGCTGCCCTCTTCGCCGCGGATGGCGTAGGTGGAGAAGCGGTGGCCGCTGTTGATGTTGTAGATGTGCACCATCTCGTACTCGCGGATGCCCGAGATGTCGAGCAGGCGGCCGTCGATCGCGCAGGAGCCTTCGTAGTGCAGCTCGGCGTGGGTGACGGTGGCGCGGTGGATCTTGGCCTTGAGCAGGTTCAGTTGCATGTCGGTCACTCGTGGGCCCGCGGACGCGCGGGCGCGAAGGGTTTGAAGTCTAGCAGCGCATGGCGCGCTGCAACATGGTCCGGGCGCAGGCCGTACGGAACGCAGCTTTTCCGTGGGTGCCGGCCGCCGGCGCCCTGTTCAGGCGGCGAATTCGAGGTTGTCGATCAGGCGGGTGCGGCCCAGGCGGGCGGCGATCAGGGCCACGCGCTCGCCGTCGTCCGCGTCGCCCGCCTCCGGCAGGGTCAGGTCCGGGCGGCGCAGCACAGCGTAGTCGACCTCGAAGCCGGCATCCGTGAGCCGGCGCGCGGCTTCGGCCTCGACCGCCTCGCGCCCCTGCCCGGCCTGGACCGCCTCGCGGACCCACTGCAGGGTGCGGTGGATCTGCGGCGCGCGCGCGCGCTCGGCCTCGGACAGGTACTGGTTGCGCGAACTCATCGCCAGGCCGTCGGCGTCGCGCCGGGTCGGCGCGGCGACGATCTCGATCGGGAACGCCAGGTCGCGGACCAGGTACCGGATCACCGCCAGTTGCTGGTAGTCCTTGCGGCCGAACACGGCCACGTCCGGGCGGACCTGGTTGAACAGCCGCGCCACCACCGTGGCGACGCCGTCGAAATGGCCCGGGCGGTGGGCGCCCTCCAGGGTCTCGGTGACCGTGGGCACGGCCACCTGCACGGTGCGCTGCGCCCCGTACGGATACATGGTCTCCACCGACGGGCGCCACAGCAGGTCGCAGCCGGCCGCGCGCAGGCCGTCGGCGTCGGCCTCGGGGGTGCGCGGATAGCGGCCGAAGTCCTCGTTCGGGCCGAACTGGGTCGGGTTCACGAACACGCTCGCCACCACCCGGTCGGCACGCTCGCGCGCCAGCCGGATCAGCGAATGATGGCCTTCGTGCAGGTTGCCCATGGTCGGGACGAAGGCGACGCTGTGGCCGGACGCGCGCCAGGCCTGCAGGGTGGAACGCAGCGCGCCCAGTTGATCGACGGTCAGCATGCGGTAGCTCGCGGAAAGGACGAGGTGGAAGTGACGGCGCGATCCATGCGCGAGACGGGCCGCAGCGGCGGCCGGCCGGGGGACGCGACGCGTTCGGCGCCGCGCCCTGGCCTATGTCGGGCCTGGCCGCGGCGATTTCCAGGCCCGCGGCGGCGGCGCGCGCTCAGTCGTAGGAATGCGACGCGTCGGGGAAGCGGCCGCTGCGCACCGCTTCGCCGTAGGCGGCGAAGGCGCCGGCGACCGAGCCGCCTTCGGCCAGGAAGTCCTTGACGAACTTGGGCCGGCGGTGGCCCGAGTTGACCCCGAGCAGGTCGTGCAGCACCAGCACTTGGCCGTCGCAATGCGGGCCGGCGCCGATGCCGATGGTGGGAATCGCGATCTCGGCGGTGATCGCCTGGGCCAGCCCGGTCGGCACGCATTCCAGCACCAGCAGCGCGGCGCCGGCCTCGGCCACCGCGCGCGCGTCGGCGCGCAGCCGGGCCGCGGTAGCGTCGTCGCGGCCCTGCAGCTTGTAGCCGCCCAGGCGCAGCACCGACTGCGGAGTCAGGCCGAGGTGGGCGCAGACCGGGATCTCGCGTTCGACCAAAAAGCGGACGACCTCCAGCTTGTGCCCCGCGCCTTCGATCTTGACCATCGCCGCGCCGGCGCGCAGCAGCGCGGTGGACGCGTCGAGCGCGCGCTCGGGCGTCGCGTCGGAGGCGAACGGCAGGTCGGCGATCAACAAGGCCTTGGACAGGCCGCGGGCGACGCAGGCGGTGTGGTAGGCCATGTCGGCCGCGGTCACCGGCAAGGTGCTGCCGTGGCCCTGCACGACCATGCCCAGCGAATCGCCGACCAGGATCAGGTCGGTGCCGGCGGCGTCCATGGTGCGGGCGAAACTGGCGTCGTAGGCGGTCAGCATGACCAGCTTGCGGCCGTCGCGCTTGGCGTCGGCGAGCATGGGCACGGTCCAGGCCTTGCGCTTCTCGGAAGGCGTGGCATCGGTCGGAGCCGAGGTATACATGGGCGGAAGTCCGGTGGCGACGGACGTGGTGGGGAGGCGGCTAACTTAACAGGTTGCCGCCGGCTGGCGACTCTCGCCGGCGGAACGCTGTCGGGCCGCCACGCGGCGGCAAGCGGGCGGGCAAGCGCAGCGCACCGCCGCAGCCCCGTTCGCCCCCTGCAGGAGCGGCGCAAGCCGCGACCGCGCCAATGCGACTACGACGCGCGCCACGCGATCGCCGTCGAAGCGGGTTGATCGAAAGATCGTATGCGGCCGTACGGCTCGGGGGCTTTCGCGGTCGTTGCATTGCCGCGGTCGCGGCTTGCGCCGCTCCTACAGGGGCCCTTCCTGCGGCAGGGCTTCGATGCCGCCGGGGTCGATCCGCGCCAGCGCGGCGCGCGCCGGGCCGATGCCGGGGATGGCCGCGTCCGGCGCGATTTCCACCAGCGGCGCCAGCGCGAACGCGCGCTCGTGCAGGTGCGGGTGCGGCACGTGCAGCCCGGCTTCGGCGATGACCGCCTCGCCGTACAGCAGCAGGTCCAGGTCCAGCGTGCGCGGGCCCCAGCGGTCGCTGCCGTCGGCGCGGCGCGCGCGCCCGGCCTCGCGCTCGATCGCGAGCATGGCCGCGAGCAGTTCGCGCGCCGGCAGCGCGGTGTCCAGCCACGCCACCGCGTTGAGGAAGTCCGGCTGGTCGGTGCGGCCCCAGGCCGCGGTGCGGTACAGGCGCGAGGCGCGCCGCAGGCGCGAATGCGGCAGCGCGGCGAGCGCATCCACGGCCGCGCGCAACACCGCGGCGCTGTCGCCGAGATTGCTGCCCAGGCCGATGTAGGCGGAAACGGTTGGCGTCATGGCGATGCGGCGCGAACGGACGGCGAACGGGCCGACGCCGCCGGCCGCGAGGCGGACGGCGTGCGGCGATGCGAAACGGATGCTGCTGGAACCGGGTCGGCGCAAGCGGCGCGAACCGCTTCGCAGCGGCCTGCCCCGGCCGACCGGAGCGGACCGGGCGCGCCGGGCGACGACGCAACGCGTCGCCGCGCGCTTACTCCGCGGCGCCGCCCACCGGCGCGCCGCGACGGCGCCGGCGGCGCTTGCGCGGAGCGCGGCCCTCGCCGCCCTCCTCGTCGCCGCCGTCTTCGTCCGCGCGCTCGTGCTGCGCTTCGTGCTGGGCCAGCGACTCGTTCGGGTGCTGCTGCGCCTCGCGCCAGAACTCGACGTCGGCCGAATGCTCGTCCGAAGCGGCCATGCGCAGGCTCAGGAAATCGAACGCGGCGCGGAAGCGCGGGTGCGACAGCAGCCGGAACACGCGCTTGCGCTGGCGCTGCTGGAAGCGCGACTGCAGCAGCCAGATCTCCTGCATCGGCAGCGAGAACCGGCGCGGCAGCGCGATCGTGGCGAGCTGGTGCAGGGTGACCCGGTCGGCCGCGCGGCGCTGCGCTTCGGCGGTATGCACGCCCTGCGCCTGCAGGCCCATCAGGTCGCGGCAATACGCCGGCCACAGCAGCAGCGCGAACAGGAACGCCGGCGATACCGGCTCGTCCGCGGCGACCCGCGCGTCGGTGCCCTTGAGCCCTTCCAGCACCATCCGCCGCAACGCGCCGCTGCGGTTGGACTTCAGCGCCGCGGCGCTTTCCGGCAGCAGCGCCGGCAGCAGGCCGTAGCGCTCCAGGCCGAGGAAGCTCTCGACCGCGTGGCCGGACAGGAACAGCTTGAGGCATTCCTCGAACAACCGCGCCGGCGCGGCTTCGGCCAGCAGCGGCGCCAGCCGCGGGATCGGCGCGGCGGTGTCGCGCTCGATCTCGAAGCCGAGCTTGGCCGCCAGGCGCACCGCGCGCAGCATCCGCACCGGGTCTTCGCGGTAGCGCGTTTCCGGATCGCCGATCAGGCGCATGAGCCGGTTCTGCACGTCCTCGAAGCCGCCGACGTAGTCGCGCACCGAGAAGTCCTCGACCGCGTAGTACAGGGCGTTGGCGGTGAAGTCGCGGCGCACCGCGTCGTCCTCGATGCTGCCGTAGACGTTGTCGCGCAGCAGCCGGCCGCCGTCGTCGGTCTCGCGGTCGCCGCTGCCGTCGTCGATGTTGGCGCGGAACGTCGCCACCTCGATGATCTCGCGGCCGTAGACCACGTGGGCCAGGCGGAAGCGCCGCCCGATCAGGCGGCAGTTGCGGAACAGCCCCTTGACCTGCTCGGGCGTGGCGTCGGTGGCCACGTCGAAGTCCTTGGGATGGCCGCCGACCAGGATGTCGCGGACCGCGCCGCCGACCAGGTAGGCGCCGAAGCCGCTGTCGCGCAGCCGGTACAGCACCCGCAACGCATTAGGGCTGATGTCCTTGCGCGAGACGTTGTGCTGGTCGCGCGGGATCACCCGCAACGAGGTTTGGATATGGGATGAGATGTTGTCGGCTTGCATCGAACGCGGACGCGCCGCCTTTTGAAAGAATTCATGGGTCAGGCCGTTGCCGGAGGCTGCGGCGGCGCATATACTAGCAGGCCGCACGGGATTGAGAGACTGTGCGGTCCACCAGGAAGCCTCCGGTCGCCGGAGCCCCCGGTCGGAAGCTCCAACGCTCCCTTCGTCTAGAGGCCTAGGACGTGGCCCTCTCAAGGCTAAAACACGGGTTCGAATCCCGTAGGGAGCGCCATCCAGGCGACCATGTCGCAGAAAAAGCCCGCCTCGCGCGGGCTTTTTCGTTGCTGGGGCGGGTCCGGCCGGGGCCGGCCGCCCGGACGGGGCGGCCCGCACCCGACCGCCCGGCCCGCGCCGGCCGCCACGGGCCGCGCGCAAGCGCCCCGGCATTGCGATCCGCGCCGCCGCCCCCAGCCTGCGCGAGGCCGCGGATGCGGGCCGACGCGGCGCGCACAACCGCGCCATCGAGCAGTTCCGTCCGTGGCGTTACCCGCTTCCCAGCTTGCGTAAGAGAACACGCGCAGCCTTGGGCCGGCGCGGCGCGAGTGGCTACACTATCGACCGCCCGGCCTGCACCGCACCGGATCACCTACAGGACCCAGCCATGCCCTTCGTCGTCACCGAGAACTGCATCAAGTGCAAGTACACCGACTGCGTGGAGGTGTGCCCGGTGGACTGTTTCCATGAAGGCCCGAATTTCCTGGTGATCGATCCGGACGAGTGCATCGACTGCACCCTGTGCGAGCCGGAGTGCCCGATCAACGCGATCTACCCCGAGGACGACGTGCCCGCCGGGCAGGAGGCCTTCGTCGCCCTCAACGCCGAACTGGCCCAGGCCTGGCCGGTGATCACCACGCGCAAGGACAGCCTGCCCGACGCCAAGGACTGGGAAGGCAAGACCGGCAAGATCGACCTGCTGGAACGCTGAGCGCGGCCGGCGCGCGCCGGAAAAGTTCCGCAATTCCCTGAATTCGCATGGTTTGCGGCGCGGATGCGTTCATCCGCGCGTGCCTATGCTGGCCGCGGTCCCCTACCGCAGCGCCGCCATGTCCAAGCTCCTGCCCTTTGGCCTGTTGCTCGCGTTGTGCCTGACCCCGGCGGCGACCGGCGCGCAGCACCGCGGCTTCGATCTGTCGCAACTGGATCTCTCGCAACTCGACCTGTCGCGGCTGGATCCGGCCGCGATCATGGCCAGCGCCAACGACACCCTGATGCGCGCGCCCGACAGCCGCATCGACGGGCTGTTCCAGGCCCTGCGCAGCGCATCGCGCGACCGCGACGACGCGGCCACGCTGTGCGCACTGTTCGATCCGCGCGCCGACCGCAGCGCGCAGGCGCTGATGGCGGCGGCGCAGCGGCTCAGTCCGGACAGCCACCAACGCTTCGGCAACGCCTTGATCGAGATCGCCGCCAGCGGCCTGCAGAGCCCGCGCCAGGCCTACGACGCCGGCACGGCCAAGCAATCGCTGAAGTCGGCCGCGGCGCAGGCGATGATGCTGCACGACGGCTTCGGCGCCGGGCTCAACGCCGACGGCGCCGACGAGGCCTCGCGCCAGGCGCGCTGCCAGTCCTTCGCCTGGCTGCTCGACGCGCTGGGCGAGCAGCCGCTGGCGCAGCGCGCCGGGGCGATGCGGTTGCTGTTGAACGAGGGGATGAACCGGTTGACGGTGCGCTGAGGCGGGCCGTTGGCGATCTGGAACAAAAGCATCGGGCCTGAAGGCCCTCCCACAAGAGCGGACGGCCCTGCCATCGGGCCGGGCTCTTGTGGGAGGGCCTTCAGGCCCGACGCTTTCGGCTCAGCCCGCCACGCCACCGCAAACGAAAACGGGCGCCAGCGGCGCCCGTTTCCGCATCCGGCCGAAGCCGGAAGGATCGATCAACGCCCGCCCAGCGCCGCCTTCAGGTCGGCGATCAGCTTGGTCGGGCCGGCGCCGGACGCCGGCAGGCCGCGCGGGTCCACCGCCGACACGTAGGCGCCCGCCTCGACCGCGCTGACCCGGACCAGGAAGCTGGCGCCCTGGTAGCTGACGTCGTAGGCGCCCAGCAGCTGGGCGCGGCTGGCGATGGTCAGGCCCTCGGTCTTGCCGAGGACCTCGCCGACCTTGTTGAAGGCGTCGTCGCGGTTGCCGTTGAGGGTGAAGCCCAGCGCCGAGGACGCCGGCGCGCCCGGCTGGGCCTGGATCGGACGGTTGGCCGAGGCCACCGCCGAGCCGCCCGGGATCGCCATGGCGCCGTCGGTGCGCGGCTGGTCGAGGTCCGGCGGCACTTCCAGCGGACGGTTTTCCGGCGCTTCGGCATAGAGCTTGTTGCCCTTGCGGAACCAGCTGCAGCCCGAAGTGGCGACCACCGCCAGCAACAGACCGGCGACGACCGCACGGGACAGGGAAACGTTGGAACGCATGGGTATCTCCTGCAAGGGTTCAGGCCGCGAGGTTGGCGCGGCTCAGGTGTTCGAGTTCGACGGCCAGGGCGCTGGCCTGGCGGGCGGCATCGGCGTGCGCGGGCGACAACGCCTGCAACGGCAGGCGCAGCCCGTGGCCGATGCCTTGTGCGGCCAGCAGCGCCTTGACCGGGATCGGGTTCGGCTCGATGCCGAGGAAATCGTAGGCCGGACGCAGGCGCGCGTCCCAGGCCTCGGCCTCGCCGCGCTTGCCGGCGCGGGCCAGGTCGGCGAGGCGGCGGAACGCGGCGGGCATGGCGTTGGAGCCGACCGAGACGATGCCGTCGGCGCCGGCCAGCATGGCCCGGCACGCGCTCGGATCGTCGCCGCTGAGCACGGCGAAGCCGTCGGACTTCAGCGCCAGCAGTTCGTGCATGCGCGGCGGGTCGGACACCGCTTCCTTGATGCCGACGATGCGCGGATGCGCGGCCAGTTCGGCCACGGTGGCCGGCAGCAGGTCGCAGCCGGTGCGGCCTGGCACGTTGTAGAGCACCACCGGCAGCGCGCCGTCGTCGGCGATCGCGCGGTAGTGCGCGAGCAGGCCGGCCTGGGTCGGGCGCACGTACGGCGGTGCGACCACCAGCGCCGCGTCGGCGCCGAGCGCGGCCACGCGCCGGTTCAGTTCGATGGTCTTGGCGGTGTTGGACAGGCCGGTGCCGGCCAGCACCGGGATGCGCCCGGCGACGAATTCCACCGCGCTGCGCAGCAGGGTGTCGTACTCCGCGTCGAACAGCGCCGCCGCCTCGCCGGTGGAACCGGCGACGACCACCGCCTGGGTGCCGCCCTCCAGCTGTTTCGCCAGCAGCGTGCGCCAGGCGTCCAGGTCGAGTTCGGCGGACGCGGTGAACGGCGTCGCCAGCGCGGTGATGCTGCCGGTAAGTCGCAAGTTGGAACCTGTTTGAGCGTTGGGGAGCGGCCGCAGGGCGGTCGCCGGGGGGCGGGCGGGACGGCGCGGACGCCGCGGCCGCGGGCCGCAGCGGCGGTCGGCCGAGCGGGCGCGGTCGCAACCGACCGGAACCGGGCCTGCGGACACGAAACCATGCCCACGGACGGCCATACACCGGGCGATGTTACTTGCGGCGCGAAAGCGCGGGCAAGTATGCTGGCCTGCAGTCGCGGCCCGCGCCCGGGCCGCCGTTCATTCTCCGAGCCGACATCCGCTCCCCTTGCAGGCGCCGCCTTGACCGATTCCGCTTCCCGGCCGTCGCCGAACGATAACCACCTCCTGATCAACGCCTACACGACGCATCCGGAGTCGCCGCTGCTGGCGGTCACCCGCCGGATCGCCGACTCGGGCTGCAATCTCGTCGACGCGCGCCTGGCCACCGTCGGCCGCGACGTCTCGGTGACCGCGCTGGCCCAGGGCTCGTGGGACTCGGTCGCCAAGCTCGAAGCCATGATGGCCCGGCTGGAGCGCGAGGAAGGCCTCAAGCTGGTGTGGTACCGCACCGGCGCCAAGCAGGTGCAGTCCAACCTGCTGCCCTACATCGTCGAAGTCGTCGCCGCGGACAAGCCCGGCATCCTGTTCCAGCTGGCCGACTTCTTCGACCGCCAGGGCATCACCATCGAAAGCCTGCACTGCTCGCGCTACCGCGCGATGCAGACCGGGGCGGACATGTTCTCGGCCCAGATCACGATCGGCGTGCCTTCGAGCATGCACATCGCCGCGCTGCGCGACGATTTCCTCGAGTTCTGCGACCACCTGAACCTGGACGCCATCATGGATCCGATGAAGTTCTGACGGGTAGTCTCCAATCATGCTCGACACCGGCGATCGCGCCTACGGCGGCAAAGCCCCCAACTACGACCTGGCCCTGTCCAGCGGCGAAACGGTCAAGCTCAAGGACTACGCCGGCGGCTGGCTGGTGCTGTACTTCTACCCGAAGGACAGCACGCCCGGCTGCACCACCGAAGGGCTCGACTTCAACGCCCACCTGGCCAGGTTCAAGAAGCTCGGCGCGACCGTGCTGGGCGTGTCGCGCGACTCGATCAAGTCGCACCAGAACTTCTGCGCCAAGCAGGGCTTCGAGTTCGACCTGGTCAGCGACAAGGACGAAACCTTGTGCAACGCCTTCGGCGTGATCAAGGAAAAATCGCTGTACGGCCGCAAGTACATGGGCGTGGAGCGCAGCACCTTCCTGATCGACCCGAAAGGCGTCATCGTGCAGTCATGGCGGCCGGTGAAAGTCGCCGGGCATGCCGAAGCCGTACTCGCCGCACTCAAGGACCACGCCGCCCAGTGAGGCCGCCCCTTTTCCCGACGCGCCGCCGTCCCGCCCCGCGGGCCATGGCGGCGCCGCCGTGCGCGCGCACCTGCGCGCCGGCCCGCAGCCTTCCGATTTCCTGTCCCCCGGCGTGCCGCCACGCCATTCTCCCGCGGAGCTGTCGATGACACGAAGCAAGCGCATCTACGTGCTGGATACCAACGTGCTGATGCACGATCCCACCGCGCTGTTCAAGTTCGAGGAGCACGACGTCTACCTGCCGATGCAGGTCATCGAAGAGCTCGACAACGGCAAGAAAGGCACCTCCGAAGCCAGCCGCAACGCGCGCCAGGTCAGCCGTTTCCTCAACGAGCTGATCGAGGTCGAGGGCACCGACAAGATTTCCAGCGGCATCTCGCTGGTGCGCCCGCAGGGCCTGCAGCTGCGCGGCGCGCAGAGCATCGGCAAGCTGCGTTTCCAGACCGACTCCTTCGATGCCGGCAAGCGCTTCGGCACGGTGATCCCGGACAACCACATCCTCGGCGCGGTGCTCGCGCTGAAGGAAAGCGACCCGGGCGCGCCGGTGGTGCTGGTGTCCAAGGACATCAACCTGCGGATCAAGGCCTCGATCGCCGGGATCGTGTCGGAAGACTACGAGAACGACCGCGCGCTCGACGATTTCAGCCTGCTCTACACCGGCGCCACCGCGCTGCCGGAAGACTTCTGGCAGCGCCACGGCAAGGACCTCAAGTCCTGGACCGAGAAGGGCCGCACCTTCTACGAAATCGCCCGCACCGAAAACGACGACTGGTATCCCAACCAGTTCCTGTACCTGCCCGGCGACGACGAGTCCGAGCTCAAGGTCACCAAGGTCGGCGAGGAACGCGTCACCCTGCAGATCGTCGACGACTTCCGCCACCACCAGCACGCGGTGTGGGGCATCAGCGCGCGCAACCGCGAGCAGAACTTCGCGCTCAACGCGCTGATGGACCCGGAGATCGACTTCGTCACCCTGCTCGGCACCGCCGGCACCGGCAAGACCCTGCTGGCGCTGGCCGCGGGCCTGGCCCAGACCATGGACCAGCAGCGCTACCGCGAGATCATCATGACCCGCGCCACGGTCAGCGTCGGCGAGGACATCGGCTTCCTGCCCGGCACCGAGGAAGAGAAGATGACCCCGTGGATGGGCGCGCTGACCGACAACCTGGAAGTGCTGACCCACAACCAGGACGGCGGCGCCTGGGGCCGCGCGGCGACCAACGACCTGCTCGCCTCGCGGATCAAGATCCGCTCGATGAACTTCATGCGCGGGCGCACCTTCCTCAGCCGCTGGCTGATCCTGGACGAGGCGCAGAACCTCACCCCGAAGCAGATGAAGACCTTGATCACCCGCGCCGGCCCGGGCACCAAGATCGTCTGCCTCGGCAACGTCGAGCAGATCGACACGCCCTACCTCACCGAGACCACCTCGGGCCTGACCTACGCGGTCGACCGCTTCAAGGGCTGGGCGCACAGCGCGCACGTGACCCTGCGCCGCGGCGAGCGCTCGCGCCTGGCCGATTACGCTTCGGAAGTGCTGTAAACGATGCCGGCAACGACAAGGACGTTGTCGCGCGGGCTGCGCATCGCGCTGGCGATTTTCGCCATCGCGCTGCTGGCGCGGATCGGCTTCCAGTGGTGGGCCGACGATGTGCAGGGCGAGCCGCTGGAGGACGCGCCCATCGCCGTCGCCAGCGGCGGCGCGCTGGATGCGCGCATCCGCCTGCGCGTGCGCGACTCCTACCGCATGCAGTTGGTGTTCCTCATCCCGCCCGGTGGCCGCGAGCGACTGCGCGACCTGCTCGCCGAACCGGTGCCTCGCCACGGCCCGCAGGTCTCCGAAGGCGTGGTGGTGCCGCTGCGCTGGTCGCTCAGCGAGGCCGACAGCGGCCGCATCGTCGCCCAGGGCGAACCGCGGACCGAAGGCCTGGACGCCTGGAACAGCGACATGTTCTGGCGCCAAGCCGGCAGCTTCGCCGCGCCGCCGGGCTGGTACCGGCTGCAGGTCCAGGCGACCCGGCCGGTGCCGGAACTGGCCGGCGTGACGACCCTGATCAACGTCGGCCTGCGTCCCAAGGTCAGCGGCAGCTGGCAGACCGAGTGGGCGTGGTTCGGGCGCTTGCTCTGCGTGTTCCTGGATCCGTTGATGGCGCTCGCGGCGCTGCTGCTGACGTGGCTCGTCGGCCGCCGCCTGTGGACCGCGCGACGCGCGGCCGCGGCGCCGACACCGGCCTGAACCGGGCCGCCGCGCCGCGATGACGCCCGCATCGGCGCTGCCGCGGCGGGCGCTTTTCGCTACGCTGGCGCCATGAGCGCACCCTCCCCCATTTCCGCCCTGACCATCGCCGGCTCCGACTCCGGCGGCGGCGCCGGCATCCAGGCCGACCTCAAGACCTTCGCTGCGCACCGCGTGCACGGCCTCAGCGCGCTGGCCGCGCTGACCGCGCAGCACACCCGCGGGGTGACCGCGGTGCACGTGCCCGACACCGGCTTCCTGCGCGCGCAGATCGACGCCTGCTTCGACGACTTCGACGTGCGCGCGGTCAAGCTCGGCATGCTCGCCACCGCCGAAGTCATCCACGCGGTGGCCGATGCGCTGGAGCATCACCAGCCGCGCTGGCTGGTGCTCGACCCGGTGATGGTCGCCACCTCCGGCGCGCGCCTGCTCGAGCCTTCCGCGCTGGACGCGCTGCGCACGCGGCTGCTGCCGCTGGCGAGCGTGGTCACCCCGAACCTGCCCGAAGCCGAGCTGCTGCTCGGCGCGCCGATCGCCGACCGCGACGCCATGCGCGCCGCGCTCGACGGCCTGTTCGCGCTCGGCGCGCGCGCGGCGCTGCTCAAGGGCGGCCACCTGCCCGGCGACGGCGACGTGGTCGACCTGTTCGCCGCGCCCGGCGCCGCGCCGCGCGAGATCGCCCATCCGCGCCTGCAGGTCGACGCGCACGGCACCGGCTGCACGCTGGCCTCGGCGGTCGCGGCGAACCTGTGCCTGGGCCGTTCGCTGGAAGACGCCAGCATCGCCGCGGCCGACTACGTCCACCTCGCGCTGCGCCAGGGCTATAAGCCCGGCCGCAGCGAAGTGCTGGTGCTCGATCACTTCGGCGCCGCGCCGCGTGGCTGAGCCGATCGACCGCGAACCGCGCGCACTGGCCGCGGCCGACGGCCACGCCTGGTCGCTGAGCTGCGCGATCCCGCCGCGCCCCAGCGCCAGCCTGCTGTGGCTGCCGGCGCTCGGCGTGGCCGCGCGCCACTACCAGCCCTTCGCGCAAGCGCTGGCCGCGCGCGGCATCGCGGTGTTCGTGCACGAGTGGCGCGGCAACGGCAGCAGCAACCTGCGCGCCAGCCGCGCTGTGGATTGGGGCTACCGCGAACTGCTGCTCGACGACCTGCCGCTCAGCGACGCCGCAGTCGCCGCCGCGCTGCCGGGCGTGCGCCGCATCGTCGGCGGCCACAGCCTCGGCGGGCAGATGGCGTGCATGCGGCTCGGGTTGGCCGCGCTGCACAACGACCCGCACATTCCCACCGCGCTGTGGCTGGCCGCCAGCGGCGCACCGTACTGGCCGACCTGGCCGATGCCGCAGCGCCTGGCGATGCCGCTGATCTACCGTTTCCTGCCGTGGCTGGCGCAAGTCAACGGCACCCTGCCCGGCCGCCGCATCGGTTTCGGCGGCACCGAAGCGCGCAGCCTGATCCGCGACTGGGGCCGCACCGCGTTGAGCGGCGTTTACGCGGCGCGCGGGATCGAGGCGGACATGCAAGCCGGCATGGCGCGGGTGCGCGTGGACGCGCGCGCGGTGCGCATGGTCGACGATTGGCTGGTGCCGCGCGCGTCGCAGGATTTTCTGCTCGGCAAATTGCCGCTGGCCAAGGTCGAATCGACCGAACTGGACGCGCGGGCGTTGGGCGCTCGCGCCGATCACTTCGCCTGGATGAAGCAGCCCGACGCCGTAGTCGCTGCGTTGCTGCGCTAGTCGTTCGCGGGAGCGCGAACTGGCCCGCCTGTCGTTCCCGCGAACGCGGGAATCCACGGCTTTATCGAAACATGACGCTGAAGTCTCTGGATCGCCCGCCTACGCGGGGATGACGTCTGGAACGAACGCGACGCCACCCAGCTACCGTCATTCCCGCGAACGCGGGAATCCAGGGCTTTATCGAAGCATGACGCTGAAGCCTCTGGATCCCCGCCTTCGCGGGGATGACGGCTTGTGAGCGCGCAACGCCCCCCGCTCCCACACGCGCGACTTCCGACATTTACGCCTCCGGCGCGATCTTTTACGCCGAATTTACGCGCCGGCGCCGATCGCGAAATAGCGGCTTTACGCCCGCCCTTCCGAGAATGAGCACGTGGCCGAACCGGCCTCTTTCGCTTCTTTCCGGATACTTCCATGTCGTCGTCGCACCATCTGTTCCGCCGCCGCGAGGCCGCATTGCCGCTGCTACTGGCCGGCTGCGCCGGTCTCGGCCTGCTCGCGCTGGGCGCGGATGCGCGGGCCGAGCAGGCGCCCGCCTTCACCCTCAGCGGCTCGGCCGCGCTCACCAGCGACTACGTCTGGCGCGGCAGTTCGCAGACCCAGGGCGACCCGACCGCGCAGGTCGGCGTCAAGGCCGCCCATCGCAGCGGTTTCTATGCCTCGGCCTGGGGCTCGGGCGTCGAGTTCGCGCCGGACACCCACGCCAGCAGCGAGCTCGATTTCACCGTCGGCTGGGCCGGCAAGCTCGCACCGGACTGGACGCTGGACCTCAACGTCCTGCATTACCGCTATCCGTCCACCACGGTCGATCTGAACTGGACCGAGCTCAACGGCACCGTGACCTGGCGCGACAACTACTGGCTGTCGCTGGCGTATTCCAACGAAGCGCTCGGCAGCAAGGACCGCGGGCTGTATTCGCAAGTCGGCGCGCGCGTGCCGGTCAACGACGCGCTGCGTTTCGAAGCCGCGCTGGGCCATTACTTCCTCGACGACGTCTACGACCGCAGCTACACCCACGGCCAGCTCAGCGCGATCTGGGCGTTCCGGTCGCCGTTCGAGCTGCGCCTGAGCGCGCACGCCACCGACCGCAACGCCGAGCGGATCTTCGGCGATTCCCTGGCCGGCTCGCGCATCGAAGCGGCCGTCCAGGCGTCCTTCTGACAGGAGATACGACCATGCCCGGCTGGCTCTCGATGCTGTGCGCGATCTCGGTCCTGGTGGCCGCCGCGTACCTGCTCTACGTCGTGCTGCGCCCCGAGGACTTCTGAGGCGCGCCCGCGGCGCGGGACGCGCCGCGGTTCCACTTTCCTTCGCGCGACGGCGACCGAGCCGTCGCGCGCGAGGCCGCCGCCGCGCCGGACGCGCGGTCGCGGCCCCATCACCGTCCGGTGTTCGTCATGATCGAAATACTCCTCGTCTTCGCGCTCGCCATCGGCCTGGGCTGGCCGCTGGGCCAGTACCTGGCCCGGGTCATGCGCGGCGACCGCTCGCGTCTGGATCCGCTGTTCGCGCCGCTGGAACGCGCGATCTACCGCGCGCTCGGCACCGATCCGGCGCGCGGCATGAGCTGGCGCGGCTACGCGCTGGCGTTCGCGCTCAGCAACGCCGTGCTCGCCGTATTGGTCTGGGTCTTGTTCATGACCCAGGCCTGGCTGCCGCTGAATCCCGATGCCGCGCCCAACATGCGCTGGGACACCGCGCTGCACACCATGGTGTCCTTCCTCACCAACACCAACCAGCAGCACTACTCCGGCCAGGCGCAGCTGAGCTATCTGGCGCAGATGGTCGGCATCGTCGGCCTGCAGGTAGCGACGCCGATGATGGGCCTGGGCATCGTCGTCGCGACCCTGCGCGGCCTGTTCGGCGGCCGCCAGGCGATGGCCGACCCCGGCGCGGCGGCGCGCGAAGGCGAAACCCGCGACCTGGGCAACTACTGGGTCGACGTCACCCGCGCCACCCTGCGCTTCATGCTGCCGCTGTGCCTGCTGTGGGCGGCGCTGCTGACCTGGCAGGGCGTGCCTTCGACGCTGCAGAGCGGCGCGACGGTTGCGCCGCTGGATCAAAGCGCCGAGCTGAAGCAACAGAAGATCCCGGTCGGGCCGGTCGCGGCGATGGTCGCCGCCAAGCAACTGGGCACCAACGGCGGCGGCTGGTACGGCCCCAACAGCACCGTCGCGCTGGAGAACCCGACCCCGTTCTCGAACCTGATCGAAACCCTGGCGCTGATCCTGATCCCGGTCGCGGTGACCTTCATGGTCGGCCCGTTCACCGGCCGCCGCAAGCTCACCGCGCTGGTGTTCGGCAGCATGTTGCTGATGTCGACCGTCTCCACCGGCCTGTCGGTGTGGTCGGAAGCGCATTCGGCCACCGCCGCCGACGCGGCGCTGATGGAAGGCAAGGAAACCCGCTTCGGCGCCAGCGACTCGGCGCTGTGGTCGGCGCTGACCACCCAGAGCAGCAACGGCTCGGTCAACGCCATGCACGACTCGCTGGCGCCGCTGACCGGCGCCATGGCGATGGTCAACATGCTGATCAACGCGATCTGGGGCGGCATCGGCTGCGGCCTGCAGCAATTCCTGGTCTACCTGCTGCTGTCGGTGTTCCTCGCCGGGCTGATGACCGGGCGCACGCCGGAACTGTTCGGCCGCAAGATCGAAGCGCCCGAGGTGCGCCTGCTGGCGCTGCTGATCCTGTTGCAGCCGCTGGTGGTGCTGGGCTTCAGCGCGATCACCTTGGCGCTGCCCTCGATCACCGGCAATTCCAATCCCGGCTTCCACGGCATCGGCCAGGTGTTCTACGAGTACACCTCGGCGTTCGCCAACAACGGGTCGGGGTTCGAAGGCCTGGGCGACGCCACGTACTGGTGGAACCTGAGCTGCGCCGCGGTGCTGGCGCTGGGCCGCTATCCCGCGCTGATCGTGCCGCTCGCCGTCGCCGGCCTGCTCGCGCGCAAGCGGGTCGCGCCGCAGAGCGGCGGCACCCTGCACGCGGAAACCCCGACCTTCGCGCTCACGCTGATCGCGGTGATCGCGATCCTGACCGTCCTGCAATTCATGCCTGCGCTGGTGCTCGGCCCGATCGCCGACCACCTGACGCTGGCGACCAAGGCTCTGTGAGGTAAAGCCTTATGAACAACAACACTGCTCCCGGCCATCCCGGCGCCCAGCGCCGCACCGGCGCCGTCGCCGGACTCGACGCCGCCGGCCTGCGCGCGGCGATCCGCGAATCCTTCGTCAAGCTCGCCCCGCAGCACGCGGTGCGCAGCCCGATCATGGCGGTGGTCCTGCTCGGCACCGTGCTGTCGGCGCTGATCACGCTGTTCGTTCCCGGCAACGCCGCGTTCGGCGCCGCAGTCACCGCGATCTTGCTGATCACCGTGCTGTTCGCCAACTTCGCCGAAGCCGTCGCCGAAGCGCGCGGCCGCGGCCAGGCCGCCTCGCTGCGCGCCGCGCGCCGCGACTTGGTGGCGCGCAAGCTCGATGCGGTCGGCCGCAACGAAACCCGCGTCGCCGCGTCCACGCTCAAGCCCGGCGACCGGGTCGTCGTCTCCGCCGGCGAGCTGGTTCCGGCCGACGGCGAGATCGTCAAGGGCCTGGCCACGATCAACGAATCGGCGGTCACCGGCGAATCCGCGCCGGTGCTGCGCGAGGCCGGCACCGACCGTTCCGGCGTGATCGGCGGCACCAAGGTGCTGTCGGACGAGATCGTGGTGGAAGTCAGCGCCGAGCCCGGCCAGAGCTTCCTCGACCGCATGATCGCGCTGGTGGAAGGCGCCAACCGGCAGAAGACCCCGAACGAGATCGCGCTGACCATGCTGTTGGCGGCGATGACGCTGACCTTCCTGATCGTGGTCGCGACCTTGCCGTTCTTCGCCGGCTTCGTCGGCGCCAAACTCGACCCGCTGCTGCTGATCGCGTTGCTGGTCTGCTTGATCCCGACCACCATCGGCGGCCTGCTGCCGGCCATCGGCATCGCCGGCATGAACCGCGCGCTGTCGGCCAACGTGCTGGCGAAATCCGGCAAGGCGGTGGAAATCGCCGGCGACGTCGACGTGCTGCTGCTCGACAAGACCGGCACCATCACCCACGGCGACCGCCAGGCGACCGCGTTCCACCCGCTCGCCGGCATCGACCGCTCGCAGCTGCGCGACGCCGCCCTGCTCGCCTCGCTCGCCGACCCGACCCCGGAAGGCAAGTCGATCGTGCGCCTGGCGCGCGAGCAGCACAGCGCGGTGGCCGAACCCGAGCGCGCCGACTACCTGCAGTTCACCGCGCAGACGCGCATGTCCGGCGTCGACCTGCCCGCCGATTACGACGGCGGCGCGCGCTCGATCCGCAAGGGTGCCGGCGACGCCATCGGCAATTACGTACGCTCGCTCGGCGGCGAAGTCGCGCCGGAGCTGGCCGCGCGCATCGAGCAGGTCGCGCGCGGCGGCGCCACCCCGCTGGTGGTGGCCGAAGGCCGCTACGTGCTCGGCGTGGTCGAGCTGTCGGACGTGGTCAAGCACGGGGTCAAGGAACGCTTCGCGCGCTTGCGGGCGATGGGCGTGCGCACGGTGATGATCACCGGTGACAACCCGCTCACCGCCGCCGCGATCGCCGCCGAAGCCGGCGTGGACGACTACATCGCCGAAGCCCGGCCCGAGGACAAGCTCGCCCGCATCCGCGCCGAGCAGGCCGGCGGCCGCCTGGTGGCGATGGTCGGCGACGGCACCAACGACGCCCCGGCGCTGGCCCAGGCCGACGTCGGCCTGGCGATGAACTCCGGCACCCAGGCGGCCAAGGAAGCCGGCAACATGGTCGATCTGGATTCGGACCCGGCCAAGCTGCTGGCGGTGGTGGAAGTCGGCAAGCAGCAGTTGATCACCCGCGGCGCGCTGACCACGTTCTCGCTGGCCAACGACGTGTCCAAGTACTTCGCGATCCTGCCGGCGCTGTTCGCCGCGGCGATCCCGCAGATGGCCGCGCTCAACGTCATGCGCCTGTCCAGCCCGGCCAACGCGGTGCTGGCGGCGCTGATCTTCAACGCGATCATCATTCCCGCGCTGATCCCGCTGGCCCTGGCCGGCGTGCGTTTCAAGCCGGCCACCGCGGTCGCGCTGTTGCGCCGGAACATGCTGGTCTACGGCCTGGGCGGCGTGCTGCTGCCGTTCGCCGCGATCAAGCTGATCGACATGGCCCTGTCCGCGATCTTCTGACTCCGAAAGCCCCTCTCCCGCGTGCGCGAGAGGGGTTGGGTGAGGGCCGCGCCCTCACACACTACAAGGAACACCACCATGACCGCCCAACCCACCTGCGCCTCCAGCATCGACGACCGCCAATCCCTGCGCGCGCCGTTGCTCTTCGCTGCCGTCTCCCTGCTCGGTTTCGGCCTGGCCTACTCGCTGGCCGGCACCGCCATCGGCCGGGTCGCGTTTCCGGCGCAAGCCGCCGGCTCGATCGTCGAGCGCGACGGCCGCGCCGTCGGCTCGGCGCTGGTCGCCCAGCCGTTCGCCGACGCGCGCTACTTCCAACCGCGCCCGTCGGCGGCCAAGTACGACCCGATGGCCGCGTCCGGCAGCAACCAGGCGCGCAGCAATCCCGACCTGCGCAAGCGCCTGGCCGAGGAAACCGCGGCCATCGCCAAGCGCGAGGGCATCGCCGAAAGCGCGGTGCCGGCGGAGCTGGCGACCCAATCCGGCGGCGGCCTCGACCCGCACATCTCGCCGCGCTCGGCGCAAGTGCAGGCCGCGCGCGTGGCCCGCGCGCGCGGGCTCGATCCCGCCAACGTCGAAGCGCTGATCGCGCAGAGCACCCAGGCGCCGCAATTCGGCGTGCTGGGCGAGCCGCGCGTCAACGTGCTCGAACTCAATCTCGCGCTGGATGCGGCGCGCTGAGCGCGTGCGCGCATCCAGGCGCGGATCGACGCACCGCAGCGATGCGGCCGCGCGACGCGCCCGGCGCGGAAAAACAACTGTCAAAATCGCAACTGTTGCGATCCGTAGAACTGCGAACGCGATTCGCTCCGTGCGAATGCGAGCCCTTAGGCTCGAATCGCCAGAACGATCTGGCGCCAAGGAGAGAAGCACATGAAGCGCTTGTTCGAAGGAAAGAAGAAAATGCTGCTGGCCCTGGCCGGCGCCGCCACCTTCGCCGCCGGTTTCGCCTACGCCGCCGCGCACCCGTGCGTGGAATGCGGAATCGAACGCGACCGCTGCCTGGCCTCCGGCACCAGCCCCACCCTGTGCCAGGCGATGTACAAGACCTGCTGGCAGGAAAACGGCTGCAACCCGGCCAATCCGGGCAACCCGCGGTAACGCCCGCGCCTGCGTGGCCGGATTCGGGCATCGTCCCGATCCGCGCCGCGCCGGCTTGCGCGCCGCAGCCCCAGGCACCATGCTGCGCGCGAGCCCCGCGCCGATGCGGTCCGCGCATCGGCGCGACCGGGGCGGCCGGCGGCCCCCATCCGCCCGGCGCCGCCGGCGAAGATCCCGACCGATGAGCGACCCGCGCAGCGCCCAAGCCGATGCCCTGATGGGCGAACTGCAACGCCAGGGCGCCGGCCGCCTCACCATCTTCCTCGGCGCCGCGCCCGGGGTCGGCAAGACCTACGCCATGCTCGGCCGCGCGCGCGAACTGCAGCGCCGCGGGATCGACGTGGTGGTCGCCATCGTCGAGACCCACGGCCGCGCCGAGACCTCGGCCTTGGTCGACGGCCTCGAGGTGCTGCCGCGCAAGCGCAGCGACTACCAAGGCCGCACGCTCGACGAGATGGACCTCGACGCCCTGCTCGCGCGCAAGCCCCAGGTCGCCCTGGTCGACGAACTCGCCCACCGCAACGCCCCCGGCAGCCGCCACGAGCGGCGCTGGCAGGACGTGCTGGAACTGCTCGACGCCGGCATCGACGTCTACACCACGGTCAACATCCAGCATCTGGAGAGCCTCAACGACGTCGTCCACCGCATCACCGGCGTGCGCGTCAACGAGACCGTGCCCGATGCGCTGTTCGACCGCCTGCGCGACATCGTCCTGGTCGACCTGCCACCGCGCGAGCTGATCGAGCGCCTGCAGCAGGGCAAGGTCTACGTGCCCGAGCAGGCCGCGCACGCGCTGCAGGCGTTCTTCTCGCCGTCCAACCTGACCGCGCTGCGCGAACTGGCGATGCAGACCGCGGCCGACCGCGTCGACAGCGACCTGCGCGAGGCGCAGACCGCGCGCGGCCTGCCCGGGGTGCCGCTGCGGCGCGCGGTGATGGTCGCCATCGACGGGCTCGGCCAATCCGAATACCTGGTGCGGGTGGCGCGGCGCCTGGCCGAACGCCGCGACGCGCCGTGGCTGGTGGTCACCGTGCAGACCGGCGGCGCGCCCGACGCGCAGCGCCAGGGCGAACTCGACCGCGCCTTCGCCCTGGCCCGCCGGCTCGGCGGCGAGGCGGTGGTGCTGCACGGCAACAGCATCGTCGATGCGCTGCTCGATCACGGCGAACGCGCCGGCGTGTCGACGATCGTGCTCGGCCGCACCCGCGAGCGGCCGCTGGCGCGGATGGTCAACCGCACCCTGACCCAGCAGCTGATCCAGCGCGGCGCGCACTACGAGCTGACCATCGTCAGCACGCCCGAGGCGCGCGCCCGCGCGCGCCGCAGCCTGCGCGAGAACGGCGGCCGCCTGCGCGGCCTGCTCAGCCGCAGCGACGCCGCGCTGGCTGTGTTCGCGGTGGCGATGGCGGTGGTGCTGGCCGGGTTCGCCGAACGCTGGATCGGCCTGGACGACCTGTCGCTGGTGTTCATCGTCGCGGTGGTGGTGGTCGCCGCGCGCACCCGCATGACCGCCGCGGTGCTGGCCTCGGCGCTGTGCTTCCTGGCCTACAACTTCTTCTTCATCGAACCGCGCTACACCCTGCTGATCGGCGCGCGCCAGGGCGTGACCACGGTGACCTTGTTCCTGGTCGCGGCCCTGGTCGCCGGGCGGCTGGCCTCGAAACTGCGCATGCAGGTGCTGGCGTTGCGCGCGGCCAACGCCCACGCCACCGAGTTGCAGACGCTGGGCCGCGAACTCGCCACCGCCGCCGACGCCGGCCAGGTGGTGCGCGCGGGCAAGCGCGCGCTCAAGCGTTCGCTCGGCGCGGAAGTGTTCGTCTATCTCGGCGGCGCGCCGCTGGCCGGGCCGAGCCTGCCCGAGCTCAGCGACAAGGACCGCGCCGCCGCCGATTGGGCGCTCAAGCACCGCCAGCCGGCCGGGCGCTACACCGACACCCTCGCAGGTTCGGAATGGTGGCTGTTGCCGCTGAGCGGCGACGCCGGCGACAAGCCCGCGGCCGGGCTGGTCGGGCTGCGCCTGCCGCCGTCGCTGACCCGCCTGGGGCCGGAGCAACGCCGCCTCGCCGAAGCGATGACCGACGACATCGCCCAGGCCGCGCTGCGCACGCGCCTGGTCGCCGACCTGGAAGACTCGCGCGTCGGCGGCGAGACCGAACGCCTGCGCTCGGCGCTGCTGTCCTCGGTCTCGCACGACCTGCGCTCGCCGCTGGCCTCGATCATCGGCGCGGCCAGCAGCCTGGACAACTACGCCGAGGCGATGCCGCGCGAGGACCGCCACGCCCTGCTGGAAACCATCCGCATCGAGGGCGAGCGGCTGGACCGCTACATCCAGAACCTGCTCGACATGACCCGGCTCGGCCACGGCGGCCTCGCCCTCAACCGCGACTGGATCGGCGTCGACGAACTGATCGGCTCGGCGGTGACGCGGCTGCAGCGCTACGAGCCGGCCGCGCGCTTCGAGGTGCGCGTGCAACCGGGGCTGGGGCCGATCTGGGTGCATCCGGCGCTGATCGAGCAGGCGCTGTTCAACGTGCTGGAGAACGCGGTCAAGTTCTCCCCGCCCGACGCGGCGGTCGCCATCGACGCGCGCCGCGTCGACGGCGAGCCCGGCGGCCCCGAGCATGTGCTGCGCATCGACGTCGGCGACCGCGGCCCCGGCATCCCCGAGGACGAACGCGCGCGCATCTTCGACATGTTCTACAGCGTCGAGCGCGGCGACCGCGGCCGCCAGGGCACCGGCCTGGGCTTGGCGATCTGCCAGGGCATGATCGGCGCCCACGGCGGCAGCGTCGTCGCCCTGCCCGGCCAGCCCGACGCCCAGGGTCGCCGCGGCACCACGATCCGCATTACCCTGCCGCCCATCGAACCCGAACCCAGGCCCGACGCCGCGCCATGACGCAGGATCACGCCCCGCCTCCGCAGGCCGCGCCGCCCGCACGCGTGCTGGTGGTCGACGACGAACCGCAGATCCGCAAGTTCCTCGACATCGCCCTGCGCGCGCAGGGCTACGCGGTGGAACTGGCCGACACCGGCAACGCCGGCCTGGAGCGCCTGGCGAGCCGCGGCGCCGACCTGATGATCCTCGACCTCGGCCTGCCCGATCGCGACGGCTTCGATGTGCTGCGCGAGCTGCGCCAGTGGTCGGGCGTGCCGGTGATCCTGCTGACCGTGCGCTCCAGCGAGGCCGAGAAGGTCGCCGCGCTCGACGGCGGCGCCAACGACTACGTGACCAAGCCCTTCGGCGTGCAGGAGCTGATGGCGCGCGTGCGCGCCCTGCTGCGCGCGCACGGCCCGCAGGGCGAGGCCCTGCCGGTGTTCGACGACGGTCGCTTGCGCATCGACCTGGCCCGGCGCGAGGTCCACCTCGACGGCGAACCGGTCGCGCTCGCGCGCAAGGAATACGCGCTGCTGGCCCTGCTGTTCCAGCACGCCGGCCGGGTGGTGACCCAACCGCAACTGCTGCGCGAACTGTGGGGCCCGACCCACCAGGAAGACACCCACTACCTGCGCATCCTGGTCGGCAAACTGCGCCACAAACTCGGCGACGACGCCGCCGCGCCGCGCTACATCGCCACCGAACCGGGCGTGGGGCTGCGCTTCATCGACACGCGTTGACGCCGCGCAACGCGCCTGCCCTGCCTGTAGGAGCGGCGCAAGCCGCGACCGCGCCGAAACGAGCGATCTCGCGTACGGCGCCCGGCGCCGGGCCTCATCGACAGCCGCCGCCACGAGCCGCCGCCGCGCATCGCGCCCCGGCTACCTGTAGGAGCGGCGCAAGCCGCGACCACGCCCGCACAGACCGCCGCGCCACTGACGGAGCACTCGTGAGAGTGGCTACGACTCGTCTTCCCACGCGCGTCGCAGCTTCGCTTTCGCGGTCGCGGCTTGCGCCGCTCCTACAGCTAGGCCCCGCGCATCGCAGGCAAAGAAAAAGCCGGCAATCGCGAGATTGCCGGCTTCTTGATGATGGCGCGCCCGGAAGGATTCGAACCTCCGACCCCCAAGTTCGTAGCCTGGTGCTCTATCCAGCTGAGCTACGGGCGCCTGAGTGCAATTATGACGTGTTATTCGCGCGGCGGGAAGCGTCATCGCCGCCTCGCAGCGATATAGCGACACATCGGGAAAACACCGCGTCGGCGCAGGCAGCGGTTGGCGATCATGCTTGTCTGCGCGGGCGCTTGCGACGCTGCGTTGGGCAGCGGCGAACCGATCGCAGAGCATCGGGCCTGAAGGCCCTCCCACTTCGTCGCTTCGGTAACGATCGCGATCGCGGCGACGAAGCCATCGCATGGAGTGGCGAAGCTCCGACGCTTCGCTGCCGAGAGCCTTCGTTGCTTCATTGTCTCGGCACCCGATGCCTCGGCGGTTTGCGCCGGGTCGCGGCATCGCGCCGACGGCTTGGACCCATCGCCTCGATGCCTCGACGGCTTGCGCCCCATCCGCCTCGACGATGCGTGCCTTGCCGCCTGCCTGCACGAAACGACGCACCCGATCCCGCATGAGCCGGCCTGCAAAACCGGAGGCGACCCGCCGCCGCACCGAACCAAAATCGGGACAAAAGAAAAAGCCGGCAATCTTGCGATTGCCGGCTTTCCAATTTGGCGCGCCCGGAAGGATTCGAACCTCCGACCCCCAAGTTCGTAGCCTGGTGCTCTATCCAGCTGAGCTACGGGCGCTTAGTTGGAAAATTATGACGAACAAACGGTCTTCCGTCAACATTTTCCGTGAAACCCTTTCGTCGTTCCGGCCGTGTCGCATGGCCGGATCGGCGAAAGAAAAGCCGCCGAAGGCGGCTTCGGTACAACTGGCGGAGAGTGAGGGATTCGAACCCTCGATAGAGTTTTTGACCCTATACTCCCTTAGCAGGGGAGCCCCTTCGGCCACTCGGGCAACTCTCCGCATCTATCAAGCGATGCGGGCGGCAATCATAACGGCTCGCCCGATTTACAGCAACAGCCGCAACAACATTTGCGGCGATGCTTTCAGGCGAACTGTTCCTCAGCCGCCCGTGTGTTTGCCCGAATCGTCCGACGCGTCCTCGCCGCGCTGAATGCGCTGGTAAATCTCCTCGCGATGAACCGCGACATCTTTCGGTGCGGTAATACCGATACGCACCTGGTTGCCCTTGACGCCGAGCACGGTGACCGTCACCGAGTCGCCGATCATCAGGGTTTCGCCGACGCGACGCGTCAGGATCAGCATTGAAAACCTCCTCGAGCCGGCACCCGGGGCACCGGCGTTGGCATTCTTTCCGTGCGGAAGAATGCTTCAATTTGTACACAAACGTGAACCATCTTAGCGACCGGTCAAACCTGGTCGCAAGCGATAGCAGTCACTGTTCGCCATTCAGACAAGCTTACTCTCAACCCAGTGCGCGACGCCCGCAAGAGCCTGGACCAGGGCCGGGCCGTCGTCGCCGCCGCCCTGAGCCATGTCCGGTCGGCCGCCGCCTTTACCGTTGATCTGACCGGCCACGTGCGAGAGGAGTTCCCCCGCCTTGACCTTGCCAGCCGCGCTTCCGTTCACTCCGGCGACCAAGGCCGCCTTACCGTCGCTGGCGCCTGCCAGCACGATCACTGCATCGCCAAGCTGCTGCTTGAGGCGGTCGACCGCCTCGCGCAACGCCTTGGCGTCGAAACCTTCCAGCCGGGTGGCCACGACCTTGACCGGACCGATCTGCGCCGCCGAGGCGGCCAGGTCGGCCGCGGCGCCGGAGGCGGCCTTGGCCTTGATCGATTCGAGCTCGCGCTCGAGCTTCTTCTGCCGGTCCAGCAGCGCGCGCACCTTGTCGGTCACGTCGGCCGGGTTGCCGCCGAGCAGGCGCGCGGCCTGCTCCAGGCGCGCTTCCTCTTCGGCCACGTAGTCCAGCGCGCCCTGCCCGGTCACCGCCTCGATCCGGCGCACGCCGGCCTGGACGCCGCCTTCGGCGACGATCTTGAACAGGCCGATGTCGCCGGTGCGCGACACGTGGGTGCCGCCGCACAGCTCGGTCGAAGCCTCGCCCATGCGCAGCACGCGCACGCGGTCGCCGTACTTTTCGCCGAACAGCGCCATGGCGCCGAAGTCCAGGGCTTCCTGCATGCCCATCTGGCGGACTTCGGCCTCGTAGTTGCCGCGCACATCGCGGTTGACCTGGCGCTCGAGCTCGGCGAGCTCGGCGTCGGTCAGCGGGTTGAAGTGCGAGAAGTCGAAACGCAGGCGATCCGGCGCGACCAGCGAGCCCTTCTGGGTGACGTGGTCGCCGAGCAGGCGGCGCAGGGCCGCGTGCAGCAGGTGGGTCGCCGAGTGGTTCAGCACGATGGCGGTGCGGCGGCCGGCGTCGATGGCGCCGCTGACGCGGTCGCCGACCTTGAGGCTGCCGTCGGTCAGCATGCCGACGTGGCCGTGGAACTGGCCGGCGAACTTCAGCGTGTCGGCGACCTGGAACAAGGCGCCGGACGCCTGCAGCTTGCCGGTATCGCCGACCTGGCCGCCGCTTTCGGCGTAGAACGGGGTGCGGTCGAGGATCACCGCGCCTTCGTCGCCGATGCGCAGCTCGTCGACCGCAACGCCGTCGCGCAGCAGCGCGACGACTTGCAGGTCGCCTTCGACCAGGCGGTCGTAGCCGAGGAATTCGGTCGGGGCCAGGCGCGCGGCGACTTCGGCCGGCATCGCGGTCTTGTTGCCGAACTTGCCGGACTGGCGCGCGATCTCGCGCTGCTTTTCCATTTCGGCTTCGAACCCGGCCATGTCCACCGACAGGCCGCGCTCGCGCGCGATGTCGCCGGTGAGGTCGGCCGGGAAGCCGTAGGTGTCGTAGAGCTTGAACGCGTCGGCGCCGGCGATGACGCCGCTGGAACGCGCGGCGATCTCGTCGAAGATGCGCATGCCCGAGTCGAGGGTGGCGGCGAAGCGCTCTTCCTCGGCGGCCAGCGCGGCGGCGACGAACTCGGCCTTGGCCGCCAGTTCGGGATAGGCATCGCCCATCACCTCGACCAGCGCCGGCACCAGCGTGTGGAAGAACGGGCCCTTCTGGCCGAGCATCCAGCCGTGGCGCAGGGCGCGGCGGATGATCCGGCGCAGCACGTAGCCGCGGCCGTCGTTGGACGGCAGCACGCCGTCGACGATCAGGAACGAACAGGCGCGGATGTGATCGGCGATCACCCGCAGCGACTTGTTCTCCAGGTCGGGGGTGGACGTGGCTTGCGCCGCGGCCGCGATCAGGTGGCGGAACAGGTCGATCTCATAGTTGCCGTGCACGCCCTGCAGCACCGCCGCGACGCGCTCCAGGCCCATGCCGGTGTCCACGCACGGCGCCGGCAGCGGCAGCAGGGTGCCGTCGGGCTGGCGGTCGAACTGCATGAAGACCAGGTTCCAGATCTCGATGAAACGGTCGCCGTCCTCGTCCGGCGAGCCCGGCGGGCCGCCGGCGATGTGCGCGCCGTGGTCGTAGAAGATCTCGGTGCACGGGCCGCAGGGGCCGGTGTCGGCCATCTGCCAGAAATTGTCCGAGGCGAACGGCGCGCCCTTGTTGTCGCCGATGCGCACGATCCGCTCGGCGGGCACGCCGATCTTCTTGTGCCACAGATCGTAGGCTTCGTCGTCGGTGTGGTAGACCGTGACCAGCAGGCGCTCGGCCGGCAGCTGCCACACGCCGGTCAGCAGTTCCCAGGCCCAGGCGATGGCGTCGGCCTTGAAGTAGTCGCCAAACGACCAGTTGCCGAGCATCTCGAAGAAGGTGTGGTGGCGCGCGGTGTAGCCGACCTGGTCGAGGTCGTTGTGCTTGCCGCCGGCGCGCAAGCAGCGCTGCACGTCGGTCGCGCGCGAGTAGCCCGGCTTCTCGCTGCCGAGGAACACGTTCTTGAACTGCACCATGCCCGAGTTGGTGAACAGCAAGGTCGGGTCGTTGGCCGGCACCAGCGGTGCCGACGGCACGACGGTGTGGCCTTTGCCCCGAAAGAACTCGAGGAAATCGCTGCGGATTTCGGTGGTCGTTTTCATGCCTGGGGAGATTCGCCTGGTCGGGAGCGGAGCGCTCGACCGAAGCCATGCCACCACGATGGGGGCATCGACTGGAACAGGCAACCCGGGACCCGAAAGCCGCGTAGCCTAGCAGGCCGGAGGCCCTTGTGCGCAAGGCCTGACAGGAAAAGTGCCTGAACGTTCAGTCCGATACGTACGAACGGCTGGCGATGCGAATGGTTTCCATGTCGAACCCCCGCCGCATGAGCAAATCGGCGGCCTTGCGGCGGCGCGCCGGGTCCTGCGCATAGGCCTCGCCGAAGCGGCGCCGGAGCAGGTTTCGGGCGTTCTCCAGCCAGTCGCCTTCGAAGGCCGCCATGGCCACGGCGATGGCCTCGCCGTCGAGCCCGTGGGTGCCCAATTCGGCGCGGATGTGGACCGGGCCGTAGCCGTTGTTGGCGCGGCTGCGGACCAGGGTCTCGGCGAAGCGGGCATCGTCCTGCCAACCGGCGTCGGCGAGGCGGTCCACCGCCTCCACGACCTGCTCGCGGTCGAGGCCGCGCGAGGTCAGTTTGCGGGTCAGTTCCTTGCGCGAATGCTCGCGCCGGACCAGCAACCCGAGCGCGCGCTGGGCCGGAGTCTGTTCGCGCGAAGCGCGGCGGCGTTCGCGGCGCGAGGGGCCGCTAGTACTTTGGTCGAACAGGTGCCCGTCGCCATCGGCAAACGGGTGTTCGAACGTGGATTCGGACGTGGAATGCGCGGGGAACAGGCCGGCCGCGGGATCGGCGGCGTCTTCGGCCGGCGTCGGCTCGGCGGCCGCTGCCGAGGGGTCGGCCGCGACGCGGCGGTCGTTGGGAGCGCCGCGGTCGCCGGGGCGGCATGGCGCGGCTTCGAACAGGCCTGGGTGGCCGCGAGCGGCGGCATCGGTTACGGATGGAACCTGGACGTCCGGCCTTGCCGGCGATTCGGCCTGCGGATCGCTGCCGCTGCCGCTGCCGCTGCCGGTGTCGGTGTCGGTGTCGGTGTCGGAAAACGACGATTCGCGGGACGGCCGATCCGCATCCGCGGACCGGCTCCCGCTTTCGATCGCACGCATGCGCGCGCGCAGGTCGTTCAGACTCATCGCTCCACGGCCGGGCGAGGGCTCGCCACCCTGCCCGGCCGTGCTGCCGGCGCCACCACCATGGCGCCGTCCGTCATCCCGATCGGAACTCATTGCAAAGACGATTCGCTAAGCGCCGGCGAGGATCAGTCCTCGGCGGCCTCTTCGCGCGAAGCCTCGGCCGGCACGAACTTCTCGCGCAGGTTGGCTTCCAGGCGCTGGGCCATTTCCGGGTTTTCCTTGAGGTACTGGCGGGCGTTTTCCTTGCCCTGGCCGATGCGCTCGCCGTCGCAGCTGTACCAGGCGCCCGACTTCTCGACCAGCTTGGCTTCCACGCCCATGTCGATCAGTTCGCCTTCGCGCGAGATGCCTTCGCCGTAGAGGATCTCGGTGACGATCTGCTTGAACGGCGGCGCCATCTTGTTCTTGACGACCTTGATCTTGGTCTGGTTGCCGATGATCTCGTCGCCCTTCTTGATCGCGCCGATGCGGCGGATGTCCAGGCGCACCGAGGCGTAGAACTTGAGCGCGTTGCCGCCGGTGGTGGTTTCCGGGCTCTGGCCCGGCATCATCACGCCGATCTTCATGCGCAACTGGTTGATGAAGATCACCAGAGTGTTGGAGCGCTTGATGTTGCCGGTGAGCTTGCGCAGCGCCTGCGACATCAGGCGGGCCTGCAGGCCCGGCAGCTGGTCGCCCATCTCGCCTTCGATTTCGGCCTTCGGGGTCAGCGCGGCGACCGAGTCGATCACGACCATGTCGACCGCGGCCGAACGCACCAGCATGTCGGCGATTTCCAGCGCCTGCTCGCCGGTGTCGGGCTGCGAGACCAGCAGGTCGTCGATGTTGACGCCGAGCTTGCCGGCGTAGATGGGGTCGAGCGCGTGCTCGGCGTCGATGAAGGCGGCGGTGCCGCCGTTCTTCTGGCACTGGGCGATGGCCTGCAGGGTCAGGGTGGTCTTGCCCGAGGATTCCGGGCCGTAGATTTCGACCACGCGGCCCTTGGGCAGGCCGCCGATGCCGAGCGCGATGTCGAGCATCAGCGAGCCGGTGCCGATCACTTCGGCGGCTTCGACCGGGCGGTCGCCCATGCGCATCACCGAGCCCTTGCCGAACTGCTTTTCGATCTGGCCCAGGGCGGCCGCTAGCGCGCGCTTCTTGTTCTCGTCCATCGCTGTGTTCCTTGAGTCTGTCGTGGTGGGGATACGTTAGAGGGCGCGTATCGCAGAGGCTGAGATCGTGGCGCCGAGAGCCAAATTATCCGTCGAAGCGGCCGTGCGCTGCCGGGCGGTTGCCGGCGCCGGGGTCGGATTTCCCCGCGCCAGCGCAGCGGAAATCGTCTCGTCCAGGGCGCGCAATGCGGCTTCGGCGGCCGGCACCGCGGCGCATTCGCGGGCGAAGCCGCGGCGGTCGTAGAGGCAGGTGCGGGCCATCGCGGCGCGGTTCAACGGTTGGGCCGGACCAGCCCGCAATACAGGCCTTCGATGGCGAAGTCCTGGTCGGGCTGGACCTCGATCGGCGCGTAGTCGGGGTTGCGCGGTAGCAGGCGGATGCGGTCCCTGCCGATCTTGAGCAGCTTGACGGTGATCTCGTCGTCGATGCGGGCGACCACGATCTGGCCCGAACGCGCATCGCGGGTGCGGTGCACGCCGATCAGGTCGCCGTCGAAGATGCCCTCGTCGCGCATCGAGTCGCCCTTGACCTTGAGCAGGTAGTCGGGCGACGGGAAGAACATGTTGCGGTCGAGCAGGACGTAATTGTCGGGCTCGATGCCGGCGGCCGAGCCGATCGGCGCGCCGGCGGCGACCCGGCCGAGCACCGGCAGGCGCAGCGCGTCCTCGTCGAAGGCCTGCGCCGGCGCGGCGACCAGGCCGAGCTCGCGCTGCGCCTGCGGCGGCGGCTGCAGCACGCGGATGCCGCGCGCGCGGCCGGGCCGGCGTTCGATCGCGCCGGCCGCCTCGAGCGCCTCGAGGTGGTACTGCGCGGCGCGCACGCCCTTGAAACCGAAGGCGCGGGCGATCTCCGTCTGCGACGGCGGAAGACCTTCGGCGTCGATCCGTTCCGCGATCAGCGCGAGGATGGCTTGCTGGGTGTCGGTCAGGCTCATGGTTAGTAGTATTACTACTAACAACCGACCGGGCAAGACCGCTCGTCCGGCAATTGATTGACTCAGTCAAATAACTCTCGCACGCTGCGGTTCCGCCCTCGCCCGCCGAACCGCCGCCATGGCCCACCCGATCGAAGCCGCCCAGGTCGACGCCGTCCGCGCCTTCAACCGCTTCTATACCCGCCGGATCGACGTGCTGCGCGAGGACCTGCTCGACAGTCCGTTCACCCTGACCCAGGCGCGGGTGCTGTTCGAGCTGGCCCAGCGCGAACCGGTGGCGGCGCGCGACATCGGCGAAACCCTGGGCCTGGACGCGGGTTACCTGAGCCGGATCGTGCAGGGCTTCGTCGACGCCGGGCTGGTCGCCAAGGCGCGCAGCGAACACGATGCGCGCAGCTTCGCGCTGAGCCTGACCGCGAGCGGTCGCGAGACCTTCGCCGGGCTCGACCGCAGTTCGCACCGGACCACCGCGGCGATGCTGAAGGCCCTGTCCGCGCTCGACCGCGACCGCCTGCTGCGCGCGATCGCCGAGGCCGAACGCGCGCTGACCCCGCACGCGCTGCCGGCGCCGCAACGGCTGCGCGTGCGCGAGCACGCGATCGGCGACCTCGGCTGGGCGATCGAGCGCCATGCCCGCCTGTACGCCGACGAGTACGGTTGGAATGCGGACTTCGAGGCGCTGGTGGCGAAGCTGTTCGCGCAGTTCGCGAGCGCCCGCGATCCGGCGCGCGAACGCTGCTGGATCGCCGAGATCGACGGCGAGCGGGTCGGCTGCGTGTTCGTGGCCGCCAACGCCGACGACGCGCGGGTCGCGCAGTTGCGCTGCCTGCTGGTCGACCCGCGCGCGCGCGGGCTGGGCGTGGGCCGGCGGTTGGTCGAGACCTGCATCGGCTTCGCCCGCGAGGCCGGGTATCCGCGCATGCGCCTGTGGACCAACGACATCCTGACGGCGGCGCGGCGCATCTACGAGGACTTCGGGTTCGTGCTGGTCGAGCAGGAGCGGCATCGCAGCTTCGGCCACGATCTGGTCGGGCAGGTTTGGGAACTGGAATTGACGTGAGCGGCCGCGGATGCGGTGGACGCGCCCGGTAGCAGCGGCGCAAGCCGCGACGCGGCCGTCGCGATCGTAGATGTACGCCGTGGCCGGCGCGCGCCGGCGCATCGTGCGCCCGGCGCGATCTGTTGTGGCGCGGTCGCGGCTTGCGCCGCTCCTACAGAGGGATCGCGTGGCGGCGTCGGATCGGGCTGGTACGGTCGCGCCATGCCGAGGATTCGGCGCGATCTGCCGCGACGCGGTCGCGGCTTGCGCCGCCCCTGCCCAGGATCGCGGCGCCTGCGCCATGGCTCGCTTCAGGACGCCAGCGTTTCCAGGCCTTGCAGGGCCGCGGCGACGGTCTGGCGGCGCACGGCTTCGCGGTCGCCGTCGAAGTGGAAGGCTTCGGCGCGCGGGTAGCCGCCGCGGCGTTTCCAGGCGACCCAAACCGTGCCGACCGGCTTGTCCTCGGTGCCGCCGCCGGGGCCGGCGATGCCGGTGACCGCGACGGCGAGGGTCGCGCCGGTGTTGGCCAGGGCGCCGGAGACCATCTCGATCACGGTCTCGCGGCTGACCGCGCCGTGCTGTTCGAGCGTCTGCGGGCGCACGCTCAGCAGCGCCTGCTTGGCCTCGTAGCTGTAGGCGACCAGGCCGCATTCGAACCACGCCGAGGAGCCGGCGATGTCGGTCAGGGTCTTGGCGATCCAGCCGCCGGTGCAGCTCTCGGCGGTGACCAGCATGTGGTGGTTGCGGCGGGCGGTTTCGCCGATGCGGGCGGCCAGGGCATCCAGGGCGGCGTCGCTGGCGTCGGCGGGGGCGATGGCGGGGGTGTGGGCGCTCATGGGCGCCACTATAACGGGCACGGAGACGCGGGCTTTGCCGGGTCGGACGGTTCGGCGGCGGGTGTCGGGGCGGACGCGACGCTGGCTGCGGCCGGGACTTCGGCGATTGCAGTGGCCACGTCGCGGCTTGCGCCGCTCCTACAGTCGGATCGCATGCCACGGCCTGGCCCTGTAGCAGCGGCGCGAGCCGCGACCGCGGGACTGCCGTTCGCGACGCGACGACGAGGCCCGTACGACGACAACGGCGGCCGCACGCATGTCGCGCGCGGCCGCCGTCGCATCGCCTGGGCTCAGTAGCTGACCCGCAAGGTCACGCCGTAGGTGCGCGGCGCGCCGAGGAAGGCGTTCCACGAGCCGGTCTGCAGCGGCGCGTCGAAGCCGACCTGCTTGTACTCCTCGTCGAACAGGTTCATCGCCCAGGCCTCGACCATCCAGCGGCGGTTCTTGGCGCCGACGCCGAGACGCGCGTTGACCACGGTGTAGGCGTCCTGGCCCTTTTCCGGGTCGAGGTCGGAACCGGTGTTGTAGTCGGAGGAATACTTGGCGCCGATGTTGAAGCGGCCGATCAGGTCGGGGCCGAAGTCCCATTGGTAGGTCACCGCGGCCGAGGCCGACCACAGCGGGGCGAAGCTGGCGCGCGCGCCGGGCAGCTTGGCCAGGTCGGCGTCGGGCAGCAGGTCCTTGCCGTACTTGGTGTCGGCGTACATCACGCCGCCCTGCAGCATCAGGCCCTTGACGCCGGTCTGCCACAGCACTTCGGTGTCGATGCCCTGCGACCGGACTTCCGGGATCGAGCGCACCACGAAGCTGGTGCCCAGGAAGCTGTTGAGCTGGAAGTCGCTGTAGGTCTGGTGGAACAAGGTCGCGTTGAGCAGCAGGTTGCCGCCGGCCCAGGTGGTCTTGGCGCCGAGCTCGTAGCTGTCGACGAACTCGCCCGGGAACGAGGTGTCGTTGACCGGGGTGATGCCGGCGGTGCCCGCCGACAGGCCGTTGGACGACTGCACCCGGTCGAGGTTGAAGCCGCCGGCCTTGTAGCCGCGCGCGGCCGAGGCGTAGCCCATGACGTGCTCGTTCCAGCGGTACGCGGCCTTGAGCGTGCCCGACCATTCCTTCTCGTCGCGCTCCTGGTTCGTCACCCGGCCGTTGTGCAGGGTGTTCGCCCACGGCAGGCACATGAAGCCGAGCACCTGCGGCACCAGCGCGTTGATCGCCGCCAGCGGCACGCCGCGCGCGGCCAGCGCCTGCCCCACCCGCGCCGGATTGGCCAGGCCCGCGCCGCAGCCGACGCCGCCGTTGGGATTGCTGTAGACCGAGTCGAGCTCCTTGTTCTCCTTGGTGTAACGCAGGCCCAGGGTCAGGTCGAGCTTGTCGGTGGCGTGCCAGGTGTTGTTGGTGAACAGCGCCACGCTGGTGCTGTTCTGTTTGTAGCGGTCGAGCGCGCCGAGGCCGGCGAAGGCGCTGCCGAACGGACGCCCGGACGCCTGCGACAGGAACGTCGCGGCGTTGGCGGTGTTGACCACGCCGGCCGGGAAACGCGCGGCGATCTGGCTCAGCACCGCGGTCGCCAGGTACGGCTCGTAGGCCGCGCCGAGGCTGTAGGAATCGTTGCGCTTGAGGTCTTCGTCGGCATAGAACATGCCGAACATCCAGTCGAGCTTGTCGGTGGAGCCGGTCAGGCGCAGTTCCTGGCTGAACTGCTTGAAGCCGGTGAACGACTCGTCCGGATCGGCATTGCGATAGATCATGTCGGCGGTGGAGAAATCGAAGTCCAGGCCGTTGATCGCCTGCCAGTCGCGCGCGGCGGTGATCGAGGTCAGGGTGGCGCCGCCGAACCACGGGGTGATCCAGTTGATCTCGGCCGAGACGCCCTTGTCCTTGATGTCCTGGGTGGTCGGCCGGTTGCTCCAGGCGCGGCGCGCGAACGGATCGGCCACCGGCGCCACGCCGGTGCCGCCGGCGAGCGCGTTGACGATCGCCGCGGTCGGGCCGCGCACCGTGGTCAGGCCAACGCAGCAGTTCTCTTCGCGGCTGCTGAAGTCGGCGATCAGGTTGATGTCGAGGTTTTCGGTCGGCTCGAACAGCAGCTGGCCGCGCAGGGTGTGGAAGTTCTGGTCGCCGTCCTCGCGCTCGGCGCGCGGGCCGCGGCCGACTTCGACGTCGGTGAAGCCGTCGCGCTTGCGCTTGGCGCCGTAGATGCGGAACGCGGCGTGCTCGCCGAGCGCGGTGTTGAACGAGCCGGCCGCGCCGACCGCGCCGTAGTCGCCGATGGTCAGCTCGCCCTCGACCTTGGTGTTGTAGTCCGGCCGGCGGGTGATGACGTTGATGACGCCGGCCGAAGTGTTCTTGCCGAACACCGTGCCCTGCGGGCCCTTGAGCACTTCGATCCGCTCGATCTCGCCGAGGTCGCCGAAGCCCACGCCGTTGCGCGGGCGGTAGACGCCGTCGACGACCACGCCGACCGAGGATTCCAGGCCGGCGTTGTCGCCGACCGTGCCGATGCCGCGGATGCGCGCCACCGTCTGCACTTCGCTCTGGGTGCTGCTGACGGTCAGGCCGGGCACCAGCAGCTGCACGTCCTTGATGTCGCGCACGCCGGTGTCCTGCAACAGCTGCTCGGGCAAGGCGGTGATCGAGATCGGCACGTCCTGCATCGCCTCCTCGCGTTTTTGCGCGGTGACGGTGAGGCCGGCCAGGGTCTTGGCCTCGTCCTCCTGCGCCGGCGCGGACTGCTGCGCGTGCGCGGCGGCGGACGCGGCCAGGCTCAGGGCGACGGCAAACGACAAGGTCTTGCGACCCGGCGAGCGAGCGATCATCAGGCATTCCCCTCTTGTGACGACGTTTCCTACGAAAAACGCTGGATTCCAACGCTGGACTTCGATGTCTCGCGATATCGGCGCGCACTGCCGCGCGCGGCGCCGCGCGGTCCCCGGCGCGGTGCGTCCTCGACGTATACGCGATCGGCGGGGGAAGTCGGCCGGGCTACGCGGGAAGCAGGATGGGCGGAAAATTAGCACGCCGCGCGCAGTCGTCATGCGGCGTCGCAGCACCGTTGTGTCGGCAAACAGTTTGCTGACGTTGCGAACGAACGTTCGCAAATCGGGGAGGGACGCCGGCTTTTGTGGGAGGGACTTCGGTCCCGGCGCCTTTCGCTCAGGTCATCGCGATCTGGCACAAGAGCGTCGGGCCTGAAGGCCCTCCCACAACAGCCGAAGGCCCGCAGACTGCGCTGTTTTGGTGGGAGGGACTTCAGTCCCGATGCCTTTCGCTCAGGTCGCGGCGATCTGGCACGAGAGCGTCGGGCCTGAACGCCCTCCCACAACAGCCCAATGCCTGATCGGGCCGCGACGCTCCACGCTCAGCCACGCACCAGCGTCGACTTGCCGAACAGGCTCTCGACCAGGTCGATCGCGATCAGCGCGGTGGCGTTGTCGCGGTCGAGGATCGGGTTGAGCTCGACGATGTCCAGCGAGCCCATGCGCCCGCTCTCGGCGATCATCTCCATCGCCAGTTGCGCCTCGCGGTAGTTCGGCCCGCCGGCGACGCCGGTGCCGACGCCGGGGGCGATGCTCGGGTCGAGGAAGTCGACGTCGAAGCTCACGTGCAGGTGGGTGTCCTCGTCGAGGTCGGCCAGCGCGTCCTCCATCACCCGCTTGATGCCGATGTCGCCGATCCGGCGCATGTCGTACACCGGCAGGCCGTGGCGGCGGATCAGTTGCTTCTCGCCGGCATCGACCGAACGCGTGCCGATCTGGCGCATCTGCCCGACCTGCATCGCCGGCGCCTCGCCGCCGAGGTGGGTCAGCTCGCGCGGCCCCAATCCGATCAGGCAAGCCACCGGCATGCCGTGCAGGTTGCCGCTGGGGGTGATGTCGTTGGTGTTGAAGTCGGCGTGCGCGTCCAGCCACAGCACGCGCAGTTTCTTGCCTTGCGCGCGGCAGTGCTGGGCGACGGCGGTGATCGAGCCCAGGCCGAGGCAGTGGTCGCCGCCGAGCAGGATCGGCATGCGGCCCAGGCCGAGTTCGGCCGAGACGGCGTTCATCACCTGGCGGTTCCAGGCGATCACTTCGTCGAGGTGGCGGTAGCCGTCGACCGGCCCGGTCCAGGGGTTCGGCGGGCCGTCGAGGTTGCCGCGGTCGGCCACGTCCAGGCCGAGGCCGTGCAGCGCTTCGCGCAATCCGGCGATGCGCAGGGCCTCCGGGCCCAGGCGCGCGCCGCGATCGCCGGCGCCGACGTCGGTCGGTGCGCCTATCAACGAAACCGGCAAGGCAGTGGGGGAGCTCATGTGCGGGTCCTGAGCGGCCGCTTCGGCGGCCGCGTGATGTGGGTGAAGCCGCGTGGGCGGCCGAACGATGGCGATGCGACCGTCGCGGCGGCCGGTGGGCAGGAATGCGCTCGCCGCAGCGGTTGCGCGATGCGGCTGCATCGGCGTCGGGCCGGCGCGCGGCGCAACCACGACCTCGCCATGCCGATACGGCGCGCACGCCGCGGCCGCAGCGAAACCGATGCGGCGCGAGCGCGCCCGACCCTGCCGCGCATGCGCCTGCCGCCCCCTGCCCCGCCGCGCCGTTTCACTTCTCGACGAAGGCCCGCTCGATCACGTAGTCGCCCGGCTCGCGCGTGCGCGGCGAGGCGACGAAACCGCGCCGGTCCAGCAGCGCGGCGGTGTCGGCGAGCATCTGCGGGCTGCCGCACAGCATCACCCGGTCCTCGGCCGGGTCCAGCGGCGGCAGGCCGAGCGCCTGGGTCATGGTGTCGGCGTCGATGGCGTCGGTGAGCCGGCCCTGGTTGCGGAACGGTTCGCGCGTCACCGTCGGGTAGTAGCGCAGCTGCTGCCGCACCGGCGGGCCGAGGAACTCGTGCTTGGGCAGTTCGCTCTCGATGAACTGCTGGTAGGCCAGATCGTCGATCCGGCGCACGCCGTGGGCGAGCACCACGGTCTCGAAACGCTCGTAGGTCTCCGGGTCGCGGACGATGCTCAGGAACGGCGCCAGGCCGGTGCCGGTGCCGAGCAGGTACAGCCGCTTGCCCGGGTTGAGGTCGTTCAGCACCAGCGTGCCGGTCGGCCGGCGGCTGACCAGGATCTCGTCGCCGCGCTCGATGTGGCGCAGGCGCGAGGTCAGCGGGCCGTCGGGCACCTTGATGCTGAAGAACTCCAGGTGTTCCTCGTAGTGCGCGCTGGCGATCGAGTACGCGCGCATCAGCGGGCGGCCGTCGATCTCCAGCCCGACCATGACGAAGTGCCCGCTGTCGAAGCGGAAGCCGGGGTCGCGGGTGGTGCGGAAGCTGAAAAGGCTGTCGTTCCAATGCCTGACTTCGATGACGCGTTCGGTCGCCAACTGCATCTGGGTGACTCCTGCATGGAAGGGGCGCGATGGGTGTGGGGCGGCGGGTCCGCGCGAACGCGCACCGGGGCAGACCCGGCGCGCGGCGTCGGCTGCAATCGATGCGTCATCGTGCTGACGCGCTCGGGTAATTAATGGCCATCGCGGTCGCAGCGCTCGCGACGCAGGCGCGGCGCGACGGCCGGGCAATACCAGCACATTATTTTTTCCGGAGGGAAACGGATATTCCAAAGAATGATCCGCGTCGCAGGATAATCGGGCCTGCGCCTTTGACTGCGGATCGGGCTTGCCGCGAATATTCGCCGGCATTATCTGAATCACATCGTCCGGCCGTCACGGAGCGCGCGAGCGCATAACCGGGCCGACCACCACCAGCCTGCCGGGAGGATCGCATGGGCGATTCGACGGGAACCTCTGCGCCAATGAATTCAAAGACCTGCGAAAAACCGCCGAGCGCTCGCCGGTTTCCGGGCGGCAGCGGTCTCATTATCGAAACGCGGCGGCCAGCTCATTTTCTCGAACATAATGGAAAAAGAAAATGAATGGATTATCAGAGCACACTTTCGAAACGCGTGCTGCGTCGCAACAAGAGAGTGACGCGGCCGGGCAGGACGGCGCCGCCGCGGCCGGCGCCGGGATTATCCCGGAGCGGAACGCCGACCCGGTCACGCCGGCAGCGACGACGCGGCTGGATTTTCTGCGGCACTGCGCCCACCCGCTGCTGATGCTGGCGGTGGCGGCCTACGTCTATGCAGGCATCGCGCGCGGCTGGGACCTGGGCGGCGCCAACTTCGCCTTCGTGTTGCTGACCATCGGCTACCTGGCGCTGCTGGAGCGGCTGATCCCCTACGAGCGCGGCTGGCTGCCGGATCGGCGCGAGTGGGGCCTGTACGGCGTGTACTTCTTCCTCACCGTGGTCGGCGGCGCGCTCGCGCAGATTCCGTTGATGGCGGCGGTGTCGGCGGTGGCGCCGCTGCATCCGGCGCTGCCGCTGTGGGCGGAAATCCCGCTGGCGCTGCTGCTGAGTTCGCTCGCCAGCTACGCGGTGCACCGCGCCGGCCACGACATCCCGCTGCTGTGGCGGCTGCACGGCGTGCACCACGTGCCGGACAAGGTCAACGTCGGCAACAACGGGGTCAACCACGTGCTCGACGTGACCCTGGCCCAGTTCGTGGTGCAGTTCGCGCTGGCGCTGGCCGGGTTCTCCGCGCATTCGCTGTTCGCGGTCGGCATCTTCGTCATCGCCCAGGGCTATTTCGTCCACGCCAACATCGACGTGCGCCTGGGCTGGCTCAACCACGTGCTCGCCAGCCCCGAACTGCACCGCATGCACCACAGCGCCGACAAGCACGAGGCCGGGCATTTCGGCTCGGACCTGTCGATCTGGGACCGCCTGTTCCGCAGCTACACCTGGCGGCCCGGCAAGCGCCCGCACCGGATCGGCCTGTTCGCGCCGGGCACGTTCCCGCCCAACCGCGCGCTGTTGTCCACCTTGCTGCATCCGTTGCGGCCGCGGCGCTATCCGCCCGCGCCGCCGCCCTCGCCCGCCCGCGCATCGCTCGCCTCCGCCGCACCCGCCGCGGACCGCGCGCCGCCCTGACCGCTTTGTTTCAGATCCAGGCCGGAACCCGTTCCGGCGCGCCACCGAACCGCTCCGCAAGACGCCCTTAAGACGACCCGACGACCCGATCACACGGCCCGCCGCGCTCGCGCGTGGACGCATCTCCAAGGAATCGACCATGACGGACTCCAGCAAGAAGCCTTCCTCCAGCGAAGCCTCCGCTCACGACGCCCACGACGCCGCCGCACGCGCGGCCGCCGATGGCGTCGCCCAGACCGGCGGCCCGGTGGCGATGGAGGACCGCATCGCCATCATCGGCATCGGCTGCCGCCTGCCCGGCGGCGCCAGCGACTACCGCGCGTTCTGGCAGAACCTGGTCCAGGGCAAGGACTGCCTCACCGACACCCCGCTCAACCGCTACGACGTGCGCACGCTCGGCAGCCGCGACAAGAGCAAGCCCGGACGCCTGGTCGGCGGCCGCGGCGGATACATCGACGGCTTCGACGAATTCGATCCGGCGTTCTTCGGCATCAGCCCGCGCGAAGCCGACTACATGGATCCGCAGCAGCGCAAGCTGCTGGAAGTGGCCTGGGAAGCGCTGGAAGACGGCGGCCAGAAGCCCGGCGAATTGGCCGGCCAGGACATCGGCGTGTTCGTCGGCGCGTTCACCCTGGACTACAAGATCGTCCAGTTCGCCGACCTGAGCTTCGACACCCTGGCCGCGCACACCGCCACCGGCACGATGATGACGATGGCGTCGAACCGTATTTCCTACTGCTTCGACTTCCGCGGCCCCAGCCTGTCGATCGACACCGCCTGCAGTTCGTCGCTGGTGGCCGTGCACCTGGCCTGCCACAGCCTGCGCCGCGGCGAGAGCAGCCTGGCCCTGGCCGGCGGCACCCTGCTGCACATGACCCCGCAGTACACCATCGCCGAGACCAAGGGCGGGTTCCTGTCGCCGGAAGGCAAGTCGCGCACCTTCGACGCCTCGGCCAACGGCTATGTGCGCGCCGAGGGCGTCGGCATCGTCGCGCTCAAGCGGCTGGAGGACGCGCTGCGCGACGGCGATCCGATCCACGCGGTGATCCTGGCCACCGGCGTCAACCAGGACGGCCACAGCAACGGCATCACCGTGCCCAATCCCGACGCCCAGGTCGCGCTGATCCAGCGCGTGTGCGGCGAAGCCGGGATCGCGCCGGGCAGCCTGCAGTACATGGAAGCGCACGGCACCTCGACCCCGGTCGGCGACCCGATCGAGGCCCGCGCGCTGGGCCGCGCGCTGGCGCAGGGCCGCGAGCCCGGCGCGGAATGCTTCGTCGGTTCGGTCAAGACCAACATCGGCCACACCGAGGCCGCCGCCGGCGTCGCCGGGCTGATCAAGACCGCGCTGGCGCTCAAGCACAAGCAGATTCCGCCGCACATCAATCTCAAGACGGTCAACCCGGACATCGACCTGGCCTCGATGCCGTACAAGATCCCGACCGAACTGACCCCGTGGCCGGCGCACGAAGGCCCGGCGCGCGCCGCGGTCAACTCGTTCGGTTTCGGCGGCACCAACGCGCACGTGGTGCTGGAGGAAGCGCCGATCCGCGCGCAAGCCGCGGCCGCCGTCGAAGAAAACGCGCCCGCCGACATCGGCGGCTACAACCTGCTGCCGCTGACCGCGCGCGACTCCGCCGCGCTGCCCGAGCTGGCCGCCGGCCTCCTGAAGGAACTCGATCGCGAAGGCGACGACGCGGTGTCGGTCGACGACCTCGCCCACACCCTCGCCCATCGCCGCCAGCACCTGGAATCGCGCCTGACCCTGGTCTACGACAGCCGCGAGGCCCTGCGCGAGCGACTGGCCGCCGCGGCCGCCGGCGAAGCGCATCCGCTGGCGCTCGCCGACGACCGCCGCGGCGCGGCCGCGCCGAAACTGGCCTGGGTCTTCACCGGCATGGGCCCGCAGTGGTGGGCGATGGGCCGGCAGTTGTTCGAGCGCGAACCGATCTACCGCGAAACCATCGAGCGCTGCGACGCCGAACTGCGCAAGCACGTCGACTGGTCGCTGATCGAACACCTGGGCGCCGCCGAAGCCGACTCGCTGATGAGCGACACCTGGCTGGCGCAGCCGGCCAACTTCGCCGTGCAGATCGCGCTGGCCGCGATGTGGCGCGCGCGCGGGGTGAGGCCCGACGCCATCGTCGGCCACAGCACCGGCGAGGTCGCCGCGTTCTATGAGGCCGGCGTCTACACCCTGGAACAGGCGGTGCGCGTGGTCGTGCACCGCAGCCGCCTGCAGCAGACCCTGGTCGACACCGGCAGCATGCTCGCGGTCAGCCTGACCGAAGCCGAAGCGCAGCGCCGCATCGCGCCCTACGGCGAGCGCGTGTCGATCGCCGCGGTCAACAGCCCCGGCGCGATGACCCTGGCCGGCGACCAGGACGCGCTGGCCGAAGTCGCCGCGCAGCTGCAGGCCGAACAGTTGTTCGCCAAGTTCCTGACCGTGCGCGTGCCCTACCACAGCGCCAAGATGGACCTGATCAAGGACGAGCTGCTGCAATCGCTGGAAGGCCTGGCGCCGCATCCGGCGCAGCTGCCGCTGTACATGACCGCCAAGCCCGGCATCGCCGCGGGCCGCGAGCTCGACGCGCAGTACTGGTGGGAGAACGTGCGCAACAGCGTCGGCTTCCGCGCCGCCATCGACGCGATGGCCGACGACGGCTACGAGCTGTTCCTGGAGATCGGCCCGCACCCGGTGCTGGGCCACTCGATCAACGAATGCTTCGCCGCACGCGGCGCCAGCGCGCGCAGCGTGCCCTCGATCCGGCGCCAGGAAGACGAGGCCGCGCGCTTCGCCGCCTCGCTGGCGACCCTGCACAACCTCGGCGTCGCCATCGACTGGCAGGCGCTGCACCCGCGCGGCCGCCAAGTCGCGCTGCCGCGCTATCCGTTCAAGCGCGACCGTTACTGGGTCGAGCCGCGTGCGGTCGAGCAGATCCGCCTGGGCCGGCTCGACCACGCGCTGCTGGGCCGGCGCATGGCCAACGCCGAGCCGACCTGGGAAGCGCGCCTGGACGCCGAACACCAGCCCTACCTGCAGGACCACCGCATCCAGGGCAACGTGCTGTTCCCCGCCGCCGGCTACATCGAGATGGCGGCCCAGGCGGTGCGGGCGATGACCGGCGGCGGCAGCGCCGCGATCGCCGACATCGAGCTGCGCAAGGCGCTGTTCCTGTCCGACACCGAAGCGGTGACCGCGCAGCTGTCGTTCTCCTCCGACGGCGCCGGCTTCAACGTCTCCACCCTGTCCGCCGACGGCGGCGAGCGCACCGTCCACGCCGCCGGCAGCGTGCGCGCCAGCCAGGGCCGCCGCGCGGCGCCGGCGCTGGACGCGCGCGCCGTGCGCGAGCGCAGCCCGCTGTACCTGGCGCGCGCGGCCTGCTACCAGCAGCTCGGCGAGATGGGCTACCACTACGGCCCGGCGTTCCAGGGCATCGAGGAAGTGTGGATCGGCCACGGCGAGGCGCTCGCCAAGATCGTGCCGACGCAGCAGTTGCTCGGCGGCGCCGCCGACCACCACTTCCACCCGGCCATGCTCGACGCCTGCTTCCAGGCGCTGCTGGCCCCGCAGATCCTGCAGCGCCAGATCGCGCTGGAGACCGGCCGCGGCGGCGACGCCGGCACCGGCATCCGCCTGCCGCTGTCGATCCAGGAAGTGCGCAGCGAAGCGATCGGCGAACGCACGCTGTGGGCGCATGCGCGGATCACCCACGACAGCGGCGACGAGCTGATCGGCGACATCCTGGTCTACGGCGAAGACGGCCGTGCGCTGGGCAAGGTCGCCGGCTTCCGCGCCGCCAACGTCGAGAACGCCAGCGCCAAGGTCGGCCTGCCGACCATCGACGGCTGGCTGGCCGAAACCCATTGGCATGAGATCGCCGAAGACGAAGCCGACCCGCCGCAGGCCGGCGAAAGCGAAGGCTGGCTGATCTTCGCCGACGAGCACGGCCTGGGCGACGAGCTCGCCGCGCTGGCCGCCGACCGCGGCGAACGCGTGCACCTGGTGCGTCCGGGCAAGCGCTACAAGCTGGAGAAGGACCTGCACGAGTCCAGCGTCGCGCCCGGCGTGGCCAAGGACCTGCAGCGCCTGTTCGCCGACCTCGACAAGTCCGGCGCCGGCCGCTTCGGCCGCATCGTGCACCTGTGGAACCTCGACCAGCCCAGCGTCGAGGCCGCCGACACGCCGGCGCTGCAGAACGGCAACAGCCGCGGCGCCTACTCGCTGATCGCGCTGGCCCAGGCGCTGACCGCCGCGCATCCGCACGGCCGGCTGCACATCGTCACCCGCGGCACCCAGGCGGTGAACCGCGGCGACGCCGTCGAGCCGCTGGGCGCGCCGGCCTGGGGCATCGGCCGGGTGCTGTGGTACCAGGAACTGATCGCCCAGCGCGGCAAGCTGATCGACCTGCCGCTGCGCGACGCCCACGACCCGGCCGAACGCGTCGCCGAGGCCGCGCTGCTGCGCAGCGAACTGCTGCGCAGCGACGAGGACGAAGTGGCTCTGCGCGAGGGCAAGCGCTACACCGGCCGGCTGCTGCCGGCGCAAGGCCTGACCAAGCCGCTGCCGCTGCGCCTGCGCAGCGACGGCGCCTACCTGGTCACCGGCGCGTTCGGCGCGCTCGGCCGGCTGCTGTGCCGCACCCTGGTCAAGCGCGGCGCGCGCAAGCTGATCCTGGTCGGCCGCAGCAAGCTGCCGCAGCGCGCGCAATGGCGCGACACCGACCCGGACACCGCGGTCGGCCGCAACGTGCGCTTCCTCAAGGAACTCGAGCGCCTGGGCGCCGAGCCGATCCTGGCCCAGCTCGACATCACCGACGAAGGCGCGCTGCGCGGCTGGCTGGCCGATTACCGCCAGCGCGACCTGCCGCCGATCCGCGGCGCGTTCCACCTCGCCGGGCAGGTGCGCGACACCCTGCTCGCCGACATGCAGCGCGACAGCTTCGATCCGGTCTACGAGCCCAAGGTCATCGGCGGCTGGCTGCTGCACAAGCACCTGGCCGACGAGCCGCTCGACCACTTCGTGCTGTTCGCCTCGATCGCCTCGATCGTCACCACCGCCGGCCAGGCCAACTACGCCGCCGGCAACGCCTTCCTCGACGCGCTTGCGCACCACCGCCGCGCCCAGGGACTGCCCGCGCTGGCGGTCGACTGGGGCCCGTGGGCGACCGGCATGATCGAGGAACTGGGCCTGATCGAGCACTACCGCAACAGCCGCGGCATGAGCTCGCTCTCGCCCGACGCCGGCATGGACGTGCTCGAGCGCGTGATCGGGCAGGATCGCGCCCAGCTGCTGGTCGCGACCGTGGTCGACTGGCCGATCTTCATGGCCTGGTATTCCTCGCCGCCGCCGCTGATCCAGGAACTGGCCAAGCTCGGCGCCGGCAGCGGCGCGGCCGAGCACGGCAGCTTCGTCGAAGCCTTCCGCGACGCCGACGCGCTGGCGCGCTGGAGCCTGCTGGGCGAACGCTTCCACGGCCTGATCGCCCAGGTCATGCGGGTCAAGCCCGAGCAGATCGACGCCGACGCCAGCCTCAATGCGCTCGGCCTGGATTCGCTGCTGGCGATGGAACTGCGCGCGCGCATCCACACCGAGCTCAAGGTGGCGCTGCCGGTGGTGACCCTGCTGAGCAGTTCCTCGATCGGCACCCTGACCGAGCAGCTGCACGCCGGCCTGGTCGAACTGGTCGCCGCGCAGGGCCAGGACGACGGCGCCGCCCAGTACGAGGCGCATACCGACGACGCCCGCTACCCGCTGAGCCAGAACCAGAACGCGCTGTGGTTCCTCAAGCAGCTCAACCCCGACGGCTTCGCCTACAACATCGGCGGCGCGGTCGAGGTGCGCACGCAGCTGCAGCCGGAGCTGATGTTCCAGGCGGTGCGCGAACTGATCGCGCGCCATCCCAGCCTGCGCGCCAACTTCGTGCTCGACCGCGGCCAGGCCGTGCAGGTGATCCGCCCTCACAGCGACGCCGACCTCGCTCTGTTCGACGTGCAGGACAAGCCCTGGGACGAGATCTACCAGCAGATCATCCGCGAGTACCGCAAGCCCTACGACCTGGAACACGACCCGCTGGTTCGCTTCCGCCTGTTCAAGCGCGGCGAGGACCGCTGGGTGATCATGAAGGCGGTGCATCACATCATCTCCGATGCGATCTCCACCTTCACCTTCATCGAAGAACTGCTGGCGATCTACGAAGGCCTGCGGCGCAAGGAAAAGGTCGAGCTGGCGCCGGTGCGCGCGCGCTACCTGGACTTCTACAACTGGCAAAGCAAGTTCCTCGCCTCGCGCGAGGCGGCGAAGATGCTGGAGTACTGGAAGTCGCACCTGCCCGCGCAGGTGCCGATCCTGGCCCTGCCGACCGACAAGCCGCGCCCGGTGGTGCAGACCCACAACGGCGCCTCGGAGTTCTTCGCTCTCGATCCGGAACTCAGCGCGCGCATCCACACCCTGGCGCGCGAGCACGGCGCGACCGTGTTCATGGTGCTGATGGCGGCCTACTACGTGCTGCTGCAGCGCTACACCGGCCAGGACGACGTGATCGTCGGCAGCCCGGTGATGGGCCGCACCCAGGAGGAGTTCGCCCAGGTCTACGGCTACTTCGTCAACCCGCTGCCGCTGCACGTGGACCTGAGCGCGCAGCCCAACGTGGCCGAACTGATCGCGCAGGTGCAGCGCACCGTGCTCAACGGCCTGGACAACCAGGAATACCCGTTCGTGCTGCTGGTGGAGAAGCTCGGCCTGCAGCACGATCCGAGCCGCTCGGCGGTGTTCCAGGCGATGTTCATCCTGCTCGCGCACAAGGTCGCGACCGAGAAGTACGGCTACCGCCTGGAGTACATCGAGCTGCCGGAAGAGGAAGGCCAGTTCGACCTGACCCTGTCGGCCTACGAGGACGAAGCCGACGGCCGCTTCCACTGCGTGTTCAAGTACAACACCGACCTGTTCATGGCGCAGACCGTGCGGCGGCTGGCCGCGCACTACGTCAACCTGCTCGACGGCCTGACCCGGCTGCCGGCGCAGGCCTCGATCGCCGAGCTGCAGCTGCTGGGCGCGGACGAGCGCCGCGACGTGCTCGGCCGCTGGAGCGGCGCCGACGACCGCGTCGCCGCCGACGTGCCGGTGCCGACCCTGGTCTCGCGCGCCGCCCAAGCCGACCCGGACGCGCTGGCGGTGGCGGTGCCGAGCGAGCGCGGCGACACCCGCCGGCTCAGCTACGGCGAACTGGAGCGCCGCTCCAACCGGCTCGCGCGCAAGCTGCGCGAACTCGGCGTCGGCGCCGGCTCGGTGGTGGCGCTGTGCCTGGACAAGTCGCCCGAGCTCATCGTCGCCCTGCTCGCCGTGCTCAAGGCCGGCGGCGCCTACCTGCCGCTGGACCCGGACTACCCGGCCGAGCGCCTGGCCTACATGGCCGGCCATGCCGGCGCCCGGCTGGCGGTGATCGACGAAGAGCGGCGCGAGCGCCTGGCCGGCTGGGACGGCGACGTGCTGACGCCGGACGAGCTGCAGCTGATCGCCGATGCCGACACCGACGCTTCGCCGCTGGCGTTCGCGCCGGCGCTGTCCGACACCGCCTACGTGATCTACACCTCCGGCTCGACCGGCAAGCCCAAGGCGGTGCGCGTCACCCACGGCAACTGGGCCTGCGCCTACGCCGGCTGGCAGCGCGAGTACGCGCTGGAACTCACCCACGCGCACCTGCAGATGGCCAGCTTCTCCTTCGATGTGTTCGCCGGCGACTTCGCCCGCGCGCTGTGCGCGGGCAAGACCCTGGTGCCGGTGACGCGCGAGCTGCTGTTCAACACCCAGCGCCTGTACCAGGCGATGGTCGAGGAGAAGATCGACGCGGCCGAGTTCGTGCCGGCGGTGGTGCGCGGGGTGATGGACTACTGCGAGCGCGAAGGCAAGCGCCTGGACTTCATGCGCCTGCTGGTGGTCGGCTCGGACGTGTGGAAGGTCGAGGAATACCGGCGCCTGCGCGCGCTGGCCGGGCCGGCCACGCGCACGATCAACTCCTACGGCCTCAGCGAAGCGACCATCGACAGCACCTACTTCGAGGGCGAGGCCGCCGAACTGGAAGGCAGCCGCATGGTGCCGATCGGCCGGCCGTTCCCGAACACCGCGCTGTACATCCTCGATGAGCGCCGCCAGCCGGTGCCGGCGGGCGTGGCCGGCGAGCTGTGGATCGGCGGCGGCGGCGTGTGCGCGGGCTACGTCAACGACGACGAGCAGACCGCGCAGCGCTTCGGCGAACTGCCGCTGGGCGCCGACGGCGCGCCGGTGCGGGTCTACCGCACCGGCGACCTGGCGCGCTGGAGCAGCGACGGCCAGGTCCAGCTGATCGGCCGCGCCGACGGCCAGGTCAAGGTGCGCGGCCACCGCGTCGAGATCGGCGAGATCGAATCGCAGCTGGCGGCGTGGCCGGACATCGCCCAGGCGGTGCTGACCGTGCGCGAGGACGCGCGCGGCGAAGCCTCGCTGTGCGCCTACTGCGTCGCCGCCGACGCCGGCGCGACGCTGAACTGGCGCGCGCTGCGCGAGCACCTGGCCCAGTACCTGCCGACCTTCATGATCCCCTCGCAGTACGTGCAGCTCGACGCGCTGCCGCTGTCGGGCAACGGCAAGGTCGACCTCGCCGCGTTGCCGGCGCCGGACGCCAACGCCGTCGCGGACGCCTACGAGCCGCCGCAGACCCTGTTCGAAACCCGCATGGCCGAACACTGGAAGCAGCTGCTGGGCCTGCAGCAGGTCGGCCTGCACGACGACTTCTTCGAGGTCGGCGGCAGCTCGATCAAGCTGATCGAACTGATCTACAACCTGCAGAGCGAGTTCAACATCGCCATCGCGGTGAGCCAGCTGTTCAAGCTCACCACCCTGCACGGCATGGCCAAGACGGTGGAAGCGATCAGCCTGGGCCGGGTCGCCGGCGCGCAGCCTTACCTGCGCTTCAACGCCGGGCGCGGGCACGAGCAGACCATCTTCTGCTTCCCGCCGGCCGGCGGCCACGGCCTGGTCTATCGCCAGCTCGCGGTGCACCTGCCCGAGTACGAGTTCGTCTCGTTCAACTATCTGCTCGGCGACGACAAGGTCGCGCGCTACGCCGACCTGATCGAGGGCATCCACGCCGACGGCCACTGCACCTTGTTCGGCTACTCGCTGGGCGGCAACCTCGCCTTCGAGGTGGCCAAGGAACTCGAGCGCCGCGGCCGCGAAGTGCCGAACGTGGTCATCATGGATTCCTACCGCATCCCGGAATCCTTCGAACTGGGCAACGAGCACTTCGAAGCCTTCGAGCACGAGCTGACCGAGCACCTGCGCAAGCACACCGGCTCGGACCTGCTGGCCCACGACACCCTGGAGCAAGCGCGCGACTACATCCGGTTTTGCAGCCGGACCCCGAACCTGGGCACCATCGCCGCGCCCGTCAGCGTGATCTCCGACGAGGACAAGCTGGTGTTCTACGGCACCGGCCAGCGCGGCACCTGGCACGGCAGCTCGCTGACCCGCAGCCAGGTGTTCCGCGGCTACGGCAAGCACGCGGACATGCTCGATGCCGACTACATCGAGAAGAACGCGGCGCTGGCGCGCGGCATCCTGGTCGGGGAGACGCTCCATGTCGCCTGATTCCAGCGGCGATGCCGTCGCCAGCAAACGCGGGCCGGACTGGAGCGCGCGCACGCGCGCTCCGGGTTCGCGGCCGCGGGTCATCATCGTCGGCGCCGGCATGGCCGGCATGGCCACCGGCTGCTACGCGCAGATGAGCGGGATCCAGACCCGCATCTTCGAAAAGCACGTGCTGCCGGGCGGCTGCTGCACCGCCTGGTCGCGCGGCGGCTACATCTTCGATTACTGCATCGAGTGGCTCAACGGCACCGCGCCGGGCAACAACGCCAACCAGGTCTGGCGCGAACTCGGCGCGCTCGACGGCAAGACCGTGCGCAACTTCGAGCTGTTCAACAAGGTCGTCGACGAACACGGCCGCGAGGTCAACTTCTACAACGACCCCGACAAGCTCGAACGCGAGCTGATCGCGGTGTCGCCGCAGGACGCTGCGCTGATCAAGGCGTTCTGCGCCGATTTCCGCCGCTTCACCAAGCTCGCCCTGCACCCGTTCCTGAAGCCGCCGCCGCTGGAGAGCTGGAAGGAGAAGCTGGCCACGCTGCGCCAGGTGCTGCCGGCGTTCGCGCTGTTCTGGCGCACCGGCGCGGCGCAGATGGGGCCGTACGCGGACCGCTTCGCCGATCCCTTGCTGCGCCGCGGTTTCCGCAACATGTTCTTCCAGGACCCGGGCAACTTCGCGGTGCTGCCGTTCCTGTACAACCTGGCCGAGGCCTACAACGACAACGTCGGCTTCCCGCAGGGCGGCTCGCTGGGGCTGTCGCGCTCGGTCGAGGAACGCTACCTCGGCCTGGGCGGCCACATCGCCTACCGCACCCGGGTCGACCGGGTGCTGGTCGAGGACGGCCGCGCGGTCGGCGTGCGGCTCAAGAACGGCGAATGCCACTACGCCGACCACGTGGTCTCGGCCTGCGACGGCCTGTTCACCCTCAACACCCTGCTCGACGGCCAGTACAGCAACCCGCGCCTGGACAAGCTGTTCAAGGAAGTGCTGCCGCGGCCGGGCGAACGCTATCCCGGCGTGGTCTCGGCGTTCGTCGGTTTCGACGGCGACGTGCCGGCCGGCGAGTCGCACAGCACCACCTACCTGCTCGGCGCCGACGACGCGGCGCGGCTGCCCGGCGGCGACCAGGGCAGCCTGGTGGTGCAGTTGCGCTCGCGCTACTCCGACGGCTTCGCGCCGCCGGGCAAGTCGGTCATCCACGTCACCTACTTCAGCGACTACGACTACTGGAAGCAGCTGCGCAGCAGCGACCGCCGCCAGTACTGGGCGAAGAAGCGCGAGGTCGCCGAGTTCGTGCGCGAGTTCCTGGAACGCACCTATCCCGGCATCGGCGCGCGCATCGAGCTGGTCGACGTCGGCACCCCGGCCACCACCGAGCGCTACACCGGCAACCACAAGGGCGCGATCCTGGCCTGGAAGTCGCCCGACGCCGACGACCTGATCGCCGCGCTGATCGCCAAGGACCGGCTGCGCCTGCAGGGCCTGCGCGGGTTCTCGATGGCCGGGCACTGGGTCGCCGGCGGGAGCCTGATCAAGGCCGCGTCCAGCGGCCGCTTCTGCGCGCAGTACCTGTGCGAAGAACTGGGCGTGCCGTTCAAGGCCTGGGAGAGCGGCAACCGCGAGCCCTGGCATCGCGACAAGCTCGGCCAGCTGCCGCAACTCGACGACGGCCCGGCGCTGGAACGTCCGTCGCGGCCGCGCGCCGTCCCCACCGCCGTCGCGGCGCTTCCGGCCGCCTGACCCCGAGGACCCGACCATGCCGCACCCCCACGGCAACACAGCGCGCGCCCGCGACCGGCGTTTCCCCGCGGAGGCCGGCCATGGCGCGCGATAACGGCCCCGATTGGAGCGAACGCGGCGCGTCCGCGGACGGCAAGCCGCGGGTGATCGTCATCGGCGGCGGCGTCGGCGGCCTGTCCACCGGCGTCTACGGCCAGATGAGCGGATTGCAGACGCGGATCTTCGAGACCCACGTGCTGCCCGGCGGCTGTTGCACCGCCTGGTCGCGCCAGGGCTACATCTTCGACTACTGCATCGAATGGCTGATCGGCACCGGCGCCGGCAACGACGCCAACCGGGTCTGGCGCGAGCTCGGCGCGCTCGACGGCAAGACCGTGCGCGACTTCGACATGTTCAACAAGGTCGTCGACCGCGACGGCCGCTCGGTGACCTTCTACAACGATCCCGACCGGCTCGAGGCGCACCTGCTGGAAATTTCCCCGGCCGACGCCGAACCGATCAAGGCCTTCTGCGCCGACCTGCGCCGCTTCGTCAAGATCGAGCTGTACCCGTTCCTGACCCCCGACCCGCTCAAGAGCGTCGGCGAAAAACTGCGCACGCTGCTGAAGGTGCTGCCGGCGTTCCGCCTGTTCTGGCGCAACGCCGCCACGCCGATGCATCGCTTCGCCGACCGCTTCAGCGACCCGTTGCTGCGCCGCGCGTTCCGCAACATCTTCTACCAGGACCCGGAAACCTTCCCGGTGCTGCCGTACCTGTACAACATGGCCTGCGCGCACAACCGCAACGCAGGCTTTCCCGAGGGCGGCTCGCTGGGTCTGTCGCGCTCGATCGAAGAGCGCTACCTCGCGCTCGGCGGCATCCTCAACTACCGCTGCCGGGTCGACAAGATCCTGGTCGAGGACGGCCGCGCCGTCGGCGTGCAGCTCAAGGGCGGCGCGCGCCACTACGCCGACATCGTGGTGTCCGCCGCCGACGGCTACACCACGCTGTACGGCATGCTCGAAGGCAAGTACACCAGCCCGGCGATCGAAACCCTGTACGGCGAGATGCTGGACAAGCCCGGCATCCTGTTCCCGGCGGTGGTCTCGGCCTTCGTCGGCCTGACCGGCGACTTCGACCCCGACGACTCGCACAGCACCACTTACCTGCTCAGCGAGGAAGAAGGCCGGCAACTGCCCGGCGCGCTGCAGAACAGCATCGTGGTGCAGCTGCGCTCGCGCTATTCCGACGGCTTCGCCCCGCCCGGCCGCGCGGTGATCCACTGCACCTACTTCAGCGACTTCCACTACTGGCGCACGCTGCGCACCGAAGACCGCAAGCGCTATTGGGCGGAAAAGCGCCAGGTCGCGCAGTTCGTGCGCGGGTTCCTGGAGCGGCGCTATCCGGGCATGAACGAGCGGATCGAACTGGTCGACGTGGCCTCACCGGCCACGACCAAGCGCTACACCGGCAACAGCAACGGCTCGATCCTGGCCTGGAAGGCCTTCAGCGACGCCGAGGACCTCGCCAACGAGCTGGTCAACAAGGGCCGCATGCAGTTGCCCGGCCTCAAGGGCTTCTACATGGCCGGGCAATGGGTCGGCCTGGGCGGGCTGATCCGCGCCGCCTCCACCGGCCGCTTCGCCATGCAGTACATCTGCAAGGAACTGGGCCGCGAATTCCAGGCCTTCGAAAGCCAGGGCGGCGAACGCTGGCACACCGGCAAGCTCGGGCAGTTCCCCCAGCTCGACAAAGCACTCGACAAGCAGTCGGCCGACCGCCCCGCGCGCGCTGCGCGCGGCGACGACGCGCCGGCGCTGCACGCCACCATCGTCTGACAGGAGCACGGCCATGCCGAGCAGCAAGCGGGAAAGCATGATCATCATCGGCGCGGGGTTGGGCGGCCTGTCCACCGGCTGCTACGCGCAGATGAACGGCTACAAGACCCAGATCTTCGAGATGCACGAGATCCCCGGCGGCTGCTGCACGGCCTGGGACCGCGGCGATTTCACCTTCGACTGCTGCATCAGCTGGCTGCTCGGCAACGGCCCGGGCAACGAGATGCACCAGATCTGGCTGGAGCTCGGCGCGCTGCAGGGCAAGCAGATGCGCCACTTCGACGTGTTCAACATCGTGCGCGGTCGCGACGGCCGCGCGGTGTACTTCTACTCCGATCCGGACCGGCTGGAGGCGCACCTGCTGGAGCATTCGCCGGCCGACGCCAAGCTGATCCGCGACTTCGTCAAGGGCCTGCGCAGCTTCCGCAAGGCGCTGGCGGTGTATCCCTTCCTCAAGCCGGTCGGGCTGATGGGGCGCTGGGAGCGCTGGAAGATGCTGGCGTCCTTCCTTCCGTACTTCAACGCCATCCGCAAGTCGATCAGCGTGCTGATGACCGACTACTCGGCCAAGTTCAAGGACCCGCTGCTGCGCGAGGCGTTCAACTTCATCCTCTACGAGAAGCACCAGAACTTCCCGGTGCTGCCGTTCTACTTCCAGCTGGCCTCGCACGCCAACCTGTCCGCCGGCGTGCCCGAGCACGGCTCGCTCGGCCTGGCCAAGTCGATCGAGGAACGCTACCGGCGCCTGGGCGGCCAGGTGCACTACAACGCGAAAGTCGAGGAGATCCTGGTCGAGGACGACCGCGCGGTCGGCATCCGCCTCAGCGACGGGCGCGAGATCCGTTCCGACATCGTGGTCTCCGCCGCCGACGGCCAGACCACGCTGATGAAGTTCCTCAAGGGCCGCTACCTCAACGACACCTACCGCAAGCTCTACACCCAGACCATCGCCGAGCCGCACATGGTCTTCCCGGGCTACTTCATCACCTTCCTGGGCTTGAACAAGCCCTTCCCCGAGGGCGAGCCCTGCGCGACCTACCTGCTCGACGACGAGGAAGCCCAGGAGATGCTCGGCATCCGCCACCCGAGCATCAACGTGCAGTTCCGCAGCCAGCACTATCCCGAGCTGGCGCCGAAGGACCATTGCATCGTCTACGCCACCTACTTCTGCGACATCGCGCCGTGGCGCGAACTCAACGAAGGCCCCGAGCAGGTCAGCCGCAAGCGCAAGGGCGAAGAGCTGCACACCCTGCCGGTGCGCCGCGGCCACGAGTACCACGCGGCCAAGCGGCGGGTCAGCAACGCGATGATCCGGCTGCTGGAGAAGCGCTATCCCGGGCTCAAGGATTCGATCGTCGTGCGCGACGTCTCCAGCCCGCTGACCCAGGTGCGCTACACCGGCAACTTCGACGGCACCGTGCTGGGCTGGCAGCCGTTCGTGGAGAGCGGCGAGACCATGGAGGAGGAGATCAAGAAGCACGGCCCGGTGATGGAAGGGCTGTCGAACTTCTACATCTCCGGCGTGTGGGCCACCACCGGCGGCCTGATCCGCGCCGCCGCCGCCGGCCGCCACGTCATGCACTTCGTGTGCAAGGACGACGGTCGCGACTTCACCGCCAGCATCGACGACCACGCGCCGATGCCGACCCACCTGATCCACCCGGTCGGGCCGAGCAAGCCCGCCTACGCGCCGCCCAGCGGCTTTCCGCAACTCGCCACGACCAGGACCGCAAGCACATGAAGACCGAACGTTGGGTGGTACGCGAACACGTCGAGGGCGTGCCCGATGCCGCGCGCATCTACGAAAAAGTCGAGACCGAACTCGACACCCGCCTGGGCGAGGAGCAGATGCTGCTCAAGACCCTGTACGTGTCGGTCGATCCCTATCTGCAGGGCATCTGCCTGGACACGCCGATCGGCGAACACATGGGCGCCGACTCGATCATGCAGGTGCTCGACGCCGGGCCGAAGGCGCCGTTCCGGCCGGGCGACCTGGTCCAGGGCTTTGGCGGCTGGCGCACCCACCTGGTCAGCGACGGCAAGCCGAAACTCTGGCAGACCGGCACCTTCCCGATGGTGTTCCCGGCCTATCGCAAGCTCGACCTGCGCCGTTACGACGACGCCCTGCCGCTGTCGACCGCATTGGGCGTGATGGGCGGCCCCGGCATGACCGCCTGGGGCACGATGACCAAGTTCATGCAGGTGCGCCCCGGCGACACCGTCGTGGTCAGCGGCGCCTCCGGCATGATCGGCACCCTGGTCGGGCAGATGGCCAAGCGCGCCGGCGCGCGCGTGGTCGGCACCGCCGGCTCGGCCGGCAAGGCCCAGTACCTGAGCAAGCTCGGCTTCGACGCGGTGATCGACTACAAGCTCGCCGACGACGCCGACAAGATGCGCGAGGCGCTGCGCGAAGCCGCGCCCGACGGCGTGGACAAGTACTTCGACAGCATCGGCGGCAGCGTCACCGACGCGGTGTTCTCGATGCTCAACGTCGGCAGCCAGGTGGCGGTGTGCTGGCAATGGGCGACCCAGGTCCAGCGCGACTACCACGGCCCGCGCCTGCTGCCGTACATCATGTTCCCGCGCGCGACCATCCGCGGCATCTTCTCGCTGGAATGGTTCACCGAGCAGAACTGGGACGCGCTGCACGAGGAACTCGGCGGGCTGGTGCGGCGGCAGGAACTTATCGCGCACGAAACCGTGCAGGACGGGTTCGAGCGCATTCCCGAGGCCTACCAGACGCTGTTCTCGGCCAGCGAAAGCAACCGCGGCAAGGTGCTGGTGCGGGTGTGAGCGCGGCGCGGCGAACGCGCCGGTGCGCGCGTTCGCTGCCGCGCGTGGCGTTGGTTGTGTTTGCCTCGTCGCCGGTTCAACGCGCGACTTGCTTCGCGCTCGCACTCATCCCACGTTCCCACATTCGCCCGCACCGTCTCCACGCTCGCTCGCATCGTTCCCGCACTCGCCCCCACACCCGTCATTCCGGCGAACGCCGGAACCCATTTCGGCTTCGCTTCCGGTTCGCCCGCGTCCATCCGAAGCGAACGCCGAAAAAACAAAATCAAAATGGATTCCGGCTTTCGCCGGAATGACGATGGGCGGCTTCGGAATCGCGATGGGTAGCTTTCGCCGGGTCGACCATCGGCGGCTTTCACTGCAATGACGATGGACGGCTTTCGCAGGAGCGATGGCGAACGGCTCTCGCCGCAACGATAGCGAGCGGCTTCCGCGCAACGGCGGCGAGCGCGGTTCACCGGTCGGTAGTCGGATGGCGTTCGCCGCAACCACAGCCAGCAGCAATCGGCCGCCAACGATCGGCCAAGGTTTCCCGCGCCTTGTTCCTCCCTGATCCCTCCTCGCTCCCACCTTCCAAGGACCGGCCATGCCCGCCCCCTCGCCCGCCCTCGCCGGCCATTCGCGCCTGCTCACCGGCCTGCTGCTCGCGCTGTTCCTCGGCGCGCTGGAACAGACCATCGTCGCCACCGCGCTGCCGGCGATCGTGCGCGACCTGGCCGGGTTCGACCTGCTCGGCTGGGCGCTGTCGGCCTACCTGCTCGCCACCGCCGCGGCCACGCCGGTGATCGGCAAGCTCAGCGACCTGCACGGCCGCCGCGCGCTGCTGCGCGCATGCATGGCGCTGTTCGCGCTGGGCTCGGCGATCTGCGCGCTGGCGCCGGACATGCGCACGCTGATCGGCGGACGCGCCGTGCAGGGCATCGGCGGCGCCGGCCTGATCGTGGTCGCGCAGGCCGCGGTCGCGCAGCTCGCCGGCCCGGCCCAGCGCAGCCGCTACGCCGGCTACTTCGCCCTGGTGTGGGCGGCGGCCGGCCTGATCGGCCCGCTGCTCGGCGGCGCGCTCAGCGACTGGCTGCATTGGCGCGCGATCTTCTGGATCAACCTGCCGCTGGGCGCGCTGGTGCTGTGGATCGGCGCGCCCGGATTGCGCGCGCTCGGCCCGGGCCACGGCGAAGGCCGCATCGACCTGGCCGCCACCGCGCTGTTCGCCGTCGCCACCGGCGCGTTCCTGCTGGCGCTGTCGTGGGGCGGCGCGCGCCATCCGTGGCTGTCGGCGCCGGTGCTCGCCGCGCTGGCGACCGCGCTGCTGGCCGGCGCGGTGTTCCTCGCCCGCCAGCGCCGCAGCGCCGACCCGCTGCTGGCGCCGGCGTGGCTGCGCGATCCGGCGATCGGCCCGGCCCTGGCCGCGAGCCTGCTGCTGTACGGCTTCTACATCGCGGTGGCGGTGCTGATGCCGGCGTACTGGCAGCTCGGCCACGGCCTGCGCCCGACCGTGTCCGGCGCGTTGCTGGTGCCGGCGCTGATCGCCGGCGCGGCCGGCGCGCTGATCGGCGGCCGCGCCGCCGCGTGCAGCGGCGACTACAAGCGGCCGGTGCTGCCGGGGCTGGCGATCGCCGCGTTGACCCTGACCTTGATGGGCGCGCTGGCCTCGCAACTGAGCGCCTGGTCGGTCAGCGCCCTGCTCGCGGTGGTCGCGTTCGGCATCGGCCCGTGCACGGCCACGGTCAACGCGGTCGCGCAGAACGCCGCGCCGGCGCGGCAACTCGGCGCGCTGACCGGGGCGATGGCGCTCAGCCGCACCCTCGGCACCGCGGTCGTGGTCGCCGCCGGCTCGGCGATGATCGTCGCCCACGTCCGCCTCGGCGGCGGCGCGCTCGCCGGCGGACTGCTCGGCGGCGGCGAAAGCGCCGCCGCGCAGACGCTGCCCGCCGCGACCCGCGCGCTGCTGCGCGACGCCTACGCCGAACTGTTCTTCTTCGCCGCCGCCGGCATCGCCCTGGCGCTGCTGTGCTACGCCTGGATCCGGCCGCGCACCGCGCACGCGGCCGAGCTGGCCGAGACCGCGCCCGGCGCGTGATGCGCGGCAGCTGGCGCGAGCTGCGTCGGCGCGGACCGCAACGCCGCATGAGATGCGTGACCTGCGACACAGCGCCGATGCGCGTCGCACGCCGGTCCTAGGGTCGTTCCTAGCTGGCCGCGCGCGCCCGCAACGCCTGCAATGGACGCTACGCCCACCGCCGCCGCGCGCAGCTGCGTTCCGCCGCGACGGCGCACGACCAGGAGACCGGCCCATGGACAGCGTCAACGGCGCTTCAGGCAGCTCAGGCAGTTCCAGCACTCAAGACAGCGCCTCCGCTTCGCAAGCCGCGCAAACCGCGCCGACCGCGGCCGAAACCCGCGCGCAGGAGATCGACGACGCGCTGGAGAACAATCCCCAGGCCGCGGCCGCGCTGGCCGCGCTCACCGCCGATCCGAACTACGCCCGGCTCAGCGTCGAACAGCAGGTGCAGGCGCTGGACGCGTTCAACGCCGCGCCGAACCTGGCCACTGCGACCTACCTGCAGGGCGTGGCCGAACAGACCCTCGACCCGCAGGCCACGCCGAGCGCGCTGACGCCCGATGCCGGCACCCTGACCCTGGACGGGCAGACCTACGACATCCGCAACGGTGAGTTGGTCGGCGCCGACGGCCAGGTCGCCGGCAGCATCCGCAACGACGGCCAGGTGCGGCTCAACGGCGAGACCGCGCCGCGCAGCGTCTACGACGACATCAACACCCGCGTGCAACTGCGCGAGGCGGACGCGGCCGGGCAGATGCGCAACCTGGTCGATCTGCACGCCGCCGATCCCAACGCGCGCCTGGACAGCGCCGACCTCAACCGCGAACTGAGCCAGCGGGTCGAGGCCGTGATCTCGCAGGCGCGCCGCGAAGGCATGGACATGCGCGTCACCGACACCTTCCGCAGCGTCGAGGAACAAAACGCGCTGTACGCGCAGGGCCGCACCGCGCCGGGCCGGATCGTCACCAACGCCACCGGCGGCAGTTCCTGGCACAACTACGGGCTGGCCGCGGACGTGGCCTTCAACGACGCCCGCGGCCAGCCGAGCTGGCCCGACAACGGCAACTGGGACCGCTACGGCGAGATCGCGGCCGCCAACGGCCTGGAATGGGGCGGCAACTGGCGCGGCATCACCGACCGTCCGCACGTCGAGTACCACCCCGGCCTCGGCGCCGGCGAAGCGCGCACGATGCTGCCGGCCTATCGCCAGGGCGGCGTGCAGCAGGTCTGGAACAACCTCGGCCTGGGCCGTTGAAAGCGGCAGATCGCGGTCGGGACACAGGAGACGGCAAAAGCCGGGGCGACGGCGCCGGCGCTCGCTGACTCCTGTCCACTACTCGCCATCTCCTGCCCTCTAGGGTCGCTCCTAGCTGGCGGCCGTCGCCGCATTCGCGTGCAATGCCGCACTTCGCGTGCGATCCTCGCCGCGGGATGAGGGGGACGTCTTGCACATGCAGCAGCCGCATCGCGCCATCAAGCTACGCGCCACCCGCACAAGCGCCAGCCACGCAAACGCATAAGCGCGTCCGAACGCGCACCGCGGCCGCAGCGGCCGCACCCGCCACACTTCCTCGGTATCGCATGAAAACCACACTCGGCGTAGCCCTTACGCCTCCGAGCGCGGCCGCGTTGATCGCCGGCGCCTGCCTGCTAGCGGCCGCGTTCCTGCCCTCGTGCCACACACGCGACTACGCCCAGGCCAGCGCCGCGGCGCCGGCGGCGTCGCCGTGCGCGGCGGCGGCCGAACCGGCGCAGGCGTTCGCCGCCGATCCGCCCGACGAAGCCGCCGAAGCGGCGCAGGCCGCGCGCTACGCGCCCGGCGCGGCGCAGATCCAGGGCCATTCCGCCAGCGGCCAGCGCTGAGCGCGGCGCATCCAGGCGCGCCGCCGGCGGCGGCGCTTCGGCCGAGCTCGATTCGACCGGCGCGCACTCAGCGCTCTAGGCGTCGGCGGATGCGCGCGCCAGCCGGCTGTGGCGGATACCGTATCCGAAGTACACCGCGCACCCGGCCAGCAACCACAGCGCGAAACGCTCGTAGGTGACCCACGGCAATCCAGAGATCAGCCACAGCGAAAAGCCGATGCCGATCAGCGGCACCCACGGCATCCACGGCGTGCGGAACGGCCGCTCCAGGTCCGGCCGGGTCCGGCGCAACACCAGCACCGCGCTGCAGATCACCACGAACGCGCACAGCACGCCGATGTTGACCAGCTTGGCCAGCTCTTCGAGGGTGAACAATCCCGCCGCCAGCGCCGCCACCGCGCCGATCAGCCAGGTCGTGCGCCACGGCGTGCGCCAGCGCGGGTGGGCCTGGCCGAACCACGCCGGCAGCAGGCCGTCGCGGGCCAGCGCGAACCAAATCCGCGCGCCGGCCATCAGGTTGGCGAAGATCACGCTGGTGATGCCGCATATCGAAGCCAGCGAGATCGCCACCATCACTTTCGGCTGGCCGACCGCAGCGAAGGCGTTGGCGACCGGCGCATCGTTGCCGAGCGTGGCGTAGGACACCATCCCGGTCAGCACCAGGCAGATGCCCACGTACAAGGTCATCGCGATCGCCAGCGACAGCACCACCGCGCGCGGCAGATCGCGCTGCGGATCCAGCGCCTCCTCGGCCGCGGTGGTCATCATCTCGTAGCCGAACACGGCGAAGAACACGATCGAGGCGCCGGTGACCACGCCGCCGAAACCGAACGGCATGAACGGCTGCCAGCGCGCCGGATCGACGAAGGCCGCGCCGGCGGCGATCACCAACACCGCCGCACCGATCTTGATCGCCACCACCACGGTGTTGAAGCGCGCGCCGGCCTGGGTGCCGAACGCCAGCAGCGCAGTGATCGCCAGCGCCACGAACACCGCCGGCAGGTTCACCCATTGCCCCGGCACGTCGCCGAAGTACGCCCCGCGCGCCCACAGCGGCAGCTCGACCCCGGCCGCGGCCAGCAAGGCCTGCACATAGCCCGACCAGCCCACCGCCACCACCGCCGCGATCAGCGCGAATTCCAGCAACAGGTCCCAGCCGATCAGCCAGCCGGCGAATTCGCCGAGCACGGCGTAACCGTAGGTGTAGGCGCTGCCCGAGACCGGGATCAGGCCGGCGAACTCGGCGTAGCACAGCGCCGCCGCGGCGCTGGCGATGCCGGCGATGAGGAAGGACAGCACCACCGCCGGCCCGGCGTGGCCGGCGGCGACGGTGCCGGTCAGCACGAAGATGCCCACGCCGATGATCCCGCCCAGGCCGATCGCGGTGAGATGCCACAGCCCCAGCACCCGCTGCAGTTCGCCGCGCGCTTGCGCCTGGCGTTGCAATTGTTCGACCGACTTGCGGCGCAACAGGCGGGCGGCGAGGCTCATCGAAGCTCCAGCGGCGGCGGACGACCCCGGCGATGCTCGCACCGGCGCGGCGCGCCGGACTAGTCGCGCTTGCGCGGTTGCGATGCGGAAGTCCGCACAACCGCATCGCGGTCCGCGCGCCGGTTCGCCGCCGGGCCGGCCCCAACGCGCGACCTCAACCGTCGGTCGAGCGGGTCACCGCTTCCCAGCGATCCAACTCCTGCAGCAGCCCCACGGTTTTCTCGCGCACCAGCCGCAGCGCATCGCTGCCCAGCAACAGGTGCGCGGGCGGCGCGGGGCTGTCGATGATCCGCAGCATGGCCTGCGCCGCCTTGTCCGGGTCGCCCAGCTGTTGGCCGCTGGCCTGTTGCCGGCGCTCGCGCAGCGGGTCGAACACCGCGTCGTAGTCGTCGATCGAGCGCGGCGTGCGCACCATCGAGCGGCCGGCCCAGTCGGTGCGGAACGAGCCCGGCGCCACCGCGGTGACATGGATGCCCAGCGCGCTCACTTCCTGGCCCAGCGCTTCGCTGATGCCTTCCAGCGCGAACTTGCTGCCGCAGTAATAGGCGATGCCCGGCATGGTGATGAATCCGCCCATCGAGGTGATGTTGAGGATGCGGCCGCGGCGGCGCGCGCGCATGCCCGGCAGCACCGCTTTCATCATCGCCACCGCGCCGAACACGTTGACCTCGAACTGGCGCCGCAGCTGCGCCAGCGGCGACTCCTCCAACACGCCTTCGTGGCCGTAGCCGGCGTTGTTGACCAGCGCATCGATCGCGCCGACATCGGTTTCGATCGCATCCACCACGGCCGGGATCGCGTCGAAGTCGGTGACATCGAGCAGCCGCGCGTGCGCGCGTCCCGGCGCCAGCGCCTCGAACGCGCGCGCCGCGCCGGCATCGCGCAAGCTGCCGACCACGCGGTGCCCGGCCGCCAGCGCCGCCTGCGCCAGCGCGCGGCCGAAGCCGCTGCCGACGCCGGTGATCAGGATCAATTTGGGTGCTTGCATCGATGCGCTCCAGGACGAAGTGGAGTGCACAATAGGCAAGAATCGCCGGCCGGATAAGGCGCGCGACGCTGGTAAAATTGCCTATTCCTATGAGCCCCGCCAAACCTCCCGCTCCCCCTCGGGCCACCGCCCTGGCCCCGCTCGCGCAGTCCCTGGCGCCGCTGGAGGGCTACAACCCGACCGCCCTGGCCGGTGTCCGCCTGCTGCGCTCGAACCGGCCGCTGGCGCGCACGCCGGTGCTCTACGATCCCGGCATCGTGATCGTGTTCCAGGGCCGCAAGCGCGGTTACTTCGGCCAGCGCACCTACGTCTACGACGCGCACCAGTATCTGGCGGTGTCGGTGCCGGTACCGTTCGCGATGGAAACCGACGCCAGCGCCGAAGCGCCGCTGCTGGCGCTGTACCTGCACCTGGACTTCCCGCTGGCCGCGGAGCTGACGCTGGAGATCGGCCGCCACGGCGGCGGCCACGACCAGGCCGAGCCGCAGAGCATGCTGTCGAGCCCGCTGGACGAGGCGATGCAGCTGTCGCTGCTGCGCCTGCTCCAGGGCCTGGCCGATCCGGTCGAAGCCGCGGTGCTGGGCCCGCAGCTGTTGCGCGAGCTGTATTACCGCATCCTCACCGGCCCGCAAGGCCCGACCCTGCGCTCGGCCCTGGCCATGCAGGGCCGCTTCGGCAAGATCGGCAAGGCGCTGCGGCGCATCCACGCCGGCTACGCGCAACCGCTGGATGTGGCCCGGCTGGCGCAGGAGGCCGGCATGAGCGCGCCGTCGTTCCACAGCCACTTCAAGGCCGTGACCTGCACCTCGCCGATGCAATACCTCAAATCGATCCGGCTGCACCAGGCGCGCCTGCTGATGGTGCGCGAAGGCATGACCGCGGCGGCCGCGTGCCACGCGGTGGGGATCGAAAGCAGTTCGCAGTTCAACCGCGAGTTCAAGCGCCTGTTCGGCCTGACCCCGGCGCGCGAAGTGCGGCGCATGCGCGCGAGCTTCGCCCTGCCGCGCCCGCCGCCCGGCGCGGCGTTCGTTTCCTCGCATTGAATCCGCGCCGGCGCCGCGCCCGCCTCATCCCGCCGACAGCAACCGCCACGCCAACCATGCCGGCACGCCGAGATAGAACACCGCCCGGCCCAGCCATTCCAGCGCGTCGCGCACCGCCGCGGCCTGGGTGGCGCGCACGATCAGGCTCGGAGCCACCGCGGCCTCGATGCCGATCCGCAGCACCGCCGCGAGCAGCATCAAGCCGATCGACCACGACGCCCACCAGATCAGCAATCCGCTCAGATACGCGCCGAGCCCGTAGCTGTAGTACTCGCCGAAGGTGCCGCCGAAGGCGATGACCTGATGCAGGCGGAACGCGACCAGCGCCAGCAGCAGCGGGAACAGCGCGAACTTGGCCAGCGGATGGTCGAGCCGGCGCCGATACGCGTCGGCGCGGGCCTGCGCCCAGTCGGCCCAGGCGGCGGCGAAGCGGCCTTCCCAGCGGACCGGCGCGCCGCCGGCGGCCAGCAGGCGATGCAGCGACTGCGGGCGCGCCAGCGCCAGGCTGCGGGTCCAGCGCGGGCCTTCGGCCAGGCGCACATCGACGCCGCGGCCGGGCAGCGGCAGGCGCCACGGCCGCAGCGCGGCGAGCGCGGCCAGCGGCAGTTCGATCCGTTGCCGACGCTGCTCCAGCACCCACACCCCGGCCTCGACCCGCGCCTGCGCGGCGAACGCGCGGCCGATGGCCCACGCGGCCGCGATCGGCGCCAACACCGCCGCGGCGAACCAGCGCAACTGCGCCAGCGACTGAATCTGCAAGCCGATGCGGGTCAGCATGTCGTAGGCCAGCAACGCCAGGCCGAGGCCCGCGCACAGCCGCATCGCGCCGGCCAGCGCGCGCCACGGCGGCGTCAGCACCACGACCTCGACCGCCGTCTCGACCCGCGCCGGCGCCGCGTCGGCGCGGCGGCGCGCCGACTGCCAGGCCGCCAGCGCCGCCAGCGCGAGCAGGAACGCCGCGCCCGCGCGCCCGACCCAATCGCCCCAGCGCACCATCAGCGTCGGCGCCGGGTCGCGCGCGCCGATGGTCGCGGTCAGCACCGCCTGGTCGCCGGTCGCGGTGTGCGCCAGCACCTCGCCGGTCTCGTCGATGATCGCGCTGAGCCCGTTGCTGGTGACGCGCACCTGCGGCAGCCCGGTCTCGATGCTGCGGAACGCCGCGACCGTCAGGTGCAGGCGCGCGCCGACCGGGTAATCGGTGAACCACGAATCGTTGGACATGCCGACGATCGCCTGCGCGCCGAGCCGGGCGCCGTCGATGGCCAGGCCGGGATGCACGTCGTCCAGGCAGATCAGCGGCACCACCTGGACCTCGCGCCCGTCGGCGCTGCGCAGCGGCAGCACCCGCGCGCCGTCGCCCGCACGCCAGCCGCCGGTCCACGGCAGCGCGCTGCGCAACCGCGGGCCGTCGAGCCACGCCGGCACGTATTCGGTCAGCAGGAACGGATAGGTCTTGCGGTACATGCCGAGCAGGCCCTTGCCCGGCTCCAGGAACGCGGCCGCGTTGTATTCGCCCAGCGCGTCGCGGTCGTAGGTGCCGAACACCAGCGGCACGCCGGCGTGATCGACGAAGCCCTGCAGTTCGCGGTCGAATTCGGCGCCGGCCTGGCTGCGCGGATGGCCGAAGCTGGTGGGATAGACGGTTTCCGACCACAGCAGCACGTCGGCGCCGTGGTCGTTGATCGCCGAGGCCGACAGCGCGTAGTGCGCGTCGAGCACCTTGCGCACCACGGCCTGCGCGCCGATCCGCGCGCGCAGGCGTTCGTAGTCGACGATGCTGGCCTGGACCATCGCCACGCGCAGCGAGGGCGCTTCCACCGGCGGCGCCAGCAGCGACGCGCGCCGGACCATGCCGTAGCCGCCCATGCACGCCACGATCAGCGCCGCGGCCGTCAGCGGCCGCGCCAGCGCGCGCAGGCCCTGCCGGCGCCGTTCGAGCGCCGTCGCGAACGCCTCGTTGACCAGCAGCAGCAGCGCCGTCAGACCCGCCGCGCCGCCGAGGTCGGCGACCTGGCGCAACGCCGCCGACGGATACAGGCCGTGGCCGAGGGTGTCGCCGAGCAACTTCGGCACCAGCCACTCGCAAGCCAACCACGCCGACGTCGCCGCCAGCGCGCGCAGCGCCGGGCCATAACGTCGTCCCGCCCACTGCCGCGCCAGCGCGAAGGCCAGCCATTGCGGTTGCATCAGCGGCGCCAGCGCCAGCAGCGCCGCGGTCGCCGCGCCGGCGCCCACGCCGAGGTAGGCGCCGATCGCCGCGCCGAACCAATAGAACACCGCGGCGACGAAGGCGACGCTCATCAGCGCGCCGCTCGCCAGCGCGCCGCGCAGGCTCGCGCCGCGCCCGAGCGCCAGCAACCACGGCACCAGCGCGACGAACCCCAGGCCCCAGGCGAGGCCGCCGCGGGCGTACAGGCCGAGCAGGACCGCAGTGGCGAGAATGCCGGCCAGACCGCGCCAGCGGGACAAGGACGACCGCTCCTGGACCAAATCGAACGCTCCGTGTCGCGGGGTCAGTGGCGGGGAATCTCGATCTTGCGCTGCGGCATGCCCGGCGGCGCCAGTTCCGGCGGCACGATCCGGTCTTGCGGCATCGCGATCGGCTGCCCGCGCGCGTCGCGCAGGACGAAGCCCGGCGCGAACATCAGCACCGGTTCGATCGGCACGCCTTCGTCGGTCACCTGGTGATGGCGCACGTAGCCGGTCGGCAGTTCGTAACCGTCGGGCACCGCCAGCCCGGCCAGCGGCGGGCTGGTGCCGGGCGGATTGAACGCGCCGATGCCGGTGCGCACGCCGGCCTGGTTCAAGGCTTCGATGACCTGCGCGCCGGTGGGCTCCGGATCGCCGGGGCGGAAATACGCGGCGAGGTCGTCGGGATCGTTGCTCGGCATCGCCGGCGGTTCCGGTCGCGGTGCGGCGTCGGCCGCGGGCGGCGAACCGCCCACGCGCGCGGCCGCTTCATCGTGTTGCGCGCGCGCCGGCGGCATGCCGCCGGCGTTGGCGCCGCGCGCGGGCCACAGCCACCAGCCGGCCAGCGCGCCGGCGACGGCGACGGCCACGCAGGCCGCGCCCCATCGCCGTCCATCGCGCGCCTTTACCGGTTTCGCGATCACGCGCAGGCCCGCGCCGTCCGCACGCGACGGCGAAGCCTGCGCGCGATTGCGCTCGGTCATGGCGCGATGCCCTGGGCGTGCGCGCGGTTCACGGGCTCGCCGGCTGGTACACCGACAAGGCCCAGCCCATGCGCTCGTGGCCGTACTGGTTCCAGATCGGGTTGCGGCCGCTGTTGATGGTCGGATAACGCGACGCGCCGCTGCCGGTGGTGCCGCCCCACAGGCCGGCCGAGACCGTGCCGCCGGTGTAGGTCGGGTGGGTGTCGTCGGACTGGATGTAGTCGTAGGAGCTCGACGACGAGACGAACTTGGTGTTGGCGTCGCGCAAGGTCGCGCGCAGGGTCACCGAGGTGCGGTTGACGTAGCTGGCCTCGGTCTCGCCGGCCACGTAGCGCAGCGCGTCGGCATCGATCTGGCCGTCGCCGTTGCTGTCGTAGTCCGCGCCCATGTACTGGGCGAAGCTGTCGGCGCACTTGAAGCCCTTCTGGCGCGCGTACTCGCACGTCCAGTAGTTCATCTTGGCGATCGCCGGCAGGAACTTGTCGCGCAGGCTCACGGTCTGGCCGGTGGCGGCGTCGCGGCAGGAGCTCTGCACGTTGTCGGCGGCGTAGCCGGGGTAGTACAGGTTGGACACGACCTTGAGCTTGACGTTGGCGTGGGCGTTGGCGTTGATGTAGTCCATCGCCGCGGCCACGTAGGTCTTGCACGAGTTCACCGCCGAATCCAGCACGGCGTAGTTGCAGGTACCGGTCTGTTCCTTGAACGCGGTGCGCGCCTGCAGGCCGTCGTTGCCGCACATCTCGAAGCTCACCGCGCGGGTCGAGGCGGCCTGCATGTAGGAGCGCTCGGCCACGATCTTGTTCTCGTAGACATCGCGCGCCACCGCGCCGGACTTGGCCCGGCGGACGTTCTCGATGTCGGCGTTCCAGCGCGCGGACAGATATTCGGCGTCGACCGTCGGCGCCGAGTACTTGGCCGCGTTGCTGATCGAACCGTTGTAGCCGGCGAAGATCGAATCGCCGTAGGCGACGGTGCGGTAGACGGTGCTGGTGCCGGCCCGGTCGATGGTCCACGACACGTTCTGGTTCAAGGTGCTGGCCATGGCCGGTGCGCAGAGCGCGAACAGGGCCGCAGCCGGGAGCAACCGCCCCGCGTTGTTGCGGAACAGAGTCTTCATCCTTAATTCCCCTTCGAGATGATGTGCGCGGCGGACGCCCGCGGGCGTCCGATGAGAAAGTGCGGAAGGCAGAAGCTGGGCGATACGGGCGATACAGCGCGAGCCCCGTGCGCAGGCTCGCTTCACGACAAGTCCGACTCATGACAACCCGGCCGGGGCCGGCGCCGCCGTGGCCGATCTGCGACGGGCCTCAACGACGGGCCGCCTGCGATGCCGCTGCGCCGCCCCTGTCATCGCCCCCCGGACGCTAGCGTACGGTTTCGAGCCGGCGCAATGTGCGCTGCAACAGCCACACCGGGCTGCATCACGTTTTCGCGATCGCGATGGCGCGCACGCCGCAGCGCGCACGCAAGTCGAGGCGCCGGGCGAGCATCGCGGCCCGCCGCGGCGATGCAGGCAGCGGACCGGTCGGCCGGCTGCGCGAACCGCCGCGGCGGCCTTGACGCATGCCCCCGGTGCGAGGCTGTCCGGGCGAGAACGCGGCGCCGCCCCGCCACCGCCGGATCCCGCATCGGATCGGCGCGGCCTGTTCGCGCCGCGCCCGCCGGCGGCGCAGTGGGCGGTGCGGTTTGCTTCATAATCGGCGCATAAGGCCGCATCGACTCCGACGCCGCTGTACACGCTTTCAGGTCAAGTATGGAATTCGGCATCGAAGTGATTGCGCTGCTCATGGCGGTGGCGTTCGTGGCGGGCGTGATCGACGCGCTCGCCGGCGGCGGCGGACTGCTGACGATCCCGGCGCTGATGGCCGCGGGCATTCCACCGGTCGCCGCGATCGCCACCAACAAACTGCAGAGCAGTTTCGGCACCGCCAGCGCCGTGTATGCGTTCGCGCGCAAGGGCAGGATCGATTTCCGCCGCTTCCGCAAGCCCGCGCTCGCCGCGTTCGCGGGCTCCGCGCTGGGCGCCTTGGCCCTGCAACGCGTGTCCCCGGCTTTCCTAACCGGGCTGATCCCGGTGCTGCTGATCGCGATGGTGGTCTATTTCGCGCTCGCGCCCAAAGCCTCGGAGGAAGACCGCCACAGCCGCCTCGGCCCCGCGGCGCTGATCGGCCTGGTCGCCGCGATCGGCTTCTACGACGGCTTCTTCGGCCCCGGCACCGGCGCGTTCCTGACCACCGCGCTGGTCGCCTTGTTCGGCATGGGGTTGGTCTCGGCCACCGCGCACACCAAGTTCCTCAACCTCTCCAGCAACGTCGCCGCGCTGCTCGCCCTGATCGTCGGCGGCCAGGTGCTGTGGACCCTGGGCCTGTTGATGGCGCTGTCGAGCGTGCTCGGCGGCCAACTCGGCGCGCACCTGGCCTTGCGCGTCGGCGCGCGGGCGATCCGCCCGCTGCTGCTGGTCATGTCGCTGCTGCTGACCGCCAAGTTGCTGTCGGACCCGGCCAACCCGCTGACCCGCTCGCTGCTGGGCCTGTTCTGAAGACGCGCGCGCCGCGCGCAGGCGCGCGCGGTCTGTGGCGTTCTGCCGCATCCGGCCCGCGCCGCCGCGTCTCTACAGTCGCAAGCCGGACTGGAGCGATGCGATGAACGACCTCACTGGCGGCATGGACCTCAACGGGCGCTCGCGGCGGGCGGCCCTGCTCCACCTGGGCCTGGCCGCCTCGGCGGTCGCGTTGACGACGGGCGCCGCGCGGCCAGCAGGCGGCGCAAACGTCGCAACCGGCGCGGGCGAGGATCTCATGCGGGTCGGCATGGTCGTCTTCGACGGCTTCCAGTTGCTCGACGTGTTCGGCCCGCTGGAAATGTTCGGCGCCCTGCGCGATCGGCTGCGGATCGTGGTCATCGCGCAGAAGACCGGCCTGGTCGCGAGCAGCGCGGGGCCGGCGGTCGCGGTCGACCACGCGTTTGCCGACGCGCCCGACCTGGGCGTGCTGCTGGTTCCCGGCGGAATGGGCACGCGCCGCGAAGTCGACAACGCCGCGCTGGTCGAAGCGGTCAAGGCGCTGGCGCTGAAGACGCCGCATGTCGCCAGCATCTGCACCGGCGCGGCGATCCTGGCCCGTACCGGCCTGCTCGACGGCGCCAAGGCCACCACCAACAAACGCGCCTTCGCCTGGGCCACCGCGCAGGGGCCCAAGGTCGATTGGATCGAGCGCGCGCGTTGGGTCGAGGACGGAAAATATTTCACCTCCTCGGGAATCTCGGCCGGAATGGACATGTCGCTGGCGCTGATCGCCAAGCTGTTCGGCGGCGATACCGCGACGCGGGTGGCGAACGGCGCCGAGTACCGCTGGAACAGCGATCCGGGCGACGATCCGTTCGCGGCGCTCAACGGCCTGGCGCGATGACGCCGGCGGCGCCGCGACCGCCGGGCGCGCGACCCGCCGCGTTGCGCAAGACGATCTAGGGCCATCCCCAGTGCCGCCGCGCGCCGGCCGGGATTAGGTTCGGACTGCGGCGCCGGCCCCGCGCGCCATCCCCCTGTCCGAACGGACCACAACGAGCGTACCCATGGCCGATTCTTTTTCCGGCGCCTCCGGCGTCGGCGATTCCGACGCCGCCAGCAACGCCAACGCCGCCAGCCAGGCGCAGGTCGGCGCGCTGGCGCAGGACGCCACCGCCGCGGCGCAGAAAGCCGCCGACGCGGCCGCCGCCGCGGCGCGGGCCTGCAACGATCCGGCCGCCGCCAAGCAGGCCGCCGAGACCGCGCAACAGGCCGCCAAGGCCGCCGCGGACGCCGCGCAGGCGGTCGACGATGCGATCGGCGGGATGATCGCCAGCGACGCCCAGTTGAGCGCGCACGAGGAAGCCGGCAATGCGGCCGCGGCCGCCGGCCGCTCGGCCCAGGCCGCCCAGGACGCCGCCGAGCGCGCCGCCGAATCGCGTTGCGAGGGCGTGCCGATGTCGCAGGCGCAGCCGCCGGGGCCGACCCAGGGGCTGTCGCTGGCGGCGATCAGCCAACTCGATCCGCGCAACGCCTGATCCTGGCGCGCTCCGCCGCGGCGCGGCGCCTGCGTCCGCCGCGGCGGCGCCGGCGCGCGCCGATTGCCGCGCGGGCCGCGCGGCGCCAAGCTGACGGCCGCACTCCCGCAGCGACAGGCGCCGCCAGATGACCGACGAACGAGCGCCCGCACGCGCAGCGGCGGACTGCGAACGAACGTGCGAGGAACGGGCCGAGTACCTGGCCCAATATCTGGCCCGTTTCCTGGCCGAGTTGGACGCGCGCGCGGACGCCATCGACGCCGCCCTGCACTTCGACGACCGCGCCGCGGTGAAGCCCGGCTACGACGAACTCATGCGCGTCGCCGCCGCGTACCGCGAACGCTGGCCGCGCCTGCGGCCCCTGCCCTGCGCATGCGCGCAGACGGCCGATGCCGACGCCTGTCGCGAAGCGGTCGCCGCCGCCGAAGCGGTCGCGGCGGTGCTGGGCGAGATGTCCGCCGGCGCGTCGGGCTATCAAGCCCTGGCCGGCGAACTCGCGCGCGCGCGGGCCCGGCTCGCCGCCGCGCTCGCACGCCCGCCCCGCTGAGTCCGCGCCGCGCTCAGCCCGACGCCGCCGGCGGCGCCGGGTGCGAGGAGCGGTGGCGGAACTTGCGGGTCAGCCATTCGCCGAGGTCGTCGATGACGGTGAAGGCCGCCGGAATCACGATCAGGCTGAGCAGGGTCGAGGTGATCAGGCCGCCGATCACCGCGATCGCCATCGGCGCGCGGAAGCTGGAGTCGCCGGAGAACCCCAGCGCGATCGGCATCATGCCCGCGCCCATCGCCAGCGTCGTCATGACGATCGGCTGGGCGCGCTTGCGGCAGGCGTCGATCAGCGCATCGTGCTGGGTCATGCCGTGCTCGTCTTCGGCGATCACCGCGTAGTCCACCAGCAGGATCGAGTTCTTGGTGGCGATGCCGATCAGCATCAGCAGGCCGATCAGGGCCGGCAGCGACAGCATGTTCTGGGTCAGCAGCAGCGCGCCGAACGCGCCGCCGGCGCACAGCGGCACCGCGGTGAGGATGGTCAGCGGCATCAGCGCGTGGTTGAACAACAGCAGCAGCACCATGTAGATGCACGCCAGCCCCGCCGCCATCGCCAGCAGGAAGCCGACGAACAGTTCGACGAAGACCTCGGCGTCGCCGGTGTTGAGGAAGCTCACGCCCGGCGGCAGTTGCTTGACGCCCGGCAGCCCCTGCACCGTCTCCATGACCTCGCCCAGCGGGCGGCCGTTGAGTTCGGCGGTCAGGGTCACGTTGCGCTGGCGCTGGTAGCGCGAAATCTGCGAAGGGCCGCTGCCCATGCGGATCTCGGCGACCGCCGCCAGCGGCACCGGGCCGTTGCGGCCGGGCACGCGCAGCTGGCCGATCAAGGCCGGATTCGCCAGCGTCGCCTCGGCGAAGCCGACCCGGATCGGAATCTGCCGGTCCGGCAGGTTGAGCTTGGCCAGGCGCTGTTCGTAGTCGCCGGCGGTGGCGATGCGCGCGGCCTCGGCGATGTCGGCGGTCGCCACGCCCAGGTCGGCGGCGCGGGCCGGATTGGGCACGATCTGGATTTCAGGCCGCAGCAGCGACGCCGACGAGGTCACGCTGCCCAGCCCCGGGATCGCGCGCAGATCGCGCTCCAGCGCGATCGAGGCGTCCTGCAGCCGCTGCGGATCGTCGCCGGACAGCACCAGTTGCAGCAGGTTGCCGGGCTCGGAACTGACATAGCTCACCCGCACCCCGGCCAGGTCGGCCAGGCGCGCGCGGGCGTCGCGCTCGAGCGCGCGCTGGTCGCGCTCGCGGCCGTCGGCCAAGCCCCAGTCCAGCACCAAGGTGGCCTTGCGCACGTCCGGCACGCCGGTGGTCGAGGGATCGCCCAGGTCCAGCACGCTGCCGATCGCGGTATAGACCTGCTTGAGCTCGGGCATGTCCTTGAGCAGCGCGCGCGCGCGCTCGGCGACCGCGCGGGTTTCCTCCAGGCGCGTGCCCGGCGGCAGTTCCAGGCTCAGGTTGCTGCGGCCCAGATCCGACTGCGGAATGAAGGTGGCCGGGATCAGCGGCACCAGCGCCAGCGAGGCGACGAACAGCGCGGTGGCGATCCACAGCGTGCGCGCGCGATGGCGCAGCGCGGCATCGACCCAGCCCAGGTACCAGCGCATCAGCCGGGTGTCGCCGGCCTCCTCGCCGTGCGGCTTGAGCAGGTAGGCCGCCATCATCGGGGTGAGCAGGCGCGCGACCAGCAGCGAGAACAGCACCGCGGTCGCCGCGGTCCAGCCGAACTCGCGGAAGAACTTGCCGGCGATGCCGGGCATGAACGCCACCGGCACGAACACCGCCGCCAGGGTCAGCGAGGTCGCGATCACCGCGTTGCCGATCTCGCCCGCGGCCTCGCGCGCGGCCTCCAGCGGCGGCTTGCCCATGCGCAGGTGGCGCACGATGTTCTCGATCTCGACGATGGCGTCGTCGACCAGGATGCCGACCACCACCGACAACGCCAGCAGGGTGATCAGGTTCAAGGTGAAGCCGAACCAGTACATCACCGCGAAGGTCGGGATGATCGACAGCGGCAGCGCCAGCGCCGACACCCAGGTCGCGCGCCAGTTGCGCAGGAACGCGAACACCACCAGCAGCGCCAGCAGCGCGCCCTCCCACAGCATGGTCATCGACGAATCGTAGGAGCGGTGGGTCTCGTCGATGGCGGTGGTGACCAGGCGGAAATCGATGCCGGGATGGCCGGCCTTGAGCCGGTCCAGCGCCGCGTGCACGCCGGCTTCGACCTTGACCTCGCTGGAGCCGCGCGTGCGCGACATCGAGAAGGCGACCACGTCGCGGCCGTCCAGCAACGCCGCTTCGCTGGGGTCGGCGGCGGCGTCGCTGACCCGCGCCAGCGTGGACAGCCGCACCGCGCGCCCGTCGGGCAGGCTGATCGAGTAATCGCGCAGCGCCTTGGCATCGGCGACCGTGCCCAGGGTGCGGATGGTCTGCTGCGCGCCGTCCAGCTCGGCCTTGCCGCCGGCGCGCTCGACCTGGATCGCGGCCAGCTGCCGCGACACCGCGCCGGCGGTGACGCCGTAGGCGAGCAAGGCGTTGGGGTCCATGTCCACCCGCACCTGCCGATCCACGCCGCCGACCCGGGCGACCCGGGCCACGCCGGGCACGCCGTACATGGCGCGGGCGACTTCGCGGTCGACGAACCAGCTGGCCTCGTCCGCGCTCATCTGCGGCGCCACCAACGCGTAGGTCATCAGCGAGCCGCCGATCTCGACCTTGGAGATCACCGGTTCCTGGATGTCCTGCGGCAGGTCGGTGCGGATGCGGGTGACCGCGTCGCGGGTGTCGTCCAGCGCGGTGGCCAGGTCGGCTTCGAGCTGGAACTCGATCTGGGTGGTGCTCACGCCCTCGCTGACCGTCGACATCACCCGCTTGACGTTGGTGACGGTGGCCACCGAGTCCTCGATCTTGCGGGTGACCTCGGCCTCCAGCTGGCTCGGCGAGGCGCCCGGCTGGGTCACCGTGACCGTGGTCATCGGGAACGCGATGTCCGGAAAGCGCGCCACCGGCAACTGGTGGAAGCCCCACAGTCCGGCGACGCAGAGCACGAAGAACACCATCATCGCCGGCAGCGGCCGGCGGATCGCCCAGGCGGAGAAATTCACGGCGCGCGCTCCGCGGCCGCCGGCACCACCCGCACGCGGTCGCCGTCGCCGAGGAAACCGGCGCCGCCGCTGACCACGCGCTCGCCCGGCTTGAGCCCGTCGACGATCTCGATGCCGCCGCGCGCGGTCTGGCCGGTGCCGACCCGCCGGCGCTGCACCGAGTGCGCGTCCTTCATCGTGAACACATAGCTGTGGCCGTCGCGCTGCACCACCGCGGCGCTGGGCACCATCAGCGCCTGGCCGTCGCCGGTGACGATGCGGCCCTCGACGAAGACCCCGGGCTTGAGCGGGCCGGGCTGCGGCAGGTCGGCGTAGACGGTGCCGGTCCGGGTCTGCGCATCGACGCCGGGGCTGACCGCGCGGATGCGGCCGGCGACGGACTGGGCGCCGTACGCCAGTTCCACCGGGTCGCCGACGCCGACGTCGGCCAACTGCGCCTCGGACAGTTCGGCGCGCCATTCCAGCCGGCCGTCGCGGATCAGCCGCAGCAGCTCGGCGCCGGCCGAAACCACCTGGCCCGGCTGCACCAGGCGCTTGGACACCACGCCGTCGGCGGGCGCGCGCAGTTCGGCGAAATCGCGGCGCAAGCCGGCCGCATCGCGGCTGGCGCGGGCGGTGGCGACCTGCGCCTCGGCCTGCACCCGGGTCGCGCGCAGCTCGTCCAGGCTGCTGGCGCTGATCAGCTGGGTGGCGGCGAGCTTGGCGCCGCGGTCGTAGTTCACCTGCGCCAGCGTCAGCGAGGCCTGGGCCTGTTTCAGGCTGGCCTGCGCCTGGGCGAGCTCGCTGTCCAGCGTGCGGCGATCCAGTTCCAGCAACACCTGGCCGCGGCGCACCGACTGGCCGACATCGACATGCAGCGCGGTCACCCGCTGGCCGCTGAGCTCCACGCCCAGCAGCATCTCCTCGTAGGCCGACACCGGGCCGGACACGCTGACCGAGCGCTGCACCGGCTGCAGCCGCGCCTGGCTCAGCGAGACCGCCAGCGCCGACGCATCGGCGCCGCCGCCGGCGGCATCGGCGGCCGCCGCGTCCGGTTTGCCCCCGCAGCCCGACAAACCCGCACACACAGCGATCAGGGCGAACCAGCGGATTGTTGAGGGCATCGGGGCTTCGTCAGAGGCATGGAATGGGCCGCGCGCGGACCGGCGAGGCAGGCGCCGCCGGCGTCGCAGCGATCGCGGCAGCCTAGTGTGGCGGATTTAGAAGTTATTAAAGTCCGCGACGTTGCCGCGGCGCGAGGATGGCGCATACGCCGCGCCATGCGCGCCCCACTCCGCGCGGCGCGGGCCCTGGCGCCGCCGACTCAAACCCGGCGCGGCGGCCGCAACGCCGGCGCCGCAGCGGGCCGGGCGTGTCTGGACGGCCGCGATTGTCCATACTGGTCGGCAATTCGCTGCGCCGAAATCATCTAAATCGTTGAATCAAATGCAGAAAACCCAGAAATCCAGCGCCAGCAAGGGCGCCGAAGAACACACCCCCCTGATGAAGCAGTACTTCGCCGCCAAGAGCGAGCACCCCGACGTGCTGCTGTTCTTCCGCATGGGCGATTTCTACGAACTGTTCTACGACGACGCGCGCAAGGCCGCGCGCCTGCTCGACATCACCCTGACCCAGCGCGGCGCTTCGGCCGGCCAGCCGATCCCGATGGCCGGCGTGCCGCACCACGCCGCCGAGGGCTATCTGGCGCGGTTGGTGGCGCTGGGCGAGTCGGTGGCGATCTGCGAGCAGATCGGCGATCCGGCGCTGGCCAAGGGCATCGTCGAACGCAAGGTGGTGCGCATCATCACCCCCGGCACGGTCACCGACGAGGCGCTGCTCAACGAGCGCCGCGACACCTTGCTGCTGGCGGTCTCGCGCGGCAAGAACGGCTGGGGCCTGGCCTGGGCCGATCTGGCCGCGGGCCGTTTCCTGGTCAACGAAGTGGCCACCGAAGACGCGCTGGAAGCCGAACTGGCGCGGCTGGAGCCGGCCGAAACGCTGATGCCCGACGAAGACGGCTGGGCGCCGTTCGTGGCGCAGCGCAACGGCGTGCGCCGGCGCGCGCCGTGGCTGTTCGACGTCGACAGCGGCCGCCGCCAGTTGCTGCGCTTCTTCGGCCTGCACGACTTGTCCGGTTTCGGCCTGGAAGACAAGCCGCTGGCGGTCGCTGCGGCGGCTGCGCTGCTGGGCTATGTCGAGGAAACCCAGAAGCAGCGCCTGCCGCACCTGACTTCGATCGCGGTGGAATCCGGCGACGGCGCCATCGCCATGAACGCCGCTACCCGCCGCCACCTGGAACTGGACAGCCGCATCGACGGCGACAGCCGCACCACCCTGCTCGGCGTGCTCGACAGCACGGTCACGCCGATGGGCGGGCGCCTGCTGCGGCGCTGGCTGCACCGGCCGCTGCGCGACCGCGCCGCGCTGCGCCACCGCCATCAATCCGTCGGCACGCTGATCGAAAGCCGCGCCGGCGACGACGTGCGCGAACGCTTCCGCGCGCTCGGCGACCTGGAGCGCATCCTCTCGCGCATCGCCCTGCGCAGCGCGCGCCCGCGCGACCTGTCGACGTTGCGCGACGGCCTGGGCCTGCTGCCGGACGTGCGCGGCCTGCTGCGCCCGCTCGACGCGCCGCGGCTCACCGCGCTGGCCGACGAACTCGGCGAGCACGACGCCCACGCGCACCTGCTGGCCGAAGCGATCGTGCCGCAGCCGCCGGTGCTGGCGCGCGACGGCGGCGTGTTCGCGCCCGGCTACGACGCCGAGCTCGACGAGCTGCGCACGCTGTCGACGAACGCCGACCAGTTCCTGGTCGACCTGGAAGCGCGCGAGCGCATCGCCAGCGGCATCCCCACGCTCAAGGTCGGCTACAACCGCGTCCACGGCTACTACCTGGAAGTCAGCAAGGCCCAGGCCGACAAGGCGCCGACCCACTACACCCGCCGCCAGACCCTCAGCAACGCCGAGCGCTACATCACCGAAGAGCTCAAGCAGTTCGAGGACAAGGTGCTGTCGGCGCGCGAACGCGCGCTGGCGCGCGAGCGGCTGCTGTACGAACAACTGCTCGACGCGCTCAACGAACGCCTGGAACCGCTCAAGCGCTGCGCCGCGGCGCTGTCGGAACTCGACGTGCTGTGCGGCTTCGCCGAACGCGCCGCCAGCCTGGACTGGTCGCAGCCGGAACTGACCGACGCGCCGGGCCTGTGCATCCTGCGCGGCCGCCATCCGGTGGTCGAGGCGGTGCGCAACGATCCGTTCGAGCCCAACGACCTGGTGCTCGACGACAGCAACGGCCGCCGCATGCTGGTCATCACCGGCCCGAACATGGGCGGCAAGTCGACCTACATGCGCCAGAACGCGCTGATCGTGCTGCTCGCGCACATCGGCAGCTTCGTGCCGGCCTCGCGCGCGGTCATCGGCCCGGTCGACCGCATCCTCACCCGCATCGGCGCCGGCGACGACCTCGCCCGCGGCCAGTCGACCTTCATGGTCGAGATGAGCGAGACCAGCTACATCCTGCACCACGCCAGCGACCGCTCGCTGGTGCTGATGGACGAGATCGGCCGCGGCACCTCGACCTACGACGGCCTGGCCCTGGCCGAGGCCTGCGCGCGCCACCTGGCCCACCACAACCGCGCCTACACCTTGTTCGCGACCCACTACTTCGAACTCACCGCCCTGGCCGAACCCGGCAACGGCATCGCCAACGTGCATCTGGACGCGGTCGAGCACGGCGAGCAACTGGTGTTCATGCACGCGGTCAAGGACGGCCCGGCCGACCGCAGCTTCGGCTTGCAGGTGGCGGCGCTGGCGGGGCTTCCGAAGTCGGTGGTCAAGCAGGCGCGCGGTCGTCTGATCGAACTGGAAAACCAAGGCCGCGAGACGCCGAAGCCGTCGTTCGCCAAGGCCGCGCTGGATGCGCCGCAGCAGTTCGGCCTGTTCGCCGCGCCGTCGTCGGCCGCGCTGGACGCGCTGGCCGAGGTCGATCCGGACGAGTTGACGCCGAAGCAGGCGCTGGAGGCGTTGTACCGGATCAAGGCGCTGGCCTGAACACTGCAGTGGGAGGGTCTTCAGGCCCGATGCCTTTCGGTCGGATCGCGACGATCGGACAAAAAAGCATCGGGCCTGAAGGCCCTCCCACAACAACGAGCGCATCGCCCTGCCCACACCCGCGCATCGCTGTTGTGGGAGGGGCTTCAGCCGCGATGCTCCCGTCCCAGCCACCGCGCAATCTGTGACCGCCGCAACCCCGCCGCGAGCCACACACCCCAGCCGCTAAACTGTCGCCCGGAACGGACACCGGAGCGCCTGTGGAAGCCCTGCTATTCCTGGTCGGCATCGTCGCCGGCCTGATCCTCGCCCGCCTTTATCGCCCCGCCGCGCCGGCGGCGCCGCCCGTCGTCGCGCACGCGACCGGCCGCGGCGACGACGACACCCGCCAGGACGACGCCGCGCCGCGCGCTGGCGCCGATGCCGATGCCGATGCAGCGCCGCAAGCCGAGGAAACCCCGCAGGAGCGCCTGTTCGCCCTAGTCCGCCGCATCGACGCGGTCGACGAACGCATCCAGCGCCCGCAGGACCTGCTCGCGCTGCCCGAATTCCACCAGGGCGCCGAACTGCTCGCCGACCAGGCCGCGTTCGGCGCCGACGAACTGATCCGCCACCTCACCGGCTCGGGCTACGTGCTGCAATCGATGGTGACCAAGGCGCTGCCGCAGCGCCCCGACGTCGCGCTCGAACCGGTGCTCGACCAAGCCGCCAGCTTCGGCGGCTATCCGCTGCATTTCCTGATCGAACACCTGCGCACCCGCGCCGACGCCGCCGCGCTGCCGCGGCTGCTGCGCCACGCCCAGCCGTGGTGGTGGGAGTTCGCGCCGGTGCGCCAGCACCTGCGCGATTACCTGCACTGGGCCGAACAGTTCGGCCCGGCGCCGGCCGCGCCGGCGTTGGACGATCTCGAGGAAAACCCCGCCGGCCAGCTGCGCGACACGCTCAAGCGCTTCGACTCGCCGATGCTGCAACCGCTGATCGAACAGGCCGAGCGCGCCGTCGGCCGCCGCCGCGAGACCCGCGTGCTCGGCGCGTTCGGCCGCGTCGACGCCGCGCCCAAGCCGGGCGTGCGCGTGGCCCATCCCGCGCTGGAACAGCAGCTCGAACGCCTGCACGAACTGCTGACCGGCGACGCCGCCGCCTCGGTGCTGGTGACCGGCGAACACGGCGTCGGCAAGACCGTGCTGATCGACCTGCTGGCGCAGCGCCTGCAGGCCGAAGGCTGGCTGGTGTTCGAGGCCAGCGCGGCGGAAATCCTGTCCGGCCAGAGCTACATCGGCGAGCTGGAAGAGCGCGTGCGCGAGATGCTGGCCGTGCTCGACCGCCCGCGCGCGCTGTGGCGCGCGCCGGAGTTCTTCGACCTGCTCGCCAAGGGCTCGCACGCGCGCGACCCGCGCGGCCTGCTCGACCTGGTGCTGCCGGCGATCGAGCGCGGCCGGCTGAGCGTGATCGGCGAGATCACCCCGCGCCAGTTGGCCCAGTTGCTGGTCGCGCGGCCGGTGATCAAGCATCACTTCGAGCTGCTGAACCTGGCGCCGCTGGAGCCGGCCGCGCTGGCCGAGGTCGCCGCGCAATGGGCGCGGATCGAAAGCGAGCGCCTCGGCCGTGACGTCGCCGACCCGCGCACCCTGGCCGAAGCCGCGCGCATGGCCGCGCAGTATTTTCCCGAACAGCACGAACCCGGCCGCCTGCTGCGCCTGCTCGGCGACGCACTGCAGGCCGCGGGCGCGCAGGAGCCGCCGGCGCTGCCGCTCGACGGCGAGCGCCTGCTCGCCGCCATCGCCCAGCGCAGCGGCCTGCCGCTGGAGGTGATCGACGACCGCCAGAGCCTGGACCTGCAACGCCTGCGCGAGTTCTTCCAGCGCCGCGTGCTCGGCCAGGACGAAGCGGTGGACGCGCTGCTCGACCGCATCGCCATGCTCAAGGCCGGCCTCACCGACAACGGCCGGCCGATCGGCGTGTTCCTGTTCGCCGGCCCCACCGGCACCGGCAAGACCGAACTGGCCAAGGCCCTGGGCGAGTTGCTGTTCGGCAGCGACGAGCGCCTGCTGCGCCTGGACATGAGCGAGTTCCAGTCCGAGGACTCGGCCTGGCGCCTGACCGCCGACGAAGGCGGCGCCGGCGGCGTGCGTTCGCTGACTTCGCGCATCCGCGAGCAGCCGTTCTCGGTGGTGCTGCTGGACGAATTCGAGAAGGCGCACCCGAAGGTGTGGGACCTGTTCCTGCAAGTGTTCGACGACGCCCGCCTGAGCGACCGCAGCGGCCACACCGCCGACTTCCGCCACAGCATCATCATCCTGACCAGCAACGTCGGCTCGACCATTTCGCGCAGCGCCGGGCCGGGCTTCACTTCGGTGCGCGGCGGCTATTCGCGCAGCGCGGTGGAGAAGGCGCTGTTCGAGACCTTCCGCCGCGAGTTCATCAACCGGCTCGACCGGGTGGTGCTGTTCAACCCGCTCGACCGCGCGCTGATGCGCGAGATCCTGCACAAGGAACTCGCCCGCGTGCTGACCCGGCGCGGCCTGCGCAACCGCGATTGGGCGGTCGAGTGGGAACCCTCGGCGATCGAGTTCCTGCTCGACCGCGGCTTCACCCCGGACCTGGGCGCGCGCCCGCTGCGGCGCGCGATCGAACACTACCTGCTGGCGCCGCTGGCACGCAGCATCGTCGAGCACCGCGCGCCGCAGGGCGACCAGTTCCTGTTCGTGCGCAGCGCCGGCGACAAGCTCGAGGTCGAGTTCATCGATCCCAACCCCGCCGCCGGCGCGCTGGCGCCGCCCGCGCAAGCGCCGCAACCGTCCGACCAGGCGCCCGCGCCCGCGGCCGACGACCTGCGCGACCTGGTCTACGCGCCGGCCGCCGGCAGCGAGGCGGTCGCGCGCCTGGACGCGCGGCTGGCGGCGCTGGAGGACGTCGTGCTCGGCGCGCCCTGGCGCGGCGAACGCGAGGCCGACTACGCGCGCATGGCCGCCGCCGGCTTCTGGGAGTCGCCCGAACGCCATGCCGCGCTCGACCGGATCGAACGCCGCGACCGCATCGAAAGCGCGCTCGACACCGCCCTGCGCCTGCAGCAGCGGCTCGGCCGCGACGGCGGCAACGCCCGCTTCGTGCAGTCGCTGGCGCAGTTGCTGTTCCTGCTCGGCCTGGCGGTGGACGCGCTGCGCGGCGACCGGCCGCAGGACGCGCTGGTGGAGATCGACCTGAGCGAATCGGCGCAGCAGCGCCAGCACCCGGACCTGCGCCAGTGGTGGCAGCGCGTGCTGGCGATGTACCAGGCCTGGGCGCAGCGCCGCAACATGCGCGTGCAGGTGCTGCGCGAGGACCGCGAGCGGTGCAGCGCGTGGCTCGCGGTCAGCGGCTTCGGCGCGTTCGACCTGCTCGAAGCCGAAGCCGGCCTGCACGTGTACGAGGACAAGGCCGAGGACAGCACCCAGCGCCTGACGGTGCTGGTCCAGGTCGCGCCCGACCTGCCCGGCCGCACGCGCCAGCCGCAGGCGGCGCCGGCGTCCGCGGGCGGCGAAAGCGAGCGGCGCATCGCCCGGCGGTATCGGCAGTCGCCGTCGCCGCTGGTACGCGACGGCGTGCGTGGATGGCGCAGCGGGCGGCTGGATCGGGTGCTGGCGGGCGAGTTCGATGCGATGAGCGGGGAGTGATTGGTGTGCGGCTGCGGTGAAGCGAGGCCGCGGCTGGGAGGAAAGCGTCGGGCCTGAAGGCCCTCCCACAACCGCAGCCGGACGCCTCGACCGCTGTTGTGGGAGGGCCTTCAGGCCCGACGCTCTTTTCCCAGGCCTCACGCAACCTGCGACCGCGCTCACAACATCGCATTCCATCGCGACTGCAATAGCCCCGCCCTATCGAACGAGTCGAAACATTCAATTTCCTAATCCCGCTCCACCCGCCTATCGTCGAAGCTCCTCCCGCTCCTCGAGGCACGAAGCCAGCATGAGCCAGCCCGACGATTCCAAGCCCCGCAGCAAGCTCACCACCGCCTTCGGCGCGCCGGTGGTCGACAACCAGAACAGCATGACCGCCGGCCCGCGCGGCCCGCTGTTGATGCAGGACCTGTGGCTGATCGAGAAGCTCGCCAACCTCAACCGCGAGATCATTCCCGAGCGTCGCATGCACGCCAAGGGCTCCGGCGCGTTCGGCGCGTTCACCGTCACCGGCGACATCCGCCGCTACACCCGCGCCAAGATCTTCGACGGCATCGGCAAGCGCACGCCGATGTTCGCCCGCTTCACCACCGTCGCCGGCGAGCGCGGCGCGGCCGACGCCGAACGCGACATCCGCGGCTTCGCGCTGAAGTTCTATACCGAGGAAGGCAACTGGGATCTGGTCGGCAACAACACGCCGGTGTTCTTCGTGCGCGATCCGCGCAAGTTCCCCGACCTCAACAAGGCGGTCAAGCGCGATCCGCGCACCAACCTGCGCAGCGCGCGCAACAACTGGGACTTCTGGACCAGCCTGCCCGAGGCGTTGCACCAGGTCACCATCGTCATGAGCGACCGCGGCATCCCGGCCAGCTATCGCCACATGCACGGGTTCGGCTCGCACACCTACAGCTTCATCAACGCCGACAACGAGCGCTTCTGGGTCAAGTTCCACCTCAAGACCCAGCAGGGCATCAAGAACCTGACCGACGCCGAGGCCTCCGAACTGATCGGCCGCGACCGCGAAAGCCACCAGCGCGACCTGTTCGAGGCGATCGAGCGCGGCGACTTCCCGAAGTGGAAGGTCTACATCCAGGTCATGCCCGAGCTCGACGCCGACAAGGTGCCCTACCATCCCTTCGACCTGACCAAGGTCTGGCCGAAGAAGGACTACCCGCTGATCGAAGTCGGCGAGATGGAGCTCAACCGCAATCCCGATAATTTCTACGCCGACGTCGAGCAGAGCGCGTTCGCGCCGAACAACCTGGTGCCGGGCATCAGCTACTCGCCCGACAAGATGTTGCAGGCGCGCCTGTTCGCCTATTCCGACGCGCAGCGCTACCGGCTCGGGGTCAACCACCACCAGATTCCGGTCAACGCCGCGCGCTGCCCGGTGCACAGCAACCACCGCGACGGCGCCATGCGCGTGGACGGCAACTACGGCGGCGAGCTGCACTACCAGCCCAACAGCTACGGCCAGTGGGAAGAACAACCCGAATACCGCGAGCCGCCGCTGCGCATCAACGGCGACGCGGATTTCTGGAACTTCCGCGAGGACGACGCCGATTACTACCGCCAACCCGGCGATCTGTTCCGGCTGATGACCCCGGCCCAGCAGCAGGTGTTGTTCGACAACACCGCGCGCGCCATGGGCGATGCGCCGGAGTTCATCAAGCGCCGCCACATCGGCAACTGCAGCAAGGCCGATCCGGCCTACGGCGCCGGCGTCGCCAAGGCGTTGGGCCTGAGCGACTGAAACGTCCGCCGCGCCGCTCCTGCGGGGCCTGCCCTGTAGGAGCGGCGCAAACCGCGACCGCGCCGCGTCGCGCTCGCGGCGAACCCGCGCGACCGCCGGTGTTCATTCCACCTGCCTCACTCCACTTGGCACGAAGCCAGACACTCCCGATACAAGCGCCCGCAATGCGCGGTGCTGCCGCCGCCGGCCTGGGCCCTGCAATCGTTGGCCAGTTCCTGGCAGGCGCTGTAGCAACCCGGATCGGACGCCGACGCCGACGCGCCGAACCCCATCCCGAACACCAGCGCCGCCGCGGCCAACCATCCCATGTGCATCCGCTTCATCGTCTTGCCTCCTTGGACTTTGGATCGCAGGCGCCGGCCACCGTGGCCGGCGCTGGCCGCAGTGTAGGCAGCGCCGTGGCCGCACAAAGCGTGCTGCACGGCAACAAGTCGCGCGATGCGCGCCGTGCGTCGCGATTCGCGCGCGCGCTCACGCCGCCGCCATCGCCCGGCTCGCATGATCGGCCGGCGAAGCGGATGCCGGGCGGGCGTTCCTATAGTCGATCCCTATCGAATATTACGTAAGGATCAATTTCACTTCGGGCCCGACCCCGCCTATCGTCGCTTGGCACTCCGCGATCACGACGCCAGCGATGAGCCAGCCGGACGATCCCACCGCTCCTTCCCCCGCGGCCGCCCACGGCAACGCAAGCGCTGCGCGCGCGCCTCGCCCACGCCGATCCGTTTCGCCCCACCCGCCTCCTCCGCTCCGCTGAGCGCGCACCTCGCGCGCGTCGGCCCGGCGCAGCGTTGCGCCCGCACCTTCCATCCCCGCCCACCCGCCCGCACCCACCGTCAAAGGCACGCACCCATGTCGAAAGAAAACAAATGCCCGTTCAACCACGCTGCCGGCGGCGGTACCTCCAACCGCGACTGGTGGCCCAAGCAGCTCAACCTCAAGATCCTGCATCAGCAAGCGCCGGCGACCGACCCGATGGGCGAAGGCTTCGACTACGCCGCGGCCTTCCGCAGCCTCGACCTCGACGCGGTGAAGCGAGACCTGCACGCGCTGATGACCGATTCGCAGGATTGGTGGCCGGCCGACTTCGGCCATTACGGCCCGTTGTTCATCCGCATGGCCTGGCATAGCGCCGGCACCTACCGCATCTTCGACGGCCGCGGCGGCGCCGGCGCCGGCCAGCAGCGATTCGCCCCGCTCAACAGCTGGCCCGACAACGGCAACCTCGACAAGGCGCGGCGCCTGCTGTGGCCGATCAAGCAAAAGTACGGCAACCGGATTTCCTGGGCCGACCTGCTGGTCCTCACCGGCAACGTCGCGCTGGAATCGATGGGCTTCAAGACCTTCGGTTTCGCCGGCGGCCGCGCCGACGTGTGGGAGCCGGAAGAAGGCGTGTACTGGGGCGCGGAAACCACCTGGCTCGGCGACAAGCGCTACACCGGCGACCGGGTGCTGGAGAACCCGCTCGGCGCCGTGCAGATGGGCCTGATCTACGTCAACCCGCAGGGCCCCAACGGCCATCCCGACCCGATCGCCGCCGCGCGCGACATCCGCGAGACCTTCGCGCGCATGGCGATGGACGACGAGGAGACCGTCGCCCTGATCGCCGGCGGCCACAGCTTCGGCAAGACCCACGGCGCCGGCCCCGAATCGCACGTCGGCCGCGAACCCGAGGGCGCCGACCTCGCCGACCAGGGCCTGGGCTGGGCCAGCAGCTTCAACAGCGGCAAGGCCGGCGACGCCATCACCAGCGGCCTGGAAGTCACCTGGACCAGCACGCCGACGCAGTGGAGCAACGAGTTCTTCGCCAACCTGTTCGGCTACGAGTGGGAGCTGAGCAAGAGCCCGGCCGGCGCGCACCAGTGGATCGCCAAGGACCCCGCCGCGGCGAACAAGATTCCGCACGCGCACGATCCCGACAAGCGCCAGGCCCCGACCATGCTCACCACCGACCTGTCGCTGCGCTTCGATCCGGCCTACGAGAAGATCTCGCGCCGCTTCTTCGAAAACCCCGACCAGTTCGCCGACGCCTTCGCCCGCGCCTGGTTCAAGCTCACCCACCGCGACATGGGCCCACGCGTGCGCTACCTCGGCAAGGAAGTGCCGGCCGAGGAGCTGATCTGGCAGGACCCGATCCCGGCCGTCGACCATGCGCTGATCGATGCCGGCGACATCGCCGCGCTCAAGGCCAGGATTCTCGCCTCGGGCCTCAGCGTTTCCGAACTGGTGTCCACCGCCTGGGCCTCGGCCTCGACCTTCCGCGGCTCGGACAAGCGCGGCGGCGCCAACGGCGCGCGCATCCGGCTGGCGCCGCAGAAGGATTGGGAGGTCAACCAACCCGCGCAACTGGCCAAGGTGCTGGCGACGCTGGAAGGCATCCAGACGGACTTCAACGCCTCCGCCGGCGGCGGCAAGAAAGTCTCGCTGGCCGACCTGATCGTGCTCGGCGGCGCCGCCGGCGTCGAACAGGCCGCCAACAACGCCGGCGTGGCGGTCGAGGTGCCGTTCGCGCCGGGCCGCATGGACGCCAGCGCCGAACAGACCGACGTCGACTCCTTCGCCGTGCTCGAACCGCTCGCCGACGGCTTCCGCAACTATCAGCAAGGCCGCTATGAACCGACCGCCGAAGCCTTGCTGGTGGATCGCGCGCAACTGCTCGGACTCAGCGCCCCGGAGATGACCGTGCTGGTCGGCGGCCTGCGCGTGCTCGGCGCCAACGCCGGCGACAGCCGCCACGGCGTGTTCACCGACAAGGTCGGCGCGCTGAGCAACGACTTCTTCGTCAACCTGCTCGACATGGGCACGGCGTGGACGCCGACCTCCGACGCCCAGGACGCGTTCGAAGGCCGCGACCGCGCCACCGGCGCGCCGAAGTGGACCGGCACCCGCATCGACCTGGTGTTCGGCTCGCACTCGCAACTGCGCGCGATCGCCGAGGTGTACGCCAGCGGCGACGCCCGCGAGAAGTTCGTACGCGACTTCGTCGCCGCCTGGAACAAGGTGATGAACGCCGACCGGTTCGACCTGAAGAAATGAGCGTCGCTCCGCCGCGGCCGCCGCTTCCCGCGGCGCCGCGGCGCGGCTGCGGACACCCCAACCCTGTGCGACCTCCTGCCCGGCCTCGCGCCGGGCTTTTTTTCGGATCGCCCACCGCCTCGGCCGCTTGCAAGGAACGGCGCACGCTGCGAGCGCGTCGACGAACCCACCGCAGCCCTACCGCCCCGCCGCCCCACCCGTCATTCCGGCGAAAGCCGGAATCTATTTTCCGTTGCCGTTGCTGTTGCCGTTCGCTCGGACGCAACTCCACGCGAAGAACATGTCCCGCGGCCCCGGAGGGCGTGCGCATGGATGCGCACGCGCGCCATGGGGCAGGATGCCCCTTATGGCGCGGCCCCGCGCCGCTGTGAGCCATAGTGGCTCTTGATCCGAAAAAAGAATGCACTTTCTTTGGTTACTTTCTTTGTTGCTTTGGACAAAGAAAGTGACCCGGCCGCTTGCGGACGGAAGCTTTGGATCTTTGCTTGTCGTCACTCGCTGCTGCGATAAAGGCCGAACCCACCGCGGCACGCCCCCTGTAGGAGCGGCGCAAGCCGCGACCGCGCCATCGCAGCGATTGCGAAAGTTTCGTCGTAGTTGCGTTGTCGCGGTCGCGGCTTGCGCCGCTCCTACAGTCGGATACGCAACTGCACTGCCGTCGTTGACGAGTGACGACAAGCGACAATCAAGAGCTTTCGTCCGCAAGCGGCCGAGTTACTTTCTTTTGGCAGCGCGCCAAAAGAAAGTAACCAAAGAAAAACGCTTGTCTAAAGTCACGAGCCACTAAGGCCAGCACCTTGCGCCGGGATGCGCCGTAAGGGGCATCCTGCCCCTACAGCGCACGCACGCATCCATGCGCGCGCCCTGCGGGTCTGCGCAGCATGAACCTCGTTCGGGGTTGAGATAAAACCAGCAGAGCAACGGCAACGACGATGGCGGCAGCGATCGTAACGGCCGCACCAGCTATGCCCTCGCCCGGCAAACCCATCGCATCCGCCGCCGACACCTCGACCACACCCGCAATACACCGCATCACACCCCGCGAGCGCCGCCACGCACTCTGCGTCCACACCCAATCCCGCCCCACCCGGCATCACTCCGCACTAACGAGCCAGCGCTAGCATTTGCACTCCCCGTACACCGGAATTTAACGATGAGCGCCTCGCTGACCGACGACCTCCTCAACCAGCTCCAGGGCCAGCCGCTGGCGCAGATAGGCAGCCAACTCGGCCTGTCCGAGTCGCAGACCCAGAGCGCGGTCGGCCAGGCGCTGCCGCTGCTGCTCGGCGCGCTGGGCCGCAACGCCAGCCAGCCCGAGGGCGCGCAGGCGCTGTTCGGCGCGCTGCAGCGCGACCATGCCGACGCGGCCGGCGGCAGCGCGGCCGGGTTCGACCTGGGCGGCGTGCTCGGCGCGGTGCTCGGCGGCGGCGGCGGTGGCCGCCAGACCGACGGTGCCGGCATCCTCGGCCACATCTTCGGCGGGCGCGAGGACACCGCCGCGCAAGGGCTCGGCCAGAGCACCGGCCTCGCCGGCGGCCAGGCCAATACCCTGCTGAAGATCCTCGCCCCGATCGTGCTGTCCTACCTCGCCCAGCGCATGTTCTCCGGCGGCAACCAGGCCGCGGCCAACCCGCAGCAGCTCGGCGACGCGCTCGGCCAGGAACACCAGCGCATCCAGCAACAGGGCGGCGCCGGCGGCCTGCTCGGCGCGGTGCTCGACCAGGACGGCGACGGCCAGCTCGGCATCGGCGACCTGCTCAAGATCGGCGGCAACCTGCTCGGCGGCAAGCGCTGAGCCCCCTGCCCGGCAGCGCGTCGTCGCCGGGATTCGCCGAACGGCCGCCTTGCGCGGCCGTTCGCGTGTCGGAGGCCCGCGATTTTTCGCAGCGGCGAAGCGGGCCGCGGCGGCGATGCCGGAAACTCCCTCGCTTGGCCCCGGCGACTTGCACGATACGAGCTCAGTCGCGCCGGCTGCTGCAATAGCGCGGTCGCGGCTTGCGCCGCTCCTACAGGGGCGGTCGAAGGGCGCGATCTTCCTGTAGGAGCGGCGCGAGCCGCGACCGCGGATCGGCGGCCCGCGCCGCAATCTCGACCGCAGCGGCGAACGCATCGACGAAATCGCACCCTTACCGCCCGCTTCGCACACGCATCCTCGAAGGGATCGGGACCGCAAATCGCGTCCCGACCTCAAGCGCGCTATCGCCTGCGACCGCTTCGTCGGCCACGCAAGCCAGCGCAGGCGCCGCTACAACGCGTCGATATCCCCCAACGCCTTGATCAACCGCCGCGCGCGCTTGTCCGGCTTGGTCTCCGGGGCGCGGTAGCCGTTGCGCTCGGCCGCGCGCAAGGCGCGCGCCTGTTCGCGCGCCAGGCGCGAGGCCTCGGTTTCGGCGTACAGCGTCTGCGCGACGCCGGCCGGCCCGCGGGTGTCGCTCAGGCCGGTCACCGCGATCTCGAAGTGTTCCTCGCCGCGCGCGATCTTCAGCGCGTCGCCCACGCGCACCGCGCGCGAGGCCTTGGCGCGCTGGCCGCCGACTTCGACCTTGCCGGTCTCCACCGCCTGCCGCGCCAGCGCGCGGGTCTTGAAGAAGCGCGCGGCCCACAGCCACAGGTCCAGGCGCACCGTCGCCTGCACGGGCGCGGCCATCGTTTCGTCTTGCTTGCTCATCGGCGCGAACGATACCACCGCGCAGGTTGCGCCGATGCGGCGCCGCGGCGCCGTCCGTCGTCGCCGCGCGGCCGCGGCGCGGGCGGACTCCGGCCGCTGCCGCCGCCGCGCGCACAGGCGCCGACGACGCGCCGCCCCCGGCGCGGGTCATACTGCCGGACCTCGCCCGTCCGCCCGGTACCGACATGGCCCCCAGCGCTTCCCGCGGCAGCCACTTGCTGACCGAAGGCCCGATCGGCCGCACCATGATCTCCTTCGCCCTGCCGATCATGGCCGGCAACGCCGCGCAGTCGCTCAACGGCTCGATCAACTCGATCTGGGTCGGCCGCTACCTCGGCGAGGCCGCGCTCACCGCGACGGCCAACGCCAACAACATCATGTTCTTCCTGATCGGCTCGATGTTCGGCATCGGCATGGCCGCGACCATCCTGATCGGCCAGGCCACCGGCGCGCGCGACACCGCGCGGGCGCGGCAGATCATGGGCACCAGCGCCAGTTTCTTCCTCGGCCTGTCGGTGGCGATCGCGGCGATCGGCTGGTTCTTCTCCGATGCGATCCTGCGCGGCATGGCCACCCCCGCGGCCGCGCAACCGCTGGCCGAGCAATACCTGCGGGTGATCTTCCTCTCGATCCCCTTCATCTACGCCTTCGCCTTCCTGTCCTCGGCGCTGCGCGGGCTGGGCGACTCGCGCACGCCGTTCCGGTTCCTGCTGATGTCGGTGGCGCTGGACATCGTGCTCAACCCGCTGCTGATCTTCGGCTGGGGCCCGCTGCCGGCGCTGGGCATCGCCGGCTCGGCGCTGTCGACCTTCATCGCCCAGGGCGCCAGCCTGGCCGCGTTGATGCTGCACCTGCGGCGCAAGCGCCACGTGCTGTGGCTCGGCCGCGGCGACGCGCATCTGCTCAGGATCGACCCGACGGTGCTGCGCGCGCTGATCGTCAAGGGCGTGCCGATGGGCCTGCAGATGGTGCTGATCTCGCTGGCGATGATCGCGATGATCCGCCTGGTAAACGCCCACGGCACCGCCATCGCCGCCGGCTACGGCGCCGCGCTGCAGTTGTGGACCTACGTGCAGATGCCGGCGATGGCGATCGGCGCGGCATGCTCCTCGATCGCCGCGCAAAGCGTCGGCGCCGGCCGCTGGGACCGGGTCGACGCCGCCGCGCGCACCGGCACCTTGTTCAATTTCCTGCTGACCGGCGCGCTGATCGCGCCGTTGATCCTGTTCGACCGCTACACCCTGGCGCTGTTCCTGCCCGACGGCAGCGCCTCGTTCGAGATCGCCCGCCACCTCAACCACATCGCGGTGTTCTCGTTCCTGTTCTTCGGCGTGACCTTCGTGATCTCCGGCGTGGTCCGCGCCACCGGCGCGGTGATCCCGCCGCTGCTGATCCTGGGTTCGGCGCTGTGGGGCGTGCGCGTGCCGTTCGCGACCTTCCTGCAGCCGGTGCTGGGACTGGACGCGCTGTGGTGGAGCTTCCCGGTCAGCGCGCTGTGCTCGATGCTGGTCTCGATGGCGTACTACCGCTGGGGCGGCTGGCGCCGCGCCAGGATGATGGCCGCGCCCGAGCGCGTGGCCGCGCCGGTGGCGACCCAGACCATCGCCACGCCGGCGGAAGTGCCGGCGCATACGCCGGCGCCGGTGGCCGATGCGAGTCCCGACGACGACGCGGTGGCGGTCGACAAGGACCCGCTCGAACGCGGCTGAGAGGCACGGCGGCCTGGCCTTTGTTTTCGGTGGGAAGACCTTCAGGCCCGATGCTTTCCTTTCAGATCGCATCGGCCTGAGAGGAAAGCATCGGGCCTGAAGGCCCTCCCACAAAAGCGAAACCTGGCTACCGTTGCCGCTAGATCTGCTCCAGCGCCAGGGTGAACACCCCGGCCTCGCCCTGGTCGAAGGCCTCGCGCCAGATCCGGTAGCCCTCCAGGTCTTCCTCGCGCACCGGCATGCGCCCGATCACCTGCGGCTGCGCTTCGGCCACGCGCGTGCCGACGATGGGAAAATGGCCGAGCAGGCGCAGGGTCTTGAGTTCGGCCACGTCGGCCTCGTCCTCGCGCCGGATCTCGTCGACGGTATGGGTGTCGAACTTGCGCAGCGACAGCGCCTCGCGCCCGTCCGGCAACGCATCGATGCGTTGCACCCAGAAAAAACCCCAGGTGCCGTCGCTGCGCGGATAGGTGCAGATGTCGCCTTCGGACAGGCCAGGATTCATGGACGCTCCCGCCGCGGGGGCGGCGCGATGTTCGGGGAATGCGGCGGGCAGGGCCGCGTGGCGAATCTAGCGCGATTCGCGGCCCGCGCACAGCGGCGCGGCCGGCCGGGCGCGAGGGCGATCGCGGCCACGCCCGCGGCCGGCGCGGACGATCAAGCCGGCGCGTAGCGCAGGAACTGCGCGTCTTCGTCGATGTGGACGACCCACTCCAGCGCAGCGCCCGGCGCGGGGCCGACCAGCAGCTCGCGCAGGTCCCGGCCGGCGATCGCCGCGCGCAGGAATCCGATCAGTTCGGCCCGCTGCGCCAGCGCGAACGCACCCGCGAACCGGCGGGCCTTGCCCTTGCTCTGGATCAGGCGATGGGCGACGCAGCAGGGGCCGTCGGGCAGCGCCGCCGCCAATGCCTCGAGCGTCTCCAGCCGCCGCTCGATGCGGCCGTCGCGCAGCAGGTCGTGCATCGCGAAGAAGATCGCGCTCGCGGCCTCGGCGGACGGCGCATCGATGCCGCCGGCGCGCGGCAACGCGTCGAGACGATAGCGATTGCGCATGTGTGCGGACTCCTGGTGGGCGCTCGGCACGCAGGGTCGCGGGCTTCGCGGCGTTCCGGCCAAGGCTTGCTTCACCGCGAATGCTGAGGCTTGATTGCGTTACCGCCGATGCAGCCGCGGGACACGGCTTTCGCAGGGCAGCGGCTTCAAGGCTTGCATCGGCGCGCCAGAGCTTCGCAGAGGCGGCCGCTTCAAGGCTCGCATCGGCGCCGGAACGCAGCGCGGCCCGCCGGTTGCACGCCGCAGCTGCGCAAATGCAAACGGCCGCCTTTCGGCGGCCGTTCGCGACGCAGCACGGGCGTACCGAATTACTCGGCGGCCGGCGCGTTCTTGGCGCGCGCGTAGGCGGCCAGATCTTCCTTGATGCGGGCCTTCTTGCCTTCCAGGCCGCGCAGGTAGTACAGCTTGCCGGCGCGGACCTTGCCGCGGCGCTTGACCTGGACCGAGTCGATCACGGCGCTGTGGGTCTGGAACACGCGCTCGACGCCGTAGCCGTGCGAGATCTTGCGCACGGTGAAGGACGAGTTGAGGCCGGCGTTCTTCTTGCCGATGACCACGCCTTCATAGGCCTGGACGCGCTCGCGGTTGCCTTCCTTGACCTTGACGTTGACGACGACGGTGTCGCCCGGGCTGAACTCGGGCAGCTTGCGCTGTACCTGCTCGGCTTCGAAATTCTGGACCAGCGTGTGGATCGACGGCTTGTTCATGGCTATGGCCTGTTGGATTAGTTGTTGCGCGAGTGCACGTGGACCCGCGTCATGGCATGGATACAGCTAAGCGGCTAATTATAACGGGAATTTTTCGGCCGTGGCTAGGGCTCAATCGCCCCGGGCCGCGCCGCGGGTCGCAGAACCGTCCGATTCCGGGTCCGCACCGGCCGCGGAAGCGGCCGTGGAACCGGTTTCCGCGCCCTTCCCGGCCGCCAGCTCGGCCCGGTAGGCCGCCAGCAGCTTGCGGTCGGTCTTGGACAGAGCGGCCTCGTCGAGCAGGTCCGGGCGGCGCTGCCAGGTCCGGCCCAGCGACTGCTGCCGGCGCCACTGGGCGATGCGGGCGTGGTTGCCCGACATCAGCACCTCCGGCACGGCGCCCAGCTCGTGCTCGACCGGGCGGGTGTAGTGCGGGCAGTCCAGCAGCCCGTCCTCGAAACTGTCCTGCACCGCCGATTCCGCATCGCCGAGCGCGCCGTCCTGCAGCCGCGCGACCGCGTCCACCACCACCGCCGCGGCCAGTTCGCCGCCGGACAGCACGTAGTCGCCGATCGACAGTTCCTCGTCGACCTCGGCCCGGATCAGCCGCTCGTCGACGCCTTCGTAGCGCCCGCACAGCAGGATCAGCCGCTCGTGGCCGGCCAGTTCGCGCGCCTTGGCCTGGTCCAGCCGCGCGCCCTGCGGGCTCATGTAGATCGTCCGCGCCGGCGCCGGGTCGGCCGCGCGCGCCGCGCGGATCGCCGCGCGCAGCGGGTCGATCAACATCACCATGCCCGGCCCGCCGCCGAACGGACGCTCGTCGACCCGGCGATAGTTGCCTTCGGCGTAGTCGCGCGGATTCCAGCCGTGCATCGACAGCAACCCGCGCTCGCCGGCGCGGCCGACCACGCCGAACGCCGCGCATTGCGCGACGAACTCGGGGAACAGGCTGATCACATCGATGCGCATGGGGTCGTGGGACGCGATAGCGGAGGTGGCTTGCGGAAGGACGCTGCGAAAAACGCCGGCGACGCGGCGCTCAATCGAGCCGCTGCAGGTAGTCGGCCAGTTCGCGGTCGTTCGCCTCCCAGCGATCGCCGCGCAACTGCACCATCGCGATCAGGCCGAGCAGTTCCACCGGGTTTTCGGCCTGGAACGCGTCCTCGCCCTTGCGCGCGACCAGCCAGCCGGGCCAGTCGGGATGGCGCTCGAGCGCATAGCCCAGCTGCTGTATCGCCGCGCTCGCAGGCGCCAAGACGTTGCCGGCCATCGCCACGCGCATATCGACCTCGCAAGAGCTTCAAACCGCTGGCCCGTCCGGCGCCAGCGCGCGGACGGCCTCAGAACTCCGGATCCCAATCGACGGTCACCCGCCGGGCATCGAAGTCCACCGACACTACGTACTGCGGAATCACGAACGGAATCATGCGCTCGCGTTCGTCGTCGCGCGCCACCAGCACGTCGTTGGCGCCGGTGGCGAACAAATGGCTGACCTTGCCCAGGTCGACGCCCTGGGTGGTGACCACGCCCAGGCCTTCCAGGTCGACCCAGTAGAACTCGCCTTCGCGCGGCGGCGGCAGGGCCGAGCGCGGGACGTAGATTTCGGTGCCGCGCAGCGCCTCGACCGCATCGCGGTCGGTCACGCCCGGCAGGTTGGCGATCAGGTACTTGCCGCTTTCGCGGCCGCGCACGCCCGACAGTTCGCGCTCGCCGCCCTGCGGATCGCGCACGATCCAGGGCTGGTAGCGGAAGATCGCGGCGCGCGGCTCGGTCCAGGACTCGAGCTTGGCTTCGCCGCGAATGCCGAACGCGCCAAGCACCCTGCCCAACAGGATGCGGCGCGGGGATTCGCTCATATGCGAAGAGGGCCGCGCGCTCGGCGCGCGACCCGCCGGCTCAGGCGGCCGGAGCGGCCTTGACGGCCTGCTTGTACAGATCGGCGACCTTGTCGGTCAGCTGGGCGCCGTTGCCGACCCAGTGCTTGATGCGCTCGAGGTTCAGCTCGACGCGCTTCTCGTTGCCGGCGGCGACCGGGTTGTAGAAACCGACGCGCTCGATGTTGCGGCCGTCGCGGGCGCTGCGGCTGTCGGTAACGATGATGTGGTAGAACGGACGCTTCTTGGCGCCGCCACGGGTCAGGCGAATCTTGACCATGAGGGTTGCTTTCCTGTGTTGCCCAGCCGTCGGAATGACGGGGTAAGCCGCCGATTATAGCCAATCGGTCGCCTCAGGCAAACCCGCGGCCTGGACCGGGCCGCCGCCGGCCGGTCCGCCCGCTCCCGCGGCGAATCGACCCGGGCCGTCCCCGGGCGGCATTGCGCCCGGTTTCGGCCCGCGATCGCCGGGCCTCCCTGCCCGCCCTCCTCGCCCCGGCCCGCGCCAGCGAGCCATCGGCGGGACGGCGCCGTCCTGGCGCCGCCCCTGCGGCCGGATCGCCCCCGACGCCGGCCGCGACTTGCCTCACCTGAACGGCCGGCTCAGCGCTTGTAGCGCAGGCTGCCGCGCAAGGCGGTCGATCCGGCCTCGCAGCGCTGCTCGAAATCGGCCGACAGGCCGGTGACCAGGCGCGTGAGCGGGTCCACTTCGACCGCCTTGATCGCGATCGAACCGGCGACCCGGTTGCAGCCGCGGCCGTTGCCGGCGAAGTCGAAGCCGAAGCTGTTGGCGTCGCCGAAGCGGCTGATCGGATAGGTGCCGACGCCCAGGGTCTGGCCGGTCGGCGGACGCAGGATCGCCGACCACGAGTCGCGCTGGCCCGAGACGCTGTAGATCAGGTAGCCGTCGTTGCCGGACACGGCGAAGGTGCTGGTGTCGCCGGCGTAGTCCTTGCGCAGGCCGCGGCCGATGTAGTCGCCGGCGTCGCTGTCCAGCGCCAGCGACAGCGGCGGCGCGTTGTAGCGCAGCTTCGCCGTCAGCAGCGGCGCGTTCTCGCGTTCGCAGCGCTGCAGGCCGGTGGCTTCCAGCGCGGTCACCGCGTCGTCGGCGCCGAACTCGATCTGCTGGATGTAGACCGAGCCCCAGGCGTTGCCGCAGCCGCGGCCGTTGCCGTCGATGTCGATGCCCGGCGAGCGGCCGGTGCGGAACGCGGAGCGTTCGGCGAAGTAGTAGCGGCCCGGCTGCAGGCGCTGGCCGCGCGGCGCGCTGAGCTCGATCCGCCAGTTGTCGCTGCCCCTGCTCACGCTCATCTGCAGCGCCTGCGCATTGCCGCTGACGGCGATGTTCGCGTCGGCGCCGGTGTACGTCCTGGACTGGCCCTGTCCGATGTAGTCGCCGGTTTCGCTGGCGAAGGAATACGAGGTCTCGGCCAGGGCCGAGGGTGCGGCGGCGAGGCCGGCGATGGCCAGCGCGAGCGCGCCGCACATCGTCGAAAGTCGGGTCATCGAGCGATCTCCATGATCGGTTGCGGCCGTGCGGATGCGCGGCCGGTCCTTGCTGGGGTCAGGCGTATCGAGCGCGGGCGCCGCCGCATCGCGCTCGCTGCGATGCGATGCGACGGCGCGTTGCCCGATGCGCTTGCCGTGGTGCGGTGAAAGTCTGGCGCGCGGGCATCTCGCGCGAAGAGAACGGCGCGGGCCTTCGGTCGGCGATGCGCGGGAAGCTCGCGTCGCGATGCGCGCGACGGGAGGCTTGCGTGGAGCGATCCGGCGTGGGCGCTGCGCGCCGCGCGTCGTGTCGCGGCGGACGCGGCGGCCAAGGAATCGACGGTGGCGTCGTCGTTGTAGTGGCGCGGCGCGGCTTGCGCCGCTCCTACACGAGGCGGTACGGGGCTGCGCGGGAGCCTAAACGACGACGGCGGCCCGCAGGCCGCCGTCGTGGCGCGAATCGCAGCGCAGCGCGTGCGGTCAGCGGAACGGCAGGCCGCCGCGGCCGCCGCCGCCCATCATCCCGCGCATGCCGCGCATCAAGCCCTTCATGCCGCCGCCGGAGAGCTTGCTCATCATCTTCTCCATCTGCTGGTACTGCTTCATCAGCTTGTTGACGTCGGCCGGGGTCAGGCCGGCGCCCTTGGCGATGCGCGCGCGGCGCGAGCCGTTGAGCAGGCCCGGGTTGCGCCGCTCCTTCTTGGTCATCGAGTTGATGATCGCGACCATCCGCGGCACTTCCTTGCCGGTGATCTGGCTCTTGACGTTGTCCGGGATCTGGCCCATGCCCGGCAGCTTGTCCATGAGCCCGCTCAGGCCGCCCATGTTCTGCATCTGCTCGAGTTGGTCCTTCATGTCGTTGAGGTCGAACTTCTTGCCCTTGGCGACCTTCTCGGCGAGCTTCTGCGCCTTGTCCTTGTCGACCTGCTGCTCGACCTGCTCGACCAGCGACAGCACGTCGCCCATGTCGAGGATGCGGCTGGCGACGCGGTCGGGGTGGAACACGTCCAGGCCGTCGGGCTTCTCGCCCACGCCGATGAACTTGATCGGCTTGCCGGTGATGTAGCGCACCGACAGCGCGGCGCCGCCGCGGGCGTCGCCGTCGGTCTTGGTCAGCACCACGCCGGTCAGCGGCAGCGCTTCGCTGAAGGCCTTGGCCGTGGTCGCGGCGTCCTGGCCGGTCATCGAGTCGACCACGAACAGGGTTTCCACCGGCGCGACCGCGGCGTGCAGCGCCTTGATCTCGCTCATCATCGCCTCGTCGATGGCGAGGCGGCCGGCGGTGTCGACCAGCAGCACGTCGACGAAGGACTTGCGCGCATCGACGATGGCCGCGCGCACGATCTCTTCGGGCTTCTGCGACGCGGACGAGGGGAAGAACAACACGTCGACCTGCTCGGCCAACTGCTTGAGCTGCTCGATCGCCGCCGGGCGGTAGATGTCGGCGGAGACCACCATCACCTTCTTCTTGCGCCGTTCCTTCAGGTGCTTGGCGAGCTTGCCGACCGTGGTGGTCTTGCCCGCGCCCTGCAGGCCGGCCATCAGGATCACCGCCGGCGCCGGCACGTTGAGGTTGAGGTCGGCGGCCTGCGAACCCATCACCGCGGTCAGCTCGTCGCGCACGACCTTGATCAGGGCCTGGCCCGGGGTCAGCGACTTGATCACTTCCTGGCCGACCGCGCGCACCTTGATGCGCTCGATCAGGGCCTGCACCACCGGCAGGGCGACGTCGGCCTCCAACAGGGCGATGCGCACCTCGCGGGTGGCTTCGCGGATGTTTTCCTCGGTCAGGCGGCCGCGGCCGCGCAGGCGCTCGATGGTGCCGGAGAGGCGTTGGGTCAGGGATTCGAACATGGCGCTTACCTGGAATGCGGGGCCGGCGCGGCCGGGAACGGGCCCGCGCGCCTTGCCGAACGGGGCAGGACAACAGAGGGCGGGCAGTATAGGCCATCCCCACCGCCGTCTCGTCCTGGCGGTCGCGCGCGGGCGCCGCTGGGTTCCGCCGTTGCGCGGCGGCACTGCGCTCGGCGGCGCCGGGCGTCGTCGCGGCCTCCGCGCTTCTGCACGCCGCCGTCCCGCCGGAACCGTCCGCCGCCGGCGGCCGCGGCGTTCCGCCCCGCTGCGCGCGCCGTTTGCCGCTACGGATCGCCGCAGCGCTATGCCACACTGCGTCGATGACAATCGTTCTCATCGCCATCGCCCTGTACCTGAGCGCGACCGGTCTGCTGGTCTCGGCGGTGCGCCGCGACGGCGGCCGCGGCGCGCGCGGCTGGCTGCTGCCGGCCAACCTGGCGGTGCTGCTGCACGGACTGGCCCACCTGATGGCCTGGCGCGGCGCCGGCGGCGCCGACCTGCACTTCTTCGCCGCGCTGTCGCTGGTCGGGCTGGGGATGTCGATCCTGACCGCCATCGTCGGCGCGGCCGGGCGCATGGCCGCGCTGGGCGTGGTGGTGTTCCCGCTGTCGGCGCTGATGCTGCTGGCCTACCAGCTCTACGGCCACGTCCAGCACCCCGAGCCGCTGGACTGGCGCCTGCAGCTGCACGCGTGGATGGCGCTGCTGGCCTACGCCACCCTGGCGGTGGCGGCGCTGTTCGCGATGATGCTGTGGCTGCAGGAACGCGCGCTGCGCCGGCGCGAGTTCCACGGCTGGCTGCGCGCGCTGCCGCCGCTGGTCGAGCTGGAAAGCCTGCTGTTCCGCACCATCGCGGTCGGCTTCGTCCTGCTCACCGCGACCTTGCTGACCGGCGTGCTGTTCGTGGAGAACCTGCTGGCCCAGCACCTGGTGCACAAGACCGTGCTCAGCGTGCTGTCGTGGCTGGCCTTCGGCGGGCTGCTGCTGGGGCGCTGGCGCTACGGCTGGCGCGGCGTGGTCGCGGTGCGCTGGACCCTGGCGGCGATGGCGCTGCTGGTGCTGGCGTTCTTCGGCAGCAAGTTCGTGCTGGAACTGGTGTTGCGGCGGGTCTGACCGGCGCGGATCGAATCGGGGGCGGCCGGCCCGGCCGGCGCAAGGAAGGCACGATGCTCGACTGGATCAAGTCGCTGTCGAACCGCAGCGAATTCGTCGGCGTGCTGGCCCTGGCCTTCGGCTGGCCGATCTGCCAGAGCCTGAGCATGGCGCTGTCGCCGCAAGCGCTGACTGCGGTGTTCGACAACGCCAGCCTGAGCGGGCTGATGGGCACGCAACTGGCGACGGTGGCGATCATCGGCGCCTTCTTGCGCGTGCGCGGCTGGACCTGGGCGCGGCTCGGGCCCGCGCCGGGCTGGCGCGACCTGCCGCAGGGGCTGGGGCTCGCCGCCGCGACCTTGATCGGGTTCTCGCTGCTCCACGCCGCAGCCGCGTTGATCGGGCTGTTGCCGGTCGACGCCGACGATTCTGTGCGCGTCGCGCCCGACCTGGACTGGCGGCTGATGCTCGCCGCCTCGGCCGTGAACGGATTCTTCGAGGAAGCCCTGGTCTGCGGCTACCTGGTCTCGGCCCTGCGCGAGCGGCCGTCGATGTGGACCGCGATCCACCTGAGCACCGCGATCCGCGCCAGTTACCACCTCTATCAGGGCGAGGCCGGCGCGATCATGGTGCCGATGGGCCTGGCCTTCGCCTGGCTGTACTCGGTCAGCGGCCGGCTATGGCCGCTGGTGGTGGCGCACATCGCGCTGGACGCGCTGGCGCTGTTCTCGCGCTGACCCCCTGGCGCCGGGCGCCATCGGCCCGCTGCCCGCCCGCCGGGCCCGCGCCGTTCGTCGCCGGCTTGGCCGTCTTTGGCCTGTTGCGGCGCACCAAATCGTCCCGGGCAGCGTGCGGTGAGTATTCGACCGCCTGCGTCACAGTCGCGCCCTCCGGATAAACATCATTATTTATCAATAACTTACAAAATAAGATCGAGGCGAAGCGTATTAAGCACGCTCGGTCGGTACTTGCTGAACGGGGCTATTGTCAGCTCAATATTTGCATTGACAACTATTGCGCGGGCGAGCACTATGCCGCGCCATGACGACCCCGACCCCCACCCAGCCCTGCTCCACCTCCAACCTCGGCCTGCTGTTCCGCCAAGTGCGCGACGCGATGTGGGCGCAGATGGAGCGCGAGCTGGCCCAGGCAGGCCACGATCTGACCTTCAGCCAGTTCATCACCCTCAAGGAGTTGGCCATCGGCACCGCCGGGGTCACCGAACTGGCGCGAGCGGCCCAGCTCAATCCGGGCGCCATGACCCGCCTGCTCGACAAGCTCGAGAGCCGCGGCCTGGTCGCGCGCGTCGCCGATCCCGACGACCGCCGGGCGCTGAACATCCACCTGACCGAAGCCGGCGCCGCGATCTGGGCCGACATCGACCAGTGCGGCCGCCGCGTGCGCGAGCGCGCGATGGCCGGGCTCAGCGATTCCGACCGCGAACAGCTCTACCGCCTGCTCGAACAGGTCCGCGACAACCTCTCCCTCTCCGGTTCCTGAGCCATGTCCGCCCACGACCCTCGCCCGCGCCGCGGGCTGCTTTACGTGCTCACGCCGCTGGCCGCGGCGCTGATACTCGCCGGTTGCGCCAGCACCCGCGGCCTGCAGCCCTCGGGCCGCGCGCTCGACGCCGACAGCCTCGACGCCAAGCGCAGCCTCGCCGTCGCCGACCTGTCCGCCGCCGCGTTCCCGCAGCGCGACTGGTGGACCGCGTTCGGCGACGCGCAACTCGACCGCCTCATCGACGAAGCCCTGGCCGGTTCGCCGAGCCTGGACGCGGCCGACGCGCGCGTGCGCCAGGCGGTGGCCCAGGCCGGCCTCGCCGACGCGGCGCGCAAGCCGACCCTCGGCGGCAGCGCCCAGTACTCCGGCGCGCACCTGCCCGAAACGCTGGCGCCGGACCCGATCGGCGGCAAGTACCTCGGCGCCGACGTGCTGATGCTGAGCTTCAAGTATTCGCCCGACCTGTGGGGCGGCAAGCGCGCGCGCTGGCAGGCCGCGCTGGGCCAGTCGCGCGCGGCCGAAGTCGAAGCCCAGGCCGCGCGCCTGACCCTGTCGTCGAACATCGCCCGCAGCTACGTTTCGCTGGCCCAGGCCTTCGAGGCCCAGGACGTGGCCAAGTCGGAGAAAAAGCGCTCGGACCAGTTGCTCGGTCTCGGCCAGCAGCGGGTCAAGGCCGGCCTCGACAACCAACTGCAGATCCGCAACGCGCAGAGCGCCAGCGCCAGCGCCGACCAGCAGATCCAGGCCGCGCAGCAGCAGATCGACGCCGCCCGCAACGCGCTCGCCGCGCTGCTGGGCAAGGGCCCGGACCGCGGCCTGGACATCGCCCGCCCGACCCTGCTGGCCGGCAACGCCGCCGGCGTGCCCGACGTGCTGCCGAGCGAACTGCTCGGCCATCGCCCGGACGTGGTCGCCGCGCGCTGGCGCGTGGAAGCCTCCTCGCACGGGATCAAGGCCGCCAAGGCCGACTTCTACCCGACCGTGAACCTCAGCGCGATCGTCGGCCTGGCCACCGCGCATCTGTCGGACCTGTTCACCAGCCAGGCGCGCCTGTACCAGGGCGGCCCGGCGATCAGCATGCCGATCTTCGACGGCGGCCGGCTGCGCAACGAACTGGCCGGCAGCGACGCCGACTACGACCTGGCCGTGGCCAACTACAACCAGAGCCTGATCGGCGCGCTGCGCGAAGTCGCCGACGCGGTGCAGTCCTCGCGTTCGCTCGACGGCCAGTTGGCCTCGGCGCAGCAGGCGCGCGACGCCGCGCAACAGGCCTGGCAGATCGCCAGCAGCCGCTACCGCGCCGGCCTGGGCACCCAGATCGACGTGCTGACCGCGCAACGCCCGCTGCTGCAGCTCGACCAGCAACTGGCCACGCTGCGCGCGCAGCGCCTGGCCGCGCGGATCGACCTGGATCGCGCGCTCGGCGGCGGCCTGCAGTTGAGCCCGCCCGACCCGGTGGCCGCGACGGTCCCCGACGCATCTTCCGATAACAACGCTATTGCCAAGGCCCCCACGCCATGACGACCGAAATCAATCCCAATGCCGCCGCGGCGGCGCCGGCCGCGCCGCCGAAGAACGGCAAGCGCCGCAAGGCGCTGCTGATCCTGTTCACCGTGGTCGCGGTCGCCGCGGTCGCCTGGACCCTGTACTACATGCTGGTGCTGCGCTGGCACCAGGACACCGACGATGCCTACGTGCAGGGCAACGTCGTCAACATCACCCCGCAGGTGCAGGGCACCGTGGTCAGCATCGGCGCCGACGACGGCATGAAGGTCGCCGCCGGCCAGGTGCTGGTGCAGCTCGATCCCAACGACGCCCAGGTCGCCTACGACCAGTCGGTGGCCAACCTCGCCAACACCGTGCGCCAGGTGCGCGGTCTGTTCAGCGCGGTCGACGCCGGCCAGGCCGACCTGTCGGCGCGCGAAGTGGCGGTGCAGAAGGCCCGCGCCGACGTCAAGCGGCGCGAAGGCCTGGTCGCCAGCGGCGCGGTCTCGGCCGAGGAACTGGCCCACGCCCGCGACGAACTGGCTTCGGCCGAAGCGGGGCTGTCGTCCTCGCGCGGCACCCTGGCGCGCAACCGCGCGCTGGTCGACGCCACCACCATCGCCCGCCAGCCGCAGGTCGCCGCGGCCGCCGCGCAGCTGCGCCAGGCCTATCTGAACCTGCAGCGCTCGGCCATCGTCGCGCCGGTCAACGGCTACGTCGGCAAGCGCAACGTGCAGCTGGGCCAGCGCGTCGCGCCGGGCACGGCGCTGATGACGATCATCCCGCTCAACGAAGTGTGGGTGGACGCCAACTTCAAGGAAACCCAGCTGGCCAACATGCGCATCGGCCAGCCGGTCGAACTGCATTCGGACCTGTACGGCTCCGACGTGCGCTACGACGGCAAGGTCGTGAGCCTGGGCCTGGGCACCGGCAGCGCGTTCTCGCTGCTGCCGGCGCAGAACGCCAGCGGCAACTGGATCAAGATCATCCAGCGCGTGCCGGTGCGCATCGAGATCGAGCCCAAGCAACTGGCCGAACACCCGCTGCGCCTGGGCCTGAGCATGCACGTCGACGTCGGCATCCGCGACCGCAACGGCGCGGTGCTGGCCTCCGCGCCGCCGGCCAAGCCGGTGCTGAGCACCGACGCCTACGCCAAGCAGCTGCACGACGCCGACGCGATGATCGACAAGATCGTGCGCGAGAACCTGCCGGGCGTGCAGCACGGCTGAGCATGGAAGCGGCCGGACGCGCACTGCGCGCGTCCGGCCGCATTGCGGCGCGGGCCGCGTTCGCATCGGCCGATGTCCCATCCCCCCGCATCGGGATCGAAACGAACGCGTTCCGCCGCCGCAAGGCGCAGGCGAGCACCTCCCCCACGTCGTTCTCGCCTGCGCTTCCTTTTTATTGCGAACGAACCGATCCGTGCGATTCGTGCACGGTTGCGTCGCCGCAAACCTCCAGCGCCGTCATTCCGGCGGAAGCCGGAACGACGCGGCGGAAGGATCGGCCTGTACCGATCGCGCACGCCACCGCACTACCCCGATTCGCGGCCCCGCGCCCCCACGCGGCCCGTCCTGAGCGATCAGGCCCCCGACTCAACAGGCACGTTCCATGTCCGCCACCACCGCCAACGCTGGACCCGCCGGCCCCGCCGCGCCCGCGCAGCCGCAAGCCGCCTTCAAGCCGCCGAACATGGCGCTGACCACGCTGGGCCTGGCCCTGGCGTCGTTCATGCAGGTGCTCGACACCACCATCGCCAACGTCTCGCTGCCGACCATCTCCGGCAACCTCGGCGGCAGCGCCAACCAGGCCACCTGGGTCATCACCTCGTTCGCCGTCAGCAACGCCATCGCGCTGCCGCTGACCGGTTTCTTCACGCGCAAGTTCGGCGAACGCAAGCTGTTCATGTGGGCGACGCTGCTGTTCGTGATCGCGTCCTTCCTGTGCGGCCTGGCCAACAGCATGGGCCTGCTGGTGGCCGCGCGCGCGCTGCAGGGCTTCGTCGCCGGGCCGATGTATCCGGTCACCCAGGCGCTGCTGATCTCGATCTATCCACCGCACAAACGCGGACAGGCCATCGCGCTGCTGGCGATGGTGACCGTGGTCGCGCCGATCGCCGGGCCGATCCTCGGCGGCTGGATCACCGACAACTACAGTTGGGAGTGGATCTTCTTCATCAACGTGCCGATCGGCATCTTCGCCAGCATCGTGGTCGGCAACCAGTTGCGCGGCCGCCCGGAGCGGCTGGACAACCCGAAGATGGACTACATGGGCCTGGCGATGCTGGTGATCGGCGTGGCCGCGCTGCAGATCATGCTCGACCTGGGCAACGACGAGGACTGGTTCAACTCCACCACCATCGTCGTGCTGACCATCGTCGCGGTGATCGCGCTGGCGGTGTTCGTGATCTGGGAACTGACCGAGCGCGACCCGATCGTCAACCTGCGCCTGTTCCGCCACCGCAACTTCGCCAGCGGCACCGCCGCGATGGTGCTGGCCTACTCGGCGTTCTTCGCCATCGGCCTGCTGGTGCCGCTGTGGCTGCAACGCAACCTGGGCTACACCTCGATCTGGGCGGGCCTGGCGACCGCGCCGATCGGCATCCTGCCGGTGCTGCTGACGCCGTTCGTGGGCCTGTACGCGGCGCGCTTCGACCTGCGCTGGGTCGCCACCGGCGCGTTCATCGTCATGGCCGCGACCAGCTTCGTGCGCTCGGGCTTCAACCTCGACGTGGACTTCCACCACGTCGCCCTGGTGCAGTTGTGGCAGGGCCTGGGCGTGGCGCTGTTCTTCATGCCGGTGCTGACGATCCTGCTGTCGGACCTGGAGCCGCACGAGATCGCCGCGGGCTCGGGCCTGGCGACGTTCGTCAGAACCCTCGGCGGCAGCTTCGCCGCCTCGCTGACCACCTGGGCCTGGAACCAGCGCAGCACCATCCACCACGCCCAGCTGACCGAACACATCGGCGCCTACGACCCGCAGATCCAGCAGACCGTGGACCAGCTCGGCCGCGGCGACCCGACCCGCGGGGCGCTGGCGTTGAACCAGATGATCTCGCAGCAGGCCGCGCAGATCGGCTTCAACGAGATGCTGTACCTGATCGGCATCCTGTTCGTGGTGGTGACCGCGTTCGTGTGGATGGCCAAGCCGCCGTTCACGGCCAAGATGGGCGGCGGCGCCGCGGCGGCCGGCGGGCACTGAGGCCCGGACATCGTCGGATGCATCGAACAGGCCGGGGCGACCCGGCCTGTTTCGTTTGCCTCGCGGCTGCGGTGCCGCGGTCGCGGCTTGCGCCGCGGCTACAGGCAGGCCATGCGGTAGCCCGACGCGCGGCGCGATCCGACTGTAGGAGCTGCGCGAGCTGCAACCGCGAAACATGGCTTGCCTCGCAGCTGCGGTGTCGCGGTCGCGGCTTGCGCCGCTCCTACCGGGGCTTCGGGGTCATGCGTCGATGCGGGCGGCGGCGCGCTCGGTGGCGAAGCTTTCGCCGGCTTCGCACGGGGCCGCGGCGTGCTTGCGCACGAAGCGGCGGCGGGCTTCGTGGTAGCTGCGGTCGCCGCCGAAGAAATTGCGGTACATGTGCGCCAGTTCTTCCGCGCCGTAGCTCTCCAGCGGCTTGCGCCGCTCGTCTTCGTTGCGGCGGCGGCGCTTGAGCGCCAGCGCCTTGCGGCAGGCGCCGGGTTCGGCCAGGCGTTCGGCGCGCTGCTCGACATGGGCGAGGAAGTCGGCGCCGCCGGCGCCGAAGGCGGCGTCGATCAGGCCGATGCGCTCGGCCGCGGGCGCGCCGATCGGGCGCAGGCCTTCGGTCAGTTCCTGGGCCGCGGTCTCGCCGACCCGGCGCGGCAGCAGGTAGGTCCAGTATTCCGAACCGTACAGCCCGCCCATGCCTTTGTAGTGCGGGTTCATGACCACCCCGCGCCGCGCCCAGACCTCATCGGCGGCCAGCGCCAGGATCACCCCGCCGGCGCCGGCGTTGCCCTGCATCGCCGCGACCACCCGGTGCGAGTCGGTCAGCACGATCTCGCGCACCAGCGCATTCATCGCCAGGATGTTGCGCCACGATTCCAGCGCCGGGTCGGCGGCCGCCTCGATGGCGTTGAGGTGGATGCCGTTGGACCAGATGTCGTCGCCGCCCATCAGCACGATCGCCCGGGTCGGGCGCTGGCGCGCGTGCAGGAACGCGGTGCGCAGGCGGTCGCACTGCTGGGTCGACATCGCGCCGTTGTAGAAATCGAAATGCAGGTAGCCGACCGCGCCGGCTTCGCGGTAACGGATCTGGCGATAGCCGTGGTCGCGCCGCCCCGCCACCGAGGTGACCGGCTTGAGCGCGCGCGCCGGCACTCCGCGCAGGCGCGCCTCGCCCAACACCTGGGTCGCCGGCAGCTTGATCCCGTCCTTCTCGCGCAGGTGGCTCAACCACAGCGCGCCGTCGGCGCTGGCGACGCACACCGCGCCTTCGCGGCGCCCGAGCAGTTCGCCGGGACGGCCGCGCAGCGAGGGCTCGACGTGGGCGCCGAACACCTGGCAGCGCAGCCCGGCGATCTCGCCGCGCGCGCCCGGCGCGCTGTCGCCGCAGCGCACCCGCGCCAGCAGCGCGGCGTTGTCCATCGCCCAGTCCAGCGCGCGGTCGCCCGGGCGCATGCTCGGGCGCAGCCGCCCGCGCACCGCCGGGTCGGCGTAGTCCAGCGGCTGCGGCGCGAAGCCGCCGGCTTCGAAGCGCTCCACCGCCTGCAGCAAGGCGCGGACCGCCGCGTCGGTGACTTCGTGGCGGTAGAGCTGGCTCTTGGACGCGCCGCGCACGGCGAAGCCGGCGCTGGCCCAGATGTCGCCGGCGTCCATCTCGGCCGCGGCCTGCAGCACGGTGACGCCCCAGTCGTGTTCGCCTTCCAGGATCGCCCAGTCCAGCGAGGACGGGCCGCGGTCGCCGACGATGCCGGGGTGCACGATCAGGCAGGTATGGCGGCTCCAGATATCGTCGGGGATCGCCGACTTGAGCATCGGCGCGACGATCAGTTGCGGCCGCTCGCGCGCCACCGCCGCACGCATGCTGTCCGGGTCGGACGCCACCTGCACCGCGACCGCGTGCCCCAGCTCGGTCAGCTCGGCCCAGGCGCGTTGCGCCAGCCCATTGAACGCAGTGCATAGAAACACGATGCGCAGCGACATGGTCCATCCCCCTGTCACGACGAAGGCTCGAATGTGTGCCAATGCGTGTTCATAAACATGAGCAAAGATCACAAATTCCTGCTGCATCGCAGCGGCCTTGCGTTTCTTCGACGCGCATCGCCGTTCCACCAGAAAAGCGTCGCGAAAGCGCCGATCAGTGGCCGACGCCGGCGCCGGACCGCGTTCGCCCCAGCCGTCGCGCCCGCACCGCGACCGGCCGTCCCCGCGTCGGCCGAACACCGCTCACGACGAGCGTTCGTCCAACCGCACAAGGAGAGATCGATGTTCAAACACGCCCGCCGCACCGTCGTCGCCACCGCGTTCTGCTTCGGCCTGGCGTTCTCGCTCGGCGCCTTCGCCCAGGACGAGTGCCAGGCCTGCATCGACGATTGTTATGTGCAGTACGAGGAGTGCCTCAACACCGGCATGTTCTGCAAGCCCGCGTTGAACCGCTGCACCGCGGCCTGCGGCTGCCAGGTCTGAGCGCAGCGCCGCCGCGGACGGCCCGGGCGGATGCGAACGTCCGCCCGGGCCGGATTCGGGATTCGGGATTCGGGATTCGGGATTCGGGATTCGGGATTCGGGATTCGGGATTCGGAATCATCGAAAGCGGCGCGGCCGCTGCGCCGCACCGGCGCAAAACCCATGCCGCAGCGCAGCGCAGAGCGCGCCCGCAACGCAGGCCTGCGCCGAGGCCCGCGCCGCAAAGCGGCCCATGCGCAGGAATTCCGCAACCGGCATCACATCCACGATGCCAAGCCGAGATGGAATGCGTGCGCAGCGGTGCTATAACTTCAGCGCGCCCACAGACGGGCACAGGGAGGAACATGATGTTCGCCACCGCTCGACGCCGCGCATCCGCGGCCTATCTCGCCGGCTTCGCGTTCTGCTTCGGCCTGGCTTTCTCGCTCAGCGCTTCCGCCGTCGGCTGCTCGGACTGCTGGGACCGCTGCTTCGCCGAGCGCCGCGAATGCCGCCAGGCCGGCAACCCTTCCGCGCAGTGCCAGGAAAACTTCCAGGACTGCGGCAACGGCTGCGGCTGCCCGATTCCCTGATTCCATTCGCAGCACGACCCGACGGCCGTCGCGGCTCCCCCGCGGCGGCGGCGCGGTCGCGCCTGCGCGTACCCCCGCAACCACCGACCGATCCAGGAGGGATCATGTTGCAACGCATGCGTAATCGTCTGGCCCTGCTCGCCACCGTCGCCGCTTTCGGCTTCGGCCTCGCCTTCTCCGTTACCGCCGCACCGGAAACCTGCCAGCAATGCCTGGCCCGCTGCGATCAGATGCGCGCCAACTGCACCACCGCCGCCTGCGTGCACGAGGCGAAGATGTGCGCGATCCGCGACTGCCGCAGCGCCTGCACCAACTGATCGCAAGCGCCGCGCGGCCTGCGCCCCCGGGCGCTGGCCGCGCAAAGCTTTGCCGCAGCGCAGCGTAACGCGCGCGACCGGCGCCGCCGTCCCCGCCGTGGGCGGCGGCGGCGCCTGTCGGAATCGACAGGGCTCACGCCTTTTCCGCCACCCGCATCACATCCGCCGCGGCGTCGGGACGTGGAACGCGTGCGGCGCGGTGATATAACGCCACAGCGCCCACCCACGGGCACAAGGAGGAACAGCGATGCCGACCGCCGTCTTGCGCCGCGCACCCGCGGCCCGTCGCCTCGCCGGCCTGGCGTTCTGCTTCGGCCTGGCCTTCTCGCTGAGCGCGTTCGCCGGGCTGACCCCGGAGCAGTGCGCGCTGTGCTGGGACGACTGCAACGCGCGCGCGCAGCTGTGCCGCGAAGACGGCGGCACGCCCGCGCAGTGCGGCCGCGAACGCCTGCGCTGCGTCAACGCCTGCGGCTGCCGCGCCTGAGGCCGCGTCGCGGCGCCGGCGGGTTTGCGACTCCCGCGCCCGTTTCCCATCGCGGCATCCGCCGCACACCACCACCACGATCCACCGAGGACAAGGAATGAATTTCAAGTCGATCCTGACCACCATCCTGGTCGTCGCCCTGGCCCTGGGCCTGGGCGTTGGCGCCGGTTACCTGGTCCGCAACACCGGACTGCTCGGCGGCGGCGGCAAGGGCGTGGAGATCGTCCAGGGCGACTACTCGGCCATCTACGCCAAGGCCGGCGGCGACATCGTGCTGTACTCGCTGTCGACCTGCCCGTTCTGCCACAAGGCCAAGGAACTGCTGGACAAGCACAACGTGCGCTATGTGGAGCGGGTGATCGACAAGGACGAAGCCGCGCGCAAGGAAGCCGACGGGCTCAAGATCAACAGCGTGCCGGTGATCTACATCGGCGACCAGAGCATGCGCGGTTACGACGAGGCCAAGCTGGCCGAGCTGATCGACAAGCACGGCAAGAAGGCCTGAGCCCCGAACCGGCAGCGGCGATGGCCGCTGCCGGCTGCGCCCGGCGCCCGGGCCGACGGCTTACGGCGCCGGCCGCAGGCGTTTGACGAAAAACGCGTCGCTCGCGTTGTAGTGCTTGACGCCCAGGTAGAGCGCGCCGTCGCCGGATGGGACCAGCGCGACCGTCGCGGTGTTGTCCGAGCTCGGTTGTGCGAACGGCGCAGCCCACCACTGCGCGCCGGTCGCCGGCGAGTAAGCGATCGCCGCCGGGAAGTACTTGCCGTCGGCGCCGGCCGCCCAACCGGCCACCTGCACCCCCGCCGCGCCCAGGACGATGGCGTAGGCGCTTTCCTTGACCGCCCACGGCGACTGGCTGATCGCGCGCCACACTTCGCTGCCGTCGACCCCGGAATACTTGACCGTCGCCATCCGCCAGTCGGCCGCGGGCGTGTTCCACCAACTGGCGCCGGCGACGTAGATATCGTCGTTGGCGTCGATCGCCAGGGCCTTGGGCTGGTCGGCGCGCGAGATTCCCGCGTCGAAGCGCGCGACCCAGCGCTGCGCGCCGGTGGCGCCGTCGTACTTGATCGTGGCGAAGTCCTGGAACCGCTCGCCGAAGGAATCGCCGGTCACCACCGGATCGCCCTGGCTGTTGACGGCGATGTCGAGGCCGAAGTGCGCCACCGACCGCCCCCACAGCATCGGCGCGTACAGCGCGACCCACTGCTGCGCGCCGGTAGCGCCGTCGTACTTGACGGTCGCGAAGTGGCTGAACTGCGAGCTGCCCGACGCGCCGGTGACGAAGACGTTGCCGTGGCGGTCCAGGGCCACGGCGGCCGGCTCGTCGGATTCGTTGACGATCCGCCCGTAAGTGCTGGCCCACAGCTGCTGGCCGTCGCTGCCGCGGTACTTGACCGTGGCGTAATCCGTGCCGATCTGGCGCTTGAGCGCGGTGCCGATCACCACCACGTCGCCGGCCGCGTCGATCGCCAGCGCGGCGCCGAACCCGCCCTCCACGTCGCGCCAGCGCCGCTCCCACAACGGGCGGCCGTCGGCGCCGGAAAACTTGATGGTCAGGAAGGTCGGCCAGCCGCCCTGCGACGAGGCGCCGGTCACCACCGGATCGCCGTTGGGATCGACCGCCACCGCGTAAGCGTAGTCGAAGCGCCGCTCAGGCCCGTTGTTGCTGGCCTGCCAGAGCAGTTCGCCGCTGGGCGAGAGCTTGTTGACGGTCCACACCGTGGCCGGGCCGAGCGGCCGGTAGCCGACGATGTAGACGTTGCCGGCGGCGTCGCTGGCCATGGCGTTGCGCTCCACCGGATCGCAGCACGAGCTGTGCCGGTTGGTGCTGCCGTCCAGGCGCGGCGAGGTCCATTCCACGACCGGCGATTGCGCCTGGGCCGCGCCGGCGACGGCGATGAGCGCGGCGGATACTGCGATGCGGGAGTTCATGCGTGCGTCCTTTGCGATGAGGTGTCGAAGCGACGTAAGCGTCGCCGCACCAGTATCGCCACGGCGCCTGCGCGAACTGCGAACGCAGGCGCGGAACCTCGATGCCGCGGCGGCGCGCGAACGCGAACGGGCGCGGACGGGCGACGCGCGCCAGGCGCGCGCGCATCGCCGGCGCCGGCGCGGCTCAGATCGCGTCGATGGCCTCGGCCAGCCGCTCCACCGCGACCACTTCCATCTCCCCGACCCGGCCGCCGCGCGGCGCGTTGCCCTTGGGCACGATCGCGCGCTTGAAGCCGTGGGTGGCGGCCTCCTTCAAACGATCCTCGCCGTTGGGCACCGGCCGGATCTCGCCGGACAGGCCGACCTCGCCGAAGGCCACGGTCTGCTCGGCCAGCGACTGGTCGCGCAGCGAGGACAGCACCGCCAGCAGCAGCGGCAGGTCGACCGCGGTTTCCTGCACGCGGATGCCGCCGACCACGTTGACGAACACGTCCTGGTCGCCGACCGCGATGCCGCCGTGGCGGTGCAGCACCGCCAGCAGCATCGCCAGGCGGTTCTGCTCCATGCCGACCGCGACCCGGCGCGGGTTCGACAGCGGCGAGGAATCCACCAGCGCCTGCACTTCCACCAGCAGCGGGCGGGTGCCTTCGCGGGTCACCATCACGCAGCTGCCGGGCTGCGGGCTGCGGCTGCCGGACAGGAAGATCGCCGACGGGTTGGGCACTTCGCGCAGGCCCTTGTCGCTCATCGCGAACACGCCCAGTTCGTTGACCGCGCCGAAACGGTTCTTGAACGCGCGCAGCACCCGGAAACGGCTGCCGCTTTCGCCTTCGAAGTACAGCACCGCGTCGACCATGTGCTCGAGCACGCGCGGGCCGGCGATGCCGCCTTCCTTGGTGACATGGCCGACCAGGAACACCGAGGTGCCGGTTTCCTTGGCGTAGCGCACCAGCCGCGCCGCGCTCTCGCGCACCTGGCTGACCGAACCGGGCGCGGCGCCGAGCTGTTCGGTCCACAGGGTCTGGACCGAGTCGGCGACGATCAGCGCCGGCTTCATCTTCGAGGCGTGTTCGAGCACGCGCTCGACGCAGGTCTCGGCCAGCGCGTGCACGCCGTCGAGCGGCAGGCCCAGGCGCGCGCCGCGGCCGGCGACCTGCGACAGCGACTCCTCGCCGGTGACGTACAGCCCCGGCAAGGTCTGGGCCATGCGGGTGATCGCCTGCAGCAGCAAGGTGGACTTGCCGATGCCCGGATCGCCGCCGACCAGCACCACCGCGCCGTGCACCAGGCCGCCGCCGAGCACCCGGTCGAACTCGCCGATGCCGGTGGTGACGCGCGATTCTTCCTGGTGGGTGACGTCCTTGAGCGCGGTCACCACCGGCGCGTCGGCGCGCCCGGCCCAACTGGTGCGGCGGCTGGCGGCGAGGTTGGGCGCGCCGCCCTTGACCGCCGGCTCGACCACGAACTCGCTGAGCGTGTTCCAGGCCCCGCATTCGCCGCACTGGCCCTGCCACTTGTTGTAGTCGGCGCCGCACTCGGAACAGACATAGGCGGTGCGCGCCTTGGACGCGGCGGACTTGGCGGGGGCTTTGGACATGGCGGACGGCGACTGCGCGGGTAAAGCGGCACTTTAGCCGCTGATCGTCGCAGCGTGCGAGACGCGGCGCGGCGGGTTGCTGCGCGCGGTGCGGGTGCGGGTGCGAACGTGCGGGTGGGCTGCGGAGGGGTTCGCGGCGGGTGGGCGGTTCGCGGTCGCGGCTTGCGCCGCTCCTACAAGGGGCGGCGGATCGATCCGGGCGAGCGGTAGGAGCGGCGCAAGCCGCGACCGCGCCACCGCGCTACGGTGCCGGCCTCGTCAAACGGTGCTCCTGCGCACGCGCCGCGTTCCCGCCGCGCGAACCGCGCTCAGGCCGCCATCGGCCGATGCTGCTCGGGATAGATCGCCGGCAGGTTGTGCTGCGGGATCGCCAGCAGGCCGCTGACATCGGTCGAGGCGACGATGCTGTAGCCGCGCGCGTCGATGTCGTTGCCGATCGCGCGCCAGTCGAGCTTGGGCATGGCCAGGCCGGTGTCGATGGTCCAGCCGAAGCGCAGGGCGCCGAGCGCGCGCATCTCGTCCAGCGGCAGCCAGCTGTCGGACGGTGCGACCACATACCCCTCGTTGTCGCCTACCACGAATACGTCTACGCGCATTTTCGTCACTGCCTTGTCTGCCTGTGTCGCGGGCCGGCGCATGGTGTCCATCGGGGCGATAAAAAAGAGTGAAGAAGAAATGGTCGATTGGTAAAGACCGCGGCGGCGAGCAGTTTGAGTTCACCTTCTATGCAAGCCGATGACAGCCGCCGGTCCGGATCGGCGACGGCCGCCCTGCCGCATTCAGGATGCCGCGCGGGCGTCGCAGGGGCCGCGACCGGCGCCCGTCGCCGACCGGCGGCGCGACGTTGCCGGGTGAGACGCGACTGAGCTTCAATACTGCGCAACGGCGCCACGCCAATGGCATGGTCTTGCCGCCTACGGGCCGCGCAGGGGAGTTCCTGCGGCCCGCAGGCGAGCGCAGGCGCGACGCCGTCCGCGCCAGCTCCCGGTCCCACCCCGTCCGTGCGACAAGAACGCCGCCGGTGCGCGCCGCGCGCCGGCGATCCGGTTGCCCACGCTGTAAGCACGTTGTCCGCAAGCGACTCGCTCTCACCCGGCACGCCCTCGACATCCCGCTCCCACACGTCATTTTCTAAGGAAGGAAACGACATGCCCTTTTCATCGCAATCCCCATCCGGTCGCTGGACCTGGTGCGGCGCCGCCGCGGCGCTGGGCCTGGCCGCCGCCGCGACCGCGCTGCACATCGGCACCGCCGACGCAGCGCTGCAAGCGCTGCCGCCCGAACTGGCGCGCAGCCTCGCGCTGCATCCGCGCGAAGCGCGCACGCAGCTGCCCGACGGCAGCTGGCTGGTGCTCGAACGCGACGGCAGCGCGCTCAAGCGGGTCGAAGACCGCGCCGGCGGCCGCACCCTGCGGCGCTGGCCGCTGGCTTCGCCGCGCCGCTACGCCAGCCTGAGCCTGCTGCCGAGCGGCCGCGCGCTGCTGTGGGGCGGCGTCGACGCGCAGCATCGCCTGCAAGCCGGCGGGCTGTGGTTCGATCCGGCCGCCGCCGCGCTGACGCCGGCCACCGAGGTGCCGCTGTCGCCGCGCGCCGGCCACGCCGCCAGCGTGCTCAGCGACGGCCGCTTGCTGGTCACCGGCGGCTGGACCGCCGCCGCCGATGCCGGCGCGCGCGCCGAAACCTGGGACGAACGCGACCCGCGCGCCGCCGTCGCGGCGGCGGCGCCGGCGCGGCTGGGCCATCGCGCCCGGGTCGAAGCCGACGGCCGTGTGCGCCTGTTCGACGGCCTGGATGGGCAAGGCCGCGCGCAGGCGCAGGACCAGTTCTACGATCCCGCGCGCGGCGCCGCCCGCGCCGCGGCGAGCGCGCCGGCGGCCGCGGCCGCGCCGCGCCTGAGCGCGTCCTCGCCGCGCGATGGCCAGACCGCCGTCGCCACCGACGCGCGCCTGTCGCTGCGCTTCAGCGAACCGCTGCGCGCCGGCGAACTCAACGCCGCCAGCGTCACCCTGCTCGGCCCCGGCGGCTACGCCGCGGTGCAGGTGACCCCGGCCGAAGCCGGCCGCCTGCTGTTCGTGACGCCGCGCCAGCGCCTGCAGGCGAATGCCGAGTACTCGCTGCTGGTCGACGGCGCGCACGCGCGCAACGGCCTGCCGCTGACGCCGACCGTGGTCGATTTCGCCACCGGCGCGGCGCGCGCCGACGCCGCGACCGGCGACGCCGCCGCCGGCAAAAACCCGCCCCAACCCGGCCAGCGCACCGCGCAGGCCAAGCCGGTCCGCGCAACGGCGGCCGCGCCCGCAGCGGCCGCGCCCGCAGCGCGACCGGCCGCGTCCGCTGCCGCGCGCAACGCCACGCCCGCCAAGCCCCAGCGCGACAGCGCGCGCACGGCGCTGGCCGCGGCGGACGTCGTCGTCGACGGCGCGTCCGTGTCGGTGCAGACCGACAACGCCGAGGAAGCGGTCGAATTCGGCTTCGACATCGCCCAGGCCGGCGACTACGGCCTGGGCCTGTCCGGATTCGCCACGCCCGGTTCCACCGCGGCCGCGACGCTGACCGTGCAAGCCAGCGCCGGCACCGTGGCGACCCTGGCCTGCGCGGCCGCCGACGACGGCTGCGGCGCCAACCTGCCGGCGCTCGCGCCGGGGCGCTACACCGCGCGGGTGCAGCCGCCGTCCGGCGCGACGCTGCGCTTCGCCGCGACCCTCAGCCGCGACCTGTCCGCCGGCCTGTTCCCGGGCTACGGCCGTCCCATCGCCCTCACCCGCCGCGGCCGCGACGCCTCGGTGGACCTCGCCGTCCCCGGCGCCAGCCATCTGCAGGTCAGCGCGCAGAGCACCCAGCCGGCCGCGCGCGAGGTGCGCTACACGCTGTACGCGGACGACGGCACGCTGCTGCAGAGCCTCGCCGTCGCCGGCGCCCACGAGGTGATCGACCTGGCCACGCCGGAACGCGGCACCTACCGCCTGCGCATCGACCCGGCCTACGGCGCGACCTACGCCGCCACGCTCTCCATCGGCTACGGCGCCGCCAACGTGTTGGTCGCCGACGGCCCGGTCCGCGACTTCGTCTCCGAGCCCGGCGTGCCGGTGCGGATGCAGTTCGTGCTGGAAAGCGGTCGCCCGCTCGGCCTGGGCATCGGCAATCTCAGCATCGCCGGCAGCGGTCAGCCGGCCACGCTGCAGTTGTACAAGCCCGACGGCAGCTCGGCGCTCACGCCGAAGTCGTGCCTGCCGGCCAACGGCGGCTGCGACCAGGCGCTGGCGGTGTACGCCAGCTACCTGCCGCCCGGCGTCTACACCGCCGCGCTCACGCCGCCGGCCAACGGCACCGCGCGATTCAGCGCCGCGCTGAGCAGCGAACGCACGGCCGACATCGCCCTGGGCGGCAGCGCCAGCCTGAGCCTGGACCGCTACGGCCGCAACGGCCGCTTCGCCTTCGATCTCGCCGCCGGACAGGTGTTGCAGTTGAACGTCTCGCCCGACACGGTGCCGGCGCAGCGCCCGGTCGGCTACAGCCTGGTCGGTCCTGACGGCGCAACTGTTTTCGTCAAGCCGCCGGCGGTCGGCGCGCAGTCGCTGGTCGCCGCCGCGACCAAGGCCGGGCGCTACGCCTGGGTGGTGGACCCGCAGCAAGGCGAGCTGGCGACCGTGAACGCCACCCTGACCCAGGCCAGCGGCTCCACCGCGATCGGCGCCGAGCCGGTGTCGCTGTCCACCCAGGCCTCCGGCGCGCGCGCGAGCTTCAGCTTCGCCAATCCGCAACGCAGCGACCTGGGCATCGGCATCGCCGACCTGCAGCTCGTCGGCGGCGCGTCCTACGCCGACGTCACGGTACGCAACTCGCGCAACGCGCTCATCGCCAGCGAGCAATGCCACGCCGACGCCGCGCGCGGCGGCTGCGACATCGACCTGCGCGATCTCGCCGCCGACGTGTACACGGTCGAACTCGTCCCGCACGACGGCCAGGGCCTGCTGAGCCTGCGCGCGGCGGTCAGCGAGGACCTGGTGCTGCCGCTGTCGCGCGCGCAGCCGGTCGACCTGCAAATCGCCCGGATCGGCCAGAACGCGACCCTGGAGTACGACGCCGGCGCCGGCGAGAACCTCAACGTCGCCATCACCGGCCAGCTCACCGGCCCGGCCGGTCGCTTCGTGCGCTACGGCCTGCAGGCCCCGCCCGGCTACGAGATCGCCAACAACTCGGTCGGCGCCAACGGCAGCGGCGGCATGAGCCGGGAGAACGTCGCCGCCGGCCGCTACCGCGTGCGCATCGATCCCGAGTACGGCGCGACGGTGTCCGCGCGCGTGGCGATGATCGACGACTTCGCCGACGAACTCGTCGTCGACGGCGCGCCCCGGCAGATCGCCACCCAGCTGAGCGACCAGAGCGTGCGGCTGTCGTTCCAGGTCGAACCCGGCGCCCGCCTCGGCCTGGGCATGGATCAGTTGAGCGGCATGCAGCCGTTCCCGCTCGACCTGACCCTGTCGGCCGCCGACGGCCGCGTGGTGTGGACCGACCTGTGCCGCGAGATGGACAAGAGCTGCGCGTTCAATCTCGACGGACTGCCCGGCGGCCGCTACACGCTCAAGGTCGATCCGCCCAGCCAACAGGGGCCGTACGGCTTCCGCGCGACGCTGAGCTCGGATCTGGAACTGCCGCTGACGCTGGGCCAGACGCTGGCGCTGCAGCAGGACCGCTGGGGCCGCAACGTGCGCCTGCGCTTCCATGCCGAACCCGGCGACGATCTCTACCTCGCCGTCGCCGACGTGACCCGGCTGTCGCCGCCGCCCGGATCGGACCGGCGCGACATCCAGTACACCCTGCGCGGCCCCGACGGCGAGACGATCCGCAGCGATTCCGACGACGACGGCCTGTCGATGCGCATCTCCGAGCTGACCCAGAGCGGCGACTACACCCTGACCATCGACCCGCCGCTGGGCGACGCGCTGGGCGCCAACGTCTGGCTCGGCCGCAACCAGCCGCTCGGCGAACTGGCGATCGACGGCGATGCCGCGGTGTTCGCCTCGCCGCTGCCCGGCGCGCCGATGCGGGTGAGCGTGCAGGCCCCGGCCAACGCCAAGCTGCGCTTCGGCATCGCCCCGGACGGGCCGGTGCCGGCGCGCGGTTTCATCGTCAACGGCCTGCGCTGTTATTTCGGCGACAACGACGCGCCCGGCTGCGCCTACGGCATGCAGACCACCGAGGCCGGCCGCTATGAGATCAGCGTGTACCAGGACTACCTGGTCCCGCCGACCCAGTTCCGCGTGCGCGCGATCGTCAGCACCACCTACGAGGCCGCCCTGCAGCTGGGCGTGCCGCAACCGCTGAACCTGCGCAGCGGCCAGAACGCCTTGCTGAGTCTCCACGGCACCGCCGGGCAACGCCTGCGGCTGACGGTGTCGGGACAGGCCACGCTGCCCGCCGGTTACAAGGCGTACTACAGCCTGCGCCGGCCCGGCGAACGCCTGCCCGACTTCAGCGCCGTCGCCGACGCGGCGGCCGGCACCTGGGAGCTCCCGCCGCTGCTGGCGACCGGCGACTACGTGCTGGAAGCCACCGCGATCGGCTGGCCCGGCCTGCAGACCACGGTGCTGCTGGAGCCGACGACGCCCTGAGCCCCCGCCCGCGCGCCGCCATGCGGCGCGCGGGCGGCCACGGCGGCGCCCGCCGCCGTGCGGGTGTGGCCTGCGCGCGATGCTGCGATACTGGCGCGAATCGCGCGTCCTTCCGCACGCGCCGCATCGGAATCCACGCTCATGGAAGACACCACCACGCTGGCCCGGCCCGGTTGCGCTCGCCGCCGGTTCGTCGCGATGTTCGCCCTGCCGATCGCGCTGTGCGCCGTCGTCGCCGCGCCCGCCGCGTTCGCCAGCGGCCACCTGCCCGGCTTCCCGATCCCGCCGCGCAGCTTCGCCGATTACGCCGCGTGCAAGGCCTTCCTCGAACAGACCGCGCGCGACGACCGCGCCCGCGCCGAGGCCCAGCCGCGCGAGACCGAACCCGGCGTCACCCGGCAGACGCTGGTGATCAGCGACGGCGTGACCGAGTCCGGCGAGAATCAGGCCGCGTACCGCGTCCAGGTCGGCGCGCAGTTCCGCCGCCGCGACGAAGCGCGCGAGTCGATCGTGACCACGTTTTCCTACGACGAGAACAGCTACCGCTGCAACGGCGGCCAGCTCAGCGGCGAGTCCGGCGCGCGCGGTTACTACCAGCCCGGCTACGAGCCGCTTCCCGCGCCGGCGCGTTGAGGCGCGCAACCGCGAGGCTGCGCAGGCCCGGATTGCTGGCGCGGTGCGCCCGGTTCGAAAACGACAGCGTCGGGCCTGAAAGCCCTGCTACCAAGCTGCGGCCGGCACTGCCGCTTGCGGCCTATCGCTCACGGCTCACGGCTCACGGCCGCCCTCGCCCTCGCCGGACAGGCCGTGCCGCGTGCGCAAGACCGGCGCCCAGGGCCGATTTGTTTTTTTGGGTGTTTCTGACCGGTGCAGCCGCCGCGCCGGTTTGACAACGTTGTCATCCGTGCGCGAAGTTTGTCCGCTGCGATCCGTCGCCAGTGCGCGATCACCCGAACACTCGACCACAAAGGGACCAACCCCATGGGGCAGCACCGTTGCCTGGGCGCCGGCATTCTCGCCGCGTCGATCTTCCTTGCCGGCTGCAATCAACACGCCGACCCGGCCGCCGCGCCGGCGCCCAAGCCGGCCGAACCGGCCGCCGCCGCGCCGGCCGCGGCCGAAGCCGCGGTGTTTTTCGACGACTTCACCTACCCCGACTTCGCCGCGTTCCAGAGCAACGGCTGGAAGGTCCGCACCGAGACCGGCCATCCCGGCATCAAGGGCGCGACCTGGTCCGCCGAAGGCCTGTCCTTCCACGCCGACATCGCCGATACCCAGGGCGGCGCGGTGCGGATGAGCTCGGTCACCAACGGCAAGGCCGACAAGACCCGCCAGACCCAGTTCTGCCACGCGCGCAAATACCGCGAAGGCACCTACGCCGCGCGCATCTTCTTCCGCGATACGCCCAGCTACGGCCCGGACGGCGACGAAGTCATCCAGACCTTCTACGCCATCAGCCCGCTCAAGGCGCCGATGGACAAGAACTACAGCGAGACCGACTTCGAGTACCTGCCCAACGGCGGCTGGGGCGAGAACAGCAAGCCGGCGATGTGGACCACCAGCTGGGACACCTTCCAGCTCGAACCGTGGACCAAGGTCAACGAGTTCACCCGCCACGAAGGCAGCTACGCCGGCTGGCGCACCCTGGTGCTCACCGTCGCCGACAAGCAGCTCAAGTACTACGTCGACGGCAAGCTGTTCTCCGAACACAGCAGCGCGGTGTATCCGGAAGACTTCATGTCGATCAACTTCAACCTGTGGTTCATGCCCAAGGGCGCGGACGGCTCGCTGGGGCCGGTGGATTCGCCGCAGATGCGCGAGTACCAGGAAGACATCGACTGGGTGTTCTTCCACGAAGGCGCGGCGCTGTCGACCGCGGACGTGGAGAAGCAGGTCGCCGCGCTGCGCGGCAAGAACGTGGCCCACCTCGACAACGTCAAGGAACAAAGCCCGCCGCTGCCCTCGCCCTGCGGGCTCTGATCGCCGCCCGCCGCCGCGCGCGGCGCCGCACCTGCCAAAGGCCCGCGAATGCGGGCCTTTTTCTTGCCGGCGCGGCAGCGACCGGCGCGACCGGGCGTTTGCGCCCGCCGCGCGGGTTCACGGCCGGCCGCGCGCCGCGTTGGTAAGGGCGAACTCGGCCGACGCCGCGCGGGCGGCCCGACCGCAGCGACGGCGCCGGCGCGAGAGCGACCCCACCCGAGACACGAGGAAGCCGTCATGAGCAACTACTGGCCCGAGCAGAACTTCGACACCGGCAAGTTCCACCTGCAGCTGCACCCCTACATCGCCGCGCCGGAGAACGTGTTCGATCCGCACGCGGCGCTGCAGTACGGCGCCGACTTCAAGGCCCGCTTCGCCCGCGCCGCGCCGCAAACCGACGAGATCGGCCTGCTGCAACTGATCTTCCCGCAGACGGCGGTGTTTCCGGCCACCCAGGTGCGCGCGTGGAACGTCGACAAGCGCGCGCCCACGCCCGCGCTGACGCCGATGCGCAACTGCCTGTACAGCGAACCCGGCGCGGTCATCGGCACGCACTCGCAGTTCTACGCCGGCCAGCCGACCCGCTACCTGTCGCCGACCGAATGCTGGCTGATCGACACCCCGCGCGAGTTCAACAACCGCTTCGACCAGGGCCACTTCACCGGCGACACCACCACCAAGTTCGCCAATTACGTGGTCAACACGGTCAGCGGCAAAGTCTTCGACCAGGGCATGGTGTGGGGCTATCACGTCGTGCAGAACAGCAAGAAGCTCACCGAGTTCGAACCGGTGATCCTGGCGCCGAAGGAATCGCGGCTGAGCCAGAGCAACGAACACCTCGACGCGATCGCGCGCTTCCTCAACCTCACCCGCGAACAGGTCAAGAACTACATCGCCACCTGAGCGCACGCGGCCGGGCCGCCGCGCCGGCCGCGCGCGGGCGCGCCCGGCGGCGCATCGCCCCGTCCCGCCCCACCGCAGCGCGACCGCGTCCGAATTGACCGCCCTGCCCCCGGCGCCTAGAATTGCCGTCCTTCGCCGGAATAGCTCAGTTGGTAGAGCGGCGCATTCGTAATGCGTAGGTCGCAGGTTCGATTCCTGTTTCCGGCACCAAGTAACCCCGAGAACAGCCCAACCGCCCGGCCAACGATCCAACGGCCGCGCCGCGTCCGGACGCCTCTCCCAAACGGCCCCGCCTCCACGCGGGGCCGTTTGCGTTTCCGGCGCCGCCCGATCCGGCCGCGCGCGGATGGCGCCCGGCTGCGCATCCCGGCGCCCGGCCTGCGCCACCCGCGCCCGCGCCATCCCTGCCCGCGCCGCGCCGTCCGCCTGGCGAAACCCGCAAGCGTGGCGCCGTCTTCGCGACTGCGCCGCCCCCAGCGCACGCCCGGTGCGCTTCGCCGCGCACGCCCGATCCGCGACCTCGTTGCCGCTTTGCGCCATAGCGCACGTCGAATGTGCTGTTTTGTGCGCTCGCGCCAAGGCGGGGCGCTTGCCGATGGCCGAGTCTCGCCGCGCGGCGCGGGTGCAGGGGGCCGCTGCCGCTGCCACCTTTCTTCGCAGCAGGAGCCCCCCATGACCCGTTCTGTGTTGCAACGCGGCTTGCCGCTCGCGCTGGCGATCGGCGCCACGCTCGCCGCCGCCTCGGCCCACGCCAAGCTGCCCGACGGCGCGCTCGATCCCGCCTTCGGCCGCCGCGGCCTGGTCGTCACCGATTTCCCGGTCAACGACGATTTCGTCCGCGCCGTCGCGATCCAGGCCGACGGCAAGATCCTCACCATCGGCGAAGGCGGCGGCGACGAGCCGCTGCACCGCGATTACCTCCATTGCCGGCTGTTGCGCTTCGGCGCCGACGGCAAGCTCGATGCCGGCTTCGGCGACGGCGGACAGGTGCGCATCGCGCTGCGCTCCAACGCGCAGCCGTCCGCGTGCCGCGCGCTGGCGGTGCAGGCCGACGGCCGCATCCTCGTCGCCGGCGGCAACAAGGGCGATGCGCTGCTGCTGCGCTTCCTCGCCGACGGCCGGCCCGACCGCAGCTTCTCGCGCGACGGCGTGCAGACCCTCGACGCCGGCGGCTTCGACGAGTTCTACGGCCTCGCGCTGCAGGCCGACGGCCGCATCCTCGCCGCCGGCAAGCGTTTCGACGCCGCCAGCGGCCAGGATGCGGTGGTGCTCGCGCGCTACCGCGGCGACGGCAACGCCGACCGCAGCTTCGGCCGCAACGGCGTGGTGGTGACCGCGCATCCCGAGCAGGCCCAGGGCGCCGGCGCCGGGCACGTGCTGTTGCAGCCCGACGGCAAGATCGTCGTCGCCGGCGGCGGCGGGCGCTGGAACCTGATCGCACGCTACCTGCGCGACGGCCGCCCCGATCCGGCGTTCGGCAAGAACGGCAGCACCCTCGACCGCATCACCGGCCTCGACGCCGGCGCGCAGGGGCTGGTGCTGCAGACCGACGGCAAGTTCCTCAGCAGCCATCCCATCGTCGCCGGCACCGGCGTGCGCGGCACCCTGCTGCGCCACAACGCCGACGGCAGCCTCGACACCGCGTACCACCGTCCGGACCTGGAGATCGCCGGCCGGCTGGCGCCGCAGTCCGATGGCCGCGTGCTGGTGGTCGGCAACACCGCCGGCGCCGCGCCCAAGCCCGGCCGCCTGCAGCGGGTGAACCCGGACGGCTCGGTCGATACCGGCTTCGCGGTCGCGCCGATCGACTTCGGCGGCAACGAGGATTACTTCATCGACCTCGCCGTGCCCAGCGGCGGCCGCATGGTGGTGGCGGCGTGGCTCAGCGACGAGAACCGCATCGGCCTGGCGCGGGTCGCGGCGACTACTTACTGCCTGGCCGACCCGGTCAATCCGGGCCGCTGGATCGGCTTCAGCGAAAGCGGCTGGTTCGCCACCATCGACAGCGGCGTCGGCGGCAGCGGCCAGGGCCTGCTGGCGAAGGGCCGGCTGCGCTCGGTGCAGCCGCCGGGCCAGCCGGCCGGGCGCGCGCTCAGCGCCGGCGGCCCGGCGCCCGCGGCGTACCGGGTCGACGCGTTCGCGGTCACCGGCGACGTGCGCGGCTTCGGCTTCGCCAACGTCAGCAAGCGCGGCAGCGCGCCGGCGACGTACGGCCTGGTGGATACGCGCATGAACGATCCGGCCTGCAGGATCCTGCCGGGGCGGTAGGCCGCGGCGCGCGCGGACCGACAACCGCCGCTCCGCGCAAGCGCGTTCGCGCCGCGAGCGAGCCGGCGCACGCCAGGCGGCGCAAACAAAAACGGCCGGACCTTCGGGTCCGGCCGCCATCGCGGTCTTCCTGTTCGTACGGCGCGTCAGCCGACCAGCTGCAGCCGCAGTTCCTTCGGCAGCGCGAACACCATGCTCTCCTGCTCGCCGTCGAGCTCGGTCACGCGATCGGCGCCGAGTTCGCTCAGGCGGTCGATCACCCCGCGCACCAGCACTTCCGGCGCCGAAGCGCCGGCGGTGATGCCGATGCGGCTGCGGCCCTCGATCCAGCGCGGATCGATCTCGTCCGCGCCGTCGACCAGGTAGGAGGTCACGCCCTCGCGCTCGGCCAACTCGCGCAGGCGGTTGGAGTTGGAGCTGTTCGGCGAACCGACCACCAGCACCAGGTCGCAGCGCGCGGCCAGTTCGCGCACCGAATCCTGGCGGTTCTGGGTGGCGTAGCAGATGTCGTCGTTCTTCGGGCCCTGGATCGCCGGGTACTTGGCGCGCAGCGCCTCGATCACGCTGCGGGTGTCGTCGACCGACAGCGTGGTCTGGGTGGTGTAGGCCAGGTTGTCGGGCTGGTCGACCTGCATCGCGGCGACGTCGTCGGCGTCCTCGACCAGGTAGATGCGGCCCGAACCGGCCTCGCGCTTCCACTGCCCCATCGTGCCCTCGACTTCGGGATGGCCCTCGTGGCCGATCAGCACCACGTCGCGTCCGGCGCGGCAGTGGCGCGAGACTTCCAGGTGCACCTTGGTCACCAGCGGGCAGGTCGCGTCGAACACCTTCAGCCCGCGCCGCTCGGCTTCCGCGCGCACCGCCTTGGACACGCCGTGGGCGCTGAAGATCACGGTGGCGCCGTCGGGCACCTCGTCGAGTTCCTCGACGAACACCGCGCCGCGGTGCTTGAGGTCGTCGACGACGAAACGGTTGTGCACGACTTCGTGGCGCACGTAGATCGGCGCGCCGAGGGTCTCGATCGCGCGCTTGACGATCTCGATGGCGCGGTCGACGCCGGCGCAGAAGCCGCGGGGGTTGGCGAGCAGGACGTCCATGGCGCGATTGTACTCCGGTGCCGGCGGGCGGACGGTTAAACGAGAGCGGCGGCGAGCGAAACCGGCGGAACGCGGCGTTGCGGCAGGCCCGCGCCCGGCCTCGCAGTCAGGCCTTGCCCGCGCCCGGCGGGCGGCGTTCGGCCTCGGGCTTGCTGAACAGCCCGAACGCGGCGATCCCGATCGCGCCGCCGACGATGGCCGCGTCGGCGATGTTGAACGAGGGCCAGTAGAAGCTGCGCCAGTACCACTGGATGAAGTCGACCACGTGGCCGTGCATGAGCCGGTCGATGACGTTGCCGATCGCCCCGCCGATCACCAGCGCGTACGGCAGCGCGGTCTTCCAGTCGCCGCGCGGGGTGCGTGCCAGCCAGCGCGCCAGCAGGCCGCTGATGGCCAGGGCCAGGACCAGGAAGAAATACTTCTGCCAGCCGCCGGCGTCGCTGAGGAAGCTGAAGGCCGCGCCGGTGTTGTAGCTGCGGTACCAGTTCCAGAAGCCCTCGATCACCACCACCGGGGTGTATTCGGGCAGCGAGGCCAGCACCCAGTTCTTGCTCCACTGATCGAGCGCGACGATCGCGATCGAGACGATCAACCAGGGCAGCGCGTTCTTGGCAGGGGTGCTTGTCATTGGCTCGGGGTCGGGAAGTCGGGATCGGGGAGTCGGGAAGCGGCGCGCGCGGCGAAGCGCGCGCGCCGCGGTCGCATCAGAACCAGCGGCGTTCTTCGCCGGGGCCTTCGACGTTGCTCACGCAGCGTCCGCACAGCTGCGGGTGCCGCGGGTCGGAACCGACGTCGGCGCGGTGGTGCCAGCAGCGCACGCACTTGGTCTTGCCGGTCTTGGCCGCGAGCACGGCGATGTCCTTGATGCCGTCGTCGGCCACCACCTCGACATCGCCGCTGATGAACAAGAAGCGCAGTTCGTCGGCCAGCGGCGCCAGCCAGTTCTGGTCGGCCACGCCGCAACGCAGCGAGATCTCCGCCTCCAGCGCCGCGCCGATCTCGCCGGCCGCGCGCATCGGTTCCAGCGCGCGGGTCACGCTCTCGCGCAGTTCCAGCAGGCGCTTGAAGTCCTCGTCCGACAGCGCCGCGTCGGCCGGCAACGGCGCCAGGCCGTCGTACCAGGTGGCGAACAGCACGTTGCCTTCGCGCGCGCCGCGGTCGGTGCCGGCTGGCAGGTGGCGCCACATCTCGTCGGCGGTGAACGCCAGGATCGGCGCGATCCAGCGCACGAACGCCTCGGCGATGCGGTACATCGCGCTCTGCGCCGAACGGCGGCCGCGCGAGTTCTCGCGCATGGTGTAGAGCCGGTCCTTGGTCACGTCCAGGTACAGCGAGCCCAGGTCGACGCTGCAGAAGTTCGACAGCACCTGCACGATCTCGGCGAAGTCGTAGCGCTCGTAGGCCGAGGCGATGCGGTCCTGCACTTCGCTGGCGCGGTGCACGATCCAGCGGTCGAGCGCGACCATGTCCTCCAGCGCCACGCAATCGCGCGCCGGGTCGAAGCCGCTGAGGTTGCCGAGCAGGAAGCGCGCGGTGTTGCGGATGCGGCGGTAGACGTCGGCGTTCTGCTTGAGGATCTTGTCCGACACCGACATCTCGGCGCTGAAGTCGGTCGAGGCGACCCACAGGCGCAACACGTCGGCGCCCATCGCGTCGATGACCTTCTGCGGCACCACCACATTGCCGAGCGACTTGGACTGCTTCTTGCCCTGCTCGTCGACCGTAAAACCGTGCGTCAGCACCTGCCGGTACGGCGCCACGCCGTCCATCGCCACGCCGGTCAGCAGCGCGCTGTGGAACCAGCCGCGGTGCTGGTCGGAGCCTTCCAGGTACAGGTCGGCGGGCTTGCGCAGGCCGTCCTGCGGCCGCTGCGCGAGCACGCATTCGTGGCTGGCGCCGGAGTCGAACCAGACGTCGAGGATGTCGGTGACCTTCTCGTAGTCGGCCGCCTCATCGCCGAGCAACTGTTCGGCGGTCATCGCGTACCACGCGTCCACGCCCTCGCGCTCCACCGCGTCGGCGACCTGGCGCATGATCTCGACCGTGCGCGGATGCGGCTGGCCGCTCTCGCGGTTGAAGAACAACGCGATCGGCACGCCCCAGTAGCGCTGGCGCGAGATGGTCCAGTCCGGACGGCTCTCGATCATGTTGTAGATGCGCGACTCGCCCCAGCCCGGGATCCAGGTCACGCCCGGGATCGCCTTCAGCGCATCGCGGCGCAGCCCGGCCTGTTCCATCGAGATGAACCACTGCGGCGTGGCGCGGAACACCACCGGCGTCTTGTGCCGCCAGCAATGCGGATAGCTGTGCTTGATCCGGCCGCGCGCGAGCAGCGCGCCCTGCTCGCGCAGGATCTGCAGCAACAAGTCGTCGCTCTTGAAGATGTGCTTGCCGGCGAGCGCGTGCTCGCCCACCGCCGGGGTCGACGGCAGGTACAGGCCGCGGCCGTCGACCGGATTGATCTGGCCGGCGGTGTAGCGCTGGATCAGGCCGTACTTGAGCGAGACCGCGTAGTCCTCCTGGCCGTGGCCGGGCGCGGTGTGGACCGCGCCGGTGCCGGCGTCGGTGGTGACGTGCTCGCCCAGCAGCACCGGGATTTCGCGCTCGGCGTAGAACGGATGGCGCAGGCGCAGGCCCTCGAAGGCCTCGCCGGGGTGCGCGGACCAGTCGCGGGTCTCGACGCTGTGGCCCTGCTTGAGCGCCTCGGGCTGGGTGATCGCGGCCAGCACCGCGCTGACCAGCTCGCTGGCGATCAGCAGGTACTCCGGGCGCTGGCCCGGCTCCTTGAACAGCGCGTCCTCGCCCGGCTCGATCCGCACCAGCGAGTACTCGACGCTCGGGCCCATCGACACCGCCAGGCTCGCCGGCAGCGTCCACGGCGTGGTCGTCCAGATCGGCACCGACAGCGGGCTGCCGTCGTCCTGGATCCCGAACACGTCGAACACGCGCTTGCGGTCGAGCACCGGATAGCGCACGTAGATCTGGGTCGATTCCTTGTCGTGGTACTCGATCTCGGCCTCGGCCAGGGCCGAGCCGCAGTCGAAGCACCAGTGCACCGGCTTGGAGCCGCGCACCAGGTGGCCGCGTTCGACGATCTTGGCCAGCGACCGCATGATGTCCGCCTCGTAGCGGAAATCCATGGTCAGGTACGGGTTCTCCCAGTCGCCGATCACGCCCAGGCGCTTGAAGTCGCGGCGCTGCAGATCGACCTGGGTGGCGGCGTACTCGCGGCACTTGGCGCGGAACTGGGCCGCGTCGAGCTTCTCGCCGACCTTGCCCCAGGTCTTCTCGACCTTGGTCTCGATCGGCAGGCCGTGGCAGTCCCAGCCCGGGACATACGGCGCATCGAAGCCGGCCAGCAGCCGCGACTTGACCACGATGTCCTTGAGCACCTTGTTGAGCGCGTGGCCGATGTGGATCTCGCCGTTGGCGTACGGCGGGCCGTCGTGGAGCACGAAGCTGCGCTCGCGGTCCTTCGCCTTCTCGCGAATTCGCTGATACAGGCCTTCGCTTTCCCAGCGCGCCAGGGTCTCCGGCTCGCGCTTGGGCAGGTCGCCGCGCATCGGGAATTCGGTCGCCGGCAGCAGCAAGGTGGCCTTGTACGGGTTGCCGGCGGCGGGTTGGCTCGGGTCGTTGGTCACAGCGGGTCTCGGACGGGTCTTCGGCGGATTGGGTGAAGCTGGGGGCTTACGCGTTCTTTTCGGCCGCGATCGCGGCGGTGTGTTCGGCCGCGCCGGCCAGCGCGCGCAGCGGATCGGGCGGCGACGCGGGATCGAGGCGGCGGCGCTGCGCGTCCAGCGCCAGCGACTCGCGCGCCTGCGCGGCGTCGCGGTGCATTTGCTCGGTCAGCGTCGCCAGGTCGGGGAACTTGAGTTCGGCGCGCAGGTGGGCGACGAATTCGACCTCGATCCTGCGACCGTACAGGTCGCCGTCGAAATCGAACAGATGCGCTTCCAGCAGCGGCTCCACCCCGGCCACGGTCGGACGCGTGCCCAGGCTCGACACCGACGGCCGCGGCCGCTCGCCGATGCCGTGCACCCAGGTGGCGTAGATGCCCGACAGCGCCGGGGTCTTGCCGCCGAAGCGCAGGTTGGCGGTGGGAAAACCGAGGGTGCGGCCGAGCTGGCGGCCGCGCACCACGTGGCCGCCGATCGCGTAGGGCCGGCCGAGCAGGCGCGCGGCGGCGGCGAAGTCGCCGGCCAGCAGGGTCTCGCGGATGCGGGTGCTGGACACGCGCTCGCCGTCCAGGTGCACCGGCTCGATCTCGTGCGCGCCGAAGCCGGCGGCTTCGCCCATGCGCCGCAGCAGCGCGATGTCGCCGCCGCGGGCCTTGCCGAAACGGAACTGCGGGCCGACCCAGACCTCGCGCGCGGCCAGTCGCTCGACCAGCACGCGCTCGACGAATTCCTCGCCGCTCCAGCGGCTCAGCTCGCCGTTGAAGCGCAGCAGGCCGACCTGGTCGGCGTCCAGCGCCAACAGGCCGGCGGCCTTGGCCCGCGGCAGCAGCAGCCGCGGCGGCGGCGCGGCCGGGGCGAAGAACTCGCGCGGCAGCGGCTCGAAGCTCAGCGCCACCGCCGGCACGCCCAGCGCGCGCGCGCGCGCCACCGTGTGGCGCACCAGCGCGCGATGACCCAGGTGCAGGCCATCGAAGGCGCCGATGCAGACCACACTGCCGTGCGGGCATCGCGTCCCGCGGTCGACGTCTCGAAACAGCCTGCTCATTCGGATTCTGGCGTGGAGGAACCCGGATCGCCCGGGATACGGCTCGAAGGATGAATCAGGAAGTATAGCCGCCGGGCGCCGCTCTCAATGGCACCGGGCACCGCGGTTGGCTGCGGGTCGCCGCACGCGGGCCCTCAGCAATGCGCGGGAGGGCCTTCAGGCCCGACGCTTTTGCGCCGGAACCCGGCGACCTGCCCCGAAAGCGTCGGGCCCGAAGGCGCTCGCACAATTCTTGGCCGACGCCAGTGCGCAGCCTCAGTGCCCGCGCAGATCCCGCGGCCGGATGCCCTGCAGCCACAGCAGCGCGCCGTACGCCGCGCCGCCCGCGCCGACCACCACCGCCAGCTTCCACGCCCGCTCCCACCACGGCCAGCCGGTCCAGCCCGGCCACAGCCACAGCAGCAACAGCACCACCACGCTCAGGCCGACGCTGGCCACGCCGATCTGGCGCAGGAACCGGCCCCAGCCCGGCTGGCGCCGGTACACCTTGGCCCGGCGCAGGTACCAGGCCAGTTGCAGCGCGTTGGTCCAGCCGGCGATGGCGATCGCCAGGGCCAGACAGGCGTGCGCGCCGGGCACCTCGCCCAGCGCCTGGGTCAGGCTCGCCCCGCGCGCCAGAGCGGCGCGGCCGGCGTCGCTGAAGTACACCGCCAACAGCAGCAGGCCGACCGTCGACAGCAGGTTCACCGCCACCGACACCACCGCCGACTTGACCGGGGTCTTGGTGTCCTGGCGCGAATAGAACGCCGGCGCCAGCACCTTCACCAGCAAGAACGCCGGCACCGCGGTCGACTGCGCCATCAGGCTCAGCTGGATCATGCGGGTGTCCTGCGGGGTCAGCCGGCCGTACTGGAACAGCGCCGCGATCAGCGCCTCCGCGCACAGCACCAGCCCCAGGCAGGCCGGCACGCCGATCAGCAGGCACAGGCGGAAACCCCAGTCCAGGGCCTTGGAATAGCCCTCGCTGTCGGTCGCGGCGTGGCGCTTGGACAGGTGCGGCAGGATCACCGTGCCGATGGCGACGCCGAACATGCCGAGCGGGAATTCCAGCAGGCGGTCGGTCAGGTACAGCCAGCTGACGCTGCCGACGATCAGGAACGAGGCCAGCGCGGTGTTCAGCAGCAGGTTCAGCTGGGCCACCGACGAGCCGAACAGGGTCGGCACCATCAGCTTGAGGATCTTGCGCACGCCCGAGTGCTTCCAGCCCCAGCGCGGCCGCGGCAGCAGCCCGAGCTTGGCCAGCGCCGGCAACTGGAACGCCAGCTGCAGCACGCCGGCGAAAAACACGCCCCAGGCCAGCGCCAGCACCGGCTCGGCGCCGAACGGCCGCATCAGCGGCGCGGCCGCGGCGGCGGCGGCGATCATCGAGATGTTCAGCAGCACCGGCGACAGCGCCGGCACCGCGAATTTCTCGTAGCTGTTCAACACCCCGCCGACCAGCGAAGCCAGCGAGATGAACAACGCGTACGGGAAGGTGATCTGCAGCATCTGGGTCGCCAGCCGGTACTGCTCGCTGCCGGGGGCGAAGCCCGGCGCGAACACGCCCATGACCCAGGGCGCGGCCAGCACCACCACCGCGGTCAGCACCACCAGCGCCGCCGTCAGGGTGCCGGTGACCCGGTCGATCAGCTCCTTGACCGCGGCGTGGTCGTGGGTTTCCTTGTACTCGGCCAGCACCGGCACGAAGGCCATCGAGAACGAGCCCTCGGCCGACAGCCGGCGCATGAAGTTCGGAATCCTGAACGCGACGAAGAATGCGTCCATCGCCGGGCTCGCGCCGAACTGCCAGGCGTAGACTTGGTCGCGGATCAGCCCGGTGATGCGCGAGATGAAGGTCATCGCGCTGAACACCACCGAGGAGCGCAGCAGGCCGCCCTTGCTCATGCCCGCCCTCCCCGGCGCTGCCCCGTATTGCCACGCCCGAGTCCGGGCGGGTTGACGCAAGCCCCTGAATCGCCCATACTTTTGGGTCTGATTTTCCGCGACTGCGCAAGACCCGGTTCCGACCGTCGTCCGGCGTCTTGTCTCTCGTCTAGTTTCATCAACGTTTTCAACCTAATTTTCAGGAATTCACCGTGGCAAACATCAAGTCCGCCAAGAAGCGCGCCAAGCAGACTGTCGTGCGCAACGCCCGCAACGCCAGCCAGCGTTCGATGCTGCGTACCGCCGTCAAGAAGGTGCTCAAGGCCCTCGGCGAGAACGACGCCGCCGGTGCCAAGTCCGCGTTCGCCGTCGCCCAGCCGATCCTCGACCGTTTCAGCGCCCGTGGCCTGATCCACAAGAACAAGGCCGCTCGCCACAAGAGCCGCCTGTCGGCGCGCATCAAGGCGCTCGCGACCGCCGCTTGACCCGCCGCCCATCCGGGCTGCGACAAACACAAGCCCGGCCTCGGCCGGGTTTTTGTTTGCCTGCAATTTCGTGCCGGCCTGCGCCGCCGCACCCTGCCCGGCCGCGCGCGCGCGCAGCGATGCCGGGACGGGACGAAGTACGCGCATGCCGCGCATCTTCGGCGCGGCCGGTGAAGCGGGATTGAAGTCGGCCGCGCCGCTCGCGCGCACGGCGCGGCCGCGGCGCAAGCCGCGCCGCGACGGGTTCACATGTTGAGGATGCCGAGCCCGAGGCTCAGGGCGCATGGCCGCCGACGGCGTTGGCGGCTTCCAGCGCGTCCTCGCGCTGGCGGTCGAAGAACGCCATCACGTCGCGCATGATCGGCGCCGTGCCTTCGCGACCGATCGCCGAGACCACGTACCAGCGATCCGTCCAGCCCAACTCGGCGAGCGTCGCGCGCACGATCTCCTCGCGCTCCTCGTCCAGCAGCAGGTCGGACTTGTTGAACACCAGCCAGCGCGGCTTGTCGAGCAATTCGGGATCGTGCTTGCGCAACTCGTTCTCGATCGCACGCACCTGCTCGGCCGGGCTCAGGCCCTCAACCCCGCCTTCCATCGGCGCGATGTCGACCAGGTGCAGCAACAGCCGGGTGCGCTGCAGGTGGCGCAGGAACTGCGCACCCAGGCCGGCGCCGTCGGCCGCGCCCTCGATCAGGCCCGGGATGTCGGCAATGACGAAGCTGCGGTGCGCCTCGACGCTGACCACGCCCAGGTTCGGATACAGCGTGGTGAACGGATAGTCCGCGACCTTCGGCGTCGCCGCCGAGACCGCGCGGATCAGGGTGCTCTTGCCCGCGTTGGGGAAGCCGAGCAGGCCGACGTCGGCCAGCAGCTTCAACTCCATCTTGAGCATGCGCTCCTCGCCCGGCAGGCCCGGCAGCGCCTTGCGCGGCGAGCGGTTGACCGAGCTCTTGAAGTGCATGTTGCCCAGGCCGCCCTTGCCGCCGCGCGCGACCAGCAGGCGGTCGCCGTTGGCGGTCAGGTCGCCGATGACCTCGTCGGTCTCGACATTGGTCACCACCGTGCCGACCGGCACGACGATGATCAGGTCTTCGCCGCCCTTGCCGTACATCTGCCGGCCCATGCCGTTCTCGCCGCGCTTGGCGCGGAACTGCTTCTGGTGGCGGAAATCGACCAGGGTGTTGAGGTTCTCGTCGGCCAGCAGGTACACGCTGCCGCCGTCGCCGCCGTCGCCGCCGTCGGGCCCGCCCAGCGGGATGAACTTCTCGCGGCGGAAACCGACGCAGCCGTTGCCGCCGTTGCCGGCGATGACCTGGATTTCAGCTTCGTCTACGAGTTTCATAAGGCGGCAATGAGGAAAATGAGAGGAACGGAGAATGGGGAGCGCGCGGCATCCGCGAGTCTAACTCGGCGTGCCGGCGCATCGGCCCGGACAGCGAAAGCGGGCGGGGACCCAGCGCCCCATCGCCTGCCCTTGAAACGAAAAGCCCCGCCGAAGCGGGGCTCCTCGCGGCAACGTCGCGGCGCGATTACTCGGCGACGACGACGCTGACGGTGCGGCGGCTCTTCGGGCCCTTGGTCGAGAACTCGACCTTGCCGTCGACCAGCGCGAACAGCGTGTGGTCGCGGCCGAGGCCGACGTTGGCGCCCGGGTGGAACTGGGTGCCGCGCTGGCGCACGATGATGTTGCCGGCTTCGATGGCCTGGCCGCCGTAGATCTTCACGCCCAGGTACTTCGGGTTGGAGTCGCGGCCGTTGCGGGTGGAACCTACGCCCTTTTTATGTGCCATGGCTGCTGCTCCTTACTTGTTGTCGCCACCGGCAATGCCGGTGATCTGGATTTCGGTGTAGTGCTGACGGTGGCCCATCTGCTTGCGATGGTGCTTGCGGCGGCGGAACTTGACGATGCGCACCTTGTCGGCGCGGCCGTGGCCGACGACCGTGGCGGTGACGCTGGCGCCCTTGAGCGCGTCGCCGATCTTGATGCCTTCGCCGTCGCCCAGCATCAGGACGGTATCGAACTTGATTTCGCTGCCGGCTTCGACGTCCAGCAGCTCGACGCGGAGCGTCTCGCCTTGCATCACGCGGTATTGCTTACCGCCGGTGACCAGAACTGCGTACATGACCAGATTCCTCTGTAGTTATTTTGGTCCTGCGCCGCCCAAGGATGGACGGACAGAAGCGGAATTCTAGGCGCTTCAGCGAGTTACGGCAACTGCAAGGGTCCGGCGGGCGCGGCCGGGCCTGGCCGCCAAAATCCAGGCCTTGAAAATCAACGACTTAACGGGGCGTAGCTTTGCCCTGCCGATGCCGCTTCGGATCGGGCGCCAGCGAGGCCACCTGAATGCGGCGCAGAGGCCCGCCCGGCCCGGCCGGCCCGGCCGGCCCGGCCGGCGTGTCGCCTTGCCTCGGCCTGGCCGGCCCCGCCCTGCCCCGCAATGAGCCGGCCGGGTGCGTGGTCACGCAGCGCCACGACCCGGCCGGCGCCGGGCCGCCTCCCCGCCTTCGCGACTTTGGCCGATGCGCCAAAGCCGATTCGGCAGCGGAAACAAATTCGCGCGCCCACCTCCACCGCGGTCGCATGCAGTCGCATGTGCGGACAAGAAGCGTGCAAGCGCTCAAGAAAATGCGCCGCCGCGCATCAGAAAGCGCGGCGACGAAGTTCACAGTTCCGGAAGAAATTTTTTCGCGCGAAAAATCCGCGCGCGCATCGCCGCCGACGCCTGCGCGCGCGAAAACGCCTGCAAATCCAGGCCCGCACGAATACCGCTGAAATCGCGGCAAAAAAACCGCCCCTGCATGGATGTGCGCTCAGTCGCATTCATCCGCCGTACACCGCTTCGATGACACTTGCATGCCACCGTCGCGCTCAATTAGCTTCGGACGCGAGCGACTTGCAGGGGGTCGCGCGACATGGAACGGCACCGTCCTTGCGCAGCGCGTGCGACGCATGCGCGCCAGCATGGTGCAGTCGCGTCATCGGGGACTTCCTGCATGGGCTTGCAGTCGTCTGTTCGCTGTCCCGCCAATCCATCGGCACGCACATCGGCAATCCGCGCGGCGGTCCGTCGCCGCGCAACCGCACGCACGCATTCGCGCTGTCCACGCCGCCCGCGGCGCATGGAGACGCAGCGCTGCGCGCGCCGCACACCGCAGCACGCCGGCCCCGCGCCGCGCGCGCTCGCCCAGCAAGTCCCGCCAGCGCGCCCGGCACGGCGCCTGCGCGGACCAAGGCCCGACGCTCGACAGGGGATGCGAAGGGGATCATGCGCAACGAAGGATCAAGGAAGTTTGTCATGACTCGCAAAGCACGTTCGATGAAATGGACCGCTCTGGCGCTGGCGACTGCCGTGGTGATCGCGCCGGTCGCCTATTCCGGCGGCAAATTGCAGGCCGTCAACAAGGTGCCCAACGCCAAGGCCGCCGCCTCGCAGAAGGCGACCAAGCTGGCGCAGGCCAAGCAGACGCCGCAGACCACCTCCAGCCGCTTCATCATCACCCGCGCGTCGGGCGCCGCCGCCAAGGTGAGCGCGGCCGCGATGAACCAGCAGTACGCCAAGGCCGCGACGAAACTCGGCCTGGGCATCAAGCCGCTGCGCACGCTGGCGACCGGCGCGCAGCTGATCAAGACCGATACCCCGCTCGATGCCGCCGCCGAGAAAGATCTGGCGATCGAGCTGATGAAGAACGACCCGAGCATCGTCGAAGTCACCCGCGACAAGCGCGTGCATTCGTTCATGGTGCCCAACGATCCGGGCTACGCCCAGCAGTGGCACTACAAGAACGGCCCGGGCGGCCTCAACCTCGAACCGGCCTGGGACATCGCCACCGGCAGCGGCATCGTGGTCGCGGTGCTCGACACCGGCATCACCCCGCACAGCGATCTCAACGCCAACATCATCCCGGGCTACGACTTCATCGAAGATCCGGAAGTCAGCGTGGACGGCGACGGCCGCGACGCCGACCCGAACGATCCGGGCGACTGGCACGACGGCGAGTGCAACATCTTCGGCATTCCCGAAGACAGCAGCTGGCACGGCACCCACGTGGCCGGCACCATCGCCGCGGTGACCAACAACGGCACCGGCGTGGCCGGCGTCGCCCACGGCGCCAAGGTCCAGCCGGTGCGCGTGCTGGGCAAGTGCGGCGGCTACACCTCCGACGTCATCGACGCCGTGACCTGGGCCTCGGGCGGCAGCGTCGCCGGCGTGCCCAACAACGCCACCCCGGCCGAAGTCATCAACCTCAGCCTCGGCGGTTCCGGCGCGTGCTCGGCGGCCGAGCAGACCGCGTTCGACGGCGCGCGCGCGCGCGGCACCACCGTGGTCATCGCCTCGGGCAACGCCGGCAGCGACGTGTCCGGCTACTCGCCGGCCAACTGCGACGGCGTGATCGCGGTGTCGGCGGTGGGCCCGACCGGCACGCTGGCCGACTACTCCAACTTCGGCAACAAGATCGACGTCGCCGCGCCCGGCGGCTCGGGCGTGGTGCCGGCGGCCGACAACATCCTGTCGACCCTGAACCTGGGCCTGCAGGGCCAGGAAGGCGAAGGCTATGCGTGGATGGCCGGCACCTCGATGGCCTCGCCGCACGTGGCCGGCGTGGTCGCGCTGATGCAGTCGGCGGCTTCGACGCCGAAGACCCCGGCCGAGATCGAGAAGATCCTGGTCAACACCGCCCACGTCGGCGGCCTGCCGGGCGGCTGCAGCTGGAGCAACTGGTGCGGCTCGGGCATCGTCGACGCGCGCCTGGCCACCGCCGTGGCCAAGGGCACCGAAGCGCTCCCGCCGGACCCGCAGGCGCCGGAACCGGAGCCGGCGACCGAGCTGGAGAACGGCATCACCGTGACCAACATCGAGGTCGACGCCAACGGCATCCTGCGCTACCAGCTGCTGGTCCCGAACGGCGCCTCGAACCTGCTGTTGGCCATGTACGGCGGCACCGGCGATTCGGACATCTACGTCAAGTACGGCGCCGAGCCGAGCAGCACCTCGTACGACTGCCGTCCGTTCACCGCCTCCAACAACGAGACCTGCTTCTTCCCGACCCCGAAGGGCGGCGTGTGGTACGTCCAGATCAAGGGCTATCGCGCCTCCAGCGGCATCTCGCTGTACCCCAGCTTCGTCGACGCGAACTATCCGCGCCGCCTCGACGCCAAGGCCAGCGCGCTGCCGAACCACCGCACCTCGGTCAACCTGTCGTGGGAGAAGGGCAAGAAGAACATCGACATCTGGCGCAACGGCGCGATCCTCAAGACCGTCCGCAACACCGGCGCCAATACCGATACCTTCCGCATCATCGGCAGCGGCACCATGAGCTACAAGGTGTGCAACAACGGTACGCAGGAATGCGACGATCCGGTCGAGATCAGCTACAACTCGAGCCGCTGATCGCCGCGCTGCGGCACAGGCACTAAGCGAAGGGCCCGGTACGCCGGGCCCTTCGTGTTTGCGGCACGGCGGGCCCGGCGTCGATGCGGACGCGGCGTCATACCGATACGCCATTTGATTTCAGCACTGACTATGATTATAAGCAGAAAAGAATATCACTTGCTTCTTCCCGGCAGGGTCAGGATATTTAAAATTTATTTATTGAAATTATAATTCCATGAAAAGATATATTTTACCGCTAACCATCTTGCTTGCAACTTTAAGCTGCTCTCAAACACCCAGCCAATTGAATACGAAGCAGAATACAGAAATTAATTCTAAAAATATTATAGAAAAAACTCTTCGGCAAATAAAGCATTACGCCCAGGAGCCAAAATATGTCATCTACCACACCAACGGGATGTGCAATTTTGAAATTTTCATAAACGACATCAAGGCTTCCAAAAGTTTCAACAACAAATCGTTTAGCACAGGCAACGAGATCAATCCGTATCTTAACGGGAAGACCAACACCTTAAAAATAATACTTTATCCGAGAGAAGATCAGGCCAAATTAGATGCTCAGACGGAATTTGATCTAAAAGTCGAATCCTATGAGAATACAGACAAGCTTTCAACTGAAAAACAACAGGATAATTTGTTTGCATATAGCGCCCCCAAGGATAACGATAGATTATTCAACGGAGCAGGCAAAGAAAGTTTTGAAGAGGAGAAAATTTTTAAATTATCAAATGTACCGTTCGCCATTGATGGCTGGAAAGAAAGCCAGGACCTCAGGAGTTTCGATAAAAAAACATTAGAGGGGACGGCGCTTCAGGCCTATAAAATGATACAGGATGCGTTCAAGGCAAAGGACACGGATAAAATTGCACAGTTCTCTTATAGCAGAATAAAGGATCAGGCAATTTCTCAGTATTTTGACAAAGACGAAATAGAGGAAAGATGGAATGAAGTGGCGTCTATAGCAAAAGCCGATCATTTGGAATTCGCGCCCTTAGATCATTACGAATTGGTTTTTTACGGAGAAGGAAGGCTTGCGGGGTTGAAGAGCATTAGAAAAAATAAAGGCTCCAGAGGGACCTCAGTCTTATCATACAAGTTCAAACAAAATGACAGCTGGACCGAAGCGGAATTAGATTATTTAATACACATCCCAAAAAATAAAACAAAATTTGAAATTTATTGAATCTTGAATATTTATTAACGAAGAAAATTTACCCCCCCCCTTCCCGCAGAAGAGTTTTATAATCGGTTTATTTACATATTGCGTCGCGCAGTTTCCAGCCGTTCTTCCCGCGAACGCGGGAATCCAGGACTTTTCGAGCGGGAAGCCGTCGCTTCCAGTCGACCCCGGCATAGGCGGACGGCGGCATTGCAGCGATGAGGCCCTGGATCCCCGCGTTCGCGGGAATGACGGGATGGACGAGCGCCGACATGCACGGACGAATCGGCGATGCTGCAGCCGCGGTCGAGCCGCTTGCGTCGCGGTGCGTGCAGCGCGAGCGCGACTGATTCGCCGGGAACTTGCGCGCCGCGACGAACTCCGTTAACCCGTAGCCACTGGCCTGTCACCGCCGCGATGCATCGACACCGAAGCGTCACGGCACGCATCACCTCGTTGCTCGCAGCCCATCTCCTCGCAGCCCATCTCCTCGCAGCCCATCCAGCGGAGACTCCATGCGCACTGCCCGTTCCAACCGCCACCCCGCATCCCGCGCCCGCCGCGGCGCCCTCGCCGCCACCGCGCTGCTGGCCGCCCTCGCCGGCCTGGGCGCCTGCAACCGCAACGCCCCGGCCACCGACGCCGCGCCCGCTGCCGATGCGGCCGCGCCGGCGGCCGCCACGGCGCCGGTCGAGCCGGTCGAAGCCAAGCTCGGCCTGGCCAACAACAACGGCGCGATCCGCTACGACGGCCGGGTCGACAGCGAAGCCGCCCGCAAGGCGCTCGGCATCGCCCTCGCCCAGGCCTATTCGGGCCAGATCGCCGGCGATCTGGAGGTCGCCAAGGCGGTCAAGCCGGCGCCGTGGCAGGAGAAACTGCCGCAGTTCGTCGCCGCGCTGACCATGTCCGGGGTCGCGGTGACCTTCGAAGGCAACAGCGTCGAGCTCAGCGGCCAGGCCAGCGACGCCGACCGCGCGCTGCTGCTGGAGAAGGCCAAGACCCTGTTCCCGGGATTCCGCTACGGCGGCCTGTTCGAGGGCGTCGGCGGCGAAGCCGCGTCCAGCGACGCCGCCGCGCAGGCGCTGGCCGCGCTGGTGCCGGGCAAGTCCGGCGCCGGCGAGATCGCGCAGGCGCTGAACAAGGTCGAGGTGCGCTTCGAGGACGGCGGCGCGCGCATCGCCCCGGCCAGCCTGGACATCCTCAGCCGCGCGGCCAAGGCGATCGCGGCCGGGCCCAAGGACGCGCGCTACGAGATCGTCGGCCCGGGCGGCGGCGCCGGCCAACCGGCCGACAACGAGATCCTCTCGCGCCAGCGCGCCGAAGCGGTCAAGGTCCAGCTGATCGTCGCCGGCGCCAACCCCGGCGCGCTCGACACCCGCGGCGAAGCGGGCGCGACGGCGACGCCGCTGAAGTTCAATCCGGTCAAGTAGCGCCCTGAATCGAACCGTCCGGCGGCCGCCGCGAACCGTCGCGGCGGCCCAAAACTGAACGAAGACGACAAACGCGGCCAAGGCCGCGTCCTGTGGCAGGGCCTTCAGGCCCGATGCTTTGGTCCCAAGATCGCGGCGATCTGAGACAAGAGCATCGGGCCTGAAGGCCCTCCCACAGCCTTATGGGCCGCGCATTTTCGCGTCGTCCGCCGCGTCGCCGCGCGCGCGTCCGGCCTGCGGCCGCGACCCGCGACCCAAGCCCCACGGGCCTGCGCCGGCATCGCCCGCGCGCCCCGCCGCGGCTTCGGTTCCGCCGATTTGCCCCCATCTCCCCCACTCGATACGCTCCCCTGTTCGCCGTCGCCTTCCGCGCCGGCGACCCTCCCCCTTGCAGGCACCCGATGGCGCTGGACTACATCCGCATCCGCGGCGCGCGGACGCACAACCTCAAGAACATCGATCTCGATCTGCCGCGCGACAAGCTGATCGTGATCACCGGGCTGTCCGGTTCGGGCAAGTCCTCGCTGGCCTTCGACACGATCTACGCCGAAGGCCAGCGCCGCTACGTCGAGTCGCTGTCGGCGTACGCCCGGCAGTTCCTGTCGGTGATGGAAAAGCCCGATGTCGACCACATCGAAGGCCTGTCGCCGGCGATCTCGATCGAGCAGAAATCCACCTCGCACAACCCGCGCTCGACCGTGGGCACGATCACCGAGGTCTACGACTACCTGCGCCTGCTGTACGCGCGCGTCGGCAGTCCGCGTTGCCCGGATCATCACTATCCGCTGGAAGCGCAGACCGTCAGCCAGATGGTCGACCAGGCGATCGCGTTGGACCCGGAGCAGCGCTACATGCTGCTGGCGCCGGTGATCCGCGAGCGCAAGGGCGAGCACGCCCAGGTGTTCGAGCAGCTGCGCGCGCAGGGCTTCGTGCGCGTGCGCGTGGACGGCGCGCTGTACGAGATCGACGCGGTGCCGCCGCTGGCGCTGCGGGTCAAGCACACCATCGAGGCGGTGGTCGACCGCTTCCGCCCGCGCGAGGACATCAAGCAGCGCTTGGCCGAATCCTTCGAGACCGCGCTCAAGCTCGGCGACGGCATGGCCCAGGTGATGTCGCTGGACAACGCCGAGACCGCGCCGCTGTTGTTTTCGTCCAAGTACAGCTGCCCGGTCTGCGATTACTCGTTGCCGGAACTCGAACCGCGGCTGTTCTCGTTCAACTCGCCGGTCGGCGCCTGCCCGACCTGCGACGGCCTCGGCGTGGCCGAGTTCTTCGATCCGGCGCGCGTGGTCGTGCATCCGGAGCTGTCGCTCGCCGCCGGCGCGGTGCGCGGCTGGGACCGCCGCAACGCCTACTATTTCCAGCTGATCCAGTCGCTGGCCAAGCACTACAAGTTCAACGTCGACACGCCGTGGCAGTCGCTGAGCGCCGCCCAGCAAAAAGCAGTGCTGTACGGCAGCGGCGACGAGCTGATCAGCTTCAACTACATCACCGAGAACGGCGGCCGCAGCCAGCGCAAGCACCGCTTCGAAGGCATCGTGCCGAACCTGGAGCGGCGCTACCGCGAGACCGAATCGGCCGCGGTGCGCGAGGAATTGGCCAAGTTCATCAGCCAACGCCCCTGCCCCGACTGCGGCGGCGCGCGCCTCAACCGCGCCGCGCGCAACGTGTTCGTGGCCGAGCGGCCGCTGCCGGACCTGGTGGTGCTGCCGGTCGACGATGCGCTGGAATTCTTCAAGACCCTGCAGTTGCCGGGCTGGCGCGGCGAGATCGCGGTCAAGATCGTCAAGGAGATCGTCGACCGCCTGCGCTTCCTGGTCGACGTCGGCCTGGATTACCTCACGCTCGAGCGCAAGGCCGACTCGCTGTCCGGCGGCGAGGCCCAGCGCATCCGCCTGGCCAGCCAGATCGGCGCCGGCCTGGTCGGCGTGATGTACGTGCTCGACGAGCCGTCGATCGGCCTGCACCAGCGCGACAACGAACGCCTGCTCGGCACCCTGACCCGCCTGCGCGACCTCGGCAACACGGTGATCGTGGTCGAGCACGACGAGGACGCGATCCGCCTGGCCGACTACGTCGTCGACATCGGCCCCGGCGCCGGCGTGCACGGCGGCGAGGTGATCGCGCAAGGCCAACTGCAGGACGTGCTCAAGGCGCCGCGTTCGCTGACCGGCCAGTACCTCAGCGGCAAGCGCAAGATCGACATCCCGAAGAACCGGCACAAGCCCAATCCGAAGGCGACCATGCACCTGCGCGGCGCCACCGGCAACAACCTCAAGGACGTCGACCTGTCGATCCCGGCGGGCCTGCTGACCTGCGTCACCGGCGTGTCGGGTTCGGGCAAGTCGACCCTGATCAACGACACCCTGTACGTCATCGCCGCCAACGAACTCAACGGCGCGGCGCAGACGCCGGCGCCGCACAAGGCGGTCGAGAACATCGAGTTGTTCGACAAGGTCGTGGACATCGACCAGTCGCCAATCGGCCGCACCCCGCGTTCGAACCCGGCCACCTACACCGGCCTGTTCACCCCGCTGCGCGAGCTGTTCGCGCAGGTGCCGGAAGCGCGCTCGCGCGGTTATTCGCCGGGCCGTTTCAGCTTCAACGTGCGCGGCGGCCGCTGCGAGGCTTGCCAGGGCGACGGTTTGATCAAGGTCGAGATGCACTTCCTGCCCGACGTGTACGTGCCCTGCGACGTCTGCCACGGCAAGCGCTACAACCGCGAGACGCTGGAAGTCCTGTACAAGGGCTACAACATCAACGACGTGCTGGAGATGACGGTCGAAGCCGCGCTGGGGCTGTTCGAGGCCGTGCCGACCATCGCCCGCAAGCTGGAAACGCTGATGGACGTGGGCCTGAGCTACATCAAGCTGGGCCAGAGCGCGACCACGCTGTCCGGCGGCGAGGCGCAGCGGGTCAAGCTGTCCAAGGAACTCTCACGCCGCGACACCGGCCGCACCCTGTACATCCTCGACGAGCCCACCACCGGCCTGCACTTCCACGACATCGAGCACCTGCTCGCAGTGCTGCACCGCCTGCGCGACGACGGCAACACCGTGGTCGTGATCGAGCACAACCTCGACGTGATCAAGACCGCCGACTGGGTCATCGACCTGGGCCCGGAAGGCGGCCACCGCGGCGGCAGCATCCTCGCCACCGGCACGCCCGAGCACATCGCCTCGTTGCCGCAGTCCTACACCGGCCGCTTCCTGGCGCCGATGCTGGGGATGCCGGTGCCGGGCGAACCGGCGTCGGGCAAGGCCGGCCGCGACAAGAAGCCGGCCAAGCCCGCCGCCAAGGCGCCCGCCAAGAAGACCAAGACCGACGCGCCGGCCGCGCGCGCCAAGAAGAAATCCGCCGCATGAGCGACAGCGACAAGCAGACCCCGGCCAAGGCCGACCACCCGGCCGACGCCAAGCGCGACGGCAAACCGGCCGCCAAGCAGGCCGGCAAGAAAGCAGCCCCGCGCAAGCGGGCGCCGCGCAAGCGCAAGAACGACGCGGTCGCGCCCGCGCCGGCTGCCGCCGCCGACAGCAGCGTTGCGACGACGCCCGAGGCAAGCGCAGGCGAAGCGGCCGCGGCCGTTTCCGAAACGACTCGCGCGCGCGAGCCCCGTCCCGCCCGCGCGCGCAGCGAATCCGCGGCGCCGCCGGCGCAGCCGCCAGCGCCGGTCGTCGCGCAGATGGTCGAATCCGTCGCCGTCGCGCCCGCCGCGTTGATCCGGGTGCCGCTGTCGGTGCGCTGGCGCGACCTGGACGCGTTCAACCACGTCAACAACTCCAAGTTCCTCAGCTACCTCGAGGAAGCGCGCCTGCGCTGGATGGTGACCCTGCCCGGCCACGGCATGGACGAGCACGTCGCGCCGGTGGTCGCGGCCGCGCACCTGAACTACCGCCGGCCGATCGAATGGCCGAAAGAGATCGACATCGAACTGTTCGTCGAGCGCCTGGGCAACACCAGCCTCAGCGTCGGCCACCGCATCGTCGGCGCCGACGATCCCGACGCGCTGTACTGCGACGGCAACGTGGTGATGGTGTGGATCCATCGCGAGACCGGCCAGCCGGCGGCGCTGCCGGAGCCGGTGCGGCGGGCCTGCACGGCGGGCTGAGCGGCCGCGGTCGGTACATGTGGGAGGGCCTTCAGGCCCGAGGCGTTTGTTTCAGGACGGCGCGACCGGGCCGAAAGGCATCGGGCCTGACCGCCGTCCCTCAGCAGCAAGAGCATCGGGCCTGAGGGCCCCTCCCGCACAAGCATCCGCGGCCCCGCACGGGGCCTGCCTTCAAGGCGCGGCCTTGCGCACCTCGAACTCGCCCAGCAGCGAGCCGCCGCCCTTCAATTCGAACTCGATCGCCACCCGGCTGCCTTGCTTGAGCGGCGCGTGCGGCTGCATCAGCATCAGGTGCATGCCGCCGGGCTTGAGCACGGCCGCGCCGTCGGGCGCGATGCGCAGTTCCGGCAGCGCGCGCATCTTGCTGACACCGTCGACGATGCGCGTCTCGTGCAGCGACACGTCGGCGAAGGCCGCGCTCTTGGCGCCGACGATGATCACCGGCGCCGCGCAGCGGTTCTCGATCCGGCCGAAGCCGGCCATCATCGGCATCTGCATCGGCGGCAGCCGCACCCAGCCTTCGCGCACCTGCGCCGCGCACGCCTTCGCCGCTGCCGGCGCGGGCGATTTCGCCGCGACGCCGTTCATCGAAGCGGCCAACAACGCCGCCAGCGCCAACCCCGTTCGGATGCGAGATACGTTCATCGGCCTATGATAACCCTCGGCCGACGATCGGCCGTACAGGTAGGGAACCATCAAGGAGTCGACGATGAACCAGCCGTTGCGTCCCCGTTTCTCGCCGTCCGCGCTGGCTGCGCCCGCGCTCGGCGCGCTCGCCGCGGGACTGCTGGCCGCCTGCGGCGGCGCCCCTTCCGGCGACCGCCCCGCCGCCCCGGCCGGCAAGCCCGCCGACGCCCGCCCGCCCAAGCCCGAGGCCGGCCACGACGGCGCGCTGCGCCTGACCGTCTACAGCGGCGACTACGAGGCCCTGGCCAACGTCCGCGCCGCCAGCGCCGGCATGCCCGGCTACGCCTTGGTCGAGCGGCCGCTGCGCGAATCGCTCAAGCGCGGCGCCAACGCGATGGAGGAATCGCCGCTGCCGCCGTCGATGGACGTGGAAGCCGCGACCCTGGTCCCGCGCACGCCCGGCGTCGGGGTGACCGCGCAACGCTATCTCGCCGCGGTCTCCGGCGCGCAGAACATCATGAGCGGCGCGATCGGGCGCAAGGTCGCGGTCGAGCACACCTCCGGCGGCGCCAAGCAGACCGACAGCGGCGTGCTGCTCGCCGCCGGCGACGGCCTGACCCTCGCCCTCGACGACGGCCGGATCAAGGTGGTCCGCAACTACGACAGCTTCAGCCTGATCGACAACGAAGGCGCGTTGCCGCGCCGCTCCTCGCTGCAGTGGACGGTCGAGGCGGCCCAGGCCGGCGACGCCGACTTCGTGCTGAGCTACCCGATGGGCGGCCTGGCCTGGCGCGCCGAGTACCAGGCCACGCTGGCGCCGGGCGCGGGCTGCACGCTCGCGCTCGACGGCGCGGCGCTGGTCGCCAACCGCTCCGGCCGCGGCTTCGAACGCGCGCGGCTGAGCCTGGTCGCGGGCGAGCCCAACCGCCAGCGCAACTACGGCATCGCCCCGCCGCCGATGCCGGCGCCGATGGAGGCCTACGCCGCCGATGCCGCCGCCGCGCCGGCGCCGCCGATGCCGGTCGAACGCGCCGCCGGCGAGTACCACGCCTACGACCTGCCGCAGCCGGTCAACCTGCGCAACGGCGGCAGCGAACGCATCGCCCTGTTTGCGCGCAACGGCGCGGTCAAGTGCGAGCGCCTCTACGCGATCGAGACCGGCGGGGTGAATTGGTACACCGGCACGCCGCTGGTGCTGCGCGACCTGCAGAGCGAAACCGGCGAAGTGCCGGTGGTGAGCAAGGTCGAGTTCGTCAACGACCGCGCCGCCGGCCTCGGCCTGCCGCTGCCGGCCGGGCGCATGCGCGTGTTCGACGGCGGCGATTTCCTCGGCGAATCGCGGCTGGAGCACACCCCGGACGGCGCCGACATCAAGCTCGAACTGGGCCGGGTGTTCGACCTGACCGCCAAGCGCGAACCCATCGATTTCGGCCTGGACCGTACCGGACGGACGATGACCGAATCGTTCGCGATCACGATCAAGAACGCCAAGAAGACGCCGGCCACGGTCCGCGTGGTCGAGCCCTTGCCGCGCTGGACCGATTGGGAGATCGTGGCGTCCAGTTTGCCGGCCAAGAAGAAGGACGCGCGCAGCGCGCAGTTCGAGGTGCCGGTGCCCGCGCAGGGCGAGACCAAGCTGACCTACACCGTGCGCTACCGCTGGCCCCAGGACGTCAAACCATGAATTGCGTAGAAACCCAGACCCACGGCGACATCGTCGAAATCAAGCTGGCGCGCGCGCCGGTCAACGCGCTCAACCCGGCGCTGTGCAACGCCGCGCGCGAAGCCGTCGAGCACGCCATCGGCCACGGCGCCCAGGGCATCGTGCTCAGCGGCGGGCCGAAGGTGTTCTCCGCCGGGCTGGACGTGCCCTACCTGCTCTCGCTGGGCGACCAGCGCGATCACCTGCTGCTGGCCTGGCAGTCGTTCTTCGGCCTGGCGCGCACGCTGGCCTCGGCGCAGGTGCCGGTGGTCGCGGCGATCGCCGGCCACGCGCCCGCCGGCGGTTGCGTGCTGACGCTGTGCTGCGATTACCGGGTGATGGCCGCCGGCGGCTACCGCATCGGCCTCAACGAGACCCAGGTCGGCCTGGTCGCGCCGGAAGGCATCCAGCGGCTGATGCGCCGCGTGGTCGGCACCTATCGCGCCGAACGCCTGCTGGTGGCCGGGGCGATGGTCGACGCCGACACCGCGCTGCGTATCGGTCTGGTCGATGAGCTGGTCGAGATCGACCAGGTCGCCGCGCACGCGCGCGAGTGGCTGCAGCAACTGCTGAGCCTGCCGCGCAGCGCGATGCTGCAGACCCGCGCGCTGGCCCGCGCCGACCTGATCGAGGCGCTGCGGCCGGAGCACATCGAGCTGGATCGCTTCGTCGATTCCTGGTATTCGCCGGATACGCAGGCGGCGTTGCAGGCGCTCGTGGCGAAGCTGGGCAAGTAAGCCAGCGCCGTCGTTCGTGTTGTCGCGGTCGCGGCTCGCGCCGCTCCTACAGGCAGCCCTTGTAGGAGCGGCGCGAGCCGCGACCGCGCTGTTTCAGCGACGACGCAGGCCCGGCCCGACTTACAGCAACCACACCTCGACCCGCTCGTTGCGATACCGCGCCAGCGGATCGCGCGGCCCGGCCACCGCCAGCGCGGTGCCCATGCCGCGCGCCACCTGCACCTTGATCCCGCGCGAGACCAGTTCCTGCGCGACCAGGTCGGCACGGTCGTTGCTCATCATCATCGAGGCCATCGGCGAGCCGGCGCTGGCGTCGGCGAAGCCGACCACCAGCACGCTGCGGCCGCGGTTGGGCGGCAGGCGCATGAAGCTGCGCAGGCGGTCGAGGTCGCGCACCGCGCGGCTGTCGTAGACGCTGGCCGCGACCGCGGCCTCGCCGGAGCCGGCGAAGTTGAAGCGCAGGCTCAGCGGCAGGCGCACCGCGCGCTCGACCATCTGCCGGTACTCCAGCGGCCCCAGGGTCAGCGGACGCTCGCGCCCCGGCACCAGGGTCACCGCGACGTGGCCGGCCTGGGCGACCGCGCGCTGGCCGCCGCGGCCCATCGCATACAGGGCGAAGCTGCGGCTCAGCGCGCCCATGATCTGGCCGCCGTAGAGATACAGCCGGCGGCTCAGCGGATAGTCCTCGCTGAGCACGTCGGTGCGGGTCGGCGCGATCGCGCGGCCGCCGTCGGACACCGCCACCGGACGGGTGCCCGGGCCGTAGCTCTCGCCGATCGGAATCAGCCCGACCGCGAACGCATCGGCGGCGACCGCCGCGACCAGCGCGCGCGCGTCGCCGTGCACCTGCGCTTCGCCGAACGCGGCGCCGCGCATGACCTTGTCGTTCATCAGGTCGCGCACCGCGCCGGCGTTCGCGTCCAGGTGCAGGTGCACTTCGCCGGCAGCGGCGCCGAGTTCGCGCCAGTCGCGCGAGCGGCCGGAGAACAGCGCGCGCAGTTGCTCCAGGTCCAGCCGCGCGATCGGGTTGGCGCGGTTGACCACCACCGCCACGCCGTCGAGCGCGACCACGAATTCCTGGTCCTGCGAGGCCAGGTCGCCGAGCTGCCAGCCGGCGTCGATCTCGGCCGCGTTCGGCCGCCTCGCCATCATCGCGATCTGCGCACGGCCCTCGACCAGATCGGCGAAGCCGAGCGCCGAATCGCTGGCGGCGATCTCCACCACCAGCGGCTGGCCGTCGCGGCTGGCGTGGATCTCGGTCAGCGCCGCGCGCGGCGTGCGCACCTGGATGTCGCGATAGCCGATATCGCGCAACCAGGCCTGCGCCACGGTCGGCACCAGCGCGTGCGCGAGCGTATTGGAACCGCTGATGCGCACCCGTTCGGCCTCCTGCGCGGGCGCGGCCGCGGCGAACACGAGGACGAACCAGAACAACAGCGACGAAACCGCGGCACGCACCATGGCGCGCTTCCCCTGAAGAGCGAATTGCGCGCAAGGATGGGAACGGGATGTGACGCAGCGATTACGCGATGCGCATCACCTTCATATTGTTATCAAATGCACTGATTGCGCATGAAAAAGCGATGCCTTTCTCATGGCTTCGGTGCGACGGGCGGATGCGTCGATTGCGGTTGCGGGAGGGCCTTCAGGCCCGATGCTTTTCGCTCAGGGCGCGGCGATCGGAGCGCACAGCGTCGGGCCTGAAGGCCCTCCCACAAAAGCCGTTGCGCGCGCAGGCGATGCGCTTGCGTGCTGAAGGGCACTGAAGTCTCTGGATCCCCGCGTTCGCGGGGATGACGGCCGATCGGAGCGCGGCGCAGCCCGCCTCACTCGTCCCCGGTCGCGACCGGTCGCTGCGGGTCCTCGATCCAGCCGCTCCACGAGCCGGTGTAGAGCCCGGCGCCGTCGAAGCCGGCATGCGCCAGCGCCAGCAGATGATGGCAGGCGGTGACGCCCGAGCCGCACATCGCCGCGACTTGCGCGGGTTCGCGCCCCTGCAGCAGCGGCGAGAATTCCTGCGCCAGCGCCTGCGGCGACTTGAAGCGGCCGTCGTCGAGGTTGAGCGCGTAGGCGCGGTTGCGCGCGCCCGGCACGTGGCCGGCGCGCTTGTCCAGCGGCTCGACTTCGCCGCGGAAACGCTCGCCGGCGCGCGCGTCGATCAGCAGGCCGCCGGAATCGAGCAGCGAACGCACTTGCTGCGCGTCGAGCAGGCGGCGCGCGTCGTAGCTGGCCTCGTACCGGGCCGGTTGCGGCGTCGGAATGTCGGCATCGACCGGCAGCCCGAGCGCGCTCCAGCGCTGCCAGCCGCCGTCGAGCACGGCGACGCGGCGATGGCCGAGCACGCGCAGCAGGAACCACAGGCGCGAGGCGGCGAGCGCGCCGTCGGCGGCGTCGTAGACCACGACCTGGTGCTGCGCGGTCACGCCCCAGCGGCCGAGCGTGGCGACGAAGTCGGCCGCGTCCGGCCACGGGTGGCGGCCGCCGCCGGGCTTGCGGTGGTCGGACAGGTCGCGGTCGAGGTCGGCGTAGCGCGCGCCGGGAATGTGCGCCGCGCGGTAGGCCTGTTCGCTGGCGGCGCGATCGGCCAGCGAGGTGCGCGTGTCGATCACGATCAAGTCGTCGCGGCCCAGCGCCGCGGCCAGGTCTTCGGCCGATACCAGGGTGGTCCAGTCGCTCATCGCACGGCCTCCAGGCGTTGTCGCAGGTTGAGCAGCATCGACGCGGTCGCGCCCCAGATGCGCTGGTCGGGCCAGCGGTATTCCAGCACGTGGCGCGCGCGTCCCTTGTATTCCAGGGTGCGGGTGGTGAGGTTGTCGGGATCCAGCAGGAACGCCAGCGGCACCTCGAACACCGCCGCCACTTCCGCCGGATCGGGCGCGGCGACATAGGCCGGATCGACCGTCGCCACCAGCGGCAGCACGCGGAAGCCGGTGATGGTCACCAGCGGGTCGAGGAAGCCCAGCGGCGCGATCTGCGAAGGCGGTACGCCGATTTCCTCGAACGTCTCGCGCAGCGCCGCGGCGACCGCGTCCTCGTCGTCGGGCTCGATCCGCCCGCCCGGGAAGCTGACCTGGCCGCCGTGCTGGCGCAGGCCGTCGGTGCGCCGGGTCAGCAGCACCTGCACGCCCTGCGGCCGCGGCACCAGGCCGACCAGCACCGCCGCCTGCGCGCGCAGCGCGTTGTCCGGCAGCAGGCCGTGCAGGTCGTCGAGGTTCCAGCCGTCGTCCTCGGGCGCGGCGTCGAGCGGATGCAGCGCCGCCAGCAGGCGGATGCGCGCGCGCGAGTCGCCGGCGAGGAAGTCGGCATCGAAGCGGTTGCCCACGGCGGGCGCGTCGGCAACGGCGGTGCTCGCCGCCGCGTTCGCAGCGGTCTTGCGCGAACCTGGGCCGTCGGTCGCGCACGCGCCCGCGGCGTGCTCGTCCGGGGCGCGCGCGTCCGCGGCGCGTTCGTCGCCGGGGCGGTCGCGCCCGCTCATGAGCGGTTGGATTCGCGCTGCGGCAGCACGTGTTCCATCAGGCGCAGGCGTTCGTCGTCGTTCATCTGCGACCAGCGCGCGATCTCGGCGGTAGTGCGGTGGCAGCCCAGGCACAGGCCGTCGTCGCCGAGTTGGCAAATGCCGATGCAGGGGCTCAGCACCGCGCGGAATGTCGTCATGTCGTCCACCGGGGCCATGCCGCCATTGTGCCTGGCGGCGCAGCCGGGTAAAGCCTCGCCGCAACGATGAAGTCGCGTCCGGCGGCGAGCGCAGCGATAAACGGCGGACGCCGGCCGCGGCGCGCGGCGGCGGCGTTCGCCCCAGAAACGACTTGCGCCGGACGAGCCGGCGCAAGTGCGGTGACACGTAAGACCGCGATCGCGGGACTTACTTGACGCTGATCAGCTTGATCTCGAACTGCACGGCCACGTTCGGCGGGAACGGGGTGCGCGGGTCGGCGCCGTAGGCCTTCTCGGCCGGCAGGGTCACTTCCCACTTCGAGCCGGCCGGCATCTGCAGCAGCACGTCGCGCATGGCCTGCATCTCGATCTCGCTGACCTTGATCGACGGGATGTTGTTGGCCGGACGCGCCTGCGCCGGACGCTCGCCCCACGGGAACGGACCGGCCACTTCCAGGGCCACGGTGCTGGCCTGGGTCGGCTTGGCGCCGGTGCCGTTCTCGACCACGCGGTACTGGGCGCCGCCCGGCAGCAGCTTCACGCCGGCCTTGGCCTTGTTGGCGTTGATGAAGGTTTCGCTCTTGGCCTTGTTCTCGGACGCGGCCTTGTCCCACTCGGCCTTGGCCTTCTCGGCCTGGCGCTTCTGCATGTTCTGCACCGCGGTGCGCAGCTGATCCACCGGCACCGAGGGCTGCTTCTTGGCGTAACCGTCCTGCAGGCCCTTGACGATGGTGTTCACATCGACCTGCTCGCCGCTTTCCACGGCATTGCGGCCGAGATCGTAGCCGAGCGCGTAGCTCAGCTTGCCCTTCTCGGAAGAAGTGTCCTGCGCGACGGCGTTGCCGGCGGTCAGAGCCAGGGCCGCGACGGCGGCAGCAATCAAACGCAACTTCATTCGATGAAATCTCCGGTAATGGCACGGGGCGACCTGAGCCGCCCCGATCAGCTTGGGAGCACCTTCCAATGCCCCGTATGTAGTGTCCATCGGTCGAAAGGCCCCGACAGGACGGGTTAGGATACCGGCGGCAGCGCTTAACCGCCACTGACGCCAGCCCGCTCTGACCGCGCCGCCGGCGCGGAGTTCAACGGCGGTCGCAATCCCCCCTCGTTCCTGAACCTTACGGCCATCACATGACCGAATCGCCCTTGCTGATCGCCGATCGCGGCGCCGTGCGCCAGATCACCGTCAACCGCCCGGACAAGCTGAATGCGCTCAACGCGGCCACCCTGGACGCCTTGCTGGCCGCTTTCGAGGCCGCCGCGGCCGATCCGGCGGTGCGCACCGTGGTCCTGACCGGGGCCGGCCCCAAGGCCTTCGTCGCCGGCGCCGACATCGCCGAAATGAACGGCCTCGCACCGGTCCAGGGCCGCGATTTCTCCCTGCGCGGGCAGAAACTGATGCGCCGGATCGAGAAAATGCCCAAGCCGGTTGTCGCCATGATCAACGGCTTCGCCCTCGGCGGCGGCCTGGAACTGGCGATGGGCTGCCACCTGCGCATCGCCGCGGACACCGCCAAGGTCGGCCAGCCGGAGATCAACCTCGGCCTGATCCCGGGCTTCGGCGGCACCCAGCGCCTGCTGCGCCTGGCCGGGCGCGCGGCGACCCTGGAGCTGTGCCTGCTCGGCGCGCCGATCGACGCGGCGCGCGCGCAGCAGCTGGGCATCGTCAACCGCGTGGTCGCGGCGGCCGAGCTGGAAGCGGAAACCTTCAAGCTCGCCGAGCAACTGGCCGGGTCCGCGCCGCTGGCGCTGCGCGGCGTGCTCGACTGCATCGCCGTCGGCGGCGAATGCGGCATCGAGGAAGGCCTGGAGTACGAGACCGCGCAGTTCGGCCTGATGTTCTCCACCGACGACATGCGCGAAGGCACCACTGCTTTCCTGGAACGGCGCAAGCCGGCGTTCCGCGGCAGCTGAGCCGGCCGTGAGCGAGCGAGCGCCGACCGCCTGCGTGTGCGCCTGCGCCGATCCGGCGGGCGCGCGCGCGCATGCGATCGCGCGCGCGCTGGCCGGCGACGATCTCGACGGCGCGATCGCGCTCGGCCTGCTCGATCCGGACTTCGACACCGCCTGCGCCTGCGCCGCCTGCGCGCCGACGTGCGCGCAACGCAGCCGCGACGCGCGCCAGGCGCGCCTGCGCGCGCTGGCCGCGCGCGAACGCCACCGCGCCCGCGACCGTCGCCTGCAACGCCGCGCCGAGGAACGCGCGGCGCAGCGCGCCGCGCCCGCCGGCGCCGCCGACACGGCCGCACGCAGCGACGACGCGGCCGCCGCGGCACCGGCCGAAAGCGCCGCCGTTCCCGGCGCCGCGCCGCCGCACCCGGCCTTGCCCAGCGCCGTCGCCGCCGCGCTGGCGCGCGCCAAGGCCAAGGCCGCGCAGCGCGGGTCGCCGTAAGCCTTACCCTTTCCCATCCCCTCGCAGCGCCCGCCCCGCATGCCCAAGACCGCGCCCGCCTCCCGGCCAGCCACGTCCGCCCGTTCGTCCTCCGCTCGCACTGGCGCCGTCGCCGCGAGCGAGAAGACAGCGAAAAAGAAGCCGGCCGCACGCGCAGCCAGGAAGCCCGCGGCCGGCAAGGCCGCGCCGGCGAAAACCGCGAAGCGCGGCGTCGCGGCCAAACCGCTCGCGACCGGCAAGCGCGCCGCCGCCAAGCCTGCGGCGAAACCGCCCAAGCCCAGCGCGCGCGTCGACGCGACGGTGCGCGAACGCGCCGGCGCGCAGATGAAGCCGGCGCAGATCGAGGACATGTTCGCGCGGCTGCAGGCGCTCAATCCGCATCCGGCCACCGAACTGGAATACACCACGCCGTTCGAGTTGCTGGTCGCCGTCGCGCTGTCGGCGCAGGCCACCGACGTCGGCGTCAACAAGGCCACGCGCAAGCTGTTCCCGGTGGCGAACACGCCGCAGGCGCTGGTCGATCTCGGCGTGGACGGGCTCAAGCCGTACATCGCCACCATCGGCCTGTTCAACACCAAGGCGCAGAACGTGGTCGCGCTGTCGCAGCAGTTGCTCGACCGGCACGGCGGCGAAGTGCCGCGCGAGCGCGCCGCGCTGGAGGCGCTGCCCGGCGTCGGCCGCAAGACCGCCAACGTGGTGCTCAACACCGCGTTCGGCGAGCCGACCATCGCGGTCGACACGCACATCTTCCGGGTCGCCAACCGCACCGGGCTGGCGCCGGGCAAGGACGTGCTCGCGGTCGAGCACAAGCTGCTCAAAGTGGTGCCCGATCGCTACCTGCAGGACGCTCACCACTGGCTGATCCTTCACGGACGTTACGTTTGCAAGGCACGCAAACCCGACTGCCCGCACTGCGCCATCCGTGATCTTTGTCGCTTCCCGGACAAGACACCGGGCGATCCTGAGCCCGTATCCGCTTGATCGGAAAGGATATTTCAGCCGAAACCTGGCCGTTGTAACCACGTCATCCCGCGGTCATGCCCAAGAAATAAGTCAGTCCTGTCACATTTACGCAACTTTCACACCCTAGCCTGCGCGCCATCTCTCCACGCCTCAGGGCTAGCCCAATGAAACTCTCGCGCACCACCCTCGCCGTTGCGTTGCTCGCTGCGCTCGCCGCGCCCGCCGCGCACGCCGAAATCGCCCTCGACGTCATCGGCGACTCGGAAGTCACCTTCGAAGGTCTGGTCCAGGCGGATTACAACGACTTCAACAGCGATGTCCTGAACCTCAACGGCGACCTGCCGGACGGCAAGGACACCGACCAGGAACTGCGCCGCGCCGAGCTGGTGCTCAAGGGCAAGGGCCCGGGCAACTTCGAGTGGGTCGCCGGCTACGACGCCAAGGCCGACAAGTTCCTCGACGTCAACCTGAAGTACAAGATCGGCGGCGACGGCAACCACTTCGTGCAGTTCGGCCAGTTCAAGCAGCCCAACAGCATGGAAGAGCTGTCCTCGACCAAGAACAACGACTTCATCTCCAAGGCGATGGTGACCAACACCTTCGGCATCGCCCGCCGCCTCGGCGCCGCCTACAGCTACGGCACCAACGACTGGAGCCTGACCGCCAGCTACTTCGGCGACGAGCTGACCCGCAACCAGAAGCACGGCAAGGGCTACGGCCTGCGCGGCACCTTCGCCCCGATCAACGAGAAGGGCAACGTCCTGCACCTGGGCCTGTCGTACGTGAACCTGGACGCGGTGCTGGAAGGCAACACCGGCATCCTCGACAACAGCGCGCGCATCCGCACCCGTCCGCAGGCCGACCTGGCCGCCGGCCGCCTGGTCGACTCGGGCACCCTGACCAACGTCGACACCCAGGCCATCATCGGCGCCGAGGCGATGTACGTGCAGGGCCCGTTCAAGGTCCAGGCCGAGTACATGCGCAGCACGCTGGACCGCTACAAGACCGCCACCCTGACCGGCAAGGACTACACCACCGACAGCTGGTACGTCAGCGGCATGTGGAACATCACCGGCGAGACCTGGGGCTACAAGTCGGGCACCCCGACCACCCCGCTGCCCAACGAGCCGGCCACCGGCATGTGGCAGGTCGGCCTGCGCTACGACAAGATCGACCTGAACGACGGCAGCCTGCGTCCGGGCGCCACCCCGACCGCCGCTCCGATCGTCGACGGCGTGCTCGGCGGCGAGATGAGCGCCTGGACCGTGGGCGTGAACTGGTACTGGCGCTCGAACTTCAAGTTCATGCTGGACTACTCGATCGTCGACAGCTCGCGCTACATCGGCAAGACCAGCGCGACCTACTCGCAGAGCCCGCAGTACAACAACCGCACCTTCAACCGCGTGGTCGACGACAGCCCGAACGTGCTGTCGGCGCGCCTGCAGTTCTACTGGTAAGCGTCCGAAGACTCTCTCTCCCCCTCGATCGGTTTCGATCGTTACAGGGCGCGGCCGGTGCCGCGCCCTTCTTTTCGCAGCCGGCCCGGCGACGGCGCCTGCCGCGCATCGGTCGACGGGGCGCGTCATCCGTTCGTCATTCTTCCGACCTGCCGCTGTCACCCGTCCGTTATGCAATGCGCGCCAATGGATTCGTGCCAGCCGTCTCTCTTCAGGAGCCCCATCGTGTTCAATTCCCGTAGCTTCCGCGTGACCGCGCTGGCCCTGGCCGCCGCGTTCGCCTTCAATGCGCAGGCCGCCGACGTGACCGGCGCCGGCGCCTCGTTCGTCTACCCGGTGATGTCCAAGTGGTCGGCCGACTACGCCAAGGCCACCAACAAGAAGGTCAACTACCAGTCGATCGGTTCGGGCGGCGGCATCGCCCAGATCAAGGCGGCGACCGTGGACTTCGGTTCCTCCGACGCCCCGCTCAAGCCCGAAGAACTGGCCAAGTTCGGCCTGGCCCAGTTCCCGTCGGTGATCGGCGGCGTGGTGCCGGTGGTCAACGTCCCGGGCGTGGCGTCCGGCGCGATGAAGCTCGACGGCGCGACCCTGGCCAACATCTTCCTCGGCAAGATCACCATGTGGAACGATCCGGCCATCGTCGCCCTCAACGGCGGCGTCAAGCTGCCGGAGAAGAAGATCACCGTCGTGCACCGCTCCGACGGTTCGGGCACCACCTTCAACTTCGTCAACTACCTGTCCAAGGTCAGCCCGGAGTGGAAGAGCTCGGTCGGCGAAGGCACCGCGGTCAAGTGGCCGACCGGCATCGGCGGCAAGGGCAACGAAGGCGTGGCCGCGTACGTCAAGCAGATCCAGGGCGGCATCGGCTACGTCGAGCTGTCCTACGCGCTGCAGAACAAGATGGCCTATTCGCGCCTGAAGAACGCCGACGGCAAGTTCGTGCTGCCGACCGACGAGACCTTCTCGGCCGCCGCCGCCAGCGCCGACTGGGCCAACGCGAAGGACTTCTACCTGGTCATGACCAACGCGCCGGGCGAGAACTCCTGGCCGATCACCGCGACCAACTTCATCCTGATGTACAAGCAGCCCAAGAACGCCGAAGGCGCCAAGAACGCCAAGGAATTCTTCAAGTGGGTCTACGCCAACGGCGATGCGCAGGCCAAGACCCTGGACTACGTGCCGCTGCCCGACGCGCTGGTCAAGCAGATCGAGACCTACTGGCAGAGCAACATGAGCTATTGATCCACCGGGAAAGCGATCGGACCGGGGGGTTGCGGTCGCTTGCCAGGGGAGATCGGACGCAACGGGCCTTCGGGCCCGTTTCGTTTTTGCGGCCCGCGCGGGGATGGGCCCGGCGGGGGCAGGCTCGCCGGGAGCGGGCTCATTGGGGCCGGGCTCGCCGGGACCGGGCCGGAGCGCCGGCTCTGGTGGGAGGGCCTTCAGGCCCGACGCTGTTCGGCCGGATCGCCGCGACCTGGAACAAGCGCGTCGGGCCTGAAGGCCCTCCCACAACACCTCCCGGCCGCCAACCAGGCCACGTTCCGGGATCGAACCAGGACCGCCGCCAGGCCGCCCGGCATCGCTTTGTTACCGCCAATGCGCACCGAAACCCCGCAAAAACGCGAACTTGGACACCCCCCGCGGCCTTTCACTACAGATTCGTGACGAATCCATGTCATAGCCGTGTAACAAAAAGATCATCAAATGGCGCCACCCAGCCGGCGCCCAGCCGGCCTCCCCTCGATGGAGCTCCGAATGAAATCGTCGCCGGCCCGCCTCGCCGTCCTCTCCCTTGCCATCGCGCTGACCGTCGCCGCCTGCGGTGGCGGCAATTCGCAGAATCCTGCCGCGTCCGGCGAAGCCAAGACCGACGCGGCCGCCCCGGCCGGCGACAAGGTCGCCGCCCAGATCACCGGCGCCGGCGCGACCTTCATCTTCCCGCTGCTGTCGAAGTGGTCGGACGACTACAACAAGGCCACCGGCGCCAAGGTCAACTACCAGTCGATCGGCTCCGGCGGCGGCATCGCCCAGATCAAGGCCGGCACGGTCGACTTCGGTTCCTCCGACAAGCCGCTGCCGAGCGACGAGCTCGCCGCCGCGGGCCTGGGCCAGTTCCCCTCGGCGATCGGCGGCGTGGTGCCGGTGGTCAACGTGGAAGGCATCGACGCCGGCAAGCTGCGCCTGACCGGCCCGCTGCTGGCCGACATCTTCATGGGCAAGGTCGCCAAGTGGAACGACGCGGCCATCGTCGCGGCCAACCCCGGCGTGACCCTGCCGGACCTGAAGATCAACGTCGTGCACCGCTCCGACGGCTCGGGCACCACCTTCAACTTCTCCAACTACCTGTCCAAGGTCAGCCCGGACTGGAAGAGCAAGGTCGGCGAAGGCACCTCGGTGCAGTGGCCGGGCGGCGTCGGCGGCAAGGGCAACGAAGGCGTGGCCTCGTACGTGAAGCAGATCAAGGGCTCGGTCGGCTACGTCGAACTGGCCTACGCGATGCAGAATAAGATGGCCCACACCCAGCTGCAGAACGCGGCCGGCCAGTTCGTCCAGCCCAGCGCCGAATCGTTCCAGGCCGCGGCCTCGACCGCCGACTGGGCCAGCGCCAAGGACTTCAACCTGGTGATCACCAACGCCGGCGGCGAGAAGTCCTGGCCGATCACCGCGACCAACTTCATCCTGATGTACAAAACGCCGAAGGACGCCAAGCGCAGCGCCGACACCCGCGCGTTCTTCAAGTGGGCCTTCGAGAACGGCCAGTCGCAGGCGCAGGCGCTGGACTACGTGCCGCTGCCGCCGGAACTGGTGAAGCAGATCGAGGCGTATTGGGGGTCGCAGTTCAAGTGACGTTCTGACCCGCGCCCGCTTAGCGGGCGCGGCTTTGTCAGAACGTCATCCCCGCGAAAGCGGGGTGAGCGGATGCGCTGGCGAGCCACTGGCTCGCGCATCCGCGAACGCCAGGGCGCGCTGCGCCCTGGCCGGGGCGCTCAAGCCTTAAGCGCCCTGCTTGTTGATGAAAAGTTCCGTAGGGATGAAGCCCTGGATCCCCGCCTGCGCGGGGATGACGAGCCCAAAACCCGCGCTATCCGGTCCAACGCAAGCCTCCCGCTTCCCGCTGAAACGGCCCGCCCCTGAAAGCTCCGGCAACGACGGACCCCTCTCGCAAATGAACGCGACCGCCCTACCCGCCCAGACCGGCCCCTCCTCCGCCCGCGACGTCAAAGACGCGCGCCAGGACCGCCTGTTCCGCTACGTCCTCACCGCCACCGTCGTCTTCGTCCTCATCGCCCTCGCCAGCGCCGCGCTGTCGATGCTGTGGGGCGGCCGCCACGTGCTGGAAGAAGAAGGCATCGACTTCTTCATCACCGCGCAGTGGAACCCGGTCGAGAACCACTACGGCGCGCTGGTTCCCATCTACGGCACCATCGTCACCGCGCTGATCGCCATGGTCATCGCCGTGCCGGTCAGCTTCGGCATCGCCTTCTTCCTGACCGAGGTCGCGCCGCGCTGGGCGCGCGGTCCGATCGGCACCGCGATCGAGCTGCTCGCGGGCATTCCCTCGATCATCTACGGCATGTGGGGCCTGTTCGTGCTGGTGCCGGTGATGACCGAATACGTCACCCCCTGGCTCAACGACCACGTCGGCACCTGGCCGCTGATCGGCCCGCTGTTCCGCGGCCCGCCGCTGGGCATCGGCATGCTCACCGCCGGCATCGTGCTGGCGATCATGGTCATTCCCTTCATCTCCTCGGTGATGCGCGAAGTGTTCCTGACCGTGCCCACGCGCCTGAAGGAATCGGCCTACGCGCTGGGCTCGACCAAGTGGGAAGTCAGCTGGGACATCGTCTTGCCCTACACCCGCTCGGCGGTCATCGGCGGCATCTTCCTCGGCCTGGGCCGCGCGCTCGGCGAGACCATGGCGGTGGCCTTCGTGATCGGCAACTCGGTCAACTTCTCCGCCTCGCTGCTGGAGCCGGGCACCACCATCGCCGCGCTGATCGCCAACGACTTCGGCGAAGCCACCGAGACCTACCGCTCGGCCCTGCTGCTGCTCGGCTTCGTGCTGTTCATCGTGACCTTCGTGGTGTTGGCCGCGGCGCGGCTGATGCTGATGCAACTCGCGCGCAAGGAGGGCAACTGATGAGCGCCGTCGCCAACAAGCACGACCCGGCCGAAGCCGCGCGCCACCGCACCGCCGACTCGCTGTACCGCCGCCGCCGCGTGGTCAACGCGCTGTCGGTGCTGCTGGCCTGCGGCGCCGCGCTGTTCGGCCTGTTCTTCCTCGGCTGGATCCTCTACACCCTGATCTCCAAGGGCATCGGCGGCATCAACCTGGCGCTGTTCACCCAGAACACCCCGCCGCCGATGCAGGAAGGCGGTTTGCTCAACGCCTTCTTCGGCAGCGCGGTGATGTGCCTGATCGCGATCGTCATCGGCACCCCGCTCGGCATCGCCGCCGGCACCTGGCTGGCCGAGTACGGCGCCGGGCGCAAGATGGGCACGGTGGTGCGCTTCGTCAACGACATCCTGCTGTCGGCGCCGTCGATCGTGCTGGGCCTGTTCGTCTACACCCTGGTGGTGATGCAGACCGGCGGCAACTTCTCGGCGCTGGCCGGCGCGATCGCCCTGGCCTTCATCGTGCTGCCGGTGGTGGTGCGCACCACCGACGAAATGCTGCGGCTGGTGCCGCCGCAGATGCGCGAAGCGGCGCTGTCGCTGGGCGTGCCGCAGTGGAAGGTGATCATGCAGGTGCTCTACCGCAGCGCCTCGGCCGGCATCGTCACCGGCGTGCTGCTGGCGCTGGCGCGCATCAGCGGCGAAACCGCGCCGCTGCTGTTCACCGCCTTCGGCAACCAGTACTGGAGCCACAACGTGCTGCAGCCGATGGCGAGCGTGCCGGTGGTGATGAACCAGTTCGCCGGCAGCCCGTACGAAACCTGGCAGACCCTGGCCTGGGCCGGCGCGCTGGTGCTGACCTTCTTCGTCCTCGTCGTAAGCCTGCTCGCGCGCGCGCTGGTGCTGCGCAATCGGATCTCCAATGACTGACCTCTCCACCACCCCCGCCGCCCGGAACCCGGTTATGAATGACGCTCGTTTGTCCGTCGCCACGCCCAGTCGCGAAGCGGTCGGCGCCAATCCGGTCAAGCTGGCCGCGCGCGATCTGAACTTCTATTACGACAAGTTCCACGCGCTCAAGTCGATCAACCTGGAAATCCCGGAGAAGCAGGTCACCGCGCTGATCGGCCCGTCGGGCTGCGGCAAGTCGACCCTGCTGCGCATCTTCAACCGCATCTACGCGCTGTACCCGAAGCTGGAAGCGCGCGGCCAGGTGCTGCTGGACGGCGACAACATCCTCGACCCGAAGTACCCGATGAACCGCCTGCGCAGCAAGGTCGGCATGGTGTTCCAAAAGCCGGTGCCGTTCCCGATGACCATCTTCGAGAACGTCGCCTACGGCATCCGCCACCACGAGAAGCTGTCGAAGGCGGAAATGAACGACCGCGTCGAGCACGCGCTGCGCCAGGGCGCGCTGTGGGACGAGGTCAAGGACAAGCTGGGCCAGAGCGCGCTGGGCCTGTCCGGCGGCCAGCAGCAGCGCCTGTGCATCGCCCGCGCGGTGGCGCTGAAGCCCTCGGTGCTGCTGCTCGACGAACCGACCTCGGCGCTGGACCCGATCTCCACCAGCCGCATCGAGCAGCTGGTCGAGGAGCTGAAGAAGGACTACACGATCGCGATCGTGACCCACAACATGCAGCAGGCCGCGCGCGTGTCCGACTTCACCGCCTTCATGTACCTGGGCGACCTGATCGAACACGGCCCGACCGAGCAGATCTTCTCCAAGCCGACCAAGCAGCAGACCGAGGATTACATCACCGGTCGCTTTGGTTGATCCGGCCGGGAATCGGGTACGGGGAATCGGGAATCGCAAAAGCGATTCCCGCTCCGCCCCGGACCTCTCCCGACCTCGCAGGACCGCTTTTACGATTCCCGATTCCCCATTTCCCATTCCCGGCGGTACCGCCATGAGCAACCAGATGCACGACCACATCGTCAAGAGCTACGACGACGAGCAGCGCCGCCTGCTCGACGAAACCCTGCGCATGGGCGAGATCGCCGCGGCGCAACTGGAATCCGCGCTCGACGTGGTCCAGCGCCGCGACGACAAGGCGGCCGAGCGCATCATCGCCAACGACGAGGCGATCGACGCGCTGGAGCAGGAAATCAGCCACGACGTGATGAAGCTGGCGCTGCGCGGACCGATGGCGCGCGACCTGCGCGAGATCCTCGCCGCGATCCGCATCGCCTCCGACATCGAGCGCGTCGGCGACTACGCCGCCAACGTCGCCAAGCGTTCGACCGCGCTGAACCTGTCGCCGCCGCTGCCGCACGTGGCCGGCCTGCACGCGCTGGGCACCCTGGCGGTCAAGCAGTTGCGCGACGTGCTGGTGGCCTACCGCGACAACGACGTCGAGCTGGCGCAGCGGGTGCGCGACCGCGACGCCGAGGTCGACACCGCCTACACCGGCCTGTTCCGCGAGCTGCTGACCTACATGATGGAAGACGCGCGCAGCATCACCGCCTGCACCCATCTGCTGTTCATGGCCAAGAACATCGAGCGCGTCGGCGACCACGCCACCAACATCGCCGAGAACGTGTGGTTCCTGGTCAAGGGCGACGAGCCGCTGCCGCCGCGCGACAAGCGCGACGTCACCAGCACCACCGGCGCGGTCTGACCCGCCGACGCCGGCCGGCGCAAGCTTCCGCCACCGGCAAGCTTGCCGGCCCGCCGCGCACTGCGCGGCGCGCCGGCGCGTTTTCGCGGTTCCGATCCGCGCAGCCTGAACGCCGCCGCCCGCTGCACCGCAGCATACGGCGCAGGCCGCCCGGCGCGGCGCCGCGGCCAGCCGCGCGCGCAAACGTCGCAACCGCGCGGATGCAACCGTTTTCAACGTCCGCGCGCTGAATGCTTTCTTAACCCAGGCGCGCCGCCGCGCCGCGGCCGCGAACCCTTCGTCCCCGCCCCCGCCTCTTGATGGATGCCCGCAGCCCCCGGCTTTGGGTGTATTTTCCACAAGCTTAAGGAGGACACCGGGGACATGACGTCGTTACTGGCCAATGGCGATCTGGCCGCCGCCCGCGCGGGCGACACGGCCGCGCTGGAACGGGTGCTGCGGCACTCGCGCCAGGACCTGCGCCGCTACGCCGAATTCCACTGCGTCATCAACGACGTCGAGGATGCGGTGCAGGAGAGCCTGATCGCGGTGTCGCGCAAGCTGCGCGACCTGCGCGTGCTCGAATGCTTCGTCTCCTGGACCTTCCGCATCGTCAAGCGCGAGTGCAACCGGCTCAAGCGCATGCGCCGCATGTTCAGCGGCCAGGCGATCACCGAGGAGATCGCGCCGGTGGTCACGCCCGAGCCGGCCGAATGGCGCCACGACGTCGCCGCCGCGCTGGAATCGCTGCCGGCCCATTACCGCCGGATCATCCTGCTGCGCGACCTGGAAGGCCTGACCGTGGCCGAGATCGGCGCGGAACTGGGGCTGAGCCGCGAAGCGGTGAAGTCGCGCCTGCACCGGGCGCGGGTGCTGGCGCGCGAGTACCTGTCGCCGTGACTGCATCCGCGCCGCGCCGTCCGCCGTATCCCTGTATCGAAGCCGGCCCGCCACCGCGGCCGGCCCCGGATCCCGTACCGGCCAGGCCGTTACGGATGTCACCGCGCACCACCCCGCAACCGTTCTAAGCTCCGCACCAGCACCATCCAACCGGGTCCCCCGGGGCCCAGCGCAAGACCACGGCGGAGCAATCGCCCGTCGCCACCTGGAGAGAACGCATGTCCAAGAAAATCAACAAGCCCGTCGCCCTCGCTCTCGGCGCCACCCTGCTCGGCGGCCTGAGCCTGTCGGCTTCCGCGTTCGCGATGAGCGACCTGTCGCAGGGCTACATGCTCGGCGCGCAGCAGGCCCAGACCGCCGAGAAGGCCGCCGACGCCAAGGCCACCGACGCCAAGAAGGCCGAGGGCAGCTGCGGCGCGAAGAAGGCCGAAGGCAGCTGTGGCGCCGACAAGAAGAAGGCCGAAGGCAGCTGCGGCGCCGACAAGAAGAAGGCCGAGGGCAGCTGCGGCGGCGACAAGAAGAAGGCCGAAGGCAGCTGCGGCGGCGACAAGAAGAAGGCCGAAGGCAAGTGCGGCGGCGACAAGAGCAAGACCGACGCCAAGGCCAAGAAGGCCGGCGAAGGCAAGTGTGGCGAAGGCAAGTGCGGCGGTTCGATCTGATCGCGGCATGACGATGGACGGCACGCATCCGTTGACTCCGGATGCCGTCGGCCTCGGCCTGCGGCGGGCCCTGTTGGGCCCGCTGCAGTCCGCGCCGCACGCGCCCGGCGCCGCGCGCGACTTCGATTTCCTCGAACTCGCCCCGGAGAACTGGATCGGCGTCGGCGGCCGCTACGGCGAGCAGCTGCGCGAGCTGTCCTCGCACTACCCGTTGGTGTGCCACGGCCTGTCGCTGTCGCTCGGCGGCACCGCCGCGCTGGACGAGACCTTCCTCGCCCGCGTGCGCCGCTTCCTCGACGAACACGGCGTGGCCTGCTACAGCGAACACCTGAGCTACTGCAGCGACGACGGCCATCTGTACGACCTGCTGCCGATTCCGTTCACCGAGGAAGCCGTGCGCCACGTCGCCGCGCGCATCCGCCGCACCCAGGACATCGTCGGCCGCCGCATCGCGGTGGAGAACGCCTCCTACTACGCCGCGCCGCACCAGGAAATGAGCGAGATCGAGTTCACCCGCGCGGTCCTGGCCGAAGCCGATTGCGACCTGCTGCTGGACGTCAACAACGTCTACGTCAACTCGATCAACCACCGCTACGACGCGCGCGCGTTCATCGCCGCGATGCCGCACGAGCGCATCGCCTATATCCACGTCGCCGGCCATTACGACGAGGCCGACGACCTCAAGGTCGACACCCACGGCGCGCCGGTCAAGCACGAGGTCTGGGACCTGCTCGGCGACGCCTACCGCCTGTTCGGGCCGCGCCCGACCCTGCTGGAGCGCGACTTCAATTTCCCGCCCTACGCCGAACTGGTCGACGAACTGGGCACCGTGCGGCGGATCCTGCGCGAGTCGGCCGCGCCGGCCGCGCGCGAACCGGCCCGGCGCGCCCGCGCCTGAGCCCATGAACGACGCCCCTTCGCGCCTGCGCGCGCAGCAGTTCGAACTGACCCGGCACCTGCGCGACCCCGCCGCGAGCCCGGCGCCGGCCGGGATCGAGGACCGCCGCCTGGCGGTCTATCGCGAGCTGCTGTTCAACAACATCGCGAGCCTGCTGTCGGGCAACTTCCCGGCGATCGAACGCATCCTCGGCGAGCAACGCTGGGAAAAGCTGGTGCGCGATTTCTATCGCGACCACCGCTGCCACACGCCGCTGTTCGCCGAGATCGCGCGCGAGTTCCAGCGCTATCTGCAAGACCTCGACGAACGCGAGCCGGACGGCCTGGACCCGCCGTTCCTGCAGGAACTGGCGCATTACGAATGGGTCGAGCTGGCGCTGCAGCTGAGCGAGGCGCAGGCGCCGCACGACGACGCCGGCCACGACCCGGCCGACCTGCTGGACCGCGCGCCGCGGCTGTCGCCGCTGGCCTGGCCGCTGGCCTATGCCTGGCCGGTGCACCGGCTCGGCCCCGACTACCAGCCGGCGCAGCCGCCGCCGGCGCCGACCTTGCTGCTGCTGCGGCGCGAGGCCGACGGCGAGGTGCGCTTCTCCGAACTCAGCCCGCTCGCGTTCCGGCTGTTGCAGCGCCTGGAAGAATCGCCGCAGCTGAGCGCGCGCGAGCAGTTGCGCGCGCTCGCGGCCGAGGCCGGCAGCGACGACGAAGCCGGCTTCCTCGACATGGGCGCCGCGCTGCTGCGGCAGATGCGCGCCAACGGCGTCGTCTACTTCTGACCCGAAGCTCCCTGTAGCAGCGGCGCGAGCCGCGACCGCGACAACGCAACTGCGGCGCAAGCCTCGGCGCGATTGCGTCGTCGCGGTCGCGGCTCGCGCCGCTCCTGCAAGGGGGGCGCCGCCGCCCGGCGACCGCTCAGCGTCGATTTGCTAGGCTTCCCGCCATGATCGACCCCGGCCCCGCCTCCAGCGCCGCTCCTGCCGCGCCTGTCCCCGCCACCCTCGCCACCCGCTTCCGCGGCTACCTGCCGGTGGTCGTGGACGTGGAAACCGGCGGATTCGACTGGAACAAGCACGCCCTGCTGGAAATCGCGGTGCAGCCGATCGAGCTGGATGCCGACGGCCGGCTGGTGCCCGGCGAGGTCGCCAGCGCGCACGTGGTGCCGGCCGCCGGCACCCTGATCGACCCCAAGTCGCTGGAAGTCACCGGCATCGACATCGACCATCCCTTCCGCGACGCCAAGCCCGAGCGGCAGGCGCTGGAAGCGGTGTTCGCGCCGGTGCGCGAGGCGGTCAAGCGCCACGGCTGCCAGCGCGCGATCCTGGTCGGCCACAACGCCCACTTCGACCTCAACTTCCTCAACGCCGCGGTCGCGCGCAGCGGCCACAAGCGCAACCCGTTCCACCCCTTCAGCGTGTTCGACACCGTGACCCTGGCCGGCGTGGCCTACGGCCAGACCGTGCTGGCGCGCGCGGTGCAGGCGGCCGGCTTCGTCTGGAACGGCGAGGAAGCGCATTCGGCGGTGTACGACACCGAGCGTACCGCCGAACTGTTCTGCAAGATCGTCAACGCCTGGCCGGCGCGCGGCGCCGGCGGCTGAGCCGGCGCCGCGCGCGCTCATGGACGAGCCCTTTGCGCCGCCCTACCTGTGGATCCCCGGTCTCGGCGCCGATCCGGATGCGCTGCGGCGGCTGCGCGAACGCGCGCCCCGGCCGCGCGAGCCGATGGGCGAAGCCTGGTTCATGGGCGGCGACCGCCACTACTATCGCGGGCTGATGGCCGGCGCTGCGGCCGACTGGGAGCTGGGCGAACTCGAAAACGCGTTGACCGAACTGACCAGCGGCCCGACCTCGTTCGATCACCTCGACGAATGGAGCTTGTGGTTCGACTACCTGCTGCCGCGCGCGCAGGAACGCGCCGACGAGACCCGGCATCTGCACGAGTTGTTGGTCAGCGCGGTATGCGTGCATTGCCTGGACCCGGCCCTGCCCGGCCGCCCCGCGGAGTTCCGCCGCGACCTGCTCGATACCCTGGGCCGCGCGCTGATGGCGCCGCAGCGCTGGCGCGACGGCCGCATCGTCGCCGACCGCGTGCTCGATCCGCTGCGCAGCTACGTCTGCGGCTGGACCCTGGAAAGCGGCGCCGCGTTCTCGGCGATCTGCAGTCTGGCGCTGCGCTACCTGGAAACGGACGCGGTCGACGCCTGGATCGGCTCGTTGCTGGCGATCGACGATCCGCTGTGGCGCGCGGTCTTCGTCGTCTGGCTCGACGGCGCCGAGCCGTTGCTGTTCGAAGGCCAGCAGCCCGAACAGGCAGAGCACGACCCGATGAAGAACATCGCCTGGGATTGGTGCTGGGTGCTGCGCGGCGCCGTGCCGTCGCCGCAACTCGATCCCGAGGCGCGCGTGCACGCCTTCTTCCCGCCCGGCAACGTCGCCGCGCTGGCCGCGGCGCTGCGGCGGCGGCTCGGCCTGGACGCGCTGTCGCAGTGGAGCGCCGCGCTGCGCGTCGCCTGCGGGGAAACGCGCGATCCGGGCACCGCGCTGTGGCAGTTCGAGACCTCCGCGCTGCGTGTGGCCGAACGCTTCGGCCTGGATTGAGCGCGCCGCCCGGCCGCGTATCGCCGATGCAACATCGCGCCTTGGCCGCCGCCGCAGCATCGCTTCGTTGATCCGTGTGTACGCGGCCCGATGCCGCGCCGCCGGCGGCCGCAGACGCTCGCCCGCGCCGGCCCACGCAGGGAGAACAGGATGTTCGCTTTCGACGACGAGCAGTTTCTCGACGGCTACCGCAAACGCTTCGGCCCGCTGCGCGACGACCTCGCCCAGGCCGTGCGTTTTTTGATCGGCCGGATCGAGCGCGACGCCAGTTTCAGCGCCAATCCGGTGCATCGCTACCAGATCGCGTATTGCCTGGCGACGTTCAAGTGGGAGACCGCGCACACCCTGCGGCCGATCGACGAATTCGGCGATGACGCGCGCTTCGAGCGCCTGTACGGGCCGGACACGCGCATCGGCAAGGCGCTGGGCAACACCCGGCGCGGCGACGGCGCCAAGTACCACGGCCGCGGCTACGTGCAGCTGACCGGGCGCGCCAACTACGAACGCGCCGGCAAGTTCCTCGGCATCGACCTGGTCGGCAAGCCCGAGGACGCCAAGCAGCCCGAGATCGCCTACGCCATCGCCATGCAGGGCATGAAGCAGGGCTGGTTCACCGGCAAGAAGCTCGACCACTATTTCAAGCCGGGGCAGCTGCCGAACTACGAAGAGGCGCGGCGGATCATCAACGGCCAGGACAAGGCCCAGACCATCGCCGACATCGCGCGGCGCTTCGACGAGTTGCTGGCGAACGCGCTGGAGTGAGCGCCGCGGCGGCCGGCGGCGCGCCTGCTGCTTGCTGCTTGCCGCTTGCCGCTTGCCGCTTGCTGCTTGCTGCTTGCTGCTTGCAACTCAGCCCGACACACAGCGGCCGGCGCGCAAGAGCGGCCGGCGCTGTGGCTCAGGCGTCCGCGTCGCGCGGCAAGGCCATGTGAATCAGCGGGAACGGCCGCCCCTGCCCGTCCAGCGGCGAACGCCCGATGTCGACGAAGCCGTAGCGCCGGTAAAAGCCGTGCGCCTGCGGGTTGTGTTCGTTGACGTCCACCGTCAGCGCGCCGCGCAGGCCGCGCGCGTGGTCGAGCAGGCGCGTGCCGATGCCCTGGCCGCGGCGCGCGGGCTCCAGGAACAGCATCTCGACCTGCGCGTCGGCCAGGCCGACGAAACCGGCGAGGCCGTCGGCGTCTTCGAACACCCAGATCTCGACCGCGTCGAGATAGACGTCGCGCACCTGCGGACGCAGCGCGTCGACGTCGGCTTCGGCGAGGAAGTCGTGGGTGGCGCGCACCGAGCGTTCCCACAGCGCCAGCAGTCGGGGATTGTCGTCGCGGCGGCGTTCGCGGATCGGCATGGCGCGGGTCATCGTTGGCGTCGGTGGAAACGAAAAGCGGCGCCGCTGCTGCGGCGCCGCTCGGGGCGATGATGGCCGGTCGCCGGCGTTCTCGCCAGCGCCGCGCCACGGCGCGAATCGCGAACGTCCGGGCGCAGGCCGAAGGCCGGCCCTCAGGCCAGCTTGAGGCCGACCAGGCCGGCAACGATCAGCACGATGCTGGCGATGCGCAGCGCGGTGGCCGGCTCGTTGAACAGGACCATGCCGAGGATCACCGTACCGACCGCACCGATGCCGACCCAGATCGCGTAGGCGGTGCCGACCGGCAACGACTTCATCGCCAGGCCGAGCAGGCCGACGCTGATCGCCATCGAGGCGACGGTGCCGACCGACGGCCACAGCCGGGTGAAACCCTCGGTGTATTTGAGGCCGATGGCCCAGCCGATTTCGAACAGGCCGGCGAAGACGAGAAGAACCCAAGGCATGATGCAGCTCCCATGATCGATGGGGCCGTCCCCGGATGTAACGCGCGCCGCTCGATGTTGGGTCGGACTGCGCGGACCCGGGCCGTCCCGGGTCGGTCGCGGCGAATTATATCGACGCGGCCGGCGCTGGGGCCTGAGCGCGGGCCTTGGGGTCAGCGGGGGGTTACATAGGTCTTGGCGGCGTCATGGCAGTGTGGGAATCGCTGCGCCGGAGCGGAAAGCGTCGGGACTGAAGTCGCTCCCACAAAAGCCGAGCGTCTCCCAAAGGCCTCGGGCGGGCCGATGGCGGCTGTTGTGGGAGGGACTTCAGTCCCGACGCTTTCCGGCCAAATCGCCGCGCCCCGCTCAACCGCGCTGCCGCACCGCCTCGAACAGGGTCACGCCGGCCGCCACCGACACGTTCAGGCTCTCCACCCCGCTGGCCGCATCGCCGCCGGGCATCGGGATCTTGACCAGTTCGTCGCAGGTCTCGCGGGTCAGCCGGCGCAGGCCGTCGGCTTCGCCGCCGAGCGCCAGGGCGACGTTGCCGCGCAGGTCCAGCGAGTACAGCGAAGCCTGCGCCTCGCCGGCCAGGCCGTAGATCCACACGCCGAGCTTCTGCAGGTCGCGCAGGGTCCGCGCCAGGTTGGTCACCGGGACCACCGGCACGCTGTCGGCGGCGCCGGCCGAGGTCTTGCGCACGGTCGCGTTGACCTGGACCGACTTGTCCTTGGGGATGATCACGGCGGTCGCCCCGGCCGCGGCCGCGCTGCGCAGGCAGGCGCCGAGGTTGTGCGGGTCCTGCACGCCGTCGAGGATCAGCAGCAGCGCGCGTCCCTGCGCGGCCTCGACCAGCGCTTCGAGCTCGTTCTCGCTCCAGGTCTTGGCCGCCGCGTAGCGCGCGACCACGCCCTGGTGGCGCAGCCCGCCGACCACGCCGTCCAGCGCCTGGGTCGCGACCCGGCGCACGTCGATGTCGGCGCGGCGCGCGGCGGTCTCGATCTCGGTCAGGCGCGGGTTCTTGGCGCCGGCCTCGATCAGCACCTCGCGCACGTTGGCCGCGTCGTGCTCGATCGCGGCGGAGACGGCATTGATGCCGGCGATCCATTGTTTCTGGCTCATGGGTGGTCCGTGTGGGCCTGCGGCCCGGTGAGGCGTGGGGGCGGGAATTCTACGCCATGAGGCCGCCGAGGCCCCGACCGCCCCTGTAGGAGCGGCGCGAGCCGCGACCGCGGCAACGCAGCTACGGCGAGGGTTTGGACGCGGCGGAAACCCCGCGGTCGCGGCTCGCGCCGCTCCTACGGGGAGCTACCGCAGCCACCCTCAGTACTTCTGCTTGACCCGCTTCGCCGGCTGCCCGCGCGGCGGCAGCGGCTTGGCGCCGCGCTCCTCGTCGACCAGCTTGAAGTCGATCTTGCGGTCCTCGACGCTGGCCTTGAGCACGACGATGCGCACGCGGTCGCCGAGGCGGTATTCGCGGCCGGTGCGTTCGCCCGACAGGGTCTTGCGGATCGGGTCGAAGTGGTAATAGTCGTGCGGCAGCTGGGTCACGTGGACCAGGCCGTTGACCTTGGAGCCGTCGAGCTCGATGAACAGGCCGAAGCTGGTCACGCCGCTGATCACGCCGTCGAATTCGCCGCCGACGTGCTGTTCCATCCACGCGGCGCGGTAGCGTTCGTCGACCTCGCGCTCGGCCTCGTCGGCGCGGCGTTCGCGCTCGGAGCACTGCAGCGCCAGCGCCGCCATCTGCCGCGGCGAGTACAGGTACGCGGACGGCTTGGCGCCGCTCAGGGCGTGCTTGATCGCGCGGTGCACCAGCAGGTCCGGGTAGCGCCGGATCGGCGAGGTGAAGTGGGCGTAGGCGTGCAGCGCCAGGCCGAAGTGGCCGGTGTTCTCCGGCGCGTACACCGCCAGGCTCTGGCTGCGCAGCAGCACCGATTCCAGCAGCGTGGCGTCGGGGCGGTCGCGGATCTTCTTGAGCAGGTGGGTGAAGTCGCGCGGCTCGACCTGGTTCCAGGCCGGCATGCGCAGCTTGAATTCCTTGAGGAACTCCTGCAGGTCGGCGTACTTCTGTTCCGGCGGCCGCTCGTGGTCGCGGTACGGCGCCGGAACCTGCTGGTCCATGAGGTACTTCGCGGCCTCGACGTTGGCCGCGATCATGCATTCCTCGATCAGCTTGTGCGCGTCGTTGCGCTGGAGCATCCCGGCCTGCACCACCTCGCCATCCTTGCCGATGACGAAGCGCACTTCGCTGGATTCGAACTCGATCGCGCCGCGCTGCTGGCGCGCCTTGACCAGCACCTGGAACAACTGGTGCAGGCGCTGGATGTTCGGCAGCAGCGAACCGATCTGCGCCTGCGCGTCGGCCCTGGCGTCTTCGGGCACGTCGCCGACCGCGTTCCACACCGTGGTGTAGGTCAGCCGCGCGTGCGAGTTCATCACCGCTTCGTAGAACTTCGACGAAGTCACCTCGCCGCTGTGGTCGATCTGCATGTCGCAGACGAAGCACAGCCGGTCGACCTTCGGGTTCAGCGAACAGATGCCGTTGGACAGCGTTTCCGGCAGCATCGGCACGACGAAGCCGGGGAAGTAGACCGAGGTCGCGCGCTTCTGCGCCTCGTCGTCGAGCGGCGTGCCGGGGCGGACGTAGTGGGAAACGTCGGCGATCGCGACGACCAGGCGGAAGCCCTTGCCGTTGCTCTCGCAATAGACCGCGTCGTCGAAGTCCTTGGCGTCCTCGCCGTCGATGGTCACCAACGGCATCGCGCGCAGGTCGACGCGTTGCGCGGCGACGGCTTCGGACACGGTCAGCGGCACCGCCGAGGCTTCGTCCAGCGCTTCCTGCGGGAACACGTCGGGAATCTCGTGGCCGTGGATCGCGGCCTGCACCGCCAGCGAGGCGGTGAGCTTTTCGCCCAGCACCGCCAGCACCCGGCCGATCGGCGGACGGTGGTGGTCGGGCGCCTGCACCAGTTCGCACACCACCAGCTGGCCGCTCTTGGCATCCATGCGCGCGTCCGGCGGGATCTGCACGTTGCGCTGGATGCGGCGGTCGTCGGGCACCACGTAGCTGATGCCCTGTTCGAGGGTGAAGCGGCCGATCAAACGGTTGAGCCGGCGTTCGAGCACTTCCACGATCGCGCCTTCGCGGCGGCCGCGGCGGTCGACGCCGGTGACGCTGGCGAGCACGCGGTCGCCGTGCATGGCCTTGCGCATTTCGAACGGCGGCAGGAACAGGTCGTCGCCGCCGCCGGATTCCGGGCGCAGGAAGCCGAAGCCGTCGGGATTGGCGATCACCACGCCCGGGATCAGGTCCATCTGCGCGGCCGGGGCGAACTCGCCCTTGCGGTTGAGCAGCAGCTGGCCGTCGCGGATCATCGCCGCCAGGCGCTTGCCGAGCGCGTCGGCGCGCTCGGGCTCGGTTAGTTCCAGGCGCTGGGCCAGTTCTTCGGCGCGCATCGGGCCGTCGGCGCCGCTGAGGGTCTGCAGGATCAGTTCGCGGCTGGCGATGGGCTGGGCGTAGCGTGCGGCCTCGCGCTCGGCGTGCGGATCCTGGTGCTCGCCGTAGTTCGCGGTCGGCAGCGGCGCGGCCGCCGGGCGCTTGCCCGGGGCGCCCGGGGTGCGGGCGGCGCCGGAGGGCGCGCCCTCGCCCTTGCCCGGTCGGGGCTTGCCGCGCGGGCCCTTGCCGGGGCCGTGCTGGAGGTTTTCCGGCAGCCAGGCCGGGCGCGGCGCGGCGGGCTTGCGGGCGCTGCTCTTGCCGCCCGGGGCCGCGCTGGAGGAGGTCGTGGTATTGCCGGTCTTTCCGGTCTTGTTCTTGGTCTTCTTGGTCATGGCCGATATGGTCTCACATCGCCATGAAAGCGGCGTCGGGGCGGCGTGGAGGGCATGCGAACGGCGGCGGCGGGCGACGAACGGCACGCTGGCGGAAACGCCGCGGCCTGGTTCCGGCGAACGCGGACGGCCCGCGGACTTGGGCGCGATACCAGGATGAAGCCCTGGATTCCCACGTTCGCGGGAACGACGGAATCGAAGGATCGCGCGCGCTCGCGGGTGCGCACGCACAAATACGCTCGCTCGCGCAGGTACTCGCGTCGTGCGCTCGCATCGCGTACTGGCCAACTCGCGTTGGCCGTAGTTGCGCATCCTCGCTTCGCGCCGTCGCGCCGTCGCGCGGATCGGCATTCCATGTTCTCTCGCGCGACTGCCAACGTCGCGATTCCAGCCAGCGCGACCTCGCAGTTCGCGCGCAACACTCCGCTCCCGCCGCGCAAAGCCAGCGTGCATATCCGACCTCGCTCACATCGAATCCCGGCCCCAGCCGATCCGCGCATTTGTGATCGCAACCACGCTTGCCCGCGATGGTTTCGCCGGTAACCGCTTGCACTTCCATGGCTTCCGAGAAGCCCGCTTGAGCGCACAAAAAGTCCACACCGATGCCGACTAGGTTGGACCGCGCCCGCGACTTCAGCGGGCGTCGCGGCGCGAGTCCGCCGCCCTTCCCTATTCGCCATTCCGACAAGGAAACGCACGATGATCCGCAAGAACGCGCTTTGCCTGGCGCTCGTCGCCGGGCTGTCTGGTTTCTGCACCCTGGCTTCGGCCAAGTCCCCGGTCGCCGAGATGGATTCGGCCCCGGTCACCGGTACGCCCTCGGCCGGCGCCATGGGCGCTGCCGAATTCGCCGCCACCGCCAAGGCCAGCGTGCCGCGCGTGGTCAGCCTCGGCCAGCCCACCAGCCTGGACGCGTCGGCGCTCAAGAGCCGCCGCTTCGAGCAGGACAAGCACGGCCAGCCGCTGGAGATCGGCTTCGCCCGCAACATCGCGCGCAGCGCGATCGACCTGGGCACCCTGGCCTGGCAGCCGCTGGCCGACGGTGGCCGCGCCGCGCGCTTCGAAGTGTCTTCGGCCGGCGCGGTGGCGTTGCGCGCGGGCCTGTCGCTGCGCGGCGCCGGCGCCAAGTCGGCGACGCTGCACTTCGCCGGCAGCGACGGCCGCGTGTTCGCCCAGAGCGGCGCGGATTTCGCCGGCAACGAACTGGGCTGGTCGCCGGTGGTGGAAGGCGACACGCTCACCGTCGAACTGGTCCTGCCCAAGGGCGTGGACGCCAAGACGCTGAAGCTCAACCTGCCGCAGCTCTCGCACCTGGACATCAGCCCGATCGCCAGCGACAAGGACATCCAGTCCAAGATCGCCAAGGTCGGCGGCAGCGATTACTGCGAGAAGGACATCGTCTGCCGCGTCAGCCCGCCGTCGGGCTTCGTCTCCACCGCCAAGTCGGTGGCGCGCATGACCTTCACCACCTCCGGCGGCACCTACCTGTGCACCGGCACCCTGCTCAACAACAACTACTCGCCGAAGAAGCGCCTGTTCTGGACCGCGGCGCACTGCATCAGCACCCAGACCGTCGCCAACACCCTGCAGACCTACTGGTTCTACGACGTCACCACCTGCGGCGGCAGCACGGTCAACCCGGCCTACACCACGCTCAGCGGCGGCGCCTTCCTGCGCCACGCCAACACCACCCGCGACACCTCGCTGCTGGAGCTCAAGACCGCGCCGCCGTCGGGCGCCGTCTACGCCGGCTGGTCGAGCGCGGCGATCGCCTCCACCGGCACCGCCATCGAAGGCATCCACCACCCGGCCGGCGACGTCAAGAAGTACTCGCTGGGCTCGGTCAACGGCCTGTCGACCTCGATCGACGGCAAGTCGCCGCTGTACCGCGTGGTCTGGAGCACCGGCGTGACCGAAGGCGGCTCCTCGGGCTCGGGCCTGTTCACCGTCACCAGCACCGGCGGCTACCAGCTGCGCGGCGGTCTGTACGGCGGCACCTCGTACTGCAGCGCGCCGCGCGATCCGGACTACTACTCGCGCTTCGCCGACATCTATTCGAGCGTGTCGTCCTACTTCAATCCGTAAGCGTCGGGTCGCAACGCGACACAATGCCGGCCGTCGCCTCGTGCGACGGCCGGTTCGTTTTGGCGGGGGCGATACTGGCCGCGCCTGCTTGCGATGCGAGCCTGCGACTGCGCGGTCGCGGCTTGCGCCGCTGCTGCAAGGGCTTTGCGCCGCGCGTGGCTGGCGGCGGGTCCCGGCCTGGCGCTGGCAGTTAGCGCAATCGCGTCAGGGCAACAGCCAGTGGACGCTGCCGACCAGTCCGCCGATCGTGGCGCAACCGCACAGCACCAGCGCCACCACCCGGATCGCGATGCCCGCGCCGATCGGCCGCTGGACCACGATCGATGCGCGTTGCTGCGCCTTGGGCGACATGCCTTCCACACTCAGGCTCAACTCGCAGTCGCGCGCGAGTTCGAACCAGCCGGTGCCGACCCGGGTCGAGCTGATGCCGCTGACCTTGGTGCGGCTGAGGTATTTGCGGTGCACCAGGATCGGTGCGCCGCCGGCGGCTTCGTGCAGCGCGTAGCGCACGCCGAGGAAATCGGCGCTGAAGGTGCGCCCCTCGATGCACAGGTCGTAACGGCCGGCCGGCACGCTCAGGCGTTCGCCGCTGCGCGCCGGCACGCGCGCGACCACGGCGCCGTCGAGCAGTCGCAACAGCGAGCCGATCGTGCGCGCCAGCGCGACCGCGCCGGCCACGAACAGCAACGGGAACAGCAAGCCCCACAGCGCGGCGCTCATCGCCGCGCCGTCGCCTGCCGCCGCCGGCTCACGCCGAAATGCCGGGCACGTGTTCCTCCGCCTCGTCGGCGTCGTGCGGGCGCGGCTTGGGCGCGATCAACGGCGTCTGCTGCATGTTGCCGTACAGCAGCGACACGCCCGCGCGCACGCCGTCGACCAGTTCCAGCTCGAAGCGCTCGGCGTCGCGGCGGCGGATGTCGGCGACCACCTCGGCCGCGTCGTCGGCCGACACGCCCAGCTCGATCAGCGCCGCCTCGCCGAAGCGCATCGCCGATTCGAAGGTCTCGCGCACCTGCAGGTCGACCCCGGCGTGCACCAGCTCCAGCGCATGCTCGCGGTCGAAGCTGCGCGCCAGCACCCGCGCCTGCGGGAACTCGTGGCGGATCAGCTGGGCGGTGCTCGTCGCCGCGGCGCGGTCGTCGATGCAGATCGCGATCAGCTGCGCGGTCGCCGCGCCGGAGGCGTGCAGCACGTCCAGGCGGGTGCCGTCGCCGTAGTAGACCTTGAAGCCGAAACTGCGCGCGCTTTCGATCATCTCCACGTCGGTGTCGATGATCGCCACCTCGACCCCGCGCGCCAGCAGCGACTGCGACACCACCTGGCCGAAGCGGCCGAAGCCGATCAGCAGCACGCTGCCGCTGAGGCCGTTGGGCTCGTCCACGCCTTCCAACGACAGCGCGGTCTTGGGCGAAAGCCGGCGCAGGACGATGATCGCCACCGGCGTGAGCACCATCGACAGCACCACGATCGCGGTGAGGTTGGCGCCGATCTCGGCCTGGATCAGGCGCGCGTTGACCGCCGCGGAGAACAGCACGAAGGCGAACTCGCCGCCCTGCGCCATCAGCACCGCGCGGTCCAGCGCCTCGGTGTGGCAGGACTTGAGCAGGCGCGCGACGATGTAGATGCACAGCGCCTTGACCAGCATCAGCGCGAGCACGCCGCCGACGATCAGCGGCCAGTTCTGCGCCACCACGGTCAAGTCCAGCGACATGCCCACGCTGAGGAAGAACAGGCCGAGCAGGATGCCGCGGAAGGGTTCGACGTCGGCCTCGAGTTGGTGGCGGAAGCTGGATTCCGACAGCAGCACGCCGGCCAGGAACGCGCCCATCGCCATCGACAGGCCGCCGACCTGCATCAGCAGCGCCGCGCCCAGCACCACCAGCAGCGCCGCCGCGGTCATCACCTCGCGCGCCTTGGCCGCGGCGAGGACGCGGAACATCGGATTGAGCAGCCAGATGCCGGCGGCGAGCAGCGCCGCCAGCGAGGCCAGGGCGATGCCGACGTCGGCCCAGCGCGAATGCGCGGCGGCCGCAGCGGCGCTCGGATCCGGCGGCGCCATCAGCGCCACCAGCGCCAGCAGCGGCACGATCAGCAGGTCTTCGAACAGCAGGATCGAGACGATGCGCTGGCCGCGCGGCAGGGCCAGGTCGCCGCGCTCGCCGAGGATCTGCATGACGATCGCGGTGGAGGTCAGCACGAAGCCCATCGCGCCGATGAAGGCCACCACCGGCGGGAAGCCGGCGAGCAGGCCGACGCCGGTCATCGCCGCCGAGCACAGCGCGATCTGCGCGGTGCCCAGGCCGAAGATCTCGCGGCGCAGGCTCCACAGGTGCGAGGGCCGCATCTCCAGGCCGATGATGAACAAGAACATCACCACGCCGAGTTCGGCCACGTGCAGGATCGCCTGCGGGTCGGCGAAGAAGCCCAGCCCGAACGGGCCGATCGCCAGGCCCGCGGCCAGGTACCCCAGCACCGAGCCCAGGCCGATGCGCTTGAAGATCGGCACCGCGACCACGCCCGCCGCCAACAGCACCACCACCTTGACCAGTTCGCTCCCGCCTGCCGCTTCGGCCGCCATCGCACTCTCCTCTTGCCGCGCCGCCGGCGCGCCGTTCACGTTCACGGGACCGGCCGCGCGGACCGGGGCCACAGCCTAGCAGGCGAGCCTGCAAGGCGACGCACACACGCGCCGCACGCTGCATTGCCCGCGGCGCGGCTTGCGCGGGCGTACATCGTCGCCAGTTGAGGGCTTGCGCCAGCGCCGCGGCCTTGCGCCGCAGCATGCCCGTTCGCCAGCACGTATCATCGCGGCGATGCCTTCCCGCCCCGCCCTCTGCGCCGCCGACGGCGCGCCGCGATCCTCGCCGCCGCGCGCGTTGCGCCGCGCGGCCGCAGCCGCGCTGCTCGCCTGGAGCGCCGGCGCCGGCGCCGCCCCAGCCGACGGCGCGATCGACGTGCTCGACGCCACCCGCGCCGACCGGCGCATCGAAGCGGCCAACGTGGAGCTGCGCCGCGACGGCCAGCCCACCCTGGCCGCCGCCAGCGACGCGCAAGGCCGCGCCGCGCTCGACCCGGCCGCGCTGCGCGACCCCGCCGCGCGCCTGAGCATCCGCAAGCCCGGCTATGCCGAACTGCTGGCGCAATGCCCCTGCGACGGCCGCCGCTATGCGCTGAGCCCGGCCCTGGCCAGCCTCGACGGCCTGCGCGTGGTGCTGGGCTGGGACGCGCCCGGCGTGGATCTGGACGCGCACCTGAGCTACCCCGGCCAGCACGTCTACTTCCAGCGCCCGCGCGGCCTGGAAGCGCGCCTGGACCTGGACGCGGCCGACCATCGCCGCCCGGAGACCGTCACCATCGCCCGCCGCCGTCCCGGCGAGACCTACACCTACGCCGTGCACGACTTCGGCCATCGCCAGCGGCCCGAGGCCGACGCGCTGGCGCGCAGCGGCGCGCGGGTCTACGTCTACGTCGGCCAGTCGCTGGTGCGCACCTACGCGGTGCCGGCGCAGCCCGGCAACGTGTGGACGGTGTTCCGGATCGACGGCGAGGGACGGTTCGAGGAGATCGACCGCATCGCCGCCAGCCGCGCCAGCGCCGATGCGCTCGGCGCCGAACTGGCGCGCGCGCCGGGCCAGGCCGCCGCCGCCGCGGCGGCCGACGGCGAGGACGCGGTCGCCGCCAACCAACGCGGCGAAGCCGCCTACCGCAGCGGCGACCTCGCCGCCGCCATCGCCGCCTACCAGCAGGCGGTCGAGCTGGACCCCGGCTACGCCCTGGCCTTCAGCAACCTGGGCCTGGCCTATGTGCGCAAGGGCCGCGCCGCCGAGGCGATCTGGACCTCGCGCCGCGCCATCGCCCTGGCCAAGGGCCCCGGCGCGGCGACCATCCGCGCCGGCGCGTACTACAACATCGGCAAGCTCTACGAACTCGACGGCCAGTACGAGCGGGCGATGTCGAACTACCTCGCGGCCAAGCGCGAGAAACCCGACAAGAGCTACGACGAAGCGCTGCAGCGGGTCAGCGGTTATTGAACCCCGGCCGCGGCGGCCGCGAACGCCGCAGGCCAAGACGCAATCACGCAAGGACAGGCAGATGGACACGACCCCGGGCCGCAAGCCTCCACTTTCGCCGCTCCGCCGCGCCGCGCCGGGCGTCGCCGCGCTGTGCGCGCTGCTGGCGCTGGCCCCGGCCCACGCCGCCGGCCCGGCCGAAGTCGCCGCCGCCGACCGCGCCACCTGGCCGCGGCCGATCGATTCGCCGGCCGCGTTCGACCGCGCCTCGCGCGCCGAGATCCTCGCCTTCGCCCACGAGCTGGCGGCGTCCGAACCGCTCGACGACGCCGCGCTGGCGCAGCGCCTGCGGCTCAAGCAGGTCGATCGCGCCAGCGTCGACAAGATCCGCGCGCGCTGGTGGCAGCGCCTGGCCGACAACTACCGCCTCGCCGCGCGCGCCTGCGCGCCGCGCGAGCCGTTCTGCGCGCCGGCCGGCGATGCCGCCGCGCTGCGCACGCTGGCCGCCGGCTTCGACGCCGCGCCGCAACCCGAGTTCGCCGCCTGGCGCGCCGACGCCGCGCGCTTCCACCGCATCTACCTCGACGAACAGCTGCGCCTGGCGGCGCTGTTCCCGCGCACCAGCAGCGAGATCGACACCTATTCGGCGCAGGAGATCGACGGCAGCGAACTGCCCGACCGCCAGTTCCTGCTGACCTTCGACGACGGCCCGACCGCGCCCGGCGGCAACACCGACACGCTGCTGCGCACCTTGCGCGAGCACAAGCTCAACGCGACCTTCTTCGTGCTCGGCGAGCGGCTGCAACCGCGGATCAAGTCCGAGGCCGCGGCCAAGACCTACGCCGGCATGTGCGTGGCCTCGCACGGCTGGGAGCACCAGTCGCATTCGCGCTGGCCGCAGTGGCAGGACTCGGTGATCCGCAGCAGCGCGCTGGCGCGCGAGCACGCCGGCGCGCTGTACCGGCCCCTGTTCCGCCCGCCGTACGGCCAGCGCCGCGCCGACAGCGGCGAGTTCTTCCGCGCGCAGGGCCTGCGCGTGGCGCTGTGGACGATCGACTCGCAGGACTGGAACGCCAAGGTCGGCGCCGGCGAGGTGCAGGGCCGGCTGCTGAGCCTGATGCTGCTGTGGCGGCACGGCACGATCCTGTTCCACGACATCCACGACAAGGCCCGCATCGCCCTGCCCTGGCTGCTGCGCCAGACCCGCGGCGCCGGCGTGCGCTGGGTCGATTGCAAGACCTATCCCGCGCCCTGACCGAAGCCCCCTGTAGGAGCGGCGCAAGCCGCGACCGCGACATCGCGGCTACGTCGCAACCTTCGCCGTAGCCGCGATGTCGCGGTCGCGGCTCGCGCCGCTCCTACAAAAAGCGGGCCGCGAACGATTGGCTTCGCGTGCGGATCGCCGATGAGCCGTTTGCGCCGCCGATGGCGAGTAACCCGGCGGCGCCGCACATCCGCGGCGCCGTCCACGCCAAGGAGGCCATGCTCATGTCCCACCCGTTCTCGCTGCCGGCGCTCGCCGGCGCCCTGTGTCTGGCGCTGCCGATGGCGGCGTTCGCCAGTCCGCCGCCCAACGCCAGCCAGACCGTTCCGGTCTGCGGCTACGTCATGGAAATGAATCTCGGCTTCGTCGCCACCGGCACCACCGCGCGCGTGCTGGCGCAGGCCAACCTGCGCCCGGACGGCTTCAGCCCGCCTGCGCCGCCGCCGGTCAGCTACACCGTGTACGCCGCCGGCTGGTGGCGCGACGACACCCATCCGAGTTGGGAGATCGACGAGGATTCGCGCAGCGGCAGCCAGTCGTTCCCGGCCGAGCCGGCGGTCGCCGGCCAGTACGCGTTCCTCAACGGCGGCTGCCAGCTCAAGGGCGTGGCCACCGTCGTGGTCAACTGTCCGTCCGGCCCGCCGCAGGTGCGCACGCTCGAACGCATCTGGGTTGGCTGCGGTCTCTGATCGCGGCGGCGCGGGCGGCCTTGGCCGCCCGCTTTTTCAGTTGCTGCGGCCTTGGCCGCCTACTTTTTCGGCTGCTGCGGCCTTGGCCGCCAGCTTTTTCGGCTGCCGCGGCTTTGGCCGCCCGCGTCTCGCCGCTACGGCCCAGGCCGCTTCTGCTTCGCGGTCGCAGCCTCGGCCGACCGCGTTTTCATCGCAGCCCCATCGCCGTCGCTGCGCCGGACTCAGGCCAACGCCGCCTGGTGCACGCCCGCCACCGCGCGCCCGGACGGATCGGCCGCGTTGGCGAACGCGGCGTCCCAGGCGATCGCCGCCGGCGACGAACAGGCGATCGACTTGCCGCCCGGCACCGTGTTGGCGCAGGCCTCGCCGGGGAAGTGGCGCTCGAAGATGCTGCGGTAGTAATAGGCTTCCTTGGTCTGCGGCGTGTTGACCGGGAAACGCACCGCCGCCGCGGCGAGGTCGCGGTCGCTGACCTGGGCCTCGGCGTGCGCCTTGAGCCCGTCGATCCAGCCGTAACCGACGCCGTCGCTGAACTGCTCCTTCTGCCGCCACAGGATCGAGTCGGGCAGATAGCCTTCGAAGGCTTCGCGCAGGATCGATTTCTCGATCTTGCCGGCGGCCTTGTCGACCATCTTGGCCTGCGCGTCCATGCGCATCGCCACGTCCATGAACTCCACGTCCAGGAACGGCACCCGCGGCTCCACGCCCCAAGCCATCATCGACTTGTTCGCGCGCAGGCAATCGTAGCTGTGCAGCGCATCGAGCTTGCGCACCAGTTCCTGGTGGAACTCGCGCGCGTTGGGCGCCTTGTGGAAGTAGAGATAGCCGCCGAAGATCTCGTCGCTGCCCTCGCCCGACAGCACCATCTTCACCCCCATCGCCTTGATCCGCCGCGCCAGCAGGAACATCGGCGTGGACGCGCGGATGGTGGTGACGTCGTAGGTCTCCACATGCGCGATCACGTCCGGCAGCGCGTCCAGGCCTTCCTCGAAGGTGTAGGTGAAGCCGTGATGGACGGTGCCCAGCGCCTGCGCCGCCACTTCCGCCGCGGCCAGATCCGGCGAGCCGTCCAGGCCGATGGCGAAGGAGTGCAGGCGCGGCCACCACGCCTCGGACTGGTCGTCCTCCTCGATCCGGCGGCGGGCGAAGCGCGCCGCGCAAGCCGCGACCAGCGAGGAATCCAGGCCGCCGGACAGCAGCACGCCGTAGGGCACGTCGCTCATCATCTGCCGGTGCACGGCGCGCTCGAACGCCTCGCGCAGTTCCTGCCGGCTCACCTCGACCCCGCGCACCGCCTCGTAATCGCGCCACGGGCGCTGGTAGTACTTCACCGGCGCGCCCACCTCGCTGTCGTAGTAGTGGCCGGGCGGGAACGGCGCGACGTCGTCGCACAACCGCGCCAGCGCCTTCATTTCCGAGGCCACCCACAGGCGGCCGTCGGCGTCGTGGCCCCAGTACAGCGGGCACACCCCGATCGGATCGCGCGCGATCAGGCAGCGGCCGCGCGCGCCGTCCCACAGGGCGAAGGCGAAGATGCCGTTGAGCCGGCCGAGCAGTTCGCCCGGTTCCAGGCCCTCGCGGTAGAGCGCGTTGATGACTTCGCAATCGGACTTGGTCTGGAACGCATACGGCTGCGCGAGCCGCTGTTCGAGTTCGCGATGGTTGTAGATCTCGCCGTTGACCGCGAGCGCCAGTTCGCCGTCGGCCGAGCGCAGCGGCTGCGAACCGCCGCTGGGATCGACGATGGCCAGGCGCTCGTGCACCAGGATCGCGCGCGGCTCGGCGTGCACGCCGGACCAGTCGGGCCCGCGGTGGCGTTGCCGCGCCGACAGCGACAGCGCCAGGGGCCGCAGCGGTCGCAGGTCGGCGCCGGGGCGGAGGTCGAACAGGCCGAGGATCGAGCACATCGGGGAATCTCCAGTGGGGTTCGAAGCGGTGGGGAGGAGGCGGGAGGGTTTTGCGGAGGGCAGAAACGACGAAGCCCGCGCTGGTCGGCGCGGGCTTCGGTGCGATCTAGCGTGTCTTGCGCGCGCTAGTCGCCGGCCCGCGGGAGGCTGGCGTTATTGCGGTTATTGTTGTTGCCGCGCGCGTTCGCAGCGGCCGCGCGCGAACGGCCGGCCGAAGCGGCGGCGTTGCGGACAGCGGCGGTAGCGAAGAAGGAAGTCACGGGCCGATCCTGCTTGAGGATCGCAGCGGATGCAAGCGCCGCCGGTCGATTCGCCGACCCGCGCCGCGCTTTTGGTGGGCGGGCCTGCAGCCCCGGTGCTTTCGTCTTTTGTGGGAGGGCCTTCAGGCCCGATGCGTTTCGATCAGATCGCCGCGACCTGAGACGAAGGCATCGGGCCTGAAGGCCCTCCCACAGAAGCCCGCTCGCACAAGCAGTCCTCGCACAGGCCAGCCGGAGTCCACATCGGCTAAGCTCGCCGGCACGGAGGACCCCATGGCCAAATGGATCAAGCGCGGCCTGCTCGCGCTGCTTTGCCTGTTCGCGATCGCCGCCGGCGGCGCCTGGTGGCTGCTCAGCGGCAGCCTGCCGCAACTCGACGGCCGCCCCGCCCTCGCCGGCCTGTCGGCGCCGGCTACGGTCCAGCGCGATGCGCTCGGCGTGGTCACCGTCGATGCCGCCAGCGAAATCGATGCGATGCGCGCGCTCGGCTACGTCCACGGCCAGGAGCGCTATTTCGAGATGGACCTGCTGCGCCGCACCGCCGCCGGCGAGCTGTCGGCGCTGTTCGGCGAACGCGCGCTCGACTACGACCGCCGCCATCGCGTGCACCGCCTGCGCGCGCGGGTGCAGTCGCACCTGGCCGCCTTCAGCGGCGACAAGGCCGCCTTGCTGCAGGCCTACGCCGACGGCGTCAACGCCGGCCGCCAGGGGCTCTCGCGCAAGCCCTGGCCCTACCTGCTGCTGCGCAGCGAGCCCGAGCCGTGGACCGTGGCCGACTCGGCCCTGGTCGGCTATGCGATGTACTTCGACCTGCAAGGCGGCGACAACGCGCGCGAGCTGGCGCTCTCGCGCATCCAGCCGCACGTGCCGCCGGCGCTGTTCGCGCTGCTGACCAATCCCGGCAGCACCTGGGACGCGCCGCTGTTCGGCGCGCCGTTCGGCGACGCCGCCCTGCCCGGCCCGGACCAGCTCGACCTGCGCAAGCTGCCCGCGCCGCCGCCGGGCGCGCTGAAGCCGCTGCCGTTCCTGGACGAGATCGGCAGCAACAACTTCGCCGTCGCCGGCAGCCTGACCGCCGACCGCCGCGCGATCGTCGCCGACGACATGCACCTGGGCCTGCGCGCGCCCAACCTGTGGTTCCGCGCGCGCCTGCGCTATCCCGACCCGCGTTCGCCCGGCGGCAAGACCGACGCCAGCGGCTTCACCCTGCCCGGCCTGCCGGCGGTGGTGGTCGGCAGCAACGGCCACGTCGCCTGGGCCTTCACCAACAGCTACGGCGACTGGGCCGACTGGTCGCTGCAGCCCGGCTGCGCCGGCGCCGCCAAGCCCGGCGATTGCGCCGGCCTGAAGACCTACGAGGAAACCATCGCCGTCGCCGGCCGCGCGCCGGAGAAGCTGACGGTGCGCGAGACCGAGTGGGGCCCGCTGCTGCACGACAACCCCGACGGCAGCGCGCTGGCGCTGCGCTGGAGCGCGCACCTGCCCGGCGCGCTGAACATGGGCCTGGCCGACCTGCTGCACGCGGGCTCGGTCGAGGATGCGTTGCAGATCGCGCGCGGCGTGGCGCTACCGGTGCAGAACCTGGTCGTCGGCGACCGCCAGGGCAAGATCGCCTGGCGTCTGCTCGGCCCGATCCCGGAGCGCGAAGGCGGGTGCTCGACCGCCGCGCTGGTCGAGAACGCCGACGCCGCCGGCCGCGCGCTGCCGGCGCCGACCTGCCCGCCGTGGTCGATCCAGACCGTCGACGCGCCGAGCCTGGTCGCGCCGCCCTCGGGCCGGCTGTGGACGGCGAACACGCGCACCCTCGACGGCCTGGAACTCGAACGCATCGGCCAGGGCGACTACGTGCTCGGCGCGCGCGCCGGGCAGATCCGCGACGGCCTGTTCGCCAAACAGCGCTTCAGCGAACGCGACCTGCTGGCGATCCAGCTCGACGACCGGGCGCTGTTCCTCAAGCACTGGTGGGACCTGCTGCAACGACAAGGCGGCCAGGCCGCGCAGGCCAAGGACCGGCCCGCGCTGGCGGCGCTGGCGCAGGCCGCGCAGCGCTGGGAAGGCCGCGCGGAGCCGGGATCGGTGAGCTATCGCATCGTCCGCGACTGGCGCCGCGCGGTGTTCACCCGCATCGCCAACGGCCTGACCGCGCCGGCGCAGGCGGCGCTGGGCGCGCAGTTCGAGATGCCCGACCTCAAGCAGATGGAAGGCGTGATCTGGCCGCTGCTGACCCAGCGCCCGGCGCACCTGCTGCCGCGCAACGAGCGATCGTGGGACGGCCTGCTCGAACACGCCGCGCAGGACGTGCTGGCCGAACTCAAGGTCCAGCCCGGCGCCGACGCCGCCGCGCAACTGTCCAAGCGCACCTGGGGCGAACACAACACCGCCTCGATCTGCCACCCGTTGGCCTCGGCCCTGCCCGGCTTCGCCCGCCGCGCGCTGTGCATGCCGCCGGACCAGCTGCCCGGCGATGCGGCGATGCCGCGCGTGCAGCGGCCGGACTTCGGCGCCTCCGAGCGCATGGTGGTGTCGCCGGGCCACGAAGCCGACGGCATCGTGCACATGCCCGGCGGCCAGAGCGGCCACCCGCTGTCGCCGTTCTGGGGCGCGGGCCACGACGACTGGGTGCACGGCCGGCCGACGCCGTTCCTGCCGGGCGCGGCGAAGTACACGATGACGTTGCAGCCGGCGAAGTAACGAGCGCCGGCGCTGTTCCGCCGGCTGCCTGTAGGAGCGGCGCAAGCCGCGACCGCGGCAACACAACTACGGCGTAGCCATCGTCGTAGTTGTGTTGCCGCGGTCGCGGCTCGCGCCGCTCCTACAAGGGGCTGCCGAAGCCGCGCTCAGCGCATCAAACGCTCGATCAACGCCAGATACAGGTCCGGCAACGCTTCCAGATCGGCCACCGACACGTTCTCGTCGACCTTGTGGATGCTCGCGTTGACCGGCCCGATCTCGATGCACTGCGCGCCCAGCGGCGCGATGAAACGCGCATCCGAAGCCCCGCCGCCGGTGCTCTCCTCCGGCGCCGCGCCGGCGAACTGCGCCAGCACCTCGCGCGCGGCCGCGCGCAACGGCCCTTCCGGGGTGTAGAACGGCTCGCCGCCGCGGAACCAGGCCAATTCGTACTGCAGCCCGTGCGCGCGCAACACCGCTTCGCACTCCGCTTCCAGCCGCTGCGCGTTCCAGCTCGGGTTGTAGCGCAGGTTGAACAACACCTGCAGCTCGCCCGGAATCACGTTGTTGGCGCCGGTGCCGGCGTGGATGTTGCTGATCTGCAACGACGTAGGCGGAAACGTTTCGTACCCCTCGTCCCAACGCCGCGCCGCCAGCTCCGACAGCGCCGGCATCGCCTGATGGATCGGGTTGCGGGCTTTTTCCGGATAGGCCACATGGCCCTGCACGCCGATCACCTTCAGCGTCGCCGACAAGGTCCCGCGGCGGCCGACCCGCAACAGATCGCCGAGCTTGCGCGTCGACGAAGGCTCGCCGGTCACGCACCAATCGATTTGCTCGCCGCGTGCGCGGAAGGTCTCGGCGACGCGGCGCACGCCGTCGATGGCGTCGCCTTCCTCGTCCGAGGTCAGCAGCAGCGCGACCCGGCCGCGATGGCGCGGATGCGCCGCGGCGAAGCGCTCCAGCGCGACCACGAACGCGGCCACGCTGCCTTTCATGTCGGCCGCGCCGCGGCCGTACAGCACGCCGTCGCGGATCTGCGGCGCGAACGGATCGCTGGCCCAGGCCTCGACCGGGCCGGACGGCACCACGTCGGTATGGCCGAGCAAGACCAGGGTCGGCCCGTCGCCGTCGCCGTGGGTCGCCCACAGGTTGTCGACTTCGCCGTAGCGCAGGCGCTCGCAGGCGAATCCGGCGCGTTGCAGGCGCTGCGCGATCAACTCCTGGCAACCCAGGTCCGCCGGCGTCACCGACGCGCGCGAAATCAATTCGCAGGTCAGCGCCAGCACCTCGCTCGGCGCGGCGGCCGCGCTCACGCGCCGATCCCGAAGCGCTGCTTGAAGCCGTTGTCGCTGAAGCCCTGGCTGACCTTGCCGTCGTCGGTGACCACCACCGGCCGCCGGATCAACTGCGGATACTCCTTGAGCAACAGCTTCCACTCCGCGTCCGACGCCGGTTCCTTGCGGTTCGGCGCCAGCGTGCGCCAGGTGGTCGAGGACTTGTTGATCAACGCCTCCCAGCCGCCGAGCTGGGTCTTCCACTCCACCAGCGTTTCCGGCGCCTGCCGGTTGTCGCGGTAATCGACGAAAGTGTGGGCGACCCCGAAACGGTCGAGCCACTTGCGGGCTTTCTTGCAGGTATCGCAGTTATTGAGGCCGTACACGGTGGTCATGGCAGAACAACCTTTCGATCGAAAAAAGTAAGCGCGCACCGGCGCCGCGACGCGCGGATGCGCGCCGGTTCACGGGTGCAGGCGCAGCAGTTGCGCGCGCGTCCTGAGCTCGTAGGCGAGCGGATGCTCGACGTAGGGAAACCAGCGGGTCCCCTTAGGAATGAAGGCGATCGTGTCGCCCAGCCGGCCCGGCCGGCGCAAGGTCAGGATCAGCCGCTCGGGGTTGTGGCCGAAGCCGCGGCGGATCGCCGCCACGTCGCGCAGCATGACCTTCTCTTCGATCCCGTCCGAGCGCACCAGCAGATGGTCGCCGCCGTCCACGACTTCGTCGGCCAGATGCCGGGCCATCGCTCTTTGGATCATCACCGCCAACGCGACCAGGCCCAAGGCGACGACGACGCTCGCCGGCTGCAGGGGGCGGCTGAAGACCCCGCCCACCAGCATCGCCCCGAGCACGACCAGGGCCATGCCCGGAAACGGCTTTTTCACCCATCGCGTCATGAACGCATTGGAGAGCCTGGATGCGGCGGGCGAGGCCACGCTCAGTCCGCCAGCCCGCGCAACAGTTCGTTGATGCTGGTCTTAGCCATGGTCTTGGCATCTACCTGCTTGACGATCACCGCGCAGTACAGCGAGTGCGAACCGTCCTTCGCCGGCAGCTGGCCCGACACCACCACGCTGTACGGCGGCACGTAGCCGTAGCTGATCTCGCCGGTGGCGCGGTTGTAGACGCGGGTGCTCTGGCCGAGGAACACGCCCATGCCGATCACGCTGTGGTGGCCGACGACGAAGCCTTCGACCACTTCCGAGCGCGCGCCGATGAAGCAGTGGTCTTCGATGATCGTCGGCGATGCCTGCAACGGCTCCAGCACGCCGCCGATGCCGGCGCCGCCGGAAAGATGGCAGTGCTTGCCGATCTGCGCGCACGAACCGACCGTGGCCCAGGTGTCGACCATGGTGCCTTCGCCGACGTGCGCGCCGATGTTGACGAAGCTCGGCATCAGCACCACGTCCTTGCCGATGTAGGCGCCGCGGCGGGCGATCGCGCCGGGCACGACGCGCGCGCCGAGCTTGCGGAAATCGGCTTCGCCGTAGCCTTCGAAACGCGCCGGGACCTTGTCCCAGAACGGCGCCGGATCGGCTTCCACCACCTGCATGTCGTTGACCCGGAAGTACAGCAGCACCGCCTTCTTGAGCCACTCGTTGACCTTCCAGCCGCCCTTGCCGTCGGGCTCGGCGACGCGGAACTCGCCCTGCTCCAGGCCCGAGATCACCCGCTCCACGGTCGGCCGGGTCGAGCCTTCGACCTCGTCCGGGGTCAGCATGGTGCGGCGCTCGAAGGCGCTGTCAATCATGAACTTGAGTTCGTCGGCGCCCGGCGCCTGCGGCTTCTTCTTCACGGCCTTGACGGCCTTCTTGGTCGTCTTCTTGACCATCTTCTTCGGGGCGGAACTCATCGCTTGTCTCCTTCGAGGCAGGCCAGCAGCGCGTCGCGCAGGGCCTGCTGTTGCGTTGCATCGAGCGCGAGATCGCGCTCGTCGGTGATCTGGAACACGTCCTCGGCGCGCTCGCCGAAGGTGGCGATGCGCGCGTCGTACACGCGCAGGTTCTGCCGGCGCAGGGCCTGGGCGACGTCGGCCAGCAGGCCCGGGCGGTCGGTGCAGACCAGGCTCAGCATGGTCCGCGGCCGCGCCTGCTCGCCCTTGCGGTAGTCGGAAAACCCGATCTGCGGGGCGATGCGGAAATGACGCAGGTGGCGCGGCTGCGCACGCCTCGCCGGGCGGATCTTCTCCAGCGGCCCGGCCAGCGCCGCGGCCAGCCGGCGCTCGACGTCCTCGGCGCTGGGCGGCTGGCGCGGATCGGTCGGCACCACTTCGAAGGTGTCGAAGATCGCCCCGTGCGGGCCGTCGAGCACGCGCGCCTGCTGGATCGCCAGGCCGAGCCGGTCGAGGGTGGCGACGATCGCCGCGAACAGGCCGTCGCGGTCGGGCGAATGCACGAACACTTCCAGCGCGCCGGCGTGGGCGCCGCCGTGCGCGCTGACCGGCCGCGCGCGCACCCGCGTATCGCCGAGCGCGACCCCGCGCAAGGACGCCGCCTGCCACGCGATCTGATCGGGCCGGCCGCGCTGGAACGCGATCTGCGGCATCCGCGCGAACAGCGCGGCGATGTCCTCGTCGCGCGCGCCGAACGCGGCCAGCATCGCGTGCGCGGCCTCGCGCGTCTCCGCCGCGCGCTCCTCGCCCGCGACCGGATGCTCCAGCCCGCGGCGCAGGGCCAGGCGGGTGGCGGTGTACAGATCGGCCAGCAGCCGGTCCTTCCACGCGTTCCACAGCTTGGGCGAGGTGCCGGCGATGTCGGCGCAGGTCAGCAGGTACAGATGGTCCAGGTGCTCGCGGTCGGCGACCTTGCTGGCGAAGCGGTGGATCACCTCGGGATCGGCGATGTCCTGCTTCTGCGCGGTCACCGACATCAGCAGGTGCTGGCGCACCAGCCACTCCACCAGCGCGGTGTCGGATTCGCTCAGGCCCATGACCGCGCCGAACGCGCGCGCATCGTCGCCGCCGAGTTCGGAATGATCGCCGCCGCGGCCCTTGGCGATGTCGTGGAACAGCCCGGCCAGCAGCAGCAGTTCCGGCTTGCGCAGGCGCGGCCACACTTCATGGGCGATGCTGAAGCGCTCGTCGGCCACGCCGGACGCGAAGCGCGCCAGGTTGCGCAGCACCGCCAGCGTGTGCTGGTCGACGGTATAGACGTGGAACAGGTCGAACTGCATGCGCCCGGAGACTTTCGAGAACGCCGGAATCCAGCGCCCCAGCACGCCCAGGCGGGCCATGCGTTCGAGCGCGTGCACCGGATGCGGGCCGCGCAGCAGCTTGAGGAAGCGCTCGCGCAACGCCGGCTCGGCCTGCTCGTAGCCGGGCACCTGGGTCAGCGACTCGGCCAGCGCGCGCGCGGTCTGCGAATGCAGGCCGCGGATCTCGTCGTGCGCGGCCCACGCGGCGAACAGCGCGAACACGTCGGAGGCGTCGCGCGGCCAGTGCGGCTCGCGCGCGGCGATGTAGTCGCGGCGCAGCTCGAACGCATCGAACGGCACGCCCAGCGCCACCGGCGCGGCTTCGCCTTCGATCTGTTCCTCGAACCGCTGCAGCAGGCGCTCGCCGATGCGCAGCACCAGCGCGGCGCTGCGGTAGAAGCCCTGCATCATCTGCTCGACGGCGAGGTTGTCGGCGCTGTCGACGTGGCCCAGGCGTTCGGCGAGCACCTTCTGGTAATCGAAGCGCAGCCGCTCCTCGCGCTTGCGCGCGACCAGGTGCAGGCCGAAGCGCAGCCGCGACAGCGCGCGGCGCTCGCGTTCCAGCGTCGCCCATTCGTCGGCGCCGAGCTGGCCGATCGACACCAGCGACTCCAGGTCGGAGGTGCCGATGATGCGCAGCGCCATCCAGTGCAGGGTCTGCACGTCGCGCATGCCGCCCGGCCCTTCCTTGAGGTTGGGTTCCAGGTTGTCGGCGGTGTCGCCGTAGCGCGAATGGCGCTGGCGCAGTTCGTCGCGCTTGGCCAGGAAGAACTCGCGCGCCGGCCACACCTGCGACGGCGCGATCGCCGCCTGCAGGGCCATGCGCGCGACCGCGTCGGCGGCGATCGGGCGCGCTTCCAGCATCGCGGTGAGCACGGTCAGGTCGCTGCCGGCCTCGGCGCATTGCGCCGCCGAGCGCACCGCGTGGCCGACCGGCAGGCCGGCGTCCCACAGGCTGGCGAGGAAGCAGCCGAGCTGCTCGGCCTGCGCGGCCTGGGCCTGCGGTTCGGCCAGCACCAGCAGGTCGATGTCCGATTGCGGGAACAGTTCGCCGCGGCCGTAGCCGCCGACCGCGAACAGCGCCAGCGGCGCGCCGTCGGCGATGCAGGCGCGCCATGCGGCGCGCACCTGCGCGTCGACCGCGTCGGCGCGCGCGCGCAGCAGCTTGTCGATGTCGGCGTCGCCGCCGTTGTCGAAGCGGTCGGCCAGCGCCGCGTCCACCGCCGCGAGCGCGGCGCGGATCGCGGCGGGGGTGCCGGGCGCGGGCGGCGCGCCGTCGCCGGGATCGGGGTTCGGATTCGCGCCGGCCGCGCAAGGACGGCGGGCGTCGGCGGCGCCATCGGCCGCCGCCGCGGGCGTCGCCGAGCGTTCGTCGGCGACGGGGCCGGTCATAGGTCGTTGTCGTCGCCGGGCACGCGGGTCAGGATCTCGACCCCGTCTTCGGTCACCGCGACGGTGTGCTCCCACTGCGCCGACAGCTTGCGGTCCTTGGTCACCACGGTCCAGCCGTCCGGCAGGGTCTTATGCCGGTAGGTGCCTTCGTTGATCATCGGCTCGATGGTGAAGGTCATGCCGGGAACCAGCTTGATGCCCTCGCCCGGCCGGCCCACGTGCAGCACCTGCGGCTCTTCGTGGTAGACCCGGCCGATGCCGTGGCCGCAGTAATCGCGCACCACGCTGAAGCGTTCGGCCTCGGCGTAGGTCTGGATGATGTGGCCGATGTCGCCGAGGGTGGCGCCGGGCTTGACGAAGCGGATCGCGCGGAACATCGCCTCGCGGGTCACCTCGACCAGGCGCTTGGCCATGACCGAGGGCGTGCCGGCGTAATACATGCGGCTGGTGTCGCCGTGCCAGCCGTCCTTGATCACGGTGACGTCGATGTTGACGATGTCGCCGTCCTTGAGGATCTTCGAATCGCTGGGAATGCCGTGGCAGATGACGTTGTTGACCGAGGTGCACACGGTCTTGGGGAAGCCCTTGTAGCCGACGTTGGCCGGGATCGCCTTCTGCACGTTGACGATGTGGTCGTAGCAGATGCGGTCCAGCTCGCCGGTGCTGACGCCGGGCTTGACGTAAGGGGCGACGACCTGGAGCACCTCGGCGGCCAGGCGGCCGGCGACGCGCATCTTCTCGATCTCTTCGGGGGTCTTGATAGAAATGGCCATGCCGGCATTATCGCTCATTCAGGCGACCGGGATCACCGCACCGTACGGTCCGCAGCGTGCCGGGACGGGCCATTGAAACGGTCTCAGACCATTCAGAGATCGCGCCTCGCTCTTGTGGGAGGGTCTTCAGGTCCGAGGGTCTTGTGCCGGATCGCCGCGATCCGAGCGGAAGGCATCGGGACTGAAGGCCCTCCCACAAGGGCACAAGCCGGGGCGCATCCGCTTTCCGCGGGGTCCCGGTCCCGGGCGGAAACCGCCGATTTGCCCCCAGCCCCCGTCGCGGCTACAATTCCGCGGCTCTGCGACCGGACCGCCAGTTCCTGGCCCCGACCGCAGCCGTCCACGCCGGACGTCACCGGCGAATTCACACCTGCCGCCATTCCCCGTGCCGGGGTGCCGCCCAGGGCCAGGAGCCGCAAGCTCCGCCCGCAGCGGTTCGGACACGGAAGCGACAGGGAGGCCCAACCCCGGAACCACGCGACCGCGGCTCGCCGCGGCGCAGCGCCCATACCTTTCGCGGCGCCGGTTCCACTGCCTTCGGAGTTTTGCAATGCCCCAGATCACCATGCGCCAGATGCTGGAAGCCGGCGTCCACTTCGGCCACCAGACCCGCTACTGGAACCCCAAGATGGGTCCGTACATCTTCGGCGCGCGCGGCAAGATCCACATCATCAACCTCGAGAAGACCGTTCCGCTGTTCAACGACGCGATGAACTTCATCTCGGGCATCGCCCAGAAGCGCGGCACCATCCTGTTCATCGGCACCAAGCGCTCGGCGCGCGAGTCGATCAAGGAAGAGGCCGAGCGTTGCGGCATGCCGTTCATGACCCAGCGCTGGCTGGGCGGCACCCTGACCAACTTCCGCACCGTCAAGCAGTCGGTCTCGCGCCTGAAGGAACTGGAAGCCGGCGAAACCGACGGCACCTTCCAGAAGATGGTCAAGCACGAAGTGCTGGGCCTGCGCCGCGAGCGCGACAAGCTGGAAGCCTCGCTGGGCGGCATCAAGGACATGAACCGCCTGCCCGACGCGCTGTTCGTGATCGACATCGGTCATGAAGACATCGCGATCAAGGAAGCCAAGAAGCTCGGCATCCCGGTCATCGCCGTGGTCGACACCAACTACAACCCGGAACTGGTCGACTACGCCATCCCGGGCAACGACGACGCCATCCGCGCCGTGCAGCTGTACGCCCGCGCCGCGGCCGACGCCGTGCTGGAAGGCAAGGCCGCTTCGCCGACCGCTGGCGGCGTGCGCGAGGAAGACTTCGCCGCCGAAGCCGGCAGCGAAGAGGCCGGCAAGGACGGCAAGGCTCCGCGCGGCCGCGCTCCGGCCGCCAAGAAGCCGGCCGCCGCTCCGGCCGCTGCCGCCGCCAAGCCGGACGCCGCTGCGGCCGAGTAATCGGCCCGCAGTCGCCGCACCGTCATGCAGCCGCGCGACACTGCGCGGCTGCGACACCCGCATCCCGCTCCCGCAGGAGCGGCGTAAGCCGCGACATAACCAAGCTGCGCGCGCGAACCACCCGGGCCCGATCGGCCCTTGCGCGCGCATCGGAGCGAAAGGCTGGCCGGACACCATCGCTCCGGCCGATTTCGCGCATCGCGCCGCTTCGTTTTGTCGCGGCTTACGCCGCTCCTGCGACGAGCCACACGAATACCCGAGGTAATCTCATGGCTGAAATCACCGCTTCCCTGGTCAAGGAACTCCGCGAGCGCACCGGCGCCGGCATGATGGAGTGCAAGAAGGCCCTGACCGAAACCAACGGCGACCTGGAAGCCGCCGTCGAGTGGCTGCGCAAGTCCGGCGCCGTCAAGGCCGAGAAGAAGGCCGACCGCGTCGCCGCCGAGGGCCGCATCGCGGTCGCCCAGGACGGCGGCAAGGCCGTGCTGGTCGAGATCAACTCGGAAACCGACTTCGTCGCCAAGGACAGCAACTTCCTGGCCTTCACCGACGCCGTCGCCCTGGTCGCCCTGACCTCCGGCGCCGCCGACGTGGACGCCCTGAAGGCCGCCAAGCTGCCGTCGGGCGAGACCGTCGAGGAAACCCGCGCCGCGGTCATCGCCAAGGTCGGCGAGAACCTGCAGGTGCGTCGCCTGGTCCGCGTCGACAGCGCCAACAACGTCGCCGCCTACGTGCACGGCGGCAAGATCGGCGTGCTGATCGAGCTCAAGGGCGGCGACGCCGAACTGGCGCGCGGCATCGCGATGCACGTCGCGGCGATGAACCCGCCGCACATCAAGGCGTCCGACGTCCCGGCCGAGTTCGTGGCCAAGGAAAAGGAAATCGAGCTGGCCAAGATGTCCGAGAAGGACAAGGCCAAGCCGGCCGACATCCTGGAGAAGATCATCAGCGGCAAGATCGCCAAGATCGTCAACGAGGTCACCCTGTACGGCCAGCCGTACGTGCTGAACTCGGACCAGACCGTCGAGCAGGCGGTCAAGGCCGCCGGCGCCGACGTGGTCGGCATGACCCGCCTGGTCGTGGGCGAGGGCATCGAGAAGCAGACCGACGACTTCGCCGCCGAAGTCATGAAGCAGGCCGGCCTGGCGTAAGCCGCCCTACCCTGCTGCGCAGTACGAAAAAGGCCGCGGTTTCCGCGGCCTTTTTCTTTGGCTCGGCGCCCGCGGCCGCCGATCAGGGCTCCAGCGGCGGGCACGACTCGGCATAGCTGGTGGTGCGCGACACCACGGTCCATTGCCCGCCGGTATAGCGGTACTTGGTCAACACGATCTCGTAAGCCCAGCCGGCGTATTCGCAGGTGGTCTCGGTGTAGAACGATCCTTCGACCGGATCGGCCCGGGCCGCCGGCACCGACAACAGCAGGCCGCACAGGCCCAGCGCGCACAGCGTCTTGCTCAGCACGTTCATGTCCGACCCCTCCTGGGTCCGCGGCGAGGCATTCGCCGTGGCCATCATAGGGCGGCCAGCGGCGCGGCGGTCGCGGGCCCGGCGCCCGCGCGCCGACGCGGCGATCGCCGCGTCCGGGCCGCGTCTCGCCTCAGCCCGCCATCAACTCGATCCAGCGGCCGTGCACCCAACCGGATTTGCACGGCCCGCGATATGGCTGCAGTTTGGCGATCGGCGAACCCACGCCGCAGCGGCCGAGCCGCGAATCCTCGCCGTAGACCACCGCGATCCACTCGCCGCGCTGGTCGCACATCATCACCCAGCGGTCTTCGCCGAGTTTGTCGGTCATCGCATACGCCGCGCCGGGACCGTCGCGCACCGCCAGGAAGCCGTCGCCGCCGGTCTTCAGGCCGTGCACGCGCCCCTGCGAGCCGCACGCGTCGAGAACCTCGTTGCCGCCGACCATCACCGGCACCGCGCGCGGCGGCGCGGCCACGGTCGCGTTCGCGCACAGCGCCAACGCCAGCGCGATCAGCGCCGATTTGCTCGATTTCATCGCAATCTCCTCGATCCGCCTCAACCGGCGACCACTTCGATCCAGGCCGTATTGACCCAACCCGATTCGCACGGGCCGCGGTAGACCTCGACCTCGGCGATGGCCCAGCTCACGCCGCAGGCGCTGGCGTCCGCGCCCGGCGGCGCGTACACCACGGCCGTCCAGCGGCCGCGGCTGCCGCACAGATACACCAGGCGGCCGTTGCCGAGCTTGTCGAGCATCGCGTAGTCGGCGCCGGGCCCGGCGCGCACGGCGAGAAAACCGTCGCCCTCGGCCTTGAGCCCGCGCACCCGCCCGGTCGAACCGCAGGCGTCCCATTCCTCGCTGCCGCCGACCTGCACCGGCACCGCGCGCGGCGGCGCGGCCTGGGCCGGAACCGCGGGCAGCGCCAGCGCCATCGCCAGCAGCGCCGCTTTGCTTGCCTTCATCGCAATACTCCTTTATCGCTGCGCAAGTTCTTGCGATCCGATGCCGTGCGCGAGCGGCTTCAGCCGGCGACGATCCGGATCCAGTTCCAATGCACCCAGCCGAAATTGCACGGCCCCCGGTAGCGGCGGATATCGGCCGAATCGGGCTCGCAGCGCATGCCCGAACCCGGCGGCGGATACATCACCGACACCCAGCGGCCTTCGCTGCGGCACAGCCGGACCCGGCGCTCGCTGTCGAGCCGGTCGACCGGCGCATAGCCGGTACCCGGCCCCTCGCGCACCGTCAGGAAGCCATCGCGCCCGGCCTTGAGCCCGACTACTTGGCCGATCGATTCGCAGGCGCCGCCTGCGCCGATGTCGCCCACCGGCGTGGACGCGGGCGGCTCGGCCGCGGCCGCAACCGCGAGCAGCGCCAATGCGCCGCCCAGACATACCAAAATCGTTCGATTCATCGCTGCGCTCCTTGCCGCGCCATCCCGCTCTTCCCTGCCGCCCGCGCCAGCGCGCCGCCGCGGCGGCACGCCGGCGAGGACTCCGCCGGGTTTACTCGCCGCTCTGGAAGTAGACCTCTTCGTACGGCTGCACCACCACCCAGCCGTTGCCGGAGAACTTGAGCTGGATGCTCTCGCCCGAGCCGCGGCCGAACAGCGTGCCCAGCGAGATGTCGGTGACGATGTCCGGGCTCAGCCCGCCCGACCACGCCACGGTGGCGTTGGGGTCGGTGAACACCGGCTGGTCCGGGGTCACCGCCAGGGTCAGCGGCTCGTAGTGCGAGGTGATCGCGACCACGCCGCTGCCGCTGAGCTTGATGTTGAACAGGCCGCCCGACATCATCCCGGCGACCTTGCGCATCATCTTGATGTCCGAGGCGATGCCGTCCTCGAAGGCCAGCACGTCGTTGCCGTTGACGAAGATCGACTCGCCGTTCAGGCGCAGCAGGGTGATCTTCTTGCCGGCGTCGGCGACGTAGACCCGGCCCTGGCCTTCCATCTTCATCAGCTGGGTGCCTTCGCCGCTGATCGCCTTCTTCAGCAGATTGGTGAAGCCCTGCTCCATCAGGCCCTGGCGCACGAACTTGACCCCGCCGCGGTAGGCGACCATCGAGCCGGACTTGGCCCAGACCCGGCCGTTGAGCTTGACCTCCAGCAGGTGCGAGCTCTCCAGCTCGAACGCGTCGGGGCTGAGGTCCTTCTGCTTGGAGCTCTCGAGGAATTCGTTGAGGTTCTTGATCGTCACTTGGCCATCTCCTTGGGTGGTGCGCGGCGCGCCCGGGGGCGGCGACGGCCGCGGCGGTTCCTGTAGCGGACCTGCGGCGGCGATCATACAGGCTGAACGTGGCCCGCCGCCGGTCGCGGGAGCGGCCGAAAAGCGCTGCGGCCGGCCCATTCCCGCACGCCGCGGACGCCGGGCTTGGGCTACAATTCCGGCCGTTTTCCGCCTTCCCCCGAGACCGCCCATGTCCCAGCTCGCCTATCGCCGTGTCCTGTTGAAACTTTCCGGCGAGGCGTTGATGGGGGACGAGGATTACGGCATCGATCCCAAGGTCATCGGCCGGCTCGCGCGCGAAGTCATCGAAGTGCAGCAGGCCGGCGCCGAAGTCGCGCTGGTGATCGGCGGCGGCAACATCTTCCGCGGCGCGGGCCTGGCGGCCGGCGGCATGGACCGGGTCACCGGCGACCAGATGGGCATGCTGGCCACGGTCATCAACGCCCTGGCGATGCAGGATTCGCTGGAAAAGCTCGGCGCCAAGGTGCGGGTGATGAGCGCGATCAAGATCAACGACGTGTGCGAGGACTACATCCGCCGCCGCGCGATCCGCCACCTGGAAAAGGGCCGCATCGCGATCTTCGCCGCCGGCGTCGGCAGCCCGTTCTTCACCACCGACTCCGGCGCCGCGCTGCGCGCGATCGAGATCGGCGCCGACCTGTTGCTCAAGGCGACCAAGGTCGACGGCGTGTACGACAAGGATCCGAAGAAGCACAGCGACGCGGTGCGCTTCGACAAGCTCAGCTACGACGAGGTGATCACCCGCGACCTGCAGGTCATGGACACCGCCGCGTTCGCGCTGGCGCGCGACAGCGAACTGCCGCTGCGCATCTTCGACATGAGCCAGCCGGGCGTGCTGCTGAGCATCCTGCGCGGCGAGAACATCGGCACCCTGGTGCAGGGCCGCGGCTGAGGCCGGAGGGCCGCGCCGGCGGCCGGCGCGGACGCGCGCAACGACGACGAAGACAAAGAGACGGCCTCGGGCGCACTGCGACCGGGGCCGTTGCCTTATGCGGGGAACGCGTCGGGCGAAGTACGGGAATGAGGGTGTTTCGGTGGGTTCGGCCCAGCCCGGCCGGTGGGTTCGGCTCGATGAGTTCGGCCGGCTCGGCCCGACGCGCTCGATAGACGCGCTCGGCCCGGCTTCGATCGGCTCGTATCGTTCGGTTCGCCCGCGCCGCTTGGTTTGCGCATCGATGTGCGGGTCTGCACGCGGCCAAGCGCATCGCGCCAGGCCGGCTCGCAGCGCGAGTCAGGCGCCGGCGTCGACCAGTTCGCGCCGCACCTGGCGCATCGCTTGCTCGACCGCGCGCAGCGACTCGCGCCGGATCGCTTCGCCGTCGCGCAGCGTCGCGCCCGCGCCGGCCGCGGCCTCGCGGCGCAGCGCATCGACGTCCAGCGCCTCGACCGCGCGCCGCGCGGTGTCCGCGTAGGCCTGCAGGCGCGCCCGGTCGGCCGCGCCGATGCGGCCGTCGCGCTGCGCCTGGCCGGCGTCGCGATGCGCCTGCTGGCTGTCGCGCAAGGCCTGCTCGACGTCGCGCTGCAACTGCGCCGAATCCAGCGGCTGCTGGCGGGCGTCGCGCGCGCGCTGTTCGGCGTCGCGCCGCGCCTGGGCGCCGTCGCGCTGGGCCTGTTCGCGATCGCGCTGGCGCTGGGCCGCGTCGCTGCGGGCCTGCTCGGCGTTGCGCCGCGCCTGCTCGGCGTCGTACCGGGCCTGCTCGCCGTCGCGCTGGCGCTGGCCGGCCTCGAGCCGGGCCTGCTCGCCGTCGCGCCGCGCCTGTTCCGCATGGCGCAGCGCGTGGGCGCGGTCGCGCTGGGCCTGCTCGCGGGCCAGCCCGGCATCGCGCAGGGCCTGGTCGGCGTCGCGGCGGGCCTGTTCGGCATCGCGCAACGCCTGCGCGCGGCTGCGCTCGGCCTCGATCCGCGCGCGCTCGCCTTCGGCGCGGGCGCGGCGGCCTTCTTCCTGCGCCTGGCGCCCGGCCTGTTCGGCCTGCGCGCGCGCGCGATCGGCCTCGGCCCGGGCGCGGCGTCCCTCCTCGCGCGCCTCGCGTCCGGCGCGTTCGGCCTCGATCCGGGCGCGCTCGCCTTCCGCGCGCGCGCGGCGGCCCTCTTCCTGCGCTTCGCGCCCGGCGCGCACGGCCTCGCGCGCGGCCTCGGCCGCTTCGATCTCGGCTCGCGCGGCGTCGCGCTGCATGCCGTCCAGGCGCGCGCGGGTGGCGGCGTCGCGCACGGGTTCGTAGCGGCCGTCGTCCATGACCCGGAAGTACTGCCCGTCCTTGATCGCCCAGACCCGCATATCGCCGTTGTTGATCTCGGTGATGCGCTGTTCGCCGCGGACGCTCTTGCCGTCGTTGATGACGACCTTCGACTCGCTGCGGGTGGCGGTGCGGGTGGGCGCAGGCGCGCTCGCCGCGGCCGCGCCGGCGACGGCGGGCGCGGCGACGGCCGCACTGGCGACAGGAGCCGCAACGGCCGCGCCCGCAGTGGCCGGGGCCACGACGTTCGCGGCGACGGCGCCGACGGTCGCGGCCGCAGCGGCTTCGGCGGCGGCGGTGACCTTGTACGGCACCAGTCCGAACGCGGCCACCGCAGCGATCAGCGCGGCGCCGCCCAGGCGCGCGATGAAGGTGCGCTCGGCCGGCGCGCGCGCGGCGAGGGTCTTGTTTTGCAGCATGGTCAGTCTCCGTTTGAGCACGGTATAGGTGGGCGACGCGCCGGCCACGCCGGTCGCCGGACGCGGCGCCACGCCCAGGCGCAGCAGCAGCCGGCCGTAGTCGTGGGCGGCGTAGCGGCGGCTGTCGAGCACGGCCGCGTCGCAGGCCTGCTCGCGGGCGACCGCGTATTCACGCGCGATCACGTGGGCGAGCGGGTGGAAGAAGAACAGGTGGCGCGCCAGCGCCGGCACCCAGCCCCACCACAGGTCGCGGCGGCGCAGGTGGGTCAGTTCGTGGTGCAGGGCCATGGCCAGTTCGTCGTCGCTGAGTTCGGCCAGTTGCCGCTGCGGCAGCAGCACGGTCGCCGGCGGGCCGACCAGTTGCGGCGAATCGATCTGCGCCGACACCCGCAGCGGCGGCAACCGGCGCAGGCCGAGGCTGGCGCCGAGCGCGCGGTAGGCGCGCAGCGCCGGGCCGTGTTCGCATTCGTCGGCGCCGGCGACGCGGCGGCGCACCGCCAGGTAGGCGCGCGCGCTGGCCACCGCCAGCACGATCACCCCGGCCAGCCACAACGCCGCGAACAGCGCCGGCCACGACAGCCACTGCAGCGCGTCGGCCGGCGCGGCGGCCTGCGCCGGCGCCGCGGCCAGGTCGGCGCGCGTCACCAGGTAAGGCATCTGCGCGGCCGGCGACAACTGCGCGGCCGCCGGCGCGGCGGCGGCTTCGGCGGTGCGCTGCCAGTCCGCCGGCAGCAACGCCAGCTCCAGCGGCGCCGGCCACAGCGCGCCGACCAGCAACTGCAGCGCCGCGCACCACCACAGCCAGCACCGCACCGCCGCGCTCGGCCGCAGCCAGCGCACCAGCAGCCAGATCGCCGCGACCATCAGCAGCGATTGAACGCCGGCGGCGAACAGCCGCGGCAGCAAGACGTCGCCAATCCAGTGCAGGGTCATGTCAGTCCTCCTTGCGCCGCGCTTGCAGGTCGGCGACCAGGCTTTCCAGTTCGGCCAGTTCGGCGTCGCTGACCTGGGCGCGCTGCGACATCCACGCCACGAACGGCGACAGCGAGCCCTGCAACGTGTTGGCGACGAAGCTGCCGACCGCCGAGCGCATCACGTCGTCGGCCGGGGTCTGGGTGGCGTAGCGATACACGCCGCCGACCTTGCGCCGGCGCAGGTAGGCCTTGGCGCGCAGCCGCTCCATCATCGTCAGCACGGTCGAGCGGGCCAGCCCGCGCGCCTCGCCGAAGTCGGCGGCGACTTCGCCGACCGAGGCGTCGCCGCGCTCGGAGAGGTAGTTCAGCAGCGCCAGTTCCTGGTCGCCGATCGACTTGCGCGCCATCGGGAATCGCCTCTTAGCTACAGTTGTAGTCAATGTGCCGTTGACTACAGCTGTCGTCAACGTGACTGAAGTCATGGGGCCGGGCCCGGCGCCGGGCGCTGCCCAACCCCGCCGCAGCGCCGGATCCGGCCGCCGCAGTTGGGATTCGCCGGAGCCGGTCAAGGTTTAAGGCCGCGCGCCGCGCAGGCTGTAATAGTGTTCGCGGCGACCGCCGTGACAGCATTCGCCCATGCACTCGCACAGCCATTCCCACGGCGGCCACGGCCACCATCACGGCCTGGAAAGCGGCACCCGCGCGTTCGCCGTGGTGACCCTGATCAACCTGGCCTACACCGCGCTGGAAGCCGGCTACGGTTTCTGGACCAATTCGCTGGCGCTGCTGTCGGACGCGCTGCACAACCTCGGCGACGTGGTCGGCCTGGGCCTGGCCTGGGGCGCGGCGGTGCTGGCCAAGCGCCTGCCGACCGAGCGCCACACCTACGGCTGGCGCCGCGCGACGCTGCTCTCGCCGCTGGCCAATGCGCTGCTGCTGGTCGGCTTCTCCGGCGCATTGGGCTGGGAGGCGATCCGCCGCTTCGGCGCGCCGCCGGACATCCCGGCGCTGCCGGTGATCGTGGTCGCCGCGCTCGGCATCGTGGTCAACCTCGGCGCGGCATGGCTGGTGCGCGACGGCCACGAGCACGATCTCAACCGCCGCGGCGCGTTCCTGCACCTGATGGCCGACGCGGCGGTGTCGCTGGCGGCGGTGCTGGCCGGCGCGGGCATGTGGCTGACCGGCTGGGTCTGGCTGGACCCGGCGATCGCGCTGCTGATCGGCGTGGTGGTCGCGGTGGGCGCGTTCGGCCTGCTGCGCGAGAGCTTCAACGCGGCGATGGACGCGGTGCCGTCCAACATCGACCGCGGCGAAGTCGAAGCGCTGCTGCACGCGCAACCCGGCGTGCGTGCGGTGCACCACGTGCACATCTGGTCGCTGGGCGCGGGCGAGATCGCGATGACCGCGCACATCGTGCGTCCCGACGACCGCGACCACGACGTCTTCATCGACACGCTCAACCGCGAGCTCGACCGCCGCTTCGGCATCAACCACCCGACCCTGCAGGTCGAGCACGGCGGCGCCTGCGAACACGACCGCCACGACCGCGCGCCGCACGGCGGGCACGGACACGGGCATGGTCACGACGACCACGACCACGACGATCATGGCCGCCACCACGACCACGGTCATCGAGACCCTGCCGGGCAAGGGCACGGGCACGATCACGCCCACCACGACAGCGGGCGCGCAACCGCCGCCGCCCACGCCTGCGACGCGCACGCACGCGAGCGCGAGCGCCACGACCACCCGCGCCAGCACGACCACGCCCCGCGCGACTGAACCCGCCATGCTGCACTGCAGCGCGGCCGCTGCCGGCACCGCTGCCGGCACCGCGGCCGGCCGCGGCGCGCGCGCCTGAGCGCGCAAAACCCCGCTCCCGGGCGTTCGAAACCGGACGCCGGCAGCGCTTTCCCGCCCGCGCCGATGCGCCCGCGCCGCAGCGCCTGACCGCTGTTTTGGCCGCCTCCGGCGCCGTTTCCGGCCCCGGCCCCGGCCCGTCTGCGGCCGCGCTCCCGGCCGACGTGGCCCGCAAAACCGGCCCCAGCCCATATAATCCCGCGATTACCGCTACAGGATCGGAGCCGGCGATGCTCAACGACATCAAGAAAGACGCACAGAACCGCATGGCCAAGAGCGTGGAAGCCTTCCGCCACGATCTCACCAAGGTCCGCACCGGCCGCGCCTCGACCGCGCTGGTGGACCACCTGAAGGTCAACTACCACGGTTCGGAGATGCCGTTGAACCAGGTCGCCAGCGTCCAGGTCAGCGACGCGCGCACCCTGACCATCACCCCGTGGGAGAAGCAGATCGTCGGCGCGGTCGAAAAGGCCATCCTCGCCTCCGACCTGGGCCTGACCCCGAACACCGCCGGCACCGTGATCCGGATCAACCTGCCGGCGCTGACCGAGGAGCGCCGCAAGGAGCTGACCAAGGTCGTGCACAGCGAGAGCGAGAACGCCAAGGTCGCCGTCCGCAACATCCGCCGCGACGCCAACCACCAGGCCAAGGAACTGCTCAAGGACAAGAAGGTCACCGAGGACGAGCTGCGCGGCTTCGAAGGCGACATCCAGAAGATCACCGACAGCGCGATCAAGGACGTCGACGGCGTGGTCAAGGCCAAGGAGCAGGAGCTGATGGCGGTCTGACCGCCGCGCGCGGCGGGCCCGCACTGAACTTCCGCGCCGCGCGCGGGTCCAGTCCCGGTTCGCCGCGATTCGCGCCCCGCGCGGCGCACGTCCTCCCGTTCCGCCGCGCTACCGCGCTTGTCCGCCCTTCCGCCTGAGGTTCCCGTCATCGGCGCCATGCCTTCCGAGCCCGCCAACGCCGCGCCCGCACGCATCCCGCGCCACCTCGCCGTGATCATGGACGGCAACGGCCGCTGGGCCGAACGCCGGCGGCGGCCGCGCATCATCGGCCACCGCGCCGGCGCGCGCGCGGTCAACGTCTGCATCGATTTCTGCATCGAGCGCGGCGTCCAGGCGCTGACCCTGTTCGCCTTCTCCAGCGAGAACTGGGGCCGGCCCGAGGACGAGGTCGGCGGCCTGATGAAGCTGTTCCTCAACGCGCTGGAGCGCGAGGTCGAGGAACTCGACCGGCGCGGCGTGCGCGTGCGCTTCATCGGCGAGCGCGAGCGCTTTTCGGCCAAGATCCGCGAACGCATGGCATCCGCCGAGCGCCAGACCGAGCGCAACGGCGCGCTCCACCTGACCATCGCCGCCAGCTACGGCGGCCGCTGGGACATCGCCCAGGCCGCGCGCTCGCTGGCCCAGGACGTGGCCGCCGGGCGGCTCGCGCCGGAAGCCATCGACGAGCGCCTGCTGGGCGCGCGGGTGTGCCTGGCCGACCTGCCGCCGCCGGACCTGTTCATCCGCACCGGCGGCGACACCCGGGTCAGCAACTTCCTGCTGTGGCAGCTGGCCTATACCGAATTGTGGTTCACCGAAGCCCTGTGGCCCGAGCTCGACGCGGCCATGCTGCAGCGCGCGCTGGACGAGTACGCCGGGCGCGAGCGCCGTTTCGGCCTGACCGGGGCGCAGATCGCGGCCCAGACCAACGAGACCGTTGAATGACCAAAACCCGCCTGATTGCCGCGCTGGTCATGGCCCCCGTGGCGATCGCCGCGATCCTGCTGCTGCCGACCCCCTGGCTGATCGCGGCGGCCGCGGTCGTGTTCCTGGCCGGGCTGTGGGAGTGGTTCGACCTGGCCGAGATCGAGGACACCCTCTCGCGCACCGTGCTGCTGGTGGTGCACATGGCGCTGATGGTGGCGCTGGTGTGGGCCTCGCGCGGCGGCGGCGCCGGCGATCCGGCCCAGCCGCCGTCGATGGTGCTGTTCAAGATCGCCTCGCTGGTCGGGGTGATCTGGTGGCTGCTGGCGCTGCTGTGGCTGCAGCGCTTCAACTTCGCCAGCGACCACCGCACCTATGCGCGCATGTTCAAGCTGGCCGCGGCCGCGCTCAGCGTGATCCCGGCCTGGTGCGCGCTGACCTGGATCCACGCCGAAGGCGGCAACGGCCACTGGTGGCTGCTGACCGCGCTGGCGGTGGTGTGGGCGGCGGACTCGGGCGCCTACTTCGCCGGGCGCAAGTTCGGCATGCTCAAGCTGGCCCCGCGGGTCAGCCCGAACAAGACCGTCGAAGGCCTGATCGGCGGCGCCGTGGCCGGCGTCGCGGTCGGCGTCGGCCTGTCGCTGCTGGCCGGCGCGACCAACGCGCAACTGCCGTGGGTGGCGCTGGTGTCGCTGGTCGCGGTGCTGTTCTCGGTGGTCGGCGACCTGTTCGAGAGCCTGCTCAAGCGCCATGTCGGGGTCAAGGATTCCGGCCACCTGATCCCCGGCCACGGCGGCGTGCTCGACCGCATCGACGGCGTCCTCGCCGCGCTGCCGGCGTTCGCGCTGGGCAAGGCGATCTTCGGGTTCTGAGCCGATGACGCTGCCCATGCGCAAGGTCGCCGTATTCGGCGCCACCGGTTCCATCGGCGCCTCGGCGCTGGACGTGATCGCCCGCCATCCGCAGGCGCTGCGCGCCACCGTGCTCGCCGCCGGCGGCAAGGTCGAGGCGCTGCTGGCGCTGTGCGAGCGCCATCGCCCCGACCACGCGGTGATCGCCGATCCGGCCGGTTTCGACCTGCTGCGCGACGGCCTGCGCGCGCGCGGCCTGGCCGCCCAGGCCCATTGCGGCGACCAGGCCCTGGTCGAGCTGGCCGGTTCGGACGCCTGCGATACCGTGGTCGCGGCCATCGTCGGCGCCGCCGGCCTGGATTCGACCCTGGCCGCGGCGCGCGCCGGCAAGCGCCTGCTGCTGGCCAACAAGGAATCGCTGGTGCTGGCCGGCGAGCTGCTGATGCGCGCCGCGCACGAGGCCGGCGCGACCATCGTGCCGATCGACAGCGAGCACAACGCGATCTTCCAGTGCCTGCCCGACGCCCACGCCCACGCCGGGCTCAAGCGCATCCTGCTGACCGCCTCGGGCGGGCCGTTCCGCGGGCGTACACGTTCGGACCTGGGCGAGGTCACCCCCGAGCAGGCCGTCGCCCACCCGAAGTGGTCGATGGGGCCGAAGATCTCGGTCGACTCGGCCACGCTGATGAACAAGGGCCTGGAGGTGATCGAGGCCCACCACCTGTTCGGCCGCCCCGGCCTGCCGATCGAGGTGCTGGTGCACCCGCAGAGCCTGGTCCATTCGCTGGTCGAATTCGTCGACGGCTCGACCCTGGCCCAGCTCGGCCTGCCGGACATGCGCACCTCGCTGGCGGTCGGTTTCGGCTGGCCGCAGCGGATCGAATCGGGCGTGGCCGGGCTGGACCTGCTGGCCCACGGCAAGCTCGAATTCGAGCGCCCCGACCTGGACGCCTTCCCGTGCCTGCGCCTAGCCTTCCAGGCCCTGGCCGCCGGCGGCACCGCCCCGGCCACGCTCAACGCCGCCAACGAAGTGGCCGTTTCAGCCTTTCTTCAGCGCCGTGTGGGTTTCCTAGCGATACCCGCGCTGGTCGAGGACACCCTCGCCGCGCTCCCGCCCACCCCGGCCAGCTCGCTGGCGGCGCTGCGCGAGGCCGATGTCCAGGCCCGCCGCCACGCCGAGCAGGCGATCGGCCGCGCTGCCCGAACCTTGCGAGCCTGATCCGGCCATGAGCGAAATCCTGGGCTCCCTGTGGTGGCTGATCATCAGCATCGGTTTGCTGGTGACCTTCCACGAGTTCGGCCATTTCTGGGTCGCCCGCCGCTGCGGGGTCAAGGTGCTGCGCTTCTCCATCGGCTTCGGCAAGCCGCTGTGGATGCGGGTCGGCCAGGACGGCACCGAATACGCCATCGGCCGCATCCCGCTGGGCGGCTACGTCAAGATGCTCGACGAGCGCGAATACGAGATCGGCGAAGCGCTCAAGCCCTACGCCTTCAACCGCAAGCCGGTGTGGCAGCGCATCGCGATCGTGTTCGCCGGCCCGGCCGCCAACCTGATCCTGTGCGTGGCGTTCCTGTGGGGCATGTTCGTGATCGGCCGGCCGGACTACGCGCCGGTGGTCGGCTCCAGCGCCGGCATCGCCGCCGAAGCCGGGCTGCGCCGCGGCGACACCATCGAGGCCATCGGCGCGCGCGCCACCCCGACCTGGAGCGAGGTGCAGATGGCGCTGATCCCGCACGCGCTCGACCGCGAGGACGTCGCGGTCAAGGTGCGCGCGCACAACGGCAGCCAGCAGACCCGCACCCTGCGCCTGTCGCAGCTGCCGGCCGGCTTCGACGAGCGCCGCGCGGTCCAGGTGATCGGCCTGGGCGGCCGCCACGAGCTGATCCCGGCCCTGGTCGGCCGGGTCGAACCCGACAGCGCCGCCTGGCGCGTGCTGGCCGAGGGCGACCGCATCACCGCCCTGGACGGCGACCCCATCGCCAGTTGGAACGACCTGCCGGCGGCGGTCGCCAAACTGGGCGAGCGCGGCGGCAAGGCCATGATCGAGGTGCAGCGCAACGGCGACCGCCTGGCCCTGGAAATCCAGCCGCGGCAGATGAAGCGCGACGACGGCGAGACCTTCTGGGGCCTGGGCGTGGCCGTGGCCGCCCCGGCGCCGCCGCAGCGCGACGCGGTGCTGCGCTACGGCCCGCTGGCCGCGGCCCCGGCCGCGCTGCGCGAGAGCTGGCACCAGGCCGGCGAGCTGTTCGCGATGATCGGCCGCGCCTTCACCGGCCGGGTCTCGCTGCAGAACACCGTGGCCGGCCCGGTCACCATCGGCCGCGCCGCCAACGCCTACGCCAGCAACGGCCCGGCCTGGTACCTGCAATTGCTGGCGATGCTGTCGCTGAGCCTGGGCATCCTGAATCTGCTGCCGATCCCGATCTTGGACGGCGGACACCTGCTGTATTACCTTATCGAGCTTGTCAAAGGCAGCCCAGTCAGCGAACGCGTGATGGCGGCCGGGCATTTCGTCGGCCTGGCGCTGATCGCGAGCCTGATGGGGCTGGCCTTCTACAACGACATCTTGAACAACCTGGTGCGCTGAATGCCGGCCTGACGCTCGCTCCAACGCTATCGCCCCGACCCACCAGCCGCTTCAGCCCCCTGCCCGCGCCGCTGCGCTGCAGACCAGACCCCCAACGGACGTAATGATGACGCGAACCCCTAATCGCCGCCTGCTGGCCCTCGCCCTTGCCACGGCAATGACCTCGGCCCCGGCGATTCCCGCGATGGCGCAGTCGGCCGATCCGTTCGCCCTGGGAGGCGGCGCCAAGTCCCCGGCGCCGGGCTCGTTCACCGTCAGCGACATCCGCATCGACGGCCTGCAGCGCATTTCCGCCGGTACGGTGTTCACCTACCTGCCGGTCGAGCGCGGCGACACCATGGACAGCGCCAAGGCCGGCGACGCGATCCGCGCGCTGTACAAGACCGGCTTCTTCGAGGACGTGCAGCTCGACCGCCAGGGCGGCATCCTGGTGGTGACCGTGACCGAGCGTCCGGCGATCAACAAGCTGACCCTGACCGGCAACAAGGACATCAAGTCCGACGACCTGCTCAAGGGCCTCAAGGAGATCGGCCTGGCCGAAGGCGAGACCTTCGACCGGCTGGCCCTGGACAAGGTCACCCAGGACCTGGCGCGCCAGTACAACAACCGCGGCAAGTACAACGTCGAGATCACCCCGACCGTGTCGCGGCTGGACCGCAACCGCGTCGACATCACGATCAACGTCAAGGAAGGCAAGGCGGCCAAGATCCGCCACATCAACCTGATCGGCAACGACAAGTTCGAGCAGAAGGACATCCTCAATGCCTGGGAGTCGCGCGAGCACAACTGGCTGAGCTGGTACCGCCGCGACGACCAGTACTCGCGCGAGAAGCTCTCCGGCGACCTGGAAAAGCTCAACTCCTTCTACCTCGACCGCGGCTACGTCGACTTCAGCATCGACTCGACCCAGGTCGCGATCAGCCCGAACCGGCAGGACATGTTCCTCACCGCCGGCATCAACGAGGGCGACCAGTACAAGATCGCCAGCGTGCAGGTCACCGGCGACACCGTGCTGCCGAAGGAAGACATCGAGAAGCTGGTCATCGTCAAGCCCGAGCAGATCTTCTCGCGGCGCCTGCTGGAGATCAGCTCCGACGCGATCACCGCGACCCTGGGCAACGTCGGCTACGCCTTCGCCCAGGTCAATCCGATCCCGGACATCAACCGCGAGAACAAGACCGTCGGCATCAACATGCAGGTGGTGCCGGGCCCGCGCGTGAACGTGCGCCGGGTGATCTTCAAGGGCAACACCCGCACCGGCGACGAGGTCCTGCGCCGCGAGATGCGCCAGTTCGAAGGCACCTGGTATTCGCAGGCGGCGATCGACCGCTCCAAGATCCGCCTGCAGGGCCTGGGCTACTTCGAGACCGTGGACGTGGAAAGCAAGCCCGTGCCGGGCAGCAGCGACCAGGTCGACGTGGTCTACAACCTCAAGGAAACCACCTCCGGCAGCTTCGTGTTCGGCCTGGGCTATTCGCAGCTGGGCAAGCTGACCACGCAGATCCAGCTCTCGCAGAACAACTTCCTCGGCAGCGGCAACCGCGTGTCGGTGCAGGCGCAGCGCAGCTACTACCAAGAGCGCTTCGACTTCGCCTACACCAACCCCTACTTCACCGACGACGGCGTCTCGCTGGGCTACAACCTGTCCTGGCGCAAGCTCGACTACTCCGACTTCAACACCGCGCAGTACTCGACCACCAACGGCACCGCGCAGGTCGTGCTGGGCATCCCGCTGACCGAGACCGACTCGATCACCGGCCTGGTCGGCATCGACAGCAACGAGATCCTCGCCGGCTACGGCTACACCCCGACCAGCATCGTCGACTACCTCGACGCGCTCGGCCACCGCACCTTCCACGCCTGGCGCGCGCAGGTCGGCTGGGGCCGCAACAGCCTCAACCACGCGCTGACCCCGACCGCGGGCACCCAGCAGCGCCTGTGGCTGGAAGCGACCCTGCCGGGCTCGACGGTCGAGTACTACAAGCTCAACTACAGCTTCTCCAAGTTCTGGCCGCTGTCGCGCCACTTCGTGCTCAACACCCGCGCCGAACTGGGCTACGGCGACAGCTACGGCAAGGACGTCAGCCGCGTGATCGACCGCGACGGCCCGACCGGGCCGCTGCCGCCGGAGACCATCACCGCCACCGGCCTGCCGTTCTTCGAGAACTTCTACGCCGGCGGCGTGCGCTCGGTGCGTGGCTTCACCGACAACACCCTGGGCCCGCGCGAAGCCGCGGCCGCCGGCAGCTACGCGCAGCCGCTGGGCGGCGCGTTCAAGACCACCGGCTCGCTGGAAATGTACTTCCCGACCCTGCTCGACACCCCGGCCGCGCGCGTCTCCGCGTTCGTGGACTTCGGCAACGTCTACAAGGACTACGACGCCTTCGACGCGGGCGAACTGCGCGCCTCGGCCGGCATCGCGCTGATGTGGCGCTCGCCGATGGGCCCGATCTCGATCAGCTACGCGTTCCCGTTCAAGAAGCAGGACAACGTGCTCGACGTCAACGGCAAGCCCACCGGCCGCAGCGACGAACTCGAACGCCTGCAGTTCACCTTCGGCGGCACGTTCTGAGCGCGGCCGCGCAGCCGCACGCCCCGGTGGACAGTCCAGGCCACACCGCCCATGAGCTGGCCGAGCGTTTCGCGCTCGGCCTGCACGGCGACAGCGCGGCGCGCGTGAGCGGCGTCGGCACCCTGGCCAAGGCCGGGCCGGCGCAGCTGGCGTTCCTGGCCAATCCCAAATATCGCTCGCAACTCGACGCCAGCGCCGCCGGCGTGGTGGTGATGCGCGAGCAGGACGCCGCCGGCTACGCCGGCACCGCGCTGATCGCGCGCGATCCCTACTCGGCCTTCGCCAAGATCTCCGCCCTGTTCGAGCCCCGGCCCGAACGCCCGGCCGGCATCCATCCTTCCGCCGCGATCGATCCCAGCGCCGAGGTCTCCCCGGCCGCGCACGTCGGCGCGTTCGTCAGCATCGGCGCGCGCAGCCGGGTCGAGGCCGGCGCCGCGATCGGCCCGGGCTGCGTGATCGGCGAGGACTGCACGGTCGGCGAAGGCTGCGAACTGGTCGCCCGGGTGACCCTGGTGACCCGGGTGCGCCTGGGCAAGCGCGTGCTGGTCCATCCCGGCGCGGTGCTCGGCGCCGACGGCTTCGGCCTGGCGATGGAGGCCGGCCGCTGGCTCAAGGTGCCGCAGCTCGGCGGGGTGCGCATCGGCGACGACTGCGAGATCGGCGCCAACACCTGCATCGACCGCGGCGCCATCGAGGACACCGTGCTCGAGGAGGACGTGCGCCTCGACAACCAGATCCAGATCGGCCACAACGTCCACATCGGCGCGCACAGCGCCATGGCCGGCTGTTCGGCCGCGGCCGGCAGCGCCCGGATCGGCCGCTACTGCCTGATCGGCGGCGGCGCCGGCGTGCTCGGCCACCTGGAAGTCTGCGACAAGGTCACCATCACCGCGATGAGCCTGGTCACCAGCTCGATCCGCGAGCCGGGCGAATACTCCTCCGGCACCCCGCTGATGGACAACCGCAGCTGGCGCAAGAACGCCGCGCGCTTCAAGCAGCTCGACGCGATCGCCCGGCGCACCCGCGGCAGCGGCGGCGACGGGGCCTGAGCCGCGCGCGCGGCGCCCGGCTGGGTACGATGCCGCTTCCATACGGTGCCGCCACACCCGCCGCGGAAACTGCGGGACAATGACGGAACCGTGTCACACCACAAGGGCCGCCATGCACGGCGGCCGCGAGCACAGGACGTGCGTCAAAGGACGAAAGACAAGATGAGCCAGACCCTGCAACTCCCGCTCGACGTGCCGGCGATCCAGCAGTTGCTGCCGCACCGCTATCCGTTCCTGCTGATCGACCGCGTGCTCGAGTTGGAACCCAACAAGCGCGTGCTCGCCATCAAGGGCGTGAGCTGCAACGAGCCCTTCTTCAACGGCCACTTCCCCGGCAACCCGGTCATGCCCGGCGTGCTGGTGATCGAGGCCCTGGCCCAGGCCGGCGGCCTGCTGACCCAGGTCACCCACGGCGGCGTCGCCGCCGGCCGCTCGTTCTACCTGGTCAAGGTCGACAAGGCCAAGTTCTCGCGCATGGTCGTGCCCGGCGACCGCCTGGAGCTGGAAGTCACGCTCAAGCGCATGATCCGCAACATGGCCCTGTTCGACGGCGTCGCCCGCGTCGACGGCAACGTGGTGGCCTGCGCCGAGATCATGTGCGCCGAAGCCAAGGAATGACCCGATGAGCGCCACCATCCACCCCACCGCCTTCGTCGATCCCGCCGCGAAGCTCGGCGACGGCGTCGTGGTCGGCGCGTTCTGCTACATCGGCGCGCAGGTCGAAGTCGGCGCCGGCACCGCGTTCGGCCCGCACTGCGTGGTCCAGGGGCCGACCCGGATCGGCCGCGACAACCGCTTCCACGCCCAGTGCGCGATCGGCGGCGACCCGCAGGACAAGAAATTCGCCGGCGAGCGCACCGAACTGGTCATCGGCGACGGCAACAACTTCCGCGAGTTCGTCACCGTCAACCGCGGCACCGGCAGCGGCGGCGGCGTCACCCGCATCGGCGACCGCAACTGGCTGCTGGCCTACACCCACATCGCCCACGACTGCCAGGTCGGCAACGATTGCGTGTTCTCCAACAACTCCACGCTCGCCGGCCACGTGGTGGTCGAAGACCACGTGATCATGAGCGGCTTCGCCGGCATCCATCAGTTCTGCCGGGTCGGCGCGCACGCCTTCATCGGCATGGGCGCGCTGGTCAACGGCGACGTCGCGCCGTTCCTGATGGTCGCCCAGGACGGTTACGGCCGCCCGCGCGGTATCAACGCCGAAGGCCTCAAGCGCCGCGGCTTCGGTCCCGAGCGCATCGCCGCGATCAAGCGCGCCTACCGCGCGGTGTTCATGTCCGGCGCCTCGCTGGAGGACGCGCGGGCCAAGCTCGAGGAACTCGCCGCCGACAGCGTCGACGTGCGCGCGTTGCTGGACTTCATCGGCAACGGCGAGCGGCCGCTGCTGCGCTGAGGCGAGGATGGCGACGACGGTCCAGCGCCTGCGCATCGGCCGGACCGCGTTCGCCTACGCCACCGACGGCGCCCAGCAGCGCGCCGAGGTCGCCGAGATCTTCATCGACGAGCGTCCGCTCGCGCACTGGCTCGGCATCGCCCGCGACCTGGGCAACGCCGACACGGACCTGGAGACGCAACGCCCGCTGGCGCTGGTCGAACGCGGCCGCGCCGCGTTCCTGGGCCTGCAGCCGGCGCACAACCAGTTCGGCTCGGGCCGGCTGGTGCTGTACCGCTGCCACTGCGGCAGCGACTATTGCGGGACGATCTCCTGCGTCCTGGAAGTTGACGGCGATCACGTCGTTTGGCGGCAAGTGACCCTCGAGGACGACAATGGCCCCATGTCCGGGGCCGATCCGGGCGAGAATGCGGCCTCATCCGCCTGCCCGCCCGGCGCGCCGTTGCGGTTCGTGTTCGACCGCGACCAATACCGAGGCGAACTGGAACGCCACTTCACACCGCGCCGGTCCTGACGGCGCAACGTCCAAGAGCGCCCCATCCCCCGATGAACGCCCCTGCGCCCGCTCCGATCGCCGCCCCCATCGACGAGATCTTCCCCGCCGCGCCCCCGCCGCCGCCGCGTTTCGCCCTGATCGCCGGCGAAGCCTCCGGCGACCTGCTCGGCGCCGGGCTGATCGAGGAACTGCGCCGGCGCCATCCCGGCGCCGAGTTCGTCGGCATCGGCGGCGAGCAGATGCGCGCGGCCGGCATGGACTCCTGGTTCGACGCCGGCGAACTGGCGGTGATGGGCCTGGCCGAAGTGCTCAAGCACCTGCCGCGGCTGCTGCGCCTGCGCCGCGACGTGCGCCAGCGCATCCTCGACTGGAAGCCCGACGCCTTCATCGGCATCGACGCGCCCGACTTCAATCTCGGCGTGGAGCGATGGCTCAAGCAGCGCGGCGTGCGCACCGTGCACTACGTCAGCCCGTCGGTGTGGGCGTGGCGGCGCAAGCGCGCGCAGAAGATCGGCCAGAGCGCCGACCGGGTGCTGTGCCTGTTCCCGATGGAGCCGCCGATCTACGCAGAATACGGCGTGGATGCGCGTTTCGTCGGCCATCCGCTGGCCGACGAGATGCCGATCCATCCCGACCGCGACGGCGCGCGCATGACCCTGGGCCTGGACGACGAGGCGCCGATCCTGGCGATGCTGCCGGGTTCGCGGGTCGGCGAGATCGAGACCCTGGCGGCGGATTTCATCGCCGCCGCGGCCGTGCTGCTGGCGGCGGAACCGCGCCTGGGCATCGTCGCGCCGATGGCCAGCGCGCGCGCGCGCGGCGCGTTCGAACGCATCCTCGACGCCCATCCCGACGGCGCGCGGGTGCGCCGCGCGCTGCGCGTGGTCGACCGCGGCGCGCGCACGGTGATGGTCGCCAGCGACGCGGTGCTGCTGGCCTCGGGCACCGCCACGTTGGAGGCGATGCTGGCCAAGCGGCCGATGGTGGTGGCCTACAAGGTTTCGCCGCTGACCTACGCCCTGGTCAAGCGCCTGGGCATGCTCAAGGTCGACCGCTACGCGCTGCCGAACGTGCTGGCCGGCGAGGCGGTCGTGCCCGAGCTGATGCAGCACGACTGCACCCCGGAGAACCTCGCCGGCGCGGTCCTGCGCTGGCTGCGCGACCCCGCCGCGGGCGCCGCGCTGCTGCCGAAATTCCAGCGCATCCACCTGGAGCTCAAGCGCGACGCCTCCGCGCGCGCCGCCGACGCCATCGTCGAGCTGATCGGCGAGCGCGCCGCGAGCGCGGGCTGAGCCGGCGGCGGGCGTCCGGCCCCGCCTGATAAGCTTGCGCGCGTGCAGGAGCGGGCCGTCCGCCGCCGCTCGCGCCTTGCCGCCCTGCGCTCACTTCTCTGCCAACCGCCGCCCGCCTTGAACGCAACCGCCGCCCCGCCCCGCCCTCGCAGCAAGCCGCGCCTGATCGCCGGGGTCGACGAAGCCGGCCGCGGCCCGCTGGCCGGGCCGGTCGCGGTGGCCGCGGTGATCCTGCATCCGCGCCGCCGCATCGACGGCCTGGACGATTCCAAGAAGCTCACCGAAGCCCGGCGCGAAGCGTTGTTCCCGCTGATCCAGGAACGCGCGCTGGCGTGGCGGATCGAGTTCGTCGAGGTCGAGGAGATCGACCGCATCAACATCTTCCAGGCGACCATGACCGGCATGCGCCGCGCGCTGCTGGCGCTGACGCCGCAGGCCGAGCTGGCGCGGGTGGACGGCAACCACCTGCCCCGCGACTTGCCCTGCCGCGGCGAGGCCCTGGTCGGCGGCGACGCGCTGGAGCCGGCGATCATGGCCGCCTCGATCCTGGCCAAGGTCGCGCGCGACCGGCTCATGCAGCAATTGCACCAGCAATGGCCGCACTACGGTTTCGACCGCCACAAGGGCTATTCCACCGCCGCGCACCTGGCCGCGCTGCAGGCGCACGGCCCGTGCCCGCAGCACCGGCGCAGCTTCGCGCCGGTGCGGATCGAGGCCGAGCAGCGCTCGTTGTTCTAGGCCGCCGCCGCGGCCCGCAGGCCCGGCGCCTGGACTCCCGTGCAGGCCCTCCGAAGCTCGCAAGCCTTGGCTGTCGTGGGAGGGCCTTCAGGCCCGATGCCTTTCGCTCAGGCCGCGATGATCCGAAACAACCGCCTCGCGCCTGAAGACCCTCCCCCAACAGCCAGCGCCCGGACCCGCCGCAAGCCGCCTGAACGTCCGGCCGTGCCACAGGTCACAACGACTTGCGACCCGCGCGCGCACACTCGCGCCAGGCGCATCGTTGGCCATCCTCCCAACGCACCGGTCCGCGTCGTTTCCCGGCCCGCGACGCGAGCCTCCCCGCCCCCGCAACGGCCGGACGCGAGGTGTTCCATGCGCATGCCTCACCCCACCCCGACCGCCGAGCCGCTGCCGTTCGAGCGCGCGCCGCCGCCGCACCACCTGCAGCCCTACGAGCCGGCCATGGCCCTGCGCCCGGCGGCGATCGCCGCGTTCGACGCGCTGCTGCACGAACTCCACCCCGACGCCGCGCGGATCGACGCCGACCGCCTGCAACGCCTGGCCGCGTGGCTGGCCGCGCTGCCGCCGCAGCGGGCGCGGGGCGTGGTCGACGAGCGCCTGCGCTGCCTGCAGGACCTGCGCACGATGGCCGCCGACCCGGCCTGGAACTGCGATCCGGCGCTGCGCCGGCGGCTGGAGCGGCTGTTCGCCTACGTCGACCACGACGAGGGCCTGATCCCCGACCGGGTGCCGCTGCTGGGCCTGCTCGACGACGTGCTGCTGGTCGAACTGGCGTGGCCGGCGTTCGCCGCCGAAGCCGAGGACTACCGCGACTTCTGCGCCTACCGGCAGCTGGAGCATCCGCCCGGCGACGCCGAAGCGCAGCGCGCGGCCTGGGCGCGCGACCGGCTCGCCGAACTGGCGCTGCTGCAGCACCACGCCCGGGTCAGCGACAGCCACTACGCCAACGGACGCACGCCCGAGCCGGTGTTCCGGATCGCGTGAACGCGCGTGGCGGCCCGCCACCGCGTTCCCGCATCGGCCCTCTGCAGGAGCGGCGCAAGCCGCGACCACAGGGCGGCCGATCGCGTCGCCCGTCCGCCATCGCCGACCACAACCCGCAACCGCGCTCCCGCCATCGCCCCCTGTAGGAGCGGCGCAAACCGCGACCGCGGGACGGCCGATCGCATCGCAGACCGCGGCTCGGGCGTTCGCTGCTCGCGAGCTTGCCGCGCAGCGGATGGGCCTCTGCGTACGCGATGGCGTCGCCGGCGACGCGACCGGCCGCCTCGCGGTCGCGGCTTGCGCCGCGCCTACAGTCGCCGGGTCCGGCATCCGCGCGCCCAACCGCGCACCGCACGATTCCCAATCCGGTGAGATTCGCCGCGCGCCGGCGATCGTCCCCTGTCAAGCCTTGCCCCACGCCACCGGGCTGATACCCTGCAATCCGGCACTTTCCCCGCCGTGCCGACTGCCGTCCCGGGCTCCCGCCGCCAAGGCGCGCGACGCCCGGCACGAGCTGCCCCGGCACGGCCGCACAACCGGTACGCATGTCCGCTCCCTTCGTTCATCTCCACCTGCACAGCGAATATTCGCTGGCCGACTCGACCATCCGCATCGGCGAACTGGTCAAGCGTTGCGTCGCCCTCGGCCAGCCGGCCGTGGCGCTGACCGACGTCGACAACATCTTCGCCGCGGTCAAGTTCTACAAATCCTGCGAAGGCGCCGGCATCAAGCCGATCATCGGCGCCGACGTGCACCTGGCCGACGGCAACGAGGCCGCCTCGCGCCTGACCCTGCTATGCCGCGACCGCGGCGGCTACCTGAGCCTGTCGCGCCTGCTCAGCCGCGCCTGGATGGAAGGCCACCGCACCGAAGGCGTGGTGCTGCGCCCGGAATGGCTGCGCGAGGACAACGACGGCCTGTTCGTGATGGCCGGCCGCCACAGCCTGGCCGGGCGCCTGGCCGGCAGCAACCGCCACGAACTCGCCCATGCCTGGCTGGTGGACTGGCAAGGCGTGTTCGGCGACCGCCTGCACCTGGAGCTGACCCGCACCCAGCGCGAGGGCGAGGACGCGTTCAACGCCTTCGCCCTGCAGGCCGCGGCCAAGCGCGGCCTGCCGGTGGTGGCCAGCAACGACGCGCGCTTCCTCGACCGCGACGGCTTCGAGGCGCACGAGGCGCGCGTGTGCATCGCCTCCGGCCGCGTCCTCGACGACCCCAAGCGCCCGCGCGACTACAGCGAGGAGCAATACCTCAAGACCAGCGAGGAAATGGCCGCGCTGTTCGCCGACGTGCCCGACGCGATCGACAACGCCCTGGCCCTGGCCACGCGCTGCAACGTCGAGCTCAAGCTCGGCGAGTACGCGCTGCCGGCGTTTCCCACGCCCAGCGACCACACCATCGAGTCGTGGCTGCGCAGCCAGTCGCGCGAAGGCCTGGCCAAGCGCCTGGAGAAGAACCCGCTCGCGCCCGGCAAGACCCGCGAGGAATACGACGAGCGCCTGGAAATCGAGCTGGACGTCATCATCAAGATGGGCTTCCCCGGCTACTTCCTGATCGTCGCGGACTTCATCAACTGGGCCAAGGATCATGAGATCCCGGTCGGTCCGGGCCGCGGCTCCGGCGCCGGTTCGCTGGTGGCCTGGGCGCTGGGCATCACCGACCTCGACCCGCTGCCGTACGACCTGCTGTTCGAGCGCTTCCTCAATCCCGAACGCGTGTCGATGCCCGACTTCGACATCGACTTCTGCATGGACCGCCGCGACGAGGTCATCGACTACGTCGCGCGCAAGTACGGCCGCGACCGCGTCTCCCAGATCATCACCTACGGCACCATGGCGGCGAAGGCGGTGGTGCGCGACGCCGGCCGCGTGCTCGGCCATCCGTACGGCTTCGTCGACGGCATCGCCAAGCTGATCCCGATGACGTTGGGCATCTCGCTCGACGACGCGCTGGGCGAATCCGAAGCGGCGGCGAAGAATCCGGACCTGGCCTCGACCGACCTGATCCAGCGCTACCGCAACGAAGACGACGTGCGCGACCTGCTCGACCTGGCGCGCAGCCTGGAAGACCTGACCCGCAACGCCGGCAAGCATGCCGGCGGCGTGGTCATCGCGCCGAGCCCGCTGTCGGACTTCTGCCCGCTGTTCGCCGAACACGACGGCGAAGGCCGCGGCCGCAACCCGGTGACCCAGTTCGACAAGGACGACGTCGAAGCGGTCGGCCTGGTCAAGTTCGACTTCCTCGGCCTGCGCACGCTGACGATCATCGATTGGGCGGTGCGCGCGATCAACAAGCGCCGCGCCAAGGAGGGCCAGGAGCCGCTCGACGTCAACGCGCTGGAGCTGACCGACAAGCCCACCTACGAACTGTTCGCGCGCGGCGACACCGTCGCGGTGTTCCAGTTCGAATCGCGCGGCATGCGCGAGCTGCTCAAGCGCGCCAAGCCCGACACCTTCGAAGACATCATCGCGCTGGCCGCGTTGTTCCGTCCCGGCCCGCTCGGCTCGGGGATGGACAAGGACTGGGTCGACCGCAAGCACGGCAACGCCGAGGTCACCTACCCGCACGACTCGCTGGAACCGGTGCTGGCGCCGACCTACGGCGTCATCGTCTACCAGGAACAGGTGATGCAGATCGCCCAGGTCCTGGCCGGCTACACCCTCGGCGGCGCCGACATGCTGCGCCGCGCGATGGGCAAGAAGAAGCCGGAGGAAATGGCGAAAGAGCGCGCCAAGTTCGAGGCCGGCTGCGCCGAGCGCAACATCCCGGCCAAGCAGGCCAGCCCGATCTTCGACCTGATGGAGAAGTTCGCCGAGTACGGCTTCAACAAGTCGCACTCGGCCGCCTACGCGCTGGTGGCCTACCAGACCGGCTGGCTCAAGCGCCACTACGGCGCCGAGTTCATGGCCGCGACCTGCTCGTCGGACATGGACAACACCGACAAGGTGGTGAACTTCCTCGACGAAGCGCGGGTGATGGGCATCACCGTGCTGCCGCCGCACGTCAACCAATCCGAATACATGTTCGAGGCGATCGACGCCGACACCATCCGCTACGGCATCGGCGCGGTGAAGGGCGTCGGCCGCGGCGTGTGCGAGTCGATCGTGGAAGCGCGCCGCGCCGGCCCGTTCGTCGACCTGCTCGACTTCTGCAAGCGCGTGGACAGCGGCAAGCTCAACCGCCGCGCGCTGGAAGCGCTGACCCACGCCGGCGCGCTCGACGGCCTGGGCAAGAACCGCGCGAGCCTGATGTTGCAGCTGCCCGAAGTGCTCAAGGCCACCGACCAGATGGCCAAGGAGCGCGCCGCCGGCCAGGTCTCGCTGTTCGGCGGCTTCGAGGCCGCGACTCCGGCGCTGCACCTGGACCTGAGCGAAACCAACGAATGGCCGCTGGCGCAGATCCTGCACGGCGAACGCGAGACCCTGGGCCACTACCTCAGCGGCCATCCGTTCGATCCGTACCGCGAGGAAGTGCGCGCGCTGGTCGGCACCGACCTGGGCGAACTCGAAGGCATCTGGGAAAAGCGCCCGGAAAGCGCGCGCAGCGGCTGGCGCCCGGAACTGGAAGTGATCGTCGCCGGGCAAGTGGTCGGCCTGCGCAAGAAGGGCGACAGCCAGATGTTCGTGCAGATCGAGGACGGCCGCGGCCGCCTGGAGTGCGCGTTCTTCTCCGAGACCTACAGCGAGTTCGCCGCGATGCTCGCGCGCGACCGCCTGCTGGTGATCCAGGGCGGCCTGCGCGAGGACGCTTTCAGCGGCGGCTTCGCCCTGCGCGCGGCGCGCTGCTGGGACTACAACGCGGTCTGCGGCAAGCACGCCCAGCGCCTGGCGCTGCGCCTGGACCTGCGCGTGCCCGGCACCTGGCAGCGGGTCGATGCGCTGCTCGCCAAGCAGCGCCCCGGCCCGACCCCGATCCGCCTGGACCTGCTGCGCGACGGCGCCGCCGGCATGCTCGATCTCAACGGCCCGCAATCGGTGCGCATCGACGCCGAACTGGCCGGCCTGCTGCGCGCCCAGCCCGGCGTCAAGGCGGTCAAGGTGACGCTGTCCAAGCCGTGGGCGCGCGCCGCCGGCGGCGACTGAGCGCGCCGTCGCGCGGCGAAAAACGGCAACGAGTCAAGCGTCCAGGCGCAACGCCGTTGCCGTTTTCCCGCGAACGCCTTGGCAGTTTCCGTACCTGCCCCATGCCTATCGGTACGGTCCGGCCGGCTAGGCTAGACTGTGCCCTTCCCCGGCCCATGGCCTACGCATGAACCCCAATTACCTCGACTTCGAGCAGCCCATCGCCGACCTGGAAGCCAAGATCCAGGAGCTGCGCCATGCCAGCAGCGGCCCGGCGGTCGACATCGACACCGAAATCCACGCCCTGCAGGACAAGCTGCGCCTGCGCACCGCGCAGATCTTCCGCGACCTGAGCTCGTGGCAGATTTCCCAGCTCGCCCGCCACCCGGCCCGGCCGTACACGCTGGACTACGTGCGGGTGATGTGCGACGAGTTCCAGGAACTGGCCGGCGACCGCGCCTTCGCCGACGACAACGCCATCGTCGGCGGCCTGGCCCGCATCGGCGGCCGCGCCGTGGTGGTGATCGGCCACCAGAAGGGCCGCGACACCAAGAGCAAGATCAAGCGCAACTTCGGCATGCCGCGCCCGGAGGGCTACCGCAAGGCGCTGCGGCTGATGAAGCTGGCCGAACGCTTCGGCCTGCCGCTGCTGACCTTCATCGACACCGCCGGCGCCTGGCCGGGCATCGACGCCGAAGAGCGCGGCCAGTCCGAGGCGATCGCGCGCAACCTGCTGGAGATGGCCGAGCTCAAGGTGCCGGTGATCTGCACCGTCATCGGCGAAGGCGGTTCCGGCGGCGCGCTGGCCATCGGCGTCGGCGACCGCACCTTGATGCTGGAATACAGCACCTACTCGGTGATCACTCCGGAAGGCTGCGCCTCGATCCTGTGGAAGACCGCCGAGAAGGCCAAGGACGCGGCCGAGCAGCTCGGCCTGACCGCCAAGCGCCTGTCCGAGCTGGGCCTGATCGACAAGATCGTGCGCGAGCCGATCGGCGGCGCGCACCGCAATCCCAAGCAGATGGCCACGCGCCTGAAAGCGGTGCTGCTCAACGAACTCGACGCGCTCGAGAACGTGCCGGTGGCGGAACTGCTGCAGCGCCGCTACGAGCGGCTGCGCGGCTACGGCGCGTACGAAGCCGCCTGATCCCTTGAGCGCCTGAAGCCGCCTGGGCGCGGCGCGACGACGGAGAGCCACGGATGGCGCTGGGAACCTTCTTCAAATGGGCCGGGGGCGGCGTGGTCGCCCTCATCGCCGCGCTGTGCCTGCTGCTGCAGGGCGCGTACTGGTACGGCGCGTCGATGTTGCCCGAACGGCTGCCGCAGCCGCGGCGCGAGTATCCGCCGCTGGCGCGCGAGGTCTTGTGGCGCAGCCTGGGCGGCGGCGACCGTCCGCTCGAAGTGCGCCGGCTCAACATCTTCAGCTACACCGGTTTGATCTTCGAAGCCGTGGCGACGTACTTGGCGCAGACCGACGGCCTCGCCAAGGAACCCGCCGACCTGAGACTGGTGGACTGGACCTCCAGCGCGGCCCGATCGGCGATCGTCGAGGCGCGGTATGCCCATATCGTCGCGCCTGCGCCTTCGGGAGCCTCCAACGCAGAAGCGCTGCAGCAGTTCAGTTACGACCATCAATTCGAGTCGCTGGCGCTGTTCATCCGCTCCAGCCGCGAATGGCCGGCCGAGCGCATGGCCGACCTCGTGCTGGACTCCGGCGACTACGGCCGCGACAGCGCCACCCTGGAACAGGCGGCGCAGGCCTACTTCGCGCAGCCGGTCGAACGGCTCACGCGCGAGCAGCTGACGCTGCTGGTCCTGCTCGACCACGGCCTGCACAACCACGATCCGCAGTGCCGCGCGCAAACGTTCCGCGACGCCTATGCGCAGGCCCTGCAGGAGATCGGCGATCCCAAGCTGCCCACGTTGTCGGCGCAAACGCTGGCGCGGCTCAAACCCATCGACTGCCCGCCCGACGCATGAGCCAGGCCCCGACCGCACCGCGCCAGCGCGCGCCTGCCCGCCGACGCGGGCCGATCGTCGCCGGCGCGCTGCTGATCGTGCTCGCCGCGACTGCCTTCGCATTGCCGTATGCGCTGTACTGGCACGCGCTGAAGCACTTGAGCGAGCCTGCGCCGCAAGCGCAACAGCGCTATCCCGACGCGCTGCGGCAGTTGTACTGGACCTTGCACGGCGGCCACGGCCCGATCCGGGTGCGGCGCCTGAGTCCGCCCGGCTTCGCCCGCGAGTTGCTGACCGATCCCGGCGACGGACGCGCGGCGAGCGTACCGGCCGACCAGCGGCTGCTGTACCGCGTCGCTTACCTCCAGCGCACCCGGCTGCCGTCGCGCACGGGCACGCTGCAACGCCACCTGGCCCAGGCCGCGCTGGCGATCCGCCTGAGCCGCGAATACGACGGCGCAGGCCTGATCGACTACGCGCTGGAGCAAGACCGTTTCGCCGACGGCGGCCCCGCCGGCATCGACGCCGCCGCGCGCCGTTACTTCGACCGGCCGGCGCAGTCGCTGTCCGCGCATGAACAAGTCGCGCTGCTGATGCTGGCGCAGGCGCCTTCGTATTTCGATCCGGGCTGCCATCGCGAACGTTTCGCCCGGCGTTATGCGTGGGCGCTCGAAAAAACCGGCGTGGCGTCGACGCAAACGATACCGGCGCGGATGCGCACGGGGATTTGTGCCCGCGGCGGCGGCGACCCGGGCTGAGCGAAACGCATCGGACCCGAAGGCGCAACTTCAGAGCCGCGCCATCGCTTCGCTTGTGGGAGGGCCTTCAGGCCCGACGCGGTCCGCCCAGCCCGCGGCGATTCACGCCCAGGCGCGCTGATACTGCTCCGGCACATGCGCCGCCGCGCCCAACTCGCGCGCCGCGCGATGCGGGAAATACGGATCGCGCAGCAACTCGCGCGCCAACAGCACCACGTCGGCCTCGCCCTGGGCGACGATGCTCTCGGCCTGCGCCGCACGCGTGATCAGGCCGACCGCGCCGGTGGCGATGCCGGCTTCGCGGCGGATGCGCGCGGAGAACGGCACCTGGTAGCCCGGCTCGTCGCCGGGAATGCGCGCATCGGGAAGCAGGCCGCCGCTGGACACGTCGATCAGGTCGACGCCCAGGTCCTTGACCATGCGCGCCAGCTCCACGCTCTGCTCGATGTCCCAGCCGCCCTCGGCCCAGTCGGTGGCGGAGATGCGCAGCCACAGCGGCAAGCGCTCCGGCCACACCTCGCGCACCGCCGCCAGCACTTCGCGCAGCAAGCGGGTGCGGTTGTCGAAACTGCCGCCGTAGCGGTCCTGGCGCCGGTTCGACAGCGGCGACAGGAACTGGTGCAGCAGGTAGCCGTGCGCGGCGTGGATCTCGACCAACTGGAAGCACGCATCCAGCGCGCGTTGCGCGGCCGCGGCGAAGTCGTCGACCACGGTGCGGATCTCGATCGGCTGCAGTTCGCGCGGTTGCGTCGCGCCTTCGCGGAACGGCAGCGGCGAGGCCGCCACCGGCGTCCAGCCGCCGTCCTGCGGCGCCACCGGCCGCCCGCCGAGCCATGGCGCCTCGACGCTGGCCTTGCGTCCCGCATGCGCCAGTTGCACGCCCACCGCCGCCTCGCGCGAACGCAGGAAGCAGGAGATGCGATGCCAGGCCTCGGCTTGCGAGGCGTTCCACAGGCCGGTGTCGGCGGCGGAAATGCGGCCTTCCGGCGACACCGCGCAGGCCTCGGTCAACACCAGTCCGGCGCCGCCGACCGCGCGGCTGCCGAGGTGGACCATATGCCAGTTGTTGGGCAGGCCGTCGCTGGCCGAGTACTGGCACATCGGCGAAACCGCCAGCCGGTTGCGCAGGGTCAGCGAGCGTTGCGACAGCGGAGCGAAAAGCCGGGACACGACGGGACTCTCATCAGGGGAACGCGAATCAAGGTATAGGCGCCCCGGCGCCGGGGCAGCACCACGCATGGGTTGCTGCGTCCCGCGGCGTGGCACCATGCGCGCATGTCCTGCTCAGGCGCCGATGCGCTTCCCGCCGCCCTCGCCGCCCTGCCCGCCGCGCCGGTGTGCGTGGGCTACAGCGGCGGCCTGGATTCGAGCGCGCTGCTGCATGCGCTGGCGGCCTCGCCGCTGGCGCGCGCGCGCGGCCTGCGCGCCTGGCACGTGCACCACGGGCTGCATCCGCAGGCCGACGGCTGGGCCGCGCATTGCGCCGAAGTCTGCGCCGGCTACGGCCTGGAACTGACCGTTTCGCGGGTATCGGTTGCGCGCGACAGCGGCGACGGCCCCGAGGCCGCGGCGCGCGCCGCGCGCCATGCCGCGTTCGCCGCCGGCCTGGGCGAAGGCGAGGCGCTGGCGCTGGCGCACCACCGCGACGACCAGGCCGAGACCGTGCTGCTGCGCCTGCTGCGCGGCTCCGGCCCGGACGGCCTGGCGGCGATGCGCGAATGGCGCGAGTGCGGCCGCGGGCGCCTGTGGCGGCCGCTGCTGGCGCTGCCGCGCGCGGCGCTGGAGGCCTACGCGCAGCGCCACGGCCTGCGCTGGATCGACGACCCCAGCAACGCCGAGGACCGCTACGACCGCAACTTCCTGCGCCAACGCGTGCTGCCGCTGCTGCGCGAACGCTGGCCGCAGGCGCCGGCGGCGCTGGCGCAATCGGCGCGCCTGCAGGACGACGCCGCCGGCCTGCTCGAACAGGGCGACGCGCTGGCCCTGGCCCAGGCGCGCAGCCTCGACCCGCACGCGCTCTCGCGCAGCGCCCTGCGCGCGCTGGCGCCGGCGCGGCGCGCGCGCGTGCTGCGGCGCTGGATCGCCGCGCTGGCGCTGCCGCCGCTGCCGGCGCAGGGCGTGGCCCGGATCGAAACCGAGCTGCTGTACGCGCGCGCCGACGCCGACGCCGAATTCGCCTGGAACGGCGCCCGCGTGCGCGCCTGGCGCGACCTGCTGCACGCGGCGCCGCAACGCCCGCCGCTGCCGCCGGACTGGCGCGCCGACTGGGACGGCGCCGCGCCGCTGGCGCTGCCGGGCGGCGGTCGCTGGCGCCTGCACGGAACCGACCGCTTCGACGCCGCCCTGCGCGCGCACCCGCGCAGCGGCGGCGAACGCATCGCCCTGCCCGGCCGCGCTCATCGCCACAGCCTCAAACATGCGCTGCAAGCGCTCGGCGTACCGCCGTGGGAACGCGAACGCCTGCCGCTGCTGAGCGCGGCCGACGGCGAACTGCTGGCCGCGGGCGACCTGTTGTACTCCGCACGCCTGCAGGCTTGGCTGCGCGAACGCGCGGCGCGGCTGGAGTGGGAACCGTAGCCGTCGCCGCAGCGGCCGATTCGCAGTCGCGGCTCGCGCTGCTCCTACAAGGCCAGCCCGAAGCTTCGCGACCTCCCTGTAGGAGCGGCGCAAGCCGCGACCGCGCCACCGCAACGCCCGGCGAAACCCTCCAGCACGACGCCATCGGCAAGCCGAAACCGCCGCAGCAACTGCCGATTCGCAGTCGCGGCTCGCGCCGCTCCTACAAGGCCAGCCCGAAGCTTCGCGACCTCCCTGTAGGAGCGGCGCAAGCCGCGACCGCGCCACCGCAACGCCCGGCGAGCCCCTCCAGTACGACGCCATCGCCAAGCCGAAACCGCCGCAGCAACTGCCGATTCGCAGTCGCGGCTCGCGCCGCCCCTACAAGGCCAGCCCGAAGCCCTGCGACCTCCCTGTAGGAGCGGCGCAAGCCGCGACCGCGCCACCGCAACGCCCGGCGAAACCCGCCTATGCGACGTCATCGCCAAGCCGAAACCGCCGCAGCGGCCACCGATTCGCGCCCGCACCTCGCACCGTTCCCGCAAAGCCACCGCGCAACCGCGCGGCCCCCGCCACAACGCGCCTGCGACCTGCCGCCGCAGCCTCTTCACCCCGCGCGCATTGACCCCGTCCGCCCCCCGGCTCACACTTTCCCCATGCCCCGCAAAACCACTATCGAAGCCTCGCCGGTCGCCGATTTCGAGCAGTCGCTGGATGCGCTCGAGCAACTGGTCGAGAAGATGGAACACGGCGAGATGAGCCTGGAAGAGTCGCTGGCCGCCTACGAGCGCGGCGTCGGCCTGTACCGCCGCTGCCAGAGCGCGCTGGAGCAGGCCGAGCTGCGCGTGCGCCTGCTGACCGATCCGCAGGAGCCGGCCAGCGCCGAGCCGTTCGGCAACGCCGGCCCGCCGGGCAGCGATGTCGATGCCTGAGCCGCGCGCCGCCGGGTCCGCGCCCGGCGCGGACGCCGCGACCGATCCGCGCGCGCTCGATGCCGTCCTCGGCCGCTGGCGCGAACGCGCCGACGCCGCGCTGGCGCGGGTCCTGCCCGACAGCGAGGCCGAGCCGCGCCGCCTGCACCAGGCCATGCGCCACGCCGTGCTGCTCGGCGGCAAGCGCATGCGGCCGCTGCTGGTCTACGCCAGCGGCGCCTTGTTCGAAGTCGCGCCGATCGCGCTCGACGCGCCGGCCGCCGCGGTCGAGCTGATCCACGCCTATTCGCTGGTCCACGACGACCTGCCGGCGATGGACGACGACGCCCTGCGCCGCGGCCAGCCGACCGTGCACGTGGCCTTCGACGAAGCCACCGCGATCCTCGCCGGCGACGCGCTGCAATCGCTGGCCTTCGCCACCCTCGCCGACACCGACGTCGCCGACGCGATCCGCGTCGACCTGCTGCGCAGCCTGGCCCAGGCCGCGGGCGTGGCCGGCATGTGCGGCGGCCAGGCGCTGGACATCGACGCCACCGGCGCCGGCGTGCAGCTGTCCCTGGACGCGCTGGAACGCCTGCATTCGCTCAAGACCGGCGCGCTGATCCGCGCCAGCGTGCGCATGGGCGCGCTGTGCGGCGGCGCCGACGCCGCCGCGCTGGCGGCCCTGGACCGCTACGCGCACGCGCTCGGCCTGGCCTTCCAGGTGCGCGACGACATCCTCGACATCGAAGGCGACAGCCAGACCCTGGGCAAGACCGCCGGCAAGGACCTGGCCCAGGACAAGTCGACCTTCCCCGCGCTGATCGGCCTGGACGCCTCGCGCGCGCGCCTGGACGAACTGGCCGCGTCGATGCGCGAAGCGCTGGAGCCGTTCGGCCCGCGCGCGGCCGCGCTGCACGCACTCGGGCGGCTGGCGATCGAACGCGATCGCTGACGCGCGCGGCGGCGCAGCGACGACCACATCGGCGGGCTTCGGCCCGCCTTTTCGTTTCGGCGCCCGCGCCGGCGCGGCGGCGATGGCCCGGACCGCCTCGCGCCCCTTTCGTCCTTCGTCGACCGCAGCCCAGTTGTCAGGCTTCGACGCCAGCGCCTACGCTGCGGTCGAAGCGGCAACGGCTAGCGACCGACGCCGCCTGGAACGCCATCGCCCAGGCGATGGCTTCGGCCGTCGCTCGCGAGCGCCGCGGCCCATCAAGGAGGATGCACCGCCCCATGAAGCGCCTACTTCCGTTCGCCGTCGCGCTGTGGCTCGGCGCCGCGCTTTTCCCGGCCCAAGCGGCGCCGCCGAGCCAAGACGACCTGCGCGCCAATCCCGACGCGCTGCCGATGCAATCGGTATGGCAGCTGCGGCCGGTGGATCCGCAGGCGCCGCCGTGGCAGGACGTGTTCGCCTTCAGCCTGGGCATGGCGCCCGAGCAGATGGCGCGGTCGCGCTGGTTGGGCCTGAATACCGGCGCGGACAGCGAGCGTTCGCCGGCGCTGTTCGACGCGCTGGACGGCCGCGCGGTGTTCCTCTCGCCCGCGGCCCGCGGCTTCTGCGACGGCCGCTGGCGGGTCGTGCGGCTGGAGCGGATCGACCTCGACGATTCGCTGCAGCCTTCGCTCAAGCTGTGGTTGGTCGAGCGCGCGCCCGATGGCGCCCAGCGCACCGCGCTCGGCTACGGACGCGTCGACGAACAGGGCCGATGGACCGTGCCGCCCAAGACCTGCGCCGGCGAAGACAGCGCCCTCGCCGCATCGTCCGCGGCCCTGCCCGCGCCGATGCCGGGCGAACCCGCGCCGCCCGCATCCGGCCTGCGCGTGGACACGGTGGCCGGACAGCCCGGCTTGCGCGACGCGCAGGGCCGCTGGCGCAGCCCCGCGCCGTTGCGCGACATCGCCACCGCGCAGTGGCTGCGCAGCCGGCAAGCGCCGGTGGCTGCCAGCGCGACCGCCCTGGGCCTCATCGACGGCCGCGGGCGCACGGTGATCCCGTTCGTGTTCGAGCAACTGGCCGATGCGGCCACGCCGCGCCGCATCCGCCTGTGCACCGCCGCCGGCCAGGATCCGCAACTCGATGCCGCCACGCCGCGCGTCTGCGGCTGGCAACGCCTGCGCGGCGGCAAGGCCGCGGCCCTGCGTCCCGTCCAGGACCCGGGCACCGGCCGATGGGGCTACCAGGACGCCCGCGGGCGTTGGGCGATCGCGCCGCAGTTCCGGCAGGCGCGCGCCTTCCGCCATGGCTATGCGGTGGTCGCGGGGCCGTATCCGCACGACTGGCGCCCACCCGGCTGGAACGACGAACGCCCGATCGTCCGCAAGATCCAGCGCGTGGGCCGGCACTGGGTCGCCGAAGCGATGGTGCGCAACGCCTCCACCGGCGCCGACTGGAGCCTGCGCTACGGGCTGTTGAACGACGCCGGGCAGTGGCTCGCGCCGGTGCCGGACCACGCGCTGCACATCGCCGTGCTGTTCCCGCCCGGAGGCCGCAGCGGTTTCTACGCGCAAATGCTGGCCGAGCACCTGCCCCGGCTGTTGGGCCGCGAGGTGCGGGTCGACTACATGCCCTCGGCGACCGAGGACGCCTACCGCCAACTGATGACGCAGGGCGGGAACGCCAAGGTCCTGCTGGCCGCGCTGCGGCTGCCGCGTGGCGGCATCCAGGGCGTGCACAGCGGGCAGGCGATCGATCGGCTGATGCACGCGCTGCGTCCGGTCACCCTGCTGACCTCCGAGCCGCTGGTGCTGGCCATCGACAGCGCCAAGGCCGATGCGCTGGGCATCCACGACACCCAAGGCCTGCTCGCCTATGCGCGCGCGCATCCCGGCGCGCTGCGCATCGCCACCGGCGACGACGGCTGGACCGGGCACCTCGCCTTCGGCCAGTTCCGCGCGCTGAGCGGCGTGGACGTGCAGCGGGTGATCATCGCCGGCATGTATCCGCCCTCGGACATCGTCACCCAGGCGCATGCGGCGGAATTGCTGTTCGCCCCGGTGAACGGCGTGGCGGTGGCGGTGCGGCGCGGCCAGTTGCGGGTGATCGGGACCGCCGCCGAGCCGGCGCATCCGCAGGTCTTCGACGGCGCGAGCTGGCCGACGCTGGCGTCGAGCGCGCCGCTGGCGGACTTCACCGCCTACGACCGCTTCAGCCTGTGGGCGCCCGCAAATTCGGACGCGGCGTCCGAGCGCAGGCTGCAGCAGGCCGTGGCCCAGGTCCTGGCGCTGCCGTCGGTGCAAAAACAGTTGCAGGACCTGCAAGTGGTCGCCGGCGGCGGTTCGCCCGACGCCTTGCTGGCGCTGGAACACGAAGAACGCCAGCGCTGGGAACGCGCGATTTCGGTCCCGGCTTCCGAATCGCCGCCGACGCCATGACCGGCCCGGCGCGGAAACGAAAAAGGCGGGCCGAAGCCCGCCTTTCGCATTCGTGCGGCGTGCGCCGCGAGCCGCTTACTTCACCAGACGCAGGGTGAAGGGGTAGCGGTAGGCCTCGCCCTTGTTGGCGGCCAGCGCGGCCATGATGGTCAGCACCAGCCAGGCCAGGCCGACGGCGATCATCACCAGCACGCCGATCAGCACCAGGGTCAGGATGCCGCCGATGATCATGCCGATGATCACGGTGATGTTGAAGTTCAGCGCTTCCTTGCCCTGGTCGGCGACGAAGGGCATGGTGTCCTTCTTCATCAGCCACACCACCAGCGGGCCGAGCAGGGTGCCGAAGGGAACGATCAAACCGACCAGCGTGCTCAGATGAGCCAGCATGCCCCAAGTCTTTTCGTCCTGACTGATATCGTTCATTACGCTTCCCCTACGTGGTATTGGATGGAGTGGGTGGTCGAAGTTCCCGCGCCGGCGGCCCGGTTCCCCTGCCCGGCATCATAAACCGCTTTCATCACAGATTAACCACGGCACAGCGCAAGTTTCGCAGGCCGCGGCGCAACGCAATGCGGCGGCGTACGCGGCCGCCCCGCCCTGCGCGGGCGCCACGGTTTCGGAATCGGAAAAGCGCGCGCGGCGCAGCGCCGGTTCGCGGCCGCTGCCGGCCGCGCCCGGCGCCGCTCAGGCCCGGCGCCAGTCGCGCAGCGGCGGCAAGCCGCGGCTGTCGGGGAACACGCTGCGCTCCACCGCCGCATCGGCCACGCCCAGGTGCTCGACCAGCACGCTCTTGAACACCGCGCGCAGGTCGGTGGTGGCGCGCAGGTCGCGGCCCTCGTTGAGCTGGGACGGCGCCAGCCCCGGCCAATCGCCGCCGATGCGGCCGCCGCGCACCGCGCCGCCGCACAGCAGGGCCATGCCGCCGGTGCCGTGGTCGGTGCCGTCGGTGCCGTTGAGCGCGGCGGTGCGGCCGAACTCGGTCACCACCGCCACCACCGTGCGCGGCCACGCCGCGCCGAAGCCTTCGCGCGCCGCGGCCAGGCCCTGGTCGAGCTCGGCCAGCTTGCGCTGCAGCTGCGGCGCCTGGTTGCGGTGGCTGTCCCAGCCGCTGTCCTCGACGAAGCCGATGCGCGGGCCGTCGGCCGCGCCCATGCGCTGCGCCGCCACCCGCATCGCCTCGGGCAGGGCGAACGCGCCCTTGCCGTCGCGCTGCATTCCGGCGCTGCCGGCGGAGCGCTGGAAGGTCTCGCTCAGGCGCGGATCGGCCGCGTACAGCGGCTGCAGCTGTTGCAGCAGCTGCGGATCGACCGGGCGCGGCAACGGCGGCCACCAGTTGCTGGCGCGGTCGCTGCCGCGCAGCGCCAGCGGCATCACCGCCGCCACCGCCAGCGCCTGCCCGCCGGGCATCGCGCGCGCGCAGCGGCCGAGCCAGCCGTCGCGCGCGCCGTTCGGGGTGGCGGTGCCGTTCTCCAGGCAATCCTGGGCGTCGAAGTGCGAGCGCTGCCGGTACGGCGGCGCCACCGCCACCAGCGGCAGCAACTGCCCGGCGCGGTACATCGCCGCGGACTGCTGCATCGCCGGGTGCAGGCCGAACAGGCCGTCGATGCGGATCGGATCGGCGACCGCGCCGTCGCGGCGCAGGCCGGCGTAGGCCGGCTCTGCATACGCGGGCAGCAGGTGCAGGCCGTCCAGGCCGCCGCGCAACAGCACCAGCAGCAGGCGCGTGTCGCGGCCGCCGGCCGCGGCCGCGGTGACGCGCGGGAACAGGGTCAGCAGCGCGCTGGCGCCGAACGCGGCGAGCAGGCCGCGACGCTGGCGGTCGAGCGCGCTCAGGGTCTGGTCGTGCGCCATCTCAGACTCTCCACTGGAACGCGGGGCTGGCGAACAGCAGCGAGCAACCGTCGCTGGCCGAACCGGCGCGGCGCAGGCCGATGGCGAAGTCGCCGCTGACCGCCTGGCTGCCGAGCACCGCCAGCGCGCGCTGGTACGGGGTGATGTCGCCCGAGTCCACCCGCGCGGCGAACATCTGCGCGGCCTGGATGCGCTTGAACAAGCCGTCGGGGCTGCTCCAGTCGGCGGCGGTGTCGGGAAAGCCGGCCGGCGAGCGCGGCGTGAACACCGGCTGGCCGAGGCTGGCGAGCAGCCCGACCAGCGCGCGCGCCTGGTCGCCCACCGGCAGTTCGCCGGCGCGCAGCGCGGAGATCACGAAATCGTTGGGCGTCTTGAACTTGCGCGCGTCCGCCGTCCAGGCCTGCTCGCTTTCGAGCAGCGCGCGGTACAGCGCGCGCAGGTCGCCGTCCTCGCGCAGGTAGGCCTGGGCCATGCGCTCCACCAGCGCCGGCGGCGGCTGGTCGGCGACGAAGTGGCGGGCGAGCTTGAAGCTGAGGTGGCGCGCCGTGGCCGGATGCCGGGCGAGATCGGCCAGCACCGCGCGGCCCTGCTCCTGCCCGCCTTCGGCGTAGCTGCGGCCGAGCACGCGGCGCGCGCCGGGCTCGTGCGCGTTGGCGCGGAACACGAACGACTGCGCGGCGGCGGCGTCGCGCGGGCCGGGCGTGCTCCAGCCGGTGATCGCGCGCGCCAGTTCGATCACGTCCTCCTGGCGATAGCCGCCGTCGACGCCGAGGGTGTGCAGTTCGAGGATCTCGCGCGCCAGGTTCTCGTTGAGGCCGCGCTTCTCGCGCCCGAGCCTTTGCGCGCGCATCGCCACGCGCGAGTCGTCGCCGATGGACGCGGCGTTGTCGAGATAGCGCAGCATCGCCGGGTGCCGCTCCACCGCCAGCAGCATGTCCTGGAAGCGGCCGAGCACGTGCGGGCGGATCGCCTCGCGCTCCATCGAGCCGGCGTACAGGCGGGCGTTGCCCTTGTCGATCGACACGGCGAAATGGTTCGACCAGAACTGGCTCAGGCGCTCGACGAAGGGCGCGTCGGTGTCGGCGGCATGGCGGTAGCGCGCGGCGAATTCGGCCAGTTGCCGGCGGCGCAGTTCGCGCCGCAGCTGGTCGGCGGGATCGCCGTCGTCGCGGCCGGCGGGCGGGCGCTCGCGCGCGGCGTCGCCCGGATCGGCGGCGCGCGCGCGCCGGCGCGTGCGCGGCAGGGGCTCGTCCGCGGCCGCCATCGTCGCGGGCGCGGCCGGGTCGGCCATCGGCGCGGCGACGGCGCCGCGCTGCGCGCGCGCGGCGCGACTGAGCTGCTGCTGGCGGAATTCCAGGCGCAGGGTCTCGACGCTGCCGGGCAGGCCGGCGAACGCATCGAGCGCAGGCGGGCGGCGCAGCTGCGCGAGCAGGATCTCGCGCCCGTCGTCGCCGCTGCGCTCCAGTTCGCCCGGGCGCGCGCCCAGTCCGAAACGATTGGCGGCCGTGGCCTTGCTGGCGCTCATCGGGGTTCCCGGCGGGTGGACTACCCGATGGAAACGGCCCGGCGCGGCGCGGGTTGACAGCGCGGGCGCCCGTTCAGGGCGCTGCCGCGCAAAACCGCGACAGCGGCCCGGCGCTTGTGGGAGGGGCTTCAGCCCCGACGCTTTGCGCTCAGGTCGCGACGAGCGGCGACGACCGCGCCGGAGCCGGCGCGTGTGTGAGCGGCCCCAGCCCCGACGCCTTGCGCACAGGCCGCGGCGAACGGCGACAGGAGCGTCGGGGGCTCAAGCCCCTCCCACAACCGCCGCCTCGCGATGCTTCCTCGTCGGCCGCGCGCCTTGCGCGCGCGGCGCGGGCCTCACTCGCCCGCCACCGTCATCTTGCCCAGCAGGATCGAACCGGTGCGGATGTGCGAGCGCGGGTCGATGTCGGTGCCGACCGCCTCGATCCCGGCGAACATGCGCCGCAGGTTGCCGGCGATGGTGATGCCGTCGACCGGGTACTGGATCTCGCCGCCCTCGACCCAGAACCCGGCCGCGCCGCGCGAGTAGTCGCCGGTGACGCCGTTGACGCCCTGCCCCATCAGCTCGGTGACCAGCAGGCCGCGGCCCATTTGCCTCACCAGCGCATCGAAATCGCCGGCATTGGCGGTGACCTGCAGGTTGTGCACGCCGCCGGCGTTGCCGGTGGTGCTCAGGCCGAGCTTGCGCGCGGAGTAGCTGCCGAGCACGTAGCGCTGCAGCACGCCGCCTTCGATCAACGACGATTCGCGCGTGGCCACGCCCTCGGCGTCGTAGGAGCTCGAACGCAGGCCGCGCACCAGGAACGGGGTTTCCCGGATCGAGAACCATTGCGGAAACAGCGTCTGGCCGACGCTGTCGACCAGGAAGCTGGTGCGCCGGTACAGGTTGCCGCCGCTGATCGCGCTGATCAGGTGGCCGATCAGCGAGCGCGCGCTCTCGGCCGCGAACATCACCGGGTACTCGCCGGTGGCGAGCTGGCGCGGCGCCAGCCGCGAGACGGTGCGCTCGGCGGCCTTGCGGCCCACCGCCGCGGCCGATTCCATGTCTTCCGGCGCCAGCCCCAGGGTGTACCAGCCGTCGCGCTGCATCTGCTCGCCGCGCCCGCCGATCAGCGCGCAGCTCAGGCTGTGCTGGGTGCTGCGCTCGCGGCCGATGAAGCCGTGCGAGTTGGCGTACACGCCGATGCTGGCGCCGGTGCCGATCGAGGCGCCGTCGGAGTTCTCGATCCGCGCATCGGACCCGCGCCCGGCCGACTCGCAGGCCAGGGCCAGCTCGATCGCCCGGTCGGCGTCGATCAGCCAGGGGTGCCAGGTGTCGAAGTCGCGCTCCTCGCGCGCCATCAGCGCCGCGTCGGCCAGGCCGGCGGCCGGGTCGTCCTCGGTGTAGCGGGCGATCGCGCAGGCCTGCTCGACCGTCGATTCCAGGCTGTCCTCGCGCAGGTCGGCGGTGCTGGCGCTGCCCTTGCGCTGGCCGAAGTAGACGGTGATGCCGATTCCGCGGTCGCGGGTGGACTCCACCGTCTCGACCTCGCCCATGCGCACGTTGACGCTGAGGCCGGCGTCTTCCGAGCACGACACCTCGGCCTGGGTCGCCCCGCGCGCGCGCGCCGCCGCCAGCAGGCGCTGGGACAGCTCGGCCAGCGCGTCCAGGCGCGCATCCGGGTCGGCGAAGGTGTGGGCGGCGGCGGCGGTGAGGGCTTGCGCGTTCAATGGCTTATCCTAGTCGGTGGCGGCGCCGCGGGCGGCGTCGCCGTAATGTTCAGTTTATCGAGGGAAGTGCGATGCGCGGCAGAGACGAAGACACCGGCGAATTTTTCAGCCCCAGCCGCAGCCAGAACCGGCGCGAGGCGCTGGAGGTGCTGGCGCTGGCGGAAAAACTGGTCGCCCTGACCGAGGCCCAGCTGGCCAAGCTGCCGGTGCCCGAGGCGCTGCTGCCGCACATCCGCGAGACCAAGCGCATCACCGCCAACGTCGCCCACAAGCGCCAGCTGGCGTTCCTGGCCAAGCAGATGCGGCGCGAGGACGAGGACGCGCTGGAAACGCTGCGCGACGCGATGGACGAGAACGGCGACGCGGCGCGGCGCGAAGTCGCGGCGATGCACCGGGTCGAGCAATGGCGCGATCGCCTGCTCGAAGACGGCGACACCGCGCTGGCCGCGCTGCTCGACGAGCATCCGCAGGCCGACCGCCAGCGCCTGCGCCAGCTGGTGCGCAACACGCTCGAAGAGCGCAAGCGCAACAAGCCGCCGCATTCGTTCCGCGAGCTGTACCGCGAGCTGCGCGCGGCGATCCTCGGCCAGGGCGCGAGCGACGAAGACGCCGGCGACGACCAGGCCCCGCCGGACCAGGAGTGAGCGCAGCGCGCGCCGGCCATGGCCGGCGACGGGCGATTGCTGCGCAGCGAGACCTGGCGGACGCGCTTCATCGACCGAGGCATCGAAGCCATCGGTGCCTTTTCGCTCGAACATCCGGCTGCCGACAAGAAAGCGCTCAAGCGCTGGGTGCGGCAGGCGCAGGCGGCGAAACGTCGCCACGGCACGCCGCGGCTGCGCCAGCCGCGCGCGCCCGACGAGGCCCGCCGACGCGGCCCGCGCCCGCTCGCGGCGAAGGCGTCACGACTGGGTGCCGCCGACGGTCACCCCGTCGATCAGCAACGACGGCTGGCCGACGCCGACCGCCACGCTCTGCCCGTCCTTGCCGCACACGCCCACGCCCTCGTCCAAGGCGAGGTCGTGGCCGATCATGCTGACCTTCTGCATCGTCTCCGGGCCGTTGCCGATCAAGGTCGCGCCCTTGACCGGCGCGGTGATCCTGCCGTCTTCGATCAGGTAGGCCTCGGTCGCCGAGAACACGTACTTGCCGCTGGTGATGTCGACCTGGCCGCCGCCGAAATTGACCGCGTACAGGCCCTTCTTGACCGAGCGGATCATCTCTTCCGGGTCGTGGGTGCCGGCGAGCATGTAGGTGTTGGTCATGCGCGGCATCGGCAGGTGGGCGAAGGATTCGCGGCGGCCGTTGCCGGTCGGCGCCATGCCCATCAGCCGGGCGTTGAGGGTGTCCTGCATGTAGCCGACCAGCACGCCGTCTTCGATCAGCGTGGTGCAGTTGGTCGGGGTGCCTTCGTCGTCGACGTTGAGCGAGCCGCGGCGGCCTTCCAGGGTGCCGTCGTCGACGATGGTCACGCCCTTGGCGGCGACGCGCTGGCCCATGCGGCCGGCATAGGTCGAGGTGCCCTTGCGGTTGAAGTCGCCTTCCAGGCCGTGGCCGACCGCTTCGTGCAGCAGCACGCCGGGCCAGCCCGAGCCGAGCACCACCGGCATCACCCCGGCCGGCGCGTCGACCGCGTCGAGGTTCACCAGCGCCTGGCGCAGCGCTTCGCGCGCCCACTGCTGCGGCCGGTCGCTGCCGAGCAGGTCGGCGTAGCTGTAGCGTCCGCCGCCGCCGGCGTAGCCGCTCTCGCGGCGGCCGTTCTGTTCGACCAACACCTGCACGTTCAAGCGCACCAGCGGGCGCACGTCGGCGGCGAGCACGCCGTCGCTGCGCGCCACCAGCACGGTGTCGAGCACGCCGTTGAGGCTGACCACGACCTGGCGCACGCGCGGATCGGCGGCGCGCAACAGTTGGTCGAGCTGGCGCAGCGCCTCGACCTTGGTCTCGTTGGAGACCGAATCGATCGGGTCTTCGCTGCGGTACAGCGAACGGCCGCTGCCGCGCACCAGCGTGCGCGGCGCCTGCGCGCCGCCGTCGCGGGCGATCGCGCGCGCCGACTTGGCCGCGCCGAGCAAGGCCTCGCCGTTGATCTCGTCGGAATAGGCGAAGCCGGTCTTCTCGCCGCTGATCGCGCGCACGCCGACGCCTTGCTCGATCGAATGCGCGCCGTCCTTGACGATGCCGTCCTCGACCGTCCAGCTCTCGCGGCGCGAATGCTGGAAGTAGAGGTCGCCGAAGTCGATGCCCGGCCCGAGCAGGGTGCCGAAGCTGCGCTCCAGGCCGCTGGCGTCGAGCCCGGCGGGCAGGAGGAGGCGGGATTCGGCGAGCTGGATCGGCAGGGTCATGTCGGAACCGGGATGAGGGGAAAGGGCATCTTAGGCGCCCGCGGCGCCGCTGTGGCGGCGCGCAGGGCGGGACTGGGACAAGACACTAGATAGTGGCGGCGGGCGCCGGATCAACCGTGGGCGGGGCGTCTGGGCCGGTGCCGTTCGGTGGGTCGCGGCGGTCTGGCACGCGAGCGGCGGGCCTGAAGGCCCTGCCGCAGGAACAGCGCCTTGGCCTCGGGCTTTGTGAAGAGACTTCGGCCCCAGGCTTGCGGGAGAAGCCTCAGCCGGGGCTTGTGGGAGAAGCCTCAACCGGGGTTTGCGGGAGGAGCCTCGGCTCATGGCCTTTGTGGGAGGGGCTTGAGCCCCGACGCTTTCCGGCCGGGTCGCCGCGGCCGGGCACAAAGGCGTCGGGCCTGAAGGCCTTCCCATTAAAACGACGCGGCCCCGACACGCCCGGCCCGCAGCCGCCTGGGCGGCCCTACCCCGCCGGCGGCGGCGCCTTGGCCGCGGCGCGGGTCTGCTCGCGGCTCACCACTTCGACCTTCGGCTCCTTCCACGGGCCGGTCACCCGGTAGGTGCGCGAGGTCAGGCTGCCCAGCGGCTTCTGCAGCACCGCGTTGGCGGCCGCGCCGATCGCCGCGCCGACCGGACCGGCGGCGAGCGCGCCGACCGCGGTCAGCACGTTGGCCGCCTTGGGCCGCACTTCGATGGTCTGGTCGTAGCTCTGCGCGCGCAGGTCGGCGGCGCCGCGGATGGCGATGCTCGCGGCCGGGCCGTCGATGCTGAGGTCGTCGCTGCGCGCGCTGCCGTTGCCGAAGCGCACCGTGCCGCCGACCCGGTCGAAGGCGAAGCCCTTGGAGAACAGGTCGCGGAAGTCCAGGGTCAGCCGCCGCGGCAGCTGGGCCACGCTGAGCAGGCCGAGCATGCGGCCGGCGCCGGGCTCGACCTCGATCAGGCGGCCGTCGCGCACGTCCAGGCTGAGGCTGCCTTCCAGCGAGCCCAGCGCGATCGCCGCCGGCGCGCCGGGCCAGCCGGCATCGAGCCGCGCCTTGCCCTTGCCGCCGCCGATCTGGCCGCCGAAGCCGAAACCGTTCATCAGCGCGCCGACGTCGCCGCTGTCCACGGTCGCGCTCAAGTGGGTGCGCGCGGCGGCGCCGCGGCCGGTCCAGTCGCCGCTGAGGTCGATGGACTGCTTGCCGCCGCGGGTGCTGATCTGGTCGATGCGCATGCCCGCCGGGGTCGGCCGGGTGCGCACGCTGGCGGTGCCGAGCGCGGCGCTGCCGAAGCGCAGGTCGGCGATGTCGAGGTTCAAGGCCGGGATCTTGGCCGGGTCCATCGCGGCGTCGGCCGGTTTGGCCGCGGCTGCGGCCGCGGTCGCGGCGCTCGCCGGCGCATGCGCGCCGTTGCCGCCGGCGCCGGCCGCAGCCGCGCCGCCGCCCGCGTTGACCGCCGTCCAATGCACCCGCGCGAACTTGCCGGCGATGCTGCCGCCCTCGCCGGCCGGAATCATCACCGCGCCGTCCAGCGCCGCGCCCTCGGCGCGCACCGCGGTCGCGCCGCGCGCGGCCGGCGCCACCACCAGGCGGGTGTTGGGGAACACCCCGCCGAGCAGTTGCAGGCGCTGCACGTTGACGTCGATGCGCTGCAGCGGCAGGCCGTCGTCGGAACCGTCGCCGTGGGCCAGCGCGATCCAGTCGATCGCCTCCAGCGTGTCGGTGCGGCCGGTCACCAGCAAGCCGCCCGGCGGCGGCGCGTCGTCGACGCGATTGGCGCCCAGCACCACCCGCACCCCGGTCTTGCCGTTGCTGTTGCGCGAACGCAGCGCCAGGGTGTTGCCGAGCGCGACGCGCACATCGCCGCTGCCCAGCGGCAACGGCGTTTCGATGCTCGCCTGCAGCGGCGTCGCCGCGGCCTTGTTCAACGGCGGCGGCAGGCCGATCGCGGTGCCGACCAAGTTGGACTGCAGCTGCAGCAAGGTCGGCGGCTGCGCCGATGCGCCGGCCGCCTTCGCCGCCGGCGTCCTGGGAATCGAAATCCCCACCGTCCACAGCGAGCGCCCGTCCAGGTACGGCTTGAGCCAGGCCAGATCGTCCGGCCCGCGCGCGATCAGGTCGTCGGCGCCGGACATCGCGTCCAGCCCCGCTTCGAACGCATTGCCCTTGTCGCGCACGTAGTCCTCGCCGGCGCGCAGCGACAGCTTGCCCGGCGCGCCGTCGTGCAGCACCGACAGATTCTCCGCGGCGAACCCGGCGCGGCTGAAGTCGGCATGGCCGCGCACTTGTTCGAAGGCGACCTTCCAGCGCGGATCGGCGAGCTTGGCATCGGCCAGGTCGACCCCGCCCTTGAGCGTGGTATGCCCGCCCTCGCGCAGCGCCAATTGCATATCGAAGGCGACCGCGGCCGGGCCGCTCGCGCGCAGGTTGTCGAGGGTGTCGGCATGTTCCTTGTGCAGCGGGCTCTGCCGCAGCAGCGCCAGCAGTTGGCCGGCCTCGGCGTCGGTCTGCGCCTTCACGTACAGCACGCCGTCGTGGTAGCGCTCGATCCCGGACTGCACCTTGCGCACGCCGACCCCGGCGATCCTGCCGCCGCCCTCGACGCTGAAGCCGTCGCCGACGAAAGCGATGTCGGCGTCGAGCGCCTCCACCGCCGGCCAGTCGGGCTGGAACTTCACGGTCGCGCCGCGCAGCTTGCCGCCGGCGTGGAACAGGCCGTTGTTGCGGTTGAACGGCCAGTCGTCGAGATCGCCCGAGACCACCGCATGCGCGTCGGTCAGGGTGCCGGCGACCAGCGCGGTGTCGAGCCAGTTCAACAGCCGTTGCGACATCTGGCTGCGCACCCAGAAACCCTTGGCGACCGGCAGCCGGATCGGATCGAGGTCGGCGGCGATGTCGATCCACGGCCGCGAACCGTCGCCCTGCCACCACATCCCGCCGCGCGCGCGCAGGCCGAAATCGCCGCCGTCGATGCGCAGCGCGGTGGTGCCCACGCGCCAGCCGCCGCCCTCGCGCCAGCCGCCGACGCTGCCGCCCAGCTTGACCGTATGCGGCACGCCGAACCCCGACGGCCAGTCGAAGCGCATCGGCGAATTCGGATCCAGGTCGAAGGCGAAGCCGTCGGCGTCGGCCTGGAACGTGCCGGCCAGCCCTTGCAGGCCCGGCGAATGGCCGACCGGATCGAAGCCGAGCGCATCGACCCGGGCGCTGGCGAACATCGGCCCGTCGCGATGGCCGTTGACCGCGATCGCGCTCAGCGACACCCGCGGCCTGGCGGTCTCGAACCAGCGGCGCAGGCGTTCGGGCAGCGCATCGCTGAGCGCGGCGACCGCGATCAGCGGGCCGGCGTCGATGCGGTCGGCGCGCAGCGCGTAGCGCACGCCGCCGGCGACGGCCAGGCCGTCGAGGGTCTGCACGTTGGCGCCGCTGCCGATGCGCAGCCTGGACGCGTCCAGGCGCCAGCCGTTGTCGGTGAGGCGGTAATGCGCGAGCGCCTCGACGTGTTCGAACTCGACCCGCGCCGGCGGCGGGGTCTTGGCGGCGCCCGCATCGGCGCCGGCTTTTGTGGGAGGGGCTTCAGCCCCGATGCTCTTCGTTCCGCTCGCCGCGACCGGGCCGGAAGGCGTCGGGCCTGAAGGCCCTCCCACAGTCGCTGCGGCCGATTTCTTCGAAGAGGCGTCAGCCGCGACGCCGTCGGCCCCGCTTGCCGCGGACGGGCCGGACGGCTCGTTCAACGCAGCGGCGACCGGCGCCGCGGCCGCGGCGATCGCCGCGGGCACCGAGGTCGACGCCGCCGTCGCCGGCGCGTCCGCCGGCGCGGTGCGTTCGGCGCGCAGGCCGACCCGGTCCAGCGCCGCCGACACCATCACCCCGGCCACCCGGTGCTCGCGCAGGTCGGCCCAGGCCTCGGCCCGGCCCTGCCCGGAGTCGATCCGGATGCCGGCGATCTTCAACAGCGGCGACCAGCCCGCCAGGTCGGCGCGCACCGCGCCGGCATAGGCGCGGCCGTCGCCGCGCTTGCGGTCGAAATCCAGCACCACGTCCAGCGGCGCGGACGGCGCGCCGTCCGCGCCCGCGCTCGGCCAAGCGCGCGCGCCGGCGCGCACGCGGTCGCCGTTCACGCGCAGGCGCAGGTCGATCTTCGGCACCCGCGCGTCCAGGCCCAGGCTCGGCGCGACCACCGCCAGCTTGGCGCCGATCACCTGCAGCTCGCCCAGGCCTTCCAGCGCCGACAGCGGATCGCCCTGGTCGGCGCGTTCCTGCCCGGGCAGGCCGCGCACTTTCCAGCGGCCGTCGTCGGCGCGCTCCAGGGTCAGGTCGAGCCCGCTCAGGCGCAGTTCGGAGAACGCCTGCCCCGGCCACACGCCGGCATACAGCGACACCAGCATCTGCGCATCGCCGATGTTGAACGCCTGCGCGCCTTCGCCGATGCGCAGCCCGTCCAGGCGCAGCAACGGCCCGCGCCGGGTCCACTGGGTCTCGACCCGGTCGAACGCGACCGGCCGCCCGGCGCGCTGGCTCAGCCACGCCGCGACCCGGTCCGGATGGCGCTCGGCCAGCGGCAACAACTGGCTGGCCAGCGCCAGCAACGACGCCACCAGCACCAGCACCACCACCGCGCCGTAGAACGCGGCACGGCGGGCGATGCGCAGGCGGCGGCGCAGGGGCGGGGGCATCAGCGGGCCGCGCCGCAGTGCGCGGCGCTCAGGCGAGGGGCGAAACCCGCAACGGGGACTGCAGCGGCCGCGCACGCGCGCAGCGACGCGGAACGGCTGCCGCCGCTGCCCGCCGCCCGCGCCCGGCGTGCCGCTTTAAAGCAACACCACATCGAACTGCTCCTGCGCATACTGGTCGTCGGCCTGGAACCGGATCGACTTGCCGAGGAACTCCTCCAGCTCGGCCACCGCCGCCGACTCCTCGTCGGTGATCCGCGCCACCACCTTGGGCGAGGCGATCACCAGCAGCCGCGCCGCGTCGAACTGGCGCACCTGGCGGACGATGTCGCGGAAAATCTCGTAGGTCACCGTCTCCGGCGTCTTCAGCGTGCCGCGCCCGCCGCACTCGTGGCAGGCCTCGCTGAGCTGGCGCTCCAGGCTCTCGGTGGTGCGCTTGCGGGTCATCTCCACCAGGCCCAGCGGCGAGAACTCGTACACCGTGGTCTTGGCGTGGTCGCGGGTCAGCGACTTCTCCAGCTGGCGCAGCACCTGGCGCTTGTGCTCCGGGTCGGTCATGTCGATGAAGTCGATGATGATGATCCCGCCGAGGTTGCGCAGCCGCAGTTGCCGGGCGACCGACTGGGCCGCCTCCAGGTTGGTGCGGTAAACGGTTTCCTCCAGGTTGCGTTGACCCAGGAACGAACCGGTGTTCACGTCGATGGTGGTCATCGCCTCGGTTTGGTCGATCACCAGGTAGCCGCCGGACTTCAGCGGCACCTCCTTGTCGAGCGCGCGCTGGATCTCGTCCTCGACCCCGTACAGGTCGAAGATCGGCCGCGCGCCGGTGTAGTGCTCGATCTTCTCGGCCAGCCCCGGCATGTACTGGGCGGCGAAGCTGCGCAGGCGCTCGCTGGTCTCGCGCGAGTCGACCTTGACCTTCTCCACGTCGCGCCGGATCAGGTCGCGCACCGCGCGCAGCGGCAGGCTCAGGTCCTCGTACACGCGCTCGCCGATCTTGCTGCTGCGCGACTTCTCCGCGATCAGCGCCCAGGCCCGGCTCAGGTAGGCGATGTCCTCGGCCAGCGCTTCCTCCGGCTGGCCCTCGGCGTTGGTGCGCACGATGTAGCCGTGCTGCTCGGTCGACGGCGCCAGCGCGGTCACCAGCGACTTCAGCCGCGCGCGCTCGCCCTCGTCCTCGATCCGCGCCGACACCCCGACCACGCGCGTGCGCGGCAGCAGCACCAGGTAGCGCGAGGGGATCGACAATTGCGTGGTCAGGCGCGCGCCCTTGCTGCCGATCGGGTCCTTGACCACCTGCACCACGATTTCCTGGCCTTCGCGCAGCAGCTCGGCGATCGGCCGGGTCGGCGCCGGCGGCAACGGCGCTTCGTCGCCCTCGCCTTCGCCGAGCTGGCTGGGCTTGACGATGTCGGCCGCGTGCAGGAACGCCGCGCGCTCCAGGCCGATCTCGACGAACGCCGCCTGCATCCCGGGCATGACCCGCTGCACCTTGCCCTTGTAGATGTTGCCGACCACCCCGCGGCGCCAGCCGCGCTCGATGTGCAGCTCCTGCAGCATGCCGTTCTCGACCACGGCGACGCGGGTTTCGCGCGGGGTGACGTTGACCAGGATTTCTTCAGTCATGAGGCGGCGCGGGTCCGGTGCGGGGGGCGTGGAAACGATCGGGGAAACGGCGTGTCGGGGAAATACGGAAGAACGCGGCGTGGGCGGCGCGCGACGGGCGCGGGACCAAGATAGCGCGCGGCGCCCGCAGGATCGGAGCCGATGCGGCAGGCTAAGTTCCGCCGCGTCGGAAAAACGCCCGCGGCGCAGGCCCGGCGCCGGCTAGGCGCCCAGGCCGAACTCGCGCAGCAGCCGCGCGGTCTCGTGCAGCGGCAGCCCCATCACGCCCGAATAGCTGCCGGCCAGATGGCTGACGAACACCTCCGCGCCGCCCTGGATGGCGTAGGCGCCGGCCTTGCCCATCGGCTCGCCGCCGGCGACGTAGCGCTCGATCTGGCCTTCGTCGAGCGCGGCGAAGCTGACGTCCGACACCGACACCGCCTGCGCCTCGCGCGCCGGCGTGACCAGCGACACCGCGCTGATCACCTGGTGGGTGCGGCCGGACAGCCGCCGCAGCATGGCGCGGGCGTCCTCCGCATCGCGCGGCTTGCCGAACACCTCGTCGTCGAGCACCACCTCGGTATCGGCGCCGAGCACCACCGCGGCCGGGTTGGCGACCACCTTCAGCAGGCCGGCGCCGGCCTTCTCGCGCGCCACCCTGCGCACGTAGTCGGCGGCGGGCTCGCCGGGCTGGCGTCGTTCGGGAATATCGAGATCGATGAGGCCGAATTCCAGGCCGAGCCGGCCGAGCAATTCGCGTCGCCGCGGCGACTGGGAGGCTAGATAGAGCATGCGCGAAAGCATAACCCGCGCTGACTGAGCGCCGCCCCAAGCCCGACGGCGCAAACCCCGCACCGAATCACGGTTCGTTAACCGGTTCAGCAAGACCCTTACCTCGTCCCTCAAGGAGTTCCACATGACCCGGTCGTCGTCCTCGCCGCTCGTCCGCCTGCCGTCGCTGTCGCCCCGCCTGTCCCGCCTGTCGTTGCGCCCGCTGGCGCTCGCCGCCGTCCTCGCCTTCGGAGCCGCAACCGCCATGACCGCGTCCGCCCAGACCGCGCCCTACGTCGCCACCGACGGCACCCTGCTGTCGGTGTCGGCCGAATCCACCGCCAAGCGCACCCCCAACATCGCCACCGTCTCCACCGGCGTGGTCACCCAGGCCGCCGACGCCAACGCGGCGATGCGCGCCAACGCCGAGCAGATGGCCAAGGTCGTCGCCGCGATCAAGGCCGCCGGCATCGCCGAGCGCGACATCCAGACCAGCGGCATCAACCTCAACCCGCAGTACCGCTACCAGGAAAACCAGCCGCCGCAGATCACCGGCTACCAGGCCAACAACAACGTCAACATCGTGATCCGCGACATTTCCAAGGTCGGCAAGATCCTCGACTCGCTGGTCGCCACCGGCGCCAACCAGATCAACGGCCCGACCTTCGACCTCGACGACAAGGACAAGGACGCCGCCTTCGACGAAGCCCGCCGCGGCGCCATCGAGAAGGCCCAGGCCCGCGCCGAGATGTACGCCAAGACCCTGGGCATGAAGGTGCGCCGCATCGTCAGCGTCAGCGAGGGCGGCCGCTTCGCCCCGCCGATGCCGATGCCGATGATGGCCATGCGCATGGAGAAGGCCGGCGCCGCCGCCGACACCTCGGTGTCGCCGGGCGAGAACAGCCTGTCGATGAACCTCGACGTCGTGTTCGAGCTGGGCAAGTGAGATGAGCGGCAAGAAGACCGTGCCGGGCGGTTCCGACCCGCGTCCGGGCCGCAGCCCGGGCTATCCCGAGCCGCAGCCGCAGGACCGCGAGGACGCGCACCGGCCCAAGCGCCCCAAGCCCAACCCCGACGAGGGCGGGCTGGAGCGCGAGCCGGAGACCGGGCCGGGCCAGGACTGAAGCCGGCTGCGGTGGCGCAGTGACCAAGACGAGGCCCGCGCAAGCGGGCCTCGTCGTTTTCGCGGGTGCGCAGCGGGTATGGCTGCGTCGCCGCGGCTGCGCGCCTGCATGCGTTCGGGCGCGGACGCGCGCATGGCCTGCACGCGAGTCAGACCCGACGACGCACGACAAGTGGCCAAGCGCATGACCGGCCGAACGCCGTTGCCGGTCGTTCAGGCAAGCTGCCCCTCGCCGGGCTGCGCGCGCGCGGCGCATGGCGCCGGAAATGGGCGCCGATCCCCGCACGAATCCAGACGTTGCCGGCCCGCTCGCCTCGCTGCGTGCGGCCGCCCTGCCCCCTCGCCTCCACCCAAAGTCGCAAACGAGAACCGCTTGCATCCGCGCCGGGACCCAGCGCATTTTTGTGACACGGCGCCGTCTTCAGCTTCAACCCCGCGGGCGGTACCGGGCCGTTGTCACTGCTGCACGACAAACTCAAGGAGGATGCCCATGGTCCGCACGCTCCCGTCCCATCACGCCCACGAATCCCTGGACGGCACCCGCATCGCCGCCAACGCCGGCGCCATCGCCTTCAACGCCGCCATGCTGATGCTCATGCTGGCGCCGCTGAGCGCGCCGCAGTTGATCCAGAAATCGCTCGACCCGGTGACCGACATCGTCCTGCTGCCGCGCCCGCCAAGGCCGATCGACCCGCCGAAGCCGCCGCCGAAGCCGGAACCGGTGCGCACGATCGTCAAAGACCCGCCGCCGCAGATCCAGCGCCCGGTGCAGCAGGAGGTCGCGCCGCCGCAGGAAGTCGTGGTCGACCAACCCGCGCTGCCGATGGATTTCCAGGGCGTCGAGCAGGTCGCGATCGCCACCCCGCCGAGCACCGGCATCGGCCGCGGAACCATCGAAGGCGCGACCCTGCAGGTGCTGCGCAACCCGGCGCCGACCTATCCGGTCGACGCGATCCGCAACAACCTCACCGGCACGGTCGAGCTGGAGATCCTGGTCGGCATCGACGGCAAGCCGCTGGAGGTCAGCGTCGTGCGCAGCAGCGGCCACCGCTCGCTCGACCAGGCCGCGCGCAAGGTCGTGCTGCAACGCTGGACGTTCCAGCCGGCGATGGAGAACGGCCAGGCCGTGCAGGCGCGCGGCCGCGTGCCGATCCAGTTCAAGCTCGATCAGTAGCGGCGAGGCGCTCGTCGGCGCGACGCAAGCCGCCGCCGCCGAACCGGCTGCGCAAGGCCCTCGCCCGAGGGCCTTGCGCTTTTGCGGGAGGGCCTTCAGGCCCGATGCTGTTGTCCCCGATCGCCGCGAACCGGGCGCAAGGCATCGGGTCTGAAGGCCCTCCCGCAAACGCGAAAAACAGCGTGCCCGCCGGCGCTGCCGCGCAACGATCAGGCGCGGTGATAAGGATGATTGGCCAACAGCGCCGCCGCCCGGTACAACTGCTCGGCCGCGACCAGCCGCACCAACATGTGCGGCAAGGTCAGCGGCCCCAGCGACCATTGCTCGTCGGCGCGCGCCAGCGTGTCCGGCGCATGCCCCTCCGGCCCGCCGATCAGGAACGCCAGGTCGCGCCCCTGCCCGCGCCAATGCTCCAGGCGCTGCGCCAGTTGCTCGGACGTCCACAACCGTCCGCGCCCTTCCAGCGCCACCACGCAGGCGTTCTTCGGCAACGCCGCCAACACCCGCACGCCCTCGTCGGCGGTCGCGCGCGCCGCGTCGCGGCCCTTGCCGCGCAGGCCCGGCTCGATCTCCACCAACTCCAGCGGCAACCAGTGCGACAAACGCTTCTGGTACTCGCCGAAGCCTTCGGCGACCCAGCGCGGGGCGCGTTCGCCGACGGCGATCAGTTTGCTCTTCATGCGCGCATGGTAGCCCGGCGGCGGCGGACGCGATGCGCAGGCGCGGCCGGCATCGCGCTGCAATGCCGCGATGACGGCTCGCCCCGCAGCGCTGCGTCGCAACGGCTCAATCCCTGTAGGAGCGGCGCAAGCCGCGACCACGACAACCAAACCACCGCGCCCGCAAGCTTCCGCTGCGCGCGCTTGGGTTTGCGACGAACACGAAACCCGCCACCCGCGCCGCAAAACGAAAAGGCCCGGCGATCGCCGGGCCTTTTCGCTCACGCAGGTCGGGCGAATCCGCGCCTCAGCGCAGGTTCTCCTCGACCACCTTGATCTGCATGCGCTTGCGCAGCGACGAAGTCAGTTCGGTCACTTCGTCCTGCGCCGCCGCCTGCGCGGTCTGGCTGCGCAGCATGTCCATCTCGGCCGGCTTGAGCGTGGTCTTGTCGCCCGGCGCGATCTTGCCGATGGCGAACACGACGTAGCGCCCGTCGGGCAGCCTGGCCTTGCCGGCCGCGATCTTGCCCTGCGCCGCGGGCTGCACGGCGAAGATCGCCTCGGTCATTTCCGGCGGCAGCATCGGCATGCCGCGGACCACGCCCGGCAGCTCCTGCGGCGGCGGCAACTGCTTGGAGCTGGCGATGGCCGCCAGCGCCTCGCCGCCGACGATGCGCGCGATCAGCGCGTCGGCGTTCTTTTCCGCGGCCTTGGTCGCGCGATCGGCGCGAACCGCGGCGATCACCTTGTCGCGCACCTGCGCCAGCGGCTGGGCGCGCTCGGGCGTGTGCGAGACGACGCGGATCAGCACGCTGTGGTCCTGGCCGATGTCGATCGGATCGCTGACGGTGTTGTCCTGGATGCGCTGGTCGGAGAACGCCGCGCGCACCACCGCCGGGTTCTGCGCGACGCCGACGTTGGCCGCGGCGTTGCGGGTCACCGCCGCCAGCTTCTGCACGGTCAGGCCGGCGGCCTTGGCCGGGCCTTCCAGCGTGGTCGGGTTCTTGTAGACCTGATCGACCAGCTTGGCCGAGAACTCGTTGAAGGCGCGCTCGCGGGCGGACTCGGTCTCCTCGCGCAGCAGGGTCTCGCGCACCGCCTCGAACGGCTGCTGCGAGCCGCTCTTGATCTCGCGCACCTGGATGATGTGCCAGCCGCCCTCGGCCTTGACCGGGTCGCTGACCTGGCCGGCCTGGAGCTTGAACGCGGCGTCGTTGAACGCGCCCGGGATCGCGCCGCTGCCCATCCAGCCCAGGTCGCCGCCGGCGGCCTTGGAGCCCAGGTCGTCGCTGTTGGCGCGCGCCAGCGCGGCGAAGTCGGCGCCGGCCGCCTTGGCCTGGGTCGCGACCTGCTTGGCCTTGTCCTCGGCCGCCTTCTGCCCGGCCGCGTCGGCGCCGCTGGGCACGTTGATCTGGATGTGCGAGACCAGGCGCTGCTCGGCGGCCTGGAACTTGTTCTTCTCGGCCTCGTAGCGCTTGAGCAGGTCGGCCTCGGTCGGCGCCGCCGGCGCCGGCATGTTCGCGGCGTTGAGTTCGACGTACTCGATGCTCACGCTCTCGGGCAGGCGGAAATCCTTGCCGTGGCCGTCGTACCACTTCTGGATGTCGGCCGCGGCCACGTCGGCGGTATCGGCCGGCTGCGGCGGCAGCTCGATCAGGCTGATGTCGCGCTTCTCGCCGAGCAGCTTGATCAGGCGATCGGTCTCGCTGGCGGTGGCGAAGCTGCTGCCGGCCAGAGCGGCGGGCAGCATCGAGGTCTGCAGGGTGTCGCGCACGTACTGCTCGAACTGGGTCGGCGTACGCGGCGGAGTGCCCATCTGCAGGCCGAGGATGTAGCGCTCCTGGTTGAACTTGCCGCTGCCGTCCTGGAAGTCCGGGATGCCCTGGATCGACTTGACCACCAGCGCGTCGCTGACGATCACGCCGTCGACTTCGGCGGCGAGCTTGCGCACGCGCTCGTCGATCAGGCCGTCGAGCACTTCGCGCTTGCTCTCCAGCTTCTCGAATTCGCGCGCGTCGAAGTTGGCGCCCTGCTGCTGGCGGGCCTGGTCGCGGGCGCGGTTGAAGCGCTCGTCGAAGTCGGCGCGGGTGATCGATTCCTTGCGCCACAGCATCGAGGCCGGCCACCACGACGGCGCCGAACGCCACCACGTCGGCGCGATCTCGATGCGCGCGACCGCGTTGTCGGTACGCTGCACCATGTACTGCTCGATGCCGACGAAGGCGAAGGGAACGATCAGCAGGCCGAGGATCACGGTGGCGATCCAGCCCGAGGTCTTGTCGCGGAGTGTCTGCAGCATGTCCGGGTCGGGTTAAGTCGTAAGCCGGACAGTTTAGCGCGGTTCTGCGGCCTGGGCGGCGCGGGACGACGGTCGTCGCATTCGGCCGGGCCGGCGGCGCGGCCCGTGCGGCTCCGGCCGCGTCGGAATCCGGGTGGAGGCCGCGGGCCAAGCCTCATCGGCCGCTTGCTGCGAACGTACGTTCGCATCGCTCGGGCGCGGGAATCCGGATGCGCAACCCGGACGTGGCATCCGCGCGCGGAAAAAAGAAAAGGCACCGTTTCCGGTGCCTTTCAAACAACTGGCGGAGTGGACGGGACTCGAACCCGCGACCTCCGGCGTGACAGGCCAGCATTCTAACCGACTGAACTACCACTCCGCGCTTTGAAACTCCGGCCTTCGATCGGTGCCGCAGTGCGACAAAATCGAGGACCCTCACTTATATAAAAAACGAAGGCGCCGTTTCCGGCGCCTTCGACAAAACTGGCGGAGTGGACGGGACTCGAACCCGCGACCTCCGGCGTGACAGGCCAGCATTCTAACCGACTGAACTACCACTCCGCATTTTTCGAAACTTTACTACTAAAACTCGTTTCCGAAAACCCGTTTCGCTCGTCGATTCCGCTTGCGCGAAGGAACCGGAACGGCAGAAAGACCAGCGACTCTGGTGGGTGCTGAGGGTTTCGAACCCCCGACCCTCTCCTTGTAAGGGAGACGCTCTACCGCTGAGCTAAGCACCCGGATGACCTGGGCTGACTGCTTTGGGTTTCGTCGACAGTGCGCTGCACCGCCGCCGAGTTGATTAGTTTACGGCATCCTTCAGCGCTTTGCCAGCCTTGAAGGAGGGATTCTTCGAGGCCGGGATCTTGATGGTCTCGCCGGTCTTGGGGTTGCGGCCCTGGCGAGCGGCGCGCTTGCGCACCTGGAAGGTGCCGAAGCCTACGAGCGTGACAGTGTCGCCCTTCTTCAGCGCCTTGGTGACGACATCGATCAGCGCATCGACGGCGGCGGTAGCGTCGGTCTTCGACAGCTCGGCGGTTTCGGCGACGGCGCCTACGAGTTCGGCCTTGTTCATTATTTTCTTGACTCCCTGTGCGGTTGCGACCGCGAGTTCTGAGAATCGGAGCGACGCCGCAGGAGGCGCGCTCCGATCAAGTATGCCGCGCAGAAGTTGTACTTCGATTGGGGCTGCGCGGTTGCGGTCGTTATACCAGCGGCCTATAGGGGGCGCAAGCTTGAAAGCCAGCACTGGCGCGGCTTTCAGCGTTTTTTCGCGCCCCCTTCGGGCGCCCTCCGACCGACGGCCCGGGTCAGTGCTTGACGTCGGGCTGCGGGCCGCTCTTGCCGCTTTCGCGCACCGCGATGTCGCCTTCGCCCTCGCCCGACGCGGCGGCCGGCGCCGGCGCGATCGGACGTTCCAGCGCGATGTCGAGCACCTCGTCGATCCAGCGCGCCGGGATGATCTTCAGGCCCTGGGTCACGCTCTTGGGCAGGTCGGCGAGATCCTTGCGGTTCTCCTCGGGGATGATCACGGTGCGGATGCCGCCGCGCAGTGCGGCCAGCAACTTTTCCTTCAGGCCGCCGATCGGCAGCACGCGGCCGCGCAGGGTGATCTCGCCGGTCATCGCCACGTCGGCCTTGACCGGGTTCTTGGTCAGCATCGACACCAGCGCGGTGGCCATGCCGATGCCGGCGCTGGGGCCGTCCTTCGGCGTGGCGCCCTCGGGCACGTGCACGTGCACGTCGTGCTTCTGCAGGAACTCGACGTCGATGCCCAGGCGCTCGGCGCGCGCGCGCACCACCGACAGGGCCGCCGACACCGACTCCTTCATCACGTCGCCGAGCTGGCCGGTCAGGATCAGCTGGCCCTTGCCCGGCACCAGCGTGGCTTCGACCTGCAGCAAGTCGCCGCCGACTTCGGTCCAGGCCAGGCCGGTGACCAGGCCGATCTCGTTCTGCTCCTCGGCGCGGCCGAAATCGAAGCGGCGCACGCCCAGGTACTTCTCCAGGTTCTTGGAGCTGACATTGACTGCGCCGTCCTTGCTCTTCTTCTTCGGAGCCGGACCGGCGAGCGCGATTTCCTTGACCACCTTGCGGCAGATCTTGGAGATCTCGCGCTCCAGGTTGCGCACGCCCGACTCGCGCGTGTAGTAGCGGATGATGTCGCGCACCGCGCTTTCGGCGATCTTGATCTCTTCGGGCTTGAGGCCGTTGTTCTTGATCTGCTTGGGCAGCAGGTAACGCATCGCGATGTTGAGCTTCTCCTCCTCGGTGTAACCCGGGATGCGGATCACTTCCATGCGGTCCAGCAAGGGGCCGGGAATGTTGAGCGAGTTGGAGGTGGCGACGAACATCACTTCGCTGAGGTCGAGGTCGACTTCCAGGTAGTGGTCGTTGAAGGCGTTGTTCTGCTCGGGATCGAGCACTTCCAGCAGCGCCGAGGACGGATCGCCGCGGAAGTCCATCGACATCTTGTCGATCTCGTCGAGCACGAACAGCGGGTTCTTGCTGGCGACCTTGTTGAGGTTCTGCACGATCCGGCCCGGCATCGAACCGACATACGTGCGGCGATGGCCGCGGATCTCGGCCTCGTCGCGCACGCCGCCGAGCGACATGCGCACGAACTTGCGGTTGGTGGCCTTGGCGATGGACTGGCCGAGCGAGGTCTTGCCGACGCCCGGCGGGCCGACCAGGCACAGGATCGCGCCCTTCATGTTCTTCACCCGCGACTGCACCGCGAGGTACTCCAGGATGCGTTCCTTGACCTTCTCCAGGCCGAAGTGGTCGGCGTCGAGCACGTCCTGCGCGGCCTTGAGGTCCTTGCGGATCTTGCTGCGCTTCTTCCACGGCACGCCCAGCAGCCAGTCGAGGTAGTTGCGCACCACCGCGGCTTCGGCCGACATCGGCGACATCTGCTTGAGCTTGTTGAGCTCGTTCTTGGCCTTGGTCTCGACCGGCTTGGGCATGCCGGCCTCGGCGATCTTGCGCGCGAGCTCGTCGATGTCGTTGGGCGCATCGTCGATCTCGCCGAGCTCCTTCTGGATCGCCTTCATCTGCTCGTTGAGGTAGTACTCGCGCTGGCTCTTCTCCATCTGCGACTTGACCCGGCCGCGGATGCGCTTTTCCAGCTGCTGCACGTCGATCTCGCCGTCGACCAGGCCGACCAGCTGCTCCAGGCGCGCGCCGATGGCGTGGGTCTCCAGCAGCTTTTGCTTGTCGCCGATGCGCACGCCCAGGTGGGCGGCGACGGTGTCGGCCAGGCGGCCGGGCTCGTCGATGCCGGCGAGCGTCTGCATCAGCTCCGGCGGCAGCTTGCGGTTGGTCTTGACGTACTGTTCGAACAGGCCCATCAGCGAGCGCGCGATCGCTTCGATCTCGCGCTCTTCGCGATCGACCTGCGGCTCGACCACGACCGCGTGGCCGGACAGCGCGCCGTCGCGCTCGGCCACCTCGTCCACGCGCACGCGCGAGACGCCTTCGACCAGCACCTTGATGGTGCCGTCGGGCAGCTTGAGCAATTGCAGGACCTGGGCCAGGGTGCCGATCTCGTAGAGATCTTCGGCGCCCGGATCGTCGGTTTCGGCGGACTTCTGCGCGACCAGCAGGATGCGCTTGTCCGATTCCATCGCCAGGTCGAGGGCGCGGATCGACTTGTCGCGGCCGACGAACAGCGGAATCACCATGTGCGGGAACACGACCACATCGCGCAGCGGCAGCACCGGCAGGGTCATGGATTCGGCGGAAGACTGGGTCATTGGAGCTCTCGACAAGCGTGGGGTGAGGATGCCGGGGCATCCAGGCTCCCGTTATGGGGGTGGCGGCCCGGGAGCGCAAGCAAAGCCCGCCGGGCGGCCCGCAAAATCGACAAAAACCGCTTTGAAATCATCGCCTTGTGATACAAATCCTTGGCTGGGACAAAGCGTCCCGCCCGCCCTCCCCGCCAGGACGCCACCGATGCAACGATTGCAGGCTGCCATCGATCGATACAACGAAATCCGGACCCGGTTCTGGGACGACGACTACAACACCCTGCTGCCGGCCGGGCCGGCCGCCAGCGACGAGATCGCCCGCCTGCAGGCGCTGGAGCCGCGGCCGCTGCCGCAGGACTTGCAAACCTTCTACCGCCAGTTCGGCGGCCTGCAGAACTGGAACAACACCGAGTCCCATTGCATGCAGCTGCCCGACCCGGCGCAATTGGCCGATGGTCTGGAGCACGCCGATGCGTGGCAGCGGATCCGCTCGCTGGGGCTGGCCGACATGATCGTCTACAGCTGGGCCAACGACCGGCACGAATTCGCGCCGGGCCAGGCCTTCGACCAGGACGAGCTGGATGCGCTCAATGCGCGCTACCGCTGCTTCGGCTGGTACCGCACCGATACCGTCGCGGAAAGCGCGTGGTACGTCTACGCCGACGAGGACGGCCGCTTCGGCGCGCTGTACTACGACCAGGACGACTTCGGCGGCGTGCGCCGCGAGCTGCGCGCGATGCTGGCGGCGAGCCCGGCCCGGCAGACGCTGGAGGACGCGTTGTGCGAGGGCGTGGAGCGCGCGCAGCGGGCGATGGTCGAGTGGAACGGGGATGGCGACGAGGACGAAGGCGTCGTCTGATGCGTGCGGCTTGAGCGGTTGCGGGAAGGGCCTCAGCCGCGACGCTTCTGTGCCGGGTCGCCGCGACCGGAGCCGAAAGCGTCGGGACTGAAGTCCCTCCCACACGAGCGCTGAAGCCCCTCCCGCACGAGCGCCGAAGTCCGTCGCGCACGAGCGAAAACCGCTCCCCGAAAACGATCGCCCCCGCACTGGGCGGGGGCGAAGGTCTTACTCGGCCGAGGCCACCTTGGGCTGTTGCTGCGCCGGCGGCGTCTGGTAGATCAAGTACGGCTCGGACTTGTGCTCGATGACCGACTCGTCCACCACCACCTTGCTGACGTTCTCCAGCGACGGCAGTTCGTACATCGTGTCCAGCAGCACCGATTCGACGATGGTGCGCAGGCCGCGCGCGCCGGTCTTGCGCTTGAGCGCCTTCTTGGCGATCGCCGAGAGCGCGTCGGGGCGGAACTCCAGCTCGACGTTCTCCATCTCGAACAGCTTGCGGAACTGCTTGGTGATCGCGTTCTTCGGCTCGGTCAGGATCGAGATCAGCGCCGGCTCGTCGAGTTCCTCGAGCGTGGCGACCACCGGCAGGCGGCCGACGAACTCGGGGATCAGGCCGAACTTGATCAGGTCTTCCGGCTCGACCTCGGCCAGGATCTTGCCGATGTCGATCTTGCGCTCGGCGCTCTTGACCTTGGCGCCGAAGCCGATGCCGCCGGCCTCGGTGCTGCGCTGCTGGATGATCTTGTCCAGGCCGGCGAACGCGCCGCCGACCACGAACAGGATGTTGCGCGTGTCGACCTGCAGGAATTCCTGCTGCGGATGCTTGCGCCCGCCCTGCGGCGGCACGCTGGCGATGGTGCCCTCGATCAGCTTGAGCAACGCCTGCTGCACGCCTTCGCCCGACACGTCGCGGGTGATCGACGGGTTGTCGCTCTTGCGCGAGATCTTGTCGATCTCGTCGATGTAGACGATGCCCTGCTGCGCCTTCTCGACGTCGTAGTCGCACTTCTGCAGCAGCTTCTGGATGATGTTCTCCACGTCCTCGCCCACGTAACCGGCTTCGGTCAGCGTGGTGGCGTCGGCGATGGTGAACGGCACGTTGAGCAGCCGCGCCAGCGTTTCGGCGAGCAGGGTCTTGCCCGAACCGGTCGGGCCGACCAGCAGGATGTTCGACTTCGACAGTTCGACGTCGTCGTTCTTCTGCCGGCTCTCGATGCGCTTGTAGTGGTTGTACACGGCGACCGCGAGCGTGCGCTTGGCGCGCGTCTGGCCGATCACGTACTGATCGAGCACCTCGAGGATCTCGCGCGGCTTGGGCAGGTGGCTGCGCGCCGACTGCGCCTTCTCCTCGAGTTCCTCGCGGATGATGTCGTTGCACAGCTCCACGCATTCATCGCAGATGAACACGCTCGGGCCCGCGATCAGCTTGCGGACTTCGTGCTGGCTTTTACCGCAGAACGAGCAATACAGGATCTTGTTGCTGTCGCCCGTGCTGCGTCCTTGTCGTTCGTCGGTCATGCTTGGTTTGGCCCGTTGGTGCTCAGTCTTGTGGTGCGCGTTGGCTTCTTAATATGCCCAAAACGCCTGGGCGGCAAGCGCCGCCGAGGCTTGTTCAGGCGGCTCGGACCGAGGATAGCACAGCGCCCCGGACCGTCCCTTTCGCCAGTTACCGCAGTGCGATCAAGGGTTTGCGCGCTGTGTCGGCCCGCCCGGCGGCGTCCTTACGAGGCCTGGATGGTCTCGTCGGGACGGCGCTCGAGCACCTGGTCGACCAGGCCGTAGTCGCGCGCGGCCTCGGCGCTCTTGAAGTTGTCGCGCTCGGTGTCGCGGGCGATGGTCTCCAGCGACTGGCCGGTGTGCTTGGACAGGATCTCGTTCAGGCGCTGGCGCAGGGTCAGGATCTCGCGCGCGTGGATGTCGATGTCGGTGGCCTGGCCCTGGAAGCCGCCCAGCGGCTGGTGGATCATCACCCGCGAGTTCGGCAGCGCCAGGCGCTTGCCCTTGGTGCCGGCGGCGAGCAGCAGCGCGCCCATGCTGGCGGCCTGGCCGATGCAGATCGTGCTCACGTCCGGCTTGATGTACTGCATGGTGTCGTAGATCGCCATGCCGGCGGTGACCACGCCGCCCGGGGAGTTGATGTAGAAGTTGATGTCCTTCTCGGGGTTTTCGGCCTCGAGGAACAGCATCTGGGCCACGATCACGTTGGCGACGTGGTCGTCGACGCCGCCGACCAGGAAGATCACGCGCTCTTTGAGCAGGCGCGAGTAGATGTCGTAGGCGCGCTCGCCGCGGCTGGTCTGTTCGACCACCATCGGCACCAGATTCAGGGCTTTGGTTAGGTTATCCATGGGTTGAACGGCACCTGTGGCTGACGTAGGGGGGCGCTGGGTTGCTTGCGCGGTTCCGCCCAACTTGGGGCCGGTCGCGGCGCAGCGCAAGAGGCGCGATTGCCAAAAACGCGGCGCGGGCGCCGGCCGGCGGGGTTGCGTGCCGGACTTGCCCGCGATCCGGGCCGATGCCGCCGGCCGCGGCGGCGAAGGCCCTGGCGCGCAGGGCCCGAGGCGGGTGCGCCGGACGCGGGCCGCCGGACTGCGGCCTCCTCGCCCGGGGACCTCGCAAAGCAAGCGGCCCGCGGCGAAGGCCGCGGGCCGGTGCGATCGCTCAGTTCGGACGGATCGCGTCGCTGAACGACAGCGGCTGCTCGGTGTGCTGGGCGCGCTCGGCGATCCAGTCGATCACCTGCTCTTCCATCACTCGGTTCTGCAGGCCGGCCATCAGCTGCTGGTCGTTGCGGTACAGGTCGATCACCTGCTGCGGCTCCTCGTAGGTCGAGGCGATCAGGCGCAGGGTCTCGTTGACGCGCTTGGGCTCCAGGCGCAGGTCGTTGCGGCGGGCGATCTCGCCGACCAGCAGGCCGACCAGCACGCGCTTGCGCGCGGCGTCCATGTAGTTCAGGTGGGCGTCGTCCGGCGCGGTGACCTGGCGGCCCTGGCGGCGGGCCTGCTCGACGGTCTGCCAGACCATGTTGCGGGCTTCCTGCTCGACCAGCTTCGGCGGCATTTCCACCGACTCGTAGGCCTTGACCAGCTGCTCGCCGACTTCCTGGCGCAGGCGGTTCATCAGCGCGCCCTTGAGCTCGCGCTCCAGGTTGGTGCGGATGTCGGCGCGGAACTGCTCGGCATCGCCGCTGCGCACGCCGAAGCTCTTGATGAACTCGGCGTCGACCACCGGCAGCACCGGCTCGGACACGTGGTTGAGCTTGAGGTGGACGTCGGCGGTCTTGCCGGCGACCTCGGCGGCGCGCCAGTCGGCCGGGAACTCGACCTGGGCGACCTTCTCCTCGCCGGCCTTGACCCCGACCATGGCGTCTTCCAGCGGCTTGAACATCGCGCCCGAACCGATCTGGGTGCTGCCGTACTCGGCGCCCTCGGCCGGCATGCGCAGGCCGTCGATCTCGGTCCAGGTCTCGACCTCGACCACGTCGCCTTCCTGGGCGCCGCGCTCGACCGACTGCAGGGTGCGGCGCTGCAGGCGCAGGTTCTCGATCATCGCGTCGATGTCGGCGTCGGTGACCTCGGCGGCGTGGCGCACCACTTCCAGCTTGGCCATGTCGATGTCGCCGAAGTCCGGCACGACTTCGAAGGTGGCCACGTAGGACAGGGTGCCCTCGGCCTCGCCGGCCGGCTCGATGCTCGGGTTGCCGGCGATCTGCAGCTGCTCCTTGCGGATCGCGTCGCCGAAGCTCTCGCGCAGCATGCCGTCGAGGATCTCGGCGCGGACCTGGGCGCCGAAGCGCTGCTCGATGATCTTGGCCGGCACCTTGCCCGGACGGAAGCCCTTGATGTTGGCGCCGCGCGCGATCTCGCGCAGGCGGCCGCCGACCTGGTTCTCCAGATTTTCGGCCGGCAGGCTGAAGGTCAGTCGGCGCTCCAGCGAGCCCAGCGATTCCAGCGAAACTTGCATATCCACTCCTGCGACCGCGGCACCTGCCGCGGCGACGATGTTGTTGATCCGGTCCGGCCGCCGGCCCGGGGGTGAAGCTCGCCGGCCGGCGGAACTTGCTAGTTTGGCCGATTACGCGCTGGCCTGCCAGCGTTGCGGGGCGCAAAGGCCGGCGGGTGGCGGGTTTTGGGGTCGCGGGCCGGGTTTTGCGCAGGCGTCGCAGGAGGCGATGGGACGCGGCCGGGGCGTCGCCGCAGCCGGGAGCGTGGCCGATGCCGGGACGGAGCGGCGGGCCGGGCGGCAATGGCGCGGTTCGGGCTGGCGGCGAACGTCGTTGTGCGAGCGCCGGGACCAGCGGCCGCGCGCTCGTCGGCCGCAGCCAGGGACGCGGATGCCGGCGCCAGCGCCGGCGGACTCGTCCTGCCGCCGGGGCGGCAACGGCAGCGGTTTTTCCTGCGCGAGGCCTTGGTGCGAAAGGCGGGACTCGAACCCGCACGGTGTGAACCGCTGGAACCTAAATCCAGTGCGTCTACCAATTCCGCCACTTTCGCAAACGCCGGCGCGGGGCCGGGTCCGCATTCTAACGGCGCGCGGACGCAAAAGCCGAGTCCTCGCCGGACGGCCCGGCGGCGGCGGCGGGGAGCGAAAGGCCCCGGCGCCACGTCCCAGGCAGCGGCTCGGCGCAACGCCCGGACGCGGCCGCGAGCCCGCTGCGCGACGCCGCCGCAAGCGCCAGCGCCGGCAAGCCGGCGACCGGCGTGCGCGGCTATGCTGCCCGCCTCCCCTTCCGCCGGCGACCGCCATGCGCGAGCTGTATCCCGAGATCGAGCCCTACCGCACCCACCGCCTGGCCGTGGACGCGATCCACGAACTGCATGTCGAGGAATGCGGCCATCCCGACGGCCTGCCGGTGCTGTTCCTGCACGGCGGCCCCGGCGCCGGCGTGTCGCCCTATCACCGCCGTTTCTTCGATCCGGCCCGCTACCGCATCGTGCTGTTCGACCAGCGCGGCGCCGGCAAGTCCACCCCGCACGCGGAACTGCGCGACAACACCACCTGGGACCTGGTCGCCGACATCGAACGCATCCGCGCGCTGCTCGGGATCGAGCGCTGGGTGGTGTTCGGCGGCTCGTGGGGCTCGACCCTGGCGCTGGCCTACGCCCAGACCCACCCGCAACCGGTGATGGCGCTGGTGCTGCGCGGCATCTTCCTCGGCCGGCCGCCGGAACTGCGCTGGTTCAACGAACTCGACGGCGGCGCGCGCTGGATCTTCCCGGAGCGCTGGCAGCGCTATCTCGACTACATCCCCGAGGAGGAGCGCGGGCAGATGGTCGAAGCCTACTGGCGGCGGCTGGACAGCGACGATCCGCAGGTGCGGCGCGAGGCGGCGATGGCCTGGAGCGATTGCGAAGGCGGCAGCACCACCCTGCTGCACGATCCCTTCGAATCGGGCATCCACGGCGACACCGATTCGGCGGTCAGCGTCGCCCGCGCCGAAGCGCACTACTTCCGCCACGATGTGTTCCTGGAGCCCGACCAGTTGCTGCGCGACGTCGACCGCATCCGCGACATCCCGGCGACCATCGTGCACGGGCGCTACGACATCATCTGCCCGGTCAAGAGCGCGGTCGATCTTGCCGCGGCCTGGCCGCAGGCGGAGCTGCGCATCGTCCTGGCCGGGCACAGCGCGGCCGATCCGGCGATCGTGGATGCGCTGGTGACGACGACCGACGCGCTGGCGGAGCGCTTCGGCCCGCGCTGAGGCGGGCGCCGGCCGCAGCCAGCGCGCCGCCGACCGCGAACGCCGGCACGACTCGCGCGCCGGCGCGCCCGGCGCGATCGCGACGAGCGCAACGGCCGCCGGCGATCGCAGGCAGGCGACGCGGCAGGCCGCCGGCGCGCCGGGCCGAAGCCGAACCGGCAACGACCGGCTCCGGCCGCGGCAAGGCTAGGCCGACACCGCCGCCAGGATCGGCCACTGCGCCGCGCACGCCGGGCAACGGCCGCTGCCGAACAGGTGCGCGATCCAGGCCTGCAGCTCATCGTCGCCGTGGCCCTGCGCGCCGCGCCACAGCCATTCGCCCACCGGCGGCAGCGCGGCCGGATCGGCCGGCACGATCGGCGCGGAGCGCTCGTTCTTGCCATGCACCCATTCCTGGTCGGTCAGGAAAAACCCGTACTCGCCGATCACGACCATCAGATCCGTCGCGCAGGCCGGGCACGAGCCGTCGAGTTCGCCGCTCAGCAGACGATCGTAATGCTCCGCCCACGGCTCGCCGTCTAGCAGCAACACCGCCTGTTGCAGGCAGACGATGTCCGCGCGCGGCAACCCAGGCGCCTGCAGCGACTCGGCGGCCAGCGAACGCAGCTGCGCGGCCAGCGCCGCGTAGCGCTCGCGCTCGCCGGGGCCGGTTTGCGGCGAGGCGAGAATGGTCGCCGCCAGCGAAACCGGCATGACCCGCGCCGACGGCGCCCATCCGCGCGCGGCCTCGAACAAGAACGGCAGCGCCGGATAGCTCGCCGAATAGACCGTGCCCTGGTGGCAGATGCGCGACCACAGTTCGGTCCAGACCTGCGCGGCGGGGTCCGGGTCCAGCGCAGCCAACAGCGCCGGCACCTCGTCGGCAGGGCCGTAGGCGTCCTCCAGCGCGCTCCAATCGGTCATTCGCTCTCCTGTGCGCTGCGTGCGCGCAGCCGCTGGCGGAACCGCACGATACGCAAAAACAGCCGCTCGCGCCGATGTCCGGCGACGTCCGCCGCGGCGGCCGAACGCGCAGCCGGTGCGCTCGCGCAGACACGACCCGCAAACAAAAACGGACCTGCCGACTGCGCAGTCGACAGGTCCGTCGGTTACCGGAATCGCGGCCGGGCCGGCGCTCGCGCGTGCGGCGCGAGAACCGCCCTCGCCCTGCGGCGCGGCCGCAACCCGCGAAAACTCCGATCAGAACACGCAGTGTCCGCCGCCGACCGGGCAGGCCTTGACGAAGACCCACTTGTGGTTGCTGCAGGTGTAGTAGTTGCGCCAGCTGCCCTGCACGATGTTGGTCGTGGCGCCGTTCGGATTGCAGTACGCGCCGCCGATCTGCGCATTCGCCACGCCGACGCCGCCTACCAGACCCACCGCGAAAACCGCAGCCGCCAACTTCATCATCGTCCGCTTCATGAACTTCTCCTTTTCGTAAACATGATGCCGCTGGAGTTTCGCCGGCCTGCGCATGCGCAACGATGCGCGCGCGCCGGCCGGGGCGGACAGCCAGCGATTCTGTCCGCCGTTGGGGGATCGGTGCTTCTCGGTGGGGATGCAACGATGAAAGCCGGGGCTATCGAAGCCGCGCGGCCTGTGCTGCATGGATAACGGATTTCCCCTGCGCTGTCCGCAGATTCGCAGCCGATGTCGCAGCCGAACTGTGATCCGGCCCGACACTTCTCGCGCTTCATGCGGACCGGCCCGACGATCGGTCACAACCGCTTGCGGAACCACCGCGCATTCGCGATCCGCACCCGTTCGCACATCGCACGAACGGCGCGTCTATGCGGCCCTGGATCGCGAACGCTTGCGGCCAGCCCGGTCCCCACCGGGCCGACCGTCACGGCGAGCGGCGCCGATTACTGGTTCATGCACACCCATCGCGTGCCGACCCAGCCGCAGGTGCTGACCAACTGCCAGCCGCTGCCGTCGCATTCGTACTTGTAGGCGATGTCGCCCCCCCATTCGGTCCTGACCGCGCCGACATGCTCGCTGTCGCAGGTGCCCGGCGGGACCGCGCCCGCGCTCGCGCCCAACACCGCACCCATCGCGAACAACCCCATCGCGATGCCCTTGATCGTCATGTTCATGGATCCAGTCTCCCTTGTTCTGAATGGCCTGCGGCTGCGTTGCCCAGACTCGCTGCGTCCGGTCGGTGTCCCTGCGTCTAAGGCTGGCGCGACAACGCTAGTCGGTGAGCGTGTCGCGCGCACGCTGCGAGGCACAAAAATTGCGCCGAGAGGCCGCGCTGCGCACACGCACGATGAGGATGCAGCGCGGGGTTTGAGCGGCATCTCGCTTCGATGCGTTCGCGCGATGGCCGCTGTTCGAGGGCGGCAACGGTGCGTCGATGGCTGCGCGCGACTGCACATGCGGCGCGGACGAGGTCCAAACGTTGCGGCCGGATCGATGACTTGCGCAACGAGTACGACCTGCGCGATTCGGAGCGCGGCGCGGTCGGCGACGGCACGCGCGGCAATCGAAAGCGCAGTCGCCGCAGCGCCGGGCGAGCGCTCGCGAGTGGCGGCCGATGCAAACGGATCGACTCGCATCGCCCTCGCGCGGTCGTCCCGTCCGCGTCAGCGAGGAACCCGCGCGGAAACGCCCGCGAACGCTTTTCGCGAGGCAAAGAAAAAGGGACCTGGCATCGCTGCCAAGTCCCTTCTCTTTATTGGTGGGCCGTCAAGGATTCGAACCTTGGACCTATTGATTAAGAGTCAACTGCTCTACCAACTGAGCTAACGGCCCGGTAAAACCGAGGAGCGAAATCTTACACAACAACTTCGCTCCGCACAACACTTTCGTTACAACAAATTCCGTCGCAACGATTTTGATTGGGGTGGCTGAGGGGACTCGAACCCCCGACATCTGGAATCACAATCCAGTACTCTAACCAGCTGAGCTACAGCCACCACAGAAACACTTGCCAGCTGCGCATTATACCGCACAGCGCTTGCGAATTTGGCGCGCCCGGCAGGAATCGAACCTGCAACCACCGGCTTAGAAGGCCGGTGCTCTATCCGGTTGAGCTACGGGCGCCAGGAAAGTCGAATCTTAACTGACGGCCGGCCTGGACGATGGATGGTCGGGGCAGAGGGATTCGAACCCACGACATCCAGCTCCCAAAGCTGGCGCTCTACCAGGCTGAGCTATACCCCGGAACCGGGACTTCCGAAGCGCGCCAACGCCGCGAAAGGCCGCATAGTTTCGTCGCGGTTACCTGAACTGTCAATCCTGTCGCGCAATCCGCCCGCGCCGCCGGTCCGCGCCCGGCGGTCGCACACTTGGAAACATCCTGCCGCGGCCGGCCGCAAGCGCCGCCGTGTATGCTTTCGGCGGTCAGAAATCATTCTCATCCGCCGGCGCGGCCGGCGGTACGCGACGAAAAGGAGCTACACCGATGATGCGCAGCGGCAACCCCGCCCTCAAGGAATCCACCTTCCTCGACCTCGGCAGCGGCGCGGTCGTGACCGGCAACGGCCAGGCGATGACCCTGAACGGCACGGTCAACAAGACCGGCTTCCTGCTGCTGCTGACCGTGCTCACCGCCGCGTTCGCCTGGAACCAGATCGAGATCGGCCCGCGCGGCCAGGTCTCCGGCGCCGGCCTGTACCTGTGGGGCGGCCTGATCGGCGGCCTGATCATGAGCCTGGTGACCACCTTCAAGAAGGAGTGGTCGCCGATCACCGCGCCGATGTACGCGCTGCTGGAAGGCTTCTTCCTCGGCGCGATCTCCTCGATCTTCGAAGCGCGCTTCCCGGGCATCGTGATCCAGGCGGTGATGCTGACCTTCGGCACCCTGTTCGCGCTGCTGGCGGCGTACCGCACCGGCCTGATCAAGGCGACCGAGAACTTCAAGCTCGGCGTGGTCGCGGCCACCGGCGGCATCGCCCTGGTGTACCTGGCCTCGATCGTGCTGCGGATGTTCAACATCGAGATCCCCTACATCCACCAGTCCGGCATCATCGGCATCGGCTTCAGCCTGTTCGTGGTGGTGATCGCGGCGCTGAACCTGGTGCTGGACTTCGACTTCATCGAAAACGGCGTCGAGCAAGGCGCGCCGAAGTACATGGAGTGGTACGGCGCGTTCGGCCTGATGGTCACCCTGGTGTGGCTGTACATCGAGTTCCTGCGCCTGCTGTCGAAGCTGCAGTCGCGCAACTGATTGCGCAGCAAGACTCGCGAAAGGGCGCCTTCGGGCGCCCTTTTCGTTTGCGCGGCGCGCGTGCGCGCGGCTACAGCGGCAGTTCGTAGCTGCGCTTGACCACTTGGCTGGGCAAGTCGGTCTTGACGTTGGCGATGCCGTTGGCGCGGGTCAGGTGGGTGGTCTGGAAGCGGCGGTAACCGTCGAGGTCGGCGACCACCACGCGCAGCATCGCGTCGCATTCGCCGAGCACGATGTAGCACTCCATGACCTGCTCGAGCGCCTGCATCGCGGCGACGAAGCGGTCGATGGTCTCCGCGTCCTGGGTCAGCAGCCAGACCCGGGTGAACAGGGTCATGGACAGGCCGAGCCGGGCCGGCGCGAGCACGGCGACGTAGCGCTCGATCACCCCGGCCTCCTCCAGCAGCCGGACCCGGCGCAGGCACGGCGACGGCGACAGGCCGACGCGTTCGGCCAGCTCGGCGTTGGCGATGCGTCCCTCGCGCTGGAGCACGCGCAGGATGCGGCGGTCGGTCTCGTCGAGGCGCATCGGCATCTCCCGCGCCTATCGGCGCCAGTTGTGGCAGTTCCTGCCAATAATTCCGACAAACGCGGCATCCGCGCAACCCTGTGCCGGCCGGACTGGCCGACCATGGCGGGCATGGACCTGCACACCGCCCTGCTCTTCTGCGCCACCGTGTTCCCGCTGATCTGCACGCCGGGGCCGGACATGCTGTTCGTCGCCTCGCAAAGCCTCGGCGGCGGCGCCGCGGCCGGGCTGCGCGCCACCGCCGGGGTCTGCGCCGGCTACCTGCTGCATTCGCTGCTGGCGGCGCTGGGGTTGGCGGCGCTGGTCGCGGCTTCGCCGCTGCTGTTCCAGGCGCTGCGCTGGATCGGCGTGGCCTATCTGGCGTGGCTGGCGTTCAAGCTGCTGCGCGCGGCGCTGCGGCCCGGCGCGCTGGAGCTGCGCCCGGCCGGCGCCCGCGCCGACGCGCTGCGCCGCGGCTTCCTGACCGCGGCGCTGAATCCCAAGGGGATGATGATCTACCTGGCGATCCTGCCGCAGTTCATGCGCGCCGATGCGCCGGCCGCGCCGCAGGCGATCGCGCTGTCGGCGGTGTTCGTGGCGGGCTGCGGCCTGGTGTATGCGGCCTTGAGTTTGCTGCTCGGGCGCGGCGCGCGCGGCGGCGCCGGCGATCAGCCGAAACTGGGCGGACGGCGGCGGCGCTGGATCGATGGCGTCGCCGGCGGGTTGATCGCGGCGGCGGCCGGGAAGCTTGCGTTGAGTTGAGGCCGCGGTGCGACAGAAATCGCGTGGGCCGCGGTGCTGAAGGTCGCGCGGTATGTGCGGTGGCGCGGTCGCGGCTTGCGCCGCTCCTACAAACGGCGACGCGTGGGATCGGCACCATGAAAAACGGCGCCCCGAGGCGCCGTTTTTCGTATCGCGCTGCAGTGTCGCCGACGCGTCAGTAACGCTCGCCGTCGTCCGACTCGCGGCCTTCCACGCCTTCCGGCGGCGGCGGCTGGTCGCCGACGGTCCACAGGCGTTCGAGCGCGTAGAACTCGCGCACGCGCGGCAGCATGACGTGCACGACCACGTCGCCGAGGTCGACCAGCACCCATTCGGCCTCGCGCTCGCCCTCCACGCCCAGCGGCATGACATCGAGGTTCTTGGCGAACTTGACGACTTCGTCGGCGATCGACTTGACGTGCCGGGTCGAAGTGCCGGAGGCGATCACCATGTAGTCGGTGACGCTGCTCTTGCCGCGCACGTCGATTTCCACGACATCCTTGGCCTTGAGTTCTTCCACCGCGGCGTGGACCGTCTTGAGCACCAACTCGGTCGGCGGCGGCGGGTTCGGCAACTGGGTCTTGATGACTTGGGCTTGACTGGTCAAGAGGGTACGGCTCGTGGTTCGGAAGATGTGCGCCGATTATACCCAAGGCCCCCGCAGCGGCGCTGCGGACCGGGCGCCGGGGCGTTCAGGCGGGGGTCGCGCCGCGGCCGGCGACGACGCCGTAAAGGCCGCATTGCCGGATATAGGCGGCGACCGCGGGCGGCACGAAGGCGTCCCAGGGCCGGCCGGCGGCGATGAACTCGCGCACCTGGCTGGCCGATTCGGCGTGCAGCGGCTGCTTGAGCCGGTAGACGCGCCCGGCCGGGGCCTGGCGCAGGCTGGCCGGGTCGGCGGTCTCGCGGCCGGGTGCGATGGCTTCGATGCGGGCGGCGTCGAGCGGGCTGCCCGGTCGTTCGGCGACGACGAAATGGGCCAGCCCGAACAGCGCCTCCCATTCGCGCCACTTGGGCAGGTCGAGAAAGCTGTCGGCGCCGACCAGCAGCGCCAGCGGGCGCTCGGGGCCGAACTCCCGGCGCGCCTCGCGCAGGGTCTCGACGGTGTAGGAGCGGCCCTCGCGGCGCAGTTCGCGCCGGTCCACGGCCAGGCCGGCTTCGTCGGCCACGGCCAGGTCGAGCATGTGCGCGCGCTGCTGCGCGTCGGCGCCGGGCGCGGCGCGGTGCGGCGGGTCGGCGGCCGGCATCAGCCGCACCTGCGCGGCCAGCGCGTCGCGCGCGGCGCGGGCGACGGCGAGGTGGCCGTCGTGGATCGGGTCGAAGGTGCCGCCGTAGAAGACCGCCAGGCTCATCGCCGCCGCGCGCCGTTCAGTGCGCGGCGACCGCGAGCAGGCGCAGCGCGCGCGGCTCGGCCACCGCCAGCAGCAGCCGTTCCAGCGCGACCCAGGCGTCGCCGGCCTCGCGGCCCTTGGCCATGCGGTCCACGCGCCCGGCCTGGACCAGCAGCGCTTCCCAGCGGCGCGCGTCGTGGCGCTGCAGGGCGCGGCGGTACATCGGCTGCTTGGAATCCCAGATGCGCTGGGCCTTGAACTCGGACGACAGGTTGCCGCCGCGCGCCGAGACCCGCGCCAGCGCGGCGGTGCGCTGCAGTTCCATCACCACCATGCCCAGCAGCGCCGGCACCGCTTCGCCTTCGGCGCGCAACCCGGCGAGCATGCGCGAGACCTGCCCGCCCTGCCCGTTCATGGCCGCGTCGAGCACCCGGAACACGTCGAAGCGCGCCGCGTCGGCGACCAGCGCCTGCATGCGCTCGACGGTGAGGGTGTCGCCGTCGGACAACAGCGCCAGCTTGTCGACTTCCTGCGCGGCCGCGAGCAGGTTGCCTTCGACCCGGTCGGCCAGGCTCTGCACCGCGTCGCGGTCGGCGCGCAGGCCGCGCTGGCGCAGGCGGCGCTCGATCCATTCGGGCAGTTCGTGCGGCTTGATCGCCCAGGCCACGGCGATGTGGCCGCGGCGGCCGATGGCTTCGCTCCACTTGCCGCCGTGCTGCTTGCTCCATTCGCCGGCGGTGACCAGCAAGGTCGCGTCGTGCGGCGGATCGGCGCAGAAATCGGCGATGACTTCGGCCCCCTCTTTGCCCGGCTTGCCGCTGGGCAAACGCAGTTCCAGCAGGCGCCGGCTGGCGAACAGGCTCGGCGCGCGGAAGCTCGCCGACAGCGCGTTCCAGTCGGGCTCGCGCTGGTTGCCTTCGGCTTCGAACACTTCGCGCTCGCCGATGCCCTGGGCGCGCGCGGCGGCGCGCACGGCGTCGGCGGCTTCGAGCACGCGCAGCGGCTCGGGGCCGGCGATCAGGTAGGCCGGGCGCAACGGTTCCTGGTCGAGTTGGGCGACCAGGCGTTCGGGGGTGAGTTCCATGACGGCGGCCTCGCGCGTCGGGCGCAGCGCGGCGGGCGGCTCAGCGCCGCTCGACGACCGCGCCGCGCTCGGTCACCGCGCCGATCCGGCGCAGCACCGCCGAACTCATCTCGCGGCGCATTTCGCGCATGAGGATCTCGCGCTCGCCTTCGGTGCCGATCGCGTTGGTCGGGTTCGACACGTAGTCGCGCGACAGCTCGATGCTCTGGCGCGGCACCAGCGGCTTGCCGTCGGACTTGCGCAGTTCGAACACCACCGCGTAGCGCAGGCTGTATTCCTGCACGCGGCCGAGTTCGTCGAGCGCGGCCGGGGTGTCGCCCCAGCGTTCGGACATCAGGTCCAGCACCGCCACTTCGGTCGAGCCGTCCTGGGCCGGCACCGCGCCGGCGCGGGTCAGGGCCTGGGCCAGCGATTCGGCCAGCGGGCTGTAGCGGTCCACCGAGACCACCCGCACCGGGCCGAGGTCCGGCGGCAGGGTCAGGGCCTGGCGCAATTGGAAGCCGCAGGCCGACAGGGCCAGCACGAGAGCCGCAAGCGACGTGCGGGCGAGAAGGGAGCGAGGCGTCATGGGTCGAAGTCTGGACGAGGCGGCCGTGGGCAGCAATAGCGAAGGCTGAACCGTGCGACGCGGTGCGCGCGGCCGCCGCAGGGCCGCGCACGTGCCGGGCGCCGCCGCGGGCGGCAGCGCCCTTGCCGCGGCGCGGGCTCAGCCGGCGACGATGTTGACGATCTTGCCCGGCACCACGATCACCTTGCGCACGCTCAGGCCTTCCAGGTACTTGGCCGCGTTCGGCTCGGCCAGCGCCAGCGCCTCGATCTCTTCCTTGGCGGCGCCGACCGCGACCTCGATGGTGCCGCGCAGCTTGCCGTTGACCTGCACCGCCAGGGTCGCGCTGTCGCGGGTCAGCGCGGCCGGGTCGGCCTGCGGGAAGGCGATGTCCTCCAGCAGGGTCTCGGCGTGGCCCAGCGTCTGCCACAGCGCGTGGCTGGTGTGCGGGGTGATCGGGTTGAGCAGCAGCACGATCGCCTCCAGCGCCTCCTGGCGCAGGGCGCGGCCGTTGCCGCTGGCGTCGTCGAACTTGTACAGGTGGTTGAGCAGTTCCATCACCGCGGCGATCGCGGTGTTGAAGCTGTGGCGTCGGCCGTAGTCGCCGCCGACCTTCTGCACGGTCTCGTGGATCTGGCGGCGCAGGGTCTTCTGCGGCGCGGTCAGCGCGGCGGCGTCGAGCGCCGGCGCGGGGCCGGCGTCGGCGTGGCGCTGCACCGCGGTCCACAGCCGGCGCATGAACCGCGCCATGCCTTCCACGCCGGCCTCGTTCCACTCCAGCGACTGGTCCGGCGGCGCGGCGAACATCGAGAACAGGCGCACGGTGTCGGCGCCGAACTTGTCGACCATCAGCTTCGGATCGACGCCGTTGTTCTTCGACTTGGCCATCTTCTCGATGCCGCCGATCTCGACCGGCAGGCCGTCGGCCTTGAGCGTCGCGCCGACGATGCGGCCGCGCTCGTCGCGGCTCACCTCGACGTCGGCCGGGTTGAACCAGTCTTCCTTGCCCTTCGGCCCGCGGAAGTAGGTCTCGGCGATCACCATGCCCTGGGTCAGCAGGTTCACCGCCGGCTCGTCGCTGTCGACCAGGCCCTGGTCGCGCATGAGCTTGTGGTAGAAGCGGAAATACATCAGGTGCAGGATCGCGTGCTCGATGCCGCCGATGTACTGGTCCACCGGGGTCCAGTACTTGGCCCGCGCGTCGACCTGCTCGGCCGCGCCGGGCGAGGTGTAGCGCGCGTAGTACCAGCTCGACTCCATGAAGGTGTCGAAGGTGTCGGTCTCGCGCTCGGCGGCGCCGCCGCAGTTCGGGCAGGCGGTCTTGCGCCAGTTCGGATCGGCCTTGATCGGCGAGGCGACGCCGCTGAACTCGACGTCTTCCGGCAGCACCACCGGCAGCTGGTCTTCCGGCACCGGCACGTCGCCGCACTTCGGGCACAGGATCACCGGGATCGGGCAGCCCCAGTAGCGCTGGCGGCTCACGCCCCAGTCGCGCAGGCGGTAGTTGACCCGGCGGTTGCCGCGGCCTTCGGCCTCGAAACGCGCGGCCAGGGCGTCGAGCGCCTGCTGGAAGTCCATTCCGTCGTACTCGCCGGAATTGACCAGCCAGCCGCGCTCGGTCCACGGCCCGCGCTCGACGATGCCGCTGTGGAATTCCTCGACCACCTGCACCGCCGCGGCGGTGTCGTACACGTCCAGCGCCGGCGCGCCGCCCAGGGCGCTGGCCATCGGGTCGGCGTGCGCGGACAGGTCGCGGCCGATCTCGGCCAGCGCGTCGCGCACCGCGTCGGGCACGATCACGGTCTTGATCGGCAGCTGATAGCGCTGGGCGAATTCCCAGTCGCGCTGGTCGTGGCCGGGCACGGCCATGACCGCGCCGGTGCCGTAGTTCATCAGCACGAAGTTGGCCACGTACACCGGCAGGTGTTCGCCGGTGACCGGGTGCACCGCGCGCAGGCCGGTGTCGCGGCCGCGCTTTTCCTGGGTTTCCAGTTCGGCCTCGGACACGCCGCCCTGGCGCAGCTCGGCGATGAAGGCGGCGAGGTCGGAGTCGGTCTGCGCGGCGTGCGCGGCCAGCGGATGCTCGGCGGCGACCGATACGTAGGTCGCGCCCATCAGGGTGTCGGGACGGGTGGTGAACACCACCAGGTCGTTCAGCGCGGCATCGACCGGGCGGCCGTCGTCCTCGACCACGTCGAAGCGGATCTCCAGGCCTTCGCTGCGGCCGATCCAGTTGCGCTGCATGGTCTTGACCGCATCCGGCCAGCCCGGCAGCGCGTCCAGGCCGTCGAGCAGCTGCTGGGCGTAGTCGGTGATCTTGAGGAACCACTGCGGGATTTCGCGCTTCTCCACCAGCGCGCCGGTGCGCCAGCCGCGGCCGTCGACGACCTGTTCGTTGGCCAGCACGGTCTGGTCGACCGGGTCCCAGTTCACCACCGAGTTCTTGCGGTAGGCCAGGCCCTGCTTCATCAGCCGCACGAACATGCGCTGCTCGTGGACGTAGTAGTCCGGCGTGCAGGTGGCGAACTCGCGCGACCAGTCGATCGCGTAGCCCATGGTCTTGAGCTGCGCCTTCATGTGGGCGATGTTGGCGTAGGTCCACTTGGCCGGCGCGGTCTTGTTCTTGATCGCGGCGTTCTCGGCCGGCAGGCCGAACGCGTCCCAGCCCATCGGCTGCAGCACGTTGAAGCCGGTCATGCGCTTGTAGCGGCTGATCACGTCGCCGATGGTGTAGTTGCGCACGTGGCCCATGTGCAGCGCGCCGGAGGGATACGGCAGCATCGACAGGCAGTAGTACTTGGGCTTGGCCGAGTTCTCGTCGACCTCGAACGCGCGGGTCTGGTCCCAGTAGCGCTGGGCGGCGGCCTCGAGGGCGGCCGGCTCGAAGGGCCGGGAATCGTGCTGGGGGTCGTGCGGAGCGGGGGCGGCGGCGTCGGACACAGGCGTGGCGATGGCGATGGGGCAGGACCGGCAAGCCTACCGCAGCGCACAAAAGCCCGCCACGCATCGCGCCGCACGCGGCCGGCGCGGGACCGCCGGCGGCCGCGGCGCGACCGCCGGCGCGCCGTCCGCGCGGCGGCCCGGCCCGGGTATGGGAAGATGACCCGGTCGGACCGCCCCCGAGCCCGCCTTGGCCCAGCCTTCGCCGCCCGCGTCCCCTCCCCCGCCGCCGTCGCGGCTGGCGTCGCGCTATCGCGCCTACCGGCTGCCGGCGTTCGTACTGGCCGCGGCGCTGCTGGCCGCGGTCGGCGTGGCGACCGTGGCCGGCCTGCGCAGCTTCGCCAACAGCGCCGAGTGGGTCGAGCACTCCTACCAGGTCATCGCCGAGATCGAATCGACCCTGGCCGCGACCCGCACGGTCGAATCCAGCGCGCGCGGCTACCGCCTGACCGACCGCCCCGCCCTGCACGCCGAATACCTGGCCAGCATCCCCTCGGCGCTGAACCATTCCAGCGGCCTGATCGCGCTGACCCGCGACAACCCGCGCCAGCACCGCCTGGCCCGCGACGTCGAGCGGCGGGTGCGCCAGCGCCTGGCCGAGATCGACCGGCTGCTGGAAATGCACATGCGCGACCCGCAGCAGGCCCGGATCAGCAGCCAGACCAGCCACGGCGCCGAGCAGATGCGCGCGCTGACCGCGGTCGCCGACGCCATGCGCGAGTACGAGCGCGCGCTGCTGGCCGCGCGCGACGCGCGCACCGAGCGCAACGCCGCCCTGCTGACCGCGCTGGTGATCGGCGGCCTGCTGCTGGCGCTGAGCCTTTTGGCCCTGCTGATGCTCAACCTGTGGCAGGAGAACAAGCGCAGCCGCGCGCTCGAACGCGAGAGCCGGCAGGCGCTGGCCGAACTGGAGGCCTCCGCCGCCGAGCGCCAGCGCCTGACCGAGCGCCACCGCAGCCTGAGCCACTACGCCGGCCTGCTGCAGAGCTGCCAGACCCTGCAGGAAGCGATGGACATGACCGCCCACGTCATCGCCGACCTGATCCCGGAATTCGGCGGCCGCTGCTACATCCTGCGCGCCTCGCAGAACCTGGCCGAGACCGCCGCGCGCTTCGGCCGCGAGGCCATCGCCAGCGCCGACCTGCTGCACCCCGACGATTGCTGGGGGCTGCGCCGCGGCCGCCTCCACCGCAGCCAGGCCCACGACGGCGGCGTGCGCTGCGCCCACCTCGCCCGCGCCGACGCCGCTGCCGACGCCGCCGGCGGCGACCCGCGCTGGAGCCTGTGCGTGCCGCTGATGGCGCAGAACACCTCGCTCGGCCTGCTGTGCCTGAGCGGCGAGCGGCCGCCGCGCGAGGCCGACCTGGCCCTGATCCAGTCCATCGCCGAGCAGCTCAGCCTGGCGGTGGTCAACCTGCAACTGCGCGAGACCCTGCGCGTGCAGTCGCTGCGCGACCCGCTGACCGGGCTGTTCAACCGCCGCTACCTGGAAGAGAACCTGCAGCGCGAACTGCTGCGCTGCCAGCGGCGCAAGCTGCCGCTGTCGGTGCTGATGCTCGACGTCGACCACTTCAAGCGCTTCAACGATACCCACGGCCACGCCGCCGGCGACGCGCTGCTGGCGCGGGTCGGGCAGCTGATGCAGGAATTGGTGCGCAACGAGGACATCGCCTGCCGCTACGGCGGCGAGGAATTCACCATCGTCCTGCCCGAGGCCGACGCGGCGGCGGCGATGCAGCGCGCCGAGCAGATCCGCGCGGCGATCGCGGCGACCACCATCGTCCACCTGCGCCAGACCTTCGGCCCGGCGACCTGCTCGATCGGCCTGGCCACCAGCGCCGGCGACCGCGACACGCCGCAGCAACTGCTGCAGGCCGCCGATGCGGCGCTGTACCGGGCCAAGGCGGAAGGCCGCGACCGGGTCGTCGACGGCAACCGGCCCGCGGCGGCCCGCGCTTGAGCGCGGCCGCCGCCTGAGCGCCGCGACGCGCGGATGCGCGGGCGGCTGCAACCGTCGCGCTTTCGCGCCGGATCGCTGCGATACCGGGCGAACGCGCCGACGCTGAAACTTTTTCCGCGACGGCCCGGGGCGGCGAACCGCCCCGGGCCGGGATCGCGCGCCGCAGCGCGCTGGATCACACGCAGATGCGGGCGACCGGCTTGCCTTCCTTGTCGTACAGCAGCTTCTCGGTCTTGCCGATCGGGCACGGCACCGGCAAGGGCTTGAAGATCTGGGCGGCGGCGTGGGTGGCGAAGGCCAGCAGGCCGGCGGCGGCCAGGGCCGCGAAGAAACGCGATTTGCTCATGGGTGGTTCGACTCGCTGGGCGAACCGGAAATCTAGTGGCGATGACGTCGGAAGCCCCGGTCCGTATGGCCTCCCGCCGGCGCCCACCTTGCGCAAGCGCTGCCTTGCTGGCAAGTGCAACGGCTCAGGCGGACAGCGTTTTTTGGCAAAACCGGTTAAGGAAACGCAACCGCGCCGCCCCATCGCAAGCCAGCCCGCGACGGCTTCGCCGACCCTACGCCGGCGTGCGGCGACAACGCGCTCAGCCGGCCCGCGCCGGCGGCGGCGACGCGCTCGCCGCCCTGCAGGCCCACCGCAGCGAGCCGTCGGCCTGCGGCGCGGCGATGAGATGTTCGCCGCGGCGGCAGATCGCTGGTGTGTGCTTGGCCTGCTTGCCGCGGTCGGCGCCGCTGTTGCCTTCGCCGCTGGCCCAGGCCGCGCCGCAGGCCGCCAACGCCCGCAACGCGAGCGCCGCCACGGTGGTGTCGCGCATCGTCGTTCGCTCGCTCGAAGGCCGCGGCGGCCGCGGCGTGCGGCCAACCTGCGCGCCGGCGGCCGCAGCGGCAAGCGCCGGCGCGCGACAGCGGCACGCTGCCGCGCGGGCCGGCGCGCCGCGCGGGCGCCCTAGCCCGTTCGTCACGTTGACCCGCGGCCCGCGCGGCTTGCATGCTGGCCCGGCCCGGCGGCCGTGCAGGGGGATTCCGATGCGGCGCCGCGCGCCATGCTCCTGCGTTTCCACATCCGCGACGCGGCACGGACGGCGCCTCGCTGCCGCGGGCCTGCGCCCGCACGACGCCTCGCCCGCCCAAGACGGAACCGACCCGACCATGATCCGATCGCACGCCGCCGCACCGCTCGCCCTCGCCGTCCTGTCCTGCCTGTTCGCCGCCGCCGCGCACGCCGCGCCGGCGCCGGCCGAACCCACCGCGCTGCGCTGCGGCAAGCTGTTCGACGCGCGCAGCGGCAAGCTGCTGGGCGCGCACACCATCACCGTGCGCGACGGCAAGATCGCGCAAGTGCAGGCCGGCCTCAACGACGTCGCCGGCGCGCGCGCGGTCGATCTGTCGCAGCACACCTGCACCCCGGGCTGGACCGACCTGCACGTGCACCTGGGCGGCCAGTCCAGCGCGCAGAGCTATTCCGAAGGCTTCCGCCTGGACCCGGTCGACTTCGCCTTCCGCGCGGTCGGCTACGCCAACAAGACCCTGATGGCCGGCTTCACCAGCGTGCGCGACCTCGGCGGCGAAGTCAGCCCGCACCTGCGCGACGCGATCAACCAGGGCCTGGTCAGCGGCCCGCGCATCTGGGCCGCGGGCAAGTCCATCGCCACCACCGGCGGCCACGCCGATCCCACCAACGGCATGAACGATGCGCTGTCGCACCTGATCGGCCCGCCCGGCCCGACCGAGGGCGTCATCAACTCCATCGACGACGCCCGCCAGGCGGTGCGCCAGCGCTACAAGGAAGGCAGCGACGTCATCAAGATCACCGCCACCGGCGGCGTGCTGTCGTATGCAAAATCCGGCGACGCGCCGCAGTTCACCGTCGACGAGGTCAAGGCCATCGTCGACACCGCCAAGGACTACGGCTATCGCGTCGCCGCGCACGCGCACGGCGAGGAAGGCATGAAGCGCGCGGTGCTCGGCGGCGTCACCAGCATCGAGCACGGCACCTACATGAGCCCGGAGGTCATGTCGCTGATGAAGCAACGCGGGACCTGGTACGTGCCGACCATCTACGCCGGCCGCTTCGTCGCCGACAAGGCCAAGATCGACGGCTACTTCCCCGACGTGGTGCGGCCGAAGGCGGCGCGGATCGGCGCGATGATCCAGCAGACCGCGGCCAGCGCCTACAAGAACGGGGTCAAGATTGCGTTCGGCACCGACATGGGCGTGGGCCCGCACGGCGACAACGCGCGCGAGTTCGTTTACATGGTCGAAGCCGGCATCCCGGCGGCGGTGGCGCTGCAGGCGGCGACGATCCGCGCGGCCGAAGTGCTCGGCGTCGAGGACCAGGGCACGATCGAGGCCGGCAAGCGCGCCGACATCGTCGCGGTCAAGGGCGACCCGATCGCCGACATCAACACCGTGCTCGACGTGGCGTTCGTGATGAAGGACGGCACGGTGTACAAGCAGGCGCTGTAAGCCGCGCCGCATCCGCATCCAAACCCCGGTCGCGCAGGCGGCCGGGGTTTTTCGTTGCCGGCGCGAGCGGCGCGATCTGCGTCGAGAGCGTCGGGCCTGAAGGCCCTCGCGCAACGGCAGGCCAGAGCGTCGGCGTTTGTGGGAGGGCCTTCAGGCCCGATGCTTTGCGCTGCGTCCGCCGCGCCATTGCACACCGGCTTCACGCCCGCGATCCCAGTTCCGGCGATCGCGCCGCCGCCCGGCCCGGGCGCGTGCGCCCGGTCACGGCGAACGGCGGCGGCGCCGTGCCATAACCCAGTCGGCGCCCAGAGCGCGCCGTGCGCCGCAAGCCGCCTTCGCTCCGCATGCTCCCGCAGCCGCACCACCCGCAGAAACGGAATTCGCCGATGCCGCAACCGCGCGCCGCCGCGCCGTGCGGTCAGGACGGGTTCCCGCGCTGATCGATCGTTTCCATGCCGATGCCGCAGCAAGGTCCGCCGCGGGTGCGCCCGCGGCAGGCGCCGATTACGACCGACCTTGCTGCGGCGCCGGCGCCCGCCGCGGACGCCGCCCGCGTCCGCAGCGCATCGCCCGCCACCGCCCGCAACGAAAGGACTCGACCATGCAGCTGCGCCCTGCCTTCCCGCTGCGACGCGCGTCGGTCGCGCTCGCCGTCGCCGCGTTCGCCTGCGGCTTCGCCGCGGTGTCGACGGCCGCCGCGGCCTGTCCCTGCTTCGCCGAACAACGCCAGTGCCTGGCCGACGCGGCCTCGCCGCTGGAACGGCGCATGTGCAAGCTGGAATTCGACCGCTGCATGCAACGCGCCTGCCCGGCGCCGCGCGCGGGTTGAGCGCGACGCCTCAGCGCGGCGCGCGCGCCGCGGCGAGGTAGGCCGCCAGCCACGCCAGCAGGGCCACCCGCTGCGCCGGCGCCGCCGGCACCAGGCGCGCGTCGGCCGCGATCACCGCCAAGGCCACCACCGCGGCCGCGGCCAGCGCGATCGCGCCGAAGCGGCGCCACGCCGGCGCGGCCAGCGCGCTCCACGCCAGCAACGCCGCGCCCGGCGCGAACGCCAGCCACCACAGCAGCCAGGCCAGCGCGTGCAGGCGGCTGGCCTGCGCGTCGAGGTCCTGCGGGTCGAGCACGACGACGCCCTGCGCCGCCCACGCCAGCGCCGACCACAGCCACAGCCAGGCGCCGATCCGCGCCAGCGCGCGCTGGCCGCGCGCGGCCCCGGCCAGGCGCCAGGCCACCCAGGCCATCACCAGCCCCGGCCCGACAAAGCCCAGCAGGTTGAACGCCAGTGCGCGCGGAATGCCGCGCGCGCCGAGCAGGCCGGGCGGGTGCTGCCAGTGCGAATAGCCCTCCAGCGCCGCGCCGAAACCCAGCAACGCGGCCACGCAGCACAGCGCGGCGGCCAGCGCCAGCGCGAACGCGCGGGCGTCGCCGCCGGCGTTCGCGCCGATGGCGCTGGATCGTTCGGATTTCGAGCCGCCTGGGCGCGCGCCGGGAGAATCGGATGAGGCCTTCATCGCGACATGCTAGCGTGCGCGGCTCGCGGCGCGCTTGCCTCGCGCCGCCCGCGTCCCCACTTGTAGGGACGAATCCGCTATCGAGTCCACGAGCCCGCCGATGACCGCCAACGCCGCCACGCCCCACGTATTCGACGCCACCACCGAAGGTTTCCAGCAGGACGTGCTGCAACAGTCGCTGCAGGTCCCGGTCCTGATCGACTTCTGGGCCGAATGGTGCCAGCCGTGCAAGACCCTGGGCCCGATCCTGGAAAAGCTGGCCGGCGAATACAACGGCGCGTTCGTGCTGGCCAAGGTCGACGTCGAGGCCGAACAGCAGCTCGGCGCCGCGTTCCAGATCCGCTCGATCCCGACCGTGTACCTGATGAAGGACGGCCAGCTCGTCGACGGCTTCGCCGAAGCGCTGCCGGAAAGCGTGGTGCGCGAGTTCCTCAAGTCGCACGGCATCGAGCCGGCCGCGGCCGCCGAGCCGGAGCCGGTCGAAGCCGCGCCGGCGGACCCGCACGCCGAGGTGGTGCGCCTGCGCCGCGAGAGCGCCGAGCAGCCCGACAAGCCCGAGCTCAAGCTCGATCTCGCCCTGGCCCTGCTGGCCACCGGCGCCCAGGCCGAGTCGGAACAGCTGCTCGACGCGCTGCCGGCCAACCTCGCCACCGACGACCGCAGCGTGCGCGCCCGCGCCAAGCTCGGCTTCCTCGCCGTGGTCCGCGACGCGCCGCCGGCCGCGACCCTGGAAGCGACCCTGGCCGCCACGCCGGAGGATTCCCAGGCCCGCTACCTGCTCGGCGCGCGCCTGATCGCCGCCGGCCAGGACCAGGCGGGGCTGGAGCAGCTGATCGAACTGCTGCGCCGCGACCGCGGCTTCCAGGAAGGCCTGCCGCGCAAGGCGTTGATCGACGCGTTCCGGGTGGTCGCGGACGAGGACCTGGTCGGGGTGTACCGGCGCAAGATGTCGGCGCTGTTGTTCTGACGTTGAGGGTCGGCTCGGCCAAGCCCGACCGGGCTTGGCTGGCGGCTGGATCTGGTTCGGATCGTGCCCGCGTCCTGCGCAGCGGGATCGCCCGCTCGGCTCCGCGAGCGTCGTTGCGGCAAAAACCAGAACCCATTTCGACTTGGCGATGCTGTCTTCTGCCACTCGAAAGAGGCAATAGCTCAAGCCGTCCAGGCCGCCGCAAAACCCTGATTTTTATAGCCATAACGAAAGACGCGAGCTTATTCGCGCTTGCCCCGGCAACCGGCGCTCAAGCAAAGACCCACTCAAAATTGGATTTAGCTTTCGCCGCAACGGCGGTAGTCGGCGCGGCGGCAGAGGCCGGCCGGCTTGACCCCGCCTCGCCGCCACCGGCGACGCGGCGAACGCGCGCCGCCCAGCGCGCCGTGCCCGGACTTCCAACTATACGCATCCGTATGGCAGACTGACCGCGCCTCTCCCACGCCACGAGCGCATGAAAGCCAGCACCCTGCGATTCGGCCTCAACCTGTGGCCGCCGTTCCTGTTCACCGGCGTGCACGTCGCCGCGATCTCGCCGGACTACCGCCATGCCGCGGTCGAACTGCGCATGCGCCCGTGGAACCGCAACTACGTCGGCACCCACTTCGGCGGCAGCCTGTTCGCGATGACCGACCCGTTCTGGATGCTGCTGGCGATGAACGCCCTGGGCCGCGACTACATCGTCTGGGACCGCGCCGGCAGCATCGAATTCCTCAAGCCCGGCCGCGGCACCGTGACCGCGCGCTTCGACCTGTCCGACGAGATCCTGGACGAACTGCGCGCGGCGACCGCCGGCGGCGACAAATACCTGCGCTGGTTCGACAACGACATCGTCGATGCCGCCGGCGAGACCGTCGCCAAGGTCCGCAAACAGCTCTACGTGCGGCGCAAGCGCGACCGTTGAGCGGCCGGCGCCGCCGGCCAGGCGCATCCGCGACCCGCCTCGCCATTCCCGGTTGCGCCCTGCGGTATGGAAGCACTGTCAGAAACCACGCCTGGGCCCCACTCAGGCTTGTAAACGCGGGCACTTAAAAGCCACACTAATCGTCACGCGGGCACTGCCGCAGCGTTATGCTGCGCAGTCGCGACACGGGGCCGCGAATGTCCAACAGCACAATTCCATCCGATGCCCAACGCGCGCCGATGCCGGAGATCGCCGGCTATCGATTGCGCGAGATCATCAATCACGGCGGCTCGTCCACGGTCTACCTGGGCGAGCAAAGCGCATTGGGGCGCGAGGTCGCGATCAAGATCATGCTTCCGCACGCGCTGGCCGACGAGGTCAGCCGGCGCCGCTTCGAGAACGAAGTGCGCACCATCGCGCGGCTGGAACACCCGCACGTGGTCAGCATCCACGAAGTCGGCCGCACCCGCGACGGGCTGCCGTACTACGCCATGCCCTACCTGCCGCGCGGCCACCTGGGCAAGCGCATCGAGCAGGGCTTCGCCCGCGGCGAGGCCGACGTGGTGGCGATCGCCGAACCGCTGCTGGCGGCGCTGGAATACGCCCACGCCCGCGGCGTCGTGCATCGCGACGTCAAGGCCGAGAACGTCCTGTTCGACAACAGCGAACGGCCGCTGCTGGCCGACTTCGGCATCGCCCTGCGCCGCGGTTTCGGCGCGCGCATGACCGCCACCGGCCTGGCCGTGGGCAGCACCGCCTACATGGCGCCGGAGCAGGCCCGCGGCGAGGAAGTCGACGGCCGCGCCGATCTTTACAGCCTGGGCGTGCTGATCTGGGAAATGCTGACCGGCCGGCTGCCGTTCGAGGCGCCCGACGCGCTGTCGATGGCGGTGATGCACGCGCAGAACCCGATCCCGAAGCTGCCGCCGCCGCTCAAGCACTGGCAGCGCTTCATGAACCGCGCCCTGGCCAAGCAGCCCGAGCAGCGGTTCGAGCACGCCGCCGAGATGGCCCAGGCGGTGACCGAGATCAAGCAGCGCGGGCAGCTCAGCGGCGTCGGCCGCGCCCTGGTCGCGCTGCGCCCGCTCAAGCGCTGGGCCACCCCGGCCTGGGCCGGGCTGGCGGTGGCCGCGGTCGGCGTGGTCGCGGTCGGCTTCGGCCTCAACCAGGTCGAGAAGGACGGTTTCTTCCGGGTCGAGTCCAAGCCCGCCGCCAGCGCCGCGGCGCCGGCCGCGCCGGACCCGACCCAGGCGATGATGGCGCCGCTGCCGCAGGCGCCGCTGCAGGATTCGCTGCAGGCCGCGCGCAGCTACATCGCCGACGGCCGCCTGGCCGCGCCGGCCGACGCCAACGCCTACAACAGCCTGCTCACCGCCTGGCACCTGGACAGCACCAACCCGGAAGTGGCGGTGGTGGTCGAGGAACTCACCCAAGCCTTCGGCGAAGCGCTCGCGCGCGACCTGCGCGAGGGCCGCGACCAGCAGGCGCGCCAACACCTGGTCAACGCCACCGCGCTGGGCCAGCAGACCGGCACCGCCGACTCGGCCGCGCAGCGCGCGCTGCGCGAGAAGGCCGCGCAGGCGCTGCAGGCGCGGCTGGACCAGGCCGCGCGCCGCGGCGACGGCGGCGACGCCGGCAAGGTGATCGCGCTGGCCGACGAATTCGCCCTGCCGCGCACGGTCTCGACCAAGCTCATCGCGCAGGCGCGCGGCATCGCCGGCGACGGCACGGTCGCGCGCGGCGCGGTCGCGGCCGCCGCGGCGGCGCCGGCGGCGAGCGTGGCGGTCAGCTTCAACCCGCGCCCGGTCAGCCGCGGCGAGTTCGCCCGCTTCGCCAGCGCCAACCAGCGCTCGCCGGCGCTGTGCCGCGAACGCGCCTCGCTGCTGCGGGTGCTGGCGCCGAAGGACTGGAAGGCGCCGGGCTTCGACCAGACCGAATCCGAGCCGGTGGTGTGCGTGTCGATCGCCGACGCGGAAGCCTATGCGCAGTGGTACAGCCAGCAGACCGGCCGCCGCTACCGCCTGCCCACCGCCGAGGAAGCGCAACGCATGCCGCTCAGCGGCGGGCGCTCGCTGTCGATGTGGTCGGGCGACTGCGGGCGCAACTGCCAGCAGCGCCAGGTCGGCGGCAATTCCTGGCGCAGCGCGCAGGCGCAGCGGCCGCTGAGCGCGGGACGCGGGTACGACGACGTCGGCTTCCGCCTGGTGCGCGAGCGCTGAGGCCTGGCGGCGTCGGCAGGTGCGTGCGAAGCCCTCCCTCGCGGAGGGCTTTTGCTTTTGTGGCAGGGCCTTCAGGCCCGATGCCTTTCGCCCAGTTCGCGAAGGCCTGAGCGGAAAACATCGGGCCTGAAGGCCCTCCCACAACAGCGCGGCGCGACGACCTGGGCGAAAGGCTTCGGGCCTGAAGGCCCTCCCACAGAGGCCCGGGGCCTGAAGGCCCGCCGCAGGCAACTCCCGGCGCGCGCGCTCCCCTACAATCCGCGCCATGCGCCCGCCCAACCTGCAACGCCTGTTCCTCTCCGGCCTGTTGACCCTGCTGCCGATCTGGCTGACCTGGGTCGTGGTCAAGTTCGTGTTCGTGCTGCTGTCGGACATCAGCAAGCCGCTGGTGGAGCCGCTGCTGCGCGACGTCGCCCTCGCCCATCCGCAGGCGCTGGGCTGGCTCGGCGCGCAGTGGGTGCAAACCGCGCTGGCGCTGATCGCCACGGTCGCGGTGATCCTGCTCACCGGCGCGCTGGCCCGGCGCGTGGTCGGCCAGACCCTGCTGCGCTGGTTCGAATCGCTGATCCGCCGCATCCCGCTGGCCAGCACCATCTACGGCAGCGCGCGGCAGTTGCTCGACATCCTGCAGACCAAGCCCGACGGCACCCAGCGCGTGGTGCTGGTCGACTTCCCGCACACCGAGATGAAGTCGATCGGCTTCGTCACCAAGGTCATGCGCGAGGAAGGCAGCGGCCGCGAACTGGCCGCGGTGTACGTGCCGACCACGCCGAACCCGACCTCGGGCTACCTGGAGATCGTTCCGGTCGAGAAGATCACTCCGACCGACTGGAGCGTGGACCAGGCGATGAGCTTCATCATTTCCGGCGGCGCGGTGTCGCCGGCGACGATTCCCTTCTCCGTGCCCCCCGCGTCGGCCGCCAAGGCGGCCGCGCCCGACAAGGACGCCCCCCGATGACCCCACGTTCCGCGTTTTCGTTCTGCCTCGCCGCCGCGCTGGCGCTGCCCTTCGCCGCGGCCGCCGCCGCGCTGGCGCCGCATCCGGTCGCCCTCGACGACGGCCGCAGCTTCAGCCTCGACCTGCCGGCGGATCTCGAAATCGTGCCGGTGGTGCAAGGCCTCAAGCGCGTGCGCTTCTTCGCCCGCAGCCCCGACGGCCGCTTGTTCGTCACCGACCTGCACGACCTCAGCGACAACAAGCTCGGCCGGGTCTACGCGCTGGACGGCTGGGACGAAAAGAGCGAGCGCTACACCAAGGTCTCGGTGTACCTGGACAAGCAGCGCAATCCCAACAGCGTCGCCTTCCACACCGACGCCCGCGGCCAGCAATGGCTGTACGTGGCCAACACCGACAAGCTGCTGCGCTATCGCTACCGCAACGGCGACGTGAAGCCCTCGTCCGAACCCGAGACCCTGGCGACCTTCCCCGACTACGGCCTGAGCTACAAGTACGGCGGCTGGCATCTGACCCGCAGCCTGGCCTTCGGCGGCGGCAAGCTGTACGTGGCGGTCGGCAGCAGCTGCAACGCCTGCGTGGAAAAGGAAGAAGTGCGCGCGGCGATCGTGCAGATGAACCCCGACGGCAGCGGCCAGCGCACCTACGCGCGCGGCCTGCGCAACGCGGTCGGGCTGCTGTACCGCGACGGCCAGCTGTACGCGACCAACCAAGGCTCCGACCACCTCGGCGACGACAAGCCCGACGAGACCATGTTCGCGGTCAAGGACGGCGCCGACTACGGCTGGCCGTATTGCTACTTCAGCCGCGGCAAGGTCCTGGCCGATCCGAAGTTCCCGCGCAAGGAGGGCTGCGCAGCGGTGCCGAAAACCTTCGCGTATTTCCCCTCGCACGCCTCGGCGCTGGGGCTGACCTGGTTCCCGGCCAGCGACGGCGGCCAGCTGCGCGACGAGTTCGCGGTGGCGCTGCACGGCTCCAGCAAGCTCAAGCTCGGCCACGGCTACCGCATCGTCCGCGTCGGCGCCGACGGGCGCGCGCGCGGCGACCTGGTCAGCGGCTTCCTGCAGGGCGGCAAGTCCGTCGGCCGGCCCTGCGACGTGCTCGCGCTGGGCCGCGACAGCTTCCTGTTCACCGACGACAAGTCGGGGGTGATCTACAAGGTGAGGCCGAAGCGGTGAGCGCCGGCGAAAACAGCATCCCGTTCGCCACCGGCGAAGGCACGCGCACGCTGCAGGACCGCTCGCTGCGCTTGTTCATCGTGCTGTCCTCGTTCTTCTGCGTGAACGCGGCGCTGGCCGAGTTCATCGGGGTCAAGATCTTCGCCCTGGAAGACACGCTCGGGATCGCGCCGCTGCAGTGGAACCTGTTCGGCCAGACCGGCTCGCTGAACTTCACCGCCGGCACCCTGCTGTGGCCGGTGGTGTTCCTGATGACCGACGTCATCAACGAATTCTTCGGCCGCCGCGGCGTGCGCCTGATTTCGTGGCTGGCGGCGATGCTGATCGCCTACGGTTTCCTGTTCGCCTTCGCCGCGATCGCGCTGGCGCCGGCGGGCTGGTGGGTCACCGCGGCGCAGGCGCAGGGCGTGCCGGACTACCAGGCCGCGTTCGCGGCGATCTTCGGCCAGGGCATGTGGAGCATCGGCGGCTCGCTGGTGGCGTTCATGCTCGGCCAGCTGATCGACGTGGCGGTGTTCCACCGCATCCGCAGCGTCACCGGCGACAAGCACATCTGGCTGCGCGCGACCGGCTCGACCGCGGTGTCGCAACTGGTCGACAGCTTCGTGGTGCTGTACATCGCCTTCGTGCTCGGGCCGCAGCACTGGCCGATCCCGCAGTTCCTGGCGATCAGCACGGTCAACTACGGCTACAAGATGCTGGCGGCGTTCGCGATGATCCCGCTGATCTACCTGCTGCGGGTGTGGATCCACGGCTACCTGGGCCACGCGCGGGCCAAGCAGCTGCGCGACGAAGCCGCGGCGGACTGACCCAGAGCCGCGCTGGCAGGGGCTTCAGGCCCGGCACGAGGAAGCTTCGCACCGATGTGGGAGGGCCTTCAGGCCCGACGCCGTCCGATCCGACGGCCGCGATCCGCCATCGCGGCCGTCAGTAATCGCGCACCTCGTCGAACCACCGCTGCGCCTGTTCCTCGCTCACCCCCAGCGCCGCCACATGGGCGAGCTGGCTGAACTGCCACACCGCTTCGCCGATGTCCTCGCGCTCGCCGGTTTCGATGCCCTTGGCGCTGTTGAAGTGCGCGGCGAACGCGACGATGGCGGCCTTGGCCGCGTCTGCGTCGCGGGCCTGTTGCAGCGCCTGCAGCGCCGCGTCGTACGCGGCGTTCGCCGCCTTGGCGCTGCGGCCGCTCCAGCCCGCGAACGGCCGCCCGTATTCGCGCTGCCACCATTCGGGCTTGCGCAACTGGCTGACCGAGGTGTAGTCGCTCCACTCGCGCAGCTGCGCGCGCGCCTTGAGCTGCGCCTTCAACGATTTTCCGGCCGCCTCGTCGACGTTGTAGGCGATGAAACGGTCGAGCTTCGGCCAGCTCGCCAGCGCCGGCAAACCGCCCAGGTCGGGCGCGAAGCGGATTTCCAGGTTGTCCAGGTTCGGCAGTTCCGCCAGCGCCGCCCAGTCGCTGAAGCCGCCCCACAGCGACAGGCTCCGCAGCGCGGCGAAGCGCCCGATCCCCGCGAGCGAGATCGGCTGGCCCAGCGGGCCGGCGTGCAGCGACAGCGACCTGGCGCCGTGCAACAGGCCCAGCTCGGGCAAGACATACGGCGCATCGCTGCGGCGGCGCGACAGCGCCGGCAGCAGCGACAGCGTACCCGGCGCCGGACCCGCGGCGGTGAAGCGCGAAAGATCGCCGTACAGGCCCAGGCTGCCGCGTTCGGGCAGGGTCAGATGCAGATGCCCGGATACGCCGTCGAGCCGGATCTGCAGCGAGCGGATGTCGGCGCCGCCGCCATCGACGGCGCGCGCATCGGCGAACGCCGGCGCCCAGCTGAATTGCTCGATGCCGCGCTGCCGCGACCAGGCGAAGAAGCCGCTGTCGTCGCCGTGGTAGTCGATGTAGCGCGGCCACGCCGAGCCGGCCGGCGTGGCGAAAGGCTCGAACGCGCGCCAGTGGATCGGCTGGTCCGCGGCGACGTGCAGGTCGGCCTTCTTGCCCATGCGCGCCGGGCCGAGGATGAGATTGCCGCGACCGGGTTCGATGGTGAGGACGTGGCTGCGCGGCGCGGTCAGGTCGAGCAGGTAGCGGCCGACGTCGCTCACCGAGCCTGCGGGACGCGCGGACACATCGACAGGTGCGGGCATTGGGTTCTCCTTGGCGATGGCGCGATCGACCCGGCGGGCCGTGGGGACGCCGCGTTGCGGCATCGCCGCGCATGCGGATTTTTCGTCAATCCTCGGCCGTTGTCACGGCGCGCCCGCCGCTCCATCGCGCGACGCCGACGCGCCGGGCCGACGCCGCGCTTCGCGCCGACGCGAACGGCCATAGCAAGACGCCGGCCGCGCCTGCGCCGCGGCCGCCATGACCTTCGGCCCATGCCCCGCCCCTGCGCCCGCGCGAGCCTGCGGGTTCCTGTGTCCGGATCGACCTCATGACCGCCTCCCCGTTCCGCGCGTCCGCGCGTCCGGCCGCGCCGCTGCTCGGCGCGTCCCTGCTCGCCGCCGCCCTGGCCCTCGCCCTGCCCGTCGCGGCCTTCGCCGCGCCCGCCGCTGCCGCGCCCTCGCCCGGCGTCACTGTCGAAACCAAGGCCGCCAAGCTGACCCGCCTGTACGAGCAGTACTGGGAAGAGAACCTCAAGCTCAATCCGCTGATGGCCACCCAGCAGGGCGATCCGCGCTACAACGACCAGTTGCCGAACATCGCCGGCGCGCAGTACCGCCAGCAGCGGCGCGAATTCTTCCAGCGCTGGCTCAAGACGGTCGAGTCGGTCGGCGCGCAGGGCCTGTCCGCGCAGGACCTGCTGAGCTACGAGATCTTCGTGCGCAACGCCCGGCTGGAACTGGAATCGGACCGCTTCCCGAGCTGGCAGCAGCCGGTCAACCAGTTCCACAACTTCGCCGCCAGCGTCGCCCAGCTGGGTTCCGGCGCCGGCGCGCAGCCGTTCAAGACCGTCGCCGACTACGACAACTGGCTCAAGCGCGCGGCCAAGGTGCCGGCGATCTTCGACCAGTTCGTCGCCAACAGCCGCGAAGGCGCCAAGCGCGGCGTGGTCCAGCCCAAGGCGCTGATGGTCAAGGTGGTCTCGCAGCTCGACGCGCTGATCAAGGACAAGCCCGAGGACACCCTGTTCTGGACGCCGGTGGCGAAGTTCCCGGCCGGCTTCTCCGACGCCGACAAGCAGCGCCTGAGCGAGGCCTACCGCAGCGCGATCGCGACCGAACTGATGCCGGCGTATGCGCGCCTGCGCGACTACGTGCGCGACGATTACCTGGCCAAGGCGCGCGCCAGCGCCGGCCTGGGCGCCTTGCCGAACGGCGGCGAGTGGTACGCGTTCAACGCGCGCCGCTCCACCAGCACCGCGCTGACCCCGGCGCAGATCCACCAGATCGGCCTGGACGAGGTCGCGCGCATCCACGGCGAGATGGACAAGACCATCGCCGCGCTCAAGTTCAAGGGCGACCGCCAGGCGTTCTTCAAGTTCCTGCAGACCGACCCGCGCTTCACCTTCAAGGACGAGCCGGCGCTGCTGGCGCATTACCGCGGCCTGGAAGCGAAGATCGGCAAGCGCATCGCCGAGCAGTTCTCGCTGACGCCGAAGGCGCCGTTCGAGATCCGCCCGGTCGAGGCCTTCCGCGCGCAGTCGGCCGCCGGCGGCTCGTACATGCGCCCGAGCGAGGACGGCACGCGTCCGGGCATCTTCTACGTCAACACCTACGACCTGCCCACGCGCAAGACCTGGGACGCGGAGGACCTGTACCTGCACGAAGCGATTCCGGGCCACCACTTCCAGCTGGCGCTGCAGCAGGAACTCACCGACCTGCCCAAGTTCCGCCGCTTCGGCGGCGAGACCGCCTTCACCGAAGGCTGGGGCCTGTACGCCGAGTCGCTGGGCAAGGACCTGGGCGTGTACGAGAGCCCGTACGACTACTTCGGCTACCTGCAGAACGAACTGTGGCGCGCGATCCGGCTGGTGGTGGACACCGGCCTGCACAGCAAGGACTGGACCCGCGAGCAGGTGATCGAATACATGCTGGCCAACTCGGCCGAGAGCGAGACCCAGTCCACCGCCGAAGCCGAGCGCTACATGGCGATCCCGGGCCAGGCGCTGGCGTACAAGATCGGCGAGCTCAAGATCATGGAGCTGCGCAAGCGCGCGCAAACGGCGCTGGGGCCGCGCTTCGACGTGCGCGAGTTCCATGCGCAGATGCTCAAGGACGGCGCGGTGCCGCTGGAGATCCTGGAGCGCAAGATCGATCGCTGGATCCAGAGCAAGCGGGGCTGATCGCCGGCGGCGGCGGGCCTGCGCACCCGCCGCTCGCGCTGGGTGGGACGGTGTTCGGGCCCGATGCGTCCGGCTCGGTTCGCCGCGCGCGGACACGAAAGCGCCGGGCCTGCAGGCCCTTCCACCCAGGCCCGCCCGCGGCCCACCGACCGGAATGCGCGCGAGCCGCCGTTGCTGTGGGAAAGACCCGCCGCCACGCGTTCTTGCGTATGCCGGAGTCCTCGGCCCCGAAGCGTCTCCTGCGCGAGCGACTTCAACGCCGGCGCCTTGTTGTCGCAAGAGCTTCAACCCCCATGGCCTGTGTTGCAGGAGGAACGTCAGCCGCGAGGCTTTCTTGCAGGAGCAACTTCAACCCAAAAGCTTTCTTGCAGGACCAACTTCAGCCCCTAAGCATTGTTGTGGGAGGGGCTTCAGCCCCGACGCTTTCGTCTCCGCTCGCCATCGATCCGCATCGGCGGCGTCCCGCTGCAAGCGCCCGCTCGCACGCGCTACGATCCTGCGAAGGCACTTGAAGCACATCGAATACACAAGCTTTCGCGGCAGGAAGCCGCAGCGGACCGGAGCCGTCCAGCGACCGCCGCTCCCTCCAGATCCACCGCTCAACCGGCCCGAAAGCAGAAAAAATGTGACTGAGGGCGCATAATTAGGGGTTGCTGTGTCCCTCGCCCGCCGGCCGCGCGGCCGGTCTCCGCCGTCTCTCTCAGCCACGGATTACGGATGTCCCCCATCGCAGCCCCCGCCGCGTCCGCACCGTCCGCCGCATCGCCGGCCGCGCGCCCGCGCGCGCGCCGCTTCGTCTCCGCGCTGTTGGCGCTGTTCGCCCTGGCCGGCGCCTGCGCCGGCGCGCAGGCCCAGGACTGGAGCTACCGCGTGCGCCCCGGCGACACCCTGTGGGACCTCGGCGCCAAGCACCTCAAGACCGGCATCAACTGGCGCCGGCTGCAGGAGCACAACGGCATCGCCGATCCCTACCACCTGCCGCCGGGCACGCGCATGCGCTTCCCGATCGGCTGGCTGCGGATCCAGCCGGCCAAGGCTCGGGTGATCGCGGTACGCGGCGCGGTCAACTGGCTGGCCTCGGACGCCTCGCCGGCGCAACTGGTCGGCGAAGGCCTGCGCCTGGGCATCGGCAGCCGCCTGGAGACCGGGCCCGGCGCCAGCGCCACGCTCGAATTCGCCGACGGCTCGCGCATGACCGTGCAGGACAACAGCGCGGTGGTGTTCGACGAGCTCAGCAGCTACGGCAGCACCGGCATGGTCGATACGCGCATGCGCCTGCAGCGCGGGCGCGCCAGCAACCGGGTGATCCCGGCCCAGGGCCCGGCCTCGCGCTACATCATCCAGACCCCGTCGGCGACCTCGAGCGTGCGCGGCACCCGCTTCCGCATCGCCGCGGGCGAAGCCGGCGCGGCCGATGCGACCGAGGTGCTGGAAGGCAAGGTCGCAGTCGGCGCGCAACACGGCCAGGTGTTGGTGACGCCGGGCTACGGCACCCTCGCCGGCCGCGGCGCCGCGCCGTCGGCGCCGATCGCGCTGCTGGCGGCGCCGCAGCTCGATCCGGCCGCCACCGTGCTCGACCAACTGCCCGCGCGCGCCGGCTGGAACGCGGTGCCCGGCGCCAGCGGCTACCGGATCGAAGTGGTGCGCGACGATGCGCCGGAAGTCCTGCTGTTCGAGCAGTCCACCGCCGACACCCATGTGCGCATCGACGACCTGCCGCCCGGCCGCCAGCGCCTGCTGGTGCGCGCGGTCGCCGGCAACGGCCTGGGCGGCCACGACCTCGTCCAGGCCTTCACCGTCGACGCCGGCCCGGCGCCGCCACTGACCCTGGCCCCGCTCGACGGCCAGCGCGTGAGCGTGCCGCGGCCGCGCTTCGACTGGGCCAAGGTCGAAGGCGCCGCCGCCAGCCGCGTGCAGATCGCCCGCGACGCCGACTTCGCCCAGCCGCTGCTCGACGAAACCGTGCGCGGCCAGCGCTGGCGCCCCGAGCGCGCGCTCGACCCGGGCGACTACTTCTGGCGCGTAGCCTCGCGCGACGGCGACGGCCGCCTCGGCCGCTTCGGCAACGCCTTGCCGTTCCAGGTCAGCGATGCGCCGGCCGATCCGGGATTGCAGCCGCCGCAGTCGGCGCAGGGCAAGCTGACCCTGCGCTGGCAGCGCGGCGAGCCCGGCCAGCGCTATCGTGTGCAGATGTCCCGCAAGGCCGACTTCTCCCAGTTGCTGCTGGAGCGCGAGGTGGATGAGCCGCAGATCGAACTCGACCGCCCCGGCGGCGGCGCCTGGCACGTGCGCGTGCAGACCCTCGAAGACGACGGTTACGCCGCGCCGTACGGCCCGGCGCAGGAGATCCGCCTGCCCTGCCGCCTGTGCTACGCCGCCGGCGGCGCCGGCGCGCTGTTGCTGCTGTTGGCGCTGTAGCCCGGCCACGGCGATGGGCGCGAGCGCATGAAAACCGGCGCGCTGTCGATCGCGCTGCGCGTCGGCGCGGCGCTGGCCGCGGCCGCGCTGACCGCGCTGCTGACCGTCAGCGGCGCGAGCTGGCGGCTGGACGATTTCCTCTACGACCTGCACCTCTCGCACTGGGGCTACCCGCCCGACGGCGACGTGGTGGTGGTCGCCATCGACGACCGCAGCCTCAACGAACTCGGCCAATGGCCGTGGCCGCGCGACCTGCACGCGCAGATGTTCGATCGCCTGGGCTACGCCGGCGTGCGCGGCGTGGCCCTGGACCTGGTCCTGGCCGAACCCGACCGCAACGGCGACGACCGCGACCGCACCCTGGCCGCGGCGATGCGCCGGCTCGGCCGCGTCGCCCTGCCGGTGGTGACCGCGCCGCTGCGGCAGAACGCGCCGCCGGTGGAAGTGCTGCCGACGCCGGCGATCGCCGCCGCCGCCCGCACGCTCGGCCACACCGACATCGAGCTCGACGCCGAAGGCACCGCGCGCGGCCTCTACCTCAAGGCCGGCCTCGGCGACGCGCGCTGGCCGGCGCTGGGGCTGGCGCTGATCGGCCTGGACAAGAACGCCGCGCCCGATCCGCTGCCGGGCCTGCGCCGGCCGCCGTCGCAGCGCGGCTCGCCGTACCTGTGGACGCGCGACCACTACGTGCGCATCCGCTACGCCGGCCCGCCCGACACCTTCAGCCAGGTCTCCTACGCCGACGTGCTCGGCGGCCAGGTGCCGGTGGAATTGCTGCGCGACCGCTGGGTGGTGATCGGCGTGACCGCGACCGGCCTGGCGCCGCGCTACCTCACGCCGATGTCCGACGAAGTGCGCATGCACGGCGCCGAGTACCAGGCCAACGTGGTCGAGATGCTGCTGCACGACCGCGCGATCGTGCCGCTGGCGCCGCTGTGGCAGGCGCTGCTGGCCGCGACGATGCTGCTGGCCGTGGTGCTGGCGATGCTGCACCCGCGCCTGCAGCGCCCCGGCCTGGTCGCCGGCAGCGCCGTGTTGCTGGCCCTGGCCGGCAGCGTCGCCCTGCTGCGCCTGGCCGACCTGTGGTTCCCGCCGGCCGCGACCTTGATCATGATCGGCGCGGCGTACCTGGCCTGGCTGATCGTGCACCTGCGCCACTGGCGGCGCGAAGCCAACCTCGACACCCTGACCCAGCTCGGCAACCGCCGCCGCTTCGACCACGTCCTCCAGCGCGAACTCGCCAGCGCCCGCCGCACCCGCGCCCCGCTGTCGCTGGCGCTGATCGACGTCGACCACTTCAAGGCCTACAACGACGCCCACGGCCACCGCGCCGGCGACAAACTGCTGCAGAAGATCGCCGCCGTGATCGCCTCCCACGCCCGCCGCCCGCGCGACCTGCCCGCCCGCTTCGGCGGCGACGAATTCGCGGTGATCCTGCCCGACACCCACGTCGAAGGCGCCGCCCGCGTCGCCGACGCCATCCTCGCCGACCTGCGCAAACTCGACGCCCGCTACGGCGCGCGCGAAGACCAGCGGGTCAGTTTGAGCGTGGGTTTGTATACCTGCGTACCGGGACCGCATACGCATGCGCGCACGGTGTTCGACGGGGCCGACGCGGCGCTGTACCGGGCCAAGGAGAATGGGCGGGATCGGCGGGAGGTTACGCGGTTGGGGGAGGTTTGAGCGATGCCGCAGCCGCGTCGCCTACGCAATTCGTCGGTTGTCGGGCGGTTCGATCGCGGATCGCCTGAGTCCCGGAATTGAAAGCCGGGATGGCGCGCTGATGTCGTTGTCGACGTGTTGATGTAGCGGGACGACTCGAGTCGATCCTTCAGCGAACGATATTGGCTGGAAGAAGGAAGGATTCCGCCTCGACGACCAAAGCGTCTCCGGACTGCATCATGAGCGACATTCTGGAGAAACCGGCGTCGACTTCCACGGGACCGATTGCCTCATATACACGGGACCGATTGCCTCATATAGAGAACTGCTTTCGCCCCAAGCATGACTTCTCTCAAGCCGGAACGCACGCATTCCACTGGCTTTGATCTCGACCGGCGTGGATCTGGCATCCACGAGACTGATGACCAGCTCGCCCTTCGACCATTCGACTCCGATCTTGAGCAAAACCCAGTCGTGCATATTCATGGCCTCTCAACACCCCTGCCCTGCAGCCGATGTTCGATCATTGCACGTAGCGAAAGAAGATGACATCGGGGGACCACATCTGGCCGGACTAAAAATCAAAAGCCGGAACGCTCGCCGGTGAAACCCTTACCTCCACGTGGCGCCTTCCCTACGGACTGAAGCGCCAATGCATTCAGATTCCGGATGTAGTCGTCCGTCCCCCATCGCTGCGCTCGCTCCAACAACTCGTCCAACAGAACGTCGAAATCCTCGCGAGTGGAGCGACGGAGCAATCCCATCGGCAAGTTATGAAAAATATCGGAAATCTTCTTCGCCGCATTCAAGGATTCCGCCGCCCGAATTTCAACCAACGACACGTGCAGCATGTAAAGCAACACGTCGCGCTGGATCCGTGCCCCTGTCGCTTCGTCCATATCGAAGTCCATTGAAAATTAGACAAATCTTCGGTTCGCTTGCTCGTCGCCCTCCGACTTGGAGGGAAAATTGCACCGCATCAATTCCATCGTTGTCGCCAAACGAAGCAGCGCCCACTTCACAACCCGCGGCCATTAATCCGAGAGATGGGCAAAGCCCCTGCGCGACCGCCTCGCAAGAACGCCTCATGCAGTGCCGATGCGGATCCTTTTCCTGTGGGATTCGTCGAACGCAACCTCGGTCAACGCCACTCTTTCGTACCCGGACCGGTCCACGCCGAGCGGAATAGCGACACGGCCTTCGAACTGTCGCAAGGCTTCGTCCCATTCCAACCCGACGCATTTCATTATGAGGTGATCCCGATACTCGTCCGCCTCGTCGTCGAACGACCCGTCGAAGATCCAATACAGCCCCTGGCCGTCTCTGGCGAGGATGTATCTGGGGAAATCGTAGAAATCCCTATAAACCGTTATATCCAGCCAACCCGCGGGTTGTCGCTTCATCGTCACCTCCGTCGCTACCGACCGGACTCGCGGCCGAACGCCAAAACGAATGAATATTTCAACCCTAGGAGCGCAACGCCGACCTGCTCCGGGACCGCACCGCAAGAGTAGGCCTCAACACCGTAACTTCTCACTGAAAACCAGTCGAAGAACGCGGACACCAAAATTTCCAGGCGAGCGCTGTTGACCGCGATTTCGGAATAGGGAAGCAAGGCATGAAAAGCCTCTCATACGACCCCTCCATCTCTGTGGACACAAGAAAAATCCAATCAACTGATCGACGATTCGACCGTGTTCAAGCCCGCAGACGATGTCATGAGAGGTTAGATGCCTCATCACGACAGTTGAGGCGGCGAGTTGCCCATTTACCGGCCCGCGAAGTTGCCGATACAGATTAGCGCCCTCATTCGCCATTCCTTTTGACACACATAATAAACACTCTGGAGTTCACTGACTGTAGTTTTTTTTCAGGAATCACTGTAAGCGCCTCGCCCTTGAACTTTATGACAACCCCCTGCATATTTTTCTCACCGATGAACACGCCAACCGGTTTACCGCGAGAATCAAGAATAACTCTAGCTTCTGCTGGCTTGTCGAAACCCAGCGATCTGGAGTCCAAATCGAAAGGGATGGCATAGTCGCCAGGCATATCAATCTTGCCGTTACCCACCCGCTTCCATCGTGGCCCGGCGCTCATGGGTACGGCATCGGCCCAATTCATAACTCGTTCGGCGACACCTGGCCGCTTTATTATTTCCTGAAAATCGCCGCACCCTTGCTTCGCGCATGATGAGCAGACAAACCCAACAGCCAATAAAAACACCAGTTTAGTTTTCACGGCTGGGAATCGTCCTTTCGTAACTTATAGTATTCGTACCCGAATTCAGCCCATTGTCCTGCATGCGGGATTTGGCTGAAGTTGCGAACACCCTGCCCCATGATCCCTTGCGCTGCATTCCAGCCGGAAACCGCCCCATACATCGCTGGCTTCGAGTACCCGCCAGCAGCCCAAGACATGCCTTGCATCATGTAGTTAATGTCGGTACCAAGGTGCCTGCCACCAAACGCTCCAGGCACTCCTTCGACCACGAACATTTGCTCGGCCCAAAGCAGGAAAACACTGTCTCCATGCCCGCCCTGCACCTGACTTGCAAACGAGCGGAAAGACATATCCTTGTACGCGCCTGCATCCAATTCTCGCTGAGCAAGAAGCATCATCGAATGTTCTGCCAGAATGCCGAGCTCGCCAGCGGACAATTGGATATCACCCTGCGGCTTTGCATTAATATCCCGCGCGATCCTCTCGATGACCCCCTTAGACGCAACATTTCTATCGGCAACTGAAAACCCATTGACTGTTTGATCGCCCCCAGCCTTGGCAAAAGGCGAAGGCACGCAGTCTCTGGAACCGCTATCGCATGCATCTCGCCCGTCAGGATCGCGGAACCGATAGGGATTACCCTCGGCGTACCAGTACCGATTAAAATTGCCGACACCAATCGCACTCGCAGCAACCGGGTCACTGCTTAGAAAACGACCGACACTGGCATCATAATACCGCTGCTGCATGTAAGTGAGCCCACTGCGCCCATCCATCACATGCCCGGTATACCCCACCCCGTTATACGCCGGCTTCCCGATCGCCGCCCCATACGGCTCCCAATCGGTCCGCTCCACCACCTGCCCCGCCTCGTTCGTCACCGCCACCGGGCTACCTAGCGCATCGGTGTGGTAGTACTTGGTCTGAGCCGTCTGCGTCGCCCGATTCCAGTCGACCGTCGCCAGCAGACTGCCGCCCAAGTAGACATGCGGCCGGTTGATCTCGGGATAGTTGTCGTTCGTGGCCTCGTTGGCGTGGCCCTTGTAGCGGAACAGCAGTTGCCCGTCCAGGTTGTAGAACGAATTTACGAATGTCGTATCCGGTCGGTCGAACTGGCCCAAGCGGCGTCCGTGGGCGTCGTAGGCATAAGCTTCCTTGCCCACCACTCGGCGCAGGCGGTTGCCGTAGTCGAAGCGGAATTCCTGGCCGTTCTTGTTGCCCAGGTTGCCCTGATCGTCGTAACCCAGGCCGATCACGCTCGGGCCGGAGCTGCCGTCGCGGATGTTGGTCAGGTGGTTCTTGGCGTCGTAGACGTAGTGGTGGTTCTTGACGCCGGCCAGCGACCAGCTGCGCAGGTTGTCGATCGCGTCGTAAGTGAAACGATGCCAGCAGTCGCCGCCGAAGATGCATGAGCCGGCCGCGGTGAGACGGTCGAGGCCGTCGTAGCTCATCCAGCGGTTGTACTGGTACTGGCCCTGGCTTTCGCGCTGGCGATCGAGCACCTGGGCGGTATTGCCGTTGTGGTCGTAGCCCGTTTCCAGGTCGATCGTGCCTGCGTCGGTGCTGCGCGACGGCAGTTGCCGGGCGTTCTGCTGCAAGGTGTGGACGATGCCGTTGCCGTAGGTGAACTGCCGGATCGCGCCGTTCGGGTAATAGCGGACGTTGCTGGCGTAGGTCCTGCCGGTCGAACTCACGCCGGTCTGCTGGCCCAAAGCGTTGACCGCGTAGTTGACCTGCAAGCCGTCGGGAACGACATAGCTGATGCGATTGGCATTGGCGTCGTAACCGTTGGCGCTGTTCCACACCGTGCCGTCGCGCAGCGTGACCGACTCCGAACTCAGCAGGCGGCGCTTGTTGTACTGGTAACGATTGACGACGACGCCCTGCCCGTTGCCGTCGTTGTCGGTCGCGACCTCGCGGGCGAGGCCGTCGGGATGGTAGTTCCAGGCCTGGTTGCCGCGCCCATCCGGGAAGGCCATCGTCTTCAGACGGCCGAGCGCGTCGTAACTGCGTACGACCGCGCGCCCGGACGCCGCCGCCTCGGTGCGATTGCACGAAGCCGGATCGGGGAGACTCAAGCCCGCCGCCGTCCACGCGACATTGCCCGCGGCATCGTAGTCGACCACCGTCGCGCCGGTTTCCGGCTCGATCGTCTTGCACAGCCGCTGTTGGGCGTCGTAGACATAACTGCGAGCGACGCTCCCGGCGCCCACGGCGCCGACTACGACGGAAACGGACGCAGAGGTCGCGCTCGCTCCGAGATTGTCGGTGACCTTCGCGCTCAGCGCGTAGCTGCCCGCGGACAATTGATCCAACATCGCCGAGTAAGGCGCGCTGGTCGCCGTGGCGAACTTGGCGCCGTCGACGAAGAACTCGACCTCGCTCACCGAGCCGTCGCCGTCGGCCGCGTCGGCGGCCACCGCGAAACTGCCCGGCGCCGTGCGGAACGCACCGGACAACGGCGAGGTCAGCGCCACGGTCGGCGGCCGGTTGACGACGATCTGCACCGGCGCGGAATCGGTGTACGCGCCGCGGGTGTCGAAAGCGCGCGCGACAACGCTGTGCGTACCCGCCGAGGCCGTCCAGTGGACCTGGTAAGGCGGCGCATCCATGTTCCAGACCTTGACCCCGCTGATCAGGAACTCGACCCGCTGCACCGCGTCGTCGCTGTCGCTGGCGCTCGCCTGCAGCAACGGGAAGTCGCCGACGAGGAATATCTGCCCTTGCGCTGGCGAGGTCACCTGCACGGATGGGGGAATATTGACCGCAGGATTGGCGCGCGCATCCACATTGGCCAGCACCTGTCCGCCGTTCTTGAGTTGGAAACGCGAACCGGCCGCGGTGATCGAAGCGGCTTGCGACCCGCTGGCGCCCTGCGCGAACACGGTCGGGTTCTCACCCGCCAGACCACTGACCCACAGCTGCGCATTGGGCGCGTTGCTGCTCCACTGCACCGTGGCGGTACAAGCCGAACCGCCCCAGGGAATCGTGCACGGGTTCGGAGATGCGCTCAGCGCGCCGGTCGGCGCGGACACGGTGATGCGTACCGTCGGCGATTGGATCTGCCGCAAACGTTCGCTGCCGTTGACGTAACTGACCGCGACGCCTTTCACCACATAGTCGTAAGTGCCCACGGCCAGACCCGATTCGTAGCGGTCCTGGGACACATCCGGCTGCAACTCGATGAATTCGCCGTTACGAAGCAAGTAGATCGAGCTGGCATCCACGTCCTCCTGGACACCGTTATTGAAATCCCCCAGCAACTGGATACGCAGTCGAAACGACGCCGGAGCGACTTGATCGACGGCATCCAGCGCCGTGAGCCGGATGCTCGCCTGCGCCCAGGAGTTGGCGCTCGCCAACATCAGGGCCGCGAACAGGGCCAACGCGCGAAGAGCGTTCTTCCACCCGCAGTCCACCCAATCCCGCAAGCGGCGGTCTACAACGGCGCGGCCGGGCTTACTTTGCGGCGCGCTCATTGGCTGACTCCCGAACGGACGATCTTCAAGGGTTTTCCGTACGCGTCCCGATCGATTTCGGTATGCACGCCTTCAGGCTGGTCGACGCTCACCGGCCAATCGAAGACCGGTTCGTCGAACGCCATGTAGCGGGTCAGGGTGGCGTTGCCCTTCGGATCGGTCAGCTTGGTCTGGAAGCCAGGCAGATACTCGCGGACGGTATCGAGCGGCCCCAGTTCGGAGTCCTGGCGGGTGCGGGTGATGCGTCCGAGCACGTCGTAGCTGGTCCAGGTACCGCTCGCCGCCGGGATCGCGTCGGCGCTCGGATAGGATTGGAACATCACGCGTCCTTGGGTGTCGTAGGCCATGCTCGTCGCGCGCAGCGTCGCCGTCTTGTCGCTGCTGTCGTATTCGTGGGTCAGCACCGGCCGCCACATCGCGTCGAAGTATGTTTGCCTGGCGTAGTTGCCTTGCACGATCGATTCGCGCCACTGGCCGTCGACCACGCCCGGCGGCTTGGCATCGGCACCGGTCAGCGCCCGGAATTCGGCGCCCTTGGACGTCCACGCCACCGTGTCTCCGCTCGGGTAGGCGATGCTGGATACGCGTCCCATCGCGTCGTAACCATAGCCGGTGCTGTAACCGTTCTGGTCCGTGGTCGATGCCAACCAGCCGCGACTGTCGACGCTCGCGGTCTTGGCAGTACTGTCTGGGTACTGGATGGTCTGTGGATAGCCGCGCTTCCAACCCGACAGCAGCGCGGTGGTGTCCAAAGCGGCCGAATCGCGGCCATCGGACACGCTGGCGATGGTTCCGTCGGCGTTGTAGGTCAAGGTCTGCAGCAACGCGCCGAACGAATAGAAACGCACGGGCAGTGCCTTGGCGCTGTCGAACTCCTTGTTCAACATGACCTGGCCCGCGCAGCTGGCCGGCGCGGCGCAAGTGATCGTGCGCACCTGTCCCAACGTCCACTTGGCCAGATCGTCGTAGTAGGCGATCGTCTCGTTCCGGCTGTAGCCCAGCGAACTGAACTTGGCGATGCTGAGCGGCCGCGCGAAGTAGTCGAACGAATCGACTCGCTCGGAAAACCTGGCGCCTTGGAGGCCGATCTCGGTCGCGACCAGAGGGCGGTGGTACTCGCTCTGGAATCCGTCCTCGCTGAAACGGGTGCTGCGCCCATACCGCGCCGGATAGGCCTGGGGCGCGAGGCTCAGGTCGTATCGCTTCACTATCGTTTGCAGGATATGCGCTGCGTCGCTGCCGGCCTCTTCCTTGACCAGCTTGCCCTCGTTATAGCGGAAGGTGTTGCCGTAGCTGTAGCGCCGCCATTCGCCGTTCGGCCCGGTCACCGTGGTTACGCTGGCCCGTGCGCAGCTCTCCGAGGTGCACGGCGGCAATGCGCATTGGGCGACACTGCTGTACGGACAGACCGGATAGGCATCGGTCGTCCCGGGATAGCGCACGAAGCTGATGTTCGGTTCATAGGAGTAGTTCCATGTCGCCGCCTCCAACCCTGGGCCGGAAATGGTTTTCTTCTTCAAGGTGAAGTCGAATGCGGCTATCGGATAACGCGGTGTGTCGTCGGTTGGATCGTTGCCATAGCCCCAATACGGCGGATTGGCGCCTACCGAGGTAATGCCATCGCAATCCAGCGGCACGCTGCTGCGGCCGTGACGCTGAAGGTCGACGGTGAACGTGGCCACCGCACCTGAGGGATGCTGCACCGTGCCGGTCAGTTCCTGGATCGGCGTAGCCATGCTGTTGATGTAAGGCCCGGCGTATTGCTCTGTGCAGTCGCGAAAGATCTCCATCGGCAGGATCACTTCACCGACCGGAAACCCTTCCGAGTTCATCGGCGGGCTTTCGTACTGAGGCTCGGGGTAATGGATTTCAGCGCTGGCCAGACGTCCAAGGCCCAGTTGCCAGCCGCTACCGTCCGGTAAGGCAACGGTGGCCAGGGACCTCTTGAACCCGACGCCGCCGACCGTGTAAGTCCAACTGCGGGTACCGTCGCTGACGCTGGAAACGAAATCGCCGGTATAGCTCAAAGTGAGTCGGCGCCCGTCGCTGGCCTGGATCGCGGTCAACTTGGCCGGCTGATTCCAGGCGTTGGCATAGGTGTATTCGACGTAGTTGCCGAAGCGATCCTCGACGCGGGTGGCGTACAACGCATTCCTGCGGCGATCCAGCTTGCTCGAAATCGGCCCTTCGACGGTGTAACCGATGGTCTTCTTGGTCACGCCTTCGCTGTTCTGCGCCATCCAGTCCAGCCAATACCGCGTTCCATCCGCGGCGATGGCCAGAAACCCCTCGCCGCTGCCGTTCTTGATGCTGTCCAGGCACGACAGGTAGACCTGGTTGCCTGCCATCCAGACATAGTTGCTGCCATCAGCGGGCAGGGTGTTTCCCGGGGCGATGCTGAGCAATTCGCCGCCGCCGGGCACTTCAACCTGGATGCCCTGCCAGAAATCCCGCACGCGATACTTGCTCGGCACAGAAGGGTCTTCGCCTACCGAGCAACGTTTGAGTGCATTGGCGGGCGTGGCTGCGACCCAATCCGGGGCGAACACACCGTTGATATTGGGCGCCTCGATCTGCCAATCGGCCAGCATGCCGTCGTTGCGCATGTCCTTGCGGTCGCGCACGACGAAGCTGCGGGTCAGCGCCACCGGCAGTTTGTCGTTGCCCGGCAGGCTCACGTCCGTCACCGAGAACGAGAGCGCGCCGTTGGACAAGCGGACTTCGTCGCCGGCGAGATTCGGGCCGAGCGGCTCGACTTTCTGGCTGGCCTGGAGCCGCTTACCCAGTTCGTCCCAGACGAACTGGCCGGTTTCCAGCGCCGATGCGGCGTGGCTGAACAGCGCCATCGCCATGACCAAAGCCGCCCCTGCGGCGCGGCCGATGCAGACGCCGCCGTCGGCGGGCCGGATTCCGGCTTCACTGGTGTATTTCACGGCGTTTCCCCTGCTCGATCCTTGTGCGCGCTGCACGGCGCGCGAGCGCCAGTCTTGCGGCCGCTCCATCGGCGAGTAACAGTTCAGCGAGCCGCTTTCAGAGCGTCCGGCCGCAAGCGGCCGGCGAGAAGCAGCGTCGCAGTCCCCTGTCGCGACTACCGGTATGAATCGGATCCACAAACCTGTGCGTCTTTATAGCAGGGCAAGCATCGCGACGGATGACGCCGGTCGAATCCCGACACATACATAAACAGTGAGTGCCGCACTTACTCATAGCTTGCGCACACACTGCTTGATGCGGCGCGCATCCCCGCGCAAAGAAAAAGGCCGGCAATGCCGGCCTTTTTCATCTACAACCAAGCGCAGCCGGTCACCCCGCGCTGCGATCCCGGCGCTGGCCCTGCTGCTGGCCGCCGCCGTTGCCGCCGCGGTGCTGCTTCGGGCCGGCGTGCGCGTGGCGCGGCGCGGGCTTGCCGTGCGGACGGTGCGCGGGCTTGCGCGGGGCGTTGTTGCCGCGGTTGTTGCCGCCCGGGCCCGGACGGCGCGCGCCGGGGGCGTCGGAGCCCATGCGCAGCGGGCGCGAGGGTTCGAAGCCGGCGACGCTGACCATCTCGATATCGTCCTTGAGGATGCGCTGGATCTGCCGCAGCAGGCCGGCTTCGTCCGGCGACACCAGCGACAGGGCTTCGCCGGTGGCGCCGTTGCGGCCGGTGCGGCCGATGCGGTGGACGTAGTCCTCGGCCACCATCGGCAGGTCGAAGTTGATCACCAGCGGCAGGCTCGGGATGTCCAGGCCGCGCGCGGCGACGTCGGTGGCGACCAGCACGCGGGCCTTGTTCGCCTTGAAGTCGCGCAGCGCCTTCTGGCGCTGGGCCTGGCTCTTGTTGCCGTGGATCGCGACCGACTTCAGGCCGGCGTCTTCCAGCTGTTCGGCCAGGCGGTTGCAGCCGTGCTTGGTGCGGCCGAACACGATCACCTGGTCGTTCGGGCGCGACGCCAGGATCTGGATCAGCAGGTCGCGCTTGCGGCCGCCGTCGACCGGATGCACGCGGTGGCTGATCGCGTCGGCGACGATGTTGTTGGCGGCGATCTGCACCTGCTGCGGCGCGCGCATGAACTCCAGCGCGAGCTGCTTGATCTGGGTTTCGAAGGTGGCCGAGAACAGCAGGGTCTGGCGGCTGGCCGGCAGGCGGCCGAGGATGCGCTTGATCGCCGGCAGGAAGCCCATGTCGAGCATGCGGTCGGCTTCGTCCATGACCAGCATCTCAACGGCGTCCAGCTTGGCGCTGCCGCGCTCGAGATGATCGATCAGGCGGCCCGGGGTGGCCACCAGCACGTCGACGCCGCGGCGCAGCGCGTCGAGCTGCGGGCCCATGCCGGCGCCGCCGTAGATGGCGTGGACGTTGAGGCGCAGGTACTTGGCGTAGCCGCGCAGGCTGTCGCTGACCTGCAGGGCCAGCTCGCGGGTCGGCGCCAGGATCAGCGCGCGCGGCTTGCGCGGGCCGCCCTGCGGCGCGGCGGTGGCCAGGCGGTGCAGCAGCGGCAGGCCGAACGCGGCGGTCTTGCCGGTGCCGGTCTGGGCGCCGCCGAGCAGGTCGTGGCCGGCCATCGCCAGCGGGATCGCTTCGGCCTGGATCGGGGTCGGGGTGGCGTAGTTCTGTTCGGACAGGGCGCGCAGCAACGCGGGCGCCAGGCCCAGGGATTCGAACGTCATAGCTTGGAACTCCAGAAGTTCGCGCCGACGTGCCGGCCGCGCCATCGGCGCGCCGGACCGGAATCGGTCGCGTGATCACTCCAGCGTTCCCTTGAACCGCGCTGCGAGTATCTATTTTTGACGGCGCCGGAAGCTCCGGGCCGTGTCTGCGCGACGAAAGACGTGCGGGATAAGAAGTCGCGCCGCGGCCGTGTCAGGCGTATGCGGGGCGACGGGCAACCTGGGAAACGTACCCTTGCGGGGAGGCAGCCGTGCGCTGAACGGGGCGGACTCTACGCTAAAACAGTCGCTTACGCCAGTTGTGCCGGGGCCGGCGTCAGCCGGCGCTCATTCCGGCCAAGCCGAGACAAGCCCGGCGCGGCCGGTTTGGCGGGTCCGGGCGGGGCGGCAGGCGCCGCCGCCATCGCCCGCCCGGCGTCCCGGCCGCGCCCGGCAGCCCGCTCATCCGGGCCGCGCCAGGGCGGCCGGCCGGCTCACAGCTTCTTGCGATTGTCGGTCGGCACCCGGTCGATCAGCTTGTTGTAGGGGTCGAAGCCGACCTCGTACGGCGCCTGGTCGACCACCGCGGTCACGCTGAACTCGCCTTCGACGACGCGGCGGCGCTGCAGGTACAGCACCTTCTCGTCCTCCTCCTTGCCCGAGGCGCCGCGCGCGAACACCCCGATCTCGATCCAGTCGTCCATCCGCCCGGGCGTCTCGCGGCCCTTGCCGTCGGCGTAGCGCTTGGCCGCCTGCAGCTTCATCGTCACCTCGTACTTGCCGTCGGCGCGTTTCTTCGACGAGGCCGACAGCACCCGGTTGTCGTAGAAGCCGATCTTCTCGAACAGGTCGGCGATCAACGCCTGCTGGTCCGGCCGCGCTTCGCGGCGCAGGTATTCCAGCAGCTCGGCCGAATTGGTGTACGGCGGCTGCTGGTAGCCCTTGTCGAGCAGGAAACGCTTGAGCGCGCGGTTGACCGCGTCCTCGCCGAGTTCCTCGCGCAGCCGGTAGAACACCAGCGAGCCCTTGCGGTAGTGGATGTAGGGCTGGTTCTCGACCCGGTACAGCGGCAGCTCCTCGACCCGCTCGCCGGCGCGATCGGACAGGTAGCGGTCCAGTTCGTACTTGAGGAAGCGACGCATCTTGGCGCGGCCGTATTCCTTCTCCATCACCATCAGCGCCGAGTACTGCGACAGCGATTCCGACAGCACGGTCGAGCCCTGCTGGTCGGCGCCGATCACCTGGTGCGCCCACCACTGGTGCGCGACTTCGTGCGCGGTCACGTAGAACACGTAGTCGATCGCCGCCGGATCGCGCAGGTCGGCGACGAAGCCGATCGATTCGGAGAACGGAATGGTGTTGGCGAAGCTCTGGGCGAAGGTCTCGTAGCCGGGGAACTCGATGATCCGCACCTGGCGGTGCTGGTACGGGGTGAAGTGGGCCTGGAAATATTCCAGCGAACGCTTGGTGCCGGCGATCATCCGGTCGACGTTGAACTCGTGCTTGGGATCGTAGTAGATCTCGATCGCGATCCCGCCCGGATAGGTGTCGCGCTTGACCTTCCAGCGCGCCGATAGGTACGAGTAGAACGGCAGCATCGGCCGGTCCATCGCGTAGTCGAAGCACTTGCGGCCGCCTCGTTCGTATTCGCGCACCAGATAGCCCGGCGACAGCGCGATCTGGTCCGGCGCGGTGCAGATCGAGGTCTTGAAGTCGATCCAGTCGGCGTCGCTGGCGATGTAGTGGTGGGCGCGCGCGGCCTGGTCTTCGAGCTTGGCCATGCGCGGCACATCGCCCAGGCCGCGCTTGCGCCGCTCGTTGCGGTCCTGCAGCTGACGGCCGGGGTCGTAGCCGAAATGCGGGAACGCGCCGGAGTTGAAGAAGCTGCCGTTGCCGACGATGGCGTGCTGGCCCGGTTCGTTGCTGAAGCCGCGCACGGCGCTGGACTGGACGAAGTCCAGCTCTCGCCGCTCGCCCGGCTGCATCGGCCGGTCGAGGCGATAGATGCGGTAGCCCAGGCGCTGGTCGTCGCGCAGCAGCCTGGCGCCGCCGAACGCCAGCTTTTCGATCTTCGAGTCCGGATCGACCTGAATATGGAACTCGGCGATCGGCGCGGCGTGCGGGTTGACGATGGTGTAGCGGCCGGTGGCGCTGACGCTGAGGGTTTCCGGGCGCAGGTCGACGCGGTTGTCGACCGCGACGATCTGCGGCTGCGGCAGGTCCTTGTACTTGCGGTAGTCCTTCTCGTAGCGCGCGCGCTCGTCCATCGCCACGTCCGAGGGCACGTAGCGGTTGAGCACGTTGGTGTTCCAGAAGATCCACGCGCCGGTCGCCGCCCACGCCAGCAGCGCCGCGGCCAGGGCCAGACGCGGCCCGCCGCGCAGGCGCTCGCGTGCCAGCCGCACCCGCTCGCGCCAGCCGCCGGGGATGCCGCGCACCCAGAACGCCGCGGCCACCAGCAGCAGCGCGCCCAGGAACAGGCCCCAATAGCCCTGGAACCACAGCCGCCCGGCGAGGAAGTGGCCGTAGCCGTTCATGTCCGAATACGGCGCGTCGGGCGCGTTGGCGTAGTTGTAGAGGTTGTGCTCGAAGTGCAGCATCCCCAGCGTCGCCTGCGCGACCACCACCGCGATGGTCAGGCCGTAGCCGATGAAGCGGTTGTTGCACAGCACCTGCAACACCAGCGCCAGCCCGCCCATCAGCACGAACGGGATCGAAGCCAGCAACAGGCCCTTGAGGTACAGCAGCGGTTCCAGCGCGGTATAGCCCTTGAACAGCTGCACGCCCATCGCCGCGACGCCGCCGATGGCCTGGAACGCCAGCACCACCGCGACCAGGGCGACGAACTTGCTCAGCATCGGCACCCAGTTCGGCACCGGCATCGCGTCGGTCACCTCGCCGAGCTTGGCGCTGCGTTCCTTGAACACCAGGTCGCCGGCGTAGAACATCGCGATCAGCACCAGCATGTAGCTGTAGCTGCCCTGCAAGGCCTGCAGCATCAGCGCGGTGGTCGGATAGACCTGGGTCCCGAACAGGCGCTGCATGCTGCTGGCGCCCATGATGAAGTTGAACGCGGCGAAGGCCAGCATGATCAGGAACGGCACGCTCTTGAACACGCCGATCGCGTCCAGCCGCACGCTGCCCCAGAACTGCGCGCGCACGGTCGCCGCGTCGAACGCCGGGCGCACCGGCGCGACCCGCGCGGACGCCGCGCGCGGCGCCGGCGCCGCGGCGGGCTTGGCCTTGCGCCGCAGCCAGCCGCGGCCGGTGCCGGTGCGCTGCGGCTTGAACAGGGCGAAGGCGGCGGCGATCATCGCCGCGCCCACGCTCAGCCACAGCGCGCGGTTGAGCAGCAGGTAGCCGGCCAGCTCCGGCAGCCGGCTGTTGAGTTCGGGCGCGGTCCAGTAGCGGGTGGTGCGCGCGAACGCGGTCAGGCCGAACGGGTCGATCATCGCCGAGAGCAGTTCGTTGTCGAGATCGCGCACCAGCGCGCTGGCCAGCGAGCGCAGCACGAAGAAGCCGATCACGCCCAGGTACACCACCAGCAGGCTGCGCCCGGTCACCGCCAGCAGCGCCAGCAGCGCGCCGATGAACACCAGGTTCGGCAGCACCAGCACGCCCATGCTCCAGGCGTAGGGGTACAGCGAGAACGCGCCGAGCCGCTCGGGGTCGATCCACGGCATCGCCGGCGCGATCATCAGCCCCAGCGTGACCATCGCGTAGACCAGCAGGCACGCCGCCATCGCCCCGGCGAAGCGGCCGATGAGGAAGTCGCGCTTGCGCATCGGGCTGGAGAAGAACAGGTCGGCCGTGCCCATCTCGAAATCGCGCAGCAGCGCGTTGGAGACGAAGGCGGCGATCACGAACAGGCTCAGCAGGCTCATGAAGCCGTAGAACATCGCGATCGTGGTCGGCGCGTTGCGGTTGACGTTGCCGACGCCGCCGCCGATCTGCACCGCGTCGCTGCTGGCGGCGGCGAAGGTCATCAACCCGAACATGATCGCCAGCACCCACAGCAGCGGCGAGCGCAGCTGCTGGCGCAACTCGAAGCGGAAGAATTCGTAGGTCATCGTGCGCGCCTCAGGCCGCGACGCGGGAATGCTTGCGCAGGCGCTGGAAGTACACGTCCTCCAGGTCCGGCGCGACCGGCTCGAAGCCCTCCTCCGGGGCGTCGGCGCTGAACACGTGGATCACCGGCTGGCCGCCGACCAGGCGGGTGGACAGCACGGTGAAGCGGGTCTCGTAGCTGTCGAGCTCGGACTTGGGCACCTGCCGCCGCCACACCTGCCCGGTCAGCGCGGCGATCGCCGCGTTCGGCTCGCCGCTGAGCAGCACCTTGCCCTTGTTGACGATGGCCATGGTCGGGCACAGGTCGGTGACGTCCTCGACGATGTGGGTGGACAGGATCACCGCCACGTTCTCGCCGATCTCGGCCAGCAGGTTGAGGAAGCGGTTGCGCTCCTCCGGGTCGAGGCCGGCGGTGGGCTCGTCGACGATCACCAGGCGCGGATCGCCGAGCAGCGCCTGGGCGATGCCGAAGCGCTGGCGCATGCCGCCGGAGAAGCCGCCGAGTTTCTGCTTGCGCACGTTCCACAGGTTGACCTGGTGCAGCAGGCCCTCGACCACTTCGCGCCGCTGCTTGCGTTCGCCCAGGCCCTTGAGCACGGCGAAGTGATCGAGCAGATCCAGCGCGCTGACCTTGGGATAGACGCCGAAGTCCTGCGGCAGGTAGCCCAGCAGGCGCCGCACCGCGTCCTTCTCGCGCAGCACGTCGATGCGCTGGCCGTCGGTCTCCAGCACCGCGCTGCCGCCGTCGGCCTCCTGCAGCGTCGCCAGGGTGCGCATCAGCGAGGACTTGCCGGCGCCGTTGGGGCCGAGCAGGCCGAACATCCCGCGCGGGATGTCCAGGCAGATGCCGTCCAGGGCGCGCACGCCGTTGGCGTAGGTCTTGGTGAGGTCGCGGATGGTCAGCATCGGATGGGGTCTCGGTCGGGCGGCGGACGGGCGGGGCGGAGGCGGCGCGGCGGCAGGCTCGGCACGATGCTAGCGGCGGGCCGGGACCGGCCCATGGCCGATTGGGGGGGATGACCGATGGCAGGGCCGGCGGCGGGCGTGCCCGGAACGGTGCGGTGGCGGCGATGCCGGGCGTTCGCGGCGGTGGGGTCGGCGCGTTGGGAGGGATCGGCGCGAGCGGATCGGAAGGCGTCGGGACTGAAGCCCCTCCCACAAAAGCCGCGGCTCCAGAACCTACGCACCGTCATCCCCGCGAAGGCCGGGATCCAGGGCCTCATCGCGGCAGGACGCTGAAGTCTCTGGATCCCCGCCTTCGCGGGGATGACGGCACACGGGACCCGCAGTGCCCGGCTCTTGTGGGAGGGACTTCAGTCCCGACGCCCCGCGATCGGCTCGCGACGATCCGCCCCGGACGCCCGTCCCGGACACTGCCTCAGCCCTGCCGCCGGAACTCGTTCGGGGTCAGCCCATAGCGTTTCTTGAACACCGCCGACAGGTGGCTGTGGCTGGAAAACCCGCTCTCCACCGCGATGGTGGCGATGTCGTCGCCGCTCTCGCGCAGGCGCAGGCAGACCCGGCGCAGGCGCTGCGCCAGCACGTACTGGATCGGGGTCAGGCCGAAGGCCTGGCGGAACGCGATCAGCAGCTGGTGGGTGCTCAGCCCGCCGAGCCCGGCCAGTTCGTCCAGGGTGATGCGCCGGTCCAGGTGGGCCTGGATGTGGTCCTCGATCCGCCGCCGCGCCGGTTCGGCCAGCCGCACCGGCGCCGGGGCCGCGCGCGCGGCCGCGCCGGCGCCGTGTTCGCGCAGCAGGTGCAGGCACAGCGCCTGGCCGAGCGACTCGCGCAGCATCGCGGCGAGGTCGTCGCGGGCCTCGCTGAGGTGGGCCAGGCGCGCGGCGATGCCGTGCACGAACGGGTCGCGGTGCTTCATCCGCGCCGCCAGCCCGGCGTTCTCGCCCAGGCCGGGCGCGAGCGCGGCGAAGCCGGCCGGGTCGATGTTGAGTTCGGCATAGGCGATCTCGCCGCCGAGCGCGCGGCCGAGGTAGCGGCGGCCGGCCGGGATCAGCCACCAGTCGCCCGCGGCCGGCGCGGCGCGCAGGCGGCCGGCGCCGTCGATGCGGGTCTCCAGCCGGCGCATCGGGCCGTCGAGGTGGACGATCAGGGTGTGGCGCGCGTGCTCCAGGCTCCACTGGGTGGGCTGGGCGATGTTCTCGGTAGCGAAGGCGAACTGCAGGCCGTGGCCGAGTTCGACCTCGTGGCGACGCTCGACCCGGCGCTGGCGCGCCCAGCCCTGCCCCGCCGCCTCGCCCAGCGCCGCGGCGCCGTCCAGACCGGCGCGCTCGGCCTCGCCGGCGCGCGGAGAAATTGACAGTGCCTCGGACATGTTGAAAGCGCAGCGGACCTGGGCCGATGTAAACATGACTTCGCTCACAAATGCGTCAAGGCGGTGTGTTTTCGATGCACGACTCGATCGGCCCCGCCCGCCTTCGCCTCCCGGTCCGGCCCGGCGCCCGCGCCTTCGCGCCGGCGTTGGCGCTCGCCGCCGCCCTGGCCGCCGTCGCGGCCCGCGCCCCCGCCCAGGAACCCGCAGCCATGCCCGCCCCCACCCTGCCCTCGCCCGTCGCCGAGTTCGTCGCCGCGGTCAACCGCGGCGACGCCGAGGCCGCGCTGGCCTTCTTCGGCCGCGACGGCGTGGTCGACGACTGGGGCACGCGCCATGCCGGCGCCGCGGCGATCGCGCGGTGGAGCGCGCGCGAGTTCGTCGGCGCCAAAGGCCGGCTGACGCCCACGCGGGTCGGCCGCGACGGCGCACGCATCGTCGTCGACGCCGGCTGGACCAGCGAGTTCTACAGCGGCGACAGCCGCTTCGTGTTCACCGTGGACGGCGCGCGCATCCGCGAGATGCGCATCGTCGGCCACTGACTGCGCGCCCCACCCTCACCCCAAGGAGATTTTCCATGCCCGACCGTTCCCTCACCGGCAAGCACGTCGTCATCGGCGGCGGCGCCAAGAACCTCGGCGGCCTGATCTCGCGCGAGCTCGCCGCCGGCGGCGCCGCCGGCATCGCCGTGCACTACAACTCCGACGCCACCCGCGCCGCGGCCGAGGAAACCGTGGCCGCGGTCAAGGCCGCCGGCGCCGACGCCTTCGCCCACCAGGGCGATCTGACCAAGCCGGCCGAAGTGGCCAAGCTGTTCGACGCGGCCAAGGCGAAGTTCGGCAAGCTCGACATCGCCATCAACACCACCGGCATGGTCATCAAGAAGCCGCTGGTCGAAGTGACCGAAGCCGAGTACGACACCATGTTCGCGGTCAATTCCAAGGCCGCGTTCTTCTTCATCCAGCAAGCCGGCAAGCAGCTCGCCGACGACGGCAACATCTGCACCATCGTCAGCTCGCTGCTGGCCGCGTACACGCCGTTCTATGCGGTGTATCCGGGCAGCAAGGCGCCGATCGAGCACTTCACCCGCGCCGCGTCGAAGGAATTCGGCGAGCGCGGCATCTCGGTCAATGCGGTCGGCCCGGGGCCGATGGACACGCCGTTCTTCTACCCGGCCGAGTCCACGGAATCGGCGGCCTACCACGCCACCGCCGCGGCGCTGAGCAACCGCACCAAGAGCGGCCTGACCGAAATCCGCGACATCGCCCCGCTGGTGAAATTCCTGGTCACCGACGGCTGGTGGATCACCGGGCAGACGATCTTCGCCAACGGCGGCTATACCACGCGCTGAGCCCGGGCGAGGCGTTCGTTGCGGACTGGCGGCGGCGGGGCGCGAGCGCTCCGCCGCCGCCGTCCGGCTGCGCGGATATGCCCGGCGAGGCAGGCGCCGATCTGCACGCGGCTTGCACGCGCGGCATCGAAAGATGCGCCATCGTTGCGGCGAAAGCCGGAATCCTTTCAGGCTTCGCCCCGGCTTGCTCCTCGCGGCGGGGGCGACAGCAAAATGGATTCCGGCGTTCGCCGCAACGACGGGGGCGTAATCAATCGCAGGGGCGTAATCGTCGGGGAGGCCTCCCCGCCGGCACCGCTTCAGCCGCATCGCCGCGAGACGCAGCGCCATCCAACGCACGGCTTTCCAACGCACCGCCATCGAACCCAGGGGAACCCGCATGCACACCGTCCTCGTCATCCTCGGCGGCTTCGTCCTGCTCGCCGTGTGCCTGCTCGCCGGCCGCGGATTCGGCGGAGCGGGCACGGCGCCGCTGATTCTGGCGATCAAGGCGTTCCTGCCGCTGTGGCTGCTCGGCGCGGGGCTCAACATGTACATCGGCGTCGCCCGCGCCGGCTACACCGTGGCCGAAGAGTTCCCGATCTTCCTGGGCGTGTACGCGGTGCCGGCCGCGGTCGCCGGCCTGCTGTGGTGGCGGCTGTCCAAGGCCGGATGACGGCCCTGCCACAACCGCCCGCACCGCCCGGCCTTCCCCTGCACACCGCCTGCGCGGACAACCGCGCTAGTGTGTCCCCGCCTTGTCCCCGACCTGCCCGCCCATGACCCTCTCCCGCCCCAGCCTGCTGCGCGTCCGCGAAGGCCAAGCCAAGGTCGGCTTCGCCGAACTGTTCTTCGACCTGGTGTTCGTGTTCGCCGTCACCCAGCTCTCGCACACCCTGCTCGAACACCTCGACCTCGCCGGCGCGCTGCGCACCGGGCTGCTGTTCCTGGGCGTGTGGTGGCTGTGGATCTACACCTCCTGGGTCACCAACTGGCTCGACCCGGAAAAGGTGCCGGTGCGGCTCATGATCTTCGCGCTGATGCTCGGCGGCCTGCTGCTGTCCTCGTCGCTGCCGGGCGCCTTCGCCGAACGCGGCCTGGCCTACGGCGCGACCTTCGCCGCGATGCAGGTCGGGCGCACCGCGTTCATGCTGTGGGCGCTGCGCGGCGGCCGCAGCCCCGGCAACTTCCGCAACTTCGTGCGCATCCTGATCTGGCTGTGCGTGTCGGCGGTGTTCTGGCTGCTCGGCGGGCTGGCCGAACCCGAGGCGCGGCTGTGGTGGTGGCTGGCCGCGGTCGCCATCGAATACCTCGGCCCGATCTCGTTCTTCCGCGTGCCCGGCCTGGGCCGTTCGTCGCTGACCGACTGGGACATCGAGGGCGGCCACCTGTCCGAGCGCTGCGGCCTGTTCGTGATCATCGCCCTCGGCGAATCGATCCTGATCACCGGCGCCACCTATGCCAAGCTCGACTGGAACCCGACCACGCTCGCGGCCTTCGTGACCGCGTTCCTGGGCAGCGTGGCGATGTGGTGGATCTACTTCGACAGCGGCGCGGCGCGCGGCGAACACCGCATGGTCCACGGCGGCGACGCGGCGCGGCAGGCGCGGCTGGCCTACACCTACCTGCACCTGCTGATCGTCGGCGGCATCATCGTGTGCGCGGTCGCCGACGAACTGGTGCTGGTGCACCCCGGCCACGCCGACGCCGGCGGGGTCGCCGCCATCGTCGGCGGCCCGGCGCTGTACCTGCTGGGCTGCGCGCTGTTCAAGTGGGTCACCAACACCCGCAGGTTCCCGCCGCTGTCGCACCTGGCCGGGCTGGCGATGCTGCTGGCGCTGTGGTTCGCCGCCGGCCCGCTGCACCTGTCGGCGCTGGCGCTGGGCGCGGCGACCACGACCGTGTTCGTCGTCGTCGCCGGCTGGGAAACCGCGGCGCTGCGCCGCGGCAACGCGGCCGCGCCGGCGCACTGAGCGCGCATGACCCAGAACATCTACGACGACGACGCCTTCTTCGCCGGCTACGCGCAATTGCCGCGCTCGCAACGCGGCCTCGCCGGCGCGCCGGAATGGCCGGCGCTGCAGGCGCTGCTGCCGCCGCTGGCCGGCGCGCGCATCGCCGACCTGGGCTGCGGCTACGGCTGGTTCTGCCGCTGGGCCGCCGAACAGGGCGCCGCGCGCGTGCTCGGCTTCGACGTGTCGCAGAAAATGCTCGAACGCGCCGAGGCGCCGCCGCGCGACAACCCGCCGTACGACCGCGTGTTCTACCAACGCGCGGACCTGGAGACCCTGCGCCTGCCGTCGCTGTCGTTCGAACTGGTCTACAGCTCGCTGACCCTGCACTACCTCGACGACCTCGCCGGCCTGGTCCGCAACGTGCGCGCGGCGCTGGTGCCCGGCGGCCGCTTCGTGTTCTCGATCGAGCATCCGCTGTTCACGGCGCCGTCCGCGCCGCAGTGGGCGCGCGGCCTCGACGGACGCCGCTGCTGGCCGCTCAACGACTACCAGCGCGAAGGCGAACGCATCACCGACTGGCTGGCGCCGGGCGTGCGCAAGCGCCACCGCACCCTGGCGACCGTGTTGAACCTGTTGATCGATGCGGAGCTGGCCATCGCGCGCGCGGTCGAATGGGCGCCGACGCCGCAACAGCTGGCGCAGCAACCCGAACTGGACGAAGAACTCGACCGGCCGATGCTGTTGCTGGTGTCGGCGCAGCGCTGAAGCGCCCGGCTGCAGCGGTTGTGGGAGGGACTTCAGGCCCGATGCTCTTGTGTCCGATCGCGGTGAGCTGAAACAAAAGCATCGGGCCTGAAGGCCTTCCCACACCAGCCGCGCAGCCTCGCAGCCGCACGCGGTCTTCGCGATGTGAAGGCCGAAAACGCGGCGTTTGCTACCATTGCCCGGTTCCGCATCCCGCACCGGACCCTCGCGTCCGCTTGCGCCGCCACCGCCGCGGCCATGGCTCGCGTCGCGGAACGCCTCCGTCGGTCCCTCATCGCCGCTGCCTCAGTCGGCTGCGCCCGCGTTCGCGGGCGTCCGGGCCGTGTCCGTCCGCTTCCGCGCGTTCCGCGCAGCGGCGCCCTGCGCGCGACCCGTTCGCGCGCCCGCATGGAGAGAGCCCTTTGGTTTTCCGATTGTCCATCGTCCTGCTCGCCGCCCTGGTCGCCGTCGGCGCGCTGATCCCGCAGGAATTCAACGCCGCCGCGCAATTCGCGCTGGCGCTCACCGTGGCCAAGGCCGGCTGGCTGTACCTGATCGTGGTGTTCGCCGCGCTGCTGTTCCTGCTGTATCTCTCGCTCGGCCGCTTCGCCGACCTGCGCATCGGCGGCGACGACGCCGAACCCGAGTTCTCGCGCACCAGCTGGCTGTCGATGTTGTTCGCCGCCGGCATGGGCATCGGCCTGGTGTTCTGGGGCGCGGCCGAACCCATCTCGCACTACCGCCACCCGCCCGAGGGCCTGACCCCGGAAAGCATGCAGGCCGCGCGCGCGTCGATGCGCTATGTGTTCTTCCACTGGGGCCTGCACCCGTGGGCGATCTACGCCCTGGTCGGGCTGGCGATGGCCTGGTTCCAGTTCAACCGCAACGGCCGCGGCCAGATCAGCGACCTGCTGCAGCCCGTGATCGGGCGCTGGCACCGGCGCTGGCCCGGCAAGTTGGTCGACGTCGCCGCGGTGGTCGCCACCGCGATCGGCGTGGCCACCACGCTGGGCTTCGGCACCATCCAGATCAGCGCCGGCCTGTCGCGCGTGTTCGGCCTGCAGGTCACCGCGGCGCTGCAGCTGTGCGTGGTCGCGGTGGCGTTCGTGCTGTACATGGCCTCCACCCTCACCGGCCTGCACCGCGGCATCAAATGGCTGAGCAACCTCAACCTCGCCCTGGCCGCGCTGTTGCTGGCCTTCGTGCTGGTGGCCGGGCCGACCGCGTTCGTGTTCGAGACCTTCACCACCACGCTGGGCAGCTACATCAACCAACTGCCGAACATGAGCCTGCGCATGGCCCCGTTCTCGCGCGATCCGTGGGTCGGCGAATGGACGATCTTCTACTGGGCCTGGTGGATCGCCTGGGCGCCGTTCGTGGGCAGCTTCATCGCCCGCATCTCGCGCGGCCGGCGCATCCGCGAGTTCGTGTTCGGGGTGGTGCTGGTGCCGTCGCTGATGAGTTTCCTGTGGTTCGCCACCTTCGGCGGCACCGCGCTGTGGGCGCAGATGTTCGCCGGCGCCGACCTCGGCGGCGCGCTGGCGCAGGGCTACGAACAGGTGCTGTTCTCGCTGCTCGACCAGTTGCCCGGGGCGCACCTGCTGGCGGTGGCGGCGATCGCGCTGCTGATGATCTTCTTCGTCACCTCGGCCGACTCGGCGACCCTGGTGCTGGCGAGCATGTCCAGCGACGAACGCGAAGACCCGCCTTTGTGGCGGCGCGCGGTGTGGGGCGCGATCCAGGCGCTGATCGCGGTGACCTTGCTGCTGGCCGGCGGGCTGGACGCGCTGCAGGGCGCGATCACCGTCGCCGCGCTGCCGTTCGCGCTGTTGCTGGCGCTGATCATGTGGTCGCTGTACCGCGCGCTGGATCAGGAATACGTACGCCAGCAGCGCGAAGCCGCGCGCTTCCGCCATGCGATGCAGCGCTGGCTGCAGCGCGAGGACGCCGGCGCCGAGGCCTCGGCGCAGCCGCCGCGCGGGTCCGCGCCGGCCGGCGCGTCCGCATGAAAAACGGCGGGAGCCGCGCCAGGCTCCCGCCGCGTCCGACGCTTCGATCTGCGCCCGGCCGCGACGGCCGGGCGCAGGCATCGGTTTACTGACGCGCCTCGCAAGTCGCCTGGTTCTGGTCGACGCGGACCTTGCGCTCCTGCGCGGTCAGTTGTTCCTGCAGGAAGTCGATCACGTTGTCGCGGTAAGCCGCGGCGGTGAAGCAGGCGTCGGCGTTGGCGTGGAAACGCACGCGCCCGTAGCCGTAGCTGCCGTCGAGGCCGGCCGCGCCGAGGTCGTTGCCGCCGCTGCGGCCGATCTGCTGCAGGCTGTCGCGGGTGGCGTTGGCCAGCGCCAGGCGCTTGGCCGCGGTGTCCTGCACGTCCGGCGGCGTTTGCGCGTCGCCCTGCGCCAGTTCGATCTGCCGCTGCAGCACCAGCGCGGCCAGGCCGGCCACGTGCGGCGTCGCCGAGGACGTGCCGTTGAACTCGCCCGGCCCGTAGGACACCGTGTCGACGTTGGCGAAGCTGGCGGCGTTGGGCTTGGGATTGGCGTCCGCGCCGTTGCCCGGCAACGCGCCGCCGGCGGCCAGCGCCGGCCCGCGCGAGCTGTAGTCCTCCAGCGCCGAATCGCCGACGTTGAGCGCGGCGATGGTCAGCACGTCGGCGGTATCGGCCGGGAAGCTCAGGCTGCGTTCGGGCACCGAGCGGCTGATGCCCCAGTTGGCGAACAGCTGCAGGTTGTTGTTGGCGCCGGCGGTGTTGCGGCCGACCCGCACCGCATACACCGCGCCGCGGTTGTTGCACTCGCGCGTGGCCTGGTTGGCCGGCGGCGCATAGTTGAAGCGCTCCACCGGCTCCTGGCCGGCGCCGCCGTTCTGGCGCGCGTCGACCGAGCCGACCAGCACCCACGACGCCACCCCGCGCGCGTTCGGATTGCCGCGGCGGTACAGGTGCAGGGCGTAGTCCTGGTCGGTGAGGTTGGCGGCGTTGGCGCCGCCGGCCCAGTCGTTCCAGAACAGCGACGCCGACAAGGTGTATTCGCCCCCCACCGGGAAGCACTGGCCGCTGTTGAGCAGGTTGTAGGTGTCGCCCGCCGCGTTCCAGCGCTGGAAGCCGTTGGCGTCGACGTTGGTCGCGCCGCCCCAGTGCTTGAGCGCTTCGTTGCCGGCGGCGTTGAGCACCACCACGCCGTTGGCGCGGGCCGCGCGGATCGCGTCGTAGAGCCCCTTGAGGAAGCCCAGGCGGCCGCTGCCGTCGCCGATGCTGCCGTTCTCGAAGCCGAGCGAGGCGGTGATCACCTGCGCGCGCGGGCGGCCCTGGGCGACGTTGTTCGCGTCGAGGTTGGCGGCGTGGCGCACGGCCGCGGCCCAGTCGTTGTTGTCGCTGGTGTCGTAGGCGATGAAGCTGGCCTGCGGGGCGAGGTCGTAGGCGATTTCGAGCACGGCGTTGCCGTGGCTGGAATCGTCGGAGCCGAAATCGCCGGCGGCGTCGCGGCGCTGGGTCAGGTGCTCGGCGTCGGGCCACTCGCCCGCGGCCTGCAGCGCAGCCACTTCGCCGTCGGTGTCGTCGAAGCCGTCGATCACCGCGATGGTGATGCCCTCGCCGTTGAGGCCAAGATCGTGCAGGCGCTGCACTTCGCTGGCGGCGGCGCCCTGGGTGGTCACGCGCTGCGGCGCCGCCTGGGCGAAGTTCGGCAGGGTCTTGAGATCCACGCGCGCGACCAGCGGCTGCGCGGCGACCCACTCCATGCGGTCCAGCGGCACGCTCGCGTCGAGCACCGCCGAGCCGGCGATCTGCTGCGCGCGGATGCCGGCGCGCTGCAGGCTGTCGGCCAGTTCGCCGCCGAGCCGCGCGAGCGCTGCGGGGCGTTCGATCTGCTCGGGCGTGGCGGCCAGGTCGATGTGCACCGACACGCGGTTGTCCTCGCGCAGTTTGGCCGGCACGCCGGCTTGGACCAACGCGGCGATCTGCACGGCCACGCTGGGCGCGGCGGCGCCGGCAGCGCCGCGCGCGCGGCCCGCGCCCGGCGCGGACGCGGCCGCTGCGCCCGGCGCGGCGGCGGCGCTGGCTTCGGCGGCCTGCAACGCCTGCAGCAACTGGCCGCCGAGCTTGGCCTGGGCGTCGTTGCGCGGCTGGGCGAAGGCGTTCAACGCCACCGCCAGCAGGCGCCCGGCCGGCGCCGGCGCGGCGCCGGTCGCGCTCGCGCCGCCGGCCGCCGCGCCCGCGGCGGCGACCGACGAAAGCGACGACGACGAGGACGAGGACAGGCCCGACCACAGCGCGCCGAGGCCGACCGCGACGCCGAGGGCGAGTGCGGCGTGACGGCGTTTTCCAGAGGGAATCTTCATGCAGGTGCGGCTCCGAAAGGGGAAGGTCGAAAAACGCCGGGCGCGCCCCGCTGGGGGTTGGCGCGGGTCACGCCCGACGTGATGAAAGGACATAAAAAGCGCGCCTTTCACTCGATCTAACGTCGCCCGCGAAGCCCCTCCCTACACCGATCTGAAAAAAAATCCAGAACTTTTTCTTATATCGAAAACACCCTACGTCGCCGCTGGCGACAGCGGCCGCCACAATGCGATGGACTGCGCAATTCGCGTCGTTGCCGCGGCCGCGCCAGCGATGCCGGATCATCGGCGGCGCCGCCGCCTCAGGCCCGTCCCAACCGCCGCAGCGCGATGCCCAGACCGAGGCGGTAGCTCGCGGCCAGGTCGCCGTTGATGACGATGGTCGCGATCGGCGCGGCGCGCGCGCGCAAGCGCTCGTCGAGCGTGGTGGCGCTGTCGGCATGCACTTCGATGTAGTCGCTGGGCAGTTCGTCCAGCGCCTGCCGCAATGGCTCGGGGCGGGCCAGCGCCTGCGGCGCCAGTTCGCCCGGGTCGAGCAGGACGAACTCGCAGCCGCGCCGGCGCGCCGCGCGCAGGCTGCCGATCAGTTCGCGCAGGTCGGCGCAGGGCCGCAGTTCGAGGTGGCGGCCGACCGCTTGCGCGAGCCGGCGCAGTTCGGTCAGCAGTTGCGATTGCAGCGGCGGCGCAGCGCGATGGCGGCCTTGCAGGATCAGGATGCTCATGCGTTCGTGGACACGACGGGACTGCGCGCAGCTTGCGCGCCGCGCGCATAAAGCCGCCATGCCGGCGACGGCGGCGCGCGTAAATTCTTCGCAATCGCCGCATCGCAACGCACCGATCGCGCGCTATCGATCGCGCCGGCATCCGCTCGCGTCGTCGCCGCGCCGCGGCGCCGGCTTGGCCGCTTCGGCGGCTGCGGCCTGGCGCAGCATCAGCGACTGTTGCGGCGTCGTCCGGTACGCGCTGCAATCGATGGCCTGCACCGGCGAGCCGCGGTTGCGCCAGATCTCGCGGTCCAGCGGCGCCAGGCTGCCCTCGAACACGATGTCCGCGTCCTCGTCGCGGCCGCCGGGCAATCCGTCGCGCCCCAGCGAGAACAGGGCGAAGCGGCCCTGGCGGTCGTCGGAGGCGTAGTAGAGCGCGCGGCCCCAACTGTCGGTCAGGTCGTACTCGTTCGCGTAACGGCCGTAAGGCAGGTCGCCGGCGGTCAGCGTCGACAGCGCCGCGGGCAGGACGCCGACGTCGCAGCGGAAGGCGCGGACCTTTTCGCCGAGTATCGCCACCTGCGCCCGCACCCGCGCATGCGGGGTGCAATGCGGTCCCAACAACAGGTGCAGCAGCCACAGGATCAAGACCACCGACCCGACCGCGACGGCCGCGCCCACGACGCACTTGCGCAACCGCACGTTCATGCCTGCCTCCTGCGATCCGTCCGCTTCCCTGCCCCCGCGCGCGCCGCGCGCCGCTAAACCAGCAGATCCTCGTAGAACGCCCCGAACGGCCGCTCGGGGTGGGCGATCTGGATTTCCAGGATCCACAGCCCCGGCGCTGGCGTGCCGGCGAATTCGCCGAGGTCGCCGGCGCGGTACACCGCATGCGGGAAGTCGCTGACCCGGTGGCCCTGGATGTCGAGGTTGAGCCGCCAACCCAGCGCCTGCGCGCGCTGCTGGGCGTAGCGGTACAACTCGGCGCCGCGCCAGCCCTCATGGCGCCAGCCCTCGCGCACTTCGTCGAACAGCATGCGCGCGCCCGCGGCGCAGGCGTGCATGTCGGCATCGTCGCCGACCACGAAGGTGTCGCCCGAATCGCCTTCGTGGCCGTCCCAGACCACGCCCATGTCGATGAAGTAGATGTCGTTCGCGCCCAGTTCCGGATCGTCCTGGGAACGCTCGCGGAAGGTCTTGAGGGTGTTGGCGCCGAATCGGATCAGCAGCGGATGCCAGATCCGGCCCATGCCCATCTCGACCAGGGTGCGCTGGCCCAGCTCGCGCGCCTGCGACTCGCGCATGCCCGGCGCGATCTGCGCGCGGATGCGCTCCAGCGCCTGCCAGGTCAGCTCGCGCGCGCGCAGCATCGCATTGGCGTCGAACGCCGCGCCGACGCGCTCCTTCGGGTCGATGCCGTCGGCACCGCTCGTGTTCGCAGGGGTATCGTTCATGGCTGGGTTCAAACCTCCAACGCCAGGCCCGGCCGCGCCAGCACCGCGCGGGTGCCGTAGCGCTGGCCGATCTCGCCGGCCAGCGCCTCGCGCGCCTTGTCCTCGCCGTGCACCAGCGCCAGCGGCGGATGCCCGGCGATCGCGCCGTACCATTCGATCAGGCCGTGCTGGTCGGTGTGCGCCGACAGCCCGCCGATGGTGTGGCGCTGCGCGCGCGCGCGGATGTCGCGGCCGTGGATGCGCACCCACTGCGCGCCCTCGACCAGGCGCCGGCCGATCGTGCCTTCGGCCTGGTAGCCGACGAACACCACATGGGTCTGCGGCTTGTCGAGGTTCTGGCGGAAGTGGTGCAGGATGCGGCCGGCGTTGGCCATGCCGGAACCGGCGATGACGATCGCGCCGCGTTCGATCGCGTTGATCGCCATCGAGTCCTGCGCCGATTCGGTGAAGCGCAGGTTCGGCAGCTCGAAGGGATTGGGTTTTTCCTTCCACACCTTGGCCGCGTCCTCGTCGAACAGTTCGGCGTGGCGGTCGTAGACGGCGACCACTTTCGCCGCCATCGGGCTGTCGAGGAAGATCTTCCAGCGCGAGAGCTGCCACTCGTCCCAGTACTTGGCGAACCAGTACAGCAGCTCCTGGCTGCGGCCGACCGCGAACGCGGGGATCAGCACGTTGCCGCCGTCGTTCCAGGCCGCGTCGAGGATGCGGCCGAGTTCGAGGATGGTTTCGCTGCGGTCCTTGTGCAGGCGGTCGCCGTAGGTCGATTCCATCAGCACCAGGTCGGCGGCGGCGATGGGTTCGGGGTCGCGCAGGATCGGCGTGCCCTTGGGGCCGAGATCGCCGGAGAACACCAGGGTGCGGCCGTCGGCGCGCAGTTCGACCACCGACGAGCCCAGGATGTGCCCGGCTTCGCGAAAGGTCAGCTGCACGCCGGGCAGGATTTCGCTGGCCGCGCCGTAGCGCAGCGGGCGCACCCGGCGCATGGTCGCTTCCACGTCCTCGCGGGTGTACAGCGGCTGCAGTTCCGCTTCGCCGGCGCGGCGCCTGCGGTTGCCGCGCTCGGCTTCGCTTTCGGCGATGGACGCCGAATCCAGCAGCATGATCCGCATCAGGTCGGCGGTGGCTTCCTGGGCGTGGATGTCGCCGCGGAAACCGCGCTTGAGCAGCAGCGGCACCCGGCCGATGTGGTCGATGTGGGCGTGGCTGATCACCAGCGCGTCGAGCGCGGCGGCGTCGAAGCCGAACGGGTCGAAGTTGCGGCGCTCGGCCTCGGGGCTGCCCTGGATCATGCCGCAGTCGAGCAACAGGCGATGGCCGGCGGCTTCGACTTCATGCAGCGAACCGGTGACCTCGCCGGCCGCGCCGTGGAAATGCACTCGCATCGGATTCGGCTCCTGCGCGCGGCGATGGGCCGCGGCGTGGGCTGAAATTACCACGCCGGTTTCGCCCGCTCGCGCGCGGCGCGTGCGCTGGCGGGCGCAGGCTTCAGCTTTTGCGGGACGGGCTTGAGCCCCGACGCTGTCGTTCCAGATCGCGGCGGCCGCGCGAAAGGCGTCGCGGCCGAAGCCCTGCCGCAAACGCCGTCCCCGCAGGCGCGGGGCCGGCCGCGCAAAACCACCGCCAGGGCAAAGCCGCCCGCCACCCCACGTGACTGAAGACACCCTCCCGCGGCCGCCGGCGGGTCCATCATCGCCGGGTCGCGCGCGTTCGCCGCGCCCGTTCCATGCCTCCAGGGAGTTCCAGCGATGACCGTCCGCCCCCGCCACCTGTTGCTGCCGCTGGCCCTCGCCGCCGCCGTGGCCGCCTGCGCCAAGCCCGAACCGACCGCGCCGGCCGCCGCGCCGCAGGCCGCCGCCGCGCCCGATGCCGGCGCCGCGCTCAAGCTCGACGAATCCAAGCTGCCGCAGCCGGTGCGGTTCGCCGCGACCGACCTGGACCCGGCCCGCAACGCCTGCGACAGCCTCACCGGTTACGTCAACGACAAGTGGTTCGCGGCCAACCCGATCCCCGGCGACCGCTCGTCGTGGGGCGTGTCGGACGTGCTCGCCGAGCGCTCGCTGGCGATCCAGCGCCAACTCGCCGAGCAGGCCGCCGGCGACGCCAAGGCCGCCGGCGTGGAGAAGCTGATCGGCGACCTGTGGGCCACCGGCATGGACGAGGCCAAGATCAACGCCCAGGGCCTGGCGCCGCTGAAGGACGAACTGGCGGCGATCGACGCGGTGGATTCGCCCGAGCGCGTGTCGGCCTACCTGCGCGACAGCGCCGCGCTCGGCCGCAACGTGCTGTTCGACTTCTCGCCGGAAGCCGACTTCAAGAATTCCGCGGTCAACCTGGCCTACGCCGTGCAGGGCGGGCTCGGCCTGCCCGACCGCGGCTATTACTTCGACGCCGACAAGCGCGACAAGCTCGCCGCCTACGGCAAGCACATCGCCAAGGTGCTGGAACTCGCCGGCGCCAACGCCGCGGATGCGCAAACCCAGGCCAAGGCCGTGCTCGAGTTCGAGACCCGGCTGGCGCGGGTGTCGCTGTCGAGCGAGCAGCTCTCGCGCGACGTCGCCCTGTACTACAACCCGATCAGCCCGGCCAAGGCCGACGAGCTGACGCCGAACTTCTCCTGGACCCGATTCTTCCAGGCCCAGGGCGTGGCCACGCCGAAGACGTTCTCGCTGGCCATGCCCGGCTTCCACCAGGAAGTCAGCAAGATGATCGCCGACGTGCCGGCCGCGACCTGGCGCGCGTTCCTGCGCTACCACGCCGTCGACAACGCCTCGCCCTACCTCGGCGACGCCTTCGTCGCCGAGAGCTTCGAGTTCCACGCCAAGACCATGCTCGGCCAGAAGGAGCCCAAGGCGCGCTGGAAGCGCGTGCTCGGCGGCATCGACGACCAGGCCGGCGAGGCGATGGGCCAGCTCTACGTCAAGGTCGCGTTCCCGCCGGACGCCAAGGCCCAGACCCAGGCGCTGGTGCAGCAGCTGCGCACCGCGCTGAAAGCGCGCATCGAGAACCTGTCGTGGATGAGCGCCGACACCAAGAAGAAGGCGCTGGAGAAGTGGGCCAGCTTCACGCCCAAGATCGGCTACCCGGACAAGTGGCGCGACTGGAGCGGCCTGGCCAGCGGCCGCGACAGTTACTACGCCAACGTCATGGCCGCCAACGAATTCAACTACAAGTGGCGCCTGGGCAAGATCGGCCAGCCGGTCGACAAGACCGAGTGGAACATGAGCCCGCAGACGGTCAACGCCTACTACAACCCGCTGCAGAACGAGATCGTGTTCCCGGCCGCGATCCTGCAGCCGCCGTTCTTCGATCCCAAGGCCGACGCGGCGATCAACTACGGCGGCATCGGCGCGGTGATCGGCCACGAGATGACCCACGGCTACGACGACCAGGGCGCGCGCTTCGACGCCCGCGGCAACCTCGCCGACTGGTGGACGCCGGCCGACGCCAAGGGCTTCGCCGCGCGCAGCCAGAAGCTGATCGAGCAGTTCGACGGCTACGAGGCGGCGCCGGGGCTGAAGGTCAACGGCAAGCTGACCCTGGGCGAGAACATCGCCGACCTCGGCGGCCTGGCCACCGCCTACGACGCCATGCACCTGGCCGTGGGCGACACGCCCGACCCGAAGACCGACGGCTTCAGCCGCGACCAGCGCTTCTTCATGAGCTATGCGATGAGCTGGCGCGACCGCTACACCCCGGACCTGCTCAAGGTGCTGGTCGCCTCCAACCCGCACGCCCCCAGCGACCAGCGCGCGATCGGCGCGCCGTCGAACCTGCCTGCGTATGCCGCCGCGTTCTCGTGCAAGCCCGGACAGGCGATGGTGCGCGACGGCGACCGCCAGGTGGTGATCTGGTGAGCGGCCGGGAATGAGGGCAACCAGGGAACCGCCGGATTCGCGCAATCATGAACAGGCTAAACATCCCGCGTTCGCCCTCGTTTCCACCCGGTCTTCGCGGCCCTGCCGCAACATTACGAAGCCGTCACACATGACCTTCGACACCCTGCGCGCGACCCGCGCGGGGCTATCGTCCGGCCGGTGTCCGGGCTGCGCGGCTGCCGCGCCGGCCCAGAATCGGCCACAATTCCCGCCTCGTTTCACGCCTACGCCTTACGGCCGGAGCCCGCTGTGACCCTCAAGAAACCGCAAGTCCTGTTGCTGTCCGTCGCTATCGCCACCGCCGTGGCGGCCTGCGGCGGCAAAACCGAAGCCCCGGCCGCGAACGCGCCGGCCGCCGACCAGGCCGCCGCCAAGCCGGCCGAGCCCGCCGCGCTGACCCTCGACGAGGGCAAGCTGCAGAAGGTCAACCGCTTCGAGATCGCCGATCTGGACAGCAGCAAGGACGCCTGCGTCGACTTCGCCGGCTACGCCAACGGCAAGTGGCTCGCCGCCAACCCGATCCCGGGCGACCGCACCTCCTGGGGCGCGTTCGAAATGCTCGACGAGCGTTCCAACGACGTCCAGCACCAGCTCGCCGAGCAGGCCGCGGCCGACACCAAGGCCACCGGGGTGGAGAAGATCGTCGGCGACCTGTGGGCCACCGGCATGGACGAGGCCAAGATCAACGCCCAGGGCCTGGAGCCGCTGAAGGCCGACCTGGCCAAGATCGACGCCATCGACAGCCCCGAGAAGATCGCCGCCTACCTGCGCGACACCGCCGCGACCGGCGACAATCCGCTGTTCGGCTTCGGCGCCGAGGCCGACTTCAAGGATTCGGCCAACAACATCGCCTACGCCTCGCAGGGCGGCCTGAGCCTGCCGGACGCGCCGTACTACACCGACGCCAAGTTCAAGGACAAGCTGGCCGCGTACGAACAGCACGTGGCGAAGGTGCTGGAACTGGGCGGCGCGAAACCCGAGGACGCCGCCAAGCAGGCCAAGGACGTGATCGCGTTCGAGACGCGCCTGGCCAAGGCCTCCAAGACCCGCGAGCAGCTCTCGCGCGACGTGTCGCTTTACTACAACCCGCTCAGCCCGGCCAAGGCCGACGAGCTGACCCCGAACTTCTCCTGGACCAAGTTCTTCGAGTCGCAGGGCGTGGCCACGCCGAAGATGTTCTCGCTGGCGGTGCCGGGCTTCCACCAGGAAGTCAGCAAGATGATCGGCGACACCCCGGCCGCCGCGTGGCAGGCCTACCTGCGCTTCCACGCGATCGACGGCGCCTCGCCGTTCCTGTCCGACGCGTTCGTGCAGGAGAACTTCAACTTCTATTCCAAGACCCTGCGCGGCCAGAAGGAAATGAAGGACCGCTGGAAGCGCGTGCTCGACACCGTCGAGGGCCAGGCCGGCGAAGCGATGGGCCAGCTGTACGTCAAGGTCGCGTTCCCGGCCGAGTCCAAGCAGCGCATGCAGGCGCTGGTGGAGAACCTGCGCCAGGCGCTGAAGGTGCGCATCGAGAACCTGTCGTGGATGAGCGCCGACACCAAGAAGAAGGCGCTGGAGAAGTGGGCCAGCTTCACCCCGAAGATCGGCTACCCGGACAAGTGGCGCGACTGGAGCGGCCTGGCGACCAGCCGCGACAGCTACTACGCCAACGTCAAGGCGGCCAACCAGTTCAACTACAAGTGGAACCTGAGCAAGGTCGGCAAGCCGGTCGACAAGACCGAGTGGGGCATGAGCCCGCAGACGGTCAACGCCTACTACAACCCGCTGCAGAACGAGATCGTGTTCCCGGCCGCGATCCTGCAGCCGCCGTTCTTCGATCCCAAGGCCGACGATGCGGCCAACTACGGCGGCATCGGCGCGGTGATCGGCCATGAGATGACCCACGGCTACGACGACCAGGGTTCGCGCTTCGGCCCGACCGGCAACATGGAAGTGTGGTGGGCGCCGTCCGACGCCAAGGCGTTCTCGGGCCTGACCGGCAAGCTGATCAAGCAGTTCGACGGCTACACCGCGATCGGCGGGCAGAAGGTCAACGGCACCCACACCCTGGGCGAGAACATCGCCGACCTCGGCGGCCTGGCCACCGCGTACGACGCGATGAAGAAGGCCGCGGGCGAGACCCCGGACCCGAAGACCGACGGCCTGACCCGCGACCAGCGCTTCTTCCTCAACTGGGCCACGGTGTGGCGCCGCAACTTCACCCCGGACGAGGAGAAGATGCGCCTGCAGACCGACGAGCACGCGCTGGCCAACTTCCGCGCGATCGGCGCGCCGTCGAACCTGCCGTCGTTCGCCGCCGCGTTCTCGTGCAAGCCCGGCCAGCCGATGGTGCGCGAAGGCGACAAGCAGGTGATCATCTGGTGATCGCGGCGGCGCGATGACTGCGCCGAAGCCGATGCATCGACGAAGGCCCGGGATTCCCGGGCCTTCGTTGTTTCGGGATTCGACAGCGGCTAGCCGCAACGTCGCGTCAAGAACGTCATCCCCGCGAACGCGGGGATCCAGAGACTTCAGAGTCATGTCGCGACGACGCCCTGGTTCCCCGCCTTCGCGGGGACGACGGCCGGTGGGCGCGCTGGCGTCCTGCCTGGACCCCGGACGCTCCGCCCGATCCCGAATCCCGGCCCCCGATCCCCGCCCCCGAACCGCAACCCCGTTCACCGCCATCCCACGCCGGATTGTTAAACTCCCGCATCCTCCGGATGGACTACGCGATGCTGACCCTACGCCCGCTTGCCTGCGCCCTCGCCCTGAGCCTGATCGCCGGCCTGGCCTCGCCCGCCGCCGACGCCGCCAAGAAGAAGGCGCCCGCCAAGCCCAAGGCCCCGGCCGTCGCCAACGCCTGCACCGACTTCTACGGCAACGCCAACGCCGACTGGCTGCGCGCCAACCCGCTGGCCGGCAACGCCTCGGTCTCGGCGCTGGAGACCCTGGCCAACAACGCCCGCCGCCAGCAGCTGGAACTGCTCAACACCGCGATGACCGCGCCGCAGGGCAACGTGCAGAAGCTGCTCGGCGACTTCTGGGCCAGCGGCCTGGACGAGGCCGCGGTCGAACGCGACGGCTCGCAGCCGATCGCCCCGCTGCTGGGCCGCATCAACGCGATCAAGAAGTCCAAGGACATCCCGGCCTCGATCGCCGCCCTGCACCAGGTCGGCATCCCGGTGCTGTTCAACTTCGGCGCCGACATCGACCTGCAGGACCTGGAACGCCACATCGGCTACTTCAGCCAGGGCGGCCTGGGCCTGCCCGACCCGGCCTACTACACCCGCACCGACAACGACACCCGCCAGCTGCTGGCGCAGTACAACGTCTACGTGCAGAAGATCCTGACCCTGACCGGCACGCCGAAGGACAAGCTCGCCGCCGAGTCGCAGTTGGTGATCGACCTGGAAACCCGCCTGGCCCGCGCCTCCAAGCCGCTGGCCGACCTGCGCGATCCGCGCGCCAACTACGCGCCGGTCGCCACCAACACCCTGGGCAAGACCTACAAGCGCCTGCAGCTGGGCGATTTCCTCAAGGCCCAGGGCGTCAGCGACGACAGCGTGTCGATGGCCAACCCGGCGCTGTTCGCCGAGATGGACAAGCTGATCGACCAGCTCAAGCCCGAACAGTGGAAGACCTACCTGCGCTGGCGCATCGGCGACTCGATGGCGCCGTACCTGGCCAAGCCGTTCCGCGACGCCGAGTTCGACTTCCGCGGCAAGATCCTGCGCGGCCAGCGCGAGCAGCCGGCGCGCCCGCAGGCGGTGCTCGACGCGATCACCCTGGCCGCCGGCCCGATGGTCGGCCACGAGTACGCCGCGCGCTACCTGCCCGCCGCCACCGACCAGCGCGCCGAGCAGATCGCCCAACAGGTGCGCGACGCGCTGGGCAAGGCCATCGACGCCGACACCCGCTTCGGCGAGGCGGTCAAGAACGAGGCGCGGGCCAAGCTGGGCAAGCTCAAGATCGAGATCGGCACGCCCAAGCGCGACCTCGACTACACCGTGCAGCCGATGGGCCGCGGCAGCTTCGGCAGCAACATGCTGGTCGCCTCGACCTGGCGCCACCGCGAGGAAATGAAGCGGATCGGCCGCGGCAACGCCGACCGCCGCTGGGACGTGCTGCCGCAGGAGCCGTCGCTGGCCTACGACATCGCCCAGAACCGGCTGATCGTGACCGCGGCGATGCTGCAGGCGCCGGTGCTCGACATGAGCCGCCCGGAGTCCGCGCAGTACGGCTCCTTCGGCGCCCTGGTCGGCGCCGAGCTGACCCACGGCTTCGACAGCCGCGGCCGCTACGTCAACGCCAAGCAGGAAGTGCGCGACTGGTGGACCCCGGCCGAAGTCTCGGCCTGGGACGCGCTCGCCGCGCGCGTGGCCGCGCAGTACAGCGCCGAATCCTGGCCGGGCCTGGGCTCGGTCAAGGTCAACGGCAACCAGGTGCGCGACGTCGCCGTCGCCGACCAGGCCGGCGTCGAACTGGCCTGGAGCGCGTACCGCGCCGCCCAGCCGGCCGCGAACAAGGACGCCAACCAGTCCTTCTTCAAGGCCTGGGCCGGCGTGTGGGCGCAGCAGCTGAGTCCGGAAGCGGCGGCGCAGCGCGCAGCCTCGGGCATCCACGCCCCCGGCCAGTGGCGCACCAACCTGCCGCTGTCGAACCTGCCCGCGTTCGCCGAGGCTTACGCCTGCAAGGCCGGCACCGCGATGACGCGCAAGGCCGACCAGCAGATCAAGGTTTTTCCCTGATCGCGGCATCCAGGCATGAGCGATGAAAAAGCCCGGCGCCTGCCGGGCTTTTTCTTTGCGGCGGCCTCCGACGGCGCCGATGTCGCGCCGCCTCCCGCAGCCGCGGCGCGAGCCGCGAGCAACCGCAAAGATTCGCGCAAGCGCCATTGCCGAAGCCCGGCCAACCGGCGCAGCGCGCAGCCCGCGCCACGCGAAGGTTTTTGTAGGAGCGCAGCGAGCCGCGACCGCGACGATGTAGCCACGACGCAGCGTTCGGCGCAGTGCTTTGGCGCGTTCGCGGCTCGCGCCGCGCCTACACGGGACTGCGCAACCTCACCCCAGCCGCGCGCTGCGCACCTGCGAGGTCTCCGTCGCGATCGCCATCGCCCGGCCCTCGTCGTCGAACAGCACCAGCCGGTCGGACTGCTCGCGCGCGCGCAGCCGCGCCTGCGGCCAGTCGATCCGCGCCACGCAGCGCGCGAGTTCGTCGTTGCCGCGGCGGATCAGGTAGGCGCGCATCCGGTAGGCGCCGTGCAGCAGCACCAGGAAGCCGCGCGCCAGCGGGATCAGCGAGCTTTCGCACTCGCCGCTGCCCGGCTCCGGCGGTTCCAGGTCGATCGCGCAGGGGCGGCCGTTGAAGCGGAACGAGACGCGCACGCCGCCGTCGTCGTTGGCGCCGGTGGCGAGATCGGCGACGGTGTTGTGCGGGTCCAGCAGCATCCAGCCGTGCGCCGGCACTTCGACCGGTTCGCGCGAGACCAGCGCGCGGTTGGGATGGGTGCGGTAGTGCCAGACCGTGGTGGCGCCGCGGCCGGCGACCAGGAACAGTTCGTCGTGGCGCAGGAACCGCGCCTGGACGATGTCGCCGCCGAGGTCGCCGACGCTCCACAGCACCTGCAGCGGCCGTCCGCCCTCGCCGACCGGGCCGGCGTCGAAGGCGACGATGCGCTGGCCCGACACCGCCGCCCAGGCGACGCCGTCGAAGCGGTCGGCGAAGAACTGCAGCGGCAACGCGCCGAGGTCTTCGATGCGGTGTCCGGTCAGGTCGAGCCGGGCGATGCGCCAGACCGATTCGCGCCGCGCCAGCGCCAGCGCGACCTCGCCGCTGTCGCCGATCACCAGCCGGTGCGCGGGCACCGCGTAGCGCCTGAGGCAGCGCCCGGCGGCATCGAACATCGCCGCGCCGGCCTCGCCGAACGCGGCCAGCCAGCGGCCTTCGCCGAGCGCGGCCAGGTCCAGCGGCGCCTGCAGGCCGGGGTCGGCGTGCATGCTCGCCTGCAGCGTCGCGCGCCGTTCCCACAGCGGCAGCGCCGGCGGCGCCGGCGGCACGCCCCACGCGGGCAGGTCGGCGTCGAGCCAGGGATCGGCGGCGAGCATGCGGATGCGGTCGAGCTGGGCGCGTTCGAGCGCGTTGGCGCCGCTGGCGCGATCGGCCGCCAGCGCCGGCAACGCGCGCGCGGCCATCCGCGCCAGCGCGTCGTTGCGCTGGGCGTGCGCGATCGTCGCCAGGGCCAGGCCGAGCGCTTCGCGCGGCGCGGCCGGCGCGTCCGGGTCGGCCAGTTCGGCGACGCGCCCGGCGTAGTGCTGCAAGGTGTCGGGCAGCAGCGCGGCGCGGCGCACCAGCGCGCGCGCCGACAGTTCGGCGCCGCCGGCCTCGGCGGTCTGCAGCCAGCGCCCGGCCTGTTCGCGCGAATCCGGGTCCGGCCATACCGCTTCCACCGCTTCCAGCCAGCGCCCTTGCGCGGCCAGCGCGCGGCCCCATTCGCGGCGCAGGCCGCGCGCCTGCGCGCGGTGCCCGGACCCGCCTTCCAGCAGCGCCAGCGCCGTGGCGAAGGCGTTGTCGCGGCGCGCCACCAGCACCGCGCGTTCGGGATCGCCGGCCAGCATCAGCAGGCGGATGATGGCGTCGGCCGGCATGTCCCAGCCCAGCGCCAGCTCCGCCGCCTGCGCCGCGCGTCCGTGCTTGACCAGGTAATCCAGCGCTTCCTGGCGCGCGTTGAGCAGTTCGGCCAGCACGAACACCGCTTCGTCGATCTTGCCCGCGCCGTCGAGCCGCTCGAACGCGCGGCGGTAGCGCTGGCGCAGCAGCTCGCGGATGTCGTCGCCGGCGCCGATGCTCGAGCCGGCGCTGCGCTGCGTGCTCAGGCTGAAGTCGTCGCGGCGGCCGGGCGTGCCGAAGGACTGGCCGAGCGAATCGGCGCTGTCGCCGTCGATCGGCAGGGCATGGCGCAAGGCTTCCAGCGTGTCGCCATGGTCGAACTGTTCCAGCAGCCGGCGCAGGTACGCGCCCTGGCGCAGGCCGATCAGGCGCGCCGCACCGCTGGCCGCGGCCATGCGCGCGAGCGCGGCGCGCCAGCGCTGCGGCAGCGCGCGGCGGCGGCGCGCGGCGATGCCGCCGGCGGAAGCGGACGGCGCCGCATCGGCGCCGCCGCCGAATTCGAATCCGAATCCACCGCCAACACCGCCGCCGCCGAAGCCGACGCCCAGCCCGGGAAACCGGCGCAACAGCCACGCCGCGGCGCCGTCGCGCACGCCGGTCGCGCGTTCCATCAGCCCCGGCGTGCCGTCGCCGGCGTCGTCGCGGTTGCGGCCCAGCGCGCGCAGGAAGCGCTGGCGCTCCTCGCTCGGCGGCGCGATGCGTTCGCCGAGCAGTTCGCGCACCGCCTTGCCGGCGATCTTGTCCGGCTGCAACTTGGGCAGCGCGCGGTCGCAGGCGAAGGTGTCGTGCAGGGCGTAGTCGTCGAGTTCGATCGCCAGCGACGGATCCAGCGCCTCGCCGTCGGCCAGATCCAGCGCCAGCAAGTGTCCGCCCAACACCAGGCGCACGTCGGCCGGCGCCAGGCCTTCGCGTTCGCGCGCGGTCAGCGGGCCGGCGTAGAGCCCGTGCGCGCCGATCCGGCACAGCGGCGTGCCGCCGGCGGCGTCGCAATGCAGCGAGCGTTCGGCCTCGAAGCGCAGCAGGTCGCCGCGGGCCGGGCCGCGGTCGAAGCGCCAGGCGCGGCAGCCCGGCGCCCACCAGCGCAACAGGCGCTCGCCGCGCTGCTGCGCGCCGAGCAGGTCCGCCGGCAGCCACAGGCCGGCCACGGCCTGCTGGCCGCGCCACACCGGATACCGCACCTGCGCGCCCTGCGTGTCACTCATCTGCGCTCCCCCCGGCGTAGATCGTGGTGCCGGCGCCGCGTTCGTGCAACACCACCAGACGGCCGTCGAGGTCGACCAGGGCGATGGTCTCGCCGCCGCCGGCGACGCTGCCGACGCTGAGCCGGGTCGCCGATTGGTACAGGGTGCGGCGTTCTTTCTCGCCGATCGCCAGCAGCGCGGTGCGGTCGGGGTTGATCGCGATCAACGCGGCCGCGCCTTCGGGCGCGGCGTCGACCCCGATCACCTTCCACTCGCTCGGCAGGATGATCTCGAAATCGGCGGTCTTGTCCTGGTCCAGCCACTGCAGCACGCGCCACAGGCCGGCGCGATCGCCGCCGTGGCCGCCGATGCGCAACTCCACCGCGGCGGTGCGCAGGTAGCGACGGTCGACGCGCTCGGCGTGCAGCCAGCCCGACACCGGCGTGCCCGCGCATTCGGCCTTGGCCAGCACCTGCCCGCCGAATCCGGCGCGGGTGCAGCAGACCTGCAGTTCGTTCTCGCGCACGCGCAGGTAGTCGGCCCAGGCGCCGTTCATCGGCACGAACGCCAGCACGTTCTCCGAGTACGGCCCGTTGCCGAAACTGGCCGCGCGCGCGGCGTTCGGCTCCTGGCGCCAGCGCCACAGCTTGCCGCCGGCCAGCATCAGCAGTTCCGCCGGCGGCGAGGCGTCGTGGGCCTGGCGCTCGGGCTGCACCCGCGCCAGCGGCAGCCAGCGGCCCTGGCCGGGCGCGCTGTTGAGTTCGTCGGGACGGTCGCCGTGGCTGAAGCCGCTCAGCGACCAAAACACCAACCCCGCCGCGCTCGGCACCGCGCCGCCGAACTGGTGCTTGTGGATCGTCGCCGCCAGCAACGAGCGCGCCGAGCCCCAGCGCACCAGGCTCGGCGCGCCGAGCCGGCGCTTGCCGCTCAGGCGCTGCACATAGGCCGCGGCGTCGTCGAGCAGCGGCACCGCCACGTCGTGGCCGTCGGCCGAGAACAGCGGCGGCTGCTTGAGCGAGATCCGCTGCGGCAAGCGCACGATCCGCACCGGGCCGTCATGCTCGATCGCCGGCGCCAGCGCGGACGCGCGCGCCAGCACGAACTGCCCGCGCAGCAAGCGCGTCGCGCGCGCGGGATCGGGCAAGGCCAGCCTCGCCTCGCGCCGCGCCCGCGCCGCGCTCACCGTCACCGCCAGTTCGCCCGCCTCCGCCGCGCCGATGCCGACCCGATGGCCGAGCCCGTGGCCCGGCCCCGGCGCGCCGATCGACCAGCGCTCGCCCGGGCTCGGCTCCAGCGCGTCCAGGTGCTGCGCCCATTGTCGTTCCAGCGCCGCGCGCGCCTGCGCCGAGCCGGCATGGCCGGCGTCGGCGCGGAACCGCCATGCGCGCGCATCCAGCAGTTCGCGCAGGCGCTGCGCCGAATCGGCTTCGTGCAGTTCGCCGGGAACGCCGAGCACGCCCCACGCGAACCGCGCCCGCGCCGCCTGCGCGCGCTGCGCCAGCAGGATCCACAAGGCCAGGTGCAGCAGCCGCGGCGCGCCGAGCTGGGCCGGGCCGCTGTCGAACACCGCCACGGTCAGCGCGTCGGCCTGGCGCGCGACCAGCTTCGGGCTCAGGAACAGGTGCTCGCCGCCGGCGGCGCGGCGGTCGAATTCTTCCGGCGCGGCGTCGGCCAGCGCCCACTCGCTCAGCAGCAGGCGCTCGTAACTGCCGCGCCGGCGCAGGTCGTCGATGCCTTCGGGTTCCAGTTCGCCGCGCTGCGCGCGCAGGCGGAACGCGCCCAGCAGCGGATGCAGGCGCAGCAACAGTTCGCCGAGCGCGCCGGCCAGGTCCGGATCGAACCAATCCAGCCAGGGCCGCCAGGGCGCCAGGGTCGCGGGCAGGCGCATGCGCTCAGTCCTGCCAGCGCGCGCGGATCTGCGCGATCAGTTCGTCGCTGGCCGGCAGCGCGCGGTGCAGCGGCACCAGTTGCGCCGGCTCGCGCAGCATCAGCAGCGGCGATTGCCGATGCCGCCGCGCCAGCGCGCGCTGCAGCAGGTCCAGCGGCAACTGCGGGCGTTGCGTGGTCGGCAGCCACAGCGCCGGCGCGGGTTCGCGCGGGGCGATGTAGAGCACGCCCTCGCACCACGGCAGCGCCTCGGCCGGGCCGGTCGCGACCAGCACGTCGGCATTGGCGCTCAGCGCGAGCGCGCCGCGCCGCGCCGGCTCCAGCGCCTGCACCGCGGCCAGCAGCGCGCGCGAGACGGCGCGGCCGACGCCGGCCGCGCCCTGCGGCGGCGGCGGTTCCGGCTCCGGGCCCCACGACCACTTCATGCCGCCGCCGACACCCGCTCGGCCAGGCGCGCGCGTTCGCCGGCCAGTTCGGCCGGCAGCGCGTCGGCGTCGAAGTTGGCGTCGATCTCGCGCAGCAAGGCCTCGGCGATCGTGACCGCGCCGGGCGCATCGGCGGGGCCGGCCAGGCAAGCGCGCGCGGCTTCGAGCAGGCGCGCGACCCGCGACACCGGCTGCAGCGCGGCATGCTCGACCGCCGCGCGCAGGGTCGGGTTGGCCGCGGCGGCGAGCGAATCGCGCAGCACGTCCTGCGCCGCCACCTGCGCCTCGCGCGTGGGCAGCACGTAGAACAGCGGCCACAGGTCGGCTTCGGTGGCGTGGTCGCGCCCGGCCAGCACCGCGGCCGCGGCGATCAGGCGCTGGGCCTTGACGATGCGCCGGTCCGACAGGCTCAGACCGGCGCCGCGCAGCTTGCGGATCGCATCGGCCAGCGCGCCGCGCGCGCGCTCCATCGCCACCGCCGGCACCCGCCGGCTGAGTTCGTCGATGTCGCTCAGTTCGGCCTGGTGCGACAGGGCCAGGCGCTCGGCCTGCCAGCCGCCGGCCAGCAGGGCTTCGAGCTGGTGGTCCGGCACCGGCTCGACGAACAGGTGCAGCAGGAAGCGGTCGGCGAAGGCGGCCAGCGACTCGTCGTCGGGCAGTGCGTTGGACGCGCCGACGCAGACCCGCAGCGGGCACGCGATCTGGGTGTGGCCGCGGCGGAAGCGGCGCTCGTTGAGCACGCCCAGCAAGGTGTTGAGGATCGCGGTCGAGCCGAGGAACACTTCGTCGAGGAAGGCGACTTCGGCCTCCGGCAGCATGCCGCTGACGTCGGTCTCGACCACGCCCTCGCGCAGCCGGCGCAGGTCGACCGGGCCGAACAGTTCCGACGGCTCGGTGAAGCGGCCCAGCAGGTACTCGAAGTAGCGCCCGCCCAGCGCCGCGGCGACCCGCCGCACCACCGCGCTCTTGGCGGTGCCGGGCGGGCCGAGGATCAGCAGATGCTCCTGCGCGACCGCCGCCAGCACGATCAATTCGGCCAGTTGCTCGCGCTCGATCAGGCCGGTGGTGGCCGCATGCACGGCATCGCGGACGCGGGCCGCGGCGTGGTGCGCGGCGGAGGCTTCGGAACTGGAAGTCATGGCGGGAGCGGCCTGGGTCCTTGGCGGCGCGCGCGCGGCGGCGTTGCCGGCGCGGCGGGCGGGCGTGGAATCGGTAAGGGGTCGGCCGCGCGCGGGTGCCGCGGCCACAGCGCGCACTGTAGGCGCGGGCCGCGCGAAACCGCAACTGCGGTCGCGTTAGGATCGTGAGCGGCGCAGCGCTCGCGCGCCGTCGCCGCTGCGCGCGGCGGTTGGTTACCCTATCGCTCCCCTGCTCCATCAACCCGCCTCGCCGCGGCCCGGATGTCGCCATGCCCGATACGCCACCGAATGATCCCACCGCCGGCCTGCTCGCCGCGCTCGCCGCCGGCCCCGACAATCCGGCGCTGGCCCGGCTGGTGGTCGACGCCTGCCTGGCCGCCGCCGACGCGGCGGCGCTGGGCCGCGCGCTGGACCTGTCCGGCCCGGCCCTTCTCGCCGATCCGGCCCAGCGCGACGCCGCGCTGGCCCTGCTGCTGCGCGCCGGCGACGACGAACGCGCGCTCGCGGTCGCCGCGCCAGACTCGGCCGCCGCGCTGTACGCGCAGGCGCGGCTGAAGCTCGGCGAAGGCGCGCGCGACGAGGCCCGCGCGCTGTACCAGCGCGCGCTCGCGCTGAACCCGGCGCTGGAAGACGCGGCGCTGGCCTCGGAACTCAGCGGCAAGGTGGTCTCGTTCGCCGCCGCGCGCCGGCCCAGCCCCGGACCCGGCGCGCAGACCAGCATCGCCAACGCCGACACCGACGCCGACGACGTAGTGCGGCTGCTGCAGCCGGCGCAGGCGCGCATCGACTTCGCGCAGGTCGGCGGGCTGGACGAGGTCAAGCAGCAGATCCGCCGCCGCATCGTCACCCCGTTCCTGAAACCCTCGCTGTTCGAGCGCTTCAAGCGCCGCTCCGGCGGCGGCATCCTGATGTACGGCCCGCCCGGCTGCGGCAAGACCCTGCTCGCCCGCGCCACCGCCGGCGAATGCGGCGCGCGCTTCTTCAACGTCGCCATCACCGACGTGCTGGACATGTACATCGGCGAATCCGAGCGCAAGCTGCACGCGATCTTCGAGACCGCGCGGCGGCAGGCGCCGGCGGTGGTGTTCTTCGACGAGGTCGAGGCCATCGGCGGCAAGCGCCAGCACTCGCGCGAGGCCGGCGCGGCCAAGCTGGTCAGCCAGTTCCTGACCGAACTCGACGGCTTCGCCCAGAACAACAGCGGCGTGCTGATCCTCGGCGCGACCAACGTGCCGTGGGCGGTCGACGCCGCGTTCCGCCGCCCCGGCCGCTTCGACCGGGTGCTGTTCGTGCCGCCGCCGGACGAACCGGCGCGGCGCACGATCCTGCAACTGCTGCTGCGCGAGCGGCCGCAGGCCGACGGCCTCGACGCCGGCGAACTGGCGCGGCTGACCTCGGGCTACTCCGGCGCCGACCTGGGCCACCTGGTGGAGACCGCGGTCGACGAAGCCATCGAGGAATCGATCGAGCAGGGCCGCGAGGCGCCGCTGACCATGCAGCACCTGCGCACCGCGCTCAAGGACACCCGCGCGACCACGCTGGAATGGCTGACCACCGCGCGCAACCACGCGCGCTACGCCAACCAGGGCGGCCAGTACGACGAGGTGCTGGACTTCCTCAAACGCCACGGAGCCGGCTGATGGCCGAACGCGCCCTGTACCGCCTGCCCGACGAACCCTTGCCGTCGGGCCTGAGCCGCTACGCCACCGATCCGCTGTGGCCGCTGCTGACCCTGATGCTGGCCGGCGGCGGCTTCGGCCTGGCCTGGTTCGCGTTCAATTCCGCCGCGCTCGGCAGCCCGACGCGCACGCGCGAATGGAGCTGCGTCGCGCTCAGCCTGCTCGGCGCGCCGGCGCTGGTGATCGCGGTGACCGTCGCGGTCGGCGCGGGCTGGCTGAGCCCGGCGGCGGCGCCGTACGCGCTGCTGTCGGTGCTGCTGCTCAAGGTTACGGTGGCCTACGCGCTGTACCTGATGCAGCAACGCACCTTCGACATCTGGGAGCACTACGGCGGCGAGCCGCGCAACGGCATGCCGCTGACGATCCTGCTGGCCGTGGTCGGACGCGGCGCGCTCGACCTGTCGGCGCTGCCGCCGCTGCTGCGGGCGGCGCTGCAATGAGCGCCTACAGCCCCGACGCGCTGTACCGCATGGCCGAGCGCTACTACGCGCACGGCCAGATCGACTCGGCCATCGACGCGCTGCTGCGCCTGCTCGGCGAGGACCCCGACCACAGCGACGCGCACGCGTTCCTGGCGCTGTGCCTGGTCAAGCGCAAGCGTCTGCACGCGGCCGCGCTGGAAGCGCAGCGCGCGCTGGAGCTGACGCCCGAATCGGCGTTCGCGCACCTGGCCGCGGCCAGCGCGGCGACCGCGCAGCGCCGCTTCGCCGACGCCGAAGCGCACCTGCAGGCGGCGCGCGAACGCTCGCCGGAGGCGGCGCCGGTGGCCGACGCCTTCGCCCGCCTCTACCGCGCCTGGGGCCGCGACGCGCAGGCGCTGGAACACGCGCGCCGGGCCTGCGCGCTCGACCCCGACGATCCCGACTACCCCGCCCTGCTGGCCTGGCTGGAACTGCGCCGCGGCGACCGCGCGCAAGCCGAGCGGCTGGCGCGCGACGTGCTCGCCGGCCATCCCGAACACCTCGACGCGCTGTGCGTGCTCGGCCACTGCGAACTCGCCCGCGGCCGCGCCGACAGCGCCCGCGAGCACGCCGCCTGGGCCTTGCAGATCGACCCCACCGACGCCGACGCGCTGACCCTGATGGCCGCGGTGAAGGCGCGGCGCAGCCCGCTGCTGGGGCTGTGGTGGCGCCTGCAGAGCTTCCTCAGCGCCGGCTCGCGCACGCGCATGGTGTTGCTGCTGCTGGGCATGTTCCTGCTCTACCGCATCGCCCTGATCGCGCTGCCGCAGCAAGGCCTGGCGCAATGGGTCGGCCCGATCTCGTACGCCTGGCTGGCGTTCTGCGCCTACACCTGGGTCGCGCCGACGCTGTTCTGGCGCTCGGTCAAGAAGGAACTGGAACAGGTGCGGTTGCGCCCCGGTTTCTGAGCGACGCTTTTATGTAGGAGCGGCGCGAGCCGCGACCGCGACAACGCAACCATCGCGCAAGTTGCGGCGTAGGTGGGTTGTCGCGGTCGCGACTCGCGTCGCTCCTACAGGGAAACTGCCGCGGGTTACTTGACGGCGCGCAGCTTCGACGCCTTGCGCCGCGCGCGCAGCGCTTCGGCGCGCGGGTCGCGGCGCGGGCCGCCGCTGCCGCCGCGCGGCGGGTGCGAGCGCCACCAGCGGATCAACAGCCAGCCCACCACCATGCCGCCGAGGTGGGCGAAGTGGGCCACGCCGGTGCCGGTGGTGAACACGCCGTAGAACAGCGACGCGACCACGTACACGATCACCAGCGTGCGCGCCTTGAGCACGATCGGGAACGGCAGCAAGGTCACCTTGCGGTTCGGGAACATCACCCCGTAGGCCAGCAGCAGGCCGTAGATCGCGCCCGACGCGCCCAGGGTCAGCACCAACTGGCCCTGGTAGATGGCATAGGTGGCCGCCGCCAGCTGCAGCAAGGCCGAGCCGAGCAGGCAGACGACGTAATAGATCGTGTAGCGGCGCGCGCCCCATTCGTGCTCGATCGACGAGCCGAACATCACCAGCGCGAGCATGTTGAACACCAGGTGGCCGAGCCCGCCGTGCATGAAGCCGGAGGTGATCAACTGCCACGGCATGAAGCCCGGCCCGTCGACCTCGTACGGCGCCGGCACCCACGGCCACAGTTCGAACCACAGCGGCCAGGCGCGCGTGGCCTCGCTCGCGCCGGCGATGGACTGCAACAGGAAAACGGCCACGTTGGCGATCAGCAGCTTGCGCGTGACCGACGGGATGCTGGAAAAAAGCCTGGAAACCATCGCGACTCCTCGGATCGGGCGCTATGGTAGCCGCGCCCGGCCGCCGCGGAGGTGAGCGCGGCGTGCAGGCCGCGCCGCTCGTTCAGATCGGAATGCGGCGGCGGTCGCGGTCGCCGCGACCGCGCCGACGCGGCCCGTCCGCACCGCGCCGGTTCAGTCGCCCGGCCCCCAGATCTGCTCGTCCACGCTCGCCGCCGCGCGCTGGCCGCGCACCCGCCCGTTCTCGACCTTCACGCCTTCCGCGCGCAGGCGTTGGGATTGTTCGCGCCAGCCCTTGGAACCGTCGGGGAAGGCGATGCGGCCGTCCGAGCGCAGGACCCGGTGCCAGGGCAGCTTGGCGTCCTCGTTCTCGCCGAGCAGGCGCGCGACCAGGCGGGCGCGTCCCGGCAGGCCGGCGCGGCGCGCGACCTCGCCGTAGCCGGCGACTTCGCCGCGGGGAATCGCGCGGATCGCGGCGTAAATGCGTTTGGCGGCAGTTTCGCTGTCCATCGCGGTAGCATATGCCCTGTTGCGCGCAGGAGTCGCCCCCATGCAGTTCGACCGTATCCACAAGCATTTGACCCAGGCCGGATTCCGCCTGTCCGTCCACGACAGCGTGATCTGCGTCGAGCTCTCGCTCGAACAAGGCACCCGCCACCAGTCGATATTCCTGTCCGAACAAGAGGACGACGACGGCCGCGCGTTCCTGCGGGTGAGCACCGCGATCGCCCCGACCACCGGCCTGGACGCGCGCCGCGCGCTGGCGTTCAACTGGGAAAGCCACGTCGGCTACCTCGCCATCGGCAACCTCGACGGCGTGCCCTACCTGCAGCTGTGCGAGAACCGTCCGCTGGAAACCCTGGACGCGGCCGAAGTGCAGCGCCTGGTGCTGGAGATCGGCGGCGTCGGCGACAGCATGGAGCGGGTGCTGTCGGCGAACGGCGATTTGCTCTGATTCCACGCGAAGGGCGGTTTCGTCGTAGTTGAGTTTTCGCGGTCGCGGCTCGCGCCGCTCCTACAGGGGCTGCGGACGCCGCATGGGCTGCCTGTAGGAGCGGCGCAAGCCGCGACCGCGACACCGCAACGGCGACGCAACCCGCTGCCCAGGCGAAAAAAAGGCCCGCATCCGCGGGCCTTTTTCGTATCCGTCGCTGGCGCCGGACCTCAGATCCAGCCGAAGAACCGCATCGCCTCGAACAGGCCATAAGCGATGCCGCCGGCCGCCGGGATCGTCAGGATCCACGCCCAGATCATCTTCTCCACCACGGTCCACTTGATCGAGTTGAAGCGCTTGGCCGTGCCCACGCCCATGATCGCGGCGGAGATGTTGTGGGTGGTCGAGACCGGGATGCCCAGCGAGGACGCGGCCATGATCACCGAGGCGGCGCTGGTCTCGGCGGCGAAGCCGTGGATCGGGTGCAGCTTGACCAGCTTGTGGCCGAGGGTCTTGATGATGCGCCAGCCGCCGGCGGCGGTGCCGGCCGCCATCACCACCGCGCAGGTCAGCTTGATCCAGGTGTCGATGTCGTTGTTGGCGATCGCGCCCGGCGAGGGGTGCAGGAACGCCAGCCACGCCGGCAGGTTGTCGAGGGTGCCGGCCTGCTGCGCGCTGATCAGGGCCAGGGCGATGATGCCCATGGTCTTCTGCGCGTCGTTCATGCCGTGGGCGAAGCCCATGCCGGCGGCGCTGAGCAGCTGTGCCTTGCCGAAGAACCCGTTGACCCAGCGCGGCCGCGCGATCCGCCGCAGCACGCCGCCGCTGGCGGCCATCGCGGAGATGACCGCGAACAGCACGCCCATGACCAGGAAGCCGGCGGCGAAGCCGAGCAGCGGCGAGGTGAACATCGGCACGACCACCTTCCACAGCACGCCGGCGCTCTTCCAGATCGGTTCGGCCGGATGCGACCACACCACCGCGTGCCAGTTGTTGGAGGCCGCGGCGATCGCCGCGCCGCACAGGCCGCCGATCAGCGCGTGCGAGGACGAGGACGGCAGCCCCAGCCACCAGGTGATCAGGTTCCAGATGATGCCGCCGAGCAGCGCGCACAGCAGCAGCTGCGAGCCGACTTCGACCACGCCGGCGTCGATCAGGCCCGAGGCGATGGTCTTGGCCACCGCGGTGCCCCACAACGCGCCGACCAGGTTGGTCGAGGCCGCCAGCATCACCGCCTGCATCGGCGAGAGCACCTTGGTCGCCACCACCGTGGCGATGGAATTGGCGGTGTCGTGGAAGCCGTTGACGTATTCGAAGATCAACGCGGCCAGGATCACCACCAGGACGAGCGTAAGCATCGCGCGCGCCTCAGGAGTTTTTCAGGACGATCTGGTAAGCGACCACGCCGGCCTCGCGGCAGCGGTCGATCGCCTTTTCCAGGATCTCGAAGAACTCCTTGAGCAGGAACATCTGCAGGTTGTCGAGCTGGCCGGAATAGATGTCGCGGTACAGCTCCAGCATCAGCCGGTCGGCCTCGTTCTCCAGCGCGCGCAGTTGGTCGTTGAGCGCCTTCATCGGCTCCAGCTTCAGGTGGCGCAGCTGGTGGACCATCTTCACCACCACGCTGGCGGCCTGTTCCAGCATCGCCGCGCGCGGGGCGAAGTCGATGTGCTCCAGGTGGCGGGTGGCCAGCGAGTAGCGGTCGGCGAACTTCTCCACCTGCTTGGGGATCTTGTACAGCGCCGAGGACAGCGCCTCGATGTCCTCGCGCTCGATCGGGGTGATGAAGCTGTCGACCAACTCCTGGCTGATCTTGTCGGAGGTCTCGCGCTCGCGCTGGCGGGCCAGCTTGAACGCGTCCAGCGCCGGCTGGCGGTCGGCGGCCTTGAGCATCTCGTGCAGCGCCTTGGTCGCGTCGTGGGCGGCGACGGCCGCCTCCTCCAGCAGGGTATAGAACTGGTTGCCTTGGCCGAAAATCGTCTGCAGGGAGAACATGCGGGGAGCCTCTGGGCCGGTCGCGGCGAGGCCGTCCGGCGGGTTCGAATGGGGGTCGGCGACCGGCCCGGCCGGTGCCGCGCGCCGCCGCGCCGGGGACCGGAACGGGGCGTGCGGGCGCGATTATGACGCTTTGAAGACGGCCCGCCCACCTTGACGGGCCATCCGGGCGCCCCCAGAAGAGTACGGATGCGCACCGAGTTGGCGGTTCCGCGCGCCGGCCCGTCTTTCACGAAGGGGCGCCGCGCGGGCCTGCTAAGATCGGCCCCGCCCTGTCCCGCGCCCCGTGCGCCGGCCGCGGCGACCCTTCCTTCCCACGCACCACACCATGGACGACGACCCAAAACCGCCGCCCGGCCGCGCCCTGTCGGCCCCCCCGTACCACCCCGCCCCCTTCCGTGAATCCACCGGCCACAGGAGGCGCTGCCGATGCTGGAACTTCTGATCGTCGTGGCCCTGATCGTCGTCAACGCGTTCTTCGCGATGTCGGAGATGGCGCTGATGACCTCGCGCAAGCTGCGGCTCAAGCAGATGGCCGAGACCAGCCAGGGCGCGCGCACCGCGCTGGCGCTGGCCGAGCAGCCGGACAACCTGCTGTCGACCGTGCAGATCGGCATCACCCTGATCGGCATCCTGACCGGCCTGTTCGGCGGCGAGTCGATCGGCCTGATCATCGCCGGCTGGTTCGACTTCCTGCTGCCCGGCGACGCCACCCGCTACGCCCACACCCTGGGCATCGGCACCGCGGTGGTGCTGATCGCATCGGCGCAGGTGATCTTCGGCGAGTTGGTGCCCAAGCGCCTGGCCCTGACCAACCCCGAGCGCATCGCCAGTTCGGTGGCGATCGTGCTCAACGGCCTGGCCCGCGCGGCCAAGCCGGCGGTGTTCGTGCTCGGCACCATCAACCGCTTCGTCCTGCGCCTGCTCGGAATCAAGGACGACGCGCGCAGCGAGATCAGCGAAGAGGAGATCCGCCTGCTGGTCAGCGAAAGCCACGAGCAGGGCGTGATCGACGCCGACGAACGCAAGATGGTCAACCGCGTGCTCAGCCTCGGCGACCGCACCGCCGACAACCTGATGACGCCGCGCACGCGTATCGCCTGGCTCGACGCCGCCGCCTCGCTGGAGGAGAACCTGGCGATCATGCGCGAGTCGCCGTTCTCGCGCTTCCCGGTCTACCGCGGCAGCGACCAGGACGTGCTCGGCGTGCTCGAGGCCAAGTCGCTGTTGGCCGAGCTGGTCCAGGGCCAGGTGCCGGACCTGTTCGGCCAGCTCAAGGAAGCGCTGTTCGTGTCCGAATCCACCCACGCGCTGAAGCTGCTGGAGATCTTCCGCGAGGAACAGCAGTCGCTGGCGCTGGTGGTGGACGAATACGGCGACGTCACCGGCCTGATCACGGTCAACGACCTGATGGGCGCGGTGATCGGCCGGGTCCAGAACGCCGACTCCGACGACCAGCCCGGCCCGGTGGTGCAGCGCGAGGACGGCAGCTATCTGGTCGACGGCGCGCTGCCGGTCGAGGAGTTGCGCGAAGTCGTCGGCGGCGGACGCCTGCCGAACGAGGACGAGCACGACTTCAACACCGTCGCCGGCATGGTCATCGCCCACTTCGGCCGCATCCCGCACGTGGGCGAGCATTTCGCCTGGACCGGATGGCGGATCGAGGTGATCGACCTGGACGGCCCGCGCATCGACAAACTGCTGCTGCAGCCGCAGCAGCCCAAGCCCGCGGAATCCGGCGACGATGACGCCACCAGCGGCTGATCGCGACCCGCCCGGTCGCGGCGACGGCGGCCCGCGCCGCCGCGCCGGCGCGGGCGCCGCGCACGAGGCCGGCACCCGCGCGTTGCTCGACGCCATCGTCGCCGGCGATCCGGACGAGGCGGTCAAGTTCGGCGACGTGTTCAACGGCCTGGGCAACCGCTCGTTCGGCATGTTGCTGTTCGTCTCCACCCTGCCCGCCTTCATCCCGATCCCGGGCGTCGGCGGCGCGATCAGCGGCCCGCTGGTGATCCTGGTCGGCCTGCAGCTGCTGATCGGCCTGCGCAAGCCGTGGCTGCCGGGCTTCATCGCCCGGCGCGGCCCGCACCGCAGCGCGCTGGCCAGGTTCCGCAACCTGCTGGCGCCGTGGCTGACCCGGCTGGAACGCTTCGTCAGCCCGCGCCTGCCGGCGCTGCTCGACCACCGCGCCGCCAGCGCCTGCACCGGCCTGCTGGTGGTGCTGGTCGGCGTGCTGCTGTCGCTGCCGATCCCGTTCACCAACTTCCTGTTCGGCGCGCTGCTGCTGTTGTTCGCCTTCGCCCTGCTCGAACGCGACGGCAAGCTGATGCTGATCGCCTGGGCCGCCGGCGCGGCGGCGGTGGTGGTGTTCGGGATCCTGTCCGGCAGCCTGGTGCAGGCGATGACGGAGTGGATCGCGCTGGCTCGGGACAAGCTGGGCTGAGGACGTCGCGCAGGAAGCTTGCGACGTAGTCGGATTTGCGCAGTCGCGGCTCGCGCCGCTCCTACATGGGCTACCTGTAGGAGCGGCGCGAGCCGCGACCGCGAACCGACACCAACGGCGCAACCCGCCTACTTCGGCAACTGCGCCAGAAACTCCGCCGCCGGCACCGGGTGCCCGAGCCAATACCCTTGCGCCAGGTCGCAACCGCGCTCGCGCAGCACCGCGTACTGGCCTTCCTTCTCCACCCCTTCGGCCACCACGATCACGCCCAGCGAGTGGGCCATGGCGATGATCGCGGTGGTCAGGGCGAGGTCGTCGGGGTCGCGCAGCACGTCGGCGATGAAGCTGCGGTCGATCTTGACCCCGTCCACCGGCACCCGGCGCAGGTGGCTCAGGCCGGAGAAGCCGGTGCCGAAGTCGTCCAGCCAGACCTTGACCCCGCTCGCGCGCAGACGCGACAGCAAGGCGCTGGCGTGGACTTCGTCGCCGATCACCGCGGTCTCGGTCAGCTCCAGGTGCAGCCGCCACGGCGGCAGCTGGGTTTCCTGCAGGCAGGCGGCGACCACGTTGGGCAGGTCGCCGTTGCGCAGTTGGCGCGGGGAGACGTTGACCGAGACGAACAGCGGCTCAGCCTCCGGACGCGCGCGCTGCCACGACACCGCGTCCTCGCAGGCCGCGCGCAGCACCTGCGGGCCGAGGGTCTCGATCTGCCCGCTCTGCTCGGCCACGTCGATGAACACCGACGGCGCGATCAGGCCCTGCTCGGGATGCTTCCAGCGCAGCAAGGCCTCGGCGCCGACCATGACCCCGTCGCCGAGCCGGTACACCGGCTGGTAGGCCAGGCTCAGCTCGCCGCGGTCCCAGGCGCCGCGCAGCGCGTGTTCGAGCTGCACCCGCCGCTCCACCGCCTGGTCCATCGCGCGGCTGTAGAAGCGGTAGCAGTTCTTGCCGGCGACCTTGGCCTGGTACATGGCGATGTCGCCGTTCTTCATCAGCGAGGTCGCGCCGGCGGCGTCCTCGGGATACAGGGTCACGCCGATGGACGTGCCCAGGAACACCTGCCGCTCGTGCACCGCGATCGGCTGGCCGAGCTCGGCCACCAGCGCCTCGGCCAGGCGGGTCGCGGCCTCGCGCGCCGCGCCGGGCCGGCCGGCCTCGCCGCCGCCCTCCACCAGCATCACGAACTCGTCGCCGCCGAAGCGCGCCAGCAGCGCGCTGTCGCCGCCGACCCGCTCGACCGTGGCGGCGATGCGCTGCGCGCACTGCAGCAGCACCTCGTCGCCGGCGTCGTGGCCGAGGGTGTCGTTGACCCGCTTGAAGTCGTCGATGTCGGCGAACAGCAGCGCCAGCTGGCCGTGGCCGCCGTCGAGCTGCTGCAGGCGCTGGTCCAGCGCCTCGCGGAACGCCAGCCGGTTGGCCAGCCCGGTCAGCGAGTCGGTGTAGGCCATGCGGCGGATGTCGCGGTCGTGGCGCGCCAGCGACTGGCTCATGCGGCTGAAGGCGCGCATCAGGTCGCCGACTTCGTCGTTGTGGCGGGCCGCGTCGGAATCGTCGAACTGGCCGAAGCGGCCGTCCTCGATCGCGTGCGCGGCTTCGGCCAGTTCGCGGATCGGCCGCACCAGCCAGCGCTGGATCAGCCACAGCATCGCCGCGCCCAGCGCCAGCAGGCCCAGGCTCAGCAGCCCCACCCACAGCAACTGCAGCCGGCCGAGCGCGTCCAGGCGCTGGCGCAGTTCGTCCAGCGCGCTGTCCTGGTAGGCGCGCATGGCCTTGAGGTCGTAGCCCACGCGCACCCCGCCCAGGCGCTGCTGGCCGATCTTGATCGGCGCGGACACGTCGAAGTTGTTCTCGCCCCACTGCGCGAGCAGGCGCTGCGAGGCCACGATCCGCGCCGCCATCGCATCGTCCATGCGCTTGCCGTAGCTGGGGATCGCCTCGCTGCCGTCGTGGACGATGTTGCCGTCGTTGTCGTAGACCACGACATAGCGCACGCCGGGGTTGGCCATGGCCGCGCGGCCGAGTTCGCCGATCGCGTCGAGGTCGAAGTAGTACAGCGGATTGGTCAGCGAGCCGGCGAGCTGGGCCACCTCGCCCTCGCCGTGGCGGCGCAGGCTGGCGACGAAGCTGTCGCGCATCGCGTCGCGGCTGACCCCGACCACCGCGCTCTGGATCCGCTCCTGGCGCAGCAGCAGCAGGGTGATCAGCACCGCCACCACCAGCAGGGCCAGGCCCATGATCGACAGGAACTTGGCCTGCAGGCCGCGCGGCGATTTCATTCCACCTCCGCGCGCACCTGCGCCACGCCGTGGCCGATGCGGTCGAGCGCGCGCTGCGAGGCCGGATCGACCGGCATGAAGCGGGTGGTCTTGAAGAAACGCAGCAGCGCCTCGCCGGCGTCGGGATCGCCGGCCGCATCCAGCAGCACTTCGCGCAGGCGCGCGCTGACCTTCGGGTCCAGGCCCGGCCGCACCAGCTCCAGCGCGCGCGGGTAGTCGGCGCTGCGGCCGATCAGCACCAGGTCGCGGCGGAACGCCTCGGGCACCCGGCGCGGGTTGTCCCAGTCCAGGTTGCTCATGACCCCGGCATCGACCAGGCGCTTGTGCACCCAGGTGGCGATGTTGAGTTCCGAGCGCGCGAACAGGTAGCCGACCGCGCCGCGGTTGATGCGGTCGGTCGGCGACAGCAGGATCTCCAGGCGCAGGCCGCGTTCGAGCAAGGTCGCGGCGGGCACGAAGTAGGCGCTGGTCGAGGACGGGCGCTGGAAGGCGACGTTGTGGCCGCTGAGATCGTCGAGCGAGCGCAGGCCGCTGTCGCGGCGGGCGAAGAACACGCTGTGGTAGTGGCTCACGCCGTCGCGCTCGGTCAGCAGCAGCGGCTGCGCGCCGGCGCGCTGGCGCAGCAGCATCGCGGTGCCGGCGGTCTCGCTGACCCAGTCGACCCGGCCGCGGCGCAGGTAGCTGCCCATCTGCTGGGCGTCCTTGGCCATCAGGATCCGGCCCTCGCGGATGCCGACCCCGGCCATGCGCGGGACCACGTAGTCCAGCAACGGCTTGAGCTGCTCGTAATGGGCCTTGGGATCGTCGCTGATCCGGCCCAGCACCAGCACGTGGGCGTCGGGGTCGTCGCCGTGGCCGTGGCCGGCGCGCTCGTGCGGCGCCGGCGACGCGGCGGCCGGACCCCAGGCCCCGGACAGGACCAGTCCGAACAGCAACGCCAAACGCCAAGCTCTAGCGACCAATCGCATCATCCTCGCCGAGCGGATCGGCACACCGCAGCGGCAGCGTAATCGAAACGGCGGGGCGGCCGATAGTTCGGCCGCGCCGGCCCGCAGGGCGCGGCGCCGCGACCGGCGTCGCGGCGACCGCGGGGCCAACGCCGCCGGCGCGTCAGCGCTTGTTCGCGGCGGCCAGCAGCATCGCGGTGCGTTCCACGTCGGCCAGCACGCCGCGCAGCAGGCGCACCTCGCGCTCGTCGAGCTGCGCGCGCAGGAACAGCCGGCGCAGCTTGTGCATCGCCGCCTCGGGCGTGCGCCCCTTGTGGAAGTCGATCGCGTCCAGAGCCTGGCCGAGCTGGCCGAAGAAGCCTTCCATCTGGGCGTGGCTGGCCGGCGGCTCGCGGCGGTCGCCGCCGTCGCCCACGACCGCGGCCGCGACCGACGGCGCAGGCGCCGACGCGGACGCCGGCGCGGTCGCCGCCAGCGAGGCCATGCGCAGCTCGTAGCTGAGCACCTGCACCGCCGCGGCGAGGTTCAGCGAGCTGTAGGCCGGGTTGGCCGGGATGTGCACGGCGGCGTGGCACAACTGCAATTCGTGGTTCTCAAGGCCGGTGCGCTCGCGCCCGAACACCAGCGCGACTTCGCCGCCGGCGCGGGCGCGGGCCTCGCACAGCGCCGCGGCCTGGCGCGGGTCGAACTGCTCCAGGGCGATGCGCCGGCTGCGCGCGGTGCAGCCGAGCACGAAATGGCAGTCGGCCACGGCGGCGGCCAGGTCCGGGACGATGGCGGCCGCGGCCAGGACGTCGTCGGCGCCGGCGGCCAGGGCGTAGCTGTCGCGGTCCGGGGCCTTTTCCGGCGCCGCCAGGATCAGCCGCGACAGACCCATGGTCTTCATCGCCCGCGCCGCCGAGCCGATGTTGCCGGGGTGCTGGGTGCCGACCAGGACGACGCGGATCCGGGCCAGGGCCGGGTCGACGGCGGCGGGTTCCTCGCCGCCGGCCGGGCCGGGCGCGGGCGCCGGCGCAGCCTCGGGCGGGTTGGCGTTTTCGGTCGCCTGGGCGGCCGGGAAGGGTTCGCGGGGATCGTGATTCATGCGCAGATGGTAAACTCCCCGCCCCGGCCACAGGCGCCGGCCCGCTCTTTCCCCCCGTCAGCCGTCCCCACCTCATTCCGTCCGAGGCCGTAAAGCCATGCAGAAACCCGCCGTCACCCTCATGGTCAAGGCCGCCCGCGCCGCCGGCAACATCCTGTTGCGCCACATGCACCGCCTGGACGCGCTCAACGTGGTGGAGAAGGACCGCATGGACTACGCCAGCGAAGTCGATCGCTTGGCCGAAGCGGAGATCATCAAGGAATTCCGCCGCGCCACGCCCGACCACGCCATCCTCGGCGAAGAGCACGGCCCGATCGGCCAGTCGCGCAACACCTGGGTCATCGATCCGCTCGACGGCACCAGCAACTACCTGCACGGCATCCCGCATTTCTGCGTGTCGATCGCGCTGTGCGAAAACGGCGAGCCGACCCACGGCGTGATCTTCGACCCGCTGCGCAACGACCTGTTCACCGCCAGCCGCGGCAGCGGCATGCAGCTCAACGAAAAGCGCGTGCGCATCGCCGACCGCAAGGACCTCGGCGGCGCGATGCTGATCACCGGCTTCCCGCCGCGCGAACGCGCCCGCGCCAGCGCCCACCTCAAGTGCCTGGACAACCTGCTGCTCGACGCCGAGGACGTGCGCCGCACCGGTTCGGCCGCGCTCGACCTGGCCTACGTCGCCTGCGGCCGCGCCGACGCCTACTTCGAAGCCGGCCTGAAGCCGTGGGACGTGGCGGCCGGCGTGCTGATGGTGCGCGAGGCCGGCGGCAAGGTCACCGACTTCAAGGGCCGCGGCACCGGGCCGATGGACAACCGCGGCTTGCAGCCGCGCCAGATCGTCGCCGGCAACCTGCGCGTGGCCGAGGCGCTGCAGCAGCGGATCGTGAACACCGGCTACGCCGCCGCGTTCGACTGAGCCGGCGCGCCGGTCTGGCGCCATCCACGCGAAACCGAAACGCCGCGCCCGTCGCGGCGTTTTTCGTTGCCGCGCAGCTCAGCGCGGGTGCGGCGCGTCGGCGTCGTCCGACCGCAGCGAAGCGCCCGCGCCGGTCGATTCCGATTCATCGCCGAATCCGGTCCGCGCCATGGCGCCTCACCCCGCCCGCGCCGTCACCACCCAGATCGCCCCGCCGACTTCGAGCCCGTGGTCGTCGGCCAGTTCCAGCAACGAGGCGCGGATCGCGCCGCGCGCCTGGGCCTGGACCTGCTCGCTCTGCGGCTCCAGCAGCCGCGCGATCGGCCCGACCCGGAACACCTGCTCCATCGCGTCGTCGGCCATCGCCTCGCGGCTGGCGCCGCGGCCGAGGTAGAACGGCGTGGCGAACGGCGCCAGTTCGACCTGCGCGAAACCGGCCGCGGCCAGCACCTCGCGGATGTGGTCCGGATCGCTGAACGCGAACGGCCCCGGCTGGCGCGTGTCCACCGGCGCGCGCTCGAGGATGTGCGCGATCGCGGCCAGCGGCCGCTCGTACCAGTCGTTGAGTTGCGGGTCCTGCCAGCAGGCGAAGGCGATGCGGCCGCCGGGCTTGAGGGTCTTGTGCAGTTCGGCGAAGGCGGCCGCCGGGTCGTCGAAGAACATCACGCCGAAACGCGAGAACAACAAATCGAAGCGCTGCGGCGCGAACGGCGGCCGGCTGGCGTCGGCCTCGAGGAATTCGACCGCCAGGCCGAGCGCGGCGGCGCGTTCGCGCGCGCGGCCGAGCAAGGGCGCGGAGATGTCGATGCCGGTCGCCGCGCCGTCGGGGCCGACCGCGCGCGCCAGTTCGAACGTGGTCGCGCCGGCGCCGCAGCCGATGTCGAGTACGCATTCGCCGGGCTGCGGCGCGGCCGCGGCGAACGCGGCGCGGCCGTAGGCGGCGGTGCGTTCGTCGAGCCAGTCGTTGTAGGCCAGCCAGCGCAGGCCGACCGCGCCGTTCCAGTACTCGATCTGTTCCGCGTTCGGCGGCGCGTCGGGGATGGGCGTGTCCAAGTCGGTCTCCGTTGGCGCTCAGCGCTTGAGGGTGCGGGCGTGGGCGAGCAGCCCCGGCGTGGCCCGGATCCAGCCCACGCTGTCGTCGGTCAGGTACCAGCGCCCGTCGGGCGTGCGGCTGAGGTTGAGAATGTAGTCGCCGCCGTCGGGCGGCCGGCTCGGCTGCTCCTGGGTGACTTCGAAATCGAATTCGCCCGGCGGATCGCCCTTGAAGGTTTCCAGCGCGCGGGCGCGGATGCGGAACGTGCGATACCCCAGGCGGCCGTCGCTGCCGTGATGATCGGCGACGGCCTGCGCGCCGAGCAGGCGCGCATGCACGCTGAGCGCCGAACGTTGCTGGAAATAGGCGATGTCGCGCTTGAAGAACGCCTCGTCGTGCGCTTGCGCGAACGCGGCGCCGGCCGCGGCGAACGTCGCGGCGGCCAAGACCCAACCCAGCGCGTGCGCGCGCCCTCGCATCGCCGTCGTATCCGACTTCATACCGATCCTTGTGCGGCCGTAGCCGAAGCAGTCTTTCGCGAAGCGGCGGCGGGGTCAATCGCAGCGACGCCGCAGGCCAGCGACGGCCTCGCCGCGCAAGCCGCGACCGCGCAGCCCACGCTCGCGGCGAAAACCGCGCCGCAGCGGTGCCGTCGCGGTCGCGGCTCGCGCCGCTGCTACACCGGGGCGGCGGCTGCGTTCACTCGGCCGGGTCCTCCGTGCGACCCGGCCCCTGGCGATCGCGCTCGTAACGCCGGGTATGCGCGAACGCCGGCAGCCAGGATTCGCGGCGGATCGTCCACAACTCGTAGGTCGGCACGAACCGGTCCGGCGCGTCCATCGCGCCCAGGTGCACCTCGATCTCGTCGCCGGAACGGCCGAACACCGACGAGCCGCAGTCCGGGCAGAAGTGCCGGCCGGCGTAGGCGCGCGTCTGGCCCTCGATTGCGACGGCGGTGTCGGGGTAGATCGCCGAGGCATGGAACAGCGCGCCGTGGTGCTTGCGGCAATCCAGGCAGTGGCAGACGCCGATGCGGTACGGGCGGCCGCTCGCGACCAGGCGGACCTTGCCGCACAGGCAACCTGCAGTGACTGGGTCCATGGAGGCGCCTTCCGATCGGACGGCCCGCAGGCCGGTGCCGCCACCATAGCGCCGCCGCGATCGTGCGTGCGGGCCTGCGCCGCAGAACGGCCGCGCTAGGCAAACGCGGGCAGGGCCGCCATCCGCCCGCGCCAACGAAAAAGGCCGCGCTTGCGCGCGGCCTTTTCCGGGTTACGGATGCGAACGCCGCTTACGGCCGGCGCGCCAGCGCCGCGTCGTCCTTGGCTTTCGGCATCAGGTCCTGCTTGGAGACCTTGAGCAGGCCCAGGGTCAGCAGCGGACAGGCGACGAAGATCGAGGACACGGTGCCGATGATGATGCCCAGCATCTGCGACTCGGCCATGCCGCGCAGCGAGCCGCCGCCGTACAGGTACAGCGAGACCACGGTCAGGAAGGCCACGAACGAGGTGATGATGGTGCGCGACAGGGTCTGGTTGATCGACTTGTTCAGCACCGTCTCGGGGTCGGCGCGCATGGTGCGGAAGTTCTCGCGCACGCGGTCGAACACCACGATGGTGTCGTTGATCGAGTAGCCCATCACCGACAGGATGCCGGCCAGCACGGTCAGGTCGAACTCGTGCCCGCTGATGGCGAACCAGCCGGCCACCACGATCACGTCGTGCAGGGTGGTGATGATCGCCGCCACCGCGAACTTCCATTCGAAGCGGAAGGCGATGTAGATCAGGAAGCCCACCACCACGAACACCAGCGCGTACAGGCCCTTGAGCGCCAGTTCCTTGCCGACCTGCGGGCCGACGAACTCGTTGCGCACGATCTTGGCGCTGCCGCCGTTGCTGGCGATGGCCTTGGTCACCGCCTCGGCCGCGTGCGCGGTGGCGGCGTCGCCGCTCTCGCCCTCGCGCGGCTGCAGGCGGATCAGCAGTTGGTTGCCGGAACCGTAGGTCTGCACCTGGGCGCTGTCGTAGCCGTCGGCGGCGAGCTTCTCGCGCACCGCGTCCAGCGGCATCGCCTTGTCCAGCTGCGCCTCGATCAGGTTGCCGCCGGTGAAGTCCAGGGCGTAGTTGAAACCGCGCGTGCCCATCGCGCCGATGGCGACGAACATGATTATCGCCGCGACCGCGATGGAGATCCATCGCAGGCGCATGAAATCGATGTTGGCGTCGTTGGGCAGCAGCGTCAGCGGGAAAATCTTCATGTCAGGGTTCTCCCGTCAGATCGCGATGGACTTGAGCTTGCGGCGGCCGCCGTACACCAGGGTGGCGATGCCGCGCGACACGGTGACCGCGGTGAACACCGAGGTCAGGATGCCGATGATCATGGTCATCGCGAAGCCCTGCAGCGGACCGGTGCCGAACGCCCACAACGCGACGCCGGCCAGCAGCGCGGTCATGTTGGAGTCGAAGATGGTGCCGGAAGCCTTGTCGTAGCCGGTGGCGATCGCCGCCTGTGGCGGTACCCCGGCCCGCAATTCCTCGCGTATGCGTTCGTTGATCAGCACGTTGGCGTCGACCGACATGCCCACCGACAAGGCCAGGCCGGCGAAGCCGGGCAGGCTCATGGTGGCGCCCATCAGCGACATCAGCGCGACCACCATCAGCAGGTTCAGCAGCAGCGCCAGGCAGGTGATCAGGCCGAACACGCGGTAGTAGATCAGGAAGAAGCTCAGCGCGAACACGAACGAGTACAGCACCGCGGTGGTGCCGCGCTTGACGTTCTCCGCGCCCAGGCTCGGGCCGACCACGCGCTCTTCGACGAACACCATCGGCGCGGCCAGGGCGCCGGACTTGAGCTGGTTGGCCAGCGACTTGGATTCTTCCGCGCTCAGGCCGGTGGTGCGGAAGCTCTTGCCGAACACGCCGCGGATGGTCGCGGAGTTGATCACCCGCTCCTCGGTGCGGATCGACTGCACTTCCTTGCCGTCGACGATGCTGGTGGTCGGGATCTGCTCGACGTAGACGATGCCCAGGCGCTTGCCGACGTTCTCCAGCGTGTGCTCGAGCATGCGCTGGCCGCCGACGCTGTTGAGGTTGATGTCCACGCCCTGCTCGCCGGTCTGCGAGTCGGTGATCGGCTGGGCGTTGACCAGCTGATCACCGGAGACCAGCAGGCGCTTGGACAGCAACAGCGGGACCTTGTCCTGGGTGTAGTAGACGCGCGAATCCGGCGGGATGCTGCGGTCCTTCAGCGCGGCCTCGGCGGCGCGCTCGTCGCCGGTCACGGCGCGGAATTCCAGGGTCGCGGTGGCGCCGATCTGGCGCTTGGCCTCGACCGTGTCCTGCAGGCCCGGCAGCTGGATCACGATGCGGTCGGTGCCCTGGCGCTGGATCACCGGCTCGGCCACGCCGAAGGCGTTGATGCGGTTGCGCAGGGTGTTGAGGTTCTGCTCCACCGCTTCCAGCGCGATCCGGCTGAGTTCGGTCTGCGGCACTTCCAGGGCGATCGTCTGGCCGTCGAGGTTGATCGCCAGGGTCGGGAACGCGGTGCGCAAGCGCTGCTGCGCCTTGGCCTTGTCGGCGTTCTGGCCGAGGGTGGCGACCAGCGCTTCGTTGCCGCGGCGCACCACCGAGGTGTAGGGCACGCCGGCGTCGCGCAGGGTCGAGCGGATGTCCTCGACGTAGGCGTCCAGGCGCTTGTCGAGCGCGGCGTTCTGGTCCACCTGCATGACGAAGTGGACGCCGCCCTGCAGGTCGAGGCCGCGCGGCATCGGCTTGGCGGCCAGCGCTTCGAGCCACTTCGGCGCGGTCGGCGCCAGGCTCAGCGCGACCACGTAGTCGCCGCCCAGGCGCGGGCGCAGGGTGTCGGCGGCGCGGGTCTGCTGCTCGGTGTCGGCCAGGCGCACCAGCAGGTTGCCCTGCTCCTCCACCAGCACCGACTTGGCCGGAATCTTGGCCTCGGCCAGGATCCCTTCGATGCGCTTGGCCAGCGAGGCGTCGATCGCGGTCGTGCCGGTCTTGGCGGCGGAGACCTGGACCGAGGGGTCCTGCGGATAAGCGTTGGGCAGCGCGTAGATCACGCTGAGGATCAGGACCGCCAGGATGGCGAAGTATTTCCAGCGCGCGAAGGTCAGCATCGAAAACCCCTGCGACGGCCTCCCCGGCCGCCGCTTCTCAAGATGGCGTGGCGTCGGCTCAGGCCGACTTCAAGGTGCCCTTGGGCAGCACGTTGGCGATCGCGCCGCGCTGGACGCGGATGGCCACGTTCGGAGCGATCTCGACGGTGATGAAGTTCTCGCCGATGTTGGTGACGGTGCCGGCGATGCCGCCGTTGGTCAGCACCTCGTCGCCCTTGGACAGCTTCTCCAGCATCCCGCGGTGTTCCTTGGCGCGCTTCATCTGCGGGCGGAAGATCAGGAAGTACATCACCGCGATCAGCACCAGCGGCAGGACGAGGCCGCCGAAACTGCCGAGCGGGCCGGCCGAGGGCGCGGCGGCGGCCTGGGCGTAGGCGGGGGCGATCAGGAGGTCGAGCAGGTTCATCTGTGAAGTCCTGGAACTAAAATAGCCGGGGATTATGCCACGGCCGGGCCGGGGCTACGGCCGGCCCCGATCCGGGCGGAGCCGGGTCGAATCTGGGCCGGGGCGCACGCTTTCGGGGCGGGCCGGGGGCCGGCGCGGCCCGCGCCGTCCCTGTACGGGGCGGCGGGCGACGACGGCTGGGAGACCCTTACCCCTGCCCTCTCCCGCGGACGGGAGAGCAGGACAGAGAGTCCGCCCGCGGTGCCGGCGGACGGCGTCTTACATGCGTGCGGCGTAAAAGGACTCGCGGAAGGCGGCAAAGGTTCCCTGCTCGATCGCCGCGCGCATCTGCGCCATCAGCCGCTGGTAGTAGCGCAGGTTGTGCAGGGTGCCCAGCATCGGCCCGAGCATCTCGTTGCAGCGGTCCAGGTGGCGCAGGTAGGCGCGGCTGAAGCCGTTGGCGCAGGCGTAGCAGTCGCAGCCCTCCTCGATCGGGCGCAGGTCGCGCTCGTACTTGGCGTTGCGCACCCGCACCGTGCCCTGGGCGGTGAAGTAGTGGCCGTTGCGGGCGTTGCGGGTCGGCATCACGCAATCGAACATGTCCACGCCGCGCGCGACCGATTCGACCAGGTCCTCGGGCCGGCCCACGCCCATCAGATAGCGCGGGCGGTCTTCGGGCAGCTGCGGGCAGGTGTGTTCGAGCATCTCGTTGCGCTCGGCCTCCGGCTCGCCCACCGCCAGGCCGCCGACGGCGTAGCCGTCGAAGCCCAGCGCCTTCAGGCCCTCGGCCGAGCGCGTGCGCAGGCCGTGGTGGACGCCGCCCTGGACGATGCCGAACAGCGCCGCGTCGTTGCCTTCGTGGGCTTTCTTGGAACGCTCGGCCCAGCGCAGGCTCAGCTCCATCGACTTGCGCGCGACGTCCTCGGTGGCCGGATACGGCGTGCACTCGTCGAAGATCATGACGATGTCCGAATCCAGCACGCGCTGGATGTTCATGCTTTCTTCCGGGCCCAGGAACACCTTGCTGCCGTCCACCGGCGAGGCGAAGGTCACGCCCTGCTCGGTGATCTTGCGCCGGTGCGCGAGCGAGAACACCTGGAAGCCGCCGGAGTCGGTCAGGATCGGCCCGTTCCAGCGGGCGAAGCCGTGCAGGCCGCCGTGGTCGCCGATCACGTCCAGGCCCGGACGCAGGTACAGGTGGAAGGTGTTGCCGAGGATGATCTGCGCGCCGAGGTCGCGCACGTGCTCGGGCATGATCCCCTTGACCGAGCCGTAGGTGCCGACCGGCATGAACGCCGGGGTTTCGACCGTGCCGCGCGGGAACGTCAGGCGGCCGCGGCGCGCGGCGCCGTCCTGGCCGAGGAGTTGGAAGGACATGCGGCTCATGCGCGGGTTCCTTGGGTGGGTGGCGGGCGCATGGGCGACTCGCGGGGGATTCAGGGGGGCGGGTGTTCGGAATTCGACCGGCGCCTGAGCCGGACCTCCCGACTCCGTCATTCCGGCGAAGGCCGCCATCCATTCTGCCGTCGCTCCCGATTTGCGGCGGCAAGCGGCAAATTCAAAGCGGCGACGGCTGGGTTCGGGTCTTCGGGTACGGCGGCGGGGCTAAACCTCTGCGCTGGGCCACAGCAACATCGCGTCCCCGTACGAGAAGAACCGATACCGCTGCGCGATCGCATGCGCATAGGCCTCGAACACCCGGCCCTTGCCGGCGAAGGCCGAGACCATCATCAACAGGGTGCTTTCGGGCAGGTGGAAGTTGGTCACCATCGCGTCGACCGCGCGGATGCGATAGCCCGGCAGGATGAACAGCCGGGTCTCGCCGGCGTAGGGCTGCAGTTCGCCGCCGCCCTGGCGGGTCGCGCTTTCCAGCGCGCGCACCACGGTCGTGCCGACTGCGATCACCCGGCCGCCGGCGGCGCGGGTGCGGCGGATCTGCTCGACCAGGCCGGCGCCGACGTTGAGCCATTCGCTGTGCATCACGTGCTGGCTCAGATCGTCCGCGCGCACCGGCTGGAAGGTGCCGGCGCCGACGTGCAGGGTCACCTGGCCGAACTGCACGCCGCGCTCGCCCAGCGCCTGCAGCAACGATTCGTCGAAATGCAGGCCGGCGGTCGGCGCGGCCACCGCGCCGACTTCGCGCGCGAACACGGTCTGGTAGCGCTCGGCGTCGTCGCGGCCGGGCTCGCGCTGGATGTACGGCGGCAGCGGCAGGCGCCCGGCGTGCAACAGCCACTGCTCCAGCGATTCGGACACATGGAAGCGCAGGCGATAGAACTCGCCGTCGCGGCCGAGCACCTCGGCCTCGCCGCCGGCGTCCAGGGCGATGCGCGCGCCCTCTTTCGGCGATTTGCTCACGCCGAGCTGGGCGCGCGCCTCGTTGGCGCCGAGCAGCCGCTCGATCAGGATCTCGACCCGCCCGCCGGTGCTTTTCTGGCCGAACAGCCGCGCCGGGATCACCCGGGTGTCGTTGAACACCAGCAGGTCGCCGGGCTGCAGCAACTGCGGCAGGTCGCGGACGTTGCGGTCCTCGAGCGCGGCCGGCGCCGGCGGCACCCGCAGCAGCCGGCTGGCCGAACGTTCGGACAGCGGCGCCTGGGCGATCAACTCGGGCGGGAGGTCGTAGTGGAAGTCGGACTTTTTCAAAGGGAACCGGAGTGATTGAGCGCCAAGCGCCGCCCCTGCGAGGCCGGCCAATCGGCCGCGCTCCCGGCCGCGGGGCCGGTTCGGATCGGGGAGGAGAACGGGCCATTATCCGGGCTAATGCCCGCGAGCGCCAAAATCCGGGGCCAGGCCCGTCGCGGACGTAGCCCCAGGCGGCATCGAAGCCGCGCGATCTACCTGTAGGAGCGGCGCAAGCCGCGACCGCGGGGCTGCCGCTCGCGGCGGACGTTGCGCCGTAGTCGGATTGTCGCGGTCGCGGCTCGCGCCGCTCCTACAGGGGCTTGCGGCGCGGCTTACAGCCAGCCGTTCTGGCGCGCCCGCCGGTACGCCTCGATGCGGTTGCTGCTGTCGAGCTTGCCGATCGCTTCGGACAAATAGTTGCGCACCGTGCCCTGGCTCAAATGCAGGCGTTCGCCGATCTCCGCCGTCGACAGCCCCTCGCCCGCCAGCCGCAGCACCTGGCGCTCGCGCTCGGTCAGCGGGTCTTCGTCGCTCCACGCCGCCACCGCCAGTTGCGGGTCGATCGCGCGGCCGCCGCGGTGGACCTGGCGCAGCGCTTCGGCCAGTTGCCCGGCCGGCGCGTCCTTGAGCAGGTAGCCGCGCACGCCTGCGTCCATCGCCCGGCGCAGGTAGCCGGCGCGGCCGAAGGTGGTGACGATCACCACCCGCGTCGGCATGCCCGAATCGCGCACCCGCATGGCCAGGTCGATGCCGGTCATGCCGGGCATCTCGATGTCGGTGACCACCACGTCCGGCTGCACCCGCTTGACCGCCTCCCAGGCCTGGGCGCCGTCGCCGGCCTCGGCGATCACCTCGATGTCGGGTTCCAGGTTCAGCAGCGCGGCCAGCGCGCCGCGTACCAGGGCTTGGTCTTCGGCCAGGAGCAGACGGATCATGCGGTACCTCGTTCGAGCAGCGCCGGTTGGCGCACGGACCCGGCGGGAGCGGCCGACGCCGGCAGCCGGCGCGCGGCGCTGAGCGCCTCGCGCGACACCAGCAGGCTCAGGCGCGTGCCCGCGCCGGGAGGGGATTCGATTTCCAGCACGCCGCCGACCGAACGCAGGCGCTCGCGCATGCCGGTCAGGCCGTGGCCCTCGGCGGACACGCCGCCGCGGCCGTCGTCGACCACGCGCAGGACGATGCCGCCGCGCGGGTCTTCGGTCAGTTCGACCTCGACCCGGCGCGCGCGCGCATGCCGCAGCACGTTGGTGACCGACTCGCGCAGCGCCAGCGCCAGCGCGGTCTCCACCGCCACCGGCAGGTCGATCGGGTCGAGCCGCTGGTCCAGGCTGATCTCGCCGCCGAGCAGGGCCAGCCGCGCCGCCGCCAGTTCGGCCTGCAGGCCGTTGGCGCGGATCCCGGCGACCGCCTCGCGCACCTGGGTGAGCGCCTCGCGCGCGACTCGCTCGACCTCGCTGATCTGGTCCTGCGCCGCGCACTTGTCGTGCTCGATCAGGCGCGCGGCCAGCTGCGACTTCAGCACCACCACCGACAAGGTGTGGCCGAGCAGGTCGTGCAGGTCGCGGCCGATGCGCTCGCGCTCGGCCAGGCTGGCCAGCCGGCGCACTTCTTCCTGGGTCAGGCGCAGTTCGGCGTTGCGGCGCTCGCGCGAGCGCGCCGCCAGCACGCCGGTGAACACGATCGCCCCGACCAGGGCCTGGATCAGCACGCTGAACACCGGCGCGCCCTGCGCCGGCAGGGTCGCGATCGACTCGGCCGCGAACAGCGCGAACAGCGCCGCGGTCAGCGCCAGCCCGCGCCACAGCGGCAGGAAGCTGGCGATCATGCCGGCGGCGAAGATCAGGTAGGTGCCTCCGCCGATGCCGAACGGCACGGTGGCGAAGCCCAGCGCCGCCACCGCCAGCACCAGCCACAGCCGCAGCGTGGCGCCGCCGCGGTAGAACGCCCAGTACAGCGGCAGGAACACCAGCACCGAGCCGATCGCCAGGGCCAGGATCCACCACGGCGCCGGGAAGTTGAACACCGGGATGAACACGAAGCTCAGATAGAGCAACGAGGCCAGGTGCCACCCCAGCAGGTTGTCGTGGGCGTCGAGCGGTGGGCCGGGCGTGCGCATGAAGGCGGTGATCCTGGAAGTCGGGCGCGACCGGCCGGAGCGTGGGTCCGGCGTTCCGCCATAGCGGGCGGCGATCGCGGCGACCATCGCGGTGAATGGGGCGCGGACCGGCGATCCCTCCTCGGCGCGCGGCGCGGTAGCGGGAAATGAACGGTTCGGATGCACGCTGGCCACGAACGATGCGGACTTTAGCCGAGTTCGGCCACATCGGCCGCAACCGGGCGCGGCCCGGCGCAGACGATCACGACACGCTCCGCACGGCCGCCGCGGCCGTGCGCGCCGCCGCCGGCGCATGCGCCGGCGCGCGCTCGGCCCCGCGCACGCCGCGCGCCGGGGCCGGCACCGCGCGCAGCAGCGGCTCGGGCCGGGCCCGCCGCGCGATCGCGGCGACGACGTGATGAAAAGGATGGATCGCGCTCATGGGCTGCCTCGCCGGGGTCGACCCGCTGTGGCCGATGTTCGCCGCCACTGTCGGTTCCGCCGCCCGGGGCGGGCAGTGCAGCCCGCCACCGATCGCCGGTGACAAGCGTCATCCGCCCCTCCCTGCCCCGCCCGACAGCGCCACGCCAGCGGCCCGGCGCAGGGGGTTATCGACGCTGGACGGACGTGCTAGACTTCGTTAAATCATTGAAATGAAAAGAAAAATCATCAAAAGCCCTAGGGCTTGCGCAAAAATCTTGCGCGGTTTTTCGGCATTTCAACGAGTTAGCCCGAGTTAGCCGAAGCCTGGTCCGACGCGCCCGCCGACGACTCGGCCCGGCACCCATTCCCGTTGTGAGAGATGGCGCTTGGCGGCCGGGGAGGCCGTTGCAACTGCGAGGGTCCGGCCCACGGGGCGGACCGGTCTGCTCACGCAACAACCGGCAGGACGCCGACGAAACCGACACGCAGGAGATCCGCCATGACCCAGTTGCTCGCCACCCTCGCGCCGCTGCGCGCCCACGCCGGCAAGCGCCGCACCATCGGCCTGGACGACGACATCGTCGCCCGCTTCGCCGTCACCCACCCGGAACTGGGCGAGGCCATCGCCGCCGCCGCCGCCGAGTACGCGCTGATCCGCGAGCTCCACGCCGACCTGCTCGACCTCGACGAGGACGCGCAGATCCAGGCGATCCAGGCCGGCTACGTCAATTTCTACCCCGACGACGGCGTCAACCCCTACGTCGCCCTGACCGCGCGCGGCCCGTGGGTGATCACCCTCAAGGGCGCGGTGCTGCACGACTCCGGCGGCTACGGCATGCTCGGCTTCGGCCACACCCCCTCGGCGGTGATCGCCGCGATGGCCAAGCCGCAGGTGATGGCCAACATCATGACCCCGTCGCTGTCGCAGCTGCGCTTCGAGCGCGCCCTGCGCGGGGCCATTGGCGGCGAACGCGGCGGCTGCCCGTACGAGCGCTTCTTCTGCCTGAACTCGGGTTCCGAGTCGGTTTCGCTGGCCGCGCGCATCGCCGACGTCAACAGCAAGCTGATGACCGACGCCGGCGCCCGCCACGCCGGCCGCGCGATCAAGCGCCTGGTGATCAAGGGCAGCTTCCACGGCCGCACCGAGCGCCCGGCGCTGTACTCGGATTCCTCGCGCAAGGCCTACACCCAGCACCTGGCCAGCTTCCGCGGCGAGGACTCGGTGATCGCGATCGAGCCCTACGACGCGCAGGCGCTGAAGCAGGCCTTCGCCGACGCCGAGGCCAAGGGCTGGTTCATCGAGGCGATGTTCCTGGAGCCGGTGATGGGCGAAGGCGACCCGGGCCGCGGCGTGCCGGCCTCGTTCTATGCGCTGGCGCGCGAACTGACCCGCGACCACGGCTCGCTGCTGCTGGTCGATTCGATCCAGGCCGGCCTGCGCGCCCACGGCGTGCTGTCGATCATCGACTACCCCGGCTTCGAAGGCCTGGACGCGCCGGACATGGAGACCTACTCCAAGGCGCTCAACGCCGGCCAGTACCCGCTGTCGGTGCTCGCCGTGGGCGAGCGCGCGGCCTCGCTGTACCGCAAGGGCCTGTACGGCAACACCATGACCAGCAACCCGCGCGCGCTCGACGTCGCCGTCGCCGTGCTCGAACAGGTCGCCCCGCAGCTGCGCGCCAACATCCGCGCGCGCGGCGCCGAGGCGATCGAGAAGCTCGAGAAGCTCAAGGGCGAACTCGGCGGCCTGATCACCAAGGTCCAGGGCACCGGCCTGCTGTTCTCGTGCGAACTGGCCCCGCAGTTCAAGTGCTTCGGCGCCGGCTCCACCGAGGAATGGCTGCGCGAGCGCGGCATCGGCGTGATCCACGGCGGCGCCAACTCGCTGCGCTTCACCCCGAACTTCACCATCGGCAGCGACGAGCTGGAACTGCTGGTGTCGATGGTCGGCCGCGCCCTGCGCGAAGGGCCGCGGGCGCAGCAGGCCGCGGCGGCCTGAGGGCCGGCCGTCGGCGCATGCAAACCGGAGCCGGCGAAACGCTGGCTTCGGCTTTCGCCAGCGCCTATCTTTGCCGCTCGTCTCGCATCGTTTGAAGGATTGGCAATGATCCGTTTGTCCAACAAGGAAACCGGCGCCGACATCGGCGAGATCAGCGAGGAAGAACTGCAGATCCTGGTGCTGGCGCTGGAAGAGGAAGACAGCAAGGACCAGGACTACTGGATCGACCACGCCACCGTCGACATGATCGAGATCGACCATCTCAACGCCGGTTCGCTGATCACCGTGCTGCGCGCGGCGCTCGGCGACAGCGACGGCGTCGAGATCCGCTACGTGCGCACGGCCTGAGGCCGACGGCGCGCGCGCCGGCCGCGGCGACGCCGCGCGCCGGTTCGCGCCGCCCCGGCCCCGCACCGCCTGTCCGTCCATGGCGCTCGACCTGATCCAGGCCCGGCACGAACGCGAGATCCATCTCTCGCGCAAGCTGTTCGCCATCGACGAGTCGTTCCATGCGCAGTTGTTCGCCCGCGCGCCGTCCCAGCGCGAGTACCCGCTGCTGCACAAGCTGCGCGACTACTACGCCGACGCCACCTTGCTGCTCGGCGAACTGCCGCGGCTGCAGGCGGAACTGGAACGGATAAGCGAGCGGTTCGCCGAGCGCACGCAGATCCGCGCGTTCTCGCGCTTCGTCGGGCAGGCCATCGCCGACGGCGACAATCTTTACGCCAGCGCCGACTGAGCCGCTCCGGCGGCGCGGGCCATCGGCGGCAACCGCGATGCCGCAACCCTCGCAGGCGCGGCCGAGCCGGGCGCCCGGCTTTTCGCCTGCAGGACGCGCCCGCGACCGCGCCGGGTCGCGGATTGACACGCGCAAACCCCGCTGATTCCATCCATCGACGGCCCGCCGCCGCCCGCTGGAACCGCCAAGGAACCCAAACGCATGAGAAAGGCCCCCTCTTCCGCCCGCACGGCCGGCCGCCGCGGCACCACCCATCGCCTGCGTTGCGCGGCGCTGGCGCTGCTCGGCGCATCGCTTTGCGCCGCCGCCATCGCCGCCCCGGCCCGGAACGTACGCGATGCGGCCTATTGCGCGCGCGCGGGCGAATGGGCGGCGCGCGAATTCGACCTGCGCGTGCGCGACCGCAAGCGCACGCCGCAGGACGCCATCGACGCGCTCAAGCCGGAACAGCTGGCGTCGAAGGCGTTCTTCGCCAACTACGCCAGCCGCGTCATCTACGACGAGAGCTTCGAGGTCTACGACCGCGTCGCCAAGAGCGGCGACGCGCAAGGCGCCAAGAAACTCCTGGACTTCAAGCGCGACAGCATCCGCGAGGTCGCCCAGGAACTGTGCCTGGAGCCCGACGAGGGCTGAAACGCCGCAAGCCGCCTCGCCGCGCGCTTGCGCGCGTCGGCGTAAGCGCCGATCTTCTGCGGCAACCGCCGCCCAACCTTCTGATCCAGCCACGCCCATGAAAATCGTCGAAGTCCGCCACCCGCTCGTCCAACACAAGCTCGGCCTGATGCGCCGCGCCGACAACAGCACCAAGTCCTTCCGCGAACTGGCCTCGGAAGTGGCCACCCTGCTCACCTACGAGGCCACCGCGGACCTGGAGACCGAGGAAGCCGTGGTCGAGGGCTGGGCCGGGCCGGTGACCACGCGCAGGATCAAGGGCGCCAAGGTCACCCTGGTGCCGATCCTGCGCGCCGGCCTGGGCATGCTGCCGGGCGTGCTGGAACTGATCCCGGCGGCCAAGGTCGGCGTGGTCGGCCTGCAGCGCGACGAAGAGACCCTGCAGCCGGTCGGTTACTACGAAAAGCTCAGCGGCCGCATGGACGAGCGCACCGCGCTGATCCTCGACCCGATGCTGGCCACCGGCGGCAGCCTGATCGCCACCATCGACCTGCTCAAGAACGCCGGCTGCAAGCGGATCAAGGGGCTGTTCCTGGTCGCCGCGCCGGAGGGCCTGAAGGCGCTGGAGGCCAAGCACCCGGACGTGGAGGTGTTCACCGCCTCGGTCGACGAACGCCTCAACGAAGTCGGCTACATCCTGCCGGGGCTGGGCGACGCGGGCGACAAGATCTTCGGGACCAAGCACTACACCTGAGCGCGGCGCTCGCTCCCGCAGGAGCGGTCCGCGCAAGGCCGAGCCGCATCGGACACCGCGGCTTTCGCCATTCCCGCCGCGAACCCGCGGCCGCCGCCTGTAGGAGCGGCGCAAGCCGCGACCGCGGGATTGCAGCTTGCCTCGTATGCGCAGTGTCGCGGTCGCGGCTCGCGCCGCTCCTACAGGGGGCGATCGGTCCAGCGCGGGAGGGCGAGGCAAAAATCGAAATGGGTTCCGACTTTCGCCGGAACCCATTTTCCTAAGCGCTGCATCGGTTCGCTTGCGCCCTGCCCGCCTACGCCGCGCGCCTGCGCCGCCCGCGCAACCACATCAACGCCGCCACCGCCGCGACGACGCCCGCCACCAGCCACGCCCACGACCAGCGCTGGTCCTGCGGCAATTCGCCCAGCACCGTCGCGCTCGGCCGCGCCGGCGCGGCGTTGAGCGCGGCCGCGGCCGCCTCGGGCTTGAGCTGCCATGCGCCCTCGCGCAGTTCCAGCTTGCCTTCCAGCGCCGGCAGGCGCAGTTCGCGCCAGCTCACGCGCAGGTCGCCGATCTGCGGCGCCAGCGGATTCTCGGAACTGCCCAGGCCGTCGCCCTCGGGCTGGAACGTCGCCGCCAGGTTCGCCGGCAGGCGGCTGAAATTCGGCCGGAACACGCTCCATTCGCCCAGCGCGCGCAGCACTTCGCTGTCGAGCGGCTTGCCGTCCAGGGTCGCCGACTCCGACCACCAGCGCTTGTTCTCCAGCGGCAGGCGGGTCGGATTGACGTGGCCCGGCGCGAACTGCGAGGAATCGATCGGCGCCGAATTCCAGATCCGTTCGTAGCCGCCCTGCTCCGCGGCCGGGTCGGCGGTGCGCCGCCATTGGTACATCTCCACCCGCCGGTCCAGGCCGAACTGGCGGGTCAGCACGCCGAAATCGCGGTCGCGCAGGTCCTTGCCGGCGACCGGCTCGCCGATCGGCTCGCCGCTGTCCTCGTCCTGCGCCGCGGCCGGCAGCGCCGCGCAGCCCATCGCCGCGAGCGCGAATGCGAACAACGCGCGCGCCGCGACGCGACCAATCATGCCGCCAGCGCCCTGGCCTGCAGCTCGGCGACCTCGTGCGCGGTGCCGAACTTGCCCTTGTCGTCGCGCACCACCTGGGCCAGCGCGCAGCCGGGGTCGTGGGTGAAGAACAAATGCACGTTGCGCGCGAGCTTGTCGCTGAGGAAAGCGCGTTTCTCGTCGATCAGCAGTTCGGCGTTGCGGTCGTAGCCCATGGTGATCGGCACGTGCACCCACGGCCGGCCCGGGATCAGGTCGGCGCAGAACACCACGCCGCCGTGCGCCTGGCCGTCGACCGCGTCCGGGCCGACGATCTCGGCCAGCATCAGCCCCGGCGTGTGGCCGTCGCTGTAGTGGAAGCGCACGCTGTCGCCGAGCAAGCGCGAATGCCCGCCCTCGACCAGTTCCAGCCGGCCGGTGGCTTCCAGCAGCGCCGGAAGCTCGGGAATGAAACTGGCGCGGTCGCGCGGATGCGGGTGGCGCGCGCGCTCGTAGTGCTCGCGGCCGATCAGATAGTGCGCGTTGGGGAACAGCAGGCGCGGCGCCTCGCCCTCGGCCCACGGCGCCAGCAGGCCGCCGGCGTGGTCGAAGTGCAGGTGCGAGAGCACCACCACCTCGATGTCTTCGGGCTTGAAGCCGGCCTGCGCCAGCGAATCGACCAGCACGTGGCGCTCTTCGACCACGCCGTAGCGCTCGCGCAGCTTGGGTTCGAAGAACGCGCCGATGCCGGTCTCGAACAACACCGTCTTGCCGGCCAGCGGCGAGGCCAGCAGCGCGCGGCAGGCCAGGTCGATGCGGTTGTGCTCGTCCGGCGGCGCCCACTTGGACCACATCGCGCGCGGCGCGTTGCCGAACATCGCGCCGCCGTCGAGTTTCTGCGAATTGCCCAGGATCGACCAGAGTTTCATGGCTGCATCGCCCTCGCGGGCGTCGGCTGAGTGTGGGCTCGATTTTAGGCGGCGCGGCGTTAAGCGGGAAGAGAATCGGGTGCGGAAGGCCGCCGAGCCAGGGAATCCGGGAAAAACGGAACGAGAGTGAACGCGATCGCGCGCCGGTCCCTATCCCCGGTTGCGCTGCCTCACTGCGGCGTCGCCGCCGTGGCGAAGTGGAAGATGAACTCGCCGTCGCGCGGATCGGCCGCGACCACCTTCACCGGCGCCAGCGCGCGCTCGGCGACCAAAGTCGCGGTGCCGCTCGCCGACAGCTTGCTGATCAGCCCGCCGGAGCGGCCGCTGATCTTCACCAGCATTTCCTGGCCCGGCACCAGGGTGACCCGGCCCATCGACGGATCGCTGGTGCGCGGCGTGGCGATGCGGCTGTCCTCGGCGTCGTTGTAGTCGCGCGCGGGCAGCTCGAACAGGTCCTGGCCGCCGGCGCTGACGTCGAAGGTCCACGAGGTGCTGCCGCTGGTGCCGTCGTTGACGACTTCGATCTTCTCCAGCGTCAGCACCACCGAGTAGCGCGACGGCGCCTTGGGTTCGGCCGGCTTGACCTCCGGCGCCGGCGTGGCCGGCGCGGCGACGGCGACGGCCGGCTTCTTCTCCTTGAGCCCGCCGATTTCGCGCACGTTGTTGATCAGCGTGGTCAGGGTCACGAGGAAGGCGACCATCGCCACCGAAATCGTCGGCAGCCGGGTGTACCAGCGCTTGTCGTTGTCGTCGCTCACTGCCGTGGTCCCCTGTGCGGCCGCGTCCGGGTGCGGCCCATGCGGCGCAATCTACCTTGCGAAGGCAGAATCGGGAATGAGGGGAACCCGGCGGAACGAAGGCCACGGCCGCAGCCGCGAGGCGCCGCGCCCCCTCATCGCTTTCATCGCCTGCCGGTCAGGGCGTCAGCAGCACATCCGCCTGCCCCACCGGGTTGCGCGGATCGGTGCCGCCGGACAGGGTGCCGGCGGCCTTGTCCCACATCACCGTCTGCAGGTTGCCCCAGGTCGATTCGCCGGCGTTGACCTTGTGTCCCATCGCCTGCAGCTTGGCCACGGTGTCGGCGTCGAGCGCGCCGGCCTCGGCGGAAATGACGTCCGGCATCCACTGGTGGTGGATGCGCGGCTGCGCGGCCACCTGCTGCGGCGCCAGGCCGGCATCGTAAGCCAGCACCGCCAGCAGCACCTGGGTGATGATGCGGCTGCCTCCGGGCGCGCCGAGCGCGATCACCTTGTCCTTGGACTCCATGAAGCTCGGCGTCATCGAGCTGAGCATGCGCTTGCCCGGCTCCGGCGCGTTGGCGGCGAAGCCCATCACGCCGAAGGCGTTGGGCGTGCCCGGGCGCAGGGCGAAGTCGTCCATCTCGTTGTTGAGCAGCACGCCGGTGCCCGGCGCGACCATGCCCGAGCCGTACAGCAGGTTCACCGTCTGGGTCGCCGACACGCGGTTGCCCTGCGCGTCGATGATCGAGAAATGGGTGGTCTCGTCGTCTTCCAGCGGCGCCGGCTGGCCCGGCAGCAGGTCGCTGGGCGTGGCCTTGTCCGGATGGATGGTCGCGCGCAGGCCCGCGGCGTAGTCGGCGCTGGTCAGGCGCCGCAGCGGGATCTTCACGAAATCCGGATCGCCGAGGTAGATGGTGCGGTCGCGGTAGGCGCGACGCATGGCCTCGGCGAGGATGTGGGTGCGGTGCGCCGGGTCGAGCTTGGCCAGGTCCCAGCCTTCGAGCATCTGCAGGATTTCGGCGAACGCGACCCCGCCCGACGACGGCGGCGGCGCGGTGACGATGTCCCAGCCGCGGTACTTCAATCGCAGCGGTTCGCGCTCGACTACCTTGTAGCCGGACAGTTCCTCCGGCGTCCACTGCCCGCCCTCTTCCTTGACCGCGGCCAGCAGCTTGGCGCCGACGTCGCCGCGATAGAAGCCGTCGAAACCCTTGGCCGCGAGCAGCTCCAGGGTGCGCGCCAGGTCGGGCTGCTTGAGGATCTCGCCGGCCTTGGGCGGGTTGCCGTCGGCGAGGAACACCTCGCGGGTGCCGCGGTAGCGCTCCATCACCTCGCGCCGGCTGCCGTAGCCCTTCTCCAGGCGCGGATACACCTGGAAGCCTTCGCGGGCGATGCGGATCGCCGGCGCCAGCGAGGTCTTCAGCGGCAACTTGCCGTACTTCTGCGCCAGGTGCGCCAGCGCCGCCGGCAGGCCGGGAATGCCGGCCGACCACGGGCCGTTGGTGGCGCGGTCGCGGTTGAGTTCGCCCTTGTCGTCGAGATACGCCGCCGGGGTGGCCGCGGCCGGCGCGGTCTCGCGCGCGTCGAGGAACACGTCGCGGCCGGTCTTGGCGTCGTGCAGCAGGAAGAAGCCGCCGCCGCCGATGCCGGAGCTGATCGGCTCGACCACCGACAAGGCCGCCGACACCGCGATCGCGGCGTCGAAGGCGTTGCCGCCCTGGCGCACGATCTCCAGGCCCGCCTGGGTCGACAGCGAATGCGCGCTGGCGATGGCGGTGCCCGGCGGATGCGCGGCGGCGGTCTTGGCGGCCGCCGGCTTCATGCCCTTGGCCGGGGCCTCGCAGTACGCGGGCGCGGCGATCAGCAGCAACGCGGCCAGCAACCACGGGGACATCAGACCGGCTCGCGGCCGCAGCGCCTTGCGCATCGGGTTCACTCCTGTTGTAGGCGGCGCAGCTTGTCGAGCAACTGCGTTTCGGATTCGACGAATTCGGGATCTTTGTCGATGCACTCCACCGGGCACACCATCACGCACTGCGGCTCGTCGTAGTGGCCGACGCATTCGGTGCAGCGCGCCGGATCGATGACATAGATGGTTTCGCCCTGGGCGATGGCCTGGTTCGGGCAGGCCGGCTCGCAGACGTCGCAGTTGACGCAGAGCTCGTTGATCTTCAGCGACATGGCGTTCCGGGGGCGCCGGCGCTGTCGCGCGATTCGCGCTGCCGGCTCAGCGGCCAGTTTAGGCGCCCGCCGCCCCGGGGCATAGCCGCGCGCCGGGACGCAGCGTGCCGCGACGGGCGAATCCGGGCGCTGGCGCGGGCTTTCGCAAGGAAGCCGTGGCCAGCGACGGCCCAGGCCGCGCGGGCGCTTCGCGCGATTCGGGCCGCGCGCCAGGCGCCTTGGGCACCGCAAGACGATCCGGGCCGCGCGGGGCGGCTGCGTGCGTCGCGCAAGCGTCCGGGCCGTGCAGAACGGCCCGGCTGCCCTGAAACGACTCGGGCCGCGCAAGGCGGCCCGGGTTCTCCTAAACGATTCGGGCCGCGCAAGGCGGCCCGAATCGGCAAACCGGTCGCTCGCCGCAACGGCGGCGGTGCGGGCGGCTTACTTCGCTTCGACGAAGGTGTAGTTCACGCCGGCCGGGGTCACCGCGGCCTTGACCCGCTCGCTGTCGGCGGCGTCGCCGACGAAGATGAACTTCACGCCCTTCATGGTGTTCGGGTCGACCTTCTCGAACGAGGCCACGGCGAGGTCGGCCGACTTGGCCGAACTCGGCGAGCCGAACGCCACCAGGTTGCCTTCCAGCACGCCGCGGCTCATGTCGGCCTGGGCCTTTTCCAGCATGCGGTCGTAGTCGCCCTGAAAGGTCGGCGCGTCCGGCGCCGGCAAGGTGTAGACGTAGGTGCTGCCGGTCACGCCGTCGAGATTGCGCTTGATCACGTCGGTCAGGTACGCGCTCCAGGCGTTCTCGTCGCTGGTCTTGGGCGCCGACAGCGGCGCGGCCTGCGCGGCGACCTCCTTCTTCTCCTCTTTCTGGCAGGCGGCGAGCAACGGCAGCGCCAGGCAGGCGATCAACAGCAGACGGGAGGAAGTTTTCATCGGTAGGCCCCTTGGGTATCGGTTCGGTGTGGCTTGGGTGGAATAGGAATACGCGACGCGGCGGCGGCTCAGGGCTGCCTGCCCTGCCATTCGTCCTGCAGCGCCTGCACGACCGCCGGCGGCACGAAGCCGGAGACGTCGCCGCCCAGGCGCGCGATCTCGCGCACCAGCGAGGAGGAAATGAAGCCGTATTGCTCGGCCGGGGTCAGGAACAGGGTCTCGACGTCGGGAATCAGGTGGCGGTTCATGCTCGCCAGCTGGAATTCGTATTCGAAGTCCGAGACCGCGCGCAGCCCGCGCAGCAGCACCCCGCCGCCGACTTCGGCGACGAAATGCGCGAGCAGGCAGTTGAAGCCGCGCACCTCGACATGGGCGTGGTGGGCGACGGCCTTGCGCGCCAGCTCCACGCGGATGTCCAGCGGCAGCGCCGGGCCTTTGCCCGGACTTTCGGCCACGCCGATGATCATGCGCTCGAACAGCGGCGCGGCGCGGTCGACCAGGTCGATGTGGCCGTTGGTGATCGGGTCGAACGTGCCGGGATAGACGGCGGTACGCAGGCGGGCCGAGCTCATTCGTGGGGTCGTTCTTCGCGGGAAAGAGCGGGAGGCGCGCGGGCCGCCGCGCCGGTTGCGGCGCAGTGTAGCAGCCGTCCGCGCGGCGGGAACCTGCACGGGCGGGCGGATCGGCGCGGCCCCGGGCGGGGCCGCCGCCGGCCGCCGGCGCGCGCTCAGCCGGCGCGGCGGTACAGCGCGTAGCGCACTTCGCGGGTGGCTCCCTCGCGGTGCGGCAGCCACGGCGCGGGCAGCGCCAGCGGCGCGGCCAGCGGCGCTTCCACGTACAGCCAGGCCGCAGGCGCCAGCCTCGGCACCAGCGCCGGCCACACCGCATCCCACAATCCGGCGGCGAACGGTGGGTCGACGAAGGCCAGGTCGAAGCCGGGCGCGGCGCCGCCCTCGCCCGCGGCGACGGGTTGCTGCGCCAGCCACGCCAGCGCATCGGCCTGGACCACCTGGGCCGCCTCGCCGCCGGGCAGGCGCGCGGCCAGCGCGCGCAGCTGCGCGGCCAGGGCCGGATCGCGTTCCACCAGCACCGCGCCGGCGGCGCCGCGCGAGAGCGCCTCCAGGCCCAGCGCGCCGCTGCCGGCGAACAGGTCGAGCGCGCGCGCGCCGGGCAGCATCGGCTGCAGCCAGTTGAACAAGGTCTCGCGGACCCGGTCGGAGGTCGGGCGCAGGCCCGGCGCGTCGGCCACGTCCAGGCGGGTGCCGCGCCAGCGCCCGCCGATGATGCGGACCTTGCCGGCCGGGCCGCGCGCGGACGCGCCGGCGCCGGCCTTGTCGGCGACGGCGTTGGACGGGCCCGGGGATCGTGCGCCGGAGCGGCCGCGCTTGGACATGTTCATCTCGGACCGTGGTTCATCGGGGGCGGAGGGGGGCCGGTGCTAGCATGTGCGGATTCTCGCGCATGCCCCCATCTTCCGTCTCATGCTCAGTTTTTTCCGCCGCAAGAAGCCCGACGCCGGCAAGCCGTCCGAGCGCGAATACAGCATCGAGGAACTGGCCGCCGCCATTCCCGGCGCGCAGCCGCAGGCGCCGGCCGATCCGGCCCAGGCCGGCGAAGCCGAGCCAGCGGCGCAACCCGCGCAAGCCGCCCCGGCTGCGCAGGACGACGCCCGGCCCGCCGCGCCGCCGGCGGTCGAAGCCGCGCCGGCCGAAGCCGCTGCGGCCGAAGCCGCTGCGGCCGAGGTCGCGCCGGCCGCGGTTCGGCCGGCGGACGTCCAGCCGGACGAAGCGCGAGCCGCGCAAGCCGCGCCTGCGCCGCCCGCACCACCGCCCACCGCGACCCCGCCTGCGCCCGCGCCTATCAACGCGCCTGCCGCGAGCGCGCCGGCTGCGGTCGCCCTCGCGCCGGCCGCACCGGCCCCGGCAGAACCGCCGAAGCCGGCGCCGAGCGCGCCCGCAGTCGCGGCGCCCGCCCCGGCCGCACCGCCGCACGCCGCGCCGGCCGCGACCGCTGCGGTCGCAACCGCGCCGGCCGCGCCCGCCCCGGTGCCGGCCGCGCCGGCCGAAACCGCCCCGATCGAGTACGTCGACAAGCCCGCCGCCCCCGCCGGCAAGAGCGGCTGGCGCGAGCGCCTGCGCAACAGCACCTTCGCCCGCAGCTTCGGCGGCCTGTTCTCGCGCAACCCGCGCCTGGACGACGACCTGCTCGACGAGATCGAGACCGCGCTGATCACCGCCGACGTCGGCGTCACCGCCACCACCGCGCTGGTCGAGAACCTGCGCAAGCGGATGAAGTCGCGCGAGTTCGCCGACGCCAACGCGCTGCTGTCGGCGCTGCGCGCCGACCTCATCGGCATGCTGCAGCCGGTGGCCAGGCCGCTGGCGATCGACACCGCCGCCAAGCCCTTCGTGATCCTCACCGTCGGCGTCAACGGCGTCGGCAAGACCACCACCATCGGCAAGCTGGCCAAGCGCTTCCGCGACGAAAACCGGCCGCTGATGCTGGCCGCCGGCGACACCTTCCGCGCCGCCGCGGTCGCCCAGCTGCAGGCCTGGGGCGAACGCAACGGCGTGCCGGTGGTGGCGCAGGGCCAGAACGCCGACGCCGCCTCGGTCGCCTTCGATGCGCTGGCCGCGGCCAAGGCGCGCGGCACCCAGGTGCTGATCGCCGACACCGCCGGCCGCCTGCACACCCAGCAAGGCCTGATGGCCGAGCTGGGCAAGATCCGCCGAGTGCTGGCCAAGGTCGATGCGACCGCGCCCCACGAAGTGCTGATGGTCATCGACGGCACCACCGGCCAGAACGCGCTGTCGCAGCTGCGCCAGTTCCACGCCGCGGTCGGCGTCACCGGGCTGGTGGTGACCAAGCTCGACGGCACCGCCAAGGGCGGCGTGGTGTTCGCGCTGGCGCGCGAGTTCGGCATTCCGATCCGCTTCGCCGGCATCGGCGAGCGTCCGGAAGACTTGCGCGTGTTCGACGCCGAAGCCTTCGTCGACGCCCTGCTGCCCGAAGCGCTGGGCGGCTGAGGCGCCGCGCATGGCCGCCGCCGGAACGACGGCGCCGCCACGCCGCTCGCGCAAGCGGCTCTGGATCGCCCTGGCGCTGCTGCTGGCCGCGCTGATCGGCCTGCGCTGGGTCTCGCGGCCCAGCCAGGTCGGCTGGATCGTGCTGAGCCAGACCGGCCGCGCGCTCGGCCTGGAGATCAGCGCCAGCGGCGCCAGCGAGTACCGCCTGCGCGGCACGCCGATGCTGGAAGTGCGCGACCTGGTCGCGCGCGTTCCCGGCAGCGACACGCCGCTGCTGCGCGCCGGCCGGGTCTACCTGGCGGTGCCGTGGACGACGATCCGCGCCGCCGGCGCCTCGCTCGACGTCGAGCGGGTCGAACTCGACGCGCCGCAACTGGACCTCGGCGAACTCCAGCGCTGGCTGGCCTCGCGCCCGGCCTCGACCGAACCGCTGAAGCTGCCGCGCCTGAGCCGCGGCGCGCGCGTTCGCGACGGCCGCGTCGCCGGCGAGGGCTGGTCGGTGCAAGCCATCGGCGTGGAATTCGCCGAGCTCGATCCGGACAAACCCGTGCGCGGGCGCCTGCGCGGCCGCGCGCTCGCCGACGGCGTCGAGGTGCCGTTCGATCTCTACGCGACCCTGCAGCGCCCGGCCGCCGCGCGCGGCCTCGGCCTGGCCGGCGCGGTCGCGGTGCAGGCCAAGGACTGGCGATTGCCGATGCGCGTGCGCGCCGGCGCGCGCCTGCACGCCGGCGACGACGGCCTCGGCCTGGACGCGCTGCGGCTCGGCGCGAACGCGCGCTATCGCGCCGGCAGCGGCGCCGACGCCACCGCCCTGGCGTTCGCGTTCGGCGTGGCCGGGCCGCTGCGCTATCGCGACGGCGACCTCAGCCTGGCGCCGATGGGCGCCGCGCTGCGCGCCGCCGCCGACAGCGCCGTGCCCAACCTCGACGCCGGCGGCCGCTTCGGCTTCGGCCAGGCCTTGCATCTGCACTGGCGCGGCCGCATCCAGGCCTGGCCGCAGGCCTGGCCCGCGCTGCCGCCGCCGCTGGGGCAATCGGCCGCGCCGCTGTCGTTCCAGCTCGATTACGACGGCAAGGCCGACTTCTCCGACAGCGCCGAGCTGCGCACCCAGCGCGAGCAGACCGTATTCGAGGGCCGCTTCCGCCTGCCGCAGGTGCTGGCCTGGATCGATGCCAAGGACGGCCCGCCGCTGCCGCCGCTGGCCGGCCGCCTGAGCACGCCGAAGATCGAGATCTCCGGCGCCACCCTGGAAGGCGTGGAGGTGCAGATCGAAGACGATCCGCCCGCCGCCGCGCCCGCGCCGGCCTCCTGACACCGCAGCCGCAATGAACGCCCGTAGCCAAAGCGCCAACGCCCCCGCCCGCTCCCGCCGCAAGCCCGCGACCGCGGCCGCCGCAACCGCGCCGGCCGCCGCCGGCGACGACGCCTTCGCCGCGCGCCTGCTGGCCTGGTTCGACGTCAGCGGCCGCCACGACCTGCCCTGGCAGCATCCGCGCTCGCCGTACCGGGTGTGGCTGTCGGAAATCATGCTGCAGCAGACCCAAGTCAAGACCGCCGCGCCCTACTTCGAGCGCTTCGTCGCCCGCCTGCCCGACCTGCCCGCGCTGGCCGCGGCCGAACAGGACACCGTGCTCGGCCTGTGGTCGGGGTTGGGCTACTACGCCCGCGCCCGCAACCTGCACGCCGCCGCCAAACTGTGCGTGGAGCGCCACGGCGGCGAACTGCCGCGCGAGCTCGACGCGCTGACCGCGCTGCCCGGCATCGGCCGCAGCACCGCCGCGGCGATCGCCTCGCAGGCCTGGGGCGACCGCCACGCCATCCTCGACGGCAACGTCAAGCGCGTGCTCGCGCGCTACCACGGCATCGACGGTTTTCCCGGCCTGCCGGCCGTGGAAAAGCAGCTGTGGGCGCTGGCCGAATCGCACCTGCCGACGGCGCGCATGACCGACTACACCCAGGCGCAGATGGACCTGGGCGCGACCCTGTGCACGCGCGCCGATCCGGCCTGCATCCTGTGCCCGCTGCAAGCCGATTGCCGCGCCCGCATCGAAGGCCGCACCGCCGAACTGCCGGTGCCCAAGCCAGGCAAGGCGGTGCCGCAGCGGCATGCGCAGGTGCTGTGGCTGCTCGACCGCAGCGGCCGCGTGCTGCTGCAACGGCGCCCGCCGACCGGCATCTGGGCCGCGCTGTGGACGCTGCCGCAGCACGACGACGAGGAACAGGCCGAGCGCTGGTTCGAAACCCACCTCGACGGCGAATACGCCGACGGCGAAGCGCTGGCGCCGATCGCCCACGCCTTCAGCCACTACAAGCTGGAACTGCAGCCGCGGCGCTGGCGCGCGGTCGCCTTGCGCGCGCGGGTCGGCGACAATGACGGCCTGCGCTGGTTCGCGCGCGAGGAACTGGCCGCGCTCGGCATCCCCGCGCCGATCCGCAAGCTGATCGAAGCGGCGGGCTGAGCGCGGCGGGTCGCATCCCCGCCCGCTGCCGCCTCGCCGTTTCGTACCGTCCCCCTTCGCCGCCACCCCAGGATTGCCGATGAGCCGCAGCGTTTTCTGCCAGTACCAACAGCGCGAGACCGAAGGCCTGGATTTCGTCCCCTGGCCCGGCGAGATGGGCAAGCGCATTTTCGCCGGCATCGGCAAGGCCGCGTGGGCGGCATGGCTGGCCCACCAGACCATGCTGATCAACGAGAACCGGCTGTCGCCGATGAATCCCAAGGACCGCGCCTTCCTCGAAGCCGAGATGGAGAAGTTCCTGTTCGGCGGCGGCGCCGACAAGCCGGCCGGCTACGTCCCGCAGGCCTGAGCGCGCGAACCGCGACCGCGCGCCCGCCGCGGAACTGCGACAACGCTCACATCGCATACACGCTCGCGCCACAGCGGCTTTCGTGTTGAATCCAGGTTCCGGTCCCCTCGGCCGGACATCCAGACGCGCAGGGAAGCGCCGTATCGCCGCAGCCGCGGCGGCGTCGCGCCAGGCGCACCAACACAAGGAAGAGTCGATATGCAAAAGCCGTCCAAGAGCAAGCTCGCCCTGATCGCCTTCGCCGCCGGCATGACCCTGTCGCTGGCGGCCAACGCGCTGCCGTATCCGAATCCGGGCGAAAGCTACATCCAGACCTACTACAGCGACGCCACCTACACCGAGGTGGTCGGCGAACGCGGCTATGGCGATTGCCTCAACCCGCGCTGGGGCGTGAGCACCCGCTACGTCAGGCTGGTCCGGGTCGCCTGCCCGGTCGTCGAATAAGTTCATCGCGACGGCGGACCCGGTCCGTGCCGGGTCCGCCGCTCGCCTCGCGGCGCGCCGTCGCGCCGCGTAGTTCTTCGCTACGCCGCGTCGATACCGAACGCGGCCGGATAACGCACTTCGCCGGCCTCGCCGCGCAGGCCGCCTTCGGCCAGTTCCAGCGCCATGAACGCCTCGCCGGCGAACGGCGAAACCAGCTTGGCCGCCAGCGCCGCGCTGAAGCCGAAGCGCGGGTAATAGCCCGGATGGCCGAGCACGATCGCCGCTTCGCAGCCATCGCGCGCCAGCCGCGCCAGGCCTTCGCGCACCAGCGCCGAGCCGACGCCGGCGCCTTGCCAGTGCGGGTGCACCGCCATCGGCGCCAGCGCGACCGCATCGACGTCGCGCCCGTCGATCCGGGTCGGCAAGCCGGTGAACAGGATGTGGCCGACGACCTCGTCGTCGTCCACCGCCACCAGCGACAGCCGCACCAGGCCGTCCGCGCGCAGGCGTTCGACCAGGTCGGCTTCGTCGGCGCGGCCGAAGCCGGCGCGGTTGAGCGCGTGCACCTGCGCGCGCTGGGCAGGGGTTTCTTCGTGGATTCGCATGGATTCCTCCTGTGCGCACGGCAACGGGCCGCAACGGCCGGCATCGAACATGAGCAAGCTCAACATAGTCGTCACCGATTGTCGGGTTGCGGACGCACGCTGCGGCGCCCGAGTTGGCTGATGCGGTACGGCTGCCCGTCGTGCGAGCAGATCAGGCCGCGTCGTTTGAGTTTCTTGAACACCGCCACGCTGCAGTCGGTCAGGCGCAAGCCGTCGCGGTTGTAGCAGTCCACGGCGAGGATGGCCGCGCTTTCGTCGGCGCGGCGATGGTGGATGGCACCACCCTGAGCCAGCGCGTGCAGGACGCGCTGCTCGGATTTCGAGAGGTTCATGTCGCAGGTCGGTTGTGGCCGGAACGAACGCGACGGCGCGCACCCGCGTTGCGCGGATGGCGAACAGACTCGACGCGTTACCCACCTTCACTGAAAGCGAAGGTCAGCGGGTGGCCACAATCTCCGACATGCTTCCCTCTTTGACCGCCGGTCGGCGGGAGTACGGGGAAGCGAACCCTAGTTCGGCGCCATGCGCGTGTCAACCGCGCCGCCGGCGGCGTCCGAACCGACGCCGCGCCGCTCCCGCGAGGCTGCGGCCGCCCGCGCCGCCGGTCGCAGCGACCGCGCCGGCGATGCCGCACAATCGCAGGCGGCGCCCGCCCCGGGCCGGCGCCGCGGCGGCGGCCCCGTTCCGCCGCCGCGCAAGCGCAGTCCAATCGTCCGTTTACCAAGGAGAGAACGAATGAAAGGCTTGTCTGCCCGATCCACCCTGCTGTTCGTCGCCGTCGCCGTCGCCGCGTTCGGCTTCTCGGCATCGGTCTACGCCGCGTGCCAGGACCGCTGGTGCACCAAGAACTACAACCAATGCCGCCTGGATGCGCGCGCCGACGGCGTCATGACCGACGCCGAGTTCCAGAAGTGCTTCGACGAATGGAGCAAGTGCCTGCTGGCCAACGGTTGCCAGGCGCCGTAAGCGCCGTTGTCCGTCGACGTCCGGGCTTGCGCGCTCGCGCGCAAGCCCGGCGTCTGCGCAGCCGAAAGCTTTCGTTTCGCAAGAGCCCATGGCCTTGATCGCCAGTCCGCCGACCATCTCCGGGCGCCCGCGAACGCCTGGCATCGCGCCCGCAGCGCATCCCGCGAACGACACCCGACCCAGGTAACGCCCGCGCGCAGACCGGCGGCGCGCGGCTTGAATGCCTCCCTCCTTGCATTCGCCGTCGGGTGGCCACGCAATCCTGGGGCGGGTACTGTTGCGAGATCCCAGGGACTTCGGCCCGGCCCATGTCCAGAACCAGCGTGTTGGCGGTCGGCATCGCGTGCCTGAGCGCGGGGTTCGTGCTCGGCAACTTCGCCAGCCACGGCCGGACGGACGCTCATCCGTCGCAACGCGCGTCGTCCGACGCAGATGCGCCTTCCCCAAAGGACCCCGCGCAATCGTCGCGGGACGCAACCCCGCAGCCCATCGGCTCGCAACCGGTTTCGAGAGCCGACGCCAGTGCCGATTCTTCCGGCCGCCCTGCCGACCTGCGTGCGCTCGCGACTTGCGCCAGCCGCACAGAACCGAAAGCCGCAGAGCGTTGCCTGCAGCAACTCGACGCCATCGGCGTTCAGGACCCTGCGGTGCGCAGAACCTTCCTGCAATTGATTTCAACGCAGCAAGATCCGACCGCCAAGGCGCGGATCTTCGAGAACATCACGCCTGCGCCGCTACCGCCGGAAGACTTGATGCCGTTCCTCAAGGAACTGGAGTCGGTGCGAGGATCGTCCGACCCGGAAGTCCGCGCCGACGGCTTGATCCGTACCGCCGCCTGGGACCGCAGCGACGCCATTGCCGGCGTGCTCAGGGAGGGCTTGTACGACCCGAATGCGGAAGTCGTTCGCGCCGCAGCGACTGCGGTTCTTGTTTCGAACGTACGCACGCAAGACATAAAAGAGGCCCTGCTGGCACTGGCATCCGACGCAACGCCCGATTCGCAATTGCATCGCAGCGCACTGGAAGCGTTGGGCGACTTCTCGTTGAACCGCGAGGAGTACCTGATCTACCGGGCGGCTCGGGATCGCGTCGACGCCAAGTCACGTAGGTAAATCATTCAGCTCCCGCCGCACGGCCGTGTTGTTGCAGCGCTTGCGATGCTCTTATGCTTTTTCCCGTTGGGGATGCGCATCGCCCGATCTTCGTCGCCGCCGGTTTCGTCCGGCACGCACGCTTGCGAGCCCCGGCCTACGCAGCCGCGAAACGGCCGATGCAATGGAACGCACGCAGCCTCGAGCACTCGCTCCGTTCGCGCTGCTTTTCACGAACTGTCTTACGGAGGCACAAGGATATGCACCGATTGATCTGCTCCTTCGCTATCGTGCTGGCAGGCATCGCGTTCAGCGGTACCGCCCTGGCCCAGAGTTGCCCAGGAAAGCTCGTCGGGCTCAAACCGATCAAAAATCCGTCCGGACAGAAACTTGCGGAATTGCAGCTGTACTACGATGCGAATTCGGGAAAGAACTGCGCCCGCACCATGCATTCGAGCGCGACCTGGGGCCAGAACCGGCACACCACGGTGCTCTTGCAAACCTGCAAACAGGAAAACTTCCATCCACGCAACGGCTGCAGCAAACCGCTTCTCTATAACGAGGACTGGGGAAACCGCAAATACCAGGCCGGGCCGGTTTCTGTGGCGGGCGAGAACCGATGCGTTTTCGTCCAGGGCGGCATAGTCATGCCCGTCGCCGGCGGGCAGAAGGCCTACCGGGTCGAGATCAGCGGCCACTGCGGATAAGGCCGTCCGCGACACGACGGCGCCCCTGCCCGAGAGGCGGTGGCTACCAGCGCAACCCACTGGTCGCCCTGCCGGCGCGGCTTTTTCGAACCATGCCTGAGCCGAAGTTCGAGCGCCCGAGACAAGGAGGCACTCATCTCGCGCGTGACGGCAGAGAAGAGGCGCGGGCTTGTGCGATCGATCCCGACAGCTGCGGGGGATGGGGGCAGGATCGACGGCTTGCCGGCGATCGAGCTCTCAGAGAGTGGAAACCGAAGGAAAGCTGCCGTTGGCCGACTTACGACGAGACCCGTAGGCTCTATGCGGAGCTGGCGGCGCATTTTGCGGCCGCCTTCCTTTTCGCGCTGGCGACTGGGTGGCGCGTCCCGAACGTTTTTCGCCTTGAGTGGCTGCGAGCCGGACTTGGCGCCACCTGCGCCACACCTGGGCACATTGGTACGTCGCGGCCGCACTTGGATCCTTGATGGAACTTGGCGGCTGGAAGTCGCTGCAGTCGGCGCTGCACTACGGACACCTCGCGCCGGATCATCTCGCCCTGGAAGCGCCGCGAGTCGCCTCGGCGAACATCCGCGCAATTTCCGTGCGAGCTAAAAAAACAAAGGGCCTAGCTCGAAAGCTAAGCCCTTCTCGTAAATGGTGGCCGGGGAGGGAATCGAACCCCCGACACGGGGATTTTCAATCCCCTGCTCTACCAACTGAGCTACCCGGCCATTTCACGGGCAACCCGTGAGAGAGGCGGCATGATACGGACGGATGCAGCCGATGGCAAGCCTCCCCTGCGCTGAACGATGCCGGCGGGCGCTGCGCCCGTCGCGCGCACCGGGCGCATCATGCGGGCGATACCCCAGCGGCGGCGATGCCGCCATAAGGAAACGTCGATGAAACGCTCGCTTACCGCGATCCCGCGCGGCCGCGCCGCGCCGTTGTTGGCCGCCTGCCTGGCGGTCGCCGCGCTCGCCGGCTGCGCCAGCGCCGGTCCCAAGCTCGACGACGCCCAGCGCCTGGCGTTGTACCGGCAACATGTCGGCGCGCCAGTGGACAGCTTCCAGTACTTCGGCCGCATCGACGGCTGGACGCCGCTCGGCGACAGCACGCTGGGCCTGTGGACCAAGCCCAACCAGGCCTACCTGCTGGAGCTGCGCGGCAGCTGCCCGGGCCTCGACTTCGCCCAGGCGATCACGGTGACCAACCAGATGGGCCGCGTGCACCAACGCTTCGACAAGGTCGTGGTGCTCGATCGCCAGTCGATCAAGATGCCGTGCTTCATCGACCGCATCCTGCCGCTCGACGTCAAGGCGCTGAAACAGGCGCAGCAGGACCTGCGTTCGGCCGGGACGATGCCGGCAGACTCCAATCCCTGAGCGCGGCGATGCGCGGGCCTGCGGCGCGAGTATCGCGAGCGATGACTGCGCGCCAGGCCGGCATCGCACTGCCTGTCCGGCGCTCGCGCCGGTCGCGACGCCGGATCGCGGCCGCGTCCCTGGGCCGGCGCTTTGCGCATTCGCCGCGTGACACGTGTCAGAAAATTCCTACACGGCGCCGGGCCGTCGGCCTACTGCGCCGGCCCGGCCGGCGGGCGCAATCTGTGCGGGCCCCGGCAGCACGGCCATGCGACGACACGGACGCCGCTCAGCAATGGAACGAGGCCGCCGCCTTGAGCAAGCGCACCTGCGGAGCCTGGGGCTACTGATTACAGAAGTTGGGGAAGCGGTAATGCACTGCGAACAGGATGTTGCGCCGGCGGCCCGGATGGCCGGCCGGTTGCCCCCGCAGGGAATGCGCGGGGCGAGTGCATGAAGGCAGCGAATTGGGTCCAGGACACGTTCCGCGCGCTGCCACGCTATCTCTTCGTACTGACCGCCGTCTCGGCCCTGGCGTTGTTGGCCCGAGCGGCGGCTCCTTCTTTTCCGCGCGCATCCGTCGCGCACTCCGAATCCCTCGTCTCCGTTTCCGCGCCCCGCGCGTCTGTCGCTGCGCCGGCTTCGGGCGATGCCTCTTTGGCCGATGCCGCTTCGGCGGGCGCCGTGCCGGCGTATATCGCTGCAACGAACACGGCTTCGACGAATACGTCCCGGATGCACAGATCCCCGGCGGGCACAGCGCTGGCGGATACGATCGTCGCTGGCGCAGCCGCATCCAGACTCGTCGCCCAGGCGCGCCTATCGAAACCGGCGCGCTTCGGATCGCATTCGCCTGCGTCACGCGACTTTCCCGCCGAATCCCAGCTCAAGCGCGCGCACGCCATCGACTGACGCAACTGCCGGCATCCAGGGACAGCCGCGAATTTTCCGACCTTGCGCGCGACGACATCGATGCGCTCTAACGCTTTTGCGACGCGCCGCGGCGGCATCGCCACCGTCCATTCCCGCTTCCCACTACCGCTTCGATGCAGCCATCGCCGGCCGGCGCAGGCGCGCGATTCGACCGACCTTCCGACGACGCCGCGACGCACCTGGGGCCGGTCGCAGTCAGAGGCTCGGCCCCCGCTTGGGACCGGCCGGCTCCTGCGCCACGCCCTGATGTTCAAGCTGCTGAGCCTGGGCCTGCTGAGCCTGCTGCTGGTTGAGCTGCTCCACCCGATCCAGGCTTCTCTGCGCGGGAATCCGGGCGGCGTTGCCGGCGTCGATCGCCAGGTGATGGTGCGGCCCCGCAGGCCCGTGGGGCGAGGCGTACCCGATGAGGTTCGTGGCCCCATCCGCCCCTGTGCCGATCACGACCCCGGCGAGGTTCGTGCCCACCGTCGGGTCCGCCTTCACCGCCGCCACGCCGGCCGCGGCGAGGTTGCGCGCCTGCGCTTCGCTCCACCGGCCGTCCGCCGTGATCGCAGCATGGAACATCTGGAAGGCCCGATGGTCGGGATGACCGGGACCGTCCGCCCGCACCGCAGCTTTCTCGGCCACGGTGTCCTTAGGCATCTTGTCCACGCCTGAACTCGAGTCCCGGGCGGTCCGCAGCTCGAGCTTGCCGTGACTGGTGTCCGTGAAGCCCAGGCTCCTGCCGGGGCCGCCCAGGTCCAGGCCGTTGCGCTCCATCTGGCGCAGGTCGAGCTTCAGGCTGGCCAGGTCCAGGCGGACTTCGGGCAGGGCCTGGGTGCCGGACTGGCCCAACTCCGCTCGACGGGCCGCGATCGTCTCCAGCACGGTCCCGCCGTAGTAGTTGCGGTAGTTGGAATTGCCCTCGCGCCCCAGGCCGGCGCTCTTGTCGTAATGGCACGCGGCGACCGCTTCGACCGCGGGGCTGTCGAAGCGGTCGCCGGTGAGCTGCATGCCGTCGTTGCGCAGGCGGATCCCGGGCGCCAACGCCGGCGGCCGGTTCTCCCTGGGCTGATCGACGCAACGCGTCGTCGGCGCCGCGCGTTCCAGAAAATCGTCGACGTCGAACCGGCCCGGATGCGCGCCCGTCACCCGGCTCGCCAGGGCGTTCATGCCCACCAGTTCGGCGAGCGCTTCGTCCCTGCGGGTGAAGTCCAGGTAACGCTGCGCGTCGCGGGTCAGGTCGACATAGGACGCGTTGCCGGCGGCCTCGCGCAGCGCGATTCCGGTCGCGGCGGACAGGCGTTCGATCTCCATCGCGCGCGCCGACGCCGTGAGCGCGTGGCCGACCTCGTGCCCGATCGCGCTGGCGACGTTGTCGATGCGCGCCTGCGGTTCGATCGACTGGTGGGCGAACGCGTCGGCGCTCACGAACACCGTCTTCGAGGCCGTGTCGTAATGGCCGCCCTCGTGGGGCTGGTCGGTCACGCGCAGGCGGCTGAGCCGCCCTTGGTTCATGGCGTCGACCATGACGCTCGACAGGTAGGGCGAGGTGGCGATCGCCGCCTGCATGTCGGCCACGGCGGATGGCGGCAGGCCTTTCTGCTTCGCCAGGCCCTCGATCAACGGCCTCAACTCCGGGCGCACCTCAGCCATGGCTCAGATCCGCGCTGTCCGCGTCGATCTGCACGGAGAGCACGCAAGCGCGGCCCTCGGCTGTGCCGTCCTGGGCGCGGTAGAGGTTGGCCTTGATGTAGAAGGCGATGGCGTTGCGGGGGAAATCCTTGCGGAACGACCAGCGTTCGCGCTGGTGGGTCGGCCCGCGGGTGCGCGAGTAGCCCAGCTCGACCAGCGCATCGCTCAGCGGCTGGAAGGCCAGGCCGCAGGCGGTCGGCGCGCGCTCGGGATCGCGCGGGTCGCCGCGCCAGCCAGGCGGGATGAAGCGGACCTCGACGCGGCGCCCAGGCACGTCGGGATAAACCGAGCCGACCACGACGTGGTAGCGCCCGCCTTGCCCCAGCTCGCCCTCGGCGATCAGCCGATCCGGGTTCCGCGGGTCCGCGGCCAGCGGCGTGCCCAGCGCCTGCGCGACCTGCGGGCCTTCCGTCTGGACTGCCGTGCTCAGGCCTGCCACGAGCGTGAGCAGCCGCGTCTGCAGTTCGTCGGACGTCAGGGCAGGCCCGTCGGGAATCGAAACGCGTGCGGGAGCCGGGGTGGCGGGCGCCGCCCGGGGCGCCTGGCCCGCGGCCCGATCGGCTGCCGCCGCGGCGGCGTCGCCGGCCTGCTCCGGCGTGGTCGGGTGGGCGTGGTCGGAACCGGGGGCCGTCATGGCGGACTTCTCCTTGGGGGTGGCCGGGGCTGGGTCGGTGGCGGGCTGGACGCACGCCGTCAGCCCGGCCAGGGCCAGCGCCAAGAGGCGCCAGCGACTGCGCGAGCGGTGTTCGAGGGGGTGAAGGCCATCCGCGGGGCGGACGGCCGCATTGCCTGTCACGTCGGGGTCCGTCCTTCGCCGCGTCCAGCGCCTGGGCGCCCAGTGACGCCAACGATGCGCAGCCAAAGGTTGCACATCAAGTCCGCTTTTGAGGAGGCGATCAAGCCAGTAACGCGATGCGGAGCGCAGATCGAAAGGCCCGTTCGAGACACGTGTCCGTCAGGCACACGGGGTGCGCCCGGCGGCAAACGGGCCTGCGTGATCGGCCAAGGCCCGATCCGGATCGTCCGGGGTCGGGAACGGCTCACTCGTTGGTTTCGAGGTCCGCTGCCCCGCGCGAATCCGCCCCACCCCCTAGCCCGGCGTTGGCCGGTTGCGGCCACCGCTTTTCCCGCGGATAGCGAGGGCGGGCCCGTTCCGCGGGCGCGGAGCTGGGATTGATACGCAGCCCGGCGGTCGGTCGACTCGACGACGGTCGATGCCGCAAACCCCGCTCGCTTCCGTTCGGCAGCACAGGTCGAGGACAGCGCGATAAAAAAACGGATGCCCGAAACCTTCCCGGGCATCCGCTCATGACAAACGTTCGACGACTCGCTGGAGAGACCGCCCGCAGCGCCGGGGACGCGGCGCTGCGGGCGAAGGACGGACGGGGTTCGCCACCCGCCCGAACCGGTGACGGCCGGCCGCGTCGGCGCGGGCGCCGCGCGCGGCCGGTCCGGATCGATCAGTAGGCGTTGGCGACCCCCACCGCTTCGTAGGCGTCGACATGGCCGCTGCCGACTTCGAAACGCTGCCGCCCCGGCATCGGATCGGCGGTCTGGCTGAGGATCTGCTTGACCTCCAGCGGTTGCAGCGACGGCTTGGCTTCCAGCAGCAGGGCGACGATGCCGGCGACGTGCGGCGTGGCCATCGAGGTGCCGCTCATGTGGGTGTAGAACGGCGCGCGCGCGCCGAGCGCGGCGTCCTGCTGCGCCGCCAGCAACGGCAGCGCGCCGGTCGGCGCGCGGGTGGAGACGATGTCCACGCCGGTGGCGACCAGGGTCGGCTCGTTGACGTAAGTCCAGCGCTGTCCGTCGGGCATGACGAAGCTGCCGCTCTCGCCCGGATTGCCGCGCGAGGAGAAGTCGGCGAGCGTGCCGTCCTTGTTGCCGGCGCCGACCGAGATCACCCACGGCGCCTGCGCGTAGGGGTTGTGGGTGTTGGCGCCGGGGCCGTCGTTGCCGGCGGCGAACACGCTGACGATGCCGTGCTTGTAGGCCTCGTAGCTGGCCAGGTTGACCGGATCGGTCGGGTCGAACGCGCCCGAGGTGCCCCAGGAATTGGAGATCACCCGGATCGGCGAGGCGAAGCTGTTCTTGTGCGCGATCGCGTAGTCGTAGCCGCCGACCGCGTCGAGGATCGAGATCACCGCGCCGGAGCCGTAGCCGACCAGATCCGCGCCGGTGGCCACGCCGCGGTACAGGCCGGCGGAACGCGCGCCGCTGCCGCCGACGGTGCCGGCGCAATGGGTGCCGTGGCCGGAGCTGATGTCGGTGTTGAGCTGGTTCTCCAGCACCGTCACCGGCAGGAAGTCCAGCAGCGAATGCAGGTTGGTCAGCGCCTGCACGTTCTGCACCACGCGCTGGCCGTACTTGAGGTCGGCGTGGGTGGCGTCGATGCCCGAGTCGTTGATCATCACCGCCACGCCGCGGCCGGTGAACGGCACGCTGCGGCCGAAATCGCCGGGATGGGCCTGGACCCGGTTGACCCCGGACAACTCGCGCGCTTCCTGGTTGTAGTAGCGCAGCGGCCGGTTCAAATGGATCGAGCGCACGTCGGCGCGTTGGGCCAGGGCGCGGATCTGCGCCGGGGTCGCCAGCGCGCCGGCGATCGGCAGCGCGCGCATGCTCACGCCCTGGCCGATGCCGAGCAGTTGCAGCGCCTGCACCTGGGCCGCGCGCAGCGGGCCGGGCTGGTCGTAGGACACCACCACTCGAGCGGGGCGGCATCCGCGGCGCCGGCCAGGGCGCGCTCGAGCGCGGCGTCGAGGCGGGCGGCGGCGAGGCCGACGCCGCTGGCGGCCAGGCCCAGGGCCAGCGCGGTCAGTTTCAGAAGGGTGCGACGGTTGCGTTGCATGTCGTGCGGACTCCCTGCGTGCCCCCGGGGACCGGGTGGCCCACCTTGGCCCGGCGCGCGGGCGCGGCGACATCCGGGAGACCGCCCAGCCGGCGTGAGGGAAAACCCCTACAGACCGGCGACCGGCCGCACAGTAGGCTCGGATCGGCGTCGCCCTGCGCCGGCCCGATGGGCCGTCCGCGGGCCGGCGGCCGGTTCATGCGCGCGCGACGGGTTCCGGGTTACCGTCGCGACGGCCAGGCCGCCGCGGCCCGGCGCTGCCAATCCGCGACGGACAGGGGACGACACCGACATGCGCCACACCGACTCGATCCCGACCGGCTCGACTTCGATCGCCGCGCTCCTGCGCGCCGCGCGCCGCGCCCTGCCCCGGCTGGCGGCGTGGGTCGCCGCGGCGGGGCTCTCGCTCGGCAGCGGCGCGGCCGCGGCGCAGATTCCGTTGCCGGTGACGGTGGCCGCCACCGGCAACCACGCCGAGGCGACCGTGCGCCTGCCGTTCCTGCCCGGCTGGCCCGGCCCGGTCGTGGCCGAACTGCTGCTCGATTTCGAAGACGCCAGCGGGCTCAGCCCGGCCGCCCTCGGCGTCTCGGCCAAGACCGTGAGCCTGTACGACCCGAACCTGATCGCGCGCCTGCCCGATACCGACCTCACCACCTTGCCGGGCAGCCTGCCGATGCTGGTGACGGTGCAGCCGCCGCTGTCGGGCGGCCTCAAATTCAAGGGCAGCGGCCGGGTCGAGATTCACACCCACTGGCTGCCCTACGCCGCCGGCACCCGCCTGCGCCTGTTCAAGGCGCCGCTGGGCGGCGCGTTCTACGACGTCACCGACGAGATCGCCGCCGGCAGCGTGCGCGCGCGCGGCACCTACGGCGGTTTCTCGCAGTTCCTGATCCTCGCCGACGCGCGCCCGACGCCGCTGGTGATCGCCTCCAAGCTGCAGCGCCTGCGCGCGCGCGTCGACCTGCTGGCGCCGGCCGAGCGGCCCGGTTTCGACGCCCTGCTCGACGACGTCGAAACCGCGCTGGCGGTGCCCGACTACGCCGCCGCGCTGGCCGCCGCCGACGCCGTGCGCACGCGCGCGCAAGCCCGCGCCGGCGTCTACATCGACGACGAATGGCGGGCCACGCGCACGCACCGCAACGATGCCGGCGAACTCGCCGCCGGTGCGGCGACCCTGCGCTTCAGCGTCGCCTACCTGCGCGACTACGGCCCCTGAGCGCGCCGCCGCGTCCGCGCCGCGCCGGCATCGACGCGGGCGCGGGCGTTCCAAGTAAGATGCGGCCATGCCGGCGCGCCTGATCGTTTACCCGCCCGAAGCCGCAGCCATCAGCCGATGGATCCCCGCCGGTTCGCGCCTGCGCATCGGCCGCGATCCCACGTGCGAGCTGCGCATCGACCACCCTTCCGTCTCGCGCCAGCACGCCGAACTGGCGCACGGCGCGGACGGCTGGCGCTTGCTCGATGCCGGCAGCAAGAACGGTTCCCACGTCGACGGCATCCAGGTCGCCCAGGCGGTGCTCGAACGCAGCGAAGCCTGGCTGCGCTTCGGCGATGTGCTGTGCGAGTTCTCGCTGCACGACGAGGACGAGGCCCAGGCCTGGCAGGAACGCGAGCGCGAGCGCCGCGCGCTGTCGCAGGCCTGGACCCGGCGGCTGGAGGCCGGCGCCGCGCCGTCGGCCGAAGCCGCGGCGGCGGGCGGATTCGACGACGGCCTCGCCGCCGCCGACCTGCCCGGCGACATCCTGCGCGGCGTGGTCGAACTGGCCGGCTGCAGCCGCGGTTTCCTGCTGCTGGCCCAGGGCGAGGAATTCCTGGTCCAGGCCAGCCTGTCGCTGGAGCACGAGGACCTCAGCGCGCGCGCGTTCTCCGGCAGCGTCGGCGCGGTCCAGCGCTGCCTGCGCGAACGCCAGCCGGTGGTGGTCAACTGGATCGACGACGACCCGTGGCTGGCGCAGCGCTCCTCGGTAATCACCGGCGGCCTGCAAAGCCTGGTGTGCCTGCCGCTGCTGCACACCGGCCGGGTCCTGGGCGCGGTCTACGCCGACCGCCGCGGCGCCGGCGAGGCGATCAGCCAGTTCGACATGGAACTGCTGGCCGCCTTCGCCGACAGCGCGGCGTTGTGGCTGCTGGCGCAGCGCGCGTTCGACGCGCTGCAGCCGGCGGCCGCGCCGCTGCGCTGGAACCGGGTGCTGGGCGCGCAGGCCACCGCCTCGTGAGCGACACCACCGCGACCGGCCTGTACGCGGGCCGCGGGCTCGCGCCCGGCAGCCTGCTGGCCGGGCGCTTCCGAATCGAGGCCATGCTCGGCCTGGGCGGCATGGGCGAGGTCTACCGCGCCCTCGACACCACCCTGGGCATCCAGGTCGCGCTCAAGCTGCTGCGCCCGGAGCTGGCCGCGCGCGGCGACGCGTTCGAACGCTTCCGCCAGGAACTGCTGACCGCGCGCCAGGTGTCGAGCCCGCGCGTGGTGCGCATCCACGACCTGTTCCGCCATGAAGGCCAGTGGCTGATCGGCATGGACTGGATCGACGGCGAGGCGCTGGACCGGCGCCTGGACCGCGACGGCGCGCTGCCGATCGACGCCGCCGTGCGCATCGCCCGGCAGATCGCCGAGGGCCTGGCCGCGGCGCATGCGCGCGGCGTGGTCCATCGCGATCTCAAGCCGGCCAACGTGCTGCTCGACCGCAACGGCGAGGCGCTGATCGCCGACTTCGGCGTGGCCCGCTCGCTCGCCGGCAGCGGCCTGACCCAGACCGGCGCGATCGTCGGCACGCCCGATTACCTTTCGCCCGAACAGGCGCGCGGCGAAGGCGCCGACGCGCGCAGCGACCTGTACGCGCTGGGCCTGATCCTGCACGAAATGCTCAGCGCGCAGATGCCGTTCGCCGGCGGCACCGCCAGCGAAGTGCTGGCCCAGCGCATGCTGCGCACGCCGCCGCCGGTGAGCCGGCTGCGCGCCGACGCGCCGGCCTGGCTGGTGCGGCTGACCGACCGCCTGCTGCGCCCGCAACCGGCGCATCGGTTGGCCGACGCGGCGGCGGTGATCGCCGCGATCGACCGCCGCCACGTGCCGCGCGACTGGCGCCCGCGCCGGCGCGCCTGGATCGGCCTGGGCGTCGCCGCGACGCTCGCCGCGGCCGCCGCAGGCGCGTGGTGGCTGCGGCCCGCGGCCGCGCCCGTGGCGGCGCCGGCCGCGACGGCGCTGCCGGCCGCCGCGCCGCTGCAGCGGCTGCTGGTCGCGCCGCTGCAGGCCGCCGGCGACGACACCGAACGCCGCTACCAGCGCGCGCTCGCCGCGGCCCTGCGCCAAGCGCTGGCGGCGCGCGGCGCGGCCGTGGTCGACGACGAACGCAGCCAGCAGGCGCTGCGCCAGCTCGACCCCAGCGGCGCGGCGCCGCCGGCCGCGCAGCAAGCCGCACGGCTCGCCCGCGCCGAGCGCACGCTCGGTTTCGCGCTCGCGCACGACGGCGCGCAGTGGCGCCTGCGCGCGCGGCTGCAGGCCGGCGCCGGCCCGGCGCGCGAGTTCGCCGCGCAAGGCGCGACGCCGACCCAGGCGCTGGCCGCACTGCTGGACGCTGCGGCCTTGCGCGACGCGCTCGGTCTCGCGTCCGCCTCCGCCGCCGCGCCGCCAGCGGCGGCCGCCATCGCAGCCGAACCGCCCGCCGCGCTGGAAAGCTACGGCGCCGGCCTGATCGCCCGCGACCACGGCGATCTCGCCGCCGCGGTCGCCGCGCTGGAACGCGCCACCGCGGCCGCGCCCGGCTTCGCCGCCGGCTGGCTGGCGCTGGGCGAGGCGCGCAATGCCGCCGGCGACGCCGACGGCGCCTATGCCGCGTTCGAAAGCGGCGAACGCGCCGCGGGCGCGCCGCCGGCGGGCGCGACAGCGGCCGAAAAGGCCACAACGCACGGCGCCGCCAAGGACGCCGCGCCGAACGACGCCACCGCGGACGGCGCCGCATTTCGCCGCCGCTTCGCCGCCGAACGCGCGCTCCTCGACGGCGACGCCGAAGCCGCCGCGGCGTACTGGCGGCAACGCGCCCAGGCCGCCCGCGACGACACCTACGCGCAACTGGCGCTGGCGCGCGCGCTCGGCGCCGGCGGCGACGCGCCCGCGGCGATCGCGCAGTCGCGCGCGCTGGCCGCGCGCGACCCCGACGACCCGCGCGCCTGGTTCGAACTGGGCAAGTTCTCGATCCTGCACGGCCAGGCGCAGCCGGCGGTCGACGACTACCTGGTGCGCGCGCTGGTCCAGTACAAGCGCGGCGGCAACCGCTACGGCGAGGCCGAGACCCAGAACGCGCTCGGCATCGGCTACGCCCGCCTGGGCCAGAACGATCACGCGCTGGCCCAGTACCGCAGCGCGGTCGAACTGCGCCGCGCGGTCGGCAACCGGCGCGGGCTGGCGACCAGCCTGCGCAACCTCGGCAACGTGCTGGCGCTGACCGGCCGCTTCGACGAAGCCGCGCGCAGCCTCGGCGACGCGCGCGGACTCTACGCCGCGCTCGACGACCGCCACGGCCTGGCCGCGGTCGAGAACGAACTCGGCCTGCTCGCCGAGGAACGCGGCGACTACCCCGCCGCGCTGGCCGCGTTCCGGCGCGCGCTGGCGGCCTGGCAGCAGGCCGGCGACGCCGCCGGCACCGCCCAGGCGCTCAACGACATCGGCTTCGCCCACTACCAGCTCGGCGCCTACGACGACGCCCAGGCCTACCTGGTGCAGTCGCGCGAGGCCTACGCCAGGCTCGGCGACGAGACCGGCCGGGTGCGCACCGCGCAGAACCTGGGCCTGCTCGCCGCCGCGCGCGGGCAGTGGCCGCAGGCGCGCGAACTGCTCCAGTCCTCGCTCGACGCCGCTTTGGCCGCGCAGATGATGGAAGAAGCGGCGGTGGCGCGGCGCAACCTGGGCGAACTGGAACTGATGCAGGGCCGGATCGGCGCGGCGCTGGCGCAACTCGATGCCGCGCAGGCGCTGTTCGCCCAGCGCGACGACGCGCGCGGGCAGGCCGACGTCGGCCTGCTGCGCGCGCAGGCGCTGGCCGCCGCCCACGCCGGCGCGCAGGCGCGCGCGACCCTCGACGCGCTGGCGCCGCAGCTGGCCCAGGCCTCGTCCGAACAACGCGGCATCGCCGCGCTGCTGCGCGCGCAGCTCGACCGCGCCGGCGGCGAGCGCAGCGGCGAGCGCGCCGCGCTGGGCCAGGCGCGCCAGCACGCCGCACGCTCCGGCGTGCGCCTGCTGCAGTTGCAGGTCGCCGTGCAGGCGGCCGAGGCCGATGGCCGCTTCGAACCGGCGCTGCAACGCGACATCGACGCGCTCGGCCACGCCGGCCTGCGCCTGCAGGCCGCCGGCGCGCGCATGCGCCTGGCGCTGGCCGCCGCCGACGCCGACGCCGCGCTGCGCGCCTATCGCGACGCGCAACCGCTGCTGCGCCGCGGCGATCATCTCGAAGCGGCGACGCTGCACGCGCTGGCCGCGCAGGCGCAGCGCGCGCGCAGCCTCGATGCGGCCGCGAGCGAAGCGCGCGCGCTGGCCGAGCGGCAACGCCTGCGCGAACAACTGCCGCCGGCCCTGCGCGCGGGCTACGACCCGGCCCGCGCCCAGGCCGCCAACGCCGCCGCGCCCGCCGAGCCGGCGCGATGAGCGATCCGTCCGACCTGCGCACGCTCTACCAGGAACTGCTGCAACGGCTGCAACGCAACGAACGCGAGTTCCGCCGCCTCGGCCGCGCGGTGTGGCGGGTGCAGGAGGACGAGCGCCGCCGCATCGCCCGCGAACTGCACGACGGCGTCGGCCAGAACCTCACCGCGCTGAAGCTGCGCCTGCACGACATCCAGTCCGCGCTGGAACCGCAGCAGGCCGCGCTGCGCGACGGGCTGGCCCAGGCCCTGGCGCTGTGCGGCGACACCCTGGAAGACACCCGCGAACTCTCGCGCCTGCTGCGCCCGCCGATCCTCGACGACCTCGGCCTGGAAGCGGCGCTGCGCTGGCTCGCGCGCAGCCACGACGGCCGCGGCGGCGCGCGGGTCGAACTGGAACTGGGCGCGCTGCCCGAACTCGACGGCGAACTGCAGACCGTGCTGTTCCGCACCGCCCAGGAAGCGCTGGCCAACGCCGCCCGCCACGCCCAGGCGCGGCGGGTGCGGATCGGCCTGCACTGCCGCGGCGAGGAACTGCACCTGGACGTCCGCGACGACGGCCGCGGCTGCGATCCGGCCGCAGCCCTGGCCAGCGGCGGCAACGGCCTGAGCGGCATGCGCGAGCGCCTGCGCCTGTATGGCGGCCGCCTGGAGATCTCCGGCGCGCCCGGCGCGGGCCTGCGCCTGAGCGCCCGCCTGCCGCTCGACTACGCCTGATCGCGCGCGCGCTGCGTCCGACGCCTGCCCGCCCCGCCCGGACTTTGCCCACTGCCGGAGCGGGCGCGCAGTTGCAGCCGGGCGCGCCTGCAGCCACCCCGCGTCCGCGCCCGGCTTGACGCCCCGCGCCGCCCTGCGCACCCTGCGGCCATGCCCGAATCCAGCGTGCGCGTGCTCATCGCCGACGACCACACCATGGTTCGCGAGAGCCTGGCCGGCCTGCTGCGCGGCGCCGGCATCGACGTGGTGGCGCAGGCCGCCGACGGCGTGCAGACGCTGCAGCGCGCGCAGGAGCTGCAGCCGGACGTGGTCGTCACCGACCTGTCGATGCCGGGCCTCAACGGCCTGGAGGTGGTCCGCCGCCTGCGCGAACTGGCGCCCGCGCCGCGCGTGCTGGTGCTGACCATGCACCAGGAGGACGAATACATCCTGCAGGCGGTGCGCGCCGGCGCCGCCGGCTACGTGGTCAAGGACAGCCCGGCCGCGGAACTGCTGGCGGCGGTGCGCGAAGTCCACGCCGGCCGCGGCTACTTCGGCCCGCAGGCCGCGCGCGCCCTGGCCGAGCAACTGCGCCACCCCGGCCGCGACCTCGGCGATCCCTACGGCCGCCTGACCGCGCGCGAACGCGAAGTCTTCCACCTGATCGCCGACGCCCTGACCACCAAGGAGATCGTCCGGCGCCTGGCGATCAGCGTCAAGACCGCCGAAAACCACCGCGCCCGCGTGCTCGACAAGCTCGGCGTGCGCAACAGCGCGGAGCTGGTGCGCTATGCCTCGCGCAAGGGGCTGGTGGACTGAGTCGGCAGGCGTTCGGCCTTCGGCGCAGTTGGGTTGTCGCGGTCGCGGCTCGCGCCGCTCCTACAGTCGCAAACGAGCCGGCCGCAGTTCCTGTACGAGCGGCGCAAGCCGCGACCGCGCCACTCCAGCCACGGCGCCGCCCGCCCCTGCGCCGACGCCACAGCCGGCCCCGTCCGCCACACCGGCCGCCGCCCCGCTTCCCCGCCCCCGAACCGCCCGCCCCGAGGTCGCGACCGCCCCACCATTCGCCGTAGTATCCTCGGCATCCCAACAAGCGTTTTAACGGAGCAGCGGCATGAAGGCAGGCGTCTGGGTGCGGGTATTCGGTCTGGCGCTGCTCCTGGCGCTGCTGGCGGGCTGCAAGACCGGCCCGGTGCGGCGCGTGTCCGAGCCGGCCGCGCGCATCCAGCAGCTCACGGTCAAGACCGACGGCAGTTGGTCGGTGGACCTGCGGATCGAGAACTTCAGCAGCATCCCGATGCAGTTCGACCGCCTCGACCTGCAGCTCAAGCTCGGCGAGGAAACCGCCGGCCAGCTGCAGGCGCAGCCGGCGCTGTCGATCGGCCCGGAATCGGCCGACGTGGTCACCCTCGCGCTCAAGCCCGCCAGCGGCGCGCGCCTGGCCATCGCCGACGCCCTCGCCGGCGGCCGCAGCCTCAACTACAGCCTCAAGGGCGACCTTCTCGCCACCCCCAGCGAAGCCAAGCAGCGCACGTTCCAGATCGAGCGCAGCAGCGCGCTGAGCCCGGCGCCGGGCTTGCCCGGCGTGATGCGCTGAGGCCGGCATAGGGAACAAGCGATCGGCTAGCGCCGTCGCTTCCGGTTTCCGTCCCGCTCCTGCGTCCGCGCACCCGACTCCCAACTCCCATTCCCTTTCCGAACGAGCCCATGAGCACTTACAAAGCCCCCCTGACCGACATGCGTTTCGTCCTGTTCGACGTGCTCGGCGCCGAAGCGCAGTTCCAGCGCCTGGGTTACGCCGACGCCACCCGCGACGTGCTCGACGCGGTGCTGGAGGAAGGCGCGCGCTTCAACGAGACCGTGCTCGCCCCGCTCAACGCGGTCGGCGACCAGATCGGCTGCAAGCACGACAAGGCCACCGGCGCGGTGACCACGCCGCCGGGCTTCAAGCAGGCCTACGACCAGTTCGTCGACGGCGGCTGGTCCGGCCTCACCGCCGAAACCCAGTTCGGCGGCCAGGGCATGCCGCACGCCGCCGGCGTGCCGCTCAAGGAAATGATCGACGCGGCCAACCTGGCCTGGGGCAACTTCCCGCTGCTCTCGCACGGCGCCACCGAGGCGCTGCTGCACCACGGCGAGCAGTGGCAGCAGGAAGTGTTCCTCAAGCCGCTGGTGGAAGGCCGCTGGACCGGCACCATGTGCCTCACCGAACCGCACTGCGGCACCGACCTGGGCCTGCTCAAGACCCGCGCCGAACCGCAGGCCGACGGTTCGTACTCGATCAGCGGCACCAAGATCTTCATCACCGCCGGCGAGCACGACCTCACCGACAACATCATCCACCTGGTGCTCGCGCGCCTGCCGGACGCGCCGGCCGGCAGCAAGGGCATCTCGCTGTTCATCGTGCCGAAGGTGAAAGTCGCGCGCGACGGCAGCGTCGGCGACGCCAACGCGGTGCGCTGCGGCAGCCTCGAACACAAGATGGGCATCCACGGCTCGGCCACGTGCGTGATGAACTTCGACGGCGCCCAGGGCTATCTGATCGGCGAGCCGAACAAGGGCCTGATGGCGATGTTTACCATGATGAACACCGCCCGCCTCGCGGTCGGCCTGCAGGGCCTGGGCCTGAGCGACCGCGCGCTGCAGAACGCGCTGCGCTACTCGCGCGATCGCCTGCAAATGCGCGCGCTGTCGGGCACCAAGTTCCCCGAGCTGCCGGCCGACCCGATCATCGTCCACCCCGACGTGCGGCGCATGCTGCTGACCTGCAAGGCGCTGGTCGAAGGCGGCCGCGCGATGGGCTACGACGCCGCGCTGCTGGTCGACATCGCCCACGCCTCGCCGGACGAGAAGGAACGCGTCGAGGCCGACGCGCTGATCGGCTTCATGACCCCGATCGTCAAGGCCTGCCTCACCGAATGGGGCGTGGAATGCACCTACCACGCGCTGCAGTGCTTCGGCGGCCACGGCTACATCGCCGAACACGGCATGGAGCAGCTCGCCCGCGACGCGCGCATCACCACCTTGTACGAAGGCACCACCGGCATCCAGGCGCTGGACCTGCTCGGCCGCAAGGTCATGCAGCTGCAAGGCGCCGGCCTGCAGGCGATGCTGGCCAAGATCGAGGCCTTCTGCGCGCAGAACGAGAACAACGCGGCGGTGTCGGAATTCGTCGCGCCGCTGCGCAAGGCCTGCGGCGAGTGGCTGCAGCTGACGATGTCGGTCGGCAAGCGCGCGGCGGCCAACGCCGACGAGGTCGGCGCGGCTTCGTACGACTACCTGTTCTACTCGGGCTACGTCTGCCTCGCCTACTGGTGGGCGCGCAGCGTCGCCGCGGCCGAGGCCTCGGGCCAGAGCCAGGCGTTCAAGGACGGCAAGCGCGAGACCGCGCGTTTCTACTTCGCCCGCCTGCTGCCGCGCACCCAGGCGCACAAGGCCGCGATCGACAGCGGCACCGCGCCGCTGATGGCGCTGGCGGCGGAAGGCTTCGACGCGTGATCGCGCGCGGCGCGCGCGCGCAGCCGGCCACGCGCCGGCTGCGCGCCTGCGTCGCGATCATCGCCGCTGCGATCCTCGCGGCCTGTTCGCAACCGGCGCCGCCGCCCACCGAGTTTGCGGGCGGCATCGCCATACCGGCCGGCGCCGCCGGCCTGCGCGAGCACGTCGACGACGGCTTCCGCAGCATGACCGCGTACTACCGCTTCGAACTGCCGCCGCAGCAGTTGCCGGCGCTGACCGTGGCGCTGCGCTGCAGCCTCGGCGATGCCGGCACCGGTCCGCGTCCCGCGGGCGCCGGCGACCCCGCCTGGTTCGCGCCGGATCCGAGCCATCCGCATCGCCGCTGCCAGAGCCAGCTGGCGTCGGGCTGGTTCTACGAACTCGAGGTCGACCTCGCCCGGCCCGAGCGCTACGTCGTCTATCTGATCGCCTTCAGTTGAGCCGCCCGCGGCGGCCCGCAAAAACGCGTTCCCGACCGCTCGCGCACCGACCGCCGGCACGCCCGTCTACACAAAATGTAACCGACAGGGTATAAGCTCACTCTCCGATGGAGACCGATAGAGCGAAGATCCGCCTGGTCCGCACCGGAACCCACGCTGAAATGCTTCAGCGTGAGCCGGAAGTCTCCGGTGTCGGCGAGCCCTACTCGCCCTGGACCGGTCCGCGCGCAGTGCCGCGCAATCCCCTGGAACGCCTGAATTCGGTGCGGCTGCTGTCGCTCGATGCGCATGGGCGCGTGCTCGACTGGATGAACTGGCAGGACGCCGCCTGCCTGTACGCGCGCGGCGCGGTCGCCTGGACCCTCGGCGACCCGTGCCTGCAGGTGCACGGCGGCATCAACCGCTTCACCGGCGAGCGCAGCGTGCTCGAACTGCACCCGATCGTCGCCGCGCGCGGCCACGCCCGCCCCGGCGCGCTCGACCCGACCCCGGCGCTGACCAACGCCGCGCTGTTCGCGCGCGACGGCCACCTGTGCATGTACTGCGGCCACGATTTCCACCGCCCGCACCTCACCCGCGACCACGTCGTGCCGGTGTCCAAGGGCGGCCGCGACATCTGGGAGAACGTGGTCGCCGCCTGCTTCGGCTGCAATTCGCGCAAGGGCAACCGCACCCCGCAGCAGGCCGGCATGCCGCTGCTGGCGGTGCCGTACCGGCCGAGCTGGGTCGAGCACCTGATCCTGTCGAACAGGAACATCCTGGCCGACCAGATGGCGTTCTTGAAAAACCAGCTGCCGAAGAACTCGCGCCGGCTCGGATAGAAGCCGTGAACGCGGTCGCAGTATCGCGGCCGGCGTCACCGCCGATGTGCCGGTGTACGCGCATAAGCGACGCAAAACGCTCGTTGACGACATTACGGTCGTCCCGGACACTCGTCGCCATCGACTTACGGACACATTCGCGATGCCTTTGACCCTCGGTCTGACCGGAATGGACCCGGCGACGGAGTCTGCGCTGCAGACCGCTTTCAAGGTAGCCAACACCCGCCTGGGCAGCCGCTGGAGCCTGGTGCCGGAGCAGCAGGCCGATTTCGTGGTGGTCGACATGGACAGCATGTACGGACCGATGAGCTGGCTGCGCCTGCATGCCGCGGGCAAGTCGGTGATCGCGCTGACCGCGGCCCAGCGCACCCAGGCCGACTTCCTGCTCGGCCATCCCTTCAGCGCCGACACCATCGCCGAGCTGCTGGGCGAGATCGCCGGACAGAACGGCGAGCCGCTGCCGGCCGTCGCCGCGGCGCCCAAGGCGGTCGAGATCCCGCAGCAGCCGCGCACCGACCCGACCGCGGCGCTGCCCGACGTGGTGGTGGAACTGCTGCAGACCGACCTGGCCCAGGCCAAGGCGGCGGCGCCCGCGGCTGCGGCCGCAGCGGCCGCGCCTGCGGAAACTACGGCAGCGCCTGTCGCGCCGCCCGCACCCGTTGCGCCTGCCGCACCGGTCGCAGCGCCCGCCGTGGCCGCCGCGCCCGCGACGCCCGCCCCGGCCGCGCCCGCGACACCGGCCCCGGCCGCGCCGGCTCCGGGCCCGGTCGCGCCCGCCGCCGTTGCCGGCATCACCGCCCGCGGCGACGGCCTGCTCGACTGGCTGGTCGCCGGCCGCCTGCGCGGCTTGCTGCGCGTGGGCAGCGGCGAGGAGCGCCTGCTGATCGACGCCGACCAGCGCCGCTACCACGGCCCGGCCGCGCTCAAGCCGCTGGCGGGGCTGTTCGAACGCGGTTTCGCTTCGTCCGAATTCGAACTGCTGCCGGCCGCGCAGTGGGACGCCGCCGCCGCGCAGTTGGGCGCGCCGATGCCGCTGGCGCGGCTGGTGTGGTTCGGCAACCTGCTCGCCGGCCGCGGCCGCCTCGCCCCGGGCCACGACCCGGCGCGCCGCTACCGCATGACCAAGTGGCCGCAGACCGAGCGCGAGTACCCCAAGCACTTCCGCATCGCCACGGTGATGATGAAGGGCCTCTCGCACCTGTCCGAGATCGCCGAGGCCAGCGGCGTGAGCGAGGCCGAAGTCGCCGATTTCATCAACGCCAACCTCGCCACCGGCTTCGCCGAGCCCGAGGGCGATCCGCCGCCGGCCGAACAGGCCAAGTCCGGCGGCCTGTTCGGGCGCCTGCGCGGCCGCTGAGCGGCTGCGTCCGGGCGTCGCAGGCCTCGGTCGGGGGGGGTTCTCGCGAATGCCGGCCAACGCGCGCCAACGGCGCGCTACGGTCGTCAACAGCGGTATGGCGGGCTTGGCGCGCCGGCCTGACGAAATCTGGCCGAAGGCACCAGTCTGAACCTGGAATCGTCACACTTCTTGCCCGCCTCACACGTCGGCGGGACAATGCCCGACCAGCTGAACGCCCGTGGTCGTAATGATCGATTCGCAGCGCTACCCGCGTCTTTCCCGCATTCAGGTCCCCGCCGACCTGCGCCGCTTTCCTGAAGAGGAACTGCCGGCGATCGCCGAGGAACTGCGCGCCTATTTGATCGAGCAGGTCGCCCTGGTCGGCGGCCACTTCGGCGCCGGGCTCGGCGTGATCGAGCTTACCGTCGCCTTGCACTGGTTGTATGACACCCCGCTCGACCGCCTGGTCTGGGACGTCGGCCACCAGAGCTATCCGCACAAGATCCTCACCGGCCGCCGCGACAGCATCCACACGGTCAAGCAGAAGGACGGCGTCGCGCCGTTCCCCAAGCGCGACGAATCCGAGTACGACACCCTCGGCGTCGGCCACAGCTCCACTTCCATCTCGGCCGCGCTGGGCATGGCGGTGGCGCTGCAGCGCCGCGGCGACGACCGCAAGGTGGTGGCGGTGATCGGCGACGGCGCGATGACCGCCGGCATGGCGTTCGAGGCGCTGGCCCACGCCGGCGGCATGAGCGATCCGGAGCCGAACCTGCTGGTGATCCTCAACGACAACCAGATGTCGATCTCCGAGAACGTCGGCGGCGTCACCAAGATGCTCGGCCGGCTCACCAGCAGCCGCACCCTCAACGCGATCCGCGAAGGCGGCAAGCGCCTGCTCGGCGACAAGCGCAAGAAGCCCGCGGCCAAGTTCGTGCGCCGCTGGGAAGAACACTGGAAGGGCATGTTCGTGCCCTCGACCTTCTTCGAGGAAGTCGGCTTCCACTACACCGGCCCGATCGACGGCCACGACCTGCCGGCGCTGCTGGGCGCGATGAAGACGCTCAAGGGCCTCAAGGGGCCGCAGCTGCTGCACATCATCACCACCAAGGGCAAAGGCTACGAGCTCGCCGAGGGCGACCAGATCGGCTACCACGCGGTCGGCCCGTTCGATCCGGAGAAGGGCCTGATCAGCAAGCCCGGCGCGAAGAAGCCGAGCTATACCGACGTCTTCAGCGACTGGCTGTGCGACATGGCCGCCGCCGACGAGCGCCTGATGGGCATCACCCCGGCGATGCGCGAAGGCTCCGGCCTGGTGCGCTTCAGCAAGGAATACCCGCAGCGCTACTTCGACGTCGCCATCGCCGAGCAGCACGCGGTGACCCTGGCCGCGGGCATGGCGATCGAAGGCGCGAAACCGGTGGTGGCGATCTACTCGACCTTCCTGCAGCGCGGCTACGACCAACTCGTGCACGACGTGGCGATCCAGGACCTCGACGTGCTGTTCGCGATCGACCGCGGCGGCGTGGTCGGCCCCGACGGCGCCACCCACGCCGGCAACCTCGATCTGTCCTACCTGCGCTGCGTGCCGAACATGGTGGTGATGGCGCCGGCCGACGAGGACGAGTGCCGCAAGATGCTGTCGACCGGCTTCCAGTACCGCGGCCCGGCCGCGGTGCGCTACCCGCGCGGCACCGGCCCGGGCGCGGCGATCCAGCCGGGCCTGGACACCTTGCCGATCGGCAAGGCCGAACTGCGCCGCAGCGGCAAGCGCATCGCCCTGCTCGCGTTCGGCGCGATCGTGCCGGCGGCCGAGCAGGTCGCCGCCGAACTCGGCCTGACCCTGGTCAACATGCGCTTCGTCAAGCCGCTGGACCGCGCGCTGATCCTGGAGCTGGCGCAGAGCCACGAAGGCTTCGCGACGATGGAAGACAACGTCGTCGCCGGCGGCGCCGGCAGCGGCGTGGCCGAGTTGCTGGCGGCCGAGGGCATCGTGCTGCCGGTGCTGCACCTGGGCCTGCCGGACGAGTTCCAGCACCACGCCAGTCGCGAGCAGCTGCTGGCCGAGGCCGGGCTGGACGCCGCCTCGATCCGCGCCAGCCTGATCAAGCGCTGGCCGCAGTTGGCGGCGCAGCCGGCGCCGCAATCGGCCGCGGGCTGAGCGCAGCGCGCAACCCAAAACGCCCGGCGCTGAGCTGGGCGTTTTCGTTTGCGGCCCCTGATTCGGTCGCAGCCTTTGTGGGAGGGACTTCAGTCCCGACGCTTTCCGCTCCGGTCGCCTTGTTGCCCAGCGATCTGATACCAGAGCGTCGGGACTGAAGTCCCTCCCACAAAAGCCGGGCTCAGCCGATCCAGAACGGCATCGCCACGAACGCGCTGACCAAGGCCGCCATCGCGATCTTCGTGCTCGCCTTCGGCGCCATCGTCATCACCAAGGTCCACGCCAGCGCCGACACGATCAGCGCCGCGGTCCAGAAGATCAGCCCCTGGGCCCAGCCCCAGCCGCGCACGAACAGGCCGAAATCCAGCGCCAGCAGCGCCCAGCCGGCGCCGCGCAGCAGTCGCGCGCGCGCCGGGCGGAACGCGCCGGCGAACACCTGCTGATGGTGCTTCTCCAACCCCAGGCTCAGCAGGCACCACGCCGCCACGCCCAGACACAGTCCCAACCAAAGCATCGATGCACGCTCCTCAGCGATCGGCCAACGCAGGATTGCCGCCGGCGGGCCCGCCGGCGCGTTCGCGCCGCGGCTTGCGCTCGGGTACCGGCTGGCGCGCCTTGACGAAGCTGCGCCGCGCCAGCAGCGCGAAACCCAGCGCCAGCGCCAAAGCGGTCAGGTCCACCGCCGCCAGCGTCCAGTCGCCGCGCGCGAGGGTCGCCAGCAGGTGGCTGTTCGGCGCGGTCGCGAAATTGACCAGCGGCACCAGCGCGAACGCGACGGCGTTGAGGGCGAAGAACTGGCCCCAGCCGCGCTTGTGCACCGCCGGGATCGCCGCGTACAGGGTCGCCGCGATCCACACCGCGCAGAACACGGCGATTTCCGCGTTCGCCCGCGCGGCGGCGTCGGCCGGGATCAGGCGGTTGCCGATCACCATCGCCGCGCTCGCCAGCGGCAGGCCGCCGACCACGCCCAGGTTCAACGCCTGCACCAGGCCGTAGCCCGACAGGCTGCCGGCCTCGGCGATCTTCTTGGCGCGCTTGTTGACCCACACCTGCATGCCGCTGGCGATCATCACGCAGCCGGCGATGCCCATGACGAAGTACAGCCAGCGCAACGCGCTGCCGCCCCACTGCGCCATGTGCATGCCGCCGATGAAGGTGTAGGTCTTGTAGCCGGCCGCCATCGGCCCGCTGACGTGCAGGAAGCGGCCGTCGTTGGCGTCGTAGAACACCTGACGGAAATTCCAGGCCACGTCCTTGCTGTGGTCGCCGCCGAAGGAGATCGTGGCGCTGGTGTCGTCGGGATGGTGCACGCTGGCCCAGGTCACCGGCTGGCCCAGGCGCGTGCGCGCATCGGCGATCAGCGCGTCGAGCGAATGGATCGACTTCAGCGGCTGGTGGGTTTCCGGCCGCTCGTAGCTGTCGGAGGCTTCGACGAAGAATTTCTCGACATCGCCGTTGAAGGCCGAGTACAGCCCCGCCGGCATGTAGTTGGCGACGAAGATCGCCACGCCGGTGTAGGCGATCATCAAATGGAACGGCAGCCCGAGCACGCCGGTCAGGTTGTGCCCGTCGAGCCAGGCGCGCTGGCCGCCGTTTTTCGGGCGGAAGGTGAAGAAGTCCTTGAAGATGCGCTTGTGGATCACGATGCCGGTGAAGATCGCGATCAGCATGAACATCCCGGCCAGGCCGACGATGTACATGCCCCAGGTCGGCGAATGCAGGTTGAAGTGCAGGGTGAAGAAGAACTCGCCGCCGGCGGTCTCGGGCACCGGCTTGCCGGTCGCCGGATCGAGGTTGAACAGGTCCGGGTCGCCGACGTCGTAGTAGACACCGCCCTGCAGCGACTTGCTGCGCTCGCCCGGCAGGGTGATGTAGTAGGCGTGCGGATGCTCCTTGGACACCTTCTGCAGCTGCGCGACCGCCGCGTCCAGATCGACGCTGTCGGCGCTGCGCTCGTGGCCGTGCAGCGCCGGCTGCATCCAGTGGGTGAGTTCCTTGTCGAAGCAGGCGATGGTGCCGCCGACGAAGATCACGAACAGCAGCCAGCCGATCGTCAGCCCGGCCCAGGTGTGCAGCCACGCCATCGCTTGCGAGAAAGTGTTCTTCATCGTCCCGCCTCAGGCCGCCGGCGCCGCGGCGGCGGAAAACAACGCGGCCGCGCCGCACAGCTTGGCCGCCCCCAGCAACAGCGCCGCGCCCAGCGCCGGCGCCCAGCACGCGCGCCAGGCGCTGCGCGCGGCGAAGGCGTACATCGCCACTGCGCACCAGACGAAGAAGCTCAGCAGGCTCGCCGCGATCACGCTGTCCACCCGCGAGAACGGCAGCGCCAGGCTCAGCAACGCGGTCAGCGCGTAGGCGAACAGGTAGCCCAGCACGATCGCCGCGAACGCGCGCGCCGCGACTTCGCCGCGGTAGCGCCACGACAAGGCCGGGCGCGGCTTGCGCGCCGGCGCGGCGGCGCGCGGGTCGGGACCGGCGCGCATGGCGGCGACCGGAGTGGCGGAGCGTTGCGTCATTGCGGCGTCGGGTCGTGGGGCGGCCGGTGGCGTCCTGCCGGGCCGGGGTGGTGCGGGAAGCCGGAAACGGCGCCGGGGCGCCCGCCTGGGGCGCGCCGGCCCGCCCAGTCTAGTTGGCAATGGTTCTCATTTGCAAACCACGCCGGCGCGCGGCGAACGGCCGCGCCGGCACCGCCGAAGCGCCGGGGCGTGTTACGCATGGCGCATACCACCGACGCGGCAGACCGGCTACGATCCGCTCGCCGACACCGTCGCCCTCCCCCACCTTCCAGAGAACGCCAAGGATGCGCCGCGCCCTCACCGCCCTCGCCCTGTTGGCGCTGCTGCCGGCCGCAGCGGCGCAAACGCCGACGCCGCCCGCCGCCGGCGACATCCGCGACCTCGACACCCTGGTCGTCACCGGCGAACAACCCGGCCCCGGCCTGTGGAAGGTGACCCGCGGCGGCCACGTGCTGTGGATCCTCGGCACGGTCACCCCGCTGCCCAAGGACATGACCTGGCTGTCGCGCCAGGTCGAGGCGACCATCGCCGATTCGCAGGAAGTCATCGCCCCGCCCTCGGTCAGCTTCGGCACCGAGTTGGGCGTGTTCCGCACCATGATGCTGATCCCCACGGCGCTGAAGGCGCGCAAGAACCCGGACGGCAAGACCCTCGAGGAAGTCGTGCCGGCCGACCTGTACGCGCGCTGGAGCGCGCTCAAGGCGCGCTACATCGGCCGCGACGGCGGGGTCGAGAAATGGCGGCCGATCTTCGCCGCGCAGGAACTCTACGAAGCGGCGATCAAGCAATCCGGGCTGTCGCTCAAGGGCGTGGTCCAGCCGCTGGTGGAGAAGGCCGCCAAGCAGCACGGCGTGCCGGTGATCGAGGCGCGGGTGACGCTGAAGATCGACGACCCCAAGGCCACGCTCAAGGAATTCGCCGACAGCGCGATGGACGACCGCGAATGCTTCGCCAAGACGCTCTCGCGCATCGAGACCGACCTGGAAGCGATGCGCGCGCGCGGCAACGCCTGGGCGGTCGGCGACATCGCCACCCTGCGCACGCTGCCGCAGGGCGACCAGTACCGCACCTGCCTGGAAGCGCTGGCCGCGACCGGCGTGGCCCGGCGCCTGAACCTCGGCGACCTGCGCCAGCGCGTGAGCGCGAACTGGCTCGAACGCGCGCAGGAGGCGATCGCCAGGAACAACAGCACCTTCGCCTCGCTGCCGGTGGCGGATCTGCTGGAGAACGGCGGGCTGCTCGACAAGCTGCGCGATGCCGGATACACGGTCGAGGATCCCTGAGTTTCGCGCGACCGGATCGGAAAGCATCGGGCCTGAAGGCGCTCCCACTAGAGCCCATCGCGCCATCGGCGAAGCGGGCTGTCGTGGGAGGGCCTTCAGGCCCGATGCTTTCCGCTCAGCCGCCGCGGCCCTGCCGGCTCAGCCGGCCGCCTCCGGCCCGCTCCGCCCGAACACCTCATAGATCCGCCGCAGCAACGCCGGCGTGTCGTCGAACACTTCATGGCGCAGGCGCAGGCCTGCGCCTTCGCGGGTCCAGAACTTGAGCACCCAGCCGTTGTCGGTGCGCTCGAATTCGCCGGTGCGTTCCAACGGCGTCGGGGTCATCGGGGCTTCCTCGCAGCGCCGGCATCGGGCCCCGCCGGCTCGGGGACGCGGCCTGGCGGCCGGTCCGCCATGGTCGCGCGCGGGCTTCGCAGCGGCTGCGATGCCGCCTCAGGGAAGCTGCAAGCCGCGTCGCCGCGGAGCCCAACGCATCGGGCCTGACGGCGCCGCAACGGACAGCCTGCCCCGGAAACGAAAAACCCCGGCGTTCGCCAGGGTCTCGGTACTGCGTTTCGCAAGATGGTCGGGACAGCCGGATTTGAACCGACGACCCTCTGCCCCCCAGGCAGATGCGCTACCAGGCTGCGCTATGCCCCGACGTCGCTTGCAAGGTCCGCTCGTGCGAGCGGGCGGCAAGTATAGCCGCTTGTGGCTTGAATGGGGAACCGGAACCCAAGCGCGGGACCGATGCCCGACCGGCGCTTCCGGCTTCCCGGCGTTTCAGCGCCGCAGCAGCTGCAGCACTTCTTCCAGTTCCATGCGCACCTGCTTGACGATCTGCGACGACAGCGCCGATTCGTCCTTGGCCGCCTCGCCTTCCAGGCGCAGGCGCGCGCCGCCGATGGTGTAGCCCTGTTCGTACAGCAGGCCGCGGATCTGCCGCACCATCAGCACCTCGTGGCGCTGGTAGTAGCGGCGGTTGCCGCGGCGCTTGACCGGGTTGAGCGTCGGAAACTCGGTCTCCCAGTAGCGCAGCACATGCGGCTTGACGTCGCACAGCTCGCTGACCTCACCGATGGTGAAGTAGCGCTTGGCCGGAATCGGCGGTAGTTCGCGGTTACTGCCCGGATCCAGCATGTTCGCCTCCGCTGTACGCCTCGACCCGCTCCTTGAGCTTCTGGCCCGGGCGGAAGGTCACCACTGTGCGCGCGGAAATCGGGATCTCCTCGCCGGTCTTCGGATTGCGGCCCGGACGCTGGTTCTTGCGGCGCAGATCGAAGTTGCCGAAACCCGACAGCTTGACCTGACGCCCCTGCTCCAACGCTTCGCGCAACGCATCGAAGAACGCGTCGACGAACTCCTTGGCCTCGCGCTTGTTCAGTCCGACTTCGTCGAACAGACGCTCCGCCATTTCCGCTTTGGTAAGTGCCATGGTGACCTCTGAATAACGTCCGGACCGTGACGGCCGCGCGAGGCGTCAGGCGCGCAGCCTGGCGCCATGTTCGCGCTCCACCGCGGCGGTCACTTCGGCCACCACGGCATCCACGTCCCGGTCGGTCAGGGTGCGCGATTCATCCTGCAGAATCAAGCCCATAGCGAGACTCTTGAATCCGGTTTCCACGCCCTTGCCCTGGTAGCGGTCGAACAGCACCAGCTCGCGCAGGCTCGGCCCGGCGGCGGCCTGGACGGTGGCCTGAATGGCCGCCCATGGCACCGTATCGGCGACGATGAACGCGCGATCGCGGCGCACCGACGGGTACTTGGACTGCGCCCCGGCCTTGGCCACGGCGCGCTCGACCAATCCGGCCAGGTCCAGCTCGAAGGCGAGCACCTCGGCGTCCAGGTCCAGCGCGCGCTGCAGGCGCGGATGCAGCTGGCCGATCCAGCCCAGGCGCAGCTCGCGGCCGCCGTCCACGCGCCAGACATCGGCGCTGCGGCCCGGGTGCGCCCAGGACGGCGCCGCCGGACGGTAGTCCAGGCGCGCGCCGGCCGCGGCGGCGAGACTGTCGAGGTCGCCGCGCAGGTCGTGGAAGCCGACCGGCTGCGCCGCCCGCCCCCACTGCTCGGCGCGGGCGTCGCCGCAGACCGCGGCGGCGATGCGCTGGGTCTCCAGCGGCGCGCCGGCCGCGGCATGGAACACGTTGCCGAGCTCGAACAGGCGCACCCGCGCCTGCTGGCGCGCGGCGTTGCGCGCGAGCGCGGCGACCAGCCCCGGCAGCAGCGTCGTGCGCATCACCCCGAGCTCGGCGCTGAGCGGGTTGGCCAGCGCCACCGCGCCCTCGCCCGCTTGCCACAGCTGCAGCCAGGCGGCGTCGACGAAGGCGTAGTTGACCGCCTCCAGGTAGTCGCGCGCGGCCATCTGCCGGCGCACCGTCGGCGCGTCGACGCGGGTCTCGCTCGGCGCGATCAGGCGCGAGGCGCCGCCCGGCAGCGTGGTCGGGATGCGGTCGTAGCCGTGGATGCGGGCGATCTCTTCGATCAGGTCCTCTTCGATGGCAATGTCGAAGCGGCGGCTCGGCGCGGTCACCCGCCAGCCGTCGTCGCTGCGCTCCACCGCCAGGCCCAGGGCCTGCAGGATGCGTTCGACCTCGGCGTCGGCCACGCTCAGGCCGAGCACGCGCGCCAGGCGCGCGCGGCGCAGCGCCACCGGCCGCGGTTGCGGCAGGTGCTCGGGCAGCGCCGATTCGACCAGCGGGCCGGCGGCGCCGCCGGCGATGTCGAGGATCAGCCGGGTGGCGTACTCGATCGCGGTGCGCGGCAGCTCCGGGTCGACGCCGCGCTCGAAGCGGTGGCCGGCGTCGGTGTGCAGGCCGAGCTTGCGGCCGCGGCCGATGATCGCGGCCGGGGCGAAGTGCGCCGCTTCCAGGAATACGTTGCCGGTGGCGTCGGTGACGCGGCTGTCGTAGCCGCCCATGACCCCGCCGAGCGCGACCACGCGCTGGGCGGCGCCGGCGCCGTCGGTGATGACGATGAACTGTTCGTCCAGCGCCACTTCCTGGGCGTTGAGCAACTGGGTCGCCTCGCCCTTGCGCGCGCGCCGCGCGCCGACCGGGCCGGCCAGGGTGTCGCGATCGAAGGCGTGCATGGGCTGGCCGATTTCGAGCATCACGTACTGGGTGACGTCGACCAGGAACGACACCGGGCGCACGCCGCTGCGGCGCAGGCGCTCGGCCATCCACACCGGCGTCGGCGCGGTCGCGTTCACGCCCTCGATCACCCGGCCGCAGTAGCGCGGCACGTCCGCGCCGGCGTCGAGCTCGACCGCCAGGGCCGAGTCGATCGTCGCCGGCACCGGCTCGATCGCCAACGGCGCGACCTGGCTGCCGGTGGCGGCGGCGACGTCGAAGGCGATGCCGCGCACGCTGAAGCAGTCGGCGCGATTCGGGGTCAGCTTGATCTCGATGCTGGCGTCGGGCAGGCCCAGGTACTGCGCCAGCGGCTGGCCGACCGGCGCATCGGCCGGCAGTTCCAGCAGGCCGGACGCATCGGCGTCGATGCCCAGCTCCTTGGCCGAGCACAGCATGCCGAAGGACTCCACGCCGCGCAGCTTGGCCGCCTTGATCTGCAGGCCGCCGGGCAGCGACGCGCCGACCGTGGCCAGCGGCGCGACCAGACCGGCGCGCGCGTTCGGCGCGCCGCAGACGATCTGCACGGTGCCGCTGCCGGTCTCGACCGAGCACACTTGCAGGCGGTCGGCCTCGGGATGCTTTTCGGCGCTGACGATGCGCGCGACGACGACGCCGTCGAGCGCCGCGCCGAGCGCGGTCACTTCTTCCACTTCCAGCCCGATCGCAGTCAGGGTCGCGGCGAGCTCATCGCGCGTGGCGGCGGTCGGGACGTGCTGGCGGAGCCAGTTTTCGCTGAATTTCATGGGGATGGGCCGTGAATCGAAAATGGGGGATCTAGCAGCGGTCGGCGGTACGCGTAATCGGGAGGGATCGCCGGAATCGAAGCGCTCGCGCTTGCGACTCCCATGCCCGCTCCCGATTCGCGCCTCAGGCGAACTGCCTGAGGAAGCGCACGTCGTTCTCGAAGAAGCTGCGCAAGTCGTCGACGCCGTAGCGCAGCATGGTCAGCCGCTCCACGCCCATGCCGAAGGCGTAGCCGGTGTAGCGCTCCGGGTCGATGCCGACATTGCGCAGTACGTTCGGATGGACCATGCCGCAGCCCAGCACTTCCAGCCAGCGGGTGCTGCCGTCGGCCTGCTGCCAGGCGATGTCGACTTCGGCCGAGGGCTCGGTGAAGGGGAAATAGCTCGGGCGGAAGCGCATCTCGAAGTCGCGCTCGAAGAACGCGCGGACGAATTCGGCCAGGGTGCCCTTGAGGTCGGCGAAGCTGGAATGCTCGTCGATCAGCAGGCCTTCGCACTGGTGGAACATCGGCGTGTGGGTCTGGTCGCTGTCGCTGCGGTAGACCTTGCCCAGCGCGATCATGCGCAGCGGCGGCTTGTGCTGCAGCATGTAGCGCACCTGCATGCCCGAGGTGTGGGTGCGCAGCAGGCGGGCGACGCCGGCGCCGTCGGGCGGGAAGTAGAACGTGTCGTGCATCGCCCGCGCCGGATGGTGCGGCGGGAAGTTGAGCGCTTCGAAGTTGTGCCAGTCGTCCTCGATCTCCGGGCCGTCGGCCAGTTCGAAGCCGAGCCGGCCGAAGATGTCGGCCATGCGCTCCATCGTGCGGCTGACCGGGTGCAGGCCGCCGCGCGCGGCGTCGATGCCCGGCAGGGTCACGTCGATGGTTTCGGCGGCCAGGCGCGCGTCGAGCGCGGCGTCGTCGAGCGCGCCCTTGCGCTGCGCCAGCGCGTCGGTCAGCGCGTCGCGGGCCGTGTTGATCGCCTCGCCGGCGGCCTTGCGCTGCTCCGGCGGCAGCGCGCCGAGCTGCTTGAGCTGGGCGGTGACGCTGCCGGACTTGCCGAGCAGCGACACGCGCAGCGCCTCGATGGCCTCGGGGGAATCCGCCGCCGCGATCTCGGCCAGCGCGTGCTGGGTCAGTTGCTCGATCTGCGCCATGTGCTCAGGGTTCCTTTCACTTGCCTTGCGTTGAATTGCCTCGCGATCGCCGGCCGCGGAGCTCGTCCGCCCAGGTCCGCGCCTGTTCGCTGCCCGCCTCGACCGACTGCCGGGCCGCATCGTCGCAGTTCGCCGCCGATGCCGGCTCGCCGGTCGCGACCGTCGCATTGAGCGCCACCCCGAGCAGTTGCTGGGGCGACACCCGCTTCTCCAGCTTCTTGAGGATCGCGGTGACGTCGTCGTCGAGCTGTTTGGTGCGCGCTTCGTCGAGCACCTTGCACTGCTCGTTGCGGCCCTTGGCCAGCATCACCCCGGCGAAGCGCTCCAGGGTCTGCGCCTGCTCGGCCGCGCTATCGCGCGCAACCGCGGCCGTCGAACCCGCCATGCCGCCCAACAGCGCCAGCATCCACGCCATGCGCCGGCCGCGCCTGGAAATTCCGTTCATCGCATCCTCCTGGGTGGAGCCGACGGCCCGGCGTTTCGGGCCCAGAAACGACAATGGGGAAGGACTCGCGCCCTTCCCCATGCCTTGTGGTTCCTCTTCAAAAGCCCGCGCACGGATGCGCGGGCTCTTGCGGAGGGACCCGCATTAAGCCGCGAGCGCGCTCTTCGCCTTTTCCGCCAGAGCCGCAAAACCCTTCGCGTCGTGCACGGCGATGTCCGCCAGCACCTTGCGGTCGAGGGTGATGCCGGCCTTCAGCAGGCCGTTGATGAAGCGGCTGTAGCTCATGCCGTTGATGCGGGCCGCCGCGTTGATGCGGGTGATCCACAGCGAACGGAAATTGCGCTTCTTCTGCTTGCGACCGATGTAGGCGTACTGCAGGGCCTTCGTGACCGCCTGCTTGGCGACGCGGAAGACCTTGCGGCGGGCGTTGTAGTAGCCCTTGGCCTGCTTCAGGATTTTCTTGTGACGGCGACGCGCCGTAACACCACGCTTAACTCGTGCCATTTTTCAGTCTCCTCACAAATACGGAAGCATGCGGTCCAGACGGCCCGCGTCCTCGGCACGAACATGGTTCGTCTGCCGCAGGTTGCGCTTCCGCTTGGTCGCTTTCTTGGTGAGGATGTGGCTCTTGTTGGCGTGGCCGCACTTGTACTTGCCGGAAGCGGTCTTCCGGAAGCGCTTGGCCGCCGCCCGATTGGTCTTGATCTTGGGCATTGCGATGTCCTTTCGGATGGTTTTATGTCACTGGCCTGGGCGGTGGCTGGGCACGGCATGCGTGCGGCCACTCTTTCCGTCCTGCCCTTGCCGGCTTGTAAGTCGCTGATTTACAAAGAATCTACGACAGGTCCGTGCATCTGCATACAACAAACCCGGCGAACCGGGCCGCATAGTATGCGGGCTGGAAGCCGGGCTTGCAAATATCTTCAGGCAAATCAGGGGATTGGGAGGCGCGCTCCCACCCCGACCGCGTCCGCAGCCCTTCCCCGGGGACGGGGAAGGACCCGGTTCAGGTCTTCTTCTTGGGCGCGATCATCATGACCATCTGCCGCCCTTCCAGGCGCGGACGCGACTCGACCACGATGTCCTCGCCCAGATCGGCCTCGATCCGCGCCGCCATCTCGCGACCGAGCTCCTGGTGGCTCATCTCGCGGCCGCGGAAGCGGATGTTGACCTTGACCTTGTCGCCCTCTTCCAGGAAACGGCGCATGTTGCGCAGCTTGATCTGGTAGTCGCCCTCGTCGGTGACCGGACGGAACTTGAGTTCCTTGATCTCGACCTGCTTCTGCTTCTTCTTGGCCTCGTTGGCCTTCTTCTGCTGCTCGAAGCGGAACTTGCCGAAATCCATGATCTTGCAGACCGGCGGATCGGCGTTGGGCTGGATTTCGACCAGATCCAGGGCTTCCTCTTCGGCCATGCGCAGGGCTTCGTCGCGCGTGAGCACGCCGATCATCTCGCCGTCGCTGCCGATCACGCGCACGCGCGGGACGCGGATTTCCTGGTTCTTTCGATTCGGCTTCTCAGGGGTACTGATTGTTGCAATCTCCAATAAAAACGCGATGTTACGCGCCTAGGGCCGTCCCGGCCTGACCGGGACGGAGGTTGTAGCGCTGCGCGCGGGCGGCGGCTGGCTCTGGGTCAGGCTCGCTCGCTCATAAGACGCGAAGCGAACTCGGCGACGGTCATCGTCCCCAGGTCCTCCCCACCCCGCGTGCGCACCGCGATCGTGCCGGTTTCCTTCTCGCGGTCGCCAGCGACGAGCAGGTACGGCACGCGCTGCAGCGTGTGCTCGCGAATCTTACGGCCGATTTTTTCGTTTCGCAAATCGGCCTCGACCCGGAACCCTTGATTTGCAAGGAGTTTCCTGACCTCCTCCACATAATCGCCCTGGGCATCGGTGATATTGAGCACCGCGGCCTGGATCGGCGCGAGCCAGGCCGGGAACTGGCCGGCGTGGTGCTCGATCAAGATGCCGATGAAACGCTCCATCGAACCGACGATCGCGCGATGCAGCATCACCGGCGTGCGCCGCTGGCTGTGTTCGTCGACGTACTCCGCGCCGAGGCGGCCCGGCATCATGAAGTCGACCTGCATCGTGCCGAGCTGCCAGGTGCGGCCGATCGCGTCCTTCAAGTGGTATTCGATCTTCGGGCCGTAGAACGCGCCTTCGCCCGGCAGTTCCTGCCACTGCACGTCGCACGCCGACAACGCGCTGCGCAGCGCGCCTTCGGCCTTGTCCCAGGTGGCGTCGTCGCCGAGGCGCGACTCCGGGCGCAGCGCGATCTTGATCTGGATGTCGTCGAAACCGAAATCGGCGTACACCGCCAGCGCCTGCCGGTGGAACGCGGTGACTTCGGCTTCGATCTGGTCTTCCAGGCAGAACACGTGGCCGTCGTCCTGGGTGAAGCCGCGCACGCGCAGGATGCCGTGCAATGCGCCGGAGGGTTCGTTGCGATGGCACGAACCGAATTCGCCGTAACGGATCGGCAGGTCGCGGTAGCTGTGCAGGCCCTGGTTGAACACCTGCACGTGGCCCGGGCAGTTCATCGGCTTGAGCGCGTAGGTGCGCTTCTCCGACTCGGTGAAGAACATGTTCTCCTGGTAGTTGTCCCAGTGGCCGGACTTCTGCCACAGCGACACGTCGAGGATCTGCGGGCAACGCACTTCGCCGTAGCCGCTGTCGCGGTAGACGCGGCGCATGTACTGCTCGACCACCTGCCAGATCGACCAGCCCTTGGGATGCCAGAACACCAGGCCCGGCGCCTCTTCCTGCAGGTGGAACAGGTCCTGCTGCTTGCCGATCTTGCGGTGGTCGCGCTTCTCGGCCTCTTCCATGCGCTGGATGTAGGCGGCGAGCTGCTTCTTGTCGGCCCAGGCGGTGCCGTAGATGCGCTGCAGCTGTTCGTTCTTGGAATCGCCGCGCCAGTACGCGCCGGAGATGCGGGTCAGCTTGAACGCCTTGAGGAAGCGCGTGTTGGGCACGTGCGGGCCGCGGCACATGTCCACGTATTCCTCGTGGTAGTACAGGCCCATCGCATTCTCGTCGGGCATGTCCTCGACCAGGCGCAGCTTGTAGTCCTCGCCGCGCGACTGGAACACCGCGACCACTTCCTCGCGCGGCGTGACCTTCTTGATCACGTCGTAGTCCTTGTCGATCAGCTCGATCATGCGCGCTTCGATCGCGGCCAGGTCGTCCGGGGTGAACGGGCGCTCGTACCAGATGTCGTAGTAGAAGCCTTCCTCGATGACCGGGCCGATCACCATCTTCGCGGCCGGGTACAGCTGCTTGACCGCGTGGCCGACCAGGTGGGCGCAGGAGTGGCGGATGATCTCGACGCCTTCGGGGTCCTTCGGCGTGATGATGCGCAGCTTCGCGTCGTGGTCGATGCGGTCGCTGGCGTCGACCAGCTTGCCGTCGACTTCGCCGGCGACGGTGGCCTTGGCCAGGCCGGCGCCGATCGAGGCGGCGACGTCCATGACGGAAACGGGGTGGTCGAATTCGCGGCGGCTGCCGTCGGGGAGGGTAATGGCGATCATGGCTTCGTGGTTCGCAGGGCGTGGGTCGGGGGCGCCGGCGCGCGCGGCCGGAGTTGCGGCGCGGCGGGCGGGGGCGCGGCTTGCGCCGCGGCCACAGGGGCGTTCGGTGTATCCAGGGAACCGGACAAGAAAAAAGCGCCGCGAGGGCGCCTGCGTGAGCGGGGCCTGCGCGGGGATCAGCGGTGGGTGCGGGTAGTGTCCATGTCGCACGCTCGGCCGGCGCGTTGGCGCGGGCCACCTGGGCTCTCGTGAGGACACGGCCGGATGCCGCGTCGCAGGCGCTAATAGTTGGGGACGCGGCGGGGGCAAGTCAACCATGCCTGGGCGGTAAAACCGCCAGGGGCGGCGCGGCGGGGACCGCGACGGGCCGCACACGGAAAGCGCGCGGCGTTGCGTTAATGTGGATGCATCAAGGACGCCATCTGCGTGGGGACGTGATGGAAATCAGGGAAGCCGGGCGCGCCTGGCGCGGCCGCGCGGCGCCGCGGCCGGCATCGATGTCGGGCCGCTGCGCGCTCGTTCGCGACGGCACCGGGCACGCCCAGGCGCGGTCGCGCCGGGCCGCTTTCAATCCGCTCGCCTTCGCGCGATCCGCTACCCAGCGGGCGGTGCCCGGCGCGACCGCCTGCGCGCGGCAAGCGTCCAGCCATCCGCGTCGCGATCGCGCGCCCCGACCCGGCGCCGCCCCGGGCCGCGCCGCCGATCCGTCCGCCACCTGGACGACGGCGCCCGCCGCCGGCCTGCTCCCAACGCCCCCGCGCGACGGCGGCCGATGAGCGCCGAGACGCCCGCCCCCTCCTCCGCCGCGCCGACCGCCAGCGCCTCCGCCTTCGCGGTGCTGCGGCGCCTGCTGCCGACCGTATGGCACTACCGCGGCCGGCTCATCGCCGGGCTGCTGCTGGTGCTCGGCACCAAGGCGACCCTGGTCGGGCTGCCGCTGCTGCTCAAGGAACTGATCGACGCGCTCGACCTCAAGCCGACCCCGCTGACCGTGCCCGCGGCGCTGCTGATGGCCTACGGCGCGCTGCGGCTGGCCTCCTCGGTGCTGCAGGAACTGCGCAACGTCGTGTTCGCGCGGGTGATGGCGCGCAGCTCGCGCGAGGTCGCGCTGCGGGTGTTCGAGCACCTGCACGCGCTGAGCCTGCGCTTCCACCTGGACCGCCGCACCGGCGCGGTCGGCCGCGACCTGGAGCGCGGCATGGGCTCGATCTCCGAGCTGCTCGACACCGTGCTGTACATGGTCGTGCCGACCCTGGTCGAACTGGCGCTGATCGTCGCGATCCTGGTCGCCGGCTACGACCTCTCGTTCGCGGGGATCACCCTGGCCACGCTGGCGGTGTACATGGCGTTCACCTACCGCATGACCGAGTGGCGGCTGCGCTGGTACCGGGAAATGAACGAGGCCAACACCGAGGCCAGCGCCGGCTCGGTCGACTCGCTGCTCAACTACGAGACGGTCAAGTACTTCAACAACGAGGCCTTCGAGACCGAACGCTTCGACCGCCGCCTGCGCACGCTGGAGGACAGCGCGGTGCGCAGCCTCAAGGCGGCCTCGCTGATGGGCATCGGCCAGTCGGCGCTGATCGCGGTCGGCCTGACCGCGCTGCTGTGGCGCGCCACCGACGGCGTGGTCGCAGGGCGCATGAGCCTGGGCGACCTGGTCCTGGTCAACGCCTACCTGCTGCAGCTGGCCGCGCCGCTGAGCTACCTGGGCGTGGTCTACCGCGAAGGCAAGCAGATGCTGGCCAACCTGGAGCGCATGTTCGCCCTGCTCGACGAACCGGTCGAAGTGCTCGACCGCCCCGGCGCGCCGGCGCTGCAGGTGCGCGGCGGCGAGGTCCGGTTCGAGAACGTGTCGTTCCGCTACGGCGAGCGCGAGATCCTCGCCGGCATCGACCTGATCATTCCCAGCGGCCATACCGTGGCGGTGGTGGGCAGCACCGGCGCGGGCAAGTCGACCCTGGCGCGGCTGCTGTACCGCCACTACGACCCCGACGGCGGGCGGGTGACCGTCGACGGCCAGGACCTGCGCGAGGTGACCGCCGACTCGCTGCGCCGGCGCATCGGCGTGGTCCCGCAGGACACCGTGCTGTTCAACGAATCGCTGTACTACAACATCGCCTACGGCCGCCCCGGGGCCAGCCGCGAGGAAGTGCTGGAGGCCGCGCGCGCCGCGCGCATCCACGACTTCATCCAGACCCTGCCGCAGGGCTACGACACCGGCGTGGGCGAGCGCGGGCTCAAGCTCTCCGGCGGCGAGAAGCAGCGCATCGCCATCGCCCGCACCCTGCTCAAGCGGCCGGCGATCCTGATCTTCGACGAGGCCACCTCGGCGCTGGACGCGCACACCGAAGGCGAGATCCAGCGCGAGCTGCGCCAGGCCGCGCAAGGCCGCACCGCGCTGGTGATCGCCCACCGCCTGTCGACCGTGGTCGACGCCGACCAGATCGTGGTGCTGGAGGCCGGCCGCATCGCCGAGCGCGGCGACCACGCCGAACTGCTCGCCGCCGGCGGCCGCTACGCCGCGCTGTGGGCGATGCAGCAGCGCCGCCCGCCCGGCCCCGCGCCCGCGCCCAGCGACGACGGCGCGCCAAGTGCCCGGTACGCCGACGAACACCCCGCCCTTACCGATTGAAGGAAACCCGCATGACGACATTGATTGTCTCCGACCCCTGGGACATCCACGCCAGATCGGTGGCCTGGGCGCTGGAGAACGAAGGCGAACGCGTGCACGTGTGGTACACCCACGACTATCCGCAAAAACACGGCGTCAGCCTGCGCACCGGCGGCGGCCCCGCGGCGGTATCGCTGTATTGCCTGCGCCACGAGCGCGACTTCGATACCGCCGACGTCGATACGGTGTGGCTGCGCCGCTGGTACCAGCCCGAGCCCTCGGCCCAGCTGCACCCGGCCGACATCCGCTTCTCGCAGCTGGAATCCACCGAGTTCGTGCGCGCCACGATCAACCTGCTCGAAGCCCAGCGCGAGCGTTTCTGGATCAACCCGATCCAGGCCAAGGCGCTGGCCGACCGCAAGGCGGTGCAGTTGCACCACGCCGCCGCCGTGGGCCTGGACACGCCGCCGACGCTGATTTCCAACGATCCCGGGGCGATCCGCGCGTTCTACCGCGAGCACGGCGGCCGCGCGATCTACAAGCCGATCACCGCGGCGGCCTGGATCAGCGAAGGAGAAGAAAAGGTGCGCGGCACCTTCACCACGCCGCTGACCGAGGAACTGCTGCGCGAAGACGCCGCGCTGTCGAACGCGCCGGGCATCTACCAACCGTTGCTGGACAAGGCCTACGAGCTGCGGGTGACGGTGATGGGCCGCACCGCGATCGCCGCGCGCCTGCACTCCCAGCGCGAGGGCGACTACCTCACCGATTGGCGCGCGAACGAATTCGACGAACGCATGGGCTGCGAGCGCTACGCCCTGCCCGAGGCGGTGCAGGCGCGCTGCCTGCAGGTCATGGCGCGGCTGGGACTGGTGTTCGGCTGCATCGACATCGTGGTCACCCGCGACGGCCGCTACGTGTTCCTGGAAGTCAACGAGATGGGCCAGTTCATGTGGCTGGAGGCGATCAACCCCGGCCTGCAGCTGATGGACTGCGCGGTCGAATTCATCCGCAGCCGCGACCCGGGCTTCGTCTACGACTGGCGCGAACCGGCCTATCGCTACCGCGACTACTGGGAATCGCGCGGCGAACGCGGCGAGGCCGAGCCGGACGCGCGGCGCCACGTGCCGCTGCCGCAGGTGTTCCAGATGCGCGAATGAGCGCCCGGCGGCGCGCAGTCGCCGCGCGCCGCGCCCCCGTACAAACGAACGGGCCGGGAGGCGTCGCCTCCCGGCCCGCTTTGTTTCGCGTAGTCCGGCGTACCGGGTCGCGCCCGGCAGGCGCGTACCGGATTACGGGATCTGGTCGCCGTTGTCGGCGAAATCGATCTCGTTGAACGGGCTGGTGCGGCGATAGGTCGTCGCGGCCACGAACGCGGCATTCTGCTCGGCGCCTTCCATCTGCTCGGATTCGATCGCGACCATGCGGCCGATCAGGCGGGTCTGTTCGCTCATAACCTACTACTCCGTTAGCAAGGCGGCGGATCGCCGCCATCCGAAGATAGGAAGCCGCGTTCGCAGGCGGCAAGACGCCCGCGCCTGTCAATTGTTCCAGCACGCGCCGGCGCGCCCCAAAAAAGCACGATGGGGCAAGCAGTTAGCCACAACAAAAGCACCCAATCCGCAAGCCAAACTCGGCAAAGAAAGCCACCACAATGCTTGCCGACCGTGAAGAAAAAGTGACGGTCGTTGAGGGCTGCGCGAACGCCGGCCGCGGCCGGGAAAACCCCAGGTTTTCCTGAAAAAACCCGGCCGCGAGCGGGGCCCCGGCCGGCACGCGGCGGCGGCCCGGGGGCCGCGCGGGCGGCGGCACGCCGCTTCGGGATCGCCCCGGACTGCGGCGCCCCGGACCCGGCCGCGCACAGCAAAACGGCGAAGCCCGAGGGGCTCCGCCGTTCGCTTTCCAAATTGGTGGGCGATACAGGGTTCGAACCTGTGACCCCTACCATGTCAAGGTCCCGTAAGTAGAGGGATTTCAGCGACATAGCGCGACACGAAAAGACAGGCGGAAACAGACGGATCAAGCACTTACACCCCATCTCGATGCCAGACTGATGACACCCCGCGCAGCACGCCCGGGGTGTCATCGCTACCCTTTGAAGCCGGCCGTCACGTTGAACAGGTCTCTCGCCACCCCTGCGAGGGCTTCCGAGCACTGCTCACGGGCAGCTTCCAGTTCCTGCTGCTTTTGTCCGAGGGCGTCAAACTCCTTCGCAATCAGTTGCTCGTTTTCCGGCTTCTGACGCGACCAGAAATAGCATGCGATTGCCATTCCTGGTAGCGCCTCTACCGCAAGCTGGAAAGCCTCTAACGATGCCCCAAGCTCGGGGTAGTAGAGCTTTTGCAGAGTTCGAAGTCGAATTGATACTCCGGTGCCGAGGTGGGTCAGATCTTCTTGCGAACCAGTTAGGGTGGCGTGCACCGCCGTCTGAGCGTCTTCGTAGCTCTGCTGGAGTCCAGCCTCGAAAGTCTCGAGGTTGCGAATTCGAGCCGCCTTCCACTCCCGCGCTATCCAGTCGTCATGGGCGACTGCTGCCCGCGTCTCCTCAAAGCGCTTGAGCTGCCTTACCGCTTCGACCAGGTCCTCCTTGGTGGCTAGGTTCTCGCCCTTTTTTCTGGCGTAAGCATCGCCGCCAGCGGCTATGCGCTTCAGAACCCACTGCAATGCAATAACTGCAACCACTGCTCCGGCCCCGAGCCCAAACGGCGCCGCTAGCAGCGCAACTACGTCTTTCAGTTCCATGCCCTGTCCCTAGTTATGGCTGGAGTTTCCAGATTCGATATTTTTCGGCTGAATGGCGTAAGCGAGACGCTAAGGCATTGTTTGAAAGGCCGTCGCGGATTCGATCCTTGGCGTTATTTATTAAGAGTCAATGGATCAGAGCCGTAAAAACAATAACTTAGCCACCGGAATTTTCAGGAGTTCCGATTCTGATGCCTATGCGCGCCAGGGCTGGCGCATTCAATTTTTAGGGGCCTCAGGCGGCCTACCGAAGATCTGTCGGATGACCTGGACAGCAGCCGCATCCAGCTCAGCGCGCCGCTGTACAACCAATTTTCGCGCGCGCATGATCCCCGCGTTGTGCTGCTGCATGAGGAGGTGCGAATCGAGGCCGCCAGCTTCGGCATTCGCTAATGCGAAGTCGTAAAGGGTCATCGCCGCATCTCGCGCGCATTTGGCGAAAACACTTGCCGGCACTTCGAGTTCGGGAAAGTACAGCGCCGCCAAGACTTCGAACTTGTCCAGCGGCATGATCGGCACTCTGTGAAACTGCTGGGTGGTCAGTTGCCCGCGGTGGTGATCCAAGAACGCTTCAACAGCCCCCGCCTCGGCAAGCATTTCCTCCAGTTTTCGCTGCCGGATAGATTTCCACTCGCGCGCCGACCAGTCTTGGTGCCCCAGATTGGTCCGAATCTGCTCGGTGGCCTGGGTGGTCAGCTTCACCTGGTCGAGAAGCTGGGTGAAGTCCTCTTTCGTGGCCAGGTTCTCGCCCTTACGCTTGGCGTAGGCCTCTCCAGCTGCCGTGAAACTGTCGACCGCCTTCTTCGCCAACCACCAACCGACCAAGGCGATGATTCCGATCAGCGATCCGCCGGCCAGCAGGTTGTTCAGTATTGCGTCCACGCCACCCCTGTTCATCCTCCGGGCAATCCCGGTTTCGTGGGGATTTTCACCGTTTAGGACGCCCGGCGATAGCACCGCCGGCATGCCCTCAATACCGATTAGCCCCTAAGCGCCCGAGCACGCGACCGAAGCATCAAGCTCGTATTCACCCCCGACACCGGCCAGGACATGGCGATCGCCTGCCTGTAAGCGCACCGGGTCAACCCGGACCGACGGCGACATCCTGTGGTCATTCGCCTTCGTCACGACGGATCTGGCGCCGAAGGTCGCCACAGCCGCGCACGACCGCTGCATCATGCTGATCAGACCCGAGAACATCGACCGCTGGCCGCAGCCGGCGCCTAACGACCTGGCCAAGTTCTACGAGATCTTGGAAGATCGTGAGCGCCCTTACTACGACCATGCGGTGGTCAAGGGAATCGACTAACTAAAGCTCTCAGGGAGGAGCACTTTCCATGATGAGAATTATGTGCGCTTGCGCTACTTGCCTCGCATCTGCAACGAGCGGCAGTCCCGCAGACCAACTTGATGCTTTCGCAGGATCCACCTCCCACGTACCCACAATGGGATTCTTGCTCCCCGAGAACGATGGCGTCTACCGGTTCACCTGCCCTCGCGGCCACGAGAACATTTACCTTCACCAGTCAGAGAAGTTTGAAACACTTTTTGAAATCTCGTTGCACGCAATCATTGACGGCTATTACCGCGAGGCGATTGCGACTTTCGGGGCTGCCCTCGAGCGATTCTATGAAGCGGCGATTGACGTACTCCTAATTGCACGCTCCATACCGGACAATGAGCGTTCCGTAAGTTGGAACAAGATCAAAAAGCAATCGGAGCGACAGCTCGGGGCGTACGTTTTCACATGGCTTGCAGTTGCGGGCGATCTCCCCCAGACACTCAGCGACAACGACGCAAGCTTTAGAAATGAAGTTGTGCATCAGGGAAGGATCTGCACAAAATCCGAGGCAATCAGGTTTGGCAACCTTGTGAGAGTAATCATCGAGCAAGGAATCGAATCCCTTAAATCCAAGTTTAATGATGCAGTCGAACAGCGACAGTTCGAACAGAGCGCCAAGCTGCGCAACATCGCAGGCGTCAACAACGCCGTTGTGACCAGGAGCACTGGCGCAGTTTCACTCTCGGGGCAGGTGTCTAAAACCGTAGAAGAGTGGCTGAAGGACCGGTGGGCCTATCGTCAGGTGACCGACGAGGCCATGCGCGCCCTGACACCTCTCGGACTGATAATTCAGCCTTCTCCAGATCCTTCATTTCCTAGCGCGAATGATTGAGAGCTACTCATCCCCGACAGCCTCACGCACTTGGGCCGCCAGGCGCGCGTTGAGCACCACGCCCCCTCCGCTTTCGCGCTGTAACTGGCCCGCGCCCCGAGGCTCCGGATGATCGAGGTGTTGCTGATCGCGATCGCCGGGTTGGCTTGGTTGAACGCGCGGATCTTAGCCAGCACGGCAACGCTGTCGTCGCCGGTGTGGCAGGCCATCGCCAGGATATCCATCAGGTGAGCACGGCGATTAAGCAAGGCCTGCTCGTAGTTCTTAGGCGCGCTGTTGCGCTTGTATCGTTCCGAGACCTTGTTGGACGTAAAGCCGTCGAGCTGCAGCAGAGTGTCGTACAAAGTGCCGTCGTTGATCAGCGGATCCCCGCGGAGCGTGTTGACGCCCTCGCTGGCGTACCGGGCGTCCTTCATCATGTCCTTCAGCGACTTCGGCAGCATGGTCTCGACGCCGCGCCACGGGTGGCCGTCGTCGATCAGCCCTTGCTACGAGCTCGCTCTTCAGGACGCCCCCATCGGCCCGGCCGCCTGCTCCAGCAGGTTGTAGTAGGCCCCGCGTCCTTCGAGCTCGCGATCGGCATCGCGGAACCACAGATCGGACAGCCCGACGCGGCCGGCGATGTCGGCGCCGGTGACCTGGTTGACCAGTCCGCGCAGGATCGTCGCGGTCGTGGTCTGGCCGAGCATCCTCGACATGAACGCGCGCATCTCGGTCTCGGCGTCCCAGGGCTCGCTGCCGCTACCCGCACCGGGCTTCAACGTGCGCGAGCTGCGCCTGGCCTGGGACCGCGACCAGGCCGGAAGCGATGCCAGTTCGATGACACCCAGGCCCGCAAATGAAAACGGCGGGACCCCGAAAGGCCCCGCCGTTCAATCACTTAAATTGGTGGGCGATACAGGGTTCGAACCTGTGACCCCTACCATGTCAAGGTAGTGCTCTACCGCTGAGCTAATCGCCCGTCGCCGAATCTTGCGTGAAGCTCCCCGGCGAAGGGAGCGCAGTCTAGCCCAGAGCCCGGCGCGGGACAAGCGTTTTTTGCGTCGCCGCATCCTTGCGGCCGTCCTCGCCCCGCCGCCGCACGCCGACGGCGAAGCGGCGGATCAGGAGCCGAAGCCGGCGTCCTTGAGCTGGCGCAGTTGGTCGCGCACTGCCGCGGCCTGCTCGAACTCCAGGTCGCGCGCGTGCTGGTACATCTGTTGTTCGAGCTGCTTGATCCGGGCCGAGAACTGCGCCGGCGACAGCGCCGCGTACTCGGCCTGCTCCTCCGCCGCCCGCCGCGCCCTGCCGCGCGCCTTGAGCGCCTCCGGATCGACCCGCGCGCCTTCCATGATGTCGACCACGGCCTTGGCCACCGACTTGGGGACGATGCCGTGCTGCTCGTTGTACTCGACCTGCTTCTGCCGGCGCCGGTCGGTCTCGTCGATCGCCTTGCGCATCGAGTTGGTGATGCGGTCGGCGTAGAGGATGGCCTTGCCGCGCAGGTTGCGCGCGGCGCGGCCGATGGTCTGGATCAGCGAGCCGGTCGAGCGCAGGAAGCCTTCCTTGTCGGCGTCGAGGATCGCCACCAGCGACACCTCGGGCATGTCCAGGCCCTCGCGCAGCAGGTTGATGCCGACCAGCACGTCGAACTTGCCCAGGCGCAGGTCGCGGATGATCTCCACGCGCTCGACCGTGTCCACGTCCGAGTGCAGGTAGCGCACCTTGACCCCATGCTCGCCGAGGTACTCGGTGAGGTTCTCGGCCATGCGCTTGGTCAGGGTGGTGATCAGCACGCGGTCGCCGATGGCCACGCGCTCGCGGATCTCGCCGAGCACGTCGTCGACCTGGGTCGCGACCGGGCGGATCTCGACCTGCGGATCGACCAGGCCGGTCGGGCGCACCACCAGCTCGGTGATCTGGTCCTCGGACTTGCGCAGCTCGTATGGCCCCGGCGTGGCCGAGACGAAGATCGAGCGCGGCGAGCGCCCTTCCCACTCCTCGAAGCGCAGCGGCCGGTTGTCCAGCGCCGAGGGCATGCGGAAGCCGAACTCGACCAGGGTTTCCTTGCGCGAGCGGTCGCCTTTGTACATCGCGCCGATCTGCGGCACGGTCACGTGCGATTCGTCGACCACCAGCAGCGCGTCGGGCGGCAGGTAGTCGAACAGGCACGGCGGCGGCTCGCCGGGCATGTGTCCGCTGAGGTGGCGCGAGTAGTTCTCGATGCCGTTGCAGTAGCCGACCTCGGCCAGCATCTCCAGGTCGAACTGGGTGCGCTGGGCCAGGCGCTGGGCCTCGACCAGCTTGTTGTTGGCGTACAGGTACTCCAGGCGCTCGCGCAGCTCGGCCTTGATCGTCTCGATCGCGTCGAGCACGGTGCGGCGGGTGGTGACGTAGTGCGAGCCGGGGTAGATCGTGTAGCGCCCCACCTTCTCCAGGCTCTCGCCGGTCAGCGGGTCGAAGATGGTCAGGTTTTCGATCTCGCCGTCGAACAGCTCGATCCGCAGCGCCTGTGCATCGCTTTCGGCCGGGTGCACGTCGATGACTTCGCCGCGCACGCGGTAGGTCGCGCGGCGCAGCTCGGTGTCGTTGCGGTCGTACTGCATCTCGGTCAGGCGGCGGATCAACTCGCGCTGGTCGATGCGCTCGCCGCGGACCATGTGCAGGACCATGCGGAAGTATTCGTTCGGGTCGCCCAGGCCGTAGATCGCCGAGACCGTGCACACGATCAGGGCGTCGCGGCGTTCCAGCAGGGCCTTGGTCGCCGACAGCCGCATCTGCTCGATGTGCTCGTTGACCGAGCTGTCCTTCTCGATGAAGGTGTCGCTCGACGGGACGTAGGCCTCGGGCTGGTAGTAGTCGTAGTAGCTGACGAAGTACTCGACCGCGTTGTGCGGGAAGAACGCCTTGAACTCGCCGTACAACTGCGCCGCCAGGGTCTTGTTCGGCGCCATCACCAGGGTCGGCTTCTGCACCCGCTCGACCACGTTGGCGATGGTGTAGGTCTTGCCCGAGCCGGTGACGCCGAGCAGGGTCTGGTGGGCCAGGCCGTTGTCGAAGCCCGCCGTCAGCCGCTCGATCGCCTGCGGCTGGTCGCCGGCGGGCCGGTACGGAGCCACCAGTCGGAAACCGCTGGGAGCGCTGGAATCGTTCATCGGAGCCGGTCGCGAAGTCGGGGGAAGGCCCGTACCAGATGGGGACGGTGCGGGCGACTTTCCAGCTTACCCCACTACGCCGGCGCGCTCCCGCGGCCGCCAAAACGCCGATGCCCGCCCCGCGGCGGCGGGACGGGCATCGGCGGCGCAGGCGCCAGCGCGGGGGCTTACCAGCAGTCGGTGCGGCTGGAGCTGGTCGTCCTTTTACCGGTCGCATCGATGGACAGGTTCTTGCACGCGTCCTTGGCCTGGTCGCCCTGGGCCGTCGCGGTCAGGGTAAAGGTGCTGGCGGCGGTGTCGGCGGCGCCGTCGCGGGTGATCACATAGAACGCCTGGTCGCGCGGCTTGGTGCGCGGCGAGTAGTCCATGTTGTCGGCCTTGACCTTGGTGAAGAAGCCAGCGTAGCTGTTGTTGGCCGTGTACCAGCGCTCGGCGAGCTGGGTCAATTCGGCCAGGTCGACCTTGGCCTGGGCCCGGCGCGACTTGCGCACCGAGTCGTTGTAGGCCGGATAAGCGATGGCGGCCAGGATGCCGACGATCGTCACGGCGACCATCAATTCGATCAGGGTGAAACCCCGGACCCTGCGAGGCAGGGTCCGGTGGCGCGACACGGAAGCGGCGTTGCGGGTCATGACGTATGTCCTGGCAAGAATCAGCGGACCTGGCGCCACGACTGGCGGCCGCAGGGACGGGGCAGGTACAGCGGATCGGCGCCGGCCGCGGTCAGCACCAGGCTGCACTGCTGGGCCTGCAGTTGCCCGCGCAGCTTGTCGGCGGTGCACTCGGCGCCGTTGCAGTTGACGATGTCGCGCTGCTTGGGCTGCGGCAGCAGCAGGTTGGTGTTGCGCGTGGGCGGAGAGCGGTCTTCGCCGTTGTTGAGCGACAGGCCGCCGGTCTGCGAGGTGCCGACCGAGGCGCCGCCCGGCGAGGTCGCCACGCCTTCCATCGCCGCGCCGCCGGTCAACACGTTCATGCCGTACAGCCAGTTGACGCCGAGCGGGTTGCAGATCTCGCCGGTGGGCTCGTAGCTGGTGAAGAACACCCGGCCGTTCTGCAGGCGCGGCGTGCCGATGAAACGCTCGCCCTTGGCGTTGCCGTCGACCACAAGATCGACGAACCAGCCGCGCTTCTCCGGATAGTTGACCGCGTTGCGGGTGATGTTGCGGGTGCTGTAGATGCCCGACAGGCCGGCGGAGGTGATGGTCTGCTGCACCATCGGCCAGGACGCGCGGTTGCTGCTGGGAATCGCGGCGCTCAGGTTGTCCCAGATGCCGTAAAGCGACTGCACCTTGGTCGAGGTGATGTTGTCGCCCTTGGCGAAGTACTGGCCCGTGCCGAAGAACAGGGTCACGCCGCCGCCCGGGCCGCGCGAGGCTTCGATCGCGCCGGTGATCGGCTGGCCGTTGCCGTTCGGATCGCGGGCGGTGAACAGCGGCGCGCCCGAGTAGGCGATGCTCCACGCGGACGCGGTGGCGCTGGACAGATCGTACTTCCAGACATTGCCCTGCATGTCGCCGCCGTAGACCGTGTCGGCCAGGCCGTCGGTGTTGTTCAGGCCGACCGCGACGATGTTGATCAGGCCGTTGCGGGTGGCGTAACCGGCTCCGGTCGGCTTGATCTGGCGCAGCACGTCGCCGGTCTTGATGTCGACCACGAACAGCACCGGCGCGCCGGAGTTGGAATTGACGCCGTTGCCGAAGATCGCCACCCACTTCGGTCCGGTCGCGGTATTGATCGGCGCGATGGTCGGCTTGCCGAGCACGTGGCCCAGGTCGGGCAGTTGCTCGCCGCTGACCTCCCACAGCACGTTCGCCGGCTTGAAGCCGTTGGTCTGGTCGGCGCTGGTCACGTCCAGCGCCGAAATCGAACGCCCGCCCGCGCCCATCGCCGCGACCAGCACGGTGCGCCAGTCGCCTGCGGCGTTGAACGCCACGTCGCCGCTGGTCAGCGCGCCGTCCATGTAGTACTGGTGCGCGTAGTCGGGATTGGCCAGCTGGCCCATCTTGCGCAGCGACTGCGACGGGATGTAGGCGAGCATCTCGGTGCCGCCGGTCGCGTCCGGCGTGGCGTCGATGCCGTGGACCATGCCGTCGTTGGCGCCGACATACACCATCGGCTTGCGCCCGGGCTGCCGCTTGGCCGCGAGGTAGGCCTTGTACGAGTCGCCCAGGTCCTTGCGCCAGCCCGAGGAGACCGAGTACGACCAGGTGCCGTAACCGTAGTCGGCGCGCAAGGTCACCACTTCCGCGGCGGAATTGATGATGTCGCCGAAGTTGGTCGCGCGGGTGCGGAACGGCCCCTTGGCGGATTGCTCCTTCGACTTGGTGCCGCGCAGGTAGTTGACCACGTCGTCGCCGGTCACCGGGGCGGTGTCCCAGAAACGCCGGCCGCTGGTCAGGCCGAGCGCGTTGAAGCGCGCGTCGTCGTTGGCGCCCAGGTTGGTCGCGGTGAAGTTCTTGGCCGCTACCGCGGTGGCGTTGCCGGCCGTGTTGTAGGTGGTCGGCGCGACCATCGCCGCGATGTTGCGCGCGGCCGGCAGCTTGGCCGCCGCGTCCCACAACGGATTGGCGGTATCGGTGACGCCGTTGGCGTCGATCTTCAAGCCGCGCACGGTGCCGGTCCAATCGTTGTTGGTGCCGATGTTGTAGCGCGCCTCGATCGTGAACGAGCCGTCGCTCAGGCGCGCGCCGGAGGTCGAGCTGTCGGTCGGGCGGTTGCCGTCGTTGGCGACGCTGTCGAAGATCTTGCGCAGCTCTTCCTTCAGGCGCGACGGGTCGCGGGCGAGGAAGAAGTTGTCCGGGGTGCCGGCCACGCGCGTATCCCACTCGCCCGCGTCGGGCACGCCGTTGCCGTTGGCGTCCCTGAAGCTGCCGTACTTGGCGGCGTAGAACAGCGGATTTTCCAGCAGCTTGGCGCCCGAGCTGCCGAGCTTGTACTTGATCACCTGCGGCCGGGTCCAGCTGCCGGGCGCGTCGTCGGAATTGGTCAGCACGCTGCCGTTCTGGTTGCCCGGACGCAGCGCCACGCGCTGCTGGCCGTCGTTGTTGGAACCGGTCACGCCGAAACCGGTGAGCATGGCGTTGCCGGCGTAGGCCGACAGGTTCTCGATACGCACCAGCGCCTCGTCGGCGCCGACGGTCGGATTGCCGCCGGAGCACGCGGCCGACGGGGAGTTCCAGCAAATGTGCTGGCGCGTGCTGCGGAAATCGCCGCAGGTGGCGCCGACGCAGTACGACATCAACGAGACCACGTCGTTGTCGTGGTCGTTGCCCCACAGCGAGTCTTCCCACACCAGCGAGAAGCTGCCGGCCTTGCCGTCGTCGGCGAGCGGCCGGCCGTAGACATAGCGGTTGCCCTTCACCGAAGTCTTGGTGCCGATGCCGACCGCGCCGAGGAAGCAGCTGCGCCAATTGGCGGTGCCCGCATTCGCCGAGGCGCTGTCGTGAGCTTGGCAAAGCGGGGTCAGAGTGATCCTCCCGTTGCCGATCGGGATGTCGAATTTCGGCAGGTTCTCGGCCAGCGCCACCGCGAAGGTACGCGCCTTGACCGATTCGCTCGCCGGCTTGCCCGGCAGCCCCGGGCGCTGATCGGTGGTCCAGGCCTTATGGGCCATGCCGGAGATCAAGTAACTGCCTTCCATCGACGGAATGTCGGGACACATACCGCGCACCCGGCCGAGGCTGGACACGGTCTTGGCGGTACACATGTCCTCGTAGGTGTTGACGCTCTTGCCGACGTCCAACTCGGCGGCGTCGGCCACCACGCGGCCGACCACGTAGCTGCCGTTGTTGACCTTTTCGTTTGCGCCGAGCGCATCGGTCGCCGTCACCGCGGCGTCGCGCATATTGCCCAGCTCATCGCTGTCGAACGAGCTCAACCCGGTCGACAGCACCAGGATGTTGCATTTGGCGCAGTAGCTGTTGCCGCCCGAGTCGGCCGAACGGTACGGATCGAGCCAGCTCGGCGCGGGCAGACCCGACAGATCGGTGCCGGCATTGAAAGCGCTGGTCCTGCTTTCGGCCTTGATGTAGCGCAGAGCCTCCGCATACATTTCGCTGAGCGGATTGCCCCAGCCGCTGCAGCTCTGCCCGCCGTTGTTGCCTGAGCCGGGGTTGCGGAGAAAGCCGTTGCCGACCGGCATGCCGTTTCGGTTCAGGATGCCCCAGGTGTTGCAGTCCGACCAAGTGCCGTTGTTCCACTGCTCCAGCTTGAAACGCTCGATGGTCTTCACCACGCTGCCGGAGGCCGCATCGGCGGTCGGGCAGAAAATGCCGGTGGTGGTGTCGACTTCGTCGCCGGCCTGGCAGACCTGGTCCGCCACGTTGCCGGCGAAGCGGCCGATGTTGCGGCGGAGCACGCCGCCGGAGCGCGGCGCGGAGTAGCTGCCCGAAATCAGGCCGAAGCGCACGCTGCCGTTCTCGCCGTAAGTCTGCAGCAGGCCGATCGGCTTGTAGGTGGTCGCGGTGCCGCTGCCGTACTTCTGGCAGAAGCTTTCGCGCACCGCGTTGTTGGCCGGGCTGCAGACCTCGACGCTCACGACGTAGTCCTTGGTCGAACCAGGACTGTCCTGCTTGGCATCGTCGTTGGGCGCCTCGCTGTCGGTCGCGCACTGCAGCACCGAGGTCGAGGCCCATTCGCTCCAGTTGCCGCTGGCCACGCGCATCAACGGCGAACCGGTGTTGCCCTTGGACATGTTGCAGAACGACTGCGTGCCGCTCAGCGGGGTGTACTTGTTGATGTCGGTCGCGCTATAGACCTTGACCCAGGCATGCAGATCGTTCGGGATGTGCGCGCGGGTCAGCACCGTGGTCGTCGCGTTGTCGACCGAGCGCGAACCTCCGTACAGCACGTAGCGAACGATATCCAGACGGCTCATCGTCACCCAGTTGAGGAAGTTGCCGCTCCACTGGCCGCTGCACTGGTGGTTGGTCGCCGCACCGCTGGCCTTGAACCGGCCGGTGCCTTCGCTGTAGCAAAGATCCGGATCGAAATAGCCGGAATAGGAGAACTTGTTCTGGTACGTCGTATCCAGCAGACCGTCCCCGTCGAGGTCGGTGTAGTCGGCATACGCCTTCATGAACAGCTGCTCGTCGCGCGACATCACCATCATCATCAGCGGCGGCTGCACGCCCTTGATGAACAGCGGCGCCTGCTCGATTTCGTAATCGTTGACGCCGGCGACGAGATCGTCGCCGCGGGACATCAGCACGCCGATGCCGAGCAACAGGCCAGCGATCTTGATCAAATGAGGAATTCGCATGGGAGTCTCTCGCCGCCGTCAGGGGATGAACACGGTGTCGATCACCGCGATCGAGGAGGCATTGGCATCGCGGTCGCCGCCCAGGGCGCTGACCTGGTAGATGTTGCTGGTCTCTTCGCTCTTGTTGTTGCCGACCTTGATGCTGGAGCCGGCGAAGCACTTGTCGATGCGTCGGGTGAAAACGTCCTTGCTGTTGGTATTGGTCGCCGGGTCCGACCAGGTCATCGGGTCGAACGGCGGCGAGCACATTTCCTGGTTCGCCTCGTACACGCCGCTGCCGGCGAACAAGGTCTTCTGGATGTCCGCCTCCTTGACCCGGGCGCCCTGTTCGGCGGCCTGGAAAGCGGCGTTGACGTTGCTGTAGTTGGTCGACATGCGTTCCTGCAGGCCGCTGACCTTCATTCCGACCAGGCCGAGCAAGGCCAGCAGGATCAGCATGATCAAGGCGATGTAGAGCACCGCGCCGCGTTGGCGGCGGGGAGAACGGAGCGATCCGTGGCGCAAGCGGTTGTTCACGACGGAGTTCTCCTCAGTTCCCGTACAGGCGGTTGCGCATGGCGATCGTGGTTTCGTACACGGCGCGGTAGCGGGTATCGGTGGGCGGCGTGACCTGCACGCCGAGCAGGCGCGGCAACTCGGCCGGCGCGAGCGCGGCGGACGGAGTGTTGGCGCGGCTCAACAGCGCCACCTGGACCAGGCCGACCCGGCGCCACGGCACGGTCGCCGCGCCGGTCTGGACCTTGTCGGCGACCATCTGGCTGGCGATGAAGCCGGTCGGCGGCAGCGCGCTGTTGGCCTGGCTGTCCATGCCGTAGATCAGCTGCATGTTCTCGATGCCGCGCACCAGTTCTTCGATCACCGGCGTCACCGCCGTGCCGTTCTTGGTGGCGCTGAAGCGGGCGCGGAACAGCGCCGGGTTGCCGTCGGCGCGATAGGCGACGTAGAACACCTCCGACTCGGCGCGGTACAGCATCGCCTGGCCGGTGGTGAAGTTGTCGGTGATCATCGACGACTTGTTCAGGCCGGTCGCCGCGACCGACACCGTGACCTTGCTCGCCGAGGCCTGGATGGCGCTGGCCTGGAACGTGGTCGCGCTTATGCAATCGGCCACGCCGAGGATCGCCGGCTCGGTAATGCCGCTCGAGGCGATCACCTTGTCCCAGCGGGCCTTCTCCACCGTCATCGTGGTGGTGGTGCCGGACGCGAAGGTCTCCAGCGGCACGCCTTCGGGCGAGAAGTAGCGCAGCACGACGACGTCGCTGCCGGCCGCCGGCGCAGGGCTGAGATTCTGGATGTAGGTCGGCAGCGCCGGCGAACCGGCCCAGGTGCCGCTGGTCGGCAGGGTCACCGAGCCGCCCGGGCCGGTGCCCTGGGCCTCGTAGCCCTGCACCGACACCTGGAACTGCAGCTGCGGCGCGGCCGCGGCGAACTGCGCTTCGGTCGGCTGGGTCTCGGCGACGAACGTGCTGCGGAAACCGGCCGGACTGGTCAGGAACCGCGCCTGGTCGTTGACGCAGCCCTGGTGGCCGACCATGCGCAGGTCGCGCTGCATGTAATCGACCGCGAAGCGCGCGTTCTCCTGCACCCGGGCCAGGCCTTCGGACAGCTGATACGCCGCGCGCGAAGCCGAGAACACCTGCAAAAGACCGAGCACCAGCATGGCGCCGATCGCCAACGCGACCATCAATTCGATCAGCGACAGGCCGGATTGAGCGTGGGAAGTCTTCACAGTTCGGTCTTCACGTTGATCTTGCCGTTGTAGTAGCCGTCTTGCTTGCCGACGCCGCCCTGCAGGTCGCTCCACGCGATTTCGATGCTGTATTCGTTGCTGTTGCGGCGGACGATCGCGTACGCCTCGGGCCCGAGCGCGGCGCGCACCTGGCAGCGCCAGCGCATCGCGTTCTGCTCGGTGGTGATCAGCCCGTCCTGGGTGGTGATCGGGCGCGTGCACTGCTTGCCGGTCACGCTGGCGAAGCTCTCCTTGGTCACGCTGTTCTCGAACTGCAGGGCCAGCGCGCGGTTGGCGCGGATCTGGTCGAGCAGGTCGTAGGCCAGGTTGGTGGCGCGGGTGCGATAGTTGGCGCTCTGCGCGTAGCGCACGTTCAAGGTCTGCAGCATCGCCAGGCCGAGCAGGCCCAGGCCGAGCACCAGGACCGCGATCAGCACCTCGATCATCGAGAAGCCGCGCTGGCTGCGCGCGCGGGCGACGCCGGCGCGACGGACGGTGACGATCATGGGCACTTGTCCTTTTCCATGGTGACCTGTCCGGTGGTCGACAGTTCGAACTTGCGCAGTTGGTTGGCGCCGCTGCGGCAGGACGCGGCCTTGAGCACGAACTCGCGCTTGCCGCCTTCGCTGAGGCGGCCGCGGTTGTCGAACTTCAACGTGGTGGCACTGCCGCCGGCGAGCGCCGTCCCGGTCAGGTCGACGTCGCGGATGCTCTCGGTGCGGCGCGGCCGCTCGTCGGCGTCGGCGGCGGCGTTGTTGTTGAGATCGGTCCACACCAGCCAGCCGTCGTTCCACTGGCCGCCGCAGCTGGTGCCGTTGATGCTCGCGCACATGTAGCCGATGCGGCCGCTGCGGATCGCCTCGCTGCGCGCCAGCGCCACCGAGGCGGAGAACTCGTTCGCCGCCGAGGTCACCCGGCTGGAACGTATCGCATCGGTGAAGCTGGGCATGGCCAGGCCGATCAGAACCGCGCCGATGGCGATCGTCACCAGCAACTCGATGAGGGTGAAACCGGCAGTTCGCCGCCTGCTCATGGACGCGCGCTTCCCCATTACAAGACGGCTCGGATGCTAACAGTCGGAATTACCTACAAAAGGTGCCACACCGACGAGCGGTCAGGCGGAGTAAGTCAGTGGTTTTTGAGCCTAGGAATAGTCCGACAGGCGTCACGGCTTAGCCCTACCGGCGGTTGCGCGCTGCGCCGCTGGGCGCCGGCGAGCGCGGCCGGCCAAGCTTCCAGTCCGCGCAAGGATGCGTGCCCGCCAAGGAAAGGCCCATGCGAATCAAGACGTTGGACGCCTACGAATTCATCGCCGCGTTCCTGCTCGCCAACCTGCTGAGCCTGCTGGTCAGCCCGGGACCCAGCGCCAGCTTCCACCACCTGTCGGCGCAGTCCTTCGCCCAGGGGCTGGCCGGCCTGTACCGGCAGGCCGGCGCGCACGCGGCGGACACCGGCGCGCCGGTGCTGCTGTGCCCGGTGCGCTGGATCCACTTCCGTTGCCGCGACCAGCTCGACTGGAGCCGCGGCCTGATGGCCTTCGCCGACCGCAACCGCAACCGGGCCTTCGACTCGCCCGACGAACTGCTGCGGCGCGAACTGCCCCTGCCCTCGCACCTGCGCCTGCGCGCGCTGCGCGGCCCGGTACTGGTCCGCTTCGAAGCCGGCAGCGGCCGCGTCCTGGCCGACACGCCGTGGCTGCTGTGCGACCTGCGCAGCGATGCGCGCGCCTGGGTGCTGCGGCGCGTCGGCGGGTACGGTTTCCAGGTGCGCGATGCCGGCGCGGCGGATGCCGCGCGCTGCCGCGAGGAGTGAGCGCGCGCGATGCCGTGGCGCTGCAGCGTTGTGGCCGGTGCGGCGCGGGCGGCGCAAAGCCGCCGGCTCCGGCGTGGGTCAGTCCCGCAGCGCCGCAGCGCTTTCGCGGACGCAAAAAAGAAGGCCGCGATCGCTCGCGGCCTTCTCGAATCTGGCGCCCGAAGTTGGACTCGAACCAACGACCCCCTGATTAACAGTCAAGTGCTCTAACCGGCTGAGCTATTCGGGCGGGGCTGCATATGATGCTGATTCAGCACCCCGGCGTCAACACTTCACGGTGATGAAGCTGCGTCGCCGCCGGAGCCCGGCATCATACCCGTTCAGGTCACCACGCGGTAGCAGGGACGGTACTCGCCGGCGATCTTCATCCGCCGCTGCTCGACGAAAGCGCGCAGCAGTTCGTCCAGCGACTGCATCATGTCCGGGTCGCCGTGGATCTCGAACGGGCCGAATTCCTCGATCCGGCGCATGCCGTCTTCCTTGACGTTGCCGGCGACGATGCCCGAGAACGCCCGACGCAGGTCCGCGGCCAGTTCGTGCGGCTTGCGGCCGTGGTGCAGGTCCAACGAAGCCATCGCCTCGTGGGTCGGCACGAACGGCTTCTGGAACGTCAGCGGGATGTCGATCGACCAGTTGAAGAAGAACGAATCCTTGTGCTCGATGCGGTACTCGCGCACCTTGCGGATGCCCTGCGACATCGCCCGGGCGACGCGCTCGGGGTCGCCGACGATGATCTCGTAGCGCTGGGTCGCGACCTCGCCCAGGGTCAGGCGCAGGAACTTGTCGATCTGCTCGAAGTACGGCGCCGACGCGGTCGGGCCGGTCAGGATCAGCGGGAACGGCAGGCCGGCGTTCTCCTCGCGCAGCAGGATGCCGAGCAGGTACAGGATCTCCTCGGCGGTGCCGACGCCGCCGGGGAACACGATGATGCCGTGGCCCATGCGGACGAAGGCCTCCAGGCGCTTCTCGATGTCCGGCATGATCACCAGGTGGTTGACGATCGGGTTCGGCGACTCGGCGGCGATGATGCCCGGCTCGGTGATGCCGATGTAGCGCATCGCGCGGCGGCGCTGCTTGGCGTGGGCGATGGTCGCGCCCTTCATCGGGCCCTTCATCGCGCCCGGGCCGCAGCCGGTGCAGATGTCCAGGCCGCGCAGGCCCAGCTCGTAGCCGACCTGCTTGGTGTAGATGTACTCGTCGCGCGAGATCGAGTGGCCGCCCCAGCACACCACCAGGTTCGGGTCGGCCGGGTGCAGGATGCGGGCGTTGCGCAGCAGGCCGAACACCGAGTCGGTGAGGCCGTCGCTGGAATCCAGGTCGCGGCCGCCGCCCTTGCCGAGCTCGATCGCGGTGTAGGCCAGGTCGCGGACCACCGCGAACAGCAGCTCGGCCACGCCGCGGATGATCTCGCCGTCGACGAAGGCCATCGCCGGCGCGCGGGTCAGGTCGATGCGCATGCCGCGGTCTTGCTGGTGCACTTCGATGTCGAAGTCGGGATACAGCTCGCGCGCGGCGCGCGGGTCGTCGGAGGCGCTGCCGCTGGTCAGCACCGCCAGGGCGCAGCGGCGCAGCAGATCGTGCATGCCGGTGGAGGCATCGCGCAGGCGCGCGACCTCGTCGCGGGACAGGACATCGAGCCCGCCCTTGGGGTAGATGCGGGCGTTGACCGTCGGCAGGACGGTCGCGGTGGGGGTTGCGGTCATTGCGTTTTTCTCGGCTTTTTCGTCGATTCGTGGGTTGGGACTCTAGCAGTTCGGCCGCCGCCTCCGGTATCCGCGGGCGGCCGCCCCGGCGCGGCTGCGCGGCCGTCGCGGCCAACCGCCGGGCCATGAAAAAAGCCGGGACGCGCCCGGCTGTCCGGATCACGCGCAAGCCCGCGCCCGACCCTGCCGGGCGGGCGCGGCTGCGCTCAATGCGCCAGGTAGCCCAGGCTCTGGCAGGCCTCGCGCAGGCGCGGCGGCACGCTGTCGCCGGCCGGCAGTTCGCGCGAGGCCTGGATCCGGCCGGAGTGGATGCGCTCGCTGTTGTCGCCGAGGAACACCTTGAACGGACCGTGGTCGACCCGGCCGTACTCCATCATCTCCGACTCCCACTCCAGGCCCAGGAACCGGCAGACGTCCTGGGTCACCCGCGCCGGGTCGGCGGTGAGTTCCTCGTAGCGCACGGTCAGGCCGGGCAGCGCCGCGCGCGCCTGGATCACCCCCGACAGTTGCGGCAGCAGCATGGTCTGGGCCGAATCCGGATTGCCCCAGCGTTCGTTCTGCTCGCCGAAGCGTTCCTTGAGCTCCTGGCCGAGCGCGCCCTTGGCCGCGGCCAGCATCGAATCGAGCACATGGCTGGGATGGCGGACCAGGAAGATGAAGCGCGCCTGCGGCCAGCACTGCGCCAGGCGCTGCCAGCGCAGGGCGTTGGCCGGGGTCTTGTCGACGATGGTGTGCTTGCCGCTGGCGGCCAGCAGGCGGTGCAGCAGGCGGTCCCACAGCAGGTGCTCGACCTCCGCCAGGTCCAGGCCCATCGCCTCCATCGAGACGTTGGCCTGCAGGGTGTCGAGCTGGACCTGGAAATCCGGCAGGTGCAGCTCGTGCGGCGCGCAGATGCGCGAGTGGGTGTCGAGCACGCAGCGCAGCAGGGTCGAGCCGCTGCGGACGGCGGAAATCACGAAAACGGGCGAAGCGACCAGGCGCGACGGCGCCGGCGAGGCGGTGGTTCTGTCCATAGCGATTGTTTCTCCAGTGCGCGGACATTCATTGGTGGCGTCAATCAATGCGTTGCGGCGTAGCGGTATCGGCGGCGGCGTCCCCTCCCCTGGCGCAAAGCCCTGCGCGCGCAGGGCGAAACGGCCGCGCGACGGCGGCGGCGCTGGGATCATAGCGCTGCGATTGCTGCGAACATGCGACCGAACCGCGGCCGATCGCGCCGGCGCCGCGCGGCCGCCCGGACCCATAAAAAAAGACAGCCGGGCGAACCCGGCTGTCTTGGGTGGAGCGTCCGACCGCGTGGATCAGAACTTGTAGCGGAAGCCCAGCTGGACCGACCACTGCGACACACCGACGTTGAAGCCGTCGGCGTCGGCGTTGGCCACGGTCGGCGCGTCCGGGGTGGCGAAGTTGTACACGTACTTGCCGTTGTACATGCCCTGGATCGCGGCGACGCGCTGGCTGGCGAAGAAGCCGTAGTCGTAGATGTGGCCCCAATCCTTGTTGATCAGGTTGCCCACGTTCTGGATGTCCAGCCAGATCTCGGACTTGTGGTCCTTGAAGAAGCCGGGCAGTTCCTGGCTGATGCGCACGTCGAAGGTGTTGACCCAACGCGCGCGGCCGGCGTTCTGCGGCGCGGAGCGGCCGGCGTAACGGCCCAGTTCCGGGTTCGAGGCCAGCCAGTCGAAGAAGCGCTTCTCCATGGCCGGGTCGGCGGTGAACTGGCCGGCCGGGCTGAGCGAACCAAACAGCACGTCGCCCGGGCCGCTGGGCACGTAGAACAGGTCGTTGCCGGAGCGGTTGTCGCCGTTGACGTCGTTGGAGTAGACGTAGCTGAAGGGACGGCCGCTGCGGCCTTCGTACACCAGGCCGACGCGGGTCTCGTAGTCGCCGAAGAACTTATGCTTCCAGTCCAGGGTGCCGATGATGCGGTCCTTGATCTGGTAGCGCGAGGTCGAGGCGGTCTCTTCGTTGGCGTCGAACAGGTAGTTGTAGTTCCAGCCGGAGGTCGCGGTCGAGCTGGTCAGGCCGCTGACTTCGGTGGCGTGGGTGTAGGTGTAAGCCAGGCTCCAGGACCAGTCGCTCTCGACGCCGAAGGGCTTGCTCAGGCCGACGGTGAACTGCTGGGTCTCGCCCTTGTCGGTGTTGTCCAGCAGCAGGACCTGGTCGAAGCGGCGGTCGCGGGCGAAGCGGTTGTTGCCCGACGACCACGGACGGTTGCGCAGGTTCGCGGCCTGGCTCCAGAACAGGTCGCGGCCGTCCTGGCCCTGGGCCTGCGGGGTGCCGAGGTTGAGGTTGCGGTAGAACAGCGCGTTCTTGACCTTGGTCACCAGCAGCTCGGCCGAACCGACCACGCCGTACCACGGCAGCTCATGCTCGAACGCCAGGTTGGCCTTCCACACCGACGGCTGCTCGAAGTCGGGGTTGATGACGTTGACGTTCTGCAACTGGCTGCCGGCGCGCGACGGGATCGGCGGGTTGAGGCCGTCGCCGTTGAACTTCAGGTTCTGCCAGTTCTCGCTCGACGCCAGGTTCTGCGAGTACTGGATGTAGTTCAGGCCGGTGGTGTTGTAGGCGTTGGTCAGCCACACCTGCGGCGACTCGCCCTGGAACAGGCCGAAACCGCCGCGCAGCTGGGTCGGACGCTCGCTGTCGAAGGTGTAGTTGAAGCCCACGCGCGGCTGGATCAGCCACTTGGAGTTCAGCACCTTGCGGGTGTCGTAGCCGAACACCTGCTGGACCAGCGGGTTGTAGTCCGGGTTCTTGTTGACTTCCGGCTTGTCGGCGCGCAGGCCGAAGTTCACCGTCAGGTTGTTGTTGACGAACCACTCGTCCTGGATGAACAGGCCGTACTGCTTGTACTTGAACGCGCCGGCGACGCTGTCGATGCCCGCGCCCGGCTGCGGGGTGCGCACGTCGTACTTCAGCCAGCGGCCGGCCTGGTAGTTGTCCAGGCCCCAGAACTCGTACACGCCGTAGACCTGCGGTCCGAACAGGTTGTAGACGTCGTTGTTGCTGTAGTCGAAGCCGAACTTGACGTTGTGGTCGCCCAGCGCCAGGGTGCCCGAACCGAACGCGTTCCAGGTCTTGGTGTAGAGCTTGTTGGCCTGCGAGTTGCTCTCGGTGCCCAGGAACAGCGAGTCGCCGCCCGGATTGCCTTCGGTGCCGCCGAACCAGATGCGCACGCTGGGCGCGGTGCCCGGGGTTTCGCGCACGGCCGAGTAGTCGCGGTAGGAGACCTTGAACTCGGTGGAGAAGTTGTCGGTCCAGTCGCTGAACAACTGGCCGACCCAGCTCTCGACCGACTTGGTGTGCTGGTACCAGTACGAGTTCAGCGAGATCTGGCTGCTGTTGATGCCGTTGATGCGCAGCTTGCTCTGGTCGAGCTTGCTGTAGCGCAGGCTGGCGCGGTGCGCGTCGGAAATGTTCCAGTCGATCTTGAGCGCGTACTCTTCCAGGTCGGTGTTGCCCGAGCTGCCCAGGCCGCCGGCGTCGAAGCCGTAGCCGCTGGAGATGGTCTGCGCGCGCGACAGGTCGTTCTGGGTGATCACCGCGCCGCGGCGGCCCAGCGCGCTGCCCGGGATGTCGGCGCCCGGAGCGGCCTGCTTGAACTTCTCGTAGTTGGCGAAGAAGAACAGCTTGTCCTTGACCAGCGGGCCGCCGAAGGTGGCGCCGTAGGTCTCTTCCTTGTCGAAGCCGTTGAACTTGGTGTCGGTCGGATCCTTGCCGAACCAGCCGCCGTCGCGGTAGCTGCCGTAGATCGAACCGTGGAACTCGTTGGTGCCCGACTTGGTCACCGCGTCGACCACCGCGCCGGTGGCGCCGGTGATGGTGACGTCGTAGCTGGCCAGGTCGACGTTGATGCCTTCGATGGCTTCCATCGACACCGGCTGGCGGCGGGTCGGCATGTTGTTGCCTTCCAGGCCGAAGGTGTCGCTGGCCGACACGCCGTCGATGCGGATGGCGTTGTAGCGCGGGTTCTGGCCGCCGGCGGTGATGCCGCCCTCGGCGCGGTTGACGTAGGCCACGCGCGGGTCGAGGCGGACGTAGTCCTGGATGTTGCCGCCGATCGACGGCAGCGCTTCGATGGTCTGGCGGGTGACGTTGGTGCCCGAGCCCATCTTGGTCGCGCTGAACAGTTCCGAGCCGCCGGTGGCGACCGCGGTGACCGAGCCCAGGGTGGTCACGTCGGCCGGCGACAGCGCGGCATTGATGGTGTTGCTCTTGGCCAGATCGAGGTAGACGCCGTCCTCGGTCTTGGTGCCCTCGCCTTCCTTGGTGATGTTGATCGTGTACGGACCGCCGACGCGCAGGCCGCGGGCGTTGTAGCGGCCGCTGGCGTCGGTGGTGGCGCGACTGACCGTGCCCGACTCGACGTGGGTGATGGTCACTTCGGCGCCGACGACCGGCTGGCCGTTGGCGCTGGTCACCGTGCCGTTGACGCCGGCGGAGGTGGACTGGGCGAACGCCGGTGCGGTGGCGAGTACGGCGAGCAGGCCAAGCGTGAGCTTGGACATGCGGACGCGGTTCTGATAGGTCATTACGATGGCCTCGGTACAGTGGAATGCGTGGCGGAGTCGGCCGGCCGGCGCGGCTTCGCGCCGCGCTCGTACCAGGTCCGTTTTGATGGCTAGCCCCTAGACCCGCGCGGCGCCGTGGCCGCCGGGGTTAACAGCAGTTTAACAGGCTAGGCAGGGTGTGTGACAGAGACGTGACCGGCATCAAGCCTTGTCACACGGTGACTGCGTCCACACCTGAACTGCCATGCAGCGCAAAGTTGTATAAGCCGGTGCCGCGCCGCGTCCCCATGCGCCTGCGAATGGGCGCCGGCCAACATACGCCAGGCACCGGATCGCCACTCGAAATCGCGGACCGGCGTCGTGCGGCGGCACTCGCATGGCGCGCGCGTCGCGCCGTTCGTCGGCAACCCGCGTGATCGGGCCGGTCGGCGCGGGGTCATCGCGCTCTGGCCGCGGGCAATCCGCCAGGTCGGGCCGGCCGAGACAGGCCCGCCCCGAACGAGCGGGCTTGGGCCCCGGCCCGAGCCCCGCGGTTCGCTTACGGCGGCCCCGGCAGGTAGGCGCCCAGACCGTCGAGGATCATCTGCACCGAGATCGCGACCAGCAGCATGCCCATCAGGCGTTCGATCGCGATCAGCGCGCGCCGGCCGAGCAACTTATAAAGAATGGTGGCGCAGAACAGGATCGCCGCGGTCGCGCCCCAGGCGATCAGCAGGGCCAGGCTCCAGTCGCCGAGCCGGGCCGGGTCGTTGCTGCCCATCAGCATCACCGCGGCCATGCCCGAGGGGCCGGCCACCAGCGGGATCGCCATCGGCACGATGAAGGGCTCGCCGTCCGGGATCTCGCCCATCAGCCCTTCCGGCGGCGGGAAGATCATGCGGATGCCGATCAGGAACAGCACGATGCCGCCGGCGATGGACACCGACTCCTGGCGCAGGTGCATCAGCTCCAGCGCGTACTTGCCGCCCCACAGGAACACCATCAGCACGCCCAGCGCGATCAGCAGTTCGCGCGCGAGCACGATGCGCTGGCGCTTGGGCGGCAGCCCGCGCAGCAGGCTCAGGAACACCGGGATGTTGCCGAGCGGGTCGAGGATGATGAAGAGCAGCAGCGCGGCCGAAGCGATGGTCATGGCGGCGGGCTCAGGCTTGCGGCGCCCAGACCGTGCCGCGATGGCCCGCGCCGGCGGCCGACAGCAAGGTCACGCAGGCCTGGGCGTAGGCCGAGGGCTCGCGCGCGGAGCGGTCGCTTTCTTCGACATAGGCGCGCGCGCGCAGCGGCGTGCGCATCGGCCCAGGACGCAGCCCGGCCACGCGCACGCTGGAATTGCCCAGCTCGGCGTGCAGGATCCCGACCAGCGCGGCCAGCCCGTGCTGGGCCGCGCCGTAGCCGCCCCAATAGGCCTGGCCGACCCGCGCGGGATCGTCGAGCGCGAACACCAGGGCGGCGTCGCCGGCCTTGGCCAGCAGCGGCAGGCAGGCCTGCGACAGCCACCACGGCGCGGTCAGGTTGACGTGCACGGCGCGCGCGAACGCGGCCGGGTCGGTCTGCAGCAGCGGGGTCAGGCCGGGGAAGTCGGCGGCGCAGTGCAGCACGCCGTCGAGGCGGCCGAGTTCGGATTCGATCCGCTGCGCCATCTCGGCGTAATCGTCGGGCTGGGCGCCTTCCAGGTCGAGCGGGTACAGCAACGGCTCGGGCCCGGCCTGGGCCGCGGCGTCGTAGACCCGGTTCAACTTCGGCAGCTTGCGCCCGAGCAGGACCACGGTGGCGCCGGCGCCGGCGCAGGCCACCGACGCGGCCGCGCCGAGCCCGCCGGTAGCGCCGGTGACCAGCACCACGCGCCCGGCCAGCGCCTGCGCGCCGGCCTGCGGATCGTTCGAGCGGGCGGCGGCCTCGGTCACTGCGACTGGGTCTCGCTGATCATGCGCGCCAGTTCGCCGGACTCGTACAGCTCCAGGGTGATGTCGCAACCGCCGATCAGCTCGCCGTGGATGAAGAGCTGCGGGAAGGTCGGCCAATTCGAATAGCGCGGCAGGTTGGCGCGGATCTCCGGGTCTTCGAGCACGTTGACGGTGTGCAGCGCCGTCGCGCCGGCGGCCTTGAGCGCCTGCACCGCGCGGCTGGAGAAGCCGCACATCGGGAACTGCGCGGTGCCCTTCATGAACAACACGACCGGATGGGACTCGACCTCGGTCTGGATCCGTTCGATAACCGACGACATGGGTGCTGCTCCTGACGAGGTTTGTTGCCGAGTTTGACGGTTCGGCAACCTTGGGTGGGGATAGAATGTGAATTGTAAGCCTTCGCGGCGTCGCCGACGCGCCCGTTCCCGGAACCCAACGGTCCACGACCGCGCGGCCCCGGGCCTGGAGCGCCGGCCGCGGCGCCCTCCGCTAGCCAGCCCCCTCGCATCTTCAGGAGCCCGCCAATGGCCATCGAATTGCCTGCCCTGCCCTACGACCGCACCGCGCTGGAGCCGACCATCTCGGCCGAGACCATCGACTACCACTACGGCAAGCATCACAAGGCCTACGTCGACAACCTCAACAAGATGATCGAAGGCACCGAGTTCGCCTCGCTGTCGCTGGAAGAGATCATCAAGAAGTCGCAGGGCGGCATGTTCAACAACGCCGCCCAGATCTGGAACCACACCTTCTACTGGAACTGCCTGTCGCCCAAGGGCGGCGGCGAGCCGACCGGCAAGCTGGCCGAACTCATCAACAAGGCCTTCGGCGACTTCGCCAAGTTCAAGGAAGAGTTCACCAAGACCGCGGTCGGCACCTTCGGCTCGGGCTGGGGCTGGCTGGTGCAGCGTCCGGACGGTTCGCTGGCCCTGGTCAGCACCCCCAACGCCGCCACCCCGCTGACCGGCGAAGACACCGCCCTGCTGACCTGCGATGTGTGGGAACACGCCTACTACATCGACTACCGCAACGCCCGCCCGAAGTACGTCGAGGCGTTCTGGAACCTGGTCAACTGGGACTTCGTGGCGTCCAACCTCAAGTAAGCCGCCGCGGCATCGCGACACCGAAAACGGCCGGGGAAACCCGGCCGTTTTTCGTTGCCCGAGAATCCACCCGCTTTTTGTAGGAGCGGCGCAAGCCGCGACCGCGCCACCGCAGCAACGACGCCCCTCCCCTCGCCCGCGCATTCCGCCAGGCGGCGCTGCCCGCACGCTTGCGCAAGCCGGCCTCCCACGCGCAAGCTCGTGCCGCCGCGCACCGCGGCTCCCGGAACCGCGCCCCATGGCCTCGCCGATCGCCGCCACCGCACCGTACTGGGTTCCCGCGCTTTCGATGCTGATGATCTACCGGCGCGTGCGCCGCAACTTCGGCGTGCAACCGTGGCGGCCGGTGCGCAACGGCATCCGCCTGGGCTTCCTGGCGCTGGTCGCGGCGATGCTGTGCGTACTCGGCGCGTTCCAGCCGCAGCTGGCGCCGGGCCTGGGCATCGGCGCGGCGCTCGGCGCCCCGCTCGGGCTGCTCGCGCTCAAGCACACCCATGTCGCCTGGCGCGACGGCCAGCGCACCTACACCCCGAACCCTTGGATCGGCGGCGCGCTGACCGCGTTGCTGGTCGGCCGCATCGCCTGGCGCTACACCCACGAAGGCGTCGCCGCGGCGCAGGCGCCGAGCGCGCTGACCCTGGGCATGGCGACGGTGTTGATCGGCTATTCGCTGGTCTATGCGATCGGATTGATGGTGCAGATGCGGCGGCTGGCGGCGCAGCGCGACGCGGCCGATCCGCCGGCGCCCTGATCCGCGCGCGTCGCCGCGGCGGCGGCGCGCCTCAGCCGCGCTCGAACCGGCACCCCTGCGGCGCGAAGAAACGCCAGCGGAAGTAGAAGCCCAAACGCCCGCGGCGGTAATCGCATACCGCGCGATCACCGGCGCGCAACGCGTCGTACTCGCGCTTGTGGATGCGCAGCGACACCAGCGCGCCGCTGCGCGTATCGCGCAAGCGCATGCCGTGGATGCTCGCGCGGCCGGCGCTTCGCCAGCGGCCGACCACCTCGCCGCCGAAACTCGCCGGCCGGCTGCCGGCGACGGCGTTGACGGCCTGCAGGTAAGGCCAGGTGAACGCCGCAAGCAGCACTGCGAGCACGAACGGCGCCAGCACCGCCGCCCACCACGACGAACCGCGGCGCCACCGGCGCCACTGCGCGAGCAGCGAAACCGCGGCCAGCGCCAACCAGGGCGCCAGCAGCCACCACAAAACCTGCTGGCCGACCGGGCCGTCCGGTTCGAACCGGCAGCAGGCCGGATCGACGAACGACAGGCACAGCAGCGCGCCGATGAAGTAGGCGAACACCAGCAACGCGGACGGCCCGGCCCGCACCAGCGACGCGGCGCCCCGCCCAGAACGCGCAGAGCGCGGCCTGGTCGGGATGATGATCAGGTCAGCCTCGCGATCACCGGCGCGACCTGCTCCTGGCGGCCGAGCGCGACGCCGACCCGGGCCAGCGCCTGCGCCAGTTCCTGCGCCGAATCCGCGCGCAAGGTCGCATGCCCGACCTTGCGCCCCTCGCGCGGCGACTTGCCGTAGTCGTGCCAGTGCCCGCCGGCTTCGGCCAGCACCGGCGCGGCGTCCGGCATCGCGCCGATCCAGTTGAGCATGCAGGCGTGGCCGAGCATGCGCGTATCGCCCAGCGGCAGGCCGAGCACGGCGCGCAAGTGGTTCTGGAACTGCGAGGTTTCCGCGCCTTCGATGGTCCAGTGGCCGGAGTTGTGCACGCGCGGGGCCAGTTCGTTGGCCAGCAGCACGCCGTCGCGGCAGAACAGTTCCAGCGCGAACACGCCGACGTAGTCGAGCGCGTCGGCGAGCTTGCGCGCGTGGGCGACCGCGGTCGCGGCCAGCGCGTCGTCGGCGACGGCCGGCGCCAGGCTGGCCGAGAGCACGCCGTCGACGTGCCAGTTCTCGGTCAGCGGCCAGGCGCGGAACTCGCCGTCGCGGCCGCGCACGGCGACCACCGACAACTCGCGCTCGAAGCGCACGAAGCCTTCCAGGATCAGGCCGACGCTGTCGGCCTGGGCGCCGAGCGCGGCCCAGGCGGCGTCGGCGTCGGCCGGGGTCTTGATCCGGAACTGGCCCTTGCCGTCGTAGCCCAGGCGGCGGGTCTTGAGGATGCACGGCGTGCCGATGGCCGCCAGCGCGGCGTCGAGGCCGGCGCGCGAGTCGATCGGGGCGAAGTCGGGCACCGGAATGTCGAGCTCGCGAAAGAGCGTTTTCTCGGCGAGGCGGTCCTGCGCCACCGCCAGCGCGCGCGGGCTCGGGAACACCGGCCGGCGCTCGGCCAGCCAGCGCGCCGATTCGGCCGGCACGTTCTCGAAATCGAAGGTGGCCACGTCGATCGTCGAGGCGAACTCGTCGAGCGCGGCCTGGTCGGTGTAGTCGCCGACCACCATCGGCGCGAACTGGCCGGCGCAGGCGTCGGCGGTGTTGTCCAGGACCAGGAAGCGCAGGCCCAGCGGCGCGCCCGACAGCGCCAGCATGCGGGCCAGCTGCCCGCCTCCGAGGATGCCGACGGTGGTCATTGGCGCGGGTCGTCGTGGGCCAGCACCTCGTCGGTCTGGCGCGCGCGGAACGCGGCCAGCGCCGCGCCGATGGCCGGGTATTCCGGCGCCAGCACGGCGGCGGCGAACAGCGCGGCGTTGGCGGCGCCGGCGTTGCCGATGGCGAAGGTCGCCACCGGGATGCCGGCCGGCATCTGCACGATCGACAGCAGCGAATCCATGCCGTTGAGCGCCTTGGACTGCACCGGCACGCCGAGCACCGGCACCGCGGTCTTCGACGCCAGCATGCCCGGCAGGTGCGCGGCGCCGCCGGCGCCGGCGACGATCGCGCGCAGGCCGCGGCCGGCCGCGCTTTCGGCGTACTGGAACAGCACGTCCGGGGTGCGGTGCGCGGACACTACGCGCACTTCGTGCGGCACGCCCAGGGCTTCGAGCTTGGCGGCGGCGTGCTGCATGGTCTCCCAGTCCGAGCGCGAGCCCATGACGATGCCCACGAGCGGGGCGGGACCGGCGGCGGCGGACGAGGGGCTTGGATCGGACGAGGCTGGGGACATGGGGCGTGCCTTGGCGCAAAGACGTATTCTAACGCCCTGTCCCGTCGTACCGGCATCAAACCGTATGGATCGCAAACTGCTCGACTTGCTCGTCTGCCCGACCACCCGCCAACCGCTGCTGCCGCTGGACGGCCGCGGCCTGCAGGCGCTCAACGCCGCCATCGCCCGCGGCGGCGTGGTCCGCGGCGGCGGCGAGGCCCAGACCCAGGCGCTGCGCGAGGCGCTGGTCACCCGCGACCGCAAGACCGTCTACATCGTCGACGACGGCATCCCTCTGCTGGACGCCGAGAACGCCCTGGCCACCGCCCAGGTCGAGGGTTTCCCCAGCGCATGAACGCCGCCGCCCGCGACCTGACCCCGCCGCCGGCGGCCGAGATCGAAGCCGACGTCGCCGACGCCTTGGCCGAGGACCTCGGCAGCGGCGACGTCACCGCCGAGCTGCTGCCCGACAGCGCCGACATCGCCTACCTGCTGTGCAAGGAAGACGCGGTGATCTGCGGCCGGCCGTGGTTCGACGCCTGCCACCGCGCGCTCGACCCGCAGGTCGAGATCGACTGGACGGTGGCCGAAGGCGACCGCGTCGCCAAGGGCACGGTGCTGGCGACCCTGCGCGGCCGCTCGCGCGCGCTGGTCAGCGCCGAGCGCGCCTCGCTGAACTTCCTGCAGACCCTGTCGGGCACCGCCACCGTCACCGCGCAGTACGTGGCCGCGGTGGCCGGCACCGGCACCCGCATCCTGGACACCCGCAAGACCCTGCCCGGCCTGCGCCTGGCGCAGAAGTACGCGGTGCGCTGCGGCGGCGGGGTCAACCACCGCATCGGTCTTTATGACGCGGTGATGCTCAAGGAAAACCACATCCGCGCGGCCGGTTCGCTGGTCGCGGCGATCCGCCAGGCACGCGCGCGCCACCCCGCGCTGCCGCTGATCGTCGAGGTCGAGACGCTGGACCAGCTGCGCGAGGCGCTGGGCGAAGGCTGCGACCGCATCCTGATCGACGACTTCGACGCCGCCACCCGCCGCGAGGCGGTGCGGATCGCGCGCGCGGCGCCGTTCGACGGGCGCATCCCGCTGGAAGTCTCCGGCGGCGTCGACCTCGACGGCCTGCGCGCGATCGCCGAGGACGGCGTGGACTGCATCTCGATCGGCTCGCTGACCAAACATGTGCGCGCCGTCGATCTTTCGCTGAAGCTCGGGCCGCCGCCGGTCCGGCCGTAGCGACCGCGGGCGCCCGCCCCCTTGCGTAGCGCCGACTCCGCCGCCAAGAAAACGCCATGCCTACCCTGATCCTGCTGATGATCTTCGGCGCCGCCGCGTTCTCGTTCTGGAGCGCCGGCCGCGCCGCCGCCGAACGCGCCGAAGTCGTCGGCCGCGACGCCTGCCGCTCGGCCGGGGTGCAATGGCTCGACCAGAGCGTGCACGCGATCGGGCTGCGGGTGATCCGTCACGAGAGCGGCTGGCTCGGGTTCGAACGCACCTTCCGCTTCGACTATTCCATCGACGGCGAAGACCGCCACATCGGCCGGCTGGTGTTGCGCGGCGACAGGCTGGTGGCGTTCAGCGGGCCGGTCACGCGCGAGCCCTCGCAGTTGCACTGACGGGGTCGCCTGCCCCGGCCGGCCTTGGGCATCGCGGGATTCGCCTGCCCCGACCGGCCCTGCGCGCATGCACGCAGCGCTTGCTGCGGCCGCCCCCTGTAGGAGCGGCGCAAGCCGCGACCGCGCCACTGCGATCACGGCGCAACCCGTCCAACCCCGTCGTTCCCGCGAAGGCCGGAATCCATCGCCGTTGCGTCCGCTCACGCCGCAACGTCCGGGGCGCAAGATCAAAATGGATTCCGGCTTTCGCCGGAATGACGGGCCGGCGGCGGGCGCGCCGTAATTGAATTGGCGCGGTCGCGGCTTGCGCCGCTCCTACAGGGGGCGGTCGCGCGTGCGTGGCGGCTGGATAGGTTCGGGCACCCGCCGGAACGACGGGCAGGTGCCTTGTTGCGCCGTCGTTTTCCTGGCGCGGTCGCGGCTTGCGCGGCTCCTGCAGGGAGCTAGCGCGCGCCGGCGCAGCCGGTTACTTGACGATGCGCAGGTGTCCGCCGCGTCGCGGGGTCGGGGTGTGCGGGCCGTCGTCGTCGCCGTCCGGCGGCGGGTCGCTGGGCACGGCGCTGAGCTGCGGCGACGGCGCGGCCGCCTCGGGCGGATCGGACGCGTCGTCCAGCGCGGTCTCTTCCAGGCTGGCGTCTTCCGGCAGGGCCATGCCCTGCCCGGTCTCGCGCGCATAGATCGCCAGCACCGCGCCGACCGGCACGTTGACCGGATGACTGACGCCGCCGAAGCGCGCGCTGAAGCGGATGAAGTCGTTGCCCATTTCCAGGTGCGAGACCGCGCGCGCGGCCACGTTGAGCACGATCTTGCCTTCCTTGACCGCGTGCGCCGGCACCTGCACCGCCGGACGCGTGGCGTCCACCAGCAGGTGCGGGGTCATGCCGTTGTCGGCGATCCATTCGTACAGCGCCCGCAACAGATAGGGGCGGTGGCTGGTCATCGAGGTGCTGCTTTCGCTCATGCGCGCAGTTTACCGCCTGGCGCGCCCGGACAGAAAATTTCGCCGCGCATCGGCGTGCGATCGCGCCGTCCGTCCGCCCCGGCCCGCGCCGCCCCCCGTGCGGCCGCGGCTGGCCGCGCGCGGCGCCGTCCGCGCCGCCCCGGCGCGGTCCGCGTCATGGCCGTCGCCGCAGCCGGCGACGCCCGCGCGGCCCGCGCTTACATCGGCATGTCGCGCAGCTTGCGTTCCTGGTCGGTGAGGCTGCGCGAGAAGCCCGGATTGCGGAAGATGCGGTTGCCGTAGTCCTCGATCGCCTTGCCGTCCTTCGGCAGCGGCACGTCGAGCGAGGGCAGGCGCCAGATGATCGGCGCCATGGCGCAGTCGGCCAGGCTCATTTCCGGGTTCAGGAAGAACTTGCTGGCCTTGAACAGCGGCACCGAGGCGGTCAGCAGTTCCTTCAGGCGTTTGCGCGCGGCTTCGGCCTGGACCTTGTTGCCCATCTGGATCGCCTGCACCTGCGGCACCCAGTCGTGCTCCAGGCGCAGCATCGCCAGGCGCAGGCGCGCGCGAGAGAGCGGATCGACCGGCATCAGCGGCGGGTGCGGATAGCGCTCGTCGAGGTATTCGCTGACCACGCTGGCCGCGTACAGGACCAGGTCGCGCTCGACCAGGGTCGGCACCGAGTGGTAGGGGTTGAGGTCGACGAGGTCTTCCGGCGGATTCTGCGGATCGACCGGGATCAGGTCGTAGGTGACGCCCTTGGCCGCCAGCACCAGCCGGACGCGGTGGCACAGCACGCAGTCGGTAGACGAAAACAGAGTCAGGGCATTACGCATACGGGGGCTCGCCGCCATCATCGACCTCTCCAACGACCGGAATCCGCCAGTCGCAAGACGCCCTCCACCCTGTGTGGAAGGTCGTCACGGCCTCGAGCCCGCACACCCCGGCTTTGCACAGATTGCCGGCTCGCCAGACCGTCAACCCTAACGGAAAACCCGCGCTTGTGGCGCGGGTTTTCCAGGCGAACTCCGTCAATGTTCCACGTCGCGCCAGTACTCGGTCTTCAACAAGTAGGCCAGGAAGGTGAACAGAGCGAGGAACAGGATCACCCAGACGCCCAGACTCTGGCGCTTGAGCGCCGCCGGTTCGCCGGCGTACTCGAGGAAAGCGGTGATGTCGCGGGTCGCGGCGCGGAAGCCGGCCTCGTCGAGCTTGCCGGCCTGCTCGACCTTGAGGCCGTGCACCGGACGATCGCCCGTGGTCTTGTCCTTCTCGCCGTACTCGGCGTGCTGCAGGCCCTGCAGCTCCCACAGCGGGTTGGGCATCGAGGCGTTCGGGAACAGCTTGTTGTTCCAGCCCAGCGGCCGCGACTCGTCCAGGTAGAACTGGTTGAGGTAGGTGTAGACCCAATCGCTGCCGCGCACGCGGGTGATCAGGCTCAGGTCCGGCGGCATCTTGCCGAACCACTGGTTGGCGTGTTCCGGGGTCAGGTTGACCTGGATCTGCTCGCCGAACTTGGCGCCGGTGAAGTTGAGGTTGTTCATCACCTCGTCTTCGGTCAGGCCCAGGTCCTCGGCCATGCGCGAGTAGCGCAGGTACTTCAGCGAGTGGCAGCCCGAGCAGTAGTTCATGTACAGCTGGGCGCCGCGCTGCAGCGAGGCGCGGTCGCTCAGGTCGGTGCCCGACTGCAGCAGCGCGCCGCCTTCGGAGGCGTAGGCGGTGACCGACACGAGCAGGCCGGCGACGAAAGTGGCGAGCTTCTTCACGATGCGGGTCTTCCGGAGAGGCTGGCTGTGGTTAGTCATGCATCGTCACCCGTTCCGGCACCGGCTTTGTCTTGTCCAGCTTCGTCCACACCGGCATGGTGATGAAGAAGGCGAAGTACAGGAAGGTCAGCACGCGGCCGATGATGGTCTCGACCGGGTCGGTGCCCGGGCCGGCGCCGATCTTGCCCAGCCACACGAAGCACACCGCCAGCAGCATCAGCATGAACTTGCTGATCAGGCCGCGGTAGCGCACCGACTTGACCTTGCAGCGGTCCAGCCACGGCACCAGGAACAGGATCGCGATCGCCAGGAACATCACGATCACGCCGCCGAGCTTGTCCGGGATCACCCGCAGCATCGCGTAGTACGGCGTGTAGTACCACACCGGCTTGATGTGCTCCGGCGTCACCAGGCGGTTGGCCTCGGTGAAGTTGTCGTGCTCCAGGAACCAGCCGCCCATCGCCGGGGCGAAGAAGATGATGAAGGCCGCCAGCATCAGGAAGAAGCCGACGCCGAACAGGTCCTTGACCGTGTAGTACGGGTGGAACGGAATGGTGTCGATCGGCTTGTTGGCGTCCCAGCGGTTGCCCTTCGGGCCGTGCTTGGTGTCGACGCCCTCGGGGTTGTTGGAACCCACTTCATGCAACGCGCCCAGGTGCAGCACGACCAGCAGCAGCAGCACCAGCGGCAGCGCGATCACGTGCAGGGCGAAGAAGCGGTTGAGGGTGGCGTCGCCGGGCAGGTAGTCGCCCATGATCCACTCGGTCAGGCCGTTGCCGATCACCGGGATCGCGCCGAACAGCGAGATGATCACCTTGGCGCCCCAGAACGACATCTGGCCCCACGGCAGCACGTAGCCCATGAAGGCTTCGGCCATCAGCACCAGGTAGATCAGCATGCCCAGGATCCACACCAGCTCACGCGGCTTCTGGTAGGAGCCGTAGAGCAGGCCGCGGAACATGTGCAGGTACACGACGATGAAGAACAGCGAGGCGCCGGTGCTGTGCATGTAGCGGATCAGCCAGCCCCACTCCACGTCGCGCATGATGTATTCGACCGACGAGAACGCTTCGGCCGCGGACGGCTTGAAGTGCATCGTCAGGAAGATGCCGGTGACGATCTGGTTGACCAGCACCAGCAGCGCGAGCGAACCGAAGTAGTACCAGAGGTTGAAGTTCTTCGGCGCGTAGTACTCGCTCATGTGCTTGCGGTACATCGGCATCATGCCGGGCGCACGGTCGGTGACCCAGCCGAAGACGTTGTTGGCGGTACGCGTGAGGATGTTGGCCATGGCTTATGCCCCCTTCGCCGGATCGACGCCGATCACGATCGTGTTGTCGTTCTCGTAGTGGTGCGGAGGCACCAGCAGGTTGATCGGCGCGGGCACGCCCTGGAACACGCGGCCGGCCATGTCGAAGCGCGACTTGTGGCAGGGGCAGAAGTAGCCGCCCTTCCATTCCGGATCGAACGGCTCCGGGCGGATCTCGGCCTTCATCTCGGGCGAGCAGCCCAGATGGGTGCACAGGCCGACCAGGACCGAGATGTCGGGCTTGAGCGAGCGCAGTTCCGGGCTCGCCTTGAACACGTACTCGGGCTGCTGGTCCTTGTTTTCGGACTTGGGATCGCGCAGGTGGCCGTCCAGCGTCGGCAACGCGTCGAGGATGGCCTTGGAGCGCTTGACGATCCAGATCGGCTGACCGCGCCACTCCAGGATCAGGCGCTGGCCTTCGACCAGCCCGGTGATGTCCGCGGTCACCGGCGCGCCGGCGAGCTTCGCGCGGGCGCTGGGATTCCAGGACTTGATGAAAGGCACTGCCACAAAACCGGCTCCGACCGCCCCGACCACCGCGGTGGTGGCGGTGAGGAACCGACGTCGGCCCGTGTTGATAGGATCGTTGACCCCTTGGTTGGCCATCCGGCACTCCGCGAAATCTGCAATGCGAGGGTAACGCCGCACAACCCGGAACCGATGGCTATAAACCAAACACAACCACTGGCGAAAGGCTGGCGGCTCAAAAGACGGGGAAGTGTAGCGGAACCGTTAAGGGCGCGACAATCCGCGCTCTTGCAAAACCGCCACCGGCCCCACCCGGACGCGACCGTGCGCACAAGCCCCGGATTCGCAAGGCGTTTGCGCGAGGCGCCCGGACCCGCCGCGCGCGCGGCCCGGGCGCCGGCGCGGCCGCGATGCGCGAACGGCTTTGCCGAGGCGGCGCGCAGGCTTGGCCGGATCGGCGCGGGCGGCGTGCGCCGCGGGGGCGCTCGCACAAGGACGTTCAGGCCACCGGGCGCGCCCGCCACGGGGGCGCAGCGCCGGTGCGGCGCCCGGCTCAGCGCTGCACCACGCCGGCGGAGCGGTAGCGCTGGGCCAGCACCGCGACGCGCTGGACGTAGCGCTGGGTCTCGGAATACGGCGGCACGCCCTTGTACTTGTCGACCGCGCCCTCGCCGGCGTTGTAGCCGGCCGAGGCCAGGGTCAGGTCGCCGTTGAAGCGCTTGAGCAGCCAGGCCAGGTACTGCACCCCGCCCTGGATGTTCTGGCCGGCGTCGAAGGCGTTGCCGACGCCGAAGCGGCGCGCGGTGGCCGGCATCAGCTGCATCAGCCCCTGCGCCCCGGCGCGCGACAGCGCATTGGGGTTGTAGGCCGACTCGGCGTGGATGATCGCGCGCACGATCGCCTCCTCGACCCCGTGCTGGCGCGCGGCCGCGGCGATCTCGGCCGAGTAGGCCGCGGTGTTGAGCCGCAGCGTGCCGAAGTTGACCCCGGGCTGGGCGGCGCAGGCGAAGCAGGTCTCGATGAAGCTGTAGCGGATGGTCCGCATCTGGGTGGCGTTGGCCAGCCCCTTGGGCCGCTTGCTGACGTAGTGGCGGACCCCGTCCTGGACATAGGAATAGATCTGGCCCTGCACCAGCCGGGTCGGCGCCTGCGCCGGCACTGCCGCGACCGGCACGACCGGCGCCGCGGGTGCGGCGGCCGGCGCGCTCGCCGCGGCGCCGGCGCTGATGCCGCCGGCGACCAGGGCGGCGGCCGCGCCGGCATAGGTCGCCGGCGGGTTGCTGTGGGCCGAGGCCGGGATCGCCGCGTCGGTGCCGGCGCCGAGCGAACCCATCGCCGGCGCCGGCTTGGGCGGGGCGTAGGCCACCGGGGCCGGATCGCGCGGCCGGCTCGCCTTGTTGGTGTACTGGCTGACGACGGTGCAGGTCGCGCCCTTGACCTTCTTGCTGACGTAGCTGCGCTCGCCGTTGGGGCCGTCGCAGCGCCAAAGCGTGCCGGCCGCCGCCGGCGCGAACGCCAGCAACCCCAACACCCCCAGCAGCAGCGAGCTCCCCCTCATCCGGCGCAGTGTCCCCCGCCCGGGCCGAAGCTGCCAAGGGGGCCGGCGCAGAATGTGACGGGGGCCGCGGCTTGGGGCGGGGGCCGGCGCCCGCGGCTATACTTGCGGCGCGGGCGCAGGGCCGCGACGGGCGACAGGCGGCTTCCGCCCGCTCCCGGCGCCTCTGCCCCCGCCCCTCACACAGCCCCTCCGGCGCGGAATAACCGCCGCCCCTCCCGGACCCGCCATGACCGACCTGCATCCCCTGCCCGCCCTGCCGGGCGCCGCCCCGCCGTCCCGGCCGGGCGCCAAGAAACTCTTCATCGAGACCCACGGTTGCCAGATGAACGAGTACGACTCGGCCAAGATGGCCGACGTGCTCGCCGCCAGCGACGGCCTGGAACTGACCACCGACGCGTCCGAAGCCGACGTCATCCTGATCAACACCTGCTCGATCCGCGAGAAAGCGCAGGAAAAGGTGTTCAGCCAGCTCGGCCGCTGGAAGCAGCACAAGCAGGGCGAGCGCCAGGTCATCATCGGCGTCGGCGGCTGCGTCGCCTCGCAGGAAGGCGCGGCGATCGTCAAGCGCGCCCCGCACGTGGACCTGGTGTTCGGCCCGCAGACCCTGCACCGCCTGCCCGAGCTGATCCGCGCCAAGCGCGAGACCGGGCTGCCGCAGGTCGACATCAGCTTCCCCGAGATCGAAAAGTTCGACCGCCTGCCCGAGCCGCGCGCCGAAGGCCCGAGCGCGTTCGTCTCGATCATGGAAGGCTGCTCGAAGTACTGCTCGTTCTGCGTGGTGCCCTACACCCGCGGCGAGGAAGTCAGCCGGCCGTTCGAGGACGTGCTGGTGGAAGTGGCGCAACTGGCCGCACAGGGCGTGCGCGAGATCAACCTGCTCGGGCAGAACGTCAACGCGTATCGCGGGCCGTACGGCGAAGGCGAGATCGCCGACCTGGGCCTGCTGATCCGCACCATCGCGCAAATCGACGGCGTCGACCGCATCCGCTTCACCACCTCGCACCCGCTGGAGTTCTCCGACTCGCTGGTCGAGGCGTACCGCGACGTGCCGCAGCTGGCCGACTACCTGCACCTGCCGGTGCAGGCCGGCAGCGACCGCATCCTCTCGGCGATGAAGCGCGGCTACACCGCGCTGGAGTTCAAGCAGAAGATCCGCAAGCTGCGCAGCGTTCGGCCGAACATCTCGATCTCCTCGGACTTCATCGTCGGCTTCCCCGGCGAGACCGAGGCCGACTTCGAAAAGACCATGAAGCTGATCGAGGACGTCGGCTTCGACCAATCGTTCTCCTTCATCTATTCGCGCCGCCCGGGCACCCCGGCCGCCGACCTGGAAGACACGGTGACCGGCGAGGAGAAGCACGCGCGCCTGTCGCGCCTGCAGGCGGCGATCAACGCCAACGCGGCGAAGATCTCCCAGGCCATGGTCGGCAGCGTGCAGCGGGTGCTGGTGGAAGGCCCTTCGCGCAAGGATCCGGACGAACTCACCGGCAAGACCGAGAACATGCGCTCGGTGAACTTCCCGGCGCCGAAGCGGCTGATCGGCCATTTCGTCGACGTGACGATCACCCAGGCGCTGTCCAACTCGCTGCGCGGCCGCGTGCGGCTCGACGACGACGCACACACCGCGGCCTGAGCCGCGACGGAGACAGCGATGGACCGCGACTTCGACATCCGCGAGATCGGCCCGGAACACTTCCACCTGGCCTGGCCGATCTTCCGCGAAGTGCTGGCGCGCGGGGAGAGCTACAACTACGCCGCCGACCTCAACCTGGACGGCGCGCGGGCGATGTGGACCACCCCGCCCTACCGCATGTTCCTGGCCCAGTCCGGCGACGACGTGCTGGGCTGCTACAAGCTCGGCCCGAACCAGCGCGGCCGCGGCGACCACGTCGCCAACGCCAGCTACATGGTCGCCGAGAGCGCCTGGGGCCAGGGCGTGGGCACCGCGCTGTGCGAGCACTCGCTGATGCAGGCGCGCAAGGCCGGCTACCTGGCGATGCAGTTCAACTATGTGGTCAGCACTAACGCGGCCGCGGTGCACCTGTGGATCAAGCACGGGTTCGCCGTGGTCGGGCAGGTGCCGGAGGCGTTCCGGCATCCGACGTTGGGGCTGGTCGACATCTACGTCATGCACCGGATGCTGTGAGCGCGCGATCGCCGTTGCGCAATGCCCCCGATCGCTGCGCCGCCGCGGACGCTACCTGTAGGAGCGGCGCAAGCCGCGAGTGCCCGAAGCGACGCAGCGCCGCCGCGGCCCGCCGCCCCCGACCCGTTATTGCGGCGAAAGCCGGATGACCGTATAGCGCGCCGGCAGCACCGGCCGTCCGCGGGGCAGAATGCGCGCGCATGACCGCACTGGAAGCCGCGGGACGGACGCCGGCTGCGGTCACAGCAATTCGCGCTTCGCGCCCGGCGTGCGGCCGGCCTTGAGTACGACCTCGCCGGCGCGCAGATAGCGGGGCACGGCCGAGCCCCGCTCGCCCGGCAACAGTTCGACCTCACGCGCCGACACGCACTGGCGCCGATCGGGCAGGAACGGTGCCCGCGGCGTGCGAAAGCAATGCCAGCGCGCGTCGCTGCGGTATACCTGCCAGTACGAATATGAATTGCGGTCGGACTTCCTCAGCTCATGCGCGAATTCGTCACCGCTGAGAGTCTGCGCGAACAGGCTGGGCCACAGCACCGCCAGCACCACCGCCGCGAGCGCCGCGATCTGCCACAGCGCGCTGCGCTCGCGCAACGGCGGCCGACCGTTGTAGGAATCCGTTCCCTCCGAGCCCATCGGTTCCCCTCCGCGACCGGGCCGCGTCAACGATCCGAAGCGCGCCGTTGCCATACCGGCGCACCATCCACATACGTGCCCAGCAGGGTCAATTCGCGCAAGGCCTGCGGCTCCACCGCCAACGGGTCCTGTTCGAACACCACGAAGTCCGCGCGCTTGCCCACCGCCAGGCTGCCGACGTCGTTCTCGGCGAAGCCGGCATAGGCCGCATCGAGGGTGAAGCCGCGCAAGGCTTCGTACGCGGTCAGCTTTTCCTCCGGGTGCCAGCCGCCCAGCGGCTTGCCGGCGGCGTCGGTGCGGGTGGCCGCGGCGAACAGCCCCAGCCGCGGATCGACCGATTCGACCGGGAAATCCGAGCCCAGCGCCAGCCGCGCGCCGCTGTCGCGCAGCTGCCGCCAGGCGTAGGCGCCGTTGATCCGCACCGGCCCGAGCCGGTCTTCGGCCCAGGGCATGTCGCTGGTGGCGTGGGTCGGCTGCATCGAGGCGATCGCATGCAGCGCCGCCAGCCGCGGCAGGTCCTGCGGGGCGAGGATCTGCGCGTGCTCGATGCGCCAGCGGTGGTCGCGCCCGGCCGCGTCGTCGCCGAGCGCCTGGGCATAGAGATCGAGCACTTCGCGGTTGCCGCGGTCGCCGATGGCGTGGGTGGCGACCTGCACGCTGCAGCGCTTGGCCTTGGCGATGGCCCGCGCCATCGCCTCGGGCGACATCCGCAGCAAGCCGCGGTTGCCGCGTTCGTCGCTGTAGTCCTTCAGCAGCGCGGCGCCGCGGCTGCCGAGCGCGCCGTCGGCGTAGAGCTTGACCGTGCGCATCTTCAAGCGCTCCGAAGGATGCTGGTACAGGCCGTCGCGGCACAGCGATTCCAGCGCGTCGCCGTCGCCGGCGGCGAAGGCGGTGATGCGCAGCGGCAACTGGCCGCGGTCGCCCAGGCGCTGGTAGGCGCGCAGGGTGTCGAGATCGACGCCGGCATCGTGCACGCCGGTCAGGCCGTGACGCACCGCGGCCTGCATGCCCAAGCTCAGCGCCTGCTCGACCGCGGCCGGCGCCAGCGGCGGACGCGCGCGCTCGACCAGCGCCATCGCGTCGTCGATGAAGACGCCGGTGGCGCGGCCGGTGGCGTCACGCACGATGCGCCCGCCGTCGGGCTGCCAGTCGCCGCCCAGTTCGCGCCCGGCCGCGCGCATCGCCGCGCCGTTGGCCCAGCCGGCGTGGCCGTCGATGCGCTGCAGCCAGACCGGGCGCTCGGGGAACTCGGCGTCGAGATCGGCGGCCTCGGGGAAACGCGCGTCGGGCCAGTCGTTCTGGTCCCAGCCGTGGCCGACCAGCCACTGCCCGGCCGGCAGCGTGCGCGCGAACTCGCGCAGGCGCTGCAGCGCCTCGGCCTTGCTGCGGGTGCCGGTGAGGTCGGCCTGGAGTTGGTTGATGCCCAGCTCGAACACGTGCGCGTGGGCGTCGATCAGGCCCGGCACCAGCGTGGCCTGGCCGAAGTCGATGTGCTTGGCATTGGGATACAGGTGCAGCAGGTCCGCGCGGGTGCCGACGGCGAGGATCTTGCCGGCGTCGTCGAAGACCAGCGCCTGCGCGCGCGGCTGGGCCGGGTCGAGGGTATGCACCTGCGCGGCGCTGACCACGGTCGCCGCCGGCGCCGATGCGGCGGCGCAGCACGCCGCCAGGGTAAGGGCCCACGCCGACCATCGCCGCATTGCGCGCATTCCCGCTCTCCGTCTGCCCGGACTGTAATGTCCGAAAGTGGCGAATGTGCGAGAAAGCGCCGCACCGGCGCAAGTGCGGCGACCGCGTCCGCGGTCGCGACGCGCGCCTGCGGGGCCCGCCGCGATGCGCGTCGCGCCGGCCGCAAGGCTCAGCCCATGAAGCCCAGATTGCGCAGCGGGAAATTGCGCAGGTTCGGCAGGATCAGGTCGATGTCCTCGTCGGCGACGCCGAACCAGCGCGCCAACGTGCCGGCGTACTGGTCGACCGAAGTGGTCGGAATGATCCGCCCCTGCCCCGCGTCGTCGGCGCTGTCGGCGCTCAGGTCAGGCATGCGCCCGTAGAAGCGTCCGCCGCGCACCGCGCCGCCGACCACGAAGTGATGCGAGCCCCAGCCGTGGTCGGAGCCGTCGCCGTTGGACGACAGCGTGCGGCCGAAGTCCGAGCCGGTGAACGCGGTCACGGCGTTGGCGACGCCGAGCTCGACGGTGGCGTCGTAGAACGCGGTCAGCGCCTGCGCCAGCGTACTCAGCAACACCGGATGGTCGATTAACTGATCGTCGTGGGTATCGAAACCGCCCAGCGACACGCTGTAGATCTGGCGGCGGTGGCCGAGCGCGGTGCGCGCGGCGATGGTGCGGGCCACCATCCGCAGCGCGCCGCCCAGGTCGGTGGCGGGAAACGGCGTACCCAGCTCCTGCACGCCGGCCAGCGCCTGTGCGATCGCGCGCCCGTTGGCGTCGGCGCGGCGCAACGCGCCGGCGTAGCCGCGTTCCAGGACATGGCCCTGACGGTCGGCCTCGACCAGCGCCTGCAGCGTCGCGCGCAAGCCGGCATCGTCGGGCTGCAGCAACAACGGCCCGGTCTGGTGCAGCACGTACTGGCCGACATCGGCCGCGCGCGCCAGGGTCGAGGCGGAGTTGATCGAAATCGTCATCGGCAACGCCGCGCCGCCGTTGACCGGGTTCAGCAGGTCGGCGATGCGGCCGCCCCAACCGAGTTTGCGCGGATCGTCGGCGCGCGAGATCTGCCAGTACTGCGACTGGTCGATGTGCGAGTACAGCTGCGGCGGCAGCGATGCGCCCGGGCGGGCGTAGTCGTCCTTGCCGGTCGGCCGGATCAAGGCGCCGACATTGCCCAGGATCGCGGCGCGGCCTTCGTCGAACAACCGCTGCAGGCCGCGGGTGCCGACCGTTTCCACCGCGTCGATGCCCGATTGCAGGCCGTAGCGCGCGCCGTCGGAGGCGCCGCCGCCGGCTTGCGGCGTCAGCGCGAGCAATTGCGACTGCGGCAAGGCCAGGGTCGCGCGCGCGGCGGCGTAGCGGTCGTAGGACGCGCCTTCCAGCGGCACCACGGTATTGAACCCGTCGTTGCCGCCGTTGAGGAACACCATCACCAGAGCCTTGTAGTCGTTGAAACTGCCGGGGCCGTAGCTGTTGATCGCCGCGCCGAGCAGGTTCAGCCCGGACGGGGTCGCATACGCCGCGGCGCCGCCGAGGGCGGCCTTGAGCGACTGGCGCAGGAAATTACGTCTATCCATGGCGGCGGCTCACTTCTGCACGTTGTATTCGGGCGAGTTGAAGATCAGGTACAGCGCGCGCCGCACCCGGTTCACCCCGCCATCGTTGTTGCGTACGCCGTTGAGATGGCTCGACAGCGCTTGCCGCATCGCCGGCGACATCTGCCCCGACAGAAACAGCAGGTCGTAGCGGTCCAGCAACGCGCCCGGATCGGCGGCCAGCGGCAGGTCGCGGGCGAACGCCGGGGTCGCTTCGGTGTGCATGCGTCCGAGGATGAACCACCAGTAATTGTTGGTGGCCGGGATCTGCGAATCGTTGGCCAGCGTCATTTCCGGCGCGACCAGTCCGAGTTCGCCGACCTCGCCCTGCGGCGCGTAGTCGGGCCGGAAGAAGTTGAACACCGACGGCGAGCCCAACGGAACCTGGCCCAACTGGCGTTGGTAGTAGCTCGGCGCGGACGCGACGAAGCGGCCGCCGTCGCCGCGCAGGTTCAAGGCCCGGTACAGGTGGGTCAGGCGCAGCATCGGTTCGCGCACCTTGCCGAAGTGCGGCGGCTGCGCCGACGGCGTGCGCGCCTCGGCGTCGAGCAAGATCGCCTTGACCACCGCCTTCATGTCGCCGCGCACGCCCTGGCCGTTGTCGGCGAACTTCGCCGCCACCCGCGCCACGTAGGCCGGGCTCGGATTGCTGGTGACCAGGCGCTGGATCATCTGGCGGCCGATGAACGGCCCGACGTTGGGATGCTGGAAGATGTTGTCGAGCGCCGCGGCCAGGTCGCTCTGCGCGCTGCCGCCGGCCGGCAGCACGCCGCCGGCCAGCGCCACGCCCGGATACGCGAGCAATTGCTTGGACTGCGTGCTGGCATGGAACTGCGGATACGCCGCCATCGGCCGCTCGCGCGCGGGATCGAGGCGGCCTGCGCCGCAACCGCGGAAGTTCTTGCAGCCTTGGTACGACCAGCCGGTGAACACGTGAGCGAAGCCCTGGATCGTGTCCTGGCCGTAAGTCGGCAACGTCTGTCCGCCGTCGAGCGCCGGCGTACCGTCGGCGTTGAGCCGCACCAGTCCCACGCTGAACAGTTGCATCACCTCACGCGCATAGTTCTCGTCCGGCCGGATGTTGAGCGCGGCGTCGGGCTTCTCGTTGCCGAGCATCGACAGGTAGGTGCCCATCGCCGGATGCAGGGTGACGTCTTCGAGCAACTGGCGGTAGTTGCCCAGGCCTTGGTGGACCAGCACGTCGTAGTAGCTGGCGGCGCCGGTGCCGAAGCGCAGTTGCCCGTTGTTCGTGGAGATCACCATGATCTGGCTGAGCGCGAACGCCACGCGCTGGCGCAACTGGTCGCGATGATCCAGGCCCGGAACGAGCGCGTCGGGACCGCCGATCGCCATCTGCAGCCAGGCTTCCAGGCGCTGCTCGCCGACCGCGCCCTGCCCGGTCGGGTTCGGCACCAGCGTCTTCAGATAGGCCAGGTGCGAAGAGGCCGGCAATGCGAACTGCTCGTCGATCCAGCGCTCGTAGGTGCCCAGCGCGCGCAGGTGGGCGATGTCTTCAAAGGTCGGCCCGAACGTGGCCTGGGCCAGGAAGCGTGCGGCGGCGGCGTCGGACTCGACCGCCATCGGCGCGGCGGGGCCCGGAACGCCCGGATTGGTCGGCGTACCCGGCACGGGCGGGCCCGGCACGGGCGGGCCCGGCGTCTGCGGTGCGGTCGGCGCGGGCTGGGCGCCGCCGGCGGACCTGGAACCTGCGCCGCCGCAACCCGACGCGGCGAGCGCCAGCGCCAGCGCGGCCAGCGCGACGCCGCGGCGCGCAGCGGCGCCTGTGTGTCTGATCGGCATGATCTATCCCTGTCGGTCGATGTCGTGCGCGGCGGCCGCCTGCGGCAACCGCGGGCGCACACGCTACCGCTATCGACACGCCGGGCGACGAGAGGACAGTCGCATTCCTGCGGCGCTTTCGAGCCGATTTTCGCCTGGTGCTGGCTCAGTGAATGCGCAATGCACGCAGAATGCATCCTCATGCGATGGCCGACGCATTCCGCCGCGCTACCGATGCCCGCAGCGACGCAAGGCGACGATGCGCGCCGCGCGCCGCCGGCTCCGGCGCGCAGCGGGACGCGCCTCGCTCAATCCAGCCGCTTGCGGAACCGCGCCACCGCCAGGCTCATCATCACCACGATGAAACCCAGCAGGTAGGCGACGTCGCGCCACAGCTCCAGCAGTCCCGCGCCGCGCAGCATCACCCCGCGGATCAGGCGCAGGAAGTGGGTCATCGGCAGGATCTCGGCCAGCCATTGCGCCGGCGCCGGCATGCCGGCGTAGGGGAACATGAAGCCCGACAGCAGGATCGAGGGCAGCAGGATGAAGACGGTCATCTGCATGGCCTGGAACTGCGAGGCAGCCTTGGTCGAGATCATCAACCCCAGCGCGAGGTTGGCCAGGATCAGCAGCACCGCGGCGGCGTAGACGTCGAGCACGCTGCCCTTGACCGGCACGTCGAACAGCCACAGCCCGAGCAGCAGCACCACGCTGGTCTGCAGCAGGCCGATCACCGCGTACGGCAGGACCTTGCCGACCATCAGCTCGGTGCGGCTCACCGGCGTGGTGATCAGCAGTTCCATGTTGCCGCGCTCGCGTTCGCGCACGATCGCCACCGCGGTGAACATCACCATGGTCATGGTCAGGATCACCCCGATCAGCCCCGGCACGATGTTGACCGGCGAGCGCCGCTGCGGGTTGTAGAACGCGACCACGCCGATCGCGCCGGTATTGGGCGCGGCCCTGCGCGGCGCGGCGGCGGAACTGTCGACCGGCGTCTGCGCCAGTTGCGCGGCGGCGCTCTGGACCACGGTATCGCTGCCGTCGACCATCACCTGCAGCACCTCGCGGCCGTCGATGCGGCGGCGTTCGAAGTCCGGCGGCACCGCGATGCCGACGCTGATCTCGCCGCGCCGGAGCATGCCGACCAACTGCTGCGGCGTGTCGGCGTGCGCGACCGTGCGAATCACGCCGGTGGCGACCATGTCCATGACCAGCGCGCGCGAGGCGGCGGTGCCGGCCTGGTCGGCGACCGCGGCGGTGAGGCCGCGCGGGTTGAGGTTGATGGCGTAGCCGAACAGCACCAGTTGCCCGACCGGGATCATCACGATCATCGCCAGGGTGATGCGGTCGCGGCGCAGCTGCCGCACTTCCTTGAGCACGATCGCCCACAGCCGGCGCAGTTTCATGCGCCCTCCCCGCGCGCCGGCGCGGCGCGCGGCGCCTCGCCGCGGGTGGCGGCGACGAACACGTCTTCCAGGTTGGGCTTGGCCTTGGCCACCTGCGCCTCCAGCCCGGCGGCGCGCAACGCGTCGGTCAGGCCTTGTTCGGCGGTGTCGGCATCGGCCAGCAGCACGCGCAGGTCGTTGCCGATCTGGGCCACGCTGAGCACGCCGGGCAGGTCGACCAGCGCGCGCTGGGCCTTGCGCGGCTGCGCGGCGCGCACTTCCACCGCGCGGCCTTGCAGTTCGCCGGTGAGCTCGGCCGGCGTGCCGTCGGCGACCAGCGCGCCGCGGTCGAGGATGGCCAGGCGATGGCAGCGTTCGGCCTCGTCCATGTAATGGGTGGACACCAGCAAGGTGGTGCCGGCATCGGCCAGTTCGAACAGTTTTTCCCAGAAGTCGCGGCGCGATTCGGGATCGACCGCGCTGGTGGGTTCGTCGAGGAACAGCAGCTCGGGCTCGTGGATCACCGCGCCGGCCAGGGCCAGGCGTTGTTTCTGGCCGCCGCTCATGGTGCCGGCGAGCTGGTCCTGGCGGTCGCCGAAGCGGTATTGCTCGATCAACGCACCGATGCGCTTGCGCGCGGCGGCCTTGGGGATGTCCTGCACGGCGGCGAGGAATTCCAGGTTCTCGCGCACGCTCAGGTCTTCGAACAGCGAGAACTTCTGGGTCATGTAGCCGATGCGCCGGCGCAGCGCTTCGGCCTGCGTCGGGATCTTCAGGCCCAGCACTTCGATCTCGCCCTCGCTCGGCGTCAGCAAGCCGCACAGCATGCGGATGGTGGTCGACTTGCCCGAGCCGTTGGGGCCGAGGAAGCCGTAGACGCAGGCGCGCGGCACGGTCAGGTCGACCCGGTCCACCGCCAGCAGCTCGCCGAAGCGCTTGCTCATGCCGCGCGCGCGGATCGCCGGCGCCTCGGCCGTCGCCGGAGCCGCCGTCGCGCGCGGGGCCGCGGCGGCGCTCACGGCGCGAACTCGGCCCGCACCGGCAGGCCGGCCGGCAGTTCGACCGCGTCGGCGTCGGTCAGCTCGACCTCGCACAGATAGCTCAGGCGCGCGGCGTCCTCGCCGGTCAGCGCGTAGTACGGGGTGAAGCTGGATTCGCTGCGGATCATGCGCACGCGGCCGTTCCAGGCACGCTCGCGGCCTTCCACATAGACCTTGGCCAGGCGGCCGACGCGCACGTCCTGGCGGATCGGCTCGGGCACGTACACGCGCGCGAACGGGCGCGGGCCGACCAGCATCACCGCCAGCGGCGAGCCGACCGGGGCCTGGTCGCCGAGCTTGTACGGCAGGCTGTCGACCACGCCGTCGCGCGGCGCCAGCACGTCGAGCTTGGCGAAGGTCGCTTGTTGCACCGCCGCCTGGGCCTGCGCGGCAGCGAGCGCGGCGCGGCCCTGGGCGATGTCTTCGCGGCGGTTGCCGCGTTCGAGTTCCAGCAACGCCGCTTCGGCCGCGCGCACCTGCGCCAGCGCGTTGCCGGCGGCAGCGCGGGCGCGGTCGACTTCGGCCGCGGCGATCAACTGGCGCTGGCCGAGCGGACGCACGCGCTCGAAATACGCGCCGGCGTCGCGTTGCTGCGCCTGCGCGGCGGCGAGGTTGGCGCGGGCCTGGTCGATGGCCTCGCGGCGCGGGCCGGCCTCCAGTTCCGCCAGCGCCTGCGCCGATTGCTGCGCCTGCGCCTGCGCGGCCTGCAGTTGCGAGCGGCCGCGGTCGGGTTCGAGTTGCAGCACGCGCGCGCCGGCCTTGACCCGCTGGCCTTCGCGCACGTCGATGCGCACGACTTTCTCGGCCGCGGGCGCGGGCAAGGTGATGCGGTCCCATTCCAGCGTGCCCAGCGCCTGCGGCGGCTGGCGCGCGCAACCGGCGAGCGCGAGCGCGGCGAGCACGCACAGGCCGGCGCGGCGGCGCGCGGCGCGGTCGCGCGGCGCCGCGGCGGTTTGCTCGCGACTCGGCGCGCGCGCGGCGGCGGACGGCGCCGCAGCGGCGTCCGTCGATGCGGCTGCGGCCAGGGCGCGGCTGCGCAGCGGGATCCAGGCGGCCGCGCACGGCGCGGTGCGGGTGTGGGCGTGGCGGGCGTCGCGCTGCGCGCTCATGGCGTCAATCCCCGGTCGAGCAAGGCCAGTGCGTGGCGGCGCTGCGCCGCCAGGTCGAGATCGTCGGCGCCGAACAGGTGCCGCCAGATCGGCGCGCTCGCCGCCGGGAACAGGGTCAGGCCGATCAGGCTGACCATCAGCAGGCGCGGGTCGAGGTCGGCGTTGATCCGGCCCTGCGCCTGCGCCTGGGCGAAACGCGCGGCGAGCATGCGCGGCAGCAGCGGGCCGATCTTGTCGTACAGCAGGGTCTGGCGCAGCGCCCCGCCCTCGCACAGCACCTCGCGCACCCACAGCGACGGCAGCCACGGATGGGTTTCGATGATGCGGCCGATGTTGGCGACGAAACGGCCGACCAAATCGAAGACGTCGTCGCCGCCGTCGGCCAGTCCCTCGCGCAGACCGACGATCAGCGGGAACAGCCGTTCGTTGCTGACCGCCTCCTGCAGTTGCTCCTTATCGCCGAAGTAGTAATGCAGCAGGGCCGGATTGACCCCGGCCTCGGCGGCGATCGCGCGCAGCGAGGTCGCGGCGATGCCCTGGCGGGCGTAGCAGGCGATGGCCGCGTCGAGCAGGCGCTCGCGCAGGTCGGGGCTGTCGGCGGCGGCGGGTCGGCCGGGCGCGCGCTTCGGCGCCGCGGTCTTGCGCGGACGGCCGCGCCTGGCAGGCTTGGGGGTGTCCATGGGATATATTTAATTCAGTGATTAATTAGTTAGCAAGCGCGGGCCGACAAACGGTTGCCCTGCCCTGCGCCTGCAGCCCTGTAGGAGCGGCGCGAGCCGCGGCCGCGGGGGTGCCGCACGCGGCGAAGGCTTCCTCGTAGTTGCGTTGTCACGGTCGCGGCTTGCGCCGCTCCTACAGGAGGCTTCGGCCGCCACGCGATCTGCCTGTAGGAGCGGCGCGAGCCGCGACCGCGGGGGCGCCGTTCGCGGCGAAGGCTTCGTCGTAGCCGCGTTGTCGCGGTCGCGGCTTGCGCCGCTCCTACAGGGGGCCGCGGCGGTTCAATCGGCCGCGTCGAGCACCGCGTGCGGATGGCGCTGGCGCCATTGCGCCAGCGTGTCGGCGCAGTGCGAGGGGATCACCCAGGCGCCGTGGTGGGTGTCGCGGAACCGCGCCAGCCGGCGCAGGGTGTCGAGGTAGGCGCCGGCGTCGTCCATCGCCAGTCGCTGGGTCAGCCACGGCAGCGCCTGCGGCCGGTCGAGCTGTTCGCGCCGCCAGAACGCGTCGGCGGCGAGCACCACGCGTTCGCCGTCGCGGGTGCGCAGGGCCAGGCCGATCTGGCCGCGGGCGTGGCCCGGCAGCGACAGCGCGTGCAGGCTGCCGTCGCCGAACAGGTCCCAGCCCTCGCCGAGGCCGGCCAGGTCGGCCGCCAGCGGGCGCCGGCCGTCCTCGTCGAGCAATTGCAGGCGCCCGGCGAAGTCGGCCGGCAGCAGTTCCTTCCATATCTGCGCATGCAGCAGTTCCAGCCAACCGGCCTGGCCGATCCGGCGCCAGCCCTGGGCATGGGCGACGAAACGCGCGTTGCGGAATTCGCCGAGGCCGCCGATGTGGTCGGGATGGAAGTGGCTGATCACCAACAGGCGCACGTCGTCGGCGTCGAGGCCGCGCTGGCGCAGCAGGTGCGCGGCGTCGGCGTGCGGCGGGCAGCAGGCGTGGATGGCGCGGCGATAGACCCAGCGCAGGCCGGCGCGCATCGCCTCGCGCGCATCGGGGCCGTAGCCGCAGTCGAACAGGATCGCGCCCTGCACCGGATGCTCGATCAGCGCCCAGCCCGCGGGAAAGCGCATGCGCGCGCCGGCGGCGAGGCCGAGATGGCGCGGATCGGCGCAGCTGTGGCCGGACGCGGCCAACGTCAGCGCCACCTCGCCGCTCACGTCCGCCGCTCCGCGCGCGCCAGTTCGCGCAAGGTCTTGTCCAGCGCTTCGTCCATGTTCACCCGCGGACGATACCCCAGTTCGTCGCGCGCGCGGGCGATGTCCAGGGTCATGTCGACGCTGAGCAGCTCGACGCCGTAACGCAGCAGCGGCGGTTCGGTGTCGGGCCGGAAGCGGCGGTGGAACGCTTCCACCGCGCTCGCCAGCGCCAGCGCCAGCGGCTTGGGCACGCGCTTGCGCGGGCGCGGCAGCGACAGCGAGTCGGCGAGGCGGTCGATCACGTTCCAGATCGCCACCGGTTCGCCGTTGCTGATGTTGTAGACGCGCCCGCCCAGCCGCCACGAGGCGTCCATCGCCAGCACGGTCGCGTCGACCACGTTGTCGATGTAGCTCAGATCGACCCGGCACTGCTCGTCGCCGATCCGTCGCAGGCGGCCGGCGCGCAATGCCTGCGCCAGGCGCGGCAGGATCGCGCTGTCGCCGGGGCCGAAGATCGCGCGCGGCCGCAGCGCCAGCGCCGACACGCCGCCAGCGGCGCAGCGTTCGAACACCAGGCGTTCGGCGACGAGCTTGGTCGCGGCGTAGTCGTTGACGGGCTTGGCCGGCAGGCGATGGTCTTCGCCGATGCCCAGGTGCGGCGCGCCGTCGTGGTAGATGCCCGGCGTGGAGATGTGCACCAGCCGCCGCACCTGGCGCGCGATGCAGGCGCCGACGACGTGTTCGGTGGCGGTGATGTTGGCGGCGACGAAGGCCTCGCGCCGGCCCCACGGGCTGGACAGCGCGGCGCAATGCACGACGGTGTCGGCGCCGCGCAGGACCCGGTGCACCGCGGCTTCGTCGGTGAGATCGAGCGCGTGGAACTCCACCCCTTGCGCCTGCAACGCGCGGCCGCGACCGGCGTCGCGCCCCAGCCCGACCACCTGCTGCCACGGCCGCGTCGCCGCCAGATGGCGCGCGAGCGCGCCGCCGAGGAACCCGGTGGCGCCGGTGACGACGATGCGGCGTTCGGCGGTCATGGATGGCGGCCTGCGCGTGATGCGTAGCGACGAGGGGAGCGCGCAGTATCGGCGGACGAGGCTTCGGCTGGGGTGCGGCTCGGGTCGTTTGCCGCGATCTGAGCGAAGAGCGTCGGGCCGGAAGGCCCTCCCACAGAAACACCCATGGCCCGGATTGCCGTTGTGGGAGGGGCTTCAGCCCCGACGCCTTTCGATCCCTTCGCTGCGATCCGGCCGAAGAGCGTCGGGCCTGAAGGCCCTCCCACAAAAACACCCGCGGCCCGGATTGCCGTTGTGGGAGGGGCTTCAGCCCCGACGCCTTTCGATCCGCTCGCCGCGATCTGGGCCAAGAGCGCCGGGCCGGAAGGCCCTTCCGCACGCGATGCGGTTTTCGCCGTGTCCCGCGCGGTCCGCATCCTGGTCCGGGCTCAGTAGGTCAGGGTCAGGCCGACGCCGGACAGGCCGGCGCCGGTGCCGAGCAGGACGCCGGGGTCGCCGCGCCGGATCAGGCCTTCGCGCACGCCCTGTTCCAGCGCCAGCGGGATCGAGGCGGCGATGCAGTTGCCGGTGTGCTCCAGGGTGCGCACCATCGCCGCGCCCGGGAAGCCGATCTGCTCGATCACCTCCAGCGCGGCGCGGCTGGCCTGGTGCGGCGCGACCCAGCGCAGCGCGGCGCGCGCGGCCATGTCGTCGAGGCCGAGCCGGCGCATCACGTACGGGACCAGGCGGATGCCGCTGCGCAGCGCGGCCTGGCCCTGCATCGAGAACAAGGCGTCGGCCGGCTGCGTGCTCGGCCCCAGCGGCGGCCGCCAGCTGCCGCCGCCGCGCAGGGTGGTGATCTCCACGCCCTCGCCCATCGTGCGCCAGGCGATGCGGTGGATGCGGCTGGGGCTGTCGTGGGGCGCGCGTTCGAGCACCGCCGCCGCGGCGCCGTCGCCGAACAGGGTGCAGACCTCGGGATTGGCGAAATCCAGGCCGACCGAGGCGATCTCGCTGCTGACCACCAGCGCGCGCGCGATGCGGCCGTGGTGGATGCGTTCGGCCGCCAGTTCCAGCGCGGCGACGAAGCTCAGGCAGGTGGCGTGCACCGACAGCGACGGGATGCCGGAGCGGCCCAGGCCGAGTTCGCGCTGCAGCAGCGGGCCGCCGTCGGGAATCGCGCGCTCGGCCGAACCGGAGGCGTTGACGATCAGGTCCAGCTCGGCCGGCGCGACGCCGGCGCGCTCGCAGGCCTGCAACGCGGCCTGCGCGCCCATCCAGCTGGCGCGCTCGGTTTCCGGCTCGGCCCAATGGCGGAACGCGACGCCGCTGTTCTCCAGCGCCCAGCCGCGCGGCAGGCCGACGCGGTCCTCGATCTGCGCGCTGTCCACGCGCTGGCGCGGCAGGTAGCGGCCGAGACCGGCGATGCGCACGCGCCAATCCAGGTCGGGCGTGGCGCCGGGACCGCGGCGTTCGCCGGCGGCGTTCGCCGTCGCTGCGGCCGGCGGGTTGTGCTGCGTGGTTCGGATGTCCATGTGCGGGCGCAGTATGCGTCAGTGCGGCGGCTTTGCCGATAGCGGGCGGGGGAGCGCAAGGATCGCGGGGCCTGTGTGGGATGTGGGGTTCGTGGCTGTGGCTGTAGTAAGTAACGAATGGCCGTGGCAGCGGTGACGGTGACAATGGCAGTGGCGGCGACATTGGCGGCGGTGGCGGTGGCGACGATCGCGATTGAGTAATGCGGGCCTGTTGTGGGAGGGACTTCAGTCCCGACGCTGTTCGATCCGCTCGCAGCGACCTGAACGCAAAGCGTCGGGACTGAAGTCCCTCCCACCACATCCCCAGCGTCTGCGACGGTGCCGGCGCAACCCGATCCGCCGCCGGACCGCGCCCCATGCAGCCACCGCGACGATCCGCCCCTTGCCTGCGCGCGGCCGGCCCGCGATCCTGTCGCCACCGCCGGGTCCGCGCCGCATCGCGGGCCGAAGGAGTCCGCCGATGCCGCCATCGCCCGCCCCTGCCCCGCCGCCGCCCGCCTCCGGCCTGCTGTCGCGCGAGGCGCTGGGCTTCTGGTTCCTCGGCCTGGGCGCGCTGGGGCTGGTGCGCGCGTGGATGCGCGCGGCCCGCCACGGCGGGTTCGCAACCGACACCGTATCGCTGCTGTGGCTGGTCGGCTCGGCCGTGTTGGTCGTGGTCGGCGCGGTGCGGATCTGGCGCGCGCTGCGCAGCGCGCGCCGCTGAGCCTCGCCGAACCGCCGCTGCGGCGCCGGCGCGAGCGCACCGCCCCGATCGCATCGATTCGGCCCGACGCCCCGCTGCGTCCCGTTGGCGATCCGCCGCGTCCCGCCCGCCGCGGCTTTGCGAAAACCGGCCGACAGGCGCAAGCTGTGACACCCCAGCACGCCTCGCGTGCACGATCCGCCTACGCTTCCGCCATGCCCGCACGCACCGCCTCCGAATTCACCCTGGACCCCGCCGACAGCGAGCGTCTGGCCAACCTCAGCGGCCCGTTCGACGGCCACCTGCGCATGATCGAACTGCGCCTGGGCGTGGAAATCGCCAACCGCGGCAACATCTTCCGCATCGACGGCCCCGACGGCGCGGTCGGCCAGGCCGAGAAGCTGCTGCGCCGGCTGTGGAAGGACGCGGCCGAGGAAACCCTCGACGACAACGCGATCCACCTGGCGCTGACCGAAAGCGGCGCCGAACAGGTCGCGCAGCAGGACTTCGAACCGCAGGAAGTCGCGATCCGGGTCAAGCGCGGCACCATCCGCGGCCGCGGCGCCAACCAGGCCAAGTACCTGCACGCGATCGCCACCCACGACATCAATTTCGGCATCGGCCCGGCCGGCACCGGCAAGACCTTCCTGGCCGTCGCCAGCGCGGTCGAGGCGCTCAACGAATCGCGCGTGCAGCGGTTGATCCTGGTGCGCCCGGCGGTCGAGGCCGGCGAGAAGCTCGGCTTCCTGCCCGGCGACCTGACCCAGAAGGTCGACCCCTACCTGCGCCCGCTCTACGACGCGCTGTACGAGATGTTCGGCGTGGAGAAGGTGGTCAAGCTGCTGGAAAAGAACGTCATCGAGATCGCGCCGCTGGCCTACATGCGCGGGCGCACCCTCAACGACGCCTACGTGATCCTGGACGAAGCGCAGAACACCACCATCGAACAGATGAAGATGTTCCTGACCCGCATCGGCTACGGCAGCACCGCGGTGGTCACCGGCGACCTCACCCAGATCGACCTGCCCAAGCACGTCAAGTCGGGCCTCAGGGACGCGCTGGACGTGCTGCGCAACGTCGACGGCATCAGTTTCACCTTCTTCGAGGCCAAGGACGTGGTCCGCCACCCCATGGTCGCGCGCATCGTCAGCGCCTACGACGCCCGCGACGCCAAGGACGCGCAGACCGGACCGGCCGCCTGAGGCGACGGCCCGGACGCCCGCGCGCCGCCGGTTCGGCTGCGGCGACCGCGCAGGCAGCGGCGCGACCGCGGCCGCGCAGGCTGCACCGCGACGGCCAGGGCCCGGCCCCGGCCGCCGCACCACGAGCGCCGGCCCGCGGCTGCAGCTGCGTCGCCGCCACCGCACCACCCGAACCTTCGCATTGCCAGTGAGCGCCACGATGACCAAAGGTCCCGTCCGACTCGATGTCGCCATCAACTACGCCCTGCCGCGCAAGGGACTGCCGGCCGCCACCAGCTTCCGCAAGTGGGTCGCCGCCGCGCTCGACGGCCGCATCCGCGAGGCCGACCTGGCGATCCGCCTGGTCGACAGCAAGGAAGGCCGTTCGCTCAACCGCCACTACCGCGGCCGCGACTACGCCACCAACGTGCTGAGCTTCCCGGCCGACCTGCCCGAGGGGCTGCCCGAAGGGGTCAAGCTGCCGCTGCTCGGCGACCTGGTCATCTGCGCGCCGGTGGTCGCGCGCGAGGCGCGCGAGCAGAAGAAGGCGCTCAATGACCACTACGCGCACCTGACCGTCCACGGCGTGCTGCATCTGCTCGGCTGGGACCACGAGGACGAGCGCGAGGCCGAATGCATGGAACAGTTGGAGCGCGAGATCCTGGCGACGCTCGGCGTGGCCGATCCCTACCTGGACGATTGACCCCGGGCGATCGCCGGCGCGCAGCGCGAACGCCGCGCGCCGCGAACGCCGCTGCGGCCGGCGCGGCTCAGAGGCAGTCGGCCAGCCCGTCGTAGATGGACCGCGTGGTCCCCGGCAAGGTCGCATACAGCGGGCGTTCGCCCGTCAGCGCTCCCAGCAAGGCCTGTACGGTGGTTTTTCGCGCCAGCGGCGCCCGGCATCGCCAAGCCTTGGGCGCGACCGCAACCCGGCCGGTCGCGACATCGACCTCTTCGTGGCTGGCCGCGAAGGCCCAGATGCATTGCCCGAGAACGCCGCTGCCGGCTTCGACCGAGCAGACGAAACGCAGGGCCTGGATGTTGCTGTAGTCGCCCTCGCAAAAGGTGTCGCCGCAGATCTCGTCGAAGTTCTCGCGCAAGCGATACAGCAACTCGTACCAGGCGTTGATCTCGGCTTCGCTGCGCAGATAGCCGCCGACTTCGATGTAGTTCGAAGCCGCCGCTTGCGGCTCGACTTGCGCCGCCTGGGCCCGACTGCATTGCCCGAACGAACCTAGCGCCAACACCACGCCCCACCAACAACCGCCGATTCGCATCGCATTCCTCCTTGAAAACCGCTCCTTGGGATCGCCGGCGAGCGGATGAGCCGCACCGGCGAAAGCGATGCTCGGCTATCCGCCGCCCGCTGTCCGGCGGTCTTCGCCCCGCACCGGGGTAGGAATATGCCGCGCCTGGATGCGGCCGCGCCGGCCGGCGATGACCGTCACCAACACCGCGCCGGCTCCATCGAACCGGAGATGGAGCGGGCGCCGGCCTGATTGATGCTCAGCGTTCCGCATCCGCTGTCGGCCGTCTGCGTTCCCGTAGGCGTCGCCGACAAGCTGAAGGCATTGGCGTCGGCGTCGCCCGAGGTGCGCTCGAGCAGGTAGAAAGCCTGCCCGGCCCGCGGCGAACGCTTGTCGCCCGCCGGCACGCTGGCCCAGAACCCCGCGTAGGTGTTGTTCAAGGTGTAGAAGCGCTCCGCGCGCTGCGCCAGTTCCACCAGGTCCGCCTTGGCTTGTGCGCGCCGCCCCTTGCGTACGCTGTCTTCGTAGGCGGGATAGGCGATCGCCGCCAGCACGCCGACGATCGCCACTGCGATCATCAGCTCGATCAGGGTGAATCCCGCGTGCGCCCGCGCGCGATCGCGGGCGCCGCGCGCGACATCATGAACCGGCATGCCGGAGTTCTCCATGCTCGTCGACGGAACCATCAGCGCACCTGTCGCCACGACTGCCGTCCGCAGGGACGCGGCAAGTACAGCGGGCCCGAACCGTTGCTGCGCAGGACCATCGAGCACTGCTTCGCGGCCAGTTGCTCGCGCAGCGCGGCCTCGCTGGAGCAATTCGGATCGGTGCCGCACGCGACGATCTGCGAGCCCGGCGGCGGCGGCAGCAAGACCGTGGTGTCCTTGGCCGGCGCGCTCACCTTGTTGTCCAGCGACACGCTGCCGCAATCGCCGCTGCATACGCTGCTGCCGCCCGGCGAGGTGCTGACGCCGGCCATCGATCCGCCGCCGGAGTACATGTCCACTCCGAACAACCAGTTGCGGCCGCCGGCCTCGCAGTCGTTCCCCAGCGGCTCGAAGGTGGTGAAGAACACCTTGCCGTTCTGCAGCCGCGGCCGGCCGATGAAGCGTTCGCCGACCGCGGTTCCGGCCTTGAGGTCGATGAACCAGCCCGCCTGCTTGGGTTCGTTGCGGCTCACGTTGCGCACGCGGTAGCCGGCGCTGTTGGTGCCCGCGCTCAGCACCTGCTCGCCCAGCACCGCGGTCCGGTCGCCGCGCACCGGCGTGGCGCAGGCGGCGCTCGCGCAGCGATCGAAAATCCCGTACAGGCTCTGCACCTGCGGATTGCTGCCGACGATGTTGTCGCCGACCGCGAAGTAGCGGCCGGTACCGAAATACACCGCCGCGCCTCCGCCGGGGCCGCGCGCCACTTCCAGCCCGCCGGTGATGGGCTGGGCGACGCCGGCCGCGTCCTTGGCGCTGAACAACGGTGTCCCGCCGAAGGCGACCGACCAACGGCCGGCCGCGCCCGCGGACAAATCGAACTTCCACACATTGCCCTGCAGGTCGCCGCCGTACACCGTGTCGACCAGGCCGTCGCTGTTGTACAGCGCGACCGGGGCGATGTTCATCAGCCCGTTCCTGACCGCGTACGCCGCGCCCGCCGGCTTCAGCCGCGCCAGCACCTCGCCGGTGTTCGCATCGACCACGAACAGCACCGGCGCGCCGGTGCTGGCGTTGACGCCGTTGCCGAACAAGGCGACCCAACGCGGCGCGCCGGCCGCGCCATCGCCGACGATCGGCACGATCGCCGGCCGCCCGAGGACATGCCCGAGGTCGTCGGTCGCCGCGGCGCTGCCGTCGCCGTCGGTTCCGCGCAATTCCCACAACACCGAGGCGCTGCCGAATCCGTCGGGATCGGTCGCGTCGAGCGCGGACACCGAACGGCCGCCGGCGCCGGCGCTGGCCACCAGCAGCGTCCGCCATCCGCCGCTGGCGGAGGTGGGGACGTCGCCCGACACCACGTCGCCGTCCATGGTGTAGCGATGATCGTATTGCGGGTTCGCGAGGTCGCCCATGCGCGAGAGCGCCGCCGACGGGATATAGGCGAAGCGTTCCCTGCCGCCGCTGGCGGTCGCGTCGAAGGCATGCAGCATGCCGTCGTTGGCGCCGACGTAGGCGGTGTTGCGCGTCGCGCTCTTGCTCTTGACGAAGGTCTTGTAGCTGCTGCCGAGCGTGCTCTTCCATCCCGGCGACGCCTGCAGCGCCCAGTCGCCCCAGCCGAAGTCGTCCTTGGACGAAACGATCTCCAGGGTCGAGTTGACGATGTCGCCCAACACCTCGCTGCGCCTGCGGAACGGCGCGGCATTGGTCGCGCCCCTGAGATACGCCACCACATCGGCCGCGGTCTTGCCGGCCATCCAGCTCTCCGCGCCGGTCAGGCCCAGGCGCTGCAACGGCGCGATCAAGGGGTTCGCAGCGAGCTCGCTCGCGGTGAAATCGCGCACCGCGACGGCGGCCCGGACCGCGCCGTTCGCGCCGACCTTGGTCGGCTCCAGCGCCATGCGGATCTTGCGCGCCCCTGCGGCGGCCTGCGCAGTCAACAGTTTCGCGGCGCTCCAGCGCTCGCCGCCGAGGCTGCCGTCTTGATTGAGGCCGTACGCGGACAGATTCCCGACCCAGTCGTTGGTCGCCTTGGTCGTCTCCATCTTGAACGAGGCATCGATGACGAAGGAGGCATCCGGGGTCAGGCGCGCGCCCGCGGCGCCGCCGCCGCTGACCGACGGCGGCGCCGCGGCGTCTTCGATCAGCGCGCGCAGTTGCCGTTTCAACTTGGCCGGATCGCGGGCGATGAGGTAGTTGTCCGGCTCGCCGTCGCCGTCGTTGTCCCAATCCGGGTTGGTATCGTTGTCGGCGCTGTCGCCGATCTGGGTGCCGTACTTGGCGGCGAACCACAACGGCGATTCGAGCGAGCCGGACGCCTGGTCGGCCGCGGTGAACTTGCGCACCACCGGCCGCCGCCACTGGCGGTTGAAGGCGTTGTTCATCGGCCAACGCACCTTGTCCGGGGACTCGCCGGTCAGCAGGTTGAAGGTCGCGCTGGGAGGACACACCGCGCCATTGGGCCTGCGGCAATTGCTTGCGCCTTCGGGCGGGTCGTGGCGATAGACGCCCGGATAGGCGCCGTTCCCGGACAGCGCGCCGGCGACGCCGAATCCCATGTGGAAATGCCCGCCCGAGGACGAACCGATGCCTTCCACCCGCACCAACACCTCGTTTTCGGCGACCACCGGCCGTTGATTGCCCGCGGTGCAAACCGGCGCCGATTGCACTGCGGTGTCGCTGTCGATGCCGGTCCCCCAGCACACGTCGTAGCCGGCGAAGCCGGCGGTCGTCTCGACGCTGCAGGCCGAGCCGACGCAGTAGCTGATCATGAAGGCGACGTCGCGGTCGTTCGCCTCGCCGGCCAAGGCGCCGTCCCAGGTGTACATCAGGCTGCCGGCCCTGCCGTCGGTGCGGAAATGCCGGCCATACACGCGGCCGTCCGCGCCGGCCTGCTGGCCGGCCTGCGTGTCGATCAGCTGGCAACTCCTGCCGGTCGAGAAATCGTCCGCCTTGCAGATCGGCGACAGGGTGATGGTTCGCGCCGCCGCGCCGGTTCCGCCCATCTCGATTTCGATCTTCGGCAAGGTATCGGCCAGGGCGACGGCATAGGTGACGACGTTGTTGATCCTGCCGGCGGGGCGGCCCTTGTTGGCCAGGTCCGGACGCAGGTCGCGCTCGTAGGCGGTCTTGGCCAGGCCGGCGACCATGTAGCTGCCTTCGCGCTGCGGCGCGTCGTCGCAGATGCCGCGCACCCAGGCCAGGTTCGAGATCGTCGTGGCCGTGCAGACGAAGGTGGCCGACGACTGGGACAGGTTCGCCGGCGGCGCCGTGGCGCCGAAACCGACGAAATAGCGCTTGCCTTCGAGCCCTTCGGTCTGTCCCAAAGCAGCGGTCGCGACAGCCGCGGAGTCCAGTCCGGACGGCGAGGCGGGGATATTGTTGCCGTCGTAGGTATTGGTGCCGCTGGACAGGATCATGATCCGGCAACTGGCGCAGTAACCGTTGCCGCCGCCGTAGGCTTGAGCCGGCCCGTAGGGATCGACCCAGGCCGGACGTGGCGCTCCGGTGACATCGCCGACCGTGGATACCGTCGCGAAGGTCCCGGTGGGCTCGCTCCCGGCGAAGTAACGCAAGGCCTCGGCGTACATTTCGCCGATCGGGTTGCCCCAAGGCGTGCATGCGTAGGCGGTGGCCGGGCCGGGATCGACGATCATCGAATTCGAAAGGGCGCCGCGACAGTCGCCGTTCCAGTTGTAGGTGAGATTCCAACGTTCGTCAGGGTCGCTGCTCGCAATGTTGGTCGAGTTCCAGCCGATGCCCCGGCCGTCCCAGTTCACCAGCCTGAAGCGGTCGAGGGTATTGACGATGCCCTGGCTGCCATCGACCTGATTGCAGAACTTGCCGTTCGCCAGATCGACCTCATCGCCCGCCACGCAACCGCTGGCGGCGGCGCCGTTGCCGGCGAACAGGCCGATGTTCTTGCGCAGCACGCCGCCGTCGCGCGGCCGGCTGTAGGTCCCCGAGATCAGGCCGAAGCGGAGCCGCCCGGTTTCGCCGTATTCCTGCAGCAGGCCGGCCGGCTTCCAGGAACTGCCGCCGTAGGGCTTGCAAAAGTACTCGCGGGCGTCGGCGGCGGCGGCGGGATCGCACACCTCGATCCGCACGACCCTGTCGACGATGGCCGCGCGCGCCGGCCGGTCGCCGTCGCCGTCGGGCGGGCCGCCGCGAACGTTCAACGGCGCCAGCTTGGCTACGCACTGGGCGTACTCGGTCACGCCCCAGCTGGGATACGCCCCGGACGCGTATCGCAGCAACGGTGCCCCCTTGCCCGTGCTGTCGAGCTCCAGCGGCCCGTCTTGCAGACTGACGTTGCAGAACGTCGTAGGCGCGCTCGCCCCCGGAACGTAACTGGCGATGTCGCTGCCGCGATAGACCTTGGACCATGCGTGGCTGTCGCTGGGCAGGTGGGCGCGTTCTATGACCGTGAGGCCGGCCGAGTCGGTGGAACGCTTGCCTCCGTACAGCACGTAGCGCAGCAGGTCGAGCCGGCTCATCGCGACCCAGTTGGCGAAGTTGCCGCTCCATTGGCCGTTGCATTTGTGGTCTTTCTTGCGTCCGGGCGCCGCCTTGAAGACCTTCTTCGCGGTGTCATATGCGTAGCACAACTCCGGATCGAAGTATCCCTCGTAGGTGATCGCGTTGTCGTAGGTCGGATCGAGCAGGCCGTCGCCGTCGGCGTCGGTCAGGTTCGAGTAGTCGCTGTAAGCCCGCTCGAACAGTTGCTCGTCGCGCGACGCCACCATCATCATCAGCGGCGGCACGGAATTGGCCGTGTACAACGGCTTCTCGGCCATCGGGTAATCGTTGATCGACGCCCGGCTGTCGCCGGAATGGCTCAGCCACAGCCAGCCGGCGACCGCGCACGCGGCGACGGCGAAGCAGGCGGCGTTGCGCAATTGGGTCTTGGAATTCATGTCGTAACCCGCCCGATCAGGGAATGAAGATCGTGTCGATGGCGGCGCTGGCGCCGGCGTTCGCGTCCAGGTCGCCGCGCAGGGCGCTGATCTGGTAGATGTTGCCGGTGTCTTCGTTCTTCTTGCCGCCGACGACCAGGCTGGAGGCGGACAGGCATTTGTCGATCCGGCGGGTATGGGTGGCGCTGTCGGATGCGGCCGCATTGGCCCAGGTGGACGGGTCGTAGGCGGTCGAACACAGCTCCTCGTCGGCCTGGAACGTGCCGCCTGCGCCGTACAGCGCCGAGCGGATCGCGGTCTCGCGTTGCCGGGCGAGCGCTTCCGCGTTCTGGAACGCCGTATTGACGCGCCCGTAGTTGGCCGACATGCGCTCCTGCATGCCGGTCACCTGCATGCCCACCAGGCCCAGCAAGGCCAGCAGGATCAACATGATCAGCGCGATGTAGAGCGCGGCGCCGCGTTGGCGCTGGGGCGGCGTCGGATGAAGGCGGTTGGAGGACATGCGGCGTGCTCCCGGTCAGTTCCCGAACAGTCGGTTGCGCAAGGCGATGGTGGATTCGTACACGGTGCGGTAGCGGCCGTCGTCGGCCGGCGCGGTCTGCACGCCGAGCAACCGCGGCTTTTCCGCGATCAGGTTCGCGGCCGTGCCGGCGCCGTCGGCGCTGCGCAGCAGCAACCCGACCTGGACCAGTCCGACCCGCCGCCACGGCAGCGGGTCGGCGCCCGGCTGCACCGCGCTGGCCACGGCCTGGCGAGATACGAAACCGGTCGGCTGGCGCGCCTGGTCGGTCTGGCTGTCCAGGCCGTAGATCAACTGCATGTTCTCGACGCCTTCGACCAGCGGCTCGGGCGCGCCGCCGACCAGCGTCGTCGCGGCGGCGCCCGGTTCGGCGGTGAAGCGCGCGCGATACAGCGTCGGTTCGTTGCCGGCCTGGGGGTTGGCCGCGACGTAATACACCATCGTCTCGGCGCGATGGAGCGTGGCTTGGCCGGGCGAGAACGGCGCCTCGCCGAGGTCGGAGCGGTTGAGCCCGGACACCGTCACCGCGATGGTCGTATCGGCCCCGCCCTCGGCGACCGAGGTGGCCTCGAAGCTGGTCGCGTTCTGGCAGTCGGCGATCGCCAGCAGTCCGGGGCGCGCGTAGCCGTTGGCGGCGATGACCTGGTTCCAGCGCGCGCTGTCGACGGTGATGCTCGACGCGGAGACGGCCTTGACCGGGACGCTCTCGGGCGAGAAGAAGCGCACCGCGACCACGTCGCTGCCCGCCATCGGCGCCGGCGTCAGCGCGGCGATGTAGCCGGGCAGGTTCGGCGCGCCGGCCCAGGCGCCGCTGGCCGGCAGCCCGACGCTGCCGCCGGGCGCGGTGCCGCTGGCCTCGAACCCCTGGATCATGTGGTTGAAACGCAATGCATCGGGCGCGGCGTCGAGTTGCGCCGCGCTGGGCCGCTGCTGGGCGACGAACGCCGAGCGGAATCCCGCCGGCTCCGACAGGAACCGGGTCTGGTCGTTGAGGCAGCCCATGTGCCCGGCCATGCGCAGGTCGCGCTGCAGGTAGTCCATGGCGAAGCGGCCGTTTTCCTGCACCCGCGCCAGGCCTTCGGAAAGTTTGTAGCTGGCCCGCGATGCATCGAAGATCTTGAGCAGGCCCAGGACCAACAGCGCGCCCAGGACCAGGGCGACCATCAGTTCGATCAGGCTGAAACCGGAAACGCGGCGCAGGCGGGTCATAGCTCGGAACTCACCGCGACCCGCCCGTTGGCGTTGTTGCCGACCGCGCCGACGCCGGCGCGCGCGTCGGACCATTGGATCGCCACCGTGGTGCGCGCGCCGTCCTGGGTCACCACCGCGAACGCGCCGGCGCCGAGGGTCGAGCGCACCTGGCATTTCCAGCGCGCGGCGCTCTCGGCCGGGCCGACGAAACCGCTGACCGCGCGCGAACAGTTCTTGCCGGTCACGCCGCTGAAACTGCCTTCGTCGATCTGGGCGAATTGAGCGGACAAGGCGCGGTTCGCGCGAATCTGGTCGAGCAGGTCGTAGGCCAGGTTGAAGGCCTGGGTCCGATAGTTGGCGCTTTGCGAGTAGCGCACGCTCAGGGTCTGCATCATCGCCAGGCCGAGCAATCCGAAACCGATCACCAGCATCGCGATCAGCACCTCGATCAGGCTGAAACCGCGCTGGCGCGCTGGCGCGGCGCGCATCCGGCGCCGCGAACGAACCCGTGCCAGCGCTACGGACATGTCTTTCGCTCCATGCGCACCTGGCCGGCGACGCCCAGGCTGATCTCGCGCATCAACCCGGCGCCCGCGGCGCAGTCCGCCGGCTTGAGGGTGAAGCGGCGCGGATAACCGTCCTTCAAGCGTCCGCGCAAGTCGAAAGCAAGTTGGGCGGCATCGCCGCCGGTCGCCGCCGCATCGATCTCGACCTGCGGATTGGGCGCGAAGTAACGCAACACCTCGTCGGACTGCGGCGCGTCGTTGTTGTTGCGGTCGGTCCACACCATCCAGCCGTCGCTCCAGCTTCCGCCGCAGCCCAGGCCGTCGCGCGAGGCGCAGACATGGCCGCCGCGCGGCGTGCGCATGGCCTCGCTGCGCGCCAGGGTCAGCGCGGCCTGCATTTCGTTCGTCGACGTCGCGATCCGGTTCGAGCGGATCGCGTACTGGAAGCTCGGCAACCCCAGCCCCAGCAGGATCGCGACCAGCGAGATCGTCACCAGCAGTTCGATCAAGGTGAAGCCGCGTACGTTGCATGCGCGCACGATCGTTTCCCCTCGGTTGCGACCGGGACGAATCGTCGATCCCTCGACGTCGGCTGGGAACACAGCGACCGATCGGCGGTCGGCGAACGAAGACGGGCGGAAGAGATTCAGTAGAAAGCGTGCGCGTCCATCACAAGCATTCCGTCCAAGTTTCTTCGCTTTGCGCGAAGCCCTGGATCGCCGCGCCGACGGCGTCCGCAACTTCGTCGGCGATGCGGCGCGCGGGCACTTGCGCGCGGCCCCGCCCCGCTCCCGATACGGGCATCGGACGGCCGATCGTCGCAGTCGCAGGCCGCGTTCCCAGCGGACATCGCGGCCGACTCCGAACCGCGGATCGGAACTTTCCTATTCGCCCTCGCCGTAGCGGCGGCGACACTGGCGCCTCGCACGCCACGCCAAGGAAGGCGCATGAAAACAATGCAGGGAATCTCCGTCGTCGAAGTCGTACTGGCCCTGGCGATCGCCGCGCTATTGGCGGGCGTCGCGGCGCCGGCCGCGTTATCGGCCTTTCTCGCGGTCCGATACGCGAGCGTTCGCGCCGCCCTCGGCGAGAGCGTGCTGGTGTCCAACCGGCTGTCCGCCGCCAGCGGCGGGGTCGCGGTGCTGTGCCCCAGCGATCCGCGCGGGCATTGCCGCGACGGCACGGACTGGAGTTCGGGTTGGCTGGTCTATGCCGACATCGACCAGGACCGCAGCTTCGGCGCCCACGACATCCTCCTGCAGCGCCAGCCGCCGCTGGCCGAAGGCTTGCGCCTGGTCAGCACCGACGGCCGCCGGCGGATCGTCTTCCATCCCGATGGCAGCAGTTCGGGCAGCAACGTTACCTTCAGCCTGTGCAGCCGTTCCGGCGACCGCGTGGAAACGCTGGTGCTGTCCAATGCCGGGCGGTTCCGCATCGCGCCCGGCTCCGACGAACAGCGGCGCGCCTGCCGCGGGCGCTGACGGCCGCCGGCGCGCACCGCTGCCCGCATCCCTGCGCAGGATGCGCCGCCGCATCGCGCGAGGGCATCGAAACCACGTATTCAGCATCCTTCGGCCGGGGGCGCTCCCGGGACCGCCCCGCTCCCGGCCCGACTTCCGGGTTAAACTGCCGGACCGGCCCCTCCCCCAGGGGGCGCAACCGAAAACCGAATGTCCGAGGACGACAGTAGTACCCACTCGCCGGAACCCCACGAGAAACGGCGCTCCTGGCTCGACCGCATCAGCTCCGCGCTGTCGGGCGAACCCAGCTCCCGCGAAGACCTGGTCGAGTTGCTGCGCGACGCCCAGTCCGACGGCCTGATCGCCGCCGATACCCTGCGCATGATGGAAGGCGCGATCGCGGTCTCCGACCTCACCGTCGGCGATGTGATGATCCCGCGCTCGCAGATGGTCGCGCTGCCGGCCGACGCCAAGTTCCTCGACCTGATGAAGCTGGTGGTCGAATCCGGCCATTCGCGCTTCCCGGTGCACGGCGAGGACAAGGACGAGATCCTCGGCATCCTGCTGGCCAAGGACCTGTTGCGCGGCGTGGTCGCCGACAACGGGCCGGGCACGATCCACGAACTGCTGCGCCCGGCGGTGCTGATTCCCGAATCCAAGCGCCTGGACGTGCTGCTGCGCGAGTTCCGCCAGTCGCGCAACCACATGGCCATCGTCATCGACGAGCACGGCGGCGTCGCCGGACTGCTGACCATCGAGGACGTGCTCGAGCAGATCGTCGGCGACATCGACGACGAGCACGACGAGGCCGAGAACCCCGACGCGCTGATCGCGGCGCAGGCCGACGGCCAGTACGTGGTCGACGCGCTGACGCCGATCGACGGTTTCAACGAGCGCTTCGGCGCCGACTTCGACGACGACGAGTACGACACCATCGGCGGCCTGGTGACCGCGGCGATCGGGCACCTGCCCGAGGCCGGCGAGGAACTGACCCTGGGCCGGTTCGTGTTCCGCGTCGCCAGCGCCGATGCGCGGCGGGTGCACGCCTTCCACGTGGGCGTGCTCGGCGGCGATTGAACCGCGCCGTTTGGTTTCGCGCATCGATCCGCATTCCGGCCCCTCTGGGGCCGGTTTTCGTTTGGGGCGGGATTTCGGCCCTGCTGCGCGAAGCCCGGTTTGCCGCGCTCGGTGGAGAACGCGCCGGGCCCGAAGGCGTTCCCACAAGCCCAGCCGGCAAGCGCCACGGGCCGGGCCGCGCCACTGTTTACAATGGCCGCCACCCGTCCCGCCGGATCCAGCCGCCCGTGACCGCTCTTCCCCGCTTCGTCCGGCTCTACGCCCTGCTCGCCCTGTTGTCGCTGCTGCCGTTGGCCCAGGCCGCCCCGCCGCCGGTGGCGGGCGTCGCCGAAACCGTCGCCGGCAGCGGCGCCAAGGCCGGCGCTGACGGCCAGGACGCCGCCGCCGCAACGCCGGCAACGTCGGCCGTGCCGCCGCCCGCCCCTGCCCGGACCGCGGCCGCCGCCGGCGTCCCGCGCATCGGCGTGGTCACCATGCAGCCGGGCCAGGAATTCTGGTCGCGCTTCGGCCACGACGCCCTGGTGGTGTACGACCGCGCCACCGACAAGGCGGTCTCGTACAACTTCGGCTACTTCGACCCCAGCGATCCGGACTTCGTCCAGCGCTTCGTCCGCAACGACATGCGCTATCGGCTGGTGGCGCTGCCGTTCGACCAGGACATGGCCCAGTACCAGTACGAGGGCCGCAAGGTCGAGTTGCAGTGGTTGGACTTGAACGACGCGCAGGCGCGCGCGCTGGCCGAGTCGTTGCGGGTCAATGCGCTGCCGCAGAACGCGTTCTACCGCTACCAGTATTTCGACGACAACTGCTCGATCCGGGTGCGCGACGCGATCGACCGCACCCTGCGCGGCAACCTGCGCCGGCAGACCGAGGGCCGCTCGCACGGCAACACCTTGCGCAGCGAGGCGCTGCGCCTGTCCAAGCCCGAGCCGTGGATGTGGTTCGTGCTCGACGTGCTGATGGGACCGCAGACCGACCTGCCGGTGCCGGTGTGGGCCGAGTCGTACGTGCCCGGGCGCCTGGCCGCGGCGCTGCGCGAGGTCAAGAACGACGAAGGCCGGCCGCTGGTGGAGTCCGAGCGGACGCTGCTGCCCTCGCACATCCCGGCGGAGCCGGAAGCCACGCCGCTGCCGTGGTGGCCGTGGGCGCTGGCCGGCATCGGCCTGGGCGCCGCGCTGGCCTGGATCGGCCGGCGCAGCCCGCGCGTGCTCGCCGTCGCCGCGCTGCCGCTGTGGACGGCGCTCGGCGTAATCGGCGCCTTGCTGGTGTACGCCTGGCTCGGCACCGGCCACACCTACATCCACGCCAACCGCAACCTGCTGCTGTTCGACCCGCTGTGCCTGCTGCTGCTGTTCGGCGGCGTGCGCGCGCTGCGCGGGCGCGACCCGGGGCCGGTGTTCGGCTGGCTGAGCCTGGCGGTGGCGCTGGCGGCGGTCGCCTCGTTGTTCGTGTACTGGCTGCCGGTGTATCCGCAGCGCAATGCGCACTGGATCGCGCTGTGGCTGCCGGTCCACCTCGGCCTGTGGCTCGGCTTCCGCCCGGCGGCGCGGCTCGCGCGCCGCTGAGCGGACGCCGCGGCGATTGCCGGCCTCGTGCGCGGCCTGCGCGCCGACGCGCGGCCCGCGCGGGCGCGGGCGGGCGTCCGCGCTTGCCCCCGCCCGGACGCGGGCGCAGGATGCGCGCATGAGCGATCCTTCCCTGCCCCAATGCGTCATCAACTGCGCCGCCTACGACCGTAACGGCGACCGCCGCGACATCACCCTGGACCAGATCAGCGACGTGCTCGCCGTCGACGACGGCAGCTTCGTCTGGGTCGGCCTGTACGAGCCGGACGAGAGCATCCTCGACAAGCTGCAGGAAGAATTCTGCCTGCACGATCTGGCGGTCGAGGACGCGCACAACGCGCACCAGCGGCCGAAGATCGAGGCCTACGGCAACTCGCTGTTCATCGCCATCCACACCGCGCAGAAGATCGACAACCGCATCCGCTTCGGCGAGACCCACCTGTTCGTCGGCCCGCGCTACCTGGTGACCGTGCGCCACGGCGCCTCGATCAGCTACAAGTCCGCGCGCATGCGCATGGAGCGCGAACCCGACCTGCTCGAACACGGCCCCGGCGCGGCGCTGTACGCGGTGCTCGACAGCGTGGTCGACAACTTCATGCCGATCGTCGAGGGCTTCACCCAGGAGCTCAACGAGTTGGAGAAGGACATCTTCTCCGAGGACTTCCGCAACGAGACGGTGCGCGAGCTGTACGACCTCAAGCGCGAACTGACCCGGCTGCGCATGGCGGTGTCGCCGCTGCAGGACATCCTCGGCCAGCTGGCGCGCTCGCGCGGCGGGCTGATCGACGAGGAGATCCAGCTGTATTTCCGCGATGTGCTCGACCACGCCGTGCGCATCAACGAGACCACCGACACCCTGCGCGAGATGCTGACCGCCGCGGTCAGCGTGAACCTGTCGCTGGTGACGGTGCGCCAGGGCGAGATCGTCAAGCGCCTGGGCGCCTGGGCGGCGCTGCTGGCGGCGCCGACCTTGATCGCGAGTTGGTACGGCATGAACTTCACCCACATGCCGGAACTGGCGGGGCAGTTCAGCTACGCCGTCCTGATCAGCGTGGTGGTGGTGACCTGCCTGGTGCTGTACATCGGCTTCAAGCGGGCCAAGTGGCTGTAGCGCGTTGCCGCAGGCTGCGCCGCAGCCACAGCCCCCTGTAGGAGCGGCGCGAGCCGCGACCTCGCAGCCGCGACGCAAGCGCGGTTGCGCGGTCGCAGCTTGCGCAGTTCCTACAGTCGGATGCCCAACCACGCGGCGATCCGGCGAAAGCCCCCTGTAGGAGCGGCGCGAGCCGCGACCCGCGACCTCGCAGCTGCGACGCAAGCGCGGTTGCGCGGTCGCAGCTTGCGCAGCTCCTACAGTCGGATGCCCAACGACGCAGCGATCCGGCCGCAGCCCCTGTAGGAGCGGCGCGAGCCGAGACCCGCGACTCCGCAGCTGCGACGCAAGCGCGGTTGCGCGGTCGCAGCTTGCGCAGCTCCTACAGCCGGATGCCCACCGACGCAGCGATCCGGCCGCAGCCCCTGTAGGAGCGGCGCGAGCCGCGACCCGCGACCTCACAGCCGCGACGCAAGCGCGGTTGCGCGGTTGCGCGGTCGCAGCTTGCGCAGCGCCTACAGCCGGATACCCACCCGCGCCGCGATCCGGCCGTCCACGCGCCCCAACCGCCGCGCATCGCACCGCCAACGGCCCCGATCCGGCGCCTAAGACCAAAGTATCAGCCCGTTTTGCGCGCCTTTGCCGCGCTGCGCATTGACCCGCCCGGGCCCAGGCGCGACGCTTCCTGGGTCCTATCCGGGAGGGTCGTCATGAAAAATGGTCTGGGCAAGGTGGGCTGGGCGGCCCTCGCGGTACTCGGGGCGTTCTGCCTCGGCACGGTCGCGCTGCGGCGCGGCGAGCACATCAATGCGCTGTGGATCGTCACCGCCGCGGTGTCGATCTATCTGGTCGCGTACCGCTACTACTCGCTGTTCATCGCCGACAAGGTGATGCAGCTCGACCCGACCCGGGCCACGCCCGCGTTCGTCAACAACGACGGCCTGGACTACGTGCCGACCAACAAGCACGTCTTGTTCGGCCATCACTTCGCCGCCATCGCCGGCGCCGGCCCGCTGGTCGGACCGGTACTCGCCGCGCAGATGGGCTACCTGCCCGGGCTGCTGTGGCTGATCGTCGGCGTGGTCGTGGCCGGCGCGGTGCAGGACTTCATGGTCCTGTTCGTCTCCAGCCGCCGCAACGGCCGCTCGCTCGGCGACCTGGTGCGCGAGGAGATGGGCCGCATCCCCGGCACCATCGCCCTGTTCGGCGCGTTCCTGATCATGATCATCATCCTCGCGGTGCTGGCGATGATCGTGGTCAAGGCGCTGGCGGAAAGCCCCTGGGGCATGTTCACCGTGATCGCGACCCTGCCCATCGCGGTGCTGATGGGCGTGTACATGCGCTACATCCGGCCCGGCAAGATCGGCGAGATATCGGTGGTCGGGCTGGTGCTGCTGTTGCTGGCGATCTGGTACGGCGGCAAGGTCGCCGCCGATCCGGTGTTGGGCCCGGCCTTCACCTTCACCGCCACCCAGATCACCTGGATGCTGATCGGCTACGGTTTCGTCGCCGCGGTGCTGCCGGTGTGGCTGGTGCTGGCGCCGCGCGATTACCTGTCGACCTTCCTCAAGATCGGCACCATCGTCGGCCTCGCCATCGGCATCCTGATCGTGATGCCGGACCTGCGCATGCCGGCGCTGACCCAGTTCACCGACGGCAACGGCCCGGTGTGGAAGGGCGGGCTGTTCCCGTTCCTGTTCATCACCATCGCCTGCGGCGCGGTGTCGGGCTTCCACGCGCTGATCTCTTCGGGCACCACGCCCAAGCTGCTCGCCAACGAATCGCATATGCGCTACATCGGTTACGGCGGCATGCTGATGGAATCCTTCGTCGCGATCATGGCGCTGGTGGCCGCCTCCGTGATCGACCCGGGCGTGTACTTCGCCATGAACAGCCCGGCCGCATTGGTCGGCAGCGACGTGCACGCGGTCGCGCAGACGATCAGCGGCTGGGGCTTCGCGGTGACGCCGGAGGTGTTGGAAGCCACCGCCAAGGACATCGGCGAACACACCATCCTGGCCCGCGCCGGCGGCGCGCCGACGCTCGCGGTCGGCATCGCCCAGATCCTGCACAACGTGCTGCCGGGCGAGAACACGATGGCGTTCTGGTACCACTTCGCGATCCTGTTCGAAGCGCTGTTCATCCTCACCGCGGTCGACGCCGGCACCCGCGCCGGGCGCTTCATGCTGCAGGACCTGCTCGGCAGCTTCGTGCCGGCGCTGCGCCGCACCGAGGCCTGGGGCCCGAACCTGATCGCCACCGGCGGCTGCGTGGCGCTGTGGGGCTACTTCCTCTACCAGGGCGTGGTCGATCCGCTCGGCGGCATCAACACCCTGTGGCCGCTGTTCGGCATCGCCAACCAGATGCTCGCCGGCATCGCGCTGATGCTGTGCACGGTGGTGTTGTTCAAGATGAAGCGCGACCGCTACGCCTGGGTCACCATCGTGCCGACGATCTGGCTGCTGATCTGCACCACCGCCGCCGGCCTGATCAAGATCTTCGACTCCAACCCGGCGGTGGGCTTCCTCGCCCAGGCGCACAAGTACAGCGCCGCCATCGCCAAGGGCGAGGTCACCGCGCCGGCCAAGAGCCTGGAGCAAATGCACCAGATCATGGTCAACAGCTACGTCAACACCGGCCTGACCGCGTTGTTCCTGTTCGTGGTGTTCAGCGTGCTGGTGTATTCGCTCGGCGCGATCGCGAAGGCGCGGGCGAACCCGCAGCGCAGCGACCGCGAGTCGCCCTACGTGGCGCTCAAACCGCACGAAATGGGGAGCCTGTGATGGGCACCGCGCTGGTTCCGGTCGGCCAGTACCAGTCGTTCAAGCGCGCCTGGCGGCGCATCGTGCAGACCGCGCGGCTGTGCTGCGGGGTGCCGGATTACGACAACTACGTCCGGCATCTCATGGAGAAGCATCCGGAGCGGCCGATTCCGGATTACGCGACGTTCTTCCGCCAACGCCAGGAAGCGCGTTATGGCGGCGGGCGGATCGGGTGTTGTTGAAGCGCTGAATGCGCGAGAAAGAAAAAGGCCGCCTACGGGCGGCCTTTTTCGTATGCGGATTCGCCACGCCCTCTCCCCTCGTCGTTCCCGCGAACGCGGGAATGACGGCGGGTGGGTACGCGGCAACCCACGGACCGGCGCGGCCTCGCGATCCTCCTGTAGGAGCGGCGCGAGCCGCGACCGCGACACCGCAGATACGACGCAACCGCGGTATCCCGGTCGCGACGCCGCTATCCGCACTCCCACCGCGGAACCACCGCGAAACGCGGGGACTCGAACGCCGGATAGACCGACAAAGCCCGCGCGGCGACGTCCTCGTCGATCATGCCGGTGGAATCGTCCGCCACCGGCCCCGCGGCTGCGGCCAGCGAGCGCAGCGCTTGCGCCGGCGCGTCGGATAAATAGGAAGCGGCCGCCTGCAGATTGGCCAGCACGCACTCGCGCGCCTGCATCGGGGAAAAATCGTCCAGCAGATGCTCGAAGTCGAGCGCGCTTTCCACCAGCCGGGCGAACACGAATTGCTCGAAGCCGGCCGCGTCCATCGCGCTGTCGCCGCGGTCGTGCCAGACCATGCCGGCCCCGGCCGCCTCGCCCGTGGCGGTGCGCATCAGGCAATAGGCGTCGCCGGCGCCGGAGATCGCGAACGGCAGGAACGCGCGGCCGTCCTGGAAACGCGGATCGAGCCATTCCTCGGCGATCTGCCGCGCCCGCTCGGGGCCGATCCATTCCAGGTCGTAGACGCAGGACAGCAGCGGCCGCGCGCGCAGCGTGTACTCGAACCAGTTCGCCTGCCAGTCCTCCCGGCTCGATCCGTAGCGCGTGCGGCCATCGGCCAGCAACCGCTCCAGCATCGGCGGCAGGGCGATGCCGCAGTGCGCGGCCAGGGATTGGAATGTCGCGGTCATCAGAGCCTTTATCTTGCCGACGCGCGGACGCCGCGCGATCTATCTGTAGGAGCGGCGCAAGCCGCGACCGCACAATCTCGCTTAAGTCGCATGTGAGGTTACGCGGTCGCGGCTTGCGCCGCTCCTACAGGAGACATCAAGCCGGCGTATCGCCGGCGATGGAACGCAAGGTGATGCCGACAAGATAGGCCAGCCCGGTGCCGGTGGCGTAGCCCAGCGTGCCCAGCAACGCGCCCACCGGCGCCAGCGAGGGATGGAACGCCGAGGCCACCACCGGCGCCGAAGCCGGCCCGCCGATGTTGCTCTGCGAGCCGATCGCGAAATAGAACAGCGGCACCTTGAGCAAGCGGCCGACGCCCCACAGGATCGCGATGTGCACCACGATCCACATCAGGCCCAGCGCGAACAGCCACGGCTTGTCGAGCAGCGCCAGGATGTCCATCTGCAAGCCGATGCAGGCGATCAGGAAGTACAGCAACAGGCTGCCGATCTTCGATGCGCCGGCGCCTTCGAGCTGGCGCGCGCGGGTGAAGCTCAGGCCCAGGCCGGCGAAGGTGGACACCGCGACCACCCAGAAGAACGGCTCGTGCAGGCTCACCGTGCGCGCCCACGACACGTTGGCGCCGAACCAGGCCGACAGCGGCGTGGCGATGGCATGGGCCAGGCCGACCACGCCGAAGGCGATGCCGACGATCATCGCCAGGTCGGCCAGGGTCGGCACGCGTTCGTGCTGGGCGCGGAAGTCCTCGATCCGGCGCTTGAGTTCCTCGATGCCGCTGACGTCGGCGCCGCTGCGTGCGTCGATGGCCTGGGCGCGGCTGGCCAGGAAGATCAGCGCCGCCATCCATACATAACCCACGCCGACGTCGACCACGGCGAACTGGCCGAAGGTGGTCGCGTCGACCTGGAAGATCTCCTTCATCGCCAGCATGTTGGCGCCGCCGCCGATCCAGCTGCCGGCCAGCGCCGCCATGCCGCCCCAGGTGTCGCCGGCGACCGTTTCCGGATGCAGCGCGCGCATGGCCACGAACGCGACGATGGCGCCGAAGGCGACGCTCAGCGAGGACACCGCGTACATGATGAGCAGCTTGGGCCCGAGCTTGAGCACGCCCTTGAGGTCGATGGTCAGCGTCAGCAGCACCAGCGCGGCCGGCAGCAGCACGCGGCTGGCGACCGGGTTGTAGAGCTTGGTGTTGTTGCCGTCGACCAGGCCGACGGTGTTGTAGATGCCGGGGATGAAGTAGCACAGCAGCAGCGCCGGGACGAAGGTGTAGAACTTCTTCCAGAAGCCGGTCTGCTGCGAGGAGCTCCAGAACACCAGGCCGAGGGTGGTGGCGATCAGGCCGAGGACGACGATGTCGTTGCTGATGAGCGCCGCGCGGGCGGTGTCGGGCATGCGGGCTTCCCCTGGCTAAGGCGACTCCGCTTTTACTTCGGATCGGCCCCGACGGGCAAGGCCCGGTGGTGGCGCGACGCGAGTTCAGGTGGCGCGATGCGGCCGCAGCCGCTGTAGGAGCGACGCAAGTCGCGACCGCGACACCGCACATACGACGCAGGCGAGGTATCGCGGTCGCGGCTCGCGCCGCTCCTACAGTCGTAGACGGGCCGACGCGGCTATCGGATACAAACAAAAACAAGAAGGCCGCCCGGAGGCGGCCTTCGCGCACACCAGAACCCGCGTCGCTTACTGGCCGATATGCTGCTTCAGCCAGCCGTTGACCGTGTCGTGCCACAGCACGCTGTTCTGCGGCTTGAGCACCCAGTGGTTCTCGTCCGGGAAGTACAGGAACTTGGACTCGATGCCCTGGCGCTGCAGCGCGGTGAACACGCCGATGCCCTGCTCGACCGGGATGCGGAAGTCCTGCTGGCCGTGGATGACCAGCATCGGCACCTTCCAGTCCTTGACGTGGTTGACCGGGTTGAACTTCTCGTACGCGGCCGGCTTCTCGAACGGCGTGCCGCCCTGCTCCCACTCGGTGAACCACAGCTCTTCGGTGGCGTAGCCCATCATGCGCTGGTCGAACACGCCGTCGTGGCTGACCAGGCACTTCCACGGCTGCTGCCAGTTGCCGGCGATCCAGTTGACCATGAAGCCGCCGTACGACGCGCCCAGCGCGCAGGCCTTGTCGCCGTCGAGGAAGGAATACTTCTTCTGCGCCGCGGCCCAGCCCTTCTGCAGGTCTTCCAGCGGGCGGTCGCCCCAGTGCTGGCTGATCGCGTCGGTGAAGGCCTGGCCGTAGCCGGTGGAGCCGTGGAAGTCGATCATCACCACCGCGTAGCCCTGGCCGGCGTAGGTCTGCGGGTTCCAGCGGTAGCTCCAGCCGTTGCCGAAGCTGCCCTGCGGGCCGCCGTGGATCAGGAACGCGACCGGGTACTTCTTGCCTTCCTGGTAGTTCCACGGCTTGACCACGTAGCCGTACACGCTGTCGCCGTTCCAGCCCTTGAACTCGAACTGCTCGAAATCGCCGAACTGGGTGTTGCCCAGGATGTCCGACGCGCTCGGGGTGATCGCGCGCTCCGGCGCGCCGTCGAGGCCGCCGACGAAGATCTGGTCGCCGCTCTTGAGCGTGTTGCGGGTGAAGGCGAAGGTCTTGCCGGCCAGCGTCGGCGAATTGACCGTGCCGTCGGCGATCAGGCGGGTGGCCTTGCCGCTGGCGATGTCGACGCCGAACAACGGCTGCTGGCCGAGGTCTTCGGTGGTGGTGTAGATGGTCTTGCCGTCGGCCGACAGCACGATGTTGGAGGCCGAGCGGTCCCACTGCGGCGCGATCTCGCGCGCCTTGCCGCTGGCCAGGTCGAGTTCCATCAGCGCGTAGCGGTCGGCTTCGAAGCCGGGGCGCTTCATCGCGCGGTAGTACAGGGTCTTGCCGTCGGCGCTGAAGGTCGCGCCGGTGTCCCAGGCGGGGTTCGAGGCGGTCAGGTTCTTGGCGGCGCCGCCGTCGGCGCCGACCAGGTACAGGTCGAAGTTGGTCGACCACGGTTCCTTGGCGTCGGCCTTGCGCGCGCTGAACACCAGCGACTGGCCGTCGGGCGACCAGGTGTACTCGCTGCTGTCGCCGAACGGGCGCGAAGGCACATCGCCGATCACTTCACCGCTGACCAGCTTGGCGCTCGCCGCGGTCTTGCCGGCCGCCGGCAGGTCGGTCACGAACAGGCGGTTGAGGCGGCCGTCGTTCCACGCGTCCCAGTGGCGGATGAACATGCGGTCGAACACCTTGCCCGAGGCCTTGCTCTTCTCGGCCGCGTCGAGCTTCTTCTTGCTGCAGGCCAGGTCGGCCGCGCAATCGGGATAGGCCTCGGCGTTGAAGGCGATGCGCTTGCCGTCGGGCGAGAGCTGGAAGCCGCCGACGTCGCCGTCGAACGCGGTCACCTGCTTCGGCACGCCGCCGCTCAGCGGCAGCGAGTACAGCTGCGAGCTGCCGCCCTTGCTGCTGAGGAAGTACACGGTCTTGCCGTCGGGCGAAAACGCCGGCGAATTGACGCTCCAGCCGTCCGGGGTCAGGCGCTTGGGCGGGGCGGCGTCGCGCGCGAACAGGTCCTCGATCCACAGCGAGGTGGCGGACTTGTTGGCGGCGAAGTCGACCGTGCGCTTGGCGAACACCAACTGGCGGCCGTCGGGCGACAGGGTCGGCGAGGAATAGCGGTCCATGCTCGCCAGGTCGCGGATCTGCAGGCCCTGCGGCGCGGGCGGCGTGAGCGAGAAAGCCGGCGCGGATGCGCAGGCCAGCGACAGGGCCAGCGGCAGGAGGGCGTGGCGTGGCGTCATGGCGAACCTCTGAACGTTGAGCGGTGAGCGATGCGGGGAAGCGGCGGCGCGAAGCGCGGCCGCACTTGCGGGGAAGATCGGCGGGACCGAATGCGCGACGGCCCGGCATCGCTGCCGGGCCGTCGCCGGCGGATCAGTCGTGCGCGGCCGCGGCCGGCGTGGTCGCGTTCTTGCTGCTGCGGTAGAACAGCCACACCACCGCCGCCAGCACCGCCAGGCCGACCAGCGGGCCGAAGTGGAACGCCTCCGGCAGCGCCAGCACGTTGCGGTTGCTGGTGATCACGATCGGGAAGGCGATGGCGATGCCCATCAGCGCCTCGCCGGTGATCAGGCCGGCGGCGAACAGGGTGCCCGGACGGTGCACGCGGTCGCTTTCCTCTTCGCTGCTGTTCGCGGTCAGGCCGCGACGGCGGCCGACGATGTGCGAGAGCAGGCCGCCGAGGAAGATCGGCACCATCAGCTCCAGCGGCAGGTAGATGCCGATCGCCGCGGCCAGCACCGGCACGCGGAACTTGGCCTGGCGCGACTTCAGCCATTCGTCGAAGGCGATGATGATCGCGCCGATGCCTGCGCCGATGCCGATCATCGTCCACGGCAGTTCGCCGCCGAACAGGCCCTTGGCGACCGAAGCCATCAGCGTGGCCTGCGGCGCCGCCAGCGAGTTGGGATGCTCCGGCGTCGGCGCGCCGATGCCGTAGGCGGCGGCCAGCAGGTTCAGCACCGGCGCCATGATCAGCGCGCACGAGAACGCGCCGATGCCGAGCATCAGCTGCTGCTTCCACGGCGTGGCGCCGACGATGTAGCCGGCCTTGAGGTCCTGCAGGTTGTCGCCGCCGACCGCCGCGGCGCAGCACACCACCGCGCCGATCATGATCGCGGCGACCGCGCCGATCGGCGAGTCGCGGCCCAGCATCAGCACCAGCACCGCCGAGGCGAACAGGATGGTGGAGATGGTGATGCCCGAGACCGGGTTGTTGGACGAACCGATCAGGCCGGCCAGGTACGCCGACACCGACACGAACAGGAAGCCGGCGACGATCATGATGATGGTCATCGGCACGCTGACGAACCAGTTGCCGACGATGGCCTGATACAGCAGCAGCAGCGGCAGCACGAAGCCGACCAGGGCCACCAGCATCCACTTCATCGGCAGGTCGCGGTCGGTCTCGGCGACTTCGCCGACCGCCGCGCTCTTGCGCGCCGCGGCCAGGCCGCTCTTGACCCCCGACAGCAGCGACTTGCGCAGCGAGAACAACGTCCACACGCCGCCGATCAGCATGGTGCCGACGCCGAGGTAACGCACCTTGGCCGACCAGATCGCGCCGCCGATGTCGGCCGCGCTGCCGCCGGCGATCTTCGCCGCCAGCGCCGGATCGGAGTCGAGGAAGAACATGTGGTAGATCGGGATCGCGAACTGCCACGACAGGATCGAGCCGGACACCACCACGATGCCGACGTTGAGGCCGACGATGTAGCCCACGCCGATCAGCGCCGGCGACAGGTTGGTGCCCATGTAGCCCAGGTACTTGCCCATGAAACCCGAGACCACGGCGTTGTCCGGGATCAGCTTCATGCCGCTTTCGGCCGCGAGCTTGAGCAAGGCGCCGATGGCGCCGGCCAGGCCGAGGATCTTCATGCCCGGGCCCGGGTTCTCGCCGGCCTTGAGCACTTCCGCGGCGGCCTTGCCTTCGGGGAAGGGCAGCGGGTCTTCGACGATCATCGAGCGCCGCAGCGGCACCGAGAACAGCACGCCGAGCAGGCCGCCGAGGCCGGCGATGGCGAGCACCCACGAGTAACGGAAGTCCTGCCAGTAGCCCAGGATCACCAGCGCCGGAATGGTGAAGATCACGCCCGCGGCGATCGACGAACCGGCCGAGGCGCCGGTCTGGACGATGTTGTTCTCCAGGATGGTGCCGCCGCCGAGCAGGCGCAGCACGGCCATGGAGATCACCGCGGCCGGGATCGCGGTGGCGATGGTCAGGCCGGCGAACAGGCCCAGGTAAGCGTTGGCGGCGGCCAGGATCACCGCCAGGAAGACGGAGAGCAGGACGGCGCGGAAGGTCAATTGGGGCTGCTTGGCGGGTGAGGCCATCGGCGTCTCCATCGCGGGTGGGCGGGCGGTGCGGCGGTGTATGCGAACGCTCGTCCGGCGGGCCGGCAGCGGGGCAATCCGCCGATGATCGCATCCGCCGCGCCCGCCTGTAAAAGTGCAGTGCGGCAAAAAGCGGGATTGGGCAAAAGCCCGCGCGATAGCATGAACAGGCGGATTTTTCCGGGGTTGCGCGGGAAAACCGCCGAACGCACGGCCGCCGGGACGGCTTTTGTGGGAGCAGCTTGAGCCCCGACGCTGTTGTTTCGGCCGGGAACGAGCCCTGCCGGCGAGCGCAGCCGAAAGCGTCGCGGCTCAAGCCCCTCCCACAAAAGCTCGTCCGCAAAGCCCCGCAGTGCCGGCATGAAGCCCGCGCGAATGCGGCCGGCCCGGCAAAACCGCCCTGCCCTGGCCCCGGCCGCCGCGGCCTATACTCCGCCTCTTCGCGCCCACCGCCGACCGGAATCCGCTAGTGACCGCAGCAAGCTCCGCTACGCCCGCGCCCCACGCCGCCCGCGACGACGACTTCCTCGGCCATCCCAAGGGCCTGTACGTCTGCTTCTTCACCGAGATGTGGGAGCGCTTCTCCTTCTACGGCATGAAGGCGCTGCTGCTGTTGTATCTGCTGAAGTACCACCTGTTCGGCGACGACGCCGGCTACGACCTGATCGGCGCCTACGGCGGATTGGTCTATGCGGTGCCGGTGATCGGCGGCCTGGTCGCCGACCGCTACCTGGGCATGCGCAAGGCGGTGGTGCTCGGCGGCGTGCTGCTGGTGCTCGGCCACCTGGGCATGGCCTACGAAGGCCACGCGGCGAAGCTGGTCGACGGCAAGGTGGTGCGCGACGAAACCGCAATGCAGGTGTTCTACCTGTCGCTGGCGCTGATCATCGCCGGCGTCGGCTTCCTCAAGCCCAACATCTCCACCATCGTCGGCAAGCTCTATCCGCAGGACGATCCGCGCCGCGACTCGGGCTTCACCCTGTTCTACGCCGGCATCAACGTCGGCGCGCTGTTCTCCTCGCTGATCTGCGCCTTCCTCGGCGAGACCTACGGCTGGAAGTACGGCTTCGGCGCCGCCGGCATCGGCATGATCGCCGGGCTGGCGACGTTCCTGTGGGGCCAGCGTTACCTGCACGGCCACGCCGAACCGGCCGAACCGGCCAAGCTGCGCGAGAAGGTCAACGGCCTCTCGCGCGAAGCCTGGATTTACCTGGGCAGCGCCGGCGGCGTGCTGGTGCTGTGGGGCACGATCCAGTTCGCCTCGCAGGTCACCCTGCAGCTCGGCGGCCTCAGCTTCACCGCGGCGCTGGCGATCATGCTCGCCACCTTGCTGGTGTTCATGATCTGGTTCTTCGGCTTCATCGCCCGCCAGTGCACCAAGGTCCAGCGCGAGCAGATGCTGGCGCTGGTGGTGCTGATCCTGGCGGTGCTGATCTTCTTCACCCTGTACGAACAGACCTACGGCTCGTGGGTGACCTTCAACGACCGGCTGATGACCAAGGACATGTTCGGCGTGGTCGCCGCCGCCGGCTACAAGCCGCCGCTGCCGTGGTCGTTGTTCTCGATGGCCGCCAGCCCGGTGCTGATGGTAGCCGCGCTGATGGCCAGCGACCGCGGCCGCGGCGGCCTGGCCAAGGCGCTGGTCGGGCTGCTGGTGCTGGGCCTGGCCGTGGCCACCGCCCACGACGTGGTGCTGGTGCCGCAGACCGCCGGCTCGCTGACCTACCTGGGCCCGTTCTTCCTGGTGGTGCTGGCGCCGCTGTTCTCGTGGCTGTGGCCGTGGCTGGCGCGGCGCGGGCGCAACCCGAGCAAGCCGGTGACGATGTCGTTGGGGCTGATCCTCGCCGGCCTGTCGTTCCTGCCGCTGGTCGCCGCGGCCAAGATCTCCGGCGGTGGCGAACTGGCCAGCGTGTGGTACCTGGTGCTGGCCTATCTGGTGCTGGAAATCGGCGAGATGTGCCTGTCGCCGCTGGGCCTGTCGGCGGTCACCCAACTGTCGGTGGCGCGCGTGGTCGGCCTGATGATGGGCGCGTTCTGGCTGTCGACCGCGTTCTCGGAAGTGCTGGCGGCGCAGTTGGCGAAGATCGCGTCGCTGGAGATTCCCGAAGGCGGCGTCATCGACATGGCCTCCGCCTCGCTCAAGTACGGCGAACTGTTCTCGATGCTGACCTGGCTGGGAATCGGCTCGGGCGTGGTGTTCCTGCTGCTGTCGCCGTGGCTGAAGCGGTGGATGCACGGGGTGCAGTGAGCGTTCGGTCCGCGGCATGAAAAAGGGCGCCCGCGGGCGCCCTTTTTCGTTTTCGACCGGTAGCTTCGGCGCGACCGGCAGCTGCCCGGTCGCGGCTTGCGCCGCTCCTACAGCAGGACGCACCGCAACCCGAAGCCCTTGTAGGAGCGGCGCGAGCCGCGACCGCGACACCGCAGCAACGACGCAACCGCCCTGCCCTGCGCTAGCGCATCGCCGCGCGCTTACCACAGCCCCTTGTAGGAGCGGCGCGAGCCGCGACCGCGACACCGCGCCTGCGACGCAACCGGCCACTGCGCAGTCGCTGCATCACGGCTTCGCGCAAGCCAGGACAAACGCTAGCGCTCCATCGCCACCCGCAAGCCATCGCGCCAGTCCGGCAACGCCAATCCGTACTCCTCGCGCAGCCGCCGCGTATCCAGCACCGAATACGCCGGCCGCTGCGCCGGCGTCGGATACTCGGCGGCGGCGATCGGCAGCACCCGCGGCGCGCGCGCCAGCAGGCCGCGCGCCACCGCTTCGGCGAAGATCGCTTCGGCGAAGCCGTGCCAGGTGGTCTCGCCCGCGGCCGCGAGGTGGCGCACGCCGGATTCGCCGATGCCGCGTTCGAGAATGCGCGCGACCGCCTCGGCCAGCAGCCAGGCCGGGGTCGGCGAACCGCGCTGGTCGGCGACCACGCGCAGTTCTTCGCGCTCGCCGCCCAGGCGCAGCATGGTGCGCAGGAAGTTGTGGCCATGGGTCGCCGCGTACACCCATGCGGTGCGCAGGACCAGATGGCGCGCGCCGCTGGCGGCGACGGCGCGCTCGCCGGCGAGCTTGCTGCGGCCGTAGACGTTGAGCGGCGCGGTCGCATCGTCCTCGCGGTACGGGCGCTGGCCGCGGCCGTCGAAGACGTAGTCGGTGGAAAAGTGGATCAAGCCGATGCCGAGCGCGGCGCAGGCCTGCGCCAGCCGTCCCGGCGCGGTCGCGTTGATCGCCTGCGCCAACTCCGGCTCGGATTCGGCGCGGTCCACCGCAGTGTAGGCCGCGGCGTTGACCACATGGTCCGGACGCAGGCGCTGCAGCAGCGGCGCGATCGCCTCGGCTTCGGCCAGGTCCAGCGCCTCGCAGGCGCCGCCGTCGGCGAGCCGGCCGCTGCGCGTGGTCGCCAGCACCTCGTCCGAATCGCTGGCCAGACGTCGGCGCAGTTCGACGCCGAGCTGGCCGTCGCCGCCGACCACCAGCACCCGGCCCAGGCTCATGGCGCGTAGACCGGCAAGCGCTCTTCGGGCACGTCGCGCAACCACAGCGCGGCCTGGTCCTTGGCCGACAGCAGCGGCTCGCTCAACGGCCAGTCCACGCCCAGGCCGGGGTCGTCCCAGCGGATGCCGACTTCGGCCTGGGCGTCGTAGGTGTTGGTGCACAGGTAGCTGAAGGTGGCCCGCTCGCTGAGCACGGCGAAGCCGTGGGCGAAGCCTTCGGGCACCCAGAAGTGGCGCTTGTTCTCGCCGCTGAGCAGCACCGCGGTCCAGCGGCCGAAGTGCGGCGAGCCGCGGCGGATGTCCACCGCCACGTCCCAGACTTCGCCGTCGAGCACGCTGACCAGCTTGCCCTGCGGCTTGGGCCACTGGTAATGCAGGCCGCGCAGCACGCCGCGCGCGGACGAGGACACGTTGCCCTGGACGAAGCGCAGGCGCAGGCCAGCGGCGTCGAGCTTGTCCTGGTTGAAGGATTCGTAGAAGAAGCCGCGCGCGTCGCCGAACACTTGCGGTTCCAGCACCAGACAGCCCGGCAGATCGGTTTCGATGATTTTCATGGGGTACGTCGCTTGCGTCGCCGCAGCCCGCCGCTCACGGCACCGGGCCGCGTTCGATCAGGCTCAGCAGGTATTGGCCGTAGCCGTTCTTGGTCAACGGCCGGGCCAGTTCGGTGAGTTGTCCCGCGTCGATCCAGCCGTTGCCGTAGGCGATCTCCTCCGGGCAGCAGATGCGCAGGCCCTGGCGGGTCTCGATGGTCTCGATGAAGTTCGACGCTTCCAGCAGCGACTGGTGGGTGCCGGTGTCGAGCCAGGCGTAGCCGCGGCCGAGCTGCTCCAGGTGCAGCGAGCCTTCGTCGAGGTACTTGCGGTTGAGGTCGGTGATCTCCAACTCGCCGCGCGCGGACGGCTTGAGCTGGGCGGCGAAATCGCTGGCGCGGCCGTCGTAGAAGTACAGGCCGGTCACCGCATAGCGCGAACGCGGCTTGAGCGGTTTTTCCTCCAGCCCGATCACCCGGCCCTCGCCGTCGAATTCGGCCACGCCGTAGCGCTCCGGATCGCTGACCCAGTAGCCGAACACGGTCGCGCCTTCGCCGCGCGCGTCGGCGCGCTTGAGGATCGCGGTCAGGCCGGGGCCGTGGAAGATGTTGTCGCCCAGCACCAGGCAGCTGGGCTGGCCGGCGACGAAGTCGCGGCCGATCAGATAGGCCTGGGCCAGCCCGTCGGGACTGGGCTGGACAGCGTACTCGATGCGCATGCCCCACTGCGAGCCGTCGCCGAGCAGGTGCTGGAACAGCGGCTGCTCATGCGGGGTGTTGATCACCAGCACTTCGCGGATGCCCGCCAGCATCAGCACGCTGAGCGGGTAGTAGATCATCGGCTTGTCGTACACCGGCAGCAGCTGCTTGCTGATCGCCTGAGTGATCGGATACAGCCGGGTGCCGGAGCCGCCGGCCAGGATGATGCCCTTGCGGTTCATTGCATGTCCCCTTGCGAACTGCGGATCGTCACCGGTCAGGCCTGGCCGATTCGTTCGAGTCGATAGCTGCCGTCGAGCACGCGCCGCACCCAGTCCTGGTGCTGCAGGTACCACTCGACGGTGCGCTCGATGCCCTGCTCGAAGGTCACCGTCGGCGCCCAGCCGAGTTCGTTCTTGAGCTTGGACGCGTCGATGGCGTAGCGGCGGTCGTGGCCCGGGCGGTCGGCGACGAAGGCGATCAACGACTCGCGCGCGCGGCCGTCGGCGAGCGGGCGGCGCGCGTCGAGCAGCGCGCAGATGGTCTTGACCACGGTCAGGTTGGGACGCTCGGCGTCGCCGCCGACGTTGTAGGTCTCGCCGACCCGCCCGGCCTGGAGCACGCGCGCGATCGCCGCGCAGTGGTCGCCGACGTACAGCCAGTCGCGCACGTTCATGCCGTCGCCGTACACCGGCAGGGCCTCGCCGGCCAGGGCCTTGGCGATCACCAGCGGGATGAGCTTTTCCGGGAACTGGTACGGGCCGTAGTTGTTGGAGCAGTTGGTGGTCAGCGTCGGCAGGCCGTAGGTGTGGTGGAACGCGCGGACCAGATGATCGGAGGCGGCCTTGGAAGCGGAATACGGCGAATTCGGCGCGTACGGCGTGGTCTCGCTGAACTTGCCGTCGTCGCCGAGCGAGCCGTAGACCTCGTCGGTGGACACGTGCAGGAAACGGAAACCGTCGCGGCCGGCGGGGCCGAGCGATTTCCAGTAGTCGCGCGCCTGCTCCAGCAGGCTCAGGGTGCCGACCACGTTGGTGTGCACGAACGCGGCCGGGCCGTCGATGGAGCGATCGACGTGGCTCTCGGCGGCGAAGTTGACCACGGCGTCGGGACGATGCTCGGCCAGCAGCCGCCCGACCAGCCCGGCGTCGCCGATGTCGCCCTGGACGAACACGTGCCCCGCCTCGCCGTCCAGCGGCGCCAGGGTGTCGCGGTTGCCGGCGTAGGTGAGCAGGTCGAGGTTGACGACCTTGACGCCGCGGCGCACCGCGTCGAGGACGAAGTTGCCGCCGATGAAACCGGCGCCGCCGGTCACTAGCCAGGTGGGCACGCAGGACACTCCTTGGGGACATTGCGGGTTGCTATTGCGGACTGCGGGCCGTGGACACGATGAGGGCATGGCGCGGAGCCCGGTGCGGCCCAGGGCTCGCACGATCGCTCCAGCCTGCCCGTCGGCCACGGCAAGGGGCTGATTGTAGGACTTTTTGTACCGCCGCCGGCACCGCCGCCAGGGGCATGGACGGCTTGCCTACAGCTTGTGTGCCACGACACTACGCATTCGCGCGCACGGTTGCATCGGAACTGTGCGCAATGCCCTCTAAGCCCCGAATGCGGTGCCGCCCCAGGGGAATGCCCTGGCGGTCGTCGGCATGGCCGTCGACAGCGGGCGGACCGGTGCTGGAGGGGCCGTCCGGGTCCTGCTACCGTTCGCCTTCATCGGCCGGGGAACGGCAGGGGCAACGACATGGAAAACGTCAATCGCCACATCGAAGATTTCCTGAGCTACTACACCGCCCTCGACGCCGAACATCCGCCGGGCTATGCGGTGATGCTCGACGGCCCCTGGGGCATCGGCAAAACCTATCTGGTCCGCGACCTGCTCAAACGCCTCGTCGGCCCCCAGGGCTACTGTTATGTAAGCCTCTATGGGGTATCCAAGACGGAAGACATCGACGATGCCATCGTCGCAGCGATGTTTCCGGTGGCGGGGCACAAGGCCACCCGGATCACCGCAGGGCTGATCAAATCAGCAGCAGGCATGTTCAAGATTTCCACCAACCTCAAGCTTGCGGACATCGTCGACAAGTTCCGCGGCGGCCTGTATGTGTTCGACGATCTAGAGCGCTGCACGATGCCGATCGACGTCGTGCTGGGCTATATCAACGAGTTCGTCGAGCACAACGGCTGCAAGGTGGTTCTGATCGCCAACGAAAGCGAGATCGATGCACGGGCGGACGCGAAGTACCGGCGTCGCCGCGAGAAGCTGATCGGCAAGACCTTGCAGATCCGTCCGGACACGGCCCGGGTGCTCGACCTTTTCATCGGGAAGATCAAGGACGCACAGACCCGCGACTTCGTGGCCAGCCAGAAACAACCGCTGACGCGGATCTTCGAGCAGTCGCAGGCGCACAACCTGCGCATCCTGCAACAGACTCTGTGGGACTTCGAGCGCTTGTACGCACTCATGGACGCGCGCCACCGCGCCAACGAAATCGGCTGCGCCAAAGTGCTCGCCACCTTCGCGGCCGTGTCTCTGGAGATCAAGGCAGGCCGGTTGAACGAAGTGGACATCGAGCCTCGCAGCAGCCGAGCTATCGAAGAGTACATCCGTCGCAGGAAAAGTCGTGACGACGACGATGGCGCGTTGCGCATCGAAAAGCCCGCGCCATTGCGCGACGCGGCCACGCGCTACCGCGACGCGGACGTATACGATCCTGCGCTGTCCAACCGGATATTAATCGACGTACTGATTCGTGGATTTCTGGACAAGGACATGATCGCCGAGTCGCTCGATCGCAGTCCCGCGTTCGCTCCGCCGGACAAGAAGCAAGCATGGAAGACCGTGTGGCATTGGAAAGATGTCGAAGACGACGAGTTCCAAGCGGCCCTGACTGAAATGGAACAGCAGTTCGAGCAGCGCCACTTCGCAATAGCAGGAGAAATCCTGCATGTTTTCGGACTGAGGCTATGGGCTGCCCAACAGAACTTCCTTTCGTTCAATCCGGACGTCGTGGTTCAACAGTGCCTTGCGTATGTCGAGGACCTCAACGAAAAACGACTACTCCCGCTCGAATCGATGCCGCAACAGCATCCATCGGAAGGCATGGCTTACGACGGGCTGGATGTCTACATGAGGACATCACAGGAGTTCATGACGATTTTCCAGAACCTGACAGAGACCGGGCACAAGGCCGAGCAGGACCTATATCCGCTTTATGCGCGCGAATTGCTGCAATTGATGACGAAAAATCTGGACGAATTCAAGCAAAAAATCGCCGACCCCGATTCTTTCTACAATTACACCCGCGCCCCGGTACTCAAACAGTTAAAGCTGCACGATTTCTACCCGGCATTCGACAGCCTCAGCATCCGCAACAAGGAGGCGGTCTTTTCGGCGATCCTCCTTCGCTATCAGGACCCGAAACGCAACACTTTACTGCGCCGCGAAAAGCACTGGCTAGAAGAACTGTTGTCGATGCTCAAGCGTGACCTGAATATCAGCCACTTCACCCGGTTGCGTCTGAACGGGCTGATCGACAGTTATCTGAAACCTGCCATCAAGAGGCTTGACGAAGCTGAAAGTGCCTGAGCGGCGAACATCAGAAGACAACGTTGTCCTGCAACGATAAGCGCACGCGGCCCAATTCTCCTGAATTACCGCAACGAAGCGTCCGCCAAACGTGCGTCGGTGTTTCCCCCTAGACCCGCAGCCACACTACGCCCGCCGTGCCATCACCAGACCGTGATCGCCTGCCGCTTCGCGTCAAGCTGACAACGTTATCCACCCCACTCCGCCTCAACTGCCGGTGCTAGGTTCAGCGCCGCCCTCGCGAACGCGATCCACACGCGAGCGGCGTACAACCTCCTTTCTTGTGCAGGAGAGTCTCCGATGAAGCATCTCGTCCCGTTCACCCTGCTCGCCGCCTGCGCCCTGGCCGCGCCCGCCGCGCACGCCGTCGTCGTCGGCGGCATCGTCAGCACCGACGCGCGCTGGCCGGCCGCGGCCGCCGGCTACGACCGCATGAGCTTCTACGATCAGGTCGTCCAGGACGGCGGCGCGCGCTCGAACTACTTCTGGGCCAACCAGTTCTGGTTCGTCGGCGGCGACGGCGGCTACATCGGCCTGCAGAACCGCAGCGGCCAGCACTGGATCAATTTCTCGATCTGGCTGGCCAGCGGCTGGGACCCGGCCAGCCGCGCAGCCTGCAACCACTTCTCGCACGAAGGCAGCGGCGTGCAATGCCAGCTCAAGTGGGACTGGAAGACCGGGCACAAGTACAAGGTCGAGGTCGCGCGCGCGTCCAACCGCGTCACCGGCACCGTCACCGACCTGATGACCGGTGACAGCGTCGCGGTCGCCACGATCCTGATCCCCACCGGCTGGAGCGGCCTCAAGAACACCACGGTCAGCTTCGTCGAGGAATACAGCCAGGGCAGCAACCAGTTGGCGTCGTGCAGCGTGATCGGCGCGCAGTCCTCGGTGTTCCACCTGCCGGTGGCCAACGGCAACCTGCCGGCCAGCAGCCAGACCACCAAGACCTACGGCAACTGCAACGACCGCAACATCGTCCACGCCGCCTGCGACGCCGGCGGCAAGTGCATCAACATCGTCGGCGATCTGGGCGGGTTCGCGTCGCCGGCGGAGTGAGTTCGCGCGCGGCCGCGGACGCCGGCTAAGGCGCGCACTCCAGCACCGTATGCCCGCTGTCCAGGCGCTCCACGCCGAGCACCCGCAGCCGCGCCGCCTCGACCAGGCGGCGCAGTTGCGCCTCGTCCAGCCCGCGCGTGCCGTCCTCGCAGATCACCTTCTGGAACAAGGCGCGCGGCGCATCGGATTCGCGCTCGAACAGCGGCTCGACGATCAGCAAGCGCGGCGACGCCCGGCCCGGCTCGGCCGCGGCGGTCTGCGCCATCGCCGCGCGCGCGGCGGCCAGCAGCTTCAGGCCGCTGTCGAAGGACCAGTCGTAGAGCACGTTCTTGACCAGATAGAGGTCGCCGCCGGCGGGGATCTCGTCGAACACGTCGGCCGCGCGGAACTCCAGCCGCGCATCGCCGGCACCGCCGGCGCGCTGCGCGGCGCGGGCGCAGACGCTGGGGCGGTCCAGACAGATGCCGCGCAGATGCGGATGGGCGTCGAGCAGGCCGCGCAGGAACGCGCCGCTGCCGCCGCCGATGTCGATCGCCGTGGCCGCGGCGGCGAAGCCGGGACGCGCGGCGAGCGCCCGCGCCACCGGCCGCGCCAGTTCGGCCATGGCTTCGTCGAAGATCGCCTCGGCCTCGGGATGCGCGGCGAGGTACTCGTAGAGCGAGGTGCCGAAGGCGGCGCGGAAGCCGGAACGTCCGCTGCGCACGGTGTCCAGCAGGCCGGCGAAGGCGTCGTCGTAGGTCTCGGCCATCAGGATGCAGACGTGGCGCTGCGACTGCGGATGATCGCCGTGCAGCGCCTGGTAGGCCTCGCCGAGGCGGAAGCGGCCTTCGCCGTCGATCTCGAACACGCCGGCCATCGCCAGGGTGTGCAGCAGCAGCGCCAGCATCTCGGGATCGGTGCGGGTCTGCGCGGCCAGTTCGGCGGACGTGCGCGCCTGCGTCGCGGTCAGCTCGGCCAGGCCCAGGCGCGCCGCCACCGCCAGCGCGCGCGCGAACACGCCGCTCGCGGCCAGTTGCGCCGGCCCCGGCGGACGCGGGGTGGAAGAGGATTGGTCGCTCGCCGTGCCCATCGTGTTCTCCTTGGCCGGTTGCCGTTCGGAAAGCCGCCGCAAGCATCGCGGCGCGCCGGGAAACCAATGCCCTAGCCGTCCGCAGCGCGGTCGCGCGCGGGCGCCGGGCCGCTGCGGCCGTCGCCGTCGCGATGCTCGTAGCGCGCGCGCCGGCGCAGCGGATGCAGGACGCTGGCGAACACCGAGCGGGTCTGCGGGAACGTGGCCGGATCGATCAGCCCCACCCGCAACGGCCTGCTCCCGGGACGCCAGGTGTAGCTGCCGAACACGTGGTCCCAGATCGACAGTTCCGCGCCGAAGTGACCGGCGTCGGCCGGATCGGTGCTGTGGTGCAGGCGATGCTGTTCCGGCCCGACCACGATATGGTTGAGCCAGCCCAGGCGCACGTCGATGTTGGCGTGGGCGATGTAGCCCTGGGCCAGCACGAAGATGCCGATGGCGAACACCGAAGCCTCGGAAAACCCGGCCAGGGCCAGCGCGAACTGCACCACGAACTGGTCGATGGCGACGTCGAAGACATGGTTGACGCCGTTGTTGCCGACGTTGACCTTGCCCGGCACGTGATGGATCCCGTGCACGCGCCACAGCCAGCGGTTGTGGTGGCTGAGCCGGTGCATGACATAGCCGGCGAGCGAGCCCAGCAGCAACGCCAGCGGAATCTCCGCCCACATCGGCAGGCGCGGCTGCGCCGGCGCCACCGCGGTCGCCGCGGCCGCGACCAGCCCCGCCGACAACGCGCCGCCGAGGACGGTCAGCAGGAAGTAGATGCCGTACTGCGCCCACTCGCGGCGGGTCGGATGCCAGTCGACGTCGTAAGGGATGAAGCGCTCCAGGATGCCCAGGTAGAGCATGGTTCCGAGCAGGAACGAGAAGCTGGTCGCGCCCGGGTCCCAGTGCAGGCGCAGGCCCAGGATCGCGGTCGCCAGCGCTGCCGCCAGCAGCAGCGGATAGGCCGCGCGGCGCAGCAACGGGTATCGCGATGCTTGCTCGCATGTGCGCTGGGACGCCATCGCCATTCTCCGTGGTTTGCGCGCAGCGTCGGCTGCGGCCGCGCCGGCCGGCGCGGCGCTCGGCCCGCTCGGCGAGGCAGCTTTGTACACGAACGATCCGGCCGTATCGGTGACCGCGATCATGGATGGCCGCCGCGCGCGACATGCGCATGCGCACGTTGGCTTCGATCTCAAACCACTGGAAAACAGCGCCGCTGCGGTCACACCGGCAGCGCGATGGGCGCCGCGTACGCGCCGCGATGCCGCTTCGCCGCCGGCTCAACGCGACCGGAAACGACCGCACGTTCGGTTGCGCTGCGGCATGGATCGCGCCGCGAACGCGCGTGCGCCGGCGCGACCGCGGGCAAACAAAAGCCCTCGCGAACGAGGGCTTTTGCTGAAGGCGCGGATGCGCGTCGCGTTTTGCAACTGCGGCGCGCGTAGCGCAATGGCGGCATCGCCGCGGTCAGGGAACGTAGTCCACCGACTCCGCTTCGCCCGCCTGCGCCTTGACGATCTGCGTGTAGTACGCCTCGGCCGAAGCCGTATCGAGGAAGGCGTTCGGCGCCCAGATCATCACGCCCTGGTAGCCGCCGTCCTCGACGTCCTGGGCGATCGAGCGCACCGACGAGGCCGGGCTGAACTGCGGCGAGATGCCGAGGAACAGCGCGTTCTTGCTCATCCCGTAGCCGACGTACGGCGCCAGGTAGCTCACGCTGCCGGCGTAGGTCATCTCATAGCCTTCGGTGAGGTAGTCGGCCGCGTTCGACGGCGAACGGAAGTAGCTGGAATCCGACCACAGCGCCTTCGACAGGGTCTTGCCGGCGAACTTGCTGTTGGCGCGGATCGCCTTGAGCACCGAATAGAACGCCTTGGCGTTGCCGGAGCACTGCGAATACTCGTCGTCGACGCTGATCCCGTCCAGGCCGTACTTGACCACGTCGGCGACCATCGCATTGGCGAGCTTGGTCGCCGCGGCCGCGCTCATGTTGCACGACCAGCCCGCGTTCTGGTGGTTGCCCAGGTAGGAGATCTGGACCTTGATGCCCTTGGCCTGCAGGCCGCGCACGATGCTGATGTTGTCCTTGAGGATCGCGCTCATCTCGGCGTTGTAGTACAGCACCGGCGTGTTGGGCGTGCTGCCGTTGATGTTGGCGGCGAACAGGACCAAGTCGGAGAAGAACGGCTGGCCGTCGCTGCTGACCAGGTAATGGCCTACGTCTTTCACGTTCTGCGGCGAAGGATTGTTCAAGAACACGACATTGCGCGCCGACGCTTCGCCAACGCCGAAAAACGCCATTAGACCGACCGCAAGAAGCGCAGATTTTCCAAACATTGGCTGATCTCCTCTGGTTTTAGCTGGAAAACGCTATCGATTTGACCGGCGCGCGGGCCGTTTTCGAAACCGTATCCTGCGCGTCCAGCCTAGAAACGAACCAAGAGGCGAACATCCCTACGGTCCGCTTCGCCATGCGCGCCGACAGCGCGGCGCGACGCGGAGTTATCGCATCCGCGCGCGGCGCGTGCGCGAACGCAGGTCACAGCGTTCGCGTCGCGCGGCCGCGGCGATGCGCGGCGCCGGCGCAACGGGCTGAACGACAAGAACGCCATGCAACGCATGCGTACGAACGAGCGGATCGCCGCCGGCTGCCGCCGATGGCGGAGCGCGTGCGCGGCCCGCGGCGGCGGCCGCGGCGATGGCGAGGTTCGACGGGGTTCGGCAAGGACGTCGCGCAGGTCGAGCGCACCGACGGATTCGCGCGCGCGGCCGTTCGCGAGGAAACCGCGCCCGCGCCGCCCGGCCGACATCTCGGCGCGACGTTCGGCCGGCCACCCGCAGGCGGCGAAGCCACGGTGCGCGCGGCCCGGGCCCGGCGCTGCGGCCGCGAACGCAGCCACGGCCGGGACGCAGTGAGCGAGCGTGAGTCACCGTTCGCGTCCGCGACGGCAGGATACGGCGCACATCCACACGCAAGGAACGCACCATGAAGACCATGGAAACGATCGGTCTCGCGCTCGCCCTGCTCGTCAGCTTCGGCGCCAGCGCGCAGAGCGTCGACGGCCCGAACACGCCCTGCATCGGCCAGCCCACCGCCTACAAGCTGTGCCTGAGCCAGAACTTCCCCTACAACTGGGCTTGGAGCGTCAACAACGGCGCTTCGGTCGTGGACATGGGCACCGACGGCATCAGCTGCTACCTGGCGACGGTCACTCCCGGCGCGTCGGCGTTCTTCCTGACCTTCAGCCAGAGCAATCCGCCCGGGCTGCCGCAACCGGCCAACATCACCAAGTACGCGGTGCCGCGGCGCTGCAACTGAGCGCGGCGGCCGCCCCGCGGCGCCGTCGCGCCGGCCTGCGCCGGCGCGACGGCGATGCTCAGAACTTGTAGCCGACAGTGAAGCTGTAGCTGCGCCCGAAGATGCTCGCGTAATCCGGCGAATCGCCGAGGAAGCTGTTCGGGTCGTAGAACGGCAAGCGGTCGAACAGGTTCTTGACGGTGACGCCGACGTTGAGCTTGTCGGTCGGGCGCCAGTTCAGGCTCAGGTTGGCGGTCCACCACGACGGCGCGCCGTCGCACTGCGGCTTGGGCACCGGCAGGTAGCCGGCGGTGCAGGTCTGCTCGTTGTTGTCGACTTCGTCGACGCGCTCGCGCGCCCACTTGCTGCCGCCGACGTAGTTGACGAACACGCTGGTGGTGAACTTCTGGTAGTTCCAGTCGGCGTTGATCGTCGCGCGCAGGCGCGGGTTGTTGTAGTAGCCGACGGTGTCGCCGTAGAACCAGCCGCTTTCGTCGTCGAGGTAGGAGCGGTTGCGGTTGGCGATGGTCGCGGCCAGGCCGATGTTGAGGCCGCCCCACTCGCCCAGCGAGAAACGGCTGCGCGCGTCGATGTCGAAGCCGTCGATCAGGGTGCGGCCGCGGTTCTTGTACTGGCCGACCACGCTGGCGACGTTGCCGGCGCTGTAGCCCGGCAGCGTGCCCGGGCAGGCCACGCCGCTGGCCGGGTCGGCGCACATCGCCGCCAGCGCCGCGACCGCGGCGCGGTCGGAGTCGGTGATCGGCGAACGGCGCAGTTCGGAGATGTCCTGGATCTTGCTGAAGTCCGGCGCGGCGATTTCGTTGCGGCGATAGACGAACCAGTAGTCGGCCGAGACCGACAGCCAGTCCAGCGGTTCGAACACCACGCCCAAGGTGGCGATCTTGGCCTTCTCCGGCTTGAGTTCCTGGTTGGGCTGGGTCATGCGCGCGACGGTGCGGCTGCAGTCGACGTTGAGCAGCGAGTTGCCCAGGTCAACGTCGCCGGGGCGGCGCGACTGGCGCAGCAGGTTGGCGATCGCGTTGGTCTCGTTGCAGCGCAGTTCGTCGCGGAAGCCGCCGAGCTGGGCGAACACGCCGCCGGTGCCGGCCTCGGCCAGGCTCGGCGCGCGGAAGCCTTCCGAGTAGGTGCCGCGCAGCAGCAACTGCGGCATCACCTGGTACTTCAGGCCGATCTTCGGCGCGACGTTGGCGCTGAAGTTCGGGTACTTGTCCACGCGCAGCGCGGCGTCGAGTTCGAGCTTGTCGGTCAGCGGCGCCACGGTCTCGGCGAACAGCGCGTAGGTGTTGCGCTTGCCGTCGAACCACGAACCGCCCTGCTGGGTGATCAGGCCGCGCGCGGCGTCCTCGTTGCCCGGGGTGTAGAAGGTCTCGCGGCTGATGTTGAAGCCGAACGCCGCGCGCATCTCGCCGGCCGGCAGCTGCGCCAGCGGGCCTTCGATCTTGCCGTCGAGGGTATGCAGGCGGGTCCAGGACTGGATGTCGAAGGTCGGATAGGCCTCGCGCAGCAGCGCCGCGTTGGCCTCGCTGATCTCGCCGAACTTGTACGCCGGATGGTCGGAGATGATCACCCGGCCGGTGCCCGGGTCGACGGTGAACGGGCCGAAGGCCTTGCGGAAGCCGTCGAGGTTGACGTTGATGGTCTGGTAGGTGATCGAGTGGCTGCCGGCGGTGGCGAAGGCGGTTTCCCAGTTCCAGTCGCCGAGGTCGCCGCGCATCCCGGCCACGGCGCGGTAGCTCTGGTCGGTGTTGCGCTGGCCGAAGTAGTTCTTGCCGGCGTCCTGCAGCAGGTAGTTCAGGCCGACCACGCCGCCCATCATCGCCTTGAGTTCGGGGCTGGCGCGGTTGTACTCGTTGTTCGGGCCCAGGAACGGATACAGGAACTGGTTGACGTTGGCGCCGGTATCGCGCGAGAACCAGCTGGTCGGGTTGCCGGTGGTGGTGCCGAAGGAACGCGGGGTGCCGCCGTTGGCGCGCAGGTCGATGTCGGTGTAGGTCAGCTCGGCGAAGGCCTCGGTGCTCTCGCCGATCAGGAAGTGGGCGTTGACGTAGCCGGTCATGCGCTCGGTCTGCGCGCCGGCGTCGATCTCGTTGTTCATCCAGGTCTGCCAGATGCAACGCGGGCCCGCGGCTTCGCCGGTCAGCACGCTGTTGCAGCCCGGCGCTGCTTCCTGCACGCGCGCGCCGGTGCGCGGATCGAAGGCGAAGTAGGTGCCGGGGTTGAACTCGCCCGGCTTGCTGCCGGTGCCCAGGCGCAGGTTCTTGATGTAGTTCGGATTGTTGATGTAGTACTGGTTCGGCCGCTTGTCGTAGAAGTCGCTCAGCGGGATCGCGTCGCGGCGGTAGAAATTGAACGAGCCGTAGACGTTGTAGCGGTCGCGGTCGAGGTCGCCGAAGCCGGCGGTGATGCTGGCCTGGTGCTCGCCGTAGGAATCGATGCGCGAGGACACGTCGGTGGTCGCGGTGATCTCGGCGCCCTGGTAGTTGCGCTTGGTGATCACGTTGATGACGCCGGCCATCGCGTCGGTGCCGTACACGGCCGAGGCGCCGTCGGTCAGCACTTCCATGCGTTCGATCGCCGCGGCGGGGATCGAGTCGATGTTGACGAACTGGGTCTGGAACCCGGCCGGCGCGCCGTAATACGACAGCCGGCGGCCGTTGAGCAGCACCAGCGTCGCCTGCGCGCCGAGGCCGCGCAGGTTGGCCTGCGAGGCGCCGTCGGAGCCGGTGAACAGCGAGCGCGAGTCCTGCTGCGCCGGGCGCGCGGCCGGCAGGTTGTCGAGCACCTGCAACAGGGTGCGCGCGCCCATGTTCTCGATGTCCTGCTTGCTGATCACCTGCACCGGCGAAGCGGTTTCCACGTCCAGGCGGCGGATGTTGGAACCGGTGACCTCCACGCGCGAGAGTTCGGTGGTCTTGCTCTTGCCGTCCGCGCCGTCGCTGCCCTGCTCCTGTGCGGCGGCGATGGACGCGTGGCCGAGCAGCGCGGCGGCGAGCGCCAGCGACAGCGGAGCGAGGGGGAAACGCGGGGCGGAACGGCGGGCGCTGTGACGGCGCGGGCGACGGCTGGCGGGCGACATCGGAACTCTCCTGGCAGGATGACTGCGGCGCGAATGGCGGAATGAAGGCAACAGCGATCCCGGGCCGCGGCCATCGGGCCGCAGTCGGTGTGGGCGGGGGGAGGAGCGGTGTTGCGTTTGTGTGCGGGGTTGCGGGTTCGGTGTGCGGCGCTACCTGTTCGGCGCGGTGTGCACGGCGGGCGGGAGTGGCGGGGCGTTGCGTCGGTTCATGGCGGCAGGATGCTGGCGCTGTCGCCCTCCTGGCCGATCAGCGCGGCGTTGGCCCAGTTGGCGCAGACCTGGGCGGGTTGGCTGCCTTGCGCGCCGAGCGTGCGCAGGCTCAGCGACGCCAGGCCGCGGATGTCGAGTTCGGGCTTGACCACGCCCGGCGCCTTGACCAGGCCGCTGTCGTAGAGCAGCCGGCCGTCGCCCCAGACCTGGAACTGCAGGCCGCCGGCGGCGCGGCAGGCGTCGTCGATGCCGAGGTCGGCGCGCAGCAGGCGCCACTGGCCCTGCAATTTCAGGTCGATGCGGCTGGCCGCGCCGACGCCGAGGCCGCGGCGGAACAGCAGGCCGTTCATGCGCAGCGGCTGTTCGCCGCGGAACGCGCGGTCGGCGCGCACCTGCGCGGCCAGCGCCGGCGGCAGCGCCAGTTCGGACAGATAGCGCTGCTGCGCCGGGCGTTCGGGCTGCGGGTGTTCGAGGATGTGGAAGCTCGACAGCGCGATCGGGCCGACGTCGCGCGGCTGCAGCGCATCGACCGCGCGCGCCGCGCCGGCCTGCGCCGCGGTGACCATCGGGTCGGTCGCGGAAGCGCCGTCGCCCTCGGGGTTCTGCACGCTGAGCACGCGGAAACGCAGCAGGCGGCCGGCGCGCGCGGGGAACGCGATGCGCTGGGTGTCCTGCTTGAGCTGCAGGCGGCCGCGCGCGACCGGTTCGCCCCACTCGCCGTTGCTGTCGCCCAGGTAGACCTCGTAATCGCGGACCTGGCCGTGCTTCCAGTTCTTGTCGTTGCGCGGCGCCAGTTCGATGCCGTCGATCAGCTTGCGTTCGCCGAAGCCGATCGTCCATTCGTGCGCGCCGGTGCGCACCGCCTGGTTGCGCACGCTGCGGAACCAGGTGTTCGCGTCGTCGTCGAACGCGTTTTCCAGGGCATGGCCGGGTTCTTCGGCCGGACGGTTGACCACCAGCAGGCCGTCGGCCGGCAGCGCGCGGCCCAGCGCCGGCGCGGCCGGGAAGGCGTCGTCGGCGGCCGCCGCGGCGACCGGAATGTCGAGCGCGAACTGCAGCGGCGCGCGGATGTCGACCGCGGCGCTGCGCACGTGCACGCTGCCCTTGCGGTCGTTGGCGTCGAAGTACCAGCCCTGCGGCGCCGCCTGCAAGGCGGCGGCGTCGGCCAGCTTCGGCAGCGCGCGGCCGTCCAGCGTCACCGCGCGCGGCGCCTGCCGGCTGAGCACGCGCAGCGCGTAGCGGCGCTGCGGCAACTGGCCCTGGTACTGACCGCGCACCGCGTCGATCGAGACCGTGGTCGGGCCGCTGCCGGCCGCCGGCGCGCTCATGCGCACCTGCTGCACGCTGGACTCGCCTTTTTCGTAACGGCGGGTGTTGCCGTCGTCCTCGTACATCGCGTATTGCGACTCACCCTGCGGATACAGGTCGAAGCTGATTTCGTCGAGCGGCTTCTCGCCGTCGTAGAGCATCGCCGGGTGCATCGGCACGATCGCGCCGGCGCGCACGAACACCGGCAGCGTCGCCAGTTCGACCTGGCGATCCAGCTCGCGCCCGGCGGCGCCGGCCTGCACCGCGCGGCCGTCCCAGTAGTCGATCCAGCGCCCGGCCGGCAGATGGATGCCGCGCCGCCAGCCGCGGCTGGCGGCCTGGCTGCGGTACACCGGCGCGACCAGCAGGTCGCGGCCGAGCAGGAACTGGTACTTGTAGGCTTCGTCGCGCGCGTGCGGGTCTTGCGGGTAATCCCACATCAGCCCGCGCACCGGCGGCGCGCCGCTGTGTGCGGCCTCCTGGACCAGCCCGTACATGTACGGCGTCAGCCGCATCTTCAACTTCAGGTAATCGCGGTTGATGCTGCGGTAGGGCTCGTCGAACCACCACGGATGCTTGCGCGCGTTCGACGACCAGCCCGACATGCCCATCAGCACCGGGGTGAAGGCTTTCCATTGCAGGTCGCGGGTGTAGGTCTCGGCGCTGCCGCCGAAGATCGCATCGACGTCGCCGGTGGCGTAGGCCATGCCCGACAGGCCCGAGCCGACCAGGGTCGGCACGTGCCAGCGGATGTAGTCCCAACTCGCGCTCTGGTCGCCGGTCCAGGCCACCGCGTAGCGCTGGATGCCGGCCCAGCCCATCACCGTCCACAGGAACGGGCGCGAGTCGGAGTTCTTGAGGATGCCGTCGAACGCGGATTGATTGGCGTCGAGCGCGAACTGGTAGCCCTTGCCGGTCCAGGCCACGTCGAGCTTCTGCACGCGGCTGCCGGCGGTGCCGACTTCCCAGGCGATCTTGTCGACCCCGTTCTCGGTCCACAGGCCGGTGCGGAAGCCGTACTTCGCCAGCCCCTTCACCGTCTCGGGCAGTTGCTTGTAGCCGCAGCCGTAGCCGTCGTTGGGCAGGATCCAGCCGCCGGGCATGTCGTGCTCGCGGTACTGGCGCGCGACGCTCTCTACCACGTCGGGCGTGGTGCCGGTGGGGCCGTCGTGCCAGCCTTCGGGCACGGTGCCGGGCTTCTTAATGTTGTCGCCGTCGTTGTAGCAATCGGCGTCGCCGTACGACAGCGCCCAGCGCGGCAGCAGCACCGGGCGGCCGGTCAGGCGGGTGTAGCGTTCGAGCAGGCGCGGCAGTTCGCCGACGAAGTAGTACGCGTCGAAGCGGTCCTCGCGGTGCAGCAGCGTGGCCTGGTCGCCCTGGCGCAGGTCGTAGCTGCCGTCGCTCCAGGTGTTGCGCAGCACGCCCCAGCCGCGCGAGCTCAGCAGCATCGGCGCCGGGCTGGGGCGGTCGCCCTCTTCCCAGCCGCCGGAGTACGAGACCTCCAGTTCGCGGCCCTTGAACTGGTAGCGGCCGTTCTGCTGGCCGCCGCCGTAGAAGGCTTCGTCGGGCTGCGAGGACAGCACCTGCACGCTCTGGTTCGCGTCCAGGTCCAGCGGCTGCAGTTCCTGCCACAGCGGCGTGCGGCGCTCGCCGTCGATGCGTTCCAGGCTCAGCTTCAGCGGCTGGCGCTGCACGTGCAGGACCAGCGCGCCGGTGCGCACGCGCACTTCGGCGGCGTCTTCCTCCAGCGCGGCGCGGACCTGCGCCGGCGGCTGCGCCAGCACGATCGGCGCGGCCTTGTCGCCGGCGCCGCTGAGCTTGCCGCCGCGCCCGGCCTGGACCCGCACGATGTCGTCGGCCAGCACTTCGATGCGCAGCACGCTGCCGTTGTCGGTGCTCAGCTCCCAGTTCGGGGTCGCGCCGGCGCCGGCGCGCACCGCGCGCAGGTTGCCGACCGGTTCGGCCGCGGCCGGCAGCGCGCAGGCGCACAGCGCGGCCAGGATCGCGCGGCGCAGCAGCGCGCCCGGCAGGCGAACGCCCGCCGCAGCCGCGCTCGGAGAAAGCGCGCTCGACAGACGCGGACCACGCACACGGAATTCCACCTTGCCCCCAAGGCCCGTTCGACGGGCATTCCGAAAACCAGACGACCAACAGCGGTTGCGGCCGACTCTAGGGCAGGGTTTCGAAAGCTGTCAACAAATTGAAAGTAAAAAGGAAGAATTTCTCACTCAAAACGAAAGTTTGTGCAATGCAATACTTTCTAAACATCGTGAAAACGCCTGTTAAGCGCGTAACGAAAGCGCGACTCCATCGATCTTTCGCTTTGTCTTCACGGGATCGCAGCCTAGGCCTATCCGGCCCATTTCTTTTGTTTTGCTTTCGATATTTGACTTTCCGAAAGAAAACGCTGATCGTGCCGTCGCTCAACAGGAATCATCCATGGACGTCACTCCGCTTTCCGACTCGTCCGCCTGGCAGCGCCTGGGCGGAGCCGACACCGCCGCCGAGATCGCCCAGCAGCCGGCGCTGTGGGACCGGCTGGCCGCCGATCTGGCGCAGGCGCACGAACGCGTGCAGGCCTTCCTCGGCGACCGCCTCAACGATCCGCGCCAGCGCGTGCTGTTCACCGGCGCCGGCAGTTCCGGCTTCATCGCCGACATGGTCGCCGACCGCATCAACGCGCAGTGGCCGGCCGATGTGCGCGCCGTGCACACCACCAGCCTGCTGACCCATCCCGCGCTGTACCTGCAGCGCGACCGCCCGACCCTGCTGGTGTCGTTCGGCCGCAGCGGCTCCAGCCCGGAGAGCGTGGCCGCGGTCGAACTGCTGCGCGCCCAGGTCGACGATGCGCGCTTTCTCGACATCACCTGCAATCCCGAAGGCGAGCTGGCGCGCCGCGGCAAGGGCCGCGAGGACACCTGCACCCTGCTGATGCCGGCGGCCAGTTGCGACCGCGCCTTCGCCATGACCAGCAGCCTGAGCTGCATGCTGCTGGCGGCGCTGGCGGTGTTCGACGCCGCGCCGTGGGAGCAGCGCCTGGAGCACCTGCGCCAGGCCGCCGCGCTGGCGCGCGAAGGCCTCGCCCAGTGGAGCCAGGCCGCCGGCGCGCTGGCGCTGCGGCCGTTCCAGCGCGTGATCTATCTCGCCAGCGGCCCGCTGGAAGCGCTGGCGCGCGAGGCGGCGCTGAAAGTGCTCGAACTCACCGCCGGCCAGGTGCTGGCGCTGGCCAACACGCCGCTGGGCTTCCGCCACGGCCCCAAGTCGACCCTCGACGGCGCCACCCTGGTGGTGGTGATGCGCAGCAACCACGCGCTGGCGCGCCGCTACGAGCATGACCTGCTCGACGAACTGCGCCGCGACGGCGTGGCCGGGCAGGTGCTGGCGATCGGCCCGCATTCGGACATCGGCGGCGGCGACGACTACAGCCTGCGCGCGCCGCCGCTGGACGACAGCTGGCTGGCGCCGGTGTGGCTGACCTTCGCCCAGGTCTTCGCCCTGCAGCGCTCGGCCGCGCTCGGCCTGACCCCGGACAATCCGTTCCCGGACGGCACCGTCAACCGCGTGGTCAAGGGCGTCACCATCCACCAGGGCTGAGCCTCATGTCTGAACCCGCACGCGCCGCCGTCGGCTACGGCATCGACATCGGCGGCACCAAGATCGAACTGGTCGCCTGCGATGCCGCGCTGGAAGTGCTGCACCGCCGCCGCATCGCCACCCCGCAGGGCGACTACGACGGCTTCCTGGCCGCGCTGGAAACCCTGGTGGCCGAGGCCGACGCCGAGCTGGCCGAGGCCGGGCGGGTGCGGTCCGGCGCCGCGGTCGGCATCGCCCTGCCCGGCGTGCGCGACCGCCGCAGCGGGCTGCAGCTCAGCGCCAACGTGCCGGCGCTGACCGGCCGCAAAGTCGCCGCGGACCTGCAGGCGCGGCTGCGCCGGCCGCTGCGTTTCGGCAACGACCTGCAATGCTTCGCCTTGTCCGAAGCGCACGGCGGCGCCGCCGACGGCTATCCGAGCATGTTCGGCGCGATCCTCGGCACCGGCGCGGGCGGCGGCTATTGCCTGCACGGCCGGCTGGTGTCCGGCTTCAACGGCATCGCCGGCGAATGGGGCCACTGGAGCGTGCCGGCGCACCTGTTGCAACGCCACAACCTGCCGCTGCTGGACTGCGCCTGCGGCCTGCGCGGCTGCCTGGAGCGCTATGTCTCCGGCAGCGGCCTGGTCGCGCTGTACCGCCACTTCGGCGCCCAGGCCGCCGACGCCGGCGCGGTGTTCGCCGACGCCGACGCCGGCGACGCGCGCGCCCGAGAAGCGCGCGCCGTGCACCTGGATCTGCTCGGCCACGGCCTGGCCGCGCTGGTACTGGCGCTGGACCCGCACGTGATCGTGCTCGGCGGCGGCCTGTCGCAGCACGCGCCGCTGTACGACGCGCTGCCGGCCGCGGTCGCCGCGCACCTGTTCAAGGGCGTGCAGGTGCCGCCGATCGTGCCGCCGCGCTTCGGCGATGCCGGCGGCGCGCGCGGCGCCGCCTTGCTCGCGCTGTCCTGACCCGCCACGCCCTGCCCGTTCCATCCAAGTTCCGGAGTCCGCCATGTCGCCCGTGCAATCGCTGATCGCCTCCCACCGCCAGGGCCGCAACGTCGGCCTGTACAGCGTGTGCTGCAGCAACGAACTGGTGCTGCGCGCGGCGATGGACGTGGCCGGCCGCCACGGCACCGTGCTGCTGATCGAAGCCACCTCCAACCAGGTCGACCAGTTCGGCGGCTACACCGGCATGACCCCGCCGCAGTACCGCGACTACGTGCGCGCGCTGGCGAGCGAAGAGAATTTCCCGATCGAGCGGCTGGTGCTCGGCGGCGATCATCTGGGCCCCAACGCCTGGCAGAAGCGCCCGGCCGACGAGGCGATGGCGAACGCGCGGGTGCTGATCGAGGCCTACGTCGCCGCCGGCTTCCACAAGATCCACCTCGATTGCAGCATGTCCTGCGCCGACGACCCCACCCCGCTGCCCGACGCCACCGTCGCCGCGCGCTCGGCCGAACTGGCGCGCATCGCCGAGCGCACCGCCGCCGCGCACGGCCTGCCGCCGCCGGTGTACGTGATCGGCACCGAAGTGCCGGTGCCCGGCGGCGAAGCCTCGCTGGCCGGCGGCCTGCAGGTGACCACGCCGCAGGCGGCCGAGCAGACCCTGGCGATCCACCGCGAGGCCTTCGCCGCGCCCGACCTGGCCGCGGCCTGGGAGCGGGTGATCGCGATGGTGGTGCAGCCGGGCGTGGACTTCGACCACAGCAGCGTGCACGACTACGACCCCGACGCCGCCCGCGCCCTGGCCGATTTCCTCGAACGCCAGCCGCGCATCGTGTTCGAGGCGCATTCCACCGACTACCAGCGCGAGGACGGCCTGCACGCGCTGGTGCGCGACCACTTCGCCATCCTCAAGGTCGGCCCGGCGGCGACCTTCGCCTACCGCGAGGCGCTGTTCGCGCTGGCCGCGATCGAGGCCGAGCTGCTGCCGCCGGCGCAGCGCTCGGACCTGCCGCAGACGCTGGAGCGCTGCATGCTCGAACACCCCAAGCACTGGCAGCAGCACTACCACGGCGACGACGACGAACTGCGCCGGCTGCGCGCCTACGCGCTTAGCGACCGCTGCCGCTACTACTGGGGCGAGCCGGCCCTGGTCGCGGCGGTGCAGCGCCTGTTCGACAACCTGCGCGCGCACGCGCCGCCGCTGTTCCTGCTCAGCCAGCACCTGCCCGAGCAGTACCGCGCGGTGCGCGCCGGCGCGCTGGCCAACCGCCCCGAGGCGCTGGTCCGCCATCGCATCGGCCTGTGCCTGGACGAGTACGCGCGCGCCTGTTCGGCGAACGCGGCCGGCGCGCGCACGGCCGCCGGCCGCGCGGCCGCCGCGGCGAACGGCTAATCTTCGGTTTTCCCCGCGGACCCGACGATGGCCACGCGCAATACCCGCTCCCGCCGGCAGCAGATCCTGCAGTGCCTGATCGAACAAGGCTCGGTCCAGGTCGCCGAACTGGTCGAGCGCTTCGAGGTCTCGGCGGTGACCATCCGCGCCGACCTCAGCCACATCGAATCGCAGGGCTTGGCCACCCGCACCCACGGTGGCGCCACCCTGGTGCGCACGCCGCCGCAGGAGCAGGACATCCATGAGAAGGACGCGCTGAACCTGCCGCTGAAGGAACGCATCGGCGCGCGCGCCGCGCAGTTGGTGCAGGCCGGCGACAACATCATCATCGACTCGGGCTCCACCACCATGACCCTGGCCCGCCACCTGCGCGGCCACCGCGACGTCACGGTGATGACCAACGGCCTCAACATCGCCTGGGAGCTGGCCAACGCGCCCGGCGTTGACGTGCTGCTCAGCGGCGGCCTGCTGCGCAAGCAGTCGCTGTCGCTGCAGGGCAGTCAGGCCGAGGCCAGCCTCAACGCCTACAGCTTCGATACCTTGTTCCTCGGCGTGGACGGCCTGGACCTGCAGTTCGGCCTGACCACCCACGACGAAGCCGAAGCCCGCCTCAACCACCGCATGGTCGAGCACGCGCGCCGGATCGTGGTGCTGACCGACGCCTCCAAGTTCGGCCGGGTCAGCCTGCACCGCATCGCCCGGCTCGACCAGGTCCACGCCATCATCACCGACGCCGGCATCGACGAGCGCTACCGCGAGGGGCTGCTGCGGCTGGGCATCGAGGTGATCATCGCCGAGCCGCTGGCGTGAGCGGACTTCGTACCTTGCACGGCCGCATCCTCACCCCCGCCGGCTGGCGCCGCGGGCGCATCGGCTTCGACACGCACGTGCGCAGCATCGAGGACGCCGGCGGCGCGGGCGGCGACGAGGAGCGCATCGTCCTGCCCGGCTTCATCGACCTGCACGTGCACGGCGCCGCCGGCGTCGACCTGATGCAGGGCTTCGATGTCGCGCGCACCATCGCCCGCGCCCACGTCCGCTACGGCACCACCGCCCTGCTCGGCACCACCATGACCGCCGCCGAGGACGACATCGTCCACGCCCTGCATGGGCTGGCCGCGGCGATGGCCGCGCCCGATCCGGACGCGGCGCAGATCCTCGGCGTGCATCTGGAAGGCCCCTTCATCAGCCCGCACCGGCTCGGCGCGCAACCGCCGCTGACGGTGGAGGCCACGCTCGATTCGGTGCGGCGCCTGCACGCGCTGGCGCCGATCCGGGTGCTGACCCTGGCGCCGGAGATCGGCCGCCACACCGAACTGATCCCGGCGCTGTGCGCGCTCGGCATCCGCGTGCAGGTCGGCCACAGCGCCGGCACTTACGAGGAAGGGTTGGCCGCGCTGCGCGCCGGCGCGTCCGGCTTCACCCACCTGTTCAACGGCATGACCGGGGTGGATCACTACAAGCCCGGCATCGCCGCGGCCGCGCTCGCCCACGCCGAATACGCCGAGCTGATCCCCGACCTGCAGCACGTGCACCCCGGCGCGATCCGCCTGGCCCTGCGCGCGATCCCGCGCCTGTACGCGGTCACCGACGCCACCGCCGCCACCGGCATGCCCGACGGCGAGTACGCGCTGGGCTCGCAGCGCGTGCACAAGTGCCTGGGCTGCGTGCGCCTGGCCAGCGGCTCGCTGGCCGGCAGCGCGCTGACCATGGACCAGGCGCTGCGCAACCTGGTCGAGGTCGGGCTGGACCTGGCCGACGCCGCCCATCGGGTTTCCACCTTCCCGGCCGACTACCTCGGCCTGTCCGACCGCGGCCGGCTCGAACCGGGCGCCCGCGCCGACCTGGTGGTGCTGGACGCGCAATTGCGCGTGGTCGAGGTGCATGTGGCCGGACGGGCGATCGCCTTGGCCTGAGCCGGGCCAGCGCGCCGGCGGCGCGCCGCGCCGCCCGACGTTCCGCTCGACGTCCCGCGCGGCCGAACCGCACAAACCGGTCGCCGCGCGCGCTTGCGCCCGGCCCGCGGCGGCGCGGCGACGACGCCGCCGGCTCCGTTCGTACGCCGCGCGCGCGCGTCCATCCGAAACCCCGGCCCGGCCTGTCCAACGCGGCGCCGCAATGCGTTCGACTTGGATGCGCGCGATCCGGCGCCCGCGCCGCTTCGCCGCCGGAGCAGCGACCGCGCTGCCCGACCATCGCCACACGCACACAGGAGCATCCATGAAGAAGTCATTGACGACCGTGTTGCCCGCATCCCTCGCCACCCTCGTACTGGGCCTGGCCCTGGCCGGCGCCGCCGTCGCCGCGCCGCCGGGCGGCATCGGCACCCAGCCGCAGCCGCCGCAGCCCTTCGGCACCTGGCAGGCGAAGGTGAAGTACCTGTCTCCGCACACCGCGCCCGACGGCCGCCGCCTGACCTGGAAGTACGCCGACATCGTCGCCTCGACCCAGGAGTACTGCGACGCGCAGTTGCAGAGCTGGATGTCCGGCGGCAACACCAGCGTCGTCGAGTACTGCCACTTCGTAACGGCCGGCGGTTGATCGCGCCGGCGATGTTTTCGCCGAGGCGAGCCGATAGCCGATAAGCGCTGATCCGCGCGCGTTGCAGGCGAGCCCGCAACGGCGTATCCGCATCGGCATCGGCGCGGGAAACCGGCCGTCGCGACGGCCGGTTTCCTGGTCCGGCGCGGTCAGACCGCCAATGCGCTGTCGTAGGTCTCCGCCGCGTGCGCGGCCGCGCCGAGCAGACCCGAGCACGCATGCACCACCGCCAGCGCCGGCACTTCGGCCATCGCCGGCGCGAACCGGCCCTTGGCCTCGAACGCGGCGCGAAAGCTGTCGCGCTGCAGCGCGCCCAGCAGCTTGGGCACGACGCCGCCGGCGAGGAACACCCCGTCCCAGGCGCCGAGGGTCAGCACCAGGTCGCCGGCCATCGAGCCGAACGCGGCGCAGAACAGCTCCACCGCGCGCGCGCAGCGCGCGTCGCCGGCCGCGGCCTGGGCGTTGATCTGCGCCGGCGACCACGCCTGCGCGGCGACGCCTTCGATCTCGCACACCGCCGCATACAGGTTCGCCAGTCCCGGCCCGGACACCAGCCGCTCGCACGAAACCCGGCCGAAGCGCCGCATCAGGCATTCCAGCACCTGCATGTCGCGCGGCCGCGACGGCGCGAAACCGGCGTGGCCGCCTTCGGTCTCCAGCGCGAAGCAGCGGCCGTTGCGCACCAGCAGGCCGCCCACGCCCAGGCCGGTGCCGGGGCCGATCACCGCATAGGTCTGCGCTGCGCCCATGTCGAAGCCGGGCCAGCCGACCGCGCCGACCGCGACCACGTCGTCCGCGCCCAGGCGCGAGATCGCCATGGCCTGCGCGGCGAAGTCGTTGATCAGCGCGACCCGCGGCGTGCCCAGCGCCGAGCCGATCTCCGGCGCACGGATCTGCCAAGGATGGTTGGTGATGCGCGCTTCCTCGCGGCGCACCCGCCCGGCCACCGCGAACACCGCCGCGTCGGCGCGTTCGCCGAGTTCGTCGAGGAAATGGCGCGCGGCGTCGGCGGCGCTGGCGAAGCCGGCGGCCGGGTACTCGCGCACGCTGTCGCGCAGCAGCCGTTCGCCGCGCGCCAGTTCGGCCATCGCGAAACGCGCGTTGGTGCCGCCGATGTCGCTGACCAGCACCCGCATCAGCGCTGCTTCGCCGACGTGGGCGCGGGCACGGGCGCGAACCGCAGCGCCAACACATCCGGCGCGCCCGACACCGCCTCGAGCACCAGCGTATTGCGCCCGCGCAGCAGCGTCGCCGGCTGCGGCCGGTCCGCCGCGGTCGGCGCGAGGGGCTCGCCGTTGAGGCGGACGCGGATCTCGCCGGCGCCGCCGCGCCAGCTCAGCCGATAGGTTCCGGCGGCGTCGGCCTGGACGCTGTACTTGAGCCATTCGCCCGGCTGCAGCGCCGCCACCCGCAACTGCGCGCCCTCTCCGGCCAGGGCGACGCCGTCGTTGCGATAACGCTGCGACGGGTTCCAGCCGGTGTTGGGCTCGCCGCTCTCGTTGGCCGGTTTGCGCGAGAAATACGCCACGCCGTTGCGGCCCAGGTCGAAGTCGACCGCCGCCAGTTCGCCGCCGTCGCGGCCGATGCGGTGCGGCTTGAACGGCAGGCTGCGGTCGTCGCGCGGCGCGCGCAGCCAGGCGTCGACCACGTCGGCGCGGCGCGCGTTGTGCTCCAGCCGCACGTCGCGCCCGGCCAGGCCCAGCAAGGCCGCGCGCGCCTGTTCGCGGCTCGGGCGCGGGCCCTGGCCCTCCCAGTACGCCAACACCTGCGCATAGCCGGGATTGGCGATCACCTGCAGCGGATTGTTGTAGCGCAGCTTCTTCACCGGCCAGTTGGCCCAGCCGATGCCCTCGCCCTCCAGCGTTTCCACGGTACGGGCGAACCAGTCGTTGGAGTTCTCGCCGGTCTCGCCCAGCCACAGCGGCAGGTTCCAGCGCTCGCGCAGGTCCAGGTGCTCGCGGATGCTGTCGCGGCCGGTGCCGTTCCAGTACTTGTGGAAGCTCAGCACCAGGTTGTCGTCCCACAGCCCGGCGTCGAGCACGCCGCGGTAGTTGTTGCCCCAGCAATTGCCTTCGATGAAGACGATATGGCGCGCGTCGACCTCGCGGATCGCCGCGGTCGTGCGCACCAGCAGCTCGCGCAGCGGCGCGTTGCCGGTCTCCTTGCAGCCGTTGCGGTCGCCGGCGTCGGCGAAGCCCCAGTTGGGCTCGTTGATGATGTCGTAGCCGGCGACCGCGGGCTCGTCGCGGTAGCGCTGCGCCAGCTTGCGCCACAGCGCGACCAGCTTGTCGCGGTTGCCGGCATCGTCCCACAGCGAAGGCTGCGCCGGGTCGCGGTCGGAGATGTTGAGATCGTTGCCCTGCCCGCCCGGCGCCGCGTGCAGGTCGAGGATCACGTACATCCCGTTGGCCTTGGCCCAGGCGATCAGATCGTCGGTGCGGCGGAAACCGTCCTCCAGCCAGGTGTGCTCGCCGCGCACCGGTTCTTGCGCCAGCGGCAGCGTGTACAACGCGTAGTGCATCGGCAGCCGCACCGAGTTGAAGCCCCAGGCCGCGAGCGCGTCGATGTCGTCCTTGGCGACGTAGTTGTCCAGCCACGCGCGATAGAACGCCCGGGTGTCGTCCTCGCCGATCAGGTCGGCGACGCGGGCGCGGATCGCATGCTGGGTACCGGGGCCGGTGAGGCCGAGCATGTAGCCTTCCTGCAGCATCCAGCCGCCGAGGCCGACGCCGCGCAGGATCACCGTGCGCCCGCGTTCGTCGACGATCCGTTTGCCGTCGGCGCGCAGGAAGCCTTCGGCCTGGCCCGGCCGCGGCGCCAGCGCCAGCGCGGCTGCCAGCGCGGCCAGGCCCGCGGCCGCGAGCGTGCGCCGGCCACGGCGGCCGGCAGCGGATTCGAGCGTGTCGCGCATGGCGATCCTCAACGGTTCAGGCCTTGCAGCAGGCGCGCGCGCAGCTCTCTCGCGCGCGCTTCGTCCAACGGCGCGAGCGCGCCGCGCATGGCTTCGGGAATGTGCGCCGAGGTTTGCGCGTCGGCGTCGAAGACGTAATGGCGGAACGTCTCGCGCCAGATCTCGCGCTGCGCCGGCGGCAGGTCGCGCACGCTCAGGATCGCGTGCAGCAACGCGTTCATCGGCGTGTCCATCCAGCGCGGCGACTGCCGCCACCAGTAGTTGACCAGCACGTTGAAACTGTCCAGCGCCTGCATGTGGTGCCACCACATGCTCGGGATCAGCACCGCGTCGCCGGGTCCGAGTTCGGCGCTGCGCGCGTGGCGCATGGCTTCGGCGAAGGCCGGATAGCGTTCGTGGTCGGGCGCGGCGAAGTCCACCAGGCTGACCGCCTGCCCGGCCGGGGTGCGGTCGAGCGGGCCGATGTAGAGATTGCGCAACTGCTCCGGCGGCAACAGCGTCACCCGCCGGCGCCCGGCGACCACGCAGGCGATGTTGTCGGGCACGTCCTGGTGCGCGGGGATGCGGGTGCGGTTGCCGATCCAGATGCTGGCCAGCGGTTGCAGCGCGCCGAACCCCAGGTCGTTGCGCTCGCGCAGGCCCGGCAGCCAGGTGTCGATCGTGGTCGAACCGACGTAGATCGTCGGCGGCGCCGGGTCGGCGGCATGGTGCAGCAAGGCGTCCAGCACCGCCGCCAGCGGCGCCTTCTGCTGGGCGAAGCCGAAGCCGAGCAGGTCCGGCCGATAGCCGATGCTGCCGTCGGCCTGCGGCGGCGCCACGCTGACGGTGACCGGCGCGTCGCTGGCGAACCGCTTGAGATAGTCGGCGCCGGCCTGCGCCGATGCGCCGGCCTGCGTCAGCGGCCAGTGCGCGGCCAGGCCGCGCAGCACATACGGCCGGGTCGGCTGCAGCAGTTCCTGCGGCAGCGCCGCCGCATCGATGCCGTGCAGTTCCTCGATTGCGTCAACGGCCGGCGGCATGGCGGCGGCTCAGGCGTTCGATCAGCTCGCGCAGGCGCGACAGCGAGGCCAGCGCCATGTACGCCGCCTGCAGGTAGCCGGCCTGCGACAGCGCCTGCAGCGCGGCGCCGTCGAGCGCGCCGAGCCTGCGCTCGTCGATGGTGTGGAATCCGCTCAGGCGGTGCTGGCTGCGCTCGTCCAGGCGGATGTCCAGGGCGAAGGGTTCCAGCAGTTCGTGGCGCCGCAGCGCGGCGATGAAACCGGCGTCCGCGCCCAGGCCGTCGTGCAGCGCGCGCAGCAACGAGGCGACGTGCTGCAGGAACGCGCTGCTGCCGCCGTGTTCGAGGAACAGCGCCTCGCCCTGCTCGCCGCCGCGGATCACGCGCGGATGGTCGAGGTCGATATGCACCATCGGTTCCTCGTCGGCGATGCCGATCAGGAACGGCAGCCGCTCGATCGCCATCGGCCGGTAATGCGCGTCCCAGCGCTCGCCGTCCGCCGCCCCGGCCGCCGGCTCCAGGAACAGGTTCTCGTGCGGCCGCAGGCCCAGCAGCGCGACCGAGCGGAATCCGCCGTCGGCGGTCTTCTGGAACACGATCGGATAGTGCGCCTGCAATTCGCGGAACTCGCCGAAGAAGGTCGGCGCCAGCATTTCGCCATCGCCGTAGCGGGCGCCGCGCGCGGCGAGCACGCGCAGGTCGTGGTGCTCGAGGTTGTTGAGCAGTACGGTTCGGGACATCGCGGTTTCCGTGGTCGGTACGGACGCAGGCGGCGCGGCGGGCGCGGCCTGCGGCCGGGTTCCGGCAGGCCCGCGCGCGCCCTGCGCCGCGGCGCAGGACGCACGGGCGCCGCGGTCAGAACTTGTAGCGCACCCCGAACATGTAGCGCGGCCCGTACTGGTCGAACGAGTACAGCTGGCGCTTGTTGCGGCCGCGCGTGCGCATGGTCTCGTCGGTCACGTTGATGCCTTCCAGGGTCAGCACCAGGTTGTCGGACACCGCGTAGCTGACGTTCATGTCCAGCTGCCCGTACGCCTCGACGTAGATCGGGTTGGCGCCCTTGCCGTCGCCCAGGTCGGTCAGGAACTGGTCGCGCCAGTTGTAGGCCGCGCGCGCCTGCCACGGCCCCTTTTCGTAGAACGCCACCAGGTTGGCCGAATCGCTGAGCCCGGTCATCGCGAACTGGGTGCCCAGGCTGCCGTTCCTGTAGGTCAGGCCCGAGTCGACGATGGTGTAGTTGGCCGAGAGGCCGAAGCCGGACTGGCCGAACACGTGCTGGACGTTGAACTCCCAGCCGTCGAGCGTATCGGCGCGGTTGTTGACCGGCTGGGTGACGTTGAACGCCAGCACCGGATCGCCGGGCAGGCCGCTGATGCTGCCGGTGGCGAAGCCGTTGGAGTCCACCCCGGTCTTCACCACGCCGGGCTGGCCGTTGTAGGTGTTGAGGATGTAGTTGCGGATGCATGGCCGGTCGGTGCTGGCGCAGCCGCCGGCGGCGAGGGCCTGGTTCCAGTAGTTGCCGCCGGACGGGGTGTGCAGGTCCGGGTACGGCGTCTGCCGGCTGACCTGGTCGGCGATGAAGTTGTCGATCTTCTTGCGGAAGTAGCCGACCGACAGATAGCTCGATTCGCCGTAATACCACTCATAGGACAGGTCGAAGTTGCGCGACTCCAGCGGCTTGAGCGCCGGATTGCCCGCGCTGCCGCCGCCGCCGTCGAAGCGCGCCTGGCCGCCGACGCTCAGCGCCGGGTTGAGCTTGCCCCAGTTCGGCCGGCCGATCGACTCGCCGTAGCTGGCGCGCAGCTTCATGCTGTCGTTGAGGTCGATGGCCACGTCCAGGCTCGGCAGCCAATACTTGTAGTCGCCGTCGAGCTCGCGGAACTGCGAGCCGGCGTAGCGGATGACGAACTCGTTGGCGGCGATCCAGTCGATGCCGACCGGCGCCGGCTGCAGCGCCGAGGCCTTGACCTTGGTGCGCTCGTAGCGCACGCCGCCGGCCACGTGCACCGGCAGCTTCCAGTCGAAGGTGTTGCTCCACTGCACGTAGAAGCTGCGCGACTCCTCGCGCACGCGGCTGTCGCCGACCGTGCGGTTGGCGGCGCTGCCGGGCACCGGCGCGCCGGTGTAGTCGAACGAGGCGCGGTAGTCGTCGCGCACGCCCTTGCCGCTGGCGACCCAGGCGTCCTCGGCCAACTGGCGCACGCGGTCGAAGTCGAACACGAAGAACGCATCGGTGAAGCGCGGATCGTTGGCGCCGCCGACGCCGCGGAAGTAGTCGCCCATGTGCGCGAGCTGCCAGACCGAATCGGGATAGTCGTTCGGGCTGGTGGCGCCGCCCCAGGTGTCGAGCTGGACGTGGGTGAAGGCCGAGCGGTTCTTGTAGTCGGTCGAGCCGACGCCGAAGTTGAGCTTGGAGTAGTCCTGGAACTGGTATTCGCCGCTGGCCTGGAACTGCTCGATCTGCGCGCGCTCGCGCTCGTTGCGGAACACCGAGCCGGTCACCAGCATCTGCGCCGGGTCGATCGCGCTCATGCCGTTGGGCAGGTGCAGGGTCAGCACCGGGAAGTCGCGGCTGAAGTCGATGGTGTTGCCGGCGCGGAAGAAGCCGGCGCTGGCCAGGGTGTTGCTGGAGCCGTAGGGGCTGTCGGGCGAGGAATCGGCGGTGGAGCGGTGGTAGTCGAAGTTGAGCTTGAAGTCGTCGCTCACCCGCCAGTCGACGTTGAGGCCGACCGACTTGTTCTCGCGCTTGATCGCGCTCTTGCCGGCGCCGTTGGCGAAGTCGGACAGGCCGTTGTAGCGCTCGTCGTAGACCAGCGGCGATGAGCCCGATCCCTTCGTCCACGAACTCACGCCCGGGGTGAAGTTGAGCCACACCGACATGTCGTGGCGCATCTGCTCGATCTTGTTCTGCGAATAGGTGTAGTCGAGCGTGGTGGTGAGGTTGTCGGTCGGCGCCCACTGCAGGGTCAGCTGGCCGTTGATGCGCTCGCGTTTGACCGAGTTGACGCTGTAGCCCAGGCTCTGCGGCATCGAATAGACGTCGTTCGGGCCGGGCCGGTCGGTGATGTTCCCCGAGCCCGGCTGGCCCGGCAGCGGCAGCGCCGAGCCCGAGCCTTCGCCGCTGGCCAGCGGAGTGTCGATGAACGGCCGCCAGCCGTTGCCGGAAGCGACGAACGCCGAGGCCGAGCCGGATTCGCGCTTGAGGTAGTTGGCGCTCAGGCCGATGCCGAAGCGGCCGTCGGCCGAGGTCGCGCTGAAGATGCCCGAGGCGTCGGGCGTGACCGAATCCCCCTTCAGATCGCCCGGCAGGTCGTCGTCGGAGGTGTCCCAGATGCCCTTGACGCCGACGTTGGCGTGCAGCCCGGGATTGTCGAGCGGACGCGCGGTCTTGATGTTGATCGTCGCGCCGATGCCGCCGGCGGGCGTGCTGGCGCGGCTGGTCTTGTAGACCTCGACCGCGGAGATCGATTCGGCGGCCAGGTCGCTGAACTCGAACGCGCGGCTGCCGGTCGAGGTCGGCATCTGCCGGCCGTTGAGCAGGACCATGTTGAAGTCGGGGCCGACGCCGCGCACGGTCACGCGCGAGCCTTCGCCGGCGTTGCGGTCGATCGACACGCCGCTGATGCGCTGCAGCGCCTCGGCCAGGTTGGTGTCGGGGAACTTGCCGATGTCCTCGGCGACGATGCCGTCGACGATGCCCTCGGCGTCGCGCTTGAGGTTCATCGACGAGGTCAGGCTGCCCTTGATGCCGGTGACCACGACGGTGTCCAGCGTGCGCGCGTCGGCGGCGGCGCCGGGGCGGCTTTGCGCGGCCGCGGCGGCGGGCGCTTGCGCCTGGCCGTCGCCCCCGTCCGCGGGCGCGGCGCTCTGCGCGTAGACCGGCTGGCCCAGCGCCAGCAGCATTGCGGACGTCAATACCGAGCGCCGCGAGGCGCTACGCGTTTGCTTCATCGAAATTCCTCCCCAGGATCTCTCACGATGCGTAGGCGGGCGGGTCTGCCCGCCCCTGGACTGCTGGGGGGCGATTTGGCACGCGCATGACAGCGCTGTCAATTACCGGGACAAAACTGGAATCGCAGTCATGGAAAAAGCGTTTTCCCGGCCGTTTTTATTGTCGCGTCGCAACATGGAACGCGCGGCGGCGCGTGGCCGCGGGAGCCGGACGCGACCGCCGCGAGCCGGCGTATACGGTTGGCGGACGCGCCGGCGGCCTGCGGCGGGCGAGCGCGAACGGGCCGGAAAACCTCGAACGAGGCGCCGCGAGGGTCGGCACGCGCATGCGCCTGGATCGGCATCGCGGCCCGCAGTCGCGACACGACAAAGACCGCTGCGCCGCCCGCGCCGCCCCGGCGGCCGCGACGGCGCTGCCGATCCCGCGGCGGCCGATGCGTCGGCTCAGCGATCCGCCGGGTGCGCGCGCTGCGACAAGGCCTCGCATACCGTCATCTGCCCGTGCAGGCCGTAGCGCAGGTCGGAGGAAATCAAATACTGCGCATGCCGGCCGTCGCCGATCACGCTCATCTCTTCGTCTTCGTCGCGCCCGGCGATCACGTCGCGGCCGCCCTGGCCGGCATCGGGCGAGACGCTGAACCCCTTGCTGCGCAGCCACTGCTGCAACAGCTCGACGGTGCGGGTGGGCGTCGGTTCGGAATAGATCAGCATCGCGTCGCGATAGCGATCCTCGGCCGCGCCGGGGATCGCCGCCTGGCTCGCGTCCAGGGCATGGTTCAACCGCTCCAGGTAACCGCCGGGGCCGTTCCAGGTGTCCGGCCCCGGCGGCAGGCCCTGGCCGTCGGTGCAGCCGGAAAACACGTGCGCCAGCCCGATGTGGCCGCTGCTCCAGCTCAGCGCCACGCCGACGCAGCCGCTGAGCCCGCGGGTGGCCAGGCAAGCCTCCACCGGCTCGGCCAACGGCGGCTGCACCGGCCACTCTTCGCGCTTGCGCCGTCCGTCGACGACGATCCACTCGTCCAGTCCCACCATGATCCACATGCACATGCGCCGGTCCTCCGCGATCGGGGTCTGTCGGCAAGGAACGCCGGCGGCGCGCGGGCGTGAAGCCGCGGCGGTTGCGCGCGTCCGCTGCGCGCACGGCGCAGGCACGCCACAACGCTCCGATCCGCTGCCTGCGCGACGCAGCGCGCGATCGCATCGGTACGCAACGCGCTGCGCCGGCGGCCGCGCGCGCGCGGGCCGGTATTTGCGTCGGCATTGCGGCTACCGCGCATCGACGCCGACGCGCTATCGTCGTTCGCTCCACCGCACCGCCCACGACGACATGACCACGCACCGACTCCGCCGCCCCCGTCTGGCCTCGCTGTACGCGGCGCTGGCGGCGTGCATGCCGGCCGCCGCGGCCGCGGCGCCGGCCGAGCCGCCGACCCAGCTCGACAGCGTGCGCGTGTTCGGCGAACCGCGGGCGCTGTCGGGATTTCCGGGTTCGGCCGCCATCGTCGCCGGCGACGCGCTGCGCGACGGCCAGCGCCAGGTGAGCCTGGCCGAATCGTTGGTGCGGGTGCCGGGCGTAAGCGTGCTGGACCGGCAGAACTACGCCCAGGACCTGCAGATCCAGAGCCGCGGCTATGGCGCGCGCTCGACCTTCGGCATCCGCGGCATCAGGCTGGTCGTCGACGGCATCCCCGCCACGGCGTTGGACGGACAAGGCCAGGCGTCTTCGTTTCCGATCGGCTCGCTGGAGCGGATCGAAGTGCTGCGCGGTCCGTTGGCGTTGCAGTACGGAAACGCCGCCGGCGGCGCGATCCTGGCCGAAACCGCGCTGGACGGCGACGATGGCGCGCAAGCCTCGGCCTGGGTCGGCAGCCACGCCAGCCACCGCGCCGAGGCCGGCCTGGCCGGCGGCGACGGCGACTGGCGCTGGCGCGCGCAGGCCAGCCATTTCGTTAGCGGCGGCGAGCGGACGCACAGCGCCGCCGAACGCACCCAACTCAACGCCGTCGCGCGCTGGACGCCGGATCGGGACCACAGCCTGCGGCTGGTGCTCGCCGCGCTGGACCAGCCCTACACCGACGATCCGCTCGGCCTGGACCGCGAACGGCTGCGCCGCACGCCGCGCGGCACCGACCCGGCCGCGCTCGCCTTCGATACCCGCAAGCGCATCGGCAACCTGCAGGCCGGCGCGCGCTGGGAGGCGGCGTACGCGCCGGACCGTTCGTACTGGATCGGCGCATACGCCATCCAGCGCGACATCGTCCAGTTCCTCGCCGTCCCCGTCGCCGCGCAGCGCGCGCCCACCAGCGCCGGCGGCGTGGTCGACGTCGGCCGCGCCAGCACCGGGATCGACCTGGGCCATCGCTGGCGCGGCGCTTCGGGCTCGCTGCTGCTGGGCCTGGAACTGGGCCGGCTCGACGAAGCGCGCAAGGGCTACGAGAACTTCGCCGGCATCGGCGCCGCGCAGCGCCTGGGCGTGCGCGGCCGCCTGCGCCGCGACGAAGACAACCGGGTGCGCAGCATCGAGGCGTACGCGGTCGCCGACCGCAGCCTGGGCGAACGCTGGAAGACGCTGGCCGCGCTGCGCCATGCGCGCACCCGGTTCTCCTCCGACGATCGTTACCAAGCCGCGGGCAACGGCGACGACGGCGGCCGCCTGGATTACCGCAACACCACGTTCTCGCTCGGCCTCGCCCGCGCCTTCGCCAACGGCGAACTGTTCGCCAGCCTCGGCAACGGCTTCGAGACGCCGACGGTGACCGAACTGGCCTACGGCCCCGACAATCGCTCCGGCTTCAATCGCGACCTGCGCGCCGCGCGCTACGCCAGCGCCGAGATCGGCCTGCGCTGGCGTCCGCGCTGGGGCCGCTTCAGCGCGACGGCGTACCGCATCGACGGCCGCGAGGAGATCGTGCCGGCGACCAGCAGCGGCGGACGCGCCAGCTTCACCAACGCCGGAGACACCCGCCGCAGCGGCCTGGAACTCGGCGTCGACGGGCGCTGGGGTCCGCACTGGAGCTATCTGGCTTCGTTCAACTGGACCCGCGCGCGCTTCGCCAGCCCGTTCTCCTACAACACCGCCGCCGGCCCGCGCAGCATCGCCTCGGGCAACCGGGTGCCGGGCGTCGCGCGCGCCAACGGCTACGCCGAACTCGCCTGGGACAGCGCGCACGCGCGGTTCGGCGCCGCGCTGGAACTGCGCGCCAACAGCGCCGTCGCGGTCGACGATCTCAACAGCGAACGCGCGCCGGGCTACGCCCAACTCGCGCTGCGCCTGCAATGGCGCGGGCCGCGCGGCTGGCGCGGGTTCGCGCGCGCCGACAATCTGTTCGACCGCGACTATGTCGGCTCGGTGATCGTCAACGAAAGCAACGCGCGCTTCTACGAGCCGGGCGCGGGACGCGGCTTCACCATCGGCGTGGAACGGCGGCAGTAGCGCGGCGACGCGCGGCGTACGCCGACGGGGAACGCACTTCGCGGCCGCCGGCTTCGATCCCTGCGCGGCGACCGAAGCATCGCGCCAGGAAAAATCGCGCGCGTGCCGGAGCGAAGCCAAGGCCGCCGCGACGTCAACAATCCGCCACGCTCGGCCAATTCGCGCGAAAAGCCGGACAAACCTTGCGCGAATTCCGATGCCACGCAAGCCGCGGACGAATCGGCCGCGCGAACCGACGCGCAATCCGCGCGCAATCCGGAAGATTCGCCCAGTGCCGCTTCGCCTGCGTTGTTCGCGCGCCTGCGCAGGCAGCGCTTGCGCATCCACGCAATTTTTCGCCAAGTATCCGGACAGGTTTCGATCCCGGCAAGAACTCGCGCCGATGCGATGCCTCGAGCGAATGCGCGCTAGCGACGCGCAGTGAGGAGTTCATCGGCATGAACGCACGCCGCGCGCCTTCACCACCCCAAAGGACAGCTGAACTGGCGCGCACGATGCGATGCGCGTCGCTTCGGCAACGTCATCGACGCCGACGAATCGAACCTGTCCGCGCACGCGCGCAGCTACCTGTCCTGTTGTCACCATCGCGCGCATGACGAATGTCATCGCCGCTGTGACGCGCTTTGCGGTCGCGATCGGATGACCTGTCCGCCTTTCGCCATAACCCGTAAATTTCCGTGAAATGCGACGGCCACCGGTGCGTCGTTCATGCGTCATCCGCGTGACGCATTCGCACCGCGTTTATATTCGCGCAACGGCATTCGGATCGCGTTTACCGCAATACGTGCATCGCAACACAATCGATATTTCGTGGCCTTGCTACTTTCGCCGCGTTCCGCGATCAAGGCCAAACAGTGAGCGAACCGAAGACAACCCGGAACCATTTGTGGCAATTGATCCGCCGCGGGCGGCCGTCGGTTGCCGCATCGTCCGTCGCCATGCTCGCCGCGCTGGCGTCGGTGGCGGGCTCGTTGTGGTTCCCGATCCAGACCAAGCACTTGATCGACCGCTTCGACGGCGGCGGCATCGAGTTGCAACAGGTGTTGCTGGTCGCCGCGGCCCTGGTCGGCGGCGCCGCCGCGGGCGCGCTGTCCGCCTACATGCTCGCGCGCATCGGCTACCAGGTGGTCGCGGAACTGCGCGCGGCCCTGGTCGAGAAGCTGCTGCGGCTGCCGGTCGCCTCGTTCGACAAGGAAAGCAGCGGCGAGCGCGTCAGCCGCGTGGTCCGCGATTGCGAAGCGATTTCCGAGCTGATCACCAAGCAGACCGTCAACCTGGTCACCGGCGTGTTGCTGCTGGCCGGTTCGATCGTGGTCCTGCTGCTGCTGGACGTGCCGCTGACGCTGACCCTGCTGGGTTCGGTCGTCGCCGCCTTCGCGGTGATGATACCGATCGCGTTCCTGCTCGACGGCCTCTCGCGCCGCACCCAGGACCGCGTCGCCCGGATCAGCGGCATCCTCACCCATATCTTCCAGGAGATCCGCCTGGTCAAGGCGTTCACCGCCGAAGACCACGAACGCCGGCGCAGCGTGACCGAGATCGAGGACCTCAAGCGCCTGGGGCTGAAGACCGCGCGCGTGAACGTGGCGCTGGAGCCGGTGATGAGCCTGGCGATGACCATGGCGATCATCATCATCCTGGTCTACGGCGCCGCGCGCGTGGCCGCCGGCGAGATCAGCGTCGGCACGCTCACCGCCTTCATCCTGTACATCTTCAACGTGGTCAACCCGCTCGCGCAGCTGACCAACTTCACCGCCGAGCTGCAGAAGGCCAAGGGCGCCTCGGTGCGGATCGCGGCGATCTTCGCCGAGCAGGAGGAAGAGGAGAAATCCAGCGTCCTGCCCGCGCCGCACAGCCCCGGCGGCCTGCTGGAATTCCGCAACGTGTCCTTCGCCTACGCCGGCCGCGACACCACCGTGCTCAACGGCATCGACCTGCTGTTCGAGCCGGGCACCACCACCGCCCTGGTCGGCGCCAGCGGCAGCGGCAAGACCACGATCCTGTCGCTGATCGAGCGCTTCTACCAACCCAGTTCCGGCGAGATCCTCTACGACGGCCGCCCCATCGCCGACTATCCGCTGCAGCAGTGGCGCGGCGGCATCGGCTACGTGGCGCAGAGCGCGCCGGTCATGCCCGGCAGCGTGCGCGACAACATCGCCTACGGCCTGTCCGGCGAGTTCACCGACGACCAGGTGCGCTCGGCGGCCGAACGCGCCGGCGCGCTGGACTTCATCGAGCGCATGCCGCAGGGCCTGGACACCGTGCTGATCGAGCAAGGCAACAACCTGTCCGGCGGCCAGCGCCAGCGCATCGCCATCGCGCGCATGTTCCTGCGCGACCCGGACCTGCTGATCCTCGACGAGGCCACCTCCAACCTCGACAGCGAGACCGAGCACCAGGTGCGGCTGGCGCTGGAAGCGCTGATGCGCGGGCGCACCAACATCATCGTCGCCCATCGCCTGTCCACGGTGATCCACGCCGAGCGCATCTGTTTCCTCGAAGCCGGCCGCATCTCCGGCATCGGCAGCCATGGCGAACTGCTCGCCAGCCATCCCTATTACGCGCGCCTGGTGCAGCGCCAGTTCCAGCAACCGGTCGAGGCCGAACCGATGGAGGCCGGCTGAGCCGCGCGCTCCGACTTCTTCGATGATCCACACGCCTTTTCGCCCGCCTCCACAGGACCGCGCGCCGCTACGACGCCTTATCCGCCGTAGCTGAAACACGGTCCGCATACAGACCAGAGCCAGACGCCCCTTTCGCGAGGGCCGCGTCGAGTGGCCGCTTTTTCATCGAATTTCTTCAATCACTTCCGGTAGGCATATGGACATGAATAGAAAGCGATTGGACGGCGACGTGCCCGCCCCTCTGCTGGTCACGCCCATCCATGCCCATTGCGATCTCGCCTCGCTGCTGGCCGAGCGCGCGGCCGAGATCAAAGACGACCTGCTCGAACACGGCGCCCTGCTGTTCCGCGGGTTCGCGGTCGACAGCGTGGAAAAATTCGCCGCGGTCGCCGATCAGATCGGCAACGCCCGGCTCAACTACACCTATCGCTCGACCCCGCGCACCTCGCTCGGCGGCGGCGTGTTCACCGCCACCGAATTCCCGCAATCGCAGGAAATTCCCCTGCACTGCGAAAACGCCTATCAGCGCGACTGGCCGATGCTGGTGGCGTTCTGTTGCCTGACCCCGGCGGAAGTCGGCGGCGCCACGCCGATCGCGTCCATGCGCGACGCCACCCAGGCCATCGGCGCGGGCCTGATGGACGAGTTCGAACGGCGCCGGGTCAAGTACGTGCGCCATTACCGCCCCTACGTCGACCTGCCGTGGGAGACGGTGTTCCAGACCAGCGACAAGGCCGAAGTGGCACGGTTCTGCGACGACGCCGGCATCGAGCACGAATGGCTCGACGAGGAGACCCTGCGCACCGGACAGGTCTGCCAGGGCGTGGCCAGCCATCCGGTCACCGGCGAAAAGCTGTTCTTCAACCAGGCGCACCTGTTCCATGTCTCGTCCCTGGGCGAGGACACGGCGCAATCGATGATCGACATGTTCGGCGCCGACCGGCTGCCGCGGCAGTCGTTCTTCGGCGACGGCAGCGACATCCCCGCCGACATCCTCCAGGCCGTGCGCGACGGCCTGAACCGGCAGGCCTACGACGTCGCCTGGGAACAAGGCGACGTCCTGCTGCTGGACAACATGCAGTTCGCGCACGGCCGCCGCACGTTCAGCGGCCCGCGAAAAATCGCCGTCACCCTCAGCAACCCCTATTCCGGCCACCTGCCGGGCTAGCCGCTGATCCGCGGTGCGAGCGGTCGCCGGCCCCATCCGGGCTGCGCGGCCGGCGCACGACTTCGTTCGAAGCTGGGCAGGCTTGCCGGCGTCCCCCGTCATGCCGCGCTGCAACCGGTGCAATCATGAATAAACAAACGCAACGCGCCTTGCGCGCGCTGTCGACGGCGCAGTCGGAAATGTGGTTCGCCCAGGAACTGGACGCGGACAACTGGCTGTACCACAGCTGCGGCTACCTCGACATCGACGGGCCGCTGGACCTCGCCAGGTTCGAGCGGGCGTTGCACCGTTTCGTCGCCGAAACCGACGCCTTGCACCTGCGCTTTTGCGACGGCCCCGACGGGCCGCTGCAATGCATCGGCGAAGCCCCCGCCCTGCCGCTGGAGACGGTGGACCTGTCCTCGCACGAGCAGCCCTTCCAGGCCGCGCTGTCGGCGATGCGCGCCGACATGCAGCGCGTGTTCGACCTGCGTTCGTCGCGGCTGTTCAACTACATCCTGTTCAAGCTCGGCGAAGACCGCTACCTGTGGTACAAGCGCTACCACCACATCGTGCTCGACGGTGCGGGTTCGTCGCTCGACATCGCTCGGGTCGCGCAGATCTATACCGCGCTGTGCCGCGACGAAGAGGTGCCGGCCAGCGACCTTGGCGGCATCTGCGCCCTGCTGGACGACGACCGCGACTACCGCCAGTCCGACCGCAGCCGGCGCGACCAGGCGTTCTGGCGCGACTACGCGCGCAGCCTGCCCGAAACCACCGCGCTAAGCGGCCGTCCGCTCGCGCGCACCAGCACGTTCCGGCGCTGCTCGCTGCCGTTTCCGCCATCGCTGGCCGCCGCGCTGATGGACGCGCAGAGCGGCCAGAGCAAGTGGCCGCAGCTGATGACCGCCGCGGTCGCGGCGTATCTGTACCGGGTCAGCGGCGGCAAGGTCGATACCTTCGACTTCCCGGTCGCCGCGCGCGCCAAGCACCTGCGCCATGTGCCGGGCACCACCGCCAACGTCCTGCCGTTGCGCCTGGGCCTGCACGCCGACGAATCCCTGTCCGCACTGGCCGCGCGCTGCGGCCGCGAAATCCTGCGCGTACTCAAGCACCAGCACTTCCGCGGCAAGGACATCCAGCACATGCGCCCGGCCGCGGCCGGCGCGTTCGGGCCGCGCATCAACATCCTGCCGTTCGATTACGAATGCGCGCTCGACGGCCACCCGGCGGCCTTGCACTCGCTGTCCAACGGGCTGGTCCACGATTTCTCGGTGACCCTGCAGGGCGAGCCGGGCCAAGTCAGTTGCGTGCTGAACATCGACGGCAACGACGAGTTGTACGGCGACGAAGAGCTGGCCCGTCACGCACGGCGCCTGTTGCTGTTCGTCGAACGCGCGCTGGCGCAACCGTCGCGACCGCTGGCCGAAATCGAACTGCTGGACGCCGACGAGCGCCGCCAGCTGCTCGTGGACTGGAACGACACTACGCAGCCGCTGGCGGCCGCGACCATTCCCGAACTGTTCGAGCAACAGGCCGCGCGTACGCCGCAGGCGCTCGCCGTCGTCGGCGAAGACGCACAGCTGAGCTACGCCGAACTCAACGCCCGCGCCAATCGCCTGGCGCGGCGCCTGATCGCGCACGGCGCCGGCCCGGAAAGCATCGTCGCCATCGCCCTGCCGCGCTCGGCCGAACTGGTCGTCGCCCTGCTCGCCGTGCTCAAGGCCGGCGCCGCGTATTTGCCGCTGGACACCGATTATCCCGCCGACCGTCTGGCGTTCATGCTCGACGACGCCCGCCCGGTGCAGTTGATCACCCGCAGCGACATCGCCCTGCCGGCGACGACGGTGCCGCGCTGGGAACTCGACGATGCGCAGCTGCAGGCCGTGCTGCACGACGACGACGGCGAGCCGGCCCAGGACGGGCAATGGCGCGGCGCGCTCGCGCCGCTGCATCCGGCCTACGTGATCTACACCTCCGGCTCCACCGGCAAGCCCAAGGGCGCGCCGAACACCCATGAAGCGCTGGTCAACCGCCTCGCCTGGATGCAGCACGCCTACGCGCTGCAGGACGACGACGTGGTCCTGCAGAAGACCCCCTTCAGCTTCGACGTGTCGGTGTGGGAGTTCTTCTGGCCGCTGCTGTACGGCGCGCGGCTGGTGATGGCGCGCCCGGGCGGCCATCGCGACCCGGCCTACCTCGCCGAGCTGATTAACCAGCAAAGCGTAACCACCCTTCACTTCGTGCCGTCGATGCTGGAAGCGTTCCTGCACGACCCGGCCGCCGCGACCTGCAGCAGCCTGCGCCGCATCGTCTGCAGCGGCGAAGCCTTGTCCGGCGCGTTGCGCGAGCGCCTGCGCCTGACCCTCGACCGGCCGCTGCACAATCTCTACGGCCCGACCGAAGCCGCCATCGACGTCACCGCCTGGACCTGCCGCGACGAGACCGCCGGCAGCGCGGTGCCGATCGGCGCGCCGATCTGGAACACCCAGACCTACGTGCTCGACGCCGCGCTGCGGCCGGTGCCGCAGGGCGTGCCGGGCGAGCTGTACCTGGCCGGCACCGGCCTGGCGCGCGGTTATCTGCATCGCGCCGGCCTGACCGCCGAACGTTTCATCGCCAACCCGTTTACCCCCGGCCAGCGCATGTACCGCACCGGCGACCTGGCGCGCTGGCGCGCCGACGGCCAGCTCGAGTACCTCGGCCGCACCGACCATCAGGTCAAGATCCGCGGCCTGCGCATCGAACTGGGCGAGATCGAGGCCGCGCTCGCGCTGGCCGGGTTCGCCCAGAACGTGGTGGTCGCGCGCGAGGACGGCAACGGCCTGGCGCAGCTGGTGGCCTATGTGGTCGCGCCCGAGCTGGACGTCGCGCAATTGCGCGCGCAGCTCGGCCAGCGCCTGCCCGACTACATGCTGCCGGCCGCGTTCGTCGCCCTCGATACGCTGCCGCTCAACGCCAACGGCAAGCTCGACCGCAACGCCCTGCCCGCCCCTGCCGAGACCGCGCGTGCGCTGCGCGCGCCGCGCAATCCGCGCGAGCAGCTGCTGTGCGAGTTGTTCGCGCAGCTGCTCGGCCGCGAGCAGGTCGGCATCGACGACGACTTCTTCGCCCTCGGCGGGCATTCGCTGCTGGCGATCCGCCTGACCGGCCTGCTGCGCTCGCGCCTGCAGCTGGAACTGCCGATCCGTCACCTGTTCGAAGCCCCGACCGTGGCCGAACTGGCGCTGCGGCTGGATCCGAACGGCGCGCCGCGCCCGCCGCTGCGGCCGCAAGCGCGGCCCGAACATCTGCCGCTGTCGTACGCGCAGCAGCGCCTGTGGTTCCTGCACAAGCTCGAAGGCGCCAGTTCCACCTACAACGTCACCGTCGCGCTGCGCCTGCGCGGCGAGCTCGACGTCGCCGCCCTGCGCGCCGCGCTCGGCGATCTGGCCGCGCGCCACGAAAGCCTGCGCACGATTTTCCCCGACAGCGAACAGCCGCTGCAGCAGGTCCTTCCGCCGCACCACGCCGAAGTGCCGCTGTCGCTGCACGCCAGCGACGAGGCCCGCCTGGCCGACGACCTGCTGCGCGCCGCCGCTCACGCCTTCGACCTGAGCCGCGAGCTGCCGCTGCGCGCGGAACTGTTCGACCTCGGCGCGGGCGAGCACGTGCTGTTGTTGCTGCTGCACCACATCGTCGCCGATGCGGTGTCGATGCAGCCCCTGGCCCAGGACCTCGCCCAGGCCTATGCCGCGCGCCGCGTTGGGCAGGCGCCGGCGTGGGCGCCGCTGCCGTTGCAATACGCCGACTACAGCCTGTGGCAACGCGAGTTGCTCGGCGATGTCGAGGACCCGCACAGCCGCAGCGCGCACCAGTTGAACTATTGGAAACGCCAGCTGGCGCAGCTGCCGGAACAACTGAGCCTGCCCACCGACCGGCCGCGTCCGGCGCGGGTCAGCTATCGCGGCGGCAGCGTCGGCTTCCAACTGCCCGCCGACGTGCATCAGCGGCTGCTGGAGCGCGCCGGCGCCCACCAGGCCAGCTTGTTCATGCTGCTGCAGGCCGCGGTGGCGGCGCTGCTCAGCCGCCTCGGCGCGGGCGACGACATCGTCCTCGGCAGCCCCATCGTCGGCCGCGGCGAGGAAGGCCTCGACGGGCTGATCGGCGTATTCCTCAACACCCTGGTGCTGCGCACCGACACCTCGGGCGATCCCGATTTCGAAACCCTGCTGGCGCGCGTGCGCGATACCGACCTGGGCGCCTACGAGCACCAGGACCTGCCGTTCGAGCAGTTGGTCGATGCGATCAAGCCGGCGCGTTCGCTGTCGCATCACCCGCTGTTCCAGGTGCTGATGGCGCTGCAGACCCAGGACGCGCAGCTGCCGGCCTGGGACGGGCTGGACGTGCGCGCGCAACCGTTGCAGTTGGAGAACGCCAAGTTCGACCTCAGCTTCGACTGGACCGAACACCGCCACGGCGACGGCCGCGCCGCCGGCCTGCAAGGCCGGGTGGAGTACGCCAGCGACCTGTTCGACGCCGCCACCATCGAGCGCTTGGCCGAACGCCTGCAGCGCGTGCTCGACGCGGTCGCGGCCGATCCGCGCCTGCGCTTGTCGCAACTGCCGATCCTGGACGACGGCGAGCGTGCGCGCCTGCTCGGCGACTGGAGCCATGGCCCGACGGTCGCCGTGGACGAACTGCTGCCGCAACGCTTCGAACGCCAGGCCGCGGCCACGCCGCAGGCCATCGCCCTGGAACATGTCAACGGCCGGCTCGACTACGCCGCGCTGAATGCCGCCGCCAACCGGCTTGCGCACGTGCTCATCGCGCGCGGCATCGGCGCCGGCGATCGCGTCGCGGTCGCGTTGCCGCGCTCGGCCGAGTTGCCGATCGCCCTGCTCGCCGTGCTCAAGAGCGGCGCCGCGTACGTGCCGGTGGACCCGGACTACCCGGCCGAGCGCGTCGCCTACATGCTCGACGACGCCGGGCCGGCGGCGGTGATCGCCGATGCGGCGACCGCCTCGGCCATCGACGGCATCGGCCAGCGCGCCGATGCGCTGCTGCTCGACGACCCGCGCACCCGCGCCGCGATCGAACGCGCGCCGGCGCACAACCCCGGCGACGACGCCGGCTTCGCGCCGATCCATGGCCGCAGCGCCGCGTACACCATCTACACCTCCGGCTCGACCGGCCGGCCCAAGGGCGTGACCGTCGAGCAGCATGCGCTGGCCAATTTCCTGCGCTCGATGGCGCGCAGCCCCGGCATGGCGGCGGGCGAACGCCTGCTCGCGCTGACGCCGATCTCCTTCGACATCGCCGGGCTGGAGCTGTACCTGCCGCTGTGGCAGGGCGGCTGCGTGCACCTGCTCGACCGCGAGACCGCCGCCGACGCGCAACGCCTCGCCGCGCAGATCGCGCAGGTGTCGCCGCAACTGATCCAGGCCACCCCCGCCACCTGGCAGATGCTACGCAGCCACGGCTGGCGCGCGGACGCGTCGATGCGTCTGCTGTGCGGCGGCGAAGCGCTGCCGGCGGATCTCGCCGATTACCTCAGCGCCGACGCCGGCGCGTTGTGGAACGTGTACGGCCCCACCGAAACCACGGTGTGGTCGCTGCTCGACCGGGTCGACAACGGCAAGCCGGTCAGCATCGGCCGCCCGCTCGACAACACCCGCGTCTACGTGCTGGATGCGCACCTGCAACCGGTGCCCACCGGCGTCGCCGGCGAGTTGTACATCGCCGGCGACGGCCTGGCGCGCGGCTACCACGAACGCGCCGCGCTGACCGCCGAACGCTTCCTCGCCAACCCGTTCGAGCCCGGCGCGCGCATGTACCGCACCGGCGACCTGGCGCGCTTCCGCGCCGACGGCCGCCTGGACTGCCTGGGCCGGGTCGACCATCAGGTCAAGCTACGCGGCTTCCGCATCGAACTGGGCGAGATCGAAGCCGTGCTCGCGCAGGCGGGCTATCCGCGCAACGCCGTGCTGCTGCGCGAGGACGCGCCGGGCCGCAAGCAGCTGGTCGCGTACCTGGCCAGCGCCGAAGCGGTCGATGCGACCGCGCTGCGGCAAAAACTGAGCGCGCAGCTGCCCGACTACATGCTGCCCGCCGCGGTGGTGGCGCTGGACGCGCTGCCGCTGACCCCGAACGGCAAGCTCGACCGCAAGGCGCTGCCGGCGCCGCAGTTCGCCGCCGGCGAAGGCCGCGGCCCGCGCGACGCGCGCGAAGCCTTGCTGTGCGCCCTGTTCGCCGAAGTGCTGGGGGTGGAGCGGGTCGGCGTGGACGATCATTTCTTCGCTCTCGGCGGCCATTCCCTGCTCGCTACCCGCCTGGTCAGCCGCATCCGCGCCGAACTGGCGGTGGAACTGCCGCTGCGCACGCTGTTCGAAGCGCCGACCGTGGACGCGCTGGCGCAGGCCTTGCCCGGCGCGCACAGCGCGCGTCCGCCACTGCGCCCGCAGGCGCGGCCGCAGCGCCTGCCGTTGTCGTATGCGCAGCGCCGGCTGTGGTTCATCCAGCAGTTCGAGCGCCAGTCCGGCCACGACAGCGCGCGCGTCGGCGCCGGCGCGGCCTACAACCTGTCGATGCCGCTGCACCTGCGCGGGCGCCTGGACCGCGCCGCGTTCGACGCCGCCGTGGCCGATGTGCTGGCCCGCCACGAAAGCCTGCGCACGATCTTCCCGGACTTCGACGGCGTGCCCTGCCAACAGGTGATCCCCGCCGAGGACGCGGGCAGCGCGCTCGAATTCGTGCGCGTGGATGCGCGCACGCTGGAGCGCGAACTGCACGGCCGCGCCCTGCACGTGTTCGACCTCGGCACCGAACTGCCGCTTCGCATCAGCGTGCTGAGCGCGAGCGAGGACGAGCATGTGCTGCTGGTGGTGCTGCACCACATCGCCGGCGATGGTTCCTCGCTGGCGCCGCTGGCGCGCGATCTCGGCCGCGCCTACGCCGCGCGCCTGCGCGGCCAAGCCCCGGACTGGGCGCCGCTGCCGGTGCAATACCCCGACTACACCCTGTGGCAGCAGCGCCTGCTCGGCAGCGAAGTCGATGCCGACAGCCTGATCGCGCAGCAGTTCGACTATTGGCGCGAACAGCTGGCCGGCCTGCCCGAACGCATCGAGCTGCCGACCGACCGGCCGCGCCCGGCCATCGCCAGCCTGCGCGGCCGGCAATCGCGGGTGCGGATCGACGCGGCGCTGCACGCGCGCCTGCTGCGGCTCGCGCACCAGCACGAAGCGAGCCTGTTCATGGTGCTGCAGGCCGGCTTGTCGGCGCTGCTGCACCGGCTCGGCGCGGGCGAGGACATCGCCGTCGGCAGCGCCATCGCCGGACGCAACGACCAGGCACTGGACGAACTGGTCGGCTTCTTCGTCAACACCCTGGTGCTGCGCACGGACCTGTCCGGCCGGCCGGACTTCGCCACCCTGCTCGGCCGCGTGCGCGCCACCGCGCTGGCCGCCTACACCCACCAGGACGCGCCGTTCGAGCGGCTGGTGGAACTGCTCAACCCGGTGCGCTCGACCGCCCACCACGCGCTGTTCCAGGTCGGCCTGGTGCTGCAGAACATGGAACAGGCCGAACTGGAATTGCCGGGGCTGCAGGTATCCGAGCACCCGGCCGACTTCCGCACGGCCAAGTTCGACCTGTTCTTCAGCCTCAACGAACGCCACGACGCCGACGGCGCGCCGGCCGGGCTGGCCGGCAACCTGGAATACGCCAGCGACCTGTTCGACGAATCCAGCGTGGCCCGGCTGTGGCAACGCCTGCTGCGGCTGCTCGACGCGGCCTGCGCCGACCCGGCGCGGCGGATCGCCGACATCGACCTGCTCGACGCCGACGAACGCGCCCAGCTGCGCCAGCGCGCCAGCGACGGCGTCGCGGCGCCGGCTACGGCCAGCATCGTCGAATTGTTCGAGCGCCAGGTCGCGCGCGATCCCGACGCGCCGGCGCTGCTGTACCGCGACCAATGCTGGAGCTACGCCGAACTCGACCGCCGCGCCAACCGCCTGGCCCATGCGCTGATCGCCCAGGGCATCGGCGCCGAGGACCGCATCGCCATCGCCCTGCCGCGTTCGCCGGAGATGGTGGTCGCCGCGCTCGGCGCGCTCAAGGCCGGCGCGGCCTATCTGCCGCTGGACCCGGATTATCCGCCGGAGCGATTGGCCTACATGCTCGCCGACGCCCGGCCGGCGCGGCTGATCAGCCGGCGCGAGATCGAAGCGCGCCTGCCCGAGCACGGCGTCGCGCCGTGGCTGCTCGACGCGTCCGAAACCGTGCAGGCGCTGGCCGCGCAGTCGGTCGAGGCGCCGCGCGGACGCATCGTCTCGCCGCAGCAGGCCGCGTACGTCATCTACACCTCCGGCTCCACCGGCCGGCCCAAGGGCGTGGTGGTCGGCCATGCCGGCGTGCCGAGCCTGCTGGCGGCGCAGACCGCCGCGTTCGAGGTCGGGCCCGGCGCGCGCGTGCTGCAGTTCGCCTCGCTGAGCTTCGACGCCGCGTTCTGGGAACTGTGCATGGCGCTGCTGTCGGGCGCCGCGCTGGTGATGGGCGACGCCGAACAGGTGCGCCCCGGCGAAGCGCTGACCGCGCTGATGCGCGAACACGGCGTCACCCACGCGACCCTGCCGCCGGCCGCGTTGCCGGTGCTCGACGCCGACGCGGTGCCGCAGCTGCGCGACCTGATCGTCGCCGGCGAGGCCTGCGCGCCGACGCTGGTCGAGGCGTGGTCGCGCGGCCGCCGCATGACCAACGCCTACGGCCCGACCGAAACCACGGTGTGCGCGACCATGAGCGCGCCGCTGGCCGGCGCGGTCGATGCGCCGATCGGCGCGCCGATCCGCGGCGCGCGCGTGTACGTGCTCGACGCCGGCCTGCAGCCGGTGCCCGCCGGCGTGGCCGGCGAGCTGTACCTGGCCGGCGCCGGCCTGGCGCGCGGCTACCTCGGCCGCGCCGCGCTCACCGCCGAGCGCTTCGTCGCCGACCCGTTCGCGCCCGGCGAGCGCATGTACCGCAGCGGCGATCTCGCCCGCTGGAACCGCGAGGGCCAGCTCGAATTCCTCGGCCGCGTCGATCACCAGGTCAAGATCCGCGGCTTCCGCATCGAACTGGGCGAGATCGAATCGGCGCTGCAACGCCATCCGGCGGTAGCGCAATCGATCGTGGTCGCGCGCGAGGACGTGCCCGGCCACAAGCAGCTGGTCGGCTACGTGGTGCTGGAACGCGATGCCGAGGCGCGCGACGAAGACCGCGAGGCGCGCCAGATCGGCGAGTGGGAAACCATCTACGAGGACCTGTACGGCGACAAGGCGCTCGACGGCGCCTACGCCTTCGGCGAGAACTTCCACGGCTGGAACAGCAGCTACGACGGCAGCGAGATCGCGCTGGAGCAGATGCGCGAATGGCGCGCGCATACGGTCGAACGGATCCTCGAACTCAAGCCCGAGCGGGTGCTGGAAATCGGCGTCGGCAGCGGCCTGATCCTGTCGCAGGTGGCGCCGCACGTGCGCGCCTACCACGGCACCGACCTGTCGGCGGCCACGGTCGAACGCCTGCGCACCGAAGTCGCGCGCCAGCCGGCGCTGGCCGGCAAGGTCGAACTGTACGCGCGCCCGGCCCACGAGATGGACGGCCTCGACGCCGGCCTGGCGCCGGGCGAGCGCTTCGATGCGATCGTGATCAACTCGGTGCTGCAGTATTTCCCCAACGGCGACTACCTGGCGGAAGTCGTCCGCCAGGCGATGCAGCTGCTCGCGCCCGGCGGCGCGCTGTACCTGGGCGACGTGCGCAACCTGCGCCTGCAGCGCAGCTTCGCCACCGCCATCGCCCTGCACCAGAGCGACGACGACACCGATACGCCCACCTTGCTGCGCCGCGCCGAACAACTGCGCCTGGCCGAAAAGGAACTGCTGGTCGCGCCGGAATTCTTCCCCGCGCTGGCCGAACGCCTCGATGCGGTCTGCGCGGTCGACATCCAGACCAAGCGCAGCGGCTACGGCAACGAACTCAGCCGCCACCGCTACGAAGTCGTGCTGCGCAAGGGCCCGTTGCCGCTGCGTTCGGCGGCCGCGTGGCCCGCGGTCGCGTGGTCGCCGGCGCTGGAGGACGAGCAAGCGTTCGCGCGCCTGCTGCGCGAGCGCGGCGACGGCCTGCGCCTGACCGGGGTGCCCAACGACCACCTGCAGCCGGAAACCGACGCGCTGCGCGCGCTGGTCGACGGCGCGCCGGTGGCCGCCGCGCGCGCGCGCCTGCTCGACGCCGGTCAGCGCAGCCACGCCCGCAGCGAGGCGCGCATCGCCGCCGCCGCGGCGCTGGGCCTGCGCGCCGCCAGCACCTGGGCCGGCGACGGCGCCGACGATCGCCTGGAACTGCTGTTCTGGCGCGAAGACGGCCGCACCGTGGCCGACCTGCACCGCCCGCTGGCGGTGCGCGAACTGTCGGCCTGCAGCAACGAGCCGTCCACCTTCGACCAGTTCGCCGACCTGCGCCGGCACATCGCCGCGCAGCTGCCGGACTACATGCAGCCGCTGCTGGTGCTGCTGCCGCAGATGCCGCTGACCCCGAACGGCAAGATCGACCGCAAGGCGCTGCCCGCGCCCGACCTCGGCGCCGGCCAGCACCGCGCCGCCGGCAACGAACGCGAGCAGACCCTGGCCGCGCTGTACGCGCAGGTGCTGGGCCTGCCGCGGGTCAGCGTCGCCGACAGCTTCTTCGACCTCGGCGGCGACAGCATCCTGTCGATCCAGTTGGTCGGCCTGGCGCGCAAGGCCGGGCTGCTGATCACCCCGCGCGAAGTGTTCCAGCACCAGAACGTGACGGCGCTGGCGCGGATCGCGCGCGCGGCCGACGCCGGCGCGCCGGCGCTGCTCGACGAACCGGTCGGCGCGCTGGCGCCGCTGCCGATCCTGCAATGGTTCCTCGACCGCGAGGCGCCGCTGGACGGCTTCAACCAGCGCGTGCTGCTGCGCGTGCCCGGCGACCTGTCGCAAGCGCTGCTGCACGATGCGCTGGCCGCGCTGGTGCGCCACCACGATGCGCTGCGCCTGCAACTGCGCCGCGACGACGGCGCCTGGACCTTGCGCGTGCCGGGAGCGGAGTCCGTCCGCTTCGGCCTGCGCCGCGTGGACATCGCCGGGCTCGACCCGGCCGCGCTGCAAGCCGCGCTCGACGCGGCCGCCGCGCAGGCCGCGCAAGGTCTCGCCACCGACACCGGCGAGCTGCTGCAGGCGGTGTGGTTCGACGCCGGTCATGAGGCCAGCGGCCGCCTGCTGCTGTGCATCCACCACCTCGCCGTCGACGGTGTGTCCTGGCGCATCCTGCTGCCCGACCTGCGCGAAGCGGTCGAAGCCCTCGCCGCCGGCCGCGAGCCGGAGTTCGCCGCGCGCAGCCATTCGCTGCGCGCCTGGACCGCGCAGTTGCGCGAACAGGCGGCCTCGCCCGCGCGCTTGGCCGAGTTGCCGCACTGGCGCGCGCTGGCCGAAGGCATCGACCCGCCGCTGTCGCCGGTCGCGCTGGACCCGGCCCGCGACGTCGGCGCCGCCTGCGGCCACCACACCCTGAGCCTGCCGGCGTCGGTCGCCGCGCCGCTGCTGACCGCGCTGCCGGCGCGCTTCCACGCCGGCATCAACGACGTGCTGCTCAGCGCCTTCGCCCTGGCCTTGGGCGACTGGCGCCGCCGCCACGCCGGCCAGTCCTGCGAGCGGGTGCTGCTGGACCTGGAAAGCCACGGCCGCGAGAGCGCGCACAGCGAGCTCGACCTGTCGCGCACGGTCGGCTGGTTCACCAGCCTGTATCCGCTGCGGCTGGATCTGGACGGCATCGACCAGGCCCAGGCGCTCAGCGGCGGGCGCGAGCTCGAACGCACGCTCAAGCGGGTCAAGGAGCAACTGCGCGCGGTGCCCGACCACGGCCTGGGCTACGGCGCGCTGCGCTGCTTCAACCCCGACGCTGCGCAGGCGCTGGCGGCGCTGCCGCAGGCCCAGGTCAGCTTCAACTACCTCGGCCGCTTCGCCGTCGGCGGACAGGCCGCCGGCGGAGCCAGCGACCCCGGCCGCGGCGACTGGAACGCCGCCGCCGAGACTCCGGCGCCGGCCGGCGCCGACGCGTTGCCGATCGCCCACGCCATCGAACTCAACGCCCTGACCCAGGACCGCGACGACGGCCCCGAATTCGTCGCCACCTGGTCGTGGCCGCGGGCGCTGTTCTCGCAGGAACAGATCGAAGACCTGGCCCAGACCTTCGCCCGCGCCCTGCGTGCGCTCGCCGCGCTCGCCGCCGACGCGCACAGCGGCGGCCTGACTCCGTCCGACGTGGCCCTGGCCGCGCTCGACCAGGACCGGATCGAACGGCTGGAACGCGACTACCGCGACGCCGGCGGCGTCGCCGACCTGCTGCCGCTGACGCCGCTGCAGCACGGCCTGCTGTTCCACACCCTGTACGAACACGACGGCCCCGACCCGTACGTGGTGCAGGTGCGCTTCGACCTCGACGGCCCGCTCGACCCGGCCGCCCTGCGCGAAGCCGCGCGCGCGCTGATGCAGCGCCACCCGCATCTGTCGGCGGCATTCGTCCACCGCGGCCTGGAACAGCCGGTACAGGTGATTCCGCGCGAGATCCCGCTGGACTGGCGCCGCATCGACCTGTCCGCGCATCCGGCCGAGGCGCGCGAAGCCGAAGCCGCGCGCATCGCCGAACGCGACCGCGCCCGCCGCTTCGAGCTGGCCCAGCCGCCGCTGCTGCGCTTCACCCTGCTCGCGCTCGGCGACGGCGGCGACGGCCGCGCCCGCCACCGCCTGCTGATCGCCAACCACCACATCCTGCTCGACGGCTGGTCGCTGCCGCTGCTGGTGCAGGAGTTGTTCGCGCTGTATTCCGGCTCGACGCTGCCGCGCGCGGGCGCCTACCGCGATTACCTGCACTGGCTGCAGGCGCGCGATCCGGGCCAGGCCGAAAGCGCCTGGCGCGAGGCGCTGGACGGCATCGAGGAGCCGACCCTGCTGCTGCCCTCGCAGCCGCACGCCTCCGGCCGCCAGAGCGAACACGAGCTGCAACTGCCCGAAGGCCTGTCGCGCACGCTGGCGCAGCTGGCGCGGCGCCACGGCCTGACCTTGAACATGCTGGTGCAAGGCGCGTGGGGCCTGTTGCTGGGCCGCATGCTCGGCCGCGACGACGTGGTCATCGGCACCACCGTCTCGACCCGTCCGCCGGAGCTGGGCGAAGTCGAGCGCATGATCGGCTTGTTCATCAACACCGTGCCGACCCGCCTGCGCCTGGACCCCAAGCGCAGCTTCGTCGACCTGTTGCTGGAACTGCAGCGCCAGCAGACCGCGCTGATGGAGCACAACCATCTCGACCTGGCCCAGTTGCAGCGCTACGCCGGGTTCGAGCGGCTGTTCGACAGCTTGTACGTGTTCGAGAACTACCCGATCGACCACGACGGCCTGGCCAGCGCGCTCGGCGAGCTGAGCATCGCCGGCTTCGCCAGCAGCGACGCCACCCACTATCCGCTGAGCCTGCTGGTCACCCCGGGCCAGCGCCTGTCGCTGCGCTTCAACTTCGACCCGGCGCGGCTGGACGCGTTGAGCGTGGAGCGGCTGGCCGGGCGCCTGTCGCGCCTGCTCGATGCGGTGGCCGCGCATCCGCAGCGCAGCCTGGAGCACTTCGACCTGCTCGACGACCGCGAGCGCCGGCGGGTGCTGTACGACTGCAACGACAGCGAACTCGAACTGCCCGCCGCGACCGTGCCGGAATGGTTCCAGCAGCGCGTCGCCGCCGCGCCGGAGGCGATCGCGCTGGTCCAAACCGCGCCGGACGGCGCGCAGGACGAGCTCAGCTACGCCGAGCTCAACCGCCGCGCCAACCGGGTGGCGCACGCGCTGATCGCGCGCGGCGTCGGCCCGGAGGACCGCATCGCCCTGGCGATTGCGCGCTCGTTCGACACCATCGTCGCGGTGCTCGGCGTGCTCAAGGCCGGCGCGGCCTATCTGCCGCTCGACGCCGACCATCCGCTCGAACGCCTGAGCTACACCCTCGCCGACGCGCGCCCGCGCTACGTGCTGGCCACCCTCGCCACCGCCGAACGGCTGCCGCAGGACGCGCCGGTGCTGCTGCTCGACGACAGCGCCGGCTTCGGCAACGACATCGCCCACGCCGCCGGCCACGATCCGTCCGACGCCGAACGCATGCATGCGCTGTCGCCGCAGCATCCGGCGTACGTGATCTACACCTCCGGCTCGACCGGCCGGCCCAAGGGCGTGTGCGTGACCCACGCCGGCATTCCCAGCCTGGTCCACAGCCAGGTCGAGCGCTTCGGCCTCGGCCCCGACAGCCGCGTGCTGCAGTTCGCCTCGATGAGCTTCGACGCGGCGGCGATGGAAATGCTGATGTGCTTCGCCGCCGGCGCCGCCCTGGTGCTGCCGCCGCCGGGGCTGCTGCTCGGCGACGCGCTCGCGCGCACGCTGCAGCGCCAGCGCATCAGCCACAGCCTGATCCCGCCGAGCGCGCTCGGCAGCCTGGACCCGGCGCTGTCGCCGTGGCCGACCACGCTGATCGTCGGCGGCGAAGCCTGCCCTGCGCACGTGGCCGCGGCCTGGTCGCGCGGCGGCCGCCGCCTGGTCAACGCTTACGGCCCGACCGAGATCACCATCTGCGCGGCGATGAGCCGGGCGCTGGACGAAGCCGGCCTCGCCGGCGCGGCGCCGCCGCTCGGCGGCCCGGTCGCCAACACCCGCCTGTACGTGCTCGACGCGATGCTGCGGCCGGTGCCGGCCGGCGTCGCCGGCGAGCTGTACATCGCCGGCCCCGGCCTGGCGCGCGGCTATCTCGACCGCCCCGGCCTGAGCGCGGAGCGTTTCGTCGCCGATCCCTTCCACGTCGGCCAGCGCATGTACCGCTCCGGCGATCTGGCGCGGCGGCGCGAGGACGGCCAGCTCGACTACCTCGGCCGCGTCGACCAGCAAGTCAAGCTGCGCGGCTTCCGCATCGAACTGGGCGAAGTGCAGTCGGCGCTGGCCCAGTGCGGCTATCCCGGCAACGCGGCGATGGTGCGCGAGGACCGCCAGGGCCATCCGCAACTGGTCGCCTATCTGGTGTCGGCCGAGCCGGTCGACGCCGATGCGCTGCGCAAGCGCCTGACCCAGCGCCTGCCCGAGTACATGGTCCCGGCCGCGTTCGTCGCGCTGCCCGCGCTGCCGCTGACCGCCAACGGCAGCAAGCTCGACCGCAAGGCGCTGCCGGCGCCGGAGTTCGCCGCGCAGGCGCTGTCGCGCGGCCCGGCCAACGCCACCGAGCAGCTGCTGTGCTCGCTGTTCGCCGAAGTGCTGGGGCTGGAGCGGATCGGCGCGGAAGACAACTTCTTCGCCTTCGGCGGCCACTCGCTGCTGGCCACCCGCCTGATCGGCCGCATCCGCGCGACCTTCGACGTGGAACTGCCGATCCGCGCGCTGTTCGACGCGCCCACGGTGGAAACCCTGGCCCGGCGCCTGCCGTCGGGCGGGACCGCGCGCGAGCCGTTGCTGGCGCAGCCGCGGCCGGCGCAGTTGCCGCTGTCGTTCGCCCAGCAGCGCTTGTGGTTCCTGCACCGTTTCGAAGGGCCGAGCGCGACCTACAACATCCCGCTGGCGCTGCGCCTGGACGGCGAGCTCGACGGCGACGCGCTGGAAGCGGCCTTGAACGACGTGATCGCGCGCCACGAAAGCCTGCGCACGCTGTTCCCGGCCGGCGACGTGCCGCAGCAGCGGGTGCTGCCGGCGGCCGAGGCCGCGCTGCGCCTGCACCGCGCGCGCAGCGACGAGGCCGGGCTGCATGCGGCGCTGTCGGCCGCGGCCGCGCACCGCTTCGACCTCGGCCGCGACCTGCCGCTGCGCGCGAGCCTGATCGAACTGGGCCCGCAACGCCACGCCCTGCTGCTGTTGCTGCACCACATCGCCGGCGACGGCGCCTCGCTGCAACCGCTCGCGCGCGACCTCAGCCACGCCTACGCCGCGCGCCTGCGCGGCCGCGCGCCGGTATTCGCGCCGCTGTCGGTGCAGTACGCCGACTACACCCTGTGGCAACGCCGCAGCCTGGGCGAGGAAAGCGATCCCGAAAGCCGCCTGTCGCAGCAGCTGCACTACTGGAAGCGCCAGCTGGCCGACCTGCCCGAGCGCATCGCCCTGCCCAACGACCACCCGCGTCCACCGCAATCGAGCTACCGCGGCGGCCACCTGCCGCTGGCGCTCGACGCCGCGCTGCACGCGCGCCTGGCCGCGCTGGCCCGCAGCCAGGGCGCGACCTTGTTCATGGTGCTGCAGGCGGCGCTGGCGGCGACGCTGGGCCGGCTCGGCGCCGGCGACGACGTCGCCCTGGGCACGCCGATCGCCGGCCGCAGCGACGAGGCCGTGCACGATCTGGTCGGCCTGTTCCTCAACACCCTGGTGCTGCGCACCGACCTGTCCGGCGATCCCGGCTTCGCCGAGCTGCTCGGCCGCGTGCGCGAGACCGACCTGGCCGCGTACGAACACCAGGACGTGCCGTTCGAACGCTTGGTCGACGCGCTGCAACCGGCGCGCTCGATGGCCCACCACCCGCTGTTCCAGGTGATGCTGTCGCTGCAGAACCACGCCAGCGGCGAACTCGCCCTGCCCGGCCTGCGCACGCGGCCGGCCGGGTTCGACCTGGACATCGCCCAGTTCGATCTGAGCTTCGACTTCAGCGAGGCCTACGACGAATCCGGCGCGCCGGCCGGCCTGCACGCCAGCATCGAGTACGCCAGCGACCTGTTCGAGGCCGACACCGCGCTGCGCATCGGCCGCTGCCTGCAACGCATGCTCGAAGCGGTCGCGGCCGATCCGCGCCGGCGCATCGGCGAGGTCGAGCTGCTCGACGCCGACGAACGCATCCGCCTGCTGCGCGATTCGCAAGGCCCGCAGCTCGCGCCCTCGGGCCTGCTGCTGCCGCAGTGGTTCGAACGCCAGGCCGCGGCCACGCCGGACGCGGTGGCGCTGGTCTGCGGCGAACAGTCGCTGACCTTCGACCAGCTCAACCGCCGCGCCAACCGCATCGCCCACGCGTTGATCGCGCGCGGCCTGCGCGCCGACGACCGCGTCGCCCTGGCCCTGCCGCGCTCGGCCGACACGGTCTGCGCCATGCTCGGCGCGCTCAAGACCGGCGCGGCGTACCTGCCGCTGGACACCGAGCATCTGGGCGAGCGCCTGCGCGAGCTGATCGCCGAAGCCGCGCCCGCGCTGCTGCTCGGCCACGCGTCGATCTGCGCCACGCTCGGCTACGCCGGCCCGGCGCTGCTGCTCGACCAGGCCGCGGGCCGCGCCGAGCTGGCATCGATGTCGGAACGCGATCCGCGCGACCCGGCCGAGCCCGGCCAGGCCGCGCCGCTGCATCCGCAGCAGGCCGCCTACGTGATCCACACCTCCGGCTCGACCGGCAAGCCCAAGGGCGTGATCGTCCCGCACGCCGGCCTGGCCAACCTGTTCGAGCACCACCGCGACGGCGTGATCGCCGACGCCGCGCGCCATGCCGGCGGCGGCCGCGTGCGCTTCGGCCTGACCGCCACCTTCGCCTTCGACACCTCCCTGGAAGGCCTGCTGTTCCTGTGCGCCGGCCACGAGCTGCACGTGTTCGACGACGTGCTGCGGCGCGAGGGCGAGGCGCTGCTGGCGCACCTGCGGGCCGAGCGCATCGATGCGCTCGACCTGACTCCGACCCACTTCGAACAGCTCCAGCGCCTGGGCCTGCTCGACGGCGACGGCGACCGCGGCGACGCCGGCCGCGCCTATCCCAGCACGTTGATGCTCGGCGGCGAGTCGGTCAGCGAAACCCAGTGGCGCACGTTGCGCGGACATGCGGCGGTGCGCGGCCACAACTACTACGGCCCCACCGAGTACACCGTCGATGCCGGCGGCCTGGCCCTGGACGACGGCGACGAACGCCCCAGCGTCGGCCGGCCGCTGCGCAATACCCGTTTCCACGTGCTCGATGCGCGGCTCCGGCCGGTCCCGGCCGGCACCGTCGGCGAGTTGTACATCGCCGGCGCGGGCCTGGCGCGCGGCTACCTCGGCCGCCCCGGCCTGAGCGCGGAGCGTTTCGTCGCCGATCCGTTCGCCGCGCAACCGTTGCAGGCCGGCGCGCGCATGTACCGCTCCGGCGACCTGGCGCGCTGGCGCAGCGACGGCCAGTTGGAATTGCTCGGCCGCGCCGATCACCAGGTCAAGATCCGCGGCTTCCGCATCGAGCCGGGCGAGATCGAAGCCGCGCTGGCGCAGATCGGTTTCGCCGCCAACGCGGTGATCGCGCGCGAAGACCGGCCCGGCCACAAGCAACTGGTCGCCTACCTCGCCGCGCCCGCGCTGGCCGCGGCCGACCTGGCCCGGATCAAGAGCGAACTGGCCGAGCGCCTGCCCGACTACATGGTCCCGGCCGCGTTCGTGGCCCTGCCCGAATTGCCGCTGACGCCCAACGGCAAGCTCGACCGCAAGGCGCTGCCGGCGCCGCAGGCGGCCGCCTCGGCCAACGCTGCGGACGAGAACGCCAGCGAACGCGAGCAGGTCCTGGCCGGGCTGTTCTGCGAAGTGCTCGGCCTGGAGGCGGTCGGCCTGGACGAGGGCTTCTTCAGCCTCGGCGGCGACAGCATCAGCTCGATCCAGCTGGTCGGCCGCGCCCGCCAGGCGGGATTGCGGCTGAGCGCGCGCGAAGTGTTCCAGCACCAGAGCGTGCGCGCGCTGGCCGCGGTGGCGAGCGAAGAACTCGCCGCCACGACCGCGCCGGCGGTGGCGCCGGTCGGCGAACTGCCGGCCACGCCGATCGTGCGCGACCTGTTCGAGCAGGACGCGCCGTACGCGCAGTACCAGCAATCGATGCTGCTCAAGGTGCCGGCGCTGCAGGCGCGCGCGCTGGCGCAGGCGCTGCAGGCGTTGCTGGATCACCACCACGCCCTGCGTCTGCGCGTGCTCGACCGCGAACGCCTGGAGATCGTCCCGATCGGCGCGGTGCGCGCCGACGATTGCCTGCTGGCGATCGACGCCGCCACGCCGACCGCCGAGGAAGTCGCCGCGCAGGCCCAGGCCGCGCAGCGGCGCCTGGACCCGGCCGCCGGCCGCATGCTGCAGGCGGTGTGGTTCCATGCCGGCGAACAGTCGCGGCTGCTGCTGGTGGTGCATCACCTCGCCGTCGATGGCGTGTCGTGGCGCCTGCTGCTGCCCGACCTGCGTGCGGCCTACGAGCAGGCGCTGGCGCAGGCCGACCGGATCGAGCTGGAGCCGGCGCCGACCTCGCTGCGCGAATGGGCGCTGGCCCTGCCCGAAGCCGCGCAGCGCCGCCGCGACGAACTGCCGCTGTGGCGCGACATGCTCGCCGGCGACGGCGGCGCCTGGCTGCCGCGCGCCTTCGATCCGCGCCGCGACACCATGGCCACGATGCGCACCCACGTCGCCAGCCTCGACCCGGACACCACCCGCGTCCTGCTGACCCAGGCGCCGGAGCGCATCAACGGCCGCATCAACGACGTGCTGCTCAGCGCCTTCCTGCTGGCCGCGCTGCAATGGCGGCGCGCGCAAGGCGACGCCGGCGCGCACGCCGCCGCGTTCGACCTGGAAGGCCACGGCCGCGAGGCGGCGGCGGTGGAAGGTCTGATCGACGGCGCCGACCTGTCGCGCACCGTCGGCTGGTTCACCAGCCTGTTCCCGCTGCGTCTGGACGCGGCGGACTTCGACCTCGACCAGGCCCTGGCCGGCGGCAAGGCGCTGGGACGCGCGCTCAAATCGGTCAAGGAACAGCTGCGCCGGGTGCCCGACCAAGGCATCGGCTACGGCCTGCTGCGCCACCTCGACCCGTCCGCGCGCGCCGAACTGGCCGCGCTGGCGCCGCCGTCGCTGGGCTTCAACTACCTCGGCCGCTTCGCCGTCGCCGAGGCCGGCGACGCTCCGGCCGGCCGCGAACAAGCCGACTGGAATCCGGTCGGCGAAGACGGCGGCTTCGGCGGCGGCGGCGACGCCGAACAGCCGTTGGCGCACCCGCTGGAACTCAACGCCCTGGTTCGCGACGAAGCCGACGGTCCGCGCCTGTACGCGAACTGGAACTGGGCCGGCGAACTGCTCGACGAAGCCGCGGTGGCGGCCTTCGCCCACGCCTGGTTCGACGCCCTGCGCCGCATCGCCGACTTCGCCCGCGAAGCCGACGGCGCCGCGCTGACGCCGTCCGACGTGCCCCTGGTCGCGCTCGACCAATCCGACATCGAACTCCTGGAATCGCTCTATGCGCAACTCGAAGATTGAAGACATCCTGCCGCTGACCCCGCTGCAGCACGGCTTCCTGTTCCACGCCTTGTACGACGACAAGGTGCAGGACAGCTATGTGGTGCAGATGACCTTCGTCCTCGACGGCGCGCTCGACCCGGCCGCGCTGCGCGCCGCCGCCGACGCGCTGCTGCGCCGCCACGCCAGCCTGCGCGCGGCGTTCGTGCACGACAAGACCAAGGAACCGGTGCAGGTGATCCAGCGCGACGTGCGCGCGCCGTGGCGCGAACTGGACCTGTCGGCGCTGGCGCCCGCGCAGCGCGAGGCCGCGCTCGCCCAGGCCATCGCCGACGACGCCCAGGAGCGCTTCGACCTGGCCCGCGCGCCGCTGCTGCGCTTCGTGCTGATCCGCGAATCGGCCGAGCGCCACTACCTGATCTTCAACAGCCACCACATCCTGCTCGACGGCTGGTCCACGCCGATCGCGCTGCAGGAACTGTTCGCGCTGTACCGCAACGGCGCCGACACCGAGGCCTTGCCGCGGGTGGTGCCGTACCGCGACTACATGCGCTGGCTCGGCGGGCGCGACCGCGCCGCCGCGCGCGAGGCCTGGCGCGAGGCCTTCCTCGGCTTCGAGGAGCCGACCCGGATCGCCGCGACCAGCACCGCGCCGGCGGTGCCCGACACCGTGCGCATCGACCTGCCCGACGAACTGGTGCAGCGCCTGACCCGCCAGGCGCGCAGCCTCGGCGTCACCCTCAACACCATGGTCCAGGCGGCCTGGGGCGTGCTGCTGGGCCGGCTCACCCACCGTCGCGATGTCGCCTTCGGCACCACCGTGTCGGGCCGCCCGCCGGAACTGGCCGGCGTCGAGCAGATGGTCGGACTGTTCATCAACACCTTGCCGCTGCGCCTGCAGTGGCGCCCGGACGAGACCGTGGCCGCGCTGCTGCAGCGCCTGCAGCGCGAGCAATCGGCCTTGCTCGACCACCAGCACCTCGGCCTGGCCGAGATCCAGCGCATCGCCGGCCACGGCGAACTGTTCGACACCCTGGTGATCTTCGAGAACTTCCCCGTAGGCGAGGACGGCAGCGGCCCCGACGACCTCAGCGTGGCCGTGCACAGCCACCACGGCGGCGACACTTCGCACTATCCGGTCGGATTGGCGTTGGTGCCGGGCCGGCCGTACCAGCTCAAGCTCAGCTACCGTCCCGACCTGCTCGAGCGCGAACAGGTGCTGCGCCTGGGCCGGCGCTACCAGCGCCTGATCGAAGCCTTCGCCGCGGACGCGCAGCAGCCGCTGGGCCGGATCGACCTGCTCGACGCCGACGAGACCCGGCGAGTGCTGCACGACTGGAACGCGACCGCGCGCGAGCGCGCGGACACCGACTTGGCGACGTTGCTCTCGACCCAGGCCGCGCGCACGCCCAACGCCGTCGCGCTGACCTTCGAAGGCGAGTCGCTGAGCTACGCCGAACTGGAAGCGCGCAGCAACCGCCTGGCGCGCGCGCTGATCGCGCAGGGCATCGGCCCGGAGTCCATCGTCGGCGTGGCGTTGCCGCGTTCGCTGGACCTGCCGGTGGCCCTGTGCGCGGTGCTCAAGAGCGGCGCGGCCTATCTGCCGCTGGACACCGACTATCCGCCCGAACGCCTGGCCGACATGCTCGCCGACGCCGCGCCGGCCTGCGTGCTCGGCCGCAGCGATGCGGCCGGATCGCTGCCGGCGCACGCGCCGCTGTGGCGGCTCGACGACGCCGCGCTGGGCCAACGCCTGGCCGCTCTGCCGGCGCACGCGCTCGCCGACGCCGAGCGCAGCGCGCCGCTGCGGCCGGAGCATCCGGCCTATGTGATCTACACCTCCGGTTCGACCGGCAAGCCCAAGGGCGCGGCGATCCCGCACCGCGGCGTGGTCAACCGGCTGGCGTGGATGCAGCGCGAGTACGGCCTGGCCGCCGACGACGCGGTGCTGCAGAAGACCCCGACCAGCTTCGACGTATCGGTGTGGGAACTGTTCTGGCCGCTGACCCGCGGCGCGCGGCTGGTGCTGGCGCGGCCCGACGGCCATCGCGAACCGCGCTACCTGGCCGAACTGATCGAACGCGAACGCATCACCACGGTGCACTTCGTCGCCTCGATGCTGGAGGTGTTCGTGCTGGAAGCCGACGCCGGCCAATGTGCGAGCCTGCGCCGCATCGTCTGCGGCGGCGAAGCGCTGTCGGCCGACCTGCGCCGGCGCGTGGCGCAGCGCGTGGGACGGCCGTTGCACCATTCCTACGGCCCCACCGAGACCTCCATCGGCGTGGCCGCGTGGCCGTGCCGCGAGGTCGAGGACGGCCCGATCCCGATCGGCGGGCCGATCGACAACACCCGCTTCTACGTGCTCGACAGCGCGCTGCGGCCGGTGCCGCCCGGCACCCTGGGCGAGCTGTACATCGCCGGCGACTGCCTCGCCCGCGGCTATCTCGGCCGCGCCGCGCTCAGCGCCGAACGCTTCGTCGCCGATCCGTTCGCGCACGGCCAGCGCATGTACCGCTCCGGCGACCTGGCGCAATGGCGCGAGGACGGCGCGATCGTCCACCGCGGCCGCGCCGACCATCAGGTCAAGGTGCGCGGCCTGCGCATCGAACTGGGCGAGATCGAGGCCGAGCTGGCCCGCGCCGGTTATGCGCGCAACGCCGTCATCGTGCGCGAGGACCGTCCGGGCCAGCGCCAGATCGTCGGCTACCTCGTCGCCGAGGCCGGCTTCGACGCCGACGCGCTGCGCGCGCAGCTGGCCGCGCGCCTGCCCGAATACATGCTGCCGGCCGCGCTGGTGGCGCTGCCGGCGCTGCCGCAGTTGCCCAACGGCAAGCTCGACCGCAAGGCCCTGCCGGCCCCGGACTACGCGCCGGCCAGCCTGCGCGAGCCGCGCGACGAGCGCGAGCGCATCCTGTGCGCGCTGTACGCCGAAGTGCTGGGCGTGGAGCGGGTCGGCATCGACGACAGCTTCTTCGACCTCGGCGGGCATTCGCTGCTGGCGATCCGCCTGATCGGCCTGATCCGCGCGCGCCTGCAACTGGAGCTGCCGATCCGCGCGCTGTTCGAACACCGCAGCGTCGCCGCGCTGGCGCCGCAGCTGGACCGCAACCGCGCGCGCCGGCCGGCGCTGTCGGCGCAGGCGCGCCCGCAGCAGCTGCCGCTGTCGTTCGCGCAGTACCGGCTGTGGTTCCTGCACCAGCTCGAAGGCCCCAGCGCCACCTACAACATCCCACTGGCCCTGCGCCTGCACGGCCCGCTCGACGCGGACGCCCTGCAGGCGGCGCTCAACGATGTGCTGGCGCGCCACGAAAGCCTGCGCACGCTGTTCCCCGACGGCGACACGCCGCGGCAGCACATCCTGGCCGCGCCCGGCGCGCACGACCGCCTCGACGACGCGGCCGCTTATGTATCGCTGGCGACGCTGGACATCGACGAAGCCGCCCTCGACGCCGGCCTGCGCGATGCGGCGGCCTACGCCTTCGACCTGAGCTGCGAATTGCCGCTGCGCCCGAGCCTGTTCCGGCTCGGCGCCGAAGACCACGTGCTGCTGCTGTTGCTGCACCACATCGCCGGCGACGGCGCCTCGCTGGCGCCGCTGGCGCGCGACCTGTCGCAGGCTTATGCCGCGCGGCTGAGCGGCGCGGCCCCCGCCTGGGCGCCGCTGCCGGTGCAGTACGCCGACTACACCCTGTGGCAGCGGCAGCTGATGGGCGCCGAGGACGACGGCGACAGCCTGCTGCGCCAGCAGATCGACTACTGGAAGCAGCGCCTGGCCGACCTGCCCGAACAATTGTCGCTACCGGCCGACCGGCCGCGTCCGGGCACCGCCAGCTATCGCGGCCGCACCACCCATTTCGAGTTCGACGCCGCGCTGCACCGGCGCCTGCTGGCGCTGTCTCAGCGCCACGGCGCGACCTTGTTCATGACCCTGCAGGCGGCGGTCGCCGCGCTGCTGACGCGGATGGGCTCGGGCACCGACATTCCGCTCGGCGCGCCGGTGGCCGGCCGCACCGACGCCGCGCTCGAGGACCTGGTCGGCCTGTTCCTCAACACCCTGGTGCTGCGCGTGGACACCTCCGGCGATCCCAGCTTCGCCGCCCTGCTCGCGCGCGTGCGCGACACCGACCTGGCCGCCTACGAGCACCAGGACCTGCCGTTCGAGCAACTGGTCGAGACGCTCAACCCGACGCGCTCGCTGTCCTATCACCCGCTGTTCCAGGTGATGGTGGTGCTGCAGAACATGAGCGCCGGCGAACTGCGCCTGCCCGGCTTGCGCTGCCAGGCGCATGCGCTGGACACCGACGTGGTCAAGTTCGACCTCAACTTCGCCTTTTCCGAACGCACCGGCGCCGACGGCGCGGCCGACGGCCTGCAGGGCGCGATCGAATACGCCGCCGACCTGTTCGACGAAGCCAGCGTGCAGACGCTGTGGCAGCGCTTCGAGCGCCTGCTGTACGCGGTGGCCGAGGACGCCGACCGCGCCATCGGCGCGATCGAGCTGATGGCGCCGACGGAACGGCAACGCCTGCTGCACGACTGGAACGCCACTGCGCACGCGGTCGTCGAAGCGCCGTTGCCGACCCTGTTCGAGGCCCAGGCCGCGCGCACGCCGGCGGCGCCGGCGGCGATTTTCCAGGACGAAGCCGGCGCCGAGCAGCGCCTGGACTTCGATGCGCTCAACCAACGCGCCAACCGCCTGGCCAACGTGCTGATCGCCGAAGGCGCGGGCCCCGAAAGCGTGGTGGCGATCGCGCTGCCGCCGTCGCTGGACTTGCTGGTCGCCCTGCTCGCCACGCTCAAGGCCGGCGCGGCGTATCTGCCGCTGGACCTGGGCAACCCCGGCGAGCGGCTGGCGGCGATGCTGGACGACGCCCGCCCGGTGCGCGTGCTGACCCGCCAGGCCTTCGCCGGTCTGCTGCCCGCGGATGCGCCGCGCTGCCTGCTCGACGAGCCGGCGCTGCAACAGCGCCTGGCCCGCAGCAGCGCCGCCAATCCCACCGACGCCGACCGGCTGCGGCCGCTGAAGCCGCTGCACCCGGCCTATGTGATCTACACCTCCGGCTCCACCGGCACGCCCAAGGGCGTGACGGTCGCGCACCGTTCGGCCGCGCATTACTTCGCCTGGTGCCGGCACGCTTACTTCGCCGAGGCCGAGGGCGGCAACGGTTCGGCCACCACGCTGTCGGCCGCGTTCGACGGCAGCGTCACCTTGATGTTCGGCCCGCTGCTGGCCGGCCAGCCGCTGACCCTGATCGAGACCGACAAGGATTTCTCGCGCCTGCTCGCCAGCCAGCCGGCCGGCGGCTATGAGTTGCTCAAGCTCACTCCCGCGCACCTGAAACTGCTCAACGCCACCCTGGAACCCGGCGCTGCGGCGCCCGCGCGCACTTTGCTGCTCGGCGGCGAAGCGCTGGTGCCGGCCGATCTCGCGTTCTGGCAGGAGCGCTATCCGCATGTGCGCCTGATCAACGAGTACGGCCCGACCGAGGCCACCGTCGGCTGCAGCACCTACGACGTCGACGCCGACATGCGCGACGCCACCGGCGTATCGATCGGCACGCCGATCTGGAACGCGCGGCTGTACGTGCTCGACGAAAAACTGCGGCCGCAGCCCTGCGGCGTGGCCGGCGAGCTGTACATCGCCGGCGCCGGCCTGGCGCGCGGTTACCTCAATCGCCCCGGCCTGAGCGCCGAGCGCTTCGTCGCCGACCCCTTCGCCGCCGGCGAGCGCATGTACCGCACCGGCGATCTCGCGCGTTGGCGCGCGGACGGACGCCTGGACTGCCTCGGCCGCATCGACCACCAAGTCAAGATCCGCGGCTACCGCATCGAACTCGGCGAGATCGAAGCGGCGCTGGCGCAGGCCGGCTTCGCCCAGAACGCGGTGATCGCGCGCGAGGACCACGCCGGCCAGAAACAGCTGGTCGCCTACCTGGCCACCGCCGGCTCCGCTGCGGCCGAGCCCGACCTGACCGCGCTGCGCGCGCAGTTGGCGCAGCGCCTGCCCGACTACATGATCCCGCTCGCCTTCGTCGCCCTGGACGCGTTGCCGCTCACCGGCAACGGCAAGCTCGACCGCAAGGCGCTGCCGGCGCCGCAGCTGCGCAGCGCCGGCGAACGCGCGCCGCGCAACGCGGCCGAGACGCTGCTGTGCGAACTGTTCGCCGAGATCCTGCACTTGCCGCAGGTCGGCATCGAGGACAACTTCTTCTCGCTCGGCGGCGACAGCATCGGCTCGACCCAGTTGGTCGGCCGTCTGCGCCGCGCCGGCTGGTCGGTCAGCGTGCGCAACGTGTTCGAACACCAGAGCCCGGAAGCGCTGGCCCAGGTCATCCGGCCGCTGGCCGACGCGGCCGAGACCGCGCTGGAGGCGGCGGTCGGCGAAATGCCGGCCACCGCGATCATGCACTGGTTCCTGGAACAGGGCGGCCCGTTGCAGCAATACCATCAGTCGGTGCTGCTGCAGATACCCGCCCTGGGCGAAACCGATCTGCTGGCGGCCTTGCAGGCCGTGCTCGACCACCACGACGCCCTGCGCCTGGAATTGACCGCGCAGCAACGCTGGAACGTACGCGCCGCCAGCGCGGTGCGCGCCGCCGATTGCCTGGCGCGCATCGACACCGGCGATTGGACCGAGGCGCTGCACGATCAAAGCGCATTCGAAGCGCGCATGCACGAGCGCGCCACCGCCAGCGCCGCCGCGCTGGACCCGCGCGACGGCCGCATGCTGCAGGCGCTGTGGTTCGAACATGCGGGCCAACCGCTGTTGCTGCTGCAGATCCACCATCTGGCCATCGACGGCATTTCCTGGCGCATCCTGCTGCAGGACCTCAAGGACGCCGCCGACGCCATCGGCGCCGGCCGCGCCGTCGTCCTGCCCGCGGTGGCGACGCCGCTGCGCCACTGGGCCTTGCAGCTGCCGCACGCTGCCGCGCAGCGCGCGCACGAACTGCCGCTGTGGCAGTCGATGCTCGCCGGCCCCGACCCGGCGATCGGCGCGCGCGCGCTCGAGCCCGCGCGCGACACCCTGGCCACGCGCCGCAGCCTCAGCCTGAGCCTGGACAGCGAAGTCACCCGTTGCCTGCTGACCCGCGCGCCCGAGGCCATCCACGGCCGCATCAACGACGTGCTGCTGACCGGCTTCGCCCTGGCGCTGCGCGGCTGGCGCGCGCGGCGCGGGCTGGACGATCCGGACACGGTGCGTTTCGGCCTGGAAGGCCACGGCCGCGAGGAGATCGTCGCCGGCGCCGAGCTGTCGCACACCCTGGGCTGGTTCACCAGCCTGTTCCCGCTGCAGCTGGCGCTGGACGCGACCGACGCGCGCACCGCCCTGGGCGACGAGCGCGCGCTCGCGCGCTGCCTCAAGCAGGTCAAGGAACAGCTGCGCCGCCTGCCCGACCACGGCGTCGGCTACGGCCTGCTGCGCTATCTGCACGAACCAAGCCGGCAAGCCCTGGCCGATCAGGCCGCGCCGCAGATCGCCTTCAACTACCTGGGCCGCTTCGGCGCCGGCGACGCGGGCGAGGATTGGGCCGCCACCGACCGGGTGGCGGTGCAGGCCGGCGATCGTCCCGAGCGGCCGCTATCGTACGCGCTCGAACTCAATGCGATCACCCTGGACGGCGCCGCCGGACCGGTGTTGAACGCGACCTGGAGCTGGGCCGGCGGCTTGCTCGACGAGCGCGAAGTGCGCGAACTGGCCGAAGACTGGCACGCCGCCCTGCGCGCCATCGCCGGCTACGCCTCGCGCGCGCAGCGCGACGGCTTCACCGCCTCCGACCTGCCGCTGGTCGCGCTCGAACAGAGCCAGATCGAGGCGATCGAAGCCGCGCAGCCGGCGCTGGCCGACATCCTGCCGCTGTCGCCGTTGCAGCACGGCTTCCTGTTCCATGCCCTGTACGACGAACACGCGCACGACAACTACATGATGCAGGTGGTGCTGCGCTTCGACGGCCCGCTGCGCGGCGACGCGCTGCGCAAGGCCGCGAACCGGCTGCTTCAACGCCACGCCAACCTGCGCGCCGCGTTCGTGCACGAGGGCCTGGGCGAAGCGGTGCAGGCGATCGCGCGCACGCTCGACGCGCCGTGGCGCGAAGTCGAAGTGGACGAAGACGGCTTCGCCGAAGTGCTGCGCGAAGACCAGCAACAACGCTTCGAGCTGGCGCAGGCGCCGCTGCTGCGCTTCATCCTGGCGCGCACCGCGCCCGACCGGCACTACCTGGTGTTCACCAGCCACCACATCCTGCTCGACGGTTGGTCCACGCCGATCCTGGTCCAGGAGCTGCTGGCGCTGTATGCGCAAGGCGAACACGCCGCGCTGCCGCGGGTCACGCCGTATCGCGACTACCTGGGCTGGCTGGCCGGCCGCGACAAGCCGGCCGCGCTGGCGGCGTGGCGCGAAGCGCTGGCCGGGCTGGAGGAACCCAGCCGGATCGCCGCGGCGAACACCGCCGCGTCCATGCCGCAGCTGCTGCGCTACCACCTGCCGCAAAGCCTCAGCGCGCGCCTGGTCGAACAGGCGCGCCAATGCGGCGTGACCCTCAACACCGTGATCCAGGCGGCCTGGGGCATCCTGCTCGCGCGCCTGCTGCGCCGCGACGACGTGGTGTTCGGCATCACCTTCGCCGACCGCCCGGCCGAGCTGGCCGGCAGCGAGCAGATGGTCGGGTTGCTGATCAATACCCTGCCGCTGCGCCTGCGCCTGCAGCCCGGCGAGTCCTTGCGCGACCTGCTGCGGCGCTTGCAACAGCGGCAATCGGCCCTGCTCGAACACAGCCACCTGGGCCTGAGCGAGATCCAGCGCGTGGCCGGCCTGGGCGAGCTGTTCGACACCCTGATGGTCTACGAGAGCTATCCCATCGACGAAGCCAGCCTGCAGGCCCAGTCGCAGCAGCTCAGCGTCGGCTTCCACAGCCACCACGGCGGCGACACCTCGCACTATCCGCTGGGCCTGTCGGCGGTGCCGGGCGAACGCATCCGCCTGGGCTTCAGCTACCGCAGCGACGTGTACGCACCGGCCCAGGTCGAGCGTCTGGCCGACAGCTACACCCGCATCCTGGAAGCCTTCGCCGAGCAGCCGCAAGCGCCGCTGGCGCAGCTCGACGTGCTGCCCGCGCGCGAACGCCAGCGCCTGCTGCGCGACTGGAACGACCGCGCCCTGTCGGTTCCCGCGCTCGATCTGGCGACGGTGCTGGAGCGGCAAGCCGCGCTCAGCCCCGATGCGACCGCGTTGATTTTCGGCGACGAACGGCTCAGCTACGCGCAGTTGCATGAGCGCGCGCAGCGGCTCGCCGGCGCGCTGCGCGCGCGCGGCATCCGCGCCGAGGACCGCGTCGCGGTCGCGCTGCCGCGCTCGACCGAGCTGGTCGTCGCCCTGCTCGCCGTGCTCAAGGCCGGCGCGGTGTACCTGCCGCTGGACGTGGACTACCCGGCCGAGCGGCTGGCCTACATGCTCGCCGACGCCGCGCCCGCGATCGTCATCACCCTCCGCGATGCGATCCCGGCCGCGCCGGACAATGCGTTGCTGCTCGACGATGCCGCGCTGCGCGAGGCCCTGGAAAACGCGGCCGACGACGACGCGGCCGCCGGCCGCGCGCTGCGTCCGGAACTGCGCCTGGATCACCCGGCCTACGTCATCTACACCTCCGGCTCGACCGGCAAGCCCAAGGGCGTGGTGGTGAGCCATCGCCAGATCGTGCATTCCAACGCGGCGCGACTGGACTACTACGCGTCCGCCAACGGCGGCCGGCCCGAAACCGCGCTGCTGCTGCCGTCGGTGGCCTTCGACGCCTCGCTCGGCACGATCCTGCACGCGCTGAGCAGCGGCGGCACGCTGGTGCTGCCGGCGCCGGGACAGGAGCGCGAGCCGGCGGCGTTGGCCGAGCTGGTGGCCCGGCATAAGGTCCATGCCTGGCTCAGCGGGCCGGCGCTGTATCGCGCGGCGCTCGATCAGGCGCAAGGCCGCCTGTCGAGCCTCACCCGCGTGGTGCTGGGCGGCGAATCCATCGCGGCGGCGCTGTTGCAGCAACATCGCGCACAGGCATCGGCGCAGTGCGCGCTGTACAACGAATACGGCCCGACCGAAGCCAGCGTGTGGTCCAGCGCGGCGCGGTTGCAGTCGCAGCCGGAAACGGACGCGGACGAATCCGCTACCGAACTGGCGTGCATCGGCGCGCCGATCGCCAACACCCGCCTGTACGTGCTCAGCCCGCAACTGCAACCGCAGCCGGTCGGCGTCGCTGGCGAGCTGTACATCGCCGGCGCCGGCCTGGCGCGCGGCTACCTCGGGCGCGCCGCGCTCAGCGCCGAGCGTTTCGTGGCCGATCCGTTCGCGTCGGGCGAACGCATGTACCGCAGCGGCGACCTCGCGCGCTGGCGCGAAGACGGCCAGCTGGAATACCTCGGCCGCGACGACGGCCAGGTCAAGCTGCGCGGCTTCCGCATCGAGCTGGGCGAGATCGAAGCCGCCATCGCCGGCGCGGGCTATCCGCACAACGCGGTCGCGGTGCGCGAGGACCGTCCCGGCCAGCGGCAACTGGTCGCCTATCTGGTGACCGGCGCCGATGCGCCCAACAGCGACGCGCTGCGTCGCCAGCTGGCCGGGCTACTGCCCGAGCACATGGTGCCGGTCGCTTATGTCGCGCTGGACGCGTTGCCGCTCACCCCCAACGGCAAGCTCGATCGCCAGGCCCTGCCCGCGCCGGAAGCCAACCGCGACCAGCGCCTGCCGCGAACCGCGCTGGAACAGTCGCTGTGCGACCTATTCGCCGCGGTGCTGGGATTGGAGACGGTCGGCATCGACGACAGCTTCTTCGCCCTCGGCGGCGACAGCATCAGCTCGATCCAGTTGGTCGGGCGCGCGCGCCAGGCCGGTTTGCGCTTCAGCGCGCGCGATGTGTTCCAGCATCCCAGCGTGCAGGCCCTGGCCCGCGTCGCCGGCACCGAGGAACCCGTCGATGCGCTGCCGCAACAGGCGCCGACCGGCGCCCTGCCGGCCACGCCGATCATGCAATGGCTGCTGGAGCGCGAGGGCTCTTACCGGCACTTCGCCCAGACCATGCTGCTGCAGGTTCCCCGACTGAGTCACGAGCCCTTGCAGGCCGCGCTGCAGGACCTGATCGAGCACCACCACGCGCTGCGCATGCGCCTGCACGACGGCGCGTTCGACATCGGCGCCGCCGGCAGCGTGCGCGCGGCCGACTGCCTGGACCCGGTGCCGCTGCACGGCCTGTCCGCCGACGCGCGCGAGCGCCTCATGCACGAGCGCATGCTCGCCGCGCAGCTGCGGCTGTCGCCGGCCGACGGACGCATGATGCAGGCGGTCTGGTTCGACGACGGCGCCGATTCGCGCCTGTTCCTGGTCCTGCACCACCTGGTGGTGGACGGCGTGTCCTGGCGCATCCTGGTGCCCGACTTGCAGGCGGCCTGGGAGGCGCGCGCCGCCGGCCTCGCGCCCGCACTCGCGCCGGTGCCCACCTCGCTGCGGCACTGGGCCCTGGCGCTGCCCGCGGCCGCCGCCGCACGCACCGCGGAGCTGCCGTTCTGGCAGGCGATGGTCGCCGGCGAAGATCCGGCGCTGACCGAGCGTCCGCTCGACCCCGCGCGCGACACCCTGGCGAGCCAGCGCCATCTGTCGCTGCGGCTGGAACCGGAAGTCACGCGGGTGTTGCTGACCCGCGCGCCCGAACGCGTCCACGGCCGCATCAACGACGTGCTGCTGTCGGCGTTCGCGCTGGCATTGGCCCAGTGGCGCCGCCGCCAGGGCCTGGGCGACGGCGAGGGCGTCCGCTTCGATCTCGAAGGCCACGGCCGCGAAGCGCTGACCGGCAGCGCCGCCGCCGAGGGCATCGACCTCAGCCGCACGGTCGGCTGGTTCACCAGCCAGTTCCCCGTGCAACTGTCGCTGGCCGGCATCGACCAGGCCGCGGCCGCGCACGGCGGCGGCGCGCTCGACGCCGCGCTCAAGTCGGTCAAGGAACAACTGCGCGCCCTGCCCGACAACGGCATCGGCTACGGCCTGTTGCGTTACCACCACGACGACGGCCGCGTCGCGCTCGGCGGCCATGCCGCCGCGCAGATCGGCTTCAACTACCTGGGCCGCTTCGCCATCGCCGAGCAAGGCCGCAGCGCCTCCGACTGGGCCCAGGCCGAGGCGGCGATTCCCAGCGCCGGCGAAGACGCGCCGCTGGTCCACGCGCTTTCGCTCAACGCCACCACCGAGGACCGCCGCGACGGTTCGGTGCTGTGCGCCAACTGGAGTTGGGCCGGCGAATTGTTCGACGAGCGCGCCATCGGCGAGCTCGCCCAGCTGTGGTTCGAGCTGCTGCGGCAGATCGCGCGCAACGCCGCGCAGGACGAGCGCACGCTGTTCACGCCCTCGGACCTGCCGCTGATCGCGCTCGACCAGCAGCGCATCGAAGCCATCGAGGCGATCCAGCCGCCGCTGGCCGACATCCTGCCGCTGTCGCCGTTGCAGCACGGGCTGCTGTTCCACGCCCTCTACGACGACGGCGCGCCCGACGCCTATCTGGTGCAGCAGGTGTTCCGCTTCGAGGGCCGGCTGGACGCGGCGGCGATGCAGAACGCCGCCGACCGCCTGCTCGAACGCCACGCCAACCTGCGCGCGGCGTTCATCCACGACGGCCGCTCCAGCACCGTGCAGGCCATCGCCCGCGTGGTCAAGGCGCCGTGGCGCTTCCAGCAAACCGACGAGGACGGCCTGCAGACGCTGTTGCTGCTGGACAAGCAGCAACGCTTCGAACCGTCGCAGGCGCCGCAGTTGCGCTTCACCCTGGTGCGCACCGCGCCGGACCTGCATTACCTGGTGTTCACCAGCCACCACATCCTGCTCGACGGCTGGTCGATGCCGATCGTGCTGCGCGAACTGCTGGCGCTGTACCACGCGCGCGGCAGCGACGCCGCGTTGCCGCCGGCGCCCGCGTATCGCGACTACCTCGCCTGGATCGGCGCGCAGGACCGCGAGGCCGCGCGCGCGGCCTGGCGCGAGGAACTCGCCGGCCTCGACGAACCCACCCTGCTGGCGCCGCAGGCCTCGGCCGAGCCGAGCATGCCGCTGACCCACCAGCACCTGTTCTCGCGCGAGCTGACCCAGTCCCTCAACGCCCAGGCGCGCCGCCACGGCCTGACCCTCAACACCCTGCTGCAGGCGGCGTGGGGTTTGCTGCTGGCGCAGACCACCGGGCGCCAGGACGTGGTGTTCGGCATCACCGTGTCCGGCCGTCCGCCCGAAGTGGCTGGGGTGGAGCGCATGGTCGGCCTGTTGATCAACACCCTGCCGCTGCGCCTGCGCATCCGCCCGCAGCAAACGCTCGCGGCCTGGCTGGACGACCTGCAGGCGCGCCAGGCGCGGCTGCTCAACGAGCAGTTCCTGGACCTTCCGCAGATCCTGCGCGACAGCGAGCACGCCACGCTGTTCGACACCTTGATGGTCTACGAGAACTATCCGCTGGACCCGAACGACCGCCGCGCGCTGGAAGCCGACAGCGAACTGCGCATCGGCATGGCGCCGGGCCACGGCGGCGACCTGTCGCACTACCCGCTCAGCCTGTCGCTGCTGCCGGGCGAACGCCTGCGCCTGGACTTCAGCTACCGGCCCGACGTGTTCTCGCAAGCCGACTTGGATGGGCAGATCGGCCGCTATACCCGCCTGCTCGAAATCCTGGCCGGCGATCTCAGCCAGCCGATGGGCCGCGTGGATCTGCTCAACGACGGCGAGCGCGCGCGCCTGCTGCAGACCGGCGTCGCGCCGCTGCAGCCGCCGCCGCCGCACGGCGGCCTGCACGATGCGTTCGCGCAGGCCGCGGCCGCCGCGCCGCAGGACCCCGCCCTGGCCTGCAACGGGCAGGTGCTGGACTTCGCCGAGCTCGACGCCCGCGCCAACCGCCTGGCGCATGTGCTGATCGCGCGCGGCGTCGGCGCCGAGGACCGGGTCGCGCTGGCGCTGCTGCGCACGCCCGAACTGATCGTCGCGGTCCTGGCCGTGCTCAAGGCCGGCGCGGCCTATCTGCCGCTGGATCTCGAACAACCGGCCGAACGCCTGCGCGAGATCCTCGACGACGCCCGCCCCGCCTTGGCGATCGGCACCGCCGCCGCCACCCGCACGCTCGATAGCGACGCGCCGTTGCTGCTGCTCGACAGCGCCGAGGTGCGCGACGCGCTCGCCGCCGCCGCGGACCGCGCGCCCACCGACGCCGACCGGCGCCGGCCGTGGTCGCCGCTGCACCCGGCGTATGTCATCTACACCTCCGGTTCCACCGGCAAGCCCAAGGGCGTGGTGATCGGCCACGATTCGCTGGCGCACCTGTTCCATCACCACAAGCACCGGCTGATCGATCCCGAATCGGCCCGCGCCGGCGGCGCGCGCCGGCGCTTCGCTCTGACCGCCTCGATGGTGTTCGACACCTCGATCGAGGCGCTGCTGTGGCTGGCCGCCGGCCACGAGCTGCACCTGATCGACGAGCAGGTGCGCAAGGACACCCAGTGGCTGGTCGACTACGTGGTCGAGCACGGCATCCACGCGATGGACGTGACCCCCTCGTTGTTCGACGTGCTGCTGCAGGACGGCTTGCTCGAACGCGACGACAGCCCGCTGTGCTGCGTGATGCTCGGCGGCGAAGCGGTCGGCGAGGCGCAGTGGCGCACGCTGGCCGAATCGCCGCGGGTGCGCGGCTACAACCTGTACGGCCCGACCGAGTGCACGGTCGACGCCTGCTTCGCCAGCATCGACGCCGGCAGCCGTCCGGCGATCGGCGCGCCGCTGTGGAACAGCCGCGCCTACGTGCTCGACGCGCGCCTGCAACCGGTGCCGGTCGGCGTCGCCGGCGAGCTGTACCTGGCCGGCGCGTTCCTGGCGCGCGGCTACCTCGACCGCCCCGGCCTCAACGCCGAGCGCTTCGTCGCCGATCCGTTCGCCCGAGGCGAACGCATGTACCGCAGCGGCGACCTGGCGCGCTGGCGCGAAGACGGCCAGCTGGAGTACCTCGGCCGCGCCGACAACCAGGTCAAGATCCGCGGCTTCCGGATCGAGCCGGGCGAGATCGAGGCGCGCATCGCCGAAGCCGGCTATGCCCAGAACGCCGTGCTGGTGCGCGACGACCAACCCGGCCGCAAGCAACTGGTGGCCTACCTCGCCGCGCCGGAGGCCGGCTTCGACCTCGACGCGCTGCGCCGGCTGCTGGCCGCGCAACTGCCCGACTATATGGTGCCGGCGGCGTTCGTGCGGCTGCCGCAGCTGCCGCGCAACATCAACGGCAAGCTCGACCGCAAGGCCCTGCCGGCGCCGGACTTCGCCTCCGCCAATGCGCGCGCGCCGCGCGACGCCAAGGAGCAGCTGTTCTGCACTCTGGTCGCCGAAGTGCTGGGGCTGGAGCGGGTCGGCATCGACGACAACTTCTTCGCCCTCGGCGGCGACAGCATCAGTTCGATCCAGTTGGTCAGCCGCGCGCGCAAGCAGGGGCTGGTGATCACCGCGCGCGATGTGTTCCGCCAGCAGACCGTGGAAGTGCTGGCGGCGACGGCCGCGCCGTTGCCGCGCAGCGAGGCGGCGCCGATGCAGGCGCCGACCGGCGCCCTGCCGGCCACGCCGATCATGCACTGGCTGCTGGACCGGCCCGAGCTGGCGCGCTCGTTCAACCAATCGATGACCCTGCCGCTGGCCGCGGGCTCCAGCGAAGCGCTGGTCCAGGCCCTGCAGGACCTGCTCGACCATCACCACGCGCTGCGCCTGTGCGTGGAACCGGACCGGCAGCTGCGCATCGCCGCGCAGGGCGCGGTGCGCGCGCAGGACTGCCTGCGCGAGGTGTCGCTGTCGGGGCTGGCGGCGGATGCGCGCCAGCGCGCCGTCCGCGACGCCGAGCGCGCCGCGCGCGAAGGCCTCGCGCCGGAGCAGGGCCGCATGCTGCAGGCCGTGCGCTTGCACGACGAGAACGGCGCGCAGCTGTTGCTGACCATCCACCACCTCGCCGTCGACGGCGTGTCCTGGCGCATCCTGCTGCCCGACTTCCAGGCCGCCTGGGATGCGCGCAAGCGCGGCTTGGCGCCGCGCCTGGAAAACGCGGCGACCTCGCTGCGCCACTGGGCCCTGCAACTGCCGGCGCTGGCCGCCGCGCGGCGCAGCGAACTGCCGCTGTGGCAGTCGATGTCCGCCGGCGCCGATCCGGCCCTGGGCGAACGCCCGCTGGACCCGCAGCGCGACACCGGCGCCACCCAGCGCACCCTGACCCTGCGCCTGGACCCGCACACCACCCAGCAATTGCTGACCGTCGCGCCGACCCAGATCCACGGCCGCATCAACGACGTACTGCTGACCGCGTTCGCGCTGGCGCTGACCGACTGGCGCCGGCAACGGCTCGGCGCGGCGCCGGCATCGCTGCGTTTCGACCTGGAAGGCCACGGCCGCGAAGCGATCCTGGAAGGCGCCGACCTGTCGCGCACGGTGGGCTGGTTCACCAGCGAATTCCCGCTGCAACTCGACCTCGCCGGCCTGGACCTGGACGACGCCCTGCGCGGCGGCCCCGCGCTCGAACAAGCGCTCAAGCGGGTCAAGGAACAACTGCGCCGGCTGCCCGACAACGGCATCGGCTACAGCCTGTTGCGCTATCTCGACGAGCAAGGACGCGCCGCGCTCGCCGGCGCGCCGTCGCGGCAGATCGGCTTCAACTACCTCGGCCGCCTGCCCGCGGTCGACGACGCCGAACCCGCCGCCCACGACGATCCGCAGCCCGAGACGCCGCACGGCGAGGAAGCGCGCTGGCCGCTGTGGCACGCGCTCGGCCTCGACGCGGTCACCGTCGACCACGCTTCCGGCCCGATGCTGCACGCGACCTGGAACTGGGCCGGCGAACTGTTCGACGACGGCGACATCCGCGCGCTGGCGCAACGCTGGTTCCAGGTGCTGCGCTGCATCGCCGAACGCGCCGGCCACGCCCGCCCGGGCTTCACTCCCTCGGACCTGCCGCTGGTCAAGCTCGACCAGGCCCAGATCGAGGCGATCGAAGCCGGCCAGCCGGCGCTGGCCGACATCCTGCCGCTGTCGCCGCTGCAACACGGCCTGCTGTTCCATGCGGTGTACGACGAAGACAGCGTCGACGCCTACCTGGTGCAGGAGGTGTACCGATTCGACGGGCCGCTCGACGCCGGGCTGCTGCAGACCGCGGCCGACCGCCTGCTGGAACGCCACGCCAACCTGCGCGCCTCGTTCCTGCACCAGGGCCTGGCCGAGGCGGTGCAGGTGATCCCGCTCAAGCCCAAGGCGCCGTGGCGCTTCGTCGACAGCGACGAGGCCGGCGCGATCGCGTTGCTGCGCGAGGACCAGCGACAGCGCTTCGATCCGGCCAAGGGGCCGCTGCTGCGCTTCATCCTGGTGCGCACCGCGCCCGATCGCCACTACCTGGCCTTCACCAGCCACCACATGCTGCTGGACGGCTGGTCCTCGCCGATGGTGATGAAGGAGCTGATCAGCCTGTACCACGCGCGCGGCGACCGTTCGGTGCTGCCGTACGTGACGCCGTACCGCGACTACCTGGCCTGGATCGCCGCGCAGGACCGGCAGAACGCGCGCGACACCTGGCGGCGCGAGCTGGCCGACCTCGACGGGCCGACCCTGCTGGCACCGCAGGCCTCGCCGGAACCGGTGATGCCGCACACCCATCCGCACGAGTTCTCGCGCGAACTGACCCAGGCCCTGACCGCGCAGGCGCGCCGCCATGGCCTGACCATCAACACCCTGCTGCAGGCGGCGTGGGGCCTGCTGCTGGCGCAGACCACCGGCCGCCAGGACGTGGTGTTCGGCATCACCGTGTCCGGCCGCCCGCCGGAACTGCCGGGCGTGGAGCGCATGGCCGGCCTGCTGATCAACACCTTGCCGCTGCGGCTGCCGCTGGACCCGGCGCAATCGCTGGGCCAGTGGCTGGCCGCGCTGCAGGACCGCCAGGGACAGTTGCTCGACGCGCAGCACCTGGGCCTGACCCAGATCCTGCTCGACAGCGGCCACGCGCAGTTGTTCGACAGCCTGATGGTGTTCGAGAACTACCTGCTCGACGCCGACGACCAGCGCCTGTCCGATCCCGACGGCCGCCTGCGCATTTCCATGGTCGACGGCCACGGCGGCGACAAGTCGCACTACCCGCTGACCTTGCTGTCGATGCCGGGCGAATGCGTGCGCCTGAATTTCAGCTACCGCCCCGACGTGTTCGGCAAGGCCGACATCCAACGCTTCGCGCGCCGCTACCAAGCGATCCTGGAGCAGCTTGCCGGCGACTTGAGCCTGCGCGTGGGCCAGCTGGACCTGCTGGAAGACAGCGAACGCATCCGGCTCGACGCCTGGAACGCCACCGGACATGCGCTGGCGCCGGAAAGCCTGCCGGCCGCGTTCGCGCGGCAGGCAAGCGCCACGCCGGACGCGCCGGCGCTGGTGGCCGGCGAGCTGAGCCTGAGCTACGCCGAACTCGACCGTCGCACCGAACGCCTCGCGCAGACGCTGCTGGCGCGCGGGCTCGGCACCGGCCAGGGCGTGGCGCTGCTGCTGCGCCGCTCGCCCGAGTTGGTGATCGCGACCCTGGCCGTGCTCAAGGCCGGCGGCTGCTACGTGCCGCTGCACGAGCAATACCCGGACGAACGCCTGGCCCTGATCCTGGCCGAGACGAACGCCGCGCTGCTGATCGCCGACGCCAGCCTGGACGAACGCGATCTCGCCAGCGCCGGGCTGTCGTCGTCGCAAGTGCTGCGGATCGACCGGCCCGACGACGACGCAGCGCCGGCCGACACCGCAACATTGCCCGTCGCGCATCCGCGCCAGTTGGCCTACGTGATGTTCACCTCCGGCTCCACCGGCCGGCCCAAGGGCGTGGCGGTGGAACAGGCCGACATCGTCGCCTTCGCCCGCGACCGCCGTTTCGCCCGCGAACACGAAGTGGTGCTGCTGCATTCGCCGCATGCCTTCGACGCGTCCACCTACGAACTGTGGGTGCCGCTGCTCAACGGCGGCACCGTGGTGGTGTGCACCGGCGATTCCGGCGACGGCCGGCAGATGCAGCGCCTGATCGCCGAACACGGCGTGCGCAGCATTTGGCTGACCGCGGGCCTGTTCCACGAGTACGTCGAGTCCATGCCGGAGCTGTTCGCGCCGCTGCGGCAAGTCTGGGCCGGCGGCGACGTGCTCTCGGCCGACGCCATCCGCCGCCTGCAGGCGCGCTACCCGGCGCTGCGCATCGTCAACGGCTACGGCCCGACCGAGACCACCACCTTCGCGCTGACCTGCGCGGTGCCCATGCTGGCGCCGCAAGCCGCGAGCGTGCCGATCGGTTCGCCGCTCGACAACATGCGCGTCTACGTGCTCGACGGCGCGCTGCGGCCGGTGCCGCCGGGCGTGCCGGGCGAGCTGTACATCGCCGGCGCCGGCCTGGCCCGCGGCTATCTCGGCCGGCCCTCGTTCACCGCCGAGCGCTTCCTCGCCAACCCCTACGCGCCCGCCGCGCATCGCGGCGAGCGCATGTACCGCAGCGGCGACCTGGTGCGCTGGCGCGAGGACGGCCAGATCGAGTTCATCGGCCGCAGCGACCAGCAGGTCAAGCTGCGCGGCTTCCGCATCGAGCCGGGCGAGATCGAGAACGCGCTGCAGAACCATCCGGCGGTGGCGCAGGCCATCGTCCAGGTGCGCGAGGACGTGCCGGGCCACAAGCAGCTGGTCGGCTACGTGGTGCTCAAGCAGGGCGGCGGCCGCCGCGACACGGCGCAGGAGACGCGCCAGGTAGACGAGTGGGAATCGCTCTACCAGGACCTCTACGACGCCGACACCGTCGACGAGGCGGCGCCGGAATTCGGCGAGGACTTCCGCGGCTGGAACAGCAGCTACACCCAGGCGCCGATCCCGCTGGAGCAGATGCGCGAATGGCGCGCGGCCACGGTCCGGCGCATCCTCGCCCTGCGTCCGCGCCGGGTGCTGGAGATCGGCGTCGGCAGCGGCCTGATCCTGGCGCCGGTGGCGCCGCAGGTGGAGGTCTACCACGGCACCGACCTGTCGCGCGCCACGGTCGAACGCCTGCAGCGGCAGATCGCGCAACGGCCGGAACTGGCCGACAAGGTGCAATTGCTGGCCCTGCCCGCGCACCGCACCCGCCAGGTGGCCGACGCGCTGCCCGTGGGCGAAGGCTACGACGCCATCGTGATCAACTCGGTGCTGCAGTACTTCCCCAGCAGCGACTACCTGCAGGAAGTGATCGAGCAATCGATGCGGTTGCTGGCGCCGGGCGGCGCGCTGTACCTGGGCGACGTGCGCAACCTGCAACTGCTGCGCAGCTTCGTCAACGCCGTGCAACTGCACCAGGCCAGCGGCGACGTCGACGCGACCACCCTGCGCCGCCGCATCGACCAAACCCTGCTGACCGAAAAGGAGCTGCTGCTGGCGCCGGAGTTCTTCACCCAGTTGCCGCAACGCATCGGCAGCATCGCCGCGGTCGACATCCAGACCAAGCGCAGCCGCCACGACAACGAACTGACCCGCCACCGCTACGAAGTGGTGCTGCGCAAGCACGGCCGCGACGTGCGTTCGGCCGCCGCGCTGCCGGCGCAGCCGTGGTCGCCGGCGCTGCTGGAATCCGGCGCGCTGGCCGCGCGCTTGGCCGCGCATCCGGCGGGCCTGCGCATCGTCGACGTGCCGCATCCGCTGCTGCAGCCCGAACTCGACGCGCTGCACCAGTTGCAGGCCGGCCGGCGCATCGCCGAAGTGCGCACCCGGTTGCTGGCCGCGCAGGCCGGCGAGCTGCCGCCGGCCGAAGTCCTGCACGCGCAGGGCCAAGCGCTGGGCTGGGAAGTCGCGGTGACGTGGTCGGATTTCGAACGCGGCCTGGAACTGCTGTTCCTGCCCAGGCACGAGGGCGAAGCGATGTGGACCGACATCCACCAGCCCGCCCACCCGCGCGAGTTCGACGCCAGCGCCAACAGCCCCGGCAGCTTCGACCGCCTGGGCGAGTTGCGCGAGCACGCGCAAAAGCACCTGCCCGAGTACATGCAGCCGCTGCTGGTGCCGCTGCCGATGCTGCCGCTGACCCCGAACGGCAAGGTCGACCGCAAGGCCCTGCCGGCGCCGGACTTCACCTCCAGCCAGCGGCGCGCGCCGACCACGATGCAGCAGCAGGCATTGTGCGAACTGTTCGCCGAAGTGCTGGAACTCAGCGAGGTCGGCATCGACGACGACTTCTTCGAACTCGGCGGCCACTCGCTGCTGGCCACGCGCCTGGTCGGCCGCATCCGCAATACGCTCGGCGTCGAAGTCTCGGCCCGCATCCTGTTCGAATCGCCGACCATCGCGGCGCTGTCGCAGCGCATGGCCGAACCGCTGCAGGCGCTGACCGCGCTGGAACCGATCGTGCCGATCCGCACCCAGGGCCAGCTGCCGCCGCTGTTCTGCCTGCCGCCGGGCGGCGGCCTGGGCTGGTGGTACCGCGGCCTGACCCGCTACCTCGACCCGCAGCGCCCGATCTACGCCCTGCAAAGCCAGAGCCTGATCGACCCGGCGGCGGCCATGTCCGGCAGCGTCGAGCAAGACGTCGAAGCCCACCTCGCCCAGATCCGCGCGATCCAGCCCGAAGGCCCCTACCACCTGCTGGGCTATTCCTACGGCGGCGCCACCGCGCTGGAAGTCGCCGTGCGCCTGCAGCAGGCCGGCCACGAAGTCGCGCGCCTGGTGATCCTGGACTCGTGCATCCGCACCTCGATGCCCGGCTTCGACCCCGACACCGTGCCCAAGGGCGATTACCACGCCAGCATCCTGCAAGGCTTCCTGCAGAACATCGCCGGCTGCGAACTGGGCGACTTCGATCCCGAATCGCTGGACTACGAACGCGCGACGGAACTACTGAAATACAGCGTCTTCTCCGGCTTCGACGCCGCCCTGCTGCAGCGCTTCGTCGCCACCCAGAACAACGAATCCAACCTGCTCAACTACTACCGCCCCAGCGCGAAATTCGACGGCAGCATCGTCTACTTCATCGCCACCGAGGGCCTGGACGCCGAGGCCTACGCGCTGGAACCGGCGACGTTCAAGCACAACATCACCGGCGAACTGCGCAGCTACGACATCGACTGCCGCCACGACCAGCTGACCCACCCGCAAAACCTGTCGCGGATCGGCCGCACCCTGGCGCAGGAGTACCGCCTGTGACGTGACGCGCATAACACCGCCGGAAACACGACTGCGGCACCATCGTCGCAGCCGCGCACCCTACCCCCGCTTCGCCATTCATATTCAACCGGAGTACGACATGACCAACCCCTTCGAAGACAACAACGGCACCTTCCTCGTCCTGGTCAACGACGAAAACCAGCACTCGCTGTGGCCCGAATTCGCCGAAGTCCCCGCCGGCTGGCGCACCGTGTTCGGCCCGGAGCAGCGGCAGGCTTGTTTGGATTACGTCGAGCAGAACTGGACGGACATGCGGCCGGCGAGTCTGGCGGCGCTGGACGACGCGCGAGTGGGTTGAGCGCGGCCGGCCGCATCGGGACATCGATCGGAAAGACGAAGGGCCTGCTTTTGGCAGGCCCTTTTCGTTGGGGACGGAACTTGGGTGCGCGTCCCCACGGACAGCCGCACACAGCACAGGCCCAGGCGGGTTCAGCCGCCTGGGCCCGGGCCGGACGCTATCCAGCTGGCCACGGCCTTCCGGCGAATCGAGCCGGATCGCGCGCTCAGTCGTCCGAGAAGCACCCCAGGGACAGCTTCACATACCAGTAGCCGCTCGACGGCTGGAATTCCTCGACCAGGATGGTCTCTTCCTGCGTGGATTCGCCCCAACCCAGGTAGCAGCTGCGGTTCGCGTAGTAGGAGGCGGCTTCATAGGCTTGGTCGCGGTCGTGGCCATAGCCCTCGCCGATGACTTGATAGTGGTGACGGGCCGCAAGCGCGGCGCCGCTGAACACGACCGACATCAGGAGGGCGGCGCCGACGGCGCGATACTTGTTCATCTTCATACGTGCTCCTTGCAGGTGAAGTTCGAAGACTGCGGAGTAATCGTGACGCTTGTATTGATCCGATCGTCGCAGATGGCTCAAACCGAGACGTGTACCGCGATCTGTTGCCCGTCGCGCGAATGCGAACGCGGGCTTCGTACCGCTCCGCCCGATCGGCCAACGATGAACGGGATCGTGTTTGCTCCGCGTTGGAACCCTAGCACGGGCTCTGGGTACAGTCCGCCGATCTGCCGCCCGCCCGCATACCTCGACCGTTCCCCCGTTGCTTCATCCAATGGCTCGTCAGCAAGATCGGCCGAGCGCGTCGCGGCTCCGGGCGCCAGGATTCGTCGCGCATGGAGCCGACGCCACACCGAACTGCAGCCCTTCGGGGCCATAGACAGCCAACCACCAGCAGGACAGCACAGCCAAACTCCCACCCTCAACGCAAGTACCGCAACCGATCCACATCCGCCTCCGCCCGCAGTCCACCGACGCAGCGATTGTCGTAGGCCGCACTCTCGCCATAGCGCAAGTACGCCTGCCGCGCCTGCGCGCCCCGCCCCGCATGCGACGCCGCCAAGGCCAAGCCCGCATCGATGGCATGCAGGTTCCACCGGTACTGCATCCCCGGCTGCGCGGCCAGTTCGCGCGCGATCAGGTAATGCCGGATCGATTCTTCGTTGCGCCCCTCGCGCAGATGCCACTCCCCCAACCCGCGATGGATGGCGACCAGCGAGCCCGGTTCGTCGACGCCGCCTTGCATCCGCTCGACGTCGGCCACGGCCGCGCGCGCGGCCTCGACCTGTCCGCTGCGCAGCAGCGCCACGGCGTATTGCGCTTGTACGCCGACGGTCCAGGGGTGCTGCGGGCCGAACACGCGCTGGCGCGCGCGCAGGCCGCGCGCGGTCCATTCGACGGCGCCAGCGTTGTCGCCGGCGCACAGGTACAGCAGGCCCAGGTGGTCCATGTAAGTCGCGGTGGTGCCGTGGTTTTCGCCGAGCAGGCCGATCAAGGCCTCGACTTCGCGGCGGAAGCGCTGGGTCGCCTCGCGGTGGCGGCCCAGCGCGCTCAGGGCCACGGCGATGCGGATGCGGGCGATCGCGGCGTTGCCGCTGCGCGGGCCGTTGGCGTCGGCGGCCAGGCGCTCGGCGCGTTCGCCGCTGCGCAGCCCCTGCGCGGCGGCGCCGACGGCGACCTGGCACAGGCTCAGGCTGTTGTAGGCGTCGCCGAGGTCGCTTTCGCCGATCGCGCCCGGCCGCGCCAACAGTTCGCTGTAGACCGCCACGCATTCGCCGAAACGGCTGCGCAGCATCGCGTTCCAGCCGCGCGCGACCTGGATGTGCCACTCCAGCGGCGAGCCGGCGCCGGCGCGGTACGGGAAGCCGGCCTGCAGCCGATCCAGGCGCGCTTGCGCGCGTTGCGGCAGGCCGCGGTACATGTCCACCGTCGCCCGCAACAGTTGCGCGTCCGCGGCGCTGCGCGCGTCGGCGGCCGATCCCAGCAATGCGGCCGCGCGGTCGGCGGCACGCGCGGCCGCGTCGTAGCGGCCGCGCGCGAGCAGGCTCTTGCCCAGCGCCAGCACGATCCGGCCGGCGACGGCGGGATGGCCGCGAAAGCGCGCCTGCGCGCGTTGCACGCCGTCCTCGAGTTGCGCGGCGAGCGGGCGGCCGTCGCCGGCGCCTTCGAAGGGATCGCTGGCGCCGAGGATGTCCTCGCTCAGGAAGCGGTTGATCGCCGCGGTTTCGTCGCGCGCCTGGCGCAGGCGCCGCTGTTCGGCCGCGGACTGCAGCGCGAACGCAGTAGCGAGCGCGAGCAGCGCCGCCACCGACAGCGCGGTGCCGGCGGTGCCGAAGGGATGGCGCTGCGCCAGCCGCCGCAGCCGGTACAGCGGGCCGCCGCGGCGCGCGCGCACCGGGCGCCGCTGCAGGTAGCGCAGCAGTTCGTTCTTGAGCGCGGCGACGGTCGGATAGCGCTGTTCGGGGTCCTCGCGCATCGCCAGGGCGACGATGGCGCGCAGGTCGCGCGACGGCGGCGCGACGCGGCCCGCGCGCAACACCGCATCGAGCAGGCGCCCGAGCTGCCACACGTCAGAAGCGGTGCCGACCGCGCGTCGGTCGCGCTGCTCGGGGCTGGCGAAGTCGGGCGTGAACGCGGCGGCCGGAGCGGTGTCCTGGGCCAGTCCGGCGATGCCGAAGTCCAGCAGCCGGGCCTGCCCGCGCGCGTCGATCAGCACGTTGCCGGGCTTGATGTCGCGGTGGATCAGCAAGCGCGCATGGGCGAATTCCACCGCTTCCAGCGCGGGCAGCAGCAGCGCCGCGCGCGCGCGTTCGTCCAGCGCGTGCGCGCAGGCGTGGCGGTCGATCGGCAGGCCCTCGACGTACTCCATCGCGAACCACAGATGGCCGTCGTCGGTGTGGCCGCCGTCGACGAGGCGGGCGATGTTGGGGTGCGACAGCCCGGCCAGGAACTGGCGCTCGCGGCGGAACAGCGCCTCGCTGTCGGGCGACGTCGCCGCGTCGGGCAGCAGCTTCAGCGCGACGCATTGTTCGAATTCGCCGTCGTCGCGCTCGGCCAGGCAGACCAACCCCATGCCGCCGCGCCCGAGTTCGCGCACGACCCGCCACGCGCCGATGCGCTCGCCGGGCTGCAGGACGTGCGCGGCCAAGCGCGTGCGCAGCAGTTCGCCGAACAGCGCGCCGCGCAGCGGGCCCTGCGGTTCCAGCAGGCGGTCGCGCAGCGACATGCGGGCCGGCTCAGGCGGCCTCGTCGAGCAGCGCGCGCAAGCGCTCGCGCGCCTGCTGCCACAGGCGCTGCGCCGAACGCAGCGGCAGCCCCAGCGCGAGCGCCGTCTCCTCCTCGCTGAGCCCGGCGAACAACCGGCATTCCAGCACCCGCACCAGGCGCGCGTCGGCGTCGCCGAGCCGTTTGAGCGCGGCGTCGATCATCACCATCTCCTCGGCTTCCGAGTACGCCGCGCGCGCGGCGTCGAGATCGGCCTTGCCCAGGGTGGTGTGCGCGTGCCCGCCGCCGCGCTTGTCGGCGATGCGGTCGCGCGCATGGTTGATCAGCAACTGGCGCATCGCCATCGCCGCGACCGAAAGGAAGTGCGCGCGGCTCTCGATGCCGCCGGCGCCGCCGCGGTCCAGGCGCAGATAGCAGTCGTGCACCAGCGCGGTGACCTCCTGCGCGCCCGAACCCGCGCTGGCGCGCCGCGCCAGCCGCTTGAGATCGGCGTACAGCAGGTGCACCACCCGGTCCCAGGCGGCGCCGTCGCCACCGCGCGCCTGCCCGAGCAGGACGGTGATTTCGCCCATGGTTGAAGCGCCTCGTTGGATTGTGCGCGGCGGCCGGCGCGGTTGCCCGCGCCGCGGCGGCCGCCCCCTGCGGCCCGTCGCCCGTCCTCGCATCGCGAGGATCAAAGTGCCATCGGCGGCGATCCGCGCGGCATGATTTTTGCGGTTGGAATGCGCCAAAGGCCAACGTTCATCGCAGATTTTCTTGATGCGATGCAGCAAGCGCCGATCGTTGGCGGGAATCTCCTGCGCACCGGGTGAATTGACTACGACGCGCCCCTGCGCAGCCGAAACGCTTTCGGCGACTGCGGCCGGCGGACGTCGGCGGTGCGCGATCGCGTCGCACCGCAACCCAACCACTGCGGAGAACGAATGATGAAAGTCGGTTACATGAGGACGGCGCTGTGGGCGCCGGCCGTGGCCCTGGGCCTGTGCGCGGCGGCGGCGCTGCCCGCGGCGGCCCAGAACGTCGGCGCGGGCAAACTCGCGCTGCGCGACCAGTCCAGCCTCGGCCTGCGCGCGGCGGCCGAGCAGGGCCTGCGCAAGATGATGCTGGAGATGAGCAACGGCCGTGCCGCCGCGGCCAGGCTGCCCGACGGGTTTCCGATCGCCGCGGCGACCTACGGCGACCTGCGCTCGGTCTCGCTCGGCGCCGGCTTCGAGGTCAACACGGTCGATCCGGCGGCGTTGATGTACGCCAACGCCGCCGCCGACCTGAGCCGCATCGCGCGCGGCACCGACACCTGGAAGTTCGTGATCCTGTCCGCCGGCAAGCCGGTCGGCCTGCTCGACATGGACCGGGTCGACGGCCGCTGGCAGGCGGTCGGCGCCGGCGCGTCCGCGCTCGCGGCCGACCTGGTCGCCGCCGCGCCGGCCACCGGCGACGGCTCGTTCCGCTTCGTGCGCATCTACCAGGCCACGTCCGACCTGATCGAAGTGCGCGGCGCCGGCGAGCGCTCGCGGTTCGTGCCGATGGCCTCGGCGCGGCGCTCGCTCGCGCTGTCCGCCGCGGCCAAGAACGCGACCGGCGCCGAGCAGGCGCTGGACAGCGAAGACCTGCTGCCGGCGCTGCAAGCGGCCGTGCGCGGCAACCTGCAGCGCGGCCAGCGCTGACCGACCGAACCGAATTGCGGAGCCCTTCGATGAACCTCAAGAACAAACTGTCCACGGCCGCGCTGCTGGCGCTGGCCGCGCTCGGCACCGCCTCGGCCGGCGTGCTCAACGTTCCGCTGTACAAGCAGGAACACAGCAACTGGTGCTGGGCGGCCTCGGCCTCGATGATCATGAGCTTCCACGGCAAGTGGGTCGCCCAGTGCTCGATGGCGAACTATTCCTTCGGCATCGACTACGCCTGCGGCAACTACCCCTTCAACTGGAACAACTACGCCAACCAGGGCAACTGGAACTACGACGTCGACGACGCGATGAACTATTTCTGGGGCAGCCAGCGCTTCTACCAGCAGAACGGCTACCTGAGCCAGGCCAACCTGAAAGCGCGCATCGACGCCAACAAGCCCTTCATCATGTCCTGGCGCTGGAGCAACGGCGGCGCCCACGACGTGGTGGTGACCGGTTACTCGGGCAGCTACGTCTACTTCAACGATCCCTGGGAAGGCAGCTACTACCGCACCTACGCCGCGACGGTTTCGGCTTCGGACCGGCAGTGGGAGGACTCGCTGCTGCAGTAACGGCCGCAGGCGCGCCCGACGCCGGCCGAACTCCGGCGCGGGCGCGCACGGCGCAGCCCGCGTCCATCGTCGGGCGAAAACATGAGCGCCGCGGCCTGTTCGACGGGCCGCGGCGTTCGTGCGTTCGCGCAGCCCGGGGCCGGGCCACGCGAGGCCGCCGGGTGCGCCGCCGCGTTCCGGCAGGCAGACGGCGTCAGGCCAGCGCGCGTTTCAGATAGGCCGCGGTCCGGCTCGCCGCGATGCGCGCGACCTCCTCCGGCGTCCCGGCCGCGACGATCGCGCCGCCCTCCTCGCCCGCACCCGGCCCCAGGTCGATCACCCAGTCGCTGTCGGCCACCACCCGCATCTCGTGCTCGATCACCACCACGGTGTTGCCGGCGTCGACCAGCCCGTGCAGCTGCACCATCAGCTTGTCGACGTCCGCCGCATGCAGGCCGGTGGTCGGTTCGTCGAGCACGTACAGGGTATGCCCGCGCTGGCTGCGGTGCAGTTCGGTCGCCAGCTTGATCCGCTGCGCCTCGCCGCCGGACAGTTCGGTCGCCGGCTGCCCCAGCCGCAGGTAGCCCAGGCCGATGTCGCGCAGCACCGTCAACGGCCGGGCGATGTTCTCTTCGTCGTGGAAGAACGCCAGCGCCTCGGCCACGGTCATCGCCAGCACCTGGGCGATGTTGCGCTCGCGCCAGGTCACTTCCAGGGTCTTGTCGTTGTAGCGCTGGCCGTGGCAGGTCGGGCACGGCGCGTACACGGTCGGCATGAACAACAATTCGACCTGGACGAAGCCTTCGCCTTCGCAGGTCTCGCAGCGGCCCTTGGCGACGTTGAACGAGAAGCGCCCGGCGTCGTAGCGGCGCGACTTGGCCAGCTTGGTCTGGGCGAACAGTTTGCGCACCGGGTCGAACAGGCCGGTGTAGGTGGCCAGGTTGGAACGCGGGGTGCGGCCGATGGGTTTCTGGTCGACGTTGACCAGGCGCTCGACCGCGTCGGCGCCGCGGCCCAGGCGGCCGGCGGTGGGGCGCACTTCGCTGGGTTGCGGCGGGCCGTCGTCGGCGGGTTCGTCTTCGGGTTCGTGGCCCAGGCGCGCGCCCATCAGTTCGACCAGGGCTTGGCTGATCAGGCTCGACTTGCCCGAGCCGGACACGCCGGTGACCGCGGTCAGCACGCCCAGCGGAATGCGCGCGTCGATGCCGTGCAGGTTGTTGCGGTGGACGCCGTGCAGTTCCAGCCAGTGCGCCGGTTCGCGCCGCGCCTTGCCGCGTTCGCGGCGTTGTTCGCCGAACAGGTAGCGCGCGGTCTGCGACGCTGCGACCGTGCGCAGCCCCTCCGGCGGGCCGCTGTACAGCACTTGCCCGCCCTCCTCGCCCGCGCCGGGGCCGACGTCGACGATCCAGTCCGCGCGCCGCATCATATCGAGGTCGTGTTCGACCACGAACACCGAGTTGCCGGTGCCCTTGAGCTGGTCCAACGCGTGGTGCAGCGCTTCGCTGTCGGCCGGGTGCAGGCCGGCGGAGGGTTCGTCGAGCACGTAGACCACGCCGAACAGGTTGGAGCGGATCTGGGTGGCCAGGCGCAGGCGCTGCAGTTCGCCGGGCGACAGCGTCGGCGTGGTCCGGTCCAGGGCGAGGTAGCCCAGGCCCAGCGCCTGCAGCGCGGCGATGCGTTCGACCAGGTCGTGGGCGATGCGCTGCGCGGCGATGCGTTTTTCCTCGGACAGGTCCGGCGTGCGGCGCACGTCGGTGCCGCCGGCATGCGCCGAGCCGCCGCGGGCGACCCGGCGCGCGGTATCGCTGCGGCTGGCGGCGCGGCTGCGGGTGGCGCCGCGGGCCGGCGCGTCGAAGCGGCCGGCCGCGGCCGGCGCCAGGGTCTGCGCGATCGCGTTCAACGACAGCCGCGACAGGCTGCCGATGTCGAGACCGGCGAAGCTCACCGACAGCGCCTCGGGCTTCAAGCGGCGGCCGTCGCACACCGGGCAGGCCGCGCCGGTCATGAAGCGGGCCACGCGCTTCTTCATCAGCGCGCTGTGGGTGGTGGCGAAGGTGTGCAGGATGTAGCGGCGCGCGCCGGTGAAGGTGCCCATGTAGCTGGGTTCGGCCTTGCGCCGCAGCGCCGCGCGTGTCTGCGCCGGGGTCATGCCGGCGTAGACCGGCGCGACGGGTTGCTCCTCGGTGTAGAGGATCCAGTCGCGGTCCTTCTTGGGCAGTTCGCGCCACGGGATGTCGACGTCGTAGCCCAGCGTCACCAGGATGTCGCGCAGGTTCTGCCCGTGCCAGGCCGGCGGCCACGAGGCGATCGCGCGCTCGCGGATGCTCAGCGACGGGTCCGGCACCATCGAGCGCTCGGTGACTTCGTAGACGAAGCCCAGGCCGTGGCAGTTCGGGCAGGCGCCTTGCGGCGTGTTCGGCGAGAAATCCTCGGCGTACAGCATCGGCTGGTCGGCCGGATAGGTGCCGGCGCGCGAGTACAGCATGCGCAGCAGGCTCGACAGCGTGGTGACGCTGCCGACCGTGGAGCGCACGTTCGGCGTGCCGCGCTGCTGCTGCAGCGCGACCGCCGGCGGCAGGCCCTGGATCTCGTCCACGTCGGGCACGCCGACCTGGTCGATCAGGCGCCGCGCATACGGCGACAGCGATTCCAGGTAACGGCGCTGCGCCTCGGCGAACAGCGTGCCGAAGGCGAGCGAGGACTTGCCCGAGCCGGACACGCCGGAAAACACCACGAACGCGTCGCGCGGGATGCGCACGTCGACGTCCTTGAGGTTGTGCTCGCGGGCGCCGCGCACGCGGACGTAGGCGGCGTCGCCGGTTTGCGGGGATCGGGGGTTGGAAGCCATGGGCGGGGCGCGACAACGCGTTGCATCGGGGGGCGCATAGTGTGAACCCTACGGCGTCGACGCGGCATCGCGCCGCTGCCCCGTCACGCCGCCGAACGCGCCTCGCCGGCCGCGACCTGGCCCAGGATCGCCGCGAGCGAGCGGCATCCGGCCTCGTCCAGCGGCAACACCGGATGGCGCGGCGCGCCGACGTCCAGCCCCTGCAGGCGCAAGCCGGCCTTGACCGTTTTCGGCAGGCCGCCCTTGAGGATGAACTGCAGCAGCGGCAGTTGCCGGTAGAACGCCCTGCGCGCCGTCGCCAGGTTGCCGGACTGCACCGCGGCGTACAGGCCCAGGGTCTGCTCGGGAATCAGGCAGGCCGCGGCCGTGCACCAGCCGGTCGCGCCGGCGGCGAAGGCCTCCAGCGCCAGCGGATTGCTGCCGTTGAAGAACGGCACCGTGCCGCCCGACAGCTCGTGGATCCGGTGCATGCGCTGGATGTCGCCCGAGCTCTCCTTGATCATGCGGACGTTGTCGATCTCGCGGACCATGCGGATCATCAGCTCCGGCGACATGTCGATGCCGCTGGTGGCCGGGTTGTTGTAGGCCATGATCGGCAGCCCGGTGGCCGCGGCGATGCGCGCGTAGTGCTGGAACACTTCCTCTTCGCCGAGTTTCCAGTACGAGGTCGGCAGGACCATGATCGCGTCGGCGCCGGCTTCCTCGGCGAAGCTCGCGCGGCGCGCGGCGGCGGCGGTGGTCAGCTCGGAGATGCCGACGATCGCCGGCACCCGCTTGGCGACGCGAATCACCGAGGTTTCCACGACGTGGCGCCATTCGGATTCGCTGAGGTAGGCGCTTTCGCCGGTGCTGCCCAGCGGCGCGATCGTGTGCACGCCGGCGTCGATCAAGCGGTCGATCAGGCGCACGAGCATGTCGGCGTCGACGCTGCCGTCTTCCTCGCGGAACGGAGTGATCGGATAGGCGACGATGCCGTGGAGGTCGAGGGTGTGCATGAGGGTTTCCTTGATGCTGCGCGCGATCAGGCGGCGTAGGACAGGCAATCGGCGTGCTGCTTGAGCGCGCGCCGCGCGTAGTAGGCGAAGGTGACCTGGCTGCGCTTGGGCGTGGAGATCCAGTCGTGCGCCTCGCGCGCCAGCGCCTCGGGAATCGGCTTGATCTCGCCGGCCGCCATCGCCAGCAACTGCAGCTTGGCCGCGCGTTCGAACAGCGACGCCAGCACGCAGGCTTCCTCGATGCTCGCGCACGCGACCAACTGGCCGTGGTGGGCGAGCAGGATCGCGCGCTTGTCGCCGAGCGCGGCGGAGATGATCTCGCCCTCCTCGTTGCCCACCGGCACGCCGGGCCACTCCTTGAGGAAGGCGCAGTCGTCGAACAGCGGGCAGATGTCCATGTGAGAGACCGTCAGCGGCACTTCCAGCATCGACAGCGCGACGACGTGCAGCGGATGGGTGTGGATGATGCAGTTCACGTCCGGCCGCGCGCGATACACCCAGCTGTGGAAGCGATTGGCCGGATTGGCCATGCCGTCGCCTTCGAGCACGTTGAGGTCTTCGTCGACCAGCAGCAGGTTGTTCTCGGAGATTTCGTCGAAGCCCAGGCCGAGCCGCTGCGTGTAGTAGGTACCGGGCCGCTCGGCGCGGCAGGTGATCTGGCCGGCGAGGCCGGAATCGTGGCCGGCATCGAACAGGATCCGGCAGGTCAGCGCCAGTTTCTGTCGCGGCGTCCAGGCGTTGTCGGGCAGCACCTGCTGCATGTTTTGCCGGGCCTTGGCGACGAGCGTGTCTTTATCGAGTGTCAGGGTGGTAGCCATGGTTGGACCTCAGTGATCGGCGCCGTTCTCGGGGGAGGGATGGCAGGAAGCGCTCGCGTTCTCCGCGGCGGGCCGGCGCGGAAGCAACCGGCCCGGGACGCGAGAACACCGCGGAGCCTTTATGACACAAAGTGTCCTGTGGGACAATAGGGCTCCAACCCAGGTGCGGATATGGCTGCTCGGCTCAGAAGTTTGCGCAAGAAGTACGGCTGGACGATCGAGGCGCTGGCGCAGCAGACCGGCCTGACCAAGAGCTACCTGTCTAAGGTCGAGCGCGGCCTGAGCGTGCCCTCGATCGCGGTGGCGCTGAAGCTCGCGCACGCGTTCAAGATCGACGTCGAGCAGTTGTTCTCCGACGAAGCCGGCGAGCGCGCGTCGTACACCGTCGTGCGCGCCGGCGAACGCACGCCGATCGCGCGCTCGGGCAAGGCCAGCAAGCCCGCTTACGAAGGCATCGCGACCCAGCTCAGCCACAAGCGGCTGCTGCCCTTCATGATGTATCCGCCGCCGGACTTCGCCACCTCCGAGTTCAAGGAGCACGCCGGCGAAGAGCTGATGTTCGTGCACAAGGGCGAGGTCGAGGTGATGCTGGCCGGCCACAGCGTGCTGCTCGGCGTCGGCGACAGTCTCTATTTCGACGCGCAGATACCGCATCGGCTGCGCTCCACCGGCGGCGAGCAGGCGCAGGTGCTGGTGGTCGTGCACGATGCGCAGGCCGAGGCCGATCGCGGCTGAGCGGCGGCGCGCCGACGGCTTCGCGGCATGCCATCGGGACTCCCGCGCCCCGGCTTCATCCGCGCCGGGTCGCGGCGCTCAATCGCAGGCGCCGCCGGCGCCGACCGGACGCTTGAACATCAGCATGAAAGCGTCCAGCCGCGAACCGCTTTCTCGTCCGGCGACCTTCAAGCCCAGCGCGCCCGGTTCCAGCAGCAGGTTGCCGCCGCCTTGCGCGACGCGCCAGGTCCAGTCCGCGCCGTTGGGCAGGCTCCAGGTCTGCGCCGGGCCGTAGGACGCGTCCTGCGGCCGAAGATAGGACAGATAGAAGCTGTCGGCGGACGGGTTGGGCGCCTGGGTCCTGCCCAGCAGCGCATAGCAGCCGCGCACGGGAACGGACAGGCGATAGGTGGCCACGCCGGTGTTGGCCGCACTGCCCTGCGGCAAGCCGACCGCATGGCCGGACACCGCGCGGATATCGGCCGTCTCGACGAAACCGTCGGCGACCTCGCTGGCGCCGTAGCTGGGCGGCAACTTGTTCCTGCCGACCTTGCTCAGCCACAGGTACTCGAGTTTCGCGCCGGGTTCGCGCGCGTACACGCGCAAGGTATGCGTCGCGTTGTCGGACAGCGCGAACGCGGTCGCGGCATGGGTGGGGCCGGCGCTGACCGGTTCGTAGCTCCAGACGTTTCGGCCGGTCAGGTGCCAGTCCAGCAACAGACCGTCGTCGATCTGGACGTAGAAACTATCGTCGCCGGCCGATTGCGCGAATGCGGCGCCGCCCAGGGCGTAGTCGCCTTTTTGGCCCGAGGCGATGTCGAACGTCCAGCTGGCGACATTGCCCGGCGCATAGCCGGCGGTGCTGACCAGGTGGTCGCCGAAGGCGCCCGCGTCCGTCTGCCGCGTCATGCTGCCCGACAGCGTCGCCGCCGAAGGCTTGAACATGAAGCCCAGCGGCTTGCCCTGCGCATCCGCGGTCGCGGGAACCCGGCCCGACGCCGTCGGTCGCGGAAAATCGCATGCGGTCCGATACAGCAGGAGATCCGAAGCGGGCGGCAGGATCTCCGCGCCGTCTTGCGTCGTCCTGGCTCCATCGCGGTTCGACGGCAGCGTTTCCCAACGCAGATAGTAGTGGAGCCTCGACAGGACCGGATAGTTGTGCAGTTCGACCGGAGGCGGATAGACGACGGAACTGCGCCGCACCTCCATCTTGGCCGGGATCGGTTCCGGCGTTCGATAGGTGCTGCTGGAAACATCGCTGTCGCCGGCGGCCGGCCCGCTCGCGCATAGCGGGGTGTTGGGCGCGGTGTAGACCAGGGTCGAGCCCGGCGGCGAAAACAACGCGGTCAGGCTCGTGTCGTCGATGATGTAGGGGCCGCTGCTCGGGTCCTTGACATCCGAGGTCTCGATCCGCACCGCGACCGTGCTCAGGCCGTCCAGCGGATCGTCCGTGGCGAAGCTGTTGTCGGCCTTGCCGGAACCGCTGACCGTACCGCCGCCGCTGAAATCCCAGCGCGAGACCGAGCGGGTCAACTGCACGCTGCGCCAGGCGCCGGTTGCCGGGTCCGGACGCGCGAGATGGATCTGCGATTTTCCGCCGGCATCGTATTTGTGATACGCAAGCATCGGCACGCCGTTGCGGTCGAACGACAGCGCCGGCTGGCCGTTGGCCAGGCCGCCCTTGCGCGGGATGTCGTCGACGGTCGTCGACGTCGTGGCCGGCGTCACCGGCAAGGCCACGGGCCGGCCGAACGCATCGGTCCAATTCGCCAGATCGGCGGTGCGCATGTAGGACAGCCGATAGTTGTCTTCGGCTTCGCCGATGCGGCCGTCGTCGGTCAAGCCTCGCCACATGAACACGCAATGCAGATAGCCGCCGTTGGCGATGCATTCGGGATAAGCGCTGTACGCACCGCTCCAGGAAAACAGCGCCGGCCCTCCCGTGGCCGCGGCGAAGGCCTTGGCCGCGGCGTCGTAGCGCGCCAGATACAGGCTTCCGCTCTTCAGGCCGGCATCGCTGTGGTTTCGATAGGAAAACAGGAACTCGCCCTTGGGTCCGGCCAGGAAGGTCGGATAGGTCACCCGGTTTTCCTGCGCGGCGCCCAGCACCGCCGCAACCCGCTGCATGAAGCTCGCGCTCATCTGCGCAGCCGAGGTGATCGGCTGCGCCGACCGGTAATAGATCATCGTCTCGGAGTAATGCATGTTGCCCGACAGGTGCACGTAGCCGGCCGAATCGATCTTCATCGCCAGATAGTTGTGGCTGTCCCATCCGACCGCGCGGGTGTCGCTCAGCGTGGTGCGGAACCATACATCAGAGTCGAGATCGCGCGCCGCGAGCGTGATGTGCCGGTCGCGGCCGTTGTAATACGCCGCCAGCTGCAGCGTCTGGGTGGTGACCAGGGCGAAACCGACCGGATGCCCGGACCACACCGAATCGACTGGCGCGACCAGGCGCTGGTTCTTGCCGAGCACGTCGTCGGGAAAGTCGGCGCGGGCCGGAGCGGATGTCGCGAACGGGCCGACGCAGAGCGCGGCCGCCAGCGTCCACCACCGGCAACGAACGGATGAACGACGGGTCATGCAGGCTCCTTCCTGGCGATCGCGCCCGGCGCGGGCGTGGGATGCCCGTCCCCGGCCGATACTATGCCAACGCGCCCCCGGACGCCCGCTGCGCGGGGGCGCTTGCGGCTGGCGCGCAACGTCCTGACGTGGATCCGCCATGCCGGCACCCAGCCGCAGGCGATTCAATCCCTGCGCATCCGTCTGGCCGCGAGCGCCTGATCGAATCGACCGCCGCGCCGTTCGCGAAAGAGGACGGCGAGATCGTCATCGACGAACACGGCGACGCCGGTCCGCCGATCCGCCATGACCGCGCCGAGGGAACGCCGGCTTGCGGCATCGCGCGTCGCCGCCCGGCCGGGCGCCGCGTCCGCATCGGCCAGCCGCCGCCGAGCGCCAGGAACAGGTCCACCTGGCGGTCGGCCAGCTGCGCGCGCGACTAGGCGAGCGCGGATTCGGCGTCGGCCAGGGCGGCCTGCGCGGACAGCACATCGAGGAAACCGATCCTGCCGAAGCGATACAGGCGCCCCGCCTGGCCGCTCGCGCGGGCGGCATCGTCGCGCGCCAGGGCCAGGCTGCGCTCGCGGTCGATCTCCTGCGAATAGGCGCGAAGCGCGGCTTCCGTCTGCCGCAGCGCCTGCAACGTCGCGCCGTCGAACGCCGCCAACGCGCGCCTGTGCTACCTGTTCGTCGAGCTCGGCATCGTGGCCCTGCCGCAGCAGTGCGTGACGCTGTCCATTTCGCCGATGGTGCGCGAGACGATCCTGCACTTGGCCGATACCCCGCTGGACTATCCGCGCGACGGCCACGCCGACCGCCTCGCCCGCGTCCTGCTCGGCGAACTGGTGCGGATGCCGGCCGAACGGCTGTACGTGCCGGTCAGCGACCACCCGAAGATCCGCGGCTGGCCGATGCGCTGTCCGCGAATCCCGCCGACCGCGGCACCATCGCCCAATGGGCCAGGCGGCTGGCGCTGGGAGAGCGCACGTTGACGCGCCTGATCGCGCGCGAAACCGGCCTGTCCTTCGGCCGTTGGCGACAGCAGTTGCACCTGCTCGTCGCCATCCGCGAGCTGGCCGGCGGAACCCAGGTGCAGCGGGTGTCCGAAAGCCTCGGCTACGAGTCGGTGACGGCGTTCATCACCATGTTCGAGAAAGCGCTCGGGCGTTCGCCCACCCGCTATTTCGCGGCGCGTTCGCAGAGCCAACCGGCGGACGCGCCGGGCGAGGATTGAGCGTTTCGGCGGTCGCAGCACCCTGGTTGGATGCAGTCGGCGATTGCGATCGCCGGCCGAACCGCGATTCGTTGGCGGCGACGAAGGGAAGACTGTCGTCGTTCACCAATATGGGGATCCCGACTCTCCGGCTGAACTACCGATAGCGCCGTTACGGCTTCGCCTCAACGCCAAGACCGCGCTGATTCGACCTGGCTCCTCGCGACTGTTTTCCGAACTTCAAGTATAAAAAAGGCCGCCCATGACCTTGCGGCCAGGAGCGGCCTTCTTTTTGCAGCAACAGCCGGTCGTGGCCGCTTGCCAGCTGGTTGCAAACGCGCACGACGCCAAAGGCGATGCAGGCGCTGCTTAGAACGGTAGTGAACACGTGCTTGAATGTAAATTTATCAATGCAACTCGCAGACAGCGCATTCCTGAACACCATCGAGGATGAGGACGTACGTTCTGTCCTCTCGGCGCGGTGGCGTCGCTCGACCCCTGAGGCAGGCGGTGTACGCCCCCTCAACTTGGCCGTCGAGATTTATTGATGAGCCGGACAACTCGCCGCTGGCAGCGGTTGCTCATCCTCTGCTCCAGCTTTTCCTAGCCAGGGGCACGAGGCCAGGCAAGTCGGAATGGCCGTCCATGTAGATGCGCTGACGGTGATCCCCGAGTAGACCCAGCGTGGGACCACTATCCTTACCTGAACCAGCAGGCGCGCCTCATACTCCTCGCCGATGGCAACGTGAGCCGACTGCGGCGAACCCTTCTCGGAGTTCATGCGCACGGCCTTGAGCGCCACGGCTAGGCAGCCCCCGACCGCAGGCCCTGGTGGCCCATACAACCGAAACTCTGCAAGCATGTCTTCGCCGGCCCCAACTTCATGCTGTACTGAAACGGCAGTGCTGTGGTCGGGCAAATCGACTGTGAGGATGCGCATCCTGACACAGCCTATTCCGCGTGACGATCGCGACTATGCGCCCTCCATCCATGCGCACCGAATTTCTTGCGACTCTCGAATGCATTTATCCGCGCATTCATAAGCCTGCATGGCAGCGCACTGGTCTATTTATAAATTTGGTGAACATCAAAGACCGCGTAGCGACACCTGCGATCACACCCTGCGATCAAATTCGTAATGCGATCTCTTTTCGCAAACAGATGACATGGCGATCAACGCGCTCGCCAGCATCATGCTCGAGATAAAGCAGCTCCAACTTACGCTATCGACTGCGTTTGTCGTCCAAGAAAAAACGGCACTGCCGCACATGCGTGCAACCTGCCGAAGCAATACAAAGTGCACACGATAAAAAAACACGTCGCTTTAACACTGCGCCTCATACGTTCCAAAGAAACTCGCATGCCCGTATCGGGCGAACTGCGATGAACTTGTCGAAGCGGCAAAGTGTGCCGCTCGCAAAAGATCGCGCTTCATCAAGCAGCATACAGTCTTGGCTTTCAAGGACGATGGCATCGATGGCGGACAACTATTCTGGAAATTTGGCCGGCGCGCTGCTATGCGGCCATGTCCAACAAAAGCTGGCGGACAAGACCGCTGTTATCGGCAGTGGGGGCAATTGCAGCTACGGACAGTTGCGCCGCCGCGTTTCACGCATGGCCGGGGCCTTTCGCGCACGTGGACTTTCCAGTGGCGACACGGTCGCGCTGCTGATCGAAGACGAACTGGACTTGATCGTCGCATGGCTGGCGGTGCTATGGCAGGGCGGCGTGGCGGCGATCCTGAATTGCCAGCTCCCCGACGATCATTATCCGCAGTACTTCGATCGCATCGACGCACGGCTGACGGTCGCTTCGCCGACGATGACGGCCCGGCTGCAGGAACGGGCCGGATCGCTATGCCGCGACTGGGTGAGCAGCCGCGATCTGGACACGGCAGCGGAAGCCGACGCCGTGGACTTTCCGGCCGCGCGAGAGGCAGATGATCCCGCTGTAATCCTGTTCACCTCAGGGACCACCGGCCGGCCTTCGGGACTTGTGCATCGGCATGGCGATTTCGTGCTCACCAATCGAAATTACGCCGACCGCGTGATCGGCTTGGCAGAGACGGACATCGTCTATTCGCCCTCGCCGCTGTTTTTCGCGTATGGCTTGAACAGCGTACACATGGCCCTGTACCGCGGCGCGACCGCGGTATTGCCGACGCTCGACCGCTCGCGCGAAACGATCCTGCAATGCCTGCGCCGGCATCGACCGAGCGTGCTCTTCGCCGTCCCCACCGTGTACCGGCTGTTGCTGGAAAACAGCCGCCGCGAGGACCTCGCATCGCTGCGCCTGTGCGTGTCCGCGGGCGAAGCCTTGCCGCAACCGATCGCCGCGGCATGGCAGCAGACTTACGGCCATCGTATCGTCGACGGCATCGGTACCACCGAGGTTCTCAGCACCTTCATCTCGAATCGCCCGGACGACATCCGCACCGGAAGCACCGGCCGGGTCGTGCCCGGATTCGAGCTGCGCCTGGTGGCCGACAACCACGCGGACGCCGCCGACGAGGAAGCGGGCGTGCTGTGGGTCAAGGGCGATACCCTGCCCTCGTCCTACCTCGGCGACGCCGCGGCCAGCGCCAAGCGATTTCGTGATGGCTGGTTCGTCACCAACGACCTGTTCCGGCGCGACCGCGACGGCTATTACTACTATCTGGGCCGCAGCGACGACGCGCTCAAGATCGGCGGCCAATGGATGTCGCCGATCGACCTGGAAAACCGCTTGCTCGAGCATCCGGATATCGAGCAGTGCGTGGTGGTCGCGACCGCCGACGACTGGGACCTTCCGCGCCCCTGCGCCTTCATCGTGCCGCGTCCGGGCGCGGACAAGCGCGACTGGCAGAAGGAGCTCAAGCAGTTCTGCCGCGAGCGCTTGCCGACGGCGATGTATCCGCATTTCGTCGAAACCGTAGACGATCTGCCGCGCACCTTCAGCGGCAAGTTCCAGCGCTTCCGCCTGCGCGATCGCGCCGAACAGCGGCGGCGCGATGCCGGCGCGATGCGCGGCCCGACCCTGCTGCCGCGCGAGGTGTTCGAGGAACTGATCGCCGCGGGCCACAACCAGGTGCCGGTGCTGCGCAGCGCGCCGCTCGGCGAGCTGCGCGCCACCGACCTGCTGCGGGCCTTGCCCGGCGACGACAAATTCCTGCTCGACAGCACCCGGGTTTCGCAGGAAGGGCGCTATTCCATCCTCGGCAGCCAGCCTTTCCTGCGCTTTCGCGCCAAGGCCGATCGCTACTGGATCGACGGCCGCGAGAGCCAGGGCGATCCGATCGCGGCGTTGAAGGCGCTGCACGCCCGCTACCGTGGCCTGCGCCTGCCCGGAATGCCGCTGTTCTGCGGCGGCGCGGTCGGCTTCTTCGCCTACGAAGCCAACCATTACTTCGAGCAGCTTCCGCGCCACCCCAACGACGACGTCGAGCTGCCGGATCTGTTCTTCGACTTCATCGACAACTTCATCGTCATCGATCATCTGGAACACACGGTGATGGCGGTAGCCACCGGCGCAGACTACGACCGCGGCCTGCAGCGCCTGGACGAACTGTCCGAAGTCATCGAGAGAGCGCGCGCCGCGCCGGCGCAACCGCGGGCACCGCTGCACGAGCGGTTGGCCGAATTCAGCTCCAACTACGCGCCGGACCTCTATTGCGATGCGATCGCGCGCATCCAGGAATACATCCGCAGCGGCGATGTCTACCAGGTCAACCTGTCGCAGCGCCTGCAAGTGGACTATGCCGGCGACGGGCTGGCGTTGTACGAGGCGCTGGCCAGGATCAACCCGGTGCACTTCGCCAGCTACTTCTGCTTCGACGGCTTCCAGATCATCAGCGCTTCGCCCGAACGGCTGGTCCGGGTCGAGCGCCGCCGCGCCGTCACCCGGCCTATCGCCGGCACCCGGCGCAAGGGCAGCGACGAGGAAAACGCCCGCTTCATCGAAGAGCTGCGCACCTGCGACAAGGAGAACGCCGAGCATGCGATGCTGGTGGACCTGGAACGCAACGACCTGGGCCGGGTATGCAAGCACGGCTCGGTGCAGATCGAGAAGCTGATGGAGATCACCGAGTACACCCACGTGATCCACATCGAATCCGAAGTCGTCGGCCAGCTTGCCGACGAGGTCGACCTGCTCGACGTGGTCGGCGCGACCTTCCCCGGCGGCACGATCACCGGGGTTCCGAAGATCCGCACCATGGAGGTCATCACCGAGCTGGAGCCGAACACGCGAGGCATCTACACCGGCTCGATCGGCTATCTCAGCTTCGCCGGCGATATGGATCTCAACATCGTCATCCGCACGGTTCTGCTGAAACAAGGGCGCGCCTATGTGCAGGTCGGCGGCGGCGTGGTGATCGACGGCGAACCGGCGCGCGAATACAAGGAAACCTTGAACAAGGCCCGCTCGCAGTTGATGGCCCTGGCCCAATAGGACGTGGAGACGCGGACATGCTGTTGCTGATCGACAACTTCGATTCGTTCACCTACAACCTGGTGCAGGTGCTGGGCAAGCTCGGCGCGAAGATGCGCGTGGTGCGCAACGACGCCATCGGCGCGGCCGACATCGAGGCCATGCAGCCGGACCACATCCTGATCTCGCCGGGGCCCTGCACGCCCAACGAGGCCGGGATCTCGATGGAAGTGATCCGCCGTTTCGGCGGCCGGATTCCGATCCTGGGCGTGTGCCTGGGGCATCAGGCCATCGGCCAGGCCTACGGCGGCCGCGTGGTGCGCGCACCCGAACCGGTGCACGGCAAGACGGCCGCGATCCACCACAACGATTCCGGGGTGTTCAGCGGCCTGCCGTCGGGATTCTCCGCCGCGCGCTACCACTCGCTGATGGTCGCGGCCGCCAGCCTGCCCGACTGCCTGGAGATCACCGCCTGGCACGACGGCATCGTGATGGGCATTCGCCACCGCGAACTGGCGGCGCTGGAAGGCGTGCAGTTCCATCCCGAATCCTTCCTCACCCCGCTCGGGTCGGATCTGCTGGCCAATTTCCTGGACTATGCGATTCCGGCAACGCAGCAGTGGCAGCGCGACGCCGCCTAGCCCGCGGCCCGGTCGCCCGCCCAGGCATCGCCGCACGCGCAGCAGCGCCGGCGATGCCTGCCTCCCCCTTCCACGCACTGGAACGCGCATGAGCAAGCCCTACAAAAGCACCCAAACGGTCTGGGACAGCCGCTCCACCGTCCGCCGGCAGCAGCGCCGCATCCTCTCGGACGGCGACATCACCGGCTATCTGTTCCCGCCCGCCATCATCCCCTTGTGCGCCGACGAGCGCGTCTTGCGCCACGGCGAGCAGTTCAAGCGCCTGCTGCTGCAGCAATGCGCCTACAAGTACATGAGCGATGTCGCCCACGTCGAAACCGAAACCATCAACCGCGTCACGCTCGAGATCGTCAATCGCCGCGACGGGCTCGACCTGCCCGAGGACATGCGCTACGACGCCTACACGATCATCATCGACGAGGCCTACCACGCCTACGTCGCCGCTGATTTCGTGCGCCAAGTGAGCCAGCGCACCGGGGTGGCGCCGATCGCCGCGCCGCTGCACAGCGAATTGACCAAGGCGATGGAGCGGGCCAAGCAATCGCTGCCCGAGCAGATGCACCGCAACTTCGACATCGTGGCGATCTGCGTCGGCGAGAACACGCTGACCCAGGAAATGCTGGCGATCACCCGCGATGAATCGATCTGCCCCTATCTGGACGAGGTGATGAGCGACCACGTGCGCGACGAAGGCCGCCACTGCGTCTTGTTCAGCGATCTGCTCGAATGCGTATGGGCGCAACTGCCCGAGGCGCAGAAGCTGGCCATCGGCGCGCTGCTGCCGGCGTTCCTTCTGGACTACATGCGCCCCGACCTGAATATCGCCTTCTTCCGCGAGATCCTCGTCGCCCTGGGCATGGACGCCGAGGAAGCCGCCGCCGCGGTTGCCGACGCCTATCCGCCGATGAGCACCGTCGAGATCGTCGCCGTCAACCCGATCCTCGGCCATCTGATCGGCATCCTCGAACGGCGCGGCGTGTTGGCGCATCCCCCTACCCACGCCGCCTTTCTTGAGGCGGGACTGATCCAGCAGCAAGCCGCGTGATGAATCCACCACGGCGCTCGCTATTGGCACTGGTCACGCTGTGCCTGACCGTATTCATCGACGCCATCGGCGGTGCGTTGATCATTCCGATGCTGGGGCCGCTGATCGTCAACGACGGCGCGGCCAATCTGGTGCCGTGGGCGGCAGCGGGCGCCCGCAACGTCTACTACGGCGCCAGTCTGGGCCTGTTCTCGCTGGCGATGTTCCTGGCCGCGCCGACGCTGGGCGCCTGGTCCGACCGGCGCGGGCGCAAACCGGTATTGCTGTGGTGCCTGGGCGGATCGCTGGCGGGCTATTTGATCAGTGCGCTGGCCCTGCATGCCGGCTCGATCTGGCTGTTCCTGGCCGGGCGCGTGGTCAACGGACTGAGCGCAGGCAGCGTCTCGGTCGCGGTCGCCGCGCTGCTCGACGCCGGAGCTGCGCAGGACAAGCAGCGGCAAATCGGCCGGATGATGTTTTTCGTCTCCGCCGGGCAGATATTGGGGCCGTTGATCGGCGGATTGCTGTCCGCAGACGGCGGACACCGGCTGTTGCAGCCGGTCACGCCCTTGTATTTCGCCGCGGCCCTGTCGCTGTTGGGGCTGGTGCTGATGTGGCGCGGATTCGGCGACCATCGTGTTTTCAACGACAGCGCTCCGCCGGACTGGACCGCCGGATTGCGGGCCCTGGCCGATGCGTTCGCCGAACCGGCGCTGCGCTCGGTGACGGTACCGTTCTTTCTGATGCAGCTGGGCTGGGTCACTTACTTCCAGTTCCTGGCGATCTTCCTGATCCAGCGCCTGGGCTTCGAGGAAAGGGGCGTGGGCACCTATCTGATGCTGCTCGGATTCGGTTTCGCGCTCGCCTTCGGCGCCCTGGTCGGTCCGCTGGCGCGGCGCTTCGGTCCGACCCGCCCGTTGTTCGCAGCGATGGCCGCGATGAGCGCATTGATCGCGCTGGTCGTCGCCGGTGCGCATCCGTGGCTTACCTGGGCGGCCGCCCTGCCCTGTGCGATCGCCTATGGCGTGGCCTTTTCCGGCTTGATGGCCCTGCTCGCGCGCCAGGTCGGCTCCGACCGCCAGGGCATGATCACCGGCGTGGCCGGCGCGCTGTGCGCGTTCAGCGCCGGGGTCTCCGGCGCCGCCGGCTGGCTCGCCGGCGCGGATGTCACGCTGCCCTTGTGGACGGCCAGCGCGCTGATCGGGGCGGGGCTGCTGATCGCGCTGCTGGAGCAACGCAAGTGGACGCCGGTGCCGGAGCCGGTCGAAGCATGAACTCCTACGCACCCATCGAAACCGGCTTGCCCTTGGTGGCCGCGGACGGCCTGTGCTACAGCCTGCCCGACGGCACCGAATTGCTCCAGGACCTGAGCCTGCGCATCGGCCACGAGAAGGTCGGACTGATCGGCCCGAACGGCGTCGGCAAGAGCAGCCTGCTGCGCCTGCTCAACGGCGAGTTCGAGCCTACCGCCGGCAAGGTGCGCCACAGCGGCCGCTGGGGCTATCTGCCGCAGGAGGTCGCCGCGGACGAAGCGCGCAGCGTGGCCCAGGCCCTGGGCATACAGGCCCGGCTCGCGGCCCTGGCGCGGATCGAGGCCGGCGCTTGCGATACCGCCGATTTCGACCTGGTCGGCGAAGACGGCTGGACCCTGGCCGACCGCGCTGCCGCGACCCTGGCCTCGCTGGGGCTGGCGCACATCGGCCTGGAGCGCAGCCTGGCCAGCCTCAGCGGCGGCGAGCGTACGCGCGTGGCGTTGGGCGCGCTGCTGCTGGACGCCCCGGATCTGCTGCTGCTGGACGAGCCGACCAACCATCTCGACGCGGCCACGCGCGACACCCTGTATCGCAGCATCGAAGCCTGGTCCGGGGCGATGCTGGTCGTCACCCACGACCGCGGCCTGCTGCGCCGCGTCGACCGCATCCTGCGCCTGAGCCGCAGCGGCCTGGACAGCTACGGCGGCAACTACGACGACTACCTGGCGCTGTCCGCCGCCGAAGAAGACGCCGCCAACCGCCGCCTCAAGGACGCCGAGCGCGAACTCGGAAAGGTGCGCCGGCAGCTGCAGGAAAGCCGCGAGAAACACCAGAACCGCGAGGCCGCCGGCCGCCGCGGCCGCAGCACCGGCAGCCAGTCCAAATTGTTCTACAACGCCCAGCGCGAACGCTCCACCCGCTCCAGCGCCGGCCTGGCCGTGCAGACCGAGCGCATGCTCGATGCCGCGCAGCAGCGTCTGCAAAGCTCGCGCGCGGCGGTCGAGGAATACGAACGCATTTCGGTGCCGCGCAACGCTGCCGCGGCCGCGCAGGGCAAGATCGCGCTGGCGCTCGAAGAAGTCAGCTATACGCCGCCGGGCGCCGATCGCCCCTTGTTCGACAACCTCAACCTGAGGCTGCTCGGCACCGAGCGCGTTGCGCTCGGCGGCGCCAACGGCACCGGCAAGACCACCTTGCTGCGCATCGTCCAGGGCGAACTGGCGCCGACCGGCGGCCGCGTCGTGCGCGGCGTCAAGCACATCGCCTACCTGGAACAGATCGGCAGTTCGCTGCACGCCGGCGATACGGTGCTGGAGAGTTTCCTGCGCGCCAACCCGGCCGTCAGCGAAGGCGATGCGCGGCAGCGGCTGGCGCATTTCCTGTTCTTCGGCGATGAAGTGTTCAAGCGCATCGGCGCCCTCAGCGGCGGCGAGCGCGTGCGCGTCGGCCTGGTGCGGGTGTTGCTGGGCGATCCGGCGCCGAGCCTGCTGCTGCTGGACGAACCCACCAACCATCTCGACCTCGACGCCATCGTCAGCATCGAGAACGCGCTGCGCAGCTACACCGGCGCGCTGCTGGTGGTCTCCCACTCCCCCGACTTTCTGCGCAACGTCGGCGTCGACCGCGAATTCTCGATGCCCGAAAGGGCGTAAATCCACTGAAGGACCGTCATGATCCTGCAACCGGAACGTTCGCTGCTGATTCTCTCCAACATCCAAGACGATCTCGTGCCGATCCTGCACGAAGGCGAGCGCGTGGTGAGTTACTGCGCATGGCTGGCCGGCGTGGCGCGCGAGTTCGACGTTCCGATCCTGCTCATGGAGCACAAGCGGCTGGGCGCCACGATGCCGGAAATCAAGCGCCTGACCGAGGGCGCGCCCAGCACCGAGATCGTCAGCTTCTCCTACCTGACCGATCCCAAGACCCGCTCCAGCATCCTCGACAGCGGCCGCGACCAGATCGTCCTGGCCGGCACCGAGACCCACATCAGCATCCTGCAGAGCGCCGCCGACGCGATCGACGCCGGGCTTCGCGCCTATGTCGTCGGCGAGGCCTGCTCCACGCGCGACGTGGTGGACCACGCGGCGGCGCTCAAGCGCCTGCCGCAGCTGGGGGCGCAGGTGGTGACGCGCGAGATGGTGTTCTTCGAATGGCTGCCCTCGTCGGAGCACCCGCGTTATCGCGACATGAGCCTGCGCTTCGTCAAGCATCCCACCCCGCCGGATGCGGCGGCGATCGCGGCGGCGAGCTGAGGAGAGAGCATGAACGGCAAACGCATCGCAGTCATCGGCGGCGGCGGCGCGGGCGCGACCGTGGCCTGGCGCCTGTCGCAACAGCACCGGGTCACCCTGTTCGAGGCCGGACCGCGGCTCGGCGGCCATGCGCGCACCCTGCATGTCGCCGCCGAGGACGGATCGGTCGACATCGACACCGGCACCGAGCTGATCACCGAAAGGATGTCGCCCAACCTGTACGAGCTGCTGCGCATGTTGTCTGCGCAGACCTACGTCACGCCGCTGTCGTTCGGCGCGTCGTTCGGTCCCGGCGAATACTGGGAGAACGACTACCTGTGCGCGAGCCCGTTGTGGCGGCGGCTGCAGCCGGAGTGCCACGCCTTCCACGATGCGATGGGCGAGATGCTCAACGAGCCGTTCGAGGCACAGGCGCGCTCCAGCATCGGCGAATTCGTCCGCCACAGGGGCTTCAGCGACGAGTTCATCAACAAGGCGCTGCTGCCGGTGTTCAGCACCTTCTCGGGAACGCGCGCGTCGCTGCTCGATTTCTCGCTGGCGTTCTGCGCGGTCTCGTTCAACGAAGGCATGCTGTCGTTCTTCCAGCCGCCGCTGTACCGCAAGATCCGCGGAGGCTTCGCCAGCTACATGGACAAGCTGCTGGCAACGACCGACGTCGAGGTGCGCACCGGCACGCCGGTGGCGCGGCTGCAGCGCGGCGGCGGCGCGGTCCACCTGGCCTGCGGCAACGGCGAGGAGGCGCGCTTCGACGAGGTGGTGATGGCGACCCATGCCGACATCGCCCTGTCCCTGCTCGAGGACGCCGACGCCGAGGAACGCGCACTGCTGGGCGGCTACGGCTACAACCGGGCCGAGTGCATCGTGCACAGCGAACAGGCGGTGCTGTGCCCCGATTTCCCGCGCCCGCCCGGCTTCGAATACCGCTATACCGGCGGCGAGGTCGACAGCGGCGAACAGTTGCCCGGCTCGATCACGCGCCACGTCGCCGTCACCAATCATCTGGATCCGGCCCGGGTCAAGCTGTTCGTGACGCTCAATCCAGAGCATCCGATCGATCCGGGCAAGGTCATCGCGCGCCTGGACTACAAGCATGCCACGCTGCGCCCGGCCGACATGGCCGGCCGGCGCAAGCTGGCGGCGCTGCAGGGCCGCCGCGGCACTTGGTATTGCGGCATGGACACCACCATCACCGGCCATGAGGGCGCCGTCGCCTCGGCCCTGGCGGTCGCCGACGCGATGGGCGCGCCTTACCCGTTCCGGCACCGGCCGTGGTCGCTGCGCCAGTTCCAGATCGTGCAGGGCGTGATGGGGCTGGCGGAGCCGCACGCGCCGGCACCGACGCCGCCCCCGCCGCAACGCAAATCGTCCGTCGCGGCTGAGGCGGACGCGTGACCCGGCCGCTCCCGCCCGCGTCCTTCCAGCCCTGACGCCTGTGCCATGACCGACCCACAACGTCCGCCCGGCCCCGTCGACCGCGAGCTGCCCGCCTCGATCTACCAGAAGCGCTTCTGGGACGAGTGGCGGTGCGCGCCCGACAGCGTCGCCTACAACATCCCCTCGGTGTTCGAGATCGAAGGCGAACTCGACGTCGAGGCGATGCGGCGCGCGGCCGCGGACTTCGTGATGTATCGGCAGGAAGTGTGCCGGACCCATTTCCTGGAACGCGACGGCGAACTGCGCCAGGTGCTGCTGGGCGCGCCGGCGCCGGACTTCCACTACGAAGCGCCGGAATCCGGCGCCGATGCGCAGCAGGTCGACGACTTCGTCCTGCGCTACTCCCACCACGTCTACGACCTGCGGCAGGCGCCGCTGTACAAGATCGGCCTGCTGCGCAGCGCGGCGCAGCGCCATGTGCTGGTGATCAGCTTCCATCACGCGATTTCCGACGGAATCTCCTACCAGGACTACATCCTCGCGCTGTCGCAGCTGTACAACGCGCATCGCGCCGGCCGCCCGCCGCAGCTCGCTGCGCCGTCGCCCGGCTTCGAGGATTACGTCGCCCACGAGCAGGACGCCTATCCGGACGAAGCGCTGCAGCGCGACCTGCGCTATTGGCGGGAACTGCTCGTCGATGCGCGCCTGAGCGCGGAGCTTCCGCTCAAGGAACAGGTGCGGATCGACAGCCGCGAAGGCGCCTACGAAGTGTTCGCGCTCGAGCGCGAGGTCTCCGACGCGCTGCGGGCCCAGGCCGCGGCGTGCGACACCACCTTGTTCCGGCTGGTAGCGGTGCTGTTTTCGGCAGTGCTGGCGCGTTTTTGCGACCAGAGCCAGATCACCCTGAGCCATACCGTCAACCTGCGGCCCAAGCCGTTCCGGCATTTGATCGGCTGCTTCATGAACAACGTGCCGATCAGCCTGCGTTTCGACGCCGACAGCAGCTTCCGGCGCCTGGCCGCCGAAGCCAACGCCCAGCGCGCCGCGTCCAAGCCGCATCAGCGCTGTCCGTTGAACGCGATCGTGGAAGGGCTGCGCCAGGTCCGCTCCGACCTCTCCGCAGATCTCTTCAACGTCGGCCTCAACGAATCCCCGGGCTGGTTGCGCGAAGTGCCGCTGCAACTGGACGGCCTGGTCTGCCGCGGGGTCGCGCCCAAGCGCTGCGAATCGGTCTACGACCTGTCGATGGCCTACGAGAACCGGCCGGAGATAGCGTTCCGCATCGACTATAAGAGCGGACTGCTGGAACGCACCACGGTCGAGGCGATGATCGCGCATTTTTGCGAGATGGTCGCCGCCGTGCTGCGCGATCCGGACCAGGCGCCGTTCGCGCTGGTCCCCGGCCCGGTCGAGGCCACGGCCTCGCCGCAGGACGGCGCGCGATTCCCGCTGCATTTGAACGTGGACGACCTGATCGATGCGCAGGCGCGGCGCAGTCCCGATGCGATCGCGGCGGCCGATGCCGAGGGCGAATTGAGCTACGCGCAACTGTGGCAGCGCAGCCAGACCCTGGCCGAGGTGCTGCGCGCGAGGCTCGATGCGCACGGCCCGCAAGCGGCCGACGGCGAGCGCATCGCCGTGTGCATGCCGCGCTCGCTCGACCTGCTCGTCGCCTTGCTGGCGATCTGGCGCGCCGGCGCCGCCTATGTGCCGCTGGACCCGGAGCAGCCCGGCGAACGGCTGCGCGCGATCGTCGAGGATGCGCAGACGCCTCTGGTGCTGGTCGGCGACGACGCCTGCGCCGGGCCGTTCGCGCCCGAGTCGATCCTGCGCGCGGACGGCGCCGCCGCTGCGGACGCATTCGCCGCGGCGCAACGCGCGCCGCTGCCGCAGCAGCGCGACAGCGCCGGCCTGGCCTATCTGATCTACACCTCGGGTTCGACCGGCGCGCCCAAAGGCGTGCAGGTCAGCCATCGCAATGCGGTCAACTTCCTTTGCTCGATGGCGCAACGGCCCGGCCTGGACGCGCAGGACACGATGCTGGCCGTGACCACGGTGTGCTTCGACATCTCCGTGCTGGAGCTGTTCCTGCCCTTGTGCGTGGGCGCGCGTACGGTAATCGCGAGCACCGCGGCCTGTCGCGACGCCGCCGCGCTGATCGGCCTGATCCAGGCCTGCGGCGCGACCGCGATGCAGGCCACGCCCGCAACGTGGAAACTGCTGCTCGCCGGCGAATGGCCGGGTTCGCCGCGGCTGGCCGCCCTGTGCGGCGGCGAGGCGCTGGACCGCGAACTGGCTGCGGCGCTGCGTCCGCGCGTACGCCGCCTGTGGAACCTGTACGGCCCGACCGAGACCACGGTCTGGTCGACCATCGCCGAGATCGAGGATCCCGAGCGCATCGCCCTGGGCGAGCCGATCGCCAACACCTGGCTGCATATCCTCGACAAGCGCGGCCAGCCGGTGCCGGCCGGCGTGGCCGGCGAGCTGCTGATCGGCGGCGAAGGCGTCGCCCGCGGCTACCGCAAGCGCGACGACTTGAATGCGCAAAAGTTCGTCGCCGATCCGGTGCAGCCGGCGCGGCGCGCCTTCCGCACCGGCGATCTGGTGCGGCGCGAAGCCGACGGCAGCCTGCGCTACCTCGGCCGCATCGATACCCAGGTCAAGATCCGCGGCTACCGCGTCGAGTTGAGCGAGATCGAGAGCGTGCTGCGCGAACTGCCTGGCGTCGCCGACGCGGCGGTGGTCGCGCGGCGCGATCCGGGCGGCGCAGTCAGCGCGCTGTGGGGCTTCGTGGTGCCCAGCGGCAGCATGGACGAGGACGCCGCGCGGCGCTTGAAGGGCCCGCTGGGCGAACGCCTGCCCGGCTACATGGTGCCTGGGCGCCTGCTGGCGCTGCCGGCGTTGCCGCTGAGCGGCAACGGCAAGGTCGATCGCAAGAGCCTGGGCGAACTGGACCTGGATGAGATCCGCTTGCGCGCGCGACGCGCCGCCGGTACGCCCACCCACGAACCGGCGCACGCTGCGGCGCCCGAAGCCGTCGCCGCCGCTGCGTCGCAGCCGAGCGCCGATCCCGAAAGCGAAGTGCGCCGCATCGTCGCCGAACTCCTGGCGCTGGCGCCGGTCGACGTGCCGCTGGAGACGCCTTTCGGCGAACTGGGCTTCGATTCGATCCGCTTCACCGCCCTGGCGACGCGCCTGGGGCACGCGTTCGCGCTCGACTTCACGCCCACCGCGTTCTTCAGCTTCCCGACCGTGCGCAGCCTGGGCGAGCATGTGCGCGATCTGCTGCCGCAAGCGACCCGCAGCGAGGTCGCGGCGGCGCCGGCTTCCTCCTCCAACGAGCGGTCCGACGCGCGCTGCGGCGACGCGGTGGACGCGGTGGACGCGGCCGACCCCGAAGCGATCGCGGTGATCGGCATGGCCGGACGCTTTCCCGGCGCCGACCACCCCGATGCGCTCTGGCAGCGACTGTGGGCCGGCGCGGACCTGGTCGGCGAAGTGCCGGCCGAGCGCTGGGACTGGCGCCGCTATCACGGCGATCCGGCCGAGGGCGAACGCACATTCTCGCGTTGGGGCGGCTTCCTGAGCGATGTGCGCCGCTTCGACGCCGCCTGCTTCGGCATCTCGCCGCGCGAGGCGCAGTCGATGGACCCGCAGCAGCGCCTGCTGCTGGAAACCGCCTGGCAGGCGCTGGAGGACGCGGCGCTGCCGCCTGCGGTGTATCGCGGCAGCCGCAGCGGCGTGTTCGTCGGCGCGGTCGGCCACGACTACTGGGAACTGCAGCGCGAGCGCGGCCGCGCCATCGACGGTTTCGCGGTCTCCGGCTTCGCCCACGCCGTGCTCGCCAACCGCATCTCCTATCTGTTCGACCTGCGCGGCCCCAGCGCCACCCTGGATACCGCCTGTTCGAGTTCCCTGATCGCGATCGTGCGCGCCGTGGCCGCGCTGCGCGCCGGCGCCTGCGACATGGCCCTGGCCGGCGGCGTCAACCTGATCCTGAGCCCGTCGGTGCACATCGCCTTGAGCAAGAACGGCATGCTCAGCGCGGACGGGCGCTGCCGCAGTTTCGACCATCGCGCCAACGGCTACGTGCGCGGCGAAGGCGTCGCCCTGGTGGTGCTCAAACGCCTGCGCGACGCGCTGCGCGACGGCGACGCCATCCATGGCGTGATCCGCGCCGCCGAAGAGAACCACGGCGGCCGCGCCAACCATCTGGCCACTCCCAACGGCCAGGCCCAACGCGAACTGATCGCGCGCGCCGGACGGCGCGCGGGAATCGACCCGCACAGCATCGGCTACATCGAGGCCCACGGCACCGGCACCGCGCTCGGCGACCCGATCGAAGTCGATGCGCTCAAGCGCGCCTTCCACGACAACGGCGTCGCGCAGACCGTGGCCGAACCGTGGTGCGGCCTGGGTTCGATCAAATCCAACCTCGGCCACCTCGAGGCGGCCGCCGGCGTCGCCGGCCTGATCAAGCTGCTGCTGTCGCTGCGCCATCGCAAGCTGCCGGCAAGCCTGCATTTCGAACGGCTCAATCCGCACATCCGCCTGCAAGGCAGCCCGTTCTACGTGGTCGAGAACGCGCGCGACTGGGCTCCGGCCGCGGCCGGCGTACCGTTGCGCGGAGCCGTCAGCTCGTTCGGCTTCGGCGGCTCCAATGCGCATGTGATCGTCGAGGCCGCGGCGGCGGGCGGCGCGCCGGCCACCGCGCCCGCCGCCGGGCCGCAGCTGCTCTGCCTGTCGGCGCACGACGCGCCCGCGCTGAAACGCCGTCTCCACGACCTGGAGGACTGGTTGCAGGACAACGCGCCGGACCTGCAGGCGCTTGCCTCGACCCTGTCGCGCTCGCGCGCCAGCCTGCGGCATCGCTGCGCCTTCGTCGTCTGCGATCTGCAGGCCCTGCGCGAAGATCTGGCGCGCTATCGGCGCGGCGAAACCCTGCAGCATGGCGCCGTCGGCGGCGCGCAGGCGCACTGGCCCGAAACGGCCAGCCGCGCCGGCGCGGCCTTCCTCGACCATGTCGCCGCCGGGAACGACGCCGGCGCGCGCCTGGATGGACTGTGGGCGCTGGCCGCGCTCTATCTGCAAGGACTCGCCGTCGATACCGCATCGCTGTGCCGTGGCTGCAGGAGCCTGCCCGGATTGCCGCCCTACCCCTTCGCCGGGGATGCGCACTGGCTGGAGCCGCAACCGCCGCGGCACCTGCTCGACACCGCCGACCTCGCCGCTTCGGCGCGAACCGGCGGCGTGGTGTTCGCCTTCGCGCCGAGCCTGGACGACCCGTGGATCGCCGAACACCGCGTCGACGGCCGCATCGTCCTGGCCGGCGTCTATTCGCTGGAACTGATGCGCGCCGCGGCGGCGCGGCTGGGCCTGGACGGGCCGGTGCGGCTGCGCAACGTGCACTGGACGCAGGTGGTCGAGATCGAGCCTTCGGCGCCGGCCCTGCAAATCGTCGTCGTCGCCGAAGGCGACGGCTACCGCTGCCGACTGCAGCGCGGCGACGTCGTGCACGCCAGCGCCACGATCGAGCCCGCCCCGGCCGCCGCCCTGCCGCAGCCATGGACGCCGCCCGCGGCGACGGCGCTGTCGCGCGAAGAGATCTATCGGCGCTTCGCCGCGCTGGGCATCGATTACGGTCCGCGCTACCAGGGCATCGTCCGGCTCTGGTGCGGCCGCGACGAGGTACGGGCCGAAATCGAATCGGACCTGGCCGCGGACGAGCGCGAGGTGTTCGGCCTGGTTCCGACCCTGGCCGATGCCGCACTGCAGAGCGTCATCGGGCTCGACGGCGGCGAACGCGCGCAAGTGCCGTTCTCGGCGCGCAGCATCGATCTGCTGGCGCCGATGCCGGCGCGGCTGCGCCTGCACGGCTACCGGCGCGAACGCGGTTTCGATGTCTGGCTCGGCGACGACCACGATCGCCCGGTATGCCGGGTGCACGAACTCATCCACCGCCCGCTGCCGGACGAGGCCGATTTCCTGTTGCGTCCGGTGTGGACGCAAGCGAGCGACCATGCCGACGCGAGCGCCGACGACGACACCGTACTGCTGTGCTCGCCGGCTTGCGAGGCGCTCGCGCATGCGCTCGCCCGCTCGCATCCGGGCCTGCAGGTGCATTGCGTCGGCACTGCGCCGCTGCAGTTGGATACGGCCGCGGTGCAGCTCGGGCGGGCCGAGCGCCTGGCCGTCCTGCTCGATGCGGATGCCTTGGCCGCGGCCGATTGCGACGCTGCCGCGCTCGAACAGGCCGAGCGCAACGGACCGCTGGCGCTGTTGCAACTGCTGCGGTCGCTGCAGCGCTACCGCGGCGGGACCCCTCTGGCGCTGCGCGTGGCCGCCTGCGACGTGCATGCCGCCGCGGCGCGCCCGAGCGGCGCCCTGCTGCTGGGCCTGGCCGAGGCCGTCGCCCGGGAGTGGCCGCATTGGTCGGTCAGCGCGCTGGATCTGGACGGCAGCGACCTCGACACGCCGGCGGGACTCGCGGCCGCGGCCGCGGCGATGTGCGCGCGGCCGGCGGCGCCGCTGGAACGCATCGAGGCGCGCGCGCGCAAGATCCGCCGGCTCGAACCGCTGCGCCTGCCACGGCCGGGCCGGGCGCCGTTCCGCAGCCAGGGCGTCCATCTGATCGTCGGCGGCGCTGGCGGCATCGGCGCCGCGCTCGCGGTGCACATGGCGCAGCGCGCGCAGGCGCGTTGCGTCCTGGTCGGACGGCGCGAATCGCCGCCGCAGCTGCAAGCGCTGCTTGCGCGCATCGCCGATGCCGGCGGCGAGGCGATCTATCTGGCCGCCGACGCCGGCGACGAGGCGGCGATGCGCGGCGTGGTCGAGACCACCCTGCAGCGCTACGGCGCCTTGCACGGCGTTGTCCACTCGGCCCTGGTCCTGGCCGACCAGCGCCTGGGAACCATGAGCGAGGACAGCTTCCGCCGGGCGCTGCGCCCCAAGGTCCAGGCCATGGCTGCGACCTACCGCGCATTGGGCGGACGCGCGCTGGATTTCTTCCTGAGCTTTTCCTCGGCGCAATCGCTGCTGTTCAACCCGGGCCAGGCCAATTACGCCGCCGCCTGCGCGTTCCAGGACGCGTTCACGCTCGCCATCGACCGCCCCGACTGTCCGGCCCGCGTCATCAACTGGGGCTATTGGGGCGAGATCGGCGCGGTCGCCAGCGACGCCTACCGCGCGCGCATGGCGCAGTTGGGCGTGGCTTCGATCGGCGAGCGCGAAGGCATGGACGTGATCGAACGCGTCCTGGCCGGAAACGAGCGCCAGGTGCTGGCGATCAAGCTCAGCGCGCAGGCGCGCCAGGACCTGCCCTTGCGGGAGTCGACGCCGCGCCCGGCCGAGGCTTCGGCCGGCATCGCCGGCCTTTCCGATTTCGACGCGATCGCGTCGCTGCATTTCGAGCTTGAGGAACCGGCATGAGCCTGATCGCCTCCGACGCGGCCGGCCACGATCTGTGGCAACGCAATACCGCGGCCTTCCTCGCGCTCGAACAGGAAGGCGCGCTTGATCTGTGGCGGTGCCTGGAGGCCATGGGCGCCTGGCGCGGCGAACGCCTGTCGGCCGCGCAAACGCGCGAGCGGTTCGGCGTGGTGGCGCAGCATGCCGCGCTGTGGGACGAGCTGCTGGCGCTGCTGCATCGGCACGGCTGGCTGCAGCGCGAAGGCGATGCCTGGCGGCCGTCGCCATCGCCGCCGCAGCCCGCGCCGGCCCCGGCCGCGGCGGACTGGCCGGACATGTCCGGCCCGCGCGCGTTGCTGCAGCGCGTTCTCGCCTGCTATCCGCAGGTGCTCACCGGCGCCATGGAGCCGACCGCAGCGCTGTTTCCGCAAGGTTCGGGCGAACTGGTCGAAGGCCTGTACCGCGGTCCGGCGGCCCAGGCCCTCAACCGCATGATCGCCCAGCTGCTGCAGGCGCTGGCGCAGCGCCGCAGCGGGCGCCTGCGCGTATTGGAAGTCGGCGCCGGCACCGGCAGCACGTCGGCGGCGGCGCTGGCCGCGCTCGCGCCTTGGGCCGAGCGCGTCGAATACCTGTACACCGATCTGTCCGCGCACTTCGTCAATCGCGGCCGCAGCCAGTTCGGCGCGGCCTATCCGTTCGCGCGTTTCGCCCGCTTCGACCTGGAGCGCGACGCGCGCGAGCAGGACCTGGGCGCGCAGCAAGTCGATGTCGTGCTGGCGACCAACGTCCTGCACGCGACCAGCGATGTCCCCCGCAGCCTCGCCCACATCGCGCCCCTGCTCGCCTCCGGCGGGTTGCTGGTGCTCAACGAGATGATGCAGCGCAACGACTTCTCCACCCTGGTGTTCGGCTTGACCCCGGGCTGGTGGGCGCACCGCGACGGGCTGCGAGATCCGGGATCGCCGATGTTGTCCGAGCAGGCCTGGCGCGCGGTGCTGGAACGCGGCGGTTGGCGGCGCAGCCATCTTCTGCCCGAGGGCGGCGGCCACGCCGGCCGCATCCTGGTGGCCGAATACGCCGGCCATGCCGCGGCCACCGCGGCGGCCGCGACGATCGCGCACGCCGGCCCGGAGCGCGCAGCGGACGCGGCAACGCCGCAGCAGCCGCCCGGCGATGCCCGCAGCCTGGTCCGCGGCATTCTCGCCGAGGTGCTGCGGATGCAGCCGCAACGGATCGCCGACGACGAGCATTTCGAGCGCTACGGCCTCGACTCGCTGATCGTGATGGAAGCGATGCGGCCGCTGGAGAAGGTGTTCGGCGAACTGCCCTCGACGCTGTTGTTCGAACATACCAGCGTGGCGCGCCTGGCCGCCTATTTCGAAAGCGAACATGCAGCGACGCTGCGCGCCGCCATCGCCCGGAACGCAGCGCCGCCGCCGGCGCCAGCCCCATCGCCGACGGACAGCGGCACGGCCGCCGCGAGCGTATCCGGCCATGCCGCGCCGCTGCCGGCAGCGGCGCCCCCGGCCGCCATGCCCGCGGCCCAGCGCGACGAAGCCGGCCACGACCCGGCGATCGCCGTGATCGGCATGAGCGGACGCTTCCCCGACGCGCCCGACCTGGAAACGTTCTGGCGCAACCTGCGCGAAGGCCGCAACTGCGTGCGCGAGATTCCAGCCGAGCGCTGGGACTGGCGCGAGCAGTTCGACCCCAAGGCGCGCGGCGAAGGCCGCAGCTACAGCAAATGGGGCGCCTTTCTCGACCAGGTGGACCGCTTCGACGCGGAGTTCTTCCGCATCACCCCGCGCGAAGCGCGGGCGATGGACCCGCAGGAGCGGCTGTTCCTGGAATGCGCTTATGCCGCGCTGGAAGACGCGGGCGCGGATTCGCGCCGGCTCGACGCCTGCGAGCGCCGCGCCGGCGTCTACGTCGGGGTGATGAACGGCGCCTATGGCTGGGTCGGCGCCGAGGCCGCGCGCGCCGGCGTCCACGGCACCGCCGATTCCAATTTCTGGTCGATCGCCAATCGCGTGTCCTATTGCCTGGACTTGCAGGGGCCGAGCCTGGCGGTCGACACCGCGTGCTCCTCCTCCCTCACCGCGATCCACCTCGCCTGCGAGGCGCTGCGGCGCGGCGAATGCGCGCTGGCGATCGCCGGCGGCGTCAACCTGATCCTGCATCCGCGCCAGTACGCGCGCCTGAGCGAATTGCGCATGCTCGCCGGCGACGACCGCTGCAAGGCCTTCGCCGACGACGCCGATGGTTTCGTCGATGGCGAAGGCGTCGGCGCGCTGGTGCTCAAGCCGCTGTCGGCGGCGCTGCGCGACGGCGACCGCATCCATGGCCTGCTGCGCGCATCCGCGCTCAACGCCGGCGGCCGCACCAGCGGTTACACCGTCCCCAACCCCGACGCGCAAGCGCGCGTGGTCGGCGCGGCCCTGCAGCGCAGCGGCGTGGACCCGCGCTCGATCGGCTACGTCGAAGCGCACGGCACCGGCACCATGCTCGGCGATCCGATCGAACTGCGCGGGCTGAGCAAGGCCTTCGGCGGCCCGGAAGCCGAAACCTGCGCGGTCGGCTCGGTGAAATCCAATATCGGCCACCTCGAATCCGCAGCCGGCGTCGCCGGCGTCATCAAGGTGCTGCTGCAGCTGCAGGCCGGCGAGCTCGCACCTACCCTGCACGCGCAAACGCTCAATCCCAAGCTCGGCCTGGAAGGCACCCGCTTCCGCATCCAGCGCGAACTGGCGCCGTGGCCGCAGTTGCGCCTGGACGGACGATCGCTGCCGCGCCGCGCCGGAGTCAGTTCGTTCGGCGCCGGCGGCGCCAATGCGCATATCGTCGTGGAGCAGGCGCCGGCCGCGACCGCGCCGTCGTCGACGCAAGCCGGTCCGCTGCCGGTGCCGGTGTCGGCGCATTCGCCGCAAGCGCTGCACCTGCGTCTGCAGCAACTGGCGGCCTGGTGCCGGCGCCACCCGCAGACCGACCTGGCCGATATCGCCTGCAGCTATGCCCTGCACCGCGACCACCACCCGCACCGCTGCGTGCTGTTCGCTGCCGATACCGCCGAACTGGCCGGCCTCGCAGCCGGCGAAGGGCCGCTGCGCGGCCGGGCCGGGCCCGATGCGGCCGCGCTGGCGCAACGCTATCTCGACGGCGCCGCGCCGGACTGGCGCGCCGCGCTCGGCGGCGGTCGCCCGATTTCGCTGCCCGCCTATCCGTTCGCCGGCGAGCGCTACTGGGTCGGCCCGCAACCGGTGCCGGCGGCCGCAGGCGCGGCCGCTGCGCCGGCCGCCGCGCCTTGGCTGCGCGATCACCGCGTCGGCGGCCGCAACCTGGTGCCGGCTGCGTGGTGGCTGGAGCTGGCGCGCGAAGCCTGCGGCCTGGGCGCCGCGGGCGAACTGCGCGATGTGGTGTTCCGCGAAGCCCTGCAGGCGGACCCGGAGCGGCCGCTGCCGCTGCGCCGCGAATGCCAGGCCAACCGCTTCCGCTTGCTGGCCGAGGACGGGAAGGTGTTGTGCGAAGGGCGCCTGGGCGACGCCGCTGAAGCGGCCGCCGAGGAGCCGGCCGCCGCGGCGGCGCGCATGCAGGCCCTGCGGGACCGGCTCGGCGCATCGAGCCAGAGCGAAGAGATCTATCGACGCTTCGCCGAACGCGGCTTCGACTACGGCCCGGCGATGCGCACGATCCGATCCGCGCAGGCCGACGGCGAGGAGGTGCTGGTGCGCCTGCAGCGCGACGACCGCGCCGCCGAGCCCTGGCATCCGGGCATGATCGACGGCGCGCTGCAAGCGCTGCTGTGGATGTTGGCCGCGCGTCCCGGCGCGCCCGAACCCGAGCTGCAGCGGGTGCCGTTTGCGATTTCGAGCGTGCGCGTGCGCGGTCCCGCACCGTCCGCGCTGTGGGCGCACGGCCGTCGCGACAACGGCGCGTTCGTGATCCGCGCCTACGACGACCACGGCCGCGAATGGCTTTGCCTGCAAGGGCTGGCGCTGCGCGCGCTGACCGAACCGGCGCAGGTACGCCTGTTGCGCCCGGCATGGCAGGCGCTGCCGGCCGCGGCCGCCGCTCGGGAAGGACGCCTGTTGCTGTGCGGCGGAACGGCGCAGCGCGGGCACGCGCTGGCCGAGCGGCTCGCGCGGACGGGCACGCGCGCGCAGTGGTGCGAGATCGGCGCGGCGCAAGACGACGAGGCGCAAGCGCTGCGCCTGCTCGCCGAACACGCCGCCGACTGCGACGCGATCGTCGATCTGTCCGCCTGGGACGGCGAAGCGCAGATACCGGCCGCCATCGCGGGCGCTGTCGCCGTCTGTCAGCGGGTCCGCGCCGCGGCCGCCGCCGGCATCGGCCTGCGCTGGATCTTTCCGGTCGAAGCCGGCGCCGCGGCGGCCGGTCTGCTGGGCGGATTCGCGCGCAGTGCCGACGCCGAGCATCCGGGCGCGGTCGCGGTGCTGGAATTCGATCGCGCCGAGGCCGAACATCTGCCGACGCTGCTGCCGACGCATCCGCGCATCGCCGTTGCGCGTCATGCCGACGGCCGCTGGCAGACGCTGCATTGGCGGCTTCTGCCCGACACCGGAACCGATCTGCGCGCGCCGGCCGAGGCCGACCTGCTCGGCGCGCGCACGGCGCTGGTCACCGGCGGCCTGGGCGGCGTCGGCGCTGCGCTGTGCCGTCGTTTCCTCGGCCTGGGCGGTCGCCGCGTGGTGGTGCTCGGCCGCGGCGAGCTTGCCGGCGAGCGCGCACGCGCGTTCGATTCTTTGCGCACGCTCGGCGAGGTCGCCTACGTCCGCGGCGACTGCGCCGTGCGCGACGACGTCGAACGCGCCTGCGCCGTGGCGCGGGAACGCTACAGCAACATCGACGCGGTGCTGCACAGCGCCGGCGAACTGCACGACGCGCCGCTGCGGCGGAACAGCCGGGCCGGATTCGAGCGCGCGCTGCGCGCCAAGGTCGAAGGCGCAGTGCAGCTCGATGCGGTCCTGCGCGACGAGCCGTTGCGCGCCTTCGTGCTGTGTTCGTCGCTGGCGTCGGTGCTCGGCAACGCCGGACAGACCGCTTACGCCGCCGCCAACGGCATGCTCGAGGGTTTCGCCGCCTGGCGCGAAACGCAGCGTCGCCTGGGGCTGCGCCATGGCCGCAGCCTCGCCGTGGCTTGGCCGTGGTGGCGCGACGGCGGCATGCAGCCCGACCCGCAGCGCGCGCAGACGCTGCGCGGCCGCTGGTCGATCGAACCGATGGAAGAGCACGAAGGCTGGCAGGCGCTGCAGACGGCGCTGGCCGTCGCCGATGCGCCCTGCATCGCGGTGGTCAAGGCCAGCGCCGCCGGGACCCGCGCCATGTTCGCGCCGGCGCCGTCGGCCGACGACGGCCTGCAGGCGCCCGTTTCGCCGCCGTCCGCGCCGTCGCCGCCACCGCCGTCAGCGGTCCAGGACCGCCTGCGCCACGACTGCGAGCGCTATCTCGCCGCGCTGATCGCCGAGCGCACCCAATTGCCGCCCGAGCGCGTGCGCGCGCAGTCCGCATTCGCCGAACTCGGTGTCGATTCGCTCGCCATCCTGGACATCACCGAGCGGCTGGAGCAGGGCCTGGGGCCTCTGCCCAAGACGTTGTTCTTCGAGCACGAATCGGTGGCCGCCCTGGCCGCCTACTTTCTCGCCCACCATGCCGATGCGATGCGGCGCTGGCTGGACGCGAACGCGGCGCCGGGCGAAAGCCCCGCGGATGCGGCGCCGGCCGCGACCGCGCGCGCCGCCGCGCCGGCGCTAACCGCGCAACGTACGCCGGATCAGCCGCCGAACCCGGACGATACCGCGGCATCGGACGTTGCGGCGTCGGACGATGCGATCGCGGTGATCGGCCTGGCCGGTCGCTATCCCAAGGCGCGCGATCCGCAGGAGCTGTGGCGCAACCTGCTCGCCGGCCGCGACTGCATCGAGGAGGTGCCGCCGGCGCGCTGGGACCATGCCGCCATCTACCATCCCGATCCCGAGCACCCCGGCACCACCTACGGGCGCTGGGGCGGCTTCATCGACGGCCACGACCGGTTCGACCCGCTGTTCTTCGGCATCTCGCCGCGCGAAGCCGAACGCATGGACCCGCAGGAGCGGCTGTTCCTGGAAACCGCGTGGCAGGCGATGGAAGACGCCGGCTACCGCCGCGACCAGCTCGAACGCCGCGGCAAGGCGGCCGTTTTCGCCGGCGTGATGTCCGGGCACTACCAGTTCTACGGCGTCGAGGAAACACAGGCCGGGCGGCCGCTGGCGATGGATTCAAGCTACGCCTCGGTCGCCAACCGCGTCTCCTACGTGTTCGACCTGCACGGTCCGAGCATCGGACTGGACACGATGTGCTCGTCCTCGCTCACCGCCATCCACCTGGCGTGCGAGAGCCTGCGCCGCGGCGAATGCGCGCTGGCCTTCGCCGGCGGCGTGAACGTGATGAGCCACCCGAACAAGTACCTGCTGCTCGGCCAGGGCCGTTTCCTCTCGCGCGACGGCCGCTGCCGCAGCTTCGGCGCCGACGGCGACGGTTACGTGCCGGGCGAAGGCGTGGGCATCGTCGTGCTCAAGCGCCTGCGCGATGCGCTGGACGACGGCGACCACATCCATGGCGTGCTTCTCGCCAGCGCGATCAACCATGGCGGCAAGGCGACCCGCTACACGGCGCCCAAGCCGCATACCCAGGCCGAGGCGATCGGCGAGGCCTATCGCCGCGCCGGACTGACCGCCGATGCGGTGAACTATGTCGAGGCGCACGGCACCGGCACCGCGCTCGGCGATCCGATCGAACTGCGCGGGCTGCGCCTGGCGCGCGGCGCGGGCGACGCCAGCGACTGCGCGATCGGCTCGATCAAATCCAACATCGGCCATCTCGAATCGGCCGCGGCGGTCGCCGGATTGACCAAGATCCTGCTGCAGATGCGCCATCGCACGTTGGTGCCTTCGCTGCACGCGCAGCCGCCGAATCCACATCTGGATTGGCAGGGCTCCGGCCTGCGCGTGCAGACCGAGCCGGCGCCGTGGACGGCCCGCGGCCCCTTGCGCGCCGGTCTGAGTTCGTTCGGCGCCAGCGGCGCCAACGGCCATCTGCTGGTCGAGCAGGCGCCGACGTCGTCCGGCGCCGCCGCGCCCGCGCCGCGGCCGCTGCCGCTGTGCCTGTCGGCGCGCAGTCCGGCCATGCTGCGTCGTCGGGTCGAGGAGCTCGCGCAATGGCTGGAACCGGACGATTTGCACCAGGCAGACGATGAGAGCTGGCCGCATGCGGCCTACACCCTGGCGATGGGCCGCGAACATTTCAGCGAACGCTGCGGCTTCATCGTCGACGACGCGGAGCAGGCGCGGCGCGCGCTGGCGGCGTGGCTGGCCGGCGAAGCGGCGCCCGATCGCGCCGACTCCGGCTGCGATGCGCAATCGTTGCGGCAGATCCTGGACGCGTACCTGCAGGGCGATGCGGCACGGCTCGGCGAATGTTTCGCCGCCGGCGAGTACCGGCGCGTTCCGCTTCCGCCGACCCCGATGGAGCGCAAACGCTACTGGTTCAACGACGCGCCCCCCGCCGGCACGAACGCCTCCGCGCCGGCTGCGGGCGCAGGCGCGCCCGAAACCGAGGCCGGAATCGACAGCGATGCGCCGCTGCATTGGTACGCGCCGGCATGGCGGGACGCGCCGCTCGCCGACGCCGCCGCGCCGGACGAGATCTGGCTGATCGACGCGCCGCAGGCGTCGATCGGGGCCTGGCAGGCGCAGGCCGCGACGGTGCTCTGCTACCCGTTGGCCGATGCCGCGCAGCGCGTGCGCGAACGTTTGCTCAACCACAGTGCGGCGCTGCCGGCGATCCTCGTGCACGCTGCGCAAGACGCCGACGCCGACGCCGTCGAACCCAACCTGCTCGCCCTTGCCGAGCTGCTGCGCGCGCTGCTCGCGGCGCCCGCCGGACAAGGAGCGCGCCTGTTGTATCTGACCGGCGACGAGGATCGAGCCTGGCCCTTGCGCCATGCCGTGGCCGGACTGTTTCGCGCCCTGCGCATCGAGCGCCCCGCCCTGCGCGCGCGCGTGCTGGCGATGCCCGCGCCCGACCTGATCGCCCCGATCTGCCGCGAATTCGCCGCGGCCGCGAACAGCGGCCTGCATGCGCGCGTGCACGAGGGACGCCGCCAGTTGGCCGCGCTGCAGGACGCCGCGCTGGCGGACGCGCCCCAGGCGGCGTTCGAACTGTCCGCCGAGTCCAATGTGCTGATCAGCGGCGGACTCGGCTTCCTCGGCCGCTGCCTGGCGCGCGATCTGGCCGAGCGCTACCGGCCCGGCATCGCGCTCAGCGGCCGTCGCCCGCTCGACCAGGACGGCCGCAACTTCCTCGATGAGCTGCGCGCGCTCGGCGCCCGCGTCCATTACGCCTGCGGCGATGTGGCCCGCGCCGACCAGGCGGCGGCGATCGTCGCCGCGGCCCGCGACGCGCTCGGCCCGCTGCACGGCGTCTTTCATCTCGCCGGCCGCCTCGACGACGGTCTGCTCGCGCAGAAATCGGACGAGCGCATCGCCGCGGTGCTGGCGCCCAAACTGCGCGGCGCGATCGCCCTCGACCGGGCCACCCGCGATGAACCGCTCGCCTGCTTCGTGCTGTTCTCCTCCAGCGCTGCCGTGTTGCCGGCGGCGGGACAAGCCGATTACGCCGCCGCCAATGGATTCCTCGACGGCTTCGCGCAATGGCGCGAAGCGCAGCGCATGCAGCAGCGGCGGCACGGCCGCTGCCTGTCGCTGAACCTGCCGCTGATTTCGGCCGAAGGCCTGCGCATCGACGGCGTCGACCAGAGCCGGTTTTCGGCCTGGCTGGAGCGCACCCATGGCATCGCCCCCACCTCGCCGCGGCAGGCGATGCGGGCGCTGCAGGCGCTGTTGCGCTGCGGCGCCTGCGGTCAGCATGCCTGGTTCCAGGGCGATGCCGAGCGCATCGCGGCCGCCCTGCGCCGCAGCGAGCAGCTGGCCGACGCCGCGCCGGCGCCGGCTGCGGCGTCGGCCGCGACCGCAAACGCCCCAGCGCCGGCTGCGGCGCGCGTGGACGCGCGCGCCGTCGCTGTCGTCCTGGACGCGGTGTCGCAGTCGTTGAAGATCGAACGCCGGCTGTTGACCCCGCAGACTCCGTTCGCCGACCTCGGTTTCGACTCGGTCGCACTGAAAGAAACCGCCGACCGCATCAACGCCGAGCTCGGCAGCGAACTCGTGCCCAGCCTGTTCTACGCCGTTACCGACGCCACTGGCCTGGCCGCCTATTTGCCGGCGCCTGGGTCGGCGGCGCCGGAGCCGGACGCGGCAACGTCCGCGGTCGCGATGGCGCCGCTGCCGGCCCCGGCCGCGACGGCGCCTGCCGGCGACGCCGGGCGCGGAACCATCGGCAGCGACGATATCGCCATCATCGGTCTGGCCGCGCGCCTGCCCGGCTCGGCCGATCTCGACGCATTCTGGCGCCACCTGCTCCAGGGCGAGGACCTGATCGGCGAAGTGCCGGCGCAGCGCTGGAACTGGCGCGAGTATTACCACGCCGGAGCGTTGCGCCCAGACCGCAGCAATTCGCGCTGGGGCGGCTTCATCGACGGCGTCGACGAATTCGATCCGGGCTACTTCAAGATTTCGCAACGCGAAGCGGACCTGATGGACCCGCAGCACCGCCTGTTCCTGCAGACCGCGGTGCATGCGCTGGAAGATGCCGGCTACGCGCCCGCGGCGCTCGCCGGCACCGACACCGGCGTCTTCGCCGGCGTCCAGTTCAACGAATACCACGCCGTGATCGGCGAGCAGACCCACAGCTATCTCTCCACCGGCAACTCGCACACGATGTTGCCGAACCGCGTGTCCTATCTGCTCGACCTGCACGGCCCCAGCGAATCGGTCAACACCGCCTGTTCGAGTTCGCTGGTGGCGCTGCACCATGCCTGCATGGCGCTGCGCAACGGCGACTGCGCCATGGCCTTGGCCGGCGGCGTGTCGCTGATGCTGGACCCACGCACGTTCGTCGCCACCAGCCAGATGGGCATCCTGTCGCCCGATGGCCGCTGCAAGACCTTCGGCGCCGGCGCCAACGGCTACGTCAAGGGCGAAGGCGTCGGCGTCGCCTTGCTCAAGCCGCTGGCGCGCGCGCTCGCCGACGGCGATCCGATCCGCGCGGTGATCCGCGCCAGCGCAGTCAACCACGGCGGTCGCGCGCAGTCGCTCACCGCGCCCAACGCGCAGGCCCAGGCGCGCCTGCTTGCGCGCGCCTACCGCCGGGCGCGCATCGATCCGCGCAGCCTGGGCTATGTGGAAGCGCACGGCACCGGCACCGAGCTGGGCGATCCGGTCGAACTCGAAGGTTTGCACCGCGCCTACCGCAAACTGCTGCCCGAAGGCGCGCAGACCGTCGCCGGGCACTGCGGCCTGGGCTCGGTCAAGAGCAATATCGGTCACCTCGAACCCGCGGCCGGCATCGCCGGCGTGGCCAAGGTCGTCCTGGCCCTGCAGCACCGCATGCTGCCGCCCACGCTGCATTGCCGAACGCCCAACCCTTACCTGAAGTTCGACGGCAGCCCGTTCCGCCTGGTGACCCGGGCCGAGCCATGGCCGCAGCCGTCCCTGCATGGCGAGGACCTTCGCCGCGCCGGCGTCAGCTCTTTCGGCTTCGGCGGCAGCAACGCCCATGTTGTGCTCGAACAGGCCCCGCCGTCGCCGCCGCGCAGCGCCGATCCACGGCGGGTCGTGCCGATCGTGCTGTCGGCGCCCAACGCCGAGGCGTTGCAGCGCCGTGCGCAGGCGCTGCTGGGCTGGCTCGAAGCCCGCGAGGACGCGGTGGAGCTGCGCGATATCGCCTGCACCTGCCTGCTCGGGCGCGACCACCATGCGCTGCGCTGGGCGGTCGCCGTGCGCACCCACGCCGAACTGGTCGCCGCACTGACCGACCTGAGCGCGCAACGGCCGCATCCGCGCGCCATGCAGGGCGAAACCGGCGATGTCCTGCCGGCGAACCTGGCCGATCGCCTGCGCCGGACCATCGCCGGCGAACTGCTGCAGGCCGCCGACGAAGACGCCTGGAACGCGGCGCTGCAAAGCGCCCTGGAGCTCTATGTCTGCGGCCATGGGCTGGACTGGAGCGAGGTGTTCGCCGCGCTCGGCGCGCGCCGTCTGGCCCTGCCCGGCTATCCGTTCGCGCGCAAGCGCTGCTGGGCGGCCGGCCCGGCGCCGAGCGCGTCAGCGCCGGCGGCGTCCGCGCGCGAAACCCCGCAATTGCAGCTGCACGACGAGATGCCGCTGGTGCGCCAACACCGCGTTCGCGGCGCGGCGATCTGGCCGGGAACGGCGCAATTGGCGTGGCTGCACGAACATATCGGCGGCGACCTGGCGCTCAGCGAAGTGCTCTGGCGCGAACCGGTACGGGTAGAGACGCCCATCGCCTTGCGCCTGCATCTGGATCGCGACGCTTACCGCGTGGAGAGCGGCGACGAGGACGCGCCGACCGTGCATGGACAGGGGCGGATCGCAGCCGCGCCGGCGGCCGCACCGGCGTTGGACCTCGACGCCATCCGCGCGCGCCTCGGCCAGGCGCGCGCGGGCGCCGATCTGTACGCGCGCCTGCAACACGCCGGACTGACCTATGGGCCGTTGTTGCGATGCCTGACGCGCTATCGCGCCTCTGCCGACGAAGTGCTGGCCGAACTGTCCGCAGCGCCCGCGGAAGCGAGCGATGCCGACGGCGAAACCACCGCCGTGCCGTGGGCGGCCTGGCTGGACGCAGCGCTGCACAGCCTGGCCGGATGGGGCGATGACAGCGACGGCCGCACCCTGGTGCCCTTCCGCATCGGCCAAGCGGCCTTGTACGGTCCCGCGCCGACGCCGCAGGGCGAGGCCTGGTTCGCCCATGCCAGGCGCAACGCCGATGGCAGCGCCTCGCTGCGTCTGTGCAAGGACGACGGCGAAGTCCTGGCGGCCTTCGACGACATCGTGTTCCGGCCGCTGCCGGAGGAAGGCTTGCTGCACAGCGTACGCTGGGACGAGGTCGAAGCGCGGCGGCAGCCGCCGCCGCCCGGACCGGCCCTGGTCGTGCACGACGGCGGCCAGGACGATTTGCTCGCGGCGCTGCGCCGGACCCACCCGGGCGAGTTGTGGGAGTCCACCGCCACCGACGCCGTCGCGCTCGACACTGCCGTGCTGCAGGCGATCGCGGCGCAGACCGTCTACTTCCTGCGCGGCACCGCGTGCGCCGCCGACGGCGCCGAGGATGGCGCCGAACTGGCGATCCTGCGCCGCCTGCTGCGTGCGCTGGCGCGCTACCGCCGGCCCTGGCGGGTCGTGCTGTTGACGCTCGACGCGCACGGCGTCGTCGCCGACGAAGCGATCGATCCCTGCGCCGCGGCGCGCATCGCGCTGGCCGTGTCCGCCGCCAAGGAGCAGCCGCAATGGCAGCTGTTGGCGCTGGACGCCTCCGCGCACGACCCCGATACCGATCCATCGGCGCTGGCGCAGCAGTTGTGCGCGCTGCACGCCGACGAACCGCTGGCCCTGCGCTGCGGCTTGACGCTGGCGCGGCGCTGGAGCCCGCTCGCCTGCGCCGCGGCGGCGCCCTCCCGGCTGCGCGAAGGCGGCCATTACCTGATCGTCGGCGGCTTGGGCGGCCTGGGCTACACCCTGGCCGAGCATCTCGCCCGGCGCTACCGGGCGCAGCTCAGTCTGGTCGGCCGGCGCCCGCTCGACGACGCCGGCGAGCGGCAACTGCAACACCTGCGCGCCGCCGGCGCGCAGGCGCAGTACCTGTCTGCGGACGTCGCCGACGCCCAGGCGCTGCAGCGCGCCCTGGCGCAGGCGCGGGCCGGCTTCGGCGCCATCGACGGCCTGATCGCCTCGACCCTGGCTTTGAAGGACGGCCTGCTCGCATCCACCAGCGAGCGGGATTTCGCAGCCTCGCTCTCGTCGAAGCTGCGCGGCGGCCGTCATCTCGCCGCCGCCCTGCGCCGTGGCGAGATCGGCTTCCTGCTGAGCTTCTGCTCGGCCCAGGCGCTGCTCGCCGATGCCGGCCAAAGCGGTTATGCGACGGCTTGCGCCTATGAAGAAGCCTTGAGCCGCGAACTGCACCGGCAGGGCTTGCCGGCGTACACCATCGACTGGGGCTACTGGGGCGAGGTCGGCGCGGTAGCGTCGGAACCGTACCGGCGCCGGCTGCAGCTGCGCGGCGTGGGTTCGATCTCGGCGCAGGAGGGGCTGGCGGCGATCGAAACCACGCTGGCCCTGGGCCTGGCCCGGACGATCGCATTCAAGGCGGCGCCCGCGGTGCTGCAGGGCCTGGGCGCAACGCCGGCCCACGCGCTGCGGATCGATGCGGACGCGACCGGCGCGCAGTTCTCGCTGTGCGCCGAACCGGCCGTCTCCGACGCGATGCAGCGTTACGGCGACGGCTTCGCGCAGCTCGAGCACGAGGCGAAAGCCGCCGCGGCCGCGGCACTGAGCCGGGCCGGACTGCTCGACGGCGAACGCGCCCAGGACGTGGCGCCGGGCAAGCGCGCACTGTACGAAGCGGTCTGCGCACTGAGCGACGGCGCCGACGGCGCTGCGCCGACCACGCCGCTGCCGGACGAACTGGCGCCGCATCGAGCGTTGCTGCGCAATTGCGTGGAAGCGCTGCCCGGCGTCCTGCTCGGCACCCAGGACCCGCTGCCGATCCTGTTCCCGGGCGGCTCGCTACGGCAGGTGGAACCGATCTATCGCGACAGTCCCGCCGCCGAACACTACAACCGGCTGGTTGCGACGCAGGTCGCGGCCTGGGTCGCCGATGCGCGCGCCGCCGATCCGCAGCGCCGGTTGCGCATCGTCGAGATCGGCGCGGGCACCGGCGGCACCAGCGCCGTGGTGCTGCAAGCGCTGCAGCCGCTCGGCGACTGGGGCGAATATCTCTACACCGATCTGTCGCCGAGCTTCGTCAGCGGCGGCGAGCGCCGCTTCCGCGACCTCTGCGCCGGCTTGCGCGGCCGGGTGCTGGACATCGAGCGCGAACCGCAGGCACAGGGTTTCGCTTGCGGCAGCGTCGATATCGTGCTGGCTACCAACGTGCTGCACGCCACCGCCTCGATCCTGGAGGCCTTGCGCAACCTCAAGCGGCTGCTCAAGGGCGACGGCCGCGTGGTGCTGTGCGAGGCGGTGCAGCGGCAGGCGTTCACCACCCTCACCTTCGGCCTGACCGACGGCTGGTGGCGCTTCCGCGATGCCGGCCTGCGTCTGCCCGGCAGCCCGCTGCTGGATCTGCAGCGCTGGCGGTTCGCGCTCGGCGTGAGCGGCTTCGCAGACCCGCGCGCGTTGACGCGCCCAGGCCCGATGCAGGTGATCGTGGCGCGCAGCGACGGCCGGGTCGCCGCGCCGGCGGCGGCGGCGCCGGCCGCGAGCGAAACCGCGAGCGAGGCCGCGTCCGCCGCAATCGCCGCGGCCGCGCCGGCCGCCGCACCGGCGCCGGAGGACCTGCGCGCCTGGATCAAGCAGGCGTTCGCTCAGGTGCTGCATATCGACGCGACCGAGATCGGCGACAACCAGAATTTCGAACAGTTCGGCGTGGACTCGCTGATCGTGCTGGAGCTGATGAGGCCGCTGGAGCGCGTCTACGGCGCGCTGCCTTCGACCTTGTTGTTCGAACACGTCACCGTGGCGCAATTGGCCGGCGCCTTGGCCGAACGCAGCCCGCTTGCGCCGGCCGATGCCGCCACGCCTGCGGTCGCGCCTGCGAGCGAACCCGCGACCGGGACCGGCCACGCGCGGCCGCCCGCCGCGGATGAACCCACCCAGCGCGCGCAGCAGGCGCGCATGAAGCCGCCGTCGCGCTCCGCCGCTGCCAGCTCGCCCGACGCAGACGACGCCGACCAGGACGCGATCGCGGTGGTCGGCATCGCCGGCCGTTTCCCGGGCGCCGAAAATCCGGAGCAGCTCTGGACCCTGCTGCGTGAGGGACGCACCGCCATCAGCGAAGTGCCGCAACAACGCTGGCGCTGGCTCGATCACCATGGCGAACCGGGACAACTGGGCAAGAGCTACAGCGCCCGCGCCGGCTTCCTCGACGATGTCGACTGCTTCGATCCGCTGTTCTTCCGTATCTCGCCGGCCGAGGCCGAGGTGATGGACCCGCAGGAACGCCTGTTCCTGCAGACCGCCTGGGCGGCCTTCGAGGACGCCGGCTACACCGCCGCACGCATCGCCGCGCTGCAACACCGCATCGGGGTGTTCGCCGGGGTCATGAACGGCGGCTACAGTTGGGTCGGCGCCGAACTCGCCGCCGCCGGCCATGCCAACAACGCCGACGCCAATTACTGGTCGATCGCCAACCGCGTCTCGTTCCAGCTCGACCTGCGCGGCCCGAGCCTGGCGGTGGACAGCGCCTGCTCCTCGTCGCTGACCGCGCTGCACCTGGCCTGCGACGCGATCCGGCGCGGCGATTGCCGCGCCGCGCTGGCCGGGGGCGTGAACCTGATCTTGCATCCGCGCCACCTGGCGCGGCTGAGTTCCTTGCGGATGCTCGCGCGCGATGGCGTATGCCGCCCGTTCGGCGCCGACGCGGCGGGCTTCGTCGACGGCGAAGGCGTCGCTGCGGTGCTGCTGCGTCCGCTGGCCCAGGCCCGCGCCGAAGGCGACCACATCCATGGCGTGATCCGCGCCAGCGCGGTCAATGCCGGTGGCCGCACCAGCGGCTATACCGTGCCCAATCCGCGCGCCCAGGCCGAGGTGATCGACGCGGCGCTGCGGCGCTCGGGCGTCGCCGCCGATGCGATCAGCTACGTCGAAGCGCACGGCACCGGCACCGAACTCGGCGATCCGATCGAGATCCGCGGCCTTTCCTCCGCATTCGGCGAACGCACTTCGCGGCGCGGTTTCTGCGCGATCGGCTCGCTCAAGGGCAACATCGGGCACCTGGAATCGGCCGCCGGCATCGCCGGCCTGATCAAGGTGCTGCTGCAAATGCGGCATCGTTGCCTGGCGCCGAGCCTGCACGCGCAGGCGCTCAATCCGCGCATCGACTTCGAGCAGACCCCGTTCGTGCTGCAACAGCAGGCCGCGCCGTGGACCGGCGAGACGCTGCGCGCCGGGATCAGCTCGTTCGGCGCCGGCGGCGCCAACAGCCACGTCATCGTCGAGTCGGCGCCGCAAGCCGCGCCGCCAACGCGCGACGACGGTCAGGCGCACGCGCTGTTGCTCTCGGCCGCCAACGACGAGGCGCTGCAGCGCCGGTTGCGGCAGTTGGCCGACTGGCTGGAGCAGACCGCGCCGCCCTTGGCCGATGTCGCTTCCACCCTGGCCCATGGCCGCGAGCATTTCGGCGAACGCTGCGCCATCGTCGCCGCCAGCGCCGGGGAAGCGATCGCCGCTATCGGCCAGATGCTCGCGGCCGGCGCGCCCGGCGGGCGCGCGCATGCGGGCGGGACAGGCCGGGCGCGCATCGCCGCCGAGGCTTATCTGCGCGGCGAAGACCCGCAAGTGCCGCGTGCGCGCCATATCCCGATGCCGAGCTATCCGTTCGCGCGCGAACGCTATTGGCCGACGCCGACGCCGCCAATAGCGACCACCACGGCGAGCGTTGCGGCGTCCGTCGAGGACGCTGTCGCCGATGCGCCGCTGCTGCCCGCGCACGACTACCGCGATCATGCGATCGCAGGCGCAGCGTTGGTGCCGGCGACGGCGTTGTTGGAATCGGCGCTGGCCCGGCTCGGACCGGGCCTGCTGCGCCATGTCGCCTGGTCGGCGCCGCTGCCCTATCCGTTGCGCGATCCGCTGGCATGGCGACAACAGGCGCAGGAACAGGCTCGCTCCTGGCGCATCGAAAGCGCCGGACAGATCCATGCACGCGGCCAGTGGCTGGCCGGCGCCGCGGCGCCCTTGCCGGCGCTGGACCCAGGCACGGCCCGGCACCCGGCGATGATCGAAGTCGAGGCGGACGCGCTCTACCGCCGCCTTGCCGCCTGCGGTGCGGTCTATGGCCCGCAGTTCCGTCTGCTGCAAGTCCTGCACCATGACGGCCGGCAATTGCTGGCCACCTTGCAGCCGCCGCCGGACGCGGGGCATGCCGACGCGCGCTGCCTCGACGCCGCGCTGCAGAGTCTGGCCGTGCTCGGCGCGAGCGACGGCGGCGACCGCCTTGCGCTGCCGTTCGCGCTCGATGCGCTGCGCAGCTTCGCGCCGCTGAACCGCGCCCGCTACATACAGGCGATGCGCAGCCCCGGGCGCGGCGAGGCCTGCTTCGACGTGCGCCTGTACGACCGCGATGGCCTGGCGTTGGCCGCCCTCGACGGAGTCAGCCTGCGCGCGCCGACCGGCACGACGACACGCGCGGGGAACGTCGCGGTGCAGCACGTCGTTTCGGAGCATGCGGTTTCGGAGCTTGCGGTTTTGGAGCAGGCAGCTTCGGAGCATGCGGCCCCGGAACACTCCGCCGAACGTCAATCCGCGCCGGCGGAAGCCGCCGCCGAGAACCCGCCATCGCACCTGCGCGCAGCCTTGCTCGCCAGGCTGCGCGCGATCGTGGCCGAACGCATCAAGCTGCCGCTCGAACGCATGCAGGTCGACAAACCGTTCCAGGATTACGGCATCGACTCGATCATCGCGGTGGATCTGGTCGACCGCCTGGAAGCCGATTTCGGCAGCCTGCCCAAGACCTTGTTCTTCGAGTTCGACCGCATCGAGCGGCTGGCCGATCATATGCTGGCCAGCCGCGGCGAAGCGGTGCGGCGCTGCCTTGCCGGCGCGCACCCCGATCGGGTCGAGCCGCCGCCGCTGCGGCAGCCGCCGGCAGCGCCGGCGTCGCCGCCGGCGCACGCGCCGATACCCCAGCGCGACGGCGACGAGGCCATCGCCGTCGTCGGGCTGGCCGGGCGCTACCCCGGCGCGCCGAACGTGGATGCGCTGTGGCCGCTGCTGCGCGAAGGGCGCGACCTGATCCGCGAAATTCCGAGCTCGCGCTGGGACGCGCGGCGTTACTTCGATCCGCGCCCCGGCCAGAGCGGCAAGACGTATGGCCGCTGGGGCGGCTTCATCGACGATTACGACTGTTTCGATCCGCTGTTCTTCGGCATCTCGCCGAAGGAAGCGGCGTTCATGGACCCGCAGGAACGCCATTTCCTCGAGATCGCCTGGCATACCCTCGAAGACGCCGGCTACACCCGGGCATCGCTGGCGCAGGCCTGCGGCGGCGAAGCCGAGATCGGTGTGTTCGTCGGCATCATGTACGGCCACTACCAGATGGTCGGCGCCGAAGCCACCGGCCGCGGCACGCCGCTGGCCACCGACTCCTCCTATGCCTCGGTCGCCAATCGCGTCTCCTACTATTTCGACTGGCACGGCCCGAGCCTGGCGGTGGACACGATGTGCTCGTCCTCGCTGACCGCGATCCATCTGGCCTGCGAAAGCCTGCGCCGCGGCGAATGCCGCCTCGCCCTGGCCGGCGGGGTCAACCTGATGACCCATCCGAACAAATACCTGCTGCTGGCGCAGGGGCGCTTTCTTTCCAGCGACGGCCGCTGCCGCTCCTTCGGCGCCGGCGGCGACGGCTACGTTCCCGGCGAAGGCGTGGGAGCGGTGCTGCTGCGTCCGCTCGCCGATGCGATCGCCGCAGGCGACCGCATCCATGGCGTGATCCGCGGCAGCGCGGTCAACCACGGCGGCGCGGTCAACCACTACACGGTGCCCAACCCCAACGCGCAGGGCCGCGCTATCCGCCGCGCCCTGCAGCGCTCCGGGCTCGCCCCGGCGCGCGTCAGCTATGTCGAAGCGCACGGCACCGGAACCGCGCTCGGCGATCCGATCGAGCTGCGCGGCCTGTGCCAGGTGTTCGACGATCCCGACACGGCGCCGGCGTTGGGGTCGATCAAGAGCAATATCGGCCACCTCGAAGCCGCCGCCGGCATCGCCGGCCTGAGCAAGCTGCTGCTGCAACTGCGCCATGGACAGTTGGCGCCGTCCCTGCACGCCGATCCGCTCAATCCGGATCTGGGGCTGGACGACAGCGGTTTTCGCGTGCAGCGCGAACTCGCGCCCTGGCGCAGCGAAAACGCGCTGTCGCGCTGCGCCGGATTGAGCTCCTTCGGCGCCGGCGGCAGCAATGCGCATCTGGTGGTGGAGCAGGCGCCGGCCGCCCCGGACGCGACGACACCCATCGAGGGCCCGCAGTTGATCCTGCTGTCGGCCAAGACGCCGGCCGCGCTGCGGCAACGCCGCGCCGATCTTGCCGCATGGCTGCAAGCCCATCCGGCCGCGCTCGCCGATGTCGCCCATACCTGCGCGGTGGGACGCGCGCATCATGCGCATCGCGCCGCGTATCTGGTCGATTCCAATGCGGGCCTGATCGCGGCGCTGCAGGCCGACGACGGCTCGCCCGGCGCCAGCGCCGCCGCACCCGCCGCTCTATCGCAAGCGCAATCCGCCTATCTCGATGGCGGCGACCCCGATCCGGCGCTGTTCGCCGGCGGCCGCCGCATCGCCCTGCCCTTGTATCCGTTCGCGCGCGAGCGCTACTGGGCGGTTGCGCAAGCGTCCGAGGCGCCGGCCGAAGCCGAGCTGCCCGCAACCCGGCGGACCGCGCAGCGCAGCGGCGACACGGTGCCGTTGCTGTGGGCGCAGGGACAATGGCAGGCAGCGCCGCTGCCGTCCGGCGATGCGGATGCAGCGCCGATGCTGTGGCTGTCGGAGCAGCCGCTGCCCGCCATCGACGGCTTGCCGTTGCAGGCCGGCGCCATCGCGCGACTGGACGCAACCGCCGAGCGCGCGCTGTGGTGGCTGCCCGCATATGCGACGACCGAAGCGTCCCTGGCGCAGATGCTGCAGGTCGCCCGCGCCGCGCCGGCATTGCAGTGCCTGCTGATCGTCGGCGACGGCGCGCAACAACGCCTGACGCTGGCGGCGCTGGCCGGCTTCTGCCGCTCGCTGGTGCGCGAGCGCCCGCAGCTCGCGGTGACGGTGGCCGAACTCCAGCAGGCGCCGCTGTCGGCGCTCGCCGACGAAGCCCATGCGGCGATCGCCGGACGCGTGCACGAGGTCCATTACCGGGACGGCCTGCGCCGGCAGCGCCGCCTGCTCGCCCTGAATCCTGCCCAGGCGCCGCAAGCCGCCGCCCTGGCCTTGCCGCCGGAACCGGCGGTGCTCATCGCCGGCGGCCTCGGCGGCATCGGACGACTGCTGGCGCGGCGCCTGGCCGAACATCGCCGCGCGCGACTGGTGCTGCTGGGGCGCTCGCCGCCGTCGTCCGCCTCGCAGGACTGTGTCAGCGAGATGGAGGCGCTGGGCGGACGCGCCCTGTATCTGCCCTGCGACATCGCCGACGCCGATGCCGTCGCCGCAGCGCTGGAGCGCGCCAAGGATTGGGCCGGCGTCCTGCATGGCGTGGCGCATGCCGCAGGCGTCCTCGCCGACGGCCTGGTCGCCGGCAAGACCGTCGCCGACCTGCAGCGCGTAATCGCGCCCAAGATCGCCGGCGCGCGCTACCTGGATCGCGCCACCCGCGATGAACCGCTTTCGTTCTTCGCCCTGTTTTCGTCGCTGGCGGGCGGGATCGGCAACGTCGGCCAGACCGATTACGCCGCCGCCAACGCTTATCTCGACGCCTATGCGGCGCAGCGCCGGCACGAAGGCGCGCCCGGCACCAGCATCTCGATCGGCTGGCCGCTCTGGGCCAGCGAAGGCATGCACGTGCCCGAAGCCGCGCTACGGCAGATGGAGCAACGCTGGGGACTGCGTCCGCTGCCGGCGCAGCAAGGCCTGGACGCGTTCGAGGCCGCGCTCGCCAGCGGCCATGCGCACCTGGCCCTGCTCGCCGGCGATCCCGACCGCCTGAGCGCCTTGCTCGAAACCCCGGCGGACGCGGCCGTTGCCCAGGCCGTCGCCGCGCCCACATCCGCATCCGCATCGCCCGAGACGTCCACGGGCGCAGCCAGTGCGCGGAGCCTGTCGGCCTATTTGCGCGACGTCATCGTCGAGTTGCTGGAAGTACCGCGCGAGCGCATCGAGGACGCGCTGTCGCTGGCCGAATTCGGCTTCGATTCGATCCGCCTCAAAGCCCTCGCCGAGCGCCTCGGCGCCGATCTCGGCCTGGAGCTGTCCCCCAACCTGTTCTTCGAACACCACACCATCGCCGCACTGACCGCCTATCTGCACGCGGCCGGCGCGGCGCCGGCCGAGACCCCAGCGCCTTCGCCGACGCCACCGCCTGCGTCCGCATCGGCGGCGCCCGCCGCCGCGGACGATCGCGCGATCGCGGTGATCGGCATGTCCGGGCGCTTCCCGCAGGCTACGGACCTGGCCGGCTTCTGGCGTAATCTGGTCGACGGCCGCGATTGCATCGGCGAAATCCCGCTGGAGCGTTGGGACTGGCGCGAACAGCCGGCGCAGGTACCGCGCTGGGGCGGATTCTGCGCCGATATCGACAGCTTCGACGCGCGTTTCTTCCGTATCTCGCCGCGCGAAGCGCAACTGATGGACCCGCAGCACCGCCTGTTCCTGCAGGCCTGCTACAACGCCATCGACGATGCCGCGCATGCGCCGTCGCAGCTGGCCGGAACGCGCCTGGGCGTGTTCGCCGGCGTGCAGTTCAACGAGTATCAGGAGCTGGTCAAGCGCTCCGGCGAAAGCCACGGCTTCGCGGCCACCGGCAATTCACACGCGATGCTCGCCAACCGGGTCTCGTTTCTGCTCGGCGCCAATGGCCCCAGCGAAGCGATCGACACCGCCTGCTCCAGTTCGCTGGTGGCGGTGGCGCGCGCGATCGACGCGATCCGCCTGGGGCACTGCGAGCTGGCGCTGGCCGGCGGCGTCAGCCTGATGCTGATTCCGGACACCTTCGCGGTTACCGCGCAGATGGGCGTACTGTCCCCGCGCGGCCGCTGCCGCAGCTTCGGCAGCGGCGCCGATGGTTACGTCAAGGGCGAAGGCGTCGGCGTGGTGATGCTCAAGGCCTTGTCGCGGGCGCTGGCCGACGGCGATCCGATCCATGCGGTGATCCGCGGGGCGGCGGTCAACCACGGCGGCAGCGCGCATTCGCTGACCGCACCCAATCCGCAGGCGCAGCGCGCGGTGATCCTCGACGCCCTGGCCGATGCCGGCGTGCATCCATCGAGCATCGGCCTGATCGAGGCGCACGGCACCGGCACCGAACTCGGCGATCCGATCGAAGTACAGGCGTTGATGCAGGCGCTGGGCGCGACCGCGGCCGGAACGCCGGCCGTCGCCCCGGCCTGCGCGCTGGGATCGGTGAAGAGCAACATCGGCCACCTGGAGCCCGCCGCCGGCATCGCCGGCCTGATCAAGGCAACACTGGCGCTCAAGCACGCGACGCTGCCGCCGACGCTACATGTGCGCGAACTCAATCCGTATCTGAAGCTGCAAGGCAGCGCGCTGTCGATCGCGCGCGAGGCCGCGCCCTGGCCCGAACTGCAGGCCGGCGACGGCAGCCCGCTTCCGCGCCGCGCCGGGGTCAGTTCGTTCGGCTTCGGCGGCAGCAATGCGCACGTGGTGTTGGAACAGGCGCCGCAGGCCGCGCCAGCGGCCGCGAGCGATGCGGACTCGCCGTCCGAGCCGCAATTGCTGCTGCTCTCCGCGGCCAGCGCGGCGGCGCTGCGCCAGGCCGCCGCGCAATTGGCGCAATACTGCGTGCAACAACGCCCCTCCCTGCAGGCGCTCGCCTACACCCTGCGCGCCGGACGCGACCATCATGCCTGGCGGCTGGCGGTGATCGCATCGGACCGGGACGAACTGCTCCAAGCGCTGCAGGCCGCCGCCGAACAGGGCAGCGGCATCGGCAAAATCCCGGCCGGCGCGGCGACGCAAGCAACGCCGGCCGGCGACGTCGCCAATGCCGGGCACGCGCGGGATCGGCAGCGCCTGGCCGACGACTACCGCCAGGGCGCACTGCCGCCGCTGCGATTCTGGACCCCCTGCCCGCGCCTGCACTTGCCCGGCTATCCGTTCGAGAACAGCCGCCATTGGCTGCCGGATATCGATCGTGCGCGCGCGCCTGCGGCCGACGCAACGGCGGCTGCCGCACAGCCCTCCGCCGGCCTGCGAACGCCTGCCGCCGACATGCCTGCCGCTGAAACGCACGCCGTCGAAACGCATACCAGCGCGGCATCGGCCGCGACCCGGACGCTGCTGGCCAAGACCGTGGCGCTCGCCCGCATCGCCACGGCAGCGGACGGCGCGGCATGCGACGACCGCGGGCAAGACGTCCTGTTCGCGCCGTATTGGCTCGACAGTCCGGCCGCCATCGTCGCGCCCGCCGCCGAGCGCGGCAGCGTGCTGCTGGTGCAGCCGCAGCGCGATCCGGCGCTGGCCGCGCAGTTGCGCGCGCTGCATCGCGACGATGCGCTGGTGGAGATCGATGCGACCGACGCCCTGGCGTTGGATACGCGCCTGGTGCAACTGCCCGATCTGCGCCGCGTGTATTTTCTCGGCGGCCTGCAGCCCGAGGCGTATGTCGCCGACGATCTCGACGCACTGGACTCGGCGCAGGAGCACGGTGTGCTGGCCCTGTTCCGGCTGGTCAGGGCGACGCAGCGCTACCATCGCCACGGCCTGGACCTGTTCGTGATGACCCGCGATGCGCTGAGCCTGGACGAGGCGGCGCCGGTCGACCCGCGCGGCGCCGCGCTCACCGGCTTCGCGATGTCGCTGGCGAAAGAGCAGCGCGATTGGCGCGTGCGCAATCTCGACCTGTCGAGCGCGGATGCGGTGGACGCGGCGCTGGCCGCGCGCATCGCCGCCGAGCCGCCGCATGCGCAGGGCGCGCCGACGCTGTTGCGCGGCGCACGGCGCTGGCACAGGCGGTTGCGCCCCAGGCGCCTGCCGGCGCCGCCTGCGACGCCCTGGCGCGAAGCCGGCGTCTATCTGATCGTCGGCGGCGCCGGCGGGATCGGCCGGGTCCTGGCCGAGCATCTGGCGCGCCGCTGCCGGGCGCGCGTGGCCCTGCTCGGCCGCAGTCCCGAAGGCGATGCGCAGCGCGCCGCGCTCCAGGCGATCCGCGCGGCCGGCGGCGAAGCGATCTATCTGCAGGCCGATCTCGCCGATCCGCTCGCGATGGACGCCGCGGTGGCGGATCTGCGCCGCCGCTGGGGCGCGCTGCATGGCGTCTTCCATTCGGCGCTGGTGCTCGACGACCGCGCGATCTACCGCATGGACGAGGCCAGCCTGCGCGCGGTGCTGGCGCCGAAGGTGCGCGGCAGCGCAGTGCTGCGCCGGGCGCTGCGGCACGAGTCGCTGGATTTCCTCGCCTTCTTCTCCTCGGCGCAGTCGTTCCTCGGCGACGCCGGACAAAGCAACTATGCCGCCGGCTGCACCTTCAAGGACGCCTACGCCCGCGCCCTCGCCCGCTACGACGGCATCGCCGCGCCGGTGATCAACTGGGGCTATTGGGGCAGCGTGGGCATCGTCAGCGACCGCAAGCACGCCGAGCGCATGCGCGCGCTGGGCATCGGCTCGATCGAACCCGGGCTCGGATTGGAAGTGATCGAGGCCATGGCCGGCGGCGGCGACGGTCCGGTCATGCCGCTGGTCGCCGAACGGCGGCTGTGGCCGCATCTGGGCATCGACGACGCCGTGCGGGCGCCGCGCGGCGGCGACGTCGCCGGCAATGGCCGCACCCTCCTCGACCGCGTGATCTCACGGCTCACCGAACAAGGGTCCGTATGAACCTCAGCGATTCTCCCTACTCCCCCGCCGACGCCCTGGACGCTTACGCCCGCGCCTGCGCCATGCGCGTATTGCTCGCGCTCGGCGCTCCGGTCGCGGCCGGAGAACTCTGGCACCCGCAGCGACTGGCCGCGCAGATCGGCGTGCTGCCGGCCTGGCAGCGGCTATGGCGATCCACGCTCGATGCCGCGCGCATCGGCGGCTACCTGCAGGCGCAGGCCGACATGCTGGCCACCACCGAGCGGGCCTCGGCGCTGGCTCGGCAGGATGCGCAGCAATCGCGGCAAGCGCTGCTCGAGCGCTATCCGATGCTGGCCCCTCATGCGGAAATGCTCGAGCGCTGCTGCGCGGCCTATGCCGATGTGGTCGGCGCGCGCCAAGACGGAGTCAACGTGCTGTTTCCCAGCGGATCGCCCGAGCTGGTGCGCGCGCTCTACCACGGCAACCCCGCGGTCGACGCCTGCAACGAGGCGGTGGCGCGGACGGTAGCGGCGCTCGTCGCGGCCAAGCGCGAGCAGGCGCCCGGCACGGTCGTGCGCGTGATCGAGCTCGGCGCCGGCACCGGCGCCACCACCAATGTCGTGCTCGAACACCTCGGAGCGCAGCGCGACGATCTGGAATACCACATCACCGACCTGTCGCCGAGCCTGGTGGCGGCGGCGCAGCGCCGCTACGGCGCGCGCTACCCCTATGTGCGTTGCCGGGTGCTCGACATCGAAGCCGACAGCGCGGCCGAGCGCGCGGATGCGCATCTGATCGTCGCCTCCAACGTGGTCCACGCGACCCGCCGCATCCAGGCCACGCTGGGCCGGATCAAGCGCATGCTCGCCGACGACGGCCTGATCGTGCTCAACGAGGTGGTGGCGGCCAGCGACTTCGCCACGCTGGTGTTCGGCCTCACTCCGGGCTGGTGGCTGTACGAGGACGAGGACGTGCGCCTGCGCGGAGGCCCGCTGCTGGATCTCGCCCATTGGCGCAGCGAATTCGCCCAGTGCGGCTTCGACCCGGTCGAGGCGATCGGCGATTCCGCCGGCGATGCCCGCCAACAGGTGCTGATCGCCGCCAGCGACGGCCGCGCCTGCGTCGCCGGCGCCTTTTCGCCCGCGGTCGAGCCCGCGCCCGCCCTGCCGCCGCAACCGGTAGCGCAGGCCGCGCCAGCCGCGGCGCAAACCGTCGCGCGCCTGAGCGCGGTCATCGCCGACGCCCTGCGCATGCAGGCGGAGCAGATCGACGCCGACGCGCCCTTCGTCGAGCTGGGCATCGACTCGATCATGGCGATGGATGCGATCGAGCGCATCAACCGCAGCTTCGCGCTGCAACTGCGTCCGGCCGACCTGTTCGGCCATCCCAGCGTGCGACGGCTGGCCGCACACCTGGATGCGCAGAACCCGACCGCCACGACGGCCGTTGCGCCGCAAACCGCCGACACGGCGCCGGCACCCGAACCGGAACCGGCATGGGCAGCGCCGCAGCCGGCGCAGGCGGTCGTCGCTGCGCCGCTGCGCTACGACTCGGAGCTGCCCGAGCCGATCGCCATCATCGGCATGGCCGGTCGCTTCCCCGGCGCGGACGACGTCGAGAGCTTCTGGCGCAACCTGGTCCACGGCCATGACGCGATCGCGGAAATGCCGGCGCAACGCCGCCAAGGCATGACGCAGGTCGCGGCCGAGGTGAACCTGCGCGGCGGCTTCATGCGCGATGTGGACGCCTTCGATGCGGCCTTCTTCCAAGTGCCCGAACGCGCCGCGGAAATGATGGACCCGCAGCAACGCCTGCTGCTGGAACAGAGCTGGGCCGCATTCGAGGATGCCGCCTATCCGCTGCAGCGCCTGAACGGCAGCCGCTGCGGCGTGTTCGTCGGCTGTTTCCCCGGCGACTACAAGTCGCGCCTGAGTGCGGGCGCCGCCGCACCGCATCCCTATCTGCTGACCGGCACCTCCGAGGCGATGCTGGCCGGGCGGGTCGCGTTCTTCTTCGACCTGAAAGGACCCGCGATCTCGATCGACACCGCCTGCTCGTCCTCGCTGGTGGCCTTGCACACCGCCGCCGAAAGCCTGCGCAGCGGCGGTTGCGACCTGGCGCTGGTCGCCGGCGTCACCGTGCTGTCCACGCCGCAATTCCATGTCCTGGCGCATGCCGCGCGCATGACCTCGCCCGATGGCCAATGCCGTACGTTCGATGCCGGCGCCAACGGTTTCGTGCCCGGCGAGGCGGTCGGCGTGGTGGTGCTCAAGCGCCTGTCCGCGGCGTTGGCCGACAACGACCGGATCCGCGCGGTCGTGTTGGCTTCGGGCCTGAACCAGGACGGCGCCTCCAACGGCATCACCGCGCCCAACGCCAGCGCGCAGACCGATCTGATCAGCGATGTGTACCGCCGGCATCGGATCGATCCGGCGACGCTGGGCTACGTCGAGGCCCACGGCACCGGCACGGCGCTGGGCGACCCGATCGAATTCGGCGCGCTCAGCGATGCGTTCGCGCGGCTTTCGTCAGGCCGCCCCGCCGCGCGCAGCCAATACTGCGCGCTGGGCTCGGTCAAGACCAATATCGGCCATTGCCTGCCTGCCGCCGGCATCGCCGGCCTGATCAAGACCGCGCTGTGCGTGGAGCGCGGCCTGCTGGTGCCGTCGCTGAATTTCGACGCGCCCAACCCGCATCTGTCGCTCCAGGACAGCCCCTTCTATCTCAACAGCGAAACCCGCGCCTGGCCCGATGCCGGACCGCGCACCGCCGCGATCAGCGCGTTCGGCTTCAGCGGCACCAATGCGCATGTGGTGATCCAGCAACCGCCGCCGCGCGCGCCGGCGCCGCCTGGCGATCCCGCGTTGCCCTGGCTCCTGCCGCTGTCGGCCAAGGATCGTCCTGCGCTGCTGCGCCGGGTGCGCGAGTTGGAGCGCGAGATCGGCGGCCATCGCCACGACCTGGCGCTGCGCGATGTCGCCTATACGCTCAGCCTGGGGCGCAGCCATTTCGGCCAGCGGCTGGCGTTTGTGGCCTGCGATCTGGGCGACTTGCGCGCCGCGCTCAAGCAGTGCCTGCAACAGGGCCTGGAAGACGAGCGCATGTTCGCCGGTCCGCGCGCCGAACACAGTCCGCGCGCCGAGCGGGCGCAGGCGCAGCAATACCTGGCCGGGGAAACGCCGCAGTGGCAGGAACAGTTCGCCGGCGCGCACGCGGTATCGCTGCCGTGCTATCCATTCGCGCGCGACCGTTTCTGGGCCGCGGGCGCGCAAGCGCCGGCGCAGCCGGCCGCGGCGCAAGACAACGATCCGGCGATGTCCGAACTGCTCGCGCCGCTGGCCGGGCTGGCGGCGCGCGGCGGCGTCCTGCAGGCGCACCGCGCCGCATTCGACGCGCTGGAGGCGTTCGGCGCGGCGCGCACCCGCGAGGCGCTGCAGAACCTGGATGCGCTGCCGCGCCCGGACGAATCCGCCGTGCCCGTTCGCGTGCTGATGCAGCGCGCCGGCGTGGTGGCCGGACAGGCGCGCCTGTTCACGGCGCTGCTCGCCATCCTGGCCCGGCATGGCGAGCTATCGCGCAACGAGCATGGCTACAGCGCCGCCGCGACCGCGCCCGAGAGCAGCGATGAACAGGCCGCCGCCGACGCCGCGGCGCTGGCTGCGCGCTATCCGATCGTGGCGCCGCACCTGGAATTGCTGCGCGCCTGCGTGCGCAGCTATGCGGACCTGCTGAGCGGGCGTATCGGCGGCCCGCAGGTCTTGTTTCCGGGCGGCTCGACGACGCTGGTGGAAGGCATCTACCGCGGCAACGAAATCACCGACCACTACAACGAGATAGTGGCGCAGGTCTGCCGGGGCTGGTGCCGCGACCGCAGCCCGCGAATGATCGAAATCGGCGCCGGCACCGGCGCCACCAGCGCCGCGGTGCTGGCCGCACTGCCGGACCCGCCGGCACGTTACGACTACACCGACCTGTCCGCGCATTTCCTGCGCCACGGCGAACGGCGCTTCGGCGCGAATCGCCCATGGCTGCATTTCCGCGCGCTCGACATCGAGCGGGCGCCGGCGCAACAGGGCTTCGATGAGGCCGGCTACGACCTGGCGCTGGCCACCAACGTCCTGCACGCCACCCGCGACATCGCAGCCACGCTCACCCATGTACGCAGCCTGCTGCGCCCGGGCGGGCTGCTGGTGATCAACGAAATCATGCAGCGCCAGGACATCGCCACGATGACCTTCGGCCTGACCGAGGGCTGGTGGCGCTATGGCGATGCCGAGCGCCGGATCGAGGACTCGCCCCTGCTCGAGCATGCGCGCTGGCGCGAGTTGCTCGCCGAAGCCGGTTTCTCCGCCATCGCCGAAGCCGTGCCGGGCGAAGGCACGCCGGCGTCGCGGGTACTGGTCGCACGCGCCCGGACTGCGGCCGCAGCCGCGGTCGAAGCGGCCGAACCGATCGCCGACCCGCGCTCGCGGCAACGCGTCGCCGCGGTTGCGCGCGTCGATCGCCCGAAACCCGACGCCGTCGCGCAGGCGCGCGGCGATGTCTGGCGCTCGCTGTGCGAGGTCCTGGCGCGGGTGCTGAAGATCGCCGCGTCGCGGCTCGATCCGTCGACGCGGCTGGCCGAGCTCGGGATCGATTCGCTGGTCAGCCTGGAGCTGACCGATGCGCTGGCGCAGACGATCGCGCCGCTGCGCGAGCACGCCCTGCTCGATTGCGCCACGCTCGGCGATCTGGAGCGCATGCTGCGCGCGGCGCAGGCCCCGGCCGCGGCGCCGCGGGCGGCCGACGCGGTCGCGGCGGCCGCCCGGGCCGAGCCGATCCGCCCCGCATGGTCGGCGCAACGGGTGGAACACGGCGCCACCCACGTGGAGAGCTTCAGCGCCGGCGACGGCGAGCCCGTCCTGCTGCTCGGCCCGCTCAACCTGCATGCGCGCGCCTGGCACCACCAATTCGCCGCGTTGCAGTCGCGCTATCGCGTCATCGCCCTGCACCCCCCGGGTCGCGACGCCACCCGCCCGGTCGCGGCGAACGCGGATTTCCGCATCGACGCGGAAATCCTGCTGGACGCGATCGACGCCCTGCTTCCCAAAGGCGAACGCTTCCATTGCGTCGGCTGGTCGCTGGGCGGTTGCTATGGGCAACTGATCGCCGCGCACCATCCGCAGCGGCTGCGCAGCCTGGTCCTGGTCAACTGCGCCGCCCACTTCGACGCGGACGCCGAACCGGTCGCCACCGCGTTGCGCGAAGAGCTCAGCGAGGACCCCGACGATCCGGGCGCCGCGCTGCGGTTGAGCGCGTTGAGCTGCGGGCTGGATGCGCAATCCCTGCGCGCCTTTCAGCGCAGTCTGGCCGACTTCGACGCGCGCCCGCTGCACCCGGCCATCGCGACGCCGACCCTGCAGATCATCGGCGCGCGCGACCGCGTCCTGGCGCCCGAACGCCAGGACCTGCGCGGCATCGCCTCGCTGCGCGTGCGGCGCATGGAGCTCGCCGGCCATCTCGCGCCCCTGACCCATGCCGAGGAATTCAATCGCGTCCTCGCCGAATTCCTCGAACATCACTCCGCGCAAACGGCGAGCGCCGTCCTGCGTCGCCAAGGATCTCCGCTATGATCGTTTACATGTTCCCCGGCCAGGGATCGCAGCATCCGGGCATGGGCAAGGAATTGTTCGAGTCCTATCCCGAGTACGTCGAAAAGGCCGACGAGGTCCTCGGCCATTCGCTGGCCGAGTTGTGCCTGCAAGAGTCCGACCCGCGCCTGAACCGCACCGAGTTCACGCAACCTGCCTTGTTCGCGGTCAACGTGCTGTCCTACCTGCGCCGGATCGAGGACAGCGGCCGCTTCCCCGACTGGGTCGTGGGCCACAGCCTCGGCGAGTACAACGCGCTGTTCGCGGCCGGCGTCTTCGACTTCGAAACCGGACTGCGCCTGGTGCAGCGCCGCGGCCAACTGATGTCCCAGGCCAGCGGCGGCGGCATGGCGGCGGTGATCGGTCTGCCGGCCGATGAAGTCCTCTCGCGCCTGCGCGCGGCCGGCCTGGACGGCATCGACATCGCCAACCACAACGCGCCGCGGCAAATCGTCATCGCCGGCCCGAGCGACGACATCGACCGCGCCGCCGAGTTGTTCCAAAGCCCGACGCGCTGTGTCCGGCTGCGCGTCAGCGGCGCGTTCCATTCCCGGCAGATGCGCGCGCCGCGCGACGCGTTCGGCGATTTCGTGCGCACGCAGAGGTTGCGGGCGCCGCGCCTGCCGGTGATCGCCAATGCCACCGCGCAGCCCTACAGCGACGAACGGCTGGCCGAGACCCTGGTCGAACAGATTGCCAGCCCGGTGCGCTGGACCGAGATCCTCGACTACCTCAAGCACCGCGGCGCGCAGGAATTCGTCGAGATCGGGCCTGGCACCGTGCTCACCAATCTGCTGCGCGAACACGCCGCCGCGTGAGCGCAGGCACGCCACGCAGCTGGCTGCATCCGATCAGCCTGAGCAAGGACGGTCTGACCGGACGGGCCGCCTTGTGCCTGAGCGAAGCCGATCCCGCGCAGGCGGCGATGCCGCAATCGCCGCACTGCGATCTGCTGCACGACAACGAACGCAGGCGCCTGGACGAGATGCGTTTCGAGCGCCGCCGCGACAGCTATTGGCTCGGGCGCTGCTGCGCCAAACGCGCGCTCGCGGCGATCCGCGACATAGCGCCGCAGCGGATCGAGATCGCCAGCGGCGTCTGGGGCCAGCCGATCGTGGTCGGCGAGGTGCCCGGCCAGCCGGTCCAGGTCAGCATCAGCCACAGCGCCGCGATCGGCGCGGCGGTCGCGTTCGACGCGGCGTTTCCGATGGGCGTGGATGTGGAATCCCCGGATTCGGTAGCGCGCCTGGACCCGGCGCGCTGGAGCTGCGAGGAAGAGCGCCGGCAATGGCTTTCGGGCGACGACGCCCTTCTGCCGGCCCTGCTGTGGAGCGCCAAGGAAGCGGTCGCCAAAGTGCTGCATTCGGGTTTGAGCGCGCCGCCGGAATTGCTGCGGATCGAACGGTTGCGCGAGGACGCCGGCCTGTGGCGCTACGGCTTTCGCCACTTGCCCCATGTCGAAGGCCTGACCCTGCCCCACCAAGGCCAGGTGCTGTCGCTGGCGTTCCCCAAGGACAGCCTGGATGTCGGGCAAATACGCGGCTTGTCGGGCCTGGCCAAGGCAGGCGACAGACCGCGGGTGGTGTTCATGTTCTCCGGGCAGGGTTCGCAGTACTACCAAATGGGGCGCGAACTGTTCGAGCACGATCCGATCTTCGCCGAACACATGCGCCATGGCGCGCGAACGCTCGAACGCCTGTCCGGAGTCGATCTGCTGCAAGTGATCTACGCCGGCGGGCGCCCCAAGACCGAACCCTTCGTCGAACTCGGCCATACCCACCCGGCCCTGTTCCTGATCCAGTACGCACTGGCCCGGACCCTGCTCGACAAAGGCGTCCGGCCGGACCTGTTGCTCGGCGCGAGCCTGGGCGAATTCGTCGCCATCGCCGTCGCCGAGGCGGTGCCGTTCGAGCAGGCCGCAGGCATGGTGCTCGAACACGCACGGCTGGTCGCCGAGCACAGCCCGCGCGGGGCGATGATCGCGGTGCTGGCATCGCCGGAGCTGTATCGCAGCGAGCCGCGTCTGCACCGCCTGTGCGAACTGGCCGGCGAGAACTTCGATCGCCACTTCGTGATCGCGCTGCCGTTGGATACCCGGCTCGAGGTCAAGCGGATACTGGCCGAACATGGCGTCAGCCACCAAGAACTGCCGGTACAGTACGCATTCCACTCATCGCAGATGGACCGGGTCTGCAGCGAATACGCCCTGCGCATGGCCGGCGTCGCGCCGCGCCCGCCGCGTTGGCCGGTCCTGTCCTGCGCCAGCGGCGCTTATCTCGGCGGCGACCTGACCGATCACCTCGCCCGCCTCGCGCGCGCGCCGATCGACTTCCGCGCGACCGTGCAGCGCCTGCTGTCGCAAGGCGATTGCCTGCTGCTCGATCTCGGCCCCAGCGGCACGCTGGCCACCCATGCCCGCTACGGCCATGCGACCGACGCCGGATTCAAGGCGGTCAGCGCAATGACCCCTTTCGGCAACGACGTGTACACCCTCAATCAGACCCTGGATGCATTCGCCGCGCTTTAGGCGGTAATCGAAGCTGCCGGCGCGGGCGCCCCGGCGCTGCGCCCCGGCTGCGCTGCGGCGCTCCGGTAGTTCGACTTCACCACAGGAGACAGGCGGGATGGCCGTTTGGTGCAATGGCGCAATCGCAAGCGAGACGTTGATCATCGATCCCAGCGATCGCGGCTTTACCCTGGGCGACGGCATATTCGAGACGATCAAATGGTCGGACGGCCACGCACGGTGGCTGGATCGCCATTTCATGCGGCTGCGCGCCTCCGCCGAGTTTCTGGCGATCCCCTTGCATTGGAGCGATGCGCAACTGGGCGATGCGATCGCCGCCGTCGTACGGGCCGAAGGCCTGGACGCGGCGGCGGTCCGCCTGACCTTGACTCGCGGACCGGCACCGCGCGGCATCCTGCCGCCGGCGAATCCGCGCCCCACCGTCGTCGTCACCGCCGGACCGCTGCCGCCGCTCAAGCCCGTCACGGCGATCATCGCGACGCAAGTAAGACGCAACGAGCACTCCATGCTGTCGCGGATCAAGTCGCTTTGCTACGCCGACAACATCCTGGCCAGCCGGGAGGCGGCGGACAAAGGCGCCGACCAGGCGTTGCTGTTGAATACGGCGGGCAGAATCGCGGAGGCCGCGATAGCCAATCTGTTCATCCGGCATGGAAACGATTTGATAACCCCGCCCTTGTCCGAAGGGGCGTTGCCTGGCGTCATGCGCGGCGTATTGATGGACAACTGCCGCGTGATCGAACGCAGCATTACGCCGCAGATGCTGACCGACGCAGAATACGCGTTCCTCAGCAGCAGCATCGGCTTGCGCTTGCTGACCCATGTCGATGGCGCGCGATTGAGCGAGAATCCGCACGTGCTGCAACCGTTCGCCGAGTGGAGCTAAGGGGCGAAGCGTCATCCCGCTTCACCTCTGTTTCCCGCATCTTCGGCGGAGAACTTCCAAAGGCACGACGGTCACATCGACCCGTTGGGCCGCTATCCGACATTCATGAAGTCCCCGCACCGCTCGCCAAGCCACAGGGCCGCCCGCATTTACAGCGCGGCACGCCGTTAGATTTGCATCCAACCGCGGGCTTCGCCGTTGCCCGAACGATTTCCCTTCACCCGCCACCCCACAACAGCTTCGACTTGCGAACCAAGAATCGATAGTTGGCGAATGCTGACAGCGCATGAAGTTTTAAATGATTGTGCAGCGCCAGTAAATCGACGAAGCAGCGCGAAGGTCATGTACTAGCGCCCATCCCACTGCGTTACGGCAAGAGCGCTTCGCCCACCGCAGCGCCAGTCGCGTGCGGGAAGGGGAGCAGTCCAGTTGGTTGATCAGCAAGAGGGGGCACAATCTCTCGCGCAAACGTTCCCGCTTGCGGTAGAACGACATCCACCAATCGGAAGCATCGGTGCGTTGGCCACCTGTTCCACAGCCACCCTTTTTAATCAGTCCCGACCACATGGAAACCTAACGCATGGGGTAAGGCAAAAAGAAAGGCAGGAGACCAGAGGCCTCCTACCCTTTCGTAAAAATGTACGACTGAGAACAGATAGTGACTTAGAACGGGATATCGTCGTCCGCGAAATCGTCGCCGAAGTCGTTGGACTTGGCCGGCGGCGCCTCGCGGCGCTGGCCGGAATCGCGGTTGCCACCGCCACCGCCACCGTAACCGCCACCACCGCCGCCGCCCGAGGAACGGGCCGGACGTTCGCCACCGCCACCACCACCACCACCACCGCCGCCGCCGCCGCCGCCGCCGCGATATTCGCCACGGCCGCCGCCTTCGGAACGAGCGCCGCCACCGCCACCGCCTTCGCCGCCACCGCCGAGCATCTGCATCTCATCGGCGATGATGTCGGTGAAATACTTCTCGACGCCGTCCTGGCCGGTGAACTTGTCGTAGCGGATCGAGCCTTCGATATAGACCTGGCGGCCCTTGCGCAGGTACTCGCCGGCGATCTCGCCGAGCTTGCCGAACAGCTTGACCCGGTGCCACTCGGTGCGTTCCTGGTTGTTGCCGTCGCGATCCTTGCGGACGCTGGTGGTGGCCAGGCTGATCGTGGTCACGGCCATGCCGCCCTGGGTGTACTTGGTCTCCGGATCGTTGCCGAGGTTGCCGACCAGGATGACTTTATTGATGCCGCGTGCCATGGGGTTCCTTGCTGACTGCCGTTCTTGGACGGCCTAAAGGGTGGATTATAGCCCCTCCCCCCGCCATCGGCCGGGGCGCCTGGGGCGGGTCGGAACACCCCGCGCCGCGCCCCCGGAAATCGGCTGGAACGCTTGTGGGACAAGGCCTTCGGCCGGCGGCGGCCGGGCCGTGCGGGCCGTCGCGGGCCCGGGTCCGCCCTGCGGGCCGGTCCGGCGCCGCATCCAGCAAACGGCCGTCGGCGAATCTCGGCCGCAGGCCGCCGCCCGGCGGCCCGCCACAGGACGCCCCCATGCGCGACGACAGCCAGCCGATCACCGCCGAGGTCCTCCACCCGGCCGTCAATTGCGCCATCGTCAAGCTGTCCTCCCGCGCCTTCCCCGGGGTGCTGCTGCAGGGCGACACGCTGCACATCCTGTATCGCAACGCCCAGTACGCGCTCGCCGGCCTGGATCCGGCCACCCACGAGGACAAGCACGACACGCTCGCGGAACTGGTCGAACACCTGGGCGAGTGTCTCGGCGTCTACGAGCGGACGCTGGCGCGGTGCGGGTATTCGTTGCCTTACGTTACCGGGAAATAGCGGACGGCCGACCGCTGTCGCTGCGGTGGCGAGGTTGCGCGGTGGGGGGGGCTGGTTTGCGGTAGCGGCTTGCGCCGCTCCCGCAAGGTGCCTGCGCAGCGCCAAGGCGGCACGGCAAGTGCACTCCAAGACCGCCCATCGCCGCCAAATGGCGGCTCTACCCTAAACTTTTTCCGAAAACTGCCGAGTAGTTCTCCATATGAGCCTTCCGAACTGGGAAGGCCGCTTACAGGGAGCAACACGGCATGTCGGCAATCGTTTCGGGGATCGGGCTGGGTCTGTTCAACGGCTCGCTGGGCCAGGTCGGGCGCAGCCTGGGCGGCAGCGCGCGGCTGGGCCAGGGCAAGGACGAGCAGTACGTCAACATCGCCACCGGCAATCTGGTGCTGCGCAGCCAGGACGAGTTCCTGATCTTCCGCGGCCTGGGCGTGGCGGCGGTGCGCACGTACAACAGCCGCGGCCAGCTCTCCGACAGCGGCGCGGATGCGTGGATCACCGGGTTCGAGCGGCGGGTGGAGCTGGTCGGCGGCGCGCTCAATGCGGCCGGCAGCGTGATGCGCCGGCATACCGGCGATGGGTCGTATCAAGACTTCGCCTATGTCTCGCCGGGGCTGTACCGCTCCAGCGTCGGCGACGGCGCCCACGACACCCTGGGCCTGGACGCCAGCGATAACGCCTGGGTCTGGACCGAAGGCAGCAGCCGGCGTGCGGAACGTTACGCCGATCATGCCGATGCCACGCTCAAGGGGCGATTGATCCGCATCCGCGAGACGAAGTCCGAGCAGGCGACGGCGATCTACTGGAACGTGCTGTACGACGCGGCCGGCCGCATCGTCGAGGTCGCTGCGGGCGAAAGCGGCGCGGCCGACGCGCTGCTGTACGCCTACGACGGCAACGGCCGGCTCAGTTCGCTGTCCACGCGCAGCGACGGCGTGGTGCGCGAGCAGACGATTTACCGCTACGACAGCGCCGGGCGCTTGTCCTCGGTGCTGAGCGACCTGACGCCCGACGACCCGGCCGGCGACCGCGACAGCTGGGATGCCGTCGACTTCGCCAACAACGACGGTTACTGGCTGCACACCGTCTACACCTACGCCGACGCCAGCAGCCTGCGCATCGCCCAGGTGCGCCAGAGCGACGGCACCGTGGTCGGCTACACCTACGACGCCCAGGGCCGGGTGCGCACGCTGACCCGCGGCGACAGCAACGCCGACGACAGCGACGGGGTCGGCCAGACGCTGACCTTCAGCTACGACGACGCCAACCACAGCACCGAGGTCGCCGATTCGAGCGGGCGTTCGTGGGGCTATGCCTACGATGCGGCGGGCCAGTTGATCGAAGTGCGCGCGCCGGCGGTGGCGGGCTTGCGCGAGCTGACCCAGTACAGCTACGACGCCGCCGGCAACGTGGTGCGGATCAAGAGCGTGCGCGGCAGCGCCACGCTGGCGCAGACGGTTTACCAGTACGACGCCAACGGCAACGCGCTGTGGCAGTGGGATACCGTCGATCCGGCCAGCGGCGCGGCGGCGACGGCGATCCAGCGCACCTGGACGGCGAGCAACCAGCTCGCCTCGCTCACCGTCTACACCGGCCTGGATGCGGACGGCGAACTCGCGGCGCAGGCGCCCAGCGGCGGCGCGACCACGTACTACGTCTACGACGCCCAGGACCGCGTGCGCTTCGTGATCGGCGCCGACGGCGCGGTGCAGGAGTTCGAGTACGCCAGCGTCGGCGCCGGCGCGGGCCAGGTGGCGAAGGCGCGCCAGTACCTGGGCGCGGCGTATTCCGGCGCGGCCACGCTGGCGGCGCTGAGCGCGTGGGCCAGCGCCGCGCAACGCGCGCAGAGCACGCTGGTGGAATCGCGCTACGACCTCAAGGGCCGGCTGGCCGGCACGACGGCGTACGCCCAGGTCGACGCGTCGGGCAATGGCGTGGAGAACGATGCGGCCGAGCTCGTGCAGTACCGCTACGACGCCCACGGCCTGCTGTTGCAGCGGCGGGTGCTGCGCAGCTCCACCGCGGCCGCCGACGACGGCCGCGACGTGGTCCAGACCACCGGCTATGTCTACGACGGCCTGGGCCGTCTGCTGTCGGAGATCGTCACCGAGAAGACCGGCGCCGGCGCCGAGCAGGTCCGCCGCAGCGTCAGCCAGTGGACCTATCTCGCCTCGTCGAACACCGTGCGCATCGTCAGCGAAGGCGGTGCGGCGAGCGACGGGATCGCCGGCAACGACCGGGTCCGGCTGGAAGTGCGCGATGCGGCCGGGCAGCTGCTGCGGGTGACCGAATCGGCGGTCGGCGGCAGCGAGGTTCGCACGCTGGCGCGCCACTACTACGACAGCGCCGGCCGCCTGCGCGCGAGCGAGGACGCTGGCGGCGCGCGGCGTTATTTCTTCTACGACGAAGCCGGCCGGCTGCAGGCGGAGGTCGATGCGACCGGCGCGGTGCTGGAGTACGTGCGCGACGAGTTGGGCCGGATCAAGCAGACCCTGGCCTACGCGTCCCGCGTCGACACCGGCGCCTGGCTGGCGGCCGGCGCGGTGGTGCCGGCGGCGCTGTCGGCGATCCGCCCGGCTGCCCACGCCGACGACCGCAGCGCCACCCGCAGTTTCGACGCGCTCGGCCGCCTGATCCGCGAACGCGAAGGCGACGGCGCGACCACGACCTACAGCTACGACGGCGCCGGCCGGCTGCTGCAGGTCGCGGGCGACGACGGCGCCGGCAACCGCCGCGTCGCGCGTTCGTTCTACGATGCCGCCGGCCGCGTCGTCGGCGAACTCGACGCCGAAGGCTACCTGGTCGAGTACCGCTACGACCTCGCCGGCCGCCGCATCGCCCGTACCGCGTACGCCACGGCCGCCGCGCAGGCGCAGCGCGCGAGCGGCACCCTGGCGCAGGTGCGCCCGGCCGCGGACGCGGCCAACGACCAGACCACGCGCTGGTTCTTCGACGGCCGCGGCAACCTCGTCGGCCAGCTCGACGCCGAAGGCTATCTGACCGAGTCGCTGTACGACGAAGCGCGCAACGAACGCGCGGGCAAGGCCTACGCGCTGCGCCTGACCGGGCTGAGCGGCAGCGAGACCCTGGCGACGCTGCGCAGCGCGGCCGCGGCCGGCGAAGTGCGCGAGACCCGCCGCAGCTTCGACGCGCTCGGCCGCCTGGTCGCCGAGCGCAACGCCGAAGGCACGCTGACGCGCTACCACTACGACGTGCAGGGCAACCTGCTGCGCGCCGAGCGCGCCGCCGACACCAGCGAGGTGCGCGAGAACCGGCTGCGCTACAACGTGTTCGGCGAGCTGATCGGCGAACTCGGCGGCGAAGGCGCCGCGCGGGTGTTGCCGAACATGACCGAGGCCCAGCTCGACGCGCTGTTCGCCCAGTACGGCGTGCGCCACCGCTACGACGCGCTGGGCCGGCGGATCGAGAGCACCGACGCGGCCGGCCGCCGCACCTGGACCTTCTACGACGCCGCCGGCCGCGCGACGTTCACCGTGCAGGGCGTGGCCGACGCCAACGGTGTGGCCAACGCGCTGGGCGAAGTCAGCGAGACCCGCTACACCGCCTTCGGCGAGGTGCGCGACCGCACCGATTACACCGGCCGCATCGTCCTGGCCACCGCCGGCAGCCGCGACAGCGCGGCCAGCGCGATCGCCGCGCTGGCCTACGTCGCCGCCAGCGACCGCCGGCGCAGCTACGCCTACAGCCCGCGCGGCCTGCTCGCCGGCGTAACCGACGCCGAAGGCCAGCAGCGCCAGTACGCGTACAACGCCTTCGACGAGCGCGTGCGCGAGGCCGTGCTCAACGCCGGCGCCGCCACGATCTGGGAGACCGACTACGACCGCCGCGGCCTGGCCATCGCCCAGCGCGACGGCGTCGGCACGACGGCGGCGCGCGCGAGCGCAGCGGTCTACGACGCGTTCGGCCGGCTGGTGCGCAGCACCGATGCGCGCGGCGTGGCGACGGCCTACGACTACGACCGCCTGGGCCGCCAGATCGCGACGTTCCAGACCGTGCTCGGCCGGGTGCAGTCGGTGCGCCAGGCCTACGACGCGTTCGGCCGCACGATCGGCGTCACCGACGCGCTGGGCCGGGTCACCACCACCGCCTACGACACCGCCACCCGCAGCACCACGGTGACCACGCCGGAAGGCGTCGCGGTCAAGACCCGGTTCGACCGCCATGGCCAGCAGGTCGAGGTGAGCGCGCCGCTGCCCGGCGGCGCCGTCGCCACCACCGGCTACGTCTACGACCGCGACGGCCGTTTGCTGTCGAGCACCGATCCGCTCGGCCGCGTCGCGGCCAACGAGTACGACGCGCGCGGTTCGCTGGTCGCCACCGTAGATGCCAGCGGCCGCCGGGTCGAGTTGCGCTACGACGCCGCCGGCCGCCTGCTGCGGCGGATCGAGGACCCCGCCGGCCTGGCGCTGACCACGACCTACCGCTACGACGGCCAGGGCCGCAAGATCGAGACCGTCGACGCCAGCGGCCGCGTCGTCGCCTACGCCTACGACCGCGAAGGCCGCCTGACCCAGGCGACCCAGGACCCCGCCGGCCTGAACCTGCGCACGACCTATGCCTACGACGCCCAGGGCCGCCAGGTCCGCGTCGTCGAAGGTGCCGGCACCGCCGCCGCGCGCACCGTGCAATACGACTACGATGCGCTCGGCCGGCGCGTCGCCGAGCGCAGCGATCCCGACGGCCTGAACCTGATCGTCGAGTACGCCTACGACGCCGCGGACCAGCTGATCCGCCGCACCGAGGCGCGCGCCGGCGTCACCCGCTATTACTACGACCAGGCCGGCCAGTTGATCTACACGATCGACCCGCTCGGCGCGATGACCCGCCATTGGTACGACCCCAACGGCCGGCGCGTGGCCACCCGCCAGTTCCTCGCCGCCACCGACGCGGCGACCCTGACCGACGCGACCACCATCGCCCAGCTCGATGCGCGCATCGTCTGGAACGCGCTCGACCCGACGAGTTACACCGTCTACGACCGCGACGGCCGCGCCACGCTGGTGCTGAGCGGGCTGGGCGAGCTGCAGGAATACAGCTACGACGCCGCCGGCCGGGTCGCCGCGGTGCGCCGCTACGCCGCGCTGTGGACCGACCTGGGCGCGCAGCGGCAGGACCAGCTGCTGCGCGGCGTCGCCGTGCCCGGCGACTTCGACCGCGCCTCGCTGCGCAACGACGCCGCCGACCAAATCACGTACCACGTCTACACCGCCGCCGGCGAACTGCGCACCACCGTCGACAACGCCGGCGCGGTGGTGTCCTACGTCTACGACCGCGCCGGCCGCGTGGTCGTGCACAAGCGCTATGCGCATGCGGCCCAGCTCACCGCGGCGCTGCGCGCCAAGCTGCTCGCCGGCACCGCCACGGCGCAGGACGTGGTCGATGTCACCGCGGTCGACGAGGCCGCCGACCCGGTCGCCTACACCGGCTACGACGGCGCCGGCCGCGCGCGCTACCGCATCGACGCCAACGGCGGCGTGGTCGAAACCCTGTACGACGCCACCGGCCGCATCGCCGGCACCCGCGCCTACGCCGCTGCTGTCGTTCTCGATGCAGCGCTCAAGGCGCAATGGGTGGCCGGCGAGGCCGCCGGCGTCGCCGCGCTCGCCACGCGCCTGGCCGCGGCCGCCGACGAGGCGCGCGACCTGCGCGAGTACCGCGTCTACGACCGCGCCGGCCGCCTCGCCGCCGTCGTCGATGGCGCCGGCTATCTCGCCACGCGCGGCTACGACGGCGCCGGCCAGTTGGTACTCGAACGCCGCCACGCCCAGGCCGCCGCGCTCTCCGCTGCGCTGCGCGCGAAACTCGTCGCCGGCACCGCCACCGCCGTCGAACTCGCCGCGCTCGCGCCGCAGGACGCCGGCGCCGATGCCGTGGTCCGGCGCGCCTACGACGCCGCCGGCCGCGAACGCTTCGTGCTGACCCAGTCCGGCCTGGCCGCCGGCGGCAGCGGCCTGTACACCGTCGCCGAACGCCGCTACGACGGCGCCGGCCGCGTCGTCGCCACGCTGCGCTACGACCGCGCCATCGCCTTCGGCGCCGGCGCCACCGTCGCCGACGTCGAGGCCGCGCTGAGCCTGGCCGGCGTCTACGCGCCCGAGCGCCACCGCCAGACCGGTTACGCCTACGATCTCGCCGGCCGCCTGCGCTTCACCGTCGACGATCTCGGCGCGGTGACCGAGCAACGCTACGACGCCCTCGGCCGCACGACCGAGACCCGCGTGTATGGCGCGTTCGTTCCCGCCGCCACCGCGATCAGCGAACCCGCGCTCGTCGCCGCCGTCGCCGCCGTCGCCGCGCTGGGGACGCCGCGCACCACCGTCACCGCCTACGACGCCGGCGGCCGCGCGCTCAGCGTCGCCGACGCGCTCGGCCAGATCCGCCGCTACGGCTACGACGCCCTCGGCCAGCTGCGCAGCTACACCAACGCCAACGGCCACACCTGGAACTACGACTACGACCTCGCCGGCCGCCGCGTCGCCGAGTACAGCCCCAGCGTCCACGTCGCCGGCTTCGACGCCGCCGGCGCGTTCAGCGAGGCCGACCGCCGCCTCGTCGTGCGCACCGTCTACGACGCCCTCGGCAACGTCCTGGCCCGCACCGAGAACGCCGACACCGACCAGGCCCGCACCGTCCGCTACGACTACGACAACCGCGGCAACCGCATCCGCACCACCTTCCCCGACGCCGGCCGGATCAACGCCAGCGGCGTGCTCGTCGCCACCGGCGTGCAACCGACCCTGGACACCGCCTACGACGCCTTCAACCGCGCCACCGTGCACAAGGACACGCGCGGCAATTACCGCTACAACGTCTACGACGGCCAGGGCCGGCTCGCCTACGAGATCGATCCCGAAGGCTACGCCACCGCCTACGGCTACGACGGCTTCGGCCAGCGCACCTCGTTGCGCCGCCATGCCCAGCGCATCGATACCGCCGCGCTCGCCGGCTGGAGCGCCGGCCAGGCGCTGAGCCTGGCGCAGGCCCAGGCCGCCGCGGTCGCCGGCGCCGCCGACCGCACTCTGGTCACCCGCTACGACCAGCGCGGGCTGGCCGTGCAGGTCGAGCAAAGCGCGGTCGGCTACTACACCGCCGCAGGCACGCTCGCCACCGGCACCCCGACCGTGCGCAGCGACTACGACGCCTACGGCCAGAAGGTCCGCGAATCGACCCTGCTCGAAGGCGGCGCCGGCCAGTCCGGCGCGGTCTGGGCCCACGCCTACACCTATTACGACGCGCTCGGCCGCGTCGCCATGGCCGTCGATGCGGAGGGCTACCTCACCCGCCGCAGCTACAACGCCACCGGCGAACTCGTCGAATCGGTCGAGTACGCCAAGCCGGTCGCCACCGCCGACCTGACCACGGCCGCGCCGCCCGCGCTGCCGCCGGCCGGCGATGCGATCAGCGGCTACGACCGCGTGCTGCGCTGGAACTACGACGCGCTCGGCCGCAAGACCCGCGAGGCCGCCACCCGCTACGTCCAGCGCAGCGACGGCAGCGGCGGCCTGCGCGAAGTCGTCGCCAGCTTCGGCTACGACGGCGAAGACCGCCTCGTGCGCCTCGACAACGACGCCGGCTCCACCACCACCGCGTACGACGCGCTCGGCCGCGTCGTCAACGTGACCGAGCCGGCCCGGCGCGTGGTCAACGACTCCACCGCCGGCATCCTCGCCGGCAACGTCAACCACGACCTCACCACCGCGTGGATGCACGAAACCGCCGCGCCGTACACCGAGATGCTCTACGACGGCTTCGGCAACCTCATCCGCACCTACCGCTACGCGCTCGGCAAGCGCGACAGCGGCGTGGCCCTGAGCGCCAGCGACCGGATCGACCTGATCCGCTACGACCGCCAGGGCCGCGCCATCGCCGCCATCGCCGGCAACGGCGACACCACCTACACCGAGTACGACGCCGCCGACAACGTCGTCCACCGCTGGTACGCGCTCAGCGGCACCCAGGCCGGCTTCGATGCCGTCGTCCATGTCTGGAACGAATACGACAAGACCGGACAGCTGCTGCATTCCAGCCAGCAACGCCAACTCGCCGGCGCCGGCGCCGCGGTCGTCGAACTCAACCAGTGGACCAGCTACAACGCCTTCGGCGAAATCCTGCGCCGCGTCCACGTCGGCGTGCAGGGCACCCTGGTCAACACCTACGACAACGCCGGCCGCCTGGTCGATTCCAACGAAACCGGCGGCGTGCGCAACTTCGGCTACAACCTCGCCGGCCAGCTCGTGCGCGAACACCGCCTCGTCGCCACCAGCGACGGCCAGCGCGTCGATGCGATCACCTGGAACACCCTGGACCGGCTCGGCCGCGTCGTCGCCACCCGCCTGCCCGCGCACACCGCCGACCCCGCCGCGACCGGCCTGGCCCAGCAACGCCGCGACCGCTGGGGCAACGTGCTGGAGACCGTGGATGCGCGCGGCTACCGCACCAATTACCGCTACAACGAACTCGACCAGGTCGTGCGCGACGAACGGCCGCTGGTCGAAGCGGTGTCCGAAACCGGCGCCAGCACCTGGACCCGGCCAGTCAACGAATGGTTCTACGACGCGTTCGGCCGCCTGATCGGCACCCGCGACGCCAACGGCAACACCCGCCTCAACGAGTACGACGCCGTCGGCCAACTGGTGCGTTCCTTCGACGCGTTCGGCCAGGCCACCCTCTACGCCTACGACGCCCTGGGCCAGCAACGCATCGCCCAGAGCCCGATCGGCCGCCTGACCTACCAGGACTACGACAAGCGCGGCCGCCTGGTCGAAACCGGCGACTTCCAAAACGGCCCCTACACCCGCACCCAGGCGCGCCTGCAGCGCTTCGTCCTCAACCAGAACGGCGACCGCCTCAGCGTCGCCGACGCGCTCGGCAACCAGACCCGCTACGACTACGCCAGCACCGGCCAGGTCGCGCGCATCCAGACCGCCACCGGCCAGATCACCTGGTACGGCTACGACATGCTGGGCCGCAAGACCTGGGAGAACTACAACACCTTCAACGGCCCCAGCGTGCAGGACCGCGACGGCGAAACCGTGCGCCTGGACGAACTGACCTGGGACTACGACGTGTTCGGCCGGTTGATCGACCACAACAACCTGAGCGGGCGCGATTCCGATTATCTGTACGACGCGGTGACCGGGCAGCTTTCCTCCGAGACCATGGCCGGCGGCGGCGCCGCCAACGCCACCCGGCGCAGCACCTACTACGCCAACGGCCAGGTCAAGGCGCTGTACGAGAGCGGCGCCACGCCGACCTACCGCTACGAGTACGACGCCGCCGGCAACCGCACCGTCGAAGAGGTCGATACCGTCGATGGTGCCGGCGCGGTCGTGCGTACGCTGACCCGCACCTGGTACGACAGCAACAACCGGGTGCAGCGGGTGGTGCTCGACGACCTGGCCGCCGGCAAGCGCGTGTTCGACCTGAGCTATGCCTACGACGCCGTCGGCAACCGCCGCAGCGTCAAGGCCAGCGCCGGCTACGGCGCGGGCGTGGACGGCATCGCGGTGGTCAACAACGCCCCGGTGGTGGTGCAGACGCCGGCCGCGCGCTCGCTGCGTCGCGGGATGGCGTCGCAGTTCTCCTTGCTGTTCAGCGACATCTTCCGCGACGCCGAGCAAGACCCGCTGACCCTGCAGATCGCCCTCGCCGACGGCAGCGCGCTGCCGTCATGGCTGAGCGTGCAGCGCGACCCCGCCAGCGGCCAGATCGCGTTCACCGGGCAACCGCCGGCCGATGCGCCCGATCAGGACCTGTCGATCCGCCTCAGCGCGCACGAGACCAACAATCCGGGCAACCGCGTCGCCACCAGCTTCGTCCTGTACGTCCGCCAGAACCTCGCGCCCCAACGCGTCGAGGAAGGCATCGCCACCGTGCGGGCGAGAACCGGGCAAAGCTGGGGCAAGGATCTGCTCGCCACCGATTTCTTCCGCGATCTCGACGTCGGCGACCGCCTGCGCCTGAGCCTGGACAATCCCGCCGCGGTGCCGTCGTGGATGAGCGTGGACTTGAGCACGCCCGGTGCGATCCGCCTCGCCGGCACCGCGCAGACCGGCACCTACACCTTGACCTTGCGCGCCACCGACGAACGCGGCGCGTCCGAACTCAAGACGGTGCAGATCGTGATCGCGCCCAACGGCGCGCCGACCGGCCCAGCGTCGCTGCCGCCGGCGAAGGCCGTCTCGGGCTACGACTTCAATTGGTCGATGCCGCTGGATCAGGTGTTCCAGGATCCGGACGCAGACGCGCTGCAAGTCGTCGCCTCCGGCCTGCCGCCGTGGCTGAGCTACCTGCACACCGCCAACTCGGGCGTGCGGACCCTGCGCCTGTCCGGCCGGGTGCCGCCCGGTACGCCCGCCGGCGACTACACGGTGTCGTTCACCGCCACCGATCCCAGCGGCGCGGCCCGCACCACCACGCTGACGGTCTCGGTACGCACCAGCAACCAGGCGCCGACCGCGCCGGCGCCGTATGTCAGCCTGCCGGTCGCGGTCAACACCGTGGACTATTGGGCGCAGTTGCCGCCGTTCGCCGATGCCGACGGCGATGCGCTGAGCTACAGCGTGCGCGACCTGCCGGCGGGCCTGGCCTTCGACCCCAACACCCGCGCGATCAGCGGGCGTGCGTCGCAGACCGGCCACTACTGGTTCTCGTACACCGCACGCGATCCCTTCGGCGGCCTGCGCACCGTCTCGGTCGCGTTGTATGTGCGCGGCAACAGCGCGCCGACCGCGGCGGCGATCCCCAACCAGCAATCGGCCGTCGGCACCGCATGGAGCTACCAAGTGCCGGCGTTCGGCGACAGCGACGGCGACGCGCTCGGCTACACCGCCAGCGGCCTGCCGCCGGGCCTGTCGATCAGCGCTACCGGCGCGATCCAGGGCGCCGCGACCGCCGCCGGCAACTACGGCGTCACCGTGACTGCGCGCGATCCGTACGGCGGCAGCGCCAGCGCCTACTTCGTCATCTCCGTCGCCGTCGCGCCGCCGCCCAACCGCGCACCGGTGGTCACCGGCGCGCCGGATCAGATGCTGTTCGAGACCACCAACCTGCGGCCGACGACATACCAGGCCTACTCCATCCGCGGCGACATCATCGTCGACCCGGACAACAACCCGCTGACCTACGCCATCATCGAAAAGCCCGACTGGCTGACCTACGGCCGCGGCGCCAACGGGACCCATGTCGTCGGCGGCGTACCGCCGCGCCGCACCGCCAACGAACGCGTGGTCCTGCGCGCCACCGATCCGTCCGGCCTGTCGGTGGACCTGGTGTTCTACGTCAGCCTGGTCTATCACTACCAAGACCCGGGCGGCCCGGTCGATCCCTTCAGCCTGCCCGGCGGCGGCGAAGTGCTGAGCTTCGACATGGGCGCGGGCGCCGGTGCGCCCGACGATGCCGCGACGCCGGCGAGTATGAGCGACACATCGTCCATCGCCAGCGCCGACGCACCGGCGCTTGCCGCCGCGGCCACCACTGCGATCCCGGTGCAGACCAAGCAGCTGTGGTTCGCCTACGACGCCGAGAACCGCGTCCGCATCAACAACGGCGAACTGCGCGACGGCAAGATCCAACTCTCGCTGCTGGGCGCGGATTCCTACGAGCAGTACTACGACGGCGCCGGCCGCGCCGTCTCGCGCACCGAACTGCGCCGCGACACCGCCCAGGGCACCCAGTCCACCTGGCAGACCTACACCGACTACGACCTGCGCGGCAACCGCACCGGCGAGCGCAGCTACCGCTACAACAACCAGGACGGCCTGTACGAGCAGATCAGCGCCAAGACCCTGCGCTACGACGACAACAGCCGCCTGATCGAAACCCGCAGCTATTACGGCGCCTCGCTGACCTACCGCCACAGCTCCGGCGCCGACGGCGAAACCGTCTACACCAACTACGGCGGCTGGCTCGCCGGCGCCGAACAGTACGCCTACGACGCCGGCGGCCGGCTGATGTACCAGACGGTGTATCAACGCGACACCTCGCGCCCGGACTGGGTGCTGTACGCGCAAGGCGACCAAGCCAACGACCTCAGCGTCCTGGCCACTCAGAACCGCACCGACTACCGCCTGTCCGACAGCGACACCGTCGCCACCGGCTACGACGCGTTCAACCGCCTCACCCGCTACCGTTCGATCGGCAGCGGCTACGTCCACACCTATACCAGCACCTACGTCGGCTGGGAGGGCTTCCAGGAAAGCAGCGTTACCGGCACCAGCAGCAACCCCGACTACCGCACCACCACCAACACCCTCACCTACGACGCCTTCGGCCGCCTAACCACGCAGCGCGAAAACACCCCGCTGCGCAGCGGCGCGCTCGACGACCGCGTGCGCTACTACAGCCTCAACGGCGACGGCCGCGTGCAGACGCGGCGCGAAGGCACGATCAAGAACGGCGCCTTCGTCCAAGACGGCCCCGGCGGCCCGGGCAACTACCTGCTGGTCCATGCCGGCGGTCAGCAACTGGCCGAACTGAAGCAGGGCCAAGCCGTTTCCGGGCCGAATCAACCGCTGTACTACACCGACCAGGTCGTCAGCCTGGGCGGACTCGGCAATTACGAAGTGAGCGCAGGCAATCAGATTGCCGCGTTGCCGGGCGAGACGCTGGTGATGCTTGCACAGCGCGTCTATGGCGATGGGCAACTGTGGTACGTGATCGCCGAGGCCAATGGGCTGGGCGATCCGAATCAGGAACTGGCCGAGGGGCTGTTGCTGACGGTGCCTAGCGTCAAGGTCAGCCGGAACAGTGCGGAGACGTTCAAGCCGTACAGCCCGGGGGAGGCGATTGGGTCTACTACGCCGGGGTTGCCGTACATTCCGCTGCCGCCGAAGGATGGGTGCGGCGCATTCGCGACCATCATGATGACGGTCGTCGCCGTCGCCGTCGCTTACTTCACTTGGGGAGCGCTCAGCGGGCCGATGGCGGGCGTGATCTCGTCTTCGGTGGGCGCCGGCATCGCAACCGGCGCCATCGCCGGCGCCGCCGCCAGTGCGGCCAGCCTGGGCGTCGGCAGCATGATGGGCGCGGTCAGTTTCAACTGGCGCAGCGTCGCTGCAGGAGCGGTGGCCGGCGCCGTGACCGGCGGTATCGCATCCCAATGGGGCGGCGTGACCGAAGCCTTGGCGAACAGCCCGTTGAAGGCAGTGGGGCTTGCGGTGACGAACTCGGTCGTCGGCGCGGCGGCCGACAAGCTCATCGCCAACAACTCCTTCAGTTGGCGCAATGTCGCGATAGGGACGGGGTTCCAGTTGGCGCTAAGCGCGTTAGCGATCGCCACTTCGCGAAACGGCAGTACCAGCGCGGCAAAAACCAAAGCATCCAACGTCGAGTTCGAGGATGGGCAAAGTCTTGAAAGCAGGCTGAGGCGACAATCAGGTCTGGTCAGCAACGAAGAAGGCGGCCGCTCGACAGAGTTCCGTCGCGCAATAGATCAGAACGGCCGTTTGATCTACGTAGACAGGCAAGGCAACCGAGTCGGCCCGCCGGTCACCCTCGATACTCCCGCTCAGATGTCGGGCGATACCCTGCATGTACAACCGCCAAATCGAGTTCTCAGTGGCGAAGATCTAGCACCTCCGCACGACCTCCCAAGAGTCACGGTAACTGCCTCGCCTCAGTTCGCAGCGCAGTCACCTCTCCCTGTCCAGGTCAGGCTCCCGGTTCCGAATAGCCTGTCCCGTCCTGCACTAAAACAAGAAATCACACTACGGCCAGCCCAACTGGAGAATTTATACACTCCGCGCTATGGGCCGTACGAAGCCGCTTACAACGGATACATCGCCGGCCTGGACGACGCGAGCAATCCCTTGCATATACGCGCTATGGGCCTCGCCGGAGCGGTGATCGCGTCACCTATGGCGCTAGCCGATATGATGACGTCTGGCATCATTAACGCCCCGAACAACGCTAATCTCGCCGGGCAATCGTTTGCGAAAGCGAGCATGCTGGAAGGTCATGATTCTGTCATTGCTGGTCTGGAAGGAACTTTGCATGCAGTTAATGCTTTTCTTGGCTTCGGAGATCTCGCGACACTAGGTTCCGGCGGACTGACTCGAGATGTAGCACATCCACCCCTTGTCTATCGAGAGTATCCAAACCCCACTTTCCCTTCATGGCGCAGGCAAACGCCCTCAACGAAGACCTCCTCGACATCAAGAGCGTCGAAGCCGACATTGATGACCGAAGAGCCAACTTTCGGGACTGCGGGCGCATCTATCCCCAAAGCCGATAGACAGGGACATTATTACCAGTCGATAAAGCCGCTCTCGAATCTCGAAGTCTATGGAGAACACATAACCAGAACCCCGGCCGAAGCTTTAGCCATCATGGAGAAAATTGGCTATCACGCCGAAGAGCTGGAAAAATATCACATAATATCCCTGACCGAGAGAGAATATCGCGCCCTAGCGGACGCATATCAATTCGAATTCAATGCAACATACGGTCGCATTGACTCGACGACGAAACACGTCAGCTTTAAGGAGACTGTCCAGGAAGAGATAGGGGGCACCCGAAAATCCGTCATCAGAGTCCGAGGAACAGTATTCGAAAGCGATGAGCATATCGTGCAGACACTCACCCATGAATTTTCAGAAATTGAGGAACTGGAATATCGGGCCGCAAGACCAGTAAGCGTAAGGGAGTACAATCAGATGATCCTCCCTAACATCGAAGGAAATCTGCACTACCATGCCGTAAAAGCTGCCGACGACATGCTTGAACTTTATCGAAAGCTAAGAGCCGAAGGGAAAATTTAATGCCAACTAAATCTGAACTCGATGCAATTATTTCACTTTCTCAAAAGAGCGAAAGCGGAAACTTATCTGGCATAGTCGCGATTTGCGCAGCGCAATTTGCGGTGGAAAACAAGGATCTAGATATACTAAAAACACTTCCAGACCAAGCAAAGCAGGAATTATCGAGAATAATAACGCACTTTCTTAGCGAGAAAACTTATGAGGTCTACTCGAATCTCGGCGTTACAGACCACACCCCTCTACTGAGAGAGTTGATTTCCCTTGCAGATGGTGACCCGAGCAATATTTTTGAGTAGATCAGCAACATCAAGGCCAGGGCCACGCCCACTTCCGATTCGATGCATCGACATCAGAATAAAGAAGCAAGTACTTTCGCTAAACAGATGATGCGATCTACCTTGAGGGCACCATTAAAATCTTGTAAGCCGACGACCACTGCTACTGACTAACGAGGCAAAGAAAAAGAAACGAGCTGTCTAGCTAGAAGTGATGCAATCAGACATTCAGACCGCCCATCCGATAATCAGCGACTCCTTATGAACGCGATAAAAAAGCCGGTAAAGTCCTGCATAAAAATCATCCTAAATTTTCTAAATAAGAATGACCGGAGCATTTCTAATTATTCAAACTAACGGCATGTCAATGAGTGGCGTGGAGTTCACCCACATCGTCGAGGCGCTACGACGCTCCCTTAAAGACCAATCCCAAGAGTCTTTGGAGGCCGCTTATCGCTCAATGGATGAGAGCGGAATGGATTTCGTTTCGCTTGAGTCCCTAGACAGAAACGGTTCGCGGCATTTTACGATGCAGCATGCAAAGCGTATGACAACGAACAGAGCAAATCCCCAGGCTCGCCGTTTAAAAAATCTCGGCAAAATTTACTGGACTGCCTAGCGACCGCCCCCGCCTTGAGAAAAAACATTTGACCCTCTAATAAGGAGCGCAAACATTTGATTTTTGTGGGGTGATGCACTTGGACCTTGAGACCGCCATTGCGCCAAGAAGGCCCAACCTAAAAACCGTCCTCATCATTACAAGAGACGGCATAATCGAAATTCCCGCATCCAGGCGAGCACCAATGAGTAAAAATTTCTTTCTCTAGCGCCAACGAAATTCCAGCGCAGAGATAAGTCGCCGTCTATACGGCGGTGCCAGTCGCGCCGTCTCGCGCACCGGCGAGCGCAGCTACCGCTACAACAACCAGGACGGCCTGTACGAGCAGATCAGCACCAAGACCCTGCGCTACGACGACAACAGCCGCCTGATCGAAACCCGCAGCTATTACGGCGCCTCGCTGACCTACCGCCACAGCTCCGGCGCCGACGGCGAAACCGTCTACACCAACTACGGCGGCTGGCTCGCCGGCGCCGAACAGTACGCCTACGACCCCGGCGGCCGGCTGATGTACCAGACGGTGTATCAACGCGACACCTCGCGCCCGGACTGGGTGCTGTACGCGCAAGGCGACTAGGCCAACGACCTCAGCGTCCTGGCCACTCAGAACCGCACCGACTACCGCCTGTCCGACAGCGACACCGTCGCCACCGGCTACGACGCGTTCAACCGCCTCACCCGCTACCGTTCGATCGGCAACGGCTACGTCCACACCTACACCAGCACCTACGTCGGCGGGGAGGGCTTCCAGGAAAGCAGCGTCACCGGCACCAGCAGCAACCCCGACTACCGCACCACCACCAACACCCTCACCTACGACGCCTTCGGCCGCCTGACCACGCAGCGCGAAACCACCCCGCTGCGCAGCGGCGCGCTCGACGACCGCGTGCGCTACTACAGCCTCACCGGCGACGGCCGCGTGCAGACGCGGCGCGAAGGCACGATCAAGAACGGCGCCTTCGTCCAGGACGGCCCCGGCGGTCCCGGCAACTACCTGCTGGTCCATGCCGGCTGTCAGCAACTGGCCGAACTCAAGCAGGGCCAAGCCGTCTCCGGGCCGAATCAACCGCTTTACTACACCGACCAGATCGTCAGCCTCGGCGGACTCGGCAACTACGAAGTCGGCGCCGGCAATCAGATTGCCGCTTTGCCGGGTGAGACGCTGGTGATGCTGGCGCAGCGCATTTATGGCGATGGGCAGCTGTGGTACGTGATCGCCGAGGCCAATGGGCTGGGCGATCCGAATCAGGAGCTGGCCGAGGGGCTGTTGCTGACGGTGCCTGGCGTGAAGGTGAGTCGGAACAGCTCGGAGACGTTCAAGCCGTATAGCCCGGGGGAGGCGATTGGGTCTACGACTCCGGGGTTGCCATACATCCCACCGCCGCCGAAGGATGGGTGCGGCGGGTTCGCGATTGTCATGATGGCGATTGTGGCGATCGCCGTGACCGTTGCGACCTGGGGCGCCATGACCGGGCAAACCGCCGCGGCGATGAGCGCTACGACCGGCGCAACAGCGGCTGGTACCGCAACGGCTGCTACCGCGGCAGCCGGCACCACAGCCGCCGCCGCGACAAGCACATCCATTGCAATGAGCACCGCCGTCTACGCCGGCGCGGTTTCAGGCGCTGCAGGCAGTCTGGCCAGTCAAGCCGTCGGCAGCATGATGGGCGCGGTCAGTTTCAGCTGGCGCAATGTCGCTGTCGGCGCCGTCACCGGAGCTGTAACCGGAGGTATCGCCTCCCAGTGGGGCGGCGTTGCGGAAGCACTGGCCAACAGCCCATTGAAGGCGATAGGGCTGGCAGCGACCAACTCGGTCGTGGGAGCGGCGGCCGACAAGCTCATTGCCAACCGTTCGTTTAGTTGGAAGAACGTTGCGATTGGCACCGGCTTCCAGTTGGCGCTCGCTGCGATGTCAGTGGCCGCCTCGCGAGCAGCCAACAAGTCTGGTGTCGGTGCAGCCTCTCGCCCCGACGAGGTCTCCACCCTCGACAGCCTTTACAACCGGGAAGACGCGCTAGCCAGCAACGAGTTGGGCGGTCGCTCACGCTACTCGATCGCTGGAAACGAAGATGGTTCGATCGCAGTAGTGGATCGAATCAAATCCAGTGGCAGGGGGCCTCGCGTCCAATTGGATACTCCGGCCGAGATGTCGGGTGACACCCTCCGTATTCAGCCCCAATCCCCCTCACTTGATGTTGAGGCGCTGCCTGCTCCACATGACATTTCAGAGGCGGTGAGGGTGACGGTAGCCGCCCCCTCTCAAGTCAAATTCCCGGTTCCGAATGTCTATCTCAAACCAGAGCTGAAGAACGAAGCCAGGCTTCAGCCGGTGCCATTGGACAATCTATATACCCCTCGCTACGGGCCGTATGAGGCTGCCTATAACGGATACATCGCTGGACTGGACGACGCTAGCAATCTCTTGCACATACGAGCTATGGGGCTAGCTGGGGCGGTGATCGTGACGCCTGTTGCATTAGCGGACATGATGACGTCTGGCATCATCAATGCTCCGAATAATGCCTATCTTGCCGGGTAATCCTTTGCGAAGGCGAGCATGTTAGAAGGGCATGACTCCGCAATTGCAGGGCTAGAAGGCGCCTCCCAAGCGATTAACGCATTTTTAGGCTTCGGGGATCTAGTAACTCTTGGCGCTGGGGGCTCATCTATGGGCCGCACGCGCCCGTCTCTTATTCATCAGGACGCTGAAGCTTTAACAGCCAGAACCGCACGCGAAACAAATGAAACAAGGCCAAGAGCTGTAAACCCCACGGCCGTGAACGAACACGGCCTACCTATCACTGGAGCCGCCAAAGCTCATAGAACTGAAGCTCACTGGACAAAAAACGCCTCCGGCCCGAGAAGCCTTGAAGACGCCATAAATTTCGCCGATGATCGAGGCTCTTTCGGCCAAGGATTTATTGATTACGAAGTACTGGAAAGCAACGTAATTCTCGTCGACCATGGCGAATTCAAGATCAAGTACAGATTGGTAGAAGACAGCACGTTCGACGAAGTCTTTGGGGCCGACAAATTCGCTTCCTATTCCGTCAAAAGTTCAGCCAAGGAAGTTATTATCGATAAACGACTTTCATGGAATGATATGTTCGGGGGCACAGCCGCAGTTAACGTTCGAAGCAGTGTATTCGAAAGCGACAGGGCAATAACCGTGGTGTTAGGGCACGAGTATTTTGAAATTTCCGGCCTGCACAAGCGCGCGGCTACAACAGCAATTTACAGATCAGAAACCCAGGCATACATCGATTATCTCCATAATTACGCCGTAGATTACGCTGACAACTTAGTTCAAAAAATGATCAACGAAGGAAGATAACTATCCATGAACATGCAAGAATTTAAAGATTTTATAAAAAAACTTGAGCAACTACTCGCGCATGACGGCATCGACGAGGTCAGTTACAAATTGTTTATTCTTAGAAATCTCCCCGCAGAGCATAAAAATGAAGCCAACCTATCGGATATTTTCTCCAAATCAAGCATAAACCTCCTCATTGAAGAAGGCGAACAGATAATAAATATAGGCAGAGGCGATTCCTACATCATCGGGGGTGATCCCGTTGACTTCACCGACTTCCGCCAGCGCTACATCGAAATATTCACGGAATGGGAAGTACGCGGATGGATAAAAATTAACCGAAACAGTGATGGCACAATAAAAATAATCACAATTGATTGATTTTCTTGATATTTATTCCATAAATTCTAAACATATTAACTTGACAGGCAACAGGGCTGGTTCTACTTCGAAGCCAGGAATCAGGAAATTGTCCGAACCGATCCGGCCGCCCCTACCCTCGTGGCAGAACGAGCCATCGAGTCCGGGGGCTTTATGCCTACGTGGACTTTTCGCGGCGGACGCACTAAGGGGAATGATCGATCTGGCCTTTGCGGAAGAGCGCGGCGTCGTAATCTTGCCAACGCGCCAAGCGATGCGCGCCTTCTATACCCCGAGCGGCTTCGCCTCGATTATCGAAGAAGCGCTACGGGGACGTCGAGACGCGGAGATCGTCATCTCTCCAGGCCTGTATGGCAGCAACCTCGTCTGTGTGATTCGTCCGATGATCTAGCAGCACTACATCAACAACGACGTATTAGGAATGGCGATCGCCCGGTCGAGACGAGAGCCTAGCAATACAGCAAAGTTCGCAAGCGTCCCGATGGCGACAGTAGTCAATTTGCTTCCGAGACCGCGAACCTCATGCGCAAGCCGCGTCGGTTCGCACGCCACCCATGCGGCTTACGCGCAAGGCTCTCTGGCTTGCGAACACAAGGTTTCACGCGTCGCGCGCAAGGCAAAATGCCTTGTAGTCAGGTCTCAGAGGTTCGCGTGCAAGAAGATTCGCCCCAATGCCAAAGCAAGAGGGCTTGGTACCGCAGAGCTCCGCGGCTTGCGGTCGGATGTTTAGGGCTTGCGTCGAGATGGCCTGGATCCGCGACGACGCACTACCCCTTGCGTTCGGTATAAATCGGCCCGCGCCTGACGCCTGAAGGCTTGCGTTTGTGTCCTTAAAGCTCGCGCAAGGCCGAAACGCTTCCGTTTGCACCGAGGCCAATGGTCGCCGCCGGCCGGACGGCGACCGATGGGCGGCAACAGACTTAGTCGGAGCGAATCGCCTGGAGGTTGCCATGGACTTGCTCGGCCCAGAGGCGGAACACGCGGGCCAGGGCGCGGCGGCGCGATTGTTCGGGTTTGCGGATTTCGGGCGATGGGGTGGCGGGGTCGATGGTTTGGGCGATGCCGATCAGTTCGTCGCGGAAGGCTTGCAGGCCGTGGTAGGCGTCGGCGGGCAGCATGACGTAATCGGCGGGGGGCGCGGGCGCGGTTCTTCGGGGCATCAGCGGTACTCCTCTCCATGAGCCAGTGGCCCGCACTGCGCGGATGCGCAGGCGGTATGTCGGGAGGTTAGAAGCCGCGTACAGGCGGCGGGCGTATTCCCCTTGCGGGTGTTGTATTAGCCGCCCTCCCGACGCAAGACACGCGCCGGCTATGCCCGAACAACAGGCATAAAAAACCCACCGGGATTTCGGAGGTGGGGACCGCTGTACGAGGAGTTTCTACGCTCCGATGCGGAGCCTGCTACTGGCAAAAACGCTTGTCGATAGCCGTTTGCGGAGCTTTTCCAGCCGTGCGCAAGGTTGATGCACGCGATGCACATCAAACCGAAAGCCGCAGCAGCGGTTTCGCGAACAACGCCGTCGTCGTAGAACGCGCTCGGATGAAGCAACGGCGTGGTTGAGTCAGCGCGGTCGCGGCTTGCGCCGCTCCTACAGGGGGCGGTCGCGACTTACTCGGCGCTTGCGGTTGCGGCAAAGAAAAAGGGCGTCCTCGCGGACGCCCTTTTTGTTCTGCGGTGATCCCGCCCTGCCCTGCGATCAGTAGTAACCGGCAAGGTTGAGGAACCACCCCTTGTTGTCGTACTCCAGGTCCGTCATGTCGTCGCTGAAGTCGGTGAAGTTGTAGCCCACGCCGACCTTGAAGTTCTCGCTCAGCTGACGGTCCACGCCGACCAGCCAGCCGCGGCGGTCGCCGCCGTCTTTCACCGACAGCCAGCGGTATTCGGCCATCGCGTCCCACTTGGCGATCAGGTGGTAGCGCACTTGCCCGGCCAGCAGGTCGGCGCGGCTGTCGAGCCACAGGCCTTCGCCGCGGTCCATGCGGTAGTCGCCCCAGCGGCTGGCGGCCTTGCCGGCCACTTCCCACTTGTCGTCGATGCGGTAGATGCCTTCGAACGACAGCACCTGCGAGCGTTGGTCGTAGCGGTTGCCGCCTTCCTGGCCGATGGTGGCCAGGTCGTACAGGTACACGTACTTGCCGAACGCGGCCCAGCGCGAATTGTCGTGCGGGCGGTAGGCGAAGCCGAGGTTGCCCTCCACCGTCTTGGCGCCGCGGGCGGCTTCGATCTGGTCCTTTATGTCGGAGTACAGGAAACGCGCGGCGATGCGCCAGTCTTCGTTGATCTTGTAGAACAGGCGGTTGGCGGTGGTCCAGGCTTCGCGGCGTTCGGCGCCGCTGTCCTTGCGGTATTCGACCTTGCTCGACCAGTCGGTGCGTTGGTCGGTGCGGCCGCCGCTGAGGCTGTAGGCGCGGCGGTCGATGTGGCCGGAGGGGCCGTCGACGTCGCCGTCCATCACGCTGAAGCCCAGGTTCCAGCCTTCGGCGGGATAGAAGTCCATGCCGAAGGTGTGGCCGATGCCCTCGCTGGAATCGCGCGGGTCCTTGAGGAACACGCTTTCGTTGTAAAGGTTGGTCTGGTTGTTGAGGCGCCAGCGCTGGCCGATGGTCCAGCCGGTCTGCAGCACGTTGTCGAACAGCGGGTCGCGTTCGGTGCTGTCGGCGCTGAAGGTGTAGCCGCCGTAGAGGGTGTGGTCCGGGGTCAGGCGGTACTCGGCTTCGGCCTTGCCGGCGCTGCCGCGGCTGCCGTTGCTGTATTCGGCGCTGACGCTGGAGCGGTCGCCGAACAGGTAGCGCGCGCCGATCGTGCCCAGGTCGTTGCGGTCGTAGCGGCCGCCGTCGTCGTCGACGGTGTACTGGCCGGCGACGTACAGCTCCAGGCTGGAACCGATGCGGTGGGTGTAGCGCATCGCGAAGAGCATCGCGTCGAGATCGGGCGTGGTCGAGCCGGCGCCGCGCTCTTCGCGGATGCGGCGCAGTTCGGCGCCGAGCTGGTCGTCGTTGGTGATGCGCCAGTCCATGGTCAGCTGGCTCTGTTCCAGCGCCTCGTCGCCGCGTTCGCGGCGGGTGTGGCGGCCGAACAGGCTGAAGTTCTCGGTGAAGTAACCGAGGAACTCGGCGCCGTACTCGCGCACCGCCTGGCCCTGGTCGTAGCGCGAGATCGAGAAGCCCGGATCGACGTCGCGCCACCACGCGCCCGCGCTCCAGTCGAGCTGGGTCCAGCCCAGTTCCTTGAAGTTGGCGCGCGCTTCGATCTTGTCGGCGTCGCCCTTGCGCGGGCCGTCGATCGGGTTGACGCGGGTGAAGTCGATGCCGCCGTTGCTGGAATACCACAGCGGCGCCGCGGTGGACTCGCTGCGGGTCTTCTCCAGCTTCAGGTAGGTGCCGCGGCCGGCCTGCAGGGTCAGGTCCACGCCCTTGAGGGTGTAGTCGTCGCCGCTGCGGTTCTCGTCGATGTAGGTGCCGCCGACCGCGAGGTGATCGCCGAACCACTGCTTGCCGCGGAAGCCGGCGCTGACGTCGTCGGTCTGGAAACCGGCCGGGACGTATTCGTAATCGACCAGCAGGCGCTGGGTGTAGCCGTCCAGCGGGGCGTCGCGGGTCAACGTGCGCACGTTCTCGCGGGTGATCTGCGACAGCGGGCGGGTCAGCAGGATCCGGCCCTGCATGTTGTTGATTTCGTAGTCGGCGCCGCGCGTCAGGTCCACGCGCGATTCGACCCGGCCGGTGCTGACGTCGCGGATTTCGACGGTGATCTTTTCCGAACCCGGCAGGATGTCGGTGTGGCGCAGCATGTACAGGCTGTTGCCGGTGCCGAGGAACTCGGTGTGGCCGAGCGCGCTCTGCGCTTCGGAGCCGAACACGCGCAGTTCGCTGCGCGGGTCGCCGAGCACGGTGGTGTTGCGGCTGCGCCAGGCCAGCGCCGCGCCGTACAGCGAGCGGTTGTACTGGGCGTACTCGGTGCCGGTGATGCCGGTGTTGAAGTTGCCCCAGATCGCCTGGTTCTGGTCCCAGTCCACGCGCAGGTACAGCTTGCCCTGGGTGTCGACGTCGCGGTAGGTGTTGGAATCGTCGCCGTAGACCGGGTAGTACAGGTTCGGGTCGAGGCGGCGGAAGATGTCCTGCGCGTCGGCGTCGAAGAAGCCGTTGAACAGCCGCTTGATCTCGTTCTCGCGGGTGTCGGCCTGGGCGGTGATCAGGTACTTGCCCTGCACCTTGCCCTTCAGATAGAACGCCAGCCGGCCTTCGCTGATGAAGCTGTCGTCGTAGCGCCCGCGGTCGCCCGCCGCCATCGGCTCGATGTTGCCGCTGACGCTGTTCTTGGACACGGTGACGTCGGCCAGCGCGACCAGGAAGCTGTACTTGCCGGTGACGTTGACGTCGAGGTTCTTCTCCAGCGTCGCCCCGCCCTGGCCCTTGATCTTGACCGCGTAGGTGTGCGGCCCGATCGGCTCGAGGAACTCGGCGGCGAACTTGCGCTCTAGGTCGATCGGGAAGGTCTGGTCGTTGATGGTGATCTGGCTGTCGCGCGGGATGTCGCGGCCGTAGATGCGCACGCGCGAGCCGTACACCGGGATGTTCTGCAGCCGGATCGCGTTGGTGCCGTAGATCGAGCTGGTGATCGCCAGGTCCTGGGCGTTGTTGGCTTCGATCGGCTGGCCGAGGCTCTTTTGCACCTGGTCGCGCTGGATCTGCACGCCGCGCTCGTACTCTTCCGGCTTCAGCAGCTGGATGCGCTGCGGCTGGATTTCGTCGAACACGCCGCTCTTGCCGTAGGCGCGGGCGATGTAGATCAGCTCGTCGCCGGCGAGCAGGTTCAAGCCGGCCGGCAAGGTGCCGTCCCATTCCTGCTCGGCCACGTTCTCCACCGGCACGTCGATGGTCGCCAGCGGCGTCACCAGGTCGGTGTCGCTGCCGCGGTACACGGTGACCTGCAGCTTGTCGATGAAAGACGCGTAGTTGGTGTAGGCGTGGAAGCGCACCGGCTTGATGATGCGGCCGTTCTCGAACGGCGCGGTCGAACCGGCCTGCACGTTGAGCACCGGCGGGCCGAGGGTGGGATCTTCGGTGGCCCAGATCACGCCGCCGTTGGGCAGGTCGATCTGGAACTTGCCGGCGATCTTGGCCGTGCCTTCGGTGACGTTCTCGCGCACCACGTCGACGCGGCGGTTGGCCTGCAGCGCGTCGGCGTCGTCGCCTTGCGCGACCGGCTTGTCCTCGCCGCGGGTGCGCACGCGGAACAGCAGGCCTTCGTCGCTGCGGCATTCGTTGCCCTGGCACTGCGCCGGGACCTCCGCCGCGCCCGCCACCGCCTCGCGCGCGGGCGCGGGCTTGTCGAGCGAGCTCAGGTCCACCGGCGCGGCGCCGGCGCGGCCGCCGTCGCCTTGCTTCAGCGGCAGGCTCGGTTGGCCGGACTTCTGCGCGTACGCGGGGGCGGCGGCGCCGGCGGCGAACACGCCACCGGTCAGCAGGCCGATCAGGGTCATGTCCAGAAGCTTCATCTTGATCTTCATGGTCATGTCCTCAACGGTTGCCCACGCCGACCGGCGCCTGGGTGTCGTCTGTGATGTCCACTCGCACTTTCTGCCTTACCTCGGGCTTGAGTTCGGCCGAGATCGCTTCGAACACGGCCTTGGCTCGACGCAGTCCCAGCTGGACGTTGTAGGCGGCGGCGCCGCGTTTGTCGGCGCGGCCGACGATGCCGATCGCGCCGCTGCCCTGCTGGTTGAGCGTCTTGGCGATTTCGCTGATGAGCGTGCGGTACTGCGGCTTGATCGTGGCCTGGTCGGTGTCGAACAGGACCTCGCCCAGGCGGATCGCAGGATCCAGGCTGACCAGCGTGGCGTCGGTGCCGGCGACCACGTCGACCGAGACCTTGCTCGCCAGCGCCGGGTCGCTCTCCAGTTGCTTGAGCAGCGCGGCCTGCACCGCACGGGCGCGGGCGAAGGCGAGCGCCTCCTCCTGCGCCTGCGCGCTGACGGTGACGCTGCCGCCGCCGGCGTCGCGCAGGCGTCCGGCGATCTGCTCGAACATCGGCGCGTAGCTCTGCTTCACCTTGGCGCTGCCGGGCTCGAACATCACCTCGCCCAGCTCGACATCGGTCTCGGACTTCATCCCGGAGACTTCGCCCGGCGGCAGCTTGACGCCGAAGTCGAAGCGGGTCGGGATGCCCTGGGTGATGCGGCGCACGCGCGGGTTCTCGGTGGTGAACACCGAACCCGGCGGCAACGTGGCCTGGTCGACCTTGAGGATGAAGTTGCGGCCGCGCGAGGCGTTGCCGCCGTCGATGCCTTCCAGGTGGAAGCGGCCGTAAGCGTCGGTCTCCATGATCAAGCCCTCGACCGAAGCGATGCGCACGCCGGGGATGCCGCGCTCCTCGATTCCGTTGTTGCGGATCGTGTAGGAGACGACGTAACCGGTGGCGCCCTGGGCGACCTGGCGGGTCACCTGCAGGTCCTGGCCGCTCAGCCCCTTGGCCGCGTCGCCGCGGGTGCGTTCGACCGTGGTGCGGCCGTCGGCGCCCATGCGCACGGTGGTGCCTTCGTCGGTGGTCAGCACGAAGTCGTCGGTGAAGGCCAGTTCGTTCAAGGTCTGGCGCACCACCACTTCGCGCGCCGGCGCGGCGGCCGAACCGCGGCCGTCGATCCGGCCCAGGGCGATGCCGTGCAGCATCGGCGCGCTGGCGTCGGGCTCGGCGACCGGGCCTTCGCCGCGATCGACCGTGGTCGAGCCGGCGACGTAGGCGTTCGGGGCGAAACCGCCCTGCACGCGCACGCCGCTGGCCTTGGCCGGATCCTGCCAGCCGTCGCCGTCGCGGTCGTCGAACACGGTGCCGACCAGCAGGCTGTCTTCCAGCAGCGGGTCGCCGGCCATGGTGACTTCGGCGGTGGCGTCGTTGGAGATCTTGGTGCCCTTGTCGTCGTAGCCGGCGACCTGGTTCTTGTGCACGCCCTTGCCGACGCCGGCGCCGACGCGCAGGAAGTAGCTCACGGTGGCCTTGCCGCCGATCGCCACGTCGATGCCGCCGATGCGCAGCGGGTTGGCGCTCATCACCACGCCGTTCTTGTTGTCGTCGTCCACGGTCAGCGAGTTGTCGACGAAGGTGAAGCCGGCCGGCGGGATGTCGACCAGGGTGGCGTTGACCGCCGGCGAGTCGCCGACGTTCTCGACCAGCACGCTGTAGCGGACCAGATCGCCGATCTTGACCTCGCGCACCGCCGAGGTCTTGACCAGTCGCAGCACCGGCGCGTTGGCGATCACCGTGATGGTCACCGACGCGGTCGCGCACACCGGCGTCGGCGAAGAGGTATCGCAGACGCGGTAGGTGAACGTGTCGGTGCCGGCGAAGAATTGCTTCGGCGTGTAGGTGCACGCGCCGGCCGCGCAGGTCACGGTGCCGTTGGCCGGTTCGCCGACGATGGTCAGCGACGCCGGATCCAGCGGCGCGCCGGTCACCGTGTCGTTGCCGATCACGTTGACGGTCACCGGGGTCTGCTGGTTGGTCTGGGCGGTGTCCGGGTTGGCCGTGACCTTGTTCGGCTGCACCGTCACGCTGACCTTCGCGGTCGCGCAGTTGGTCGGGTTGAGCTTCTCGCAGATCGTGTAGCCGTAGCTGTCGTCGCCGGAGAAACCGCTGCGCGGCGTGTAGGTGATGGTGCCGTCGCTGTTGACCACGGTGGTGCCGTTGGCCGGGTCGGTGCTGACGGTGATGATCACCAGGTTCGGATCGATCGGCGCGCCGTTGAGCGTGTCGTTGGCGATCACGTTGGTGCTCACCGGCGTGTTCTGCGGCGTGGTGCCGGTACCGCCGGCCGGATCGTCGGTCGCGGTGATGGCCGGCGCCGACACGGCGATGGTGACCGTGGCGGTGTCGCAGTTGCTCGGGTTCAGCACCTCGCACAGCTTGTAGGTGACGGTGTAGCTGCCGGCCGGCGTGTTCGGCGCGACATCGACGCTGCCGTCGGCCTTGACCGTCAGCGGGCCGTTGCTGTTCGGCGTGACGACGACGTCGGCCGGATTGACCGTGCTGCCGCCGAGGGTGTCGTTGCCGAGCACGTTGACCACGTTGGTGCCGCCGGTGGCGCCGTTGACCGGCGTGGCGACGATGTCGTCGACCGCGTCGATGGGGGCGGCGTCGACGGTGACCTTGACCGTGGCGGTATCGCAGTTGCTCGGGTTCAACACCTCGCACAGCTTGTAGACCAGCGTGTACGTGCCGGCCGGCGTGCCCGGCGCGACGTTGACCGCGCCCGTCGCCGGGTTCAGGGTCACGCCCGGGTTGCTGCTCGACTGCTGGCTCAGCGTCACGTCCGCCGCGACCACCGGCTGGCCGTTCAAGGTGTCGTTGCTGCGCACGTCCACCACCGCCACGCCGCCGGCGCGTCCGTCGACCGGCGTGCCGGTGTCGTCGGTCGCATCGATCGCCGCGGCGTCGACCTTCACCGTCACGTTGGCGTCGTCGCAATTGCTCGGGTTCAGCACTTCGCACAGCTTGTACACCAGCGTGTAGGTACCCGCCGGCGTACCCGCCGCGACGCTGACCGCGCCGGTCGAAGCGTTCAGGCTCACGCCTGCGTGGCCGCTCGAGACCTGCGCCAGCGTCACGTCCGCGGCCGCCACCGGCTGACCGTTCAAGGTGTCGTTGCTGCGCACGTCGGCGTAAGCCACGCCACCGACGCGACCATTCACCGCCGGCGCATTGCTGTCGTCGACCGCATCGATCGCCGCGGCATCGACCTTCACCGTCACGTTGGCGTCGTCGCAGTTGCTCGGGTTCAGCACTTCGCACAGCTTGTACACCAGCGTGTAGGTACCCGCCGGCGTGCCCGCCGCGAC
>NZ_FNPT01000041.1 GCF_900107375.1 Lysobacter sp. yr284
TCCTGCCCCTACGGCGCACGCGCGCATCCATGCGCGCGCCCTCCGGGTCTGCACAACTGAAGGCCTGTGTCGAAGTGACGAAAGAGCAATAGCAACGGCAACGGCAACGGCAACCGCCATAGCCACTGCCGCAGTAGCGCCGATCGCCGCGACGACCCCGCCGCCGCCCCCGAAACGTGAACACCGCTCCCCGCCGATCCCCCAGGGATAACCAACGGCATATGCATCCCGCGCCCACCCCGGACATGCTCGCCGGCGTCGCGTCACCGTGGCGCCGCGACGCGCCGGACCGGCCGGGTTGCGCCGCGAACAGGCAGATCTCCATGACCGTGTACGCCCCCTTGCGCCACCTCGCCGCCGTCGCCGCGCTCGCCGCGGCGCCCGTCGCCTTCGCCGCACCCGCCCAGATCGATCCCGCCACCCGCGCGGCCATCGAAGCGACCTGCTTCGACTACGTCGACGGCCAGCTCGAAGGCGACCCGGCGCGCGTCGCCCGCGCGCTGCATCCGGATCTGGCCAAGCGCCGCGTGCTCGGCGAGACCGCCGACGAGAAGCTCGGCCTGCGCCGGATGAGCAAGGAAGAACTGGTCGAGCTGACCCGCCAGGGCGCGCTGAAAACGCCGAAGGCGCAGTGGGACCGCAGTTGCACCGCGCTCGAGGTGGCCGGCAACGTCGCGGTGGCGCGCGCGGAAACGCCGTGGTTCGTGGATTTCTTTCACCTCGGCAAGTTCGGCGAGCGCTGGATCAGCGTCAACGCGCTGTGGTACGCCAAACCCAAGCCGGTCAAACCCTGAGCGCGGCGCGGTCGGCGGTTCGCGCGCGGCGCCATGCCGGCCGCCGCCGTCCCGCGCTACAGTGGCGCCGCGTCCACGGAACGCGACCGCGGCCCCCGCCGTCCCGTCGTCGTGGTCTCCCCTTACCACCGGAGCCCGCCATGCAACGTCTTTGCCTCGTTCTCGCCGCGCTGGCGATCGCCGCGCTGCCGCCGCTGGCGCAGGCCCGCAGCGCCTGCCACATCCAGGGCCAGATCGGCGGCATGGTCATCGACGAATGCACCCAGACCGGCCGCGACGCCGACGACGAGGCGCTCAAGCAGCAATGCAACGGCAAGGTGCCGGGGCTGGCGGAAGTCGGCGGCCAGGCCGATGCGCGCGTGGTCGCGGCCTGTCCCGACGGCGCCGGCGGCGTGTGCGAGAACCCGAAGGGCGCGCAGGCGCGGATCTACTACTACAAGCGCTCGGCGCAGGAACTGGCGACGGTGCAGCAGGCCTGCCAGATGCAGGGCGGCAAGTGGGTCAAGCCTTGAGCGTGCCGCGTGCGGCGCTGGCAGGCCTGGCGCTGGCCGTGTCCACGCAGGCGCAGGCGCAAACCGACACGCCCTCGTTCGACCGGCCCGGCATCGCCTTCTCCACCGGCACCCTGCCGCGCGGCGGTTTCGCCTGGGAACAGGGCCTGCCGGACTTCGAGCGCGACCGCAGCGACGGCGTGCGCAGCACCGGCTACAGCGCCGCGACCACCCTGCGCCTGGGCCTGACCGATACCCTGGAACTGCAGCTGTCCAGCTCGCCCTACAACCATTCGCGCCAGCGCGGCGGCGGCCAGCGCCAAAGCGCGCACGGCGCCGGCGACACCACCGCGGCGCTGAAGCTGGCGCTGCCTTCGGCCCACGCCAAGTTCAGCTGGGCCCTGCTCGCCAGCGCCGCGGTCGCGACCGGCGCGCGCGAGTTCAGCGACGGCCGCGACCAGTACGCGCTCGGCGCCACCGTCGCCTACGACTTCGACGACGCCACCTCCGGCTCGCTGTACCTCAACGTCGAGCGCAGCGGCGGCGTCGACGCGTGGACGTTCTCGCCGAGCCTGAGCCGCGCCTTCGGCGCGCGCTGGGGCGGTTATGTCGAGGCCGGCTGGACCCGCACCGCGCACGCGCCCGACACCGGCGTGGCCGGCGCCGGGGTGACCTTCATGGCCACCCCGCGGATCCAGCTCGACGCCTCGCTCGACGCCGGGCTCAACGATGCCGCGCCGGACTGGCAGGGCGGCATCGGCGTGTCGGTCTTTTTCGACTGATCCCGCGCGCGGCGTGCGCGCGACGCAGCCGCGCTATCCTGCCGCCAGCCCCCACCGGAGCGCCGCCGCATGGAAGACAACGTCTACGCCCCGCCCGCCAGCGACGTGGTCGCGCCCCCGCCGAGCGGACTCGGCGACGAGTTCTACGTGGTCGCGCCGCTCAAGTTCTGCCTGCTGTTCTTCCTCACCCTGGGCCTCTACCAGCTGTATTGGTTCTACATGCAGTGGGCGCGCTACCGCCGCCGCCATCCCGGCGAGACGTTGTGGCCGGTGGCGCGGGCGATCTTCGCGGTGTTCTTCGCCCACGCCCTGGCCGGCCGCATCGACGAGGCGCTGCGCGCCCGCGGCGCGCGCCACGACTGGGCGCCCGGCGCGGTGGCGACGATCTACGTGATCGCGCAGATCGCCAGCAGCGTGCTGGACCGGCTGAGCTCGCGCGAGATCGGCTCGCCGTTCACCGACGTCGCCAGCCTGGTGCTGCTGGCGCCGGTCGGCCTGAGCCTGTTGCGCCTGCAACGCGCGGCCAACCTCGCCTGCGGCGACCCGGACGGCGACAGCAACCGCCGTCTGAGCGCGCTCAACTACGTCTGGCTGGTCCTGGGCGCGTTGCTGTGGCTGAGCTTGCTGGCGGGTCTGTTCGCGCTCTACGTGCTGCCGGACTGAGCCGCGCTGGCGCTCAGGCCGCCGCCGACGCGTCGGCGCCGAGGCCGGCGGCGATGGCCCGGGCAAAATCGCGCGTCTGCGGGCCGGCGCCTTCGAACGTCCACAGGAAGCCGCCGCCGATGCCGTCGCCGGCCCAGCCGGCGAACTGCGCGCGCGCCTGCGCCGGGCCGCCGCCGGTGTCGATGCCGGGGATCACGAAGCTCGCCGGAAAGCCGTTGCCCAGGCGCGCGCGCAAGGCGCGGATCCAGTCGGCCGGGTCGTTGCCGCCGCCGCCGGCGTAGCACTGCAGGTTGAAGCCGACCACCAGGCCCGGGTCGCTGGATTCGAGTTCGGCCAGGCAGTCGATCCAGCCGGCCTGATCGTTGTAGGGGCAGAAGGTGACCTGGAAGCCGATGACGCCGAGCATCCGGCAGAACGCGACCATGCTCGGCCGGTCGAGGCCTTCCTCGTTGTCCAGGTCGATGGCGTCGATGGCCGGGAACAGTTGCTTCAGCGCCAGGAAATTCCGGTACAGCGGGCTCTGCGGCCCGGTGCCGAATTCGGCGATCAGGCGTTCGATATTGGCGAAATCGCCCACGCCCCAGCCGCCGATCGAGAACAGCACGCGCTCGACCGCATCGGGCCCCTGCTTGAGCTGTTCGATCAGCCCGGCCCAGCCGGCGGGGCCGACGTAGCTGCCGTTGGCGACGATCTCGGTGTTGTTGTAGTAGACATCGCCGTAGTAGGTGTCGGGCTTGGTGTCGCGGTAATGCACATGGCCCAGGGCCAGCACGACGGTGTTGAAGCCCGAGCGCTTCACCCGCTCGACATAGGCCTGGCCGTCGGCGCCGAAGAATCCCTGGCAGTAGGCGGCGACGATGGGCGAGGGCAGCAGGTTCATGGCGCGGCTCCGAAGCGGGAAGGTGCTTGGACCAACGCGGCGCGGCCGCCGGAACTGCCACGGTTCCGCCGTGCATGCGCGTTTGTGCGACCGGCTTGGCGCTCCGCCACGTCGGTGAATGCGCCGCGGCCGGCGTGGCGGCGCGCCGCGGCGGGTGCTAGCGTCGCCGGCAGTGCGCGCCCGCCGCGCCGCCGCCGGAGGCCCGATGCACCGTCTCGCTGCGTTGTGCTGTTGCGCCGCGTTCGCCGTGGCCGGATGCCAGCGCGCCGCCGCGCCGGCGCCGGTCCCGGCGGCCGCGCCCGCCGCCGCGTCCGCCGACGAAGACCAGCGCGCGCAGGCGCGCCGGATCGAAGCCGACCTGCGCTTGCTCGCCGACGACCTGCTGGAAGGCCGCGAAGCCGGCACCCGCGGCTACGACCTGGCGGCGCTGTACATGGCCCAGCGCCTGCGCGCGATGGGCGTGGAACCCGGCGGCGAGGACGGCGGCTATTTCCAGACGGTGCCGCTGCTGCGCGCGCAGCGCATCGACGGCGGCGGCGCGTTCCGGATCGAGCGCGCGCTCGGCACGGTCGAACTGCGCTTTCGCGAGGACTACCTGCCGCAGCTCGACTTCGCCAGCGGCCAGGCCGAGGTGACCGCGCCGGCCGCGTTCGTCGGCCAGGCGGTCGATGCGCCCGAACTGGAGCACGACGACTTCGCCGGCATCGACCTGCGCGGCAAGATCGCGGTGTTCTTCAACGGCGCGCCGGAGCGTTTCGACCACGACCGCCGCGCGTTCTACAGCTCCACCCGCGAGAAACTCGCGGCGGTGGCGCAGCGCGGCGCGGTCGGCGCGGTGATGGTGGCCACCGACGCGGAAGAAAAGCGCTACCCGTGGACGCGCAGCGCGCGCCAGTGGGACAAGCCGGGCATGCGCCTGCGCGGCGCCGACGGCGGCGCGCTCGACGCCTTCCCGCAATTGCGCGTGATCGCCCAGGTCTCCGCGGCGCGCGCCGGCGCCGTGCTCGACGCCGGCGACCGCAACGCCAGCGAGCTGTTCCGCCAGGCGCGCACGGGCCGGCTGCGCGGCTACGACCTGCCCGGCACGCTGAGCCTGGCGGTGCGCAACCGGCTCGAGCCGGCCCAGTCGCGCAACGTGGTCGGGCGCCTGCCCGGGCGCGAACCGGCGCTGCGCGGCGAGCATGTCGCGTTCACCGCGCACCTGGACCACCTCGGCATCGGCGCGCCGGTCAAGGGCGATGCGATCTACAACGGCGCGCTCGACAACGCGCTGGGCGTGGCGGTGATGCTGGAAGCGGCGCGGCAGCTGCAGCGCAGCGCGGCGCCGCGCCGGCGTTCGCTGCTGTTCGTGGCGCTGACCGGCGAAGAGAAGGGACTGCTCGGCGCGCACTGGTTCGCCGCCCATCCCACGCCCGCCGGCGCGGCGCTGGTGGCCAACGTCAACATGGACATGCCGGTGCTGCTGGCGCCGACCACCGACGCGATTCCGATCGGCGTGGAGCATTCCAGCCTGCAGGCGGTGCTGCAGCGCGCGGCCGCGCAGACCGGGGTGACGCTGTCGCCGGACCCGATGCCGGAGGAAAGCATCTTCATCCGCAGCGACCAATACGCCTTCATCCGCCAGGGCGTACCGGCGGTGTATCTGATCGGCGGGTTGTCGGGCAGCGAGGCGGCCAAGCGCCAGTTCGCCGCGTTCCTGCGCGGCGACTACCACCAACCTGGCGACGACGCCTCGCAGCCGATCCAGTACGCCGACGCGGCGCGGCTGGCGCGGCTCAACGCGCGCATCGGCGAGGCGATCGCCGGCGACGCGGCGCGGCCGATGTGGAATCGCGGGGATTTCTTCGGCGAGAAGTTCGGCAAGGCGGCGAAGCCTTGAGGGTTCGGCGCAGCCGAAAGGAAAGCGTCGGGCCTGAAGGCGTCCCACAAGAGCGTGTCCTAGGCCGTGCAGGCTCTTTCTTGTGGGAGGGTCTTCAGGCCCGATGCCTTGCGCTCCGCCCGCCACGCCCCCGCCTATACTCGACCCCATGAGCGAACCCCACCTGCGCACCCTCGGCCTGCTCGGCGGCATGAGCTGGGAATCGACCCTGCCGTACTACCGCCTGATCAACCAGACCGTGCGCGAGCGCCTCGGCGGCCTGCATTCGGCGCGCCTGCTGCTGTACAGCGTCGACTTCGCGCAAATCGAGCGCCTGCAGCACGCCGGCGACTGGGACGCAGCCGGCGCCCTGCTCGGCCGCGCCGCGTGCGCGCTGCGCGACGGCGGCGCGCAGTTGCTGGTGATCTGCACCAACACCATGCACAAGGTCGCCGATGCGGTGGAACGCGCCGCGCAGCTGCCGCTGCTGCACATCGCCGATCCCACCGGCGCGGCGATCCGCGCCGCCGGCCTGACCCGCATCGGCCTGCTCGGCACGCGCTTCACCATGGAGCAGGACTTCTACCGCCAGCGCCTGGTCGAGCGCCACGGCCTGGAGGTGCTGGTGCCGGAACCGGACGGGCGCGACTTCGTCCATCGCGTGATCTACGACGAGCTGTGCGTCGGGCAGATCCGCGACGCCTCGCGCGAGGGCTATCGCCGCATCATCGACGGCTTGGCCGCACGCGGCGCGCAGGGCGTGATCCTGGGCTGCACCGAGATCGGCCTGCTGCTCGGCGCGGACGACGTCGACCTGCCGTTGTTCGACACCGCCGCGCTGCACGCGCGCGCCGCGGCGCTGGCGTCGATCGGCCAGGCCTGACCGGCGCCGGGTGGTGCCGGCCGCATCGGCGCGCCACACTAGCGCTTCCGCTGCGATAAGGAGTGCGCAATGAACGATCGCCCCAACCCCGGCTGGTTCGGCCGCAACTGGAAATGGTTCGTGCCGACCGGCTGCCTCAGCGTGCTGCTGCTGGCCGCGCTGGCGCTGGCCGGCCTGATCGGACTGGGCATCAAGGGCGTGTCGGGGCTGATGAGCGGCAGCGAGCCGGTGCGCCACGCGATGGAGCTGGCCAAGGCCGATCCCGACGTGCGCGCCGCGTTCGGCGAACCGCTGGAGACCGGCCTGGGCTTCCAGGGCTCGCTGACCACCAACAACGACAGCGGCGCGGCCGACCTGTCGCTGCCGATCAAGGGCCCCAAGGGCAGCGGCCGGATCTACGTCAAGGGCACGCGCGAGGCCGACCGCTGGAGCTATCGGTTGATCGAGGTGGCCATCGACGGCAGCGAGCGGCGCATCGACCTGCTCGGGACCGATGCCGCGCGCGACGCGGCGCCGGAAGTCACGCTGCCGGAACCGGCGGCGGCGAACGATGCGGCGCCGAAGGAAGAAGAAGAAAGCGATCCCGAGGCGCCGGCAGAGCCATCGGCGACGGCTTGAGACAAGGCTCGGCGCGATTCGCTGCCATTGCCATAGCAATGGCAGCGGTCATGGCAACGCAACTACGCCGGCCCTTCCCACCGTCACTGCGGCGAAAGCCGGAATCCATTTTGCCGTTGCTTTTGCTTTTGCTTTTGCCGTTGCCGTTCGCCCGGACGCAACCCCACGAAAAGCACACGCCCCGCAGCCCCGGAGGGCGCGCGCATGGATGCGCGCGCGCGCCATGGGGCATGGATGCCCCTTATGGCGCGGCCCCGCGCCCGGTGCTGGACTTAGTGGCTTTTGATTCGAAACAGGAAAAGCACTTTCTTTGGTTACTTTCTTTGTTGCTTTGGACAAAGAAAGTGACCCGGCCGCTTGCGGACGGAAGCTGTTGATTGTCGCTTGTCGTCACTCGCTGCTGCGATAAAGGCCGAACCCGCCGCGGCACGCCCCCTGTAGGAGCGGCGCAAGCCGCGACCGCGCCACCACAGCGATTGCGAAAGTTTCGTCGTAGTTGCGTTGTCGCGGTCGCGG
>NZ_FNPT01000013.1:0-17928 GCF_900107375.1 Lysobacter sp. yr284
AGCTTTCGTCCGCAAGCGGCCGAGTTACTTTCTTTTGGCAGCGCGCCAAAAGAAAGTAACCAAAGAAAAACGCTTGTTTAAAGTCACGAGCCACTAGGTCCAGCACCTCGCGCCGGGCTGCGCCGTAAGGGGCATCCTGCCCCTACGGCGCACGCGCGCATCCATGCGCGCGCCCTCCGGGTCTGCGCAGCTACCGCTTCGGCTCGAAGGCGGGCGCAAGCAACAACAAAGGCGACGGCGCCAGTTGACGATGCAGCGAAGGGCGATCCTGGCTCCGTCCGGGATCACACCGCCACCGCAGCCGTTTCTATCGCCGTGGCCGCCCCCGCCAGTCCGCGCCCCCTCCCACCGCCCACCCCGAACTTTGCCGATTCCGCCTCCCGGCCTGAACCAAACCCCAATCGCGGGGTCCGAACTCGGGGCGCCCACCCCGGGCGCCGCCGGCGCGCCCTTCGGACGCCTGCGCTAGACTTGCCCGCGACTCAACGCACAGCATCTCCGTGGCCCGAATCGATTACGACGAAGACGAGCGCGACGACAACGACGGGCAGGGCGCCAAGCCAGGCTGGCGCCGACGGCTGGTGACCTGGACCCTGGCCGCAGGCGGCCTGGGCCTGGGCTTCCTGATCCCGTACACGCTCTACCTCAACCACGAAGTCGGCGAGCGCTTCGGCCAGCTGCAGTGGCAGATCCCGACCCGGGTCTACGCGCGTCCGCTGGAACTCGCGCCCGGCGCGGCGCTGGACGCGGCCACGCTCAAGACCGAACTGGACGCCGCTTCCTACCGCGAGGACGGCGGCGAGCGCCCGGGCACCTACGCCCGCGAGGGCGGCCGCTTCACCATCGCCAGCCGCGGTTTCGACGACGTCGACGGCACGGTGCAGCCGCGCCGGATCGAAGTCAGCGTCGCCGGCGGCCGCGTCGCCGCGGTGCGCGACCTGACCAGCAAGAAGGCGCTGCGGGTCGCGCGCCTGGACCCGGCGCGCATCGCCACGCTGTACGGCCAGAAGCAGGAAGAGCGGCGGCTGGTGCGGATCGAGGAAGTGCCCGAGCTGCTGGTCACCGGCCTGCAGGCGGTCGAGGACCGCGACTTCAACCACCACTTCGGCATCGACCTGTCGGGCATGGCGCGCGCGGCGTTCAAGAACGTCGCCGCCGGCCGCGCCAAGCAGGGCGCCAGCACCCTGACCCAGCAGCTCGCGCGCAGCGGCCTGCTCGGCATCGGCCAGGAGCAGACCCTCACCCGCAAGGGCAAGGAAATCATCTACGCCCTGCTGATCGAGGCGCGCTACGACAAGCGCACGATCCTGGAGGCGTACTTCAACCAGGTCTACCTCGGCCAGCGCGGCTCGCAGGCCATCCACGGCGTCGCCGCGGCCTCGGAGTTCTGGTTCGGCCGCGACCTGCGCGACCTCAACACCGAGCAGATCGCGCTGCTGATCGGCATCGTCCGCGGCCCGTCCTACTACGACCCGCGGCGCAATCCCGAGCGCGCGCTGTCGCGGCGCAACTTCGTGCTCGGCGAGATGCACGAGACCGGGCTGATCGCCGAAGCCGAGTACCAGCGCGCGATCAAGACGCCGCTGGAGATCAGCCAGAACCCGGGCAACATCGCCGCCAACCGCTTCCCGGCCTACGTCGACCTGATCCGTCGCCAGCTCGCCCGCGACTATCCGTCCGACGCGCTGGCCGGCGCCGGCCTGAGCGTGATGAGCGGCATGTCGCCGTCGGCGCAGGCGCAGGCCGAAGGCGCGGTGGCGCGCACGCTCAAGAGCCTGGACAACAAGCGCCGGCCGCCGCTGCAGGCCGGCCTGGTGGTCACCGACGTGCACAACGGCGAAGTGCTGGCCGTGGTCGGCAGCCGCGAGTTCACCCAGCCGGGCTTCAACCGCGCGGTCGAGGCGCAGCGGCCGGTCGGTTCGCTGCTCAAGCCGTTCGTGTACCTGCTGGCGCTGGCGCGGCCGAGCGAGTTCAACCTGTCCACCTGGATCGACGATTCGCCGGTGACGGTCAAGCTCGGCCGCGGCCGCAACTGGAACCCGGGCAATTCCGACGGCCGCAGCCACGGCCTGGTGCGCATGGTCGATGCGCTGGCGATGTCCTACAACCAGGCCACCGTGCGCGTGGGCATGCAGGTCTCGCCGGAAGCCATCGGCGAGCTGACCCAGAAGCTCGCCGGCATCCAGGCGCCGAACAATCCTTCGCTGATCCTCGGCGCGGTCGACCAAAGCCCGTACGCGATGGCGCAGCTGTACCAGTTCCTCGCCTCCGGCGGCGAAGTGCAGCCGCTGCACGCGGTGCGCGGCGTGCTCGACGCGCAGGGCAAGGCGGTCAAGCGCTACGACAAGGAACCCGCGCCGGCGCAGGACGGCGACGCGATCGCCGCGCGCCTGATCACCATCGCGCTGCAGCAGGCGGTCACCAACGGCACCGGCCGCCAGCTGGTCGGCGACGGCCTGGGCAAGCTGCAGCCGGCCGGCAAGACCGGCACCAGCAACGACGGCCGCGACAGCTGGTTCGCCGGCTGGACCGGCGACCACCTGGCGGTGATCTGGGTCGGCAACGACCAGAACCAGACCACCGGCCTGTACGGCGCCACCGGCGCGATGCGGGTGTGGTCGGCGATCTTCTCGCGCCTGCCGACCGCGCCGCTGCAGGTCACCGACAAGGGCCTGGACTGGCAGCCGGTGGTCGGCAGCAACAGCACCGACGCGGCCTGCCCGGGCGCGCGCCGGTTCCCGTTCGTGGCGGGCTTCGCCCCGCAATACGCGCCGTGCCCGCAGCCCGAGCCGCAGGCCGAGGAATCCAGCGGCGGCGGCTGGCGCGAATGGTTCGGCATCGGCAAGGACAAGGACGAGCCTGCGCGCGAGCCGGCGCCCACTCCCCCGTCCCCGGAGCAGTAATCGATGACCCGCATGATCCTGCGCGCCGCCCGTCGCGGCGCCGCCCTCGCGGCTCTGAGCGCCGCCGTCCTGGCCGCGCTCGCCGCGGCCTGTTCGGTCGCGCCGCCGCAACCCACGGCGCTGGCCGAGGCCAACTTCAACGGCGAAGCCGCGGTGGCGCAGGTGCGCGCCGCCCGCGGCGCCGACGCGCGCGAGCTGGACGTGCAGCCGCTGCGCGACACCCAGGTCGAGGACCTGCGGCAGAAGGCCGATGCGCTGGTGAAATCGCGCAAGTACCCCGAGGCCGCGGCCGCGCTCGACCAGGCGCTGCAGATCAACGCCGACGACCCGGCGCTGCTGCAGGAACGCGCCGAGGCCGCGCTGCTGCTGCATCGCCTGGACGACGCCGAGCGCTTCGCGCAAAAAGCCTTCGACGGCGGTTCCCAGGTCGGCCCGCTGTGCCGCCGGCATTGGGCGGCGATTGCGCAGGCGCGCCAGGGCAAGCTCGACGGCGTCAACGCGGCGATGAAGCTGGCCAAGCGCCAGGACCATTACGACGCGCTGGTGCCGCAGCGCGACGGCCTGATCAAATCGCGCAAGCAGGCGCAGGACCGGATCGCCGCCTGCACCGTCGCCGCTCCCGCCAGGTACTGACGCCTCCATGGAACCCAGTCGCCTCGGCGTCGCCAGTCGGGCCGCGCTGAGCGACGGCGGCGAGATCGCGCGCAAGCTCGAGACCTTCGCGCCGCGTCCGGCCCAGCAGGACCTGTCGGTGGCGATCGCCGACGCCTTCGAAACCCGCGAGACCCTGCTGGCCGAGGCCGGCACCGGCACCGGCAAGACCTTCGCCTACCTGGTGCCGGCGCTGCTGTCGGGCCTGAAGACCATCGTTTCCACCGGCACCCGCGCGCTGCAGGACCAGCTCTATCACCGCGACCTGCCGCGGGTGCGCGACGCGCTCGGCGTCGGGGTCAAGACCGCGTTGCTCAAGGGCCGCGCGAACTATCTGTGCCGCTATCGCATGGAGCAGGCCAAGGGCGAGCCGAAGTTCTCCTCGCGCGACCTCGCCGCGCAGTTCCAGCGCATCGTCGCCTGGTCCGGCCGCACCCGCCTGGGCGACCTGGCCGAGCTGGAAGCGCTGCCGGAAGAGTCGCCGCTGCTGCCGATGGTGACCTCCACCGCCGAGAACTGCGTCGGCAGCGAATGCCCGTTCTACGCCGACTGCTTCGTGGTCCAGGCGCGCCAGCGCGCGCAGGCGGCCGACGTGGTGGTGGTCAACCACCATCTGCTGCTGGCCGACCTCGCGCTCAAGCAGGAGGGCTTCGGCGAGATCCTGCCGGGCGCGCAGGCGTTCGTGATCGACGAGGCGCACCAGCTGCCCGAACTGGCCGCGCAGTTCTTCGGCGAGGCGATCAGCGCGCGGCCGCTGGTGGAGCTGGCGCGCGACGCGCTGGCCGAGTGCAAGAGCGTGACCGGCGCGCTGGCGAGCCTGCAGGCGCCTTCGCGCGACCTGGAACACTCGGTGCGCACGCTGCGCACGGCGATGGACGAATTGCCGGTGCGCGGCACCCGCCGCCGCGCCGGCGAAGTGCCGGCGGTGGAGGACGCGTTCGACAATCTCGACGCCGCGCTGGCCCACCTGCGCGACGCGCTGGAACCGCTGCGCGGCGCCGCGCCGGGCTTCGACAGCTGCCATGCGCGCGCCGAGGAGTTCATCGAGCGGCTGCGCCGCTGGCGCGGCGCGGCGGTGCCGCGGCCGGCGCCGGAACCCGAGGAAGACGACGATTTCGCGCCGCCGCGGCGCGAACTTCCGGCCGAGGCCGAGAGCCCGGACGCCGTCGCCGCCGCGCAGGACGCGGCCGGCGAGGGCGCCGCGATTCCCGAAGAAGGCCGCGACGGCAGCGTGCTGTGGTACGAACTGACCGCGCGCGGCTTCCGCCTCAGCCGTACCCCGCTCGACGTCGCCGGCCCGCTGGCCGCGCACCGCGAGCGTTCGCGCGCGGCGTGGGTGTTCACCTCGGCCACGCTCGCGGTCGGCGGCCATTTCAACCACTACGCGCGCAAGCTCGGCCTGTTCGAGCCCAAGACCCTGCTCGCGCCGAGCCCGTTCGACTGGGCCACGCAGGCGCTGATGTACCTGCCGCCGGGGCTGCCCGACCCGGCCGTGCGCCATTACAACCAGGCCCTGGTCGAGCGCCTGCGGCCGGTGCTGGAAGCCTCCGGCGGCCGCGCCTTCGTCCTGTTCGCCTCGCACCGCGCGCTGCGCGAGACCGCCGAATTGCTCAAGGACGGCCCGTGGCCGCTGTTCGTGCAGGGCGAAGCGCCGCGGCACGTGCTGCTGGAGCGCTTCCGCGCGTCGGGCAACGGCGTGCTGCTCGGCGCGGCCAGCTTCCGCGAGGGCGTGGACGTGGCCGGCGAAGCGCTGAGCGTGGTGGTGATCGACAAGCTGCCGTTCGCCGCGCCCGACGACCCGGTGTTCGAGGCGCGCCTGGACGCGATCCGCCGCCGCGGCGGCAACCCGTTCCGCGACGAACAACTGCCGCAGGCGGTGATCGCGCTCAAGCAGGGCGCCGGCCGGCTGATCCGCAGCGAGACCGATCGCGGCGTGCTGGTGCTGTGCGACCCGCGCCTGCACAGCAAGAGCTACGGCCGCACCTTTCTCGACTCGCTGCCGCCGCTGCCGCGCTCGCGCCGGGTCGAGGCGGTGGCCGATTTCTTCGCCGGCCGCCCGCTGGCCCTAGAATCGGCCTCGTCCGCGCCGGCCGACGGCGAGGACTATTACTACCGCTGAATGCGGTCGTCGCCAACGAGGTGGGCCATGAGCGAGCAGGAGCCGGCGCGCAAGCCGCGCGTGCACGGATTGGGCGGAGTGTTCTTCAAGGCGCGCGATCCCGCCGCGCTGGCGCAGTGGTACCAGCGCCACCTGGACCTGGACGTGCAGGGCTGGGGCGGGGCGCTGCTGCGCTGGCGCCGCGCCGATACGGAAGCCGATGCGGTCACGGTGTGGGCGCCGTTCGGCGAGGACAGCGAGTACTTCAAGCCCAGCGACAAGCCCTACATGCTCAACCTGCGCGTGGACGACTTGCAGGCGACCTTGCAAGGACTGCGCGAGGAGGGCTGCCAGGTACTGGAGCGCTACGAGGAATCCGAGCAGGGCAAGTTCGGCTATGCGCTGGACCCGGAAGGCGGCCTGCTGGAGCTGTGGCAGCCGGCGCCGGGATACTGAGCCCTTTGCTTTTGCGGCGGGGCCCGCAGCCCCGGCGCTCTGGATCTTTCTTTGTGCCAGGACCGTCGGGCCCGATGCTTTTGCCTTTGTGGGAGGGCCTTCAGGCCCGAAGCTTTTGCTTTTGTGGGAGGGCCTTCAGGCCCGACGCCCTTGTCTCGGATCGCCGCGGCCTGAAACAAGGGCATCGGGCCTGAAGGCCCTCCCACAGCAAGCCCTCGGGATAAGGGCCCTCCCACACGCTCCGCCCCATCCGCGCGATAATCGCCGCGATGAAACTCCTCGCCTTCGAAACCTCCACCGAAGCCTGCTCCGTCGCCCTGTGGCTCGACGGCGATGTGCGCGAGCGCTTCGAACTGGCGCCGCGCCGCCACGCCGAACTGTCGTTGCCGTGGGCCGAGCGACTGCTCGCTGAGGCCGGCGTCAAGCGCCGCGAGCTGGACGCGGTGGCGCTGGGCCGCGGCCCGGGCGCGTTCACCGGCGTGCGCCTGGCCATCGCCCTGGCTCAGGGCGTGGCGCTGGCGCTGGACGTGCCGGTGGTCCCGGTCTCGACCCTGGCCGTGCTGGCGCTGCGCGCGCAGCCGCTGGCGGTCGGCGCCGGCCCGCAGCGGGTGCTGTCGGCGATCGATGCGCGCATGGGCGAGATCTACACCGCCGCCTTCGAGCTGCGCGAGGGCGAAGCGTTCGCGCTCGACCGCGAAGCCGTGCTCGCGCCGGACGCCGCGCAGCTGCCCGGCGACGGCGAGGGCTGGCTCGGCGTCGGTACCGGCTTCGCCGCCGCCGACGGCGCCCTGCGCCAGCGCCTGGGCGCGCGCTTCGCCGCGATCGACGCCGGCGCGCTGCCGCATGCCGCCGACCTCGCCCGCCTGGCCGCGGCCGCGTACGCGCGCGGCGAGAGCGTCGCGCCCGAGCGCATCGAGCCGGCCTACCTGCGCAACAACGTCGCGCTCACCATCGCCGAACAGGCCGCGCTGCGCGCGCGGTCTGCGTAGCCCGGCGCGCGCCGCCGCGCGCGATCGCCGCCGCCCGGATTTGCCGGCCGCATCCTGCCCCCGAGGACCAACCATGAACGCCCTGCGCCTGCTTCCGCTGTTGTGTTGCGCCGTGCTGGCGCCGCCCGCGTCCGCCGCGGAACCGGCCGAGGTCTGGCGCGGAACCGTCGGCAGCCTGCCGGTGGCGGTGAGCTTGAACCGCGGCGACGGCGGCGAGGTCTACGGCCAGTATTTCTACTTCAAGCACCTGCGCGACCTGGAACTGCAGGGCAAGCGCGACGGCGACGGCCTGCGCCTGGAAGTGCGCGATCGCGAGGACGTCGCCACCGAGCGCTGGGACTTGCACGAAAAGGACGGCGCGCTGGAAGGGCAGTGGCGCGCGGGCAAGCGCAGCCTGCCGGTGCGCCTGCAGCGGGTTGACCCGGCGGCCCTGCGCGCCGGCCGCGACGGCGAGCGCTATCGCCGCGCCGGCGACGAGGTGTCCGCGTTCGACGCGCTGCGCGTCGGCGAGCTGAGCCTGGAGAAAGCCAAGACCGAACAGTTCCAGGGCCACCGCCTGCAATGGTGGCGCGAACCGCGCACCGGGGTGGAGCTGTTCACCGTCGAAGCCGGCCTCGACGAGCCGGCGCGCGCGCGCGTCAACCGCATCCTCAGCCAGCGCCTGTGGCATACCGCGATCGATGCGCTGCAATGCACTTCCGCGGCCAACAGCGAGTTCGGCCTCACCGTCACCCCGCGCCTGTTCGACCGCCGCTTCCTCAGCCTCAGCCTGATGACGAGCTACTACTGCGGCGGCGCGCATCCGGATTTCGGCGATTCGCCGCTGACCATCGACGTGCGCGACGGCCGCGAACTGGCGCTGGAAGACGTGCTGTGGCTCGGCAAGGGCGCGCCGCCGCGCCGCAGCGGCCCCGGCGACTACGACAGCCCCGGCTACAAGCGCCTGGACCAGTACCGCGAATCGACCCTGGTGCCGTGGACGCTCAAGACCCTGGCCGGCCTGCACCCCGAGGAAATGGCCAAGCCGAAGGACGACGACGGCTGCGACTACTCCGACCCGGGCGTGTGGGGCACCTCGATCTGGTACCTGACCGCGGACGGCCTCTACCTCGGCCCGTACTTCGCCCGGGTCGCGCGCGCCTGCGAGTACCCGGAGTGGTCGCTGGTGCCGTGGAAGCTGGTCGAGCGGCATCCGGGGCCGGCGTTGAAGTGACCTCGCCCGGCTTTCGCTACCTGCGTAACGACGAGGAAGCGGGCTGGACCGGTTTCCAGGCCTACTTCGACTACCTGGCCGGCATCCGCGAGCGCCTGGGCGAAGCGTTGTATGCCTTCGCCGCCGATTTCGATCGCTACGGGCTTCACGCGCGCGGCTCGCTGCACGACGCCTGGCTGCAGCGGCTGGCGCTGGCGCCAGCGGACGTGCGCGCGCAGCGGCCGCGCATGGGCCTGGAACTGGATCTGCTAGGGCCCTGGCACGACCGAATCCTGTGCCTGCGCTACGACGAGGTGAGCTCGTACTCGTTCGTCCAGCCGCCGCGCGAGCGCGATGCGGTACAGGATCTGCTCTGTCACGAATTGCGCCTGGACCCGGCTGGCGAATGCCTGGAGCATTTCCTGCAGTTCGACGACGGCTTGTGCATCCTGGTGGCCTGCCGCTCGATGCGCTTCGAAGAAAAAATGCTGGAGCTGCCGGCGCAGGGGTGATCCGCCGCGCGCTTACTCGTCCACCAGCGACCCGCCCGGCAGGAAGTTCCAGGTCCGGGTCACGTGCAGGATGTCCGGGTTCTCCTCGGTCTTCGGCAGCGGCGGGTAGGGCTCCGCCAGCCGGGCGATGCGCAGGGCCGAGTCGTCGAGCAGCGGGATGCCGCTGCTGCGCACGATGTCGGCGCGCTCGACGCTGCCGTTGCGGCGCACCGCCACGCTGATCACCACCTGCCCGGCGAGCCGGCGCCGGCGCGCTTCGTCGGGGTAGTTGAGGTTGCCGACGCGTTCGACCCGGTCGACCCATTCGCGCAGATAGCCGGCCCAGGCGTACTCGGTGGTGCTGGCGGAGACGAACTTGCGGGTCGGGCGCTTGGCGTAGCGCTCCGAGCGCATGTGGATCTCGGCCGCCAGCCGCGCCATCTCGATGTCGTGCTCGATCTTGCGCTGGCCGTTCGGCAGCGGCCGCTCGGCCGGGGTCTGGGCGATGCGCTCGCGCGCGGTCGCGGTCTCGCCGCGGGTGCTGCTGACCACCCGCGCCACCGGCTGCGGCTGCGCCGCCGGCGACTGCGCGCGCAGCGCCATCTGCGCCACCCCGGCCTCGGCCTGCGGCGACGGGCCGGACTGGTTGTCGCGCGGGCGGGTGCTCTTGTCGTGCTCGCCGCCGCCCTGGTTGTTGGCCTGGGCGAGGAAGTCGGCCTGCTTGGGGGTCAGCGCGGTCTGGGTCTGGGTCAGGATCACGTCCAGGGTCGGCACCACCGGCGCGGCGCGCTCCAGGGTGTAGCCGACGCCGAGCAGGAAGATGCCGTGCACCAGCACCGACAGCACCATGGTCGCGCTGAAGCGCTGCGGCTCGGCCAGGCCGCCGCCGGGCAGGTGCGGAACGCCGGCGCTCATGCGGCGCGGGAGGCGGACAGGCGGGCTTCGATGGCGTCGAACAACAGGCCGGCGATGTTGAGGCCGAACTGCTCGTCGAGTTCGCGGATGCAGGTCGGGCTGGTGACGTTGAGCTCGGTCATGTAGTCGCCGATCACGTCCAGGCCGACGAACAGCATGCCGCGCTCGCGCATTTCCGGGCCGACCTGGGCGGCGATCCAGCGGTCGCGCTCGCTCAGCGCGCGGCCTTCGCCGCGGCCGCCGGCGGCGAGGTTGCCGCGGAACTCGTCGCCCTGCGGGATGCGCGCCAGCGCATAGTCCACCGGCACGCCGTCGACCAGCAGGACGCGCTTGTCGCCGTCCTTGATGTCCGGCAGGAACTTCTGCGCCATCACCAGGTGCCTGCCGCCGTCGCCGAGGGTTTCCAGGATCACGTTGAGGTTGGCCTCGCCGGCCGCGGCGCGGAAGATCGAGCGCCCGCCCATGCCGTCCAGCGGCTTGAGCACGGCCTGGCCGTGGCGCTGGACGAAGGCCTTGAGCTCGGCGGCGTCGCGGCTGACCAGGGTGTCGATGCAGCACTGCGGGAACAGCAGCGCGGCCAGCTTCTCGTTGTAGTCGCGCAGGCCCTGCGGATCGTTGACCACGAACGCGCCGGCGCGCTGGGCGACCGAGAGGATCTGGGTGTCGTGGAGGTACTCGGCATCGACCGGCGGGTCCTTGCGCATCAGGATCACGTGCGCACTGCCGAGTTCGATTTGTGACCAATCTCCCAATTCGTGCCAGCCGTTCTTGTCGTCGCGCACGCGCAGCGGCGCCACGTTCGCCAGCGCGCGGCCGCCGTCCAGGCTCAGCCCGCCGGGTTTCACGTACCAAAGGCGGTGGCCGCGGCGCTGGCCTTCCAGCAACATGGCGAAGGTGGAGTCCTTGGCGATCTTGATCGACCCGATCGGGTCCATCACGACGACGATGTCCAACGGCATGGCAACGGAATCCTCAAAGATTGACGGGATGGTAGCAGGCAGGTCACCGGTATCTGTCATGATGTAGGGGTCGCAAACGGCCGTGCAGCGTCCATTAGCGACACGCAGCGATCAGGGCGACCGCCTTGCGCGGAAGGGGACGATGGCTTAGGCCGAGGGAGCGGCTGCCGGCGACAGCGTGACCGTCGGCAAGTTTGTCCTGCGATCTGGTTGGCTTGCGTATTCAGTTTCCGGGCGCGGAATGCGTGCTTGACAGCCTGCGTGCGGCTTGAAATAAAGACGGCTTCGCAACGCCCCGGGGATTTCAAGGCGTTTGCAATGGGGGATACAAAGAATGCTCGACGAGGTTCGTAGCGGCAGCCTCGATGGTCTCAGGGTCATGGTGATCGACGATTCCAAGACCATCCGTCGAACCGCCGAGACGCTGTTGAAACGCGAGGGATGCGCGGTGGTCACGGCCATCGACGGATTCGAGGCGTTGGCGAAGATCGCCGACCAACAGCCGCAAATCATTTTCGTGGATATCATGATGCCGCGTCTGGACGGCTATCAGACCTGCGCGCTCATCAAGAACAATCATCTGTTCAAGGGCACGCCGGTCATCATGCTGTCGTCGAAGGACGGCCTGTTCGACAAGGCGCGGGGCCGCATCGTCGGTTCCGAGCAATACCTGACCAAGCCATTCACGCGCGAGGAACTCCTCGACGCGATCCGCAAGCACGTACACGCCTGACCGGGGGGTAGGGCACCATGGCACGCATCCTGCTTATCGAGGACTCTGCGACGGACACCGCCGTCCTGACCCAGCTGCTGCAACGCAACGGTCACGAGGTGTTCGCCGCCGGCAGCGCCGAGGACGGCATCGAGGCGGCCAGGCGCGAACTGCCCGACCTGGTGATGATGGACGTGGTGCTGCCCGGCATGAACGGTTTCCAGGCCACCCGCGCGCTGAGCCGGGACGAGCAGACCAAGCGGATCCCGGTGCTGATCGTCAGTACCAAGGGCATGGAGACCGACCGCGCCTGGGGCATGCGCCAGGGCGCGCGCGACTACATCGTCAAACCCCCGCGCGAGGACGACCTGATCGCGCGGATCAAAGACTTGCTGGATAAGTGAACCGATGATCTTGAAGACGCCGTTCGATGTGCTGAGCGATTACGAGCGCCGTTCGCTGGCGCACGTGGCCGGTCTGCCCGAACAGCTCGACGCGCCGGGCCTGTGGCGCGGGGTCGGCTACCGCATCGGCGCGCGCCGGCTCGCCTCGACCTTCGCCGAGGTGGTGGAAATCCTGTCCCTGCCCCAGCTCACCCAGGTGCCCGGCGCGCAGCCGTGGATGCTCGGGCTGGCCAACGTGCGCGGCAGCCTGCTGCCGATCGTCGACCTCAAGCAGTTCCTGGAGGGCGAGCGCACCGTGCTGCACGAAGGCCAGCGCATCCTGCTGGTGCGCCAGCCCGGCGGCGACGTCGCCGTGCTGATCGACGAACTGTTCGGCCAGCGCAGCTTCCACGAGCACAACCTGCTGGCGCTGGAAGACGCCGAGGCGCTGGTGCAGGGCCGCTACGCCCATTTCGTCGAGCGCGCCTACCGCGTCGACGACCAGGCCTGGGGCGTCTTCAACCTCGACCGCCTGGCCCGCACCCCCGAATTCCGACAAGCAGCGGCCTGACCCAGCCGCTTCCTCCAACAAGACCGCACGCACGTACACCCGAGGTTCGCGAACCATGAGCACTGTGATGGACAACGCCGGCAAGAGCCGCATGCTGGGCGCCAATACCTGGCTGATCGTGCTGGGCATATCGGTGCTCGTGTTCGGCGTGAACACCGGCTACGCGACCTGGCAGGCCGCGCGCCTGGGCGGCGCCAGCTCGGCGGCCTCGCGATTGCAGGTGAACTCGCAGAAGCTCGCGGTGCAGGCGCGCGAAGCGGTCGGCGGCAACAAGGACGCGTTCGCCGCGTTCAAGACCACCAAGGGCGCGATCGACGAGGACGTCAAGTCGCTCAACGACAACTACGGCGGCACCACCGGCGTGGCCACCCCGATCGAGACCGCGACCAAGACCTGGGAGCCGCTGGGCAAGAGCGCCGACCAGGTGCTGGCGTCGGAGAAGGCGGTGCTGGCGCTGGCCGGCAACGCCGACAGCTTCGCCGGCCGCGTGCCGCAGCTGCAGGCGCGCCTGGACGAACTGGTGCGCGCGATGTCGGCCTCCGGCTCGCCGTCCTCGCAGGTCTACATCGCCCTGCGCCAGGTGGTGCTGTCGGCGACGATGGCCCGCCGCATCACCGAAATCCGCGCCGGCGGCAGCGGCGCCGGCATGGCCGGCGAGGCGCTCGGCCGCGACGCGATCGTGTTCGGCAACATCCTCACCGGCCTGCGCAAGGGCGACTCCTCCTTCGGCGTCAACGCGCTCGGCAACTCCGGCGCGCTGGCCGCGCTCGGCCAGGCCGAGGCGCTGTGGCTGGAGATGAAGAAGGACCTCGACGCGATCTCGGCCAGCTCCAAGGACCTGTTCCAGGCCCAGGCCGCGGCCGAATCCATCACCGGCGGCTCCGACAAGATGCTCGCCGACAGCCAGTCACTGTTCACCGCGCTGACCTCGTTCGGCTCGCTCAGCGATGCCAGCATCCTCGGCAACATCTGGCTGTCGATCATCTCCGGCCTCGGCGCGCTGGTCGCGATCGCCGGCTTGCTGTTCTCGCTGAACTACGCCCAGCAGCGCCGCTACCAGACCACCAAGGAACTCAACGACCGCAACCAGGAGGCGATCATGCGCCTGCTGGACGAAATGGGTTCGCTCGCCGAAGGCGACCTGACGGTGAAGGCCACCGTCACCGAGGATATGACCGGCGCGATCGCCGACTCGATCAACTTCGCCGTCGAGCAGCTGCGCAGCCTGGTGCAGACCATCACCGACACCTCGGTGCAGGTGGCCTCCAGCGCGCAGGAAACCCAGGCCACCGCGATGCACCTGGCCGAGGCGGCGGAGCACCAGGCGCAGGAGATCAACTCCGCGTCGGACCGCATCAGCGAAATCGCGGCCTCGATCGACCAGGTGTCGAAGAACTCGGCCGAGTCGGCCGACGTGGCGCAGCGTTCGGTGCAGATCGCGACCAAGGGCGCCGGCGTGGTGCGGCAGACGATCCAGGGCATGGACTCGATCCGCGACCAGATCCAGGAGACCTCGAAGCGAATCAAGCGCCTGGGCGAAAGCTCGCAGGAAATCGGCTCGATCGTGGAACTGATCAACGACATCTCCGAGCAGACCAACATCCTCGCGCTCAACGCGGCGATCCAGGCGGCATCGGCCGGCGAAGCGGGCCGAGGCTTCGCGGTCGTGGCCGACGAAGTGCAGCGGCTCGCCGAGCGCGCGTCCAACGCAACCAAGCGAATCGAGACGCTGGTCCAGACAATTCAGTCCGACACCAACGAAGCTGTCAGCTCGATGGAGCAGACGACCTCCGAAGTGGTCGCCGGTGCGCGATTGGCCGAGGACGCGGGCACCGCGCTGGGCGAGATCGAAAAGGTGTCGTCGGACCTGTCGAACCTGATTCAGGGCATTTCCAGCGCCGCGCAGCAGCAGTCCAGCGCGGCCTCGAACATCACCCAGACGATGAACACCATCCAGCAGATCACCTCGCAGACCTCGCAGGGCGCCAACCAGACCGCCGCGTCGATTGGAAACCTCGCGCAGCTGGCGGCGGACCTGCGCCGCTCGGTGGCCGACTTCAAGCTGCCGGCCTGACGTCGGCGGGAGCCGCAGCAAGCGCGGGCACGGTTGTTGCAAGGCAGAAAGCGGCTCCGATACAGACATACGAAAGGGTTGTACCGAGGATGAAGCGTCCGACACATCGCTGGCTGAGCCACGCACCGCGTCCGCGACGCGGCCGCGCCGACGGGCGGAGCGCGCCATGACCGCCTTGCGCGAAGCCATCGACACCACCACGCTGGGCTGGATCAAGCCCGAGCTGGACGAAACCCTGCGCCAGGCGCGGCAAGAGATCGAGGCGTTTGCCGAAGATCCCGCCGACGCCGCGCGCATGCGCGTGTGCGCGAACCACCTGCACCAGGTGCACGGCACCCTGCGCATGGTCGAGCTGTACGCCCCGGCCATGGTCGCCGAGGAAATGGAGCGGCTGGCGCTGGCCCTGCAACAGGGCGGCGTGCACGACCGCGACGAAGCCTGCGCCGCGCTGATGCGCGGCGTGGTGCTGCTGCCGGACTACCTGGAACGCCTGCAGGGCGGCCACCGCGACATCCCGATCGTGCTGCTGCCGCTGCTCAACGAGCTGCGCGCCACCCGCGGCGAGTCCGGGCTCAACGAAAGCGTGCTGTTCGCGCCCAACCTCGACCGTCCGCTGCCGGCGCACCTGCCGCCGCCGCTGCCGGTCGGCGCGGCCGGCGGCCGCAACGCCAGCGCCCCGCACCTGGCCTCGCTGCGCGAAGCCCTGGCCGCATGGCCGGAAGACGGCGCGCCGGGCAAGGTCGTGCAACTGGCCTCGGCCATCGACGGCCTGCTCGCCGAAGCCGTGCTGGAACCGGTGCGGCGCATGCTGTGGGTGGCCTCGGCCGTGGCCCACGCGGTGCGCGACGGCGCGCTGCCGCCGAACCGCGCGCTGCGCCAGGCGTTCGGCGGGGTCGAGCGCGAAGCGCGCCAGCTGCTGTCCGACGACGGCTTCAGCGCGCCGCGCGGCGAGCCCGCGGCCGAGCCGACCCGCCAGCTGCTGTACCACGTCGCCCACAGCGACGGCCGCCATCCGGCCCTGGACGACCTGCGCCAGACCTTCGAACTGGCCTCGCAGCTGCCCAGCGAATCCGAACTCGAACACGCCCGCGGCAGCCTCAGCGGCCGCAACCGCGCGCTGCTCGACACCGTCGCCGCGGCGATCAAGGAAGACCTGCTGCGGGTCAAGGACGCGCTCGACCTGCACCTGCGCACCAACCAGACCGACCCGGGCGAACTGCGTCCGCAGGTCGAGGCGCTGGCGCGGGTCAGCGACACCCTCGGCATGATGGGCCTGGGCATGGCCCGCACCGTCGTGCTGCAGCAGCGCGACGCCATGAACGAGATCGTCGAGGGCCGCCGCGCCGCCGACGAAGGCACCTTGCTCGACGTCGCCGGCGCGCTGCTGTACGTGGACGCCTCGCTCGACGACCAGGTCAGCCGCCTGGGCCTACCCGAAGACAAGGCCGAAGAGGACCTGCTCGCCGGCGAGGCCCGCAAGGTGCTCGACGTGGTCGCGCGCGAAGCCATCGCCAACTTCGGCGACGCCCGCCAGTCCTTCGTCGCCTTCGTCGAGACCAAGTGGGACCACGAGGAACTCAGCGAAGTGCCGCGCGTGCTCGACGAAGTCGCCGGCGCCCTGCGCATGATCGAACTGCCGCTGGCCGCCGATTACCTCACCGGGGTCAAGCGCTACACCGAAGTCGAACTGATCGGCCGCCGCCGCGTGCCCAGCGGCCAGCAGCTCGACACCCTGGCCGACGCGCTGGCCAGCCTGGAGTACTACCTGGAAGCGCTGCGCGAGCAGCGCCCGAACCGCGACGACATCCTCGACATCGCCCGCCAGAGCCTGGAAGCCCTGCGCTACTGGCCGCTGCCGGACGTGATCCGGATCGAGCCGCCGGCCCAGGTCGCGGACGTGCCGGCGCAGGCCGCGCCGCAGCCGTCGGCCGGCGAAGCCCTGCCGCCGCAGATTCCGGTCGCGCCCGAATGGGGCCTGGCCGAGATCGAAGTGCCGCAGCGCGACGGCGAACCGCTGTCGATCGACACCGAGCACGGCGCCGCCCAGTACGCGTCGGCGTTCGACGCCGAGCCTGCGCAGGCGCCGGCGGCCGCTCCGGCCGACCTCACCGAGCGCGTCTCCGGCGGGCTGGTGAATACCGCGCTGGTCGAAGCGGTGCCGTCGGCGCCGCCGTCGTTCCTGACCCCGTCCGGCAGCGCCCACGGCGGCTTCGAACAGGTCGACGACATCGACGACGAAGTGCGCGAGATCTTCCTGGAGGAATTCGAGGAAGAGATCGGCAACCTCGAACAACTGCTGCCGGCCTGGCGCGAGGCGCCGGACGACCTGGCCCGTTTGCAGCCGGTGCGGCGCGTGTTCCACACCCTCAAGGGCAGCGGCCGCCTGGTCGGCGCCAAGACCCTGGGCGAGTTCAGCTGGAAGATCGAAAACCTGCTCAACCGCGTGCGCGAGCACGGCCGCGTGGCCAGCCCGCAAGTGCTGGACCTGGTCGACCAGGCCTATCGCGCGCTGCCGGGCTTCTACGCCGCGCTGCGCAACGAAGCGCCGCTGAGCGTCGACGTCGCCGGCCTGGAGGCGCACGCCGACCTGCTCGCCAGCGGCGAGGAAGCCTTCTACCAGCCGCCCGCGCCGGTTGCCGAAGCCGCCGCCGACGATCGAGCCGATGCGGCGCCGGTCGCCGACGGCCCGTACGTGCCGGCGTCGGTCGATCCGGTGCTGCTGGAGATCCTCGACGGCGAAGTCGCCGGCCACCTGATCACGATCGAGTCGTGGCTGGCCGCCTCGCGTCCGCGCCCGCAGCCGGCCAACGACGCGCTGCAGCGCTCCATCCACACCATGAACGGCGCGTTCGCGATGACCGAAGTGCCGGTCATCACCGACGTCACCGGTCCCACCGAAGCCTATGTCAAGCGCCTGCTCGCCAGCGGCGCGCCGGCCAGTGCCGAGGGCGTGGCCGCGATGGATGCGGTCGCCGCGGCGATCCGCACCACCATCCAGGCGTTGAAGTCGGCGACGCCGCACGTGCCGCTGTTCCTCGGCTTGCCCGAGCGCATCGCCGCGCTGCGCGACAGCCTGCCGGACGCGCGCCTGCCGATGATCGCCGACGATTTCGACGCCGGCTTCGACGAGCCGGCGGACGCCGCCGCGGGCGAACTCAGCGCCACCGACCTCAGCGCGTTCCAGGGCGAAGGCCCGGGCGGCGCGGACGTGCCGGAGGGTCGCAGCGACGGCCGCCGCACGTCGGAATTCACCATCGACTTCGCCTCCTTCGCCGGTTCGCTCGGCCAGAGCGACGCGACGCTCGAGCGCGAAGCCGCGGAGCGCAAGGCCGAAGCCGAGCGCCTGGACGCCGAACGTCTCGCGGCCGAACAGGCCGACGCTGCGCGTCTGGAGGCCGAGCGCGTTGCGGCCGAACGTCTCGAAGCCGAGCGCGTTGCGGCCGAACAGGCCGAGGCCGAGCGTCTCGAAGCCGAGCGCGTTGCTGCCGAACAGGCCGAAGCCGAACGTCTCGAAGCCGAACGTCTTGCCGCCGA
>NZ_FNPT01000013.1:18003-117195 GCF_900107375.1 Lysobacter sp. yr284
TGCTGCCGAACAGGCCGAGGCCGAGCGTCTCGAAGCTGAGCGCGTCGCCGCCGAACAGGCCGAAGCCGAACGTCTCGAAGCTGAGCGTGTTGCGGCCGAGCAAGCCGAGGCCGAGCGCCTCGAAGTCGAGCGCACTGCCGCCGAGCAGGCCGAAGCCGAACGCATCGCGGCGCAGAAGGCCGAGGCCGACCGCATCGCCGAAGAAGAGCGCCTGGAGTACGAGCGCCTGGAGGCGCAGTACGCCGCCGAGGCCGAAGCCGCGCGTCAAGAAGCCGAACGCGCCGAGACCGAAAAGGCCGAGGCGCAACGTCTGGCCGCCGAGCACCTCGAAGCCGAGCGCCTCGCGGCCGAGCAAGCCGAAGCCGAACGCCTCGAAGCCGAGCGCGTCGCTGCTGAGCAAGCCGAAGCCGAACGCCTCGAAGCCGAACGCGTCGCCGCTGAGCAAGCCGAAGCCGAACGCCTCGAAGCCGAGCGCGTCGCTGCCGAACAGGCCGAAGCCGAGCGCCTCGAAGCCGAGCGCGTCGCCGCCGAGCAGGCCGAAGCCGAGCGTCTCGAAGCCGAACGCGTCGCCGCGGAGCAGGCCGAAGCCGAGCGTCTCGAAGCCGAATGCGTCGCCGCGGAGCAGGCCGAAGCCGAACGCCTGGAATACGAACGCCTGGAAGCGCAGTACGCCGCCGAGCGGCTGGCCCGCGATCAGGCCCAGGCCGATGCGCTGGAGCCGGCCTACCTGCACGACGCCGCGCACCTGGACGAGCAGGCGCCTGCGCCGGCCGCCAACGACGAAGCCGAACCCGCCCTCGCCGCGACGACCGTCGCCGGCGTGCCGGCGGCGCTGGCCGCGGCGTTCGCCCGCGCCGCCAACGCCGATCCGGATCCGGACGAGTCGCTGGACCTGAGCGAGCTCGACCCCGAACTGGTCGACATCTTCGTCGAGGAAGGCGGCGACCTACTCGACCATTCCGACGGCCTGCTCGCGCAGCTGCGCGAAACGCCGGGCGAACGCGAGCTGCTGGTCGGCCTGCAGCGCGACCTGCACACGCTCAAGGGCGGTGCGCGCATGGCCGGCATCATGGCCGTGGGCGAACTCGGCCACGTCATGGAATCGCTGCTGGAAGCGGTGGTCGACCACCGCACCGAACTGGGCCGCGACAGCGTCGCCTTGCTCGAGCGCGGTTTCGACCGCCTGCACGCCATGGTCACCCGGGTCGGCCAGCGCAAGGCGATCGCCATGCCGGCCGCGCTGATCGCGACGTTCGAAGCGCGTTCGCGCGGCGAGCTGACCCTGGGCGCGATCGAGGCGCCCGCCGCCGTCGCCGCGCCCGAGCAAACCGCCGACGACGACACCGGCCTCAAGCCGCTGTCCGCGCCGATCGCCGACGCCGCGCCGCTGGCCGACGACGACGACATCGGCGTGCGCGCGCCGCAGGAGCAGGTGCGCATCCGCGCCGACCTGCTCGACCGCCTGGTCAACTACGCCGGCGAGGTCGCGATCTACCGCGCCCGGCTGGAGCAGCAGCTCGGCGCGTTCCGCGGCGCGATCGCGGAAATGGCCCAGACCAACCTGCGCATGCGCGACCAGCTGCGTCGCCTGGAAATCGAAACCGAGGCGCAGATCATCGCGCGCTACCAGCGCGAGGGCGATGCCGGCGAGCATTCCTTCGACCCGTTGGAACTGGACCGTTTCTCGACCCTGCAGCAGCTCTCGCGCGCGCTGTCGGAATCGGCGGCCGACCAGAACAGCCTGCAGATCACCCTCGACGACCTGACCCGCCAGTACGAAACCCTGCTGCTGCAGCAGTCGCGGGTGAGCTCGGAGCTGCAGGAAGGCCTCATGCGTACGCGCATGGTGCCGTTCGACACGCTGCTGCCGCGCCTGCGCCGCGTGGTGCGCCAGGCGTCCAGCGAACTGGGCAAGCAGGTCGCGCTGAAGCTGGAAGGCACCCAGGGCGAACTCGACCGCAACGTGCTCGAGCGCATGACCGCGCCGCTGGAACACATGCTGCGCAACGCGGTCGCGCACGGCCTGGAAACCCCGGCCAGGCGCCGCGCCGCCGGCAAGGTGGACGAAGGCACGGTGCGCATCGCGGTGCGCCGCGAAGGTTCGGAAGTGGTGCTGGAAGTCGCCGACGACGGCGCCGGCCTGGACCGCGCGGCGATCCGCCGCCGCGGCGAGGAGCGCGGGCTGGTCCGCAGCGACGCGGTGCTGTCCGACTCCGACCTGGACATGCTGATCCTGGAGCCGGGCTTCTCCACCGCCGACGAGGTCAGCCGTCTGTCCGGCCGCGGCGTCGGCATGGACGTGGTCGCCAGCGAAGTGCGCCAGCTCGGCGGCGCGCTCGACATCCAGTCCACGCCCGGCCAGGGCGTGCGCTTCACCCTGCGCCTGCCGCAGACGCTCGCGGTCACCCAGGCGGTGTTCGTGCGCATCGGCGACACCACCTTCGCCGTGCCGATCGCCTCGGTGCGCGGCGTCGGCCGGCTCTCGCGCGACTTGCTCGACCAGGGCGACGTGGCCTACCGCTACGGCGGCGAGGACTACCACGTGCACGACCTGGGCGTGCTGGTCGGCCACGCGCCGGCCAAGGCCGAAGGCCAGCTGCAGATGCCGTTGCTGCTGATCCGCTCGGGCGACCTGCGCGCGGCGGTGTCGGTGGACCAGGTCGTGGGCAACCGCGAAATCGTGGTCAAGCCGGTCGGCCCGCAGGTGGCCTCGGTGCCGGGCATCTTCGGCGCCACCATCATGGGCGACGGCCGCGTGGTGGTGATCCTCGACGTCGCCCCGCTGGTGCGCCGCCGCACCGCGCAGTTGCTGGACTTCGCCCAGAGCGCGCCGCCGCCGGCGGTGCCGGTCGAGGCGCGCAAGGTGCCGCTGGTGATGGTGGTCGACGACTCGGTCACCATGCGCAAGGTCACCGGCCGCGTGCTGGAGCGCCACAACTTCGAAGTGGTCGCGGCGAAGGACGGCATCGACGCGCTCGAGCGCATGGCCGAGCGCGTGCCCGACCTGATGCTGCTCGACATCGAGATGCCGCGCATGGACGGCTACGAATTGGCCACGCAGATGAAGGCCGATCCGGTCCTGCGCAACGTGCCGATCGTGATGATCACCTCGCGCAGCGGCGAGAAACACCGCCAGCGCGCGTTCGAGATCGGCGTCGAACGCTATCTCGGCAAGCCATACCAGGAGCCGGAATTGATTCGGAACGTGTTCGAACTGTTGGGAATCGCGCGTCACCATGGCTGACGGCGATCGTCGTGTAGTGTTGTTGGCGCGCGCGGGCGTGGCCTGCGAGCGCCTGCGCAATGCGCTGGTCGAGGCCGGCGCGCAGTTGGTCCTGGAAGGCGATCCGACCGTGCTCGACCCCAAGGCGCTGGATGCGGCCGACCCCGACGTGGTCGTGGTCGTGCTCGATCCGGCCGCCGAGGACGCGCTGGACCGGTTCGAGAACGTGCTGGTGGATCCCTCGATCGAGGTGATTTTCGAGGAGGCCGAACTGGCCGCCGCGCGCGAGGGCTGGGACGCGGCGCGCTGGGCGCGTCATCTCACCGCCAAGCTGCATCGCCACGACGATGTGCTGCCGCCGGGCCGCGAGCCCGAGCAGCCGCCGGCGCCGGCGTTGCAGGCCGAAGGGTTCCAGCGGCCGGTGCAGGAAGGCTCGCCGCTGGCGCAGGAGCCGGCCGACGTGCCGGCGCCGGTCGCCAGCGACAACGTGCTGGCGTTCGTGCGCCCCGGCGCCGCGGCCGCGCTGGCCGCCGCCGAGCTTGCGCCGGCATCGGCCGAGGTCTCGGTCGCTGCGCCGTCGCCGCAGGGCGAGGACGCCGCGGCCGCCGAATACACCCTCGACTTCGCCGAGACGGCGCCGCAAGCCGAGTACATCGGGTTCGACGAGGGCGCCGCGCGAGTGACGTTCGACGCCGTCGAGCCCGCGCCGCAGGTTGACCCGGACGCGGCCGGCCTGGATTCGATCGGCCTGGATTCCAGCGCGCTCGATTCGGCCGAGTTCGAATCGACCGAGCTCGAATCGGCCGACCTCGATTCGACCCGCCTGGACTCGCTCGACTTCGAGTCCGCCGGTTTCCAGTCGCCGGCAAGCGAACCGCCCCGCCACACCGCCGATCGCTTCGACTCCGCCGATTTCGGCGAGATCGAGGAAATCGAAGCGGTCGAAGCGCTGCCTGCGTTCGATCCCGACGACGAACCGCCGCCGGCGCTTGCGGCGCATGTCAGTTTCGATCCGGTCTCGGCCGAATCGCCGGTGGATCCGCTGTCGTTCGGCGGCGAATCGCTGGGCGAGCTCGACCGCGTCGCGCCGATCGGCTCGGCCGGCGACCGCGTGCTCACCGAGCCGCCGCCGCTGCCCGACGAGGCGCGCGAGTTCTTCGCCCGCCAGGCGCTCGGCCCGAGCGACGAATCCGCCGGCGCCGACGCGCCGGCCGCGTCGCACGACGGTGGCGACGTAACGTTCGACTTCTCCAACCTGACCCTGGAAGCCGGCGACTACTCGACCCAGGTGCCGGGCCAGGCGCAGCCGTTCGACGCCCAGCACCACGACTGGCAGGCCGAAGGCGCCGACGCCGGCGTGCCGCCGCTCGACGAGGCCGGGCTGGGCGAGATGGAAATGTGGCGCGCGCCGGCGCCGGGCCAGGTGCAGGAACTGGTCGACCTGGACGCCGCATTCGCCGCGCACGGCGACGATGCCGGCGCGGCGCTCGACTTCGACGACAGCCGCGCGCCGCCGCCGCAGGCGGCCACGCCCGCGCGCAGCTTCGAGACCACGCTGGAGTTCGCCAGCGACGAAACCGCGCCGGCGCAGCCCAAGGGGCCCGCGCCGTCGGCGCCGTCGGTGCCGGATTGGTCGTTCGCCGACGAGACCAGCCTGGTCGAGGCCGCGACCGGCCAGAGCGGCGCGCATGCGCCGCCGGGGCCGCGGCACGACCTGGAAGAGATCGAACGGCGCATCTCCGGCCTGGAACTGGTCGACGACAGCCCGGCCGACGCCGGCGCCGTCGCCAACGGCGGCCGTGGCGGCGCGGTGCTGGTGCTGGCCGGCATCGGCGGCCCGGACGCGGTGCGCCAGCTGCTCGGCGCGCTGCCGGACAACTTCGACCGCCCGGTGCTGGTGCAACAGCGCCTGGACGGCGGCCGCTACGACAAGCTGGTCGCGCAGATGCAGCGCGCCACGCCGGTGCTGGTGAAGCTGGCCGAAGCCGGCGCACGCACCATCGCCGGGGTGATCTACATCCTGCCGGCGGGAATCGGCATCGAGGTCTCCGACAACGGCATCCAGTTCGCCGAAGGCGGCGAGGTGCTCGAAGCCTTGCCGGCCGGCGACAGCGCGGTGCTGTTGTTCAGCGGCGCCGAACCGGCCCAGGTCGATGCGGCGATGGCCTTGGCCGCGCAGGGCGCGATGGTCGTCGGACAGGCGCCGGACGGTTGCTACGACGCGGCTGCGGCCAGCGCCGCGATCGCGCGCGGCGCCGGCAGCGGCCAGCCGGCCGAATTGGCGGCGCGGCTGGCGGCGCGCTGGTCGCGGCTCTGATCGCGGGTCCGGCTTCGCGCGCCCGCTGACGGGCGTGCGGATGCGCGGGCCCGGCGTCGCCGGCCGCGGCCGGCGATCCGCGCGGGACGCGCGTCCCGCGTCGCGGCCTCCACGCGCCGCCGCAGCGATGCGGCGCGCGGCGATACCCCGGCAGCGCGCGCGCGCCGCCACCGTCCACACGGCTCCGCCCGGCGGAGCTTCAGCCACACGGCCGCGCGCGACGCGGCGAGGAACCGCGCGATGTCCAACGAAATTCCCGATCGCGACGACGCTGCGGCCGACCAGGCCGCCGACAGCGTGCAGGCGCAGGCCGCGGCCGACGACGGCGCGCTCGCCCTGAGCGCCGCCAACGACATCCGCGGCGTCATGATCCAGGTGGCCGGCGCGCGCCTGCTGCTGCCCAACGCCACCATCGCCGAGGTGCTGTCGTACGCGCCGCCGGCGCCGATCGCCAACGCCCCGCGCTGGCTGCTCGGCCAGATCCGCTGGCGCGGCTGGAGCCTGCCGATGATCGCCTTCGGCGAACTCTCCGGCCTGGCGCGCGAACCCGGCGGCCTGGGCAGCAAGGTGGTCGTGCTCAAGGCGCTCAGCGCCGCCTCGCGCCTGCCGTACTTCGCGATGCTGACCCAGGGCTTCCCGCGCCTGGTCACCGTGTCGCCGTCGGGCCTGTACCTGCAGAGCCGCGACGACGAAGCGCTGCCGTTGGGCGTGCAGGCGCGGGTGCGGCTCAACGACGACCCCGCGCTGCTGCCGGACCTGGAAGCGGTCGAGGCGATGATCGGCGAAGCCCTCGCGCAAGCCGCGTGAGCGCGGCGCCGGCGCAGGCTCCGGCGTCCGCCGCCGCGCCGCGCGCGCCGTCGCCCAAACGCTACGCCTCGGTCGACGCGCTGCGCGGACTCACCGTCGCGGCGATGCTGCTGGTCAACGATCCCGGCGACTGGAGCCACGTCTACGCGCCGCTGCTGCACTCGGACTGGCACGGCTTCACCCCGACCGACCTGGTCTTCCCGATGTTCCTGTTCATCGTCGGCGCGTCGATCGCGCTGGCGATGCTGCCGCGGCTCGATGCCGGCACGCCGCGGCCGGCGCTGCTGCGCCCGGCGCTGTGGCGCGCGCTGCGCATCTTCGCCCTGGGCCTGCTGCTGCACCTGATCGCGATGTGGGTGGTCGATCGCCAATTCCTGCGCGTGCCCGGGGTGCTGCAACGCATCGGCCTGTGCTTCGCCGCGGCCGCGTGGGTCGCCCTGTACCTGCCGGCGCGCGCGCAATGGGCGTTGTGGGGCGCGCTGCTGCTGGGCTATTTCGGATTGCTCGCCGCGGGCGGCAGCTATGCGCCGCTGGTCAACATCGCCAGCCGCACCGACTTCGCGATCTTCGGCGCGCACGTCTACCAGATCGATCCCGCCAGCGGCCGCGGCCACGATCCGGAAGGGCTGGTCTCCACCCTCGGCGCGCTGGCGACCACGCTGCTCGGCCTGCGCGCCGGCGACTGGCTGCGCCGCGGCCGGATGCGCGCGCTGCTGATCGCCGGCGCCGTCGGCCTCGCCGCCGGCGGCGCGCTGGACCTGCTGCAGCCGATCAACAAGAACCTGTGGACGCCCGCCTACGTGCTGTGGGCCGGCGGCTGGTCGTGCTGGATCCTCGCGCTGTGCCATGTGCTGGTCGACCGCAAGGGCTGGCCGCCGCTGGGCCGCGCGTTCGGCGTCAACGCCATCGCCGCGTACGCCGGTTCGGCGCTGCTGCTGTACCTGCTGATGGCGACGGGCTGGCTGGAGCCGCTGTACCGCCACGGCTTCGCCGACTGGATGACGCCGCGGTTCGGCCCCTACCTGCCGTCGCTGGCGTTCGCGCTCGCGTTCGTCGCGCTGTGGTGGCTGGTGGTGCGCGCGCTCGACGCGCGGCGGATCTATTTCAAGATCTAGCCGGGCCGTTGCGGCTGCGCGAAACGCGCGGATTTCGAGTGCCTTTGGTGCACAAACGAGAGGCCAAGGCCCGCGCTCAAGATGAATCGTGAGTGATGTGCGTCACGTTTTAGTTGTCGATGTAACTATCGCGACGCGGATTTTTCGTTCGAACAAGTCCTAAACGCCTTTGCGTGCCTGCCGCGCGCGCTGCAGGTGCCGCACGCGGCCGCCCATGCGCCGGACGCGAGCGTCGCGGCAACGCCACCATCCTCGTGCTCGATGCCCCGGCGCGTTGATGCATCGCTGTTTCTTCGGGTCGAACCGCACGCCGCAGTATGCGGACTCGTCGCGGCCGCCTTGCGGCCGCGACGACAGGGCGATCGCACCATATGAGCCGATCGCAGCTACGCAAACAACGCCAAGTCTGTGCATCCGCCGCGCATCGCGGTTTTTCCCGTCTGGACAAGGCTTTTTCGCCTCGTTATCTCGGACCTCGCAATCAATGGTTTCGCGCCGCCGCGCAACGCGCATCGCGAGACACAGGGGGCAAGGGGAGGGGAGCGGCACGACGGCGGCGCGCAGGCGCCGGTGGCAGACGTCGGCCGCGCCGTGCGGAAGGCGCCGCGTCGGCCAGGCCGACGCGGCGCCCGCCGCGATCGTTCCAGCCCGCCGGCATCGACGTCCAGTTACGGCCCGGGAGGCTGCATGCGATTCGAACGAGTGTGGTGGGGGGCGCTGTCGTTGCTGGCGGCGTCGCCCGCGTGGGCCGCCGACGGCTACAGCGTGCTGGGCGACTGGCCGGTCAAGGCGACGAGCGAATCCGGGATCGAGGCCGGGCTCAAGGGCAACCTCAGCTACGACGTCGCCCGCTTCGGCGGCGCCGACGGCGGCGCGTTCGCCGACGACGACGCCTGGCGCCGGCAGGAACTCAGCGCCTTCGTGCGCAAGCCCGGCATGTTCGAGCTGGCCCTGGGCTACGACTTCCGCAACGAGGTCTGGCTCGACAACTTCGTGCGCATCTCCGGCGCCGCGGGCGACCTGCGCATCGGCCAGTTCAAGACCCCGGTGGGCTACGAGGAAAGCGCGGTCAGCACCACCGCGACCACGTTCATGGAGCGGGCGCTGCCGGTGACCGCGTTCTACGCCGGCCGCCGCCTGGGCGCGGACTGGACCTACGAGAAGATCCCGAACTGGTATCTCAACGCCGCGGTCCAGGCCGGCGGCGATCTGCTCGGCGACAACCGCGGCCGCACGCTCGGCGCGCGCGCGGTGTTCAACCCGGTCAAGGACGAGAACCAGGTGCTGCACCTGGGGCTGTCGGCCTCGAACGAGAAGCGCGACGACGACAGCCTGCGCCTGCAAGTGCGCCCGGAAGCGTTCCTGGCCGCGCGCCGGCTGGTCGATACCGGCGCGTTGAACCGGGTCGAAGGCATCGCCCGCTATGGCGTGGAAGCGATCTGGCAACGCGGCCCGCTGCTGCTGCAGAGCGAATACCTGCGCATCGGCGTCGACCGCGATGGCGTCGCCGACTACAGCGCCGACGGCTATTACCTCGCCGCCTCGTGGGTGCTGACCGGCGAGAAGCGCGGCTACAAGAGCGCCGCCTTCGGCAACCTCAAGCCGCGCCGCGACTGGGGCGCGGTGGAACTGGCCGCGCGCTATTCGCACATCGACCTCGACGATGCCGGCGTCGCCCTCGGCGGCCGCCAGCGCGACTGGACCTTCGGCGCCAACTGGTACCTCGGCCAGCATTTCCGGTTGCAGTTCAACTACGTGTGGGCCGAGGCGCGCCGGCGCGGAACCGGACTCGATCCGCAGATCGCGCAGCTGCGCGCGCAGATCTATTTCTGATCCGCAGCGCGCCGGGGCGCAACCGCCGGTCCGTCCGGGCCGGCGAGGCAGACAGGGGAGCAAGCTCATGCGTGTGATGAAGCGGGTGGACAGCGGCGGTCTGTGGGGACGCTACTCGGCCATCATGGTGTCGGTGGCGTCGTCGCTGGTCATCGCGGCGGTGATGGTGGTGGTCAGCGTGCGGCTCGGCGAGGAGATCGGCCAGCGCGTGATCGTGCGCGACCTGGCTGGCCAGGAGCGCACCTCGATCCAGATCGCGCTGCGCGCGCTGATGCAGATGGAGCGCGAACAGCGAGCCGGCCGGGCGCCGTCGCCGGAACTGGCCAAGACGCTGCGCGCGCGCGCCGAGCGCATCGGCCACACCATCCAGGTGTTCCGCGAAGGCGGCCGCATGCCCGAGGAAAGTCAGCGCAAGCCGCTGCGGCCGGAATGGTTCAGCAAGGAATTCGCCGACAGCAACGCCAAGGTCGATGCCCTGTGGCGGCCGTTCGAGCAGCGCATCCAGCGCTTGCTCGACGCGCCGGAGCTGCCGCCGGAGCAGGTGGCCGACGCGGTTCAATACGGCCTGACGAACATCGAGCCGCTGCTGCAGGAAATGACCGCGCTGATCGGCATCGTGCAGGAGCGCACCGAAGCCAACAGCCTGCTGCTGGCGGAAGTGCAGTACGGCGGCGCGGCCGCGCTGCTGCTGAACTTCCTGTTCACCGTGTTCGTCGCCCTCGGCCGCCTGCGCGCCGGCGACCGCGCCGTGGTCCAGTCCAACAAGCAGACCCAGGACATCCTGGCGACGGTGAAGGAAGGCCTGTTCCTGGTGTCGAGCGACTTCAGCATCGGCGACCGCATGTCGCAGTCGCTGCCGCAGATCATGCAGCGCCGGGTCGAGCCGGGCATGGACCTGATCGAGCTGCTGCGGCCGATGGTGGCCGCGCAAACCCTGGAAGCGGCCCGCGATTACCTCGGCCTGCTGTTCGGCAAGCGGGTCAAGGAGAACCTGGTCGCCAGCCTCAACCCGCTGTCGGAAGTGCCGGTGGCCGGCGGCAGCGACGGGCGCGGCCAGGCCCAGCCGCGCTACCTCAATTTCCAGTTCAACCGCGTGCAGGAAGGCGAGGGCACCGTGCACCTGCTGGTGACGGTGTCGGACGCGACCGAGCGGGTGCGCCTGACCCAGGAAATCGCCGCCGCCAAGACCCGCACCCGCGAGGAGATGGAGAGCCTGCTGCGCGTGCTCAGCCGCGACTCGGCCGAAGTGCGCTTCTTCCTGCACCGCATCGGCGTGGTGCTGGAACGCATCAACGACGATCTGCGCCAGGCCGCCGCGCGCCGCGGCGGCACCGACTATCTGGAACTGGTCCACGCGGTCTTCCGCGACGTGCACTCGCTCAAGAGCGAGGCGGCGGCGCTGAACCTGGAAATGCTGGAGGCGCTGGCGCACAACTTCGAGGTCGACCTGATCGGCCTGCGCGACCGCGGCGAGGTCGAGGGCGCCGACATGGTCAAGATGACCGTGCACCTGGACGCCATGTTCGAGTGCGCGGCGACGATCCGCGAGTTCCTCGACCGCATCGGCGGCGGCGACAACGCCCGCGCGGCGGCCGCGGCGACGCCGGCGCAGCGCCTGGTCGAAGGCTGGGGCGGGCTGGCCGAACGCATCGCCCGCGAGCAGGGCAAGCAGGTGCAGTTGCAGATGCAGCTCGATGGCCTGGAGCGGGTGCCGGCGGAAACCCTGACCGCCTTGCGCGCGATCGGCCTGCAACTGCTGCGCAACGCGGTCGCGCACGGCATCGAGCCGGCGCAGGAGCGCGCGGCGCTGGGCAAGCCGGCGACCGGCGCTGTCGCTTTCCGCAGCGCCGACGCCGGCAGCCGCCAGATCGAGCTGAGCGTGCGCGACGACGGCCGCGGCATCGACGTGGCGCGGGTGCGCGCGGCGCTGGCGGCGTCGGGGCGCTACAGCCCGGAGCAACTGGACTCGCTCAGCGACCGCGACGCGATGATGAAGATCTTCGAGCCGGGCGTATCGACCGCGGCCGATCGCGGCGACCGCGACGCCGGCCACGGCGTCGGCATGGACCTGGTGATGAAGCAGGTGCGGGCGATGGCCGGGACCATTTCGATGTCGACCAAGGTCGGCGCCTACACCGAATTCCGCATCCGCCTGCCGGTGGCCGAGGCCAGGCCGGCGCCCGCCGCCGCGGCCGAGGGCGGCGATTTCCAACTCACTTTCTGATCCGGGGGCCGGATGAAACTGCTGATCGTGGACGACTCCAACGTGATCCGCCAACGCATCGCGCGGCTGGCGGGCGACGCGCGGCTGCCGAACCTGGAGATCGTCGGCCAGGCCCGCAACGGCGCCGAAGCGCTGAGCCTGTTCGTGCGCCACCGCCCCGACGTGGTGACCATGGACCTGACCATGCCCGAACTGGGCGGCGTGGAATGCACCGAACAGATCGTCGCCATCGACGACGACGTCAACATCCTGGTGGTCTCGGCGCTGAGCGACAAAACCACCGCGATCACCGCGCTCAAGAAGGGTGCGCGCGGATTCCTCTACAAACCTTTCACCGACGACCAACTGGTCGAGGCCCTGCTGGAGATGCTGCCGACATGAGCGACCTCAACGAAACCGAGATCAAGGTCTTCATCGACGCGGTCACCAACTACTTCAACCAGCTCACCCATGAGCCGGCGAGCGTGCGCGGCGCGTTCCTCGACGACAACGGCGGCACCGCGCCGGTGTTCGACTACAGCGGCCAGATCGCGGTCAGCGGCCAGTTCCGCGGCACCATCACCGTGTCGGCGCCGCGGGCGATGATCCGCCACTTGTTGCTGGCGCTCAACGAGAGCGACCAATCCGACGCCAACCTGCGCGACACCATCGGCGAACTGGCCAACACCCTGGCCGGCAACGCGCGCAAGCACTTCGGCGGCGAGATGGAGATCTCGGTGCCGCGCACCGCCGCCGGCGCGATCGGCACCGCCGGCTCGCGCAAGCGGCCGTACGTGATCATGGTGAGCTGGAAGACCTACAGCGCTTCGCTGGTGGTGGATATCGAGCGGCTGGAATAAGCCGCGGACGTTTCGCGAAGCCGGCTCCGGCCGGGCGCTGTCGGCGGGCGGAATCCCCCCTGATGCGGCCGCCGTGCGGGGCCGAACCCTGCCGCGCGGTCGGGGCCGGTCTTCGCGATCTGCAATGGATGCGACGAGCGTCGCGACTGGCGGCGGCCGCGGCGGCGGACGTCGCGCCGCCGGCGCCGCATTCGCCGCGCCGGTGCAGCGGCGCAAAAGGAGCAAGCGATGTCCGAACATGGCAACGATCCCGATGACCGCCTGCGGCCGCCGCTGGCCGCGTTCGCCGTTGCCGCGCTCGGGCTGGCGACGATGGCGGCGGCGCTGACGGCGTATTCGGCCGAGGGGCTGGCGGCGGCGGTGCGGCTGGCGTCGGTGCGTTATTGCCTGGGTCTGGCCGCGCTCATGGGCGCGATCACGACCATCGGTTCGGTCGCGTTCCTGGCGCTGGGGCCGCTGCGCCGGCAGCGCGAAGCGCAGGCCGAGCGCGCGCAGTGGCGCGAGCGTTGCGAAGACCTGCTGCACGCGCTTCCCGACGGCGTGTGCCTGATCGATGCGGATTTCATCGTCTGCGAACCGGTGTCGCCGTCGCTGTCGGCGGCGCTGCGGTGCAAGCTGTGGCCGGGCATGGATCTGGTCGAGGCGTTGCGGCCGCTGCTCGCCGCCGAGACCGTCGAGGCCCTGCGCGCGCACCTGCGCCAATGCTTCGCGGCGCGCGCCGGCGCCGCGCCGGCCGGGCGCAATCCGCTGGCGGAGGCGACGTTTCCGGGGCCGCCGTCGCGGCCGTCGCACTGGGGCTTCCGCTTCGAGCCGGTGCGCCATGGCGAACGCGTCGCCTACCTGCTGGTGATCGCGACCGACATCGGCGAGCGCCAGCGCATCGCCCGCGAACTGGCCGGCGCGCGCATGCGCCTGCGCGCGCAGATCGACGGCCTGCTGCGCGCCTGCCTGCGCGACGGCTTGCAGATCCGCAGTTGCCTCGGCCACGCCGACGCCGCGCTCGAACGCGCCCGCGTGCGCCTGCCGCGCCTGCGCGCCGCGGTCGGCGCGGCCGAGCGCGAGGCCTCGCTGCGCAGCCTGTTGCAGGAGGCGCGCACGATCAAGCGCGAGGCGGCCGAGATCGAACTGGAACTGCTGGAGACGCCGGCCCACCATCTGGAACTGGACCTGCTCGAACGCGCGGCCGCGGCGCCGGCCGGCGACGAGGGCGCGCGCCTGGCGGGACACCTGGAGCTGTTGGCCGAGCGCATCGCGATGGTGCGCGATTTCGTGGTCGGCCTGGACGCGCGCGGCGCGCGCAAGAGCATCGACGAACGCGCGGGCGAGCGGTCGGAAAGCGGCGCAGCCGCGGCCGTCGTGCCGGCGCCGCGCGCTGCCGCGGTCGCGCCTGCGTCGGTGCCGGCGGCGACGGTAGCGGAACCCGGAGAGGGAGCCGCGTTCGTCGCCCGTCTGCGTCGCCACACCGGCGAGCCCGGATCGGATGAGGCCCCGCACGATGCGGGCGCGGCGGCGGTTGCGCCGGCGATGGCTGCGGCGGACGAAGCGATGCCGGCTGCGACAACGGCGCATGGACCGATGAAGTCGGCGGACGCTCCCGCTCCTGCGCCGCGCCCGAGCGAACCCACCTCCGCGACACCCTCGCCGCGGCCTGTGTCCGCGCCGTCGGCCGCGATCGCGCCTACGCCGGTCGCCGAGCGCAGGATTCCCGCTCCGGTTGCGGTTTCGGTATCGCCGCCGCCTTCGCGCCTGGCCGACGCCGCCGTCGCTGCGTTGGTGCTCTCGCCGCAGCGCAGCGATCCGCAGCGCTGCGATGCGGCCGCAGCGCGCTTAGCGTTTTCGCCGCGCGGTGGGAGCCTCGGCGCGGGCGCAGCGGAAAGCGTCGGGCCTGAAGGCCCGCCCACGTCGCCAGCGCCAGCGGCGGACGCTCTCGCTGCGATTGCGGCCGATCCCGCCGATCCGTTCGCGCTGGTGCCGTTGCTGGCCTTGTCCGGCGGCGGCGAGGCCGGGTTGCCAGCGGATCGGGCCGCCTTCGCCGACTGGGCCGCGCTGGCGCGCCGCCTTGCCGGCGAACAGGGCAAGGCGGTGCGGGTGGAGGCGGTGCTCGACCCGTTCCTGCGCCTGCCGCCGGCGCGGGCGGCGATGTTGCGCGACGTCGGCATGGAACTGGTCGCCAACGCGGTGCTGCACGGGATCGAGCCGATGTCGGCGCGGCGCCGGATCGGCAAGGACCCGGTCGGCGCGGTCCGCCTGACCCTGGGCTTCGACGAACGCGAAGGCTGGCTGTTCTGCGCGCGCGACGACGGCCGCGGCGTCGATCTGGCGCGGCTGCGCGCCGCGTTGGTTAGCAGCGGTGCGTGCACGCCGGACCAAGCGCAGCGGCTCAGCGAACGCGAGGCGATCGTGAAAGTGTTCGAACCCGGCGTCACCACGGCGATGCGCGCCGACGGCGCGCGCGGGCACGGCCTGGGGCTGCCGAACGCGGTCGAGCGGCTGCGCGGCCTGCAGGCGCGGGTATCGCTGGTGACGGTGCCGGGGCGTTCGACCGAGGTGCGGATCGCTTGGCCGCCGGGGTGAGGTTCGCGGCGAACCGAGCGGAGGGCGTCGGGCCTGAAGGCCCTCCCACCGCGCAAGACTCCGGTCCGCAGTCGCAGTCGCAGTCGCGCCCAGCGACGGCCTTCAGTCCCGATGCTTCGCGGGCCCTTCAAGCCTCATGAGTTCGTGGCAAGCCTTCAGGCCCAACGCTTGGTGGGAGGGCCTTCAGGCCCGACGCTTTCCTGTCGGCTGCGACAGTCCCTCAAGCCAGATCGCCGAACCTGGCCTGCAGCGCCGCGATCGCCGCCAATCCCGCGGTCTCGGTGCGCAGGATCCGCGGCCCCAGGCGCAAGCCCTGGAACCCCGCGGCGCGCAGTTGCTCGCGGTCCGACGGCGACCAGCCGCCTTCCGGCCCGATCGCCAGCAGCACCGGCGCGGCTGCGTCCACCTGCAGGGTCGAGAACCCCAGTTCGCCGTCCGGATCGAGGATCAGCCGCAGCCCGCCCGGCGCCAGCGCCGCCAGCGCCGCGGCCAGCGCCAGCGGCGCGGCCACCTCCGGCACCGCCGCCCGGCCGCTCTGCTCGCAGGCCGAGGCGACCACGCTGCGCCAATGCGCCAGGCGCTTGTCCGCGCGCGCGGCGTCGAGCTTGACCTCGCTGCGCTGCGACCACAGCGGATGGAACGCGCTCGCGCCCAGTTCGGTCGCCTTCTGCAGGATCAGGTCCATCTTCTCGCCGCGCGCCACGCCCTGCAGCAGCACCAACCGCAGCGGCGATTCGCGCGCGACCGTTTCGGCCGAAACAATCTCTACCCGCACCTCGCGCTTGCCCACTGCGCTGATGCGGCCGTGGTAATCGCGCCCGTCGCCGTTGAACAGCACGCAGGCGTCGCCGACCTCGTGGCGCAGCACCCGCGCCAGATGCGTGGCCGGGCCTTCCGGCAACGCCACCTCGCGTCCGGGCGCCAGTTCGGTTTCGACGTGCACGCGGGTCAGTCTCATGCGTCGGCCTCGGCGATGGCGTGGTCGATGGCTTCGCGCGTGGTCCGCGCGAGCAGTTGCAGGGCGTCTTCGTCGACGCAGTACGGCGGCATCCAGTACAGCACGTCGCCGAGCGGGCGCAGCAGCACGCCGCGCTGCAGCGCGGCGCGGTAGGCGCGCAGGCCGATGCGCGCGGCCGGGTCGAACGGCGTGCGCTTGTCGCCGCCGCGGGTCAGTTCGAACGCGACGATCATGCCGGCCTGGCGAAGCTCGGCCACGTGCGCGTGCGCGCCCAGCGGCGCGGCCAGTTCGGCCATGCGCGCGCTGGTGGCGCGGTTGCGCTCGATCACATCGTCTTCGGCGAAGATCGACAGGCTCGCCAGCGCCGCCGCGCACGCCAGCGGGTTGCCGGTGTAGCTGTGCGAGTGCAGGAACGCGCGCTCGCGCGAGTCGTCGAGGAAGCCGTCGTAGATGGATTGGGTGGCCAGCACCGCCGCCAGCGGCAGCGAGCCGCCGGTCAGGCCCTTGGACAGGCACAGCAGGTCGGGCATGACCCCGGCCTGCTCGCTGGCGAACATCGTGCCGGTGCGGCCGAAGCCGACCGCGATCTCGTCGGCGATCAGGAACACGCCGTGCTCGTCGCAGATCTCGCGCGCCAGCCGCAGGTACTGCGGATCGTGCATGCGCATGCCGCCGGCGCACTGCACGCGCGGCTCCAGGATCATCGCGCAGACCTGTCCGGCATGGCGTTCGAGCAGTTCGCGCAAAGCCTGGGCGGCCTGGCGCGCGCGCTCGGCCGGGCTCTGGCCGGGTTCGCATTGGTAGGCGTCGGGCGAGGGCGCGAACAGGGACTCGATCAGCAGCGGCGCGTAGATGCGCCGGTACAGCGGGATGTCGCCGACGGCCAGCGCGCCGAGGGTCTCGCCGTGGTAGCCGTTCTCCAGGGCGACGAACTTGGTGCGCCGGTCCTCGCCGCGGTTGCGGAACCAGTGGAAGGCCATCTTCAACGCCACCTCGACCCCGGCCGAGCCGTTGTCGGCGTAGAACACCTTGGCCAGCGGCGCGCGCCCGGCCTGGCGCGGAGCGATGGCGAGCAGGCGCTCGGCCAGTTCCACCGCCGGCGGGTGCGAAACGCCGGCCAGGATCACGTGTTCCAGGGTCCGCGCCTGTTCGGCGATGGCCGCGGCGATGCGCGGCTCGGCGTGGCCGAAGATGTTGGTCCACCAACTGGAAATCGCGTCCAGGTAGCGCTGGCCGTCCTGGCCGATCAGCCAGGGCCCGCGGCCGCTGGCGATCGGCAGCAAGGGCAGGGTGTGCGGGTGTTCGCGCATTTGGGTGCACGGGTGCCACAGCACGTTCAAGTCGCGTTCGCGCCAGGCGTCCGCCGCAGCGTTGCCGGGCTCTGCTAGCATCTGGGGGTCGTGAGTGATCTCTCGCATCCCCCTATTCTCGCATCCCCTATGGTGCCTTTCCGCCTTCCGCCCGTGGCGCCGCTGCGCGCGCCGTCCGGAGCCGCGCCGTGAGCCGGCGGCTGCCGATCGTCCACAACGTCGTCGAGCACGACGCCTCCGGCTACCGGATGGAATCGCTCGACCTGGAGTTCTCCAACGGCGAACGCCGCCGCTACGAGCGCCTGCTCGGCCGCCCGCGCGCGGCCGGCCCCGGCGCGGTGATCGTGGTGCCGATGCTCGACGATGAAACCGTCCTGCTGGTGCGCGAGTACGCCGCCGGCGTGCACCGCTACGAGCTGGGCCTGGTCAAGGGCCGGATCGACGCCGGCGAGAGCGCCATCGAGGCCGCCGACCGCGAGCTCAAGGAAGAAGCCGGCTACGGCGCGCGTTCGCTGACCGTGCTGCGTTCGCTGAGCCTGGCGCCGACCTACATGATCCACCAGGCCTACCTGGTGCTGGCGCGCGACCTGTATCCCGAGCGCCTGCCCGGCGACGAACCGGAGGAGTTGGACGTGATTCCGTGGAAGCTCGACCGCCTGCACGAACTGATCCTGCGCGAGGACTTCTCCGAAGGCCGCAGCATCGCCGCGCTGTTCATCGCCCGCGAGTGGCTCAGCCACGGCGAGCCCGCGCCGCCGCCGGCCGAGGCCGTCGATCCGGCGGCCGGCGCGGAGATCGCGCCGTGAGCGCCGCCGCCCCCCTGGTCGTCGACGCCGCGCTGGTCGAAGGCGCCGTCGCCATCGCCCGCGCCGCCGCCGCGGCGATCCTGGAGATCTACGACGGCGAGTTCGCGGTCGAGCGCAAGGCCGACGCCTCGCCGCTGACCGCCGCCGACATGGCCGCGCACCACACCATCGTCGCCGGCCTGGCCCGGCTGACCCCGGACATTCCGGTGCTGTCGGAGGAATCGGCCGACGAAGTCGGCGCCGAGCAGCGCCACGGCTGGGACCGCCTGTGGCTGGTCGATCCGCTCGACGGCACCCGCGAGTTCGTCAAGCGCAACGGCGAGTTCTCGGTGAATCTGGCCCTGATCGAGAACGGCGAGGCGGTGTTCGGGCTGGTGCTGGCGCCGGTCGGCGGCGCGCTGTGGCACGGCGCGCGCGGCGGCCACGCCTATCGCCGCGACGGCGACGACGAGCGCCGCATCCAGGTGCAGGCGCCGCCGGCGCAGCCGCTGCGGGTGGCCGCCAGCCGCTCGCACCACAGCCAGCGCAGCGACGATTTCCTCGCCCGCGCCCACCGCGAAGCGCCCGGCGGCATCGCCATGGTCAGCCTGGGCTCGTCGCTGAAGTTCTGCCGCATCGCCGAGGGCTCGCTGGACCTGTATCCGCGTTTCGGCCCGACCAGCGAGTGGGACACCGCCGCCGGCCAGTGCGTGCTCGAAGCCGCCGGCGGCGCGTTGGTGGACCCGCAGGGCCGGCCGTTCCGCTACAACCAGCGCCAGGGCCTGCTCAACGGCGACTTCATCGCCGTGGGCGACACCGCGCTGCCGTGGAGGGCCTGGCAGGATGGCTGAGGTGCTGAACCTGCCGCCCGGCCTCGCCGGCCTGCTGGAGATCATGGCGCGGCTGCGCGATCCGCAGCGCGGCTGCCCGTGGGACATCGAGCAGACCTTCGCCAGCATCGTGCCGTACACCATCGAGGAAGCCTACGAAGTCGCCGACGCGGTCGACCGCGGCGACCGCGGCGCGCTCAAGGACGAACTCGGCGACCTGCTGCTGCAGGTGGTGTTCCATGCGCGCATGGCCCAGGAGGAGGGCGCGTTCGCGTTCGACGACGTGGTCGCGGCGATCAGCGACAAGATGGTGCGCCGGCATCCGCACGTGTTCGGCGATGCCAGCGTCGAGGACGCGCAGGCGCAGACGCTGGCCTGGGAAGAACTCAAGCGGCGCGAGCGCGCGGCCTCCGGCGAGGCCGACGCCTCGGCCCTGGCCGGCATCGCCCGCGGCCTGCCGGAATGGCAGCGCGCGGTGAAGCTGCAAAAGCGCGCCGCCACGGTCGGTTTCGACTGGCCGGCGCCGACGCCGGTGATCGCCAAGCTGCACGAAGAGATCGAGGAAGTGCGGGTCGAATTCGACGCGGTCGCCGCCGCGCCCGAGGATGCGGCCGCGCGCGACCGGCTGGAGGAGGAGATCGGCGACGTGCTGTTCGTCTGCGCCAATCTCGCCCGCCACGCCAAGGTCGATGTCGGCGCCGCGCTGCGCCGCGCCAACCTCAAGTTCGAACGCCGTTTCCGCGCGATGGAACTGCAGGCCGCGCAGGACGGCATGGCGCTGGCCGAACTGCCGCTGGAACGGCAGGACGAATACTGGGAACAGGCCAAGCGGGCCGAACGCGGCGAGTGAGCGCGGTGGGGCGGCCGGCGACCTGAGCGTAAGGCGTCGGGCCTGAAGGCCCTCCCGCCAGGGCGGCGTGGCTTTCGCGTCGCGCGCTAACGTTCCGACACGGCCGCCGGGCCTTCGCGCGCTACCGGAATCGCCGTCGCCGCAGTGCCCGCTTGCCTGCCCGCGTCGCCGCTCTTGTGGGACGGCCTTCAGGCCCGACGCTCTCCTTTCCGGTCGCCGCCATGCTCAAGACCCTGCTGCTGTTCCTGCTCACCGCCGTCGCCGAAATCGTCGGCTGCTATCTGCCGTACGTGTGGCTGCGCAAGGGCGGCAGCGCCTGGCTGCTGCTGCCGGCCGCCGCCAGCCTGGCGCTGTTCGCCTGGTTGCTGACCCTGCATCCGACCGCCTCGGGCCGGATCTACGCGGCCTACGGCGGCGTCTACGTCGCCGTCGCGATCTTCTGGCTGTGGTGGGTGGATGCGGTCAAGCCCAGCCGCTGGGACCTGCTCGGCGCCGCGCTATGCCTTGCCGGCATGGCGGTGATCATGTTCGCGCCGCGCACGGCCTGAGCTTTGGTGGGAAGGGGGCCGGTCCCGACACGTTCGTCGCAGAGGGCGGCGGCCCGGTCGGACTGCACGACGATGCGGGTTCTGCCGGCTCCGACCGTCGCGGCTTGAACCGCCCACGGCGCGGGCGCAGGATGGGCCGGTCGCCGCCGAAGTCGCATCCATGCAGTGCTTTCGCCACGCTCCCGAACCCGCGCTGGGCATCTGCCGCTCCTGCGGCCGCGGCGTCTGCGCGCAATGCGCGCGCGATCTCGGCCCGCCGCTGGCCTGCAGCGAGGAATGCGAGCGGCGGGTCGGCCGCACCGAGGCCCTGATCGCCAACGGCGAAGTCGGTTACCGCCTGGCCCGGCGCGGCAGTGCGGTCGCGGTGGGGTTCCCGCTGCTGCTGGGCGCGGTGCTGGTGTATTTCGGCGTGGCCGGCGAGCGCGACTGGTTCAACGCGGTGACCGCGATGGGCGCGTTGCTGATGCTGTTCGGCGTGGCGATGTGGCTGCGCCAGCGGCAGGTGGCGCGACAGTTGCGCTGAGCGGCGGCCGCGTCGCCCTGGCGCCGGGCGAATGTCGCATCGACGACACTCCGGCGCGGCCGGCCGCGCTATGGTGAGGCAATGAGACTACGGTGCGCCGCCGGCGCGAGGAGCCGCACATGAGCCAGCGCTTCCAGACGTTCCGCGAGTTCTACCCGTTCTACCTCAGCGAACACAGCAACCGCACCAGCCGCCGCCTGCACTTCATCGGCAGCTGCGGGGTGCTGGCGCTGCTGGCGCTGGCGATCGCGCAGGGGCGGCCGTGGCTGCTGCTGGCCGCGCTGGTGTGCGGCTACGGCTTCGCCTGGGTCGGGCATTTCTTCTTCGAGAAGAACCGGCCAGCGACCTTCAAGCACCCGCTGTATTCCTTCGCCGGCGATTGGGTGATGTTCAAGGACATCCTGACCGGGAAGATCAGGTTCTGACCGCCGCGGGTTTCGTACGAAAATGGCGGCGCCGCGCCGTGCGCGCCCTGCAAGGATGCCGTCCGTGAAAATCCCGATCTCGCTCGCTTTCGGCCTGGCCTGCGTCACCGCAAACGCGGCCGCCCCCGCCGCGCCGGACCTGCCGCTGCGTGTCTCGACGTGGCTGGAGCAGGCCACCGACAGCAAGACCTGTCCGCTGGTGGACGTGTGGGCCGACGGCAACGGCGAAATCGGCTCGGGCCGGCGCGTGGCGACGGTGTGGCGCGCGCGCGAGGACGAGACCGGCGAACTGTCGGATTGGCCGGCGCTCTACCTGTCGCTGGGCGGCAAGCCGCTGGCGCTGCGCCGGCAGGGCGCCGGCGATGTCGAATCGCAGACCCTGCGCGATCATCGCGGCGCGCTGCTGCGCTGGACGCTACCGGCCGAACGGGTGTCGGCGCGCTTGCAGCTGCAGGCGCCGCGTCTGTATGTCGAGACCGGCGAGGGTTGGCGCGCGGTGGCGCCGGCCGAGGCGGCCCGCGCGCGTCAGGGCGAGGAGTCGACCCGCACGGTGTGGAAGGGCCGGCTCAGCCTGGATCTCCGCGGCCGCGCCTGGGAACGCGACGTCGAGGTGGTCTCGACCTGCGGGCCGTGACGACGCCCGCCCGGCCGCGGGATCGGGCGCCGGGCCGTCGCGCTCAACGTCGCGGCAGGTAAGGCGCGATCTCGCGGATCGCCTGCAAGGCCGCGCGCGGATCGGCGTCCTGCGCGGCCAGCGCTCGCCAGTGCGCCGGGTCGTCGCAGGGCGTCATCAGGCTGCGCAGCCACCGGCCGTTGTCGAAGCCGCCGGGCAGGTCCGGATCGTCGGCCGCGGCCGCGAGACTGGCGTCCACGGCAGTGAGCGCGAAACGCCGGCCGCGACGCAGGAAATGCAGGCCGGTGCGGCCGTCGACCAGCACGGCGCCCTGGTCGGCGCCGACGAAGTGGAACCATTCCAGCGTCGGTGCCGGCCGCAGGCCGCGCAGCCAGGGCAGCGCCTGCGCCAGCGGCAGGCCGCGCCACAGGTCCAGGCTCGCACCCAAGTAATGCCCGCGCAGGTAGAACGGTTTGAGCGTCAGCGGCCGCCAGCCGCCGCGGTGGCGCAGCCGGAGGTCGCGTTCGAGTTGTTCGGTCGCCGATGCCTGGTCGGTGGAACGCTCCCAGCCCTGCGCCAGCGCGGCGTCGAGGTCCCGCTGCGGGTCGAGCCCGAACGCGGCGGTCGACAGCAGCCGGCCGTGCCGCAGGTACTCCCCGACCACGGCCCGCAGGCTCAGGCCGATGCGCAGCGGCGCCGGGGGCGGGTCGAGGCGGGCCATCGTCGGCTCGGGTGCGGGTGCGGGGGGGGCGTCGGCGCGGCGGTCAGTCCAGGAAGATCAGCCAGGCCGCGACCACGATCAGCCCGAACCCGGCCCAGTGGTTCCACTTCAGCGGCTGGCCCAGGTACCAGATCGAGAAACAGGCGAACACCAGCAGGGTGATGACCTCCTGCATGCCCTTGAGCTGCGGCGCCGAATAGACCGCGCTGCCGAGCCGGTTGGCCGGCACCTGCAGGCAGTACTCGAACAGGGCGATGCCCCAGCTGACCGCGATGGCGACCGTCAGCGGCGCGGACTTGTACTTCAGGTGCCCGTACCAGGCGAAGGTCATGAAGATGTTGGAGCCGAGCAGGAGCAGGACGGGGTAGACCAGGGAAGAGAGACGATCGGCGGGCATGCAAGGGCCGGAAGGGGTGGTGTGTGATGGCCCTACAGTATCGCCTTCACGAACCGTCCACCTTGTGGAGGGCACTCTTCACAAAACTGAAGGACGCCGGAGGGGCTGCATGCAGGGTACGAGAGACGGGGGCCTGGTCCTCATCGTCGAAGACAACCGCAATATCTCCGAGATGGTGGGCGAGTACCTGGAAAGCCGCGGCTTCGAGGTCGACTACGCCGCCGACGGTCTCGACGGATACCGGCTGGCGACGGAGAACAGCTACGACGTGGTCGTGCTCGACCTGATGCTGCCGCGCATGGACGGCATCGAGGTGTGCAAGAAGCTGCGCGAGGAGGCCCGCAAGTCGACGCCGGTGCTGATGCTGACCGCGCGCGACACCCTCGACGAGAAGCTCACCGGCCTGAGCGCCGGCGCCGACGACTACCTGACCAAGCCGTTCGCGATCCAGGAACTGGAAGCGCGCCTGCGCGCCCTGATCCGGCGCGAGCGCCGCCAGGTCGGCGGCGAGGTGCTCAAGGTCGCCGACCTGGTGCTCGACCCGGCCAGCCTGCGGGTCACCCGCGGCGGCAGCGAACTGCAGCTCTCGCCGATCGGCCTGCGCCTGTTGACCATCCTGATGCGCGAATCGCCGCGCGTGGTCAGCCGGCAGGAGATCGAGCGCGAGATCTGGGGCAACGGCCTGCCAGACTCGGACACCTTGCGCAGCCATCTGTACAACCTGCGCAAGACCATCGACAAGCCCTTCGACAAACAATTGCTGCACACCGTGCAGAGCGCCGGATACCGGGTAGCGGATATTTCGCAGCCGCCGGACTGATTGGACCGGTTCGCCGCCACCGCCATGCCGCAAGGGCTACCGCGCAAGATCAAGCTTGCGTTCATTCTGCAGGCCTTGATCGGCAGCATAGCGATCACGCTGGGCATTCTCCTGGCGGGCCTGGCGGTGCGCCATGTGGTCCTCGAGCAGCGCATGCAGCGCGAGGCCGACGACTTCTGGGACGGACGCAAGCACGACCCGGCCTACCCGCTGCCGCGCACCTCGACCACGCGCGGCCATTTCGTGCCGACCGGCGCCAGCGACTCGGTGCTGCCGGCGCAGATGCGCGGGGTCGGCTCGGGCCTGCACAACCTGCCGGGCGGCGGCAAGGTGGTGCTGGTGGACCGGCGCGAGGCCGGCAGCTTCTACCTGGTCTACGCGACCTCGCTGATCGACGAGGCGATCCTCTACACCGGCCTGTTCTCGCTGCTGTTCTCGCTGCTGACCACGTACCTGATCTCCTGGCATACCTACCGTACCTCCAAGCGGCTGGTCTCGCCGGTGAGCTGGCTGGCCAACGTGGTCTCGCAATGGGACCCGCGCGATCCCGACACCAGCCTGATCGAGCCGATCAAATTCCCCTACGACCCCGGCAGCGAAGTGCGCCGGCTGTCGAGCGCGCTCAGCGGCCTGGCCGAACGGGTCAGCGACTTCGTCCAGCGCGAGCGCGATTTCACCCGCGACGCCAGCCACGAACTGCGCACGCCGCTGACCGTGATCCGGGTCGCCACCGACCTGATGCTGGCCGACCCGGACACGCCGGTGCGCGCGCAGCGCTCGCTGCTGCGGGTGCAGCGCGCCGGGCGCGACATGGAGGCGGTGATCGACGCCTTCCTGATCCTGGCGCGCGAATCCGACGTGGAGCCGCAGTCGGAGGAATTCGCGGTGCGCGACATCGTCGACAACGAGATGGAGCGGATCCTGCCGCTGCTCAACGGCAAGCCGGTGGAGCTGCACCTCTACGACGAGGGCGGCCCGCGCCTGACCGCGCCGCCGCACGCGCTGGGGGTGATGATCGGCAACCTGCTCAGCAACGCGGTGCGCTTCACCGACAGCGGCCGCATCGATGTGCGCCTGGGCCGCGACAGCATCGAGATCCGCGATACCGGCATCGGCATGTCGGTGGAAACCCTGACCAAGGCCTTCACCCCGTTCTACCGCGCCGACTTTTCCGCCGGCGACGGCAAGGGCATGGGCCTGTCGATCGTGCGCCGGCTCGGCGAGCGCTTCGGCTGGCCGGTGACCCTGACCAGCGCGCCAGGGCAGGGCACGACCGCGGTGATCCGGTTCAAGCCGGGCTTGCCGCCGCCCCCGCCGGCGGTGCCGCTCGCGCCGGCGCCGCGGGTGCCCGAGGCGTGATCGGCAACTAGCCGATCCTGGCGCTCGCGCGACGCTCGCCCGCGTCGCCGCATCCATCAGCCGACATCGCCTTGCCGCGGCCGGTTGCCGCCGGCCAAACTGAATGCCGTCACCGTGCGCGGCGCGGCGCGGCGCTACGCTGTCAACCCGATCCGACCATGCGCGTTGGCACCCGCAGAACCCACCGTCCCGAGCCCATGAGCGCAGCCAAGCCGTCCTCGCCCCGCCCCGCGCCCACCGTGCGCCCGCGCAAGTCGCCCTGGCCCAAGCGCGCCGCCATCGCCGTGGCGGTGTTGGCGCTGGCCGGGGTCGGCTGGCATTTCTACAGCCAGCGCAGCGCGCAGGAAGCGGCGGGCGCCTACCGCACCGCCAAGATCGAGCGCGGCGACATCCGCGTGACCATCTCCGCCACCGGCGCGCTGTCGGCGATCTCCACCGTCGATGTCGGCAGCCAGATTTCCGGCCAGGTGATCGACGTGCTGGCCGACTACAACGACCACGTCACCAAGGGCCAGGTGATCGCGCGCATCGACCCGGCCACCTACGAAGCGCAGATCAACCAGGGCAACGCCCAGGTCGCCAACGCCCGCGCCTCGCTGGCCACCGCGCAGGCGACCCTGCGCAACGCCGAGCTCGACTACCAGCGCAAGTCCTCGCTGGTGAAGGACCAGCTGATCGCGCGCAGCGACGCCGACCTGGCCCGCGCCGCGCTCGAGCAGGCCCGCGCCCAGCTCAACGGCGCCCAGGCGCAGATCGAACAGCAACTGGCCTCGACCCAGACCTCGCGCCTGAACCTGCAGCGCACGGTGATCCGCGCGCCGGTCGACGGCGTGGTGCTGACCCGCAGCATCGAGCCCGGCCAGACCGTGGCCGCGAGCCTGCAGGCGCCGGTGCTGTTCCAGATCGCCGAGGACCTGTCGAAGATGGAGATCGTGCTGGCCATCGACGAGGCCGACATCGGCCAGGTCAAGCCGGGCCAGGCGGTCAACTTCACCGTCGATTCCTTCCCCGACCGCAAGTTCCGCGGCGCCGTGCAGCAGGTGCGGCTGTCGGCGACCAACACCAGCAACGTGATCACCTATCCGGTGGTGGTCGCGGTCGACAACGCCGACGGCGTGCTGCTGCCGGGCATGACCGCCAACGCCGAGATCGAGGTCAGCCACCGCGACGACGTGCTGCGGGTCGGCAACGCCGCGCTGCGCTACAAGCCCGACGACGATGCCGCGGCCGCGGCCGGCGCGCCCGCCGGCGGCGCCGGCGGCCAGCGCGGCGGCCTCGGCAACGACCTGCCGCGGGTGGCCGAGCAGCTCAAGCTCGACGCCAACCAGCGCGCCGCGTTCGACGCCGCGCTGGAACAGATGAAGCAGCGCATGGCCGCGCGCAGCGGCGCGGCCGCGGGCGGCGCCAGCGGCGGTCCGCCGGCGGGCGCCGCGCCGAACCTGATCATGGGCGGGCGCGGGCCGGGCGGCGGTGGCGGCAACAACAACAACCGCAATCGCGCCGCCGGCGCGGTTTCCGGCGCCGCGCGCCAGCGCATGCTGGAACGTTTCAACCAGCAGTTCGGCGCGTTCCGGGCGACGCTCAGCGACGCCCAGAAGCAGACCTGGGACAGCGAAGTCGGCGCGCTGGTCAGCGCGCGGCGGGCGCCGCTGTACAAGCTGGTCGCCGGCAAGCCCGAAGCGGTGACGGTGCGGGTCGGCGCCAGCGACGGCAGCTGGACCGAGGTCTCGGGCAACATCGAGGAAGGCGACGAGGTCGTCGTCGGCAGCGGACGCGGCGCGAAATGAGCGCCGTGGCCGCAACGCCGGCCGCCGCGGTCATCGAGACGCGCGCGCTGGGCAAGGTCTATTCGCCCGGCAGCGAGGCCGAGGTGATCGCGCTGCACGGCGTCGACCTGCGCATCGCCCGCGGCGAGTTCGTCGCGATCATGGGGCCCTCGGGGTCCGGCAAGTCGACCCTGATGAACCTGATCGGCTGCCTCGACACGCCCACCAGCGGCGTGTACCTGTGCGACGGCGTCGATGTCGCCACGCTCGACAAGGAAGAGCGCGCTATCCTGCGCCGCGACAAGATCGGCTTCGTGTTCCAGGGCTTCAACCTGCTGCCGCGGATGAACGCGCTGGAGAACGTGGCCATGCCGATGGGCTACGCCAACGTGCGCCGCGACGAACGCGCCCAGCGCGCGCAGGAGGCGCTGGACGCGGTCGGCCTGGGCCAGCGCGCCGGGCACCGGCCCAGCGAACTGTCCGGCGGCCAGCAGCAGCGCGTGGCGATCGCGCGCGCGCTGATCAACCGCCCGCCGATCCTGCTCGCCGACGAACCCACCGGCGCGCTCGACACCCGCACCGGCGAGGAGATCCTGGCGCTGTTCAAGAGCCTGCAGGCGCACGACCACACCGTGGTGCTGATCACCCACGACCCCGACGTCGCCGCGCACGCCGACCGCATCTTCGTGATGCGCGACGGCGAACTGCACGAGCAGGAGCGCGACGCATGAACTTCCTGGAAACGCTGCACACCGCGGTGTTCGCCCTGCGCGGCAACTGGCTGCGCAGCGCGCTGACCTCGCTGGGCGTGATCATCGGCATCGCCGCGGTGATCGTGATGGTGTCGGTCGGCCAGGGCACCCAGTCGGAAATCGACAAGCTGGTCTCGGGCCTGGGCTCCAACCGCCTGGACATCAGCTCCGGCGGCGGCGGGCGCGGCACCGGCGGCGTGCGGCTGAGTTCGTCGAGCTTCTTCACCCTGACCGAGGCCGACGCCGAGGCCATCCGCAACGAAGTGCCCGAGGTGCAGTACGTCGCCGCCTCGCTGCGCGGCGGCACCCAGGCGGTGTACGCGGAGAACAACTGGTCGACCCAGTGGCAGGGCGTGCAGCCGGACTTCTTCGACATCAACGGCTGGACCATCGGCGCGGGCTCGAATTTCGAGGCGCGCGATTACGGCAGCGGCGCCAAGTCGGTAATCCTCGGCGAGACCGTGCGCCGCTCGCTGTTCGGCGACGAGGACGCGATCGGCCAGACCGTGCGCCTGGGCCGGGTGCCGTACACGGTGATCGGCACGCTCAACCCGAAGGGGCAGGGCGGTTTCGGCCAGGACCAGGACGACGTTGTGCTGGTGCCGCTGGAAACCGGGCGCCGGCGCATGCTCGGCGCGATGGGTCTGCCCAACGGCGCGGTGATGCAGATCGCGGTCGGCGTCGGCCGCGCCGAGGACGTGTCCTACGCGCAGGAGCAGATCGAAGGGCTGCTGCGCCAGCGCCACAAGATCCAGCCCGGCAGCGACGACGACTTCAGCGTGCGCAACATCGCCGAAGTGGTGGCCACCCGCACCCAGACCACGCGGCTGATGTCGCTGCTGCTCGGCGCGGTGGCGACGATCTCGCTGATCGTCGGCGGCATCGGCATCATGAACATCATGCTGGTGTCGGTGACCGAGCGCATCCGCGAGATCGGCCTGCGCATGGCGGTCGGCGCCGGGCCGGGCGACATCCAGCGCCAGTTCCTGGCCGAGGCGATGCTGATCTCGCTGATCGGCGGCGCGCTCGGCATCGCCATCGGCATCGTCGGCACCCTGCTGGTCGGCCGCATCGGCGCGCTGCCGGTGGCCTTGAACGGGCAGGTGATCGCGCTGGCGGCGGGGTTCTCGATCGCCACCGGCCTGTTCTTCGGCTATTACCCGGCGCGCAAGGCCTCGCAGCTGGACCCGATCGAGGCGCTGCGGCAACAGTAAGGCGCCGACTACGACAATCGACACGGGTGCGCGCCGGCGCGGCGTGACATGGTGCGCGCTCGGTCGGCAGCTCGGGAACGCGCGATGAAGACGGGGTGGCTGGGAACGCTGTTGTATGGATTCGCCGCGTTGGCCGCGGCGGCGCCCGCGCCGCAAGCGCGGCCGCCGTCGCCGACCACGGTCGTCGTGCTCGGCGTCGACCACGCCGCGCAACTGGTGTCGCCGCGCGACCGCCCGGCCTTGCTCGACGCCTTCCTCGACCGCGCCAAGCCCGATGCGATCTGCATCGAGCGCACGCCCGAGGCCTTCGCCCGCGGCGATTTCTACGAGTTCACCTACGAGGTCCAGGACCTGGCGGTGCCGTTCGCGCGCCGCCACGGCATCGAGCTGTGTCCGATCGACTGGGAGCCGCCGGTGGAAGACCAGCGGCTTGGGTTCGGCCTGGCGCTGGACGCGCCGCCGGAGCTGCGTCCGCTCAAGGGCCTGTTCGGTTTGCTGAGCTTCGCCGGGGCGAGCCTGCAGCGCGACCTGTTCCACGCCGACGATCCGGCCAAGCTGGAGAGAGTGACGCACTGGGCGGCGACGCCCGCGGCCAAGGCCGGCAACGACCTGCCGCGCCGGCTGTATCTGTACCGCACCTACCTGCAGGCCCAGCGCATCGCCGCGGCGGCGCGCGCGCATCCGGGCGGGCGGGTGGTCGTGGTGGTCGGCGAGTTCCACAAGCGCGACATCGAGGCGATCCTCGCCGACGCGGCCGGCATCCGCGTGGTCCAGCCGTCCAGCCTCGGCCGGCCAAGCGAGGCCGAGGCCGCCGCGCACGACCGGCCCGAGTACCAGGCGGCGATCGCCGGCTTCAACCTGCTCGGCGTGCAGGCGGCCAGCGGCGCGGTCGACTACGCCTTCGTCGGCCGCGCCCTGGCGGCGCTGGAGGCGGCCGGCGCCACGCCGCAGACGCGGCTGCTGCGGGTGCGGCTGGAACGGCTGCAGGGGCGGATCGGCCGCGCCGAGGCGGTCGCCCGCTACCGCGCCATCGCCGCCGAGGCCGGCGATGCGCGGTTCGCCTGGACCGGGGTCAAGGACGCGACCCGGGTGGATTCCTGGTTCGACCCGTTCGGCAACCTCGACGTGCGCCGGCGCGCGCTGCTGGAGGCGGCGCGCGAAGCCCAGGCCGGCGGCGATGCGGCGGCCGCGGCCGGCTGGCTCGACGCCTGCGCGGCGGGCCTGAGCCCGCGCCAGCAGGCGCAACTGCGCGGCTATTGGCAGCGCGATATCGCCCCAGCCACGCCGCCGGTGGCCGGAGTCCCTGTAGGCGCGGCGCGAGCCGCGACCCCGACCTCCGGCTGACGGCGCAAGCGAGGCTTCGCGGTCGCGGCTCGCACCACGCCTGCAGGGAGCTGCGGCCGCGGCGCGGTTAGCTGGCTGAACCGCTGCGCGCGGTCGACAGGTCCAGCCGCAGGACCGTCCCGGCCGGCTCCGGGCCGCCCCGGCCCCCGCCCGGCGCGCCGCCGTCGGCCGCCCGCACCCCCGTCCTCGGGGCGACGGCCCTGGCCTTGTGGCAAAATCGCGGCCTTGTGGCGGCCGCCGGCCGCCGTCGCCGGGCCGGCCCCGGCCTTAGCACCGAGAACGCCCGCCCATGCCGACCACCCCGTCGTTCCCGACCGCGCGCCCCCGCGCGGCCTCTGCTTCCGTCGAGGTACGTTCCGCCGAGGTGCGCCGGCATGGCTGACGAATACGGGCACCTGCCGCGGGGTCCCGGCCGCATCCTCAAGGCCGCGACCTGGTCGTTCCAGGGCCTGCGCGCGGCCTGGCTGCACGAGTCCTCGTTCCGGCTGGAGGTCTACCTGTTCCTGGTGCTGGCGCCGGTGGGCTGGTGGTTCGGCGAGACCGGGGTCGAGCGCTCGCTGCTGATCGGCTCGATCCTGCTGGTGCTGAGCGTGGAACTGCTCAATTCCGCGGTTGAGGCGGTGATCGAACGCTACGGCCCGGAGTTCCACGAACTCGCCGGCCGCGCCAAGGACATGGGCTCGGCCGCGGTGTTCGTGCTGCTGATGAACGTGCTGCTGGTGTGGGCCTCGATCCTCGGCCCGCGCCTGTGGCACCACTTGATGGGCTGATCGCCCCGGCAGGGAGCGCATCGCCCATCGCAAGGACGGCGCCCCCGCGCCGTCCGTCCCGGGCCGCCCGCCGCGGCGCGCCCGTGCCTGCGGCCTCGCCGCGGGCGCTACACCCAACACTCTTAGAGGTAGGCCGCACGTGATTGAAATGCTGAGCGATCCGCAAGTCTGGATCACCTTGTTCACCCTGAGCGCGATCGAGATCGTGCTGGGTATCGACAACCTCGTCTTCATCTCGATCGCGGTCAGCAAGCTGCCGTTCGACCAGCGCGAGAAAGCGCGCAAGTTCGGCATCGCCGTGGCCTGCATCACCCGCATCGCCCTGCTGCTGACCCTGGCCTGGCTGGCCGGCCTGACCAGCGACCTGTTCGCCGTCGCCGGCATCGGCATCTCGATCCGCGACCTGGTGCTGATCCTGGGCGGCGCGTTCTTGCTGGTGAAGGGCTCGATGGAGATCAAGGACCTGATCGTCGGCGAGGAAGACTCCGACGACGTCCACACCAAGCCGGCGGCGTCGTTCATGATGGTCATCGCCCAGATCGCGGTGATCGACATCGTGTTCTCGCTGGACTCGGTGATCGCCGCGGTCGGCATGGCCAGCCACACCCCGGTGATGGTCGCCGCGATCCTGCTGGCGGTCGGCGTGATGCTGCTGGCGGCGCGTCCGCTGGGCCAGTTCATCGACTCCAACCCGACCATCAAGATGCTGGCGCTGGCCTTCATCGTCTTGGTCGGCGCGTTCCTGATCCTCGACGGCCTGGGCATCCACATCCCGAAGGGCTACATCTACGCGGCGATGGGGTTCTCGGCGCTGGTGGAATGCCTGAACCTGTGGGCGAAGAAGCGCGCGGCGCAGCGGCTCACCGCCGAGTAAGCGCGAGCCTGCGCGCGACCGCGAAGGCCGGCGAGCGATCGCCGGCCTTTTCGTTGGTGCGAGGCCGGGGCTGTTGCGGGAGGGGCTTGAGTCCCGATGCTTCGCTGTCAGGCCGCCGGCCTCTGGCACAAACGCATCGGGATGAAGTCCCTCCCACAAAAGCAGTTCCTTCCACAGAAGTTCCTCACCGCGGCCGCGGCCTTCATCACGCGCCGTCCATTGCGCCGCCCCGCGCCCGGTGCTGCAATGCGGCCGTCATCCCGCCGGAGTGCCGCCGCCATGTTCCGTCCCCTGATCGTGCTCGCCCTGGCCGTGCTGCTGAGCGGCTGCGGCTACAACACCATCCAGCAGAAGGACGAGTCGGTGAAGGCGGCCTGGTCGCAGGTGCTCAACGTCTACAAGCGCCGCGCCGACCTGGTGCCGAACCTGGTCGCCACGGTCAAGGGCTATGCCAGCCACGAGCAGCAGGTGCTGACCCAGGTCACCGAAGCGCGCGCCAAGGTCGGCAGCATCAACGTCAACGCCAACGATCCCAATTCGCTGCAGCAGTTCGAGCAGGCCCAGGGCGAACTGCGCGGCGCCATCGGCCGGCTGCTGGTGGTCAGCGAGAACTACCCGCAGCTCAAGGCCGACCAGAGCTTCCTGAGCCTGCAGACCCAGCTGGAAGGCACCGAGAACCGCATCACCGTGGAGCGCCAGCGCTACATCGCCTCGGTGCAGGACTACAACACCTACATCCGCCAGTTCCCGACCAACCTCACCGCGAAGATGTTCGGCTACGCCACCAAGCCGAACTTCACGGTCGAGAACGAGGCGCAGATCCAGCAGGCGCCGACGGTGGACTTCGGCTCGGCGCCGCCGGCCGCGCAACCGCCGGCGCCGGCGCCGCAGCAGCCCGCGCCGCAGCATTGACCGTCCGGCGATGAACATGGCTCCGCGCCGAACCTCGCGGCCGTGGGCGGCAGTGCTGATGGCGCTGTGGCTGTGCGCGGCGCCGCTGGCCGCGCGCGAGCCGGCGCCGACCACGGCGGTGCGGCCGGCCGAGGGCGTGGAGACCGTCGCGGCCGACGCGCAGGTGCCGGTGCCGGAACTGACCGGCCCGGTCGTCGACCTCACCGGCACGCTCGATGCGGACGCGGTGGCGCGCTTGAGCGAGCGCTCGCTGGACCTGCAGCGGCGCAAGGGCGCGCAGTTGATGCTGCTGATGCTCGACAGCACCGATGGCGAAGACATCGCCGCCTACGCCGGCCGGGTGTTCGCGCGATGGCAGCCCGGCCGCGCCGGCATCGACGACGGCGTATTGGTGGTGGTGGCCAAGCGCGACCGGCGCATGCGCATCCACCTCGGACGTGGGCTGGAAGCGACGATCGCGGACGACACCGCGCAGCGGGTGATCGACGAGATCCTCGCGCCGGCGTTCCGCGACGAGGATTATGCCGGCGGCCTGGAGCGCGCCAGCGATGCGCTGATCGACTTGGTCGACGGCACGCCGCTGCCCGAGCCCGAGCCCGATCGCCTGCCGTGGCCGCTGCTGGTGTTCGCCGGCGTCATGGTCTCGCCGTTCCTGCTGATCCCGCTGTTCGGCATGCGCGCGGCGTGGCGCACAGGGCCGGCGGCGTTCTTCGGCCGCTGGGCGCTGATCGCCGTGGTCGCGGTGGCCGCCTATTTCTTCACCGTGCCGAAGCTCGCGCCGGACCTGCCCGAGTGGCAGCGGTGGATGCCGATGGCGCTGCTGACCTACATCGTGTCGGCCTTCGCCTGGGTCAGCGCGTTCGCCGGCGGCGACGGCGGACGCAGGCGCGGACGGCCCTGGGACGATCGCGACGAGGACGAGCGCCGGCGCAGGCGGTCTTCGTCGAGTTCGTCCAGTTCGAGCGATTCCAGCAGTTACTCGGGCGGCGGCGGCAGCAGCGACGGCGGCGGCGCCTCGGGGCGTTGGTGATGGCGGCCGTCGGCGCATCGCTACGCGCGCGGCCGCAGCGGTGTGGCGCGATGGCCGTCGCCTTGCTGTGCCTGTTCGCATGGGCCTTGGCGCTATCGGCACAGGCGCGCGCGCCCGCGTCGGCGAGTACGGCTCCGGCGAATACGGTTCCGGTGCTGGATGCGCCGGCCTTGGATTCGCCGGTGCAGGATCAAGCCGGCGCGCTGCGGCCCCAGACCCGCGCACGCCTGGAAGCGCGCGCGCGCGAGTTGCGCGAACGCAAGGGCGCGCAGGTGCAGGTGCTGATCGTCGCCAGCACCGCGCCGGAATCCATCGATGCCTATGCCCAGCGCGTGTTCGACGCCTGGGCGCTCGGCCGCCGCGGGGTCGACGACGGCGTGCTGCTGGTGGTCGCGCGCGACGACCGCCGCGCGCGCATCCAGGTCGGCTACGGATTGGAAGGGCGCATTCCCGACGCGGCCGCGCAGGACGTGCTGTCGGCCTACCTGCTGCCGCAACTGGCGCGCGGCGAGTACGACGCGGGCGTGGACGCGGCCAGCGCGGCGCTGGTGGCGTTGATCGAACAAGAGCCGTTGCCGGCGCCGGCCGCGGACGCGTATGCGTCCGCGCGGGCGCCGGCGTGGAGCCCGATCGCGCGGATCTGCGCGCTGGGCGGCGCGTTCGCGCTGGTGCTGGGCTGGTGCGCGCAGCGGCGCGGCTGGCCGCTGGCCGCGGCCGCGCCGGCGGCGTTGCTGCCGCCGGCGGTGGCGGCCTGGGTGTGGAGCGGGCCGGTCTGGCTGGGGCTGGCGCTGCTGTGCGGCGCGGCCGGCGGCGCGCTCGGTTTGGCCTTGCCGCGCTGGCGCTGGTTGCGCAGCGTGGCCGGCGCGGCGGCGGTGGGGCTGGCGGTCGCGGCGATCGGCGCGGCGCTGGTGCGGCGCGGCGTGCCCGCGCCCGCCGACATCGGCCTGGGCGCGGTGGCGGTGCTGTTCGCCACGCCGTTGCTGGTCGGCGCGGTGGCGCCGCCGATGATCGCCTGGCAGGAGCGCGGCCGGCTCGGCTTCGCGTTGCGCGCCGGCATATTGGCCGCGCTCGCCTGGCTGACCTGGCGCTTGCTGCTGCGCATGACCGACGGCGACCTGTCCGGCCTCAGTGGCGGCGGATGGCTCGGCGTCGGCCTGTTCGCTTACTTCGCCTGGGTGCTGGTGTTCCTGCTCAGCGGCGAGATCTGGAGCGGGCGTTCGCGCAAGCGCGACGCGCGTGCCGCGCGCGGACGCGGCGACGGCGAGCGCCGGGAGCGTTCCGGCGCCGCGGCGTCGAGCCGTTCGGATTCGGGCGGTTCGGACACCGGCGACACCGGCTGGTCCGGCGGCGGCGGGCGCAGCGGCGGCGGCGGAGCGAGCGGATCATGGTGAACCTGGGCGCGATGGCCGCGCCGGGCCTGCGCCGCGCGCTGCTGGCGCTGGGCCTGTGGCTGCTGGCCGCGACCGCGTTCGCGCAGCAGCTCGCGCCGATCCCGGCGCTGGATTCGCCGGTGGTCGACACCACCGGCACCCTCGACGCCACCGCGCGCGCGCAGTTGGACGCGCAGGCGCGCGCGCTGCAGCAGCGCAAGGGCAGCCAGTTGCAGGTGCTGATGGTGGCGACCACGCGGCCGGAGGAGATCGAGCAATACGCCGTGCGCGCGTTCGAGCAGTTCAAGCTCGGCCGCAAGGGCGTCGACGACGGCGTGCTGGTGGTGGTGGCCAAGGACGACCGGCGCGTGCGCATCGAAGTCGGCTACGGCCTGGAGGGCGCGATCACCGACGCCCAGTCCGGCCGCATCATCCAGGAATACCTCGGGCCCAAGTTCCGCAACGGCGACTACGCCGGCGGCCTGATCGACGCCACCGCGATGCTGGCGCGGCTGATCGACGGCGAACCGCTGCCCGAGCCGATGGGCGCGGGCGGGCAGGGCGGCGTGGGCGACGGCGCCGCCGGCGGCAATTGGGTGATGGCGCTGGTGCTGGCGATGATCGGCTCGGCGCTGATCCGCGGCGTGTTCGGCGGCGTGCCGGCGCTGCTGCGCGGGCTGATCGGCGGCGCCGGCGCCGGTGCGATCGCGTGGCTGCTGTCGATGTCGTGGGGGCTGGTCGCGCTGGCGGTGGCGGCCGGGTTCGTGTTCTCCCTGTTCGGGCGCGGCGGCGGGCACTACGTCGGCAGCGGCGGTTGGGGCGGGTATAGCGGCGGCGGTGGTGGCGGCGGAGGCGGTGGCGGTGGCGGCTGGTCCGGCGGCGGCGGTTCCAGCGGAGGCGGCGGCGCCTCGGGGAGCTGGTGATGCGCGCGCTGCGGCACCTGTTCGCACCGTCGGCGCGCTGGCGTTTCCCCGAAGCCAGCCTGCGTCGCATCGCCGAGGCGATCGCGGTCGGCGAGGCGCACCATGCCGGCCAGCTGCGCTTCGCGGTGGAATCGCGGCTGGGCTGGCGCGACCTGCTGGCCGGGCGCGACGCGCGCCAGGCCGCGCGCGCCGCGTTCGCCCAACTCGAGGTGTGGGACACCGCCGGCAACAACGGCGTGCTGCTGTACCTGCTGCTGGCCGACCACCGCATCGAGATCGTCGCCGACCGCGGCTACGCGCGCCGGATCGGCGACGAGCGCTGGCAGGCGGTGTGCGACGGCATCCAGCGCGCGCTGGCGGCCGGCGAGGCCGAGGCGGCGGTGCTCGGCGGCATCGCCGCGTTGAACGAGATCATGGCCCAGGCCTTCCCGCGCAGCGGCGCGAGCAACGGCGCCGGCAACGAATTGCCGGACGCGCCGGTGCTGCTGTAGCGCGGCGCCGTCCGCGCCCGGCGCCGGTCGGCGCGAACCCGGACGGCCTTTAGCAGGCGTTGCCCGAACGCCGCCCGAACGCGACGCGGCCTGCGCGCCAGCGGCCGCAGCCCGCACCCTGCGCGCGGGCGCGCTGGGGCACAATAGGTCGGTCTCCCGCTCCGTCGAGCGTCTTTCCGAGCCCGTCCCGCCGCATGATCATCCTGCACCAGATCGATCCGATCGCGATCTCCCTCGGCCCGCTGCAAGTCCACTGGTACGGGATCATGTACCTGCTGGGCTTCGTCACCGCCTGGTGGCTGGGGCGGCAACGGATCCGCGCCGGGCGCTTGCCCGGGGTCGGCGAGCAGGCCTACGGCGACCTGCTGTTCTACGCCATGCTCGGCGTGGTCCTGGGCGGCCGCATCGGCTACGTGCTGTTCTACGGCTTCGCCGACCTGATGCGCGACCCGCTGATGTTGCTGCGCATCTGGGAAGGCGGCATGAGCTTCCACGGCGGCCTGCTCGGCGTGGTCGCGGCGATGTGGTGGTGGTCGCGCAGCCACCGCACCCATTTCTTCGACACCGCCGACTTCATCGCCCCGCTGGTGCCGCCGGGGCTGGGCTTCGGCCGGCTCGGCAACTACATCGGCGGCGAGTTGTGGGGCAAGTTCACCGACGGCGGCTGGGGCGTGGTGTTCCCGCGCGCGCCGGAGTTCGCCAACTGGAGCGCGCAGCAACTGCAGACCCAGTTCGCCGCCGGCGCGCTGGAGCGCTACGCGCGCCATCCCTCGCAGCTGTACCAGGCGGCGCTGGAAGGGCTGGCCATGTTCGCGCTGCTGTGGTGGTTCTCGCGCAAGCCGCGCCCGCGCTATGCGGTCTCGGGCCTGTTCGCGCTGCTGTACGGCGGCTTCCGCTTCCTGGTCGAATTCGTGCGCATGCCCGACCAGCAGCTCGGCGACCACGGCTATCTGGCCTTCGGCTGGCTGACCATGGGCCAGGTGCTGAGCGTGCCGCTGATCGTGCTCGGCCTGTTCTGGCTGTGGCTGTCGACCCGTTCGCCGACCCTGCAACCGCAACTGCCGGCGGCCGCCGAGCCGGCCAAGGGCTGAGCCGTGCGCCAATACCTCGACCTGCTGCGGCACGTACTCGAACACGGCGCGGAGAAGTCCGACCGCACCGGCACCGGCACGCGCAGCGTGTTCGGCTGGCAGATGCGCTTCGACTTGAACCAGGGCTTCCCGCTGGTCACCACCAAGAAGCTGCACCTGCGCTCGATCGTGCACGAGCTGCTGTGGTTCCTGCGCGGCGAGACCAACATCGCCTACCTGAAACAGAACAAGGTCGGCATCTGGGACGAGTGGGCCGACGCCGACGGCGAACTCGGCCCGGTCTACGGCAAGCAGTGGCGGCGCTGGGCCGACGGCAACGGCGGCGAGATCGACCAGATCCGCTGGGTGGTCGAGGAGATCAAGCGCAATCCCGACTCGCGCCGGCTGATCGTCAGCGCCTGGAACGTCGCCGACCTGCCGCAGATGGCGCTGATGCCGTGCCACGCGCTGTTCCAGTTCTACGTGGTCGACGGCAAGCTCAGCTGCCAGCTGTACCAGCGCAGCGGCGACATCTTCCTCGGCGTGCCGTTCAACATCGCCAGCTATGCGTTGCTGACCCACATGATCGCGCAGGTGTGCGGGCTGGGCGTCGGCGATTTCGTGCACACGCTCGGCGATGCGCATCTGTACTCGAACCACTTCGAGCAGGCGCGCGAACAGCTCGCGCGCGAGCCGCGGCCGCTGCCGAGGCTGAAGCTCGCTCCGGCGGTGACCGACCTGTTCGCGTTCGGCTACGACGACATCGCCATCGAAGGCTACGACCCGGCGCCGGCGATCAAGGCGCCGGTCGCGGTCTGAGCGGGCCGATGGCGCGCGTCGGCCTGCCGCTGGCGGCGTGGCTGCTGTTGTCGCTGGGCCTGGCCGCGTGCGCGCGCCCGGCGGCGCCGGCGGCCAAGGACGAACGCCAGGCGCCCGCGGCCGCCACCGTTTCGCCGCGGCCGCCGGAACCGCCCATGACGCTGCCCCCCGTGCCCGAACCGGGCGTGCGCGCCGAGCCCGAAGCCGTCGGCTCTCTGCCCGACGGCAGCGCGACCGACGCGGTGCGCGGGTTCTACGACCTGCACATGCAGCTGCACGCCAGCGGCCTGCCGGTCGGCGAGGACCTCGCGCGCTACCGGCCCTACCTGTCCCGGCACCTGTTGGCGCGGATGGCGCCGGCCGCGCGCGAGCGCGACCGGATGATCGCCGAACAGCCCGGGCTGAAGCCGCCTTACCTGGAAGGCGACATGTTCACCGGCCTGGGCGAGGGCGCGACCGGCTACCGGGTCGGCGCGCGCACCGCGCTGGGGCCGGGCCGCGAACGCGTCGAACTCGAATTCGTCTACGACCGTTCCGAGCCGCCGGTGCGCTGGCGCGGCCGCGCGCTGATGCTGCGCGAGGACGGCCGCTGGAAGCTCGACGACGTCGAGTACGGCGATTTCGACGCCGGCACGACCGGCGAATTCGTGCGCAGCGGACGCCTGGCGGATTGGTTCGAATGAGCGTCCGCCGGCCGGCCCGGCGGCGCACACCGCGCGCCTGCGCGCGCCGCCGCAACGCAAGGAGTTCCGCATGACCCCTCAGCTCAGCCTGATCGCCGCGCTCGACCGCCACCACGCCATCGGCCGCGACAACGCGCTGCCCTGGCGCCTGTCCGACGACCTCAAGCGCTTCAAGGCGCTGACCCTGGGCAAGCCGCTGCTGATGGGGCGCAAGACCGCGCAATCGCTCGGCCGCGCATTGCCGGGCCGGCGCAATCTGGTGCTGACCCGTTCCGGCGAGGTGCCGTTCGCCGGCATGGAGGCGGTCGGTTCGACCGAACGGGCGCTGGAACTCGCCGCGGCCGACGGCGCCGCCGAGCTGTGCGTGATCGGCGGCGGCGAGATTTATGCGCTGTGCCTGCCGTCGGCGACGCGGCTGTATCTGACCCGGGTCGATACCGAAGTCGAAGGCGCCGACGCGTTCTTCCCGCGCTTCGACCCGGCCGAGTGGCGCGAAACCGCGCGCGAGCGCCATCGCGCCGACGAGCGCAACGAATTCGATTTCGAGTACGTGGATTACGCTCGCCTGGGTATGGACTGACCCACGCGCAGGCGGCGCCGCTCAGGGGCGGGGATCGGTTTCGCCGCGGGCCGGCGCAGGCGCGTCATCCGCATCGGCGCCTGCGTTCAACGGCAGCAGGAAGCGATGGCGGGTGGCGTCGGCGTCCGCTGCGGCGGACCAGTCGGCGAACGCGGAGATCGGCGGCTGCGCCTGCCTGATCGCGTCGCCGAAGCGGGCATAGGCCGCGGCGTCGCCGAGCAGCGAGCCGATGCACAGGTGCGGGCCGCATTCGAACTGCTCGATCGCGAGTTCGAGTCGGGACGCAGCGATGGTTCGTTGCAACTGCGAACGGAAGCCCGCCGTGCGTTCGCGCGCCTCGTTGCTGGCGGCGCTTTGCTCGCGCAGTTCGGCCAGCGTCGTATCGAAGGCGCGCTCGACGATGCGGTCGGTGGCGTTCGGGCCGGTCGCGGTCGCGGCGGGTCCGGCGGCGGCTGCTGCTGCGGCCGCGGCGCGTTGCGCGGCAGCTTCTACGGCAGCCTCGGCCTCGGTCTGCGAGTGGCTGAGGTTGGTGCGCACGATGTCGGTCAACACCAGCGCCACGATGACCGCCGCGCCCATCAGCAGGATCGGGCCGGGCCTGTGCCGGGTGTACTCGCGCGCATCGATCTGCGCGGCGAGGCGACGATTGGGCCCGCCCTTGACCGGCGCCGGCGTCTGCGGCGTGGGCGTCTCGGGCGAGGTCATCTGTTCGCGACCGCCGGCGGCAGCTGCGGGCGATAACGGCCGGTGACGGTGTAGGCGAACAGCACGTCTTCCTCCTGCGTCCCGCGCGCGATGTTGTGCAGGACCAGCGGCCGGCGGCGGTCCCGGGAACGGCGGTCGGAGACGATGCCGATGTGGGTCTGGCCGCGGCCGAGGTCCCAGGTCACCACGTCGCCGGCGCGGTAGTCGGCGGCGTCGGCGCTGACCGGCAGCGACCAGCCCTGGCGTTCGAACCAGCGGCGCAGGTTGGGCACGCGGCGGTGGTCGATGCTGCGGTCGGTCGCGCTCGCCCGCCACAGCGACGGGTAGGCGGCGAAGTCCGCGCGCATGTCCTCGTGCACGCGCTGTTGCAGGTCCAGGCCCTGCACGCGCAGGGCGCGGATCACCACGTCGGTGCAGACGCCGCGGTCGGGCGCGACGTCGCCGCCGGGGTAAGCCAGTCGCACGTAGGCCGGGTCGTACAGGCGCACCACGCCGACCTGGGCGCGCGCGGCGGCGACCAACGGCGGCGACGGCGTCGCCGGTTCGGCGGAAGCCGGCGGCGCAGCCTCGGCGGCCGTGCGTCCGGCCGGCGGTGCGGCGGGTTGCGAGCAGCCAGCGGCGAGCGCGGCGAGCAGCAGCAACGGGGCGAGAAGCCGCAACGGCGCGGACCAGTCGCGCGTGGACGCGCGCGCCGGCGCTGCGGACGGCCGCGTCGCGGCCGCGAGCGATGCCGCGCGCGCCGGCTCAGGCGCGATCGCGCGACTGGGCCGCGTGGCCCGCGGCTGCTGCGGAGGCTGCTGCGATCGCGACCGTCCCTGGCGCATGCGCGTTCCCCGTCAGCCCGGCTGGCGCGGCGGCCGCGGCCGCGGCGGATTCGCCGGCACGTCGCGGCCGGGCACCTGCACCAGCCGCAGCTCGTCGGTGTCCAACTGCAGCGCGGTGAGCTTGCCGCCCCAGACCGCACCGGTGTCGATGGCGTGCACGCCGTGGCCGATGAACAAGCCCAGCGTGGACCAGTGCCCGCACACGATCTTGAGGTCGCGCTCGGCCCGGCCCGGCACTTCGTACCAGGGGTACAGGCCGACCGGCTGGGTGCCCGGCGCGCCCTTGTCCTCGAACGCGATGCGGCCGCGCGGGGTGCAATAGCGCAGGCGGGTGAAGATGTTGATGATCGCGCGGTGGCGGTCGATGCCGGCCAGCTTGGGATTCCAGGCCGGGCGGTCGCCGTACATGTTCTTGAGCAGGCGCCGGTACTGGTCGCCGTGCAGCCGTTCCTCGACCTCGCGCGCATGGCGCTCGGCCATCGAGGTGGTCCACTTCGGCGCCATGCCGGCGTGCACCATCATCCAGCCGAGGCTGCGGTCGGCATGCACCAGCTTCTGCATGCGCAGCCAGTCCAGCAGCGATTCGCCGTCGGGCGCCAGGACGATGCGCTGCAGGTCGGGATTGACCTTGCGCTTCTCTTCCTCGGTGCGCTGGCCGATCGCCAGCAGCGACAGGTCGTGGTTGCCGAGCACCACGGTGCTGTGCTCGCGCAACGAGTGCACCAGCCGCAGGGTTTCCAGGGATTGTCCGCCGCGGTTGACCAGGTCGCCGCAGAACCAGAGTTTGTCCTGCGCCGGATCGAACTTCAGCCGCTCCAGCAGTCGCTGGGTGGCGTCGTAACAGCCCTGCAGGTCGCCGATTGCCCAAACGCTCATGTGCCGTCCGCGCTCAGTGCAGGGTACGCGGGATGGTCAGGGTGAACGTCGGCACCGGCGCGTCGAAGCAGGTGCCGTCGTCGGCGACCATCGCGTACGTGCCTTCCATCGTTCCCAGACTCGTCTCCAGCACCGCGCCGGAGGTGTATTCGTAATCGTCGCCCGGACGCAGCCACGGCTGCTCGCCGACCACGCCGTCGCCGCGCACTTCCTGCACCTTGCCGTTCGCGTCGGTGATCACCCAATGGCGCGAGACCAGGCGCGCGGGCACGGTACCGGCGTTGCGGATGTGGATGGTGTAGGCGAACACGTAGCGATCCTGCTCCGGAGCGGATTGGTCGTCCAGGTAGCGGGTCGCCACGTCGATGTCGAAGACGTATTCGGTGGGGCGGTTCATGGCGGCAGTTTAAGCAAAGCGGGGATGAAGCGGGAATGAGTCGTCGCGGCGATGCGCGACGCCGCGGGCGGGCGAAAAACGCGGCTGCGGCGGCGCCGTGCGGGCAGGCGCCGCGGCGGCGCGGGCGAGGGCGTCGCCCTCAGGTCGCGGAGGGATCGGGGAGGACCTTGTCGTGGGCGCGCAGCCAATTGGCCAGGCGCACGAACTGCGCCACTTCCAGTTGTTCGGCGCGCGCGTCGGGACGCACGCCGGCGGCTTCGATCGAGGCGCCGTCGCAGACCAGCGAGAGCGCGTTGCGCAAGGTCTTGCGGCGCTGGCCGAAGGCGTCGCGGACCAGCCGCGCGAACAGCGCGCGGTCGTCGATGCCGATTCGGTCGGGCGCCAGCGGGATCATCCGCACCACCGCCGAATCGACCTTCGGCGGCGGCCGGAACGCGCCCGGCGGCACGTCGAACAGCGCGATCACCTGGCAATACGCCTGCAGCATCACGCTCAGGCGGCCGTAGACCTTGCTGCCGGGGCCGGCGGCCATGCGGTCGACGACTTCCTTCTGCAGCATGAAATGCATGTCGCGGATCGCCGCGGCGTGCTCCAGAGCATGGAACAGGATCGGCGAGGACAGGTTGTAGGGCAGGTTGCCGACCAGCCGGATCGGCCCGCCGTTGTGCGCCAGGGCACTGAAATCGACCGTGAGCACGTCGCGATGAATCACTTCCAGCGTGCCGTGCGCGCGCGCGGTTTCGGTCAGCGGGAAGATCAGGTCGCGGTCGAACTCGATCACGGTCAACTCGCCGTGGCGGTCCAGCAGCGGGAAGGTGATCGCGCCCTGGCCGGGGCCGATCTCGACCAGACGGTCGTGGGGCTGCGGGTCCACCGCGTGCACAATCATCGCGATGATGTTGGCGTCGTGCAGGAAGTGCTGGCCCAGATGCTTCTTGGCCTCGGGCTTGAAGCCCTTGGCGTGGGTCTTGGCGGTGCCGGTCATGGCGAGCCTCCGGGCGGGTTGCGGTCGCTGCGGGTCGTGCGGACGTGGGCGATGCGCGCGCAGGTCTGCGCCGCGGCGATCAGGCTGGACGGGTCGGCCAGGCCGCGCCCGGCCAGGTCGAGCGCGGTGCCGTGGTCGACGGCGACGCGCGGGTAGGGCAGGCCGAGGGTCAGGTTCACCGCGCGCTCGAAGCCGCTGTACTTGAGCACCGGCAGGCCCTGGTCGTGGTACATCGCGACCACGGCGTCGAAGCCCCGCAGCTTGGCCGGCAGGAACGCGGTGTCGGCCGGCAGCGGGCCGACCAGGTCCAGGCCTTCGCCGCGCAGCGCGGCCAGCACCGGCTCGATCACCTCGATCTCCTCGCGCCCCAGGTGCCCGGCTTCGCCGGCGTGCGGGTTGAGGCCGAGCACGGCGATGCGCGGGCGGTCCAGGCCGAAGTCGCCGCGCAGGGCGGCATGGACGATGCGCAGGGTGCGCGCCAGCGGCTGCGGCGCGATCGCGTCGGCGACCTCGCGCAGCGGCAGGTGGGTGGTGGCCAGGCCGACCCGGACGATGTCGTTGGCCAGCATCATCACCACCTCGCAGCCGGCCTGCTGTGCCAGCAGCTCGGTGGTGCCGGTGTAGGCGATGCCGCCTTCGTTGATGACCGCCTTGTGCACCGGGCCGGTGATCACGCCGTCCAGGCGTCCGTCCAGGCAGGCCTGGGCGGCGTCGCGCAGGGCCTGGATCACGGCCGCGGCGTTGCCCGGCTCGGGCGTGCCGAAGGCCGGGGGCACGGGATTGGGGATCTCGACCACGGCCACTTCGCCCGGCGCCCGCGAGGGGCGGTCCGGCGGCAGCAGGGTCAGCGGCAAGGCGAGGGCGTCGGCCGCGGCGCGCAGGCTGCGCGGGTCGGCGTAGCAGATCAGGTCGTAGTCGCGCGGCTGTTGCAGCAGCCGCACGCTCAGCTCCGGCCCGACGCCGGCCGGCTCGCCCGGCACCAGCGCGAGCCGGGGCGGGGTCACGTCAGCTGCCCTTGGTCGGCAGCGTGGTCTCGGTACCCGGTTGGTTGCCTTCCGAGCCCTTGCCCATGCGGAAGTCGACGTAGGCCTCGCTGCGCTTCTCGCGCAGGAAGCGGTTCCATTCTTCTTCCAGCTTGCGCCGGCCGATGGTCTCCTGGACCTGGGCGCGCTTGCTCTGGTTGGACACGTCGCTCTCGCGGGTGCCCAGGCGCTGGACGATGTGGTACCCGGCGGTGGTGTGGATCGGCTGCGAGACTTCGTTGTCGGCCAGGGCCGCGACCGCGCCGCCGAACTCGGGACCGAATTCGTCGCGCATGAACCAGCCCAGGTCGCCGCCCTTGCTCTGGGTGCCGAGGTCTTCGCTGCTTTCCTTGACCACGTCCTCGAACTTGGCCCCGCCGGCGATGCGCGCGCGCAGGGTCTCGGCCCGCGCCTTGGCCTGGGCTTCGGTGGCCTGGTCGCCGACGCGCACCAGGATGTGGCGGGCGTGGTATTGGGTGACCATCTGCGGGCCGGACTGCGAGGCGTCGCGCACCTCGACCAGCTTGAGCAGCTGGAAGCCGCTCGGGCCGCGCAGCGGCGTGGTGACCTGGCCGGCCTTCATCGACTTCATCATGTCGGCGAACGCGGCCGGGATCTCGTCCACGCTGCGCCAGCCCAGGTCGCCGCCTTCCAGCGCGTTGGGGCTGTCGGAATAGCGCACGGCGGCGGCGTTGAAGTCCATCTCGCCCTTGTCGATCAGCGCCTTGACGCCGTCGACCTTCTTCTGCGCGGTGGCGATCTGCTCGGCGGTGGCGCCTTCGGGCAGGGCGATCAGGATGTGGGCCAGGTGGTACTGGGTGCCGGTGCTGGCCTGCGCGGCCAGGGCGGCGTCGATTTCGGCGTCGCTGACCGAGACCCGGGTCTGGGCGAAGCGCTGGCGCAAGCGCTGGACCAGCAGTTCGTCGCGGATCGAGTTGCGGAAGTCGGCGTAGGAACTGCCGTCGCGGGCCAATTGCTGGCGCAGCTGGTCGACGCTGATGCGGTTGGACTGGGCGATGCCGGCGATGGCCTGCTCGATTTCCTGGTCGGTCACGCGTACGCCGGTGCCCTGGGCCTGGGCGACCTGCAGCTTGAGCAGGATCAGGCGCTCGAGCACCTGGCGTTCGAGCACGTCGCGCGGCGGCAGCTGTTCGCTGCGGCCGGCGTACTGGCTGAGGATGTTGGCGACCGCGCGATCGAGCTCGGTCTTGAGGATGACGTCCTCGTCCACGACCGCGGCGATGCGGTCGATCGGCTGCAGCTCCTGGGCCTGGGCGACGCCGATCAGCAGGCCGGTGGCCAGGACGCCAGCGGTCAGGGCGCGGGCAAAACGATTGTTCATAGGGTCGGGTCGAGGATGGCCTCGTCGCCGCCCGGACCGCGGTTTTCGCGGCTGACCGAGGGGGACGGAGGCGTCAAATAGAGGTCGTCGCGGTTGTAGCCGAGAATAGCACGGCGCAACACCCGCTCCGTGTTCTGGCCCGCCGAGCCTAGGCCCTTGAGTTCGAACTCGACCTGAAACGAGCTGTTCAGCTCTTCGGAGCGGTTGCGCTGGTAGCGACGGGCGATGGCGCGCACGGCCAGGCAGCAGCTTTCCCACTGCACGCCGGCGATCTGCTCGAGCGAGCGGCTGTCCTTGATCGAGTAGTAGTAGCGCCCGACCACGCTCCAGTTGTTGTTGATCGGGTACAGGAACGACACGTCGGCCTGCTCGTACTGGTCGGCGATGTCGCTCGGCGAGCCGGGCGGCGCGGCGAGGTTGCGGCGGTAGCGGTAGGCGAAGTTGACCACGCCGGTGTTGCGGAACAGGTAGCGCGCGCGCAGGGTCGCGACGTCCTCGCTGCGCAGGCGCGGGTCCCACTGGTAGGTGGCGTTGATGGTCCAGCGGTCGGTCGGCGAGACGCTGACGTCGGCGACCCAGGCCGACTTGCCCTGCTTGATCGGGGTTTCGGCGCCGGCGACCACGCGGATGTCGTCGAAGTACTGGATCTGGCCGAGGCTCGCGGCCAGCCGCTCGCGGCCGTCCTCGGAGTTGATCAGGCGCGTGGTCAGCGCGGTGGTCAGCTGGTTGGCGTCGGTCTGGCGGTCGGCGCCGGAGTAGCGGTTGTCGCGGAACAGCGCGCCCCAGCTGAACGACATCGGGTTGGTGTCGAACAGCGGGATCGAATCCTGGTCGCGGTACGGCGCGCGCAGGTAGAACACGCGCGGCTCCAGGGTGTGCACGTAGTTGTCGCCGCGGATCACCGTCTCGCGGTCGAAGTACAGCCCGGCGTCGATCGAGGTGATCGGCAGGCTGCGGGTCGGCGACTTGTCGTAGAAGCTGCGCACCAGCTCCGGCGTCTTGACCGTGCCGGGGTTGTTGGCGACGAAGCTGTTGGCGCGGGCGTCGGCGATCTGCGCGGCCATCTCGCCGTCGAGCTCGTAGGCGGTGTAGCGCCAGGCCAGCTTGGGCCGGATGAACCAGGCCGCGCCCTCCAGCGGGAAGCTGATGTAGGGCTTGACGTCGAAGCGGCTGCCGCCGGGAATGCTCTGGCGCCGGCTTTCCGGGATGCCCGGGGTGGGATCGTTGGCGACGAACTTGAGGTCGGCGTGCTGGAAGCGCACCGCCTCGGTGTCCACGCCGGTCTCCAGCCACGGCTGCACCGGCTGCGCCCAATGGAAGGTCGCGCGCGGCAGGCGGTCGAAGGCCAGCGAGTTCTCGCGCAGGGTGAAGTCGGCGAGCTGGTTGTGGTCGGCGATGATGCTCGCGTCCCAGTAGCGGCCGCGGCCGTACAGGCCGACTTCGCTGCGCAGCGAGATCGTCGACTGGCCGTACAGGCTGTTGCTGAAGTCCTGCAGGTAGTACTTGTCGCTGACCCAGGCCAGGTTGGCGCCGGCGTACCAGGTGCCGTCGAAGCGGTGCACGCCCTTGAACGCGAACTCGCCGCGGTTGTCGCGCGGCATGTCGTCCTTGGGGATGGTCGGCAGCGGGTCGCCGGTGCGGATGTAGTAGGTGTAGCGGTCCGGGTCCTTGCGCGAGAGGTCGTCCTTGGGCATCCAGTTGACGTAGGTCTCGCCCGAGCCGTTCTCGTACAGCCAGCGGAACTCCACGCCCAGGCTCTCGCCGCGCCGGCTCATGTAGCGCGGGAACAGGGTCGCGTCGTAGTTCGGCGCCAGGTTGAGGTAGATCGGCTGGCGCCAGTCGAAGCCGTTCTTGCCGGACATGCCGATGTTCGGATACAGCAGGCCGGTGCGGCGGCGGTCGTCGACCGGGAACATGAACCACGGCACGTACAGCACCGGCACCTTGCCGATGCGCAGGGTGGCGTTGCGCGCCACGCCCATGCCTTCCTCGGTGTCGATGTCGATGCGGTGGGCGCGCAGTTCCCAGGCGCGCTGGTTCGGCGCGCAGGTGGAATAGGTGGAGCTCAGCAGCGAACCCTTGGCGCCGTTGAGCTCGATCCGCTCGGCGCCGCCGTTGCCGCGGCGCGAGGTCAGCTGGTACTCGACGTCGTCGATCTGGTGCTTGTCGGCGTTCTGGTCGCCCTCGGCGTGCTCGGCGACCAGGCGCATGCTCGAGTCCTGGTAGCGGACGTGGCCCTCGGCGGTGTACTTGCCGCTTTCCTGGTTGTAGCTGAGCTTGTCGGTGCCGAGGAACTGGTCGCCGCGGCTGAGCCGGACGTTGTCCTGGACGACGATGTTCTGCTCGTCGCCGGCGCGCTCCAGGGTGCCGCCGTCGATCGCGGTCGGCTGGCTGGCGCGCTGGTCGGCGGTGCCGGTCGGGGCGGGGGCGTCGTTGAAGGACGGGACCGCATCGATCAGCGGGCACAGTCCCCAGTTCTCGTTGTCGTCCGCCGCGTACGCGGGCAGGGCGATGGCGATGCAGAGCGACAACGGGAGCAGGCGGAGGGGTTTGCGCACGCGAGCATCCGGCAGACGGGGAAAAACGGCGGTTAGCTTGCCCCATCCCTTGCAAGCGGGCAACGCGAACGCCATCTGGGAGTCATCGGCGTTCATCTTGCAAGTTTCGCCGGACCGGCCGGGATTCCCCGCCGATCGCGCCGGCAACGTGGCGCCGTCCACCCAGGAGGAGAGCATGAGCCAGCACCCCGTCCCCGATCCCGCCGTCCCGGTCGAGAAGACCGAAGCTGAATGGCGCGAGCAGCTGTCGCCGGAGCAGTACGCGATCTGCCGCTGCTCGGCCACCGAGCGGGCGTTCACCGGCCGCTTCTGGAACCACAAGGACGCCGGCACCTACACCTGCGTGGCCTGCGGCGAGCCGCTGTTCGCCTCCGACACCAAGTACGACTCCGGCAGCGGCTGGCCGAGCTACTACCAGCCGATCCGCCCCGAAGCGGTCAGCGAACAGTCCGACGAGAGTCACGGAATGCGCCGGATCGAAGTCAAATGTGCGCGTTGCCAGTCGCACCTGGGGCACGTGTTCCCGGACGGGCCGCGCCCGACCGGGTTGCGTTATTGCATCAATTCGGCGTCCCTGGACTTCCAGGCCAAGCCCGAAGCCTGATCGAGCCGGCCGACGTCCCCCTGTAGGAGCGGCGCAAGCCGCGACCGCAGGGTGGCCGGTCGCGCCGCAAGCCGAGTATCGCGGCCGCGACCCGCGTCGCCCCCGCCGGGGCGGTCCGCTCAGGCCAGCATCGCACCGACGTGGGCGACGGCGCTTTCGCGCAGGGCGGCCAGGTCGTAGCCGCCTTCGAGCATCGACACCACCCGCCCGGCCGCATGGCGCTCGGCGATCGCCACCAGTTCGGCGGTGAGCCAGGCGAAATCCTCGCCGTCGAGTTCGATCTGCGCCAGCGGGTCGCGTTTGTGCGCGTCGAAGCCGGCCGAGATCAGCACCAGTTGCGGACGGAAGCCGTCGACGATCGGCAGCAGGCGCTCGCGCCAGACCCGGCGGAAGCCCGCGCTGCCGGTGCCCGCCGGCAACGGCGCGTTGACGATGTTGCCGACGCCGCGCTCGTGGGCGTAGCCGGTGTCGGGATACAGCGGCAGCTGGTGCGAGCTGACGTACAGCACGCGCGGGTCGCTGTCGAAGATCGCCTGGGTGCCGTTGCCGTGGTGGACGTCGAAGTCGATCACCGCGACCCGCGCCAGGCCGTGCTTGTCGCAGGCGTGGGCGGCGGCGACGGCGATGTTGTTGAACAGGCAAAAGCCCATCGCCGCGTGCACGGTGGCGTGGTGGCCGGGCGGACGCACCGCGCAGAAGACGCGGCGGTCCTCGCCCTTGAGCACGCAGTCGACCGCGGCCACGCCGGCGCCGGCGGCGCGCAGCGCGGCCTCGGCCGAGCCCGGCGCCAGCACGGTGTCGGGGTCGAGCTGCACCGGGCCGTCGACCGGCGTGTCGAGCACCAGCGCCAGCAGTTCGTCGGAGTGCGCGCGCAGCAGTTGGCCGCGGCTCGCGGCCGGCGCCTCGTGCCAGTGCAGGCGCTCGGCGAAGGCCTCGCGCAGGGATTCGGTCACCGCCACCAGCCGCAGCGGCCGCTCGGCATGACCCGGGCCGGGGTCGTGGCGGGTGCAGGCCGGATGCGTGTAGACGCGCACGCGGTCAGGCCTTGCGGCGCTCGTGGTTCCAGGTGACCTCGCCGTGGCCGCTGGCGCGCGCGAGCACGCGCGCGATCACGAACAGCAGGTCGGACAGGCGGTTGAGATAGCGCACGGCTTCGGGCCGGATGTCCTCGACCCGCGCCAAAGCCACGGTCTCGCGCTCGGCGCGGCGGACCACGGTGCGGGCGATGTGGCAGCGCGCGGCGGCCTCGCCGCCGGCCGGGAGGATGAACTCCTTGAGCGGCGGCAGGTGCTCGTTGTGCGCGTCGAGCCACTGCTCGAGCCGGTCGATGTCGGCGGCGAAGATCGCTGCGTGGCCCGGGATGCACAGCTCGGCGCCGAGGTCGAACATCTGGTGCTGGATCGACACCAGTTGTTCGCGCACGTCGGCCGGCAATTCGGCGGCGAGGATCAGGCCGAGGGTCGAGTTGGCTTCGTCGACCGTGCCGTAGGCGCCGACGCGCGCGGAGTCCTTGCCGATGCGGCTGCCGTCGCCCAGGCCGGTGGAGCCGTCGTCGCCGGTGCGGGTGTAGATCTTGGAAAGGCGGTTGCCCATCGGGTCGATCCGTCCTCGCGGCGGATCAGCGCTTGCGCGCGTCGTCGGACTGCGCCGGCAGCGCGGTCTTGCTGGCCGAGGCGGCGATCGCCTGGACCACCGCGGCGATGCCGACATAGGTCGCGGTGGTGCGCAGGTACGGCAGCAGCCACTCGAAGTAGTTGGCGGCCCAGCCGGCCACGCTCTTGTTCTGCACCGAGTCGGAGATCCAGTAGAAGCTGCCCTGGCTCAGCAACTGGCACAGCGCGACCGAGGCCAGCAGCGCGACCGCGGCCACGCCCACGGTGCTCCAGCTGCGCTTGTAGTTGCGCGCGACGAACAGGCCGCCGGCCCACATCGCGAAGTACGCCGGGACCAGGAACCAGTACGCGGCCGAGACGCAGTAGTGGTCCCAGAAGCTGATGCCCATGCGGCTGATCACCGCGTAGTCGATCAGCACCGCCAGCGCCATCAGCGCCGGGAACGCCCAGCGGGTCCAGTTGCGCAGGTAGAAGCCGCCGATGAAGAACACCGCCCACGAGGCGTCGGGGATCGGCGTCCAGTGATTGACGCGGGTGGCGACCATCAACACGGCCAGCAGGGCGAGGATCAGGCTGTTGCGGGTGTTCGGCTTCATGGATCGGGCTCCGGACGCGGCGGCGTCGATGCGGCCATTCTAAAGAAGCTTGCGGGCGAATGCGCCGGTTGGGGCAGGGGGCAGGGCTAAGTGGTTGATTCTGGAGGTTGAGGCGGAAGCGCCGGGCTGAAGGCCCTCCCACGAAGGCGCGGGCTTCGCCATCGCCATCGCTCTTGTGGGAGGGCCTTCAGGCCCGGTGCTTTTGTCTCGGCCCGCCGCGCCGCCGCGCCTTCGCGACAGACGCTTCGCAAGCGCCGACGTATCATGAACCCCATGACTTCCGACGCCACGCCGCATTCTTCCGCCGGCGCGCCCGACCCCGCCATTCACGCCAGCCACGATGTCCTGATCGTCGGCGGCGGCCTGGTCGGCGCCAGTCTCGCCATCGCCCTGGACCGTATCGGCCTCGACGTGGGCCTGGTCGAGGCCGCCCCGCCCGGGGCGTTGCCGGCGGTGTTCGACGAACGCAACCTCAGCTTCGCCGAAGCCACCCTCAACGCCCTCGACGCGCTCGGCGTGCTGGCCAAGCTGCGCGCGCCGACCGGGCCGATCCGGCGCATCCACATCAGCCGCCGCGGCGATTTCGGCCGCACCGTGCTCGACGCGCAGCGCTACGGCCGCGAGGAATTCGGCCGGGTGGTGGTGGCGCGCGACTTCGGCGAAGCGCTGGAGGCGCGGCTGGCCGAACTGCCGCGGCTGCTGCGCTACCGCCCGGTGCGCTTCGTCGGCTTGGCCGACGGCGGCGACGGCTGGCGCGCGGTGCGGGTGGCCGACGGCGCCGGCGAGCGGATCGTGCGGGCGCGGTTGCTGGTCGCCGCCGACGGCACCCGCAGCGGCGTGCGCGAGGCGCTGGGGATCGGCACCGAGGAACACGACTACGGCCAGACCCTGTTCGTCGCGCGCCTGCGCGGCGAGCGCACCCCCGACGGCACCGCCTACGAGCGCCTGGGCCGCGACGGCCCGACCGCGCTGCTGCCGCGCGGCGACCGCCACTACGGCCTGATCCACGGCGTCGCCAGCGTCGATGCCGACGCGGTCGCCGCGCTCGACGAAGCCGGCTTCCTGGCGCGCGTGCAGGACGCGTTCGGCTGGCGCGCCGGGCGCTTGCTCAGCTGCGGCGCGCGCAGCCTGTATCCGGCGGTGCGGGTGCTGGCGCAGCGCACCGTCGCGGCGCGCGCGGTGCTGGTCGGCAACGCCGCCCAGACCATCCACCCGATCGGCGCGCAGGGCTTCAACCTGGGCCTGCGCGATGCGATGACCCTGGCCGAACTGATCGAAGACCAGCGCCGCGGCGGCGACGCCGATTGCGGCGGCGAGGCGCTGCTGGCGCGCTACCTGGAGCGCCGGCGCGAGGACCGCGAGCGCACCGTGGGTTTCTCCGACGGGCTGGCGCGGCTGAGCGCCAACGACACCGACCTGATGCGGCCGCTGCGCAGCCTGGGCCTGTTCGCGTTCGACCGCCTGGCCAGCGCGCAGTCGTTCCTGGTCGGCGGGGCGATGGGCTACCGCGGCGACGTGCCGGCGCTGTGCCGCAACGACCGCGCCGCGACGGCGCCGGCCGCCGGGGGTTTCGCCGGCGAACGCGGAGGCCGCGCATGAGCCGGCGCGAGATTCTCGATGTGGCGGTGGTCGGCGCCGGCGTGGTCGGCGCGGCCGCGGCGCTGGCGTTCGCCCGCGACGGTTTCGAGGTCGCCCTGGTCGAAGCGCGCGAACCCGCGCCGTGGTCGCCGCCGCGGCCGGACCTGCGCGTATACGCGTTCGCGCCCGACAACGCCGCGCTGCTGCAGGACCTGGGCGTGTGGGGCGCGGTGCGCGATGCGCGCGCGCAGCCGTATCGCGCGATGCGGGTGTGGGATGCGGCCGGCGGCGGCGAGATCGCTTTCGACGCCGACGCGTTCGGCCGCCGCGAACTGGGCTGGATCGTCGAGAACGGCCTGCTGGTCGACCGGCTGTGGTCGGCGCTGCCGCAGGCCGGGGTGCAACTGCATTGCCCCGAGCAGGTCGAGGCGCTGGAGCGCGACGGCAGCGACAGCGTCGGCCTGGCCCTGGCCGGCGGCCGGCGCCTGCGCGCGCGGCTGGTGGTCGCCGCCGACGGCGCCGAATCCAAGCTGCGCCGGCTGGCCGGGATCCAGGCGCCCGCGCACGACTACGGCCAGCGCGGCCTGGTCGCCTACGTCGACAGCGAACGCAGCCACGAGGCGACCTGCTGGCAGCGTTTCCTGCCGGGCGGGCCGATCGCGTTCCTGCCGGTGGCGGGCGACGAGGGCGCGCGCGACCGGCGCAGCTCGATCGTGTGGACGCTGCCCGAGGCCGAAGCCGAGCGCTTGCTGGCGGCGGACGATGCCGCGTTCCTGGTCGAACTCGAACGCGCCTTCGCCGGCCGCCTGGGCGCGCTGACCAAGGTGTCGGCGCGCGCCGCGTTCCCGCTGCGCCGGCAACTGGCGCAGCGTTATGTGTCCGGGCGGGTGGCGGTGATCGGCGATGCCGCGCACGTGGTTCATCCGCTCGCGGGGCAGGGCGTCAACCTGGGCTTGCGCGACGTCGCCGGGCTGCGCGCGAGCCTGCAGCAGGCGCGTCGCCGCGGCGCCGATCCGGGCTCGCCGCACCGGCTGGCGCGCTGGGCGCGCGAGCGGCGCAGCGAGAACGCGCTGGCGGCCTACGGTTTCGACGGCTTGAACAGGCTGTTCTCCAACGACGACCTCGCCGCCACCCTGCTGCGCGGGCCGCTGTTGGGGCTGGCCGGCAAGCTGCCGCCGCTGGCGCATTTCTTCTGGCGCCGCGCGGCGGGCGTGTAAGCCGCACCATCGACACGCAAGGAGGCGGGGATGCTCAAGGCCATCGTGCTGGAACACTCGCGGCGCCGCGGCGCGGCGCTGATCGCGGCGGCCGCCGCGCTGTGGCCGTCGCTGGCCTCGGCCATGGCCCGGTGCCCGCCGGAATACGGCGAAAAATCCACCGCGTTCTGGGCGCTGGGCTGGGGCGTGGTGGGCCTGTTCGCGGTGCTCGGCATGGCCCTGCCGGTGCTCGCCGCGCGCTGGACGCTCGGCCGTGGCGGCTGGGTGCGCGCGGCCTGGATACTGCTCGCCTGCCTGGCGATGCTGGGCTGCTGGATCGCCGGGTTGTGGATCTTCGGCGTGTACTTCGTGATGGTGTGCTGACGCGCGCTCAGTCTTCGTGGAACTGCTGGCGCGGATCGCTCAGCAGGTACGCCGACACCGCCACCCCGACCAGCGCCACCGCCATCACGTAGTAAGCCGGCGCCATCCCGCCGAAGTGCGGGGCGAGGTATCCGCCGATCAGCGGCGGCGTGGCCGCGCCGAACACCGCATAGGCGACGTTGTAGGAAAACGACAGCCCCGAGAATCGCACCGGCGCCGGGAACGCGGCCACCATCACCGCCGGGATCACCCCGACCACGCCGACGAACACGCCGGCCAGCGCGTACAGCAGCAGGAAGTTGTGGGCGCCGTGGTTGAGGTCGTAGTACAGCGCGAAGCTGCTGGCCAGCACGCCCAGCGAACCGATCAACAGCGCGCGGCCGCGGCCGATGCGGTCGGTCAGCCAGCCGCCGCCGATCGCGCTGAGGGTCAGGCAGAACGCCGCCAGGCTGTTGCCGAGGAAGGCGCGCGAGGGCGCCATGCCGAACTTCTGCTGCACGATGGTCGGGGTCATCAGGATGATCACCACGATCGCCGCGGTCAGCAGCCAGGTCACCAGCATCGACAGCGCGACCCCGGGCAGGTGGTCGCGCAGCACCTGCTTGAGCGGCAGTTCGCGCACCAGCTGGCGGCTCTCGCGCATCGCGGTGAACACCGGCGTCTCGCTGAGCCAGCGGCGCAGGTACACGGCGAGGAAGCCGAACACGCCGCCGAGCACGAACGGCACCCGCCAGCCCCAGTCCAGCACCTGCGCCTGCGCCAGCCAGGTGTTGATCGCGGTGGAGATCAGCGAGCCGATCAGGATGCCGGCGGTGAGCCCGGCCGACAGCGAGGCGCAGGCGAAGCCGACCCGGCCGCGCGGCGCGTGCTCGGCGACGAAGGTCCAGGCGCCGGGCACTTCGCCGCCGATGGCGATGCCCTGGACGACGCGTAGGAACAGCAGCAGCAGCGGCGCGGCGATGCCGATCTGCGCATGGGTCGGCAGCAGGCCGATGAACAGCGTCGGCAGCGCCATCAGGAACACGCTCAGGGTGAACATGCGCTTGCGCCCGGAGCGGTCGCCGAAGTGGGCCATGATCACCCCGCCGATCGGCCGCACCAGGTAGCCGGCGGCGAAGATGCCGTAGATCTGCAGCGTGCCCAGCCATTCGGGCGTGCCGACCGGGAAGAACAGCTGGCGCAGGGTCTCGGTCAGGAAGACGAAGATCACGAAATCGTAGAACTCCAGCGCGCCGCCGAGCGCCGACAGCAGCAGCGTGCGGGTGTCCTTGCGGCTCAGCGGCGCGGCGCCGGCGGGCGTGGCGGCGACGGCGTCGGAATGCATCGGCTGCGGCGGATTCATGGACTGCGGCGGACTCGGGCGGGGCTGGCATCGCACTATGCCGCAACTGCGCGCGCGCACAACCGGGGCGCGGCGGAACACAGTCTAAAGTAGTAGTGCGGGCGTCGCCGGGGCGGTGCTAGAAACGCTGCGGAAGTTTCGCAGGATCGGTTCGCATGGCGTTTTATCCGCTGTTTTCCGGTATTTTTTCGCGTCGTTCGTTCACGCATCGAATGTGCTGCCTGTCCGCATCGGCGCTCGCCGCGCTCGCTGCCGCGCCCGCCGCGGCTGCCGATTTCGAGTTGGCCGACGGCCGCATCCAGGGCCAGTGGAACACCCGCATCGTCGCCGCCACCGGGGTGCGCACGGGCCAGGCGCAGCCGCACCTGCTCGGCAAGGGCTACGCCTCCGATGGCCGACCCAAGGGCGGCAGCGGCGCCGACACCGCCGACGACGGCAACCTCAACTTCGGCCGCGGCGACGCGTTCTCCAGCCTGTTCAAGATCGTCCAGTCGGTGGAGCTGAAGGTCGGCGACGTCGGCCTCGACCTGAGCGCGCGCACCTGGTACGACGCCGCCCTGGACCGCGGCGAAGTGCGCCAGGGCAACGTGCCCAACGGCTTCGCTGCGTCCGCGCCGCTCAGCGACGCCGGGTTTTCGCGCTCGAACAAATTCTCCGGCTTGCTGTGGCTCAACGCCTACCTCTACGGCCGCCTGACCCTCGACGATGACCGCGCGCTGGACGTGCGCGTCGGCAAGCAGACGGTGAAGTGGGGCGGCGGCGTGTTCTTTAACGGCGTCAACCAGATCAATCCGGTCGACTACACCACCCTGCGCCGGCCCGGCACCGACGCCGCCCGCGAGGCGCAGATTCCGGTCGAGATGCTGTGGGCGAAATGGACGCTGGATTCCAAGCTGAGCCTGGAAGGCTTCTGGCAATGGAACTGGCGGCCGTCGCAGTACGACCCGTGCGGCACGTTCTTCTCCGGCAGCGACCTGGGCATCGAGCGCGGCTGCGCCGGCATCCAGTCCAACGCCTACTACCCGCTCAATACCGCGTCGGCGGACGCGGGGCCGTGGCTCAGCGACGGCTTCATGCAATCGATCGGCGCGATCCTGCCGCGCGACCGCGACCGTCATGGCAGCGACCGCGGCCAGTACGGGTTGTCGCTGCGTTATCGCGACGAGGCCGGCGGCCGAGGTTGGGGCGCGTACTACCTGCGGATCAATTCGCGCGCGCCGTACCTGGACGCGACCGTCATCGACCCGGCGCGCACCGACCCGACCCTGGCGCCGCGGCTGGTCGCGGCGGGCGTGCCCGCGGCGTACGCGCAACTGTCGGCGAGGCTGTCGACGATCCGCGAGATCTGGGACTACCCCGACGACATCCGCATCCTCGGCCTGAGCGCGCAGACGCGCTGGCGCGGCTGGCAGTTCGGCGCCGAGCTGTCGCACACCCGCGGCCAGCCGGTGCAGCTCAACACCGCCGACATGTTCCGCGCGCTGACCAGCAACGGCGGCCCGATCGGCGCGCGCAACGCGGCGCTGGCGCCGGGCGCGGTGCTGCGCGGCTACGACCGGGTCGACAAGGACCAGCTGCTGGTGAACGTCCAGCGCGCGTTCGCCGACGCGCTCGGCGCGAGGCAGGCGACGCTGGCGGCCGAGGCGATGTACAGCCGCGCCGACCTGCCTGCGTTGGATCGGGCGCGCTACGGACGCGGCTTCCACTGGGGGTTCTCGCCGCAGGGCTACGGCGGCGCGTGTCCGCCGATCCAGAACCCGCGTGGCTGCGTCGATCAGGGGTTCTACACCCGCACGGCCTGGGGCTACCGGCTGCGCGCGCAGCTCGACTACGCGTTCGGCGCGGACTGGACCGTATCGCCGAACCTGAGCTTCGGCCACGACGTGCGCGGGTTCGCGATCGACAACCAACTGGTCGAGGACCGGCGCCAGCTGACGCTCGGGGTGACGGCGAAGTACGCGCAGCGTTACTTCGCCAGTCTGAGCTACACCGATTACGCGGGCAGCGCGCGTTACGATCCGTTGGCGGATCACGATTTCGCGAGCGTGGCGGTGGGGGCTACGTTTTGAGCGCGGCGCGCTGCGGCGATGCGGGCGTTGGGTGGTAGGGCTGTGGCGCCGTCGTTGCGAAGCGGCCCGGAGTATGGAGGCCGCGACTACGCCGGTGCTTTTGCTGCCTGGCCGTCATTCCCGCGAATGCGGGAATCCAGGGCGGTTCGTGCGAGAAGGGTCGAAGTCTTGCGGTACCGCTTCTACAAAGCCGGTCATGCGATAGGTGCGAGGTCGTTGTGTTGGCGCGGTCGCGGCTTGCGCCGCTCCTACAGGTAGCGGCCGGGACTGCGCGGATGCTTTTGCTTCTTTGCCGTCATTCCCGCGGAAGCGGGAATCCAGGGCGGTTCGCGCGAGGAGGCGCGAAGTCCCGGATTCCCGCTTCCGCGAAACCGGCGATGCGGGGCTGCCGCACAGTCGAGTCGTCGCAGTCGCGGCTTGCGCTACTCCTGCAGGCAGCGGACGGCGCGGAACTCAGCGCCGCCAGCCGTTGACTTCGTCGACGCTGATGCGCCCGTCGGCATTGACGTCCACCGCCAGGAAGTTCGCGCTCAACGCGGCGTGGGCGCGCGATTCCTCGCGGCTGATCGCGCCGTCGCCGTCGCGGTCGAGCGCGGCGAAGTCGACGTTGCGGCCGTCGCTGGGCGGGGCCACGACCCGGTCCGGCAGGCGGTTGGCTTCGGCGGTGGCGGCGGCCGCGGCGCGGGCGACGCTGCCGGCATCGGCGGCGACCGCGTTGGCGGTGCGCGCCTCGTTCATGGCCGCGCGCGCCTGCACCGCCGCGCCGGCCGGGTTGCTGCCGGAGACCGCGGCGGCCTGCGCCGAACGCGCGTCGTCGGCGGCGCGGATCGCCTGCTGGGCGGCGCTGCGCGCATCGGCGGCGGCGCGCTCGGCCTGTTGCGAAGTGGCCTGCGCGGCGATCGCGCCGCGCGCGGTGGCGGCGCCCTGTTCGCGGGTCTGCACCGCGGCTTCGGCGGCGAGTTCGGCGCTGGCGGCGCTGTCGCGCGCCTGCATCGCGTTGCCGGCGGCGACGTCGGCCTTCTCGACCGCGTCTTGCTTGGACTGCACCTTGCCCGGCACCTGCGCGTTGGCGGCGCCGAGGGCGAAGGTCGCGGTCATGGCCAGGACCAGCAGGGACTGTCGCTTGATCGCGTGCTGTCGCATGGGAGGAGCCTCGCGCTATGGGGACGAGGCGACGCTAAACCCGGTGCGATCAAACCCGCGTTAATCGGCGCAACCGGCGATGAACGCCTCGCCGCGAACGTGTCGCGCATGCCTGCCACACGCGTACTCGCGCGAAGTCCCGCCGGTTCGCGCGCCCCGCTCGCCGATGCCGGATGGCGTTGCGATCCCGCTCAGCAATGTCGCGATGGCATGAACGCCGCGGCGCTCAGCGCGGCGCGGCGAACACGGTGATCTCTTCGCGGTCGTGATAGAGCTGGCGCGCGCGCACGATCATCGGCCGATGGGTCTGGTACTCGAACGCTTCCAGGCACACGCGGGTTTCGTCCCAGCGCTTCTTCATCGGCAGCTTGAGGTTGAAGATCGCCTGCCGGCACCAGTTCTCGCGGAACCAGGTGGCCATGCGCTCGGCCACCCGCGCCGGCGACTCGACCATGTCGCAGACCATCCAGTCGAGCGTGCGCTTGGGCTGCCAGCTGAAACCGTCGGCGCGCAGGTGGTCGACCCGGCCGCTGTCGAGCAGGGCCTGGCGCAGCGGGCCGTTGTCGACCGAGGTGACCTTCATGCCGTTGCGCATCAGCACCCAGGTCCAGCCGCCGGGCGCGGCGCCGAGGTCGGCGGCCTGCATGTTGTCGCGCACGCGCCGCGCGCGCTCGTCCGGGTCGAGCAGGGTCAGCAGCGCTTCTTCGAGCTTGAGCGCGGAGCGGCTGGGCGCGTCGGGATGCATCTTCAGCCGCGGGATGCCCAGCGGCCACGGCGCGCTGTCGTCGGGATCGGCCTGGGCCAGCACGGCGTGGTCGCCGGCGAGGAAGACCACGTGCAGGCGCGGCCGGCGCGGGTCGTCGAGCTTGCTGAGCCAGCCGGCCTTGCGCAGCGCCGGGCGCAGCGCGTTGCCGAAGCTGCGGGCCAGGCCGGCCAGCGGCTTGCCGTCGTCGGAGTCGGGATGCTCGACCCACAGCTCGCCGAACGCCTCCGGCGCGCCGAGCGCGTCCAGCGCGCCGAGGATCGGGGCGATGCGGTCGCTGGGATCGAGCCCGCGCAGGTCGGCCAGGCGCACCAGTTTCTGCCGGGCGAAGATCAGGTTCGACCACGGCAGCGCCTGCGATGCGGCGGCCGCGTCTTCGACGATGAACTCGACGTAGCCGCTGTTGCGCTGGGTGCGGGCGTAGCCGTGGTGGCCGGCGAGCGCGGCGCGTTCGCTCAGTTCGGCGGCGAGCTCGGGTTCGAACCCGGCGCGGCACAGGCAGAACAGGGCGGAATCGGTCATGGGGCGCGGCTCGGGGGCGGGTAGGGGAAGTGAAGCACAGGCGGCGGGCGTTGGGTTGGCGACGCGGGCGCCGGGCCGATGCCTGGATGCCCGCGTTTCGGCGGACGCTTCGCCAGCGTCGTTCCGGGGAACGCCTGGTTGCCGTCATGCAAGCGAAAGCCGGAATTTATTTTGCTGTCGCCTCTGCCCCTGCGCGGCGCGCGAGAGCAGGATCGAAATGGATTCCGGCTTTGGCCGGAACGGCGGTGTGGCGGGGCGGCCGGTTCTGGCCGTTTCGGCAGGGCGGCGAGGCGATGGCAGCGACGCGCGACCGCTGCGGCGCCGGTCAGTACGAAACGCCGCTCTCGCCGTACTTGCGCAGCACCTCGCACGCGGCCTCGCGCTGCAGGTCGCGGCGCACGGCGATGCCGCGGCGTTCCAGTTCGCCGATCCAGTCCGCCGGCAGCGGGCCTTCGTCGAACTCGGTCAGGCGCATCACGTCTTCCGAGCGCGCGCCGATCAGCAGGTTGTTGATGCCGGCCCAGAAGCTGGCGCCGTAGCACATGCAGCACGGCTGGGCCGAGGTCGCCAGGGTCATCGACCCGAGTTCGTTGAGGCGGAACTGGCTGACCGCGGTCTGCGCGCACATGAACGCCATCATCTCGGCGTGGGCCACCGAGCAGTTCTGCGGCACCACCCGGTTGACGCCGACGCCGACCACGCGGCCGTGGCCGTCGAACACCGCCGCGCCGAACGGGCCGCCGGTGGCGAGTTCGACGTTGCGCCGCGACAGCTCGATCGCCAGCGCGACTTTTTCCTCGTCGCTGGCGTAGATGCGGGTGCGGTCGACCGCGGCGTCGATCCAGTCCGGCAGCAGCAACTGCACCTGCCGGGTCAGCGGGGACGGGATTTTCGGACTCATTCCTTGCTCGCCCAGGTATCGCGCAGGGTCACGCTGCGGTTGAACACCGGCGCGTCGCTGCGATGGTCGTAGCGGTCGGCGACGAAGTAGCCGACGCGTTCGAACTGGAACGCCTGCTCAGGCGCGGCCTGCGCGGCCGACGGCTCGACATAGCCCACGACGCTGCGGCGCGAGTTCGGGTTCAGGTGGTCCTTGTAGGTCTTGCCGTCGCTGTCGTCGTCGGGCGCGGCGACATCGAACAAGCGGTCGTACAGGCGGACTTCCGCCGCGACCGCGTGGCGCGCGCTGACCCAGTGGATGGTGCCCTTGATCTTGCGGTCGGCGCCGGCCATGCCGGGGCGCGATTCGGGGTCGAGGGTGCCGCGCAGTTCGACGATCTTGCCGCTGTCGTCCTTGATCACTTCGTCGCAGCGCAGGATGCCGGCGCCGCGCAGGCGCACTTCGCCGCCCGGGATCAGGCGCTTGAAGCCCTTCGGCGGGACTTCCTCGAAGTCCTCGCGCTCGATCCACAGCTGGTTGGAGAACGGCACCTGGCGCGCGCCGAAACGCTCGTCTTTGGGATGGTTGGAGAAGTGCAGCGATTCCTCGTGCGCAGCGTCCAGGTTGGTGATGGTCAGCTTGAGCGGGTCGATCACCGCCATGCGCCGCGGCGCGGCCGCGTCGAGGTCTTCGCGCAGGCAGCCTTCCAGCACCGAGTAGTCGATCACCGAGTTCTGCTTGCTCACGCCCAGGCGCTCGGCCCACAGCCGGATCGCGGCCGGGGTGTAGCCGCGGCGGCGGATGCCCTGCAGGGTCGGCATGCGCGGGTCGTCCCAGCCGTCGACCAGTTTTTCCTGCACCAGCACCATGAGCTTGCGCTTGCTCATCACGGTGTAGTTGAGGTTGGCGCGCGAGAACTCGATCTGGCGCGGGATCGCGGCCTCGTTCGGCAGGCCCTTGGCCAGCAGCGGCGCCAGCAGCTCCGGCGAGTTCGGCAGGTCCACCTTGGCCACGCACCAGTCGTACAGCGGGCGGTGGTCCTCGAACTCCAGCGTGCACAGCGAGTGGGTGATGCCTTCGCAGGAATCGCTGAGCGAGTGGGCGAAGTCGTACATCGGGTAGATCGGCCAGGCGTCGCCGGTGTTCTGGTGGGCGACCTTCTTGATCCGGTACAGCGCCGGGTCGCGCAGGTTGATGTTGCCCGAGGCCATGTCGATCCTGGCGCGCAGGGTGCGCGCGCCGTCGGCGAACTCGCCGGCGCGCATGCGCGCGAACAGGTCGAGGTTTTCCTCGACGCTGCGCTCGCGGTAGGGCGAGTTGCGGCCGGGCTCGGTGAGGTTGCCGCGGTAGGCGCGCACTTCCTCGGCGCTGAGGTCGCAGACGAAGGCGTCGCCCTGGCGGATCAGCTTCTGCGCGGCCAGGTAGAACAGGTCGAAGTAGTCCGAGGCGTGGCGCAGTTCGGCCCACTCGAAGCCGAGCCAGCGCACGTCGTCCTGGATCGCCTCGACGTACTCGGGGTCTTCCTTGGCCGGGTTGGTGTCGTCGAAGCGCAGGTTGCAGCGGCCGCCGAACTCGCCGGCGACGCCGAAGTCCAGGCAGATCGCCTTGGCGTGGCCGATGTGCAGGTAGCCGTTGGGCTCGGGCGGGAAGCGCGTGCGCACCGCTTGGTGCTTGCCGCTGGCCAGGTCGTCGCGGACGATCTGGCGGACGAAATCCTGCTTCTGCGCCGGGGCGGCATCGGTCGGGGTTTCGGGGGCAAGGCGGGACGGATCGACGGACATGCGGCGCGGCATCTTCGGAAAAGGGAGAACCGGGAGTTTAGCCGGTGCGGCGCCGGCTTGCCTGGGCGCGCGGTCCCGCGTGCCGCGCCGGCGGCCGGGTTTGCCGGTCGTGCCGGTTGGCCGGCGGTGGCGCGCTCGGGGCGCTTTCACCGCGCGGACATGACGAAAGTGGGTGCGTGCGGCGCGGTTTTGCGGCGTATGCTGCCCGCAGACCCGCCTGGCCTGCCGGCCGAAGGACGCGACGATGCGAGTCGTCTACGAAGCCGCCCACCTGATCGACGCCCATCTGGTCCGCCATGCGCTGGAAGACGCCGGGATTCCGGTGTTCCTGCGCGGCGAGGCGCTGATCGGCGGCATGGGCGAGCTGCCGTTGTTCGGCGCGGTGCAGGTGTGCGTGCCGGATGCGGCCTGGCCGCAGGCGGACGAGGTGGTCCAGGCGCTGGCCCTGGGCGACCCGCCGACCGAGCCGGAGCCGCAGGCGGCGATGCCGCCGCCGGCGTGGCTGCCGGCCTGAGCGGCGCCACCGCCGTTCGCACGGGCGCCTGAAGCGCCCAGCCGCGGCCCCGGCCGCGGTCGCGCCGGGAGCGTCCCGGCGCCCAGCACCGTCTTTCCAACCCTTCGCGCCCGCGGCGGGGCGGCCGGCATCGCGCCGGCCGGCCCGCGCCGGACGCTCCGTCCGCGGCGCGCCGCGCACGGGCCATCGGAGTTTTCCCCATGTTCCTGGCTATCGCATCGTCGCCCCACGCGCCCGCGGCCGCGGACCGCCGCGGGTCCCGGAGGCACGCATGAACGCCTCGTCCTCCGCCCCCGCCGCGGGCTCCGGCGCGCCGCTGCTGCAGATGCTGCTCGGCGCCAGCGTGATCAGCAGCTCGGCGGTGTTCGTGCGCTGGGTCGAGATCGGCCCGGGCGCCTCGGCGTTCTGGCGCATGGGCCTGGCCGCGATCATCCTGCTGCTGTTGCTGGGCCAGCCGTGGCGGCGCGAGCGCCTGCGGCAGTGGCGGCCGCAGCCGCGCGTGCTCGGCCTGGTGATGCTGAGCGCGGTGTTCATGGCCTTCGACCTGTGGATGTGGCACCGCTCGATCGTCTATGTCGGCGTCGGCCTGTCGACCCTGCTGGCCAATTTCCAGGTGTTCGTGCTGGCCGGCGCGGGCGCGCTGTTCCTGGGCGAGCGCGCCGGCTGGAAGCTGTGGGTCGGCCTGAGCCTGGGCCTGGTCGGGCTGGGGCTGCTGCTGGCGCCGGGCTGGGAGCACATGGACGCGCGCTTCCGCCTGGGCGTGTTCTTCGGCCTGGCCGCGGCGCTGGCCTACGGCGGCTTCCTGCTGGCCTTCCGCGCCGCCCAGGCGCGCCGCGGCGACACCCCCAACGAGGCGCTGCAATGGTGGCTGTGCCTGGGCTGCGTGCTGGTGCTCGGCCTGACCGTGCCGCTGGGCGGCGAGACGATGTGGCCGCAAAGCGCGCACGACTGGCTGATCCTGACCGCCTACGCCGCCATCGCCCAGGTGCTGGGCTGGCTGGTGATCGGCCGGGCGATGCCGCTGCTGCCGGCCGGCATCGTCGGCCTGTGCCTGCTGCTGCAGCCGCTGCTGGCCTATGTCTGGGACGTGCTGATCTTCCACAAGCGGCTCGGCGGGCTGGAACTGCTCGGCATCGGCCTGTCGCTGGCCGGCATCTTCCTGGGCCTGGCGCGCGGCGACCAGCCGCTGTTCGCGCGCAAGCCGCGTTGACGCGCGCCGGCGCCGCCGGCGGGCACAATCCCATCCATTCCCCGCTTCCATTTCCCCGATGACCGACTCCCTCGTACCGATCCAGCGCCTGATCCGCAGCGTCGCCGACTTCCCCAAGCCCGGCGTCACCTTCCGCGACGTCAACCCGCTGCTGGCCGACGCCGGCGGCTTCGCCCGGTGCATCGACGCGCTGGCCGAGCCCTGGCAGGGCAGCGGCGTGCAGGCGGTGTGCGGGATCGAATCGCGCGGCTTCATCTTCGGCGCGGCGCTGGCGCAGAAGCTGCATGCCGGCTTCGGCGCGGCGCTGGCGCAGAAGCTGCATGCCGGCTTCGTGCCGCTGCGCAAGCCGGGCAAGCTGCCGCCGCCGCTGGTGACGGTCGAATACGAGCTGGAATACGGCCGCGACGCGCTGCAGGCGCGCAGCGACGCGCTCAAGCCCGGCGAGCGCACCCTGATCGTCGACGACGTGCTCGCGACCGGCGGCACCTTGGCGGCGGCGCGCGAACTGGTGGAGCGGCTGGACGCGGTGCTGGTCGGCGCCAGCGTGCTGATCGAGCTGCCGGCGTTGAACGGCCGCGCGCGTTGGAGCGGCGAGGCGCCGGTGCATTCGTTGTTGCGCTACTGAGGCCGGGGCGCGCCGCGAGACCTAGGCGTCGCGGTCGCGGCTCGCGCCGCTCCTACAGGTAGCCCAGGCGCGATCCGCAACCGCGCCGCCCGGCGTCACCCTCCGTGGCCCCTGTAGGAGCGGCGCAAGCCGCGACCGCAGGACCGCGCCGCCCGGCGCCATTCGCGGCCCGCCGCGTTTCTCCACGCCGAAGCGCGGAGAAACGCAGCCACGACGCTTACGGCTTCCCGCAGCGATACCGATCCGTTTCGATGAACCCGTTGCGCTGCGCGATCTCGCGGTCGTAGCAGCCCTGGGTGCCGTAGCTGCGGTGGCGCTGGGTCGATTGCCCGGTCGCGTGCCGCTCCGGCCGCGGCACGCCGTAGTTCCAGCCGGCCTCGCCTTCGAAGCTGTTGCGCTTGACCTGCGCCGCCGCCGGCTGGCCGAGCCCCGGCGTTTGCAGCAGGTCGGCGTGGTCGAAGATCTTCATCGTGGTGACGATGCGCTGGGCGCTGCCGGAGGGCACCACGCTGATCGCGCCGTCGAAGCCGAAGCGCTGGGCCAGGGTCGACACCGTCGGCAGGCCGCGTTTGATGCGGCTGACGGTCTGGGTGTCGTTCCACTGCGCCCGGATCCCGTCGGGATTCTCGTCCGCGCCCCAGGTGTGCAGGCCGGTGTTGCCGACGATGCGCTCGACCGTGGTGTATTGGCGGCCCTTGGAGGTATCGACGTAGCCGGTCGCGCGCAGGCGGTGGCCGCCGCGGGTATCGACCTGGAACGTGCCGTCGGGTTTCGCGCTGTAGTTGGAGCGCGCCGCCAGCGGGGTCAGTTCGTAGCTCAGCAGGCGCCCGCCGGTGGCGCCGCGGCGTGGGTCGGTCCAGGCCTGCAGGTTCGGCTGCAAGGTCCAGCCGGAGGCGCCGTCGGGCAGGTTGGCGACGCGCAAGCGCACCTCGTGCGCGCGGCCGTCGTTGACCAGGCCGATGAAGGGGGTGAGGTCGTAGCGGATCGGTTCGATGTTGAACGCGCGCGGCGCCGGCAGCACGTACCACAGGAACGGGTTCGACCAGCCGCCGGTGTAGATGTGCGGGTACGGCATGGCGATGCCGGCCACGCGTCCGTCGATCAGCAGCTGCACTTCGCGGTACGGCCCGTGCTGGGCCGGGCAGGAGTAGTTCGCTTCCGGCGGCGCGGTGAAGTACCAGAACTCTTCGCAACCGCCGCCGGAGCCGGTGGCGTAGACCTCGCCCAGCCAGCGCGTGGCGTTGGCCGGCAGGGTGTAGTCGCCGACCAGGTCGCCGCCGTCGCGGCGCGCGTTGGCCAGCGGCGCGACCGCGTCGGCGCTGTCGAGCGCGCGGTGGCGGCGGTCGGCGTTGTAGAACACCACCCGCGCCTGCACGTAGATCACCCCGGTGTAGGTGTCGTTGACCACGTTGCCCAGCGCCATGCGCACCTGCTGCGGGGTCTTGAGCAGGGCGGCGTAGTCGCTGAGGTCCTTCTCCACGTGCCAGGCGATGCCGTCGCGCGACGGCTCGGGGGTGCTGGTGGAGAACACGGTGACGCCGCCGATTTCCATATGGCCGAGGCGGTCGTACTGCACGCCCTTGACCTGGCCGTCCATCTCCAGCACCACCTTGCTCCACGGGCCGGGGCAGGCGGCCGGCGGCGCGACCTGGCCCAGGTGCCATTCGAAGTCGGCGAAGGCGGTGTCGAGGATCGGCACCGTGCAGCTGCGCGTGTCCGGCCGCGCCACCGGCGGATCGGCGGTGCGCGGGTCGTCCCAGTCGCTGCCGAACTCGTCGGCGGCCAGCGCCGGCAGGGCATGGAGGCACAGCAGGGCGAGGGCGAGCGCGGACAGGCGCGTGCGGCGCGGTGCGGTCGCGGCGAAAACCGGGGCGGGAGCGGGGCGGGCGGGCATCGGGGCATCCTGTGCGGCAGCGAGGGAAGCGGTCGCGGCGGGGCCGCGGGCGCCGTCTCCGAGCTTCCCGCCGGCGGCGCGCGCGAACAAGCCGCGCGGCTGCCGCGATGCCTTGAATCCTGCGACCGGCGCCGCATTTCATCTGCACGGCGGCGCGGCCGCGCCTGCCCGGCGGGCTGGCCGCGAAGCCGCCGGCCGCTTGCGCGCAGGACGGCCGAGCCGCAGGGTCACCACCGCCGGACGGCGCCGCCGTCCGGTTCCCACAGGCCGGGCGGCGATGCCGCCGGCCCGCACACGGAGGCAGACGATGGCCGGTTCCTTCATCCCCGGTATTGGCGCGTTCAAGCAGCGCATGCCGCAGCGCGAAGACGCGCTGCCGGGCCGCGACACGCCGATGCCGCTGCACAACGCCCACTACCTCAGCGGCGCCAAGCTGCGCGACGCGTATCCGGGGCTGGCGCGGGTGCAGTTCGGCCTGGGCTGTTTCTGGGGCGCGGAACGCAAGTTCTGGTCGCTGCCGGGCGTGGCGGTCACCGCGGTCGGCTATTCCGGCGGCTACACCCCGAACCCGACCTACCGCGAAGTCTGCAGCGGCCAGACCGGCCACGCCGAGACCGTGCTGGTGGTCTACGACCCGGCCAAGATCGGCTTCGACGACTTGCTCAAGGTGTTCTGGGAAAGCCACGACCCGACCCAGGGCATGCGCCAGGGCAACGACGCCGGCACCCAGTACCGCTCGGCGATCTACTGCGAGGACGAGAGCCAGTACCGCGCCGCCCTGGCCAGCCGCGACGCGTTCCAGGCCCGCTTGCGCGAGGCCGGCTTCGGCGAGATCACCACCGAGATCGCCGCGCCGCCGGCGCCGGAGTTCTACTACGCCGAGGACGATCACCAGCAGTACCTGGCGAAGAATCCCGCCGGCTACTGCGGCCTGGGCGGCACCGGCGTGAGCTGCCCGGTCGGCCTGGGGAACTGAGGAACGCGCCAGACACGAGCGGCGTAGCGTCCTGGCCGGCTGCCCGCCGGGCATGCCGCGCCGGCCCTTCTGCCGAGTGTTTTGTTTCCCCGTTCCGCGGTCCTCACATCGCGAAATCGCGCGCGAACATCGCCCGCATCCGGGCGATGCCGTCGGCCTGCTCCGGCGCGACCAGCCACAGGCAGGCCTCGGCGAAGGACACCGGCGAGGTGCCCGGCGCGGTCACGACCCCGCCGGCGCTGACGCAGGCCTGTTCGCGGTAATGCGCCTGCCCGCGATAGCCGGGCACCGCGTCGAGATAGCCGGGTTCGTTGCTGGTGTGCGCGCGCTCGTTGAGCAGGCCCGCCGCGGCCAGCGCGCGGGTGCCGCCGCAGATGCCGGCGATGGCGCCGCCGCGCGCGGCGCGCTCGCGCAGGGCGTGGACGATCGGCGCCGGCGCGGGCGCTTCGTCCCACAGCGGGCTGCCGGGTACCACCCACAGCTCGCCGTCGCCCGGTTCGAGTTCGGCCAGACGCCGCTGCGGTTGCAGGCTCAGCCCGCCCATCGTGGTCAGCGGCGCGGCGTCGATGCTGGCGCTGACCACATCGATGCCGAACCAGGCGTGCGCGGCGCCGGCGAGCGGCGCGTATTCCCAGTCGGCGGGACGGTCGATCATCAGCAGGACGATGCGCTGGGTCATGCGCGAAGGCTCCGGAGCGGGGCGCTCATCGTCCCCGCCGTCGCCGCGCGTCGCCAGTGACGCCCGTCAGGCAATCGGCGACGCGCGCCGTCGTGCGCGCCGGTGCCGGTCGCGGGCGCGCTCGGGCGACGGTCGCAGGCCGCTCAGCGCGGCAGCAACAACAGCGTCCCGCCGACCGCGCGTTCGCCGCCGGCATCGGACGGATGGCCGACCTGGACGCCGTCGACGACCATGCCGCTGGAGCCGCCGCCGTCGAGGTTGAGCGAGCGGACCGCGCCGAGCCAGCGCATCACCGCGGCGGTTTCCGGGATCGACGCGCCCAGGCTGAGGCCGGGCTGGCGGCCGGCGATCTCGACCAGCAGGATCGTGCCGTCGGCGGTCGTGCCGATCGCGGTGCGGCCGTTGCGGTTGACATACCAGCCTTCGTACCAGCCATGGTTGGAGACGTCGCGGCCGGCGCCGGGCCCGCCCCGGTTCGCCGCCGCGGCCGCCTCGCCGCGGTCGTCGCCGCCGACGTTCGGGCCGAAGCCCTCGCGCGCGGCATTCGCGGCGAGGTCGGGCGCCGACAGCAGCGGCCCGGCTTCGACCACGCTGAAGGCCGCCGCGGGCGCGATCGTGCGGCCGTCGGCCTGGACCTGCGAGCGAATCCGCAGCCGGGTGCCCGGCGCGGAACGTTGGCTGAGCCACTGCGCCTGCGTGCCTAGCCCTTGCAGCACGTAACCGCCCGGCGGCGCCGGCGCGCCCAACTGCGCCTGGCCGCCGACCACCCGGCCGCGCGCGTCGACCTGCAGTTGGTAGCTCGCGCCGCGATAGCCGGCGTCGACCCGGGTGTTGGACGCGGCGCCGCGCAGGTACGACGCGTCGTACAGGACCAGATCGTCGAAGTTGGTGCACATCGCGTCCTGGGCCGGCTGGCGCGTCGGCGCGCTCGCCGGTTCGCCGCAGTTGACCGCGGTGCCGAGGATCGGGCGGTTGATCGCCGCGACCGTCGCGGCGCCGCCGCGCGCGTCGAGCACGCGCACCTGGGTGGCCAGGCGCGAGGCGATCCAGGCGCGCGGGCCGCCGCGGCGGCGGTTTTCGATCACCACGCCCGGGCGCCCGCCCAGCGCGGTGGCGACGAGGCGGCCGTCGACCACGGTGGCGCCGACCGGCGAGCGCGGCGGGTGCGGCGCGGCGAACGGATTGACGTTGCTGAAGAAGCCGCCGTTGACGCCGGCCAGCGCGCCCAGGCGCGCGGCCGCGGCCGAGACGGTCTCGCCGCCGCCGCCGAGGTCGTCGCCGCCCGGCAGCGCCAGCGCGAGGCGCGCATCGGCGCGCTTGGGCGCGATCGCGAGCACGTTGACGATCCACGGCCCGTCGGCCGGCCCGCCCGCCAGGGTGGTGTTGCGCACCGACGGGCGCAGGCGGTCGGCGGTGGCGGCGGCGATCCGCGCCGCGGCCTGGCCGGCCTCGTCGCGGGTCGCGAAGCGGCCGACCGAGAGATAGCTGCCGAGCGAGGCGCCGGCGAGGTCGGTGCCGGCCGACGCGTCCAGGCGCGGCGCGAAACCCGCCGCGGCCAGGGCCTCGCGGTCGGCGCGCGCGGCGTGCGGATCGCGATAGAAGCCGACGTTCGCGGTCCACGCATCGGCGGCCGCGGCCGCGCCGCGCTCGATGCGCGCGTAGACGATGCCGGGCGCGAGCGCGCGCGTGGCGACGTTCTGGCGCAGGCCGGCCGGACCGAGCGGCGCCTCGCCGTGCGGCGGCTGCCAGCGCTGCTGGGCGGCGGGGGCCGTCGTAGAGCGCGAGGGCGTGGAAGGCCGCACGCTGCCGGCGCAGCCGCTCAGCGCGAGCGAGGCGAGCAGGGCGACGTGCAGGGCCTGGGCCGGGAATGCAGTGGGTGCACGCACGTCGCGGCTCCTGGTGGGGTATGCGATCGGGTTGTGGGCCGCGATGCGCGATCGGGGGCGGGCGCGGCGCCGCCGGCCGGCCTGCAATCGTCGTGTCAATGCGGTGTCGCACGCATGCGCGCACGCCGCTCCACGCGCGTCGCCGCTTCGCATCGGCGGCGCGCGCTTTCGCCGCCGCCGCGGATGCGATCCGGCGTCAGCGCACCTCGCGCGCCGGCTTGCGCTTGCCCGCGGGGGCGATCGGCGGCTGCAGCAGCGCGGCCGGCAGCTTGCGCAGTTCGTCGGCCAGCTGCAGCAGGAACTCCGACATCGCCGAGCTGCGCCGCCACAACATGCCGATCTGCCGGTGCGGCGGCGCGCCGCTGAAGCGCAGCAGGCGGATGTCGGGCGAGTTCGGCACCGGCGGCTGCACCGCGAGCGTCGGCAGCAGGGTGATGCCGACGCCGGCGGCGACCATCTGCCGCAGCGTTTCCAGGCTGGTCGCACGGAAGCCGTCGCGTTCGTCGGCGCCGGCCAGGCGGCACACGTCCAGGGCCTGGTCGCGCAGGCAATGGCCCTCTTCGAGCAGCAGCAGGTGTTGGTCGTCGAGGTCGTGCAGGTCGAGGCTGTCGCGCGCGGCCATCGGGTGCTGCTGCGGCACCGCCAGGACGAAGGGTTCGTCGAACAGCGGCTCGACGTGGAGCTGGTCGTCGTGGATCGGCAGCGCCAGCAGGCCGGCGTCGAGGCGGCCGTCGCGCAGGCGGGCGAGGATCTGGTCGGTCTTCTCCTCGACCAGCAGCAGTTCCAGGCGCGGGAAGCGCTTGCGCAGGTTCGGCACCACGTGCGGCAGCAGGTAGGGCCCCAGGGTCGGGAACAGGCCCAGCCGCACCGTGCCGGCTTCCGGGTCCTGGCTGCGGCGCGCGATCTCGCTCATCTGCTCGACGTCGGCGATGACCTTGCGCGCGCGCTCGGCGATGTCGCGCCCGACCGGGGTCAGCATCACCCGCCGAGGCGCGCGCTCGACCAGCGACACGCCCAGCTCGTCCTCGAGCTTCTTGATCTGGGTCGAAAGCGTGGGCTGGCTCACGAAGCTGGCCGCGGCGGCACGGCCGAAGTGCTTGTGATCGGCGAGCGCGACCAGATATTTGAGGTCTCTTAGGTTCATGCCCGGGCTGTCAATTGAGGATGGCTATCGGCATAATAGGAACAATTCATTTCAGTAATCAATTGCTGTAGCGCAACATACGCAGCATAGGTTGTGCCCAGCGACGTGTTGATCCTGTCGCGACCCCCTTTACCACCCATCCCATCCCATCCAGGAGATACCTGCATGCTTTCGATCGGCGAGAAGTTCCCGAAGTTCAAGGTCAAGGCCACCGTCGGCATCGACAACCTCGACACCGCCTTCGCGGACATCGACAACGACACCTACAAGGGCAAGTGGCTGCTGGTGTTCTTCTACCCGAAGGACTTCACCTTCGTCTGCCCGACCGAGATCAAGGGCTTCGGCGACCTGAACCAGCAGTTCCTGGACCGCGACTGCCAGGTGCTGGCCGCGTCCACCGACAGCGAGTTCGTCCATCTGGCCTGGCGCAAGGACCACAAGGACCTGCGCGACCTGCCGTTCCCCATGCTGGCCGACATCAAGAAGGACCTGACCTCGGCCCTGGGCATCCTGACCGACGACGGCGTCGCCCAGCGCGCGACCTTCCTGGTCGATCCGGACGGCATCATCCGCTTCGTCTACGTCACCGACGGCTCGGTCGGCCGCAACCCGCAGGAAGTGCTGCGCGTGCTCGACGCCCTGCAGACCGACGAGCTGTGCCCGTGCAACTGGAACCAGGGCGAGAACACCCTGAAGGTCGCCTAAGACACTCGGCGCCGGCCGCCCGCTGACGGCGGCCCGGCGCAGGGTTTCGACCTCGGGATGCCTGTCCCGCGGCGCCGGATTCCGTGACCCGGCGCCCCTCCGGTTTTTAGTTGCATGTTCCACCTGCGTCGCCGGTCCGCCGGCAGCGCAGTCTGCTTCGGCACCACCCCGCATGCGGCCGGTCGCACCGGCCTCCCTCCCCTCCGTGCGGGTGCCTGCAGCCGGGGTTCGCCCCGGCTGTTTTTTACTCCGCTGCATCGCGCCGCTGCGCTACGCCCTCGACGAGTTCCCAGCCAGCCGTGCGCTTGCGCACGCCCGCCAGGCGCTCGCGCGCGCCCGCTGCGCGGCCGTCCCCCGATCCGAGCATTCCAGGAGCTTTCCGATGAGCCTTACCGATCTTCGCAATTCGCTGCCCGACTACGCCAAGGACCTCAAGCTCAACCTCGACAGCGTGCTCAGCGACGCCGGCTCGCAGGGCCTGGACGCCAAGCAGATCCGCGCCATCGCCTTGTCGTGCGCGATCGCCTCGCGCTACAAGCCGCTGACCGAAGCGATCGAAGCCTTCGCCGCCGAGAAGCTGTCGGCCGAGGAAATCGCCGGCGCCAAGGCCGCGGCCGCGGTGATGGGCATGAACAACATCTATTACCGCGCCACCCACCTGATCCAGAACGAAGAGTACGGCCAGCTGCGCGCCGGCCTGCGCATGAACGTCATGGCCAACCCGGGCATCGACAAGATGACCTTCGAGCTGGCCTCGCTGGCGGTGTCGGCCATCAACGGCTGCGGCGCCTGCATGGACTCGCACGAGAAGGTGCTGCGCAAGCACGAGATCAGCGCGCAGGGCGTGCAGAGCGCGCTCAAGATCGGCGCGGTGGTGCACGCGGTGGCGGTGGCGCTCGAGCAGGCCTGAGCGCGTCGCGTTCAAACGTTGGATGGTGGCAGGGGATCGCCGGTGGCAACACCGGCGATCTTTTTTTTGCGCGCTGGATCGGTTCACTGCCTGTAGGAGCGGCGCGAGCCGCGACCGCGACAATCCAACGATTGCGCAACCTTCGCCGTAGTTGAGTTGTCGCGGTCGCGGCTCGCGCCGCTCCTACAGGGGCTGGTGAAGCGCCGCCGCCGCGGGAAAGACCGGCGGCGGCGCCTCGCGCTCAGCGCACCTCGAACTCGTAGATGCGCGTGGCCGGGTCGCCGTTCTGGGTCGGCGTGGTCACGTTGAGCTTGATGTAGCGCGCCGAGGTCGCGCCGATCGCATGGGTCGAGGTATTGCCGGTGTTCGCCGTCACCGACACCGGCGTGCTCCAGCTGCTGCCGTTGGTCGAGGTCTGGATGGTGAAGGCCTTGCTGTTCCAGTTCGCCGACTCGCCGCCGGCGCCGGCGTGCTTGACGGTGAAGCCGCTGACCGTCTGCGCCGAACCCAGGTCGACCTGCAGCCAGGCCGGCGAGGCCAGCGAGCAGAACTTGTCGGTGGTGCCGCCGGACACGCTGCCGTTGACCGCCTTGGCCGCGCTCTCGTTGCCGTTGCACGCGGCCGAGCTGGTGGTGGGCTTGTTGAGCGCGAGGTTGACGTTGCCGGCGCCGACCGAGACGGTCGCGGTCTTGGTGTTGCTGGCGCCGCCGTTGTCGGTGACGGTCAGGCTTACGCTGTAATTGCCTGCGCTGGCGTAGGCATGCGACGGATTGGTCGCGGCCGACGTCTGGCCGTCGCCGAAACTCCAGCTGCGCGAGGCGATGCTGCCGTCGGCGTCGCTGGAGGAATCGCTGAAGCTCGCGGTCAGGCCGCTGACGCTGACGCCGAAGTTGGCCACCGGCGCGGCGTTGCCGCTGAGCGCGTTGTTGATCGCGGCCGCGTACTGCGCGCTGGTGCCCTGCGCCCAGCACTTCTGGATGTCGTCGTACAGCCACAGGAAACCGCCGTTGATGCCGGCGCTGGTCTTCCAGCCGGCCATGCGGCTCCCGACCTGCGCCGGGCTGTCGCCGGCGCTGCAGCCGCTGCCGTGCTTGGTCCACAGGCCGGGCATCACGGTCATGCCCATCGCGGTGTTCCAGGTCGCCGGGTTGTTGCCGGCGCCGCCGTCGTAGACCTGCAGGTAGATGCGGTCGACCGAGGCGCCGAGGTTGTCCTTCACCCCTTTCCAGAAGCTCTGGTTGGTGTAGGGCGCGAAGGTGATCTTGTAGCCGAGCCCGACCAGCATCTGGCCGAAGGTGGTGGTGTCGGCGACGTTGTAGTGGCTCTCGTCGTCGAAGTTGACCGCGTCGGCGCCGGTGACGGTCTTGAGCGCCTGGAAATTGCGGTAGAGGATGCTGCCGCTGCCGGTGCCGCAGACCAGGGTGCTGCCGCAACCGGCGGCGGTGCCGTTGGCGAGCTTGGCCATGCGCTCGAAGTCGGGCACGCCCCAGGCGCCGATCGAGACTTCCACCCGCTTGACCGAGGTCGGCGCGGTCTTCAGCGAGGCCAGCCGCGCCGGCCAGTCGGCGTCGCTTCCGATGTAGGCGCCGTTCTTGACGATCGGAATGTCGTTGTAGACCAGGTCGCCGTTGTCCTCGATATGGATGCTCCACAGGAACACGGTGGTGAAGCCGGAGGCCTTGAGGTCGTTGATCACCGGCTGGCCGCCGGAATAGAACGGGCCGCCGCCGAAGATCGCCGACTCGGCGGCCCAGGCCGCCGGCGCGACGACGGCCAGGGCGAGCGCGGCCAGGACGGGAGCGGCGAGCGCCGCGGCGGTACGGCGTAGGGCGGGAGTCGAAGGCTGGCTCGGCACGGACATGGGCGATCCCCTGGAGTGATGGTCGGCGGCGCGGCCGGGCGTGGCAGCGACGGCGCGCGCGGTGCGGTCGCCAGCGGCGGCGACGCGCCGACAGTGCGAGCGGGGTTTTCGCGGTGTCAACGTTTGGATCGATCTAAACAAGGATAAAACGTCTAAAACCGGGCGCGCCGCGGAGATTTTCCCGAGCAATCAACGCGCTGCGTCCGCGCCTGCGGCCGACGGCGAATCCGACGCCGCGCACACAACGCCGCGCGATTGCGTTGCGCCGCAGCACGGACTCGCGCGAAGCGGCTGCGGGCCGTTGCTGTGGGAGGGCCTTCAGGCCCGACGCTTTTGCTTCAGGTCGCCGCGATCTCAGTGGCAGGCCCTGCTGTTGTGGGAGGGCCTTCAGGCCCGACGCTCTTGTTTCAGGTCTCGGCAAACTGAAACAAGAGCGTCGGGCCTGAAGGCCCTCCCGCAGCGCCCGCCTTACAATGCGGGCGATGAATTCCCACGACTCCGCCGAGCCGCCGACCGTCGCCACGCTGCTGCGCGCCGCGCGCGCGCGCATCGAGCCGGCCGAGGCCGAACTGCTGCTCGCCCACGCGCTGCAGCGCTCGCGCAGCTGGCTGTTCGCCCACGACGACCACGCGCCCGCCCCCGAAGCGCGGGCGCGTTTCGCCGAATGGCTCGACCGCCGCGCCGCCGGCGAGCCGGTCGCCTACCTGCTCGGCCGCCGCGGCTTCTGGCGCTTCGACCTGCAGGTGAGCCCGGCCACGCTGATCCCGCGTCCGGAGACCGAGCGCCTGGTCGAACTGGCGCTGGAACGCCTGCCGGCGCGGACCGAGCTGCGCGTGGCCGACCTGGGCACCGGCAGCGGCGCGATCGCGCTGGCGCTGGCGCTGGAGCGTCCGCAGGCGCAGGTGCTGGCGGTGGACCTGAGCGAGCCGGCGCTGGCGGTGGCGCGCGCCAACGCCGCCGAACTGGGCCTGGCCAACGCGGTCTTCCGCCACGGCGACTGGTTCGCGCCGCTGGCCGGCGAGCGCTTCGACCTGATCGCCAGCAACCCGCCCTACATCGAGGCGGCCGACCCGCACCTGGCCCAGGGCGACCTACGCTTCGAGCCGGCGGACGCGCTGGCCTCCGGCGCCGACGGCCTCGACGCGATCCGGACCATCGCGCGCGACGCGCCCGCGCACCTGCAGCCTGGCGGCTGGCTGCTGATCGAACACGGCTGGGAGCAGGGCGCGGCGGTGCGCGCGTTGCTGCAGCAGGCCGGCTTCGCCGAGGTGGCGACCGAGCGCGATTGGGAACAGCGCGACCGCGTCAGCCTGGGGCGCTGGCCCGGCTAGGTTCGGCGACGACGGCCGCCGCCTTCGCCCCGCCCGAACCGCGCTGCACGGGCCGCCTTGGCGCCCGAACCGCCGCGGCGGGCACCCAAAGCGATCGCCGCGGGCGGCTAAACTGCGTGCATCCCGACTGCGAGGTCCCCGATGCGCACGCTCTATCCCGAACTCGAACCCTTCGACACCGGCACGCTCAAGGTCGACGAGCGCCACACGCTGCATTACGAGCAGTGCGGCAATCCCGACGGCAAGCCGGTGGTGCTGCTGCACGGCGGCCCCGGCGCCGGCTGCAGCGCCAAGATGCGCCGCTTCCACGACCCGGCCAAGTACCGCATCGTCCTGTTCGACCAGCGCGGCAGCGGCCGTTCCACCCCGCACGCGGACCTGACCGACAACACCACCTGGGACCTGGTCGCCGACATCGAGAAGCTGCGCGTCCAGCTCGGCATCGAGCGCTGGCAGGTGTTCGGCGGCTCCTGGGGCTCGACCCTGGCGCTGGCGTATGCGCAGTCGCACCCGCAGCGCGTCACCGAACTGGTGCTGCGCGGCATCTTCATGCTGCGCCGCTGGGAACTGGAGTGGTTCTACCAGGAAGGCGCCTCGCGCCTGTTCCCCGACGCCTGGGAGCACTACGTCAACGCGATCCCGGCGGTCGAGCGCCACGACCTGATCAGCGCCTTCCACCGCCGCCTGACCAGTAGCGACGAGAAGACCCGCCTGGACGCCGCGCGCGCCTGGAGCGTGTGGGAAGGCGCGACCAGCTTCCTGCACGTCGACGACGATTTCGTCAGCGGCCACGAGGACGCCAAGTTCGCCCTGGCCTTCGCCCGCATCGAGAACCATTACTTCGTCAACGGCGGGTTCTTCGAGGTCGAAGACCAACTGCTGCGCGACGCGCACAAGATCGCCGACATCCCCGGCGCGATCGTGCACGGCCGCTACGACGTGGTCTGCCCGGTGCAGAACGCGTGGGAGCTGAAAAAGGCCTGGCCGAAGGCCGAGCTGACCATCACCCCGGCTTCGGGGCATTCGGCGTTCGAGGCCGAGAACGTGGACGCGCTGGTGCGGGCGACCGATCGGTTCGCCTGAGCGCGGGCGACAGCGCGGGCGGAGGTTTCCCCCGCGCTGTCGTCGCTGTCTCGCAGCAAGAGCGCCGCGTGCGCTGATCCCGCATCCGAAGGCATCGTCGATATGCCTGTTTGACTCTATTTTTTCTTCATCCGGCACTGAATTTACGCCAACGCCTACGGCAGCGACGCCTCCCTCCAGGGCCGTCCGCTGCGCCGATTCCGCGCAACTTCATTGGAATCCGGCGAAACAGTGAGCAACGCGCAACGCGTTGTGGCGCACAAATAATTTTTTGTTCCGCGATTAATGGCATCGAAAATACGCAACGTATTTTCGTGCAGGCGATTGCGATCAAGCGTTTGCGTGCGAAATCCTTCGAAAACGTCCCCGTTTTTGCCCTCAGCCGCGGTTTGACAGCGTTTTTGCCCGCGCGCTGAAATCGCCCGCCATTGCGGTCGTCGGGTGCTGCGCATGCGGTTCCGACGAACGCGAGACCACGGGGCAAGTCAGGCGCGACACGGCAAGGCCGTGGCCTGCGGCGAGGGGAAACGTTGAGCATCACTGGAACTTATGGACAGGGACGGCAGCTGCGCTTGGTCGCGATCCAGCAGCTGCGCTCGTTGCCCGCGGGCGAGCCGGCGGGCTACGCGGCCCAGGGCGAGGACCTGCAATTCGAAGTGGAAGCCGCGCAGGGCGAATTGCCCGTGCCCGGCTGGTACCTGCTGGATCTGCGTTTCGCGCTGGAAGACGGGCGCATCCTCGCGCCCTGCCTGTATCCCGATTACGGTGGGGGCGTGTCCGAGGCGCTGCGCATCGGCTTGGCCGAGCCGGCGCGCGACGGGCGCTCGCGCAGCGTGGTGCTGATCGGATCGCGCCTGCACCGCCTGCGTTTCGATCCCAGCGAAAGCCGGGCGCGGTTCGCCATGGAGCAGTTCCGCCTGCGTCGGATCTCGCGGCCGCGCGCGGTGTGGGAACTGCTGTGCGGCATCCAGCGCGCGCGCCGCGAGGTGCTGTGCGAAGAAGCGGTCGGCGCCGGCCTGCGCTTCCTGCGCGCGGCCCTGCGCGGCCGCATGGCCGACGGCGGCAAGGCGTTGCTGCAGCACTACCGTCTGGCGTTGCGGCAGGGCGCGCATTCTTACCAGCATTGGCTGGCGCGGTACGACCGCGCCGTGGCGGCGGGCAGCTGCGCAGCGGACGCAGGCGCGGGCGGCGCGCCGACGCCGGACGCACTTGCGGCGGACGGCGCGGAAACTGCCTCGTCCGCGACACCGGCCGCGCCCACGATCTCGATCGTCCTGCCGGTGCGCGACCCGCCGTTGCCGTGGCTGCGGCGCTGCCTGGACAGCGTGATCGCCCAGACCTGGCCGAACTGGCAGCTGTGCATCGCCGACGACGCCTCGCGCTCCGGCGCGGTGCGCCGGCTGTTGCGCGACTACGCCGCGCGCGATCCGCGCATCGTGCTGCGCTTGCGCGAGAACCACGGCCATATCTGCGAAGCCAGCAACAGCGCGATCGAACTGGCGACGGGCAGCCACATCGGCTTTCTCGACCACGACGACGAACTCGCGCCGCAGGCGCTGGAGGAGGTCGCCCGCGCCATCGTCGAGCATCCGCGCGCGCGGCTGTTCTACACCGACGAGGACAAGGTCGACGAGAGCGGTCGTCGCTTCGAGCCGAACTTCAAGCCGGCCTGGAACCCGGACCTGCTGCGCACCCAGAACTACATCTGCCATTTCGTCGCGATCGAGGCGGCGCTGGTGCGCGAACTCGGCGGGCTGCGCGCCGGCTTCGAAGGCGCGCAGGACCACGACCTGCTGCTGCGCTGCGCCGAGCGCCTGGACGACGGCCAGATCGTGCACATCCCGCAGGTGCTGTACCACTGGCGGGTGCTGCCCGAGTCCACCGCGCTGTCCGGCGGCGCCAAGCCCTACGCGCTGGAGGCCGGCCGCCGCGCGGTCGAGGAACACCACGCCCGCAGCGGCGTGCGCGCGCGGGTCGAGGTGACCGAGCACGGCTACTACCGCAGCGTGCGCAGCCTGCGCGAGCGGCCGCTGGCATCGCTGATCGTGCCCACCCGCGACCGCGCCGCGCTGCTGCGCACCTGCGTGGAGAGCGTGCTGCAGCGCACCGCCTACCGGCCGCTGGAACTGCTGGTGGTGGACAACGGCTCCAGCGAACCCGAGGCGCTGCGCTACCTGGGCGAACTGCGCCGGCGCGAACACGTGCGGGTGCTCGACTGGCCGCATCCGTTCAACTTCTCCGCCATCGTCAACCACGCCGCCGCGCAGGCGCGCGGCGAGGTGTTGTGCCTGCTCAACAACGACACCGAGGTGATCGCCTCCGACTGGCTCGACGAGCTGGTCTCGCACGCATTGCGCGAGGACGTCGGCGCGGTCGGCGGGATGCTGTACTACCCGGGCGACACCATCCAGCACGCCGGCGTGATCCTCGGCATCGGCGGCGTCGCCGGCCACGCCCACGGCCACCTGCGCCGCGGCAGCAACGGCTATCTGGGCCGCGCCGGCGTGGTCCAGAACCTCAGCGCCGTCACCGGCGCCTGCCTGGCGCTGCGCCGCGCGTTGTACGCCGAGGTCGGCGGCATGGACGAGAGCCTGGCGGTGGCGTTCAACGACATCGACCTGTGCCTGCGCCTGCACGCGCGCGGCTATCGCAACGTGTGGACGCCGCATGCCGAGCTGTATCACCACGAGTCGGCGTCGCGCGGGCCGGAGGATACGCCGGAGAAGCGCGCGCGATTCCTGGCCGAGGCAGCGGCGATGCAACGCCGCTGGGGAGAGTTGCTGCGCAACGATCCGGCCTACAACCCCAATTTGTCGCTGGAAAGCCTGCATTTCGATCTGGCGTTCCCGCCGCGGTCGCGGATCAGTCGGGTATCGGCGCGCGTTCCTTCCCCTCTCACGATTCCGGTCAACGCATGAGTTCCTTGCTTTCGCACCTGCGCCAAAGCCTCAGACGCCCCGATCACTGGCTGTATGCCAGTTGGCTCGACATCGTGCTCAAGTACCGGCGCACCCGCTTGGGCGTGCTGTGGATGCTGGTGCCCACGGCCATCTATATCTGGGGCATCGGCGGATTCCTCGCGGCGCTTCAACCGGGGATCGCCGTTGCCGGCTTCCTGGCCCACGTCGGGATGGGCTTCGTGCTGTTCCGCCTCGTCTCGACCGTGGCGATGGACGCCACCACGGCTTTCGCACAGAGCCAGGCCTATATCTACGACGGACATACCCGGCTGACCGACTTCGTGCTGCGCGCGATCGCGCGGTCGTTCGCCTACTTTTTATTGTCGTTGCCGGTGGCGTTGGCCGCCGCATTCGCCTCGCCGGACTTCGATGCGCTCGGCACCGGTCTGGCCTTGCTGGGCCTGGCGACGGTGATGTGGAACCTGTTCGTGTTCTCGGTGTTGCTGGCCATCGCAGGCGCGCGGTTTCCGGATATGCACGAAGCGATGGGCAGCGCGGTCATGGCCTTGTTCCTGCTCACTCCGGTGGTCTGGTACGCCAGCGTAGCGCCGGCGGACACCTTGCATGGGCAGCTGATGCGGGCCAATCCGCTGCATCACATGATTGCGGTCGTGCGCGATCCCCTGCTCGGCGAGCCGGTGGAACCGGTCACTTGGTGGTATCTGGCGACGATGAGCGTGGTCGGTACCGTGGCCGCAGCCTGGGTTTATGGCGGCGCGGCCCGCCGGGTTCCGCAATGGTTGTAAGGAAAGAAACAATGCTCGCTTTGCGTGCGCACGATGTGAGCCTGGAGTTGGCGCTGGACAGTCAATCCGGCGGCTTGGGGCGAAAGCTTGGGTTCCGCTCTGCCGTCGCAGGGACGATGCGGCGGTATGTCACCGTGCTGAGCCGGATTTCCTTCGAGGCGGGCGAGGGCGACCGGATCGCACTGCTAGGTCTCAACGGCGCCGGAAAGAGCACGTTGTTGCGCGTGCTCAACGGCGCGTATGCGCCGACGCGCGGCCGGGTCGAGGCTCACGGCACCATGCAGTCCCTGCTCAATTCGACCTTGGGTTTCGCCGAGCAGGCGTCGGTGGCCGAGAACGTGATGCTGCGCGGTACCGCGATGGGACTTCGCCGCGCGCAGGTGCAGCAGGCCTTGGCGGAAATCCTCGACTTCGCCGGATTGCGCGAGCGCGCGCAGCACCGTCTGCATGCTTTGTCCACGGGGCAGCGCATGCGGCTCGGATTCGCGATCTCCACGTGCGTGCAGCCCGATATCCTGTTGATGGACGAATGGATCGCCACTGGCGACGCCGCTTTCGCCGAGCGCGCACGCTCGCGCTTGGCGCGACGCTTCGAGGACAGCCGGATCGTGGTCATGGCCAGTCACGGTACCGAACTGCAGCGGCGCATGTGCAACAAGGCGTTGGTGCTGGACGCCGGGCGGCTGCAGTTCTTCGGCGGGATCGAAGCGGGTATCGAGGCCTATGCGCAGATCGTGGCGAAGGCGGGGCAGGGCGCAATGACGCAAGCGGCGGGCGCCGCACCGCTGCTGTTCGGCGAATCCGTCGGCATGGTCGAACGGATCCTCATCGGCGCGAACGACGTGCGTCTGGAGGGCTGGGCGCTCGACTCCAGGGGCGGCGAGGTGGACGTGGTCGGTGTGGAGATGGGCGGGGCCAACGAGGCGCTGGTGCCCGAGCGGATCGAACGCGAAGACGTGCGGCTTCATCTGGGCAAGCGCTCGGGCCGCTATGGGTTCCGGGTGGCCTTGCCGCGGCCGCGCCACTGCGACGACGCGCAATTGCTGCAGGGCCTGCGGGTGCGCGCGGGCCGCAGCGCCGACCGGCTCGGGCCGCCATTGCCGCTGGCGGCGGCGGCTGTGATCGAGACCGCCGTGGATCGGGGCGGCTGAAGGAGAAGACATGTTCAAGAGCACGACCAGCGGTGCGTCCTTGCTGAACCATGGCGGAGCCGGGCCGCAGCAGATGCATGAAGTGGTGAGCGCGATCGTACGGTTCCACGATCCGGCCGGGTTGGCCAAGCTGGAGCGAGCCATCCAGAGCCTGCATGCGCAGAACGGCGCGGTCGTCCAGCCTATCGTGGTGACCCAGCGCTTCGACAAGCGCGCCTTTCAGCGTACGCGCGACGCGGTGCTGCGGCAGTGGTTTTTCGACTGGCTGCCCGAGCCGCTGGTGGAGAACTTCGAGGACGGCGGCGAAGGCGACGCGCGTTCGGCGCTGATGAATCTCGGCATAGAGCGTCATCGCTCGCTCGGGAACCGATTCCTGGCGTTTTTGGATTACGACGACTTGTTGTACTCCCACGCGTATCGAACCCTGATGCGGCCGTTGCTCGACAGCGACGTCGCGGTCGCATTCGCAAGCGTGGAGATGGGCCACGCAGTGGGCCTGCACGATTACGATTTCGTCTACGACATGAGCTATCCGTTCCTGGGGCGCAACAAGATCGACCTGGTCCGGGACAATTTCTGCCCGTTGCACTCCTATCTGGTCGATTGCGCCAAGGTGAAGGCGTGCGAGCTGTATTTCCGCAGCGAGTTGTCGCGGGTGGAGGATTACGACTTCCTGCTGCGCGTCGCCGGCCCCAGTCCCTGCGATTTCTCCGGGATCGGACGGCGCATCGGGGTCTATCTGATGCGTAGCGACGACAGCAACAGCACGCCGAGCCATGACGGCAGCGCCGCCGACCTGGAAAAGCAATCGGTCTGGAAGCGCAATCGCGACAGCCTGGATCGGTTGCGCAGCGGCTATCCGGTGCAATTCTTCGCTTCGGATTTTTGAGGTTTCCATGCAAAACGTCAGGTTCGACGAAATCGCCCTGCTGCGCGGATCGGGTCTGTTGGACGCGCAGTGGTTGGCGCGTTCGCTGGGAATCGAAGGCGGCGCCGGCGTGCCTTTGGAATTCCTGTATCTCGACGGCCGCCAGTACTGGGGCGCGTCGACCTCGCCATTGTTCGACGGTCGCCACTATCTCGATCACGGTGCGGACTTGGTCGCGGCAGGCGTGAATCCTTTGCTGCATTATGTGACGCATGGATTCTTCGAGGGTCGGTCGCCCTCGCCGGTGATCGACGTGGATCACGTCCTGGAACAGATCGAACCCGGCGCTGCGGCTTGGGACCGGCAGCGCAAGGCCGAGTGCCTGAGGCGATACGGCGGCTTGCGCGAGCTGTTGACGGCCACCGATGCCGATCCGTGCGCGTTCTTCGAGAATGCGATCTATCGCGCTTCCTTGCGCGAACACGGCATCGACGCCGGCGATGTTCCGCTCGAGCACTACCTGCGTTGCCGCGGAAAGGTCAACGGCGCTTACCTGGAGTGCGCGAGCCTGGCGTCGATGCCGTACTACATGTCGGCCAATGCCGATCTGGCCGCCGCCGATGTCGTTCCGCTCTCGCATCTGGTGCATTACGGTCTGGCGGAGGGGCGGCGTTTCTCGTCTTCGCCGCGCGTCAGCGCGACGTTCTTGGCCAATTCGGCGCACCTCAGCGGCAACGAGGCGCTGCGCGGCCTCAAGGGCTTCATGCTCGATACGCGCGGCAGCGGCCGCCTGGCCGGGCCGGCGTGGCCGACGCCCTATGCCAAGCGCCGCCTTCCGGCGCTGGCGCATAGCGCTGCGCCTGCCCGGCGCAGGGCGTTCGTTGGGGTGGTGCTCTACCGAAACAGCGACGAGGAGCTGCGTCGGCTGGAAGCATCGATTCGCAACGAGGTGAAGTCGAACCCGGATTACCGCGTGGAGTGGGCCTATTTCGCCAACGATGCGGAGAACCTTCCGCGCTATCGCGCGCTGCTCGGCGATCGGGTCGAAGCTGCCGACGACGGGGCCAACCTCGGTTTCGGACGCGCGCACAACCATCTGATGCGGGCTTGTTTCGCCGAGGATCGGCTCTATGTCGGCGCCAATCCCGACGGTTACTTCACTCCGGGCTGCTTGCGCGCCTTGATGGATTTCAGCGATTACCACGGCGACCATGCGCTGGTCGAGGCGATGGCTGCGCCGATCGACCATCCCAAATGGCACGATCCGGTGACGCTGGACACGCCGTGGGTGTCCGGAGCCTGTTTCGCCCTGCCGCGCAGGCTATGGAACGAGGTTGGCGGATTCGACGAACGCATCCACCTGTACTGCGAGGATGTCGACCTGTCCTGGCGGGTACGCCTGATCGGCGGGCTGCTGAAAATCTGCCCGTCCGCGCGCTTCGTCCACGACGTGACGCCGCGCTTCGACGCCGCCGTCGACGAGGAACGAGAGCGCGCGCGCCGTTGTTCGATGCTGGCCGGCGGCTATTACCTCGCGCGCAAGTGGGGCGATCGCGAGCAGGCGCAACGGCTGCGCGAGGAGTACGCGGGGCTGGTGGGGCGCGAGCGGCTCGACGCATTGCCCGAGCCCGAGGTCGAAATCGATCCGGCTGTGGCGCGAAAGGTGGCCGATTTCTCGCTGGCGCGGTTTGCGCCGTCGCGCTTTTGGAACTGAGCGACGGTATGCGGATGCCAGCCTCCCTGTCGCCTGCGCGGGCGAAGACGGTGATCACTTTCGGTACCTTCGACCTGCTGCACCAGGGGCATCTGCGGATTCTCGAGCGCGCACGCGCGCTCGGCGAACGGTTGGTGGTCGGGGTGTCTACCGACTGCCTCAACGAGCGCAAGGGCAAGCGTTCGTTCTTCGACCAGCGCCACCGGCTCGAATGCGTGGCGGCGTTGCGCTGGGTCGACGAGGCGTTCTATGAAGACTCGCTGCTGCTCAAGGACGAATACATCCGCGCGTACGGCGCCGATCTGCTGGTCATGGGCGAGGACTGGAGCGGACAGTTCGATTGGGTGAGTTGTGCGGTGGCATACTTGCCGCGCACGCCCGGGGTGTCCTCCAGCGAGGTCAAGTTCGGATTGGGCGACCGTTTCAAGCCGCGCAAACTGTTGTTCGGCGATACGTACCTGCACAAGCACCACGATTGCGCGCTGGCGCTGTTGAACGCGATGACGGACGCCCGCCTGGCGCCGATCCTGACCGCCTCGCAACATCTCCCGGCGCAGGTCGATTGCGATGGGCTGGTGTACTTCAACTTGCCGGCGCAGGCGCCGCCGGCGGAGTACTCGACGCGGCCGCGGATCTTGATCGATCACGGCGCCAGCCACCTGAAGTGGTTCCTGGCCGACCCGGACCGTTTCGCCTACTTCGATGCGATCGTGACCGCCGGGCCGGATCACGTACGCTCGCTGCTGGCGTTCTTTCCGGACGCGCCGGCGGGCAAAGTGCGCGCGGCTGGATTCGCCAAATCCGCGCAGCTGTTGTCGCCGCCGCGGCTTACCCGGCGAGAGGCGGCGCACTGCTGGGGGCTGGATCCGGATGCGCCGATCGTCCTGTTCGCGCCGACCTGGCATATCTCCAACAACCGCGATGCAGCGGCGGCGATCGGCGAGATCGCCGGCATCGCCAACCACATCGCGGTTCTGCATCCGGAGACCGCACACCTCGACGTATCGCGTCTCAATCTGGCGAAGAACGAAAGCGGCACCGTCAGCGAGCTTCTCAAGCATGCCGACTGCGTGGTCTCGGATCTGTCCTCGACCTTGTTCGAGGCGGCGGCGCTGGGCAAGCCGGCGGTGCAAGTGCTGTTGAACGAATATCCGGACAACAACGCGCTTGTCTACGACTTCCCATACACGGCGGGCACCGCGGAACTGTTTTGCGGCGGATTGCCGGCCCGGCCGGGTGCGGTTGCGCGGGCCGTGGAGCGCGCGTTGAGCGACGATGCGGCCACGGCCGACGCGCTCGGGCGGATGCGCGAACGCATTCTGCGCGGCACCTCGATCAGCGAAGACGCGCCGGCAGCGATTGCGGAGGAAATCGCCCGTGCCTGCGAATCCCCGTCCGGCGGTTCGCCGTGGTGCCGTCCCGGCGCGAACGGCCCGGCATCGGCGGCGCCCTCGGTGCTGGACAATCTGCGCTATGCGCGCAATCGCCTGATCGCCGAGCGCGGCGGGCGTTTCGGCGCGCATGCCGGCTCGGCGACGCTGGAAGCGCTGCAGTGCGCCGCGGACGCGATGGACTTCATCTCGGTGAGCCTGGTGCGTTGCGCCGACGGCGTGCTGGTGGCCGGCGCGGGCGAGGAATCCCGCTACGGCCTGGAAACGGGATTCGCCGCGACGTCCTGCGCGCAATTCGAAGCCTCGCACTACATGCGCGAGTTGACTCCGCTGAGGATGGAGCGCGCCGTGGAACTGTGCGTGGGCCGCGACAGGGTACTGATCTGCGATCTGGGCGCGGGCGCGGACTACGAGTACATCGGCCGATGCCTGCGCGACGCTGCGCGGGAACTGGGCGCGCTCAATCGTATCGTCCCACGTTGCGCGGGAGTGGAGCAGTTCGATTGGGCGCTGCAGCAGGGCTTTACCAGGACCATGCTGACATTGGCCCCGGACCATGGAGACGACCCATTCGGCGCCCAGGCCCTGGCGTTCATCGACGCATGTCTGCGCCTCGATGCGCAGGCGGTCGCCGGCATCGTGCTGCCGTTCGGCGCGGTAGAGCGGCCGTGGCCCGACGATCCGCGCCTTTGCAGCCTGTTCGCGACCTGGAAGCGGGTGTATGTCGAGCACGCGCCGATCGGCGAGTATCAGCGTCTGCTCAACGCCAACCTCGGCCTGTTTGCCGAGGGCTACAGCGAACGCTTCGGTTTCGCCGAGCGCCCTCCCGGCCTGCATTGGCCGACCTATCTGTTCCTGCATCCCGACGTCGCCGATGCCGGCCTGGCCAATCCGGTCGGCGCGACCCTGCATTATTTGCGCTATGGCCGCGATGAAGGCCGTCGGCTCGGCTACGCGCCGGCGCCGGGTTTCGACTATGCCTGCTACATCGACATGAATCCCTCGCTGCGCGATCTCGGCGTCAGCGGTCCGAACACCGCATTGGCGCATTGGACCCGCACTGGTTCGGCGCTGGGATGGCGGTACCGGCGTTGAGGCGCGGTATCGGAGGGCAGCGGCAGTGCGAGTGAACCCAAGCAGCGAAGATTCGACGACAACGCTCTGCGCTGGAGCGCGCGCGTGACCGCGATGGGCAAGCCCGAAGGGGCGGCGCTGCTGGCGCGCGCGAGCGATGGGAACTTCGAAGAGCAGGCCTATCTTCGCGCCAATCCCGACGTCGCCGTGGCGGTTCGCGCCGGACATTGCGACAGCGGCCGCGCGCACTACGATGCCTTCGGCCGCGACGAGCAGCGTTGGCTGCGGCTGCCGGTGCCGACCGGATGGCGACGCGAAAAGCTGGCGCGGCTGCGCCTGTTGATGCGTCCGCAGGCCGTGCTCGGACAACGCCAGGACTGCCTTGATTGCCTGGACGACTCGCTGCGGACGCAGTTCGATCTGGTCGCGACCGACAACGTCAGCGCGCACGACTACGACGAGCGGGCGCTGGCGTTGATCGCCGCGTACCGCGACGGCCTGGTGCTGGATTGCGGCGCGGGCCTACGCAACGTGTATTACCGCAACGTGGTCAATTGCGAGATCGTCGCCTACGACAGCACCGACGTCCTGGCCGCAGCCGAGCGTCTGCCGTTCGTCGACGGGTGCTTCGATGCGGTGCTGAGCCTGAACGTGCTCGAACACGTCAAGGACCCGTTCCAGGCCGCGCGCGAGCTGTTGCGCGTGCTCAAGCCGGGCGGCCGGCTGATGTGCGTGGCGCCCTTCCTGCAGCCCTTGCACGGCTATCCGCACCATTACTACAACATGACCCGGCAGGGGTTGGAGAATCTGTTCGCGGCGCTGGACGAGCGGCAGGTGGAGATCTACGGTGCGATGCGGCCGATCTGGGCGTTGCAGTGGTTTCTCAGCGCTTACCACGCCGGTTTGCCCGAGGAGCAGGCGGCGCGTTTCGCCGGCATGACCGTCGCCGAACTGATGGCTCCGCCGCAATCGCTGCAGCTCGATCCGATCGCCGCGACGCTCGACGCCGCTGCGTGCACCGCCCTGGCCTCGGCGCACGCGCTGTTCGGGCGCAAGCCCATGACGTAGTCCGGCGCTGGGCCGGTGCGGTCGCGGCTCAGCCGGCCGCCGACCCATCCGGATTGCGCTCGATCATCCACAACCCCGCCCACAGCTTCAGATCCAGCTCGTACCCCTCCGCCTGCCGCTGCATCAGCCACGCCGGCGCGTTCGCGCGCGGGACCTGGTGGACGACGATGTCCTCGCCGGCGACGCCGCCGCCGGGGCCGACGCGGTGCAGGTCGCTGGCGCGGACGAAGGCGATGCGCTCGCTGCTCATGCCGGCCGAGGTCGGGCCGGTCAGCAGGACTTCGACCCGGCGCGGTTCCCAGCCGGTTTCCTCGACCAGTTCGCGCGCGGCGGCCGATTCCAGGGTGTCGTGGGCGTGGTCGTCGCCGACCAGGCCGGCCGGCATTTCGATGGTGCGGGCGTTGAGCGGGACGCGGAACTGTTCGACGAACAGGACGTCGTCGTCGGGGGTGACCGCGATGATGATCACCGCCATGCCGTTGCCGTGGGTGCGCTCGGCGTACTCCCAATGGCCGCGCCGCATCATCCGCAGCCACTGGCCGTTGTAGATGGTTTCCACGGGTTCGTGCTGGGCGGAGTGATCTCGATCTGCGGTCATGGGGTTCCTCGCCGGTGCCCGCGGCGGCGACGGCGGCGGGCGGTGTGATGGGATGCGGTGGCGCCGGGCCGCGCGAGGTCCGCGGCGGCGCGGCGGCGGGACGCGCGTCGCGCGTTCCCGTGGGATGTCAACGATGCTACGACGGAACCTGTGACGCAGCGAAGTCGAGCCCGACCGCGGCGTACAGCCGGCGCCGGGTCATCGGGCCGAAGCGCAGGCGGTCGCACAAGGCTTGCAGGGTATCGGCGTCGGCGCTGCCGCGGCGGTAGTGGCCGCCGTCCTCGAGCAACGGCGCGTCCAGCGCGATCGTGGTCAACTGCCGGCACAGCAGCGCCTGCGCGCGGTGTTCGCGCAGCCGCGCCGCGGCGCTGGCGGCGCCGCGCAGGCGCAGGAACGGGACTTCCTCGACCCGCGCCAGCAACGCATCGAGGCTGCCGAAGTGGCCGAGCAGCGCGGCCGCGGTCTTGGCGCCGATGCCGGGCACGCCGGGAATGTTGTCGACCGCGTCGCCGCACAGGGCGAGGTAGTCGGCGATCTGGCTCGCCTGCACGCCGTGGCGCTCGGGCACGCCGGCGGCGGTCCAGCGCAGGCCGCGGGCGAAATCCCATTGCTCGTCGGCGGCGTCGAGCAACTGCGACAGGTCCTTGTCGGCCGAGACGATCACCCCGCGGTAGCCGTGCCCGCGCATGCGCATCAGCGCGCTGCCGATCAGGTCGTCGGCCTCGTACTGCACGTCGGCCAGCACGCTCAAGCCCAGCGCCGAGCACAGCGCCTTGCAGTGGCCGAACTGGCGCTTGAGCGCGTCCGGCGCCGGCTCGCGGTTGGCCTTGTAGGCCGGGTAGATCTCGTTGCGGAAGCACGAGTCCAGCGCTTCGTCGAAGGCGACGGCGATGTGCTGCGGCCGCTCGCGCTCGATCAGTTCGAGCAGGAAGCGAGCGAAGCCGTGCACGGCGTTGCTCGGCCAGCCTTCGGCGTCCTGGAAGTCGTCGGGGATCGAATGCCAGGCGCGGAACACGTACAGGCTGGCGTCGACGAGGTAGACCGGCGTCTGCGCGGCCGGTGCGGGCGGGGAAGTCATGCCTGCATTCCAGCACGCGCGGCGCCGCGCGGATACCGGCGGCGGCGCGCGGCGGACCGGCCGGTCGCGCTCACGGCGACCAAGCCTGGGTCAGCGCGACCGGGTCCGGACGTTCGCGCTCGGGCGCTTCGAGCTTGGCGGTGCCGATATGGATGAAGCCGACGATGCATTCGTGCGCCTGCACGCCGAGCCAGCGCTCGACCTGCTCGTCGTAGGCCGGCCAGCCGGTCAGCCACACCGCGCCGTAGCCCAGCGCCTGCGCCGCCTGCAGCAGGGCGAAGCAGACGCAGCCGGCGGTGAGGGTGCGTTCGAGTTCGGGGATCTTCTCGTCCGGGCCGAGCTGGGCGATCACCGCGACGATCAGCGGCGCGTGCGAGAAGCGGCTGCGGTCTTTCTCCACCGCGGCCGGGCCGGCGTCGGGAAAACGCTCGATGCCGCGCGCGGCGACGCGCTCGCCGAGCACGTGGCGGGCGTCGCCCTGGAGGGTGAGGAAGCGGAACGGCACGCGCTTGCCGTGGTCGGGCACGCGCACGGCCGCCGCCAACATACGCTGGAGGGCGGATTCGTCCGGTCCGGGCTCGGACAACTGCTTGGCGGGCACCGAACGGCGGCGGTTGAGGGCGTCGAGGAGAGCGGGGTCGGGGATAGGCATTTAAGGAATCTGAATGTCGGTCACAAAAATGAACGGCGACACATGAATGGTCGCATCTAGGCACTATCCTGACGTTCGCGGTCGCAAAAAGACGTGCCGCAAACACCAGGGGGAAGCGCGAGTGTCCGGTCACTTGCACGGCGTCGTCCACAACACGCGGGCAGATCCTGCACGCGTGCTCGAAGAACTCAAACGACAGACGCTCGAGCAACTCGGGGGGCTGCCCGGTTCCCTGTACGGACCGATCGAGGATGCCCTCAAGGCCGATTCGCTCAAGGGCGACGGCCGCAACCACCAGTTCGAAGACCAGGCCGCATTGTGGGTCCTGCGCCAGCAACAGGCCAGTCATGTCATGGCCTTCCGGCAACAGATCGGCCAGGGCTTCGAGGCGTTCCGCGCGCCCGGTGCGGCGGTCGGCGGGGTCGGCGGCTCGCCGCTGCAGCTGGTCGGCGAGCAGCAACTGGCGTTCGATCTCGACGGCGAGCGCCTGGTCGAACTGCTCGAGCAGCGCTACCAGCGCCCGCTGGAAATGGTGCGCGCGCGCCTGCAGATGCTGGCCCAGGCGATGGGCGCGCCGGAAGGCGTCAATCCGGTCGGCCCGTACCGCCTGATCAAGGCCTTCACCTCGGTCTATACCGAGGCCCAGGTCACCGAAAGCCTGCGCGTGCGGCTGTTCCGCCAGTACGAGCAGGAACTGGCGCACCTGCTCGGCGACATGTACGCGCGCCTCAACCAGGTGCTCGCCACCGGCGGCTACGGCATGGCCACCGGCGTGCCGCCGGCCGGCCCGGCGCGCGTGGCCGCCGAAGAGCGCCGCGACCGCAACACGCTCGACGGCGTGTTCGACACCGTTCCGCATCGCGAGGCCGCAGCGTCCGTGCCGCACGACTATCAACAAGGATCGTATCCGCCCGGACCGGGCCAGGGTTCCGGCTATGCCGGGCAGGGCGGGGCGGCGTCGCAGGTGGAAGTGGCCGCGATGGCGGCCGAACTGGCCGAACTGCGCACCCAACTGCACGCCTGGCGCGAGGGCCTGATCAAGACCGGCGGCCTGCCGCCCGGGCAACAGCCGCAGCGCACCATGGCCCAGCGCCGCGAACTGCGCGTGGACGAGGTGGTCGGCATGGCCTCGCTGCTGCAGCCCGAGCCGCCGGACGCGTTCGCGCGCGCGCTGGCGGTGTCCGGGCGCCTGGGCGAGACCATCCGCGACCAGCTCTTCGACGGCGCGCGCCGGCTCGGCTTCAACCCGGACCAGACCTGCTTCAGCCCCGAGGAAGACGACGCGATCGACCTGGTCGCGCTGCTGTTCGACTCGCTGTTCCGCAACCACGCCCTGCAGGACCGCGCCCGCCGCGTGTACGCGCGGCTGGTCATGCCCTACGTCAAGGTCGCGCTGACCGACAACGCGGTGTTCGTCAAGCGCGAACACCCGGCGCGGCGCCTGCTCGATGCGATCACCGAAGCCTGCGAAGGCAACGACGGCGAGACGCCGCAGGACCGCGACCTGCTCGAACGCGCCTCCGACATCTCCCAGCGCATCGTCTCGGACTACAACGAAGATCTGGCCGTGTTCGAGCTGGCCCACGCCGAGCTCGACGCGATGCTGGCCCAGCACCGCCGCCGCATCGAGCTGCAGGAACAGCGCGCGGCCAAGGCCACCTACGGCCGCGAGCGCCTCGGCGCCGCGCGCAACCAGGCCGACCAGGCGGTGCGCGAGCGCATCGCCGACGGCAAGCTGACCTCGGCGGTGGCCGATTTCATTTCCACCCCCTGGCGCCACCATCTGGTGCAGGTGTTGCTGCGCGAGAACGAAGACCCCAAGCGCCGCGCCCAGGCGATGGCGCTGGGCGACGCGCTGGTGATGGCCGACAAGCTCGCCGCCGAGAACCGCGGCCGCGAACTGGCCGACCAGTTGCTGGCGCTGCAGCCGATCATCATCCAGTGCCTGTCGTCCTCGGGCCTGGACGAGAGCGCCGCCCAGCACGCCATGGCCGGGCTGGTGCGGGCGCTGGCGACGCCGGACAAGGAGCGCGCCGACCATCCGCAGCCCAGCGCCGCCGAAGTCGAGGAAGACGTGGCCGAGGAACGCCGCCGCTACCTCGCCGACGACGCCGCGCAGGGCGGCCACGACCCGCTGCTGGCCGAACGCATGCGCCAGCTCGAACCCGGCGACTGGCTGCGCCTGACCAGCCTGCAGGGCGAGACCGTCGCGGTGAAGGTGGCCTGGTTCAGCCCGCTGACCTCGCGCCTGCTGCTGGTCAACCGCCGCGGCGTGCGCGCCCTGGTCGCCTCGGCCGAGGAACTGGCCGTGCTGGCCGCCTCCGGGCGGCTGGTGGTCGGCGCCGAGCGCACCGCGTTCGACGAAGCGATGCGGCAGGTGCGCCGCCACCTCGACCGGGTGATCTGACCCCGGTCGAAGCGCCGGCCGGCGAGCGGCGCTCGCGCTGGGTGGCCGCGGCGGTCTTGTGGGAGGGGCTTGCGCCCCGACGCCCCGCGCTGCGATCGGTGCGATCCGAACCGCCAGCCTGCAAGCGCACGCCCGGCCGCAACACCGCGCGCCCAGGACCGGCCCGCCGCTGTGACTGCCTGCCGCTTCCCCGCAACCGTTCGCCGGCCAGGATCGCGCGCGCACCTTCGCATCCGCTACGATGCGGCGAACCGGGCACGGAGCAGAGCATGTCGGGCATCACGATTGGCGTGGCCAGCGAGACCGCGGCCGGCGAACAGCGCGTGGCGCTGACGCCGGAAACCTGCAAGAAACTCATCGCCCGCGGTGCGCGCGTGCGCATCCAGCGCGGCGCCGGACGCGGCGCCAGCTTCACCGACGAGGCCTATGTCCAGGCCGGCGCCGAACTGGCCGACGACGCCGCCGGCGCCACCGCCCAGGCCGACGTGGTGCTGTGCGTGCAGGCGCCCGACGGCGAGCGCTTGAACCTGCTGCGCGAAGGCGCGGCCCTGGTCGGCCTGTTGCAGCCGCAGGCCGACGCCGCGCGCGGCGAGGCCATCGTCGCGCGCCAACTGCTGGCGTTCCCGCTGGAACGCCTGCCGCGCACCACCCGCGCCCAGGCCATGGACGTGCTCAGCTCGCAGGCCGGCATGGCCGGCTACAAGGCGGTGCTGATCGCCGCCCAGCTGGCGCCGCGCTTCTTCCCGATGCTGACCACCGCCGCCGGCACCATCCGGCCCTCGCGCGTGTTGATCGTCGGCGCCGGCGTCGCCGGCCTGCAGGCCGTCGCCACCGCCAAGCGCCTGGGCGCGCAGGTCGAAGGCTTCGATGTGCGCCCGGAGACGCGCGAGCAGATCGAATCGCTGGGCGGCAAGTTCCTCGACCTCGGCGTCAGCGCCGCGGGCGAGGGCGGCTACGCCCGCCAGCTGACCGACGAGGAGCGCGCCGAACAGCAGCGCCGGCTCGGCGAGCACCTCAAGAACATCGACGTGATCGTCTGCACCGCCGCGGTGCCGGGGCGTCCGGCGCCGAAGATCGTGACCGCGGCGATGATCGCCGGGATGAAGCCCGGCAGCGTGCTGGTCGATCTTGCCGCCGAGACCGGCGGCAACTGCGAACTGACCCGGCCGGGCGAGACTATCGACGCCAACGGCGTGACCATCGCCGGCCCGCTCAACCTCGCCAGCGCCGGCGCGGTGCATGCCAGCGAGATGTTCGCGCGCAACGTGTTCAACTTCGTCAGCCTGTTCGTCGACGGCGGCGAGCTGAAGTACGACTGGAACGACGAACTGCTGGCCAAGACGGTGTGGCCGGAGCGCAAGGCCGAGGCGCAGAGCGCGGCCGCGTAGGCGGGTTCTTCGAGGGCTTTACTGTGGGAGGGCCTTCAGGCCCGATGCTCTTGTTTCAGATCGCGGTGACCTGAGAGAAAAGCGTCGGGCCTGAAGGCCCTCCCACCACAGCAGGCATCGGGCCTGAAGGTCCTGCGCCAGCAGCGCAGCCCGCATCGCCGTCGCGATAGAACCGGCGAACGCGGAGATCCGAACGCTGCTCAGGTTCCTGCCCCGCAGCATTGGATCTCCGCGTTCGCGCGGAGGCTGAATCCTGCAGCGAATAGTCGGCCGCGCCCTGTAGGAGCGACGCAAGTCGCGACCGCGCAACCTCAATCACGTCGTCACTGCGATCGATTGCGCAGGCCTGCGGCTCGTTGCGTCGTTGTTGCGGTTTCGCGGTCGCGACTCGCGTCGCTCCTACAGGGAGCCCGGCGCGGCTTTCGCGGCGACTCGTCGTCAATTGCGCGGCGGCGGAGGCGGCGGCCCGAACGGATGTTCGCCGCGCTGTTTCGGCGGCGGCGGGTTGGCCTCGGCCCAGGCGCGGCGCTGGTCGGGCGTCATCGTCCGCCACTTCTCCATCAGCGCGCGCTTGCCGTTCTCGTCGAGGCTACGCATCTTGCCGTACAGCGCGCGCATCTGCCCGCGCTCCTCGGGGTTCAGGCCTTCCCAGCGCTTCATCCCGTTGCGCGCCTCGCGGCGTTCGTCCGGGGTCATCTGCTGCCAGCGGCGGGCGCGCTCGAGCATGCGCTGGCGCTCTTCGGGCTGGTTGTTCCAGCGGTCGCGCATCGGCGCGATCAGCTGCTCGCGCTGGGCCTGGCTGAGCTGGTCCCAGTTCGGCAGGGCGGCGCCGGCCGGCGCGGCCGGCGCGGCCTGCGCGGCGGCGAGCGTGGGCGCGGCCAGCGCGGCCACGGCCAGAGCCAGGGCCAGCAGCGGTTCGGCGCGGCGGAAGAAGGGGCGGCGCATGGCGGGTTACTCCAGGTGGGGCTGCGGCAACGCGTCGGTATTGGACGCCAGCCACAGGTACAGATCGGGATTCTCGTCGAGCGCGGCCACGGCGGTGTCCGGGTCGTAGCTGGCGTCGGCCGCGACCGCGGCGGGCGCGGCCGCGGACGGCTGCTGCGCGACCTGCGCCGGCGCGGCCGCCGGCAGCGGCGCGCCGCCGCCGACGAACTGCAGGCCCAGCGCCAGCGCGACCGCGGCCACGCCGGAACTGGCCAAGGTCCAGCCGAGGAGGCCGCCGCGGCCCCGTCGGGGCTGGGCGGCGGCCTCGCTGCGGATCGTGCGCAGCCGCTGGCGGACCTGCGGGCTCACCCGTTCGAGCGCCTGCGCGTGCAGATCGCGCAGGGCCGCGTCGAAACGCGCGTCCGCCTCGGCCGCCGGGCTTGCGCGGTGCGGCGCCGGGGTGCGGCCGTCGGCGCTGCGCGGGTCGGTGTTCATCGCCATTCCTCCAGTTGCCGTTGCAGCGCTTCGCGCGCTCGCGACAGGTGCGTCTTCACCGCGCCTTCGCTGCAGCCCATCGCCCGCGCGGTCGTGGCGACGTCGAGTTCTTCCAGGACCCGCAGCGAGAACGCTTCGCGTTGCCGCCGCGGCAGTGTCTGCAGCGCCTGCGCGAGCCGGCCGTAGGCCTCGCGCCCGTCGTGGGTGCGCTGCGGGTCGGGGCCGTCGTCGGCCCAGTCGGCCGGCGCGTCGTCGTCGTTGCGCGCCGCCGGCAGCAGCCAGCGCAGGCGGAATGCGCGCCGCCGCTGCACGTCGACGATGCGGCTGCGCAGGATGCTCCAGAACAGCGGCGTCCATTCCTGCGGCGGACGCTCGCGGTAACCGAGCATCTTCATCATCGCGTCCTGCACCGCGTCCAGCGCGTCCTCGCGGTGGCGCAGGCCGAGTTCGGCGAAGCGGAACGCGCGCGTGCCCAGGCCGGCGAGGAATTCCTCCAGGCTGGCCGGCAGCCGCGCCGGGGCCGGGTCGGGCTCGGGCGTCGGCGGCAGAACCGCGACGGCGTCGAACCCAGCCTCGTCCTCGCCGGCGTCCGGCTCCGGCGCGTCCGGCCCGGGCCGGCCCGGCGGCGGACCCGATCCGGCGGCGGCCGTCGCGCCGGCGCCGGCCGGGCGCACGCGCCCGGGCTGGCGGGCGTCGTAGCGATGCTCCAGCGGATCGTTCGGCGACAGCGGCTCGGACTCGACGCTCACGGTCTCCAGCATACGGGTGGCGGGCGGTTGCAGCACGCAGGCGCCCTCAGCCGCGCGCGACCGGCCGGCGGGGGCGGCGATGGGCATGGGCGGGCTTGGGCATGCGGACGGTTCCTGCACCGGAATGTGCGGCGCTTACGCAATCCGGAAACGTCCGCCCCCGGGATCGGTTGACAACGCTGGCGCTGCATTCACGGGCGGTTATGATGGCGCGGACAACGCATGGGGACAGATCCGGATGAACGACGGTTTTGTGGCGCTGTATATCTTCATGCTGGCGGCCATCGCCGGCCACGTGATCATCTCGCGGGTGCCGGTGATCCTGCACACCCCGCTGATGTCGGGCTCCAACTTCATCCACGGCATCGTGCTGATCGGCGCGATCATCGTCCTGGGCCACGCCGATAATCTGGCGGAGAAGGCCATCGGCTTCGTCGCGGTGCTGCTCGGCGCCGGCAACGCCGCCGGCGGCTACGTGGTGACCGAGCGCATGCTGGAGATGTTCAAGTCCAGCAAGAAGCCCGCCGGCAAGGCGGGCGGCTGAATGCGCCGCTGCTGCGGTACCTCGCGGCGGCCGCGGCCGCCGTCTTCGGCGTGGCCCTGCTCGCCGTTCCTTCCTTTCTCGGCTGGGCGCTGCCCGTGGGGCAGCTGTCGTTCTATGGAGCGCGCGCGCTGATGGACGTTCTTTCGACTTTGGTGAAGGCCAGCTACCTGGTCGCGGCGACCCTGTTCCTGCTCGGCCTGCAGCGCATGGCCTCGCCGGTGACCGCGCGCAGCGGCATCCGCTGGGCCGGCGCGGGCATGATCATCGCCACCGTGGCGACGTTCTTCCTGCCGGGCCTGCACAACCTGGGCCTGATCGCGACAGCGGTGCTGCTGGGCACGGCGGCGGCGTGGGTCTCGGGCAAGAAGGTGGCGATCACCGACATGCCGCAGATGGTCGCGCTGTACAACGGCATGGGCGGCGGTTCGGCCGCGGCGATCGGCGCGGTGGAACTGCTGCGGCTGTCGTGGCAATTGCCGGCCGATCCGCTGCAGGCGCAGCTCGCGCGCGGCGTGATCGCGATGCAGGCGCCGAGCATCGCGCTGGTGCTGGCGATGGTCGGCGCGGCGATCGGCGCGGTCTCGCTGTCGGGTTCGGTGATCGCCTGGGCCAAGCTCGACGGCCGCCTGGACAAGCGCGTGGTGTTCCCCGGCCAGCAGGTCTTCAACGCCCTGGTCGCGCTGGCGATGGTGGCGCTCGGCGTGGCCGCGGTGATGACCTTGAACAGCGGCGTCATCATCGCCTTCATCCTGGTCGCGCTGGCGCTGGGCGTGCTGATGACCCTGCCGATCGGCGGCGCCGACATGCCGGTGGTGATCTCGCTGTACAACGCCTTCACCGGCCTGGCGGTCGCGTTCGAGGGTTATGTGCTCGGCAACGAGGCGCTGATCATCGCCGGCACCATGGTCGGCGCGGCCGGCATGCTGCTGACCCGGCTGATGGCCAAGGCGATGAACCGGCCGATCAGCGGCGTGCTGTTCTCCAACTTCGGCGGCGGCGGCCAGGCGCAGGAGATCGCCGGCACCCAGAAGCCGATCGAGGCCGGCGACGTCGCCGCGATGATGGCCTTCGCCGAGCGCGTGGTGATCGTGCCCGGCTACGGCCTGGCGGTGGCGCAGGCGCAGCACAAGATCTGGGAGCTGACCCAGAAGCTGATCGAGCGCGGGGTCAAGGTGAAGTTCGCGATCCACCCGGTGGCCGGGCGCATGCCGGGCCACATGAACGTGCTGCTGGCCGAGGCCGGCGTGCCGTACGACCTGATCGCCGACATGGACGACATCAACCCCGAGTTCGCCAACACCGACGTGTCGCTGGTGATCGGCGCCAACGACGTGGTCAACCCGGTGGCCAAGACCGACCCGGCCTCGCCGATCTACGGCATGCCGATCCTGGACGTGATCAACTCGCGCAACACCATCGTGATCAAGCGCGGCAAGGGCACCGGCTTCGCCGGCATCGAGAACGCCCTGTTCTACGCCGACAACACGCGCATGCTGTACGGCGACGGCGCGGAGATGGCGAGCGCGCTGGTGTCGGAGCTCAAGGCGCTGGACGGCGGCGGGCATTGATCGAGCGACCGGCCGCCCGCGTGGCGGCCGGGAACGTTGTACGAACTGCGCAGGCCGCGACCGCGGCAACGCGGCTGCGACGAAACTTACGGCGCGGGCGGCGGCCCTGCGGTCGCGGCTCGCGCCGCTCCTACAGGTAGATCGCGTAGT
>NZ_FNPT01000013.1:117430-121104 GCF_900107375.1 Lysobacter sp. yr284
GAGCTGCGCAAGCTGCGACTGCGGCAACGCGGCTGCGACGAAACTTACGGTGCGGGCGGCGGCCCTGCGGTCGCGGCTCGCGCCGCTCCTACAGGGAGATCGCCCACGAACGCAGCGGCGGTCAGCGCTTGTACGCGCGGTTCACCGCCCACGCGATCGGCCAGGCCACGAAGACGATGTGGACCAGCACGCTCAGCCCGATCCATACCGGGTCCGGCGGCAGGCCCTTCATGCCGGCGCGCGAGAGCGGGACGACGATGAAGTTCATCGCCACGAACAGCCACAGGCCGTATGCGGTCGCGGCCGGCCACGGGTGCCGGCGCATCCACGCCGATTTGCTCGCGGCCAGCGCGTACGCCGCCGCCATCAGCAGCGCGATGAAGTAGTGCAGGAACAGGCCCAGGGCGGCGGAACCGGCGCCGCCGGCCAGCGCGGCGTCGCGGCCGATCAGGCCGGAGGCGACGCTGTGCAGGACGCGGCTCGCGGCGACGCCCTTAGTCAGGCCCCAGTAGCCGATCGCGTACGCGATATCGAGGGTGGCGGCGATGAGGCCGCCGATCAGGGTCCACAGCGGCAGGGAGCGGACGGGGCGGACGGCGGCGGTCATGGCGGGCTCGGCGAGGTTGGCGACGAAGGTTGGGATCGGGGCGGGGCGCGACTGGAGCCAGGGCGGTTGGGTTGGACGCGGTCGCGACGGATGCGGATGGGGTCGGGCGATTCGAGCGGCAAGTCGCGGCCGCGCGCTGCGGGCGCGCGCCGCGATCGAAGCGATACGGCGCGGGCGCGAGTGCGGATGCGATGTCAGGCCGCGCGGCCGCGCGCGGCTTCGGCGCGGCGGGCCTGGGTCGCGGTGACGCCGAAGGAGTTCTTGAACGCGCGGCAGAACGCGCTCTGGCTTTCGAAGCCCAGCGCCTCGGTGATCTCGCACACCGGCATGCGGGTGTCGCGGACCATGCGCCAAGCGCGGTCCGAGCGCAGCCGCGCGGCGTACTCGGTCGGGGTCTCGTCGAACACGTCGCGGTAGATCCGGATCAGGTGGCAGGGCGAGTAGCTGGCGCTGCGCGCGAGCCGGCCCAGGTCCAGGCGCACGTCGGGGTGGCGGCGGATCAGGTGTTGCACGCGCAGCAGCCGCAGCAAGGTCTGCTGGCGCCGGCGCAGGGTGCGGCCGCTGCAGCGCGCGAGCCGTTCCAGCAGTTCGCGCTGTTGTTCGCGCAGCAATTCGGCCAGGGTGCGCAGCAGGGTCGGGCCGCTGGCGGCCAGTTCGGCCGGCCGCGCGCCCAGCCGCGCCAGCCGCACCAGCAGCCGGCGCGCATCGCGCGGGGCGAGGCCTTCCCAGGGGAACAGTTCGCTGCCCAGCGCCTGCGGCGCCTCGGCCAGATGCGGTTTCCAGGCCGGTTCCGGGCCGCACAGGCACAGCCACCAGCACGGGCTGCGCGCGCCGCTGCGCACGCGGCCGTCGCGCCAGACCTGCAGGTGGCCGGGGGCGAGGTCCCAGGCGCTGTCGGCCGCCTCCAGCCGCAGCGGCCCCTGCAGCGGCAGCCACAGCGACAGCCAGCCCGCCGGCAAGTCCAATTGCACGGCGCGGCCGGAGGCGCAGACCAGGTGCAGGCCCGCGGGTGCGGGCGACCATGGCCTGTTCAGGTCCAGCGACGACGCCGGGTGCGCGCCCGGTCCCAGGTCCAGGTGCTCGGCGAAACGGATGCGGTGATGGTGCACGCTCATTGCGGCCCTCGGCGTCGTCGCGGTGCGGCGTGAATGCTGCGGTTGGTTCCTAAGCTAGCCAGCTCGGCCGCGCATCAGGAGGGCCAATTTCCAGGGCAGCGAAGGAGCCAATCCGGCGCGGCCGGCCCCGGCGCCGGTGCCGCAAGCGGCCGGTTCGGGGCCGTGGGCGGCCGCGGTTGCGCGGCCAGCGCGGGCTCGATGTGCCGCGACCGGCAGGCCGCGCCGACGGCTCGCCAGCCGGCGGCGGGCTTGGCACACTCGCCACGAGCGCGGCCCGAGGGGGCCAATCGGGAGTGCGCCGATGTACCTGCCGCTGGATGGCCGCGGCCCTTTGCACGGCCAATTGGTCCGCTCGTTGAAGGACGCGGTGCTGGCCGGCCGGCTGCCGGCCGGGATGCGCTTCCCGCCGAGCCGGCTGCTGGCCCAGCAGCTCGGGCTGTCGCGCAACACCGTGCTGGCCGCCTACGAGCAACTGCGCGCGGAGGGCTTCATGCAGGCGCGGGTCGGCTCGGGCAGCTTCGTGGTCCTGCCCGGCGCGCCGGCGCAGCCGCGCAGCGAGCCGCCGGCGCGGATCCCCGCACAGAGCGCCTATGCGCGCCGCCTGCGCCGCTACCACGACCACGCCAACATCCCCGGCCGGCGCCTGCCCGGAACCGTGCACAGCTTCCAGTACGGGGTGCCGTTCACCAATCCGCTGCTGACCTCGGCCTGGGCGCGCGCGCTGTCGCACGCGGCCGCCTACACGCCGCCGAACTACCCCGCCGCGCAGGGCCTGCCGGCGTTGCGCGCGGCGGTGTGCGAGTACCTGTCGCTGCGCCGCGGCGTGCGCGCCGCGCCCGAGGACGTGGTGATCGTCGCCGGCACCCAGCAGGCGGTCAGCCTGGCCGCGCGGGTGCTGCTCGACGAGGGCGACGAGGTCGCGATCGAGGACCCGCAGTACTTCGCCGTGCGCGAAGCGCTGCAGATCCACGGCGCGCGGCTGCTGCCGATCCCGGTCGACCGCGAGGGCCTGCGCACCGACCTGTTGCCCGAGCGGCCGCCGCGGCTGATCTGCGTGACCCCGTCGCACCAGTTCCCGACCGGCGCGCTGATGTCGCTGCCGCGCCGGCGCGCGCTGCTGGACTACGCGCGCCGCCACGAGTGCTGGATCTTCGAGGACGACTACGACGGCGAGTTCCGCTTCGACGCGCAGCCGCACGCGGCGCTGTACGGCCTCGACGACGCGCGCCGCACGCTGTACGTGGGCACGTTCTCGAAAGTGCTGTTCCCGTCGCTGCGGCTGGGCTACCTGGTGGTGCCGCCGGGGCTGCGCGAGGACTTCGTCTCGGCCAAGTGGGCCGACGACTTCGGCTCGCCGGGGATCGAACAGGCGGCGCTGGCCCACTTCCTCGCCGACGGCGGCTTCGAGCGCCACCTGCGCCGCACCGCCAAGACCCTGCGCCAGCGCCGCGACGCCCTGCTGGCGGCGCTGCGCCGGCTGGCCGGCGACGCGCTCGAGATCCAGGACTCGCGCGCCGGCATGCACCTGCTGGTATGGCTGCGCGGCTGCAGCCCGGCGCAGGGCGACGCGTTCGTCGCCCACGCCCAGTCGCGCGGGCTGGGGCTGTATTCGGTCGCGCCGTGCTACATGCAGGCGCCCGCGCGCGCGGGATTGCTGTTCGGCTACGGCGCGCTGTCGGTGGCCGAGATCGAGGAAGCCGCACGGCTGTTCGCGGCCTGCCTGGACGAGATGGCGTTCGCCGCGGCGCCGGCGGCGTGAGCCGGATGCGCGGCGTTTGCGCACGCGGATCGCGCAGCTGCTGGAAGCTCTTGTAGGAGCGGCGGGGGGCCGCGGCCGCGACAAAACGGCTGCAGCGAGGCTTTCGGTACGAGCTGCGGTTTCGCGGTCGCGGCTTGCGCCGCTCCTACAGGTAGATCGCGTAGTGGCCGCAGCCGCTGTAGGAGCTGCGCGA
>NZ_FNPT01000013.1:121519-129908 GCF_900107375.1 Lysobacter sp. yr284
GAGCGGCGGCTTCGCGGTCGCGGCTTGCGCCGCTCTTACAGGGGGATTGCGTGTGGGGCCGGCATCGCCGGCCGGCGGCGGCTCAGCGCGACGCCACCGCGGCCACCACCAGCCCGAGCCCGATCCAGATCAGCTCCGGCCCGCCGTTGGCCAGGTGGAACAGGGTCCAGAACAGGTTCGGGCCGAGTTTGGTCGCCGAGCTCGCCAGGTCCAGGCCGAACGGGCCGCTGAGCTGGCCGGCGACGATGCCCCAGTTGGCGACCAGCACGATCAGCGCGGTCGCGACCAGGCCCGCGGCGGCGCGGGTCCAGCCGGGGCGCCAGCCGCCCAGGCGCAGCATCCAGGCGATGTCCAGCGCTCCCAGCACCGCCAGCCAGGCCAGCTGCCGGTCCAGGCTCACCGCCGCCAGGGTCCAGAACGCGGCGAAGCCGAACGTGCCCAGGGCCAGCAGCAGCCAGGAGTACAGGCGGACGCGGCCTGCGGCGGCGCGTGGGGCGGGGCGGTCGGGCGGGGCGGCGACGGTCATCGGCGGAACACTGTGGACGGGGGCAAGCCCTACAGCATAGCCGGCCGCGACCGGTACAATCGCCAGTCTTGTGCTGCGGCACGGCACCCCCATCTTCCCCGCATGTATTCCCGCAGCAGCGAACCCGTCCGTTTCGAGCGCGATTGCGCCGTGGTCATGGTGCCGCAAGGCGAGCAGGTGACCCTGCCGGCCGGCAGCGTCGGCTATATCACCCAAGCCCTGGGCGGCAGCTACACCGTCTTCGTCGAGGGCAACCTGTTCCGCATCCACGGCCGCGACGCCGACGCCATCGGCAAGGAGCCGCCCGAGCCGCTGGAGCTGCCCGAGGGCGCCGACGACGAGGCGGTCGAGCGGCTGGTGTGGCAGCAACTGCGCACCTGCTTCGATCCGGAGATCCCGATCAACGTGGTCGAGCTGGGCCTGGTCTACGAGGCCGCGGTCAAGCACCGCGACGACGGCCAGCGCATGGTCGAGGTGCGCATGACCCTGACCGCGCCGGGCTGCGGCATGGGCGACATCCTGATCGACGACGTGCGCAGCAAGCTGGAGATGATCCCGACGGTGGCCGAGGCCGACGTCGAGCTGGTGTTCGACCCGCCGTGGAACCGCAACATGATGTCCGAGGCGGCGCGGCTCGAAACCGGAATGTTGTAAGCGACGGCATCCGCCATCGCGGTCGCGCCGCCGCGACCGCGACCGCGACGCATCGAACCCCGGCCCCGGCCGGGGTTTTTCGTTTGCGCGCGACCTGCGCGGAAGCGTCGCCGCGCGATGCGCGATGCGCGACGCCGAACGCGGAGCGGGCGCAGCGGACCGGCCTGCGTCGTCGATGCCGTGCGGATGCGCCGTCGCGCACGCGCGATCGCGCATCGCGCGCGACAGGGAACCTGCGTTCGGCACGAACGTTCGCCATGCGCGCAACGTCGTCGCGCGCGTGCGCGCAATACGCCGACGCATCGAATCCGCTGCACGCTCGTGCTATCGGGCCGTCACGCGCGTGGTGCTGAAACGCGATAGCGAAAGTGCCAGTCGGGTTCACGCTTTGCCCACGAATTAACCGTTTCCATCGCATGGACTTCTCGTAGGCGCCTGCATAGGTTGTTGACCGCGGCCACAACGAACGCAAGGGCCGCGAACACCGCACGGCTCGCGCACTGCACGCAGCGCCACGCGCGAGACGCCACGGTATCCGCCGCACAACGCGGCATCGCTCGGGTTGGAATTCGTATCGCGAACGACAGTCGGTGCCGTACAGGCGCCGGCGGCGGACGGCTGCGCGTGGCGACAGTGCGCGCGGCCGGCGCCGGTGTCGGGGCTGCGCGCAGGCCGGGGGGCCATGCGTTGCGCGCAGCGCCACGCCGCGCACCGCGGTCGTCGCGAACGCTTCCGCAATCTCACTCAGGAGACGCGCATGAATCGTCGTATCTTGTCGGTAGCCATCGGTGCTTCCCTCGTCTGCACCGCGCTGCCGGGCCTGGCCGCGGAGTTGTTGACCGTGGACCGGCCGATCGAAGGACGCTACATCGTCGTGCTGAAGGAACAGGCCGCGCGGCTGTCGGCCGAAAACGCGCGCGGCGTCGCCGACGTGCCCGCGGTCGCGCGCGGCATCGCCGGCCAGCATCGCGCCACCGTGGTGCGCAGCTACCAGCACGCATTGCGCGGCTTCGTGGTCGAGGCCGACGACGCGGCCCTGAGCGGATTGCTCAAGGACCCGCGCGTCGCCTTCGTCGAAGAAGACGGCTACATGTCGGTCGAGGCCACCCAGAACAACGCCACCTGGGGCCTGGACCGCGCCGACCAGCGCAACCTGCCGCTGAGCACGACCTACACCTACGACACCGACGCCACCGGCGTGCACGCCTACGTCGTCGACACCGGCCTGCGCGCCGACCACACCGAATTCACCGGCCGCATCGGCAACGGTTACTCCTCGGTGCCCAACGACAGCAGCACCACCGACTGCCACGGCCACGGCACCCACGTCGCCGGCACCGTCGCCGGCACCACCTGGGGCATCGCCAAGAAGGCCACCGTGCACCCGGTGCGCGTGTTCGGCTGCGGTTCCAGCGCGCCCAATTCGCAGATCATCGCCGGCATCGATTGGGTGACGGCGAACCACGTCAAGCCCGCGGTCGCCAACATGAGCCTGGGCGGCCCGGCCTCGGCCGCGACCGACACCGCGGTCACCAACCTCATCAACGCCGGCGTGGTCGCGGTGGTCGCGGCCGGCAACGGCAACATCGACGCCTGCACCGAGTCGCCGTCGCGGGTGCCGCGCGCGATCACCGTCGGCGCCAGCGACCGCAACGACGCGCGTTCGATCTGGCAGTTCGGCCAGGCCTCGAGCTGGGGCGCCTGCCTGGACCTGTTCGCGCCGGGCACCGACATCGTTTCGGCCGGCATCGGCAGCGCGACCGCGTCGGCGCCCAACAGCGGCACCTCGATGGCCTCGCCGCACGTGGCCGGCGCCGCCGCGCTGTACCTGGCGACCCATCCGGCGGCCACGCCGGACGAAGTGCACGCCGCCATCGTCGACAACAGCACCCCGGGCAAGATCACCGACCTGCGCGGCTCGCCGAACCGGTTGCTGTACACGCTGTTCTCCGGCGGCCCTGGCCCGGGCAACCAGGCGCCGACGGCGAATTTCAGCTCCAACGCGAGCGGGTTGACGGTCAGCTTCACCGACAGCTCCAGCGACAGCGACGGCACCATCGCCTCGCGCAGCTGGAACTTCGGCGACGGCACCAGCTCGACCGCGACCAACCCGAGCAAGACTTACGCCGCGGCCGGCACCTACACCGTCGTCCTGACCGTCACCGACGACGACGGCGCGAGCAACACCAAGACCGCGACCGTCACGGTCGGCAGCGGCGGCGCGCAGACCTACACCAACGGCACCGACGTCGCGATTCCCGACAACAACGCCACCGGCGCCAGCAGCACGATCGCGGTGTCCGGCCGCACCGGCAACGCGCCGAGCAACGCGCAGATCTCGGTCAACATCGTGCATCCGTACAAGGGCGACCTGATCGTCGACCTGATCGCGCCGGACGGCTCGGTCTACAACCTGCACAACCGCACCGGCGGCAGCGCCGACAACGTCACCGGCACCTTCACCCGCAACCTGTCGACCGAAGCGCTCAACGGCAACTGGCGCCTGCGCGCGCGCGACCTGGGACCGCTGGACGTCGGCCGCATCGATACCTGGAGCATCACCTTCTAAGTCCGGATTTGCTATGAGCATCACGAAAAACCCCGGCTTCGGCTGGGGTTTTTCTTTGCCGTCCGCCTCGTCGGAAGCGGTCGGCTTACGACGACGCAGCAGGGCAACGTTTCCACCCCCGTTGTGCCGATGGAAACTCAAAAATGTGATGCCTCTCGCGACTCTGCGCGTTGATGGGGGTTTCATCCATCTTGTTGACCGTTCAGTTAGGCACGTAGCGTGTTAAGGCGGACCGGGCAGCATCGAGTCCGTACACAAACAGCGTGGACGCTGGCGTGTGCAAACAAGGACGTGGCCGCCCGACCACCACGCGTTGAGACGCCGCATCGCGGCACTTCGATTTTGGGGGTTTCACCATGTCCTATCGCTTCAAGGGCGCTCCGCGCCAGCACGCGCTCGCCGCCGCCACCCTGGCCGCGCTGTCGTGCGTGGCGATGTCGGCGTCCGCCGCCGACCGCATCGACCTGGCCGCGCTGGCCAACGCCGATTCGCACGACCAGTTCATCGTCAAGTACCGCGACGGCAGCGCCGCGCGCAGCAACGCCGCCAACCTGAGCCGCTCGCTCGACAGCGCCGCCGCCGGCTTCTCCGGCAAGGGCCGCGCGCTGGGACTCAAGCACCTGCGCCGCATCGGCACCGGCGCCGACGTGGTCCAGGCCGGGCGCAAGCTCGATCGCGCCGAGGCGCAGTCGCTGATGCAGCAGATCGCGCTGGACCCGAGCGTGGAATACGTGGAAGAGAACGCGCGCATGACCGCGTTCTTCACCCCCGACGACACCCGTTTCGGCGAGCAGTGGGGCTACGGCGCCTCGGGCATCAACGCCTCGCAGGCCTGGGACGTCAGCACCGGCACCGGCGTGGTGGTGGCGGTGATCGACACCGGCATCACCAGCCACAGCGACCTCAACGCCAACATCCTGCCCGGCTACGACTTCATCAGCGACTCGACCGCCGCGCGCGACAGCAACGGCCGCGATTCCAACCCGGCCGACCAGGGCGACTGGTTCGCTGCCGGCGAATGCGGCGTCAGCTACAGCAACAATTCCAGCTGGCACGGCACCCACGTCGCCGGCACGGTGGCGGCGGTGACCAACAACGCCAAGGGCGTGGCCGGCACCGCGTACAACGCCAAGGTCGTGCCGGTGCGCGTGCTCGGCAAGTGCGGCGGCACCCTGGCCGACATCGCCGATGCGATCACCTGGGCCTCGGGCGGCACCGTCTCGGGCGTTCCGGCCAACGCCAACCCGGCCGAAGTGATCAACATGTCGCTCGGCGGCAGCGGCGCCTGCGGTTCGACCTACCAGGCGGCGATCGACGGCGCGGTCGGCCGCGGCGTCACCGTGGTGGTGGCGGCCGGCAACAACAACGGCAACGCCTCCAACGCGCGTCCGGCCAACTGCAACAACGTGATCACCGTCGGCGCGGTCGACAGCGCCGGCAAGCGTTCGGTGTGGAGCAGCACGCAGAAGTCCAACTACGGCACCGTGGTCGACGTCGCCGCGCCGGGCTCGAACATCCTGTCCACGCTGAACTCGGGCACCACCACGCCGGGTTCGGAGAGCTACGCCTCCTACGGCGGCACCTCGATGGCGACGCCGCACGTGGCCGGCGTGGTCGCGCTGCTGCAGGCCAAGTCGGCGACGCCGAAGACCCCGGCGCAGATCGAGACCATCCTCAAGAACACCGTGCGCGCGTTCCCGACCGCCCCGGACCAGCCGATCGGCGCCGGCATCGTCGACGCCAAGGCGGCGCTGGATTCGCTCGGCGGCGGCACCCCGAACCCGGGCACGCAGACCTACAGCAACGCCGCCGACGTCAGCATCCCGGACAACAACTCCGTCGGCGTGACCAGCAGCATCGTGGTCTCCGGCCGCTCCGGCAACGCCACCAGCAGCGCCCAGGTCGCGGTCAACATCGTCCACACCTACCAGGGCGACCTGGTGGTCGACCTGATCGCGCCGGACGGCTCGGTCTACAACCTGCACAACCGCGCCGGCGGCGGCACCGACAACATCGTCCAGACCTACACGGTGAACCTGTCGAGCGAACCGTTGAACGGCACCTGGAAGCTGCGCGTGTCCGATCGCGCGTCGCTGGACACCGGCTACATCAACAGCTGGAGCCTCACGTTCTGATCGTGCGGCGCGGCCTGCGGGCCGCGCTTCAGGGTGCAAGCACAGCCCCGGCTTCGGCCGGGGCTTTTTCGTTGCGGGGATTGCGCGGCGGGGGAGGGCGTGCGGCCCGGTTTCGACGCGGTTGCGGTTTCGCCGGCATGGTGCGGCGTTCGCCGCGGGGCGGTTGCGCGGTCACGGCTTGCGCCGCTCCTACAGGTAGATCGCGTGGCGGCGCCGCAGTCGCGACGTGGTTCCGGTGCGGGCGATGGCGCCGAAGCGGCGGTGTGCGACGCTCTTGCGGATCGCTCCGCGCTCAGCATGCCGCTCGTGCGCGACAGGATTCGCATGCTCCGAAAATGCGTGCGAAATGCAGTCGAAAATCCATTCGAACGCACCGCGATCATTACCATGTCGCGTACTGTGATCGACATCGATTACTCACGCGCAATCGATGGCCGCAACACCTTGCCGGCGGTTTTGCCGGACAGATAGCGTGTGCCCCGGACGCGCACCCCACACGCGTCCTGCCTGGCGTATCCCGCATGCCGACCCGCCACGACGGCACGCCCGAACGCCCTTTTCGCCGCTTTGCGGCGCTTATCGAGGGGTCCACCATGTCGTTGCGTTCCGCCATCCGTCACCGCCCGCACCTGCTCGCCGCCGCCACCGCGCTGGCCCTGGCCTCGCTGGCCGCGCCGTCGTTCGCCGGCGAAGCCCACCTGGGCGCGTTGAAAGCCGACGGCAGCTACAGCCGTTTCATCGTCAAGTACAAGAACGACAGCGCCGCCGCGTCCGGCGGCGCGGCGCTGACGCGCTCGCTCGACGCCGCCGCGTCGAAACTCGCGTTGCCGGCCGCGTCCAAGGGCGCGCGCGTGGGCCTGCGCCAGGTTCGCCGCATGCTGGTGCCCGGCGCCAGCGTGATCGCGTCCGACCGCGCGCTCGGCCGCGACGAGGCCGCTGCGCTGATGCGCCAGATCGCCGCCGATCCGAACGTACAGTTCGTCCAGGTCGACGGCCTGCGCCGCGCGCTGGCGACGCCGAACGATCCCAGCTTCAGCAAGCAGTGGCACTACGCCGACAGCGCGGTCGGCATCCGCGCGCCGACCGCGTGGAACACCAGCACCGGCACCGGCATCGTGGTGGCGGTGGTCGACAGCGGCATCCTGGCGCACACCGACCTCAGCGCCAACATCCTGCCCGGCTACGACATGATCAGCTCGACCACCGGCTTCTCCGACGCCGAGTGCCGCCAGGCCGGCGGCACGCCGGGCTGCGGCAAGTCCGACGACGGCGATGGCCGCGACGCCAATCCCAACGACTCGTCCAACATCGTCCACGGCACCCACGTCGCCGGCACCATCGCCGCGGTGACCAACAACGGCGCCGGCGGCGCGGGCGTGGCCTACAACGCCAAGGTCGTGCCGGTTCGCGCGCTCGGCAACCAGGGCTTCGGTTCGGATTCGGACATCGCCGACGCGGTGGTGTGGGCCTCCGGCGGCACCGTCGCCGGCGTGCCGGCCAACGCCAATCCGGCCGAGATCATCAATCTCTCGCTCGGCGGCCCGGCGCCGTGCACCGACACCCCGGCCTGGCAGGCGGCGATCGACACCGCCATCGCCAACGGCTCGACCGTGGTCGTCGCCGCCGGCAACGACAACGTCGACGTCGCCGGCTTCACCCCGGCCAGCTGCAACGGCGTGATCCGCGTCGCCGCCAGCAACAAGGCCGGTTCGCGCGCGTCGTACTCGAACTACGGCGCGACCATCCACGTCACCGCGCCGGGCGGCGAAAACGGCATCTTCGGGCCGAGCTCGACCGAGGGCATCATCTCGACCGTGTCCGGCAACGCCTACGGCCCGATGGCCGGCACCTCGATGGCGGCGCCGCACGTGGCCGGCATCGCCGCGCTGATCCAGGCGGCGGCGTCGAGCCCGCGCACGCCGGCGCAGATCCTGCAGATCCTGCAGAGCACCGCGCGCCCGATCGCCGCCAACAAGTGCTCGGGCGGCTGCGGTTCGGGCCTGGTCGACGCGGCGGCGGCGGTGGCCGCGGCCGGCGGCGGCACGCCGGGCAACCAGGCGCCGGTGGCGAATTTCGCTTCCTCGGCCAGCGGCTTGACGGTGAGCTTCACCGACGGCTCGACCGACAGCGACGGTTCGATCGCCTCGCGCAGCTGGAACTTCGGCGACGGCACCACCTCCACCGCGACCAACCCGAGCAAGACCTACAGCGCGGCGGGCAGCTACACCGTCACCCTGACCGTCACCGACAACGCCGGCGCGAGCAACACCAAGACCGTCACCGTCACCGTCGGCAGCAGCGGCGCGCAGACCTACACCAACGGCACCGACGCCAACATCCCGGACAACAACGCCACCGGCGTCGCCAGTTCGATCAGCGTCAGCGGCCGTACCGGCAACGCGCCGAGCAACACCCAGGTCGCGGTCGACATCGTCCACACCTACCAGGGCGACCTGATCGTCGACCTGATCGCGCCGGACGGCTCGGTCTACAACCTGCACAACC
>NZ_FNPT01000012.1 GCF_900107375.1 Lysobacter sp. yr284
CTGTCGATCGGCCGGCCGGTGTCGAACACCACGATGTACGTCGTCGATGCGGCCGGCCAGTTGTGCGCGCCGGGCCTGCTCGGCGAAATCTGGATCGGCGGCGCCGGCGTGGCCCAGGGCTACGTCAACCGGCCCGAGCTGACCGCGCAGCAGTTCCTGGACGACCCCTGGCGCGCCGGCGAGCGCGTCTACCGCACCGGCGACCACGGCCGCTGGCTGGACGACGGCCGGATCGAGTTCATCGGCCGTCGCGACCGCCAGATCAAGCTGCGCGGGTTCCGCATCGAACTGGGCGAGATCGAGAACCGCCTGCGCGAACACGCCGGCGTGCGCGACGCCGCGGTGCTGGCGCCGGGCGAGGGCGCCGACCGCCGCCTGCTGGCCTGGGTGGTCCGCCACGAGGACGCGCGCGCGCAACCGCAGGCCGAGTTCCTGGCCGAACTGCGCGAACAGCTGCGCCGCGCGCTGCCCGACTACATGCTGCCGCAGGCGACGATGGAACTGGCGCAGCTGCCGCTGACCGGCAACGGCAAGCTCGACGCCAAGGCGCTGCCGCTGCCGGAGACCGACGCGGGCGGGCGGGGCGAGTACATCGCCCCGCGCGATGGGATCGAAACCGCCATCGCCGAGGTCTGGGCTGCGGTGCTCAAGCTGCCGGCCAGCGGGATCAGCGCCGATGCCGATTTCTTCGCCATCGGCGGCCAATCGTTGCTGGCCATGCAACTGGCGCGGCGGCTCGCGGCCGAGTTCGGCTGCGAACTGCGCACCGGTGATGTGTTCGCGGCGCCGACGCTGCTGCAGCAGGCCGAACGCATTCGCTGCGGCGAGATCGGTCGCGAGCGCTTCGTGTCGTTGCAGACGCAAGGACTGCTGGGCGACGATTTTCCCGCCGCGCCGGAGTGGCTGGCAGCGCAATCGACGGATGCGAGGCCCCGCGCGAATCCGCGCGACGCCGCGGATGCGGCGATCCTGTTGACCGGAGCGACCGGATTCATCGGCCGCTTCCTGCTTCGCCGCTTGCTCGACAGCACGCCCGCGAAGGTGTTCTGTCTGGTTCGCGGCGGCAGCGAAGCCGAGGCTGCGCAGCGCTTGCGTACGACAATGCAGCGCTGGCGGCTGTGGAGACCCGAGGACGAGTCCCGCATCGTCGTCTGCCCCGGCGATCTGGCCAGCCCATCGCTGGGGCTGTCGGCGCGGCACCGGGCGAGGATCGGCGCCGAGGTCGGCACGGTGTTCCACAACGGAACCAGCATGAACCATCTCGAACATTACGCCAGCGCCAAACCGGCGAATGTCGACGGTGTGCGCGCGTTGCTGCGGCTGGCGATGCAGGGCCGGGCAAAGACGTTCCAGTATGTGTCCACGCTCGGCGTCTTCAGCCGCGCGACGCCCCGGCCGGCGCATGCACGGATAGACGAACACGCATCGATCGAGAACGAACGGCATCCGCAGGCGGAGGGCTACGCCGCCAGCAAGTGGGTCGCAGAGCGGCTGGTGATGCTGGCCGGCAGGCGCGGCCTGCCTTGCGGCATCTTTCGCTTGGGCCTGGTCGCTGGCGACTGCGACGAAGGTCGCTTCGATGAAAAGCAAGGGCTGCACCGCTTGATGCTCAGCGCCTTGGCGATGAAGGCGGGTTACTTCGACGACGGGGCTGGGGTCGCGCTGCTGCCGGTCGATTACGTCGCCAAGGCAATCGTCGCGCTCGCGCAGGCGCACCCGCACGGCGTTTTCCATCTCGCATCCGCCCGGCCGGTTGCGGTCGAGCGATTGTTCCGGGCGCACGCGACGGCGTTCGGCGAACCGATGGAACTGCTCGCCCATGCGCAATGGCTGCGCCGCGTTGCCGAATTCCGCGAGGCCGGCGTCTGTTTGCCGATCCTGCCCCTGGTTCAGGAAGCGATCGACGGGGCCGCACTACCGAAGAAAAACGGTGCCCCGGAATCGCGCGACTGCGACTTGCAGTTCGATTCCAGCGACACCGAAGCCGCGCTGGCCGCGTTGGGACTCGCCGCGCCGACGCTCGACGACGCGACGCTGGCGATCTACTGGCGCGGTCTGCGCAAGTGGAGCTAGCCGATCATCGAGCGGACGGCCTTATCGTTCCGGCCGGTGGAAGGCCGACGATTCCGACGCTGAACTGCGACCGCGCTCACACCATGTTGCGCGGCTTCGCGACAGGCGATTCATCAAAGCGATCCATCTGAAGATCCATTGCCTGGGCGCACCAGTCCGTCGGCACGAAGCCGGCCAGCACGACCGCGCGGATGGCTCGCGCCGCATCGGCGGCGAGGACGCGTCGAGCCGGCGTCGCGCGATCGCGGCACCGGGTCTCACTTTCTGAGAGCCCGATGGGGGCATGCTATGGCGACCGCAGGAGTTCAGTAGTCTCGTCCAGGATCAGGATGAACCCGTTACCCCTCGCTTTTCCCCCGCATACCTCCGCCGTACCCGGCAACGCCCATCGCGAAATCCCAGGCGCAGGCCCGGACGTGGCTTCGCTCCCGCGCATCGCACGCCGACAGACGCTCGTGTGCGAATGCCGAGCCATAGCGCGATGAGCACCGCAGCCGGAAGCCTCAGCGGCGCCCTGCAGGTGGCCCGCGTCCTCAGGCGTTTGCAGGCGCAGGTGCAGCCCGGCGAGCTGGGCGCGGAAAGCGTCGAGCAATTCGTGCGCCGCTACTCGCGCGTGCGTGCGCCCGAGCTGGACCTGAACTTGCGCAGCGGCTGCGATCCGACCTGGCCGCAGGCGTTCGCCGACGAAAAGCGGCGGTTGCTGGAGGCGCTGGCCGGCGAGGACGTGGCCGGCATCGAGCACATCGGCAGCACCTCGATCCCGCAGCTGGCCAGCAAGGACATCCTGGACATCGTGGTGGCGATGCGCGATCCGGCCGCGGTCGAGCGCGTGGCCCGCACGCTGGCCGCACTGGGCTACCAGGCCCATGGCGAAAGCCCGATCGACGCCGGGTTCTCGTGGCATTGGCGGATCGGGCGCGACGGCGGCCGGTCGTTCGTGGTGCACACCTGCGCCGCCGACAACCCGCGCTTGGCCGAGGTCAAGAACTTCCGCGACTTCCTGTGCGCCTTTGCCCAGGAGCGGCAACGCTACGTGGAGCTCAAGCGCGCGCTGGCGGCAACGCCGGGCCAGACCTGGCTGGAATACAGCGCGTTGAAGAAGGTCCTGGTGCTGCGCATCACCGCGCAGGCCAACGCCTGGCGCGCGGCCGGCGGCGGGGCCTGAGGCCGCATGCCGCGCCATTGCGACGGGGCCGGGTACGCCAAGGCATGACCGTCTCGACCGATCTGATCGCGCTGCACAGCATCGTGCGCCGCGAAGTCTCGCGCATCCTGCGGCTGTGGCTGCAGACGCTGGTGCCGCCTGCGGTCTCCACGGCGCTGTACTTCGCGATCTTCGGCAAGATCGTCGGCGACCGCATCGGCAGCGTCGACGGCGGATCGAGCTATCTGCAGTTCATCGCGCCGGGGCTGGTGATGATGTGCATCATCACCAGCAGCTACGGCACCGCCTCCAGCTCGTTCTTCTTCGTGCGCTTCAATCGCGCGGTGGAGGAGATGCTGGCGTCGCCGATGCGCAACTGGACCATCCTGCTCGGCTACGTCGTCGGCGCCGTGGTGCGCAGCCTGATGGCGGGCGCGATCGTGGTCGCCATCGCGCTGGCATTGTCGCCGTCGCTGCCGCTGGCGCACCCGTGGGTCGCCGGCCTGTCGGCGTTGCTGGCCGCGACGATCTTCTCGCTGCTTGGCTTCATCAACGCGCTGTACGCGAAGACGCTCGACGACATCGGCCACGTCACCCACTTCGTGCTCACCCCGCTGGCCTACCTGGGCGGCGTGTTCTTTCCGGTCGCCCTGCTGCAGGCGCCGTGGCGGCAGGTCGCGCAAGTCAATCCGCTGGCGCACATGATCGGCGCGTTCCGTTACGGCGTGCTCGGCACCGGCGCGCCCGGCGTCGGCGTGTCCATGGCGGTGATGCTCGGCCTGGCGCTGGGCCTGGCCGCGCTCGCGCTGTTCCTGCTCGGCCGCGGCGTGGGGACGCGTTCGTGACGCTCGCCGGCGCCGCGCTCGACCCGGCCCTGGTCGCTGCCGCCTACGCGCGGCCGGTGTACCGCGACGACCGCCACGACGTGCGCGTCGGCGACGTGATCGCCGCGCTCCAGGGCGCGGGCATGCGCGTGTTCATCGTCGGCGGCACCCCGCGCGACTGGCTGCTCGGCCAGCCGGCGAACGACATCGACCTGTGCGTGGATGGGGCCGTCGACGCGGCCCTGCAGCGGCTGCGCGAAGCGTATCCGGCCGTCGACGGCGTGCGCATGCACAACGAGCGCTTCGGCGTGTTGCGCTGGGGCGACGAAGCCTGCGGCGGCGTGGAGATCAACATACTGCGCAGCTGGAGGGACATCCGCAACGACGATATGTGGAGCACCACGTTCGTTCCGCGCGCCGATCTGGTCGAGGATGCGCAAATGCGCGACTTCTCGGTCAACGCGTTCTACTACGACTGCCAGAGCGGCGTACTGCTCGATCCGCTGGGTTGCGGCGCCGACGACGTGCGGACCCGCGCGCTGCGGCTGATCGCCCACCGTCGCGTGCTCGACACCGGCTACCGCATCAGCTTCCGTATTCTTCAATTCCTCAGCCGCGGTTACGTCGCCACCGAGGGCGTGCGCGCGTATCTGGACGAGCGCGCGGACCACGACATCCAGGGCATGGGCGCGCGCATCCAGACCTGGGTGTCCAACCATTTCCCCCGCGAAGACGCGCAACGCGCCGAGTTCCGGCGACGGCTCTACGCCCATGCGCGCCAGCCGGCATCGCGCGCAGTGCTGGACCGTTATTTCCAGGAGGGCGCGGGCCTGGATGCAACGGCCGCGACCACGCCTGCCGGGTTCCGCCGGGTCTTCCGCGCCGGCCAGCGCGATGCTGAAGGTCATGTCCTGGGCGGCACCGAGGTCCTGCACCTGGTGCCGCACCGCGGGCGATTGTTCGCCTCGCTGTCGTACAAGTTGAACGACTATCGGCCGGACGACCCGCACAACGGCGCGCAGATCGCCGTGCTGGACCGCGCGGACGGCGACTGGCGGCTCGCCCATGGCTATGAGCGCGTGCATTGGCGCGCGACGCTGGACTCGGTGACCTTCACCCGCGACACCCAGGGGCGCGGGCTCGACGCGCCGGTCGCGCTGCTGCTCGCCGCGCCCTCGGACAGCCGCGGGCATGTCTATGTCGACAGCTACGACGACGGCAGCGGCCTGTGGACGCGTACCCATCTGGGCAGCGGTTCCGGCGCGGCCAGCACCCGCAGTTTCTGCGTCCATCGCGATGCGGTGACCGGCCAGGAGCGCGTGTTCGCCGGCACCGCGCCGACCGGCATCTTCAGCGGCGTCTACGATCCGGACGCACCTGGCCGCATCCGCTGGGACGCCGCCGCGGAGCTGTCGGGCTATACCCGCCGGCCGATGTCGTTCACCGAGTGCAACGGCCAGTTGTACGCCAGCATCAAGCCCGACCTCTACCGGCGCATCGACGGCCCGGCGCCGCGTTGGGAAAAGGTCCACACCATCGCCCTGCCGCTGGTCGTCCCCAGCAGCGGCTTCCGCGGGCTGACGACCGTGCCAGATCCGGCCGGCCGCGGCGAAGTGCTGTTGGCCGCGCTGGAAGGCGACCTGTGCCGGGTGGTGCGCATCGACCCGAACGACGGCTTCCGCGAGACCCTCGAACTGGACGTCATCGATTTCCTGGCGGCGCACTGGGGCGAGCGTCCGACCTATGCCGTGGCCGCTTACGACGACTTCACTCCGGTGGCCGATCCGCGCGGCGGCGCGACGCGGCTGCTGTGCGGGCTAGGCGCCACCTACAGCACGCAACTCGATACCCACCCGGCGGACGCGTGGGTGCGCGATGCGTGGTATCTCGTTCGCCATGCCGACGAGGCGCGCTACACGCTGGGGCGGATCGACGATCCGGACGCGTCCGGCGCCGCCGATCTCGTCGCCGCACGAACGTTCGCTGCGTCGCCGTTCGCGCCGGGCACGCTGTATATCGGCGGCTACGATCCCAACGCCAGGCGGTGCCGGCAGACCGCCTGGATGTTTTCGGCCTCGATCGAAACCGTACTCGCTGAACGCACGCGATAACGATCACGCATCGGCCGATCCGCCGGTTCACAGCGAACGGATTCTCGCTCGGCGAGACCTGTTCGGCCTACGTTGTCGACAACAACGAATCGTTGCGTGCGTCTTCGGGGTTTCGTGATGCAAGCCCTTATCCACGGTGATCGCGATTAGACAGGTGTATTGAATTCCCAGGTTTTCGGTGCCTATAGTCATCACGCATCCACAACAAATCGAAGCGCGTCCATCGGCATGCAGGCCAACGGACGCGTCCGCTTTCGATCGATGCGCACATGCGTTGGCCGCCCTCGCGGCCGATGGAATTGCTTCTCGACACGGACGTCCATGAATCCCGATTTGCTAGCTCGCCAGCCAGCGCTTTCGGGCGCGGGGCCTGCTTCGTCAGACTCGCGCCCCAGCCCGGTCGAGACCGCACCGTCGCAGCGGCTCGCCGACTACCTGGCCTTGCAGGGCTCGACCACCTTCTTCCTACAGACCTTCTGCGGCCATCCGGTCGAAGTCGAAGTCCTGCACCAGTGCGTGCAGGCCCACCCCGGCCGCGGCGACGTCCTGCATCGTCATTCGCGCCTGTACGTGCAGCATGCGCGCAACATCATCCTGGTCGCGGAATCGCAGATCGCGCTGTCGCGGCTCGATCCCGGCCAGCGGCGCAAACTCATCGATGGCACGCACGGCATCGGCAAGCTGCTCGATCCGGGCAACCGCGGCCTGCTCGAAAAGGGCGACATCGAAGTCTCGCGCGTGCCGGCGCCGCGCAGCCTGCAGACCGCGTCCGACTGGGCCGTCTCGCGCTATTTCGCGCTGAAGCTCAACGGCGAGCGCTGCGGCGAGATCCGCGAAATCCTCAACAACGAATCGCTGGAGCGGGCCCGATGAACGCGGTCGAGCAAGCGACGCGGGGCGGCCGCGACTGGACGCAGGCGCTCGCCGGCAGCGGCAGCGCGATCCACCTGGGCGGGGACTCGGTTTCGGTACAGGCGTTGCTGGCGCGCGGCCGCGCGGGCTGGCAGGCGCATGCGGCAGTGCGGTTTCCCGCGCTGCGCGGGATCGGCGACTTCGACATGCTGGCGCTGCTGCTGGCCGCGATCGTGGACCGGCGCCCGGCGCTGCTGTGCGCTGCGGACGCGACCCCGCCGGCTGCGTGCGACGGTGCGATCGGCGCGGCGCTCGAGGCGCGTGCAGCGGATGCGGCCGACGAACGCGCGCCTGCCTCGGGGGAGAGCGAGCGCGGTCCGAGCGGGCTGGCGGTGCAGTCCTCGGGCACGCTGGGCACTCCGAAAACGATCTGGCACGACCCCCGCGACGTGCTCGCGACCGCGGCGCTGGTGATGCAGCGGCTGGGCCTGGGCGCGGACGACCGCGTACTGATCACCGTACCGCTCCACCACATGTACGGCCTCGGCGCGGCGTTGATTCCCGCGCTGCTGGCGGGCGCGCAGGTGCATCTGCTGCCGAAGGCCAACCTGCTCAGCTTCAACGGCGCGCTGCGCGCCGCCACGCCGACCTGGGTGTACTCGACGCCGCATCTGCTGCGCACGCTGGTGCAGCGCAAGCGCGACCCGCTGTCGCCGAGCTGCAGCCTGGTGCTGGCGGGCGACGGCATTCCCGAGCCGCTGCGCGCGCAGGCGCAGCAGGTGTTCGCGCGCGTGTTCGATCTCTACGGAAGTTCCGAACTGGGCGTGATCGCGATTTCCGGCGCCAACCAGCCGCAGGCGCTGGATCCGCTCGACGGCGTGCGCGCCTTCCCGGCCGAAGCGGGCGCCGGACAGGCCCGGCTGGTCGTGCGCCATCCGCACGCGGCCACGCACATCGCCCACGCGGGCGCCGCCGTCGCCCTGTCGCAGGCGTGGGATACGGGCGATATCGCGATCTTCCGCGACCAAGGCCGCTTCGCGATCCAGGGGCGGGCGGATCTGAGCCTCAATCGCGCCGGAAAGCTGCTGGTGCTGGCCGACCTGGAGCGCGCGATCATGGCCTGGCCCGGCGTCGAACTCGCCGTGGCGATCGCGCTCGACGAGGACACCGCGGCCGGCAAGGCCATCGCCGTGGTGATCCAGCCGTCGTCGCCGGCGCTCAGCCTCGACACCCTCAAACAGCATGCGGCCAGCACGTTGCCGGTCTTCGCGCGACCCGATCGCTACGCGCTCGCCGCCGAACTCCCGCGCCTGGGCAGCGGCAAGCCCGACCGCAACACCATCACCAAGGACTACCGCCATGGATAAATCCCAGGTCATCGACATCCTCAAGCAGATCATCGCCGAGGATCTCGACCTCAACATCGGCTACGACCAGGTCGACGACGCGGCCTCGTTCCTGGAGGACGGCCTGGCGCTGGATTCGATCAGCATGGCCGAGTTCATCAACCTTCTCGAAGGGCGGTTCCAGATCCGCATCCTGGACGAGGACCTGGAGACGGCGACGTTCCAGTCGCTCGACAGCGTGGCCGCGCTGGTCCAGAAACGCATGAACGAACGCGCCTGCGAGGTCGATGCGTGATGGAACCGCTCAAGATCGCGCTGCTCGACGCCGCGCCGCCGCCGCAGGCCGAAGCGCCGGCGGACTATCGCGGCGAAGCGCCCAACCGCAACGGATTCGTCGTGGCGTGGCCGCCGCAACGCTATTGGAAGTCCGCGAGCGAGACCGACCTGTCGTCCGAGAAGCCGCTGCACCTGTACTTCCATATTCCGTACTGCCTGCAGCGCTGCCGTTACTGCTTCTACAAGATCGAGATCCTGTCCGAATCCTCGCATGCGCAGCGCGAGCGCTACGTCAGCGCGCTGTGCCGCGAGATCGAACTGGTCGCCGACGCGCACCGCTTGCGCGGGCGCGCGGTGCGCTCGATCTATTTCGGCGGCGGCACGCCCAGCGTGATCCCGCCGGAGCAACTGGCGCGGATCAAGCGCACCATCGAGGAATGCTTCCGCCTGGACGATCCCGAGTTCGTGTTCGAGATCGAGCCGATCACGCTCAACAACCGGATGATCGACGGGCTCGCCAACCTCGGCGTCAACCGCATCAGCTTCGGCATCCAGTCCTTCGACGACCGCGTCGTCGCGCTGACCGGCCGCCACGACACCGACGAGAAGAACTCGCGCGCGATCGAGCGCGCGCTGCAGACCGGCGCGGTGGTCAACGTCGACCTGCTGGCCGGGCTCGAAGGCGAAACGATGGGCAGCTGGCAGCACTCGATCGACCGCGCCATCGCGCTGGGGGTCCATGCGGTCACCGTCTACAAGATGGAGCTGTATTCCAACGCGCACTACATGAGCGAGATCCGCCAGGGCAAGCTGTCGCTGCCGAGCGAGGACGAGGAGATGGCGTTCGCGCGCTGGGGCCTGGACCGCCTGCGCGACAACGGCTATTCGCCGTCGACCTATTTCACCTTCACCCGCGAAGGCAAGTATCCGCAGCACCACATCATCAGCCGTTGGCGCGGCGAGGACCTGTACGGTTTCGGCGCCTCCGCGTTCGGCACCGTCGCCGGGCAGGCGCGGCAGAACGTCAGCGAGATCGGGGTCTACCTCGAACGCGTCGAGAGCGGCCGCATTCCGACCCAGCGCGTGCTCGAACTGAGCAGCGCCGACCACATGATGCGCGACCTGGTCATGGGCCTGAAGACGACCTTGATCGATCTCGACGAGTACCGACGCCGGCACGGCCTGCGCCTGGACCACGTGCTGGCCGACGACATCGCGCATCTCTCGCGCGAGGGGCTGGTCGCCGTCGAGGACGGGCGTCTTCGCCTCACCGACGAAGGCATCGTCTACGGGGACTACAGCGGGCGCTACCTCGGCGCCGGCCTGCGGCGCGTCTTCACCGGCGACGCCAGGCCGCTCAGGGCCTGACCGATGTTGATCACTCCGGATTTCGTCTTCATCCACATGCCGAAGACGGGCGGCACCTTCATCGCCAGGATGCTGCAGAAGGTCTACGGCGAGGCGGCCGTGGAAACCGGCCGCAAGCACGCCACCTGCGACGAGATCCCCGCGGCCGAGCGCGGCAAGCCGATCGTGTCGGTGATGCGCTCGCCGTTCGACCGCTACGTGTCGCAGTACCACTACGGCTGGTGGCGTACGCAGCCGCAGGAGTATTGCGATCCCGCCGTGATCCGCGCGGATTTTCCTCAGTATCCGGACGTGGGCTTCGCCGATTTCGTGAAGATCGCCAATCGGTTCTTCGTCAACGTCCATCGCGGCGTCGCCAACGGTTACGAAACGCCGCGCCTGCCGCCGGCGCTCGCGCCGGGCTGGCATACCGAGCAGTTCGTCCGCTTCTTCTGTCGCGACTCCCGCCAGGCCTTCGCCAGCCTCACCGAGCCGGCCCTGCAGGCCGGCCGCGCGGAACCGTACGAGTATCCGGTCGAGTTTTTGCGGACGCAAACGCTCAACGACGACCTGGCCGACGTGCTCGCCCGCGTCGGCGTCGATGCCGCGCTCGTGGACGCGGTGCGCACGCACGCGCGGGTCCTGCCCGAGCAGGCGCACGAAGCGCGCGAGGGCGCGGACGCCGACGATTATTTCGACGAGCCGTTGCGCGACTTCGTCCTGCGCAAGGAAGCCTTCCTGTTCAATCGCTTCCCCGAGTACCGGGCGGTGACGGCATGAGCGGCGCCAGCGACGACACGCGCGTGGCCCTGGTCACCGGCGGCAATCGCGGCATCGGCCTGGCCGTGTGCGAAGGCTTCGCGCGGCGCGGCGTGCAGGTGTACATGGGCTGTCGCGACATCGACGAAGGGCGGGCGGCGGTCAAGCGCCGCGAACTCGTCGGCGTCGAGCCGATCGGGTTGGACGTGTGCAGCGAAGCCTCGATGACGGCGGCGGTCGACGCCATCGCCGCGGCGCATGGCCATCTCGACCTGCTGGTCAACAATGCCGGCGTGTCGGTGGGCGTGCGCGACAAACCCAGCGAGGAAAGCCTGGCGCAGGCCCGCGCGACCTTCGACGTCAATTTCTTCGGCCCTTGGCGCCTGAGCCAGCTCGCGCTGCCCCTGATGCGCGGCCGGCCGCAGGCCCACATCATCAATGTCTCCAGCGGGCACGGCAGCTCGACCCGGATCGAGGGCAACAACCTGGGCTATCGCAGCTCGAAGTCTGCATTGAACGTGCTGACCCAGTCGATGGCGCTGGAGCTGGCCGACAGCGGCATCCGGGTCAACTGCATGACGCCGGGCTGGGTGCGCACGAAACTGGGCGGCATCGCCGCGCCGCGTTCGCCCGAGGAAGGCGCCGATACGATCCTGTGGCTGGCGCTCGACGGCGGCGGCGAGACCGGGCGGTTCTACAAGGACAAGGCGGCGTTCCCGTGGTGAAGGCGCCCAACCTCTTCGTCGTGGGCGCGCCGCGCTGCGGAACGACCTCGCTGTTCGCCGCGCTGAAGCAGCACCCGGACGTCTATGCCTCGGTGCTGAAGGAGCCGCATTTCCACGCGCCGGACCTGCCCGCGCAACCGCATACGGTGTCCGATCCGGACGACTATGCGCGCCTGTTCGCCGCGGCCGGCGACCAGCGGATTCGCGCCGAGGCCTCGGTCTGGTACCTGTACAGCCAGCAAGCGCCGGTGCGGATCGCGCAGGCGCATCCGGACGCCCGCATCGTGGTGCTGTTGCGCAATCCGGTGGAGATGGCGATCAGCCTGTACGAGCTGTATCTGCGGACCGGCAACGAAGCCGAGACCGATCCGGAATCGGCGTTGTTGCGCACCCGGCAGACGCGCTTCGACACGAGCTATTTCCCGTTCGGCCTGCATTATCTGCACTTGCTCGACTTCGCCACGCCGCTGGCGCGCTGGCGCGAGCGCTTCCCCGGCGAGCGCATGCGCGTGGTGCTGTTCGACGAGTTCTATCGCGCGCCGGAAGCCGGTTTTCGCGCGCTCGGGCAATGGCTGGGGATCGATCCGCAGGCTCCGGTCAGCTTCGACGCCCGCCAGGCGCGCGAGGCGGTGCGGATGACGGCGATGAAGCAGCTGCGCGACCTGCCCGAACACCTGCGCCGCAAGCTCAATCCCAACGCGTCGCGGCTGCACGCCGGCAAGGCGTCGACGGCGATTCCGGCGACGCTGCGCGCGCGGCTGCGCGACCATGCCCGCGAGGTCAATGCCGGCTTCGCCGCGGCGGCCGCACGGCCCTGGCCCGAGGCCTGGTGACGGCCGGCCATCGCGCCCGTCCCCGCCGGTAACCGCGCAGCGGCCTCGAAGACGGGCGATGCGCCAGGACGCCGGGACATCGCCGTTCGTACCCAGGCTGTCCCGATTGGCCCTTTCGCTTTCGTCCACGCTGCGACCCGCACGGATGCCGCAAGCGCGCCTGCGGCAGAGCCGGCCATCCCCGCCGGAACAGCGTCCGGCGGGGACGGGGACTGCGGTCAGTAGAGAACGAGTTCCTCGCGGATCAGGCGCGGCGAAGCGCTCTTGACGCCGGCGATGGCGGACAGCTTCTGCATCGCCTGCAACGCCTGCGCGACGCTGGCGTACTCGATCACGCCGTTGCCGCCGAGCGCGGAGGAGTACTTCAACTTGCCGCCGGTGTCGCGCACCGCCTCATTCAGGGCGCCGATGTGGCTGACATAGACATCCAGCGACGAGGTCACCACGACCGGTACGCCGCTGTCGGACATCGCCACGGCCATGCGCGCATCGCCGCCGTCGGCCGCGGCCGACTTCGCCGTTCCCAGCTTGACGGCGTACTTGCCGATCACCGCCTGCTGGCGCGTGCCGGCCTTGCCGGTGGCCGGTTCGAGCACGGCGTCGGGCACGACGCGGAACCGCATCTGTCCGATGGTGAACGATTCGCCGGTAGCCGATTGCTGCAGAGCCTTCGCGGCCGGCCCGACCTGGGCCATGGCCGGAGCGGCCAGCATCGCGCCCAACAACGACAGATAAAGGATGGAGTTCTTCATGATCAATGCCCCAGGACGCGGATTTTGAAGGATTGCAGCGCACCCTTGGAGGCCGCGCCGGCGAGCGGAACGTCCGCGACCTCCAGGGTCCAGACCCCTTGCCCCGGCTCGTCGAGGAAGGCGTTGGTCGCGATGAACGGGATCGAATAGCCCGGCGAGAACAGATCGCCGGCGCCGTAGCTCATGGCCGGCATCACGTAGCTGCGGGTCCCGCTCGGCGAGATCAGCACGAACTGCAGGGGCAGCGGCGCGCCGCCGGTGATGGCGTAGTCGGTCGTCCAACCCAGCTGGATGCTCTCCACCTTGCGCACCGCGCTGTCGATGGAAATCTTCAGCGTCGCCGGCGCCGCGGGCGAGCCGATGGCGGGCGCGCTGGCCGGCTTCACCTGCTGCCAGCCGCTGTCGACGAGCGCGGGCAGGGGCTTGGATGCGCCCGCCTTGGTCACCGCGGCGGTCGCGTCCACCAGGCCATAGCCGTACCAGTTGCTGAAGGGATGTCCCGCCGCGTTGGTGACCCAGCCCGGAACCAGCAAGGTGCCGTTGGGATGCTTGACCGCGGGCTGGCCCGGATCGATCTTGCGCGCGGTGGCCGCCAGGATGTACTTCACATCGCGGAAGCTCAGCTTGGGGTTGGCCTGCAGCACCAGCGCGGTCACGCCGGCGACGGTGGGCGAGGCGGCCGAAGTGCCGTTCATCATGCCGGTGTAGTTGCAGCTGTCGTCGATGGTCGACTGCGCCGAATCCAGATCGTTGACCCGTTCCAGGTTCCACACGCTCTTGGGCAAGTAGTTGTTGAAGCCCTTGGCGCAGCCGGTCAGGTCGGTGGTGACGATGGCCGGATCGAAGCGGGTCGCCCCGGCGACGTTGGAGTACTTGCGTTGGTGGCCGTACTCGCCGCCGAGCCCAGACACCCACAGCGCGGCGCCGGGCGACGAGTAGCTGGAGCGCTTGCCGGCCGCGTTGACCGCGGCCACGGTCATCACATTGAACAGGTTGTTGCGCTGGTCCAGGCCGGTCTGGCTGCATCCGACGTTGTAGTCGATGACGTCCTGGCCGCATACGTTGAATCCGAGGAAGGACACGGTGGCATAGCCGTTGCCCGCGGCCTTGACGTAGACCGTGCCCAATCCGTTGCGGGTGGCCGACATCGGCCGCTCGTACGCCGCGACCTGGTCCTGGGTGAGGCCGAGCACGAACACCGGCGAGGCGCCCCAGCTGTTGTTGGACACGGCCACGTCCTTGGATTCGGCGCCGTCCCACCACGAATAGACGATCTTGTCGTCCGACAGGCCGCCGGATTCGCCGAAGCCGTTGAAGCTCTTGAGCCTCGCCGCCGGCGCCACGCCGCGCACGCCGATGCCGTTCCAGCCGACCGCGCCGATGATGCCGGCCACGGCGGTGCCGTGCCCGCTGCCGGGACTGGTCGGGGTCGGGTCGTGCGGCGGGCGGCCCGGATCGAAGTTCTTGGAACCGTTCGGCACCACGTTGGCCGCGAGGTCCGGATGGGCGATCTCCACGCCTTCATCGAGAACCCCGACGATCACGCCCTTGCCGCGGATGTTGTAGTCGTGCAGGTCGTCGATGCCCAGGTCGACCGCGAAGGCCGGCTTGCTGTCGCCCAGCACGCTCTGGCCGTAGTTCATCAGGTGCCACTGATACCGGTACAGCGGATCCGTCTGCTGCGCCGCGGCCGCGCCGCTGCAGGCGATGGCCAACACGCTCAGGCCGACGATCGCTCTCTTGTTCGAATGCTGTCGCATACCACCCGCTCCTTGTCTTGTTTGGGCATGCGCCGGCACGTCCGGGCGAAGCTCGCGCTTCGGCCGGCGGGCCGACGCCATGCCGCGAGGAATCACTGGTAGATCATGGTGAAGGTGACGCTGCTGTTCGCCGCGCCGGCGGTCGCGGCGGCGGTGGCGAAGTACTGCGCGTAGTAGCGCAGCGCGGCGCCGCCGGTATCGACCGAAACCTGCTGGCTGTTCTGCAGGCCCAGCGGATTGCCGAGCAGCACCTGCGAGTAATCGGCGTTGAGCACCTGCAGCTCGACGTTGCCGGCGCTGCCGGTGCCGCCCTGCAGGGTCAGGTTGTTGCTGCTGGTGTTGATGGTCGGCCCCGGCTCGAAGAACGTCTGGACCTGGGTGGTGCTGGCGTCGCAGTCGGCGACGCGGATGATGAAGGGCGTGCGGCCGGCGACCTCGCCGGCGGCCGACAGCGCCGACACCGCGACCGCGGGCAGCTTGACCCGGATGTCGGCCGGCGACGGCCCGTTGGTGAGCACGCAGGTCGGCGCGATCACCGAGCCTTCGAAGTGGATCGTACCGTCGCGCGCCGCCGCTGCCGAAGAGGCCGCCAGCAGCGCAATGCCGGCGAGCACATGGACCAATTTCATCGAATGATCTCCGTTTCCAGTGAATGTGAATGGTTCACGCCTGAAGGAATCCGCTTCCTTCTCGCTTACAAACGCGCTGCATCGATGCCACCCCAGCTTTCGCGTGTACTTATCGGTTGTGCAATTTGCGTTCCGTGCATTCACCCGTATGCGACGTCATGTACGCATACGAACTGACGATTAGGCACAGATTCTGTTCGTGCCCCGACGGCGCCGGTCGCAGCGCGCTTATCGCGGAGCACGCTTGCGTCCGCTTCATGAAATTCAGCGTCGACAGCGCGATCCCCGTCGCCGCCTCGCGACACTGCGCGGCCGGGTCTTCATGACGTAGGTGGACGGGAGCGAGCGGATGCGGTCTCGCTCGCTGCACCGGAGATCCGCGTTTGTGCGAGGAACGAACGAAACCGCGAAGGCGACGAAGGCGTCTGCCTGAGGTGCGGGCCTGCCGCGCCGGGGCTCACCGGTCTTCCGCCGCCGCAGGAACCAGGCCCGGCGAATGTCTGCGGCCGTCATGCGCTACGCGCGGCCGGATCCGGGCCGGATCGGATGGTGCAAGCGGCCATGGCAAAGCCGGTCAGGCCATGCCGGCTGCGCAAGCGCAGCGTCCGGTGCCGATGGCGGTTACAGCTGGAACTCCAGCAAAGTCTGCGGCGGCACCGGACGCCACGCTCGCGCGGGGGCCAGGGCGGGAACCACTTCGGACGCGATCACCCGCAGGCCTTCGCCGACGAACTCCTGCATGGTGAAGTAACGCGGCCAGTTATCGCCCGGCGAGCGCCAATGGACGAGATAGGCGCGCCCTTGCCTGACCGCGATGGCATTGCCCGAGTTCGCGCCGGGTTCCGGAATCGAACGCAGCCGTTGCATCGTGGTCTCGCGGTCCAGTTCGTCGGCGCCGGCGGGAATGAGGTAGTCGAAGTATTCGGCGGAATCGAACACCGAGCGCGCCAGGCCCAGGGCTTTGTGGACGGTGGGCTGGCTGCCGTTGTGCATGAAATGCCAGTCGTCCGCGGCGCGTTGCAGCGGATGGGTGAAGCGCAGGCCGACATTGTGCGCCGGCATGGCCCGGCGCACGTGCACGGCCAGGAAGTCGGTGCGGACCTCGCACAACGGCGAAGCCAGGGCGGTATCGGCGGCGGGGCGCGGATCGCGCAGGACGCGAATGCCGGTCGGCGATGCCGGGTCGCGCCACAGCGCGCCCCAGCCGTTGGGGTGTTCGCAGAACGCGCCGTCGTGGTCGGCGGTCTGGCCGGTCGCCATCGCGACCGCAGCCGCAACGATGCTGCGTACCTGGAAATGGCCGTGGGCGACGATCATCCGGCACATGGCATCAGGCTCGCGCGGAAACGGCGGGCGTTGCCGCGGCTTGCGCGGATCCGTCCTGGCGGCCCGGCGCCCGCGAGTGCGCGTCGCCTGGCCGCGTACGCAGCGCGTCTGCGTTGGCATGCACGCGGGCGAACGCTTCGGCGATATCGGCCATGTCGGATTCCTCGCCCAGCAGCGCACTGTGATGGAACACCACAGTGCGGCGCGCCGCGCGTTCGGCTTCGGGCAGGCGGAACCGGCGCGGGTCGAGCCTGTCCAGGTGCGCGGGATCGATATGGAAACGCCGCCGGGTCGATGGCGCGTACAAGACGTTGCGATGCAGGGGCGCGTAGATCGGACGGACCGGCAGTCCCAATTCGGCGCCGACCGCTTGCGCGAAGAGGGCCGGATCGATGTCGGCGAGTGCTTCCGGCAGCGCGACCGCATAGCCGAAGTAGGTCCGCTCGCTGGTTCCGGCCGCGGTTTGCTGGGGCGCGAACCCGATCTGCCGCAGGCGCGCGTCGAGCCAGGCCGCGTTGCGGCGCCGCACCGCGTTCTGCGCATCGAGCTGGGTGAGCTGTTCGATCAGCAAGGCCGACTGGAACTCCGACAGGGCGCGGTTGCTGCCCATCAGCTCGTTGCATTCCAGCAGTTCGGGCTGGCCGCGCGCGGGCGCGAGGTCGAGGTAACGGCGACCGTCGGCGCGCAAGTACTGCAGGCGCCGCGCCAACTCGGGGTCGGCGGTGATCGCCGCGCCGCCCTCGCCGCTGGTCAGGACCTTGGTGTGGTGCATGCTGAAGGCGCCGACCCGGCCGAACGTGCCGACCTTCCGGCCCTCGTACGCGGCGCCATGCGCCTGGGAGCAGTCTTCGATCAGCGCGATGCCGTAGCGCTCGGCCAGCGCCGCCAGCCCGCGCAGATCGGCCAGCGCCGAATACAGGTGCACGACCACGATCGCCCGCGTCGCCGGCGTGATCGAGCCCTCCGCCGAGGCGATGCTCATGCACAAGGTGTCGGGATCGATGTCGGCGAAGACCGGAATGGCGTTGACGCCGGCGATGGTCGAGGCCGAGGCCACCCACGACAGCGCCGGCGTCACGACTTCGTCGCCGGCGCCGATGCCGCAGGCTTCCAGCGCCATCATCAGGCTGGCGGTGCCGCTGGCCGCCGGTACGCAGTGGGCGATCCGGTGGTAGTCGGCGAAGCGGCGGGCGAAGCGGCGGTCGGCGCTGTCCGCGCCCTGGTACGGCCCGCTGATGGACCATCGTCCCGACCGCAGGACCTCGCGCAGCGCCGCTTCGGCGCCCGGCGCCGGTTGCGGCCAGGTCGGCCAGTCCCGCGTCCTTACTGCGGGCCCTCCGTGGATCGCCAGGCGGGCGGTCATGGCATGTCGCTCCTTGCTGGTGGACGGTGTGTACGCCGAAGCGGTTGCGGCGGGGGCGGCCGCGTGGGCGCCCATCGCGGCGTCGCGCTCATGCGTCGAGCAGTTTCAACAGCGGTTCGCGATAGCGCGCGCCCGCCGCCGCATCGGGCGGAAACGCGCCGTCCAGATCGGCCAATTCGTCGGCGGACAGCGTCACCTGGAGTGCGGCGAGATTCTCTTCCAGCGCGCGCACCCGCTTGGTGCCCGGAATGGGAACGACATGCGCGCCGCGCGCCAGCACCCAGGCCAGCGCCAATTGAGCGGTGGTGACCGCTTCGCCGCGATCGCGCTTGGCCTGGGCCAGCGCCTGCAGCCGGCTCACCAGCGCCAGGTTGCGGTCGAAGTTCTCGCCCTGGAAGCGCGGGCTGTCGCGACGATAGTCGTCGGCGGCGAAATCGGTCGGGCGCTCGATCGCGCCGGTCAGGAAGCCGCGGCCGAGCGGGCTGTAAGGCACGAACGCCACGCCCAATCGCGCGCATGCGTCCAGCTGGCCGTGCCGCTCGGGATCGCGCGACCACAGCGAGTACTCGGTCTGCAGCGCCGCGATGGGGTGGACGGCGTGCGCGCGCTCCAGCGTCGCTACCGAAACCTCCGACAAGCCCAGGCAACGGACCTTGCCTTCGCGCACCAACTCGGCCATGGCGCCGACCGTGTCCTCGATCGGTACGTCGCGGTCGAGGCGATGCAGGTAATACAGGTCGATGCGCTCGATGCCCAAGCGCCTGAGGCTGTTCTCGCAGCACTGCCGCACTCTTTGCGGGCGCGCGTCCACGCCGCGCGGCGCGCTGTCGCCGACCTCGCGGACCAGACCGAACTTGGTCGCCACGAACGCCAGCTCGCGCCGCCCGCGGATGGCGCGGCCGACCAGCGTCTCGTTGCTGTGCGGCCCGTAGACGTCGGCGGTATCGAGCAGGTTGACTCCCAACTCGAGCGCGCGCTGGATCGTCGCGACCGATCCGGCATCGTCGCGTTCGCCGTAGTAGTCGCTCATGCCCATGCAGCCCAGACCCAGCGCGGATACCGCGGGGCCGTGCGCTCCCAGGTTCCGATAGTCCATCATCGTCTCCGCTTCGCCGCGCCCCCGGCGCGGTCGCGATCAGTGCGCCCCGAGAAAATCCTCCAGGCCGACTTCGACGCCGTTGTTGCGAAGGATCAGGTACGCGGTCGAGATCTGGAAATAGAAGTTGGGCACGACGTAGTGCAGGAGGTAGTCCTGGCCGCTGTCGAAGTGCGAGGTGCCGTGGCGGGTCTTCGACACCACCGGCCGGTTCTCGCTGCCGTCGATCTGCTCGGGCTTGAAGGTGTTGAGGTAGTCGATGGTCTTGTCGATGCGCGCGAACAGCTCTTCCATCGTGGCGTCGTTGTCCTCGTAGACCGGCGGCTCGAAGCCGGACAGGCGCGCCGCGCAGCCCTTGGCCATGTCGGTGGCGACCTGGACGCGCCGGCGCAGCGGATACATGTCCGGGGCCAGGCGCCCGTTGAGCAGGACGGTTTCGTCGAACTTGCGCGCTTCGGCGGAGGCGATGCCTTTGTGCAGGATGCCCTTGAGGTGGCCGAGCATGCGGATCATGACCGGGACGGAGGATTGATACATCGAGATGTGCATGACCTCTCCTTGGTGGCGACGATGGAGTGCGTTGCGAGCCGATGCCGCGCCGCATCGCGCGGCTGAATCGCTCACTGCAAAACGGGTGAATCGTTCACTGCGGACGAGGCCGGATGCGGCAGGCATGCGATGCGATCGCCATCGATCCGTTCCGACGCGCCGTTTCGCTCCGCCGGAACTTTCGTCTTGTCGAAACGCAAATTCTCGGCCTGAAGTTCCAGAATTCGATATCGATCGGCGCTATCGGACGAGCGTCGACGAACGGAAAACGAGTTCGCGATCGCGTCGAGCGGAAGCGATCGGGCGAGACGAAAGGCGCTCGCTCCATTCACGTCGATGCGCGCGTTTTCGATGGTCAATCTAATCGGACGACAATCACGATCGACCTGTCGAAGTCGGTGTCGAATGCGAAGCGCGCGGATCCGAGTGATCGATTCGTTGACGCGCGACGCAGATTAACAATCGTCGCTGCGTAGTCTTGCGCTTCATTCTCGACGCGGCGGATTCAAGCGCGTCGATGCAAGGAACAGGTCTATTCTTCGGTGCGCCGCATCGCGCGGGCATCGCAAAGACAAGGACGTTCTCATGCGAACCGTCAGCCTATCCAATACGCATCGCGCCGCGAGCCGCGGGCCGATCGATTGCCCAGCGGCGCAGCGAAAGACGCAGGGGCCCGGCCGCTTTTCCGTTTCGATCCGAAGTTGCGGCGACGCCGAGGCGGCGCCGGCATAGGCGCATGGCCGGCGAGCGCGGTCGGGTCGACGCGCTCGCGGCCGGGTCCATCCGTGGTTCGACAACGCGTATCCCGCGGCGCAAGCCCGTGCGGGCGAGGAGGTCGTCCCTGAAAGCATCCGACATAGCAACTCCGTCGCGCTGAATCCGCGTCGTCGCGGTCGGCGCTTGTCGCCAACAACAACGGCACTCGTGGTGCGCCGCCGGCGCGCCGACGGGCGAGGCTTGGCATCGGATCGCGCTGCGGTCCACGGGCGCGCTCGGCCGTCACTTCATTCAGAGGCAGCGTCATGTCCGACAATTGGGATCGTGTGGTGTATCAGGCAGATGGTTCGGTCATCGGGTCGCAACCCTTGCGCGGATTGATCGACGGCGACTACCCGGTCGTGCTGTTGAAGGGGTTGCTGTCCGAGGAGCTGCTGTCCAGCGGGCGCGAGAAGATCTCGCAGCTCTACGACAGCGCGCTGATCACGCCCTACGTCAACGGTTCGCTGACCTTGATCGGGACGTTCCTGGTCAAGTACCTGCACAACGTCAACGAGTATTTCAGCGCCGCCAAGGGCGCCGAAGACCGCGCCCAGGCCGTCGGCTTCGACCTGGCCCGGCAGGCCCGGTCCAAGCTGCAGCACGCGCTCGGGCTCAAGCGGTTCGAGGTCGCCAGCGAAACCGACGGGCGCCAGTACGCCAGCTCCAACGTGCGCATCTGCAAGAACGACATCGACACCCCGCTGCACAACGACAACATCATGCGCGACGGGGCCTCGTCGCAACTGGTGCTGGCCAAGCTCAGGCACCAGCTCAGCTGCGTGGTCTGCGTGCAGGGCACCGGCGACGGCGGCGAACTGAGCATCTACCGCAAGCCGTGGTCGCCGGCCGACGAGGCCTACAAGGTCTCCAACGGCCTGGGCTACGACCTGGGCGTGGTCAAGGACGTGCCGGTGCATCGCTTCCGTCCCCAGACCGGCGACGTCTATCTGCTCAATCCGACCTACCACCATGCGGTCGAGCGCGTGCGCGGCATCGACCGCATCACGCTGGGGTTCTTCTTCGGCTTCTTCGACGACCGGCTCGAGGAAGGCGTCACCTGGGTCTGAGCGCGGCGCCCGCCGGGCGCGCCTCGGGTATCGGCTTGTACGCGCAACATTTCGGCAAGGACGATCGCTATGGATTCCTCGTTCGATGCAGGCGCCACCGTGCTGCGGGAGATCCGCTTCGGCGAGGTGCGCTACGACTTCTACGTGAGCGCCGGCGACGGCGCCTGGGACGAACTGCGGCGGCGGCTGTCGCTGCTGGACTGCGACCGCTTCATCGTGGTCGCCGACCAGGGGCTGCCGGCGGCGGTGGTGAACAAGGTCGAATCGGTGTTCGCCTCGGTCGCGCCGACCGTGGCGCTGGCCGCGACGCCGAGCGAGAAGGCCAAGAACATCGCCGCCATCGACGAGCTGGCCGAGCAGGCCATCCGCGCCGGCGCGACCCGGCGCTCGTGCGTGGTGGCGTTGGGCGGCGGCGTGGTCGGCAACGTCGCCGGCCTGCTCGCCGGCCTGCTGTATCGCGGCGTTCGCCTCATCCACGTGCCCACCACGCTGTTGAGCATGTCCGACTCGGTGCTGTCGCTCAAGCAGGCGGTGAACTCGCGCTTGGGCAAGAACCACCTGGGCGTGTTCCATCCGCCGACGCTGGTCTGGAACCAGCTGGAATTCCTGGATTCGCTGCCGGTCGAGGAGATCAAGTCGGCGCTGTGCGAGACGGTCAAGAACGTACTGGCGATATGTCCGGAGCGCTACGACTGGCTGGCCGCCAACCTGCGCGCCGACGGGCGCTACTCGCATGCGGCGATCGCCGGTTTCATCGATCTGTGCGTCGACGCCAAGACCCGGGTGATGGTCGACGACCGGCTCGAAAAGCAGGGCGGGCTGATCCTGGAATACGGCCACACCATCGGCCACGCCGCCGAACTGCTCAGCGGCGGCCGGCTCCGCCACGGCATCGCGATCGGCATCGGCATGCTGGCCGCCGCGCGCATCTCGCGCCTGCTGGGCTACCTGAGCGCGGCCGACGAAACGGCGCACATCGAGCTGCTGGCGCGCAACGGCGTGCCGATGGCCTATCCCGACGACATCGACGCGGCGGCGATCCTGCAGAAGGTCCGCTTCGACAACAAGCGCGGCTATGTCCGCGCGCGCGCGGACTGCTGCGATTTCATCCTGCTCGACGGGTTGGGCAAGCCGCACCTCAACGACGGCAGCCTGATCAGCCAGGTGGGCACCGACATCGTATGGGCGGGCCTGGAGGCGGTCGCCGCCACGGCCACATTGGAAGGAGCGGCGTGATGGGCACGGTAGTCAGCGGGCAGCGGCGTCCCTTCGGGCCGATCGCCAACACCATCGACGGCCTCGCCGTCACCCACAGCCAGATCGGCGGAAAGGGCATCTGCCGCTGGAAGATGCTCATGAACGGCATGCACCTGGAAGGCCGGTGGAACTGCGTGGAGTACGTGGTGATCGAGCCGGGCGGCGCGGTCGGCGAGCACGTGCATACGCGCACCGAGGAGATCTACTACATCATCGGCGGCGAAGCGGTCATGACCGTCAACGGCGCCGAACTGCACTGCGCCGCCGGCGACTTGATCACCACGCCGATCGGCACCTCGCACGCCATCGAGAACCGCTCCGGCCGCGACATGCAGTTCTTCGTCGTCGAGGTGTTCCCGGGCGAAGGCGCCGCGGCCGAGCCGATGCGCGTGCGCATTCCCGAGTGCGCGCGCAACGCCGCGGACGGTTCGGTCGAGGTCGATCTGCAGCCGCATTTCACCGGCGACTGGCGGCGCTTTCGCTGGATCGAGATCGCCGGCGCCGGCGCGCAGCGGGACACGCCGGCCGATTCGCAGGTGATCCACGTGCTCGAAGGCGAGGCGGAGATCGAGGTGGACGGCGCGTCGCGCTACCACGGCGGCCCGGGCCTGTCCGTTGCCGTGCCGCCGAAGCTGTCGCGGCGGATACGCAATACCGATCCGGCCCGGCCGCTGCGCGCGATCATCACCGAAGTGGGGGCCGCGTGAATCTCAACCTGCAAGGTCGGGTGGTGGTCGTCACCGGCGCGGCCAGCGGCATCGGCGCCGAGACCGCGCGGTGCTTCGCCGCCGAAGGCGCGGCGCTGGCGTTGGTGGATCGCGACGGCGACCGGCTGGCGCAGTTGCAGCAGGAGCTGCGCGCGCAGGCGCGGGTGTACAGCGTGGTCGCCGATCTCTCCAGCGCCGCCCAGGTGGAAGCGGCGATGGCGACGGTGCTGCGCGAGTACGACGGCGAGATCGACGTACTGGTCAACAACGTCGGCCAATGCCTGGCGCGCAGCTTCGACGAGCTGAGCGATGCGGACTGGCTGGCGACCTTCGAGATCAACTTCCTCAGCGCAGTCAGGGCCGCGCGGCATCTGTTGCCGGTCATGCGCCGGCGCGGCGCCGGCGCCATCGTCACCAACGCCTCCGATCTGGCCCGCCAGCCGGAGGCCAGTCCGCCCGACTACCAGGTATCCAAAGTAGCGCTGGTGAGCCTGACCAAAAGCCTGGCGCTGGCCGAAGGCCCGGCCGTACGCGTCAACGCGGTCGCGCCAGGGCCGGTGTGGACGCCGTTGTGGACGCGCCCGGGCGGCTTCGCCGACACCCTCGGCCATCTGCACGGCCGCGACGCCAAGGCCGCGGTCGAGTACGAACTGAGCAAGCGCCAGCTGCCGCTCGGGCGCATGGGCGAGCCGCGCGAGATCGCGGCGGTGATCGCCTTCCTCGCATCGGACGCCGCGTCCTTCGTCACCGGCAGCGTCTGGGGCGTGGACGGCGGCAGCATCCGCGGGCTGCTGTGATGACCCGGACCCCGCCCAGCATCGACCCTGCCCTGCTGCACGCAGGCGCCGAACGGGTGCTCGACGCCGTCGGCCGCGCCGGCATCGAGCTGATCCGCTTCCTGTGGGTCGACCACAGCGGAATCGCGCGCGGCAAGGCGGTCGCCCGCGACTACCTCTGCGAGCGCATGACCTCCGGGATCGGCGTCGCCAAGTGCCGCCAGGCCGCCGACCTGCTCGACGCGGTGCAGCCGCTGCCGGGATTCGGCGCGGTCGGCGAAGCCCGGCTGCTGCCCGACCCGGATACGTTCGTCGCCTTGCCGCATGCGCCGGGCTCGGCGGCGATGTTGTGCGACCTGGTCGAAGCCGACGGCCGGCCCTGGGGCGCGTGCCCGCGCGAGTTCCTCAAGCGCGCCGTCGCCGAGGCCGCGGAACTGGGCTTCGAGGTGGTCGCCGCGTTCGAGCCGGAATTCACCCTGTGCCGCGGCCGGCCGGGCGCGGACGGGCTGACCTTGTTCGACGAATCGCTGTGCTTCGACAACGCCGGTTTCGACCTCGCCAACGATTTCGCCGTCGATCTGGTCCGCGCGCTGACCGGGCAGGGCATCGGCGTGGAGCTCTACCATCCCGAGTTCGGCGCGGGCCAGCACGAGATGACCTGCCGCTACCAGCCCGCGCTGCGCGCCGCCGACCACCACGTGTGGCAGCGCCAGCTCACCCGCGCCGCGGCGATGCGCCACGGCTGCTGGGCGACGTTCGCGCCGGCGCCCGGGCCGGGGCTGCGCGGCAACGGCAACCACGTGCATCTGTCGCTGTGGCGCGAGGGCCGCAACGCGTTCGCCGATGCCGACGACGGCTGCGGGCTGTCGCCGCTGGCCTACCGCTTCATCGGCGGCCTGCTGGCGCATGCGGCCGCGCTGAGCGGCTTGACCTGCGCGAGCGTGAACAGCTATCGCCGCTTGCGGCCCGGCATGTGGTCCGGCGCGCACGCCTGTTACGGCCTGGACAACCGCGAAGCCTGCATCCGCATTCCCTCGACCCTGCGCGGGCGCGAGAACGATTCGGTCAACATCGAATTCAAAGGCTGCGATGCGACCGCGAACCCGTATCTGGCGCTGGGCGCGCTGATCTTCGCCGGCCTCGACGGCGTCCGCCGCGACCTGCACCCCGGCGCGCCGGCGACCCAGGACCCCAACCGCATGAGCGAGGACGAACGCCGCCGCGCCGGCATCGGCCGATTGCCGGCCTCGCTGGGCGAGGCGGTGGCCGCGCTGGAGCGCGACGAACTGCTGATGGACCGGCTCGGCGCGCTGCGCCACCAGCCGTACCTGGCGATCAAGCGCGCCGATATCCGCAGCTTCGAACGCGAGACGGAGGACTTCGAATTCCATGTCCATGCCACCCGTTACTGATCGCAGGGCGCGGACCGTCGGTCCGCGCGAAAACCCATCGAACCCAGGGGCCGACAATGAACGTACATAAGGATTCGGTGCTCGACGCGCCGGCGCCGCAGGCGGCGGAGTCCGCCGCCGCGGCAAACGGCGAAGCGGCGACGGCGATCGGCCTCCCGCGCGCGGCCTGCGGGCGAAGCGGCCCGCACCCGGCGCTTTGCGCCGAGCTGTCGGCGTACGTGCGCGAGACCTTCCTGCCGCTGCGCCCGGACCACCCGCTGGCGCAGGACGACGACCTGATCGAGACCGGCGTGCTGGATTCGCTGGCCTTCATCGAGCTGGTGGCGCAGATCGGACGGCGCTACCGCATCGAGGTCGCCGATACCGACGTGACCGGCGAGAACTTCGGCTCCATCGCCGCGATAGCGCGCTACGTCGATGACCGGCGACCGCGCTGACTTCGGCTCGCTGAGCCACGCGCTGGAGCGCAGCGCCGCCGCGACGCCGGAGCGCATCGCGGTGGAGAGCGGCGGCGAGCGCATCGGCTACGGCGAATTCGCCGCCGCGGCCCGGCGCTGCGCGGGCGGGCTGGGCGAACTCGGCGTGCGCCGCGGCGACCGCGTGGCCGTCGCCCTGCCCAACGGCATCGCCGCGGCCGTGGCCCTGTACGGCGCATTGCGCGCCGGCGCGGCGATCGTTCCGCTCAATCCCGGCATCAAGGGCGACAAGCTCGCGGCGATCCTCGAGGACTGCCAGGCCAAGGTCCTGATCGGCACCGCGGCGCTGGCCGCGCAGCTGCCGTCGGCGCGCGCGCAGCCGCTGATCGTCGCCGCCGACGGCGCCGCGCCCGCGGCGCATGCCTCGCTCGACGAACTGATGCGGGCGCCCGAACGCGGTGCGCAGGTGCTCGAGGTCGACCTGGCCGCGGTCATCTATACCTCCGGCTCGACCGGCGTGCCCAAGGGCGTGGTGCTGAGCCACCGCAACATGGCGTTCGCGTCGGCCTCGATCTGCGCCTACCTGGGCATGCATGGCGACGACAGGATCCTGTCGACCCTGCCGCTGTCGTTCGACTACGGCCTGTACCAGCTGCTGCTGTGCGCGCACGTCGGCGCCAGCCTGCTGCTGGAGCCGGGCATGGGCTATCCCGGCGAACTGGTGCGCATGCTGCACGAGCGCGGCGTCACCGGGCTGCCGGGCGTGCCGACCCTGTTCCGGGTGCTGTTGTCGCTGCCGGGGCTGGACAAGCGCGACTGGCCGCAACTGCGCTTGATCACCAACACCGGCGCGGCGCTGTCGGGCGATACCATCCAGTCGCTGCGCAGGATCTTCCCGCAGGCGCGGCTGTATTCGATGTACGGGCTCACCGAGTGCAAGCGGGTCAGCTACCTGCCGCCGGAGGAGCTGGACCGCCGGCCCGACTCGGTCGGCATCGCGATTCCCGGCACCGAGGTCTGGATCGAAGGCGAGCGCGGCGAGCGCCTGCGCGCGGGCGAGGTCGGCGAGCTGATGGTGCGCGGTCCGCACGTGATGCAGGGCTATTGGAACGCTCCCGCGGCCACCGCCGAGCGCCTGCGCGCCGGCCGCTGGCCGTGGGAGCGGGTGCTGGCCACCGGCGATCTGTTCCGCCAGGACGCGCAGGGCTTCCTGTACTTCGTCGGCCGCCGCGACGACATCATCAAGTCGCGCGGCGAAAAGGTCTCGCCGCGGGAAATCGAGAACGTGCTGCTGGCCGCGCCCGGCGTGCTGGATGCGGCGGTGCTCGGCGTCGCCCACGAAGTCCTCGGCCAGGCGATCTGGGCGCACGTGTCGCCGAGGCCGGGCGCGGCGCTGGACGCGCGCGAGCTGGACCGTTTCTGCCGCGAACGGCTGGAGCCGCACCTGGTGCCGGCGCGCTTCGCGATCCACGCGCAACTGCCCAAGTCGGCGAACGGCAAGATCGACAAGCGCGCGCTCGCCCAGCCCCTTCCACAACCGGAACACGACCATGGGTGAGGTTTCGTTCGAATCCGAAACGCTGCAGCGCAAGGCCGGCGAGATGCCGTGGCTGGCGCAGCGCAGCCGGCGCCTGCTCGGCGGCGCCGCGCTGGACGTCCCCGCCGGCGTCGCCGTCGCCGACTGGCTCGCGATCTCGCGCTATGTGGCCGCCACCGGCGACGACAATCCGCTTTACCTCGACCCGGTCTACGGCGCCGGGTCGTGGTGGCGCACGCAACTGGCTCCGCCCGGATTCGTGCTGTCGATCGCGGTGCCCGAGTCGGTCGGCGCGTTGTACGAGGAAAGCGTCGACGCGGTGGAATGCCTGGACCGGGTCGAGCTGTGGTGGAACGACCACATCCGCCTCGGCGACCGGGTCGGCGCGCGCAGCCATATCGTCGAAGCCGGTCCGGGCGAGGATGCCGACGCCGATGCCGGCGTCGAGGTGGTCACCGAGGCCGACTATCGCAGCGAAGGCCGCCGGATCGCGCGGGCGCGCGGGCGCGTGCGGATCCGGCCGTTGCGACTGGGATCGCAGCGGCTGGTCGAGCGCGACATGCACCGCTACACGCCCGAGCAGGTCGAACGCATCGAGGCCGGCCTAGCGGCGGAGCCGGCGCCGCGCGGCGGCTTGCCGCGGTTCCATGGCGAACTGGCCGTGGGCGAGGCGTTGCCGCCGACGGTGCGCGGGCCGATGACCTGGTCGGAACTGCAGAGCTGGATGGTCGCCGAAGGGCGGCCGGCGCCGGCCGGCAATCTGCGCCATCGCGAACTGCTCGCGCAGCCGGGCAATATCCGCGCCCATGCCGCCACCGACTGGGCGGTCTGCGACCGGCGCCAGGCGCGCGAAGACCTGTCGGCCTGCGCCGACGTCGGCTTCCCCGCGCCCAGCATCCGCGGCTCGATGGCGGTCGCGCTGGCGACCCAGCAGGTCACCGCCTGGATGGGCGATGCCGCGTTCCTGCGGCAGATCTGCGTATCGCTGCCGGCGCCGGTGCTGTACGGCGACACGCTGTTCCTCGGCGGCCGGGTCGCGGACAAGTATGTGCAGCGCATCGACGGGCGCGAGTTCTTCGCCGCCGCGCTGGAACTGCACGCGCGCAACCAACTCGACGAGACGGTGATGCGGGCCACCGCCATCGTGTTCCTGCCCGAACGCGGGCGCCCGCTGCAGCTTCCGATCGAAGCGGAGATGTTCTGAGCCATGGCCATCGCCTTCCAGTTCGACACCGTCATCGACGAATTCCTGGCCCGCAGCCGCGAGTTGATCGGCTTGGAGAGCCGCGAGGACCGGCCGCCGCGGATCGGGCCCGCGGCGGCGAACGAGCCGATGCCGGGCGAGCGCATACGCAGCCTGTTCACCCTCGACGAGGACAGCATCCGCCGCTACGCGCGGACCATCGGCGACGACAATCCCTTGTTCACCGACCCGCAGTACGGGCGCGCCTCGATCCACGGCAGCCAGATCGCGCCCGGGCCGATCCTGGTCCACTGCCGCTATCCCGCCGACCACGGCGCCAGCCGCGAACACGGCTATCCGCTGGCCAACTTCATCGGCAACGTCGCCTGGGAGTTCTACGACGTGGTCCGGCCGGGCACGGCGGTATCGACTTCCAAGGTCCTGCGCGAAGTGCTGGAACCGCGCGGCGCGCGCGGCGGCCGGATCCTGCTGCTGGTGTGCGAGGTGGTCTACAGCGACGAGTTCGGAAAAGCACTGGCCAAGGCCTACGGCACGCTGGTGCAGGTGCCGATGAAGAGCATGGGCGAGAGCCGGGCGATGCCGCTGGAATCCGTCGACGACAGCCAGTTGTACGAGCGCCGGCCGCATCGTTACCAGGCCGGCGAAACCGAGGCGATCCTGGCCGGGATGCAGGACGAGGCGCGCCGCGGCGCCGAGCCGCGCTATTGGGAGGATGTCGCCGTCGGCGAGGTGCTGGCGCCGATCGTGCAGCCGCCGTATGCGCTGCCGGACGCGCTGAGCTACCAGTCGCTGCACCAGGGGCTGGTGGCGGGCTACGGCGGCGGCGTGCTGGGGCGTTCGTTCGCGCCGGCCTATCGGGCGATCAAGGCCGGGTGGGGGTACCCCGATTTTTCCCGGCTGCATCCGGTCACGCAGTGGCCGCACACGCCCGGCGACGAGCATGAGGACGCGTGGCTGTGCGGATTCCGCGGTCAGCCGCTGCCCTTCGATTTCGGCATCCAGCGCGGCCAGATTCCGCAGCGTCTGATCGGCAACTGGGCCGGCGACAGCGGCTTCTGCCGCAAGCTGTCGATGGCGATGGGCCGCCCGCTGTTCCACGGCGACGCGTTGACGGTGCGCGGCCGGGTGATCGCCAAGAGGATCGACCGCGAGGGCGAATCCGGTCAGCGCTATCACTGCGCGGTGGTCGCGATGGACGCCGCCAACCAGCGCGGCGAAACCGTCTCGCGCGGTTACGCCAGCGTGTACCTACCCAGCCGCGGCGAAGGCGCGCCGGCGCTGCCGATCCCGCTCGCGCGCACGCCACCCTATGTTCCGTATGATCGCCACCGTTCGCAGGAATGGTTCTGACGATGTCCGCCGGAGGCGATATGCAGTTGGAAACGATCACCGACCCCGCACGACTGGAGCCGGAGCGCTGGGACCGGCTCGCGCATCCCTCGCTGTATCTGTCCAGCGATTGGCTGCGCGCGCGCAGCCGCACGGTGAAGGCGGCCGGGCGGCTGGCGCTGCTGTCGGACCGCGACGGCCCGCTGGCCGCGGCCGCGTGCTACCTCAGCGACGAAAACGCCCACCCGGGCTATTTCCCGCCGCGACTGCTGGGCATCGATTGCCTGGACGAGGCGGCGCTGGGTTCGCCCGCACAGGCGCAGGCGCTGGCGCAGTTCCACGCCCAGCTCAAGCAAGGCGCTGCGGACTGGAGCCCGTCGCTGGTGGTCGCCGCCCCGGGCCGCTACGGCGGCGCCAGCTTCCGCGCCGGCCTCGATGCGCAGGCGGCGGCGCGCGCACGCGCGCAGTTGGTCGAGGCGATCGAGGACCGGGCGCAGCGCGACGCGGCGCGATCGCTGTGCTGGCTGTATCTGATCGAAGGCGAAGACCCGCTGCTGGAAGCGGCCCTCGCCGAACGCGGCTATGGCCGGCTGATCCTGGATGCGGAATGCTACATGCCGTTGCCGTGGGACGACTTCGACGGCTACCTGGACAGCTTCCGCGCCGAGTACCGCGGCACGGTCAAGCACGAAATGGCCGCGTTCGACGCCGCCGGGGTGCAGGTGGAACTGCGCGGCGCCGATGCGCTGGACGCGGAACTGGCGGCGCTGGAGCGGCAGTGGCGGTTGAAGTACGGCCGCACCCCGGAGCTGGAGGAGATCGTCGCCGACTACGACGAACTGCGCGCGCACCTGTCCGACCGGTTGCGGGTGTTCGTGGCCGTGCAGGACGGCCGCGCGATCGGGTTTTCGGTGTTCCTCGACGACGGCGAGACCTGGTACTCGCGCTTCGGCGGCTTCAGCTACGACGAAGGCAACCTGTTCTTGTACTTCAACCTGCTGTTCTACCGTCCGCTTCAGGCGATGATCGAGCGCGGCGTGCGGGTCGCGCGTTATTCGCTCAAGTCCTACGAGGCCAAGCGCAGCCGCGGTTGCCTGTTGCGCCATGTGCTGGCCTTCGTCAAGCCGCCCCCGGATTGGCCGTCGATGCGGCCGGTCCTGGACCTGCTCGACCACGCCCAGGCCGAGCGCTTCGCGCAGATATCCCGCCGCCGCATCAGCAAGCGCTGAGCCCGGCGGGGCGCGGCCGCGTGGGCCTTCCTTCCACCGCGAGACCAACGGAGCGAGCACCATGTCCACGCCCCAGCCGACCGCCCATGTTCCGCTGCCCAACGGCTTGACCCTGTACCTGCAGTCGGCGCACATGCGCGCGGCAGCCGAGTACGTCGTCGACGAGATCTTCGTCGAGAAGCAGTACCAGCGCGAGGGATTCGAGATCGGCCATGCCGATACGGTGGTGGACATCGGCGCCAACATGGGCGTGTTCGCGCTGTGGGCGTCGCCGCAGGCGCCGGCGGGGCGCGTGATCTCGGTCGAGCCGGTGCAGGAAATGATGGATTGCCTGCGCAGCAACCTCGACGCCAACCGCATCCGCAACGTCAGCGCGGTACAGGCGGCGGTGGGGCCGTCGGGGCAGAAGATCGAACTCACCTATTATCCGGGCTTCAACATCATCTCCCATCGCTCCGACTTCCGCCGGCCGGCGTATGCGCGCCTGAAGATGTACTTGAAGAACTGGCGGGTCTGGCGCGCGCCCGAGCGGGTCCGGGCCGCCTGCATCTCGGTCGGCGAATTGCTCGACGAGCATGGCGTGGACCGGGTCGACCTGCTCAAGATCGATTGCGAGGGCGGCGAGTACGAGATCGTCCGCGGCATGAGCGAGCGCGACTGGAGCCGGATCGACCGCATCGTCATGGAGTTCCACGAGTACCACAAGGACCAGCGCCACGAGCAACTGGTCGAACTGTTGCGCAACCGCGGCTTCGAGGTCGAGGTGGAGAAGGATGCGATGACTTACCGGTTGATGCGCTTCGGCACCCTGTGGGCCAGGCGCGCGCATTGACCGCGCGCGCGTCGCCGGGCCGCGCGCCCGGGACGCGGCCGCCGCCGCGGCTGCGGCTGCGGCGCGTCGCCGCCGCCGCGATGCGGGCGTGACCGCATGAGGCCGGACGCGCCCGCGGACAAGCGCCATCCCCTGCTGCCGCTGGTGCTGTCGTGCGCCTTGTTCATCGAGAACATGGACTCGTCCGCGCTCGCGACCTCGCTGCCGGCGATCGCCGCGGACCTGGGAACCGATGCCATCTCGTTGAAGCTGGCGTTGACCGCATACCTGCTCGCGGTCGCCATGTTCATGCCGGTCAGCGGCTGGATCGCCGATCGCATCGGCGCGCGGCGCGCGTTTCTGGCTGCGGTCGGCCTGTTCCTGCTGGGTTCGGCGGCGTGCGCGCTCAGCGCCAGCGCCCAGGCTCTGGTCGCCGCGCGCTTCCTGCAGGGAACCGGCGGCGCCTTGATGGTGCCGGTGGGGCGGTTGGTGTTGCTGCGTGCGGTCCCCAAGAGCGAGCTGGTCAGGGCGATGAGCTGGTTGACCATCCCCGCGTTGATCGGGCCGATGATCGGACCGCCGCTGGGCGGCTTCATCACCACCTATTTCGACTGGCGCGGGATCTTCCTGATCAACATTCCGATCGGCCTGCTCGGCATCGCCCTGGCGAAGCGGGTGATTCCCGACGTGCGCGAGCCGCCGCCGCCGCTGGACCGGCTGGGGCTGGCGCTGACCGCGCCGGGGCTGGCGGCGGCGATGTTCGGTTTCGCCAGCCTGGGCCAGCGCGCGGTGCCCGTCGCGGCGTCCGTGGCGGCGCTGGCAGTCGGCGCCGGCTTGCTGGCCGGGTACGCGGTGCATGCGGCCAGGCACCCGCATCCCTTGCTGGAACTGCGGCTGCTGCGGATCGAAACCTACCGCGCCGGCGTGGTGGGCGGCTCCTTGTTCCGCGTCGGCGTCGGCGCGACCGTATTGCTGGTGCCGCTGATGCTGCAATTGGGGTTCGGCCTGGATCCGTTGCAGACCGGCTTGCTGGTGTTCGTCTCTTCGATCGGGGCGATGTCGATGAAGCTGGTGGTGACGCCGCTGCTGCGCCGGTTCGGTTTTCGCAGGGCGCTGCTCGGCAACGTACTGGTCGCATCGGCGCTGGTCTGCGGCTTCGGCCTGTTCCGCGCGCAAACCCCGCATCTGTGGCTGGCGGCGGCGTTGTTCGCGGTGGGCTGCTCGCGTTCGCTGCAGTTCACCAGCCTCAACGCGATCAGCTTCGCCGAGGTGGATGCGCGCGCCATGGCGTCGGCGACGAGCCTGGCCGGGACCATGGTCCAGCTGTCGCTGAGCCTGGGCGTGGTCGTCGGCGCGCACGCGCTCGAACTCTCCGCCGCGGCGACCGGCCGGCCGGTCGCCGACCCGCTGGGGTTCCGCATCGCCTTCGCCGTGGTCGCAGCGATATCGCTGGCTTCGGCGTGGTCGCTTTGGCGCCTGCGCGACGACGCGGGCAGCGAACTCTCCGGCCATGTGCGGGCGGGCGCGCACGACGATGCGGGCGCCAAGCCTTAGCCTGGATCGCTCAAGTCGGGGCGCTTGTGCCGGCCGGCTCCACGGGCGGGCGCCTGGGCGGATCCGCGGCGATTCGGTCATCGGCGCGGCAACGCATGCGCAGGCGAAGCCGCCGCGGATTGTGCGGCGCGCGAGACCGAAGCGGAAATCTGCGGCGTTCATTGCGTTGCGCTGCAGCGGCGAGCGTCTCGGCCGCTGCGCGACATCGATGCGCATCCATCTGGAAAACTGCGAGGAAACACACAATTCAGATGCAACGCCCATCGCCTGCGAACGGACATCGCGCGAAATATCGGGTATCGATACATTCGACCGATTGCATCGGGTTGCGCATCGCGCATTGCATCGTCAGCCCGAAGCGCCGAAGCCGGAGGCGGGCAGAACCGCTGGATGTCCGTTCCGATCGTGCGGCCGCGTGCCGCAGGCTGCGCATTCGCCGCCAGGCGAGCGCGATTCCAGCGACATCACGTCATGGAGTAAACAGTTCATGTATCGAACGAAGATGAAGTTGATGGCCGCCGCGGTGTTCGCGATGGGCCTGGCGATCGGCGGCATCGCCAGCGCGCAGGCGCCCGTGCCCGGGCAGAGCTGCAGCCCCAACGGAAGGTCGGTGAACGACGTCAAGAACGGTTGGCGCTACTACTACCGGTGCACGGGCGGCAAGTGGATCCTGGAAAAGGTCTGCCCCGTCGGCGGCGGCATCTGCTACTCGCCGTAACCGCTGCGGCCGGCTGAGGCCGCAACGCGCATGGACCCAGCGCCGCCGATGCGCGGCGCACCCCCGGCACCGTCGCCCATCGCCGGTGCGGCCATGCGTTCTCGAAAGCGTCCCGCGTGCGCGGGGCGCTTTCGAGCGACGGACGCGAGGCCGCGCGTCGCGGCCATCTGTCGGGCCTGGGCGAGGGCAACATCGCGCGCGTCGCCGCGCAAGACATGGCCGGTCGAACGGCCGCGCCAGGGGGCGGGCAGGCAAGGCATGCCGCGCGCCGGGCCGCCAGCGTAAAGTAGCGGACCGGATTCGCCCGTACGCAAGGAGTCGCCATGCCCGCTGCAAAGATCCCGCCGGTTCCCGGCGCGGGGCGAGGGTGGCTGCGCATCGCCGCGCTGGGACTCTTGTCGACGGCGATCCTGGCGGTCGCCGCCTGGGGCGCGGGCTTGATCGCGTTCCAGGGCCCGGCCGCGGCGCCGCTGCGCAACGGCTTGATCGGCGCGTGGTGCCTGCTCGGCGCGGCCGCCTGCGCGGCGTTGCCGTGGCGACGCGCAAGCGCGGCGCGGCGGGCGGCGCCGATCGCCTTCGCGGCCGGCTTCGCCGTATTGCTGGCGTGGTGGTTCGCGCTGGCGCCCTCGCAGGACCGCGACTGGGCCGACGATGTCGCCCGCCAGTTCGATGCGCAGGTGCGCGGCGACCGCGTGGTGCTGCGCAACGTGCGCGATTTCCAGTGGCGCAGCGAGACCGACTACACCCCGCGCTGGGAGACGCGCGAATACGACCTGTCGAAGCTGTCCAGCGCCGATCTGGTGCTGTCGTACTGGATGGGCCCGAACATCGCCCACACGCTGGTGTCGTTCGGCTTCGACGACGGCCGGCGGCTGGTGTTCTCGCTGGAGATCCGCAAGGAGCGCGGCGAAAGCTTCTCCGCGCTGGGCGGTTTCTTCCGCCGCTTCGAGCAGGTGCTGGTGGCCGCCGACGAGCGCGACATCGTGCGCACCCGCAGCAACGCCCGCGGCGAGGACGTCTACCTGTATCGCCTGAACCTTCCGCCGCAGACGCTGCGGCCGATGTTCCTCGGCTTTCTCGCCAAGGCCGATGAGTTGAAGCGCAAGCCGGCGTTCTACAACACCTTGACCAGCAACTGCACCACGGTGGTGTTCGAGATCGCCCGCCACGTCGTCCCGGACCTGCCGCTGGACTATCGCCTGCTGGCGGCCGGGCACTTCGCCGAATACGTCTACGACCAGGGCGGGCTGGTGCCGGGGTACAGCTACGCGCAGTTGCGCGAACGCGGCTACGTCAATCCGCGCGCGCGCGCGATCCCGGCCGACGCCGCGGACGCGGGCGCCTACTCGCGCGCGATCCGGCGCGGCGTGCCGGGCATCGCCGCGTCCGAACTGGCGCGGTGAGCCGGCCGGTCAGCCGCACTCCAGCAGCAGCGGCGACTGCGGCCGCGCGTGCGGGTGCATGCCGGCCAGGCCGTGGACCGCGCCGGCCAGCCCGGTCATCAGGCCGGGGGTGAACGCCTCGCGGGTCATCCCGCCGACCATGCCGTGGTGTTCTTCCAGCGCCGAGACGACCTGCGCGGTCGCGTCGGCGCAGTCGCTCGCCGAGCCGTCCGGATCGAGCGCGGACGCGCGCGCCAACAGCGCCCACAGCGAAAAATCGCCGTGGCACAAGGTGTGCGAAAGGCCCCAGTAGCCCTGCGAAGCGGCGACGGCGCGGCGCAGGTCGCGCAGATGGCGCGGCGCGGCGGTGCGCGCGTACAGGTCGGCCGCGGCCAGGCCGATGCCGACGCTGCCGCCGCACCAGGTGTGGATATCGGCCTTGCCGGAGATCGCTTCGCGCCAGTTGCCCGAGGACGCGTCGAACAAGCCGTCCTGGAACGCGAATCCGGCCTCGGCCAGCGCGCTCCAGCGCTGGCGGTCCCCGGGGCTGCCGGCGCCGGCGAGCGCCAGCCGCGTCAGCGACCAGGCGATGCCGACCGCGCCATGGGCGAAGCCGCCGACCGGTTCGGCGAACGCCGCGGCCGGCCAGCGCGCGCCGCGTTCGTCGACGATGGCCATCGATTCCAGGTGCCGGCCCGCGCGCGCGGCCAGTTCCAGCCAGCGCGGATCGCCGCTGCGCCGGGCGAGGCCGAGCAGCGGCACGATCGCGCCGCTGCAGCCGTCGATGAGGTCGAGGGAGCGGTCGGCGTCGAAGCCCTCGGCTTCGAGCCTGCCGGCGTAGGCGAGCGCGTGCTCCAGCAGTTCGGGGCGTTCCAGCAAGTCGTGCAGCAGCAGCCAGGACCAGATCCGGCTGCCGTAGCCGCTGAAGCCGCCGGCGCTTTCCAGGCGCTCGCCCGCGGCCATGCGGGCGAGCACGCGCAGCGCGCCGTCGATGGCCTCGTCGGTGCCGGCGACCGGATCGGCGCGGCCGTGGCCGACCTCGCGCCGATAGCCGGCCAGCGCGACCGCGACGCCGCCGAGCCCGGAGTAGATGTCCGATTGCAGCGGGTGCACGTGCCAGCCGGCGCCGCTCGCGCCCGGCGTGATCCAGGTCGCGGAGCGGTCATCGCCGTATACGGCCAGGCTCAGCAGGCGCTCGACCGCCTGCGCGGCGAGCGTGCGGCGGCGCCGTTCCAGGTCGTCGGCGTGCGGCCGGCGCGCGTGGTAGCGCCGCTGCGAGTCGTCCATCGGCGCGTTGGCGCGGTGGTTCAATTCGGTCACCACCAGCGCGCTGCGGATCGTCATTTCTTCCAGGTCGATGCGCATCGCGCGCCAGCCGGCGAGCGCGGCATCGACCCGCTGCGGCGTCAGCGACGAGGCGAACACCGGAATGTCGGCGTGGCGCAGATCGTCGATTTCCCGGTCGATCTCCTCCGCCGAGGACGGCGCAGCCGGCATCACCGCCGCGTTGCGCACGAACAGGTCGCGGGCGCGTGCGACCGCCTTGGCTTCGTCGTGCAGCGACGCCGGGTGCCACAGCATCCGGCCGATCTCGAGATAGGCCTTGGTGGTGCGGCGGATGTCGCGAACGCTGCAGCCGACGAATTCGCCGATCAGCGGCGCCAGCGCGCCGTCGGCGTCGAGCCGGCGCAGGCGCTCGCTGGTGTCGAGGAAGGCGCTGCTGATGCCGTCCCAATAGCGCGACAGTTCCGGCTGCGGGCTGGGATGGTTCTGGGCCAGGCCGACTTCGACGCTGATGATCTCGACGTGGGCGTCGGTGGTGCCTTCGCCCGCGATCACCGGCGCGAGCACGCGCGGCTGCTCGCCGGGCAGGGCGCCGGCGGCGGACAGGTCGACGTTGTCGAAACCCAGCGTCGGCGCGCGCGAGGGCACGATGCCGGTGCGCAGCACGGAACTGCGGATCAGCTCGCGCGCCAGGTCGTGGGCGTGGCCGTATCCGGACGGCGCGGTGGCGTGGGTGTGCGCGAACAGGCTCTCGACATCGACCACCACCGGCGTCGGGCCGACCGCGATCAGGTTTTCCAGGTGGATGTCGGTGCCGCCGAGCAGGCGCAGCACGGCCAGCCATTGGCCCAGGCCGGCATAGAAGCGGCGCAGTTCGCCGTCGCCGTCGCAATAGCGGTGGGCGACGTGCTCGGCCCAGCCGTAGTCGCCGCGATCCACCACCGCGGGCACGCGGATGCGGTGCGGGTCGGCCGGGAACAGGCGCTGGAGAAACCGGTCGAGCGCCGCATCCACGCGCAGCGAGCGCGGCTTGTACATGACCTGGCCGCCCTCGAACGAGAGCCGCGCCACCGCCTGGCCGTGCGCGTGCAGGTCGCCCAGGCCGAGCGCGATCGCGCTCAGCCGCCCGGCGTCGCCGCCGAGCAGCGGCGCCAGCGCAGCGCGGTCGCGCGCCAGGCGCGCGGCCAGCGCCGTCGTCCCGGCGCATTGCTCGTAGAGCACCCGCGCCAGGCGCGCGCGCAGGTTCGGATAGCGGCGGTCGAGGTGGCGGCCGAAGTCGTCCTGCCGGCAGCGCTGGACGAACCGTTCGAAGCGCGCGGCATCGTCGCCGCCGCCGAGTTCGTCGGCGCACTTGGCCGCGTACAGCTCCAGCAGCAGCACGCGGTTGAGCTTGAGCCGCGCATTGGCGTGCAGCGCTTCGACCGCGGCGTCGCGGATCAGCCGGATTTCTTCGGGGTCCAGGGCCGGCGCGAGTTGCGCCAGCGACGCGGCGAGCCGGTCGCGGGCCGCCGCGCAGAAATGTTCGACGATCGGCGCGAAGCCGCCGACGGAGCCTGCATCGGTCATCGTGTCGTCCATGAGCGGGAAGGATCGGGCCCCGCCGCCGCGAAGGCGCGGGGCGGCGCGCAGCCTAACGCGGCTGCGCGCCGTTGCTTGCGGCAGAACTCAGGCGCAGATGCAGCAGGCGACACCCGAGCAGGTGATCGCGGTGCGGGTCGAGAACATATTGGCTTCGTTCGGGGACGTCAGCGCATCTTCGGTCGCCGCGGCGCCTTCGATGTAGAGCGGGCCGGCGGGATTGCCGCGGCCGTCGACGCTGTCGGCGCCGTTGAGCCAATCGGACACATGGTCGTCGTTTTGCATGTCGCCACTCCTTCGGTTGTGGTGTCGGAAGAAGCCCTGCGAACGGAGGCTGTCCAACACACACAGCGCATCCTTGCCGGGCATCGGTCTGCAACTTCCTTGAGCATCGCGGCGTCCGTCGTGCGGATGCGGACGTGTGGTCCGGTGCGGGAAAACGCCGCATCCGCATCGTCGCGCAGGTCGAAAGCGTTTGTCCATATTTGGTGCGGCGCGACAATGAAACTGACAGTGCCGCGGCGAACGTTCGGCGACGAACTGTGATCGTCGTGCGCATGGGCGTACTCGCAGTTCACAAACGTCGAATCGCGCGCGCGGCACTACGTACGTTCGGTCGTATCCGAGCGAGCGCCGCGGTCCGCGCCGGCTTCGCGCTTGCCGACACGGTCGCCCGCACCCGAATCGAAGGCGCCGATGGCCGCTGCGCAGTCGCTTTTTCGTGGCGCACGATCGCAGCGCGACCATGACTTGTGGCAGGCGTCGCGGCGCGCGATCGGCGCACACTCGCCAGGCGTCGGCCGTTGCGCGGAGCCGTAACGATGGCGCGCCCGGGTCCGACCTCCATGGAGCAAGCGATGCGCTGGTTCGAAATCGCACTGGTGTCGCTCACCGCCTTCACCGGGCTGGTGTGGCTGCTCGACAAGCACTGGCTGGCCAGGCGCCGCGCCGCGCACGCGGGCCTGCTCGACGAAGGCGACGAGCCCTGGGTGGTGGATTACTCCAAGGCGTTCTTCCCGGTGCTGCTGGTGGTGCTGTTGCTGCGCAGCTTCGTCGCCGAGCCGTTCCGGATTCCGTCGAATTCGATGATGCCGACGCTGCTGACCGGCGATTTCGTCCTGACCAACAAATTCGTCTACGGCCTGCGCCTGCCGATCAGCAACACCAAGGTGCTGCCGATGGGCGAGCCCGCGCGCGGCGACGTGGTGGTGTTCCACTCGGTGCAGCGCGCCGACGTCAACCTGATCAAGCGCGTGGTCGGCTTGCCCGGCGACCGCGTCGAGTACCGCGACGGGCGCCTGACCATCAACGGCGCCGCGGTGGCCTACACGCCGATCGGCGCCTACACCGGCCACGGCAGCGGCGCGGAAGCGACCGGCGCGCAGGAGCTCAGCGAAACCCTCGGCCGCCATGTCCACCGCGTGCTGCTGCGCCGCGACCTGCCGCAGCCGTTGCTGGCCGAAGGCGAGTGGACGGTGCCGGCGGGGCAGTACTTCGTCATGGGCGACAACCGCGACAACAGCGAGGACAGCCGCTACTGGGGCTTCCTGCCCGAACGCAACCTGGTCGGGCGCGCGTTCCTGGTCTGGCTCAATTTCGACGACGGTTTCGACTTCGAACGCATCGGCACGTCGATTCCCTGACCGCGGCGGCGCATGCGCAAGTCATGACTTGCGGCAGTGAGCAGGCACGGCCAGCGGGCGCAGACTCGGCGCTGTCCGCGCAGCCGCGCCACCGAAATCCGCCGCCCATGCCGAAGCCGTCGCTCGCCCCGCCCGCACCTGACCGCCGTCGTCGCCTGCGCGCCGCCGTCTGCCTGGCCCTGCTCGCCATCGCCGCGGCCGCCAACGCGGCCGGGCCGGCCGGCGAGCCGGACATCCGCACCGACGACGTCGACCGCTTCTACGCGCTGTACGCCGCCACCGACGGCAAGCCGAGCGTGGCGCAACTGGACGAATACCTCGCCCAGGGCAGCCCCAGCCTCAAGGAGTTCGCCCAGCTGCGAAGGGTCAGCGGCGAGCGCATCGCCGCGCAGATGGCGGCCGATCCGGCGATGTACCGCGACGCGCGCGAATGCATGAAGCTGCTGCCGCAGGTGAAACGGCGGGTGGCGGCGTCGCTGCGCACGCTCGGCGAGCTGTATCCGCAGGCGCGGTTTCCGCCGGTGGCGATCGTGGTCGGCCGCGGCAAGCCGGTCGGCATCACCAACCCGGCCGGCGTGACCGTCGGGCTGGAGGCGCTGTGCGCGGCGGACTTCATGAATCCGGACCCGGAAGACCGCTTCGTGCGGGTGATCGCGCACGAGTACGCGCACATCCAGCAGCCCGCCGCCGCCCAGGATCTGGCGCCCGACGACCCGCGCGCGAGCGTGCTGGGCATGTCGCTGACCGAGGGCGGGGCGGAGTTCGTCGCCGAACTGATCGCCGGCGGCGTCGCCAATCCGGGCCTGGCCGTGCGCGTGCGCGGCCGCGAGCGGGCGATCGGCGAAGCGTTCCTGCGCGAGCAGGACGACCGCGATTTCAGCGGCTGGATGTTCAATTACCGCAAGGGCTCGGACGAGCCTTACGACCAGGGCTACTGGGTCGGTTACCGCATCGCCCGGGCCTACTACCAGCGCGCCGGGGACAAGCGCGCGGCGTTGGCCCGGATCCTGGAAATGCCGGATACCAAGGCGTTCCTGCGCGACAGCGGATGGGCGCCGGGGCAGTGAGCGCGGGGCGCGGCGTGGCGGCGGCGCGCGGGCGTGGGCGCGGCGACCGCAGCGGAAAGCATCGGGTCTGAAGGCCCGGCCACGGCGCTGCTTTGCCGTATCTGTCCGCACCCGGCGTTCGCCCGCGCCGATCGCGCCGCGCTGCGCACAGGGCCTGAAACTGGCGTGAAACACAGGTGACATACCTTGCCGCGGCGCGGAGAATACCGCCCCCGCTGCCGGCCCCGCGCCAGCCGGACGCATTCGCAGCCAGGCGCCACGAAAGGATCCCACCCCCATGTCCGTTGTTTCCGCCGCACGCCTGCCGCAGCGCAGCCGCGTCGCCACCGACCATTCCCGTCGCCCGCTCGCGCGCACCGCGCTGGCCAGCGCCGTCGCCAGCCTGCTGCTGCTCGGCGCCGCGCTGCCGGCCGCCGCGCAGCAGGCGGCGGAGGCCGACGCCGCGCCGGCGCGCGCCACGGAAGGCAACGCCACCCAGCTCGACGCCATCACCGTCACCGCCGAGCGCCGCGAGCAGAACCTGCAGGACGTGCCGGTCTCGGTCGGCGTGGTCCAGGGCGATGCCATGCGCGTGTTCACCGCCGGCGGCGACGACACCCTGCTGGCGCTGTCGGGCAAGGTCCCCAGCTTCTACGCCGAGACCACCACCGGCCGCATCTTCCCGCGCTTCTACATCCGCGGCCTGGGCAACATCGACTTCTACCTCGGTGCCTCGCAGCCGGTGTCGATCATCCAGGACGACGTCGTGCTCGAACACGTCGTGCTCAAGTCCAACCCGGTGTTCGACGTTGACCAGGTCGAAGTGCTGCGCGGCCCGCAGGGCTCGCTGTTCGGCCGCAATACCACCGCCGGCATCGTCAAGTTCGACAGCATCAAGCCGAGTCAGGACTACTCCGGCCGCCTGAGCGCCAGCTACGGCACCTACAACACCGTCTCGCTCGACGGCGGCGTCGGCGGCCCGATCAACGACGTGCTGTCGTTCCGCGTGTCGGCCCTGTACCAGCACCGCGACGACTGGGTCGACAACACCTACAACGGCCCCAGCGCCGACGGTACCGTGTCGCCGAAGAAGGACACGATGGGCGGCTACGACGACCGCAACCTGCGCGTGCAGTTCCTGCTGCAGCCCAGCGAGAACTTCTCGCTGCTGGCCTCGGCCCACGCCCGCGACTACGACGGCACCTCGACCCTGTTCCTGCGCAACGCGCTGCGCAAGGGTTCCAACGAAGTGTTCGGCGCGCGCGACAAGGTCGCCTACGACGAAGCCGGCGACAACCCGCAGGCCTACAAGACCTATGGCGGTTCGGTGAAGGCCACCTGGCGCTTCAACGAGATGTCGCTGACCTCGATCAGCGCCTACGAGACCACCTCCGGCTACAGCCGCGGCGACACCGACGGCGGCGCCGCGGCGAACTATCCGGTCAACGGCCAGCCCAACGGCTACGGCCAGTCGATGGGCCAGGTCCGCGACCTCGACCAGCTGACCCAGGAAATCCGCCTGGCCAGCGAAAACGACGACGCCCTGCAGTGGCAGCTCGGCGCGTTCTACTTCGACGGCCGCGACACCACCGACTTCTACCAGCGCGCCTGGTTCCTCAGCGGCAACGCGCGCAATCCCAACAACTGGGTGCGCCTGCGCAACAGCAACACCTCCTGGGCCGCGTTCGGCCAGCTGAGCTACAAGTTCGGCGACAAGTTCACCGTCACCGCCGGCGTGCGCGAGACCCGCGACAGCAAGCGCACCCGCCTGCTCAAGACCGCCGACAGCGCGGCCGGCGTGTCCACCTACAAGGGCCGCCGCGACGTGGAGATGGCCGACACCACGCCGAGCTGGGACCTCAGCGCGATGTACGAGATCAACCCGCAGGTCAGCGTCTACGGCCGCGTCGCCCGCGGCTTCCGCGGCCCGACCATCCAGGGCCGCTCGGCGGTGTTCAACGCCGACTTCACCACCGCCGAGTCGGAAACCATCCTGTCGTGGGAAGCCGGCGTGAAGTCGAGCCTGTTCGACAACCGCCTGCGCCTGAACGCGGCGGCGTTCACCTACACCGTCGACGACATCCAGCTCAACGGCAACGACTCCAACGGCAACGGCGTGCTGTTCAACGCCGACAAGGCCCGCGCCTACGGCGTCGAGGCCGACCTGGACTGGCGCCCGATTCCGAACCTGTCGATCACCGCCGGCGCCAGCTGGCTGCACAGCGAGATCCAGGACAAGCGCGTCTACGCCCAGGTCTGCGGCTTGAACGGCCAGGTGGTGTGCACGGTCAACGATCCGACCATCAAGATCGGCTCGAACGTGTTCGCCCAGGTCGACGGCAACCCGCTGCCGAACGCGCCCAAGTACAACCTCAGTCTCGGCGCGCGCTACGACATCCCGGTCAGCGACGCCGGCGCGTTCTTCGTCGCCACCGACTGGAACAAGCAGGGCTACACCAGCTTCGTGCTGTACGACTCCAAGGAGTTCAACTCGCGCGGCAACTTCGAGGGCGGCCTGAGCGTGGGCTACACCGGCGGTTACGGCGCCTACGAAGTGGCGCTGTTCGCGCGCAACATCACCAACGAGAAGAACCTCAAGGGCGTGATCGAGAACTACATGGCGGCGGTGTACAACGAGCCGCGCGTGGTCGGCGTGTCGCTCAACCTCAAGTGGCCGTGATCGCGCGCCTGGGTTGACCGCAACGGCCCGGCCGCGGCGGGGCTTGCGAAAAACGGGGCTCTTCGGAGCCCCGTTTTGCGTTGCGCGCGGCCAAGGCCGCGGCGCAACCGCCAGGAAACGGACTTGTCCGCGGGCCCGCCAGGCGCCAAGCTCGGGCGCTGTCCGTCGCCGCACCGGAGATCCCTTGGACGCATCCGTTCCCGCCGCCCGCCGCCGGCGCCTGGGCCTGGCGCTGTACGCCGCCTGCCTCGGCAGCGCGGTCGCCGCGCCGCCGCCGGCCGCGCCGCCGGCGCCCGCCGCCGAAGCCGCCTTCGACGACGGCCCCTACATCCGCTACGCCGAGGGCGCCGTGATCGCGCGCTGGGTCTGCGCCGGCAAGGTGCTCGAGCGCCGCTACCCGGCCGCGCGCTGGCCGGTGCGGGTGCCGCCGCGCTGCGGTTTCGAGCGGCCGATCCTGGTGCGCGCGCCGGCGCAGCCGCAGGCCGATGCGGCGGACGCGCCGGTGGCGCGGATCGCGGCGCTGTCGGACGTGCACGGCCAGTACGACCTGCTGGTGCGGCTGCTGCAGGCCCACGGCATCGTCGGCCGCGACCTGCGCTGGCGCTACGGCCGCGGCCATCTGGTCGTGGTCGGCGACGTCTTCGACCGCGGCCCCAAGGTCAACCAGGCGCTGTGGTTGCTGTACTCGCTGGAACAGCAGGCGCGCGACGCCGGCGGCGGCGTGCATTACCTGATCGGCAACCACGAGGCGATGGCGCTCGGCGGCGACCTGCGCTACGTCAATCCCGGCTACCAGCGCAGCGCCGCGGCGCTGGGCGAGACCTACCCGCAGCTGTACGGCCCCGACAGCGTGCTCGGGCAGTGGCTGCGCACCCGCCAGGCCATCGCACGCGTCGGCGGCATGCTGTTCGTGCACGGCGGCATCTCGCCCGACTACCTCGCCGGCGACGTCGACACCGAACGCAGCAACGCCGCGTACCGCGCCTCGCTCGGCACGCCCAAGGCGGTGTGGCAGGACGATCCGCAGCTGTCGCCGCTGTACAACGGCAAGACCAGCCCGATCTGGTACCGCGGCTATTTCACCGATCCGGCGCTGCAGCGCGAACAGGTCGATGCGATCGCCGCCAGGCTCGGCGTCTCGCGCATCGTCGTCGGCCACACCACCCACCACCACATCGCCAGCTACTTCGACGGCCGGGTGATCGGCGTGGACAGCGGCCTCAAGAACGGCGAGAGCGGCGAGATCCTGCTGGTCGAGGACGGCGAGCCCACTCGCGGCGCGCTCGACGGCGGCCGGCTGCCGCTGCTGCCCGGCGAGCGGCTCAAGGACGAAGACTGAACGCGGTCGCGCGGCCGCCGTGCATCGCGCGCGCCGCGAACGTGCGCGGCGTCGGGCCGGCGCGGCGAAGCTGATCGGAAGATGAGCGGACGGCCCGAAACTGCAATCTGCCGTTCGCATGCCTGCGTTATTCTCGCGCCGCTTGCACAGGCGACCTCTCGCCGCGCATTCATACGACAGGAGCGGCAAGGATGAACATGCGCAAGTCGGCTCGGGCCGCGGCGATCGCGGCGATGTGGGGCCTGGCGCTGGCCGCCGCGGCGTTGCCGGCGGCCGCGGCCGACTGGGTCCACAGCGGCCGCTACCAGTACTTCAGCGAAGGCCCGCTCGGCGGCAACGGCTCCAACGGTTGCCAGAGCGGCGCCACGCCGCTGCCCTCGGGCGACTGCGTCGCCGATCCCGGCACCGGCTGGGCCGCCAACTTCAACGCCGCGATGGCCGCGGCCGACGCGGTCGAAGCCACCGGCGTGTGCGTGCTGGGCTACCAGTACCCGTCCTCGTGCCGCTTCGCCGGCTACGCCCTCAACGGCCAGGGCGTGTCGGCGAGCGAGACCTTCTACGCCCCCAACGACTTGCCGCGTCCCTGCGTCGCCGGCACCCACGCGGTGGGCTACGTGATCTTCCGCCGGGTGGTCGACGCCCAGGACGGCAGCCCCGACGACCGCGGCATCGAAAGCGACTACTCCGCCGACGAGTACCAGTGCCGCTGAACGGGCCAGCGCCCGGCCGCGGACCGGGCCTCGGACGCGATCGGGGCTGATCGCATCGGCCTGCGGGCGAAAGCCCGTGCCGCGTCAACCGCGCCTCACGCCTGCGCGCCGGCCGCCAGGGCCGTGGCGATGCGCACCTCGCCGGTCAGCACCTTGTGGATCGGGCAGGCGTTGGCGATCTGCAGCAGGCGTTCGCGCTGTTCTTCGCTGAGCTCGCCGCGCAGGACGATCTCGCGCTCAATGTCGGTGCCGGCGGCGGGCTTGCCGGCGGGGTTGAAGCGCAGCGTCACTTCCACTTGCGCCAGCGGCCATTGCTTGCGCTCGGCGTACATGCGCACGGTGATCGCGGTGCACGCGCCCAGACTCGACAGCAGCAGGCGTTCGGGCGAGGGCGCGCTGTCGCCGCCGCCGACCTCGGCCGGTTCGTCGGCCTGCCAGCGGTGCTCGCCGTCGTCGACGAAGCTGACCGCGTAGGGCGCGGATTCGCCGCGGGCGTGGACGCTGGGGACGGTCGATGCGGTCATGCGGGTTTCCTCGGGCGGGGACGGGGCTGCGCTGCGGCGAACACGACAGTAAGCCCGCAGGGCGGGCGACGACAGGGGGCGCGAACGCATGCAGCGTTTCATGCCGCGAACGCCGCGGCGTCGGCGGATGGGGTAGGCGCGGCGCAGCGGCGTTGTGGTGCGGCGGACGATCCGCGCCATCGTTGCGGCAAGGCCGGAATCCATGTCGATGTTGGCCGGATCGTCGCCTGGGCGCGTGTGCGTGCGGACACCTCGCAAGCCGGCACGCTACAGGATCATCGCGATGCAGCCCTGGGTTCTCGCCTTCGCGGGAACGACGCAGGGTGGGGTCGCCGCGTCCTGGCCCGCCGTGATCCCGCGAAGCCGGGGCCGAAGATTTCAGCATCGCGCTTCGACCGAATCGGGTTCTGGCCCTCGCGGAAACCACGCGGGTGGACTCGCCGCGTCCTCGCCTACCGTCATCCCCGCGAACGCGGGGATCCACAGACTTCAGCGCCATGCTTCGACGGATCTCGCGTTCCCGCCCCGCAGCCACGATGTCCCGCCGCGCCGACTTTGCGTTTCCGGGCCGATCGCCGGTTTCCCGCGTGACCGCTTGTGCTTTTCCGAGCGCACGGCGCGCAACCTGAAGCGCGGCGTCGCCGCGAACTCGCGCAGGCCGGAGCCGGCGTGCGATCATCCCTCGCAGCCAGCGCAAGCCCGTAACCAGAGCAGTAGGCAATGTTCGACCGCAGTCATTTGATCGCACACTGGCGCCAGGCGCCGCCGGCGCCCGCAGGCGCGCTGGACATCGTGGAATTCGGCCCCGGCGACTTCTCCCAGCCGGCCTCGGGGCAGGCCATCGGCGTGGTCCGCGGCGAGCGCGCGACGTTCGCCGAACCGCTGCATTTCTGGATCGCCGCGCAGCGCGCGGGCGAGCGCTTCGGTGCGCGCGTGGACGGCGCGCAAGCGCATCCGGGCGAGACGCGCTACATCGAGGCCGCACTGTGCCAACCGATCGATCGTGCGGTCTTCGCGCGCATCGTCGGCGAGTACGCGGCGATGCTGCGCGCGCCGCTGCCCGCGTTCGTGCGCGAGCCCGAGGGCTGGCGCCGCGGCCTGCGCATGTATCAGCAGTTCAACGACGTGGCCGCGCTGGTCGAGACCGACCGGCACTACTTCGTGTTCGCCTGGACCTTGTCGGGCTGAGCCTCGGCGCCGGGCCCGGCGCCGCATCGCGAATCCGGTATTGCCGATCCGCAGCCGCGAACCTCGTTGCGCCAACCACGCGGAACCGCGATCCGAAACTTCGATTCGGAATCTCGAACCGAAGCTTCGATCCGGACCCTCCCAACACACCGTCATTCCGGCGAAAGCCGGAACTCCTCTTGATCGTGCCCTTGCCGATCGCGCGTTCGCGAACGAATCACTGCACCCGGATCGCCAGATCCCGTCGCCCCACCGCCTCGTTGCCGCTGTAATCGCGCGCCACCACCCGCAAGGTGTAGTCGCCGGCCGCGAACTCGCCCGGCAGCCACAGCCCTTCGTTCACCCGGCCGCCGCGCACCGCATTGCTGAGCACATAGCGAAAACGGGTGATCGCGCTGCCGTGCACGGTGATGCCGCTGCCGGGCGCGTAGATCGTCTGGGTCGCATCGTCCGGCGGCAAGCGGTCGAACTCGATGTTCATGCGCGGGCTCTCGTAGCCCGGCAGCGGCGCGCCCTGCGCATCGAGCCACTGATAACCCAGCGCATACAGCCCCAGCCGCCGCCGCGGCAGATTGTCGTCGACCTGGTCCCAGCCCTCGGCCACGATCTGCAGCCCCGACAGCGCGCGCGACACGATCAGGCGGCCCTCGCGCTTGTCCTTCAGCGGCTGGCCGAGCGCGTCGATCAACTCGATGCGCTCCAGCCGCGGCGGCACGTGGTCGGCATAGCCGACGAAGTCCAGCGCGATCGCGTTGCGCTCGAAGCCGCTCGGGCCCAGGCTCAGGTGCACGTGCGCCATCGGGTTGATCGTGCCCAGCGTGTCGCCGACGGCGAAACGGGTGCCGCGGCGCAGGCGCATGCGTTCGAGCGCGCCATCGTCGCCGTAGACCGGCTGGAAGCGGTCGGTGTCGAGCGGCTCGCCCTGCGCGTTGCGGCCCACGCGCATGTGGATGTAGGCCAGCCGGCCGAGTTCGGCGCCTTCGCCGAGACCGCCGAAGCCCCACGACGCCACCGGCGCGGAGACCTTGGCGTCGGCGATGGCCAGCACCGGCTGGCCGATGTCGCCGCGGATGTCGAGGCCGCCGTGCAGGTGATGGCGGCTTTCGCCGCGGCCGTCGCCGCGCACCTCGCCGAGCGTGCCGACCACTTCGTGCCAGCCGTCCTGCGGCTTCAGCGGCCAGCGGCCTGCGGTGTCGGGCAGCGGGTCGTCCGCGGCCGGGCCGACCGGGCCGTTGGCCGGCGGCGCCACCGCCGGCGCGGCGGTCGCGATGCGGTGCACGCGATGGCCGTTGGCGTCGTTGAGGTACAGCGATCCGTCGCCGGCCAGCGCCAGACCGGCGGGACGCGACAGGCGCTGGTCCTGGGTGCCGCCGCTGATCAGCGCCCACTGGCCGTCGGGGCGGATCTGCAGCACGCCGCCGAGCGCCTGGTCGGCGACATAGAACCAACCGTCGTGGGTGATCGCCAGCGCCGCCGGCCGCACCAGAGGGCTTTGATTCAACTCGCCCGGCGCCAGCGCCAGGGTCGCGACATCGCCGTCGGGCTCGACCCGGCGCAGCGCCTTGTTGCGCGTATCGGCGACCCACAGCACGCCGCGCGCATCCAGCGCCAGCGCGGTGGGCGTGTCGAACTGGGCGATCGCCGCGGCGCCGTCGGCGAAGCCCGGCCGGCCGTTGCCGGCCAGCGTGCCGACGCTGCCGTCGGGCTCGATCACGCGGATGCGGTCGTTGTAGGTATCGGCGACGAACACCCGCCCGCGCCGGCTCACCGCCACGCCCATCGGCCCGTCGAACTGCGCCTGCGCGCCGGGGCCGTCGCGATAGCCGGGCGTGCCGTCGCCGGCCAGCGTGCTGACCACGCCCTGCCGGGAAATCTTGCGGATCGCGTGGTTGCCGGTGTCGGCCACGTACAGATTGCCGTCGCCGTCCAGCGCCAGCCCCGAGGGCGTATCGAACGCGGCGGACAGGCCCGAGCCGTCGACGAAGCCTTCCTTGGAACCGGCCACCGTGGCCACGCGTCCGTCGGCCGTAACCATGCGGATGCGGTTGTTGTCGCCGGCATCGGCGATGTAGAGCGTGCCGTCGCCGGTGCGCACCAGGCCGTAGGGATCGTCGAAGCGCGCCTGCGCCTTGGCGCCGTTGCGCAGCCCGCGCACGCCGTCGCCAGCGATCCATTCCACCTGCGAACTCCAGCCGAACGCGGTCGGCGGCGGTGCCGGCTTGGGCGCGAGCAACGCGCCGGGCCTGGGTTCGAATACGAAAGTCGCGGCGAGCGCGAGCGCGGTGACGCCGACGGCGAGCAGGATCCAGGGCTTGCGGGACATGCGGTTCCTCGTGGCGCGCGCCGCGCTGCGGGCGCGGCGCGCTCAAGCGCCCGATTCTATGCCAGCGCGGCGCGCATCCGCGCTGCGCGCCGGGTTGCGGCGGCGCAGTGTCGCGCCGCCGCGCCGCCGCATGGCCGCAACGTCGCTCAGGCCGCGCCGATCCAGTGCGTGGCCAACGCGCGCGCCGCATCGGCCAGCACCGCGTCGCGCGAGGCGTCGTCGCCGCGGGCGCCGGTGAAGTAACCGGCGATCAGCACCGGCGCGCGCCGGCCCGGCCAGACGATGGCGATGTCGTTGGCGCTGTCGCGGCTGGTGCCGGTCTTGTGGCCCACGCGCCAGCCTTGCGGCAGGCCCGCGCGCAAACGGCGCGGGCCGGTGGTGGCGGCGAGCAGCCAATCGCTCAGGCGTTGGCGCGAAGCGGCGTTCAACGCATCGCCGAGCAACACCGCGCGCATGGTGGCGAGCATCGCGTCGGGCGTGGTCACGTCGCGCGCGTCGCCGCCGGGCAGCGGCGCGCCGGGCGTGCGCTCCACCTGGGTGACCGGATCGCCGAGGCCGCGCAGGAATCCGTTCAGGCCGGCCGGATCGCCGACCAGCGGCAGCAGCAGGTTGGCGGCGGTGTTGTCGCTGACCGTCAGCGAGGCTTCGCACAGGCGCGCGACGCTGGCGCTGCCGCCGCTGCGCGCCAGCGCCGCGGTGGCCGGCGAGTTGGGCACCAACGCGGCCGCCGGCACGGCGATGCGCGCGTTCAGGTCGATCTGGCCGAGTTCGGCCTTGTGCAGCACCGCGGCCACCAGCGGCAGCTTGTAGGTGCTGCACATGCCGAAGCGCTCGTCGCCGCGCATCGACCAGTGGCGGCCATCGGCGGTGTCGAGCACCGCCACGCCCAGGCGCCCGCCGCTGCGTTGTTCGATCGCGGCCAGGCGCTCGCGCAGCGCCGTGGCGCGGTCGGTGCCGGGGTCGCCAGCGTCGCGGCCGGAAGCGCGGCCCGCCGCCAGCACGCCGGCGAAGGGCGCGGCGCCGGCGGCGAGGGTCAGGGCGAGGGCGCTGTGGAGGAAGTTGCGTCGTTGCATGTTCGGCTCCTTGCGGTGAGGAGCCTGGATTATTCGAAGCGATCCGCGCGGCCACAAACGAAGAATTCTCGCCCCAGGCAAAAGATTTCCTCGCAGCGCGCCGGCGCGGACGGCGGCGCCGCGTTCAGGCCGCGCCGATCCAGTGTTCGAACAACGCGCGCGCGGCATCGGCCAGGATCGCGCTGCGCTGTTCGTCCTCGCCGGTGGCCTGGGTGAGGTAGGTAACGATGAACACCGGCTTGCGTCCGCTCGGCCAGACGATGGCGATGTCGTTGGTGGTGCCGTTGCCGCTGCCGGTCTTGTCGCCGATGCGCCAGTCCTTCGGCAGGCCCGCGCGCAGGCGCTTGTCGCCGGTCTTGTTGGCGATCAGCCAATCGGCGAGCTGCGTGCGCGAGGCTGCGCTGAGCGCATCGCCGAGCAGCAGCGCGCGCATGCTGGCGAGCATCGCGTTGGGCGAGGTGGTGTCGCGCGGATCGCCCGGGATCGCGGTGTTGAGCTCGGGTTCGTTGCGGTCCAGGCGCGTGGTCGGGTCGCCGATGCCGCGCAGGAAGCGGGTCAGCCCGTCCGGATTGCCGACCAGCGGCAGCAGCAGGTTGGCGGCGGGGTTGTCGCTGAGGGTCATGGTCGCCTCGCACAACTGGGCGACGCTGGCATCGCCGCCGGCCTCGGCGAGCGGGCCGGTGAACGGCGCGTGCGGCACCAAGGCCGACTTCGGCACCGCGATGCGCTGCTGCAGGTCGAGATCGCCGCGGTCGACCTTGTGCAGCACCGCCGCCGACAGCAGGAACTTGAAGGTGCTGCACATGGCGAAGCGCTCGCCGCCGCGCACATCGAAACGGCGGCCGTCGCCGCTGTCGAGCGCCGACACGCCCAGGCGGCCGCCGCTGCGTTTCTCCAGTTCCGCCAGCTTCGCGCGCAACGCGGCATCGGCGGCGGCCGGCTTCGGGCCCAGCGCGGCGGCGCCGAAACTGGCGACGGCGCCGCCGGCGAGCAGGGCGGCGCCGGTGAACTGGAGGAAATCGCGACGTTGCATTGGGGGAACTCCTTGGGGCGAACCCCGATTATTCGCAGCGCCCGCGCGCTGCCGCAAACGAGGAATTCTCGCGGGAGGCAAAAGAAATCCTTGCGGCGGGGCGCGCGACGGGCGCGAGTTTGCCCATGTTGGCCGATGGGGCGCGAATGTTGCGTCGCGACCGGCAACCGCGCGGTCGCGGCTCGCGTACGCAGCCGCCACGCGAAGCAGACGCGCAACCAAGCGACTGTAGGAGCGGCGCAAGCCGCGACCGCGACACCCCGACTACGACGCAAGCACCGTCACACCCGCCAACCGCCGAGTGGGAGGGCCTTCGGCCCCGATGCCCTCCGCTCCGATCGCCGCGACCCGAAAAACCCCGCGGTCCCAAGGCCCCCACGTCAATGCGCCTTGACCCCCGCCGCCACCGGCACCACCTCGCCGCGCGCATGCGCACGCCGCTGCTGCGCGAACAACCGCCAACTGCACGCCGCCAGCAGCAACACCCCGAACCCGCCGTACCACCACAGCCAGGCGAAGCCGTGGACCAGCGCCGCATGCGCCACCGCGCCCGCGTCGCCGCCCAACCCGAGCGCGTGCGCGGCGTCGAGGTCGCCGACCGCGATCCGCGCCGCCAGCGCGCGCAACTGCGCGCCATCGAGCGCCGCGCCGACCGCGCCGCGCAGGTGGGACGCGATCCCGGCGATCAGGATCACGCCCATCAACGCGATGTTGATCGCCAAGGTGATCAAGCGCGCGCTCATGTCGATGCCCGAGGCCATGCCGGTGCGCGAGGCCGGCACCGATCCGGTGGTGGTGTTGCTGACCAAGGTGTTGGTCAGCCCCAGCCCGATCCCCGACAGCACCGCGCCCGGCAACAGCGTCTTCCAGCTCGCGCCGGCCGGCAGGCTGCCCAGGTACATCGCCATGAACCCGAGCCCGATCATCGCCAGCCCCAGCGGAATCACCCGTCCGGCGCCGTAGCGCTGCGCCCAGCGCTCGGCCAGCGGCGGCATCGCCAGCGTCGGCACGGTGTAGGCCAGCAGCGCGCCGCCGGCCGCGACCGCGTCGTAGCCCAGCGCGCTCTGGAAGTAGATCGGCAGGTAGATCATCAGCGGCCAGAAGCTGAAGTTCATCCCGATCGAGCCCATGATCGCGCCGGAGAACGCGCGGATGCGGAACACGCCGAACTCGAACATCGGATGCGGATGGCGCCGCTCGACGCGCACGAACGCGGCCAGCCCGGCCACCGCCGCGGCGAGTACGCCGAGCAGCATCGTGTCGGCATACCCCGTCTCCGGCGCCTGGGTGATGTAGAAGGTCAGCCCGAGCACCGCCAGCGACAAGGTCGCCAGCCCGGCGACGTCGAGCCGGTGGCTTTGCGCCTCGCGCGATTCCTGCGCGCCGGCCATCACCATCGCCCAGGTCAGCGCCGCCAGCGGCGCGTGCACCAGGAACACCCACGGCCAACTCGACAGCGCGACGATGCCGCCGCCGATGATCGGCCCGAACCCCAGGCCGAAGCCGAACACGATGCCGAACACCGCGAACGCGCGGCTGCGCTCGCGGCCTTCGCGGAACTGGTGCGAGAGGATCGCGAACTGGCTGGTCAGCATCGCGCCGCCGGCCAGGCCCTGCAGGAACCGCCCGGCGATCAGCACCGGCATGTTCGCCGCCAGCCCGCACAGCAGCGAAGTCAGGCCGAACGCGATGGTGCTGATCACGAACACGCGCCGCCGCCCGTAGCGGTCGGCGAAGGTGCCCGCGGCCATCAGCACCGTGGTGCAGGCCAGGGTGTAGGCGTTCATCACCCACTGCAGGTCGCGCAGGCTGCCGTGCAATTGTTTTTCCAGGGTCGGCAGGATCACCGGCACGCTGGAGATCTCCAGGCCGAACATCAGCGCGGCCAGGCTGATCGCGCCGAGGGCGAGCGCGTTTCGTGTCGAGGCGGACAAAGTCATGGGGACATCCGTTGGCAAGATTCGGCGAAGCGCGGGCGAGCGGACGCGCCGCGGGCCCGCGGGCTTCGCGTGTGGGGCAGGGCGGGGCGGAAGGGCGCGGCGCGGCCTCAGCCTTGCGCAAGGCTGCGGCCAGCGTCGTGGCGGTGGCGCGGCGGCGGCGCGCGAACCGGCGGCCGCGATGGCCGGCCGCCGCAGCGCGCGGCGCAGCGTCCCGGCAGCGAAGCCATTGTGTTCCCCCACCACTCATGAGGGAAATGATTTGATTTTGTAGAATCCATCAACGGCCATCATCAATCGCGAGGCGCGTGCGTGGACTTCGACCCGACCCTGCTGCGCACCTTCGTCGCCGTCGTCGAAACCGGCGGCTTCACCCGCGCCGGCGAGCGCCTGCACCTGACCCAATCGGCGATCAGCCACCAGATCCGCCGCCTGGAAGACCAGGTCGGCCGCGCCTTGCTCCACCGCACCACGCGCCGGCTGACGCTCACCGAAGACGGCGAAGACTTCCTGCGTCACGCGCAACAGATCCTGCACTCGCTCGAAGCGCTGTCGCGCCGCTTCCAGCCCTCGCCGATCGCCGGCAGCGTGCGCTTCGGCGTGCCCGAGAACTTCATCGGCGACCGCCTGCCCGGCCTGCTGCGCCAGTTCGCCTGCGCGTTCCCGAACGTGCGCATGGACGTCAACGTCAGCATGAGCATGGACCTGCGGCAGATGGTCGACAACGACGAACTCGATATCGCCGTGGTCATCGGCCTGCCCGGCCGCAACGGCGAACAGGTGCTGCGGCGCACGCGCTTCGTCTGGGTCGCCGCCGACCACTTCGACGTCGCCCCCGGCCGCTCGCTGCCGTTCGCGTTCTTCCCGTCGCCCTGCGTCAACCGCCACATCGGCGTGTCCGCGCTCGACGGCACCGGCGTGGACTGGCATGTCGTGTTCACCTCGCCGAGCCAGCAAGGCCTGCTCGCCGCCGTCGCCGCCGGCCTGGGCATCACCGTGATGATCGAAGACGACGTCGAAGCGGGCATGCGCATCGTCGACGGCCACTACGGCCTGCCGAAACTGCCGCCGGCCGAATTCGTCCTGCTGCGCCGCCCCGGCGCCTGCACCCCCGCGGTGGCCGCGTTCGGCCGCATGATCGAAGAGCTGCCCGACAGCGCGCCGACGCCGGCGCGTGCCCTGCGCAGCGCCTGATCCAACGCCCAGGCAACTGCTCTTGTGGGAGGGCCTTCAGGCCCGACGCTCTGATCGCCGCGACCTGAGCGAAAGGCATCGGGCCTGAAGGCCCTCCCACAACAGCCGGGGCCGTTCCCCACAAGAGGTGACGCAGCCGCGCTTACCCCTGTAGGAGCGGCGCAAGCCGCGACCGCGCCACCGCAAACACCGGCGCCGCCATCAATCCCGATGCCCCCCGCGAAAATCGCCGCACGATCGCGCCTGCCGCCACCCGCCGCACCCCCGCGGCCGCGGCCCGCGCCGCGCCTGCAGGCGCTTCCGCCGTCCCCGCGAACCCCATCCCAAGAACCAATAGACCCGTCACGCGACCCTGGCTAGTATCGGCCGACCACCCCTGGGGCCCCACCTATGAAATTGAGCGCCACTCCGCTGGCGGTGCTTTGCGCCGCGATCCTGTCGATGCCCGCCTACGCCGCCAAGCCGGCCAAGGCGCCGAAAGCGCCGAAGGCCCCGACCTTCGACACCAAGCGCCTGTCCGAGGAAGTGAAGACGCTGTCCTCCGACGAGTTCCAGGGCCGCGGCCCCGCCACCGAGGGCGAGACCAAGACCATCGATTACCTGGTCGCCCAGTTCAAGGCGGCCGGCGTCCAGCCCGGCGGCGACCTCAAGGACGGCAAGCGCCTGTGGACCCAGGCCGTACCGCTGCTGCGCTCGCAGATCGCCGGCACCCCGACCCTGTCGTACTCGATCAAGAAGAAGGCCCGCCCGCTGACCCAGGGCAACGAGATCGCCGTGCGCGCCGCGCTCGACGGCTCCAAGACCGTCGCCATCAAGAACGCCCTGCTGGTGTTCGCCGGCTACGGCGTCAGCGCGCCGGAGCGCCAGTGGGACGACTTCAAGGGCGTCGACCTCAAGGGCAAGATCGCGGTCGTGCTGATCAACGACCCGGACTTCGAGACCGGCAGCGGCGACTTCGGCGGCAAGGCCATGACCTACTACGGCCGCTGGACCTACAAGTACGAAGAAGCCGCCCGCCGCGGCGCGCTCGGCCTGCTGATCGTGCACGAGACCGACCCGGCCTCCTACGGCTGGGCCACGGTCAAGAACTCCAACACCAACACCATGTTCGACGTGGTCCGCGACAACCCGCGCGCGACCCACCCGACCCTGGAAGGCTGGATCCAGCGCGACACCGCCGTCGCCCTGTTCAAGAGCGCCGGCCTGGACTTCGAAAAACTCAAGCAACAGGCCCAGACCCGCGAGTTCAAGCCGGTGACGCTGAAGAACATCAGCTTCTCGGCCAACTACGCCGTCGACAGCGAAGTGATCACCTCGCAGAACGTCGTCGGCCGCGTCGACGGCAGCAAGCGCCCCGACGAAACCGTCATCTACAGCGCCCACTGGGACCACCTCGGCGTCGGCCAGCCGGACGCCAAGGGCGACACCATCTACAACGGCGCCGTCGACAACGCCACCGGCACCGCCGCCCTAATCGAAATGGGCCGCACCTTCGCCAAGGCCAAGAAGCCGCAGCGCTCGGTCGTGTTCCTGGCGGTGACCGCCGAAGAAAAGGGCCTGCTCGGCTCCGAGTACTACAGCGCCAAGCCGCTGTACCCGCTGGCCAAGACGGTGGCCGTCATCAACACCGACGCCCTCGACCCCACCGGCCCCGCGCGCGACTTCACCACCTCCGGCAGCGCCAAGCAGGAACTGCTGGACGAACTGATCGCCACCGCGCAGAAGTGGAACGTCACCTACGCGCCCGACCCCAAGCCCGAGGCCGGCCACTTCTTCCGCTCCGACCACTTCCCCTTCGCCAAGCGCGGCGTCCCGGCGGTGTCGTTCGGCTCGGGCGAGGACAAGGTCGACGGCGGCCTCGCCGCAGGCAAGGCGGAGGGCGAGGCCTACGTGAAGGATCGCTACCACCAGCCGGCGGACCAGTGGGAAGCCAGCTGGAACTTCACCGGGATGGCGCGGGATCTGCAGATTCTCTACACGCTCGGCAGCGACCTCGCGAATTCGACACGGTGGCCGAATTGGGCGGAGGATTCGGAGTTTCGGGCGGCGCGGGATGAGAGTGCGGGGGAGCGGGCGGCTAAGTAACGAATCGTTCGCTAGCGTCGGTTGATGAATTTTGAGAACCGCGGTGGAGCTCGTCTCCCCGCGGTTCTTATTTGAACAAGATGCCGCCTGTGAGTGTTTGGCCCGGAGTTGCAGCGGCCCACAGTCGATCTGCATCAGTGCGTGTGCTTCGCACGGACACTGTATCGAATTTTTTGGGCGAGGCATTCGCGCAAAGGGCGAGGTCGGCGGTATGGCGAGTCGGTACGTCCAGCCCGGCAAAACTGATTGGAACGCTTACATCGAATGTCTCAACCGGCGACGTATCAAGTCCGCCGATCAGCTTCTTCAAGAAATATTCCGATCCAGGCATCCATGACGCCCCAGAAATCTACAACTTCCAGCTCGACCGGGTTTTCATGCCACCAAATCAAACCGGCAGCGGCGCCGTCTCCCTGGCTCCTGGAAAGGTCGAGACACAAATAATCGCCCGCTCCATTATGAAAGACCGGCAACACTTGCTCCGGATCGATGGGCATTTGTCGAAGCTCATCTTCCTCAAAGTCCAGCTTTTTCGAAAGAAGCTCGAAATCTCCAATGGGCAAAGGCCCCATCGAGTTCGCCGGAAAGAAGGTCCAGCCGTTATGAATCCGCTGATAAAAGTACTGAAGATCGCCCGGAAGAATATTCCAAAGTGGCATGTCGCTCGGGATGATCGATCCTTCCAGTGGTAAATGTCCCCGAAAGAAACTGAGGTCGTCTCCATCGTCAATGGTGTAGGGATACAGCAGAAGAACGTCGCCGCCGTCCTCATTGAGAATGGCGGGTTGCTGCAAGTTCACGGTGAGGAAGCTTTCTACATTCGGAAGACGTTTGAGCAACGGCCCCCAAAGGTCGAGCAAGGCCTGGCCCCGGCCAGCATCGGCCACTGCATCACGCCACTCATTCGGGACATCGAAAGCGCTATCGATCTCGCTCTCGGTGATGGCGATGTTCCCAGTGGAGCGAAATCGAACAAGTTCCGACGCATACGCTTCTCTCGATAAATGCATTGTGCTTACCTCGACTTGCTGGGCTATCCCCATCCTCAAAGGGACCTGGTTTCATATCTAGCTAAAGCCTGGGCGCAAAGCCACGCAGAAGATCAAATCCCGCTTTTTCAGTGCATCCCCTTGGTGGCATGGGTTCGATCTCTGCGTGTCCGTAATGCCTCGGGTTATTAGCTTGGCCAAGCGTTCCTGCAGCGTCGTCAAGGTCACACTCGTTTGCACTGCGCAAAGGAAAAAGCGCAAGCGTTGCTTGGGCCCTCCTGCCGCGAATGACAATGCAAGGAGGTGGCTAGGAATATGGCTAGGGACATTTTCTTGTTGCAGACGCCGCTACGCGGTTGACAGAAATTGATCAGGCGAACGGTTCTTGCGATTGAGATGCTTTGCCGCTACAGAACTATATCTTGTGGGCCAACTTCATCGATCATCTCATTTACGAACTTGACAGCCAAGCCCAGGCTTGGATCCCATCTGCAATCATAGAGAAGCCCAATGATTCGGTCGTCCGAGGTCAGGGGCTGTTTTACGAGTATGGAAGTTGGTGTCACTAATTCAGCAATATTTGCTTTTTCGGAGATGGCGGGAGCGTACTCGTCGGCACTTTCCCCGAACTGCTCTCTCAGATCCGGCAAGAGTTCGCTGTAGTAATTAAAGATGGCTTCTTCGGCGTCAGCGAGAAGTTCATTCTTTCTTTCGTCAAATCGGATGAATGCAGTCCTTTGGATGGGATCGATTTCTTCGCCATCATAGCCGCCAAGCTCCATGGGGACCGTTACATTGCGCCCGCAGAAACGGTATGTGTAGGAGCCGACCCAGCCGCTTTCGTCGCTAAATGATACTTCCCCTAAAACAGGATCCCGGGTCATCATTGCTCTGCTCCAATTTATGGCTTGACTTTGCCGGCTTTGATTTCGCCAACGCCGCCAAGATGTCCGAGCTTTCCGTTTACCTTCGACGGCATTAGCTGCATCGTGACGAGATCTGGCTGTTCATGCCAAGTATAACTATTCTGATCGCGCCACTTCGCAACTTCCTTAGGGCTTACTCCCCATTCCTTCGCGAGAGCCTCATCTGCCGCGCGGAAGTTTTTAGATCGATTGGTTGTCATGTTGGGAATTTCAACTTGCCCTTTGGCGACGGGCGCAAAGTCAGGTTGTGCATTGCTGTAGTTGATCCCATCGACACCCGAATCTTTCAGGTAAGGGGTCACCTCCGGATCATTTGGCTTCCATTTCGATTCACCGCGCTTCCCAGACCATTGCCCATTCTTGACGGGAGTTTGGTCAAGTCTTGCTTTGTAAGTAGATCCACCTTGAGGTGAAACGCCTTCCGAGGCGCCGGGTTTGGGTGTGAGCTTGACACGGACATTCCCGCCGTTCATGCCCAAGGTGCCCGGCCGAACCTCTATTTTCGTGCGGTTAAGTACATCGATGGCATTTCGACCCGCAGGGGTTCTTGCCCCTCTAGCGCCTAGGCCGAGAAGGCCGAGCCCTGCGATTCCCGCGAAGATGTCGCCGTAGCCGGGGCCAAGCGACTCGCCCCATGTATGAAGCTCCCCTAGTGCAAGGTTGAGCCCTCCCGTTACCCCGAGGAACAGGATGGTCGCGCCGGCACCTGCCGCCAGTGCTCCAAGCAAACCAGCCCCAAGAGACACCCAGCCCAGTATCTCCAGTGCGTTCTCGAACATCTCCTCGTTATCGTTAACCGCCACTACCCTGATCGTAGGGCCGCCTACGGTTACGTCGTTGCTTCCATTTTTTATCTTCGCGCCACAGACCAGTTTCATGCTGGTCCTGGCCATGGGTCTTCCATTAATAGTTACCGTTTCGGAGCCTTCCGCGATGAGTAGCGGGCCCGGTATGGCGAAGTGATTGAATGGCGCTCCGCTACAACCAGAGGAGAAATCCAGGCCTGCCCGTAATGCGAGGCGGTTATTGACCGTTACCCGACTCGGTGGGGCTGCAGCGGCAAGGAAGCCTGTGGTCGGACCAGGTAGGTCTGCTACCTTGGAAATGCCTCGTACCAGCGCCCCCATTGCCAAGCCTCCGCCGGCGATGCAGCCGCCGACGATTGCGACGATGGCCAGGCCACCGGTGGCGATGCCAGCCGCCACAATCGCAACGCCGATTGCTGCACCCACGATTGCGCCGGCCACCATTCCCAGTAGACCGAATCCATGTACGGTCTCGTCGCCCAAGCGTGCTGCCCGCAGTCCCGCTTCGGCCCCGGTCACGACGCGGGCCCTCGTACTCCCTGACTCAGTCCTGCCGCGGCCAATTGAACTTCGACACTATTCATTGTTTCCAGCGGCGCTAGCGGTTTGACGAGCGTCGCACCGCGAAGCCGTTGCTGCAGCGGCAGTGCGACGCCCGCGATATCGGGCGACAGCATGTACTTCCCGCTCTCTTGGCTAAACATGCCCCGACGGTTCTTGGCGAGAAAGCTGACGGTTAACGGGCGCCCCGTAGATGAGAAAAATACCCAGCCACCGTCCTCGACCTCGAAAGCATCGACCTGCCGGCAGGCATCTGCTTCATCCTCATAGACGTGGAGGTGACGCTCTGCGGTTGATAGGGCGAACACGAACGGCAGTGAGAGCGCAGCTGAAGGCGGCGCCACGTCAGGCTCGTCATTACGGTCCAAGAGTTGAAACGAGGCCATCACCTGTTCCCATGCCGGTTCCAGGTTCTGGAATTCGGACACCACGCCCGACAAGGTCACCGTCAGCATCGCCCCCTGATGCCGGACATAGACTTGGCGCTGGCGCAACATGACGGTGCCGTTAGCGCGCCATTGATAGTCGACCACGGCGGCTGGCTGGCCTCCAAGGACCGCCTCGCTTCGGCCCAATGGCTTGAAGCCTGCAAACGCCTTCCTGGCCGCTTCCTGCTGCGCATCGGCATACTCCAGCGGAGATTCGAGCGCTGTCTCGTAGTCACGGGTGATGATGATGGCCGCCTCTTTGCCTCCATTCTTGCCCGGCAGGCGGAACACGTTCATCGTTTGATCGCGCCATCCGTCTGGAATGACAACGGTGCCCTCGTGAAGATGATAGGTCTTCATGCGCGACACTCCTTACGGATTCAGATCGATAGAGGTGCTTCCCACGATCTGGACGATCGTCCCGTTGAGGAGGACCGTACCGTCCTCGCGTAACTCCAGACTGGCTCCTCCCGCTTCCAATCTGACTGCAGTCTTACCCTTGATCAGGACGTGCTCAGTCTGCGACTGGACGTAGACCCGTTTCTTGGCCTGCGCCGCCAAGCCCTCCGTCTCGGCAGTCAGGCCGATGGCGGTCTTGGCGGTGGCCGAGAAGTATTGCGTTTCGGCGACGAGTTGCATGTAGGTGTGTGCAGTCGTTGCGACGTGCGCGGCCTCGGCCTTGGTGGCGATGTATTGCTTGACGGTGTTGGTCTGGAAGCCTTTCGTGACTGTATTGGTCTGTTTCGGGCCTCGAACGATTGTGTCCTGATTGCGGAGGGTCTCGACCGCCATGTCGCGTTGCGAAAACAGATCGATCAGTTCCTGGCCGGCGGCATCTTTGATCAACATGCGGCACTGACCGCCACCGCCCGGTGTGGAGTTGCTAATGAATCCCATCGTGTGGGCCGAGTCAGGCAGACCCCGTGGCGGCGTTTGTTCTGCGTTGAACAATCTGCCGATGCATACCGGCCGGTCCGGGTCGCCCTCGAGGAAGCTGATGATGACTTCTTGGCCAATACGGGGGATTGCGATGGTGCCCCACCCTCGACCCGCCCAGGGCTGGGATACCCTGATCCAGCACGAACTGGCGTCATCGAACTTACCGTATCGATCCCATGGGAACTGGACTTTGATCCGTCCGAACTTGTCGGTATGGATCTCTTCCCCTTTCGGGCCGACGACGCTCGCGGACTGCGGGCCGGGCATGATGGGCTTGGTGTGATGTCGGACGGGCCGATAAGGGATTTTGCGTCGGATAAGGGTCAGGGTGTTGCTGAAGACATCGCCCTGTTCCTGACCGAAGTTGTTCCGCGCATCGATTTGCGCGCCGACCAGCAGGAAATCGCTGCTTTGCTCGTCAGAAGGATCGAACCAATGGTGATCCGCGATCTTGAACGTATGCCCAACCACCATGCTGCGACAGTGGGATTGCCCCATGAACAGCTTGGATTGCCACTCGTAGGCTTCCATGCGCAGCTTCGCTTCGCGATTGCCGTCCTCGATGTCGCGGTACGCAAACGCAGGCATGCCGTCGTAATCCTGGAGAGTCGGAACCGCTCCTTGCTGGGTAACCGTCGTCTGCTCGACGGCGCGGCGCCCGATAGGGTCCTTGAAGTCGTAGGTGTTCATTGCGACCGAGCCGATCTGGACGGTACGCACGGCTGACAGTGCGGTCAGTTCATCCTGCTCGGAGGGATGGCCGCCGTCGTTGAAATGCACTAATGGCTGGTGTGTCTGCGCTGGGCAGGCTTGCGCATGCGTGGAGTCGTCGCAGATGATGAGTTTGTGACCATCGGGGCGATGCTCGAAGTAATAGAACAGGCCGAACTGCTCGAGCAGGCGGCTGACGAAATTTAGGTCGCTCTCGTTGTACTGAACGATGTAGTTCTGCGGCGGGGGCTTCTTGAAGACGCGAAGCTCGTAGTCGGGGAGGCTGCCATAGTCTCTAAAGATCTGCTCGGCAACATCGATGACGTTGACGTCCTGGAAGATTCGGCTATTGCGGCGCTTGCCGAGATACCACAACCAAGGAACCAATTCAGCGGAATAGACCGCTAGCCCCCCATCGGTACGAGAGAAACCGAAGCTGGCCACATAACCGTTGAGAGGATGCTCGGTCCCGTCATCCAGCTTGAACATAACGGTCAGATTCTGCGAAATGACGTCCTTCAGATCGATCGCAGCGTTCAGAGAGAGAAGCTGAAGCTGATAGCTGCTCAGGTCCGAGAGCGCGGCGCTGCCGCTGAGGGAGGAGATGTAAAGCCGCTTGTCGCCCGACAGCGGCGATACCAGACGCATGAGACGGGTAGCGTCCTCCAACTGGCCCGAGATCGCCTGGCCAGCTTCTTCCAACAACTGGCGGGCGACGGGTGGGGCGTAGTTGAGGCTCGGAGAGGTGGCATCGGCTAGCGTGCTGCCAGTCAATGGATGGTCGTCCACGAACCTAGGCATCTCCCCATTCGGATTGAACCCTGGTGTGGGTCCCAGGCCTGACGACGGCTGGAACTTCTCCAGCAATGCCGTGGCCTGCGGTAGCGATTTCGCCGCCTGGGCAAACTGTCCGATGCGAGGATCGGACATGCCCGCCAATTGCACTCCATCGGTGAATGCGGAGCCGAGATCGTCACTGGCTACGGATTGAGCAATCTGCGTGGCGGACTGGACGCCCCTTGCGATCTTGGCGATGTCCTCACCGCCGGTGGCCTGAGCCAACTGAGCGGTCATGTCGAGAGCGTCGTCGACGTCTGGGATGGACGGCGATGCGCGCGCAAGTCCCTCCAACTCACGTGCGAGCGATGTCTTGCTGTCGTGGATAGTGTTGTCGAGTTCCTTGAAAAGGGCGGTCTGCCCATCGGAAGGCGTTATGCCGCTATCGATAAGCGGCGAGCCGCCCGGATCGGTCGGGCCAGTCTTGACTGACATACGAAGTCCTCATCCTTGAAATCGAACTGGGTTGCCGAGAAGTTGAAACAGCGAAGGCATTGCCATGCCAAGGATCAGCGCGGATGTACTTACTGTGGGGCTGAGGGGTTTGTCTACAAAGCGCGCGGTTATAAGTAGCTTCCTCCCCATCTTCCATCGTCAGGGGGACTAAAATAAAAAAATGTGAAATGCCTCCAGAAACAAATTTTTGTCAAGGTGGTCCATGCGGCGCTGAATGAACAAAGTCACACTTATTGCGCGAAAATGCTGCGTGTAACTGCCACGGCCTTTCTTTTCGGCGAATAGCGAGGGTGGCTCGAATCGTATCGCCCAGGTTTTTCAGGCCGCCGCCAGCAGTTCAGGGTGTATCGTTTTTCGCTTGAAAGGGATTTCAACAGTTGTAGCAGCGTGCTTGATGTAATCGCGATTCAGGGAGATTCGTTGATCGCCGGCTGGACGTTACTGCCGATGTTCCGGGTTGCCGGGGCTTGGTTGCCGCCAGGTTGCGTTGGGAAATGGTGGGTGGGCGCCAGCTGACAGCGATAGGGCCAGGACCGCGGCAAAGGCGGTAGGTGCGGTAGGCCTGCTCGGTGTTGGAGGGGCGTTCTTGGCGCCGTACAGAGGCGGTACGGGACGTTGTAACTCAATACCTGCGCGGCGCAAATTTCATTTGCGCTCGCTGGAATGCGCGATATAAGTGCCGTCAGCATCAGTGATGACGCCGGCAGTCAGAAAAATGGGATCTATGGAGCCTACCTCGGAAACCAGTTCGCAGCCCGATGACCCTAAGCGGGCCTTGCTGGACGAGTACTTTTCGGAGGCCGGCTTCGTCCCGCGCCTGCACGACCAAGTGTGGGATAAGGCTGCGTTGCAACGCCTGCTCGCCGCGCAGCGGCGCTATCTGCAGTCGCCGCGCGACCGCGAGCGGTTCCCGCGCGAGATCGGGGAGGCGTTCTGGTTGCCCGAGCGCGAGGCGCGGCGGTGCGGCCGGCGCGCTGGGTTTGGGCTCCAGCATGCGGTGTCGGTGTATGAGCAAGGCTGCGAGCAACTGCACGACATGGCCTATCGGTTGTTTGCCGGCGAGTCGGTGCATTTGACTGACTCGAACGCGGAGCAGGTAGCTGCGGTGCAAGCGCCGGCGTGTTCGCCGGCCGAGGCGCGGACGCGTCAGGCGTTGCTCGATGAGTCGCTGGCCGACGATGGTTTCGTGCTGCGCCTGCGCTGCGATCTGCAATGGGATCGTCCGGCGTTCGGGCGCCTGCGGCGGGCGATGCGGGCGTATCTGGCGGCACGTGCGAATGCGCCGTGGCTGGATCGCGAGACCGCGGAGCTGTTCTGGCGCCTGGAATGGTTCGTGCCGGCGTGGTCGTCGCATGCGAACTTTCCGCGCGAGCATGCGGCCGGACATTACGACGAGGTGTTCGCCGTGTTGGGCGATCTGGCGATCCCGTTGTTCGTGGAGGGCGATCTGGACGCCAACGGCGACGCGGAAGCGGCCGCCATGTGGGCAGCGCCATGATCGTCTACCGGTTCGGTCCCCACAGCGCCGACGAACTGACCTTGTGGTTCGATCGGATCGGCGCCGAGGCGATGCTGGCGGCGTTGCGTGCGTTGGCTTCGGCCGAATCGGACGCGGCTAGCGAAGAGCTTCGTGCGACGGGCTTGCGCAAGGCGTCGGCGTCCGCGGCCTGTATCGTCCTGGCGCGGGCGGAACAGGACGAGATGATCGAGTCCGCTGCCGCGGTGAGCCTGGGAATGGCCGATGAAACCGTCGATTACGCACAGCACAAGCTGCGCGAGTTCCTGGTCGCCGATGATTTCGCGCCGGCGGAGTTCGCGGCGTTCGAGCGCGAGGGGCGCAGGTACGATACGCAGGTTTACTTCTGCCGGTTGGATGCGCAGATTGAGGCGCTGGCTGGTGTTTGAGCGTTGGGGCGCGTGGCGATCTGAGCGGAAAGCGTCGGGGCTGAAGCCCCTCCCACAAAAGCCGCTCCTCCGTAGGAGGGGCTTCAGCCCCGAAGCTTTTCGGTCCGATGCGGCGAAGCGATCCGGGCGGAAGGCATCGGGACTGAAGTCCCTCCCACGTCAATGCGCGTGGCCGTTGCGCTTGAGATAGGCGGCGGCGAACGGGTCGAGTTCCATGTCGCCGAGGTCGGCGTAGTCGGTCTCGCGGTAGTCGCCGGTGGCGGTGAACGCGGTTTGCGCGCCGACGCGTTCGAGCTTGACCAGCTTGAGTTCGTAGAAACCGGTGTCGCCCGTCTTCGGTTTCGCCGGGCCGGTGCGGTAGTACGCCGGCAGGCCTTCGGCGGACAGCCATTCCAGCGCGATCGGTTGGCCTTCGGCGCTTTCGCCGCGATAACGCTCGGCGCTCAGTCCCAATACCTTGGCCGAGCCGTCGCGTTTGAGTTTGTCGCGCAGTTGCGGGTTGATCGGGCTGGCGAGTTGTTGCCACTGCGGCATGCGGCCGGTGGTGCGCAAGTCGCCGGGCGCCCAGGCGATGCTGCGTTTTTCTTCGGCGAACAGTTCCAGCCGGGCGATGCCGTCGGGCGTTTGCCGCCACAGTTCGGCCGGTTCGCCGGGCTGGCGATATTCGATGCGGTCGGCGCTGCGCACCAGGGTCAGGCTGCGTTCGCCGCGGGCGTCGCGCACGGTGTATTGGGCGATCAAGGCTTGCGCGTCCGGGGCGACGGCCGCGGGCGTCGCCGAGTCGACGACGGCGGCAGGCGCCGCGTTCGCCGCGGCCGCGTCGCCGGCCCACGCGGGGCCGGCGAGCGCGAACGCCAGGGCGAGCGCGAGGCCGCCTGTCGCGACCCGCCGCGCAACGGCGGCGGGTCGCTCGCTTGCAAGACGCGCTGCAGCTCGATCCGTCACGGCACGACCGATCACAGCGTGGCCTGGTTGCGCGCCATGCCGGCGCGCAGGTCCTCTTCCATCAGCGGCGCGGCCAGCGCGCCGCGGCCGCGCGGGAAGCCGTTGTTGCAATAGCCGAACAGGGCGCACAGGAACACGCTGGTGTTGCGCTGCGATTGCGCCATCACGTGGAAGATCGTGTTCTGCTCGACCACCCCCTGGAACGCGTGCGCGCCGGGGCCGCGCGCGTAGATGCCGACGTCTTCGGCGGCGTGGGTTTCATCGCCCAGCGGCACGGTCGCTTCCTGCAGGAAGTCCGGGTGCGCGGTGTCGATGCCGGTCAGGTCCGGGCGCGCGTTCGGGCCGCGGTAGCCGGGGCCGTTGACGTAGCCCAGCGTGGTGTAGGGCTTGCCGTTCTTGTCCAGGGCCAACTGGCCGTTGGTGACGACCTTGCCGAGGATGTCGTTGCCGCGGTCCGGGTAGCCGGCGACGGTGAAGGTGTGGCTGTGGTCGGCGGTGACGATGATGAGGGTGTCGCGTTCGTCGGTCTTCTTCAGCGCGGCGCGCACGGCGTCGGACAGGGCGATGGCGTCGGTCAGCGCGCGGCTGGCGTTGCCGGCGTGGTGGGCGTGGTCGACGCGGCCGCCTTCGACCATCAGGAAGTAGCCCTTGCGGCTGTTGTTGCCGAGCACGTCGATGGCCTTCGACGTCATCTCGGCCAGGCTCGGTTCCTTGCCGGTGTCGTTGGCGCGGTCCTGCTCGTATTCCATGTGCGAGCGCTCGAACAGGCCGAGCAGGTGGCGGGTGCGGCGCGGGTCGATGGCGTCGAACTGGGCCTTGTTCCAGACGTAGTTCGCGCCCGGGCGCTTGGCCCATTCCTGCGGCAGGTTGCGGCCGTCCTTGCGCCGGCCGGCGGCGCCGGCGTCTTCCGGGTCGCTCACGGTGCTGGGCAGGAAGTAGCTGCGGCCGCCGCCGAGCGCGACTTCCAGGCCGTCGCCGTAGGGGAATTCGATCAGCTGGCGGGCGATGTCCTTGCAGCCGTTGGCCTTGGCCTCGGCGCTGAGTTCGGCGTCGCTTTCCCAGTCGCGGTTGGGCGTGTGCGCATAGGTCGCGGCCGGCGTGGCGTGGGTGATGCGCGCGGTGCTGACGATGCCGGTGGCCAGGCCCAGCGCCTCGGACAGTTCCAGCATGGTGACCACGCCCTGGCCGCGCGCGGAGGCGCAGTCGCCGTACTTGGCCTTCTGGGTGACGCTGAGCACGCCCTGGTTGGTCTTGATGCCGGTGACCATCGCGGTCATGGTCGGCGCCGAGTCCGGGGTCTGGCCGTCGACCGAGTAGGTCTTGGACAGGCTCACGTAGGGCAGCTTTTCGAACGAGAGGAAGTTCTCTTCGCCGCTGCCGCCCTTGAGCTGGCCTTCGCGGATGCGCGCGGCGGCGACGGTGGAAATGCCCATGCCGTCGCCGACGAACAGGATCACGTTCTTGGCCTTGAATGGCAGCGGGCGCAGGTTGGCGCCGGCGCGCGCGGTTTGCGCGCCTTCCTCGAACCAGCGTTGCGCGCTCTCGGCGCGCGCCGGCGCCTTCGGCGCGGCCTGCTTCGGCGCGGCGAGAACCGGCAAGGCGATGAGGGCGGTGCACACGGCGGCGCCCAGGACGGTACGGACGGGCAGGGCGGAGCGATGCGAGGAGGCGCGCATGAGGGCAGGACTCGGTGGTTCGGGGGAGCGGCCACTGTCCGGCGGCTTGGTTGCAGTCGCATGACTGACTGGGAAGCGCATCGCAGAAGCGTGACCGGGATCGTGACTGCGAACGTTGCCTGCTCCGTCGTGTGACGTACGGTCCGATTCGACTGTCCGGGTTCGCGTTCGCGCACCGATAACTTGGCGGCTTGTAACCGCAAATGTCCTTGTTGCGTCGCTTCGTCCGGCATGCGCGGACGCAGAACGCATTCGACCAGGACGCTGGGGCGCACAAGCAATCCGTCATTTATCAAGGAAGCGAAATGAACAAGAAGTTGCTGCCTGTCGTGCTGTGTGGATTGATCGCCGCGCCGTTGTCGGCCTGGGCCGAGGATTCGGAGAAGGAAAGCCCGCCGGAGGAATGGGAACTCGCCGAGCGCAGCGATCCGATGACCGAGCCGGTCAAGAAGTTCCTCAAGGTGCTGGAGGATCTGGACCGTCGTTATCCGGACAGCGCCAAGATCGATGTCGCCCGCTTCATGGAAACCGAAGGCGAGGCGGTGGCGCAGGCGTACTGCAACGTATTGGGCTTCGACGGCCCTTGCGTACCCGAGGACCGCAAGGGCGACGAGGTGTTCGTCGCCTACTCGCCGGAACGCAGCGCGGCCAAGCGTGCGTTGAGCTGGTGGGACTGGCTGACGACGCGTTTCACCAATGTGGGCATCATTCCTCACAACAACGCGTGCCCGGCGGGCTATGCCTGGACGGAAATCCGCATGGACGACGAGGATCGCCGAAACGCCAACCGCCGCGAGGGCTGGATCGGCGCGACGGTGTCGAATGCCAACACGTCCTGGCGTTTTTGCAAGGTCAACTCGTTGAAGTCGATGCAGTACCGGCCGCTGCCCCAGGCCGGAAACCGCTATGACTATGCGGTGCTGAACATGGGCTTGTTCTGCCCGTCCGGCGCGCGTCGCTACACGCGCCAGCAGACCAACGAAGTTTGGAATAATCAGAACGGTTCCTACGGCGGAGTGTTCCCGAATTTCCGCATTTACAACACTTGGTTCACGCTTTATTGCCACTTCGACGGGGGAGCTTCGTCTGCTCTGGGCCACATGACGACCTTCCCGAAGCACGGTTTCGCGCACGGTGTGTTTGCCCCGCTGTCGATGCCGACGCATCCGTTGGGCGCCGGCTATGTGCACCAGGACGACGAGGACCTTGTCAACTTGAATTGGTGGTTGTTCGGCAGCCCCGACGAGATCATGGGCGGCGGGCGCAACACCTTGCGTTACCTGATGCGCGTCGAGTGAGCGTAAGGGCGCGGACCTGAGGTCCGTAGTCCAAATCCGAAGTGTGCGTCGCGCCGTGGCCTCCGTCGTTCCTTTGTGAGCGGCGGAGGTTCGCGGCGCGATTTTTCGTTCGGCCTCGCGTCGATGCGCGAGGTCCGGTGACGGGAGCCGCGCCAGTTGCGACCGCGACAACGCGCTTGCGGCGCAGGCGGCTACCCCGCATTCGCAACTGCCGTAGCTGCTGTATCGAACATCGCGCGGTGGCTTGGCCGAACGATTGCTAGACTGCCGCCATCCCCGTTCCGATATCGCCTCATGGCCCGATCTCTTCCGCGCAAGCCGCTGCCTTACCGCCTGCACGTGTTGCGCGAACTCGAGCGCTGGGCCGCGGGTTTCGCCGGCCGTTTCCCGTCCGCGCGCGAGCTGAGCGAGCACCCGAGATACTGGAACTGGAAGCTGCCGTTCGATGCGCGCTTGTTGCGAGGCGGGGACGCCGCGACGCGCGCGACCCAGCGCGAGTGTGCGCAGCGCCTCATCGATGCCTGCGCCGCGCTGCTGCGGGCCAAGCCGGATTGGGCGGCGGGCGCGCGGGTGACGTGCACGATCTGCGTGCCGGAGGTTTGGGCCAGCGAGCTGTGCATCTATCTGGATGAGGACTATTTCCGCAGCCACGTCGAAGGCGGCGCGGCGGGCGGGACGGCGCCGATCCGGGGGCGTTCGCTGGCGGCGCAGTGGGGATTGCGTTTGCCGCCGGGACTGCACGAGCGCGGAACCCTGTACGAATACGCGGCGAGCGGCGAGGCGAGCGAGCGCGGCGAGCAATGGCGCTATGGCGACGTCGAGCGGAGCGCATGAATCGCGCGCCGGTCGAGACCGCAACCCACGAGCCGTTTCCGAACTACTACGTCTACGCTTACTGCGACCCCTGGCCGAGCAAGCAGCGGATGCTGGAGATCCTGCGCGCGCACGGCCTGGAGGTGGAAGAGCGTCATTACGCGGTGCAGGCCTGGATCGACGGCCGCGCGTTCGCCTTCGAGGTCTATGGCGGCGATCTGGGCGATCCGGAGGCCGAGGCGGACGATCACGACCTGGCGCGGCTGACCGATCACGCGCGGCGGATCTCCGCGGCGCTGGCGGCCGCGGGGGTGCGCCATCGGCTGGAAATCCTGGAGAAGTTGGACGACACCTTGATGGCCTGCGTGCATCACGGCATGCCGCGGTCGCCCGACGAGGGGTGAGCGAGGGCCGGATTGGGGCGCGGCGAACTGAGCGGAAGGCATCGGGCCTGAAGGCCCTCCCACAAGAGCGAGGAAGATCAGGCCTGACGGCCGTCTCGCACCGACGCTCCTGGCTGTTGTGGCAGGGCCTTCAGGCCCGATGCCCTTCGTTCCGGTCGCAGTGTCGATTCATTGAGGCAACATCGCCTCGTGCAGATACAGCGCGATGTTGTCGAACAACACCGCCGTCCCCTCGCGCCGCTCTTCCAGCGTCTGCAATCCATCGAAGAACGCCAGTTGCTCGGTGAACACCATCCGCGTCCCCGCGTCGCCCGGCAGGAACTGCACGGTCGCCAGCGACGCGGTCAGCCGCCGTTCGTCCATGTCCATCGAAAAGCCGTAGACGATGCGGTGGTCCTCGACGATGTCGAGGTAGTGGCCGTGGAAGCGGTGGATCGCGCCGCCCGGGCCGCGGTTGACGATGACTTCCTCGCCGCCGGGGCGGAAGTCCATGCGGTGCTCGATCACCGCCATGCTGTCCTGGCACACGCTCCAGGCGCGCTTGGCCTGCGGATCGGCCCAGGCGCGGAACAGCTTGCGCGCGGACGCCGCATAGGTGCGCTCGATGGTGAACTCGCCGTGCAGCACGCTGCGTGCGTTCATGCCTCGTCCTCGTCGGGTTGGCTGGCCAGGTAGCGTTCCAGCGCGTCGAACTGGGATTGGTAGCGCGCCTTGCGTTCGGCGATCCAGCCTTCGATTAAGGCCAAGGCGTCGGGCGCGATGCGGTAGGTACGCACGCGGCCGCGTTTTTCCGACAGCACGATCCCGCCGGATTCGAGCACGGCCAGGTGCTTGACCACCGACGGCAACGCCATCTCCAGCGGTTGGGCCAGCTCCGACACCGAAGCCGGGCCGGCGCTGAGGCGGTCTATCATCTGCCGGCGGCTGGCGTCGGCGAGGGCCTGGAACAGGCGGTCGAGCCGCGCGCTGTGTTGTACGGCGTCGCGGGCGCGCGAAGCAGAGCGGATGGGCATGCGCTCAATCCTGCAGGAACCGCGCCGGGATGCGTTCGCGGAACGGGAAATAGGGGAAGTACGGGCGCGCTTCGGCGAGCGTGCGGCGCACGCTGGCCCGGTCCATCAGCCGTTCGTAGTACGCGCGCAGGCGCGGATGCGCGTCCGGCAGCGGCGCGATGATGGCGGCGTAGAACAGCGCCGGCGCGGCCGCGCAGTCGGCCAGGGTGAAGTCGTCGCCGCAGATCCACTCGCGCTGCGCCTGGCGTTCGATCATGGCGTAGGCCGTGGCCAGGGCGGCGTGCGCGTCGGCGACGCCGCGCGGGTCTTTCTCGTGCGCGCCGCGCAGCTCTTCCAGCACGATGCGCTGCATCGGCGCCTGCACGTACAGGTCGAAGAAGCGGTCCCACAGGCGCACGTCCAGGCGCGCGTCCGCGTCGGCCGGCAGCAGCGCGCGCGGGCCGGGATGGTGCTGCTGCAGGTACTCGACGATGATCGAGGTCTCCGGCACGGTGCGCCCGCGCGCTTCGTCGCGCAGCACCGGCATCTTGCCGACCGGCCACAGCTCGAGGAAATCGGCCTTGCCCGCGGGATCGGCGAGATCGACCAGATGGGCCTGGAACGGCGTGTCGTTCTCGTACAGCGCGATCAGCACCTTGTGGCAGAACGAAGCCAGCGGATGCGAATACAGGTGCAGGGACATGGCGGGCTCGGGTGGCGGAATCAAAAGTTTCCTTCGTGGATAAGTATTGCCGTGCCCGCGAGGCGATTGCAAGGACTGTTTCCCGGTCGGCTAAGTATTGGCGGCCGTCGCGGCCGACCGGCTAGAGTCCGCAGGCGCGGCGCGGCCGCGGGTTTCCGGCGCACACGGAGCGGGCATGCAGACGGATCGGCTGGTGGTGGCGAACGCGCGCGGCAGGTACCTGGCGCTGCTGCTCGGCGCGCTGGCGTTCGTGGCGATCGGCGCGGCCATCGTGCTGCGCCATCCGAGCCTGGAGGGCTTCCTCATCGGCGGCGCGTCGATCGTGTTCTTCGGCGGCGGCGCGGTGCTGTTCGCGTTCCAGCTGCTCGACCGGCGGCCGCGGCTGGTCCTCGACGACGAGGGCTTGACCGACCGCACCCTCGGCGTCGGCACCATTCCCTGGCGCGACATCGCCGGCGCGCAATTGCGCACGGTGCGCGGCCACGCGTTCGTCTGCCTGCACCTGCGCAACCCCGAGCAGTGGTCGGCCAGGCTCTCGGCCCGCCAGCGGCGCCTGGCCGCGCTCAACCAGCGCATGGGCTACGCGATGCTCAACGTGAACCTGTCGGGCGTCGCGGCCGATCCGCAGGCGGTGCTGAAGCGGATCCTGCGGTACTCGGCGATGTACGAGCCGGGCCGGGGCTGAGCGCGGACGCATCGGCCGGGGCGCGGTTGCCGGCGCCGACGTCGAGCAACTGGAGCGACGCTGGATCTCGCGGGCCGTCGCGCCGGCCGGCCGCGCCGCCTCTCCGGTTTTGGCACACTGGGCGCCGCACCGGCCACGCACCCCTTGCGAATGGACATCGCCCTGCTGGAAGACACCCTGGCCATCGTCAGCCGCCGCGTCGGCGTGGCGGTGTACGACTTCGATTTCTCCCTGTACTTCCGCTGCCGCCACCCTTCGTCCTTCGCCGCGGACACGCCGTGCGCGCTGCGCATCGGCGCGGTCGAGGACTACGGCGCACGCTACGCCGAATTGACGGAACTGGGCCTGCGGCCGGTCAATTCGCCGGCCGAGCACGACCGCGCCAGCGAGCTGGAGCACTGGTATCCCTTGCTGGGCGAACTGACCCCGCGCACGCGCGTGTTCGACGCGTTGCCGCCGGCGCAGCGCATCGAAGCCGAGTTCGCCTGGCCGATCTTCCTCAAAGGCTCGCGCCAGACCAGCAAGCACAACGCCAAGCTGTCGGTGATCGGCGATCGCGAGCATTACGCCTGGGCGGTGGAGCAGTATCGCCGCGACCCGGTGCTGCACTGGCAACGGCCGGCGGTGCGCGAGTTCGTGCCGCTGGCGCCGGTCGCCGGCGGTATCGCCGGCAAGGTGCCGGCCTCGCTGGAGTTCCGCAGTTTCTGGTGGCGCGGGCAGTGCGTGGGGTGGGGGCGCTATTGGTATCAGGCCGCGCCCTACGCCTGCGCCGACATCGAGGCCGGGCTGGCGCTGGCGACGGAAGCGGCGCGCCGGTTGCAGGTGCCGTTTCTGGTGGTGGACTTCGCCAAGGCCGCGGACGGACGCTGGATCGTGATCGAATGCAACGACGGGCAAGAGTCGGGCTACGCCGCCGCGCCGCCGCGCGCGATCTGGGAGGCGATCCTGGCCTACGAAGCCGGCGCCGACGCCGGCCGCGCGCGATGAGGCGGCAGCGCCCCGCTGCGGCAATGGCGTTGGCGCTCGCGCTGGGCGGCTGCGGCCTGCTGGACTCGGGCGAGCTGTGGTCGTCGGGTCGCTACACGATCCTCTGGATCGACGCGCCCGACCAAGCGCACCTGGCCTATCGCATCGACGGCACCACGACGATGGGCCTGTCCGATCCGTGCGTGTCGGCCGTGGCCGAAAACGCGGACTACATCGCGATCGAGCAACGGCCGCCGCAGTCGGCCCGGCGCCCGCGCTACCGGCTCTTCGCCAAGCGCGCGCTGGCGTCGCGGATGCCGCTGGCGACGCCGCTCGGCGAGCCGATGCCCGAACCGATCTACCGCCCGCTGGCGCAGCGCCTCGGCCTGCCGCCGATGCGCGCGGTGGGTGGGGCGGGGGCCTGCGGTCGGGCGAATTGAGCGGCCGGTCCGACCGCGCCGTGCGCTGATCGACAGTGCGTCGCGAACCCGGTCACAATGCGCTGGCGTCGCGATTGCGCGGCGAAAGGGGACACCGCATGGCCGGCTCCAAGCGCGCGCATCCGATGCAGGCGAAGTACCTGTTGGCGCGGACCGCGCTGCAGGACACGGCCTGGTTCTTCGACACCTTCGGCGGCGCCGACGGCAGCGGTTGCCTGGCGCGTTTCTGGGACATCGTCGGCAGCGAGTTGCCCGAGCCCGAGCGGGTCGCGGCGCAGGGGCTGGCGGTGCAGGGCCTGGCCCTGGACGACGGCTCGCCGGCGCTGCTGCTGAGCCTGCCCGCGCCGGAACGCAACGACGCCCACTTCGTCGCCGCGGTCGCCGGCCGCGCCGGCGTGCGGGTGTTCTGCCTGGAGCGTTCGTTGAGCTTCCCCGAGCAGCGCGAGTGCACCGTCATCGCCGAGTTGGCCGCGGACCATCGCGCCAACTGGGGCAACGGCCCCGCGGCGGACGCCTGCGCGTTCCTGGCGGCGGTGGACGCGATCGTCTCCGGCGCGCGGCCGGGGCCGCTGGCGACGGTGCCGATGCAGTTGGCGTAAGCACGGGCGCAACGCCCGCGCAGCGCGGCGAAGTCGTCGCCGCGGGCCGTCGCGCGCGGCCTAGCGCGCCCGGTTGCGCTCGGCGCGGCCGCGCGCGGCCTTGCTGCGCTCGGCCATGGCGCGCGAGCCGGCCAGGATCATCCGCACCATCGCGCTCATCTGCTCGATCAGCTCGGGGTCTTTCTCGCGCGGCATGTCCATCGCGGTGGCGCCCATCGCGAACACCAGCCGGGTGATCGAGCGCGCCACCAGGGCCGGTTCGTACAGTTCGACCTGGTCGGTCGCGGCCAGCCGGATCAGGTCGACGCGCAGCTCTTCCTCGAAGAACGACAGCTCGCGGTCGACCGCGCGCTTGAACGCGTCCGAGCCGACCGTGCCCTCGCGCAGCAGCACGTGCAGCAGGCGGTCATCGGCGCGCAACTGTTCCATGAAAGCCTCGATGGAACTGCGCACGATGCTGCGCCGGGTGGTCAGCCGATGGCGGGCCTCGCCGACGATCTTGCGCAGCGATTGCCCGGCCAGGTCGATCAGCGCCACCGCCAGTTCGTCGGTGTCGCGGAACTGGCGGTAGAAGCTGTTCGGGGCGATGCCGGCCTCGCGCGCGACCTCGCGCAGGCTCAGCGAGGACACGCTGCGGTGCGGGCCGACCAGCTTCAGCGCGGCGTAAATGATGTCCTCGCGCGAAATCGTCGCCTTGCGGCCCGGATGGCTGTCGACGTCGATGTCGGTGATAAGGCGTTGGCTCACGGGGCGGCGGCGCGTGGACGGGCAGCCGACATGATACTCCCGTTGCTGAATTAATATACGGTTGTGCACACATCTGTGCGGATATCTGTATAGTGCCCCCATGAACGCTGCCGTCCGCCCCGCCGCCGCCCGTCCGCGCAGCCGCCTGCGCCGTCTGGTTTCGCCCTTCGTTTCGCCGCAAGTCTTTGATTTCTGGGCATCCCGCTTCCATCCGACCTGGTCCTGGGAGCGCCCGCTGGCGCGCATCGTCGGCCGCAGCGAGGCCTCGGCGGACGCGGTGACCCTGCTGCTGGCGCCGAACCGGCACTGGCGCGGCGGCGTCGCCGGCCAGCACCTGCTGGTCGGCGCGCGCATCGACGGCGTGCTGGTGACGCGCAGCTACAGCCTGTCCGCCGCCCCGCGCGCGGACGGCCGCATCGAGATCACGGTCAAGGCGATCGAAGGCGGCAAGCTCAGCGCCTACCTGCACCAGCGCGCGCGCATCGGCGAAGTGCTCGAGCTCGGCGCCGCGTTCGGCGAGATGGTCCTGCCGCAGCGCGGCGACGGCGCGCGCCTGTTCCTCGCCGCCGGCAGCGGCATCACCCCGCTGATGGCGATGGTGCGGGCGCAGGCCGCGCGCGAAATGCCGCAGCCGCTGACCCTGCTGTACTGGGCGCGCCGCCGCGAAGAGTTGTGCTTCGTCGAGGAACTGCGCGCGCTGGCCGCCGCGCATGCGAATTTCCAGGTGCGGTTCCTGCTGACCCGGCAGGAGCCGCAGGCCGCCGACGAAGACGCCGGCCGCATCGACGCCGAACTGCTCGCGCGCCACGCCGGCGACCTGCGCGAACGCGCGGTGTTCGCCTGCGGCCCCGGCGGTTTCGCCGAAAGCGCGCGCGCGCTGGCCGAAACCGGCGCGCGTTCGTTCGCCAGCGAAGCCTTCACCCCGCCGCCGCGCGAGCATCGCGAGGACGGCTTCGCCCAGGTCACGCTCGCGCGCAGCGGCCGCAGCTTCCAGCTGCCGCGTGGCGAATCGCTGCTGACCGCGCTGGAAGCGCAGGGCCTGAAGCTGCCTTCGGGCTGCCGCATGGGCCTGTGCAACACCTGCGCCTGCGGCAAGTCCGCCGGCGCCACCCGTCACCTGCATACCGGCGACGTGCACGCCGAGCCGGCCTCGGCGCTGCGCCTGTGCGTGAGCGCGCCGGCCGGCGACCTCGTCCTCGACCTCTGACGCCCTTCCTTCCTCCGAGCCCCGCATGAGCAAGCAACGCAATCGCGCGCTGAGCGCGCAGGAACTGGACCGCTTCGGCGAAGAACTCGACGCGCTGCGCGCGCGCACCCTGGCCCAGGTGGGCAAGGTCGACGCCGACTACATCCGCCGCGTGGTCGCCGCGGTGCGCTGGACCGGCCTGGCCGGGCGCGCGCTGCTGTACCTGGGCGCGATCGGCGGCGCCTTCGTGTCGTGGCTGCTGTGGCCGGCCTGCGTGCTCGGCGCGCTGCTGCTGGCGGCGTCGAAGATCATGGAGAACATGGAAGTCGGCCACAACGTCATGCACGGCCAGTACGACTGGATGCGCGACCCGCACCTGGACGGGCGCAGCTACGAATGGGACATCGTCGCCACCGGCGACAACTGGCGCAAGACGCACAACTACCAGCACCACACCTGGACCAACGTGCGCGGCATGGACGACGACATCGGCTACGGCCTGCTGCGGATCTTCCCGGAGCAGCGCTGGCGCCCGTTCTACCTGCTGCAGCCGCCGATCGCGGTGGTGTTCGCGCTGCTGTTCCAGTGGGGCGTGGCGATCCAGGAACTGCGGGTGGGCCGCTGGCTCGCCGGCAAGACCACGCACCGGGCGATGTGGCGCAAGTTCGCGCCGGTCGGGCGCAAGATGGGCAAGCAGTTGCTCAAGGACTACCTGCTGTTCCCGCTGCTGGCCGGCCCGTTCTTCCTGCCGGTGCTGCTGGGCAACATGGTCGCCAACGGCATCCGCAACGTGTGGACCTACGTGGTGATCTTCTGCGGCCACTTCACCCACGACGTGGAAGTGTTCCCGAAGGAATCGGTGCGCAACGAGTCGCGCGGGCACTGGTACCTGCGCCAGCTGCGCGGTTCGGCCAACCTGACCGGCGGCAAGGCCATGAACCTGATGACCGGCAACCTCAGCCACCAGATCGAGCACCACTTCTATCCCGACATCCCGGCCTGGCGCTACGCGACGATGGCGGTGGAAGTGCGCGAGATCTGCGCGCGCTACGGCCAGCACTACGACACCGGCTCGCTGCCGCGGCAGTTCGCCGAGGTCAGCTGGCGGATCGTGCGCCACGCGTTCCCGAGCCGCCCGCGCAAGCGCCGGCCGCTGGTGCGCGCCGAGGCCATGGCCGAAGCGCAAGGCTGAGCGCGGCGCTGCGCGCGCGGCTTCGTTCGCATCGGTTCGCGAATCCCCGGCACCGCGAGGCGCCGGGGATTCTTCGTTTGGGCGCCGCCGCGCTTATGCGGCGCGCCGCGCCGCCAGCGACTCGGCGATGCCGATTTCGCCTTCGAACCGCCCCGCGCTGGTCGTCGGCCGCTGCTGCTCGATGGCGTGGGCGAAGCTCACCGCCGGGTCGGCTTCGAGTTGGTCGAACAGGCGCTGCAGGTTGGGATAGTCGCGGCGGTCGACCACGCTGTGGTACTTGGTCCAGCGCGCGATGCCGATGAAGTACGCGTCGGCCAGGGTGCGCCGCTGGCCCAGCAGCCAAGGCTTGTCGCCGAGCATGCGCTCGAGTTCCTGGTGGGCGCGGACCACGCGCGCGCGGCCGTACTCGGTCAGCGCGCGCCGGGTGTCGTCGTCGGACTCGTGTTCCAGCAGCCACCACAGCGACGCGAACGAATTGAAGAAGGTGGTGTTGAGGAAGGCCAGCATGCGGTTGAGCTGGTCGAACTCGCGCGTGCCCTGGGCGAACGAGAGGCCGGCCTCCAGCGTGCCCGGCAGGGCGCCGATGTGGTTGAGGATGGCGATGCTCTCGGCGAGGACGTCGCCGCGCGCGGTCGCCAGCGCCGGGGTCTCGCGGACCGGATTGATCGCGGCGAAGGCGTCGGTCTGCATGTCGTCGGGCATGTTCACCCGCGCCAGCCGGTAGGGCTGGCCGGACCATTCCAGCGCGACGATGGCGCCGAACGAGCAACCGGACGGGACGCCGTAATAGAGGATCGGGGACATGCTGGGCTCCTGGTGGCTTGAAGGCCGCGGTGTTCGCGGCGGGTGTGGCCACAGTAGGAGCGTGGACTTTGGTCGTGTAGTCGGCGGAAAGTAGACGCAAAGTCCACGCATGTGTACTTTCGGCGCATGTTGAACCTCAACGACCTCGTCCTGTTCGCCACCGCGGTGGAGAGCGGCGGTTTCGCCGCGGCCTCGCGCCGGCTCGGCGTGCCCAAGTCCACGATCAGCAAGCGCGTGGCCGCGCTCGAGGACGAGTTGGGCGTGCGCCTGATCCACCGCACCTCGCGCAGCTTCGTGCTGACCGACACCGGCCGCGATTTCCACGAACACGCGCGCGCGGCGCTGATCGAGACCGAGGCGGCCGAGAACGCGGTGCGCACGCGCGTCGCCGAACCCAGCGGCAAGGTCCGCATCACCTGCGGCGTGCCGACCGCGCAGGACTACCTGGCGCCGCACCTGCCGGCGCTGGCGCGCGCGTATCCGCGCCTGCAGGTCGAGATCGACGTCAGCGACCGCTTCGTCGACCTGGTCCAGGAGGGTTACGACATCGGCGTGCGCAGCCACTTCGCGCCGTTGCCGGATTCGGGCCTGATCCAGCGCCAGGCGGCGGTGGAGACGATCGTGCTGGTGGCGGCGCCGGCGTACCTGCAGGCGCGCGGCGCGCCGCAGTCGGCGCGGGAACTGGACGGGCACGACGGCCTGCTGACCGGGCCGGGCAACACGGCCTGGACGCTGCGCGAGGACGGCGGCGACAGCCTCGTGGCGACGCCGCGCGCGCGCATGGTCGCCAACGAAGGCCGCGTGCTCGCCGCGGCGGCGGTCGCGGGGCTCGGGATCGCCGTGTTGCCCGAGCGCTTGTGCGCGGCCGAACTCGGCGACGGGCGCCTGCTGCGGGTATTGCCGACGTGGAACGCGGGCAGGGTGACCACGAGCCTGTTGATGCCGCACCGGCGCGGGCAGTTGCCGGGCGTGCGGGCGACGGTCGAATTCCTGGTCGAGTGCTTGTCGCGGTAACGGCGGGACGCTTGAGCCGCGATGCTTTTCCGTGCGGGGCTGCGCAGCGATCTGGAACAAAAGCAGTCGGGCCTGAAGGCCCTCCCACAAGGGCGGCCGATGCAAGGCGGCTGTTGTGGGAGGGCCTTCAGGCCCGACGCTCTGCGCCCAACTCGCCGCGATGCGCCGCCTCAGTCGTCCGCATCCTCCGCCACCGCGATCGCCAGCCCGCGCTTGACCAGGCTCAGCGCGACGTTGGTGGTGAACCGGCGCACGTTCGGATTCTCCGCCACCAGCCGCAGCATCAACGCGTCGAAGGCCTCGGTGTCGGGCGTGGCCACCACCAGCACGAAGTCGGCCTCGCCGGTGACGTAGAACGCCTGCTGCACCTGCGTGCAGTCGGCCAGCCAGCGGCGCAGTTGCGCCAGCAGTTCCGGCCGCTCGCGCTCGACCTGCAGCGAGACCAGGAAGAAGGTCGGCTTGCCGACCTGCCTGGGATCGAGCACCGCCGCGTGGCGCTGGATCACCCCGGCCTCGCGCAGCCGCCGCAGCCGGCGCTGGATCGCCGACGGCGACAAGGCCACCTGCTCGGCCAGGCGCTCGGCGGTCTGGTCGGCGTCGTCCTGCACCAGGTTGAGCAATCGGCGGTCGAAGCGGTCGAGTTTCATGGCCGCCATCTTAGGGCCGCCGTGGTTGCCGGGGCGCGGCGCTTAGCGCGGATCGGCGCCGGAAAACCGCGCGCAGGCGGCGGCGGACGCGGCGCAAACGCGCGGCCGCGCCGTTAGCCTGATGCGCCCGCCATCGCCGGAGGCGCCATGCGCCTGCTATACCAGACCCACTCGCCGTTCGCCCGCAAAGCCCTGGTGTTCGCCCTGGAGGCCGGCTTGGGCGAGCGCATCGAGGTCGTCCACCACGAGACCAGCCCGACCCTGCGCAACGAGGCGGTGTATGCGCAGAACCCGCTCGGCAAGGTGCCGGTGCTGCTGCGCCCGGGACAGGCGCCGATCTTCGACTCCGATGTGATCTGCGCCTATCTGGACACCCTGCACGCCGGTGCGCCGTTGATTCCGGCCGACGGCGAAGCGCGCTGGCAGGCGCTGAAGTTGCAGGCGATCGGGCAGGGCCTGGCCGACACCGGGATCAAGCTACGCTGGGAAACCGTGCGCCGGCCCGAGGCATTGCGTTATGAAGCCTTGGGCATCGGCTACGCGCACAAGCTGGTCGAGAGCTACGACTGGCTGGAGCGCGAGCTCGATACCGAGTCGCCGCTGCATGTCGGCCATATCGCGGTAGCGACCGCGTTGAGCTGGCTGGCGTTTCGTGAGCTGCCCGACTTCCGCGCCGGCCGGCCGCGGTTGGCGGCGTGGCAGGACGCGTTCGAGCGACGCGCCTCGATGCGCGCGACGCCGCTGTCGGGACAAACCCACGACTGAGCGGCGCGAAAGCCCAGGTTCCAGGCCCTGTGCGAGGGCCGTCAGGCCCGAGGCTTTGCGCTCCGACGCGGCACAGCGACCTGAGCCAAAAGCGTCGGGGCTGAAGCCCCTCCCACAAGAGCCGGCCGGCGCATCGGTAATGCTTTTGTGGGAGGGCCTTCAGGCCCGACGCTTTCCGCTCCGACGCGACACAGCGCCCCGAGCCGACAACCGCGGGACCGAACGCCGCGCCTATTCGCGCGCCCGATCCAGATGCGCGAGCGAGCGCTCCGGCGGCCCGAACAACTGCCCCAGCGCGCCGCGCAGCCCGCGCGCGCGCCAGGCGTCGGCGAACATCGCGATCCATTCGTGGAAGGTCAGCCGGATCGGGTTGTGGCTGCGGATCTGGCCGACGATGCCGTACTCGCACGGCGTCGTCGCGTCCTCTTCGACGTAGCTGCCGAACAGCTTGTCCCAGACGATCAGCACGCCGGCGTAGTTGCGGTCGATGTACTGCGGATTGCGCGCGTGGTGGACGCGGTGGTGCGAGGGCGTGTTGAAGACCTTTTCCAGCCAGCCCAGCTTGCCCACCGCTTCGGTGTGGACGAAGAACTGGAAGGCGAGGTTGATCGCCACCACCGCCACGATGTGCTTGGGCGCAAAGCCGATCCACGCCAGCGGCAGCCAGAACACCCACATGCCCGAGATCGGATAGGTCAGGCTCTGACGGAACGCGGTGGACAGGTTCAAGCGTTCCGACGAGTGATGGGTGACGTGCGAGGCCCACAGCCAGCGCACGCGGTGGCTGGCGCGGTGGAACCAGTAGTAGAAGAAGTCCTGCGCCACGAACAGCGCGGCGATGGTCCACAGCGAGGCCGGCAGGTCGAACAGGCGGTGGGCGTAGACCGCGTAGTACAGGCCGATCACCAGCAGCCAGGCGATCGCGTCGCTGGCCTGGTGCATCAGCGCCAGCGCCGCGTTCGACATGGTGTCGCGCAGGCTGTACTGGCCGGGACGGCGCTTGCGCCAGTACCACGCCTCCAGCCCGATCAGGCCCAGGAACACCGGCGCCAGCGCCAGCAGGATCCACTCTTCCATCAGCTGCGCTCCTTGCGCCAGGCGCCTTCCAGGGCCTGCGCCATGCGTTCCAGGCAGCGCCGCATCGCCGCGCGCATGCAGCCGCGCAGCAGCGGCGCGGCCAGCGGCCAGGCCAGCGGCGAGGTCAGTTCGAAGTCGTAGCGCCAGGCGACGCGGGTGGCGTCGGCGCCGTCGCCGCGGTCGGCCTGGAATTCCCAGCGCGCGTGGCCCGCGCGCGCCAGCCAGGCCAGCGGCGGGCGCAGCCCGTCGAGGGTGTAGGCGTGCAGGTGCGGCGGCTCCAGCGCGGTGATGCGCTCCATCAGCCGCGAGCCGTCGCTGCTTTCCAGCGAACGCAGCGCGCCGACCGCGGGCGGCGCCAGCGGGGTGATGCGGGTGAGCGCCGGGATCGGGCCGTAGCCGGGGAACAGGGCGGGGAAGCGTTCGCTGTCGAGCGCCAACGCGAACACCGCCTCGGGCGGCGCGTCGATGCGGCGTTCGGCGGTCAGGGACAGGCGCATGGGGCGAGTCTAGGAGCGGTCCCGGAGGCTGTCCACACGCCTGCGTACGTTTTGTCGGGCAGGCAGGTTTCCGCCCTTGTCCGTATCCACCCGACGCGCCCGCCAAATCGCATTACCCGCGGCGCGGCGGCTCACGGCGCCCGTGGCGCCGAAACCGCCGGCCTCACGCCTGCGCCAGCCACGCCTGCGCCAACTCCGGCACCGTCGCCACCGCGGTGCCGCGCAGGAAGCGGTACGCGTCCGGCACCTCCTGCTGATCCGGCGAGACGAACACGCGTTCGGCCCCGGCCGGCGCGTAGTCGACCAGCCCGGCCGCCGGCCACACGGTCAGCGAGGTGCCGATCGCCAGGACCTTGTCGGCCTCGGCGAAGTGCTGCGCCGACTCGCGCAGGTGGCGCACGTTCTCGCCGAACCAGACCACGTCCGGACGCAGCTGGCTGCCCAGTTCGCACAGGTCGCCGATCTCGATCAGCGCGCCGGTCATCGGGTAGATGCGCGAGTCGTCGGCGCTGCTGCGCGCCTTGAGGATCTCGCCGTGCACGTGCAGCACCTGGCTGGAACCGGCGCGTTCGTGCAGGTCGTCGATGTTCTGGGTGATCACCACCACCCGGTACTTGTCTTCGAGCCGGGCGATGGCCGCGTGCGCGGCATTGGGCTGCGCGGCCAACACGCCGAGTCGGCGCTCGTTGTAGAAGCGCAGCACGGTGGCCGGATCGCGCCGCCAGCCCTCGGGCGAGGCCACGTCCTGAAGCCGGTGCTCGTGCCACAGGCCGCCCATGTCGCGGAAGGTCTTGAGCCCGCTCTCGGCGCTGACCCCGGCGCCGGTGAACACTACGATCTTGGGTTTCATGCGGTGGCCGTCCCTGCAAGCGAAAAACGCGACCGTGGGGGGCGCGTTTCAACCATAGCGCGGCATGGCGCATCTGCCCATGCCGCCGGTCCGCGATCGATGGCCGGCGCGCGAAGCGATGCCTATGATCGAACCGGACCGCAGGAGAGCCGCATGAATTTCCGTTGCTGGACGCTGGGCGTGGGCCTGGGATTGACGGCGCTGGCGCCGGCCTGGGCCGGGTCGGCCGACGCACCGGCGGGGCGCTATCTGGTTCGCGACGTCACCGTCGTCCCGGTCGATACCGACGAAGTGCTGGCCCATCGCAACGTATTGATCGAGGGCGGGCGGATCGCGCGGATCGCGCCGGCCGGCCGGCGCCTGCGCGCGGGGACGGCGGTGGTGGTGGACGGGCGCGGCAAGTACCTGGTTCCCGGCTTCGTCGACGCGCACGTGCATATCGCCACCGAAGGCGCGATCCGCGACAGCAAGGACCCGGCGATCAGCGGCCTGGACCTCGGCGGCGGGCACGACTACGACCGCCAGGCGATGCTGGTCTTGCTCAAGGCCGGGGTGACCGGCGCGGCCAACCTCGGCGGCAGTGCCGGCGGCGACGAAGACCTGCTGCGCCTGCGCGGCGAGATCGACGCCGGCCGCGAGATCGGCCCCAAGCTCTACGTCGGCAAGCGCATCAACGGCCCGCGCGCGGCGGTCGCCGCGCAGCCCGGCGGCCAGCCGGTGCCGGCGTCCAGGCCGGAGGCGCCGACCACCGCCGCCGACGGCATCGCCGCGGTGCGGCGCGCGCGCGAACGCGGCTACGACTTCATCAAGCCCTACCAGTTCCTCAATCGGCAGACGTATCTGGCCGTGGTCGAAGAGGCCAGGCGCCAGGGCTTCATCACCACCGGCCACCTGCCCGAACTGGGCTGCGCGAGCTGCGCCGACCGCGCCTTCGCCTTCGCCCACCCGATGACCAACATCGCCCACAGCGAAGAACTGGCGCGCTTCGCCCGCATCGGCAGCGACCTCGCCCCGGCCGATATCGAGACCCTGGCGCAGGCGGTGGCCGACAGCGGCGCGTCGGTGACGCCGACCCTGGTCACCCTGCGGACCATCGTCGCGATGTACGTGCAGCGCGAAGTGCCGGCGGTGCCGGACGGCTGGCAGGACACGGTCGATCCGGTGACGAAACTGGACTGGGCGGCGCCGGCCAACCGATACCTGAGCCAGGCGTTCCGCGGTCAGGAGGGCGCCGACCGTTTCTCCGCCGGCTACGACTTCGCCCGCGTGCTGACGCGTGCGCTGTGGAAGCGCGGGGTGCCGCTGACCGTCGGCACCGACGCGGCGCTGCCGGGGCTGGCGTTCGGCGTGTCGGTGCGGCAGGAGATGGTCGAATTGCGCGAGATCGGCCTGAGCCCGCTGGAAGTATTGCGCGCGGCGTCGCTCAACGCCCACCGGCTGTTCGATCCGCAGGCCGGCAGCGGCGCGGTGCGCGAAGGCGAGCGCGCCGACCTGGTGCTGCTCGATGCCGATCCGCTGGCCGACATCCACAACGTGGGCAAGGTCGCCGGCGTGTTCGCGCAGGGACGCTGGCTGTCGATCGGCGAGATCGACCGGCGGCTGGCCGAAGGCGAGGCGTTCGAGCGCGGCTTGCAGCGCCAGATCGAGCGAGGCAAGGCCGCCGGGACGAAGTGACGCGGCAGGCGGACGGTCGCGGCGGTTCGGTGCCGGCGCGTCCGGCCGGGCTTCACAACGCCGCCGCCAGCGCCTGCTCGACGTCGACCGCCCAGGCGCAGCCGTCCGCATACGCGTACAGCGTGTCGCCGCGCCCGTCGACGCGTTCCGGGCGCAGCGGCGCGCCGTCCTCGCGTTGCAGCTCGAAGCGCGCGAGTTCGCTGCACCGGCCGTCGCCGTCGAGGCGGAACAGCGCGGCTTCGCGGCCGCGCCTGGGATTGCGGTACATCAGCGCATGGCGTCGCTGCACCGCCACCGCGCAGGCGCCGTCGAACGGCGGCCGCCACTGGCCGGCGATGCGCCGCTCGCGCAGCAGCACCAGGGCGAACTCGGTGTAGTAGTACAGCCAGGTTTGGCGTTCGTCGGCGACGTTGAGCGCGTAACAGTCGCAGATCGTGTCGAGCCCGTCCTGCGGCTGGAACTGGAAGGTGTTCGCGCCGTGCGCGTCCCACGCGGCCAGGCCGCAGGCCGAGACCGGGTCGTCGCCGAACACGCCCTCGTCGAAGTAGCCGGTCCAGATCGCGCCGCGCGCGGTGGTCTGCAGGTGCCCGATGCCATCGCCCAGGGCGAACTCGCGCAGGCGTCGTCCATCGCGCGAATACACCCGGCCGTTGGCGCGGCCGGCGCTGCCGCCGGAACGCGCGCAGGCCAGCAACAGGTCGTCGCCGAGCGGCTGCAGCGCGTGCACGTTGTAGCGTTCGCCGACGATGCGCAGGTCGAGCACGCACCGGCCGTCGAGCCAGGCGCGGGCGCGGTAGTCCTGCGGCTGGGCCGGATTGATCTTCGGATAGCTCGGGCCGGGTCGCGTGGTGCGGTACTCCAGCGGCTTGAGCGCGTGCAGCGCGTACAGCGCGCGATCGGGACCGGCGCCGAAGGCGACCAGGGCGCCCGGGCCGGCGTCGAGGTCGGCGAGCAGGCGGGCGGGCAAGGGGCGGATCATGCGGCGGCTCGGTGCCTGGGGCGCGGCCATGGTACCCGCGGCGGCGGCCGTCCGCGGCGGCGCTGCGCTACAATGGCCGCGCAGCCGCAACGGCTGCGTCCCGCGGCGCATCGCCGCACGCCCCCCCCGCATCGTTCGTCTCGCGCCGCCCCTGGCCGCGCGCGGCCGGCGGCTGGGCGGGCCTGCAGGGGCCTCATCAGGAGCACGCATGAACCACGATCACGGACTCGTCCTGCGCGCCGCGGCCTTCGCCGCGCAGCGCCACCGCCGCCAGCGCCGCAACGACGCGGAAAGCAGCCCCTACATCAACCATCCGCTGGCGCTGGCCGACACCCTGGCCAACCTCGGCGGCATCGCCGATCCGGTGGTGCTGTGCGCGGCCTTGCTGCACGACACCGTCGAGGACACCGCGACCACGCTGGAGGAGATCGAGCTGGCGTTCGGCGCGCGCGTCGCCGCGGTGGTGGCGCAGGTCAGCGACGACAAGTCGCTGCCCAAGGCCGAGCGCAAGCGCTTGCAGATCGAGCACGCGCGGCATATCTCGCGCGAGGCCCAGCTGGTCAAGCTGGCCGACAAGATCTGCAACCTGCGCGACCTGCTGCAGGCGCCGCCGCCGTGGACGCAGCAGCGCAAGCGCGAGTACTTCGATTGGGCGGCGCAGGTGGTGGCGGGTGTGCGCGGCGTGCATCCGGCGCTGGAGGCGGAGTTCGATGCGGTGCATGCGCGGATCGACGAGTTGGGCGAGGGAAGCTGAGGCGCGGGTTTCCGGATTTTTGTCGGTTGCGGGCGGCGATCCGAGCGCAAGGCGTCGGGGCTGAAGCCCCTCCCACAGAAGCGGCCGAGAGGGCGCGACGAGAATCGCGAAGGGCCGCCTGTGTGGGAGGGCCTTCAGGCCCGACGCTTTTGAGTCCGACGCAACGCGGCGACCCGGACGCAAGGCGGCCTGGGCGCGCGCCCTCCCAAGGTAGACTGCGGCTCCCCCCGTTGCCGGCCTGCCGCATGAGCGCCTCCGAATCGCTGACCCTGTCTCCCGTCGTCGCCGGTTGCTGGCGCATGGCCGAATGGAAGCTCGACGCCGCCGGGCGCCTGGGCTGGATCGAACGGGCGCTGGAGCTGGGCATCGACAGCTTCGACCACGCCGACATCTACGGCGACTACTCGGTCGAGGCGCTGTTCGGCGAAGCGCTGGCATTGCAGCCGGGCCTGCGCCAGCGCATCCGCCTGGTGAGCAAGTGCGGGATCAGGCTGACCTCGGCGCAGCGGCCGCAGCATGCGATCAAGTCCTACGACAGCTCGCGCGCGCACGTGCTGGCCAGCGTCGAGCAGTCGCTGCGCGCGCTGCGTACCGACTATCTCGACCTGTTGCTGATCCACCGCCCCGACCTGCTGATGGACGCCGACGAACTGGCCGCGACCTTCGTCGAGCTCAAGGCCGCGGGCAAGGTGCTGCACGTGGGCGTGTCCAACCACACGCCGGCGCAATTGGCGCTGCTGCACGCGCGCCATGCGCTGGCGACGCACCAAGTCGAGCTGTCGCCGCTGCACCTGCCGCCGCTCGACGACGGCACCCTGGAGCAATGCCAGGCGCTGCGGCTGCGGCCGATGCTGTGGTCGCCGCTGGCCGGCGGCCGTTTGTTCGGCGGCGGCGACGAGCGCGCCGAACGCGTGCGCGCGGTGCTGGCCGACCTCGGCCGCCGCCACGGCGGTGCATCGGTCGCGACGATGGCCTACGCCTGGCTGCTGCGGCACCCGACCCGGCCGTGGCCGATCACCGGCAGCGGCCGCGAGCAGGGGCTGCGCGATGCGGTGGACGCGCTGCGGATCGAACTGTCGGCGCAGGAGTGGTACGAGGTGTGGCAGTCCAGCGCCGGCCGCGAAGTCGCGTAAGCGCGAGATCGCGGCTGCGCGTTGGCGCCGCAGGGGTGGGGCTTCGCGCTTGCCTCGCAAGCCCCTGTGTCGCGGTCGCGGCTTGCGCCGCTCCTGCAGGCAGCGAGCGGGCCTCAACGCTGCTGGGTTGTCTCGAACGCCTGCACTTCTTCGCGTACCTCGTCGGGAAACGCGTCCATCTCCATCACCTGGCGCACCTCGATGGTCTCGTTGTCCGCGCCGGGGCAGCGCTTGGCCCACTCGATCGCTTCCTCGCGCGAGCCGACCTCGATCACCCAGTAGCCGCCGAGCACTTCCTTGGCCTCCGGGAACGGCCCGTCGGTCACCCGCGGCTTGCCGTCGCGGAAGCTCACCCGCGCGCCCATCGACGGCGGATGCAGGCCTTCCAGCGTGCGCAGCACGCCGGCCTCCTGCAGCGCGTAGTTGTATTGCATCATCGCCTTGATCTGCTCGGCGCCGGGCAGGGTGCCGGGTTCGGCCGATTCGTAGCCCTGGGGAATCATCAGCATCATGAAACGCATGGTCGGTCTCCTGGAGGGGATGGCGCGGGTCGAGGGGCGGCTTGCGGTCGGTTGCGAGCGTTGCCGGCCGCTCTTGCTACAGCGACGAAGCGCGGCGGCCCGGATCGACACGGGGTCGGCGCTTTTCTCCGGGACGGCGGTTCGGCGGCGTCGCAGAACTGAATCGAATCTGTCTCGCACGTGCCGGCCGGTGCCGGCAACCGCACCGGCCTTGCTTACCATCGCCGCTTCATTGACCTGAGGCGGGCGGCGATGGGCGCGGCGCATGCACACTTCGGCCGGACGTCCGGCGCGATCCTGGGATTGACGTTGATGCTCGTGGCCGGCGGCGCCGGCGCCGCGGCCAAGCCGGGCGCGCGCAAGCCGCCCAAGCCGGTGGCGGACACCCGCCTGGACGTCTACGCCGAGCCCGGCGAGCGCATCGACATCGGCGGCGGGCGCAAGCTCAACCTGCGTTGCAGCGGCCAGGGCCGGCCGACGGTGCTGCTCGAGGCCGGCTTCGGTTCCGATTCGCTGGCCTGGGCGCGGTCGCAGCCGCAGATCGCCGAGCGCAACCGGGTCTGCGCCTACGACCGCGCCGGCCTGGGCTTCAGCGACGGCGGCCCGCTGCCGCGCGACCTCAAGGCCGACGTCGCCGACCTGCACGCGCTGATCGAGGCCGCCGACCTGGACACGCCGCTGATCCTGGTCGGCCACTCCTACGGCAGCCAGGTGGTGCGCCGCTACGACGAACTGCACCCGAAGAAGGTCGCCGCGCTGGTGCTGGTCGACCCGCCCGAGCAGAACGTCGGCGAATTCTCCGCGTCCTACGCCAAGACCGAGGCCGAGATGGCGCCGCGCATGCTGGCGATGTACCGCGCCTGCGAGCAGGGCGCGCGCGAGGGCCGGCTCGGCGCGGCGCGGCCGCCGGCCGAGCTGCGCAACTGCCTGCGTCCGCCGAACCCGAACTACAGCGACAAGTTGAACGCCTCGATCCGCGCCTGGCGGTCCAAGCCGGCGTTCTGGGAGACGGTGATCACCGGCTCGCAGGACCGGCTGTCGCTGTACGGCAGCGCGGTGGCCAAGAGCGAGCGCCACGACGGCAAGCCGGTGATCGTGCTCAGCGCCGACCAGCCCTACGCCGGCGCGCCGGCCGACGACCTCAAGGCGCTGACCGCCGCGCGCGAGCAGACCCATATGGCGTTGATCGGCACCTCGCGTTACGCCAAGCGGGTGACCATCGCCGACAGCTCGCACGACATCCCCAACGACCAACCGGCGGCGCCGGCGATCGCCGTGTTCGAGGCGATGCAGATGCGCAAGCAGATGGGGCGCTGAGGCGGCAGGGCCGATGCCCCGGCGCATTTGTGGGAAGGCCGGCAGGCCCGGTGCGCCGCCGCTGTTGTGGGAGGGCCTTCAGGCCCGATGCGTTCGTATCCGATCGCGGCGTCCCGAGCGAAAAGCATCGGGCCTGAAGGCCCTCGCACAACAGCGGATGCGGTTCCCACCCGATGCGGAACGCTCCGGCCCCTTTAATTCCGCCCGGATCGCTCACACTTCCTTACCGCGGCGGGCACCAAGATCGCCTGTCCCGCGGCGCCGGCGCACGTCGCCGCGGCTCACATCGAACACGAAACATCGGGAGACGGCATGGAACTGGGCATGGTCGGCCTCGGGCGCATGGGCGCCAACATGGCCGAACGGTTGGTACGCGGCGGGCACACGGTGGTGGGCTTCGACCCCGGCGCCGCGGCGCGCGAACAGGCCGCCGCGCGCGGCATCGGCGCGGCCGCGTCGCTGGCCGAACTGGTCGCGGCATTGCCGGCGCCGCGCACGCTGTGGCTGATGGTGCCGGCTGGCGCGGTCGATGCGACCCTGGCCGAACTGCGGCCGCTGCTGGCCGCGGGCGACACCGTCGTCGACGGCGGCAACTCCAACTACAAGGACACCGTGCGCCGCGCCGGCGAGCTGCTCGCGCACGATCTGCACTATGTCGATTCCGGCACCAGCGGCGGCGTGTGGGGCCTGCAGGAGGGCTACAGCCTGATGATCGGCGGCGAAGAGGCCGCGGTCGAACGCCTGCGGCCGATCTTCGAGACCCTGGCGCCGGCGGCCGAGCGCGGCTGGGGCCGGGTCGGTCCCAGCGGCGCGGGCCATTTCACCAAGATGATCCACAACGGCATCGAGTACGGAATGATGCAGGCCTACGCCGAGGGCTTCGCCATCCTCGGGCGCAAGGCCGAATTCGGCCTGGACCTGCACCAGATCGCGCAGATCTGGCGCCACGGCAGCGTGGTGCGTTCCTGGCTGCTCGACCTCAGCGCCGACGCGCTGGGCAAGAACCCGGGCCTGCAGGGCATCGCCCCGTTCGTGGAAGACTCCGGCGAAGGCCGCTGGACCGTGGCCGAGGCCATCGACCTCGACGTTTCCGCGCCGGTGATCACCGCCTCGCTGATGGAGCGCCTGCGTTCGCGCGAGAAGGACTCCTTCGCCGACAAGCTGCTGGCGGCGATGCGCAACGAGTTCGGTGGACACGCGATCCGCAAGGAATAAGTCGGGCCGGGTCGTGGCGACCCGAGCCTGAAGCGTCGGGACTGAAGTCCCTCCCACAAAAGCATTCGCGGGCGCCGGTGTGGAAGGGCCTTCAGGCCCGACGCTCTTCGATCCGACCCGACGATCCGCATCGAAACCGCGCGCCAACGCGAGCCGGCGCGCGACACCCCACCGGCGAATGCAACCGCGGGCACGCGTATACCGCGACTGCGCGCACCCGCCGCGCTAAGACGAAAGTCGATCTGCGAACCCGCGCATACGCGTTCATGCGCGCGATGACGGCGGTCGCGCTTTGCCGCGTCCGCCCGCGCTAGCCTGCTTGCGCCCGCGGCGGCGCTGCATGCGCGCTGCCGCGGTTCCCATCGACCGCGCGAGCGGCGCCGTCCGCGTCTGCTGCGCTCCTCTCTCCCGCTGCCGTCGCGGCGCGGGCGCGCCGCGCCCGCGTGCGGCGCCGCCTGCGCGGTCGCCCTTCGATGTTCCGTTCCGTTACCGGAGACCTCCCATGCAGCAAGCCCACGTCCGCCCGCGCCGCGGCGGCAAGCGCCTCGCCCTGGTCCTGGCCGCCGCCGCCGTCCTCGGCGTCTCGCTCGCCGCCCAGGCCGCGCCGAACTATCCCTTCGCCAGCCATCGCCAGGCCTATGTCGCCGGCACCCTGAGCCCCAGCGTCGGCCGCGCCGCCGCCGACCAGTCCACCGCCTCGTTCTACCGCACCTGGAAGCAGCGCTACCTGGTGGCGGGCTGCAAGGCCGGCGAATACCGGGTCAAGGCCTCCACCTCCGACGCCTACGTGGTCTCGGAAGGGCAGGGCTACGGCATGCTGATCACGGTGATGATGGCCGGCAACGATCCCGACGCGCAGGCGCTGTTCGACGGACTGCATCGCTACAACCGCGGCCACCCGAGCAACCAGAACCCCGCCTTGCTGGCCTGGGCCCAGGACGTCAACTGCAAGAACGTCTCCGGCGCCGACTCGGCCACCGACGGCGATCTCGACATCGCCTACGCGCTGCTGCTGGCCGACCTGCAGTGGGGCTCGGCCGGTTCGATCAACTACCTGGCCGAAGCGCGCAAGGTGATCGCCGCGATCCGCAGCAGCAACGTCAACGCCAACACCAAGCTGGTCACGCTCGGCGACTGGGTCAGCAGCAGCGAGCCGAACTATTACAACGCCACCCGCAGCTCGGACTGGATGCTCGGCCACTTCCGCGGCTTCGCCAGCAAGCTCGGCGACAGCTACTGGACCGGCGTGCTCGACGCCCACCAGAACTTGATCGTGAAGATGCAGGGCAGTTACGCGCCCAACACCGGCCTGCTGCCGGACTTCATCGTCAACACCAACACCACCGCCAAGCCGGCGCCGGCGAACTTCCTGGAAGCCGACACCGACGGCTGGTACTCGTGGAACGCCGGCCGGGTGCCGTGGCGCATCGGCATCGACGCCGCGGTCAGCGGCGACAGCCGTTCGCGCAACGCCGCGCGCAAGCTCAGCCAGTGGGTCAAGGTCAAGGCCGGCAACAACGCCAACAACATCCGCAGCGGCTACAAGCTCGACGGCACGGTGACCGAGAACTACAACAGCACCTTCTTCACCGCGCCGTTCGCGGTCGCCGCCACCGTCGACAGCGACCAGGCCTGGCTCGACAAGCTGTGGACCTACCTCGCCAACGGCAGCACCAGCGATTACTACGGCGACAGCGTCAAGCTGCTGTCGATGCTGGCGGTGTCGAACAACTGGCTCAAGCCCTGAGCGAATCCCCGGGGTGGATAGCGGCCGGCGGGTCCGCGCGCAGCGCGGGCCCGCCGGCATGGCGGACCCCAGCGGCCCGATTCGGCAAGCAGCCGGTCGGGCTTCTAGGTCGAAAGGCTATGGAATTGTGTCGACGATCTCCTTTAGGATCGGCTGCCGATCGCGTTGGGGAACGCATCGCAACCCGGTTCCCGGTGGGGCCGGGCACACCAACCATGGAAAGGCGGGCGGCGCATTCGCCGCCGCCGCGGCGTCCGCGCCGCCATCGACCGAAGCAAAGGGAGCCATGCGCAAGATGAAGTCGAATCGCTTTTCGTTGAGCCGCTGCGTAGCGGCTCTGGTCCTGGCCGGCGCATGTGCGGCCGCGTCCGCGGCCGGCGAACCCCAGCCCTTCGATGCGGCGGCGGTGCTCGCCCAGCAGAAGCAGATCCGCAGCGACGTCGAGGCCGGCCGCGGCGACTACGCCAGGCTCGACCCGGCCCAGCGCGAGGAACTGCGCACGCGCCAGGATCGCCTCGACCTGGTGCTGCAAGGCCGCGGTTACGACCAGCTCAGCGCGGCCGAGCGCGAGCAGGCGCAGCAGGACCTGCAATGGATCCGCCAGGCCGGTGGTACGGCTTCGGTCCCTACGGCTTCGGTCCCTGCGGCCCCAGCGGCCCCTGTCGCCGCGGCGGCGCAACCGGAAGAAAAGGTCCGCTGCGAGCGCGTGCGCGCGATCGGTTCCAACCGGACCGAGCGCGTGTGCACCACGGCTTCGCAACGCCACGAGGCGCAGAAGAACCGCGTCGAACCCCAACTCGACCGCGCCGGCGCGCGCTGAGCGCAGCGCATGCGCGCGGCCGGTGTGCGGCGGCGCGCCGGGGGCGTCGCCGCCGCGCCGTGCAGGCCGTGCGGTCTCGCTGTCGTACTGCGTTCGCCCGAACCGGTCGGTTCAGTCGCAGCACCGGCACGGCTGGCCGTTGCCGGGGTTCCACCCCGGCAGGCCGCCGCAGCGGTCCTGGCAGACCTTGAGGCTGCACAAGGCGCGGTTCGGCGGCGCCGACGAGGCGGCCTGGACGGCGAATCCGAATCCGAACGCGGCCACGGCGAAGGCGCCGAGCCAGAGGCGGGCGATGCGGCGGGTGCGGGAAAGATCCATGGCGTGGCTCCGTTGCGGCACGATGGCGCGGCAGGTCCGCGCGTGGCGACTGTAGGCCCGCGCATCGCCGGCAACCGGCGATCGCGTCACCGAATGCCGGCGCGATGACACTTGTAAGGCGCAGGCCCTGCACACCTGCGGCCTCGACGGACCGGGTCGCAACCGGCGCAGCGCGGCCGCGCCGGCACCGCGCCCGGCATGTTCTACACTCGGGTTTTCGCCGCCGCCCGCCTGCCGCATGACACTGCGCTGCCTTCCGTTGACCGCCGTCCTCGCCGCCGCGTTCGCGCTCGCCGGTTGCGCCAGCGCGCCGCCGCACAATCCGTTGGCGCAGTGGCGCGGTTCGCCGAACCACAACGAGCGGCGCGCGCAGTCGATCGTGCTGCACCACACCCAGATGGATAGCGCGCAGGAAGCGCTGCGCACGCTGCAGACGGCGAATTCGCAGGGGCGGGTCAGCGCGCACTACCTGGTCGGCGAGGACGGACGCATCTATCAGCTGGTGGCCGAGGATCGGCGCGCGTGGCACGCCGGCGCCGGACGCTGGGGCGAGATCGGCGATCTGAACTCGGTCTCGATCGGCATCGAACTGGACAACGACGGCAGCGAGCCGTTCGCCGAAGCGCAGCTGCAAAGCCTGTTGCGCCTGCTCGACGACCTGACCCGGCGCCTGGGCATCCCGCGCCAGGCGATCCTCGCCCACGGCGACCTCGCGCCGAGCCGCAAGAGCGACCCCAGCGTGCTGTTTCCCTGGAAGCGCCTGGCCGATGCCGGCTTCGGCCTGTGGCCGCGCGAACCGCTCGCGCCGCCGCCAGCGGGCTTCGATCCGTGGACCGCGCTGCGCCTGGTCGGCTACGACCTGCGCGACCCGGGCGCGGCGCTGGCTTCGTTCCATCGCCGCTTCCGCGGCAACGAAGCGCGCGAGTGGCAGGCCGGCGATGCGGAGGTGTTGTACGACCTGCAGCGGCAACTGGTGGCGCTGCCCGAAGGCGCGCCGCCGCCGCTGCCTGCGCCGCCGTTGCGGTGAGTTGCGGCGGCGCGGCGACCTGAGCGGAGAGCGTCGGGGCTGAAGCCCGTCCCACACGGCTTGAGCGCGCAACACGGCTTTTGTGGGAGCGGCTTCAGCCCCGACGCCTTTCGACTCGCCCAGATGGATCGGCCATCGCAGCCCGCGCCGCTCAAGCGACCGCCACCGCCTCGATCTCCACCAACCACCCGGGATTGACCAATCCCGCCACCTGCACCCGCGTACGCGCCACCAGCTGCGGTTGCTCCGGCGTGCCGAACCAGCGCGCATACGCGCGCGAGAAGCCTTCGTTGTCCATGCGCCCGCCCAGCGCCGGGTCGCCGACCACATACACGCGCAGTTGCACCAACTCGCCCATCGTCAGTCCGAGCCTGTGCAAAGTGCTTTGCAGTTCGCGCAAGGTCCCGTCGGTCTGGGCGAAGGTATCGCCGTAGGCGGCGGTGCTGTCGGCCGGCGCCGAGGCGTCGATCAGCGGCGGCGTATGCCCGCTGAGCAATACCAGCTCGCGCCCCGCCGGCACCGTCGCCGCGGCCAGGAACGGCAGCGCGCCGCCACAGGCCAGCAGGCGGTCGCCCGCCTGCGGTCCCTGCGCGTGGCCGTCGCCGCCGTCGAAGCGGTGCCGGCGCACCGTCGCGCCCGCGCCGCTCATGCCGCCGCCTCGGTCGCGCGCTCGTACGGCATCGTCTCGCGCGCGTTGCGCAGGGCCAGCGCCCACCAGCGCATCCGCGCCAGGGCGATGTCCATCGCCGCGTGCGCGGCCTGCGGCTCGCGCAGTTCGCCGTCGGGGCCGAACTGGCGCCAGGCGTGGACCAGGCTGACGCCGTCGCGCAAGGTCGCCGCATGCAGTTCGCCGAACACCTGGCGCAACTGCTCGATCGCGCGCAGCCCGCCGGAACTGGCGCCGTAACTGACGAAGGCCACCGGCTTGGCCCGCCACGGTTCGTAGCAGGCGTCGATCAGCGCCTTCAGCGCGGCCGGATAGCCGTGGTTGTATTCGGGCGTGACGATCAAGAACGCATCGGCCGCGTGCAAGCGTTCGCGCAGCCGCTGCAGCTGCGCCTCGTCGGCGCGGCTGGGGCGGCCCGACAGCGGCCATTCGGCCGGATCGATGCGATCGCTGTCGAAGCCGCCGTGGCGGGCGATGCGGCGCTGCGCCCACTCGCCGACCACGTCGCAGAAACGGCCTTCGCGCGCGCTGCCGTAGACCAGCGCGAGGCGGAGATTGGAAACCATGGCGGAAGCACCCTTGGGGGAAGTGCTTGGCAGGCTAAGACCTCAACCAAGCTTCAGGTCAAGCGCGTTCGACCCGAAGCCCCTGCAGGCGCTGCGCAAGCTGCGGCCGCGGCGCCGCACGTGCGTCGCAGGCGCCGTTTCGCGGTCGCAGTTGCCGCAACGCGCGCCCCGTCGCGATCACACCGCCGCTTCCGGCGCGCGCCGTAGCTTGTAGATCACCGCGCCCACCACCAGCGCGATCGCCGCGGCGATCAGGTTCTGCGCGCTGGCGCTGGCCAGCAGCCCCAGCGACAGCACGATCGCCGCGATCGGGATCAACGGCCCGCCCGGCAGGTGCAGCGCGCCCTCGCGGCCGCGGTGGCGCTTCTGCAATACCAGCACCGACACCGCGGTGCCGATGTAGGTGCACAGCCGCGCGACCACCGACAGCAGCGCCAACTGCTGGAACGAGCCGGTCAGCGCCAGCGCCAGCGCGACCGCGCCGAGCAGCAGCACCGCCCGCGCCGGGGTGTGGAAGCGCGGATGGATCGCGCCGAGCGCGCGCGGGCCGTAGCCGTCGCGCGACAGCGCCAGCAGGTAGCGCGGGCCCATCATCACCGTGTTGCTGTTGGTGCCCAGGATCGAGATCGCCGCGCCGATGGTCAGCACCAGGGCCAGGCCGGTGCCGCTGAAATGCGCGGCCGCTTCGGCCAGCGGGCTGGACGAGGCGGCGATGCCGGGCAGGGTGCCCAGGGCGACCAACTGCACGGCGAAGTAGATGATCGTCACCAGCACGATCATGGTCAGCAGCGCGAACGGCACGTCGCGGCGCGGGTTGCGGTATTCGCCGGCCGCCGCGGGCAGGTTCTCGAAACCGGCGTAGGCGAACAGCAGCAACAGCGCCGCTTCGCCGAGGTGGTCCATCGGCAGCGGCGCATCGGAATGCAGCAAGGTGGGGTCGAAGTAGAACGCGCCGATCGCCACGAACAGCACCAGCGGCACCAGCTTGCCGATCGCCAGGGCCACGCCGGCGCGCGCGGCGGTGCGCACGCCGAGCACGTTGATCAGCACCAGCAGGCCGAGCGAACCGGCGACCACGAACACCCGCGCCGGCCCGGCCTTGGCCGCCGGCCAGAACAGCGCCACCGCCTCGGCCAGGCCGTTGCTGAGCGAGGCGGCGGTGGAGATGCGGGTGACCAGCAGCATCCAGCCGACTTCGAAGCCGGCGAACGGGCCGAACGCCTCGCGCGCATACAGGTAGCCGCCGCCGGGCTGGTCGAAATAGCTCGCCGCCTGCGCGTAGCACAGCACCAGCAGGGTCACCGCGAAGCCGGCCAGCAGCACCGCCCACAGGCTGGCCGGCCCGAGCAGCATCGCCGCGGTCGCCGGCAGCAGGTAGATGCCGCTGCCGATCACGTCATTGATCGACAGGCCGACGATCTGCCAGCGGCTGACCGCGCGCACGGTGCCGGACGGGCCGGATTCTGGGAGGGACGGGGAAGCCGCGGGTACGCGGACGGAAGTCGGCTCGCTCGACGGCTGGCTCAAAACGGGATTCCCCTCGCTCGGTGGCGGGCGGCGCGCGCGCGGCGGCCGCGATCGGGCCACCTTAGTGCCAGCGCGGCCGCCACTGCAATGCGCACTGCGGCATGTGCCGCGTGCGCATCGCCATGAGCGCGCCGCGGCCGGCGCCGACCGCCGCGCCGCCGGGCGCCGCCGCCGCGTTCGTAAACGTTTTGTTGCGTTCAGGCAGGCGGCGGGCGCGGCGCGCGCGATTAGCGATTACCCGATCACGGTTTGCGGCGCGATGACGTCGCGACCTAGCGCAGGCACGGCTGCGACTGGTTAAACAAACGTAGCCGCCGCGTGCGCGTTCGCGTTTGCGTTCATCGCGGTGACAGCAGTGTGCAGCCCGTGCCGTCCCACTTCCCCTGCGGCACGCGCAGCCGGCCGCGGCTGCGGCGGCCCCCTCGGTGTTCCCCCGCACCGCGCCGCAGCCGCGGCCGTAGCCATGAACCGGCCGAGCCGCGGCCCCGCGGGCCGGCCGAACAACCAAGAGGTGCATGCTTCCATGAAGATCGATCTCCGCACTGCCGCCTACGCTTCGATCGTGCTGGGCGCGCTGTCGCTCGCCGCGTGCGCGAGCAAGGGCGAAACCACGCCGGACGCGCCGGCCTCGTCTTCGAGCACGCCGTCCAGCGCCCCGGCCGACGCCGCGACCGCGCCGCCGCCGACCAGCGGCGACGGCGGCTGATCCGCGCGCCCGGCCGCCGGCACAGGCGGCCGGGCCCTGTTTTCGCGGGCGTGGTGCGGCCGGGCGAGTCGGCGGCATCGCGCCCGTTTTTTCCGATCGCGGCGGCGGCGAGAACGCCGCGGCTCAAGCCCCTCCCGCGTAGCGCCGTCCTCGACAAGCGGGCAACGACAACGACGGTGGCGGGAGGGGCTTGAGCCCCGGCGTTCTTGGTCGGATCGCTCGGCCGGATCGCGGCGTCCGATCGAAGGGCGTCGGGCCTGAAGGCCCTCCCACAAGAGCGGCTCCGCCGGCCGATCGCGCGACCGGCGCGGGCTGTTGTGGAGGGGCTTCAGCCCCGACGCTTTTGGCCCAGGTCGCCGCGCGCCAACGGATCGGGACGCATCGGGCCGCAACGCCGTCCGACAAACCTGAATGAACGTTTCCCCCGGCCCCTGACTTCCGGCGCTGTCCGGGCCGGCGCGCGGCCCTAGAATCGCGCCCCATGACCGCCCCCGCGCGCGCCCGTGCCGTTGCCCTGCGCCTGACCGCCGCCTTCGCCCTGCTGGCGCTGGCGAGCACGGCCGTGCAGGCGCGCACCGTGTACCGCTGCGTGCGCGACGGCACCGTCAGCCTCGCCACCGCGCCCGAGCCCGGCTCGCGCTGCGAGGCCCGGCAGATCGACGACAACGCGGTCAAGCTGCCCAACCTGTGGGGCGAGCTCGGCGTCATCAACGGCAACCTCTACGAGCGCCAGCAGGACGGCAAGACCGTCTACAGCACGCGCAACCTGCCCGGTTCGGTGCGGGTGATGGGCTTCACCGTGGAAACGCCGCCGGGCGAGCCGGCGCATCCGGGCCTGGGCAAGGTCGGCAAGCCGCAACTGGACAAGTTCGCCGCGCAGTTCCGCAGCGCCGCCAAGGCCAACGGCCTCGACGACGCCTGGCTGCGCGCGATCGCCCACGCCGAAAGCGGCTTCGACGCCAAGGCGGTGTCGAGCAAGGGCGCGCAGGGCGTGATGCAGCTGATGCCGGAAACCGCGAAGGAATACGGCGTGAGCGACCCGTTCTCGTCGGACGAATCGATCAAGGCCGGCGCGCGCCACCTCAAGTCGCTGCTGCGGCGCTACAACAACGACCTGACTCTGGCGACCGCGGCCTACAACGCCGGCATCGGCACGGTGACGCGCTACCGCGGCGTGCCGCCGTATCGCGAAACCCAGGAATACATCGCCAAGGTCGAGGCGCTGGTGCAGCGCTACCAACTGGCGCTGGACACGCGCAAGCCGGCGCTGCGCGCGGCGCAGTAGGGCGGCGTTCGACCCGGCCGCGTCGCGGTCGAGCCCTGGATGCCCGCGTTCGCGGGCATCACGGTAGGTGGGGTGCGTTGGCTGGGTGGTGCCGGGTCTGTGCCCGGCGGCGGCTGGCTTTTCGGCCGGACCTTGCCGCGTCTTTACCGGACGGCAAGCGGGTTTCGTCAGGCCGGTCTCGCCGCGTCTGCGTCAGAAGGTGTGTGGTTTCGGTCGGGCCGATTTCGCCTCTCCACGCAAGCGCATGGCTTTCGTCGAACGCGCCAAGCCCTGCACGCGCGAAGGCGCGTGGGTTTCGTCGAGCCGGTTTCGCCGCGCCGCCCGCAACCGTCATCCCCGCGAAGGCGGGGATCCAGAGACTTCAGCGCGAGGCCGCGATCCTTCGCGAGCCCGCAGCGCAAGCACGATCCGGGCCGGATTCCAGCCCATCGTCCCCAAAGGCCACAAACGAAAAGAGCGGGCCGAAGCCCGCTCCGTCCGTGCACCGCGCCGCGTCGCCGCGTCAGATCGGCGTCAGCCGCAGCAAGCGCGCGTTGGTGCCGTCTTCCAGCAGCCACACATCGCCGTTCGGCCCTTGCTCGACTTCGCGGATGCGCTTGCCCATCGGATAGCGCTCGGCTTCGGCCGCGGTGTTGCCGTTGAACTTGACCCGCACCAGCGCCTGCGAGGCGAGGCCGCCGATCAGGCCGCTGCCGGCCCAGTTCGGGAAGCGCGTGCCCGAATAGATCACGAAGCCGGCCGGCGCGATGACCGGGTTCCACCACGCTTCCGGCGCGTTGAGGTCGGGGCGGGTGTTGTGGCGCGGGATCGGGGTGCCGTCGTAGTGGTCGCCCTGCGAGACCAGCGGCCAGCCGTAGTTGGAGCCGCGTTCGATCAGGTTGAGTTCGTCGCCGCCCATCGGGCCCATCTCGTGGATCCACAGCTTGTTCTGCGCATCGAAGGCGATGCCGAGCAGGTTGCGGTGGCCGTAGGACCACACCGTCGCGGCCACGCCGCCGCGGTTGTAGAAGGGATTGTCGGTCGGCACGCTGCCGTCGTCGTTGAGCCGGATCACCTTGCCCAGCGGCGAGTTGAGGTCCTGCGCGGGATCGAACTTCTGCCGCTCGCTGGAGGTGATCCACAGCTTGTGGTCCGGGCCGAACGCGAGGCGGTGGCCGTAGTGGTTGCTGCCGGTGACCTTGGGCTGGCGCCACAGCACCTGAAGGTTGCTCAGCGAGCCGCCCGAGCTGGTGAGGTTGAGCTTGGCGCGCGCGACGGCGGCGCCGGCGGTGCCGCTGGTCGTGCCTTTCTCGGCGTAGCTGATGTAGATCAGGCCGTTGCTGGCGAACTGCGGATGCAGGATGACGTCGCCGAAACCGCCCTGGCCGCCGTAAGCGACGGTCGGCACGCCGGTGATGGTCTGCGCGCTGCCGCCGATGGTCAGCACCTTGAGCACGCCGCGCTTCTCGGTGACCAGCAGGCGGCCGTTGGGCAGGAAGGTCATCGCCCAGGGTTCGTTGAAGCGCGCCACTTCGGTGGCGGTGAACGGATTGGCCTTGGCCGCGCCCGCGTCGCCGGCCGGCGCATCGTGCGCCCAAGCGGTAGTGGCGGCGGCCGCGGACAGGGCCAGCACGGCAACGCACGACAGGCATAGCGTCTTGAGTTTCATCGGAGGTCTCCGGCGTGGGGCGTGAGGGGAGGCCGGCCGAGAGTGCCACCCGCTGCGCGCGCGATCTTGCGACCGCCTCGGCAGTTCATCGCCGCCGTGCAGGCATGGCGAACGATCTTCAACCGCGATCACGCGCGCAATGTGGCTTGCGCGCTAGGAAATCGTAAGCGCGCGAGATGGCCGCGCGCAGGCGCCCGCATCGGCGCTGTACGCAGGTCACGCGATTGCTGCAGGTGCGCGAAACCCGGATCGCACCACAGCGGCGAACGCGCGTTCGCTTGCGCAGCGGCGGGTGCGCGGACGCCGACGGCGCCCGCGTGCGCTCGCGCGTCCGCGGCCCGGCCCGCGTGCCGGCCCGGCCCGGTTTTCAGGCCAGGGCCTTGGGCGCGTCGAACGGCAGCAGCTCGACCCCGGCCGCGCGCGCCAGCACCCGCGCTTCGGCCTGGCCGAGCAGGTCGCGGTCGCCGTCGATCGCCACCAGGATGCGGCCGCTGCGGATGTGCGCATCGAACTTGCGCCGGATCGGATCGGGCAGCGCCGAACCCATCAGCGCCGAGGCCCAGCAACCGACCATGGCGCCGGCGGCGAGCGCCGCGGCGGTGCCGGCGAGGGTCAGGCCGATCGGCGTGACCACCACCGCCAGCAAACCGGCGAGCAGGCCGGCGGCGCCGCCGTAGCCGGCGCCGCGCAGCGCCGCAGGCATCAGGTCGGTATCGGCTTCCTTGCGCTCGTCGGGAATCGATTCCAGCTCGATGTCCGAGCGCGCGATCAGCAGGATGTCGTCGTCGCGCACGCCGGCCTCGCGCGCGGCGTCCATCGCCGCCTGCGCGCTGGCCAGGTCGGGAGCACTGAACACATGACGGGTCTTCATGTCGCCCTCCGCGCGCGCCGTCGCCGTCGCTGGCGTTCGCGAACGAACGCCGGTCGCATCCCCGGCCGGGCACGGCGGCGATGCCTGCACGGCCGTGGCGGTGCCAGCGTCCGCCGCGGCGGGTTAAAGCGCGGTGAGCCGCGCGGCGCCGTTCATCGGCCGGTTCGCGGCCGCGGCCCGGCGCACGAACCCGCCGCGGCCATGCTGCGCCGCGGCGTCCGGCCAGCGCCGCCCGGGATGAGGATCGTCACTGGACGCGACCGCGCCGGCCTCGCATCCTGCGGCCGCTGTCGCTTCGTTCCTCTTCTCTCATGGAGCCGCCGCATGTTGCCGAGCGTGGAAGTGCACTGTCCGTATTGCGGCGAACCGATCGAGCTGCTGGTCGACGATTCCGCCGGCGAGCAACGCTACATCGAGGATTGCCAGGTCTGCTGCCGGCCGATCGTGGTCGCGGTCAGCGTGGACGAGGACGGCGAGCCGCGGGTGGACGTGTTCGCGGAGAACGAGGCTTGAAGCAGGCCCTCGGCCTGTGCGCGGCGGGCCTGTGCCTGGCCGGCGCGGCCGCCGCCGCCGCCGCCGCGAGCGTGCCCGGCTACGGCGCGCGCGGCGAAAGCGTCGAACCGTGGGCGCCGGCGCGCATTTCCAGCCCGCGCTTCGAGTCGCACCCGGCGTTCGATCCGCGCACCGGCGACCTCTACTTCGTGCGCAGCGCGCCGGACTTCACCGGCTGGCGCATCCTCATGAGCCGTTGCGGGCCCGACGGCTGGAGCGAACCGGTGCAACCGCCGTTCGCCGGCGACGGGGTCGAGGCCGATCCCTGGTTCACTGCGGACGGCGCCACGCTCTACTTCATTTCCTCGCGCAGTCCCGACGGCGCGGCGGCGCCGCCCGGCCGCCCGCGCAAGGATCTCGACCTGTGGCGGGTCGACCGCGACGCGCAGGGGCGCTGGGGCCGGCCGCAGCGGCTGCCCGAGCCGGTCAACTCGCCCGGCGCGGAATGGTTCCCGCGGCTGGCGCCCGACGGCTGGCTGTATTTCGGATCGACCGGCCGTCCCGGCGGCCTGGGCAAGACCGACCTGTGGCGCGCGCGGCAGGGCCGCGACGGCGCGTGGACGGTCGAGAACCTCGGCCCCGACCTCAACACCGCCGACGACGAATACGAGCCGCTGGTTTCGGCCGACGGCCGGCGCATGGTGCTGATGGCGGCCGACGGCCTGTACCGCAGCGAACGCGGCGCGCATGGCTGGTCGAAGCGGGTCAGGTTCGGCCCGCGCATCGACGCCAACGGCAGCGAGATCGGCGCGCTGCTGTCGCCGGACGGGCATTCGATGCTGTTCGCGCGCGACCTCAAGGGCGAACGCTCCGGCGAACTGTTGCTGTGGCGCGACGGCCGCGGCGATCCGAACTGGCCGCCGCGCTGCCCGGTGCCGCGTTGAGCCCGCCGCTGTTGTCGGTGCGCGCGCTCAACCGCGCGCTGCTGGCGCGGCAATCGCTGCTCGAGCGCAGCGCGCAGTCGCCGCTGGCGATGGTCGAGCGCGTGCTCGGGCTGCAGGCGCAGGCGCCGAATCCGCCGTACCTGGGCCTGTGGACGCGGTTGCAAGGCTTCGCCCTCGACGAGCTGACGCAGGCGATGGTCGAGCGCCGCATCGTCCGCGCGACGATGATGCGCGGCACCCTGCACCTGGTCAGCGCCGCGGACTACCGCGCCCTGCGTCCGGTGCTGCAGCCGGTGCTGCAACGGCTGTCGCTGGCCAGCGGCCACGCCCGCGCGCTCAAGGGCGAGGCCCTGGCGACGCTGCGCCGCGCCGGCGTCGAGGCCTTGCGCGCCGCGCCGCTGAGCGCGACCGCGCTCGGCGAGGCCCTGCGCGCGCAGTGGCCCGGGCACGATTGCGACGAACTGGCGCGGCTGGTGCGCAATCTGGAGCCGCTGGTGCACGTGCCGCCGGCCGGCACCTGGGACTGGCACAAGCCGGCGGCGTTCGCGACCGCGCTGGACTGGCTCGGCGCCGCGGTCGCCGACGCGCCGGACGAGGACGCCATCGACGCGATGGCGCTGCGCTACCTCGGCGCGTTCGGGCCGGCCAGCGCGCGCGACCTCGCGGCGTGGTCGGGCCTGGCCGCGCCGGGCCAGCGGCTGCAGCGCCTGCGTTCGCGCCTGTGCGTGTTCCGCGACGAAGACGGCACCGAACTGTTCGACCTGCCCGACGCGTCGCGCCCGCCGCCGGAACTCGCGGCGCCGCCGCGGCTGCTGCCGGAATTCGACAACGTCCTGCTCGCCCACGCGCGGCGCGCGCGCATCCTCGACGAAGCGCTGCGGCCGGCGGTGTTCAGCCGCAACGGATTGGTCGCGGCGACCGTGCTGGTGGACGGTTTCGTCGCCGGGGTGTGGAAGCTGCAGCGCGATGCGCGCACCGCGACCTTGACGATCTCGCCGTTCCGCCGCCTGGCCGCGGCCGAGCGCGCCGAACTGCAGGCGCAGGCGGCCGATTGCCTGCGCGTGGCGGCGGCGGATCGCGAGACGCACGACGTGCGCTTCGCGCGCGTGCAGCGGCCCGCATAGCCGGATCGCCGCTCGATCGCCGCTTGCCTCGCGGCCGGGCCGGGAGCGTCGCGGCTGAAGTAGCTCCCGCAAAAGCAAAACATCGGCGCTGCATCGCTTCGCTTTCGTGGGAGCGACTTCAGCCCCGATGCTTTCCTCTGCGCGGCGAAACGCCCACCCGCCACCCCGCGACTTCGTAAAGGTTGTGTTGCATTCAGCCAATGCCGCCGAACGAAGCGCTAACGATTTGCCGCTGCGAGTCACGTTTCGCCGTGCCGCGTCGCCTCGATCGAGGCCGCGCCTAACCGCTGCGCGCGGCGCTGTGGTTAAGCCAACGTAGCTTTAACTCCCGCGTCCGGTGATCGGTTCAGAACCGGATCGGCAAGGTGGCCCCGTGCTTCGCAGCACCACATGCCGAGCGGTCGCCGACAGACGAGGCGGTGATCGCGCAACACCGGCCCACCCATACGAGGAGAACCGACGGATGAACATCAAGTCCCGCAAGCCGCTGATCGCCGCCCTGGCCCTGACCGCCGCGCTGGCCGCACCGATGGCGTTCGCCCAGTCGGCCACCGAGCAGGCGCCGCCGGCCGGCGACGCCGCCGCCCAGGCGACGACCGCCCAGGATCCGGCGGCGACCACCGCCGCGCCGGCGCCGACCGCGCAGAAGAAGAGCTGGGCCGACGTCGACACCGACAAGAGCGGCAACCTCAGCAAGAACGAAGCCGCGGCCGTGCCCGCGCTGAGCCAGGTGTTCGAGCAGGCCGACAGCGACAGCAACGGCCAGCTGACCCCGGACGAGTACAAGAACTACGTCGCCAAGGCCCAGTCGGGCGGCGGCGCCAACAGCAGCGGCGGCAAGTAAGCGCGGCTGCTGCCACAGTCAGGGCGGCCGAACTCTCTCTCCGGCCGCCCCCTTGGGGTGCAGGATCTTCCTGCGTTGTGCGAAGGGCGGCCTCGGCCGCCCTTCTTTTTGCGCGCGCGCCGCCGCCGGCGCCGGTTTCGCGCGCCCGGGCGCGCCGCCGGCGCAGGTGCGCGCAAGCCAAATGCGGGATAATCCGCGCATGAGCGCACCCCTTCGCATGATCGGCTTCGACGCCGACGACACCCTCTGGCGCAGCCAGGATTATTTCGACCAGGCCCAGCTCGACTTCGAGCGCATCGTCGGCCGCTACGTCGACCTCGGCGACGCGCGCGTGCACGATCGCCTGTACGCGATCGAGACGAACAACATCGGCGTGTTCGGCTACGGCGTCAAAGGCATGACCCTGTCGATGATCGAGGCGGCGGTGGCGATCACCGGCGAGCGCATCGTCGCGGCCGACCTGCACCGCATCGTCGAACTCGGCAAGGACCTGTTGCGCCACCCGGTGGAGATGCTGCCGGGCATCCCCGAGGCGGTCGCGGCGATCGCCGCGGACTTCGAGATCGTGCTGATCACCAAGGGCGACCTGTTCCACCAGGAAGCCAAGGTCAAGCAGTGCGGCCTGGCCGACCTGTTCCGGCGCATCGAGATCGTCAGCGAGAAGGACGCCGGCACCTATGCCCGGCTGCTGCGCGAGTTCGGCCTGCCGGCGGCGCAGTTCGCGATGATCGGCAATTCGCTGCGCTCGGACATCGCGCCGGTGCTGGACCTGGGCGGCTGGGGCATCCACATGCCGTACCACACCACCTGGGCGCACGAGAACGAGGCCGAGGTCGCGGCCGACGCGCCGCGCCTGCGCCGGGTCGCGGGTGCGGCCGAGCTGCCGCAGGCGGTGCGCGAGCTGGCGCGCGCGGCGCAGGGCGCGTGAAAACGTTATCGGCCCGGCGCGCCGCCGGCGCGGACGGCAACCGCGACTGAGCCGCCGTGAAGGCGGCGCGAACGGTTAAAAACCGGTTCACCGAGGCGGCGGCAAAGTCGCCTTGCCCGCCGACGATGCGGGCATCCCCCAGGAGACCGCCATGACCGCTTTTTCCCGCTGGTTCGCTCCCGTCGCCCTCGCCGCCGGTCTCGGTGCGGCGGCCGTCGCGCTGCCCGCACCGGCGCGCGCCGACGACCTGACCCGGGTCATCGTCGATATCGCCGACGTGATCGTGCGCAACAACACGCCGTACTGGCGCTACGGCAACTACGGCTACAACGACCGCCTGATCGTGGTCCGCGACCGCTGGGGCCGGCCGACGTACTACCGCAACGCCCCGCGCTACGCCGATTACCGCTATCGCCCGGCGCCGCCGCCGCGCTATTACGCCAACGACCGGCGCTACTACGACCGCGACTGCAATCGCCACGGCAAGTGCCGCACCACGTACTACGACGCCCGCTACGACCGCCGTCACGACAATCGCTGGGACAACCGCTACTACGACCGCGGCCGCGGGCATGGCCACGGCCGCTGGCGCGATCGCGACGACGACTGAGCCGGCGTCTCCGCCTCGCCGAGGCGCCCGCGACGGTCCGCGACGACGGCGCCCTGGCGGCGCCGTCGTCGCATCCGGGCCGCGTCCGGCGCCGCCGGCGCCTTGATCGGGCCGCCGGCGCGCGCACCGACGTCGGCGGACGGTGATAGCCTGCCTTCCCCGCGGCCGCGCACCCGGCGCCCGCGTCCCGTCCGCACGAGGCCCGCCATGTCCCACGCTTCCGTCCACGCTCCCGCCTCCACGCGCCTGCGCGGCGCCGCGCTCGCAGCGGCGCTGCTGGCCGCGTTCGCGCTGCCGGGCACGGCCGCGGCAGGCACCCTGACCTGCAAGCTCAAGTTCTCGATGTCGGGCTGGTCGGTGTTCTACAAGACCTCCAGCGGCTCGGGCACGATCCATTGCAGCAACGGCCAGAGCATGAACGTGCAGATCCGCGCCAAGGGCGGCGGCCTGACCGTCGGCAAGTCGCGGATCGACCATGGCACCGGCGAGTTCGCCGGCGTGCACCGCATCGCCGACGTGCTCGGCAGCTACGCCACCGCCGAGGCGCATGCCGGCGCGGCGCGTTCGAGCAAGGCCCAGGTGATGACCAAGGGCGAGGTCTCGCTGGCCCTGGCCGGCACCGGCCAGGGCTGGGACCTGGGCGTGGCCTTCGGCAAGTTCACGATCTCGCGCTGATCGCAGCGCTTGAGCCGCGGCCGCGTCATCGTCGCAGCCGACCGGGCCGGCGCCCGTCGCGGCGGATCGCGCGGCTGCGAGCGTGCCGTCGCGGCGGTGCTGACTGGATCGCGAACGCGCCGTGGCTGCCGGCTGAACTGGCCGCGCGCGCTGCGTTGATCCGCGCGCCGCAGGCCCGACTTAGCAAAGACGCGCAGCGCACACGACCGCGCCCACGACGAAACGCGCCGCCGCCGCGAGGAGCCCGCCATGCCGCATTCGCTGAAACGAAAATTCTTCGCCCTGACCGCCTCGCTGGCGGCGCTGCTCGGCACTTCGGTGCAAGCGCAGGACCTCACGCCGGCCTGGCAGCCGCGCAGCGGCGACGGCTGGGTGGACGCGTGGCTGGGCGACATCAACCGCTACGGCGTGCGCTACCGCGAGCCGTTCGTCGACGAGATGGTGCGTTACTACGGCGCGCCGCGCGAGTTGGTCGGCGAACTGCTCGACCGCCGCCGCTGGACGCCGGGCGATGTCTACTACGCCTGCGCCATCGCCCAGGTGCTGGGCCGGCCGTGCCGCTATGTGGTCGACGAATGGGACCGCGACCATGTCGAAGGTTGGGGCGCGGTCGCGCAGCGGCTCGGGATCAAGCCCGGTTCGGCCGATTTCCACAAGCTCAAGCGCGGCTTCGTGCCGACCTACGACCGCTGGGGCCGGCCGATCCTGATCGACAGCGAGTTGCGCCGCGATTTTCCCAACCGCCCGTTCCGCGACATCCAGGCGCCGGCCAAGCCGAAAGACGCGAAAGCCGGCGACGCGGGCAAGCCCGGCAAGGGCCCGGCCAAGCCGCACGGCGGCAAGGACGCTCCCGGCAAGGGCGCGTCCGGCAAGGGCGCGGGCAAGGGCTGAGCGCGCGCCACGCGGCCCGCGCGACGGCGGCTTCAGGCCGCCGTTTTCGTTCCTGCGCGGCACATGCGGCTTTGGTCGAGGCGCCGCGTCGCGACGGCGCGGCTATGATCGCGGCATGAGCGATCCTTCCTTCCCCACCGTCGCGGTCGAGCCCGTCCGCATCGTCGGCTACGACCCGCGCTGGCGCGCGGATTTCGCCCGCCTCAACATCGAATGGCTGGAGCGCTGGTTCGTGGTCGAGCCGATCGACCGCGAAGTGCTCGGCGATCCGGAAACCCACTTGCTGGCCGGCGGCGGCCGCATCCTGTTCGCGGTCGGCGCGGACGAGCGCGCGCTGGGCACGGTGGCCTTGCTGCCGTACCCGGACGGCACGGTCGAGCTGACCAAGATGGCGGTGGCGCCGGGACTGCGCGGCGGCGGCATCGGCCGGCGCCTGATGGGCGGGGCGATCGACGCGTTCGCGCAGATGGGCGGGCGCGAGTTGTTCCTGGAATCGAGCACCAAGCTGGCGCCGGCGTTGAAGCTGTACGAGAGCGTCGGCTTCCGCCATCGGCAGGCGCCGCGGCCGGGCTCGCATTACCAGCGCGCGGACGTGTACATGGTGTGGGAGGCGGTGCCTGCCGGTTGAGGGAGCGGGGTGCCGGGCGTTGCGCCGCGATCGTGCGATTGCGCGGTCGCGGCTTGCGCCGCTCCTACATGAGGCGGCCGCAACCGCGAACCGGCACGGAGCGACGGTAGGAGCGGCGCAAGCGGCGACCGCGAATGCCGGTCGACGCCGCCGCTGCGAGGCCGCGCATAAGGCTCAGGCCGGAACCTCCTCGCCCTGCCGCCGCTGCAGATCCCACATCTGCGCGTACACGCCATTGGTCGCCAACAGCTGCGCATGCGTCCCGCGTTCGAGGATGCGCCCGGCGTCCATGACCAGAATCTGGTCCGCATCCATCACCGTCGACAAACGGTGCGCGATCACCAGCGTGGTGCGGCCCACCGCCAATCGATCCAGCTCGGCCTGGATCGCGCGTTCGGACTTGGAATCCAGGGCCGAAGTGGCTTCGTCGAAGATCAGGATCGACGGGTTCTTGAGCAGCGCGCGGGCGATCGCCACGCGCTGTTTCTCGCCGCCCGACAATTTCAGGCCGCGTTCGCCGACCGGGGTGTCGTAACCGTCGGGCAGGCCGACGATGAACTCGTGGATGTGGGCCGCGCGCGCGGCCGCCTCGACGTCGGCCTCGCTGGCCTCGGGCCGGCCGTAGCGGATGTTGTAGCCGATGGTGTCGTTGAACAGCACCGTGTCCTGCGGGACGATGCCGATCGCGCCGCGCAGCGAGGACTGGCTCAGCGCGCGCAGGTCGGTGCCGTCGATCTCGATCGCGCCGGCGTCGACGTCGTAGAAGTGGTACAGCAGCCGCGCCAGGGTCGACTTGCCCGAGCCGGAGTGGCCGACCACGGCCACGGTGGCGCCGGCGGGGATTTCGAAATCGACGCCGCGCAGGATCTCGCGGCGCGGGTCGTAGCCGAAGCGGACCTCGCGGAAACGCACCGCGGGCCGGGCCGAGGCCAGCGCTGCGGCGCCGTCGCTGTCGCGCACGTCCTGGCGCTCGTCGAGCAGGCCGAACAAACGCTCCATGTTGGTCAGCGCCTGCTTCACTTCGCGGTACATCATGCCGAGCATGAACAACGGCGCCGACAGCTGCAGCAGGTAGGCGTTGACCAGGACCAGGTCGCCGACGGTCATGCGGCCCTCGACCACGCCCAGCGCGGCCAGCCACATCATCGCGGTCACGCCCAGCGCCACGGTCAGGCTTTGGCCGAGGTTGAGCACGGCCAGGGTCTTGATCGACATCACCTGCGCGTTCTCCAGGTGGCGCAGGTTGTCGTCGTAGCGCAGCGCTTCGTGTTCCTCGTTGTTGAAGTACTTGACCGTCTCGTAGTTGAGCAGCGAGTCGACCGCGCGTTCGTTGGCGCGGGTGTCGGCCTCGACCGCGGCGCGGTAGTAGCGCGTGCGCCACTCGGTCACCGCCACCGTCCACAGGCCGTAGAGCAACAAGGTGCCGATCGCGATCGCGGCGAAGCGCCAGTCGTAGATCCACACCAGCACCGCGGTCACCAGCGCCACTTCGATCAGCACCGGGACGATGGTGTAGAGGGTCCAGTCGAGCAGGTCGGAGATCGCGCTGCCGCCGCGCTCGACGTCGCGCGCGACTCCGCCGGTGCGGCGCGCGAGGTGGAAGCGCAGGCTCAGGCCGTGCAGGTGGCGGAACACCTGCAGGGTGACCTGGCGCGAGGTGCGCGCCATCACCCGCGCGAACACCACCTGGCGCAATTCGGTGAACAAGGTCACCCCAACCCGCGCCGCGCCGTAGGCCAGCAGCAGCGCCACCGGCAGCAGCAGCGGGGTGACCGGCACGTTGAGCCGGTCGATGAGCTGCTTGAGCGCCATCGGCACGTACAGGTTCAGCAGCTTGGCGGCCAGCACCATCATCAGGGCCAGCACGATGCGGCCCAGGTACGGGCGCAGGTACGGCAGCAGCGAGGCCAGCACCGACCAGTCGTCGCGGCGGCCGTCGGCGCGTGCGAGCGGCGCCGCGCCGTCGCGGGCGTCGCCGTCGGCGGGGGGATCGGTGGGAGGCGGAACGGCGCTCATGCGGTCGGGTCGCAAGGGAGGGAACGGGCGAGCATAGGACCTCAAGCGCGCTTGCGGTCAACTCCGGGCCGGCGCCGCGTCGCGGCCACGCCGCAGGACGGTGCCGAACCGGGCGAAGGTGCGGGCCTGTGCCGGGCGCGCTCGAAAACCGCGCCGTCGCCGTGGCATTCTGGGCGCCCCGCGCGCTGGACGCGCGCGTCCGCCGGCACCGGCGGGCCCGCGCGGGCCGCGCCGATGCAAGGAGCCGCAGGCATGCACGCCGTCCACCGCCGTTTCGCCGCCCGTTGGGCCGTCCTCGCCGCGATCGCCTGCGCCGTGGCCGCGCCGCCGCTGGCCGCGCAGTACCCGCGCAGCTATCCGACGCCGCCGGCGTCGGAGCAGCCGCAACCCGAGCAGCCGCCGCTGCGCGCCTGCTTCCTGCTCAGCGAACTGGGCGGCAGCGAACTGCGCCGCCGTCCGGCCGAGGGCTGCGATCGCCAGGTCTCGCCGGCGGCCACCTTCGAGCTGGCCGCGGCGCTGGCCGCGCTGGACGCCTCGGTGGTGCGCGCCACCGGCGCCTCCAACGGCCAGACCCTGGAATCGGCGCTGGCGTATTCCTCGCCGGAATACTTCCGCGACATCGATCGGCAGATGGGCCCGGTGCGCATGGGCGAATACCTCAACCGCTTCGGCTACGGCAACGCCGACACCCGCGGCGGCGGCGAGTACTGGAACGGCGGCTCGCTGCTGATCTCGCCGAACGAGCAGATGCGTTTCCTGCAGCGCCTGTTCGGCGACCAGTTGCCGGTCTCGCGCCAGTCGATGATGAGCGTGCGCGAGAGCCTGGAGCCGCCGGGTTACGTGGTGTCCTCGCGCGGGCGGGTGATCGCCGCGTCCGGGGCGATGACCGGCGGGGTGCCGCCGATGATCAAGACCGGCGCGGTCGACAACGGCACCGAAGCGGTGCGCTGGCAGGTCGGCATGCTGACCCGCGACAACCGCAAGTACGTCTACGTCAGTTGCGTGACCGGCCCGCCCGGGCTGGCGCAGAACGCCGCGGCGATCGTGGCCAGCCACGAGCTGCGCAACGCCGGCGTGCAGTGACCGGTTCGCGCTGAGGCGGCGCCCGGCGCGACCGCGCGCCGGGTTTCAGCCCGCGCGCACGCGCTCCCAGTCCAGGCCGAAGCGGGCCAGGTATTTGCGCAGCCGGTCGGCGTCGTTGCTGCTGGCCTTGCTCGCGCGCGAGACCGCGAACAACTCGCGGCCGGCCTGCGACAGGCTCTTGCTGCGCCGGCACACGCCCAGCACATCGTCCAGTTGGACCCGGTCGAAGCGGTCCAGTTGCGCCGCCGCCTGCGCGCCGAGCAGTTGGTCCAATGCCGAGACCGCGTGCGCGCCGTGCCACTGCGCGCGCAGCCGGCCGATCTCTTCCTCGACCAGGTCGGCGCGGATGCGCCCGCCCTCGGCCAGCGTCGCCAGCCGCATCACCGATGCGCCCAGGTCGCGGAAATTGCCGCTCCAGCGGGCCTCGCCGCTGAGGGCGAAGGCGAGGTAGCGCTCGCGCGCCTCGCGGTTGAAGGTCACCCGCTGGTGGTTCTCGCGCGAGTGCCGCTCCAGTTCGAACTCCAGGTTCGGCTCGATGTCCTCGGCGCGCTCGGCCAGCCCCGGCAGGCGGTAGGTCCATAGATTCAGGCGCGCCAGCAGGTCCTCGCGGAAGCGCCCTTCCAGCACGCTGGCCTGCAGGTCGCGGTTGGTGCCGGCGATGAGCTGGAAATCGCTCTCCACTTCCTTGTCGCCGCCGACCGGCAGGAAGCGCTTTTCCTCCAGCGCGCGCAGCAGCATCGCCTGTTCGTCCAGGCCCAGTTCGCCGATCTCGTCGAGGAACAGCAGGCCCTGGTGGGCCGAACGCAGCAGGCCGGCGCGGTCGGCCGCGGCGCCGGTGTAGGCGCCCTTGATATGGCCGAACAAGGTGCTCATCGCGCCGTCGCCGCGCAGGGTCGCGCAATTGACCTCGACGAAGCGGCCCGGCAGCTGGTGTTTCTGCTTCTTCAGGTCGAACACGCGCCGCGCCAGCTGGCTCTTGCCGGCGCCGGTCGGGCCCATCAGCAGCATCGGCGACTTCGAGCGCGTGGCCACCGTCTCGATCTGCTCGATCATGCGGTTGAATGCCGGGTTGCGCGTGGCGATGCCGCTCTTGAGCAGGTCGCGGTCGTGCAGGCGCTGCTCGGCGAAGCGCTGGGCGATGCGGTCGTAGCGCGACAGGTCCAGGTCGATGACCGCGTAGCTGCCCGGCGAGCGGCCGTCCTGCTTGCGCGGCGGCGCGGTCTGCAGCAGCCGGCCGGGGAACAGCCGGCTCTCGGCCAGCAGGAACCAGCAGATCTGCGAGACGTGGGTGCCGGTGGTGATGTGGACGTAGTAGTCCTCCTCGTCCGGGCGGAAGTCGTAGCCGCGGACGAAGTCGTCGAGCACGCCGTAGACCGCCTCGAAGTCCCAGGGATCGCTGAGGTAGAGGTCGTGGCGGCGGATGTCGCTTTCCGGCGAGACCTGGGCGAGATCGGCGGCGACCTGCCCGGCGAGCCGGGCGAAGCGGCGTTCGTCGGCGAGCAGCTCCATGCGGTCGAGCAGGAAATCCTCGTGCATGCCCAGCGAGACGGTCGGCCGCCACTTCTCCCAGCGGCCGGCGCCGGAGGCGGCGTCGAGCTGGGTGCCGAGCATGCCGATCACGACCTGGCGCTTCATCTGGCTATCCGTTTGGATAAAAATTTATATCCAAGTATAGAAACAGGCGGGAGCCGTTGGCGAGCATGGACCGCCGAATCTGACCGGAAATGTTTTGAATCAATAACTTGGATGGCGGATCGGAAAGTTGGCACGGCTATTGCGTTAGTCCTGGCAAGTCCCGAACCAGGAATGCCCCGATGGCCAACACTTCGCTCTTCGCCTCCCTGCGCAGCCGCCTGGCTCTGGCGGCGAGCGTGCGCAACGAGGCCGGCGGCCTGGCCTACGCCCGCCGCCCCGAGTCGGCGCTGGCGCTGTACGCGGCCACCGGTTGCTTGAACGGCACCTTCTACGCCAGCGCCGACGAGCAGCTCGATTACGCGCTCCAGCTCAGCGCCGCGGTCGACGCCGGCTTCGTCGCCAAGACCGCGATCTACGCCCGCCAGCGCGGCCACATGAAGGACATGCCGGCGCTGTTGCTGGCCAGCCTGAGCCTGCGCGACGGCGAGTCGATGGAGCGCGCGTTCGGCCGGGTGATCGACAACGGCCGCATGCTGCGCAACTTCGTGCAGATCCTGCGCAGCGGCCGGGTCGGCCGCCGTTCGCTGGGCTCGCGGCCGAAGCGGCTGGTGCGGCAGTGGATCGAGAACGCCACGGTCGAGCAGTTGCTGGCCGCGGCGATCGGCAACGATCCCTCGCTCGCCGACGTGATCAAGATGGTCCGGCCGAAGCCGGCCGACGCGCAGCGCGCCGCGCTGTACGCCTGGCTGATCGGCAAGCCCTGCGACGAGTCGGCGTTGCCGCGCCCGGTGCGCGAGTACGAGGCGTTCAAGCGCGATCCGTCCGGGCCGCTGCCGAAGCTGCCGTTCCAGTACTTCAGCTCGCTGCCGCTGAGTCCGGCGCAGTGGGCGCAGCTGGCGCGCGGCATGTCGTGGCAGAGCCTGCGCATGAACCTCAACACCTTGCAGCGCAACGGCGTGTTCGCCGATCCGGCGATGGTGTACGAGGCGGTGGCGCGGTTGACCGACGCCGAAGCGATCGGCCGGGCGCGGGTGTTCCCGTACCAGCTGATGAGCGCCTACAGCGCCGGCGACGGATTGCCGGCGCCGATCCTGGCGGCCTTGCAGGACGCGATGGAGATCGCGACCCGGCAGGTGCCGACGCTGGAAGGCGAGGTGGTGGTGGCGGTGGACGTGTCCGGCTCGATGGGCTCGCCCGTCACCGGTTACCGCCCCGGCGCGACCAGCAAGGTGCGTTGCGTGGACGTGGCGGCGTTGATCGCCGCGTGCATCCAGCGCAACCGCCCCGGGGCGCGGGTGTTGCCGTTCGACACCGAGGTGCGGTCGCTGCGCTTGAACCCGCGCGACAGCGTCATGACCCAGGCCGGCCAGCTCGCCGCGTTGTGCGGCGGCGGCACCTGCGTCAGCGCGCCGTTCGCAGAGTTGAACCGGACCAAGGCCCAGGTCGACCTGATGGTGCTGGTGTCCGACAACGAGAGCTGGCGCGACACCCGCCGCGGCGGCGCGACCTCGACCATGCGCGAGTGGGCGCAGATCAAGGCGCGCAACCCGCAGGCGCGGCTGGTCTGCATCGACCTGCAGCCGGTGGCGACCGCGCAGACCGTGGAATCGGCCGACGTCCTGCACGTCGGCGGCTTCAGCGACGCGGTGTTCGACCTGATCGCGGTGTTCGCCGCGCAGGGCGGCGACAGCGCGCGCTGGGCCGAGCGGATCGGATCGGTTCCGTTGTGAGGCAGGGCTGCCGAGCAGCGACCAGCAGCGACAGGGAACGTCGCCGCAGCGGCGCAAGGACGCGCCGCGACGCGGAGGCACGGATCGCCTCCGCGCGGCGGGCCAGGACGGCCCGCCGGCCGCACGCGCCAGGAGGTGCGGGGCGGCGCAGGGAAGACGCCGGCGGGCGAGGGCCCGCCGGCCCGGGTTGGACGGCCGATGCATCGCGAATGCTGGCGGAACTACATCGTTAATGTCCGGGTCGCGGGTTCGAGTCCCGCCCGCCGCAAGGCGGTAGCTCAGTGGGTAGAGCAGGAACGTTCCGTCGCCACTGGTCTCGATGTGTCGGTTTTTGATATTCGGTTGTTTACGCGGTCGTCCGGCGAATGCCGGTGGAACTACACCCGATCCCTGCGGTCGCGGGTTCGACTCCCGCCCGTCACGGACTGTAACGACGGTAGCTCAGTGGCAGAGCACAGGGCAAAACGTTCCACCACCACTGGTCGCAGGACGGCCGCACCTTTTGGCGCCTCGCACGGCGAATGCCTGGCGGACTACACAAACCTCATAAATTTGAACGTCCGTCAAAACCCTCGTCGTCGCGCGAAGCGTTTTCCGTTTGCGCAGCAACGCCGACCCGGCGCATGCGCCGGCCGCCAATCGCGCAACATCGTTTGAATTCGATCTCACCGGCTCGCACGAGCCACGGGCACGAAGCCCGATCAGCAGGAGCCGCACCCATGAACGCCAATGCCAACGCCCACTACGACGTCATCCACGACCCGGGCTCGGTGCCGATCAAGCACTGGACCCGCGGCGTGCCGCTGGAAGACGAAGCGCGCCGCCAGCTGCGCAACATCGCCAAGCTGCCGTTCGTGCACCGCTGGATCGCGGTGATGCCCGACGTGCACCTGGGCAAGGGCGCGACCGTGGGTTCGGTGGTGCCGACCCTGGGCGCGATCGTGCCGGCCGCGGTCGGCGTGGACATCGGCTGCGGCATGATCGCGGTGCGCACCACCCTGGTGGCGAGCGACTTGCCGGACCAGCTCGGCCCGCTGCGCGCGGCGATCGAGAAAGCCGTGCCGCACGGCCGCACCGTCGGCCGCGGGCTGCGCGACAAGGGCGCGTGGGCCAACCCGCCGGCGGCGTCGCTTGAGGCCTGGGAGCGCTTGCACGAGGGGTTCGACCGCATCGTCGCCAAGCATCCCAAGCTCGAGCGCAGCAACCACTTGAACCACCTGGGTACCCTGGGCACCGGCAACCACTTCGTCGAGGTCTGTCTGGACGAGGAACAGCGCGTGTGGTTCATGCTGCACTCGGGTTCGCGCGGCGTCGGCAACGCCATCGGCAGCCACTTCATCGAACTGGCCAAGCAGGACATGCGCCGCTGGATGATCAACCTGCCGGACCAGGACCTGGCCTATCTGCCCGAAGGCAGCGACCATTACGCCGACTATGTGTTCGCGGTGGACTGGGCGCAGCGGTTCGCGCGCGACAACCGCGAGATCATGATGCGTCACGTCGTGGACGCGGCGCGCGCGGTCCTCGCCAAGCCGTTCCAGGCCCAGGCCGAGGCGGTCAACTGCCATCACAACTACGTCAACCGCGAGCATCACTTCGGCAAGGACGTGCTGGTGACGCGCAAGGGCGCGGTGAGCGCGCGCAAGGGCGAGCTGGGCATCATCCCGGGCAGCATGGGCGCCAAGAGCTTCATCGTGCGCGGCCTCGGCAACGCCGACAGCTTCCATAGCTGCAGCCATGGCGCCGGCCGGGTGATGAGTCGCACCGAGGCCAAGAAGCGCATCAGCCTGGAAGAGCACGCCCGTGCCACCGCGCACGTGGAATGCCGCAAGGACGCCGACGTGGTCGACGAGTCGCCGGCCGCGTACAAGCCGATCGATGCGGTCATGGCCGCGCAGAGCGACTTGGTCGAGATCGTGCATACCCTGCGCCAGGTCGTGTGCGTGAAGGGTTGAGCGGCGCGCGATGACCCAGACGAAAATCATGGGCGGCCAGGCGCCGCCCCGTTGAAAGGAAAAGCGAAGGACGGCCCAGACCGTCCAAGCGAGCGAATCATGGACAAGAAAATGGAATTGATCGAAATCAGCGGCGCGACCGGCGGCGGCCAGCTGCTGCGCACGGCGCTGGCGCTGAGCCTGTGCACCGGCACCGCGTTCGAGATGCAGCACATCCGCGCCAAGCGCAAGCGCCCGGGCCTGATGCGCCAGCACCTCACCGCGGTCGGCGCGGCCGCGCAGGTCGGCCGCGCCTATGTCGAAGGCGCGCAGCTCGGCGCGACCACGCTGCGCTTCGTGCCGGGCCAGGTGCAGCCGGGCCGCTACCGGTTCTCCATCGGCACCGCCGGTTCGGCGACGCTGGTGCTGCAGACCGTGCTGCCGGCGCTGTGGTCCTGCGATGCGGCCTCGGAGATCGCCGTCGAAGGCGGCACCCACAACCCGCTCGCGCCCAGCGCCGACTTCCTCGCCGAGTGCTACCTGCCGGCGCTGCGCCGGTTCGGCGTGGAAACCGCGTTCGCGCTGCAACGCCACGGCTTCTTCCCGGCCGGCGGCGGTTGCGTGCAACTGCGCATCGCGCCGGGCGCGGCCTTGCGCGAGGCCGTATTCGACCGCCGCGATCCGGCGCCGACGCTGGAGGCGACCGCGTTGCTGGCCTCGCTGGCCGATTCGATCGGCCTGCGCGAACTGCAGGCGCTGGCCGAACAGCTCAAGCTCGCGCCCGGCGCGCTGCACCTGCGCCGCGCGCCGACCGCGCAGAGCCCGGCCAACGTGCTGATGCTGCGGGTGAGCGGCGAAGGCCAGCACACCGAGCTGTTCGACGCGCTCGGCGAGCGCGGCGTCGGCGCCGAGCGGGTCGCGGCGGGCCTGGCGCGCCGCGTCGGCGAGTACCTGGGCGCGGACGCGGCGGTCGGCGAGCACCTGTCCGACCAGTTGCTGCTGCCGATGGCGCTGGCCGGCGGCGGCGAGTTCACCACTGCGTTCGTCAGCGATCACCTGTCCAGCAATGCGCGCTTGATCGAGAAGTTCCTGCCGGTGGAGATCGACTGGGTCCAGCAGGGCAAGCGCTGCTGGCGGGTGACGGTGCGTTCCTGAGCCGTCCGCGTTGATCCCTGCAAACGACAAGGCCGCGCGGCATCGCCGCGCGGCCTTGGTCGTGTCCGCGGCTCAGTAGTTGGCCGGATTGGCGCTGAAAAGGACCGGCACGGTGACCGCGACGCAGCCGCCGACCGGCAGCGCCACGCCGGTCACGTTGACGGTGTTGCCGCCGGGCGTGCCGCCGCTGCCGGGGCAGGTGCCGGGAACGGCGCCGCTGCCCGTACAGGTCCAGGTGGTGCTGAGGGTCACGCCGCTGGGCAGGGTGTCGGTGATGGTGGCGCCGTTGGCCGGGTCGGGGCCGCTCTGGTTGCAGGCGGTGATGACATAGCTCGAACTGCCGCCGGGCGTGTAGTTGGTGCGGCTGTCGTCCTTGCTGATGCTCAGGCTCACCGAGGGCCGCACCACCGGGGTGCTGGTCGGGGTCGGGTCGGGGCAGGGTGCGGCCGTGGTGCAGTTGGGGTCGCCGCCGCCGGCCACGCGCGCGGTGTTGACCACCGGCCCGGTGGCGTTGAAGTCGATGGCGACGTTGAAGCCGAAGGTCGAGCCGGCGCCCGCGGCGATCGCCGCGTTGCTCTGGCAGGTCAGCACGTTGGAGGCCGCGGTGCAGGCCCAGTTGGCGGCGTTGGCGCCGCTCAGCGCGACCGCGCCGTTGGGCACGGTGAGGCCGGCGGGCAGCGCGTCGGTGACGACGATCTGGCCGACGGTGGCGATGTTGCCGGCGTTGGCGACGGCGATGTTGTAGGTGCCGGTGCCGCCGGCGGTGAAGCTGGCCGGGGTGGCGGTCTTGTCCACCGACAGGTTCACGCAATCCACCGCGAAGTTGACGCTGGAGCTGTTGTTGGCGGCGTTGATGTCGCCGAAGCGGTCGGTGTTGGAGAAGGCGACGGTGGCGGTGTTGGTCACCGTGGCGTTGCAGGTGGCGTTGTTGGCGACGGTGCCGGTCACGGTGAAGGTCAGGGTGCCGCCGGGCAGCATCGAATAGCCGCCGGCGATGGCGAGGTTGCCGGTGCCGCTGGCGGCGGGGCAGGTCGAGCCGGCGCTGGCGGCGCAGGTCCAGCTGACCCCGGTGACCTGGGTGGGAAAGGTGTCGGCGATGTCGGCCGCATCGGTGCCGGGGATCGTCGGCGCCTGGTTGCCGGCGACCACCGGGTTGATGTCGTTGTTGCTCACCACCAGGGTGTAGGTGACCGGCTGGCCGCGGCGGATGCGCGGGTTCGAGACGGTCTTGACGATGCCCACGTCGGCCGGCACCGAGGCCAGCATGTTGCGGATCTCGTGGATGTTGTTGAGGCCGCCGGTGGAGGCGGCATAGCCCATGCGCAGGTTGGCCGGCGCGGTGTAGTTGAAGTTGACGTTGTTGAGCAGCACGGTCTGGGTGCCGCCGGTCGGGCCCTGCGAAACGGTGACGGTGTAGCCCGGCTGCGGCGTGTTCGGGATCAGCGCCACCATCAGGTGGTTGCTGGTGGGGCGGGTGGTGACGCTGGGGGTGTCGATGCCGCCGGTCACCGCGGCATTGGCGAGCCAGCGGTAGCTGTCGCTGGCCGGGCCGCGCAGCACCAGGCGGTCGGACTGGCTGCCGGGGCTGCCGCTGGTGGACGGGCAGCCGCCGGTGACGCCCGGCAGTTGCCCGGAGAAATTGCCGAACTCGTCCAGGCCCAGGCCGAGGTAGGCGCCGTTGCCGCCGCAATAGCCCAGGCTGCCGCCGGGGTTGCCGCCCATGGTGCCGGTGGCGTCGTAGAGGAAGAAGGTGGTGCCGTCGGCGCCGTTGCCGCCCCAGTTGACGTAGTCGAACTCGACGGTGACGCCCTGGGTGGAGGGAAACGAGCCGCCGGTGTAGAGCGCCTGGCCCTGGTGATTGTTGAGGTTGGTGGTCAGGCGCAGCCAGCCGTTGCCGTTGGCGTCGTTGACGTTGTTGGGGATGGCGCCGTAGCCGCCGGTCAGGATGCCGCTGCGGTTGGTGCCGGGATTGGTGCCGGTGATGGTCCAGCCCGGCTCGGTGTTGTTGCGGAAGGTCGAGGAGACCTTGAACTGGGCCTGCGCGGCCGGCGCGAACGACAGCGCCAGCGGCAGCGCGAGCAGCAGCCACGGGGCCGCCGAACGCGGGCCACGGTTGCGCGAACAACGATCGAGTAGGTGCATAGCGTTGCGGCTCAGGAGCCGACGTCCCCCATGGGCCCGTCCAGGCGCGATTCGCACGCTCCGCTCAGCTGGATGAAAATCGCGTAAAAACGTGAGGGCGGTGTGCAGGAAAGCCGGTTGGGTCGCAATTTTCGGGCGACTGGCGGCACGTTGTACGCGCGGTCCGGCGCGAGCGGCGTGGCGGCTGCGAGGCCGCCGGATGCGCGAGGCCGGGCCGGGCGTCGGGCGAGCCGGCCGGACGCGCCGACGCGGGCGCGGGCCGGGCATCGGGTTTGGCCCGCGTCCATCGCGGGTCTCGGCGCCCGTCCCGGGCCGCGGCGCGGCGGCCGTGCAGGCGCCAGGCCTTACAATGACCGCGATGATCCCGACCCCGCCCGCCGCCGTCTCGCCCGCCATTCCCGCGCCGCAGGTTCGCCTGTCGGTGGCGCCGATGATGGACTGGACCGACTCCCACTGCCGGGTCTTCCATCGCGCCATCGCCCCGCACGCCCGGCTGTATACCGAAATGGTCCACGCCAACGCCGTCATCCACGGCGACCGCGAGCGGCTGCTGGCGATGGATCCGGTCGAGCATCCGGTCGCGCTGCAACTGGGCGGCAGCGAGCCGGCGCTGTTGGCGCAGGCGGCGCGGATCGGTGCGGACTGGGGCTACGACGAGATCAACCTCAACTGCGGCTGCCCGTCCGACCGGGTCCAGGCCGGCCGCTTCGGCGCCTGCCTGATGCGCGAGCCGGATCTGGTCGCCGAATCGGTGGCGGCGATGATCGCCGCCTGCGACGTGCCGGTGACGGTCAAGTGCCGGCTCGGCGTCGACGACGAGCACCGCTTCGAAGTGTTCCTCGACTTCGTCGACCGGGTCGCCGCGGCCGGCTGCCGCAGCTTCGTCGTGCATGCCCGCAACGCCTGGCTCAAGGGCCTGTCGCCGAAGGAGAACCGCGAGGTGCCGCCGCTGCGCTACGACTGGGCCTACCGGCTCAAGCAGGAGCGGCCGCAGTTGCAGGTGGTGGTCAACGGCGGCATCGCCGACCTGGCCGAGGCGACCGCGCACCTGCAGCACGCCGACGGCGCCATGCTCGGCCGCGCCGCCTACCACGACCCTTACCTGCTGCACCGCCTGGACGCGGCCTGGTTCGGCGGCGCCGAGCGCAGCCGCGCCGAGCTGCTGCGCTCGCTGCGGCCGTACGTGGAAGCCCAGCTCGAACGCGGCGTGTTCCTCAAGCACATCGCCCGCCACCTGCTCGGGCTGTTCCACGGCGAGCGCGGCGGGCGCGCGTTCCGCCAGGTCCTCAGCGAAGGCGCGCACCGGCCGGGCGCCGACTGGGCGTTGATCGAGCGCGCGCTGGCGCTCACCGAATCCTTCGCCGCGCGCGATGCCGCCTGAGGCCGCGCCGGCGACGCGGGGCCGGTCGCTTCGCCGCCCGATCAGCCCTGCCGCCGCCGCCGGCCCGCGCCGGGGCGTCCGCGGCCGCCGCTGCGCCGCGCCGGCCCGTCCCGCTGCCCGACCGAGCCCCGCCCGGGGACCGACCCCGTCTTCGAGTCCGAGCCGATGATCACCCGCGACCCGCACGCCTTCTTCGAACACGCCCGCGGCCTGGCCCCGGACTTCGGCTCGGCCATCGCCCGCGCCGCGTTCCTGGTCGCGCCCGACGGCTTCGCCCGCGCCGAGCAATCGGCCGGCGACAACCGCTACATGGCGCAGGCCGAGGCCTTCGACGCCGCCCGCGCCGGCGCCCAGCACCGCGCCCTGCACCAGGCGCTGTCGCAGGTGCTGCCGACAATCTGCTTCGCCGGCGACCCCGACACGCCCGACGCGCTGTTCCCCAACAACGTCTTCGCCACCGCCCGCGCCGCCGGCGCCGCGCCGCGCTACCTGGTCGGGCGCATGCGCCACCCGGTGCGCCAGCGCGAGGCCGAGCGCAGCGACATCCGCCGCTTCTTCGAGGACGTGCTGGGCTACGAGGAAGTCGACCTGTCGCAGCAGCCGCACCCGTGCGAGCTGACCGGCGCGATGGTGATCGACCGTTCGCGCGGGCTCGGCTACGCCGGTCTTTCGGAGCGCTGCGACGAACGCGGCGCGGCGCTGATGCACCGCGCCTTCGGCCTGCGCGCGACCCTGCTGTTCGACCTGGCCGCGGGCGAGTACCACACCAACGTGGTGCTGGCGGTGCTGGCCGGGCGCGCCGCCCTGGTCAGCCCGGCCGGATTCGCCGATCCGGCGGTGGCCGCGGCCATCGCCGGGTTCTACGGCAGCCGCGGGATCGTGCTCGACGCCGCCGAACAGGCCGCCTTCGTCGCCAATGCCATCGCCCTGTCGACGTATACGCTTTGGATGAGCGCGGCCGCGGCCGCGGCGCTGCGCGCGGACACCGCGCAGGCCCTGGCCTCGGCCGGATTCGCCGTGGCGACGGTGGAGCTGGACGCGATCGAGGCCGCCGGCGGCTCGTTGCGCTGCTGCGTCGGCGAGGTGTTCTGAGCATGGCCGGACGCCGCCGACCGTCCGCACGGCCCCGCTGTGACGCGGGTCCGGCCCGGCTGAATGGCGCCCGGGGGGCGCCGGAAAAGTTCAGATCGGATTCACCGCTGCATTTCGAAAATGCCCGCACGTCGTTTATTCGCCGCAACATCGTTCCGCTGGGGGCTAGTCCGAACGCCATGCACATCCGCTCCGCCCGCATCCCGTCGCTGCTGCTCGTCGCCTCCCTGGCGGCCGGCAACGCCTGGGCGCAGCACGACGGCGAGCGCTGGCGCGGCCACGACCGGCGCGAAGGCCAGCAGCAGACCCTGTCCGATTCGGTCCGTCGCTTCGAGAAAGAAAGCGGCGGCGGCCAGGTCCTGAGCGCAGAGCGAGTCCCCTTCGACGGGCGCGACGTCAATCGGGTCAAGGTGGTCGATTCCAGCGGCCGGGTCCGGGTCTACATGGACGATCCGCAGCAGCGCGGGCGCCGCGACGAAGACCGCCCTACACGCCGCGACGACAACAATAACGACTAACCTTCGCTCCGACGGTCCGCAAAACGATCCTGTCGGGCCGAAATCATCAAGGGAGTGCCCATGCGAATTCTGCTGGTCGAAGACGAAGCGCCGCTGCGCGAGACCCTGGCTGCGCGCCTCAAGCGCGAGGGCTTCGCGGTCGATGCCGCGCAAGACGGCGAGGAGGGCCTGTACATGGGCCGCGAGGTGCCGTTCGACCTGGGCATCATCGACCTGGGCCTGCCCAAGATGTCGGGCATGGAGCTGATCAAGGCGCTGCGCGACGAGGGCAAGAAGTTCCCGGTGCTGATCCTGACCGCGCGTTCGAGCTGGCAGGACAAGGTCGAGGGCCTCAAGCAGGGCGCCGACGATTACCTGGTCAAGCCGTTCCACGTCGAAGAGCTGCTGGCCCGCCTCAACGCGCTGGTGCGCCGCGCCGCCGGCTGGAGCAAGCCGACCCTGGAATGCGGGCCGGTCATGCTCGACCTGGCCGCGCAGACGGTCAGCGTCAACGGCGGCAACGTCGACCTGACCAGCTACGAGTACAAGGTGCTGGAATACCTGATGATGCACGCCGGCGAGCTGGTCTCGAAGGCCGACCTCACCGAACACATCTACCAGCAGGACTTCGACCGCGACTCCAACGTGCTGGAAGTGTTCATCGGCCGCCTGCGCAAGAAGCTCGATCCCGATGGCGCGCTCAAGCCGATCGAGACCGTGCGCGGCCGCGGCTACCGTTTCGCGATTCCCCGCAGCGGCGATTGAGCCGCTCGCCCGCCGACCGCGCACGTTGACAGCATTCGCGCGGCGGCGATCCAATAGGCCGCCGCTTTCGCGGCGGCATGCCCATTTCCCGGCCGACATCGCGCCGGCGATGGTTTCCCCAGTTCGGTCCCAGGAGCAGTTCGGACCCATGCGGCCCGCGCCACCCACCGCAGCGGCCCAGACGGTCCTGTCGGCCGCAACCGCCCGGCGGTCGCCATGAGCTGGGGCCAGCCGCGTTCGCTGCGCGCGCGCCAGTTGCTCGCCGCCAGTCTCGGCCTGCTCGCCTTCCTCGCCCTGGCCGGCGTGGCGCTGGACCGTGCGTTCCTGGAAACCGCCGAAAACAACCTGCGCCAGCGCCTGACCAGCTACGCGCTGGCCTACGCCGCCGACACCGACTTCGGCCGCGGCGGCGAGATCATCCCGCCCTACGACCCGCCGGACCCGCGCTTCGACCGCCCGGGCAGCGGCCTGTACGCGGAAGTGATCCTGCCCAACGGGCATTGGGATTCGATGTCGGCGCAAGGCCCGGTGCTGCCCGACGGCGGCATGCTCAAGCCGGCCGAGGAATCCTTCGAAGGCCCGCTGCCGCTGACCGAGATCAACGGCAAGCCCGGCGAGGCCTACCGCTACGGGCGCGGGCTGATCTGGAGCGTCGACGGCGATCCCAAGAGCGAGTTCCAGTACACGATCTTCATCCTCGAGGACACCAGCGCGCTGCGCCACCAGGTCGGCGTGTTCCGCCAGGCGCTGTGGCGCTACCTCGGCGGCGCCGGCGTGATCCTGCTGCTGCTGCAGGCGCTGATCATGCAGTGGAGTCTGCGTCCGCTGAAGCGCGTGATCGAGGAGCTCAAGCGCGTGCAGCGCGGCATGGCCTCGCGCATGAGCGAGCGCCACCCGCGCGAGCTGGAGCCGCTGACCGAGAGCATCAACGCCTTCATCGAGAGCGAGCGCGAGAACCTGGACCGCCAGCGCAACACCCTGGCCGACCTCGCCCACAGCCTGAAGACGCCGCTGGCAGTGCTGCGCGCGCGCCTGGACGACGACAGCGGCGCGCAGATGGACCAGGAGCTGCGCGAGGACCTGGACCTGCAGCTGCGGCGGATGAACGAGCTGGTGTCCTACCAGCTCGCGCGCGCCGCCTCGGGCGGCCACGCGCTGTTCGCCGCGCCGATCGCGATCGAGCCGCACGCCGAGGAGATCGTGCGCGGGCTGGAGAAGGTGTACGCCGCCAAGGGCATCCTGTGCGAATTCGATCTCGCCGACGGCGTGCAGTTCCACGGCGAGCCGGGCGACCTGCAGGAGCTGCTCGGCAACTTGCTGGAGAACGCGTTCAAGTGGGCCAACGCGCGGGTGCTGCTGACGGTCAAGCCCGGCGAGACCGCGGCCCAGCGCCGCCCCGGCCTGCTGCTGGCGGTCGACGACGACGGCCCCGGCATCCCGGCCGAGAAGGTCGCCACGATCCTGCAGCGCGGCGTGCGCGGCGACGAGCGCGTGCAAGGCCACGGCATCGGCCTGGCGATCGTGCAGGACCTGGTGCGCGGGTATCGCGGCACGCTCGACGTCACCGCGTCGGAAGAGCTGGGCGGTACCCGTTTCGAAGTGAAGTTGCCGCCGGGGTTGTAAGCGCGAAGGTGCTTCGAGCGGCGGCGCCTTGGTGTGGCAGGGCTTTCAGGCCCGATGCTTTCCGCTCCGTCGCGGTGGCGGTCCAGGCGAGCTGAGCCAAGAGCGTCGGGGCTGAAGCCCCTCCCACAAAGGCTGCGGCTGCGAAGCGCGCTGGGCGGCTGTTGTGGCAGGGCCTTCAGGCCCGACGCCTTCCGCTCCGCTGCGATGAAGGTTGCGAGCGAGCTGAGCCGAAAGCATCGGCGCTCGAGCCGCTCCCACAAGAACTCACGCGAACGGCGATTCGCCATACAGGCGGCGCAGGTGGTCGGCCACCTGCGGCATCGCCTCGCGCAGCAGGCGCGGGTCGCTGAAGTGGTACTCGGTGGCGACCGCGAAGAATTCTTCCGGCGCTTCGCCCGCATACGGGTCGATCGGCACCTCGCGTCCGCTGTCGACGTCTTCGACGAACGCGTCGTACGCGCGCTGGAAGTCGCGCGCCCATTCGCGCTGCCACGGCCGCGGCAGCGGCGGGGTGCCGTCTAGGGCGTCGTCGAGCGCGTCGAGCTTGTGCGCCATTTCGTGCGCGGCCACGCAGAAGCCCGCGCGCGGGTCGGCGCAGTCGGCGGCGACGTCGGCCCAGGACAGGATCAGCGGCCCGGCTTCCCAGGATTCGCCGATCAGCTCGTCTTCCCATTCGTGCAGCACGCCGGCCGCGTCGAGATGGGTGCGGCCGACCCGGAACGCGTCGGGATAGACGATCAGCTGCGACCAGCCGCGCAGGCCTTCGGCGCCGAACTCCAGCAGCGGCAGGCAGCACAGCGCGGCCAGTTGCGCGCGCTGCAGCTCGCCGAGTTCGAACTCGCCGATGGGGCTGATGGTCTTCTCGTGCAGGAAGCGCGCGCTCAATTCGCGCAGGCGCTCGCGCCGCGGCGCGTCCAGGGCCTGCGCCCACGGCACGGCGGCGACGGTGTCGCGCCACAGGGTGTCGTCGATGGCGGCGGGGCGCCGCAACCGGCGCAGGAACTCGAACACGGCAAACCCGGCAGGAAGCGGGCGGCGCGCTCAGATCAGCGGAACATGCCCGGCAGGAAATTATGCCAGCGCGGCGACTGCAGCCGGTTGCCGGGGTCCGAGTCGCTGTGCACGCTCGGCTTGGCCTTGGTGTCGCGCGCGGTCTGCGGCGCGGCGCCGTTGCCGCCGCGGGCCTGGGTACGCGCCGGCGCGTCCTTGACCGCGCCGCCGGAGGAGCAGGCGTCGTTCGGACTCAGCTTGTTGACCTCGCGCGCGCTGGCCTGCGCCACGGCCAGGCTCGCGGACAGGGACAGCAGGCACAGGCAGATCCGTAACATGGCGGAATCCTAGGAGCGGCGCGGCCTCGAGGGTCGCGGCAGCTGCCGACTATAGCGCGAAAACCGTACCGAATCCGGCGGCTCGCGGCGGAGCCCATTGTGCGCCGCAGCAATCCGTGGCACGCATTTGCGCCAGACTCGCGTTCATGCCGACGCCCCGCCCGCCGTTGACCGCCCCGGCCCTGCGCCGGGCCTTGATCGCCGGCGCGCGCCGGGTCATCGCCGGGCGCGAGGCGCTCAACCGCATCAACGTGTTCCCGGTCGCCGACGGCGACACCGGCAGCAATCTGGCGCATACCCTCGGCAGCCTGCTGAACGGGGCGCTGAGCCGGCGCAGCCGGCACATCGGCGAACTGCTCAAGCGGGTCGGCGACGACGCCATCGACGGCGCCCGCGGCAACTCGGGAGCGATCCTGGCCCAGTTCCTGTTCGGCGTGGCCGAGTACGCCCGCGCCCAGCCCGCGCTGGACGCGGCGACCCTGGCCGCGGCGGTGCGCCACGGCGCCGGCAACGCCCGCGCGGCGCTGGCGCATCCGGTCGAGGGCACCATCCTCAGCGTCATCAACGCCTTCGCCGATGCGCTGGACGAGGCCGCGCGCGCCAGCGCCGACGGCGACCCGCGGCCGGGCTTCGCCCGCGCCCTGGTCCAGGCGCGCAGCGCGCTGGCGCGCACGCCGCTGCAGATGGCGGTGTTGCAGCGCGCCGGCGTGGTCGACGCCGGCGCGCAAGGCTTCGTCGACCTGCTCGAGGGCATCGCCGAATTCGTCGACGGCGGCCCGCGCGCGCTGCGCGTGCGCGGCGCGGCCGCGGCGGCCAACGACGGCTGCGGCGCGGGCCATGGCGAAGCCGTGCCGGTCGCGCACGATGCGGTCGATCCGCAGCGGCGCTGGTGCAGCGAATGCCTGCTGCTGGGCGAGAACCTGCCGCGCGAGGCGTTGCGCGACGAACTCGAAGCGCTCGGCGCCGATTCGCTGGTGCTGGCCGGCGGCGCCGCCCGGCTGCGCGTGCACGGCCACGTCGGCTCGCCGCAGGCGCTGTTCGACGCCTGCGCGCGCTTCGGCACGGTCGAGGGCATGAAGGCCGACGACATGCTGGCGCAGCAGCGCAGCATCGAGCGCGCGCAGGCGCTGGCGGTGGTCACCGACAGCGCCGCCGACCTGCCCGAGGAACTGGCCGAGCGCTACCGTATCGCGGTGGTGCCGGTGCGGGTGTCGGTGGACGGGCGCGACTATCTCGACAAGGCCGGGCTGAGCACGGCCGAGTTCTACCGGCGCATGGCCGCCGGCGCCGACCTGCCGCGCACCAGCCAGCCGCCGCCGGGCGATTTCCGCCGGGTGTTCGATTTCCTCGCCGGCCATCGCCGGCAGGTGCTGTACGTGGGGTTGTCGCGCGCGGTCTCGGGCACTTTGCAGGCCGGCGAACAGGCGGCCGCGCGCAGCGACGGGCAGCGGGTGCGGGTGTTCGACACCGGCAACGCCGCCGGCGGCCTGGCGCTGCTGGCCTGGCGCGCGGCCGAACTGGCCGCCGACGGCATCGCCCTGGAGGCGGTGCTGGCGGAACTGGAGCGGCTCAAGCCGCTGACCTCGACCTGGGCGATGGCCCGCGACATCTCCCACGCCGTGCGCGGCGGCCGCATCCCGCCGTGGGCCGGGCCGCTGGTGCGCTGGACCGGGCTGACCCCGATCGCGCGGATCCGCGCCGACGGCCGCCTGGGCGTGAGCGGCGGCGTGTTCGCCCGCGCCGGCGCGCCGGAGGCGTTCGCCGGCTACATCGCCCGGCGCAGCTCGCGCCGGCAGCGCTGGCGCGCCATCGTCGGCCATTGCGACGCGCGCGCCGACGGCGAGCGTTTGCTCGAAGCGCTGCGGCGGCGGCTCGACCTGGAGCAGGCGTTCCTGGTCGAGACCGGGCCGGCGCTGGGCGCGCACGCCGGGCGCGGCGCGTTGCTGGTGTCGCTGCAGCCGGTGCCCGGCGCGGTGTGAGCGCTGTTGCGGCAGGGCCTTCAGGCCCGATGCGCTTTTGCCGGATCGCAGCGATCTGGGCGGAAAGCAGCGCGCCTGAAGGCCCTGCCACAGGAGCGCAATTCCCGCCGTCTCGCGCATAATCCGCGCCATGCCGTTTGCCGATTTCGCGCCCCTGCTGTCCGTCGCCTTCCCGCAGCCGCGCTCGCTGGCGCTGCTGGCCGCGGCGTATGCGCTGGGCTCGGTCTCCGGCAGCCTGGTCCTGGGCAAGCTGCGCGGGGTCGACATCCGCACCCAGGGCAGCGGCAACGCCGGCGGCACCAACGCGCTGCGCACCCAGGGCGCGCGCTTCGCCCTGGGCGTGGTCGCCATCGACATCGGCAAGGGCGCGCTGGCCGCGTGGCTGGCGCTGCGCTACGCGCCGGTCGGCACGGTCACCGCGCACGGTTACCTGGCCGCGTTCGCGGCGGTGCTGGGGCATGTCTGGCCGCTGTGGCACGGCTTCCGCGGCGGCAAGGGCGTGGCGACCCTGGTCGGCGGCCTGCTGGTGCTGTGGCCGTTCGTGGTCCCGGCGCTGCTGCTGGTGTGGGGCGCGACCATCGCCCTGAGCGGCTACGTCGGCCTGGCCAGCGTGATCGCCGCGCTGAGCCTGCCGCTGCTGGCCTGGTACGGCGATGCCGGCGCGCCGCGGCTGTGGTTCTGCATCGCGGCGGCGGCGCTGGTGGTGTTCACCCATCGCGGCAACCTGGCGCGTTTGCGCGCCGGCACCGAATCGCGCTTCGCGCGGGCGCGGCTGCTGCATCGCTGGCGCCGGGGCTGATGGACGATCGCGCGCTGTTGCAACGCCTGATCGCGGGTCCGGCCACCGGCGATGCGCTCGCCGCGGCCTCGGGCCAGACCCGCGCCGCGGTGTGGAAGCGGATCGAGGCGCTGCGTGAGGCCGGGGTCGCGATCGAGGCCAAGCCCGGGCGCGGTTATGCGCTGTCGCAGCCGCTGGACCTGCTCGACGCGGACGCGATCGCGGCCGCGTTGTCGGCGCCGGCGCGCGCGCGGCTGGACTCGCTGGAAGTCGCCTGGAGCATCGATTCGACCAACAGCGAACTGCTGCGCCGAAGCACGCCCGCGCGCGGCGCGGCGGTGCTGCTGGCCGAGCGCCAGACCGGCGGCCGCGGCCGTCGCGGCCGGGTCTGGGCCTCGCCGCTGGCGGCGCACCTGTACCTGTCGCTGGCGCGCGCGTTCGGCGGCGGCCTGGCGCGGTTGGGCGGGCTGAGCCTGGTCGCCGGCATCGCCGCGGCGCAGGCGCTGCACGTGCTGGGCTTCGCCGCGGTGCGGTTGAAATGGCCGAACGACCTGGTCGCGCTCGACGGCGACGGCCTGCGCAAGCTCGGCGGCCTGCTGGTCGAAGGCGGCGGCGAATACGCCGGGCCGGCGCGCGCGGTGATCGGGCTGGGCCTCAACGTGCGCATGCCGGCGGCCGCGGCGGCGCAGATCGACCAACCCTGGTGCGACTTGGCCGGGCTGGCGGGCGCGCAGGCGCCGAGCCGCGACGCGGTCGTGGCGGCCTTGCTGGACGCGCTGTTGCCGGCGCTGGACGAATTCGACGCGCAGGGCCTGGCGCCGTTCCTCGACCGCTATGCCGGGTTCGACGCGCTCGCCGGGCAGGCGGTCAGCGTGCTCGGCAACGATCGCGAGCACCGCGGGGTGGCGCTGGGGCTGGCCGACGACGGCGCCCTGCGCGTGCGCCTGGACGACGGCGAGGAACGCCGCTTCCACGCCGGCGAAGTCAGCGTGCGCCGCAGCGGGGCGATGCGGTGAACGCGTGGCTGTTCGACCTCGGCAACACCCGGCTCAAGTGCGCGCCGTTGCGCGCCGACGGGCGTCCCGGCGACGCGCTGGCGCTGGCGCACCGCGAAGAGGACATCGCCGCCGCGCTGGCGCAGGCGCTGCCGCGCGAGCGCATCGACGCGGCCTACCTGGCCAGCGTCGCCCATCCCGCGCAGCGCATGGCGGTGCTGCAGGCGCTGAGCGCGCGTTGCGGCCGCATCTCCATCGCCCGCACCCAGCCGCGGTTCCGCGCTCAGGGCTTCGGCGAGGTGCGCATCGCGTATGCCGAGCCGCACAAATTCGGCGTGGATCGTTTCCTCGCCTTGCTCGGCGCGCATGCGCAGGCGCGCGGCGCGAGCCTGATCTGCGGCGTCGGCACCGCCCTGACCATCGACCTGCTCGACGCCGACGGCTTGCACCACGGCGGCCTGATCGCGCCGTCGCCGACGCTGATGCGCGAAGCGCTGCATGCGCGCGCGCCGCAATTGCCCGAGCACGGCGGCCGCGCGCTCGACTTCGCCGCCGATACCGAGGACGCGCTGGCCTCCGGCGCCGACGGCGCGGCCATCGCATTGATCGAGCGCAGCCTGGCGCGCGCCGCGCAGCGCCTGGGCACGCCACCGCGGCTGCTGCTGCACGGCGGCGGCGGCGACGCGCTGATGGCGGCGCTGCCGACGGCGCAGGCCGCGCCCGCGCTGGTGCTGGAAGGGCTGGCGATCTGGGCCGCGGTCGAGACTCCGCGCTGAGCGCGGCAGGCTAGAATCGCCGCATGCTCATTCGCGCCCTCATCGTCCTGTTGGCCGCACTCAATATCGGCGTCGCCGCGTGGTGGATCGCGCGGCCTGCGCCGCCCGCGCCGGCCGCGGAAACATTGCCGTTGGGCGTGGCCCGGCTGCAGTTGGTCGACGAAGGCAAGCGTGCGGCGAAGCCTGTGGCGGCGCGCGCGACGGGGCAGGGCGAGGCGCTGCAGGCGCGGCCGCTCGACGCGGCGCGCGCGGCAGCCAAGCCTGGCGAGGCCGCGCCGGCCCAGGCCAAGGCAGCGGCCGACAGCGTCGCGCCGACCAAGCCCGGTGAAGACAGCGCCGGCGAACACCAGACCGATGAGCGCAAGCCGCTGGCCGGCGAATCCGCTGCAGCGCCGCCGCCCGCGCCGGCACCCGCGGCGCCGGCGGCGAAGCCGCAGTGCTTCAGCGTCGGCCCGTTCGCCGATACCGCCGCCGCCGACGCGGCGCGCGCCAAATTGCTGCCGCTGGCCCAGAAAGTGTCGAGCCGCACGCTGTCCGGCGGCGGCAATTCGCGCGGCTGGCGGGTCTATTTGCCGGCCGCCAGCGCCGAAGCCGCGCAGGCCACCGCGCAGCGCATCCGCGCCGCCGGCTTCAACGACCTGTTCGTGATGAGCGGTGCGGAGGCCAACGCGATCGCGCTGGGCCGCTTCCGCAACGAGGAATCGGCGCGCAAGCGCGGCGCGGAGCTGGCCGCGGCCGGTTTCGCGGCCAAGGTCGAGGCGCTGGGCGAAAGCAACGGCCAGGTCTGGCTGGATGCGGCCACTGTCGTGTCCAAGGGCGAAGCCCTGCGCGTGGCCGCCGGCGCGCAGCGCTGGCGCGGCATTTCCTGCGACAAGGTGCGCTGAGCGCCGGTCCGCCGCGTGGCTGCCCCGCGGCCGCGCCGGCGCGATAGAATGGCCCGGCCGGCGCGCAGCGTCGCCGGCTCCGCGTTTCGCTGCCGCTTTAGCTCAGTTGGTAGAGCACTCGCCTTGTAAGCGAGCGGTCGTCCGTTCGATTCGGACAAGCGGCACCACGTGAATCCGGGTAAAAACAACCGCCCGGCCACACCATCCGAAGGTCGCTTGCGATCCGGGCCCACCCCGACTACGCCAGGCGCCCGCGCTGCGCCTCAATCGCGCCCGCCTGGTCGGCCCCTGCGCGCTGGCGCCTCAACAAGCCGCTGATCGCGCGGTATTCGCGGCGCTTTCCCGCGCTGGGCATCCCCCCGCGAAGCCAACGCGCATCCCACTTCAGGCTTTGCCGTCCCGGCCGCTCCGCCGCGCCACCATGGCCCCCTCACCGCGCAGCCTCTAAAATGGCCGCATCGTCGGCGGCCGCAACGGCCCTGTTGCGGCGATCGCGCGGTGCCGCCGGCACTGGCGCGTTCACCTTACGATGCCGCGCCGTGGCTTGTCCGGCGCGGCGCAGAGGACATTCGCATGAGTCGCACTTATCCCCTCGTTTCGCTGATCGGTGCGCCCACCGACGTCGGCGCCGGCCACCGCGGCGCGCGTCTGGGGCCCGAAGCGCTGCGCATCGCCGGGCTCGGCGAGGCGCTGGTCGCGCGCGGCGTCGACGTGGCCGATCGCGGCAATCTCGACGGCCCGCGCAATCCGTGGCAGAAGCCGGTCGCCGGCTACCGCCACCTGGCCGAAGTGGTGGCGTGGAACCGCGCGGTGATGGACGCGGTCGGCGCGGAACTGCGCATCGGCCGCCTGCCGATCCTGCTCGGCGGCGATCACTGCCTGGGCCTGGGTTCGATCACCGCGGTCGCGCGCTACTGCCGCGACACCGGCAAGCAACTGCGGGTGCTGTGGCTCGATGCGCACGCCGACTTCAACACCAGCCAGGTCACGCCCTCGGGCAACATCCACGGCATGCCGGTGTCGTGCCTGTGCGGCATCGGCCCGGAAGAGCTGACCCGCCTGGGCGGCGACGCGCCGGCGATGCGGCCCGACGAGATCCGCCAGATCGGCATCCGCTCGGTCGATCCGGGCGAGAAGCAGCTGATCCAGCAGCACGGCCTGGACGTCTACGACATGCGCTACATCGACGAGATCGGCATGCGCCGGGTCATGGAGGAGGCGCTGGAGGGCATGGACGAGAACACCCACCTGCACGTCAGCTTCGACGTCGACTTCCTCGACCCGAGCATCGCGCCGGGCGTGGGCACCACGGTGCCGGGCGGCCCGAACTACCGCGAAGCGCAGCTGGTGATGGAAATGATCGCCGACAGCGGCCGGATGGGGTCGCTCGACATCGTCGAGCTCAACCCGATCCTGGACAAGCGCAACCGCACCGCCAAGCTGGCGGTGGACCTGGTCGAGAGCCTGTTCGGCAAGTCGACCCTGATGTGCGACTGAGGCCGCGGCGCGGCTGGATGAATCGGCGCTGACGCCGGCCGCTGCACGCCGGCTTCACATTCGCTCGCGTCTTATCCGGACCCAGGACGCTGCCGCTGGCGCGGCCGATTCGCTATCCGCAACGACGACCAAGGAGATCCCATGAAGCGTTTGACTGCCCTGCTGCTGCTGGCCCTGTTCTCGATCGGCACCCTGACCGCGTGCAACACCATCGCGGGCGCGGGCAAGGACGTGAAGAAGGCCGGCGAGAAGGTCGAAGAGAAGGCCGAGGACGTGCGCGACGGCAAGTGACGCGCAGCGGTTTTCCGCAGTTCGACGACGAAGGCCGGGGCGACCCGGCCTTCGTTTTTTTTATGCCTGCGTTTTGCGCCGCCGATTTGCGCCGCCGCTCGCGATCGCAAGCTGAAGGATTCAAAGCGTTCATCGAGGTCAAGCGACGCCTAACGCAATCGTGACCGTTCGCGAATGCCTGCGCTGCGAAGCTGTCCTGGCGATACCGGCCAGCCGCAAGCGCACCGCCGCAAGGACGAAGCGCGACGCGTGCCGTAACGCTTTCCCCCAACGAGGAGTCGAACGATGAACAAAGACATCATTGCTGGCAAGTGGACCCAGATCAAAGGCAAGGCCAAGGCCAAGTGGGGCGACCTGACCGACGACGTGTTCGATGTCGCCGAAGGCAATTCCGAATACCTGGCCGGCAAGCTGCAGGAACGCTACGGCTGGGAACGCGACCGGGCCGAGAAGGAAGTCCGCGAGTTCGGCGAGACGTTGAACTGATCGACGCGCTTGGGTCGAGTGCGCTGTAGTTCGCGCACTTGGCTGCGCGTGTGGACCGCGGGTGAGGGCATCTGCGGCTTTGTTTGAAGGCCGCGGCGGCGCTTTGCGCCGTCGCGGTTCGATGGTGGATCGGATCGATCGCAGGCCGGGCGGAAGTCCGGCCTTTTTCGTGGGCGGGCGATGGCCGATGTCGAGTTCGGTGTGCGGGATCTTGATCGGAAGAACAAAGGCTCGGGCTATCGCGCTCCTCCGATGTCGGTTCTTTCCTTCCCCGCCATAGCCGTCATTCCAGCGAAAGCCGGAATCCATTTTGATTTGGCTGTTGCTGTTGCTTTCGCTTTTGCTTGGTCTCCACCTCGAACAAGGCCCATGTTTCGCAGACCCGGAGGGCGCGCGCATGGATGCGCGCGTGCGCCGTAGGGGCAGGATGCCCCTTACGGCGCAGCCCGGCGCGCGGTGCTGGACCTAGTGGCTCGTGACCTTAGACAAGCGTTTTTCTTTGGTTACTTTCTTTTGGCGCGCTGCCAAAAGAAAGTAACTCGGCCGCTTGCGGACGAAAGCCTTTGATTGTCGCCTGTCGTCACTCGTTCGTTAACGACGGCAGCAGAGTTGCGTATCCGACTGTAGGAGCGGTGCAAGCCGCGACCGCGAAAACGCAACTACGACGAAACTGTCGCAGTCGCCGTTGTGGCGCGGTCGCGGCTTGCGCCGCTCCTACAGGGGGCGTGCCGCGGTGGGTTCGGCCTTTGGGTGTTCTTACGTGCGATCACAAGCGAACATCAAGGGCTTCCGTCCGCAAGCGGCCGGGTCACTTTCTTTGTCCAAAGCCACAAAGAAAGTAACCAAAGAAAAGGCATTGCTGTTTCGAATCAAGAGCCACTAGGTCCAGCACCGGGCGCGGGGCCGCGCCATAAGGGGCATCCTGCCCCATGGCGCGCGTGCGCATCCATGCGCACGCCCTGCGGGGCTGCGAAACTTTGGCCTCGGGTGGAGATGCGTCAAAGC
>NZ_FNPT01000014.1 GCF_900107375.1 Lysobacter sp. yr284
GCTTTCGTCCGCAAGCGGCCGAGTTACTTTCTTTTGGCAGCGCGCCAAAAGAAAGTAACCAAAGAAAAACGCTTGTCTAAAGTCACGAGCCACTAGGTCCAGCACCGGGCGCGGGGATGCGCCGTAAGGGGCATCCTGCCCCTACAGCGCACGCGCGCATCCATGCGCGCGCCCTCCGGGTCTGCGCAACCGAGGCCTCGTTCGAGGTGGAGACAAGGCAACAGCAGCAACAGAAACAGCAACAACGCAGCGACAGTCTCTCTTCGCTATACGGACGCCTTCGTTCGTCTCAGCGCCACGCCGCCACACCCGCCCCGCATGCCAGCGACCACCCCGCCGCGCCCCTTAAGGCGAGGTCCGCCCCACCGCCCGCGCGCCGCTGTGCAGCGCAACCACCGCGCCGGCGACGATCAGCGCCGCGCCGAACAGCGCCGCCGGCGCGGCGACGCGGCCGAACAGCAGCCAGTCGAGTGCGGCGCTGACCGGCACCGCCACGTACATCAGCGGCGCCAGGGTCGAGGCGTTGTCCATGCCGCGGTAGGCCAGGTCGCGCAGCGACTGGTTGCCCAGGCTGCACGCGGTCATGCCGAGCAAGGCCAGGGCCAGCACCCACAGCGGCTCGGACGCGGCGCCGCCGGCCAGCACCGTGGCCCAGGGCGTGTGCGCGGCGCCGAACGCGGCCAGCGGCAGGCTCAACAGCGCGGCCTGGGTGTACAGCTTGAACTGGTTGCGCAACGGCGGCTGGCGCTGCGCGCTGCGATAGAACAGCACCTGCGACACTGCCATGGCGACGCCGCCGGTCAGCGCGACCGCGGCCAGCGGATCGAGCGCGTGGCCGCCCGGGCGCAGCACCGCGAGCACGCCGAGAAAGCCCAGCGCCAGCCCGGCCAGGGTCGCCGGGCGCAGCGGTTCGCGCAGCCACAACCACGCCACCAGCGGGATGAACAAGGGGCCGGTGTTGTACAGCAGCACCGCCTGCAGCAGGTCGCCCTGGGTCGCGGCGAACACGAAGCAGGCCTGGGCGATCACCGCGCACAGCGCGCGCAGCCAGCCCGGACGGTCGGCCAGCGACCACGCCGCGCGCCAGTCCGCGCCGCGCGCGAACGCGGTCAGGACCAGCACCGGCAGGACGAAGCGGCCCCAGGTGACCAGCTCCGGCGCCAGCCCGCGGGTGTAGCGGCTGAGCAGGGCCAGCAGGGCCAGCGAGATCGACGCGGCGGCCATCAGGCCGGCGCGCAGGGGCAGGGAGCGGGAGGACGGGGCGGCCGTGGCGGTCAGCTGGGCGGTAGACATGTGGTAAATCTATCCGCCGGATCGTTGTTGAAAAATCTCGTTTTTCCAGAAAGGCGGTAAGTAAAAATGACCACTCGCGCCGACACCCCGGAACCCCGCGACGCCCCGCCCGCGCGCCGGCTGCCGCCGCTGCGGGCCTTGCAGGCGTTCGCCGCGGTGGTCCGCCACGACGGCATGCGCCGCGCCGCCGAGCACCTGCACCTGAGCCACGCCGCGCTGAGCCAGCACGTCCAGCACCTGGAGGAGGCCTTCGGCCTGCGCCTGCTCGACCGCAGCGGCGGCCGCGCGCGGCCGACCCCGCTGGGGCGCGAGTTCGGTGAGGCGCTGATCGACGGCTTCGCCCGGATCGAGGCGGCCAGCGCGCGCCTGCGCCTGCGCGGCGACGAGAGCCGGCGCCTGCTGCTGGGCGCGCCGACCAGCCTCAGCGTGAGCGTGCTGCTGCCGCGGATCGAGGAGTTCTCCGCCCGCGCCGGCTTCGAGCTGCAGCTGATCTGCCCCGCCGGCGCCGCCGACCTCGCCCAGGCGCGCGTGCATGCGCTGCTGATGCATCGCGACCCGGGCGAACAAGGGCTGCGCGGCGAACGGCTGTTCGAGCAGGCGCTGGTGCCGGTGGTCTCGCCCGCGCTTTACGAGCGCCTGGACCCGCAGCGCTGGTGGCTGGAGCCGGTGCCCGGCGCGCGCCTGCTGCACGTGGTCAGCGACGGCTGGCGCGAAGACTGGCCGGCCTGGTTCGGCGACGACACCGCGGCGTGGCCGCTGCCGCAGCTGAGCCTGTCCTCGCCGATGCCGGCGATCAGCGCGGCGCTGGCCGGGCAGGGCATCGCCCTGCTGTATCCGCGGCTGATCGCGCAGCGGCTGGCGCAGGGCGAGTTGCTGGCGTTGCCGGTGCCGCGCGCCGCGCCGGCGAAGCGTCTTTACCTGGCGTGGCTGCCGGAAGCCGAGGGCGCGGCGCGGTTGCAGTGGGTGCGCGACTGGGTGGTGGAACTGCTGCGCGGCGAGGAATCGCTGTAGCGCAGCGATCGGATGCAAAAGCTTCGGGACTTCAGTACCGACGCGTTAGTCCCAGCCGGCCGCGCTCACATCGCCTGCGCGCGCTTGTCCAGTTCCCTGAGCTTGTCCAGGTCCGGCTTGTGCAGCTTGCGCGCATACGCCGGCAGGCGCCGCGCCTTGGCCTGCGCGCCTTCGCACAGCTCGCGCGCGCGGCCGAGCTCGCCCCAGCCGATCAGGCATTCGGCGTAGCGCGCATGCGCCTCGAAGCCGCTGCTGTAGCCGACCAGGGTTTCGAACTCTTCCTTCGCCTTGGCCTGGTCGCCCTGCGCGGCGACCGCGCGCGCATAGGCCAGGTGGCCTTCGGGCGAGCGGAAGTCCGGGCGCTTGGCGATCAGCTCATCCAGCAACTGCCGCGCCTGCGCCGGCTCGCCGGCTTCCAGCAGCGCATGGGCGAGCTTGACCTGGATGTGCGGATCGTCGCGATGCACGCCGCCGAGCGCGGCGCGGTACAGCGGCAGCGCGTCGCCGGCGCGGCCGGCGCCGAGCAGGGCGTCGGCCAGGCGCAGGCGGTTGTCGGTGGTGGCCGAGGTGTCGAACGCGTCCTGCGCTTCGCGCAATTCGCGGCCTGGGTCGAGCATGCGCCGCACGTTGCCGACCAGGGCGCGGCCGTGGCGGCTGTGGCGCTGTTCCGGCAGCCAGATCGCGAAGGCGTAGACCACGCTGCCGAGCAGCGGGAACATAAAGAGGATCATCAGCCAGTAGCGGTCCTGGCCGCTGCGCACGGCGTGGACGGCGAAACACAGGGCGACGAGCACGTGCAGTCCGAGGCCGAAGTACGGCATGACGCGATCCTTGCGAGGCGGGCGGCGGAAAGGGCGCAAGTGTCCGGGTTTTGCGCGACCGGCGCCAGCGCGGTGGCGGTGGTCGCGGACGAGCGGTCAGCGCAGGCGTTCGAAGCGGCGCACCGAGCCGTCGATGGCGAACTCGATTCGGTAGCCGATGCCGTCCTGGCCGGAGATCGGGCCGGTGGACCACTCGCCGCGGTCGTCGTCTCCGTCCGCATCCGGGCCGGGTGCGCCGCGGTCGCTGTCCGGCCCGCCGTTGCCGGGTTCGGCGAGGCGGCGGTGGTCGCGGGTGTAGAACCACACGCCGCTGAGCCGGTCGTATTGCGGGTCGGCGAGCGCGCCGGGCACGCTGCGCGCTTTCGCGTACCAGTTCGCGCGCACCCGCGCCGCGGTGGCGAAATCGATCCGCTCCAGTGTCATATCGTCGTTGTTCGCGCCCAGCGCGCCGCGCATCTGCGCGCAGCTGTGCCCCATCGCGCCCTCGCGCTGCCAGCGGCCGCGCAGATAGCGATAGGTGTGCAGCGTCTGCGCGTCGCCCGGGTCGACGATCGCGATCTCGATGTCATCGTCGTGAAACAACGCCACCGCATGCACGTGCGGCGCGCGCCCGGCGAACTCGGGCAATGCCGCCAGCGCGCGTTGGGCCTGGGTCAGCGCCGCGGCGTCGGCCATCAACGGCGTCGGCCGCGAACAGCCGATCGCGGCCAGCGCGAGCGTCGCGACAGCGGCTCAGCGGCAGCGGGCGGGCGCGGATCGGCGCATTGGACGGCTCCTGTGCGGGTGCGGCCCAGCATGCCCGATGCCGCCGCAGCATTGGTTACCGCAGCAACTAACGCGGCCCCCGATCTTTAACGCATCGCATGCTGCAATGCACAAGCCTCTGCGCTAGCCTTGGACGGATGAACGTCATGACCGACAGCAACGACGAATCCTTGCGTGCGGCCGAACCGGCCGCCGACCGCGCGGCCGACTTCGCGCCCACCGATGCCTTGCTGCGCGAGGACGTGAAGACCCTCGGCGCGCTGGTCGGCGAGATCCTCGCCGAGCAACGCGGCCAGGGTTTCCTCGACGATGTCGAGCGCCTGCGCCGCGCCGCGATCCGCCGCCGCGAGGCCGGCGAGCCGGTCGACGCGCTGGCCGCGGCGCTGGCCGACATCGACCTGGAGCAGGCCGCCGACCTGGTGCGCGCCTTCGCCACCTATTTCCAGGCGGTCAACCTGGCCGAGCGCGTGCACCGCATCCGCCGCCGCCGCGACTACGAGCGCAGCGGCGCCGGCGCCCAGCCCGGCGGCCTGCGCGATTCGCTGGCCGCGCTGGCGCGGCAGGGCGTCAGTGCCGAGGAAGTGGCGGCGCTACTGCCGCGGCTGCGGATCGAGCCGGTGTTCACCGCCCATCCCACCGAAGCGGTGCGGCGCGCGTTGCTGGAGAAGGAACGCACCATCGTCGAGTGCCTGGTCGCCGACATCGACCGCGGCCGCACCCCGGCCGAGCGCCGCGCCGACCGCGAGCGCATCCGCCTGGCGCTGACCGCGAGCTGGCAGACCGCCGAGGCGCCGGCGGCCAAGCCCAGCGTCGCCGACGAATTCGAGCACGTCGGTTTCTATCTGTCCGACGTGCTCTACCGGGTGCTGCCGGTCTACTACGAAGTGTTCGAGGAAGCGCTGCGCGAGACCTACGGCGACGCGCCGGCGCTGCCGGACGTGCTCGGCTTCGGCACCTGGGTCGGCGGCGACATGGACGGCAATCCCAACGTCGGCGCCGATACCGTCGCCGCCACCCTGGCCGGCCAGCGCGCGCTGGTGCTGGGCGCGTATCGGCGCGACCTGGCCTCGCTGGAAGAGCTGCTGAGCCAGTCGGTGCACCGCGTGCGCGTCGACGATGCGGTGCTGGCCAAGGTCGAGGACTATCGCTACCTGCTGCCCAAGGCCGCCGCGCTGCTCAAGCCGCGCCATGCCGACATGCCTTACCGCAATCTGTTGGGGCTGATGTCGGCGCGCCTGCAGGCGACGCTGGACGAAAGCGTGCACGGCTATCCCGACGCGGCCGCGTTCCTGGCCGACATCGACCTGATCGAGCGCAGCCTGGCCGCGCACCAGGGCGCGCACGCCGGCGGCTTCGCGGTGCGGCGTCTGCGCCGGCGCGCGGAATGCTTCGGCTTCCACCTGGCCGGGCTGGACCTGCGCCAGGATTCGGCCACCCACGACGCCGCGCTGGCGGCGCTGCTGGACCAGCCCGACTGGGCCGCGCTCGACGTCGCCGCGCGCGCCACGCGCCTGCATCAATTGCTCGACGGCGAAGCGCCGCCGGCGCGTCCGGCCGCGCCCGCGGCGCAGCCGACGCTGGAGGTGTTCCGCGCGGTCGCGCGCCTGCGCCCGCGCTTCGGCGCGCGCGCGTTCGGCCCGTACATCGTCAGCATGAGCCGCAGCGCCGCCGACGCACTGGCGGTGCTGGCGCTGGCGCGCACCGCCGGCTGCGCCGACGACCAGGGCCGGGTGCCGCTGGACGTGGCGCCGCTGTTCGAGACCGTCGACGATCTCGACGCCGCCGCCGACACCTTGCGCGCGTTGTTCGCCGATCCGGTCTACCGCGGCCACCTGCGCGCGCGCGGCGACCGCCAGGTGGTGATGCTGGGCTATTCCGACAGCGCCAAGGACGGCGGCATGGTCGCCTCGCGCTGGGCGCTGCAGCAGACCCAGATCGCGCTGACCGCGCTGGCCGCCGACAGCGGCGTGCGCATCGCTTTCTTCCACGGCCGCGGCGGCTCGATCAGCCGCGGCGGCGGCAAGACCGAACGCGCGGTGATCGCCGCGCCGCGCGGTTCGGTCGACGGCTACCTGCGCCTGACCGAGCAGGGCGAAGTGATCCATCGCAAGTACGGCATCCGCGCGTTGGCCCTGCGCAACCTCGAACAGACCAGCGGCGCGGTGCTGCGCGCGACCCTGCGCCCGCGCGCGCCGGAGCCGCGCGAGACCGGCTGGCGCGGCATCGCCGGGCAGCTCGCGCTGGACGCGCGCGAACACTACCGCGCGCTGGTGCACGAAGACCCGCAATTCCCGGCCTACTTCCGCGCCGCCACCCCGATCGACGTGATCGAGCGCCTGCGCATCGGCTCGCGCCCGGCCAAGCGTGCCGGCACCGGCGACATCTCTTCGCTGCGCGCGATCCCGTGGGTGTTCGCGTGGTCGCAGAACCGCGCCGGCCTGACCGCGTGGTACGGCGTCGGTACCGGCCTGGAACGCGCCCTGGCCCGGCACGGCCGCGACGCCCTGGCGGAGATGGCGCGCGACTGGCCGTTCTTCGGCACCTTGATCGACGATCTGGAAATGGTCCTGGCCAAGTCGGACCCGGCGATCTTCGAACGCTACTCGCGCCTGGCCGAAGCCTTGCCCGAAGGCGACCTGCACGCGCGTTTCCATCCCGGCATCGCCGCCGAGTTCGAACGCACCCGCGCCGCGGTGCTGGCGATCAAGGGCGGCGACGAACTGCTGCGCGGCGATCATCGCCTGCGTCAGTCGATCCGCCTGCGCAATCCCTACGTCGACCCGATCAGCCTGTTGCAGGTCGACCTGCTCGCGCGCTGGCGCGCGGCGGATCGGCCCGACGATGCGTCGCTGCAGGCGCTGGTGGCGACGGTCAACGGGATCGCCGCGGGGGTGCAGAACACCGGTTGAGCGGCGCGGTCGGCGCTGCTTCGGGACGGCGTGCTCCGGCGCGCCGTTTTCGTATCCGAAGCCCCCTGTAGGAGCGGCGCGAGCCGCGACCGCGACACTGCGAACGCCGGCGCAGCCAGTTTAGGGCGTGGCGCGAGGATGTCGCCGGCGTTTGCGTTGTCGCGGTCGCGGCTTGCGCCGCTCCTACAGGAGGGCCATGCGCGGTCGCCGCGATCTGATACTATCCCCCAGTATCCAGCGCCGCCCGCCCGGAGGCCGCCATGCCGCACTCCCCCGAAGAAAAAAAGCGCGTCCTCACCCGCGTGCGCCGCATCAAGGGCCAGACCGAAGCGCTCGAACGCGCGCTCGAGGCCGGCAGCGAGTGCGCGGCGGTGCTGCAGCAGATCGCGGCGATCCGCGGGGCGGTCAACGGGCTGATGTCGGAAGTGCTGGAGAGCCATATCCGCGAAGAGCTCGGCCAGGCCGTGGCCGATCGCGGGCGCGAGGACAGCATCGACGCGATCGCCGCGCTGGTGCGCTCGTACCTGAAATAACCCTTCACCACGACGTGCGCGACGCTTGCCGCGAGCGCTTCCGCTTCCCCCTCCCGCCACCAGGAGACCACCACCCATGAGCCGGGTCATCAAAAGCCGCGCCGCCGTCGCCTTCGCCGCCGGCGAACCGTTGAAGATCGTCGAGATCGACGTGCAGCCGCCCAAGGCCGGCGAAGTGCTGGTGCGCATCCACGCCACCGGCGTCTGCCACACCGATGCGTTCACCCTCAGCGGCGACGATCCCGAAGGCCTGTTCCCGGCCGTGCTCGGCCACGAGGGCGGCGGCGTGGTGGTCGAGGTCGGCGAAGGCGTTACCAGTCTGAAGCCGGGCGATCACGTGATCCCGCTGTACACGGCCGAATGCCGCCAGTGCAAGTTCTGCCTGTCGGGCAAGACCAACCTGTGCCAGGCCGTGCGCGCCACCCAGGGCAAGGGCTTGATGCCCGACGGCACCAGCCGCTTCAGCTACCAGGGCCAGCCGATCCATCACTACATGGGCTGCAGCACCTTCAGCGAGTACACCGTCGTGCCGGAGATTTCGCTGGCCGTGGTCAATCCCGAAGCGCCGCTGGAGAAGGTCTGCCTGCTCGGTTGCGGCGTCACCACCGGCATCGGCGCGGTCCACAACACCGCCAAGGTGCAGCCGGGCGACACCGTCGCGGTGTTCGGCCTCGGCGGCATCGGCCTGGCGGTGATCCAGGGCGCGGTGCAGGCCAAGGCCGGGCGCATCGTCGGCGTGGACACCAACGCCTCGAAGTTCGAACTGGCCAAGTCGATGGGCGCGACCGATTGCGTCAACCCGAAGGACTTCGACCGGCCGATCCAGGAGGTGCTGGTCGAGATGACCGACGGCGGCGTCGATTTCAGCTTCGAATGCATCGGCAACGTCGAGGTGATGCGTTCGGCGCTGGAGTGCTGCCACAAGGGTTGGGGCGAGTCGGTCATCATCGGCGTGGCCGGCGCCGGGCAGGAGATCAAGACCCGCCCGTTCCAGTTGGTGACCGGGCGGGTGTGGCGCGGCACCGCGTTCGGCGGGGTCAAGGGCCGCACCCAACTGCCGGGCATGGTCGAACAAGCGATGAAGGGCGAGATCGATCTGGATCCGTTCATCACCCATACGCTGCCGCTGGAGCGGATCAACGAAGCCTTCGACCTGATGCACGAGGGCAAGTCGATCCGCACGGTGATCCACTTCTGATGCACCCATGAAGAACATCCAGGTCGTCGACGCCGCGATCAACTGCGTCTACGACGTATTCGCGCTGGACGATGCGGACTTCGACCTGCTGTTCCCGCCCGGCCAGGACGTCGCCTTCATCGACGAAGCCCTGGCGCGGCACCCGCCGGCGACGCTCGAACCGGTGTTCGAGCGGCTGTGGCGCAACCGCGTTCCCAAGCGCGAGGTGAGGGGCCTGCACGGCCTGTTGTTCTGCGAACTGGACGAGAAGAAGCCGTTCTATCCGCAGCGCGTGGACGAACTGGCGGTCAACCCGAACGGATCCGCGCTGCGCCGCTGAGAGAGCGAACATGGAAAAAATCGAATCCCACGGCTGCTTCGGCGGCCGCCAGCAGGTCTGGAGCCACACCGCCACCACGCTGGGCTGCACGATGCGTTTCGGCGTCTACCTGCCGCCGCAGGCCGAGAGCGCCGATTGCCCGGTGCTGTACTGGCTCTCGGGCCTGACCTGCAGCGAGCAGAACTTCATCACCAAGGCCGGCGCGCAGCGTTACGCGGCCGAGCACGGGATGATCCTGATCGCGCCGGACACCAGTCCGCGCGGCGAGGGCATTCCCGATGCGGAAGGTTACGACCTGGGCATCGGCGCGGGTTTCTACCTCAACGCGACCCGGCCGAAGTGGGCGGGGCACTACCGCATGTACGACTACGTGGTGGACGAACTGCCGGCGCTGGTGGATGCGCATTTCCCGACCACCAGCGCGCGCGCGATCAGCGGGCACTCGATGGGCGGGCACGGCGCGCTGACGATCGCGCTGAAGAATCCGGGGCGCTACCGCAGCGTGTCGGCGTTCTCGCCGATCGCCGCGCCGTCGCAGTCGCCGTGGGGCGAGAAGGCGTTCTCGGCCTACCTGGGCGAGGATCGCGAGACATGGCTGGCGTGGGACGCGACCGCGCTGGTGCCGGGCGCGCAGGAGCGGTTGCCGCTGCTGATCGACCAGGGCGGCGACGACGAGTTCCTGGCGACGCAGCTCAAGCCGGAGCTGTTGCGCGCGGCCTGCGAGGCGGCGGGGCATCCGCTGCAACTGCGGCTGCGGCCGGGGTACGACCATAGCTACTACTTCATCTCCAGCTTCATTGGCGAGCACATCGCGCATCACGCCAAGGCCTTGCGCGGCTGATGCGGGAGGGGCTTGCGGCCGGTCGCGGCGATCGGACACAAGAGCGTCGGGCCTGAAGGCCCTCCCACAAAAGCATCGTCCCCGCGAAGGCGGGGACGTGAGTGGGTGTGCGAGGCCTGTGCTGTAGTGGGAGGGCCTTCAGGCCCGATGCCTTTGGCTCAGGTCGCGACGATCCGAAACGAAAGCATCGGGCCTGAAGGCCCTCCCACCGATCAGGACTTCTTGGCCGCCGGCGGCGGCATCGCCTTCGCATTGACCTTGTTGCCGTCGGCCAACAAGGCATTCGGCGCCAACACCACCGTATCGCCCGGGGCGATGCCGGTCAGCACTTCGATCTCGTTGCCGAGGTTGCGCCCCACGGTCACGTCGCGATACGCCAGGGTCGATCCCTGCGTCACCGTCGCCACCTGGGTGCCCGCGGCGCGCTGGACCACGGTCGACACCGGCAGCACCACCGCCGCCGCCGCGCGCGGCAGGTGCAGGCGCGCGCTGCCGACCATGCCGGCGGGGATGCGGCCGTCGGGGTTGGGCAGGCGCAGTTCGGTGCGCATCACCCCGGCGTCGCGCGACAGCGCGCGGGCGCTGCGCGCGACTTCGGCCTGGAACACCTGGCCCGGCAGTTCGGGGAAACTCACTTCGGCCTGCAGGCCGTTGCTGATCTGCAGCGATACGTTCTGCGGCACGTCCACGACCACGCGCAGCGGGTCGAGCACGGCGACTTCGAACATCGGCACGGTGGCGGTGGCCGAATCGCCGACCACGCGGTCGCCGCGCTCGATGTTGCGCGCCACCACCACGCCGGCGAACGGCGCGCGCACCGCGGTGAAGGACTGCCGCTCCAGCGCCGAGGTCAGCCGCGCCTGGGCGGCGTTGCGCGCGGCCACGGCGACGTCGAAGTTGCCCTTGCGGTCGCTGAAGTATTCCTTCGACACCGCGCCCGAGCCGATCAGCTGCTGCGCGCGCTGGTAGTTGACCTTGGCCAGTTCTTCGTCGGCGGTGGCCTGGGCGAGGACCGCGCGCGCCTCGCGCACGGCCTGGTCGATCTCCGGCGCGGAGATCGTCGCCAGCACCTGGCCGGCGCCGACCTTGTCGCCGAGTTCGGCGCGGCGTTCGCTGACGAAGCCGGTGGCGCGCGCGTACAGCGCCGCCGATTCGCCGGCCTGCGCGCGCGCGGGCAGGCTCAGGTCGTAGATCGCGTCGGCGGGCTTGGCCTTGACCGTGAGCACCTCGGGCGTGGCCGGCGCCGACGCGGTCTCGGCTTCGCTGCGGCCGCAGCCGGTGGCGGCGGCGAGCACGAGGCCGGCGACCGCGGCGCTCAGCGCGCCGCGCAGCAGGGGAGCGTGGGTTCGGAGGGGGCGGTTCATGCGTTGGCTCCAGCGGGGGCGCCGTCGCCCGGGGCGTCGGCGGGGGTGTTCGTGACGGTGTCGTCTTCGTTGCCGGCCGGCTTGCGGCGGCGGCCGACGACGGCGAGGATCGAGGGCACCAGGATCAGCGTGGCCGGGGTGCCGAACAGCAGGCCGCCGATCACCGCGCGGCCCAGCGGCGCGTTCTGCTCGCCGCCGTCGCCCAAGCCGATCGCCATCGGGATGATGCCCAGGATCATCGCGCTGGCGGTCATCAGCACCGGACGCAAGCGCACCGCCGCCGATTCGTACGCGGCCAGTTCCGGATCGTGGCCGTCGGCGATCAGGCCGCGCGCGAAGCTGGTCACCAGCACCGAGTTGGCGGTCGACACGCCGATCACCATCATCACGCCCATCAGCGCCGGCACGCTCAGCGGCGTGCCGGTGACGAACAGGCCGATGGCGGCGCCGGCGATGGCGATCGGCAGGCCGGACATGGCCACCGCCGGCTGGATCCACGACTGGAAGTTCACCACCAGCACCAGGAACACCAGGATCGCCGACATCACCAGGCCCGCGGCCAGTTCGCCGTAGGCGTTCTGCATCTCGCCGGCCTGGCCGACGATCTCGATGCGGTTGCCGGGCTTGAGCTGGCCGTTGAGTTCCTTGGTGATCGCGCTGAGCTTGTCGTAGACCGAGCCCAGGTCGGTGCCTTCGACATTCGCGATGACGCTGATGGTCGGCGCCAACGTGGTGCGGGCGATGCTGGCCGGGACCTTGCGCGGCACCACGCTGGCGATGTTGCGCAGCAGGACCGCTTCGCCGTTGGCGCCGATGCGCAGCGGCGAGTTCATCAACTGGTCGATGTCGCGCATCTGGTTGATCGGCGCCTGCACCTGCACGGTGTAGGCGATGGCGTTGACGGTGTCGGTCCAGTACACCGGCGACACCGTGCCGGCCGAGCCGAGCACCGCCAGCACCGCGCGCGCGGCCTGCTGCGGGTCCAGGCCGAGTTGGGCGGCGCGGGTGCGGTCGATCTTGACCTGATACTCGGGCAGGTCCAGCACCTGGCGCAGCGAGATGTCGACCGCGCCGGGCACCTGGTGCAGGCGTTTTTCGATCTCGCGCGCCAGCGCCATGTTGCCGGGCACGTCGCGGCCGATCAGGCGCACTTCGAACGCGGCCGCGGCCGAGCCGGCCAGGGTGCGGCTGGTCGCGTCCGGCGGGCGCTCGAACAGCTTGACCTCGGGGAAGCGCTCGGCGATGCGCTTGCGGATCTTGACCAGGTAGTCGTGGCTGTTGGCGTGCGGCGAGCGCAGTTGCAGCATGATCTCGGCTTCGAACGAACCGACCACGGTGCTGTCGACCAGCGACAGGTTGATCGCGTCGGGCACGCCGATCTGTTCGTACACGGTCTGCAGTTCGTTGGGCGGGATGATCGCGCGGATCTCGCGCTGGATCTCGCTGAGCTTGGCCGCGGTTTCCTCCAGCCGGGTGCCGGTCGGCAGGCGCACCTGCAGGCGCAGCTGGCCGGCGTCGACCTGCGGGAAGTACTCGCGGCCCAGCGACATCGCCGCGCCCGCGCCGAGCGCGAACACCAGCAGCGCCGCCAGCGCCAGCACGCCGCCGTGGTGGCCGAGCTTGACCAGCAGCGCGTGGTGGCGGTCGCGCAGCGAATCCAGGCGGTGCTCGACCTTGTGGTTGATCGCGAGCAGGAACTTTTCCGGCGCCCAGCGCGGGTTGGCGCGGCTTCGGATGTCGGCCGGCAGCAGCAGGTAGCACAGCACCGGGATCAGCGTGCGCGAGAGCAGGAACGAGGCCAGCATGGCGAAGATCACCGCCAGCGCCAGCGGGGTGAACACCCACGCCGACAGGCCGGTCATCAGCAGGATCGGGGTGAGCACGATGCAGATCGAAATGGTCGAGACCATTTCCGGGAACACCACTTCCTTGGCGCTGTCGATGATCGCGGTGCGCACGTCCTTGCCGAGCGCGATGTTGCGGTTGGTGTTCTCGACGTCGACCACCGCGTTGTCGACCAGGATGCCGATCGCCAGCGCCAGGCCGCCGAGGGTCATCACGTTGAAGGTGTAGCCCAGCAGGTGCAGCATCGCGACCGAGGCCAGCAGCGCCAGCGGGATCGCCGACAGCACGATCAGGCTCGAGCGCCAGGAGCCGATGAACACCAGCACCACCAGCGCCACCAGCAGGCCGACCAGCACCGCTTCGTGCTCGATCGAGCCGATCGCGTTGTCGACGAACACCGACTGGTCGAAGATCGCGTGGATGCGCGTGCCCGGCGGCGCCGAGGCTTCGATCTCGGGCAGGCGCTCGCGCACCGCGCGCACGATCTCGACCGCGGACGCGCCGCCGAGCTTGATCAGCGCCACCGACACCGCGCTGGAGCCGTCCATGCGCGCCACATTCGTCTGCAACGCGCCGCCGTCGCGGACCGAGGCGATGTCGCGCACGTAGATCACGGTGCCGGCGCGCGAGGCCACCGGGATGTCGAGGAACTCGCTGGCGGTGGCCGGGCTGGTGTCGATCGAGATCTGCATCTCGCGCGCGCCTTCGCGGATCGAACCCGAGGGCAGGGTCGGGCTGCCGCGTTCCAGCGCCGCGGTCACGTCCGCGGGCGTCAGGCCGTAGGTCTGCAGCCGCGAGGGATCGAGGTCGACCATGATCTGCCGCGGCGCGCCGCCGTAGGGCAGGGTCATGCGGATGCCGGGGATGGTCTGGATCTGCGAGCGAAGTTGCAGGCGCGCGTAGTCGTAGAGCTGGGCTTCGGTCAGCGAATCCGAGGACAGCACCAACTGCAGCACCGGCGTGGAGGAGACGTTGTTGCGCACCACCAGCGGCGGCGAGGTGCCCGGCGGCATGCGCCGCAGGATCGTCTGCGAGACCGAGGTGATCTGCACCAGCGCGCGGTCGAGGCTGACCGTGGGCTGGAAGTCGATGCGCACGATGCTGGCGCCGTTGAGCGTCTCCGAGCGCACTTCCTTGAGGTCGTCGACGGTGTTGAGGATCGCCGCCTCGGAGAACGAGGTCATCTTGGCGGCGACGTCGGCGGCCGGCAGGCCGCTATAGGTCCACACCAGGTTGACCGAGGGGATGCCGACTTCCGGCAGGATGTCGGTCGGCATCTTGCGCGCCGACAGCACGCCGAACAGCAGGATCAGGATCGCCAGGACGCCGATGGTGTAGCGGCGGCTCAGCGCGTATTGGACTATCCACATCGTGTCAGGTTCCGACGGCTGGATTGAGTGGTGCGAAGTCTCCACGCGTCGCGGCCGTCGCGCAGCCGTGTCGCGTGGAATGATACGTATGCGTGCCGCAACGCTGCGGCGGATGCGTGGCCGGCGGCAGCGGCTTCGGCGGGCGCCGACGTCGCAACTGTAGGCGGCGCGTACATACGCGAGGCTGTCGCCGCGCTGACAAATTGGTCAGGCGCGCCGCGCCGCAGGTGTCGGCGGGCGGCGGCGGACGGAAGAGCGTGGGGCTGGCGTGCCTCGCTGGCTGGGCGGATCGGCGGCGCTCGCGCGCCGGCCCGCCGGCGGCTCCGGCCGGCGCGCAGGCCGCGGCGGCCGCCGTCGCGCGCGACGGGGCACCGGGCCGACGCCCACCGGCCCGCGTGCGCGGGGCGCGACTCGAACCGCTGGGGGAGCGCGTTTAAGGTAGGCCCGAAAGCGCGGACGCGTTAGTACATTACTGCCGCATCCTTGCACGATCCTGCAATTCGGCCGAAGCGGCACAGTCTCAGGCCAGATTCGTACCGATAATCGCCCCACCCCGACCGCCCACGGGAAGCCATGAGCGCCAGCACTTCCGCAGATACCATCGCACAGCGCGGGCATTGCGCCCAGCAGGCCGAGCTGGTCGACCGGATTGCCCGATTGACGGTCGCCGGCGACGGCGTCCACGCCACCGGGGTGCGCCAGCTGCATCTGATCCGGATGGACCGGCCGACCGAGTGCTCGCCGTCGGTGTACGAGCCCCGGCTGTGCGTGGTGGCGCAGGGGCGCAAGGTGGTGACGCTGTCCGATCGCGTCTACCACTACGACCCGCTCAACTACCTGGTGGTGTCGGTGACCTTGCCGATGATCGGGCAGGTGGTCGAGGCCACGCCGGACAAGCCGTACCTGTGCCTGCGCATCGACATCGATCCGGCCGAGATCGCGCGCCTGATCGTCGAGGCCGGGCAGCCGGCGACGGGCGAGCGCCTGCGCGAAGCGCGCGAGGACGCCGGCATGGACCTGGGCCTGTACGCGGCGCGGATCAACGCGACGCTGATGGACGCGGTGCTGCGGCTGATGCGCCTGCTCGACACGCCGCAGGATCTGCCGGTGCTGGCGCCGATGGCGCTGCGCGAGATCTTCTACCGGGTGCTGATGGGCGACCTCGGCCATCGCCTGCGCACGCTCGCGCTCAACGACAGCCGTTCGCACCGCATCGCCAAGGCGGTGACGATGCTGCGCCAGCGCTATCTGCTGCCGCTGTGCATCGAGGACCTCGCCGACGAACTGCACATGAGCACCTCCTCGCTGCACCACCAGTTCAAGGCGGTGACCACGATGTCGCCGCTGCAGTTCCAAAAGCACCTGCGCCTGCACGAGGCGCGGCGGCTGATGATGATCGACGGCATGGAAGCGGTGGCCGCGGCGCACCGCGTCGGCTATGAGAGCCCGTCGCAGTTCTCGCGCGAGTACAAGCGCCTGTTCGGCGCGCCGCCGCGCGCGGAAGTGAGCCTGGCGCGCGGCCTGCCGCAGGGCTGAGGCGGCGCGGCGATAGCGCGCCGCGATCGTTTCCGGCGAAACGGTTTCGCCGCGGATCGCGGCCGCCGTCGTCCGGATTTGCCTGCGCGAGGCGACGCTGCCGCGCGCAGGGCCGCGCGTGCGCTTGCAACGCACCGCCGCGCGATCCCCCCAGTGCCGATTTCATGGCGATTCGTTCTTAGCGAAATTCCACCGATGAGTGGGGGGATTCCGCGTGACGCGCGTTTGACTAAGTGAGCGCGCAACAAAGCCACGGAACGTCGAAGTTTCAGGCGCTCGAACTCCACATCCATCCTTTCTTTCGCAGGCGCACGGCCCTGAGGCCGGACCCTGCGAGGCGGACGGCTGCGCGCCGGTGTCCGGCGCGGCCGTGCGTCCCCTCGAATCTCGGGAACGGTCCATGAAGAAGCTTTCTCCGAACAAGTTCGCGGTGCTCGGCCTGGCGGCGGCCTGCGCGTCGGTGCTGGTGTGGTCGCGCCAGGCGCCTGCGCCGCAGGCGTCGTCGCAAGCGCCCGCGCCGGGCGATTCCAGCAGCGTATTGGCCGCGGCGCCGTCCGCGGCCGCGGCGGGCCTGCGTCCGGTCGCCTATGTCGCGCCGACGCCGCGCACCCCCGCGCAGGCCAAGCTCGGCGGCGGCCAGTTGCTCGAAGCGGTGCAGTCCTTCGCCGCCAGCCCGGCCGCGCGCAGCGCCGCCGCGGCCGCCGGCAGCGGCGGCCCCGCCTCGGGCAGCGCCGCGCGCAGCGCCGCGACCGCGGCGGCGCAGATCGCCGCGCTCGACCGCGCCGGCGTGCCCGGGCGCTGGCGCGAGGGCGAGAAGGTCAAGGTCAGCGTCGGCCTGGCGCTGAGCTTCGATGAACTGCAGAACCCCAGCCTGCTCGAACGCGCCAGCCATGCGCTGCGCGACACCTTGCTCGCCCAGGGCGTGAGCGCCAGCGCGATCAACGGCTCGCCGGCGCTGGAAGCGCTGGTGCCGCTGGACAAGCTGGAATGGGTCGCGGGCCTGAGCGAAGTCGCCACGGTGGGGCTCAAGGCCATGGCCGAACCGGTCGCCTACACCGAGGGCGCCGACGCCAGCGCGCTCAATACGCTGCGCGCGTTCGGCAACTCCACGGTGGTGGCGCAGGCGCTGCGCCGCGAATTGCGCGGCGACGGCCTGACCATCGCGATCATGGACCAGTTCGGCGACAACAACGGCCAGGTCGCGGCGCTGCAGGTCGGCGACAACTGGCCGGCGGCGGCGCGGCTGACCAAGATCGCCAGCCCGGCCGGCGCGTTCGGCTACTCGGGCCAGTCGCACGGCAACGCTGTGACCGAGATCGTCTACGACATCGCGCCGAACGCCAGCTTCCGCGCCTACGACGTGTCCGGCAGCGATGCCGCCTGGGTCTCGGGCGTGCAGAACGCGGCCAACCTCAATAGCCAGAACGTGCCGCAGGGCGAGCCGCGCGCGCAGGTCATCACCGCGTCGCTGGGCTTCGGCTATCCGTTCTCGCCCGGCGACGGCAGCACCAGCAACAGCGAGTTCAAGGGCCTGTACGACGCCATCGCCGCCGCCGCGGCCAACGGCGCGATCGTGCTCAACGCCGCCGGCAACCACGGCCAGCACTACTGGGACGCCGACAGCACCGCCGGCGCCGGCGCCAACGTCTATCAGAACTTCGGCGCCGCCAACCTCAACCCCGACGGCAGCGCGCGCCCGTCCAACGTGATGGTGTTGCTGCCGACCGCCGGCGTGCTGGGCCAGCCCGCCGCACAGGCGCAGTGCACGCCGGTGGGGCTGGCCGAGCCGAGCGCGTCGGATTGGTCGTTGTTCGCCGCGCTGGGCTGGAACGACTGGCAGAGCGCAACCAACGCCACCGACGCCGACTACCGCCTGGAGCTGGTGCGCTGGCGCGACGCGGTGCCCCAGCGCGTGTTCGACTGGTCGACCTGGACCTGGATCAATCCGACCCCGGCCGGCTGGGTGCAGGTGAGCTCGTCGGACAGCGCGCAGAACGGCGGCGCCGGCCAGCGGCCGGTCGAACTGGTCAACTACAAGGCGCCGCAGGCCGACGCGACCGCGCTGTGCAACAACGCCTTCGCCGGCGCGCCGAACATCCGCGGCGGCATCTTCGGCGTGCGCATCCTGCGCAAGACCGCCGGCGCCGCCAACTTCCTGCGGATCATGGGCAGCAAGGCGATCGATCCGGAGTTCCGCTCCAACGAGCGCTCGCTGCTGCCGCCGTCGGATTCGGCCAGCGTGATCACCGTGGCGGCGATCAGCGCCGCGACCTCGGCGCTGGAGCCCTACAGCTCGCGCGGCCCGGTGCTCGCCGCCGGCGGCGCGCGCCCGGCCGGACAGGCCGCGGGCAACGCCAAGCCCGACCTGGCCAGCTTCGCCGTGGTCAGCACCGAGTCCAGCGCCGGCTTCAACGGCACCTCGGCGGCGACGCCGCACGCGGCGGCGCTGGCCTTGCTCGGCCTGCAGCACCAGCGCCAGCTCACCGACGCGACCGTGCCGGCGGCGCTGCCGGCCAACGCCACCGCGGCGCAGAAGGCGCAGCGCGAGACCGCGTTGCGCCAGCGCCGCGTGGATCTGGCCGACCTGACCTACGACTCGCTGGTCAAGGTCGCCGCCACCGGCGGCAACGACCTGGGCGCGGCCGGGTTCGACAGCAGCTTCGGCAACGGCCGGCTCAAGTTCCACGCCCAGTCGGCGGCCTGCCTGCTGGCCTCGACCTACGACGCCCGCTACCGCGCCTTGCTGCCGGTGCAGGCGCAGGGCCAGAAGAGCTACGACACGCTGGCGCAGGAGAACAGCGTGGCCTGCGCGGCGGCAGCGGCGGCGGCCGTCGCCCGCTGAGCACCGCAGCGGCGCGGGCCCGTGCCGGGGCCGCGCCGTAGGGTCGGCGGCCCGCATCGTGCGCATGCGGCGCGGGTCGTGCCCGGGGCGCCGGACTTCGGTCCGGCGCTTTTTTTCGTCCGGCCTGGACGTGGCGTCGTGCTTCGCATGAGCCGCAACGCCGAATTCGCGAGTCGGCGGCGCAAACCTCGCGCGCTCCGGTCTGGTTCGGACGGACATCGCCGACGCTCCGGCGAGGGTGCTCGCGCCGCGTAGATCCGCGCCGCTCCGCGCAAATCCGCGCTGCGACGCAACAGCGCTCACTCACGCTCACCCCGGCGCCGCCGCCGCCCAGGCGCGGGCCGCATCGCCCCACAGGTTCATACGCAATCGCGTCCGCGCCGAGGACAAACGCGCCGAACGAGTTCGCGCTTGCGCGCCGCGCGCGACTTTTGCTTCGCGCATCGCACTTTCGCCGGGCGCGCGCGGCTAGCGTGCGTTCCCGACGCGAAGCAGCCCGCGCTATGCCAGCCAGCCGACGTCGCCGCGACCGCGCAGCGCGCGCGGCCGCGCGCGCTGGCCCGGGCCGTCTCGCCGCGAAGCGGAAGCCTCCGCTTCGTTCATCGAGGAGCCAGGGGAACAGGACATGCCGCAGACCTTCCATACCTTCGCCACCGGCGCGCGCGCGCCGGCGCTGCCGCTGCTGGCGGCGGCGCTGACGCTCGCGCTGGCCGCCTGCGGCGACGGCAACGTCAAGCCCGAAGCCGCTGTCCAGGCCGCTGCGCAACAGCGGTGGAACGACGGGCCGCCGCCGCCGCCGCTGAGCGCGACCATTCCGCAGGACGTCAGCGTGCCGCAGGCCAACCCCAACCTGCAGGACCTGCAGGACGATTTCGACCTGCTGTCGTGGCAGTCCTTCGTCGCGGTGAACTGGCCGGCCGGGCCCGACGGCAATCCCAAGCCCGGCGCGACCATCGGCCCGGACGTGCCGACGGTGTGGGAGAACTGGAAGGAAAGCCGCGAGATCTTCCTGCCCGGCGGCGCCACGCCGCTGCCGTGGGGCCAGGACACGCCGCCGCCGGCGGTGTGCAAGGGCTTGGGCGATGCGACCTTGCACCTGACCCAGGTCGGCAAGACGCCCAACGTGCTCGACGAAAGCGGCGAGCCGTTCGAGACCGGCCCGTTGATCGACCAGAACGGCCAGTACGTGCGTTTCGCGATCCTGACCAACCGCGACATGTTCGACAACATCGTCGCCAACGGCCTGTACAGCACGGCCGGCCAGAAGAAGTTCGGCAAGCCCGCGAACTTCGCCCTGCCCAAGGGCTCGCCCAACGTCGGCGCGATCATGATCAAGTCGGCGTGGAAGGTGCTCGGCGCCAACGACGACGCCGCCCGATTCCACACCGCCAAGGCGCTGGTCTACACCAATCCCGGCGAGAACGAGGGCGTGCAGGCCGCGTGCAAGCTGCAGACGATGGGCCTGGTCGGGCTGCACATCGCGCACAAGACCGGCAGCGCGCCGCAGTGGGTGTGGTCGACCTTCGAGCACGTGGACAACGTGCCCACCCAGGGCGAGCCGATCGACAAGCCGCGCTACAACTTCTTCGACAAGAACTGCACGACCTGCCAGGTCAACCAGCCGCCGCCGCGGCCGTGGAATCCCAACAACCCGCACACCGTGCCGACCCAGGTGATGCGCGAGATCCCGCTGACCGACTCCACCAAGCGGCTCAACGCGACCTACCAGGCGCTGCTGCAGAAGAACTATCCGGGCACGGTGTGGGCCAACTACGAGCTGATCAGCACGCAGTGGCCGACCAAGGCCAACAACCCGATCGACCCGACCGGCAATCCCGCGCCGAGCTTCCTCGCCAACGCCACCTTGGAAACCTACATCCAGGGCCGGGTGCCGCTGGCCTCGTCGAGCTGCATGGCCTGCCACAACAACGCGACCATGAACAACCAATTGCCCTCGGATTTCACCTACCTGCTGCAGCGCGCGCAATAAGGGGACAGCGACATGGTGTTCGACTACATGGATTACTTCGTCAGCATGAGCGTCGGCCTGACCGGCTTCGCCAGCGAGGCGATCGCGCCGGAAATCGATCCGGTCGGAATCAAGACCGTCTACTTGCAGGCGTTCGACGAGAAACTGCCCGACGGCATGGCCGAGCAGATCCTGGAGCGCTACAAGGCGCTGTTCGAGGCCGCCGGCGGCAAGCCGGGCAACGAAGAGCAGATCGTCGGCCAGATGCTCGGCGGCAGCGGCACCACGCCCGCGCAGATACTGGCGATGCGCCAGCTGATCTTCCTGTGGTACGCCGGCGCCTGGCCGAGCGTGCAGTACGACGACAGTCCCTCGCGCGGGCAGACCTTCAGCAGCGTGATTTCCGCCGAGAGCTACACCCAGGGCCTGGTGTGGCGGGTGATGCAATCGCATCCGATGGGCAGCTCGACCTACAACTACGGTTACTGGGCCACAGACCCGCCGCCGCTGTCGGCCTATCTGGAGAATCCGGTATGAGCATCGTCACCCCTCCCGGCGGCTTCGACGTGGTGATCGTGGGCTCGGGCATCTCCGGCTCGATCATCGCCTACCAGCTCGGCAAGGCCGGCAAGAAAGTGTTGATCCTCGAAGGCGGGCCGCCGGTGCCCAAGAGCCGCGAGGACTACATGCAGACCTTCTTCACCGCCGACGCCAAGACCCCGGAATCGCCGTACCCGCCGACCACCCAGGGCGCGAGCGGCACCGGCAACGCGCTCGGCCAGCCCGACCCGGCCACGCTCAACACCCCGCGCTACACGGTGCTGCAGATCAACGCCTGGCAGGACCCGAAGCAGTGCTACTTCATCTACGGGCCGCAGGCGGCGACCTCGCCCAGCGACCCGCAGATGACCTTCGCCTTCGGCAGTTCCTACGAACGCGTCGCCGGCGGCACCACATGGCATTGGCTGGGCACCTCGCTGATGCACCTGCCCAACGATTTCCAGCTCAAGACCAAATACGGCCAGGGCGTGGACTGGCCCAACGGGGCGAAGTTCTACGAGCAACTGCTGCCGTACTACCGCGCCGCGACCGAAGTGATCGGCGTGTCCAGCGACCGCGATCCGATGGTCGACCTGTACAAGACCTTCAACGTGCAGCCCGGCGGCGTGTACGGGCCGGACTACGATTTCCCGATGCCGGGGATCGTGCCCTCGACCAACGACGCGCTGTACCAGCGCAACGTGACCGCGCTGAAGATCGACGGCATTTCGCTGTTCGTGACGCCGACGCCGCAGGGGCGCAACTCGCGTCCGGGCAAGCGCCGCCAGTGCGCGGGCAACACCAATTGCATCCCGATCTGCCCGATCCAGGCCAAGTACGACGGCACCGTGACCCTGGCCCAGGCGCTGCAGACCGGCAACGTGCAGATCCAGTACCAAAGCGTGGCCAGCAACATCCGCCTGAAGGACAAGCAGGTCAGCGGTATCGACTACCTGACCTACGACACCCAGACCGGGCCGTCCACCGGCGGCGGCACCGCGGTGGGCAAGCGCTACGTGCTGGCCGCGCACGCGATCGAGACGCCCAAGCTGTTGCTGATGTCCAACGGCAACCCCGGTTATCCCAACGGCGTGGCCAACAGCTCCGGCCAGGTCGGGCGCAACCTCATGGATCACGTGATGTACCTGGCCTGGGGCCTGGCCAAGGCGCCGGTCTACGCTTATCGCGGGCCGCTGGCGACGTCGGGCATCGAGGCCGCGCGCGACGGCGCGTTCCGCAGCCAGCGCGCGGCCTACCGCATCGAGATCGGCAACGAGGGCTGGAATTGGGCGGCCAACGATCCCAACACCACGCTCGCCGATTTCGTGTTCGGGCAGAACAACACCCAGCTCAACGGCAATTCGGTCAACGCGCAGGGGCAGGCGCTGCGATTCGATCCGAACCTGCCGGCCTACAGCCAACTCTACGGCTCGAAACTGGTGAACGCGCTCAACGGCGTCTATGTCCGGCAGTTGCGCCTGGGCTACCTGATCGAGCAGCTGCCCGATCCCGACAACCGGGTGACCCTGTCGACCCAGTACAAGGACCGCCTGGGCCTGCCGCGGCCGCAGGTGACCTACCGCATCCGCGAGGACTACGTGCGCAACGCCTTCGTCTCGGCCAAGCAGGCCTCGACCGAGATCTTCAAGGCGCTCGGCGCGATCGAGTACACCCAGGAACCGCAGAACGCGCAGCTCAGCGGGCCCAAGGCCTCGGCCACGACCTTCCGCTACCAGGGCCAGAACTTCATCTTCTACGGCGCCGGCCACATCATCGGCACCTACCGCATGGGCAGCAGCGCCGGCGATTCGGTGCTCAACGCGCGCCAGCAATCCTGGGACCACGACAACCTGTACATGGTCGGCAGCGGCGTGTTCCCGTCCACCGCGACCGCGAACCCGACCCTGACCATCGCCGCGCTGGCGCTGCAGGCGGCGGACAACCTGCTGCACGACCTGGGCTGAGGCGGGGGACTGCTGTTGTGGGAGGGACTTCAGTCCCGATGCTTTTGGCTCAGGTGCGGCAGGACCTGCATGAGGGTCGATTCGATCTGAGCGGAAAGCATCGGGACTGAAGTCCCTCCCACAAAATCCTAGCCGGCGGGCGGCTCCAGCCCGCGCAACAAGCGTTGCGCCACTTCGCGCAGCTGCGCCACCCGCTCGGCGCCGTCGATCAACTCGAATTCCACCCCGGTCAGCGCCAGCAGCGCCAGGATCTCCTCGGCGCTGTCGCCGCGCACGTGCAGCAGGCTGCTGCTGTCGTCGATGTGTTCGAGCACGCCGCACCACGGCGGCAGGGTCGGCGCCAGCGTCTCGGCGCTGCCGCGCAGGCGCACGCGCACGCGCAGGCCTTCGCCGCTGATGACCTGGCTGATCGAGCGCTGCACGTAGGCGGCCACGTCCTCGGGGAACTTGCGCGGCACGAAGCCGCCGCCGCAGCGCAGGCTGCGGATGCGGTCGGCGCGGAACAGCCGCCAGTCGTCGCGGCTGCGGTCCCAGGCCAGCAGGTACCAGCGCCGGCCGCTGTTGACCAGGCGCAGCGGCTCGATGGTGCGGCTGCTGGCGCGGCCGCCGCGGTCGCTGTAGTCCAGTTCCAGCAGGCGATGGTCGCGGCAGGCGCCGGCCAGTTCGGTCAGGGTGTCGACGTCGGGGCTTTCCTGGCTCTGGCCCAGGCTCAGGGTCACCGAGTACAGCGCGCCGACCCGGCGGCGCAGCCGCGCCGGCAGCAATTGGTCGAGCTTGCCGAGCAGGCCGACCGCGGTGTCCTCGATCCGCGCCACGCTGCTGGCGGCGCTGCGCAGCGCCACCACCATCGCCACCGCCTCGTCGTCGTCGAGCAGCAGCGGCGGCAGGCTGGCGCCGGCGGCGAGCCGGTAGCCGCCGCCGACCCCGGCCGAGGCCTGCACCGGATAGCCCAGTTCGCGCAGCCGGTCGACGTCGCGGCGGACCGTGCGCGCGTCCACTTCCAGGCGCTCGCACAGCTCCGCCCCGGTCCAGTGGCGGCGCGATTGCAGCAGCGACAGCAGTCGCAGCAGGCGGGTCGAGGTCTTCAGCATGGGGCCCAGTGTAAAACCCATTGAGGACATATCCTGTCCTCAAAGCGGGGTAATCTGGCTGCGAACCGGGGAACCGCCCCGGCACCACCGAACCGGAGCCACCGCCATGACCGTCCAGACCTACCAGGCCAGCTGCCATTGCGGCGCGATCCGTTACGAAGTCGACCTCGACCTGGACGCCGGCACCTCGCGCTGCAACTGCTCGATCTGCGGCAAGCTGCGCAAGTGGGGCGCGATCGTGAAGCCCGACGCGTTCCGCCTGCTCGCCGGCGATGTGGCGGACATGGGCGACTACCAGTTCGGCACCTTCAGCGGCCACCACCGCTTCTGCAAGCAATGCGGCGTCCACGCCTTCGGCGAAGGCGAACTCGAGGTGCTGGGCGGCAAGTACTACGCGATCAACGTGGCCTGCCTGGACGTGGACCACGCCGTCCTCGCCGCCGCGCCGGTGCGGTTCATGGACGGCCTGCACAACAACTGGTTCGAACTGCCGGCGGTGACCGCGCACATGTAAACCGCGACGCACCCGCGTGACCTGACTGTAGGAGCGGCGCAAGCCGCGACCGCGAACCCGCGACGACGACGAACCCCGCCGCCCCGCGAAAAAGCGCGTCCGCTACCGGCGCCGAAACCGAAAAGCGCCTTGTCGCGACCGACAAGGCGCCCAGGACGATCCGAAGCCTTCGATCGCGATCCGATCACGGATAGATCAGCGGGCACTGGTAATAGCAGTGGTCGATGTTGATCAGGCGGCATTCCTCGCCGCCGCCCGCCGCCTGACAGCGCTCGATCTCGATCTGCTGGCAGTTGGAGACGCAGGCCAGGTCGTAGTCCTGGCCGGCGAACGCGGCAGCGGCGAAGCTCAGTCCGAACGCGAAGGTGCACAGCGCTGCCAGTTGCGTCTTTCGGGCCATGTTCCCACTCCTTGGATGCCCGGGATCGGGCGCGCCGAGCTTAGCAACCGCGCTGCGCGCCGCCGCCGCGCCGGCCGGCTTCAGCCGATGGATGGCGGCGCAGGCCCGGCGCATTGCGACACCGCTCCCGATCCGGACGACCGTGCGCCTCGCGCACGGCGGCGTTTGCGCTGCACTGCCGAAGGATCGTCCGCATCGCCCGTGCGCGGCGGCGGGCGAATCCAGGACCGAACCCGCCCGCAGGCACCGGCCATGCTCGACGCCCTTCACGCGGAGTCCGGCATGAGCGAGCACACCCCACACAGCGGCACCTTCCACGGCGGCTGCCACTGCGGCGCGGTCCGTTTCCGCGCGCAAGTCGATCCCGCCCAGGGCAGCGTGCGCTGCAACTGTTCGCTGTGCGCGCGCATTCGGCGCTGGGCCGCGATCCTGGCGCCGTCGGCGTTCGAACTGCTCGAAGGCGAGGACGCGTTGGCCGACTATCGCTTCGGTCGCGGCGTGGCGCGGCACCGGTTCTGCCGGCATTGCGGCGTGCACGTGTTCGCGCAGAACCACGTCGAGGAACTCGGCGGCGACTACGTGTCGCTGAGCCTGGCCTGCCTCGACGTCGCGCCGCAATGGCTGGCGGCGGTGCCGGTGGCCTACCTCAACGGGCGCGACGAGGATTGGGCGCGGCCGCCGGCGGTGACGGCGCATATGTGAGCGGCGGGGTTCGTCGCGATCTTTGCGCCGCGGCCAAACCCGCGCATGCTTGGCGACGCTCCCCACGCGCGAATCCGATGGACACCCACGCCCTCAAGAAAGTCTGCCGCAGCTATCCGGGCGTCGAGGAAAAACGCCACGCCGCGCCATCGAACATCCTGGTCTACAGCGTCGGCGGAAAGTTCTTCGCCTACTTCAAGACCAGCGAGCCCGAGCGCTGGCGTTTCAGCTTCAGGGCCAGCGCCGAGCGCTTCCTGGAACTGACCGGCGTTCCCGGAATCAAGCCGGCGCGCTTCATGGGGCGGCACCACTGGGTCACCGTGGTCGATGTGCGGCAGATGCCGGCCGACTACCTGCGCGAACTGGTGGACTGGTCGTACCGGCGCGCGCTCGGCAACCTCAGCCGCAAGCGCCAGGCCGAGGCCCTGGACGGCGCCAGCGACGCGGTGCGCGCGCGGCTCACGCCGCTGGCGCCGCCGAAAGCGCGCCCAAGGCTGCTAACGCATTCTCGATCCGCGCATCGAGCGGGTGGCCGTAGTTGAGGCGCAGGCAGCGCCCGTAGCCGCGTTCGGCCGAGAACATCGGCCCTGGCGCGATGCTGATGCCGCGTTGCGCGGCCTGCCGCTGCAGGGCCAGCGCGTCGCGGCCCGGCGGCAGCTCGATCCACAGGAAATAGCCGCCGTCGGGACGGGTGACGCGGGTGCCGGCGGGGAAATGCCGGGCGACCGCGTCCAGGTACGCGGCCTGCTGCTGGGCCAGGGTCTTGCGCAGCCCGCGCAGGTGGCGCTCGTAGCTGCCGCGCTGCAGGTAGCGCGCGATCGCCAGTTGCGCCGGCACGCAGGTCGACAGGGTGTTGGTCAGCTTGAGCCGCGCGACTTGCTGGGTATAGCGTCCCGGCGCGGCCCAGCCGATGCGGTAGCCCGGCGCCAGGGTCTTGGAGAACGAGGAGCAGTGCAGCACCAGCCCGCGGGTGTCGAAGGCCTTGGCCGGCAGCGGCCGGCGCGCGCCGAAGTGCAGCTCGCCGTAGACGTCGTCCTCGATCAACGGCAGTTCGTAGCGCGCGAGCAGCTGCACCAGTTCGCGGGTCTTGGCTTCGGGCAGGCTGGCGCCGAGCGGATTCTGGAAGCTGGTCATCAGCCAGCAGGCCTTGGGCGCGTGGCGGCGGATCGCCGCTTCCAGCGCGCCCAGCTCGATGCCCTCGCGCGGGTGGGTGGGCACTTCCACCGCGCGCAGGCCGCGGCGCTCCAGGGTCTGCAGCGCGGCGTAGAAGCACGGCGACTCGACCAGCACCGCGTCGCCGGGCTGGGCGACCGCGGCGATGCACAGGTTCAAGGCTTCGATCGCGCCATTGCAGACCACCAGGTCGCCCGCGCCCAGCTCGACGCCTTCGACCCGGTAGCGCAGGGCGATGTGGCGGCGCAGTTCGGCGTTGCCCGGGGTGAGGTCGTCGACGGTACTGCGCGGGTCCAGGTGCACCGCCTCGTGCGCCATCGCCCGGCCGAGCTTGGCCAGCGGGAACAGCGCCGGGCTCATGAAGGCCGAGCCCAGCGGCACGATCTCGCGCGCCATCGCCGATTCCAGCACTTCGAACACCAGCGCGCTGACGTCGACCGGCCGCGACTCGCCCTGCGGCGCCGAGGCGGTGTCCGGCTCCGGCGGCAGCTGCAGCGCCGCCGGCGCGACGTAATACCCCGAGCGCGGCCGCGCGCGCACCAGCCCCTGCGCCTCGAGCAGGTAATAGGCCTGGAACACCGTCGCCGGACTGAGCTTGCGCGCCGCGCTCGCCTGGCGCACCGACGGCAGCCGCTGTCCGGGCTGCAGCAGCCCCTGCCGGATCGAGCGGGCGAGGTCGTTGGCGAGGGCTTGGTAGCGCTTCATGGGGGCGGCAAGGGAGCAGCGGCGCAGGACGCGGGAAATGGAGGGCGCGAGATGGGGAATGGCGAGGCGAGCCCGTCTTCAACCGCTCCCGGTTGCCCGTTGCTGGTTCTCGCTATTTCATGCGACTGATCCGGTTTTTTGCTCCGAATCTGAGTCTACGCAATCTGTGCCGATAGGCGAACAATGGACCCCGCAGCAAAGGCTGCGCGAACGTCCAAGCACATGAACCCGCAAATCGAACTCAACCTGGCGCTGATCCTGTTCATCCCCTGGTTCTCGATCCTGGCCTGGCTGTTCTGGGCCTATCCGCGCCAGCCGCGTTCGGCCGCGCGCACCGTCTTCGACAGCGCCAGCTTGGTCCTGGCCACGCTGGCGGCGTTCTGGGGCATGCATTGGGGCATGTACAACGCCGACCCGCACGCCGGCGCGATCTGGAAGCAGGTGCTGGCCACCTCGGTCGCCTACGGCCTGTTCCTGGCGGTGATGACCGCGGCGCTGCTCGCGCGCTGGCGCTGGCTGCGCGGACGCCGCGTCGCCGCCTGACTTTTCCGTCCCCCATCGCCCATCCGGGCAAGGTCGCACCATGAAACTGCTGTTCGTCGCCGCGTTTCTCGCCGTGATCGTCTACAACCTCGGCGCCGGCTTGTATTACATGCTGGTCGACAAGGGCACCAGCAAGCGCACCGTCAACGCGCTGACCCGGCGCATCGGCTTCTCCATCGCGTTGATCGCGCTGGTGGTCGTCGGCATCGCCACCGGCGTGGTCCAGCCGCACGGCGTCGGCGTCTGATCCGCCGCCGCGCGCGCGGCGGCCCAGGCGCGCGCGGCCGTCGCCGCGCCGCGGTCGGACTGGCTGCCGCCCGGCAGCGCTAGACTCGGCGTTCCCGCCCCGAGCGAACGCGAACCATGACCGAGCCGCGCCTCGTCCGCCGCGACGAACCGACCGAGTTCTACCTCAGCGAACGTTGCCACGTGGTCGAACACTGGAACTCGCCCGACGACGCGCAGGCCTCGATCGCCCGCATCCGCGTCGCGCCGGGCACGACCACGCAGTTGCACCGCCTGCGCGGTACCGCCGAGCGCTACCTGATCCACACCGGCCGCGGCCGCATCGAAGTCGAAGGCCTCGCGCCTGCCGACGTGGGGCCGGGCGATACCGTCTTCATTCCCGCCGGCGCCGCCCAGCGCATCGCCAACCTCGGCGACGACGATCTGATGTTCCTGGCGATCTGCACGCCGCGCTTCGTGCCGGAGTGCTACGAAGACCTGGAGTCGCCCGGCGCATGAACACCGCGGACGCACGACGCCCCGACCTGAGCGAACGCTACTTGGGCTGCCTGCTCGGCCTGGCCTGCGGCGACGCGGTCGGCACCACCGTGGAATTCAAGGCGCGCGGCGATTTCGCGCCGCTGACCGACATGACCGGCGGCGGCCCGTTCGGCCTGCGCGCGGGCGAATGGACCGACGACACCTCGATGGCGCTGTGCCTGGGCGCGAGCCTGCTGCACTGCCGCGGCTTCGATCCGCGCGACCAGATGAACCGCTATTGCAACTGGCGCGCGCACGGCTATCTCAGCAGCAACGGCGAGTGTTTCGACATCGGCGCGACGGTGAGCGCGGCGTTGGACCGCTACCTGCGCAGCGGCGATCCCTACGCCGGCGATCCCGGCCCGCGCGCGGCCGGCAACGGCGCGCTGATGCGGCTGGCGCCGGTGCCGATGCTGTGGCGGCGCGATCCCGAGCGGCTGCGCCGCTACGCCGCCGAATCCACCCGCACCACCCACGGCGCGGCCGAGGCGCTGGATTGCTCGCGCCTGTTCGCAAGCCAGCTGCGCGCGGCGCTGATGGGCGCCGGCAAGGAAGCGGTGTTGACCCCGGCGATGCCGCCGCCGCAAAGCGCGAAGGTCGCCGCGATCCACGCGCGCGGCTACGCGGGCAAGCGCGAGGACGAAATCCGCGGCAGCGGCTACAGCGTTGAGTCGCTGGAAGCCGCGCTGTGGTGCTTCCTGCACACCGAGTCGTTCGAAGCCGCGATCCTGCGCGCGGCCAACCTCGGCGAGGACGCCGATACCACCGCGGCGATCTGCGGCCAGGTCGCCGGCGCGTTCTACGGCGTGCAGGGCATCCCGCCGGCCTGGCTGCAGCGCCTGGTCATGCGCGAGGACATCGCGGCGATGGCGCAGGCGCTGCTGGCGTTGTCGGAACAGCCGTTCGAGGCGGCGGAGTAGACGCCGCCCCGTTGCCGCGCGCGGCTCAGGCCGCGGTTACGTCGCGCAGTTCCCAGCCGCTGCCGGCGAGCAGGCGCAGGCGGTGCTTGAGCACGGTGCCCGACAGCGCGGTCACTACGGTCAGGTCCATGCGCAGGTCGCGCTGCTCGCCGACCACGGTGGCGTTGGGATCGGTCGCGCCGAGGCTGGGATCGACCTCGTCCGGATCGGGCTGCTTGGCGCGCCAGCGCTCGAACAGCGCATCGCTGCGCAGCGCGTCCTGCAACTGCGCGGCGAAGCCCTCGGAGCTGATCGCGGTGAAGGACAGGTCGGCATCGCTGCCGCGGGCGCGGTCGGCGTCGGGAATGCTGAGGAAGTAACGGGTGGCCATTCGCATCTCTCGGTGAGTGGGCGCGTTCAGATTAATGAGCGGCGCATGGCTCGGGCGTGAAGTGGGTCGAGCCGGCGCGAGTCTCGCGCCTGAATACCCAACCCCGTCATGCGCCGCGTTTGCCGACCCTGTCGGCCGGCCGATCTGTGATTGCCCGCGCAACCGTTGAGACGCGCGCGCACGACACTGCGCGGCCGATGCGGACCGCCGCGCCGCCGTTTTACAAGGACGTAACTTCATGACCACCGCCACCCGCGCGGGCGCGCCGCTGGCCGCCGTCGCGCTGGCGCTCGCCGCCGGCACGCTGTGGGGATCGCTGGGACTGATCGCCCGCGCGCTGCTCGGTTACGGCCTGGGCGCGGCGCAACTGGCGCTGCTGCGCCTGGGCGGCGCGTTCGCGGTCACCTTGCTGGTCGCGCTGGCGCTGCGCCGGGCGCGCGCGTTGAGCCTGCGCCAGTGGGGCTGGCTGGCGGCGATCGGCGCGGTCTGCCAGGCGTTGGGCAGCGTGTCGTTCGCCGCCGCGGTGGACGGCGCCGGCAGCAGCCTCGCGATCGTGCTGCTGTGCATGGGGCCGCTGTTCACCGCCGCGATCAACCGCATGTGCTTCGGCGAACGCCTCGACGGCGCGGCCTGGCGGCTGGTGCTGCTGGCGCTGTGCGGATTGGCGCTGACCGTGCTGTGCGGCCGCGGCGAACCCGCCGCCGCCGGGCTGTTCGCCGCGCCGTGGTATGCCGGCGTCGCCTGCGGCCTGGTGTCGGGCCTGTGCTACGGGGTGTTCCCGATCTTCGCGCGCGCGCTCGGCCCGCTCGATACCTGGGTGGTGGTCAGCGCCAGCCTCGGCCTCGGCGCGGCCTTCCTCGCGCCGCTGCTCGGCGCCGCGCCGGCGGCGTTGCCGGCGTTGTCGAACGTCCACGCGTGGCTGTGGATCGCCGCGTTGATCCTGATTCCGACCGTGTTCGCCGACGTGCTGTACGTGCGCGCGATCGCGCTGGGCGGGCCGATGCTGGCGACCGTGTTCGCCCTGGTCGAGGTGCCGGCCGCGGCGCTGTACGCGTGGTGGTGGCTGGCCGCGCCGATCGCGCCGGCGCAGTGGTTCGGCATCGCCTTGTTCTGTTCCGGCCTGGCCGGGTTGGCGTGGCGCCGCGGCACCGCCGCGGCGGCGCCGGCGGCTACGGCCGATCTTCCCGCCGTGCAACCGGAGACACCGTCATGACCATGCTGCAACGCCTCGCCCTGCCGCCCGCGTCCGCGCCCGATGCGCCGGAGCGCATGCACGCGCTGATCGAGCGCACCCTCGAACTGGACCGCCATGTGCAGCGGCGCGCGCGCGCCGACCTGGCCGCATTGCCGGAACTGGCGCTCGCGCCCGGCGCGCGCGCCGCGCTGGGGCCGAAGTACCCGGCGCGCGCGTTCGCCTACCTGGAGGAACTCGATCGCGACCAAGACGATGCGCCGGCCGACGAGGCGGCGCTGCTCGACGAGGCCGCGCGTTTCTTCCGCGGCGCGATCCGCCCGCAGTCGCGGCACTCGCTGTTCAACATGGTGCCCGAGCCCAGCGTCGAGTCCACCGCCGCGGCCTGGCTGGCCACCGCCTACAACGCCAACAGCCTGATGGACGCGTTCGGCGGCGAAGCGCTGCTGATCGAGCAACAGGTCGCGCGCAAGATCGGGCGCTGGGCCGGCTGGCCGCAGGCGATGGGGATTTCCTGCAACGGCGGCAAGTTCACCATCATGTACGCGATCAAGTCGGCGCTGGGCCGGATCGCGCCGGAGTCGATCCGAGAAGGCCTGCCGCGCGACCTGACGATCCTGTGCAGCGAAGGCGCGCACTACTGCGTCGAGCACGCCGCCAGCCTGCTCGGGCTGGGTTCGGGCCACTGCCTGCGCGTGCCCAGCGGCAGCGACGGGCGCATGCGGCCCGATGCGCTGCGGCGCATGCTCGACGAACAGCACGCGCGCGGGCGCCGGGTCGCGGCGATCGTGTGCTGCGGCGGCACCACGATCAACTTCAACTGCGAAGACACGCGCGAAGTGCGCGACATCGCCGAAGCCTTCGCGCGCGAACACGGCCTGCCGCAGCGGCCCTACCTACACCTGGACAGCGTGATCGGCTGGCTGTACCTGAGCCTGCTCGACGCCGACGAGGCGCGGCTGCGCGAGCGCGTGCCCGATCCGCGCGGCCGCGCGCGCATCGCCGAAGTGCTGCGGCGCCTGCGCGGCGTCGACGGTTTCGACTCGCTCGGCGTGGACTTCCACAAGGACGGCCTGTGCCCGTACGCGAGCAGCTTCTTCGTCGCCCGCGACCGCCGCTTCATGGACGAACTCGGCGACGGCAGCTATCGCTACGGCGACCACGACTTCCAGTACGGCCAGTTCCGCGCCTACCGCTACACCTTCGAGAACTCGCGTCCGGGGCAGGGCATCCTGGCGGCGTGGATGAACCTGCGCCGGCTCGGCCGCGCCGGTTACGGCGACTACCTCGCCGGCCTGCACCAGGCGCGCGACGCGCTCGCCGACGCGCTGCAACGCCACGGCCTGTTCCGCGCGCTCAACCGCGCCAGCCTCGGCTGGGAGTTGGTGTTCGAGGCGCCGTTCGCGCCGGACCTGATCGAACTGGCGCCGTCGTATCAGGATTTGGCGCTGGGCTTCATGCAGGAGTGCTGGGACCGGGTCAACGCCGGCTACGACCTGCCTTTGTTCAGCATCGTGCCGGGCTATCGCATCGACAACGATCCCGGCGCGGTCACCACCGGCTTCCTGCTGTACCCGATGCAGCCGCGCAGCGATGCGCAGTGGGACGAGGCGGTAGCGCACATCGCCGCGCAGTTCCACGACTTCCAGGCGCGGCTGCGCGCGCAGCCGCGCGCGTTGGGCGCGAGCGCGTTCGAAAAACCCATTCGCTGACCACGGAGCCGCCGCCATGACCCTGATGACCGACCCCGCGCCGGCGCAGTCCGCGCCGCGCGACGCCTTCGCTTTGCTCAAGACCCTGGCCGAGCGCCAGCGCGCGCGCCAGGACGCGCCCGGCTTCGCCGGCGCGCCGCTGCTGGACCTGTCGATCGGCAATCCCGACCTCGCCCCGGAGCCGCGCTGGCGCGAGCGCCTGCAGCACTACGTCGGCCGCGACGACCTGCACGGCTACGGCGAGTTCCGCGCCGACCTCAACCAGCGCCTGCGCGAGCGCTTCGCTGCCTATTACCAGCGCCGCTTCCTGCCGCCCGGCGCACCGGCGCTGCTCGATCCGCAGCGCCACGTGGTCGACCTGCTCGGCTCCAAGGAGGGCATCTTCCACAGCCTGTTCGCTTGCCTGCAACCGGGCGAGGCGGTGCTGATGCCCGATCCGTCCTACACCGTCTACCAGAGCACCGCGCGCCTGCTCCGCGCGCGGGTGGAACTGTTCGCCTGCGACGAGCGCGGCCAGCCGCAGCTGGAATCCATCCGCGCCGAACAACTGCAGGGCGCGCGGGTGTTGGTGATCTGCTCGCCGAGCAATCCGACCGGCATCGCGCTGGCGCCGGCCAGGCTGGAGCAGGTGCTGGACTTCGCCCGGCGCCACGACCTGTACGTGGTGATCGACCGCGCCTACGCCGAGATCGCGTTCGAGCCGCCGCGCGGCGGCGTGCTCGGCGGCGCCGCGTTGCCGGCGCCGGGCGCGCTGGAACGGGTGCTGGAATTGCACAGCCTGAGCAAGTCCTGCGGCGTGGCCGGCTGGCGCATCGGCTTCGCCGCCGGCGCGCCGGCGTTGGTGGCGAAGATCCGCGCGGCCAAGTTCAACGCCGACTTCGGCACCTTCCTGCCGCTGCAGTGCGTGGCCGCGGAGATGCTCGACGAACTGGAAGCCATCGCCGCGCGCAACAGCGCCGTCTATGCCGCGCGCATGCGCCGCTTCGTCGACGGCGCCGCCGCGCTGGGCTGGCGCATCGCGCCCTCGCACGGGACCTTCTTCCTGTGGGCGCCGCTGCCGCCGGGTTTCGACGGCGACGATCTGGACTTCGTCGAAGCCCTGCTCGACGCCACCGGCGTGCTGGTCGCGCCTGGTAGCGGCTTCGGCCCCGGCGGGGCGGGCCGGGTGCGGGTCGCGCTGGTGCAGTCCGAGGCCGTGCTCGACGAGGCGCTGCGGCGGTTGCGCGCGTGGCCGGCGTTGCGGCGCGACGCGGCGGCCTAGGCGCGCGGGGCCGAAGCCGAGCGGGCCGCGCGATGAGCGCGGCCCCAAACGCGACTGCCCCGCGCGGGGCGGGGCAGTCGCGATGCGTCGCAGAAGCGCGGCTTAGTCCTCGTCGTGGTCGTGCGCCTGGTGCGGCCCATGCCCCTTCGGGCAATGGCAGACCGAGGTCGGCCCGTACTCGGCGCCGAAGGTGCGGCCGTCGCGATGGCGCTGCCAGTAGAACAGCGGCGCCTTCTCGGCCTTGTTGCCGATCTCGGCCATGTCCGCATCGACGTCGAACAAGCGCCCGTCGACCATCACGTAGCGGGTGTCGATGGTGGCGCGGATGTTCTCCAGCGGATTGCTGTTGAGCACCACCAGGTCGGCCTTCTTGCCCGCTTCCAGCGAGCCCAGCGACTTCGACAGGCCCAGGTAGTCGGCGCCGTCGATGGTCGCCGCGCGCAGCGCCTGGAAGTTGCTCATGCCGCCCTGGGTCAGCATCCAGATTTCCCAGTTCGCCGACAGCCCCTGCAACTGGCCGTGGCCGCCGACCTGGATCTTGATCCCGGCGTCGCGCAGCGTCTTGACCGACTTGGACACCTGCACGTGCCAGTAATCCCAGTCCGGCGCGGTCTCGCGGCGGATCGAGCGCGCGTCCAGGGTCTCGCGCGGGAAGAAGCGGTTGAGCTTCTTGTCCTCCCACACGTTGTCGCGCGCGTACCACCAGTATTCGCCGGACAGCCCGCCGTAACTGACCACCAGCGTCGGCGTGTTGCGCACATCGGTCTGCCGCCACAGCTCGACCACGTCCTTGTACAGCGGCGCGACCGGGATGTTGTGCTCGATGCCGGTGGCGCCGTCGAGGATCATCGGCAGGTTGTGGTTGAAGGTCGAACCGCCTTCCTCGACCACCAGCATGCCCAGCTCGCGCGCGGCCTGGTTGATCTGCTGGTGCTGCTCGCGCCGCGGCTGGTTGTAGCTCTTGACCGAGAACGCGCCGTTGGCCTTCATCCGGCGCAGGTGGCTGCGCGCGTCGTCGAGCGAGTTGACCACCGCCTTGAAGTCGCCGTCGGCGCCGTACAGGATCGTGCCGGTGGAGAACACGCGCGGGCCGACCATCTTGCCGGCCTTGACCAGTTCGGCCTCGGAGAACACGAACTCGGTGGTCGCCGAGGGATCGTGCATGGTGGTGATGCCGAACGCCAGGTTGGTGTAGTACGCCCAGTTCTGCTGCGGCACCACGCCCTGGCCGAAGTGCGCGGCGTGGGCGTGCACGTCGATGTAGCCCGGCAGGATGGTCTTGCCGCTGGCGTCGATGCTGCGCGCGCCGGCCGGCACGGCGGTCGAGGCGCTGGGGCCGACGGCGAGGATCTCGTCGCCGCGCACCACCACGGTCGCGTCCTCGATCACTTCCTGCGCCTTGTCGGCGTCGCGCATGGTCACCACCCGCGCATGGGTGAAGGCGACGGTGTCCTTGGGCGCGTACACCGGCACTTCCAACCCGACCGCGATGCCGCGCTCGTCGGAGGACGGCTTGGCGACGCTCGTCGGCGCGCCCGGCAGGAACGCGAACGCCTGGTTGAGCGCGCGCGAGTGGTACTGGTTGCCGACCATCCAGTGCAGCGACTTCGAATCGGCCGACCAGTGCAGGTAGCTGCCGACGTCGGCGCTGACCGGCGCCACCGGCAGCGCCTTGCTGTCGCGGCTGAGTTCGACCGAGCCGGTGCCGGTCATCATCGGCGCGACATAGGCGTTGAACAGTTCGGTGAACGCCACCCACTTGCCGTCGGGGCTGATGCTGATCGAATCGACGTACTTGAGGTTGAAGACTTCGCGCTCGTCCTCGCCGTTCAAGCCGACCGACATCAGCTTCTTCTTCAAGCCGCCGCCGGTGAGGTAATACACGCGGCTGCCGTCGGCGCTGAACTGCGGCGACTCGCCGCTGGCGGCCACGCGTACCGGCTTGCCGCCGTCGGCGCTCATCACGTAGATGCCGCGGTCCACCGACCACAGGCTGCCGGTGAGGCCGCCGCCGCCGGTCTTGGCGTAGACGATGCGGCGCCCGTCCGGCGAGAAGCGCGGGCTGTAGAAGAAGCCCTTGTCCTGGGTCAGGCGCTTGCCGCCGCCGCCGCCCGCACCGGTGACGTAGATCGCGCTGAGCGCGGCGTCGGACCAGGTGGTGTAGAGCAGCTTGCCGCCGTCGGCGCTGAAGCTGGGCTGGTATTCGTAGAGGTTGTCGTTGCCGGTCAGGCGCTCGGGCCTGCCGTCGGGCAGGCGCTTGCGCCACAGCTGGCCGACCGCGTGGAAGATCAGGGTCTTGCCGTCGGCGCTGGTGGCGACGTCGCGGATCATCTTCGGGTCGAAGCGGCCGGCGTCGAGTTTCTGCTCGAAGCGCAGCGCCTGCGCGACGGTCTGCTCGATGTGGGCGCTGAACGCAATCTGCGCCGGCTTGCCGTCGGCCATGCCCACGCGCCACAGCTTGCCCTGCGCCCAGATCACCACCGACCTGGAGTCCGGCGTCCAGGCGAAATTGGCGTAAGGGCCGAAGATCGCCCAGGCCTCCTGCATGTCGTGCGAAAGCCCGTCCCACACCGGCCTGGCTTCGCCGCTGGCGAGGTCGAGCACGTGCAGCACCGACTTCTCGCGGATGCGCTTGACGAAGGCCAGCGACTTGCCGTCGGGCGAGGGCTGCGGGCGCACCGCGCCGCCGGCGGTGTCGATCACCGTGCTGGTCTTGCCGGTCTGGCGGTCCAGGCGCTTGATCGCGTAGATGGTGTCGTGCGGGTTCTTGTTGTACTGGAAGCTCGGGCCGCCGGTGACGTCCTCGGAGAAATACACGTAGCGGCCGTCCGGCGACACCGCCGGTTCGCCGAGGTCCTGCTGGTCGTTCTTCTGCTTGGTCAGCTGCAGGCCGCCGCCGCCCGCGGCGGCGTGGTAGATCCACAGCTCGCCGGCGCCGAGCGAGCGCTCGCCGGTGAAGTGCTTGCGCCCGATCAGGTACTGGCCGTCGGGCGTCCACGCCGGGTTGTTGAGCAGGCGGAAGTCTTCCTTGGTCACCGCGACCGGGTTGCCGCCGTCGCGGTTCATCCGCCACAGGTTGTTGCCGCCGCCTCGGTCGGAGGTGAAGGCGATCTGGCGGCCGTCGGGCGAGAAGCGCGGCTGTACGTCCCAGGCCGGACCGCTGCTGATGCGCCGGGCCTGGCCGCCGCCGATCGGCAGCAGGTAGATGTCGCCGAGCAGGGAGAAGGCGATCTCGCGGCCGTCGGGCGACACGTCCAGGTCCATCCAGGTGCCTTCGTCGGTGTCGAAGGCGATGGTCTTGGTCGGGCCGTGGGCGGCGTTGACGTCCCACTTCTTCTCGTCCTTGTCGCCGGCCTTGGCCGCGCCCTTGGCGGTCGCCGCCGGCGCGCGCGCCGGGTCGGTGCCAACGGGCTTCAGCGCGTCCTGTTCGAGCTGGGCGGCGGGCTTGTCGGCGTCCTGGCCTTTGCGTTCCTGGGGAGCGGGGGCCGGCGGCGTCTGGGCGAAGACCGGAGCGGCGAGCGCGCTGGCGAGCGCGAGGGCGAGCAGGCGGTGGCTGGGCATGGAGCGGATACCTGGGACGGACAGTCCGGCAGGCTAACCCGGTCCGCATCGCAGCGGCCTGGGCTGGAAGTCCTGTTCGCCGCGTTTCGAGGCCGCTGCTGTTGTGGGAGGGCCTTCAGGCCCGACGCTTTCCGGTCCGATCGCCGCGATCTGGAACAAGAGCGTCGGGCCTGAAGGCCCTCCCACAACCGCCGAAGCGGGCCGCTTCAGGCGCCGCGCGCCTCAGCCGTCCCAGGCCGCCTGTTCGGTCGCCAGCCCCAGCGCCAGCGCGCCCTTGCCGATGTTGACCATGCCGGTCAGGCTCATCAGGCTCTCGAACAGCTCGACCTTGTGCTCCTGGCAGGCCAGGCGCAGGGTCTCGTAGCCGGACAGCGCGCGCAGTTCGCCGAGTTCGCCGCCGTAGCTCAGGCACACCGTCGGAGTCAGCAGTTCGTTGCGGGTCACCCGCCGTGCGGCGAATTCCAGCAGCTTCTGCGCCGCGGCCTCGTAGGTCTTGATCTTGGCGATCGGCCCGGTTTCGCCGCGGTTGCAGTGCAGCACCGGCTTGATGTCCAGCGCGGTGCCCAGGGTCGCGCTGAGGAAGCTCACGCTGCGGTCGCCGCGGTGGCGGGTGCGCGCGCGCAGGTAGTTGAGGTCGCGCGGGATCAGGTAGCCATGGGTGGCGTTGACCAGTTGCTCCAGGCGCGCGCGGATCTTCGGCGGCGGCTCGTCGGCCGCGCGCATGCGCACCGCCTCGACCGCGGTGATGCCCTGCGCCGCGAACAGGTTCAAGGTGTCGATCACCCGCAACGAGAACGGCGTGTTGATGCCGGCGGCGCTGCGCACCGGCTTGTAGTCGTTGAGGATCGCGAAGCTGGCCTGGTTGGCGTTGTCGAACACCGGACTGCGGGTCTTGGTGATCGTCATGCAGAACACGTAGTCGTAGTCGATCGCCAGCTGGCTCACGAACAGGTCGCGCACCTGTTGCACGGTGAACGGCGTGGTCTCGGCCTCGAAGCCGCGCTCGGCCAGGTGCGCCTGCAGGAACTGCAGCGTGGCCTCTTCGTTGCGGTGGTCGGCCAGCACCGCCTGGCCGATGCGCACGGTGATCGGCAGCAGGTGGATGTTGTGCTGCTGGAGATACTCCAGCGGCAGGTCGCAAGCGGAGTCGACGACGATTCCAATGCGCATGGGTCCCCCCCCGGGTTCTTGGCGCGTGGCTATCGAATGTGACCGGCAGCATACCCGCGGCGGCGCCGGCCGCGCACTCACGCAGGCCGGCGCCGTTCGGGCATTCGTTCAGGCCCGGCGGTGCACCGCGACCGGCAGCTGTTTCAGCCGCTGCATTTCGGGATCTTCAAGCATTTCCGGATGTTGCAGCGCGTCAAGGGCGAAATCGTGTGCATCGTTGCCCCAGAACAGTTCTGGTCCGATGCTCAGCGTGGGCACGCCGAATACACCGGCAAGCAAAGCCGATTCGGTATTCGCGCGCAACGCGGTCTTGACCGATTCGCTGCCGACGGTTTGCGCGGCCACGCCCAGCGCCGCCGCGACCGGGCCCAGCGCCTCGACGCTGTCGCCGGCCTGGCCCTGGCCCCAGATCCAGTCGAAGATCGCCTGCACCGCTTCGGGCGTATTGCCGGCGGCCACGCTCAGGCGCAGCGACGCCAGCGGGTTGAACGGGTGCGCCGGCGGGAAGCGCAGCGGCACGCCCGCGCGGCGCGCCTGCCACAGCACGTGGCGATAGGTGAACTCGCGCTTGCCCGGAATTTCCGCCGGCCCCTTGTGGCTGTGCGCGGCCAGCAGCGCGCCGAACGCCACCGGCACCAGCGCGACCGGCCGCTGCGCGGCCAGCGCGCGCACCCGCTGCCACTGCAGGTAGGCGAACGGCGAGATGAAGTCGAAGTACCAGCGCAGCGCGGGGGTGCTCATCGCAGGCTCCTTATTTCCAGGCGCCGAGGATCGCGCCGTAGAGGACGAACTGGACGATGTGGTAGCCGCTGTCGATCATCCACAGCTTGAGGCTGCGGCCGGCGAAGGCGTAGTTGATGCCGAAGCTCATCGAGACGAAGAACAGGCCGACCACGAAGCCGACGCCGAAGCCGTCCACCGCGGTCGCCTGCGGCGGCATCAGCGCGGCGAAGATGGTCGCCGACAGCAGCGCGCAGACGATGGCGGTGGCGAACACACGGCCGGCGTGAGCGGGCTTGGCGTCCGGATCGACCCCGGCCTCGCGGCACCAGGCCTTCTTGAACAAGGGCCCGTACCACAGCCCGCCGAGGACGAACGAGGACGCGGTGGCGGCGGCGATGGCGAGCCAGTTGACCTGGTCGAGCGGGACGTTCATGCGGGACTCCGGAAGCGGTGCGTGAGGCGATTGCGTGGGGCGGGCGCCCGGCCATGCGCAGCGGGCGCGCGGCGGCGTGGCGCGCCGTGGGGCAAGCATACGCCGTGGCGGCGGGGCGGGGCGTTGGCCGCGCGCCGCGCCGGCTGCGCGCGACGGCGGCCGCGCAGCGCGTCGCGTGCGGCGGCGCCCGCGCGAGCCGGCGGCGTCCGCGCGCGGCGGGCTATCGCCGCTGGCCGGCGTCGGGCATTGTGCCCGCCATGACCGAACCCCTTGCCGCGCGCATCCGCGACTCGCGCCTCGCCTCGACCGCAGCGCTGTTGCTGTCCTTCGCCCTGCCGTTCCTGTGGGCGCTTTCGACCCGCCTGGTCTGGGAACTGGGCAAGCGCGTGCCGGGCAGCGTGAGCGATACCTCGATCGCGTTGCCTTCCGGGCTGTCGCTGGTGACGATCGTGCTCGTCGCGTGGCTGATCAGGTTCGCCGCGTTGCGCAGCCGAGTGCGTTCGCAGCGGCGCGCGGCGTGGATGGCCGACACGCTGGCGGTCGCGGCGTTCTGCGCCTGCTTCACCTGGCAGTTCGGCCGCGCGGATTGGAATCCGTGGCCGGAACCGGGATCGACCAATATCTTCCCGCTGCGGTTCGCCGTGGCGGTGGCGTTGGGCTATGCCGGCAGCCTGTGCGTGGCGACGTATCTGGCGCCGCGAGCGGCTGCGGCGGAATCGGCGAAGGCTTCGGCCTGAGCGCGCCGCGCCGGCGAAGCGCTGCGCGGCCGCCGGGCGGGCTGACGTTGTAAGCGCCGAACCGCGGCGCCGGTGCGCCGTCTGCGACGGCAGGCGATGCGGCCGGCACCGGGGCGCCGGCCGCGTGGGCTCAGCGCCCCGCCGGCAGCGGATACGCCCGCGGCAATCCGTTGTCCGGATGCAGGTAGCGATCGCGCAGTTCGGTCTGGCGGCTGCGCATCTGGATCGCGCGGCCGTCCATCCACACCTGCAGTGCGACGCTGGCCACGTCGAGCGGGTCGCCGCTCCACAGCACCAGGTCGGCGCGCTTGCCCGGGGCGATCGTGCCGACTTCGCCGGCCACGCCGAAGGTCTCGGCCGGTATCCGGGTCAGCCCGGCCAGGCCGTCGGCCCACGGCAGGCCGGCGGCGACCGCGTTGCCGGCCAGCTGCCGCACCTTGCGCGCGTTGTGCGAGGCGCCGCCTTCGCTGAAACCCACCGCCACGCCGGCGGCGCGCAGGCGCGCGGCGTTTTCCATGCTGGCGCCCACCTGGTCGAAATCGCTGGGCAGGTTCGACAGCGGATTGACGAACACCGGCACCTTGGCCGCGGCCAGCTGCGGCGCCAGCCGCCAGGCTTCGGCGCCGCCGGCGATGGCGATGCGCAACTGATGCTTGGACGACCAGCGCAGCAACTGGCGGATGTCGGCGGCGCGGTCGACGCCGAACACGATCCGGCCGCCGCCGCCGAAATACTTCTGCAGCGTGGCGCGCCCGGCCGGGGTCAGCAGCGCGGCGTGGTTGTCGGGAGCAATGCGGCCGCGGGTTTCGTCGATGAGCTGGTCCAGGATCATCCACTGCGCCGCGCGCGAACTGCCGCTCAGGCCCAGGCTGTCCTTGCCCAGGCGCACGAACAGCACGCGCGGGCCGATCGGCTCGGCGCCGCCGTCCAGGCGTTCGACGCCGCCTTGTCCGGCGACGATCGAGCCGCCGGCGGCGGTGCCGGCGCCGAGCAGGGTCCAGCCGATGCCTTCGATCCGGGTCACCGGGATCAGCACCGAATCGGGGTTGTAGGCCAGGGTCACGTCGAACTCCGGCCGCACCGTCATTTCCTTGCTGTCGGCGCCGAGCGCGACGGTTTGGTCGACCGTGGATTTTTCGCCGGAGACTTCCTCCAGGCCGATCTCGCTGATGCCGCCGAACAAGGTCGGCGTCACCGGCTTGCCGGCCGCGTCGATCACCTGCGCGCCGGCCGGCGCGCTCAAGCCCTTGCCGACCGCGCGCACCACGCCGCCGGAGACCAGCACGTCGGCGTTCTCCAGCGAGCCCTGCGCGGTGGCGGTGTGGACGGTGGCGTTGCGGATCAGCACGTTCTGCGCGGACGCGGCGAAGCTGGCGCACAGCAGCGCGGCGGCGAGGGCGGTGCGGCGCATGGGTGCGGCTGCAGAACGGGGCGTAGCGAAAACGCGGCTCATCGCACGCCTCCCGCGGCCGCGCCCTGGGTCGCCGGCTGGCCGAGCATGAAGTCCGACTTGGGCTGGCGCGCAGGATCGGCGCGGTCGTACACCCGCGCGCCGTCGATGTAGACCTGCTCGGCCTTGGCGTAGACGCTGAAGGGATTGCCGTTCCACACCACCACGTCGCCCATCTTTCCGGCCTCCAGGGTGCCGGTGCGTTCGCCGATGCCCAGCGCCTTGGCCGGGTTCTGGGTCAGCCAGCGGATCGCGCGTTCCGGCGCGATCTCGATCCCGGCCAGGCGCGCGTGCGCGATCACCTTGGCCGCTTCCTGGTTGAGCCGCTGGATGCCTTCCTCGGAATCCGAGTGCACGATCGCGCAGCTGTTGGCCGGGCGGTCGACGATGGCGATGTTCTCCTGGATGCCGTCGAAGGCCTCCATCTTGAAGCCCCACCAGTCGGCCCACAGCGCGCCGCAGACGTTCTCGGCGGCGAGCCGGTCGGCGATCTTGTAGGCCTCCACGCCGTGGTGGAAGGCGCTGATCTTGAAGCCGAACTCCTTGGCCAGGTCGAGCATGGTGGTCATTTCATCGGCGCGGTAGCAGTGGATGTGGACCAGGATGTCGCCCTTGATCGCGCCGGCCAGGGTGTCGAGCTTGAGGTCGCGCTTGCCGCCGGTGTCCTTCTCGCTGTCGCTCGCGGCCGGCGCGCTGGAACTCTGCCACCAGCGCTTCTTCGCCGGCTTGGCCGCCTTGGGCGTGGTCTTGCGCAGGTATTCGCTGGCGTCGATGAAGGCCGCTCGGTAACCGGCGACGTTGCCCATGCGCGTGCCCGGCGAGACGTTGCGGCTGCCGTAGACGCGCTTGGGGTTCTCGCCGCAGGCCATCTTCAGGCCCCACGGCGCGCCGGGGAACTTCATCGCCTGGTAGCTGCCGGCCGGCACGTTCTTGAGGGTGACCCCGCGGCCGCCGATCAGGTTGGCCGAGCCGGGCAGGATCTGCAGCGAGGTGATGCCGCCGGCCAGCGCGGCGGCGAAGCCGGGGTCCTGCGGCCAGATCGAATGCTCGGCCCAGACGTTGGGGGTGACCGGGCTGGTCATCTCGTTGCCGTCGCTGTGCGCGCTGACGCCCGGGCTGGGGTAGACGCCCAGGTGCGAGTGCACGTCGATGATGCCGGGGGTGATCCACTTGCCGCTGGCGTCGACCCGGGCGGCGTCGGCCGGCGCGTCGAGCCCGCTGCCGACGGCGACGATCTTGCCGCCCTGCAGCAGCACGTCGGCGCCGTCCAGGCGCTGGCCGGTGCCGGTCAGCACGGTCGCGCCGCGCAGCAGCACCGGGCCGGAGGCGACCGGCCGGTAGGTGCTGGGATAGGGGTCCTGGGTGTAGCGCGAGGCGGGCGCGGGCGCCGCGGCCTGCGCCGCGCCGGCGAGCAGGACCAGGCCGCAACCGGCCAGGAAGGGTCGGAACATGGTTTCCCCCGAAGAACGCGGACAGATGGGACTGGCGCCGGGGCCAGCTTCGGAACCGTAGCCGCCGCCCGCGACCGTGCCAACCCTGACGATGGTCATGGCCGTGCGACAATACCGGCACTACAACAACAAAAAAGGGAAAACCCCATGAAAGACAAAGAACAGATCGTCGAAAACTGGCTGCCGCGCTACACCGGCGTGCCCCTGGACCAGTTCGGCGAACACGTCCTGCTGACCAACTTCGGCGGCTACCTGCACACCTTCGCCCGCCTGACCGGCGCGCAAGTGGTCGGCCTGGACCGGCCGATGCCGAGCGCCACCGCCGACGGCATCACCATGATCAACTTCGGCATGGGCAGCCCCAACGCTGCGACCATGATGGACCTGCTGTCGGCGATCGCGCCCAAGGCGGTGCTGTTCCTGGGCAAGTGCGGCGGGCTCAAGCGCAAGAACGAACTCGGCGACCTGGTCCTGCCGATCGCGGCGATCCGCGGCGAAGGCACCTCCAACGACTACCTGCTGCCCGAAGTCCCGGCGCTGCCGGCGTTCGCCTTGCAGCGCGCGGTATCGACCACGATCCGCGACCTCGGCCACGACTACTGGACCGGCACCGTCTACACCACCAACCGCCGGGTCTGGGAACACGACGAAGCCTTCAAGGAGCGCCTGCGCGCGATGCGTTGCATGGCCATCGACATGGAGACCGCGACCGTGTTCGCCGCCGGCTTCGCCAACCGCATTCCCTGCGGCGCGCTGCTGCTGGTGTCGGACCAGCCGATGATCCCGGAAGGCGTCAAGACCGAGGCCTCCGACGCCAAGGTCAGCGCCAGCTACGTCGATACCCACATCGGCGTCGGCATCGAGGCGCTCAAGCTGATCCGCCGCCACGGCAAGTCGGTGCGGCACCTGCGCTTCGACGAGTAAGCGCCGCGCTGCGCCGCCGACCGCGGCGCAGCGGCTCCGGCCGCTCCGGCCGCTCCGGCGGCGCGGCAGCGGCAATGACTGCTGGCACGAGACCGCGCCGGCCCGGTGGGAGATGCTGCAGGCCCTTGGCGCCGGCGCGCCGGCAGTGCGCGCCCGCGCCGCCACCTGTTCGCGAGTCCTCATATGCGTGCCGCCATCCGCTGCTTGCTCGGTTTGTGCTTGTGCCTTCCCTTGGTCGCGGCCGCCGCGCAGGCGCCCGCCGATCCGGCGCTGGAGCGCGTGCTGGCGCGCTGGGACGGCGACGCCCGCGGCGACCTCAAGGCGGTGGTGGTGCTGCGCGACGGCCAGCTGGCGGCGCAGCGCTACTACGGCGGCAACGACGCGCAGTCGTTGCACGACATCCGTTCGGCCGGCAAGAGCGTGACCGCGCTGCTGGCGGGAATCGCGGCCGATCGCGGGCGCCTGCGCTTCGATCAGCCGGCCGCGCGCTGCCTGCCCGCGGCGGGCGAGGCGCTGGCCGGCGTGCGCGTGAGCGATCTGCTGAGCATGCGCTCGGGCCTGGACGCCGACGACGAGAACCCGCAGTCGCCCGGCAACGAGGACCGCCTGGACGAGGCCGCCGACCCGGCGGCGTTCGCCTTGTCGGCGCCGCGGCGCGAGCCGCCGGGGACGCGCTACGCCTACAACTCGCTGACCGCCTACCTCGCCGGCCTGTGCGTGGAAGGCGCGAGCGGACAGCCGCTGGACGCGTTCGCCGACGAGCACCTGTTCGCGCCGCTGGGCATCGCGCAATGGCGCTGGCAGCGCGACGCCGGCGGCCACGCCAAGGGCCAGGGCAACCTGTCGTTGCGCGCGGGCGACTTCGCCCGCATCGGCCAGATGGCGCTCGACGACGGCCGCTGGCAGGGCCGCGCGATCGTGCAGGCCGACACCTTGCGCGCGATCCTGGCGCCGCGCGTGCGCATCGGCGCGGTCGATCCCTACGCCGACGAGTACGGCTGCTTCTGGTACCGCAAGCGCCTGCGCGTCGGCGCGGACGAAGTGCCGGTGGTGTTCGCCTCGGGCAACGGCGGCAACAAGCTCTACCTGGTGCCGTCGCTGCGCATGGTGGTGGCGATCCAGTCCAGCGCCTACGGCCGCGGCTACGGCCAGCGCCGCTCGCAGGACATCCTGCGCGCGTTGCTGCGCGCCGCGGCGGACGCCGCCGGCGGAACTGCGAAGTCGCGCTGAACGCTTCATGGATTGTCACAAAACCCCTATTTTTATAGGGGTTTTGCGACGCGCGACACGCGACATCCGAAGGCCTGAGACCTCGGTCCGCGACACTGTCCTCCACGACCGGAGGACAGGTCATGGAACAGCTCATCTTCACCGTCATCGGCGCCCTGCTCACCTGGGCCTTCTACTTCATCCAGCGCATCGCCGAACGTCGCGGCACCGTCGACGCGATCGAGCGCGGCAAGCAGTTGCTCGCGCTCAAGCAGGAACTCGACGGCGCGCACACCAGCGTCGAGGAACTGCAGCGCTTCGAGAGCCGCCTGATCGGCAAGGCCGAGCACGCCGCGCGCGTGGCCGACAGCTACGTCGGCAAGGCCGAGGCGATCGCCCGCGACCAGGGCGATGCCGCGGTCAGCCAGGCCGACATGAACCAGCAGGCGGTGGCCGAACTCGGCCGCGAGCAGGCGCGCCTGGACGCGGTGGTCGCGCACCTGCGCGACCGGCTCGACGGCGACGGCCGCGCCGCGTTCGAGCGCGCCCACAACGCCTGGTCGGCGTTCCGCGAGCAGCACGCGCGCTTCGTCGCCCAGTCGTACTCCGCCGGTTCGGTGCGGCCGCTGATCTACGCGGTGACGATGGAGAGCATCACCGTGGCCTGGATCAACGAGCTGGAAACCCAGCTCGGCGAAGGCGCCTGATCGCCGCGGACGCGGCGATCTACCTGTAGGAGCGGCGCAAGCCGCGACCGCGAAACTTCGCTTGCGTCGTACCTGCATCGCAGTTGCGATGTCGCGGTCGCGGCTCGCGCCGCTCCTACAGGGGGACCTCGTTGCTGCGCAGCGTCGTGTTAGGGTGCGGCTCCATCCCCCTTCACGGATCCGCCATGCCCGTCACCGCCCAAGAGGTCGTCGCGTTCTGGCGCGACGCCGGCCCGGCACGCTGGTTCGACCGCGACGACCGCTTCGACCAGCAATGCCGCATCGGCTTCCTCGAAGCGCACTTCGCCGCGGCGCAGCGCGCGCACGACGACTGGGTCGAACGCGACGCCGAATCGGCGCTGGCGCTGCTGATCCTGCTCGACCAGATCCCGCGCAACGTGTTCCGCGGCAGCGCCCATGCCTTCGCCACCGATCCGCTGGCGCGCCATTACGCGCGGCGCGCGCTGGAGCTCGGCCACGATCAAAAGATCGAGGCGCCGCTGCGGCCGTTCTTCTACCTGCCGCTGGAGCATTCCGAAGACCTCGGCGACCAGCAGCGCTCGGTCGAGCTGCACCGCGCGTTGCCGCCGTCGGCCGACGGCAGCGATCCGGCGCAGTGGGCGGTGCAGCACCAGCGCATCATCGAGCGCTTCGGGCGCTTTCCGCACCGCAATCCGGTACTGGGGCGGGCGACCACGGCCGAGGAACAGGCCTATCTCGACGGCGGCGGCTTCAAGGGCTGAGGCGCGCCGCGCGGACGCGACCCGAGGCGGCCAGGGCCTCAGACGACCCGAGGCGGCCAAGGCCGCAAAACGACTCGGGGCGGCCAAGGCCGCCCCGAATCCCCGTAGCCGACGCGTGCGACGTTCAGCCCATCGAGCGCGAACGGCTCTCGTTCTGCTGCTGGGCCAGTTGCTGGTCGCGCTGCGTGTTCTGGCCCTGCACCGAGCGGTCGACCTGCTCGGTGCTCGCCACCAGCGTCTGCTGCATGGCCTGCTCGGTCGGCACCGACACCGCGTTGTGGTGGACCGAGCGCGGATCGCCCTGGACCGCGAAGAGGTGCTGTGCGTCCTTGCCCAGCACGACCTTGTCGATGTCGCGCAGGTTGCCGGCCACCGCCGCGGCGGTCAGCGCGCCGGCCGCGCGCGCGGTCGCGTCGTCGGACACGCGGCCGTGGCGCGTGTCGATCTCGCTCATGCCGGCGAAGGCCTTGTTGAACATCGGGTTGTGCGAATGGTTCGGATCGCTGAGCAGCGGCCCGCCGGGCTGGCGCGCGTCGTTGGCGGACAGGCCCGGGAAGCGGATGTGCGGGATGTTGTTCTGCAACCGGTCCCAGCCGTCCTTGACCGCGCCGCGCACCTTGTCGCCGGCTTCCTGCAGGCGCTCGCCGGCGTCCTGGGCGCCGCGCTTGGCCTTGTCGTAGCCGTCCTGCACGCCCTGCTTGGCGCGATCGTAGCCTTCCTGCACCCCGTGCTTGGCCCGGTCGTAGCCCTCCTGCACGCCGTGCTTGGCCCGGTCGTAACCGTCCTGCACGCCCTGCTTGGCGCGGTCGTAGCCCTGCTGCACGCCTTCCTTGGCGTCCTCGTAGCGATGCTTGATCTCGCGCTTGAGCACGTCGGGCATGCCCGCGGTCGGCTCCTTGGGCAGCTTCCAGTCCGACAGGTCCTTGCCGTTGGTGATGACCGCGCGCATCTGGTAGATGTCGTTGCGGAACGAATCGAACATGTCCTTGTTCTTGGCGTAGGTCTGCCGGTTGGCGTCGCTGAGCAGCGGCGGCCCGGAAATGTCGTTCTGCTTGTAGAACTGGGTGACGCTGTGCGGATCGAAGCCGACCTTCTTGATGTCGGCGGCGAAGCCGGCGATGCCCTGGGTGCGCGGGTCCTGCTTGTCGGCGAGCAGGTCCTTGGCGTCCTTGTCGATCGCGTACAGCCGCACTTCGCCCAGGTGCTTGCTGGCGGAGCTGACGATGTCGGTGGCGCGGGCGTGGTTGACGATGTCGAGCTTGGCGCCCTTGGGCAGGTGCAGGTCGAGGCTGGCCGCGCCGTAGGCGTTGAAGGTCTCGCCGTGCAATCCGTACTTGGCCGCGGTGGCCTGGGCCAGGGTGCCGCCCTGCGAGTGGCCGGTGACCGAGACCTGCGCGGCGTGGCCGTTGACCGGATAGCGCTCGGCCAGCTTCATCGCCATTTCGGTCAGTTCGTTGGCGTGCTTGACCTGCGGGTTGGTGCGGTTGAGCACCATGTTGCCGTTGCCGCCGACCCAGTCCTGCACGGCGCTGGTGAGGCCGCCTTCGGACCCGCGGTGGGCGACCACGATCTCGCCGGACTTCACGTCCTGGTAGATCGTGCCCTGGTATCCGCTGACGAAGTCCGAGGAGGTCTTGAGGACCTTGTACTCGCGGCCTTCGACGGAAATCTTCGCGCCTTCCTGCTTGGCGCGGTCCTGGTAGCTGTCGTCGGCGAGGGAGGCGTAGGCGCGGCTGGGCAGCGTCATTGTTCGATCTTCCTGGACTGGAACACGACCTCGAAGTCCTCGGCGGACGGCGAACGCTCGCCGGCGAGGGTCATGGGATGGAACTCGATCGGATCGGGCGACAGCGCGAACAGCGACTTCGGCGCGAAGGTCACTTGCTGCGCGCCGCCGACGATCGCCTCGTTCCAGGTCTCGGTGGAGAACACCGCGGGCTTGGCGGTCAGGGTCGCGCCGACCGCGGTGAGCTTCCAGTGGCACACGCCCAGGCCGTAGTAGTCCTCGTCCAGCAGCGCGTCGGCGAAGAATTCTGCGCGGTACTCGGTATCGGAGACCTTGCGGAACTGCAGCGGCACGGTCTCGCTCGGGCGGTTGCGCACGCCGGCCAGCGCGCGGGTCTGGTCGAGCGGGATGCAGGCGTCCTGTTCGGCGGGAATGTCGAACTGGGCGCTGCCGGCGACCTGCTCGAACGCGCGCGGCGCGTTGCGCACGGTCATTACGACTTCGTACTTGTGCTGCGGATTCGGATTGGCCTTGACCTGCGGCGGCGGCACCGGTTGCTGGCAGGCGGCGGTAGAAACGGTCATCAAGGTCACCACTGAGGCAAGAAAAAAGGACTTCATGGGCGGCATGCGCAGGGTCTCAGGACAGCGGCGGGCCGCAGCGGGCGCGCGCAAGAGCGCGCGGCCGTTGCGGCCAGGGCCGTGCCGGGATCGTCGGGAGGAGGGGGCGGCCCGCGCCGCGGGCGTGCGGCGCGGCAGCGGCCGTGCAAGGCGGCGCGGATGCGGGCGCGAAGGCGCTGCGGCGGGTCCGGCTCGCCGTCGGCGAGGCGGCCTGGCGCGCAACACAGGCGATTCGTCCTGAATCCATGGTGGGGCTCGCCGCGCCCGGTTCCAGGCGCGTAGTGAGACGAGTATCGCTAAGCCGCTGGCGGGCGGCAAGCCGCGGCCCTGGGCGGCGGCGGCGCCCGCGCTGGCCCGTGCCACCGCGGCCGTGCGCCTGCGAGCGGGTTCGCACAGGCCGCAAACGACGAAGCCGCGGCTCGCAGGCCGCGGCTTCGCCAGGCGCAACCGATCGCGCGCTCAGTACTTGGCGATGCCGCCGCCGAGGTCGGCCCAGGCGTCGATGCCGCCGACCACGTTGTAGACCTCGCGGAACCCGAGCTGGCGGAAATGCTCCGCCGCCTGCGCGCTGCGCCCGCCGCGGTGGCACAGGAACGCGACCGGCGCGTCCTTGGGCAGGCCTTCCAGCGCGTCGGTGCCGTGGTCGAAGGTGTCGAAGGCGACATCGGCCTGGGCCAGCGCGCGTTCGTCGGCCGGGCGCACGTCGATCAGGCGCAGGCTGCCGGCCTGCACGCGCTCGCGCACCTGCGCCGGCGCGATCGAACGCACCGCCGCCGGCGCGTTCGGATTGTTGATCACCAGGCCGCGGCCGCGTTCGTCGTCGGCCCAGTCGATCGACACGCCGTCGGCGCGGCGCGCGTTGATCCAGTCGGTCTGCACGCGCACGCCGCCGATCTCCACCGCGACCGCGTCGGCGTCCGCCGGCGCCAGCTGCAGGCGCACGTTGTGGCGCGCGTCGACGTCGAGCTGCACCGCATAGTTCTCGCCCGCGCCGGCGACCGCGTCGCGCAGCATCTTCGCCGCGGCCGCGCTGATCTCCAGCTTCGGCGGGCTGCGGTCGGGCGCCGGCAGGCCGAGCGCGCCGTGCAGTTCGCCGTTGCCGGCCATCTGCAGAATGATGTCGCTGCCGCCGACCAGCTGGCCGTCGATGTACAGCTGCGGGATGGTCGGCCACTCGCCGTAGGCCTTGATGCCCTCGCGGATTTCGGCGTCGCTGAGCACGTCGACGTGCGCATAGCCCTGCGGCAGCAGCGCGTTGAGGGTGCCGGCGGCCTTGGCCGAGAAACCGCACTGCGGCGCGTCCGGCGCGCCCTTCATGAACAGCACGACGCGGTTGGACTGGAGCAGGGATTCGATGCGCGAACGCAGGTCGGGAGTGAGGGACATGGGCTTGGCGGAAGCTGACGGAAGTCCTGGGCACATGGGGGCGCCGGCGCGGCGATGCAAGTGGAGCGGCGGCGGCCGGCCCCGGCTTGCCTGCCTGGGAAGGTTTCAGGACTCCGCGTGGGTGGGAGGGCCCTCGGGCCCGCCGCGCCTCGGTTCGCGACCGCGCCACGGGGCCGGACGTCCGGCGCGGCCGGGATGCCCCGCAACCGCCGCCCCGCTACGATGAGCGTCCCGCCCGATTCGCGCTCGACGCCCGCCCGCCGATGCCTCCCACGGTCCGCCATCGCCCGCCGCGCCACCCCGAGGCCGCGCCGTGGCTGTTCGCGGCCTCGCAACTGGGCGTGCTCGGCCTGTGGTGGGTGGCCGGCTGGACGGTCGGCCTGCCGGCGCTGGCGCTGAGCCACGCGGCGCTGTTGTGGGGCACCCTGCGCCCCGGCTCGGCCTTGTTCAGCCCGGTGCTGCGGCGCCTGCCCACGCGCGAGCCGGTGGTGTGGCTGACCATCGACGACGGCCCGTCCGACGACACCGCCGCGATGCTCGACCTGCTCGACGCGCACGGCGCCAAGGCGACCTTCTTCGTCGTCGCCGAACGCGCGCGGGCGCGGCCGGAGCTGCTGGCCCGGATCGTGCAGCGCGGCCACGGCGTCGGCCATCACAGCGGCAGCCATCCTTCGGCGGCGTTCTGGCGGCTGGGCCCGGCGGCGATGCGGCGCGAGATCGTCGAGGCCGACCGGACCTTGCGTGAATTGCTGCCCGGCTACCGCCTGCACTGGTTCCGGGCGGTGGTCGGCATGGCCAATCCTTTCGTCGCACGCGGGCTCAAGCGCTGCGGCCTGGCGCGGGTGGCGTGGAGCGCGCGCGGTTTCGACGCGGTGGCGGCGGAACCGGCGCGGGTGGTGGCGCGGGTCGAGCGCGGCCTGAGGCCTGGCGCGATCGTGCTGATGCACGAGGGCGCGGGGCACGGGCGCAGCGTGGAGACGATGGCGGTGTTGTTGGCGCGGTTGCAGGCGTTGGGGTATCGCTGCGTGTTGCCCGAAGCGCGCGAGTAGGTGCATTTGTTGTGGGTAGGAGCGGCGCGAGCCGCGACTGCGACGATGCAACTACGACGAAACTTTCGCAATCGCCGCGCTGGCGCGGTCGCGGCTTGCGTCGCTCCTACAGGGGGCGTTCCGCGGCGGGTTCGGCCTTTGTGTGTTCGTACGTGTGACGACAAGCCTCGATCAAGAGCTTCCGTCCGCAAGCGGCCGGGTCACTTTCTTTGTCCAAAGCCACAAAGAAAGTAACCAAAGAAAGTGCTTTTCCCTGTTTCGAATCAAAAGCCACTATGGCTCGAAAGGGGCGCGGGGCCGCGCCATAAGGGGCTTCCTGCCCCATGGCGCGCGTGCGCATCCATGCGCACGCCCTGCGGGGCTGCGAGACGTGTGCTTCGCGTGGGGTTGCGTCCGAGCGAAGAGCAACGGCAACGGCAAAATGGATTCCGGCTTTCGCCGGAATGACGGGCTGGCGTCGCGCGTAGTTGCGGCTGCTGCAGTCGGATGCGGCCGCAGCCCACTGTAGGAGCGGCGCGAGCCGCGACCGCGAAAATCCGATCGCGACGAACGCCGTCCCGCGTCGCTGCCGCAGGCAGGCGCGATCGGCATCGCACCGCGAAGCCGGGCCGCAACCCGCGGCCGATCATTCCCTCGCCGCGACGATCCGCCAGTTGTTGAACGGCGTGCGCCCGAACATCGGCGTGAACTCCACCCGCAATCCCGCCGCCTGCAGGCGTTCGCGCAAGGCTTCGCCGTCGGGGTAATAGCGCGGGGTCGCGTTCATCCATCCCAGCGCGCGCGAGAACAGGTCGACCGCGCGGGTCACCCGTGCGCGGCCGGTGCCGTCGTCCAGGCCGGTGCGGATCACCAGGCGCGCGCCGGGCACCAGCATCGCGATCATCGCGTCGATCGCGCGCGCCTGGGCCGGGTAGGGGATGAACTGCAGCACGTCCAGGATCGCCACGCTGCCGCGGTGTTCGGGCAGTTCGCGCGACAGGTCCATGACCGCGAAGCCGGCGGTGTCCAGGCCGACCCGCGCGGCGGCGCGGCCGGCGCGGCGGATCTTGGCGGCGTCGCTGTCGACCCCGCGGTAGGGCAGGGCGATGCCGTCGGCGCGCAGGGTGTGGGCGAGCAGGCCCAGGCCGCAGCCCAGGTCCAGCAGCGGCGCGCGGGTGCCGCGCAGCGCCTGGCTGACGCCGGGGTAGAGCGGGTCGCTGCCGAGCTTGGCGCGGCTGTAGTAATAGTCCCAGCGATTACCGAGCGGATGCTCGGGCAGATAGGCGCGGGCGATCCGCAGGGCCTGGCCGGGAGGCATGGCTTGTACCGCTGAAGTCATTCGGGTCGGACGTTCCCCCGGCGTCGTCGTTGCCGGTGCCCGCAGTGTGGCACCGGCCGGCCCCGGGCGAAAACCGCGGTTTGCGGCCGCGGCGGCGGGTATTACCAATGAACACATTCGTCGCCGCAGCGCGGGGCCGCGCGGCACGGCCGGCGAACGCTGCGCGAGTGGCGCGTGGCTTGGTTGCGCGTCAGCCGGAGGCGCTTCAGCAGGAGCGCGCAACGGCCTGACCGGAACGGGGCCCGGGCGAGGCGGCCGCCGCTGTCCGGCCGGCCCGCCCCGCCGCTCAGCCCTGCCGCAACAGGCCTTCGGCCACCGGCAGCGCCAGCTCGGTCCAGCGCGCGTACATCTGCGCCGAGGGATGCAGCCCGTCGTCGGCCAGCATCGCCGGCTGCGCGGCGAGTTCGCGCGAAAGCGGCGCGATGTCGACGAAGGCCACGCCGTGACGCACGCAGATCTCGCTGGCGGTGATGTTGAACACGTCCAGCTCGGCGCCGATGACCGCCGCGCCGCGCTTGTCCTGGGCGCCGAACGGGGTTGCGCCCCAGTCGGGGATCGACAGCGCCAGCACCCGGTCGGGCCGGCCGCGGGCGTAGCCGATCGCGCGTTCGAGCAGCTGCCGGTACTCGCCGGCGTATTGCGCGGCGCTGCGGCCGCGGTACTGGTTGTTGACGCCGATCAGCAGGCTGACGAAGTCCCACTCGCCCAGCGGTTCGGCCAGGTCCAGGGCCAGCGCCAGTTCGTCGGTGGTCCAGCCGGTGGTGGCGATGATGCGCGGCGCGGCCAGCCCGACGCCGCGCGCGCGCAGGCCGGCGGCCAGCTGCACCGGCCAGCGCCCGGCTTCGGGGACCGCCTCGCCGATGCTGTAGCTGTCGCCCAGCGCCAGGTAGGACTGCGCCATCGGCGGCGCTCAGGCCACCGCGGCGCGCGGCGCGCCGGCGCGTTCGGCGTAGCGGTCGAGCACGCGCTCGATCCGGCCGAACACCTCGCGCACGTCCTCCGGCTGCGGCAGCAGGGTCACGCGGAAATGGTTGCGGTAGGGGACGTTGAAGCTCGAGCCGGGGACCACCAGCACGTCCTCGGTCTCCAGCAGCTCCAGCGCGAACTGGTGGTCGTCGAAGCCCTGCGCGGCCGCGCCGGTCACCGACGGGAACGCGTACAGCGCGCCGGCGGGCACGACCAGGTGCAGGTGCCGGCTGGCCTGGACCGCTTCGATCACCGCGCGCCGCGCCTCGAACAGGCGTCCGCCCGGCTGGCACAGCGGGGTGATGGTGTCGGTGCCGTCGAGCGCGGCCTCGATCGCGAACTGGCCCGGCACGTTGGCGCACAGGCGCAGCGCGCCGAGCAGGTCCATGGCGTGGTGGAAGTCGCCGCTGGCGACCGGGTCGCCCGACAGCACCGCCCAGCCGACCCGCCAGCCGCAGGCGCGGTGGACCTTGGACAGGCCGCCGAAGCTCAGGCAGGGCAGGTCGCCGGCGATCGGCGCGACCGGGACGAACTGCGCGCCGTCGTAGAGGATCGAGTCGTAGATCTCGTCGCACATCAGCAGCAGCTTGTGCTTGGCGGCGATGGCGACGATGCGTTCGATCAGCTCGCGCGGGTAGGCCGCGCCGGTCGGGTTGTTCGGGTTGATCAGCACGATCGCGCGGGTGCGGCTGGAGACCAGTTGCTCGATCTCGTCCGGATCGGGCAGGAAGCCGTTCTCCGGCTGGCAGCGGTAGTACACCGGGCGGCCGTCGTTGAGGATGGTCGCGGCCGACCACAGCGGGTAGTCGGGCGAGGGCAGCAGCACTTCGTCGCCGGGATTGAGCAGGGCGCGCAGCGACAGGTCGATCAGCTCGCTCACGCCGTTGCCGACGAACACCCGCTCGGGCGAGGCGTTGGGCGTGCCGCGGCGCTTGTGGAAGGCGGCGATGGCCTCGCGCGCGGCCGGCAGGCCCTGCTGGTGGGTATAGGGGTCGGTGTCGGCGATGCGCTCGGCGATGGCGCGCTGCAGGTGTTCGGGGGCGCGGAAACCGAACGCGCCGGGGTTGCCGATGTTGAGCTTGATCTGCTTGCGCCCCTGGGCCTCCAACTCGCGAGCTCGCCGGGCCAGTTCACCGCGGATTTCGTAACGGACTTCGGAAAGGCGTTCGCGGGTCTTCAAGGGCGGCAAGGACATCGGGGCGTCACATCGGAAAGTGGATGAACGTCCAGACTAGCCGAATCCGCCCTGGTAAACAGCCTGAATCGGGCGCCCGGGCGCGGCCCGCGACGCGGGCGGGCGCGAAAAAAACCGATCCGGGCCGCGGACCCGGCGCTGCAACCGTTTTCCGCGCCGGTCCGCAGCGCCGGCGCGGATCGGCCCGCGGCCGCGAAAATCCAACCGCGCGACGGCAAAACCGGCGAGCGGGCTATGTAGAATCGCGCCATGCCCAACCGCCTCCCGCGCCTTTGATCCCCGAACTGGCCGCCTTGCAGGCGATCGGTTGGCCGCTGCCGGCCGAGTCGGCCGACGCGGTCCCTGCCGACGCCGACCCCTCCACCCCCGAGCCGACCGCGCCGCCCGACGATCCGGCCTGGCGCCGGCTGCTGGCCGAGCACCCCCAGGCCCGCCCGGCGCGGGTGATCGAGCAGCATCGCAGCGGTTACGTGGTCGCCGACGGCCCCGACAGCGCCGGCTTCAAGGTCGAGTCGCTGCCCGAATGGCAACGCCCGCGGTTCCCGCCCGAACAACGGCCGGGCGTGGGCGACTGGCTGCTGATCGAGCGCAGCGGTTCGCGCGACAAAGTGGTGGCGCTGCTGCCGCGGCACAGCGCGATCAAGCGCGGCGCGGCCGGCGAGCACTACAAGCAGCAGTTGATCGCCGCCAACATCGACACCGTGTTCGTGGTGTGCGGGCTGGACGCGGACTTCAACCCGCGCCGGATCGAGCGCTACCTGCTGCTGGTGCGCGGCGGCGCCGAGCCGGTGATCGTGCTGACCAAGGCCGACGCCGCGCTGGCGGCCGATCCCGAGGCGGTGACGCTGGCCACCGATGCGCTGGTCGAGCTGAGCCAGGGCATCCAGGTGCGCGCGGTCAACGCGCGCGACCGCGACGGCGTGCTCGCCGCGCTGTCGCCGTGGCTGGGCCCGGGCCGCACCGTGGTGCTGGTGGGCTCCTCCGGCGCCGGCAAGTCGACCATCACCAACAGCCTGCTCGGCAGCGACAGGATGAAGACCGGCGCGGTGCGCGAGAGCGACGCGCGCGGCCGCCACACCACCACCCACCGCGCGCTGATCCCGCTGCCGTCCGGCGCCTGCCTGATCGACACGCCGGGCATGCGCGAGCTCAAGCCGACCGGCGAGGAGGACATCGGCGAGAACTTCGCCGACGTCGAGGCGCTGGCCGAGCAGTGCAAGTTCCGCGATTGCTCGCACGATCGCGAGCCCGGTTGCGCGGTGCGCGCGGCGATCGAAGGCGGCAAGCTCGATCCGCAGCGCTTCGCCAATTACCTCAAGCTGCGCGAGGAAGTCGCCGGCGCGGCCAACAAACTGGCCAACCGGCGCGCGCAGAAGTCCGAGGAGAAAGTCCTCGGCAAGGCGCTGAACAAGCGCCTGGACGAGAAGTATGGGCGCCACTGAGCGCGCGCCGCGCGCCGCCTGCGCGGGCCCGTCGCGTCGCGCGTCCTTCCCCTTTTCCCCGAGCCCAGAGGCCGCCGCATGAGCGCCCTCCCGATCGAACTGTCGCCCGACCTGCAGCACCACGCCGAACTCGACGCACGCATGGTCCGCGCCGCGCGCGGGATCAAGCTGCTGACCATGGCCAGCTGGCCGGCCGGCCTGGAAGTGCAGTTCCTCGCCGACTACGCGCGCGGCGCGGCGACGCTGCCGGTCATCGACTATCCCAAGCACGACTTCAGCGACGTGCGCGCCGAGCTGGAGGCGATCGCCCAGGCCGCCGATCCGGACCACCCGCTCGGCGAGTACCTGATCGAATCGGCGCATTCCTGGGGCATCGCCGCGCAATTGCTCGAATGCCTGGGCACCCGCCAGGTCACCGATTACTCGGTGCAGCTGTTCGGCAAGCCCGACGTGGCGCTGCCGGGCCAGGGGCCGAGCACGCGCGAGGCCGCCAACCATTTCATCTCCATCGCCAACGAACTCGACCGCGAACTGATGTCGCCGGCCGAGACCGTGCAGATCTCGGCGACCGCGCTGAGCCTGCAGCTGCAGCGCGACCTGGACGACTACTTCGACAGCCGGGTGATCGAGGTGGTGCTGGACCCGGACCTGATCGCCAAGGCCGCCGCCGGCGCCACCCGCATCCGCCTGCGCAGCGGCGCGGCCTTCAGCGACTACGACCGCCACCAGTTGCTGCAGCACGAGGCCTTCGTGCACTCGCTGACTGCGCTCAACGGCCGCTTGCAGCCGGTGCTGCCGAGCCTGGCGCTGTCCTCGCCGCGCAGCACCGCCACCCAGGAAGGGCTGGCGACCTTCGCCGAGCAGATCACCGGCAGCATCGACATCGGCCGGATGAAGCGGCTGAGCCTGCGCATCGACGCGGTGGCGATGGCGCTGGACGGCGCCGACTTCATCCAGGTATTCGGCTACTTCATCGACGCCGGGCAAACGCCCGACGACAGCTTCGCCTCGGCCCAGCGCGTGTTCCGCGGCGTGCCCACCGCCGGCGGCGCGGCCTTCACCAAGGACACCGTCTACCTGCGCGGCCTGGTCGGCGTGCACACCTTCTTCCGCTGGGCGTTGCGCCAGCAGAAGCTGCACCTGTGCCGCTGGCTGTTCGCCGGCAAGATGACCCTGGGCGACGTGCAGCGCTTCGAGCCGCTGTTCCAGGCCGGCGTGCTGGCGCCGCCGCGCTGGATGCCGCCGTGGATCACCCGCGCGAACGGGTTGGCCGGGATGCTGGCGTTCTCGCTGTTCGCCAACCGCATCCGCCTGGACCACATGGCCGAAGGCGATTTCAGCGAGATCGGTTGATCCGCAATCCCATTGTAGGAGCGGCGCGAGCCGCAACCGCGCCAACGCGACTGCGCCGAAACTTGCGTCGCAGTCGCGTTGGCGCGGTTGCGGCTCGCGCCGCTCCTACAAGGGGCGTCAGCCCATCTGCAGGCCGCCGTTGACGGCGTAATCCGCACCGGTCACGAACGCCGCATCGTCGCCGGCCAGCCACGCGCACAGGCTCGCGACTTCCTCGGGCTTGCCGAGCCGGCGCACCGGCACCGACGCGGCCAGGCGGTCGAGCACGTCGGGCGGGAACGCGCTGATCGCGGCGCTGGCCACGTAGCCGGGCGAGATCGTGTTGACGGTGACTCCGCGCGCGGCGAACTCCTGCGCCAGCGCGCGGGTGAAGCCGTGCATCGCCGCCTTGGCGGTGGCGTAGTTGACCTGGCCGATCTGGCCCTTCTGCGCGCTGACCGAGCCGATGTTGACGATCCGGCCCCAGCCGCGCGCGGCCATGCCGTCGACGACCTGCTTGGTGATGTTGAACAGCGTGTTGAGGTTGCCGGCCATCACCGCGTTCCAGTCGTCGCGGGTCATCTGCCGGAACAGCACGTCGCGGGTGCCGCCGGCGTTGTTGACCAGCACGTCGACCTCGCCGACCTCGGCCTTGACCTTGGCGAACGCGGCGACGGTGGAGTCCCAGTCGGCGGCGTTGCCTTCCGAGGCGATGAAGTCGTAGCCCAACTCGCGCTGCTCGCGCAGCCAGCCGGCCTTGCGCGGCGAATTCGGCCCGCAACCGGCGACCACGGTGTGGCCGCTGTCGGCGAGCTTGCGGCAGATCGCGGTGCCCAGGCTGCCCATGCCGCTGGTGACGTATGCAATGCGAAGAGTCATGACCTAGGTTCCTGTGGGTAGGCTACCTGTAGGAGCGGCGCGAGCCGCGACCGCGGCATCGCGCTTACGACGCAAGCCGCGCTCACGACACAAGCCGAATGTCGCGGTCGCGGCTCGCGCCGCTCGTACAGGAGGGCATCAAGCGGCGAAGGGATACAGCGCGAAGGCGAGCGAAGCGAACATCAGGATCAGCGAGATCAGCACCGCCCACTTCAGGGTGAATTTCTGGTGGTCGGCGAAGTCCACATTGGCCATGCCGACCAACAGATAGGTCGAAGGCACCAGCGGGCTCAGCAGATGCACCGGCTGCCCCGCCAGCGACGCGCGCGCCATTTCCACCGGGGTGATGCCGTAGTGCCCGGCCGCCTCCGACAGGATCGGCAGCACGCCGAAATAGAACGCGTCGTTGGACATGAAGAAGGTGAAAGGCATGCTGGCGATGGCGGTGATCACCGCCAGGTACGGGCCCCAGGCGTCGGGGATCACCGCCAGGAAGCTGCGCGACATCGCCTCGACCATGCCGGTGTTGGACAGGATGCCGGTGAAGATGCCGGCGGCGAAGATCAGCGACACCACCGCCAACACGTTGCCGGCGTGGTTGCCGATGCGACGGCGTTGTTCGGCCAGGTCCGGGTAGTTGATGACCAGCGCGATCGCGAAGCCGATCATGAACAGCACCGGCAGCGGCAGCAGGCCGAGGACCAGCGCCGCCATCAGCGCGGTGGTCAGGCCGGCGTTGACCCATAGCAGCTTGGGCCGCTTGGTGTCCTCGCTGTCGGCCAGGGTCGGCAGGTTGTCGCTGGCGGTATCCAGCTCCGGATTCCAGTCGGCGGCGTGGCCGTCGAGGGTGACGATGCCCAGGCGCTTGCGCTCGCGCAGGCCCAGGTACCACGCCAGCGCGATGATGCTCAGCAGCGAGATCACCATTGCCGGGATCAACGGCACGAACACTTCGCTGGGGTCCACGTGCAGCGCGGTCGCAGCGCGCGCGGTTGGCCCGCCCCACGGGGTCAGGTTCATCACCCCGCTGGCCAGGATGGTCACGCAGGTGAGGTTCAGCGCGTTCATGCGCAGCCGCTGGAACAGCGGCAGCATCGCCGAGACGGTGATCATGTAGGTGGTCGAGCCGTCGCCGTCGAGCGAGATCAGCATCGCCAGCACCGCGGTGCCGACCACGATCTTGACCGGATCGCCCTTCACCAGCTTGAGGATGCGCCTGACGATGGGGTCGAACAGGCCGGCGTCGATCATCACCCCGAAGTAGAGGATGGCGAACATCAGCATCACGCCGGTCGGCGCGATCTTCTTGATCCCCTCGATCATCATCTCGCCGATCCCGGCGCCGAAGCCGCCGGCCAGGGCGAAGGCGATGGGTATCACGATCAGAGCCACCAGCGGCGACAGCCGCTTGCTCATGATCAGATACATGAAGGTGAGGACCATGCCGAAGCCGAGGATGGTCAGCATTGCGGGTTCCTTGCAGGGAAGGTGGAGCGGGAATGCGGGACGGACGATGCGGCGGTCAGTCGCGACGGAACTCTCATCCCGTCATCCCCGCGAACGTGGGGATCCAGGGCGTTTCGAGCGAAAGAGTCAGAAGTCGTACTGAAACCGCCCGGTCACCGCACGCGTGCGGTCGAGCGTCGCGCCCGCGAGCCGGTCGCGGTTGCGGCTTTCGATCAGATCGAGCATGAAGCGCAGGTTCGCGCGCAGGTGCCAGTTCACGCCGACGCTGGTCTGCTGCATCGACACGTCGCTGAAGTTCGCCGCGCCGTTGAGGTGCTGCTTGCCGCGGATGGTGTCGTAGCGCGCCGCGACCACCCAGGCGCCGCTCGCGCGCGCGGGCTTGACCCGGCCGAAGCGGCCGGACTTGGTGTCGTAGGGCATGTTCTCGCCGGTGACGAACCAGCCGACCGTGGCGTAGGCCGAGCGGATCTCGCCGCGCTGGCTGCCGTCGTCGAAATCGGCGCCGCTGAGTTCGGACTGCAGGTACACCGGGCCGCGCGCCAGCGCGAACTCCAGCGAATACTTGTCGACGTCGGTGTCGAGGCCGCGATTGAAGTTCACCAAGGTCGCGCGGCTGTTGTCGGACAGATGCCCGGCCGGGCGCGGGGCGATGCGCAGGCCGTTGGCGCCGTCGCGGCCGGGATGGTCGTAGTACTCGCGCGCCAGCGACAGGCCCAGGTGCAGCGCGTCGCCGGTGTCGTGGCGCGGCGCCCAGGTGCCGCGCGCGCCGAACGCGCGGCCCTTGACCTGCCACACATCGATGCTTTCCAGGCTATAGACGCTGCCGCCGAGGGTGTACGCGTCGCGCGCGGTGATCCAGGCCGCGCCCAGGCGGTACAGCGGCGCGACCGAACTGGCGAACATGCTGCGTTCCATGAACACGCCGTAGTTCGAGCTGATCCGGTCATCGAGAGTGAAGTACTGCTTGAACTGGCCGAGAGTCAGCTTGCCGGCCTTGAAGTCGCGGGTGACGTAGACGTCCTTGGCCTCGATGTTGTCGCCGCTGAACTTGTCCTGCAGCCCGGCGAAGTCGCCTTCGATCTTGTAGCCCCAGCCGTAGAACTTGCCCGACACGTCCAGCCACAGCCGCCGCACTTCGGTGTCGTCGGGGTTCGGCGCGCCGCGGCGGTCGTTGTCGAACTCGGCGAAATCCCAGTGGATGCGGCCGCCGATCTCGGCGGTCACCGGGCCTTCGCCGGCGTCTTCGGCGGCGAAGGCCGGCGTTGCGGACGCAGCGAGCAGGCACAGCGCGACGCACGCGCCGGCGTGGTTGGCGACAGCCATCGATTTTTCTCCCGACCCTTGTTTTCCGGCCTCTTTGCGCGCACAAAGGCGCGACGGGCGCTTATAGTTGGGTCGGCCCGGACGGCCTGTCCCAACCCCTCCAGCGCAGGCTAGGCGGTCGAAGCTGTCAAAGACCTGTCATGGCGTGGACGAGTCGGCGATGTCGTGGCGGAGCGACCGTTTTTGCCCGTCATCCCCGCGAAGGCGGGGGCCAGGGTTTCATCGCGACATGGCTGTGAAGTCTCTGGATCCCCGCCTTCGCGGGGATGACGGCTTCGGCGATTCGCCGCGAACCCGCAGTCGCGACTTCGACAAGAGGCAGAGGACTACATCGAGTGCGCATCCTGCTCGTCGAAGACAACGCGGACCTCGCCGACGCCATCGTCCGGCGCATGCGTCGCGACGGCCACGCCGTGGACTGGCAGAGCGACGGGCTCAAGGCCGACAGCGTGCTGCGCTACCAGGGCTTCGACCTGATCGTGCTCGACATCGGCCTGCCGCGGCTCGACGGCCTGGGCCTGCTGGCCGGCCTGCGCGAACGCGGCGACGCCACCCCGGTGCTGATGCTGACCGCGCGCGACGGCATCGACGACCGCGTACGCGCGCTCGATTCCGGCGCCGACGACTACCTCAGCAAGCCCTTCGATTTCCGCGAGTTCGAGGCGCGCTGCCGGGTGCTGCTGCGGCGCAACCGCGGCCAGGCCGCCGGCACCGTGCAGCTCGGCGGCTTCGCCTTCGATGCTGGCGCGCACCGCGTCACCCTTGACGGCGAGGCCATCGAACTGCCGAACCGCGAGTTCCGCCTGCTGGAAATCCTGATCGGCAAGCTCGGCCAGGTGGTCAGCAAGGACGAGATCGGCAACGGCCTGTTCGGCTTCGACGACGAGGCCGGGCCGAACGCGATCGAGCTGTACATCGGGCGCCTGCGCAAGAAGCTCGCGAGCGCGCCGCTGCGCATCGTCACCGTGCGCGGCGCCGGCTATCTGATCGAGGCCGGCGCCGCGGCCGAAGGCGGCGCCGATGGCTGAACCCGCGCGCGCGGCGGCCGGGCGCCGCGATTCGATCCGCAAGACCCTGCTGATCTATCTCGGCGCGTTGTCGCTGATCGGCGCCGCGCTGCTGTTTTTGGCCGCGCGCAGCTACGGCCGCGCCGCCGCCGACCGCTCCTACGACCACCTGCTGATCTCCTCGGCGCTGTCGATCGCCGATTCGGTGGCGCTGGTCGACGGCCAGTGGCAGGTCGACCTGCCGTACGCCGCGCTCGACCTGCTGGCGATGGCGCCGGAGGACCGGGTGTTCTACCGCGTCTCCAGCCGCGGCGCCGGCGCCGGCGACGGCCCCACCATCACCGGCTACGCCGACCTGCCGGCGCCGCCGAGCCCGCCGCGCGACGGCCAGCCGCGCTTGTTCGATGCGGTCTACCGCGGCGAGAACACCCGCTTCGTCGCGGTCTCGCGCTGGGTCGCCGGGCCCGCCTCGCAGGGTCAGGCCATCGTCCAGGTCGGCCAGACCCGGCGCGCGCGCGAGGCCCTGGCCGACGACATGGTGCTGCGCGCGCTGGTCGCGATCGTGGCGCTGTCGCTGGCGGCGCTGGCGCTGGTGTGGATCGGCGTCTACCGCGCGCTGCGGCCGCTGCAGCGGCTGGAGCGCGAGCTGTCCGAACGCGATCCCTCCGACCTGCGCCCGGTCGCGCGCGAGGTGCCGGCCGAGCTCGACCAGACCGTGGAGTCGCTCAACCGCTTCATGGGCCGGCTGGCGGCCAGCAACGAGACCCTGCGCGCGTTCATGGGCGAGGCCGCGCACCAGATGCGCACGCCGCTGGCCGCGCTGCGCGCGCAGGCGCAGCTGGCGCTGGACGAGGACGACCCGGCCGAGCAGCGCCGCAGCCTGGAGACCATCGAGCGCAACGCCAGCCACATGAGCCGGCTGCTGAACCAGTTGCTCAGCGATGCCAGCGCGATCCACCGCGGCCATCTGCAGCAGTTCGAGACCGTCGACCTGGCCGAATTGCTGCACCAGGCGATCTTCGAGGCGGTGCCGCAGTCCGGCCCGCGCCCGGACCTGCACCTGGCCGCGACCAGCGAACCGCTGCGCGTGCGCGGCGATGCGCTGCTGCTGCGCGAGGCGATCAAGAACCTGATCGACAACGCGCTCAAGCACGGCCGCGCGCCGCTGCAGATCGCCCTGACCGCCGCCGGCGAAGGCGCGGCCGCGGCGGCGACCGGGCCGACGGCGGTGCTGACCATCGCCGACCACGGCCCCGGCATCGCCCCCGCCGACGCCCAGACCGTGTTCGAGCGCTTCGCCCGCGGCCGCGACGCCGCCGCCGGCGGCGCCGGCCTGGGCCTGGCGATCGTCAAGCGCATCGTCGAGAGCCACGGCGGCGCGATCGACCTGAGCAACCGGGTCGGCGGCGGCCTGGTGGTGACCTTGCGGCTGCCGAGGACCCTGGTATGAGACGCGAACCCCGCGCGGCAAGGCGCGAACGACCGCAAGCGCGCGGCGGCGCGGGCGCCTGGCGGTGCCGTTGCATCGGCGCGCTGCTCGCTGCGCTGGCCGGGCTGGTCGCGCTGCCCGCCGCCGCCGAACCCGGCGACGTCAAGGCCTTCCCGAGCCCGCAAACCACCACCGCCCGCCTGCGCATCCACGGCTCGACCGACATCGAGAACTTCGCCGCGGTCATCGCCGATTACCAGAAGCTCAGCCCGGGCACCCAGGTCGAGTATTCGGACCTGGTCGCCCAGGACATCTACACCCGCTACCTGCGCTCGGCCCCGCGCGATCGCGCCGACCTGCTGATCAGCAGCGGCATGGACCTGCAGACCAAGCTGGTCAACGACGGCCACGCCCTGGTCCACCGCTCGCCGGCCACCGCCGGGCTGCCGGCGTGGTCGCAGTGGCGGCACGAGGCCTTCGGCATCAGCTACGAGCCCATCGTCATCGTCTACAACAAACGTTTGTTGGGCCCGGCGCAGGTGCCGCGCACCCGCCGCCAGCTGCTGGCGCTGCTGCGCGACCCGAAGGCGAAACTGGCCGGGCGGGTCGGCACCTACGACGCCGGCCGCAGCAGCGTGGGCTACCTGCTGGCCACCCAGGACCACCAGCTCGGCAGCATGGCCGGGGCGCTGCAGGCCGCGCTCGGCGACAACGCGGTGGTGCTGGAGGAGCGCACCGGGCCGCTGCTGGACCGGGTCGCCCGCGGCCAGCTGGCGTTGGCCTACAACGTGCTGGGCTCCTACGCCCAGGCCCGGATCGACGCCGGCGCCCCGCTCGGCATCGTCCTGCCGGAGGACTACACCCTGGTGCTGCTGCGCACCGCGCTGATCCCGCGCGAGGCCGCCAACGCGGTCGAGGCCGGCCGCTTCCTGGACTACCTGATCTCGCCGCGCGGCCAGGCGGTGCTGGCCCGCCAGGTCGGCCTGCAGCCGATCCGCTCGGCCAGCGGCGCGCCGCTGGCGCCGCAGGCCGGCGACGGCGCGCGGGTGCGCGCGCTGCGGCCGATCCCGCTCGGGCCGGGCCTGCTGGTCTACCTGGACGCGCTCAAGCGCCGGCAATTCCTCGACGCCTGGCGCAGCACCGTGCAGCCGCGCGGCGCCCGGCCCGGGACGCCGCCGCCGTGAACGCGCGCCGTCCATACCCTGGCGTCGGGCCGGCGGGCCGGTTGGGCGAGACGGGCCGGCCGACCGGGCAAAGCCGGCGCCTGACGCGGTCGCCGCAACCCGGTACAACTCCAAAGTACTAATGAACAGGTGCCGGCGGTCGCGCGAAACCGTCCGACGCATCCATTAGACTGCTGATCCAATCCACTTTCGCGCCCCTTGCCACGGCTGCCTTTGCGATGTCCGACAACGATCTGAAAACCGCCGCGCTCGACTACCACCGCCTCAGCCCGCCGGGCAAGATCAAGGTCACCGCGACCAAGCCCATGGTCACCCAGCGCGACCTGGCCCTGGCCTACTCGCCGGGCGTGGCCTACGCCTGCGAGGCCATCGTCGAAGACCCCAACACCGCCAGCGAGCTCACCGCCCGCGGCAATCTGGTGGCGGTCATCAGCAACGGCACCGCCGTGCTCGGCCTGGGCGACATCGGCCCGCTGGCCGGCAAGCCGGTGATGGAAGGCAAGGGCGTGCTGTTCCAGAAGTTCGCCGGCATCGATGTGTTCGACATCGAAATCGACGAGCGCGACCCCGACAAGCTGGTCGACATCATCGCGTCCTTGGAGCCGACCTTCGGCGGCATCAACCTCGAAGACATCAAGGCGCCGGAGTGCTTCATCGTCGAGCGCAAGCTGCGCGAGCGGATGAAGATCCCGGTGTTCCACGACGACCAGCACGGCACCGCGATCATCGTCGGTTCCGCCGTGCTCAACGCGCTGGAGATCGTCGGCAAGGACATCGGCCAGGTCAAGCTGGCCACCAGCGGCGCCGGCGCGGCCGGCATCGCCTGCCTCGACATGCTGGTCGCGCTGGGCCTGAAGCCGGAGAACATCCTCGCGGTCGACCGCGACGGCGTGCTCTACACCGGCCGCGGCAAGATGGATCCGGACAAGGAGCGCTACGCGCGCGACACCGACAAGCGCACCCTGGCCGACATCGTCGCCGGCGCCGACATCTTCCTCGGTCTCTCGGCCGGCGGCGTGCTGAAGCCGGAGATGGTCGCCACGATGGCCGACAAGCCGGTGATCCTGGCCCTGGCCAACCCGTATCCGGAAATCCTGCCGGAAGACGCCAAGGCCGTGCGTCCGGACTGCATCGTCGCCACCGGCCGTTCGGACTATCCGAACCAGGTCAACAACGCGCTGTGCTTCCCGTACATCTTCCGCGGCGCGCTCGACGTCGGCGCGACGGTCATCAACGAGGACATGAAGCTGGCCTGCGTGCGCGCGATCGCGGCGCTGGCGCGGATGGAGTCGTCCGACCTCGGCAGCGCCTACGGCGGCGACGTGCCGACCTTCGGCCCCGAGTACCTGATCCCGCGCCCGTTCGACCCGCGCCTGCTGGTGATGCTGGCCCCGGCCGTGGCCAAGGCGGCGATGGACTCGGGCGTGGCGACGCGTCCGATCGTCGACATGGACGCCTACGAGGAAAAGCTCAGCCAGTACATCTACCGCACCGGCCTGCTGATGAAGCCGGTCTACGACCGCGCCCGCGCCGACCGCAAGCGCGTGGTCTACGCCGAGGGCGAGGAAGAGACCGTGCTGCGCGCGGTGCAGACGGTGATCGACGAGGAACTGGCGTTCCCGATCCTGATCGGCCGCCCCGACGTCATCGACACCCGGATCAAGCGCCTGGGCCTGCGCATGCGCGAGGGCGTGGACTTCGAACTGACCAACATCAACGACGATCCGCGCTTCAACGAGTACTGGCAGCAGTACCACGCGCTGACCGAGCGCCGCGGCGTGACCCCGGCGGCGGCGAAGAACCTGCTGCGTTCGCGGCCGACCCTGATCGCGGCGCTGATGGTCGAGCGCGGCGAAGCCGACGCGATGATCTCGGGCCTCGTCGGCCGCTTCCACAAGAAGCTGGGCTACATGCGCAGCATCTTCGACTTCGATCCGGGCGTGTCCGGCACCTCGGCGATGACCGGCGTGATCAACGACCAGGGCGCGTGGTTCTTCCTCGACACCCACGTGCAGGTCGACCCGACCGCCGAGCAGATCGCCGAGGCCACCCTGCAGGCGACCTACCGCCTGCGCCTGTTCGGCATCGAGCCGAAGGTGGCGCTGCTGTCGCACTCCAACTACGGCAGCCACGACAACCCGTCGGCGGCGAAGATGCGCAAGGTCCGCCAGATCATCCGCCAGCGCATGCCCAAGCTGGAAGTCGACGGCGAGATGCAGGCCGACACCGCCTGGGACGACCTGCTGCGCAAGCGCATCTTCCCCAACGCGACCCTGCACGGTCGTGCCAATCTGTTCGTGCTGCCGAACCTGGACTCGGCCAACATCACCTACAACATGGTGCGGGTGATGACCGACGGCGTGGCCATCGGCCCGATCCTGATGGGCCTGGACAAGCCGGCGCACATCCTGACCCCGGCCTCGACCCCCCGACGAGTGGTCAACATGACCGCCATCGCGGCGGTAGACGCGCAGATCCGCACGGCGCGAGAATCGGGCCGAAAGGGCCTGGCCGAGCTGGGCGGAGCCTGACCGGATGACCGGGCGGGCGAAGGGGGCGCACTGAACGCGGTATTGACCGAACTGCCAGCGGTGACCCCGTTGCCGGTACTGGAATCCGTGGCCGAACCCCGGCCGCGGGTCAGCGTGCTGCTGCTGTGCTTCCGCGACGCGGACTACATCCGCGCCGCGCTCGACAGCGCCTTCGCCCAGACCGTGCCGTGCGAGATCATCGTCTCCAACGACTGCTCCGGCGACGGCACCTTCGAGATCGCGCAGGAAATGGTCGCCGCCTACCGCGGCCCGCACCGCGTGCACGTGCGCAAGACCGAACGCAACCTCGGCGTGTCGGCGCACTTCAACGACGTGATGGCGCTGGCCAGCGGCGAGATCGTGGTGATGATGGCCGGCGACGACATCGCCTACCCCGAGCGGGTGGCGACGATCGTGCGCGCCTTCGACGACCACCCCGGCGCGACCGTGCTGGGCAGCGACTTCGACGCCATCGGCAGCCAGGGCGAGCCGATCCAGGTCAGTTTCCGCCAGCGCCCGCAGCGCTACGATTTCGACTACTACGTGCGCATCGGCCGGCTGATCGGCCTGCTCGGCGCGACCATGGCGTTCCGGCGCGAGGTCTACGACCGCTTCGGCCCGCTGCTGGGCCCGATCGAGGACAACGCGCTGAGCCTGCGCGGCGCCTTGCTCGGCCAATCCTTGAACCTGCGCCAGCCGCTGATCCAGTACCGCCGCCACCCCGGCAGCGTCAGCGGCACCGTGTTCGCCCGCGACGAACCGCGCGCGCTGGCGACCCGCCGCCGCTACGAACGCACCGTGCAGTTCTACCGCGGCACCGCCGACGACCTGGAAGCCTGCCTGCGCAAGATGCCGGAACTGCCGCGCAGCAAGCGCCGCCTGGCCGAACAGGTGCTGGCGATGTACCGCATCGAAGCCGACGCGCGCGAAGCGATCCTGCAGCAACCGCGCTGGCGCTGGCTCGGCCCGGTGCTGCGCGGCCTCGGCCAGCGCGGCCTGCGCCGCAAGAGCGCCGAGCGCGCGCTCAAGCTGCTGCTGCCGCGGTCGTGGTTCGGGTTGCGCTGATTCTCCCAGCGGGCGCGGCTGTCGTGGGAGGGCCTTCAGGCCCGATGCTTTCCTTCCGAGTCGCCACGATCCGCGCCGCCTCCGTGTAGGAGCGACGCGAGTCGCGACCGCGAAACCGCAGATGCGTCGTAAGCGCGATGCCGCGGTCGCGACTCGCGTCGCTCCTACAGGGAGATCGCGAAACCCGCACGAATGCTTGGGACATGACCTGGTATCTGACCTTGTACCCGCCGTCGCACCGCCCCGACCCGATCCCGGCGCGACCGGTTCTGGACTACCTCGCGACCCTGCCGGAACTGCGCCGTGCCGGTCCTGCCGAGTTCGATGCCGCCGATGGCGAGCCGTGGGTTCACGTGGTCGTGATCGAGGCCCGCGCCGACGGCGGTTACGCGCGCGCCACCGGCGCGCCCGCGCCGGAGCGCACCAATCTCGTGGAGTTGGTTTGCGCTTATGACGCATCGATGCAGTGGTACGACCTGTTGGCGCGCCGTATCGCCGCGCACCTCGACTGGGTCGCGGTCGAGGCGGGCGAGGAACGACAACTCTGGCCGCCATCCAGGGGATGACGATGCTTGCGTCGTATCGGTAGTGTCGCGGTCGCGACTCGCGTCGCTCCTACAAGGGCTTCGGATCGATCTGGGCTACCTGTAGGAGCGACGCAAGTCGCGACCGCGCCAATACAACCACGACGCAACTACCCCGCACCCGTCACCGCACCGAATCCACGCGGTAATCCGCATGCGGCCGTTCGAAGAACTGCCGCCCGAGCGCTTCGGCTGCCGCCATCGCCCCGTGCCGGTCTTCGGCGACCGACCCGCGCCGATCGCCCTGCCCATGCACCGCGCCGACGAACTGCGAATGGGTGTAGCGCGCGTACTCCTGCATCTGGTTGACCAGGCTCAGCGCGATGGTCGGATACATCTCCTCCGACGCCGTCAGCAGCGCCACCCGCTTGCCCTGGATGCGCTCGCGCACCCGCTGCGAATCCGGATAGCTGCGCGCCACATAGCAGAACATCCGGTCGAAGAACGCCTTGGCCTGCGACGACATGCCGTACCAGTACACCGGCGAAGCCAGGGCGAAGCCGTCGGCATCGAGGAAACGGTCGAAGAAGAAATCGGCGTAGCCGTCGTCGATGCGGCAGCGTCCGTGCTCGTCGCGGCAGTCGCGGCAATCGCGCAGGAAGGTCTGCATCAGGTCGTCGGCGAAATGCAGCGAGGCGTCGAGCCCGGCCTCCTGCGCCCCGCGCAGGGCGGCTTCGGCGAGGACGGCGCTGTTGCCGTTGCGGCGGGGGCTGGCGACGAGGATCAGCAGGCGGCGGAAACGTTCGGCGGTCATAAGAGGCTGTCGTGTAGAGAGCTGAGATGAATCTATTTCTCGCCTTTGAACGCCGCAAATGACCATAATTGACCCGGCATGAGCCAGATTCAGGTCTGACGCGATGTTCGCCGAGCTTCCCCTGACCGCCCTGCGCAGCTTCGAAGCCGCCGCGCGCCTGTCCAGCTTCAAGGCCGCGGCCGAGGAGCTGCACGTCACCCCGACCGCGATCTCGCACCAGATCCGCCAGCTCGAAAACTGGCTCGGCCGCAGCGTGTTCCAACGCCAGCCGCGCGGCGTCGCCCTCACCGACGACGGCCGCCGGCTGTTCCGCGACGTCCACGGCGCCATGCTCGACATCGCCCAATCCGTCGCCGCGCTACGCCCGCGCCCCGACGCCGGCTGCCTGACGGTGACCACCTCGACCTCGTTCGCCGCGCTGTGGTTGGTGCCGCGGCTGGGCCGCTTCTACGCGCGCCATCCCGACATCGCCGTGCGCATCGACACCAGCGCGCAGGTGGTCGACCTGGAACACAACGCCGGCGTCGACCTGGCGATCCGCTACGGCGGCGCGGCGCCGGCGGGCCTGCACCGGCACGGCGGCCTGCGCGAATTCTTCGGCGTGTACGGCGCGCCGGGGCGGACGCAAGCGGAAGCGGCGAAGTCGCCGCCGACGTTGATCTCGGTGGAGTGGGGCGACTCGCAGTTGTACTGCCGCACCTGGGAGGCGTGGTGCGAACTGGCCGGCGTCGATTGGACCCAGCGCGCGCCGACGGTGCGCGCTTACGACGAAGAGCACTACGCGATGTACGCCGCCGGCGCGGGGCAGGGCTTGGTGCTGGCGAGCTCGGTGGTGGTCGCCGGCAACGTGGCGCGCGGGTTGCTGGAGCCGTACCGGCCGGAGATCGTGGTGCCGGGCGAGACCTACCACGTGCTGTGCGTGCCGGGGCGCGAGCGGCATCCGCCGGTGCGGGCGTTTTTGGGCTGGCTGGATGAGGAGATGGGGGCGTTGGAGCCGGCGTCGTAGCTGCGGATTCGCGGTCGCGACTTGCGTCGCTCCTACAGGGGCGTCGGACCCATCCGGGCTACCTGTAGGAGCGACGCAAGTCGCGACCGCGCCAATTCGCCTACGACGCAAGCCGCTGTTGTGGGAGGGCCTTCAGGCCCGATGCTTTTGTTCCAGATGGCAGCGACCTGAGAGAAAAGCATCGGGCCTGAAGGCCCTCCCACAACAGCAGGCCCGCACCTCAGGTCAACGCCATCTCCTGCGGCAACCACGCCAACGCAAACTCCCGCAATGCCCGCACCCGCGCCGACCTGCGCAGATCCGGATGGATCGCGAACCACAACTCCGTCGGCACCTCCGCCAGCGGCTCCGACACCCGCTTCACCCCGCCCGCAGCATCGGCGAAGTAGCACGGCAACAACGCCTTACCGACCCCCGCCTTGCATGCCGCCAACGCCGCCGGCAGCGAATTCACCCGCATCGCGATCCGCGCCTCGTCGACATTCGTGCGCAGCCACATCGCCGACGACAAGTGCGACAGGTTGTCGTCGAACCCGACCCACACGCCATCGCTCAACCCGTCGCGTTTTCCCACTTTCATGCCGCTGGCCGCATACACCGCCGTCGCGATCGACCCGACCCGCCGCACCGACAACCCATTCGGCATCAACGCGCACGCCCGCAGCGCCACATCGGCTTCGGGTTGCTGCAGGTTCACGAACGCGTTCGACACCAGAAGATCGCAGCCGATCTGCGGATGCGCCGCCGTAAACGCCGCGCACAGTCGCGCCGTCACTTCCGCCAGCGTGTCCGGAATCGTGATCCGCAGCCGCGCCCCGCCGCGCGCGTCGCGCCCGGCCAGCTGACGTTGCAACTGATCGGCATCGTCGAGAATCCGCTGCGCGCCTTCGATGGCCACCGCGCCGGCCTCGGTGGCCGTATAGCCCGTGCGGCTGCGCCGGAACAACGGCGTCCCCGCGCGCGCCTCGATCCCGGCCAGGCGCCGGAACGCGCTGGAATGGTCCAACGCCAGCGCCTTGGCCGCGCCGCTGAGGCTGCCGTGCGCGCCGATCGCGCGCAGCAGTTCGAAGTCTTCCAACGACAGGCGGGCGGTTTGTCGCATGCGCAAGCGATCCTTGGGAGCGCGCCGTATTCCAGGCGCCGGGCCGGACGAGGAGAGTAGCGCCATCCCCTCACGGACCGACATCATGAAGCTCTACTACACCCCGCACACCTGCTCGTTCGCCCCGCACATCGTCGCCCGCGAACTCGGCCTGCCGCTGGAACTGCGCCGCGTGCGCCTGGGCGCCGAGGCCCGCATCCTGGCCGAAGACCGCGACTACCGCGAACTCAGCCCGCTCGGCTACGTCCCGCTGCTGGAACTCGACGACGGCCGCCTGCTGCGCGAAGGCGTGGCGATCCTGCGTTACCTCGGCGACCAGAACCCTGAGGCCGGCCTCAGCGCCCCGCTCGGCAGCTTCGAGCGCGCCGAACAGGACCAGTGGCTGACCTTCGTCAACTCCGAACTGCATAAGACCTTCAGCCCGTGGTTGTTCCACCCCGAATACGGCGAAGCCCCGGTCCGCATCGCCGGCGAGCGCCTGCAGCCGCGCCTGGCCCTGGTCGACCGGCACCTGGACGGCCGCGAATTCCTCGGCGAACGCTTCGGCATCGCCGACGCCTACCTCTACACCGTCGCCGGCTGGGCGCGGCTGCTGAAGCTCGACCTCGCGCCGTATCCGCACCTGGCCGCGTACCTGGCCCGCCTGGACCAGCGCCCCAGCGTGCGCGAAGCGCTGCGCGCCGAGCGCGAGGACGGCCGATCGTGAGCGCCGGCACCGCCTGGATCATGCTGGTCGCCGCGGGTTTGATCGACGTGGCCTGGGCGCTGAGCATGAAGTTGTCCAACGGCTACACCCGGCCCGGCTGGACCGCGGTGTCGCTGATCGCCCTGGCGGCGTTCGTGTGGCTGCTGGGGCGCGCGTTGACTGCGTTGCCGGTGGGTGTGGCGTATGCGGTGTGGACCGGGATCGGCGCGGCGGGGACGGTGTTGATCGGATCGGTGTTGTTCGGCGAATCGTTGACGCCGTTGAAGCTGGGTGGCGTGGGGCTGATCGTCGGTGGGATCGTGTTGTTGCGCAGTGCGCCGGCTTGAGGGGTTTCGGCTGGCGGTGAGTTGCGCCGTGGTTCGGTTGTCGCGGTCGCGACTTGCGTCGCTCCTACAGGGCCTTCGGATCCCTCTGGGCTACCTGTAGGAGCGACGCAAGTCGCGACCGCGCAACCCTCCGCCGGGACCGAAACCTTCCGCTGCGCCCAAACCGCATCCCAATACGGGTACTCCCGCACCCGCTCCACCAGCCCAGCCCGCACGGGATTCATCACCACATATCTAGCCATCGCCACCAACCCCTCGTCCTTCCGCAACGCCCGGTCGTGATAAGCCGACCCCCAAATCGCCCACGGCACCGTCGCCCCCATCGCCGCCCGCACCCGCCGCGAACTCGCGCATTTAAGTTGCCGCACCAACGCCGGCAGCGACTCGCCCGGCCCGAGTTCGACCACGCCGTGCCAGTGGTCCGGCATCAGCACCCAGGCCAGCAGCGTCGATCGCTGCCAGGAGCGCCGGTCCAGCAACGCCGCGATCGCCGCATCGGCCAGCGGCCCGTTCACGAACCAGGCGGCCCTCCCGTCGGTGACGAAAGTGAGCAGATAAATCCGTTGCGCCTCCGAAACCCGGCCGCGGCGTAAGGCCGCATGGCCGCGAATCGGCGCGAGGGCCATCGATTCGTCCATGAATCCAGCGTCGCCGGGCGGGCCGTGACGCCAAATCGGGAAAAGCCGTCGGGCTGGGTCGGATTAAGCCCGGTAGGTATGTAGCGCCGGACGTCGAATCAGCGCGGTCGCGGCTCGCGCCGCTCCTACAAGGAGCCCATGTATGAGCGGCGCGAGCCGCGACCGCGTCAACCCCGCCGCCGGCGTAAGCAACCACACGCCCGCGTATCCACCCAAAACCCACCCAAACCCCCTAGCCAAAACGGACTATCCCACCCCTCCGACCACCTAAAGCAAGCCGCCACGCACCCCCCGTTTGTTAGACTCGACGCTCTAATCCGCCCCCACAAACACGAGGCGCGGCCACGGGGCCGCGAGATCGATGAACCAGCCGCTTGCCAGCTCCCTGCACGACCTGCTGCAGAACGACCCCGACCCGACCGAGACCCAGGAATGGGTCGAATCCGTCCAGGCGGTCATCGCCCGCGACGGCGCCGAACGCGCCCACCAGTTGCTTGAAGGCATGGTCGAGGTGACCCGCCGCGCCGGCGCCCACTTGCCGTTCCAGCCGACCACCGAATACATCAACACCATCCCGCCGCACCTGGAGGCCAAGAGCCCCGGCGACGCCGCGATGGAATGGCGCATCCGCTCGCTGATCCGCTGGAACGCGATGGCGATGGTCGTGCGCGCCAACCGCAAGCCCGGCGACCTCGGCGGCCACATCGCCAGCTTCGCGTCCGCGGCCACGCTTTATGACGTCGGCTTCAACCACTTCTGGCGCGCGCCCTCGGCCGACCACCCGGGCGACCTCATCGGCGTCCAGGGCCACAGCTCGCCGGGCATCTACGCGCGCTCGTTCCTCGAAGGCCGCATTAGCGAATCGCAGATCGACAACTTCCGCATGGAAGTCGACGGCCGCGGCGTCAGCTCGTACCCGCACCCGTGGCTGATGCCGGATTACTGGCAGATCCCGACCGTGTCGATGGGCCTGGGCCCGATCAGCGCGATCTACCAGGCGCGCAACTGGAAATACCTCGAAGGCCGCGGCCTGATGCCGAAGTCCGATCGCAAGGTCTGGGCCTTCCTCGGCGACGGCGAGACCGACGAACCCGAATCGCTCGGCGCGATCTCGGTCGCCGGCCGCGAAGGCCTCGACAACCTCATCTTCGTCGTCAACTGCAACCTGCAGCGCCTCGACGGCCCGGTGCGCGGCAACGGCAAGATCATTCAAGAGCTGGAAGGCCAGTTCCGCGGCGCCGGCTGGAACGTCATCAAGACCATCTGGGGCAGCTACTGGGATCCGCTGCTGGCGCGCGACACCACCGGTCGCTTGCGCCAGTTGATGATGGAAACCGTCGACGGCGAATACCAGAACTGCAAAGCCTTCGGCGGCAAGTACACCCGCGACAACTTCTTCGGCAAGTACCCGGAAACCGCCGCACTGGTCGCCAACCTGTCCGACGAGGACATCTGGCGCCTCAACCGCGGCGGCCACGACCCGCACAAGGTCTACGCCGCGTACCACGAAGCCGTTAACACCAAGGGCATGCCGACCGTAATCCTGGCCAAGACGGTCAAGGGCTACGGCATGGGCGCGTCGGGCGAATCGCTGAACCCGACCCACGGCACCAAGAAGATGGACGACGAAGCCGTCCGCCTGTTCCGCGACCGCTTCAACATCCCGGTCAGCGACGAACAGCTGAAGGACGGCGCCGTGCCGTTCTTCCACCCCGGCGACAAGTCGCCGGAAATCGAATACATGCACGAGCGCCGCAAGGCGCTGGGCGGCTACCTGCCGCAGCGCCGCCGCAAGGCCAGCACCTCGCTCGACGTGCCTGCGCTTGCAACCTACGACCGCCTGCTCAAGAGCACCGGCGAGCGCGAGATCAGCACCACCATGTCGTTCGTGCAGGCGCTGAACATTGCTTTGAGAGACAAGCAGGTCGGCCCGCGTCTGGTGCCCATCGTCGCCGACGAAGCCCGCACCTTCGGCATGGAAGGCCTGTTCCGCCAGCTCGGCATCTACGCCCCGCACGGCCAGAAGTACAAGCCGGTCGACCGCGACCAGCTGATGTACTACCGCGAAGACACCACCGGCCAGGTGCTGGAAGAAGGCATCACCGAAGCCGGCGCATTCGCGTCCTGGCTCGCCGCCGCGACCAGCTACAGCACCAACGACCTGCAGATGCTGCCGCTGTACATCTACTACTCGATGTTCGGCTTCCAGCGCATCGGCGACAGCGCCTGGCAGGCCGCCGACATGCGCGCGCGCGGCTTCCTGCTCGGCGCCACCGCCGGCCGCACCACCTTGAACGGCGAAGGCCTGCAGCACGAAGACGGCCACAGCATGGTCCAGGCCGGCCTGATCCCGAACTGCCGCAGCTACGACCCCACCTTCAGCTACGAAGTGGTGACCCTGTTCCAGCACGGCATGCAGCGCATGCTGACCGAACAGCAGGATGAGTACTGGTACCTCACCCTGATGAACGAAAACTACCCGCACCCCGACATGCCCGAAGGCGCCGCCGACGGCATCATCAAGGGCATGTACCTGCTCAAGGACGCCGGCAAGCCGAAGAAGGGCGAACTGCGCGTACAGCTGATGGGCAGCGGCACGATCCTGCGCGAAGCCATCGCCGCGGCCGAGTTGCTGGACAAGGACTTCGGCGTCACCGCCGACATCTGGTCCTGCCCGAGCTTCAACGAACTCGCGCGCGACGCGACCGATTGCGAGCGCTTCAACCGCTTCAACCCGGAAGCGAAGACCCCGCGCAAGCCGTACATCACCGAGCTGCTGGAAGGGCGTCAGGGCCCGGCGATCGCCGCGACCGACTACATCCGCGTGTATCCGGAGCAGGTGCGCGCTTACGTGCCGATGCGCTACACCGTGCTGGGTACGGATGGGTTCGGGCGGTCGGATACACGCGCGAACCTGCGGCGTCACTTCGAGGTCGATCGGTACTACATCGCCCATGCGGCCATTGCGGCGCTGGCGGCGGAAGGGAAGATGACCGGGAAGGATGTGGCGAGGGCTATCAAGCAGTACAAGATTGATGTGGAGAAGCCGAATCCGTTGGGGGTTTGACTAGCGCATGCATACTGCCGATAGTCGCTGATGTTGAGACGCGACTAGCCTGAAATCGTCAGCTATGCCTAGAGTTAACCCAGGAATCTTGGCGTGGGCGAGGCAGACCGCAGGTCTGCCTCTAGATGACGCTGCGCGCAAGATTGGCTTTAAAGATACAAGGGGCAGAACCGCCCTTGATCGCCTCCATGCATTAGAAGCGGGGCAGGAAGCTCCATCCCGGGCAGTTCTGCTCAAGATGGCTAAACAGTACCGTCGCCCGCTTCTAACCTTTTACCTATCTCAGCCCCCGATGACCGGGGATCGAGGGCAGGACTTCAGAACTCTTCCGGGAGCTATAGATCCTGGCGCTGATGCCTTGGTGGATGCACTTATTCGTGATGTGCGCGCACGCCAACAGATGGTTCGGTCTGCATTGGACGATGATGAGGCGGAATCTCTGAGTTTTATAGGCTCAAAAAGCCTAGATCATGGCGTAGGTGATGTTTCTCGCGACATCACGCGTGTTATTGGATTTGACTTGCCTGAGTTTCGCCGGGCTAGAACTCCTGAGGCGGCATTTGCAATGCTGCGGGACGCGGCAGAGGGCGTCGGGATATTTGTTCTTCTCATTGGAAACCTCGGTAGTCATCACACAGCGTTGGAGCCGGAGATTTTTAGAGGTTTTGCGCTTGCTGACAACGTAGCTCCATTCGTTGTAATAAATGACCAAGATGCAAAGGCGGCTTGGTCGTTTACCTTGCTCCATGAAATAGTTCATTTGTGGATAGGTGAAACTGGCGTCAGTGGCGGTGCCCCAAATGTCGGAGTGGAGCGGTTCTGTAATGACGTTGCCAGCGAAATGCTTCTCCCTGAGCGCGATATAGCTCGCGAGCATTGGGTTGGCGTAGCTCATGATTTCCGCAGGTTAGAAAATGAAATTTCAATATTTGCGCGACCACGGAATCTAAGTTATTCGCTTGTAGCCTATCGGCTGTTTCGCGCCAGAATAATTGATAGGGATATGTGGGAGCGGTGCTGCCGGCATTTTCGCGATCTCTGGCGGCGACAAAGAGCTAGTGCGAGGGAGCAGGCTCGACAGGATGACTCAAGTGGTCCGAGTTATTATGTGGTTCGCCGCCATAAACTTGGCAAGGCTCTGATAAATTTCGTCCGTCAACAGATGAATGATGGCGAACTTTCGCCGACGAAGGCGGCTAAGATCCTTGGCGTTAAAGCACGTAGTGTTGGTCCTCTCATTAGAGCCGATCAAATGGCTCATGAGGGGCGTCAATGACCTACTTAATTGATGCCGGTGTTTTGATAACGGCGAATGCGCTGTATTACCCGATTGATCGAGTCCCAGAGTTCTGGGGCTGGCTTCTCCATCATGCTGAAGCAGGGCGTGTCAAAGTCCCGCTTGAGATATATGAAGAAATAAAAGATGGTCCCACAGAGCATGAGCGTGATCTGCTCTATGACTGGGTGACGGATGAAGATATTAAATGCCACTTAATACTTGACGAAGATGTCGATCCATCGCTCGTATCAAGAGTGGTCATGGATGGCTACGCCCAAGACCTTACCGATAGTGAGATTGAACAAATAGGGCGAGATCCCTTTCTGGTCGCTTATGCAATGCGGGATCTTAGGGGGCGCACTGTAGTGACGACAGAAGTGTCTAAGCCCAGTAAACAACGCCAGAATAAGAAACTCCCAGACGTTTGCACCAGCTTCGGTGTTCGCTGGCTTGACACTTTTGCGTTCGTTAGGGAGTTGAATTTTTCTACCTCTTGGCGTCGCTAGGATTATTCTGCTTTCGAGGGCTGAATTTTAGTGTTATTTCTAGTGTGCCAAGGAGTGAAGGGGTTTTTCCTGTGGTAGAGCTTTTTTTCGGCGGTGTCTATAATAATGGTATATTTCGTACGCAGCTTTTCAAAAAAGCTATATTCTAGCGTGCTATTGCTGCCTGGCTGGAATTTTGCGTATGTAGATAGTGCGCCGAGCATGATGTCTGGGAGTAGCAGTGCTGGTCTCGCACCTTTTTTCTCTACTCTGATTTTTGGCATTTCCACAGGGCGTCGTTCGTTTAGCTCGACAAGGCGTAGATAAGAATCCTTAATGGAGCTGGTTACGCTCTGCTGGCTAATTTTCGACGGATTAGCTTCGATCATAATCTCAACGATCGCGTCGTCTGATCGTCGAAGTATAGGGTCAATTACTAATTTAAGGGCGCGAATGTACGTGTCTTTGTAAGGCTCGTCGGAGAGGTTTTCGAGCACAACAAAGGTGCTGAATAGCCTCGGCATCAAAGTATCTACTATTCTTTCCCGCTGGCTGAGCGTTGATTCGGCCCAATGTAGGCTTGATTTTGCCGTTTGGTAGGCGTCGCTCGTTTCTTTTTCAATCAAGGATGTCAGGCTGGCTTCATCTGCTTGTATTGTGTTCGCGCTTAGTTCTACGCAGCACAACGCCAAGCAAGTTGATCCATCTGGACGCGGAATTTCTGATTCATCAATGAACCAGTAGGCGTCTCGCAGAATATGTAACGGTCGCGGTTCAAAAGATCGCCCAACCTTTTCTGTCTGGCAAATAGACGTCCATGCTGATCTAAGCTTTCTTGTAAGCTGTGACTCAACAGACGTGACGTAGCTAATGGTTCCGTCGAGCCGATTGATGATCCTCTGAGTGGATTCGCTATCGGACTTCTCTACGTGGTTTTTGAGTCCGTATTTTTGAATATAGTAGAGCTCTTGTCGTAGCTTACGTTTTAAGCCGCGTGGTACATGGGGCTGTTTTGGATCGGCAACACTCAGTCCGGTGACATAGTGTTTCTGTCCCCGCTTGGACGCGCGAAATTTCCTCTCGTTTGACCTAAATCCGAACTTGCCAAGAATGCCGTTGATTTCATCGTGCGACGGGAGTGTGTTGTCGCCGGAAAATGTCAGATCGTCCGCATACCTGGTGTAAGTGCAATTTATTCTTTTGGCTAAGTTCGTGAACTCTATATCAATCGGGTTCGCCACTAGGTTGGCTATTGTCGGGCTCGCGTTCAAACCTAGCGGCAATGAGTTATTTATTGTAAGGAACTTGGCTAATAGGCTTGCCGTCTCTTTTTTCATGCCCGTTTTTCTTAGGGCGTGCTCCACATGGCCGATTGATATGGAGGGGAAGAACTCTTTTATATCGGCGCTGACAATGATTTTAGCGCCTTTGTGGCGAGACGCATTTGCGCGCGTAGATCGATATTTTATGTAGCCGTATGCATTTTCATGTATGAACGAAGGCGCGTGGGCATGTATAAATCGATCAATATTCACGGCCGCACTCTTGTGCGCTAGTTTTATCTGTGAAGCTACTGCTTCCCATACATACCGAAAATCTCCCTCGCCTGGAAGAGATATTTGACCCAGTCTAATTGCCCCAATAGGGAGATCTGATGGGAGGTCTGGCAATGCTGGTGGACGCCAACTGCGCTTAACGATCTGATGCTGTCGATACAGAGTTTCCGGATCTGTACAGTCGCATACGTGCAGAAAGATAGGCGTGCTGATTCCGAGCGCTCTGGCCAAAGAGTCAGCGTCGGTAGGGCGTCTCAAGTCTGGAGCGAAGTTTTTCAGGCTCATAGTGGGGCGGGCGATAAACCAGGGAAAAGCAAGTGATGCCGCGATGGCGGATGCGAATCGCACCCTACTCAACAGGTCTATTCGCCCGCCCCGGATTGAGCCTAGCACCTAATTGGCATCCCTAACTAGATATCGCCAATGCGGGAATTTCTCCTCTAGTCTAGACATGTTATTACGTTTAACGTAATTTACGGTTTAAGGGTTTGAAGCCATCCTTCGCGCATGGCCCAGACCGAAGTAGACGCCCGCTCCATCTTTGCGCAGCGGCTGAAAGCAGCCAGGGAAGATGCCGGGCTCACTCAGAAGGAGCTGGGCATGTCTGTGGGTTTGCCGCAAGAAACGGCCGCGGTCCGCATCAACCGCTACGAAAAGGGCGTCCACGACGCCGATCTGGCCACCGCGCGTCGCATCGCGCAGTCGCTGGGCGTCCCGCTCGCCTTCCTCTACGCCGACACCGACGTGCTGGCAGAGGCCATCCTGACCCTGGGCCTGCTGTCCAAGTCCGAGCAGCGCAAGGCCGTGGCCGACCTCAAGGCCCGGCTGGCGCAGGCGGGCGGGGCGGACTACAAGGGCTAAGCGCGTCGTGGCCTTGGGCGCGTCCTTGGGTCGCGCCAACGGACCGGAGGCTCGACCAGGGCACGGTGTCTGCCCGGGCAGTGGGCTCGTCCCTGCGAGCGCTCATGCGTATACCCTGGCGCCTTTCCTATTCGGGTAGCGGCTGCGCCATGAAGCTCACGGGTTACAGCGTCGAAGATCAAGACGCCGAAGACATTCGATTCATCCAACTGGCGGAGATCAGCCTGGCGGCGAGCCCGGCCGAGCTTCGGCGTATGGCCACCTTCTTTAACAACGCGGCCGACACGATGGAGCGCATGGGCGACACCTACGATCACGAACATTTGTCGGATCGACAGCCGGGGTTCGACGACTCGCCGCATTTCGTGGTGTTCAGGACGACCTAGGCCGCCTGCGCCGATCGCGTCCCGCTCGCCTTCCTCTACGCCGACACCGACGTGCTGAGGCCATCCTGGCCCTGGACCTGCTGTCCAAGTCCGAGCAGCGCAAGGCCGTGGCCGACCTCAAGGCCCGGCTGGCGCAGGCGGGCGGGGCGGGCGATTAGGGCCGGCCGCGCGGTTGCCGGGAGGCGATCGTGTTGGCAGCGGCGGTGGTGTCCTTTTCGAGTCGCCGTGTCCGGTTCCCCTATGGAGGCCTTCGGCCCGGTGTCGATGGCTCCGCTGAGCCTGACTGAGGCGTCTCGAGCAGTACAGGCGGAAGCGGTGGGCTCCTCGCGAGTGCAGGGCGAACGCTTCGTCGCAGCGGACTCCCTCTTTTGCGCCGCTTCCGATCGCGTGGGCCGGGTGCGGCTCGTACGCAGCGAGGGCTGCTACCGCCGGGGCGTCTCCGCGATTTCCAGCGCGGTCACGCATACCCGCTTGGCGTCGGTAGACGAGAACCCGACCGACATACCGCTGCCGGTTGCGAAGTAGAGGCCAGAGTTCCGGGACTGATCCAGTCGTGATGGATCGGGATGCGTAACAGCGATGGCCTTCTCGACGGGAAAGCAGGGGGAACTGTCGATTTCCACTAACGCGTGGCGGCCTTCCAGTTGCAGGTAACGAAGGACGATATAGCCGTCACGCAACTTCAGTGGCTTCTGATGCTCGACCTGATCGGTGACCGGCGCTTGATCGCTCATGGGAAACCGAGCCTGAAGCATCCGGGTCACGTGATCGAAGCCGTCGGCGCCTGATTGAAGAGGCTGGGTCAGCATGGATTCGACGGTTAGGTGATCGGACATATCAGTGGACGGCGTCGGACTGGTCGCACATGCAGTCACGCTCAACGCAAACACCGTCAGCGTGAGCGTTGCGCATACGTGCGCACGTGAGCCACATATTTTCACCGTCTACTCCCAAGCGGTAGGCCGTCCTAGCATAGAGCCTTCGGTCGACGGTGAGGAAGGCGATGGAGCGCGACGAAAATTCGTTGCTGGCTAAGGGCGATCGGGAGTGCCTGATCGCGCACGCCAAGTTTCTGGAAATGCCGTTCCGGACGAGGGACTGGATTCTTCATTCCCCTCACGCCAGTCAAGATTTTGCGCGGTTCTTCGAAAAAGGAGGAGCCATCGAATCAAAGGACGGCGTGTCGCTGCCTTACTATCACGCCACCGAGCCGCCTCGGATCGTCGTGAACAAGGGCGCCTATGACGCATTGCACGGTCCCGATGCCGAACGTGCGATCGAGTCGGAACTGGCGATGTTCACCACGCTGGCTCATGAAATCGGACACGACAAGTTCAACCCGGGTACGGTGCCGTTTCGCGGGCAAGGTGAGGAGGCGTACGTCGCCTATCGCGCCAAGCTCGAAGCGAGTGCGGTCTTCAACGCATTTCCGATCTTCACCGAGCTCAAGGGATATGGTGAGTTCCAACCTCGCTGGAATCAGATCGGTTATGGGCAGGGAGGCGGACTGGGAACCGCAGCCATTCACCTGGATTGGTCAAAGGGTGTCCTGACCGATGACCAAGCCATCGCGCGCTTGGCTGCACCGATTCCGAACTTTCCCTATACCCGCAACGAGCCACTGGCCGATCAGAACGGCGATGGGATATTGACCCAGCGTGATGCATACCTGCGCGATTACCGAGCGATGATGCAGCGGTCGCCGAGCCTGGGTGGCACACAAGCCGGTGCGCCGGAGCAGGGCGGGGATCAGGGCCGGACCAGTCCTTCTCAGGCAGGTCATCCGGACCATGGCCTTTACTCGCAGATAGCGGGGCACGTGCGTGAACACGATCGCCAGAACGGTCGTCCATGGGATGAGGTCAGTCAGCGAATGACGGCCAGTCTGCTAGCGCTGGCGAAGGCAGGCGGTTTATCTCAAGTAGATCACGGGGTTTTCAGCGTCAAGAACGACCGCGTAGCCGCGGGAGAGAACGTCTTTGTGGTGCAAGGGCGGCTTGATGATCCTGCGCATCTGCGGGCCCACATGAAGACGGATCAAGCTATCCGAACACCCGAGCAGGCGTCGTTCGAGAAGGTTGAGACGCTCAACGAGCGAATCGCCCAAGAGGCGACCCTGGATCGGCAGGTGGCTCGAACCCAAGACGACGGACCCGGAGGGCCGATTATGGGTGGTCGATAGAAGCGGCGCGCCGTATCGCACAGTCGCTGGGCGTCCCGCTCGCCTTGTCGACCGCATCTTCCGCGCCTAGGCTAACGTCATGGAACAGGGAGTGTCGATTCGTATGAGACGTCCTAAGATTCGCAGCTACGCAATCTGTGCGATTTTCTTGCTGCTATCTACAGGTTGCCTCAGTAAACCGGATGGAAATTCGGTGCAAAAGGAACACGTCGCCGCATTGGAAGCGCGGGACATTCTTCGGCTTCCATTTGAGCAGGGAGCCGTTGGCTATGATCGCGTCGCCCAGGCGCTTCGTTCAGTGGTCCATTTCAAGCTGCTCCGGCAGGAGCCGCCCATCCTGAAAGCCGCGGGACCGATCACGCTCACCGACGGAGTCGTTGTGAGTGACGTAACCGTTGAGGACTATAAGGGGCAACGGAAGTTGAGTTTGGCCTTCGACAGCGACAGGTGCTTCCCGCTCGCGCAAGTCGCGGGGATAACTGATGTGCAAATCGCGAAAGCTCTCCCGCAAGAGCACGACGACGAACACGGCCGCACCTTCACCACGAAGAAGAACGGCATGCTGGTGATAGTTTTTACCGCTGGGCCCGGCTCCGAATGCGTAGGCTCCATTGTCCTGGCACAGTAGGGAGCCTGATCGAGATCCCTCAGTGAGATGCCCGCCGCTCGCCTTCCTCTACGCCGACACCGACGTGCTGGCCGAGGCCATCCTGACCCTGGGCCTGCTGTCCAAGTCCGAGCAGCGCAAGGCCGTGGCCGACCTCAAGGCCCGGCTGGCGCAGGCGGGTGGGGCGGGCGATTAGAGCCCGTCGCGCGTTCGCAGCGATGCGATCGCGCCCCGCGCGTAGACTCCGCCGATTGCCCTGAGACGGAGCCGGCGATGACGCCACTGCACTATCACGCGGGCCCGCCGGTTCGGCTGGGGGACCGCGTCCGCTGGGGCGACGAGGGGCAGGGCACCATCGTGGTCATGATCGCCGAGCAGACCGCGCTGCCCGGTTATGTCGCCGCGGAGTGGGACTATCTGGTCCACGGCTGCATGATCTCGGTCGATGCGGTCGGCCTGTTTCATTACGACGCTGAGGGGCTGCTGCACGACGCCAACCTGGTGTTGCTCGCTCGGGCCTGAGCCGCCGCCTGCGCTGGGTCAGGCCGTCGTCTGCCCGATTCGCTGCCTTTCGTCCTCTGTGACTGCTGCGAGCGGGCTTTAGCCAATGGCGCTAGGGCCGTTCGCGCGGGCTGGCCCCGGACTGGATGAGCGTTGGGGCCGACCCCTAACTCGTGAGCGCACAGCGGCCACCTCGCTGTCGATCTCGCGAGGGGCGGATCAGCGTCCCGTAAAGCCGTCCGAAGACTCGAGCGACCCGAAAAAGCGCTCGCGAGCCCGAAATTTGCTTACGCGAGTCCGGATTTGCTTCACGCGAGTCCGAAATTTGCTCATGCGCGACCTAATTTTCTTCACGCGAGTCCGAAATTTCCTCACGTGAGTCCGGATTTGCTTCGTGCGAGTCCCAAATTTCTCGGCGCGAGTCCTGATTTGCTCGACGCAAGACCAAAATTTGCCCACGCGAGTCCAAAAAAGCTTTGTCGATGGAGCTCTCACGGCTTCCGAAGCAGCTTAGAGGGACATCGATAAAGCTTTTTGCTGCATTGAAGTCACTCCCAGGCTGTTCCGTCTCGCAACAGCTAGAGAAATCAACGCCCGACGCGGATCCTCCCACCCATCAACAGCAGAGGATTCTCCTGTGTGCCTTTATTGGGCATTATTTGTGGATGCGCTACTGGTGGGTCAATCAGAAACAGACGTACGGGCACGAGGTGCCCGGCGGGTACCTGTGGTCGCCGAAACGCAAGAGCAACGGCCACCGCAACCCCTTCTATGAGTACATGCGGGAGGTGGCGCCGGGCGATGTGGTGTTCTCGTTCGCCGACGGTGGGGTGAAGGCCATCGGCCTGATTGCGTCGCACGCGTACGAAGCGCCGAAGCCGCACGAGTTCGGTCAGGTGGGGGCGTACTGGGAGCAGATCGGGTGGCGGGTGGATGTCCGCTTTCATGAACTCCCTGCGGCCCTTCGCCCCAGTAAGCACATGGCGCAGCTGGCGCCGATGTTGCCGCAGCGCTATGCGCCGCTGCAAGCGAACGGCCACGGCTTGCAGAGCATCTACCTCACGCTGCTGCCGGAATCGTTCGCTTTGGCGCTGGCTGATCTGATCGGGCAGCCCGCCCATTCGATCATCCAGGGGCAACGCATTGTCGATGCCCCCAACAAGCCGGTGGGACATGGCTTGATTGAGTGGGAAGAGCATCAGATGGCCGAGATCCAGGCGAGTACCGAGCTTGCCGAGACCACCAAGCAAGCGGTGATCCAAGCGCGTCGTGGCCAGGGGCTGTTCAAGCAGCGCGTCATGGCGATTGAAACCCGATGCCGGCTGACTGGCGTGGATCGGGTAGAGCATCTGCGCGCTAGCCATTGCAAGCCTTGGCGGGACGCGAGTAACGCGGAGCGCTTGGATGGGGAGAATGGGCTGCTACTTACGCCAGATGCCGATCACTTGTTTGATCGAGGCTTCTTGAGTTTTGAAGACAGCGGGGAAGTGCTGATCTCGCCCGTGGCCCATCGTCCGTCGCTGAAGCGGATGGGGCTCGATCCGGATGGGTTTGCTGCCACTTCTGCGTTTAGCAGTGGTCAGCGTGTCTATCTTGAGTACCACCGGGCGAACGTGTTCTTGCAGGCGCGGCTTAGCACCTAAGTGCTTCGATAAGCTTTGTCGATTCCGCACGCGGGCTCTCTGGCGGTGCTCAACTGATGATCTCCCTTTGAGGAACGTTGCGAAGTCAGTTGTCACATTAGGCGAGGCGAGTATCCAGTCGCTTGGTTTATTGGTCTGAGTCGATATGGATGTAAGAAACGCACTTCCCGTCGGGTGTGGTGCTGAAGCTCACCATCACTGCGTTTCGGATCGCGTCGTAAGTCTGTGCGCCGGTCGACCGCTCTTGGGTGTGCGGCTTGGCTCCGGTGATTTGGAGCGCGCGTGCAGTTGGGAAGCATGGCTCAGCCGCTACCGCCATTGACATGAAATGAGCGGGCGCGGGCTCCAGCCAGAACATCGAAAGCACATGACGGTCTTGCAACGTCTTGGGCTGGTTGTCGATGCGTTTCGAATCTACGCTAGCAATGCCGTACAGCTTCATCATCGCGGACCGGATGCTGTTTCTACCTTCGATTCCGGTAAGCGGCGCGGACAGCAATCGCTCGATCGTAGGGGCCTGGTCTGCTTCCGATTTGGTCTTGGCGGTCGACGCGCAGCCGGGCGTGGACGAAAGGACAAGTAGGGCAGTGATACTCCAGGTTACCCGTAGAGCCCCGGGTTCGATGCGGCTGGTGTCTATCGTTGACCTCATCTACTTGAGATTCTGTAGGGAGTCTGCGACTGTTTTTACGCGACGATCATAGCTTTGTGCAGTGACGAGCCGCAGCTCTCTTAGCAAGAGCAAGGTGCACGCCATTCCTTGCGAGTGGACGATGCCAGCACCGAGCGACAGCGCAGCTGCGACGGCTTGCTTAAAGTCAATCTCCGTTGATAACGCGGAATGAGCCATATCCAGGCCTAAATCACAGTTGGGACGGTAATTAATTCAGCGAAGCAGCGGCCGATCGATCTTCTCTATATCTTGATTGAGCTGTTGACTTTGTTGAGCCTCAAGCGAAGCGATACTTTGCAAGGACTCGTCCAGCGAAACATTCGTTGAAGCTTGGACGTCCACATGCGACCGTTTGTGGCCAGAGTCGTCCAGACGCCCCTCCACCGCAATCACGTTCCGGCCGATCTCGCCGCTCAGGTGATGGCTCAGAAGCACATGATCGATCCGAGCCAGACCGTCGAGTCTGGCCTGTGACGACAAACACCCGGCTATGCAATCGAGCGCTTGCGCGCTAGGCGTCAAACCATGCTGTGCGAAGGCGTCAAGTGTCTTATCGCGCGTATCGCGCCAGAACATGCTCTCTGGGCTCGCGCTACTGTGGCCGTCCCGTAACGATTGTTTAGGGTCGTTGCCGCTTCCGTGCTCGGAGGGTTGCACCTCGCTCTTGGGACGCAGAACGCGCTCGAAGTCGCGCAGATAGGCGTCACGGTGCGTCAGCACGCCATTACCATCCTGGTCGGTCAATGGCCCGCCGAGCGTGTATCGCGTATCGGCGACTTTGGCGGCGATGGCCGAAATCACTTGCTTGTCGTCCAACTCCCCAGAATTCCATTGCTGATAGAGCTTGGCTAGCTCCAAGCCGTTCAAGTAGCCGATGGCGTCGAAGGGGGATTCCTTCTTGAACTCCGGCTCGTTCTTCAAGTCCTTGAGGATCGGGAAGGCGTTAAATATAGCCGCCGCCTCAATCTCGCTTCGGTACTGCACATACTCTTGTGCCGTGCCGCCCGGCTTGAACGGCCGGGCGGTGTTGTCGCGGTCGTGCCCGACTTCGTGCGCCAACATGGCGAACATATGGCGCTGCGACCATGCAAACGCCCCTGGCTGCTGGAGATTTCGCCAGTTCTCTTGATCTACCACGATGGCGGGCGGATCGCTCGGCCGATAGCGAGGGAGCTTTGCGCCGGCTTCGGCTTCGATCTTGCCGCCCTTGGCGAAGAAATCCGTGAAGTCTTCGCTTGCGTGAGGCGACAGTAGAATCCAGCGCCGGATGTGTTCCGGCATCTGTTGGAACTCATCGCTGTTCTTCAGGGCGTCCTTGTCCTGTTCGCTCATTTGTCTCTCTCGATGTGGATCGTTCGAAGGCACTTGCCGTCCGGGCTGGAGGTCAAGCCGACCAACATTCCGTTCTTGATAGCGTTATGCATCGGAGCGGATACCTCGCCCGAGCCTTGGTACGGCATGGCCTGAGTCAGGCTCAGCGCGCGCTGGACGGGAAAGCAGGGCTGTGTTGCGAGGCTCACCGATATGAAGTCTGCGGGAGACGGCTCGATCCAAAGTTGAGACAGAACCCAGCCGCCTGCCAGCGGTTTTGAGTCGCGATTGGTGTACTGGTCTACTGAAGGGTCGAAGCCGTAGATATCCGAAAGATCTCGCTTCACGCGGCTCATTCCGGCGATTCCGGTCAGCGGTTCGGTAAGGATGCGCTCGACGGTCAGGCCTGCGTTGGCTTCCGGCCCGGTTGTGGAGGCGCAGCCGGTCAGGAAATTCAGTAACGCTGCGACGGCGATACTCATAGTTGCGCTTCGGATTAATGCGTTCCTACCGGAGCATTGCGCCAAGTGGCCGTCTTTAACTGAAGCCATGATCGAAAATCCTGTATGAGAGGTAAGCCATATGCTATGGATTCGATTCGGAGACTGAGGCTGCAGCGGTGAGTGCGATGAGGGTTGAGATGGAGATACTCAAGTTCGCGCCGATCATAGCGTCAATTTTTTCGCTTGGCGCTTGCTCAATAGCGGTGAGTCATGTCGGTGGAGATGGCACAGACAGACGGGGCGTAGATTTAGTGACGCTGGCACGTATTCTTCAATTGCCCCTGGCTCGTGGGGTGAGCGGAATTCGTGCGGTGTCGGAGGAACTGCATCGCTTGCATGGAAAGCCGGCAATCAAAGTCCCAGGCGGAGCGGCGATAGAAGACGGGCTCATACTCGCCGATGGCTATCGCCTGAACTTGGTCATCGAGTATGAAGACGCTGGCGTACTCAGCATTTCGGTGGATGAAGGCCGATGCTTTCCCCTTGAAGAAGCTGCGCGGCTGACGGGAGCGAGGCCGATAGGCGCGGTCGGTTACCCCTATGCGGAAGGGCCTGACTACGACACTCGCTCAGCGGTCAAGGACGGTGTGGAAGTCGCTCTCGGACGGTTCGCGCCGGCCGAAAAATGCCTGACCGAGATTCGCTTGGTGGACGTCGCCAAGGCCGGGAAGTTCGCTGAAGAGAACGGTATTGATCTTCCGGTGAAAGCACCGAAGGAAGTTCGGCCTTGAACGGCATGCTCCCGCGCTTTGTGGCCACGGAAATGCTTTCCTAGCCGACATGGCCCGGAATCCGCCCGGGCCTGTGCTCGGCTATCTGGCGGCGGGGCCGCTGGAAGACATGATCGCCTGCTTCGGCGATTACTTTATCGAGCGGATCGAGGACACGGCCCGGCGCGATCCGGCATTTCGGGATTTGCTGCATGGCGTGTGGAAGAACAGGACGCCGGACGCGCTGTGGGAGCGGGTGAAGGCGGCTCGCGGTGCCGAGCCTGAATGCGGCGATGGACTCGACGTCCGGCCCGAGTAGTGCGTCGTCGCTTCTTGGTACGGGGATTGTCTTGCCGCTGTCATGCTTGTCGCATCGAATTCGCGCAACGATTCAGTTGCTGAGAGGCGAGATATGGCATCGATCCATGATTCGGGCGAGCGGAGCATCCTGGTCGCTCGCAGGAGGTCGGTCGGCTATCTGGCGGTCCTGTTGTGCGCGGCGGCGGTCTGCTCGCCGGCCGCCGCCGCACAACCTTCGCCCTGGCGCACCCTCAGCAACGAAAACGGCATCCATCTGGAAGCCCGCCGCGTCGCCGGCGAGCGCTTCGACGAGCTTCGCGTTGCGACGTCGGTGAAGGTGTCGCCGGATGCGGTCGCCGATTTCCTGCTCGGCAAGTACCTCGACGCCAAGAACAAGAACATCCGCCGCAGCTTCATCGAGCGCGGGCCGGACGTGGTGGTGTGGTCGGACGTGCTCAGCACGCCGGTGGCGGCGGATCGTTGTTATTCGATGCGCTTCGAGCGGCAGGAACTGGCCGGCGGCGCGGTGCGGGTGAAGTTCGCGTCGTTGGACAAGGCGGAGGCGAATTCCAAGCCCGATTGCATCGCGCTGCGTTCGCGCGGCGAGTGGCTGATGACGCCGACGGCCGAGGGGACGCGGTTGGTGTATGCGTCGCTGACCGATATCGGCGGCAACACGCCGGCGTTCGTGGTCAAAGGGACGTTGTCGTCTGCGGCGGTCTCCAGCGTGCGCAAGGTGGTGGCCGGTTCGGCGGGCCTGGCGTTGCCGCGGGGTCTGGAAGACTGAGCCGGGGCGCTCGGTCGGCAGCCGGGCGAGAGACGACGCGAGGCCCCGTTCATCAATGTGATTCGCGGCCGGACGTAGGCGCGTAGCGGTGTCATGAGGATTTCGTTCGCTTCGGCACTAGCTTCTTCGTCGCTCCATGCGGTACCTACGCAGGTTCTATCCTTACGGCAGGAGAATGGCGATGACCGCGAAGAACACCGTTTGTCTGTGGTACGACGGCGCCGCGCTGGAAGCCGCCGAGTTCTATGCGAAGACGTTCCCGGACAGCGCGGTGACCGCGGTCCATCATGCGCCCGGCGATTATCCCGACGGCCACCAGGGCGATGTGTTGACGGTGGAGTTCACCGTGGCGGGCATTCCGTGCGTGGGCTTGAACGGCGGGCCGGCGTTCAAGCACGACGAGGCGTTTTCGTTCCAGATCGCCACCGACGACCAGGCCGAGACCGATCGCTTGTGGGACGCCATCGTCGGCAACGGCGGCAAGGAAAGCGCCTGCGGCTGGTGCAAGGACAAGTGGGGCTTGTCGTGGCAGATCACGCCGCGCGCGCTGCTCGACGCGTTCACCGATCCCGACCGGGCCGCGGCCAAGCGCGCGTTCGACGCGATGATGACGATGGGCAAGATCGACATCGCCAAGATCGAGGCGGCGCGCAAGGGCTGAGGCCGATCGCGATAGCCGCCCGTCGCCGGGTTGGCCTGCGCGCGCCGCCGCCTGCGTTCAACGGTGGCGGCATTCCGCCGCGCACAGGGGCCCTGCGATGGACGCTTACGGCAATCTCGACAGCATCGGCGAATTCTCCGGCAACAAGCGCATCCGGCTGGTCTCCTACCTCGATCCCGACGTGGCCCTGGGCGTGTTCCCGCCGACGGCGGACTCCTCGGGCTGGTCGGTGGCCGGGGTGCATCGCTTGTCGGCGGGCAGTCCGGGGCAGACGATCATGCGGGTCAATGCGCTCGGGCCCGGGCGCTTCAGTCTGGCCTGGGACGGCGACACCAGCCAGTTCCTGTCGTGGGAGGGAACGTCCAGCGATCAACTGGTCCTGGAGCAGTTGACCCAGCCGCAGGATGGCGATCGTATCGATCCGCCGGAGTTCGCGCTGGATTTCGTCGAGCTGTGTTGGTTCGCGCTCAACGATCCGTACCACGGCGCGGTGGTGGACATCAGCGAGTCGGGCACCGGCGAGGCCAATCCGGTGATTTCGTTCTCGTGGAACGGCGGCGCCAACCAGATCTGGCGGGCGCAGTGGCTCGATCATCCCGCGGCGGCCGAGCGCGCGGAGCCCGTTGCGCAGCAACTGCAGCAGACGCAGCAGGGCGCGGGTTGAACGCGGTATCGCCGGTTGCGCGTCGCTGCGCGCGGCGTGGGCGGGGATAAATGCCGGCCGCCGCGACGCGTTGTCGCGGCGGTCGTTCGAGCGGCTGTGTCGCGGGTCAGTCCATCTCGCCGGACCCGTACACCTCATAGCGTCCGATCCGTCCGACCTTCGCGGCGGCCTCTTGCACGTCCGCGCGCGCCAGCAGCGCCTCGCGCGCCTGGCGATACGCCACATCCCCGGGCAACGGCGCCGGCCGCCGGAACTCCTGCAGCCACAGCAGCGTCTCCACGCGCTCGTCCTGCGTCGCCAGCAGTTCGGCCGTCAGCGTGGCCGCCTCGTCCACCCGCCGCAGGCGCAGCAGGCTTTCCAGGTAGACGCGCGGGCCGTCCTTGCGGTGTTCGCCGAGGTAGCGCAGCGCCCGGTCGGCGGCGCGGCGCTGGCCTTGGGCCTGGGCGGCGCACAGGCGTACGTTCTCTACGACCAGGCGGGCGTAGGCGTTGAGGTCCGGGCCGATGCGGCCGAGCGCGGCGAGGGCGTCGTCGGGGCGTTGCAGGCTGCAGTACAGCGAGGCGAGGTTGATGGCCTGGCTGACGTTGGGCAGGCCGTCTTCGGTCATGCGGCTGGCGCGTTCGAGTTCGGCGACGGCGTCGTCGCTGCGGCCCAGGCGGCGCAGCGCGATCGCGGCGGTGTTCATCAGCCAGGCGCGTTGGTGCGGGTCGTCGTAGTCGCTGTCGCCGCGCTGGCCGGCGTCCTGGGCGAGGGCGAGCACGCCGGCGTTGTCGCCGGCGGTCAGCAGCGCGTAGCTCAGTTGCACGCGGCTGTCGAGGCTGCGCGGGGCGAGCTCGGCTTTCTCGCGCTGGGCTTCGATCTGCCGGCGCGAGGCGTTGGCGATGTCGGTGGCCCAGCCGCCGTCCTGGGCGAGGAAGTCGAAGCGTTTGTCGATGCGCAGGCGCACCAGCTGCATCGGATCGACGATGCGCTTGACGACGGTGCGGGCCTCGTCGCGGCGGCCGCGCTCGACCAGCATCTCGACCAGGGCGAACCACACCGGGCTGGCGTCGGCGGTGCGGTGGCTCCAGTTGGCGGCGTACAGCGCGCGCAACAAGGTCAGGCGTTGCTCGGAGCCGTGCGGCAGCTCCGTCTGCAGGCGCGAGAGGATGTCGGAATTCACTTTCGCCAGCGCTTCGGGCCAGTACTCGACCAGTTGCACGAAGGCGTCGGCGGCGGCGTCGTAGTGCTTGAGGTCGTATTCGACCAGGGCCAGCCGGTACCAGTCGTCGGGGGTGTTCTCGGCCGCGGTGGCCTGGCGGTAGAGGGCGGTGGCGCGCGGCAGGTGGCCGGTGAGCGCGGCGGCCTGGGCCGCGGCGGCCAGGGCGACGCGCCGGTCGCCGGCGCCGAGGGCGGCGAAGGCCGGGTGCTTGAACACCTCGGCGAAGGCGGCGTCGGCTTGTTCGTAGCGGCCTGCGCGCGAGTGCGCGAGCGCGGCGTTGAGGCGCTCCAGGAACCGGGTGACCTCGGCTTCGACGGCGGCCTCGCGCGCGTCGGCTGACGGCGCGGGCTGCGCGGGCGCGGGCGGCGTGGAAGCCGGCGCCTGCGCGGATGCGGCTGCGCAGGCGAGCGACAGACTCAGGGCCAGGCCGCGGCCTACGGCGCGAATTCGATGATGCATGTATCCCCCAGGCGGCAGGCCGGCGCGGCCGCGCCGGTCCCTGGCGGCCGTCGCTGTTGCGATCGGCGCGCCCAGCGGCCAAGCATACCGGTTGTCGCGGCCGGCCAGGACCGCGCTGCATGCGTTTGCAGCGATACGGCCACAAGGCGCATGCGCGCGGCGCTTCGATGGTGTCATCGCTTCTTGCTCGCAGCGCTTGCGTTCGCGCCTGGCCAACGTGGCTCTTCGCTGGCGGGCGAAGGCCGCCGCGCGACATGTGGTTGCGCCGCAATCGCCTATGACCGGTTCGCGAACGCGCATGCGTCGTCGAGCGCGCTGCGGCTGCCCTGCATTCGCGCGCCGCGTCGCCAACTCGATCCGCGCAGCGCCGGTCGTCGCCTCGGCTGATCGGTATGCACGTGCGCTGCGTCGAAACGCTCCGGCACCGCACGCGGCGGCGAAAAACGAACGCACGTGCCAAGCGCGTCGTTGCATCGGCAGGCTTTCGTCCATCGCGTCACGCAAATGCGCCGTCGTCGCGGCGAGAAAGCGTTTCCCGTCGAGATTTAACAATCCCGCCGCCCAAGCGCTGTCCGACGCGCAGCGGCGGAGGCGTTGGCTAGGCAGCAACTTCCGTTTTGCGGATCGGCGGGCCGCACAGGCCGGCCCGTGCAGCCGCGGCGCGCGGAACTGGGCGTGCGCATGCGACAGGGACTCATCGGCGAAGTTGCGGGCATCACTCATGCCTGGGCTACAGGACGTTCCACCCATCCTAAGGAGAGAATGCGATGAGAGTTCCAAGCAAACACGCGCCGCTCGGCGTGCGCTGGCTGCGCAGGCTCGCGATCGCGACCGTGCTGGCGGCGCTGCCGCTGGCCAGCGCGGTCGCGCGCATGACCGAGGCGCCGCGCAGCTTCGCCCTGCAGGACAAGTCGCTCGACGCGGTGCAGCGCAAGACCCTGCCGAGCATCGATCCGGCCCGGCTGCTGGCCGAGGACGAGATGCGCGCGAAGTCGGTGAGCGCGCCGCAGCCGCTGCGGTTCGCGGTGAACGCGGGCGTGACCTATGACACCGGCGGTTCCGGCACCTGGCACAAGCTGCCCGACGGCCTGCTGTGGCGCCTGCGCATCCACACGCCGGGCGCGGCCAACCACAACCTCGGCTTCACCCGCTACGACATGACGCCCGGCGCCAAGCTGTGGATCTACGATCCGGCCGGCAAGCACGTCGAAGGCGCGTATACGGCCAAGGACCGCAGCCGGCACGGCCGCTTGTGGACGCCGATGATCGAGGGCGACGAGGTCGTGGTCGAGCTGTTCGTGCCCAACGGCGCGGCGCAGCCGAAGCTGACGCTCGGCGCGGTCAATCAGGGCTATCGCGATTTCACCGCCAAGAACTGGGACAAGCAGGGCAGCTGCAACAACGATGTGGTCTGCCCGGTCGCCGCCGGTTGGGGGCAGCAGATCCGCTCGGTGGCGCGCTACGTGATCGGCGGCACTTCGCTGTGCAGCGGCCAGCTGGTCAACAACACCAGCTACGACTTCAAGCCGTACTTCCTCAGCGCCAACCACTGCGGCGTGAGCACGGCCAACGACGATACGCTGGTGTTCTACTGGCAGTTCCACTCGCCGACCTGCGGCGCGCTCAGCGGCGGCAGCCTGGCGATCAACCAGATCGGCGCGACCTACCGCGCGTCCTACGCGCCCAGCGATTTCGTGCTGGTCGAGCTCGACGCGCCGCCGGTGGCCGGCTCCAATCCCTACTTCAGCGGTTGGGACATCAGCGGCACCGCGCCGGCGGCGACGGTCGGCATCCACCATCCCAGCGGCGACGAGAAGGCGATCTCGTTCAACAACAACGCGGTGACCTCGACCGCGTACCTGTCCAACACCGTCAGCGCCACCGCCAACCACTGGCGCGTGGACGCGTGGGAAAGCGGCACCACCGAAGGCGGCTCGTCCGGTTCCTGCCTGTGGGGCGCGAGCAGCAAGCGCTGCATCGGCCAGTTGCACGGCGGCTACGCCTCGTGCAGCGCGCCGACCACGTCGGACTGGTACGGCAAGCTCAGCGTGAGCTGGACCGGCGGCGGCACGCCGGCGACCCGGCTCAAGGACTGGCTGGATCCGACCAACACCGGCGTGATCGGCGTCGACGGCGACCCGCACGTGACCACGCTCGACGGCGTGCGCTACGACTTCCAGGGCGCCGGCGAGTACACCGTCCTGCGCGATCCGGCCGGAGTGGAGATCCAGGCGCGGCAGACGCCGATCGCGACCACGTTCAATCCCGGTGCCGATCCGTACAGCGGCCTGGCGACCTGCGTGAGCCTCAACAGCGCGGTGGCCGCGCGGGTCGGCAAGTACCGGGTGACCTACCAGCCCAACCTCAACGGCGAGCCCGATCCCAAGGGCCTGCAGCTGCGCATCGACGGGCGCCTGGTGCAGCTGGGCACCGGCATCGACCTGGGCAACGGCGGCAGCATCAGCCCGACCTCGGCGCCGGGCGGCATCCGGGTGAGCTTCCCGGACAAGTACAACCTGCAGGTGACGCCGGGCTGGTGGTCGTCGCAGGGCAAGTGGTATCTCAACATCGGGGTGACGCGTAAGCCGGCCGACGGCGCCGGCGGCGCGGGCGACGCCGAAACCCCGCTCGGCGGCATCGGCGCGCCGCTGGCCGCGCAGAGCTGGCTGCCGCCACTGCCCGACGGGTCCTCGCTGGGCCCGCGTCCGGCCGCGCTGGGCGACCGTTACGAGCACCTGTACAAGAAGTTCGGCGAGGCCTGGCGGGTGAGCAACGCCAGCACCTTGTTCGACTACGCGCCCGGCACCTCGACCGCCACCTTCACCTTGAAGAGCTGGCCGAACGAGAACCCGCCGTGCAACCTGACCGGGCAGGTGCCGGTCAAGCCGGTGAGCCGCGAGATCGCGGTGGAAGCGTGCAGCGTGGTCAAGGACGAGCGCATGCGCGGCAACTGCGTGTTCGATGTGATGATCACCGGCGAGCGCGGGTTCGCCCAGACCTACGCGCGGACCCAAGAGACCCAGGGGAAGGCCAAGGCGCAGGCCGAGGCGGCGCAGGGCGGCGCGTCGAAGTAAGTCCGCCGCGGCCGCGCATCGCGCGTGGGCCGCATCGCACGGCAACGCCGGGGTCCGCCCCGGCGTTGTTTTTTGCGCGCCGTCGCTGTCGCGCGCAGGCCTGCGCGCGCGAACGCGGATTTGCCAACCGCGCGGCATCCGCCGGCGCCGGCGCTGGGATAAGCTGCGGCCGTCGCGGCCCCCGCCGCGACGGACTCTCGCGGAGCCGGCCATGGCCACGATGCGTTATCACGACGGGCAGGACGTGCGGTTGGGCGACGTGGCCAGTTTCGGCGCGCACGACACCTGCCGGGTGGTGGTGCTGATCGACGAACAGGCCGCGGTGGAGGGCTACATCGCCGACGAGTGGGCTTACCTGGGCGGCGGTTGCGTGCTGTTCGCGCACGACGCAGGGCTGGTGCACTATCCCGCCGGCACGCTCGGCGACGATGTCGGGGTGAGCCTGCTCGAACGCGCCTGAGGCCGGGCCTCAGCCGCGCGGCCGCGCCGCATCCTGCCGGTACAGGCGCACGAAGACGAAGCCCACGGTCGCGAAGCCCAGCGCCAACGGCAGCAGCTGCGACCACGGCTGGCCGAACCGCACCACATTGCCGACCAGCGCCGAGACCATGCCGAACAACGCGGCGATGAGCTTGTAGCTGTGGTCGTAGCGCCACAGCCGGGCGAACCAGCGGCGCGGGAACCGCCAGCGCGCGGCGTCGTAGGCGATCACGCTGGCGAGCGCGCCGAGCGAGGAATACACCAGCACGTTCGCGCCCGCGGCCAGCACGACCGGCGTCAGCCACGCGCCCGCGGCGATGGCGGCCACGGTCAACGCGGCATCGGCGGCCTGCGGCCCGCGTTCGCGGGTGCGCGCCGAGCGCCAGCCGCCGAGCAACTGGTACAGCACCAGCACGGTCAGCACCGCGAAGTTCGGCAGGAACCGGAACAGCGCCAGTCCCGCCGCCGCCGACGCGCAGACCGCGAAGCCGGCATAGCAGAAGCGCCGGCCCCAGCGCCGATGCGCCTGGCTGCCCTTGGCGTTGGCCAACTGGTAGAAACCGATCGCCATCGCCAGCGTGCCCGCCGCTACGTGCAGGGCGATGTTGATCAGATGCGGCGTGGACATCGGCTTCCCTGCGGCTTGCGTGGCGCGTGCATCTAAGCGCCTGGCCGCACGGTCGCGCCTGTGCCATTGGTCGGGCCGGCGACCGGTCGGGCGGTCGCATCGGCCGCCGCGGGCCGCTGCGCGGCGTCGCGGCGGGAGGATTGCGACAGCGCGGTTACAACGCCGCCGGCTGCTGCTGGGTCACGCAATGCACCATGCCGCCGTTGCGGTACAGGTTGCGCACGTCGATGCCGACCACGGTGCGGCCGGGGAACGCGCGCTGCAGGATCGTCCGCGCCTTGGCGTCGTTGGGGTCCTGGTATTGCGGCACCAGCACCACGGTATTGCCGACATAGAAATTCACGTACGAGCCCTTGTAGCCGAGTTCGTAGCCGTATTCGGTGACCACGTCGTTCGCGGTCAACGGCAGTTGCACGAAGCGGTAAGGCGTGCCGTCGACGTCGCTGGCGGCGTACAGCCGTTCGACGTCGGCCGCGGACAGGCCCCATTCGCGCAGGTCGGCGCGGCTCATGGTGACCAGGGTGTCGGGCGTGCCGAAGCGGGCGAAGCCGTCGACGTGCATGTCGGTGATGTCTTCCTTGCCGCCGTCCTTGCCGTCGAGCCAGATGAACTTGCTGACGCCGAGCTGGTCGCCCAGCACCCGTTCGAGTTCGGCCTCGCTCAGTTCGGCGTTGCGCTGCGGCTCGCGGGTCGAGCTGCGCGTGGCCAGCAGGGTGCCGCGGCCGTCGACTTCGATCGCGCCGCCTTCCAGCACCACGTCGTTCAAGTCGATGCGCGGCAGGCCGAGGCGCTGGGCGACCGCGGCCGGCACGGTGTCGTCCTTGCGGTAGGGCGCGTCCAGGCCCCAGCCGTTGAAGCCCCAGTCGCCGACGGACAGGCGGTCGTCGCGGTCGAACACGAACAGCGGGCCGTTGTCGCGCACCCACACGTCGTCGGTCGGGCGGATCAGGAAGCTCACTTGGTCCAGCGCGACGCCGGCGGCGCTGAGCAGCTTGCGCACGCGCGCCTGTTCGCCGGCGTCGTAGACGACGATGTGGACGCGCTCGCTGGCGACCAGCGCGCGGGTCATCGCCACCCAGGTCGGGTCGAGACGGTCGCGGTAGGCGCGGCCGTAGGTGTAGGCGTGCGGCCACTGCAGCCAGGTGGCGTCGTGGCGCGCGGTCTCGTCGGGCATGTAGCCGGACTGGGCGCGCGCGGCGCCGGGCTGGGCGAGGGCGGCGGCGAACAGCGCGCCGGCGGCGAGGGCGAGCCAGGCGGGGCGGGCGGCGGGGAGGTTCGGGGTGGGCATGGCGGCGGGCCTTGGGGTGCGTGGTCGGGGGATGGGGCGCACCTTAGCCAGCGAACCTGATATCCAGCTGATACCGGCCGCCGCGCGAGACCCGGCCCCGCCGCGGCTGCGCTAAGCCCGCGCCTGCAACACCAGCTCCACGCGCGCACCGCCTTCGGGCCGGTTCAGCAGACGCAGCTCGCCGCCGTGCAACTGCGCGATGTGCTGGACGATCGACAGCCCCAGCCCGCTGCCGGGACTGCCCGGCCCGGACACGAACGGCTCGCGCAGCCGCGCCAGCAGGTCCGCCGGAAAGCCCGGGCCGCGATCTTCGACGATCACCTTGCCGGCCTCGACCGTGACGGCGACGGGCGTGGAGGCGTCGGTCGTTGCCGAATGCACCAGCGCGTTCTCGATCAGGTTGCGCACCGCGGTTTGGATCAGCCGGATGTCGGCGTTCACCACCGACTCGGCGGCATGGAATTCGATCCCGCGATCTTCCGGCAACACCGCTTCGACCAACAGATCCAGGCGCACCGGTTCCTTGCTCGCCGGCGCAGCGGACGCATCCAGCCGCGCCAGCAGCAACAGCTTGTCGACCAAGCCGGCCGTCTGCGCCGCGACGCGTTCGACCTTGGCCAATACCTGCGCGGGCGGCTCGCGCCCGTCGTGCGCGGTTTCGCACAGCGCCTGCAGCCGCGCCACCGGCGTGCGCAGCTCGTGCGCGGCCGCGGCGAGGAAGCGCTCTTGTTGTTCGAACGAGGCGATGGCCGGCCGCAGCGAGCGCCGCGACAGCCAGTGGCCGACGAAGACGCCGAACACCGCGAAGCCCAGCGCGATGGCCAGGGTGCGGCGCACGAACGCGGACTGCGCGGCGTCGCGCGCGGCCGGATCGGCCAGCACCAGGATCGTGGCCACGGCGCGGTCGCGCTCGTCGTAGGTTTCCTTGGCCTGCAGCAGGTACGGCCGGCCGCGGCGGTCGCGGCCTTCCAGCGCGCCCTCGGGGCCGTCGCGCAAGGCCGCGTCGGCGCTGGCGGACGGATCGGCGAGGTCGAAGCGCGGCCGCTTCGGCGCCAGCAACACCTTCGCCGGGGCGCCGTTGCCGATCACCCAGACATCGGCGTCGGCGTCGAGCAGGCCGGGCTCCTTGCGCGCGGTCTCGTCGTGGAAACGGCCTTGGGCGTCGAACCAGGTCAGCCCGTACACCGCGGTCGCGCGCAGGCGCAGGCCGGAGGCGAGGTCGAGCTGGGTCAGGCGCGCGTGGGTCGCGATCGCGACCGTGCACAGCGCCGCCACGCACAGCAGCCAGGCCAGCGTCCACACCGCGCTCAGGCGCAGGTGCAGCCCGCGCAGCAGGCGCTCACGCGCGCGCGGCATCGGGCGCGTCCAGCCGATAGCCCGAGCCGCGCACGGTGCGCAGCAGCGGCGGGTCGCCGAGTTTTCGCCGCAGGGTCGCGATCAACACTTCCTCGGCGTTCGACGCCGGCTGCTGGTCCTCGCCCCAGCACGCGGCCAGGATGTCCTGGCGCGGCACCGCCTGCCCCGCGCGTTCGGCCAGCAGTTGCAGCAGCGCGAATTCCTTCGGCCGCAGTGGCAGCGCGATGCCGGCGCGGCGCGCCTCGCGCCGGCCCAGGTCGACCTCCAGGTCGCCGATGCGGATCGTGCTCGGCACGATCGCGCCGCCGCGGCGGCCGATGGCGCCGATGCGCGCGACCAGCTCGTCCATCGAAAAAGGCTTCACCAGGTAATCGTCGGCGCCGCCGGCGAAACCCGCGACGCGGTCGGCGACCGCGTCGCGTGCGGTCAGGAACAAGGCCGGCGTGGCGATGCCGCGCTGGCGCCAGCGCTGCAGCGCGCCGAGCGCGTCGCCGTCGGGCAGGGTGCGGTCGAGCACCAGCGCGCCGTAGGCGTAGGACTGCACGAAGGATTCGGCTTCGGCGAGGTCGCCGGCCTCGTCCACCGCATGCCCGTGCGCGCGCAAGCGGCCGGCGACGGCTTCGCGCAGGTCGGATTGGTCTTCCAGCAACAGGACACGCATGGGCCGCAGCTTACCCGCAGGGATGCACAGGCGGATGAAGCCGCGCGGGCCGAAGCCGGATGCGCTGCGGGCGACGCACTGCGCACGCGCGCAGGCGCTCGAATACTCGTCGGCCACCTGGCCGCTCTGTTCGCGCAGCCGCGCCTGCGGATGCCAGCGCTCCTGCGCCGTCGTGCCCAGCGGTCGCGCGAGCGTGGCCGGGTCCAGGACCTGCCGGCAGGCTCAACCAATGGCCAGGGCGGTTCGCCTTCGCCGCCCCGGCCCCGTTGCGGCATCGGGCGCAGCGCAAATCGGCTGCGGCTTCGCGCATAGCGGCCGGGGGCGAACGACGCGGCGGAACCGGGCCTGGCTCATTGGCGCGAACGCCGGCGAAGACGCAGCGCCCGCCGGATTCGGGGCTTCGGCCGCGCATGCGTATGATGCGAGTCGGCCGGCGGACCGACGTTCCGTCGACGGCCATCGGCAAGCGAGGCGGCGCGATGATCACCCAACAAGAGGCCTGCGACCAGGTTCTCGCCGGATTCACCGGCACTCGCGGCGCCATCGCCTCGTGCGAGCTGGATCCGCGCGGCCAGTATTGGGTGATCCATGCCAACGCGTACGAGTATGTGGTCGACGGCCGTTCGGAGCATTGCCTGATCGGCGACGGCGCCTACCTGGTGCATATCGCCAGCGGCCGCCTGACGATCACGCCCAGTTACGAAACCTGGCACGAGAGCATCCAGGACATTTACGACCTCGACGACGCGGCCGGCGCCCATTACGTGCTGCGTCCGGACTATGCGGCAGACGACAAGCGCGCCGTGGTCCATCTGCATCAGCGCCTGGGCTGCTCGCTGATCGACGCGCGCTGGCTGCTGGAGCACGCCAATCGCAGCTGGCTCACCGGCACCGGGCGCACGCTGCGCGATGCGCAGAAGGTTCTGGGCGCGCACGGCGTCGCTACGCAAGTGGTGCTGCAGGACGATCTGCATGGGGCGTTGTCGCTGACGGCGCAGCAGTGGACCGTGGACATGGTGTTGCAGCGCTTGCGCGAGCGCGCGGGCTTGCGGCTGGCGGTGGATGATCGCGAGGGCGTTGCGCGATAAACGTCGGTGGCTCGAGCGGAGTTTCCGATCGGTGTTGCCCAGGCGCAGTGGTTGGATTGGCGTGGTCGCGGCTTGCGCCGCTCCTACATGGGCTACCTGTAGGAGCGGCGCAAGCCGCGACCGCTAACCTCCAGCGGCGACGCCACCTGCCTGAATCCCGCTACGCCGCATCCACGGCGCCTCCCGGGGTTCCGGCCAATCCCCGCAATGGCGCCAAATGCTGCAAAGCACAATAATGCCCCCATGACCCCCGCCCGCCCCGCCGCCGAGGCCGCCCCCGCGCCCGCCCCGATCCTGTCCCCGCGCCAGGTCGGCCTGATCCTGTTCGCCCTGGCCATGGGCGGTTTCGCCATCGGCACCAGCGAGTTCGTGGTGATGGGCCTGATCACCGAGATCGCCCGGGCGATGGGCGTGGACGAGCCGCAGGTCGGCCACGTCATCAGCGCCTACGCGCTGGGCGTGGTGGTCGGCGCGCCGGCGCTGGCGATCCTGGGCTCGAAGATGCCGCGCCGCAGCCTGCTGCTGGCGCTGATGGGCTTCTACGCGGTCGGCAACCTCGCCAGCGCGCTGGCGCCGGGCTACTACACGCTGGCCCTGGCGCGCTTCATCGCCGGCCTGCCGCATGGCGCGTACTTCGGCGTCGCCGCATTGGTGGCCGTGCGCATCAGCCCGCCCGAACAGCGCGGCCTCGCGGTCGGTCGGGTGATGCTGGGCCTGTCGATCGCGCTGCTGGTCGGCAACCCGCTGGCGACGTGGCTGGGGCAGGCCTTCGGCTGGCGCTGGGCGTTCGCGCTGGTCTCGGTGATCGCGCTGTCCACCGTGGCGATGACCGCGCGGGTGCTGCCCAAGGGCATGCACGCGCCGCGCCCGGACGCCCTGCGCGAACTGCGCGACTTCAACCGCAAGCCGGTGTGGCTGGCGCTGGGCATCGGCGCGGTCGGTTTCGCCGGCATGTTCTGCGTGTTCGCCTACCTCGCGCCGACCCTGGTCCACGTCACCGGCGTACGCGAGTCCTTCATCCCGTTCGGGCTGGTCGCGTTCGGCATCGGCGGCATCCTCGGCACCCTCGGCGGCGGCTGGCTGTTCGACAAACTGCAGTTCCGCGCGGCGGCGTGGATCCTGATCTGGTCGATGGCGATCCTGCTGCTGTTCCCGCTGGCCGCGCGCTCGGTGTGGACGGTGCTGCCGGCGGTGCTGGCGGTCGGCACCATGGGCGCGCTGGCGACGGTGCTGCAGGCGCACCTGATGGACGTGGCGCGCTCGGCGCAGACCCTGGCCGCGGCCTCGAACCACTCCGCGTTCAATATGGCCAACGCGCTGGGCCCGTGGCTCGGCGGCATGGCGATCAACGCCGGCCTGGGCTGGACCTCGACCGGCGTGGTCGGCGCGATGACCGCGCTGGGCGGCCTGCTGATCTATTTCTGGGCGCGCGCGGACGCGCGCGCCGATGCGGTGCTGGCCGGCGAAGCCGAGTAGGCTGCGCCCGGCCCGCGTCGCCGAAGCTCAATCGGCGGGTGAATCCGCCGAACGATCCGCCAGCGCTTCGATGTCCTGCAGGCTCAACGCCTCGTTCCTGATCGCTTCGACATCGCGCAGGATCGAATCGGCGTTGGCGTCGTCGGCGATCTCCGCTGCCTGCGCCGGCGCGGCTTCGGCGATATCGCCGGGAACGCCCCAGCGCGGCCCGAACCGATAGACCGCGTAGAACATGACCCGCGCCTTGAATCCGGAGACGCCGCGGCACAGCATCGCGGCATGGAACATCCGGTGGGTGTCGCGCCAGGGCTGGGTCTTCACGATGCAGTAGTGGTCGTGGACGATGGACGGCTCGCGGTACTTGCCTTCGAACGGGCCGCCGATGACGCTCCAGAACGCCTTCGGGATCGAAGCGCCGTCGAGCCAGGCGCCGGCGGGTACCGGCCATTCGACGCCCGAGGCGGCGATGTAGCCGATGGCTTCGAGCAGTTCCGCGCTGCGGCCGTTCTCGTCCAGCGCGATCTTGGCCGGCAGGCCGACGAAGCGGCCGTAGTCGGTGACGGCTTCGGCGACGACTTCGGAATCGTTGTCGGTCATCGCGCGGATGTGCGCGAGGACATCGTCCAGGTTCTTGCTCATGCGCTTGCTCCTTGTTCGACGAGGTGGATCGGACGGTTTGGGTTCGGCTGCACCTGCTGCGGCCCGGGCCGCCGAGCCGCGGGGCGGATGCCGGCCCGGGCGCCGGACGTCATCCGGGAACGGTTTTCGCGGAGTCGCCGCCATCGGGGCCATTTCCCCAGTCGCTGCTTATGCCATGGCACAAGGCTTCGTCCCAGGCGAGGAACGAGGACGCGATGCGGCGCGACTTGCGGTCGGTCGAGTACCGGGCGAGGTCTGCGCACAGGCCCGGCAGCAACCGGCACCGGTCGGCGTAGCTGACGAACGCCGTGCACCAGGCGCGCGGGTTCGCTTTCAGCCGCGAATAGAAGATTTTCGGCTGCATCTCGCGCGGGCGGATCGACATGCGGGCGACGGTGGAATCGATCAGTCCGCGCATCTCGGCATTGGCGACGCCGTCCGCGCACAACGCCAGCAAGGCTTCGCGTAGCGGGCGGTGGAACTCCACCGTAGGCCCGCGGAGCAGCAGTACCGCCCCTTCCAGATCGGTGAGGTCGGGTGCCACCTGGATGCGGTCGCGCAGCTTGTTGAACAGCAGATTCACCTGCGCCATCGGGCCGCCATGCAGGTCGTCCAACTGCGACTGGAGATCGCGGATGCGCGCCAGATCGGCCGGATTCGATACAGCCGTCGCCAGGCGGGCCACGCGCTGCCGCCAATCGGCCTGGGTGACGACGAGGCCGGCCTCGAACAGGCCGGCGGTCGACGGCGCCGGTCGTCGCCATCCGGACAACAGCAAGACGCCGGCGGCATCGGTGCTGAGCGCCTGCTTGCGCATGCGCTCGTTCATGATCGGCTCGCCCTGCAGGGCTTCGGCGACCGCGATCAGCGCCGGCAAGGTGCTCAGCCCCGGCCCCTTGGCGGCGGCCGACGCGTCGCGCAGAAGTTCGACGTGCGGGCCCGACAAACGCCGGTGCGCCTGCAGCGCCAGCCGCGTGATCCAGTAGATCCGCGACAGCGCCTCCGGCCCGATGCTCTTCTGGCCCAGCCACGCATCCATTTCTTGGCGGAGGATGGCGTCGATGTCGGTGACCCCGTCGTCCCACTCGCCCAGGTCGGCCTGGGCCTGGATCACGAAGGTGGGCGGCGCTCCGGGCGGCCGGGTCGGGCGCGACAGGTAGAGGTTCAGGGCTTCGCGGGCGCGGTCGGCCTTGACCATCTGCGCGCCTTCGCCGGTGCGCCCGTATCTCTCGCTGCCCTCCAGGTAGAGCCGCCATTCTGCCTGCGCCATGGAGTCGACGCGGGCGGATGCGTTGCCCGGCGCGACGCTTTCGACCTTCGGCGCCAGCCGGGCGCGCAGCGCCGCGGGCAGCTCTTCCATGACATCGCGCAGGATCGCATGCATGGGCTCGCTGACGTGGGGCATGCTGTAGGGATGGCCGAGCACCGCGAGGTGATACAGCGCCAGCGCGCGATCGTTAGCGGAACGGCGGCGCAGGTGATGGATCGCCGCGGACTGACGGACATCGCGTTCCAGCAGCGCGCCTTCGGGCGTGGCGGCGAGCAGCTTGAGCGCGAAGGCGCGGATCTCGCGGTTGAAGGGCACGGCCTCGGGCGACAGCGTCGGACGGGTCAGCCAGTACGTGGACGCGAGCGCGTCGAACACGCGTTTGGCCTGGTCGGCGGCGGCCTTTGCGTTTGCCGGTTTGCCTTGCCCGGCGTCGCGCGCGCTGCGGTCGACCGCGGGAATCACCGCTTCTTCCAGCAGCTTGGCGGTGATCACGGGCGAATAGGCCGCGGCCAGGACGTACGGGCGCGCGACCGGATCGCGGACGTGGGCGACGACGCGCCGCAGTAGGTAATTGCGGGCGCTGTCTGCATCGATGCGGCTGTCGCGATGCGCCCTGCGCACGCTCTCGCGCAGTTCGGCCTCGCCTTGCAGCAACGCATCGGCGGTGATCCGCAGCAGCAGCGGATTGCCGGGCACCGCGGCAGCCGCTTCGGCCGCCGCCGTCGGGTCTTCCACGCCGCAGTTGCGCAGCAGTTGCTGCGCTTCGGTTTGATCGAGTTCCGGCAGCCCGATCGGCGTTTCGATCCGGGCGCCGGCGTCGGTGAGGCGGGACAGCAGGTCGTTCGCGGCGTGCCCGATGTCCTGGTCGTCGGGCGGATCGCGGCCGGCGATGACCAGCCTGAGGTCGCGCGCGCCGGCTTCGCGGTTGAGGAAGTTCAGCCAGGACACCAGGCTGCTGGCGACATGGTCGCTCTGCGCGAGCACCAGCTCGGCGGTATCGAACACGATCAGGATCGGCCCGGGAACCGTATCGGGCGCCAGCAGGCGGTACAGGATGGAACCTTCGTCCGAGGCCGCCTGCGAGGCCACCGACTCGGCCTTGAGCATCGAGTCCGGCCGGCTCGACTTGATCCGCTTGCGTGGCGCGCCGCGCGAGAGCCCGGCATCGTGCTGCACCAGCGCGGTGTCGCGCAGGGCGGAGAGCATGTCCGAGGCGCGGTTGCACAGCGCGGGAACGGCCCGCGTCAATTGCTGGACCAGCGCAATGTTGAGCGTCACCATGCGGGTGGGATCGATCGCCGGTTCGTCGAAGTCGATGCGCACCACGGGCACCGGATCGGCCCGCTGGGACAATTCGCGTTGCAGGAACGACAACAAGGTGGTCTTGCCCGCGCCGCCGCCGCCGTAGAGGTAGGCGACGCTCAGCGGCTCCTGGCTGGCCCCGGTAGCGAAGCCGATCAACCTGGCGAGCGTTTGGTTGTGGCTGCGCCCCACCATCGGGTCGCGGGTCATCCGCTGCAGGTCGGCGTTCAGGGCCCTGGACGCCAGTTCGCCGGCGATGCGCTGCGCGCCGACGGCATGGCGCCAACGCTCGCCGAGCCAGTCGCAGGCGTTGCCCAAGGCGGCCAGGACCTCGCCATCGAGCGCTGAGAGCGTCGGCGCGGCATCGGCCAGCGCGATCCGCATGGCGTGCAGGACCGGGTCGTCGTCGTCGCCGCGGAAGCTTGCGCTTGCCGCCGCGCGCAGCTGCGCGTCGTCGCGGCGCGCCAACTCTCGCTTGCGCGCGGCGAGCGACAGATACCACTGGTTCGGGCGGGTCTGCACCGCGGTTTCGACCTCGGCGGCCAGCGCGCCGAGGATCGCCAGCACTTCGTCCGGCGAATTCAGGGCATCGATCAGGTCGAGCGGCCGCGCCCAGCCGCGTACCGCGAGCCTGAGCCGCAGGCGGTCGGCGCCGTCGTCCGGGCCGGCGCGCGCGGGGACGATCGGCGGGACGTTCGACTCGATCGACGTAGCCAGCGCGTACTCGAGTTCGGGAGCGGTCGGCGTCATCACAGCGCGGCCTCCAGTTCGATCGCCGCGCGCACGGCGGTCACCATCTTCATCGGTTCGGCAACGCCGACGACCGCGCTGTCCACGTATTTGGCGACGTCCGCTTGCTTCGGGGCGGGCTTGCCGCGCGCACTGGCCAGGTGCCTGGCGTAGGTGCGGAACTCCGCGGCGGTGATCGGCGCGAGTTCGCTTTCGGCGATTTTCACGCGGTCGGTTTCAGGGCGGCTTTCCATCCGGTCAACCATGACGCTGCGCTCGTACTCGCCGAGCCCGATCAGCATCACCCGGATCCAGCCGGCGGCGGCCAGGGTCGCGATCAGTTCCACCCAGTTGCTGCCGACGAAGCGGTCCTGCCTGCCGGCAGGGCCGAAGTCGATCGCCACGTAACAGGTGCGGGTTCCGTCGGCCGAGCGTGCGCGCAGTTCGCTGAGGAAGTCGTCGATGGCGCGGTAGCGCACGGTCGCGGCCGCGGTGCGGTAGTCGGCGGCGTTGGCCGCGGCTGCGTGGCCGGTCGCGTCGCTCCAGGCCATGTCGTTGGTCTGGGTCGGGTTGAACACCACCAGATCCGCGTATGGGTCGAGCTTGCCGCGCAGCAGGTGGATGCAGAAGCTCTTGCCGACGCCGGGCTGGCCGTGGATCAGGCACAGCCGCTCGTCCGGATCGGCGCTGTCGATCCATTTGTCCACTTCGGCGCGCGCGAACCAGGGGTGATACGCCGGCAGCGAATCGGTCGCGTCCGGATCGCTGCCGCCGAGCGCGTCCGCGACCGAGGCGCGCCACTGCGCTGCGCCCGCCTCGCCGGCCAGCGCCGTGCCGGCGCGGTACCAGGCGTCGACCAAGGCCGGATCGCGGAACTCCAGGCTCGGCGAGCTTGCGGCCTGGGCGAGCGGGTCCTTGCCGTCGCGGCATTGATCGCGCCGGATCGCAGCGATGCTGATGCCGCGGTTGCGCTTGACGGTGGCGTCGTCCTCGCTGTCCAGCGTGCCCTCGTGCAGGCCCGCGACTTGTCCCTCGTGGTTGATGCAGCAGCCGCCCGACATGCCCGCGGCCGCGTTGGCGCGATGCAGCCAACGTCCGGAACCGGCGTCGATGTCGGTCACCAGGTCCACGTCCATCATCAACGCGTTGCCGCCGGGGAATCCGAACGCCCAGCAGGGCTTGCCTTGCTTGACCGCCGCGGTGTCGACGACCTCGACCGGGCGCAGGTGGCTTACCCGCTGCGCCAGCCGGATCAGGGCGTAGTCCAGCCGCGTGTCGGCCGGCGCGGTCAAGGAACGTTCGAGCAGGTTGGGCGGTTTGCCGTGCGGCAGCGCGTGCGACACCAGGGCGGCGGCGGCCGGCCGGATCGCGAGCGAGGGATGTTCGCGCTGGTTGGGTTTTTCGCGGAAGTGGAAGGCCAACCCTTTTTTCAGCGTCGGCGCCCATTGGCCGGTGGCGGCGTCCACGTCCATCACCACGTGGGCCGCGGTCAGGACCAGATCCGGCCGGACCAGGAAGGCGGTGCCCAGTTGCTGGAACACCGGCTCGGTCCTGACCACGATGGCGCAGGCGTCGCGCGCCTGCAGCAGCGGCAACAGAATGTCCGCGTGCATGAAGCCCTTGTCGGGATTGGTCATGCCCTGCATGAGGCCGTAGTCGCAGACCTGGTCGAGTATCTGCGCGATCTCGTGGTCCGAGCGCTGCGCCTTTTGCTCCCAGTTGCCGATCGCGACCGCCAGCGGGGCGAGGAAGTCGTGGTCGTGGGCGCGCTTGAACGCTTCCAGCCGCAGGCTGCCGGCGGCGCTGGCGACGACGACCTCCCAGGCGGGCGCGTGGCGCGGGCGCACGCTGACATAGCAGTTGCCGATGAACTCGTCGGAAAGCCGCGTCCATGCCGCCAAGGCCTCGGCGCGGCTGTAGTCCGCTTGCAGCGCCGCGACCATCTAGAACCGCGCTCCGATCGCGCGCAGCGCCTGGTGCGAGGCGGCGAAGGACAGCGCGTAGTTGCTCGCCCCGGTGGTGCCGCCGAAATGCAGGGCGAAGCTCGGCGTGCGATCGTCGAGCCAGGACATCACCAGCGCGCCGGACGCGCCGCCGAAGGTGGTGGCGTCGTGGCCGATCGCGCGGCGGCCCTGGTCGAGCGCGTGGCTGCCCAGCGGCAGGGTGAAGTGGCCGGGCGCCAGCCGCTTGACCCCGAAGCGGTTGCCGAACAGCACGCGCAGGACGAAATTCCAGTCCACGTCCTTGCCGTCCTGCAGCGCGGGCTGGGCGGGAAAACCGATCAGCGCCAGCGACGAGATCGCGCCGGTGGCGTAGGCCGGCTCGGCGCTGAGCAGCGGAGCCGGGTCGGGCAGCGCCGGGCTGTCGGGCAACGGCTCGATCCGCGCCACCGCCGCGTCGATGCCGGCGAAGGTGCTGCCGTACCCTTGCGGCAGCGCCACCTCGACGATGCGGAAACGCTGGCTGCGCAGCGAGCAGGCTTCGCCGACGAAGTCGATCTCCAGCCAGCCGTCCACGCGCAGGCGATCGCCGTCGCGGGTCATCGCCACGCCGTAGTTGTGCTGCGCCTGTTCGATCACGTGGTAGTTGGTGAGGATCAGGCCGGCGTCGCGGTCGATCAGCGTGCCGGTGCCGACATAGCGCGAGGCGTGGCCGTGCTGCGGCTGGATCCGGCCCACCGCCGCGGCCAGCCGGGCGATGCCCAGCGCCTGGGCGGTGGCGATGTTGCCGTCCCAGGGGCCGATGAAGGGGTCTTTGGGGTCGATCTCGCCGTCGCAGAGCAGGAAACTCGGGCGGGTGCCATCGCTGATGATCACCGCTTCCATCGCGCAGCCTTCGTCTGCGGCCAGTTGCAGATCGCCGCGCTGCAGCTTCACCAGGCCGTTTCGCGCATGGGTGAGCAATTGCTCGCGCGCTGCGCGCCACTTCGCCGCATCGACGCCGTCGGGCGGCGCGGACAGGGCCTGCTCGACCACGTCCAGGGTCTGCCTTGCCGGCGCCGCCGCCGCGGCGACGCCCCCGTCCATCATCGCTTCGGCCTGCGCATCGCGCGCGCGCCCGCCGGCGGCCAGCAACTTGGCCAAGTGCCTGATCCGTTCCTGCTGCATGTCTTCCCCCTGTGCGTTCCCCGGCTTGCGCGTTACCGATCCAGCAACATCGCCTCGACGTCGAGCCAGCACGGCGGCTCGCCGTGCGCCGCGCCGTCGGGCCGCACCGCCTCGGCGACGACCCCGCCGGCGTCGACCAGCCGCATCGTCCGGTAGCGGCCCCGATCGAAGATCCGCCGCACCGCCTGGAAGCCGAACACCAGCGGCTGCGCGCCTTCGAAACTCACCGTGGAACTGCCCGTCGTCGCGGCGGCGATCTTGACGTTCGCGCCGATCGCGTCCTGGATGACCGGCAGGTCCAGCCCCAGCGAGCGCTTGTTCGAATCCTTGGCGGCGACATTGATCCGCTGCGCCTTGAGCGTGCTGGTGACCACGTAGACCTGATCCTGCTCGAGCATTTCCATCACCGCGCGGGCGTGCGGGTTGACCTGCGACGCGGCGAGGAACCGGTCGATCAGCGCCAGCTCGCTGTTGTTCTCCAGGGTCGAGGAAAATTCGAACTGGACCGTGGCGGCCCGGGCGAACGCCGCGTCCATGCCCAAGGTGGAGCCGCCGAGCGCGGATACGATCCCGCGCAGCACGCTCAGGCCGAGATCGACATCCAGGTCGGCCGACTGGGTGCCGGCGATGTTGGGGCCGGGGCGGTCGGCGCTGACCGGCGGCGCCGGCGGGCCGTCCGCGGCGGCGTCGAAGACCGAAAGCAGTTCGCCCAGGCGCTGCAGGCGCTTGCTCTTCTCGACCAGCAACTGGGTCGGGCGCAGATCCGCGCGCGGCAGCTGGACGACGTTGTAGCCCTTGGACCGCAGCGCGGTCAGGGACGGGTCTTTGCACGCGGGAAAGATGCTCATGCGCTGGCTCCCAATCCATTGGATGCGGCGCGAGCCGCGCTTGCGCTGCGTGGGCGAAAGATTCGCCCTCGTCAGTTCGTAACGAAAAACGCCGCGGCGCCGGGCCATGTCCGTCCGCGTCCGCGCGGCGAGGGCGTTCAGCGCGATAAACATCGGCGCCGCGCGCGGACGGGCGGGGCCGGCGAGTGGACCTGTCCAATAGCGATGCGGCGCGGCGCCGCCCGCGTGCGGCGTCCCGCCGCACGGGCGCCGCATCCGCGGCTACCGTGCAGCGGCCGGCCGCGTGCGTGGGTTACGGCGTCTGCACCTTGCGCAAGCTGCGCAGCAGCTCTTCCAGGCGCTGCTGCCCGCCGACGTCGGCCCACACGTTGTACAGGCAGCGCTGTCCCGCGACTTCGACATAGGCGATGTAGCCCGGGCCGGTGCCGCCGCTGAGGCCGTAGTGGGCGCTGCTGCCGTCGGCGAAGGTCATCGAATTGGGGAAGGTGTAGCCCTTGCCGTCGAGGTCCAGGCCGGTGCCGGCGACGCCGTAGGCGCTGCGCTGGCCGGGCAGGTCGTAGGCCACCGCCCAGCCGTCGGAGAAATTGGCGCGGCGTACGCTGACCCCGGGCGTCTTCTCGCCGCCGACCAGCGCCAGCGGCGCGCAGCGGGCGCGGTTCTTGGCCTTCTTCCACTCGGCGAGATACACCGCCGGCACCGCGCTGGCGGCGACCGGCGCGGCGTCCCAGGGCGCGCGCTGCGCGCCGGCCGGCTTGGCGGACGGGCCGGTCGAGACGGCCGGCGCCGGCTTGGCCGCCGGGGCCGACGCCGCGGCCGGAGCGGACGAGGCCGCCGCCGGGTTGGCGGCGGCCGGCGCCTTGGCCGGCGTGCGCGCCGCAGGGGCGGTATCGGTGTGGACGCGGAACCGCGGCTTGGTCTCCTCGGCCTGGACGCCGAGGGTGAGCAGGCCGACGGCCAGCGCGAGCAGGGACGGTGCGATCTTCATGGCGTTGCTGTCGTTCCTTGAAGCGGGGAGGTCGCGGCCGTGGCGGCGGTGCGCCGCCGGGCCGAAGCGGGTCGATTCTAGCGGGTGCGGCCATGGCCGGCCGCCGGTGGGCCCCGATCGGGCGACGGCGGTCGCCTTCCGGCCCCCGGCGCAGGCGTACTAGACTGCGGGCCATGCGAAATCCATTACAAGAGCAGCTGCTCAAGGCCGGCCTGGCGAAGAAGTCCCAGGCCACCCAGGCCGTGCGCGAGCAGAACAAGCAGCGCCAGGCCAAGAACCCGCAGGCGCCCAGCGCCGAACAGGCCGAGGCCGAACGCGCCCGCGCCGAGAAGATCGAGCGCGACCGCGCGCTGGAGGCGCAGCGCAAGGCGCAGGCGCGCGCGCACGAACTGCGCGCGCAGATCCATCAGATCGTCGAGCAGGGCAAGGTCGCGCGCAAGGGCGAGATCGCCTATCGCTTCGACGACGGCGATGCGATCCGGACGGTGTATGTCGATACCGCGCTGCGCGCCCAACTGGCCAGCGGCGCGTTGGCGATCGTGCGCCACGGCGAGGACTACGAGCTGGTCCCGCGCGCGGTAGCCGAGAAGGTGCGCGAGCGCGATGCGGCGATGGTGGTGCTCGATCATGGCCGGTCCAAGACCGCGCCGGCCGAGCCGCTGAGCGAGGACGAGGCGTACTACGCGCAGTTCCAGGTGCCGGACGATCTGGTCTGGTGAGCCGGTCGCGGCGACGCGGCGATCTGCGGCGAAAGCATCGGGCCTGAAAGTCCTGCCACAAGGGTTTCAGGGAAACGGCGTCCGGCACAGCTTGCAGTCGGCGATCCCGCGTTCGGGCTGTTTCGCGGTGCGCGCGAGCACTTTGCGCGCATACGCCTGGCGCTTGAGCGACAGCGCGTCGCGCGGCGCGCCGTAGCGGAACGCCAGTTCGTAGAGCGCGTCGGCGTTCTCCATCGCGCCGCCGGACAGGTGTAGCGCGGCCCAGTCGCGGAACAGGCTGGCGACCACCGGGTCGGGCGGCTTCACGAACTGCACGCGTTCGTGCAACTGATAGCTCAGGCTGCTGTCGAGGTCGGCGCCGATCAGGGTGCTGCCGGCGTTGCCGGGCGGCAGCCGGGTCGGGAACGGCGGCACCAGCGCCGGGCCGAACTGCAGGCCGAGGATGGAATGGCGTTGCAGCCAGCCCGGCTCCCTGGCTGCGGCGATCTTGGCTTCGAGGATGCGCACGTGCAGCCATTCGCTGCGCGCGTGTTCGTTGTCGTCGCGCTCGATGCCCATGCGGATCCAGCGCAGCGCGGCTTGGTCGCGGCCCATCAGTTCCAGCGCGGTGCCGAGGTTGGCGGCGGTCGCGGCGTGACCGGGGTGGAGCTTCTCGATGGCGACGAACAGTTCGGCCGCGGCGATGGGTTTGCCCTGGCGGATCAGCAGCACGCCCAGGTCGTTGAGGTTGACGAAGTCGGGCCGGGCGCGCGCGGCTGCGACGCGCATCGCGACCAGTCTCGGGTCGGGCGGTTCGGGCGTCATCGTCTGGACCAGGAAATCGCCAAGGATCCAGTCCGGCTCGAACGTCCGCCCGCTGCGGTCGGTGCCGGCCTCGTTGATGCAGGCAGGCGCGGCCGGCGCCAGCGCGAGCAAGGCCAGGGCCGCGAACGTGCGGAACGCTTTCATCGCCGCTTCCCCCGAGGCTCGTCCGTGAGTGTGCCGGGGCCAGTGTGCCAAGCCGCGCGGCCAGCGTCATCCGCCGTCCGGCGGCCGGGACGGGGCAAGCTTGCGGCGGCGGCAGCGGTGCGGTGAACTGGGCCGGCTTCCATTCCAGGACCGCCGCATGGCCGTGTTCCGACTTCCGATCCGCCTGATCCGCGAGCGCTTCGGCGGCGACAATTTCGACGACGCCGGCGATTGGGTGGACGGGTGGTTGCGCGATCGAGGCGAACGCCGGTATCGCATCGAATACTCGTTCGATGCCGATCACGCCAATCCGTGGTTCCACGCGATGCTGATCCAGATCGAGGGCTTGCCCGATGCGGTGGGCGAAGCGTTGCGGCGGCGATTGGCCGAGGAAGGCTTGGGCGATCAAGTGAAGTAGGGCGGGTGCGGCGTGGGCGCTGTGGCGCGCTCGCGGCTTGCGCCGCGCCTACAGGGGCTACGATAGGATTCGTCCGGGGCGGGAGAGGACTTTGCATACTTACATCGCGCTGCTGCGCGCCGTGAACGTCGGTGGCACCGGCAAGTTGCCTATGGCGCAGTTGCGCGCGATGTGCGAAGCGCTCGGCTTCGGCGAGGTGCGCACCTACATCGCCAGCGGCAACGTGGTGTTCCGCACCGCGCTGACCGCGGCCAAGGCCCAGGCGGCGCTGGAGGCCGCGCTGCGCGCGTACGCGGGCAAGCCGGTCGGCGCGATCGTGCGTACCGCGGACGAGATGGCGCGCGCGCTGGCGGCCAATCCCTTCGCCCAGGCCGCGCCCAATCGCGCGGTGCTGATCTTCCTCGACCAGGCGCCGGCGGCCGATGCGCTGGCGACGGTGCGGCATCGCAAGGACGAGCAACTCGCGCTCGGCGAGCGCGAGATCTACGTGCATTACGGCGCAGGCATGGCCGATTCCCGGCTGGTCGTTCCCGCGGCCAAGGCCGGCACCGCGCGCAATCTCAACACCGTCGCCAAGCTGATCGCGATGGCGCGCGACGCCTGAGCCGCGCGCAGCGGCTCAGTAGCGGAACTCCTGCGTCACCCGGCGCAGGTCGACGCCGCCCTCGGCCAGTTCGGCCAGCACTTGTTCGGTGAAGCGTCGCGGCGGGCAGTAGTGGCTGCTGTGGTCGGTGATCGCGAGCAACCGGCCCTCGTGCGCTTCCAGTTCGCCGGCGCCGGCCACCGGCTTGCCCTGGCCGAGGCTGGAATGGTGGAACTCGCCGACCCGGTGCTCGCGCGCGGAATAGAGTGCGCCGTCGCCGTGCATGACGAAGATCGCGCGGCCGCGGCCGCTCCAGTGGGTGTAGGCGTCGCGGGTGTCGAACGCTGCGCCGTCGGGACCGTACAGCAGGCCGTCGCGGATGCGCACGCGGTAGCCCGGCAGCTCGGCGTCGCTGAGGTAATGCACGTGGGTGCCGTGCCAGACGCGGTTGCCGGGCAGGTGCTCGCCTTCGAACTGGGCCCGGCGCGGGGTGGTGAGGTACTTGTCGCTCATGCGCGGATGCTGGCGCAGGCGGGGGAGGCGTTCAAGGCCCGCGCGCCGCGAACCGGGCCTGCGCCTTGGCGAGCAGGTCGGCGTTGAGCCGCTCCAGGCGCTGTCGTTCCCGATCGCCGGCCTGAACGCGTTCGATCAAACCGTTGTAGGCGTCCAGATCCTGTTGCCGGGTGAAGGCCAGTCCGCCGTCCTGCAACTGGACGCGGGCGCGCGCGCGTTCGATCAGTTCCACGATCTGCAGGCTCAATTCGGCCGTTTCGCGCTGGTTGCGCACCATCCGCTTTTCCAGCGCGGCGCGCTCGGCGGCTGAGCTTTCCATCTGCGCGAGCAGCGTGCCGCGCTGCGGCAGCCGGCTCACCAGGACCTGCGCGCGTTGCCGCAGTTCGCTGCGCGCCTGTTCGCCGATCGCGGCCGAACGGTCGACCAGTTGCATATAGCGCTGGGCCGCGGCGCGGCTGGCGCGGCGCCCGGCCGCGCTGGCCAGACGTTCGGGCGACAGCAACTGGTCGAGTTGCAGCGTGGCGGCCTCGGCCGCGACCTGTTGCTGGCGTTGTTGCGCGCGCGAAGCGACCTCGCGCAGCAAGGCGTTGAAGCCGCGCAGCAGTTCGGTGTCGTTGCGCGCCGGAACGGTGTCCCCCGGCTTGGGCGCGGGGCCGCTGAGCGGGGCGGCCGTTTCGCCGTCGGCGAGGCGGCGCTGCTGCTGGATCAATTCGTTGCCGGTCGCGCGCAGGGCATCGAGTTCGCGCCGGTTGTCCTGCTGGCGCTTGACGCCGATGTACACGCCCACGCCGATCAAGGCGGCGAACACCACGGCCGCGCCGATCAGGCCCCAGACCAGCCAGATCTGGCCGTGGCCGCGCTGTACGGCGCTGCGGCGCGGCGCCGCGCGCGCGCCGGTTCGAACATTCGCGAACATCCCGTGTTTCCCCTGTGCGGGCGGCGCAGCCCCCGCGCGCCAGTCCCGGCGCGAGTATCGGCGATGCCGCGCGCCGCGGCCAGCGCCGCATTCAGCGGCTTGACCTCAGGCGCGGTCGAGGAACTACCCTGGGCGTATCCCATCGAAGGACGCCCCGCGATGTCTGTGCGATTGCTCGAACTGCCGCGCTACCTGCACCGGCTGGGCTTCGACGCGCCGCCGCCGCCGACCCTGGCGACCCTGGCCGAACTGCAGCGGCGTCACAGCGCGCAGTTCGCGTTCGAGACTATAGCCAACCTGATCCGCGCGCCGATCGCGCTGGACCTGGACGCGCTGCAGCGCAAGCTGCTGCACGACGGGCGCGGCGGCTACTGCTACGAGCTCAACGGCCTGTTCCAGGCGCTGCTGCGCGAGCTGGGCTTCCAGCTGCGCGCGGTCGCCGGCCGGGTGGTGATGGGCGGGCCCGAGGATGCGCTGAACGCGCGCACCCATCTGGTCGCGCTGGTGCGCGTGGACGGCGCGGAGTATCTGGCCGACGTCGGGTTCGGCGGCATGGTGCCGACCGCGCCGCTGCGGCTGGAGTCGCGCGAGCCGCAGGCCACGCCGCACGAACCCTATCGGCTGGAACTGCGCGAGGACGGCTACCTGCTGCGCGCGCGGGTCGGCGAGCAGTGGCGCGCGCTGTATGTGTTCGACCTGCAGCCGCTGGCGCCGATCGACCTGGAGGTCGGCAACTGGTACGTCAGCGCGCATCCGGCGTCGCCGTTCCGCGACCAGTTGCTGGTCGCGCGCACCGGGCCGGGGTGGCGCAAGACCTTGAACAACGCCAGCTTCGCCGTGCATCGCCCGGGCCAGGACAGCGTGCGCCGCGAACTGGACGGCCCGCAGGCGGTGATGGCGGTGCTGCAGCAGGAGTTCGGGCTGCGCCTGCCGCCGGGGCCGGAGCTGGAACTGGCGTTGGCGCGCAAGTTCGCGGCCGGCGCGACCCGGCCCTAGCGCGCCGGCGCCGCGCGCTCAGCGGCGCAGCCGGTCGATTTCCTTCAGCGCCGCCTGGGTGCGCGCGCGCCGCTGCACGTCGATGCTCTCGCTCTGCTGCAGGAACGCGCCGATCTCGGCGATGCTGCGGTTGTACTGCTCGGCGACCAGCGGATCGGCGAAGGCCAGGCTGCCGTCGTCGCGGACCTCGATGCCGTCGCGGTGCGCGTCGGCGAGGTCGTAGATGCGCTCGATCCGCTCGATGATCGCGCGCCGGTTCTTCATCAGCGCGGCATCCTCTTCGCTTTCGCGGGCGAGGTTGCGCTGGAATTCGGTCATGATCGCGCGGCCGTCGGGGCCTTCGCCGGTCAGCGCGCGCAGGCGCTGGGCGAGCTCGCGCTGGCTGGCCTGCTTGACCGCCAGGGTGTAGTTGAGCAGTTCGGCGTACTCGCGGTTGGTGCGGCGCGCGGCCTGGGTGGCCTTGGGGCCGAGCAGGGTTTCCGGCAGCAACTGCTGTTCCAGGTGCAGGCCCTCGATCCGCTGCTGGGCCTTGGCCTGGCGGTAGCGGCTCTTGTCGCCGACCTCGCGCAGGACGATGCGCATGCCCTGCATCAGCGACTTGGCGTCGCGCGCCGGCGCCAGCGCGGTGACGGCCGAGGGCTCGGGCCGGTCGAGCTTCTCGCTGCCGTCGGGCTGGTTGAGGCGCTGCTGTTCGCGCAGCAGCAGTTCGCGGCTGTCGGCGGCGTCGTTGTGGGCCTTGCTGGTCTGGGCGATGAAATCGCCGACGTCGTCGTTGGCCATCGACAACACCAGCAAGGTGATCAGCGCGCAGGCGCCGATGAAGAGGATGCGGGTGGCGGTGCCGTTGGCGCGCCACATCTGCCAGACCGACGGCACCCCGCCCAACGGCATCGCAACCCCGCACTGCGGGCAGCGCAGGGCGTTGGGCGCGATCGGCCGTTTGCATTTGCGGCACTGGGCGTACAACGGCCGGTCTCCGGAGGGGTGGCCGCGCGCAAGCGGCGCGGACCGAGGGTGGGCGCGATTATCGGTCACGGCCGGGGCGCGCAGCCAGCCCCGGGCGCGGGCGGCGCGCAGTCGCGCAGCCTTGTCCGCAAGGCGGCCGCTGCGTTCGGGCCGGGCCGACGCGGGCCCGCGGCAAGCCGTCGGGCGCGAACAACGACTGCGCCTCGACGAACGTCCGGCCGTTCGGGCGCGTGGTTTGCGTCGGGTCGGGCCGGGGCGAGAGATGGCGGAGATTTTTTTCGCCGCCCGTGTCGATTCCTGCGATCCTGGCTCGTCGCTGTCATGAGCAGGCGGGAACGGACCGCGTTCCGCCGCCCGCCGCCCTTACCCATTCGCTTATCGGAGCTTCGCCATGACCACCCACGCGCAACTGTTCGTCAATCTGCCGGTGCAGGACCTGGACCGCTCGGTCGCCTTCTTCACCCAACTGGGCTACAGCTTCAACCCGCAGTTCACCGACGAGAACGCGACCTGCATGCTGCTGGGCGAGAACCTGTTCGCGATGCTGCTGGTGCGGCCGTTCTTCCAGACCTTCACCCAGAAGGAACTGATCGATCCGCAGCGCCAGGTGCAGACCCTGGTGGCGCTGCCGGTGGGCAGCCGCGAGGAGGTCGATGCGCTGGTGGACAAGGCGGTCGCGGCCGGGGCCAAGGCGCACGAGCCGAAGGACTACGGCTTCATGTACCAGCGCGCCTACGACGACCTGGACGGCAACACCTGGGAGATCTTCTACATGGACGCCAATGCGCAGCCGGGCGAGGCCCTGGGTTGAGGGAGCCGGCGATCTGAGCGCAAGGCGTCGGGACTGAAGTCCCTCCCACAGGAGCGATTCCTCCCATAGGAGCGGTGCCTTCCTCAGGAAAAGAAAAGCCCCGCGATTGCGGGGCTTTTCGTGGGAGGGCCTTCAGGCCCGACGCCCTTGTTTCAGCGACCGGCGAGCGTCACCGCGCCGCGCTGCGCGCGTCGGCCTTGAACTCGCGGTTCATCCAGTCGTCGATCAGCCGCTTCTCGTAGCGCAGCGGGTCGCTGTCGCTGGCGCTGCGCGGGCCCATCAGGAAGCTGAGGTCGCGCAGGGCGCGCTCGCCCTGTCCGATCACCTGGCCGTTGGCGTCGGTGAGGGTGAACTTGAGGTCGATGCGCGGCGGGTAGATGTCGCGGACGAAGCGGGTGTCGTCGAACTGCGGGCCGTGCCAAGGCTCGTAGTCGCCGGCGCGCTTGATGTTGGTGATGTCCACCGCCAAGCGCTGGCCGGGCGCCAGTTCGCGTTCGCCGCGCTTGCGCACGTGCTGGGCGATCTGTTCGACCCAGTTGCCGCGGCGCGCGTCGAAGCGGTTGCGGCTCTGGCGGATCTCGGTGAACTGCTCGGGGTTCTCCCAGCGCACGCTGACCGGGCCTTGTTCGGGCAGGGCGCGCGGGGCGTCGGGATCGGTGACGGTACGGGACTTGGCGCCGGCGGCGCCGCTCGCCAGCACGGCGGCGGCGGCCAGGGCCAGCCAGGCGGTTCGGAGTTTCATGGCGCTCTCCGGGAAAGGGTTCGGCACCGATTCTCCGCCTGCCGCGCGCCCCAGGCCAGTGCGGCCGGGGCGGTGTTGGCGACAGTTCACGATGTTCGCCGCGACCGCTCCTGGGGCCGTGCGCGGCCGGATCATTCGCAGGCGCGGCCGTCGCCGTCGCGGTCCAGCCGGCGCGAATAGCCCGGTTCGCCGCGCAGCAGCGGCGCCGCGCCGGCGGCTCGGACCGCGGCGCAGTTGCCATAGACGGCGTCGCCGCGCGCGTTGTGCCCGGCGCCGGCGCCGGCCGGCGTCGGGCGGGCGCCGTGCCGGTCCGGCGGTCGCAGCCCGGTGCGGCCCTGGTCCGCCAGCGCTGCCGCGCCCGGCGCCGCCGCGCCGCCGCGATGGCAGTGGTAGCCGCCGTTGCTGCGGTCGTGGTGGCAGCCGTGTTTGTCCAGGCCGCCGCCGTGCGCGGACGCGGCCAGCGGCGTGGCGGCGAGCAGTGCGAGCGCAGCGGCCAGTGCGGCGCGCCGGCGCCGTGCGTGGATCGGTTTCATCGCGTCCCCCGTCTGCGCGTCAACGCAGTGGGGGACGCGAAGCGGTCAGCGCGGCCGGCTCAGGGCGCGACCTTGGCGCGCGGGGAGAAGTCCACCCGCCGCCGTTCGACGATGCGGCCGCCGTCGCGCCGGCCCTCGACCAACTCGTAGCCGAGCAGGGCGTAGACGCGGGTGCCGGCGAAGATCGGGCGGGCGTCGCCGTACCAGTCCACGCAGCTGACCACGCAACCGTCGTCGCGGCGCCGGGCGGCGCCGGCGCCGGCGGCCAGCGCGCCGGCCGCACTCAGGTTCAGGCGCCGGTTGCGCAGGAACAATACGCGGGCATTGCCGCCGTCGGCGTCGCCGGCGCCGATCACCGGCAGCCCCAGCAGGCCGTTGTCGGCGTCTTCGGGGCGATAGAAAAAGCCGTGGCTGCGGTCGTCGCCCTGGACCGCGTCGGTTTGCAGGTAGTGGCCGGCCACGCGCGGTGCGGCGCCCAGGCGCACGCTGGTGAAATGCAACGCGCGAGTGCCGACCTGTTCTTCGTCGTCGCGGTCGGTGCCGATCAGGATCGCGTCCTGGCCCAGCGCGTCGACGCGCTCGACCGCGTGGCGGAGCCGCAACACCGACGGCGGCTCGCGCCGGGCGTAGCGCAGGGCATAGGCCCGCTTCACGTCGACGTCGTCTTTGTCGCCCCAGTAGCCGCCGAAGCCGAACACCAGCCAGTCGCCGATGAAGCGCGCATGCAGGTCGTAATCGTAGACGTTGGCCTGCGGCAGCGGGCGGTAGGCGGCGCGGCGGGCGATGCCGCGGCCGTCGCCGAACTCGCTCAGGCGCACGCGCAGCAGCGCGAGGTCGCCGGTGCGCGTGCGCGACGCCCACATCGCCTCGCCTTCGGCGTCGTTGCCGACCAGCACGTTGAGCCAGCCGTCGCGCTGCAGGAACGACATCTGGTCGACCGGCGCGCCGCTGGCGCGCAGCGCGCTGGGCGGGCGGCCGTCGAGCGGCATGCGGAACACGGCGGCGTTGGGCTGGCCGGGGCGGTCGGGATCGGGGTCGCGCGAGGTCCAGACGTAGACCGCGTCCTCGGACACGTAGAACGTGCGGCTGTCCGGGCCGAGCACCGCGGCGGAGCGGCAGCGCATGCGCGGGCCGCCGAGTTCGCACTGGGTCACCGCGTGCAACGCGACGTCGCCGGGGTCGAGTTGGCCGGGGCTGGCGTAGATCGCGGTGGCCGGCAGGATGCGGCGGAAGTCGGCCGGCGTCGCGCCGGGCCGCCAGTGGCGCAGCGCCGGCAGGTGCGCGCCGGGCTGCTCGGCTTCGTAGTCGTCCAGCGACATCGGCGCGTAGAAGATCAAGGTCTTGCCGATCAGGCGGCTGGCGTAGTTGCGGGCCGAGTAATAGTCGCTGCTGCGCAGCTGGTAGGTGGCGCGATAGCGCAGGCCGCCGTCGGCCTGCAGGTCGAACAGGCCGATCTCGGTGCCGCCGCGGCCGTAGCTGTAGCCGATCACCACCACGGTGCCGTCGGCGACCAGCATCTCGTCGTACCAGGTGTCGGCGGGATCGGAGCCGGGGGCGAAGGCGTCGATGGACGACACCGCGCGCAGGCGGTCGCCGCCGGTGTCGAGCACGAACAAACGGCCGCGGCGCAGGACGATCAGGTGGTCGCCTTGTTTCTTGACGATGTCGCCTTCGTCCACGCCCTGGGTCTGGACGTTGGTGATGGTGTCGGCGGACGGCGACTCGATGGACGGCGACTCGATGCGCGAGCCGGTGACCGTGATCGATTCCAGAGCGTTGCTGCTCAGTGTGATCGGCGCCTGGGCCGACTGCGCCGGCGCGGCGGGCGCGTCCGGGGCGGGCGGCGGCGGGGAGTGCCGGCGGTTGGCGCCGGGCTTGACCAGGCGCGCCATCGCGCGGCGGAAGTCGCCTTCGCTGGCGAACGGCTTGAGGGCGGCGGCGGCGGCGGCGGCGGCGGGCCGGGCCGGCTCGGCCGGGGTGGCGGCGCGGCCGGCAGCCGGGGCCGCCAGGGCGAGCAGGGCGGCGGCGGACAGCGCCGCGGCGAACAGCGATTTCATGGGGTCGTCCTTGTGGTCCGGGCGAGGGCGTCGCGGCCGGCGGCCGCGGCAGGTATCGCCATCAACGTCCGTGTCGGCGCCATGGGGTCGGCGGCGCGCGCGCCGCCGGCCCGCTCAGGCGTCGAAGTGTTGGCGCACCGCTTCGAAATCGGCGACCGGGCGCACCTCGATCCGGCCGGTACGGCTCCACGGGAACTCCTGGGCGATGCGCACGGCCTCGTCCATGTCCGCCGCCTCGATCAGGTTGAAACCGCCCAGATATTCCTTGGCCTCGGCGAAGGGGCCGTCCATGAAGGTGGTGCGGCCGCCGCGGGTGCGCAGCGACACCGCCTGCGCCGGCGGCGCCAGCATCTGCGAATCGACCAGCTGGCCGCTCTCGCGCATCTGGTCGGCGTGGCGGATGCAGCCGCGCATCATGGTCGCGTACTCGCCGTCGGGCAGGGCTTCGATCAGCGAATCGTCGTTGTAGATCATCACCAGGAATTTCATCGGGACCTCGGCAGCGGGGCGGGCGTTCGCTGCGCAGGATAGCGCCGTGGGCGCAGCGTCATGCAGTGACAAAACGCATGCGGGTTCAGTTGCCGGGGCGAGTGCCGGGGGACGCGGCCTTTGTGGGAGGGGCCTCAGCCCGACGCTTCGGTTTCCGCTGGCGAGGCGCTGCATGGGACTATGTCCGGGGCTGGGCGGAAAGCGTCGGGACTGAAGTCCCTCCCACAAAGGCAGTCCCTCCCACAAAAAAAGCAGCGCTTCCCACAAAAAGCAGCCCTTCCCATAAAAGCAGCCCTCCCACCGAAGCCGTCCCGCCCATGTCCGCCGAGTTCGTCTGCCGCCCCATCGCCTACCTGCGCTCGCCCTACGCCCAGCGCATCGACGCGCCGCACCAGTCGACGGTGGTGGCCGGGACCGAAAGCGGCGCGGCGGTGCAGGCGCGGCTGGAGTTCGTCGCCGACCTGCCGCCGGCGGCGTACGCCGACCTGGCCGGGTTCGAGCGGATTTGGCTGATCTTCGCGTTCCACCGCAGCCAGGGCTGGAACGCGCAGGTCAAGCCGCCGCGCGGCGGGCCCAAGCGCGGGGTGCTGGCGACGCGTTCGCCGCACCGGCCCAATCCGCTGGGGCTGTCGGCGGTGGAGTTGGTGGCGGTGGAAGAGGGCGCGCTGGTGCTGCGCGGGGTCGACCTGCTCGACGGCACGCCGGTGCTCGACATCAAGCCGTACGTGCCCTACGCCGATGCCTTCGCCGGTTCGCGCGCGGGCTGGATCGACCGCCTCGACGCCGACCAGGGCCGCCATTCCGCGCCCGGGCCCAAGCGGCCGCGGCGCCCGGCGCCGGGCGCCTGAGGCGTTGCAACGCCGACGCGCCGATTCGCGTCTCAAGCCTTGGGACGCGGGTATGCATGCTGTGGCCCGCTGCCTTGACGGAGCGTGGCCCCGGCGCTAGTTTCCCAACCGGTTAACTACCACAGCTCTACATAAGATCGATCCAAACCATTTGCGGTCCGTGCCGTCCGGCTTCGGTTCGCCCCGGCTTCGCAGCGTCGGGGGCCGCGGCGCGGCGTTTCCTCGCTCAGGAGTTCCGACATGACGTCCGACGGTTCCAGCACGCTCGCGGTGGCGCCCGCGCGCACGACCCACCGTATCGAAGAGCGCAGCATCACCCTGCAACGCATCATCCACGCCCCGCGCGACCTGGCGTTCCTGGCCTGGACCGATCCTGTCCACGTCGCCCGCTGGTGGGGCCCGCACGGCTTTCGCAGCGTGGTGCGCGAGATGGACGTGCGCGTCGGCGGGCAGTTCCGCATCTGCATGGTCGGCCCCGACGGCGCCGAGTATCCGATCAAGGGCGTGTACCGGCAGATCCTCGAGCCGGACCGGCTGGTCTACACCGACGACTGGGACGACGAGCGCCCGCCGCAGCCCTCGGAAGTTACCGTCGATTTCGCCGAACAAGGCCCCGAGGAGACCCTGCTGACCGTGGCCATCGTGTTCCCCGACCGCGAGGAGTGCGAACTGGCGCAGGACATGGGCACGGTGCCGGGCTGGAGCGATTCGTTCGAACGCCTGGACGCCTACCTCGCCGAGCGCTGAGCGGCGTACGCCGCCGCGGCCGCCTGCCGCGGCGGCGACATCGCCTTGAGCGCCTGACAAACCACCCTGGCGGCCGTCGCAGCGCGCCCGCACTGTTCCATCCGTGCGGCGTTACCCACACGCGCCGCGCGCGCCGGCGCCGTTACCATCGCAGCGCCCGGTCTCTACCGTTACCGACCGTCTTTCGCCGCGCCGCTCCCGGCGCCGCGCCACCTCCACAGCCGCGCCGCGCGCGGCGACCGCGGAGCCGCCATGCCGCCACAGACCCCCGCTTCCCCCGCGCCCGCCGCCGACGCCATCGTGTCGATCCAGGGCCTGACCAAGACCTACGCCGGCGGTTTCCAGGCGCTCAAGCGCATCGACCTGGACATCCGCCGCGGCGAGATCTTCGCCCTGCTCGGCCCCAACGGCGCCGGCAAGACCACCCTGATCAGCATCGTCTGCGGCATCGTCAATCCCGGCGAGGGCCGGGTGCTGGCCGACGGCCACGACATCGTGCGCGACTACCGCGCCGCGCGCGCGGCGATCGGGCTGGTGCCGCAGGAACTGCACACCGATGCGTTCGAGACGGTGTGGGACACGGTCCGCTTCAGCCGCGGCCTGTTCGGCAAGGCGCCCGATCCGGCCTACCTGGAAAAACTGCTGCGCGAGCTGGCGCTGTGGGACAAGCGCGGCGAGAAGATCATGGCCCTGTCCGGCGGCATGAAGCGGCGCGTGCTGATCGCCAAGGCGCTCTCGCACGAGCCGCGCATCCTGTTCCTCGACGAGCCCACCGCCGGCGTCGACGTGGAGCTGCGCCGCGAGATGTGGGCGATGGTCTCGCGCCTGCGCGACAACGGCGTCACCATCATCCTGACCACGCACTACATCGAGGAGGCCGAGGAAATGGCCGACCGGGTCGGGGTGATCGACAAGGGCGAGATCGTGCTGGTCGAGGACACCCGCGCGCTGATGCGCAAGCTCGGCAAGAAGCAGCTGACCCTGCAGCTGCAGGCGCCGCTGGCCGCGCTGCCGGCGGGACTGGCCGGCGACGCGCTGGCGCTGTCGGCCGGCGGCAACGAACTGGTCTACACCTTCGACGCCCAGGCCGAGGACACCGGCATCGCCGCGCTGCTGAAGCGCTTGGCCGAGCTCGGAATCGAGTTCAAGGACCTGCGGACCGAGCAGAGCTCGCTGGAAGAGATTTTCGTCAGCCTGGTCAAGAAGCCGCGCGCGGCGACGGAGGCGCGGGCATGAACCTGCATGCGATCAAGGCGATCTATTTCTTCGAGATGCACCGCACCTTCCGCACCCTGATGCAGTCCATCGCCACGCCGGTGCTGTCGACGTCGCTGTACTTCATCGTGTTCGGCTCGGCGATCGGCTCGCGCATGGTCGAGATCGGCGGGGTCAGCTACGCGGCCTTCATCGTGCCGGGCCTGATCATGATGTCGCTGCTGACCGAGAGCATCTCCAACGCGTCATTCGGCATCTACCTGCCCAAGTGGTCGGGCACGATCTACGAACTGCTGTCGGCGCCGGTGTCGTTCATCGAGGCGATCTGCGGCTACGTCGGCGCGGCGGCGACCAAGTCGGTGATCCTGGGCACGCTGATGCTGATCACCGCGCGGTTCTTCGTCGACTTCGAGATCGTGCACCCGCTGTGGATGGTGGCCTTCCTGGTGCTGACCGCGGTCACCTTCAGCCTGTTCGGCTTCATCATCGGCGTGTGGGCGGACGGGTTCGAGAAGCTGCAGATGATCCCGATGATGATCGTGATGCCGCTGACGTTCCTCGGCGGCAGCTTCTATTCCATCGACATGCTGCCGCCGTTCTGGCGCTCGGTGTCGCTGTTCAATCCGGTGGTGTACCTGGTCAACGGGTTCCGCTGGAGCTTCTACGGCAAGTCGGACGTGGACATCGGGCTCAGCGTGGGGATGACGGCGGGGTTCATGGTGCTGTGCCTGGTGGCGGTGTGGTGGATTTTCCGCACGGGGTACAAGCTCAAGAGCTGAGTGTGGCGCTGTAGCCGATCGACGCGCGCGCTCGCCCCAACCCCTCTCCCGCAAGCGGGAGAGGGGCTCTCCAGCGCCGGGCCCCCATCCCATCCGAACCCTGCCGTATACCCAACCCGCGGAGTATGCTGCGGCGGTCCCGGCCCGGCCGCGTTGAGCGCAGCGCGGTCGTCGCGCCGGACCGCAGCCGGAGCCACCGCGGATGCCCAACGACCACCAGCAACTCCACCGCGGCCTCAGCGAGCGCCACATCCGCCTGATGGCGCTGGGCGCCGCGATCGGCGTCGGCCTGTTCCTGGGCTCGGCCAACGCGATCAAGCTCGCCGGCCCCGGCATCCTGCTGGCCTACCTGCTCGGCGGCGGTGCGATCTTCATCATCATGCGCGCGCTCGGCGAGATGGCCGTGCACAACCCGGTCGCCGGTTCCTTCAGCCGCTACGCGCGCGACTACCTCGGCCCGCTGTCGGGCTATCTGACCGGCTGGAACTACTGGTTCCTGTGGCTGGTGACCTGCGTGGCCGAGATCACCGCGGTCGGCGTGTACATGCAGGTCTGGTTCCCCGGTTCGCCGCAATGGGCGTGGGCGCTGGCCGCGCTGGTGGCGATGGGCTCGGTCAACCTGATCACGGTCAAGGCCTACGGCGAGTTCGAGTTCTGGTTCGCGATGATCAAGGTGGTGACCATCGTCGCGATGATCCTCGGCGGCCTGGCGATGATCGTGTTCGGCCTGGGCAACAACGGCGTGGCCATCGGCATCTCCAACCTGTGGGCGCACGGCGGCTTCTTCCCCAACGGCGCGCAGGGCGTGCTGATGTCGCTGCAGATGGTGATGTTCGCCTACCTGGGCGTGGAGATGATCGGCCTGACCGCGGGCGAGGCGGCCAACCCGGCCAAGTCGATCCCCGATGCGATCAACTCGGTGTTCTGGCGGATCGTGATCTTCTATGTAGGCGCGCTGTTCGTGATCCTGTCGCTGTACCCGTGGAACGAACTGGGCACCACCGGCAGCCCGTTCGTGCAGACCTTCGAGCGCCTGGGCATCCGCGAGGCCGCCGGCATCATCAACTTCGTGGTCCTGACCGCCGCGCTGTCCTCGTGCAACGGCGGCATCTTCAGCACCGGCCGCATGCTCTACAACCTGGCCCAGCAGAAGCAGGCGCCGGCGCTGTTCGCGCGCACCTCGCCCGGCGGCGTGCCGCGCGCGGCGATCCTGGTGTCGGTGGTGGCGCTGCTGTTCGGCGTGGCGGCGAACTATCTGGCCCCGGCCAAGGTGTTCGTGTGGGTGACCTCCATCGCCACCTTCGGCGCGATCTGGACCTGGGGCGTGATCCTGGTGGCGCACATGAAGTTCCGCGCGCGCTTGAGCCCGGCCGAACGCGATGCGCTGGCGTTCAAGGCGCCGATGTTCCCGGTCGGTTCGTGGATCGCGCTGGCGTTCCTGGTGCTGGTGATCGGGCTGATGGCGTACTTCCCCGACACCCGGGTGGCGCTGATCGTCGGCCCGGCGTTCCTGGTGCTGCTGACCGTGCTGTTCTACGCGCTGGGCTTCCACCGGCGCGCCGCGACGGCGTAAGCGTCGCCGCAGCGCAGCCGCACGCAAGCGGCGCGGGCGAAGGCCCGCGCCGCTTTGCGTTTTGGTGGCGGAGCGATGTTCTGCCTTGTCCGGCCGTTGATGTGGCGAAGGCCGGAACCCAAAAAATCTAGCCGTTGCCGTTGCCGTTGCCGTTGCCATTGCCATTGCCATTGCCGTTGTCGTTCGCTCGGACGCAACCCCACGCGAAGCACACGTCTCGCAGCCCCGCAGGGCGTGCGCATGGATGCGCACGCGCGCCATGGGGCAGGATGCCCCTTATGGCGCGGCCCCGCGCCCCGGGCAGCAACAAGGGCCCTTGAATCCAAAAAAGAAAAAGCACTTTCTTTGGTTACTTTCTTTGTTGCTTTGGACAAAGAAAGTGACCCGGCCGCTTGCGGACGGAAGCCCTTGATGTTCGCTTGTCATCGCACGTACGAACACCCAAAGGCAGAACCCACCGCGGCACGCCCCCTGTAGGAGCGGCGCAAGCCGCGACCGCGCCAGCGCAGATGCGGTGAAAGTTTCGTCGTAGTTGCGTTGTCGCGGTCGCGGCTCGCGCCGCTCCTACAG
>NZ_FNPT01000043.1 GCF_900107375.1 Lysobacter sp. yr284
CGTTTCATCGCCAACCCGTTTACCCCCGGCCAGCGCATGTACCGCACCGGCGACCTGGCGCGCTGGCGCGCCGACGGTCAGCTCGAGTACCTCGGCCGTACCGACCATCAGGTCAAGATCCGCGGCCTGCGCATCGAGCTGGGCGAGATCGAGGCCGCGCTCGCGCTGGCCGGGTTCGCCCAGAACGTGGTGGTCGCGCGCGAGGACGGCAACGGTCTGGCGCAGTTGGTGGCCTATGTGGTCGCGCCCGAGCTGGACGTCGCCCAACTGCGCGCGCAGCTCGGCCAGCGCCTGCCCGACTACATGCTGCCGGCCGCGTTCGTCGCCCTCGACGCGCTGCCGCTCAACGCCAACGGCAAGCTCGACCGCAAGGCGCTGCCCGCGCCGACCTTCGTCTCGGCCGCGCGACGCGCGCCGGCCACGCCGGAAGAAACCGCGCTGACGGCCTTGTTCGCCGAGGCGCTGGGGCTGGAGGAAACCGGCGCGGACGACAATTTCTTCGAACTCGGCGGCCATTCGCTGCTGGCGCTGCGCCTGATCGCCTCGATCCGCGCGCGGCTGCAGGCCGAAGTCTCGATTCGCGATGTGTTCGAAGCGCGCACGCCGGCTGCATTGGCCCGGCGGCTGCGCGCGGCCCGCAGCGAACGTCCGCCGCTGCGACCGCTGCCGCGGCCGCAGCGGCTGGAGCTGTCGCACGCGCAGCGCACGTTGTGGTTCATGCACCAGCTGCAGGGGCCGAGCGCGACCTACCATATCCCGCTGACCGCGCGCCTGGACGGCCCGTTGCAGGTTCCGGCCCTGCACGCAGCGCTGAACGACCTGGTCCAGCGCCACGAAAGCCTGCGCACCATTTTCCCCGCGTCCGACCGCGCCAGCCAGCAGGTGCTGGCGCAGGCCGAAGTCGAACTGGAAAGGGTGGATCTCGCCGAAGCGGACCTGCAAGCCGCGCTCGACGCCGCGGTGATGCGTCCCTTCGACTTGAGCCGCGAACTGCCGCTGCGCGCCAGCGTGTTCCGGATCGGCGCCGACCGCCACGTGTTGCTGTTGCTGCTGCACCACATCGCCGGCGACGGCGCCTCGCTGTCGCCGCTGACCGGCGATCTGTCCAGCGCCTACGCCGCGCGGCTGCAGCAGCGCGCGCCGGACTGGCAGCCGCTGCCGGTGCAGTACGCGGACTACAGCCAGTGGCAACGCGCCGCGCTCGGCGACCCGCGCGATCCGGACAGCACCCACGCGCGCGAGATGGCGTACTGGCGGCAAGCCCTGGCCGATCTGCCCGAACAGCTGAGCCTGCCCACCGACCGTCCGCGCCCTGCCGAGATCAGCTATCGCGGCCAACACCTGCTGTGGAACCTCGACGGCGAACTGCACGCCCGCCTGCGGGCGCTGGCGCAGCGGCACGACTGCACCTTGTTCATGGTGCTGCACGCCGCGCTGGCGGCCTTGCTGACCCGCCTCGGCGCGGGCACCGATATTCCGATCGGCAGCTCGGTCGCAGGCCGCGCCGACCCGGCCTTGGACGGGCTGGTCGGGCTGTTCCTCAATTCGCTGGTGCTGCGTGCGGACACCTCGGGCAATCCGCGTTTCGACGAATTGCTCGCGCGCGTGCGCACGACCGACCTGGCCGCGTACGAACACCAGGAGCTGCCGTTCGAGCACGTGGTCGACGCGCTGAGCCCGCAGCGCTCGCTGTCGCACCACCCGCTGTACCAGGTGATGCTGGTCTTGCAGAAAGCCCAGGGCCATCGCCTGCAGTTGCCGGGGCTGCAAAGCCGCGAGCAGCTGTTCGACATGCCGACCGCGAAGTTCGACCTCAGCTTCGAACTGGCCGAACACGAGCACGCCGACGGCCGCCCGGCCGGCCTGCGCGGCTTCGTCGAATACGCTACCGACCTGTTCGACGAGGCCACCGCGCAGTCGTTCGCCCATCGCTTCGAGCGGCTGCTGCGCGCGGTCGTCGCCGATGCCGGCCAGCCGATCGAGGCCATCGAACTGATGGACGCCGGCGAACGCCGGCGCCTGTTGCAGGAGTGGAACGCGACCGCGCAGCCGTTCGACGCGGCGACCCTGCCGGCGCTGTTCGAGGCCCAGGTCGCGCGCACGCCGACAGCGGTGGCGGCGATCTTCGGCCCGCACCGGCTCGACTTCGCCGAACTCAACCAGCGCGCCAACCGCCTGGCGCACCTGCTGATCGCCGACGGCGCGGGCCCGGAGTCGGTGGTCGCGGTCGCGCTGCCGCCGTCGCTGGACCTGATCGTGGCCCTGCTGGCCGTGGTCAAGGCCGGCGCCGCCTATCTGCCGCTCGACCTCGGCAATCCGCCCGAGCGCCTGGCGGTGGTGATCGAGGACGCGCGCCCGGTGCGGGTGATCACCCGCGATGAATTCGCCGGCCTGTTCGCCGCGACCGCGCCGCTGTGCGCGCTCGATGCGGCCGAGCTTCAGCGACGCCTGGCCGACAGCCGCAGCGACGACCCCGGCGACGCCGACCGCACGCGCCCGCTGCAGCTGCTGCATCCGGCCTATGTGATCTACACCTCCGGCTCGACCGGCAAGCCCAAGGGCGTGATGGTCTCGCACCGCTCCGCCGCGCACTACTTCGCCTGGAGCGGTCACGCCTATTTCAACGGCGAAGGCAACGGCTCGGCGACCACGCTGTCGGCCGCGTTCGACGGCAGCGTCACCGTGTTGTTCGGCCCGTTGCTGGCGGGCCAGCCGCTGACCCTGGCCGCGCTCGACGGCGATTTTTCCCGGCTCATCGCCGAATTGCCCGCGGGCGGCTACGAGTTGCTCAAACTCACCCCCGCGCACCTCAAATTGCTCAACGCCCAGCTCGAAGCGGGCGCGCCGGCGCCGGCGCGGGCGCTGTTGCTCGGCGGCGAGGCCTTGATGCAGGCCGATCTGGCCTACTGGCAGCAGCACCATCCGCAGGTCCGCCTGCTCAACGAATACGGGCCGACCGAGGCCACCGTCGGCTGCTGCGTCTACCAGGCGCGCGCGGACGAAGATGCGGCCGGCGGCGTCGCCATCGGCCGTCCGATCTGGAACACCCAGCTGTACGTACTCGATGCGAACCTGCGACCGCAAGTCGTCGGCGCCGCCGGCGAGCTGTACATCGCCGGCGACGGCCTGGCGCGCGGTTACCTGCACCGCCCCGGCCTGACCGCCGAGCGCTTCGTCGCCAATCCGTTCGCGCCCGGCCAGCGCATGTACCGCTCCGGCGACCTGGCGCGCTGGCGCGCCGACGGCGAACTCGAATACCTCGGCCGCATCGACCAACAGGTCAAGATCCGCGGCTACCGCATCGAACTGGGCGAGATCGAAGCGGCGCTGGCCGAACTCGGCTTCGCCGACGCCGCGGTCGTCGTGCGCGAAGACCACGCCGGGCAGAAGCAACTGGTGGCGTACCTGGCGACCGATGCGCTCGACAGCGCGGACGTGCAGCAGCGACTGGCCCAACGCCTGCCCTCCTACATGCTGCCGGCCGCGCTGGTGGCGTTGCCGGCGCTGCCGTTGACCGGCAACGGCAAGATCGACCGCAAGGCGCTGCCGGCGCCGGACTTCCAGGGCGGCAGCGCGCGCGCGCCGCGCGATGCGCGCGAAACGCTCCTGTGCGAGCTGTTCGCGCAGGTCCTGGGGCTGGCCGACGTCGGCATCGACGACAGTTTCTTCGAGCGCGGCGGCGACAGCATCAGCGCGATCCGCCTGGTAAGCAGCGCGCGCAAGCGCGGCCTGCCGCTGGCGCCGCGCGACATTTTCAAGCATCCGAAGATCGAAGCGCTGGCGGCGGAACTGGGCGCGCGCGAGGCGGCGACGCCGGCATCGGCCGGTCCGGACCGGGCCGCCGCCCAAGCCGCCGATCGGGCGATCGGCGAGCTGCCGTTGCTGCCGATCATGCGCGCATTCGTCGAACACGGCGGGCCGCTCGCGCGGCTGCACCAGTCGCAGCGGATCGACGTGCCCGCGGGCATCGGCGAAGCGGCGATGGTCGCCGCCCTGCAGGCCCTGCTCGACCGCCACGACGCGCTGCGCCTGCGCCTGGTCTCGCGCGACGGCCGCCATCAGGCGTCGATCGCGCCCGTCGGCGCGGTGGACGCCGCGTCCTGCCTGACCCGGATCGAGCAAACCGACAGCGATACCGACGCCGACGCGCGCCGCTTCGATCACGCCGCGGCCGACGCGCTGGCGCGGCTCGATCCCGACCAAGGCCGGCTGCTGCAGGCGGTGTGGAGCGACCGCGGCACCGAGCGGCCCGGCCGCCTGTGCCTGATCGTCCATCACCTCGCCATCGACGGCGTGTCGTGGCGCATCCTGCTGCCCGATCTGGAGCAGGCCTGGCAGGCCGCGCGCGCCGGCCGGCCGCCGGCGCTGGACCCGGTCGGAACGTCGCTGCGGCGCTGGGCCGAGCTGTTGACCCAGGACGCCGGCGCGCCGCGCCGGTCCGAGGAACGGGCGCTGTGGCGCGGCATCGCGGCCACGCCCGATCCGCTGCTCGGCGCACGCCCGCTCGATCCGGCCCGCGACACCGTGGCGACGCGGCGCGAACTGCGCCTGCGGCTCGGCGGCGACGTCGTCGCGCGCCTGCTCGGCGAAGTCCCAGCCGCGTTGCGCGCCAGCACCAACGAAGTGCTGCTGACCGCGTTCGCGCTCGCAGTGGCAGGGTGGCGGCATCGGCGCGACGCGCAGGCCGGATCGGCGGTGCGCTTCGAAGTCGAAGGCCACGGCCGCGAGGACGTGTTCGACGACGTCGATCTCTCGCGCACGGTCGGCTGGTTCACCAGCTTGTATCCGGTCGCGCTCGATCCGGGCACGCTCGAACCCGACCGCGCCGTCGCCGGCGGCGCCGACCTCGGCCGCGCGCTACAGCGGGTCAAGGAGCAATTGCGCGCGATTCCGGACCACGGCCTGGGCTACGGCCTGCTGCGCCATCTGGCTGGCGACGCCGAATTGCGCGCCGCACCGGCCGCGCAACTGGCGTTCAACTACCTGGGCCGCTTCGCCGGCGCCGCGCACGGCGAACAGGACCGCTTCGGCGGCGGCGACGATGCGGACCGTCCGCTGAGCCACGCGCTCACCCTCGACAGCATCGTGTTCGACCGCGCCGACGGCACCGAGCTGGTCGCGGCCTGGTCGTATGCCGGCGAACTGTTCGACGCCGGCGACATCCAGGCGCTGGCGCAAGAATGGTTCGATTGCCTGCAGGCGCTGGCCGCGTACGCGGCGCGCGGCGAGGCGGTCGGCCTCGCCCCGTCGGACCTGTCGCTGCTGCGGCTCGACCCGGACACCATCGCGCGCCTGGAAGCGGCGCGGCCGCTGGCCGACATCCTGCCGCTGGCGCCGCTGCAACAGGGCATGCTGTTCCACGCGCTGTACGACCACGACGCGGCCGACGCCTATCTGGTGCAGATGGTGTTCGCGCTGGACGGCCCGCTGGACGCCGCCGCGCTGGAGCGCGCCGCGGGCGAGGTGTTGTCGCGTTATCCGCACCTGGACGCGGCCTTCGTCCAGCTCGACGCGCAGCCGCCGGTGCAGTTGCTGCCGCGCACGCCGTCGCTGTGCTGGCAGCGCCGCGATCTGGGCGCGGTGCCCGCGGATCGGCGCGAGCAGGCGTTGCACGACGTCCTGCGCGAAGACCTGGAGCGGCCGGTCGACCCGGCGCAGGCGCAACTGCTGCGCTTCAGCCTGGTGCGCCTGGACGAACACGACCACCGGCTCGTCTTCACCCACCACCACATCCTGCTCGACGGCTGGTCGGTGCCGGTGTTGCTGCAGGAGTTGTTCAACCTGTACCACGCACGCGCCGGGGCCGCGTCCCTGCCCGCGGTCGCGCCGTATGCCGACTATCTGCGCTGGATCGCCGCGCAGGATCGGCCGGCCGCGCTCGCCGCGTGGCGCGAGGCCTTGCAAGGCTTCGGCCAGCCCTGCCTTGTGGCGCCGCAGGCCGGCGCGCAGCCGGTGGTGCCGCGCACGCGCCGCCGCGATTTCTCGCCCGAACTCACCGCCCGGCTGGAGGCGCAGGCGCGCCGCCGCGGCCTGACCATCAACACCCTGCTGCAAGGCGCCTGGGCCTTGTTGCTGGCGCAGGCCACCGGCCAACAGGATGTGTGCTTCGGCATCACCGTGTCCGGCCGCCCGCCCGAACTGGCCGGCATGGAGCGCATGGTCGGCCTGTTCGTCAACACCCTGCCGCTGCGCCTGCGCATCGACAACGCGCGCAGCCTGGGCGAACTGCTCGACGGGCTGCAGGACGGCCAGTCGCGCCTGCTCGGCGCGCATCACCTGGGCCTGACCGAACTGCTGGCCGAGTTGGGCCACCCGCCCTTGTTCGATACCTTGCTGGTGTTCGAGAACTACCAGTTCGACGCCGAGGACCGGCGCTTCCTCGACAACGACGAACCCGGCTCGCTGCGCGTGCGCCTGGCCGAAGGCGGCCGCGGCGGCGACATGTCGCATTATCCGCTCGGCCTGCTGCTGGCGCCGGGCGAACGCCTGCACCTGCGCATCAGCTATCGCCCCGACCTGTTCGACGAAGCGCAGATCGAGCGCATCGAGCAGTGCTACGAGCGCATCCTGGAAGCCTTCGCCGGCGATCTGCAGCAGCGCGTGGGCCGGCTGGAACTGCTCGATGCCCCGGCGCGCCGGCAACTGCTCGGCGAGTGGAACGACACCGCGCAACCGCTTGCGGCCGCGACCGTTCCCGAACTGTTCGAGCAACAGGCCGCGCGTACGCCGCAGGCGCTCGCCGTCGTCGGCGAAGACGCCCAGCTGAGCTACGCCGAACTCAACGCC
>NZ_FNPT01000042.1 GCF_900107375.1 Lysobacter sp. yr284
TGGAGGTGGTGCCGTCGCCGAAGTTCCAGCTGCGCGAGGCGATCGAACCGTCGCTGTCGGTCGAGCCGTCGGTGAAGCTCACCGTCAAGCCGCTGACCGAGGACGAGAAGTTCGCCACCGGCGCCTGGTTGCCCGGCGTACCGCTCGAATCCAGGCCGTCGACGAACTGCGCGCCGGTGCCGGACGCGTCGAGCCAGTCGCTCAGGCGCGTAGCCGCGCTGCCGCCGCCGGTCCACGAGGTGAACACGCGGCCGTAGTAGTCGGCCTTCTGTTCTTGCGGCACGGTGCAGCTCGACGGGCCGCCGTGCAACTGGCCGATCACGCGCTTGTCCGGGCTGTACAGCGGCGAGCCCGAGGAACCCGGCTCGGTCACGCCGCGGTTGACGCCCCACTTCACGAACAAGTGGGTGCCGTTGGTCACCGTCGGCGGGTTGTAGTCGGCGCCGCCGTAGCCGGTCTTGCGCGAAGCGCTGTCGGAGAAGCTGATGCGCTTGTCGGCGACGTTGGGGTGATGGATGGCGATGGAGTTCGGATAGTCCTGGTCGCGGCGGTCCCAGCCGGCCCAGAACAGGTTGAAGGCCGAGTTGGCCGGGGTGTTGAGTTCGAGCAGGGTGAAGTCGGAGGCGGCGTTGGTCGCGCGCAGGGTCGCGCCGGTCTGCGTCTGCGCCAGCGAGCCGTCGCCGTTGCTGCCGCTGGCGGCGGAACCCGGCGCGCGGCAGGTGGAGTTCTGGTAGTTCCAGTACACCACCATCGAGTTGTTGGCCGCTGCGCTGGTCATGCCGCAGTGGTTGGCGGTGAGGAAGTACATCTTCTTGTCGTTGGCGGTGTTGTTCACCAGCGAACCGGTGCACCACATCGTGCCTTCCTTGGAATAGGCGCCGACCGCGCGGACGATGTCGCGAAAGCCGTTGCCCTCGGGGCAGACCACGTCGATCTCGCAGCTGCCCGAGGCGCCCGGCGTGCCGCCCGGCCGCTTCACCGCATTGACCAGGTCGCTGAAGCCGACGTAGTCGTGGTTGACCTTGGCCAGGTGCAGCTTGAGCTCGCCGAGCTTGGCCTTGGGCACCACCAGTTCGATCACCGCTTCGTCGCCCAGCACCACCGGCGTCCACAGCTCGCCGCGGGCGTTGTTGTCGGCGCTGGTGAAGCTGCGCACGCGGCCGGCGGCCGAGGCCGGGGCCTGGTCGGCCGGGTAGATCAGCATGCGCGCGCCGGCCGGCAGCTTGAACTTGTCGAAATGGAAGTTCAGCGACAGCGCGTCCTTGGATTCGATGCGGGTGCGCCAGATCGCGGTGTCGGCGTCGAGGTCTTCCCACACGCCGTCCTTGAGCGTGTCGATGTCGGCGGTCAGCGCGGTGGCGAAGCGCGGGATCTCGCGGCGTTGCTCGCGCTTGACGTCTTCGATGCGCAGCTTGGCGACGTCCACCGCCGGCATGGTGCGCAGGGCGATGCGGTCGACGCGGGTCAGGCGGGCATGGTCGAACGCGGCCGGGCGCAGGGCCGGCGCCGCCAGCGCGGTGCCGACGGACAGCGCGAGCAGGCCGAGGCTGAGGCAAATACGTTTCATATCGGTCTCCATCAGATGAGATGCGGCGTAGGCGCCGCCGGGCGGCGGCGCGATGGGCAGGGCGATGAGCGAGTCGATGCGGCGGTAAGGCCGCCATCCGCGCCGCGGCGGCGCGGCGCGCGTACCGGTCCGAGGCGGGACCGGGCGCGGCCGCGCCCGCGGCGGCCCGCGTCCGGGCCGCCCGCGTCGGCGCGTTGCGCCGTCCGGCGCGAAGCCGGACGAGGCGATGGCGTTGCGCTCCCCTCAGCGCGGGCGCCCGGCGGCGCGGGCCGCCGGGCGGTGTTGCCGGCCTTGCGGCCGTGAAGCGCGGATCGGGCCCCTGCCCTGCGCCGTGCACTGGGCGCCTGGGCGGGGCTCGACGAGGCGTTGCCTCAGAAGGTGACGCTCCAGCTGTTGATGTAGCCGGTGTCCTGCGCGGCGCGATCGGCGACGCGCAGCTTCCAGGTCCCGTTGAGCGCTTCGCTCGACAGGTTCCTGGTGTAGGTCTGGTTGATGTTGTCGGCGCTGCCGCCGGTGCGGTTGTGCAGGTTGTAGACCGAACCGTCCGGCGCGATCAGGTCGACGATCAGGTCGCCCTGGTAGGTGTGGACGATGTTGACCGCGACCTGGGCGTTGCTCGGCGCGTTGCCGCTGCGGCCCGACACCGCGATCGAACTGGCGACGCCGGTGGCGTTGTTGTCGGGGATGTTGACGTCGGCGCCGTTGGTGTAGGTCTGCACGCCGCTGGCGCTGACCGTGACGGTGGCGGTCTTGGTGTTGCTGGCGCCGCCGTTGTCGGTGACCGTCAGCTTGACCGTGTAGCTGCCCGCCGCGCTGTAGGTCTTGCTCGGGTTGGTCGCGGTCGACGCGGTGCCGTCGCCGAAGTCCCAGCTGCGCGAGGCGATGCTGCCGTCGCTGTCGGTCGAACTGTCGGTGAAGCTCACCGTCAGCCCGCTGGCCGAGGACGCGAAGTTCGCCACCGGCGCGGTGTTGCCGCCCGGCGCGCCGCGGAACGCCGCGACCGCGGCCTTGGTCTGCACCAGCACGCGCTGGTTGTGGTTACGGTCGGCGGTACCCATGGCGATGCCGTTGTAGGTCACGTCCGGGTTCGACCAGTAGTTCAGGCGCGGGCAGCCGCCGCTGCAGGCGTAGGCCATGATCGTGCGCCACTTGTTGCCGGCGGCCGGCTCGTAACGGTAGCCGTGGCCGTAGGCGTAGGGCGTGTTGGTCGGGTCGGCGGCGGGATCGTGGCGCGCCGACAGCAGATGGCCGATCTCGTGGGCGAAGCTGTAGTAGCCGGTGGCGCAGTCGTAGTGCACGGTCGCGAACGCGGTCGCCGCGGTCGAGCCGATCGAATGGGCCAGGCCGCAGTTGCCGGCGTCGTCGATGATCAGCACGCTGACGTCGGCGGCGTTGGCGTCGCGCGAGGCATGGATGTCGTCCATGTAGCCGTCGCCGGGATCGGCGAAGCGCTCTTCGTCGGTGAAGTGGCCGTCGCCGGCCGAGGTGTATTCGACGGTGCGGTAGTTGGCCAGTTCCAGCTGGATGCCGACATTCGAGTTGGCGTAGCCCTGGTTGCTCTCGGCGATGGCCAGGTCGACCAGCGCGCGCATGTCGCCGCCGTAGGCGGTCACCGCCTGGTTGGTGGCGACCACCTGCACGCGGATGGTCGCGGTCGCGCCCGGGTCCACCGCGGCGGGGCCGACCGCGGCGTTCGCCGCCCGGCTCGCCGCGCGCATGTCGATCTGCGGCAGGTCGGAGTCGCGATAGCCCAGCGGGTGATCCGGCGGCATGCGGCTTTCGTCGACTTCGACCACCGCGTGGGTGCCGTCGGCGAGCGGGCGGATGCGGTAGAGCCTGCCGTCCACGCGCACGTTGCCGGTGACGCCGTCGCCGCGGCGCACCAGCGCGACCGAGTTGCGCTCGTCGCGGCGCACTTCGCGCGCGTCGTGCCCGGCGGCCTTGGCGTTCTCCTTCAGGTGGCCCAGCCACACCGTGCCGCCGTCGCCGGTATCGCGCGCCTTGTCGAGCACGGCGTTGACCAAGTGCGCGCCCAGGCGCAGTTCGATCTCGCGCGTGGCCTTGGACACCACGCCGGCATCGGCGCGCTTGAGCTGCAGCGACATCGTCGCCGGCGCCGCGGCCAGGCGGTTGGCGCCGATCGTCGCGGCGGACTGCGCGCCGACGGCACCGGCGCGCGCGGCGGGCGCATCGGCGAGGAACAGCGGTTGGGCGGCGAAGGCCGGGACTGCGGCAATCGCGGACAACAGTACGGCGGCACGCGCGGCGTTGCGCGCGCGCAGGCGATGGATGGTGCGCATTTTGTTCAACCCCCGAGGTCGAAGGCCGCGGACGCGGCCGAAAAGTTGGCGATACGGCTATGGACGCCGGTACGTCGTCCGCGCATGCGCTGGGCTGCGCGGATGCGACCGGTCGTGTCGCGGATCGGGTCGTCGTTCCGACCGCATCACGAAGCTAGCGGCATCGCCCCGGCAGCGGCAACGGTTGGCAAGCGTTTGCGGAGCCTGCCTTCGTGATGCCGGTCATGCATCGTAAAACTGCCTCGAAAGTGTGATTCCGCACGTCTCAGCCGGCGATACGCAGACGAGAAAAAACTCCGGACATGCCGGGGTTTTTCGTGGTTCCTGGCGCGCAGCGGATTCGCGCCGCGCGGGCTTGCGGTCATTTTTCGACCGGCGCGGGACTGCGAATGATCGGCCCGAGCGAGATATGGTTGTCCGGCTCGATGAACTGCACGTCCGGGTCGGCGGCGAACGCGTTCATCAGCGCGGCCGCTTCGGCGCGGTCGAGCGCCGGGCTGACGCTGAACACATCGGCGTTGATGCCCATGCGGTGTTTCCAGGTCAGCGTGAGCCCGCGCTTGCCGAACTGCGCGGCGGTGCGCTCCAGGCGCGGCTGCACCGCGCCGACTTGCTTGAGCGGCTGCGAATCGTCGCGGTACTTGACGATGAACTGGCCGAACGGCCCGGCGCCGGCCGCTTCGCCGACCTGGGCCTTGGGCGGTGAGGATCGATCGGCGGGATCGGTCTGGGACGGCATGGGCGTGGGCTCGGTTACGGGGACGGTTGCGGATGCGGCCGCGCCGGAGCCAGCCGATGCGGCGGGCGGCGCGGCGCGGTCCGAGGCCATGCAGGCGCCGACCGCCAGGCACAGCGAGACGGCGATGGCCGGGCAGACGAAGCGGCGGGACAAGGGCGACATGCGGGCGACTCCTTCGGGAGGAATGGTCTGCAACGCGCCGGGGCGCGCTTGGGGGTCGGCCGGCGCGTTCGCGCCGGCCGGGTCGATCTAAAGCCGCAACGACCCAACCGCGGCTGAAAGCCGGCCGCGGCCATGGTCTCACGCCCGCCGCGGCCTGCGCCGGGGTCGCTCCCGGCGCAGGCCGCCGCCTGCGGCGCGGCCGCTCCACTTTCGCGCAGCAGCGATGCGCGCGCGGGCCGCCCCCGGCTCCGCTGCGCGCATCGTCCGCGCTCAGCTCACTTCGCCGCCGCCACCGCCGCGGCCGCATCGACCAGGCCCGCGCCGCAGCCGCGCGAGCACTTGCTCGCCGGGATCGGCCGCGCCGTGCTCTTGAGCAGCGCCTCGACCTGCGCCGGCGTCTTGCCCGGCGCCAGCGAGCGCACCAGCGCGGCGACGCCGGCGACGTGCGGGCTGGCCATCGAGGTGCCCGACATCGCGCCGTAGCCGTTGTTGGCGACGGTGGACTGCACCTGGTTGAGGAAACCGTCGCCGCCCGGCGCGGCGAGGTCGATCTTCGCGCCCCAGGCCGAGAACGAGGACTTCGCACCGTTCTTGTCAGTGGCGGCCACCGCCACGACGTTGTTGCAACCGGCCGGCACGTTGCCGCTGACGTCGTTGTTGCCGTTGCCGGCGGCGACCACCACCAGCGCGCCGTTCGCCACCGCCGCATCGACGCCGGCCTGCCACGCCGGCGTGCAGGCGATGTCGCTGCCGAGCGAGACGTTGATGACTTCGGCCGGATTCGGGTTGTCCGGCACGCCGGCGACATGGCCGCCGGACGCCCAGACGATCGCGTCGATGGTGTCGGAATGCGCGTTGTAGCCGTTCGATCCGGCCGCGCGCACCGGCACGATCTTGGCGGCGTGGGCGATGCCGGCCACGCCGAGCCCGTTGTTGGTCACCGCGGCGATGGTGCCGGCGACGTGGTTGCCGTGCGGGATGTTGCCGGCGTCGTGCGGATTGGCGTCGCGGCCGTCGCCGTCAAGGGACTTGCCGCAGCCGGCCGGGAGGTCGTCGATGCCGCATTCGGCGGCGTTGCGGCCGTTGACCGAACTGACGAAGTCGTAGCCGGGCAGCACGTTGGCGTTGAGGTCGTTGTGCGAGAGGATGCCGCTGTCGACCACCGCGACCACCACGCCGGCGCCGGCGGTGGTGTTCCACGCGGTCGGCGCGCGGATGCCGGCGGCGGTGTCGGCGTAATGCCACTGGCGCGTGAACTGCGGATCGTTCGGGGTCATCTTCACCGTCACCCCGCCGTCGGCCTGGACGAACTCGACGTTGGGATCGGCGGCGAGCTGGCGCATCAGCGCCACCGCCTGCGCGCGCTTGAGCGGCGCCGGCGTCGCCACCACCCGCATGCCCGGCAGCGCCATCGCGCGCAGCGCGCTGAGCCCGGGCGCGCCGGCGCGCGCGGCGGCGGCGTCGAGCGCCGCCTTCATCGCCGCGACCCCGCGCGAAGGCGCGCTGCCGCTGCGGAACTTGACGATGTACTGGCGGTTGCCGTCGTCGCCGAGGCCGGCGAGGTGGGCCTGGCCGGCGCAGGCGGGCGCGGCCGCGCCGAGCAGCGCGAGCGCGGTGGCGGCGGCGAGTACGTTCAAGCGATGGGACGATGCGGGCATGGTCTGGCTCCTGGGATGGGGACTGCGGCGGCAGGGACGCGGCCTGCGCACCGTCCGGCGGCGACGGCGCGGCTGCGGTCGAACGCCGAGCGCGACGGCTCGACCCGCTCCAATCTAGGCAGGATCAAGCCAGAAGCGGCTTCGGAATGAGCGCTGCGCCCGGTGGAAACTGCGATTGCCGCTAAGGATCCGGATTCTTTAGGTCGCGTCTGAACGCGGCCTTCGCGCGCCTACGTCAGGGCGGCGGCGGCGGCGCTTGCGTACCCACTACGGCGCTCGCGCGGCCTGCCTGCGGGGGCGCCGTGGGAGCGCCGCGCGCATCGAGTGCTTCGTCGTCGCCGTATTGTCGCGGTCGCGGCTCGCGCCGCTCCTACAGTCGCTTCGGCCGTCGCGCGTCCTGGCCGTGCAACCGCGCGAGCCGCGACCGCGACGACGCACCTGCGATGTGCTCGCCTCCGACCGACGTCCGCGCCGCGCCCGCAACGAAAAAAGCCCCGGCCGGAGCCGGGGCTTTGGTATCGCGACGAGGGCCGTTACGGCCGCGCGGCCGCGATCAGAAGGTGATGCTCCAGCTGTTGATG
>NZ_FNPT01000015.1 GCF_900107375.1 Lysobacter sp. yr284
GACCGAAACGGGGCAGATCAACCCTACTTTTCTCTCTCTTTTCTCAGGGCGTTGGTTTTTTAGTCCAACGCGCGATTTCGCGTTTTCTTTGTTTTCAATGACTTAGCGTTGGTACAAATAGGGCGGTTTGATGGCATATATGCCCCTCAGAATCGGGATCAAACCGTCTGCCCATGCGTGCTTGCGAGACCACGAGGTAAGGACTATAAGTTCTGCACCGGCTCGGCTACGCGCCCCGGTGTTTTGCCTGCATTGCCAATCGGCTCCAGGTGCCTGCTCTTCCGCTATGGCGGAGACAGGATTGCCTACCTCACGGAGCCGCTATGCCCAACCTTCAACGTCTTCGCGAACGCGCCTTCGTAGCCCAACAAGGCCGCTGCTGCTATTGCGGCCGTGCCATGTGGCTGCAATCTCCATCCGAACTTGATCTGCAGCCGCCCAGAACAATGTCACGGCAATGCACCGCTGAGCATTTGATCGCTCGTCACGAAGGCGGTCGTAGCACCAGGGAAAACATTGCTGCCGCCTGTTGGCTCTGCAATCAGCGTCGGCATCGAAGAAGGCGCCCTCTTTCGCCCGATGCCTTTAGAGAACTGGTGGCGGAGAGAATGGCTAAAGGGCGCTGGTGCTAACCCGTAATAGGACTCGTTACTCCTCAAGCCAGTCGGCGTACGGCCTCAGATCCTCGACGTAGGGGAACAGGTCGCCGACCTCGTGTCTCACCTCTCTATCACCTGGAGCGATTCGAACGGAACGCCCCGCCGTCGCCAGCCGGACGGAGCGAACGTCCAAGGTGTGTGAGCTTGGACGTGTCGTGGAAACCGAAGTTGCGATTCCGAAGGGCCGTCTTGGGCAGCCACGGACGCAATTTAAAGTTACGACAACACCTTCTAAGCTACCTTGGCCCGACGGAAAGCTGCTGACGTCGGGGAAAGAACCTCGCGCATTCCAGCGGCGACCTCTCGAACAAGGAAATTCTCATGAACCAGAACATGGTGAAAGGTTTGGCGGTCGGGCTGCTCGCAGTGGGCGTGGGCTTGTGCAGTGCATACGCGTCGACTCCTGGCCCAGGCAGGGCATGCACCGTTGAGGAAGAAGGCTCCCGAGTACAAGTGGGCCTCAGGATCTACGAGTGCAGCGGCGAAAGATGGTCCGTCTATGCAATCTGCGACAGACAGGGCAGGTGCACCGTTCTCTGAGTTGATTGCATCTGAGTAACACACGCGCATCGGCCCCGCAGCGGGCCGATGCGGGGCGACTGCGCGGCGCCGGTCGCGGTTATCCCGAGCGATTCGGAAGAAAGGCACCTCCGTCGCCAGCCGGCGGAATCAGTCCGCAGTCCATCGCCAACCGCGCCAGCGCGATGCCGGTCTGCACACGGCCATGACCTTCGCCTGCACGGTGCGGATGGTGGACTCCGTCAGGTCCAGTTCCAGCGCGATCTCGCCGTTGCGTTTGCCCTGCACCATGAGCAGCGCGACCTCCAGCTGGCGCAGGCTGAGCTGGTCGAACGGCGTCGTCTCGAACAGCACCCGCGCCCAGCGCGTCGTCCAGATAGCGCGGTGCCCGGCGGCCACTTCCCGGACCGCCGCACGACCGTGCTGCCGTCGCGCCTTCGACACGTAGCCCATCGCGCCGGCCGCCAGCAGCCGACGCGGCACGGGGCAGCCCTCCAGCACCGAGACAATCAAGACCTTCAGGTCAGGGTGCGCCTCCAGCAACCGGCGCGTCATCTCCAGGCCGTCCATATCGGGACGGACTTAACCAACACGCCCGTGCCGCCATCAACTTGATCATTTCAAGTTTGCTTTTCGCTGAGTCAAATCTCGGCGCAGCGCGGAGTATGGATAGACGAACGATGAAAACGTCTCGGCACACGCGCAAACAAAATCAGAAATTTCCTACAGCGCCGCTCCTTCCATATTTGCTAGCTTCTTCGGCCTCCCCCACACTGTAGGAGCGTGGGATGGAAGATGCAGACGCTTCGTCCGCTATCAACTTCGACGTCGTGTCCCTCGGGGCAAAGCACTGGTGCGTCGTCGTGGACGGCTCACGATCACCAGTACCGTTTGCCAGCCGCGATGGCGCAGCAACTGCCGCCAGGGTGCAAGCACGGCAGCTCTGTTTGCATCGTGGGCTGCCCACGCTAGTACGAATCGTGAGCCCGAATGGCACGCTCAAACGCACAGATCGCTACACCCACAACACACTAAACGAAATCATGACTGTACCGTTAGCAGGCCGATTAACGGTCCCACAACCCGAGAAGCTTGCCAGCGACACTTGGTCAGAGAATGATGCGGCCAGACGCCACACGGATCCCGTGGTCCAACCCGACATCGACATGGAAACGTCCCGCTCTCCGCCTAGCCCGGCCGGCCCCGAACGTCCTACGCTCAAAAGTTGCTTGTCGCAGCCCGCCCCCTCCAGCACCTCCGGCTCGCTATAGCGAGCTTCGCGTCTCCATTCTTTAAAGGGATAAACCGTGATATCACCCGCGACCGGAACGCAACCGGGCCCCGATGCGATAAGCACGCGGCGCCTGCCCCCACGCGCGTCTTGGAGAACTGCCATCCTACGAGCGGCCTCGTTGGCGCTGCTCGCTTGCGCATCTTGGTCGGCCTCAGCATGCGAAGAAACCTACAAAAATGTGAGCCCAAACCACCTTCTGATGAATGGCACGTGCAAAACGCACGCAGAAGCGATGACAGCCTGCAAGGCAGTTGTAACAGCCTTGGGATACCCAGACCATTGCAAATACACACCGACCGCAGGCTGGCTGGATATAGGCGGAGGTAAATGGTACTTCGTCAATTACAACTCCGATCCACAAAACGCCGAGCCTGAAAAGAACATGGGCGCTCCGGATTGCCCGGGGCAATGCTTCGGCGACCCGATCAACGCCGGCAACGCCAACAAGTTCGAATCCAAAGTCGAGTACCGCGGTGACGGCCCGTTCCCGCTAGAGTTTTCCTGGACCTACAACTATCTGCTGCTTTGGGACACCCTGCCCCCGAATGCGTACGTACTAGGGGGGAATCGCACCTTCAACTATGGCAGCCGTGCCACACGCTGGGCCTTACCCACCGGAGCAACCAGGTTTTTCATTTCCCGTCCGGACGGGAAGGTCGCCGCGTTCAAGAAACCCGCTTCCGGCAATGAATGGGTTCCCTATACGGGCGTGACCACCCGCCTGCTTGAAACCCCCACTGGCTGGGAGTACGAAGACGAAGACGGACATTTCGAAGTCTTCGACAGCACCGGCTTGTTGACGCAGATCCGTAGCTCGGATGGATATCGCCAACTGCTGACCTACGACTCTGCAGGCCGTCTGAAAACCGTGACCGACCCGTTAGGGCGTCAGCTCGGCTTCCAGTACAACGCGGCCAATCTGATTTCACAACTGGACCTGCCCGACGGACGAGCGATCAAGCTTGCCTACACACCGGAAAAACGACTCACTGTCGTCGAGTATCAGGACGGCACGAAGGTCAAGTACCTGTACGACGAAGTTGGATACATTGGCTCAAGCATGTACGTGACCGGCGCGCTCACCGGCGTGGAAGACGAATCGGGCGCTCGCTATTCCTCCACGCGTTACTCGGCAGATCGCGCAAAAGGCACCGAGTTGGCCGGTTCGTTGGATCAGTACACCTCGAGCTACACCAGCTCGGACAACGGCACCTTCATGACGTACGCCCAAATCGGGTTACCGTCGGGCGCATCCAGGAAGCTCAATCTCGCCAGCGTCAACGGACGAATAGTACCGACGAAGATCGTCACCGAGTGTTCCGGATGTACGCCGCGCACGGTCAGCTACACCTACGATCTCAACGGCCACTACGATGTGATCAACGACAACGGCGTTGTAACCGATTACGACTACGACGCGCGCGGGCGCTTGTTGAAACAGGTGGAGGCCGCGAGCGATACCTCCGGGCTCCGTCGCACCACCCAAACCGACTGGCATGCGGATTTCCGCGTGCCAACGGCGCGGCGCGTCTACGATGCAAGCAATGCACTGGCGATCAACGAGACCTGGACCTACAACGCCCGCGGCCAGGCGTTGACGCACAGTCAACTAGACGTATCCGGAACCGCCCCGCCCAGAACGATCACGACTACCTACTGCGAACAGGCTGACGTCGATGTCGGTCGCTGCCCGGTTATCGGCCTGCCTACGCTGATCGACGGGCCGCGGACTGATGTCGCCGATACGTTGAGCTACAACTATTATGCGTCCGACGACAGCGGCTGCGCCACGGGGCACAGCAGTTGCGACCACCGCAAGGGCGACCTGTGGAAGGCCACCAACGCACTAGGACAGGTAGTTCTCGAAGCGCTGCGTTACAACGGCGCGGGCCAATTGCTATCGTCCAAGGACGCCAACGGCGCGATCAAGGATTACGAGTATCACGCGCGCGGATGGCCGACTGCGGTCAAGGTGCGCGGTTCCGACGACAGCGCCGAGACCGATGATCGGATCACCCGCATCGACTACCGCCCTACTGGCCTGATCGATCGGGTCACGCTGCCCGATGGCGACTATCTGCGTTATGCCTATGACGACGCGCATCGCCTGACCGACGTGTTCGACCAGGCGGGCAACACACTGCATTACACCCTCGACGCGGCCGGAAACCGAAAGCAGGAAGACGTCAAAACCGCGTCTGGCACGCTGAAGTACACCATGTCGCGCGTCTACAATCTCTACGACGAACTGAGCGCGATCAAGGACGCCTCGCAGAACGCGACCAGCTTCACGTACGACGCCATGGGTAACCCGGACCGGACTACCAATGCGCTGGGCAGGATCACCGACCAGGATTACGATCCGCTCGGGCGCCTGGTGCGCACCTTGCAAGACGTGGGCGGCGTGGGAGCTCAGATGGATGTTCGCTATAACACCCGCGATCAGATCATCCAGGTGACCGACCCGAACCGGTTGGCGACCCAGTACCGCTACAACGGTTTTGGCGACCATCTCCAGTTGGAAAGTCCCGACACCGGGGTCACCGACTACACGTACGATGCCGCCGGCCAACTGGCGACCAAAAAAGATGCCAACGACGCGGCCGTGAATCGCTACACCTACGACGCGCTGGGTCGACAGAAGGCGATCTTCTACGCCGCGAGCGGCCCGGCCGATGTCGAGTACGACTACGACACGGTCAACACCGAATGCACCGCCGGACAGACCTTCGCCCTGGGTCGCCTGACCTCGAGCCGGACCGAAGGCAACGAGCTGAAGTACTGCTACGACCGCTTCGGACAGATCGTGCGCAAGGTGCAGATCGTCGCGGGCAAGAGCTTCACTCTGAAATACGCCTACACCATCGGCGGTCACCTCTATACCGTCATCTACCCCGACGGCACCACGGCGGACTACGCTCGCGACGCGCAAGCGCGCATCAAGGAGATCGGGGTGCGTCCGAATGGCGGTACCCGCACGGTGCTGTTAAACAATGCGACCTACGACCCCTTCGGTCCGGTGACCGGCTGGACCTATGGCAACGGCCGTACCCTGAGCCGTACTTACGATCTGGACTACCGGCCCAAGACCATCTTCGACGCCGCGAGTGGCGGCTTGTCGCTGGGCTACGGCTACAACGCCGCAGGCGAATTGACTGAGCTGAAGGATGGCCTGCAAAGCACGGTCCAGGCTACTTATGTCCACGACACGTTAGGGCGGCTGGCGATCACCAAGCAGCCCAACGGCGCCCCGATGGAGACCTACACCTACGACAAAACCGGAAACCGGACCAGTCTGCAACGTGGCACCACCACTGCTGAGACCTACGCGTACCCCTGGAGTAACCATCGTCTCGGCAGCGTGGCGGGAGTGGCTCGGGGTTACGACGCGGTCGGCAACACCACGAGCATCGGCAGCACCGCACGCGAGTTCCTCTACGAGGGCAGCGACCGGCTCAGTCAGGTCAAGCAGAATGGCGTTGTCGGTGCACGATATCGATATAACGCCCTTGGCGAGCGCGTTGCTATCGAGAACGGCGCCGGCTCGGTGCTGACCTATACGCTGTACGATGAAGACGGCAACTGGATCGGCGACTACGACGCCAACGGCGCAGCCCAACGGCAGGCCATCTGGTTCGACGACTCGCTGGCCGGTCTGCTGGTGGGCAGCGAGAGTGCACAAACAGTGATGTACGTAGAGTCCGATCATCTCGGCACGCCGCGGGCCGTTATCGACCCAACTCGTAACACCGCGATCTGGACCTGGAACGCAAAGAGCGAGGCCTTCGGCAACGACCCCCCGAATCAAGATCCCGATCTGGACGGCACCGTGTTCGTGTTCAACATGCGGTTTCTGGGGCAGCGTTACGATGTGGCCACGGGATTGAATTACAACTATTTTCGAGATTATGACCCCGCCACAGGGCGATACTTACAGAGCGACCCAACTGGTTTGAATGCAGGCCCTAGCACATATGCATATGTTGACGGGAGCCCTCTGACGCTTTCCGACCCGAATGGTTTGGCCGCTCTATCGATTCCCATCGGCCCTGCTCTTCCGGAACTTAGATGGCTATTGGCTGGCGCTCGAATTGCGAGCCCGGCTCTTTTAGCTCTTTCTATCCCGGGAGATACGCCCCGAACGCAACCGAGAGCGGTGCCTTACCCAGAGAGGCAGCGCGGAAAATATACCTGCATCTGTCGAGCCGATAGAAATGGAAGAAGTCCAGACAATTGTTCAATCGATGACCAGGAGTTTGCGTTCGGCTACGGCGAGGGCCCTGACTTGCAGTCCGCAAAGAGAGCCGCCGAAAAAAGTGCGAAAGAGGCGCTTGGCGCCAAATCTGTCCACCACGTCACATGCAGGTGCACGAACCCTAAGGGCGATCGCATAAACCCAACCAAGTAAAACTGAGTTCACTTTATGGCCAATCTTTATTTAAGACATCAGCTCGATCTCGCGATTGAGCAAATAAATTCGGGAAGTTGCTCCGTTGCAAAGGACATCCTCGAACCTCTCGTAAAGCTTCTAGTGCCAGAAGCGATTTACCTTTATTCAACATTTAGCATCGCAGGTACGGAATCGGATACTGACTTTGAGAGGCGCAGTATTTCCTTGCTCAACGATGCGGCAATGCTTGGCTACGCACCGGCCATGCATGCTCTTGGCGAGTATTACGAAAGCGGTGACTTGTTAGGCATTGATATGAAAAAAGCTGAGTTACTATTTAGCTCAGCCGCTGCTCAAGGGCATATGCGTTCGAAGTTCAGGCATGGACTGATTCTTCTTGATGACCAACGGCCAAGCAGTCGAGACCAGGCACAGCGCTTGATTCGAGAGGCTGCTGAAGCAGGAATTGAAGAAGCTGCCGACTTTTTAAGAGAGATGGAGTAGTTAGCCATAACACATATCAGGGCCCCTCTGGCTACCAATCATTGAAAAACTTAAAGGCCTCGGAGAACGGGGCCTTTCTTTTGTGATCGCCGAAACCAATATGCAGCCTGGCCCTTTGCAAATCGCTCGCTGACATGGCGAAGGCGAGGATCCGCGAACGTCTGCACGATGTTGGATACGTTGTTGAGCTGATACGCGATCTCGTCCTGCGCATCCGAAGCGAAGTCTGCAACGCCCAGCCCCTCCTGAGGCTGCTCGACCTGCAAGTGCGTCGACCTTCCGCCTGAGATGAGCTTTGAATCGCCCAGGGTTCCGTAGACATATCGCAGCTATCTTTGGGCCCCGGCAACGGTGCCTTCCTTTTGCGCAGATGACTAGCCGATTGCTACGGCACCGCCTGCCGCTGTTCCCGCAGTTGTCGACCGAGCGAGCGCACTCTCGCGTCGCCGAGCGCACCGGCCACTTGACCAGCGCTGATGCCCATGCGGTCCAACCTGCCAATTCATCCTATAGGTCGATAGCGAAGTCGGCCAATCCGCTCGCTTCGGTTGCCGCTTCGGCCTGGGCGTAGGCGGTTCGCCCGCTCGATACGAACGCGACCTCGACGGGATGGAACACCGCCTCCTGCGTCCCGGCATCAGCCGCCATCGCGCGGCCGAGCATGACGCGCCTACGCGACGACCGGCGCGCTGACGGCGCCGGCTCCATTCGCACCTCCCGCCATCCGCACAACCAGCCGATGTCGGCGCAGACCTTCAGTAGCTTCGCCTCCAGGCTGTCGCCCAGGCGGGCCGTCTGCTTGCGCATCCGCGCAGCGTGCCGCGGTTGATTGCGCTTCTTACTCTTCATGCTGCTTGTGCTCGTACTTGACCTGCGAACACGATGCGGCCAGGTCGGCAGGAGCTCAAGCGCTTTCGCGATGCCGTGACGGTGGTGATGTTGGTGACGATTGCTCTCCTATTTTTAGTTCGGGGAAAGGGGTACATGTCCGGCAGGGCATGTCCTTCTCATCGAGATTGAACATAGAGGAGCAACCGTCGCGAGCGTCACCATCATCACGAAGGATAGGCGCTGTAATGGTGGTGACGCTCGCCGTACTTCAGGTTACTGCTCAACACCAACAACGGACAGAATCGTGTTTCCCGACGGCGAATACTCGATGAAGGCTGGCTGGTCGTGGGTTACGGTATCGAACTGGACGGCGATTCTGAAGTAGGTGTTCCTTCCGCCGACGATCCACGGAATGTAGGTGGTGTACCAGTTCCTGGGGTGCTCGCATTGGACGACCGTCCACTTCCCCGTATCGTGATTCTGCACATACAGGCATCCATACGGCGGGGCGCCCGCGACGCGGTTCCAGGTCCAGTGGACGTTCGTGGAACCGACGCCCCCTCGGGGCGTGTACACCGTTTGCGGAGACGCCCAGATGTCCATCGAGTATCCGCCCGAACTAGCGGCCGCCGCAGCTTCGCTCGCGGTAGCCGCAGTCGAGGACAGTGCGCCCATGGCGATCATCGCCAAGGTCAGCTTCGCTTTGCAGAAGAAGTTCATGTTCAATCCTTGTCTAGGTTCTGAGAGGGGAATTCCGGTAGACCCGGCTATCCCTATGCGCCTGTGGCCTCGCTCTTGGGTCGGCCGGCTTCCATGCCTTTAGCTACTCGGAAAAGCCGGCCGAATGGGCTCACGCTCTTCTTCACTCAGACCTTTCGCATCTGAACGTTCCTCATGCGCTCCCACGTTTAGTCCGATGAGCGGATGTATGCGCCGCGACGCGTGCCCTACCCTCCCAGACGAAACACAAAGTAAGAGCCGTCACGAACGTCACCACCATCACAGACTCGGGGCGCCGTGACCGTCGCAACACTTGTGAGGGCATAGCCCGACCTTCACCTAATCGCGGAAACGAAGGTGCACTCCCCTTCGCATGCACCGCCCCTAGCCCCGATCCCATCCCGCCCTGCCCCTATCCCGTCGCCCAGTTGCAAGCCGCACTTCTGTTGCACGCGCTGCACCCATGGGTGCTTTCTTCAAAATAGTTTGAAAGACATCCGTTGCCGATTCTGTCGGAATGCCGGCTACGGAGAAGCGCTATCCAGCGCTTCCCATCTGGAGACCAGAAAATGAAAAAACTGATACGGCCTGCCAGGGAACGCTTCGAGGGCTGGAGTCGGGAGCGGCGCATTCAGCGATGGGGCGACATCGCCGTGCAGATGCTTCGTGCTGGCGAAAGGGAGCACGCACGCATCGCGATGGCGATAGCGAAGGCGGAGAGCGGCCTGCGATCCGGCATCCAGGTCGATCGCATGGAAAGAACTAAGCGCCTCAAGCGCTAGGGCTACACAGCGCGGCCTGTTGCCGCGTGAGCGCGGCCACGTGACGTGGCGACTGCAGCGCCACCTTCCGCACGCGCACCGCACACATCGCTGCTCATCTCCCGACGAACGGAGGAATCTTCGGGCCCTTCCTTCAGCTTAGGTCGTAATGTGACAGCACCACACCCAGCCGGCTGCTTGCGATTGCGGCCAGCGCATCGTTGCCATTCGCGGCTTCACCCACGATGCGCATGTCGCCCTGCGTTTCCAACACCGCAGAAAATAGTATGAGTGCAGAAGACGTGTGAGTGCTCTGCCAGCGCATCGGTTCAAACTTGCGCGGGCCATGGCATTCATTTTCATGGTGGTGCAAGGCGAAGACGGGAACCGCAATGTTGTCGTCGCGTAGCACGGTGATTAAACAGATGCGATGCTCTGTGAGCACATGTCTTACATGCTCAGACGCCAGCGGGCACAGGCGCAGCATTTCCAATGCAACTTGCTTATTCGTAGAAAGTCCGCGGGGACGAAATGCCCCGCGGACCTCGGTTTATTCGGGCTTGCGCTCCTCGATCAGGGAGGAATGCCGCAACGCCGCTTGCAAGCCTTGTATTCGGCCACGCACGTAGCGCTGGATCCACATGCGAAGTAGGTCACTTCGCAACGGTTTTGGCAGACTTCCCAAGGATTGAGGGGACCATCGGCGAACGCACTCAGCGAGAGCGCTGCACCGCAACAGAACGCCGCGAGCACGACCAAACGCGGTACCTTTCGCGTGACTTTCATGTCGACTCCCATCCTCGCCCGTCATTGGGCGTCGATACAAGTACCAATAAATCGCTGCGCGCGCCATAACTTCCGTAGTTCCGTCCTTGACTGAATAATTCATTCCTCGGGTAGTACAACTCATAGCTGCGAGATATCAACGCAAGCCTGGACGATTCAAACCTCCACTTCATCGATAGACTGCGCTTGTTTCTTGTTGGCGAACGGACTCCCCAACTTGCATAGAACCGCCTCGAGCCTATCGCCGTAACTGCCAACACTGGACGCCTCGCGGACTGATATCCAACCTCATGCTGGAAATAGAAGCGCGGTAGATTTAATCAAAGCTTATGTGGCGTCTGGTCAAATTGACCATGAAGAGCCTGCCAGTCGGCACTGAGCAATGGGCACGATCAGATTCGGTATACGAGCTGATGTTAGAAGGCTCCGGCGCCAGGGCTTTTTTGATAGTTCATAGCTACAGCACCGACCGCCGCCGTTCCCAGAGCGGTCGCGTGGCGCAAGCGCGCGCTCGCACTGGCAAGCGCTGCAGCGACCGCGCTGGCACTGACTCCATGCCCCTCAAGCCACGCCAGTCCATCCTGCAGATCGATGGCGACGTCGGCCAAGCTGCTCGCTTCAGTTGTCGGCTCGGCCTGCATACAGAAAATTCGACTGCTCGACACGAACGCGACCTCGACGGGGCGGAACGCGTCGCCCTCCTGCGTCTCGGCGTCAGCCGTCAGAACGCAGCAGAGCATGACGCGCCTTCGCGACGACCGGTGCACCGCGGGCGCTTGCACCAGTCACTCATCCATCCATCCGCAGATCCAGCCGATATCGGCGCAGACCTTCAAGAGCTTCGCCTCAACGCTGTCGCACAGACCCGCCATCCGCGCAGGACGCCGCGGTTGATTGCGCTTCGCATTCTTCGTGCTGCTTCTGCCGTAATGAACTAGCGAACACAGCGCTACCAAGTCAGCCAGGACTCAAGCGCCCACGATGCCGGGACGGTCTATCACCGCGCCCGCTGCAGACTCAGGAACTTGTACATATTCTCGATCGCGCGTTGGCGTCGCGCAGGGTCCATCCCGCCGTCGTCGACCAACTCCAGCTCGGCGTTGGCGATCCGGTTGGAAACCACGGCGTTGTCGATGTCGAGGTCTTGGCGACGGACCAGGCCGGAGACCCGGTAGGTCTGCTCCTTGCCGCTGACATCGAGCGTCAGCAGGCCCTGGATGCGCACGCTGCCGTCCGGCTTTACGGCGACCACCTCGGCCGGAATGATGGTCAGCAGGTCGCTGGGCACGACCTGGGAACCGCTGGCGACCGGCGGCTTGGCCCACGTCGACTTGAGCGCGAACACCCTGATCGCATCGCCTACGCGATGCGCGGGGTTCGCCGCCGGGTAACCGACATAGTCGTTGACGTCGACCGGGTCTTTGCGCGGCAATGAGGACGCCGGCGGCGGCGACATCGGCATCGGCGGCGCTTCCAGCACCACACCGGACGGTTGCGGGGGCGGAACCGGAATCGCCGACGCCGCGGAGTTCTGGGCCGTGGCGGGGCCGGCGCATACGGTCGCGACCATCAGCAGGGCCGCGATCGATGCATGGCGGGTCTTGGCTTGGGTACTCATCTGTAACGTCCTTTTCGTTTCTTCGACGCCATCTTCCTGAGCTACATCGCGGCCCACCCGGCACTGGCTCGGGCGCGATCCGCTGAGCCCACGTCGCTTCCGTCAGGCGGCTGAAAGGTCAAGCTTCCGGATCTCATCGATCCGGCACGAACGGATACCGGGCCCGACCACGTGATCGAGCTTGGCGAAAACGCGCCCCATTCGGCTGGTCACGCCAATCGCGCCGGTGTACTTCATGTTTTCGCAATGGCCGTAGAACCGCAAAAGGTAGGCCTCATCGCGTTTGACCCAGAGCGCGGCGGCGGTATCGCTGATGGGAGTCCATCCAGCGAATCGGGGTGCGACGGCACGAACACTCTTTACCGGTTCGCCCGCGTAACGACTGTAGAGCGCGAGCTTCTCCTCGCTGCTCATTTCGGGCGGCTTTGCGCAGGCGATCAGCGGAAACAACGAAGCGAGCGCGATGACGAATACGGTCGTTCTCATGCAGGCGAATCCTGTCGCTAAGTTCGGTCGGTGTTGCGGGCGGGACAACTGTCCCACCCTAATCAAAGCCAGGTAATTTATATATTGCCCGCACCAAAAAACACACTCGGCCAATCTTCGATAAGAACCGCGTGCGACACCGGCCGCGCGCTCGCAACCATCATACCGAAACGGCCAGCGCACGGTTCGCCTGTGTTTTATTTTCAGCGATTTAGCGCCGGCCACGAAATCGCGACCCGGCTTTGGCTTCGCCCGACGGCGACGGTTTCCAACCCCGGGCCCTTCGCTCATCGGATACGTACCCGCTTCCGGGCGCGCACGGCAGGCAGGCCCAGGCGCGTCGCCTGGGCCTGCCTCGAACGAACCGGGCAATCCACTTTCAGCGGAACGAAAGACGTTGTTCCGCAGCCAGCATCAGCGGCCGTCTTTGTCCGCGTCCCCGGGCAGTGCGCGCTCTACGCTGTGCCACGCATCCTTGGCCGCGCCCTTGGCCTCGTCCCAACCCAGTCGCGACTCGCCCTTGACGTGGTTCCAGCGCTGGCCGAGTTCGGTTTCCAGCCGATCGTCCCATTCGCGGTCGGTGTGCTGGTGCCGCGCCTGCGTGCCCAGGCGATACGCCGGCTGGTAATCCGCGTACTGCGCATCGGCGTCGCGATACGGGGCTTGATCGAAACGCGACTGGTGATACCGATCGGTGGCCTCGTAGGTGCGATAGGTGCGATCCGCCCGCCCCCACGAATCGTGCACCGCCGCGCGCGCGTCGCTCCATTCCAGCTGGGACTGCCCGCGCGCCTGGGCCCAATCGCGCTCGAGCTCGGCTTCGGTGCTGTGGTCCCACGCGCGGTCGCGCAGGTTCGAGCGCGCCGCCGCGCCATAGGCGTAGGCAGGGCCGTAGTCGCGGTCGTAGTCGTACTTGGGATCGTAGTACGGGCGCCGGCTGTACTCCTCGCGCCAATAGCCGGCTTCGCCGGTCGGATCGATTTTCTCGGCCACGCCCTTGCCGGCGGAGGCACCGGCGATCGCGCCGATGCCGCCGCCGATCAACATTCCGATCGGCCCGCCCAACGCGCCTAAAACCATGCCCGCCGCGGCGCCGCCCAAGCCGCCGACGCCTACGCCGACGGGATGAGCGCCCGGCGTACCGGTGATGGGATCGCGATTCAGATCGCGTGGTTCTTTGTTGCTCGTCATTGGTTCGCTCCAAGCGGATCGAAACTGTCCGCACGTGGCGAAGATTCGGCCAGCGCGCATGTGGAGCGCGTCGCGGAGACGCGAAAAGTTTTTAACATCGCGCGACCGGCGCGAAGACATCCGTCGTTGCACCGAACCGAGGCGGCTGCCGAAGCTGAAGCGTTCAATCTCAGAGTGTGCTGTCGCACGCAGCGAATATCGGCGCGGATTCATCGAGCGGCGCGTCCTCAACGGTCGCTCGTAGCGTTCGGTCCCGGTCGTGCGCGCATACGAGGCACAGTTGCCGAATCAATGCCTGCGTGCGCCAAGGCAGAGGCGCGCGTCTGTTCTCGCTCGCCTTCTGCCCGCTCGGCGTCGTGCGGCTGAGCGCATGTTCGCCGGCTGCAACCCGATCGCGCCAAGCCGCGCCGATCACCGCTGAGCGGAAACCACCACGAAGGCTCTCAACTCCGCCATCTTGCCGTCGCGGAAACGCCAGACATCGCAATAATCGTGACGGACCGGTCGGCCCTGGTCGTCGGCAGCGTCGATAACGCCCAAGGCCGCCACCATGTCGTTTTCGCCGATCAGTTCGGTAACGGTGAAACGCGGCGCTTCGATGTAGTTCTTTTTCATCCAGCCACGGACCGCCGCCTTGCCGTGCAGGCTTTGCTCGCCCATCGCCGTCCACACGATATCGTCCGTGCAGAAGGCCAGGAACGCTTCGATGTCCAAAGCGCGGATCGCTTCGTTCGCCGCTTCGAGGACGGCCTTGTTCGTGCGCGACATTCTGACCTCCGTCGTAGCGCAGCCATCGCGGCCGCGCAGGGGTCACAAGAGTTAACGCCAACGGCGTTAGTCGTCCGTGACCGGCGCGTCCTCTATCGCACACGCCGCGCATCGATCGGTCCTCGCGCTCCATCTGTGAATACAATACGGACCCGATCCATCGCGAGGACGCTCCGTGGCAGACATGCCCGTCGCTGCAGGACGCCTGCAAACCCCGCCGTCGGCCGCCGAGGCCCACCGGCTTCCCGGCCTCGACTTGTTGCGGGCGGCCGCCGTGGCGTGGGTCATGCTGTTCCACTCCTTCCTCAACGAGGGACCCGACGAGGGCCTGACATGGCTATGCCATTACGGCTGGATGGGCGTCGACCTGTTCTTCGTGCTGAGCGGTTTCCTGATCGGTTCGCAGGTGCTGGCGCCGCTCGCGCGCGGCGAGCGGTTGTCGTTCGGCGGGTTCTACCTGCGTCGCGCGTTCCGCATCCTGCCGGCGTTCCTGGCGGTGCTGGCGGTGTATCTGCTGGTGCCGGGGTTCCGCGAATCGCCGGGGCTGGAGTCGGCGTGGAAGTTCCTGAGCTTCACCCTCAATCTGCTGATCGACTACCGCCAGAACCAGGCGTTCTCGCACGCGTGGTCGCTGTGCGTCGAGGAACATTTCTATCTGGTGTTCCCGCTGTTGGCGTGGTGGCTGATGCGCAGGTCTTCGACGGCGGCGTTCGTGGCCATCTGCGCGAGCGTGGTGCTCGGCGGCATCGCGCTGCGCGCCGGGGTCTGGCTGCACGATGTCGAAACCGAAGGCCCGGTGGGCGAGTCGGCGCGCAGCTGGTTCGCCGAGGACATCTATTTCCCGACCTGGAACCGGCTCGACGGCTTGTTGGCCGGCGTGGTGCTGGCCAGCCTGAAGATCTTCCGCGCGCAATGGTGGCGGCGCGCCCAGGCCTACGCCAACGGCGCCCTGCTCGCGGGGCTGGGCGTGGTGGCCGTGGCCATGTGGCTGTTCCGCGAGCGCACCGGCTTGCTCGCCAACGCGATCGGCTGGCCGGTGCTGTCGGCCGGTTTCGCGTTGCTGGTCTTCGCCGGCGCCACCCGCGCCAGCTGGATCGGTCGCTGGTCGATCCCCGGCATCGGTTGGTTGGCCGCCACCTCGTACAGCCTGTACCTGGTGCACAAGGGCGTGTTCCATGTGGTGGACGAGTCCGTCGGCGATCAGCTGGCAGGCCACAGCCTCGTCGCTTTCGCCGTCTACGGCCTCGCCGCCTTGGCTGCGGCGGCGGTGTTGCATTACGGGGTGGAGCAGCCGTTTCTGCGGCTGCGCGACTGGGCGCTCAGTGGCCGCGCGAAGGCGCCGGCGCCGGGCGCGGATCCGGTTCGAGGGTCGGCGATAGGCGAGTGAGGCGGGCGGCGTCGCTGTTGCGCGTACGAACATCCGCTACGGGCCGCAGAGCCAACGCCGTGCGCCAGGCAATGCGCGCCCGCGCAGAACCGCCGGCCGGAACGGATTCCGGCCGGCGGCTCGTGCTTGCGCAAGAACCGACGCTCAGTAGAGGACGTTTTCCTCTTCGATGATCGCCGGGCTCGCTTCCTTCACCCCAGCCAGCGCCTGGATCTTGCGCATCGCGCTCATCGCGTCCTGCACCGAGCCGAACTCGATCCGGCCGTTGCCGCCGACCTTGGAGGCGTAGGTCAGCTTGCCGCCGCTCGCGCGTACGGCCGCGCCGAGCGCCGAAGCGTCGGCGACGTAGACGTTCAGGGTGGAGGTCACCACCACCGGCTTGCCGGTGTCGGCGATCGCCGCCGCCATCTTCTGCTTGGCCGGGGCGACGGCCTTGCTCGCGGATTTGGCCGCGCCGGACTGCAGCTTGATCTGGTACTTGCCGACCTGCACCTGCTGGGCATCGGCCGCCTGCGCGGTCTTGAGCGTGCTGACCTGCGCCATCGGCGCGAGCGTGAAGCGGGTGTCGCCGATGCTGAAGCTGTCGCCGGTCGCGGCCTGCTGCAGTTCGCGCCGGGCGCTGTCGCCGGACTGCGCGCCGGCGATGCCCGCCGCCGCCAGCAGGATCGGAACGAGGAGTACGTTGGTTTTCATCGGTCAGTGCCCCAGGACGCGGATCTTGAAGGAATTGAGCTTGCCCTTGGCGGCGGCGTTCGCGGCCAGCGGCACGTCGGCGATCTCCAGCGTCCAGGTGCCCTTGGCCGGCTCGTCCAGGAACGCGTTGGACGCGGCGAAGTCGAGCTTGAACGCGGAGCTGCTGACGCTGGTCATCGCCGGCACGATGGTGCTGCGGGTGCCCTTGGGCGAGACCAGCACGATCTGCAACGGGAACGGCGTGTTCGAGGAACTCGAATAGTTCGTCGCAAGGCCCAGCTGCACGCCTTCTATCTTGCCGATGTCGCGGTCGATCGCGATCTGCAGCTTGGCCGGCGCGCCGGCGCCGCCGATGGCGACGGCCTGCGCCGGCGCGACGCGCTGCCAGCCGCTGTCGACCAGCGCCGGCAGCGACTTGAAGCGGCCGGCGAGTTCGACCGCGGCGGTCGCATCCACCAGGCCGAAGCCGTACCAATTGCTGAAGAAATGGCCCGCGGCGTTCTTGCGCCAACCCGGCACCAGCAACGTCCCGTTGGCATGCTTGACGTCGGGCTGATCCTTGTCCACCTGGCGCGCGGTGGTGGCCAGGATGTACTTGACCTCGCGCGCGCCGAGCTTGGGATTGGCCTGCAGCACCAGCGCGGCCACGCCGGAGACCGTCGGCGCCGCCGCCGAGGTGCCGCTCATGGTGCCGTTGTAGTCGCAGCTCGCGTCGATGGCCGAGGCGGCATGGTCGAGCCGGTTGAACGCTTCGGCGTCTTCGCGGTTGTAGCCCATCGCGCAGCCGGAAGGATCGGTGGTGACGATCGCGGGGCTGACGATGGCCGCATCGCCGAACGTCTCCGCCAGCCGCGTCCGGGTCGCTTCGCTGAGTACGGCGCGCTCGCCGCCGAACTCTCCGCCCAGGCCGGACACCCACAGCGCCGAGCCGGCGGACGAGTACACCGCGCGCTTGCCGGTCGCGTCCACCGAGGCGATGGTCATGACGCCGAACAGGTTGTTGCGCGGGTCCAGGCCGGTCTGCACGCAGCCGACATTGGCGTCGAGGATCGCCTGGGCGCACTTGATCCGGCCGAAGAAGCTATCGCGCTGCAGGTTGTTGTTGCCGGCGGCCTTGACGTAGACGCGGCCGCGACCGTTGCGCGCGGCCGCCATCGGCTTCTCGTAGGCGTCGACCTGGCTCTCGGAGAAGGTCTGCGGCGATCCGCTGCCCACGCCCCAGCTGTTGCTGGAGATGTCGACGTCCTGCGCTTCGGCGCCGTTCCACCACGCGTAGAAGATCTTGTCTTCGCTCAGCGAGGTGGAAACATCGCCGAAGCCGTTGAAGCTCTTGAGCCGCGCGCTCGGTGCGACGCCGCGCACGCCGATGCCGTTCCAGCCCACCGCGGCGATGATGCCGGCGACCGAGGTGCCGTGGCCGTAGTCGGGCGTCGTCGGCGTCGGGTCGTGTTCGGGGCGGCCCGGATCGAAGTTCTTGGAGCCGTTGGGCACCACGTTGGCGGCGAGGTCGGCATGGTGGATGTCCACGCCTTCGTCGAGCACGCCGACGACGACGCCCTTGCCGCGGATGTTGTAGTCGTGCAGATCGTCGATGCCCAGGTCGACCGCGAACGTCGGCTTGGTGTCGCCGAGCACGGCCTGGCCGTAGTTCATCAGATGCCATTGATAGCGATACAGCGGATCGCTTTGCTGCGCCTGCGCGGCCCCGGCCGACAGGGCCACCAGGGTCGCTACGCTGAGGATCGTTCTCTTGCCGAATAGCTGTCGCATGCCGCCGACTCCTTGGGTTTCGCCGGGCATGCCGCGCCCGTCGCGACCGAAGCGCTCGCTCCGGCCGATGCGGGCCGCATGCACGGGGTGGGTGGACTGATCGGTCCTTTGTAGAACGCGTGGCGGTCGCCGAACCCCTATCCGGGCGGCGGGTTGGACCGGTCAGCAAACCAAACGCCGCGGGTATGGGGGAGGCCGGCTGGGTTGCGTTGTCGTGGCTGTTTTTGCGTATTTTTTCGCAGGCGATCGGTATCGCTCGCTCACCGCTGGGTGCGTAAGCATCGACGCGCGCGGTGCACGCATCGGCCTTGCGACACGATGGCCTTTTCGGGCTGCGACGCCTTATCCACCGATCCGCGACGGCAGCCAAAGCCGCCGCCGCGGAGGATGCTCGGTACGCGTCAGCAGCTCACGGTCTGCCCGCCGGTGTAGTCGCTGGTCACGATGCCGGTGACCGTGATTTGCCCCGTGCATTGGTTGTGCACGGCGTGGCCGACGACTTGTCCGTCCTGGTAGTAGGTATAGGCCCAGCCGGGAGGCGGCAATTTTCCGCCCGCCGCGGATGCGATGCTGGTCACGCCCGCCAGGGTCAATGCAAGCAACAGGGTCTTCGCGCGCATCACCGGTTTCTCCTTGTGTCCGGCCGAGTGCCGGAATCACAACATGCGCACCCGGCAGCGCGCGCGCACGCCGCATCGCATCATCGAAAACTCGCGCTTATCGCTGAATGCGCGCGAATACATGATCGCGAACACAAAACCCGCTCGCGATCGCGACGCCGATGAACAGCGAACACACTCTGGATCGGCGAGCGTGGCTCAATCAGGACCGCGGCCGGATCGCGGCGACGCTGCAGCAGGCGCCTTGAGCTGCGCGGGCAAGACGACGCGCCCTTCGTCGTCCCGGCGCAGCGGCGCGATGCCCATCACCAGGGCTTTGTCCAACACGCCGTACAGATGCGGAAACACCAGCCCGCTGCGCGGCGAGACTTCCCAGCGCAGGTCGGCGCCGGCAGCGCGCAGGTCCACGGCCGCGACGAAAAGGTCGTGGTTGCCGGCGAAGTGCAGGTCGGCGGTCCGGGTCAGCTGGGTTTCGCTGGAAAGGTGGACGAATCCGTCTTCGAGGTCCTTGGCCGAACCTTCGAAGCGCCCGCTCGTTTCGAGCGTCTGCCGTTCCGACCGGGTCAGGATCTTGTAGGCGATCGCCGGGCGCGCGGCGCTCGCGTCCGCCGGCGGTTCCTGGCCGAAGCCGCCGGCGAGCGTCGATGCGATGAGCAGGAATCCGAGCATCTGGTGTCTCCCGATCCGTCCCGCGCAGCGGGCGTGCAGTGCGCGGCGAAAGGCCCCGCGGCCGCAGCCGCGAATCGCTACGCCGCAAGCCGGGCCGCACGCGGCGGCTTGGCTTGGGGGGCGGTCAGTCTTCCGAGATGCAGCCTTTGGCCAGCTTCGCGCACCAGTAAATCATGAAACCTGTGTTGATCCCGCTTGCGAACTGCAAACCCGGTCGGACTTTTCCTGCGCGCCCTATCGCGTCGGCGCCGGATCGGCGCTGCGATGCACGACGCGGTGCGCGCGGCATCACCTGTTCGTCGGCTGCGCTACAGGAAGCAGGATTCGAAGTTCTCGCCCTCGATCGGCGCGCGGTTGTACTTCTTCACGAACGACTCCGGCTTGCGCACGAACGCGTCGAACGCGCGCTGCCCGCTGGACACGGCATGCGCCAGGGCGTCGTAGAAACTGTCGTCGCCGCCGAGGAACAATTGCTCGTCGGCCTGTTTCTCCAGGCGCTCCACCGCTTTTTGCAGCGCGCGCCGGTGCCGGGCCGCAGCCTTCTCCAGCCGCGTCAGCTCCGATGCGCGCAGCCGTTCGCGCAGGGCCGCGCGCGCGATCGCCAGGTACGCGGGGTCGAGGCCGTATTTCGGCCAGTTCAGGGCGGCGACGACGGACCAGAACTGCTTGGGATCGGCGCGCGCCAGGCGTGCGGCCAGGCGCGTGGCCTTCGGCTCCGGCCGCAGCGCGTCGGCGTCCAGGGGCCGGCTTTTCTTCAGCAGCGCATCGGCCTGCGCCTGCGGCAGCGAGAACACCGTTCGCGGCCCCAGTTCCTTGAGGATCAGGCGGCGCGCGCGCTTGTCGGAACTCGCGCCGCGCACGCCGAACGCGGCGTCCTTGGCCAGCACGCCGCGCTGGCCGCGCGCGCTCGCCAACACGCAGGGCTGCCTGGCCTGGTACAGGTACCACTCGTAGGCATCGTTGCCGAGTATCGCCATGATCGCTCCGTGCCGCGACGCGGCGACGCGCGTCGGCCGGGTCGCTGTCCTGGGTCGCGCCGATACTATCCCACGCGCCCTGCCGCAGCGTTTCGCCGCGGCGACGGATTATCGCGTGCCGCGACGGTGGCGATCTCGCCCGGCCCGCGCCAGGCGGCGATGTCGGCCCGGCGGCAGCGACCGGCGTCGCGCAGCCTGCGCGCCAAGGCGCGCCGGCCTCGCTGCGGCGACGGCTAGTCGCCGCGGCGTTGGCGCTTGGCGCGGAAGCGCTTCTCGCGCACGCGCCGTTCGGCGTAGGCGACCACGCGCGCCGACCACGCGTCGAGCATCACCCCGCTGTTGGCCAGCACGGTCCACACGCCGCGCTCGATCCAGCGTTCGTTGCGGTTGTAGCAGACCCGCCAGTCGCCGAACTGGTCCTCGGGCAGCTGGGTCCAGGCGCATTGGCCGACCATCACCGACAGCGCGGCATCGACGAAGCGGCGCGTATCGGGCCGGCGCGAATCCTCCAGGGCGATGACCTGGCGCACCACCTGTTCCAGCAATGGCCATTCGCTGTCGCTGAGTTGCACGAAACGGGCGCGTCCGCGCGCGTCTTCGCGGCCGTGGCCGATCCGGTCCCGCCTGATTTCGGTTTGCATGCTTCCCTCCTGGCTGCGCGTCGCGCCGCGACGCTGCGGCCGCCGACGCGCGCGTTCACTCCTGTGCGTTCATTCCTGCATGAGCAGGCGCTGGCGTTTGCGCGAGCTGCGGCGCACCCGCTGCTGGTCCTGGCGTTGCGCGTATTCGGCGATGCGCTGCGCCCAGACCTCGGGCAGGGCGCCGCTGCGCACCGCCCGCTGCCACACGCCGCGCGCCATCCAGCGGCGGTTGCGGCGGTAGTTGGACACCCAGTTGCCGTAGTCCTGCGCCGGCAGGTCGGTCCAGTAGCAATGGCCGGTCATCACCGACAGCGCGGCGTCGACGAAGCGGCGGTCGTCGCGCTCGCTGCCGGCGCGCACCAGCGCCGGTTCGCCGAGCGCGCGCTTGAACGCCTCCCACTCGCGGTCGTCCAGCGCGATGGCCTGGCGCCGCGCGTTCGCCGCCGCCGTGCCGGTGGCCGCGTCGTCGCGCGGCGTCGGGTCGTGCTCCATGGCCCAGCTCCTGCCAGTCGTTGGAATCCTTGTTCCGTGCACGGACGGCGTCGGCCGTCGCGGTTTCGGCGGCGGATCGGCGAAGCCGGGCCGCACGCCTGCGCCGGCGCCGGCGCGTTGCCGTCGCACGCCGCAGCGCTCGCTGCGGGTCGCCTGCGATGGGGGCGGTCCTCGCCGATCCCGCGGCGCGTTCGCACCCGCCATGGGGCCGCGAACCGCGGACCGGCGCTGCGACAAGAAGCCGCAGCGGACCGGGGAATGCGGGGCCGCCAGCGGCCCCGCGCGCATCTGCGTCATCGATGCGGCGCCGGGCGGGCCCGGCGCCGCAACGCAATCACCACGGAACCCGACGCTGCTCGACCAGGCGCGGATTGACTTCCTTCACGCCGGCCTGGCCCTGGATCAGCTGACGCGCCTGCATCGCCTGGCTCACCGAGGCGTAGCCGATGGTCGCGTTGCCGCCGACCGCCGAGGAGTACAGCAGCGTGCCGCCGGTCTGCTTGACCAACTGGTCGACCACGCCCGGATGGGTGAAGTAGACGTTGAGCTCGGGCGCGACGACCACCGTCTCGCCGGACTCGGACACCGCCGCGCCGAGGTTCTCGCCGCCGCTGCTGAGCGAGCGGGCGCTGCGCGCGCTGGCCGAGGCGGCCGCCGGTACCGCGACCACGTAGTCGCCGGCGATCATCTCGCGGCCGGCATCGGTGCTGACTTCGGCCGGACGGGTGACCACCGCCGACGGCGCGATGCGGTACTGGGTGTGGCCGATGGTGAAACTGTCGCCGACCGCGGCCTGGGCCAGTTCGGCCTTGGAGGCGGAGACCTGGGCCAGTGCCGCCGGCGCCATCGCCATGGCCAGCACGCCCGCGCAGATCGAAAGGGAATGATTTTTCATGCTCAGTGCCCCAGGACGCGGATCTTGAACGAGGAGAGTTTGCCCTTGGCGTCGGTGCCGGCGGCCAGGCTGGTGTCGGCCACTTCGACCGTCCAGTTGCCGCTGCCGGACTCGTCGAGGAAGGCGTTGACCGCGGCCAGGTCGAAGGTCATCGTCGCGCCGACCGGCACCGAGCCGGCGGGCACCACGATCGCGCGGGTGCCGCTGGGCGAGACCAGGGTGACGACCAGCGGGGTGGACTTCAGCGGCAGGGTGCTGCCGACCGGGTAATCCGAAGCCAGGCCGATCTGCACCGCTTCGATGCGGCCCGCGGCGGCGGCGAGGTTGACGCTGGCGCGCGCCGGCGCCGCGGCGTTGCCGATCGGTTGCGGGGTTTCCAGGTTCACGCGCTGCCAGCCGCTGTCGACCAGCGCGCCGATCGACTTGAAGCCGGTCGCGCGGGTCACCGCCGCGGTCGCGTCGACCAGGCCGTAGCCGTACCAGTTGCTGTAGGCGCGGCCGGCGGCGTTGGTGGTCCAGCCCGCCGACAGCACCGTGCCGTTGGCGTCGGTCACCGCGGCCTGGGTCGGATCGACCTTGCGCGCGGTGGTGGCGAGGATGTACTTGACGTCGCGGTAGCTCAGCTTCGGATTGGCCTGCAGCATCAGCGCGACCACGCCGGTCACGGTCGGCGACGCCGCCGAGGTGCCGTTCATGGTCGCGGCGTAGTTGCAGGTGTTGTCGATCGTGGACTGGTTCGACTCCAGGCGGTTGAGGTCGAAGTCGGACCAGAACACCGCCGGGGTGACCCGGTTGGTGTTGTAGCCGCGCACGCAGCCCGACAGGTCGGTGGTCATGATCGCCGGATCGAACGACACCGCCGGACGCGTCGCCAGCTGCGCCGGGGTCACCTGGGCGGCGACGGTCGCGCGCTCCCAGCCGTACTCGCCGCCCAGGCCCGAGACCCACAGCGAGGCGCCGGGGGTGGAGTAGCTGGAGCGCTTGCCGGCGGCGTTGACCGCGGCGACGGTGATGACGTTGAAGTAGTTGGACTCTTCCACGAACACCGACTGGCTGCAGCCGACGCGGCCGCTGGAAGCCGGGCAGTAGGTGTTTACGGTGTTGAAGCCGTTGCCGGCCGCCTTGACGTAGACCGTGCCGAGGCCGCCGCGGGTGGCCGACATCGGGTTTTCCCACGCCGCCAGTTCGTTCTCGGAGACGCTGGTCAGGAACAGCGGGGTGGTGTCGCCCCAGCTGTTGTTGGACACGGCCACGTCCTTGGATTCCGGACCGTCCCACCACGCGTAGCGGATCTGCGCCGAGGTACCGCCGGCGTCGAGGAAGTTGAAGCTCTTCAGCCGCGCGCTCGGGGCCACGCCGCGCACGCCGATGCCGTTCCAGCCGACCGCGCCGATGATGCCGGTCACCGCGGTGCCGTGGGCGTTGCCGCCCTGGGCCGCCGACGGAGTCGGGTCGTGGCTGTTGTTGTTGAAGTTCCACGAACCGTTGGGCACGAAGTTCGCGGCTAGGTCGGGATGGGCGATTTCCGCGCCCTGGTCGAGCACGCCGACCACCACGCCCTTGCCGCGGATGTTGTAGTCGTGCAGGTCGTCGATGCCGATGTCGACGCCGGAGACCGGGCGGGTGTCGCCGATCACCGCCTGGCCGTAGTTCATCAGGTGCCACTGATAGCGATACAGCGGATCGCCTTGCTGCGCCTGCGCCGCGCCTGCGGACAGGGCCAGAAGGGTCGCTACGCTGAGGATCGTCCTTTTGCCGGAAAGCTGTCGCATACCGCCAACTCCTTGTGGGTCGTCGGACATGCGGCCCGCAGCGCCGCCGGAGCGCTGGCGCGCCGGCGGGTGCGGGCCGCATGCACGGGGATGGGGTGGACTTACTGGTAGATCATGGTGAAGGTGACGCTGCTGTTCGCCGCGCCGGCGGTAGCGGCGCCGGTGGCGAAGTACTGCGCGTAGTAGCGCAGCGCGGCGCCGCCGGTATCGACCGAGACCTGCTGGCTGTTCTGCAGGCCCAGCGGGTTGCCGAGCAGCACCTGCGAGAAGTCGGCGTTGAGCAGCTGCAGCTCGACGTTGCCGGCGTTGCCGGTGCCGCCTTCCAGGGTCAGGTTGTTGCTGCTGGTGTTGATGGTCGGGCCCGGCTCGAAGAACGTCTGGACCTGGGTGGTGCTGGCGTCGCAGTCGGCGACGCGGATGATGAAGGGCGTGCGGCCGGAGACTTCGCCGGCGGCCGACAACGAGGACACCGCGACCGCGGGCAGGCGCACGCGGATGTCGGCCGGGCTGGGGCCGTTGGTGAGCACGCAGGTCGGCGCGATCACCGAGCCTTCGATGTGGATGGTGCCGTCGACGGCATAGGCGGAAACGGGCGCAGCAAGAGCGAGAGCGAGTACGGCGATCGAAGCGGTCTTCATTTCGTCCCCTAGATCTGATGTCGCGTTGCGATGTGCACCGGCGTGACGCGGCACCTGGATCCGATCCTGTGGATCGCGTCCCTCTGGACTGCATCCCGTTGGATACGCCCCCGCTGGATCCGAACCGCAGATCCGAGCCCGCCGACCTTAGCGATGAACTGTTCACGAACTGCGATGGATTTGGCAGTTCGCTCACCATCCCTCATTAACTACAACGTATTTTCTCCACATACCCCCTACACCGTTCGTCACATTCGATCGCAGCGTCGGGCGAACTGTTACCCGATTGCATCGTTTACCTTCGATGCCGCGATTGGCGTGGCATCGGCACGGAATAAAGCACGCACGTTCGGCGATGTGCGTTCGCACAATCGCGCGCCGCAAACGCAACGACCCGGCCGGCGCGCGAGGCGCCGGCCGGGTCGTGGTTGCGGCGAAGACGGCAGACGCGTCGGCTCAGGTCGGCGCGTCGGTGCCCTCGATGATCTCCGGCGCGACTTCCTTGATTCCGGCGATGGCCTGGATCTTGGCCATCGCCTTCATCGCCGCATCGACCGAATCGAACGCGATCCGGCCGTTGCCGCCGGCGGCGGAGGAATACACCAGGGTGCCGCCGCTGGCGCGCACCGCCGCCTGCAACGCGGCCGGATCGCGGTGGTAGACGTTGAGGGTGGAGGTCACCACCACCGCCTTGCCGTCGTCGCCGACCGCCGCGACCAGGCGCGGCTTGGCGGCGACGGCGCGGGCGCTGCGCGCGGCGGCCGGCTGCAGCTTCACGGCGTAGTCGCCCACGCGCACGGCCTGGCTGCCGGCCGACGCGGCCGCCGCGCCGACCACGCCGTCGGGGGCGAGGCGGAACTGGGTATAGCCGATGCGGAAGGCATCGCCGGTGGCGGCCTGCCGCAGCGCCTCGCGCGCGGCGTCGGGCGCCTGCGCGTGCGCGCCGGCCGCGGCGGCGAAGAGGAGCGGGCCCACAAGGATCGCGATTTTCATGCTCAGTGCCCCAGGACGCGGATTTTGAAGGAGGCCAGGGCGCCCTTGGAGGCGGCGCCGTCGGCCAGCGGCACGTCGGCGACTTCCAGCGTCCAGGTGCCCTGCCCCGGTTCGTCGAGGAAGGCGTTGCTGGCGAAGAAGTCGGCCTTGAACGCGGCGGTGTTGAGCCGGGTCATCGCCGGGAACACGGTGCTGCGGGTGCCGCTGGGCGAGACTAGGGTGACCTGCACCGGGAACGGCACAGTGCTGCTGGCGTGGGCGTAGTTGCTGGCCCAGCCCAGTTGCACGGTCTCGATCTTGCGGATGTCGTTGCCGATGGCGATCTGCAACCTGGCCGGCGCGCCGGCGCCGCCGATGGCGACCGCGTCGGTCGGCGCGATCCGCTGCCAGCCGCTGTCGACCAGGCGCGGCAGCGGCTTGAACTTGCCGGCGACCTCGACCGCGAGCGCGGCATCGACCAGGCCGTAGCCGTACCAGTTGCTGAAGGAACGGCCGGCCGCGTTGCGGGTCCAGCCCGGGACCAGCACCGTGCCGTTGGCGTGCACCGCCGCCGGCTGGTTCGGTTCGAGTTGGCGCGCGGTGGTGGCCAGGATGTAGCGCACGTCGCGGAAGCTCAGCCTGGCGTTGGCCTGCAGCATCAGCGCGGCGACGCCGGCCACGGTCGGCGCCGCGGCCGAGGTGCCGTTCATGGTGCCGACGTAGTTGCAGGTGTTGTCGAGGGTCGAGGCGTCGGTGGACAGCGCGTTGCGCACGTTGCCGTTGACGTTGCTGCCGCGCGCGCAGCCCGACAGGTCGGTGGTGACGATGGCCGGGTTGTACGACACCGCCGCATAACCCGGCGAGTACGCGACCTGGCGCCCGTACTCGCCGCCCAGGCCCGACACCCACAGTGCCGCGCCCGCGGAGGAATAGCTCGAGCGCTTGCCGGCGGCGTTGACCGCGGCGATGGTCATCACGTTGAACATGTTGTTGCGGCGGTCCAGGCCGGTCTGCTTGCAGCCGACGTTGGCGTCGACCACCGCCTTGGGGCAGTCGGCGATGAAGTCGTTGCCGGCGGACTTGACGTAGATCGCGCCCAGGCCGTTGCGGGTGGCCGACATCGGGCCTTCGTAGGCCTGCACTTCGTTTTCCGAGAACGCCGGGATGGTCACGGCGGTGGAGCCGAAGCTGTTGTTGACCACCGACACGTCCTTGGACTCGGCGCCGTCCCACCAGGCGTACTGCAGCTGCGCGGTGGTGCTGGCGGCGTCGAGGTAGTTGAAGCTCTTGAGCCGCGCCGACGGCGCCACGCCGCGGCCGCCGAGGCCGTTCCAGCCGACCGCCGCGACGATGCCGGCGACCATGGTGCCGTGCGAGGAACCGCCGCTGACCGGGGTGGGGTCGTGCGAGTTGTCGTTGAAGTTCCACGAGCCGTTGGGCACGACGTTGGCGGCCAGGTCGGGGTGGGCGATCTCCACGCCCTGGTCGACCACCGACACCACCACGCCGCGGCCGCGGATGTTGTAGTCGTGCAGGTCGTCGATGCCCATGTCGATGCCGAACGCGGGGCGGGTGTCGCCGAGCACCGCCTGGCCGTAGTTCATCAGGTGCCACTGGTAGCGGTACAGCGGGTCGTTCTGCGCCTGGGCGGCGGTTGCGCCCAACAGCGCCACCGCGAGCGCGCTCGTTCTCAAGATCGTTTGCCGCATGTCTGCCACTCCGCCGGGATAGAGGAAGGCCGCGCGGCGCATTGCGGCGCCGCCGGCCCGGGGATCGTGCGTACCGCAGGTCGTACTCGCGCGCCGCGCTGGTTCGAGGCCGCGCCCTGGTTCAATCGTCGCCGACGGCCGCGCGCGGTCGTGCGCGCGGCCGCCGCCGGATCACAGCACCATGTTTTCCAGCTGCTCGATCTTCGGGCTGGCTTCCTTGACCCCGGCCACGCCCTGCAGCTTCGCCGCCGCGTCCAGCGCCTGCTGGACCGAATCGAACTCGATCGTGCCCTTGCCGCCGACGGCGGAGGCATAGGTCAGCCGGCCGCCGCTGCTGCGCACCGCTTCGGCCAGCACCGCGGGCTGGTCGAAGTAGACGTTGACCGAGGAGGTCACCACCACCGGCTCGCCGCTTTGCGACACCGCCGCGGCCAGCTTGGCCGGGGCCGCGGCGAGGCCGCGCTTGGCCGCGGCCGGCGCGGCGCCGAGGGCGAGCGCGTACTTGCCCGCGACCACCGCCTGGGCCGGATCGGCCGAGGCGTCGGCGGCGGTCACCGTCGCCGACGGGGCCAGCCGGAACTGGGTGTCGCCGACCTTGAACGCGGCGCCGTTGGCGGCCTGGCGCAGCGATTCGGCGGCGCCGGACTGGGCCTGCGCGGCGGTCGCCAGGACCATGCCGAGCAGGGAAACGCACAACACGGGAATGGTCTTCATATCAGTGCCCCAGCACGCGGATCTTGAATCCAGTGAGATTGCCCTTCGAGGCCGCGTCCGCGGCCAGCGGCACGTCGGCCACTTCCACGGTCCAGGTGCCTTCGCCCTTCTCGTCGAGGAAGGCGTTGCTGGCGATGAAGGGAATGGTGAAGGCGGTGGTCGCGCCGACGCCGGTCATCGCCGGCACCACGTAGCTCTTGGTGCCGCTGGGCGAGGTCAGGGTCACCAGCAGCGGCGAGGGCGCGGTGGACAGGAAACCGGCGGTGATCGGGTAGGTCGTCTCCAGGCCCAACTGCACGCCTTCGACCTTGGCGATGGCGCGATCGATGCGGATCTGCAGCTTGGCCGGCGCGCTCGCGCCGCCGATCGCGACCGGCGCGGCCACCGTGGCGCGGGTCCAACCGCTGTCGACCAGCGCCGGCAGCGGCTTGAACGCCATCGCCCGCTCGACCGCGGCGGTGGCGTCGACCAGGCCGTAGCCGTACCAGTTGCTGAAGCGGTGGCCGGCGGCGTTGGCGGTCCAGCCCGGCGCGATCGTGGTGCCGTTGGCGTGCTTGACGACCGGCTGCTGCGGATCGATCTGGCGCGCGGTCGCGGCCAGGATGTAGCGCACGTCGCGGTAGCTCAGCTTCGGGTTCGCCTGCAGCACCAGCGCGCTGACGCCGGCCACGGTCGGCGTCGCCGCCGAGGTGCCGTTCATGCGGCCGGTGTAGTTGCAGGTGTTGTCGATGGCCGACTGGCTGGAATCGAGCGCGTTGAGGCGCGCGTCGGCGGCGTCGCTGTTGTAGCCGTTGACGCAGCCGCTGACGTCGGTGGTGACGATGGCCGGATCGAAGTTCAGCGGATTGACGGCGGTGGAATACGGCTTCTGGTGGCCGTACTCGCCGCCCAGGCCCGCCACCCACAGCGCCGAGCCCGGGCTGGAGTAGTTCGAGCGCTTGCCGGCGGCGTTGACCGCGGCGATGGTCATCACGTTGAACAGGTTGTTGCGCGGGTCGAAGCCGGCCTGGGTGCAGCCGACGTTGGCCGCGCGGGTCTCGGCGGTGCAGGCGTTGAACAGGCCGAAGAACACCGGATGCTGGTTGTAGTGGTTGCCGGCGGCCTTGACGTAGACCGCGCCGAGGCCGCCGCGGGTGGCCGCCATCGGCTTCTCGAACGCGCCCACTTCGTTCTCGGAGAACGCCGGCGGCAGCAGCGGCGCGGCGCCCCAGCTGTTGTTGGAGACCGCCACGTCCTTGGCTTCGGCGCCGTCCCACCACGAGTAGACGATGTTGTCGGCCTGGCTGCCGCCGGCGCGCGGCGACAGGAAGTTGAAGCCCTTCAGCCGCGCCGCCGGCGCCACGCCGCGCACGCCGATGCCGTTCCAGCCGACCGCGCCGATGATGCCGCCGACCGCGGTGCCGTGGCCTTCGCCGGCCTGGGTCGGGCTGGGATCGTGGATCGGCCCGCCGGTGTTGAAGTTGCGCGAGCCGTCGGCAACCACGTTCGCGGCGAGGTCGGGATGGGCGATCTGCATGCCTTCGTCGACCACGCCGACCACGACGTTGCGGCCGCGGATGTTGAAGTCGTGCAGGTCGTCGATGCCCAGGTCGATGCCGACCGCCGGCTTGGTGTCGCCGAGCACGCTCTGGCCGTAGTTCATCAGGTGCCACTGATAGCGGTACAGCGGGTCTCCCTGCTGCGCCTGCGCGGCGCCGCCGCAGGCCATGGCCGCGATGGCCAGGCTCAGTACCGTCCTCTTGCTCAGATGCTGTCGCATACCGCCGACTCCTTGGTTGGGTCGAACTCGCGTTCGTCGGACATGCCGCGCCCGTGGCGGCCGGAGCGAGGGCTCCGGCCGCTGCGGGCCGTACGCACGTTGGGGGTGGGGCTTACTGGTAGATCATCGTGAAGGTGACGCTGCTGTTGGCCGCGCCGGCCGAAGCCGCGCCGGTGGCCACGTACTGCGCGTAGTAGCGCAGCGCGGCGCCGCCGCTTTCCACCGCGACCGACTGGGTGTTCTGCAGCCCCAGCGGATTGCCGAGCAGCACCTGGCTGTGGTCGGCGTTGAGCAGCTGCAGCTCGACGTTGCCGGCGTTGCCGGTGCCGCCTTGCAGGGTCAGGTTGTTGCTGCTGGTGTTGATGGTCGGGCCCGGCTCGAAGTAGGTCTGGACCTGGGCGGTGGCGGCGTCGCAATCGGCGACGCGGATGAAGAACGGGGTGCGGCCGGCGGTCTGGCCGGCGGCCGACAGCGCCGACACCGCGACCGTCGGCAGCTTGACCCGGATGTCGGCCGGCGTCGGCCCGTTGGTGAGCGTGCAGGTCGGCGCGATCACCGAACCTTCGAAGCGGAGCGTGCCGTCTGCAGCCAACGCGGACGCGGGCAGGGCGAACGCGAGGGCGAGTACGGCGATGGAAGCGGTCTTCATGACGTCCCCTAGTGCAGGAATCGAATGCGACGAACCGTGCGGACATCGCATGGCCAAGTACGCGCGGCACGCAGTGCGGATGGAATCTGGCGAACCCGCAAGCGACCGTCGCGGCGGCGAACCGTTCACGCAGCCCGAAGATCGGAGGAGTTCGATCGGGCGGCGTGGATTCACTCGCTATCACATGAAACGCGCACTTCCTGTATTACCCCACACACAAAGTGTGGAATTGAGAGGTCGATTCGAGTTCAGATCATCGATGCTGCACCGTATCGGCGAAGCGGCGCCGCGCGTGCTCCTGATCGCAACGGCGCGAGCGGCCTTGCGGCTGCGTTGAAGGTTGCGTGGCGGTTGCGGCCCCGCGGTCGCGACTCGCGTCGCTCCTACAGTCGCAAACGAACCACCCGAAGCCCCTTGTAGGAGCGGCGCAAGCCGCGACCGCGCCACTATGACTACGCCGAAAGCTTCGTCGCAGCCGCAACCCCGCAGTCGCGACTCGCGTCGCTCCTACAGTCGCAAACGAACCGTCCGGAGCCCCTTGTAGGAGCGGCGCGAGCCGCGACCGCGCCGCTACGACTGCGCCGAACGCCCATCGCAGGCGCAACCCCGCACCCGCGACTCGCGTCGCTCGCGCAGCCGGCTCCCACCGCCCTCACTCGTAGCTGAGCGTGAACGTCAGCGAGGCCGAGACCGTGCCGGGCTGCGGCGGCTGCGCGTCGCTGCGGTAGTACGCGGCCTGCAGCGGGATGCGGAAGCTGCCGCCGTCGCCGAGGTGGCCGGCCTGCAGTTCGTGGCTGCTGCCGAACTCGACCGGGCGGCCGTCGCGGTCGCGGATCTGCACCGCCACGCCGCGCGCGCTGGCGCCGGGGTCCAGCGCCAGCGCCGAGGTCGCGGCGTCGGCGCCGGCGAGCGGGTCGAGCCGGTAGCTGATCCGCGAAAGCCCCGCCGGGCAGTCGTCCAGGCGCAGGTCGAAGTCCTTGGCGCCGGCGCTGGCACCAGGCCGGGCCAGCGCCTGCGGCGCGATCGGCGCGAGCGCGACGCGCACGCTCGGGGTGTTGCAGGTGGCCGCGCGCACCGCGATCGCGCCGGTGAAGTTCACCCGCGCGGCGATCGCGTCGCCGGCGCCGACTTCGGCGCCGACGCCGCCGCGGTACACCAGGGTCGGCAGGTCGGCGCCGCGGATCGCGCCGCCGCCGCTGCCGGCGTCGAGCTTGATCAGTTCCAGACGCAGCGTACCGCGCGTGGACGGGCTCATCGCCACCGCCGCGAACTCGGCCGCCGGCAGCGGCCGGCCGTCGATCGACAGGCGCACGCCGACCGCGGCCACGCCGGTGCGGTAGATGTCCTCGGCCTGGCTCGGGTGCGGCGTCTGCGCATAGCGCCAGCCGCCGTCCTGGGCCGCCTCGGCGCAGCCCGGCGCCGGCGCGGGCAACGGGTAGTCGGCTGCATACAGCACGCTGCCGGCGGGGCGGTCGCGCGGCACTACGATCGAGGCGTCGATGGCGATGGCGCGTTCGGCCGGCGCCGCGCACTGGGCGCCGGCGGCGCCGGCGGCGAGCAGCGCGCAGGCGGCGGCGGCCGCGGCCGCGGCGTCGGGGAGGCGACGGCCGGCGCGTTCAGCGCGCATCGTCGCGGTGACAGACGGCTTCGACCAGCGCATAGGCGTTCTCGCTTTGGCGGGTGGGCGCGGGAAGGACATAGTCGATCGCGCAGCGGCGCCCGCCCTGCGCGCCCCAGCGCACGTACAGGCGGCCGCGTTCGGCCAGGCCGGTCGCGTAGATGCGGCTGGCCTGGGCCACCGCGCCGACGCTGCGGCCGGATTCGTCGAGCACCTCGGCGGCGAACGGCAGCGCCGCGCCGGTTTCGTCGCGCACGCTCAGGATCGCGCCGCGGCCGCTCTGGGTCGGATATTCCACCCGCACCACCGCGCCCGCCAGTGGTACCACGGTCTGCGCGGTGCCGGCGATCTCGACCTGGGCGCGCGCGCTGAGCGGGTCGATCTCGACCGTGTTGCGCGCGTACGGGATCAGGTACGGCGCCAGCGCGTAGCCGCGCCGGTCGACCCGCGCGCCGCCCTGGTTCAGCAGGCGCGCGCCCTGGGCGCCGTCGGCCTCGACCAGGGCCAGGGTCTCGCCGTACTGCGGCCCCAGGGTCAGCCCGTCGCCGTGCAGCACCGCCACGCCGTCCACGCCCCAGCCGTACTGGCGGTAGCCGCGGCCCCAGCCGTAGGACGCGTTCAGGGTCGCCTGCGGCGCGCGGTACAGCGCGTTGGCCGCGCCGGTGCGGTCGCCGCCGGCGCCGTCGGCGACGCTGACGCCGTAGCCGAACACGTCTTCCTGGCCGAGGCTGCCGCTGACGCCCAGGCGGGTGTCGGTGCCGCGCTCGCTGCGCTCCAGCGAGGCCGCGGCGGTCGCGGCGCGGCCCAGCGGCAGGGTCAGGCCGAGGAAGTATTGGTCGTCGCGGCGGCCGCTGGCGTCGTCCACCCGCGCCGCGGTGAAGACGATGCCGAGGTTGCGCCACTGCCCGCGCACGCCGGCCTGGTAGTTACCGCTGCTGGCGCCGTCGCGGTAGCTCAGACGCGAGCCGCTCAGGTACAGCGAGGTGCGCGCGCCCAGCGGCCAGCTCAGCGACAGCTGGCCGCTGTCGCGCAGGCTGCGCGGGGCCACGCCGGAGAGCGGCTGTTCGCGCCGGCGCAGCGCGCCATACAGGTCCAGGTGGGTGCCGTCGGCATAGACCGAGGCGCTCGCCGCGACCACCAGGCCGAAGTCGAAACGGCGGTTGTAGCCGCCGCGCCAGCGCAGCGCCGAGCCCAGGCCGTCGATGCGCACCGGATTGGCGTCGAGCGAGAACGCGCCCCAGTCGGTGTTCCAGGCCGCGCCGAGCACCGCCGAGCGATAGCCGCGACTGACCAGGCCGCCGGCATAGCCGGTGAAGACGTTGGAGAAGCCGTACTGGGCGCTGGCCTGGGCCACCCCGGGACGCTGCGACAGCGCGGTCTCGTCGACCTGGCCGAGCACGAATTCGTAGCCCAGGCTGCCGGCCCGGCGCAGCTGCGGGTTGGAGGCGTTGGCGACGCGGAACTGGGCGACGCGGCCGTCGGCCTCGATCACCGCGACCTCCAAGTCGCCGCCGTTGCTGGCCGCGTACAGGTCGTCGATCTCGAACGGGCCGGGCGCGATGTTGGCGCGGTACAGCAGGCTGCCGCGCTGGCGGATCTCGACCACCGCGTTGCTGTAGGCGGTGCCGCGCACCACCGGCGCGTAGCCGCGCAGCGAGTCGGGCACCATGCGCTCGTCCTTGACCAGGCGCGCGCCGCGGAAGCCGTACACGCCCAGGGTCGGATCGCCCGCGGTCGCCCGGCCCAGCTGCAGCCGCCCCGACCACGCCGGCAGCGCGCGTTCGACATAGGCCGCCTGGGTGTCCCAGCGCCGCGATTCGCCGTCGGCCCAGCTCAGCGAGCCGCGCTGGTGGTACTGCCAGCGGCCGAGGTTGGCGCCCAGCTCCACGCCGAGGTAATTGCTTTCGTAGTCGCCGTCGTCGCCGCGCAGGCGGCTGGCGCTGTAGCTGTAGCCCAGCACCAGCGCGTTCTCGCCGCTCTGCCACAGCTCCGGCGCGACCGCGCCGCGCGCGCTGCGGCGCAGCGCCGCCTGCGGCACGCTGAGGTCCAGCGCCAGTTCGGAGAAGTCGACCTGGACCGCGGCGTGCTGGATGCGCCCGGCCAGGTCGATGCATTCGGGCTCGTCCGCCGCCGCCGGCAGGTCGACGCCGAGCCGGCGCAGCAGCGGCCCGCCCAGGCAGGGCTGCGCGGGCGCGTCGGGCTGCGCGCTGCGGAACTCGACCTCCTCGCGCACCGCGAACGCGCCGTTGACCCGCACGTCCAGGCGATAGCGGCCCGGCGCCACTTCGCCGGCGCGGGCGAAGCGCGACAGGTCGGCCTGGCGCGCGCTGCCGGACAGGTAGCGCAGGTCGAATCCGGATTCGGCCGCGGCCGCGGGCTGGGCCGGAGGCTGCGCCGATGCGGGCGCTGCGGCCGGCGAAGCCGGTGGCGCGGGCGCCGACGGCGCGGGCTGCGTCGCCGGCTGCGATGGCGCCGATGCGGGCGGCGCCTGCGGCGCGGGCTGCGGCTGGGCCGCGTGCACGGCGCCGGCGAAGGCGATGCCCAGGCACAGCCCGCCGCGCCACGCACATGCGCTCGGCGTCCTGGGCGCGGCCGGCGTCGCGGCGGCGGGCGGGGAAACGATGCGCGCCATGGCGCGGCTACTCCCCGGTCTGCCCCTGTAGTTCGGTGCGTCCGCCGTAGTCGTTGATGATCGAATACGCGACCGCGGCGCCGGCCGCCGGCGCCGCCGGCAGTTGCGCCAGGTCCAGGCGCAGGCTCGCGCCCGGGGCCAGCATGCCGGCGTTGTCGAAGCGGTACTCGCGCCCGCCCAGGCTGACGGCGACGCGGCCGAAGGACACATGGAAGGCGCCGGGATTGCTGCACTCCAGCGCCCAGCCGGCCTCGCCGGCGCGGACCACGCGCCAGCGCAGCGCGCGCGCCGCCGCCTCGGGATCGCCGGGCAGCCCCTGCGGGCGCAGGAACACCTTGATGCGGGTGCGGAAGGCGACCTGCAGGTGGTTCTGGTCGAGTTCGGCCGGGTCCACGCTGGGCGGGATCTCCAGCACGTTGAGCCAGTACACCGACTCGCGCTCCTGCGCCGCGGCCGCGCCGGTCGCGGTCGGGCCGTACACCAGGCGCAGCGCCTGGCCCTTGCCCGGCTCGATCCGCACCACCGGCGGCGACACCAGGAACGGCGCCTTGCTCGCGTCCGGCGACTGCTTGGGGTCGCCATCGTCGACCCACACCTGCACCAGCGCCGGGCGTGCGCCGACGTTGTTGAGCTTGACCGCGACTTCGCGCTGCTGCGCGGGATAGATCACGCGGGTGCCGGCGATGGTCACCTCGGCCTGCGCCGGCGCGGCCAGGCCGCCGCACAGCATCGCCACCGCAAACGCCTTCACGGCCCACTGCTTTCCCCGGCACAGCATGGTCATGCGTCGTCGGACTCCTTGCGTTGGTCGCGACGCGCGCGGCGCCGCGGGCCCGGTGCGCCGCCGTCGCCCCCTGCGGCGGCCGGCCCGGTCGTCGGGCCGCGCGTGGGCGACCCTGGTCTAAGTAACAACGCGGCGCCGCCGGGCCTCCCTACCCGGCCGGCGGCGGCCGCCGGTTCAGCCGCAATCGACGGCGAGGATGCGCTGGGCCTGGTCGACGCGGACGTTGAGACGGTCCTCGCGGCGGTCGCGGCCGAAGGTATTGTCCGGCGCGACCACCCGCCACAGCCCGGCGCCGCTGTCCTTGAACAGGCGCCGGCCGGTGGCTTCGTCGAGGGTCTGGCCGACCGCCCAGCCGAGCCCGTCGGCGTGGCAGCGGCCCTTGCCGGCCAGATCCGGGCGCGGCGCGTTCTGCGCGCAGGCGCCGGCGGCCAGCGCCAGCGCGGCGGCGAACAGCAGCGGCGCGCGCGGGCGCAGCGCGGCGCGGACGGCGATGGGACGTTCGGCGTTCATCGGGCGGTCTCGACGGAGCGTGGCCCCCATACTCCGACGATCCGCGGTGCTTTGTCACCCGCGCGCGGGTGCCGGCGGCGGCGGATCGCGCCCGATGCGACGCCGCGCCGGCGATCCGCGCGCGAACGTCCGGCCGCAAAAAACGAACGCCCCGTCCTCGCGGACGGGGCGCCGTTGCCACGCGCGCGGCGATCAGGGAATGATGCAGCCGCAGTTGCGATAGCACTGGTAATACGTGGTGTCCATGTTGCAATCCTCCTGCGTGCCGCCGTTGGCGATGCAGCGGTTGATCGCATTGGTCTTGCAGGTGTTGAAGCAGCTCACGTTGCACGCGGCGATCGCGGACGAGGCGGCGAAGCTCAGGCCGAACGCGAACGCGCACAGCGCCATCAACTTGGTCTTGCGGGTCATTTCTCTCTCCTTAGAGGCCCAGGACCGGGCAGGGCGCAGGCTAGCACCGCTGTTGCGGCGCAAAAGCGGGGCAATTGCCAATCGCCGTCGCAAATCGGCGCTGCGCCTGTAAAAAAACACAGTGCCGGCGCGATCGGCGACGCCGCGATGCACGACGTCGCGCGATCAGGCCCCGCTCGATTCGAGCCAGGCCGCGACGATGCCCAGCACCTCGTCGCCGCGCTCGCGATGCGGCACGTGGCCGCAATCGGCGAGCAGGCGCAGCGTCGCCGGCCCGGCCACGCCCGCGGCGATGCGCTCGGGATGGCGCGCGCTGCCGAATTCGTCGCCGTCGCCGTGCACGACCAGGGCCGGGCAGGCCACCCGGGCCAAGGGCGCGTCCAGGTTCCAGCCGGCGAAGCCGTCGTCGAGCCAGGTGTCGATCCACGCATGCAACACCCACGGCGCCTTGTCGCCATGGTACTTGCGCAGGCGCTCCATCTGTCCCGGCCGGGCGAACGCCGCGCGCGCGGCGAGGATGCCGGCGCGGGTGCGGTCTTCGACGAAGGCCTGCGCCGACTCGGCGATCAGGCCGCTGCAGCGCGAACGATGCAGCGCCGCGCCGGCCACCGCCATGCCGCCGCCGACGCTGTGGCCGAACAGGACGAACCGCTGCAACCGCAGCGCATCGCACACGGCGCGCAAGCCGCCGGCGGCTTCGCCGGTCACGAAGTCGGCGCCGGGCGCGCCCGGATGCGGATCGGAGCGGCCGAAGCCGAGACGGTCGTAGGCGATCACCTCGCGCCCGCTGGCCTCGGCCAGGCGCGCGGGAAACTCGCGCCACAGCGCGATGCAGCCGAGCGAATCGTGCAGCAGCACGATCGGCGCGGCGGCCGCGTCGCGCCCCGGCCAGCGCTGCGCGAACAGGCGGCCGCGCTCGCTCGCGATCCACTGCGACTCCGGTTCGGGCAACGGGTTCTGGGTTGAAGTCGACGGCATCGGCGAATGATAGGGCCGCCGCAATCGTGCGTGTAGGATGCGCGCAGGAGGACGCATGCACGCAAGCCTCGACCCCGGCCGCACGAGACGGCCGCGCACATGGCGATGGATCGCGCTGGCCGCATCGCTGCTGGCGCTGGCCGCGCTGATCGCGTTGTTCCCCGGGCGCCGCTTCGGATTGGCGTTCACCCTGGGCACCGGCATCGGCCGCGACGCCCTGCAGCGACGCATCGACGCGCTGGAGGAACTCGCGATCGCCGGCGCGCCGTTCGACGCCGACGACAAACGCTTCGCGTCCGACTTCTACCGCACCCTCGCCAGCGGCGGACGGCTGGTGGTGTTCGCGCGCCAGACCGGGCGGATGATGGACCACTACCTCGACGGCAGCGGCCGCGACTACCGCCTGGATCCCGGCATCTTCGCCGGCAACGCCAAGGTCCGCGCGCAGATGGCGGCGCTGCGCGAAGCCGTCGCCGCGCAGCCGCGGCAGCCGCGCACGCAACTGCAATCGGCGCGCTTCTACATGCCCGACCGCAGCCAGGCCGATTCGGTCTACGGCCTGTACTACGGCCGCGTGCGCGTGCTGCGCGAATGCGGCGACGCCGGCGCCTGCCGGCTGCGCTGGCGCGCCGAGGTGCCGTGGGAATGGCCGTCCTACGACAGCCTGCGGCGCAAATACGGCGATCCGCACGCCGAAAGCTTCCCGCTGCCCAACTTCGCCAGCGCGCTGCTCGGCCGCCAGCACGCCCTGTACGTGGACAACGGCCTGGGCGAACACCTCGCGCGGATCGGACTGGCAAAGCCATTCCTGGCATACGCCGAATGGGACGAGGCCGAGGCGCCGCGCTGAGCCGCCTGCGCCGCTCGTGAGCCGCCTGCGCCGCTCGATTGCCATGAACCGGCGAGTCGCGACAACCCGGCCGGTACTGCCCGCCGCGACCCTCCCGCGACACCGCTACCGCATCGCGGTTACACCGCGTCACATTCGCGCCTGAACGCCGCCGCCCGCGGCCCGCGCCGGCGAAAGGCGTGCGAAAGGAAAGCCGCCTAGGCTGCCGCCAACGCCTATCCCCACAGGACCGCGCATGAGCCTGGGCTGGAACATCCTTTGCGATTTCGACGGCACCATCGCGCTGCGCGACGTCACCGACGCCGTGCTGGTGCGCTACGCGCGGCCGGAATGGGAGCTGATCGAGGCGGCGTGGAAGGCCGGCCGGATCAGTTCGCGCGAGTGCATGGGCCAGCAGGTCGCCCTGCTCGACGCCGGCCGCGACGAACTCGACGCGCTGCTCGACGACATCCGCATCGATCCGGCGTTTCCCGAATTCGCGCGCGCCGCGCACGCCGCCGGCTGCCGCCTGACCGTGGTCAGCGACGGCCTGGACTACGCCATCGAGCGCATCCTCGCCCGCCACGGCCTGCAACTGCCGGTGATCGCCAACCGCCTGCTCGCCGACGGCGAACGCGGCTGGCGCCTGGACTTCCCGCATTCGCGCGCGGACTGCCGGGTCGGCAGCGGCACCTGCAAATGCGCGGTCGCCGGCGCCGCGCCGCCGCGCCTGCGCAACCTGTTGATCGGCGACGGCCAATCGGATTTCTGCGTCGCCGCGCGCGCCGACTACGTCTTCGCCAAGGCCAAGCTGATCGAACACTGCCGCCAGCAGCGCATCGCGCATGCGCCGATCGGCGGCTTCCTGGAAGCGCTGGCGCTGTTGCCGAGCCTGCTCGACGGGCTGCTCGACGCGCCGCACGACACCGCCCTCCCCCTCCCCACCCTGGCCCGCACTCCATGACCCATTCCGCCCTGCTCGCCGACGACGCGGCGTTCCGCGACGCCGCCCCGCCGACCGCCGACCTGTCCGACCCGCCGCCGCGCGGCGACGCCGAACTGCTCGCCGACGAAGCGGCCTGGTGCTCCTTCGGCGACACCGTGCACTACAGCGATCCGCCGAAGATCTTCACCGGCGCCGACGGCAGCTACCTCTACGACTCGGCCGGCACCGAGTTCCTCGACCTGCAGATGTGGTACTCGGCGGTCAACTTCGGCTACCGCAACCCGCGCCTGAACGAGGTGCTCAAGCGCCAGGTCGATCTGCTGCCGCAGGTCGCCAGCCAGTACCTGCACCCGACCAAGATCGAGCTGGCCAAGACCATCGCGCTCGACGCGCAGAACAAATGGGGCCGCAAGGGCCGCGTGCACTTCAACGTGGGCGGCGCGCAGTCGGTCGAGGATTCGCTCAAGCTGGTGCGCAACGCCAGCGGCGGCAAGAGCCTGATGTTCGCCTTCGAGGGCGGCTACCACGGCCGCACCCTCGGCGCCTCGGCGATCACCTCCTCGTACCGCTACCGCCGCCGCTACGGCCATTTCGACCGCGCCCAGTTCATCGAATTCCCGTACCACTTCCGCGGCCCCAGGGGCATGAGCAAGGAAGAGTACGGCGAGCACTGCGTGGCCAAGTTCGAGCGCCTGTTCGAGACCGAATACAACGGCGTGTGGGACCCCAAGGTCGGCCAGTGCGAGTACGCCGCGTTCTACGTCGAGCCGATCCAGGGCACCGGCGGCTACGTGATCCCGCCGCCGAACTTCTTCACCGGCCTCAAGCGCGTGCTGGACAAGTACGGCATCTTGCTGGTGGTCGACGAAATCCAGATGGGCTTCTACCGCACCGGCAAGCTGTGGTCGATCGAGCACTTCGGCGTGCAGCCCGATGTGCTGGTGTTCGGCAAGGCGCTGACCAACGGCCTCAACCCGCTCGCCGGCCTGTGGGCGCGCGAGGAGCTGATCAACCCGACCGTGTTCCCGCCGGGTTCGACCCATTCGACCTTCGCCTCCAACCCGCTGGGCACCGCGGTCGGCCTGGAGACGATGAAGATGCTGGCTGAGGGCGACTACGAGAACCGGGTGATGCGCGCCGGCGCGCACTTCCTGGCCGGGCTGAAGGACCTGCAGCAGCGCCATCCGGAGATCGGCGACGTCGACGGCCTGGGCCTGGCGCTGCGCGCGGAGATCTGCGAAGCCGATGGCTTCACCCCGAGCAAGGCATTGCTCGACCGCATGTGCGACATCGGCCTGGCCGGCGATCTGGACTACAACGGCAAGAAGATGGGCTTGGTGCTGGACGTGGGCGGTTACTACAAGAACGTGATCACGCTGGCGCCGTCGCTGCATATCTCCGGCGCGGAGATCGACCAGGCGCTGGCGCTGCTCGACCAGCTGCTGACGCGCGCCAAGCGCTCGCTGTAAGCGGACGCGATGGCCGCGGCGGCTGTGCTTCCTCGTTTGCCGGTCGTCGCGGTTGTCGCGTTGGTGGCGCCGTTGCAGCAAGGGCGGCGGCCCGCGCCCTCGGTCGCTGCGCCCGCAGTTGCCACTCCCGAGTCGCGCAAGCGCGGTTTGCGGCCGCCGCCCGCGTTCGAGCCCCTCTCCCGCCTGCGGGAGAGGGCTTGGGCTGAGGGCGACCCGCCGCTCTCAAACCACGCGCTTCACCGCGATCACCGCATTCAACCCGCCGAACGCGAACGAGTTCGACAGCACCGCATCGACCTTGGCTTCGCGCGCCACGTTGGGCACATAGTCCAGATCGCACTTGGGGTCCGGATCGAGGAAGTTCGCCGTCGGCGGCACCGCCTGCTCGCGCAGCGCGCCGAGCGCGGCGACCAGCTCCAGCGCGCCGGCCGCGCCCAGCGCATGTCCGTGCACGGCCTTGGTCGAACTGACCGGCACGGCGTCGGCGCGGTCGCCGAACACTTCGCGGATCGCCCGGCTCTCGCTGGGATCGTTGGCCGGCGTGGCGGTGCCGTGGGCGTTGATGTAGCCGACCTGCGCCGCGGTCAGCCCGGCGTCCTTGAGCGCGCGGCGGATCGCCGCGACCGCGCCAGCCTGCGAGGGCAGGACCAGGTCGCTGGCGTCGGCCGACAGCCCGGCGCCGGCGAGTTCGCCCAGGATCGTCGCGCCGCGGCGGCGCGCGTGCTCGTACTCTTCCAGCACGAACATCGCCGCGCCCTCGCCCAGCACCAGGCCGCGGCGCTGCAGGCAGAACGGCCGGCAGGTGTCTTCGGCCAGCACCCGCATCGCTTCCCAGGCCTTGGTCAGGCCGAAGGAAATGCAGGCCTCGGCGCCGCCGGCCACGGCCACGTCGGCGGCGCCGGCGCGGATGCTCATCAGCGCCTGCGAGAAGGCGTGGTTGGACGAGGCGCAGGCGCTGACCACGCCGAAGGCCGGGCCGGTCAGGCCGAATTCGATGCTGACGTGGCAGGCCGGCGCGTTGGCCATCACCCGCACGATGGTGAACGGATGCACGCGCGGGTTGTTCTCGGCGTAGAGCCGGCGGAACGCCTCGTCGTGGCTGGTCTCGCCGCCGACGCCGGTGCCGACGATGACCGCGCTGCGCTCGCGCAGGTCGTCGTGGTCGAAGTCGATGCCGGACTGGCGCACCGCTTCGCGCGCGGCGATCACGGCGAACTGCGAGGTGCGGTCCAGCAGCGGCAGGCGCTTGTCGTCGAAGTGCGCGGCCGGGTCGTAATCGCGCACCTCGGCGGCGACCTTGACCTTGAGCCGTTCCGCCGCCACCGCCCGGATCGGGCCGATGGCGCTGCGGCCGGCGAGCATTTCGCGCCAGGTGTCGGCCGCGTTGTGGCCGAGCGCGCCGATCGCGCCCATGCCGGTGATCACTACTCTGCGCATCCGGTTCTCCGGCGGACGAATGAGGGGCTGCGCCCGAACGCGGCCGACGCGCGCGGCTCAGGCCGCGTCGGGCGCGGCGGCGGCGCCGTCGAGCGCCTGCTGCAACGCGGTCGCCAGGCCCTGGACCGAGTCGGTATCGAAATTGGGATCGCGGTCGGGCAGGGTCACGCCGAAGTGCTCTTCGATCTCGAAGATGGTCTCGATCGCGGTCAGCGAATCCACGCCCAGGTCCTTGAGCGTGGACTGCGGGGTGATGGTCGCGACGTCGATGCCGCTCTGCTTGGCGATGATCTCGTACAACTGGCGTTCGACGGACTCGTTCATGCTGACGCTCCTGGTGTCGCTTGCGGGGGCTTGCGCGCTGCAGGGCGCACCCGACGCGCGACGCGGCCGGGCCCGGCCTACCAGGGGCCGACTCTAGCCGGCGAACCTTGCACATGCCTTTCGTGACCCGACTGGAACCTGAGCGGCTGCTCGGCCACTTCCTGGCCCATCCGCCGGAAGGGTTCAGCGCGCAGATGGCCGGCGGCGGCGTGCCCGCCTTCACCGCTCAGTTCGACCTGCTGACCACGGCCGAACCGGAACTGCTGCAGCGGATCCGGCGCTGGCCGGGGCAGCGGCTGTGGCGGCCGTGGCTGCGCCTGCGCACCCGCTTCATCGGCGCGACCAACACCGAATACCTGTGGCTGCCGCCGCTGCCCCTTGCCGCCGACGCCGCCGCGCTGGCCCGGCGCCTGCGTACCGAGCAGGGCGGGCAGTGCGCGCTGCTGATCGTCAAGGACCTGCCCTGCGATTCGCCGCTGCTGCCGGCCGAGGCCAACCGCCAGGCCGCCGCCTTCGCCGAGGCGCTGGCGCAGCAAGGGTTCGTGCTGCTGGAAGGCCAGGCCCTGGCCTGGGTGCCGATCGACTTCGATTGCATCGACGCCTACCTGGCGCGGCTGTCGCGCGTGCGCCGCCGCGACCTGCGGCGCAAGCTGCGCTCGCGCGCGGACCTGAGCGTGGACGCGCTCGCCGCCGGCGCGCCCGAATTCGACGACGAAGCGACCATCGATGCGTTCTACGCCTTGTACGAAAACGTCTACGCCCAGAGCGAGATCCACTTCGACCGGCTCAGCCGCGATTACTTCCGCGCCCTGCTGCGCGACGGCGACAGCGGCGGCGTGGTCTTCGTCTACCGCCACGAGGGCGCGATGATCGGCTGGAACCTGTGCTACGAACACGCCGGCCTGCTGGTCGACAAGTACATCGGCCTGCGCTATCCGCAGGCGCGCGAACACAACCTCTACGCGCTGAGCTGGTTCGAGAACCTGGAGTACGCGCGCCGGCGCGGACTCGACGCCTACGTGGCCGGCTGGACCGATCCGCAGGTCAAGCGCCAGCTCGGCGCGCGCTTCGCCTTCACCCGCCACGCGGTGTACGCGCGCAACCCGCTGCTGCGCGCGACGCTGCGGCGGTTGGCGCGGTGGTTCGAATCCGACCGCAGCGTGCTGGACGCCGCCGCCGCGCCGGCGATGGCCGATGGGGAGGACGTCGATGCCGCCGGCCGCGCCTGAGTCGGCGGGCGCCGCCGGCGCCGCGAACGCGCCGGTCGTGCTCGACCTGGACGCCTCGGTCGGCGCCCTGCCCGGCGCGCTGCGCCTGGACCTGCGCGACTGGCACGACCGGCTGCGCTTCGCCTGTTCGCGGCGCGCGCTGGCGCGCTTCGGCGAACGCCTCGACGCCGCGCTGCCGCCGCGCCACGGCTGCGCGTTCCTCGGCAGCGGCGATTTCCACCACCTCAGCCTGCCGCTGATCCGCCGCGCCGCGCGCGCGCGCGGCCGCCTGCAGGTGGTGGTGTTCGACAACCACCCCGACAACATGCGCTTTCCCCTGGCGATCCACTGCGGCTCGTGGGTGGCGCAGGTGGCCGCGCTGCCGCAGGTCGCGCGCGTGCACGTGGTCGGCATCACCTCCGCCGACATCGGCCTGGGCCATGCCTGGGAGAACCGGCTGCGGCCGCTGTACCGCGGCAAGCTGCGCTACTGGTCCAGCGGCGTCGCGGTCGGCTGGGCGCGCGCGCTGGGCCTGGGCGGCGCGGTGCGCGGCTACCCCGGCGTGGACGCGGCGCTGGCCGCGTGCATGGACGAGATCGGCGCCGGCGACGATCCGATCTACCTCAGCATCGACAAGGACGTGCTGCGGCCCGAAGACGCGATGACCAACTGGGACCAGGGCGCGATGCGCGCCGACGCCCTGCTCGACGCGGTCGCGCGGCTGCACGCGCGCATCGTCGCCAGCGACGTCACCGGCGAGATCTCCATCGCCGCCTACCCGCAATGGTGGAAGCGCCTGCTGGCCGCGGCCGACGGCCAGAGCGCGCCGGACGCCGACGCGCTGCGGCTGTGGCAGGCGCAACAGCACCGGATCAACCTGCGGCTGCTGGCGGCGCTGGGATGAAGCATTGGCGCGATCGCTGCGGCCGTCCCGCATCTGGCTGTAGGAGCGACACGAGTCGCGACCGCGAAGTCGCAACTTCGACGCAGCCTTCGATGTCGCCGCGATGGCGCGGTCGCGGCTTGCGCCGCTCCTACAGCGGCTTCGGGCGGCTTCGTTCGCGACTGTAGGAGCGACGCGAGTCGCGACCGCGACGCCGCAACTGCGGCGCGGCCTTCGACGTAGCCGCGATGGCGCGGTCGCGGCTTGCGCCGCTCCTACAGCGGCTTCGGGCGGCTTCGTTCGCGACTGTAGGAGCGACGCGAGTCGCGACCGCGACGCCGCAACTGCGGCGCGGCCTTCGACGTAGCCGCGATGGCGCGGTCGCGGCTTGCGCCGCTCCTACAGGGGCTTCGGGCAGCTTCGTTCGCGACTGTAGGAGCGACGCGAGTCGCGACCGCGACGCCGCAACTGCGGCGCTGCCTTCGCCGTAGCTGCGATGGCGCGGCCGCGGCTTGCGCCGCTCCTACAGGGGCTTCGGGCAGCTTCGTTCGCGACTGTAGGAGCGACGCGAGTCGCGACCGCGACGCCGCAACTGCGGTGCGGCCTTAGACGTAGCCGCAATGGCGCGGTCGCGGCTTGCGCCGCTCCTACAGGGGCTTCGGGCGGCTTCGTTCGCGACTGTAGGAGCGACGCGAGTCGCGACCGCGACGCCGCGCCTGCGACGGGCCTTCGCCCCGCCACCTCAGCCGCGCGGCTGCCGGCAGCTTTCCTCCAGCGCCTGCGCGATCCGCGAGAACGCGGCATCGTCGAGCCACGGGCTGTTGCCGATGGCGAGCACCCGCGCGGCGAAGTCGCGCGCGTTCGGCGTCGGCGCGCGCGGTACCGTGCCGCGCAGGTAGGCGTAGTCGGGCAAGGCGCGCACGAACGGCCACGATACGCCCAGGCCGGCGCCCCACAGCCGGCTCAGCGCGGCGTCGCGCGCGCGCGGATCGGCGAACAGCAGGGTCAGGGTCGGCCAGGTGCCGCGTTCGCCGCGGCGGTCGCCGAGCACCTCCACGCCTTCGATCCCGCGCAGTTGCGCGCTGCGCGCCAGCGCGCGCTGGCGCGCGGCGTCGAGGAACGCCGGCAGCCGCGGCGCGGCGCGCGCGCCGATGCGCTGGCGCCAGCCGCCGAGCCGGTGCAGCGGGATGTCCAGGGGAAACCGGTCCTGCGCCGCGGCCACGTCGTCGCCGCGGCGCAGCGCCTGCCGCAGCGGCCGGCCATAGACCCAGCGCAAGCCGCGCGGGCCGTAGAACAGCGCATAGCCGGCCAGTTCGACGCAACGCCGCGCCTCCCAGGCCAACGAGCGCGGCAACAGCTGCGGCGCGAGGCCAGCGATGAGCGCGCGCACGCCCGGGTCGTGCGCGACCAGCGCGCCGCCTTCGAAGATGCTCAGGCCCTTGCCGGCGGCGAGGCTGCAGATCGCCAGGTCGCCGGCGGCGCCGGCGGGCGTTCCGTCGGCGTGGCGCGCGCCCAGCGCCTGCGCCGCGTCCTCGATCACCCAGGCGCCGGCGGCGCGCGCCGACCGCAGCGGCGCGCCCAGGTCGGCCAGGCGGCCGCCCAGGTGGGCCGGCACGATCGCCAGGGTGTCGTCGTCGCACAGCGCCGCCAGCGCGTCCGGGTCCATCTCGAAATGCCCGGGCCGGGTGTCGCACAAGCGCAGGCGCAGGCCGCAATGCGCGACCGCGATCGCGACCAGCGGGCAGGTGTAGGCCGGCACGATCACGCTGCGGCGCGCGCTGGTCCGCTGCAGCGCGCTCAGCGCCAGCACCAGCGCGGCGGTGCCCGAACAGGTCAGCGCGACCGCTGCGGGGTCCACCTCCAGCATCCGCGCCAGCGCAGGTCCCAGCGCCAACGCCGGCGCGCCCGGCGCGAAGTCGCGCCACCGCAGCGGCAGCCCCGCCGTCGGCGGCAGCTCAGTGCGCGGCGCCGCCATCGGCTTCGCCCGCGGCCATCGACGGGCGCCTGGTCGCCGCGCGCCGCGCGGCCGCTGCGCCGTCCGGCGGCGTGTCCCGATGTCCGCCATCGTCCGGTTCGCCCTTGGCCAGGCACGCGATGCCGGCGACGATGGCGACCGCGCCGACCACCTGCAACGCGTTCAAGCGCTCGCCGAACAGCCACGCCGACAACGCCAGCACGCTGACCACTTCCAGGTGCGAAGCGGCGAACGCCGGGCCGATCGGCGCGTGCTTGAGCAGGCTCATCCAGGTGAAGAACGCGCCGATATAGCCCAGCAGCGCGCCGTACAGCCACGGCTGCTGCAACAGCCGCGACAGCCACGCCAGCGAGGCCTCGGGCGGAAACGCGCCGGCGCCGGCGTGCTTGAAGCTCAGCTGGGCCAGGGTGTCGAAGCCCATCAGCAGGGCGAAGCCGACCAGGTAGAACCGCTTCATGCGCCCGCTCCCACCAGCGCCACGCCGGCGCCGATCAGGCCCATGCCGGCCAGCCGCCACGGCGTGAGTTTCTCGCCGAACAGCCAGCGCCCGGCGAGCATGATCGCGACGATGTTGATCGAGCCCAGCAGCACGCCGCGGCCCAGCGGCACCAGCGACAGGAACGCGATCCAGGCCAGGAATTCGAGTACGTAGCACGCGCCGCCCAGCCACAGCCACGGCCGCGACAGCATGTGTTTCCAACGCGCCAGCCCGTCGCCGGCCTCGGGATCGGCGGCGGCGGCCTTGAACGCGAGCTGGCCGCCGGTGTCGAGCAGCACCGTCGCCGACCACAGCGTCCACACCAGCGCGCTCATGCCGCGCGCGCCGCCGGGTCGGCGGCGGCCGGCGCGCCGACCGCGCGGCCCTCGCCGACGCGCTGGAAGAAACCGGCCAGCCCGTCGATCAGGCGGCGGCGGTCGCGGTCGAGGGTGATCATGTGATAGCTGTCGCGCAGCCACAGCAACTCGACCGGCCCGGCCACGCGGTCGGCGACCAGGTGCGCGTTGCGCACGTGGGCCACGTCGTCTTCGGTCGCATGCGCGACCAGGCACGGCGCGCGCACCTCGCCCAGGCGCCGGCGCACGTGCGCCGACAGCGAGTACAGATCGGCCAGCGAATGCCAGGGATTGCCCGGCAGCCCCGCCGCCGCGCTGTCGCCGCCGAGCATCGCGCCGCTGACCTGGGCGCGGATGCGTTCGTCGCGCAGCCCGTACGGCGGCGCTTCCTGGAAACTGCGGCCGCGGCCGATGCCCAGGCGCTTGAACAGCGGCAGCAGGAACGACAGGCGGCCGATCGCCGGCATGTTCCAGCCGTCGTAGCGGAAGGTCGCGCCGAGCACGCCCACGCCGCAGACCCAGTCCGGCCGCCGCGCCGCCAGCAGCAGCGACAGCAGCGCGCCCATCGACAACCCGGCCACGTACAGGCGATCGACGTTTCCGCGCAGCTCGTCGGCCGCGCGCTCGACGCTGGCGTACCAATCGCGCCAATCGGTCGCGAGCAGATCGGCCTCGTCGCCGCAGTGCCCGGCCAGCTGCATCCCGTACACGGTGTATCCCGCCCGTTGCAGCCCCTTGCCGAGCAGGCGCATCTCGTGCGGCGTGCCGGTGAGGCCGTGGATCAGCAGCACGCCGTCGCGACCGCCTTCGAAATGGAATTGCGCGTTGGTGATCATCGCCGCTCGCATCGCTGCCGCTGCGGCCGCACCGATGCGTCCGGCGGACCTGGGCTGGAACGGGCAGTCTGCCCAGTGCGGGTTTCACCAACCTTTCGCCGCCGGCGGGAAACGACCGCGGCCGCAGCGGCGATTCAGCCGGACGGCGGCCGCGGCCTGCCGGCGCCGGGACGACGGCGAGGAGGGAGGGACTTGGCTACGCGGCTTTCGCAGCGTCCTTCCCGCGCACGCGGGGTCCGGAGACTTCGGCGCCCTGTTCCGGTGAAGCCCTGGATGCCCGCCTTCGCGGGCATGACGGCGGGCAGTTGGGCCGCGCATCCCACAATCCGTCATCCCCGCGAAGGCGGGGATCCGCGGACTTCAGCGCCATGCTGCGATGAAACCCTGCATGCCTGCTTTCGCAGGTATGCAGGCGGATAACTGGCCGCGCATCCCGCAGGCCGTTATCCCCGCGAAAACGGGGATCCAGCGACTTCAGCGGCATGCCTCGGCGACGCCCGCCGGCCCGCCTTCGCGGGCATGGCGCGCGCCGCGCTCAGAGTTCGCTCGCCGGCGCCGCCGCGGCGCGCCCGGCGTGGCCGAGAAACCGCACCAACACCCGCTGTCCGATCCGCAGTTCGCCCGGTGCGTCCAACGCCAGCACGCATTCCACCGTGCGTTCGTTGGCGCGCACTTCCGGGTCGTCTTCCAGGGTCGAGGGGCCGAACGCGGGCGCCAGGCGCAGCACCCGGGCGGCGCCGAGCAGGCGCTGGTTGTCGCCGTCGTCGAGGATCTGCGCGCGCATGCCCGGACGCACCGCGTCGAGGAAGGCGGCGTTGAGCTCGGCGCGGACGATGCGTTCGCCGTCGGGCAGCAGCACGAACAGCGGCGCGTCGTGCGGCGACACGCTCATGCCCACGCGCGCGGACACCCGCGAGAGTTCGCCGGCGACCGGCGCGCGCAGGGTCTGGCGCTTCAGCGTCCAGGCGGCCTGGTCGCGTTGGGCGGCGGCGATGTCGGCGGCGGCGCGGACGCCGTCGGCTTCGTTCTGCAACTGGGCCAGGGCGTCGCGGGCGTCGTCGGCGCTCTGGCCGTCGCCGGCGCCGGCCGCGGCGGCCGCGCCCAGGCGCTGGGCGCGCACGCGCGCCTGCGTCAGGCGTTGCTGCAGCAGGTTCACCTGCGCGCGCGCCTGCGCCAGCTTCGCCTCGGCGATGCGGTCCTCGGCCTGCGCGGCGGTGGCGTCGAGCGCGGCCAGTTCCTGGCCGGCGGCGACGCGTTCGCCCTCGCGCACCGGCACCCGCGCCAGCACGCCTTCGGCGGCCATGCCGAGTTTCAGCAGGCCGCTTTCGACATCGACGCGGCCGCGCGCGACCGCGGCGAAGGCCGCGGCTGGGGCGCCGGCCTGCGGCGCATTCGCGCGCGCGGGTTCGTCGCGGCCGCAGGCGGACAGGGCCAGCGCCAGCGCGGCGGCGAGCAGGAGCGCGGCGGCGCGGTCAGGGAGTCGGATCATCGCGGACGGAGGCATCACGGGAAGGAAGAGGGGGAAGCGGAAGGTCGGCGCCGGGATCGCGCCGGTCGCTGAGGATGCGGCCGTCTTCCATGGTCAGCAGGCGGTCGGCGTGGCCGATCAGGCGCGGATCGTGGCTCACGCACAGCACCAGGGTGCGGTGCCGGCGGGCGATGCCGTGCAGGATGTCGATGACGATCTGGCCGTTGGCGGCGTCGAGCGAACTGGTCGGCTCGTCGGCAAACAGCAACGCCGGGCGCTTGGCCAGCGCGCGCGCGATCGCCACGCGCTGTTTCTCGCCGCCGGACAGCTCGGCCGGGCGCAGGTGCGCGCGCCGGGCCACGCCGACTTCCTCCAGCGCCGCCAGCGCGCGCGCGCGGCTGTCGGCGCGGCCCAGGCCGAGGTAGTGCAGCGGCAGCGCCACCTGCTCGGCCGCGGTCAGCGCCGGGAACAGGTTGAAGCCCTGGAACACGAAGCCGGTGTGGTGCAGCCGGAACGCCTCCAGCGCGCGCAGGCCGAGCGCGCCGAGGTCCTCGCCCAGCGCGCTCACGCGGCCCTGGTCGGGCCGCTGCAGGCCGCTGAGCACCGACAGCAGGGTGCTCTTGCCGCAGCCCGACGGGCCCGAGATCAGGGTCAGCTCGCCGGAATGGATGCGCAGCGAGATGCCGTCCAGGACGGTGGTGCGGACCTGGCCGGAAACGAAGGATTTGACGATGCCGTGCGCGACCAGCCCCGCCTCGCGATCGGCGGCGGCGGGCGGCACCGGCGGCTGCGCGAGCGCGCTCATCGCAGCAGCACCGCGGGATCGGCGCGGCGCAACCCGCGCAAGGCCGACAGGCCCGACAGCGACGCCAGCGCCATCACCACCAGCATGCACGCCGCGGTGACCTGCAGGTTGAACAGCACCGGCACGTCGCGCGCGCGCGCCAGCGCGATCAGCGCCAGGCCCGCGCCGGTGGCGACGATCACTCCGATCGCGCCGACCCACAGCGCCTGCTCCAGCACCACCCAGCGCAGCGAGCGCATGCCGATGCCGAGCGCGTTCAAGGTCGCGTACTCGCGCACCGAGCCGTTGACCGCGGCCACCAGCGCCTGGCTGGTGATGACCGCGCCGACCAGCAGCACCACGCCGGCCAGGAACAGCACGCCGGCGCCGGCGCCGGTGTCGAACATCCAGAACAGCACCGCGCGGCGGGCGAAGTCCGGCGCGGTCCAGGCCTCGAAGCGGCCGAAGCCGGCGGCGTCGCGCAGTTTCCGCATCACCGCCGGCGCCTGCGCCGGATCGTGCAGGCGGGCGACGAAGTACGCCGGCCACGTCGCGCTGCCGTGGCCGCCCTGCAGGCGCCGCGCAGTGTCGAGCGACGCGACCACGTTGACCCCGCCGAGCGCGCGCAGCCCGCTCGTCGCGCCGACCACGCGCACGCGATGGCCGTTGAGGTGCGCGCTCTGGCCGATGCCGACGCCGAGCTTGTCGAGTTCGGCGCGGTCGACGATCACGCTGTCGGGCAAGGCCAGGCGCTGACGCAGCTGCGGCGACAACGCGTGGGAGAACATCAGCCCGTCGCGGCCGATATCGATGCCCGACACGTACACCGACACGCCACCGGTGTCCTTGGCCGGGCCGCGCCAATCCGCGTCGAGCCAGTAGAACGGTTCGACCTTGGCCACCTGCGGCTGCATCAGCAGCAGCGACTGCAGGTTCGGGTCCACCGGCCGGCCCTGGTCGACGCTCTGGGTGCCCGGATAGCCCAGCCACAGGTCGGCCGAGGAGCCCGACACGTACACGCTGGCGCTGCCGAAGATGCCCAGCACCAGCGCCGCCTGCAGCAACAACAGCAGGCTGGAGAAACCGATCGCCAGCACCGCCGGCAGGAACCGGCGCCATTCGTAGCGCAAAGTCTGGCGCGCCAGCGAGGTCATCGGCGCGCTCCGGCGGCGCGCGCGGTGCGCGGCGCGGTCGCGGCCTGGTTCGCCGCGGTCGCGCCGGCGGTGTCTTCGCCGAGGCCGAGGCGCTGCTCCGGCGCCGCGCCGAGCGCCTTGTACAGCGCGATGTAGGCCTGGGCGCGGTCGCTGCGCGCGGCGTTGAGCTCCAGCGCGGCCTGGTCGCGCTCGATCCGGCTCGCCGCCAGTTCCGCGTCGCCGCCCAGGCCGAGCCCGCGCCGCACCTGCTGCATCTGCGCGCTGCGCGCGAGCGCGTAGAAGGCGCGACGGTCGGCGTCCTCGCGCAGGCGTTGCTGCTCCAGCGCCGACAGCGCCGATTCGGTTTCGGCCACCGCCGCCAGCACGGTCTTGCGGTAGGCCAGCGCGGCCGCTTCCAGTTCCGCACCTTTGGCGTGGGCGCGGGCGCGGCGCAGGCCCCAGTCGAACAGCGGCACGTCGATGATCGGGCCGGACACGCCGATGCCTTCGGTCTCGGTGCGCCGATGCGCGGTGACGTTGACCGACCACTGGATCGACGTGCCGAACGCCAGGCGAGGGTACTGGTCGGCGCGGGCCAGGCCGAGGTCGGCGGCGGCGCGCAGCACCGCGGCCTGGGCCTGGGCGATGTCGGGGCGGGTGCGCAGCAGGTCGGCCGGCGCGCGTTCGATCGCCGCCGCGGCCAGCGCCGGCCGCGCGCCGCCGGCGCGCCAGTCCGGATCGGGTTCGGCGCGGCCGAGCAGCACCGCCAGCGCCTGTTCGGCGGCGACCACGCGCTGGCGCGGCTCGCCCAGCGCGGCCTCGGCCTGGGCCAGCGCGGCGCGCGGCGCTTCGACGCTGTCGCGCGCGGCCAGGCGCAGGTCGGCGCGCACCTGCTGCACGCGCAATTGCTCGGCGCGCGCGGCGCGGATGCCGTCGAGCAGGCGCTCGCGTTCGCGCGCGTCGCGCAACGCGACCCATTCGCGCGCGGTTTCCGCCGCCACGCTGATCTGCGCCTGGCGCAGTTGCGCGGCGGCGCTGTCGAGTTCGCTGCGCGCGCCGCGTTCGAGCGCCTCGCTGCGGCCGAAGAACCCCATCTCCCACACCGCGTCCAGGCCCATCACGAAGAACGAGGCGCTGGCGTCGGGGTCGATCGGATTGCTGGTGCGCGCGCGCAGTTCCGGCTTGAGCGGGTCGCCGGCGTGTTCGTGCAGCAGCCGCGCCGAGCGCAGCCGCGCGCGCGCCTGGGCCGCGTCGAGGTTGGCCGCCAGCGCCTGCTCGACCAACGCGTCCAGGCGCGGGTCGGCGAAGGCGCGCCACCAGCCGCGCGGATCCGGCGCGGCGGCGGGCGCGGCCGCGGCGTCCGCCGGCGCGTTGCGCCACTGCGCCGGCAGCGGCGGGGTCTGGTCCGGGATCGGCGTGCTCAAGCACGCGGCCAGCGCCAGCGGCAACAGCGCCGCGCACGCGCGCGCAACCGCGCGGCGCGGATCGCGCGGCTGCGCGGCGCGCACGAATGCGTCGCGCGCCAGTGCAAGGGGCAGAAGCAGGGACATCAACGCGGCTCCGCGCTCAAGGGCGCCGTCGCAGGCGCGCCGGAGGGCGCAATCAGGGGGAAATCCAGCTCGACCCGCAGTCCGCCCAGGGCCGAACGCGCGAAAGATACGCGCGCGCCGTGACGGTCGGCGATGCGGCGCACGATCGCCAAGCCCAGGCCGGTACCGCCTTCCACCGCGTCCGGCGCGCGGAAGAAGCGGTCGCCCAGGCGCGGCAACGCCGGCTCGGCCACGCCGGGACCGTCGTCGTCGACGCTGACCTGCGCGCAGTCGCCCCGGCGGCGCAGGGCGACGCTGATCGTGCCGCCGCGGCGCACGTAGCTGAGCGCGTTGTCGATGAGGTTGCCGAGCGCATCGTGCAGGGCATAGGCGTCGGCGCGCACCGACAGCGGCTCCGACGGGCCTTCGTAGCCCAGGTCGACGTCGGCGCGCACCGCGCGCGCGACGTGCTCGCCGAGGATCTGCGGCAGCAGTTGGTCCAGGCGCAGCCCGGTCATCGGCGCATCGGCCTCCACCGGCGCTTGCGCGCGGCTCAGCGCCAGCAACTGGGTGGCGGTGCGCGCCAGCCGCATGGTCAACACCTGCACTTGCTCCAGCGCCTGCGCGCGCTGGGCTTCGTCGCCGCTGCTGCGCGCGCGCTCGGCGTGCAGCGCCAGCCCGGCCAGCGGCGTGCGCAGCTGGTGCGCGGCGTCGGCGATGAAATGCTCCTGGCTCACGAACAAGCGGCGGATGCGTTCGAGCAGGGCGTCGATGGTCGCGCTGAGCGGGCGGATCTCCGCCGGCACCGGCACGTCGCCGACCGGCACCAGTTCCTGGCCGTGGCGCGCCAGCCGGCCGATCAGCGGGTCCAGCGCGCGCAGCCCGCGGCTGACGCCGCTCCAGGTCAGCGCCAGCAGCACCGCGGTCAGCACCAACTGCAGCAGGATCGACATGATCAGGATCTGGCGCGCGCGCAGTTGCCGGTCCTGCACGGTCTCGGCCATGGTCACCACCAGCGTGTCGCTGGGATCGGCCGGCGCCGGCACCGCGAGCGACACCGCGCGCGAGCGCACCCCGCCGATGGCGGTGTCGTAGAACCGCGCGTCGCCGTCCAGGCGCGGCGCCGGCCCGGCCGGAATGGTTTCGTGGCTGGCGCTGAGCACGCCGCGGCGCAGGCTGCGCACCGAGAAATAGTTGTGGCCGAGCTTGTTGTACTCGAGCAGGAACGCGGCCTGCGCGGACAGCTGTCCGTCCGATCCGGTCGCCTTGAGCACCTTGGCCAGGCCATAGGCGTCTTCGAGCAGGCCTTCGTCGTAGACGCTGTCGGAGTAGCGCGAGGCCACCGCGTAGACCAGCGCCGACACCAGCACCACGGTGATGCACACCGGCACCAGCAGGAACAGCAGCAGGCGCCGGCGCAGGCTGTCGCCGCGCGCGGGCGCGGCGGCGCGCGGCGCGGCCAACGGTGCGCGCGGGCCGGGCGACGGTTCGGCGTGGGTCACGACGGTTCCGGCACGGCGCGGGCGTTCAGGCGCGGCGCTCGCCGACGACCGCGACGGCGCCGGTTTCCTCGACCACGTAACCCAGGCCGCGGATGGTGCGGATGGTCACGCCGGTGCCGTCGAGCTTGCGCCGCAACCGGTGGATGGCGATGTCCAGGCCGTTGTTGGTGATGTCCTGTTCCCAGTTGCACAGCGCTTCGATCAGCTGCTCGCGGCTGACCAGGCTGCCGCGGCGGCTGAGCAGCGCATCGAGCAGGGCGAATTCGCGCCCGGTCAGTTCCAGCGCGGTGTCCTGGTTCCAGCCGCGGCGGCCGGCCAGGTCCAGGCGCAACCGGCCGATCGACAGCATCGGGATGCCCTGGCTGACCCGCCGGCGCAGCAGCGCGCGCACGCGCGCGGCGAACTCTTCCAGCACGAACGGCTTGACCAGATAGTCGTCGGCGCCCGAGTCGAGCGCGCGCACGCGCTCGCTGACGCCCTCGCGCGCGGTCACCACCAGCATCGCCGCGTTCTCGCCGCGGGCGCGGGCGCGCTGCAGCACGGTCAGCCCGTCGAGCTGGGGCAGGTTGAGATCGAGCACGACCAGGTCGTAGGTGCCGTCGTGCAGCGCGGCGTCGGCGTCGTTGCCGCGCGCGACGCGGTCGACGGCGTGCCCGCTGTCGGCCAACGCGGCGCTCAGGCCCGAGGCGATGGCCGGATCGTCTTCGGCGATCAAGATGCGCATAGGCGTCCTTGTGCTCGTGGCGGACGCGCAGCGCGTCCGGCGTGATGGCGAAAGTGTGGCACTCGCCATTGCGGATTTTCGTTAACGTTACTTACTGTCAAAAATATGTCGGAATACGGTGAAAATCGCGGGCCCGACGCGTTCGACGCCGATTCGGCACCGCTGGATTCAAGGCCTTTTTCCATTACCGCGAATCCGTCGAAAGTCGCAGCGGGTCAGCTGCCGTTCGGCTGCGATGCAGCCGGCCGATACGTACGGTTACAAAGCCGGCATGGTCGCGGCGCGGCTTCGACCGGGGCGGGCCGGCAAGGTTCCGCATCGCGCGCAGTCGATGCCTATCGCAGCAAAGTCGGCCGCGCCGTGACCGCGGTTGCACGGTGAGCTTGGGTTAGCGCCGCGGCCGCAGCGGCGCGGTCATCGGCCTGGCCTAAGATCGGCGACGATGCCGCGCAACGGTCGCGAACCGATCGCACCAGGGAGAGAACACGATGGCAACCGCAGGCAGGCAGCGCGCGATTGTGAATCCGGCCGGCAAACGCCGAAGTGCGTCCGCGCGGCGCCGCGTCGCCGGCTGGACGCTGGCGACCTGCGCGGCGGCGGCGCCGCTGGCCGCTGCCGCCGCCAGCGCGGACGAAGCCGGGCCGTGGCCGGTCAAGGTGGTGATCGTGACCGCGTACGAAAACGGCGAGGACCGCGGCGACGCGCCGGGCGAGTTGCAACTGTGGGTCGAGCGCGAAGGCCTGGACCGGCGCCTGGACTTCCCCGGCGGTGTGCGCCCGCTGCGCGCCAACGCAGATCGCTCGGTGCTGGCGATGACCACCGGCATGGGCCTGGCCAATGCCGCCGCCTCGACCATGGCGCTGGCGATGGACCCGCGCTTCGACTTCAGGCGCGCCTACTGGCTGGTGGCCGGCGTGGCCGGCATCGATCCGCAGGCCGGCGCGGTCGGCGATGCGGTGTGGGTCGACTACGCGCTCAACGACATGGCCCGCTCGCTGGATCCGCGCGAAGCGCCGGCCGACTGGCCCTACGGCGTGTACGCGTTCCGCGCCGCCGGCCCGGGCCGGCGGCCGGCGCAGGCGATGGAGTATGGGCCGTTCGCGCGCTACGCCCAGGTCTATCCGCTCGATCCCGGACTGACCGGCTGGGCGTTCGCGCTGACCCGCGACACCGCGCTCGGCGCCAGCGACGACACCCGCGCGCTCGCCCGGCTGTGGCGCGGATTCCCCGCCACCCAGGACGGCCCGCAGGTGCGGCGCGGCGCGAGCGTATCGTCGAATCATTACTGGCACGGCATCGCCGCCACGCGCTGGGCGCGCGACTGGACCCGGCTGCACACCGACGGCCGCGCGCAGTTCGTCGTCAGCGACATGGAGGACGCCGGCATCGCCGCCGCGTTCGCGCGCCTGGGCCGCACCGGCCAGGTCGATCCGCGCCGGCTGCTGGTGCTGCGCGCGGCCTCCAACTACACCCGGCCGCCGCCGGGCATGGACGCGTTCGAATCGGCCCAGCGCCCGCACGCCGGCCGCGGCCTGCCCGCATACGAGGCCGCCTACCGCGTCGGCAGCCGGGTGCTGCACGAACTGCAGGCCGACTGGGACCGCTACGCCGACGCCGTGCCGGAGGCGCGATGAACGCCGCGCGCCTGGCCCTCGCGCTGATCCTCGCGCTCGCCGCGGCGAGCGCGGCCGCGCGCGAACGCGCCGCCGAGCGCGGTTCGGCCGATGGCGGCGCGGCGCAGCGCGGCGTCTCCGATCGCGACGCCGAAGCCGCCGCGGCGGCCTACTTCGAACGCATCCGCGCGCAGCCGCCGCAGTTGCGCGCGTTCGTGCAGGCGATGCCCAAGGGCGGCGACCTGCACAGCCACCTCAGCGGCGCGGTCTACGCCGAGGATTATCTGCGCTGGGCCAGCGAAGACGGCCTGTGCCTGCAGCGCGAGGACGCGCACCTGGCCGAACCGCCGTGCCAGGCGCCCGCGCGGGTAACGGTGGCCGGGGCGATGCGCAGCGACCTGCCGCTGTACGGCCGCGCCATCGATACGATGTCGGTGCGCGGCTACGAGCGCGGCGGCGGCGATCCGCTGCTGCCGGTGCACCAGCGGTTCTTCTCCGCGTTCGACCGTTTCCGCCCGGTCTCGCGCCGGCGCGCGGGCGACATGCTCGCCGCGGTGCGCACGATCGCCGCCGACGAGAACACCCAGTACCTGGAACTCATGCACCTGCCGCCGGCCGGGCGCGACGTGCTCGACGGCTTGGACCCGGCGGACGACGGCGACGACTTCGCCGCGATGGCCGCGGCGCTGCAGCCGCGATTGACCGCGGCGGTGGCGCGCGCGCGCGCCGAGCTGGACGCCGACGAGGCGCGCGCCGCCGCGCTGCTGGGCTGCGCCGGGGCGACGCCGCACGCCGGTTGCGCGGTCGAACTGCGCTACCAGGCGCCGGCCACGCGCACCCACGCGCCGGCGCGCACGTTCGCGACGATGGCCTTCGCCTTCGCCCTGGCCGACGCCGATCCGCGCTTCGTCGGCGTCAACCTGCTCGGCCCCGAGCACCACCCGCGGGCGCTGCGCGACTACCGCCTGCACATGCGCATGCTGGCGTTCTTCAAGCAGCGCCATCCGCGGGTGAAGCTGTCCTTGCACGCCGGCGAACTGAGCGCGGAGCTGGCGCCGCCGCGCGATCTGCGCGACCACATCGGCCAGGCGGTGACCGTGGCCGGCGCCGAGCGCATCGGCCACGGCGTCGCGATCGCCAGCGAAGACGGCCTGGACGCGCTGCTGCGGCGGATGGCGCGGCAACGCACCGCGGTCGAGATCAACCTGTCCAGCAACGCCGCCATCCTCGGCGTCGCCGGCGCCGCGCATCCGCTGGCGCTGTACCGCGCCGCCGGCGTGCCGGTGGTGCTGGCCACCGACGACCAGGGCGTGCTGCGCAGCGATCTCAGCGGCGAGTACCTGCGCGCGGCGCTCGACCAGGGCCTGGACTACCGCGCGCTCAAGCGCATCGCCCGCGACAGCCTGCAGTACGCGTTCCTGCCCGGCGCCAGCCTGTGGCGCGACCAGGCCGGCGGCGCGCGCGTGGCGGCCTGCGCCGGCGCGAGTCCCGCGGACGATCCCGATCCGGGCTGCGGCGCATTGCTGCAGGCCAGCGCCAAAGCGCGCGCGCAATGGCAACTGGAACGCGCCCTGTTCCGGTTCGAACGCGCGCCGCGTCCGCCGGCGAGCGTTCCCGCGCGGATCGGCGGAGCGCGATGAGCCGTTCGCGGCGCCGATTGCGAGTATCCCTGCGCGACCACGCTCACGCCGCGGGCGCTGCCCACCAAGGAGATCGAGTCATGCGCGCATTGCCTTTCCTGACCCTGGGCCTGCTGCTCGCCGCCGGGCCGGCGCTGGCCGGCGGCGGCAACGATTTTTGCGACAGCCTGGGCACGATCGGCAGCGGCGCCGATCCGCAACCGCCTCCCACCGGCAGCGGCGACGGTCCTCATGGCGGCCGATGCCAAGTGGACATGGTGGTCGCGCCGACGACGCTTTCGGCGCCGGCCGGCGAACCCAGGACGCCGTATTGGGCGCTGCGCGATCTGCCGTTCACGCCGGCCAATCTGGCGGTGCTCAGCAGGATGCGCGATTGGCCGCGGCTTCCGTTCTGCCTGGAATTCGTATCGCTGCGGCCGCCGTACACGATCCCGCCTGCGCCGGGCGGCGGCGCCACGACTTCGTCGGCGCGCTCCGGGGCGATGTCCGGGGCGATCTACGGCCCGGCCTCCGGACCGATCGCCGTTCCCGCCGGTCCCGCTGTCGATTCGACGTTCCTGGAATGGTCGTTCGAACCCGAGGGCTCCGGCGACCAGCGCCTGCTGACCTTGACCCTGGTGTGGCTCGTGGAACGCTATGAACTGCAGCTGCGCGCCGACTGGGTGCGGCCGCGGCGACCAAACTGGTCGTACGCCGACGCACCGTCGCTCCCGGCCCAGGCGCCGATCGCCACCGTCACCTTCCCGTTGCGCGACAGCGGCCGTTTCACGCCCAAGCGCATCACCTTGAATCACGACAGCCGGCATGTGTATGTCGCCGTGGGCGACGGCCCGAACGAGACGGTCGCGTTCGATCTGCCGGCGGACGGCTGGCATCCGGTCAGACTGCGCAACGGCCTGGTCCACGGTTCGGAACTCAGCACCGGGATGGGCATGAAGATGACCTGGCCGACGCTGGTGCCGGAAACGCTCAATCAGGATGCGCCCGCCGGCGGCGCTCCCGGCAACGCCGCGCGCTGAGTCGTCGCGGCCGCCGCATGCCGCTGCGCGCAATCCTCCACGCGCCGGCGCTTGGGATGCTGCGGATCGAGTTCTGCGCTCACCGTGGCCCGGGCTTCGGCGAACGCGCGCGCCTGCGCGGCGTTCCACGGCGCAGGCGCCAGGCACGCGTCCTCGGCGCGCGCCAGCGCCAGGTTGAGGGTCTGGCCGGGAAGTTCGCCGAACCGGCGCAGCGCCGGGGCCAGGGCCGCGCGCGCCGCGTCAATGCGGCCCAGATCGTGCAGGTCCATCGCCCAGCCGAGCCGGTACATCGCCAGATTCAGGTGCGTCGGCGTGGCCGCGGCGGCGATCTCCACCGCGCGGCGCAGGTGCGGTTCGGCGCCGCGCGCGTCGCCCATGAACAGATGGCGCATCGTGCCCAGGTTGAATTCCGAGCGCGCCACGTCCGGATGATCCGGGCCGAGCAGGTCGCGCCGCACCGTCAGCGCGCGCTGGAACCAGGCCATCGCGGCGGCCGGATCGCCGCGGCCCTGGGCGATGGTGCCGAGTTGGTTGAACACCGAAGCGGTTTCTTCGTGGCGCTCGCCATAGACCTTCAGCACGATGCCCAGCGCCCGCCGCGAGAGCTGCTCGGCCTGGACGAAATCGCCGGCGTCGCGGCGCTGGCGCGCCTGCGAGGCCAGCGCCTTTGCCAGCGCCGGATCGTCGTCGCGGCCGTCGCTGCGCGGCGCCGGCAGTTGCGCCAGCAATTGCGCCGCGCGCCGCTCCTGCCCGGCGGCCAGCAGCGCGCTGGCCCAGCCGCGCCGCACCTGGGCGCTGCGCGGATCGTCGGCGCCATAGCGGCGGCGGTGCGCGGCGTCGGCGCGCTGCCACTGCGCCAGCGCCTGCTGCAGCCGTCCCTGCGCCTGCGATAGCTGCGCGCGCAGGCGCAACAGGGTCAGCGCTTCGTCTTGCGCCTGCGCCGGCAGGCGCCGCTGGGCCTGGTCGAGGAAACGCCCGGCCGCGGCGTAGTCGGCGCGCGCCAGCGCCACCTGCGCGTTCTGGCGGTAGCTCTGGCGCAGCAGCATCGGGTCGGGTTGCGGCAGGCGCAGGCGCAGTTCCAGCGCTTCGGCGGCGTGGCGCTGGGCGGCGGAGACCTCGCCGAGGTTGAGTTCGACTTCGGCGATCGCCGCGGCCAGCGCGGCGCGGGTGTCGGGATCGCGGATCTGCTGCAGCCGCTGCGCCGCGCGCTGCAGCAGTTCGCGCGCGCCGGGGTCGCGGCCGCGCGCCTGCAGCGGGTCGGAGGCGCGGAACAGGTCGACCATGAACGCGGTGACGCGTTCGGCCTGGTGCCGGCGCGCCTCGGCGCGGTCGCGCGCCTGCGCCAGCTCGCGCGACTGCAGCGCGGTGTGGACCACAAAACCCAGGGCCAGCGCGACCGCCAGCGCCGCCAGCGCCAGCGGCACGCGCTGGCGGCGCGCGAACTTGCCCAGCCGGTACCAGCGTTCGCCGCCGCGCGCGGCGACCGGCCGCGATCGCAGCGCCGCGCGCAGGTCCTCGGCCAGACGTTCGACGCTGGCGTAGCGTTGCTCGGGTTCCTTGCGCAGGCAGCGCGCCAGGATCGCGTCGAGGTCGCCGTGCAACTGCCGCCGCAGCGCCCGCGCCGACGCCGCGCCGCGCGCCTGGGCGATGGCGCGCGCGCGCGCCGGCTCGCGCTGCTCCAGCGCGGCCAGGCGCCGGCTCGGCAGCATCGGCAGTTCGTGCGCGATCGCCTGGGCCAGTTCGGCGGCGCCGCGGCCGTCGGTGGCGATCGGCAGCTGCCCGCACAGCAGTTCGTACAGCAGCACGCCGAGCGCGTAGACGTCGGTGGCGACGCTGGTCGGCGCGCCCAGCGCCTGCTCCGGCGCGGCGCTGGCCGGCGAGAAGAACGCCTGCGCGTCCACCGTCGCCGCGCCGTCGGCGCCGGGCGCCAGCGCCTTGGCGATGCCGAAGTCGAGCAGGCGCGCGCGGCCTTCGCCGTCGACCAGCACGTTGCCGGACTTGAGGTCGCGGTGCAGCACCAGCCGGCGGTGGGCGTAGTCCACCGCCGCCAGCGCCTGCAGCGCCAGTTCGATGCGCGCGCGCAGCGGCAGCCGGCGGCGGTCGCACCAGGCCAGGATCGGTTCGCCGTCGACGTACTCCATGGCGAAGTACGGCTGCCCCGACGGCAGTTCGCCGACGTCGATCAGGCGCGCGATGTTGGGATGTTCCAGGCTCGCCAGCAGTTCGCGCTCGCGCCGCAGCCGCCGCTGCACCTGCGGCGCCCACAGCGGCGAGGCGGCGAGCTTGAGCGCGACGCGCTGCTCCAGCCCTTCGACCGCGCGCCGCGCCAGGTACACCCGGCCCATGCCGCCGGCGCCGAGTTCGCGCTCGATCACGAACGGCCCGGCGCGCTCGCCCGCGGCGAGCCGGCCGTGGTCGTCGTCGCTCCACAGCCGCGCATCGCCCAGCAGCTGCACGCCGCCGCGCCAGGGCAAGGCGTCGCCGGCGGCGCCGGCGTCCTCGGCTTCCATCGCCTCGTGCGCGGCCAGCAGCCGCGCCAGCGCCTGGCGCAGCGCGGCCGGGTCGGGATGCGCGGCGCAGGCCTGTTCGAGCAAGGCCGCGCGCGCCGGCGCCGGCAGTTCCAGCGCGCGTGAGAAGACCTCGGCGGCCTGCGCCCACAACCCGGTCGACGTGGCCACGGCGGGCGCCTCAGCCCGGGGCTGCGGACAGCTGGTCGTGCAGCCAGGCGCGGGCGAACTGCCAGTCGCGCTTGGCGGTCGGCAGCGATACGCCAATGGTCTGCGCGGTTTCCTCGATGGTGAGCCCGCCGAAGTAGCGCAGCTCTACCCCGCGCGCGGCGCGGGCGTTGATGCGCTGCAGCCGCTCCAGCAGGCGGTCCAGGTCGAGCGCGTCGACCAGGTCGGCGGCCGGCGCGACCAGTTCCTCGCCGGCCTGCAGGGTCACCCGGATCAGGTCGCCGCCGCGCTTGAGCGCGGAACGCTCGCGCAGGTGGTCGACCAGCAGGCGCCGGATCGCGTGCGCGGCGATGGCGTAGAAATGGGCGCGGTTCTGGAACGGCACCTCGCGCTGCTGGGCCAATTCGAAATAGGCGTCGTTGGCCAGCTCGGTCGCGCGCAGGGTCACCTGGCCGCTGCGCGCCAGCCGCTGCCGCGCCAGCCGCCGCAGCACCGGGTAGATGCGCTCCAGCAACTGCGCTTCGGCCTGCCGGTCGCCGTCGCGCCAATCCTGCAACAGGTGCGTGATGTCGGGCGGGCCGAGGTCGGACGGCGGATCGGCGGCGGTCATGGCGGGGGCGACGCCCGGAGGGGTGGAGTGAGCATAGCGCCTCGCCGTTGCGGCGAGCCACGCGCGCGGCACGCCGGTTGCGCGCGCGCTGCGCCGACGCGGCCGCGCATCGATCGGGCGCGAACCGGGTACGAACCGGGCAGGCGCAGATGCCGGACCCGGCGCGCCGGCCGGGCGCCGGCGCACCTGGGTCCGGGCGCGGCCGGGCCCGCCGCCGCGCTTACCCAACCGCGGGCTTGCCGGTAACGTAGACGCCGAGGCCGGCCCGCGCCGGCGCGACCGCGGAACCCGCCCATGCCCCCGCACGGCCTGCGTCATCCGATCCTCGCCGTGGCCCCGCAGCGGCTGCGTCCCACCCAGGTCACCGTCGGCCGCCGCGAGGTCGCCGACAAGCGCGCGCAGTGGCATGCGCTGGGGCGCAAGAAGCGCGCGGCGCTGATCGCCTCGCACTGGTTCCCCGGCGTGCTCGGGCCGGCGGGCGAGGTCTACATCGTCGATCACCACCACTTCGGCCTGGCCATGCTCGAAGAAGCGGTCGAGCAGGTGCCGGTGATCGTGCAGCGCGATTTCTCCTGGCTCGATGCGGACACGTTCTGGCGGACCATGGAGTTCAACCGCTGGGCCCACCCCTACGACGAACGCGGCGCGCGCACGGCGTACGCGGCGATTCCCGCCGGGCTGGCGCAGCTGCGCGACGATCCCTACCGCAGCCTGGCCGCGCGCGTGCGCGAGGCCGGCGGCTGCGCCAAGGACGCCACCCCGTACGCCGAGTTCCTGTGGGCCGACTTCCTGCGCGCGCGGATCGCGCCCAAGGCCGCGGCCAAGGCCGGCGCGCGCACGCTCGAACGCGCGCTGGCGCTGGCGCACAGCCGCGAGGCCGGCTACCTGCCGGGCTGGAGCGGCCCGATCGGATGAGCGCGCCCGCCTCCGCCGCCGCGGCGGGCGGCCGCCGCGCCGACATCGTCGCCGGGCTGGCCATCGCCGGCCTGCTGCTGCCCGAGGCGGTGGCCTATTCCAGCCTCGCCGGGCTGCCGGCGCAGACCGGCGTGTTCGCCCTGTTCGCCGGCCTGCTGTGCTACGGGCTGATCGGGCGCAGCCGCTACGCCATCGTCTCGGCGACCTCGTCCTCGGCGGCGGTGCTGGCCGCGGCGACCCTGGCCGCGGCCGGTCCCGACCCGCTGGCGCGCGCGGCCCTCGCCGGTTTCCTGACCCTGGCCACCGGCGCCTGCTTCCTCGCCGCCGCGGCCGCGCGCCTGGGCGGGCTGTCGCAGATGATCGCGCGGCCGGTGCTGCGCGGCTTCACCTTCGGCCTGGCCTGGGTGATCGTGCTCAAGCAGTTGCCGGCGCTGCTGGGCGTGCACGCGCGCGCCTCCGAATTCCTGCCGCTGCTGCTGGAACTGCCGCAGCGCTGGCGCGAATGGCAGCCGGCCAGCTTCGCCGCCGGCGCGCTGGCGCTGCTGGCGTTGAAGTTCGGCGAACGCTTTCCGCGGATCCCGGCGAGCCTGATCGCGATCGCGCTGGGCGTGGCCGCCGCGCCATGGCTGGCTGCGCACGGCGTCGCCCTGATCGGCGCCATCGCGCTGAGCCCGCAGCTCGCCGCGCCGGGCTGGCCCGACAACGGGCAATGGCTGACCTGCCTGGAACTGGCGCTGGCGCTGACTTTGGTGCTGTACGCCGAGTCCTACACCGCGATCCGCGCCTACGCGCTCAAGCACGGCGATCCGGTCGAGGCCAATCGCGACCTGTTCGCGCTCGGCGTGGCCAATGTCGTGTCCGGCCTGCTGCACGGCCTGCCGGTCGGCGCCGGTTACTCGGCGACCTCGGCCAACGAAGCCGCCGGCGCGCGCTCGCGCCTGGCCGGGCTGGTCGCGGCGCTGACGGTGTTGGCGCTGGTCGGCTTCGCCCTGGCCTGGATCGAGCGCATCCCGCAGCCGGTGCTGGCGGCGATCGTGATCCACGCGGTGAGCAAGTCGCTGCGGCCGGCGACGTTCGCGCCGTACCTGCGCTGGCACCGCGACCGCCTGGTCGCCTTCGCCGCGGTCGCCACGGTGCTGACGCTGGGCATCCTCGACGGCCTGCTCGCGGCCATCGCCTTCAGCCTGCTGATGCTGCTGCGCCGGCTCTCGCGCCCGCGCCTGAGCGTGCTCGGACGGCTGCCCGGCAGCCACGACTTCGTCGACACCGCCCTGCACCCGCAAGCCGCGCCGGTGCCCGGCGTGCTGGTGCTGCGGCCCGAGCAACCGCTGTTCTTCGCCAACGCCGAACCGATCCTGGCGCTGGCGCGGCAGCAAGTGCAAACCCACCCCGACGCGCGCCGGCTGGTGCTGAGCCTGGAGATCTCGCCGGACTTGGACAGCACCGCGCTGGAAGCGCTGAGCGACTTCGACGCGTGGCTGCGCGCGCGCGGCGTGGCGCTGGCGCTGGCCCGGCTCAAGGACGGCGTGCGCGCGCTGCTCGAACGCGTGCAGTTGCCGGGGCAGACGGCGTCGGCGCTGGATTACTGGAGCGTGGACGATGCGGTCAATGCGGGGATCGCGGCGGAGTCGCGGACGTGAGCGGCGGTCTGTCCGCATGACCGCGGCACGTGCGCTGCGGCTCGGCCTGGGCTCGTTGCTGTTGCTGGCGGTCGCCGCGGCCGCGTTCGTCGCAACCAACTGGACCGGCGGCGAACTGGCCGCCGCGCTGGGCCTGCCGCCGGGCGGCATCGCGCGCCTGGGTTGGGACTTGGCGTGGACTGTCGCTGCCGCAGCGCTGGCGTTGTGGATCGTCGCGCGCTGGGCGCCGGTGGCGGCGCGGGCGCAGGCGGCTCTGGCGTGGCTGGCGCTCGCGACGATGGCGGTGTGGGCGGTGGCGAACCTGGGCGGGGAGTTTCCGCTGTGGTTCGATGCGGGGCTGTTGGCGGCGCTGCCGGTGCTGGGGTTTGGGGCGTGGCGGTGGGCGGGCGCATCGCGTCTGTACCAAGAGCGTCGGGCCTGAAAGCCCTCCCACAGGGGCCTCGGTCCTTGCACGCCCTTCCACAGAGCGTCGGGCCGGACGGCGCTCGGCTCAGCCGCCGCGCACCCTCCAGCGATCGCCCCTCACATCCGCCTCGAACCGCGCGCCGCCGCTCAGGTAATCCCACAACGGCCGCAGCACCGCCTCGGCCTTCAGCAGCATCTCCTGGAACTCCGACTCCGCGTCCGACAGCCAGGTGATCGCGCCGCCGGCGCCGAACGACAGCTCGCTGCCGTCGAAGGCCAGGGTGCGGATGCCGATGTTGAGGTCGGCCACGCGGCCGTAGCCGAGGTAGCCGATCGAACCGCAGTACACCCCGCGCGCGCCGCGTTCGAGCCGGTCGATGATCGCCAACGTGCGGCGCTTGGGCGCGCCGCTGATCGAGCCGCCGGGGAAGCTCGCATGCAGCAGGTCGATCAGGTCGCAGTGCGGGCGCAGTTGCGCTTCGACCGTGCTGACCAGTTGGTGCACGGTGCGGTAGCTCTCGATCGCCGCCAGCGCCGGCACGCCGACCGAGCCGCGTTCGGCGACGCGGTTGAGGTCGTTGCGCATCAGGTCGACGATCATCAGGTTCTCGGCGCGGTCCTTGTCCGAGCCGGCCAGGCGTTGCGCGTACTGCGCGTCCAGCGCCGGGTCGTGCGAGCGGCGGATGGTGCCCTTGATCGGCTTGGCCTGGATGCGGCCGGCGCCGTCCACGCGCAGGAAGCGCTCGGGCGAGGTGCTCAGCACGCAGTGCGCGCCGCTGCGCAGGAACGCGCCGAACGGCGCGGCGTTGCCGCGGCGCAGATGCCGGTACAGCGCCAGCGGATCCAGCGGCGCGCGCAGGCGGAAGCGGTTGGTCAGGCAGACCTGGTAGGACTCGCCTTCGAAGATCGCGCGCCGGCATTCGCCGATCGCGGCGAGGTAGTCGTCGTGGCCGAGGTCCATCGCCACGTCCAGCTTGGGCAACGCCGGCGGCGCGCACGGCGGCGGCGCGGGCGGCAGCGAGCGCAGGCGCGCGGCGGTTCGTTCCAGCCAGCGCTGCGCGTCGGCGGCGCCGTGTTCGTCGGCGACCGCCACCGCCCAGGCGCGGCCGCTGGCGTGGTCGAAGGCGAGGAAGCGCCGCGCCTGCATCCACACCGCGTCGGGCGCTTCGGCGCAGTGGCCGCGTTCGCCGTCGAACAGGGCCTTGGCTTCGTAGCCGAAGTAGCCGACGTAGCCGCCGCGGAACTCGAACGGCAGCGGTTCGGCGGGGCCGGCGACCGCCTGCGCCAGTTCCGCGCGCAGCCTCGCCAGCAAAGCCTGCCCGGCCGACAACGCGGCATCGTCGTCGCCGAGGCGGTAAGCGAGCACCTGCGCCGGATCGGCGTCGCCCATGAACGAGCACGCCGCGTCCCCGCCGACCTGGCTGTCGAGCCAGAACGCGTGCGGCGACTGCGCATAGCACTGCGCGAACACGCTCTCGGCGTCGGGCGCGGGTTCCAGCGCGCGCGCCCAGGCGCGCAGCGCGGCCGGCGTCGCCGGTGCGATGTGAGCGACGGGAACGTCGGAAGCGACGGGTTCGATCCGCTCGACCGTTGCGGCCGCGGCTACCGGCTCCGCCGGCGCGCTTGCCGCGGCGCGTTCGCGCCAGCCCAGCGCGACGCCGCCGCGATGCCGGTGCGCGAGGTCGCGGAAGTTGCCGATCATCGCCAGGCCGTGCTCGGTCAGCACCGATTCGGGATGGAACTGCACGCCCCACTGCGGCCGCCGGCGATGGCGCAGCGCCATGATCACGCCGTCGTAGCTGTGCGCGCTGGCCTCCAGTTCGGGCGGCAGCGGCGCGGCGGCGATCAGCGAGTGATAGCGAATCGCGACCAGGTCCTGCGGCAGGCCGGCGAACAGGTCGCGGCCGTCGTGGCGCAGGCGCGCGGGCCGACCGTGCACCGGCTCGGGCGCATGCGCGATGCGGCCGCCGTGGGCGTGGGCGATGGCCTGGAATCCCAGGCACACCCCGAGCAACGGCAGCGCCGAGCGTTCGATCGCCGGGCGCGACAGGCCCAGGTCGGCGGCGTGGGCGGCGCTGCCGGGACCGGGCGAAACCACGATGCAGTCGTAGCGCGCATCGGCGCGCAGTGCGTCCCACTGCGCCGCATCGTTGCGCAGCACGGTCGGCGCCTGGCCGAACGCGCGGCCGATCAGGTCGGCGAGGTTCCAGGTGAAGGAGTCGTAGTTGTCGATCAACAGGCAACGCATGATCGGCCTATTGTCGTACAAAGCCGCGCGGACGCGACGCTGCGGCGCGAGCGGGCGGGCGCGGCCGCGCCGGCGGCGGCGCACGCGGAACCGCCGGGCGGGCGTCGATACGTTCGTTCGAAGCGGTGCTGCGGGCACCGCGCCCGCGCCGCCGATCAGCGTTCGCGCGGCAGCCAGACCAGGCTCAGCACGCCGCCGTCGGCGTCGAAGCGGTAGTGCGCGGCGAAGCTCTGGCCGCGGCACACGCCGGGGGCGAGGTCCTCGGCGCAGGCGAAGTCCAGCCGCTGCGGCCCGACCCGAACCAGCCGCATCGCCTCGAACCCGAACAAGCGCCGCACCTGCGGGAACAGCGCCTTGTACAGGCTTTCCTTGGCCGAGAACGTCGCCGCCAGGCCGGCGGCCGGATCGGCGAAGCCGTCCGCGATCCGCGCCTGCTCGTCGGCGTCGACGACCAGGCCGCGGATCTCCGCCGCGCGCACCGCATCGAGCGGGCGCTCGATGTCCACGCCCAGGCCGAGGGTGTCGGCGTCGCTCGCGGCCAGGCACAGCGCGCGGTCGCCGGCGTGGGTGATCGAGGCGGCCACGCCGGGCGGCCACAGCGGCTCGCGGTCGCGGCCGATAGCGACCGTCGCCGGCGCCGCGCCGAGCCGGTCCAGCGCGCGGCGCGCGCACACGCGCCCGGCCAGGAACTCGCTGCGGCGCTTGGGCACGGCGCGGTCGAGTTGCGGCGGCAGTTCGACGCCGTAGCGCGCGAACAGGCCGTCGCGGTAGGCGCCCAGGTCGAAACGGCAGGCGTGGCCGGCGAAGCGGCGGCCGAAGGCCTCGATCTCGATGTCGCCGGCTTCGCGCAGGAAGGCCTGCCCGGGATGGGGCGATGCGGAATCGGCGGCGGCCGGCGCGTCGGCGGTCATGGGCGCGAGGAGCGGGAACGGGCGGTCAGGATCGCACAAGCCGTTCGCGCGGGGCTTGGGTTGCGATGCGTTTGGTGCGGTTCGTTATGCCGCGTCGGATCGCAAGGCGTCGGGGCTGAAGCCCCTCCCACAAAAGCCGCTACGTGCCAGGGCCTTCTGTGGGAGGGGCTTCAGCCCCGACGCCTTCGTTCCAGCGCGCGACCAACCTGCGCAAGCCCCGCGCCGCGCCCGAAAACGAACGGCCCGCACGCGGCGGGCCGTTCGCTGCATCGCAGGGTGGGTCGATCAGTTGACGTTGGCGCCGCTCCACGCCCGCGCCACCGCCGCGTGCTCGGGCGAGCCCGCGCCGTACAGCTCCGCCGCCGCCTGCAGGGTCAGGGTGCGCGCCTGCGGGTAGGTGGTGTTGCTGGTGAACTTGGTGGTCAGCGCGCGGTAGAAGATCTTGCCCGCCTTGTCGCGGCCGATGCCGGCGATCGCGGTGTCGCCGTTGCACACCAGCTGCGCCGAGGTCAGCCCGGAACCGGCCGGGACCACGGCGCCTTCGGCCAGCAGGTAGAAGAAGCGGTTGCCGACGCCGGAGGTGTAGTGCGGATCGTGGATGCCGCCGGCCGCCAGGTTCGGATCGAAGCCGCCGGCCGGGTAGCAGTTGAACGACTTGCCGTCGGCGGCCTGGTTGTACATGTCGCGCAAGGCCTTGCCCGCCTCGGTGCGCACCATCTCGCCGATGCGGTAGTCGCCCGGATCGTTGGCGTTGTTGGCATAGAACTCGACCAGGGTGCCGAAGATGTCCGAGGCCGATTCGTTGAGCCCGCCGGCGTCGCCCGAGTACGCCAGGGCGGCGGTCTTGGCGGTCACGCCGTGGGTCATCTCGTGGCCGGCCACGTCGATGCCCACCACCGGCTTGAAGCCGCGGGCGGCGTCGCCGTCGCCGTAGAACATGGTGTTGGTCAGCGCGACATAGGCCGCGTTGGCGCCGGTGATCGCGCCGGTGGAGGTCTTGAAGGTGGTGTGGGCGTAGCTCTTGATGCCCTTGCCGTCGCCGGACAGGCCGGTGCGGCTGTGCACGTTCTTGTAGTAGTCCCAGGTCACGCCGACGCCGTAGTGGATGTCGACGCCGACGCTGTTGCGGTCGCTGGTGCTGTTGTTGCCCCAGACGTTGTCGGTGTCGGTCAGCACCGGGCCGTTGAGGAACAGGATGCTGAACAAGTCGGACACCGTCTTGCCCTGCGCGTCGTGGACCGCGCCGTTGCCGCGGGTGGTGTCGATCAGGTCGAACTTGCTCGCGCTCTTCTGGTCGGTGGCGATGCTCAGGTCGCCGTAGTACAGCGACTTGCCGGTGCCGACGGCGGCCGCGGTCTGGACCAGGTCCTGCACGTCGAGCACCTTGCCGCTGGCGGCGTCGACGTAGTACTTGACCAGGCCCGAGTGGGCGTCGGTCTGGGCGCCGGACAGGATCACCTCGTACGCCAGCACCGGCGCCGCGCCGCGCGCGTACACCACCGCCTGGTTGGAATAGACCTTGTCAACGCGGCCGTGGAAGCGCGAGCCGGCTTCGACCGCGGCGTCGTCCTTGCTCAGGCGCGCCTTGCCGGTCGGACGCAGCGCGCTGCGCAGGGTCAGCGACGCGGCGGCGAAGCGGCCGCGCGCGCTGGTCGCAACGACGTCGCCGCCGATCACCGGCATGCCGCGCCAGTGGCGGTCGAAACGGACGTGTTCGACGCCGTCGCGGTCGACCACCGCATCGCGCGCCTCGAACACGTCTTCGCTGTCGGCCTTCAGCGCGCTGCGGTTGGCCGAGAGCAAGCCTTGCGCCTGCTGCACCGCCAGCGCGCGCGCGGCCGGCGGCGCGGCGTGCGCGGCCGGCACGGCGGCGGCGATGGCCAGGACCAGGGCGATGCGCTTGGGTACGTTGAAATTCGATGTCATCCGTGTTTCCCCTCATCAAGTGATGCAAGCGCCGGTACGGCCGGCGAACCGCGACGGCGTGGGCGGCCGTCGCGATCATCTTGGGTCGGCGCGAACGCGCCGGCTGCGATGCCGCAACCCCGATCGCAGCCCGAATTGCGGAAGCGCTTCGCAGTTTTCGCATTCGTCATATGACGCTAAATCGTTCATCGTTCGCCTGCATCGGAAAACTGCGACGCAGGCACCGTGCGGTTTCTCGGGTAACCAATTCGCTTCGCCGTCGCGTCGTGTGGCGGCGATGCATTCAATGGGCACAAAGCCGGTGCAATGCGATGGTGCGCTTCGCGATGCTGCGCATGCCTGGCGTTCGCTGACGCGCCGTGGTGTATGGTCGCGGCTTTCCCAACTAAGTCCGCACATGCGCCTGCCCGCTCTGAAATCGCTCCTGCTGCTGGCCGCGTTGCTGGCGCCCGCGGCCGATGCGCGCGACGCCGCGACGCCCACCGGCACCCGCATCGCCGCGCAACGGCTGGCGCGCATCGACGCCGCGCTGCAGCGCTACGTCGACGACGGCCGCATCGCCGGCGCGGTCGCGCTGGTGCTGCAGGACGGACGGCCGGTGTACCAGCGCGCGTTCGGCTGGAGCGACAAGGAGGCCGGCCGGCGCATGCGCGAGGACACCGTCTTCCGCATCGCTTCGCAGACCAAGGCGCTGACCAGCGCCGCGATCCTGATGCTGGCCGAGGAAGGACGGCTGAGCCTGGACGAACCGGTCGCGCGCACCATTCCCGCCTTCGCCAAGACCACCGTCGCCGTCGCCGGCAGCGAACCGGTCGCGGCCGGCCGCCGCATCACCGTGCGCGACCTGCTGACCCACACCGCCGGCATTTCCTACGGCACCGACGCGGCGGTCCGCGACGCCTACCGCGCCCAGGGCCTGGGCCCGGCCGCCGGCTACGGCTGGTACACCGCCGACAAGGACGAAGCCACCTGCGCGACGATGGAGCGGCTGGCGACGCTGCCGTTCGTGGCCCAGCCCGGCGAGCGCTGGGTCTACGGCTACAACACCGACATCCTCGGCTGCGTGGTCGAGCGCGCCTCGGGCGTGGCGCTGGACGAATTCATCCGCACCCGCATCGCCGCACCGCTGGGCCTGCGCGATACCCAGTTCTTCCTGCCGCCGGCACAGCGCGAACGGCTCGCCGCGGTGTACGCCAGCGGCGACGACGGCCGCGCCGCGCGCGCGCCCGACGGCGCCCGCGGCCAGGGCCATTACATCGACGGCCCGCGCCGCAACTTCGCCGGCGGCGCCGGGCTGCTGTCGACCGCGCGCGACTACGCGCGTTTCCTGGAAGCGATCCGCCGCGGCGGCGAACTCGACGGCGTGCGCATCCTCTCGCCGCGCAGCGTGCGGCTGATGCGCAGCGACCAGTCCGGCGCGCTGTATCCCGACGAAGGCAAGGGTTTCGGCTACGGGTTCGAAGTCACCGAACGCTACGGCGCGAACGGGCTCGACGGCGAGGGCGCATACGGCTGGGCCGGCGCGTACGGCACGCTGTACCGCGTGGACCCGCAAGCGCGGCTGGTGATGGTGCTGATGATCCAGCAACTGCCCAACCGCACCGATATCCAATCGGTGTTCCCGACCCTGGTGTACCAGGCGTTGGAGTGAGGGTCGTGGCAGGGGCTGGCGCGGCGACCTGAAACCAGAGCGTCGGGCCTGAAGGCCCTCCCACAGAAGCCGCGGCGACCCGCCTGCAGCTGTTGTGGGGGCTTCAGCCCCGATGCTTTTCGACCCGGCGCGGCGCGACGATCCGGAACACAGTCATCGGACCGAAGCCCCCGCGCGCTTCAGTCCTCGACGATCGCGTGCGGCAAGAAGCGCGAGGTGTCCTGGGTGATCGGGCCTTCGTCCTCGCGGATGCCCATGCCGGCGGCCTGGTCGGCGACGACCCAGCTGCCGATCAAGGGGTAGTTCGCCTCGCCGTCGGCGCCGTCGAAGCGCGGCAACGGGTGCAAGGCTTGGCGGATGGTCGGGCCGTCTTCGTAGGGGCCGTCGCTGCGCAGGCGCTCGCCGTCCAGGCCGACCAGTTCGATGTTGGCGCCTTCGCGCGAGAACAGCGGCTTGCGCACCCAGCCCGGCGCCAGTTCGCCGGCGTCGGCGTCTTCGAAGTGCGCTTCCAGCAGGTTGGGGTGGCCGGGGTGGCGCTCCCACAGCAGCGGCAGCACGCCCTTGTTGCTGAGGATCGCCTTCCACGCCGGCTCGATCAGCTGCACGCGCGAGCCGGCCAGCTTGGGGCCGTACTCCTCGACGAACATCCACTCCAGCGGATACAGCTTGAACAAGGTGCGGATGACCCGGTCCTCGCCGTCGGTGAAATAGCCCTCGCGGCTCAGGCCGATGCCTTCGATGCTCAGCTCCAGCGTGTCCACGCCGGCCTGTTCGGCGCAGTCGCGCAGGTACCGCACCGTGCCTTGGTCCTCGGGCGAATCCTCGACCGCGGCGAAGTGCACCGGCGTGGCGATGCGCTTGTCGCGGGCGAGCGCGCCGAAGGTCTCGATCAGCAGTTCCTGGATGCGGTTGTACTGGTCGCTGCCCTCGCCGAGCGCGCCGCGGGCGATGCTCTGCTCCAGCCACAGCCACTGGAAGTACGCCGCTTCATACAGCGAGGTCGGCGTGTCGTAGTTGAGCTCGTAGAGCTTGGCCGGGCCGCGGCCGTCGTAGGCCAGGTCCATGCGTCCGTACAGGTGCGGCTCGCCGCGGCGCCAGGAGTCGGCGATCCAGTCCCAGTACTCGCGCGGGATCGCCAGCCGTTCCAGCAACCGCTCCGAACCGACGACCTCGTCGACCAGGGCCATCGCCATGTCGTGAAGCTCTTGGGTCGGCTGCTCGATCTCGTCCTCGATCTGGCGCAGGCCGAACGCGTAGTACGCGCGCTCGTCCCAGTACGGCGCGCCGTCGATGGTGTGGAAGCGGAAGCCGAGCGATTCGGCCTGTTCGCGCCAGTCCGGGCGTTCGGGTACGACGATGCGTTTCATGCGCGCTCGATTGTCTGCGGATCAGCCGCCGCGGCCGAAGCTGCGGCTGCTGCTGGAACTGCTGCTGCTGCGGCCAAAGCCGCCGCGCGCCGCGGCGCTGGAGCCGAAGCCCGCGCGCGAGACGGTGACCGCGCGCGCCGGCAGCGCGGTGTCGCCGGCCTTCTTGCCGTAGACGGTGCCGCTGGAGGTGCCGATCTGCTTGCCGTCGGGCTTGAGGTAGCCGCCGTTGCGGTAGTCGCGGTACAGCGGCGAGACGCCGCCGACGTGGTAGTAGCGGTTGCCGCCGCTCATCAGCTGCGAGGCCGCGTAGCCGAGCAGGAAGCCGGTCATCGGCGGGATGTAATAGGGCTGGCTGGCGTTCGCCTGCTGCCCCTGCAGCGGCGTGCAGGCGCCGAACTGCTGGTTGCACTCCTGCTCGCTCTCGAAGCGCGGGGCGACCTTCTCGTGCTCGACCACGGCCTGGCCGTAGGCCTTCTCGCACTCCTCGCGCGAGATCTCGGTCTGCACCGTGCACTCTTCGCGCGAGGTCAGGATCTTGCCGCTGGGATCGTCGTCGCAGCCGGCCAGCACCGCCGGCGCGGCCACCGCCATCAGCACCAGCTTGAGGTTGCGCGAGCGCTTGCCGCGCCGCGCGGAATCGTGGGCGTTGGTGGTCATGGCATCGCTCACGGCGTCATCGCGGCGGCGTTGATCAGGCCGACGCTGACCGACACGCCGGCGTAGAACACGCCCGCGCCGACCTGGCCGTCGGTGATCTGCTGCGACAGCTTCGGCGCGACCAGGCGCGCGATCAGGTAGGCGAACACCTGCACCACCACCGCGGCCGCGCCCCAGATCGCCGCGTCGATCAGGCTGACCGAGTTGGAGATCGCCGAGTGCAGCGGCAGCGCCAGGCCGACCAGAGTGCCGGCGAAGCCGGTCGCGGCGGCGGCGTTGCCGGCGCGGATCAGGCTCAGCTCGCGGTGCGGGGTGATCAGCGACACCGCCAGCGCGGCCAGGATCAGCACGCCGATGCCGGTGCCGGCGTAGGCGAGGAAGTTGAGGAAGCTGTGGGCGTTGATCGGTGCGTCCATGGTGGGTCCTTGCGATGAATGCGCGCGACGGCGCGCTGGGCGGCGTCAGGTGATGTCGAGGTCGGCGGTGTTGAGGTCGATGCCGAGCGCGTAGGTGACCACGAATTCGCTGGGGCCGTAGTCCTCGGCGGTGACCAGCAGGAATTCGTCGCGATCCAGCTCCGGAACCTCGCGCCGATAGAGCATCGCGTAGTGGGTCAGGTCGTCGTCGCGGCGCGGCGGGTCGTGGCGGTAGAGCACCTCGTCGTAGACCACCGGCGGGACTTTCTCGGCGACGTCGTCGCCGAACTCGCGGAACCAGGTGCGGCCGGCGTAGTCGATCGACGCCGCGCCCAGGTGCGGGCTGTCCTGGATGAAGCGCTTGAACGCGGTCTGGTTGGCCGGGTTCACGGTGTCGTGGAAGACGAAGGCCTTGATGCCCTCGACCTGGCCGTTGGCGGTGCTGACCTGCAGGTAGGCGTCTTCGTCGAGATAGAAACGGTGCAGGGCGTGGCCGCCGCGCAGGTCGATGTAGCCGTAGCAGGGAATGCCCTGGTGCCCTTCGGGCAGACGCAGGGTCCAGGCCTGCGGGTTGGCGCGGAAGGTCAGCGTGTCGAACGCGACCCGGCCGTTGATGCGCAGCCCCAGCGGCAGTTCGTGCGCGAACGGCAGCGCGGGCTTGCCCTCTTCGCGCTTCTTGCCGCCGAACAATCCATCCAACCAACCCATCGCGGTGACCTCGTCTTCGGTGTGTTCAATCCGCCGCGAGCGAGGCCCACGGCAGGCGCGCGCCGTCGATGCGCGCGTCGGCAAGGTAATACAACAAGGTGCCCGGCGCGATCTGGGCATGATCGGGCGGATTCAGCACCGGCGCGCAGGTGCGGCCGTCGCGGTAGCCGATCCACAGCGCCGCCTCGTGGCGGAACGCCGCGGCCAGCCGGCCCGCGCGCACCGGCGCGGCGGCGGCCGGCACCTGCAAGCTGAATTGGGTCGGGCCGCCCGCGCCGAGCCATTCGCCGGCCACCAGCGAGCTGCCGGCGTCCTGGGCCGCGCGCGCGATCACGTCCACGTGCAGCGGCCGGGTGCACTCCACGTGCGGGTAGTGGCTGCGCACCAGCTGCGCCACCGCCTCGGAGCCGAAGTGGGCGACGATGTGCGCCGACGGCTTTTGCGCCATCACCGCGAACACCGCCGCCAGCGAGCGGTCGTCGTCGGCCGCGTGCACGATCACCCGCGCCGCGCCGGCCAGCGCGGCGCGCTCGTATTCGCCGCAATCGGCGTAGGAATCGACCGCGACGAAGCGGATCTGGTCCGGCAGCGGATTCTCGGCCAGGCCTTCGGCGACCAGCACGATGCCTTCGTCGTCGGTATGGGTGTCGGCCAGCAGCAACTGCACCAGCCGCTGCGATTCGCGGCCGTGCCAGCCGATCAGCACGGTGTGGCCGCGCATGTCTTCGTAGCTCATCTTGCCCATCTGATGGCGCCTCCAGAAATTGAGCAGGCCGGCGCTGGTCTTGGCCAGGATCGAGGCGAACAGGGCGATCGCGCCGGGCATCACGAACAACGCGGCGACCCAGCGCCCGGCCGCGCTGCCCGGCGACAGATCGCCGTAGCCGATGGTGCTGGCCGTGGTGACGTAGTAGTAGACGAAGGAATCCCAGCCCAGCAGCTTGGCTTCGCCGGCCGCGGCCAGCAGCAGCCAGGTGGCGCTCATGTGCACCGTCAGCGCGGTGGCGACCACGCCCCAGCTGATCCGGCGCAAATGCCCGCGCAGACTGCGGTAGAGCCTGTCCAGGACGATCATGGCGCGGGCCTGCGGCGTCGCATGCGCGGATTCGGCATCCTTTTTTCCTGGCGGCGGCGCTTCGTGCGCCGGTGTGTCGCTTCGAGCGTGGCGCGGGCGGCGGGCCTGCGCCCGAGGGCGGGCTTCGCCGCAACGGATTTGTCGCGGTCGCCTCCCGCGCAGCGCCTACATGGGCTACCGGTAGGAACTGCGCGGGAGGCGACCGCGAAAATCATGCGGCGGCGCGAGCGGTCCCGCGCCGCAAACGCCTCAGTCCTTGCGCTCGACCTTGTCGGTCTCGCGCACTTCCGCCGCCGGCAGCGACAGCGGCTCGTGGCTGAGCTGCTGCACCGGCTTCTCGCGGAAGCGCTCCAGGATGTTGTCGACGCTGGTGGATTCCGGCAGCAGGCCGGCCGCTTCCAGGCGCTTGTTCAGGTCGCCGTCGCCGGTCTCGGACTCCAGCTGCGCCGCCGCTTCCAGGCGCGCGCCGCGTTCGGCCTGGCGCTGCTGGATGCGCTCGAGCGAATCCAGCGCGGTGGTGACCTTGCCGTTGGCGCCGGAGTGGCGAGAGGCCACCGCGGTCTGCGCGCGCTGCACCGCTTCGGTGGCCTTGACCGTGTCGACCTGCTGCTTGACCCGCGCCAGCTTGCGCTCGGTGGCGGTGATCGCGGTCTTGAGCTGGGTGATGCTGGCATCAAAGCTGGCGATGGCCTGCTCGTCGTTCTTCAGGTCGGTCTCGACCGTGGCCAGGCGCTCGGCCACTTCGCGCGCGAGCTGCTCGTTGCCCTGGCGCAGGGCGCCGCCGATGTAGGCCTCGTACTCGGCCTTCTTGGCGAAACGGTCCTTGCTGCGGTTGGCCTGCAGCTGGCGCTGGGCCATGACCTTGGTCAGCTCTTCCTTGGACCGCGCCAGCTCGGTGCCGGCGTCGCGGATCTCCTGGTCGAGGATCTTCAGCGCGTTGGCGTCGACCACGGCCTGGCCGGCCTCGTGCGCGGTGCCGCGGAACAGGGTCAGGATTTTCTGCAGGATGCTCATGCGCTCACCAGGTAGGACTTGAGGGCTTCCACCGCGTCGATCGCGTTGTCGGCCAGGGTGCGGATTTCCAGCTCGATCTGCTCGGCGCTGGAGTCGGGCGCCATCTCGCCGAACACGATGTAGACATCGCGGTCGTTGATCGTGGTCAGGCCCAGGTTGGACAGCGGGTTGATCGGGTTCAGGCGCAGGCAGGCCTCGTTGAAGCCGTGCGCGTCGCGCACCTGGCCGGATTCGACCAGCGGGGTGGAAACGAAGATCTCGCGGTCGGTCAAGGCGATGGTGATGCCCAGGTCGCCGCTGTCGGGCAGGGTCACCTGGATCGCGGCGTCGGCGGTGGGCACTTCCTCGACGTTCTCGGCGCCGAAGGTGGCTTGCAGGCGGGTGATCAGTTCTTGCGTGGTCCAGCGCGACATAGGGCGGTCCTTGAGGGGGAATCCTTGAAATGAGGAACCAGGGCAGCGCGGCGCGTAGCGCCCGGATCGCGGGGCGCTGCGCGGGACGGCGCCGGGGGCGCCGCCGCGATCATCGTCCGTGACCGTGCTCATGGATCGGAAAGGTTATAGGGGCGGGCGCGGGCCGGCGCAAGGCGCACAAGTCGCCCGCGGCCGGCGCAAAGCCCGCAGCGGCGAGGGTTTGCGCGCCCCGGGCCGGGCCGCAAGCGACCGATCCGCGCAGAGCGAGCTTTGGGCTAAACTGTCCGGCGGAACTACCCGACCGGCATTCCCGGCCCGCGGTCCCGCCCAGGCGGCGGACGGCGGGTCCGTCGTGGGGCGGGTCCGTGCAGCGGTCGCGCCGAACCCCGGTGGCGGCCACGTCGATGGCTCGATGCGCCCCCGGGCGGGGCGCACGCAATAGGTGGACCGTGCGCAATTACGACCTGGAATTCCTGAAGAAATTCTCGATGGTGATCGGCTTCCTGATGCTGGTGACCCTCGGCCTGATGATCGCGGCCTACTTCGTCCACAAGCAGCTGCCGCAGGAAGTCGATCCGCGCGCGGCGCAGCGCACCGAGAACCGCATCGCCCCGACCGGCGCGGTCTACGCCGGCGCCACCGGCGCGGCGGCGCAGCAGGCGGCGGTCGCCGCGGCGGCGGCCAAGGCGGCCTCGCAGGTGGCCTACGGCGGCACCCTCGACGGCAAGGTGATCTTCGACAGCCTGTGCGCGGGCTGCCACAAGTCCGGCGCCGGCGGCGCCCCGACCCTGGACGCCTCGCACTGGGCGGCGCGCCTGCCCAAGGGCAAGGACACCCTGCACAAGCACGCCATCGAAGGCTTCACCGGCTCGACCGGGATCATGCCGGCCAAGGGCGGCAACCCGGCCCTGACCAACGAACAGGTCAGCGCCACGGTCGACTGGATGCTCGGCAACATCAAGTAAGCCGACGCCGCGAGCCGCCGCGCTCGCGCCGCCGCGAAAACGCCGCCTGCAGGCGGCGTTTTCGTTTCCGGCCCGGCGCCGGCAGGCCGCGGCGAGGGTCGCGCGCGGCGCTCCGCGCGCGCGACCGGCCCGGCCGGCACCTGCGTTGCCGCCACACGGCACACGACGGACCGCAACCGGGCTGCGGATAATGGCCGCTCCCTCCGCCCCGCCGAGCCCGCCATGACGCGCATCCGCCCCGCCCTCGCCTTCGCGCCCTGCCTGCTGCTGGCCGCCTGCGCCAGCGCGCCGCGCGCCGACCGCGCCGCGGCGCAGGCGCCGGTGCCGATCGGCTCGCTGCAGGCCCGCGGCGAAGCCGCCCAGGCGCGCGTGGCCGGCACCGTCACCGCCGCCCTGGCCGGCGCCGACGGCCAGCCGGGCTGGCTGCTGCAGGACGCCGGCGACGGCGACGCCACCACCTCCGACGCGATCTGGGTGCTCGGCCCGGCCGCGGCGGGGCTGGCGCCGGGCCAAAACGTGCAGGTGACCGGCCGGGTCCATCGCGCCGCGCTGCCGGCCGCCGGCAAGGGCGGCCGCGCCGCCAGCCTGCTGGCGATCGACGCCGAACGGGTCGAACCGCTGCGCGCGCGGGCGCGCCTGCGCCCGGTCGCGCCGGTCGCGGTGACCGCCGCGCCGGACTGGAACGCGCTGGCCGGCATGCGCGTGCGCATCGACGCGCCGCTGGTCCTGGCCGACCGCGACCGCGAGCGCGGCATCGTCGAGGTCGCCTTCGGCGGCCCGCTGTGGCAGCCGGGCGAACGCGCCGCGCCGGGCAGCGAGGCCGCGCGCGCGGTCGCCGCCGACAACCAGCGCCGGCGCCTGGCGCTCAGCGGCGAGGCGCTCGGCGAGGACGCCTATCGCGCCCGCAGCGGCAGCGCGGTCAGCGCGGTGGACGGCATCGCCCTGCCGCGCGGCGACGGCCCCGGCCTGCGCCTGGAGCGCGCGCCGGTGCTGCAGCCGGCGCCGCGCCCGCAACAGCCGCCGCGGGTCGACGGCGCGGTGCGCATCGCCGCGTTCAACCTGGAGAACCTGTTCAACGGCGACGGCCGCGGCGGCGGTTTCCCGACCCCGCGCGGCGCGCGCACCGAAGCCGAATTCCACGCCCAACTGGCCAAGCTGGTCGAGACCATCCACGCCATGAACCCCGACGTGGCCGCGCTGATGGAACTGGAGAACGACGGCTACGGCCCCGACTCCACCCTGGCGCAGCTGGTCGCCGCGCTCGACCGCGCCGACGCCGCCGCCGGCGGCGCCCAGGACTGGCGCTACGCCGCGCCGTGCAAGCAACCCTGCGCGCTCGAGGTGCGCGGCCCCGGCGACAACGCGATCCGGGTCGGCCTGATCTACCGCGGCCAGCGCGTGGCCGCGCGCGGCCTCGCCGCGACCCTGGAGCAGGGTCCGTTCGGCCCGCACTCGCGGGTGCCGCTGGCGCAGGCGTTCCAGGCGCTCGCCGCCGGCGGCCGGCGCGGCCCGGCGTTCGTGGTCGCGGCCAACCACTTCAAGTCCAAGGGCTGCCGCGACGCCGAAGGCGCCGACCGCGACCAGGGCGACGGCGCGGCCTGCTGGAACGCGCTGCGCAGCGATTCGGCGCGGCGCCTGGACGCGTGGCTGAAGACCGACCCGACCCGCAGCGGCGGCGCGCTGACGATGATCGTCGGCGACCTCAACGCCTACGCCCAGGAGCAACCGCTGCGCGAGCTGTACGCCGCCGGCTGGCAGGACGCGTTCGCCGCGGCCAAGGTCGCCTCGCCCTACAGCTATGTCTACGACGGCGAACTCGGCCGCCTCGACCACGCCCTGCTGTCGCCGGCGCTGGCCGCGACGCTGCGCGGCGCGGCCGAGTGGCACGTCAACGCCGACGAACCCGACAGCGCCGGCTACCGCAACGGCGGCACCGGGCCGTGGCGCAGCTCCGACCACGACCCGGTGCTGCTCGGCTTCGACCTGCTGCCGCGGTAAAAGGCGCGGCGATCGGCGCCGAACGCGTCGGGCCTGAAGGCCCTGCCACAAGAGCGCCGGCTTCGGCCGATACCCGGAGTCTTCGCGACCGCGTCGCTCTGTGGCAGGGCCTTCAGGCCCGACGCCTTTCGCGCCGATGCGACAACGCGGCCGGTTCCAGCGATGCGTATACCGTCGCCGCGATGTGCCTGCCTTGGCCGCCATCGCCGCGCACACGCCGCCGTAACACCCGCTCCGCCTCGCCCCGTATCATGCGCGGCATGAGCATCCCCGCCTTTCCCAGCGATGCGAGCGCCACGCTGACCCTGGCCGGCCCGGCCGGGGCGATCGAGGCCATCGTGGAAGCGCCCGAGGCGCCGCCGCGCCCGATCGTCGCCATCGTCTGCCACCCGCTGCCGACCGAGGGCGGGACCATGCACAACAAGGTCGTGACCATGGCCGCGCGCTCGCTGCGCGAATGCGGCGCGGCCACGGTGCGCTTCAACTTCCGCGGCGTCGGCCACTCCGAAGGCGAGTTCGACCAGGGCGAGGGCGAATGCGACGACCTGCGCGCGGTCGCTGCCTGGGTCCGCGCGCAACGCCCCGACGCGCAACTGTGGCTGGCCGGTTTCAGCTTCGGCGCCTACGTCTCGCTGCGCATGGCCGACGAACTGCAGCCCAAGCTGCTGATCTCGATCGCGCCGCCGGCCGGGCGCTGGGACTTCGACCGGATCGCGCCGCCGTCGGGCTATCCGTGGATCGTGATCCAGGGCGAAGCCGACGAGATCGTCGATCCCGAAGCGGTCTACGCCTGGATCGCCGACCTGCGCCAGGCGCCGGAACTGGTGCGCATGCCCGACACCTCGCACTTCTTCCATCGCCGCCTGATCGACCTGCGCGGCGCGATCAAGAACTCGGTGCGCCCGCACCTGCCGCCGGAAACCGGCGGCGCCGCGCCGCCCGCCTGACCCAGGACGCTTCCCCCATGCGCCTTTCCCCCCGCCTGGCGCTGCCGCTGGCCGCCGCGCTCGCCGCCGCCGCGTTGCCGGCCGCCGCCGCCGGCATCGACTGCGCCAAGGCCGCCAACCGCAACGAACAGGCGATCTGCGCCGACCCGCTGCTGCGCCAGCGCGACGGCGAACTCGACGCCGCCTACGCCGCCGCGCGCAAGGCCAGCGACTACCGCGGCGAACTCAAGAAGGACCAGCAGGCCTGGCTGCGCGAGCGCGACCGTTGCGACGGCCAGGTGCGCTGCCTGCGCATGGCCTATGTCGGCCGCCTGACCGAACTCAAGCCGGCCGCGGTGTCGGGCAAGTTCGACTGGGCCGGCGAGTGGACCCGCAGCGACGGCACCGCCACGCTGTCGCTCAAGCCGGCCGATCCGGACCATTACGAACTGGAACTGCAGGCCAGCTCCGGCGCCAACACCGGCCTGCTGTCCGGGCGCGCGCGCAAGGCCGGCGACGGCGAGATGAGCTTCAAGGGCCAGGGCGACAACGCCCGCTGCGAACTGACCTTCCACCGCTTCCACCGCCAGCTCCAGATCGAGCAGCAGCACACCGGCAGCGACTGCGGCGCCGGCATGGGCGTGTTCTTCAGCGGCCGCTACCTGCCCGGCCTGCCGGCGGCGGTGGCGACCACCCACTGGACCCTGCTCGACCTGGGCGTGGTGCTCAAGCCCGAGGACGACGCGCGCCTGCGCAGCCTGCTCGGCGACGACTACGACGCGCTGGTCGAGCGCATGGACGTCACCGACACCCGCAACGACGCCGAGCTCAAGGCCCAGGCCACCAGCGGCTACGTGCGCGGGGTGGCGGTGTACATGCGCGCGCTGCTGATCCAGGCCGACGACGGCCGCCAGTGGGTCGCCGTGCGCGGCGAAGACAAGCGCGGCCACGCCGAACTGCGCTACTACAGCTCCGATCCGGCCTGGACCGGCAAGCTGCCGGCGGCGGTGGACGCATGGGCCGACGGCTACCAGGAACAGGTGCCGGTGCGGGCGATGTCGGCCGGCGGCCGCGTGCTGGCGCAGCCATGAGCGCCCATCCCCAGGACGGCGCGGCGGCGCGCACGCCGTCGCAGGCCTACGCCGCCGGCGTCGCCCGCGGCGAATGGGGCGACGATCCGGCCCAGCATCCGGCGCTGCGCGAACTCGACCGGATCCAGCGCCAGCTCGTCGACGCGCCCGAACCGGGCCTGTTCGACCGCCTGCGCGGCAAGCCGCGCGAAGGCGTGCGCGGGCTGTACCTGTGGGGCGGCGTCGGCCGCGGCAAGACCTTCCTGATCGACCTGTTCTACGAGCAGCTGCCGATCGCGCAGAAACGCCGCACCCACTTCCACCGCTTCATGCGCGAGGTCCACGCCCAGTTGCGCGCGCACGCCGGCCAGAGCGACCCGCTGGCGCGGATCGCGCGCGAATGGCGCGACAGCCTGCGGGTGCTGGTGCTGGACGAGTTCTTCGTGATCGACATCGGCGACGCGATGCTGCTCGGGCGCCTGCTCGAGCGCCTGTTCGCCGAGGGCGTGACCCTGGTCACCACCTCCAACATCGACCCGCCCAACCTCTACGCCGACGGCCTGCAGCGCGACCGCTTCAAGCCGGCGATCGAACAGATCCAGGCCCATTGCCAGGTGCTGCTGCTCGACAGCCAGCAGGACTACCGGCTGCGCGCGCTGACCCGCTCGCCGGTGTACCGCGCGCCGCTGGACACCGGTTCCGAGGAGTGGCTGGCGGGTCGCTGGAAGGAACTGTCGGCCGGTTGCGCGCCGGAAACCGGGCCGCTGCGCATCGACGACCGCGACATCGCGGTGCGCGCGCGCGCCGACGGCCACGCCTGGTTCGACTTCGCCGCGCTGTGCGAAGGCCCGCGCGCGGCCAGCGACTACATCGAGATCGCCACCGAGTACCACACCGTGCTGCTCGGCGGCATCCCGCTGTTCGACGGCCGCAACGACGACCCGGCGCGGCGCTTCGTCAACCTGATCGACGAGTTCTACGACCGCCACGTCAACCTGGTGTGCACCGCCGCCGACGCGCCGACCGGGCTGTACCGCGGCGAGCGCCTGACCGGCGCGTTCGAGCGCACCGCCTCGCGCCTGATCGAGATGCAGTCGGCCGAATACCTGGCGCGCGAGCACCGCGGCTGACCGCCGCCGGCGCCGCCGCGCGCCGGCGATTCGGCCGCGCCCGCGCACGCTGCGCCGGTGAAGGCCGCGTGCACGCGCACCGCCGCACGCCGCGCCGATCCGCCCACGACGGCTGCGCCGCTTCGCCGCGCGAATGCGCCGAGTTGCAGCGCATTTCGCGCATCGGCGCGCAACCGTGCGCAACCGCGGCACCCTGCGCACGGACGAGCCCGCCCGCGACTGAATGCCGCCGCGCCGCGGGCGCGGCTGCGGCGCGAACGGCCCGGCCACGCGCGCGGCGCGCGCAAAGTTTCGCTGCGCCGCCGCACGAACCGCCGAAAACCCTGTTTTCAAGGGGTTTTGCGCGCACCGCGAAGGCCCGCGCGCGCGCCCGGATCGACGCCAAACCCCGAACGCGCCAGGGTTTTTTCCGTGCGCGCGGCCGCAACAGGGCGCGCGCGGCTGAAAAACCCGCATTTTTTTACGCCAAAGCTCTTGGCGACGCGGCGGGCTTGCCCTACATTCCGCCTTGCCGAGGGGTTAACCAGGCAACCCATCCATCCAACGCCGTACTACCGGAAAACACTATGGCTACGAAAAAGACCGCTGCAAAGAAGAAGGCCGCGCCGAAGGCCGCCGCCAAGACCGCCGCTCCCAAGCCGATCAAGGAAGTGCTGAGCAAGTCGGGCCTGGTCGCGCACCTGGCCGAAACCACCGGCGTCGTCGCCAAGGACGTTCGCTCGATCCTCGGCGCGCTGGAAGGCGCCGTGCACGCGTCGATCAACAAGAAAGGCGCCGGCGCGTTCACCCTGCCGGGCATCCTGAAGATCACCGCCGTCAGCGTCCCGGCCAAGCCCAAGCGCAAGGGCATCAACCCGTTCACCAAGGAAGAGCAGTGGTTCGCCGCCAAGCCGGCCACCGTCAAGGTGAAGGTGCGCCCGCTCAAGAAGCTCAAGGACGCCGCGCTCTGATCCTGCGGATGCGGCGCGCTTCGGCCCGCCGCATCGGCTGCTTCGCCGGACGCCGCCTTCGGGCGGCGTTCGTGTTTTCGGGGGTCGCGGCACGTGGCGAAGGGATAGAAAAGCGTCGCGCCTGAAGGCCCTGCCACCAGCGCGGCGCCGGCATCGGCTGCTGCGGGAGGGCCTTCAGGCCCGACGCTTTTCGCCCAGCGGCCAGGCTCCGGCCCGCGCGAAAAATGAATGCGCTGAAGTCGCGTCCATGGCGCTTTCCAGGCGCGTACGCCGTGGCATAGTGCGCGCATTCGCCTTGGAGCTCCGACGTGGACCCGATCAGCCTGGAAGACTTGGCTTTGCTGGACGTATTGCAACGCATCGACCAGGGCCATGCGCCGGGCGCTCATTCGCGCGCCCTGCACGAACGCCTGATCGACGCGGCCCTGGCCGAAATCGGCGAGGACGGCGCGCTGGTGCTCACCGACGCCGGCGTGGAGCGTTGCAAGTCGCTGCGCCACCGGGTCGCGGCGGATACGGAAGCGGCGCAGGTGCTCAAGGATCGCGAGGAAGCCGGGCAGGAAGCCGAAACGCCCTGACTTTGCGGCATCGGCTTTTTCGCTCGTCCATCGCCCAGGCGGCACCGCGCTGCCTGTAGAAGCGGCGCGCGCCGCGACCGCGGCGATCGAACCACCACGACGACAAGCGGCCGCGGCGGCAGCCGCCGTCGCAGCGTCGCGCGGATACGCCGGCTGCGGCGTCGTTGCGTTGTCGCGGCTTGCGCCGCTCCTGCAGGGGCAATCGCAACATCGTCGCGTGCGGGCACATAAAGACACATCTCGACGCGCGCGCGGCTCTTGCCCACGGCCGATTCGTCCCGATATCCGAAGTTCCGCCGCCACCGCCGTTCGCGCATGACGACGCCGTACGATCGACACCTCGCGCTGTGGCAACTCAGCGCCGACGGAGCGCCCATCCACACCCACAGCAGCGATTTGCTGCCGGTGCGCCATCGCGATCGCCCGGCGATGCTCAAGATCGCGCGCGAGGCCGAGGAGAAGCGCGGCGGGCTGTTGATGAATTGGTGGGACGGCGACGGCGCCGCGCACGTCTACGCCGACGACGGCGACGGCGCGCTGCTGCTCGAACGCGCCTGCGGGCCGCGTTCGCTGGTGCAGATGGCGCGCAACGGCCAGGACGAGGACGCCACGCGGATCCTGTGCGAGGCGATCGCGCGGCTGCACGCGCCGCGCCCGCAACCGCCGCCGGACGGGTTGGCGGGTTTGCGCGAATGGTTCGCCGACCTGCCGGTGTACGCGGCCAGCCACGGCGGCGTGCTGCGGCGCTGCTGGGAAGTCGCGCAGGAACTGCTCGACGACCCGCGCGAGGTGGTGCCGCTGCACGGCGACATCCACCACCAGAACGTCCTCGACGCCGGCCCGCAGCGCGGCTGGATCGCCATCGATCCCAAGCGGGTGATGGGCGAACGCGGGTTCGACTACGCCAACCTGTTCACCGATCCCGACGGCGAGACCGCGCTGGCGCCGGGCAATTTCGAGCGCCGGCTGGCGGTGGTGTGCGAACAGGCGCGGATCGAGCGGCGGCGGATGCTGCAGTGGATCGTCGCGTTCCAGGGCCTGTCGGCGGCGTGGTTCCTCAGCGATGCCGAGCAGCCGGACAAGGAGTTCGCGATCATCGGCAAGGCCTTGAACGAGCTGGATCGGGTTTGAGGGGTTCGGCGATTTGAGCGCAGAGCATCGGGCCTGAAGGCCCTCCCACAACAGCAAAGGCTCGGGCCACGACGGTGGGAAGCCGACTGCTGTTGTGGGAGGGCCTTCAGGCCCGATGCCGTTCGCTCAGATAGCCAGAAGATTCACTGCGCCGCCTCCCACCCGCCGCCGAGCGCCTTGTACAGGTTCACCTCCGCCGTCAGCGCATCGCCCTGCAACTGCAGCGCGGTCAGTTCCGCGTTGAACAGGTTGCGCTGCGCATCGAGTTCTTCCAGGTACGAGGCATAGCCCTCGTTGTAGCGGTTGTGGGCGATCCGCAACGCCTCGGCCAGCGCCTGCTGCTGTTGCACGGCCTGTTCGCGCTGTTCGCGCAGGTGCGCGATCGACGCCATCGCATCCTCGACTTCGGCGAACGCGGTCAGCACGGTCTTCTGGTAGCCCAGCACCGCCTGGTCGCGGCGCGCGGCGCTGGCGCGCACGCCGGCGCGCAGGCGGCCGGCGTTGAACAGCGGCGCCAGCACGCTGCCGCCGACGCTCCAGACCCGGATCGGGTCGCCGTGCAGCAGGCTCGATTCCAGGCTGCCGATCGAACCGGTCAGGCGCAGCGACGGCAGCAGCTGCGCGCGCGCGGCGGCGAGGTTGGCGTCGCTGGCGGCGATCTGCGCCTCGCCCTGGGCGATGTCGGGACGGCGCCGCAGCAGTTGCGAGGGCACGCCGGCCGCCGGCAGCGCGGGCGCGGCGATCTGCGCCAGCGGCCGGCCGCGTTCGATCGGCTGCGGCGCGCGGCCGAGCAACACCGACAGCGCGTCTTCCTGGCGCCGGATCGCCAGCGCCAGCTGCGGCACCACCTGCGCGGTGGCGCGGTACTCGGCCTGGGCCTGGGCCAGTTCCAGGCGCGAGGTGTAGCCGGTGTCGTAGCGGCGCTGGGCCAGCTTGAGCGCGTTCTCGCGCGAGGCCAGGGTGCGCCGGGCCACGTCCAGGCGCGCGTCGCTGGCGCGCAGGCCCAGGTAGCCGGAGGCCACCGCCGCGGCGATGCTCAGGCGCACGCTGTCGGCGCCGGTCTGGCTGGCGAGCAGGTTGGCGCGCGCCGCATCGGTCAGCGAACCCAGGCGGCCCCACAGATCGACTTCGTACGCCGCCTGGAACTGCGGCTGGCTCACGGTCGAGAGATTCGGCCGACCGGTCGCCGCACCGACGCTGCGCGCGCGGGCGGCGCTGCCGGCCAGGTCCAGGGTCGGCCATTGCTGGGCGCCCTGCGCGTCGAGCAGCGCGCGCGCCTCGGCCACGCGCGCGGCGGCCAGGCGCAGGTCGGTGTTGTGCTGCAGCGCGGTCTCGACCAACTGCGACAGCGCCGGATCGTTGTAGCCGCGCCACCAGTCGCGCTGCACCGCGATGCCGGCGCCGGGCGCGTCGCGCCAGGCCGCGGGCGGCGCGTCCAGCGTCGGCGCCGGGGCGACGCTGACGCAGGCGGCGAGCGTCGCCGTCGCCGCGGCGAGCGCGGCGGTGCGGGCGAGCGTGCGCAGCCGGCTCATCGGCTCGGCGCCGCGGCGGGCGCCGGCGCGCGCGGCGATGAAGCGCCGTCGTTCGACGATCCATCGCTCGAAGGCGGGCCGTTCGAAGGCAGGCCGCTCGAAGACGGGCCGCCCGCGGGCGTGCCGCTCGCAGGCCGGTCGGGCATCGGCGGATTCGGCGCCGCGCCCGGCGCAGGCGTCGCCGCCGCGCCGTCGTCGGCCTGCAGCGCCGGCACCGAGGCATCGCGCGCCGCATCCGCGGCCGCGGCCTGTTCGGCGCGGCGCACCGCGTCTTGGTCGATAGCGCTCGCGGTATCGACCGTGGCCTCCACCGACATGCCCGGGCGCAGGCGCGCGGCCAGCGCGCGCTCGGCCTCGTCGCGACCGGGTTCGAGCGCGATGCGCACCGGCAGGCGCTGCGCGACCTTGGTGAAGTTGCCGGTGGCGTTGTCGGTCTTGATCACGCTGAATTCCGAACCGGTGGCCGGCGACAGCCGCTCGACCCGGCCGCGCAGGGTCTTGCCGTCCAGCGCATCGACCCGGAACCACGCCGCTTGCCCGGGACGGATGCCGGCGGTCTGCGATTCCTTGAAGTTCGCCACCACCCACACCCGGTGCGGCACCAGTTGCATCAGCTGGGTGCCCGGAGTGACGTACTGGCCCAGGCGCACGCCGATCTCGCCGAGCTGGCCGTCCTGCGGCGCCAGGATGCGGGTGTTGGCCAGGTCGATTTCGGCCAGCTTGAGCGCGGCGCGCGCATTGGCCACCGCCGCGGTCAGCGCGTCGCGGTTGACGATCACCGAGCGCACGTCCTCGTCGGCCGAACGGCGCGCGGCCCGGGCCTGGCCCATCGACGCTTCGGCCTGGCGCAGGGCGGCGAGGGTCTGGTCGCGCTCGCGCTTGGACAAGGAACCGTCGCCGACCAGCGCCTCGGCGCGGCGCATGTCGGCCTGGGCGCGGGCGAGGTTGGCCTGGGCCGCGTTGAGCTGCGCCTCCACGTTCGCCACCGCGGCTTCGCGCACGCGCTGGGCCTGGGTCGAGTTGGACAGGTTGGCGTCCTGCGCGGCGAGGTTGGCGCGGGCCTGGTCGAGGCGCTGGCGGTAGTTGCGCGCGTCCAGTTCGACCAGCACCTGCCCGGCCTTGACCTGCATGTAGTCCTGCACCCGCACCTGGGCGACGTAGCCGTCGACCTTCGGCGCGATCACGGTGACGCTGCCGCGCACGTAGGCGTTCTCGGTGGTCTGGCGCGCGCTGGAGAACGGCCACAGCCGCCAGGCGTAGAGGATCACCAGCACCGCCAGCAGCGCGATCAGCAGCGCCGGGATGGTGGCCTTGGATTTGAAGGGCGTCTTCAGGGGCATGGGGCGTCCTTCGGGTCAGGAGCGAGCGGGAACGGGGGCCGAAGCGGCGGGGCTCGGCGGCGATTGCAGCGCAGCCGGCGTCGCCGCGGCGTCGCGGCCGGGCGCCGGCGCCGGCGCGGCGGCGGGCGGGCCGAACGGGCCGGGCACCTGCGAGGCGAAGCTCACCACGGTATGGCCGCGCCGCCACAGCTGCCACTTCAGCAGCAGCACCCACAGCAGCACCGCCGCGGCCAGCCAGGCCACCGCCAGGAACACGTCGTTGTAGGCCAGCACCCACGACTCGCGCACGACCTGCTGGTTGAACGAAACCAGCCCCTGGTTGCCGCGCGCCGCGGTATCGCCGAGCACCCGCGCGACCGCGCCGCCGAGCTGCTGGGTGCGCAGCGCCACCTGCGGGTCGGCGAGCGTGGCCTGCTGCATCAGGTGCTGGTAGTGCGCGGTCTGGCGCTGGGCCAGGTAGGTGCCCAGCACCGCCGAGCCGAGCAGGCCGCCGAGCGCGTTGGTAGTGCTGAACAAGACGATGAAGGTGACCAGGTTGCGCAGCCCGTCGGCGACCACGCGCACCAGCGCCAGCAGGATCGAGGAGGCCAGGAACATCGAGGCCGCCATCGCGATCAGGGTCTGGGTGAGATAGAAGTTCTCCGGCCGGGTCAGGTTGGTGGCATGCGAATCGACATACGCGCAGACCCCGACGATGGCCACCGCGAGCAGCCCGAGCAGGTCGAAGCGCTGCTTCGGCAGGAACAGCAGCGTCACCACGAAGCCGGCCACCGTGCCCAGCAGCACCAGCCAGAACAGCGTGTGCATCTGTTCGTTGAGCAGGCCCAGCACGTTGAGCAGGCCGACCGCGCCGACCGACTGCTCCGACAGCACCATGCGCGAGAGCGTGATCGCCAGCCCCAGCCGCACCATGTAGCCGCCGTGCAGCAGCCAGCGCAGGTTGACCATGGGCTTGGCGCGGTTGATCTCGACGATCACGAACAAGCCCGCGCACACCGCCGCGGCGACCAGGCACTGGCCCAGCCACGGCGTGTCCAGCCACCAGCGCAGCCGGCCCTGGGTCAGGACCACGGTGACCAGGGCGATGGCGCTGGCGTAGAGCGGGAAGCTGACGATGTCGAGGCCGTCGAACATCGGCTGGCGCGGCACCGGGGTGACCCGCAGCAGGTTGATCGCGGCGAAGCAGGCCAGCGCCAGGCCCAGTTCGAACATCACCACGCCGTGCCACTGGCCGTGCAGGAACAGGCCCTCGGCGATGATCCGCGACACCGGCGCGCCGGTCTGCAGCGCGGCGAAGCCGAACATCAGGCCGATCACCTTCTTCGGGCCGCTGAAGACCTCGGCCATGTACAGCACGGTCAGCGAGCTCAGCGGCGCGGCGGCGATGCCGAGCGCGGCGCGCGCGGCGATCGCCGAGCTGAGGTCGTTGGCGACCAGGTGCACCACCGCGGCGACCACGAACAGGCCGATGGCGAGGTCGGCGAACAGGCGCAGGCCGTAGTGCAGGCGGAACTTGGTCAGCAGCAGGCTGGCCGGGATGTTGGTGGCGAAGTAGGCGGTCAGCAGCCACGCGCCCTCGGCCGTGGTCGCGCCGAGCGCGCCCTGCACCTGCGGCAGGTTGGAGGCGACCAGGTTCATGCCCAGGCTCTGGGTCAGCCCGAGCAGCAGCGAGATCGCCACGAACGCGGCCATGCGCCAGCGCGGCATCGGCGCCGGCGCGGCCGGCGGACCGGCCGGCGGCGGCGGAGCGCCGGCGCCCGCATCCGAACCGGGCGGGCGCGGCGGCGCGGCGGCGGGCGCACGTGGCGCGCTCGCTGCAGGCGGGTTGCCCGCAGGCGCGCTCGCCGCTGCAGGCGCGGGCGATCCAGGCACGGAGGAACCGGACACGGGCGCGGGCGGCGCGGACGCGGCTCGCGCGGACGCGGCATTCGGCGAAGACGGCGCGGCGGCGCCCGGAACGGAAGGGTCGGACAAGGCGGTGGCGGCGGTGCTGGCCATGTGCAGGCGCGCGGCTCCCGCTGGCGTTGACGTTGCGATGGATTAGTAGGCAACGCCGGGCGGTCAACGATCAAGCGCGCGCGAGGCGGCTGGGCTGTCCGTTCGAGTCGCTTTCCCCTGCCCGCGTATGTTGCGATTCCTGCGTCGCGGGGATGTGACGAACCGCGCGGACGGCTATCCTGCCGCGGCGATGGATATCGCCGCGGCATACGCGGCACGGCACGGGGAGCGAGAACGCGATGGACCAGGACGATCCGTATCGGCGCACGCCCGCACCCGCCGCGGACCGGGCGCCGAACCCTTACGGCGAACGCGACGCACGCGGCCCCGAGGGGCTGGGCGGCTGGCTGATCGCGGTCGCCGCGATCCTGGGCCTGTCGGCGGCGTTCGCGATTCTCAGCCTCGGCCTTGCCGTGTTCGGCGGCGCCCTCTCCAGCGACGTGCCGTCCCGATACCTGGGCTACGTGCAAGCGCGCGTCGCCGTCGATGCGGTGCTGCTGCCGCTCGCGCTCGCCGCGCTGGCGCTGTTCTGGCGCAGGTCGCCGTGGTTCCCGCGCGCGTTCGTCGCCTGGGCGGCGGTGGCCGCGCTCGGCAAGGGGGTGCGGCCGTGGATGATGGCCATGACCGGCGAGCTCAGCATGGTCATGGCCCTGGCGACGCCGTTGCTGTGGGCGCTGTTCTGGTACGGCCCGTGGATCGTCTACGCGTTGCGCTCGCGCCGGGTCCGCAACACCTTCGCCGCGCGCCGCTGAGCGTCGCCGCGGGCGGATGCGCCGCGGCCGGCGATGGCGCTATCGTGGCGGCGCGGCCGCCGCCGGGTTCCAGCAGGGGCCGGCGCCGCCGCGCACGGGGGAGCAAGCATGCACGACGAGGATCCGTACCGCCGCGAACCGGCCGCGCCGGCCGCGCGCGGCCCGCTGCAGCTCGGCGATGCGCCGCTGCAGTTCCGCAGCGACCGCAGCGAGCGCAACCGCGGCGCGGTAGGCCGCGGCGGCTGGCTGATCGCGGTGGCGGCGATGATGGTCTGGTCGCTGCTGTTCGCCATGGCCAACGCCGGCGGCATGGCCGCGCTGCTGGCCTCGCCCGAGGTCGCCGCCGCGACCGACGGGGCCAAGGCCGGCGCCTTGCGCTTCTATCTAACCGTCAGCGGCGCGATGTTCGTGTTCAACCTCGTCGCCCTGGCGCTGTATGCGATCAAGTCGGCGTGGTTCCCGCGCATCTATCTCGCCTGGCTCGGTACCGACCTGGTCCTGGTCTCGATCGCGACCGGCCTGCTGTCGCAGGCCAGCGGCGGCGGCTTCGCCGGCGTCGCCGCCGTCGCGCTGATCGGCCGGGTGTTGTTCTGGAACGGTCCGTGGATGGCCTACATCGTCATGTCCGAGCGGGTGAGGAACACCTTCGCCGCCCGGCGCGCCTGAGCGCGGCCGCGCGAGCGCCGCGCGCCTGCGTGACTTCCGCCACGCAGGCCGGACGCGCGCGCTGCCTATAGTGCACGGCCCTCGCTCCGCATCCGCAAGGACACGCCATGCACGTTCTGCGCCCCCTCGCCGTCACGCTGGCGCTGACCGTGGCGAGCTTCGCGACGCTCGCCGCGCCCGCTACGCCGCTCGTCGTCGCGGCGCCGGCCGCAACGCCGGCGACGCTGGAAGCCGGCACCGACGCGATCTTCGCCCGCTGGAACCGCAGCGACAGCCCCGGCTGCGGCGTAGCGGTGTTCCGCGACGGCGCGATCGCGCTGCAGAAGGGCTACGGCCAGGCCAACCTGGAGCTGGGCGTGCCGATCGGCGCGGACACCGTGTTCGACATCGGCTCGACCTCCAAGCAGTTCACCGCCGCCGCGCTGCTGTTGCTGGAGCGCGACGGCAAGCTCTCGCTCGACGACGACGTGCGCACGTACGTACCCGAGCTGCCCGACTACGGCCAGGCCATCAGCCTGCGTCAGTTGCTGCAGCACACCAGCGGCCTGCGCGATTATCTGGAAGTGCAGCTGCTGGCCGGCGTCGCCTACGACGACTACAGCAGCGACCGCCAGACCCTGGAACTGCTGTCGAAGCAGAAGGCGCTGAACTTCGCCCCGGGCAGCGAGTTCGTCTACAGCAACACCGGCTATTTCCTCGCCGCCGAGATCGTCAAGCGCGTGTCCGGCAAGCCGCTGGCGCAGTTCGCGCGCGAACGCATCTTCGAACCGCTGGGCATGCGCGACACCCTGTTCCGCGACGACCACACCCTGCCGGTGCGCGGCCGCGCCAGCGCCTACGCCCGCGCCGAGGGCGCCGCCGGCCAGGCGCCGGCCGGCATCGCCCGTTTCCGCATCGACATGCCCAACTGGGACCAGGTCGGCGACGGCGCGGTGCTGAGCACGCTGGCCGACCTGCAGCGCTGGGACGAGAACTTCTACCGCCCCACCGTCGGCGACGCCGAATTCCTCGCCCGCCTGCAGCAGCCGGGGCGGCTCGCCGACGGCACGCCGCTGGACTACGCGCTGGGCCTGTTCGTGGATACCCACCGCGGGCTCAAGACGGTTTCCCACGACGGCGCCTGGGGCGGTTATCGCGCCCAGCTGCTGCGTTTCCCGGAGCGGCACCTGTCGGTGGCGACGCTGTGCAATCTCGGTTCGACCGACCCCGACAACCTCGCCTTGCAGGTCGCCGACCTGTGGCTGGGCCTGCCGCCGGAACCGGCCACGCAGCGCCCGCAACGCCCGCAACGCCCGAGCGTGGACACGCCGGCGGCGGCGATGCAGCGGTGGGCCGGGGTGTACCGCAATCCCGCCACCGGCAGCCTGCGCCGGATCGAATGGGACGACGGCACGCTGTCGCTGCACGCGTTCGGCGACACCTATGCGATGCGGCCGGTCGGCAAGGACGAGTTCGAGGTCGACGGCGGCCCGGTGGCCGCGCTGTCGTTCCGCGATCCCGGCCGCGGCCGGCCGCGCGTGGCGGTGCAGCTCGCCGGCGGCAAGCGCACCGAGTTCCCCGAACTGCAGGTGGCCAAACCCGACGCCGCGGCCCTGGCCGGCTACGCCGGCGATTACCGCTGCGACGAACTGGGCCGCGATTACCGCTTCAGCGTGATCGACGGCGCCCTGCACCGGGACGACTCGCGGACCGAACCGGCGCGGCTGCAGCCGCTGGAACGCGACCGCTTCCTGCAGGGTTCGCTGAGCTTTCGCTTCCAGCGCGATGCGGCCGGCGCCATCGACGGCGTGTCGATGGACGTGGGCCGGGTACGCGACCTGCGCTGCCAGCGCCGCTGACGCTCGCGGTCAAAGACTCATCGCGCCGGAAACCGCAGCCGCGGTTGTTGTGGGAGGGGCTTCAGCCCCGACGCTCTTGTGCCAGATAGCGCCGACCCGAGCGCAAAGCGTCGGGCCTGAAGGCCCTCCCACACCGCTCCTTCAACCCCCGGCCGCGCCGCGCCGGCGCAGCGCCAGCACCGCGTACACGGCCACCAAGGCCAGCAGCGACACCGCGATCGCCAGCCACTGCGCCGCGCTCATCGTCGCCAGAATCGCCGCCATCACCGCCACCGCCAGCAACGGCATCGGCCAGGCGCCGCCGGGCAGGCGGAACGGCTCGCCGGGGCCGCGCAGGTCGCGCGCCTGCGCGCGCCAGGCGGCGACCGCGACCGCGGCGAACAACAGGCAGATCGCGCCGCCGGAAATCAGCGCCAGGGTCTCGAAGTTGCCGATCAGCGCCAGCGCCAGGGCGATGCCGGCGTGGGCCAGCAGCGCGGTGCGCGGGACGTGGTGGCGCGCATCGACCCGGCCGAACGCGGCCGGCAGGTAGCCGTCGCGGCCCAGCGCGAACAACAGCCGCGACGACGAGAACAGGTTGCCCATCAGGAACCCGGCCATCGACACCGCGGCGGTGGCCAGCAGCACGCCGTGCGCCGGCGCCCACAACGCGCCGGCGGCGTCGGCCACCGGTGCACCGCTGCCGGCCAGGCGCGCGCCGAGCAGGCCCTGGCAGGCGACCTGGATGCCGATGTACAGCAGCACCACCAGCACGATCGCCGACAAGGTCGCGCGCGGCACGTGGCGGGCGGGATCGCGCACCTCGCCGGTCGGCACCAGCGCGGTCTCCATGCCCGAGTAGGCGAACACCACCAGCACCATCGACGAACCCAGCGCGCTCCACGACGGCCACGCGCCGAAGCCGACCTGGTTCCAGTCCACGAACGCCAGGCCGACGCCGGCCAACAGAAACAGCGGCGCGAGCTTGAGCGTGGCCAGCAGCACGATCGCGCGCGCGCCCAACCTGACCCCGAACGCGTTGAGCGCGAACAGCGCGGCATACACCGCGGCGACGAACGCCGCGCGCGGCAGCGGCTCGCGCAGCGCCGCCCAGGCGTTGCCGGCCTGCTCGGCCAGGGCCGCGGCGACGCCGGCGCTGGAGGCGGTGTTGCACACCCACATCAGCGCGCCGGCGAGGAACCCGGCGAACGGCCCGAACGCCGCGCCGACGAAGGTGTACGGCCCGCCGGTGGCGGCGGCGCGGCTGCCGACCGCGGCGAAGCACAGCGCGATCGGCACGATCGCCAGCGCCCCGGCCACGAACACCAGCGGCGCGCCGGCGCCCAGGCGCCCGTACAACAGCGCCGGCAGCATGAAGATGCCGGCGCCAACGATGATGTTGACGATCGACGCGCCGAGCTGGAACGGCCCGAGCGCGCGCACCAGCGCGGCGTCGCCGTGCAGCGGTTCGGACCCGGTTCGTGCGGCGGCGGACACGGCATCGTTCATGACGGCTCCCCAGCGATCCGCCGCAGCCTCGCACGCGCCGCGGGGAAATGCGAGGGATCCGCGTCGCAGCCTTGTTCCCGATCACCGGGAACCGCGCGACCTGCCTGTAGGAGCGGCGCGAGCCGCGACCGCGACACCGCGCTTGCGGCGCGATCGGCTACCCCGCGGTCGCAGCTTGCGCAGCGCCTACAGTCGCTGCGTTGCGACTTCCCCGCCAACGAAAAGCCACGCGATCTACCTGTAGGAGCGGCGCAAGCCGCGACCGCGATACCACGCTTACGTCGCGACCGGCCGCCCCGCAGTCGCAGCTTGCGCAGCTCCTACAGTCGCTGCGTTGCGACTTCCCCGCCGACGAAAAAGTCCCGCGATCTCCTGTAGGAGCGGCGCAAGCCGCGACCGCGACACCGCGCTTGCGGCGCGACCGGCTACCCCGCGGTCGCAGCTTGCGCAGCTCCCACAGTCGCTGCGTTGCAACTTCCCCGCCGACGAAAAGTCCCGCGATCTGCCTGTAGGAGCGGCGCAAGCCGCAACCGCGACACCGCGCTTGCGGCGCGACCGGCTACCCCGCGGTCGCTGCGTTGCAGCGTTCGCGTCGGCGAAGATTCGCGCCAACCGCTAGTCCCACGTCTGCGCGCGCAGAAAATCCACGAACACCCGCAGCTTCATCGGCAGCTGCTTGCGCGCCGGGTAGTAGATGTGGAATCCCGGAAACGGCGGCAGCCACTGCGACAACACCTCGATCAGCCGGCCTGCGCGCAGGTCGGCGCGCGCCGACGGTTCGAACACCTGCGCCAGGCCCAGCCCCGCGCGCGCCGCCGACAGGATGTGCGAGCCTTCGTTGAGGATCAGCCGGCCCTGCACTTCGACGTCGAAATCGCGGCCGTCGCGGCTGAACTCGTAGGGGTACAGGCGCCGCGCGCCGGGCAGGCGCAGGCGGATGCAGTCGTGCCCGGCCAGGTCCTGTGGCGCGTGCGGCCGCGGGTAGCGTTCGAAGTACGCCGGCGAGCCGACGATCACCTGCCGCTGCGGCCCGCCGAACGGCAGCGCGACCATGTCGCGGGCCAGGCTCTCGCCGAGGCGGATGCCGGCGTCGAAGCCTTCGCCGACCAGGTCGGCCAGGGTGTCGTCGGCGAACAGTTCCACCTCCAGCTCCGGGTACAGCGCCATGAACGCCGGCAGCTTCGGCTCGATCATGATCCGCAGCGCGGTGCGGCCGACGTTGATGCGCAGCCGGCCGGTGGGGCGGTGGCGGACCTCGTCGAGATCGTCGAACGCGGCCTGGATCTGCGCCAGTCCGGGCTGGATGCGTTCGAGGAAGCGCGCCCCGTGCTCGGTCAGCGCCACCTGCCGGGTGGTGCGGTTGAGCAGGCGCACGCCGAGCTTGGTTTCCAGGGCGCGCACGCTCTGCGACAGGGCCGAGGGCGAGACCTCCAGCTCGGCGGCGGCGCGGGTGAAGCTGCCGAAGTGGGCGACCCGGGCGAAGCCGAGCACGGCGGGCAGGGGATGGGCGGCGATGGCGGCGGCTCCGGCGGGACCTGCGACCGATTATGAAGAATATCTTCATGACGCATGAGGACTAAGCCGGTTTTTCGCGCAATGGCACGGGCCTACAGTGCCTGCACGCCCTCCCGGGCGCCGCGGCGGCCCCCCACCCGCCGCGCCCCGCCTCTCCCCCCCCGATCACGGAGAACTCGCGCAATGACTACGCTTCCGACCCGCCGCCTCGGCCGCAACGGCCCCACCGTCTCCGCGCTCGGCCTGGGCTGCATGGGCATGAGCTTCGCCTACGGCGCCGCCGACCAGGGCGAATCGCTGGCCACGCTGGAACGCGCCCTGGAGCGCGGCATGAGCTTCCTCGACACCGCCGACATCTACGGCCCGCACACCAACGAAGAACTGCTCGGCGGCTTCCTGCAGGGCCGTCGCGAGCAGGTGTTCCTGGCGACCAAGTTCGGCTTCGTGACCGACCCGGCCAACCCCGGCGCGCGCACCGTCAGCGGCCGTCCCGAGTACGTGCGCAGCGCGGTCGAGGGCAGCCTCAAGCGCCTGCGCACCGACCGCATCGACCTGTACTACCAGCACCGGGTCGATCCGAACGTGCCGATCGAGGACACCGTCGGCGCGATGGCCGAGCTGGTGGCGCAGGGCAAGGTGCGTTACCTCGGCCTGTCCGAGCCGTCCGCGCAGACCCTCGAACGCGCCCAGGCAGTGCATCCGATCGCCGCGGTGCAGAGCGAATACTCGCTGTGGACGCGCGATCCGGAACGCAACGGCGTGCTGGAGACCTGCGCGCGCCTGGGCGTGGGCTTCGTGCCCTACAGCCCGCTCGGCCGCGGCTTCCTGACCGGCGCGATCACCGACACCGGCAGCCTCAGCCGCGACGACTTCCGCCTCAGCACGCCGCGCTTCCAGGGCGACAACTTCGCCCGCAACCTCGAACTGGCGCAGCAGGCCCGGGACCTCGCCGCGGCCAAGGGCTGCACGCCGGCGCAGTTGGCGCTGGCCTGGGTGCTGGCGCAGGGCGAGCACATCGTGCCGATCCCCGGCACCAAGCGGCGCAAGTACCTCGACGACAACCTCGGCGCGGTCGAAGTGACGCTCTCGGCCGACGAGCTGGCCCGCCTGGACGCGGTGTTCGCGCCCGGCGCGGCGGCGGGCGAGCGCTACACCGAAGCGGGCATGGCGATGATCGGTCGCTGAGCCGCGCGCGCGGGACGCGGCGGCGACGCCGCGTCCCGTTTTTTATGCGGGTCGCGGTTGCGGCGCGACCGGTCGCTGCGCGGTCGCGACTCGCGTCGCTCCTACAGGGCGCGATGCCGCAACGCAGCGACTGTAGGAGCGACGCGAGTCGCGACCGCGACACTTCAATTACGACGAAACCGCCCGCCCCGAACCTCCGGGGCGACCGCGTCCGCAACCCTCACCAGCGATACCGCACCGACGCCGTCACCGTGCGCGGATAGCCGTAGTAGCACCACGTCGCGCTGTTGCACACCGCGACGTATTCCTTGTCGCTCAGGTTGCTGGCGTTGAGCTGGAACCGCCACGCGTCCAGGTCGTAGCGCACCGACGCATCGAACAGGGTGTACGACGGCGTCTTCCACTGGTTGTAGGTGTCGCCGTAGTGATCGCCGGTGTAGCGCACGCCCGCGCCGAAGCCCAGGCCCGACAGCGCGCCGTAGCCGATGCTGTAGTCCGCGCCGAGCGAGGCGACGTTGCGCGGCTGCAGCGCGATCTGCTTGCCCAGCGCGCCGGCGTCGTTGGTCTTGGTGACTTGCGAATCGGTGTAGGTGTAGGCGCCGTACACGCTCAGGCCGTTGGCGAAGTTCCAGCGCCCTTCCAGCTCGGCGCCGCGCACCCGGGTCTCGCCCTGCTGGATCGAGAACAAGGTGTGGGCGGGATCGACGGTGAGGGTGTTCTTCTGCTTGATCTCGTACGCGGCCAGGGTCAGCAGCGCGCGGCCGCTGGCGGGCTGGAACTTCAGCCCGGCTTCGATCTGCTCGCCGGTGGTCGGCCTGAACGAACGGCCGAAGAAGTCCACGCCCACGGTCGGCTCGAACGACTGCGACCACGCCAGGTACGGCGCCCAGCCCGAGTCGAACAGGTAGTTCACGCCCAGCCGCCCGGAGAACTTGCTGTCGCTCTGGCGCTCGCGCGTCGCCGGCGTGGCCAGCAGCTGGTCGGTGCGGGTGCGCACGCGGTCCTGGCGGCCGGCGGCGGTGATCACCCAGCGGTCGATGCGGATCTGGTCCTGCACGTACACGCCGAGCTGCTGCTGGACCTTGTCCTGGCGCGAGGTGTAGGCCGGCTTGACGATCGGCGCGCCGTACACCGGGTTGAAGATGTCCAGCGGCGGCGCGCCGAACGCGAACGCCGAGCGGTAGTCGCTTTCCAGCCGGCGGTAGTCGATGCCGGCGAGCAGGGTGTGGTCCCAGGCGCCGGTGCCGAACTTCCATTCGACGTTGTTGTCGACCGCGAACGACTTGGACTCTTCCTCCAGCGGGAAGTAGTAGCGCGTCAGCGTGCGCAGGTCGTCCTGCAGGCCGAACGCGCCGACGCCGGCGTCGTGATCGACATCGACCTTGCCGTAGCGCAGGTTCTGCCGGAACGTCACCGCGTCGCTGAAGCGATGGCGGAACTCGTAGCCCAGCGAGCGCATGGTCTTGACGTAGTCGTTCCAGCCCGGCTCGCCGGTGTAGCGCTCGCGCGGGATCTTGCCGTGCGGGTTCGGCAGCACGGTGCCGGCCGCGGGCAGGAAGCCGCCGCCCTGCGCGGTGTCGGCCTTCTGCCAGCGCGCGAGCACGGTCAGTTCGGTGTCCTCGCTCGGCTTCCAGCTCAGCGCCGGGGCGAAGAAATAGCGGTCGTCCTTGACGTAATCGACGATGTTGTCGCTGTTGCGGGCCAGGCCGGTGAGGCGGTACGACCACACGCCGTCGGCGCTGAGCGGGCCGCCGAAATCGAACGCGGCCTGGCGCAGGTCGTAATTGCCGAGGGTCACTTCGACTTCGCGCAACACCTCGTCGGTCGGCCGCTTGCTGACCATGTTGACCAGGCCGCCCGGCGGCATCGCGCCGTAGGCCACCGACGACGGCCCCTTGAGCACGTCCAGCCGCTCCAGGCCGTAGGGTTCGATGCGGGTGCCGCCGGTCCAGACGCCGTCGGTCAGGGTCAGCCCGTCCATGTAGCGCGCCGGGCTGAAGCCGCGCACCAGCAGCCAGTCGCTGCGGGTGTCCTGGCCGTAGCCGCCGCCCTGGGCGCCGGCGGTGTACCAGACCGCCTCTTCGATGCCCTGGATGCCGCGCTCGCGCATTTGCTGGGCGGTGATCACCGACACCGACTGCGGCACCTCGATCAGCGGGGTGTCGGTCTTGGTCACGGTCTGGCTGCGCTTGGCGATCGGCGCCTGGACCTGGACGTTGTCGAGGGTGGTGGGATCGGCGGGCGCCTGCTGCGCGGCCGCGGCGAAGGCGGCCAGGGCCAGCGGCAGGCCGGGCAGCGCCGCGCGGATCGCGCGCGGCAGGCGCGCGCGGCAGGAAGTGGGGACGGCACGGGAGAAAGGCATCGATAGCGGCCTGAGGACAGGGAAAGGAAGGAGTGCGCTCACCGTCCTTGGCGCGACAGCGCAAGCGGAGGCAACGCGCCGGGGCCGGCGCGGGCCCGCCCTAAACAATAATGATTCTCAATTGTAGGCGCGCGCGGGTCTGCCGGCAACGCCGTGGCCGGTGCGGCATGGCGGGCCGGATGGGGCTGACCCCGTCAGACGGGCCAGGCCCAGGCAGCGCCCGGCGCCGGCGCTTCCCAGTCCCCTGCCTCGGTCGCTTCCGCCGGCCGCCGTGCGCGATCCCTTCCGCCCACCACCCTACCCGCCGCCTTGCGCCTAGGGCCGCCGTCTGGGTCCAGGCGTCCTCGCCCGCGCGCCGCGAACCTTGCATCGAATCCGCGCCGGCCGCGCACCACAGCCGCGCACCGAATCGGCCCGCACCGGACCCGATTGACGCCCGCGCCGGCATTGATGACGATGCGCCCGGACGGCGCGGCCGCCGCAACCACGACCGCGGCCGACGGCGTTCGCCGCCGCGGCATGCGCCCGGCCTCTCCCCACCGCCGCCGGCCCGCGCCGCCGGCCGCCAGCGCAGGAAGCGCCCGCATGTTCCAGCCTCTGCCGGTGTCGATCGAACAGTTCGAAGGACCGATCGAACGACTGCGCCTGACCGCCGCGGCCGACGGCCGCTTCATCGCCTGGATCGCGGGCCGGCAAGTGCACGGCAGCACCCGCGACGCCTTCAACGCGCCTTTCGCCTGGCAGGCGCTGCAGCGCATGGCGCTGAACGCGCTGCCGGTGCGCATGGGCGTGCTGGTGCACGCCGACGGCCGCCGCGAGGCGCATTGGGCGGTGGCCGCCGGCAGCGCCGGCCTGGTTCCGGTGCCGGCCGCGCTTGAACGCAGGTTCGCGCGGGCCCAGGCGATGCCGTGGCTGCCGGTGCTGGCGCTGTGGTCGATCTGGAGCGCCGTGGCGATGCCGCAGGCGCATGCGGGGCTGGGCTGGATGTTGCTGCTGCTGATTGCGCTGGGCGGTACCGCCGGCATCGTCGCGATGCTCGCGCCCCTGGCCGCGACCTGGCTGCGCCATCGCAGGCGCCAGCCGCTGCGGGCGGCTTCCGAGCAGAACCTGGTCCACGCCATCGCCGCGATGCGCAAGCAGCACCGCGCGTGGTCGCGGCGGCTGCGCAGCGCGGCGCTGCGGCGAAGCGCACGCGACGCCGCGCGCGCGCTGCAAGACCGCGAATGGGCCCAAACGCTGGCCGACGCCGCCGCCGGGACCATCGCGCTGCAACGCCTGCACGGCCGCCTGCCGATGCCGTGGTCGAGCCAGGGCCTGCACGGCGAGGGCAGCGGCATGCTGCTGATGGACGACTACCGGTTCGCGCTGTGCGGGCGTTACCTCAGCCTGCGCGCGCTGCACGGCCCCGGCTATCCGACCCCGTTCCTGGCGATGGGCGACCGGGTCGAAGTGCTGGTGCCGGCGCAGGAACGGGCCGAGGCCGACTCGGTGTACGCGCTGCGCAATCTCGAAGACGGGCGGGTCTACATCGCTCACGGCGCGTTCCGCCTGCAGGCCGGCGGCGACCCCGCCGGCGAGCACGCGCTGACCGGCTTCACCGCGCGCAGCTATCGCCTGCGCGGCGCCAGCGGCGCGTCAGTCGCGCTGGTCGCAACGACGCTGTGCTACTTCGTGTTCGGCTTCGACCCGGACGAAGCCGGCCGTTCGCTCGAACGGGCCGGGTTCTTCGCAGCCGTGTTCCTCGCCATGATCGCGGCGATCGTGCTGCCGTACGCGTGGTCGCGCCGGCGCTGGCGCAGCGGCCGCGCCAACGCGCGCGAGCGGCTGACCGAACGGGTCTACGCCGCGCTCGGCCTGGGTTCGCCGCTGGCGCCGCTGCCCGCGTACGCGCACGACGTCTGAGCCGGCGCCGCCCGCGCGCATCCGGCGCAGCGGCCGCGGCCGCCTGCCGGACGGCGCGGGCGGATCACTCGGCCGGCATCATCGGCCAGCCCATCGAACCGGCGCAGGCGTTGTAGCGGCCGACGCACTCGCCGCGGTCGACGACCCGGCCGGCGAGGCAATCGTCGAAATTGTCCCTGCACATCGCGCAGGTCTTCTGCGCGAGCGCGCTGCCGGCGAAACCGGCGGCGAGCGCGAGCGCAGCGAGGAACCGGGTCCTGTGGCGGATACGACGCGTGCGGACCGTCTCCCCGGCCGTGGACACGCAGGCGTGCAAGGCGCGGCCGCCGGTCGGCGGCGCGCGCCGGCGCGCGATGCGCTACTCGGGCAGATACCGACACCCGAGCGGCCCGGCGCAGAGGTTGTGCTCGCGTGCGCAGATCTCCATGTTGCCGTCGGGCCGGGCCATGCAGTTGTCGTAGATCGCGATGCACGGGCTGCAATCGGGCTTGGCCGCCGCGACGCTGCCGGCGAAACCGGCGGCGAACGCGAACGCGACGAACGCGGCGTGCAGGGTATTGCGGTGGGTCGGAATCATGGGACCTTCTCCTTGGTCGTGGAACCAACGGCCGGCGGCGCGCGTCAGAACTCCGGCATCAGCGGGCAGTTCATCGGCTCGGCGCAGCGGTTGTGCTCGCGCGCGCACAGGCCCTGGTCGGCATCGGGCTGGACCATGCAGTTGTCGTAGATGGCGGTGCACCAGCTGCAATCGCGCTGCGCGAACGCGCTGCCGGCGAAGCCGGCGGCGAATACGGACAAGGCGAGGAACAACGTCTTGCGGCGAATGGAACCCATACGAACCTTCTCCTTGGTCGGGGCGGCCGCGCGCCGTGGCGACGGCGGCCGCGTGGACGCCGGCGGCGGATGCGCCCGCGGCCGGATGCGCCGGCAGCGGGACGCGCGCGCGCCGGCGGTGCTCAGGTCTGCGGCTTGAACGGACAGCCCAGCGACTTTGCGCAGCGGTTGTGTTCGAGCACGCACTCGAACTCGCTGGCGTCGGGCTTGGCCATGCAGTTGTCGTAGATGCCGGTGCAGATGCTGCAATTGCGCTGGGCCGTGGCGCTGCCGGCGAAACCGGCGGCGAGCGCGAACGCGGCGGCGAAGATCAGGGTGGGGCGGCGGATCGAAGGCATGCGAACCTGCTCCTTGGTCGGCGGGCCGGAACGGCCAGCGACAGCATGCGCGCGGGGGTCGCCGCCGCCCGTGACTGCGATCACGGGGCCACGGACCGGCCTCCCGCGGCGCGGCGCCGCGCCGCCGCGGGTATCGCCGGCCACGGCTTCGGCCTTAGCATCGGTCGCTGCGACGGCGGAGATGGCTCTTGTGGGAGGGCCTTCAGGCCCGACGCTTTTCGCTCCGATCGCCGCGATCGGACACCAGAGCATCGGCCCTGAAGCCCCTCCCACAACAGCGATCCCACCCTTCCCTTTCGCTTCGCGCCGGAGTCCTGCGATGTCCCGTTCCTTCCCCACCCCGGCGCTCGCCGCGCTGGCGCTCGCCTTCGTCGCACCCGCCTTCGCCCAGGACGCCGCGCCCGCCGCGGTCGCGCAGGCCGCGCAATCGGTGCAGACCCAGGTCGTGGCCTGGCGCCGCGACATCCACCAGCATCCCGAGCTGGGCCAGCACGAAGTGCGCACCGCCAAGCTCGTCGCCGACCAGTTGCGCAAGCTCGGCCTGCAGCCGCGCACCGGCATCGCCCACACCGGCGTGGCGGCGGTGCTCAAGGGCGGCAAGCCGGGCCCGCGCATCGCCATCCGCGCCGACATGGACGCGCTGCCGGTGACCGAACCGGCCGGCCTGCCGTTCGCGTCCAAAGTCACCGCCGATTACCGCGGCCAGCCGGTCGGGGTCATGCACGCCTGCGGCCACGATGCGCACGTGGCGATCCTGCTCGGCGTCGCCACCGCGCTGGCGGCGCAGAAGCAACGGCTGCCGGGCGAGGTGATGTTCGTGTTCCAGCCGGCCGAGGAAGGCCCGCCGACCGCGGGCCAGCCGTTCGGCGCCAGGCTCATGCTCGATGAAGGCGTGTTCAAGGACTTCAAGCCCGATGCGGTGTTCGGCCTGCACGTGTGGGCCGGGCTCAACGTCGGCCAGGTCGGCTACCGCAGCGGCCCGATGCTGGCCAGCGCCGACGAATGGAGCCTGACCGTGCGCGGCAAGCAGACCCACGGCTCGCGGCCGTGGGACGGGGTCGACCCGATCACCGTCGGCGCGCAGATCCTGCTCGCCAGCCAGAGCATGATCGCGCGCCAGGTCAACATCGCCGCGACCCCGGTGGTGCTGACCGCCGGCCAGTTCAACAGCGGCGTGCGCTTCAACATCATTCCCGACGAAGCCCGGCTGGTCGGCACCCTGCGCACCTTCGACCCGGCCGTGCGCGAGGACGTGATCGCGCGCCTGCGCCGCACCGCCGACGATTACGCGCACGCCGCCGGCGCCAGCGCCGAACTGGCGGTGGTCAACAACGCCCCGGCCACGATCAACGACGCCGCGCTGACCCGCCGCGCGCTGCCGTCGCTGCGGCGCGCGGCCGGCGAGGCCAACGTGGTCGAGTCCGGGCTGGTGACCGTGGCCGAGGATTTCTCCCAGTTCGCCAACACCGTGCCGGGCTTCTATTTCTTCGTCGGCTCGACCGCGAAGGGCAGCGACGCGGCCAAGGCGCCGATCAACCACTCGCCGAACTTCATGCTCGACGAGGGCGCGCTGGAGGTCGGCACGCAGGCGATGCTGCAGGTGGCGCTGGATTACCTGTACGGACCCTGAGGCGTGGACGAACCCGCGATCGGCACGCGCGGCGACGCCGCCGCGCCGCTGCGCCTCAGCGGCACGGTGCAGCGGTTGCAGCGCACGGTGGAACTGCTCAATCCCGGCGGCCGCCACGGCGGGCGGGTCGAATTCGCGGTCTATCGCTTCGACCTCGACCGCCGGCGCCTGGCGCTGTACGTGCCGCTGGCGCCGGCCGGCCCGGCGACGCCGCCGCTGGCCGAAGGCGACCGGGTCGAGCTGCTCGCCCAGCGCTACCGCGACAACGCGCGCGGCGACGCGCAGCGGGCCGAGGGCGGCGCGGTGGTGGCGCTGCGCAACCTCGAGGACGGCGCCGCGTATGCCTGCCACAGCGCGTTCCGCTGGCTCGCGATGGACATCGCCCCGGTCGGCTACACCCCGCGCATGCTGCGCGCGTCGCTGTGGTGGACGCTGGCCCTGTCGTTGCTGGCGTGCGCGGCGATACCGGGTTTCGGCTTCGCCATCGGCGCTTCGACGCCGTGGCAGCGCACGCTCGCCGACGTCGCGGCGCTGGTGGGGCTGATCGACGCGGCGATCTGGCTGCCGGTGGCGGTGCTGCAGCTGCGCTGGCGCCTGGGCCGGCCGACGCGGCGCCAGCGCTACACCGAACAGGCGTATGTCGCGCTCGGATTCGGCTCGCCGCTGGATCCCGCGCCGGGCCTGATCGAATTGTGAGGACGGCGCTGTAAGTTCTCGCGACCAACGTCGCGCAGCCCGGACCCGCCGCATCGGCTAGCATCGGGACTTTCCCGCCGGAGTCCGTCGATGAAGCGTCCGCTGTCCGTCGCGCTGAGCTGCGCCCTGACCTGTTCCGCGCTGGCCGCGCTGCCGCTGGCCGCCTCGGCGCAATCGGCCTCCTCGCAAGCGGCGCAACGCCCCGAGGTCGCCGCCGCCGCGGCCAAGGTCAAGGCCGACGTGATCGCCTGGCGCCGCGACTTCCACCAGAACCCGGAGCTGTCCAACCGCGAGGAACGCACCGCGGCCAAGGTCGCCGAGCACCTGCGCAAGCTCGGGCTCAAGCCGCGCACCGGCATCGCCCGGCACGGCGTGGTGGCGATCGTCGAAGGCGGCAAGCCCGGCCCGAAGATCGCGCTGCGCGCGGACATGGACGCGCTGCCGGTGACCGAACAGGTCGACCTGCCGTTCGCGTCCAAGGCCACCGCGAGCTTCCGCGGCGAGACCGTCGGGGTCATGCACGCCTGCGGCCACGACGCCCACACCGGCATCCTGCTCGGCATCGCCGATGCGCTGGTGGCGATGAAGAAGGACCTGCCCGGCCAGGTGATGCTGGTGTTCCAGCCGGCCGAGGAGGGCGCGCCGGCGAACGAGGAAGGCGGCGCCTCGCTGATGCTCAAGGACGGCCTGTTCAAGGACTTCAAGCCCGAGGCCGTGTTCGGCCTGCACGTGTTCTCGACCTTGAACGCCGGCCAGCTCGGCGTGCGCGGCGGCCCGCTGATGGCGGCGTCGGACCGCTTCACCATCAAGATCAAGGGCCGCCAGAGCCACGGCTCGACGCCGTGGATGGGCGTCGACCCGATCGTCGCCGCCGCCGAGGTGATCGGCAGCGCCCAGACCATCGTCAGCCGCCGCACCAACATCGCCAAGCTGCCGGCGGTGGTGACCTTCGGCGCGATCAAGGGCGGCATCCGCTACAACATCATTCCCGACGACGTGGAGATGATCGGCACCATCCGCACCTTCGACGACGGCATGCGCCAGGCGATCTTCGCCGACCTCAAGAACGTCGCCGAACACGTCAGCGCCGCGCACGGCGCCAGCGCCGAAGCGCAGGTGCCCGACCAGGACGGCAACCCGGTCACCTACAACGACCCGGCGCTGACCGCGCGCATGCTGCCGAGCCTGAAGGCGGCGGCCGGCGCGGCCAACGTGATCGAGATGCCGCTGGTGATGGGCGCGGAGGATTTCTCCTACTACGCCAAGGAAGTGCCGGCGATGTTCTTCTTCGTCGGCGCGACCGAGCCGGGCGTGGACCCGGCGACCGCGCCGAGCAACCACTCGCCGAAGTTCAAGCTCGACGAGAGCTCGCTGGACCTGGGGCTGCGGGCGATGCTGCAGGTGACGCTGGATTATCTGAACGCGCCGAAGGCGGGGTGAGGGCGCGGACGGCCGGAGTTTCGGCGTAGTTGAGTTGTCGCGGTCGCGGCTCGCGCCGCTCCTGCATGGGCTCCCTGTAGGAGCGGCGCGAGCCGCGACCGCGCCAATCGGCGTCCGGCGCAAGCCCGAACCCGGGGCGAACCCCGCCCCAGCGGCTAAAATACCGCCATGACCGCCCACGAACTCCCCCTCGGCCGCCACGTCGACTATCCGCGCGAGTACGACGCCTCGCTGCTGTTCCCCATCGCCCGCGCGCTCGGCCGCGAGCACATCGGCGTCGACGACGCCGCTCCGCCGTTCGTCGGCCACGACCGCTGGCACGCCTACGAACTGAGCTGGCTGGACCCGCGCGGCAAGCCGCAGGTCGCCACCGCGACCCTGTCGGTGCCGGCGACCTCGCCGCACCTGATCGAGTCCAAGTCGCTCAAGCTGTACCTGAACTCCTTCAATTCCAGCCGCTTCGACAGCGCGCAGGCGGTGCGCGAGACCCTCGCCGGCGACCTTGGCGCGGCCGCCGGCGCGCCGGTCGCCGTGGTCTTCGGCCTGCCGCCCATCGACGGCGACGGCGCGGCTGAGTCGATCGACGGTCTCGACGTGGCCATCGACGACTACGGCCCGCCCAACGCCGGACACCTGTCCGCCGACGCCGGCGAGATCGCCGAGGAAACCCTGAGCTCGGCCCTGCTCAAGTCCAACTGCCCGGTCACCGGCCAGCCGGACTGGGCGCGGGTGGTCGTGGCCTACCGCGGGCCGCGCCTGGACCGCGCCGGCCTGCTGCGCTACCTGGTCTCGTTCCGCGACCACGCCGAGTTCCACGAGCAATGCGTCGAGCGCATCCACGCCGACCTGACCCGCATCGCCCGCCCGCAGTGGCTGTCGGTGGAGGCGCGCTACACCCGCCGCGGCGGCCTGGACATCAACCCCTGGCGCGGCAGCCCGGGCCTGGCGGCGCCGGCCGCGGGGCGCGACGAGCGGCAGTGATCGGCACGCCGGCAGCGCCGGCGGCCGCGCGGCGGTAACCACGCTGCCGCCTCGGTCCGGCACACGGCCGGTGCCCGCGAGCGATGCGGCCGCGCAACGCCACGCGCGACGGGCTTCGGCCCGTCATATCCCCATTCAGTTTCATCATCAAAGTTCACGCGGGCGCTATGTCTTTTTAACAAGCCCCATGTCATGGTGCCCCCGCCAACACGGCAGGAGCCCTCTACCCATGACTACCCCGGATAAGAAAGCCGATTTTTCCGATGTGCAAAGCGGTGTGTCGAGCACCGACGAAATCAAAGAGAAAGCCGATTTCAGCGACGTCCAGAGCGGCGTGAGCTCGACCGACGAGATCACCGGCGGTGGCCAGCAGACCTACACGGTCCAGAAGGGCGACACGCTGTCGCACATCGCCAAAGAGGTTTACGGCAAGGCGAGCAAGTGGAACGCGATCTTCGAGGCCAATCGCGATCAGCTCGACGATCCCGACAAGATCCAGCCCGGCCAGGTCCTGAAGATCCCGACCGTCAACGACTGACGCACAACGTCCGCGACGAGGCGCGAATGCGCGCCGCAACGCCTTCCACTTCAACGTCTTTCCAAGGAGATCCACCATGCTGATCCGCAATCGCACCACGTACGCCGTCGCCGCCGCCCTGGTCGCCTCGCTGGCGCTGGCGGGCTGCAAGAAGAAGGAAGAGCCGGCGCCGACCCCGCCGCCGGCCGCCGAGACCCCGGCTCCGGCGCCCGCTCCGGAACCCGCCCCGGCGCCGGTCGCCGCGACCGCCACCGTCGCCAGCGTCGACCTGGGCAGCGCCGTCGGCGCCGACAAGAAGGTCACCGCCGCGGCGACCACGTTCAAGCCGAAGGACACCGTCCACGCCTCGGTCACCACCAACACCTCCGATCCGGCCGCCACCGTGGCGACCAAGATCGGCGCCAAGTGGACCTTCCAGGACGGCCAGACCGTCAAGGAAGACCCGGCCGTCGACGTCAACGCCACCAACGGCGGCGTGACCGAGTTCAGCATCAACAGCCCGAAGGGTTTCCCGGAAGGCAAGTACAAGGTCGAGATCACTCAGGACGGCAACGTCGTCCAGAGCAAGGAATTCGAGGTCAAGAAGTAAGCCTCTCCGCCTGAAGGGCGGGCAAGCCCGGGCGCGGCCGCATGGCCGCGCCCTTTTTTTCGCCCGGATCCGGCGCTGTCCCTGTAGGAGCGGCGCAAGCCGCGACCGCGCCTCCACAACCGCGACGCAAGCGGCCATCGCGCGCAAGCAAACGCGCGGATACGAAGAATCCGCATGTTTCGCCGCACTGACGATGCCGCGGCCGCTTCCTGTAGGAGCGGCGCAAGCCACGACCGCGCCTCCACAACCACGACGCAAGCGGCCATCGCGCGCAAGCACACGCGCGGATACGAAGAATCCGCATGTTTCGCTGCACTGGCGATGCCGCGGCCGCTTCCTGTAGGAGCGGCGCAAGCCGCGACCGCGCCCCTGCAACCACGACGCAAACCACCGTCGCGCGTAGGCGCACATGCGGATACGAAGGCATCGGAAGTTCGCCGCAATAACGATGCCGCGGCGTGGGCCGCGCCTGCAGCCAGCACTCGCCGCCTCAGCCGCGCGGGAATTCGCCGTCCACGTACACCCAGCGACCGTCGGCCCGTTCGAACCGGCTCACTTCGTGCAGCCGCACCGCGCTGCCGCCGCCGACGCGGTAGCGCGCCACGAACTCCACCACCGCCGCGTCGCCGTCCTCGCGCTGGCGCTTCACCTCCAGCCCGAGCCAGCGCACCGCCGGGTCGAATTCGAGCGCGTCCGGGCAGGTCCGCGTCGCCCAGCTCGCGCGCAGGTACTCCAGGTCGCCCAGGACATAGGCGCTGTAGCGCGAGCGCATCAGCGCCGCGGCGGTGGCCGCGGCCTGGCCGGCGTGCAGCGGCCCGCAGCAGGCGGCATAGCGGCGCGAAGGGTCGCAGGGACAGGCGGCGGGCGGGGCGAGGCGGGCGGTCATGCCGGTATTTTCGCCGCGGCCACGCGCTTGCGACTACCATGCACGCCCCGTATGCCCCACGAGCGCCGCCCATGAAAGCCCCCGCCTACCTCGACGACGACCAGATCGAACGCCTGGCCGAACTGCTCGACCAGCGCGCCGTGCCGTACAAGGGTTTCAACCTCGAAGCGCTGGACGGCTACCTCTCGGCCCTGGTGGTCGGCCCCGGGCAACCGACCCCGGCCGACTGGCAGCCGGCGGTCTGGGGCGGCAAGGAGCCGCGCTGGAACGACCAGGCCGAGGCCGACGAGGTCCAGGCGCTGCTGATCGGCCACTGGAACATGGTGTCCGCGCGCGTGCGCCACGGCGACGACGACCTGCCCGACCACCTCGCCCCGCTGCTGTGGCTGCCGGAGGAACCCGACACCGAGCAGCCCGACGAGCTCGATGTCGGCCGCGACTGGGCGCTGGGCTTCTTCCGCGGGGTCGAGCTGCACGAGGCCACCTGGGAGACCTGGCTGGACGAGAACGACTGGATCGACGAGATCTTCGTCCTGTTCGACCGCCTGGCCAGCGGCGAGGTGCTCGGCGAGGACCCGGCCGCGCCGCCGGCGCAGCTGGGCTACCGCGAGCGCCTGGAGATCGTCGCCGGCCTGCCCGGCATGCTCGCCGACCTGCAGCACCACCGGGTCGAGGCGCTGACCTCGCGCGAACCGCTGCGCCGCGCCGACACCCCGGACCGCAACGCCCCCTGCCCCTGCGGCAGCGGCAAGAAGTACAAGAAGTGCTGCGGGATGTGAACGCCGCCGGGCCGCGCCGGCGCTGAGCCGGCGCGGGCGTGGCGCGCGCGGCCGACGCAGGCTGCGCGCGGCCGACCGCAGGCGCGCGCGCGGGACCGCTTTCGGGGACGAGCGTCGTGCGCGAGCCGCCGTTCAGTTTCAGCTGTTCGTTTTCCGACCTGTGACTGGCGCCGATCCTGACCGGCGGGGCGATCGGCGCCGAACGGACCGGCGCGGCGATGCTGACCGGCTTGCGTTTCCCACTGCGAACGCGCCGCCGTTCGCGCCGCCTCTGCGTCGGCGCGTGGCGGATGCGACAATCGCCGGCCTTCGGCGCATCCGGCGCCGTTCCCACCCAGCCTCCGCCGGCCGCCATGTCCGACGCCACCCACCCCTGCCTGCGCTGCGGCGCCTGCTGCGCCAGCTTCCGCGTCGCCTTCCACTGGAGCGAGACCGACGCGCACCCCGACGGCCTGACCCCGGCGGCATCGACCGAACCCCTCGACCCGCACCGCGTGGCCATGCGCGGCACCTACGGCGGCGCACCGCTGCGCTGCGGACAACTGCGCGGCCAGGTCGCCCACGACGCGCACTGCGGCATCTATCCGTTGCGGCCCTCGCCCTGCCGCGAACTCAAGGCGGCGTGGGCGGACGCGGCGCCGAGCGCGCAGTGCGACAGGGCGCGGGCGCTGCATGGCATGGCGCCGTTGACGCCGGCGGATTGGCGCAGCGCCTGAGTTTCGCTACCGCACCGCGATAAGGCTCAGAGCACGAACTTGGCGATGATGCCGAGCCCCGCGACGATGCCCAGCACGCCGAGGACGATCGCCGCCCATCCGCGCACCGTGACGCTGTCGGGGTCGCTGGAGTCGCTGTCGCCGATTTCGATCTCCGCTTGGCGCCTGACGATCGCGCGCGTACTCAGGCCGATCAACAGCAGACCGATCAGGCCGAACAGAATCTTTTCCATGACGACGCTCCGATACGCCCGACAGGCGCAGCATGCCCGATCTGCGGGCAGCGGCGCGCAAACCGGCGCTGTCGCCACGCCGTTGGCCTGCGCGGCGGCCGCCACGATCGTGGCGATGCCTCGTGTCGAATCCTGCGGTCAGCTCGCAGCCGATCCTTCCGACTCCCCCATGCGTGCCGCTGCCGCAGGCGCCGCGGGCCCGCGCACGAAATACGTTTGCCTGTGCCCGTTCGCCTGGTACTGCCGGCCGACCCATTCGGCATGGCCCTGAGTCTGAAACCGGGCCATTTCGAATTCATTGCCGTTGTCGTCCAGGCGCCACAGTTGCCAGGACGCCGGTCCCAGGCCGGGACGTACCGCGGCCAGTTCGCTTTCGCTCAGGCCCAGGTGGCGCAGGACATCGTCGAGATCGCGGCGCGTGTCCGCCGAGTCCGCGGCGACCGACAGCACCACCCGCTCGCAGCCCGGCGGCCCTTGCGGATGGGCCTGGGCCAGGCAGGCGGTTGCGCCGATGCGCAGTACCGCGGCGCGGCACACGCCCAGGCCGTCGTCGGGATATTCGGCGAACGCCCCCACCGCCCACCGCCGTTCGAACGCCTGGCTCGTCCATGGCAGCACGCACAACCAGAACGGTTCGGCCCCGCTCCAGCGGTCTTCGGCGATGCGTTGCACGCTCATGCGCAGCCTCCCGCAGGCGCCGCCGCTACTACGCCGGTTCGGCCGCGCGCGGCGGCTTTTGCCGGGCGCCCGCCACCGCCACGCCGAAGCGTTTCAGCGTAAGCGCCATCCGCTCGGACGACGCTTCGCCGCGCAACGAGCGGGCCAGCGCCGCGCGCGCTTCGCCGTCCAACGGCGAGCGCTCCCCATCGAGCAGGGCGGACGGCTCGCGCCATGCCGAGAACCAGGGCTCGCCGCGAGTCGTGGCGAAGCGCAACACGTCCTCCAGGCAGCGTTCGTAAGTGCTGCCGGTGGCGGCATTGAAACGCAAATGGAAGCGGTCGGCGTGGAACAGCGCCATGTCGCTGCTGTCCGGGCCGTTGAGCCAGGTCGGCTCGCGCTCGTCGTCGAGCACCGCGATGCCCAGGTGCACGCGCACGCTCACCGATGCGTTGTACGGCGCGCCGTAGCTGCTGCCCGAGCGGAACAGATGGATGAAATCGAGGTGGTGCGGGTGGCGTCGGGTCCAGAACTTGCTGCGGCTGCGGGCGAAACCGAGCCCGGCCAAGCCTTCGCCGACATCGCGCGAGAGCCGTTCCATGCCGGCGCGCACGATCTGGGTCTTGTTGGGCGCATCGTTCATCGTGCTGTCTTGCCTGCCTTGGCGCGCTGCGGACCGCCGGCGGCGCCGATCCGGACGCGGCACCATAGCAAGTCCCGGTCGCCGCCGTCGCCGTCCGCAACACAGCGACCCACCCCGCACTTTGCCTCCCCTCCCGCGAACCGCGACAATGGCCGGCCGGCCCGCAGCGCCACCCCGCAGGCCGCAGGAACCCTGCTCCGTCCATGCGCCCGCGCACGGGCGGCCCCACTGGAGATCGTAATGACTGAGTTCGTAGCGACGCCGCCCTCCGGCGGCGCCAAGATCACCAAGACCCCGACCGGCCTGAACGTGCCGGACCGCCCGATCATCCCGTTCATCGAAGGCGACGGCACCGGCCCCGACATCTGGCGCGCCTCGGTGCGCGTGCTCGATGCCGCGGTCGCCAAGGCTTACGGCGGCCAGAAGAAGATCGAGTGGCTGGAGGTTTACGCCGGCGAGAAGGCCAACAACACCTACGGCACCTGGCTGCCCGACGGCACCGTGCAGGCCTGCCGCGATTACCTGGTGAGCATCAAGGGCCCGCTGACCACGCCGGTCGGCGGCGGCATCCGTTCGCTCAACGTGGCCCTGCGCCAGATGCTCGACCTGTACGTCTGCCTGCGCCCGGTGCGCTGGTTCGAGGGCGTGCCCTCGCCGGTCAAGAAGCCCGGCGACGTCGACATGGTGATCTTCCGCGAGAACACCGAGGACATCTATGCCGGCATCGAATGGGCCGGCGGCAGCGCCGACTCGAAGAAGGTGCTGGACTTCCTGCAGACCGAGTTCCCGCAGGCGTTCGACAAGATCCGCTTCGGCACCCAGGCCAAGATCGACGCCTGGCAGGACGCGCTGGTCGAAGTCGGCGCGCCGCGCCGCGAACTGGGCGTCGAGGTCGGCATCGGCATCAAGCCGGTGTCGTTCCTGGGCACCACCCGCCTGGTCCACGCGGCCATCGAATATGCGATCGAGAACAATCGCAAGTCGGTGACCCTGGTCCACAAGGGCAACATCATGAAGTACACCGAAGGCGGCTTCCGCGACTGGGGTTACCAGATCGCGCGCGAAGCCTTCGGCGCGGTCGAACTCGACGGCGGCCCCTGGCACGTGATTCCGGAAGGCAAGCCGGGCGCGGGCCTGGTCATCAAGGACGCGATCGCCGATGCCTTCCTGCAGCAGATCCTGCTGCGTCCGAAGGAATACGACGTGTCGGCGACGCTGAACCTCAACGGCGACTACCTCTCCGACGCGCTCGCCGCGCAGGTCGGCGGCATCGGCATCGCGCCGGGCGCCAACATCAACTACGTGACCGGCCACGCCGTGTTCGAGGCGACCCACGGCACCGCGCCGAAGTACGCCGACCTCGACAAGGTCAACCCGGGCTCGGTGATCCTGTCGGGCGAGATGATGCTGCGCTACCTGGGCTGGACCGAAGCCGCCGACGCGATCATCGCGGCGATGGACAAGGCCATCGCGTCCAAGCGCGTGACCTACGATTTCGCCCGCCTGATGGACGGCGCGACCGAGGTCAAGTGCTCGGAGTTCGCCGACGAGATCATCAAGCATCTCTGAGGCGGCGCGGTTTCGGGTCGCGAAAAACGGGGCGCTTCGGCGCCCCGTTTTTTTGCCCGCGGCGAATCCCGCCACGGCGCCGCGCGACGGCGGACGACGGCCGGCATGGCGGCGCCGGCGGTGCGCGCTAGGATCGCCGCAGGCTCATGCGGGCGCCCGGCGGGCGACGAACATGACGATCGACCTGCACGGTTACCGCTTCTACGACGACGGCGCCAGCGAGCCGCTCGGCCGGGTGCCGACGGCGCGCCTGGGCGAACTGCTGACGCAGGCGCAAACCGCGCTGCGCGGCCGCGCCCATGGCATCGCCCTGTACCGCGACGCACGCGACTTCCTCGAAGCCCGCCCGCTCGGCGAGGACCGGTTCGCATTCCACAGCCAGCGCCTGACCCGCCGATCGTTGCTCGCGCGCCTGCTGCGCCGCGGCGGCGGCCTCGACTTCAGCGTCGCCAGCCGCGCACAGGCGGTGGCCGTGTTCGTCGCCTACGTCGGCCTGCCGCGCGCGGCGTTCGAGCGCAAGGCCGCGGACCTTGCCGCGCCGCCGCACTGAGCGCGGCGCATCGCCGACGAACGGCGATGCGCACGGCGGGCCGGCGGCGAACGGGCGCGGTTGTGACCGGGTCGACACCTGCTGCGGCGAAATCGCCAATGCGCGCGCCTCGCCGCGGCGCGCGGGCGCAGGGGCCGGCGCGCAGGCGCAGGCGCGCGGCTTGCCCGCCGCCGGCGCGCGTGGCAGCGTGGGCGCGCAACGATCCTCGCGATCGGCCGACCACAGGACGGATCCCCATGGGCACGCCACGGTTTCCCTACGACGCCGCGCATCCGGACCATGCGCAGTTCCAGAAGACCTACGACGCGGTCAAGGCCGCCGGTCCATGGAGCGACGCGCAGGCGCGCAACCTCGCCGCCGGCCTGTACGCCGAGCTCAAGCAGCACCCGCAGATGGGCGGCTTCGACCGGGTGGTCGCCGGCAGCGCCGATGCGCCGGTGCCGTCGCTGTTCGCGGTGCGCGGCGATCCGTCCTCGCCGGCGGCGCAGCGCGTCGGCGTGCCGCTGTCGCTGCGCGAGGTCGACGCGGCCCAGACCCTGGCCGGCTACGCCCACGCCAGCCAGGTCGACAAGGACGGCTATCTCGAAGACCCGGCGATCAAGCGCCAGCCGATCGCGGCGCTGGAGAAGGGCCCGATCGACGCGCACCACGGCATCGTCATGCACCGCACCGAATCGGCCACCGCCAAGAGCGCGCTGGACGCGTTCAAGAGCGGCACCGGCACGCATTTCCTGATCGACAAGGACGGCACGATCCACCAGACCGCCAGCCTCGACCAGAAGACCTATCATGTCGGCAAGGTCAAGGGGCGCTGCGTCGAGGAAGGCACGTGCTCGGCGCAGGAGCAGGCCTGGTTCGACAAGACCGGCTGGAACCCGAAGGCGATCCACGACCACGAAAAGGCCAAGGCCTATCCCGACCGCTTCCCGACCAACGACGACAGCGTCGGCATCGAGGTGGTCGGCAGCTACAACGCCAAGACCAAGACCTGGGACGCGCCCACGGCCGAGCAGACCGCCTCGATCAACAAGCTCGTCGGCGCGCTGCAGAAGGAGTACGGACTCAATGACAAAGACGTCTACAAGCACGATGCGATCTCGTACAAGACCCAGGGCGAAGGCGCGGACCTGTACGTTCCTGCTGCTGGCAACCCTGCTGTCGACGGCGGCGTGCAGTCCGCCGCACCGCGCCGCTGAGCCCGCCGACGCGGTGGTGGTGACCCGCATCGACCCGGCCGCGTTCGACCCGGCCAGCAAGGACGAAGCCGTGCGCGCGGCCTGCGCGAAGTGGACGCTGGATGCGAAGCAGGCGGCGAAATTCTTCCGCGCCAGCCGCGAGTACCCCGACGGCACCCACGACGCGTTCTACTGGCTGCCGTGCTCGATCAAGGGCCGCCTGCGCGCGCAGGGCCGCGAGTGGGACTTCGAGATCAACGCCGCGGCGACCGCGACCTGGATCGACGGCGACACGGTGCGGCGCTGGGGCTGCACCGACAAGGCCTGCGAACCGCTGGTGCTGCTGATGCCGGACGGCAACGAAGGCTGATAGCGCCGACCACCGCGTGCAGGAGCGGCGCAAGCCGCGACCGCGCATCCGCACCTACGAAGAAAACCGCCCCCGAGCGAAACAACGGCCGGCGGGAAGGCCGCGCCGTCGCCGCGGATTCGCGGTCGCGGCTTGCGCCGCTCCTACAGCGGCTTCGGCCGCATACGAAAAGGGCGCCCGGGGGCGCCCTTTTTGCCGTCGCAGCGGCGATCAGCGCACGTACGGCGCCGGCGCGTTCTCGACCTGCTTTTGCTTGATCTGGTCGATCTTGGCCTGCTCTTCCTCGCGGGTCATGCGGTGCTTGGGCGCGATGTTCGGCTCGATCAGGCGCATCCAGTTGCGGGTGATCTGCTTGCTCTCGTCCTCGCAGCGCAGCGCGCGCGCTTCGGGCAGGCGGCCGCTGGTGACGATGCGCAGGTACTTGCCCGGATCGTGGCCGTAGATCATGCACTGCAGGTTGAAGAAGCGCTGCGCGCCGACCGAGTGCTCGTCGGCGTAGGTCGCCATGTCGTGGTTGCCGCTGTCGGTCAGCAGGAAGAAGTTCGAGGCCAGCTGCAGGTTCTGGGCGATGTCGCCCTCGGACTCGTCGGCGCTGACGAAGGACAGCATCAAGGTGGTGGCGAGTTGGTCGACCGCGTCTTCCTCGCGGCCGGTCTGCGGCAGGTCGAGCATGTCGACCAGGGCGTGGCCGGTCTCGTGCAGCATCAGGAAGCGCAGGTTCGCCATCAGGTACTTGAGCTGGTCGCGGGTGCTGCCGCCGTTGGCCTGGGCGATCGCCGCGCCCTGCTTCACCAGCATGTCCAGCATCTCGTAGCACAGCACTACGTCGCCCTTGTCGCGGGCGTAGAAGGCGTTGATGGTGCCGCACTCGGCGGTGATGAAGTTGATCGGCCGCGGCAGGGTCAGCCAGCCGTCGAGCTGGTTGACCTCGGGCAGGTTGCGCAGCACGTCGATCTCGCTGGCCATGTTGTAGATCGACAGCAGCTGCGGGCTGCGCGGGGAGACGTACTTGTAGGTGAAGTGGGTGCCGTCGGCCTTCTCCGCCACCGCCGCCTCGGCGGCGACCGGCACGGTCTCGGCCGGCAGCGCGGCGTCGACGGGCTTGGCCGGCTCGACCACGGCGGCCGGCGCCGCGGCCGGCACGGGCGCGGCGGCCTGTTGCTTTTGCCAGGTGCTGTAGCCCCAGATCGAACAGACCGCGATCAAGGCCGCGGCCAGCACGCCGATGATGATCTTTTGAACCATGGATGTGTCGCTCTCGTCAGGAAAGGCACGGGGCCCCAGGCCCCGGTTCGAGCGCACAGACGCGGGCGGCGAGCGGTTCCGGCGCGATGCGGTCCAGCGGCGGCGCCGCCTGGACAGCCCCCTCAGCGGGCCGGTCCGATCGGCGCGTAGAGGCATCCCTGCACCGTCGCGCCGGATGGTACTCCGATGTTTTCGAGAAGTGCATCGGATTTTGCCGGTTATGACAGTAGGAAATTCGGGTGGGGTGTGAGCGGGAGCGGCGACGCGGACGGCTCGGCCGTCGTCGTTCTCGTAGTGGGCCTCCTCCAGCGTCCGCATCCTCTCGCGCCGCTTGCGGGCCGGCGCCGGCGCCGGCGCGAACCGCACCGGCAGCACCCGCTCGCCGTCGGGGCCGATCCGCTTGCCCTTGAGGCCGGCGCCGTCGCGAACCAGCGGCAGCGCGGCGGCGGCGAGCGCGGGCGTCCGTGTCCGGGCCGCCATGACGGTTTCGCCGGAAAGGAAATCGGCCGCGCGCATGCCACGGCGGTGCGCGCGCCGCCGTACACTGCGGCCATGTCCGCCGCCCCCGACGCTCTCGCCGAAGCGGTCGCCGTCGCCAGCCAGATCCGCGACGCGTTCGCCGACTACCACGCGCGCTTCGCCGCGATCACCCGGCGCGCGCAAGGCCGCTTCGAGCATTGCGACTGGAACGGCGCGCGCGAGGACGCGGTCGAGCGCATCGCCCTGTACGACCTGTGCGTGGGCGAGGCCGGACGCGCGCTGCAGGCGCGGCTGGGGCAGCGCGCGCACGAACGCGCGTTGTGGGCGCAGGTGCGCGAGGCCTATGCCGGCATCGTCGCGCCGCTGCTCGACGGCGAGCTGTACAAGACCTTCTTCAACACCCTGACGCGGCGCTTCTTCAAGACCCGCGGCGTCGACCCGGCGCTGGAATTCGTCGCCCTCGACATCGAGCCGACCGACGCGATCACCCATCCGGTGGCGCGGCACAGCTATGCGGTGTCGGGCGAGCGGCTGGTCGAGACCTTCATGCGCGTGCTCGACGACTACCCCTTCGCCGTGCCCTACGCCCATCGCACCCGCTGCGCGGCCGGCATCGCGGTGCGGCTGCAGGAGGACCTGCAGCATTGGGGCCCGCAGCCGGTGCGCGCGGTCGAACTGCTGGACACGGTGTTCTACCGCGAGCGCCGCGCCTATCTGGTCGGGCGGGTGTTCGGCGAACGCAGCTTCTCGCCGTGCGTGATCGCCCTGGTCAACGACGGCGGCGCGCTGCGGGTCGATGCGGTGCTGACCTTGCGCGCCGAGGTGGTGCAGCTGTTCAGCTATTCGCGCAGCTACTTCCACGCCGACCTGCCGACCGTCGGCGACGCGGTGGTGTTCCTGCGCACGCTGCTGCCGGGCAAGCCGATCGACGAGCTCTACACCGTGCTCGGCCGCGCCAAGCAGGGCAAGACCGAGCGCTACCGCACCTTCTTCCGCCAGTTCGCGGCGCAGCCGGGCGAGCGCCTGATCCGCGCCGAGGGCGAGCGCGGCATGGTCATGGCGGTGTTCACCCTGCCCAGCTATCCGCTGGTGTTCAAACTGATCCGCGACCGCTTCGCCTATCCGAAGGAAGTCGCGCGCGAGGACGTGGAAGCCAAGTATTCGCTGGTGTTCCACCACGACCGCGTCGGCCGCCTGGTCGATGCGCAGCCGTTCCGGTTCCTGCGGTTCCCGCGCGCGCGCTTCGCCCCGGACCTGCTCGACGAGCTGATGACGACCTGCGCCGGCAGCATCACCGAAGACGGCGACGACCTGGTCGTGCACCTGTGCTATGTCGAGCGGCGCCTGCGCCCGCTCAACCTGTACCTGCGCGAGCAGCCGCCGGAGGCCGCGCGCGCGGCGGCGATCGACTACGGCCAGGCGATCCGCGACCTGGCCCTGAGCAACATCTTCCCCGGCGACCTGTTGCTGAAGAACTTCGGCGTCTCGCGCCACGGCCGGGCGATCTTCTACGACTACGACGAGCTGTGCCTGGTCAGCGACTGCCGCTTCCGCGAGGTGCCGGCGCCGCGCAACCACGAGGAAGAGATGGAGTCGGGCGCGTGGTTCTACGCCCACGGCAACGACGTCTTCCCCGAGCAGTTCCCGCGCTTCCTCGGCCTGTCGCCGCCGCTGCTGGGGGCGCTCATGCACGCCCACGGCGAGATCTTCCAGGTGCAGTGGTGGCGGCAGGTGCAGGCCGGGCTCGCGGCCGGGCGGATCAACGACGTGGCGCCGTATCCGTCGGCGCGGCGGCTGCCGTGAACCGGCGGCGGGCGCCGCCGGCTCACGGCCGGATTCAGGCGCAGTGCGCGCCGTCGCAACCCGGCTCGACCCGCGCGCTCTGCGCCGGCCACAGCCGCAGCCATCCGCGGCGCCCGTCGGCGCGCGGCGCGGCTTGAGCCGGTCGCGAGGCGGGAACGTAAGTCGCCGGCCGCTGCGCCGGCGCCGGCGCCGGCGCGGCCGGACGCTCGTCGTCGTCGGCATCGCGCGGATCGACGAAATGGCCGTGCAGGAACATCAGGTTCTTGTAGATATTCATGGCCGGGTCTCCTGTGGGGCAGCGCGGCCGAGGCGGGGAAGCCGCCGGGGCGCTGCGGGCGAGGTTCAAACTACGCTCGCCACGGACGCCCAAAAAGCGATACGTTTGCAAGCCAGACTTGAGCTGGATCGAACGCTGAGCCGCCTTCCGGGACCGCCGCGATGAACCGTCCGCCGTTGCACGCCCTGCTGGGTTTCGCCACCGCCGCGCGCTTGAGCAACCTCACCCGCGCCGCCGAGCAGATGCACCTCACCGTCAGCGCGTTGAGCCACCAGATCCGCACCCTGGAAGAGCGCCTGGGCCGGCGCCTGTTCGAGCGCGGCCCGCGCGGGGTGCGCCTGACCGCCGACGGCGAGCGCCTGCTGTCGGTGGTGGCGCCGCACCTGGACGCGCTCGACCACGCCCTGCGCCCGTACAGCCCGCGCCGCGACGAGGTGCTGACCCTGAGCCTGATGGCGTCGATGGCCTCGTCCTGGCTGGTGCCGCGGCTGGGCGGCTTCGTCGCCCGCTATCCCCAGCTCGAACTCAACCTGTTCTCGTCCTCGGCGCTGGTCGATTTCGACCGCGAACCGGGCATCGACGCGGCCATGCGCGGCGGCTACGGCCGCTGGCCGGGGCTGGTGATCGAACACCTGTTCGACGAGACCCTGGTGCCGGTGGCCAGCCCGGAGTTGGTCGCGCGCATGGGCGGCCTGCCGGCGCAGGAAGACCTGCACCGCTGGCCGCTGCTCGGCGACCTGTCCACGTATTGGCAGGACTGGTTCGACCGCTACGGCGGCCAGCCGCCGGCGCGCTTCGTCGCCCACTTCGACGACTCCGAGACCATGCACCGCGCCGCCGTCGAGGGCCTGGGCGTGGCGCTGGGGCGGTTGGCGCGCACCCGGCTGCTGATCCGCAACGGCCAGCTGGTGCCGCTGAGCCAGGGCCGGTTGAAGATCGACTGGGGCCATTATCTGGTGTATCCGCAGCGCTCGATCGATCACGCCGGGCTCGAATCCTTCCGCACCTGGCTGCATGAACAGGCGCGCCAGTACGTCGAGCAGATGGATGCGGACCTGGCCGCGCGCGATCCCTCGGCGGCCGCGGCGGCGCCCGCGCCGAAGCCGCGAAAACCGCGCGCGAAACCGCGCTGAGCGGCCGCGCGATGTGGCGCGCGGCCGCAACTGCGGACGCGCCGGCAGGCAGCGCGCGCATGCCGCGGCACAGATGCGCTACAGCGGCCGCCGAACGCTTTGCGGTAGGCTGCGGTTTTCTGAACGCCACTGGAGTCCGTTGCATGGAACGTCAACGCCTTGCCCGCCTGCTGCTCGCCGCGCTGTTGCCCGCCGGCGCCTGCGCAGCGGCGCATGCCCAGGAAACCCAGGCCGCCACCGACGCGGCGGCCGCGAAAACCGTGGAACAGGTCGCCCAGCCGCAGGCCGAACCGGCCGCGCAGAATCCGGCGCCCGCGCCGGTCGCGGCGATGCCTGCCGCGCCGGCGACGGCCGCGCAACCCCCTGCCGCGGCGACGCCGGCAGCCGAAGCGCCGGCCGCGGCCAAGCAGACGCTGGAGCGGACCAACGAGAAGACTGCGCAGCCGCCGGCCGAGCGGGCCGCCGCCGAGCGCGTGGAGCCCGCCGAAGCGGCGAAGGACACGGCCAAGCCGGCCGCGCGCAAGGCCGCAGCGGCCGCCGTTGCCGGCGGCTCGCTCAAGAGCGTCGTCGCCGGCAGCTGGCGCGATCCGGCGAACGTCGCCCGCGACGGCTACCGCCATCCGCTGGAGACCCTGCAGTTCTTCGGCGTGCGCCCCGACCAGACCGTAGTCGAGATCACCCCCGGCAGCGGCTGGTACTCGGAGATCCTCGCCCCGTACCTGCGCGAGAAGGGCCGCTACGTGGCCGCCGTGGTCGATCCCGACAGCCAGACCAAGGACAGCTCGCGCGCCTACTTCGCCAAGGCCAAGAGCGGCCTGGAGAAGAAGTTCGCCGACGCCCCGGCGCAGTACGGCGGCGCCGTCATCGCCGCCTACGATCCGTTCAAGCCGGCGTTCGGCGCGCCGGCGTCGGCCGACGTGGTGCTGACCTTCCGCAACGTCCACAACTGGCGCTCGGCCGGCCAGGCCGAAGTGATGTTCAAGGGCTTCTACGACGTGCTCAAGCCCGGCGGCACCCTGGGCGTGGTCGAGCACCGCGCCAAGGGCGACGTGCCGGCCGACGACAAGTCCGGCTATGTCGGCCAGGCCCAGGTGATCGCGCTGGCCGAAGCGGCCGGGTTCCGGCTCGAGGGCAAGAGCGAGGTCAACGCCAACCCGCGCGACACCAAGGACTACGCCAAGGGCGTGTGGACCCTGCCGCCGAGCAACCAGCACGAGGCCGCGGACGCCGCCAAGTACAAGGCGATCGGCGAGAGCGACCGGATGACGCTGCGTTTCCGCAAGCCGCGCTGAGCCGCGCGCAGCCGCGGCGGCCCGACGGCCGCCGCGGATTTTTCGGATGCGACCGGCGGGCGGTCGTGCGCGCGCGCGATGTCGCGCTGATGATCAGATGATCGGGGATTCGTCGTGGCTGCGAGCGCGCGGTCGCGACTCGCGTCGCTCCTACAGGGGCTTTGGCCGGTTTCGTAGCCCGCTGCAGGCGCTGCGCAAGTTGTCATCGCAGCACCCAACTATGGCGATGCCACCTAGCGTCATTCCGGCGAAAGCCGGAATCCATTTGCCGTTGCCGTTCGCTCGGACGCAACCCCACGCGAATCCCACGTGCCGCAGCCCCGGAGGGCGCGCGCATGGATGCGCGCGCGCGCCATGGGGCAGGAGGCCCCTTATGGCGCGGCCCCGCGCCCGGTGCTGGACCTAGTGGCTTTTGATCCGAAAAAAGAATGCACTTTCTTTGGTTACTTTCTTTGTTGCTTTGGACAAAGAAAGTGACCCGGCCGCTTGCGGACGGAAGCTTTGGAT
>NZ_FNPT01000020.1 GCF_900107375.1 Lysobacter sp. yr284
CTTTCGTCCGCAAGCGGCCGAGTTACTTTCTTTTGGCAGCGCGCCAAAAGAAAGTAACCAAAGAAAAACGCTGGTCTAAGGTCACGAGCCACTAAGTCCAGCGCCGGGCGCGGGGCTGCGCCATAAGGGACATCCTGTCCCATGGCGCACGCGCGCATCCATGCGCGCGCCCTTCGGGGCTGCGGAACATGGTCCCCGGGCGGGGTTGCGTCCGAGCGAACGGCAAAGGCTAACGGCAACGGCAATAGCGATCGCCAGATCGCAATGGAGTCCGGCTCTCGCCGGAACGACGGCCGGGGATTTACGAATTCGAAGCGCCGCGCCCGAACGGCCCGGCCCCGACCACCGTCACCAGCGCAACGGCCGCCCCGCCAACGAACCCGCCAGGCGTTCGTAAAGCCGCCGCGCCTCGTCCACCGGCAGGAACCGGATCCGCAACGGCGGGCTCAACGCGCCGGCCCCGGCCGTGTCCAGCCACAGGGTCGCCGTGCCGCAGCGCCGGTCCAGCGGCGAGCGGGTGAGCTGCAGCGCCTGCAGTTTGTCGAGTTCGGCGAAACGCCAATGCCGGCGCCACCAGCCCTCGCGCACCGCGATCAGTTCGGCGTCCATCGCATAGCCCATGCGCTGCGCGCGCCGCTGCGCCTTGAACGCCGACCACGGCAGCCACAGCAGCGCCAGCAGGCTCCAGCCGCCTAGGTGCCAGTACAGCGCGGACGCCGCCAGCACGGTCCACGGCACATCCGGCAGGAACAGCCGCCACCAGGCCGCGTTCGGCAGCGCGCGCCAGTCCAGCGCGTCCCAGCGCGCGTGCGGCAGCAGGTGCGCGATCAGCCGGTCGCAGGTCTGCGGCGACGCGATCGGCGCCAGTTCCTTGAGCGCGCGGCCTTCGTCGTGTTCGTCCGCGCCGACCGTGTCCACCGCCAGCCGGCGGCGCTTGAGCAGGCGGTGCAGCACGCCTTCTTCCAGGGTCCAGGCCTGGATCCGCCGGCGCGGCACGGTGGTGCGCCAGCGCGCCAGCAGGCCGCGCTCGGCGGTCAGCCGGCGGCCCTGCTCGCTGAGGTCGAAGCCGTAGTAGCGCAGCAGCGCCAGGGTCACCGACAGGGTTTTCAGCGCCACCGCCACCAGCGCGATCGTGGCCGCGGCCAGCAAGGCGTAGCCGGCGGCGTCGAGGTGGTAGCCCTCGACCCGGCCGAACAGCCAGTGCATGCCGCCGCGCAGCACCCGCTCGGGCACGCGGCCGTTGAAGTCGGGCACGGTCTGCAGCGCCGCGGCGATGCCGGCGCCGACCAGCACCAGGCCGCCGTTGGAGACCAGGCCGAGCCGCAGCACTTCGGCGGGCGACAGGCGCAGCAGGGAATCGGCGCGCTCTTCCACCGCCAGCGCCGGGTCGGCGCCGCGGCGGCGCACCAGGGTCTCCAGCGCCATCGCGTCGGCCAGGGTGAGCACGCGCATCTGCGCTTCGGGCTCCTTGCCCGCGGCCGACTCCATGCGCACTTCGGCCACGCCGAACAGCCGGTGCAGCACGGTCTGGTGCACGGCCACGTTCTGGATGCGCACGAACGGGATCACCCGCAGGCTGCGGTTGAGCAGGCCGCTGCGCACCACCAGCCCGTTCGGCCCGACCCCGTAGCGGTAGGTGAAATAGCGCCACAGCGCCGCCAGCACCAGCAGGCCGACGCCGATCAGCGAGTACAGCTCGTTGCGGTCGCCGCGGCCGGCGAAGACCAGGATCAGCAGCGGCACGATGAACTGCTTGAGGTGCTGGATCAGCACGAACAGCCACGACATCGGGTGCAGGCGGCGGTCGGCGACGGGCTCGCCGGTTGCGCCCGGCGTCGTCGTCGCTGCGGCGTCCGCCGCGGCGACGGATGCGGATCGCTGCGGCGGCGCGGGCGCGGGGCCGGGCGCGCTCATCGGGCCTCGTCGTCCTCGTGGTCGAGCTGGCGGCCCAGGCGCTCGCGCAGGCGCTGGGCGTCGCCGGCGTCGAGGTGGTCGATCGCCACCGAGCTGTGGCGGGTGCCGGCGGTGTGCACCACCAGCGTCGCCAGCCGGCGCATGCGCTGCAGCGGGCCGTGCTTGAGGTCCAGGTGCTGGACCCGGGTCAGCGGCACCGTAGTCTCGCGCTGCCAGGCCACGCCGCGGCGCACCGCGAAGCCGTGTTCGTCGAGCCGCCACAGGGTGTTGCGGTAGCGGCGGAAACCGATCCACATGCCGATGCCGGCGCCGAACAGGGCGCCGGTGAGGCCGCTGGCGAGCCCGGCGTGGCGGCCGACGGTCAGCACGCCGCCGATCACCGCGGCGATCGCGAACACCACCGCCAGCGACAGGCTGATGTCGATCGTGCACAGCGGGATCGCGCGCGCCGGCAGGCGCTGCCAGCCGTCGCGCGGCTGCGCCAGCCCGAACGCGTCGGCAGGCGCGGACGCCGCATCGGGTTGGGGTGCGGGCGCCGCCGCGGGCGCCGCATCGGGCTGGGTTGCGGACGGTGCCGCCAGCGCTGCATCGGGCTGCGCGGCGGACGGCGTCGCGGACACCGCATCGGGCGGTGCCGCGGACGTCGCCGCGATGGGCTCGTCGGCGGTCTGGGCCGGCGCGGCGGGCGCGGCCCCGGGGGCCGTGGCCTCGTCGGTGGCCGCGGCCGAGGCGTCGGCGCGATCGGCCCGCGCCGGATCGTCCGCGCCGCCGTCCCCGGCCACGGAATGCGGTTCCTCGCGCTCGCGCGCGCCGTCGGCGGAAGTGGGGGCGGGGAAGGCGGAGCCGGGCGGAATGGGCGTCATCGTGCGGGCAGGGCGAGGTTCTTCCGCAGTGTAGCCGGGCGCGCGCGGTTCGGTCGGTGCGTTCGCAGACGCCGGTGGCGCTGCGCGCGCGAGGTCGCGGCCGCTCAGTGGCGGTCGGTCTCGATCGCGCGGTAGGGGTTGTCGCGCCCGTCGCCGGACGGCCGCAGGGTGTAGCGCTTGTAGGTCCACTGGTACTGCGCCGGATCGCGCCGGGCGATGCGTTCCACCGCCTGGTTGAGCGCGGCGCAGGCGCGGCGCGGGTCGGGATCGGCGATGCCCGGCGGCGCGGCTTCCACGCGCAGGGCGAAGCCGGGGCCGTCGGGGTGCTGGTCGATGCGCTCGCAGTAGCAGAACAGCACCGGCGCGCCGGTGCGTTCGGCGAGCCGGCCGAGCAGGGTCATGGTCAACGCCTCGACCCCGAAGAACGGGGCGAACTCGCCGTCGCCGGCCTTGGGCTGCTGGTCGGGCAGGATGCCGACCACGCCGCCGGCGTTGAGCCGCTTCCACAGCTGGCGCACCGCGGCGCCTTCGGCGCGCACCTGGGTCACGCGCCCGGCGTCGGTGTCGGCGCGCACGAGGTTCAGGAACGCCTCGCCGACCGGCGATTCCGGCGGCTTGTACAGGATCGCCAGCGGGGTGCGCGCGGCCAGCCACTGGTTCAGCAGCTCCCAATTGCCGTAGTGCGGTGCGGCCACGATCAGGCCCTTGCCGGCGGCCAGGGCGGCGTCGAACAGTTCGGTGCCGTGCTGCTCGCGCAGCAGGTTGAGGTTTTCGGCGTGCGGGCGGGTCCACAGGCGCAGGGTCTCGACCGCCTGGCGCGCGGTGGTGCGCACGATCGCCTGCTGCCACTGCTCGCGCTCGGCCGGCAGCAGCTCGGGATAGGCCAGGCGCAGGTTGACCCGGGCGACCCGGGCCTCGCGCCCGTCGCGGCGCTGCCAGGCCGTGGCCACGGCGTCGCCCAGGCGGCGCTGCCAGGCCCCGGGCAGGCGGCCGATCAGGCTGGCGAAGAAGTAGAGGACGCGGGCGGCGAACTGGGTCATGCCGGCGAGTGTAGCCGCGGCCACGGCCGCCGCCGTCGCGTCGCCAGGCCCCGGGCCCGCGCGAACGCCGCCATAGCCGGCATGTTGCAGGCCGTACACTGGCGATCCTCGAAATCGACGCGGTGCGCGATGCTCAGCCTGATCCAGCGGGTGACCCAGGCCAGGGTGACGGTCGACGGCGAAACGGTCGGGGAAATCGGGCCGGGCCTGCTGGCCCTGGTCGGGATCGAGCCCGGCGACGGCGAGGCGCAGATCGCGCGCATGGCCGATCGGCTGCTCGGATACCGTGTATTCGCCGATGAGGCCGGACGCATGAACCGTGGCCTGGCCGACACCGGCGGCGGGTTGCTGCTGGTCAGCCAGTTCACCCTGGCCGCCGATACCAGCAGCGGCATGCGTCCGGGCTTCAGCACCGCGGCCGCGCCGGGGCTGGCTGAACCGCTATTCAACCGTTTGCTCGAAACCTGCCGACAACGCCACGGCGGAGGGGTGGAAACCGGCAGGTTCGGCGCCCATATGGTGGTCAGCCTGGTCAACGACGGCCCGGTCACCTTCCTCCTCCGGTCCTGATCCGGCCCGCCGCCCCGCCTTGTCCGGGTCGGGCGCGCCGGACCTGATATACTGGAGCGTTCCCTACCCTCAATAGCGCGGTGGCGCAGCCCATGGCCAACGAACGTCAGCCCCCTCCGTCCGATATCAAGCTCCTGATCTCCAAGGGCTTGGAGCAGGGCTATCTGACCTATGCCGAGGTCAACGATCACCTGCCCGACGATCTGGTCGACGCCGAACAGATCGAAGACATCATCGGCATGATCAACGGCATGGGCATCGAAGTGCACGAAGTTGCGCCCGATGCCGAAACGCTGCTGCTCGCCGACGGCAACACCGGTAACCGCGAAGTCGACGACACCGCGGCCGAAGAAGCCGCCGCAGCGCTGACCGCGCTCGACGGCGAAGGCGGCCGCACCACCGATCCCGTGCGCATGTACATGCGCGAGATGGGTACGGTCGAGCTGCTCACCCGCGAAGGCGAGATCGCCATCGCCAAGCGCATCGAGGAGGGCCTGAACCAGGTCCAGGCCTCGCTCGCGCTGTACCCGGGCACGATCCAGCTGATCCTCGAAGACTACGAGCAGCACAAGGCCGGCAAGAAGCGCCTGGCCGAGATCGTGGTCGGCTTCAACGACCACCTCGACGAAGAGCCCGAGCCCGCCGCTCCGCCGGCGCCGCCGGCCGACGTCGCCGACGCGGATTCCGACGAGGACGAGGACGAAGAGGCCGCCGGCGACGGCGAGGAGACCGAGGAGACCGTGTCCGGTCCCGATCCGGTCGAAGTCGCCTCGCGCATGGAGACCATCGCCGACCTGCACGGCAAGTTCCTCAAGGCGCATGCGAAGTACGGCTCGGCGCACAAGAACGCGACCAAGCTGCGCGAGGAAATCGCGGCGGTGTTCATCACCCTCAAGCTGCCGCTGGCGCTGACCGACTCGCTGATGCGCAACCTGCGCGAAGTGGTCGGCTCGATCAAGGACCGCGAGCGCAAGATCCTCGATCTGGCCACCCGCGTGGCCAAGATGCCGCGCAAGGACTTCATCCGCGCCTGGGAAGGTAACCAGACCAACCTGGAGTGGGTGGACGAGCTGCTCAAGCGCAAGCAGAAGTGGTCCTCGGGCCTGCGCGACGTCAAGGACCAGATCGTCGCCGAACAGCAGACCACCATCGAGCTGGAAACCCGCTCGCTGCTGACCCTGGACGAGCTCAAGGAAATCAGCCGCGCGGTCGCCTACGGCGAAGCCAAGGCGCGCAAGGCCAAGAAGGAGATGGTCGAGGCCAACCTGCGCCTGGTGATCTCCATCGCCAAGAAGTACACCAACCGCGGCCTGCAGTTCCTCGACCTGATCCAGGAAGGCAACATCGGCCTGATGAAGGCGGTGGACAAGTTCGAGTTCCGCCGCGGCTTCAAGTTCTCGACCTACGCGACGTGGTGGATCCGCCAGGCCATCACCCGTTCGATCGCCGATCAGGCGCGCACCATCCGCATCCCGGTGCACATGATCGAGACGATCAACAAGCTCAACCGTATCTCTCGCCAGATGCTCCAGCAGTACGGCCGCGAGGCCACGCCGGAAGAGCTGGCGAAAGAAATGGACATGCCCGAGGACAAGATCCGCAAGGTCATGAAGATCGCCAAGGAGCCCATCTCGATGGAGACTCCGATCGGCGACGACGAGGACTCGCACCTGGGCGACTTCATCGAGGACACCAACGTGGAGTCCCCGGTGGAAGCGACCACCAACATCAACCTCTCCGAGACGGTCCGCGACGTGCTCGCCGGCCTGACCCCGCGCGAGGCCAAGGTGTTGCGCATGCGCTTCGGCATCGACATGAACACCGATCACACGCTGGAAGAAGTCGGCAAGCAGTTCGACGTCACCCGCGAGCGCATCCGTCAGATCGAAGCCAAGGCGCTGCGCAAGCTGCGTCATCCGAGCCGTTCGGAACAACTGCGCAGCTTCCTCGACATCGACTGATACGTCGGGCGAGTCCGCGCACGCAGAAACAGGCCCCGCTCGCGGGGCCTGTTTCGTTTCCGGCCCGATGCCGCGGATGCCTCCGGCGCGCGATGTCGCGGATGCCCCCTGTAGGAGCGGCGCAAGCCGCGACCGCGAAACCGCGCCTACGACGCAAGCGAGGTTTCGCGGTCGCGACTCGCGCCGCTCTTGGAAGTGGCTCGGGTCGCAGGACGACGAGGCGGCTACGCGCGCTAAGATCGTTGCGACTCCACGCAGGGAAGGCCATGGACGAGGACAACGTCTGGAGCGCGCCCAAGGCCGCGGTCGGCGCGGACCCGCGCCGCGAGGCCTGGTTCGGCCTCGGCGCGATGCTATGGGGTAGCGCGCTGGCCACCACCGTCGCCGGGCTGTTGATGATGGCGATGAACTACCGCGCCCAGGGCCGGCCGCGGCTGGCCTGGGCGGTCGTGGCCGGCATCGTGCTGGTGGTCGTGCCCGGCCTGTGCTGGGCTTTCATCTATCTGCTGATGTCGGTGATGCCACACCCCGTGGGTCAGGTGCTGGCGCTGGTCGGCTGGATCGCGGCGCAACCGTTGGCGACGCTGACCATGCTGGGCACCTCGCACCGTCGCGCGATTGCACAACGCCTGCGCACCGGCCAGCCGATGCGGCCGGCCGCGCACGCGGCGCTGGTGGTGATCGTGGTGTGGATGGCGCCGGTCCTGCTGTTCTTGTTGCTGTCGGCGCTCGCAGGCTTGTTCGTGGTCGGCTGAAGCGCCGCTGCCCTTGTAGGAGCGGCGCGAGCCGAGACCGCGAAACCTCGCTTGCGTCGTAGGTCGGGTTTCGCGGTCGCGGCTTGCGCCGCTCCTACAAAGCGGCGGGCGGCTTAGGCGCCGCGCAGCCAGCGGATCACTTCGTAGCACGCGCCCATGGTGTGGTAATCGGTCTTGCCGGCCGGGCTCTTCTCGTCGCTGTACTTGCCGTTGCGGCGGTCGAGGATGCGGTACCACGCGCCGTAGCGATGATCGACCATGTGCTGCCACGCGTAGGCCCACAGCTTGTCGTACCACTGCCAGTAAAGGTTCTCGCCGGTGCGCACGGCCAGCAGCGCCGCGGTCGCCAGCGATTCGGCCTGGACCCAGAAGTATTTGTCGTCGTCGCAGACCGCGCCGTCGGGGGCGAAGCCGTAGGCGAGGCCGCCGAATTCGTCGTCCCAGGAGCGCGCGATCGCGGTGTCGAACAGGTGGCGCGCGGTCGGCACCAGCCAGGCCGGCGCGTCGCCGCGCGCGGACAGGTGGCGGTCGAGGATCAGCAGCAGCTTGGCCCACTCGGTCTGGTGGCCCGGCTGGAAGCCCCAGGGGCGGAACAGGTGCTTGGGATCGTCGCGGTGGTAGTCCCAGTCGATGTTCCAGTCGCGGTCGTAGTGCTCCCACACCAGGCCGTCGGCCTGCGCCGCCTGGCGCTGGGTCATGTTCTGCGCCAGGGTCAGCGCGCGCTCGAGATAGCGCGCATCGCCCGACGCTTCGTACGCCGCCAGCATCGCCTCGCACATGTGCATGTTGGCGTTCTGGCCGCGGTAGCCGGTGAAGTTCCAGTCGGCATCGGCTTCGTCGCGGTACAGGCCGAACTGCGGTTCCCAGAAGCGCGCTTCGAGCAGGTTCCAGGTTTCGTCCATCCACGCCGCCGCTTCGGCGATGCCGGCCTTGACCCCGCACGAGTACGCCAGCAGCACGAAGGCCACGCCGTAGCAGTGGTTCATGCGGTCGTCCGGGCGGCCGTCGCGGATCGTCCAGGCGTAGCCGCCGGTGTCGGGATTGCGATGCACCTCGCGCAGGTAGCGCAGGCCGTGGCGCGCGCGTTCGCGGTAGTCGTCGCGGCCGAACTCCACCGCCGCCATCGCGTAGTTGAAGACGAAGCGGGTCGAGCTGACCAGGTGCCGGTGCGAGGCGTCGTAGACCGAGCCGTCGTCGCGGAAGTAGTGGAAGAAGCCGCCGTCGGCGTCGAGCGCGACCGGATCGTAGAACGCCAGGGTGTCGCGGATGTGCGCCAGCAGGGTGTCGGCGTCGCGGAAGTCCGGCAGCGGGTTCGAGGGGAGGTTCATGCGGGTTCCTGGGCTTGTTCCTGCATCAGGCGTTCGACGTCCGCGGCGCTGGGCATGGCCGCGAACGCGCCGTGGCGGGTGGTGGCGAGCGCGCCGGCGGCGGCGGCGTAGCGCAGCGCGTCGATGAGTTCGTGTTCGCGCTGGAGGAAGTCGCTGAAGTTCGCCGCGCCGACGCCGAGCGCGACCAGCCGGCGCAGCAGGCCGCCGACGAAGGCGTCGCCGGCGCCGGTGGTGTCGCTGGGCGCGACCTTGTAGGTGGCGACCGAACCGTGGCGGGTGCGCGTGTACCAGCGGATCGGGGTGGCGCCGTCGGTGATCAGCACGCAGGTCGCGTAGCCGTGCCACAGCCGCTGCAGCGCGGCCTCTTCGCCGCCGAGGTGGCGGGCGAGGAATTCGAACTCGCTGCCGCACAGCTTGATCAGGTCCGCTTCCAGCAGCGCCGCCAGCAGCCGCGGCGCCGGGTCGAAGCCGGCCGGCCACAGCGACGGGCGCAGGTTCATGTCCATGCTCACCAGCGCGTCGGCCAGGCGCGCGCGGCGCATGCCGGCCAGCGTCGCCGCGGCGATGGCTTCCTCGGTGAGGCTGTTGGAGCAGACGTGGAACACGCCGGCGTCGGCGAAGCCGTCCGGGCTGAAGTCGGCGTCGCGGAACAGCAGGTCGGCGGCCGGCGGGCGGTAGAAGCTGAAGCTGCGTTCGCCATCGCCGTCGAGCGAGACGAAGGCCAGCGCGGTCTTGGCCGCGTCGGTGCGGCGCACGTCGCGGGTGTCGACGCCGTAGCCGCTGAGCTGGTCGGCGATGAAGTCGCCGAACATGTCGCGGCCGAGCATGCCGACGAAGCGCGCGTGCGCACCCAGGCGCGCGGCGGCGACGGCGACGTTGGCTGGCGCGCCGCCGGCGTATTCGACGAAGTGGCGCGGTTCGCCCGGGCTCGCGGCCGGACGCGCGAGGAAGTCGATCAAGGCTTCGCCGAAGCAGACGATCGCGGCGTTCGCGCCGCTGGCGCCGGACGAAAGGGGTACGGCGGACATCAATGCATCACTCCCGAAGCTTGCGCGCTGGCGTGCTGGCCTTGGCCGGCGCGGATGCGCGAACCGGACAGGCCGTACCAGACGATGAAGGCGTAGCACACCGCCGGAATCACGAACGAATGCTGGATGCCGATGTTGTCGGACAACAGGCCCTGCAGCAGCGGCACCACCGCGCCGCCGACGATGGCCATGATCAGCAGGCTCGAGGCTTTGCTGGTCATCGGCCCGAGCCGCTCGATGGCGATGGTGAAGATGGTCGGGAACATCACCGAGTTGAACAGGCCGATCGCCAGCACCGTCCACATCGCCACCGTGCCCTGGGTGCTCATGGTCAGCGCCAGCAGCGCGATCGCCGCGACCGCGGCCAGCGCCAGCAGCTTGCGCGCGTCGACGCTGCGCAGCAGCGCCGCGCCGATGAAGCGCCCGACCATCGCGCCGCCCCAGTAGTAGCCAAGGTAGGTGCTGGCGGTGGCATGGTCGAAGCCGGCGATGTTCGGCTCGGACAGGTAGTTGACCAGGAAGCTGCCGATCGAGACCTCGGCGCCGACGTAGACGAAGATCGCGATCACGCCGAACAGCAGATGGCGCTGGCCCAGCACCTCGGCGAAGCTGTGGCGGGTCGGGTCGGCGCTTTCGGTGGACTCGGTCAGCGGCGGGATGCGCATGGCGTAGACGAACACCGCCAGCAGCACCAGACAGCCGGCGATGACCATGTACGGCATCTGCACCGCCGCGGCTTCGTGGGCGCGGTAGGCGGCTTTTTCGGCGACCGACATCGCGCCCAGCTGGGCGTCGGTGAGCACCGCCGCGGACAGGATCAGCGGGCCGATGAAGGTCGGGAACACCGTGGTGCCCAGCGAGTTCAGCGCCTGCGCCAGGTTGAGCCGGCTCGGCGCGCCGGCCGGGTCGCCGAGCAGGCTGATGTAGGGATTGGCCGAGACCTGCAGCACGGTGATGCCGCTGGCGAGCACGAACAGCGCGCCGAGGAACAGCGGGTACGAGGGCACGCGCGCGGCCGGGAAGAACATCGCCGCGCCGATCGCCGCGACGATCAGGCCGATGACGATGCTGTTCTTGTAGCCGAACTTCGCCACCACCCGGCTGGCCGGCAGCGACATCAGGAAGTAAGCGCCGAAGAAGGTCGACTGAATCAGCATCGACTGGGCGTAGTTCATCTCGAACACGGCCTTGAGATGCGGGATCAGCACGTCGTTGAGGCTGGTCAGGCCGCCCCAGGTGAAGAAGATCGTGGTCACCACCGCCAGCGCGGCGGTGTAGGACATGACGCTGCGGCTCATGCGGGCTCTCCGGGCGGGGTCAGGTGCACCTCGCTGCTGCTGCGGGCCAGCAGGCGCACGGGAGCGATGGTGTGGGCCGGCGCCAGCTCGGGCTCGCGCAGGCGCTTGAGGATCAGTTCGGCGGCCTGGCGGCCGCGCGCGCGCGGATCGACCGCGATCGTGGTCAGCGGCGGCGAGGCGACCGCGGCTTCGGGAATGTCGTCGAAGCCGACCACGGCGAAATCGCCGCCGGCGCGGCGGCCGCGCGCGACCAGCCCGGCCATCAGGCCGAGCGCGACCGCGTCGTTGTAGCAGACCGCCGCGGTCGGCGCGGGGTCGCGCACGAACAGCGCGCCGGTCTGCTGCGCCGCTTCCAGGCGGGTCGGCGCGCATTCGATCAGCCACTGCGGCTCCGGCTCGATCCCGGCCTCGGCCAGCGCCTCGCGGTAGCCCTGGCGGCGCTGCCGGCACGAGGACGAATCGCGGTGGCCGCCGAAGAAGGCGATGCGGCGGTGGCCGCGGTCGAGCAGGTGGCGGGTGGCCAGGCGCGCGCCGTGGGTGTTGTCCAGGGCCAGGAAATCCCAGGCGGTGCCGTCGAGCTCGCGGTTGAACACCAGCACCGGCGTGCGCTCGCCGACCTGCGCGCGGACCCGCGCGCCGTCGCTGCCTTCGGCCGGCGACAGGATGATCCCGGCCGGGTCGTGCTCCATCAGCGAGTTGAGCACTGCCTGCTGGCGCTCGACCGATTCGTTGGTGCTGCCCAGCAGGGTGACGAAGCCGGCGGTGGCCAGCCATTCGTCCACGCCGGCGGCGAATTCGGCGAAGAACGGGTTGGACAGGTCGTTGATGACCAGGGCCACGCCGGTGGACACCTTGCGCCGCAGGTTGGCCGCGCCGCGGTGGTAGACGTAGCCTTGGCGCTTGAGCTCGGCCTCGACCCGGGCGCGGGTGTCGGCGTGGACCAGCGGGCTGCCGCGCAGCACCAGCGACACGGTCGCGCGCGACAGGCCGCAGGCGCGGGCGATATCGGCCAGGGTGACCCGGCCGCGGGGAGCGGGCGCGTCGTTCATCTTGGGCACCTCGCGGAGAGTGGACAGGCGGAACTCATGGCCGGGTTACGGAGGGATGGAAGGCTTTTGGATCGTTCTAAATGCCGCCATCCTGCGGCCTGGGCCCCGCCGCTGCATTCTGCAATGCAGCATGAACGGGTCTGGGCCGCGTGTTAGCTTGCCGATATTTAGAACGATCTAAAAGTGGCGCCCGGCCTCGCGGCCGACCGCCGTCCCCATCGAGCCATTCCCGCCGCACCGGTTCGAACGCGCCAGGGCGCGAACGTTCCGGTCCGGCCCCAGACGGAGTACCCCGGATGACCCGGCCGGTCCAGTCCCGCACGTCCCGTTCCCGTCCCGCCTGGCCGCTGGCCGCCGTCGCCGTGGCGCTGGCCGCGGGCGTCCTCGTCGCCCCGGCCGCGGCCGCGGCCGGTACCGACGCCGGCCGCCGCGCGTTCGAGGCGGTCGACCCGTTCATCGGCACCGGCGGCGAGGGCCACACCTTCCCCGGCGCGACGGTGCCGTTCGGCATGATCCAGCTCAGCCCCGACACCGAGATCAAGCCGCGCAAGGAGGCCTACGGCTGGGCCGCCGGCTATCGCCACGGCGACAAGACCATCGTCGGCTTCTCCCACACCCACTTCTCCGGCACCGGCCATTCCGACCTCGGCGACGTGCTGGTGATGCCGATCGCCGGCGAGGTCAAGCTCGAACGCGGCGACTCGACGATCCCGCGCAGCGGTTACCGCTCGGCGTTCGGCCACGACGACGAAGTGGCCCAGCCGGGCTATTACGCGGTCACCCTCGACGACTACAAGATCCGCGCCGAACTGACCGCGAGCGAGCGCGTCGGCGTGCACCGCTACCGTTTTCCCAAGGGCCAGTCCGCGCACGTGCTGCTGGACCTGCGCACCAGCCTGTACGACTACCCCGGCAAGGTGCTGTGGTCGCGCGTGCGCCTGCGTCCCGACGGCACCGTCACCGGCTTTCGCGAGACCCGCGGCTGGGCGCCGGGCCGGCAGCTGTACTTCGCAATGCGCTTCTCGCGCCCGGTCAGCGGCCATGCCTTCCACGACACCGAGGCCGACGTGGCCTACAAGGGCTTCCCGCCGCCGGGCGAGAAGGACCCGACCCGGCGCGCGCAGATCGAAGGCCGCCAGCTCGTCGCCAGCCTCGACTTCAAGGACGCGCCGGGCCAGGAGCTGATCGTCAAGGTCGCGATCTCGCCGGTCGGCGAAGACAGCGCCATCGCCAACCTCGACGCCGAAGTGCCCGGCTTCGATTTCGACGGCGTGCGCGCGCAGGCGCGCGAGCGCTGGAGCCAGGCGCTGTCGGCGATCGACGCCGACGGCGACGAGGCCGCGCGCAAGAGCTTCTACACCGCGCTCTACCACACGCTGATGGGGCCGAGCCTGTTCATGGACAGCGACGGCCGCTATCGCGGTCCGGACAACGCGGTGCACGAGGCCAAGGGTTTTCGCTATCACTCCACGTTCTCGCTGTGGGACACCTACCGCGCGTTGCATCCGTTGCTGACCCTGGTGCAGCCGGAGCAGCGCAACAACGACTTCGTCAATTCGCTGCTTGCCTCGCGCAAGCACAGCCCGTACGGCGTGCTGCCGGTGTGGGCGTTCCACGGCCAGGAGACGTGGTGCATGATCGGCTACCACGCGGTGCCGGTGATCGCGGACGCCTATATGAAGGGCATTCGCGGCTTCGATGCGGACGAAGCGCTGGAGGCGATGGTCGCCAGCGCCGACTACGGCCCCTACGACGGCATCGCCCAGTACAAGGAACTGGGCTACGTGCCGATCGACGAGGAAGGCGAGGCGGCGTCGAAGACGCTTGAATACGCGTTCGACGACTGGACCATCGCGCGCATGGCCGGGGCGATGGGGCGCAAGGACGTCGCCGCGCGCTTCGAAAAACGTGCCGGCAACTGGAAGCACGCGTTCGACGCGAAGACCGGATTCATGCGCGCACGCAAGCGCGACGGCAGCTTCCGCGAACCGTTCGACCCCAGCGCCAGCGGCTACGGCAGCGACTACACCGAAGGCAATGCCTGGCAGTACTCGTGGTACGTGCCGCAGGACGTAGCGGGATTGGCCAAGGCGCACGGCGGCGGCGACAAGCTGATCGCGCGGCTCGACCAGGTGTTCGAGGCCAAGGTCGATCCGAAGATCTTCGCCCACATGGAAGACATCACCGGCCTGATCGGCTGGTACGCGCACGGCAACGAACCCAGCCACCACGTCGCCTACCTGTACGGCTACGCCGGCCAGCCCTGGCGCACCCAGGAGCGGCTCAAGCAGATCATGGCCAGCCAGTACGCGCCGCGGCCCGACGGCCTGGCCGGCAACGACGACCTCGGCCAGATGTCGGCCTGGTACGTGTTCACTGCGCTGGGCTTCTATCCGGTGGCGCCGGCCAGCAACGAATACATCATCGGCCGGCCGTTCCTGCCCAAGGCCACGCTCAACCTGCCCAACGGCAAGCGCTTCAGCGTGATCGCCGACGGGCTCGACGAGGCGCACACCTACATCGGCAGCGCCACGCTCAACGGCCAGCCGCTGGATCGCGCGTTCCTGCGCCACGAGGAGATCCTTGCCGGCGGCGAGCTGCGCTTCGTCATGCAGGCGCAGCCGAACCGCGAATGGGCGAGCCATCCCAAGCAGTTGCCGTATTCGATGAGCGCCGCGCGCTGAGCACGGCACCGCGTGCGTCGGCGCCTGCGCCGACGCACGCCGGGCGCGATCAGGATCAGAAGTCGTCGCGCCCGTGGGTCGCCGCCGACCAGCCGATGAACTCGGCGGCGTTGCCGTCCGGCCGCCCACGCTTGGTCGCGTTCTGGAAATTCGGAATCGGCGTACCGCGATTCATGTAGCCGTTGACCGCGATTTCGCTATAGCCCGGATACAGCCCGTTGGAACGGCAATCGCGCACGCCCTCGCCGTACAGGATCGACTTGGCCATGTACTCCAGCCCGCGCGAGAACCGCGGCTGCGGCTCGTTGCCGACCTTGAGCAGCCACACGCTGGTGTCGCCCTGGATCGTCGCCATCTCCGCCGCCTGGGCGATGCCGGCCAGCGAATACTGCGGATGGTGGCAATCGCGCGCCGCCAGCTCCTGCACTTCGCCGCTGCTGTAGACGATCAGCGGGATCAACTGCTTCATCCGGTTGAGCCCGGCGTTGTAGCGATTGGCGTCGTCCTGGTAGACGCCGGTCGCCATGGTCGCCAACGCGCCCGACACGCCCCAGTTGTTGGTCCGTGCGGAGGCTTGGTTCGCATACCCGTAAAGCCGGTTGAGATACCCGTTGAACCGATCCTGCGACGCCTGCGGCCAGCCGGCCGCGCCGCCGTCGTGATGGCGCAGGATCTCCGCCGCGCTGGCCCACACCGGCAGCCCCCACGCCGCCTCCAGCCACGCCTGCGGCGCGTCCGTGCCCGGCGCCAAAGTGAATCCGGTGAACTTCGCCGACCACGCATCGATGATCTGGATCGCCTTGTCGCGATTGCGCGTATCGCCGGTCACCGCCCAGCGCAGCGCGTTCAAGTACGCCGCGAACCCGTCGTTCTTCCAGCGCCCCTCCTGCGGCCCGCCGGCCGCGCGCACCACGTCCACCGTCGTCAGCGCCTGATGCGCGTAGGTGTGCGAACCGCGGCCGTCCTGCAGCAGACGGTTGAAGCCGGTCTTCATCGCGCCGGCGTTGCCCGATTGCACCGCGGCGCGGATCGAGGCGAGGCGGTTCTGGGTCATCAGCAGGCCGGGGTGTTTGAACGGCGGCACGGCGGCCGGCGCGGCGGCGGCCGCAACATCGGGAGCGGCGGCGCCGTATTCGGCGGCTCGAACGGAACCGGCGGCACCGGCCAGCAACGCCAAGGCCAGGACATGGAAGCGGAACGCAGTCGTGCGCAGCATAGAAACCTCGTTGAAGGGTGAGGCGGCACCGGACGCCCGCCGACACCGCGGCGAGTCCGGAACGTGAGCCCCCATCAGTGCGCGGCGCGCCGGCGCTGCCGCCGCCGCGTTCCGCAACGCCGGGCGGCCTGGAAAGCCGCCGGCGCAGGCACGCGTCTGGCGCGCGTGTCGAGGTCATGCTGCCCGAGGTCGGTGCGCGAAAAATGCGACTGGCGCTAGGCAAGTCGGGTGGCGGGAATCGTATAAAGGCGAGCGGATTCGCAGTTCTGCGGGGCAGGGTGCGAACCGCCGGGTTGGCTTGGCCGAGGCGATTGGGGCCTCGAGCGGCCGCGGGACGACGACGGCCCGGGCTGACTGGACCGCGGCGCTGCATTAGAATCGCGGCTCTCGCGGGCCTATAGCTCAATGGTTAGAGCAGAGGACTCATAATCGGCCTCGGCGGCGTTTCCGGCGGTTTCCACGGAATGCAGGAGTGCCGAAAAACAGGCGCTTCCATGCCTCTCCGCCGTTGTCAGTTTTTCTCCTGATCGTCGGATTTTCCCCTGTTTTTCCGTCACGCTTACACCGGAATTACACAGAAGCCTTGAGGGCGCAGCTTGCGGCTCATGACACCTAACGCCTGGGCCGAAAAGTACTTCGCTGATGGCAGCCGTCCTTCCGAAGCGACCCTTCGCCGTTGGCTGAGCAGCGGGCAGGTGCCTGGCCGAAAGGTTGGCGGCTCTTGGTACGTCGACGAGCATGCATGGCTCGCTGATGGAGACCCACTGGTTGAGCATGCCCTGCGTACCTTCGACCTGCAGTGATGCTCCTGATTCTGAGCAAGCCAAAGGGGGTGTTGGCATTCGTGTTCAATTCTGATGCCAACGCAATTGTGCGTCATCTGCTCCCGTGTACCGGCCCGGTTCCTGTCCCGCCACTCGACGACATCTCCTGCCTTCCAGGTCGCCGGCTTCCGGGTGACGCGAACCGGGAAGTCTGGCTTGCACGCGATCGCCGCAAGAAAATGCTCAGGCGAGAGGCCCATCGCTCAGCGCAGTCCGCGGCACGGAGGTAAGCTGGCTAGAGTAGGTGGTCGCACATCTTCGGCGCCTGGAAGATGACATGATGAGACAATCTGGCTGGCCACGCAGAGCACCTCCTGACCTGCATCCTTACGAACTTGCTCTGGCGAGGCGATCAGCTACCGAGTTGGGAACTCTCCATTCTTCTCATAGTTGAGTTCGGCACTGGCCAAATTCCGGTGGAACGTTGCACTCACTATTTTGGCTTGGGCGAGCATCAGGCAAAGCAGGCTGCATCCAAGCAGCAATTGCCCGTGCCGGCGTTTCGCCTTGGGTCTCAGAAATCGCCCTGGCTCATCTCTGCAATTGAGCTGGCGGCGTTGATCGACAAACGGGCCGGACGGGCCCGTAAGGAATGGGCGCGCTTGCAGAACGTTCCTTAGCCAGCCGCATTGGCCTTGTCGCTTGGCCCTCAGCAGTGTCTGCCCTCAATGCACGTGATCTGAGGGCCTGCGACATTCGGACCGCGGCTAGTCGTGCTGGATGCAGGAGCCAGCGCAATCATGCGTCGGTTGTTCCCGTGTGCCGGCTGGGTTCTCAGCCTGTTGGCGCTGCGCAATCTTACGCAGTGCTTCTGGGGCAGGGCATATCAACTATTCTCCGGTGGCCTCCGGCCGTCTGCCTCTCCGTTTTCCCATGAACTACAGGAGGGATAGATATGGCTGGCAAACCGCACTTTGAGATCTATCGGGAAGGCTTGAAGGTTGGTGAAACCGAGTTCGGCGTTAACGCACTTCTGGTCGCTGGTACGTCACGCACGCATGGTCAGTGGCGCTGGCGACTGGTGGGAGGAAACGGCGAGCCAATGGCGTATGGCGAGGCCTACACTACCCGTGCAGCCATGATGGAAACTCTAGAGGCAATCGTGAGTCTCGGGCCCACCGAGTTCCGTGAAGTCAATGGCCGATAAAGTGCCGGTTCGAAAATGTGCGCTCACCTGGTTCAGACTTGGCTATCAATCCATGCCCCGGCGTGAGACGCCAAGCGGAATTCACGTAGCGAGCCGGGTTTATCTAGGGGCAGTCGGCCGTTTGACGCATCGTTGCCAGTTCCTGGCTAACCACTTGAGGCGCTCCACCTGTCCGGCTTCCTGCTCGCTCCTCGATGACAGCCGCGATTCGACTAGCCCTAACAGTCCGATGAGTCGTAGGCCGTAAGCACCCTGGTCATGGATGGCCGGATCAGCACCTTTTTTGCGTTGTGGGACGCTGGGCATTGCTGTTCATCGCATGCTTAGACAGCATTAGGCTGGCACATGCTCTACACAACCGCAGGACGCGAGAATGGCAGATAATCAAAAAACTGTTGATCGATTCGCTCACGCAAAGCGAGTTCGATTCAAGGATCGGCTAAAGAAGGCGATAGTCGTCTACCCTCCCATTGAATCTCTCCTGCTGGAAATCATGGAGAACGCACCGCAATGGAAGGACCGGATTGTCCCAACCTATTCAGACGAAAATAGTCATCCGCCCGGTACTGTATGCGCCTACCTCCGGAGCGCGCGTCCGCGAGTGGGCAAAGACGGCAAAGGCGTCTACTTCGAAATCGGCACCTATACGGTTCAGGCTGCGCACGATGTGACAGTGCTCAACTATACAGCGCCTGTCCCGGACACGCTCACAGCTACGCTTCCCAAAAGAGACGATAACGATCAGGCACTTACAGCAACCATCCGCGGCGTCGCGCTTGGCGAGACGGTCTTGCTCGAAAGTTCCCGTGGCACGGGAGGATACAAGTTGGCGGAAATCGTGCTGGGGCGATTAATCAGCCGATGGTGCCCACGACCAGCGCCAAAGGCCGGCGAAAAGCCACTCGCAAGTCCGAATTGGCCATCGATCGAATTAATGGATGTAGTCTCTCAAGGGCTTAAAGATGCAATTCAGAGTGGCGGCGGCGTAACTAGAATATCCCTTCGCGTTTCGGCCGGCTCTGAAAATGAAGATGAAGATTCGTTTGAGTTCAGGCTTCGCGACCAACTCGGTGAGTTTCAAAACTCAATAAAATTTCATGCTCGTTGGGACGCTGGAACTGATCCGCTCGATGAAGAATCTATTCTTGCGGTCGCAATGGAGGCCCTGGAAGATGGTTCAGGTATTGATCAAATAGTTCTTGATCTTAAAAATGCCACCAAGATCACTTCTCTCAGTAAGTATAAAATGCGAGATGTTCTGAAGGTTAGGGTCGACAAGTCAAATGGGACGCTCTACGCAACTGATGTTGTGGACGGATTGTGGGGCTACTTGGACGATCTGCGAGTGGCAAATAAGGCGATGTGGAGACTGATCAATGACGACGGTTACTTCACAAACAATGGAACGGTTTCTCTCAAAATTAAGTCATAGCCCTCGTCTTCGCCGGATCATGCCGGCGGAGTGGGTTGGGGCGGCTGACATTTTGGAGGAGATGGCCGAGCTTGACACCAAGCGCCCGCGGGAAACCAGAAACTCGAGGGTCTTCACCTTTGCGCAGTTTCTGCTGGGTATGATGCCGGGAAGCTATCTCGCGTTTTTGATGGCAAAGCTCGACGCGTCGATACCCGGCATGTTCATTGCGGCAATCCTTGCGATGAGCGCAATTCTAACTGGGTTTGTAGTCACTTTGATGCTCTTTGCAGGCACAGTGGGAAAGCCAGAGCTACTACCGTTAGAAAAGCTCAAGTCTCATATCTCAAGGCTGAAGTATCTGCTTTCATCTCAAACTACCACGCTTATGGCGTCTGTTTTGATGGCGGTTGCGTCAGTTGCGTGGATGGCTCTTTATATATTGAAAGTGGACGGAATATACCAGGGGATGGTTGGGGGTGTCTGCCTAGGGCTGTTGGTAATTAGCCTCATTAGATCCGTTCTTCTTCCTTTTCAGATTTTCGAGCTGCATAACGCGGTATTTTTTGATTTGCTTAAAGCGGCTGCAGAGCGAACTCGCGAATATCGCGAGTAGCAAAGGATGGAGTTAGGCGCTCCTTGGGGAAATCAAGGACAGAATAGTTTTGCACCGGTTGAGTGTAGGCCCGGGGGAGCTATTGATTTACTGTTGATCCTCTGCGTAGATGCCCGCCGAAAGGATCGCGCCGCCAGTCCACACGCCCTTGCCGTCGTGGCCGGGGCCGTACAGCAGCGGCACGGCCGCGCCCTGCGCCTGCGTGTTCACGATGCCGCTGAACATGTAGCTGGGCTGGTTCTCCGGCCGCTCCCTAGTATTCAGGCCTTTGGGCTGCGGCGACAGCAACTGCACCACGCCGCCGGCGATCATTGACCAGCCGAACTTTCCCAGCATGAGGGATGCGCCACCGGTGAACGGGGCCAAGGCGTAACCGGCGGCGATCAGCGCGGCGCCCGCTATGATCTGGACCAAGCCGCCCCGCTTGGACCCGATAAGGATTGGCGCGATCCGGATTGCCTGATCACCAGGCGGGTCGTTGAGCTGAGATTCCGCCAGGTTGCGCCGGCCCAGGAACACCGCGAATCCCAGGCCCCGCGCCTTGGCCTCCTGCAGGTAGGCTCGGAAGCCGGGGATCTGGATGCTGAGCGCCTGGATCGCCTCCGCGGCGTTTGATACCACCATGCGGTACTCGCGGCCGAACCGGGCACCCAGTGACCCGTACAGGCGGATGGTGCGGAGCTTGTCAGTCATGACTGTCCTTGGGGTTGTTTGTGGCGGCGCCTGCGTTGCGAGCGCCGCCATTCGGCGAGGTGGGCGAGCAGCGCGCGTACATCGCCCGATTTGGCCCGTTCGCAGAGAGAGTCGAGCCGCACATCCTGATCCGCGCGGCGCGCTGCTGGTCGGTGCTGGCGCAGGCGATGAACTCGTCATGGCTCTCTGGCGCTGCCAATGCAGCGCAGATGTGCCCGGATTTGGCTAGACGGGAAGCAGCCTGCGCAGCGATGTGTGGGCTATAGCCGGCGTCCACGGCCGTGGCTTTGTCACTCAGGCCCGGGCGTACGGCGCCGGACGCAGCGACGATCCAGGAAATGGGTGGGTGGAAGACGAGAGCGATGGCCGAGCGATATACTCACGCCGCTTCGATGCGGGTCGCGATGTCGGCGCTGCAGAAGCGCTTGGAGCCCAAGAAGGCCCGCCGAGTTACACTGAAATTACACGGGCGATCTCGGGAAAAGCGCTGAAACCCCTTAAGGGCCTATAGCTCAATGGTTAGAGCAGAGGACTCATAATCCTTTGGTTCCAGGTTCGAGTCCTGGTGGGCCCACCATAAAACAAGGAGTTTCGTGATACCCTGCGCGATCCAGCCATGTTTGGCCAATTCGGCCAAACCTCGATGGATGTCCAGCAAGTTTGGCCATTTTGCGAACGCGAGTGTTTAGGCAGGAAACCTTGCGGGTGAAGGCCGGTGTGGAGTGGCAGAGAGCTTGTCTAGATGGACGCTTTTCGGCGTCGGGTGGCTTCCCGTCTGCCGAATTGCTTTTTGAGGGCGACGCCCACGGCAATTCTGGCTATCCGTACCCCAACTCCAAGCTCCTGTACCGCCGCCTCGGCCAGATGGTCGAGGCTTGGGAACTTGCCAGAGGGGTACTGCGCGATGGGGCCGCTAAGTAGAAAATGGGTGGAGCGCTCAATTTCGGCCCCGGCTTTTTTGTTCCTGCATCCAGTGCGATGGCGTGCATACTTTGCGCAAAGGTCGCCATGGTGGTAGTTCAAGAAGCCTTTGGATACACCAAGCTGGTGCGCGATCTCAGTCAGTGATGGAAGCTGGTCATAGTCGGATTTAGAGAGTTCCGACTGCAGGCGATCCAGCGCTAATCCAACTAGTTCGACCGACTTCCGTGGCTTGATGTCAGCGGGAAGATCTAGTCGCGCAAATTCCAGTAAGCATGCGGATTTCGCCGCCCCGACGGGATCCAGGAAAAGATCCGAAGGATCGATACCGAATGCCACGCATCTTCTCAACAATGTCATGAACCTCGGGCGAGTGACCTCTCTGGCGTTCTGAGGTCGCCTGGGAGCACGGTAGGTATGTCGACTAATCTTCAACCCAATGGGAGAAAGATAGTCAGCAAAGTCCTTGATAAACACTCCATACGCGTCATCGACCGCAGATGTAAGGTCTCCAGCCGAAATTTGTTTCACCAGCCGAATGCATTCCTTTTCATAAGGGGCTGGATGAAATGCGACTTCCCACCTGGAAGGTTCGCTGAGCAATGGCCTTTTGCACACGCAGCACAGCTCCATGTGCCCAAGATGGTGATAGTGGGCCTGCGAGTATCCGCACTGGGGACACTTTGACTCCAACGCAACTTTGTGTGCGGGACAATTCTTAATGGCTGGGATTGCCCAAATAAGACGGTCGTAGAACGGGCTTTTGCTCTCCATACTCTCTGCCATGCAGGCAGGGCACCAGGCACGGCCCTTACGAACCAGGGCGTGGCCATTCTGGGATATGGCGGGCCTGAGTGACAGCAGGGTGGTTCTCTCGAGAATAGTGCATCCAGTTGCATCGCCGACAATGTTTGTGAAGGTCGCAACATTTGGACCTATGCTGCGAAGCATGGGGTTCATAGCGTTCGTGACATTCTTCTTTGCACTGTCGTCATCTGGGTGCTTCTGCCTCCACCAAGTGCGTAGATGAGTGGTCAGGACATAGATGGATACCGAGTGCGCGCGAGCCATGCGGCAATAAAAAGATCCAAACGCTTCAATTTCCCAGTTTCCGACACCAATCGGCGAAAGAGGAAAATACTCAGTCATCGTCATGGAGGACGATCTCCACAGCAACATTTCGATTGGGCTTGCGCTGGAACGGCGGGGTTCCCTGTTTATGGCCATCCTTGCTTACGTCAGGCTGATCTTTCTTCTGCGGCGGCTGTGACGCAGGAGGAACGGCGAACTGCGAACTTGGTTGGAGGGCTTCTTTGCCCTTCCTGATGTCCTCTGCGACTGCCTTTCTTTCTTTTTCGGGAGGGGCACACGCTCGAAGAATCGTCTTATCTATTGGTTGATGGCGGGCTTTGGCTTGAATGCTGCAGGACCAGAGGTGCTTGTCGAGTAAGCCAACCGTTCCATTGTTCCAGTGCAGAAGGTTGATAGCCTCGTCCAAGAGTAGGGACTTGGGCTTCAGGTCAAGCTTGCTGCTGTAGGTTTTAAGTATGCGCGCCCATGATTTGATGTCATCCGGGCTACTCACGGAGTAGTGACCAAAATCGAAGCTGATCACGCGCCCGCAGAAGTGGGCAGACTCGAATAGTCCCTTGTAGGCCATCTCGTAGCCCCCGCAAGCAATGAGAGACCGATCTATTGCGCATGTTGATTTGATGGACTCAAGGATCGCAGCGCGGAGTTCTGGATCTTTGGTTCGAGTAAGGAGGTGCGCTTCATCCAAACAGGTGCGACGAGTGAACCTATTAGTAAACGCCTCTTTCAGCGCAATGCGAATTGTGGATTCATCTCTGCCCTTTGATGGGAAGTAGTGCTCATTCTCCTCGAAGCTTCCTATGTGCTTGTATATCGGATGGTTCAGGGCCTTCAGTAGCTCAATCCCAATCCATTTCGGCTTTGTCCGCCCCTCGCTCACCGTCTCAATTTGCAAATCAACGATAGGGATCGCGCCGGGACGCTTGTCTTGGAAGGAATTCTTCAGTATTGGGACGATCTCGTGGAAGATTATTGACTTGGCGCACTGCGTCGGTCCTAGGAGAAGCAATACAATTCCGTCGGTTGCATCGCGACAGAGGGGGATGAACATGTCCCTTGCTCTTTCAAGAAGTGGGTGTTTGATTACGCCGTTGGTAACTCGCGATACGCGATTCATTTATGGCGTCTCATTCTCGTAAGGTTCGATATCATCGAAATTGAAGGGCACGAAAGTAGATAGCTCCGGCGAATCGTCGGAATTGACATCAGGGCCGGTCGGCTGAGAACTGCCCGACTCCTTGCGTCCTGCAATCTCGCGAAGCTTCTCGTTGACGATTTCGGCTACGCAACGATTCATGTCGTTAGTAAGTTCCGCCCGGAGTGCAGAAAGATCGTGGCGTTCAGCACTTCTGAACAGCAAGCTGGTTTCGCTCATGGCTAGCTGCAGGGGCGCTTCGGAATTCCTGCATTCCAGCCATTTGCCCTCGATGCAAACGTAGATGACGGAATCTGCGTAGGGTTCAAGTCGCACAGAGATGTCCTTCTTGTACCCGCGGTACACCAACAGTCGCGGCGAGCTATACCACTTGTCATATACGTGGATGCCCCTGCCAGTCCAAAGCTTGTAGTGGTCGTCGGGCGATTCGATTGATGTCGCGATTAGGAATTTAATATCCCACGAGACCTTGCGGCCGCCGTGCGGATACGACCTCTCGGCCTTCTGGCGGATGGCGTAGCGTGACGATGTCTCGCCAGGTTTTGGGCTATTGTTATAGCCATGGAACGCAAATGCCTCTATGGCTTCAAAGGCCTCAAGGAGCGTCAAGCTGGAGCTCTCAGCAGCTTTGAATGCAGCTGAAACTGCGCGAGAACGTTCGATACTGATGCCAAATCCTGGAAGGCCCCGCGCGAACCGGTCTTTGAAATCCTTGAAGAGACGTTCGACTTGCTGTCCGAAGCGGGGGTCTTCTGGCGGCCGTTCACAGCGCACGACCTTCAACGTTGCAAGCATGACGAAGAAGTGGCTACTTCTGAAGTCGCTACTGCCATCGACGATGATCATCTCAGGCAACCGGCCATGACGCCGGGCGCAGTCACGAATCACCATCGTGCAAGACTTTTTGCTCGGATCAGCGAAAGAAAGCCAGATCGCAAGTACTTCGCCATTAAAGGCGTCGACCATGGCAGTCAGCCAAGCGCGTTTGGTGATTTTCGCTCCATTGATGTAGCCGACCACTAGGTGTAGATCGGTCTTCCAGTGATCGATATGGGCAACCGCGAAAGGTCTGGTTGCAATGATCGTCTTCTTTTCCGGGTCAAACGAGTCCGCCTGCTGATTCTCCAAGCGACGGCCGCCCTTATTGAATGAGTCTTCATTCTTTAGCGATATGCGATCCCAGTACGTGTAGAAGGTGGATCGGCACACGGGTCGGTCATCGAAGAACCCAAGATCAACTTTGGCCTGTGGAAACGCCTTTTCGTAGGCGATAAAGCATGAGCTGGTGGAGGGGTCGTTTTTGTCGCCTTTCCTTGCGCGGATAAAAACCTCCAGAAAAGACAGGTGGACCGTTCCGATCAGGGGGTCTTTGTTTCCGCAGTTTCCCCACAGCGGAACTAGACCGCGCGGATCACCATCGGCTTCTCGAAAAGCCTTGCGATACCGGCGGATGGTTCGCTCTGAGACTTCCTCTCCATTGCTATTCGTGCGCTTAGTTCCTTGGATAATCGCGAGCCGAGTTGCAACTTCAAGCTCGTATCGAGGATCAATGACATCGTTGGTATCGATCGCAGTAGAGCGGAGCAAGTTTGCAAGATTGCTGCTTGCTTCTTGAGCAATCTTGGCGAATTCCGGACGAGTTGAAATCCAAACACTACTTGGATCAGAGAGCGTTACGCGGTCCAGATCGGCAAATACTTCTCCCGAATCTAGGAGCTGAAGAATTGGGGTTTCATCAAATTCTCCGATTCGTTCAAGCAGGTCGGAGACGCGCATGGTTGACTCATGCTTGAGCAGGTCTCGGATACCTCGGCGTGCTTTCCGGTACTTCTTAGTGTCCGGTGCCTCCCGAGCGCTGGTGAGCAGTCGCAGATTGTCAGCGCGGAGCGAGGTCAATGAACTGATCGGAACGATGACATGTTCTATACCCATCGAATTGAAATGCTTCGATACCGGGAGATAGTGATAGCCATCTTTGTCGAGGATCCAATCCTCAGGTCGTTCGCGGATCAGCCTCTCGAGTTCGGAGTCCGCTTTGATCTCGTAGACGCAAAATCTTTGCCGGTCGATCGCCAGATAGTCAGCGGTGTAAGTGGTTCGGGTGCGACGTCCTATGTTGTCTGTGATCCCAACTTTGATGGTGATCGGTTGGTCAAAGACCGCAAGCAGATCACTGCGTCGATCGAGTTCGACGAGGAAATTGAATTCCCCTGTCATTGACTCGGCTTGGAGTACCACGCCCGGGATGCTTTTTAGAGGAACGTCGAAGATCAGATTTCGGCGCTGCTTGCGCCCTACCTTCCTGGCTGGCGGCGAAATTCCGGTCTCAATAACGTATGAGAGCCCTTCGGGCGAGAGGCCGTGGCGTGTAAGAGCCTCTTCCGTCAGCCTTTGAGCGGCCGGCCCTGCTTCGGCGAGGGCCTCGTACAACTCTGATGACGTCTGAGCCATGGCAAAGTGGGCTCCGAGTCGGGGATTCTTTAAAATTTAAGGCAATGAGCGAAAAAAGACAAGAAAATCGACTTTTTGGAAAGAATCTCAAGATTGAGAGGCTTCGTCTTGGGCTCAATCAGTCTGAGCTCGCCCAGATTGGCGGGGTCAGCAAGGCCACCCAGGTCGCTTACGAAGCTGACAGCACCCGGCCGGACGCTGCCTATTTGGCCCGGGTATCCGAAGCAGGGGTCGATGTGCATTGGCTGTTGACCGGGCGTCGTGCGGCGCCTGGTGTGCAGTGGGAACTACTATTCGAGATCTCGGCCTTGGTCGATGAATGGATAGGCGAGCGAGGTAAGCCCACCCCTCCAGCGGAGCGAAACGATCTGCTTCGCAATCTCTACGCGCAATTTTGCGCTGACAACCGCATCGATATCGAGCAGATGCGAGCAACTTTTCGGTTAGTCAAATGAGCAAAAGCCAGAAAGCTGGACTTACCAAGGAACAGGTTCAGCAGATTCGTAAGCAGTTGCGTGAGCTGAATGATGAGCCGGAGTCTTTGAGTGCCCGAATCGGTAGGATCATCTCTTATCCACCGACCCCAACCGGCAACGTGAAGCGCTACAGGTTTGGCATAGCGCTAATGCTGCTGGCAGTTTTCCTGATGCTGCTCGTTATCGTGCTGCCTGACGACGACCGTCGCTGGATATTTGCAGGCTTTGCCTTTTTGATGGTGGCGGTCGCCGCATGGCAGATAGATCTCGCGAAGAAAAGGTAGGCGAGGGATTCTCTGAAGGATGTAGGGAATAGAGTCGGCATTGGGGGGACGGGGATGGAAGTTTTTTCGCTACGGGAACAGCTGATCGCGGATTACAGTCGGTTCGCTCGGTCCTTCACGACAATCTTGGCCGATGATCTGCGAAGTTGCGTCCATGATGCCCATTCCAATGGCCGGCAACCAATGAATGCTCAGGGGGAGCAAGGCAAGTGACTACTGGAACCAGCGAAGCTAATTCGGCGGAAAGAATTTCTTTTCCAGCGATTGCGTGGGTAAGGTTCCTGCGTAGCTATGGCCCAACGCCGCAAAACCTGACGATGTTCGACGAGTATGTATCCGGTGCCGTTGGCCGGGCCAAAGTCCAGCCGATCAGGCTCGCGACGCCGCTGCTCGAAGATATGGTCAAGCACATCGAGTCTAAGGCGCCGGGCTCGATGCTAATCGCCGGGACTGCGGGCGACGGCAAGACCTACCACTGCCGGGCCCTGTGGCTGCGTCTGGGCGGCGATCCCAAGGCTTGGACTGCCAAGGGCAACGTCAAGGAACTGCGGCTCGCTGACGGTCGCTTGGCCGTCTTCATCAAGGACCTCTCTGAGTTCAACGGTCAAGAAAGTGACCTTCCGCTGCAGCGGTTAGAAAGGTCGGTGCTGGGCGGCGACGATTCCGAGGTGCTTATCATTGCGGCCAATCATGGCCAGATCCTCGATCGCCTGCGCGACCTCGGCAAACGCCAAGGCCTCCGGCATCCGCTGCGCACGCCGCTCCAGGAGTGCTTCTTGCAGGCCGGCCCGGCTCCTGATCGCTTGGCGGTGTTCGACCTTAGCCGCACGACGACGCGCAAGACTCTTGAAGAGGTCGCCAGGGCGGTGGCAGGGCACCCCGAATGGGACAACTGCTCCCGCTGCTCACTTAATGCTGACGGGAAGGTCTGCCCGATCGACGAGAACCGTCGCCGGCTGCTCGGCGATGCCGACGGTGGCCAGCTCGCGAGCCGAATTGGTGACCTGGTAGAGATCGCCCGTCTCAACGGTCTGCATCTGCCGGTGCGCGACCTGCTTGCACTGTGCGCGAACATGGTCCTCGGGTATTCCGACGCCAAGGAGGCGAAGGAGAACCTCATGACCTGCGCCGATGTGGCGAAGATCCAAGAGGCGGATCACGTCAGCAAAGCCAACATCTACGCCAACGCCTTCGGGGCGAACCTTCCCAAGCGCAGAGCGTCCGACCGGCCGGTTTTCAAGGCCATGGCAAGCTTCGGCGTCGGCGAGGAGACCACCAATGGGGCCGATGGCCTGTTGGTCTACGGCAAAGACGATTCGAGACTGCAAGCCGACTTCCAGCGCTTAGTGGCGAGCGACCCCATCTACGGCGGAACGGCGAGCTATCTCGCGGCCCAAAACGACTACCTGGAAGGGCATGAGGGCGCTCGGCTTGAGGCCGCCGCGGGGTTCACGGAGATGCTGGAGGACCAGCGTCGCAGACTCTATTTCACGCTGCCCAAGGACGAGCTCGGCTATTCGCGCTGGGCCATGACGGTCTTCCGCTACGCGGGCGACTACCTCGGGATCATCGACACATTGACCGAGAAGAAGACGCAGGTCAGCGAGGCCGTCCGCGCGCGGATCGCCAAGGGTCTCAACCGCGTTTTGACGGGGCTTCTGTTGGAGAACTCAGACCGGATCTTCATCGCGAGTTCCGGCGGTTTTACGCAGAGCCGCGTGAGCGTGCTTTGCGACCACGAAACTGCTGCACGGCGGCAGCAGGGGGTCGGAATGGCAATCAAGCTCAACACCATGACGGGGCGACCCTTCTTGGAGGTTCAGCTCGCCCCGGGCGCGGCCAACAGGGTGATTTTCGATTTAACGCCCATCCGCCATGAGTTCCTCTCTCGGGTCGCGGAAGGATCGCTGCCAGCTAGCTTCTCCAACGAATGCCTCGAAGACTTGATGGCGTTCAAGGCCAAGCTTCTGCGTAAAGCGGAGACCGTCCGGAAGGACGGCATCGCCGATGATGACGAGGTCAGCGGCGAAGACTCGGCCATGACGCTCAACTTCATTGATATCGAACCAGGCGGGCGCGGCTCCACCCGCCCCGTTACTGTGAGGGCCCCGGCATGAGCGAGGTCATCAAGCGGCCCGAGATCAGGAGCGTCGACTTCTGCGTGGATGAGAACATCTGGGGGCACCGCCTCTACGACGAGCAGCTGCCGCATCTGACTGTGCTGGAGTTCCTAGGCGTCTTGGGCTCGAACCTGGACAAGCCATTGCGACCCCACGACAGCCTTGGGGGCGCAGTCAAATTCAAGCCGCAGCGCCAGATGCGCTTGCGAGGGCTTCTCTTCAACAACCCCTACGTCGAGTCAATCGCCGAAAGCAAACTCGCCGACGAAGAGAAATGGCGCCAGTGGTTCGAAAAGTTCGACCACGGGAAGACCGGCAATGGCGATTCGGCCAGCGACGTGGCCTACCTGCGCCAGTCTTTCACCAGCTTCGACGACTTCTCCAAGGCAATAGAACTGCTTCGCTCCTCATCGTTCGAGTCGCGTAGCAACAAACGTTGGAGCTCGAAGTTCGTCTTCCCCTTCGGCCCTGACGCCCTCTACGAGGACTTACAGATCAATGCCAAGGGCAACATGAGCAACGATCGGCGTTTTTTCGCGCGCACTGGTGAGTTGCTCTACTTAATGCTCACCCGTGCCAAGCGCGGCGCAGAGCTTGGAGACCTATTAGCCAATCGCTTGTTCGAGCGCTCCGCCCCGATGAATCGGTTGGCCCATGCGCTGCAGGGCACGCCACAATTGCCAGAAGAAGCGCGCCTGTCCGGCTACCTACCGGAGGTATCCAACCCGCGATTTGACCAGATTTGCGAGGACTGGCTTGCGATTCTGTCGAGAGACATGCCGGTCTATGACGCGTTAGAACACCTGATCGCTATCACGGGCCTCAACATGTTGCTCTACTTCCTGGAGCGCGCGAAGCGCGTCGCGGGGCATGACGAGCCGGTCGAGTTCGTTTGCGAGATCGTCTCAAAGGATGGGCGCAAGGTGAGGGCGCTATCCGGAGACAGCTACTTGGCGAATCAGGGTTACCCCGAAAAGGCAATACGGGCGCACATCGAATCGATCCGTAGCGAGAAGGCGTGGTTTGACGCAGCCGAAGTGGAATTTCCCGACGCCGAGCGCGTGACGCTCTTGAGGGAGGCTTTCCAGTGGCCTCCTGCCGATGACAAGGACGACGAGGGTTATTCGAGCCGCAACCCCGACGACTTGGTCTCCAAGCTGGTGGACCTCGCGCTGCCTCGGCATGCCCAGCATGTCGGCAAGATCCATGCATCGTGGTCGCGCGCGATCGGCCTGAGCTCCCGCAGGCTCTCGCGGCGGTATCGCTATGCGCCCAACGACCGGCTGCTCAAATCCATCGTGATCGCAATCGTCGGCGACCGCATGCAGTTCGATGAGTTCCTCCTCGAGGCCAAGCGCCGTTATGGCTTGGTGATCGGCGACGCCGAAGGCTCGCGCCTGGTGGAGGCCAAGTCCATCGACCAAGCCGAGCTCAGCGAAAACCGCGACAACCTGGAAGCCCGGCTTGTCGGCCTGGGTTTAGTGCGCCGGCTCTCAGATTCCTGCTCCTTTGTTGAAAACCCGTTTGCGTTTGAGGTGGAGGCCGCGTGCTGACCGATCGCATCATCGGGCGCGTCGGCGCGGACATCCTCGCCAAGCGCCTCGCCAACCCTTCCCAAGCGGGGGATTCCGTCGCGCTCTTCCGGCTCGACAAGCTCTCGGCTGGCCAGATCGCCGCTGTCGCGCGCTCGGTCATGGGGAAGCCCGACCTCTCCGCTCGGATGGATCTGATGATCCCCGAGGCACTCGTGGAGGGTCAAGACTTACCGCCGGAAATCCTGATCCAGCAGAACGCCGGCTACGTGCGCAACAACGCCGAGACCGACAAGGAGGCGATTCTCACGGCCAGTGGTAGCGAGCACAACCTCTCGGACACACTTGCGCACGTCACGCCCATAGGTGCCAAGGAGATGCGCTCCGATGCTCAGTCTTGGGTGGACGCGGCACTCCATACCGGTGGCCTCTCACCCGTGGTGGACGATCGCGCGGTCTTTCAAGCCGCCATCGGTGGCCTGCTCAACGCATCCGAGCTCTCCCTCGTGCAGCTCGGCGAGTTCTGCTCCGAGATCGTCGAGGCCATCTCCACGCGCGGTCTGCCGATTCGCGATGCAGTGGGCTATGCGCTGCCGAGGGCGGGGCTGCCCAGGGACAGTGGATATTTCTCGAACGCGAGGACGTTCGGGACAGTGCGCGGCCCATGGCAGAAGGCCTTCGCGAAACTTTTCGCCCAGCGGGCGCCGCTGCTCAAGAAGCTCCGTCAGAACGGTCAACCGCTCGACGCGGAGGAATTGATTGAGCGAATCGAGGCCAACGCCGCTGAGATCGACGAAGGCGTGCGACAAGCGTTGCAGGCCTTCGCGGTGGCGCCGTTGGGCGACCAAGTGACCGCGGCATCGCTTGCCCAGTTCGAATGGGAGTCGGAGGGTGTCTATCTGGCCTTCGACAAGCCTAAGGAGAAGCAGCAGGGCTTGGCGGAAACGACACTGCGCTTCTTCGACCACGATTGCGACGAAGAAGACGCGCTGGAGCCGGAGGGCCGTAAGCTTCTTGAAGACTTGAAATCGCGCGAGCGGCGCGCCGAGTTCACCCCCGAGGACGAAGAGTTCTTCGCCACGCACCGCCGCTTTCTGGAGCGCGACGCCAAGCTCATGTCGCGGTGGGAGAAGGCGCTATTCGGCAAACCCATCGAATGTAACGACTTCTTCGATGGGTTCGCGCGGGTGGTCAACAATCTGCATGCGGGTCTCGAAGATGCCTCAGGCGAGCGAATCCTGCGCTTCACCGTCAATAAGGGCCGGACCGAATGGCGCGAGCGTTTCAACCACGACGCCGGCTGCTTCTTCTCTGCCATGTATCGCGGACTGCGGGACCTGATGGGGGCAAAGGTGGATTGGAAGGTCACGCGTATGACCGCGGCCGATCTTCCAGATCCTCTGTTTGACTTCGAACGCTTCATCGCCAAAGAGCGCGAGATAGCCGAGAGTCGGAACAAGAAGTTCAAGGCCGTCACATCACTCGGGCGCCAGGCTTTGCAGATCAAGTTCGATGTCGAGCTGCTGAAAGTGGCTTCCGGCACCGAGATCAAGGTCAGCAAGACGCAGCTCCTATGGAGCTACAGGCCCGCGTCGATCGGCCTGTCGATGGTCGCGGACATGCGCCGCCTCTTGGACAAGGGCGCGGTCGGCTGCTCGGAAGTGCCGCGGCGCTTGGTCAGCAAGAAGGGAGGGGTGCAAAACGTGTCGCTGCTGGACACTGGCACCTTGGAGGCAACCTACTCCACCGACGCCGGCTCGCTCATTCCTGCGGTCAACAAGCTCCGCAGCTTGCGGCATGAGATCAAGTCGCGGATCAAGGACCTCGCGGACGAGGGCCGGCTGAGCCCGACGCAGCGCGATGAAGTCAGGGGGGCGTGGGACTCGTTCGAACTGGACTATATCAAGGCGATGGAGGACTTTGTCTCCACCGGGCTGCATGGCGAGGCCGTCATGCGGCAGGCCGAGTCCTTCAGCGCGTTGCTGAACACGCTGATGGCGCATGCCCGTGGCGATGTCTGCCGTTCGCGCTTGGTCTCCGAAGTTCTATCGGTCGGCACGGCCCGAGTAGCTGGCGACAACCCGACGCTGATCATCCCGCCCTGGCACCCCGAGCGCATGAAGGCGCTGGCGGTGAAGACCCGCCGCGTTGCGGGTTTCGCCACCCACTTGCTCTCCAGCGGCAGCATCCTCTACGGCGACCGCGAGATCTTCATGCGCGAGCTCTCCGACGAGATCGCCCATCCGTTCTATCCAGAGATCGCGGTCCTGAACAAGGGCGGTTCGCCGAAGTTGGTCAGTGAGAGCAGCACCGTCAACGGCTACAGCCTCTTGGAGGCACCCATCCGCGGCGACGAAGACGCGATGAGCGACGTGGATCCCGCCGCCGCGGCCAAGCAGGCGAGAGAGCTTTTGGAGCGCTACGTCGGCTTGCAGCCCCATGAGGCGTCGAACCTCAGTGTCGTGCTCTACGACGCCGACGCGGCCGAGCTACCGCTGGCGACGGTGCGCGAGCTGTCTTCGATCCAGGAGGGCGGCAAGTTCCAATGCAGCGTGTCGGTGCGCCACGCCGACCAGGCGAAGCTTCGCAGCGTCTACGGCGAGCTGGTCAACAAGGCCGGCGATGATCCGGATCTGCCCGTGGTCAGTGAGACCAGCGACAACTTCATCTCGAAGCTGCGAATCGCCGTCACGCCTATCTCGTCGACTCCCAGCGAGAGCGCGCATGGTTTCAAAGCGTTCGATGTGGCCTTCCTGCATGACGTGGTCGCCCGCTCCGCCAAGGAGGAGTGGCTGCCTGTCGCCTGGACCAACGATCGCCCAAGCCTTGAGCACGCGCCTTCGCGCTGGTCCTATCGCAGCGTGTCAGGCGAAGACGAGCTCAAATCAACCACGTTCCTGACCTGCCCATGGCAAACCGCATCGGGATGGGCCTATGTGACCGCCGTGGCCGCGGTCTGCAACCAGACCGATGCGGTCCCCGACAAGCGATTCTTGCCCGCCCGGCGCATCTCCCTGCAAAGTCAGGAGCTGGCCGCGTTGATCAAGGACGCACACGAGCTGGCGGAATGGGTCGCCACCTACGACGAGCTACTCGACAAGCGGCAGCTGCAGCACAACGGCATCACCGTCGTCCGCTACCGTCGCGGCTCCACCAACGGCCGCAACATGATCGTGAGCTCCACCTCCGAGCTTCGACTTCTAGGCGTATTGGTGCGCCGCCGGCTCGACGAGCTCAAGCTCCAGCTCACCCCGGACGAGATCAACGCTACCGCTGACAAGGCCAAACGCGATGCGCTCTCTGTCTCTGGCGACATCGTCCTGCGCGCGGCCAAGCGTGGCGTCTCCACCGGTGAAATGATTGGCCTGGTGCTCAGCCGCCATCTGCTGGCCGAGGAGTTCAAGGCGCTCGCCAGCAGTGGCCAAGTATTGACGGCTTACTTCTTGCTCGACGACTACGCGAGCTGGCTTTCGCAGCCGGAGAGCCGTATCGCCGACATTCTTGCCATCAATGTAGAAGAGAGAGAAGAGGGGATCCGTGTTGCCATTTCGATCGTCGAGTCGAAATATGTCGGTGCCGACGGCCTAGCCGCGGCGCGCCGCAGCTCAAAGGACCAGTTGCTGCAGACGCTGGACAAATTCCGGGAAGCGCTCTTTGGTGACCCCGGCCGGCTCGACCGCGACGTGTGGCTCGCTCGGCTTGCTGACATGCTCATCGATGCCGATATCCCGCCGGGTATGGCCAGCCTGATGGAGCGTGCCCGCTCGAAGCTTCGCGAGGGAGATGTGGAGATCTCACTGCGTGGCTACTCTCAGGTCTACGTCCATACTTCGGATGCAGGCTTTGGATCAGCCTCCGAGCAGGAGCTCCTGTTGGACGAGAGCGGCGTCAAGGCTTGGCAAGAAGTCTTCGATCGGGAGGATCTGAGAAAGCTTGCCGAAGCCTACGCCAAGAACGCGGGAAGCCTGGCGGCGCGAGCCGGCCTCGGCCCCCACGAGCCCTGGATGGGCCACAGTTTCAAGAAGCCCGCCCCTCGCGTACCGTGGCTTTCGTCGGTGGATCAGCTCGCCAATAGTGCGGGTGAGGCCACGATGGAGGTTGTTGCGGAGGAATCCCTAGTTTTGGGAGAGGCCGATGCCCCGGCTCAACAGCCTCCGACTTCTGCGCAAAGCCTGCCTAAGGACAATGCCGAGCCAACAGCTGCAGCCCCAGCTCCTGCGCCCGCTGCATACCTCGACTCCGCTCTTGCTGAACTCGTCGCTTCCAAGTTCGCAGTTGGCGCGCAATCCGATGCCGAACGGGAGGAGTGGGCCCAGGATGTCACCAAGAAGCTCAAGGCCGCTCTCAACAGCTATGGTCTGCAGGCGGCGGTCCTCGGCACGCGTCTGACGCCCAATGGCTGTCTGGTGCGCCTGGCTGGTTCCGACCGGCTGCGCGTTGAGGACATCGAGAACAAGCGCACGCAGCTTCTGACCACTCACGCGATCAATCTCGTCACGGTACAGCCCAAGCCCGGTGAGATCGTGGTGACGGTCGCCGGCTCCAAGCGCCAAGCAGTGTCGCTCTGGGAGCTCTGGTCGCGCCGTGAGCTCAATCGCAATGTCGCCGGCATCAACACCTCTTTTCTCTTGGGCCTCCAAGAGATCAACGGTGCGCTGCTGTACCTCAACCTGGGTGCGGAGTTTGGCGGGCTTTCGTCCCACGAGCCGCATTCGCTGGTGGCTGGCGCCACCGGCAGTGGCAAGTCAGTACTGATTCAAGCCTTGCTTCTGGACATCGCAGCGACCAACCCCAAGGACTTGGCGCAGATCATCTTAATCGACCCCAAGATGGGCGTTGACTACGCTCCTTTGGCGGACTTGCCGCACATGCGCGACGAGATCGTCACTACTAAGGAGAAGGCCAGCGAGGTTCTCGAAGCGTTGGTGCAGGAAATGGAGGATCGCTATCGTGCGTTCGCCAAAGCCCGCGCCCGCGACCTTCCCACCTACAACTCCAAAGTTTCGGCAGAAGAGCGCTTGCCGATGGTGTTCCTGATTCACGACGAGTTCGCGGACTGGATGCTCGATGACGCCTATAAGGGCGCTGTGGGCGCGGCAGTGCAGCGCTTGGGCGTGAAAGCCCGTGCGGCCGGTATCCACTTGATCTTTGCTGCTCAGCGCCCCGACAAGGACGTGATGCCGATGCAGCTTCGCGAGAACCTGGGAAACCGCCTGATCTTGAAGGTATCCAGCGAGGCGACTTCCAAGATCGCTCTCGACCGGCCCGGAGCCGAGCTGCTGCTAGGCCGTGGGCACTTGGCAGCCAAGCTCAATGGCGAGCAGGGCCTAGTCTTCGCGCAGGCTCCGTTCCTGTCGGATCAGGACATCGAAGCCGCAGTGGCTGCAATCGCCACTGACATCGCGGATGGAGGCACTCAATGAAGGTTGAAGAAGCGGCAGACACGATAGCCAAGTTTTTTAACGACTTGATCGGCGCGTGGGTGCCCGGCGCTGTCTTGGCGGTCGGCTTGGCGCTCATGCATCTAGGCCCAGTTCAACTGCAATCGATGTTTAAGCTCGGCGATACGATCTCGGCTTCCCTCACATTCGCCGGCGTCCTCTTCGCGGTCGGGCACGCGCTGCTTGCTCTTCACGAGCAGATCTTGAAGAAGCTGCTCTCTAAATTCGGACTCGCCACACCCTTCGATGAGGCGGGGGCGAAGATGCGACAGTCTTATGAGTGGTTCGCCGAGCTAGTCAAAGTCCACCAGACAGGGGCTGGCGCGAAGGACTGGGAGTACAAAGACCTGCGGAGCGTGGCCCTCTCGGTTTCAACAGAGGCTGCCTCGTTGGGCCGTAGGTTCATGTTCATCTCGCTGCTTTGCAATGGCGTGGGGACTGCCCTAGCGATCCTTGCGTTCGACTTTGCAGCTTGCTCCTTGCTCTTTCCCCAGTTGCTGTTTGCTTACGATCACGCGGCCCCTTGGCTCATTCAGGCAATTTTGCTCTTGGGCATTGCGTTGGCGCTCTTCAAGCACGGCGAAGTATTCTACAGTCGCGCGATGGCGACTCCCTTTTCGGTCGCGGCCGCTGAGTTGAAATTCAAGAGGGACGCCAATGCTAACTGAGCCGTTGCTTAGAAAGATTTATCTGGCCGGCGGGTTCAGATCGAATTGGCAGGCTCAGGTTATGGCGCGCTTGGCCGGAGCGTTTGAGCTGCTCGACCCGAGCGCACACAACATCCAAGATCCCGCCGAGTACACGCGATGGGACTTGGAGGCCGTTCGCCAATCCGACATCGTTTTGGCGAACATGGAGGCCTCCAATCCGGGCGGCTATTCGCTGGCGTTGGAAGTCGGATTTGCGAAGGCCTTGGGCAAGAGGGTCTTTATGGTCGATCAGGTCGAAGATCCGTCGGTGAAGCACTACTTTGAAATGGTCCGCCAGTGCTCCGAGCGCACTTTCCCGACGCTCGATGAAGCCCTCGATCACTTGTTGTTACTGGAGTAAGGAGATTCGTTGATGTCCTGCTACTCCCGAAAACTAGGAATCGCGCCCCCGCTAGGTCCGTAGGTCGGATGCCCCAATGACTAAACGCCGCGGCGAAAGGGCATCCACTTCGTCTCACTCCGTGCGATATTGACCCGATAAGCTGAGCGCTTAAGTTAGAGTGATCGGCTTAAGTGTCTGATTTTTCAGAAAATTCAGTGTGACGCTCCAATCGGTGTCAACTGCGCCAACTGGACAGCTTGTCCAGCCCGGGGTAGCCGCTGGTGGACCTCGCCAGTTAGAATGTTTCATGGCTACCGCTCGGCTACCGGACAAGCTCCAATTTTCAGGTCATGAGACCTTTCCGCTGCGACAGCTTTGGCTTCGCAAGGCTTATTTCGCAGTTGCCGAGGGCACCTCAGGGAACGTCTTCGGCGAAGAGGCCGCCATACGCCGCTTTGGTGTGGGCAAGAACATGGTGTCGGCGATCCGGCATTGGGCACTTGCCTCCGAGGTGCTCGAAGAGGGCGCCGGTAATACTGTGCAGACGGCGCCGCTCGGCGAGATGCTCTTCGGCAAGCATGCCGTAGACCCCTACCTTGAACGACCTGCCACCGCTTGGCTTGTGCATTGGATGCTGGCAGGCATGGCTACGCGCTCCACGACGTGGTATTGGGTCTTCAACCGCATCACTTCGCAGAGCTTCGATCGCAACGCGATCGTGCTCGCTTTGTCAGAGGTTGTGAGCGAGAAGCGGAGCCGGGTCTCACTGATAACGCTCAAGCGCGATGTTGAAGTGTGTCTGCGTTGCTATCTCACGCGGCGGGACGGCAAAGAGGTCGATGATGCTGCTGAGCCACTATTGGCCGAGCTCTCATTGATCACCGAAGGGCCCACCGGCACCTTCCAATTCCGCCGCGGACCCAAGCCCAACTTGCCCGACGCCTTGTTCGCTTTCGCGTTGAGTCAGTTCTGGGATCGCTGGGAAGAGACGACGGGGTCGTCGCAGAACACGCTATCATTTGAAGCCATCGCGCACGACTTCGGCTCGCCGGGGCGGGTTTTCAAGTTGGATGAAGCCGCGGTCGCAGAGCGACTGATGGGCCTCGAAGAAGTGTCTGATGGCGCGATGATCTGGACAGACAGTGCAGGCTTGCGTCAAGTCAGTCGTCCGCATGGTCGCTTGGATCCGCGTTCCGCTATGAAGTTGCTGCGGAGGGCGTATGTACGCTGATCTGGCCGCACAGGTTCGAGTTAAAGCAAAATTCCAGCGCTCGGTGCGCCTGGATACGGACTTCGATCAATCCGATGCTCTCGATGGTTACGTCTTGCAGGCGAGTCCGCGTCATGCATTGGAAGTAGTGGCAAAGCACGTTGCCCAGACTCAGCAGCGGGCTTTTACCTGGACGGGTCCTTATGGCGGCGGCAAGTCCTCCTTGGCCTTGGCCGTGGCGGCGCTTGCGGGTGGTGATACCTCCGGACGCCGCAAAGCAAAAGAGATCCTTCGGGTCCATCCCAACGAGCCAATTGCACACGTCTTTGGCAGCCGCAAGCCCTGGCTGGTGCTTCCCGTCGTCGGTCGCCGTGCCTCAGTAGAAGACGCTATTGGTAATGCTCTGGACACGCACGCGCCCGTGCGTGGTCGACGCCCTATGCGCGATGGTCGGCGCGACGTCATCGCTGAGCTGGCACGGCGCGCAGAGACAGGCGAGCATGGCGGCGTGCTGCTGATCCTCGATGAACTGGGAAAGTTCTTGGAGGCGGCCGCTTCAGCGGGCGATGACATCTTCTTCTATCAGGAGTTAGCCGAAGCGGCGAGCCGAAGCGACGGCAGGCTCGTAGTCGTAGGCGTGCTCCATCAAGCCTTCGAGCAGTATGCCTCTCGGCTGGGACGTGAGGTGCGCGAAGAGTGGGCCAAGGTCCAAGGTCGCTATGTTGATATCCCGATTGTAGCGGGCACTGATGAAGTGCTGGATCTGATTGGGCGCGCGATCGAGACAAAAGTTGCGCATCCGAAAACGCAGCGAGTGTCCAAACACATCGCCGCTTCCATCCAGCACCGCCGCCCCTCTTCACCGCCCAATCTGGCTGAGGCTCTGGATAAGTGCTGGCCGCTGCACCCAATCACGGCTGCGTTGCTGGGGCCCAGTTCGCGTCGCAAGTTCGGCCAGAACGAGCGCAGTGTTTTCGGCTTCCTCACTTCCGCTGAACCTCTTGGATTTCGTGAATTCCTAGCTAGTGGGGAGGGGGATATCGCCGAGGTCTATTACACCCCCGCGATGTTCTGGAATTACCTACGAGCCAACCTCGAAAGCGCAATTCTGAATTCGCCTGACGGACATCGTTGGGCGATTACTGCCGAGGCAGTTGAGCGCGTCGAAGCACGTTTTGATGAGCCGCATGTTTCGTTGGTCAAAACCGCTGGACTCATCGAGTTGTTCCGTAATGGGTCCGGTGTCGCGGCTGATACGGACGTCCTGGCCGACTGCGTGCCTGGTTGGACCAAGAAGGAAGTTGAAAGCGCGCTGGATGAGCTGGCCCGAGCGAGTGTGCTGATCTACCGCAAGCACACTGGTGCTTGGGGCGTATTCGCGGGTAGTGATTTCGACATCGAGGCCTCTGTCTCTGCGGCACTGCAAACGATTGGCTCAGTTGACTTCGAGCAGCTCAAAGCCATTGCTCCGCTTCCTGCGGTTTCGGCTCGTCGCCACTACGTCGAGACGGGCACTCTCAGATGGTTTGAGCGAGAAGTCGTGCCGGCATCTGACGCAAAACGCTTTATGCGCGATCGCAAGAGTAGCGCGCGGGCTGGTCGGTTCGTGCTGCTCCTCCCCACAGCAGAGATGTCCGATGTCAAGGCCGGCAAGCTTGCGGCAGAGCTCTCGCAGCAAGCCGATAACGGAGAGATCATCTTCTACGGCGTTCCGCATGGTCAGAGCGGCATCATGGAGCGTGCCGCGGAATTGGCCGCATTAGAGCACGTAGCCAAGAACAAGCCTGAGCTGGAAGGCGACTCTGTGGCTCGCCGTGAAGTCGAGGCACGCCTGCGGCAGGTGCGTTCCGACCTGGCCGGCGACCTGTCCGAGGCCTTCGGAGACGCGCACTGGTATTGCGCTGGTCGTCGCTTCAAGTCGGATGCTTCGCACGGGCTCTCGCCATTGGCCAGTGCAGTGTGTGGTGAGGTGTTCGGGGAAACCCCGGTCATCCACAGCGAATTGGTCAACCGCGACGTGCTCTCGTCCAGCGCAGCCAAGGCGCAGCGGAACTTGCTCCACCGCATGCTGGACTTCGGCTCCGAAGCGCGGCTGGGATATGAAGGCTTCCCAGCGGATGCGGGTCTTTACTACACCATCGTGGCTGAGCTTGGTATGCATGCCAAGGTGGGCGCGAATTGGGGCTTCCACTCGCCTGAGCGAAATAAGGGCACTCGTTCGGAGTCGCTCGTTGCGCTCTGGGCGGCCACCAATGAAATGCTTGAGCAGACAAGTGATGCTATATCGCTTGCTGACATCTATTCGCTATGGCGCAAGGCACCCTTTGGCTTAAAACATGGCGTGATGCCCATCATCGCGCTGAGCTTTTTATTGGCCAATCGCAGCCGGGTTGCGGTCTATGTCGAAGGCACGTTCACGGCCGAGCTGACCGATGCCAATGTGGATGAGTGGTTGCAAGATCCCAAGCGCATTTCCTGGAAATGGGTGCGGATAGATGCATCGGCCAAGCGCTTGCTTGTGCGGCTGGCTGATCAGCTCGAAGTTGCCGTGGGTCGCTCCGTGGCGGCTGATCCATTGGACTCGGCGCGCGCGCTGGTATCCCAGGCCCTTGCGTTGCCGGCCTGGACTCAACGCACTGCACGCGTGTCAGAGCGGGCGCGCGCGGTCCGCACGCTGCTGTTGCGTGCTTCTGACCCGATCAAGGTCATCTTCTCTGACCTGCCTGAGATGCTGGGGACACGTGATGCCGATTTGCTCGTCTCTCGCATCGGCGAAGTGGTTAAGGAGTTGGAGGGTGCTTATCCGACGTCGCTACGCACATTGGAAGGGCAACTGTTCACCTCCCTCGATCACCAGGGTGACTTGAAGCACCTGGCACAGCGGGCTTCTGTCGTGCAAGGCATAACGGGTAACTTCCAGCTCGACGCCTTTGCGGGACGCTTGAAGACCTACAACGGCACCTTGCCTGACATCGAAGGAATGATCTCGCTTGCCGTGAGCAAGCCGCCCATGGGTTTCACCGATCACGATCTGGACGGTGCTGTTATTCAGCTCGCCAAGTGGGCATTCGAGTTCCGACAGGTCGAAGCGCTCGCCATGGTGCAAGGACGTGATGCGTCCCGCCAGGCGCTCGCCGTGGTCCTCGGTGGTGGCCAGACGGTCTCGCATGTTTTTGATGTGAGCGTGCAGGAGAAGAAGGAGGTCTCAGCACTGGCCAAGAGGCTGTTGGAAGCCTCAGACGGCAAAATCAAGCCCGACATCTTCCTGGCGGCGTTGGTGGAGGCAGGCACAGAGTTGCTTCGGCAGCGGGGAGGCAGTCATGACTGAGCGGCACGTATTGGGCCTGTCAGGTGGCAAAGACAGCGCGGCGTTGGCTGTCTATATGCGACTGCATCGCCCTGAGTTGGACATCCAGTATTTCTTCACCGACACCGGCAAGGAACTCAAAGAGGTTCATGAGTTCCTTGGAAAGCTCGAAGGCTTTCTGGGACGTCCCATCCAGCGCCTCAACCCGGATCGAGACTTTGATTTCTGGCTGCGGGAGTATGGGAATTTCCTGCCATCTCCCCGCACCCGTTGGTGCACTCGGCAGCTCAAACTGGCGCCCTTCCGGGACTGGATCAAGCCTTGGCTAGCTGCGGGCGACACGGTGCATAGCTATGTCGCTATCCGTGCGGATGAGCCTCATCGCGAGGGCTATGACTCAGGTCACGACAACCTAACGGTGCATCTGCCATTCCGTGCTGCGGCGATCGACCATGCGGGCGTCATTGAGCTCCTAGAAGGTGCGGGCATTGGGTTGCCTCGTTATTACGACTGGCGTTCGCGTAGTGGCTGCACCTTCTGCTTTTTCCAGCAAAAAATCGAATGGGTCAGGCTCAAAGAGCGGCATCCAGAGGCGTTTGAAGAAGCCAAGCGCTATGAGAAGAGTGCCTTAGAGCACGGATCACCGTTCACTTGGAGTGACCGGGAGTCGCTGACCGAGTTGGAACAACCTGAGCGCATTGCGGCCATCGAAAAAGAGCATGAGCGCCGCAAGGCGCGGGCAAGAGCGCGCGTGAAGCCCAATCCGTTGCGGCCTGCTGGATGTCAGCCCGAGGGCTTGGAGTTTGAAGAAACGTTCTCGGCCAGCAAGGCTTGCTTGGTGTGCCACAAGTGAATACCTAAGTCGAGAAATTTACCTGGAGGCAGTGTGGGCGGTCGACGTCCCCTATATCTCGATCACAATGCAAGCACGCCTCCCTACCCAGAAGTTGTGGAGGCGATGTTGCCCTGGCTTCGAGACCAGCACGCCAACCCCCATTCGGATCACTTCCACGGGCGCCTAGCTGCGAATGCAGTCGAGCAAGCCAGGCACTCTGTCGCTCAGCTCATTGGGGCTTCGCCGGAGGAGATCATCTTCACCTCGGGGGCGACGGAGGCAAGCAATCTTGCATTGCAGGGATATCTACGCGAGCACGGGGACGTGGGCGCGCTCATTTACAGCGCGATAGAGCATCCTTGCGTCAGAGAAGTCGCGCTCGCCCTGGGTGGGCTTGGCACGCGGCTTCGAGAGGTTGAGGTCGACCGTCAAGGGCAGATCGATCCTTTGGCGATTGGCCAGGCGATCATAGTGGCGAGGCGAATGCGCTCGCTGGTATCAGTCATCCACGCCAGCAATGAAATTGGCACAGTTCAAGCGATTGCGCCTCTGGCCGCCGCAGCGCATGCGAATAGCGCACGGTTCCACCTGGACGTCAGCCAGAGCTTGGCATGGGTCGACATCGATGTGGGCGAGGGGATAGACCTCGCCACGCTCTCCTCCCATAAGATCGGTGGGCCAGCAGGTATCGGTGCGCTGTTCGTAGCCGATGGCTTGAAGAATGAGCTGACTCCGCTTGTCCGTGGCGGTGGTCAGCAAGGCGGGCTACGCCCAGGCACCATTCCGGTCTTCCTAGCGGTGGGCTTTGGCGCGGCGTGCGACCTGGTGTCCGTTGAACGAGCGAAGCGCACCTTGGCTGCAGAGAACGCTGCTAACGCCTTCTTGCGTGTGCTGGCTGACAGCGGAGCGGCTTTCGAGATAATGGGATCAACGCAGAGCAGCCTACCAGGGCTCAGGAGCATCCGCTTTCCTGGCACAGAGGCGCGGGATCTTCTGGATCGCCTGCAAACCGATGTCTCTGCATCGCCCTCCTCAGCTTGTGCCTCTGGCGACTTCAAGGCGTCTCATGTGCTGAGGGCAATTGGTCTTAATGAGGTAGAAGCGATGCAGGTCGTGCGCTTTGGGTTTGGCGGCGCGACGTCGGTTCAAGATGCCGAGCTAGCCGCTCAGCATGTCAGCAGTGCTTTGATGTCTGCGTCCGGGGCCGAAGCCGATAGATATTCTCAGCCTTCTTCGTGAGACGCGACAATTGACGTGCAGTTGCCATATGCCGTTCGAACCAGCACACGGCCGCGACGCCCAGCGATGACTGCACGGGCAGGGTCTGGTCAACGAATCTGCGGGCGTTCTCCAAGTCGTTTCCTCGCCGCTTGACAGCCATAGCAGCCGAATCAGCTGACTATCCAGGGCATCGGCAGGGAACTCGGTCCAAGAAAGGGCTGTCCCGTCAAAGGTCAGCCCTGTTCGTTTCTGCGGGTAATTGATGGCAGTGCGGCGGGGTCTGTCGATCACTTCTTCTGTGCTCGTTGGCGAAAATCGGCTTCCGTCGCGGGGTGCAAGCGAATGAAGTCGGCTTCAGGAAGTGAGTGGAATTCTTCTGTGAATGGCAAGTAGACGCGGATTCGCCAGCCCTCGGCAGCAGGCTCGGCAGCAAATGGGTGCAGGATCTCGCCGGCGGTGTCCACCCGGTCGAATCGGAACAGGCGTCGATACGGATATCGAGATGAAGGGCTTTCAATTTCCGCTTGAATTATGGTCGAGACGACTTCGTTGGGGAAACCAGGATGCGGATCGCCATCAACTACCTTAAGCCTCGACAATATGGCTTCTTCGGTCGACCTGTAAGCCCGCTCGATTTCGATTTCGTCGAAGACTACTTCTGGCACGACAAACGGCGGGCCGGCCAGCCATGCTTCGTCTAGGTGCGGGTCGAATTCGATGGCCAGAATTGTTCGGCGGCCGATATCGGTGCAGCGCCAGCGCTGCCCGGTATTTATCTGGAATTCCGTGCCAATGTCGAAGTCGTTGATGTTCACGTGACCAGTCCTCTTCCTGCTCAATAGAAGTCGGCGGAGCCGCGCCGGTAGGTCTCGAAAGCCTGGCGGTAGGCCGCATCGTTGATTTCGGCTGCAGTAACAAATCCATGCTTGGCGATTTTCAGCGCGACGAGATACCAGGCGCGGAACTCGCCATAGGTCAGGCCACCGCAGTTCCGGGCTGCGTCGTGCTCGGGACCAGAGAAGGCAGTGTCATCGGGGTTCAACGCCCGAAGTTCGAGAACAGTCTTGTCGGCCTGCCGCGCCGCTTCCCTGACTTTCCCCATGGAGCGGGTGAAGGCTGCGCTCCACACGTGTTGCTCGCGGCCGGTCATCTGATGTCACGGAATGTATTCGCTCATGTCGATGATCTCCTCGCCGCCGAGATGGGGTTATGCAACCTTGCCAAGGCGCAGTTGCGCATACCGCGACAGTTGCGTGAAGGGGGTTGAGGTCAGCGTCGCTCGACCTGTCGCTCGGGCTGCGAACGTTGCCTTGTTTTGAGCCAGGTTATGCTTTCCTGCTGTTGCGGTGGACAATTCATGGTTTCACGCACACAGCTAGCTATCTCGGTTTTAAGGCGTCGGACTGGTTTGGTGTGAATGGCGTCAATTGTCCTCCCGGTCGAGGCTGGTTCGGCCAAACTTTGCTGGATAGGGGCGGTCGAACTTTGCTGGATCGCGCACCTGCGTCCACTGATCTCGGATTATTCCACGCAGTAGGCCGTTATTTTGGTTACTGACGTCCGTGGGTGTCCGCTTGCATCCGTATCTAAGGTCAATAAGAGTGTGAGTACGGTCCCGATGGGATCTATTGATTACTCACAAGACATTACTCACCATGCTGACGGACACCAAGCTACGTTCGCTCAAGCCCAGAGCCAGCGTTTATCGGATGGCCGACTGCACCGGCTTGGCTATCGAAGTGCGCCCTACGGGGTCCAAGCAGTGGCGCTGTCGCTATCGCTTCGCCGGCAAGGCCAACATGGCTGCACTGGGTGAGTACCCGTCCATGTCGCTGCAGCAGGCGCGAGCAGAGCGCGACCGCCTCCGCGCCCTGCTGAAGGGTGGCTGATCCGTCGCAGGTCACCCGTGCCGAGAAGGTCGCCCTGGTTGAGCGTTCGGCCAACACCTTCGGTTTCGTGGCTAATGAACTGCTCGATAAGCGGGCCAAGGAGGGGCTTGGTGCTGGCTCGGTCAAGCGCGAGCGCCGGCTGATCGAGAAGGACTTGGCAGTCATTGCGGATCTGCCGGTAGCCGACATCACGGCGCCGGTCCTCTTGGCTGCCTTACGCAAGATCGAGAAGCGCGGCATCGTGGAAACGGCACACAGGGCTCGATCTCTGTCTGGGCGCGTGTTCCGCTACGCGATCGCGACGGGTCTGCGCGGAGCGCGCCCCCTGCCTGGTATGCCGTCCAGCTTCGTACGAGAGGGCGTGTCGCCCAAATCGCGCCGAGCCCACAAGAAGGATTGAGCCGACCGGTGCCGCAATGGGGGCGGTCGCCGTGCCTCAACATGCAAGGCAATGAGACTCGAGTCGCCGGCTCGGTGAATCAGAGTGACTTAACGGCCAACTGCAAGCTCAGGGACCCCATCAATTTGGCGGACTAGTAGTCGCGCCCCAATTGAGTCCAGAAATCCCCGAATATCGCGCTGCATTCGCTTGACGGATTCGATGTTGTCCAAAGCAGGCTGTAGATCGCCTTGGTGAAGCGAATAAATCGCGTTACCCAGGACCTCTGGTAGGGATATCGAAGCCTTCTTGACGCTGGCGATTCCCAGAGGCGACTGCAGGCGGTGTCGCGATAGTTTCAGGCGGTACGACTTGCCACGGCGTTCGTCCTGAATTTCCATCGAAAATGATGAGGACGAGAAGTACGGGGTCACCGCATTCAAGCGAACGGCCCGGTCGTGGAAATCCAGCAGCGGCAGCCCTGCTGCGTCCACCTTGGCGGCAAGCGTCCTCAATCCAGTGAGGATATGATCGTCTTCGATGAGAACCCAGCCAGTGCCGCTAGCTATCGACACGCCAACCGCCAACTCTTCGATGTCATCCCCACGGCGTACGGCCACAAGCCAGTTCAGAAGGTCGATTTCGTCAGCATCTAGGCCGACATGGACTTGCCGCTCTCGGCCTGTGGTGCCGACAAAAAAAGGTTCCGATGGCTTGCCGGGAGTGTCGATGGGATCCTTCAACGGAGAGGCGGTGCCGATCGGAGTCGTGAATGCATCCGGGTCGAGCGCCGGACCGCCTTGTCGAATGGCATCGACGAAGGCCTTGGCTCCCGCCGCATTGACGCCAGCGGCCAACTCTTCGGACGTAAACCAGGCAAATCGTTCGGGATGTGCAGCCATGCAGCGCAGCAGACCTGTCTTACCTGCATCGTTCAGGGCAACGCTAAAGGGCTGTATGTGATACTCGGTAGCGGAGTACGCACTCTTCGCACCTTCTAGGGCGATGTAGTGGATGGGTTCCCCCAAGGGAATCTCGGCCTCGAAGGCGTTGCCGGAAATCTCAAGTTCTTCTCGTAGCTCCCGCCTCACAGTTTGTGAGAAGGCGTAACGGATGTGACGGGGGTCGATCTCCACGTTGGGATCGAAGAAGTCAAGGCATCGGGAAGCGGTCAGCCTCACTGGCTTAGGCAGATCCTCGTTAGACACGCGACCGCCAGGAAATACGAATTGGCCCCGGCTGCCGTCCCGAAAGAGTGCGGGATCTTCCCGGCGGACCATCAGGAATTTCTCATCCAGTGCGATCCATGCCCAGGAAACCCAGACCCGCCGGATAGGCACCAACCCAGCCGGCAACGCCGCTCGGAACTCCTCTGATTGTTTGATGAGCGCCCGCTGCCGATCCACCAGGTACTCACTGGCATTCCAGAAGCCTGGTTCCAGCAGCCGGAACTCCGCTTCGCCTAAGCCACCCAGCACGCTGCGGGCTAGGAGAGACGCTGGGAAGGAGACGAAGGCCCATACCCCGGTACCCAAACGCGCCTCATCGAGCACAGACAGGGCTTGGAGCAGGCGCCGGACCACGCCGAGTGCGGAGCCGGCCTCCTCCACCACGATGCCCGTGGCGTTGACCAGGCGTTCGAGGAGGTCGGTCTCGGGGATCTCCTCCCGGTCGCTGCTCTCCTCGGCGATCCGGGGGAGGATTCGGGAGACCTCGGCCAGTAATTTGTTGGAAGGGTGCATTCACCTATTGTGACCGCACTTGCCGCGGCGGCACTAATGCTGATCCTCCGCCTCCGCTCCTCCCGGTTGGAAGCCATAGAGGACAAACTGGGCGACTTGGTGGGGTGACCCCTTTAAAGTATTGAGGTTTAGGCGCCAAGGCGCCAAACCCGGGCCCCTGTTCCGGGGACACTCTCCCAACAGCGGAAACTGCCCTAAAGGCATTCAAATGACACGGAACGAGCGACTAACCTGCAAAGAAGTCATCGAGCCCCAATTGGCGGCGCTCGGCTGGGCGCTGCAGGAGCAGCTGCGTATTGGCCCGGGGCGGGTCAATCTCACCGGCGAGGCGATGTACGACGAGACGCAGTCGATCATCGCCGACTACCTGCTGCGCTTCAAAGGCGTGCCTCTGGCTATTGTCGAGGCGAAGTCGGAGGCCGAAAGTGCGGCTGATGGCATGCAGCAGGCGTCTCGCTATGCCCGTCGCCTCTCCCTGCGATTCTCAATTGCCTCAAACGGCAGTGATTGGATCCTGACCGACAATGACACCGGCGAGTTCGAGTCGCGGAGCGCGCCGCCCTCTCCAGAAGAGCTTGTCGCCCGCATGGGGGCTGCTGTCGATTGGTCGCGTTGGGAAGGGGCATTTTCCGCCGGCTACCACATGGATCAGGTGTCGCGCAAGGCCGTGCGTCCCTACCAGGATGTAGCTATCAACAAAGCCTTGTGGCAATTCGCGCAAGGCGACGATCGCGTGTTGCTGCTCATGGCCACGGGCACTGGCAAGACCTTCACCATCTTCCAGCTGGTATGGAAGCTGTTGAATGGCAAGGCCCTTAAGCGCGAGCACGTCCTGTTCCTGACCGACCGGAACAGCCTCAAGGATCAGGCCTACCGCGCCTTCAGCGCCTTTTCCGGTGCCGAGCGCGTGCAGATCGACAAAGACACCGTCGCCCAAGGCCAGCATCTGGTGGGGAAAGTGTTCTTTGCCAACTACCAAAGCCTCGACGAGGAGTTGGAGGGCAAGAAGGTCTACGAACACTACGACCCTGATTTCTTCGATCTTGTTGTTGTTGACGAGTGCCACCGCTCCGGCTTTGGTGACTGGTTCGGCGTGCTCAAGCATTTTGGAGGCGCCCTACAGCTCGGTCTGACAGCTACGCCGCGCGAGCTAGAGGAGGGTGAGCGCGCGCTTACCACCGAGGAGAAGCGCCGCGACACCCAGCACTATTTTGGCGATCCGGTCTTCACCTATACGCTCAAGCAAGCCATCGAGGATGGCTACTTGGTGCCCTACCTGTTGGAAGAGCGCATTACGAATGTCGACGAGGAGGGCTATACCGGCCCAGACGGCAAGCGCTATACCACCGCCAACTTTGAGCGCGACATCCGCATGCCGGACCGTACGCGCGCCATCGCCGAGGATCTCTGGGAGGTGCTGGGCAAGTATGAGCTACGCGACGAGAAGACGATTGTCTTCTGTGTGGATGACACCCACGCGGCGTTCATGGCGCAAGAGCTACGCCGCCTCTCTGGCAACGGCGATTACGCTGCGCGCATCACACGTGCTGAGCGCAACAGCCACCAACTAGAACGCAACTTTGCGGTCGTCGGTCCCAGCAATCCGCGCGTTGCTGTAACCGTCGACCTGCTGACCACGGGATTTGACGCTCCAGACGTCAAGAATGTGGTGTTCATGCGCCCGCTGCGCAGTGCCATCCTCTACAAACAAATGAAGGGGCGAGGCACCCGATTGTGTGAGGACATCAACAAGCGCTACTTCACCATTTTCGACTATTCGGGCGCCAGCGCGCTGGAAGACACCGAGTTCGATGGCCATCCTGCAAACCGCCAAAAGGCCCCTTCCGGCAGCAAGCCCAAGAAGAAGAGTGGAGATGACACCCTGCCTAAGCCGATCGGCGAGGGCGTGTCCGTCATTATCTCCGCCGAGAACCGCTACGTTTGCCTAGCCGATGGCAGCAAGATTCCGTTCGAGGAGTACGCCGAACAGTCGCGCGAGTTCATCCTGGACGTCAGCCATAAGGGCATGGATGAGCTGCTGCGCATCTGGATTGACAAGGGCAGTCGTCAGGAACTTCGCGAAGCGCTGCGCGACCGCGATATCTATCCCTCCGCATTCCGGCATTACCTGGATCTCCCGGATGCCGACGACGTAGACATCCTCGCCAAGATCGGATTCCAGCTACCGCGGGTGCCCAACAGGGCCGATCGCGCCAACCGCCTTTGGGACGAGGATCAGATCTGGTTGCTGGCCCATCTGGGCGAAGCCGCGCTGCCTGAAAGCGAGCGCTTCAAATCCCGTCTGTGGCAGACCGCGCTCGATCACTACCGGCTGTTCGGCATCGACGACCTGGAGCAGGCTCGCACCTACAGCGCTCCGCAGTTTTACGAGCAGTTCGGCAGCTTCACCACGCTTACCAATCGCTACGGCGGTCCGGTTCTGCTGAAAACTGATCTCGAACTGGTGAAGCAGCACCTTTACGTGCCCATGGCTGCTTAACGCGCTGGGGCTCAATAGCAAAAGAAGGACAGAACGTGAATAAGAACAAGGCCGACCACCGCCGCACCGAGGTGCAGCAAATCGTTAAGAACGCCTGCGACCAGCTCAATTCGGAGGGCGTGGACGCCCGCAACTACGTGGAGCAACTCGCCTGGCTCTTCTTTCTGAAGGCCTTTGACGAAACCGAGACACGCAAGGAGCAAGAGGCCGCCTTCGACGACACACCTTACGAGCGTCGCCTAACGGGTGATTACGCCTGGAGCCATTGGGCCAAAGACACCGACCACCCCGACGAGATGCTCGAGTTCGTCGACGGGAAGCTGTGGATCAAGCTCACCAGCCCGGACCCCGCCAAAGGCCTGGGCGACGACGCGCTGGCGCAGCGCTTTCGCCGCATCTTCGACAACGTGCGCAACTACAGCCGCCGGGGCGTGAGCTTTGCCAAGGTAGTGCAGCAGGTGGACAAGCTGCACTTCTCCAGCGAGACCGACGTCATCGTGCTGTCGGAAATCTACGAGGACCTGCTCAAGCGCGTTGCGGCCGACTCGGCCGGCTACGCTGGTGAGTTCTACACCCAGCGCCACATCATTCGCGCCATGGTGCAAGTGGTGCAGCCACAGCCCAGCGAGCATGTGTACGACCCCTGCTTTGGCACGGCCGGGTTCCTGGGTGAAGCTGCGGACTACTTGCGCCACAACAGTACCCTCAGCGGCAAGCAACTCGACGACCTGCAGCATAAGACCCTCTACGGCCTGGAGCTCAAGCCGCTGACCTACCTGCTGGGATCGATGAACATGATCCTGCACGGCATCGAGGGCGCCAGCCTGGAACTGGCCAACACACTGGAAGTGCACAGCCAGAACGTTGCTGAGAAAGACAAATACCAGGTCATCCTTGCCAACCCTCCCTACGGCGGGAAGATGGCGCAGGAACTGCAAACCAACTTCCGTGTCCGCTCCGGCGCCACAGAGTGTCTGTTCCTGCAGCACATCATGGCCAACTTGGCCAAGGGCGGTCGCGCGGCGGTGGTCATTCCCGAAGGCGTGCTGTTCCGTGGCGGCCCGGATCAAAAGGTGCGCAGAGAGCTTCTGGAACAGTTCAAAGTGCACACCATTCTGTCGCTGCCAGCAGGCTGTTTCCTGCCCTACACAGGCGTCAAGACCAACGTGATCTTCTTTGATCGTGCGCAAGACGGTTCGGGTACGGAGTCTGTCTGGTATTACGACCTGACCAACGACGGCTACGAGCTCAAGCAGACGCGCAAGCCGATTGCAGGCAACCAACTGCCCGACTTCCTGGCCAAGTGGCAAGGCCGCGTGGAGAGCGACAACTCCTGGTCCGTACCGCTGGCCGCCATCGTGGCCAAGGGTTACGACCTCTCGGCCAAGAATCCGAACAAGGTGGATGACTACGAGCACCAGCCAGCGCTTGGGTTGGTGCAGGCAATAAAGGCAAAGGAAGCGCGCATCTCTGAGCTCCTGGATGAACTCGAATCTTTGCTGGAAGGTGACAAGTGAAGCCGATAGGTTGGAAAACTAGAAAGCTCGGTGAGCTTCTAGATGTTCAGAATGGCTTCGCCTTCGATTCCGCTCTTTTCTCAGAATCTGCGGGGATGTCGCTTATCCGGATCCGCGACCTGAAGAACGGCTCAGCAACTGTTATCCGCTACAACGGGGCCTATGACGAACGCTTTGTTGTCCGGGAAGGGGACCGCCTTATAGGCATGGATGGCGAGTTCCGCTGCTATGAGTGGCGTGGAGGTGAGGCGCTGTTGAATCAGCGAGTCTGTCGTTTGGTCGATTTCTCCGACGAGATAGACCCTGAGTTCGTTGGATTTGGAATCAACACTCACCTCAAGGAAATCGAAGAAGCCACGCCGTTCGTAACGGTCAAGCACCTGTCTGCCAAGTCGATTCGTGGCATCGAGTTCTCTTATCCAGAGCTTCCAGAGCAGCGACGCATCGTCGCCCGCATTAAGGAATGCATGGAGCGGGTGGGGGAGGTTGAAGAACTGAAGAGTTCCTCACGGGTTCAGCAGCAATGCTTGTCTGCCTCATTGATCGAGTCGGAGTTACATCCCGACGTGACGTGCATCGAAGGCTGGGCAACGCGCACTGTTGGCGAACTTGTCACCACAGTTCGAAATGGAAGATCCATTGCTCAGGATACTGAAGGCCTAGCCGATGGTGCGGTGTTGACCTTGACAGCGGTGCGAGGCATCGACCTGGGGATCGAATTTCAAAAAGCCATCGCGCTGCCCAAGGAGGTTGCCAAGCAGTTCGGCATCGATGCGGGCGACGTTTTTGTGTCGCGTGCGAACACCATCGAGTTGGTAGGGCTATCTGCGGTAGCAATGGATGCGCCGACGGAGCGGCTAATCTATCCAGATTTGCTCATCAAGCTTAAGGTCAACCCTTCGATGATCCTTCCGCGCTATATGGCCTACGCCTTGCGTAGCGCCAGTTCCAGGAAACAGATCAAAGCGCGCGCGCTTGGGTCGAGCCAGACGATGGTGAAGATCTCGGGTGAACGACTCCGGGAAGTGAGTATCCCGGTTCCGTCCTTGGCCGAGCAAGAAAGGATTGTCAGCCGGCTGGACGCAGCACACGATGTGATGCGCCAACTGGCAACCGAGTCTTTGCCCGGTGAGATCGAAGTGCTTCGCAGGGCTGTCCTCCGCAAAGCCTTCGCCGGGGAGCTGTGAGCATCGTGGTGAATAAGTCGCTACGTGACGGTGCCGCACATTGGGTAGCGGCCTTGGATTCGCTCAGAGGTAAGTTGGGCGAGCCCAAGTCGTTCATCCGTGAGGTCTTCGCGGCGTTCCTGCTACTGCGCTTGACCGACCTGCGAGACGCCGAGCAGGAGGCGATGGCGACGTTCGAGGATCGCTCGCACCACCCGTTGTTGCCACTGGCGCTTCAATGGCGCCACTGGTCCCGTCTCGAACAACCGCAGTCCATCGCCGATCGGCTGAGCCAGCTTGCTCGCTACGTAACAGGGTTGCGCGGTGACGCAGGTGATCCGATGGCGGCCTACTTGCACGCCTTAGCAGGCCCTTTGCATCGTGTGCTGAAGGTGGACTTCGTTTATCTACTCGACCTAGTTCGATGGGTGGGCGAAGTCCCCTTCGAGACGCCGAGCGAGCGGCGCGCCCTACTTGAGGTATTTGACCAGGTAATGGCCGAAACGGGTGATGCCCGCGATGGCGAGTTTTCCACGCCAATCGACATTGCCCGCCTGGTTGCGGCGTTAGCGAACCCGCAACCTGGGGACCGTGTGTATGACCCGTGCTTCGGGTCCGGCAATTTTCTGGTGGCCGCCTGGCAGCAAGCCGAGCGCAGCCGCACGGAACTGCGCCGACCGGGTGCTTTGCTGGAGGTGGCGGGGATCGAGAAGAATGCCGGCGCCTTCCTGATTGGCTTGACGCGCATGCTGCTCGCAGGCATTGAAAGCCCGAATCTTGAACTCGGCAACAGCCTGGAACGCGAGTCGCTTAGTAGTCCCAGCCGGCAGGGCTTTAATGTGGTGGTGGCGAATCCGCCCATCGGCGTCAAGATCAGCCGTGAGCCATGGCGCTATCAACACTTTGCAATCCCGACTAGCGACAGCACAGGGCTGTTTGTGCAGCACGCGTTGTCGCAGCTAAGGCCGCATGGCCGCGCCGTCATTGCAGTTCCGGAGGGCTTTTTGTTTCGGAGCGGCGGAGACCGTAACCTCCGGCGCCACTTATTGGAGCGGGGTCACGTAGAGGCAGTAATCGGCCTGCCAGCAGGAGCGATCGCGCCATACACCAGCGTCAAGGGCAGTCTGCTCGTGCTGAGCAAGCAAGGTGGTGCCAGCCGGGTGCGGATGGTCGATGCCAGCGCCTTGTTTGTGCCCGGGTCCGGACACAAGGGGCCGGGACAGCGGTCCGGTCCATTGGGACAAGTGATTCCAAGTCTACTGGCCGAGCAACTGGCCAGCGAAGTGTTTCGCGGCGAGCTGCGTCAGCCGCGTGAGCTGCCTCCCGGCATCTCTGAAGGTGCGCCGGGTACTGGCGTATTGTCACGTTCCGTTTGGGAGGTAAGTGTTGATGAACTCGCCGCCGCCGATTGGGACTTGTCACCCCGGCGACGCGAAAAGGGTGGGCTGGATGAACTGCTGGGCAGCCTCAAAGAGACATCGGGCAGTTCGAGTGCGCTAGTGTCGCTGTCGGAAGTGGCCGAGGTGTTCGGGGGACGCTCAATCAAGTCTGCGGACTTAATTGATGAGCCGCCCTTCGAGCGGGCTGCGGGGTATGTACGCATCAAGGATCTGGGCCAAGGCAAGGTTGGTCGCGTTTCTAACTGGCTGACGCCGGAGTTGGCTAGTCAGGAGCAGCGCTGGGCGCTGTTGCCCGGTGACGTACTGTTGTCCAAGTCAGGCACCATCGGTAAGTCCGCCTTGGTGCGAAATGGCGCGGTCGGCTCGATCGCAGCAAGCGGCCTTTACGTACTACGTGTAGATCAAGAAAGGCTGGATGCTGGGTTCTTGCTGGCCTACCTGGCCAGTCCCGCTTGCCAGAACTGGTTAGCGGCGCAATCGCGCGGCGCAGTAATCCAGCACCTCAATCGAGCGGTGCTGAATAACTTGCCCGTCCCGTTGCCGCCATTGCAATTGCAGGCCCGTGCCGCTGCGCAGTTCCGCGAATTCGGCACCGATGCGCTTACCTTCCTGTCGCAGGCAACTGAAAGCAACGAATCGGACCGCCTGACAAGGTGGCTCGCTGATTTAGACGGCAAAGTGCCCAAGTTTGTGGGTGGACTGGACGATACCCCGGCACTTAGCCACTTCGAGTCTATTGTGGTCTTGGCCGGCAGGGCACGACGCTGGCTGGATCAGGAACAAGTGGGCAGCCAGGCGGTGCGTTGGCTGAAGCCGCTTACAGAGACCCTGCTACCGCTGGTGGGAGTTGCCCAGATACCGCCCGGACCTGGACTGTTGAACGTATTGCAGGAGGCCGAGCGCGGTGTGCAGACCGTGCTGGAGCAGACCACTGGTCACCTGCCTACGGAATCCCAAGCGCGAGCTATCGGCGAGCGATTGCGCGAATGGCTGCGCGCGGCCGTGGCCGACTTGGTCAACGCTGTTGGGTTGCGGGTGCGCATCTCTCCCGACTCCCTGGTTGCGGGCACCTTTGCCGAGTTCTCAGTCGAACTAGAGAACGCGGGCGCGTTGCCGCTTCGTAATGTTCGCGTGGCGACCCAGCCTGACTGGGGCGTCGCGGAAGTCGCCTATCTCACCGAGCGCGGGGCGTTTGCGGTCCATTTGCGGGGTGACGTGCCCAAGCGAGGCGGTAGGCTGTCGTTGCGGCTGCTGTGGCAGGCCCGTGCATTGTCGGGACAACTGGTAGAGGATGAAATCGAACTGGCGATCCGCGTCAAAGAGACCGAGCAAATCGCAGGCGCACCTGCTCCCGAATTGGGCGGTAGTCCCTATGTGACCGGCAGCCCACTAGAGCCGCAGCACGGGCACAGCGTCTTCTATGGTCGTGAGGAGTTGATTGCCACGATCAGTCGCCAGATCTCAACCCATGGCAATGTCGTGCTGCTAGAAGGCAATCGACGCGCGGGTAAGACCTCCATCCTTAAACACTTGGAGGGGCGATCAGCAATCCCGGGCTGGTTGGCCGTCTATTGCAGCCTGCAGGGAGCTGAAGGCGATTTGCACGCGGTCGGCGTGCCTACGGCGGAGGTATTCCGTGAGGTCGCCCGCAGCATTGCCACGCCGTTGACCAAGTTGCGTATCGAAGTGCCGCTACCCAACGGGCAGATCCTTGCCGCCGGCAAGCCGGCGCTCGGGGTTGCGCGAGCCTGTCGCGAAGGCATCGGTACCGAGTCACCCTTTGCCGACTTCCGCGACTATCTGGAAGGGGTTCTGGCCGCGCTGGAGCCTCTGAACCTGGGTCTGGTGCTGATGCTCGACGAGTTCGACAAGCTTCAGGAGGGCATCGATAACGGTGTTACGTCACCGCAGGTGCCTGAGAATATCCGATTCCTAATTCAGAGCTACCCGAAGTTCTCGGCCATCCTGACTGGATCACGCCGTCTCAAGCGCCTGCGAGAGGAGTACTGGTCCGCGTTGTATGGCTTGGGAACTAGCATTCCGGTGACCGCCCTGGATCCCGAAAGCGCGCGCAAAGTGGTAGTGGAGCCCGTCCTAGATCGTTTGACGTTCTCCCAGGAGGCCGTCGATCGGGTGATCGAGGTGACGGCGCGACATCCATACCTGATGCAATGTTTGTGCAACCGGGTGTTCGACTACGCGGTGCAGGCTAAGAGCCGATCGATCACAGTGAGCGTGGTCAACGCTGCAGCGTCCAATCTGGTGCGCGACAACGAGCATTTCGCAAGCCTATGGGACTACGCCGCCCTAGGCCCGGAGACTGGCCGTCATCGCCGGCAGATGATTCTGCTGCTTTGCGCGCGGAGCCTCAAGCAAGGAACTCATATCGGCTTCGGTACCCTTCAAGAGCAGTTGGCGCAGGTGGGTGTTGATGTCGATGACGAGGCGCTGGATGCCGATCTGACCTATCTGCGCGAGTTGGAGCTAATTGACCTTTCCGGCGAGATCGGCGATGGCGAGTATCGCCTGACCATTCCGCTGATGGCGGATTGGATCGAACAACAACAGGATGCCGACGTGGTTGCCAGTCGCGTTCGCACAGAAGCCGAGGAAGAAAATGCCTGACAGCCAATTTCCGATCTTGGGCACGATAGTTCCACCTATGCTTGGGCGAGCAGCTATTCTGGAGAGGATAATTGGATCGCTGACGAAGGCGACCCCGGATCATTTGCAGATGGTTGGCCCTCGATTCGCAGGCAAGACAGTCGTTCTACATGAACTTGCGAACCAACTGCGAAGGATCGGTTCGCCTTACTCGGCGATTGTACTGTGGGATCTTGGGCATCAGACGCCGCGTTCTGACGAGATCTTCATGCAGAACCTCGCGAGGGAGTTGTCTGCTGCGCTGGCGGGTAGCTTCTCCGTCTATGCGGATCATCTCAAGAACCCGCAGGGCAATCCCTATCAGGAAATAGCCGAAGTCCTGGATTTGCTCAAGGATGAAGATGTCAAAGTTCTCTTGATCATGGACGGCTTTGACAAGCCGCTATCCAATGGTCAACTGACTCGCAATCTGTGGGATCAGTTGCGGGAACTTGCGCTCAAATCAAGCTTGCGACTGATCACTGCCAGTCGGCGCACCCTGCGTGACCTTATCCGCAATCCCGATGCACAGACTAGCGATTTCTGGAACATATTTGATCCAACCCCAGTTCGTGTAGGTTGCTTCGATGACAGAGACTTAGGGGCCATTTTGGCGACAGTACCTGCGCAGAAACTCGGCCCAGGTGCTGAGACCGAGCTTTGGAACGCGAGCAATGGATTCCCCGTCTTGATGCTAGGCGTCTTGAACGCGACTTATGGAGCCGTCACGAAGGAAGCCATTGGTCCAGAAGTGATTAATGCTGCGTGTAATTCCGCATTTCCAGCGCTGCTCGACAAACTGGACGCACTCTGGCTTGATTGTTCGCCCTCTTCGCAAGATCTTCTGAGGCGTGTTCTGGACGAGGATGTCGTTAGTCGTGCCGGCATTGCCAGCGGAGATGCCGAGACGCTGCTTGAGCGAGGATTTGTTCGCTCGGCGGGGAATAAGCTCCAAGGGCCGAGCCGGTTGCTTCGTAGGTATCTTGATGAGCAGCCAAACGAAGGTAGTGCGCTCGCGCGGCTGTTCGGTGCGACTGATGCCTACCAAAGGAATCTCAAAGGGGTACTGGAGCGACGGATTGGGGCAATCAGTGGTATTGATTCAACACTGAAGCGCTACCTTGAGCGCAGCGCCGAAGAGCTCCCAGACCATCCCGACGTCTTTCTGAGTAACGTGCGTGGCATCGTAGACAAGGCGTTCGACCTAATTTGGGCGGCTGAGATTCCGAACAAGAAAATTCCTTCGGGCTGGATGTCGATATGGAAGCGAAACAATGAGCTGAGGGTTGATGAATGGGAGACGACCTTCCCCCAAGGGGGGCGTCGAGTGGTTCTCCTGAAGTTGATGACTGGTAGTGAGAGAAGTGCCCCCTGTGCGAAGTACGTCACGAAGGGAACCCATGTCTTGTTGGACGCCGTCCATGCCTTTGGAGACTTTGGGCAGCATCAAGAGGGCGCACGGATCGATTCAGGTATGGCGTATGCGGCCCTTCATTTGTGCATCGAGCTTTCCGCATGCCTGGCTTGCGAGCTTCCAAAATCGTAGTCAAGCTGTTCGCATGTGTGCTGTCTTGCGATCAGATCAAAGGCGTATCTGTTTCCCAGATCTCGTCCGTCCGAAGGCGTCCCCCGGCCAGTCGCTCAGCTAGTCCATTCAACGTGTCCGCGTTGAACTCGATGGAGAAACGCACCGGCGGCGCGTCGCGCGCGCCCAAGTTGAAATCGAGGCGAACGGATTGACGGTAGTTGATGGGACAGTCAAAACTATGCTGCAAAGCTCATCAATTCCGCCAGGCGCAAGTTCAACTCCGTCCTTTGCGATGACGCTGAAACCTGGCAATCGGCCGCGGCGTAGATCATAAGCCTCCGCGTGCGGAACCTGCACATGTACCGCATTCTCAATCTGGGCGAACTCGCCCAGCCATGCGGACAAAAACACCCTGCTAGCAAGGACCGCACCGAAATTGCCAGCGGCGACAGCGAACGAAATCGAGATCCCATCACGGCGCTCGGTCAACTGGGTGAAATGGGCAATGAAATTGGGTTGGATAACTGGCTGAGGTGCGCGCCCAAACATGCCGGCAAGAACGCCGTGCGGAACGATGCTAAACGATGACCCAGAGCGTAGGTGGTACTTATCCGTACGGGTCGCCCGGATTGGACCGATCATCGACTGGGGGATAAGTACGACAACGTAGCCAGTCGGGCCAGCACCTTCGAGTATATGCAGGACTCGAGCATTCGACAGTGCGGGAATGGACTCGCCCGACAGAGCTCCTTCAACTAGCGTGCGGAAGCCCGCCGCTTGAGCCACCGGTGCCTTGTTCATGGCTTCACGCTGTGCTCCGGCTTCCCGACGTGCGTCTATGCCCCAGATCAGCAGGGCGCCCTCGGAGTTGGCGAAACCAGACAGTGCTTTCGAGAGGTTCTCGCGGTCGTTGCGATGAAGCCCTGGATCCCCCGGGGGGAGTCGCGGAGCGCTTGTAATCCAGGAAAAGGCTCTCCGGCTCTTCCTCAGCCAGGAGGCGGTCGAGTGCGGCCAGTCCGCCAGCTTCCAATCGTTCAAACAGCTCGCGTGCGCGATCCATGAGACAAGGCATGAGGGTGGGACGTCCATGCTAACCCAGCGCAAGCAGTACGCGTTCGAGAGGGTGTGGATGCAGGGTGCTTACGCTGCGTCATGGCGCAGGAAGGGAGGCGTCGGATGGCCGTTCAACGAACTGCCGCACTACAGTGCGGGTCTTCTGGAAGACTACCTGCGGCTTCTGCGCGTCAGCACGCCCGCGAGCACTAGGCTGGCATTGGCTGCCTTGTGTGTCCGTCCACGTGTGGCGAACAAGCTGCCGTGTCCCTGTGGTTGCCGGCGACGCCTCGGCAGGTGTTCGTATCGATGGCATTTGGCCAGTTTGCGTCTTCTCGTTACGCGTCCATATCTCCGTCGTATCGTTGCAGACTTTGACCAGCGAAAGTTCGGAAGTGGCGCTGATAGCTAAACAGATCCACAGGCCGATGCCGCGGATATGTCTCCTGAAGTGCTATCGCGGATTCGTGAGACGAATCGCCATTTCGTTATGAGCTTCCGGCCTACATGCTCGACGCTTCTAGGGCTCTGACTGACCCGGCCGTGGAATTGGTCGGGTGCGGCGGACTGCATTCCGCGAGCAGTTGCTAGGTCGGTAAGGACCGATTGTAGCCAGAGCGAATTGACGGTCCAGCCATCGGTGAAGTTAGATGGAGTGGCTGGTGTCCCGCTGAAATTGAACCCTGTGTCACCACGTGGCGGTCATGGAAATGTGAGTAATATTGTGCGTAATATTATAAATGAACTTTGATGATATTAATTTATATAAATAAGATATGCTGACTTTTAGGTTGATGGTGGGACCTGTTAGTCCGGTGGTTGTCCGAACGCGTTTCGCTCGGGAGGCGAGAGCCGAGCGGGACCGGCTGCAGGCATTGGTCAACGGGGACGCGAACCCTGCCCAAGTAGCTCGTATCGAGCGCGCCGCGCAGACCGAGCGTGCTGAACCCACCTTTAGCGCGATCGCCATCGAACTACTGGAGAAGCGAACCAGGGAAGGGCTGACTCCCGCGTCGGTAAAGCGGGAACGTCGCTTGATCGAGAAGGACCTGGCGTGCATCGGCGATATCTCGATTACGGACGTAACGGCACCGGCCCTGCTGGCAGCCTTGCGCAAGTTGGAGAAGCGCGGTGTCGCCGAGACTGCGTACCGGATGCGCTCGCTATCGAACAGCAATTGGCGCATGCGGTCAGGGATCCGCTCGGGCGCGCCTACAACCGCACCGCCCGCTTGGTTGAGCGAAAGAAGATGATGCAGGCGTGGGCCGACTATCTGGACGGACTGCGGCTCAATTCCAAGGTGGTTCCGATGCTTCGTCGTGCCGGATAACCTGCTGCGAAATCGACTCAAGCGCCTGGTGACAGGGACGGTAGCGCCAGCCTGGCAGGACATGGATAGAGGCTTCTGGATTGGAGCTAAAAAAACCTTCTTGCGCGCCGTCAACCTGCTGCTTGCGATCGTCGAGGTGGCGGAGGTGCGGCATCAGCAGTCGCTGGACTTCAGCCTGATGCCGCCCGGGTCGACCGCGGCGCGCGCGTCGTAGGACGCAGCGAGCGGCGGGTCGGGCCGGCCCTGCGTCCGATCGGACGCCTCGGCCGGACGAAGGTCGATCGTGGCGGGGAATGCGCCAGCGCTGCCGACACGACGATGTTCCTGCGGTTCCCCGCGCATGGCGATGTCGGCGACCTTGTTGAACTCTCGCCAAGCCCGACGGGATGCGGTGTCGGTCGCAGGCCCCTAGCAAGGGCGCAACCGAACTGCGGTGCGGGCGATGCCCGGCGTAGGCTCCGGCCCGGAAGGCCGCTCAGGGCGGCCGATCTGATCGCCAACGCGCAAGCCCGTCGCCACCCCGGGGGACGCGTCCGGATTCGATGCTCGCTTCGGCCGCGCCGTCCGCTATCGGACGGCCACGCGCGATTCCGCCACGGATTCGATTTTATCTGATTGATTTTTATATATTTTATTGCCGTGTTGGTGCTGGCATGCTTCTTGCTTTATCCGAGGCATGGATATCGTAAACAACACATTGAAAGAGAAAAAACGCCGCCGGCTCCGCATGACGGTGGCCGCGGTCGCCGCGGGGGTCGTGTTGTTGGGCGGCCTGATCTGGAGCCTGGGCCCGGCGCTGCCTCAGGTCGATCGTTCCAGCCTGTGGATCGGTACCGTCCAGCGCAACGACATGCTGCTGGAAGTGCGCGCGAGCGGAACCTTGGTGCCGCGCTCCAGCCGCTGGCTGGCCGCGGCCACCGCTGCCCAGGTCCAGGAGATTCTGGTCCAGCCGGGGACCGTGGTGAAGGCCGATACGGTGCTGATGCGGCTGAGCAATCCGGAGGTCGAAGACAATCTTCGCAACGCGCAGGCCGAGGCGACCGCGGCCGAGGCGGATGTGGAAGCCAAGCGCGCGGAACTCGCTTCGACGCTGCTGGATCGCCGCACGGGGCTGGCCCAGGCGCAGGTCGATTACGCCTCGGCGCAGGTCAAGTTCGAAGCCGATACCAAGGCCGTGGAACTGAAATTGATTTCGCAGGTGCAGTACGACCAGGGGCAGATCGTCTTCAAGCAGTTGGGCGAACGCGTCAAGATCGAACAAGAGCGGGTGAACGGATTCTTCGCGAACATGAAGGCGCAGATGGAAGCGGTGAACGCGCGGGCCGACCAGCAGCGCAGCACCCTGATCCTGCGCCAGCGCCAGGCCGATGCGCTGAACGTGAAGGCGGGCATCGACGGCGTGTTGCAGGAGGTGGTGGTGCAGGAGGGCGTGCAGGTCAGCGTCGGCACGAACCTGGCGCGCGTGGCCCGGCCGGATGTCCTGATCGCGCGGCTCCAGGTGTCCGAACTGCAGGCCAAGGACGTCGCCATGGGCATGCCGGTCACCGTCGACACCCATAACGGTACGGTCGAAGGCAAGGTCGAGCGGATCGATCCGGCGGTGCGTAGCGGCAGCGTGCAAGTCGATGTGACCCTGACGGGAGCGCTGCCCCATGGCGCGCGCCCGGATCTGTCCGTCGACGGGCGGATCCGCATCTCGCTGCTGCGCAACGTGCTGTCGGTCGGCCGTCCGGCGTTGGCTCAGCCCAACGGGGATTCCAGCCTGTTCCGGCTCGACGCATCCGGAAAGGTCGCTTCGCGCGTGCCTGTGAAGCTCGGCGCCGTTTCGGTCGACAGGGTGCAGGTGGTGCGCGGTCTTCAGGTGGGAGACCAGATCATCCTTTCCGACGCCAGCCAGTGGGACAAGTACGACCGTATTCGCGTGAAGTGAGGCGGCAGGCGCAAAGACTGCCCTTCGGATTTCCCAATTTGCGTCCTGGCCGAGCCGTTCCGGAGTCGCCAACGCAATCCGACAAGACAACATCAAGAGGCGACCGTCCATGAACGATACCAACACAGTCATCGCGCTCAACGGCATTCGCAAGGTATTCCAGACCGACGAAGTGGAGACGCACGCCCTCAGCGACGTGAACCTGGAGATCAAGAAAGGCGAATACGTCTCCATTTCCGGTCCGTCGGGTTGCGGCAAGACGACGTTGCTGTCGATTCTCGGCCTGCTCGACACCGCCACCAGCGGCAGTTTCGTGCTCAACGGCCACGATGTGGCCTCGCTGAGCTCCTCGGCGCGCGCACAGGTGCGCAACGCGGAGATCGGTTTCATCTTCCAGGCGTTCAACCTGATCGGCGACCTCACCGTGCAGGAAAACGTCGAGCTGCCGTTGACCTACCGCGGCGACATGAATGCGAACGAGCGCCGCACGCGCGTGGCCGAGGCGCTGGAGCGGGTGGGCATGGCCCATCGCGCGCGCCACTATCCCGCGCAGCTGTCCGGCGGCCAGCAGCAGCGCGTGGCGGTGGCCCGCGCCTTGGCCGGCCGGCCGGCGATCCTGCTGGCCGACGAACCTACCGGCAACCTGGATTCGCGCAACGGCGAGGCGGTGATGGCGCTGCTGGACGAACTGCACAAGGGCGGAGCCACCATCTGCATGGTGACCCACGACGTCCGCTACGCCGAGCTGACCGAACGCAAGGTGCGCCTGTTCGATGGCCGCATCGTCGACGAAGAAACCTTCGTACGCCTGCGCCGCGAGGACGAGCAGCGGCTCGACGCGCTGATCGGCCAGCCCCGGGAGGCCGCCGTATGAGCATTCTGCTCAACGAAGTCTGGCGCGTGTGGCGCGGAGCCTTGCGCCGTCCCGGGTTCCTGCTGCTGACCGCGAGCGTGTTGGCGCTGGGCGTTGGAGCCATCGCCGCGGTGTATACGCTGATCGACGGCGTTCTGTTGAAGCCGTTGCCGTTCGCCGAGCCGGCGCGCCTGGTGGCGGTGGGGCCGATGCCGCGCGGCCAGATCCGCTCGGCTTCGCCCGAGCAGTACCGGAATCTGGCCGGATTGGACGGCATCAAGTCGCTGGGTCTGTTCGAAGCGCACTCGCCGACGATGAACATCTCCAGCAGCGGCACGCCGGAAGTCGTGTCGGCGCTGCGCGGCGACCGCGGTTTGCTGCCGACGCTGGGGGTGCAGATGGCGCGCGGGCGGAACTTCAGCGCGCAGGAGGACTTGCCGAACGGGCCGCGCGTCGTGATCCTGACGCACGGTTTCTGGGAGCGCCGCTTCGCCGGCAGAGACGATGCGATCGGAAGCGCCCTGCAGGTCGAAGGCGCCGCGCACACGATCGTCGGCGTTCTGCCCGAGGGGTTCGCGATCCCTGGCGCGGCGGGCGAAATCATGCTGCCGACCGCGTTGCCGACCGACAGCGACGAGGGCACCAACTATCGCGTGGTGGCCCGTCTCGCCGACGGAGTCACCGTGCCCGGCGCGGCCTCGCAGGTCGATATGCGCCTGCATGCGATGTACGCCGCCGCGGGCAATCGCGATTGGGACCAGATCAAGTTCTCGGCCATGGAACTGGAAGAGGTGTTGCACGCCAAGAGCCGGCCGGTACTGATGATGTTCCTCGCCAGCGCGTCGCTGCTGCTGCTGATCGCGCTGGTGAACCTCGCCAACCTGATGCTGTTGCGCACGCTTTCGCGCTCGCACGACGCCGCCGTGCGCGGGGCGCTCGGCGCTTCGGGCCTGCGCCTGGCGCTTCCGCCGTTGGCCGAAGGGTTGTTGGTGGGCGTGATCGGCGCATTGCTCGGCCTGGGCTTGGCCAGTCTCGGCCTGGCGTTGTTGCAGGGCTTCATGCCGGCCGAGTGGCAGGCGGGCGGGGGCCTGCGCTTGAGCCTGGCGTCCTGGCCGCTGGGCCTGGCGCTGGGCGTGGTGAGCGCACTGCTGGCCACGTTGCTGGGGCTGTGGCGCGGACGCGCGACCTCGACCATCGACGAACTGCGCGAGGGCGGCCGCTCCGGCATCGGCCGACACAACGGGCGCCTGGGGCGAATCCTGGTGATCGCGCAGGTCGCGATGGCGACCGCGCTGTTGTCGGTTGCGGGGCTGTTCCTGCACAAGCTGTACAGCCTGTCTGAAGTGCCGCTGGGCTTCGCCAGCCAGGGCGTGCTGACGTTCGAGCTGGCGCCGGTGCAGGCCAAGTATCCGGACACCGCTTCGGTGCAGGAACTGTCGCGGCGCCTGGTGGAGAGGCTGCGCCTGTTGCCGGGCACCACCGAGGTGACGGCGACCACCAATCTGCCCGCGGGCGGTCCGTTGGGCCAATTCAACATGGATATGCACCTGCCGGCCGGAGAGGACTTCGGCGCGCAGTACCGCGGCATCGACCCGGGCTTCTTCAAACTCTTCGGCGTGCCGCTGCTGGAAGGCCGCGCGTTCGAACGCACCGATGTGCAAGGCGGCGAAGCGGTGGCGATCGTCAATCGCGCGTTCGCGGAGGCCCGGTACGGCGGGCGCGCGCTGGGGCAGCGCATCCAGCGCGGCAGCGGCGCCAACCTGTGGACCGCCCGCATCGTCGGCGTGGTCGGCGATACGCGTCAGTTCGGTCCCCTGGGCGAGGCGCCGGAAGTGCTGTACGTCCCGCTGAATCAGGTCCAGGACGAGGTGATGCAGGTGTTCCGGCGTTTCGAGCCGATGCGCTTCGCGATCAAGGTCAACGGCGATCCGAACGGATATCGCGATGGCGTGCGCAAGGCGGTCGCCGAGATCGCCCAGGACCAGCCGGTCTACAACGTCGACACGATGGCGGACATCGTCCGCGCGACCACCTCGGAAGTGAGGGTCAATCTGTTGCTGGTCGGCATCTTCGCGGGATTGGCGCTGTTGCTGGCGGCGGCGGGGCTGTATGCCGTCATGGCGGTTTCGGTCGCCGCGCGGGAGCGCGAGTTCGGCGTGCGGCTGGCCCTGGGGGCGCCGACCGCCGGACTGATCAAGCTGGTGCTGGGCAATGGCCTGCTGCAGATCGCGATCGGCTTGGTCTGCGGGATCGGCCTGGCGCTGGCGATGTCGCGACTGCTGTCCTCGGTGTTGGAGCAAGTCGGTCGCGAGGCGGTGAACCCGACCGTCCTGGTCGGAGTGAGCGCGACCCTGGCGTTGGCCGGCTTGCTGGCCTGCCTGCCTCCGGCATGGCGCGCCAGCCGGGTCCCGCCGATGCGGGCGCTGCGCGGCGAATGAGCGCGGGGCGCCGGCGGATGCCGGCGCCCTCCTGTTCAGCCCGGGCGGCGATGTCGCGCCGCCTGAGCACCCGCCGGATGGCGGTCGCTATACTGGCGGGGCCGAACGTCTTCCGCACGCGGTCGTCGGGAGATCGGCGCGAACGCACAGTGAGGCGGGTACCGGATGACGCGCGAGATCGCTCCCATGGTGTTGCTGGCCGACGACGAGAGCGGCGTACGCGAGGCGCTGCGGCTGTTGCTCAAGTCCGAAGGCATCGCCAGCCTGGGCGTCGCCAGCCCTGCCGAAGCGCTGGAAGCCGTGCGTCAGCATCAATTCGATTGCGCCCTGATCGACTGCAATTATCGGCGCGGCAGCACCTCGGGCGAGGAAGGGGTGGCTCTGTTGCGCCAGCTCCGCCAGGCCGTTCCCGAACTGCCGGTGGTGGCGATGACCGCGTGGGGCAACGTGTCGCTGACGGTCGAGGCCATGCGCGGCGGCGCCGCCGACTTCATCGAGAAGCCTTGGGACAACGCGCGCCTGCTGCAGGTGCTGCGCGCGCAGATGGCCCTGTGCCAGGCCGCCCGGCAGCGGGCCCGGCTGGAAGCGGAAAACGCCTTGCTGCGCGACGAGGGCGACGAGGGCGTGGTGGCCGAATCGCCGGCAATGCGCCGGACCATGGCGCTGATCGAACGGGTCGCCCGCAGCGACGCGAACGTGTTGTTGTTGGGCGAGAACGGCACCGGCAAGGGAGTGGCGGCGCGGTTGCTGCATCGGCGATCGGGGCGCGCCTCGCGCCTGCTGGTCAAGGTGAACATGGGCGGCATTTCCGAGAGCGTGTTCGAGTCCGAGATGTTCGGCCACACGCGCGGCGCCTACACCGACGCCAAGAACGAACGCGTCGGCCGCTTCGAACTCGCCGACGGAGGCACCTTGTTCCTCGACGAGGTAGGCAATCTGCCGCTGTCGCAGCAGCCCAAGCTGCTCAGGGTCCTGGAGGACGGAGAATTCGAGCGGCTGGGTTCTTCGCGGACGCAGCGCGTGGACGTGCGGCTGATCGCCGCGACCAACGCCGACCTGGTCGCGGAAGTGGCGGCAGGCCGCTTCCGCCGCGATCTGCTGTACCGGCTCAATACCCTGGAGATTCCGCTTCCGCCGCTGCGCGAGCGACGCGAGGACATCGTGCCCCTGGCGCGGGCGTTTCTGGCCAGCAGCGCCGCGCGCTATCGCCGCGACGGCCTGCGACTGTCGGTCGCCGCCGAGCGCGCGTTGAGCGCGTGGCATTGGCCCGGGAACGTGCGCGAGCTCGAGCATCTGATGGAGCGGGCCGCATTGCTGGCCGAACACGATGAAGTCGCCAGCGCGGTGCTCGGCATGGATGCGCCGCCGCCGCGGTTGCCGGACATCGAGGATGCGACTCTGGAACAGGCCGAGGCGCTGTTGATACAGCGGGCGGTCGAGCGTTACGACGGCAACCTGCAGCGCGCGGCCGATGCCCTGGGAATCACCCGACAGTCGCTGTATCGGCGCCTGGAAAAGCACGATCTGCGCCCGACGAGCGAAAGTGCCCAGGCGGGCTGAGCCGGTGGAGCCGGGCGCAAGCGGAATGCGGCGCTTCGAGCGGACGGCCTTGTACGGGAGCCTGCTGGTGGCGCTGCCCGGGGTGGCGCTTGCGGTCGCGCTGACGGTGGCCGGAGAGGGCGACAGCACGCTGCGTTGGATTCTCTGCGTCGCCGCGATCGTCGTGACCGTGCTGCTGGCGCGCTGGCTATACCGTCGGCTGGTGTTTCCGCTGTACGTCCTGGGCGGCCTGCTGGAAGCGCTTCGGGAGGGCGACTACAGCCTGCGCGGAGCCCGGGACGGCGCGCTCGGCGGCCTGGTCTGCGATTTCAATGCTCTTGCGCAGCGGCTACAGCGCGAACGGGTCGAGTTCGAGGAATCCAGCCACTTGTTGAGTAAGACCTTGTCGTCGCTCAACAGCGCGGTGTTCACGTTCGACGAAAACATGCGTTTGCGCTTGGCCAACCCGGCGGGACGGCGATTGCTCGGGATGCAGGACGACAGCCCGTTCGGCCAGAGCGCGGCAGAACTGGGGCTGGCCGTGTGGATGCAAGGTCCGGTCACGCATGTCCTCACCCATGCGTTCCCGGCGCGCACCGGCCGCTTCGAAGTGCTGCACTCGCCGTTGCGCAGCGGCGGGCATGGCGGCCACTTGCTGGTGATCAACGATGTGGGGCGGGTGCTGCGCGAAGAGGAGCGGCAAGCCTGGCAGCGACTGTTGATGGTACTCGGTCACGAGGTCAACAACTCGCTCGCGCCGATCCGATCCATGGCCGGGACCATGTCGAACATGGTGGCGCGCGAGCCGCTGCCGGCCGGATGGCGCGAGGACTTCTTCAGCGGCCTGGAGGTGATCGGCCACCGCGCCGAGTCGCTGTCGCGCTTCCTTTCCAGCTACAGCAAGCTGGCTCGGCTTCCGGCGCCGCAGAAGCAGGCGGTGGAGCTTTCGGCGCTGGCGGAGAAGCTGTCGCGACTGGAGCAGCGCTTGTCGATCCAGGTGGAAACCGCCGGGGCATTGCGCATGCGCGCCGATCCGGACCAGTTGGAACAGGCTCTGATAAATTTGCTGAACAACGCAGTGGACGCTGCGCTGGCGACGGGCGGCGGTGTGCGCCTGCGCTGGCGCCGGGAAGGCGAACTCGCCCGGATCGAGATCGAGGACGACGGTCCAGGGTTGGCGTCGGTCGAAAACCTCTTCGTTCCCTTCTTCACCACCAAGCCCGGTGGTTCAGGCATAGGCCTGGCCCTGGCCCGGCTCATCGCCGAGGCGCACGATGGTGGAGTCACGCTGAATGCGCGCGCGGACGCGCAAGGCGCCTTGGCCTGCCTGTGGTTGCCGTTGGAGGCGACCGAAGAACGCGCGGATTGATTGCAGCGCGCATTCAGCCGATGTCGCATCGTCGGCGACAGCCCCGGAAAACAATTGCCCATTCGTGCACGGCCGCACCCGGACGTTGAGCGGATGTATTGGTTGCGCCCGAGTGTGCCGCATAGCACAGCAACAATGGTGATTTGAGTAAGCATCAAGTGAATGCTGAATAGTGATGCGTTGCTCAGATGTAACTTTTCGAACGTTTGGCCGTGTTGGTGATTGATTCGGCGGCCGTGTTCTCGCGAATCACGCGTACAAATAAACACCGGATGCATCGTTGCTGCTCGAGTCGATGTGCGTCTATGCGAGTGCAGGCATCGTTGAGCGCGGTGTGGTTGCGAGTGACGAAATTGGGCGTTTTCCAGCCTTTTTTGCTTGTTTTACGCTTGGTCGGCAGAGTCGGCGAGCGTGCGCACGCGGTGCGAAAAATGAATTGGGGGCGAAGAGAGTGCAGTCGCCGCGATTGTTGTTCGTTGCTGCGAGAACATCGCGCGTCGACTCTTGCGGGAGTGTTCTGGACTGGTTTAGCATCCGGCCGCTGCATCGAAAAAGCACGTTCGGAACAAGCCACCGATCACCTATTTTTGCTAACGAAGTCGCGCTGCAGAGTGTGATGGTCGTCGGTTCGGCGTTGCAAAGAATCCTTGGGGAGCAGGCAGAATTTTGTGCGATCGTTCGCACAAAAAACGGTGCTTCAGGCTGCAAACGAGAGGGCTGAATGGAAGCGTCCCAAGGTGGGTCCAGGCATGGATATGCGTTCTTCGCCGTACTCGTTCTGCTGCTCGTCGTCGCGATCTTCGCGCGTTGGCGCCTGGATGCCGCGGGCGCTTCAGAAAGCGCCGGCCCGAACGATTTTTCCGCGAAGCGGGCCGCAGGATTCCTGCCGGTCCTGCTGGGCGATCAGCAGCCTCACCCGGTCGACAGCGCCGCCAATCGCGCGCTTGGGCAACGTCTTATCGATGCGTTGCAGTCGGCGGGGTACCGGCCGGAAGTCCAGGAGGCCACGTCGTGCAGCGAGGCGATGCGTACCTGCGCGCGGGTGCGCAACATCATCGCAGTCAGCGAGGGATCGGCCGCCGGCAAGGCGGTTCTCGTCGCTTCGCACTACGACTCGGTTCCCGCGGGCCCTGGCGCCAGCGACAACGCCGCCGGCGTAGCGATCATGGTGGAGTCCGCGCGGTTGCTGAAGCAGCGCCCGGCCGGAAAGAATTCGATCGTCTTCCTGTTCACCGAAGGCGAAGAGGCGGGCCTGCTGGGTGCGCAGGCGTTCGCTTCGCATCACCCGCGGATGAGCGACGTGGTCGCGGTGGTCAATGTCGAGGCCAGAGGAACGTCCGGACAAAGCATCCTGTTCGAGACCGGACGCGCCAACGGCAAGCTGATCGGCGAGTTCGCGGCTGCGGCGAAACGGCCGCTGACCAGTTCCCTGCTCGCCACCGCCTACGGGCTGATGCCGAACGACACGGACCTGAGCGTGTTCAAGTCGCGCGGCCTGCAAGGACTGAACTTCGCCAACGGTGAGGGCTCATCCTACTACCACACGCCACTCGACAACCTGCGGCATATCGACGCAGGCACCCTGCAGGCCCAGGGCGACAACATCCATGAGCTGTTGAAGCGTCTGGCCGATGCCGACCTGCGCGCCGACGGCGCCGCCAGCGATGCGGTCTACAGCGATGTCCTCGGCTTCGGCGTGCTGCAATGGCCGACGCATTGGGGCCCGTTCATCGCCGTGGGCCTGTTGCTCGCGTTCGCGGCGGCGGCGTTGAGGCTGCGCAAGCGCGGGGCGCTTGCCGGACGCGGCGTGGCGCGCGGAATCGTCGGCTTCGTGCTGTCGCCTGTCGTGGGTGGCGTCGTCGCCTATGCGCTGACCTACCTGCTTTCCCTGTTCAACGGTGCGGGTCGCGCCTGGGCGGCCAGCGGTCAGCCCTTCAACCGCGTGCTGTTGTGGAGCGCGGTGCTGATCGCGGTCGTTTCGCTGCTGAGGCAGTTGGCCCGCCGCAGCGATCCGCTGCGCCTGTGGATCGGCCTGGGTTGGGGGTGGTCGTTCGCTGCCTGCGCAGCGGCGATCGCGGCGCCCGGCGCGAGTTATCTTTTCCTGCTGCCCGCAGCGGCCATGGCGGTGTGTACGTTGATCGCCTCCGCGTTGCCGCGCTCCGGCGAAGAGCCGCGCGGACTGTGGCTGCTGGCGATTCCTGCCGCGGTGGGCTTCGTCTTCTTGTTCCCGGCGATCCACTTGATCGAGGTCATGCTGGGCTTCAACAGCGTCGCCGGCGTCGTGGCGATGGGCGCGCTGCTCGCATTGGCCGCGACCTTCGCCCTGCCGTTCGCCGCATCGGTCCATGCGCCGCGGGCCCATGCCTTCGCGACCGCGGCGCTGCTGGCGGCGGTGGCGGCAGGCGCCTTCTTCGCGCTGCGCGCGCCGGCTTACAGCGCACAGCATCCGCAGCCGCTCAACGTGATGTACATCCAGACCGGCGACAAGGCGGTGATGGCGGTCGGGAACGCTTCGAACCGCCCGCCCGCCCAGGTGCTGAAGGCGATGGGCGGCGATGTCGCGCTCGCGCCGGTCTTTGCCTGGAACCAGACGCGATTCCATAGCGTTTCCATGCCCTCGGCCGGGCTGCCGGCGGCCGCCTTGACGGTGGTGGCGGAAACGTCTGTATCGCCGCAGGAGCGACGCGTCACGGTGCGCATCGATGCGCCCGCCGGAGCATCGGTGATCCAATTGCTCGTTCCCGAAGCGGCGCAGCTGCGAACGATCGAAACCGACGGCCAGATCCTGGACTACTCCAAGAGTTCCGACGACTACGCATCGTTCATCTGTCGCGGCGTGTCCTGCAACGGGCGCGAGATCGTCCTGGTCCTGGGGCCGAGGAAACAGAAAATCGCGGTGGTGGCGATGTCGCCGCAGCTGCCGGGCCGGGCCGCCGCCGTCGCGAGCAGTCGCGGCGAGGTGGCGGTGCCGCGCAACGACGGCGACCAGGCTCTGGTCGTCGGCGAAACCCAGCTCTAAGTAATTTCCGCTGTCGCCGCCTGCGGCGACGATGGCGTATGCAAGGCAATTGAATGCACCTAGTTTGCTGAGACGGGTGAGTTCCTGCCTGTCGGCATGCGCAAAGGAGTAACGCCATGCGGGTGGAAGAGTGCGAAGTCGACGCGGTGGAAGAAGCCGTGTCCGACGAAGGTTCGATGCTGGCAAGACTGGACGATGTAATCCGGTGCAAGGCGCCATTTCACGCGCAGGTCGACAAAGCCGCCGACCTGCTGAGATCGCACCGCGAGTTGCTCGATAACCCGCGCGGGAATTTCCACATCCTGGACGGATTGATCGAGCACATCGAGTCGAAGATCTTCTTCGCCAGCGATGCGGAAAGGCTGATGCTCGACCTCAGGAAGGAAGGGGACGAGATCAAGCTGCTCAACGACGCCTATTGCGCGTGGGAAACTGCGTTGGAGCAGATATTCTCCTGGCGGTTGTGCAACGGCGGCGCGTCGTCCCTGCACGACTATCGGCTCAACAACCGATTCCAGCGCCTGCTCAAGCGCGAGACGTCGATGCTCAGGTCGCGCTCGCCGAAGCGCGCGCTGTTCATCGGGTCCGGGCCGTTCCCGATCAGCGCGATATGGCTGCACCGGATCCTCGGCGTTCCGGTGGACGGATTGGACGTCTCCGCCGATGCGGTCAAGGTGTCGCGCGATCTGATCGACGAGCTCGGCCTGGGCAGGTCCATCAGGGTCCTCCACGAGGACAACGCGAGCTACGACGTCGGCGATTACGACGTGATCATCATCGCCCTGTTGGCCAAGCCGAAGCTGGCGATCCTGGACAACATCTACGAAACCGCCAAGGACGATTGCGAGGTGATCTGCCGGACTTCGGTCGGCCCTCGCAAGGTGATCTACGAGCCGACCGTGATCTGCGCGGAAATGGTCAGCAGGTTCACGATCGAGGACGCGCGGATCGTCGACGGGAACAGCGACGACACCATCTCTTCGCTGTTGCTGAAGAAATCGATCCGGCGTTGACGCGCCGGCGCCGGAAGAAACGCTCGCTCCATGGAAAGGGGAAATGCAAGGACTCACGCCAACGCAGGAAGGCATCTACTTCGAAGGCAAGTTCTTCGGGGAGGCCGTCAACAATATCGGCGGCTATCAGAAGTATTTCTGCGAGCTGGACGTGCCGAGGTTCGCGCGCGCGCGCGACGTTCTCCTGCGCAGCAACGACGCCTACCGCCTGCGTTTCGCGGACGGCGACGGCGAATGCCGCCAGGCGCTGGCGGATCCGGTCTTCCCACCGCTGGACCTGGTCGATTGTTCGTCTTGCGCCGATCCGCGCGGCCGCGCGATGGAGTGGATCCAGTCGCGGTTCGAGGAGGCCTTCCAAGACCTGTCCCGCAGCGTTTTCCAGGACGCGCTGCTGAAGGTATCGGCCGACGAATACTGGTATTTCGCCAAGGCCCACCACCTGATGATGGACGGTTGGGGGTTCGCCCTGCAGATGCAGCGATTCATCGAACTCTACGAGCGCGTCGATCGCGAAACGCTGGCGCCTGAAGACGTCCGGTTTCCGTCGTTCCTGGAGTACGTCTCCCGGCAGTCGGGATATCGCGGCAGCCGCGCCAGCGCGGACGACCTGGATTACTGGCTCGGCCGCCACCGTCCGTCCGCGGCCGCGCGGCTGTTGACGCCTCGCGAGGGGAGCGGCCCGGACGACCGCGCATCCAGCCGGCGCGTCAGCGCCGTCATCGACGCGGACTTGTTCGCAGCGCTCAAGCGGCAGTCGGCGCAGGTCGGCGCGAACGTCACCGCTGCGTTCTTGTCCGTGCTGTACGTGTACTTCTCCCGTGCCTGCAACTGCGCGGATGTCGTCGTCAGCTCGCCGGTGCACAACCGCCGCAGCGCGAATGACAAGAACATCATCGGTTCGCTGGTCAACGTCAACGCCTGTCCGCTGAACGCCGGGGACGCCGAATCGTTCGAAGATCTGGTGCGCCTGGTGGCGCGGGACCAGAAGCGGGACCATCGCCATTCGCGATTTCCGATTGGCGACTTGATCCGGGGGCTGCGCGAGCGCGACGGCAGTTCGAACGAATCGATCCACCAGCTCGCGTTCAACTACCAGAGCCTGGATTTCGGCCTGACCGTGGGCGGCAAGCCCGTGGAAACGCATTATCTGACCCACAACCGGGAGCGCGCGCCGGCGACGTTCGTGCTGTGCGATTACGGCGCGGGCCAGGACATCGCGCTGCACCTGGACTACAACTGCGCATACTTCGACGAGGCCGCGGCGAAAGAAACGCTCGATCGCGTGCACCATCTGCTGCGCCAGGCGGCCGCAGACTTCGCGCGTCCGCTCGTGGCCTTGAGCCTGCTGACGCCGGCCGAGCGCGAGCGCCAATTGATGGATTGGAACGCCACCCGCGTCGAGATCTCGATGCCGGGGTGCATCGATCACTGCTTCGAACGCCAGGCCGCGGCAACGCCGGACGCGCCCGCGATCGCATGGCGCGGCGAGTTCATGACGTACGCCGAGGCGAACGCCTTGGCCAACCGGGTCGCGCATCACTTGATCGGCCTGGGCGTGCGTCCGGAACAGCCGGTCTGCGTCTACCTGCCGCGCACGCCGACGCTGATCGTCGCGCTGCTGGGAATCCTGAAGGCGGGCGCGTGTTACGTGCCGATCGATACCGCCTATCCGGCGGCGCGGGCGAACTACATTCTCGACGATTCCGCGAGCTCGGTCGTGTTGACCGACGCGGCGGGGCTGGCCCGGCTGCCGCAGGCGGCGACTCGCCTGGACGTGGACGCGCTGCTGTCGCAGGCGGCTGCGGCCGGCGACAGCGCGAATCCGGCGCCGCTGGGCCGCGCCGGGGAGCAGGCCGCATACGTCATCTATACCTCCGGCTCCACCGGGCAGCCCAAGGGCGTCGTCATCGAGCACCGCAACGCTGTCGCCCTGTTCGACTGGGCGGCCAAGACGTACCACCGCGAGGATCTTCGGGCGGTGCTCGCCGCCACCTCGGTCTGCTTCGACCTGTCGGTGTTCGAGATGTTCGTCCCGCTGGCCACCGGCGGAAGCGTCGTGCTCGCCGATAACGTGCTGGCGCTGCGCGACGGCGTCGGGCACCCGGTGACCTTGATCAACACCGTGCCGTCGGCCATCGCCGCGTTGTTGGAGAGCGGGTCGATCCCGGCGACGGTGCGTTGCATCAACCTCGCTGGCGAGTTGCTGCGCCAGGAGCTCGTCGATGCGATCTGCGAGTCGCGCGAGGTCGAGATCTTCGACCTTTACGGCCCGTCCGAGGACACGACCTATTCGACCTGCGCCAGACGGCGCAAGCACGGCCCGCAGAGCATCGGACGGCCGATCCACAACAAGCGCGCTTACGTGCTTGGCGAAGACGGCGGACTGCTGCCGGCCGGATCGAGCGGGGAGCTGCATCTGGCGGGCGCCGGCCTGGCGCGCGGTTACCTCGGCCGTCCGGAGCTGACCGACGAGCGCTTCGTCTTCTGCGAACAGGTCGGCGAGCGGGTGTATCGCACCGGCGACCTGGCGCGCTTCGCCGGCAACGGCGAGTTGCAGTATCTCGGACGCAAGGACCACCAGGTGAAGATCCGCGGACACCGGATCGAGCCCGGGGAGATCGAAGCCGGCATCGCCCGGCACGATGGCGTCGAGGCTTGCGCCGTGATCGCGCGCGCGGACCCGCGCGCCCCGCAGGACAAGCTGCTGGTCGCTTGCCTGGTTACCCGCAGGGTCGACCCGGCGGAGCAGGCCGAAGCCGATGAGCGCCTGCTGCAGTCGTTGCGCGAGTCGTTGGGCCAGTCGCTGCCGGATTACATGATGCCCGCGCATTTCGTCTGCCTGGAGCGGATGCCGCTGACCAGCAACGGGAAGACGGACCGCGACGCCCTGGCGCAGACGTTCGTGGATCCGCCGCGCGCGCAGGCCGGCGAGGCGCCGCGCACCGAAACCGAGGCGCGGATGCTCGGGCTGTGGCGCGAAGTGTTGGGCACGTCCGTAGCCGGGGTCGGCGAAAGCTTTTTCAAGGTCGGGGGAGACTCCATCCGGTTGGTGAAGCTCGCGGCGCGGATCGAGGCGGAGTTCGGCGAAAGAATCGACCTGCAGTCGATGTTCGCCCATACGACGGCGCGGGCGCAGGCGCAACTCGTCGACAGGCGGTCGGAGCTGTCCGGACTGCTTTCCAGGCTCCGGTTCGCCGACAGCGAGCGCCATGCCGGCTACATCGATCTTTAGCGCGCCGCCGGCCATCCCCTATCGGAAACGGAAATGATCCTTGACGTCATCAAGAAGAGCCGGTTGAGAATCGCCGTCATCAGCGCGATAAGCGCGGTGGCGGGCGCGACCAATATCTGGCTGCTCATCCTGATCAACCGCCAGGCTCAGGCGAACTCCGCCCATCTCGGCGATGCGGCCGTCTTCGGGGGGGCCTTGATCCTGATGATCTGCGTGAGCCTGTTGTCGCAGACCTTGCTGTCGAGACTGAGCGCCAAGACCTTCTTCCGTCTGCGCGAGGAACTGGTGCGCGGCATCAGCAACCTGAGCGTGCGCGAGATAGACGCGCTGGGCACCCACCGGCTCTACACCGCGCTGACCCGGGACGTGCCGTCGGTGCACGAGCTGATCATCGTCCTGCCGACCTACGTCTTCAATTTCACCGTGGCGACGGCCTGCCTGGTCTACCTGTGCACGGTCTCGCCGCGCTTGTTCGGCATCTTCCTGTTCTTCCTGCTGGTCGCCTTGCTGGTCGCCAAGTTCGTGATCAACGACCGCGCCGAGCGGAAGTTCGTCGAGCGCAGACGGACCGAGGACGAGCTGTTCAAGCGTTACAAGTCGGTGGTCGAAGGCAACAAGGAGCTCAAGCTGCACGAGGAGCGCGCGGACGCGTTCTTGAACAAGGACATCCAGTCGCACGCCGTCGACTACCGCAACGCCACGGTGGAGGCGGAGTTCTTCTGGAACATGTCGAGCAACTGGAGCCTGGCGATGATCTTCATCGGCGTTGGCGTGCTGTTGTTCGCGGCGGGACACATCGGCGTGACCGATCGGTCGGTCATCTCGTCGTTCGTGCTGGTGATCTTCTACATGATCAGTCCGCTGACCTTGTTGATGAATTCGTTCCGCACCATCCATTCGGCCAAGATCGGCCTGTCCCGGCTGGGCGAGCTCAAGCTGCCGGTGGGAGCGGCGTCGGCGCACGCGCCGCCGGCGGCGTCGGAAGGGTTCTCGTCGCTGGCGTTCGAGCGCGCCGTGTTCGCCTACGAGATCGCCGACCAAGAGGGCGGATTCACCGTCGGGCCGCTCGACCTGCATATCGGCAAGGGCGAGATCGTCTATTTCGTAGGCGGCAACGGCAGCGGCAAGACCACTGCGGCGAAGGTGCTGATGGGGTTCTATCCCCTGCGCAGCGGCGCGGTCTGCGTGAACGGGAAGCCGGTGGCGGATCCCCGCGCCGTCTTCCAGCGTTTCTCCGCGGTATTCCAGGACTATCACCTGTTCGAGAGCATCTTCCCCAAGCGCGGCGGCGGCGTCGACGACGAGGCCATCGCCGCGATGATCGACCGGTTGCGGCTGAGCGACAAGGTCGGCGTCAGCGGCGGCGTCCTGTCGACGACCAAGCTCTCGTACGGGCAACGCAAGCGGCTGGCCTTGCTGGTCGCCTATTTCGACGACTCGGACGTGTACGTCTTCGACGAGTGGGCCGCGGATCAGGATCCGGAGTTCCGCGAGTTCTTCTACAAGAGCTTCTTGCCCGACATGAAGCGTGCGGGCAAGACGATGGTGGTCATCAGCCACGACGACCGTTACTTCCACCTCGCCGACAAGGTGGTCAAGTTCGAGGGCGGACGGATCGTCTCGGTCGAGGGCGGCACCGGGCGCGTGGTCGAAAGCCTGCTCATGCAGACCGTAGAAACATGAGGACGGACGGAACCTTGCCGCCGTCGGGCGAGCGCTCCGCACCGGAGCCGACCTCGGGAGTGCAGGCGCTGCTGCGCCGGTGCCTCGACGAGGGCATCAGGATTTCCGTGGCCGGCGGCGAACTTCGCGTGCATTTCGACGGCGCCCCGCCGAGCGCCGGGCTGCTGTCGGCGCTGCGCGGGCATAAGAGCGAATTGCTGCTCCATCTGGCCGCGCATGCTCGGCGCGGCGAGCGTATCGACCGTCTCGACGACGCCAGCCGGGTCGTGCGCAGGCCGGCGTCGCCCGCGCAACGGCGCATGGCCTTGCTCGATCAGCTCGACCGGCAGGCCGCGGCGTACAACATGGTCGCCGCCTACCTGGTGCGGGGCGAGATCGACCGGACCGCTTTGCGGGCGGCGCTGGACGATGTGGTGGAGCGGCACGAGGCGCTTCGCAGCCGGTACCAGACGGTGGACGGCGAGGTCTGGCAGATCGTGGTCCCGCCGTTCGCGCTGGAATGGGAGTACGACGACGTCTCGGCGCTGGCGCCGGCGCAGAGGGAGTTGGAGCTCTCGCGCCGGCTCGAGCGCGAGAACGCCCGCCGTTTCGATCTGGAGCGGGGGCCGCCGATCCGCGCGTCGGCCCTGCGCCTGGGCGACGGCGTCGAAGCGATCTTCCTCGGCATCCACCACATCGCCTGCGACGGGCGTTCGGTGGAGATCCTCACGCGCGAGCTCGGCGAGTGCTACGCGGCGCGCCGCGCCGGTGCGGCGATCGGCCGGCCCGCGCCGAGGGTGCAATACATCGACTTCTGTCATTGGCTGGACCGGAAGGGCGAAGACGAAAGCTGGGCCCATCGGTTTGCGTATTGGTCCTCGCAGTTGGAAAGCGTGCCGCATCTGCACAGTCTGCCGCTGGACCGGGCGCGCCCGCCGAAGCAGACGCACGCGGGCGGCAAGCTGTATCGGCGCATGGGCCCGGAGCGGCTCGCGCACTTGAAGCGGAAGAGCCAGGCGCACGACGCCACCATGTTCATGTTCTTGCAGACGGCCTTCAGCGTCTTGCTGGGCCTGTACTCCAACGAACGCGACATCGTCGTGGCCACGCCCGTCGCAGGACGCCTCCATGGCGATCTCGAAGATACCGTCGGGCTGTTCGTCAACACCCTGGCGTTGAGGACGCGAATCGACGGCAATCCGCCTTTCGCCGAGCTGCTCGCGGCGAACAAGGCCATGATCGAGCGGGCGCTCGAGCACCAGGACGTGCCGTTCGATGCGGTGATCGACCGGCTCAGGATTCCGCGCAGCCGCGCGCACGGTCCGCTCGCGCAAGTGGCTTTCGCGCTTCAGAACGTCGGCGAGGGCGAATTGGCGCTGATCGGCGCCGAGGTCGAACGGCTGGACAATCCCACCGAGCCGGTGAAGTTCGACTTGCAGTTGCTGGCCCAGGAAGACCCGGATGGGCTGCGCCTGGAATGGCACTACAACCGCGACCTGTTCGCGCAGGCCTCGGTCGCGCGCATGGCCGACAGCTTCATGCAGTTGCTGGAGTCGGTACTGGAACGCAGCGATGCGCCGGTGTTCTCGCTGGCGCCGGCACCGGCCCCCGTCTCGGATGCCGCGGTCGCCGCGTCGGCCTTCGAGCGGCTGGAAACGATGTTCGAGCGGGCTGCGCGCGCGACTCCCGAGCGGATCGCCGTGGCCATGGAGGACCGTCGGCTCAGCTATCGCGAACTCGACCGGCGCGCGACGGACCTGGCCGCGCGCCTGCGCGCTTGCGGCGCCGGCCCCGGCGCGGTGGTGGCGCTGCACATGCGGCCTTCGCCGGAAACGATCGTCGCGGTGCTCGGGACGCTCAAGGCCGGCGCCGCTTACCTTCCGCTGGACCCGATCCATCCGCAAGCGCGCCTGCAGGCGATCTACGAGGACAGCGGCGCCGCGGTGCTGCTGACGCAGCCCGCGTTGGCGGGCCGGATCGACGCGGGACGCGGCGAGCGGATCGTGCTGGAGCGCGACGATGCGCCCGCGTCGGCGCCGTCGCCTCCGGCGCCCGCAGCGGCGGATCCGCATGCGCCGGCTTACGTCATCTACACCTCCGGGACCACCGGCACGCCCAAGGGCGTGGTGGTCGCGCACGCCGGGCTGGCGAACCTGCTGCAGCGCATGGACGAGCTGGCGCCGTTGGCCGGGCCGTGGAACGGCTCGCTGTGGAGCAGTTTCGGCTTCGACGTTTCGGTCTACGAAATCTTCTCCGCGCTGTGCCGGGGCGGCACCCTGGATATCGTGCCCGAAGCGGTCCGGCTGGACCCGGAACGGCTGTTCCAGTGGATGGAAGAACGGCGCATCGCCAGCGCCTTCATCCATGCGGGTTATCTGGAGCGATTCGCCGAGCATGTCCGCGGCGGCGGCGCGGGGCAGCGTTTGCAGCGCACCCTGATCGGGGTCGAGCCGATCGCGGTCGCGCATGTCGCGGCCATCGCCGGGAACCTGCCGAACTTGCGCGTGATCAACGGCTACGGTCCGACCGAGACCACCGTTTGCTGCACGCTGTTTCCGTTCGGCCGCACCGCGCTCGCCGCGGACGAATATCTGCCCATCGGACAGGCGGTGCGGGGGCTGCAGCTTCGCGTGTTCAACGGCGCGGGCGCGCCGGCGCCGGCGGGCGCCGTGGGCGAGCTGTACGTCGGCGGCGTCGGTCTGGCGCTGGGGTATCTGCGGCGTCCGGAGCTGGACCGCGACCGCTTCGTCGCGGCGGGCGAGGGCGACGGCGCCGTGCGGCTGTACCGCACTGGCGACCTGGTCCGTTGGCGCGCCGACGGCGAGCTGGAGTTCCTCGGCCGGGCCGACGAGCAGGTCAAGATCCGCGGCTTCCGAATCGAGCTCGGCGAAGTCCGGGCGCGCCTGTGCCAGTTGGCCGAGGTGAGCGAGGCGGTCGCGCTTGCGCTGGGGCAGGGGGAACACCGGCGTCTGGTCGCCTACGTGGTGCTCAAGCCCGAGGCGGACGCATCGCCGGCCGCGGATACGGTCGCGAAGCTGCGCCAGGATCTGCGCAGGCTGCTGCCCGAATACATGGTTCCGGCGGACATCGCCGTGATCGAGCGCATCCCGCTCAACGCCAACGGCAAGCTGCAGCGCGACGCGCTTCCGCACATCTGCGCGAATCCGGCGGGAACCGGGATCGTCGCCGCGCGCGACGCGACCGAGGCCGAGCTGCTGGCGTTGTGGAAGGAAGTCCTGGCGGTGCAGGACATCGGCGTCGCCGACGACTTCTTCGCGGCCGGAGGCAATTCGCTGCTGGCCACGCGGCTGGTGGGCCGCGTGCGCGCGCAGTTCGGCCTGGACCAGAGCGAGATCGGCCTCGGCGAGGTGCTGGAACATCCGACCGTGCAGGGCTTCGCCCATGCGCTGGCGGATGCTCTCGCCATGCGTGCGTCGCGGAGCAAGGCCAGGCACCTGCAAGCGCTGCAGGGCGAAATGGAAGAAGGAGTGTTTTGATGTTGGCGAGAGACATTTACGACGAAGCGCTTGCCGCCGACATCCTGCTCTATCTGAAGGAGGGCGCGCTGGCCTACAAGGCCGCGCGCGGAATCCCGGACGATCTCCAGCGGCGCATTCGCGAGAACAAGCAGCAGATTCTCGCCTACCTGCATCAGGTCGAGGCCCGCCAGGCGCGAGCCTCGTCCGCGCGGCGGCGGCCGGAAGCGCTCGCCGACCGAAGCCGACTGCCGCTGTCGCGCGCGCAGCGCCGGGTCTGGTTCGCGGACAAGCAATCGCAGGACGGCGGGCAGTTCAACATCCAGGGCTGCTTCTTGTTCGAAGGCGCGCTGGATCCGCAGGCTTTCCGCCAGGCGTTGCGCTACTTGCTCGACCGCCACGAAGTGCTGCGCGCGAACTTCCTGGAGGTCGACGGCGAGCTGCAGCAGCGCATCTGCACGGACCGCGAAACGCCGCTGGAGCGGATCGACCTGAGCGAAGGCGGGGCGGGCGAGGAGGCGGCGCGCGGCATCATCGAGGCCGATCTGCGCCGCCCGTTCGATCTGGCCCGAGGGGCGCTGTTGCGGGTCGCGCTGCTGCGCCTGCGCGAGGATCGGCACGTCGCCGTGTTCAACATGCACCACATCGTCTCCGACGGGTGGTCCGTGGGCATCCTCATCGAGGAATTCTGCCGCGCTTATGCGGCCTGCCGCAACGCGGAAAGCCTCGATGCTTCGCCGGCCGCGCTGCAGTATGCGGATCTGGCCGCCTGGCAGGAGGCGCGCCTGCGCGATGGAGACCTGGAAGCGGACATCGCGTTCTGCCGTTCGCAGCTCGACGGCATTCCCGAACTGCATTCGCTCCCGACCGACAAGTCGCGTCCGGCGCAGCAGACCTTCGACGGCGCGTTGTGCAGGTCGCGTGTGCCGCAGGCGCTGGCCGGGCGGATCGAGGCTTTCTGCCTGAGCCGCAAGCTGACGTTGTTCATGTTCCTCGAGACGGCGTTCGGAGCGCTGTTGAGCCTGTACGGCGGCGAGCGCGACGTGGTGATCGGAACGCCGGTGGCCGGCCGCGACATGGCCGAAACCGAGTCGATGGTCGGGCTGTTCGTCAATACCGTGGTGCTGCGCAACGCATTCGATCCCGAATCGGGTTTCGAGCAGCTGCTGCAAGCGAACAAGGCCCGGATCCTGGCCGCGTTCGAGCGTCAGCATGTGCCGCTGGAAGAATTGGTGGCGCGGATCGGGCACCCGCGTAGCGGCAGCTACAGCCCGCTGTTCCAGATATGGTTCGTGCTGCAGAACAATCGCAAGGTCGATTTCGCGTTGCCGGACTGCCGCGTCAGCGAGTACGCCGCGGGCGCGGCGCCGGCGGCGAAGTTCGATCTCAGCCTCTACGCCAAGCCGGGCGACGACGGAATCGAGTTGGATTGGGTGTTCAACCCGGATCTATTCGATGCGCGGACGATCCAGTACGTGGCGGACGAGTTCGTCGGGCTGCTGACGGGCATTCTCGATCGCCCCGACCAGCCTTATACGGCCCATGGGGCGTTCGCGGGCCGGGTTCCCGCGCGCGAGGATTTCGCTGCGCCTGCGCTGGCCACCATCGCGCAGGGCGACGACGGACTGCTCGCGGCCGTGCGCCGGAACATGGCCGAAGCGGGTGATGCGGTCGCTCTGGTCAGCGAGGGTGAGGCCTGGACGTATCGGGATTTGGCCCAGCTGGAGCGGCGTTACCGCGCGATCTTGCAGCGCAGCGGCGAGTCGGGACGGATCGGCCTGCTGTTCGCGAAGGGGCCGCAGATCGTCGCGGCGATGCTCGCGGCCCTGGCGCTGCGGCGCATCTACGTCAACCTGGATCCGAACTATCCGCAGGCCCGGTTGGCCTACATGCTGGATCACTCCGGGTGCGGCCTGATTCTCGCCGATGCCGCGCACGCGCCGTTGGCGCAGTCGATCGCCGGCAGCCGCCGGGTGGTTTGCGAAATCGCCGACGACGCCGGCGCCGACGATGCCTGCGTCGCCGATGCGGACAACGACATCGCCTATCTGCTGTATACCTCCGGCTCGACCGGGCGGCCCAAGGGCGTGGCGCAAAGCCGACTGAACCTGGGATACCAGGCCGAGAGCTACGCGCGGGCGCTGGCGCTGTCCGCGCAGGATCGGATCCTGCAGTTGGCGTCCTACAGCTTCGACGCTTCGGTGCTGGACACTTACGGCGGCCTGTTCGCGGGCGCCGCGGTGCACCTGGCCGATGTCGGCGCCGTTGCGGCGGCCGACCTGCTCGCGTCGATTCGCGCGCAGGGCATCACCGTCTATCACTCGACGCCGACGGTGTTCAATTACCTGTTCGCCGCGGCCACGCCGGACGACACCGCGGGGATCCGCGCGGTCGTGCTCGGCGGCGAGGCCGTGGGCGAGCACACGCTGCAGATCTTCCGCCGGGCCTTCGCCGCGAAGACGCGGCTGTTCGGCCTGTATGGCGCCTCCGAGGCCTCGCTGGTGGCCCTGGCCGAGATCGGCGCCGACGCGATGGACGCGGGCCTGCGCGGCGATCTTGGGCAATGCATCGCCGGAACCTGGATGTCGGTCGTCCGCGACGACGGATCGCCGTGCCGGACGTTCGAGACCGGGCAGATCGTGGTCCGCAGCCGCTACGTCGCCAAGGGCTATTGGGATGCGCCGGAACTGACCGCCGAACGTTTCCGCGCGTGCCCGGACGGGACGGTCGAATTCCATACCGGCGACATCGGCTACATGACGCCGCAGGGCCGGGTGCGGTTCGCCGGCCGCCGCGACGCCCAGGTCAAGCTCAACGGCATACGCGTCGAGCTGGGCGAAGTCGAAGCCGCGTTGCGCGGACTGGAGGAGGTAAGCCGCGCGGCCGCGGTCGTCCGCGATGCCGGGACCGGCGGCGAATTGGTCGCCTACGTGGTTTCGCCGTCGCTGCACGGCGCCGCCGACCGGCAGGCGCAGGAGTCGCGGCTGGCGCGCCAGTACCGCGCCAGTCTGCGTCAGTGGCTGCCCGACTACATGATTCCCGCGGTCTTCGTCTTCATCGAGCAGATGCCGGCGACCCCGAGCGGAAAGACCGATTACCGGGCCTTGCCGGCGGTCGGCGAGAGCGTGCGCCGGGATCGCTTCGTCGCTGCGCGCGACTCGTTCGAGCGGCGGCTGTGCGCTATCTGGGAAAGCGTCCTTGGGCGCGAGCGTATCGGCGTCGACGACAATTTCTTCAGCCTGGGCGGCGACTCCCTGCACGGCTTGCGGATGCTCAGCCTGGTGCGCGAGGCGTTCGGGGTGGAGCTGAGCGTGCGCGAGTTCTTCGCCCAGGCGACGGTCGCGGAAATGGCCGCATTGCTGCGGCCGTGCCTGCGCGAACCGCGCGCCGGGGACGACGCGGCACGGGCCGCGCCGCCGCCGCAGGGCGCCGATGAGGTCGCGGCTCTGGTCGCGTCGCTGGCCGAGCGCGGCGTGCGCATCTATGTCGAAGGCGGCAGCCTCAAGACCAGCGGTGCGGCGAACGCCATCACCGCCGAGCTCGGCGCCGAGATCCGCCGGCTCAAACCGGAGCTGTTGCGGCGCCTGGCGCCGCCGGCCGCGGTGCCAGGCGAGCAAGCCGTTCATGCCGGCGAGGGACGGGCGCTGTCGTTCGCGCAACAGCGACTGTGGTTCCTGGACCATTTCGGCGGCGGCAGCGTCAGCTACAACATGCCGATCGCCTTGCGCCTGGACGGCGAACTGGATGCGGCCGCGCTGCGGCGAGCGCTCGAGCGCATCGTCGAGCGGCATGCGGTGCTGCGTACGGTCTATCGCAAGTCGCAGGGCGCCGGCGTGCAGGTCGCGCTTGCGTCCGCGACCGTGCCGATGCAGGTCGTCGATCTGTCGGCCAGCGCCGAAGCGCGGCAGGCGGAAGAGCTCAGGCGCATGGCGCAAGCGCAGCGCACGCTCGCTTTCGATCTGCAACGCGACCCGATGCTGCGCGTGGTCCTGGTCCGCCTGGGCGAGGCCCGGCATGTTTTGTATCTGACCCTGCACCATATCGCCGCCGACGGTTGGTCGCTGGGCGTGCTGGTGCGCGAATTCGCGGCGCTGTACCAAGCCTGCCGCGCAGGGCGCGACGATCCGTTGCCGCCGCTGGGAATGCAGTACGCGGATTTCGCCGATTGGCAGCGCCAGCCGACGCAACTCGACCGGGCCGCCAAGGAACTGCCGTTCTGGCGCGACGCCTTGGTCGGGATTCCGCAACTGCACGGCTTGCCGCTGGACAAACCGCGGCCGCCGCACCAGGGCGCCGGCGGACGGGTGGTGCGGCATCGCCTGGGGGCGGCCCGTCTGGCCGAACTCAAACGTTTCGCCGGCGCGCGCCATGCCACCTTGTACATGGTGCTGCAGTCGGCGTTCGCGTTATTGCTGGCGCGCTGGAGCGGCGAACGCGACATCGTCGTCGGCACGCCGACGGCCGGGCGCACGCTGCCGGCCACCGAGGCGATGATCGGTTGCTTCGTCAACACCCTGGCGCTGCGGACCCGGCTCGATGAAACGATGGGCTACGAAGAGCTGCTGGCGCGGACCAGGGGTCATCTGCTGGAGGCCTACGACCGCCAGCACCTGCCTTTCGAGACCTTGGTCGAATCGCTCAACCCGCCGCGCAGCCTGAGCCACGGGCCGCTGTTCCAGGTGATGTTCGCATTGCAGAACTACCAGATGGACCCGCTCCATCTGCCCGGGCTCAGCATCGAGGAGATCGCCAACGATGCGCCGAACGCCAAGTTCGACCTCGGCGTGATCGTGCACGAGGACGAGCACGGCCTGATGTTCAACTGGGTGTTTGCCGAGGCGTTGTTCGATGCGTCCAGCATCGCGCGCATGGCGGCCGGCCTGGACGCCTTGCTGCAGGCCATCGTCGATGCGCCGCTGAGCGACGTGTTCGACCTGCCGATCCAGGCCGCTGCCGATGCCGCAGCGATGTGGAGCCGGGCCCAGGCGGCCGGGCAATGCGTACTCGATCGCCGCGGACGGATCCAGCCGGTCGGCGCGATCGGCGAAATCCATCGGCCTGGCCCGCCGGGAGCCGACGGCGCCATGTCGTGGCGGGCCACCGGCCGCATCGGCAGGTGCGCGGCATCGGGCGAGACGGTCGCGCTGGGGTGGGCCGGCGGCGACACCCACGTCAACGGCTTGCGCGTGCCGACGGCGACGATCGAGTCGGCCCTGCTCGAATTGGATGCGGTGGCCGCCGCGTGCGTGGCGCTGCGCAGGCCGGCCGCGGGCGGCGACGGCGCGGCTGCGGCGATCGTGGCTTACGTGGTGCCGGCGAGCGGAGCCGCGCGCGAGACTCTTGCGGCCGCCTGCAGCGGACACCTGCTGGACCGCCTGCCCGACTATCTGGTCCCGGCGGGCGTGGTGGTGGTCGACGCCTTGCCGGCCGACGCCGACGGCCGGGTCGAGGTGGGGCTCCTGCCGTTGCCCGATCCCGCCGCCGAAGCGGGCCATGTCGCCCCGGCGGACGAACTGGAACGGCAACTGTGCGGGATCTGGGCCGGCGTGCTCATGCTGGACCGGGTCGGCGTCCGCGACAATTTCTTCTCCGTCGGCGGAACGTCGCTGCATTGCATCCTGGTGCAGCAGGAGATCCTGCGCGCCACCGGCTACGAGATCGCCGTCACCGACATCTTCAACTGTCCCACCGTGGCCGCGCTGGCCGGCCTGCTGCGCGCCGGCGCCCGCGACCGCAATGCCGCCGCAGCGGTGCCGCCGAACGCGATCGCATTGGACAGCACCGCGATCGCTCCCGACATGCTGCCGCTGATCGACCTGAGCCAGGCCGAGATCGACAGGATCGTGGCGCAGGTGGACGGCGGCGCGGGCAACGTCCAGGACATGTACGCGCTGACGCCGTTGCAGGACGGCATCATGTTCCACTATCGGCTGGCGCAGGAAGGCGATCCGTACCTGCTCGGCAGCGAGATTTCGTTCCGCGACCGCGCTCGCCTCGATGCGTTCCTGGCGGCGGTGCAGCAGGTGGTCGACCGCCACGACGTTCTGCGTACGGCGTTCTTCTGGGAAGGGCTGTCCAGGCCGGTGCAGGTGGTCCTGCGCAAGGCGGCGCTGGCGGTGATCGAGGTCGAACTCGACCCGCTCGACGGGCCGGTGGCCGAACAGTTGCGCGAACGTTTCGATGTGCGGCGCACCCGGGTGGACCTGGCGCGTCCGCCGCTGCTGAGCTACGTGATCGCATACGACGCGCAGCACGACCGCTGGCTGGTCCTGCAGCGGTTCCAGCATCTGGCCGGCGATCACGTGACGCTGGAGCAATTGCGTTCGGAAGTCCTGGCCATCGTCGAGGGCCGGGCGGACGAACTGCCGCCGCCGGTGCCGTACCGGGTCATGGTCGCGCAGGCGCAGGCCGGCGACTCGCAGGACGGACACGAAGAGTTCTTCGGCCGGATGCTCGGCGACATCGTCGAGCCGTCGTTGCCGTTCGGGCTGGTCGATGTGCATCGCCACGGCGGCGATGTGCTGGAGGCGCGCAGCCTGGTGACGCCGGCGCTCGACGAGCGTCTGCGCGCGCAGGCGCGCCGCTTGGGCGTCAGCGTCGCCAGCCTCTGCCATCTCGCATGGGGCATGGTGCTGGCGCGGGCGGCGGGCAGCGAACGGGTGGTGTTCGGCACGGTCTTGCTCGGCCGCATGCAGACCGGCGAGTTGGCCGGACGCGTGGTCGGCCTGACGATCAACACCTTGCCCGTGCGGATCGATCTCGACGGCATCGGCGTCGAAGCGGCGGTCGGCGAGGTCCACGCGCGGCTGACCGGCTTGTTGCAGCACGAGCAGGCGTCGCTGGCGCTGGCGCAGCGCTGTAGCGGCGTCGAGGCGCGGGCGCCGTTGTTCAATGCGATCCTGAATTACCGGCACAGTTCGCCGGAGACCGTGCGCATCTGGCCGCAAGACCATCCCTTCAACGGTGCCGAGTTCCGCACCGTCGAAGAGCGCACCAATTATCCGATCGCCCTGTCGGTGGACGATTACGGGCAGGGGCTGGGCCTGACCGCGCAAGTCGCCGCGCCGTTGTCGCCGCAGCGCGTGTGCGGTTACGTGGAGCGGGCGCTGGAGAGCCTGGCCGAGGCGCTGGAGACCGCGCCGCACGCGCCGACGGCGCAGCTGGAAGTCCTGCCCGCGAACGAGCGCGCCTTGCTGGTCGATGGCTGGAACGACACCCGCGCGGACTATCCGCGGGATCGTTGCGTGCACCGGTCGTTCGAAATCCAGGCGCGTCGGACGCCCGACGCCGTGGCGGTGGCGCATGGCGGTTCGGCGCTGCGTTATCGCGATCTCGATGCGCAGGCCAATCGTTTGGCGCAGCATTTGGTCGCGCTGGGCGTGCGTCCGGACGGCCGGGTCGCGCTGTGCGTGGAGCGCGGGCCGGCGATGGTGGTGGGCCTGCTCGCCATCCTCAAGGCGGGCGGCGCGTATGTGCCGCTCGACCCGCGCTATCCCTCCGAGCGGCTGGCGCGGGTGGTCGAAGACGCCTGCCCGACGCTGGTGCTGGCCGATGCGGCCGGGCGCGCCGCGTTGGGAACGGCGGCGCTGGCGCAGCGGCGGGTCGTGGACCTGGATCCGTTGGCGGCGGGCGCCGAATCCGATACGGCGTGGGCTTCGCAACCGGCCGATCCGCCGCAGGTGGCCGGCCTGACCAGCGCCCATCTGGCGTACGTCATCTACACCTCCGGTTCGACCGGCGCGCCCAAGGGCGTGGAGATCGAACATCGCCAGTTGGGCAACTTCCTCGCCGCGATGGCGTCGTTGCTGCGGCTGGAGGCATCCGACGCATGGCTGGCGGTGACCAGCATCTCGTTCGACATCGCGGCGCTGGAGCTGTACCTGCCGCTGATCTGCGGAGCGCGCACGGTGGTCGCCGACCACGACGACGCGATGGATCCGGCGCGCCTGAGCGCCTTGCTGGCCGATCATTCCATCGGGTTCATGCAGGCCACGCCGGCGACCTGGAGCGCGCTGCTGGCTGCGCAATGGCCGGGTTCCCCGACGCTGGCGGCGTTGTGCGGCGGAGAGCCGATGCCGCCGAGTTTCCGCACCGGCTTGCGCGGTCGCTGCGGATCGCTGTGGAACCTGTACGGGCCGACCGAAACGACGGTGTGGTCGTCCTGCTTCCGGGTGGAGGCCGATGGCGCCGAGACGCTCGCCGCGTCGGTGCCGATCGGGCGGCCGATCGCGAATACCCGCATGTACGTGCTCGATCCGCAGGGCCGGCCGATGCCGCTGGGCGCGGTCGGCGAATTGCACATCGGCGGCGACGGCGTGGCGCGCGGCTATCTCAACCGGGCCGAAACCACCGCTGAACGCTTCCTGCCGGACCCGTTCGCCGCCGACCCCGCGGCGAGGATGTACCGCACCGGCGACCTGGCCCGGCAGTCGCCCGACGGCGACTTGGTCTACGTCGGCCGCAACGATCAACAGGTCAAGATCCGCGGTTTCCGGATCGAACTGGGCGAGATCGAAGCCTGCCTCACCGCCCATGCCGACGTTCGCGAGGCGGTGGTGGCGGCCAGGGGCGAGGGCGCCGAGAAGCGCCTGATCGCCTATGTCCTGCCGACCGAGGGAGATTCGGGCGGCGCCGACATGGCGCTTGGGCTGCGCGCGCACCTGCAGGCGCGTTTGCCCGACTACATGGTGCCCGCGGCGTTCCTGCGGGTGGCCGCGTGGCCGTTGACGCCCAACGGAAAGCTCGACCGCAAGGCGTTGCCCTCGGCCGACGGCGACGTCCACGCGGCGCGCGCCTACGAGGCGCCGCACGAAGGCGTCGAGGCGGTGCTCGCCGCGCTCTGGTGCGATGTGCTGCGGGTCGAACGGGTCGGCCGGCACGACGATTTCTTCGAACTCGGCGGGCATTCGCTGCTGGCGGTGTCGCTGTTGGCGCGGATCCGCCAGACGCTCGGCGTGGAGCTGTCGGTCGCCACTTTGTTCGCCAAGTACACGCTGGCCGCGCTCGCCCAGGCGGTGGCCGATGCCGGCGGCCGTGGTCCGAGCGCCGCCGCGGCGGCCATCGTGGCGGTGCCGCGCGACCGGCCGCTGCCGTTGTCGTTCGCGCAGCAGCGCTTGTGGTTCCTGGCCCAGTGGCCGGGCGTCAGCGCCAAGTACCACATCCCGTTGGCGCTGCGGATCCGCGGCGAACTCGATCGCGCCGCATTGCGGCGCAGCCTGGACGCGCTGTTCGCGCGGCACGAGGCGTTGCGCAGCGTGTTCGACGCGGTCGAGGGCCAGCCGCGGCTGCGTCTGCTCGCGGCGGACACCGCGTTTGCGCTGACCGAGCACGACCTGGACGCCTCGTCCCCGACGCCGGCCGAGCTGAGCCGGGCCGAAGCCCAGGCGCCTTTCGACCTCGCGCAAGGGCCGCTGATCCGCGGACGCTTGTTGACGTCGGCCGCGGACGAACACCTGCTGCTGCTGACCCAACACCACATCGTCTCCGACGGATGGTCGATCGGCGTGCTGTCGAGCGAGCTCGGCGCGCTCTATCGCGCGTTCCGGCAAGGCCTGGACGATCCCCTGCCGCCGTTGCCGATGCAGTATCCGGACTATGCGGCGTGGCAAGGCGACTGGCTCAGCGGCGAGCGCCTGCAGCGCCAGGTCGGTTACTGGCGCGAGGCGTTGGCGGGAGCGCCGGCGCTGCTGGAGCTGCCCACCGATCGGCCGCGGCCGGAGCGGCTCGACCTTAGCGGCGCGCAGGTGCAGATCGCCCTGGACGAGGACCTGACCCGCGAGCTCAAGCGCCTCGGTCAGCGCCACGGCGCGACCTTGTTCATGACCTTGGCGGCGGCCTGGGCTGCGGTGCTGTCGCGGTTGTCGGGACAGCGCGACGTCGTGATCGGCACGCCGACCGCCAACCGCGCGCTGGCGGAGACCGACGGGCTGATCGGATTCTTCGTCAACACGCTGGCGCTGCGGGTGGACCTCGACGGCGCGCCCGGCGTCGGCGAACTGCTCTCGCGGGTGCGCAGCGCTGCGCTGGCGGCGCAGGACCACCAGGACTTGCCGTTCGAACAGGTAGTGGAAACGGTGCAGCCGCCGCGGCGCCTGAACCACACGCCGATCTTCCAGGTGCTGTTCAATTGGCAGAACGTCAAGGCCGAACTGCCCGATTTCGCCGGCCTGCAGGTCGAACTCGCCGCGACCGCCTACGAGGCCGTCAAGTGCGACTTGGAGCTTTCGCTGGCCGAGGTGGACGGCAGGATCGTGGGCAACCTGGCCTACGCCACCGCCCTGTTCGACGCCGCGACCATCGAACGCCACGTGGGCTACCTGGTCGCACTGTTGCGCGGCATGGCCGGCGCCGAAAGCGAGGGCCGGCCGGTCGAAGACATCGAGGTGATTTCGGCCGCAGAGCGGACGCTGCTGCTGGACGGCTGGAACTCGACCACGGCCGATTTCCCGCAGGACCGCTGCATCCACCAGTTGTTCGAGGAACAGGCGCGCAGGACGCCGGACGCGACCGCGGCGATCTGCGGGGAGCGGACCCTGAGCTACCGCGAACTCAACGCTCACGCCAACGCCCTGGCCCATCGGCTGATCGCGCTGGGCGTGCGCCCGGACGATCGCGTGGCGATATGCGCCGAGCGCAGCCTGGCGATGCCGCTGGGGCTGTTGGCGATCCTCAAGTCCGGCGCCGCCTACGTTCCGCTGGATCCGACCTACCCCGCGGAGCGGCTGGCCCAGATCGTGGAAGACTGCGATCCGCAGATCGTCCTGTGCGACGCGGCGGGCGCGACGGCGCTGGCGCGCGGCGCGGACGCGCAGCGCACGCTCATCGACATCGAGCCCTTGCGTTCGCCGGAAGCGGCGCCCGTCCGATCTTCGGCGGCGATGGAAGATCCGCAGGTGGACGGGCTGACCTGGCGCAACCTCGCCTACGTCATCTACACCTCGGGCTCGACCGGCAGGCCTAAGGGAGCGATGAACGAGCACCGGGCGTTGATCAACCGCCTGACGTGGATGCAGGACGCCTACCGGCTGGACGGCGACGACGTCGTCCTGCAGAAGACCTCCTTCAGTTTCGACGTATCGGTGTGGGAATTCTTCTGGCCGTTGCTGCAAGGCGCGACCCTGCTGGTGGCGCCGCCGGAAGCGCACAAGGATCCGGTCGCGTTGGCGGAATTGATCGAGCGCGGCGGGGTCACCACCGTGCATTTCGTCCCGTCGATGCTGGGCGCGTTCCTGTTGACCGCCCAGGCCGAACGCTGCACCGCGTTGCGCCGGATCGTCTGCAGCGGCGAGGCCCTGCAACCGATTCACGTCCTGGGCTGCCGGCAGAAGCTTCCAGACGCCGGCCTGCACAATCTGTACGGTCCCACCGAAGCGGCGATCGACGTCACCGCCTGGACCTGCCCCGCGTCGTTCGAAGGCGGTCCGGTGCCGATCGGGCGTCCGATCGCGAACACCCGCATCTACCTGCTCGATCCGGCGCTGCGTCCGGTTCCGCTCGGCGCCGCCGGCGAGCTGTACATCGGCGGTGTCGGCGTGGCGCGGGGCTACCTCGAACGGCCCGAACTGAGCGCCGAACGTTTCCTGCGCGACCCGTTCGTCGACGACGCGACGGCGACCATGTACCGCACCGGCGACCTGGCGCGGTATCGGCGCGACGGCGAAATCGAATACCTGGGGCGCTGCGATTTCCAGGTCAAGATCCGCGGCTTCCGCATCGAACTGGGCGAGATCGAGACGCGCCTGGCCGAGCACGCGCTGGTTCGCGAGGCGGTGGTGCTGGTGCGCGAGGAAGGCGGGGAGCAGCGTCTGGTGGCGTATGTCCTCGCCGCCGACCGCAGCGTCGACAGCGGCGCGCTGGCCGCGGCCTTGCGCAGCCACCTGGCTGCGGCGCTGCCCGAGTACATGTTGCCGGCGGCTACGGTGCGCATGGACGAATGGCCGTTGACGCCGAACGGAAAGCTGGACCGCAAGGCACTGCCGGCGCCGCTGGGCGATGCGTTCGTGCGCCGCGAGTACGAGGCGCCGCAAGGCGAAATCGAGCAAACGATCGCGGCCGTGTGGCAGGAACTGCTGCAGGTCGACCGGGTCGGGCGACAGGACGGGTTCTTCGAGCTCGGAGGGTCTTCGCTGCTGGCCGTGCGCGTGCTCAGCGCGCTGAACGAGCGCCTGAGCGTGCGGGTCGACCTGGCTGCGCTGTTCAAGCATCCGACGTTCGCCGATTTCGCGAAGCACGTGCTTATGGCGCTGATCGAACAACAGTTCGGCGTCGAAGCATTCGAGAATTTCATTATTTCCGAGGGTGTATGAATACGATCAAGCCCGTTCTCCAAGAAATGGACGCGAAGGAGATGGACCGGCTGCTGGCGCTGGCCAAGTCCCGTGGGATCGGCAAGAAGGCCGAGTCCGTCGCGGCGATTCCGGTGGTCCCGCGCGACGGGCCGATGCCGCTGTCCTATTCGCAGCGGGGGCTGTGGCTGCTGTCGCAGAACGAGCAGGCCGGCGCGATCTATCACATCCCCGGCGCACTGCGCATCCGCGGCGACCTGGACCGCGCCGCGCTGCGCCGCAGCCTGGACGCGCTTATGGCGCGGCACGAAGCCTTGCGCACCGTTTTCGATTCCGTCGACGGAGAGCCGCAAGTCAGGCTGCTTCCGCCGGATACCGCGTTGCCGTCGGTCGAACACGATCTTCGCGGCCACGGCGACGCCCAGGCGGAGCTGCGGCGGCTGGCCGACGCGGAAGCGTCCGCGCCCTTCAGCCTCGCGCAGGGGCCGCTCATCCGCAGCCGCCTGATCCGGACGAGCGAGGACGAGCACGTGCTGTTGCTCACCCAGCACCACATCGTCTCCGACGGCTGGTCGGCCGGCGTGCTCGCCAGGGAACTCAGCGCGCTGTATGCCGCGTTCCAGCAGGGGCAGGACGATCCGTTGCCGCCCTTGCCCATCCAATATCCGGACTACGCGGCCTGGCAGCGAGGCTGGCTCGACGCGCAGCGCCTGTCGGCGCAGACCGATCACTGGGGACAGGCCCTGGCCGGAGCGCCGGCGTTGCTGGAGCTGCCGACCGATCGGCCGCGTCCGCCGTTGCAGGATTATTCGGGCTCGCATTTGCCGTTCTCTCTCGATGCTGAACTGACGCGTGCGTTGAAGCGCCTGAGCCAGCAGCACGGCACGACGTTGTTCATCACCCTGCTGGCGGCCTGGGCCGCGGTGCTGGCGAAGCTGTCCGGCCAGCAGGACATCGTGATCGGCACGCCGACCGCCAACCGGAGCCATCCGGATACGCAAGGCCTGATCGGCTATTTCGTCAACACGCTGGCGCTGCGCCTCGACCTGGCGGGATCGCCCACGGTCGCGGAACTGCTGGAACGCGCGCGCGCGGTGGTTTCCTCCGCGCAGGAACACCGCGACCTGCCGTTCGAAAAGGTCATGGAGGCGGTGCAGCCGCCGCGCCACCTGAGCCACACCCCGATCTTCCAGGTCCTGTTCAACTGGGACGACGAGATCTCGCTGCCGGCGCAGGCGTCCAACATCCACGTCACCCCGGTCGCGACGCACTACGAGGTGTCGCGTTACGACCTGAAATTGAACTTCTCCGAGCGCGACGATGTCCTGCACGGCACTCTGATCTACGCGACCGCGCTGTTCGACGCGGCCACCGTGCAGCGGCACGCGGACTATATCGAGACCGTGCTGCGCGCGATGGTCGCCGACAGCGGTCGGCCGCTTGCGGCCATCGACGTCCTGGCGCCGCGCGAGCGTTCGCAGTTGCTGACCGAGTGGAACGCGACCGAAGCGTGGTATCCGCAGGATCGCAGCGTGCACGGCCTGTTCGAGGAACAGGCGCAGCGCACGCCGCAGGCGCCGGCGGTGATCCACGGCGCGCGTACGCTGAGCTACGCGCAGGTCAACGAGCAGGCCAATCGTCTGGCCCACCGGCTGATCGAGCTGGGCGCGGGCGCGCAGACGCGGGTGGCGATCTGTGCGGACCGCAGCCCGGCGATGGTGATCGCGATGTTGGCGGTGCTGAAGTCGGGCGCGGCGTACGTGCCGCTGGATCCGGCGTATCCGTCCGAGCGTCTGGCGCAGGTGCTGGCCGATGCGGCGCCGGGGCTGGTGCTGAGCGACGCGGCCGGCCGCGCGGCGTTGGGCGAGGCGGCGCTGGACGGGCGCACCGCGCTGGACCTGGAGCCGCTGTGCGGCGAGGGCGATGCGGCGACGGCGTGGTCGGACCGGCCGGCGAGCGACCCGCAGGTGGCGGGTGCGACGTCCTCGGACCTGGCGTACGTGATCTACACCTCGGGATCGACGGGAACGCCGAAGGGCGTGATGGTGGAGCACCGTTCGCTGGTGAACTTCCACCAGGCGATGCGCGAGCGGATCTACCGCGGCGATCGCGCG
>NZ_FNPT01000029.1:0-30707 GCF_900107375.1 Lysobacter sp. yr284
CAACTACGACGAAGCTTTCGCAATCGCCGCGATGGCGCGGTCGCGGCTTGCGCCGCTCCTACAGGGGGCGTGCCGCGGTGGGTTCGGTCTTTGCGTGTTCTTACGCTCGACGACAAGCGAAGATCCAAAGCTTCCGTCCGCAAGCGGCCGGGTCACTTTCTTTGTCCAAAGCAACAAAGAAAGTAACCAAAGAAAGTGCATTCTTTTTTCGAATCAAAAGCCACTAAGTCCAGCACCGGGCGCGGGGCCGCGCCATAAGGGGCATCCTGCCCCATGGCGCGCGTGCGCATCCATGCGCACGCCCTCCGGGGCTGCGGAGCGTGTCCTTCGCGTGGGGTTGCGTCCGAGCGAACAGCAACGGCATCGGCAACGGCAACAGCAACGGCGGGATCTTGTCGATTCCGCCTTTCGCCGGGATGACGGCGACGACAGCGTTCGTCGCCGACTGCCGCCGGGAGCGCCATCGTCGCGGTCCGCCATCGCCATGGTGATCGAGACTCAGATCGCGGCATCGTTCGTTGTCGGATGAAGAAAACGCGCGCCGCGCATGTCTGCGCCCTCGTTCACGAACCTCACGCTCGCGCGCTCCTTCACATGGCGATGATGCGCAATTCGACGTTGCCATCACGCACGGCGCAGCAGACTGCGCCCATACCCGTTCAGGGACGGCGGTCCGCGAAACGATCAGGTACGCCGCGGCGCCGCATGTATCGCCTGCAATTCTCAGGAGAAGACGCAATGCTCGGCATCATCATTTGGTTGATCGTGGGCGGCATCATCGGTTGGATCGCCAGCATGATCATGAGGACCGACGGCCAGCAAGGCGTCTTCCTCAACATCATCGTCGGCATCGTCGGCGCCTTCCTCGGCGGTTGGCTCGGCGGGGTGCTCGGCATCGGCGCGGGCACCATCAACAGCGGCGCGTTCAACATCGCGGGCCTGGCGCTGTCGCTGGTCGGCGCGATCGTGCTGCTCGGCATCGTCAATCTGTTCCGGCGCGGCCGCGTGCGCTGATCGCACGGCCGGGTAACCGCCGCACAGCGGCGCAGGTTCATCCAAAACGACGAAGGCCCGGCATATGCCGGGCCTTCGTCTTGGTGCCGCGGCGCCGGAGGCGGGCGCCGCGCGGCAATGGGCTCAGGCCAGTTCGACCCAGGCCGGCGCGTGGTCGCTGGGGCGGTCCCAGGTGCGCGGTTCGCGGTCGATGCCGGCGGCCACGCAGCGCGCGCGCAGCGATTCCGAGACCAGGGTCAGGTCGATGCGCAGGCCGAGGTTGCGGCGGAAACCGGCCTGGCGGTAGTCCCACCACGAGAACAGCTCCTCTTCCTGCGGAAACAGGCGGAACGCGTCGTGCAGGCCCAGCGACAGCAGCCGCTGCAGCGCGTCGCGCTCGGCGGTGGAGGTGAGGATGTGGCTGTCGTTCCACACCGCCGGGTCGTGGGTGTCGCGCGCTTCCGGGGCGATGTTGAAATCGCCGAGCACGATCAGGTCGGGATGGCGGGCGAGTTCGTCCTGCACCCACGCCTGCACCGCTTCGAGCCAGCGCAGCTTGTAGGCGTACTTGTCGGTGCCCACGTCCTGGCCGTTGACCACATACAGGTCGATGATGCGCAGCCCGCCGACGGTGGCGGCGATGACCCGCTTCTGCTCGTCCTCGAAGCCGGGGATGCCGATCTGCACGTCCTGCGCGGCCTCGCGCGAGAGGATCGCCACGCCGTTGTAGGTCTTCTGCCCCGCGAACACGCTGCGATAGCCGGCCTCGGCCAGCGCGGTGTCGGGGAAGCGGCTGTCCTCGAGCTTGGTTTCCTGCAGCGCGACGACGTCGGGGGCGAACGCGGCCAGCCACTGCTGCAGGTGCGGCAGGCGCACGTTGAGGGAATTGACGTTCCAGCTGACGATTTTCATGGGCGAAGTGTAGCCGCGTTTGCCGGCGCGGCGTCGGCCCGCGGCCCGGTTTCAGGCGGCCGGGCCGCGGCGCCGATCAGGGCGTGGGATCGGCGTCGCCGCTCTCGCCGCGGCCCTCGCGCTGCGCCGCTTCGACGGCGGCGTTGAGGCGGTCCTGGTGCGCATCGGTGGAGGAGGACGTCGCGATCGGCGGCTGGCCTTGCGGACACAGCGACAGGCGGATGCGCTGCGCGGCGGCCTCGCGCGCCGGCGTCGGCGCCGGTGCGGCGGAGCGGGTGTTCGCCTGGTAGCGCTCGCCATCGACGAAGGTCTCGCACGGCGTCTTGCCGAAGGCGGCGCGGTCCAGGCGCGCGCCCGCGCGCAGGTAGCCGTCGACGAGGTCGGCCAGCGCTGCGGGGGCGTCGCTGTCGTCCAACCGCTGCGGCAGCTTGGCGGCGAGTCGGTTGAGCGCATCGCCGCGGTCCTCGGCGTGCAGCATCAGCGGGCCCAGCGCCAGGCCGGTCGCGGCGAGCGCGTCGAGCCCGGCCTGGCTGCGCACGCCGTCCAGCGCCAAGGGCGCCTGTTCGGAGGAAAAATCGTAGCCGGCCGCGATCCAGGCGCGCACGCCGTCGTCGTGCCAGGTGTCGGCGACGATCCGGGCCAGGTCGGTGTCGTTTTCGAGAAAGCAATCGCCGGCGGATTGGGCCTGGCGCGGCTGCGCGAATTCCAGCGTGCGCGTGCTCGCGTCGGCCGCGGTGCCGCGCCACAGGCGCAGCCAGCGCGGCAGCACGGCGACGGTTTCCTGGCGTTCGCTCAGCCGCACCAGCAGCGCGCCGAGCACGGTTTGCTGCTGCTCGCGCGCGCGTCCTTGCATCAGCGCCTCGGCGGCGTCGAACAAGCGCTCGCTGGACACGCGCGCGACGCCGCCGTCGGGTTCGGGCAGCACCCAGTCGTCGCTCTTGCCGGCGCCGCCGATCAGGCACAGCGCGTGGCCGGGGCTGTATTCGCTTTCCAGCGGCGTCATCGCCGCGCGCACGCCGGCGCGGTCGCCGCGCGCGCTGGCCTCGATCAGGGCCGCCATGCGATCGCGCTGAACCTGCAGGCTGTGTTCGTAGCGGGCGCGATCGAACGCGTCGACGCCGGCGAACACCAGCAGGGCCGGGAGGATGCCGAGCAGGCAACCGCCCAGCGCGGGGCCGATCGCGCGGCAGCGCGCGCCGTCGATCAACGCCAGCACCGGGATCGCCGACGCCACGACGATGACGATCACCATCAGCAGCAGGAATTCGCCCATGTCGGTCCTGGCCGAGGTGGCCAGGTAATAGGCCATCAAGGCCAGCGTGGCCAGCGGATAGGCCAGCAGCCATCGGTAGAAGGCGTGGCGGCGCCGGCGCGCGGTCTGATCGGGGCTGCCGTCCGGGGCCATGGCTGGAATCCTTGGGAAAAAACCGTTCTACCGCACCGCCGTGGGCGATGCCAGCGCGCTCACGCGGCGGCCGGCTTGCGCGGTTTGGGCGCGGGCGCGGGCGCGTTCGCCGCGCCCGGGCACAGCACCGCGCGGATGCGCTGCACCGCCGCCTGCCGCGCAGGCGTATCGTGCGGTTGCGCGCGCCGCTGTTCGTTGTTGTCGAACAACTCGCAGCTGGTGACCGGGCCGATCTCGCGCGGGCGCGCGCCGGCGGCGCGCAACGCTTCGACCAGTTCGGCCTGTTGCGCAGGCTGCGGCGAGGCGTCCAGCGCCGCGCTCAGGGAATCGGCTTGCGCCGACAGCGCATCCTCGCCGGCGTCGCGGTCCTCGCGCAGCAGCGCCGCGAACTGCGGATCGGCGGCGAGCAGCGCGCGCAGGGTGCCGGTGCGGCGCAGCGCGCGCAGCGCGACGATGGCCTGGCCGCGGCCGGGCTCGAACCCCAGGCCCGCGTCCAGCCAGGCGCGCACGCCGTCGTCGCGCGATTCGCGCAGCACGCGCTCGAGCGGGTCGCCGAGCGTGCAATCGCCGTATTCCTCGGCCTGCGCGGACAGCCGCAGCGGCTGCGGCGCCGGCTGCGGCAGCGTGCGCCGCCACAGCGCCGTCCAGGCGCGCAGGCGCTGCGCTTCGCCGCGGTCGGCCAGCGCGCGCAGCACGACCCGCAGGCTCGCCTGTTTGTCCTGCACCGATGCCGGCCCGTCGACCACCGCCGCGGCCGCGGCCAGCAATTCTTCGCTGGGCAGGTTCGGGCCGTAGCCGTGTTCGTCGACCCACAGCCATTTGACCAGGCGATAGCTCTCGCGGCCTTGCAGCATGCACAGCGTGCGCGCCGGGCCGGGGCGGTCGGGCAGGGCGTCGATGGCGGCGCGGATGCGCGCGGCGTCGCCGCCGCGGATCGTCGCCGACAGCGCCATCACCTGTTGCTGGCGGCGCTCGAAATCGTCGCGGCGCGAGGACAGCACCGCGCCCAGGCCGAACCACAGCAGCAGCGGCGACAGCGCCAGGCCGGCGATCAGGGCGAGCAGGGCGTGGCCGGCGTGGCCGCGGCGGCCGGCCCACAGCAGCACCGCGAGCGCCGCAACGCCGGCGACTGCGGCGCCGGCGATGCCCTGCAGCACGGTGTCGTAGGCGAGCCCGGTGTCGGCTTCGGCGTTGCCGACCCGATACGCGGCCCAGGCCAGCCACAGCGCGCTCGCCAGCGGCGCCAGCGCGAGCGCGATCCAGGTCGGCGCGTTGGAGCGCGGCGGTACGGGCACGGCGGCGGGGCCTGGCGTTCCTGGCATGGGCGGTGCGGTCCATCGGCGCGGCCGTGCGCCGCGTCCGCATCATCGCATCGCGCGCCGGCGCGGCCTACTTCGCCAGGAAACGGATCATCGCGTCGATCTTGCCCTTGTACGGCGGCTTGAGCAGGTCGCTGCCCGCCCACGGCCGTTGGTAGAACACCGGCAGCAGCTTGCTGAAGGCGTCGAAGCCGTTGCGGCCGTGGATCGCGCCGATGCCGCTGGGGCCGATGCCGCCGAACGGCAGGTCGTGGGCGCCGAAGTGCAGCAGGGTGTCGTTGACGGTGACGCCGCCGGCCAGGGTCTGGGCGAGGATCTTCTCGACCTGGGCCGAGTCGCGGCTGAAGGGGTACAGCGCCAGCGGCCGGTCGAGCGCGTTGATGCGGGCGATGGCCTCGTCGAGGGTGCGGTAGGACAGCACCGGCAGGATCGGGCCGAAGATCTCGTGCTGCATCACCTGCGCGTCGTCGCCGGGTTCGATCACCAGTGCCGGCGGGAACAGCCGCTCGGCCGCGCGCGCCTCGCGCGCGCCGGCGTTTTCGAACGGCTCGATCACCCGGATGCCGCGCGCGCGCGCGTCGTCGAGGTAGGACGCCAGCCGCGCGTACTGGCTGGCGTTGATGATGCGGGTGTAGTCCTGCGGCGCGGCCATGTCGCCGTAGCGCGCCTTCAGCTGCGCCAGCAGGGCCTCGACCAGGGCGTCGCGGCGCGCGGCGTCGACCAGCACGTAGTCCACGCCGATGCAGGTCTGTCCGGCGTTGAACCACTTGCCGGTGGCGATGCGCGCGGCGGCCTGTTCCAGCGGATAGTCCGGGCACACCAGCGCCGGCGCCTTGCCGCCCAGCTCCAGCGTCACCGGGGTCAGGTTCGGCGCGGCCGCGGCCATGACCTTGCGGCCGACCGCGGTGGAGCCGGTGAACAGCAGGTGGTCGAACGGCAGCGCCGAGAACGCCGCGCCGAGCTCCGGCCCGCCCAGGGCGACCGCGACGCGGTCCTCGGGGAGCACGTCGGCGAGCAGTTCGCGCAGGAACTGCGAGGTGCGCGGGGTGTGCTCGGACGGCTTGAGGTAGACGTGGTTGCCGGCGGCGATGGCCGAAACCAGCGGCACCAGGGCCAGGTTCACCGGGTAGTTCCACGGCGACAGGATGCCGACCACGCCGACCGGCTCGGGCCGGATCTGCGCGCGCGCCGGCCAGAACCGCCAGCCGACCGCGGCGCGGCGCGGGCGCATCCAGGCGCGCAGGTGCGACAGCGCGTGCTCGATCTCGGCCAGGGTAATCATCGCCTCCGAGAGCAGGTTCTCGTGGCTGGAGCGGTGGCCGAAGTCGGCGCGGATCGCCGCGTCCATCTGCGGCAGGCGGGCGCGGAACGCGTCGCGCAGGCGCAGCAGGTCGGCGCGGCGCTGGGCATAGTCGGGCTTGCGCGCCTGCCAGGCGGTGCGCAGGCGTTCGCGGGTCGCGGCGAGGTCGGCGGTGGGCGTGTCGGCGAGGATGTCCATACGCCGCAGTCTAGTACGCCATGCGGCGGGAAAACGCGAACGCGGTGGGGCGGCAGAGGACAGGCGCGGGGGGCGCGGCGGTCGAGTTGGAGGCGAGGCGATGGCGCGCCGGGGCGGTGGCGCGGCGGGTTGCGGGCGGGGCTTTTGTGGGAGGGCCTTCGGGCCCGAGGCTTTCGGCTCGGTTCGCTGCGAGCGGATCGGAAAGCGTCGGGCCTGAAGGCCCTCCCACAAAAGCTGAGGCCCTCCCGCAACTGCAAGGCCCTCCCGCAACTACGAGCCCCTCCCGCAACTGAGAGCCCCCACAACGGCGAGGCTTTCCCACAACAACGAGGCCTGCCCGGATCGGGCGATCCGCCCCCCGCGGCGGCAGCCCGCCGCCGCCAGCGCCTACAATGGCCGCATGAGCTTGCGACCCTACCTCGATACCTTCCCCGCCCTCGGCGAGCGCGTCTACGTCGATCCGGCCGCGACCGTGATCGGCGCGGTCACCCTCGGCGACGACGTCTCGATCTGGCCCGGCTGCGTGGTCCGCGGCGACGTCAATTCGATCGCCATCGGCGCGCGCACCAACGTCCAGGACGGCACCATCGTCCACGTCACCCACGAGGGCCCGTTCACCCGTCCGGGCGGCCTGCCGACGACGATCGCCAACGATGTGACCATCGGCCACGGCGCCATCGTCCACGCCTGCACCATCGACGAGTTCGCCCTGATCGGCATGGGCGCCAAGATCCTCGACGGCGCCCGCGTGAGCCGCTTCGGCTTCGTCGGCGCCGGCGCGGTGATCGCGCCGGGCAAGGTGGTCGGCGAGGGCGAGCTGTGGCTGGGCAACCCGGCGCGGCTGGTGCGGCGCCTGAGCGAGCGCGAGATCGAGCAGTTGCAATACAGCGCGCAGCATTATGTGCGGTTGAAGGACCGCTACCTGGGCATGCGCCCGGACTGAGCGCGCCGCGGCCGCCACCGGCTAGCCAGGCCCGCCGGCCGCGTTTACAGTCGCGGCAGGGGAAAAGCAGGACTCAAGGAGTCATCGCTACATGGAAGATATGCAGAATCCGTACGCGGCGCCGACCGCGCCGCCGCCGTTGCCGGGCGAGCTCGTCGACGATTCGGTCAAGGCCGACCGCGGCCTGCGCTTGGTCGCGCGGCTGATCGACGGCGCCTTGATGATGGTGTGCTTCGTGCCGCTGTTCGTGGCCATCGCGATCGAGCCCAACAGCAAGGAGCCCTCGCCGCTGCAGCTGGCGATGAGCGCGCTGGGCCTGCTCGCCGCGCTGGGCCTGTTCGTCTACCAGTGCGTGCTGCTGAACCAGCACTCGCAGACCCTGGGCAAGCGCTGGCTGAAGATCAAGATCGTGCGCAACGACGGCTCGCCGTGCTCGTTCGGGCGGATCTTCGGCCTGCGCATGTTCGTGATCGCGCTGATCGAGCAGGTGCCGTGCCTGGGCGCGCTGTTCGCGCTGGTCAACGCGGTGTGGATCTTCGGCGCGGAAAGCCGCTGCCTGCACGACCTGATCTGCGATACCAAGGTCGTCAACGCCTGATGCTGGACACGTACCGCCAGGTGGTGACGCCGGAAGGCGTGGCCCTGCACCTGCGCGCCGCCGGCCCGGTGCCGCGCGCGCTGGCGTACCTGCTGGACCTGCTCGCGCGCGGCGCGATCTACGTCGCCCTGGTGCAGTTGCTGGCGATCCCGTTCGGCCAGGCCGGCGGCGCCCTGGTGATGCTGGCCAGCTTCGCCCTGACCTGGTTCTACCCGGTGCTGTTCGAGGTGCTGATGCAGGGCCGCACGCCCGGCAAGTGGGCGCTGGGGCTGCGCGTGGTCGCCGCCGACGGCGCGCCGGTGGGCTGGATGGCCGCGTTCGCGCGCAACCTGCTGCGGGTGGTGGACGCGCTGCCGCTGTTCTATGCGGTCGGGTTGGCGACCAGCCTGATCGATCCCTGGGGCCGGCGCCTGGGCGACATGGTCGCGCGCACCCTGGTCGTGCACGCGCCGCGCCAGGCGCTGCTGCACGAGGCGGTGGCGGCGCCGGCGGTGGCCCCGGACCAACTGCTGCTGCCGCACGAACAAGCCGCGGTGGTGGCCTTCGCCGAACGCGGCCCGGGCCTGACCGCGGCGCGCCAGGCCGAACTGGCCGAACTGGCCGAGCCGCTGACGCACGTGCGCGGCCAGGCTGCGGTCGCGCGCCTGTACGGCATCGCCAACTGGCTGCTGGGGCGGCGATGACCCGGGGCGCGCCGCGATGAAGCAGGAACGATTCGTCGAACGCCACCAGGCCGAGTGGCGCGAGTTCGAACTGTGGCTGGAGCGCCGCAGCGACAGCGCGCGGCGCGCGCGCTCGACCCGGCGCGAATGGTCCGGCATCCGCGACGACGAGATGCCCGCGCGCCACCGCCGCCTGTGCCAGCAACTGGCGCTGGCGCGCCGGCGCGGCTACAGCGCGGTGGTCACCGACCGCCTGCAGCAGCTCATGCAGCGCGGCCACAGCGTGCTGTACCGGACCAAGCCGGCGCATCCGCGCCGGGCGGTGGAATTCCTGCTGGCCGGCTTCCCGCGCCTGGTCCGCGCCGAGTGGCGCTGCATGCTGGCCGCGGCGCTGCTGTTCCTGATTCCGCTGGTGAGCATCTTCGTCGCCATCCAGATCAAGCCGGAGCTGGCCTCGGGCCTGTTCCCGCCGCAGATGCTGGCGCAGTTCGAGCAGATGTACGACCCGGCCTCCACCCGCAGCCTGGGCCGCACCAACGAAGACGACCTGCAGATGTTCGCCCACTACATCGGCAACAACGTCGGCATCGGCTTCCAGACCTTCGCCACCGGCCTGGTCGCCGGCGTGGGCACGGTGTTCGTGCTGATCTTCAACGGCATCATGATCGGCGGGGTGGCCGGGCACCTGCAGGCGGTCGGCCACGGCGATCCGTTCTGGCGCTTCGTCGCCGGGCATTCGGCGCCGGAGCTGACCGCGATCGTGATCGCCGGCGGCGCCGGCCTGCGCATGGGCCTGAGCCTGATCGCGCCGGGCCAGCGCCGACGCGTGGATTCGCTGATCCACGGCGGCCGCCGCGGCGCCAAGATCTGCATCGGCGTGTTCGCGATGCTGGTGTTCGCGGCTTTCGTCGAGGCGTTCTGGTCGTCGATCGCCAACATGCCGGCGTCGATCAAGTACGCGGTCGGCGCGCTGCTGTGGTCGCTGACCGCGCTGTGGCTGCTGCGCGGCGGCCGCAACGCGGCCCACCAGGACGACGAAGACGCCGCATGAAGCTCGAAGCGCTCACCGTCGCCCTGCGCCCGCGCACCGCCTGGGAAGCCTGCGAGCTGGGCATGGCCCTGGTCCGCCGCAACGCCGGCGCGATCTGGAAGCCGTGGCTGCTGGTGACCCTGCCGCTGCTGGTATTGCTCAACGCCGCCGGCTGGGCGCTGGACCTGCTGTGGCTGTCGGGCCTGCTGATGTGGTGGCTCAAGCCCTGGTTCGACCGCATCCCGCTGTACGTGATCTCGCGCGCGGTGTTCGGCGAGACCCCGACGCCGCGCCAGACCGTGCGCGCCGCGCTGCGCTGGGGCGGGCGCTGGTGGCTGCCTTACCTGACCTGGCGCCGGCTCGGCCCGGCGCGCCCGCTGTACCTGCCGGTCGACCTGCTCGAAGGCGGCGACAGCGGCGAAGCGCGCCAGCGCCGCGCCGCGCTCGGCGCGCCGGTGTACGGCGTGTGCTCGCTGCTGACCCTGGTGTGCGCGAACTTCGAGCTGGTGATGATCCTGGGGCTGGTGTTCGCCGGGATCATGTTCGTTCCCTTCGACTACCTGCCCGACACGTTCAAGTCGCTGTGGGACGCCTTCCTCGAACAGCCGCACTGGATGAACGCGCTGTTCAATGCGCTGGCCTGGATCGCCGCCAGCCTGATCGAACCGTTCTACGTCGGCGCCGGCTTCGGCCTGTACCTCAACCGCCGCACCGAGATCGAAGGCTGGGACATCGAGATCGTGTTCCGCCGCCTGCGCGCGCGGCTGAGCGCGGCCGCGGCGCCGGCGCTGCTGGCGCTGTGCCTGGGCGTCGGCCTGGGCGCGTGGCTGCCGCAGGCGATGGCGCAGAGCGGCGGCGACCGTTCGGCGCAGTTCGAAGGCGGCGACGCGCCGGCCCCGGACCGCGCGGCCGACGATGCGCGCATCGAGCAGCAGGCGCGCGAGCGCGGCGAACGCATCGCCGCGCAGATGCGGCGCGAAGCCGATGCGGCCGCGCGCGATGCCGCCGCTGCGGCGTCCGCGGCCGCGGCCGGCGAACAAACCACCGACGAAGCGACCGTCGGCCAGGACCCGGCCGACGAGGCGTCCTACGACGACGAGGACGACGCGCCGTCCTTCCCCAGCGTGCCGATCCGCGGTCCCGACGAGAAGGCAGCCGGCCAGGCCTCCACGCTCGACGGCCTGTACGGCCAGGCGCGCAGCGACGACCGTTCGCTGCGCAGCGCGGTCGAGCAGGCGATGAAGGACCCCACGGTCGCGCCCAAGCAGAAGCAGACGGTGTGGAAGTCGCGCGCCCAGGCCGACGAGCCCAAGACCGAACGGCGCCGCGACTCGCGCGATTTCGACGGTTTCAAGGGCCTCAGCGGCGGCCTGGCGACCGGCCTGGAACTGGCGCTGTGGGGCGTGGTGGCGCTGGTGGTCGGCGCGCTGTTGTTCAGCATGGGCCGCTGGCTGGGCTGGTTCCGCGGCGGCGCGTTCGAAGAAGAACCGGCGCCCGGCGACTTGCGCAACGCCGCGCTGGCCGAACCTGAGCCCTTGCCCGACGACATCCCGACCGCGATCCGGCGGCTGTGGCAGGGCGGCCGCCCGCGCGACGCGCTGGCGCTGATGTACCGCGCCGCGGTCGAATCGATGGCGCAGCGCGCGCAGGTGACCCTGGTGCCCGGCGCGACCGAGGCGCAATGCCTGCGCGCGTCGCGCAAGCTGCCGCTGGCCGAGGACCGCGATGCGTTCGCGCGCGCGGTGCGGGTCTGGCAGTACGCGGCCTATGCCCAGACCCTGCCCGGCGGCGACGATTTCGACGATTTGGTGGCGCTGCTGAGCCGGCGCTTCGGGTGGGCCGCATGAGCCGGCAAGCACTGATCGCGGTGGCGTTGCTCGCGCTGGCGGCGTTGCTGGGGTTCGGCGGCTACACGCTGTGGCGCAAGGACTACGTGCGCAGCGAAGAGATGGTGGACCTGCCGCGCACCGGCGAGGCGGCGAGCAACCCGCTGTACGTGCTCAAGCTGGCGCTGGCCAAGGACGGGGCCAAGGTCGACGCGCGCCAGCGCCTGCTGCTGGCGCAGCATCCGCTGCAGCCGCGCGACACGGTGCTGATCTACCGCGACCCGCGCACACTGGCCGCGCCGGACGCCAAGGCGTTGCTGGAATGGGTCGCGCGCGGCGGCCACCTGATCGTGCGCACGCCGCCGTGGCGCGAGCGCCTGGGCGAGACCAAGGTGCCGGTGCTCGACGAAGTCGGGGTGACCCTGCTCGACGCCGCCGACAACCAAGACAACGGCCAGCGCAGCGGCTGCGCCAACCTGCACGAGCGCGGACGCGAGCCGCAACTGGTGTTCTGCGGCGCGCGCCGCTTCTACTTCTACAACGCCGACGCCGCGCCCGAGGCGGCGTGGGGCGACGAGGACAGCGCCTACGTCTACGCGCGCCTGCCCTACGGCGAGGGCAAGGTCGACGTGCTGGCGGACATGGACTTCCTGTCCAACCGCGGCGGCTCGGCGCTGGCCGCCTTCGCCGGCGTCGGCCACGGCGACGACGAGGTCGCGCAGCCGTCCAACGCCGCCTTCGCCCGCCAGGTGCTGGCGCCGAACTACCGCGCCGGCACCATCCACCTGATCTACGCCGCCGACGTCCCGTCGCTGTGGCAGACCCTGATCCGCAACAGCTGGATGGCCTGGCTGCCGTTGTTGCTGTGGCTGGCGGCGTGGCTGTGGCAGCGCATGCAGCGCTTCGGCCCGCTGCGGCCGGCGCCGGCGATGGAGCGGCGCTCGCTGCTCGAGCACATCGTCGCCAGCGGCGAGCACATCTACCGCTACGGCTACGGCCCGAGCCTGTACGCCTCGGTGCGCGCCGCGTTCCTGCTGCGCCTGCGCCGGCGCGATCCCTACGCCGCCTCGATCGAAGGCGAGGCGCAGGTGGAACTGCTCGCCCAGCGCTACAAGAACGAACCCGGCCTGGGACCGGCGCAGATCCGCGACGCCCTGGCCCATCCGCTGGCGCGCGACCACGCCGCGTTCCGCACCCGCATCGCCACCTTGATCCGCATGAGAAACCGTCTATGAGCCTCGATGCCGCCCCGCTCGTCCCGATCACCGGCGCTGCGCTGGCCGAACGCGCCGCCGCCGTGCGCGATGAGGTCGGCAAGGCCTTCATCGGCCAGGCCGAAGTGCTCGACCAGATCCTGATCGCCCTGCTCGCCGGCGGCCACGCCCTGCTCGAAGGCGTGCCCGGCCTGGGCAAGACCCTGGTGGTGCGGGCGCTGTCCAAGGCGCTGGACTGCGGCTATGCGCGCGTCCAGTTCACCCCCGACCTGATGCCCAGCGACATCAGCGGCCACGCGGTGTACGATCCCAAGACGGAGAGCTTCAACATCCGCCGCGGCCCGGTGTTCACCAACCTGCTGCTCGCCGACGAGATCAACCGCGCGCCGGCCAAGACCCAGTCGGCGCTGCTGGAGGCGATGCAGGAGCTGCAGGTCACCATCGAAGGCCACAGCTTCGAGCTGCCGCCGCCGTTCCTGACCTTGGCCACCCAGAACCCGGTCGAGCAGGAAGGCACCTATCCGCTGCCCGAAGCCCAGCTCGACCGCTTCCTGCTGAAGGTGCTGATCGGCTACCCGACCCTGGCCGACGAGAAGCGCATGGTCGCCGCGGTGAGCCTGGGCCGCAGCGCGTCGGACTTCGACCTGTCGCAGGTGCAGCGCGTGCTCGGGCCGGAAGAGATCGTCGCGATGCAGCTCGGTACCGCGCTGGTGCGGGTCGACGAGGCGGTGATCGACTACGCCGTGCGCATCGTCGCCAAGACCCGCGACTGGGCCGGCATCGCGCTCGGCGCCGGCCCGCGCGGCAGCCTCGGCCTGGTGCGCGCGGCGCGCGCGCAGGCGGTGCTGTCCGGGCGCGACTTCGTCACCCCCGACGACGTGCGCGAGATCGCCAAGCCGGTGCTGCGCCATCGCATCGCGCTGGCGCCGGAATTGCAGATCGAAGGCCAGTCGGCCGACGACGTGCTGCACGCGCTGCTGGCCACGGTGGAAGCGCCGCGGCAATGAGTTCGGCGCCGCCGCCGCTGCCCGCCGTCGCCGGCGCCGCGCCCGCGGTGCCGCGCGAGCGCGCGCAGGCGCGCCAGGCCTGGCCGCGCCCGTCGTTGCGGCTGGGCTGGCTGGCGCTGCCGTGCGCGGCGCTGGGATTGGCGGCGAGCGCGGGCCGGTTGGCGCCGCAGTGGTGGCAACTGGCGGCGCTGCTGGCATTGGCGGTGCTGGCGCTGGACCTGTGGCGGGTGATGCGCGCGCCGACTCCGCGCGTGCAGCGGCGCATGCACGACACCTGGGCGATCGGCGTGGAGCGCGCGGTGACGCTGCAGATCGACGGCGACCGGCGCCAGCGCCTGGACGCGTTCGACCTGCATCCCGGCGGCTGGGCGATGCGCGACCTGCCGCGCCGGCTCGACCTCGCGCCGGGCCAATCGACCGATTTCGAATATTTCCTGCGCGCCAACAGCCGCGGCGATTTCCAGTTCGACGGCACCCAACTGCGTCTGCACTCGCCCTGGGGCCTGTGGTGGCAGTCGCGCGTGGCCGGCGCGCCGCAGCGCGTGCGGGTGTTCCCCAACTTCGCGCCGCTGGCCAAGTTCGCGATGTTCAGCGCCGAACAGGCCTCGCGCCTGGTCGGCGCGCACGTCAAGCGCCGCCGCGGCGAAGGCACCGACTTCCACCAGATGCGCGAGTACCGCGTCGGCGACAGCCTGCGCCAGATCGACTGGAAGGCGACCGCGCGCGCGCGCCGGCTGATCTCGCGCGAGTACCAGGACGAGCGCAACCAGCAACTGGTGCTGATGCTCGACACCGGCCGCCGGCTGATGGCGCGCGACGGCGAGCTGTCGCATTTCGACCACGTGCTCGATGCGGCGCTGGTGGTGTCGTACCTGGCGCTGCGCCAGGGCGACGGCGTCGGCCTGCTCGCCAGCGGCGGCCAGAGCCGCTGGGTGCCGCCGCAGCGCGGCGTCGGCGCGATCGACAACCTGCTGCGCGCCAGCTACGCGCTGCAGCCGCAGCCGGTCGCCACCGACTTCCTCGCCGCCGCCACCGAGCTGTCGCTGCGCCAGCGCCGGCGCTCGCTGGTGATGCTGGTGACCAACCTGCGCGACGAGGACATGGACGACCTGCTGGCCGCGGTGCGGATGCTGCGCAGCCGCCACCTGGTGTGCGTGGCGAGCCTGCGCGAAGGCTCGCTCGACCAGGCGCTGGGCGAGGAGGTCGGCGACCTGTCCGGCGCGATCCGCGCCGGCGCCGCCGCGCAATACCTGGAACACCGCACCCAGGCCCACGAGGCGCTGCGCAGCCAGGGCGTGATGGTGCTGGACGTGGCCTGCGAACAGCTGGCGGCGTCGTTGGTGGAGAAGTACCTGGCGGTGAAGCGCGACCGCTTGCTGTAGCCGGCGCGAGCCCGCGGCAACGCGCATCGGCCGCGCCCGAGTTCTGCGTCAGGGCGTCGTCGCCCGATCCAGTTCCAGCAACCCCGCGAGCGCCTGCTCGCGCGAGTCCCCGCACATCTGCGCCTGCGGCTGCAGCGAGCCGCAAAAGCGCGGCCGCTCGGGCCGGCCGAACAAGCGGCAACGCAACTCGTCGTCGAGCTGCACGCAGGGAATTCCGGCCGGCTTGCCGTGCGGCATGCCCGGGATCGGCGAGGCGATCGAAGGCGCGATGCAGCAGGCGCCGCAGCGGTCGCGGCACTGCATCGCGGCGCGGCTCAGACCGGCGACGGCGGGCGCTTGGCCAGCACCGCGGCGATCAGCAGGCCGGTGGACACCAGCGAGATCAGCACGTGCGCCACGCCGATCACGCTGTGGCCCAGCGAGGTGGCGCTCGCGCCCATGCCGTCGGCCATCGACCGGTAGACCCAGGCCTGCCCGAGCAGGCTCAGCGCCAGGCCGAACACCAGCAGCGAGAAGGCGGCGACCGCGTAGGTCGCGCCGACGCCGATGCGCCGCCGCCACGACAGGCACAGCACGATGCCGGTGATGTAGGCGAGCAGGTTCGGGGTCATGAACGCCGCCTGGGACAAGAGTGCGGGCAGCCAGTCGTCGAAGGTCATGTGCGGCTCCTTGCCGTGAGTGCGCCGATGGGGTTTCGGCCGGATGCGGTGTCGAGCGGCATCCGCATCAGTCCGCGGTCACCAGCGTGCCGGCGCCCTGGCGCAGCAGCGCGTAGACCGGATCGGTCTCCGGGCGGCGGCGGTGCCAGCGCTCGAAGCTCTCGGCGGCCTGCTCGACCAGCATGCCGAGGCCGTCGACGCGGTCGTGCGCGCCGGCGACCTTGGCCCAGGCCAGGAACGGGATCGCGGCTTCGCCGTAGCTCAGGTCCACGGTCGCGGTGCGCGGCGTGGCCAGGCTCATCGGCAGGCTCGGGAACTCGTGCTCGCGTGCGGCCGAGGTGGCGTTGACGATGAGATCGAAATTGCCGAGGTTGCCGACGTCGTCGAGATAGCGCGGATGCACGCGGCCGGGTTGGCCGAGCGTGTCGGCCAGTGCGTCGGCGCGCTCGCCGGTGCGGTTGACGATGAACAGGTCGCCGATGCCGGCGTCGAGCAAGGCCGGCGCGACTCCGCGCGCGGCGCCGCCGGCGCCGATCAGCAGGGTGCGGCGCTCGCGCAGGTCCAGGCCGTGGCGCTCGGTGAGATCGCGGATCAGGCCGACGCCGTCGGTGTTGTCGCCTTCCCAACCGGTGGCGCTGCGGATCAGGGTGTTGACCGCGCCGGCGCGGCGCGCGCGCTCGCTCAGGTGCGAACAGATGCTCGCGGCGCGGGTCTTCAGCGGCAGGGTGATGTTGGCGCCGAGGCCGCCCTCGGCGGCGAACTCGGCCAGGGCCACGTCGAAGCGCTCGGGCGCGGCGTCGATCGCCAGGTACTCCAGCGCGATCCCGAACTGGCGCGCGAAGTGCGCGTGGATGCGCGGCGACAGCGAGTGCGCGACCGGATGGCCGAACACCGCGAAGCGCAGGACCGGGCTGGACGAACTGGAGTCGATCGACATGGGCGCGCCTCGTTAGACTGGTGACCCTTCCGATGGGAGCAAGACGCGCATGCGCCACGCCAGGGTCTGGTGGATTCCGAGTGTACTCCTCGTCTGCGCCGTGGCGAGTCCGCCGGCCGCGGCCCTGAACGAATTCGGCATAGAGGGCATGGGCGTGGTGTCGACGCCGCACAGCGACGTGCGCGCGAGCGTGAGCCCCGACGGGCGACGCATCGTCTGGGGCAGCGACCGTCCCGGCGGTCCGGGCGGGCGCGACCTGTGGCAGGCGACGCTGGTCGACGGCCGCTGGCAGAACCCCGAACCGTTGCCGATCAACAGCGCGGCCAAGGACTACGACCCGATGTTCAGCGGCGACGGCCGCTGGCTGTACTTCTTCTCCGACCGTCCCGGCGGACACGGCGGCGAAGACCTCTATCGCGCCGCGGTGCGGCCCGACGGCAGCTACGGCCCGGCCGAAAACCTCGGCCCCGGCGTCAACACGCCGGGACGCGAGTGGGCGCCGGCGCCGAGCCGCGACGGACGCCACCTGCTGTTCGCCAGCGACGGCCGCGGCGGCGCGGGCCGCCAGGACCTGTGGATCGCGCGCTGGGACGGCCAGGCCTTCGTCGATCCGCGACCGGCGCCGGGCATCAACACCGCCGCCGACGAATTCGACGCCGCCTGGCTCGGCGATGGCCGCGCGATCGTGTTCACCCGGTCCGACGACGTCAACGAAAAGCCGGTGCGGCTGTACGTTGCGCAGTGCGACGGCGAGCGTTACGGCGAGGCGGTGCCGTTGGGGCTGTCGTTCAACACCGCCGAGGGTTTCACCTATGGGCCGGTGCTCGACTGGAACAAGCCGAAGGAGTTGTTGCTCAACGGCATGGCGAAGGCGCCAAAGGCGGGCAAGCAGGATATTTATCGGATGGCGGCGCCGGCGGTTACGGGCCAGGACGGCTGCGTGGGCGCGGCCGGCACGAAGGCGCAGGCGCGATGATCGCGCAGCCCGGCGGCGGCGATGCGGGCGGTGCCCGCGTCGTCGGCGCCTGCGAGCGCAAGCTCATGGTGCTCAGCGATCTCGACGATATCGACGAACTGTGGCGCTGGGTGCCGCAGTGGCGCAGCGACGGCGTCGATGCGGTCGCCTTCGTTGGCGCGCGTTCGTCGCAGTTGTTCGACCGCTTCATCGATGTCTGCGCGATGCTGGACCTCGACGGCGAAGGCCGCTTCATCCTCGGCAGCTGGTTCGCCGATGCCGATGCCGCGATGGAGTTGCTGGCGAGCCTGGACGGGAGCGCGGATTCGCCGGTGTGCGTGCTGCACGCTCCGGCCTGATCCGCGAGCGAAGACCCAGGCCACGGCGGTTGCGGGAGGGCCTTCAGGCCCGATGCCTTTATTTCAGATCGCGGCGACACGAACGAACACGGTCGGGCCTGAAGGCCCGACCGCATCAATACGGCGCTTGCAGCGACTGCCAGGTCAGCGGGTTGAAGTCGTAGATCAACCGCGCTTCGCCGAGGCCGGATTTATCCAGCGGCGCGGTCATCAAGCGGCCGGCTTCGACCCAGACCAGGCGCTTGCGGTCGAGCTCGGCCCATTCCCACTCGGGCAACTCGATCAGGCGTTCGTCGCGCCGGTTCCACAGCGCGTGCTCGTCGTAATAGGCGCCGCGTCCCTGGCGCCGGTCGAAGCCGGCATGGGCGATCTTGCGCAAGACCCAATGAGCGGACGGCAGCGGCTTGTCGAACACGCTGCGCTGGATGCCGTCGCGGCTGCGCACGGATTCGAGCGTCCAGCCGTCGCGCTGCAAGCGCGGGTAATAGACGCCGGGGCACTCGCCGCCGTAGGCCTCCATCGGCGGCGCATCGACGCGCCGCAGACGGGTATCGTCCCGTGCCAGTTCGTGCGAACGGTAGAGGTCGTTGAGCCAGTAATCGCGGTCCGATACGAACAGGCCGCCGCCGTTCCAGCAATCGCCCTTGGGCCAGAACGCCAGCGCCTTGAGGTACGGCGCGCGCGAGATCGCCGACCACGAGCCTTTCGACGGCGACGACCAGCGGCCGTTCATGGCGAAGTAGATCAGGTGCCGTCCATCCGGCGAGAGATCGCAGCGGCGCTCGTAGATGCGGCCGCGCAACCATTGGCCGACTTCGATTTCGTCGCTGTGGCGGTTCCAGCCGAGCACGCAGGTCTGCCGGCTCGGCCCGCGGCGGATGACGACCGCGGTGGCCGCCTCGCGCGCCAACAGGATGTGGACGCGCGCGGGGACGGCGGGCTTCAGCGCGCTTCGCGCATCCACTTGGCCGCATCCAATGCGAAGTAGGTCAGCACCCCGTCGGCGCCGGCGCGCTTGATCGAGGTCAGCGCTTCCATCACGCAGCCGCGCTCGTCGAGCCAGCCGTTCTGGATCGCCGCGCGCAGCATCGCGTACTCGCCGCTGACCTGGTAGACGAAGGTCGGCGCGCCGAATTCGTCCTTGGCCCGGCGCACGATGTCCAGGTACGGCAGCCCGGGCTTGACCATGATCATGTCGGCGCCTTCGTCGAGGTCGAGCGCGATCTCGCGCATCGCTTCGTCGCTGTTGGCCGGGTCCATCTGGTAGGTGTACTTGTTGCCCTTGCCGAGCGCGCCGGCCGAGCCGACCGCGTCGCGGAACGGGCCGTAGAAGCTCGACGCGTACTTGGCGCTGTAGGCCAGGATGCGGGTGTGGATGTGGCCTTCGGCTTCGAGCTCGGCGCGGATCTGGCCGATGCGGCCGTCCATCATGTCGCTGGGCGCGACCACATCCGCGCCGGCGGCGGCGTGCGACAGCGCCTGCTTGACCAGCGCCTCGACGGTTTCGTCGTTGAGGACGTAGCCGTTGTCGTCGATCAGGCCGTCCTGGCCGTGGGTGGTGTACGGATCGAGGGCGACGTCGGTGATCACGCCCAGTTCGGGGAAGCGCTGCTTGAGCGCGCGCACCGCGCGCTGGCACAGGCCGTCGTCCTGCCACGCGGCTTCGGCGGTCAGCGACTTGGCCTGCGGCGCGGTGACCGGGAACAACGCCAGCGCCGGCACCCGCAGCTCGCTGGCGCGTTCGGCCACGCGCAGCAGCTCGTCGATGGACAGGCGCTCGATGCCGGGCATCGAGCCGACCGGCGCGCGGCCGTCGAGTTCGTGGACGAAGACCGGGTAGATCAGGTCGTCGGCGGTGAGGACGGTCTCGCGCATCAACCGGCGCGAGAACTCATCGCGGCGCATCCGCCGCGGGCGGGTGTAGGGGTAGCTCATGGCGGCATAGTCTACTCCCGCGCGGGGCGGGAGCCTGCGGCCGAGGGTCGCGGAAGGGCAGGACGGCGCGTTGCATCAACCGGATGCCGTGGATGCGGCAAAGCGCCCTGTAGGAGCGGCGCGAGCCGCGACTGCGGAAACCGGCTTGCGGCGCAAGACCGAGGCCCCGCGGTCGCGGCTCGCGCCGCTCCTACAGGGGGCTTCGGGTCAGTCCGAGTAGACCCGATACCGCAGCGGCCGCACATGCAGCAACGTCCCCGGCGCCGGCGTCACCGCATCCGGCGTCGCCACCAGGTCCAGTTCCAGCGGCCGCTGCTGGCCGTCCACGCTCAGTTCCAGGGTGATCCGTTCGGCCAGCCGGTGCGAGGACAGCACCCGCGCCGGCAGCCCTTCGCCCTCGCCGACCACGGCGATGTCGTGCGGGCGCACGTACAGGCGCGCGCGGCTGCGGCTGTGCAGGTCCACCGGCAGGCGCAGGCCGTGGCCGTCGACGGACAGCTCGCCGCCCTCGGTCTGGCCGTCGATGACGTTGGCGCGGCCGATGAAGTCGAACACGTAGGCCGAGGCCGGCGCGCTGTAGATCTCGTCGGGCGTGCCGATCTGCTCGATCCGGCCGTCCTTGAGCACGACCACGCGGTCGGCCAGTTCCAGCGCTTCTTCCTGGTCGTGGGTGACGAACAAGGTGGTCTGGCCGGTCTGGTCGTGCAGGCGCCGCAGCCAGCGGCGCAGCTCCACCCGCACCTTGGCGTCGAGCGCGCCGAAGGGTTCGTCGAGCAGCAGCACGGTCGGGTCGATCGCCAGCGCGCGCGCCAGCGCCACGCGCTGCTTCTGGCCGCCGGACAACTGCTCCGGATAACGCGAGCCCAGCTCGGGCAACTGGATCAGGCCGAGCAGCTCCTGCACGCGCGCGGCGATCGCCGCCTTGTCCGGCCGCCGCGCGCGCGGCCGGCTGCGCAGGCCGAAGGCGATGTTCTCGGCTACGGTCATGTGCTTGAACAGCGCGTAGTGCTGGAACACGAAGCCGACGTTGCGCTCGCGCAGGCTCAGCCGGGTGGCGTCGGTCGGGCCGAACAGCATCTGCCCCGAATCGGGTTGCAGCAGGCCGGCGATCACCCGCAGCAAGGTGGTCTTGCCCGAGCCCGACGGGCCGAGCAGCGCGACCAGTTCGCCCGAGGCGACGTCCAGGTCGACCGCGTCGAGCGCGGCCACGTTCGCGTAACGCTTGGCGATGGCTTTGAGGTGCAGGTCCATATCGTCTCGCTCGTCAATGCCGCCGGTGCGATTGCGCCAGCGCATCGCCGTGCCGCGTTTCCAGCCACAGTTTCACCACCAGCGTCACCAGCGCCAGGCCGGCCAGCAGCGAGGCCGCCGCGAACGCCGCCGCGGCTTCGCCGCCGAGTTGCTTGTACAGCACTTCCACATGCAGCGAGAGCGTGTTGGTCTTGCCCATGACGTTGCCCGAGACCACGGTGACCGCGCCGAACTCGCCCATCGCGCGCGCGCTGCACAACAGCACGCCGTACAGCAGGCCCCACTTGATGTTCGGCAGGGTCACCTTGAAGAACATGGTCCAGGCGTTGGCGCCGAGCGAGCGCGCCGCCAGTTCCTCGTCGCTGCCTTGCTGTTCCATCAGCGGAATCAGCTCGCGCACCACGAACGGGAAGGTCACGAACAAGGTCGCCAGCACGATGCCGGGCGTGGCGAACAGGATCTTGAGGTCGTAGGCGTTGAGGACGTCGCGCAGGAAGCCGTGGGTCGGGCTGAACAACAGCACCAGGCACAGGCCGGCGACCACCGGCGAGACCGCGAACGGCAGATCGATCAGCGACAGCAGCGCGCGTTTGCCGCGGAACTCGAAGCGGGTCAGCGCCCAGGCCGCGAACACGCCGCAGATGGCGTTGACCGGCACCACGATCGCCGCGGTCAGCAGGGTCAGCTTGAGCGCATCGACGGTGTGTTCCTCGCTGACCGCGCCCCACCACACCTTCAGGCCGCTGCCGAACGCCGCGCCGAGCAGGGCGAACAGCGGCAGCACCACCACCAACAGCATGACCGCCGCGGCCACGCCGATCAGCAGCCAGCGCACCCAGGCCGGTTCCTGCAGGTGATCGCGCTCAGCCATCGCGACGGTTCCCGTGGGCGAACAGGGTCGAGGCGGCGTTGATCGCCAGCAGGCAGGCGAACGACATCAGCAGCAGCAAGGTCGCCAGCACGATCGCCGCGGGCACGCCGCCGTCCTCTTCCAGGCGGATGGTGATCAGCATCGGCGCGATCTCGGTCTTCCACGGCAGGTTGCCGGAGATGAAGATCACCGAGCCGAACTCGCCCAGCGCGCGGGCGAAGGCGAGGGCGAAGCCGGTCAGCAGCGCCGGCAGCAGTTCCGGCAGGATCACCCGCCGCAGCGCGGTCAGGCGCGAGGCGCCGAGCGAGGCAGCGGCTTCTTCCTGCTCGCGGCCCAGCGCTTCGAGCACCGGCTGCACCGTGCGCACCGCGAACGGCAGGCCGACGAAGATCAGGGCGATGACGATGCCGGTGAAGTTGTTGACCAACTGGATGCCGAAGGGCTGCAGCAGTTGCCCGACCCAGCCGTTGGCGTCGTAGATCGCCGCCAGGGTGATGCCGGCGACCGCGGTCGGCAGCGCGAACGGCAGGTCGACCAGCGCGTCCATCAGGCGCCGGCCGGGGAAGCGGTAGCGCACCAGCACCCAGGCGATCAGCGCGCCGAACAGCAAAGCCGCGACCGCCGCGACCAGGGATGCGCCGAAACTGACCTTGAGCGAGGCGATGACGCGCGAATCGGAAATCGCGCGCGCCCAGCCGGCCCAGCCCAAACCGCCGGAACGCAGGATCAGCGCCGCCAGCGGCAGCAGCACGATGAGGCCGAGCCAGGTCAGGCCGATGCCGAGACCGAGCCCGAAACCGGGCAGGGGACGGCGCCAGCGACCGGAGGCCGGCAATGGGAGGGCTTGCTCGCTCATGTGGCGGTGGGCGGCAGAAGTTTTGAGGGACGCAGGGTGGCGACGCTATCGCGATTTCCCGAAGCGGTGGAAATGCGCGTTGGTTGTTTCGAGGTGCGCGATGGCGATATGAGGTCTGAGTCGGGGATGGCCGGGAAGTTCCGTATGGTGAATGGGCGGCGTCTGGTGGAAGAACCAGGCTGTTGTGGGAGGGCCTTCAGGCCCGATGCTCTTGTCCCGGATCGCGGCGACCTGGCAGAAAAGCCTCAGGCCCCAAGACCCTCCCACAAAAGCACAGCCAAGCTTCAATAGACAGCGAGCCGCGACCGCGCCGGCTCTCGCACGCCGGCGCGGCCGCGGTCTCGGCCGGAACTCACTTGGGCTGGTAGATCTTGTCGAAGAACCCGCCGTCGGAGAAATGCGCGGCCTGGGCCTTCTTCCAGCCGCCGAAGGCGCCGTCGATGGTGACCTGCTTGACCGCCGGGAACTTGGCCAACTCCGCCGCCGGCACCTTGTCCGGCTCGGCCGGGCGGTAGCCGTGCTTGGCCGCCAGGCGCTGGCCTTCCGGGCTGTAGAGGAAGCGCAGGTAGGCCTCAGCCTGCTTGCGGGTACCGTGCTTGTCGACGTTCTTGTCGACCCACGCCACCGGCGGTTCGGCCTTGATGCTCAGGCTCGGCACCACGATCTCGAACTGGCCGCGGGTGTTGGATTGATCGAGCGTCAGCAGCGCCTCGTTCTCCCACGCGATCAGCACGTCGCCGATCTTGCGGTCGACGAAGGTCGTGGTCGAGCCGCGCGCGCCGGTGTCGAGCACGGGCACGTTCTTGAACAACTGGGTCAGGTAGTCGGTGACCTTGTCGCCTTCGCGGAATTTGGTCGAGGCCCAGGCCCAGGCCGCCAGATAGTTCCAGCGCGCGCCGCCGGAGGTCTTGGGGTTGGGCGTGATCACGCCGACGCCGGGCTTGACCAGGTCGTCCCAGTCCTTGATGCCCTTGGGGTTGCCCTTGCGCACCAGGAACACGATGGTCGAGGTGTAGGGCGAGCTCTGGTGCGGCAGACGCTTCTGCCAGTCGGCCGGCAGCTGCTTGGCGTTGGCGACGGTGTCGATGTCGCCGGCCAGCGCCAGCGTCACCACGTCGGCTTCCAGGCCGTCGACCACGGCGCGCGCCTGCTTGCCCGAGCCGCCGTGCGAGGTGCGGATGTTGAGCGTCTCGCCGGTCTGCTGCTTCCATTGCGCGGCGAAGACCTGGTTGACCTCGGCGTAGAACTCGCGCGTGGGGTCGTAGGAAACGTTGAGCAGTTCGGCGTCCTTGGCCGCGGCGGTGCCGGCGGCGAGCGCCACGCTGAGCACAATCCATCGGAATGCGGTTTTCATCGGTCGATCCTCTGCGAAGTGGCGTAAGTCCAATAAAGCGTGTCGTGCGGTTTCGGATCAGAAGGCGAGCTGGGCGCGGGTGAAGAACGCCTTCTCGTCCTCGCGGTCGCGGCCGTTGGCGGCGCCGCCGTCGAATTGGGTTTGAGTGTAGTTGGCGACCAGTTTCAGATTGGCGGTGAGGTACCAGTTCACGCCCAGCCCCCACGAGCGCGCGGCGGCGGCGACGGCGTTGGGATCGGCGAAGCGCGGGAACGCGGCGTCGTCGATCTCCAGGCGGCCGTAGCGCGCGACCAGTTCGAACGCGCCCCAGCCTGCACTACCCACGGTAAAAGCTTGGTTAGGCCGGGCCACGCCGCGGTAGCCGGCGTCCTCGCCGGTGAGCACCCAGCCGGCGGTGAGCTGCCATGCGCGGTGGTCGAGTTCCTCGCGCGCCGCGCCGACCCGTACCTCCTGGCTCGAACTGACGTATTCGCCGAGCAGGCCGAAGGCGTTGCGGTAGAAGTACAACTGCGGCGACCAGCGCTTGGTGGCGCCGTCGGCGAGCACGGTGCTGCGGTAGTTGAAGAACTGCGACTGGCCCGGCGTGCGGTAGCGCGGCAGGAAGTTGTTGCCGCTGCCGGCGCGGTCGCCGGCGCTGGCGCCCAAGCCGAAGCCCAGGCCCTGCAGCGCGCCGCCAGCGTTCTTCCACGGTTCCAGGAAGATCCGTCCGGCGTATTCGAATTCGTTGTCGGGGTTGGCGGTGGGGCTGTCGCGGCCGTCGACCGCGCCGTTGAACACGCCCAGCGCGTAGGACACGGTCGCGCCGGCGAACTCGCCCTGCAACTGCAGGCCCAGATCGCGGTTGGGAGTCAGTTCGGAGGCCAGGCCCAGCTCGATCAGGCCGGTCGAGCCGCTGGACTGCAACCTCTCCAGGCCGACCGGGCTCTTGAACTTGCCGATGCGCAGGGTCGCGCGCGGATCGAACTTGAGGTCGAGGTAAGCGTCGTTGATGGTGGCGCTGTCGCCGGCGAACTCGGGCAGGATCCGGAACCCGATCAGCGGGCCCCAGCTGCCTTCGATGCTCGGCTGGATCCGCCGCCACAGGAAGGTGTCGTTCTGCGGCGTTTGCGAGTCGCCGATGAAGAAACGGCCGTCGGCCTGCAGCAACGCCTTGAACTTCACTTCCACATCGCCCGGCGGCGGCGACTTGATCGACAGGCCTTTGCTCGGGCTCAGCGCCACCGTCGGCGTGCTGGCGGCCTTGGCCGCGCCTTCCTCGGCCTGCAGTTCGAGCTTGCGTTCGATGATGCGCAGGCGCTGGTCCAGATCGGCCAGGCCTTCGCCGCCCTGGTTGCCGGCGGCGGCCGGCGCGGCGGTGCCCAGGCGTTGCTCGATCGCCTTGAGGCGTTGCGCCAGTTGCTCGACCGTGAGTTCGGCCGCGTGCGCCGGCAGGCCGGCGGCGCAGGCGAGCGCGGCCCACAGCGGCGCGGCGGTCAGACGCGCGAACGGCCGCGGTCGGCGGCGTACCTGGATTGGCATCGGTGTGCTCCTTTCATCGCAAACGGTGGAAGGGCCCGGTGGCGCGGACCACGGAACTGGCAGAAAAAACAACAACGGTGTCCCCGGCAGAAACCGCAGCCGCCGCCAAGGCGCCCCCGCGATCTCCCCGACAACCAAATTCTTCGAGCGCCCGCGCCCACCGCCCCCGGCAGCCGCGTCCCCCGCGCAACGACGACGCCCCTCAGCCCCAGGACTCCGCCGCCACCGTCACCGCCACCCGCTCGCTGCGGGTGATCTCGACGATCCGCGCGTCCTGCACCACCACCTCGATGCGTCCCGTCGAAAGCCCGCGCAGCGCCTGCAACAGTACGAACTCGCTGTCGCTGAGGTTGACGATGTTGATTTCCGGCTCCGGCGCGCGCCCGGCGTCGTAGCGCACGGTCGAGACCTGTGCGCCGGCGCGCTTGCCGGCGGAGCCGCGCGCCCGGCTCACCGGCCGTCCCCGAGTCCGGCGGACAGGAAGGTGGCGTCGAGCAGCGCCGGGTCGATCGCCGCCGCGCCGAAGTCGGGCGTCAGCGCCAGTTCGCGCAGGCTGCGCCGGTCGAGCACGTGCGAGAGCGCGTCGCGCGCCTCGCGCATCAGCGCGCGCAGGCTGCAGGCGTCGGGGTCGGCGCAGTCGGCGCAGGGTTGGTAGGCGCTGACGCTGGCGCAGCGCACCGGCGCCAGCGGGCCGTCGATGGCGCGAATCACGTCGCCGACCATGATCTGGTCGGACGGCCGCGCCAGGGTGTGGCCGCCCTTCTGCCCGCGCCGGCTGTGGATGAAGCCGGCCTCGCGCAGGTCGACCAGGATCGATTCGAGGAACTTGCCCGGCGCGCCGCTGTGCTCGGCGATCGCCTTGGCCTGCAGGCGGCCGTGGCGCACCGCCGGCGCGGCCCGGCCGCTCTCGGCGCGCGCCAGCGCGCACATCGCGCGCAGGGCGTACTTGGCCTTCATCGTCAGCATTTCCCAGTCACCATGTAGGAAATGTGGCGCGGCCGGCGGGGCGGGGGAAAAGGTATTGGGTGATGGGGATATGACCGGTGGGAATGTGGCTGGGGAAGCAGGGCGCAGGCATGGGGGGCGGGATGGGGCCCGCTGGGGAGCGGGGATCGGGATGAGGCGCCCGAGGCTGGGTCGCAGCGGCGCCTGAGCCGGTAGGATGGCCGCGATGCGCCTGTCCACGCCCTTGCCCCCGCTCGCCCGTACCTGCCTGACGGTGCTGGGCTTGCTCGCCGCCGCCTGCTGGCTGGGGCCGTGGCTCGGCCGCTACGGGCCGGTGCTGCCGGACTGGGAAGCGCTGTCGGCCGCGCCGGGCACCGCCGGGCACTGGTTCGGCACCGACGCCATCGGCCGCGACGTGTTCGCCCGCACCCTGGCCGGCGGCCGGCTGTCGCTGGGCATCGGCCTGCTCGCCAGCGTGGTCGCGCTGGTCATCGGGCTGGGCTACGGCGCGGTCGCCGGGCTGGCCGGCGGCTGGGTCGAGCGCTGGATGCTGCGCGTGCTCGATGTGTTCTCGGCGCTGCCGTTCCTGCTGGTGGTGATCCTGCTGCTGACCCTGTTCGACCGTTCGCTGTGGCTGCTGCTGGCGGCGATCGGCGGCTATGTCTGGATCGACCTGGCCCGGGTCATGCGCGCGGAGGCCGCGCGCCTGCGCGAGGCAGCGTTCGTGCTGGCCGCGCAGGCCGCCGGCGCCAGCTTCGGCCAGCGCCTGCGCTGGCACGTGCTGCCCAACCTGCTGCCGCTGGCGCTGGTCTACCTGGGCCTGATCCTGCCGCAGGCGATCCTGGTGGAAAGCTTCCTCGGTTTCCTCGGCCTGTCGATCGACGAGCCGTCCTCGAGCTGGGGCGGCCTGCTCGCCGAGGGCGTGCAGGAGCTGGACAGCGCGCCGTGGACCTTGTTGTTCCCGGCCGGCTTCCTGGTCGCGACCCTGGCCGCGTTCCAGTTCCTCGGCGACGGCCTGCGCGACTGGCTCGACGTGCGCGGCCAGGCGCAGACGCGCGGCGACGCGCCTGCGGCCGAGGCCGCGGCGGCATGAGCGCACTGCTGGAACTGCGCGAACTGCGCGTGTCGGTGCCCGGACGCGAACTGCTCGGCCCGCTCGACCTGGACCTGTGCGCCGGGCAATGCCTGGGCGTGGTCGGCGAAAGCGGCAGCGGCAAGAGCCTGGCCGCGTTGTCGCTGCTGGGCCTGCTGCCGCCGCCGCTGCGCGCGCAGGGCCGGTTGCGGGTGGACGGCGCGGACCTCGCGCTGGATTCGCCCGCGCACGCGCGCCTGCGCGGCCGCACCTTGGCCTGGGTGCCGCAGGACCCGCTGGCGTCGTTGCATCCGCTGCGCCGGGTCGGCGCGCAACTGGTCGAAACCCTGCGCGCGGTGCGCGGCTTGCCGGCGGACGAAGCGCAGCGGCAGGCGCGATCGCTGCTCGAACGCGTGCAACTGCCCGAGCCGGCCGCGGCGCTGGCGCGCTATCCGCACCAGTTCTCCGGCGGCCAGCGCCAGCGCATCGCCATCGCCCTGGCGCTGGCGACCCAGCCGCGCGCGTTGATCGCCGACGAGCCGACCTCGGCGCTGGACGCGCGCATCGCCCGCGACATCCTCGACCTGCTCGACCGCCTGCGCCGCGAGGACGGACTCGCCTTGCTGCTGATCAGCCACGACCTGCCGCTGGTCGGCGCCTACGCGCAACAACTGTTGGTGCTGCAACGTGGCGCGGTGGTCGAACGCGGCGCCGCCGCGCAGGTGTTCGCCGCGCCCGCGCAGGCCTACACCCGCGAGTTGATCGCCGCCGACCGGATCGCGCCGCTGCCCGCGCCCGCCGCCGACGACGACGCGCCGGTGCTGCTGCGCGGCGACGGGCTGCGCATGCGCTACCCGCGCGCGCCGCGCGCCGCGCTGGACGGGGTCGACATCGAATTGCGCCGCGGCGAAGGCCTGGCCCTGGTCGGCGAGAGCGGCAGCGGCAAGAGCACGCTCGGCCGCGCATTGCTGCGGCTGTTGCGCGGCGCGCAGGGGCGGGTGGTGTTCGACGGGGTCGACCTGGCGACGCTCGACGCCGCCGCCCTGCGCCGCCTGCGCGCGCGCACCGGGGTGGTGTTCCAGGACCCGTACGCCTCGCTGGACCCGCGGCTCAGCGTCGCCGAGATCGTGGCCGAGCCGCTGCGCATCCACGGCCACGGCGATGCCGGCGCGCGTCGCGCCCGCGCCGCCGAACTGCTGCGCGCGGTCGGCCTGAACGAGTCCATGCTCGAACGCTATCCGCACCAATTCTCCGGCGGCCAGCGCCAGCGCATCGCCATCGCCCGCGCGCTGGCGACGCGGCCGCAGCTGTTGGTTTGCGACGAAGCGGTGTCGGCGCTGGACGCGCACCATCGCGCGGCGGTGCTGCAGTTGCTGGCGCGGCTCAAGCGCGAGCACGGGCTGGCGCTGCTGTTCGTCACCCACGACCTGGCGGCCGCGGCGGCGGTGGCCGAGCGCATCGCGGTGCTGGAGGCGGGGCGGATCGTCGAGTCCGGGACGACGGCGCAGGTGCTGGCCGCGCCCGCGCATGCGCACACTCAGGCGCTGCTGGCGGCGCGCGCGACGTTGTAAGGCCGCCGCGCTCGGACGCGATTTCGATGCCGGCGCGACGACTGCGCGGGCGCAGTCGCGGCCGTTCCTGCGGGGCGCGGCGCGGGTTGGCGCTGCCGCCGGTTACACCAGCCCGCCGCCGAGGCTCAACCGGGCGATGCCGACGACGATGACGATGCCGTTGAGGATCAGGCCGGCCTTGGCTCGCCCGTTCTTGCCGGCGCCGCTGAACAGCACGCCGATCGCGGCGATGATCGCGCCGACCGCGGCGAACGGGATCAGGAACCAGTTGCCCCAGCCCAGCAGCGGAATCAACGCCAGGATCATCCACAGCAGCGCCACCACGCCCCAGATCAGGCTGATCACTCCCATCGTCGTCGCGCTCCTCGCCGCGAGGCCGGGTCGGCCACTACACAGAACTTAATGGCTGAATGCGGCGATTCAAGTGCCGACCGTCGCAGTGTCGTGTGCCAGGAGGCGGCCGGCGATGAAAGGTTCAGCCTGTCGGCGCAGTCCGCATTGCGATTGGCGCAAAGCGCGCGTCGTGGCCGCGCTTGGTTTTCGCCGCGGCCGCAGGCCGCCGCTGCGCCGGCGCAGCGCGCGCGCCGGCGCACGCATCGCGGTCCCGGGCGATACGCGCCGAACCGCGAACGGCAGGCGACCGCATAGCTTGCACCTGCTGCATTGCAACAGCATGACCGCGAGCGTGCCGGAACTGTCGGTGTCGGTGAAGTAATTCGTACGCGTTTGGCCGTATAAAAGTGCATCAATTCGCTTTATGGTTGGCAAGGCCGGTGCCGGGGAGGGCGCGGTCTTACGATCGAGCAGCACGCACGCCACGACGGTTCCGAATCGGTTCTTGTCAGTCTTAGGGGAAACAAGGAATGAATCGCAGCACCTTATTGGCGCTGGCCATCGCCAGCGTCATCGCTATGAACGTGGCCGTGCCGGGGCAGGCGATCGCAGGCAACAACTGCGACCTCAACGACGGCGTGGCGGGCAACGAGAACAGCGGCGGCAGCACCGCCGCCGGCGTCGATGCGGTCGCATGCGGCCGCGACAATCGCGCCAACGCCGAAGGCGGCGTCGCGCTCGGCCGCAACAACATCGTCGACGGCGTCGGTGCGCAGGCGGTCGGCAACGGCAATCTCGCCGGCGGCGCCAGCGCCACGGCGGTGGGCGCCGACAACGCCGCCACGGGCGAGGAAAGCGTGGCGCTGGGGCGCGGCAATCAGGCCGCGGCCGCCAACGCCAGCGCGGTGGGCTACATCAACAGCGCCAACGCGCAGGACAGCAGCGCGCTGGGCAATTTCAACTTCGCTGACGGCGCGGGTTCGAATGCGGTCGGGCGCGGCAACCGCGCACGCACGGATCGCTCCAATGCGTTCGGCGGCGACAACGACGTCAGCGGCGTGGATGCGACCGCGGTCGGCAACAACAACCTCGCCAGCGGCGCGCGCAGCCTGGCCGCGGGCTTCGGCGCGCAGGCCGGGGCCGACGACGCGGTGGCGGTCGGCGTGGGCAGCACCGCCGGCGGCGTCAACAGCAGCGCCTTCGGCGGCGGCGCGCAGGCGCTCGGCGCGAACGCGACGGCGGTCGGTACCTCGAGCGTGGCCGGCGGCGACGACGCCACGGCGGTCGGCCTGGGCAATCAGG
>NZ_FNPT01000029.1:31897-56895 GCF_900107375.1 Lysobacter sp. yr284
GCAGTTTGGCTGCGGGCTTCAACGCGCAAGCCACGGCCGACGACGCCGTGGCGCTGGGCAACAACTCGGTCGCCAATCGCGCCAACACGGTCTCGGTCGGCGCGGCCGGCGCGGAGCGGCAGATCGTCAACGTGGCGGCGGCGACCCAGGACACCGATGCGGTCAACCTGTCCCAGCTCGGCCGGGTCATGGGCGTGTTCGGCGGCGGCGCCAGCTTCGCCGGCGGCGTGTTCACCGCGCCGACCTTCACCGTCCAGGGCAGCGCCTTCAACGACGTCGCCTCGGCGTTCGGCGCGGTCGATGGCCGCCTGACCGATCTGTACGGGCGCATCGCCAACATCCCGGCCGGTCCGCAGGGGCCGCAGGGTCCGCAAGGCCCCCAGGGGCCGCAAGGTCCGCAGGGCCCGCAGGGGCCGCAAGGTCCGGGCGGTTCCGGCGGTTCGCCGCTGTCGGCCAACTACGACGACGCCTCGCGCGACACCTTGACCCTGGAGGGAGCCAACGGCACCCGCGTGGCCAACGTCGCCGACGCCACCGCCGCGACCGACGCGGTCAACCTGCGCCAGATGCAGGCCGGCGACGCGGCCGCGGTGCAGCAGTCCACCGGCTACACCAACCAGCAGATCCAGCAGGCCAACGCCCGCGCCGACGCCGGCGACGCGCGCACCCTGCAGTCGGCCAACAGCTACACCGACCAGCGCATCAACGGCCTGAACCTGGACTTCGGCAATTTCCGCGCCGAGGTCAACGACCGCTTCGAGGACCTGGACCGGCGCATCCGCCGCAACGGCGCGATGTCGGCGGCGATGTCGCAGATGTCGGCCAACAGCGCCTACGCCAAGCCCGGCCGCGGCCGCCTGTCGGTCGGCGCGGGTTTCCAGGACGGCGAGAGCGGCCTGGCCATCGGCTACGGCCGGCGCATCAACGACAACGTCTCGATCAGCATCGGCGCGGCGTTCTCGGGCTCGGAGAGTTCGGGCGGCGTCGGCTTCGGCGTGGATCTGTGACCCGGTAATTGGGCAACGGCCATAACGCGAAAGGCCCGCCGATGCGGGCCTTTCGTTTTGGCGGGTTCGGCGAGGCGACAGGAACGCGCACAGGCCGGCGAAGCCGCGCGGCGCGCACCCCTAATTCCCCGGCTGCCTCACCCGTGCACGCCGTCGATCTCCACCAGCAACTCATGCCGGCACACCGCCGCATGCACCAGGATCCGCGGCACCCGGTCGCCGAAGCGGCGGTCGAGTTCGGCGGCGACCAGCGGCAGGTCGGGCAGGTCGCGCACGTACACCTTCAGGCGCGAGCCGGGGCCGAACGCGGGCGGCAGGCCGGGGCGGTGCTGGCGCGCGGCGCCGATCAGGCTGTCGAAGTTGGCCAGGGTCTCTTCCAACTGCGCCAGCACCGATTCGGCGTGGCGCGATTCGTGGCCGACCACGGCCGCGGTGCCCGACAGCAGCAGCGGCATCTGCGCCGGCGCCGGCGGCAGCATCGCGCGGGCGAAGCTCGGCGACTGCGGGCCGTACTGGCGCGGGTAGCGGTAGGCGCTGACCTGGCGCGGGTTCTCCAGCGGCGTGCCCGGGGTGCGCGAGGCCAGCCAGTACACCTGCAGCCGGCGGGCGCCGTCGACGCGGCCGATCGCGGTCGCCGCGGGCAGGCGCGCGATCGGGAACTCGCCCAGGCCGGCGGCGCGGCCGACGCAGAACACGCGGTAGCGTTCCTCGTCGCCGCGGCCGAGGGTGATGCCGTCGAGGTAGTTCCAGATCCGCAGCAGCTGCGGATAGCCGCGTTGCGCGGTGAACGCCAGCAGCTTGCGGTAGAGGTATTCGGCGGCGCGGCCGATCTCGCCGTTGGCCGGCTCGTCGGGCAGCCGCGCGGGCTCGTCGAGTTCGATCACGCCGAACTGCAGCGCGCCGTCCTCCGACCAGGCCAGGTCGCCGTCGCGTCCGCGCGCGACCGGGCCGCGGCCGCGCCAGCGTTCCAGGCGGCGGTCGCCGGCCGGCTCCAGCGGCACCCGCAGGTAGCGCGGGTCGTCGTGATGCGGGGCGTCGCGGCCGAAGCCGAACAGCGCCAGGGTGTCGTCCTGGGCCAGCGCCTGCGCCGGGTCGGTGTCGAGGTAGTCGACGTCCAGGCGCGGGCCGGCGACGGTCGCGGCGGCCGCGCTCATGCGCGGCCTCGCGGCGGCCGGGCGGCCAGGGCGGCGCGCGGCGCCGGGAGCGGGGTAGGGCGTACGGTCGGAACGGGCGCGGACGGCTCGGCGGAGCCGCCCGCGGCGAGGGCCTGAACGGCCGTCGCGGACGCGGAAACGGAAGGCTTCATGCGCAAATGATAGCTCGCGGGCGGCGCCGACCGCGCATCCGCACGGTCGCAGGCGGGCGCCGGCCATGCCGCATTCGGGCGGCGCAAGTGGTTGATGCCGCAGCGTTTACCCGTGCGCGGGCGGGCGCCGGCGGCGGCCGTGCCGAACCCGGCGGTTGCGCCGTGCCGCGCGATGAAGGATCGTGGCGCCCCTTGCGATAGCGGTTACGGAACGCCCGATGTCTGAACAAAGCCCCGCCGAACGCGAACTGGCGCAGCTGCTGGTCGAGAGCCTGAACCTGGAAGACGTGGCGCCGGAGCAGATCGATCCGGACGCGGCGCTGTTCAACGACGGCCTCGGCCTGGACTCGATCGACGCGCTGGAGCTGGCGCTGGCGATCACCAAGCGCTACGGCTTCCAGTTGCGCTCGGACAACGACGAGAACCGCCGCATCTTCGCCTCGCTGCGCGCGCTGTCGAGCTACATCGAGCAGCACCGCGCCGCCTGAGCGCGCCGCGCGGGGGCGCGGCGTCCTTCCGCCGCCGGAGCCGATTTGCCGTGAACCCAGCAGCCTCCAGCGTCAGCGGCCCGGCGCGCGTGGCCTTGGCCGTCGCCTATCCGCTGCTCGCGCACTGGGCCAGCCACGACGGCGGCGGCGCGCTGGCGGCGTGGGCGCTGGCCGATCTGGTCGTGTTCGTCGCCCTCGACGGTCTGCTGGCGCTGCGGCCGGCGCCGTGGGCGATCGCCGCGGCGCTGCTGGCCGCGCTCGCCGCGCTGGCGCGCACGCCGTATGCGCAGATGCTGCTGCTGACCCCGCCGGTCCTGTTCAACGCCTGGCTGGCGTGGTGGTTTGCGCGCAGCCTGCGCGCGCCGCGCGAGGGCCTGATCACCCGGATCGTGGCCGCCCTGCACGGCTGCGCGCCGGGCGAGCTGGACCCGCCGCTGTACCGCTACACCCGCAGCCTGACCGCGCTGTGGGCGTGGACGATGGGGCTGCTGACCGCGGCCAACGCCGCGCTGGCGCTGATCGCGGTGCCCGACGGGCTGCTGGCGCGGCTGGGCTACCTGCCCTCGCCGTCGATCACCCAGGAGCAGTGGTCGTGGTTCGCCAACATCATCAACTACGGCGTGCTCGGCGCGATGTTCGCCGGCGAGTACCTGGTCCGCCGGCAGCGCTTCCCGGAGCGGCCGGAAAGCGGATTCTTCGATTTCCTGCGGCGCATGGCCCGGCTCGGGCCGCGTTTCTGGAAGGACCTGTTTTCGACCTGATGCGCGACGGCCGCCGCGCGGCTGCGGACCGCGGACGCCGGCTGTGTGAACGCAACTGCACCGAAGCGCCCGGCCGCTGCGCGCGGATCGCGAGAAAACGCTTGCAGCGCCGCCGTTCGGGCGCGTTTCACACACGCGTGTTTTATTCTTCGGGCTCCGCAGCCGCCGCAGCCGCCTGATGAACTTCGTCGTCGCCGCCGATCATCCCTGCCTGCCGGGCCATTTCCCGGACCGGCCGCTGGTGCCCGGCGTGGTCCTGCTGGAGCGCGTGGTCGAGGCGGTGCAGGCGCAGCACGGCGCCTTGTCGGCGTTGCGGCTGCCGCAGGTCAAGTTCCTGCAGCCGCTGCTGCCGGGGCAGACGGCGCGGGTCGAGCTGGAGCGGGTCGAGCCGAAGCCGGCCGATCCGCTGCGGGCCGATCCGGCGCCCGCGCCGCTGCGCTGGCGCTTCCGCGTACGCCGCGGCGAGGACCTGCTGGCCAGCGGCGAGATCGTCGCCGCGGACGCGAGCGCGCCCGCGCCGGCCGGGGACGCGCGCGCATGAGCGCGTCGGCGCACTGGAAGGACCGGCCCGAGGGCGGCAGCCCGCTGGCCTATCGCGTGATCGCCTTCATCGCCCACCGCGGCGGCCGCGGCTGGGCGCGGCTGGCCCTGTATCCGATCGTCGCCTATTACCTGCTGATGCGCGGGCCGGAGCGGCGCGCCTCGCGCGCGTGGCTGGCGCGCGCGCTCGAACGCGCGCCGGGCTGGCTCGAAGTGGCCCGCCACATCCACACCTTCGCCGCGACCATCCTCGACCGGGTGTACATGCTCAGCCGCGGCATGGACGCGTTCGACGTCGACGTGCGCGGCCTGGATTCGCTGGACCCGTACCTGGAGCGCGGCCAGGGCGTGCTGTTGTTCGGCTCGCACCTGGGCAGTTTCGAGGCCTTGCGGGTGCTGGCGCGGCGGCGGCCGCAGCTGCAGGTCAAGGTGGTGCTCGACCGCGGCCACAACGCCGCGCTGATGCGCATGCTCGACGCGCTGGACCCGCAAATCGCCGCCAACGTCATCGACGCCGGCCAGGACGGGCCGAGCATCGTCCTGCAGATCAAGCACGCGGTCGACCACGGCGCGATCGTGGCGATGCTGGTCGATCGCGCCGGGCCCGGCGAGCCGGTGCAGGCCGCGCGCTTCTTCGGCGCGCCGGCGCCGTTCCCGACTTCGCCGTGGCTGGTCGCCGCCGCGCTCAAGCTGCCGGTGGTGCTGGCCTTCGGCCTGTACCGCGGCGGCGCCCGCTACGAGCTGGTGTTCGAATCCTTCGAGCCGGCGCTGAGCATCGAACGGCGCGAGCGTCCCGCGCGGCTGGCCGCGCTGGTCCAGCGCTACGCCGAACGCCTGCAGCATTACGCCCGCAGCGCGCCGTACAACTGGTTCAACTTCTACGATTTCTGGCATGCCGATGACGCTTCCCATGTTCCGCCCGACGCTGCTCTGCCCGACGCTGGCCCTGCTGCTGGCCGCGACGTGGCCGCTCGCCGCGCCGGCTGAGCAGGCCGCCGCACCCGCGCGCGCCGCCGACGAAGGCGCGCAGCCGGCCGATGCGGCCTGGATCCTGCCGCGCCTGGCTCAGCCGGTGCCGGCGCGCACCGACTTCGTCGAGGTGCGCGGCTCGGCCCTGCTCAAGGCGCCGCTGCGGGTGTCCGGCGAATACCGCCGCCCCGACGCCGGCACCCTGGTGCGCGAGGTGCGCGAGCCGTACCCGGAAACCACCACCATCCGCACCGGCGCCAAGCCCGGCCAGGGCGAGGTCAGCATTGCCCGCGCCGGCAAGCCGCCGCGGCGCTTCTCGCTGTCGCGCGCGCCGGAACTGGTGGCGCTGCAGGCCAGCTTCGGCGCCCTGCTCGGCGGCGACCGCGCCGAACTGGAACGCCACTACACGCTCGACGCGCAGGGCACGCGCAGGCAGTGGATCGTGGCGATGAAACCGCGCGACCCGCAGGTCGCCGCGCGCGTGCGCGAGATCGTGCTGCTCGGCCGCGACGAGGAACTGCGCTGCATCGAGACCCGCCCGGCCCGCGGCAACGAACAACAGCGCACCCTGCTCGGCAGCGCCGCGCGCGCCGCCGCCGGCATCGCCGACGCCGGCCAGCTGGCCGCGCTGTGCCGCAGCCACGGCCCGGCGCGTTGATGGCCGCGCCGATCCGGATGACGCCCGCGCGCCGCATCGCCTTCGCCCTGCTGTGGTTGGGCGTGCTGGCCGTGGCCGGCTGGGCGATCGGCGCGCACCTGCAGCTCAGCGGCGACCTGCGCCGGTTCATGCCGAGCGCGCGCACGCCCGCGCAGAAGCTGCTGATCGACGAACTCGGCGAAGGCCCGGGCTCGCGCCTGCTGCTGCTGGCCATCGAAGGCGACGCGCCGGCAGCGCTGGCCGCGCAATCGCAGGCGCTGCGCACGGCGCTGGCGCCGCAGCCGGCGTTCAAGCTGGTCGCCAACGGCGCAGGCCTGGGCCTGGAGGCGGTGCCCGAACGCCTGCGCCCGTACCGTTACCTGCTCTCGCCCACGCTCGACGCGCAGCGGCTCGACGCCGCCTACCTGCGCGAGCAGCTCGACAGCCGGGTGCAGGACCTGGGCTCGCCCGCGGGCGAACTGATCGAGCCGTTGCTGGCCAGCGACCCGACCCTGGAAATGCTGCGCGTGGCCGAGGCCTGGCAGCCGGCGCAGGCGCCGCAGACGCTGGAGGGGGTGTGGTTCGATCCGGCCGGCAAGCAAGCGCTGCTGGCGGTGGAAACCCGCGCCGCCGGTTTCGACCCGGCCGGGCAGGAGCAGGCCATCGCCGCGATCCGCGCCGCGTTCGCGCACGCGCGCGGCGCCAGCCCGGCGCAGCTGACCATCAGCGGCCCGGGCGCGTTTTCGCTGGAGATCGGCGGGCGTACCCAGCGCGAGGCCAGCCTGATCGGCACCGTCGACAGCGTGCTGTTCGTGCTGCTGCTGTGGCTGGCCTACCGCAGCTGGAAGGCGCCGCTGATCGGCGGCCTGCCGCTGGCGACCGCGGGGCTGGCCGGGCTCGGCGCGGTGGCGTGCATCTTCGAGGGCGTGCACGGCATCACCGTGGCGTTCGGCTTCACCTTGATCGGCGTGGTCCAGGACTATCCGATCCATCTCTACAGCCACCAGCGCCCCGGCCTGTCGCCGTGGGCCAGCGCGCGCAGCCTGTGGCCGACGCTGGGCACCGGCGTGGCCTCGACCTGCATCGCCTACCTGACATTCTTCGTCTCCGGCGTCGACGGACTGCAGCAGTTGGCGGTGTTCACCATCGTCGGCCTCGCCACCGCGGCGCTGACCACGCGCTTCGCGCTGCCGGCGCTGATCGATCCGGCGCCGCGCGATGTCGCGCAGTCGCGGCGGCTGGCGCGGGTGTGGAACGCGCTGGCGCGCTGGCCGCGGCTGGGCGTGGCCAGCGTGTCGCTGCTGGCGGCGCTGGCCCTGGCGGTGGTGCTGTTCGTGCCCGGGCCGTTCTGGCAGAACGACCTGGCCAAGCTCACCCCGGTGCCGCAAGCGGCGCTGGCGCGCGATGCGCAGCTGCGCGAGGCGCTCGGCGCGCCGGACGTGCGCTACGTGATCGCGATCGAAGCGAAGGACACGGAAGCCGCGTTGCAGGCCTCCGAAGGCCTGCTCGCGGAATTGCCGCTGCTGCGCCAGCGCGGCGCCATCGCCGGCTTCGACCTGGCCGCGCGCTACCTGCCCAGTGCGCGCACCCAGTCGCAGCGCCAGCAACGCCTGCCCGAGCCGCAGGCGCTGCGCGCGGCGCTGGAGCAAGCGGTCGCGGCGACGCCGTTCCGCGGCGACGTCTTCGCCGATTTCCTGGGCGATGTCGAGGCCGCGCGCCACGCGCCGCCGCTGCGGCCCAAGGACCTGGCCGGCACTGCGCTGGCGACCAGCATCGAGGGCCTGCTGCGCGAACGCGAAGGCCGCGCCACCGCGCTGGTGTCGCTGTCCGGCCTGCACGATCCCGAGGCGGTGGACGCGGTGGTGCGCAGGCACGGCGGACAGTTGCTGGATCTCAAGCAGGCCTCCGAATCGCTGGTGGCCGAATACCGCGGCCGGGTGCTGACCGCGCTGGCCCTGGCCGGCGTGCTGCTGGCGCTGGCGGTGTGGGTGGCGCTGCGCTCGCCGCGGCGGGTGCTGCGGGTGCTGGCGCCGATGGCGCTGAGCACGTTGCTGATCCTGGCCGCGCTGCGCGGCGCCGGGGTCGAGCTCAACCTGTTCCACCTGGTCTCGCTGATCCTCGCCGCCGGCCTGGGCCTGGACTACGCCTTGTTCTTCGACCACGCCGGCGACGACCGCGACGAACAGCTGCGCACCCTGCACGCGGTGATCGTCTGCAGCCTGACCACGTTCATGGTGTTCGCGCTGCTGGCGCTGTCCTCGATCCCGGTCTTGCGCGCGATCGGCGCCACGGTCGCGCTCGGGGTGGTGTTCAACTTCGCGCTGGCGCTGCTGATCGTGCGCGAACCGGCGGCGATGGCGGCCGCGCAGGAGCCTGCCGATGCGCAGCCGTGACGCGATCGCCGCGCTGATCCCGCACCAGGGCCTGATGTGCCTGTGGGAAGAGGTGACCGACTGGGACGGCGAGCGCATCGTCGCGCGCAGCGGCGGCCATCGCGATCCGGCCCATCCGCTGCGCGAGGGCGGGCGCCTGCATGCGCTGCACCTGTGCGAATACGGCGCGCAGCTGATGGCCGTGCACGGCGGCCTGCTGGCGCGCGCGCACGGCGGCCGCGCCCGGCCCGGCGTGCTGGTGGCGCTGCGCGGCGTGGAGCTGCGCGCGGCGCGCATCGACGACCTGCCCGGCGCGCTGGAAGGGCGCGCACGCAAGCTCGCCGCGGGCGAGGACAGCTGGCAATACGAATTCGAAGTCCTGCACGCCGGCGAACTGCTCGCCAGCGGGCGCGCGGCGGTCATGGCGCGCGACGCGTAGACGATCCAGGCACACTGAAACGCGAACGCGGCGGCCCGATGCCGCCGCGTCGCGGCGGAGAACGACGATGAGCGGAGCGGACAAACCGGTGCGGCGGGCGTTGGTGACCGGCGGCAGCGGCGACCTGGGCGGCGCGATCTGCCTGCGCCTGGCGGCGCAGGGCTGGCGGGTGATCGTGCACGCCAACAGCGGCGTCGAGCGCGCCGAGGCGGTGGTGGCGCAGATCCGCGCCGGCGGCGGCGAGGCCGAGGCGGTGGCGTTCGACGTCGCCGACGGCGAGGCCGCGCGCGCGGCGCTGGAACGCCTGCTGCAGGCCGGGCCGATCCAGGGCGTGGTCAACAACGCCGGCATCCACGACGACGGGCCGATGGCCGGCATGAGCGACGCGCAGTGGCGGCGGGTGATCGACGTGTCGCTGCACGGTTTCTTCCACGTCACCCAGCCGCTGTTGCTGCCGATGGCGCGCACCCGCTTCGGCCGCATCGTCAGCGTGTCCTCGGTCGCGGCGGTGCTCGGCAATCGCGGCCAGAGCAACTACGCCGCGGCCAAGGCGGCCCTGCACGGCGCGTCCAAGTCGCTGGCGCGCGAGATGGCCAGCCGCGGCATCACCGTCAACGTGGTCGCGCCCGGCGTGGTCGAGGGGCGCATGGCCGCCGAGGCGTTCGCGCCGGAGGCGATCAAGCAGATGGTGCCGGCCGGCCGCGCCGGCCGCGCCGACGAGGTCGCGGCGGTGGTCGCGTTCCTGTGCTCGGACGATGCGGGCTACGTCAACGGCCAGGTGATCGGGGTCAATGGCGGCATGATCTGAACGCGCCGCCGCCGGTCGGCCGGCGGCGGCCGCCGATGAATGCGGCGGCCGCGGCGATGGCCCGCTTCACCGCGCGGTCGGCCGCGGCGTACTAGCATGGCGCCAGGTCCGTCGACGGAAACGCCACCATGCGCTCGATCCTGCTGCTGCTCGTCTTGGTGTTGGGCCTGGCCGCCTGCGCCAGTTCCCACGTGATCACCGGCCAGCCGCGGCCGCCGGTGCCGGTCGAGCAGGTGCGCGTGTACTTCGCGCCGCCGCCGAGCCGTTACGAGGAAATCGCCCTGTTGCAGAGCAACAGCGGCGCCTTCACCTACGGCGAGCAGAACAAGATGAATTCGGTGATCAACAAGCTGCGCGCCGAAGCGGCCAAGCTCGGCGCCAACGGTGTGTTGTTCCAGGGCACCGAGGATGGCGGCGGCGGCACCGGCGTCAGCGTCGGCGCGGGCGGCGGCAGCTACGGCGGCGGTCGTCATTTCAGCGGCGGCGGCGTCGGCGTGAGCATCAGCCCGCGGCAGAAGTTCGCGCGCGGCGTGGCCGTCTACGTGCTCAATCCGCCGCCGATGAGCGACCGCGGCCCGCAGGATCCGCTGCCGCCGCCTGCGCCGGTCCGCTGAGCGCGGCGCTTGTGGCAGGGCCTTCAGGCCCGATGCTTTTGTAGCCGGTCGCCGGTCGCGATGCAGCGGCCGGCCGCGCCCTCAGCGCGGGCCGGCCGGCGCCTTGCGCCGCGGCGCGCCGGCGAATTCGCCGCTGGGGTCGTCGATCAACGGCGGATTGGCGCGGATGCTGCGGTACATCTGCGGCACCCGCCCGCGCCGCAGGCACTGCAGCACGATGTGCGAGGTGATCCGGCTGAAATCGCGCAGCGGCTTGAAGTGGCTGGCGCGGTAGGCCTGCTCGCCGTCGGCGTTGTAGCGCGATTCGATCGGCACCGAGACGCAGCGCGTGCCCAACCGCTGCGCCGCCGACATCAGGATCTGCGCCTCGAACACGAAGTCCTCGCCCGGCACCCGGTCCAGCGCGGCCACCTCGGCCGGGTACAGGCGCTGCCCGCTCTGGCTGTCGGCGATCTGGTAGCCGGTGCCCCAGGCCACGCCCCAGTCGCCGAACTGGTTGGCCAGCCGCCGGTAGGTGGGCTGGGCCGCGCGCTTGCGCAGGCGCGCGCCGATGACGATGTGGCCGGGATGGCGGTTGCCGCTGTCGATCAGCCGCGCGATGTCCGCGGCCGCGTGCTGGCCGTCGCCGTCCATGGTCAGCACCGCCGCGGCGCCGCGGCGCAGCGCTTCGGCGAAGCCGTCGCGCAGGCTCGCGCCCTTGCCCTGGCGCTGCGGATGGCGCAGCAGCACCGCCGGCAGGTCGGCGATGCGCTCGCCGGTGCCGTCGTCGGAGCCGTCGTCGATCACGATCACCAGCGCGCATTGCGCCAGCGCGCCTTCGACCACTTCGCGGATGCGCAGCGCTTCGTTGAGCGCGGGGATCACCACCGCGACGTTGCCGCGGTGCAGGCGCGCGCGCTCGGCGCGCGGGGCCGGCGCCAGCACCGGCGCGCGCGAAACGGCTTCAGTCATGGTCCAGTTCCAGCCACAGGCTGCGGCCGTTGCCGGCCGGCAGGGCGATGCGATGGACGGCGGCGACGGCCAGCGCGTCGAACAAGGCCAGCATCGGCGCGCTGGCGTTGCCCGCATCGCGCTGCAGCAGGCGCCCCGGCGCGGCCGCGGCGGCCGGCGGATCGCCGAGCCAGGCGTGCAGGCGCGGCGCGCCCGCGCGCGGCGCGCGGCCGAGCACCAGCGCCGCGCCGAGCAAGCCCGCGCTGGGCGCCACCGCGGCGAGCGGGCCGTGGCCGGCGCCGTCGTAGCCGGCCAGCAGCACCGCCGCTTCGCCGGCCGTCAGTTGCGCCAGCGCCTCGATCAGGCCCTGGGCGAAGCTCGCCTCCAGCGCGCTCAGCGCGGTGGCCGGGCGCATCGCGCCGACGCCGATGGTCCAGTAGCCGGCGGCGGCGTTGTGCACCGAGTTGTGGAAGCGGGTCGGCGAGATCGCGCGCGGATCGCTGGCCAGGGTCGCGCACATGTAGTCGGTGATCGCCATGTCGCCGTGGCTGGACGCGAACACCGACGACAGTGCGGCCGGATCGCGCCCGGCCGCGGCGCACGCGGCCGCGGCCACGTCCAGCGCCACCGCCACCGTCTCCGGCGCGCGCCGGCGTTCGTTGGCCGGCAGCAGTTGCGGCGCCGGCCGCGCCGGCGCGTCCGGCGCCGTTTCGCCGCCGAGCGCGTAGGCGCGCGCGGCGTTCCAGTCGGGCAGGCCGCGGCTCCAGTAGCCGACGCCTTCGATCGCGGCGGCGAGCGCGGTGGCGGGACGCGGGGGAGCGCTCATGCGCGCGCGAACACCAGCGAGCAGTTGTTGCCGCCGAAGCCGAAGGAGTTGTTCATGGCGTAGCGGATCGGCGCGAGGGCATTGTCGAAACGGATCTGCGGGCCGTTGCCCGGATCGGGCTCGCGGCTGTTGAGGATGCCCGGCAATTCGCCCGATTCCAGCGCGAGCAGGGCGAAGGCGGATTCGACGATGCCGGCGGCGCCGAGGGTGTGGCCGGTCCAGCCCTTGGTCGAGGACGCGTGCAGCTGCGGCGGGAACAGGGCCGCGACCGCCAGCGCTTCGATCTGGTCGTTGGCCGGCGTGGCGGTGCCGTGCAGGTTGAGGTAACCGATCGCGGCGGGCTCGACGCCGGCGCGCGCGAGCGCCTCGGCCATCGCCAGGCGCGCGCCCAGGCCCTGCGGATGCGGCGTGGACATGTGGTGGGCGTCGCTGGATTCGCCGTAGCCGCGCAACTGCAACCCGGCCTCGCCGGCTTCGCAACGCTCCAGCACCGCGAAGCCGCCGGCTTCGCCGAGCGACAGGCCGGTGCGGCGCGCGTCGAACGGCAGGCACGGTTCGGGCGACACCAGCTGCAGCGAATTGAAGCCGAACAGCACGCTGCCGCACAGCGTATCGACGCCGCCGACCAGTGCGGCGTCGGCGAGCCCGGCGGCGATCAGGCGCGCGGCCTGGGCGAACACCTTGGCGCTGGAGGAGCAGGCGGTGGCGACGGTGACGCAGGGACCGCGCAGGCCGGTGGCCGCGGCGACGAAGGCGCCGGGCGAATGCGGCGTGTGCAGCAGCGCGCGGGCGAACCGCGGCGGGAACTGCGGCGGCTCGCCGTCCAGCGTGGCGTAGGCTTCCTCGGTCGCGCCGATGCTGGCGGTGGAGGTGCCGACGATCACCGCGACGCGCTCGGCGCCGTAGCGCGCGGCGAGCGCGGCGGCGGCCTCGGGCACGCCGTCGTGCTGCAGGCTCAGCCAGGCCAGGCGGTTGTTGCGGCATTCCCAGGCGGCCAGGTGCGCCGGCAGCGGCGCGTCTTCCAGGCCGTCGACGCGGCCGATCCAGCAGTCCAGCAGCGCGTGCCCGGGCGCGGCGGCCGGGAAGTCGTTGCGGCGCAGCCCGCCGCGGCGCTCGCGCAAGGCCCGCGCCTGGGCGTCCAGGCCGCGGCCCAGGGCGGTGGTCGCGGTGTAGGCGCGGATCGCCAGGGGCGTCATCGGTGGAGCGGCGGGCGTCACTGCGGTGGGCGGTCGGCTGGCGGGGAAGTCGGCGAAAGTATAGCCAGCCGGGGCGCGTGGCGACCGCAGCGAAAGGCATCGGGCCGGAAGGCCCTCCCACGAGGGCGCAACAGGCAGGTGTACGCGGGATTCTTGTGGGAGAGCGTTCAGGCCCGGCGCGTTCCGCGCGGCGACCGCGGCCCCCGATCCGCGCGAGTATCATGGCGCCCGCGCCGCGACCCGCGGCCGCCCGCCTCCGATCCTTGCGCACGCCTTGACCACCCGCACCGCCCACCGCCTGTCCCTGTTCGGCGACCGCGACATCCTGCAGGTCGCGGCGGTGACCGCGACCGCGTGCGCGCTCAGCGCCGGCCTGGTCTACCTGGGCTATTTCGTCCACGTGCTGCGGGTGGCGCGCAACGCGCCGTGCCGGCCCGAACGCGGCGAGTGCGTGCTGCTGTTCGGCAAGCATGCGCCCGGCGGCCGTCTCGACCGCGATTTCGAAGCGCGCCTGGACCGCGCGGTGTCGCTGTGGCGCGAGCGCCCGCCGCGCAGCGTGGTGCTGCTCGGCGGCGGCGCCGCGGACGAAACCAGCGAGGCCGAACTGGCCCGCCTGGGCCTGCTCGCGCGCGGCCTGGCCAGCGACGCGCCGCTGCGGCTGGAGGACGCATCGCGCGACACCCTGCAGAACCTGCGCAATGCGCGCGAACTGCTCGGCGACGGCATGCGCTCGCGGGTGACCTTGCTCAGCAGCCGCTATCACCTCGCGCGCTGCGCCTGGTTCGCGCGCCGGCTCGGCTACGACTTCGAACTGTGCGCGGCCGAGCCGCGCCTGCGTTTGGACGCGCGCATGCTGGTGCGGCTGGCCGGCGAGGCGGCCTATGTCTGCCTGAGCGACGTGGGCGCGCGCTGGGCGCGGCTGATCGGCAACCGGCGCATGCTCGCGCGGGTCAGTTGACGCGGCGCGGCTGAATCGTTCATGCGACGCCGCAGCGCCGCGCTTGCTGCGGTCGCACATCCGCAGGGGTTGCGCCGGCACCACGCGCAAGCGGCGAAAACCCCCTGTTTTCCGCACTCCAACGGCCCGCGCGCGCGGCGGCGCGCGGTCTTTTCGTTCACGTTCGGCTGAGAACTTGCTCACGCTTCTGGTGCCTGTTGGCGGTGAAAGCGTGAGCCTGGGCTAGAGTCGGGACGCCTCCGGGCCGTCGCGCGCCGTCGCGCGGCGACGGTCGGCGGAGCCCGCGCCTGCCTCAGGCCATCAACGTCCGGGACCCACGCGTTCCGCGACGACATCACGTCAAGGAGAGCCGTATGAAGACCGCCAACGCCAAGTCCGCCGCGCCGTCGCCGAAGCTGGCGCCGGGCCAGCAGCAGAAGAAGACCCAGGGCCAGGGCCAGCAGTTCGCGCCGCGCTCGTGCTCGCGTTTCATCTACTGCGTCTGATTCGCCGCCCGTGAGCGGCGCGCGGGCGCGTCCCGCGCAACGTTCCCCCGCCGCGGCCGTCGCCGCGGCTTCGCCACCGTAGGAGCACCGACCGATGAAGAAGCAAGCCGCCACCGTGAAGCCCGCCGCCAAGCCGGCCAACCCCGTGCTGAAGCTGGGCGAAGTGCGCAAGCAGGCGCCGGCCCAGGCCGCCTATCGCGCGTCCACCTGCATCCGCGTCTACTGCATCCTCTGACGCCTGCCGCCGCACCCGACGACGGCCGGCCGCGCGCCGGCCGTCGTTTCTGCGCCGCCGCGCGGCGAGGGCGCGCCGCCCGCCACGGCTGTCCGCGCTTGCCGCCGAGCGCCCAACGATGACATGCCGCCGCGCCGCGCGATGACGTCCGCCCGATCCGTTCCGCCCCCTTCGCCGACCCCGCCCGCCGCGCGCCCGCCGCGCGACGATGCCGGCCCCTTGCTGCAACGCTGGCTGTCCGCGCTGGAGCGCGGCGGCGAGGCGTGGTGGTGGCCGCCGCGCGCGCGCCTGGGCGAGGGCGGCCTGCTCGAACCCGCGCGCGCCTGGCGCGGCGCCGCCGACGCCGCGCGCCTGCAGGCGCTGCTGGCCGATCCGCGCCTGCGCGCCTGGCGCGCGTTCCTGGCCGCGCTGGAGCGCGATTGCGCCGCGCTCGCGCGCCGCCACGCGACGCGGGTGGCGCCGGCCGCGCTGGCGCTGGACAACGGCGAGCTGCATGCGCCGGTGGTGCTGCAGGCGCTGCGCCATTGCCTGGCGCCGCGGCGCATGCGCCTGCATGCGCGGCTGCAGGCGCTGCGCGACTGCCATCGGCGCTTCCTGGAACTGTTCCTGCGCCGGCTGCGCCGCGACGGCGAGGCCGGCGCGCTCGGCGCGCACGGCCGCAGCGGCGCGGTGCGCGCGCTGTGGGCGCATCCGGAGGAAACCCACAACGGCCGCCAACGCGTGCTGCGGGTCGAATTCGAGCGCGGCGGCGCGCTGGCCTACAAGCCGCGCCCGGCCGACGCCGAGATCGCGTTCCTGGCCGCGCGCGAACGCGCCGGCGTGTTCGCCGCGATCAACGCCCTGCCGGCCGCGGCCGGCCCGGTGCGGCTGCCGACCCTGGACGCGTTCCACGGCGCGCCGCGCGCGCGCGATCGCGGCCGCTACCTGTGGCAGGAATGGATCGAACCGCCGCCCGGCTACCGCCGCATCCGCAGCGCGGGCGGCGGCGAGGGCGAGCGCGCCACCGTGCTGGGACCGCGCGCGGCGGCGCGGCTGTGGCGCCGCGCCGGCAACCTGGCCGCGGCGAGTTTCGGTTTCGGCCTGGTCGATCTGGGCCCCGGCAACGTGCTGGCCGGCGAGCGCGCGGGCGAGACCGTGCTGATCCCGGTGGATCTGGAAATCTGCCTGTTCCCGGTGCGGCGGCTGGAGGACACCGGCCTGGTCGTCGGCGAGCGCGACGAAGGCCGCTACGCGCCCGGGCTGGAGCGCGCCGGCGCGGCCCAGAGCGAAGGGCCGGCGTTGGTGTGGCTGCGCGACGACGATCGCGCGCGGCTGCGCGCCGGCGAAAGCGACGCGCCGGCCGGCGCGCCGATCCGCGCCGGCGAGTGGCGGCTGTACGCGAACCGGCGGCCGTGGCGCCGCCGCGCCTCGCGCACGCTGGTGCGCGACCGCGCCGGCGCGGTCGGCTACGCGGCCTACCTGCCGGGCTTCCTGCGCGGCATGTTCGATGCCTGGATGCTGCTGCACTTGCACAGCGAGCGCGTCGCCGCCGAGTTGCGCCGCGCGCTGCGCGGCGGCTGCACGCGGGTGTTGCTGCGGCCGACCGCGGATTACCTGGCCGCGCTCGACGCCGGCGTGTTCGATCAAGCCGCGGCCGACGGCGCCGGGTCGGCGCAGCCGTTCAACGCCGCCGAACGTCGCCAGCTCGCGCGCGGCGACGTGCCGTATTTCTTCCGCCAGCTGCGCGCCGACGCGCCGTTGTGGGCGCTGTCGCCGCCGCCGCAGTCGCGGTTGCAGCGCGTGCCGTTGCGCGCGGCGCAGCGGCCGCCGATGAATCCCGCGCCGGAACTGCTGGCCGGCCCCGAGTTCGCGCCGCTGGACCTGTGCGTGGCGCTGCGCGACGCGGTCGCGCACGCCCTGGCCGACCCGGCGGCGCGGCTGCCGGTGTGCGGCGAATGCGGCGACGCGCGCCTGGGCGTGCGGCTGCGCTGGTGGGGCGCGCGCGACGGCGAGGCCGCGTTCGACTGGCCGGCGCAGGACCGGCGCCTGGTCTATCGCTGGGACGGCGAATCGATGCACCTGCGGATCGAAGAGCTGTCCGCGGCGCAGGCGGGCGACGGCGAACCGGCCGAAGACGACGCGCTCGACGACCCCGCGCAGATCGCCGAGCGCCTGCTGCGGATCGACCGCATCGACGCGGCGCTGCGCGCGCCGTGGACCGCGAGCGGCTTCGCCGACGCCGCGCTCGACGCGCAATTGCGCGAACGCGTGGACGCGGCGATGGACTGGCTGCAACGCGTGGTCGCGCGCCACGGCTGGCCCGGCCACGCCCTGGTCGGCGCGCCGGCCGCCGCGGCCGCGTGCCGCCTGCTGCAGCACGCCGACGGGCCTCACGCGTTCCAGGACCGCTGCCTGCGGCTGGTCGAACGCGCCGCCCGCGACGGCGACATGGGCCTGCGCGAGCTGGCCTACCTCACCGACGCGCTGCGCGTGCAGCGCGGCCGCAAGCAGCGCTTCGGCACCAAGTTCCGCCGCCGCGGCGCGGCGCTGGAGCCGTGCCCGATCGAGCAGCCGGCGCAGGTCGACGCGCGGCGCCGGGCGATGGGGCTGGAACCGTTGGCCGATTACGCCCAGCGCGTGCGCAGCGCGTTCGAGGCCGCGCCCGCGTGAGCGCCGCGCCGGATCTCGACGATGCGCCGAGCCGGAACGGTGCGCCGGCCCCGGCCGGCGCGCCCGGCATCGACTGGTCGCCGCTGTGGCCGCACTGGGACCGCCGCGCCGCGCTGATGCGCGGCGCAGGCGCGCCGCCGTTGTCGCCGCAGCGCGCGTTCGCGCTGATCGCGCGCGCGGCCGAACCGTTCCGCGCCGGCACCCGCTTCATGGCCTTGCCCGACGTGCGCTTCTACCGCGACGGCGCGCAGCTGCGCGCGCCCGGCGACCTGCTGCCCGGCGCCGAGGACCGCGGCGATCCGCAGCGCTATCTGCAGCGCGTGCGCGAACGCCTCGACGGCGCGCGCTTCCAGTTGCGGGTGGCGCATCCGCTGTTCCTGGACTACCCGCTGTGGGCGCGCACGCGCGAACTGCTGGCGCCGCTGTTCGCGCGCCTGGGCCTGCCGGCGCTGCCGGTCGAGGCGAGCCTGTGGATCGGCGACGCCGACGCGGCCACGCTGGGCCTGCGCCTGGCGCCGCGGCATGTGCTGATCCAGTTGCCGCTGCTGGGCGCGTGCGCGCTGCGTTCGTGGCGCGCGCGTCCCGCGGCCGGGCGCGCGCCGGCGCAGGCCTTGCGCGCGCGGCCCGGCGAGGCGCTGTGCTGGCCGGGCCGGCACTGGCACGAACTGGGCGACGAAGGCGGCTGCCTGGGCCTGGCGCTGCGCGTGCCGGTGCGCGGCGGCGACGCGATGATCGCGGCCAAGGACGCGCTGGCCGACAGCATCGACGCCGAACTCGGCGCCGACGAACGCGTGGCGATGCTGGCGTTCCCGCCGCCGCGAGCGCAACCCGGCGCGACCGAATTGGCGCCGTTGGCGCGGGTCGCCGCGGCGATGCGCGCGGCGGTGGCGAGCGGCGCGCTGGAACGCACGTTGCGCGCGGGCTGGCTGGAACGCGCCAGCGCCGGCGCGCTGGAACCGGTGCCGGTGCCGCGCGCGTCGTCGCGCCTGCGCGCCGGCGACGAGATCGAATGCGATCCGCGCAACCCGCTGCTGCGCCAGCGCGAGGATGCGGGCTGGCGCTGGGCGGTGGCCGGCCACAGCTTCGCCATGCCCGATCACCCGCGCCTGGACCGGCTGCTGGCGCAGTTGCGCGGCGGCGCGGCGACGCGCGTGTCGGCCTTGTGCGCGCGCGAGTCCGGGCGCGGCGTCGATCCCGATCTGGTCGCGGTGCTGCAGCGCCTGTACGAACTGCGCGGCCTGCGCCGCTGCGGCGACGGGGAGGAGGCATGAGCGCATCCGACCCGCGCCGCCGCCCGCGCGTGCGCGACACGCTGGATTGGCCGGCGTTCGTCGCCCAGGACTGGGATCGCCGTCCGGTGCTGTTCAAGGGCGTCGCCCACGGCCGCCCGTTCGCTGTTTCCGAAGTGTTCCGCAGCGCCGTGGCGGCGGCCGCGCGCAGCCGCCGGCGCCTGCCGGACGAGCCGGACAACACCGTGCTCACCCTCGGCCGCCTGCAGCAGCTCGATCCCGCGCCGTGGATGCCGCGGCGCGAGGACGGGTTACCGCGAACGCATGCTGGCCGCGCTCGGCGAACGCCGCTACGCGCTGGTGATCAGCGCGTTCCACAGCTACCGCTGGCCGCTGTGGCGCAGCGAGCGCGCGTTCTTCGCGCCGCTGTGGCGCGAAGCGGGGCTGCCGGTCACCGGCGCGATCACCACCTTGTTCCACGGCAACTACGAATCCACCCCGGTCGGCGTGCACCGCGACCGCTTCGCCACCTTCATGATCCCGGTGCAGGGACGCAAGCGCATGCGTTTCTGGACGCGCAAGCCGTGGCGCGAGGCGATCTCGACCCTGCCGGATTACCGCGCCCATCTCGACAGTTCGTTCCTGGTCGAGGCCGAACCCGGCGACGTGCTGTATTGGCCGGCCGATTACTACCACGTCGGCGAGAGCGTCGACGGCGGCGTCTCCACCAGCGTCAATCTCGGCGTGCCGCGGCACGAGCACCGGCCGGTGTACGAACTGGAAGACCTGATGGTCGATCTCGGCCGCGCCGATGCGCAGATCGACCCGGCCGCGCAGTTGTTGCGCGCCGCGTTGCCGGCCGGGCTGGCGGTGCTGGCGCCGACGCGGATCGGCGCCGACGGCGTGCTCGCCGAGGCCTTGCCGCCGGCCCTGCAGGCCGCCTTGGGCAGCGTCCGGGCGATGGCGGCGCCGCCGGCGCTGCGGGCGCGGGTGCGCGCGGTGTCGCTGCAACGTTTGGCCGCCGGCGGCTTCGAACCGCCGCCGGCGCGTGCGCCGGCGCGCGCGTTCGCGGCCGACGCGCGGGTGGCCCTGATCGAAACCGTGTTGCGCCGGCGCGAACGCGGCGGCTGGCGCTTCGCCGCGCACGGCCACGGCCTGCGCGTGGACGGCGACGCCGCGGCCGAACGCGCGCTGCTGGCGCGCCTGGACGCGGGCGCGCCGGTGCCGGTGCGCGAACTGCTGCGCGGCCGCGCCGGCGAGCGCCGCGCCGCGGCGGCGCTGCTGGCCTGGCTCGACGAATGCCGCGCGCTGCGCCGGCTGCGCGCCTGAGCGGCCGGCGTCGGCGAAAAAACTTTCATCCCGCGAAAACTCGGCGCCGTGATCGCTGCCTGCGGCTTGTGTGACTGCGATCAGCCGGGCGCAGCGTATCGGCCTTGCGCGGGCCGCCTTTTGCGCGAAGTTTTGTGGCAGGCGCCGTCGCCGGCGGCGCTCAGCCGTCCTCGCGGCGCGCGCGCGACGGGCGCGGCGGCTCGTAGCGGGCGGCGTCCTGGCGCGCGCCGTCCTGCCGCGCCATCGCCTCGCGCAGGTGCGCCTCGCCGCCCGAACACACCGCCAGCACCCGGCAACGGCCCGGCGCGGCGGCGATGTAGGCATGGCCCATGGCGCTGTCGAAATAGATCGAGTCGCCGGTCTCCAGCCGCGCCGGCGCGTACAGCTCGGTGTGCAGTTCGATCGCGCCTTCCAGCACCATCGCGAACTCTTCGCCGCTGTGGCGGATCAGCTCGCCGAACTCGTCCAGGCTGCGCGCGCGGACCTCGGCGATGATCGGCACCAGCCGCTTGTTGAGCAGTTCCGAGGCCGGATAGAGGTGATCGTAGTTCTCGGTGCGGATCGCGTAGCCCTCGCCGGCGCGGGTGATGCTGCGGCGTCCGCTGAAGGCGTCGTTGCCGGCCGGCGGCTGGTTCGAGAACAACTCGCCGATGTCCACTTCCAGGCCCTGGGCGATGCGGGTGAGCTTGTCGAAGCTCAGCGACATCTTGCCGTTCTCGATCTTGGACAAGGTGGAGATCGGCAGCCCGGTGCGGGCGCCGATCTCGGCCAGGGTCCAGCCGCGCTGGCGGCGCAGGGCGCGCAGGGCGACGCCGGGATTGGGAGCGGCGGCGGGCGCGGCGACGATGACGGTCTTGCTGCGCTTGGCGGGCATGGACGGGGCCGGAAAGGGGCACACGCGACTCTAGGGCCGGGGGCGGAGACTTGCCAAGCGTGGCGAGGCGAGGATTGTGCCGATTGTGAAACGCGGTTGGTTGTTTTGAAAATGGAGAGCCGGGAGCCGGGAGCCGGGAGCCGGGAGCCGGGAGCCGGGAGCCGGGAGCCGGGAGCCGGGAGCCGGGAGCCGGCGGCGCGGGCCGGTCCGGGGATGGACGAGTCGGTCGGGCTGGCCTGAGCCGAGCCGGGAAGGCGCGGGCCGGGAGTCGGGGTTCGGGCGTGGGGCCTGACGGCGCGGGGCAGGGCAGGGCGGGCGCGGCCGCGGACGCTTTGGCAGCGCCGTTTGCGCGGGCGCGGGTTGGCCGGCGTTGCCGCCGATGCGTCGCCGCGGGCGCGTACACTGCCGGGCTGCCGTCGGCCCTGGCGCCGGGTGCGGTCGCGATGATGGATGTGCCGGGGCGACGCCCCGGGCGAGAGGGGGTTTTAGGGATGAGTGGGAAGGTCTGGGCTTGGGCGTGGCGCGTCGGTGCGTCGGTGGGGTTGTGCTGGGCGTTGGCAGCGGCGGCGCAGCCGCCCGCTGCGCCGGAACCGGGCACGCCGGCGGCGGCCGCGGCCGATGCCGGCCCGGCTGGGTCGCGGCCGTCCGATCCACACCCTGCCGATCCGCGCCCGTCCGAAGCGCGCCCGCCCGCTGCGGCGCCGCGCGCCTCCGGTGCCGCCGCGTTCCCGGCCACGACCACCGCGGTGCCGCTGACGCCGTCGCCGGCCCCCGCGGCCGCACCGCCGCCTGCGGCGGGCGCGTTGTCGGCGCCCGCGCCGGTGGCGGTGCCGATCGCGCCGCCGCCCGCACCCGCACCCGCGCCCGCTGAAACCCGCCGCCCCGCGCCGGCCGCGCCCGCCGCGGCGCCGCCGCCGGCGCGCACGGGCGCGACGCCCGCACCGCCCGCGACTTCCACGTCTGCACCGGCCGCCACCCCGCGCCCACCGGCGCCGACGCCGGCACCCGCTTCCGGTTCGCTGCGCACGGCCACGCCGCCGCGTACGCCGGCCGCAGCGCCTTCGCCGCCCGCGACTTCGACGCCCGCGCCGGCCGCGACGCCGCGCCCGCCGGCGCCGACGCCGACGCCCGCCTCCGGTTCGCTGCGCACCGCGACGCCGCCGCGTACGCCAGCCGCTCCGCCCGCGCCGGCGTCGTCGTCCGGCAGCGGGGCGACGAACCGTCCGGCCGCCGCCCCGGCGCCGCGCCCGGCTCCGGCGACGCCGCCGCGCACAACCAGCGCTCCCGCATCTGCCGCTCCCGCACCCGCCGCGTCGCGTCCGGCCCCGGCTACACCGGCCGCGTCGCGTCCGGCCCCAGCGGCCTCCACCCCGGCTCTGTCGCGTCCGACCCCGGCCGCCTCCGCACCGGCCACGCCGCATCCCGCCCCGGCTGCGCCGGCGCGGCGACCGGCCGCGGTCCCCGCGCCCGCGCCCGCGCCGCCACGCGGCCCCTCGGCGGCCGTGCGCGCCGCGACCAGCGCGCCGCCGCCCTCGCGCGTGATCATCGATCCGCCGGCGCCCCAGCGCCCGCCCGGGTCGGCGCCCTATGTCGCGCCGCTGTCGGGCGGGGTGATCCGCCAGGCCTCGCCGCTGGCCGAGGGCGGCGTCGGCGACGACACCCAGGCGATCCCGCTGCGGCCGTTGCCGCCGCCCGCGCCCAAGCCTGCCGCGCCGCCGCCCGTGCCGGTGCCAGTGCCGCCGCCCGTGCCTGTTCCGGCACCCGCGCCCGCGCCCGCGCCCGCGCCGATCGCCGTCGCGCCCCAGCCGACCGCGCTGCCGCCGCCCGCGCCGGTCGCGGTGGCGCCGCTGCCGGCCGAGCCCGGCGCCGACGAAGGCGGCGAGATCCTGCTCGACGCCGATGCCGGCGGCGGCCTGGCGCCGACCCCGGCGCTGGTCTCGGTCGACGTCGAGGCCTACGCCGACGGCCTGGTGCCCAGCGCCCTGGCCCGCGGCGGCCTGGCCGGCGCGGTGGTGGTGGTGGTCAAGGACGGCCAGGTGATCCTGGCCAAGGGCTACGGCTACGCCGACCGCGCCAAGGGCCGGCCGATGGACGCCGCGCGCACGGTGATCCGCCCCGGTTCGATCTCCAAGCTGTTCACCTGGACCGCGGTGATGCAGCTGGTCGAACAGGGCAAGCTCGACCTCGACGCCGACGTCAACGACTACCTCGACTTCCGCATCCGCGACTACCAGGGCCAGCCGCTGACCCTGCGCCACCTGATGACCCACAGCGCCGGCTTCGAGGAATCGGCCAAGCACCTGTTCGCCGCCGACCCCTCGCGCCTGCGCCCGCTGCGCGCCTACCTGGAGACCGTGCAGCCCGAGCGCATCTACCCGCCCGGGCAGGTGCCGGCCTATTCCAACTACGGCGTGGCCCTGGCCGGCTACATCGTCGAGCGCGTCGCCCGGCAGCCGTTCAACGACTACATCGAACAGCGCGTGCTGATGCCGCTGGACATGCGCCGCTCGACCTTCCGCCAGCCGCTGCCCAAGGGCCTGGCCGGCGACGCCGCGCTCGGCTACGCCCAGGCCGGCGCCGCGCCGATCCCGTTCGAACTGGTCAACGCCGCGCCGGCCGGCGCGCTGTCCACCACCGGCCGCGACATGGCCAACTTCATGATCGCCCAGCTCGACCAGGGCCGGTTCCGCGGCGCCGAGATCCTCAAGCCCTACACCGCGCAGGCGATGCAGCGGGTGGCGGTGCGGCCGATCGCCGGGCTCGACGCGATGACGCTGGGCTTCTTCCGCCGCGACAAGCACGGCCTGACCGCGCTCGGCCACGGCGGCGCGACCGAGGCCTTCCAGAGCAGCCTGGTGTTGCTGCCGGACAAGAGGCTGGGCGTGTTCGTGTCGGTGGACGGCCCCGGCAAGGCCGGGCGCGCGCTGCACCGCGACCTCGTCGACGGCCTGCTCAAGCGCTACTACCCCGAGCGCGGCGCGCCGCCGGCGACGCGCCTGACCGCGCGCCTGCACGGCAAGCAACTGGTCGGGCGCTACGAGAACAGCCGCCAGTCGGCGAGCAATTTCCTCGCCATCGCGCGCCTGCTCGGCAGCGCGGCGGTCTCGCTCAACGACGACGACACCGTCTCGGTCTCGACCCTGCGCGCGCGCGACGGGCGGATCAAGCGCTGGCGCGAGATCGAGCCTTACGTGTGGCAGGAAGTCGACGGCGACAGCCGCCTGGCGGCCAAGCGCGTGGACGGCAGGATCGTCGCGATCGGCACCGACGACGCGCCGCCGGCGATGTGGCTGCAGCCGGTGCCGGCGTGGCGCTCGGCGGGCTGGATGCTGCCGCTGTTCTACGCGGCCGTGGCGGTGCACGTGCTGGCGCTGGCGCTGTGGCCGGCGGCGGCGCTGGTGCGCCGGCACACCCAGCGCCGGCTCAAGCTCGACGGACGCGAGCGCGACCTGCGCCTGCTGACCTTCTTCGGCCTGATCGCGAACCTGCTGTTGCTGGCGCTGTGGGCGTGGATGTTCGGACGCATCGACCTGTCGCCGCGATTGCTCGACGGCCAGCTCGACTCCGGCCTGCGCATAGCGCAGTTGCTGGGGCTGTTGAGCGTGGCGGTCGCGGTGGTGTCGATCCTCAACGTGCGCCAGACCCTGCGTCCGCCGGTGCACCGCGTGCGCCGGGCGTGCGCGGTGGCGATCGCGGCGGCCTGCGTGGCGGTGGTGTGGTTCGTGTTCGCGCTGCACACGATGCAGTGGTCGCTGGTGTATTGAGGCGGGCGGGGCGGCGCGCGGTGAAGACCCGCGCGTGGCCTGGGCGCGCGTCTTGATCGTGTTTCGTGGTCGCAGCCCGCATCGTTGCTGCGGGCTTGGGCCAGCGGCAACGCAATCCATCACCCACAACGATTCCGGCTAAAGCGGGAATCGACAAGATATTGCCGCTGCCGCTGCCGCTGCCGCTGCCGCTGCCGCCGTAGCCGTAGCCGTAGCCGTAGCCGTAGCCGTTGCTGTTCGCTCGGACGAAACCCCATGCGAAGCACACGTTCCGCAGCCCCGCAGGGCGTGCGCATGGATGCGCACGCGCGCCATGGGGCAGGATGCCCCTTATGGCGCGGCCCCGCGCCCGGTGCTGGACCTAGTGGCTCTTGATTCGAAACAGCAATGCCTTTTCTTTGGTTACTTTCTTTGTGGCTTTGGACAAAGAAAGTGACCCGGCCGCTTGCGGACGGAAGCTTTTGATGCTGGCTTGTCCTCACTCGCCACCGCGACAAAGGTTGACCCTTCCTCGGTACGCCCCCTGTAGGAGCGGCGCAAGCCGCGACCGCGCCACCACAACGATTGCGAAGATTTCGTCGT
>NZ_FNPT01000016.1 GCF_900107375.1 Lysobacter sp. yr284
AGCCACTAAGTCCAGCACCTTGCGCCGGGATGCGCCGTAAGGGGCTTCCTGCCCCTACGGCGCACGCGCGCATCCATGCGCGCGCCCTCCGGGTCTGCGGAACTGCGGCCTCGGGCGAGGTGGAGACAAAGCCAAAGCTAAAGCCAGAAGCAGCGGCAAGAGCAACAACAAAAGCGATCGAAACGGCAGTTGGACTCAGTGCTTTCAAGCTTCACGCGGTTGAGGCCAACCGCAAAAAACACGCTCAACCATGCGGCGCATCGCAAGCCTCGCCCTCGCACGCCTCGCTCTCGATCTGCAACGTGCAATGCTCGATCCCATAGCGCTCATCGAGCAGCTTCGTCAATTCCCGCCGCAACGCCTCGCCGTCGGTTCCCGGCGCCACCACCAGGTGCGCGGTCAGCGCCGGCGTGCTCGATCCCAGCGACCACACATGCAGGTCGTGCACGCCGGCCACGCCGGCGGTCGAGGCCAGCAGCGCGCGCACCGCGTCGAGGTCGATGCCCTTGGGCACGCCTTCCATCAGCACGTTGCCGGCCTCGCGCAGCAAGGTCCAGGTGCGCGGCAGCACCCACAGGCCGATCAGCACCGCCAGCACCGGGTCGATCCAGGCCCAGCCGGTGTAGCGGATCGCGATCGCGCCGGCGATCACCGCGACCGAGCCGAGCATGTCGCTCCACACTTCCAGGTAGGCGCCCTTCATGTTGAGGCTCTCGCCGCTGCCGGCGCGCAGCAGGCGCATCGCGATCAGGTTGACCGCCAGGCCGAGCGAGGCGATCACCAGCATGCCGGTGGTGGCGATCTCCGCCGGCTTGGCGAAGCGGCCGACCGCCTCGTAGAGGATGTAGCCGGCGACGACGAACAGCATCAGGCCGTTGGCCATCGCGCCCATCGCTTCCATGCGCGCGTAGCCGAAGCTGCGGCGGGCGTCGGCCGGCCGGCGGCTGAGCCGCACCGCGGTCAGCGCGATCATCAGCGCGACCGTGTCGGTGCCCATGTGCGCGGCGTCGGACAGCAGCGCCAGGCTGTTGGTGAGGAAGGCGCCGATGACCTCGGCGATGAGGAAGCCGCCGGTCAGCCCCAGCGCCCACCACAGCGGTTTCTCGTGGCGGATCGCAGTGGTGCCGTGGTCGTGTCCGCTGCCCATGTCGATTCTCCGTCAATGCGGGCCGCCGCCGGGCGGCGACGGCCCATTCAAGCGCGCCGCGCGTGAGCGGCGCGGCATGGACGCGGGCCGTCTCGCGACGGCCCGCGCAGGACCGGCGTCAGTGCGCCGGCGCGGGCTCGCCCGCCGCCAGCGCGGCCGGCGTATCGCTGTTGCCGCCGCGTTCCTCGTTGCGGTGCAGCCAGCGGTACAGCACCGGCAACACCAGCAGGGTCAGCAGGGTCGAGGAGACGATGCCGCCGATCACCACGGTGGCCAGCGGCCGCTGCACTTCCGAGCCGGCGCCGACGTTGAAGGCCATCGGGATGAAGCCCAGCGAGGCCACCAGCGCGGTCATGAGCACCGGCCGCAGGCGGCCGAGCGCGCCGTCGACGATGGCGTTGTCGAGCGGGTCGCCCTGTTCGCGCAGCTTGCGGATGAAGGCGATCATCACCAGGCCGTTGAGCACCGCCACGCCCGACAGCGCGATGAAGCCGACGCCGGCGGAGATCGACAGCGGTATCCCGCGCAGCCACAGCGCGATGACGCCGCCGGTGAGCGCCAGCGGCACGCCGCTGAACACGATCGCGGCGTCTTTGGCCGAGCCGAACGCCATGAACAACAGGGCGAAGATCAGCACCAGGGTCACCGGCACCACCACCGCCAGGCGCTGGCTGGCCGAGATCAACTGCTCGAAGGTGCCGCCGTAGCCGATCCAGTAGCCCTCCGGCAGCTTCACCTGCGCATCGATGCGCGAACGCAGGTCGGTGACGAAGCCGCCCAGGTCGCGGTCGCGCACGTTCGCGGTCACCACGATGCGGCGCTTGCCGTTCTCGCGGTTGATCTGGTTCGGGCCGAGCACCGACTTGATCGTCGCCACCTCGCGCAGCGGCACCGTGCGCGGCGCGCCCGCGAGCCAGGTGGCGTCGCGGCTGGACTCGTCGCGGTCGGCGCTGCCGGCCGGCAGCGGGATCGGCAGGTCGGCCAGCGCGGCCGGGTCCTGGCGCAGGTTTTCCGGCAGGCGCACGACCAGGTCGAAGCGGCGGTCGCCTTCGAAGAACTGGCCGGCCACCTCGCCGCCGACCGCGGTCGCCACGGTCTGCTGCACCGCCGCCGGATTGAGCCCGTACACCGCCAGCGCGCGATGGTTCGGCTCGATGCTCAGCATCGGCAGGCCGGTGACCTGTTCGGTCTTCACGTCGGCCGCGCCCGGCACCTTGCGCGCCACCGCCTCGATCTGCTGCGCGACCTTGAGCAACTGTTGCAGGTCGTCGCCGTAGACCTTGACCGCGACGTCGGCGCGCACGCCCGAGATCAGCTCGTTGGTGCGCATCTGGATCGGCTGGGTGAACTCGAAGTTGTTGCCGGGCAGGGTGCCGGCGATGGCTTCGATCTCCTCCATCAGCGCTTCCTTGGGCTTCTTGGGATTCGGCCAGTCCTTGCGCGGTTTGAGGATCAGGTAGGCATCGGCGACCGACGGCGGCATCGGGTCGCTGGCGACTTCCGAAGTGCCGATGCGGCTGAACACCCGCTCGACCTCGGGCATCGCCAGCAGCGCCTGCTCCAGGTGCTTCTGCATCGTCGTCGACTGGGTCAGGCTGGTGCCGGGAATGCGCATGGCCTGCACCGCCACGTCGCCCTCGTCGAGGCTGGGGACGAACTCGGTGCCCATGCGCGTGGCGATGAAGCCGCTGACGATCACCAGCGCGGCGGTGCCGCCGACCACGACGGCGCGGCTGCGCAGCGCCCAGGCCAGGGCCGGCTCGTAGCGGCGCTTGAGCCAGGCCATGGCCTTGTTCTCTTTCTCGTCGACCTTGCCGCCGAGGAAGATCGCCACCGCCGCCGGTACGAAGGTCAGCGACAGCAGCATCGCGCCGGTCAGCGCCAGCACCACGGTGATCGCCATCGGGTGGAACATTTTCCCTTCGATGCCGCTGAGCGCGAAGATCGGCAGGTACACCGCGGTGATGATGCCCAGGCCGAACAGGCTGGGGCGGATCACCTCGGCGGTGGCCTTGGCGGTGAGTTCGTAGCGCTCTTCACGGGTCATCTGCCGGCCCAGCGAATGCTGGGCTTCGCCGAAGCGGCGCAGGCAGTTCTCGATGATGATCACCGCGCCGTCGACGATCAGGCCGAAGTCGAGCGCGCCCAGGCTCATCAGGTTGCCGGAGACGCCGCCGCGGACCATGCCGGTGATGGTGAACAGCATCGCCAGCGGGATCACCAGCGCGGTGATCAGCGCGGCGCGGAAGTTGCCGAGCAGCAGGAACAGCACCACCACCACCAGCAGCGCGCCCTCGACCAGGTTCTTGGCGACCGTGGCGATGGTGCGGTCGACCAGCGAGGTGCGGTCGTAGACCGGGCTGGCGCTGACGCCCTTGGGCAGGCTGGCGTTGGCGACCTTGAGCTTCTCGGCCGAGGCCTGGGCGACGTCGCGGCTGTTGGAGCCGACCAGCATGAACACCGTGCCGAGCACCACTTCGTGGCCGTTCTGGGTGGCCGCGCCGCTGCGCAGTTCCGGGCCTTCGCCGACCGTGGCGACGTCGCGGATGCGGATCGGCACGCCGTCGCGGCGGTCGAGCACGATCCCGCCGATCTGTTCGATATCGACGATCTGCCCGGGCACGCGCACCAGGAACTGCTCGCCGTTGCGCTCGATGTAGCCGGCGCCGACGTTCTGGTTGTTGGCCGCCAGCGCGTTGACGATGTCGCGCTGGCTCAGGTTCAGCGCCATCAAGCGCGCCGGATCGGGGGTGATGTGGATCTGCCGGGCGAAGCCGCCGGTGGTGTTGACCTCGGTGACGCCGGGCGTGTTGCGCAATTGCGGGCGGATCACCCAGTCCTGCAGGGTGCGAAGGTCGGTGGCGGTGTAGGCGCTGCCGTCGGGTTTGCGCGCCTTCGGGTCGGCGTCGACGGTGTACATGAAGATCTCGCCCAGGCCGGTGGCGATCGGCCCGAGCTGCGGCTCCAGCCCGTCGGGGATCTGCGACTTGAGCTGTTGCAGCCGTTCGGTCACCTGTTGGCGGGCGAAGTACAGGTCGGTGCCGTCCTTGAACACCACGGTGACCTGCGAAAGCCCGTAACGCGAAAGCGAGCGCGTGTAATCGAGCTTCGGCAGGCCCGCCAGTGCGGTCTCGATCGGAAAGGTGACCCGTTGTTCGGCCTCCAGCGGCGAATAGCCGGGCGCCTGGGTGTTGATCTGCACCTGCACGTTGGTGATGTCGGGGGTGGCGTCGATCGGCAGGCGGGTGAAGCTCCACACGCCCAGGCCGATCAGCGCCACGGTCAGCGCCAGCATCAGCCAGCGGTGGCGGATGGCGAAGCCGATGATGCGCTCCAGCGCGCCGGCCTTGTCGTCGCCCGCGGACTCGCCCTTGTTCGGGGGCAGCGGCTCAGTGCTCATGCGAGGCCCCCGATTTTTCGATGTCGGCCTTGATCAGGAAGCTCTGCTCCACCACCACCTGCTCGCCGGGCTTGAGCCCGGACAGCACTTCGACGCGTCGCGCGTCGCGGCGGCCGAGCTTGACCGGGCGCGCGCTGTAGCGCTCGCCGTCGCGCACGAACACGACATCGCCCTCGTCCATGCGCTGCAGCGCGGTCAGCGGCACCGCCAGCGCCACCGGTTGCTGCTCCACCGTCACCCGCGCGTGCACGGCCGAGCCGGGACGCCACAGGCCGTCGGGGTTCTTGATCGAGGCGCGCGCCACGGTGCTCTGGCTGGCGGTGGCGGTGCCCGGCAGGATCCGGTCGATGACCGTGTCCACGCCCTTGTCCTCGCCCATGCGCATCACCGTCACCGGCAGGCCCGGGCGCAGGTGCGAGGCGTCGGCGCCGAATACGTGCAGGTCGACCCACAGCGTCGACAGGTCGGCGATCTCGAACAATGGCGTGCCTTCGACCGCGACTTCGCCGACCGAGGCGTTGCGCGCCAGCACCACGCCGGAGATCGGCGCGGAAATGCCGTAGGTGGTCAGGCTGAGGTTGCTGTCGATGGTGGCGAGCGTCTGCCCGGCCTTGACCGCGTCGCCGATGTTGGCGCGCAGCGAGCGCACCGGGCCGGGATAACGCGCGGTGATGCGCGCCACGCGGCCTTCCAGCGGGGTGATCAGGCCCTGCACGTCGTGCTCGTCGGCGACCGTGCCGGGGCCGGCCGCGGCGGCGACGATGCCGGAGCGGCGCGCGATCTCGTTCGGGATCGTGGCGGCTTCGGGCTTTTCTTCGCCGCCGCCCTTGCCGGGCGCGCCTTCGCCGTGACCGGCTTCGCCGGCGGCTTCCTTGTGCGCGTGGCCGTCCTGGCCTTCGTCGGCATGGCCCTCGTCGGCGTGGTCGTTCTTGCCTTGCGCGGCGGCGGCCTTGGCCGCGTTCTTATCGGAGGCGCCGCCGCAGGCGCTCAGGCTCAGGGCCAGCAGGCCCGCGGCGATCAACAGTTCGGGCTTCATGGCGTGGCTCCTGCGGGGGCGGTGGGTGCGGCGAGGAAGGGTTCGCCGGTGAGGCGCTGGATCTCGATCAGCGCCAGTTGCGCGTCCAGCGCGGCGTCCAGGCGCTGGCGCCGCACGGCGACGCTCTCGGCCTGCAGCAGGGCCAGTTCCAGGTAACTGATCGCGCCGGCGCGATAGGCGTAGTCGGCGGCTTTCTCGGCGCGCTCCAGGCGCGGCAGCACGTCCTGCTTCAAGCGCTCGGTTTCCAGCGCGCCGAGCCGGTAGCGGCCTTGCGCCTCGACCAAGGTGGAGTACAGCGACAGGCCCTTGGCCTCGCGCTCGGTTTCCAGCAGCGCCAGTTCGGCCTGGGCGCCGCGGATGCCGGGCTGCGCGCGCGCGGCCGCGCCCAGCGGCATCGACACGCTGGCGACGAAGCCGAAATCGCCGTTTTCCTGCTGTCGGCGCAGGCCGACCTGCCAATCGACGTCAGCCCTGGACTGGGTCTGGGCCAGGCGCACGCGCGACTCGGCGATGCGGCGCTGGTCGACGAAGCGCGACAGTTCCGGATTGCGTTCCAGCAGGCTCGCCAGCGCGGTCGCGTCCTGGATCTGCGGCAGCGCGAACGGATCGCCGGCGACCGCGGCGAAGCCCGGATCGCGCTCGCCCCACAGCGCGGCCAGGAACTGGCGCGCGGCCAGCAGCCCGCGCTGGGCGCGGCTGCGGTCGAGTTCGGCGCGGGCCAGCTGCGCCTGCGCGGTCAACAGGCCCGACTCGGGCGAAGCGCCGGCCTCCAGGCGCACCCGCGCGGCGGCCACCGCGCGCTTGCGCTGGGCGATGTCGAACTCGGCCAGTTCGATCCGGCGTTGTTCGGCGACCACCGCCAGGTAGCGGCGCGCGGCCTCGGCGAGCAGGTCGAGGCGGCGGCCTTCGCGGTCCACCGCCAGCGCGTCGATGCGGCTCTGGGCGAAGGCCCGGCGCGCGTCGAGCTTGCCGCCGCGTTCGAACACCGAGGCCAGGGTCAGGGTGATTTCGGCGGCCTTGGTCCCGCTCAGCGCGCCGGTGCCGAGGGTGTTGTCGATCGCGGCGCCGGCGACGTAGGCGGGCTTCTGCGCGGCGAGGTCGCGCTCGGCTTCCAGCACGCTGCGCTGGTTGCCGAACAGGCGCAGGTCCGGGTGGGTGTCCTGGATCCGGCCGAAGGCATCGTCGAGGGTGAAGAACGAGGTGGGGCGGGGCGGGTCGGTGCGTGCCGAGTCGGCGCGCGCCGGGGCCGAACGCTTCGAGCCGGCGCGCGCGGCGGTGCCGGCTTCGGCGTGGGTGCCGGCTTGCGCGCCGGGCGGCGAACCGGGCGGCGGGGGTGCAGCAACGGGCGGTCGCGCCTGTGCGGAAAAGCACAGCGCAGCCGTCAGGACGGCCAGGGCCGTCGGACGCAAACGCATGGGGTTGTCTCCTGAATCGCAATAGACGCCGCGCGGCGTCGGGCGCGCGCGGCGGGAGCGGACGGCGATGTCCGTGCCGGCAGGGCCGGCGGCGACTCAGGCGTGGATCGGCGGGCGCAGCGGCTGGGTGGGATCGGCCGCGACGAAGGTCGTGGCGCGCGCTGGCAGCGGGCTCGCGGGGGAGGGGGCGAGCAGCCCCAGTTCGATGCGCGGCAGCAGCGCGGCCTGCACGGCGCAGCAATGGGTGACGTGGCGTTGCAGGTCGCCGCAGCCGTCCTGGTCGGGCAGGCCGCCGGCGTGGGCGGCGTCGAACACCAGGGCGGCGTTGGGCACCAGGTCGTCCAGTTCGCCGACTTCGCCGGCGAAGGCCAGCACCGGCTTGAGCAGCATCACGACGATGAGCACCCCGAAGACGAGGTGGCGCATGACGTTCGCGAGGGCGGACCGGACGGGCATGGGCGCGATCTTAGAAGCCGGCGCGCGCGCAATACAATTCCACCGGGGCGCATGTCGTTCAGTCTGCGCCGGCGTTTCGTGCGCCAGGCAGCGCTATCGCGGCCTGCGGCCGCCGCGCGGCGACCGCGCGCCGCAGGCGCCAGTGGACCGATTGCGCATCGCGCCGCCGCCGCGCCCCCGCGATAATCCGCGCCGCGCGGCAGGACGCCGGGGGACGCGGACGGGACGCCTCGCATCCGCCACGAGCGGGCAATGCGATGCATTCGCCGCGTCATATCCCGGCCCTAAGCTGCGCGCGCATCGAGCGGTACGCATTCGGTGTTTCGCATTCGGCAGTTCGCAGTCGCGGTACAGGGGGTTGGCAGTGAAGTTTGTGATTGAGCCGGTGCGCATCGTCGCCGCCGGCCAGGGCCCGGGCGCGCGCCGCAGGAATGGCGCGTGGGGATGGCAGGACGCCGCAGCCGGCGTCGCCTTGGGTCTGGGGCTGGCGGTCTTGGCGGGGTGCGGTTCGGGCAAGCCGGCCGCGTCCGAATCCGCCGCGGCGGCGCTGGTTTCCGCGCAGGCCGCGGCCGACAGCGCCGCGCCGCTGCCGCCGGCGCTGGACGAACTCGATGCCGGCGGGCTGCGCGACCGCGCCGCCCGCGCGCTGCGCGAGCAACGCATCCACACCCCGGCCGGCGACAGCGCGGTCGACTATTACCTGGCCCTGCGCGAGAAAGACCCCGGCCACGCCGACGTCGCCGCCGCGCTGACCGAACTGCAGCCGTACGTGGTGATCGCCGGCGAACAGGCCCTGGCCGACGGCGACCTGGCCGAATCGCGGCGCCTGACCGACCTGCTCGCGCGCATGGACCCGCAGGCGCCGGCGCTGCCGCGCCTGCGCGAGGGCCTGCGCAGCGCGCACGGCGAACACGAGCGGCGCGCGCGCGAGGACGCCGAGCGGCTGGCCGGCGAACGCGCCGAGGCCGCGACCCAGGCCCGCGCCCAGGCCGCGCAACGCAGCGCCGCGGCCAACGCCGCGCTCAAGGCCCAGGCCAGCGCCAGCGCGGCGGCGGCCGACGAGGCCGCCGCGCGCGCGTCGACCCCGGCGGCGCCGGTGCCGCATCCGGCCGCGACCGCCGCGGCCGCGCCGGCCCCGCCCGCCGCCGCGGCGCCGGCGGCGCCCCGGCCGGCGGCCAAGGCCGCGCCGCGGCTGATCGCCGACGCCAGCCCGCGCTACCCGTCGGTGGCGATCACCCGCAAGCTCGAGGGCAGCGTCGAGGTCGCCTTCACCATCCAGCCCGACGGCAGCACCGGCGCGGCGCGGGTGCTGTCCTCGCAGCCGGCCGGGGTGTTCGACGAGGCCGCGCTGTCGGCGGTGGCGCGGCTGCGCTTCGAGGCCAGCGGGCAGAGCCACCCGGCCCGGCGCACCCTGAACTTCAAGCTGCCGCGGCGCTGAGCGCGGGCCTCGCGCCGCGGTCGGCCCGCCGGCCGAAGCGCCGGCTGCGGTAACCGCCGCCGGCGCGCGCCGGCCCGGCGCCGCGGTTGGCGCGGTCGGCGCGAGCGGCCACAATGCCGCGCATGGACAACGCCTCCCCTGCCGCGGCCGTCGCCGCCCCGCTCGACACCGTCGAAATCGAAACCGGCCCGCAGCCGGCCTGGACCGTGCTGTGGCTGCACGGCCTGGGCGACAGCGGCGAAGGCTGGGCGCCGGTGGTGCCCGAGCTGGTGCGCAAGGACTGGCCGGCGCTGCGCTTCGTGTTCCCGCACGCGCCGGTGCGTGCGGTCACCATCAACAACGGCGCGCGCATGCGCGCCTGGTACGACATCCGCGATTTCCAGGACCTCGCCAACCGCGCCGACGAGGCCGGGGTGGAGGAGTCGGTGGCCCAGGTCGAGGCGCTGATCGCGCGCGAGGCCGAGCGCGGCGTGCCGGCCTCGCGGGTGGTCCTGGCCGGGTTCTCCCAGGGCGGCGCCATCGCCCTGGCCGCCGGCCTGCGCCGGCGCGAGCCGCTGGCCGGCCTGATCGCGCTGTCGACCTACCTGCCGATGGCCGACCGGCTGGTCCGCGAGGCCGCGCCCGCGGCCAGCGCGCAGCCGCTGTTCATGGCCCACGGCAGCCACGACCCGGTGGTGCCGCTGCGCGGCGGCGAAATGGCCGCTGCGCGCCTGCGCACGCTCGGCTTCAAGATCGACTGGCACACCTATCCGATGGCGCACCAGGCCTGCGCCGAGGAAATCGACGCGGTGGCCGCCTGGCTGTCGCAGCGTTTCGCCGCCGCCTGAGCCCGCCGTCGAGCCGCGCGCCCATGGCCGACCTGCGCACCGGCGTCCCCGCGGGCGAGCCCGAGCCCTGGCTGCCGGACCTGTGCCGGCTGCCGCGGCTGGTGGTGATGTTGAGCATGGCCGAGCTGATCGTGATCGTGCTGGCGCTGGCGCCCGACGGCAGCGCCTGGAACCTGGGCCGGTTCGTCTCCTCCAGCGCCTTCGCCCTGTGGCTGGCGCTGGCGATCTCGGTGCTGCTGTGCGTCTCGCGCCGGCACCTGTCGCGGTTGCCGCCGGGGCTGGGCGGTTTCATCGCCACCGCCACCGCCGCCGCCATCGCCGCTGCGGTGGCCGGGGTCACCCACTTCATCGATTCGGTCACCGGGGTCGGCCTGATCCCGGCCGGTACCTCGTTCGCGCGCTTCGTCGGCGGCACCGCGGCGATCGCGATCCTGGCGGTCAGCGTGGTGCTGCGCTACCTGTACGTCAACGACAGCTGGAAGGCGCAGGTGCGCGCCAACGCCCGCGCCGAAGTCGAGGCGCTGCAGGCGCGGATCAAGCCGCATTTCCTGTTCAACAGCATGAACACCATCGCCGGGCTGGTGCGCAGCGACCCGGTCGTGGCCGAGCGCGCGGTGCTGGACCTGTCGGACCTGTTCCGGGCCGCGCTGGGCGCGTCGAAGAGCGACTCCAGCCTGGCCGAGGAGGTCGAGCTGGCCGAGCGCTACCTGGCGATCGAGCAGCTGCGCCTGGGCGAGCGGCTGCGGGTGGCCTGGCGCCGGCGCGAGCCGCTGCCGTGGAAGATGCCGCTGCCGCGGCTGGTGCTGCAGCCGCTGGTCGAGAACGCGGTCCTGCACGGGATCTCGCGCCTGCCCGGCGGCGGCGAGGTCGAGATCGAGCTGACCCAGCTCAGCGACCACCTGCTGCTGCGCATCCGCAACCCCGCCCCGGCCCCGGCCGAGGGCCGCGCCGGCGCCCGCCACGCCCAGCACAGCATCGGCCAGCGCCTGCGCTATGCCTATGGACCCACGGCGCGAATGACCGCAGGATGGGACGGGGGCTACTATCTGTGCGAACTGCACGTGCCGACCGGGGTGGAGGCGCAGAGCCGATGAAGGGTGCGAGGCTGGCCATGAGAGTGGTGATCGCTGACGACGAGCCGTTGGCGCGCGAACGCCTGCGCGGGCTGCTGGCGTTGCGTCCGGACGTGGAGGTCGTGGCCGAGGCCGCCGACGGCCAGCACGCCCTGCACGCCTGCGCCGAGCACCGCCCCGACCTGGTCCTGCTCGACATCGCCATGCCCGGCATCGACGGCCTGGAGGCCGCGCGCCACCTGGCCGCGTTCGAGCCGCGCCCGGCGGTGGTGTTCTGCACCGCCTACGACGCCCACGCGCTGTCGGCGTTCGAGGCCGAGGCGATCGACTACCTGGTCAAGCCGGTGCGGCCCGAGCGCCTGGACGCCGCGCTCGAACGCGTGCGCACCTTCGCCGCCGGCCGCGAGCGCGCCGGCGACGGCGAGACCGCGCCGGGCCAGGTCCGCAGCCACCTGTGCGCGCGCCTGCGCGGCAGCCTGCGGCTGATCCCGATCGAGGACGTGCATTACCTGCACGCCGAAGAGAAGTACGTGATCGTCCACCACGCCCGCGGCGAAGACCTGATCGAGGAATCGCTGAAGTCGCTGGAGGACGAATTCGGCGAACGCTTCGTGCGCATCCACCGCAACTGCCTGGTCGCGCGGCACGAGATCGTCGAGCTCAAGCGCAACGCCGAAGGCCACGTGCAGGCGATCCTGCGCCACGGCAAGCAGCCGCTGGAAGTGAGCCGGCGCTGCGTGGCGTCGCTGCGCGAGACGTTGAAGCATCTGTGATCGCGGAGCGATAGCCTCTCCTCGCCGGACGATCGGCAGCTCCCTGTAGGAGCTGCGCAAGCTGCGACCGCGGGGTAGCCGCTTGCGTCGCCAGCGCGATGTCGCGGCCGCAGCTCGCGCAGTTTCTGCAGCGGCTCGCGTTGCGGCGGCGCAGGCCGGCGCGATCCGCCACTTCGTCATTCCCGCGAACGCGGGAATCCAGAGACTTCAGAGTCATGCTTGGATGAGGCCCTGGATCCCCGCGTTCGCGGGGATGACGGCCGCAGGCGGCACCGCCGCTCCCCGGGGCGCAGGCGGTGCCGCGTCCGGCCTCGACGCGATTCATCGCCCCGCCCTTTGGCCCCAACCCGCCGCAGCGGCGATAATGCCGGCATGAAGACCCTGCGCATCGCCACCCGCAAGAGCCCGCTCGCCCTGTGGCAGAGCGAGCACGTCGCCGACCGCCTGCGCGCGGCGCACCCCGGCCTCACGGTGACCCTGGTGCCGATGAGCACCCGCGGCGACGAGGTGCTGGACCGGTCGCTCGCGGCGATCGGCGGCAAGGGCCTGTTCCTCAAGGAACTGGAACTGGCGATGCAGCGCGGCGACGCCGACTGCGCCGTGCACTCGCTCAAGGACGTGCCGATGGAGCTGGAACCCGGCTTCGCCCTGCCGGCGGTGCTGGAGCGCGCCGACTACGCCGATGCCTTCGTCAGCAACGACCACGACGGCATCGAGAACCTCCCGCCCGGCGCGCGCGTGGGCACCTCCTCGCTGCGCCGGCAGGCGCAGCTGCGCGCGCTGCGTCCGGACCTGCAACTGCTGGACCTGCGCGGCAACGTCAACACCCGCCTGGGCAAGCTCGACGCCGGCGACTACGACGCCATCGTCCTGGCCTGCGCCGGCCTGCAGCGGCTGGGCCTGGACGCGCGCATCCGCCGCCGCCTGGAGGCGCCGCACTGGCTGCCGGCGCCGGCACAGGGCGCGATCGCGGTGGAATGCCGCGAGGACGACCTCGCCATCCGCGCGCTGTGCGCCGCGCTCGACCACGCCGCCACCCGCACCTGCGTCGAGGCCGAGCGGGCGATGAACCGCAGCCTGCACGGCAGCTGCCACGTGCCGGTCGCCGCCTATGCCTGGCTCGACGGCGAACACCTGCGCCTGGACGGCCAGGTCGGCTCGGCCGGCGACGGCCGCAGCGTGCGCGCGCACGGCGAAGGCCGCGGCGACGCGCCGCAGTGCCTGGGCATCGAGGTCGCGCAGAAGCTGCTGGAGCAGGGTGCGGGTGAGTTCATCGCCGCGTCGTTGCTGGACGGCGGCGAGGACGACTGAAGGTGTGGAAGGGGCTTCAGCCCCGACGCTTTCGTACCCGATGTTGCGAGGCGGCCTGAGCGAAAAGCGTCGGGCCTGAAAGGCCCTCCCACAACCACGGGCAAGTGGTACAGGTTTTGTGGGAGGGGGTTAGCCCCGACGCTTTCGTATCCGATGCTGCGAGCCGGCCTGAGCGAAAAGCGTCGGGCCTGAAAGGCCCTCCCACAACCACGGACAAGTGGCCCAGGTTTTGTGGGAGGGGCTTTAGCCCCGACGCTTTTGTGTCCGACGCTGCGCCCGCGATCCGCGCCCGAGCGCGGCTCAGAACCGCCGGATCAGCTCGATCGAACTTTCCGCGCTGTCGCTGCCGCCGCCGCCCCTGTTGTCGTGGCGGATGGCGAAGTCGGTTTCCAGTTTCCAGTTCGAGTACAGGTCCACGTCCAGCCGCACCGACTGTTTGACGAAGGTGTCGCCGCGGCCGCTTTCGACCTGCACGCGCTGGGTCCAGCGGGCGCGCTCGGTGAGGCGCTGGCCGAGGTTGAGCTCGCCGCGGAACACCGCGCCGGTGCGGTTGATGCCGTCGTCGTACAGCGGCGCCAGGCGGTAGCCGGCGCCGAAGCTCAGGCCGATCTGGGTCGGGCCGTCGCGCATGGCCTGCACGCCGTAGCGGGTGCCGATGCGGTAGTCGTTGGAGTACATCGCCCGGCTCTCGCGCGAGCTGGCCGGGGCGCTGACGCCGCCGATGCCGACGCGTTGCTGGCCGGGCAGGAACACGTTGGGCCGCAGCGGCGGCAGTTCGGCCGGGTCGATGTCGGGCAGGCGCTGCTTCGGCGCCATCGCCACGCGCCATTCCTCGTCGCCGCAGCGGGTCGAAAAACAATACAAACGCATCTGCGCCGGATCGCTGGCGATGGCGATCAGCGTCGGGTCCCCGCCGAAGGCGGGATTGGGCAATGTGACCAGGGGCGCGCCGAGCAGGGCGAGCCCGATTGCACCGAGCATCGTCTGGAAGCGGTCGTGGAGACGGCCCAGCATAATGCCATGGAACCGGTTACAGGGCTGCGACCGAAGCACCCATCGGACAGCTTGCGGTCACGCAGCGGGCGCATGAGCCTCGCTGCGCCGGTTCACGCCTGAAATCGAGCCGGCCCCGCGTACCGCACCTCGCCGAGGCCTTGGGCCCGCACCCCTGCTGCGGGTTGCCAGCCCCATTCCCAAGGCCGCCCCGGCGCCACCGGGGCGGCCCCGCGAATCAGAAGCCGTACACCACGTTCATCGTGGTCAGCGTGTCGGTCTTCTTGGTCCCCGGCAGCACGTCGGTGTTGTGGCGCACTTCCACACCGGCCTTCAGCGCCAGCGCGTCGGTCATCTTGACCAGCAGGCCGAGATCGTTGCGGGCGTAGGTGTTGTCGCTACCGGCCTCGATCAGCAGGGTGTTGTAGACCGAGGTGGTGTCGGTGAGCTTGTGGCCGAAATCCATGAAGCCGCGGGCGATGACTTCGTTGTTGTGCTCGCGCAGGTCCTGCAGCTTGGCCCAGCGGTAGCCGGGGCCGATCTCGAAGGTCAGGTGGGTGTCCTTGTCCTTGATCGCCTCGAAGCCGTAGCCGACCGCGGCGGTCCACTGGTACTCGTTGGCGGTGAAGTGGTCGCGCTCGTTGCGCGCCGAACCGAACACGTAGCTGCGCTGGCCCAGGCGGTAGCCGCTGCTGCCGAAGACCTCGTAGCGGCGCGCGCTCTCGACCTTGTCCTGCTTGCCGTACAGGAACGAGGCGCCCGCCGAGTGCTTCCACTGCGCGTCTTCCTTGGCGATGTTGAGCTTGCCGATCAGGGTCTGGCTGTCGGTGTTGCCCTTGGAGATGGCCAGGCCGAGCTCGCCGGTGCCGCTCCAGCCGTCCTTCTTGGCGGCTTCCTGGGCGTGGGCGAGGGGCGAGAACGCGGCGCACAGCGCGGCGGCGGCGAACAATTTGTACATGCAGCGACTCCGGATCGTGGACAAAAAAAACCGCCGGGCGGATCCGGCGGTCCGGAGACTATGCAGGAATAAATGTGAAGACCGTCACAATATTCAGGCTATTCAGCCCGTTACGGGCGGCCTTCGGGGGTGGCGTGCTCAGTAGTACAGCGTCACCAGATGCCGCGCCTGGGCGAAGAACAGCCAGCGCTCGACCAGGGCGCCGGCCAGCACCGACAGCGCGGCGGCGGCCATCAGCGGCGCGGTCGCCGCCGGCAGCGCCAGCGCCAGCGCGGCCAGCGCCAGCGGCACGGCCGCGAACAGGACCAGCGCGATCCGGCGCAGCTTGGCCGCATGCTTGCGCGCCAGCACATAGCCCATTTCGCGGGTGAGGTAGTTGTCTTCGGTGTGCGGGCGCTCGAACACCGACGGCGTGCGCGCCGGCAGGCCGATCGCCTCGCCGCGCGTCGCCGGCAGCGGGTCGCGGTCGATCGCGCGCCAGTAGCGCCACTTCAGCAGTGCGGTCAGCGGCGCCAGCGCGAGCACCGCCCAGGCCGCGACGCGGCCGCCGGCGAACGAGGCCGGCAGCGCGGCGAGCAGGGCCGCGCCGCTGAGCAGGGCGAAGGCCAGGTACACCGGCACCACCAGCGGATGCCGCCAGGCCGGGATCGGCGGCAGCGAGGCGTAGATCATCGCCGTGCACGCCACCGTCAGCAGCGCGCACACCGCCAGCGCGGCGCCGGCCAGCGCCGGCCACGCCGGCGGCAGCGCGCGCTGCGGGGCCAGCGCCAGCAGCCAGGCCAGCAGCGCCAGCGCCGGTGCGTAGGTCAGCAGCGCCATCACCCCTTCGCGCGACAGCCACGAGGTGCGCCATTGCGAGAACGCGCGCCACGCGCGCAGCGGCTTGCCCAGGTGCGCGGTCGAGCTCAACAGCCCGACGGTGACCAGCAGCAGCGAGCCGAGCAGGCCGGCGCCGAGCGTGGACAGCGGCAGCTCCGGCGCGCCGCGCAGGCCGCCGTGCTGCAGCAGCGCGAGCGCGCCGAGCCAAGCCATCAGCCCGTAGCCGGCGCCGGAGAGGGTGGTGAAGAAAATGACCGAGAAAGCCGGATGCATGCGTCAGCGAAGGCGAGCCACGAGAGGAGTCGAACGCGCCGGCGTGCGGCGGATCGGGCGGAACATGGAAAGCGAGTACGCGCAGGCAGCGAATCGGCCCGGCCGGATCGAAGCCGGCGAGGCCGTGGCCGGCCGCTGCCGAGCGCGGAGAATCCGATCGGCCGCAATCCCGCCTGCGCGCATCAGCGTCGCACACGCCGCGCCCGCCCGGTCCCGCCGCGCGCGCCCAAGCGCATGCCGCGAACCGCCGCGTCGCGTGCGCCGCGGCGGCGCGGGCCGCGCGGACTTCATCGCGACAGCACCCGGTCGAGCCAGCGCAGCACCGTCGGCAAGGCTTGCGCGTCCAGCGCTTCCTCGCGCGCGGGCGCATCGGCCTTAGCCACGCCCGCGCGGCGCGGACGCGGCGGCAGGTACTTGTTGGTCGGCTGGTAGCCGAGCTGCGCCATCAGGTCGACGCCGCCGCGTTCGGCCACCAGTTTCGACACCGCCGAGTCCGGGTCGCCGAGGTCGCCGAAGTGGCGCGCGCGGGTCGGGCAGGCCTGCACGCAGGCCGGTTGGCGCTCGGCTTCGGACAGGTTGTCGTTGTAGATGCGGTCGATGCACAGCGTGCACTTCTTCATCACGCCCTCGACCGCGCTGTACTCGCGCGCGCCGTAGGGACAGGCCCATGAGCACAGCTTGCAGCCGATGCACTTGTCCTCGTCGACCAGCACGATGCCGTCTTCGGCGCGCTTGTAGCTGGCGCCGGTCGGGCACACGGTGACGCAGGCCGGCTGTTCGCAGTGCAGGCACGAACGCGGGAAGTGCAGAGTCATCGCCGGTTGCGGCGCCTCGGCGACGTCGGTGCTGGCGCCGGCGCCGCAGCCGCCGGCCGGCGGGTCCTGCGCCGCCAGTTCGTAGCTGTGCACGCGGTTGAACCAGACCCCGCTGGGGTCTTCGCCGTAAGGGCGCTCGTCGGTCAGCGGCGCGGCGAAGCCGCCGGCGTTCCATTCCTTACAGCTCACCGCGCAGGCATGGCAGCCCACGCAGGTGTCCAGGTCGATCACCAGGCCGAGCTTCTTCTTCGACGGCGGCGGCAGCGCGGTCATCGCCGGCGCCCCGCGAACACCAGCCACAAGCCCAGCGCGAACAGCGACAGGCCCAGCGCCACGCTCGGCAACAACGCCACCACCGCCGGCGTCGCCGCGGCCGGCGCGGCCGGATCCAGCCCGCCCAGGCCGAGCAGGAACACCGCCGCGACGCTGGCCAGCATGCACAGCAGGCCGGCGAACACGCGCGCCGCCCTCATCGCCGCGCCCTCATCGCGATGCGCCCGTCGGTACGGCCCATCGGCCTGTGTCTGCAGCGGCAATCATGGTGCGGTCGCCTCCCTGGCGTTGGTGCGGCAGCGGCGCAGGTCATCGCCGTTGCCGGAACTCTACGCCGTAACGCAGCGGCCGGTCATCGGCGGCCGGGCCCGGCAAGGGCTCGAACTGCGGCTGCGACTGCGCGTCGCCGGCGGCGTCGGCCTTGCGGATCGCCACGCGCAGGTCGAACCACGCGGCCTGGCCGGTGACCGGGTCGGCGTTGGCGTAGTCGCCGCGCGGCGTCACGTCGCTGATCAAATGGTTGAGCAGGAAGCCCTTGCGGCCTTCCGGCGCGTTCTTGTCGAGCTTCCACGCGCCGCGGCGCTTGCCGATCGCGTTCCAGGTCCAGACCGTGTCGGGCTGGACGTTGCCGGCGAACTTGGCCTGCACGCGGATGCGGCCGTGGTGCGACTCGACGTCGATCCAGTCCTCGTCGGCGATGCCGTGGCGCGCGCCGGTGTCCGGATGCAGGTACAGGTAGTTGCGCGCGGCGATCTGGCGCAGCCAGGCGTTCTGCGAGCCCCAGGCGTGGTACATGAACATCGGCCGCTGGGTCACCGCGCTGAGCGGGAAGCGCGCGGCGCCGTCTTCCAGTTGCGCGCCTTCGAAAGGTTCGTACCAGATCGGCAGCGGATCGAAATAGGTCGCCACGCGCTCGCGATGCTGTTCCGGCGGCTGCTGCGGGCCGTGGCCCTGCGCGGCGAGGCGGAACTTCTGCAGCGTTTCCGAATACAACTGCAGTGCGATCGGGTCGGCGTGGCCGAGGAAGCCCAGCTTCTGCGCCCAGTCGAGGTAGGCGCGGTTGCTCATCTTGAAATAGCGCGCCGCCTCCGGCACGTGGCCGCGCCAGAAACCGCCGTTGTCGATGTAGCGCTGCAACTGCTCGGGATTGGGCGGGCCCTTGGCTTCGAGTTCGCCGCGCTCGCCGCGCCAGCCGGCGAGCAGGCCGACGCCGGGCGCGCGTTCGTGGTGGACGATGTAGTCGGCGTAATCGCGATAGCGCGGGCTGCCGTCGTCCAGGGTCATGCCGGGCAGGCCGAGGCGCGCGCCCAGGTCGAGCAGCACCGACTGGAAGCCGCGCACGTCGCGCGGTTTTTCCTCGGCGCCCAAGCGCTGCTCGGCGGCATCGACGATGGGATGGCGGATCGCGTCGCAGGCCGAATCCGCGTCGGAGATCGGCCGGTCGAGCAGGCTGATCGCGTCGAAGCGTTCCAGGTAGGTGGTGTCCGGCAGCACCAGGTCGGCGTAGGCGGTCATCTCCGAGGCGTAGGCGTCGGCGTAGACGATGTGTGGAATGCGGTAGTCGCCGCCGTCGTCCTTGTCGGTGAGCCAAGCCATGGTCTGGCGCGTGTTCATCGCCGAGTTCCAGCTCATGTTGGCCATGAACATCATCAGCGTGTCGATCTTGTACGGATCGCCGGCCCAGGCGTTGCGGATCACGCTGTGCATCATGCCGTGCGCGGACAGCGGGTAACCCCAGGAGAAGGCGTGGTCGATGCGGCGCGGGTTGCCTTCGGCGTCGACGACCAGGTCCTCGGGGCCGTGGACGAAACCGAGCGGCGCGGCGTCCAGCGCGCCGTTGGCCTGGCGCTGTTTGCCGGGACGGTTCGGCGGCGGGATCGGCTTGGGGTAGGGCGGTTGATAGCGGAACGAGCCGGGCGTGTCGACCGCGCCGAGCAACAGCTGCAGCAGGTGTAGCGCGCGGCAGGTGTGGAAGCCGTTGCTGTGCGCGCTGATGCCGCGCATCGCGTGCAGGCTGACCGGGCGCCCGACCATTTCGGCGTGCTCGCGGCCGTGCGCGTCGGTCCAGGCGATCGGCAGGCGCACCGGTTGTTCGAACGCGGCTTGCGCTAATTCGCCGGCGATGCGGCGGATGGTGTCGGCGGGAATGCCGCAGCGTTCGGCGACCGCGTCGGGCGCGTACTGCGGGTCGAGGTAGCGTTCGGCGACGAGGTGGAACACCGGCACCGCGCGGCGGCCGTCGGCGAGCGTGTATTCGCCGACCACCGCCGGCGAGACATCCACCGCTTCGGCGCGCTGCGCGCTGCCGGCGCTGCGGTCCCAGCACAGCGCGCGGCCTTCGCCGTCGCGCGCGAACAAACCGTCCTGGGCGCCGCCCGGATCGCGCAGCACCAGCCAGTGCGCATTGGTGTAGCGCACCAGGTAGTCCAGGTCGATCTTGTCGGCCTTCAACAACTCGTGGATCAGCGCGAACGCGAACAGCCCGTCGGTGCCCGGCCGGATCCCGATCCACTCGTCGGCGATCGCGCCATAGCCGCTGCGCACCGGGTTGACCGAAACGATCTTGGCCCCGCGCGCCTTCAGCTTGCCCAGGCCGAGCTTGATCGGGTTGGAGTCGTGGTCTTCGGCCACGCCCCACAGCATCAGGTAGCGCGAATGCTCCCAGTCGGGCTCGCCGAATTCCCAGAACGAGCCGCCCAGCGTGTACAGCCCGCCGGCGGCCATGTTGACCGAGCAGAAACCGCCGTGCGCGGCGTAGTTGACCGTGCCGAACTGCTGCGCCCACCAGCCGGTCAGCGCCTGCGACTGGTCGCGGCCGGTGAAGAACGCCAGTTCGTCGGGATTGCGCTCGCGGATCGCGCCGAGCCAGCCGGCGGCGATCGACAGCGCTTCGTCCCATTCGATCTCGCGGAACTCGCCGCGGCCGCGTTCGCCGACCCGCAGCAGCGGCTTGCTCAGCCGGGCCGGCGAGTAGTGCTGCATGATCCCGGCCGAGCCCTTGGCGCACAGCACGCCCTGGTTGACCGGATGCTCGGGATTGCCCTGGATGTAGCGGATGCGACCGTCGGCCAGCCACACCTTGATGCCGCAGCGGCAGGCGCACATGTAACAAGTTGTAGTCTTGACCGTATCGCCGGGCGAGGGCGACAGGTCGAGCGCTGGCTCGGACGGAGCGGGCTGTCTCATGCGGCCATTGTGCCTACTGCGTCGCACTCAGGCGAGCGCGCCGGCCCGGCTTGTCGCTGCCGCGCCGGTCCGGACATACTGCGCTGCGCAACGATGCGCCCAGGGAGCGCCAAGGAATGGACGTCGTGTTTGGGTTCGCCGCCTGCGGCGGACCGATCTGGGTCGCAGTACTGCTGGCCTGGGTCGGCTACAGCGAGCGCGTGCGCCGGCCGGGCTTCAATCGCTGGTACCTGGCCGCGCTCGTCTCGGCGGCGCTGGGCATCGGCGCCCTGTATCTGGTGCAGAAGATGGGCGCGGCGATACGCGCCACGGGCGGCTGAATGTGCGGGACGCCGCCGCCGCGGTCGCAACCCGTGCGACCGCGGCCGTGTCTAATGTCACTTCACCGCCGGCGCCTCGATCCTGATACTCGGATCGTTGTAACGCGAATACTTCAAAGTCGAGGTATAGGTCTTGCCGCCGACTTCGGCCACGTTCACCGCCTGCACCGGGTAGCCGGTGGCGGCGGCCACCCAGAAGGTCGAGGAGGTCTTGTTCGGTTGGCTGTTCTCCACTTTGTACTTGCGCGTGGCGGTGCCGGCGAGGGTTTCGGCGCCCAGCGCGGCGACCTTCAGCGTCTGCAGGTTGCCCAGCACCTTCTCGCGGCTGCGCATGCCCGCCACGCCGCCGCCGGGCGCGGGTTGCTTGCGGGTCTTGCCCTGGACGGTCACGTACATGGTGTCGCCGATCAGGATCTGGTTGCCCATCGTGCCCAGCCTCACGCGCATGCGGTCGGGCGCGACGAAGTCGGTCTCGGTGGCCGCGCCGGGGCCCATGCTCATGCTGGCGTGGTAGCTCTTGGCGGCGAGGAACTTGTCCACCGCGGCGACCACCTCCTCCTTCGGCCCGGCGACGGCCGGGTGGGCGGCGGCCAGGCCCAGCAGTACCGCCGCCGGGACCAGTGTTGCGGATAATGACGTCTTGATCACGTAGGATCCCCAGGTTCGATGGTGGCGGCCGGACAGCGGCCGATGCCATGCTAGTTCTGTCCCCACCGCCTCCACCACACCTCGGCCGACATGGAACGTATCGAACGCATTCACGCGTTGCACCGGATTCTCACTGCGGCCAGGTACCCGGTCACAGTTCAGCGGCTCCAGGAGGACCTGGAATGCTCGCGCGCGACCGTCTATCGGGATCTGGCCTACCTGCGCGACTACCTGATGGCACCGGTGGTCGGCAACGGCGAGGCGGGCTTCCGCTACGACACCAGCGAAGGCGACCGCTTCGAACTGCCCGGACTGTGGCTGAGCTCGGAGGAACTGCACGCGCTGCTGGCCGCGCAGCAGTTGCTGATGCGCAGCGGCGGCGGGGTGCTGTCGAACGCGCTGGCGCCGTTGCAGCAGCGCATCGAGAAACTGCTCGACGAGCACGCCGGCGGCCGCCGCCTGCCGGTGGAGCGCGTGCGGGTGATCCCGCACCGCACCCGCCGCCAGGACGAGACCGCGTTCCGCGCCGTCGCCACCGCGGTGCTCGACCGCAAGCGCCTGACGTTCGAATACCGCGCCCGCTCCACCGACGAGCGCACCCGCCGCAGCGTCTCGCCGCAGCGGCTGACGCATTACCGCGAGAACTGGTACCTCGACGCCTGGGACCACGAGCGCGACGCGCTGCGCAGCTTCTCGGTCGACCGCATCAGCGCGGCCAAGATCGGCGAGGACGTGGCGCGCGACGTCGCCGACGACGAGCTCGACCAGCATCTGGCGTCGAGTTACGGCATCTTCTCCGGCGCGCCCAAGGGCTGGGCGACGATCCTGTTCAGCGCCAAGGCGGCGCGCTGGGTCGCCGACGAGCACTGGCATTCGCAGCAGCAGGGCCGGTTCCTGCCGGACGGCCGCTACGAGCTGAAGGTGCCCTACAGCGCCGGGCGCGAGTTGCTGATGGACGTCATGCACTACGGCAACGACGCCGAGATCGTCGAGCCGGTGGTGCTGCGCGAACAGGCCAAGACCATGTTGGAACTGGCGTTGAGCAACTACGGCCGCTGATGGCCGGCGCCGATATTCCGCGCGCCGGCCATGCCGAGCAGGGCGAACCCGTCGCCCTGGTGCTCGGCGCGGGCGGCGCGCGCGGGCTGGCCCAGATCGGGGTGATCGAGGCGCTGCAGGCGCGCGGCCTGCGCATCGTCGCGGTCGCCGGTTCTTCCAGCGGCGCCCTGGTCGGCGGCCTGTTCGCCGCCGGCAAGATGGGGGTGTACCGCGACTGGCTCTACAGCATGAGCCGCACCGACATGCTGCGCCTGCTCGACCCGGTGTTCGGCCAGCCGGCGCTGTTCCGCGGCGACCGGCTCATGCACGCGCTGCGCGAGCTGATCGGCGAGCCGCGCATCGAGCAATTGCCGGTGCAGTTCACCGCGGTCGCGGTCGACCTGCTGCGCCAGCGCGAGGTGTGGCTGCGCGAGGGCGACCTGTGGGACGCGATCCGCGCCTCGATCGCCATCCCCGGCGTGTTCACGCCTTACGAACTGCACGGCCGCGAACTGGTCGACGGCGGCCTGCTGGCGCCGCTGCCGATCACCGCCACGCGCCTGTCCGACGCGCACCGGCTGATCGCGGTGGACATGCACGGCTGGCCCGACCAGCCCACCGGCACGCTCGGCCGCCATGCCGGCGCCGACGAGGCCCGGCACGCGCCGGTGCCGGCCGAGCAGATCGTCTCGGTCAAGCCGCCGCCGCTGAGCCGCTGGTTCCGCCGCAACCAGCCGGTGACGATCGATCCGCCCGAAGACGCGCCGCCGCACGAGTTGAGTTTCAGCGAACTGATGGCGCGTTCGCTCGACACCATGCAGGCGCAGATCGCGCGCGTGCAGCTGGCGCTGGACCCGCCGGAACTGGTCATCCGCATTCCGCGCGACGCCTGCCAGTTCTATGAATTCTGGCGCGCCAAGGAACTGATCGAGCTGGGCCGCGAACAGGCCGAGCAGGCCCTGGACAAGGCCGGCTACTGAGCCGGCCGGGGCCGCCGCGACGGCGGTCCCGACGAGCGGTCGCCGATATCGCAGCCCCTGAGACGCCGCGGCGGGAAGTTGGACTCACCACGAGTCGTCCCACTTTCCCGCTTCCGGAGTCCGGCCATGACCGTCCTCGAAACCGCCCGCCGCGCCGACGCCCCGTCGGGTTCCTCGCCCGATCGCGGGTTCGATCCCGAGTTCGGCGGCGACCTGCGCGCCGCGCCGGATTGGCGCGCCGACCTCGGCACGGCCCTGGGCTACGCCACCGCCGTCGGCGCGCTGCTGGTGCTGATGCTGCCGGCCGCGCGCGGCTCGCACGCCGCGATCGGCTGGCTGCCGCTGTGGCTGGTCGGGATGCCGGCGTTGGCGTGGTGGGCGCTCAACCGCTTCCGCCTGCCGGCGTGGCCGCGCGCGGACGCGGCCGCCGAGGCCGCGCCGGCGCGCCGCCGCCGTCGCGGCGCGCTGCAGGTGCGCCGGCGCGTCCGCCCGGCCACGGTGCGGCCGCTGCCGCGGGTGGCTTGAGCCATACGGCCGGCGCGCGCATCGCGCCCGCACCCGCGGCGGTGGCCGGCGGGGCGCGGTCGCGGCGGCCGGGTTTCGGGCTTGCGGCACAGGCGCCGCGAGGCCGCTCGGGCGGCCCTCCCGGCCGGCCCCGACGGCGCCGGATTGCGCCTGCATCGCGGGCATTCGCGACGCCCGCCGCGGCGCCGCCAACGCGCCAGACCCGGCAACTCCCTACATGACCAAGGACAGGGCGGCCGCCCCGGCGCCCTGTGATAGCGTGGCGGCCTTCCTATGTTCCGGAACCGCCATGCCCAAGTTGTCCCAGAGCTGTCAGTCCCTGTTGTTCGCGGCCGGCCTGGCCGCCGCCGCCAGCGCTGGCGTGGCGTCCGCCCAGGAGAAGAACACAGTGACCGACGACCCCTACGCCTGGCTGGAAGACGTCAACGGCGCGCGCGCGATGGAATGGGTGAAGGCGCGCAACGCCAAGACCGAAGCCGAACTGGCCGCGACTCCGCAATTCAAGCAGCTCGAAGCCAGCATCCTCGCCGTGCTCGATTCCACCGCCAAGATCCCGGCGGTGGAGAAGATCGGCGACTACTACTACAACTTCTGGAAGGACGCGCAGCACCAGCGCGGCCTGTGGCGCCGCACCACCCTGGCCGAGTACCGCAAGGAACAGCCGGCCTGGGAAACCGTGATCGACCTGGACGCGCTCAACCGCGAAGAGAACGAGCAGTGGGTCTGGCACGGCGCCGACTGCCTCAAGCCCGAGTACCAGCGCTGCCTGGTCGCGCTGTCGCGCGGCGGTTCCGACGCCGACGTCACCCGCGAGTTCGACCTGGCCAGCAAGACCTGGGTCAAGGACGGTTTCTTCCGTCCCGAGGCCAAGGGCAGCCTGGGCTGGATCGACAAGGACCACGTCTACGTCGCCACCGATTTCGGCAAGGGCACGATGACCACCTCGGGCTACAACCGCACCGTGCGCCTGTGGACGCGCGGCACGCCGATGGCCGACGCCAAGCTGGTGTACGAGGGCAAGGACACCGACATGTCGGTGGATGCCTACCACGACCCGACCAAGGGCTTCGAGCGCGACTTCGTCCGCCGCACCCTGGCCTTCTACAACGACGAGCTGTACCTGCGCGGCAAGGACGGCACGCTGACCAAGGTCGACCTGCCGAACTCGGCGATGAAGTACGCCTACCGCCAGTGGCTGATGGTCGAGCTGCGCGACCCGTATGAGGCCGGCGGCAAGAAGTACGCGGCCGGCAGCCTGATCGCGATCGGCTTCGACGACTTCATGGCCGGCAAGCGCGACTTCACCACCGTGTTCGCGCCGACCGACACCACCTCGCTGGCCAGCTCGGCCTGGACCCGCGGGCACCTTGTGCTGAACGTGCTCGACGACGTCAAGTACAAGCTCAGCGTGCTGACCCCGGGCGCGGGCGAGTGGAAGCGCAGCGAGTTCGTCGGCGCGCCGGCGTTCGGCACCGTGATGGTGTCGGCGGTGGACAGCGAGGACAGCGACGCGGTGTGGCTGTCGGCGTCGGACTACCTGACCCCGACCACCCTGGCGCTGGCCGAAATCGGCAAGAAGCCGGAAACGCTTAAGACCAACCCGAGCTACTTCGACGCGTCCAGGGACGTGATCGAGCAGCACTTCGCCGCGAGCCAGGACGGCACCCGCGTGCCGTACTTCGTGGTGCGGCCGAAGGACCTCAAGTACGACGGCAAGGCGCCGACCCTGCTGTACGGCTACGGCGGCTTCGAGATCTCGCTGACCCCGAACTACTCCGGCAGCATCGGCAAGGGCTGGCTGGAGAAGGGCGGCGTGTACGTGGTCGCCAACATCCGCGGCGGCGGCGAGTACGGCCCGCGCTGGCACCAGGCCGCGCTCAAGGCCAACCGGCACAAGGCCTACGAGGACTTCGCCGCGGTCGGCCGCGACCTGATCGCGCGCAAGATCACCTCGACCCCGCACCTGGGCGTGCAGGGCGGCAGCAACGGCGGCCTGCTCACCGGCAACATGCTGACCCAGTACCCCGAGCTGTTCGGCGCGGTGGTGGTGCAGGTGCCGCTGCTGGACATGAAGCGCTACAGCCACCTGCTGGCCGGCGCGTCGTGGATGGCCGAGTACGGCGATCCGGACACCGCCGACTGGTCGTTCGTGAAAACCTTCTCGCCGTACCACCTGTTCGACGCCAAGCGCGAGTACCCGCCGGTGATCTTCATGACCTCGACCAAGGACGACCGCGTCCATCCGGGCCATGCGCGCAAGATGGCGGCGAAGATGCTCGATGCCGGCAAGAGCAACGTGCGCTACTACGAGAACATCGAAGGCGGCCACGGCGGCGCGGCCAACAACGCCCAGTCCGCGCACATGAACGCGCTGGCCTACACCTTCCTGTGGGAGCAGCTGGCCAAGTGATCCGGCCAGCGGCGACCGCGACGGGTTTCGATCATGGACGGGCGCCTTCGGGCGCCCGTTCTCGCATCGGGCGGGCGGTCGCTTGGGTCGGCGCGGTCGCGCCATCGCCGCATCCGTGACCCGAATCGTATTTCCCCGCGCCACGTCCCGCGCCATTGATGAATAATCCGGCGGACCCCATATGAAACCTTCATTCTTCACTCTAGCGGCCACGCTACTGATGACCACGACCCTCAACGCTCCCGCCGCCGGCCTGCCCGCGCCGCCGGTCGCGGCCAAGCAGCCGCACACCGTCAAGGCGCCGCACGGCGCGCAACGCCAGGACGAGTACTACTGGCTGCGCGACGACAAGCGCAAGAACCCGCAGATGCTGGCCTACCTCAACGCCGAGAACGCCTACGTCGACTCGGTGATGAAGCCGCTCAAGCCGCTGGAGGACAAGCTCTACGGCGAGATCGTCGGCCGCATCAAGCAGGACGACAGCTCGGTGCCGTACCGCGAGCGCGGCTTCTGGTACTACACCCGCTTCGAGACCGGCCAGGACTACCCGATCCACGCGCGCCGCAAGGGCGACATGGACGCGGCCGAGCAGGTCATGCTCGACGTCAACGTCATGGCCAAGGGCAAGGACTACTTCAACGTCGGCGCGATGGAAGTCAGCCAGGACAACCGCATCCTGGCCTGGGCCGACGACGCGGTCGGCCGCCGCCAGTACGTCATCCGCTTCAAGAACCTCGACACCGGCGAGATCTACCCGGACGCGATCGAGGGCGTGTCCACCGACCTGGTCTGGGCCGACGACAACAAGACTTTGTTCTACGTCGAGAACGACCCGGAAACGCTGCTGACCGTGCGGGTCAAGAAGCACGTGCTCGGCACCCCGGCGTCCAGCGACGAGCTGGTGTACGAGGAAAAGGACGACAGCTTCTACATGGGCATCGGCCGCACCCGCGACGACGCCTACCTGTGCATCGTGGTGCACAGCACCGTGTCCAGCGAGACCCGCTGCGCGCCGGCCGCCGATCCCAAGGAGTTCGCCGTGCTCGCCCCGCGCGAGCGCGACGTCGAATACGACGCCGACCGCCTCGACGGCCGCTGGGTGATCCGCACCAACGCGCCGGGCGCCGACGGCAAGCCGGCGCCGAACTTCAAGCTGGTGACCGCGCCCGACGGCGCGCGCTCGCGCAAGGAGTGGAAGGACTGGATCGCTCACCGCGACGACGTCTTCATCGAAGGCTTCGAGCTGTTCGACGGCTACACCGTGGTGTCCGAGCGCGCCGAAGCGCTCGAGCGCCTGCGCCTGATCCACAAGGGCAGCGACGGCAAGGACGGCAAGGAAGAGTTCGTCAAGGCCGACGAGCCGGCGTTCTCGATGGGCCTGGCGACCAACGCCGAGCACGACACGCCGTGGCTGCGCTACACCTACACCTCGCTGACCACGCCGGCGACGACCTACGAGCTCAACACCCACACCGGCGAGCGCAAGCTGCTCAAGCGCCAGCCGGTGATCGGCTACGACCCGGACAAGTACGTCACCGAGCGCTTCTGGGCGACCGCGCGCGACGGCGTCAAGGTGCCGGTGTCGGTGGTCTACAAGAAGGGCTTCCAGAAGAACGGCAAGGCCGCGCTGCTGCAGTACGCCTACGGCAGCTACGGCATTTCCAGCGACCCGGGCTTCTCCGGCACCAACGTCAGCCTGCTCGACCGCGGCATGGTCTACGCCATCGCCCATATCCGCGGCGGCCAGGAAATGGGCCGGCAGTGGTACGACAACGGCAAGCTGTTCAAGAAGCAGAACACCTTCAACGACTTCGTCGACGTCACCCAGGCCCTGGTCGAGGCCGGCTACGCCGCACCGGACCGCGTCGCCGCGTACGGCGGCAGCGCCGGCGGCCTGCTGATGGGCGCGATCTCCAACATGGCGCCCGACAAGTACCGGGTGATCCTGTCGCAGGTGCCGTTCGTGGACGTGGTGACGACGATGCTCGACGCCAGCATCCCGCTGACCACCAACGAGTACGACGAGTGGGGCAATCCGGAGAAGAAGGCCTACTACGAGTACATGCTGTCGTACTCGCCCTACGACAACCTGAAGCGGCAGGCGTACCCGGCGATGTTCGTCGGCACCGGTCTGTGGGATTCGCAGGTGCAGTACTGGGAGCCGGCCAAGTACGTGGCGCGGCTGCGCACCCTGGACACCGGCAAGTTCCCGGTGCTGTTCCGCACCAACATGGACGCCGGCCACGGCGGCAAGTCGGGGCGGTTCCGGCGCTATCGCGAGCAGTCGGAGATGTTCGCGTTCATGATCGACCAGCTGCAGGTGAGCCACGAGGCCGAGGCGAAGTAAATCGCCGCGGCCGAGTGCGACGACGGGCCTGGCGCGAGCCGGGCCCGTTCGTTTGTGGGGTGTGGCGAACCCGAGCGGAGAGCATCGGGCCTGAAGGCCCTCCCACAACGGCCGTCGCGACCGCAGCCCAGGCGGCTCTTGTGGGAGGGGCTTCAGCCCCGATGCGTTCTTTTCAGATCGCCGCTGCCTGCTGCCGGCCGACATCCCACGCCGCATACTTCCGCCATGTCCGTTCTCCCGCCTCCCGAGGACGCCGCCGGCTCCGCGCCGCCGCCGCCCGCCGCGAACGAGGCCGCATCGCCGCCGCCCGCACCGCCGCCGGCACCCCAGGGCCGCTTGCGCTGGGCCTGGTGGCTGCTGGCCTACGCCAGCCTCGGCCTGGGCATCGTCGGCATCGTCGTGCCGGGCCTGCCGACGGTGCCGTTCGTGCTGCTGTCGGCCTACGCCGCCGCGCGCGGCTCGCAGCGCCTGCACGCCCGGCTGCTGGCGCACCGCCAGTTCGGCCCGATGATCCGCGACTGGCAGGCGCACGGCGCGGTCGGCCGCCGGGCCAAGCGGCTGGCGGTATCGATGATGGCGCTGTGCGCGGCGATCATGTTCCTGACCTCGCCGAAGTGGTGGATGGCCGCCAGCGGCACCGCGATCATGGCCGTGGTGGCGGTGTGGTTGTGGCGCCGGCCGGAGCCGCCGGCCGGTTGAACGCCGCGCCGCGCATGGCGCCCGCCGAAGGCCCGCCGCACCGCGAACCCGAGCGCCGCATCCAGCCTGAACCCGCACCCCGACGCCGTTCGCAGTCCCGCGCGCCGGGTTCGTTTCGGTCACCCCCGCGGGCTACACTTCGGCCATGAATGCACGCCTCGCCCCGCTCCTGATTCCGGCCGCGCTGACCCTGGTCCTGGCCGCCTGCGGCAACAAGGGACCGCTGGTCCTGCCGACCGCGCCGCCGCCGCCCGAGCCGCCCAAGGCCAAGCCCGGCGAAGTGCCGGTGACCATCTCCAACGCCAACGCGCCGCCGGTGGCGACCGACCCGCGCAAGAAGGGCGCGGCCGTGCCGTCGCTGGACCAGGTGCTGACCCCGCCGGCCGTGGGCGCGGACAAGGACAAGCAGGACGCCTCCGACGGCGCCGACAAGCCGGCCCAGGACAAGCCCGCCGAACCGGTCCCCGCCAGCGGCCAGGGCGATGGCTGAGGCCGCCGCTCCGGCCGCGCCGCTGCGCTTCAGCAAGATGCACGGCGCCGGCAACGACTTCGTCGTGCTCGACCTGCGCGGCGGCGGTGCCGCGCCGGGCCCCGAATTGTGCCGGCGCCTGGCCGACCGCCACGTCGGCGTGGGCTGCGACCAGATACTCACCGTCGAAGACCCGCGCAGCGCCGGCGCGGTGGCGTCCTACCGGATCTGGAACTCCGACGGCTCGGCCTCGCAGCAATGCGGCAACGGCGCGCGCTGCATCGCCGCCTGGCTGGTGCGCGACGGCGCCGCCGGCGACGGCGACTTCGCCGTCGACAGCCCGGCCGGCCGCCACCCGGTCGCCGCGCTCGGCGAAGGGCGCTTCCGCATCGACATGGGCCGTCCCGAATTCGATCCGGCGCGCATTCCGCTGCGCGGCTATCCCGCGCGCCAGGACCAGTACGTGCTCGACGTGCACGACACCGTGATCGGCTTCGGCGCGGTATCGATGGGCAACCCGCACGCGGTGATCGAGGTCGACGACGTCGACGCCGCGCCGGTGGAGACGATCGGGCCGATGCTGCAATCCAGCCAGGAATTCCCCGAATCGGCCAACGTCGGCTTCGCCCAGGTGGTGGCGCCCGACCGCATCCGCCTGCGCGTGTACGAGCGCGGCGTCGGCGAGACCCTGGCCTGCGGCTCCGGCGCCTGCGCCGCCGCCGCGGTGCTGATGCAGCGCGGCCGCATCCAGCGCGAAGTCGCCGTGCAACTGCCCGGCGGCGAGTTGCGCATCGCCTGGCCCGACGCCGAGTCGTCGCTGTCGATGTCCGGGCCGACCGCATTCGTATTCGAAGGAGAATGGAACCGATGAGCGAACGATCCGGCGACAAGCCGGCCGAGTTCGGCGCGCATGAAGTCGCCGCGTGGCTGCGCCGCCACCCGCGTTTCCTGCAGCAGTTCCCCGACCTGTCGATGAGCCTGGTGGTGCCGCGCGAGGAAGGCTCGGCCGCCTCGCTGGCCAGCTACCAGCTGGAAGTGCTGCGCGACAAGAACCGCGAACTCTCGCGCCGCCTGCACGAGCTGTTCGGCAACGCCCAGGAGAACGAACGCCTGGCCGTGCGCACGCACCAGCTGACCCTGGCGTTGATGCGCCAGTCCAACCCCGGCGACACCCTGCGCGCGATGGCCGCGAGCCTGGCCGAGGATTTCAACGGCGACCTGGTCCGGCTGATCGTGCTGCGCCGCTACGACGGCGTCGCCGACAGCGAGTGGCTGCAGGCGATCGAGGACGGCGACGCGCGCCTGCAGCCGTTCCGCGACGCGCTCGCCGACGGCGAGCCGCTGTGCGGCCGCCTGCAGCCGGAAAAGCACGAAGTGCTGTACGCCGACCGCGCCGCCGACGTGCAATCCACCGCATTGCTGCCGCTGCCGGGCATCGGCCTGATCGCGGTCGGCAGCCGCGACGCCAACCGCTTCTTCCCGGGCATGGGCACGCTGTTCCTGCGGATGATGGGCGAGTCGCTGGCGGTGGCGCTGCGCCGCTTCGACTGACGGCGCGCAGCGGCGGATGCGGCGCCGCGACGCCGCGTGCGCGCGCGGCGGAGTAGGATGCGCGGCATGAATCCGGTCGACGCCTTCCTCGATCACCTGCGCGTGGAAAAGCGCATGTCCGCGCATACCCTCGACGCCTACCGGCGCGACCTCGACGCGCTGACCGTGTGGACCCTGCAACACGCCGGCGGCGACGTGCTCGCGCTGCAGGTCGAGGACATCCGCGCGTTCATCGCCGCCGAACACCGCCGCGGCCTCACCCCCAAGAGCCTGCAGCGCCGCTTGTCGGCCTGCCGCAGCTTCTACGCCTGGCAGGTCAGGCAGGGCGCGCTGGAGGCCAGCCCGGCCGCGCCGATCCGCGCGCCCAAGGCGCCGCGCAAGCTGCCGCAGGTGCTCGACCCGGACGAAGCCAAGGCGCTGGTCGAAGTCGACACCGACGCGCCGCTGGGCCTGCGCGACCGCGCGTTGCTGGAGCTGTTCTATTCCTCCGGCCTGCGCCTGAGCGAACTGTGCGCGCTGCGCTGGCGCGACCTGGATCTCGACGACGCGCTGGTCACCGTGCTCGGCAAGGGCAACAAGCAGCGCAGCGTGCCGTTGGGTTCGCACGCGCGCGCGGCGTTGGGCGAATGGCGCGCGTCCACCGGCGCGGCGAACGAGGCCTTCGTGTTTCCCGGCCGCGGCGGCGCGCAGATCAGTTCGCGCGCGGTGCAGTTGCGCGTGCGTCATCTGGCCCAGCGCCAGGGCCTGTTCAAGCGCGTGCACCCGCATCTGCTGCGGCACTCCTTCGCCAGCCACATCCTGGAATCGTCCGGCGACCTGCGCGGCGTGCAGGAACTGCTGGGGCATGCGGACATCTCGACCACGCAGATCTATACGCATCTGGATTTCCAGCATCTGGCCAAGGTCTACGACGCGGCGCATCCGCGTGCCAAGCGCAAGCGCGAGGAGTAGCGGCGTTTCGAACACGGCGTGTCGTCGCGCGCGGCGGCCTGCCTCGGGTCTCCAGCCGCGGCGGACTCTTTCTCTCCGTCATTCCGGCGAAAGCCGGAACCCATTTTGCTGCGGCGCTTTCACGCAGCGCGGCCGCACGCGCAAAGCAGAATCGAAAATGGGTTCCGGCTTTCGCCGGAATGACGGGGAGGGGGCGCCGGCCTGCGTTCTACCGCGGCCTGTGTGGTTTGCGTCGATACGCCGCGGCTGACCGGTGCGCCGGCCCACCCCTTGACTCGCCCGGGCCAGCCCCCATCCAAGGGCTATCCCCCGGAGGTCGCCATGGACCCGAGTCAGAATCCCAACGTTTTCCACGCCACCACCATCGTCTCGGTCCGCCGCGACGGCCGCGTCGCCATCGCCGGCGACGGCCAGGTCACGCTCGGCCATACGGTGATGAAGTCCAATGCGCGCAAGGTGCGCCGCCTGGGCCGCGACGGCCAGGTGCTGGCCGGTTTCGCCGGCGCCGCCGCCGATGCGTTCACCCTGTTCGAACTGTTCGAAGCCAAGCTGGAAAAGCACGGGCAACTGACCCGCGCCGCGGTCGAGCTGGCCAAGGATTGGCGCACCGAACGCCGCCTGGGCAAGCTCGAAGCGCTGCTCGCCGTCGCCGACAAGGAAACCTCGCTGGTCATCAGCGGCACGGGCGACGTGATCGAACCCGAGGACGGCATCGTCGCGATCGGTTCCGGCGGCATGTACGCGCTGTCCGCCGCGCGCGCGCTGATGGCCCACAGCACGCTCGACGCCCGCGGCATCGCCACCGAGGCGATCAACATCGCCGGCGACGTGTGCATCTATACGAACCGCAACGTGGTGGTGGAAGAGCTTTGAGCCGGGAGTCGGGAATCGGGAATAGAGAATCGTAAGAGCGATTCGTCCCGATCCTGCCCGCTACGCGGCCTTTGCCTTTACGACTCCCGATTCCCCATTCCCCATTCCCGACCCGACATGAAACCCGACAACAGCCACGCCACCATGACCCCGCGCGAGATCGTGCAGGAACTGGACCGACACATCGTCGGCCAGCACTCGGCCAAGCGCGCGGTCGCCATCGCACTGCGCAACCGCTGGCGCCGCATGCAGCTGCCGGCCGAGCTGCGCGACGAGGTGATGCCCAAGAACATCCTGATGATCGGCCCCACCGGCGTCGGCAAGACCGAGATCGCGCGGCGCCTGGCGACGCTGGCGAACGCGCCGTTCGTCAAGGTCGAGGCCACCCGCTTCACCGAGGTCGGCTACGTCGGCAAGGACGTGGAGCAGATCGTGCGCGACCTGGCCGACACCGCGGTCAAGCTGTACCGCGAGCAGGCCAAGGTGCGCGTGCGTACCCAGGCCGAGGACCGCGCCGAAGACCGCATCCTCGACGCGCTGCTGCCCAAGCGCGTGCCCGGCGGTTTCGGCTTCGGCTCGGAAACCCCGGCCGCCGACCACAGCGCGCCCGACAGCGACACCCGCGCCAAGCTGCGCAAGCAACTGCGCAGCGGCGAACTCGACGATCGCGAGATCGAGATCGAAACCGCGGTCAACCTCGGCGGCGTCGACATCATGGCGCCGCCCGGCATGGAAGAGATGGGCCAGCAGCTGCGGCAGATGTTCTCGCAGGTGTCCGGCGGCAAGACCCACAAGAAGCACCTGTCGATCAAGGCCGCGCGTCCGCAGTTGATCGAGGAGGAAGCGGCCAAGCTGGTCAACGAGGACGACGTGCGCCAGGCCGCGATCGAGGCCTGCGAGCAGCACGGCATCGTGTTCATCGACGAGATCGACAAGGTCGCCAAGCGCAGCGAAGCCGGCGTGAGCGGCGGCGACGTCAGCCGCGAAGGCGTGCAGCGCGACCTGCTGCCGCTGGTGGAAGGCTCGACGGTGAGCACCAAGTACGGCGCGGTCAAGACCGACCACATCCTGTTCATCGCCTCCGGCGCGTTCCATCTGGCCAAGCCCAGCGACCTGATTCCGGAGCTGCAAGGCCGCTTCCCGATCCGGGTCGAGCTGGGCGCGCTGAGCAAGGACGATTTCGTGCGCATCCTGACCGAGCCGAAGGCGGCGCTGACCACGCAGTACGTCGAGCTGCTGCGCACCGAAGGGGTGGCGCTGGAGTTCACCGCCGATGCGGTGGACCGGCTGGCCGAGATCGCCGCTCAGGTCAACGAGCGCCAGGAGAATATCGGCGCGCGGCGTTTGCACACGGTGCTGGAGCGCTTGCTCGATGTGTTGAGCTACGAGGCGCCGGACCGCGGCGGGCAGGCGGTGACGATCGACAAGGCGTATGTGGACCAGCACCTGGGTGAACTGGTGAAGGATCCGGATTTGAGCCGGTACATTCTCTGATCGCGTAGAGCGGCCCTCACCCCAACCCCTCTCCCGCAGGCGGGAGAGGGGCTTTGCTGCGAGGGCTGCAGCAGCGATGCAGCTGTTCCCTTTCCGCTTGCGGAAGACGGCTTTGCTGCGAGGGCTGCAGCAGCGACGCAACGGTTGCCTCTCCCGCTGGCGGGAGAGGGCCAGGGCGAGGGCAGCGCCCACGGCGCGGTTATTGACAGTCCCGGCCACCGCGGTGCTCTGCTACCGTGTCGCCCCATGGACGACCCCGCACCCGCGCCAAAGACGGCACTCGTCGTCGGCGCCAACGGCTTCCTCGCCGGTTATCTCATCGCTTCCCTGCGCCGCCACGGCTGGCGCGTGCTGCGCGGCATCCGCGACAGCGGCCGCGCGCTGCGCGAGGACGAACGCCGCGCCGATCTCGCCCGCATGACCTCGCCGCAGGACTGGCGCGAGACCCTGCGCGGCGTCGACGCGGTGGTCAACGCCGCCGGCATCCTGCGCGAAGCCGGCGCGCAGACGTTCCAGGCCATCCATGTCGACGGCCCGCTGGCGCTGGCGCGCGCCTGCGTCGAGTACGGCGTGCCGCGCTTCGTCCAGCTCTCGGCATTGGGCGAGCCCGTCGACGGCGAGTTCATCGCGTCCAAGCACCGCTTCGACGAAGAACTGCTGAAACTGCCGATGAGCGCGGTGGCGCTGCGCCCCTCGGTGGTCTATGCGGCCTCGGGTTCCTACGGCGGCACCTCGCTGTTGCGCGCGCTGGCGGCGTTTCCGGGCCGCCAGTTGCTGCCCGGCGACGGACGCTGGCCGTTGCAGCCGGTCGCGGCCGAGGATCTGGGCGAGATCGCCGCGCGCGCGGCCGGCGGCGCGCAGGCGGGCGTCTACCAGATCGGCGGCCCGGCGCCGCTGAGCCTGCGCGAGTATCAAACCACCTGGCGGCGCTGGCTGCGCATCGGCGGCGAGCGCGCGCTGTTCTTTCCCGAATCGCTGGTCGGCTTGCAGGTCGCGATCGGCGAACGCCTCGGCCGCGGGCCGGTCGGCGAGACCATGTGGCGCATGCTCCGCCGCGGCAACGTGACCCGGCCGGACGCGCATGCGCGCGTGCGCGCCGACTTCGGTCACGCGCCGGCCGACCTGGCCGCCGCGCTCGCGGCGGCGCCGAGCCAGGTACAGGACCGCTGGCAGGCGCAGCTGTACTTCCTCGCGCCGACCTTGCGCCTGGCCATCGTCGCGCTGTGGCTGGTCTCGGCCGCGGCCGGCTGGCTGACGCCGACGGCGACCATCGAGGCGATGGTCGCCGGTTCGCCGCTGGCGGCCTGGCAACCGGTGGCGTTGGCGCGCATCACCGGCGGCCTCGACGCCGTGTTGGCGCTGGCCTTGCTGTGCGGCTGGCGGCCGCGGCTGATGCTGGGATTGATGGGCTTCAGCGTGCTCGCGTACACGCTCGCGTTCGGCGCCTTGCTGCCGGCGCAGTGGCTCGATCCGCTCGGCGGATTGGCGAAGAATCTTGTCGTGCTGCCGGCGCTGGCGGTGGCGTGGGTGCTGGCGGATCGGAGATAAGACGATGGTGTATCTGTGGGTGAAGTGGATTCACATCATGTCCTCGACCCTGCTGTTCGGCACGGGCCTGGGCATCGCGTTCTTCTTCTGGATCGCGCACAAGCGCGGCGACGCCAAGGTGATCGCCGAGACCGCGCGCACCGTGGTCATCGCCGACGCCTGCTTCACCGCGCCGGCGGTGCTGGTGCAGTTCGGCACCGGCGTGTGGCTGGCGCTGTACCTGGGCATCCCGTGGTCGCTGTTCTGGCTCAAGACCGCGCTGATCCTGTTCTTCGTGGTCGGCGCGTGCTGGTTGCCGGTGTTGTGGCTGCAGGCGCGCGCGCGCCGGCTCGCGGCGCAGGCGGCGGCCGCGAACGCGCCGTTACCGGCGAGCTACCACCGCACGATGTTCTGGTGGTTCTGGCTGGGCTGGCCGGCGTTCCTGAGCGTGGTGGGGATTTTCTGGTTGATGGTGCTGAAGCCAACCGCAGCTGCGTAGCCCGGCCGCAACATCCCGAAGCCGCGAATCCCCGGCCGTCGCTGCGCAGACAGGCCGAACCGCCAGCTCCGGTCGTTGCGGCGGACGCCGCAACCGGTTTCGTTGCCGCGTGCGCTCGTTCGCGCGAACGGCAAGAGCAAGATCAAAACGGATTCCGGCTTTCGCCGGAATGAGGAGTTCGTGAGGTTCCGGCTCCAACCGGAACGACGGGCTTGCGAGGTTCCGGCGCTCGCTGGAACGACGGGTTCGTGATGTCGGCTTTCGTCTGGACAACGAACCCAGCCAGCCCCGCAACGCCTCAGCGCCGCAGCTCCAGGATCACCCCCACCGCCACGGCCCCGTCGCACCCCGCCAACCGGCCTGACCGCCGCTCGATCTCGACGAAGCCCTCCGAGCGATACAGCGCGATCGCCGGTTCGTTGCCGAGCAGCGCCTGGGTCGAGATCGTCGGGCCGGACAGCGCGATCGCGTGGCGCAGCAACGCGCGTCCTACGCCCTGGCGGTAGCTGTCGGGGTCCACGTACAGCCAGTCGAGCGAGGCGCGTTGGAACGCGACGAAGCCGCGCACCACGCCGTCGACTTCGGCCACGTCGAGCCGGCCGTCGAACAGACCTTCGCTGTGCGCGGTGCGCGCCAGCGTGCGGAACGCATCGACGCCGGCGCTGCGCTGCAGTTCGTCCAGGCGCGCGCGGTCGTGGATCTGGCACAGGCGCGGCCAGTCGCTGAGCCGGTAGGCGCGGATCGATGCGTGGGCGGGAGCGGCGGCCATGTGCGGGCGATTCTGCGCCCGCCCCCGGCGCTTGCCCAGTGACGGCTGTAAGCGCCGGGCGCGCCCGCTGCGGCGTCAGCGCGGGTCCGGCTTGCGCTGGATCAGGCACACCGCCTCGCGTCCGCCGTCCGCGCGCGGCCGGTACACGCCGACGTAGTCGCGCGCGGGGCCGGCCGAACTCGACAGGACCACGTAGGTGGCGTCGCCGAAGCGCAGCGGCAACGCGGTGGTGGTGCGGGTGCGGAAGAAGTCGTCGCCGCCGGCGATGCCCGGCAGCGGCGCGGGCACCGCTTGCTGCAGCGGTTCGCGCCGGCTCCAGGCCGGATTGCGCAGGTCGTCGCAGTGCGACAGCGGCGGCCGCGCGGCGTCCCACTGGCACGGCACCGCGTGGGCCGCCGCGGCGCCGTCGCGCGCCTGGAACGCGTGCGCCGATGCGCCGGCGACCACCAACAGCGGCGAGGAATACCACGCCTGCGCGTCGCGGGTGTCGCCCAGGTACACCCGGTCGACCAGGCCGTCGTTGTCGAAGTCGAAGTCGAACGCGCGCCACGCGCCGTGCACGAATTCCAGCGCCTGCGGCATCGCGGTGCCGGCGGGCGCTTCGGCGGCGACCACGCGGTGCAGCGGCGCGTCTTCGTCGGCGCCGCGGCGGAACGGATCGAACGCATCCCAGCTGAGCGCGAGCTGGCGCTCGGCCTCGGCGCAGACCGGGCCGCGGTCGAGCAGGCGTTGCAGGCCGTTGGGCGCGGCCGCGGCCTGGGCCGCCGCCTGCGCCGCCACCGCGGCGGCGGCGTCGGGAAATTCGCCGGCGTCCACCGGCAGCGTCGCCAGCGCCTGGTCCGGCGCCAGCAGCGGCCCGCAGTCGCCGTTGCTGCAGTCGAACACGGCGTCGCCGTCGATGCGGTAGGTCCACGGCGTCGGCGCGCTTTCGCACCGGCTGCGCACTTCGCGCTGGTCGGCCACGCGGCGGTCGTCGAGCCACAGCGAGAAACTCGCCGACGGCTGGCCGCTGCACGGCCCGGCCGGCGGCGGCGGCGCGGGCTGCACGCGCACGCGCACGCTGCCGCCGTCGGCGAAGCGGCATTCGCCGCTCTGGCCCACGGCCAGGGCCAGGCTGCGCGGGCGGTCGCGGTCGCTGTCGGTGAAGGTCTCCAGCAGCGGCCGCTCGCAGCCGCCGCGCGCGGGCAGTTCGGTGCGCACCAGGCTGGCCTTGCGGCCGTCCTGCGCCTGGCGGCAGATCAGCGCGACCTCGGCGGTGGCGCCGCAGTCGTTCGGCTGCGCCGCGGCCGGCGCCGGCGAGGCGGCGGCCAGCGGCAACAGCAGCCAGACGATGCGCGCGCGCATGCGGATGTCCTTTCCGGTCGGTCGCACGGTGCGGCTCAGTCCTCGCCGATGTCCTCGTTCCACACCTCGGGATTGGCCGCGATGTAGCCGCCGAGCATCTCGATGCATTCCTGATCGGCCAGGTCGATCACCTCGACCCCGCTTTCGCGCAGCCAGTCGATGCCGCCGCGGAAATTGACCGACTCGCCGACCACCACCGTGCCGATGTTGAACTGGCGCACCAGGCCGCTGCAGTACCAGCACGGCGCCAGGGTGGTGACCATGATCGTGTCGCGGTAGCGGCGCTGGCGGCCGGCCTTGCGGAAGGCGTCGGTCTCGCCGTGCACCGAGGGGTCGTTCTCCTGGATGCGGCGGTTGTGGCCGCAGCCGAGCAGGCGGCCGTCGTTGTGGTAGAGCGCCGCGCCGATCGGGATGCCGCCCTCGGCGATGCCCTGGCGGGCCTCGGCGACGGCGGTGGCGAGCAGGGCGCGGTAGTCGGGGGTGGCGATCATGCGGGGCTCCGGTGCGTTTCGCTGCGCAGTCTGGCGCGCCGGCGCGTCCGGGTCGAGGGGCGGCGAATCCTTTTGCGCCCGCGCGGCCTCTTATCGGGGTTGGCGCGGATGGCGCGGCGGATATCGGAGTGGGAACGATGCACAGTGCGATGGAGCGCGCGCCGCTGGCGCGCGTGTGGGAATTCTCGGCCCGGATCTTGGGCCTGCTGATGGTCTGGTTCGGCGCGATGCGCGGGTTCGCGTTCGAAGTCGAAGCGCTGGCCAAGACGCTCGCCGGCGCCGGCCTGCCCGCGTTCGCCGCCGACGCGGCCTGGCTGAGCCCGGCGCTGGGCGCGTTGGAAGGCGCGATCGGCGCGGCGCTGCTGCTCGCGCCCGCGGGCCGCTGGCGACGCGGCGCGGCGCTGGCGGCGATGGCGTTCTGGGCCGCCGGCCTGTTCGCCCTGCTGAGCCCGGCGGCGTGGATCCACGAGCCGCCCTACGGCGGTTTCCCGGTGATCGGCTCCGGCCAGACCCTGCTCAAGCACCTGGGCATCGCCGGCCTCGCGCTGGGCGTGTACGCGCACGAACGCGGCTGCGCCCGCGCGCTGTGGACGCTGTGGGCGGGGCAACTGCTGGTGCTGGTGTGGATCGGGCTGATGAAGTTCACCCGCATCGAAGCCGAGGGCGTGGCCGGGCTGATGCGTTCGAGCCCGCTGTTTTCCTGGCTGTACGGGCCGTTGGACGTGCAGGGCGCCTCGAACCTGATCGGCGCGGTCGAACTGGCGACCGCGGCGCTGATCGCGCTGTGGCCGTGGCGGCCGCGGCTGGCGCGCTGGGGCCTGTGGGCGGCGGTGGCGACCTATCTGCTGACCAACAGTTTCCTGTTCACCCTGCCGGGCTGGCAGCCGGGTTACGGCGCGCCGTTCGTCGGCGGTACCGGCCAGTTCTTGCTCAAGGATCTGTTGCTGCTGCTCGGCGCGCTGGCCTTGCTGCGCGCCGGTGCGGCCGAACGCCGCGGCCGCTCAGGCGCCGCCGCGGCCGCGCCGTAGCAGGTCGATGTGCGGAATGCCGTCCTCGACATACGGCTCGGACGAAGGCGCGAACCCGTAGCGGCCGTAATAGGCCTGCAAATGCGATTGCGCGCCGATCTGGATGTCGGCGCCGGGCCAGCGCCGCTCGATTTCGATCAGCGCGGCCTCCAGCAGCGGCCCGCCCAGGCCCAGGCCGCGGAAGTCCGCCGCGGTCAGTACCCGGCCGAAGCTGACCTGGGGATAGCTCAGCCCGGCCGGCAGGATGCGCAGGTACGCCGCCAGCCGGCCGTCGCCGGCGCGGCCCATCAGGTGCACGGCCTCGGGGTGGCGGTCCTTGCCGTCGGGATCGAGGTAGACGCAGTCCTGTTCGATCACGAACACCTCCGAGCGCAGCCGCAGCAGCTCGTAGAGCTCGTCCAGGCTGAGGTCGGCGTAGCGCTTGGCTTGCCAGGTCACGGTCGCGGTCATGGACGCATCATGCCAAAGCGGGCGGCCGGCGGAGCGGGGGCGGGGCTAATCCTTTCGGGGGAGGTTTCCGTCCGGATCGAGCCTGTGGACACCTCCCACAACGGCAAAGCCCCGGCACGGCCGCCATGCGATAATCGCGGCCATGAACGAATCCAAGCCCCAGCCCGACGACACCACCCACTTCGGCTTCCGCGAGGTGCCGCGCGAGCACAAGCGCAAGCTGGTGGGCGAAGTGTTCTCCTCGGTCGCCGGCAACTACGACCTGATGAACGACCTGATGAGCCTGGGCATCCATCGGGTCTGGAAGCGCTATTTCACCGCCACCGCCCAGGTCCGCCGCGGCGACCGCGTGCTCGACCTGGCCGGCGGCACCGGCGACATCGCCGCGCTGTTGCGCGACCGGGTCGGCGACAGCGGCAGCATCGTGCTGGGCGACATCAACTACGACATGCTGAAAGTAGGCCGCGACCGCATGACCGACCGCGGCCGCGTGTCCGGCTTCGAGTACGTGCAGTGCAACGCCGAGGCGTTGCCGTTCCCGGACGCCAGCTTCGACCTGGTCACCATCGCCTTCGGCCTGCGCAACGTCACCGACAAGGACGCGGCGCTGCGCGAGATGCTGCGCGTGCTCAAGGTCGGCGGCCAGGCGCGGGTGCTGGAGTTCTCGGAAGTGAAGGCCGACTGGTTCAAGCCGATCTACGATTTCCACTCGTTCAACGTGCTGCCGAAGCTGGGCAAGCTGTTCGCCAACGACAGCGAGAGCTACCGCTACCTGGCCGAGAGCATCCGCAAGCATCCGCCGCAGGACGAACTCAAGCGGATGATGGTCGAGGCGGGGTTCGCGCGGGTCGACTACAAGAACTTGTCGGCGGGGATTTGCGCGGTGCATACCGGCTACAAGGCCTGACGCGTCCGCGCTTCGCGCAGATGGAAAGACGCCGGGCATCGCCCGGCGTTTTTCGTTGCGCAGGGGATGTGTTGCGGCACCGCGCTGAAGACTCTGGATCCCCGCATTCGCGGGGATGACCGCTAGAGGGGGCGCCGCGAAGCCGACTCCTGGAAAGAATCGCCGCGAACCCCTCCTATCGTCATGCCCGCGAACGCGGACATCCAGGGCTGTACCGCGACGCAACCTGTGGGAGGGGCTTCAGCCCCGACGCCTTCCGCTCAATTCGCCGCGGCCCCGCATCGACGCCCGAGCCCCACCACACTCAAGCCGAAAACCCGCCATCCACCGAAATCTGCGTGCCGGTGATGAACGCGCCGCCCGGCCCGGCCAGGTGCGCGACCGTCGCGGCGATGTCGTCGGCGTTGCCGAACGCCCGCAGCGGCAAGCCCGCGCGCTGGTGGTCGGCGCCTTCGCCGTCGGCCGGGTTCATGTCGGTGTCGATCGGCCCCGGCTGCACCGTGTTGACGGTGATGCCGCGCGGGCCCAGGTCCTGCGCCAGGCCCTTGCTCAGCCCGACCACGGCGGCCTTGCTCAGCGAGTACAGCGCCATGCCGGGCGCGCCGACGCGCTCGCCCAGGCAGCTGCCGATGGTGACGATGCGGCCGCCGCGCGGCAGGTGCTTCGACGCCGCCTGCGCCGCCACGAACGGCGCGCGCACGTGGATCGCCATGACCCGCTCGTAGTTCTCCAGCGATTCGTCCTCGAACGGGCCGTAGGTCCACACCCCGGCGTTGTTGACCAGGATGTCGAGGCGGCCGAGCTCGGCCACGGTGCGCTCGACCGCCGCGGTCACCGCCTGCGCGTCGGCGCTGTCGGCGGCGATGGCGATCGCGCGGCGGCCGCCGTCGCGGATCTGCGCGGCGAGGTCCTCGGCGCGCTGTGCGGAGCTGACGTAGGTGATCGCCACGTCGGCGCCGTCGGCGGCGAGGCGGCGGGCGATGGCGGCGCCGATGCCGCGGCTGGCGCCGGTGACGAGGGCGACTTTGCCTGCAAGGGGAAGCGTCATGTCTAAAGTTCCGAATAATGGAAGAACGGTACAAGGCTAGCCGGGCCGCGACCGTTGCGCCAGTGCGCGCCGCCGGGACGCTGTATATCGCAGCGCGGGGCGCCGGCCGGTCGCCGGGCGCTGGCCCGATCCGGGTTGCGTCCCCGGCCGCGACCGCGGTCGCGGCGCCGGTCGCGCGCGGTCGCCGGCGCCGCTCCGCCTGCCTCGCGCCGCCGCGCGGGCGGCGTGCGCGCCGACTGCCAAGATGCACAAGCCCCGGCGCGGGGCGAGGCGCTACACTCGGCCATTCACCGGCTTCCGTGGTTTTCCGATGCGCATTTCGATCCTGTCCGTCTGTCTCGTCGCGGCCCTCGCCGCCGCCGGCTGCTCGCGCGAATCCGCGCCCGCCAGCGACTCGTCCCCGCCCGCCGCGACCCCGGAGGCCAAAGTGAGCGACACCGCCGTTGCCGCGGCCGACCGCGACGAACATTCCTACGCCCAGCCGGACCGGGTCCGCATCGACGACCTGGCGCTGGAGCTGAAGGTCGACTTCGCCGCCAAGACCCTGGCCGGCAGCGCCACCTACACGCTCGACTGGACCGACCCCAAGGCCACCGAGCTGGTGCTCGACACCCGCGAGCTGAAGATCGAGAAGATCGCCGGCGAAGGCGCCGACGGCAAGTGGCAGGACCTCAAGTTCGCCCTGGCCGACGCCGACAAGACCCTGGGCAGCAAGCTCACCATCGACGCGCCGCAGCGCAACAAGCGCATCCGCGTGGCCTACGTCACCTCGCCGGGCGCGTCCGGCCTGCAGTGGCTGGAGCCGTCGATGACCGAGGGCAAGAAGCAGCCCTTCATGTTCAGCCAGTCGCAGCAGATCCACGCGCGTTCGTGGGTGCCGCTGCAGGACACGCCGAGCGTGCGCTTCACCTACACCGCGCACGTGACCGCGCCGAAGGACGCGATGGTGCTGATGAGCGCCGACAACGATCCCAAGGCGGCGCGCGACGGCGACTACAGCTTCAAGATGCCGCAGAAGATCCCCTCGTACCTGCTCGCCATCGCCGCCGGCGACCTGACCTTCCAGCCGATCTCCAACCGCAGCGGCGTGTGGGCGGAACCGGCGATGGTCAAGAAGGCCGCGAACGAGTTCGCCGACACCGAAAAGATGATGGAGACCACCGAGAAGCTCTACGGTCCCTATCGCTGGGAGCGCTACGACATCCTGGTGCTGCCGCCGTCGTTCCCGTACGGCGGCATGGAGAACCCGCGCCTGACCTTCGCCACCCCGACCGTGATCGTCGGCGACAAGTCGCTGGTGTCGCTGGTCGCGCACGAACTCGCGCACAGCTGGTCGGGCAACCTGGTCACCTTCAGCAGCAGCAAGGACGGCTGGCTCAACGAAGGCTTCACCAGCTACGTCGAGAACCGCATCGTCGAGGCGCTGTACGGCAAGGAGCGCGCCGACATGGAGAACGTGATCGGCCGCAACGAGCTGGCCGCCGAGTTCAAGACCATCGACCCCAAGCTGCAGGCGCTGGCGCTCAAGCCCGGCACCCTGAAGGACCCCGACGACGCCTCCAGCGCGACGGTCTACACCAAGGGCGCGTGGTTCCTGCAGTTCCTCGAACAGCGTTACGGCCGCGAAGCGTTCGACCCGTTCCTGCGCAGCTACTTCGACCACTTCGCGTTCCAGTCGATCCCGACCACCAAGTTCGTCGAGTACGCCAAGGCCAACCTGCTGGCCAAGCATCCGGGCAAGGTGACCGAGGCCGAGCTGGACGAGTGGATCTACGGCCCGGGCATCCCGGCGTCGGCGCCGGCGACGGTGTCGCCGCGCTTCGACGCGGTCGACGCCGCGCGCAAGGGCTGGGTCGAGGGCGGCAAGCTGCCCGAGGCCGCGGCCACCGCGAAGTGGAGCACGCAGGAGTGGGTGCACTTCATCGAAGGCATGCCGGAAACGCTCAGCGTCGAACAGCTCAAGGCGCTGGACGCGGCCTATAAGTTCACCGGCACGCCCAACGGCGAGATCGCCCAGCGCTGGTATCCGCTGGCGGTGCGCAGCGGCTACCACGACGCCGACAAGGCGATCGCCGCGTTCCTGGAAAAGATCGGCCGGCGCAAGCTGATCATGCCGACCTACACCGAACTGGCGAAAACCCCCGAGGGCCTGAAGCTGGCCGAGGACACCTTCGCCAAGGCCAGGCCGGGTTACCACCCGATCACCACCGGTTCGGTCGAGGCGGTGATCGCCAAGGCCAAGTCGGCGCCGGCCGCGGCGGCGGGCCAGTAACACGACGGGCGCATGCGCAAGCCTCGCGCCCTGCTGAAGACGGCCGCCCTCGTGGCGGCCGTCTTGCTGTGCGCGCTGGCGATCTGGCTGTGGCCCGATCCCTATCGCGTGGTGCTGGCCGACTACGCGCGCCAGCGCTGGCAGGCCGGGCTGACCCGCAACGCGGCCAAGATCGACGACCACCGCTGGGTCTACGCCTACAACGACGACGCGCCGGCGAACGCGCCGACCGTGGTGATGATCCACGGCTTCACCGGCAGCAAGGAAAACTGGTATCCGCTGGCGCAGCGCCTGCGCGGCCGCTACCGCCTGTTCGCGCCGGACCTGCCCGGTTGGGGCGAAAGCGAGCGCAAGGCCGGCGGCGACTACGGCTTCCTCGCCCAGAGCGCGCGGGTGGCGCGTTTCATCGAACAGGTCGCGCGCAAGTCCGGCAGCGAGGTGGTGCTGCTCGGCCATTCGATGGGCGGCGGCATCGTCGCGCTGACGACCGCGCGGCATCCGCGCGAGGTCGACCGCATGGGCCTGTTCGACGCCGCCGGCGTGCGCTTCAACGACAACGCCTTCGGCTTGGCGGTGCTGCGCGGCAAGAACCCGTTCGCGGTCGACGATGCGGCTTCGCTGCAGCGCTACATCGACATCGTGTTCTACGACGACGCGGCCAAGCCGGTCATCCCGTGGCCGGCCAGCCGCATCTACATCGACAAGCGCCGCCGCGACGCCGCGTTCGAGCAATCCGTGCTCGACAACATCGGCCGCAGCGACGAACGCTTCCTGCCCGGCATCCAGGCCGCCGGGATCCGCCAGCCGTCCTTGCTGCTATGGTGCGCGCAGGACGTGGTGATCGATCCCAGCGCGCTGGACCTGTACGCCGCGCGCCTGCCGCAGGCGCAGCGCGTGTTGCTGCAGGGCTGCGGCCACATGTCGATCGTCGAACGCCCGCAACAAGCCGCCGACGCGGTGAACCGACTGATAACCGAGGCCCGCCCGCGATGAACGTCCGCCACGCCACCGCCCTGCTCGCCGCCGCGATGATCCTGGCCGGCTGCGACAAGCCCGATCCCAAGGCCGCCGAAGCCGCCCAGGCCGCGCAGAAGGAGCAGGCCGCCGCGGCCGAAGCCAAGAACTTCGACAGCGCCTACGCCGGGCAGAAGTGGGACATGGCCGCCGCCTACGGCGAGATCGTGACGTCGAAGTACGCCGGCACGCCGACCGCCGAACGCATCCGCGCCCAGTACGAGGAGGCGCAGGGCAAGGCCAAGGCCGCGCGCGAGCAGCGCCGGGTCGAATCGCTATGGTCGTACATGAGCACGCCGGTGAAGCTGGCCAAGGGCAAGGACGGCATCCAGCTGTCGGCCTCGATCTACGCCAAGGCGAACGTGGAGACCGACGGCAGCACCCCGCGGCCGGTGCAGCTGATCTTCCGCGACCACCCCGACTGGGGCCGCAGCAGCTACCTCGTGCTGCAGGTCGGCGACTTCAATTGCTACGGCGGCTGCAAGCTCAAGGTCGCCGTGGACGGCAAGACCAAGACCATGGCCGGCAGCCGGCCCAAGACCGACGAGGCCATCGCCATGTTCGTCGAGGACGAGCGCGCGTTGTGGCGGCTGCTCGGCGGGGCGAAGGAGTTGAGCATCGAGTTCCCGGTCAAGGCCGGCGGCACCCGCACCGCGACGTTCGAGGTGGGCGGGTTGAAGCCGGAGAAGATGCCGGGCTGGAAGTGAGGCGGCGCGACAGCGCCGACAGCCAGCCGCGAGCCGCGGACGAGGGGGACGAATGGATTCGCGAAGCAGGGGATGGGGATTCGCGCTGGTGTTGGCGTCGATGCTGTTCCTGGTACCAGTATCGTTGGCGAGCGCGCAAACGGACGAACCACGGGCGGGTACGTCCGCTGAAGAACAGGATTTCAAGGTCGAGCTCGAACCGCCCAAGGCTGGCAGCCTGCGCGCGAAGGCGCTGGCGGCGCTGACGTCGCTGGATCGGGCGCAGGCATTGACCCTGTACTCGTTGCAGCCCTGGCCAACGCCGCGCACGCCTGCTGCCTGGTACAAATTGCCCGAGGCGGAGCAGTCCGAACGAGTCGCCGCTTTTTTCGAAAAAGATCGGCGCCGATGGTGCCGGGGGCACGCGTGCATCGAGGCCAATCGCGTCCTCGGCCGGGTGGAAACGAGCGGCGCCGACCGCCTCGCTGTGTTGCAGGCCGCGCGCGACGCGCTCGGCAAGGTGCCGAATTTCGGTTATGCCTGCGCGGCGGAGTATCGTCATGCGATCGCATTCGCCGATCAAGGGCATCGGTACGAAATCCTGTTGTGCTACCACTGCGGACAGGTCAAGGTCGTGGTGGACGGCAAGGAACGCAGCGGCGACCAGTCGGCCTACGAAATGGGCGATCTGCGCACGATCGACGCGATCCTGACTCGGGCCGGCGTGCCCCTCGCCAAGGGCGCCGACGCAGGCGACGAAGACGAATAACGGCGCCTGGATCGAGCGCCATGCATTCGCGGTATCGCTCCGCCCCGGCGCCGGGCTGAATGCAGTCGCAGCGTCGTCGCCCCGGCTCTGGCCAGGCGCGGGTCGCTGGGAAAGAATAGCCGCGTGGCCACGGACGCGGCTGCGCACGGATCCGACTCATGCCCGACAAGCTCGCTCCCGCCCGTTGGCGCCGCATCGCCTGGCGCACGTTGATCTTCGCCGCCACGGCGTTGGCGATCGGCATCGCCGCGCGCTGGTGGTTCCTGCACTGGCAGCCCGACCGCGCGCGCTATCGGCTGCGCGGCATCGACGTGTCGCATCACCAGGGCGCGATCGACTGGAAGGCGGTCGCGCGCGACGACGTCGCCTTCGCCTACCTGAAGGCCAGCGAAGGCGGCGACCACCGCGACCGCCGCTACGCCGTCAACGAACGCGACGCACGCGCGGCCGGCGTCCCGGTCGGCGCGTACCATTTCTTCACCTTCTGCCGTACCGGCGCCGAGCAGGCGGCGAACTTCCTCGCCGCCGCGCCGGCCATCGCCGACGCGCTGCCGCCCGCAGTGGATCTGGAATTCGGCGGCAACTGCGGCCGCCGCCCCGACGGGGCGGCGATGCGCGCCGAACTCGACGCGTTCCTGGCGCCGGTGGAGGCCGCGTACGCCAAGCCGGCGCTGTTGTACGTGACCCCGGAATTCTTCGACGCCTACCGCGACGCGCTGCCGCCGCGGCCGCTGTGGCGGCGTTCGATCCTGCACGCGCCGGATTCGCGCGCCGCGTGGACGTTGTGGCAGTACCACAACCGCGCGCGGGTCGACGGCATCGACGGGCCGGTCGATCTCAACGTATTCGACGGCGACGCGGCTGCGTTCGCGCGCTGGCGCGACGCGCCCGCGCAACCGCGCGATCTACCTGTAGGAGCGGCGCGAGCCGCGACCGCGGAGCCGCCGGTCGCGACGGAAGTTTCCCCGTAGCTGCGGATTCGCGGTCGCGGCTCGCGCCGCTCCTACAGGGGGATCGCGAAGTTCACTTTCCCTTGAACTGCGCGTCGAAGAATTTCACCGCCGCGGCGTTGATGTCGCGATGCGCCGCCGCGCGATCCACGCCCGGCGCGTCGGTGCAGATCGCCGGCACCTGTTTGGCGAAGCCCGCGCTGCACGGCGGCAGGAACACGTAATGCCCGGCGCCGGGCACTTCGGCGAAGCCGGCCAAGTGCGGCAGCAGCGGACGGATGCGCAGGCCGTTGTCGGCCGGCGCCAGCACCTGGTCCTTCTGCGCGATGTACAGGAACACCGGGTGCTTCATCGCGCGGAAGCTGTCCGCGTCGAACAGGATGCTGAAAGGCGCCATCGCGAAGCCGGCGCGCACGCGCGGGTCCACGGTCGGCGGCGGATCGGCGATGGTGCGCATCGTCGCCGGCAGAGGCCGGTCGCACAGCTCCGGCAGGCCCGGATGCCGTTCGCAGTATTTCGGGAACAGGTCGAAGTCCGGCTTGGCGCCGAGCAGCAGCAGCGTGGTGTAGCCGCCCGCGGAGAAACCAGCGGCGCCGATCCGCTTGGCGTCGATATGCGCGCCGATGCGTTTGTCGGCGAGCGCCGCGTCGATGGCCGCGCTGGCCTGCCAGGCGCGGCCGAGCAGGGCGCGGTCGGTGCCGGCGCCGCGGCTGTCGTCGTAGCTGTCGCCGGTGTGCTGCGGCATCACCACGATGTAGCCGTGGCGCGCCAGCGCCGCGGCGAGGTCGTGGTGGCCGTACATGCTGCCCAGGTGGCCGTGCGAGAGCACGATCAGCGGGAACGTGCCGGCCTTCGGCGCGGCGTCGCGCTGGGCTTGCACGGAGTAGGGGCCGACTTCGGCGATGGCGTCGGGCTTGGCCTCGGCGCTGGGGTAGAGGATCGCGACGGGCACCTGGGTGCCGGTGGTCGGCTCGCGGGTTTCGAGCGTGCCCAGGCCGACGCCGTCGGCGTGGGCGGAGCCCGCGGCGAGGGCGAGCAGCAGCGGCAGCAGGCGGGGCGCGGTGCGGCGCGGCATGGGGCGGGTCCTGGCGAGGAGGTCGCGCCGATTCTATGCCCGCCGCGGCGCCACTCGCATGCCCCCCTGTAGGAGCGGCGCAAGCCGCGACCGCGGGGCGGCAGATTGCGCCGAAAGCTTCCTGCGCCCGCACGGTTGCGGCGTTGTTGTGGATTCGCGGTCGCGGCTTGCGCCGCTCCTACAGGGGAGCGCATCGCCAAAAAAAATCCCGGCCGAAGCCGGGATTTTTCGGGTGTCGCGACCGCCGCCGCGCTTACAGCGCGTAACCGAACTGCTGGCGGAACTGCTCGGCGAACTCGGCGTAGTCGAAACGCTGGTTCTGGGTGCCCGGGTGTTCGACCTTCAGCGCGCCCATCAGGTTGCCCATGCGGCCGATGGTCATCCAGTCGTAGCCCTTCTCGATGCCGAAGATCAGGCCGGCGCGGAACGCGTCGCCGCAGCCGGTCGGATCGGTCACGCGGCGCTCGTACGCCGGCGGGATGGTGTAGGTCTCTTCCGGCGTGTGGATGATCGCGCCGCGCGGGCCGAGCGTGGTGATGTAGGCCTTCACCCGCGACACGATCTGCTTCTCGTCCCAGCCGGTGCGGGTCTGCAGCAGGTTCGACTCGTAGTCGTTGACCACGACGTAGTCGGCCTGCTCGATGAACGCGCGCAGCTCTTCGCCGTTGAACAGCGGCATCGCCTGGCCCGGATCGAAGATGAAGGGAATGCCGAGCTCGCTGAATTCCTTCGAGTTCTGCAGCATGCCCTCGCGGCCGTCCGGCGCGACGATGCCGAAGGTGACGCCGGCGACGTCGCGCACGTGGTTGCTGTGCGAGTTCGACATCGCGCCGGGATGGAACGCGGTGATCTGGTTGTTGTCCAGGTCGGTGGTGATGAAGCACTGCGGCGTGAACTGCTCTTCGAACACGCGCACGCAGTCCAGGCGGATGCCGTAGGACTCCAGGTGCGTGCGGTACGGGCCGAAGTCCTGGCCGACGGTGGCCATCGGAATCGGATCGCCGCCGAGCAGCTTGAGGTTGTAGGCGATGTTGCCGGCGCAGCCGCCGAACTCGCGGCGCATGCGCGGCACCAGGAACGAGACGTTCAAGATGTGGACCTTGTCCGGCAGGATGTGGTTCTTGAACTGGTCCGGAAACACCATGATGGTGTCGTAGGCCAGCGAGCCGCAGATCAGCGCAGACATGTAGGTTCACCCCGAAGATTGTTATTGGACGCGTCGTCGTCGCGGACGGGAAAATCGGCGAGCGCCAGTCCGCGAATGCAAGAACGGGCGGTTTGTGGCCGCCCGGCGGCGGTAGCGTAGCCGCTGGACGCGCGCGCGGCCAGTTTTTTGCGCATCGGGGCCGCCTTGCCGGCGGGCCGGTCCCGGTTGCGGGCGGCGAATCCGGCCCCGGCCCCGGCCGGACCCCGGTCGCGCGGCCGGGCCGGCCTCCCCCGAAGGCGACCCCGCCGGGCCGGTCCCGGCGCCCCCCGCCCGCGCCCGCCGACCCGCCCCGGCGAGGCCCCGACCTAGGGTTATCCCCAGGGTTCCGGGCCGCTGCCGGCGGGCCTTGGCTGAATAGCCGGCGGCGCCCGAAACCGTTGATTTTCCTTGCTCGCAGGGGGGGCGATTGCTAGGCTAACGGCCCCGCTCCGCCCCCATTTTTGACGGCCCAATCCCCCGATGTTCAAGAAGTTTCGCGGCATGTTCTCCAACGACCTGTCCATCGACCTGGGCACGGCGAATACCCTCATTTATGTCCGCGGCCAGGGCATCGTGCTGAACGAGCCGTCCGTGGTCGCGGTGCGCCAGGACCGCATGATCGGCGGCAACCGCACGGTCGCGGCGGTCGGCGGCGAGGCCAAGCAGATGCTCGGCCGCACCCCGGGCCACATCACCACCATCCGGCCGATGAAGGACGGCGTCATCGCCGACTTCACCTACACCGAGGAAATGCTCAAGCATTTCATCCGCAAGGTGCACAAGTCGCGCTTCCTGCGCCCGAGCCCGCGCGTGCTGGTGTGCGTGCCGTGCGGCTCGACCCAGGTCGAGCGCCGCGCGATCAAGGAATCGGCCGAGGAGGCCGGCGCGCGCGAGGTCTACCTGATCGAGGAACCGATGGCCGCGGCGATCGGCGCCGGCATGCCGGTGACCGAGGCGCGCGGCTCGATGGTCGTGGACGTCGGCGGCGGCACCACCGAGGTCGCGGTGATCGCGCTCAACGGCATCGTCTACTCGGCCTCGGTCCGCATCGGCGGCGACCGCTTCGACGAATCCATCATCAACTACGTGCGCCGCACCTACGGCACCCTGATCGGCGAAGCCACCGCCGAGCGGATCAAGCTCGAGATCGGCTGCGCCTACCCGCAGGAACGCGCCAGCACCGTGGAGATCTCCGGCCGCAACCTCGCCGAGGGCGTGCCGAAGATGGTCACCATCAACTCCAACGAAGTGCTCGAGGCCCTGCGCGAGCCGTTGTCGGGCATCGTCTCGGCGATCAAGCTGGCGCTGGAGCAGACCCCGCCGGAGCTGTGCGCCGACGTCGCCGAGCGCGGCATCGTGCTGACCGGCGGCGGCGCCCTGCTGCGCGACCTGGACCGCCTGATCAGCGAGGAAACCGGCCTGCACGTGCAGGTCGCCGACGACCCGCTGACCTGCGTCGCCCGCGGCGGCGGCCGCGCGCTGGAACTGGTGGACATGCACGGCAACGAGTTCTTCGCGCCGGAGTGATCCGCGCATCGCTCCACACGCGCGGCGCGCGCGGACTGCATTTCCCCCGATGCCGTCCGCTCATGCGCCCGCCGCGCGATGCAGCAGGTAAGATCCAAACCGAGCTCCATCGTCACGCGCGCAGCGAACTTTCGCTGCGTTCGCGTTTCTACTCCCTCTGATTCCGACAGCGACCTTCCGGCCCGATGCCCCCTTACGCCGGCCCACCCACCGCAGCCCGCAGCGGCGAAGTCGCCGACACCTTGCGCCTGATGGCCTACCTGGCGCTGGCGCTGACCCTGATCGTGCTCGATCACCGCGGCGGCTGGCTGAGCCAGGCGCGCAAGCAGGCCGCGACCCTGGTCGCGCCGCTGTGGGCCGTGGCCGGCTGGCCCGGCCGGCTGATCGAGCGGGTCAGCGACGACGCCGGCACCCTGAGCCAGCTCACCGACGAAAACCGCCGCCTGCGCAACGAGGCGCTGCTGAACCAGGCGCGCATGGCCCGGCTGCAGTCGGTCGCCGCCGACAACCAGCGCCTGCGCGGGCTGCTGGAAGTGGCCGAGCGCGGCAACCTCGACGTGGTGCTGGCGCCGATCCTCGACATCGACCTGGACCCGTCGCGCCAGCGCCTGATCCTCGATGCTGGCAGCCGCGAGCGCCTGCGCGTGGGCCAGAGCGTGATCGACGCCGGCGGCCTGATCGGCCAGGTCACCGGCATCACTCCGCTGCACTCCAGCGTGCTGCTGATCACCGACCCCTCGCACGCGGTGCCGGTCAACGTCGCCCGCAACGGCGTGCGCCTGGTGGTCTACGGCGAAGGCCGCAGCGACCGCCTGACCCTGCGCAGCGTGCCGCTGTCCAGCGACGTGCGCGTCGGCGACGTGGTGGTGACCTCGGGCCTGGGTGGGCGCTTCCCGCCGGGCTTCCCGGTCGGCACCATCGCCGCGCTCAAACCCGACGACAGCCGCGCCTTCCTGGTCGGCGAAGTGAAGCCGGCCGCGCAGCTCGACCGCGGCCGCGAAGTGCTGGTGCTGCTGTCGTTGCCGCCGCCGCCGGTGGACACCGCCGACTTCGACACCCAGCCGGCGGTGGCCGAGACCGCCTCGGCCTCCACGCCGCAGGCCCAGGCCGCGGCCGAGCAGGCCGCCGCGCAGCGCTTGAGCGAGCTCAAGCAGCGCAAGCCCAAGCCGCGCAGCGCGACCGCGCCGGAAGAACTGAAGTCCGAAATCGAGCCGGCGCCGCCGGCCGCGGCCGCGCGCTCCAACGCCGGCGCGAACGCGGACGCCGCCGCCGGCAACCGTAACGCCGCTGCGCCCGCCGCGCGCCAGTCGGCGCCGCGCGCGCCGGCGCCCGCGCCCGCGCCCTCGGCGGCGCCCGCCCGCACCCCGCCGCAGAACGCACAGGAGCCGCAGCGATGACCCGCGCCCGCCACCACTGGGTGTTGCCGGTCAGCCTGGTCGCCGCGCTGGCGCTGAGCCTGCTGCCGATGCCGCAGGTGCTGGCGCCGCTGCGCCCGTTCTGGCTCGGCCTGGTCCTGGCCTACTGGGTGATCGAAGACCCCGAGCGCGTCGGCCTGGGCTTCGCCTTCGTCGTCGGCCTGTGCGGCGACCTGGTTTCCGACGGCCTGCTCGGCGAACAGGCGCTGCGGCTGGTGGTGATGGCCTTCATCCTGCAGCGCTTCCGCGCGCGGCTGCGGTTCTTCCCGCTGTCGCAGCAGGCGCTGGCGATCGGCGGGCTGATGCTCAACGACCGCATCGTCACCGCCGTGGTCCACATGGTGCTGCGCGAGCCCTCGCTGCCGACCACCTACTGGTTCGCGCCGCTGGTCGGCATGGCGTTGTGGCCGGTGATCTTCCTGCTGCTCGACGCGCTGCGCCTGGGCACCTGGCGGAGGCGCTGACATGGGCCCGCGCCGCCGCCTGCTCAACCGCCGCCCGCGCGTGCTCAAGAACACCGCGGCCGAGGCCGACCAGTTCCGCCTGCGCGCCGCGGTCGCGTTCTTCTTCGTCCTCATCGGCGTGGTCGGCCTGGGCTTCTGGTACTTCCGCCTGCAGGTCTGGCAGCACGACGACTACGCCATGCGTTCGGAGCAGAACCGGGTCAAGCTGCGCCCGGTGGTGCCCGGGCGCGGGCTGATCTACGACCGCCGCGGCCGCATCCTGGCCGACAACGTCCCCGCGTTCCGCATCGAAGTGACCCCGTCGGAAGCCGGCGACAGCGAGAAATGGCTGCCGCAGCTGGCGCGGGTGGTCGCGCTGACGCCCGAGGACATCTCGCGCTTCGAAGCCGAGCGCAAGGCCACCCGCGGCTTCAAGCCGATCGTGCTGAAGCTGCGCGTCAGCGACGAGGAAGTCGCCGCGTTCGCGGTCGACCGCTGGCGCTTCCCCGGCGTCGAGCTGGTGTCTTACCTCAACCGACGCTACCCGTACGGCGAGTTGTTCGCGCATGTCATCGGCTATGTCGGCCGCATCGACACCAAGGACCAGGAAGCGCTCGGGGTCAATGCCGGCGTGCTGACCCACATCGGCAAGACCGGTCTTGAGCGTTCCTACGAACAGCAGCTGCGCGGCCAGGTCGGCTACGAGCAGATCGAAACCAACGTCGACGGCCGCCCGATCCGCCAGGTCGGCCACGTCCCGGCCAAGCCCGGCGCCGACCTGCGCCTGAGCATCGACCTCGACCTGCAGCGCGCGATGGTCACCGCGTTCGGCGACATGGACGGCTCGGCCGTGGCGGTGGACCCGCGCACCGGCGAAGTGCTGGCGATGGTCAGCCTGCCCAGCTACGACAGCAACCTGTTCGTCAACGGCATCTCCAGCACCGACTACAAGGCGCTCAACGAAGACCCCTCGCGCCCGCAGTTCAACCGCAACGTGCTCGGCGGCGGCCCGCCGGGTTCGACGATGAAGCCGTTCATGGCCCTGGCCGGCCTCGACAGCGGCACGCGCCGGGCCGAAGACAAGATCCTGTCGACCGGCGAGTTCCACATCCCGGGCCAGAAGCGCGGCTACCGCGACTCGCACGGCGGCGGCCACGGCTGGGTGGACCTGCGCGAATCCATTGCCCAGTCGGTCAACACCTACTACTACAAGCTCGCCCTCGACATGGGCATCCAGAAGGTCGACCAGTACATGCTGCGCTACGGCTTCGGCCAGAAGACCGGCATCGACCTGCTCGGCGAGAACATCGGCATCCTGCCGTCGCCGGAGTGGAAGGCCAAGCGCAACAAGAAGGAAGGCTGGTACCCGGGCGAGACCGTCATCGCCGGCATCGGACAAGGTTACTGGGTGGTGACCGCGCTGCAGCTCGCGCGCGGCACCGCGGCGATCGCCAACAACGGCACCCTGCGCCAGCTGCACCTGGTGCGCGAGATCCGCACCGGCTACGAATCGCCGTGGCTGCCCAAGGAACTCAACGAACCCACCCGCATCACCGACAATCCCGCGCACCTGCAGGCCGTGCACGAAGGCATGGAATCGACCATCCACGGCGGCCGCGGCACCGCGCGGATCATGGCGCGCGGCGCGCCGTACCGCATGGCCGGCAAGACCGGCACCGCGCAGAAGGTCAGCCGCAAGGGCAACGTCAGCCTCAACCCGCACTCGCTGCCGTACCACCTGCGCCACCAGGCGCTGTTCGTCGGCTACGCGCCGGCCGAAAACCCGACCATCGCGGTGGCGGTGGTGGTCGAACACGGCGGCTACGGCGGCAGCACCGCCGCACCGATCGCGCGCAAGATCTTCGACGCCTGGCTGCTGGGCAAGATGCCCGAAGCGCCGCCGAGCAAGGACGGCAAGCCCGCACCGACCGTCGCCCCGCTGGCGGTGGCGCCGGGCGCAGCGCCGACCGTCTCGCCCGGCCAGGCCCCCGGCGAAGGCGCCGTGGTGCCGGCCGAACTCAAGGTCGTGGCGGTGCCGGTCAACGGCGCTTGGGCCAAGGCGGTGGCGATGGCCAACGCCCGCGTCGCCGCGCAGCCCGGCCACGTGCCGCAGGCTGCGGCCGGCGCCGAAGCGGGTTTGCAGGCGAACCTGCCCGGCTACGTAGCGCCGCCCGAACAGGCCGCCGACGGCGCCGCGCCGCCCGCGCGCCACGACGACGCCCTGATCGAACCCAACCTCGACCCCGAAGACGACGACGTGAGCCCGACCGTGGAGCCGCAGCGGTGAGAGTGATCCTGCGCTACCTGTGGGACCTGGGCCTGCGCTTCACCCGCACCCTCGACCTGATGATGCTGGCCGCGTTGCTCGCGCTGATGGTGATCGGCCTGGCCGTGCTCTACAGCGCCGGCGAACACTCCACCCGCATGGTCTTCGCCCAGGGCTCGCGCTTCGCCGTCGGCCTGGCCGCGATGTGGGGCCTGTCGCGCATGTCGATCACCCAACTGCGCAACTGGACGCCGTTGATCTACGCCGTATCGATGATCCCGCTGCTGGCGGTGCTGGCGATCGGCACCGGCAAGCACGGCCGCCATTGGATCGACTTGAAGGTGTTTTACTTCCAGCCGGCCGAGCTTTTGAAGCTGAGCCTGCCGATGATGGTGGCGTGGTACCTCAACCGCCAGCAACTGCCGCCGAAGTTCCTCAACGTACTGATCGCCGGCGTGCTGATCGGCGCGCCGACCGTACTGATCCTGCTGCAGCCCGACTTCGGCACCGCGATGCTGGTCGGCATCAGCGGCGCGTTCGCGCTGTACCTGGCGGGCCTGTCGTGGTGGTGGTTCGTTGCCGCGTTCGGCGCGGTGTCCGCGATCGCGCCCGCCGCGTGGTTCTTCCTGCTGCGGCAGTACCAGAAAGACCGCATCCTGACCTTCCTCAACCCCGAAACCGACCCGCTGGGCACCGGCTGGAACATCATCCAGTCCAAGATCGCCATCGGTGCCGGCGGGATGACCGGCAAGGGCTGGCTGCAAGGCTCGCAGTCGCACCTGAACTACCTGCCCGAACACACCACCGACTTCATCTTCGCCGTGCTCAGCGAGGAGTTCGGCTGGGTCGGCGTCATCACCGTGCTGTCCCTGTACCTGTTCGTCGTCGGCCGCTGCCTGTGGATCGCCGCCGGCGCGCGCGACGGCTACTCGCGCTTGATCGCCGGCGCGTTGGGGTTGGCGTTCTTCGTCTACGTCATCGTCAACGGCGGCATGATTTCCGGGTTGCTGCCGGTGGTGGGCGTGCCGATGCCGTTGCTGAGTTACGGCGGCACCTCGGCCGTCTCGCTGCTCGCCGGCCTGGGTGTAGTCATGGCGGTGCGAGCCCACAAGCCGGTACACGGCGGGCGCTAACCGCATGGCCTACCTGTAGGAGCGGCGCAAGCCGCGACCGCGACCCCGCAACAACGACGCGACCAACACCCATGTTCTACAGCCGCCAGGACGAATACCTGACCGTCAGCCGCATCACCGGCCCGAGGCACAACTTGCTGCAACTGCGGCTCACGCAAGACCCGAGCGCAGAGCCGCGGGTCGAGCGCATGCCCGCGATAGGCACCTGCGTACACGACCCTTTGTCCGACCAAGCCGTGCTCGACGCCGTCCTGGCCGGCATCGCTCACGCAAACGCCGAGTTGGGCACCGCGTACGCCATCGACCGAGCCCGCTTTATCGACAACGACTGCCCGCCGGAAGGCGTCTATGGGATGCTGGCTGCGCTCGTTATTCGTCGCCTGCACTCAGGCGGCGAGTTCGTAGCGAGTTGAATCGGTAGTCGGCGAAGGGCGTCATCTGGCTGTAGGAGCGGCGCAAGCCGCGACCACGAACTACGCCGCTCTGCGGAATCTGATTCTGACGATAGGTGCCGGCCGCACGCCAGAGCTTCACCCCGGTTTTCTTGCTCCCGGCTTCGCACGCCTCGGCGTTGGCTCACTGGCCGTTGCTGCGGCTCTATCGAGCGCCCCATCATCTGGCGGCGCATCGCCCGTCAATTGCTGCGCCAACTCGGGGTGTTCTCGACAGAACCGGGCGTTCGCTGCCAACTCGCCCCAGCGCTGAGCCGACGCCAGTTCGTCGTCGGCCCTTTCGATCAGACGACGTTGATGCTCTGGAGGCGCAGGGTACTCCAACGACTCCAGTACGACATCGAGCAGGTCGCGAGCTTCGCTTATTGCTCGGAAATGCCGTTCTGAGGCTCTGGTCTGGAGGTAGTCGAGCGTATCTGGATCGAGTTTCGCCACATGGATGCTATCCCCGTGAGATTCGCAGAGCGAATGCAGCAAAAGCGCCAGGCAGGACGGGGCAGGAGTCTGAACGGCCATCGGATGTTCCTCGCTTGAGTGCGTCGACAGGGAGAACAACGGTACTGGCCAATCCCGAATATCTAAAAAACAGATACTTCTGAAAGATGCGTAGTTAAGTCACAGGGACCTGACTGCTTCATGCTGCGTGGCGGATGACCGCCCTAGCAACCGCGAAGGTCGTTGCTGCACGCGGGCTTCGATAGGATAAACAGCGCCTCTCCAACAGCAGGCAGAATGGAGCTCGGAAAATACCGCTCCGCCCCGTATTTCGCGCCACACCCATCGAAGGAACCCGCCATGCACCACTCGCGTCTTTGCGCCCTTCTGATCGACTGCAACACCTCCGACATCGACCGTGCCGCCCAGTTCTGGGCCGACGCGCTGGGCCGTCCGCTGGATCCCGACCATCCGGGAACCCGCGGCCCTTACCGCATGTTGGAAACGCCGCCGGATGAGCCGATCGTGCAGATTCAGAAGGTCGACCACGAGAGTCGGGTTCATATCGATATCGAGACCGACGACATTCCCGCAGAGGTGACGCGTCTTGAGGCGCTGGGCGCAACGGTGGTCGACCGCCTGGAACGCTGGGTGGTGATGCAGGCGCCCACGGGGCAGCGGTTCTGCGTGGTGCGGGTGCAACGGCCTGGGTTTCCGAAGAACGCGACGGCCTGGGATTGAACGGAGGAGAATGTGGGTCGATCGCGAAAGCAGGAAGGCAGAGTGGTGTTGCTTTCAGTCGGACTGGCTCGTCTGCCTGCTGGTTGCTGTGGGGCTGTGTTTCCTAGCAATCCGCCAAGGTCGCCTGCCACGCAGCACCCGGCGCGCTGACCGGCGCCCAGGCCGCTTCGGTCATCGCGGGCTTTGCGGCGATGCGTAATGGCGGATCGAGGCGGCCAAAGCACTTTTGCGCGTGCCGGCTCCGGTGGCGATGGAGCAGGTGACGGGGGCCTCGACAACGACAGCGTGTCGGTAGGCGTGGACGAACTGGTGAAATCGTTCTAAGAGCGTTGCGTCAGCGGCAAGTCGAACCTGCGACGCGAGCTGGATGCCTCGGCGGCGGAGGCGCATGCCATCCAGGACTTTGGCGCGGTGCAGTTGGGCGCGCACAATTTCTGGATTGTTTCCGACGGCAAGGCGGGGCAGTTGGCGGAGCATCCGCGGTTCGTGCATCTGTGGAAACGGAAGGAAGATCGCTGGGTGACTACCCGGGTAATCAGTTACGACCATGTCGCGGGCGATTGAGACGGGAGACCCCGGGGTGTTCTTGCGATGCGATCCGGGCTCAGCCGTATGGATGTGTGCCGCGAAAACTTCTTCCATTCACGTGAGTCGCGTGGAACTTCACAGGTCTCAGCCTAGCTATCACAAAAATTGAGCCTTGTTTAGATTTCCACGCTCAGGCACCGTCATCGACCTGGATGCGAAAGTTCTTTGTCCCGGCAGGCATCATTTGAAGCGCTGATTCGATCTTCGATGCAGCAAGCGCAATTTTCTCCCACGCAGGCGACCACATGCGAGTTAAAAGGATCATCGGCTTAGCATTCGCGATCTCGCTGGTACTGCCAGCTTGCTCGTTCGCCAAGGAACCCGGGCCTGCGCAGGGACTCGTCAAAGAGAGCGTCACAGGGAAGCGGCAAGGGCCGACTTATCCAGCTTCACTCATCGGCCAATGGGAGCCGGGCCCCAATCCGTGCAAGCTTCCACTGGCCTATGACAGCGACGGCGGCTTCAAGATCGCCGCACGCATGCTGCAAGGCTATGAGCATTCCGATACGCCGAAGAGGGTTCAGCTGATCTCCGACACGCCGAAAGCATGGCGTATCGAAGCGATAGAGGAACACGACGGCGACAAGAATCCGGTCGTGGATATTTACGTCCTGAGCGGCGACTACCTCACCGTGACCGACGGCGAGCGATCCACTACTTACAACCGCTGCCATTGATGGCATAGCCAAGGGAAGGGACTCCCGATGACCGACAAGACACCCACGACCTATCGCGTCATCCAGAAAGGCGTAACGATCAACGAGCCGGTGACCGACTTCGACAGCCTGGTCACCCATCATCCGAGCGACAACCGGAACGCTCGTATGGTCGATGGCCTGATTGTCCGCGGTGAGGCCGGAAGGCGGCACGCCTACATCGGTGGCGAAATCCAGGAAATCGAATCTGCCAAATCTGGGAACACCTACGGGTTGAAGCCGGATCAGGTGTTGCTCAAGAAGGACTTCATCATCGAGCACCCCGATCATCCGACCATGAGCGACAAGGCCAGGGATGTGCCGGTGCCGTCGCCTTTAGCTGGCTATGTCGGACGAGTGGATGCGACTCAGGGGTTGGTGGACATTTACGATCACAAGGGTGGAGACGTCATCGCCCGTGTCCGTCATATGAGCGACATAACGGTCTCTGCGGATCAAACGATTGAGTATGGGCAGTCACTGGGGACGCAGAGCAACATAAAGACGGGCGCCAAACATGTTCATCTGGAGCTGGATACTCGCTACTACCAGCAGTACGAGAATTACATTGCCGACCTGACGAGCGGCCGCCTTCCGTTGGAGGATGAGCGCCGGATCGGTATGCAGGCGTTGCCAGTGGTGGACGACGGTGTGATTCGCCTTGGCGAGTCAGGGGAACGCATCAAGGACCTGCAGCGGGTGATGGCCGACGAAGGATACCGGGCCGTCGGCGACCGTCCATTGGACCGCGACGGTGTCTACAGGTTGAACATGCAGGGCGCGTTGCTCGACTTCCAGCGCGATCACGGGTTGCCTCAGACGGGCGACATTGACGATGCCACGCTACGCATGGCGCCAATGCTGCCGGATCGTGCCAGGGATGTTGATCGGCCCGATCACATGGTTCCGGGCCGTGCTGTGCCTACGGATCAATCCGCTCCCGCTCCGACCGCTCCGGGTCACTCCAGCCATCCGGATCATCGCCCGGGACTGGTCGAGCCGTTGCCGCCAGCGCTTAATCAGTCCAGCCAGGGGCGCAGCGCCGGCGTACTCGGAATCTGGCAATCGAGCAGGAGAAGACCGCGGCAGCCGCAGCCCATGACATGGTGCGAGATGAAGGCTTGACTCAAGCTTCCAAACGTACGGTTTAATGAAAGACGAAAAACACAGTTGCGTTCGCTTGCTCTGCTAAGAACGACTTGGGCGTAGGAGGTGAATCTGCCAAGTCCCTAAAGGCCATTCGATGGCCAGGCTCAATTCAGCTCCAGACCTCATGAAAGAAGACCAACCAAAAACCAAAGAAAAGCGCGAGAAGAACTGGAAGCTCCTCTACCTCCGGTCTGAAAAACTCGCCCGCGCCAAGCAACTCGGCATCGACTACCCGCACCCCTCGAACAAGCACGAGATCGAGGACAACGAACCCCTCAACCTCCTCTTCATCTGCAGCCGAAACCAATGGCGCAGCCCGACGGCAGAAGCCGTCTGGCGCAATCACCCGGACCTGCGGGCTCGCTCCGCCGGCACCAGCCCGAATGCGCGCCGGCGCGTGTCCGCCGACGACATTCGCTGGGCTCACTCCATCTTCGTCATGGAGAACAAGCATCGATCCAGGCTGCAGGCCGAGTTCGGCCGCGTCGTCGCCAACAAGCCTGTGCATGTGCTCGATATCCCGGACGAGTATCAGTACATGGACCCGGAACTGGTCGATCTGCTCAAGGCTTCAGTGGGTTCGATCCTGGGGCTGCCGTAGCCTGTTGCCTTCGACTCTGGCGCCGAGCGTCTTCGCGTTCGCCCGCGCCTGCGCAACCATCGTTCGAGGCGGGCGCCTCACCCGCCGCGCCCAGGCCCGCGCTCTGTCGTGAACTTCACCGCCCGCTTCGCAACGCCTCCGCTCCACTGCGTCTGCACCACCAACTCGTGATCCCCCGCGGCGGGCGCGTCGAGCCAGCGCTCGCGGCCGTGCCCGATCTGCACGCCGTCGAGCCACCACGTCAGCTTGTCGTCGGGCAGCGGCTGGCCTGAGCTGTCGGTGAGATTGCCTTGCAACTGCACCGGCCGGCCGACGCGGAAGGTCTTGCCGCTGGACGGGCTGACGATGGCCAGCACCGGCTCGCGCTCGGGCAGGTCCACGTCGACCGGTTCGGATTCGCCGGAGTGGAAGCCGTCGTGCGCGATCAGCCGGACCTGGATGCGATTCGCCGGCAGGCCTTGCAGCGGCAAGCGCGAGTGGTTGCCGCGTAAGCCGACAGACAAGCCATGCCAGGCGTCTTTGTCGTCGCGGCGCCATTGCGCCCAGACGTCCTTGACGTCCGCGGTATCCAGCTTCCATTCCAGCGCGAGTTCATGCTCGCCGCCCACCTTCGCTGCCGCGTGAGTGAAACGCGGCGGCTGCGCGCTGGCCTTGCGGCTCCAGGTTTGTTTGTCCGGTCCATCGATCCTCAGCGACGCCCCCGGCGCGACGTTGCGCAGGTACGCCCGGAACGCAAACGGGGGCGCATCCTTGTCGCGATGGTCGTGGCTGCCGCCGCAGCCGCAGCCGCCGCCTTGCGGTTCGCGTCGCATCAGCACCGCGCGCGACAGCACGCCGCCTTGCTCGTCCAGCAGTTGCGCGCTCCATTGGGTCGGGACGCCCAGCGCGGGCGCGGCCACCTCGATGCGCGCGACGGATTCGACTTCGATGCGTCCGCTCTCCAGCACCCGGCCCTGCACGGAGATCACCGGCGTCATGCGCCACTCCGGGCCTTGATAGCGCCACGGCGGATCGGGCCACCACAGGTGTTCGGGATCGAAGGGCCGATGCAGCGGATCGGGCAAGGGGAAGTCCGGCGACAACCATTCCGGCGCCAGACGCGGATGGCTGAGCAGGCGTCGATGCTGGTACTGCGACATCCAGCGCGGCCGGCAATAGCTCATGTAGTCGGAGGTGAGCTGGGGGTCGTGAATCGTGCCGTCGCGGATATCCAGGCCGAATTCGCCGATCGAGGCCGACGCGTACGGCTCGTAGGTCGGATAGTTGGGGTCGGTGTTGCCGGCCGCGCCGCAAGGCGTGTGCTGGAAGCCGTAGCCGTGCCCGGTTTCGTGCAGGAAGGTCTGGTCGTTGCCGACCGCGGCCGCGCCGAGCCCGTCGTCGCCGCAACCGGGCACGCCCAGCGGTATGCCGGCTGGCAACAGGCCGTAGTACACGACGTCGTCGCGATTGCCGTCGTTGTCGCGCAACAGCGACATCGCGTCGAGCAGGTCGTTCCAGTTGTCCGAGCATTTGCCCGGCGCGACGCGCGCGTCGTCCAGCGGCGTGGACCAATCCAGGTTTGAACAGACCGCGAACGAACCGGTGGCCTGCACCGGCATCGCCGCCAATGCGGTCGCCGCGGTGCTTTGCAGGTCCGCCAGGGTGGGCGCCGGCAAGGTCAGTCGCGTCACCGGCGCGGTCGGCGTCGCCGGCGCCGAGGTGCTGTCGCCATCGTAGGCCACCAGGATGCCGCGCACGCGCAGCGTCTGCACCAGGCGTACGCTCACTTCCACCGATTTCTCGCCGCCGTCGTGGCCGGTCAGGCGCGCGGTCAGGCGCAGCGTGCCGTACAACTCGGCGGCCGGTATCACGAAATTCAGGCTGCGGCCGAGGTCGCCGCGCTCGTCGCGGTAGTTGGGGAATTGTTCGGCGCTGACCGGGCCGCCCTGCGGCGCGTAGGTGTCGACCGGCTCGTAGTCGCGCAAGCGATTCCGACGCGACACTTCCAGCGTCCCGGTAACGTTGACGATGTTGCCCAACAAGCCCGAGCGTACATAGACGCGCACCCATGCGGCTTTGAACGCCACCAACTGCACCGAATTGTCGGCGCCGCGGTCGGCCGGGTCGGTCAGGTGCTCGTTCGCCCGGTGGTACTGGATGGCTTGGGTGACTTCGATACCGGTCACCCGCGCCGACCACAGGCGGTAACGGTCGACGAACGATTCTTGCCACGCGCGGTGGATGCCGGTGGTTATCTGATCGAGCAGGCGGGGAGGCATGGCAAGGTCCTTTTGCGGGATGCAGCGCAGCGTCGGCCGCTCGCGCAGGGTCGTGCGCAAGGCCGATCGATGCGTTGCGCATTGCGATCAAGGGAACGGGGCGAATGCAGGGAACGCCATTCGATACAACGCGGGCATTCCGGCCTACCGGACATCCGGTAAGCGTGCAGCGGTGCAACATTGCCGCGATCAGGGCGCAAGCGAAACAGGAGGCGCGGCGGGCTTGCGCAAGTCCGCCGCGCCTCCTGTTTCGCGTCGCCGTCGATGCGGCCCGGTAGCCTTACTTGCGCTCGACCGCGGCCACCGGCCTTTCGGCCTTCGCCAACGCCTCCACGACCGTCGGCCACGCCGGGTCTTGCGGATACAGCGCCGAGCGCAGATACGCCCAGCTCAGCCGTTGCATGTCGGCCAGGCGCTGCGGGTCTTCGTCCGTCGTTTCCTTCGCGTCGTACCCGCTGATGCCGCCATACAGGTGCTCGGCGCCGAACACGGTCAACAGCGTCTTCGGCGCCGGGCTCAGCCGGTAGGCATCCGCGCGCCAATCCCGGCGTTCGGAAAAGAACGGATGGAAATCCTTGTCGCCGGCGACGACCAGCATGGGCTGGGTCATATGGGCGAAGTCGTTGCCCTTGAGTTCGGGATAGTGTTCCGACGCCCACGCCGCCAGGTCCGCGCCGTCGCCGGGGCCGCCGAACACCACGGCGGCCTTGAGGCGCGGTTCGATCAGATCGACCACTTCGCCGTCGGCCGCGGTCATGCGCATGCCGGCGAGCATGTACACGGTGTGGCCGCCCAGCGAGTGGCCGACGGCGGCGATACGGTCTTTGTCGAGGCGGCCGGAGAGGAACGGGACGGCGGCTTCGATGGCGTCGAGGCGGTCGAGGATGTCGCGCAGGTCCTGCGCGCGCGAGCGCCAGAACAGCGGGCCGCCCGGGCCGGCGGGGTCGAGCGCGAGGGTCTTGGAATCCTGATGGGTCGGCTGGATCACCGCGAAGCCGTGCGCGGCGTAGAAGTCGACCAGCGGGGCGTAGCCGCGGGTCGAGGACAGGTAGTTGGAGGCGCCGTGGCCGTGCGAGAGCAGCACGATCGGCAGCGCGTCGCCGCTGGCCGGGGCGGTGACGCGCAGTTCCAGCGGCGCGAGGCGGCCTGGGATGTCGAACCGCAGGGGATGGAAGGCCAGGGTCGGGGTGGCGGCGGGGACCGGGGCGCGGTCGGGTTTGATCGTCGGTTCGCTCATGAAGCGGCTCCTGGTGAGGCTGTGCGCCTTCCGCAATGGCGGAGGGCAGGGCGGAGCCGTCACTGTAGACAGCCGAAACCGGACGCTACATAGTCGAAAATCCTTTAATCACCATGGATCGTCCGGTCGTGACCGATCCCCTCGCCGAAGTCGTCACGCTGCTGCAGCCGCAGGCGGCGCTGTCCAAGGTGGTCAGCGGCGGCGGCGCCTGGCGCGTGCGCCGTCCGCCCGGCGACCGGCCTTTCTATTGCGTGGTGCTGGAGGGCGCGGTCCGCCTGCAAGTGCAGGGGCGCGAGGCGGTCGAGCTGGCGCCGGACGACTTCGTGCTGATCCCGGCGCTGTCGGGTTTCGTGTTGTCCGGCGGTGAGCCCGCAGCCGACGACGGCCCCGACCCGGACGCGGCGACCGTGCGCGACGGCGAGGTGCGGCACGGCGATCCCGACGCGCCGGCGAACCTGCGCGCGCTGGTCGGCCACCTGAGCTTCGGCGCGCCGGACGCCGCGCTGCTGGTGTCGCTGCTGCCCCAGCTCGTCCATGTGCGCGGCGATCCGCGCCTGGGCGCCATCGTGCGTCTGGTCGGCGAGGAAGCGCGCCACCGGCGTCCGGCGCGCGAGATCGTGCTGGCGCGGCTGCTGGAAGTGATGTTGATCGAAGCGCTGCGCTCGTCGTCGGGCACCGCCGCTTCGCCGGGTTTGCTGCGCTGTCTGGCCGATGCGCGGTTGGCGGCGGCGGTGCGCCGCCTGCACGAACAGCCGGCGCGCCACTGGACGGTGGCATCGATGGCGCAGGAGGCGGCGCTGTCGCGGTCGGCGTTCTACGAGCGCTTCAACCGCGCGATGGGCGTCGCGCCGATGGAGTATCTGCTGTCGTGGCGGATGGCCTTGGCCAAGAATTTTCTGCGCCAAGGCCGGGAGGGGCTGGCGGCGATCGCCGAACGGGTGGGCTATGGATCGGCCAATGCCTTCAGTGCGGCGTTCACCCGCTTCGTCGGTGCGGCGCCGACGCATTACCTGCGGGCGCTGGGAGCGCCGCGAGACAGCGGCGCGCCCCCCACCGAAGCGCCCCGCCGCTCATCGGCCCTCGCGGCCGCTCGCCCCCCGATTCCCCCACTCGACATCTAATCCCCGCGCCCGGCCAGGCCCGGCGATAGCGTGCGATGGCACCCCCATCGAGGCCACCCCATGCTGACGTCGAGCGATTTCATCCAGGCCCTGCGGCCGGCCTTCATCGTCTATGCGTTGGTCATGGCCTCGACCGGGGCGGCGCTGCGCTTCGCGCCGGACGATGCGCGGCAAGCGCGGGCGCGTACCCCGGCGGCGCTGCATCTGGTCGAAACCATGCCGTTGTCGCTGGCCGCTGCGTTCGGCCGGCAGCGGGGCGCGACGGCGGCGCGGACGGGCGCGCCGCTGCCGGTCGGGTTCCGCGTCCGCGCGGACGACTGCGCCGCGGCGGCCGCCGACGCCTTGCCCGCGCGGGCGGCCGCGCACGGCGCATTCGTGGCCGGCGCGCTGGCCGGCCTGCCTTGACCATCGTCGGGCGGCGCGCGCCGCCGCTGCGGATCAGTAGCCGCCGCGGCCGAGGAAGCTCGATCCGATCGTGCACTGCTTGCCGCAGGAATTGCACTTGCTCTCGGCCGCCTTGAACGTGGCTTTCTCGCTGTCGGAGAGCTTGGCGACCTCTTCGCCGAACTCCTTGGAGCCCACGCGCGCGCGGTGCATCAGGCGCTCGGTGACCGGCGTGGCCTGCATCGCCAGTTCGTACATGCCGTCGCAGTGTTTGTAGCAAAAGCCGTCGTGGACCGAGACGGTTTCGCGCGCACCCACCACGCCGGCCTTGACCATGAGGTCCTTGCAACTCCTCGACGCTTCGGAAAGATAACTGTTCATGGCGCAATAGCCGTCCTTGCAACTCATGCCGACGTCGCATTGGGCGATGGTGTTGGCGTCTTCGCCGCAGGCGCCGCCGAGTTGGCGGGTGACTTTGTTCTTGGCCGCCGCGTCGGCGGCCAGCAGGGCGGCGATCAGGAAAGCGCAAAAGGCGAGGGTGCGTCGGCTCATGGTCTGCTCCGTGGCGGAAAAGACGGACGGCGCGCGCCGCGACTGCGGCCCAAGGCGACGGCGCTTGCGCGCGGGGGACTGGCCTTGCGGTGGACGGCGGCAGGCGCCGCCGTCGCCGCGATCTTAGGTGTGCGGCGAGCGCGGCGAGTGTGATTGGCGTTGCAGCGTGAGGGGCGGTGAGGCGGCGTGCGGGCGCGGCTCCGAAGCCGTCGGCTTTTCGCTAAGCTGGCCGCCAGCGCCCGCACGGAGGCCCTCGCGCCGCCATGACCGATCTGAGCATCGAGACCACCCGTTTCCGCGAATGGGCCGGGGCCGGCATCGTTCCGCGCGAAGGGCAATGGGAGTGCGATTACAGCCAGTGGCCGGCCTGGCACCGCGCGGTGCTGGCCTGGGTGGAGGGGCGCCATCCGCGCGGCTGGTCGGACGCGGAAGTCGGCCACGTGCTGTACGCGATCGCCCGCGACAACGATGCGCAATACCTGGTCCGCGAAATCCGCCGGCTGCGTCCGGGCACGTTGCGCTTCCTGGCGCGCGCCTCGCTCGCCCACGGCGAGGCCGACGCGCGCTGGCAGTTGGCGGTGGAGCTGGGCCATCTGCGCGGGGACGAAGAAGCGCAGGCGCTGTTGCTCGCGCTGGCCAGCGACCAGGACGAGTACGTGCGCCGCCGCGCGACCCGCTCGCTGGCGGGCCTGGGCGTGCGCGCGGCCGAGGAACTGGCCTGGGCGGCGTGGCACCGGCCGGACGAATACCAGGAGTGGGCGCGGATGTCGGCGCTGGAGTGCCTGCGCGAGTTGCAGTCGCCGCGGTTCGAGGCGTTGCTGGCGCAGGGGCTGCGCGACGAGCGGCCGTTTTTGCGCCAGTTCGCCGAACGGTTGCAGAATATGCGCTAGCGGCCGCACGCGCGGCGGCCGACCCGCTCGCGCTCATTGGATGGATTCGGCTCGATGGAACATGCCACGGAAATACGCTTCTCGCTCGCCTTCGGCTACTGGGACCGGGTGCGCGCCACGCTGGCGCTGATCGGCGAACGCCCGGTGAGCCTGTGCATGGCGCTGCTGTGGCCGCTGTGCGGCGTCGGCCTGGCGGCGTTCGCGCTGGCCAAGGGCCGGCCGATCACGGGCGAACTGGCCTTGGCGATCGCGCTGGTGTTCGCGTTCGTTCCGGCGATGGTGTTGCTCGGAACGGCGATGACCCACTACTTCCATCGCCAATCCCGCGAGCCGTTCGCCTACACCTTCGACGGCGAAGGCATCCACGTCGCCGCGGTCACCTACGACTTCACCCACAAGTGGCCGGCGATCTTCAAGGTCAAGCGCCGGCGCTGGTTCCTGATGTTCTTCTTCTCGCCCGGCTGCGCGCACTGCATTCCGTTCCGTGCGATTCCCGACTCGGCGGTGCAGGCTGCGCTGGTGGCCATGGCCGCGGCGCACGGCGCGGACGTGCGCTCGGCCTGAGGCCGAGCGTGCGAGCGGACCCATCGCGGCACTCCCGCCCTTCCCTCCGGATACCCGAATGTCCATGCAACCCGACCGCATCGAAACCCAGGTCACCCGCGAAACCTGGGTCGCGCCCACCGGCATCACCCTGCAGGTCCACGTCGTCGGCACCGCGTCGGTCGGCTCGATGGCGGCGGTGCGCAAGAGCAAGGAGCTGATTGCGATCCAGGAGCTGATGCGCGGCCTCGGCGTCGGCGAGGACAAGATCCGCATCGACTCGCTGACCTTCGCCGCAGGGGAGCGCTGGTTTTCCGGTTCCTCGGTCGAGATCGACCTGGAGATCCGCGAGGTGCCGGCGCAATCGGTGCCCGAGGCGCTGGGCGGGTTGGCCTCGTTGAAGGGCGTGTCGCTGCGCGGCATGCGCCGCGAGTACGGCCCGCTCAGCGCGCAGCGCGACGAATTGCTGCGCGCCGCAGTGGCCGAATCCATGCGCCAGGCCCGGCTGATCGCCGATGCGGCCGGGCTGCGGCTGCGCTCGGTGCACAGCCTGTCGCAGCAATGGGGCGAGCCGAACGACGACAGCGAGCCGCCGTATCCGATGGCGCGCGGCGGGCGCGCCAAGCTGATGGCCAGCGCGGACGACATGAAGGGCTATCAGCTGGTGGAAAACCACGAGGGCAAGCTGAGCCTGACGGTGCGGATGGAGCTGCGCGTCGGCGAGTTCGGCGACGCGGCGGGCGGTACCGAATCGGGAGGCGGCTGATGCGCTGGCTGGCGGCCGCGCTGCTGCTTTTTTCGCCTTCGGCGTTCGCCTTGAGCATCGTCTGCGCCGATCGCGGCTATCCCAAGGAGTTGCCCGATCCGATCCGTTATCAGGTCTCCGAACATCCGGCCACGGACGCGGACGACGCCAAGACCGAAGTCGAGTATTTCGTGCTGCTGGCCAAGCGGGTGGACGGCAAGGACCTGGACGTCGCGCAGATGGACGTGCTCGACGGCGAGGACGTGGTGCTGTCGACGCGATTGCGCACCGACGCGCATGAGGTCGAGGATTGGGGCGATACCTATTTCGCAGTGGTGCGCACGACCGACACGCGCCGCAGGATCCGGATCGTGGCGACCTACGATCCGGTCTGCCGCGTCACCTTGCGGCAAACGCTGTCGCAGGATCACATCGAGGCTGCGCCTGCGTCGGGGACGCGATGAGCGCGCCGTCGCGGCGCCGATGACCTTCGCGGCCCCGCGTTCGCGCCGGGGCGGCGAAAAAAGGTATCTTGCGGCCCTGGTCGGCTTCTGAGTGGGATGCTGGCGATGACCGCAAAGACACCCAAGTCCGCAGCGACGGCCGCGGCCAAGACGGCCGCAACACCGGCGGCGAAGACGGCGAAGGCGAATCAGGCCGCGGGCGCGGCGCCCGCTTCCCGGCGCAAGGCCGCGGCCGCGAAGCCCGGCAAGACCGCGGCTTGCGCTCCCCGCCTGCTGTCCGGCGGCAATCCGCAAATTCCCAAAGGCCATGGCGACGCCCCCGTCCAGGCGTATCTCGACGCCGTACCGGGCTGGAAACGCGATCTCGCTCGCCGCCTGGATGCGTTGGTCGAGCGCACCGTGCCCGGCGTGCGCAAGGCGGTGAAGTGGAACACGCCGCTGTACGCGGTCGAGGAGGGCCATTGGTTCTTCGCCATGCATTGCTTCGACCGCTACCTCAAGCTCACCTTTTTCCGCGGCGCGGCGCTGGACCCGCCGCCGGCGCACGCATCGAAAATGGCGGACGTGCGTTATCACCATCTCCACGAGCACGATCCGTTCGACGAGGCGCAACTGGCCGATTGGATCGCGCAAGCCAGCCGCTTGCCGGGCGAGCGCATGTAGGCGCCGCCGGCCGTACCGGTTCGACCACGACTGCAGGAGCCCGCGCATGAAAAACACTACCGGCGCCGACGCTGCGCCCACCGAAGCCGCCGCCTCGCGATTGATCGACGAACGCATCCAGGAACTGGCCGACTGGCGCGGCGAGACCCTGGCCCGGGTGCGCAAGCTGATCCGCGAAGCCGATCCGCAGGTGGTGGAGGAGTGGAAGTGGCGCGGAGTGCCGGTGTGGTCGCGCGGCGGCATCGTGTGCACCGGCGAGACCTACAAGAGCGCGGTCAAGCTGACCTTCGCCAAGGGCGCTTCGCTGCCGGACCCGGCGGGGCTGTTCAACGCCAGTCTCGACGGCAATACCCGGCGCGCGATCGATCTCCACCAGGGCGACGCGATCGACGGCAAGGCGCTGCAGGCGCTGGTGCGCGCGGCGATCGCGTTGAACGCGTCGAAGCGCAAGTAGCCGGGTCGCGCGTTGCCGGGTGCCGGGCCGCCCCGGCGCCGGCCAGGCCCCGCCGCGCAGTTCCGGCCGCACGACCGTGCCGGCGCCTCGCCGCGAATGCCTGAATGCGGGGCCGGGCCGCGGTTGCGGCCCTTTCGCCGTCCGTCCATCAGCGCCTGCGGCCCGGCGGCGCGTTTGGCCATGTTTTTTGGCTAGACTGCGCGCGGATCAACGCACCACACGGACGAGTATGCGCTACCCCATCTACACCGCCCTGTCGCTCGCGCTGCTGCTGGCGGCCTGCAAGCCGGCCGCTTCCGCCGCCGACGCGACCCCCGCTCCTGCGCCCGCGCCCGCCGTGGCCAAGGCGCCGGCAACCGCCCCGGCGCCGGCCGCCGCCGCGCCGGCTGCACCGGCGCCCGCCGCGACCGTCGCCGAGCCCGAGATCGCCAAGTCCTTCTCCAAGGACATCACCTACAGCGACCTGCGCAAGCGCCTGCTCGGCGCCGGCTGGCTGCCGCTGCGCGACCCGGATTGCCGCAGCAACGTCGGCGGCGAGGCGCGGGTTTGCACCTATCTTCCCGAAGTCGAAGGCTGCAGTTCCGACGGCTACTGCAAGATGTGGTTCGCCAACCGCGAACTCGGCCTGCGCGTGCGCGTCGGCACCTATGGGCCCAACGACCGCGGCAACACCCTCGGCAACGGCACCGCCACCGCGGTGCGCTACTGGGAGTTCGTGGGCGTGGACGCGCCGGCCGCGGCAGCGTGTCCGGCGGGCGATTTCGACCAGTTCCTGACCCGCTTCGCCGCCGATCCGGCGCTGGCGCGCGAGTTCACCGCGCCGCTGGTCAAGGTGGTGGAGCTGCGCTCGGACGAGGACGGCGACGTGCCGCAGCCGGTGTACGTGCTGGGCTCGGCGTATCGCGGCTTCGATGTGCGCTACCGCAACGGCGCCTACCACTTCGTCCACGAGGGCGAATCGGACAAGCAGCCGCTGAAGTTGAGCGTGTCCCGGCAGGGCGCGAACGCGCGCCTGGTTTCGTACCGGCTCAACATGTCCGAAGGCAATTCGTACCGTTTCGAAGACAAGGGCGGTTGCTGGCGCCTCACCGAAGACCCCGAGCCGCCTTCGCCCTGAGGCGCGACGCCGGCCCGCATTCAACCACGATCGGACTCACCAAGGATCAGGAGAGCAGTCATGAGCGGTAGATATCGCATGAGCGAAAGCGTCGACCGTCACGGTGGACGCGAGGACGTGCACAGCTTCGAGGACCTGGAAAAGCACCATCCCAGTTCCGGGCGCGAAGACGGGCGCGATTACGAAGTCATCGGCGGCAAGCTCGAGGAAGTCCGCCATCTGTCCGACGGGCGCACCTTCATCAAGAAGGATTTCATCCTGTCGCAGGACACGCCGGGGCCGGTCAACATTCCTGCGCCGGTCGCCGGTTACGTGCACCGTCTCAACGACGGCACCAACACCGTGCAGATCTTCGACCGCCCGTTCGGTGAGCCCGGCGCGGTGCGGCTGGGGCAGGTGCTGCACATGGCCCACGGCTCGACCCTGCCCGAAGGCGCGCGCGTGGAGTACGGCCAGCCGCTGGGGCGCATGGGCGACGTCGGTTCGCCGGGTTCGATCCATGCCCACGTCGAAGTCGAGCGCGGCCAGTTCCAGAACTACGTGCGCGACATCGACAACGGCACGATCCAGCCGGGCACGATTTCGCCGATGCGCGACGGCGTGCTGCGCCGCGGCGAGCAAGGCGCGGAGGTGACCCAGTTGCAGGAAGCGCTGAACCGCAACGGCGCGCAACTGCCGACCAACGGCGTGTACGGCCCGCAGACCGAGGCGGCGGTGTCCGCCTACCAGCGTTCCAAGGGGCTGGAGCCGGTCGACGGCATCGCCGGCCCGCGCACGCTGCAGTCGCTGGGGATCGCGCCGCAGGCGCAGGCTCCGGCGCCCGCGCCCGCGACGCCGGCCGCACCCGCGCCGGCCGCACCGACGCCGACGCCCGCTCCGGCGCCGGCACCCGCGCCAGCCGCGACCACGCCGACGCCGACTCCGGTAACGCCCACGCCCGTACCCGCGCCCACGCCGGCGGCGCCCGCCGCGGCCGCGCCGGCGTTCCGCGACAGTCCGCTCAGCGCGCTGATCTCCGGCGGCGAAGGCGGCTACAACTCCTACAACCGCGGCCGCGCCGGCGACGCCAACGGCGCGCAGATCGACTTCTCGAACCTCACCGTCGGCGAAGTCATGCGCCGCCAGCAACTGCACGAGACCAACCCGGGCCATCGCGACGAGTTGTTCGCGGTCGGCAAGTACCAGATGGTCCCAGGCACGATGCGCGAGACGGTGGATCGGCTCGGCATCGACCCGAGCGCGCGCTTCACCCCGCAGTTGCAGGAGCGCATGTTCGCCGACTATCTGGTCGACGAAAAACGCCCGCAGGTGCGCGCGTTCATCACCGGCGACGGCAATCCGCAGTCGCTGCGCGGCGCGCAGCTGGCGCTGGCGCAGGAGTTCGCCAGCGTCGCCGATCCGAGCACCGGACGCAGTTATCACGACGGCGTGGGCGGCAACAGTTCCTCGATCACCGCGGCGCAGTCCGCGGCGGCGCTGACCCAGATGCGCGAGCGCTACCAGCAGAACCTGCAGAGCGGAATGTCGGCCAACGAGGCGTATCGCGAGGTCTCCACCGGCGACCGCAACAGCGGCTATCCGTCGGTGCTCGGCGGCGCGCTGCGCGAGGGCCGCGGCCGGCCCGACGACGTGCGCGAACTGCAGGCCGCGCTGAACCGCAACGGCGCGCAATTGCCGGTCACCGGGACCTTCGACGCACCGACCACCGACGCGCTCAAGGCCTTCCAGCGCGCGCGCGGGCTCGACGACGACGGCATCGCCGGCGCCAAGAGCCTGACCGCGCTCGGCATCGGCCAGCCCGTCCCGGCCCAGACCCAGACTCAAACCCAGCCGGCGCCGGCGCCGGCGCGCGAGCAGCCGCAGGGGGTTGCGCCGACGCCGGCTCCCGCTGCGCCGGGCGCCACGCCGGTCGCGCCGACGCCGCAGACCCGCGGCGCGGTCGAGCCCACGCCGATCCGCCCGGCCGCGCCGCTGCTGTCGGACGCCGCCCATCCCGACAACGGCATGTACCGCCAGGCCGTCGCCGGGCTGGAGAAGCTCGGCCCGCAGGCCGGCTTCGGCGGCGACCGCGACAAGCTCGAGCGCGCCGCGGCGACGATGGTCTACGAGGCCAAGGTGAGCGGCTTCAACAAGATCGACCATGTCGTCGCCAGCGCCGACGGCCAGCGTTTGTTCGCGGTGCAGGGCGAACTGCAGGACCCCAGCCACCGCCGCGTCGTCGCCGACAAGGCCCAGGCCGTGGGCCAGTCGGTCGAACAGACCACGCAGGCGCTGGCCCAGGACGTGCCGGCCGCCGCGCCGTTGCGCCAGGATCCGCAGCAGACCCAGGCCAAGGCCATGGCGCAGTAATGCCCGGCCGCGCGCCGCGCCGTCCTTCGCGGACGGCGCGGCGGCGCAGCTGCGGTGCGGCGCGCATCGGGCCGCCGCGGTTCCGGCCGATGCCGGCCACCACGTACACTCGCCAGCGCAGGCGGCGCGGACCGCGCCCGCCCGCGCATCGCCGTGCGCTCGCGCCGCCCCTGCCGGCGTCGCCTGAGCGCCGGCCTTTTCCCGCACGGGCGCGGGCGCCTGCCGCCGCCCCGAACGTTTTCGCCTTTCGCCGACCGTATTCGATGCCATCTGCCCAGGACATCCGCTGTTCGTTCGTCTTCACCCCCTGGGAACGCGTCCGCCTCGCCGCGGCGCTGACCTTCCAGCGCAAGCTGTTCCTGGCATTCGCGCTGGCGTGGCCGGCGGTCGGCCTGATCCTGGCGATCCTGGCCCTGGCCGGCGGCGTGCCGGTCGGCGCGCCGCTGTGGCGCATGATCGGGCTGTGCATCGTGTTCATCCCGACCTTGCTGGCGCTCAGCGCCGCGGCCGGTTTCCTGGTCCGGCGCGGGCCGCAGGAGCCGTTCAACTACGTCTTCGACCCCGCCGGCGTGCATGTGTCCACCTCGGCGTTCGCCCACACCCACCCGTGGTCGGCGATCGTGCGGGTCAAGCGCAGCCAGGGGTTCGTGCTGTTGTTCTTCGCGCCGCGCAAGGCGCACGCGATTCCGCTGCGCGCGCTGGCCTCGCCGCAGGACGGGCAGGCGCTGCTCGCGCTGGCGCAGGCGGCCGGCGTGGGCGCGCCGCGGGCCTGATGCGCATCCGCGCGTTGCGGCCGGGCGAAGCGCCGGCGTTGCTGGCGATCTTCCGCGCCGCCGTGCGCGTGACCGCCGCGCGCGACTACGCGCCGGAGCAGATCCAGGCCTGGTCGCCGGCCCAGTGGCCGCCGGCGCAATGCGAGCGGTGGATCGAGCGCGTGCGCGCGCTGCATCCGTTCGTGGCCGAAGTCGATGGCGTCGCCGCCGGCTACGCCGACCTGCAGGAGGACGGCTTAATCGATCATTTCTACGTATCGCCGGACTACGCCCGCCGCGGCGTCGGCGCCGCGCTGATGGCCCACCTGCTCGCGCTGGCGCGCGAACGCGGGCTGGTCGCGGTGCATTCGAACGTCAGCCGCAGCGCGCAGCCGTTCTTCGCCCGCTTCGGGTTCGACGTCGTGGCCCAGCAGCGGCCGCTAGTGCGCGGGATCGAGGTGCCGAATGCGCGGATGCGCGCGCTGTTGGGCGGCCGCGATGACCATTGATATCGACCGCGCCCACCGGCACAGCGCGAACCATCGCGCCCAGCTGCTCGCCAGCGAGCGCTGCGGCTGTTTCTTCTGCTTGGCGATGTTTTCGCCGCAGGCTGTGGTCGAGTGGATCGACGCGCCGGCGGATGCGGCCGCCGACGCGAATGACGACGAGGTCGGCGTCACCGCCTTGTGTCCGGCCTGCGGCATCGACGCGGTGATCGGCTCGGCCTCGGGCTTTGCGATCGAACGCGCGTTCCTGCAGGCGATGCAAGCGCGTTGGTTCGCGGCAATGGCGTAGGCGTGCCGGGGCGATGAATCGCACCTTCCTGACCGCCACCGGCACCCTGCGCTACAGCCCGCAACTCGGCCGCGGCGGCCACACCCGCCGCGACGGCGGCAGCACGCTGTGGTGGCTGATCGTGGATTGCGATCCGGAACTGGGGCGCTACCTGCGCCATCAGTTCCTGCTCGGCCACCGGCGCACGCGCCAGTTGCAGAGCCCGCTGTGGGGCGCGCACATCTCGGCGATCCGCGGCGAGCGGCCGCCGCTCGACGCGCTGTGGAAACGTTGGGACGGGGCGACGGTGACGTTCGAATACGACCCGGCGGTGCGCGAGACCGACGGCTTCGTCTGGTGCCCGGTGCGCTGCGAGCGCCTGCTGGCGCTGCGCGAGGAACTGGGGTTGCCGCGCGAGCCGCAGCCGGCGTTGCACCTGACGATCGGCAATACGCGGGTGGGCGGGGTGGAGTGAAGGGGCCGCGTGGGGCTGTGAGCGGAAAGCGTCGGGACTGAAGTCCCTCCCACGAACGCTGGAAGTCCCTTCCGCGCGCGCCGGGGAGGGCGGGTCGGGATCGGCCGAAAAGGCGCCCTCTGTTCATGTTCGCGTGCCGGCCGCAGGCGCCCGCACTCCGCAAACCCTACATGAATAAAATCGGTTAAGTCCCGCAATGCCAAGGTTTTTTGCCTCGCAATCGCGTGCTACTCTCGCGCCGATGACCCGACGCCATACCGCCCGTTGCGCCCTGTTCGGCGCGCTCACGATCGCGTTGGCCGCCTGCGCTACGCAGGCGCCGATCGCGCCCATCGCCTCGGCCCAGGCCGCTGCGCCCCAGGCCCCCGCGGCTCCGGCCCCGGTTCCGGCCAAGCCAGCCACGCCGGTGGTCGGCACGCCCGCGCTGCCCGAGCCGGTGGTGCAGATGCCGCTGGAGCAGGCCCGCGCCCAGTTCGTCGCCAACACCGCGATCCAATACGGCCTGGAGCCGGCCTACGTCGAATCGGTGTTGGCCAAGGCGCAGATCAAGGACGCCATCGTGGCGGCGATGTCGCGGCCGGCCGAAGGCAAGCCGTGGCGCGATTACCGCCCGATCTTCATCACCCAGGCGCGCATCGACGGGGGCAAGGCCTTCCTCGCCGAGCATCGCGCGCAACTGGAGCGGGTGCAGGCGCAGACCGGCGTGCCGGCGGAAATCATCGTCGCCATCGTCGGCGTCGAGACCAGCTTCGGCAAGAACACCGGCAAGTACAACGTGGTCGATGCGCTGTACACGCTCGCCTTCGCCTACCCGCGCAGCGGCGATCCGGCCAAGCTCGATCGCGAGAACCGCCGCGAGGCGTTCTTCCGCGGCGAACTGGGCCAGCTGTTCGCGCTGGGCAAGGAAGAGGGCATCGACATCACCACCCTGACCGGCAGCTACGCCGGCGCGATGGGCTGGGGCCAGTTCATGCCGTCGAGCTACCGCGAGTTCGCGGTGGACGGCGACAACGACGGCAAGCGCAACCTGTTCACCGATCTCGACGACGTGTTCGCCTCGGTCGCCAACTACTTCGTCAAGAAGGGCGGTTGGGTGCGCGGCGGCCCGGTGGTCGCGCGCGCCAGCCGCGATGCGACCGCGCAGGACTTCGTACCGGAGAGCATGGACCCGGTGTACTCGCTGACGGACCTGGCCGCGCGCGGCTACCGTCCGCTGACCCCGGTGGCGCCAGCCGAGACCGCGACGCTGCTGAACCTCGATGGGGTCAACGGCCCCGAATACTGGCTCGGTTTCCGCAACTTCTACGCGATCACCCGCTACAACATCTCCAAGCACTACGGCATGGCGGTGTACCAGTTGGCGGAAGCGATCGCCGGACGGGAGAATCCCTTGGCCACTGCGACCGCCCCCGCTGCGCCAGCCCCCGTGCCGGCGCCCGCCGTCAAACCCCAGGCGCCGCGCCCATGAGCGCGGCCGGCCCGAAGCGGTCGTCGATCGAGGTGATCGCACGGCTGGTCGTCGCCGCGCTGCCGCTGGCCCTCGCGGCCTGCGCCAGCTCCCCGAAGAAATCCAACTCCGAGGCGCTGGCGCTGCCCGACCGCGACCGGGTCCACAGCTCGACCCTGGCCCACGGCGGCGGGCGCAAGAAATCGCCGTACGCGGCGGCCCAGGAAGACCTCAGCAAGCGCGGCAATTACAAGGCCGGCGGCCTGTACGCGCCGGGGGTCAAGGACTCCACGCCGGACTACATCCCCGACGTCGATTCCATTCCCGAGCCCGAGGTGGTCGCCGAGTCGCGTTCGCAGTTCGGCAACCGCTCGCCCTATGTGGTGCTGGGCAAGACCTACAAGGTGCTGGACTCGCACGACGACTACGTCGAGACCGGCACGGCGTCGTACTACGGCCAGAAGTTCCACGGCCGCCGCACGTCCAACCTGGAGGTGTACGACATGTACGCCTTCACCGCCGCGCACAAGTCGCTGCCGCTGCCGAGCTTCGCCCGGGTCACCAACCTGGACAACGGCAAGTCGGTGACGGTGCGGGTCAACGACCGCGGCCCGTTCCACGACGACCGCGTGATCGACCTGAGCTACGCGGCCGCGATCAAGCTCGGCATCACCCAGCGCGGCACCGGCCGGGTCGAGGTGCGCGCGCTGCATCCGGGCGAGGTGCCGCCGCCGGTGTACGCCAGCGCCGCCAACAACCCGCCGCCGGCGCCCGCCGCCGCGCCGGCGAAGACGCCCAGCGCGATGGACCGGTTGGTCTCGGCCATGCCGATCGCCAGCGCCAACGCCGGCGAACTGCCGCCGGGCGTGCGCATCGCCACCGGCAAGCCGACGCCGATGGCCGCGGCCCCCGCCGCGGCGGTCAAGACCACGGTCGCGACCGGCAAGCCGGCGCCGGTCGCCGCGGCCGAACCGGTCAAGACCACGGTGGCCACCGGCCAGCCGGCGCCGGCCAAGACCGTCGCCAGCACCGCTCCGGCGGCCGCGACGGGCAAGCCCGGGCCGCACGACTACCGTTTCGACATGATGCAGAACGGCAAGTCGATGACCGCGGACGAATTCGACGCCTGGATGAAGTCGCGCCAGGTGCGCGTCGCCACCGGCCAGCCGGTCGCGCCGCCGCCGGCGAAGGCGCTGACCAAGGCCGAGAAGCGCGCGCTGGAGAAGCAGCAGCGCGAGCAGCAGAAGCTGCTGGCCAAGCAGCAGAAGGAACAGCAGCGCGCCCTGGCCGAGGCCGAGAAGGCGGCGAAGAAGGCCGGCAAGGCCGCGCCGGCCACCGCCGTCGCGCAGGCCGCATTGCCGGCGCCGCCGGCCGCGCCGCCGCCGCCGAGCCCGGCCAAGGCCGCCGCGGTGGTCGCCGCCGCCACCCCGTCCGCGGGCGATGTGACCTTGCAGGTGGCGAGTTTCTCCGCCCGCAGCAACGCCGACCGCGCCCTGGGCATGCTGCGCGGGGCCGGCATTTCCGCGGCCCGGCTGCTCGACGGCAGCTCCGCCAGCGGCCAGAAGATCTGGCGGCTGCGGGTCGGCCCGCTGCAGGCCGATGCCGCGCCGGAACTTGCGGCCCGCATCGTCGGTCTGGGCTTCGGCCAGCCGCAGCGCGTACGCGACTGAGCGCGGCGCAAGCGGGGCGGGGCGGCCGGCAACGGAGGCGCCCGGCCCGCGCCGACTGAACCCGCCCTGCCGGCCGAACCGGCCGGCGGCTGCAAGCGCCGCGCATCTCAGGCACGATGCACGGCTCGCGGACCGCAGCAGGAAGGCACGGTCCGGCCATTTTCGACGGTGGCCGCCAGGACGGCGGCGCCGACCGCCACGCCTTGCGGCCGGCACGGTACCGGTCCCGGAGACAGTTCAACGATGAGTTCCCGTTTCACGCGAATGGCCACCCCGCGCGCGGCCGCCTTCGCCGCGCTGGCCTCGGCCTTCCTCGCCACCGCCGTCGCCGGCCTGGCTTCGGCCCAGGCGCCCGCGGCCAAGCCCGCCGCCGCTGCCGCCACCCCGGCCGCCGCGCAGCCGCCCGCCAGCGATTCGCTGCCGGTCCCGCCGCCGCCGCAGATCGCCGGTACCGCCTGGGTGCTGATGGACGCCGCCAGCGGCAACATCCTGGCCAGCAACAACCCCGACCTGCGGGTCGAGCCGGCCAGCATCACCAAGGTCATGACCAGCTACGTGATCGCCGCCGAAATGGCCGGCGGCAAGGTCAAGGACACCGACCAGGTGATGATGACCGAGAACGCCTGGCGCAAGGGCGGCGCGGCCACCGACGGCAGCTACTCCGGCTTCGCGGTCAACCAGACCGCGCCGCTGGTGGAGATGGAGAAGGGCATGGTGGTGCAGTCCGGCAACGACGCCGCGATCGCCCTGGCCGAGCACGTCGCCGGCAGCGAGGACGCCTTCGCCGCGCTGATGAACCAGTACGCCGCGCGCATCGGCCTGAAGAACAGCCACTTCATGAACCCGCACGGGCTGTCGCAGGAGAACCACTACTCCACCGCGCACGACCTGGCCCTGCTCGGGCGCGCGCTGATCCACGACTTCCCGACCGCGTACTCGTACAACAAGATCAAGGAGCTCAAGGTCGGGCCGATCACCCAGCCCAACCGCAACCTGCTGCTGTGGCGCGATTCCTCGGTCGACGGCATCAAGACCGGCCACCACTCCAAGGCCGGCTACTGCCTGATGGCCTCGGCCCAGCGCGGCGACCAGCGCCTGATCTCGGTGGTGATGGGCTCGACCTCCGAAGCCCAGCGCGCCAGCGACAGCCAAGCCCTGCTCAACTGGGGCTTCCGCTTCTTCGAGACCCACAAGCTCTACGACGCCGGCAAGGCCGTCGCCAGGCAGAAGGTGTGGAAGGGGCAGAGCGCCGAAGTGCAGCTCGGCGTCGCCGAGCCGCTGCTGGTGACCGTGCCGCGCGGCAAGTACCCGCAACTCAAGCCGAGCATGGACGTGCCCAAGACCCTGGTCGCGCCGATCAACAAGGGCCAGGCCATCGGCACGGTCAAGGTCATGCTCGACGGCAAGGTGGTCTCGCAGCGCCCGCTGGTGGCGCTGGCCGCGGTCGAGCAGGGCGGCTTCTTCAAGCGGCTGTGGGACGAGTTCTGGATGTGGTGGGAGTCGGACTGAGTTTCGCGTCCCCCGCGATGAAAAAGGCCGGCGCTCGCCGGCCTTTTTTGTTCTTGTGGGAGGGCCTTCAGGCCCGATGCTCTTGTCTGCGATCGCCGCGACCCGAAAGCAAAGCCTCAGGCCCGAAGGCCCCCAGCCGCGCTCAGCGCTTGGCCGCCGGCAGCTTGGCCAGCATCGCGCCGCGGAACTTCGTCGCCAGCGCATGGAACCCGGCCTCGGTCGGATGCATCTCGTCGAACCACTGCTCCGGCCCGGTCAGGGTGCCGCGCAGGTCGACGTAGTCGAACACCGCGGCGAAGCGCGCATCGGCCTTGAGCGCGCGCAGCACGTGCCGCTCGAAACCGTCGATGAGCATGCGCCCGAACGCCGGCCGCTCGGCCTCGACGATGCCCTGGACGTACGGCCCGATCCACGGCCCCACGCTCTTCTTGAGCAGCGCCGCGACCCCGATGTTGCCCGGCGTCAGCGCGCCGGCGCGGCCGATCAGCAGCGGGTAGTCGTAGCTGTGCGCCAGCACCGGCACGCCCGGCCGCGCCGCGATCGCCGCCTGCAGGAACAGCGCGTAGGCCTTGCGCACGGTCTCGTACTTGCCGCTGTCGAGCACGAGCTGGAACGCCGCCTGCGCGCTCAGGCCGTTGCGGTTGCCGAGGGTGCGCTTGAGGAAGCCCTCGACGAAGTCGTTGCCGCCGGCGCTGAGCAGGATCAGGTCGAATTCGAAATTCGAATACCAGCCGATCAGGTCGTCGATGTTGTCGCGCACGAACATCGAGCGCTTGGGATTATCGGGATTGCGCGCAGCGTGGTCGCCGCTGTGTTCGGCGCGGAAGAACAGCCCGCCGCGGCCGAGCAGCGGCACCCCGCGCTCCTCGTCCTGCGGCGCGGGCGAGACGATCCAGTCGAGCAGGTTCATCGCCAGCGGCGTGGAGAACCACGAATCGCCCTCGCAGAAAATCACCGGCGTGTTCGCCAGCGCGCCGCGGCGCTTGAGCTGCTGGTAGAGCGCGCGGAACTGGCCGCGCAGGGGCAGGGCGACGGATTGGCTGGCGGGCATGGCCGGGGTCCGGGAGCGTTGTGAATGCCAATTTACTGCGCATTGTGCGCAAAAATTGAGACTGGCCGGTTGCCGCGCGGCTCCCCGCAGGCGCCCAGGACGGCGGCCTGCGCCCGCGCGGTCGCGGCGTCGCTGTGGTTTCGCGCTCGCGGCGCGCGCCGCTGCTACAGCCGCCCGGGGCCGCTGCCGGCGATTCGCTCGCGCCAGCGCCGCTTCTCGATCGTGCGCACGTTCGCCGCGCCGGCCAGGGTGTCCAGGTACGCGGCCAGCCGCGGCAACTCGTCGTCGTGCGGGTCTTGCCCCAGGTATTCGCCCACGCACACCAGGTTGCCGTAGTTCTGCGTGTGTTTGCTCGGGGTGTCGTCGATGGCGACCAGCCGTTCCAGCCGGTAGCCGTGGGTCTTGAGTTTCTGCAGCCGCTTGCGCTCGAGGTAGGCGCCGGTGGTCCAGTCGCGGCTCAGCGAACAGCGCTCGCTCGCCCACAGGAAGCGCAGCGCCTGCGGCGGGAACAGCTCGGCGCAGACGGCTTCGGCGTAGCGCCGGCCCGAGGACGTCCACACGCCGACGTCGTAGCGCGCCAGCACGTGGTCGAGGAAGGCCTGCAGGTGCGGGCGGCGGTAGACGTGGTAGCCGACGGCGCGGAAGTCGGCGGCGCGGTCGAGTTCGACGTCGCTGGCGTAGATCAGGGTCTCGTCCAGGTCCAGCATCAGCGTCAACCGGTCGCCGCTGGGCGGGGCGGGCCGGTCGCCGGTCACGGCGCGGGCGTCGGCGCGGCCGCCGGCGCCAGCGCCCGCACCTGCCGCCACAGCCCGTCCAGCAGCGGCCAGGCGTTGCGGTCGCAGGCGCGGTCGCGGGCGTAGTAGCGGCCGTCGATGCAGGCTTCGACGAAGGCCTGACGCAGGCGGTGGCGGTCGGCGCAGAACACCGAACTGCGCTGCGGCGCGGCCCACAGCTCCGGCGCGCCCAGCGCTTCGCGCAGCGGCGCCAGCGCGGCCAGCGGCAGTTCGCGTTCGGCGCCGGCGGCGCCGGGGCCGAGCGTGCGCAGGCGGGCGCGTTCGCCGTCCAGGCGCAGGTCCAGCCGCCAGGTCGTGCGGTCCGGGCCGCCGACCAGCACCCGGTAGCGCTGCTGGATCGGCGCGTCGTCCGCGTCCGCCGGCGCCGGCGGACGGGCGAAGTCGGGCGGCAGGCGCTCGCTCTCGACCTCGTCGGCGCCGCAACTGGCGGCCAGCGGCGGCTCGCCGGCGGGGGCGAACTGCGCGGACTTGCGCAGCAGTTCGCGGATGTCCGGCCCGGTCGCTTCCATCGGCTGCGGCGGCAGCGCGATCCAGCCCTCGTGCTCGGGCTTGCGCAGGGCCGGCACCGCCACCGCCAGCACCGCCGCGAACAGCAGCAGGGCGAGCAGGCCGGGGGCCTTGAGGCGGATCGAATGCTGGCGGTCGCGCGGACCCATCGTGGCCTGACTGCGGAACGGGAGCCCCACGTTAACGTTTGTCGCGCCGTTTCGGCAGGGCGCAGGCGCAACCGCGCGCGAGGCGCCGCCGTGCCGAATCTGGCGGCTGCGGCCGGGCCCGCCGCCGCGGCCGCGCGCCTGCCCGCGCCGCGCCCGCGTTCCACCAGCGCAATGCCGCCGTCCCGCGGCCGCGCTTGGGTTGCCCTGCGCGCGGACCCATAATGGCGGCCATGGACATTCATTCCGACAATCCCGATCACGGCTTCCAGTTCCCCGGCACCTTCGAGCTCAGCGCGATGGGCGCCGCCGACGCCGGCCTGGAGCGCGAGCTGCCCAGGCGCCTGCTCGAAGCCGGGATCGACGTGGAAGCCGAGACCATCCAGTGGAAGCACTCCTCGACCGGCAAGTACGTGTCGATCCGGCTCAGCTTCCGCGCCGTCGACCGCGCCCAGTACGACCTGGCCCACCAGGTGCTGCGCGACCATCCGGAAGTGAAGTGGACGCTGTGATCGACGTCGTCGCCGAGGTCCTCGGCGGCCCGGCGGCACCGCCGCGCGCGCAGCTGCGCGACCTCGGCCGGCAACCCTACGAACCGGTATGGCGGGCGATGCAGGCCTTCACCGATGCCCGCGACGCCGACACGCCCGACGAGCTGTGGCTGGTCGAGCACGACCCGGTGTTCACCCTCGGCCAGGCCGGCAAGGACGAGCACGTGCTGATGCCGGGCGACATCCCGGTGATCCACGTCGACCGCGGCGGCCAGGTGACCTACCACGGGCCCGGCCAGATCGTGCTGTATCCGCTGCTGGACCTGCGCCGGCTCAAGGTCGGCGTGCGCGAGTACGTGGACCGGATCGAGCAGGCCACGATCGACACCCTGGCCGAGTGGAACATCGAAGGCGCGCGCCGCGACGGCGCCCCGGGCATCTATGTGGCCGGGGCCAAGGTCATGGCCCTGGGCATCCGCGTGCGCCGCGGCTGCAGCTTCCACGGGCTGGCGTTCAACATCGCGATGGACCTGTCGCCGTACCAGCGCATCAACCCCTGCGGTTACCAGGGGCTGCAGGTGACCTCGGTGCTAGACTTGGGCGGCCCCTCGGGCATGGACCAGGTCAAGCCGGTGCTGGTGGCGAACATCGCGCGCCAGTTCGGTTTGAGCGTCGAGGATGCGGCGCCGCTGGACTTCCGCTGACCGATTTGCCTCCTCCCGCTTGCGGGAGAAGTTGCCCGAAGGGCGGATGAGGGCACGCGAATCCGCCGGGCGCCGCGAAACCGCAGGCCGCCGAAGCCCTCACCCCGGCCCTCTCCCGCAAGCGGGAGGGGGAGTCCAACGAATCAGAGTCGAAGCACACATGAGCGACACCGCGTCCAAGACCATCCCGCTGACCGTCGTCGGTGCGGCCGACCCGGTCGCGAATCCGGCGGTGCTGCAGTCCACGACCATGACCCCGGGCGCCAAGCAGATCGGCGGCGACAAGATCAACCGCTCGCCGGTGCAGTTCGCCGACGCGCCGGTGTTGCGCAAGCCCTCGTGGATCCGCGTGCGCATCCCCTCGGGCAACTCGGTCGCCCAGCTCAAGGCCAAGCTGCGCGAGAACCGCCTGGTGACCGTATGCGAGGAAGCCAGCTGCCCGAACATCCACGAGTGCTTCGGCCACGGCACCGCGACCTTCATGATCCTCGGCGAGGTCTGCACTCGCCGATGCTCGTTCTGCGACGTCGCCCACGGCCGGCCCAAGCCGCCGGATCCGCAGGAGCCGGTCAACCTGGCCAACACCGTCGCCGACATGGGCCTGAAGTACGTGGTGGTCACCAGCGTCGACCGCGACGACCTGCGCGACGGCGGCGCCCAGCATTTCGTCGACTGCATCGCCGCGATCCGCGCGCAGAGCCCGCGCACCAAGATCGAAGTGCTGACCCCCGACTTCCGCGGCAAGGGCCGCATGGAACGCGCGCTGGAGATCCTCGCGAACAACCCGCCGGACGTGTTCAACCACAACGTCGAGACGGTGCCGGACCTGTACGCCAACGTGCGCCCGGGCGCCGACTACCAGTGGTCGCTGACCCTGCTGCAGAAGTTCAAGGCCCAGCACCCGAACGTGGCGACCAAGTCCGGCATCATGCTCGGCCTGGGCGAGACCATGGAGCAGGTGCAGGCGACGCTGCGCGACCTGCGCGCGCACGACGTGGACATGATCACCATCGGCCAGTACCTGCAGCCGACCCCGCACCACCACCCGGTGCTGCGCTACTGGACGCCGGACGAGTTCAAGGAACTCGAGGTCTACGGCATGTCGCTGGGCTTCACCCACGTCGCCTCGGGCCCGCTGGTGCGTTCCTCGTACCACGCCGACCGCCAGGCCATCGACGCCGGGTTCGCGGTGGCCTAAGCCGGGCGCCGCGGTCGCCGGCGGGCGAGGGCGGAGCGCCGGCTCCGCCGCGGGATCCGCCGCCGCGCGCCGCGGTCCGCCATGACGAAAAAGCCGACGCGGATGCGTCGGCTTTTTCGTTTCCCGGCCGTGGCGACAGCGCCGATGCTCGGCGTCAGCGTCCGCCGTACTGCTGGCTCGGCTGCTGCTGTTGTTGCTGCTGTTGCTTCTGCTCGTAGGCCTCGGCGCGGTTGTGCGAATCCAACTGCTGCACCGTGCCGCCCATGTCCGCCGCCGGCTTGCCCGCATCGACCTGGGCGCGGAAGCCCGGGGTGCTGCCGGCGATGAAGATCTGGCCGTCCTGTAGCGCGACCTTGCCGATGTCGGCGGGCTCGTGCATGCCGCCGCGCTTGGCCGCCAGCACCGCCTCGGCGACCTTTTCGTCGCTGACCTGGGCCGGCAGGCCCGAGCGCAGCTTGTCGTACATGTCGCGGTCGGGGTGATCCTTGGGAAACGGAATGCGCGGATGGTCGAGCGCGTGGCTGACGTCGCGGTTGACCTTGGCGACGTCCTCCTTGGTCATCAGCTCGCGCTCGGGATCGCCGTCCGGCCGCTTCAGGCGCGGGTCGTCGGCATAGAGCTGGCCGATGCGCTTGTCGTCGAGGCCGGTGATCAAGGTGCCGTTTTTGACCGCCTCGTAGCAGCGCTTGGCCAGGTCGTCCTTGCCCGAGGCCTCGTCGCCCAGGCGCCGGCCGACCTCGTTGTTCCACAGGTCCATGCGGTGTTCGCGCGGATCGTTGGGGTGCTTGGGGCCGATCTCGTTGTCGTCGCCGTAGCTGCGCGAGATCCATTGCTGGCCCGCCGCCAGCTGGGTGGTGCGGCCGCTGGTGTAAGCGTGGCGGAACGCGTCGAGGGCATCGTTGTGGCCCTGTCCGGCGAAGCTGCCGTCGGGCCGCCGCGCCAGTTTCTCGCCGCTGAGTTGCTCGTAATAGCGGTAGGCGTCCTGTTCGATCCCGCGCTTGAGGTCGCTCATCGGATTGTTCATGGCGTCGCCGCTCCGTCGGCGAGCTGGAATTCCACGGTGTCCTTGTAGCCGGGGTATTTCTTCTTCAGCACCAGCTTGTCCTGGCGGCCGATGCAGCGCTCGGCCGGCGAACGCGCGACGTAGGGCTCGGCGACGAAGTAGTCCTCATAGCCGAAGCGGAAGACCTTCTCGGCGCCGCCGCCGCTGAACTTGAGTTCGAGCTGGTCCTCGCGCTCGAAGCACAGCTGCTGCCAGTCGAAATCGGTCAGCGCGGCGGCGTCGACCACGGCCGAGTCGCGGCCTTGCAGCAGCTGGGCGACCTGTTGGGTGAAGTAATGCTGGGCGTCGTCGGTACGGGACATGGGGCATCCGCTCAGTAGGCAGGTGGAAAGGGCGGCGAACAGGGCGAGGCGGGTCAGGCGCATGGCGGGGTCGGCGCGGTTGGGATCGGTACGCGCCCGGACGGGAACGGCGCGGGCGGGAAAGAGGCGCGGATCGCGCCGGCGCGGCGCGCGCGGCCGGGCGTGGATGCGTCCGCGCGACGGCGGGCGCAGGCGGATGGGTCCGGTTCCATGGGGACTCCACGTGCGGGTGGGCGACAGGCCGGGCGCAAGCGCCGCGCGGCCATTCCTTTGCTCGGCGCCAACATAGTCCAGCCCGGTTGGGGCGGCAAGCCCGGGCGGCGCGAGCGGGCGCAACGCCGCGCCGGGCCTGGCTTCGCGCGGTCCGCGGCGGGGGCCGCCGGGCAATCTGAACCGGATTCACCCGTGCAACACGCATTTGCGCCGGCTCGCGTGACAGGGCAGGCAACTTTCGGCACTGTGGGCTTGTCCAACGCCGCATCATCCTCCCGCAGCACCCGACAAATCCGGCTCCCCCAGCCGGGAAGACTCCGCGATGACTCCCAAGAACACGCGTGCCCTGACCCTGTTCGCAGGCCTGCTGCTCACCGCCCCGCTGGCGCTGCTGGCCCGGCCCGACGGCGCCGCCGCCGCGGCCGCCGGCTCGACCCTGCCCAGCGCGCCCACCGCCAACCAGGCGACCGCGGCCAAGCTGGTCTACGGCCTGCTCTCCGACAGCCGCTACGCCTACCGGCCGCGCGCGCTCGACGATGCGCTGTCGGCCGACATGTACAAGCGCTACCTCGAATCGCTCGACCCGAACAAGCAGTTCTTCACCGCCGCCGACATCGGCCGCTTCGACGCGTACAAGAACCAGCTCGACGACGCGATCAAGAGCGGCGACCTGACCCCGGCGTATTCGATCTTCGCCACCTACCGCCAGCGCGTGGACGAGCGCGTCGCCTATGCGCGCGGCCTGCTCAAGCAGAACGCCAACTTCGACTTCGGCGGCAGCGAGCGCTACGACTACGACCGCAAGGAAGCGCCCTGGGTCGGCGACGCCGCCGCGCTCGACGTGCTGTGGAAGCAGTCGGTGCGCAACGACTGGCTGCGCCTGAAGCTGGCCGGCAAGAAGCCCGACGACATCGCCAAGACGCTCGACAAGCGCTACGCCAACATGGGCAAGAGCATCGGCGAGCTCAAGGGCGAGGACGTGTTCCAGACCTTCGTCAACAGCTACGCCAACGCGATCGACCCGCACACCGACTACCTCACCCCGAAGTCGGCCGACAACTTCAACATGACCATGTCGCTGTCGCTCGACGGCATCGGCGCGCAGCTGCAGAAGCAGGACGACGTGGTCGCGATCCGCGAAGTCATCCCCGGCGGCCCGGCCGCGCGCAGCAACCTGGTCAAGCCCGGCGACCGCATCGTCGGCGTCGGCCAGGGCGACAGCGGGCAGATGGAGGACGTGATCGGCTGGCGCATCGACGACGTCGTCGCCAAGATCCGCGGCCCCAAGGGCAGCAAGGTGCGCCTGGACGTGATCCCGGCCGAAGCCGGCCAGGACAGCAAGCCCAACCGCATCGTGCTGGTGCGCGACAAGGTGCGCCTGGAAGAACAGGCGGCCAAGTCGGAAATCATCGACATCCCCGCCGCCGGCGACGCTCCGGCCAAGCGCATCGGCGTGATCAAGCTGCCGGGCTTCTACCAGGACTTCGAAGGCCGCCGCAAGAACGCCAACGATTACGCCTCGGCGACCCGCGACGTGGCCAAGCTGCTGGTCAAGCTGCGCGCCGACAAGGTCGACGGCGTGGTCCTGGACCTGCGCAACAACGGCGGCGGTTCGCTCAACGAAGCCATCGAGCTCACCGGTCTGTTCATCGACCGCGGCCCGGTGGTGCAGGTGCGCGAATCCGGCGGCCGGGTCAGCGTCGAGGGCGACAGCGACAACGGCATCGCCTGGGAAGGCCCGCTGGCGGTCCTGATCAACCGCGGCTCGGCCTCGGCCTCGGAAATCTTCGCCGGCGCGATCCAGGACTACGGCCGCGGCCTGGTCATCGGCGAGACCAGCTTCGGCAAGGGCACGGTGCAAAACCTGGTCGACCTCGACCGCTGGCCGGCCAACGAGGGCGCGCGCTTCGGCCAGGTCAAGCTGACCATCGCTCAGTTCTTCCGCGTCAGCGGCGGCTCGACCCAGAACAAGGGCGTGGTGCCCGACCTCGCGTTCCCGGTGTCGGTGGACGCGACCGAGTACGGCGAGAGCACCTACGACAACGCCCTGCCGTGGACCAAGATCGCCTCGGTGCAGCACACCAGCTACGGCAACTTCGCGCCGTTGCTGCCGAAGCTGGAAACCCTGCACAGCGCGCGCATCGCCGGCGACAAGGAATTCCAGTGGTGGTCGCAGGACGTGGCGCAGTTCCGCGAGGAGCGCGCCAAGAAGTGGATCTCGCTCAACGAGGCCGACCGCCGCGCCGAGCGCGACCGCGAAGACGCCAAGCGCAAGCAGCGCCAGGAAGAGCGCAAGACGCTCGGCCTGGCCCTGGACCCGCTGGCCGACGACGCCACCGACGACGGCCTGGCCTCGTCGGAACGCGACATCGTCAAGGACGCGGCGCGCGAGAAGCTGGCCGACAAGCGTCCGGACCCGCTGCTGCGCGAATCGGCCTCGATCCTGGCCGACGCGGTGCGCCTGCTCAACAACGACCGCCAGCTGTCGGCGCAGGTGCTGCCGACCGCGACCCGGCCGGGGCATTGGGCCGACTGAACCTGCCGGGTTTCACGCAACACCGAAAGCGCGCCCAATGGCGCGCTTTCTTTTTGGCGGCGGCGAACGCTGAGGGGCATTCCTGCGGGAGCGGTGTCTCACGGGATTTGTTTCGGCGACTGCACTGCTTCGGTCTTGCGTCGTGGGCCGGATGTCGTGGTCGCGGCTTGCGCCGCTCCTACAGGGGCTGCGGATGCGGCAACCGCAGTTGCCGCGACGCTGCGGCCCCTCCCTGCAGGAGCGGCGCGAGCCGCGACCGCGTAGGCCCGCTCTCGCGCCGAAAGCCCGTCCACCGACGCCTTCGACAACAAAATCCGACCCACGCAAGATGCGGATAGCGACCCCGCGCGCACCGGCCTAGTCTTGCCCCATGAACGCCAAAACCCCCTCGCGCAAGTCCGGTCCCGGTTCCGCCGATCAGGCGGTGGCCGGCGCTTCGTCCAACCCCGTCCCCGTCCCCGGCGACAAGCTCGAACGCGCCCGGCAGTTGCTCGACGGCGGCGAACTCTCGCTGACCGAGCTGTCGGCCGCGGTCGGCCTGAGCGCCTCGCACCTGCAGCGCCGCTTCAGCGCGCGCTTCGGCTTGAGCCCGGCCGAGTACCTGGCCCAGCGCAAGCTCGGCAGCCTGCGCAGCGCGCTGCGCGAGGGCAACGACGTCAGCGCGGCGTTGTACGACGCCGGCTACGGCTCGCCCTCGCGCGTGTACGAGGCCGGCGCCGCGCGCCTGGGCATGACGCCGGCGCGCTACCGCAGCGGCGGCGCCGGCGAGCAGATCCGCTGGAGCGTGACCCGCACCGCGCTCGGCCTGGCGCTGGTGGCGACGACGACGCGCGGCATCTGCATGATCGAACTCGGCGACGATGCGGCGGCGCTGGAGGCGCGGCTGGGCGAGGAGTTCCCGCGTGCGGCGCTGGAACGGGTGGACGCCGGCCGCGACGAGTTCCTGGCGCCGCGGGTGCAGGCGGTGGCCGACACCCTCGGCGGCGGCGCGGGCGAGGTGCCGGTCGATCTGATCGGCACCGCATTCCAGAAGAAGGTCTGGGACGCACTGATGAAGATCCCGCCGGGGCAGACCCGCAGCTACGAAGAGGTGGCGCGGCAGATCGGCTCGCCGCGCGGCGCGCGCGCGGTGGCGCAGGCGTGCGCGAACAACAAGGTGGCGGTGGTGGTGCCGTGCCATCGGGTGGTGCGCGGCGATGGGTCGCTGGGCGGGTATCGCTGGGGGCTGCCGCTGAAGGAGACGTTGCTGCGGCGCGAACGGGCGGCTTGAGGTTGCCGCGTCGTGGGCGCTGCGGGCGCGGCGCGAGCCGCGACCATCGGTATGCGGCGCGAGATCGGACCATCGCGGTCGCGGCTTGCGCCGCTCCTACAGGGGCGGGTGTGGAAGATCGCGATCGGGGAGGAAAGCGTCGGGCCTGAAGGCCCTCCCACAACAGCCTTCCCGCGGCAGCCGCCGCCTCAACAAGCGTTTGTGGCAGGACCTTCAGGCTCTTATGGCGGACCTCCAGGCTCTTGCGGGAGGACCTTCAAGCTCTTGCGGGCGGGCCTTCAGGCTTCTGTGGGAGGACCTTCAAGCTTTTGTGGCAGGAGCTTCAAGCTTTTGTGGGAGGGCCTTCAGGCCCGACGCTCTTCGCTCAGACCGCCCCGCCCCAGCCCACCCGGCAGACCTCACCCCCCGCCGCGCCGCTTGCGCGCCGCGCGCGGCGCGTCGCGGGTCGGCAGCTCCAGCCCGTGCTTGACCACGTCGAACACCAGGTGGGTGTCGTAGCGTTTGACGTTGCCTTCGTCGAGGAACAAGCGGTCGACCACCTGGCGGCAATGGGCGACGCCGGTGGTGGCGAGGATGACGAGGTAATCCCACTCGCCGGCCAGGGTGTAGCACTGCTGCACCTCCGGCGCGGCGCGCACGCGGGCGTGAAAGGTGGCGTTGCCCTCGGCCGATTCGCGCTCCATCGTCACCCATACCGCAGCCAGGGTGCTGCCCAGCGCGGTCGGGTCGAGCACTGCGACCTGGCGCATCAGGCCTTCCTGGCGGTAGCGGGTCATGCGCCGCTGCACCGCGCTGGGCGACAGGCCGATCGCGTCGCCGAGTTCGCTCAGGGTCGCCGAGGCGTCTTGCTGCAGCAGTTCGAGCAATTTGTGGTCGAACTCGTCGAGGACCAGGGGGGCGGAATTCATGCAAGATTTTTGCGTCTGCGCGGGCAATTATTCAACCGCAATTTGACTGACATCGATACGCTATTCTCGCGCTTAGGTCCTCAGGAATTTTTATGTGCCGCCGCGCGCTCCCTGCCCCTCCACAACGGACGCCCCCGGGATGTCCCGGTACGTGATGCAAGCCGCCGCGCCCGAGCAGATCGGCGAGATCCTCGCGCTGATCCGCGAACACGGGCCCAACCCCTGGAACTACCTACCCGAGGTCGAGTTGGCCACGCACCTGGCCGGGATCCGGCGCGGGCGCACCCAGGCGATGGTCGCCGTCGCCGACGGCGCGATCGTGGCGGTGGTCACGTTCGAGCCCAGCGACGCGTTCCATCGCTACCAGCCGGCCGGGCGCGAGATCGCCTGGCAGGGCCACGTCGGCGAAGCGGTGGTGCACCGCGCGCACCGCGGCCAGGGCCTGGGCTCGCGGCTGCTGACCGCGGCGGTGGCGCGGATGCGCGCGATGGGGCTGCGCGAGATCTACATCGAACGCCACGAGGACAACGAAGGCTCGGCCGGGATGATGCGCAAGGCCGGTTTCGAGGTCATCGACGTCTACGACGATCCGCGCCGGCGCGTGGTCGGCAGCGGCCGCACCAGCGTGTCGCGCCTGCTCGCGCTGGACTGAGCGGGCCGGGCGCCGCCGCCCCGTGCGGTTGCGGCGGTAGGCGGTAGTCGGCGCTGCGCGGTGCGGCGCCGGGACGCAGGCGTGGCGCGCAGGGAGCGCGCGCGTTCCCGGTCGCGGCAAGGATGCAGCGCCGCGGCGCGCCAGGAACGACGCTGCATCGCGCCGCGCTGCGCTGACGAGGCTGCGCAGCGCGCCAGGACGCGTGCGATGGGCGTGCGCGCAGCGCCGCAAGCGCGAAGCCGCAGCGCAGCGCATGGACGCGGCCGCGCCGCGACACGAAGCCGTCGCCGCGCGGACTCAAGATTGTTTACAGGCTGACTCAAGTTTTGCTCGCTCCTGCTCGCCGCGCAGGCGCGTCAAGCTATTGCGCTTTTCTCCCCGTTCCGTTCGCCCCTCCCCCGCGAGTATCCGCATGAGCGCCCCCGCCGCCCCGCCGTCCGACCACCGCGCTCCCGGCCCGTTGGCCATCGCCTTGGCCCTGGCCTCGGTCTACGTGCTGTGGGGCTCGACCTACCTGGGCATCCGCTTCGCCCTGGAGAGCTATCCGCCGTTCCTGCTCGGCGCGGCGCGGATGTTCCTGGCCGGCGCGATCATGTGGGTGGTGCTGCGCCGGCGCGGCGTGCCGGGCCCGACGCGCAAGCAGTGGCGCACGCTGTGGGTGCTGTCGATCTTCATGGTGCTGCTGTCCAACGGCCTGGTGAACCTGGCCGAGACCCAGGTCGATTCGGGCCTGGCGGCGATCGCGGTGGCGTCGATGCCGCTGTTCGCCGGCGTGTTCGCGATGCTGCGCGGGCGACATCCGTCGAAGATCGAATGGGTGGGCTTGGCGGTGGGTTTCGCGGGCGTCGTCTGGCTCAACGCCGGCGGCAAGCTGTCGGCGTCCACGCTCGGGCTGGTGTGCCTGATCGTCGCGCCGATCGCCTGGGCCTGGGGTTCGATCTGGAGCCGCGACCTCGACCTGCCGTCGCCGTTCATGACCGCCAGCGCGCAGATGCTGACCGGCAGCGCGTGGATGCTGGCCGCCGCCGCCGTCACCGGCGAGCGCATCGTGCAGGTGCCGACCGTCGGCGCCACCGCGGCGTTGCTGTACCTGGTGGTGGCCGGCTCGATCTTCGGCTTCACCGCCTACATCTGGCTGCTGCACCACGTGCGTCCGGCGCTGGCGACCAGCTATGCCTACGTCAATCCGCCAATCGCGGTACTGTTCGGCGCGCTGCTGGCGGGCGAACGTTTCACCTCCCACGACCTGGGCGCGATGGCGGTGATCCTGGTCGGCGTGGTCATCATCACCCTGGCCAAAGCGCGCGCGGCCAAGGCCGCGCCGGTCGCGGCCCCGCCCGCGCCGGCCGTCGTCGCCGCAGGCGAACTGGAGAAGTCGACATGAATACCGGCACCGACCGCCGCGGGTTGTGGATCGCGGTCGCGTCCTTCGTGCTGTGGGGGCTGATGCCGCTGTACTGGCACCTGCTCAACTCGGTGCCCTCGCTGATGATCGTGGCCCACCGCATCGTCTGGAGCACGCTGTTGGTGACCGCGTGGCTGTGCTGGAAGAACGGCCGGCACTGGCTGCGCGAAGTGCTGCGCGAGCCGCGCAAGGCCGGCATGCTCGCGGTCAGCGGTTGCCTGATCGCGTTCAACTGGGGGCTGTACATCTGGGCGGTCAACGCCGGCCACGTGATCGAGACCAGCCTGGGCTACTTCATCGGCCCGCTGGTGAGCGTGATGCTCGGCGTGCTGTTCCTGGGCGAGCGGCTGCGCACGGTGCAATGGCTGGCGATCGCGCTGGCCTTCGCCGGGGTGCTGTGGCTGACCCTGCAGTACGGCCGTCCGCCGCTGATCGCGCTGGGGCTGGCGATCTCGTTCGCGGTGTACGGGCTGGTGCGCAAGCTGGTCGCGGTGGAAGCGGTGACCGGCCTGGGCGTGGAGAACGTCTACCTGTTCCCCGCGGCGCTGGCGCTGATGGTGTGGGGCGAAAGCCAGGGCATGGGCGGCTTCTTCGGCAGCTGGGGCCTGGGCATCGACGCGCTGCTGGTGATCGCCGGCGCGCTGACCGCGCTGCCGCTGATCGGCTTCGCCTATGCGGTGCGGCGGGTGTCGCTGACCGCGATCGGCCTGCTCCAGTACGTGGCGCCGACGTTGCAGTTCCTGATCGGCTGGCTGGTGCTGCGCGAGGCCTTCGACGCCAAGCGCGCGGTCGGCTTCGCGCTGATCTGGGCGGGGCTGGCGGTGTTCGCCAGCGAGGGCGCGCTGCGCTCGCGCAGGCTCGCGGCGGCGGCGAACGCGGCCTGAGTCAGCCGAGCAAGCCTTCGCTCCAGGCCCGCAGCACGACGTAGCCGAGCGCCACGGCGAGCGCGATGCCCGCGCGTACCGGCGCGGTCTCGCGCCAGCGCCGTTCGCGCGCGCGGTAGCGCAGCTGGCGCCGCAGCGCGGCCAACTGTGGGTGCGCGCCGTCGGCCGCTGCGTTTGCGATGTCGTTGGCTGCGTTCGTGCCGTCGTTGGCCGGCGGACCGATGCGCGGGCGCGAAGCGGCCAGCAGCTCATCGATCTCGGTGTCGTCCATCTGCGGCTGCCAGCCGTCCACGAACGGCGCGGCCACGCGCCGGCGCAAGGTCACCGCGGCGACATAGGTCGGTTCGAGCGCAATGCCGTACAGCTCCAGCGGCAGCAGCAGCGGCGCGAAGCGGCGGCCGGCGCCGTCCAGTCCCGAATAGCGACGCCGCCAGGCCGGCACGCGCGCGATGTAGCGGGCGGGATCGCGCACCAGCAGCTGCAGCCCTTCGCTGTCGGTGTCCAGCACCTGCATGCGATAGCGGCTGATGCCGACTACATCGGCCCAGGCGATCAGGCCGAAATCGGGCGAGCGCACGCCGGCGGCGTCGATGCTCAGTTCGCGTCGCGACCCGCGCGCGCGCCAACGCCACAGCGCGCCGATCCCGAACGCAGCGGCGAGCGCGCCGGGAATCAGCGCCAGGGCGATGCGCCCGCGCGCAGCCTCGGACCACGCCAGCCAGGCGGATAGCGCCGCGAACGCGGTGAGTACGCCCAGCGTCCACGTAGGGTCGGCGCCGACGCCGCGCACTTCGCCGTCGCGCAACGCCTCGCGCACCTGCGCATGGCGCCGGTCGGGCGCGTCCAGGTCGATGCGCCAGGCGGCGATCGCGCAAGCGCCGGCGGCGGCCATGCCGGACAGCAACAGCAGCAGGCCGAGCCACGGCGAATGCCCGTCGGGCCGCACGCCTTCCAGCGCGAACATCATGGTGAGCGTGCCCAGGACCACGGCGGCGATGTGGTACAGCCGCTTGCGCATGCTGGCGCTCATTCCGGTCCCTGAACACGATGGCGTTGGCGCAGCCTAGCGCGCGTTGCGTGGCGGCCGCCAGCGCCGTTTTCCGCCGCGCTGGGTGCATGCGCGCGACCTGCGCCAGGCGTGCGCAGCGCGATGCGACGCAGCGCGCCGCGCGTCACGAAAAAAAGCCCCCTTCAGCGAAGGGGGCTTTCGTGTCCGCGCGCTGCCGATGCGGTTCGAGCGGCGCGGTCTACAACGCCCGCAGCGCCGCCGTCACCGGCAACGTCGCCGCGCGCAGCGCCGGGAACAGGCCGCCGACGAAGCCGATCGCCAGCGCCCACTTCAGCCCGCTCCACAGCAGTTCGCCGGTGACGCGGAAGTCGAAGGTCAGCTGGCCGACGCCGCCGGCGATGGTCGAGGCGGTGTAGCCGTTGAAGATCGCCCAGGCCAGCACGCCGCCGATCAGGCCGCCGACCAGGGCCAGCAGCATCGTCTCCAGCATCACCGCCACCACCACCGGCAGGCCGCGGAAGCCGATCGCGCGCAGGGTCGCGATCTCGCGCGCGCGGGTGGCGACGGTGGCGAACATGGTGTTCAGCGCGCCGAACACCGCGCCGATGGCCATGATCGAGCCGACCACGATGCCGATGACCCGGATCACCGTGGTCATGCCCTCGGACTGCTTGGCGAAGTAGTCGGCGGTGGTGGTGACGTCGACCTGCAGGCGCGGGTCGCCGGCCAGCGCGGCCTTGAACGGCTTGAACTGCCCGGCCGAGGTCAGCTTGGCCACCACCGCGTTGCGCGAGGCGCCGCGGCGGTAGGTCGCGGCGACCATCTCGGCGTCGGCCCACACTTCCGAATCCATCGCGTCGCCGGACTTGAACGTGCCGACCACGGTCCACTGCTCGCTGCCCAGGCGGATCTGCTTGCCGACCTCCAGGCCGGCGAACTGGCGCTGCGCGCCGCTGCCGACCACCACCTCGCGCTTGCCGGTCTCGAACTTGCGGCCCTGCACGATCTTGACCTGCGGCCGCACCAGCCAGGCGCGGTCGCCGACGCCGCGCAGCTGCACGCTGCCGTCCTGGTCGGGCGCGCCGCCCTTGATCGGCAGGTTGGCCGCGACCACGGTCTCCGGCGAGGCCAGCGGGCGTCCGTCGGGGCCGCGGGCGATGCCCTGGGCCTGTTCGATCACGTTGATGCTGGCCAGGTCCAGGGTCGACATCACCTCGGCCGCGGACGCGCCGCGCAGCACCAGCACGGTGTCGGCGCTGCCGGTGCGGGCCAGGGTCTGGCGATAGCCTTCGGCCATCGACAGCATCGCCACCAGCACCGCGACCACGCCGGCGATGCCGATCACCACCACCGACGACGAACCCAGGCGCTGGCGCAGCGTGCTGATGCCGACCCCGGCGACCGAGGCGGCCTGCTGGCCGCTGCGGGTCAGCAGCATCCACAGCGCCACCAGCGCCGCCAGGCCGACCAGCACCGGCCACGGCGCCACCGCCCACAAGGCCAGTCCGGCGATCAGCGCCAGCGCGGTCAACAGGCCGCGGCCGAACGATACGAGCTTCTTCATGTGCGGTCTCCGTTAGCGCCCGGCCAGGGCGTCGACGATGTTCAGGCGCATCGCCCGGATCGCCGGCAGCGCGCCGACCACCAGGCCGATGGCGACCATCAGGCCCACCGCCAGCGCCCAGCTGTGGCCGCTGATCGGCGGGATATTGATCGCGCCGCGGCTGCCGGCGCTGACGACGGGGCCCATCAGCCGCGCCAGGGCGACGCCGATGGTGCCGCCGATCAGCAACAGCAGCACCGATTCGGCCAGCACCAGCATCAGCACGCTGCGGTCGGGAAAGCCGATGGTCTTGAGCACGGCCAGCTCGGAGGTGCGCTCGCGCACCGCCTGGGCCATGGTGTTGCCGGTCAGCAGCACCAGGGTGAAGAACACCGCGCCCATGATCGAGCCGACGATCAGGCCGATGTCGGCCATCTGCTTCATCCAGTTCGCCGCCGACGCCGCCTCGGTCTGGGTCTTGCTCTCGTGGTCGGAGTTGGCCGAGATCGCGTCGATGGCCTTGGCCACGCGGTCGGCCTGGTTCACGTCGCCGACTTCGGTGATGTACCAGCCGACCTGGCCGCGGTTGTAGGGGTTGGAATCGTCGAAGTACTTCCAGTGCAGCAGCACCATCTGGTCGTACCAGCCGCCGGTCTTCTTGTCGGCGGCGGCGATCGTGCCGACGATGTCGAAGTTCCAGTTCTTGCTGCCGTCGCTGTTGGGGAAGATGGTCGACTGCAGCGGCAGTTTCTGCCCGACTTTCCAGCCGAAGCGCTGCATCAGCTGCGCGCCGACCAGCACGCCGGTGCGGGTCTCGTCGAAGGCCTTGCGCTGGGCCTTGTCGACCTGGATCTCCGGATACAGGTCGAGGTAGTTCGATGCCACCGCGAAGCTGAAGATCTGGTTGTGCGGGTCCTGGTAGGCGCCGCCGAACCAGTTGGCGTAGGACACCTGCTTCACGCCCTGGACCTGGCCGATGCGGTCGTTGAGCGACATCGGCAGCGGCTGGATGAACGACAGCCGCGAGCCGGTCTGCAGGCGCTTGGCGCCGTTGGCGCTGTTGCCGGCCTGGTCGAAGCTCTCGCGCACGCCGTCGAGCAGGCCGAACAGCAAGAACGCGGCGACGATCGACAGCAGGGTCAGCGCGGTGCGGGTCTTGCGCCGCATCAGCTCGGCCCAGATCAGATGGAAATACTTCATGGCCCGTCCCTCCGGCTCAGTGCGCGTCGGGCTGCTGCTCGACCAGGGTGCCCTTGTCGAGGTGCAGGGTGTGGGTGGCGTACTCGGCGGCCTTCGGGTCGTGGGTGACCATGACGATGGTCTTGCCGTGTTCGCGGTTGAGCAGGCGCAGCAGGTTGAGGATTTCCTCGGCCGACTGGCGGTCGAGGTCGCCGGTGGGCTCGTCGCAGATCAGCAGGGTCGGGTCGGAGACGATCGCGCGGGCGATCGCCACGCGCTGCTGCTGGCCGCCGGAGAGTTCGTTGGGCCGGTGGCTGCGGCGCTCGGCCAGGCCGACCAGGGTCAGCGCGATCTCGGCGTTGCGCTTGCGCTGGGCGCCGTCGAGCGGCGACAGCAGCAGCGGCAGTTCGACGTTCTTCTGCGCGGTCAGCGCCGGCATCAGGTTGTAGAACTGGAAGATGAAGCCGACGTGGCGGCTGCGCCACTGCGACAGCTGGCCCGGGCTCATGCGGTCGATGCGCTCGCCCTCGACGGTGATCTCGCCGCTGCTGGGGTTGTCCAGGCCGCCGATCAGGTTGAGCAGGGTGCTCTTGCCCGAACCCGACGGGCCCATCAGCGCGACGAAGTCGCCCTTGGCGATGTCCAGGTTGATGCCGTGCAGCACTTCGACCTTTTCCGGGCCGCGCTGGTAGGTCTTGGTGAGGTGGTTGATCGAAACCAGGGTGTCCATCTTCGACGTCCTCGGGTGTGCGGATGCGGGATCGGTACGGGAGCGGGCGCGACGCGGGTGGTAGCGGCGCGGATCGAAACGGTGCGGATCGAAGCGGTGCGGATCGAAGCGGTGCAGCGCGAAGCGGTGCGGCGGAGGGCGGGGCGCGCGCGGGCGCGCCGGTCGCGGACCGGTGGAGCGCGCGCGGCGCCATGGCGGCCGCGCGGGATTGCCTGGATGCGTGCGCTGCGGCGCGCGGCCGTCAGCGCAGGCGCATCGTGCGCTTCGGCGCCGCCGGGCGGCGTCGTTGTTGCGTCACTGCGTATCCGACGAATCGGCGCCGGCGTTTTCGACACGCACCTTGGCGCCGTCGGCGAGCGAATCGGGCGGATCGAGCACCACGTTCTCGCCGCCGACCAGGCCGGCGGTGACCTCGCGGTCGTCGCCGAGCTTGCGGCCCAGGGTCAGCGCGGCCTGGCGGACCTTGCCGTCCTCGACCACGAAGGCCACGTCCTTGCCCTCGCGCTGGGCCAGCGCGGCGTTGGGCAGCATCGCGCTGGGCTTGGCGGGGGCCGCGCCGGCGGGTTTGGCGGCTTCCAGGAAGCTCACCCGCACGCCCATGTCCGGGACGATGCGCGGGTCGCGGCTCTTGATCGCGATGCGCACCTTGACCGTGGCCTTGCCGCGGTCGGCGGTCGGGATGATGGCGATGACCTCGGCCGGGATCTTCCAGTCCGGGTAGGCGTTGAGGGTGGCCTCGACCGGCATCTTCGGCTGGACCCGGCCGATGAAGGCCTCGCCGACGTCCACTTCGATCTCCAGCGAATCCATGTCGACGATGGTGCCGATGCCGGTGCGGGTGAAGCCGCCGCCGGCCGACAGCGGCGAGACGATCTCGCCCGGCTGCGCGGCCTTGGCGGTGACCACGCCGGCGAACGGCGCGCGCACCACGGTGTTGTCCACGCCGATGTCGGAGATGCGCAGCGAATCGCCCGACACCTTGACGTTGCGCTGCGCGGTCAGCAGCTGCGCGCGCAGCGAGTCGCGCTGGGCGACGGCCTGGTCGTACTGCGAGCGCGACACCAGCTGTTGCCGGGCCAGCCCGGACAGGCGCCCGGCGTTGGCCTCGGCCTCCGTGAGCTGGGCCTGGACCCGGGCGACGTCGCTCTGCGCGGCGGCGAGCTGGGCGGCGCTGAGTTCGCGCTGGGCGTTGGCGTCGATCGGGTCCAGCGTGGCCATGATCTGGTTGGCCTCGACCCGCTGGCCTTCCTCGATCATCACCTCGCGCACCTTGCCGGTGATCTTGGCCGAGACCGTGGCGATGCGGCGGGCGACGATGTAGCCGGTGGCGTCGAGCACCGAGGCGCCCGCGCCGCCGCTGCCGGCGCCGATCGCGGTGACGCTGGCGGTGCGGACCTGGGCGCCGGCGTTGCGGGCGAACACGAACCAGCCGGCCACCGCGGCCAGGACCAGCACCAGCACGATCGCGCCGACGATCAGGCCGCGGCCCGGCCCCGACGGCGGCGGCGGGCGGTTGCGGTCGATGCGGAGTTCCTTCAGCAGATCGGCGGATGCACTCATGTTCCCAACCAAGACGCCAGATGCCGCCTAGTGTGACCGGGGCGCGCGCGCGATCCAACCTGCTTAAAGTCAGTTTTTGTCAGCGCCGCTGTCGCCGGCCGCGGCTGACACTTGTCACGCCCGCGGCGTGGCCCCCTCCCCGGCGATGGCGGCGCGCGGCCGCGGCGTTGCGCCGGCGAAACGCAAGACGGCCGCCGCCGGGACCCCCGGCGACGGCCGTCTGCGGCGCGCGGCGTCGGCTCAGTACGCCGACGGATTCGGATTGAACCGCACCGGCACCCGCACGTTGATGCAGGCGCCCACCGGCAGGACCAGCCCGGCGATGTTGACCGCGTCGTCGTCGGTCGCGCCGCCGTTGGCCGGGCAGATGCCGTTGCCGGTGCCGGTGCAGCTCCACGGACCGGACAGGCGCGCGCCGTTGGGCAGCGGATCGCTGAGGGTGGCGCCGTTGGCCACCGCCGGACCGGTGTCGTTGCAGGCGCGCAGGGTGTAGATGGTGGTGGCGCCGGGGGTGTAGGTCGAAGACAGCGGATCTTCGCTCTTGGCCAGGCTCAGGCTGACCTTGACCGCGATCGGCGCCGGCGTCTGCGCGCACTGCGCGTTGCCGGCGGCCGGGCAGGCCGGCAGCGGATCGGGATCGCCGCCGCCGGCCACGCCGACGTGGTTCACCGGCGAGCCGGTCGCGGTCGCGGCGATGGCGACGTTGAGGCGCACGCTGGCGCTGTCGCCGGCGGCGATCGGCGCGGTCGGGGTGAAGCTGCAGCTGACCGTGCCGGTGGCCGGCAAGGTGCCGCAGTTCACCGCGCCCTGCGCGCTGGAGGCCGAGACCAGGCTGAAGCCGGCCGGCAGGGTGTCGGCGATGGCGATCGCGCCGCTGGTCGCGCCGCTGCCGGTGTTCTGCACGCCGATGCTGAAGTAGCCGTCGCCGGCCGCGCCGGTCTGGCCGGCGGCGAGCGCGCCGCTGACCGACTTGCTGGCGGTGAGTTGCGGCTGCACCACGGTCAGCACTTCGTCGCCGACCAGGTTCACCAGGTTGTTGGTGTTGCCGATGCTGGCGTTGGTGTTGTGGTAGACGCCGACGGTGGCGGAGGTGACGTCGACGGCGACCTGGCAGGCGAGCTGGCCGCCGTTGCTGTTCGCGCCGTTGACGGTGGCGTTGTTCACCGCGATCGAGCCGCTGCCGGCCGCGGCGGTCACGGTCATGCTGCCCAGGGCGTTGCTCAGGGCGCCGCCGGCCGGGCAGTTGGTGCGCACGTTCGGGGTCGGCGCCACCACCACGTTGGCCGGCAGGGTGTCGGTGAAGCGGATGCTGTTGGTGGTGTTGGCGCTCTTGTTGGTCAGCTCGAAGGTCAGCGTCGACACGCCGCCGACGTTGATCGTGGCCGGCGCGAAGCGCTTGACCAGGTCGACCGAACTGACCGCGAAGGTGATCCGGTACTCGGCGACGAAGCTGGACGCGCCGCTGGGGATGTTCCACTGCGCCGCCATGCCGTTGTCGGTGTTGGCGTTGGTGTCGATGGCGTTGCTGAGGTTGCCGCCGGCGGTGGTGCAGTTGCCGGTCTGGGTGTTGCCGCCGTTGCAGATCTGCCACTGCGGGAAGGTGTAGCTGCCGCTGAAGTAGCGGTCCCAGTTCGGCGTGCCCGACGAGGGCTCCCACCACAGCGCTTCGAACTGGGTGCCCTTGGCGACGCCGACCAGGTCGGGCCGGCTGGTGGTGTTGCCGGGGCTGGTGCGGCTGAAGCCCGGGCCGTTGTCGCCGCCCTGCAGGTAGGTATCGACGTTCTGGTAGAAGCGGATCGTCGCGCCGCTGGCGGGCATGCCGCTCAGCGAGACCCGGCGGGTGAACCAGGCCTGCGGGACGATGTAGCTGTCGAGGATGGTCAGGGTGATGCCGGTGTCGGCGGCGTTGCTCGGCCGCAGCACGGTGGTGGTCTGGTACGGCGACGCCGGGGTGCCGGCGCCGGCCAGCGCGCTCTGCGAGACCTGGGTGAACAGCGCGAACGCGGCCTGGTTGGCGTTGTTGGCGTTGTTGTAGACCCGCACCGCGCCGTTGCCGCGGTCGACCCGCAGGTAGACGCTGTTGAACAGGCTGCCGGTGGTGGGCGTGGCGCCGGCGTTGTAGACCTGGTCGGCGCCGCCCAGCCGCACCTGGAACTGGCTGTTGCTGCCCCAGGTCACGCGCAGGCCGTCGGAGCCGTCGGTCAGGGTGCCGCCGGTGGCGTTGGCCTGGCGCTGGGTGGTGGCGCCGCTGGCCAGGACGTTGCCGGCGAACGCCAGCGCGAGAGCGCACAGCAGCGCGCCGGCCTTGCGGCCGAATTGGGTCGAGCGATTCATGGATTCCCCTGTTGCGAGCCTTACTGCGAAGGTTCGGGCGCTGAGGCTGCCTGGCGGCCCTGGACCCAGGCGCGGGGGCCTGGACCGACTTCAGTGATTCATGACACTGAATTAATGTGCCACAAATCACATTTTGTATGAACGATGGCGCCGGCGCCAGTCCCCTGGGCGACCCGGAACCGAAAGGAATCAACGCGATACGGGGAGCGCAGAGGACAACGGCCGAAGCGGCAAAGCGCGGCGGGGCAGGAGGCGCGCCTGGGAGTCGGCAGGGTGGCGCGAATCCGCCGGAGTTTGTGGCCGGCTTCGCCCCGCGTTGGCGGGGATGAAGGCCGGGGAGCGTCGCGGCGCAACTCCACCAGCGTCATGCCCGACCAGCGTCATGCCCGCGAAGGCGGGCATTCAGGGCTTTATCCAGGCAGGGCGCTGAAGTCCCTGGATTCCTGCGTTGGCGGGGATGAGGGCCGGGGAGCGTCGCGGCGCAACCCCGCTGGCGTCCGCATCGGGCGGGCCGGGCCGCGAAAACCGGCCGCGATCAGCGCGCCCGCGCCTGCCGCAGTTCCGCCAGCCGCGCGCGCACCGCCTGCACCAGCGCCGGCAAGGTGTCGTAGCGCGGGATGCCGTAGCGCTGGGCGACGATGTCGACGTTGCCCTTGCGCCAGAAGCCGTCGGGGCAGGCCAGCAGGACCTTGCCCGAGCCGGCGTGCAGGCCCAGTTCGAGCAGGCTGATCGGCGCCTGCGAGCCCGGCGCCAGGTACATCGCGATCACGTCGGCGCGTTGCAGGGCGGCGAGCTCCCACTCGACCTGGCGCCGGAACTCGGGTTCCTCGGCGACCGGCTTCCACGCCGGGTTCCAGTCCTCGCGGCGCGGGTTGAGCAGCACCACGCCCTCGTCGGCCAGCTCGCGCGCGAACTGCGCCTGCCAGTCGGCGCTGCCGCCCATGTCGATGCTGCCGGCCAGGAACACCGTGAGCCGGTCGTCGGCCGGCAACGGCTGCGGCGAGCGCACCAGTTCCGAGTGCGCCGGGCGCGCCGGTACCGCCTCGGCCTGGTTCGGGGCGACCGGCTGCGAGCCGGCCCGGTTCGCAGCGGCCTGGCCCGAATCGATCCGCGCCGTCTCGTCCGTCTTCGCCATGCCCGCCGTCTCCCGTTTCGTCCCGGCGCCCGCGCAACCGGTCGCGAGCGCCGCCGCCGCGGCCAACGCCAGCGCCATGTATATCGATCGGTACGTCATTGCCCGTTCCCCCGCGCCGCCGGCCTCAGCCGGCCGCGCGCGCCTTGAGCATGGCGAATACCGCGCGCAGGCCCTGGGCCTCGCCGCCGGCCGGGCGGCCCGGGCGGTCCGCGTCGTTCCAGCTGTACACGTCCAGGTGCGCCCAGGCCAGGTCGGCGGGGACGAAGCGCTCCAGGTACAGCGCCGCGGTCACCGAACCGGCCATCTTCGACGGGCCGCCGTTGGCGATGTCGGCGATGTGGCTGGTGAGGTAGCGCAGGTACGGGCGCCACAGCGGCATGCGCCAGACCGGGTCGCGCTGGGCCGTGCCGGCGTCGAGCCAGTCCTGCGCCAGCGCGTCCTGGTTGGCGTACAGCGCCGGCAGGTCCGGGCCCAGTGCGATCCGCGCCGCGCCGGTGAGGGTGGCGAAGTCGAGCAGCAGCGCCGGCTTGCGCTCGCCGGCGTAGGCCAGCGCGTCGCACAGCACCACCCGGCCCTCGGCGTCGGTGTTGTCGATCTCCACGCTGATGCCCTGGCGGGTGGCGATCACCTCGCCCGGGCGGAACGCGTTGGGGCCGATCGCGTTCTCCACCGCCGGCACCAGCAGGGTGATCCGCAACGGCAGCTTGCGCGCCATGATCAGCTCCGCCAGGGCGATCGCGTGCGCGGCGCCGCCCATGTCCTTCTTCATCCAGCGCATGCCGTCGGCCGGCTTGAGGTCGAGGCCGCCGGTGTCGAAGCACACGCCCTTGCCGACCACGGCCACGTGCGGATGCGCGGCGTCGCCCCATTCCAGCGCGATCAGGCGCGGCGCGCGGTGCGAGGCGCGGCCGACGGCGTGGATGGCGGGGAAGTTCTGCGCCAGCAGCTCGTCGCCGGCGATCACCTCGATCTTGGCGCCGTGGCGCTGCGCGATCTCGCGCGCGACCTGCTCCAGTTCGTCCGGGCCCATGTGCTCGGTCGGCGTGTTGACCAGGTCGCGCACGCGCACGCTGGCGGCGAGCACGGCGAAGACCTCGTCGTCGAAGCCCTCGGCCAGCAACTGCGCCGGCGCGCGCGGCGGCGCCTTGTAGCGGCCGAAGCGGTAGCTGCCCAGGCCCCAGCCCAGGCGCAGCGCGTCGCGCACGCCCGGGCCCAGCCCGGTCGGCGCGCGCCAGCTGCGCGCCGGCAGCGCGAACGGCGCGTGGCCGTAGGAGTAGGGATCGAGCGGATCGCCGATGCCGATCGCCGCGCCGAGCAGTTCGCCGTCGGGGCCGGGCACCAGCACCACGGTGCCCGGCGCGCCGTCGAAGCCGTGCGCCTGCACCCAGGCGGCGGAGGCCGGCGGCAGCGCGTCGCGCCAGGCGGCGAAGTCGACGCGGCCGACCAGGTCCAGCGGCAGGGCGCCGCTGGCGGAAGAGGTGAAGCCCAGGGGTTCGGTCATGCGCAGGTGGTGTCCGTGCGGGACGCGCCGTCGACGACGGCGCGGTCCAGGGAAGTGCGATCCAGCCAGTCGGCCAGTTCGGTGAGGGTGGAAAATTCCAGGTCCGGGCGCGGATGCTGGCCGGGCCACTGGCGCGCCTCGCGGTTGATCCAGCACGTGCGCAGGCCGGCGCCGCGGCCGCCGACGACGTCCATCTCGATGTCGTCGCCCACGTGCAGCACCTGCGCCGGCTCGAACTCCAGCCGCGCGCAGGCGGCGTGGAAGATGCTCGCGTCGGGCTTGGCCCGGCCGTGCTCGCGCGCGCCGAGCTGGAAGCGGAACAGCGGCATCAGCCCGATCCGCTTGAGGTCGGCGTTGCCGTTGCTCAGCGCCGCCAGCGGCACCCGCGCGGCCAGCCGCGCCAGCGCGGCCTCGCTGTCGGCGTAGTGTTCGACTTCGCAGCGCGCGGCGAAGAAGGCGTCGAACGCCGGCTCGGCCAGGCCGAGGTCGTCGCCGGACTCGCGCAGCATGTGCTGCAGGGTCAGCCGGCGCTGGGTGGTGTAGTCGTGGGCCAGGTCCGGGCGTTCGCCGGCGATGCGGTCGCGCAGCGCGCGCACCGCGTCGATCGGGTACAGCGCGGCGGTGCGCGGCGCATGCGTGCGCAGCCATTGGTCGAGGACCGCCTCGGCGCGCACCATCACCGGCGCGATCGGCCAGATGGTGTCGTCGAGGTCCAGGGTGATGGCGCGGACTGGGAAGCTCATGGCGGCCATTTTAGCCTGCCGCGTCCGCGCCGATGGACGACGCGCGTCGCCGAGCGCGGCGATCGCCGCGTTCAGCCGCCGCGCGCCAGCCGGTCGGCCTGCTTGAGCAAGTCCGGCAGCCGGTGCGCGCCGGCCATGCGCGCCACCGCCGCGCGCGCCAGCGCCGGGTCCAGGCCGGCCGCGGTCACGTACAGCGGCCGGGTGCCGGCGCCGCGCGCCACCTCGGCCTCGGCCGGGGTGTCGACGAAGCGGGTCTTGGCCACGCCGACCACCGCCACCCGGCGCTGCAATGATTCCCACAATTGCGCGCCCAGGCCCGGGCGGCCGGCGCCGTCGAGCCAGGCGTGGCCGTCGACGACGATGCAGTCCGGCGGCGCGTCCAGCTTCGCCAGCAACGCGGCCAGGCACGGCAGTTCGCGGCGGTGGAACGCGCCGGGTTCGTAGTCGGCGACCGCGTCGATGTCCGCGGTCAGCGTCGTCGCCGCGCACGCGTCGCCCCAGTCGGCGAACAGCACCGCGGCCGCGCGCGCGCGGCCGTCGAAGTAGTGCACGTCGGCGGCGAGGATCACGCGCCGCTCATTCCAGCAGCCGCGCCCAGCCTTCCAGGCCCTGGATCCGCGCCAGCACCAGCTTCACGCACACCAGCAGCGGCACCGCCAGCAGCAGGCCGACGATGCCCCACAGCCAGCCGAAGAACATCAGCGCCAGCATCAGCACCAGCGGCGACAGGCGCATGCGCCGGCCCAGCACCAGCGGCGTGACCACCTGCGATTCGATCGTGTGCAGGCCCAGGTACAGCCCGGCCGGCAGCAGCGACGGCCACAGCTGGTCGAACGCGACCAGGCCCATCACCAGCATCACCGCCACCCCGATCAGCGGGCCGACGAACGGGGCGAAGTTCAGCAGCGCCGCCATCGTGCCCCACAGCAGCGCCTCCTGCAGCGGCGTGCCCAGCGCGTACAGCGCGCCGGCCAGGGCCAGCCCCAGGCCGGTGTTGATCAGGCTGATGGTGAGCACGTAGCGCGAGATCTCGCGCTCGATCGAATGCAGGATGTCGATGGTCAGCTTCTTCTGCTGCTGGCCCGGCAACAGCGCGATCGCGTTGCGCTGCAGCGACTCGCCGAACACCATGAAGAAGAACGTCAGCAGCACCACCGCCAGCACCTGGGCCACGCGCTTGGGCGTGGAGGTCAGCGCGCGGTAGGGATCGTCGAGTTCGGTCTTGACCACCTGCACCGGCTTGGCGGTGTTCTCGCCGCCGGCGGCGCGGGCGAAGTTCTGCGCGGCGCGGTTGGCGTCCTGGAACGGCTTGGTCATCTGCCGCAGCTTGGGGCCGACCTGCTTGAGTTCCTTGGGCACCTGGCGCACCCACTCGCCGGCCGGCTCGGCCAACTGCAGGGTCAGCGCGCCGGCCACGGCCAGGCCGCCGGCCAGCACCAGCAGCGCCGCCAGCAGCCGCGGCAGGCGCAGCCTGCCGAGCAGGCGCAGGATCGGATTGCCGACCAGGGCGAAGAACGCGGCCAGCAGGATCGGCAGCAGCAGTTCCTGCGCCGCCCACAAGGTGTAGCCCAGGGCGAGGGTGGCCAGGATCAGCAGCGAGACCGGGCCGCGCGGGCGCGGCGGCGCAGGCGTCGCCGCGGATTCGCTGGCGGGCGATGGGACGGCGGGGGCCGGCGGGTTGGAATCGGAGTCGGACGGGGTCAAGGCGGCAGCGTGCGGTGAGCCGGCGCAAACTGTGCGCTCTTGCGTGTGTAGGCGCCAGCGCGATTTCTTGGCTGGCGGGGCTTGCGCGGGGTGTCGGGCTTGGCGGGGCTTGCGCGGGGCATCGGGCCTGCGGGAGTCCCTCCCGGGCCAAGGCCTGCGGCAAAGGCCCGGGAGGGACTCCCGCAGGCCCGATGCTGCGGCTTCGTGGGAGGCGGCTTGGAGGAGTGCTGCGTGTAGTGCCCGGCGCATCGATGTGCGTACGCGTCAATGCGACGCGTGCGGCCTGCAACGAGGCGGGAATCGATAGAGGTGGAGGACCTTGGCCCGGGGAAGCTCCCCGCCGGCGTTTGCCGCAGGCCCTAGCCGGCGGGGAGCTTCCCCGGGCCAAGGTCCGCAGGTCCGAAGTCTCGCCCCCTGCCTAAGAGGCGGACACACGAAAAATCTTGCCTCGCCCCGGACGACGTCCGAAGCCCCCCAACTAATCAGCGACCACGCCGCTTACGTCGCGCTCGTTCGAATCAAGCCGCGTCGCGCGCCGCCGCCTGCGCGCCGTCGGCGGCTTGATCCGCCGCGCGCGCCGCGCGCCCGGCCTGGCCGGCGGCTTGCCCCGCCTGGTCGGCCGCTTCCTGCGCGCCGGCGCCGGCGAACAGCCCCGACAACAGGCTCACGATCTGCATCAGGTTGCCGCTCTTGACCGCGATCTTGACCGGCTCGGCGCGGCCCATGAAGAAGCCCGACACCAGCCCGGCGATTACGATCCGCCCCGGCGTCCACGCCTCGCGCCAGGAACGCTGCAACACCTGCTTGCGCACCTGCACTTGCTCATAACGGCCTTCCAGCAGCCGCTCGCGCTTGTCCACGCGCCGCTGCAGGCGATCGAACCGGCTCATCGCGCCTCCTGCCGATGCGCGCCGGCGCCCCGGTCGTCGTCATCGTCGTCGTCGTGGCCCAGCCCCATCCGCCGCAACTGCCGCCGCGTCGCCGAGAGCCGGGTGTGTTCGAAATAACGCAGCGCCTGCCAGCCGCCGATCGCGGTGACCACCAGGCTCAAACCGGCCGCGGCCGACATCGAGGCCAGCCACGACCAGCCCAACGCGCCCTGCAGCAGCGCGATCAGCGCCGCCATCAGCAACAGCCACGACGACGCGCCGAACACGATCGCCACCGCCACCCACATCAGCGCCCGTCCCAGCGCGCTGCGGGCCAGGGCGAGATCGGCGATCAGCAGACCGCGCAGCGCGCGGCCGGTGTCGAGCGCGGCGGACAGGCCTTCGCGGCCCGCCTCGCCGATCTCGCGCACCGCCTCGTCGATCGGCAGCGGCCCCTGTCGGGGCTCGCCGCCGTCGGGACCTGCGGCGCGCGCCTGCTCGCCGTGGGGCGCGTCGCCTGCGCTCACTTGTCGCCGCTGCGGGCGAGCTTGGCGATGATGAAACCGGCAGCGAAGGCCACGCCGAACGACGCCAGCGGACGCTCGCGCACCAGCTCGGCGGCGCTTTCGATCAGGTCGCGGCCCTTGTCCATCAGCGCATCGACCTGCTCGCGCGCGGCGCCGCCGGCGTGCTCGGCCGCGGCGATGCCGGCCAGCGCGCTGTCGGCGAGGTCGGACTTGACGTTGGCCTTGCCGACCTTCAGCTCTTCGCCGGCCACGCCGGCCGCGCTGCGGATGGCGTCGCCGGCATCGACGGCGGCCTGCTTGAGGTGGCCGCCGGCCTGGCCGAGGTTGCTCTTGACGTTATCGGTCGAGGTGGGGGTCATGGTGTTTCCTCCGTGTTGCTCCGTAGTGCTGCAGGAATGAACCGCGGAACAGGTCCCGGGTTCGGCGAGCCGTGCCAGGTCCGGGCGATACCGCTGCCCTCGACGGCGATGAACGGGGTGGTGCGCGGCGGCCGCTGCGGGCCGCGCTTGCGGGTCGATCTTAGCGGGCCGATGTTAACGGCCTGCGTGCATCGCCACGAGGCCGGCCTTTAGCGCAGGGCTAGGTTGCCGACGCTGTTGCCGCGCTGCACGCGCAGCAGCAACTGTGCCGGAGCGCGCGTGAAGCTTGCGCGGAAGCCCGGGAGATCGTCGAAGTTGCCGCTGCTGGCCGCAAGAACGATGTCGTCCTTGCGCAAATCGTTGGCCGCCGCGCGACTGCCGCGGGCCACGCTTTCCACCACCACGCCGGACAGGCCCGACTGGCGCAGGCGCTCGGGCAGCTCGCCGAAGCTGGCGCCGGCCAGGCGCGGATCGAGTTCGCCGCCGTCGATCGAGCGCGGCTGCTCGCGCAGGGTCGCGTTGAGCTGCAGTGCCTGGCCTTCGCGGCGCACTTCCAGCGCGATCTTGCTGCCGATCGACTGCAGGCCCTCGAAGTTGCGCAGCGCGTCGCGGCCGTCGACCCGCTGGCCGTTGGCCGACAGGATCACGTCCCCGGCGCGCAGCCCGGCCGCGGCCGCGGCGCTGCCGGCGAACACCCGCGAGACCAGCGCGCCGCGCGGCTCGGCCAGCTTGAGCGCTGCCGCCAGCTGCGGGGTCACGTCCTGCGATTCCAGCCCCAGGGTGCCGCGGCGCACGACGCCGTTGTTGGCGATCAGCTGGTCCTTGATGTTGCGCGCCAGGTTGACCGGGATCGCGAAGCCCAGGCCGATGTTGCCGGCCATGCTGCCCTGCGGGTTGAAGCTGGCGGTGTTGATGCCGACCAGCTCGCCGTTGAGGTTGACCAGCGCGCCGCCGGAATTGCCCGGGTTGATCGAGGCGTCGGTCTGGATGAAGTTCTGGTAGCCCAGCCCGCGCAGGCCGCTGCGGCCGACCGCCGAGACGATGCCGGAGGTGACCGTCTGGCCGATGCCGAACGGGTTGCCGACCGCGACCACGAAGTCGCCGACCCGCAATCCGTCGGAATCGGCCAGCGAGATCGCGCTGAGGTTCTGCGCCGGAATGCGCATCAGCGCCACGTCGGTGTCCGGGTCCGAGCCCAGGAACTCGGCCTTGACCGTGCGCCCGTCGGCCAGGGTCACCGAGACCTCGTCGGCGCCCTCGATCACATGATGGTTGGTCAGCACGTAACCGTTCTTGGCGTCGACGATCACGCCCGAGCCCAGCGATTCGTTGATCCGCTCCTGCGGGATGTTGGGGAACATGCGGCGGAAGATCGGATCGTTGGCGAACGGGTTGCGGATGCGCACGGTCTGCTTGGTGTGCACGCTGACCACGGCCGGGGTCACCCGCTGCAGCATCGGCGCCAGCGACGGCAGCGCCTGGCCGGCGACCGAGGCCGGCAGCGCGGCCGCGGCCGGCACGGTGATCGAGGGCATCGGCAGCGGCGCGGCCTGCGCTGGCGCTTCCAGGCCTTCGCGGATGGCGGTGGCGGCGAAGCCGCCGAAGGCGGCGGCCAGGGCGAGGGTCAGCAGGGTCGGCAAGGGACGCATCGTGTCGCGGTTCCGGAAGTGCGTGGAAGAAGGGGCGGTGCGGTGACGACGGCGAAACGGGGGCGATCGACGCGGCGGCGCCCGGTCTGGAGCGCGCCGCGCCGGGCTTGGACCGCGCCGGGCGCGCCGCGTTCCGCACGGCGGCGGCCGTCGGACCGAATTGCAGTGTTGGAGAGCGGCAATAAATAACCGATGAAGTGGCCGTTGTGGCGATGCGCGCGCCCGATTCGTGCCGGCGCGCACCGGCGCGGCGCGGCGGCGCCGCGGAGCGGCTTCGCCCAGGCTGCGATCCGGGTCGCTGCGATGACAGCCGAAGCGTGATAGTCATCAACAAGCCGTTGACTTCCGCAGACGCCGGGCGTAGCGTGAGTCCCCTGCGAGGCCACAACATGTAGTGGTCGGCCCCGCGGAGGGAGCCCAAGCGTAGGGGTTCGGCTTGGGAAAGTCTTCACGTCTCCTTGAGGCAGGACATGCTCATGACGAGAGCGGACGCGAACCTCGCAAACACACCCATGGCCACACGCGGCGCGTAAGCCAACGCGCCGTGGGCATCGTCGTCGGCGGGGGGCTGACGACGGGCCGCGAACGACCCCGCGCCGGGCTCCTGCCGCCCGAGCGGATGCGACAACCCGCGACGACTCCTACACACGTGAATCGATACACAACACGTCAGTGAGGGGCTACGTCCCGGGACACAAGAAGAACGTCCCGATTACCGGTTCGACCCGCTTCACCGATCCAGCGTCAACGACGTAGCGAACGCAACACCGTGCCCTTGACCCGGCACGGCGCGACACGACCATCCCCCGGTTACCTCGTACAAAGAAACCACCGGCGGCGGGCGCAACCCAACGGCCCGCCGCCATTGAAGGAGACGAAACAGGCATGAGCACCGTGCGCCTCGAGGCGGTCAAGAACCCGGCGGCAGAGCAGGAAATCGCGCTGCAGCCCGCGTCCCAGGACATCTGGGACAAGAAGTACCGGCTCAAGACCAAGTCGGGGGACCCGGTGGATGCCGACATCGACGGCACCTACCAGCGCGTGGCGCGGGCCCTGGCCGACGCCGAGCCCAACGCCGAGAAGCAGCAGTACTGGTACGAGCGCTTCGTCTGGGCGCTGCGCCGCGGCGCCATCCCCGCCGGCCGCATCACCTCCAACGCCGGCGCGCTGGAACACAAGCCGGCCACCTCGACGATCAACTGCACGGTCTCGGGCACCATCGAGGATTCGATGGACGGGATATTGGAGAAGGTCCACGAAGCGGGCCTGACCCTCAAGGCCGGCTGCGGCATCGGCTACGAATTCTCGACCCTGCGGCCGCGCGGCGCGTTCGTCGCCGGCGCCGGCGCCTATACGTCCGGCCCGATGTCCTTCATGGACATCTACGACAAGATGTGTTTCACCGTCTCCTCCGCCGGCGGCCGCCGCGGCGCGCAGATGGGCACCTTCGACGTCAGCCACCCGGACGTGAAGGACTTCATCCGCGCCAAGCGCGAAGACGGCCGCCTGCGCCAGTTCAACCTGTCGCTGCTGATCACCGACGGCTTCATGGAAGCCGTCGACAGCGACGCCGACTGGCCGCTGGTGTTCCCGGTCAACATCAAGGAGCGCGGCGACCTCGACCTGGACGACGCCAACGCCGTGGTCTGGCGCGACTGGCCGACCCACCGCAACTACATCGTCCGCGACGACGGCCTGGTGGCGTGCAAGATCTACGGCCACATCCGCGCGCGCCACCTGTGGGACATGATCATGGTCTCGACGTACGACTACGCCGAGCCCGGATTCATCCTGATCGACCGCGTCAACGAGATGAACAACAACTGGTGGTGCGAGACCATCCGCGCCACCAATCCCTGCGGCGAGCAGCCGTTGCCGCCGTACGGCGCCTGCCTGCTGGGGTCGGTCAACCTGACCAAGTTCGTGCGCAACGCCTTCACCGACCGGGCCGAGTTCGACTGGGAGGAATACAAGGAAGTCGTGCGCGTGTTCACCCGCATGCTCGACAACGTGGTCGAGGTCAACGGCCTGCCGCTGGAGCAGCAGCGCAACGAGATCGTGCGCAAGCGCCGCCACGGCATGGGCTTCCTCGGCCTGGGCAGCACCGTCACCATGCTGAAGATGAAGTACGGCTCGGCCGAGTCGTGCGAGTTCACCGAGCGCATCGCCCGCGAGATGGCCGTGGCCGGCTGGGAGATGGGCCTGGCGCTGGCGAAGGAGAAGGGCCCCGCGCCGATCATGGACGAGATATTCGCCGTCACCGCCGAGATGCTGCGCAAGCGTCCGGAGATGAAGCGCGACGGCTGGCAGGTCGGCCAGGACATCCCGGGCAAGGTGCTGCACGCCAAGTATTCGCGCTACATGCAGCGCGTGGCCGAGGCGGCGCCGGAACTGGTCGAGGAACTGGCCGAGACCGGTTCGCGCTTCACCCACCACAGCTCGATCGCCCCGACCGGGACCATCTCGCTGTCGCTGGCCAACAACGCCTCCAACGGCATCGAGCCGTCCTTCGCCCACCACTACAGCCGCAACGTGATCCGCGAAGGCAAGAAGTCCAAGGAAAAGGTCGACGTCTATTCCTTCGAGCTGCTGGCCTACCGCGAGCTGATCAACGCCCGGGCGATGCCGTTCAGCGACGAGCCCGAGGCCAAGCTGCCCGACTACTTCATCGCCGCCGACGACATCTCGCCGAAGGAGCACGTCGACGTCCAGGCCGCCGCGCAGAAGTGGGTGGACTCCTCGATCTCCAAGACCGCGAACGTGCCCACGGACTACCCGTACGAGCAGTTCAAGGACATCTACCGCTACGCCCACCAGCAGGGCCTCAAGGGTTGCACCACCTTCCGCTTCAACCCGGCCGCCTTCCAGGGCGTGCTGGTCAAGGAAGCGGACCTGGAGAACACCACCTACCGCTTCGAGCTCGAGGACGGCAGCGTGCTGGAGGTCAAGGGCAACGAGCAGATCGAATACGACGGCGAGATGCACACCGCCGCGAACCTGTTCGACGCCTTGAAGGAAGGGTATTACGGCAAGTTCTGAAGGCGCGCCCGCCGCGCGCGGCCGGCCTTGGGCCGGCCAGCGCGAGGCGGGCGTTCCCGTTCAGGCGGCCGCGCGCGAAACCGCGGCCCGCGGCGGGGAATCCGGACGCGGACCGCGATCCGCCGCCGCGCTCGCGCCGTCGGTCGAAAGCGGCGCGCGCCCTCTGTTTTTATCGCGCGCCGCGGGTATAGCATCACTCCGGCAACACCCCGATTGCTGCACCTGACCATGCGTACGCCAAGACACAGCCCACCAGGAGGGCACCAATGAGCAACGGTAACGGAGTGACCGCGACCCTGACCCAGGCGGCGGAGAACGTGAAGGAAACCGCGAGCAACCTCGGCAGCGCCATCGCCACGCGCGCCGAGGAAGCGGTGGCTTCGGTCAAGCAGACCGCCACCCGCGCCCGCAAGGCCGCCAAGAAGGCCGTCGGCACCGCCAAGAAGAAACTGGCCAAGGCCAGCGCCGACGCCAAGAAGGAAGTGAGCGCGCTCAAGGCCAAGGCCACCGGCAAGAAGGCCGCGGCCAAGAAGACCGCGAAGAAGGCGGCCAAGAAAGTCGCCAAGAAGGTCGCGACCAAGAAGGCCGCGGTCAAGAAAGCGGTGAAGAAGGCTGTCAAGAAGGTCGCGGCCAAGGCCCCGGCCAAGAAGGCCGCGAAGAAGGCCGCGAAGAAGGCGGTCGCCAAGAAGGCCCCGGCCAAGAAGGCGGTGAAGAAGGCCGCCGCCAAGAAGGCCGCGAAGAAGGCCCCGGCGAAGAAGGCCGCGAAGAAGACCGCCCGGCGTTGAGCCCGGCCCTGGCCGGGCGCGCCTTCGCCAAGCGCGCCCCGGCCAGGCAGGCCTGAGTCCCTCTCCCGTCGCAAGGCGGGAGGGGGCAGGGCGGTTCCGCCCGGCAACGATGTTCCCCCAATCAGCACCAGCAGCGCAGCAACGCAGGAGTCGGGCCGATGGCCGTCAAGATCGAAAAGAAAATCAAGGGCTACAGCGTGGTCACGCCGGACGACAAGGCCAAGGAAGCGGCAAAAGCCGCCGCCGCCAGCGCCGCCTCGGCGAAGGCGGAAGAACTGCCGACCGCCGACGTGATCCAGATGCACGAACGCATCGAGCGCCCCGAGATCCTGATCGGCTCGACCTACAAGATCAAATCGCCGCTGTTCGAGCACGCGCTGTACGTGACCATCAACGACATCGTGCTCAACGCCGGCACCGAACACGAATCGCGCCGTCCGTTCGAGATCTTCATCAACTCCAAGAACATGGACCACTTCCAGTGGATCGTGGCGCTCACGCGCATCATGTCGGCGGTGTTCCGCAAGGGCGGCGACGTGACCTTCCTGGTCGACGAGATGAAGGCCGTGTTTGACCCGCGCGGCGGCTACTTCAAGGCCGGCGGCGTGTACATGCCCTCGCTGGTGGCCGAACTCGGCGCGATCGTCGAAGACCACCTCAAGTCGATCGGCATGATCCACGACCCGGAAATGAGCGACTCCCACCGCGAATTGATCGCCGAAAAGCGTCGCGCGTACGAAGAACGCTCAAAAAAAAACCCTGACGCCGGCGCCTCGATCGCCGTAGTCGCCCCGCGCAACGAGGACGTGACCGTCACCGGCGACGGCGCCAGCTTCCCGCCCAGCGCGACCATGTGCCACAAGTGCAGCACCAAGGCGGTGGTGATCATGGACGGCTGCGCGACGTGCCTGAATTGCGGGTATTCCAAGTGCGGGTGAGGGCGGTCGAGTCGGCGCAGCATGGATGCTTGTGCAGAACTTGCTAAGTTGCGATCCAGGTCTCGATAAACCGGCGATGGGTTGACCAGAACATCGTTGCCAGGACGCCGCGCGTTGGTAAGCGGCGCTCGAATCTGCAAGCGAACGCAAGAAAGAGGGCTCTTCGGAGCCCTTTTTTGTTTTTCCGGCGTCGGAATCTTGCGCACGGCGCAGTGCGATCACGGTCTTCTTTCTTTGCGAGCGCGCTGTAGCTATCGGGACGTCGGTCTGCGATAGCGTGCCCTCGGGGCTCGACCTGTCCTGGCGACCGTACAGTTACAACGACGAGGTACGCCCGATAGAGTCCGAAAAGCGGTACGCATCGAACGGCTGACGACTGTCCGCGAGACCTGGGCGATTCGGTCGAAGGCTTCAATCTGATGACAATGGAGCTGTCATGGTGAGCCTCACGCCCTGCGTGCCGGAGGGGACGCATCGTAGTGCCGATCGTAGCGAGGCCATGGACGGTGCGCTTGCGCCTGCAACAGGGCAACGGACCGGGCGACTAACGCTTGGCGCGAACCATCCGAATCGAGCGGTTTGCATCGATGCGACGGCTCTGGCTGCGGGCGAGCAACGTCTTGTGCCGATCCAGTGGCGCTTCCTGCAAGCCGACCGCCACGAGCACGGCCGCTACGTGCAGTACGCCGACGTGCCTTTGGCCGAAGGCATCGGCCGCGATCAGCTGCAGGCCGCGCTGCAGGCGATCGTGGCCCGCCACGACGCGCTGCGGCTGAAGTTCCGCGAAAGCGCCGGCGGCTGGATGGCGCAGTACCGCGCCGAGGCTTTGTCGGCCGAGGCCTGGGACGAGGCTCTGGTCGAGATCGACGCCGATGCCGCGCAGGCGCCGGCGACCGCGCGCGAGCACGTGCAGGCGCAGGTCGATGCGGCGATGGCCGAGCTCGACGTCAAGCAGGGCCGGCTGCTGCGCTGGCTGTGGCTGCGCGACGCCAACGGTTCGCGCTTGCTGTGGGTGATGCACCACCTGGTGGTGGACGTGGTGTCGTGGCAGGTGCTGGCCGACGATCTGGCCACCGCGCTCGACCAGCTCGGCCGCGGCGAAGCGGTGCGGCTGGCGCGCAAGGGCGCGACCGGCTACCAGGATTGGGCCGCGCGCCTGCACGACTACGCCTACAGCGGCGAGATCGACGCCGAGAAGCGCTATTGGCTGGACCAGCTGCGCGCGCCGGCGGCGGCGCTGCGCCTGGACGGCGACGACGAGGCGCCGACGCAGGCCAGCAGCCGCACGCACGAACTGCGCCTGTCGCCGGCGCTGACCCGGCGCCTGCTCGACCAGGCCACCGCGCGCCACGGCCTGCGCATCCACGAGCTGATGACCGCGGCGCTGGGCCGCGCGCTGGGCCAGTGGCAGCAGGTCGATGCGATCCGCATCGACCTGGAAAGCCACGGCCGTCCGGATCTGAGCGGGGTGCCCGGCTTCGACGGCGTGGACCTGAGCCAGACCGTGGGCTGGTTCACCGCGTTGTACCCGCTGCGCCTGGAGGGTTTGCGCGCCGACCTGCGCGGGCAGTTGCGCGCCGCCGGCGCCGCGCTGGCGGCGGTGCCGCACGCCGGTATCGGCTTTGGGGTGTTGAACGAACTGGCCCGCGACGAAGACCTGGAGCAGGCGCGCGCGGGTCGCGACTCGCAGGTGCTGTTCAACTACCTCGGCGCGTTCGACCCGGACCGCGGCGGCAGCCGCATCGGCGCGCGTCGCCGCCGCAGCCACGCGCTGGGCGTGGAAGGCGGCGTCGAGCACGGCGCGCTGACCGTGCGCATCGACTACAGCGAGCGCCAGTTCCAGGCCGATACCATCGCCGCGCTGGCCGCGCAGTTGGAACGCACGCTGGCCGAGATCGCCGACGACGAAGGCGGCCCGGGCGCCGGCGTGGGCGAGGGCGGCGACGACGCGGCCGCGCCGGCGTGGTCGCTGGCCGACTGCACCCCGGCCGAGCTGCAGGACCTGCGCCGGCAGTACCCGACGCTGCAGGATCTGTACCCGTGCACCGGCATGCAGCAAGGCCTGCTGCTGATGAGCGACGGCGCCAACCCGGACGGCCTGTACCTGACCCAGCTGCGGCTGGAACTGGACGGCGCCGATCCGCAGCGCCTGCGCGCGAGCTGGGTCGAGCTGGTGCGGCGCCATCCGGTGCTGCGCACGGCCTTCCTCGACCTGGGCGGCGACCGCCTGCTGCAGGCGGTGATGGGCGAGGTCGCGCTGCCGTGGCGCGAGCTCGACCTGAGCGCGCTGGCCGACGACCAACGCCAGAGCGAACTCGAACGCGTGCTCGACGGCGAACGCCGGCGCGCGTTCGCGCTCGGCGAAGCGCCGCCGATGCGGGTGCTGCTGGCGCGGCTGGACGCGCGCCGCCATTGCCTGGCCTGGACCCACCACCATGCGCTGATCGACGGCTGGTCGATGGGCCTGCTGGCGCAGGAGCTGTTCCAGGTCTACGCCGGCCATGATCAGAACGCCGCGCCGCCGCCGTACCGCGACTACATCGCATGGCTGGAATCGCGCGACCATCAGGCCGCCGCGGACTATTGGCAGCGCTACCTCGACGGCCTGCCGCTGGCCGCCAGCGCGGCGCTGAGCGCGCGCCTGGACGACGAAGCCGACGCCGACACCGCCGGCCCCGGCGAGCAGCGCGCGCACGTGCTGGAGCTGCCGGTCGCGCTGACCGCGCAGCTCGGCCGCGCGCTCAAGCACGAAGGCGTCAGCCTGGGCACGCTGATCCTGGCCGCGTGGGGCCTGCTGCAAAGCAAGTACAGCGCCGAGGAGGAGGTGCTGTTCGGCTACACCACCAGCGGCCGTCCGCCCGAGCTCGACGGGATCGAGCGCATGGTCGGCCTGTTCATCAACTCGTTGCCGCTGCGCCTGCGCATCGATCCGGCGCAGACGCTGTCGGCGTGGCTGCGCCAGGTGCAGTCGATGCAGCTCGACCACGGCGACCACGGTTTCCTGCCGCTGGCGGCGATCCAGCGCGCCTGCGGCGCGCGCGCCGGCCAGGCGCTGTTCAACGCGCTGGTGGTGGTGGAGAACTTCCCGCTCGACCGCAGCCTGCCGAGCATGGACGGGCAGCAGCTGCGCGTGCTCGACGCGCGCGGGGTGGAGCGCAGCGATTTCCCGCTGAACCTGATCGTCTACCCGGGCCCGCGCCTGACCCTCAAGCTGGCCTACCAGAGCCGCCAGTTCGGCGACGCGGCCGCGCGCGACATGCTCGACCGCCTCGGCCACCTGCTGGCCGGCGTCGCCAACGGGTTCGACCAGCGCGTGGGCCAGCTGTCGCCGCTGAGCGCGGCCGAGCGCGAGCGCGCGGTGTGCGAGTGGAACCGCAGCGAGGTCGATTACCCGCTGCAACGGTGCGCGCACGAGGTATTCCAGCAGCAGGCCGAGGCGCTCGGCGAGGACGATGCGATCGTCTCCGGCGCCGAGCGCTGGAGTTGGAAGCGGCTGTCGGCGCGGGTCGCGCAGATCGCCGGGTGGCTGCGCCGCCGCGGCGTGCGTCCGGGCGACCGGGTCGCGCTGGCGCTGCCGAAGGAACCGGAGCTGATCGCCGCGATCCTGGCGATCATGCGCGCCGGCGCGGCCTACGTGCCGGTGGCGCTGGACTGCCCGCCCGAGCGTCTGGCGTTCATCGCCGGCGATGCCGGTATCGCGCGCCTGCTGACCAAGCGCGCGCATGCCGGGCTGGTGGAGGGCACCGCGCTGACCGCGCTGTGCCTCGACGATGTCGAGGTTTCCGCCGGGACCAGCGACGACGCGGCGTTGCTGACGTCGGACATCGAGCCGCAAAGCAGCGACAGCACCGCCTACCTGATCTACACCTCCGGCACCACCGGCACGCCGAAGGGCGTCGCGCTGAGCCACCGCAACCTGGTCAACTTCAGCCTGTGGCTCGGCGGTGCCGGGCTGTACGGCCGCGGCCAGGGCTTCACCCAGTTCGCCCCGCACACCTTCGACGCGTCCATCGGCGAGATCTTCGGCGCGCTGCTGGTCGGCGCGACCTTGCACCTGCTGTCCGACGAGTTGATCCAGGAACCGCGCGCGCTGGCCGCGTACCTGGGCGAGCACGCCATCGCCTTCGCCGCGTTCCCGCCGGCGTACCTGCAGCAGATCGACCCCGCGCAGGTGCCGGCGACCCTGAGCATCCTCACCGCCGGCTCGGCCCCGACCGTGGAACTGGCGCGCACCTGGAGCGCGCGCGGCCGCTACGTCAACGCCTACGGCCCGACCGAGACCACGGTGCTGTCCTCGGCCTGGATGCCGGCGGCCGACGACGCCGAACTGGCGGCCGGGCGGCTGTCGATCGGCCGGCCGGTGTCGAACACCACGATGTACGTCGTCGATGCGGCCGGCCAGTTGTGCGCGCCGGGCCTGCTCGGCGAAATCTGGA
>NZ_FNPT01000031.1 GCF_900107375.1 Lysobacter sp. yr284
GACGAAACCTTCGCAATCGCTGCGGTGGCGCGGTCGCGGCTTGCGCCGCTCCTACAGGGGGCGTGCCGCGGCGGGTTCGACCTTTGCGTGTGCGTGCGCTTGACGACAAGCGAACATCCAAAGCTTCCGTCCGCAAGCGGCCGGGTCACTTTCTTTGTCCAAAGCCACAAAGAAAGTAACCAAAGAAAAGGCATTGCTGTTTCGAATCAAGAGCCACTAGGTCCAGCACCGGGCGCGGGGCCGCGCCATAAGGGGCATCCTGCCCCATGGCGCGCGTGCGCATCCATGCGCACGCCCTCCGGGGCTGCGGGACGTGTGCTTTACGTGGAGATGCGTCCGAGCGAACAGCGACGGCAACGGCAACGGCAACGGCAAAATCGATTCCGGCTGTTGCCGGAATGACGGATCGCAGGCCGGCGTCGTGGATGTGTTGCCGCGGCCGCAGCTTGCGCCGCTGCCACAGTCGGATGCGATTCGGCCGAAGCCCCTGTAGGAGGGCGCAAGCCGCGACCGCGACAACCCGGTTACGACGATTGCGGCATGACGGCCGCACGCCCGCAGCAACGCCGCGCTGCTCGCACGGCATCGCTCACGCGCCCGGCCCCCAATACCCCAGTTCGCGCCGGATCTGCAGCCCCCGCCACCACGACGACAACGGTTTGCCGCGCAGCGCGCCGAGCTTGCCGGCAAGCAAATCCTCGGTCGCCGCGATTACCCGCTGCGAGGATCGGCCATCGCGGTACGGATGGATCGCGTCGGCGTAGGCGTCGATCGCCGCCTGCAGCTGCGGTGTCGGCGCGAATGCCTGCGCCAATGTCTGCTCCAACTGCGCCGGATCGGCGAAGTCGATCATGTGCGGTTTCGGCGCGCGGTTGCGGAAGGTCGCCACCGGCTTGCGCTGGACCACGAACTCCGACACCACCGAGGTGGTGTCGGCGACCAGCACGTCGGCCGCGCGCTGCGCGGCGATCAGTTGCTCGGTCTCGACGAAGGCCGCGTTCGGGCCGGCCAGCGCGCGGTAGCGTTGGAACAGTTCCGGCGCGCACTTGGGATGCAGGGTCAGCAGCCAGTAGCGATCGCCGCGCGCGACCTGCGCGGCGATCGCGTCGAACAGGTGCGGCGCCGCGCTCAGGCGTTCGGTGAAGGTGGAGGCGAACATCGCCACCGGCCGCGCGCCGGCCGGCGCGCGCAAGCCGGCGGAAGCGCCGTCGTCGTCGCGGAACAACGGGTCGAGCTTGGGCCAGCCGGTCTCGACCACGGCGAAATGCCCGGCCTGCGCGGCCAGTTCGCGGAACGGCGCGGTGGTGGCCGGGCCCTGGGTGCAGTACAGGTCGAACAGGCCGCGCACGCGGAAGTGGCCGCGCGCGTCGGCGCGCTTTTCCACGTTGAAGCCATGGAACAGCTGGACCTTGGCGCCGGCCACGAACGGCGGCACCCAGTTGGCCGCGCTGAACACCGCGCGCGGCTTCAGCGCGACCGCGGCGCGCAAGCCGGCGCGGCCGGGTTCGAGCATGCGCACCGGCGCCGGCAGCGCGGAGCCGGCGGCGCCGTCGGCGAACCACGCGTGGGCCGTATGCCCGGCCTCGTGCAGCGCCTGCGCCAGCGGCTGCAGGATCGGCAGCGCGTAGCGTTCGGTGGCGAAGAGCAGGTAATCGGACATGACGGCGGCCGGCTGGAGCGAGCAACGAGTTTAGTGCATCCGGCGCGGCGCCGGCCGGTCTTCGCCCACGCCGCGCGCCGGCCCGTTCGCTCTGGCGTTGTCGCCGCGGAGTATCCTGAGCGCCGTCGCCGCCCCCGGACCGCCGCCATCGACACGCCCGCGCCCAACGACGCCGCCCGCCCCCGGCTGTCGGCCTGCATCATCGCTTTCGACGAGGCCGACCGCATCGTCGACTGCCTGGCCTCGCTGGCGTTCTGCGACGAGATCGTGGTGGTGGATTCGCACTCCGCCGACGCCACCGTCGCCCTCGCCCAGGCCGCCGGCGCGCGCGTGCTGCAGCGCCGCTTCGACGGCTTCCGCAGCCAGAAGCAGTTCGCGGTCGAACAGGCCGCGCACGACTGGGTGCTGTGCCTGGACGCCGACGAACGCGTCGGCGACGAGTTGCGCGCCTCGATCCTGGCCGCGCGCGATCGCGGCTTCGACGACGACGCCGGCTACCGCTTCGCCCGGCTGTCCGATTATTTCGGCCGTTTCCTGCGCCACGGCAACGCCTATCCCGACCGGGTGCTGCGCCTGTTCGACCGCCGCCGCGGCGGCTGGCGCGGCCAGCGCGAGGTGCACGAGGCGGCCAGCGTCGACGGCGCGGTGGCGACGCTGCGCGGCGACCTGATCCACTACCCCTACCGCTCGCTGCAACAGCAGCTGGCCAAGACCGAACGCTACGCGCGGATGATGGCCGAGCACGAACACGCGCGCGGCAAGCGCGCGACCCTGGCCAAGCTGGTGCTGGCGCCGGCATGGCGGTTCTGGCGCGGCTACCTGCTGCGCGGCGGCTTCCGCGACGGCTGGCACGGGTTGGTCTACGCCTACGTGCGCGCCAACTACGTGCGGCAGAAGACCATCATGCTGTGGATGCTCGGCAACGGTCAGCCGGTGACCACGCCCGAACGCGGCGCGAGCGACGGCAAGGCCTGAAGCGCGCCGGCGCGGCCGGCGCCGGTCACTGCGGCGGGCGCTCGCGTTCGAGCAGGGCGAAGCCGTACAACAAGCCGATCGCGACCGCGTAGAACGAGGCGACCAGTTGATGGGCGAACATCGACTGGGTCAGCCCGCAGGCGATGTACACCAGCACCAGCACCAGCCCGGCCAGCGCGCTGCTGCGCGCGCGCGCGACCGCCTGCGCGCGCAGCAGCCGCGCGAACAACGCCAGCGGCACCAGGTAGATCGCCAGGATCGCCAGCAGCCCCGGCACGCCCATGGTCGCGGCCCACTCGAAGGCGTCGCTGTGGGCGTGGCCGAGCTTGCAGAATCCGACCCGCGGCGCCGGCGGCGCGCATTGCGGGGTGGCCATCACCACGGTCTCGAAGCGGCCGACGCCGACGCCGGTCAGCGGATGCTCGGCGAAGGTGTCGCCGGCCAGTTCCAGCAGGGTCACGCGCGCGCCCAGCGAGGACTCGTGGTCGCCGCCGCGCTTGACCTTGTCCATGTCCGAGGCCAGTTCCTGCATCCGCGTGACCTGCGCCAGCGGCGGGATCCAGTGGCTCGCCACCGCCGCCAGCGCCATCGCCGCCAGCACCGCCCACGACAGCTTGCGCGCACGACCGCCGCTGACGATCAGCGCCACCAGCAGCACGATCGCCAGCCCCGGCCAGACCCCGCGGCTGCCGCTGAGCACCACCGCGCCGACGCCCAGGGCGCAGGCCAGCGAGGTCCACAGCAACTCGCCCGAGGGCCGCGCGAACACCGCGATCACGATCAGCGCGATCAAGGCGTCGGCGAACACGATCGCGTTCGCGGTCCAGCCCAGCGCGCGCTCGGTGCCGCCGGCGACCTGGAACAACGCCAGCGCGAACGCGCCGGCCAGGCCGGCCAGCGCGCCTGCCCACAGCCAGCGCCGCGACGGCCGCCACGCATACACCAAGGTGGCGAAGAACGGCGCCGTCAGCAGCCGCAGGCGGTTGTCCGCCTCGCGCCAGCGCACGTCGAAATGGAACTTGGAGAACAGCACCACGGCCGCCGCCAGCGCCGCCATCGCCAGCAGCCAGCGCAGGTCGCGGCGGGCGTCGCGCCAGCCGCGCGCGAACACCGGCGGCGCCAGGGCGAAGGCCAGCAGCGCGCACGCGGCGAACGGGCCCAGGCCCCACGAGGTGGACAGCAGCAGCGCCGGCAGCAGGAACAGCCCGACCTGCAGCAGCCGCTGCGCCAGCCGTTCGCGCGGCGCGGCGAAGCCCGGCTCGGCGCCGGCGAGCGGCGCGGCGTCCGGCACGGGACTATGCGGAGGAGGCGTTGCGGGCACGCTCAATCGTACTCGTGGTCGTCTTCGTTGCGCGGCAGCGGCGGCGAGGCCGGACAGCCGGCGCGCGCGGCATAGGGCACCAGCCACCATTCGCGGCGGTTGGAACGGCCGATCAGCTCGGCCTTGTTGCGGTCCACGCAATCGGGCAACGCCGGCGCCTGCACGAACAGCACCCGCGTGTCCGGCGCCTGGGTCTGCCAGGCCAGGCCCAGTTCGAGCTGCTTCTGCCAGCCCGTCCGGAAACCGAAGTTGACGGTCCTGGACTGCGCCATCAGCAGGTTCTGCTCTTTCCACGCCACCAGGCCCAGCTCGGCGCCGGCGCCGACGCGCTGCGCCGCGCGGGTCATCACCCCGCGCGCGGAGGACGAATCGTTGAGCACCGGCGCGATCAGCAGGCCGTAGCACACCCACACCCCGCACAGGGTCGCCACCATCGCCCGCACCGGCCGGCGCCGGCCCGCCCACAACAGGCAGGCCGCGCCCCAGGCGCCGATCGCGGTCACCCCGGCGGCGAGCGCGCGGCCGTGGTCGGTGAAGCCGCGCTCGGCGATCAGCCGGGCTTCGAACTTGGGATCGCCGAACCACATCGACAGGCCGACCCCGAGCATCGCCGCGACCAGCGCCACGGTGAAGCCCAACGCGATCCGCCGTGGCCACGCCCGGCGCAGGATCCCGGGCAGCAACGGCGCGAACATCAGGCAGGCCATCGGCAGCGCCGGCAGGATGTAGACGTCGCGCTTGCCGCTGGGGATCGAGAAGAACACGATCACCAGCGCCCACCACGCCAGCGGCAGCAGGTAGCGCGCGTCCGCCCGGCCCAGGCGCCGGCCCCAGGCGCGCAGCGCCCACGGCAGCGCCAGCATCAGCGGCAGCCACATCGAGAACATCACGCCCAGGTGGTACCAGACCGGCTGCGGATGGTCCCAGGACTTGGCGTAGCGGCCCGCGGTCTGGCGGAACAGGATGTCGTTGAGATAGGCCTGGTAGCTCGGATCGCCGGCCTGGGTGGCGACCAGCACCATCGGCGCCAGCCACAGCGACACCGCGACCACGAACGCCAGCGGCCCCAGCCAGAAGCGCGGGTCGCCGATCCCGACCCGCACCGGCATGCGCACCCAGGCCAGCGCGCGCGCGCCGAACCCGTCCGGCGCCAGGCGCGCCTGCAGCGGCCGCAGCAGCGCCGCCAGCGCCAGCGGCAGCAGCATCAGCAGCGCGATCGCGCCCACGCCCTTGGTGATCACGCCGATGCCGGCGGCGAACCAGCCCAGCGCCCACCAGCGCCACGCCGGCCCGGTCAGCAGGTGGCGCAGCAGGCCGTAGTTGGCGAAGGTGATCCAGAACACCACCGACGGGTCGATCTGCGCCTTCTTGGCCTGGTAGGCGAAGTGCAGCGTGGTCAGCAGCGCCCAGCCGGCGTAGTAGCCCACGCGCGGGGTCCACAGGCGCCGGCCGAGGTCGACCACGCACCACAGCGTGCCCATCGCCGCCAGCAGCGACGGCAGCAGGAAGGCCACGCGCCAGTGGCCGGTGATGAGGTAGGCGACCGCCTCGGTCCACATGAACAGCGGCGGCTTGTCCGAGTACAGCTCGATGCCCCGGTGCGGGAACAGCCACTGGCCGCTCTCGACCATCTGCTTGGCGACCAGGGCGAAACGCGGCTCGTCGGCGGGCCACGGATCGCGCAGGCCGAGGCCGGCTCCGAGCACCAGCCAGGCCGCGACCCAGAACAGCCACGCGTGGCGGGACAAGGGATGCTTGAACATGCGGAGAATGATACGCAGCGGAAAGTGACGGGTGGAGAGGGCCTGTCGCGCAACTGCGCCGTCGCTCACTTTCGGCTCATGCCGCGTCCGGGCGCCGGGCCGCGGACGATGCCGGCCGGGCGCTTCGGGCGGGTGCGGCGAGCCGGGCCTGGACGAACCAGGTCCCGATCCGCGGGCGCCTCCGGCACGCGCGCGTGCCGCCGCATCGGCCGTCCCGGCCGCGACCGCGGCGGCGAACCCGCCGCGCGTCGCAGCGATCGGACCGCAGCGCACGCAACGACGCCCGCGGCGCGGCTATCCGGCCCGGCGCAGCCTTGCGTAGAAGAAGCCGTCGCCGCCGTCTTCGCCGGGCAGGCGCTGGCGGCCGACCTCGCGGTCGTGGCCGAAGGCCGGGCCGAGCGCGTCGATGCGGGCGTCGTCGGTGCGGGCCAGGAAGGCGCGCACCTGGTCTTCGTTCTCGGCCTTGAGGATCGAGCAAGTGGCGTAGACCAGGACGCCGCCGGGCGCGAGCGTGCGCCACAGCGCGTCCAGCAGTCGCGCCTGCAAGAGGCTAAGCGCGGCGATGTCGGATTCGCGTCGGTGCAGGACCACGTCGGGCTGGCGGCGGACGATGCCGGTGGCCGAGCACGGCGCGTCGAGCAGGACCGCGTCGAACGGCGCGCCGTCCCACCACGCGTCCAGGTCGGCGGCATCGGCCGCATGCAGTTGCGCGCGGCCGTCGTCGAAGCCGGCGCGCGCCAGGGTTGCGCGCACGCGCTGCAGGCGCGCGGCGTCCACGTCCAGCGCAGTCAGCCGCAGCGAGCCGTCGCGTTCGAGCAGGTGCGCGCTCTTGCCGCCGGGCGCGGCGCAGGCGTCGAGCACGCGCGCGGCGGGCGCCGGCGCCAGCGCATCGGCCACGCGCTGGGCGCTGGCGTCCTGCACCGACACCGCGCCGTCGGCGAAGCCGGGCAGCGCGGCGACGGCCTGCGGCACGTCCAGGCGCAACGCGTCGACGAGGTCGTCCCGCGCGGCCGCGTCGAGGCCGGCTTCGGCCAGGCGCTGGCGGTAGTCCTCGCGCGAACCGCGGGCGCGGTGGACCCGCAGCCACATCGGCGGCACCAGCGCGCTGTGCGCCAGGATCGCCTCGTAGTGTTCCGGCCAATCCTTGCGCAGCATCCCGCGCAGCCAGCTCGGCCAATGCGAATGGCGCGGGTCGGTCGCCGGGAGGCCGTCGCGCTGGGCGCGGCGCAGCAGCGCGTTGACCAGCCCGGCCTGGTGCGCGCGCCCGAGCAAGCGCGCGGCCTGCACGCTGGCGTCGAGCGCGGCGTGCGCGGGCAGCTGCATCGGATCGAGCTGGGCCAGGCCGGCCATCAGCAGCGCGCGCAGTTCGCCGTCGCGCGGAGTCAGCGCGCGCGACATCCATTCGTTCAAGGCCGCCTCGAACTTCAGCGGCTGGCGCAGCACCGCGAAACAGATCGCCTCGACCAGGGCGCGATCGCGCGGGTCGGCCAGCGCCGGCAACGCGGCGGCGAGCTCGGCCTTGAGCGAGCGGCCGCGGTGCAGCACCGCATCGAGCGTGCGTGCGGCGATCGCGCGCACGCGCGCGCCGGGGTGGCCGTCGTCGGCCGGCAGCGCCGGCACGGCCGGGTGTTCGTGGCGGAAACGCGCGTACGGATCGGCGTCGCGTTCGCGGCCCGGCCCGCGCGCGGCGGGCGGACGCGGCTTGGCGCCTGGACGGGCGGCACCGGTGCGGGCGGCGCCTGCAGGTGCGGCGCCATCGCGGCGGCGTTCGCTGGCGGCGCGGCCGGCGCCCTCGCCGCGGGGCGCGCCATCGCGTTGGCCCGGCTTGCGCGCGCCGCTGTACGGACCGGCGCTGCGCGGGCCGGCGCTGCGTGGGGCGCCACTGCGCGCGCCGTCGCTACGCGGGCCGCTGCCGCGCGCGCTGCGCTCGCGACCGGCGCCCTCGCGCGGACCCGCCGCGCGTTCGCCGCGTTCGCGCCGCGCGGCCGGCTTGCGCTCGGCCGCGTTGTCGCCACCGCGTCGCGGCGCCGCCTCGCGCTCGCCGCCCGCAGCGGGCCGCTCGGGCGCGGCCGGCGCGTAGCGCGCGGCGTCCAGCGAATCCAGTTTGCGCAGCCGCCCGGTGGTGGGGCGCGCCTCGCCGTCGAGCGGTGCGGCCGGCTTGGGCGATGCGGGCTTCGGCGGATCTCGGCGCTCGTTCATCTCAGCGCACCGCCGCCAGGTCGCGACGACCGTTCAAATAGTCGGCGGCGGTGATCGCCTTGCCGCCCTCGCGCTGCAGTACGCGGATGCGCAGCGCGCCGTCGCCGCAGGCCACGTCGATGCCGTCGCGCCCGGCCAGCAGCACCGTGCCGGGTTCGGCGCCGTGCGCCAGCGGCAGCGCCACCGCGCCGTGCACGCGCACGCGCTCGCCGGCCAACAGCGCATCGGCCATCGGCCAGGGATTGAACGCGCGCACCTTGTTGGCCAGCTCGGTCGCCGGCCGGTTCCAGTCCAGCCGCGCCTCGGCCTTGTCGAGCTTGTGCGCGTAGGTCACGCCTTGCTCCGGCTGGGTATACGGCTGCGGCACCAGGCCGACCCGCAGCAGGCCCAGGCCGTCGCGCAGCACCTGCGCGCCGATGTCGGCGAGGCGGTCGTGCAGCTGGCCGCCGGTTTCGTTCGCGCCGATCTCGGTGTCGTTGGCGATCAGCACCGGCCCGGTGTCCAGGCCCTTCTCCATGCGCATCAGGCACACGCCGGTCTCCTCGTCGCCGGCCTCGATCGCGCGCTGGATCGGCGCCGCGCCGCGCCAGCGCGGCAGCAGCGAGGCGTGCAGGTTCCAGCAGCCGTGCACGGGAATGTCGAGCACCGACTGCGGCAGGATCAGGCCGTAGGCGACCACCACCATCAGGTCCGGCTCCAGCGCGCGCAGCGCCTTGCGCGAGATCGCCGGCTTGAAGTTCTCCGGCTGCAGCACCGGGATGCCGCGCAGCAGCGCTTCGCGCTTGACCGGCGACAGCGCCATCTCGCGCCCGCGCCCGGCCGGACGGTCGGGCTGGGTGTAGACCGCCACCACCTCGTTGTACTGCGCGGCGGCGCGCAGGGCGGGGACGGCGAATTCGGGGGTGCCGGCGAAGACGATGCGCATCGGGAATAGGGAATAAGGAATGGGGGAATCGGACAAAGCGGCCGCAGCTTACCTAACCGGGCCGCGCGAGCGCGCAAACAGAAAAGGGAACGGGGCCGGACGCCGCCAAAGCGGCCCCCGATTCCCCATTCCCTATTCCCGACGTCCGGCTGTTACGCCGACAGCCGCTTCTGCTTGGCCAGCTTCTTGCGCACCATCTCGCGCTTGAGCGGCGAGAGGTAATCGACGAACAGCTTGCCTTCCAGGTGGTCCATCTCGTGCTGGATGCACACCGCCAGCAGGCCGTCGGCGCTCAGCTCGAACGGCTGGCCGTCGCGGCCGACCGCACGCACGGTGATGGCGTCGGCGCGGGTCACGTCGGCGAAGATGCCGGGCACCGACAGGCAGCCTTCCTGGTAGACCTGCTCGCCGGAGCGCTCGAGGATTTCCGGATTGACGAAGACCAGCGGCTGGTTCTTCTCCTCCGACACGTCGATCACCATGAAGCGCTGGTGCACGTCGACCTGGCTCGCGGCCAGGCCGATGCCGGGGCATTCGTACATGGTCTGGAACATGTCGTCGAGCAATCGCTGGAACGCAGGTTCGGTCACGCGCGCGGGATCGACGGCCGCAGCTTTGGTGCGCAGTCGCGGGTCGGGGAACTCTAGGATCGGTAACAGGGCCATAGGGCACCTAAAATGGGGGCGTGGGTCACATACGCAAGTTTTCGTTGCATTGTACCCCCATTACAGGCCGTCCATAGGCCGTCAATGCCTGATAGTGTTGCGCGACTTCTGGGCTATAGTCCGGGGGCCCGCCAAGGGCAAACCTGGAAGGGGAATCAGGTAGATGGCCGTCATGTTTAAACCGATTCGCGCGGTTTTCGCCGCTGCGTTGCTGACCGTTGCCACGTACGCCATTGCGGCGGAATTCCGTGGCGACCACCCCTCGACCTACGTGGTCAAGCGGGGCGATACGCTGTGGGACATCTCCGCGCGCTTCCTCAAGAAGCCGTGGCTGTGGCCGGAGATCTGGCAGGCCAATCCGCAGATCAAGAACCCGCACCTTATCTATCCCGGCGACGTCATCTCGCTGGCCTACCTGGACCGCGTGGCCCAGGCCCAGGTCCAGCCGGGCCCGCGCCAGGAAGCGCCGATCACCGGCGTGCCGCTGTCGGAAATCGAGCCGTTCCTGAAGAACCTGCGCGTGGTCGACAAGTTCGAGGACCTGCCCTACGTGGTCGGCCTGGAAGAAGACCGCCTGCGCGTCACCCAGGGCCAGGTCGCCTACATCAAGGGTCTGCCCGAGGCGAGCCCGGGCACCCGCTACGCCGTGGTCCGCCCGACCCAGCGCTACACCCGCCTGGACCGCGAGGCCTGCTGCGACATCATGCGCGCCGCCGACCTCGACTTCCGCGGCAAGCGCACGGTCGACTTCGAAGCCATCTGGACCGACGTGGTGGTGCCGGACAAGGGCCGCGAGCTGCTCGGCTACGAGCTGATGCAGGTCTCCACCGGCACCCTGAGCCGCGGCGCCGTCAGCGGCATGCAGGCCTCGACCTTGGTGATCGACGACACCGGCCGCGAGATCCGCGTCGGCGACCGCCTGATCCCGGTCGAAGCCCAGCCCTACGACCTGCAGTTCTTCCCGCATCCGCCCAAGGCCCAGTTCGACTACGGCCGCGCGCAGGTGCTGGCGGTGGCCGACCTGGTCCGCAACGGCGGCCCGCGCGACGTGATCGCGCTGTCGGTCGGCGCCCGCGACGGCATCGACAACGGCACCGTGTTCTCGACCTGGCGCGTGGGCAGCCGCGCGGTGGATCGGGTCAAGGTCGGCCCGGACCGCGACGAGACCACCGTCGGCAAGAACTCGCGCGTGCGCCTGCCGGACGAATTCGCCGGCCACGCGATGGTGTTCCGCACCTTCGACAAGGTCAGCTACGCGCTGATCATGGACGGCGTGCGCCCGACCAAGGTCGGCTTCGAGCTCAAGCATCCGGACTCGCCGTACTGAGCCCGGGGTAGCGAGCCCGACGCGGGCTTTTCCTACCGATACACGCGACGGCGCCTGCGGGCGCCGTCGTCGTTTGCGGGCTAGGCTGGGGCATGCCCGACGCCGACGCCTGCGCCCCCGATCCGAACCCGACTGCCGATCTGCGCCCGCGCGCGCAACCGGCCGGCGAACCGCAGCCGCCCGCGGCGCCCGCCGACGAAGCCGTCGGCGACCGACCGCGCACCGCCGGCGACCGCCCCGGCGCCCCGGCCCGCAGCGAATCCGAAGCCCTGGCGCTGCTGCGCCTGCTCGCCGCCGGCGGTTCCGGCGCGGCGCGGCGCGCGTTGCTGGACGCGTGCGGCAGCGCCGCGGCGGCGCTGGCCGCGGGCGCGTCCGCCTGGCGCCAGGCCGCGCTGTCGTCCGCGCAGGTCGCGCGCCTGCGCGCGCCGGCCGACGAGGCGTTCTGGCGCGAGGCCGGCTGGGCCGGCGACGCCGACCGTCGCCTGCTCGACTGGCTGGCCCGGCCCGGCCGCCAGATCGTCGTCTGGACCGACCCGGACTACCCCGCCCTGCTGCGGCGCGCGCCGAACCCGCCGCTGGCGCTGTTCGTGGCCGGCGAGCCCGGCCTGCTGTGGCACCCGGCGGTGGCCGTGGTCGGCAGCCGCTCGCCGACTCCGGCCGGCAGCGGCAACGCCGCCGACTTCGCCCGCGCCCTGGCCCGCAGCGGCCTGGCGGTGACCAGCGGCCTGGCCGCCGGCATCGACGCGACCGCGCACCGCGCCGCGCTGGAGGCCGGCGGGCTCACCGTGGCCGTGCTCGGCACCGGCCCGGACCTGGCCTACCCGCGCCGCCACGCCGACCTGCTGGCGCGGATCGCCGCCGAAGGCGCCGTGGCCAGCGAGTACCCGCCGGGCACGCAGGCGCGCCCGGCGCACTTCCCGGCGCGCAACCGCATCGTCGCCGGGCTCAGCCTGGGCACCCTGGTGATCGAGGCGGCCGAGCGCTCCGGCGCGCTGATCACCGCGCGCCTGGCCGCCGAATGCGGGCGCGAGGTGTTCGCCGTGCCCGGCTCGATCCACAACCCGCTGGCGCGCGGCTGCCATCGGCTGATCCGCGAGGGCGCCGGGCTGGTGGAAAGCGCGGCCGAGGTCGCCGCCGCGCTGGCGCCGGTGGCGGCGGAACTGGCCGACGGCTTGCGTCGGCGCCTGGGCGCCCCCATTGACGGTGGCCACGCGGCGGTCATACAGGCCGGTCAGGATGGTCTCGGCCCCGTCTCAGGAGACGCCGATCCAGCCCCGACCCAGGCCGATTTCGCCGACCCGGACTACCAGTCCTTGTGGAACGCGCTGGGCTTCGACCCAACCGGTATGGATGAACTGGTCCACCGTACTGGATTGACGACTGCGGAACTGTCCTCCATGCTGCTGGTCATGGAGCTTGAGGGTCGCGTCGCGGCGCAGCACGGCCGTTACTTCCGTAACCGCTGAACTCGAATCGGTGTCACCCACCGGCAGTTCACCCGGCCAATCAGCAAGTTCTGCCCACCGCGCCGCATGCGGCGCAGGCCGAGGGAAATGAAAGAGAGCATCCTGGACGTCCTGCTGTACCTGTTCGAGCATTACTTCACCGACGATGCGGACCTGGTCCGCGACCGCGATTCGCTCCGCAGCGGCCCCCTGTTCGAAGAACTGGGCCAGGCCGGTTTCAGCCCCGCCGAAATCAACAAGGCCATCGAGTGGCTCGACGCCCTGGCGCAGCAGCGGCCCAGCGTCAGCCGTCCGAGCGCGGGCGGACCGACCCGGATCTACTTCGGGCCGGAACTCGACAAGCTCGATGTCGAGTGCCGCGGCTTCCTGCTGTTCCTGGAACAACACGGCATCCTCGACGCGGACCAGCGCGAGCTGGTGCTCGACCGCGCGATGGCGCTGGATCAGGACGAGCTGGACCTGGACGACCTCAAGTGGGTCGTGCTGATGGTGCTGTTCAACCAGCCCGGTTCCGAGGCGGCCTACGCCTGGATGGAAACCCAGATGTTCGAGGACGAGCCCGAGCCGGTGCACTGAACCGGCTCCGGCGCCGTCCCGCGGCGCCGTTGCGTCCCTTCCGGCGCGGCCCTGGGCCGCGTCCGGCGTCGCGCCATCGCCCCTTCGCGGGCGCCCGCCCGCTTCGCGTCCCCTGCCCCTCGCATGCCGCTTGATCGCAGCGGTGCGGGCGTGCGCGTCCGTCCGTCGCCGCCGCCGCGGCCATCCGTCGTCGCCTGCCGATCGCGAGCCTGGACCCAGTAGCGTTTTGTGCGCTGCGTGGTAGTTTCATGCGGCTCGCGCGCGCCGCAGTCAGGCCCGCCGCGCCATTGCGCGACGCTGCGGCGGACACGCCGCGGCATCGCTTTCACGGACAGGGACGCCCGCGGCCGCCGCAACGCCGGCCGCGGCTTGGGGGGATGGAATGACGCACTGGTACTACCACGAACCGTCGCAGGGCCGGGTCGGCCCGATCGACGCCGACGCTTTGCGCGAACACGTCCGCGCCGGCCGCGTGCAACGCGACACGCTGGTCTGGCGCGTGGGGTTGAGCGGATGGCTGCCGCTGCAGCAGGTGGAGGACGAACTCGGCCTGGCCGATGCCCCGCCGCCGTTGCCGCCCGGCGCGGCCGCCGCGCCGATGGCCTCGCCGGTCGCGCCGTCTGCGACCGTAACGCCGGCCGCGAGCGACGCCGCGCCGACGCCGGCGACCTCGCCCGCCGCGCCGGTGGCCGCCGCGCCCGAGCCGCAGGGCCGCGCCGACTTCAGCGCCGCGCTGAACGCAGCCGACGCGCCGCAGGCGGCCGCAGCGGCGCCCCCGGCGGCACAGCCGGCGCCGGCGGACGCAGCCGCGCCGCAGCCCGCCGAAGCCGCGCCCGCGCCGCCGCAGCGCAGCGTCAGCCCGGCCGACTACGCCCCGGCCCACGTCGCCCGCCGCCAGCAGGCCGCGCCGCCGCCCAAGCGCGGCATGTCGGGCTGCCTGATCGCGCTGATCGTGGTGGCGGTGCTGGCGATCCCGGTGATCGGCATCCTCGCCGCGATCGCCCTGCCCGCCTACCAGGACTACACCCACCGGGCCAAGCTCGCCGGGGTCATGGCCGAGGCCGGCAGCTACAAGCTCCAGGTCGCCGAGCACTACCTCGAACACGAGGGCTGCCCCAACAACGCCAGCCCGGGCTTCCGTCCGGCCGCCGAGTACGCCGGCGCGCAGCTGGCCTCGGTCGAATTCGGGCGCTTCAAGGACAGCGGCCAGTGCGCGATCCAGCTCGAACTGCGCGGCTTCGACAACCGCCACCTGGACGGCCGCAAGCTGTGGCTCGCGTTCGATCCCAACAGCCACGAATGGACCTGCAGCACCGACATCGACAAGCCGATGCTGGTGCCTCAGTCCTGCCGCCAGTAACGGCGACGGCCCGCCGGCGCCGCGCATCCGCGCGCGCCGGCCGCGGCCAACGGCCACGCGCCGCCATGATGGTCAGGCGCGCCGGTGGCATCATGTGCGCCGATCTGACCAGGCAAACGGACGCCGCGATGGCCCAGTGGTACTACAGCGACGAAGAACGCAACCAGCACGGACCGCTGGATGCGGCGGCGATGGTCGCGCGGCACGATCGCGGCGAACTGCGTCCGCACACCCTGGTCTGGCGCGACGGCCTGAGCCAGTGGCAGCCGTGGCGCGAACTGGCCGCGGAGCTGGTCGCCGCGCCGGGCTTCGCGCCGCTGGCCGATCCGGCCGAGGCCGAACAGGCCAGCGCCGGGCGCACCGCCGCCGCGGTCGCGGCCGCCCAGGCCCAGGCCGAGGCGCGGCAGTCGCCCGCGCAGGCCGGCCCCGCCGCCGCTGCGAACGTGGGCATCCCCGGCGATGCCGCGGCCGCTGCAGCCGCCGCCACGGCCAGCGCACCCGCGGCGCCCGTCGCCGGCGCGCAGTCGCCCTACGCCGCCCCGCGCGCCGAAGTGGCCGAGAACAGCCAGGTGGTGCTGGGCCAGCCGGTGATCGCGGCCGGTTTCTGGCGCCGCCTCGCCGCCTACCTGATCGATTCGACCCTGGTCGGCACCCTCTACTACGCCGTCGCCACGGTGCTGTTCATCGGCGTGTTCATGGTCGGTTTTACCGGCGACAGCATGCGCTGGCTGGAGTCCGGCTCGGCGTTGTCGGTGGTCGTGACCGCCGTCAGCACGCTCAGCTACGTCCTGATCAGCGCCTGCTACTACGCCGGCCTGGAGTCGTCCTCGATGCAGGCCACCCTGGGCAAGCTGGCGGTCGGGATCAAGGTCGTCGATACCGACGGCGCGCGCCTGGGCCGCGGCCGCGCGCTGGCGCGCTGGGCCGCCTCGATCGTCAGCTGGCTGACCCTCGGCGTGGGCTTCCTGATGGCCGCCTTCACCGAGCGCAAGCGCGGCTTGCACGACCTGCTGGCGCGCACCCAGGTGGTCGACCGCTGGGCCTACACCGCCCGTCCCGAGCTGCAGCGCGAGGAGCTGGGCGTGGTGACCTGGGTGGTGCTGGCGCTCGGCGGCCTGATCTGGCTCGGCGTGATCAGCTTCATCGTCGGCGCGCTCGCGCTCGGCCTGCGCTGAATGCGCCGGCCCGCCCGCCCCGGCCGCGGACGGCCGCGCCTGAACGGCCGCGGCCGCGGTCACAGCCGCCCGGGGCTGAACGGGGCACACTTCGTCACGTGCCCTTGAGGCGTTTCGATGCCACTTTAGGGTGCCCGGACCGCCACGACCGCAGCGCCGAGCTTGACAGCCGTGGCCGCCGCATGATTCCACTAGAAAAAGGAAACCTGAACGCCCGCGGCCGAACGTCGCGGGCGTCGCCTTCTTAACCCCTCGCCACGCCGGCCCCGGCCCGCGTCGCCGCCCCCACCGAGAACGAGCAGTCGAGCAGCGCCCCGCCCCGGGCCTGCGGAGTCCCCATGGCGAAGAACCTCCTCATCGTCGAATCGCCCGCAAAGGCCAAGACGATCAACAAGTACCTCGGCAAGGACTTCACCGTCCTGGCCTCCTACGGCCACGTCCGCGACCTGGTGCCGAAGGAAGGCGCGGTCGATCCGGACAACCACTTCGCGATGGAATACGCGGTCATCGAGAAGAACGAGAAACACGTCGATGCCATCGCCAAGGCCGCGCGCAGCGCCGACAACCTGTTCCTGGCGACCGACCCGGACCGCGAAGGCGAGGCGATCAGCTGGCACATCGGCGAGATCCTGCGCGAGCGCGGCCTGCTCGAAGGCAAGCCGCTGCAGCGCGTGGTGTTCACCGAAATCACCCCGCGCGCGATCAAGGAAGCGATGAACCAGCCGCGCGAAATCGCCGCGCCCCTGGTCGACGCGCAGCAGGCGCGGCGCGCGCTGGATTACCTGGTCGGCTTCAATCTTTCGCCGGTGTTGTGGCGCAAGGTCCAGCGCGGCCTGTCCGCCGGCCGCGTGCAGTCGCCGGCGCTGCGCATGATCGTCGAGCGCGAAGAAGAGATCGAAGCCTTCGTCGCCCGCGAGTACTGGACCATCGAGGCCGAGTGCGCGCATCCGCAGCAGGCCTTCACCGCGCGCCTCAACAAGCTCGACGGCAAGAAGTTCGAGCAGTTCACCATCACCAACGGCGAAACCGCCGAGGACGCGCGCAAGCGCCTGGTCAAGGCCGCCAACGGCGCGCTGCACGTCACCGACGTGACCAGCAAGGAACGCAAGCGCCGCCCGGCGCCGCCGTTCACCACCTCGACCCTGCAGCAGGAAGCCTCGCGCAAGCTCGGCTTCACCACCTCGCGGACCATGCGCGTGGCGCAGAAGCTGTACGAGGGCGTGACGCTCGGCGACGAGGGCACCGTCGGCCTGATCAGCTACATGCGTACCGACTCGGTCAACCTGTCGCAGGAAGCGGTGACCGAAATCCGCGACGTGATCGCGCGCGACTACGGCACCAAGGCGCTGCCGGACAAGCCCAACACCTACCAGACCAAGTCCAAGAACGCGCAGGAAGCGCACGAAGCGATCCGCCCGACCGCCGCGCTGCGCACGCCGGCGCAGATGGCGCGCTACCTCGACGACGACGGCCGCCGCCTGTACGAGCTGATCTGGAAGCGCGCGGTGGCCTGCCAGATGGTCCCGGCCACGCTCAACACCGTCAGCATCGACCTGGCCGCCGGCTCCGAGCACAGCTTCCGCGCGTCGGGCACCACCGTGATCGATCCGGGCTTCCTCGCCGTGTACGAGGAAGGCAAGGACGCCAAGGCCGCCGAGGACGAGGACGAAGGCCGCAAGCTGCCGCCGATGAAGACCGGCGACCGCATCCCGCTCGACCGCATCCACGCCGACCAGCACTTCACCGAGCCGCCGCCGCGCTACTCGGAAGCGTCGCTGGTCAAGGCGCTGGAGGAATACGGCATCGGCCGTCCCTCGACCTACGCCTCGATCATCCAGACCCTGCTGTTCCGCAAGTACGTCGAACTCGACAGCCGCCGCTTCCGCCCGACCGACGTCGGCCGCGCGGTGTCCAAGTTCCTGTCCGGCCACTTCACCCAGTACGTGGACTACGACTTCACCGCCAAGCTCGAGGACGAGCTGGACGCGGTGTCGCGCGGCGAAGAGGAATGGGTGCCGCTGATGGAGCGGTTCTGGGCGCCGTTCAAGCAGTTGGTCGAAGAGAAGAAGGAGTCGGTCGACCGCAGCGAGGCCACCGGCGCGCGCGAGCTGGGCACCGATCCCAAGAGCGGCAAGCCGGTGAGCGTGCGCCTGGGCCGTTATGGGCCGTACGCGCAGATCGGCACCGCCGAGGACGAGGAGAAGCCGACCTTCGCCTCGCTGCGTCCGGGCCAGAGCATGCACACCATCGCGCTGGACGAGGCGCTGGAGCTGTTCAAGCTGCCGCGCAAGCTCGGCCAGCACAACGGCGAGGAAGTCAGCGTCGGCATCGGCCGCTTCGGCCCGTTCGCCAAGCTCGGCAGCACCTACGCCTCGCTGAAGAAGGAAGACGACCCGTACACCATCGACATGGCGCGCGCAGTGTTCCTGATCGAAGAGAAGGAAGAGATCGCGCGCAACCGCATCATCAAGCAGTTCGACGGCAGCGACATCCAGGTGCTCAACGGCCGCTTCGGCCCGTACATCAGCGACGGCAAACTCAACGGCCGCATCCCCAAGGACCGCGAGCCGGCCTCGCTGACCTTCGAGGAAGTGACCAAGCTGCTGGAAGAGACCGGCAAGCCGGTGCGCGGCCGCTTCGGCAAGAAGACCGCGGCGAAGAAGGAACCGGCCAAGAAGGCGGCGGCCAAGAAAGCGGTGAAGAAGACCGCCGCAGGCGCCGAGGGCGACGCGCCGGCGAAGAAGGCCGCGGCCAAGAAGGCGCCGGCGAAGAAAGCGGCGAAGAAGGTCGTCAAGAAGGCGGCGGCGAAGACCGCGGCGAGCAAGACGGCCGCGACCAAGACCGTGGCCAAGAAGGCGGTCAAGAAGGTGGCGAAGAAGACGGTGGCGAAGTAAGCCGTCGATCGCGATGCCGCGGCGGATGCGCCGCGGCGTCGGCCGCACAACAAGAAGCGGGCGCTCGCGAGGGCGGCCCGCTTTTTTGTTGGGTGCGCGGCGTCGGGGACGGTTCGTGCGAACGACGGTGCGTGTCGCCGGCGCGGGGATCGGGCGAGGGTCGTCGTAATCGTTCCGGCGCGGTCGCGGCTTGCGCCGCTCCTACAGTCGGATACGCGGCGGCCGCAGCTTATGTAGGAGCGGCGCGAGCCGCGACCGCGGCAACCCAGCTACGCCGAAACCCAGCGCGCGAATCGGCACCCGCACCCGCGCCTCATGCGCGCCGCGCGCGCAGCCGCAACCTCAGTACGCGAATTCCTTGAACACCCGATCCACGTTCCCGCCCCACTCGCCGTGGAACAGTTCGAGCTTGCGCTCGGCCGGGCTCTTGCCCATCGCCACGAACTCCATCAGCGGTTCCAGATAGATCGATTCGTCCGCGCCGTTCTGGTTCAGGCGCGCGCGCCGCTGCAGGCCGTGCGCGGAGATCTCCAGCGCGCGCCGCGCCAGCTCCAGCACCTTGCCGTCGCGGAACGGCAGGTGCAGGCCGTGCCGCGGCACGCCGTCGCGCAGCGCGTGGCGCTCGGCCGGGGTGAAGTCCAGCACCAGGTCCCAGGCCGCATCCAGGGCATCGGCGTCGTACAGCAGGCCGACCCAGAACGCCGACAGCGCGCAGATCCGGTTCCACGGGCCCGAGTCGGCGCCGCGCATCTCCAGGTATTTCTTCAGCCGCACTTCCGGAAACGCGGTGGTGCTGTGGTCGGCCCAGTCCTTCAGGGTCGGCCGCTGGTCCGGGTACGCCGGCAGCTTGGCGTCCATGTAGTCGCGGAACGACTGTCCGCTGGCATCGATGTAGCGGCCGTCGCGGTAGACGAAGTACATCGGCACGTCTAGCAGGTAATCGACGTAGCGCTCGTAGCCGAAGCCGTCCTCGAACACGAAGTCGAGCAGGCCGGTGCGGTTCGGGTCGGTATCGGTCCAGATGTGCGAGCGGTACGACAGATAACCGTTGGGCCGGCCTTCCAGGAACGGCGAATCGGCGAACAGCGCGGTCGCGATCGGCTGCAGCGCCAGCGACACGCGGAACTTCTTGACCATGTCCGCTTCGTCGAGCACGTCCAGGTTGACCTGCACCGTGCTGGTGCGGGTCATCATGTCCAGGCCGAGCTGGCCGACCTTGGGCATGTACTCGCGCATGATCTTGTAGCGGCCCTTGGGCATCCACGGCATGTCCTCGCGCCGCCACTTGGGCTGGAAGCCCATGCCGAGGAAGCCCAGGCCCATCGGCTCGGCCACGGTGCGCACTTCGCGCAGGTGGGTGGCCGCTTCCACGCAGGTGTCGTGCAGCGTCGCCAGCGGCGCGCCGGACAGTTCCAGCTGGCCGGCCGGCTCCAGCGAGACCGAGGCCTGGTCGCGGGTCAGCGCGATCGTGCGGCCGTTCTCTTCGACCGGCGCCCAGCCGAACTGGGTCAGCCCCTTGAGCAGGGCCTCGATGCCGCGCTCGCCGTCGAAGGTCGGCGGGCGCAGGTCGTCGGTGCGGAAGCCGAACTTCTCGTGCTCGGTGCCGATCTTCCAATCCGATTCCGGGCGCGCGCCCGAAGCCAGGTAGTCGATCAGCACGGCGCGGCCGCCGCCCTTGACGTCGGGAATCTCGAGATCGTTCACCTGGCTGGGTCCGGACACATCCACCTCGCTTCGCAAACTCGTTCGTCGTCGGGACCGTGCGGCCCGCCGCGCCGAAGCGCGGCCAGCGCCCGCGGCCGGCCTCCCCCACGGGGAACCCGGCGCGGCGCCACGGTCCTACCTTGCAGCAATCTGAGGTCTGGATATGCGGCAGCTCGCCTACAATCGCAAGACCCCAGGCAGTGTAGAGCCCGTCTTGGCGCGAACAACGTCCGTCCTGCAACGCTATGGTTCGGCCCTGCTACTGGCGCTGGCGGCGCCGGCCGTGCCTGCCCAGGCGGCGTCCGCGGCGCCGGCGCCGGCCGCCGCGGCGCAGCTGGAACGCGGCAACGGCCCGGAACCGAGCACGCTGGACGCGCACCGCTGCCAGGAAGTCGCCTGCGGCAACGTGCTGCGCGACCTGTACGAAGGGCTGGTGACCGAGGACGCGCAAGGCCGGCTGGTGCCGGGCATCGCCGAGCGCTGGACGGTCTCGGCCGACGGCCGCACCTGGACCTTCGCCTTGCGTCCGGGCCTGCGCTGGAGCAACGGCGAAGCGCTCGACGCGGCGCAGGTGGTGGCCAGCTTCCGCCGCGCCTTCGCCCCGGCCACCGCGGCGCCGTTCGGCGAACTGTTCGACGCGCTCGACGGCGCCCAGGCGGTGCAGGCCGGCCGGCGGCCGCCGCAACAGCTCGGCGTGAGCGCACCGGATCCGCGCACGGTGGTGTTCCGGCTGACCCGCAGCGCCTCGCTGCCGGCGCTGCTGACCTTGCCGATCGCGTTTCCGGTCTACCTGCCCGCAGTCGAACGCTACGGCGCCCAGCACACCCAGCCGGGCCGGCTGGTGTCCAACGGCGCCTACCGCCTCGGCGCCTGGACGCCGCAGGCGAACCTGGTGGTCGAGAAGAATCCGCACTTCCACGCCGCTGCCGGCGTCGCCCTGCCGCGGGTGCGTTTCCACGTCACCGAGGACGCCGCCGCCGAACTGCAGCGCTTCGCCGCCGGCGACCTGGACCTCACCGAAGTGGTGCCGCCGCAGCCGCTGCCAGCGTTGCGCGCGCGCTTCGGCGAACAACTGCGGCTGTCGCCGTACCTGGGCGCGTTCTGGCTCGGCTTGAACGCCACCCAGCCGCCGTTCCGCCCGGCCTGCGCCAGCGCGCGCTGCGCCGAACAGGCGCTGGCGCTGCGGCGCGCGCTGACGATGGCGATCGACCGCGACAAGCTCACCCGCTACGTCACCGGCCTGGGCGAGACCCCGGCCTACGGCATCGTGCCGCCGGGCATCGCCGGCTACGCGCCGGCGGCGATGCCGTGGGCGGCGTGGACGCAGGCGCAGCGCGAGGCGCATGCGCGCGCGCTGTACCGCCATGCGGGCTACTCGCTCGAAAAACCGTTGGTACTGGAGCTGCGCTACAACACCTCCACCCCGCACCGGCGCCTGTCGCTGGCGGTGGCGGCGATGTGGAAGCAGACCCTCGGCGTGCAGGTGCGCCTGCGCAACGAGGAATGGAAGGTGTTCGTGCAGAACCGCAAACAGCGCGCGATCACCCAGGCGTTCCGCGGCGGCTGGATCGGCGATTTGCCCGATGCGCGCAACTTCCTCGCCGCCTTCGCCAACGACGGCCCGCTGAACTGGATGGGCTACGACGACGCCGGCTATCGCGAGCGCCTCGCCCGCGCCGACGCGGCGGCCACCGAAGCGGCGCGCAACGCCTGGCTGCGCGCGGCCGAACAGCGCCTGCTCAACGACAACGCCGCCATTCCCTTGTACTTCTACACCTCCAAGCATTTGGTCTCGCGGCGCGTGCGCGGGTTCCAGGCCAATGCGCTGGACCGCCACGCCAGCCGCTGGCTGAGCCTGGCGCCATGAACGCGCGCCCCGCCAAGGCGGCCGCGCACGCGCGCAGCCGCCATCCCGAGGCGCACCGCTCCGAGCGCGTGGGCTGGCTGCGCGCGGCCGTGCTCGGCGCCAACGACGGCATCGTCTCGGTGGCCGGGCTGGTGGTCGGCGTCGCCGCGAGCGGCGCGGAGGCGGCGGTCATCCTCACCTCCGGCATCGCCGGCACCGTGGCCGGGGCGATGTCGATGGCCGCGGGCGAATACGTATCGGTGCGCTCGCAAGCCGACACCGAGCGCGCCGACATCGCAGTGGAAGAACGCGAGCTGGCCGAGGACCCGCACGCTGAACTCGAAGAGCTGGCGCGCATCTACGTGCAACGCGGGCTGACCCCGGACCTGGCGCAGGAAGTCGCGCGCCAGCTCACCGCCCACGACGCCCTCGCCAGCCACGCGCGCGACGAACTCGGCATCACCGACACCCTGCGCGCACGGCCGGTGCAGGCGGCGCTGGCCTCGGCCGGCGCTTTCGTCAGCGGCGCGGCATTGCCGATCGCCGCGGTGCTGCTGGCGCCGCACGCGCAACTGCAGCCGGTGGCGATCGCGACCACCCTGGTCGCGCTGTCGGTGTCCGGCGCGCTCGCGGCCTGGGCCGGCGGCGCGCGGGTGCTGCGCGGCGCGCTGCGGGTGACGTTCTGGGGCGCGATGGCGATGGCCGCGGCGACCGCGGTCGGCCATCTGTTCGGCGTGCAGGTCTGATGCGCGCCGCGCCGCGTCTGCTGCGCCTGGGCGGCCGCCTGCTGGAAGCGGCGATCACCCTGTGGCTGCTCGGCACGCTGTGCTTCGTCCTGCTGCGCGCGGCGCCGGGCGGCCCGTTCGACACCGAGAAGGCGGCGCCGCCGGAAGTGCAGGCCGTGCTCGATGCGCAATACCGGCTCGACCAGCCGCTGTTCGTGCAATACCTGGGCTGGTTCGGCGACGCGCTGCGCGGCGACCTGGGGCCGTCGTTCCAGTACCCCGACTACACCGTCAACCAGCTCATCGCCAACGCGCTGCCGGTGTCGGCGCTCAACGGCGGCCTCGCGCTGCTGCTGGCGTTGGCGCTCGGGGTGGCCCTGGGCGCGTGGGCGGCGCTGCGCGCAGGCGGCTGGACCGACCGCGCGCTGATGCTCTTGGCCGGGCTCGGCCTGGCGGTGCCGAAGTTCGTGGTCGCCCCGCTGCTGGTGCTGCTGTTCGCGGTGACCCTGCACTGGCTGCCGGCCGGCGGCTGGGGCGAGTGGGACAACGTGGTGCTGCCGGTGATCGCGCTGGCCCTGCCCAACATCGCCTACTGCGCGCGGCTGACCCGCGCCTCGCTGCTGGACACCCTGTCGGCCGACTACCTGCGCGCGGCGCGCGCGCGCGGCCTGTCGGAAACCCGGCTGCTGTTCGCCCACGCGCTCAAGCCGGCGCTGCTGCCGGTGGCGGCGTGGCTGTCGCCGGCGCTGATCAACGTGGTCACCGGCTCGGCGGTGGTCGAGCAGGTGTTCGGGATCCCCGGCATGGGGCGCTATTTCGTCCAGGGCGCGCTCAATCGCGACTACACCCTGGTGCTGGGCGTGGTGCTGGCGATCGGCGCGTTGATCGTGGCGATCAATGTGCTGGTGGATGCGCTGCGCGGGTGGATGGATCCGCGGTTGGAACAAGACTGAGCGCCCCTTACCCTCCGTCCCGCAAACTCTCCACCGTCATTCCCGCGAACGCGGGAATCCAGAGACTTCAGCCGGCCGTGCCACGCAGGCCAAATGACGACCTGCGGGCGGGAACGTACAGCGCTCTGGATTCCCGCGTTCGCGGGAACGACGGCAGGCGGGGGCATCGGGTTGGGATGACGGTAGGCGGGGACGTCGGGGCGGACGCGAACGCGCACGCCGGCGCATCCGACGCCGCCGCGCCGCCGGGCCTTCCGGCCGGGGCGCCGCCTCGCCCAACCCCGCTACACTGCGGGCCATGCGCAGAAAGACCAAAGCCACCTCGGTCGACATCGCCCACCTGGCCGGCGTCTCCCAGGCCACGGTCTCGCGCGTGCTCAGCGGCAGCCCGCTGGTCAACGCCGAGACGCGCAAGCGGGTCGAGGCGGTGGTGCGCGAGCTCAACTACAAGGTCGACCGCCACGCCTCCAGCCTGCGCCGGCAACGCTCGGGCACGCTGGCGCTGCTGCTGTTCGAGGACCCGACCCCGGACGAGTCGCACATCAACCCGTTCTTCCTGTCCATGCTCGGCTCGATCACCCGCGCCTGCGCGCGCCACGGCCAGGACCTGCTGATCTCGTTCCAGCAACTCTCCGACGACTGGGCCGCCGATTACGAGGACAGCATGAAGGCCGACGGCCTGATCCTGCTCGGCTACGGCGATTACCTGGCCTACCAGGGCAAGCTGCAGCGGCTGGTCGAACAGGGCACCCGCTTCGTGCGCTGGGGCGCGGTGCTGCCGGATCAGCCGGGGCTGTCGATCGGCTGCGAGAACCTCGGCGGCGGGCGCCAGGCCGGCGCCCACCTGGTCGCGCTCGGGCGCCGGCGGGTGGCGTTTCTCGGCGACGCGTCCAGCCATTACCCCGAGTTCCTCGATCGTTTCCTGGGGTGCGAACAAGCCCTGCGCGACGCCGGGCTGGCGCTGGATCGCGCGCTGCAGGTCGATGCGGAAAGCTCCGAAGACGCCGGCCACACCGCGGCGCTGGAACTGCTGGCGCGCGGCCTGCCGTTCGACGCGGTGTTCGCCGCCAGCGACCTGATCGCGATCGGCGCGATGCGCGCGCTGACCGAACGCGGCCTGCGGGTGCCGGAGGACGTTTCGGTGATCGGCTTCGACGACCTGCCGACGGCGCGCTTCGCGCATCCGCCGCTGACGACGGTGTTCCAGGACACCAAGCAGGCCGGCGAGTTGCTGGTCGAGGCGCTGATGCAGTTGATCCGCGGCGAAGACGCGCAGAGCCAGCGCTTGCCGACCACGCTGGTCGTACGCAAGTCCTGCGGCGGGCAAACCTAGTTTCGACGGCCCCTGTAGGAGCGGCGCGAGCCGCGACCGCGAAAACGCAACCACGACAAACTCCACGGCCGCCCGGCTGCGACCCGACGGCGATTGCGGGATTTCGTCGTGATCCTGTTTTCGCGGTCGCGGCTCGCGCCGCTCCTACAGGTGGGGAACCGGGTCGATGCTCAGGGCTTGCGCGCCTGGGCCATCGCCTGGGCCATCGCCTGGTCCAGCGCGGCGACCAGGTCCGCGCGCTGCGCCGGCGCATCCAGCAGGTAGACCTCGACCCCATGCGCCGGCACCGTCGCGCGCAGCGTGCCGCCCTCGCCCACCGCGACTTCGCCGCCGCCCAGCGCCGCGCGCCAGCGTCCGGCCTGCAGGCGTTCGCTGACCGCGAACTCCGCGGCGGCATCGCCCTTGTTGAGCAGCACCAAGGCGATCTGGGCGACGCCGGCATGCTCGTAGACGCGGTAGAACGCCGCGCGGTCGCCCTGCAACGACACGTTCAACTGCAAACCGCGCTGCAACGCCGGCGAGTCGCGCCGGACCGACGCGATGCGCTTGAGCGCGGCGCGGATCGGGTGCGAACGCGCCGCGTCCACGCGCTGTTGGCCGAAATAGTTGCGATTGCCCGCATGCTCCGCGCGCCCGCGCTCGAAGCCGACCTCGGAGCCGTAATAGATCACCGGAATCCCGCGCGCGGTGAACAGCCAGTTGTGCACGTCGATGAAGCCGTCGTCGCTGGCGCCCAGGCGCGGCATGTCGTGGTTGTCGTAGAAGGTCATCAGCTCGTACGGGTTGGCGTACGGGCCGCCCTGCAGGTACAGCCGTTCGTCCAGCCGCGCATAGTCGGCGCGGGATTGGCCAAACACCTGCGCCAGCCGCTCCTTGAGCGGGAAATCCAGCACGCTGACGCCGCCGTTCTCGGCCCAGGTGAACGGCGCGATGTTCTCGGCCTGGTAGTCGAAGGCCTCGCCGAACATGAACAAGCCCGGCCGTTTGGCCCGCATGCGCGCGGCGAACTGTTGCCAGAACGCCAGCGGCATGTGGCGAATGGTGTCGATGCGCAAGGCGTCGGCGCCCTGGTCCAGCCACTGCGAATACGCGCCGACGAAGTAGTCCAGCACCGCCGGATTGGTGTCGTCGATGTTCGACAGCTGCACCAGGTCGCGTTCGGCGTGGAAGAAGCGATGCAGCGGGTTGTGCGCCGGGTCGAGTTTTTCCGGCGGCAGGTTCTGGTGGTCGGCGATCAATACGCCGTCGCGGTAGATGCGCCCGTACTTGGGTTGCGGCTTGCGCATCGTGAACGAGGGCGAGCCGTGGTTGGCGACGATGTCGAGCACGGTCTTGAGCCCGTGCCGCTTCAGCCCGCGGTTCAATCCGGCGAAGTCCAATCCCGGGCTCGGCAGGTGTTCGTCGAGGCGGTAGAAGTCCACGCCCCAATAGCCGTGGTAACCGGTCTTGCCGCGGTCCTGGAACGCGCCGCCCCAGGTCACCGCATCGCCGCCGGTGAAGGCCTGGTCGGGATTGTCGACGATCGGCGTCAGCCATACCGCGCCGAAACCCATGTCGCGGATGTAGCCGGCGTTGTCGAGCAGGCCTTTGAAATCGCCGCCGAGGTAGCCGATGTTGTCGCTCTCGCCCGGCGGGCCGCCGGGTACGGGACGGTCGAAGCTGCGCGTGTCGGGATCGGGCCCGCCCTGCTCGCGCTGGTCGTTGCCGGTGTCGCCGTTGACGAAGCGGTCGGTGACGACGAAGTACACCGCTTCGCCCGCCATCGGCTCCAGGGTGCCGTAGTAATCGCGCGGCGGCGCTGCCTCGCGCATGCCGCCGCCGTGCGCGCACGCGGCCAGCGCCAGGCTCAGCGCGGCCAGCAGCACCGCCCTCATGCGCGCACCTGGGGCGACGGCTCGCGCACCCACAGCGTGCAGGCGCCGGCGACGAACAGGCTGACGCCGCCGATCGCCAGCGCCGCGGCCGGTTGTCCGCCGAACAGGGTCTTGATCAGGAAGCCGAGCAGGCTCGCCGCGACCAGCTGCGGGATGACGATGAAGAAATTGAAGATGCCCATGAACACGCCCATTTTCGCCGCCGGCACGCTGTCGGACAGCATCGCGTACGGCAGCGACAGGATCGAGGCCCAGGCGAAGCCGACCCCGACCATCGACAGCAGCAGCATCTGCGGATCGCGCAGCAGCGCCACCGAGATCAGGCCGGCGCCGCCGAGCGCGAGGTTGAACAGATGGCTGCGGCGCAGGCCCCAGCGCCGCGCCATCGGCGCGATCGCGATCGCCGCCAGCGCGGCGAAACCGTTGTAAGCCGCGAACAGCACGCCGACCCAGTTGGCGCCCTCGTTGTAGGCGGCCGAGGCGACGTCGCTGGTGTGGTAATGCAGTTGGGTGACCGCCGGCGTGGTGTAGATCCACATCGCGAACAGCGCGAACCAGGAGAAGAACTGGACCACCGCCAGCCGCGCCATCGTCGACGGCATCGCGCCGACGTCGTCCATCACCCGGGCGAAGCCGTTGTCGTCGCGGACCGCGCCGCGCACCAGCAGGGCCAGGCCGAACGCGGCGACCAGCGCGGCCAGCACGTACAGCTGGCGGTCGAGCCGCAGCATCGAGATCGTGGTCGCGCAAATGCCGCCGACCACCACCCACGACGCGCCGAACAGCAGGCAGCGGACCCGGTCGCGTTCGGGCGCGACCTCCACCGCCGGCGCCTCGTCGAAGGACTGCAGCTGCTGCGGCGGGTATTCGCGGCTGCGCAGCACGGTCCAGCCGACCGACAGCAGCAGCACCGCGCCGCCGAAGTAGAACGAATAACGCACGGTGTCGGGCACCGCGCCGGCGCTGGCGGTGTTGCCGACGCCCAGGTGCGCCAGCAGGTACGGCAGCAGGCTCGCCACCACCGAGCCCACGCCGATGAAGAAGCTCTGCATGGCGTAGCCGGCGGCGCGCTGCTGCTGCGGCAGTTGGTCGCCGACGAAGGCGCGGAACGGCTCCATCGACACGTTGATCGAGGCGTCGAGCATCCACAGCAGGCCGGCGGCGATCCACAGCGCCGGCGAGTTCGGCATCGCGATCAGCGCCAGCGTGGCCAGCACCGCGCCGATCAGGAAATACGGACGGCGACGGCCCAGGCCGGTCCAGGTGCGGTCGGACAGATAGCCGACAATGGGCTGCACGATCAGCCCGGTCAGGGGCGCGGCGATCCACAGCATCGGGATGTCGTCTATCGACGCGCCCAGGGTCTGGAAGATCCGGCTGACGTTGGCGTTCTGCAGGGCGAAACCGAACTGGATGCCGAGAAAACCGAAACACATGTTCCAGATCTGCCAGAACGTCAGCGTCGGCTTGCGGGGCGTGGCGTCGGAGCGGTCGGTCATGGCGTGGAGTCTGGCACGAAGCGCGCGCGAGGCAGCGGCACCGCGTCCGCATCGCGGCGCGCCCGCCGCCGCGCGGCTTCAAGGGCGGCAACGGTCGCGGCCCCGCTTCCCGTCGAGAAGCCTCTCATCGGGAAACAGGGCCGCGCGGCGATCAGAACTGCGAAGCGAACCGGACCCCGTACATCCGCGGCGTATTCAAGTAACGGATGTTGGTCGAGTTGTTGACGAAGCCCTTGCCCGAATACACCTCGTCGGTAAGGTTGGACACGAAGCCGTCGATGCGGAACTGGTTCTCGCTGCCGAAGTTCAGCCCGGCCGAAACGTTGACGGTGAAGAACCCGTCCACGTCGTCGCGCATCGCCAGGCCGTTGGCCGGGCCGCCGCCGGCGGCCGGGTTGGAGCCGTTGTTGAACGGCATGTCCTTGAGCGGGATCTCGATCACCCGGCCGTTCGCATCCAACCCGAAGCCGCGGCTGTTGAACGCGGTCAGGTAGTAGTCGGAGCGGTAAGTCAGGTTGATCGTCCAGTCGAACGAGTTCAGCGCGCCGCGGCCGATGTCGATGGTCTGCGACAGGCTGACGTTGGCGTTGTACTTGGACGTGTTCGGCAGCCGGTTGCCGTCCAGCGGCACGATCAGGCCGAGGCCGCCGGAGCGGGTGTCGAGCACGTTGGAGTCGTCGAAGGTGGCGTCGAGGTAGGTGAAGTTGTAGCCGAGGTCGAAGCCGTGCGGCAGGCCGAGCTTGCCTTCCAGTTCCAGGCCCAGCACGCTGGCGTTGGCGGCGTTGTCGTTGAACACCTGGCGGCTGGTCGCGTTGGGATTGGTCGGGGTCGGCGCCGGCACGTCGATCAGGTTCTGCAGCACCTTGTCCTTGTAGTCGTAGTAGAACACCGACGCGTTCAGGCGCACCGGGGTCTCGCCCCAGACGTAGTCGCCCTTGATCCCGGCCTCGTACGCGGTCAGTTCTTCCGGCGCGAAGCTCGGCGCCAGCGCGCTGCCGTCGTTGAGCGCCAGCGGACGGTTGATGCCGCCGGCGCGGGTGCCGGTGGACACCGTGCCGTACAGCATCACCTTCGCGCTGAGGTCGTACTCGAAGCCCACGCGCCAGTCGACGTAGTTGTCCTTGTACACGTCCTGGCTGCGGCCGCCGGGGAAGTCCGAGCGCGCGATCACCTGGATCTGGTCGCGGTACTGCTGCAGGAACTGCGCCCAGTTGTCGTTGCCGCCGAAGTTCTGGAACCCGCCGAGGAAATAGTCGAGCGTGTTGCCGCCCGGGCCGCATTGCAGGTCGGCCGGCGTCCAGCCGGTGCAGATGCTCGGATCGCCGCCGCGGCGACGGCCCGGGCCGGCCAGCTGGAAGCCCGGCGAGCCCAGCACCAGGCCGGTGGTGTAAGGGTTGGTCGCGGTGTCGATCGGCTGGCCGGTGAACTGCTGGAACAGTTCCTCGGGAATCACGAACTGGTACTTGACGTTGGATTCGCGCGCGACCTTCTTGTCGCGGGTGTAGCGGATGCCGCCGATCAGGCGCAGCGAATCGGTCGCGGCGAAGCTGAAGTCGCCGTAGACCGCGTTGGACTCGACCTTGGACCCGTCGCCGCGGTTCTCGCCGCCCAGGCCGTCCTGGTAGCCGCAGACCGTGCCCGGCCGCCACCAGTCGCAATCGCCGAAGTAGCCGTTGCCGACGTCCCAGGAGACGTAGTCGTACTTCTCTTGGTAGTTGAACAGGCCCGCCGACCAGATCAGCTTGCCGGTGTCGCCGAAGAAGCGCAGCTCGTTGATGCGCGAGGACGATTTGTCGGCCTGGTAGAACGTGTCGTACCAGTCCAGCCGCTCGGGATTGAAATAGGCTTCGCGCTCCGAGCCCGGATACACCGGGCCGAGCTGCCACTCGCGCGAGGCGTTGCGGTTGTAGAAGTCGTACTTGCGGTAGGAGGTATTGAACTCCACCGACACCGCGTCGCTGAACGCGTAGGTGAAGGTCGCGGCGATGCCTTCGATGTCGTTGGTGGTCTTGCCCTGGGTGCGGAAGTACTGCTTGAACGGGTCGTGCAGGTCGGGAATGTCGTAGCCGGCGGCGAGGCCGCGCTCGGCGAACAGGCCCGGGTCGCCGGTGCCGCGCTCGGTGACCTTGTCCAGCATCACGTAGGCGGAGAACTTGTCGTTGGGCTGCCACAGCGCCGACAGGCGCGCGGCCTGGTTGTCGAGCGCGCTCGGGCCTTCGGCGTCGAACAGCGACTTGGGATAGCCGTTGCTGATGTACGACGAGCGCTCCTCGTCGAACAGCGCCGCGCGCAGGGCGAAGGTCTCGCCGATCGGCAGGTTCAGCACGCCCTCGGCGTTGGTGTAGTCGTAGTTGCCGGCGCCGACCTTGAGCCCGCCGCTGGTGACGCCCAGCTCCGGCCGCTTGGAGATCACGTTGATCGAGCCGCCGGTGGCGTTGCGGCCGCGCACGGTGCCCTGCGGGCCCTTGTTGACCTCGATCCGGTCGACGTCGAAGAACATCGGCCCGATCGAGCGCGGGCGCGGCAGGTAGATGCCGTTGTAGTAGGTCGCCACCGACGGGTCGGACGAGAAGTCCGAGTCGGCCGCGCCGATGCCGCGCAGGAAGATCTCGTACTTGCCTTCCTGCTTGGTGATCTGCAGCCCCGGCACCACCGCCTGCAGGTTGCGGAAGTCGGTGTTGATGCCGAGCTTGGCGATGTCCTCGCCGCTGAAGGACTGGATGGTGCCGGCGTACTTCTGGATCGACTGCACGCGGCGGTTGCCGGTGACCTGCACGGCGTCGAGCTCGTGCGCGGTCTGCGCGGCGGCGGGCGCGGCGTCCTGCGGCGCGGGCGCGTCGGCGGCCCAGGCGGGCGCGAAGCCGCACAGGCCCAGCGATGCCAGGGCCAGGGTCAGCAGGTGACGGTCGAGTTGCTTCGGCCTGCGTGCGGCCGACGTGGAATGCGACATGGCTCCCCTCCAGAGCGTTGTGTTCTGTGGCCGCGCGCGCACTGTCGGCGCGCTGCGTCCGCCGCGGCATCGGGGCCGCGGTCTGGGCGCATGTTAGGCATGCCTTACGGCTTGCAGCGGGTTCTGCATACGTATTCATGGGATGCAGTCGCATTCATGTCGCAGTTCCGCTCTGGCTTGCGGCATGAATACGTATGCAGGCGCGGCGGCCGCCGCGGGCCGCGGCGGTAAGCTGGCGCGCATCGCCGCAGCGCAGCGCCGTCGCGCGCCGCACCACACGAACACAGGGGCCGCACTTGTCCGCCGTCGCATCCTTTCCGCCCGCGCAGCGCGATCCCACGTGGTGGCGCGGCGCGGTGATCTACCAGGTCTATCCGCGCAGTTTCCGCGACCTCGACGGCGACGGCGTCGGCGACCTGCCCGGCATCGTCGACAAGCTCGGCTACATCGCCGACCTCGGCGTGGACGCGATCTGGATCTCGCCGTTCTTCAAGTCGCCGATGGCCGACTTCGGCTACGACATCGCCGATTACCGCGCAGTCGACCCGCTGTTCGGCGACATCGGCGACTTCGACCGGCTGCTGGCCAAGGCGCATGCGCTGGGCCTGAAGGTGATGATCGACCAGGTGCTCAGCCACACTTCCAACGAGCACGAATGGTTCAAGCGCAGCCGCGAGAGCCGCGACAACGAATATTCCGACTGGTACGTGTGGGCCGACGCGCGCGAGGACGGCACCGCGCCGAACAACTGGATGTCGCTGTTCGGCGGAGTGGCCTGGCGCTGGGAGCCGCGCCGGCAGCAGTACTACCTGCACAACTTCCTGTCCGCCCAGCCCGACCTCAACTTCCACAACCCGGCGGTGCGCGCGGCGGTGCTCGACAACGTGCGCTTCTGGCTCGAGCGCGGCGTCGACGGCCTGCGCCTGGACGCGATCAACTTCTGCTTCCACGACGCGCAGTTGCGCGACAACCCGCCCAAGCCGGCGGAACAACGCGTGGGCCGCGGCTTCAGCCCGGATAACCCCTACGCGTTTCAGTATCACCACTACAACAACACCCAGCCCGAGAACCTGGCCTTCCTCGGCGAGCTGCGCGCGCTGCTGGACCGCTATCCGGGCGCGGTGGCGCTGGGCGAGATTTCTTCGGAAGACTCGCTGGCGACGATGGACGAATACACCCGCGCCGGCCGCCTGCACATGGGCTACAGCTTCGAACTGCTGACCGACGACTACAACGTCGAGCACATCCGCGGCACGGTGCAGCGGGTCGAGGCGAGCATGCGCGAGGGCTGGCCGTGCTGGGCGATCTCCAACCACGACGTGCAGCGCGTGGTCACGCGCTGGGGCCGCGGCGATGCGCCGAAACATTTCGCCACCCTGGTCAGCGCGCTGGCGTGCTCGCTGCGCGGCTCGGTGTGCGTGTACCAGGGCGAGGAACTCGGCCTGCCCGAGGCGCAGGTGCCGTTCGAGGACCTGCAGGACCCGTACGGCAAGACCTTCTGGCCCACGTTCAAAGGCCGCGACGGCTGCCGCACACCGCTGCCGTGGGACGCCAGCGACGGCGCCGGCTTCAGCCACGGCCACCCGTGGCTGCCGATCCCGGCCGAACACCGCGCGCTCAACGTCGCCGCGCAACAGGACGATCCGGCTTCGCCGCTCAACGGCTTCCGCCAGTTCGTCGGCTGGCGCAAGCGCCACCGCGCGCTGCTCGACGGCGCGATCGCGTTCCTGCCCAGCGCCGAGCCGGTGATCGCGTTCGTGCGCGGCGAAGGCGCGGACGCGGTACTGATGGCGTTCAACCTCGGCCCCGGCACGGCGACGCTGGAACTGGGCGAACGCGCCGGCTGGATCGCCGACCACGGCCACGGCCTGCCCTCGGGCGCGGTCGAAGGCGGCCGCCTGCGGCTGCCGGGGCATGGCGCTTATGCGGCGCGGCCGGCCGGTTAGCCGCGAGCCGCGCTCGCCACCTGTAGGCGCGGCGCAAGCCGCGACCGCGACAACCCAACCGCGTCGCGGGTTTCGCCGTAGTCGCGTTGTCGCAATCGCGGCTCGCGCCGTGCCTGCAGACAGCGACCCGGATCAGCGCTGCGGCGGCAGGCTCAACGCCGCCAGCCGCTTCTTCGCCCCTTCGTTGCCCAGTTCCGCCGCCTTGCGCAGCTGCACCTTGGCCTCGTCGATGCGGCCCTGGCCGGCGTAGATCTCGCCCAGCCCGCTCAAGGCCGCGCCCTTGGCGCCGCGGTCCGTCGCCGGCGCGGCCTCGACCGCCTGCAACAGCGTGGTCTCGGCGCGCGCCAATTGGCCCTTGGACAGCTGCTTCCAGCCGCACAGGGTCGCATCGCCGCCGCGCGCGCACGGATCCTGCCCGGCGCTGTCGGCCGCGACGATGCGCTCGGCCAGCTCCTTGGGCTGGGCCGCCAGCGCGGCGCTGCCGAGCGCGCTCTGCAGCTGCCGGTTGTCCTGCTGCAGCCCCTTGACCTTCTCCAGGATCGCGTCGACCGAGATGTTGATGCTGCTCTGGTCGCTGACCTGGATCGGCGCGCTCAGCGCGAGCGTCCGGCCGCGGTATTCCACCGCCGGCTCGGGCAGGCCGACCGCGGAGAACTTCGGCGAGAAGGTCAGGAACACCCCCGGCGCGACGCGTTCGCCGCCGAGCTGCTGCTTGAACGCGTCGAAACCGATCATCGCCAGCGCGACCACCGCGCCGATGCCCAGGTACCAGCGCACGTTGCGGCTTTGTTCGGCGCTGCGCGCCTTCTGCAGCACATAGCCGCCGTAGACGAAGAACAGCAGCGCGGTGCCGTAGGCGCCGGCGGCGAGGATGGTGCGGGGATCGGCGATCGCGTCCATGGCGGGCGGGCTCCTGGCGTCGGGCGGGCGACGGGTACCCAGGAGGTAACGCGAACGGCGGGCCGCGGGCGGCCAACGCCGGCAGGCGGCTGGGGCGCCCCTCAGCCGGCCGAGCCCAGCTCCAGCCAACCGCCGACCACCGCGCGCGCCTCGTCGACGCCCTGCTTGGACTCGCCGGAGAAGGTCTGCACGCTGACCGTGTCGCCGTAGCTGGACTGCAGGTCCTTGCGCACCGCCATCAAGGCCTGCTGCTGCTGGCCGCGGCCGAATTTGTCGGCCTTGGTCAGCAGCGCGTGCGCCGGCAGGCCGCGGTTCACCGCGTAGGCGATCATCTGCCGATCGTAGTCCTTGAGCGGGTGGCGGATGTCCATCACCACCACCAGCCCGCGCAGCGCCTGGCGGGTCTGGAAATAGCGGTCGAGGAAGGCCTGCCAGTGCGCCTGCAGGTCCTGCGGCACCTTGGCGTAGCCGTAGCCGGGCAGGTCGACCAGGAAGCGGTCCGGCTCCGGCGCCGGCTCGGGGCCGCGGTGCAGCGGGCTGACGTCGAAGAACACCAGCTGCTGGGTGCGGCCGGGCGTCTTGGACACGCGCGCCAGCGCATTCTGCTGGCACAAGGCATTGAGGGCGCTGGACTTGCCGGCGTTGGAGCGGCCGGCGAAGGCCACCTCGAAACCGCCATCGGGCGGCAATTGCTTGACGTTGTGCGCCGACAACAGGTAACGGGCGCGGGCGAGGGGATTGCTCATGCCCATAGGATCGCACGTAGGATCGCGCGGGCGGGCCCCGCCGGGGGCGCAAAACCGCATTCGGCGACCGCGCGCACCTGAACCCGCGTTGACCCCGTCCGGGCCGGCGATGATAATTCCAAGGTTCCGGCGCCCGGCGCGACCGGCCACAGCGCGACCGAGTCGCGATCCCGCTTTGCCGTACCGTCCTGCCGTACCGCACGCCCGCCTTCCAGCAAGCCCGCCACCCAGAAAGCCAAGCAGTTCGGAGCCCAGCTACATGAGCCAAGCCCGCGTCCTGAGCCTCGTCGGTCTCGCCGTCTTTGCGGTCGCCGCCGTCGCGTATGCCCAGACCACGGTCACGCCGATCCCCGACAAGGAACCGGTGCAGACGGCGCCGTTGAACGCCGGGCCGCAAAGCAAGTGGGGCGACGTCAAGGCCGGCGCCACCAAGGCCGGCACCTGCGCCGCCTGCCACGGCCTGGACGGCAACCCGACCGATCCGCAGTACCCGCGCCTGGCCGGCCAGAGCGAGCGCTACATCGCCCACCAGATCGCCCTGTTCAAGACCGGCGAGCGCAACACCGGCATGGCCGCGGCGATGAAGCCCTTCGCCGACGCGCTCAGCGAGCAGGACGCGCGCGACCTGGGCGCCTACTTCGCGACCCAGAAGTCCGGCGCCGGCGTGGCCGACGACACCGTCGTCGCCGCCGGCCCGAACAAGGACAAGAAGTTCTACCAGGTCGGCGAGGAGCTGTTCCGCCGCGGCGACAAGGCGCGCGGCATCCCCGCCTGCATGGCCTGCCACGGCCCCGGCGGCGCCGGCAACCCCGGCCCGGCCTACCCGCACCTGGCCGGCCAGCAGGCCGCCTACTCGCAGCGCCGCCTGGAGGAGTACCGCGCCGGTACCACCACCCAGCGCGACCCGCACCTGTTCAACGTGATGGCCGGCGTGGCCAAGCAGCTCACCGACGAAGAGATCGGTTCGCTCGCCAGCTACCTGCAGGGCCTGCACGAACGCGCCGACGACGTCGCCGCGGCCGGCGCCCCGGCGCCGGCGGCCAAGCCCGCCGCGGCCCCGGCCCCGGCTGCGCCCGCCGCCCCAGCCGAAGCGGCCAAGCCGGCCGCCGCGCCGGCAGCGCCCGCCAAGGGCTGAACGCAGCGCGAGGTACCCGAAAACGCCGGCCCCGCGCCGGCGTTTTCGTTTCCGCCCAGCGCGAATCCGCATCGCCGCCCCTGCAGGCGCGGCGCAAGCCGCGACCGCGACACCGCTACGACGACGAAACCCACTGGCCCGGCGTAACGGCCAGCGGACCTTCATCCGCGACCGGCCACCCCGCGGTTGCGGCTCGCGCCACTCCTACATACCGCCCCCTGCGTAAAATTGACGCACTTCACATCGCCTCGCCGCACGGAACTCACGCAGCACCGTCCGGTCCCATAGCAGACTGCAGGCCGCCCGCGCCGGCCGTTATCCTTGGCGGCGACGTTCCCCAAGCCCGCCCCACCGGCGCGACGCGCAGCCGGCCCTTTCCGACGAGACCCTCCCGATGAACCGACGCCTCGCCACCCTGCTGCTGCTCGCCACGCTCCCCTTCGCCAGCCTCGCCGCGCCCAAGGCCGCGACCGGCCCCGCGCCCGAACCGGGCGTGGACTACGTCGAAATCCCGGGCGGCAAGCCGTTCTCGGCCGCGGCCGGCAAGATCGAGGTGGTCGAGGTGTTCGGCTACACCTGCCCGCACTGCGCCCACTTCGAGCCGCTGATCTCCAAGTGGAAGGCGACCCTGCCGGCCGACGTGGCGTTCGTGCCGCTGGCCGCGCCGTGGGGCGGCTACTGGACCCCGTACGCGCAGGCCTTCTACACCGCGCAATCGCTCAAGCTGCTGCCCAAGACCCACGAGGCGATGTTCAAGGCCCTGCACGAGGACAAGAGCCTGCCGATCCAGAACGCCAGCGCGCAGGAGATCGCCGGCTTCTACGCCAAGTTCGGCGCCGACCCGGGCACCTTCGCCGCGACCATGACCGGCAAGGCGACCGAGCAGGCGATGAAGCGGGCCAACGACTTCATCATGGCCTCCGGCGTCGAGGGCACCCCGAGCGTGGTGGTCGCCGGCAAGTACCGCGTCACTACCCAGAAGGGGTTCGACGACATGCTGCGCGTGGCCGATCACCTGATCGCGCGCGAGCGGGCCAAGGCCAAGCGCTGAGGTGCCGGGGCGCACGTCGGCAACGGCCATCGGGCACGCCGTCGGCGCGCACTTCGCCGTTGCCGATTCCGCCCCGATCTACACTCCCCGTTAAGTCGCCCGCCCGCTATGCTGGCGGGCCGTCGCGGACGGCCGATGGCCGCCGCACCCGCCTTTTCCCCGAAGTTGTTGCGGAGATCACGATGAATTCGCGTATCGCCACCCTGTCCCGCTATCCGCTGATGCTCGGCGCGCTGATCGCGCTGGCCGCGTGCGGCAAGACCGAGACGCCGGCCGCCCCGGCCGCGCCCGCCGCCGAAGCCGCCCCGGCCGCCCCGAGCGAGGCAGCGCCCGCCGCGCCGGCCGAAGGCGAAGCCGCCGCCGCGAGCCCGGCCCAGCCCGACCCGACGATCGCCCCGGCCGCCACCGCCACCCCGCCGGCCGGCCCGGCGCCGGTCGCCGGCACCGACTACGTCGAGATCCCGGGCGGCCAGCCGTTCGATCCGGTCCCGGGCAAGATCGAAGTCGCCGAGATCTTCAGCTACACCTGCCCGCACTGCGCCCAGTTCGAGCCGATCCTGGTCGAGTGGCGCAAGAAGCAGACCGCCGACGTCAAGTTCACCCCGATCGCCGGCCCGTTCGGCGCCAACCCGATCCCGTTCGAGAAGGCCTTCTACGCCGCCCAGACCCTGGGCCTGGTCGACAAGACCCACGAGGCGATGTTCCGCGCCGTGCACATCGACCAGTCGATCGACTTCCGCACCGTCAACGACCAGACCTTCGGCGAGTTCTACGCCAAGTACGGGGTCAAGCCGGCCGACTTCATCGGCACCATGAACAGCTTCGCCATCACCGCCAAGGGCAAGCGCGCCGAGCAGTTCATGGCGCGCTCGGGCGTCGACGCCAGCCCGAGCCTGGTGGTCAACGGCAAGTACCTGGTCAAGGGCAAGGGCTTCGAGGACTACCTGCGCGTCGCCGACCACCTGGTCGCGCGCGAGCGCGCGGCGATGGCCGCCGCCCCGGCGCCGGCCGCGCCGGCCCAGAACTGATCCGCCGGCCCCGCTCGCACCCGTACCGGGCATGACCACTCGCCGGCTGCGCCTGCTCAGCGCCAACATCCAGGCCGGTTCCAGCACGCGTCGCTACAGCGATTACGCGACGCGCAGCTGGTCGCACGTGCTGCCCGCCGGCAACAAGCGCGGCAGCCTCGACACCATCGCCCAGCTGGCCGGCGAGCACGACATCGTCGGCCTCAACGAGAGCGACCCGGGCAGCCTGCGTTCGGGCTTCACCAACCAGACCCACTACCTCGCCCAGCGCGCCGGCTTCGACTACTGGAGCCACCAGCCGAACCGGCGCGTCGGCAACGTCGCCTCCAGCGCCAACGGCCTGCTCAGCCGGCTGGAGCCGCGCGAAGTGGTCGACCACCCGCTGCCCGGCCGCATCGCCGGCCGCGGGGTGCTGGTCGCGCACTACGGCAACGGCGACGACGGCCTCACCGTCGCCGTCGCCCATCTTTCCCTCGGCGCCGGCTCGCGCGCCTCGCAGCTGGCCTTCATCGCCGAACTGCTGCACGACCATCCGCACGCGGTGCTGATGGGCGACTTCAACTGCTCGGCCGACAGCCCCGAGATGCAGGCGCTGTTCCGCCACACCCGCCTGCAACGCCCCGCCGACGTACTGCCGACCTTCCCCAGCTGGCGGCCGCAGCGCGCGATCGACCACATCCTGCTCGGCGACGGCCTGGGCTACATCGGCGCCAAGGCGATGCCGGCGGCGCAGTCCGACCACCTGGCGCTGTCGCTGGAGCTGGACGTACCGGACGACGCGCTGCGCTGAGCGCTGCGGCGGTCGCGGCGTATCGCGACGAACCCGCAAACCGCCGCGCCTTCGCCCGCTTCGATCGCGGCGCGCACCGCTTCACGACTCCCCCCTCCGGACACAGCCACTCCCGCGCCGTCATTCCCGGCGTCGGCCTTCCTTGCGCCGTCGTTCCTTGTGCCGCCATGCCCAATGCCGTCATTCCGGCGAAAGCGGGAATCCATGTTGCTGTCGCTCTTGCTGTTGCTGTTGCTGTTGCTGTTGCTGCCGCCATTGCCGTTGCTGTTGGCTCGGACGCAACCCCACGCGAAGCACACGTCCCGCAGCCCCGAAGGGCGTGCGCATGGATGCGCACGCGCGCCATGGGGCAGGATGCCCCTTATGGCGCGGCCCCGCGCCCGGTGCTGGACCTAGTGGCTCTTGATTCGAAAAAAGAATGCACTTTCTTTGGTTACTTTCTTTGTTGCTTTGGACAAAGAAAGTGACCCGGCCGCTTGCGGACGGAAGCTTTGGATGTTTGCTTGTCGTCACGCGCCACCGCGACAAAGGTTGACCTTCCCGCGGCACGCCCCCTGTAGGAGCGGCGCAAGCCGCGACCGCGCCATCGCAGCGATTGCGAACGTTTCGCCGTAGTTGCGTTGCCGCGGTCGCGGCTCGCGCCGCTCCTACAGTCG
>NZ_FNPT01000018.1 GCF_900107375.1 Lysobacter sp. yr284
GCGGCCGGGTCACTTTCTTTGTCCAAAGCAACAAAGAAAGTAACCAAAGAAAGTGCTTTTTCCTGTTTCGAATCAAGAGCCACTATGGCTCACAGCGGCGCAGGGCCGCGCCATAAGGGGCATCCTGCCCCATGGCGCACGTGCGCATCCATGCGCACGCCCTCCGGGGCTGCGAGCATGTTCTTCGCGTGAAGTTGCGTCCGAGCGAACAGCAACGGCAACGGCAACGGCAACGGCAAAATGGATTCTGGCGTTCGCAGGAATGGCGGCGGTTGGAATTCGGCGTAGGTGATTCGACGTGGTCGCGGCTCGCGCCGCTCCTACAGTCGGAAGTGTGTCGGCCGAAGCCTTTGCAGGAGCAACGCGGGCCGCGGGCGCATTGCCGCACGGCTGCGTCAAACACTCCACCTCGCTCGCCCGCTCCAGGCCCGTCCATTCGCCGCGCGAACGTGCGCGGCGGCGGCCCTCGCAATCGTCTCAGCCTTCGCGCAAGGCCGCGAAAAACCGTCGCGGCGCGCCGTCGAAACCGCCGTTGGACATGAATACCACGTGGTCGCCCGCACGTACGCGTTCGCGCAAGGCCGCGATCAGCGCGTCGGCGTCGGCCACCGCCACGCCTTCGCCGCGCAGGCCGGCGACGACCTTGCCGGCGTCCCAGGCCAGTTCCGGGCGGTGCAGGAACACCACCGCGTCGGCTTCGCGCAGCGACGGCGCCAGGGCCTCGGCGTGCGCGCCCAGGCGCATGGAGTTGCTGCGCGGCTCCATCGCCACCACGATGCGCGCCGCGCCCACGCGCGCGCGCAAACCCGACAGCGTGGTCTCGATCGCGGTCGGATGATGGGCGAAGTCGTCGTAGACGGTGACGCCGGCGGCCTCGCCGATCAGTTCCAGGCGGCGCTTGACGCTGCGGAAGTTCGCCAGCGCCGGCAACACCGAGGCCACCTCGACGCCGACCGCGTTCGCTGCGGCCAGCGCCGCCAGCGCGTTCATCACGTTGTGGCGGCCCAGCAGCGGCCAACGCGCTTCGCCGATCTCCACGCCGCGATGCAGCACCGCGAACGCGCTGCCGTCGGCTTCGATCAGGCGTGCGCTCCACTCGTAATCGCCGCCGTCCAGGCCGAAGCGCTCGACCGGCGTCCAGCAACCCATCGCCAGCACTTCGGCCAGGCGCGCGTCCTCGCCGTTGACGATCAGGCGGCCGCGTCGCGGCACGGTGCGCACCAGATGGTGGAACTGGCGCTGGATCGCGGCGACGTCGGGGAAGATGTCGGCGTGGTCGTATTCGAGGTTGTTGAGGATCGCCACCAGCGGCCGGTAGTGGACGAACTTGCTGCGCTTGTCGAAGAACGCGGTGTCGTATTCGTCGGCCTCGACCACGAACTCGCGGCCCGCGCCGATGCGCGCGGAGGCGCCGAAGTCCTCGGCCACGCCGCCGATCAGGAAACCCGGCGCGCGGCCGGCGGCTTCCAGCAGCCAGGTCAGGATCGTGGTGGTGGTGGTCTTGCCGTGGGTGCCGGCGACCGCCAGGGTGTCGCGGCCCGGCAGCACCCGCTCGCTGAGCCACTGCGCGCCGGAGGTGTAGCGGCGGCCGTCGTCGAGCACCTGCTCCACCGCCGGGTTGCCGCGCGAGAGCGCGTTGCCGACCACGATCTCGTCGCAGTCGGCGGAGATGTTTTCCGGCGAGTAGCCCTGGCGCAGGGCGATGCCGAGGCGTTCGAGCTGGGTCGACATCGGCGGGTACACCGCCTGGTCGCTGCCTTCCACGTCGTGGCCGAGTTCGCGCGCGAGCGCGGCGACGCCGCCCATGAAGGTGCCGGCAATGCCCAAGATATGGAGTTTCATTCGGAGATACGCTGAAAATCGATTACAAAAGAATCGCCGTCGAAATCGACGACACGCCCTGTTACTTCAGGCTTGGTGTGGAATTTCTTGCGCACCGCACTGGCATCGCGACCGGCATCGATCTGCTCGCGGGACACAGGGGTCGCAACGACCAGGCGCACCGGTAAAGACGATGCAACCGCTTGGGCAAGATGCTCTTTGAGCAAACGGTTGCCCGATTCGTTACCGGCCCAGCGCGACAGGCGATCGCGGTAGCGCAGCGTGCCCGCGTCGGGCCTGTCGAAATACAGGCTCCAGCAACTGATCACCAGCGCGCCGTCCTCGGCCAGGGCCGAGACCGCCCATTGCGGATTCGGAAGCTTCGCGCCGAACGACGCGAAGCACTCCGTAAACGACTTCACGAATCGGCCGACCGGCTCAACCCACCGTCGGCGCCGGTTCCAGCGCCTCGACGATGCGGGTGAACACCTCGTCCAGCGAGCCGACGCCGTCGACCACGGTCAGGCGGCCGTGCTGGCGGTAGTACTCGATCACCGGCGCGGTGACGTCGTCGTACACCTTCAGGCGGGTGCGCACGGCTTCGGGGCTGTCGTCGATGCGGCCCTGCTCGGCGGCGCGGCCGGCGATGCGCTGGACCAGCAGGTCGGTCGGCACTTCCAGCTGCACGGCGAAGTCCATCGGCTGGCCGATGCGCTTGAGCAGCGCGTCGAGCGCGTCGGCCTGGGCCAGGTTGCGCGGGTAGCCGTCGAGGATGAAGCCGCCGTGGGTGTCCGGACGCGAGAAGCGGTCCTCGAGCATGCCCAGCAGGATTTCGTCGCTGACCAGGTTGCCGGCGTCCATCACCGCCTTGGCTTCCAGGCCCAGCTTGGTGCCGGCGGCGACTTCGCCGCGCAGCAGGTCGCCGGTGGAAATGTGCGGCACCTGCAGGTGGTCCTTGAGACGTGCGGCTTGCGTGCCCTTGCCCGAACCGGGCGCGCCCAGAAGTACCAATCGCATCTACATCGCTCCTAGAACAGATGAAACCTTGGCGGCCGTCGCATCGCGGCGGTCCCGGAGCCCTGCGGCCGCCCGCCGGGCCTCGCCGCGGGCTGGCCTGAACGAGAGGCGGCGCTACACTCGAAGCGGCCTGCCACCCGCCGGGCGGAATATTGCGGCCAGCTTACCGCAAACCGGCGCCAATCCTGGAATCCCCATGCCGACTGCCAAAACCGCCAGAAAATCTCCTGGCAAACCCACCGGAAACCTGCTTTACGCCCAATCCGGCGGTGTGACCGCCGTCATCAACGCCACCGCCGCGGGGGTCATCGAGGCCGCCCGGGCGCGCAAGGTCCGGGTCCTGGCCGCCCGCAACGGCATCCTCGGCGCGCTGCGCGAGGAGCTGATCGACACCTCCAAGGAGTCGGCCGCGGCGATCCGCGCGCTCGGCCACACCCCCGGCGGCGCGTTCGGTTCGTGCCGGCTCAAGCTCAAGGCCCTGGACGCCGACCGCGCCCGCTACGAGCGCCTGCTGGCGGTGTTGCAGGCCCACGACGTGCGCTGGTTCCTCTACAACGGCGGCAACGACTCGGCCGACACCGCGCTCAAGGTCTCGCAGCTGGCGGCCGAGTACGGCTACCCGCTGACCTGCGTGGGCGTGCCCAAGACGGTCGACAACGACCTCGCCGTCACCGACTGCTGCCCGGGCTTCGGCTCGGCCGCCAAGTACACCGCGGTGTCGGTGCGCGAGGCCGCGCTCGACGTGGCGGCGATGGCCGAGACCTCGACCAAGGTGTTCGTCTACGAGGCGATGGGCCGCCACGCCGGCTGGCTGGCCGCGGCCGCCGGCCTGGCCGGCGCCGATGCCGACGCGGCGCCGCACCTGATCCTGTTCCCCGAGCGCCCGTTCGTGGAGGCCGACTTCTTCGCCAAGGTCAAGGCGACGGTCGAACGCGTGGGTTACTGCGTGGTGGTCGCCAGCGAAGGCATCCAGACCGCCGACGGCCGCTTCGTCGCCGACGCCGGCGGCGGCAAGGATTCCTTCGGCCACACCCAGCTCGGCGGCGTCGCCTCGCACCTGGCCGGGCGGGTCAAGGACGCGCTCGGCTACAAGGTGCATTGGGCCCTGCCCGACTACCTGCAGCGCTCGGCCCGCCACTTGGCCTCCAAGACCGACGTCGAGCAGGCGCGCGCGGTCGGCAAGGCGGCGGTGGAGTACGCGCTCAAGGGCATGAACTCGGTGATGCCGGCGATCGTGCGCAGCTCCGACGCGCCGTACCGCTGGAAGATCGAAGCGGTGCCGCTGAGCAAGGTCGCCAACCACGAGAAGAAGATGCCGGCCGGCTTCATCCGCAAGGACGGCTACGGCATCACCGCGGCGGCGCGCAAATACCTGGAGCCGCTGATCCGCGGCGAGGCGCCGCCGCCGTACGGGCGCGACGGCCTGCCGCAGTACGTGACGCTCAAGAACGTGGCGGTGAAGGCGAAGCTGCCGCCGTTCGAGGGCTGAGGGACGCGCGGCGGTGTCCGCGGGCGCGCCGTGGCGGCCGCAGTTGCGGCCCTGGATCGAGACGGTCTGGGCCTGCGCGCGGCCGCGCGCGCGGCCGGCGCATGCGCGCGAGCACTCGCTGCCCAGCGGCGCCGCGCACCTGGCGCTGCGCCTGGACGGGCCGCCGCTGCGCACCTACGCCGACGCCGACGACGCGCGCGGCCGGGTCCATGGCCCGGCCGTCCTCGCCGGCGCGCGCGCCGGTTACTGCATCAAGGACACCTCGCAGCCGGCCGCCTCGGTCGGCGCGGTGCTGCGGCCGGGCGCGGCACTGGCCCTGTTCGGGGTGTCGGCGGCGGAGCTGGAAGGCCGTTACGTCGGCTTGGACGAGTTGTGCGGCGCCGGCGTCGCCGCCGAGTTGTACGAACGGCTGGCGGCGACGGCCGCCCCGGTGCTGCGGCGCCGCGCGTTCGAGGCGTTCCTGCAGGCGCGGCTGCGGCCGGTGCGCGGGCTGGACCCGCAGATCGTGCGCGCGGTGCGCCAGCTCGAAGGCGTGGCCGCGCCGCTGCGCGAGGACGACGACGGCCGCGTCGCCGCCCTGGTCGCGGCCAGCGGGCGCAGCCACCGCCGCTTCATCGCCGGCTTCCGCGACGCCGCCGGGCTGAGCCCGAAACGCTATGCGCGGGTGCACCGGTTCAAGCGCCTGCTGGGCGCGCTGGCGGCGACGCCGCGGCCGGACTGGGCGCAGCTGGCGCTGGACGGCGGGTATTTCGACCAATCGCACCTGATCCGCGAGTTCCGCGAATTCGCCGGGGTGTCGCCGCGCGCGTACCTGGCCGCCGCGGCGGCCTCGCCGCATCATTTGCCGATCGACGATCCGCAGCCTCGGTAGGTGCGGCGCGAGCCGCGACCGCGATAGCGCGCTTACCACGCGCCTGCCGCGAGCTGCACCGAACGGCGGACGACCTCGATTCCAGGCTTGCGCCGCGAACGGCCGCGGCGCGGTCGCGGCTCGCGCCGCTCCTACAGGGGCGAACCCACTTGCGGCGCGGCGGGGTAAATTTCGTCCAATACGCAACGGCGCCGGCGCGCCCACGCTGCGCCCACCTCATCCCGGAGCCCGCCATGGCCGTGCACGAACTGTTTTCCTATCTCTGCGTCGGCGACGCCCAGGCCGCGGTCGGGTTCTATTGCAAGGTGTTCGATGCGACCGAGAAGTTCCGCCTGGTCGAACCCGGCGGCCGCATCGGCCATGTCGAGCTCGACCTGGGCGGCACCACCTTGATGCTGTGCGAGGAATTCCCCGAGGTCGACATCCGCCGCCCGGTCGCCGGCGCCGGCCACAGCCACACCCTGCACCTGCACGTGGACGACGCCGACGACGTGGTCGCCCGCGCGGTCGCCGCCGGCGCGCAGTTGGCGATGGCGCCGCGCGATCATTTCTACGGCGAGCGCTCGGGCACGGTGATCGACCCGTTCGGCCATCGCTGGAACATCGGCCACAGCATCGAGGCGCTGGAACCCGACGAGATGCAGCGCCGCTACGACCGCGACCCCGGCTGCGGCGACGCGGCCGGCGACTGAGCCGGCCGCCTGCGGGTTCGCCCGCGCACGGCCGGGCGAACCGCCCGGCCGCTTCGCCGGTCGCCCCGCCGACCGCGCGCGCCTGCGGCCGGGACGCGGCGGCGCCCGTCGCCTGCGCCGCGGCGTCCCCCGCCGCGGCCGGCGCCGCGTTTATCTGTGCGCGGCGTCGCCAATGTCCGGCGCCGCGCCGCGAACCAACCGAAAAACGTTGAACCGCCCACCCGATTGCGGCAATCTGCCGCCGCAAGCGTTCATGCGGGGCGCACGGACGCAACGCTTTACAGGCTTTAGGCCATTACAGGGAGTCCTTCATGAAAGGCAGGTTTCTGGTTCCGTTGATGCTGCTGGTCCCTTCCGTCTCGGCCGTCGCCGGCCAGTGCGAAGACAATTTCACCAAGAAGGGCAATCCGCTCTCGGGGCAGGAGTACTTCACCTCGGTGCAGGTCAACGGCCTGTCGACCGCCAGCGCCATCGGCCAGGTCCGCAACAACGGCATCGGCCAGAACATGGTCGTGCTCGACGAGGACCTCAGCGCCGGCACCCTGGTGCTGGAGCAGCCGTCCTCGACCCTGCACCGCCCGCTGCCGGTCCAGGTCACCGCCGACAACGCCGGCACCGTCACCATCTCGCTGAAGCTGCGCAAGGGCTCGTTCGGCGGCGCCAACGAGATCAAGAAGTCGATGTGCGACCTGATCGGTTCGCTCAAGCCGGGCAAGACCGCGCCGCCGCGCTCGGCCGCGCCCAAGCCGCTGCCGATCCAGATCAGCGCGCAGCAGCTGGCCCAGGAGATCGACGCCCAGGCCAAGGAAAACGCCGCGGTCATCGCCGACCGCTACAAGGGCCGCCAGTACACGGTCAAGGGCGTCAACGCCGGCGTCAGCGACGGCAAGAGCGGCCGCTACTACGTGACCTTCCAGACCGGCGGCTCGCTGCTGCCGGGCCTGGTGGAGAGCGATAGCAAGCTGTTCGACACCCGCGTGCGCTGCGAACTGCAGCCCAGCCAGAAGGCCTACGCGCTGACCCTGCGCGCCAACGAGCGCATCCAGCTCACCGGCACCTTCCGCGAGTACAACGCCGAAGACTTCGTGGTCGAGCTCAACGACTGCGTGGGCGTCAAGTAAGCCGCGCCCGGCAACTGGCGCGGACCTGAGCGTCCGCGCCGCCGGCGCAAAAAGCGAAAGGGCCGCGCGAGCGGCCCTTTCGTCGTTTCCGGCGTCGCCGCGGCGCTCAGCCGCCGCAGGCCTTGCCCTCGATCGTCATCGAAGCGGCGAACATCGGCACCGCGGCCAGCTTGGCCGCTTCGGCGCGGGCCTTCTCGTCCTGCAGGTACAGCCGCGCGCGGCCTTGCGCGTCGAGTTCCGGCGGCGCCACCGCGGCCGGCTTGCGCCATACCCGCACCACCGCCTGCTGCTGCGGGCAGGCCGCGCTGGGCACGCGGATCAGGTCGTTGAACTTCCAGCCCGCGGCTTCCGACGGCCGCGCCTTGGCCGCGTCGACGAAGCGCGCGCGCGGCTGGCAGTTGGGGCTGCTGCGGACCACCGCGAACTTGTAGGGCTCGGCGGCCTGGCCGGTGAAGGCGCCTTCCAGACGCGCGCAGGCCTCGGGAATCTGGCGCAGTGTGTGGACGCTGCCGGCCGGCTGCGCCGGAACGGCGCCGGAACGCTGGATCTCGGGGACCGGATCGGCCGCGAACGCGGCCGGGGACACGAATGCGGCGAGCGCCATGGCGGCGCCGAACGCGGGAAGAAGTCTGCGCATGGCGGCTCCTGATTGCGGGGCCGGGGCAGCCTCGCACGCAACGGCTGAACCGCCACTTCACCCTCGCCTGCCGGTTGGGCGGAACCAAGCGGGAGTCCGGGGCCACGCCGCATCGGAGACAAGAGCATCGGGCCTGAAGGAGCATCGGGCCTGAAGGCCCTCCCACAACCGCCGCGCTCCCTGTGGGACGGCCTTCAGGCCCGATGCCTTCCGCTCAACTCGCTGCGTCGTACCGGAAACAAAAGCCTCGGAACTGAAACCCCTCCCAAAACCGCCGCGCTCCCTGTAGGAGGGCCTTCAAGCCCGACGCCCTCCGCTCAAGTCGCCGCGTCGCACCGCAAACGAAAGCCTAGGGGCTAAAGTCCCTCCCACCACCGCCGCGCCCGGCGCAAACGATGCGGCTGCGCAACATGCCGGCGTCGTCGATGCGGCGCGCGGCGCCGCCAACCTCGCCGCCGTCAAGCGCGCGTGACGGCTGGGCGGACCGCCGGCGCAAGGGTTCCGTGACTTCGTTCGCAGCCCGGCCGCACGCCGCGCGATGCGCGCCGCCGGCGCCGCCGCAGCGGTTCCTCCGGCCCATCCCCTATGCGATAGTCGCCGCATGCCGCGTCCGCAACGCGGCATCGCTGCGATGCAACACGCGCCGCGCACAACGCGATCCGCGGAACACCGGTCCACGACCGTACGCGGCACAAGTCGAATCCGTTGTCCCGTGATGTCCACTTTTCCACTTGGGGAGGGGTTTCATGCTGGAGCAGTACGGTTTGATTCTGGCGCTAGGCTGCGCCGTCATCGCGATTCTCTACGGAATCGTGTCCGCGCGCTGGATCAGCGCACAACCCGCCGGCAACGAACGCATGCAGCAGATCGCCGGCGCGATCCAGGAAGGCGCACGCGCCTATCTCAACCGCCAATACACCACCATCGGCATCGCCGGCGCGGTGCTGTTCGTGCTGATCGGACTGTTCCTCAACTGGCATACCGCGATCGGCTTCCTGCTCGGCGCGGTGCTCTCCGGCGCGGCCGGCTACATCGGCATGAACGTGTCGGTGCGCGCCAACGTGCGCACCGCCGAGGCCGCGCGCAAGGGCATGGGCCCGGCGATGGACGTCGCCTTCCGCGGCGGCGCGATCACCGGCATGTTGGTGGTCGGCCTGGGCCTGCTCGGCGTGGCCGGCTACTGGCTGGTGCTGGCCAAGCTCGGCGTCACCGGCGAGAAGGCGCTGCACGCGCTGGTCGGCCTGGCGTTCGGCTCCTCGCTGATCTCGATCTTCGCGCGCCTGGGCGGCGGCATCTTCACCAAGGGCGCGGACGTCGGCGCGGACCTCGTCGGCAAGGTCGAGGCCGGCATCCCCGAGGACGACCCGCGCAACCCGGCGGTGATCGCCGACAACGTCGGCGACAACGTCGGCGACTGCGCCGGCATGGCCGCCGACCTGTTCGAGACCTACGCGGTCACGGTGATCGCGACGATGCTGCTCGGCGGGCTGATGGCGAGCACGGTCGGCGCCAACGGCGTGCTGTACCCGCTGGTGCTCGGCGGCGTGTCGATCATCGCCTCGATCATCGGCGCGTTCTTCGTCAAGGTGAAGGCCGGCGGCTCGATCATGGGCGCGCTGTACAAGGGCGTGATCGTGTCGGCGGTGCTGGCGGCGATCGCGTTCTACCCGATCACCACCGAATTGATGCGCGACACCAGCGTCGGCGCGATGAACCTGTACTGGTGCGCGCTGATCGGCCTGGTCCTGACCGGCGCGATCGTGTGGATCACCGAGTACTACACCGGTACCCAGTACAGCCCGGTCAAGCACGTCGCCCAGGCGTCCACCACCGGCCACGGCACCAACATCATCGCCGGCCTGGGCGTGTCGATGAAGTCGACCGCGCTGCCGGTGATCGCGGTGTGCCTGGCGATCTGGGGCGCGCATGCGCTGGGCGGGTTGTACGGCATCGCCATCGCCGCGACCTCGATGCTGTCGATGGCCGGCATGATCGTCGCGCTGGACGCGTACGGCCCGATCACCGACAACGCCGGCGGCATCGCCGAAATGGCCGAGCTGCCGCCGGAGATCCGCGACATCACCGATCCGCTCGACGCGGTCGGCAACACCACCAAGGCGGTGACCAAGGGCTACGCCATCGGCTCGGCCGCGCTGGCCGCGCTGGTGCTGTTCGCCGACTACACCCACAACCTGCAGACCGCGCATCCGGGCAAGGTGTTCGCCTTCGACCTGTCCGACCACATGGTCATCATCGGCCTGCTGATCGGCGGCCTGATCCCGTACCTGTTCGGCGCGATGGCGATGGAAGCCGTCGGCCGCGCCGCCGGCGCGGTGGTCGAGGAAGTGCGGCGCCAGTTCCGCGACATCCCCGGGATCATGGAAGGCACCGGCAAGCCGCAGTACGACAAAGCGGTGGACATGCTGACCAAGTCGGCGATCAAGGAAATGATCGTGCCCTCGCTGCTGCCGGTCGCGGTGCCGGTGGTGGTCGGCCTGCTGCTCGGGCCGAAGGCGCTGGGCGGTTTGCTGATCGGCACCATCGTCACCGGCATCTTCGTGGCGATCTCGATGACCACCGGCGGCGGCGCCTGGGACAACGCCAAGAAGTACATCGAGGACGGCCACCACGGCGGCAAGGGCTCGGAAGCGCACAAGGCCGCGGTCACCGGCGACACCGTCGGCGACCCGTACAAGGACACCGCCGGCCCGGCGATCAATCCGCTGATCAAGATCATCAACATCGTCGCGCTGCTGCTGGTGCCGTTGCTGCCGGTGGGCGATGCGACCAGCGCCTCGGTCGAGGCGACGCCGCCCGCGGTGACGGCTCCGGCGCAGGGCGGTTCCGACATCGGCTCCGGGCTGAGCCGTGCGGCCGACGGCGACGCGGGCGCGAACGCGGGCGCCACTGCGAGCGCCGACATGACCATGGCCGCCAGCGATCACGCCAAGCTCTACTTCGATCTGGGCTCCTCGCAGTTGCCCGCCACCGCCGCCGGCGACCTCGCCGGCGTGCTCGCGGCGCTCAACGCCAGGGGCGACAGCAAGGCGCGCATCTCCGGCTTCCACGACGAGTCCGGCGGCGCCGCGACCAATGCCGAGATCGCCAAGCAGCGCGCGCAGGCGGTCAAGCAGTGGCTGCAGGAACAAGGCATCGCCAGCGAACGCATCGAGATGGACAAGCCGGCGGTGACCGAGGGCGGCGGCGACGCCAGCGAAGCGCGGCGGGTCGAGGTCAGCGTCGAGTAACCCGACGCCCGCAGCGACAGAGAAAACGGCGGCCCGCGGGCCGCCGTTTTCGTTGCGGCGTCGGTTGCCGTTCCGATCCGGCCTCGCGCCCCCGCGCCCGCCGGCGCCGGCATTCGCGCGGCGAGCGCGCCGGCCCGGTTTGCCGCACACTGGCGGCCCGCTCATGTGCAAGGACCGCCGCCGATGCGCGCGTTGCCGCTGTTGCCGCTGTTGTTGTTCGCCGCCCTCGCCGCCTGCTCGCGGCCGTTGCCCACCGATGGCGGCGACGATCTCGCCGCCGCACGCGCGGCCCACCCCACCCAACTGCGCGAACGCGCCCGCGACGGCAGCCCGGCGCTCGCGCCGCCGCCGCAGGTCCTGCAGCTCGTGCGCTACCGCGCCGACGGCGGCGAACTGGCCGCCTACCAGACGCCACGCCCGGACGTCGCCGGCAAGCGCCCGGCGATCGTCTGGCTCACCGGCGGCGACAGCAACACCCTCGGCGACGTGTGGACCGCGCAGCCGCGCGACAACGACCAGACCGCGGCCGCGTTCCGCGACGCCGGGCTGGTGGTCATGTATCCCTCGCTGCGCGGCGGCAACGACAACCCCGGCGTGCGCGAAGGCTTCTACGGCGAAGTGAACGACGTGCTCGCCGCCGCCGATTACCTCGCCAAGCTCGACTACGTCGACCCGCAGCGCATCTACCTCGGCGGCCACAGCACCGGCGGGACCCTGGCGCTGCTGGTCGCGCAGAGCGACGCGCGCTTCCGTGCGGTGTTCGCGTTCGGCCCGGTCGCCGACGTGTCCGGCTATGGCGAGCGCTACGTGCCGGTGGCGCAGGACGACGAACAGGAGATCCGCCTGCGCTCGCCCGGCTACTGGCTGGCCTCGATCCGCAGCCCGGTGTACGCCTTCGAAGGCGACCACGACGCCAACACCGAGGACCTGGAGGCGATGCGCAAGGCCAGCGCCAACCCGCTCGCGCACTGGTACGTCGTGCCGCGCGCGAACCACTTCAGCGTGCTGGCGCCGACCAACGAACTGATCGCGCGCAAGATCCAGGCCGACAGCGGGCCGCGCACCACGATCGCGTTCGACGCGGCCGAACTGCAAGGCCTGGTGCGTTGAGGCGGAACGAAAAGCGTCGGGGCTGAAGCCCCTCCCACAAAAACAGGCGATCCGGTGAGAGGGCCTTCAGGCCCGATGCTTTCCGCTCAGGTCGCTGCACCGCGTCGGAAACAAAAGCGTCGGGGCTCAAGCCCCTCCCACAACAGCCGCGCGCTCCATGTGGGAGGGCCTTCAAGCCCGATACTTTCCGCTCAGGTCGCTTCGCCGCCTCGGAAACAAAAAGCGTCGGGGCTCAAGCCCCTCCCACAAAATCCGGGCCACGCCGCCCCTGTGGGAGGGCCTTCAGGCCCGACGCTTTCCGCTCAGGTCGCGCCGCGGTATCGGAAGCGGCCCTCAAGCCTCGAACGCGCCCTTGGCCACGTCGAACCACGGCGTGCACAGCATCTGTTGCGCATCGGCGGCCGAGAACGGCGCGCTCCACACTTCGCCGTCGGCGGTCTTGGCCGGCGCATCGAAGAACGAGGCTTCGAACGGCATCACGCCCACGCACCAGCGCAGGCGCTTGGGCTCGGCCTCGCTCCATATCTGGGTCTGGAACGCGCCCGCCAGGGTCGCTCCCGGCGCGACCTTGGCCGCCAACGGCGTCGGCGGCGACGTCGGCGCGGGATCGGGCAGCGGCATCGCGGCATGCAGAATCTCGACGTCGCCGTTCTGTTCGACGAAACCGGGCTGCCCGATCGCGCCGAGCTTCTGCCGGCCGATCCGCACCTGGTGCAGGTCGCCGCGGTCGAACACCGCCAACGGCGGCGCCGCCGCCGGGTTGTGCAGGCGGTAGTCGATCCGGGCGAGGCGCGACGACGCGCGATAGTCGAACCGGACCTCGATGCGCACGCCGTTCGGGCCTTGGATCGTGGTCTCGGCGCCCGCGGCCTGCCGCGCCGATGCGGCGGGGGCGGTCGGAGGTGCGGCTGGTTTCATCTTGGGCTCCGCGGAAGAAGGAGGGCGGGCCTGCGTGCAGCCCGAAGCGGACAGCGCCGCCACCACGGTCAATGCCGCCGAGGCCAGGCGCACGGCCGCGGCCAGCCCCACGCGCGGGCCGGCAAGCGTGTGCGGGCGGCGAACCGAGGCGGCCGTCATCGCGACGGCCCCGCGCGGACCGGCGCATCGGGCTGCGGCGCCTGCGCGGGCGCTTCGCTCGCCTGCGTCCGGACCTGCGCAGCCAGCGCCTCCCGGTCCGCGGCGACGACCGCTTCGGCACGCAACGTCTGGCCCGGCTCGGCGCTGGTCGCGGCCTGCGTCAGGCGGCGGAACTCGCCGCGATCGCCGGCCTGCGCCGCGCCGATCATGCGGTCCAGCGTGCCGCCCGGATCCTCGTGCAGCGAGGTGCGCCCGCCCGCGGGGGCGGGTGCGATGCGGTAACTGGTGCGATCGTCGAAACCCAATTCGCGGCGCATTCCGTTTTCGGTCAACGGCAACGGGTTGGCCGTGGTCGGCGCGGTGCGCGGGTTGCGATCGAAATCGTAGGCCGCGCCGCTGTTGGCCAGGCCTACCGCCTGACGCTCGCGGTTGTTGATGCCCGCCTGGACGACGCCGCCGACGGTATGCGGGCCGTCGAGGCCGCTGCCGGTGTAGGTGCCCTGCTGGAAGGTACCGGTGACTCCGTTGTAGGCGTGCGAGAGCTCGTGGTAGAGGATCACGCCCGGGGTCGGGAACTGCGCGTCGTAGTACGACGGGTTGTAACGCACCTCGACGTCGCCGCCGCGGCCCGGCCGGCCGTCGGCGCGGATGAAGGCATCGCCCTGGGGCGTGGTGCGGGCGAAGCCGTTCTGTTCGTTCTCCAGTTCGCGGATGGTGACCTGGTTGCCGCGGGTACGCGAGGCCTCGTCCAGCGCCGTCAGCATTTGCCGGCCGTTGGGCGATCCGCGCAGGAACTCGATGTCGGCCTCGACCCGCTGGCGGAACGCGGCGGAACCTTCCACCCGGATCGACAGGCCCAGGTTGGGATCGACGCGTCCGTCGCGGACCAGATCCACCGACTGCCGCTCCTGCACGCTGTCGCGGCCGGCGCCCGGGTACAGGCGGTCGCCGTGCTCATTGCCGTCGAGCCGGTCGTTGCCGCGGCCGCCGGCCAGGATGTCGCGCCCCTGCCCGCCCTGGATGCGGTCGTCGCCGCGCCCGCCGTCGAGATAGTCGCGGCCGCGGTTGCCGATGAGTTCGTCGTTGCCGTCGCCGCCGTAGATCACGTCGTCGCCGGCGCCGCCGTTGATGCGGTCGTTGCCGCCGTTGCCGAATACGTAATCGCGGCCGCCGGCGGTGTAGATGCGGTCGTCGCCAAGGCCGCCATCGACCCGGTCGTTGCCGGCGCCAGTGGTGATGCGGTCGTTGCCGGCGCCGCCGTTCACGTCCATGGTCACCGCGACATCGGCGCGGGCGTGGACGATGTCGTTGCCGGCGCCGCTGCGCACCGCCAGTTCCTGGCCCGGCGCCAGGGTCAACGCGTAGCGGGTGCCGTTGATGCTGACGTCGAGGCGGCCGTTGCGCCCGTTCGCCACCTGGATGTTGTCGTCGCCCGCGCCGGTGCTCAGCACCAGCTGGTCCTGGCCGGGAACGCGCACGGGGCGGTTGTTGCGGTCGTAGTGGGTCTCGATCGTGGTTTCGCGCGTGATCGACACATCCCCGCGCTGGAACAGCACGTCGTAGTGGATGGGCTTGCCGTCGGCGGTGGTGCGGCCGACCACGGGCGGACCGCTGCGCACATGCGTGCCATCGATCGGTATGGGCCTCGCCTGCTCCGCCATCGTCATTCTCCCCAGGCCGAATCGTTGGAACCGAATCCTTTCGGCCAGCCCGTCGCGGGGCTGGCATCGATCCCGGTATTACGCCGGCGTTGCGACGGTGTCAAACCGATTCGGCAGCGCAGCGGCCCGTACTACCGCCGCGCTCACATCGGTGGCGTACGGAAGGCATAGTGAATGCGCGCGATCCCATTCACCCTTTGCGGGAGCGCTCCGATCCACGGCCGTCGCGCGCGTCGGCGACCCCTCCGGCATCCTCCTCCCGAGCGTTGCGATGCGGCCGCGTGGCGGAGACGTTACAGGCTATAGCTCGGCCGATCCGGCAGGCCCAGTTCGGCGCGCATCCCGTTCTCGGTGAGATGGTCGGGGTTGGCCGTGGTCTTGGGCGTGGCCGGGTCGCCGTCGAAGTCGTAGGCCGGCGCGCTGGTCTCCAGGCCCACCGCCTGGCGCTCGGCGTTGGGCACGCGGCCGCTGTCCGGGCCGCTGCCGACGTAGGTGCCGGGCTGGAAGGTGCCGGTGACGCCGTTATAGGCGTGCGACATCTCGTGGTAGAGCACGCCCACCGGGGCCGGGAACGCGTCCATGTGGAACGAGGGGTTGTAGCTGATCTGCACGTCGCCGCCGCGGCCCGGCCGGCCGTTGGCGATGTCGGCGTCGTTGCTGAAGGTCTGGGCGTAGCCGTTCTCTTCGTTGGCCAGTTCCTTGATGGTCACCGAGTTGCCGCGTGCGGCGGCCTTGTCGAACTCGGCGAGCATGCGCTGGCCGTTCGGCGAGGCGCGCAGGAACTCGATCTCGGCGCCGACGCGCTGCTTGAACGCGTCGGAGCCTTCGATGGTCACGCCCTTGGCCGCGCCGATCTCGACATTGACTACGGTGTTGCGCGCGCCGCTGGCGGCGTTGATGAGGTCGACCGCGCGCTGGGCGTAGACGGTGTCGGTGCCGGACTGGTTGTCGACGCTGTCGCGGCCGTCGCCGGTGTAGACCGCATCGTCGCCCTCGCCGCCGCGCAGCAGGTCGGCGCCGAGGCCGCCGGAGAGCATGTCGTGGCCGCCGCCGCCGTCGAGTTCGTCGTTGCCGCTGCCGCCTTCCAGGAAGTCGGTGCCGGCGCCGCCGAGCAGGCGGTCGGCGCCGTCGCCGCCGTAGACCACGTCGTCGCCGTTGCCGGCGTCGAGGACGTCGTCGCCGCTGTTGCCGAACACGTCGTCGCGGCCGTCGCCGGTGCCGATGCGGTCGTTGCCCAGGCCGCCGTCGACGCGGTCGTTGCCGGCGCCGGTCGTCACCGTATCGTCTCCGGCGCCGGCATCGACCACGATATTGACCTTGACGTTGGGCGCGACGGTAATGGTGTCGGCGCCGTCGCCGCTGCGGATGGTCAGCTCCTGGTTCTCGGTCAGGCGCACCGCGTAGCTCTCGCCGTTGACGCCGATGTCCAGGGTGCCGTCGTCGCGCTGGGTGACGTCGACCTTGTCGTTCTTGGCGCCGGTGGTCAGCACGATCTGGTCGGCGCTGACGTACTGGCGGCCGCCGCCGGCGTCGGCCAGGGTGCGCTCGCGCGCGATCGAGACCTCGGCGCCGTCGTGCAGCGGATCGACCTGCACCGGCTTGCCGTCGGGCGTGCTGGTCTGGGTGCGCTGCTGCGGATTGGTCGCGCTGCCGTCGATCTCGACCGTGCCGTCGGCGGCCAGGCGCGCGGTCGGTTCGATCGCCGCGGTCTGCAGCAGGGTCATCGGCTCGGGCGTCACCTGCCGGTTCGGGTCGGAGGCGGCCGGGTTGTCCCAGTAGGCATCGGCCTGCGGCGGCGCGGAACGGGTGGCGTCGAGCTGTACGGACATGGCGGACCTGCGCGGGTAGGAGTACGAGGCTCCCTAGATACGCACAGGTATGGCCGCGTCCAAGCTAGCGCCGACCCCAGCTAGGGTCGGCCCCAGGCCGGCGGCGGCACGATCGGGAGCGGGCTGCGCGCTTGGGGGGCCTCAGCTCCGACGCGTTCGGCTCAGGTCGCCTGGCGGCGGACGCCGGGTCCTGCGCCGGCTCGCTGACGTCCAGCCGCAGGTAGCGCGCCCCGGTCGGGGCGATGGCGTGGCCGCGCCCGGACTGGGGCCTGCCCCAGGGGCCGGACGCCGCGCGTGCTGCATCGCAGCAGCCGGACGCGTAAAATGGCCGGCCTTCCGGCCCGTTCCCCTGCGGGCCCCATTCCATCCGGCCCGCCCGACGCGGGCCCCAGCAGTCGGAGCACACATGGGTCTGGACCACGTCCCCACCGGCAAGAACCCGCCGCACGAGATCAACGTCATCATCGAAATCCCGAAGGATGCCGAGCCGGTCAAGTACGAGGTCGACAAGGCCTCCGGCGCGATCTTCGTCGACCGCATCCTCTCGACCCCGATGCGCTATCCCTGCAACTACGGCTACGTCCCGCACACCGTCTGCGGCGACGGCGACCCGGCCGACGTGCTGGTGGTGCTGCCGCTGCCGCTGATCCCCGGCTCGGTGATCCGCTGCCGCCCGGTCGGCGTGCTGCGCATGAGCGATGAGGCCGGCAGCGACGAGAAGCTGCTGGCGGTGCCGGTGGACAAGGTCTTCGCCGGCTACTCGCACATCCACGACATCGACCAGGTCAGCCCGCACTGGCTCGAGCGCATCGGCCACTTCTTCGAGCACTACAAGGACCTGGAGAAGGGCAAGTGGGTCAAGCTCGACGGCTGGGGCAACGCCGAGGAAGCCAAGAAGATCCTGGTCGAGGCGATCGAGCGCTACGCGGCCGAGGAAGACAAGCCGAAGTTCTGAGCGCGCCCAGCGCCTGCGAACTCGCGAGAGGCCGCCTTCGGGCGGCCTTTTTCGTTGCCGCGCGGCCGCGTCGTTCGCATCGCCCGCGCCAGGCTTTTGTGGGAGGGGCTTGAGCCCCGACGCTTTCCCATCCGGTCGCCGCGACCTGAAAGAAAAGCGTCGGGGCTGAAGCCCCTCCCACAAAAGCTTGGCGCGAGTTCGTCGCGCGATCCGCCGACGCAAAAAACTACGGCCCCTTTCGGGGCCGTAGTCGTGTCGCTAGTACCGCTCAGGCTTCGATCAGAAGCGCTGGGTGTACTTCATGTACACGAAGCGGCCGATGTCGAAGCTGCCGTTGTAGACGAAGCTGCTGTTCGGCTGGCTGTACATGGTCTGGCCGATGTGGTCGAACACGTTGTTCGCGCCCAGCGCCACGGTGGCGTTCCACGGGGTGTTGTAGCGGACCTGCACGTCGTGGAAGGTGTTGGCGCCCACTTCGCGGACCGGCACGATGCCGCGGTACGAGGACTGGTAGTTCGGCTTGTTGCACTCCGGACCGCCGTCGAGATCGTACGCGCACTCTTCCTTCAGGCCGCCGTAGTAACGGATGCCCCAGCTCGCGCCGAAGTCGCCGCGGCTCCAGTCGGCGTTGAAGTTCGAACGCACGCGGAAGTTGCTCGCGCCGTCGGCCACCCAGCTGGTGCGCTGCTCGACCGGGGTGTTGGCTTCGCCGTCGCGCTTGTACTCGGAGTAGTCGACGTAGGTCGTCTTCCAGGTGAAGGCGAAGTTGCCGTACGCGGTGTCGGCCAGGCGGTAGGAGACGCCCAGGTCGTAGCCCGCGGTCTCCTGGTAGCCGGCGTTGATCAGCGTGCGGGTCACGTCGACGACCTGGCCCTGGTTCAGCGGATCGGTGTCGCGGATGAAGCGGCCGCAGGCCGAGTCGATGCCGAGCACGTAGCAGTTGTTCAGGATCGAGGTGACGGTCTCGGACGCGATCACGTTCTCGATCTTGATCTTCCACCAGTCCAGGCTGACGTCGAAGCCGCTGAACCAGCTCGGGCTATAGACGAAGCCGATGTTGGTCGACTTGGAGGTCTCCGGCTTCAGCAGCGGGTTGGAACCGGACAGGAACGCGCTGTCGGACTGGGCATTCGGGCCGGTGGCCGGATTGCCGCCGGCGGCGGCCTGGCGGAAGTTCGCCGGGACCACGCCACCGCAACGCTGGGCGACCTGGCCGTTGCGCACGGCCGCGCCGAACAGGGTGTCGCACGGATCGGTGTAGTTGTCGAAGCTCTCGCCGACGCCGCCGTACAGATCGTTCACGGTCGGGGCGCGGAAGCCCGTGGCGTAGGTACCGCGGACCAGCAGGTCGTCGATCGGCTTCCACTTCAGGCTGAACTTGCCGTTGGTGGTGTCGCCGAAGGTGTCGTAGTCGGAGTAGCGGCCGGCGATGTTGAACGACAGCTCCTTCGCGAACGTCACATCCGACAGCACCGGCACGGCCAGTTCGACGTAGAACTCGTCGAGCGAGTAGCCGCCGTGGGTGGAGCTGCCGGCCAGGTCGGAACTCAGGCCCGACTGCAGCAGGGCGTCCGGCTCGTAGTTCGCGGTTTCCTTGCGGTGCTCGTAACCCGCGGCCAGGCCGAGGTCGCCCGCCGGCAGCGTGGCGAGCACGCCGCTGAGGTTGAGGCTGTAGACCTGGGTCTTGTTGGTGTAGCTGTCGTGGGTCGGCAGGAACAGGTACTTCTGCAGTTCCGGATTGGTCAGCGCGCCCGGACCGTTGGAGTCCGGACCCAGCAGCGGGTTCCACGCCAGGCAGCCGGCGATCGGCGCGTCGGGCGTGCCGCAGCGGGCGACGCCGCCGGCGTCGACGAACGACGGGCCCAGGGCCTTCTCGACGTTCGGCAGGAACAGGTTGCCGGTGCCGGTCTTGTTGCCCTTGTTCTGGTTGTAGAGGTAGCTCGCGTCCCAGTCCCAGGTCTTGCCGGCCAGTTCGAAGGAACCTTCCAGGCCGCCGCTGAAGCGATAGGTGCTCAGCTCGGACTTGGTCTGGCGCGGCATCTCCCAGGTGCGGCGGATGACGTTGGCGTCGTAGCCCAGCGGGTTGAACGCGCTGCTGCCCTTCAGGCTGAGGTCGCCGTCGTAGCGGCCGAAGCCGACCGAGCGGAACGGATAACCGGCGATCTGCTGGGTGGCTTCGCGATCCGTGTACAGGATGTCGGCCTTGGCGCGCAGGTTGTCGGTGATGTCGAACTCGGCGTTGGCGAACACCGAACGACGCTCCAGGCCGGTCGAGAGATACATCTGCTCGTTCGGGTTGGCCAGGTCGTTGATGTCGGTCTCGTGGAAGTTGCCCAGCGAGCCGGTGCTCGTGCTGCCGCGGTTGGCGGTGTACGAGATGTCGTCCTTCGGATTCAGCGGGGTCTGGCGGTTGTCGATCAACGCGCCCCACTGGGTGATGCCGTTCCAGCCGTTGTCGTCGCCGGCGACCGGCGCGGGATGGCCGCGGCCGTTCGGGTAACGGGTGAAGGAACGATCCTTGGCCATGACCGGATCTTCCTTGCTGTACTCGGCGCCCAAGGTCACCGAACCGCGCTCGCCGGTCTGGCCGATGACGAAGTTGTAGGTTTCCTTGTTGCCGTCGCCCTGGCCGTACTGGCCGAGGTAGGCGCTGCCTTCCAGGCCGTCGAAGCGCTTGCGGGTGATGATGTTGACCACGCCGGCGATCGCGTCGGAGCCGTACAGCGCCGAGGCGCCGTCGGTCAGCACTTCGATGCGCTCGATGATCGAGGTCGGGATCGAAGCCAGGTCGGAATAGCCGCTGGAGCTGATGCCCATGCGCTTGCCGTCGATCAGCACCAGGGTGCGTTCCGGACCCAGGTTGCGCAGGTCGACGTACTGGCCGCCCACGTTCTCGCCCGAGGCGAGCGCGTCGGCGCGCGAGATCGCCGGCGAACCGGTGGCGGTGATGTTCTGGACGATGTCGGCGACGGAAGTGAAACCCTGCTTCTGGATTTCGGCGCGCGACATGGTGACGACCGGCTGCGACGTCTCCAGGTTGGCCTGGCGGATGCGCGAACCGGTCACCTCGATGCGATCGAGAGTGGTGGGGGTCTTGGAGGCATCGGCTTCCTGAGCGCCGGCGATCGCCGGGACCAGTGCCGACACAAGCGCCGCGGCGATAGCGGACGGCAGAACGCCGTACCGCGCCACGGGGCGCAGACTACGATGGTTCATCTATCTCTCTCCAGTAATCTCGTTATGGGCGTGTTAAAACGCCCTGCAAAAGTACGTTCGAAGTCTCCGCACTGCTTTGCGGGTGCCAACGGGAGACTTTGCGAAGTCAGGCGTGGAAGCCACTGTCATCGCGTTTGAAAAAACACGACGCACGCATGAAACGTGATGAATTGCCCGTGTTTTTGACCGTTCGCGGCGCAGCGCCGCAACCACGCCGCGCGCGTCGATGCGGCTTGCCGCGCATTGGCGAATCGCTTGCCGAATCCGTCGCGAAGCTTTGCATCGCGTCTTTGCGCTGCGTGTCCGCTCACAGAGAAGCCGCTGATTGTTGGTCGCCGCGCGCATACGCATGCGCTGCGATCCGTATCGACATGATTGCGCGCACGACTTCGGCGCATCGCGCCGGTGCCTGCGCGAACCGCGGGATTCCAGGGGTTTTCGCTGCGTTCGCGCGGTATGCGCAAGGTGTGCGCAGGTGTGCGCACACGTTCGAACTGAACGAGTTGTTCAGTCAACAAGGAAGCGAAGCGATCGTTTCGATGAACGCGGCGCTCGCATCCGTTGCGCGAGGTCGAGCGTCGGTGCGACGCGAACGCCCAACGCCGAACGTCGATGCGTGGCGACGCGATGCGATGCGTGCGATGCATGCGATGAATCGTCTTCCGTTCGAATGCGCGCAGCGATGCTGAACGATTCGTTCATGCCCGCGTCTCTCGCACACACGCTTGCACCCACGCATGCATGCATGCATGCGAGCGAGCGCACGCCCGACTGCAGCCGCGCGCACGCGACGCGCAAAGACTGCCGCCGCGCCGATGCAGCGCGCCTGTAACAAGAAGGAGAGAAACGACCCGCCAAGCGCGAAGGCGCGTGCGCGCCGGCCCGATGCCGCCGAGGTCGGCTGCGCGCGGTGCGCGCAGTCGAAGCCTCGGCGTTGCTGCGGTGTCGCTGAAGTCCGGCCTACGGGGGGAGGCGGCTGGCGGTATCGGCCTGGCGGCGGTGCCGGATTCGCATCGGGCGGGCCGTGACACGGCGGATACAGCGGGCTCGGAGGACTGCGTTTGCTGCGTTTGCTACGAACGGCTTGCTTCGGATCGTACTGCCCGGCCAGGTTGCGGCCGTTTCGGAACCTTCTTCGGTGTTTCGCAACGCTTTCGTCGCCTGCGCTAGCCGACGTCAGCTCGCCATCGCCAGCTTGCGCAACGGCACCGCCGAGACCACCGCCGCACGCGCGGCTTCGGCCTTGGCGCTGGCCGCGGCGCTGCGGTAACGCGTGGCCGAGGTGCCGAAGCGGGCGCGGAAGGCGCGGGCGAAGCTGCAGCAGTTGTCGAAACCGCTGGCGGCGGCGACCTCGCCGATCATCATCGAGGTGTTCTTCAACAAGTCCGCGGCGTGTTCCAGGCGCATGCGCGCGGAGGCCGCTTGCGGGCTCTCCTCGTACAGGCTGTGGAAGGTCTTGGAGAAGTACCAGCTCGAGAAGCTGGTCAGCTCGGCCAGTTCGCTGATGCGCACGACCCGGTCGCAGTTGCCTTCCAGGTACAGGCGGGCGCGCTGGAGGCGGCCGAAGACCTGGCGCTTGCGGCTGCGCGAACGGCCCGGGCACCGCTGGATGCGCGCGGTCAGCTCGCGCTGGACGCCGGCCAGGTGCAGCAGGATCGGGCGCAGGGCGTTCAGGTCGAAGCCGGTGTCGGCCTCGCCGTTGCGGGCATGGGCCTGGCGCCACAGGCGCAGGGCGATGCGCGCGTCGTGCCGGCTCATGCGGCCGCGGCCGGCGTACAGGGTGCTGTCGGCCAGGCGCGCCATCGCCTTGATCGCGTCCGGGGTCAGGTTCAGGCCGATGCAGACGCCGTAGCGGTCGGCCTGCAGCACCGGCTTGGAGTCGCGCTCGAACGCGATCCAGTCGCCGCGCTTGAGGCGGAACTTGCCCTCTTTGGCTTCGACCCACGAGCTGCCGCGCAGCTGCACCCAGAGCGAGAAGTGAGTCCCGGACAACTGGGCGCTGCCCAGTCGCGAGACACCGACGCAACTTGCCTGAGCGGAGTGATCCTGCGCGTCCAGCTGCAACAGCTGTCCGCGATCCGCCCACAATGCTTGCTCCATTGGTCCACCTCATTTGCGGGGAATGAGGTTTTTATTTGCGCGAGCAACGAACCTTTGCGCAGGAAATTTGACGGAGAGTTAGGCGAATTCGGAACGATGTCACATCCGACGAACTTCCGAAAGGACTTTTCCCAGCCGGATCAATCAGTTGAGCCAGCCAGGAACGAAGGTCTTCGGTTCCTCGGGCAAGTCCATGTAACCGATATCGGCCCCATCCCACTTGGCCAGGGCCAGATACACGGTGTCGCCGCGCGGACTCAGGCTGAATCCATTGATCGCCGAGCGCCGGCTTTGGTCCAGACACAGCACCGAGGGCGGCAGCTCCGGGGTGGCCATCCGCCGCATCAGCGACAGGCAGGTCGGCTGCTGGTCCATGTAGCGCAACTCGCCGGTGGCGACGGCCACGTCCCACAGCCGGTAGCGGTCGGCGACCGGTTCGCTGTCGTCGATCTGGCGGACGCTGGCCGCGGCCAGGCCCAGGTCGGCCTGCCACAGCCCGGACTGGGTCTGGCGGGCGAACAGCAGGCGGTTGTGGGCCGGGTCGGCCTTGGCCTCGACCACGTCGTCGATCGCCGCCAGCAGCTTCCACGGCGAGCGGCTGCGGTCGAACAGATGCAGGCGCAGGCGGCCGTCGCCGACCCCGGCCAGGACCAGCATCCGCTCCGGGTCGGGCAGCTGCATGGCCTGGATCGGTTCGTCCACCGGCGCCGGCAGGCGGGTGACCCGGCCGCTGGCGGGAACCACCTCGAAGATCACGTTGCGCCCTTCCGCGTCCGGCCCTACCACGCTGACCCGGCTGCTGTCGGCCGACCACGAGGCGCCGTAGCGGGTGCCCGGGGTCACGCCCGGCAGCATGCGCAGCGAGTCGGGCTGGTCCAGGTCGGCCCACCACAGGTGGTTGCTGCCGGAGCGGTCGGAGAAGAACACGATCTGGCGCCCGTCCGGGGCCACCGCCGGCAGCATGTCGCGGGCCGAGGACGGGAACAGCGGGTCGACCACGTGCACCGCGCCCTTGGAGGTATCGCCCAGCACCACCCGGAACAGGCCGAAGTACGGCTTGCGCTGGACGAACGCCGCGGCCGGGCGCGAGGCCGCCACCGCCGGGAACTGCGCCGACTCGATGCCCAGGTCGCGGGCCTGGCCGGTTTCCAGGTCGAGCCGGAACAGGCGGGTATCGCCGTCGATCATGCGTCCGAACAGGATGCTGCGGTTGTCCGGCAGCCAGTCCCAGCCGCGCACGTCGGCGCTGAGCTGGCTCAGCCGCTCGGCGTTGCCGCCCTCGGCCGGCAGGCGCCAGAAGTCGCCCTGGGGGTTGTTGCGCAGGAACACGATCCAGCGCCCGTCGGGCGAGAACCGCGGCGACAGGTCGAGGTTGCCGGCGCCGGCGCGGTACGGCACCGCGCGCCATTCGCCGCTGGCCAGGTCGAGCACGCGCATGCCGACGATGCCCTGGGCGGTCTGCATGCTGCCGAAGATCAGGCCGCGCCCGTCCGGGGTCCATTCGAAGGTCGGCGGGTTGCGCGGGTCGCAATCGCCGATCTCGCGCTCGGCGCCGCCGTTGGCGGCGATCAGCAGGACCTTGCAGGCGCGCGCCGGATCGACCCGCAGGAACGCGATCGAACGCCCGTCCGGCGACCACGCCGGGGCGCTGTCCTCGGCCAGCCCGCTGGGCCGGGTGAGCTGGCGCGGCGGGGTCTGGTCGGTGGTCTGGACCAGGATCGCGGTGCCGCGCTGGCCCTCGGGGATGGCGACATAGGCGACCAGGGCCGCGTCCGGCGACAGGGTCGGCTGCACTTCGAAGCCGGGCATCGAGGTGATCAGCCGGTACGGACGCGCGGTGCTGGCGACCCGGGCCGGGTCGAGCGCGGCCGGCGCGGCGCCGGGCGCGTGCGCCTGGCGCGCCAGCGACCACCACACCAGCAGCACCACCAGGCCGAGCACCAACGCCACCGTCCCGACCAACGAACGCCAGGTGCCGCGCGGGCGCGGCTGGTTCGGCAGCGGGACCGGCTCGATCCGCTCGGCGGGGGCGGCCACGGACGCGACCGCCGCGGCCGCGGCCGCGGCGCCGTCGGCGCCGGCCATCGCCAGCGCCGCGCCCTCGCCCGCCGGCTCGGCTTCGCCGCCGGCGGCCGCCTGCTCCGGCACCAGCCAGCGCACCTTGGCCAGCAGGCGGTAGCCGTTCTTGGCGATGGTCTCGATGTAGCGCGGGTTGCCGCGGTCCTCATCGAAGGCCTTGCGCAGCTGGGTCACCGCCTGGGTGACCACGTCGTCGGTCGGCAGGGTGTCGGGCCAGACTTCGGCCAGCAGCGCATCGCGGCTGACCACCCGGTCGGCATGATCGACCAGCACCAGCAGCACGCCCATGGCCTTGGGCGTGATCCGGCGCGGCCGACGCGCCCCCGGCGCGCGGATCTCGCGCAAGGGGATGTCGACCAGGCAATCGCCTACCCGCAGGTGCTCGGCGGGCAAGGGCGGCGTCGATGGCTCGTGGGTTCGCGGCATGAATCCTGCTGATGGTGCGCACTTGCCCGCGGTGGGTCATGTGCCTGAACGCCTAGGCACAAGGCGGACCAACCGACATATCCGGCATGGCGCGGTGGCGCGATCGGAAAGGCGCGCCGGCACTGCTTGTTCTAGCTGCCTATTCTAGCCCCCGCCAAGCCGCGCCGAGCCGGTCCGCAACGTCGCAGGTGCGGCTTTGGGGCCGGAAAGACCGAAACGTATCGTTCCAAAACGCGCGCGCCGGCACGTGTTCATGTGTAACGCACCGCAGCTACACCGATTACATCATCACGCTGCGAATCACGTGCCTGTGAGGCAGCGTTTCGCCCCCGTTCAGCCGCCCACGCCCGCGCCGGCCGGTACCCTCGGCGTACGCGCGGTCCGCGACTACGGCCGCGGCTGCCGCAGCATGGTCAGCCCGATCAGCCGCGACACCACCGCCGCGATGTACCCGACCCCGGCGAACTGCTCGAACATGGTCAGCACGCGCGCCGCCGGCGACATCGGCAGGATGTCGCCCAGGCCGACGGCGGACAGGTTGGTGAAGCTCAGGAACAGCAGTTCCAGCCAGGTGCGCGGCTCGCCCGGCCGCTGCGCGCCGACGAAGCTGTCCGGATACCAGGCCTGGCAGACCAGGAAGGCGTAGGCGAAGCCCCAGGCCAAGAGAGTGAACGTGGCCCCGGCCGCGAACAGCTCGTCCGCGGTCACCTTGTGGTCGCTCATCATGTAAGCGATCAAGGCGCCCGCCGCATAGAAATACAGCGCCGCCTCCAGCGCCGAGGACAGCACCAGCAGCGCCGGGCTGGCGAACAGCACAGACAGCACCGACAGCGCGAACGCCGGGATCGCGATGATCCAGGCGATCCACTTGATCGCCGGGCTGCGGTTGACCACCCACACCGCCAGCGCCAGCACCAGCACCCCGAACGCGCCGAACACCACGCGCCCGCCGCCGGCCGGCTCGAACAGCGGATACACCGCCAGGCTCAGCAACTGCGCCGCCAGCAGGAACGCCGAGGGGTGGCGACGGGCGATCGCGCGCCATTTCAGGGATGCGTAGCTGGTCATGGGTCGCAGGCGGGGTCCGGTCGGAAGGAAAAAAGCCGGGCACAGCATGCCCGGCTTTTGCGCGGTTCTCACCCACCCTCGCCTGCGTTGTCGCGGCCGCCCCCTGCAGGAGCGGCGCGAGCCGCGACCAACCGAAGCAGCGTCGTGCCACGCAACCAACCCAAGCCCGTCAATCCTGTTCTGCGCCCGCACCGATTCCCATGACTTCGGGACGCGGCGCCTGCGTACGGCGCTTCGGTTGGTCGCGGCTCGCGCCGCTCCTACAGGCAGATCGCGCGGCAGCGCTTACGCGCGGTGGTAGACCTCCGCGCCCTGCGCGCGGAACTCCGCCGACTTCTCGGCCATGCCCTCGTTGACCGCCGCGCCCTCGTCCAGGCCGTGTTCCTTGGCGTAGTCGCGCACGTCCTGGGTGATCTTCATCGAGCAGAAGTGCGGGCCGCACATCGAGCAGAAGTGGGCGACCTTGTGCGCCTGCTTGGGCAGGGTTTCGTCGTGGTACTCGCGCGCGCGCTCCGGGTCCAGGCCGAGGTTGAACTGGTCTTCCCAGCGGAACTCGAAGCGCGCCTTGCTCATCGCGTTGTCGCGCGCCTGCGCGCCGGGATGGCCCTTGGCCAGGTCGGCCGCGTGCGCGGCGATCTTGTACGCCATCAGGCCTTCGCGCACGTCGTGCTTGTTGGGCAGGCCCAGGTGCTCCTTCGGCGTCACGTAGCACAGCATCGCGGTGCCGTACCAGCCGATCATCGCCGCGCCGATCGCGCTGGTGATGTGGTCGTAGCCCGGCGCGATGTCGGTGGTCAGCGGGCCCAGGGTGTAGAACGGCGCTTCGCCGCACACCTCCAGCTGCTTGTCCATGTTCTCCTTGATGAGCTGCATCGGCACGTGGCCGGGGCCCTCGATCATGGTCTGCACGTCGTGCTTCCAGGCGATCTTGGTCAGCTCGCCCAGGGTTTCCAGTTCGCCGAACTGGGCCGCGTCGTTGGCATCGGCGATCGAGCCCGGACGCAGGCCGTCGCCGAGCGAGAAGGCCACGTCGTAGGCCTTCATGATCTCGCAGATGTCTTCGAAGTGGGTGTAGAGGAAATTTTCCTTGTGGTGCGCCAGGCACCACTTGGCCAGGATCGAGCCGCCGCGCGAGACGATGCCGGTGACCCGGCGCGCGGTCAGCGGCACATAGCGCAGCAGCACGCCGGCGTGGATGGTGAAGTAGTCCACGCCCTGCTCGGCCTGTTCGATCAGGGTGTCGCGGAAGATCTCCCAGGTGAGTTCCTCGGCGCGGCCGTCGACCTTCTCCAGCGCCTGGTAGATCGGCACCGTGCCGATCGGCACCGGCGAATTGCGGATGATCCACTCGCGGGTTTCGTGGATGTGCTTGCCGGTCGACAGGTCCATGACCGTGTCGCCGCCCCAGCGCATCGACCACACCAGCTTCTCCACCTCCTCGGCGATGCCGGACGACACCGCCGAATTGCCGATGTTCGCGTTGACCTTGGTCAGGAAGTTGCGGCCGATGATCATCGGCTCGCTTTCGGGATGGTTGATGTTGTTGGGGATGATCGCGCGGCCGCGCGCGACTTCCTCGCGCACGAACTCGGGGGTGATGATCTTCTGGATGTTCGCGCCGAAGCTCTGGCCCGGATGCTGCCTCAGCAGATGCGCTTCGCGGATCGATTCCAGCTGCTGGTTCTCGCGGATGGCGATGTATTCCATCTCCGGGGTGACGATGCCGCGGCGCGCGTAATGCATCTGGGTGACGTTGGCGCCGGCGATCGCGCGGCGCGGCAGCGGGCGGTTGCCGAAGCGCACGTGGGCGAGCTTGGGGTCGTGCTCGCGCTGGCGGCCGAATTCCGAGGACAGGCCCGTGAGCAGCTCGGTGTCGCCGCGCTCGGCGATCCAGTTCGCGCGCAGCGGCGCCAGGCCCGCGGCCAGGTCGATGTGCGCGTCCGGGTCGGTGTAGGCGCCGGAGGTGTCGTACACCGCCAGCGGCGCGTTGTCTTCGCCGCCGAAGATGGTCGGGGTGCGGTCCAGCGCGATCGCGCGCATCGGCACGTTCAGATCGGGGCGCGATCCTTGCACATGGATCTTGCGCGAGCCGGGGATCGGGCGGGTGACGTCGGCCGACAACTTCTCGGCTTGCTGGATCAGCTCGGAGGGAACCGCGTTCATTGGAATTCGTCCGCTTTGGAGAGGGGCTTGTGAGGAAAAGCCGGCCGCACCCCTGACGGTGCGGCGCTACGAGCCGGAAGGCTCGCGCAAAGCGGGCGCGCGGACGCAGCGATCGCGTCCTGCGAAGCTTCCCTACGGCGGTCTCAACCGCATCAGGTTCGAAGGGACTGTCTCAACCGCGCGACCGTGCCGGCCCGCCGCGGTACCCCCGCTTCAAGCCTGCATTAGACCCGGAAACCGGCCCCGGCGCCAATCCCGCCGGCGGCGACCGCCGTCGCAGGCCCGCGCGGCCCGCCTTGCCGGCGCAACGCCCGGCCGCTAGCGTGCCCGCATGAACCCATCGCGCCCGCTCGTCCTGCTGCCCCTCGTCGCCGCCTTGCTGCTCGGCGGCTGCCTCCTCGGCCACACCGTGCGGCCCGCGCCGCAGGCCGAACGCGCCGCCGAACGCGCCCGCGCCGGCGAGTTGCTCGAACGCCTGCGCCCGCTGTGCGGCCAGGCCTTCGCCGGCCGCATCGTCGCCGACACCCCGCGCAGCGCCGACGATCCCTTCATCGGCAAGACCCTGGTCATGCACGTGCGCGGCTGCGAGGCCGACGCGATCCGGGTGCCGTTCCAGGTCGGCGAGGACCGCTCGCGCACCTGGGTGTTCCAGCGCCAGGGCGACGGCCTGAGCTTCAAGCACGACCATCGCCACCGCGACGGCAGCGAGGACGAGCTGACCCTGTACGGCGGCGACCTCAAGCCCGGCGCCGCGCCGGGCCGCTACGAATTCCCCGCCGACCCGCACAGCCGCGCGCTGTTCCGCCGCCTCGGCCGCGAGGTCTCGGTGCCGAACGTGTGGGCGGTGGAGATCGACGCGCAACGCTTCGTGTACGAACTCGCCCGCCCCGGCCGCCTGTTCCGGGTCGAGTTCGACCTGACCCGGCCGGTGCCCGCGCCCCCGCCGCCCTGGGGCGGCTGAGGCGCGGGCGCGCCGCGCCGGCCTCAGTTCGGGCCCGGGTTGGTGTAGTAGCCGTAGCAGTAGTTCTGCCCGCCCTTGGTCAGGTAGAAGCGGCTGCAGTTGGTGTCGTAGCTGCTGCCGGTGGCGGTGATACGATAGCCCGACAGATACGTGCCGTTGAGGTGGTAGAAGCTGCCGTTCTGCTTCAGCGACCAGTGCTCGTGCGGGCCGGTCGAGCTGCCGCCGTTGCACAGCGCCTGCGCCTGGGTGTTGGCCGGGTTGGCGATGGCGGTGTTCATCGACACGTTGGCGCCGGTGTTGTACTGGATGTTCATCAGGTGGTAGTAGGTCGTCGACCAGCCGCCGGTGTGCACGATCTCGGCGAAGCAGGAGGAATGGCGCTTGAACGAGCCCGCCGCCGACGCCGACACCCAGTTGCCGTTCTGGTTGCTGCCCCAGCCGCCGCCGCGCGACATGTCCAGCGACGACATCGGGTAGTTGCCCGAGCCGGTGTTGGTGTGCGCGCCGCCGACATGCCAGCTGGCGCCGCGCGGGAACGGGAACTGCAGCAGGCCGTTGGGCGAGAGCGGCTGCACATCCGGGCCGGCCTTGGCGAAGCGGTCCGACGGCGCCTTGGCCTGGCGCGGCTCGTTGAACAGGCGGCCGTAGACCAGCTGGAATTCGCCGTCGCCGCGCAGCGCCGCGGCCGGTTCGTTGTCGCCGGAGCGCTCGAACAGCGCCTGCAGCGGATTGGCGCGGGCCAGCGTCACCGGGCCCTTGGCCCCGTCGGGATCGCGCGCGTACAGCGACTGGCGCAGCGCCAGCGCCACTTCGCGCGTCTGCGCGCCGAAACCGTCGGCGCGGGCGAGCTTGCCGAACGGCCGCGCCGGCGCGCGCTTGCCGCTGACCGCGCCGCTCTGCTGCTCCATCAGCGCGATCAGCACCTTCGGGCTGATGCCGCTGTAGCCGGCCCAGTGCGAGATTTCTTCCGAATGCTTGCGCAGGTGCGGCGCGCGCTTGGCCAGGTAGGCGTCGGTGTCGAAGTCGAACATCTCGTCGTAGGAATACACCAGGTCCTCGCCCTGCAGGCCGCGGCCCTGCGCGGCGGCGGTGCCGCCGATCGTCGCCAGCGCGCAGCACAGCGCCAGCCCCAGTCCCGCCTTGGAAATCGTCTTCATGTTCTTCTCCCGAGAAAGACGTCGAAGCGTGCAATGGACGGCGCAACGGCCGCGCGGGCCGAACCGCGCGGCGGACGGCGCGTACGACCGTTCGTCATCGTCGGAACGCCCGCAACGGCAGTCCGTAAAATCGCGGGCGGCCGGACTGTGACCGCAGCCTTCGGCGCTGTCGTGCGACGCAGTTCAAATCGGCGGCGTACATGCGCCGGCGCACGGCCATTCCTCAATGCGCTTCACACCCGATGCGCGAGCGCGTCGCCAAAGCGGCCGCGGCGGCGCGGCGCGAGCATGAACGCAATCGGGCGCGGCGCACACAATGCGCGCGCGCCGTGCAGGCAATGCTGCGATGCCGCGCGGGCGAGCGCGGCGCCCGCGGGGTGCGCCGCGCCGGCGATGCAGGCGCCGCGCGCCGGCGACGCGCATATCGCGCATCTGCGACACTGGCGCTCTGCACGCCAAGGAGAGCCGCGCATGCCCGCATCCCGTTCGTCCGCTTCCCGTTTCCCCGTCGTCCGTCGTTCGGCGTCGCTTTCCGGCTGCGGCCGCGCGAGCGCGCGCGCGGTCCGCCGCATCGCGCCGCTGCTGGCTGCGGCCGGCCTGTCGCTGAGCGCGCTCGCCCAGGCGCAGAGCCTGGAACTGCACAGCGCCGACCTGCGCGAAGGCGAGACCATCGCCGCCGCGCACGTGTCGCTCGCCTGCGGCGGCGGCAACCAGGCGCCGGCGCTGGAGTGGAAGAACGTGCCCGAAGGCACCCGCAGCTTCGCCATCACCGTGTTCGACCCCGATGCGCCCACCCGCGGCGGCTGGTGGCACTGGGCGGTGGTCAACCTGCCGGTCGCGACCACCTCGCTCGAACGCGGCGCCGCCCCGCCCAAGCCCGCGTTGCAGCTGCGCAACGATTTCGCCAAGGCCGGCTACACCGGCCCGTGCCCGCCGCCGGGCAAGCCGCACCGCTACGAATTCACCGTGTGGGCGCTCAAGAGCGAGGCGCTGCGGCTCGACGCCAAGGCCCCGGCAGCGATCGCCGGCGCCATGGCCCGCGCCGACGCGCTCGGCCACGCCACGATCACGGTGCAGTACGGCCAGGCCAAGAAATGAACCGGGCCGGCGCCGCGCCGCGACCGGCGGCGCCGGCAAAGTAACCGCAGAAACCATTGGCCCTGGCCGTTCGGACAGGGCCGGCCGCCCACGCGCGAGCGCGCACGCAACCGCGCGGACAGGGGAGTCCAGCGCCGCGCACAGTTTGCCGATGAAATTTTTTCGACCCACTTGACGCGCTGCACAACGGCACGGTATTGCTAGTTCCATGCACGCCGCCCTCGCCCTCGTCCGCTCCGTCTCGACCCTGCCGCACGGCCGGGTAGGCGCCGTCGCGGCGATGTCGATTACCACTACCGGTACCGGTACCACCCGCCAATGGGTGCGGACGGGCGTGTCCAGCTGAATCACCACGCCGCTCCGCACCCGATCCCGGGTGCGGGCTGCCGGCCCCCACTCGAACGGACCGCGGAGCTCCACCAGGAGCCTTGCCATGTCGTCCGCCCCACCTCAAGCCGCATCGGTCCACCCCACATCGGACACCCAGCCCGATGCGGCCGCGGCCGATGACCACCTTGCCGCCGACGCCGCGGCCAAGGCCGCCGCCTACGCCGACGCGACCCTGTCGCCGGCGCGCCACGCGCACAAGTTCGGCGGCAGCAGCCTCGCCGATCCCGACCGCTACCGCGTCGCCGTAGGCCTGCTCGACGACGGCGCGCGCGAACGCGTGGCCGTGGTCTCGGCGATGCAGGGCGTCACCGACGCGCTGCTGGCGCTGGTCGCCGCGGCCCGCGACGGCCAGGACTGGGCGCCGGCGTGGAGCGCGCTGCGCAAGCGCCATCTCGACACCGCGCTGTCGCTGGACCCGCACCGCCGCCACGGCACCATCGAAGCGCTGGAGGCCGAATTCGAGCGCCTGCGCGACACCCTGGAAGGCTTGCGCCGCGCCGACGACGAAGCGCTCGCCGCGGCGCTGCCGGGCCTGGGCGAGGTGTGGTCCTCGTACCTGATCCACGCCGCGCTCGGCGGCGCGCCGGCCGGCTGGGCGCGGCTGGACGCGCGCGAGGTGCTGGTGGTGCATCCGGGCGAGATGGGCGTGGCGGTGGACTGGGCGCACAGCCGCGAGCGCCTGGGCGAATGGCGAAAACGCAACGACGCCGCCAACGTCGTGGTCACCGGCTTCGTCGCCCGCGACGCGCACGGCCGCGACACCACCCTGGGCCGCAACGGCAGCGACTATTCCGCGGCGATCTTCGCCAACCTGTTCGACGCCGACGCGCTGACCATCTGGACCGACGTCGACGGCGTGCTCTCGGCCGATCCGCGGCTGGTGCCCGACGCGGTCTGCCTGCCCTCGATGTCGTACGCCGAGGCCTGCGAACTGGCCTATTTCGGCGCCAAGGTGCTGCACCCGCAGACCATGGCGCCGGTGCAGCAGCGCGGCATTCCGCTGCGCATCCGCAACACCCGCAACCCGCAGGCGCCCGGCACCTTGATCAGCCTGCGCCCGCAGCCGGGCGCCGCGCCGGTGAAGGGGCTGAGCCTGGTCCACGACCTGGCGGTGCTGGAGCTGGTCGGCAACGGCATGGTCGGCGTGCCCGGCGCGGCAGAGCGCCTGTTCGGCGCGCTGCGCGCGGCCGGGGTGTCGGTGACGATGATCTCGCAGGGTTCCTCCGAACATTCGATCTGTTGCGTGGTGCGCGCCGACCAGGCCCAGCGCGGCCGCAACGCGATCGTCGCCGCGTTCGCCGACGCCATGGCCGACGGCCAGGCCCAGCACGTGCTGGTGACGCCGGACATCTGCGTGCTGGCCGCGGTCGGCGACGGCATGGTCGGCCTGCCCGGCGTGGCCGCGCAGTTGTTCGACGGCCTGGCCAAGGCGCGGGTCAACCTGCGCGCGATCGCCCAGGGCGCCGGCGAGCGCAACATCTCGGTGGCGATCGCCGCGCGCGACGCGACCCGCGCGCTGCGCGCCGCGCATTCGGCGTTCTGGCTGTCGCCGCAGTGCATTTCCATCGGCGTGATCGGCCCGGGCAAGGTCGGCCGCGCCCTGCTCGCGCAGCTGTCGGCCGCGCAGCCGCGTTTCCAGCGCGAGGCGCGCCCGCAGTTCCGCCTGGACCTGCGCCTGCGCGCGCTGGCCGACAGCCGGCGCATGCGCCTGGCGCCGCGCGCGCTGGCGTTCGAGGACGCGCAGGCGCTGGACGACGAATCCGAGGCGCTGGATCTCGACCGCTTCGCCGCGCACGTGCGCGCCGAGCACATCCCGCATGCGCTGATCGTCGATTGCAGCGGCTCCGACGCGGTCGCCGCGCGCTATCCCGACTGGCTCGCCGCCGGCATCCACGTGGTCACCCCGAGCAAGCACGCCGGCGCCGGTCCGCTGGCGCGTTACGACGCGATCCGCGAGGCCGCGCGCCACGGCGGCCAGTTCCGCTACGAAGCCACGGTCGGCGCCGGCCTGCCGGTGATCCAGACCCTGCGCTCGCTGCTCGACACCGGCGACGAGCTGACCGAGGTCGAAGGCATCCTGTCGGGCACCCTGGCCTGGCTGTTCAACCGCTACGACGGCCGCACCCCGTTCTCCGCGCTGGTGCGCGAGGCGCACGAGCTGGGCTACACCGAGCCCGATCCGCGCGACGACCTGTCCGGCACCGATGTGGCGCGCAAGCTGGTGATCCTGGCGCGCGAAGCAGGCCGGCCGCTGTCGCTGGAGCAGATCGAAGTCGAGAGCCTGGTGCCGGAGCAGTTGCGCGCGGTGTCGAAGGACGAATTCTTCGCCCGCCTCGACGAGCTCGACGCGCCGCTGCAGCAGCGCTTCGATGCCGCGCGCGCGGCCGGCCTGAGCCTGCGCTACCTCGCCCGCCTCGACCGCGACGGCCGCGCCAGCGTCGGCGTGGTCACGCCGCAGCCGGGCCACGCCGCCCTGCACGGCGCGCTGACCGACAACCTGATCCAGTTCCGCACCCGCCGCTACGCCGACAACCCGCTGGTGGTGCAAGGCCCGGGCGCCGGCCCGGACGTTACCGCCGCCGGCGTGTTCGGCGATATGTTGACCATCGCCCAGACCCTCGGAGCCCGTGCATGAGCGCTGCCCTTCCCTCCGCCGACGAGGCCGACGCGGTGCCCGCGCAGCAGGCGCGCGCGTTCGCGCCCGGCAGCGTCGGCAACATCGGCGTGGGCTTCGACCTGCTCGGCCATTCCATCGACGGCGTGCGCGATCTCGCCACGGTGCGGCGCATCGACGAACCCACCGTGCGCATCCGCGCGATCCGCGGCGCGGTGCCCGGCGCCGACGCGCTGCCGCTGGAGGCCGCGCGCAACACCGCCGGACAGGCGCTGATTTCGCTGCGCGACAAGCTCGGGCTGGAACACGGCTTCGAGCTGGAACTGGACAAGGGCATTCCGCTCGGCTCCGGCCTCGGCGGCTCGGCCGCGTCCTGCGTCGCCGCCCTGGTCGCGGCCAACGCGGTGCTGGCCAGGCCCTTGCCGCGCGAGGCGCTGTACGAATTCGCCCTGGACGGCGAGTCGGTGTCCAGCGGCAGCCGCCACGGCGACAACGTCGCGCCGATGCTGCTCGGCGGCGTGGTCATGGCGACCGCGACCCGGATGATTCCGCTGGCGGCGCCCGACTGGCTGTACGCGGTGGTGGTCCACCCCGACCAGGTGCTGGAAACCCGGCGCGCGCGCGCGGTGCTGGCCGAGCCGTATCCGCTCGCCCAGGTGGTCAAGCAGAGCGCGCACCTGGCGCTGTTCCTGACCGGCCTGCAGCGCGGCGACGCCGGCCTGCTGCGCGAGGGTCTGGTCGACCTGCTGGTGGAACCGCGGCGCGCGCCGCTGATTCCCGGCTTCGCCGAAGTGAAGGCCGCCGCGCTCGACCACGCCGCGCTCGGCGCCAGCATCTCCGGCGCGGGCCCGAGCTGCTTCGCCTGGTTCGCCGCGCGCGCCGACGCCGCCGCCGCCGCGATCGCGATGCGCCAGGCCTTCGCCCAGGCCGGATTCGATTCGCGCGCCTATGTCACGCCGGTGGCCGGGCCGCGCGCGGAGGTGCTCGACTGAGCCAGCGCCGCCCCGCCGCAACGCTCCGCCCTCGACCCCTGCCCTGCGCCGCGCTCGCGAACGCGAAGCCGGCGCGGCGCCTTCAACCGGATTGCGCATGAACTTCCTCAGCACCCGCGGTCAGACCGCGCCCACCGCCCTCGACGCCGCGCTCGCCGCCGGCCTGGCGCCGGACGGCGGCCTGTACGTTCCCGACGCCTTCCCGACCCTCGATGGCCCGCTACCGGCGCGGGCCCTGCACGAAACCGCGCAGGCCGTGCTCGCGCCCTATTTCGTGGATTCCGCCTTGCGCGACCGGCTCGGCGCGATCTGCGCGCAGGCGTTCTGCTTCGACGCGCCGCTGCGCCCGCTGGCCCAGCCCGACAGCTGGCTGCTGGAGCTGTTCCACGGCCCGACCGCCGCGTTCAAGGACTACGCCGCGCGCTTCCTCGGCGGCGCGCTGTCGGCGCTGCGCGCGCCCGATGCGCCCGACACCACGATCGTGGTCGCCACCTCCGGCGACACCGGCGCCGCGGTCGCCGCCGCGTTCCACCGCCGGCCCGGCTTCCGCGTGCTGATCCTGTATCCCGACGGCCGGGTCTCGCCGCGCCAGGCCCACGGCCTGGGCTGCTGGGGCGACAACGTCCAGGCGCTGCGCGTGGACGGCGACTTCGACGCCTGCCAGCGCCTGGCCAAGCAGGCGCTCGGCGACGACGCGCTGCGCGCGCAGTCGCCGCTGAGCTCGGCCAACAGCATCAGCCTGGGCCGGCTGCTGCCGCAGGCGGCGTACTACGCCCACACCGCCGCGCGCTACTACGCCGATCACGGCGAGCCGCTGAACTTCATCGTCCCCACCGGCAACCTCGGCAACGCCTGCGCCGCGCTGGTGGCCAAGCGCATGGGCGCGCCGGTCGGCGAACTGCGCCTGGCGACGAACGCCAACGACACGTTGCCGCGTTACTTCGACGGCGCCGACTACGCCCCGCAGCCGACCCGCGCGACCCTGGCCAATGCGATGGACGTCGGCGCGCCGAGCAACTTCGAGCGCCTGCGCCACTGGTACCGCGACGACGCCGAACTGCGCGCCGCGATCCATGCCGAAGGCGTCGACGACGCCACCATCGCGCAGACCATCCGCGCCGCGCCGCAGCGCTACGGCATCGTGCCCTGCCCGCACACCGCGACCGGCCTGCGCGTGCTGGAGACCCTGCGCGCGCAGGGCGACGAGCGGCCGTGGGCGGTGGTGGCCACCGCGCATCCGTCCAAGTTCGACAGCATCGTCGAGCCGCTGGTCGGACATGCGGTCGAGCCGCCGCCGGCGTTGGCCGAATCGCTGGCGCGGCCGGCCTGCGCCGAACCGATGGCGGCGGACTACGCGGCCCTGCGCGAGCGCTTGCTGGCCGGTGCGCTCGCCGACGCCATGTAGCGACCGCGCGCGAACCGCGGATCGAAGCGGCTTCGGCGCTGATCGCGGGGCGCGGCGCCGCGGCGATGTCCGCTGCGGCGATGTGCGCACCGCGGCAGGCACCGGGCGTTGCCGTCTGCGGCGGGCGGCGCGCACCGGCAGCATCAACGCTCGGCCTCGTCGGCGGTTGCGCAAGCCACCGCCGCGGAACGCCCGCCGGCTCCGCCACGCTCGCGGCCGGACACGACCGGCCCCATCCCGGCCGCGTAGTCGAGCCCGATCGTCCGCCGCGAAAAGCCCGGCCGCAACCGCACCGAGCCGAACGCGTTGCCGAACTCGACGGTCGGATCGATCTGGTAAGCCACCCCGTCGCCGTAGTAGCCACGCGGCACCGCGGGCGCGGCCAGACGCAGTCGGTAACCGCTACGGATATAACGCTGCAGTTCGAACTCGGGCGGCAACACCAGGGTGCCGCGGGCGAAGTCGCGCGCTTCCACCTGGTAACCGCTGCCCAACGCCCGGCCGGGCAGCTCCAGGGTCGCGGTCGTGTAGGCCACCGCGTCGTCGCCGGCGTCCGCATCGGCCTCCCAGACGCTGGCGGCGACCCGCGGATCGAGCCAGAGGTAGGTGTCGGCGCGGCCGTTGCAGACCACGACCGCGAGCCGGTGTTCGGACAGGTCGCGGCTCAGCGCTTGCAAATACAGGGTGCGGCCGCCCCAGGCCGCCGACAGGCAGAACATCGTCAGCAACCACGCGATCGCTTGTGGCGTTCGCGCCCGGGCAGGCAGTCGGTACGGGAGGGGCATGGTGCGCTCGATCGGTTCGCGGCGGCCGACAGGGACGCCGTCTCACCAGCCCGATTCGGGCCGATGCGGACAGACTCCACGGTGCGTGTGCGCTCGCCACGAAGCGAAAGTGAATCCGCAACGCGCCGTCGGTCGCCCCTCGCCGCGACCGCGGCCACGGTTCGCGATGGTTTTCCAGGAAACTATTGACAAGCCCCAAACGGGCGTGGTCTTCTCGACCCATGACGCAGCGCAGCAACCATCGCCAGACCACTTCGCGGGCCATCGCGGCCTCGAACGAGTCCGCGCGCGCCGCGCAGCTTCGCAGCACCCTGCTCAAGGCCGCTCCGGCCATCGCCAGCATTATTCTTGCCCTCGTACTTATTACCTCGCTCACCAGCGCGGGAGTCGGGTTCGTGTAGCAAAACCACACAACCCAAGGTCGAAGAACCTCGAACCCCGCGCCCGAAAGGCGCGGGGTTTTTCGTTATGCGGCCCTGGGTTCCTTGCAACACCGCACGCGGACGTGCGGCAACGGCGACGGATTCGCCCCCAAGGAACGCCGTTCGTGAGAAGCAACGCCATCAAGCAAGGCCCGGCCCGAGCCCCCGCGCGCGCGATGCTGCGCGCGACCGGCCTGGACGATGCGGCCATCGCCAGACCGCTGGTCGCCGTCGTCCACACCTGGAGCGACGTCTCGCCGTGCAACATCACCCTGCGCGACCTCGCCCAGCACGTGCGCCGCGGCGTGGTTGAGGGCGGCGGCACGCCGATCGAGTTCAACACCATCGCCGTCACCGACGGCATCGCCATGGGCAGCGACGGCATGCGCGCCTCGCTGGCCTCGCGCGAGACCATCGCCGATTCGATCGAACTGGCGGTCTCCGGCCACTGCCTGGACGCGATGGTGCTGCTGGTCGGCTGCGACAAGACCATCCCCGCCGCGGCGATGGCGGCCGCGCGTTTGGACATCCCGACCGTGATCCTCTACGGCGGCACGATCATGCCGGGCCGTTGCCCGTCGAAGAAAGGCGCCGCCGACGACAAGCCGCTGACCGTGCAGGACGTGTTCGAAGCGGTCGGTGCGCATTCGGCCGGGCGCATCGACGACGCCGAGCTGCATCGGATCGAATCGCACGCCTGCCCCGGCGCCGGCGCCTGCGGCGGCCAGTTCACCGCCAACACCATGGCGATGGTGCTGACCTTCCTGGGCCTGTCGCCGCTGGGCTACAACGACGTTCCGGCGATCCACGACGACAAGCCCGAGACCGCGCGGCTGTGCGGCGAACTGGTCACGCAGCGCCTGCGCGACGGCGCGCCGACGCCGCGCCAGCTGATCACCGCCGCCTCCTTGCGCAACGCCGCGCGCGCGGTCTCGGCCACCGCCGGCTCGACCAACGCCGCGCTGCACCTGCTGGCGATCGCCCACGAAGCCGGCGTCGCCTTCGACCTGGAAGAGTTCGAAGCCGCCGCGCACACCCCGGTGATCGCCGACCTGAAACCCGGCGGACGCTATACCGCCGCGGAAATGTTCGAATTCGGCGGCGCGGCGCTGGTGGCGCGCGAGCTGGAGACGGCCGGCCTGATCGAGGATGTTCCGACGGTCACCGGCCGTTCGTTTTTCCGGGAGCTGAGCGAGGCGACGATGGCCGCGCAGCAGGACGTGGTGCGTCCGATCAGCGACCCGCTCAAGCCGCGCGGCGGCTACTCGATCATCTACGGCAACCTCGCCCCGGAAGGCTGCATCCTCAAGCTGGCCGGCCACGGCCGCGAGCACTTCGAAGGCCCGGCGCGGGTGTTCGATTCGGAAGAAGCCGCGTTTGCCGCGGTGCAGGCGCGCAAGATCGAAGCCGGCGACGTCGTCGTGATCCGCTTCGAAGGCCCGACCGGCGGCCCGGGCATGCGCGAAATGCTGGCGGTGACCGCGGCGCTGGTCGGCCAGGGCTTGAGCAACGACGTCGCGCTGATCACCGACGGCCGTTTCAGCGGCGCCACCCACGGCTTCATGGTCGGCCACATCTCGCCGGAGGCCGCGCACGGCGGCCCGATCGCGCGGCTGCGCGAAGGCGACCGCGTCGCCATCGACGTCGCCACCCGCACCTTGAGCGTCGCCGCCGACCTGGCCGCGCGCGAGCCCGCGCGCATCGCCCCGCGCGTGACCACCGGCGTGCTGGCCAAGTACGCGCGCAGCGTCGGCTCGGCCTCGCGCGGCGCGGTCACCGCGCCCGGCCCGCTGCAGGCGCCGAAGAAGATCGAAGCGACCTTGATCGAAAACGCAGTACCCGAACCCGCCTGACCCGTTCTCTCCCGCTCCTCCCTCCTCTCCGCTCACTCCTGCCTACGAGACCCGCCATGACCAGCACCGCCTCCCGTCCCAAGATCGCCGTCGTCGGCTACGGCAGCCAGGGCCGCGCCCACGCGCTCAACCTGCGCGATTCCGGATTCGACGTCACCGTAGGCCTGCGTCCCGGCGGCCCGACCGAAATCAAGGCCAAGGCCGACGGCTTCACCGTGCAAACCCCGGCCGAAGCCGTCGCCGGCGCCGATCTCGTCGCCGTGCTGACCCCGGACATGGTCCAACCGCAGCTCTACCGCGAGGTGATCGAACCTAATATCCGCCAAGGCGCCTGCCTGCTGTTCGCGCACGGCTTCAACGTGCACTACGGCCAGATCGCGCCGCGCGCCGACCTCGACGTGGTTCTGGTCGCGCCGAAGGGCCCGGGCGCGCTGGTCCGCCGCGAATACGAAATCGGCCGCGGCGTGCCGAGCGTCTACGCGGTGCACCAGGACACCAGCGGCCGCGCCGAAGAGTTCGCCCTGACCTACTGCGCCGGCATCGGCGGCGCGCGCCAGAACGCGATCAAGACCACGTTCAAGGAAGAGACCGAGACCGACCTGTTCGGCGAGCAGGCGGTGCTGTGCGGCGGCGCGACCAAGCTGGTCCAGGCCGGCTGGGAAACCCTGGTCGAAGCCGGCTACCAGCCGGAAGTCGCCTATTACGAGTGCCTGCACGAACTGAAGCTGATCGTCGACCTGTTCTACGAAGGCGGCATCACCCGCATGCACGAGTTCATCAGCGAGACCGCCCAGTACGGCGCGCTGACCCGCGGCACCTACGTGGTCGACGACAACACCCGCGCGCAGATGCGCAAGGTGCTGGCCGAGATCCAGGACGGCACCTTCGCCAAGCAGTGGATCGCCGAGTACGCCTCGGGCAACGCCAACTACAAGGCGCTCAAGCGCGGCGACCTGGAGCATCCGATCGAAGCGGTCGGCAAGAAGCTGCGCGCGAACATGAAGTGGCTCGACAACGCTCCCAAGACCGCGGCCGCTCCGGCGCCCGCGCCGGCCGCGGCCCGCGGCGAACGACAGGAAGAGGCCGCCTGATGAACGGTGCCCGCTGGCTGGCGCAAGCGCTGGCCGCAGAAGGCGTGGACACGCTGTTCGGTTATCCGGGCGGCACGATCATGCCTTTCTACGACGCTTTGCACGGATCGGACCTCAAGCACATCCTGGTCCGCCACGAGCAAGGCGCGGCTTTCGCGGCCAACGGCTACGCCCGTGCCAGCGGGCGAGTCGGGGTCTGCGTAGCCACGTCCGGCCCGGGCGCATCCAACCTGGTCACCGGCATCGCCGACGCGATGCTGGACTCGGTGCCGATGGTCTGCATCACCGGACAAGTCGCGACTTCGCTGATGGGCACCGACGCGTTCCAGGAACTGGACGTGTTCGGCATGACCCTGCCGATCGTCAAGCACAGCTTCCTGGCGCGCAGCGTCGACGACCTGCCGCGCATGCTCGGCGAAGCGTTCCGGCTGGCGCGTTCGGGCCGGCCGGGGCCGGTGCTGATCGACCTGCCCAAGGACGTGCAGAACGCCGACGCCTCGCACCTGCCGGTGCATGCGCCGCTGCCGACCGATCCGGTTCCGGCCGCGCCGGACGCCTCGTACCACGAAGCCGCCGCGTTGATCGCGCATGCGCGCAAGCCGCTGGTCTACGGCGGCGGCGGCATTTCGCTGGGCGATGCGGTGGAATCGTTCCGCGCCTTCGTCGAAGGCAGCCAGATCCCGGCAGTGCTGACGCTGAAGGGATTGGGCGCGCTGCCGGCCGATCATGCGCTGAACCTGGGCATGCTCGGCATGCACGGCACCCGCGCGGCGAATCTGTCGGTGCAGGAATGCGACCTGCTGATCGTGGTCGGCGCGCGCTTCGACGACCGCGCCACCGGCAAGCTGGCCGAGTTCGCGCCGAACGCGCGGGTGGTCCACATGGACCTGGACGCCTGCGAGATCGGCAAGCTGCGCCACGCCGACGCTGGCGTGCGCGGCTGCCTACGCCGCTCGCTGGATGCGCTGACCCCGGCGATCAGCGCGCAGCTGCAGGGCCGCAACGGCGGCGCCCGCCGCGCCTGGCGCGACACCTGCCTGCAGCGCAAGCGCGAGTGCGCGCCGCGCTACGACGCGCCGGGCGAGACGGTGTACGCGCCGGCGTTGCTGCGCACGCTGTCCGAGCGCGCGCCGCAGGCGGTGGTCGCCTGCGACGTCGGCCAGCACCAGATGTGGGTCGCCCAGCACTGGCGCTTCGACGATCCGCGCAAGCACCTGACCAGCGGCGGCCTCGGCGCGATGGGCTTCGGCGTGCCGGCCGCGTTGGGCGCGCAGTTGGAGAACCCGGACGCCACGGTGATCTGCGTCAGCGGCGACGGCTCGTTCCTGATGAACGTGCAGGAGCTGGCGACCATCGCCCGCTATCGCCTGCCGGTGAAGATCGTGCTGCTCGACAACCAGGCCCTGGGCATGGTGCGGCAGTGGCAGGAGTTGTTCTTCGAGCGCCGCTATTCGGAGATCGACCTGTCCGACAACCCGGACTTCTGCGCGATCGCCGCCGCGTTCGGGATCAAGGCGATGTACGTCGATCGCGCCGATTCGGTCGACGAAGCGCTGGACTACATGCTCGACACCCCCGGCCCCGTGCTGCTGCACGTGGCCATCGACCAGGCCGCCAACGTCTGGCCGCTGGTCCCGCCGAACCACAACAACGCGCAGATGCTGGACCCGGAAGCGAGCGACGCCGACGCGATCGCCAGCCTGACGCCCCCCGCCGAAAAGGAGAGCGCCCATGCGATACCAGCTTGATCTGACCCTGCGCCAGGCCGAAGGCGCCCTGGCCCGGGTACTGGGCGCCGCCGAACGCCGCGGCTTCCGTCCGCTGTCGGTGGACGGCGAGGCGCAACCCGACGGCGACCGCTGGCACCTGCGCATGACCGTGGAAGGCGACCGCGCCGACACCGCCCTGCAGAGCCAGCTCGCCAAGCTCTACGACTGTCTTGCCGTCGAGGTTTCGCCATGCACCTGACCACCGAAGTTCTCGAACGTCCCGAACACGCGCAGGCGCCGGCGCATGCCGCCGCGACGGTGCGCGAGCGCGCGCCTGCGCCCAGCCGCAGCATCGAGGTTCCGGCCGCGCAGCCGCAGATCTGGTTCGATGGAAAGTTCATAAGCACCGACGCACCCGAAGCGCCGCTGACCACCCATGCCATGCACTACGGCACCGCGGTGTTCGAAGGCATCCGCAGCTACGCCACCGCCGACGGCGGCGCCGCGGTGTTCCGCCTGCCCGAACACCTGGAGCGCATGCGCAAGGGCGCGGACATGTTCGGCATCGATTTCGACGTCGAACGCGCCGGCCGCGCGGTGCTGGACACGCTGCGCGCCAACGGCCATCGCGACGCCTACATCCGTCCGCTGACCTGGATGGGCACCGGCAGCATCGGTCTGGACGTGGACCCGCTGAGCCAGCACCTGATGGTCGCCACGATGGCCAAGGTCGTGCACCTCGGCGGCGCGCGCACCCGCCTGACGGTGTCGCCGTGGAAGCGCAACCCGGCCACTTCGCTGCCGCCGCTGAAGCTGTCGGGCGCCTACGTCAACTCGATCCTGGCCAAGCGCGAGGCCAAGCAGCGCGGCTTCGACGAAGCGCTGTTCACCGACGACAAGGGCTACGTGGTCGAGTGCACCGGCGCCAACGTGTTCATGGTCAAGAACGGCGAGGTGACTTCGGTCGAGCACCGCGACGCGCTGCCGGGCATCACCCGCGACACCATGATCGCGCTGTCGGGCGCGGCTTCGCGCGAAGTCACCCTGCACGAACTGCTGGACGCCGACGAAGTGTTCGTCTGCGGCACCGCCGCCGAAGCCTGCGCCATCGACGTGCTGGACCGCCGCGTGTTCGGCGACAACCCGGTCACCCGCGAACTGTCGGCGCTGTACGCGCAGGTCGTGCGCGGGCAGGACCGCGGCTATGCGCATTGGCTGACGGCGGTCTGAGCATGGACGGCGACGTAGTACGCACCCGGGTCGACGTCGGCGCCGCCGATCTGCTGGCGGCGCAGGCGCGGTTGCGCCGCTACCTCAGCGTCACTCCGCTGCACCACGCCGAGCGCTTCGGCTGCTGGCTGAAGCTGGAGAACCTGCAGCGCACCGGCTCGTACAAGGTGCGCGGCGCGCTCAACGCGCTGCTGGCCGCGCGCGAACGCGGCGATCACCGCCCGGTGATCGCCGCCTCGGCCGGCAACCACGCCCAGGGCCTGGCCTGGGCCGCGTATCGCCTCGGCGTCAACGCGATCACGGTGATGCCGCGCTGCGCGCCGCAGACCAAGATCGCCGGCGTCGCCCACTGGGGCGCGACCGTACGCCTGCACGGCGACACCTACGACGAAGCCAAGGCCTTCGCGATCGAACTGGCGCAGCAGCACGACTACCGCCTGCTGTCGGCGTTCGACGACCCCGACGTGATCGCCGGCCAGGGCACCGTCGGCCTGGAGCTGGCCGCGTTCGCGCCCGACGTGGTGCTGGTGCCGATCGGCGGCGGCGGGCTCGCCTCCGGCGTGGCCCTGGCGCTGAAGTCGCAAGGCGTGCGCATCATCGGCGCCCAGGTCGAGGGCGTCGATTCGATGGCGCGCGCGCTGCGCGGCGACCGCCGCCTGATCGAGCCGGTCGCGACCCTGGCCGACGGCGTGCGGGTCAAGGACCCCGGCCGGCTGACCCAACGCCTGCTGGCCGACCTGCTCGACGATGTGGTGATCGTGCGCGAAGCCGAACTGCGCGAGACCCTGGTCCGGCTGGCGCTGGAAGAACACATCATCGCCGAAGGCGCCGGCGCGCTGGCGCTGGCCGCCGGCCGCCGCATCGCCGCCAAGCGCAAGTGCGCGGTGGTCTCCGGCGGCAACCTCGACGCCGGCGTGCTGGCGCAGTTGTTGTCGGAAGTGCGACCGCGCGCACCGCGGCGGCCGCGCCGTCGCAATCGCGACACCGCGCTGTCGCGCGCCGGCGCCAGCATCGAGGCGGACATTTACCGCCTGGCCAACCTGCCGCCGCCGCGCGCGGCGTCGCCCGTCCCCTCTCCCTCCCCGCATCGCACCGTTACAGAGGACATCCCCGCATGAACGAGTCGCCCGGTCCGGTAGCGTCGATTACCGACGCGCCGCAACACGTCACCATTTTCGACACCAGCCTGCGCGACGGCGAGCAATCGCCCGGCTGCAGCATGAGCGCCAGCCAGAAGCTGCGCTTCGCCCATGCGCTCAGCGAGCTCGGCGTGGACGTCATCGAGGCCGGCTTCCCCGCGAGTTCCGAGGCCGACCTCGAGGGCGTGCGGTCGATCGTGCGCGAAGTGCGCGGCTCGTCGCTGGCCACCCTGGCGCGCTGCCACCCCGGCGACATCGAAGCCTGCGCGCGCGCGCTTGAGGGCGCGGCCAAGCCGCGCATCCACGTGTTCATCTCGACCAGCCCGCTGCACCGCCAGCACAAGCTCAACCTGGACAAGCGGCAGGTGCTGGAGCGCGCGGTGGCCGCGGTCGAGCAGGCGCGCAAGTACGTCGACGACGTCGAGTTCTCCTGCGAGGACGCGCTGCGCACCGAGCACGACTACCTGGTCGAGATCTGCAGCGCCGCCATCGCCGCCGGCGCGCGCACCCTGAACATCCCCGACACCGTCGGCTACACCACCCCGAGCGAGATCCGCGCGCTGTTCGAGTACCTGCGCGACAACGTCCGCGACGCCCACAAGGCGGTGTTCAGCGCCCACTGCCACAACGACCTGGGCCTGGCCGTGGCCAACAGCCTGGCGGCGATCGAAGGCGGCGCGCGCCAGGTCGAGTGCACCATCAACGGCATCGGCGAGCGCGCCGGCAACTGCGCGCTGGAAGAGCTGGTGATGGCGCTGCGCGTGCGCAACGCCTACTACAACGCCAGCACCCGCATCGACACCCGCCGGCTGGTGCCGACCTCGCGCCTGCTCTCGCGCATCACCGGCATGGTGGTCCAGCGCAACAAGGCGGTGGTGGGCCAGAACGCGTTCGCGCACGAGTCGGGCATCCACCAGCACGGCATGCTGAAGCACCGCGGCACCTACGAGATCATGGCGCCGGAAGACGTCGGCTGGGCCCAGTCGCAGATGGTGATGGGCCGCCACAGCGGCCGCGCCGCGCTCAGCGACCGCCTGCAGACGCTGGGCTTCAGCCTGGACGAGGCGCGCCTGAACTCGGTGTTCGCCGCGTTCAAGACCCTGGCCGAGAAGAAGCGCGAAGTGTTCGACGCCGACCTGGAAGCGCTGGTGCTCGGCGCCGACGCCAAGGCCGCGCGCGGCTACCGGCTGGTGCGCGCCCACGTCAGCACCGGCGTCAGCGACGGCAGCCTGCCGACCGCGAGCGTGCAACTGGTCGATCCCGACGGCGCCACCGTCAGCGAGGCCGCGGTCGGCGACGGCCCGGTGCACGCGATGTTCGCCGCGCTGGCGCGCGCCACCGGCGTCGACCTGGGCATCGACAGCTACCACGTCTCCAGCGTGACCACCGGCGACGACGCCCAGGGCCAGGCCAGCGTGACCGCGCGCGTGGACGGGATCGAACTGACCGGTTCGGGCACCAGCACCGACATCATCGAGGCCAGCGCGCTGGCGTGGCTGGAACTGGCCAACCGGATGGTGCGCACGCAGCGGCAGCCTGAGCCGGCCGCGCCGCGCAAGGTCGCCGCAACCGCATGAAGAACGAAGCCCCTCTCCCGCCTGCGGGACAGGGGTTGGGGTGAGGCCCCCCCCCCTCATCCGGCCCTTCGGGCCATCTTCTCCCGCCAGCGGGAGAAGCAAACATCAAAGAACGAAAAACCAGAAGCCATAGTCGCCACCATCATGACTGCAGCCACCCAACCCACCACGCTGTTCGACAAACTGTGGACCGCCCACCTGGTCGCGCCCGAATCCGAGGCCGCGCCGGCGGTGCTCTACATCGACCTGCACCTGATCCACGAAGTGACCTCGCCGCAGGCCTTCGCCGAACTCGAAGCGCGCGGCCTGGGCCCGCGCCGGCCCGACCTCACCAAGGGCACGCTCGACCACTCCACCCCGACCCTGCCCGCCGGCGCCGACGGCCGCCTGCCCTACTACACCGCCGAGGCCGAGCATCAGGTCGAGACCCTGCGCCGCAACTGCGCGCGCCACGGCGTCGAGCTGTTCGACTACGACAGCGCGCACCGCGGCATCGTCCACGTGATCGGCCCGGAGCTGGGCCTGACCCAGCCCGGCCAGACCATCGTCTGCGGCGACAGCCACACCGCCACCCACGGCGCGTTCGGCGCGCTGGCCTTCGGCATCGGCACCAGCGAAGTCGGCCACGTGCTGGCCACCCAGTGCCTGCTGCAGCGCAAGCCCAAGACCCTGGCGATCGAGGTCGAAGGCGAGCTCGCGCCCGGCGTCGGCGCCAAGGACCTGATCCTGCACATCATCGGCGCGATCGGCGTCAACGGCGGCACCGGCCACGTCATCGAGTACCGCGGTTCGACCATCCGCGCGCTGTCGATGGACGAACGCATGACCGTGTGCAACATGTCGATCGAGGCCGGCGCGCGCGCCGGCCTGATCGCGCCGGACCAGGTCACCTTCGATTACCTGGCCCGGACCCCGCGCGCGCCGCGCGGCGGCGACTGGGACCGCGCGGTGGAACGCTGGCGCGGGTTCAAGACCGACGAAGGTGCGCGCTTCGACCGCGAAGTGCGCATCGACGCGAGCGCGATCAAGCCGACCCTGACCTGGGGCACGCACCCCGGCCAGGTCGCGGCGATCGACGCGCGCCTGCCGCAGGCCGACGACGCCGACGAAGCCAAGGCGCTGGCCTACATGGGTTTCGACAGCGGCGCGCCGATGGCGGGCCGGCCGGTCGACGTGGTGTTCGTCGGCAGTTGCACCAACTCGCGCCTGTCCGACCTGCGCCAGGCCGCGCAGGTGCTGCGCGGGCGCCGGGTGCATCCGCGCGTGCGCATGCTGGTGGTGCCGGGTTCCGAGCAGGTCAAGCGCGACGCCGAAGCCGAAGGCATCGACGCGGTGGTGCGCGCGGCCGGCGCCGAATGGCGCGAGCCGGGCTGTTCGATGTGCATCGCCATGAACGGCGACCTGGTCGGCGCGGGCCAACTGGCCGTGTCCACCAGCAACCGCAATTTCGAAGGCCGCCAGGGCAAGGGCGCGCGCACCCTGCTGGCCTCGCCGCTGACCGCCGCGGCCTGCGCCGTGGCCGGGCAGGTGGTGGATCCGCGCGAGTATCTGACCGACGTCAAGGAGGTCGCGTAATGTCCGCCGGCATTTCCGAAGTCGTCTCGCGCACCGTGGTCCTGCGCGAACGCAACATCGACACCGACCAGATCATTCCCGCGCGCTTCCTCACCACCACCCAGCGCCAGGGCCTGGGCAAGTTCGCCTTCAACGACTGGCGCTACCTCGCCGACGGCGCGCCGAACCCCGAGTTCGAGCTCAACAAGCCGGCCAACGCCGGCGCCGCGATCCTGGTCGCCGGGCGCAACTTCGGCTGCGGCTCCTCGCGCGAACACGCGCCGTGGGCGCTGACCGACCTCGGCCTGCGCGCGGTGATCAGCAGCGAGATCGCCGACATCTTCCGCAGCAACTCGCTCAAGAACGGCCTGCTGCCGGTCGTGGTCGAGCAAGAACTGCTGGACGAGTTGCTGGAGCGCCCCGGCATCGAGCTGCGCATCGACGTGCGCGAGCGCCGGCTGCACCTGCCCGACGGGCGCAGCGTGCAGTTCCCGCTCGACGCCTTCGCCCAGACCTGCCTGATCGAGGGCGTCGACCAGCTCGGCTACCTGCTGCGCCAGCTCGACGCCATCCACGTCTACGAACAACGCCGCGCCGCGGCCCACAACGAATCCCAGGAGCAAGTCCATGCGCGCTGACATCGTCGTTCTCGAAGGCGACGGCATCGGTCCGGAAGTCACCGCCGCCGCGGTCCAGGTGTTGCAGGCGGTCGCCGCCCGCTACGGCCACCAGTTCGAACTGCAGCGCCACCTGATCGGCGGCGCGGCGATCGACGCCACCGGCGAGCCGCTGCCGGCGGCGACGCTGCAGGCCTGCCAGCGCAGCGACGCGGTGCTGCTCGGCGCGGTCGGCGGGCCGAAGTGGTCCGACCCCAAGGCCAAGGTGCGGCCCGAACAAGGCCTGCTGGCGCTGCGCAAGGGCCTGGGCCTGTACGCCAACCTGCGCCCGGTGCAGCCGCACGCGGCGACCCTGGGCGCCTCGCCGATCAAGCCGCACCTGCTCGCCGGGGTGGACATGATCGTGGTGCGCGAGCTCACCGGCGGCATCTACTTCGGCGACAAGCAACGCAGCGAATCCAGCGCCAGCGACCTGTGCCAGTACAGCGTGGCCGAGATCGAGCGCGTGGTCCGCCGCGCCTGCCAGCTGGCGCGCGGCCGCCGCAGCCACGTGGTCAGCGTGGACAAGGCCAACGTGCTGGAAACCTCGCGGCTGTGGCGCGAGGTGGCGACGCGGGTCGCGCGCGAGGAATTCCCCGAGGTGACCCTGGAGCACCAGCTGGTGGATTCGATGGCCATGCACCTGATCGCCAAGCCGCGCGCGTTCGACGTGATCGTCACCGAGAACATGTTCGGCGACATCCTCACCGACGAGGCCTCGATGCTGGCCGGCTCGCTCGGCCTGCTGCCGTCGGCGTCGCTGGGCGAGGGCAAGGTCGGCCTGTACGAACCGATCCACGGCTCGGCGCCCGACATCGCCGGCCGCGGCATCGCCAATCCCTGCGGCACCATCCTCAGCGCCGCCTTGCTGCTGCGCCACTCGCTGGGCCTGGACGCCGAAGCCGCCTGCCTGGAGCAGGCGGTGGCCGCGGTGCTCGACGCCGGCGTGCTGACCGCCGACCTGGCTCCGGCCGGCGAGGCCGCGACCACCGCCCAGGTCACCGCCGCGGTGCTGGCCCAGCTCGACCTGCCCTGCCACGTCGCCGAACTGCGCGACTGAACGCAGCGGCCGTCCCTCCCCGCGTGGGGGAGGGACGCCACGGCATTCCTCCAACGACACAGGCCCCATGCGACGCGAACGGATCCCCGAAATAACAAAGCGAACCCCACCGCTCTCTCCAGCAACACCCTTCCCCTCGCCCGACGCTCCCCCGCATCGGGCTTTTTTTCGTCCGCGCGCCGGCCCGCGGCCGACATCGATCCCTCACCCGCCATTGATGTGAACCCAGGCAACAATCGCCGCAACACGCTGTGCGATCATCCCGACGCACCCTGGGCCGGCGCCAAGCAGCCCGCAGTCCTACGCGAACGCGCCCCCGGCACCGCATGACCGAAGCAGAAGCACCCACGGCCGACCTGCTGATCGTCGGCGGCGGCATCAACGGCGCGGCGATCGCGCGCGACGCGGCCGGACGCGGGTTGTCCGTGGTGCTGTGCGAGCGCGGCGACATCGCCTCGCACACTTCCAGCGCCAGCACCAAGCTGATCCACGGCGGCCTGCGCTACCTCGAACAATTCGAGTTCGCCCTGGTCGGCAAGGCCCTGGCCGAACGCAAGCGCCTGCTGCGCATGGCCCCGCACATCATCTGGCCGCTGCGCTTCGTGCTGCCGCACCAGCCGCACCTGCGCCCGGCCTGGATGATCCGCATCGGCCTGTTCCTCTACGACCGCCTCGGCGGGCGCCGCAGCCGCGAACTGCCGGGCTCGCGCTCGGTCAACCTGCGCAAGCACATCGCCGGGCGGCCGCTGCGCGAGGAGTTCAGCCGCGGCTTCGTCTATTCCGACGCCTGGGTGCAGGACGCCCGGCTGTGCGTGCTCAACGCCATGGATGCGGCCGAACGCGGCGCGCAGGTGTGGGGGCGCACCGCCTGCGTCGGCGCCGAACGCGGCGCGCAGCACTGGCAGGCGCAACTGCGCGGCCCCGACGGCGCGCTGCGCCAGGTCCGCGCGCGCGCCCTGGTCAACGCCGCCGGCCCGTGGGCGGCGAGCTTCCTGGACGGCATCGCGCGCGTCGCCCACCAGCGCAACCTGCGCCTGATCAAGGGCAGCCATATCGTGGTGCCGCGGCTGTTCGAGCACGACCACGCCTACATCTTCCAGCAACCCGACCGGCGCATCGTGTTCGCGATCCCCTACGAACACGACTACACCCTGATCGGCACCACCGACGTGGACTACCGCGAGGACCCGTCGGCGCCGCGCATCTCCGGCGAGGAAATCGACTACCTGTGCGCCGCCGCCTCGCGCTATTTCCAGCGCCCGGTGCTGGCCGAGGACGTGGTGTGGACCTACAGCGGCGTGCGCCCGCTGCTCGACGACGACAGCGACAAGGCCTCGCAGATCACCCGCGACTACGTGCTCGACCTCGACCACGGCGGCGCGCCCGTGCTGAGCGTGTTCGGCGGCAAGATCACCACCGCGCGCAAGCTCGCCGAAGAGGCCTGCGACACCCTGGCGCCGCTGCTGGACAACCGTCGCGGCGCCTGGACCGGCGCCTCGAAGCTGCCCGGCGGCGACTTCCCGGACGCCGATTTCGAGGCGTTTTTTGAGGATTTCAGCCTGCGCCGGCCGTGGCTGCCGGACCCGCTGGCCTACCGCCTGTGCCGCAACTACGGCAGCCGCGCGCTGCGCATCGTCGAGAGCTGCGTGCGCCTGCAGGACCTGGGCGAGCGCTACGGCGCCGACCTGTACCGGGCCGAAGTGGATTACCTGATCGACTTCGAATGGGCGCGCACGGCCGAGGACATCCTGTGGCGGCGTTCCAAGCTCGGCCTGCGCTTCGATGCGGCCGGGCGCGAGGCGTTGCAGCGCTACATGGCGCAGCGGATTTCGGCATGATCGCCCTCGCGCCTCGATGCCCAACGGCAGCAGCGGCGCGAGCCGCGACCGCGACAACGCAACTGCGACGAAACCCGCACCGTGGCTGCGTTGTCGCGGTCGCGGCTCGCGCAGCCCCTACAAGCAGATACCCACAACGTTGACGTAATCGCGACTTAAGGAGATCCACCCGCAATGGCCAGCCCCATGGCGCAATACCTCAGCGAGTTCATCGCCACCGGCATGCTGATCCTGCTCGGCAACGGCGTGGTCGCCGGCGCGCTGCTCAACCAGTCCAAGGCGCAGGGCGCCGGCTGGGGCGTGATCACCGCGGCCTGGGGCCTGGCGGTGCTGATCGGCATCTACATCGCCGGCCCGACCAGCGGCGCGATCATGAACCCGGCGCTGACCATCGCCCTGGCCGCGATCGGCAAGCTGTCGTGGGCGCTGGTGCCCGGCTTCGTGGTCGCCCAGCTCGCCGGCGCCTTCGCCGGCGCGACCCTGGTGTGGCTGGCCTACCTCGCCCACTGGCGGGTCAGCGACGACGCCGAACTCAAGCGCGCGATCTTCTGCACCTCGCCGGCGATCCGCGACACCAAGGCCAACGTGCTGACCGAAGTCATCGGCACCTTCGCCCTGACCTTCGGCGCGCTCGCCGTCGGCGCCAACACCCTCGCCCCGGGCATGGGCCCGCTCGGCGTCGGCCTGCTGGTGGTGGTGATCGGCATGTCGCTCGGCGGCCCGACCGGCTACGCCATCAACCCCGCGCGCGACCTCGGCCCGCGCCTGGCCCACGCGCTGTTGCCGATCGCCGGCAAGGGCGGCTCGGACTGGGGCTATGCGTGGGTGCCGGTGGTCGCGCCGATCGTCGGCGCGCTGCTCGGGGCGTTCGCGTTTCAGGCCGTTTACGGCTAAGAGAGCGTGAGCGACCTTCGCTGCGCGGCCGATCGCGGTTTCATCCTCCCATTCTTATCCGCTAACCCCTATCCGGGCGGCCCACCATGACCAAGCGCTACATCCTCGCCATCGACCAAGGCACCACCAGCTCGCGCGCCATGCTGTTCGACCGCGACGGCAGCATCGTCGGGGTGGCGCAGCGCGAGTTCGAGCAATTCTTCCCGCGGCCGGGCTGGGTCGAGCACGATCCGCGCGAGATCCTCGCCAGCGTGCAGACCACCGCCATCGAGGTGATGACCAAGGCGCAGGTCAGCGCGGCGCAGATCGCCGGGATCGGCATCACCAACCAGCGCGAGACCACGGTGGTGTGGGACCGCCACACCGGGCAGGCGGTGCACAACGCCATCGTCTGGCAGTCGCGGCAGACCGCGCAGATCTGCGAGCAGCTCAAGGCCGACGGCTACGAGCCGATGGTGCGCGAACGCACCGGCCTGCTGATCGACGCGTACTTCTCCGGCACCAAGGTCAAGTGGATCCTCGACAACGTCGAGGGCGCGCGGGCCAAGGCCGAGCGCGGCGACCTGCTGTTCGGCACCATCGACACCTGGCTGATCTGGAACCTGTCGGAGAACAAGGCCCACGTCACCGACTACAGCAACGCCTCGCGCACGCTGATGTACGACATCCACAAGCGCCAGTGGTGCCCGCAACTGCTGGAGATGCTCGGTGTGCCGGCGTCGATGCTGCCGGAGGTACGTTCCAGCAGCGAGGTCTACGCCCACACCGGCGCGCGCCATTTCTTCAACAACTCGGTGCCGATCTGCGGCGTCGCCGGCGACCAGCAGGCGGCGCTGTTCGGCCAGGCCTGCTTCGAGGCCGGCATGGCCAAGAACACCTACGGCACCGGTTGCTTCCTGCTGATGAACACCGGCGACAAGGCGGTGCGCTCGGACAACGGCCTGCTGACCACCATCGCCTGGGGCGTCGACGGCAAGGTCGAGTACGCGCTGGAAGGCAGCATCTTCGTCGCCGGCTCGGCGGTGCAATGGCTGCGCGACGGCTTGCGCATGCTCGGCAAGGCCGGCGACTCGCAGGCCTACGCCGAGCGCGCGCGCTCGACCGAGGGCGTGTACTTCGTCCCGGCCTTCGTCGGCCTGGGCGCGCCGTACTGGCGCAGCGACGTGCGCGGGGCGATGTTCGGGCTGACCCGCGGCACCCGCAAGGAACACTTCGTCCGCGCCGTGCTCGAATCGTTGGCCTACCAGACCCGCGACGTGCTCAGCGCGATGCAGGCCGACGCCGGCATCGAACTGACCTCGCTGCGCGCCGACGGCGGCGCCATCGCCAACGACTTCACCGCGCAATTCCAGGCCGACATCCTCAACGTCGCCCTGGAGCGGCCGCGGATCAACGAGACCACGGCGCTGGGCGCGGCGTATCTGGCGGGGCTGGCGGTGGGGTTCTGGGACAGCCGCGAGCAGATCGCGCAGCAGTGGCAGGTGGAGCGCAGCTTCGAGCCGCAGATGCTGGAGGCCGAGCGCGAGAAGCTTTATGCGGGGTGGAAGCGGGCGATCGAAGCCACGCTGGCTTTCAGCGTCGAGCATGCCTGATTCAAGCCCCTCTCCCGCTTGCGGGAGAGGGGATGTGGCGGCGGCGCTTAGCCCTGCTCCGGCACCTTCACCTTGAACCATGCCGCATACAGCGCCGGCAGGAACAACAAGGTCAGCGCCGTCGCCACCATCAAGCCGCCCATGATCGCCACCGCCATCGGCCCGAAGAAGGCGCTGCGCGACAGCGGGATCATCGCCAGGATCGCCGCCAACGCGGTCAGCACGATCGGCCGGAACCGGCGCACGGTCGCATCGACGATCGCCTTCCAAGGCTCGTGTCCTTCCGCCCGGTCCTGCTCGATCTGATCCACCAGGATCACCGAGTTGCGCATGATCATGCCCGCCAGCGCGATCGTGCCCAGCATCGCCACGAACCCGAACGGCACCCGGAATATCAGCAGGAACAAGGTCACCCCGATCAGGCCCAGCGGCGCGGTCAGCAGCACCATGAAGCTGCGCGAGAAGCTGCGCAGCTGCAGCATCAGCAGGGTGAACACCACGAACAGGAACAGCGGCATGCCGGCGTTGATCGACTTCTGCCCGCGCGAGGAGTCCTCGACGCTGCCGCCGACCTTGATCGAATAGCCGTACGGCAGTTGCGCGCGCAGCGCGTCCAGGGTCGGCGAGATCTGCGCGGTCACGCTCGCCGGCTGGGTGCCGTCGTAGATGTCGGCGCGCACGGTCATGGTCGGCTGGCGGTCGCGGTGCCAGATGATGCCTTCCTCGAAGCCGTATTCCAGGGTCGCGATCTGGCTCAGCGGCACGCTGCGGCCGTTGCCGGTCGGCACCATCAGGTTGCCGAGCATGTCGAGCTGGATGCGTTCCTGGTCCGGGCCGCGCAGCAGCATCTCGATCAGGCGGTTGCTCTCGCGGTAGGTGCTGATGTGCGAGCCCGACAGCGAGCTGGACAGGAACTGCGACAGTTGCGCCGAGCTGATGCCGAGCGCGCGCGCGCGTTCCTGGTCGACCTGCAGCCGTACCACCTTGCTCGGCTCGTCCCAGTCGAGGTTGACGTTGGCCACGTGCGGGTTCTCGCGGATCTTCTCGCGCACCTGGTAGGCGAGCTTGCGCACCTGGTCGATGTGCTCGCCGGAGACGCGGAACTGCACCGGGTAGCCGACCGGCGGGCCGTTCTCCAGCCGGGTCACGCGCAGCTGCAGTTCGGGGAAGCGCGGGACCACGTCGCGGATGACCCAGTCGCGCAGGGTCTCGCGCGCCTTGAGGTCCTTGGGCATCAGCACGAACTGGGCGAAGTTCGCCGCCGGCAACTGCTGGTCCAGCGGCAGGTAGAAGCGCGGCGAACCGGTGCCGACGTAGGCGACGTAGTTGTCCAGGTCCTTGCGCTGCTTGAGCAGCGCCTCCAGGCGCGCGACCTGCTCGGCGGTCTGGCGCAACGAGGCGCCTTCGGCCAGCTCCATGTCCACCATCAGCTCCGGCCGCACCGAGTCGGGGAAGAACTGCTGCGGCACGAAGCGGAACAGGAAGATCGAACCGACGAACGCGGCCACGGTCACCGCGATCACCAGCCAGCGCCGGCGCACGCACCACAGCACCCAGCCGCGGAAGCGCACGTAGAACTTCGATTCGTAGGGGTCGTGCGCGTGGCCGTCGATCGGCGGCTTGGGCGCGATCGCGCCGGCCAGCGCCGGCACCCGCCGCGCCAGGCCCTCGCGCGCGCCTTGCCAGCGCGCGGCCAGCGAGCCGGGCTTCGGCGGCGCGGCCGCGTGGCCGTAGTCCGGCAGCAGCTTGTCGCCGAGGAAGGGAATGAACGCGACCGCGGCGATCCACGACACGCACAGCGCGATGGTCACCACTTCGAACAGCGAGCGGGTGTATTCGCCGGTGCTGGAGGCCGCGGTGGCGATCGGCAGGAAGCCGGCCGCGGTGATCAGGGTGCCGGTCAGCATCGGGAAGGCGGTGCTTTCCCAGGCGAAGGCGGCCGCGCGCAGGCGGCTGTAGCCCTGCTCCATCTTGATCGCCATCATTTCGACCGCGATGATCGCGTCGTCGACCAGCAGGCCCAGCGCCAGCACCAGCGCGCCCAGCGAGATCTTGTGCAGGCCGACGCCGAAGAAGTCCATGACCGCGAAGGTCATCGCCAGCACCAGCGGGATCGACAGCGCCACCACCAGGCCGGTGCGCAGGCCGAGCGAGAAGAAGCTCACCAGCAACACGATCGCGACCGCTTCGGCCAGCACCCGCACGAACTCGCCGACCGATTCCTCCACCGCCGCGGGCTGGTCGGCGACCTTGCGCAGTTGCATGCCGGCCGGCAGCGTTTTCTGCAGGCGCGCGAATTCGGTTTCCAAAGTCTTGCCGAGCTTGAGGATGTCGCCGCCTTGCTTCATCGACACGCCGATGCCGATCGCGTCCTCGCCCATGAAGCGCATGCGCGGCTGCGGCGGGTCGGCGAAGCCGCGGCGCACGTCGGCGACGTCGCCGAGGCGGAAGGTGCGGTCGCCGACCCGGATCGGGAATTCGCGGATCTGCTCGACCGTCTTGAACTGGCCGTCGACGCGGATCGGCACGCGGCTGGACGGGGTCTCGAAGAAGCCCGCCGGCACCAGCGCGTTTTGTTGGTTGAGCGCGTCCTGCACCGCCTGCGCCGGGACGCCGAGGGTGGACAGCTTCACGTTCGACAGCTCGACCCAGATCTTCTCGTCCTGCACGCCGAACAGCTCGATCTTGCCGACGTCGGGCTGGCTCTGCAGCGCCAGCTGCACGCGGTCGGCGTAGTCCCTGAGCACGGCGTAGTCGAAGCCCTGCCCGGTCAGCGCGTAGATGTTGCCGAAGGTGTCGCCGAATTCGTCGTTGAAGAACGGGCCGACGATGTCGTCGGGCATGGTCGGCCGGATGTCCCCGATCTTCTTGCGCACCTGGTACCACAGCGGCTGGACGTCCTTGGAGCGCATCGAGTCGCGCGCGGCGAAGATCACCTGCGACTCGCCGGGGCGCGAGTACGAGCGGATGAACTCGTACTGGCCGGTCTCCATGAGCTTCTTCTCGATCCGCTCGGTGACCTGGCGCGAGACCTGCTCGGCGGTGGCGCCCGGCCACAGCGTGCGCACCACCATCACCTTGAAGGTGAAGGCCGGATCCTCGCTGCGGCCCAGGCGCAGGTAGGACATCGCGCCGGCCAGGGCCAGCACCAGCATCGCGTAGACGATCAGGCTGCGGTGGCGCAGCGCCCATTCGGAAAGATTGAAGCGCATGGGGTCGGTTCGCTCTTGCGTTCTTTATCGCGCGCGCACAAGCGGGCGCGGGGTCCGGCGGGCCGGAACGTGCGTGCGCGGCGTGCGGCGCGACAAAGCGCCGGCGCGCGCGGGCGAGGCGGCGGCGTTCACCGCTCCACCGGATGGTTCTCGCGATCCACCGGCGCCACCTTCTGGCCGTCGCGCAGCAGATGGCCGCCGGCCACCACCACCCAGTCGTCCGGGCCCAGGCCCGAGCGCACCGGCACCCGCTCGGGGCCGTACGGCCCGGTCGTCACCGGCTTGAGCCTGACCGTGCCGGTGCGCGGATCGGCGACGAACACGGCGCGGCCCTGGCCGGTCTGCTGCACCGCGGCCAGCGGCACGCTCAAGCCCGAGGCGGCGGGGTCGGCCTGGTAGATGCGCGCGCTCTGGCCCAGTTCCAGGGTCCCGGCGGGCGCCTCGACGGTGACCCGCGCGGCGTAGGTGCGCGAGGCCGGATCGGCGGCCGGAGCGACTTCGCGCACCCGCCCGGGCCAGCGCTTGCCCGGGAGCGACCACAGCTCCACCTGCACCTGCTGGCCCGGCTTGAACGCGGCGATGACGCCCTCGGGCACGGCGAAGGCGACCTCGCGCGCGCCGTCGGCGGCCAGCGCGAACACCTGCTGGCCGGCGGCGACCACCTGCCCGGCCTCGGCCGCGCGCGAGGCGATCACCCCGGCGGCCGGCGCGCGCAACTGGGCGTAGGCCGACTGGTTGCGCGCCACTTCCCAATTGGCCCGGGCCGAATTGAGCTGGCCCTGCGCGGCCTTGGTCTGGGCATCCTGGGCGTCCTTGGTCGAGCGGCTGACCAACTGGTCCTTGGCCAACTGGTCGTAGCGGACCTGGTCGGCGCGGGCGCGGGCGTATTCGGCCTCGGCCGCGGCCAGTTGGGCCTGGGCGGCGCGGGTCTGCGCGTCCAGGTCGCCCGGGTCGAGCACCGCCAGCACCTGGCCGGCGGCCACGTGCGCGCCGACGTCGACCTTGCGCTCGACCAGCTTGCCGCCGACCCGGAACGACAGCGGGCTTTCCTCGCGCGCGCGGACCTCGCCGGCATAGGCCGCGATCGCGGCGACCGCGCCGCCGGGCTTGGCCACCAGCACCGGCCGCGCGCCCTCGGCGGCGGGCTTGGCGCCGCCGCAGGCGCTCAGGGCCAGGGCCAGCGCCACGGCCAGCCACAGCCGGGCGGAACCGCCGGCGCGGGCGACGGGAAAGCGGCCTGCGGGACGGATATGACCGAAGCAGGCATGATCTGCGACGGAGGCAGGAAAAATCCGGCTGCGCATTGCGGACGGCCTCTTTGAGAATTAATGTACTTGCCAGTACTGTATAAATATCAAACCCGACAGTCCAGTATTTAAGCATGGTCTCGCCCCGACCCTCCATCCCAACCGACGCCGCTGGTCAGAAGACCGCCGCCCCGAAGCCGGCCGGTCCCGGCCGCCCGAAGGATCTGAGCAAGCGCAACGCCATCCTCGAGGCGGCCAAGCGGCTGTTCCTGATCGAGGGCTACGACGGCGTCAGCATGGATCAGATCGCCGCCGAGGCCGGCGTCTCCAAGCTCACCGTCTACAGCCATTTCGGCGACAAGGAGACGCTGTTCGCGGCTGCCGTGCGCGCCCATTGCGAGCAGCACCTGCCGGCCCTGCTGTTCGCGCCGGAGCCCGGTACGCCGCTGCGCGAGCGCCTGCTGGCGATCGCCCAGGCCTTCTTCGAGATGGCCAGCGCGCCGGAAGCGATCCGCATCCACCGCCTGTTGTGCACCCCGCAGCTGGCCCAGTCGCCGCTGACCCGGCTGTTCTGGGACGTGGGTCCGCAACGGCTGCACGAGGAATTCGCCGGGCTGCTGCGCAGCCGCGCGCAGGCCGGCGAGCTGGACCTGGCCGACGCCGATACCGCCGCGCGCCAGTTCTTCGCCGTGCTCAAGGGCGAGCCGTACGCCTTGCTGATGCTGGGTTATCCCTTGCCCGGCAAGGCCGAGACCCGCGCCCACCTGGAGGCCTCGGTGGACATGTTCCTGCGCGCCTATGCGCGGCGCGGGGGCTGAACGTGCCGACCCTGGCGGCGCCGCGCGCAACGCTAAGTCCGCGGCGTGCCAGGAGTTCCGGTGACTTTCGGCACTGAGCCCGGTTGCCCGGGTGGTTAATTCTTTTTCCGCCGGGGGGCGCGCGGTCCCGGTAGAATTCGCGGTTCCCGCGCACGAATTTCCCGAAGAACCCCCACATGACTACGATCGATTACGCCAAGGCCCGAGAACTGATGGTCGAACAACAAGTTCGGCCCTGGGACGTGCTCGACCCGCGCGTGCTCGACGTGCTGGCGGCGCTGCCGCGCGAAGCCTTCGTCGCCGACGCGCACAAGAACCTCGCCTACGCCGACCTGGCGCTGCCGCTGGCCCACGGCGAGTTCATGATGAAGCCGGTGATGGAAGGCCGCACCCTGCAGTCGCTGGCGGTGGACCCGACCGACGACGTGCTCGAGATCGGCACCGGCAGCGGCTACCTGACCGCCTGCCTGGGCCGGCTGGCGCGCGAAGTGGTGAGCCTGGAGATCCACCCCGACCTCGCCGCGACCGCGCGCGAACGCCTGGCCGGGCAGACCATCCTCAACGCCCAGGTGGTCGACGCCGACGCGCTGAACTACAGCACCGACCGCCGTTTCAACGCGATCTGCGTCACCGGCGCGGTGTCGCAGATCCCGGCGCAATGGCTGCAGTGGCTGCAGCCCGGCGGCCGCCTGTTCGTGGTCCGCGGCCGCTCGCCGGCGATGGAAGCGGTCCTGGTCGGCGGCGGCGAGCGCAACGAAGTCAACGCCGCGCGCATCCAGTCGTTGTTCGAAACCGACCTGGCTTACCTGCAAGGCGCCGCGCCCGCGCCCGCCTTCGAGTTCTGACCGTCCTGTCAGTTGTACGTCAGCACACCGTAAGAGCCCGCGTGCCAGCATGCGGACCCATCAAAACACGCAAGTCCAAGGAAGCCGCATGATTCGCCGTCCGCTCGTTCTTGCCCTCGTCGTCGGCCTGCTGCCCGCGGCCGCGTCGGCCGAAGACCTGCTGCAGACCTACGAACAGGCGCGGCAGAGCGACCCGAGCCTGTCCCAGGCCGAGTCCACCCGGCTGGCGACCAAGGAAGACCGCATCCAGGCGCGCGCGCGGCTGCTGCCTTCGCTGTCGGCCGACGCCAAGCTGACCAAAAGCCGCAGCGAGAGCGTGTACCGCGCCACCCGCAACGGCTCGTCGACCGATCCGGACGACGTCGACATCCCCAACGGCACCGACGTGCGCTCCGACAGCACCAGCCGCAGCTACGGCATCAACGCCAGCCAGGTGCTGTTCGACCGCTCGCTGATCAAGAACCTGCAGAGCCAGACCAAGCTCAGCGAAGCGGCCGACTTCACCCTGGAATCGGCCAGCCAGGACCTGATCGTGCGCACCGCGCAGGCCTACTTCAACGTGTTGGTGGCGCTGGAGAACCTGGCCGCCGCCGAGGCCGCCGAGACCGCGCTGCAGAAGCAGTTCGACTACACCACCAAGCGCCTGGAGGTCGGCCTGGCGCCGATCACCGACGTGCACGAAGCGCGCGCCCAGTACGACAACGCCCGCGCGCTGACCATCACCGCGCGCAACACGGTCGAGGACAGCTACCAGGGCCTGAGCCAGATCACCGGCCAGCCGGTGACCACGCTCAAGGCGCTGCCGGCCGACTTCAAGCCGAACCTGCCGGAAACCCAGCAGGTCGACGCCTGGGTCGACAACGCGATCGCCACCAACCCGGCGCTGCGCGCGCGCAGGCTGGCGGTGGAATCGGCCGACATCGGGGTGGAAACCGCGCGTTCCGGCCACTGGCCGACGCTCAGCCTGAACGGCGGCTACGGCGACAGCGCGACCTGGGGCGACACCCACGCGCTCGGCCAGACCTTCGGCCAGCCCGGCAACGCCAACCACGGCCCCAGCATCGGCCTGACCTTCTCGGTGCCGCTGTACGCCGGCGGCGCGGTGCAGTCGGGCGTGCGCCAGGCGCTGGCGCGCCGCGACGCCGCCCAGGACCAGTACGAACTCGAACGCCGCCAACTGGTGCGCAGCACCCGCAACGCCTACCAGGTGCTGGTCGCCGGCATCAGCGAAGTCGAGGCGCGCCGCCTCGCGGTGGTCTCGGCGCAGGCCGCCTACGACGCCTCGCAGGTCGGCCTGGAAGTGGGCACCCGCACCGTGCTGGACGTGCTCAACAACCAGCGCACCCTGCTGCAGGCGCAGCAGTCCTACGCCCAGTCCAAGTACAACTTCCTGCTCAACCGCCTGCTGCTGGAACAGGCCGCCGGCTCGCTCGACATCGCCGACGTGCAGGACGTCAACCGCCTGCTGACCGCCGACGCCGCCACCAACCTGGCGCCGCCGCCGACGATGCGCTGAGCCGCGCGCGAATCGCGCAGCGACGAAAAAGCCGCCGTTTCCACGGCGGCTTTTTCGTTTCGCGGCGGCGGCGCGGTCTTTCGCCGCAGCGCGCCGGCGCCGGATCGCGCCGGTCGATCCCGGCACCCTCGGCCCCGGATCATTCGGGCAGTTCGAGCGCCATCAGCATCGCCAGGTACAGCAGCCACAGCGCCGCCATCGCGCTTCCCAGCGCGAGCCACGCCCGCCGGCCGGTTTTTCCGCGGGTCAGCCAGGCCGCCGCAAAGCAACACAATGCGGCCAACGGCAGCAACAACAATATCGGCACTGCGGCGCGCTCCTGAGCGTGGGCGTTCGTGGCCGGCGCGGCCTCGCGGCGATGCGCCTTCCTAGCGCGAGACTACACGCGCCCATCGAGCGTGCGGGCCGCTGCGCAGCGCAGTGGACCACGCCCCCGGTTCGCGCGGGCGCGGGCGCCGCGATCCGGCGCTGCCGGCGGACGTTGCCGGCCGCCAGCGACGGCCCGCCGCCTCAATCGCGCGGCGGCAACGCCGGCTGCAGCAGCGCCATCGTCCGCGCCAGCGCGCCGCGGCCGGTTTCCACCAGCGCGCGGCCGGCGGCGACCATCTGCGCGCGCTCGGCCGGATCGGCCAGCAGGCGCTCCACCGCCGCCTCGACCTGCTCGGCGTCCTGGCCGATGCGCAGCGCGCCGGCGTCGTCCAGGCGCTGGGCGATCTCGACGAAATTGTGCAGGTGCGGGCCGGTGACGATGGCGGTGCCGGTCGCGGCCGGTTCGAGCAGGTTGTGCCCGCCGATCGGCTGCAGGCTGCCGCCGACGAAGGCGACGTCGGCGCAGGCGTAGAAGCTCATCAGCTCGCCGAGGGTGTCGATCACGAACACGTCGTCGCCCGGCTGCGGCCAGCGCGCGCGCGAACGCGTGGACACCTGCCAGCCGGCGCTGCGCGCGTTCTCGGCCACCACCCGGAACCGCTCGGGGTGGCGCGGCGCCCACAGCAGCAGCAGGCCGGGGAAACGCTCGCGCAGGTGCCGGTGCATCGCCACGGTCACCGCTTCCTCGTCCTCGTGGGTGCTGGCGGCGATCCACACCGGGCGCTCGCCGGTGTGGCGATGGCATTCCTGGGCGAAGTCCTCCAGCGCGTCGGGCACGCTGACGTCGAACTTGAGGTTGCCGGTCTCCACCACCTGGCGCGGGTCGGCGCCGAGTTCGACGAAGCGCTGGCCGTCGGCGTGCGATTGCGCCGCGACCGTGCGCACCGTGCGCAGCGCGCGGCTGACCAGCGGCGCCAGCACCCGGTAGCCGCGCAGCGAGCGCTCCGACAGGCGCGCATTGAGGATGTAGGCGGGAATGCCGCGGTCGCGGCAGCCGAACAGCAGGTTCGGCCACAGCTCGGTTTCCATGATCAGCGCCGCGCACGGCTGGTGATGCTTGAGGAAGCGGCCGACCGCGCCGGGCAAGTCGTAGGGCAGGTAGACGTGCTCGACCGAATCGCTCCAGGCCGCGCGCGCGCGGTCGGCGCCGGTGGGTGTGATCGTGGTCACCAGCAAGCGCAGGTCCGGGCGGCCGCGGCGCAGCGCGTTGACCAGCGGGATCGCGGCATTGACCTCGCCGACCGAGACCGCGTGCAGCCACAGGGTGCGGGTCTGGGCCGGGCCGCGGTAGACCGCGTAGCGCTCCAGCCAGCCGCGGAAATACGCCGGCTGGCGAAAACCGCGCCAGATCAGGTGATAGACCGTGACCGGAGCCAACAGGTACAGGGCGACCGAATACAGGCCGCGCAACAGGCGCTCGATCAAATCCTTCCGCATGGCGCCAAGGATAAAGGCTGCGGCTGCGGTTCGGGGTGGCGGCGGTGTTCATGAAGCCGGTCCGGCGCTCGGGGCCGTCTGCCGTCGGCGCTGTTGCGGCTGCGTCGTTGCGGCGAACAGCGCAACCCGGCCGCGGCGGCGGGAGGGGCTTCCGCCGCGATGCTCCGCGCTCGGATCGCCGCGTCGCTGCGGACACAACAGCGTCGGGCCTGAAGACCCTCCCACAACCGCGGCGCTTCGCGATGTCCATCGCGAGCCCGCCTGGGTTTGCGTTCGCTGTGCGCTGCGGTTTAGGAGATACATCAACGGCAACGTCAAGATGGATCGCGGCTTTCGCCGCAATGACGGGGTCGCAGCGGTCCGATGGCACGGGCACGGGTATGGGCATGGGTGCGGGCAACTTGGCGATACGGCGATACGGCGACGCCGGACCATGGTCGCGGCGTCCACGCCGCGATTTCGCCCGATCCCGCGTCGCCTGCTTCATCGCCCGCCGCGCCGCGGGCTACGCCTCGGCGCCGGGCAATGCGTTGCGCTCACAGCATCGCCGCCCGCAGCGAATAAACTATCGCGATGGCCGAACCCGCCCTGCCCCCCCGTCCTTCCCTGCTCTCGCCGCGGCTGTGGCCGATGTGGCTGGCGCTGGCCGCGATGTGCGCCGGCGCGCGCCTGCCCTGGGGCCTGCAGCGCCGGCTCGGCGCGCTGATCGGCGCGTTCGCGCTGCGCGCGGCCGGCACCCGCCGGCGCGCGGCGCAGATCAACCTGAAGCTGTGCTTCCCGGAGAAGAGCGACGCCGAGCGCGAGACCCTGCTGCGCGAGAGTTTCCGCGACCTGGGCATCGGCTTCTTCGAGTTCGCCCGCGCCTGGTGGGGCGGGGTCGAGCCGATGCGGCGCACGGTGCGGATCGAGGGCGTGGAACTGCTCGACGAGGTCCGCGCCGCCGGCCGCGGCGTGCTGATGATCTCCGGCCACTTCATGACCCTGGAGATGTGCGGCCGGCTGATGTGCGACCGGCTGCCGCTGGCCGGCATGTACCGCAAGCACCGCAACCCGGTGATGGAATGGGCGGTCAAGCGCGGCCGCCTGCGCTACGCCGCGGCCATGTTCACCAACGAGGAGATCCGCCCGGCGATGCGCCACCTCAAGCAGGGCGGCTTCCTGTGGTACGCGCCGGACCAGGACATGCGCGGCAAGGACACCGTGTTCGCGCCGTTCTTCGGCGTGCCGGCGGCGACGATCACCGCCACCCACCAGTTCGCGCGCCTGGCCGGCTGCGCGGTGGTGCCGTTCTTCCATCGCCGCGAAGGCGCCGACTACATCCTGCGCGTCGGCGCGCCGCTGCCCGATTTTCCGTCCAGCGACGCCACCGCCGACAGCGCGCGGGTCAATGCCCAGATCGAGGCGATGGTGCGCGAAGCGCCGAGCCAGTACCTGTGGATCCACCGCCGGTTCAAGCGCCGGCCGCAAGGCATGACCTCGCCGTACAAACAGCAACCGTAAGCCGCGCCCGCTCCCTGTAGGAGCGGCGCAAGCCGCGACCGCCACATCGCGGCTACGTCGCAACCTTCGCCGTAGTTTCGATGTCGCGGTCGCGGCTTGCGCCGCTCCTGCATGAAAGCTACTCGCTGCGCGGCTGGGCCAGCAGGCTGCCCGCATACAACGCCGCCAGCAGCAGCGTCAGCCCGCCCCAGAAGGTCGAATAGAACGCCAGGTGGGTGTTGAGCGGGAACACCGTCACCGCCAGCGCCACCATCGCCGGACGCGCGCGTTCGCGCGCCTGCGCGTCGGCGAAGGCCCAGGCGCGCCACGCCAGCGCGGCGCCGGCCAGCCACAGCAGCAGGCCGAAGGCGCCGGTTTCGCTGAGCACTTCCAGGACCAGTTGGTGCGCGTGCAGGGCCGGGCCGTCGCCCCACGACGTGGTCACCCCCGGCATCGGGTCGCAGCCCGGGAAGGCTTCGCGGAAGCCGCGCGCGCCGACGCCGTTGAGCGGATGCGCGGCGATCATGCAACCGGCCGCGCGCCAGATCCGCGCGCGCCCGGACAGCGCGTCGTCGAGCCCGGCCACGTCGGCGCTGACGATGTGCGCGGTGCGTACCAGCCGCTCGTGCACCTGGCTGGAGGTGCGGTCCAGCACCACCAGCGCGAGCAGGCCGCAGGCGAACAGCGCCAGCAGCTTCTTCCAGCCCAGCAGGCGCCAGCCGCTGAGCAGCAGCACCAGGGCGAAGGTGATCCACGAGGCGCGCGAGCCGGCCAGCACCACCACGATGCCGGTCAGCGCGGTCGCCGCCAGCCAGCCGGCCAGGCCGTAGCGGCGGCCGGCGGCGTACAGCAGAAACGGCGAGAAGCTGGCGATGACCTGGCCGAGCTTGAGGTTGCACGGGCCGAGCACGCCGCCGAGGCGGTCGACCACCGCCAGTTCGCCCGCGGTGCACATGCCGTGCCCGCTGATCGCCTGCTTGGCCGCGTCGATGGCGCGGAACAGCGGGCTCTCGACCGCGCCGGACAGCGCCTGCAGCAGCGCGTCGGCGATCCACACCGCCAGGATCGCGGCCAATCCGCCGAAGGTGATGCGGCGTCCGCGCGGCGACGCCACCGCCGCGGCGACCAACCACAGGAACGGCAGATAGCGCAGGTCCACCGCGGCCTCGCGCAGCGCGCGCGCCGGATCGACCGCGTCGATCGCCGAGACCAGTTCGGGCAGCCAGTACGCCGCGAACAAGGCGCTGGTCAGCGCCCAGGCCGCGTCGCTGAGCAGGCGCGGGCCGGTGCGCATGCGCCCCAGCGCCAGCTTCACCAGCATGGTCAGCGCGCCCAGGCTCAACACGGTCTCGGCGAAGCCCGGCGCGAACAGCAGCGCGACATAGGCCAGCACCCAGACCGGCGCCCAGCGCCAGCCGACGATTTCCTGCGGCGGCGGCGCGCGCATCGCGCCGGCCGCATCCGCGGCGAACGACGCGGGCGCGCCCGGCGACGGCGCGGCCGGCTCAGGCATCGACGAGTTCGGCATAGACGGCAAGCGTGGCCTCCTGCATGGCGCGCAGGGAAAACGCCATCGTATCCACTGGCGCGGGCGCATGCGTTAGCAATTCGCAAGCGCTGCGCTTGAGCGCGAGCGGATCGAACGCCGCGACCGCGCCGCGCGGTTGCAGGCGCGCCAGCAGCTCGCCGACGCCGCCGTGGTTCCAGCCCAGCACCGGCCGGCCGCAGGCCAGCGCCTCGACCACGGTGCGGCCGAACGCCTCGGGCTTGCGCGAGAGTTGCAGCACCAGGTCGCTGGCGGCGTAGGCGCGCGCGATCGCGTCGGTCGGCGCGGCGAAGGCGACCGCGTCGGCGATGCCCAGGCCCTGCGCGAGCTGCTGCATTTCCTCGATGTAGTCCTCGCGTCCCGGCTCGCGCGCGCCCGGCAGCCACAGCCGCGCATCGAGGCCGTCGGCGCGCACGTCGGCCAGCAATTGCAGGCCGTCGGCATGGCCTTTCAGGCGGGTGCCGCGGCCGGGCAGCAACAGCAGCGGGCCGTCGCCGGCGAGCTGCGGATGCTGCGCGGCGGCCCAGGCGCGCGCCTGGAGGTCGGGCCACGGCGCGCGCGGGAACGCGGCCGGGTCGATCCCGCGCGGCACCACCCGCAGCCTGTACGGGTCGGTGTCGGGATAGTGTTGGAGCACGTAGTCCCGGACGGTGTCGGACACGCAGATCACGCGCTCGCCGCGGGTCATGACCTGGCTGTAGCGCGAGGGCGAGTTGAGCCCGTGCACGGTGGTCACCAGCGCCGGCCGCGCGCCGTCGGGCAGGCCGCGCCAGGCCAGCAGGCCGACCCAGGCCGGCAGGCGCGAGCGCAGGTGCAGTACGTCCACGCCCAGCTCGGTCATCAGCCGGCGCAGCTTGAAGGCATGCAGCAGGGTCGAGGGCGACTTGCGCCCGATCGGCAGTTCGATGTGCTCGGCGCCGAGCTGCAGCAGCCGCGGCACCAGCCGGCCGCCGGCCGAGACCACGATCGCGCGGTGGCCGGCGCGCACCAGCGCATCGGCGATTTCCAGGGTGGAACGCTCGACGCCGCCGGATTCCAGCGCCGGCAGCAACTGCATCGCCGTCAGCCGGCGCGTGGGGGTCGGCTGCGGCGGATTCATGGCGGCGGGGTCAGTCGACCAGGGTGTAGTGCGCGCCGCAGTACGGGCACTGGCACTCGCGCTCGGCCTCGATCGGCAGGTACACGCGCGGATGCGAGTTCCACAGCGCCATCGACGGCAGCGGGCAGCTCAGCGGCAGGTCGGCGCGGGTCACGGTGTAGCGCTGATCGGCGTTGGCCTGGGTGGGGTGGGCGTTGGCTGCGGTGGTCATGGGGCACGACGGGTGGCGACGCGGGCAGGCATTTTAGCAGCGTGGGCGCGGCGGCGCGTGTACGCGGCCGCGCGAACGGCGGCAAGGCCGCGGCGGCGCCGGGTTCGCGCCAGACGCGGCCAAGCGCCGCGGCCGGGCGAGGCCGCGTCGGCGCGGCCGTTGGCTGCCGGGGGCTGCGCAGCAGACGCTGCGACGGCGGCGCAGGCAAGGCCCGCGATCACGCCGGCGGCGGCAGCTCCAGCAGCAGCGCTTGCGCGCCGTGATCGCCGGCGGTCAGCGCCAGTTCGCCGGATTCGCCGACCCAGCCGAGCGCGTCGCCCGCGGCCAGGGCGCGGCCGTTGGCCTCGGCCTCGCCGCTCACCAGCTGCAGCCAGTACCCTCGGCCGACGTCGAGCGCGCACCGCAGCGCCGCGCCCGCCGCGAGCGTGGCCGTGGATAGCCGCAGGTCCTGGCGCACCGGCAACCCGCCCTCGCCGCCGTCGCGCGAAGCGCGCAAGGCCCAGCCGCGGTCGCCGGCGGCCGGCGCCGCCGACAGCGCGTACGCGGGCCGGGCGTTGAGCCGGTCGGGCTGGATCCAAATCTGCAGGAACCGCAGCGGCGCGTCGGCCGCGGCGTTGAACGCGCGATGGCGCATGCCGTGGCCGGCGCCGAGCCATTGCAGCTCGCCGGCGCGCACCACGCCCGTGGCGGTGTCGTCGCCGCCGGCGGCCTCGCCGAACTCCGAGCCGGCCACGCCTTCGAAACCCATGGCGCCTTCCAGCACGTAGCTGAAGACGTCCATGTTGGCGTGACGGTGCACGGCCAGGCCCGCGCCGGGCGCGGCCCGCACTTCGCGCAGCACGCGCAGCGCGCCGAACCCCATCCATGCCGGGTCGTAATAGCCGCCCGAGGAGAACGTGTGCAGGCTGTCGCTGCCGTCGGCCGGGACCCGGCCGCGCTCGCGGGAAAGGCGTTGGATGATCATCGCGCCATTTTAGCGCGCAACGCGGCGCGCTTCGGGCGGCAAAAACGCGAACGGCGCCGCCCGCGGGCGACGCCGTTCGCAAGCGCGGCCGCTTACTTCTTCGGCACGATCGCTTCGGTGGTGATGCGGATCTTGACCTCGTCGCTGACGTTGGGCACGTACTTGCCGATGCCGAACTCGCTGCGCTTGAGCGTGGTGGTGGCGTCGAAGCCGGCCGCCGCGCGCTTGGCCATCGGCTGCTCGCCGATCTTGTTGATGTTGACGTCCAGCACCGCCGGCTTGGTCACGCCGTGCACGGTCAAGTCGCCCGTCACCTTGAGCTTGTTGGCGCCGGCCGCTTCGACCTTGGTGCTCTTGAAGGTGATGTTCGGGTACTTGGCGGCGTCGAAGAAATCGGCGCTCTTGAGGTGCTCGTCGAAATCGCCGACGTGCGAATCCAGGCCGTCGAGCGGGATGGTCACCTGCACCGAGGACGCCGAGGGCTTGGCCTGGTCGTAGGTGATGCTGCCGTCGACCTTGCCGAAGTGCGCGATCGGGTTGGAGAAGCCGAAGTGGCTCCAGCTGGCGACCACGTCGGTGTGGTTGGGGTCGATCTTGTAGGTCACCGGGGCGGCGGTGGCGGCGCCGGCGAAAGCCAGGCCCAGGGCGGCGGCGAGCAGGATGCGCTTCATTGGAGAACTCCTCGGAATGTCGTCGGGTGGACGCTGGTCGTTGTAGGTACGGCGGTGTTGCGGGGGAACCACTATCGCCCGGCCCGCGCCGCGCCAGGGCGGCGCCAGCGCGGAACCGTGCCGGCGCGCACGCATCACTCGATGCGCGCGGCCTCGTCGAACGGCAGGCGCGGCGAGCGCGGGAACAGCTTGTCGTGGTCGCCGTGGCCCAGGTTGATGAGGAAGTTGGACTTGATCTTGGTGCCGGCGAAGAAGGCCTCGTCGACCTTGGCGTTGTCGAAGCCCGACATCGCGCCGGTGTCCAGGCCCAGCGAACGCGCGGCCAGGATCAGGTAGGCGCCCTGCAGGCTGCCGTTGCGGAACGCGGTGACGTTGATCGCCGCGTCGTTGCCGGCGAACCAGCTGCGCGCGTCGTCGTGCGGGAACAGATACGGCAGCTTTTCGTAGAACTCCAGGTCGTGGGCGACGATGACGGTGACCGGCGCGGCCAGGGTCTTGGCCAGGTTGCCTTCCGACAGGGCCGGGCGCAGCTTCTCCTTGGCCTGCGGGGACTTTACGAACACGAACCGCGCCGGCGAGCCGTTGGCGCTGGTCGGGCCCCACTTGGTCAGGTCGTAGAGCTGGCGCAGCGTCTCGTCGCTGATCTCGCCGCCGAGCACGTTGTGGGTGCGGGCGCTGCGGAACAGCTGATCGAGGGCGTCGTCGGGGAGGGCCTTGGACATCGTCTTCTCCATGGGGCTGCCAAGCTGGGGCAAGTGATCGGGAGACGGAAGTGTAGAGTCTCGACCCGGCCGCTAAATCGACACCCCCGGAACGGATTACCTGCATCTGTGCAACGAAACAGCATTTCGGCGAAGAATGACGCCACTACTGCAACCTGGCTGTTGACCGACGGGCTGGCCGGCAACCAGCGCCAGGCCTCGGCGCTGGCCCTGGCCCTGGGGCGCCCGGCCCGGCATTGGCTGCTGCAACCGCGGGCGCCGTGGCGCTGGCTGTCGCCGCGCCGGCTGCCGGGGTCGGAACGGGCCTTCGGCGAGGAATTCGCGCAGGCGCTGAGCGGCGCCCGCCCGGCCCTCGCCATCGGCTGCGGCCGCCAGGCCGCGCTGGCGACCCGGCTGATGCGCGAGACCGGCGCGCGCGCGGTGCAGATCCTCGACCCGCGCCTGCCGCCCATGCATTGGGACCTGGTGATCGCGCCCGAGCACGACGGCCTGCGCGGGCCCAACGTGATCACCCTGCTCGGCAGCCTCAACCCGGTCGACGACCTGTGGCTGGCCGGCGCGCGCAAGACCTTCCCCGCCTTCGGCGAACTGCCCGGCCCGCGCACTGCGCTGCTGCTGGGCGGCTCCAGCGCCCACGCCCGCTTCGACCGCGCCGCCTTCGACGCGCTGGCCTCGCGCCTGTCGGCGCAGCTCGAACGCGAGGGCGGCAGCCTGCTGGCGACGACCTCGCGGCGCACCCCGGCGGACATCCGCGCGCGCCTGCGCGAACGCCTGGCGTCGCTGCCGCAGGTGTCGTGGTACGAGCCCGGCGAAGGCGCCAACCCCTACCCGGGCCTGCTCGGCTGGGCCGACCGCATCGTCTGCACCGCCGACTCGGTCAACATGCTGTCCGAGGCCGCGGCCACGCGCGCGCCGCTGTTCGTGTTCGGCATCGACCGGGTCGAAGGGCGGCCGCGCCGCTTCGTCGACAGCCTGATCGGCCTGCGCCGGGCGCATGCGTTCGATCCGCACCTGCGGCCGTTCCCGGTGGAGCCGCTGCGCGAGACCGCGCGGGTGGCGCGCGAGGTCCGGCGTCGCCTGGGCTTGCAGGACTGACCGCGCGCCCGCCTCAGCGCGCGCGGCGCGGCCGCGAGTTGTCGAAGCTGCCGATGAAGCGCAGTTCGTTGTACAGCCGTCCCGGCTGTTCTTCGATGAAGGCGCAGCGGTCGTAGTAGTACAGCGCGTTGCCCGCGGCGATGCCCAACTCGTGGCAGCGGGCGACGATCGCGCGGTCGGTGGCGGGCGAATACGTGCCGACTTCGAGCACCAGTTCCTCGACCGGCACCGCCCGCGCGCCGACGGTGACGTAGGCGACGAAAAAATCCGAATCGATGAAGCCGCAGCCGAAATCGCGGTGCGCCGGGCAACCCGAGCCCTGTTCTTCCATGCCCTGGGTGTAGCGGTCGAACGCGTCGGCCTGGGTGGTGGTGCCGATCCAGACCGAGATCATGTCGCGGGCGTCGTGGTCGATCACCGCGGGCTCCCCACCGGCGAGCGTTCGCGCCGCCTCACGACGCCGCCCGCAAGCCGTGCTCGCTCATCGCCGCGCCGATCGCGCGGCGCGCGGCAGCGATCGCATCGGTCTCGGCCACCCGCCGCGGGCGCCGGTCCAGCGTGCATTCCAGCCCCGCCGCGAGCAACACCGCATGCGCTCGCAACAAGCCCTCGGCATGTTCCGGCGACAAGCCGCCGGCCGCGCGCGCGGCCGCGATCAAGCCGGGCGTATCGCGCGGCGCCAGCAGCGCCGGCGCGCGCGCGCTGTCGCGCAGCACCAGGTACTGCAGCAGGAATTCCAGGTCGACCAAGCCGCCTTCGCCCTGCTTGAGGTCGAAGAACGCCGCGTCGCTGCGGTCGAGCTCGGCGCGCATGCGCGCGCGCATCGCCGCGACGTCGCCGCGCAGTTTGTCGCCGTCGCGCGCGCGGGCCAGGGTGCGCGCGCGGACGTCGTCGAAGCGCGCGTGCAGGTCGGCGTCGCCGGCGACGAAGCGCGCGCGCACCAGCGCCTGATGCTCCCAGGTCCAGGCGCGCTCGTCCTGGTAGTCGGCGAAGCTGGCCAGCGACGACACCAGCAGGCCCTTGGCGCCGTCCGGCCGCAAGCGCACATCGACATCGAACAAGCGCCCGGCCGCGGTGACCGCGCCGAGCAGGGCGACGATCTTCTGCGCCAGCCGCGCGAACCAGCGCGTCGCGTCGAGCGAGCGCGCGCCGTCGGACGCCGCGCCGCCCTCGACCGCGGGCGCTTCGTACAAGAACACCAGATCCAGGTCGGAGCCGAAGCCCAGTTCCTCGCCGCCGAGGCTGCCGTAGCCGAGCACGGCGAAACGCGCGCCGGGCACCCGGCCGTGCGCGGCGGCGACTTCGGCCTGGGCCATCGCCAGCACCTGCGCCACCACCGCATCGGCCAGCCAGGCCAGCTGGCGCGCGCTGTCCTCGGCCGACTGGCGGCCGTCGCGCAGCGCCATCGCGATGCGGAAGCTCAGCGCCTGCCGGGTTTCGTTGATCGCCTGCAAGGCTTCCTCGACATCGCCGCTGGCATCGAAGCCGGCGCAGGCGGCGAGCAGTTCCTCGCGGTCCGGCAGCGGGCCGGCCACGCGCGCATCGAGCAATTCGTCCAGCAACAACGGGTGCGAGGCCAGCCGCTCGGCCAGCAGCGCGCTGCGCGAGACCACCTCGACCAAGCGCGACAGCGCCGCCGGCTGTTCGTCGAGCAAGGCCAGATAGGCGCTGCGGCGCAGGACGTTGTGCAGCAGCGCCAGCAAACGCTTGAGCGCGAGCATCGGCTGGCTCGACGCCGCCGCGGCCTGCAGCAGCGCCGGCAGCACCCGGTCCAGGCGCGCGCGCGCGGCGTCGGACAGGCCGCGCACGCCGGGGCTGCGGGCGAAATCGCGCAGCGCCGCGTCGGCGTCGGCGGCGGCGTCGAAACCGGCGTCCAGCAGCGCCTGCGCCTCGCCGGCCTCCGGCAGCGCGCGCCAGTACGCGGTCAGCGCGTCGGGCGCGGCGCGGCGCCGGCGCGGCGCCAGCAGCGCGTCGAATTCGGCGGTGATGCGTTCGCGGCGGCGTTCCAGTTCGGCGCGCAGCGCGTCCCAGTCGGCGTAGCCCAGGCCGGCGGCGATGCGCGCGCGCTCGGCCTCGCCGGCGGGCAAGGCGTGGGTCTGCGCGTCGCGCAGCATCTGCAGGCGGTTTTCCAGCCGGCGCAGGAAGCGGTAGTCGTCGGCCAGCGCGTCGCCGGCGTCCTCGCCGATCTGGCGCTGCGCGACCAGCGTCGCCAGCGCCGGCAGCAGGCGCCGGCCGCGCAGCTCGGCCTCGCGGCCGCCGCGGATCAGCTGCAGCGCCTGCACCAGGAATTCGATCTCGCGGATGCCGCCGGGCCCGCGCTTGATGTCGTCGGCCAGTTCCTTGCGCGCGACCTCGGCGCTGATCGCCGCCTTCATCGCGCGCAGGCCGTCGAGCGCGCCGAAGTCGAGATAGCGCCGGTACACGAACGGCCGCAGCGCGTCGACGAAGCGCTCGCCGGCGTCGAGATCGCCCGCCACCGGCCGCGCCTTCTGCCAGGCGTAGCGTTCCCAGTCGCGGCCTTCGCGCTGGAAGTACTGCTCCATCGCCGCGAACGACCACGCCACCCGGCCGGCGTTGCCGTACGGGCGCAGGCGCAGGTCGACGCGATGGCTGAAGCCCTCGGCGGTGAGTTCGTCGAGCAATCGCGCCAACTGCTGGCCGAGCTTGGCGAAGTAGGTTTCCGCGTCGAGCGCGCGCGCGGCGTCGCGGCCGTCGAACTCGGTGCTGCCGTCGTGCTCGTAGGCGTAGACCAGATCGACGTCGGAACTGAAGTTCAACTCGCCGCCGCCGAGCTTGCCCAGGCCGAACACCACCAGCCGCACGCGTTCGCCGGCCGGCGTGCGCAGCGCGCCGTAGCGGCGCTCGAACTCGTCCTCGAGCGCGTCGTGGGCCAGGCGCAGGCAGGTTTCGGCCAGTTCGGTGCTGCCGCGCAAGGTGTCGCCGACTCCGTCCAGGCCGAGCGCGTCGCGCCAGATCAGCCGGGTTGAACCGGCGGCGCGGTAACGGCGCAGGCGCGTGCCCCAGTCGGCGCGGCCTTCGGCGTCCAACTGCGGCGGCGGCAACGGCTGGGCGCCGTCGTCGGCGGCCAGCGCGAGCAGCAGCGCGGGCTGGCGCGCAAGGGTGTCGATGGCGAAGTCGCTGACCACCGCCACGCGCGCCACCCGCGCGGCCAGCGCCGCGTCTTCGAGCGCGGCGCGCGCGTCGTCGCAGGCGTTGCGCAGGCGCGCGAGTGCGCGTTCGGTCAGGGCGGAGAAGTCGGTGGCGGCCGCGGCGGCAGGAACGGAAGCGTGCATGCGCGCGATGATCGCATGGCGATGGCGGCGGGCCGGATCGCGGGCCGCGCCCCGACGCCGCTGCCGCAAGCGCGTTTCGCGCTGGCCCGGCGCGCCGGGGCCGCCGCTGCCGCTGGACGCAGCGCCTGCGCTCGGCGACGCTGCGGATAAAAACGCTGGGCAATAAAAAAGCCCGCTCCCGGATGAACCGGTTGCGGGCTTGCTCCCTCCCCCACGTCGGGATGCGTGCTGATCGTGAAGGAAGCGTTAGCGGCTTTGCACGCTGCACTGCAAAACAGAACTTGCCGGTTCATTTGAAACGCTCTCGCGCGAAACCGCCCTCCAACGCGAAAACCTTGCGGCGCAAGGCTTGTTACCGATGACAGGCGAAACCCCGCGGCGGGCTGCGGCGAGTCGCGGCGCGCGGCGCGGCCGAACCTGAACAGGGAGGGCCCGCGCGATTTGCGCCAAACCGCACTCCGCCCGTGGCGCTCGTCGCAGGCGATTCGTGTCCCAGGCCGCAGCGGCGTCGCCTAGGCGTCGCTCGGTGGGTGCCCGGCGCGCGTCCGAACCGGGCCGGCGCAGCCGCGGCGAGCGAGCGCGCCCAAACCTCCATAGCACCGACCGGTACGCCCACGCCCGCGATCCGGCGGATGGAGCGCCACACTTCGCCGCGAACACACTGCGGCCGCATACGCCTGCGCGCAACGTCGCGTCCGGTGCGCAACGCGACGCAAGCCGGGCCTCGCTGCGCCGCGTCGCCGCGCTCGACGACTTCGCGCGCATCGCCCGGCGCGCAATGCCGGCGAACGCATCGAACCACGCCCAGCCCGGACCCCACACCCGACTTCACAGCGACACGCCGCGCTGTCCTGCCGCCCCGGCTTTCGCCGTTCATCAAGCGAGCGCGAACGGCCGCCGCGATTGCGACGGCCCGCACTCGGTGCCGCAGCAGGACGCGCATCGCGAACGGGTTCGCGCCAGTCCGGCGAACCGCGCGCGGCGCTCCACGCAGCGTCGAACGGCCCCCGCCCGCGCGGGGCCGCGCTCCGCCCGCGCCGCGACCGCTGCGGCGTGCGGCGCCGCAGGGGACGACACGCAAGCCGACTCACCGAGCCGCCGACGCGGCGCGGCGCGCCCGTTCGCGCCGCGCGCGCCGGCACCACCGTGCCGCGACGGCACGCTTCATGCCACAGGGGTTCCGCATGGACATTTCCGTTCCCAAATCCGCGCCCGCCGCACTGCGCCCGCGCAACGCGCTGGCGCTGTGCCTGGCCTTGGCCATGCCCGGCGCAGCGCTGGCCCAGGAGGCCGCCGCCGAGCGCGCCGCCGCGCCGCCGGTGCTGGCGCGCATGCTGCGCTCCACCGACGCGCCGCAGGCCGCGCAGAAGCTGCTCACCGCCGAAGGCGCGCGGCCGCTGGACACGCGCGAGGCGCGGCTCGAGTTGGTCGTCGATACGACCACTTCGCGGATCTGGAACCCGGCGAGCTCGCGCTACGACACCGTCGAGCTGCGCTCCTACAAGAGCCCCGGCACCGACCCGGCGATTCCCTTCGTCGCCCCCACCGTGGTCACCGCGCCCGGCGAGACCGTGCGCATCGCGCTCAAGAACGACCTCAAGCCCGAACCCGACTGCGCCCAGCCCAGCCTCAACACGCCGCACTGCTTCAACTCCACCAACCTGCACTCGCACGGCCTGTGGGTCAGCCCGACCGGCAACAGCGACAACGTGCTGCTGACCCTGCGTCCGGGCGTGGCGTTCGAGTACGAATACAACCTGCCGGCCGACCATCCCGCCGGGACGTTCTGGTACCACCCGCACCTGCACGGCTCGACCGCGCTGCAGGTTTCCAGCGGCATGGCCGGCGCGCTGCTGGTGCGCGGCCAGCGCCTGCCCTCGCCGACCCGCAACGGCGACCTCGACACCCTGCTGCGCGACGCCTCGGCGGAGCAGCCGATGCCCGAGCGGCTGCTGATGTTCCAGCAGGTCGCCTACGCCTGCCGCAACGACGCCGGCAAGATCAAGACCGCCGCCGACGGCACCTGGATCTGCGATCCGGGCGACGTCGGCCGGATCGACAACTACGCAGACCAGTTCGGCTTCGGCACCTGGCAGAAGTCCGGGCGCTACACCAGCGTCAACGGCGTGGTGCTGCCGACCTTCTCCGGCCTGCTGGCCGGCCGGCTGGAGCGCTGGCGGCTGCTGCACGCCGGCGTGCGCGACACCGTCAACCTGCAACTGCGCGAGTTGCGCAGCCGCGCCTCGTCGCCGGCGGGGCTGGCCGGCGACGCGCTGGAAACCTGGGTCGGCAAGAACTGCACCGGCGAGGTGCTGAGCCAGTTCGAAGTCGCCGCCGACGGCCTCACCCACGGGCAGATGATCGAAAAGCGCGAGAACGTGCTGCAGCCGGGCTACCGCAGCGACGTGCTGGTGGCGTTCCCGCGCCCCGGCCGCTACTGCGTGATCGACGCGGCCGCGCCGGCCAACGCCAGCGTCACCCAGGCCGCCGAGGACCGCCAGTTGCTCGGCATCGCCGAAGTCAGCGGCCTCGCCGAGCGGATCGACACGCGCGCCTTGATCGCGCGCCAGCTCAAAGCCTCGGCCCAGCGCAACATGCCCGCCGACGTGCAACAGCGGGTGCTCGCCGATCTGGACGACGGCCTGCGGCTGAGCGCGTTCGTGCCGCACCGCGACATTCCCAAGGACGAGGTGAACGGCCAGCAGTCGCTGTTCTTCAACATCACCGACGACGACCAGTACCAGGTCGACGGCAATTCCTACGCGCCGACCCAGGCGCGCGACCTGGTGCTGGGCCGCACCGAGGAATGGACGCTGACCTCCAAGCGCGGCGGCCATCCCTTCCACATCCACGTCAATCCGTTCCAGGTCGTGGCGATCTACGACCCCAAGGGCAACGACGTCAGCCAGAGCGGCGAAGCCTCCGACCCGCAGTACGCCAACCTGCGCGGCACCTGGAAGGACACCTTGTTCGTCAAGCAGGGTTACAACGTGGTGATCCGCACCCGCTACGAGCGCTACATCGGCGAATACGTCCTGCACTGCCACATCCTCGACCACGAGGACCGCGGCATGATGCAGAACGTGCGCATGCTGGTGCCCGACGGCAAGGGCGGCGGGATTTCGGCCAACTCGCACCATTGATCGCGGTGTGCGGCCAGGCTCCGCCGCGCGCGGAGCCTGGCCGGACCGTGGCCCGATCGGGGCGCAAAAAATCCATAACTTATCCAGCGATTCGCGCTGCTGCTTGTCCGCGCCCGCGGTTTGATCTATACCAAGCCGACGCACGCAGGACGCCTCGGATGCCTTTCCGCTTTCGCCCAGCCTGTACCGCTTCCGGCCGAACCGCCCCGGCGCTCGCCTGCGCATTGAGCATCGTGTTGTTGAGCGCCTGCGCCGCGGCCGGTCCGGCCAAGGTGTCCGTCAAGGAGTCCAGGATGCATCCTTCCGACGAATCTCCCGGCCGCACGGCCGACGCCGAAGCCGTCGGCGAAACCGTGTTGAAACTGCTCGCCGGCCTCGGCGCGCGCGAGCAGCTCAGCGCGCAACGGATCGAGCGCGATACCGGCTGGAGCCTGCAACGCTCCGAAAACAGCGCCCGCACCGGCGCCTCGCTCGGGCCGGATTGGGGTTACTCGCTCGAGCTGTTGGTGCCGGCCGGCTCGCAGCGCCAGCAATTGCGCTTCGAATACCGGCGCAAGCGCGAGGATGCCGACGCCAGCGCGATCTGCCGCCCCGATTTCGAGCGCTACGCGGCGACCCTGGAAGGCCTGGGCTACCAGCGCAGCCCGATGACGGCCGAGCACGACCGGCCGCTGGGCTGGAGCTTCCAGCGTCCGCAGTTGTGGATCCGCATCTACACCCGCGCCGAATCCGACGACGCCTACGAGCACGAGTGCGTCAGCCTGATCACGGTCGAATAACGCCAGCAACGCACGGAGGCAGCATGAGCGGCGAACCCATCGGAACGCAATTGCGCGCGCGCCTGGACGAGTTCGCAGGCCAATCGGGCGTCACCGCGGAAGCCGCGCGCAACCTGGAGGCGGCGATCGTCCGTTCGCCGGCGCTGACCCGGCAATTGAACGCGGCGGCCGACAGCCGCGAGCTGCTGCATTTCAAACTCAAGAGCGACGCCCATGCCGGCGGCAGCTTCGTCTCGCGCGACCGCACGATGGCCTTGGGCCTGGACGACCTGACCGACAAGTACGACGCCAACAACATGACTTTCGTGCTCGGCCACGAAGTGCAGCACGGACGGATCGCGCCGGGCCAGACCCAGACGCCGATGGATCAGGCGCGCCAGGCCTTCACCGAGCAGGCGCGCACGATGGCCGCCAGCGATGCGACGGTCCACAACTACACGCCGGCGCTGACGACGGTGATGCAGGCGCACCGCGACAACGAAGCGCGCGCGCATATCCAGGGCTGGAACGCGATGGTCGGCGCGCTGCGCGAGACCGACTCCAATCTGACCCTGGAAGATATCTACAAATCCTCGCCGCGCGCGGCCGACTTCATCGAACAGAACGGCTCCGACAGCAATCCTTCGTATCGGCTCAGGCGCAACCTGACGCTGGAGGCCGACCAATCGATTTCGCCGGACAACGCCGCCAACGTCCGCGCGATGGGCGAGTACTACTTCGACAAGTCGGCCGGCGACGCGCGGCTCGGCCATCGCGGCGGCTCGGACTACAGCAACCTGTACGGCGCGCGCTACATCGGCGAATTGGCCCGGCTCGAACTCGACCGCGGACACGCGCCCGCGAACGCGCCGCGGATCGAAATCGACATGCGCTCGCTCGGCCTGAGCGAGCGCACGCTCGAGCGCAACGGCATCAACCTCGGCCGCCACGCCGGCGAGCGCCTGCCCTACTACGATGTCGGCGGCCGCCGGCCGGAACCGTCGAACTTCGACCACACCATCGATTCCCACGACTACGTCCGCAACAATCGCCCGACGGCCGCGGCGCCGGCGGTCGCGCCCGCTGCCGCGCCGGCCTTGGCGCCCGCGCCGGTGCCCGATTCGGATCTGCGCAGTCCGCAACATCCCGACCATGCGCTGTACCAGGGCATCCACGACAAGCTCGGCGCGCAGGGGCACCCCTTGCACCGGAATGCGCAGGAAAGCGAGCGCCTGGCCGCGGCCTTGACCGTGGAGGCACGCCGCGCCGGCATCGAGCGCGCCGACCACGTCGTGATCGGCGCCGACGTCGGCTCAGGCCGCAGCGTGTTCGTCGTCCAGGGCGGGTTCGACGACCCCGCGCATCGCCGCGCCGGCGTCGCGATGCAGGACGCGCTGCGCACGCCGGTGGAGGAATCGAGCCGGCAGTCGTCGGCGCTGCCGCGCGAAACGCCGACGCCCGTGCCGGTGCAGAGCGAAACCCAGACCCAATCGCAGCCGCAGCCCGCGCACCGCTGAGCGTAGCGGCCGCGGCGGCGGCGCTCAACGCTTGCCGCGGCTCTCGTACGTCGCCGCATCCTCATGCAGGATCCGCCGCAACTCGGCGATCGCCTGCGGGGTTTCCTGCACGCTGTGGCCGGACACGATCGCCTTCTCCGACACCGCGCCGTCCATGTGCGCGCTCGGGTACGGCACCACGCCGTCGCTGGACTGCGCCAGGGCCAGCGTCGGATCGCGCTGGGCGACGATGACGTGGTACGGCAGGCCCGGTTCGATCGACAGGTCGCGGGTCGCGTGCATGAAGCGCGAGTTCGGACTCAGGTCGTCCGGGCCGGTCGGCGGTTTGCCCTTGCGCAAGCCGATGCGCTCCAGGTCGGATTCGCTGACGTCGTAGCGCTGGATCAGTTCGGCGGTCTCGCGCAGCACGTCCAGCGGCAGCCGGATCAGCTTGCGCACCATCCGCAGCGGCCAGCCGTCGGTGACCACCGCGCCGCGCTGCGGCGAGGCCATGAACACCGCGCGGCCGAACTGCGGCATCGGCTCGAACACGGTCAGCTGGCGCAGCATCGGGTCCTTGCGCACGCGCGCGATCAGCGCCGGGTCCAGCCCGTCGAGCATCGCATCGGCGACGTGGCCGCCGCTGTCGCTGAGCAGCAGCCGCCCGATCACCCCGCCCATGCTGTGGCCGACCAGCACCGCGTCGCGGCTGGCGACGTCGTCGCCCTGCGGGTCGTAGTGCTGGAAGGTCTGCTGCAGCGCCGACGCGATCGCGGCGCGGTTGGACAGCATGTCGATGTTGGTCGGATAGAACACCTGCCACAGCTGGTAGCGGCGGCGCAGGGATTCGTCGCCGAGCAGTTCGTTGGCGAGGTTGACCCAGGCTTCCGGGCTGCTGGCCAGGCCATGGATCAGCACGATCACGCGCTTGTCGGGATCGTAGGGCTGGTTGAGGTAGACGCGCGGCTTGAACGCGCGCGCCTGCTTGGGCCGCAGCAGGCTCGACAGGCTCAGCCGCGCCAGTTCCGAGCGCGCCAGCCAGATGCCGTAGGCGGCCGAGTAGTTCGCCGCCAGCGGCACCTTGCGCCCGGCGATGGTCTCGCTGTCGATGCGGTAGGGGTTGTACACATCCAGCTGCGCGCTGCGGCTGGCGAGCACGCCCTCCAGGCCTTCGCCGTCGAAGCGCAGGGTCACGGTGACCGGCAGGTAGCGGGTGTCGCGGTAAGGCGCATCGTCGCGGGCGCCGGCGGCCGCGCGCCGGCGCGGCGCGTTCGCGAACCGGTAGGACGCGGCGGCCGGGGCGGCATCGGCGGCGGCCGCGTTCGCGACGTCCGCGCTTTGCGAACCCTCCGCCGATGCGGCGCTCGCGGCCGCCGCGCCGGCGCCGCGGCGCGGCGGGAACACCGCGACCAGCGCGGTGCCGAAGCCGTCGCGCCGGTACACCGCGCGCAGGTTGGCGAAGCCGAGCGTGTCGGAGGCCAGCAGCGCCTGCGGGTCCTGCTGGATGTCGGAGGGGTCGTAACCGTGCAGCACCGCGCCCAACTGCAGTCCGCCGATGTCCAGCGTCGCCGCCTCGGCCTTGCCGGCGCTGGCCGCGAACGCGGCCTGGGCGATGGCCTCGACCGCGCGGTTGTAGTACTGCAGCACCTGCTGCTGGCGCGCCTCGAACACGCGCTGCTCCGGCGTGCGCGCGGTCGCGAACAGATACGCGTAGGCGTAGCGCGCGGTGGCGACCGCGGCCTGGGTGCGCGGGTCGGCGGCGGCGACATCGGCCGGCACCCGCGCGATCTCGGCCGCGGCCTGGCCCGAGCGCTTGAACGCGCCGGACTCGGCGCTGCGCTCCACCGTCGCCGGCAAGGCGTTCATGCGCAGCAGCTGCAGCTCGGCCGCCGTCGCCAGCCACTCCTCGGCCGGAGCCAGCGGACGCAGCTGCGCGACGCACGGATCGGGATCGCGCGCGCACGCGGCCGGGTCCAGGCCGGCAGAATTCAACGCGGTGGACGAGGCGATGCTGAGCCGGCCGCCGCTGAGCGCATCGACGCTGCGCTCGGCGGCGATGTCGCCGAACGCGCGCTCCTTGACCTTGACCACGGCGCAGCCGCTGCCGCCCAGCAACGCCAGTCCCGCCAACAAACCGATCAACGCGCGCATGTCCGATCCACCGGGGGAAAACCGTTCGCATTGTCGAGCGCGCCCGGCCCGGCGTAAACACCGACGGGCCGGCGCGCCGTCGCATCGCGCCGGCGACGGCGCTTCCCGCACCGGCTGCGCACCGCTCCGCGCGCAAGAGGCGCCCGTCATGCACCCCTCCGGCACCCCCGCAGAGTCCGTCGAGCCCGAACTGTTCGTCCAGCACCTGGCCTGCGTCAACAACGCCGGATTCATCGCCCGCTTCGTCGTCCAGCGCCTCGCCGGCGACCGTCTGATCGGCCAGACCCACCGTTTCGGCGGGTTGCGCACCGGCCAGACCCACCGCGTCGACCTGGCCCAGCTGCGCTTCCACGGCCAGGCCCTCGAGGTCGGCGACCGCGTGCGCCTGCGCGTCGGCGCGGTCGGCGGCGGCCGCCGCGACGGCCCGTCGGTGGCGTTCGCGCCGAACGGCCGGACCGCCAGCTTCAGTGTGCGCGGCACCACCCTGGTGTTTTCGATCGACCGCCTCTGAGTTCCGCGCCGATGACCGCGTCCCATGCGCTCAACGGCCGGCGCGTCGATCGGTTGCGCGACGGCGATCGCTTGTCGGTGCGCGCTCGCTGCACCGCCACATCGTCCAGTTGCGCCAGCAGAGCCTCCGCACCATCGGCGGAGATCCGATCCTGGGGCTGTCGGACCAGTTGGCGCTGAAATGGCCGGCCGGGCTGGACTCGGCGGCGTTGCGGGAAACCATCGGCCATCGCGGCCTGGTGCCGATCCTGTCGTTGCTGCCGTCGCCGCAACGGCATCGGTGCGTCGGCGCGATCGAACAGTTCGCGCGCTCCCGCGCCAGCCCGCGCTGCACCGCGCTCTACATAGCCGCGTGCGCGGCGCCGCTCAATCGCGATTCGCCCGGCAAGATCCTGCAGCCCTCGCCCGCGGCGGCCGCGCGTGGGCCGGCGCGGCGGCCCGCGCCGAGGCGAAAAAAAACCCCGCCTCGCGGCGGGGTCTTTTCGGTTCGCGCTACGGCGAACGGCCGGATCAGAAGTCCATGCCGCCCATGCCGCCCATGCCGCCGCCGCCCGGCATCGCCGGCTCGTCCTTCTTCGGCAGCTCGGCGACCATGGCTTCGGTCGTGATCATCAGACCGGCGATGGAGGCCGCGTTCTGCAGCGCGGTGCGGGTGACCTTGGTCGGGTCCAGGATGCCGGCCTCGATCATGTCGACGTACTCGCCGGTGGCGGCGTTGTAGCCGTAGGCGCCCTTGCCTTCGATGACCTTGTTGAGGATGACCGACGGCTCTTCGCCGGCGTTGGTCACGATCTCGCGCAGCGGCGCTTCCATCGCGCGCAGGGCGATGGCGATGCCGTGGTTCTGGTCTTCGTTGATGCCCTTCAGGCCGCCGATGGCCGCCTTGGCGCGGATCAGCGCGACGCCGCCGCCCGGGACGATGCCTTCTTCCACGGCAGCGCGGGTGGCGTGCAGCGCGTCTTCGACGCGGGCCTTCTTTTCCTTCATCTCGACTTCGGTGGCGGCGCCGACCTTGATCACCGCGACGCCGCCGGCGAGCTTGGCCACGCGCTCCTGCAGCTTCTCGCGGTCGTAGTCCGAAGAGGTCTCTTCGATCTGCGCCTTGATCTGCTTGATGCGCGCCTCGATGCCCGAGCTCTCGCCCGCGCCGTCGATGATGGTGGTGTTTTCCTTGGAGACCTGGATCTTCTTGGCGCGGCCCAGATCCTTGATGGTCGCCTTCTCGAGCTGCAGGCCGACTTCCTCGGAGATCACGGTGCCGCCGGTCAGCACGGCCATGTCTTCCAGCATCGCCTTGCGACGGTCGCCGAAGCCCGGGGCCTTGACGGCGCAGACCTTGACGATGCCGCGGATGGTGTTGACCACCAGGGTCGCCAGCGCTTCGCCTTCGACTTCCTCGGCGACGATCAGCAGCGGCTTGCCGGCCTTGGCGACGCCTTCCAGCACCGGCAGCAGGTCGCGCACGTTGGAGATCTTCTTGTCGTGCAGCAGGATGAACGGATCGTCCAGTTCGGCCTGCATCGACTGCTGGTTGTTGATGAAGTACGGCGACAGGTAGCCGCGGTCGAACTGCATGCCCTCGACGACGTCGAGTTCGTTCTCAAGGCCCGAGCCGTCTTCGACGGTGATCACGCCTTCCTTGCCGACCTTGTCCATCGCCTGAGCGATGAGGTCGCCGATGTTGTGGTCCGAGTTGGCCGAGATCGCGCCGACCTGGGCGATTTCCTTCGAGGTCGAGGACGGCTTGGACAGCTTCTTCAGCTCGACCACGGCCTCGGTCACGGCCTTGTCGATGCCGCGCTTGAGGTCCATCGGGTTCATGCCGGCGGCGACCGCCTTCATGCCTTCGCGGATCAGCGCCTGGGCCAGCACGGTCGCGGTGGTGGTGCCGTCGCCGGCGTTGTCGGAGGTCTTGGACGCGACTTCCTTCACCATCTGCGCGCCCATGTTCTCGAACTTGTCGGCTAGTTCGATCTCCTTGGCGACGGACACGCCGTCCTTGGTGATCGTCGGCGCGCCGAAGCTCTTCTCGAGCACGACGTTGCGGCCCTTCGGACCGAGGGTGGCCTTGACGGCGTTGGCGAGCACGTTGACGCCGCGCACCATCTTGGCGCGGGCGTCTTCACCGAAACGAATTTCTTTGGCAGCCATTGTTGCGAACTCCGGGAATGGGGATAGAGGAAATTGGGACTGGGAAGAGCGGCGGGCGGGAGGGGCGGATCGGACGTCAGCGCAAGCGCTTCAACGATTCCCCGTTCCCGACTCCCGGCGCTTAGCCCACGATCGCCAGGACGTCGTCTTCGCGCAGGACCTTGTACTCGATGCCGTCCTGCTTGTAGCTGCTGCCGGCGTACTGGCCGTAGATGACCTTGTCGCCGACCTTCAGCTGCGGCGCGCGCACGCTGCCGTTGTCCAGCGCCTTGCCCGGGCCGACGGCGACGACTTCGCCCTTGGTCGACTTTTCCTTGGCGGCGTCGGGGATGATGATCCCGCCGGCCGAGACTTCATCGGCTTCGATCGGCTTGACGACAACGCGGTCGTGGAGCGGCTTGAGATTCATGGCGACCTCTGTAAGTAGTTGAATTGGCGGATAAAGAACGGGAATTTTAGCAGTCGCACCCGGCGAGTGCCAATGCCGGGGACGAAAGCGCCCGGCGAACCGGGACCTGACCGGAGATAGGGCGCCCTGGAGCGCTTTCAAGGGGGGCGCGACGAATCCTGCGCCGGATCGGTGACAGCCGTCGGTCCGGCGGCGGTTGCGGGAGGGCCTTCAGGTCCGGTGCTGGTCGCTGTTGTGGGAGGGCCTTCAGACCCGATGCTTTCCGCTCCGGCCGCCGCGACCTTGACATAAAAGCATCGGGCCTGAAGGCCCTCCCACAACGGCTGGCCTTGCCGGCAGCCCGCGGCGACGGCGCCCCAACGCCGGCGACCGCAACCGGACTCAATCCCCCGCCCCACCCTCCGGCCCGCGCAGGTACTGGGTCGGCGCCGCGCCGAGGTGGCGGCGGAACATGGCGATGAACGCGCTGACGCTGTCGTAGCCGCAGGCCAGCGCCACCGCAGTGACCGCCTCGCCGGCGGCCAGCCGCTCCAGCGCCCGCAGCAGCCGGGCGCGCTGGCGCCACTGCAGCAGGCTGTAGCCGGTCTGCGCCGCGAAAAGCCGGGTCAGGCTGCGCTCGGACAGGTGCGCGACCGCGGCCCAGGCGGCCAGGCCGCGCGGATCGTCCGGCGCATCGGCCAGGGCCCGGGCGACCCGCAGCAGGCGCGGGTCCTGCGGCATCGGCAGGCCGAGCCGGCCGCCGTCGCCGCCGCCGGCCAGGGCGATCTCGTCGAGCAGCACCCGCGCCAGCCGTGCCTGGGCCGGGTCCAGCGGCGCGCCGGCCGGCCAACCGGCCGCGCGCGCCACCGCCTCGCGCAGCAACGGCGACACCGCCAGCGCGCACGGCTGGGCCGGCAGCGCCGCGCACTCGGCTTCGGCCACGTACACGCTCCAGCCGCTGAAGGCCGCGCCGTGCGAGCGCAGCGAATGCGGCTGGTGCGGCGGCACCCACACCGCATCGCTGGCCGGCACCAGCCAGCGGCCGCGAGCGGTGCCGACGCTGAGCAGGCCGCGATCGGCGCCGAGCAACTGGCCGCGCGCATGGCGATGTTCGGGCGTGTCGCGCACGCCGGGCGCGCGCAGGCGCGCGGCGAGCAGGAACGGCGCGTCGGCCGCGTCCAGGCGTTCGCGCGCGAGCAGGGGATCGGACATGGCCGGAACGCGATAGCGGATGGCCGGGGCAACGTAGCAGAGCCGGCCCGCGCGGCCCAGCATGGACGCACCGGCCCGGCGGCCGCGTTCGCTTCCGCGCCGGTTGTTTCAGCCTTGATTCCCCACCGTTCTTTTCTTTCCCTGGAGATCGCGCATGCGCGCCGAAGACATGCTTCCCGACCGCCAGGACGAAGTCCGCATCGGCGAGATCGTCGCCCGCAAGGGCTCGGTCGCCGCGTTCCTCGCCAACGCCCGCGTGCTCGCCGACCCGGCCGCGCCGGCGCCGACGCGCGCGCAGGCCGAACGCGACACCCGCGACCTGTTGCCGGCGCTGCGCGCGCTGGGCCTGTTCGACGTGTTGGAAGTGCGCGACGCGAACGTGCGCGACTGGGTCCGCGCACAGCTCGCCGCACTGCCGCCGAAGCCCGTGTAGGCGCGGCGCGCGCCGCGACACCACGCCTGCGACGCGAGCGGCCACCCCGCGGTCGCAGCTTGCGCAGCTCCTACAGTCGCTGCGTTGCGGCCCGCGCGAAAACCCGGCAATCTCCTGTAGGAGCGGCGCGAGCCGCGACCGCGACACCGCGCCTGCGACGCAAGCCACTGCCCCGCGGCCGCAGCGCCCGCAGCGCCTGCATCCGCCGCGTTTCGTCCCGCAGGCGAGTCCGCCCCGCCTGCGCGCAAGCGCCTACACTGTCCCGACCCCGCTGCCTGCCAGGTCCCGCCATGTCGATCGCCTCGCCCGCCCGCATCGCCGCTGCGCTCGCCGAACTGTGGTCGCCGCGGGTGGTGGCCGAGGTCGACGACGCCTACGTCAAGGTCGCGCGCGTGCACGGCACCCTGGCCTGGCACAGCCACGCGGACGAGGACGAGTTGTTCTACGTGCTCAAGGGCCGGTTGCGGATCGAGATGGAAGAACGCACCGTCGAGCTCGGCGAAGGCGAGCTGTTCGTGGTGCCCAAGGGCGTGCGCCACAACCCGGTGGCCGACGAGGAATGCCACCTGTTGCTGATCGAGCGCAAGAGCACCCGGCACACCGGCGACGAGGTGACCGACAAGACCCGTTCGCTCGCCGAGCAGTTGCGGCCGGTGGAGTGAGGCGTCGTCGCGGCCGGGCGCAAAGCGTCGGGCCTGAACGCCCCCGCACCGGCGCCGGGGCAGGCAGCGATGCCCGCGCGGTCGTGGGAGGGCCTTCGGGCCCGATGCCTTGCGGTCCGCCGCCGCGCATCCGCCCGACGCCGCAAAAAGAAAGAGCGCGTCCCGTGGAACGCGCTCTTTGGTGCGGAGATGGCTGTCCTGAGCATGGCGATCCTGCGCCCTTTCCCCCGAACCGACGTCGTGTCGTAAGCCGACGTCCGTATCAGCGTGGGGCCATCTTCCGGACTCCTTTTTGCGCTTGCCACCTGCCGGTCCAGCGAATCTGGCTACTTTAGGTGGCTCGAACACTTGTTCGATCCGGCAAGTGCTTGTAATCATTGAACCGACTTACGAACAACGACAACGAAAGCGCACAGGGTGCAGCGTCTATCGCTCACCCGGCGAACAGTGGTAGCAATTGCGTAGAAACCCCTGAAATTTTGCGCAGGAGGTCACATGACGCCACAGCAGCGCATCCGCCTGGCCCGCCGCCACGCCGGCCTGTCGCAGGCCGCCCTGGGCACCGCGGTCGGGGTGCAACGCAGCGCGGTCGGGCATTGGGAGTCGGCCCAGGGCAAGTTTCCCAGCGCCACCCACCTGCGCGAGGTCGCGCTGGCCACCGGCGTGCAGTTCGAATGGCTGGCCACCGGCCGCGGCCGCATGAACCTGTCGCAGGACACCGCGATGGACTCGGTCGCCGCCGCCGACGCGCTGCTGGTCGAGGACGCGCTGGAACTGCGCCTGCTCGCCGCCTTCCGCGAAGCGCCGGCGCGGGCGCGGGTGCCGCTGGTGGAGATCGCCGAGCAGCTGGCGCAGTCGCGCACCGGCCGCAGCCGCGCGCTGGGCAAGGCGCGCGGCGGGACGTGACCGCCGGCGGACGCGCGATGTGGCGCAGTTCGCAGCCGGAATCGCGATTGCGCGAACGCGGTCGCGATTTTTTCGTCCGGATGTGACCGCCCTCCTCGGGCGCTGTCACAAACCCCGACTAGACTCGCAGGCGCGCGCCCTGGGGAGGGCGCCGAACTTCCTCGATCCGCCCGGCCGCACCTGCCCGCGGCCGCGCGCGCGACGCCAATCACAAGGAGCCGTTTGATGCGCAAGTCCGTTGCTGGTCGTCCCCTCGCTTCGTCGTCCGCGCCCGCCCGGTCGGCGCGCCGCGCCGGGTTGCTCTCGGTCGCGATCGCCTCGCTGCTGCCGACGATGGCGCCGGCGGCGGTGTTCATCAACGAATTCCACTACGACGACGCCACTGCCGCCGGCGACGTCGGCGAGCGCATCGAAGTCGTCGCCACCGCCGGCGAAACCCTCAGCGACTACCGCATCGTGCTCTACAACGGCGCCACCCCGGGTGCGGCGACGATGTACGACAACGACCTGGTCCCGGCCGGCAGCGCGGCGACCTGCGGCGGCAGCGCGCGCATCGCCACCCTGACCTACCCGACCAACGGCCTGCAGAACGGCCCCAACGACGGCATGGCCCTGGTCGACGGCGCCGGCAACGTGGTCCAGTTCCTGAGCTACGAAGGCCAGATCACCGCCGCCGACGGCCCGGCCAAGGGCAAGACCAGCGTCAACCTGCCGGTGTCCGAATCCGGTTCCACCGCCGCCGGCACCTCGCTGCAGCTCGGCGGCAACGGCAGCGCCTACGCCAACTTCAGCTGGCGCGCCTCGGCGACGCAGAGCTTCGGCGCCTGCAACAACGGCCAGACCTTCGCCGGCACCCAGCCCAACACCCCGCCGAGCGTGACCTCGACCGTGCCGACCGCCGGCGCGACCAACTTCCCGGCCGCGGGCGACCTGTCGGTCAACTTCAGCGAAGCGGTGAGCCTGGCCGCCGGCGCGCTGACCCTGCAGTGCGCGACCACCGGCGCGGTGACGCTGAGCTATCCCTCCAGCGGCACCGCCGTGACCGCCTCCACCGGCACCGCGCTGCACGCCGGCGAGGCCTGTACCTTCACCGTGGTGGCGAGCAAGGTGACCGACAGCGGCGGCGCCAACCCGGCCGCCAACACCGTGGTGAACTTCAACGTCGCCAGCGGCGGCGGCACCCCAACCGGCTACTACCAGCACGTCAACACCTCCAGCCCGAGCCAGCTGCGCTGCTCGCTGCACGCCACGATCAAGGGCCACACGGTCTATCCGTACAGCGGCGGCACCACCAACACCTGGACGATCCTGGAGATCGCCGACGAGGACCCGAACAACGCCGGCCGCATCCTCGACGCCTACCGCAACCGCAGCTACGTCAAGGTCACCGACCGCGCCGGCAGCGGCGGCGGCATCAAGTACAACCGCGAGCACACCTGGCCGAACTCGCTGGGCTTCGGCTCGACCACCGGCAACAAGGGCCTGCCGAACGCGCCGTACACCGACACCCACATGCTGTACCTGACCGATTCGGCCTACAACGCCGACCGCGGCAACAAGCCCCTGGCCAACTGCTCCAAGACCAGCGGCTGCAGCGAGCGCGTCACCGAGGTCAACAACGGCACCGGCGGCGGCAGCGGCGTGTACCCGGGCAACTCCAACTGGTTCAAGACGCCCGACGGCAACGGCGGCTCGTTCGAAGTGTGGAGCCCGCGCAAGGGCGACATCGCCCGCGCGGTGATGTACATGGCGATCCGCTACGAAGGCGGCAGCGATCCCAACAGCGGCCAGGGCGAGCCGGACCTGGAGCTGACCGACGACCGCAGCAAGATCGTGGTCACCTCGTCGTCGCCGGCCTACATGGGCCTGCTCAGCACCCTGCTGCAGTGGCACCAGGCCGATCCGCCGGATGCGGCGGAAAAGGCGCGCAACGAAGTGGTCTTCAGCTTCCAGGGCAACCGCAACCCGTTCGTCGACCACCCCGAGTGGGCGACCTCGGCGCTGTTCACCTCGACCAAGCCGGCGAGCTGCCAGCTGGTTCCGTGATCGCGCTTTAGACGTCGGATGCGAAGGCCCGCGCGACGCGGGCCTTCGTTTTTTCGGGGCCAGCGGAAATCTTCGCTTCGATGCAGGTCCGCTTTCTGTGGGAGGGCCTTCAGGCCCGATGCTCTTCGCTCAGGTCGCCGCGACCTGAAACAAAAGCATCGGGCCTGAAGGCCCTCCCACAAAAGCGAAAAGCATCGGGCCTGAAGGCCATCCCACAAAAGCGCAAGGCCTCGGCGACGCCGTCGCTCAATCCAACAGCACCACCGGCTTGCCGAAGCCGCGCCGCTCGCCGATCGAGGCGATCGCCTGCGCACCGCGCGCGAACGCGAAGCGCTCGCCCACCACCGGCGCGATGCCGCGCGCCGCCACTTCGTCGACGAATTCGCGCAGGTCCTGCAGGCTGCCGACGCTGACGCCGTGGATGTTGAGCTGGCGCGCCATGATCGGCCCGATCAGGTTGCCGTCCACGTTCATGCTGTCGAGGAAGCCGATCACCGCGATATGCGCGTTGTCGGCCGCGGCGTTCAACAGGCTCAGGAACTGCGGCCCGCCGACCACGTCGACGATGCCGTCGACGCCGCGCCCGCCGGTCAGTTCGCGCACCGCCGCGGCCAGATCGGGCGTGCGGCGGTAGTCGATCACCGCGCGCGCGCCGAGTTCGCGCAGCCGTTGCGCCTTGGCCGCATCGCCGCTGGTGGCGATCACGTCCAGCCCGCGCGCCGCGGCCAGTTGCAGCGCCATCAGCGAGACGCTGCCGCTGCCCTGCACCAGCACGCTGGCGTCGGGCGCGAGTTCGAGCTTGCGCAGCGCGCTCCAGGCGGTCAGGCCCGACACCGGCAGGGTCGCGGCGGCCGCGTCGTCGAGCGCGGCCGGCGCGCGCGCGAGCGCGGCCGCCGGCAGCACGATCCAGCGCGCCAGCCAGCCGTCGAGCGGGCCGCCGAGCTTGCTGAGGTGGTTGGCCGACTTGAACGGGCCGTCCAGCCAGGCGGTGGTGTAGTGGCCGATCACCCGCTCGCCGAGGGCCAGGCCGGCGACGCCCGCGCCGAGCGCGTCGATCCGGCCGACGCCGTCGGACAGCGGCACGAACGGCCGCGGCAGCTCGGCCTGGTAGCGGCCGGTCGCCAGGGCGTAGTCGCGATAGTTGACCGAGGCGGCGGCGACGCGCACGCGCACCTGGCCCGGACCGGGCTGCGGCTCGGGCAGGGCGACGCGGCGCAGGGAATCGAGGGTGGTGCCTTGCAGCTGGAAGGCGTCCATGACGGGCTCCCGGGGATCGGGTCGGGACGCACAGGCTATTGTTGCTGCATCCGCCGATATAGGATCGGCGCGACAACTAATCATTGAGCCGATATCAATAATGTCCGCCGGCCTGTACTCCGAACTCGAAGCCTTCGACGCGATCCTGCGCCACGGCAGCTTCACCGCCGCCGCGCGCCAGCTCGAACTGACCCCGGGCGCGATCACCCGCCGGCTCAATGCGCTGGAAGCGCGGCTCGGGGTCAAGCTGCTGAACCGTTCGACCCGCCGGCTGAGCCTGACCGAGGCCGGCCGCGACTACCACGCCGAAGTGGCGCCGGCGCTGGCGCAAATCCTCGCCGCCGGCGAGCGCGCCCGCGACCGCGCCGCGCAGCCGCGCGGCGAACTGCGGGTGTCGCTGCCGATGAACTTCGGCCGGCTGTACGTGATGCCGCACCTGGGCGAGTTCCTCGCCCGCCATCCGGGGATCGAACTGGACGTGCAGTTCGACGACCGCTTCGTCGATCTGATCGGCGAGGGCTTCGACTGCGCGATCCGGATCGGCGCGCTGGCCGACTCGCGCCTGATCGCGCGGCGCATCGCCCAGACCCGGCGGATCCTGGTCGCCGCGCCGCAATACCTGGCCCGGCGCGGCGCGCCGGCCGCGCCGGCCCAGCTCAGCGAACACGACTGCCTGCACTACACCCTGTTCCGCGGCAACGCGAGCTGGGAGTTCCACGGCCGCGGCGAACCGCAGCGGATCCCGGTGCGCGGCCGGCTGCGCGCGAACTACGGCGCGCCGCTGGTGGACGCGGCGCTGCGCGGCGAAGGCATCCTGCAGACCGCGACCTTCGCCGTGGCGCAGGAACTGGCCGCGGGCCGGCTGGTGGAAGTGCTGCCGGACTGGAGCCTGCTGCCGATCGGCATCCATGCGGTGTATCCGGGCCGCGAGTACCGGCCGCGCAAGGTCGAGGCCTTCGTGGCGTTCCTGGAACGGATCGTCGGCGCGCCGGCGGTGTGGGACCGGATTCTGCAAGGCGCGCCGCTCGCCGGCGCAGTCGCGCCCGGCCCGGCGGCGCAGGCCTAGCGCGGCCCGCCGCGCCCGCGGCCGGCCCGCCGTTACCTGCCGGTACCAACCCGCCGCCGGCCCCTCATTCCGTTTTAGCGCGGTTTGCTGAAAGCTTTAGCACCCCCGCCCGCCCCGCCGCATGAGTTCCCAGACCGCCGCCACCCCGCCCGCTGCCGCCGCCACGCCGTCCAATTGGCGCCGCGCCCTGTCGATGCTCGCCAGCCTGGCGATCCTGGCGCTGGCGCTGCATGCGCTGGCGGGGGAGTTCAGCGGGCATGGGGTCAAGGCGATCAAGGACGCATTCCGGGAGATCGACTCTCTTCGTATCGCCTTGGCGTTTGTGCTGGGCCTCGCCAGCTATGCCTGCTTGGTTGGCTTCGACGCCATCGGCCTGCGCCGCAACGCGGTCAAGGTCAAGCCGATGCGGCTGATCCTCACCGCCTTCCTCGCCAACGCGGTCGGCCACACGCTCGGCTTCGCCGCGCTGACCGGCGGCGCGGTGCGCCTGCGCGGCTACGGCGCGGCCGGGCTGTCGCTGGCCGACATCGGCCAGGTGGTGCTGATGAGCACGCTCGGCTTCGTGTTCGGCGCCTGGGTGCTGCTGGCCTGCGCGCTGATGTTCGAACCGGCGCCGGCGGCGCTGCTGCTGCCGCTGGGCGAGAACGCGATCCGCGCCGCCGGCGGCGCGGTCGCGCTGGCCTTCTTGGCGTTGCTGATCGCGGTCGGCCGCGACGGCCGCACCTTGCGCTTGCGCGGCCATGCGCTGTGGCTGCCCGACCGCCGCACCGTGCTCAGCGTCACCGCGCTGAGCGTGGTCGAACTGGCCCTGGCCGGCGGCGCGCTGTACGTGCTGCTGGCGCCGTCGATTCCGCCCGAATCGGGCACCGGCTTCGTCGGCTTCGTCGGCCTGTACCTGGTGGCGGTGCTGGCAGGGTTGGTGTCGAGCGTGCCGGCCGGCATCGGCGTGTTCGAATGGAGCCTGCTCAAGCTGCTGCCGAGCGTGGCCCCGGCCAGCCTGCTGGCGGCGGCGCTGGCCTACCGCATCACCTACTACGCCGCGCCGCTGGTGCTGGCGACGATCCTGGGCCTGGTCGCCTCGGCGCGCGGCCCGGTCGCGCAGAGCGCCGGCGCGCTGCGCACGGCGTGGCTGGCGGTGCGGCCGTGGCTGCCGCACGTGATCGCGCTGGCCGCGTTCGTGCTCGGCGCCGCACTGATCCTCGACGGCACCCTGCCCAAGCCGCAGCACCGCCTCGCCCACGCGCCGCTGCCGCTGATCGAAACCTCGCAGTTGCTCGCCAGCCTCGGCGGCGTCGGCCTGCTGCTGATCGGCCAGGGCCTGCAGCGGCGCAGCCACGCCGCGTGGGCGCTGGCGCTGGGCGTGTGCATCCTGCTGCCGCTGCCGTCGTGGCTGCGCGGCGGCCACTGGCTGCTGGCGCTGGCGCCGCCGCTGGTGGCGCTGGCGCTGTGGGCGGCGCGGCGCGAGTTCTACCGCCAGGGCGCGCTGCTCGACGAGGCCTGGTCGTGGCGCTGGCTGCGCAACCTCGGGCTGGTGCTGATCGCGGCGATCTGGCTGCTGTTCTTCGCCTACAGCCACGTCGAGTACCGCAACGAGCTGTGGTGGGAATTCCTGGTCTCCGGCAACGCGCCGCGCGCGCTGCGGGCGATGCTGCTGGTCAGCGTGGCGGTGATCGCGTTCGGCCTGGCGCGGCTGCTGCACGCTGCGCGCACCGCGCTGCCGGCCGCCGACGAAGCCCAGCTGGCGCTGATCCGGCCGATCCTGGCCCAGGCCGAGGACAGCCAGGCGCACCTGGCGCTGACCGGCGACAAGGCGTTGCTGCTGGACCCGCAGCAGCGCGGGCTGGTGATGATGCAGCGCTACGGCGGCTCGCTGATCTCGATGGGCGACCCGGTCGGCCCGCCCGAGGTCGCGCGCGAACTGATCTGGCGCTTCCGCGAGGAAGCCGACCGCATGGGCGTGCGGCCGGTGTTCTACCAGGTCGGCGAGCAGTACTGGCAGACCTACCTCGACCTCGGCCTGACCCTGGTCAAGCTCGGCGAGGAGGCGCTGGTGCCGCTGACAGACTTCAGCCTGCAGGGCGCCAACCGCGCCGACCTGCGCCAGGCCTGGAACCGCGGCAAGCGCTCGGGCCTGAGCTTCCGCATCGTCCCGGCCGAGCAGGTCGCGCCGATCCTGGCGACGCTGGAGGAGATCTCCGACGACTGGCTCGAATTCAAGTCCGGCGAGGAAAAGGGCTTCTCGCTGGGCAGTTTCGACAACGCCTACCTGGAACGCCTGCCGGTGGCGCTGGTCGAGCACGAGGGCCGCATCGTCGCCTTCGCCAACGTATGGAACGCGACCAACGGCCGCGAGCTGTCGATCGACCTGATGCGCCACGCAGCCGACGCGCCCAAGGGCACCATGGATTTCATGTTCGCCGAGCTGCTGCTATGGGGCCGCGCGCAGGGCTTCGAGCGCTTCTCGCTGGGCATGGCGCCGCTGTCGGGGCTGTCCCAGCACCGCCTGGCCGGGCGCTGGAACCGCTTCGCCAACCTGATCGCGCGCCACGGCGAGCGCTTCTACGGCTTCGTCGGGCTGCGCCGGTTCAAGGCCAAGTTCGATCCGGTCTGGCGCACCCGCTATCTCGCCGCGCCCGCCGGCATGCACCTGCCGGCGGCGCTGCTGGACGCGACCCGGCTGATCTCGCTGGACCCGCGCCGCCACGACGAAGGCGAACGCCATGTCGCGCGGTTCCCGAGCAGCGCGCCGGCGCCTCAGGGCGACGCGGGCGCCGACGCGATCCCGGCCGCCGCCAGCACCCGCGCGGCGACGCCGTCGTAATCGCCGCCGACGTGATGGTCGCCGTGCATCTTCTCGATCCGCACCCCGCCCGCGGGCAGGTGCGGGCATAACGCGTCGGCGTCTTCGCTGCCGTAGATGCACAGCACCTGCGCGGCCGGCATCTGCGCCACCTGCGGCGCGATCGGCAGGCCCTGGCCGCTGCTGCCGATCCAATTGCTCAGGTGGAATTCGTATTCGGCCTTCTGCCCCGGCGACAGCAGCGCGGTCAGCCGCACCAGTTCGCGCGTGGCCGGCGGCAGCTGGTTGTAGCCGCCCGGCAGCACGTCGGCGCCTTGCGAGAAGCCGACCAGGATCACCCGCGAACGTTTCCACTGCGCGCGGTAGTAGCGCACGATGCGGTCGAGGTCGGCGCCGAAGCTTTGCGGCGTGCGCGGGCTCCAGAAGTAGCGCAGCGAATCCACCCCGACCACCGGCACGCCGGCTTCGGCCAGGCGCGCGCTGACGCTCTTGTCGACGTCCGCCCAGCCGCCGTCGCCGGAGACGAACACGGCGAAGGTGTCGCGGTTGCCGCCGGCCTGCGCCGGCATCTCGTTGACCGGCAATCCGGCCAGGTCGGCCGGCGGCGGCGGCAGGCTGGCGTGGCGCTGCGCGCCCAGCGACGCCAGCGCCGCGCGCAGCCCCGGCAAGGCGTCGCCGCGCGCGTCGCGCCGGAAGGTGCGCGCCTGCGGCACCGCCCGGGCGAAGGCGTCGGCCTGCGCCGCCGGGCACGCCGGCGGGCCGCCGGCGGACGCGGCCAGCAGCCACGGCACCTGCAGCGGCTGCGCCTGCAACTGCGCGCGCTTGCCTTCGACCTGCAGCTTGAGCGAGCCGCTCGGGCACAGCGCCTGCGCCGCGCGCAGGCTGGGGCAGAAGTCCAGCGATACCGCGCCGGCGAACAGGCCGGCGTTGCCCTGCGCGGCGATGGCGTAGGCGAACGCCGCGCCCTCGCCGTCGCCGAGCAGCAGCGGCAGGTGATAGGTCGGCAGGCGGTAGTAGGCCTGCACGTAGCGCGAGAAATTCTCGACGTCGCCGGACGAGAAATTGCACTTGCCGCCGTCCTTGCGCAGCACCGCTTCCAACGCCGCCAGATCGACCGTGACCACCATCGCGCCGTCGGCGACGAGCGCATCGACCCGCGCCTTGCGCGCGGCCGCGCCGATGCCGTCGGCGAACCACATCACGAAACGTTTCACTTCGCCCTGCGGCAAGCGCACCGGCGTGCGCACGAAGCGGCCGTGGGTGATGTCGCCGGCGGACGGCGGCGCGGGCGCCGCAGCGGCCGGCGCGGCCGGCGCGGGCGCGGCGAACGCCGCGCACAAACCGGCGGCGAGAACGGTGGACAGGCGGAACGGCGCGCGCATGGGGATCTCCTGGGTGCGCCACCTTATACCCGTGCCGCTGTCGAGAGAATGCGTCGGCGCGCCGTGTGCGGCCGCGAATACGGCGGCCGCGGCCGCCGCCGCGCGCGCCGACACCCGCGGCGTTTATGATCGGCTGGCCCGACCGGGCGCGAACATCACGCAAGGAGCCCGCCCCATGCCACGCACGGCCGCCATCGTTCTCGCCGCCACCGCGCTGTTCGCCGCATCGCCGACGCCGGCGCAGCCCGCCGCCGTCGCCGCGCCGCCGGCCGGCGAAACCGCCTGTTCGTTCGGCGCTTTCGTTACTGAAACCGACCCGGCCGGGCTCAACGTCCGCGCCGGCCCGGGCACCGCGCACAAGGTGCTCGGCACGCTGCCGCCGATCCGCCACAGCCGCGACGAACCGCCGATGAGCGCGATGGTCGAGGTCGAGGTGATCGCCGGCGCCGACGGCTGGTTCAAGATCCGCGGCGCGCAGGACAACGACGCGCTGATCGAAGGCCCGCAGCGGCCGATGTTCAAGGGCACCGGCTGGGTCAGCGGGCGCAAGCTCACGGTCAAGTCGCAGGCGAGCAGCGGTCGGCAACGGCCGGATGCGAAAGCGCCGGCGGTCATGATCGGGCACGACGCGATGAGCTTCGACACCGATGCCTTCGTCGGCTCGGCCCGTTTGGCCGGGTGCTCCGGGCGCTGGGCGCTGGTCGAATTCGGCCCGATCGAGCGCGACGACGACTCCGGCCTGGAGATCAAGCCCGCGGCCAAGGCGGGACTCGCCGGCGGCCGCTTCCGCGCCTGGGTCGACCGGCTGTGCGCGCTCCAGGAAACCAGCTGCGACGGTGCTTGATGCGGCCGGGCTTTCAGGCCCGATAGCGCTGCTTCGCCGTAGCCTGCGGCTGCGATAGTGCTGCTTTTAGTGTGGGAGGGCCTTCAGGCCCGACGCTTTCCGATCCGATGCGACGCAGCGGCCGGAGCCAACAGCCTCGGGCCTGAAGGCCCTCCCACAGTGCGATCCGGCTACATCGTTCTTAGTTCTTACTGAGTCATTCCCGCAGCGCGCCGATCAAACCCGCACCGGCCGCTCGACCTCGCCGAACACCACGCTGTGGACCATCGGCGATTTCAGGAAATCGTGCGGAAACCCCAGCTCGATCCGGCTCGCCGCATCCAGCCGCGCGCGTTGCGTCTCGTCGAAGCGCACGTCGAGCGCGCCGAGGTTGTCGTGCAACTGCGCCAGCGTGCGCACGCCGACGATCGGCGAGGTCACCGCCGGGTCCAGCAGCGTCCACGCCAGCGCGACCTGCGCCGGCGTCTTGCCCAGTTCCGCCGCGATCTGCTTGACCACCTCGGCGATGTCGAGCGCGCGCGCGGTCAAGACGCCGTTGCTGGCGGCGACGTTCTTGCGCGTGCCCACCGCTTCGGGCACGCCGCTGCCGATGTCGAGATCGGCGCGGCTGTATTTGCCGGTCAGCACGCCCATGCCCAGCGGCGACCACGGCACCACGCCCAGGCCCAGCTCGCGCGCCATCGGCATCAACTCGCGTTCGACCGTGCGCTCGATCAGGCTGTACTGGATCTGCAAGGCGATCAACGGCGACCAGCCGCGCAGGTCGGCGATCGCCTGCATGCGCGCGATCTGCCAAGCCGGAGTGTCGGAAATGCCGACGTAGACCAGCTTGCCGACGCGGACCAGATCGTCCATCGCGCGCAGCACTTCCTCGACCGGCGTGGTCTCGTCCCAGGCGTGCAGGTACAGCAGGTCGATGTAGTCGGTGCGCAGCTTGCGCAGGCTGTCCTCGACCGAGCGCACCATGCTCTTGCGCTGGTTGCCGCCGGCGTTGGGGTCCTTCGGCCGCGCGGTCAGGGTGTACTTGGTGGCGATCACCAACTCGTCGCGGCGGCCTTCGGCGAACTGGCCGAGCAGGCGCTCCGAGCTGCCGCCGGTGTACTGGTTGGCGGTGTCGATGAAATTGCCGCCGCGCTCGAGGTAGGTATCGAAGATCCGCCGCGCTTGGGCTTCGTCGGCGCCCCAGCCCCAGTCGGTGCCGAAGGTCATCGCGCCCAGCGACAGCGGCGAGACGCGCAGGCCGGAGCGGCCGAGCAGGCGGTAGTCGGTCAGCGAGGCAGGCAGGGCGGCGGTGCGGGCGGTGCTCATGGCGGCGTCTCCGGTGGCGATGCCGGCATCCTGCGCCGCGGACACTGCTGCGTTAATCCGGCATTATCCGCATGGGCCATTTAGCGAACGGAGCATAATCCATGCGCGGCAGCGACTACGCCGAATTGCGCGCCTTCGCCGCCATCGCCGAACACGGCAGCTTCGTGCGCGCGGCCGCGCACCTGGGGCTGTCGCCGTCGGCGTTGAGCCAGACCATCCGCACGCTAGAAGAACGCCTGGGCGTGCGCCTGCTCAACCGCACCACCCGCTCGGTCGCGCCGAGCGAAGCCGGCGCGCGTTTGCTGGCCAAGCTGCGGCCGGCGCTGGACGACCTCGACGCGGCGGTGGCGCTGGTGCGCGACGCGCGCGATACGCCGGCCGGGCTGCTGCGGATCAACGCCTCGCGGATCGCGGCGGTGCAGCACATCGCGCCGCTGCTGGGCGAGTTCCACGCGCGCTACCCGGACATCGTGGTCGACCTGGTCGCCGACGACCGCCTGGTCGATATCGTCGCCGGCCGCTTCGACGCCGGCGTGCGCCTGGGCGAGATGGTCGAGCAGGACATGGTCACCGTGCGCCTGGGCGGCGACGCGGAAATGATGGTGGTCGCCGCGCCGGACTATCTGCGAGACCACGGCGTGCCGCGCGACCCGCGCGAACTGCGCCGCCACCGCTGCATCAATTTCCGCTGGCCCACCGACGGCAGCCTGTACCACTGGGAATTCGAACGCACCGGCGCGAACGGGTCGGAGAAGCTCGAAGCCGCGGTCGAAGGCCCGCTGATCGTCACCGAACCCGAAGTGGCCCGGTGCGCGGCGCTGGACGGCGTCGGCCTGGCCTATCTGTTCGACTTCCACGTGCGCGAACACCTCGACGCCGGCCGCCTGCAACGGGTGCTGGCCGACTGGACCCCGGCGTTTCCCGGCTTCTTCCTGTACTACCCGAGCCGGCGGCAGATGCCGGCGCCGCTGCGCGCCTTCGTCGATTTCGTCCACCAACGGCAGGCGCCGACGCCGGCGCGCCAACGCCCCGGATCGGCAAAGCCGGCGCCGGCGCGTCGCCCGGGCGGCCGCTCCGGCCGGCGTTGAGGCGCGCGCCGCGGCGCGGATCGGTGACGCCGATTGCCGCAGCCGCCCGCGTCCGCATCGCGCCGGCCGCTTACACTGGGGTCATGCGCGTCGACACCCTGCCCTTGCTGCTGCTCACCACCTGCCCCGACCAGGCCAGCGCCGACACCGTCGCCCAGGCCCTGGTCGAGGAAGGGCTGGCGGCCTGCGTCACCCAGCTTGCGGGCGCGACCTCGGTGTACCGCTGGCAGGGCAAGATCGAGCGCGCCAGCGAGATCCAGCTGCTGATCAAGACCCGCGTCACGGTTTGCGCCGCGGCCATGGACCGATTGGCGCAACTGCATCCGTATGAACTGCCGGAGATGATCGTGGTCGAACCGCGCGACGTCTCCGAGCCGTACATGCGATGGGTAAACGAACAGACTCCCGACCGATGACCCTCCTTTCCGCTTTCCGCGGCCGGCGCCGGTTGCGCGCCGGCGCCGCCCTCGCCTTGGCCGTGCTCGGCCTGTCCCTGTCCGCGCCGGCCCTGGCGGTGGACGAGAAGGACCTGCTGCCGGTCGACGAGGCGTTCGCGCTGAGCGCGCAGTCGCCGGCGCCGGACCGCATCGCGATCTCTTGGAAGGTCGCCAAAGGCTATTACCTCTACCGCCACCGCATCTCGGTCAAGAGCGACGCCGGCTTCGCCGCGCAGGCGCTGCAGCTGCCCAAGGGCAAGGCCTACCGCGACCAGTTCTTCGGCGACGTGGAGACCTACCACCAGGACGTCGCCGCGACCCTGCCCGGCCAGGCCAAGGCCGCCAGCGCCAAGCTGACGATCAAGTACCAGGGCTGCGCCGACGCCGGCGTGTGCTACCCGCCGCAGACCCGCACCGTCGAGGTCGCGCTGGCCGCGCCGGCCGCCGGCGCCGGCCTCGGCAACGCCGCCGCGCCGGCGATGGACCCGGCGCCCGCAGCCGCGCCGCTGGCCACCTTCGGCGCGCGCGGCGGCGCCTCCAATCCGTTGCTGGGCGGCAGCTCGCCGCTGAGCGCGCCGGCCGCCGGCGCCGGTGCGGGCACCGACGCGCTGCCGCTGCCGCCGGAGCGCGCGTTCGGCTTCGAGGCCATCGCCAAGGACGGCGACACCCTGCTGCTGCGCTTCACCCCGGCGCGCGGCTATTACCTGTACCGCGACAAGACCTCGCTGAAGACCGACCGCGCCGACATCGCCGCCGGCAAGCCGCAGTGGCCGCGCGGCACCGCGCACCGCGACGAGCATTTCGGCGACGTCACCGTGTTCTTCGACCAGATCGACGTGCCGCTGCCGCTGCTGCGCAAGACCGCCGAGGCCGGCAGGATCGTGCTGACCGCGGGCTTCCAGGGCTGCCAGACCGACGGCATCTGCTATCCGCCGATGACCCGCAAGATCGAGGTCGACCTGGCCCGCGGCACCGTCTCCGCGGCGACGGCCGCGAGCGCCGCGGCGAGCGCGACGCCCGCCGTGGCGGCAACGGCGGCCAGCGCAACGCCGGCGGAGGCGACGACGGCCGCCGCGGCGAACGCGCCGGCCGCGGCGGATGCGGGCGTCGCCGCCGTTGCCGGCACCGATGCCGACCCGAACGCCGACGCCACCGGCGCGGCCACTGCCGGCTCCGCCGACGACAGCGCCGCCGGCGCGATCGCCGGCCGCGCCGACCAGACCGCCGCGCCGCAGGCCGCGCCCGCTGCCGCCCAGGCCGAAGACAGCCTGCTCGCCGCCTCGCTGGCCGGCCCCAACCGCTACTTCGCCCTGCTGACCTTCTTCGGCTTCGGCCTGCTGCTGGCATTCACCCCGTGCGTGCTGCCGATGATCCCGATCCTGTCGGGCCTGATCGTCGGCCGCGGCCCGGGCCTGGGCGCGCGCCGCGCGTTCTTGCTGTCGCTGGTGTACGTGCTCGCCAGCGCGGTGGTGTTCACCATCGCCGGCGTCGTCGCCGGCCTGGTCGGCGCCAATTTGCAGATCGCGTTCCAGACGCCGTGGGTGATCGTGCTGTTCGCGCTGCTGTTCGTGGCCCTGGCGCTGTCGAGCTTCGGCCTGTTCGAACTGCAGTTGCCGCACAAGCTGCGCAGCCTGGTCGGCGCCGTCAGCGACCGCCAGCGCGCCGGTTCGTGGACCGGCGTGGCGATCATGGGCGCGTTGTCGGCGCTGATCGTCGGCCCGTGCGTGGCGCCGCCGCTGGCCGCGGCGGTGCTGTACATCGGCCAGACCCGCGACCCGCTGTTCGGCGGCGCGGCGCTGTTCGCGCTGGCGATGGGCATGGGCGCGCCGCTGCTCGCGTTCGGCGTCGCCGCCGGCAAGGGCCTGCCGACCAGCGGGCCGTGGATGGTCGGCGTGCAGCGGGTGTTCGGGGTGGTGTTCCTGGGCATGGCGGTGTGGATGCTCTCGCGCATCCTGCCGGGCCCGGCGACGCTGGCGCTGTACGGGGCGATGCTGCTCGGCGCGGCGGTGCTGGCCGCGCTCGGCGGCGGCGGCGCGGACCGCAGCTTCGGCCTGCGCGCGCTGGCCTGGGTGGCGGCGCTGTTGCTCGGCGTGGCCGGCGCGGCGCAGGTGTTCGGCGCGCTCGCCGGCGGCCACGACCCGCTGCAGCCGCTGGCCGGCCTGCGCGGCGGCGCGGCGGCGCAATCGGCCGAACTGCCGTTCCGCAAGATCAAGTCCAACCAAGATCTGGACCGCGAGATCGCCGCGGCCCAGGCCGCCGGCCTGCCGCTGATGCTCGACTTCTATGCCGACTGGTGCGTGGCCTGCAAGGAAATGGAGAAGTACACCTTTCCCGAACCGGCCGTGCACCGGGCGCTGGACGGCTTCGTCCTGCTCAAGGCCGATGTCACCGCCAACGACGAGGCCGACCAGGCGCTGATGAAGCGGCTGGGCGTGATCGGCCCGCCGATGACGATCTACTACGCCCATGGCGCCGAACGCCGCGAGCTGCGCCTGGTCGGCTTCGAGAAGGCCGAGCCGTTCGCCCAGCGCGCGCGCGCCGCGGCCGGGGGACGCTGAGCCATGGCGATCCCCTCGGCGGTCAAGGTGATCGCGGTGGCGGTGGCCGCCGGCGCGCTCGGCCTGTTGGCCGGGCAGGTGGTCGGCGGCGGCGGCTGGTTCTCGCGCACCGAGCTGGGCCAGCGCATGCTCCAGGCCGAGATGAAGATGCAGGCGCCCAAGCCGCCGGCCGACCTGGCCGTGGCCGAGCGCGGCCAGCCGATCCCGGCCCTGCGCCTGCCGGACCTGCACGGCCAGCCGGTCGAACTGCCCAAGGCCTACGCCGGCCGGCCGCTGCTGATCAACCTGTGGGCCAGCTGGTGCGGCCCCTGCATCAAGGAAATGCCGGAACTGGACCGCTACGCGCGCAGCCAGGGCGCGAACGGCGTGCAGGTGATCGGCATCGCCCTGGACCACCGCGACGACGTCGCCGCCTTCCTCCAGCGCGTGCCGGTGCACTACCCGATCCTGCTCGACGCCGCCGGCCCGCGCGACGCCGGCGTCCAGCTCGGCAACCCCAAGGGCGTGCTGCCCTACAGCGTGCTGGTCGGCGCCGACGGGCGCCTGCTCAAGCAGCGGATCGGCCCGTTCCAGGACGGCGAGATCGATAGCTGGGCGCAGTGAACCGGTCTTGGGCAGCGGCAGGGCCCTTCAGGCCCGAGGCTGTCGTTTCCGATCGCGGCGACCCGACCGAACGGCGTCGGGGCTGAAGCCCTCCCACAAGAGCCCGCCCGGAAGCCGCAACCGCCGGTGGCCGTGCCCTTGTGGGAGGGCCATCAGGCCCGACGCTCTTGCCCCAGACCGCCGCGAACCCCACCCAGCCCCTACCGACATCTCCGAGCTGCGACCGCAGCCGCGCAATCCCCGTGCCGGCCGCCCTCCCGCCACGCCCGGCCGTGTGCTCGAATAGGCCGCAGCGCATCGCGAACGCGACCGTGCGCTCAGTGCGTGCCGCCAACGCCGCCGATCCGGCCGCGAACTTTCCGCTTGCGCCGCGAACGTGCCGGCATTTAGAGCCACCACTCAAACAACCGCTTAAAGCGCGATAACTTCGCCGATTTGGCGGGCAACTCCTGGACAACCCGCCGGCCTTGACGCAAACTGCCGCCCTTTGAAGGCAACCGTCCCGGTCCCGATGGCCAAGCTCCTGGTCCTGCACGGCCCCAACCTCAATCTGCTCGGTACGCGCGAGCCGGAGGTCTACGGCCGCACCACCCTGGCCGAGATCGACGCCGGCCTGGCCGCGCGCGCGGGCGAAGCCGGGCATGCGCTGGAGAGCCTGCAGTCCAATGCCGAACACGTCCTGGTCGACCGCGTCCAGGCCGCGCGCACGGACGGCACCGCCCTGATCCTGATCAACCCGGCCGCGTTCACCCACACCAGCGTGGCGATCCGCGACGCCCTGGCCGCGGTCGCGATCCCGTTCATCGAGATCCACCTGTCCAACCCGCACACCCGCGAGCCGTTCCGCCGCCACAGCTACTTCAGCGACCTCGCCGTGGGCGTGGTCTGCGGCTTCGGCGCCGACAGCTACCGCTACGCGCTCGAAGCCGCAATCAAACGGCTGGCATCCTGACCCCCTTTCGCCCGGACCGCGCCCGCGCGGCCCGCACCCAAGATCCAAAACCCCAGAGGCCCGTTGCATGGACCTGCGCAAAATCAAGAAGCTGATCGACCTGCTCGAGGAATCCAACCTCGCCGAGATCGAGATCAAGGAAGGCGAAGAGTCGGTGCGCCTGGCCCGCGCGCCCAAGGGCAGCTACGCCCTGGCGCCGGCCGCCCCGATCTACGCCGCCCCGGAACAGCCGCGCGCCGCGCAGCCGATGCCGATGCAGTCGCCGACCGAAGCGGCCACCGGCGGCAGCGCCAAGGCGCTCGGCAACGACCTGCCCGACGGCCACATCGTGCGCGCGCCGATGGTCGGCACCTTCTACACCTCGCCGGCGCCGGACAAGCCGTCCTTCGTCAGCGTCGGCCAGACGGTCAAGGCCGGCGACACCCTGGCGATCATCGAAGCGATGAAGATGTTCAACCCGATCGAAGCCGACGTCTCCGGCACCGTGCTCAAGATCCTGGCCGAGAGCGGCCAGCCGATCGAGTTCGACCAGCCGCTGTTCGTCATTGGGTAAGGCGGGAACCCAGGGGAACGGGGAACGAGGGCAATGGCGAGTCCGTCGCCGCGCCGTCGCCCTGCCCACTCCCCGGTTCCCTTCCTCGCCCATTCCCCGCTTCGTGTGAGAGCCCCAATGCTCGATAAAGTCGTCATCGCCAACCGCGGCGAAATCGCGCTGCGCATCCTGCGCGCGTGCCACGCCCTGGGCATCCGCACGGTCGCGGTGCACTCCACCGTCGACCGCAACCTCAAGCACGTCGCCATGGCCGACGAATCGGTCTGCATCGGGCCGGCGCCGTCGAGCGAGAGCTATCTCAACATGGCCTCGATCATCGCGGCCGCCGAAGTCACCGACGCCCAGGCGATCCATCCCGGCTACGGCTTCCTCAGCGAGAACGCCGACTTCGCCGAGCGCGTCGAGCAGTCCGGCTTCGTCTTCATCGGCCCGCGCGCCGAGACCATCCGCCTGATGGGCGACAAGGTCGAAGCGATCCGCGCGATGAAGGACGCCGGCGTGCCCTGCGTACCCGGCAGCGGCGGCCCGCTCGGCGACGACAACGCCGCCAACATCAAGATCGCGCGCGAGATCGGCTACCCGATCATCGTCAAGGCCGCCGGCGGCGGCGGCGGCCGCGGCATGCGCGTGGTCCACACCGAAGCGCATCTCAACGCCGCGATCCAGACCACCAAGTCCGAGGCCAAGGCCGCGTTCGGCAACGACATGGTGTACATGGAGAAGTTCCTGGAAAACCCGCGCCACGTGGAGATCCAGGTGCTCGCCGACGGCCAGGGCAACGCCATCCACCTGGGCGAGCGCGACTGCTCGATGCAGCGCCGCCACCAGAAGGTCGTGGAAGAAGCGCCCGCGCCCGGCATCACCGTCGAGCAGCGCGCGGAGATCGGCAAGGTCTGCGTTGAGGCCTGCATCCGCATCGGCTACCGCGGCGCCGGCACCTTCGAGTTCCTGTACGAGAACGGCCGCTTCTACTTCATCGAGATGAACACCCGCATCCAGGTCGAGCACCCGGTGACCGAACTGGTGACCGGCATCGACCTGGTGCGCGAGCAGCTGATGATCGCCGCCGGCCGCAAGCTGTCGATCAAGCAGGAGGACGTGGTGCTGGAAGGCCACGCGATCGAGTGCCGCATCAACGCCGAGGACCCGGAAACCTTCATGCCGTGCCCGGGCCCGATCAACCACTTCCATGCGCCGGGCGGCCCCGGCGTGCGCGTGGACAGCCACATCTACGAAGGCTACCGCGTGCCGCCGAACTACGATTCGATGATCGGCAAACTGATCGTGCACGGCCCCGACCGCGAGACCGCGATCGCGCGCATGCGCGTGGCGCTGAGCGAGATGGTGGTGGACGGGATCAAGACCAACATCCCGCTGCAGCAGCGCATCCTCTCCGATGCCGGCTTCCAGCAGGGCGGGATGAACATCCACTACCTCGAGAAGCGGCTCAAGGAACAGAAGGAAAAGACGATCGCGATCGTCTGATCCCGCCGCGTTCCTGCGCCTGGAAAGACCCCTCCCCCGGAGGGGTTTTTCGTTTGTGCGCCCGCCGTTGCTGTTGTCGTTGCCGTTGCTGTTGCCGTTGCCGTTCGCCCGGACGCAACCTCACGCGAAGCACATGTTCCGCAGCCCCGCAGGGCGTGCGCATGGATGCGCACGCGCGCCATGGGGCAGGATGCCCCTTATGGCGCGGCCCCGCGCC
>NZ_FNPT01000030.1:5000-45037 GCF_900107375.1 Lysobacter sp. yr284
CAGGTACGAAAGTAGGTCTTAGTGATCCGGTGGTTCTGTATGGAAGGGCCATCGCTCAACGGATAAAAGGTACTCCGGGGATAACAGGCTGATACCGCCCAAGAGTTCATATCGACGGCGGTGTTTGGCACCTCGATGTCGGCTCATCACATCCTGGGGCTGTAGTCGGTCCCAAGGGTATGGCTGTTCGCCATTTAAAGTGGTACGCGAGCTGGGTTCAGAACGTCGTGAGACAGTTCGGTCCCTATCTGTCGTGGGCGTTGGAGATTTGAGAGGGGCTGCTCCTAGTACGAGAGGACCGGAGTGGACGAACCTCTGGTGTTCCGGTTGTCACGCCAGTGGCACTGCCGGGTAGCTATGTTCGGAAGCGATAACCGCTGAAAGCATCTAAGCGGGAAGCGCGCCTCAAGATGAGATCTCCCGGGAGCTTGACTCCCCTAAAGGAACCATCAAGACTAGGTGGTTGATAGGCAGGGTGTGTAAGTGCAGCAATGCATTGAGCTAACCTGTACTAATGATCCGTGTGGCTTGACCATATAACCTCAAGTGGCCTTGGACTCGACGACGCGTCGACACTCCAACCCAACACTGACTCGCTACATTCCAATCTATTCGCCGACAACGCAGCTCCATCGCGTTGAAAGCAACCAACGAGAGCGTGTGCGCTATTCCTTCCGGAACCTGCGACCCTCCACCCTCTCCCTGGTGATAATAGCTGTGTGGAACCACCCGATCCCATCCCGAACTCGGAAGTGAAACGCACATGCGCCGATGGTAGTGTGGCTTAAGCCATGCAAGAGTAGGTCATCGCCAGGGGCTTTACCCTGAAGGCCGGATCCCAAAAGGATCCGGCCTTCTTCTTTGCGTCAGCGAAATGATAATCCCGCCGTTTCCCGCCGCCGCGGTGCGATTCCAGGTGCGGGGGGCCATAGGACTGGCGTGTCGACGGCGGTCTGACCATTCGCGCGGTGCCGGACGAATCGTGCATCGTCGGTGGCGATTGTCGCGACCGGCCGGTAATCGAGGCGATTGCGTGTATGCGAACGCGGCCCCAATAACTGCAACTGGGCTAAGGCCTCAGTGCGCACCAACGGCCGCCGCAAGCACTCGGTCGCTACAAAAAGAAACGCCGGCATTCAGCCTCGTTGCACATTCGGGCTATCGACTGCGGGTACACTCGCCAGGCTGCAGGTAACCGGCATCGCGCCGGTCGCAGCTTGCCGGCCACATCGACCCCGACGGGGTTTGGCCGTGCCGCCGACGCCCGCCGCGCGATGACGCTCCGGGATCGGCTCCGTCGAAAGGAGAGGCGAAAGATGAAGTTCACAATCACCGGCAAGGTTCGTCACCGTTAAGTCGGTGTCTGCGGCCCCGGATCCGGTCGTTTCGGATCGGTATCGGGCCGCGCTTGGCTGACCGCTGTTCGCTCCAGGCCGCTTTGGCCCTGGATCGCGCGCGCACGTCCGTCTCCCCACTCCCGCTCTTTCTCCGGCGCCTGTCAGGCGCCTGGTCGCTCGCATGCGTCGTGCGTTCGCGCCGGTTCCGGTGCGTCGCCGCACCGACGCTGCGGCGGGAGTCGTTCCAGTTCCGACAAGGCCGGGCCCACGCAGCCCCGCCTCGCGCGGACATGTTCAAACAAGGCAAAACGCCATGATGATTTTTCGTTGGTTCGAATCGTTGATCGACCCGTTCCGACCGGCGCCGGCGCAGATGCCGCCGCGCTCGGTCGCGGGGTTCTACTGGCATTTCATCCGCCAGGCCTGGCCGATCTTCGTGATCCTGACCGTGGTCGGCTTCTTCGTCGCCATCGTCGAGGTGGTGATGTTCGACTACCTCGGCAAAGTGGTCGACCTGGTCAACACCACGCCGCCATCGGAGCTGTTCGCCCGGCACGGCGACGAGTTGCTGTGGATGGCCCTGGTGATGCTGATCGCGCGGCCGGTCTGCCTGGGCTTGCACGACTTGCTGCTCAACCAGACCGTGCATCCGAGCATGACCAACCTGGTGCGCTGGCAAACCCACCGCTACATGCTGCGGCAGAGCCTGGGCTTCTTCCAGAACGACTTCGCCGGCCGCGTGGCCAACCGGATCATGCAGACCGGCCCGTCGCTGCGCGAATCCACCACCCAGGCCTTCGATGCGATCTGGTACGTGGTCGTGTATTCGGCGTCGGCGATCTATCTGTTCGCCCAGGCCGATGTCTGGCTGGTGGCGCCGTTGGCGGTGTGGATCGTGTTGTTCATCGGCCTGATGCGCTACTTCGTGCCGCGGGTGAAGCTGCGTTCGTGGAGGGCCTCGGACGCGCGTTCCAAGCTGATGGGGCGCATCGTCGACGGCTACACCAACATCGCCACGCTCAAGCTGTTCGCGCACTCGCGGCGCGAGGAGGAATACGTGGCCGAGGCGATGGTCGAGCAGACCCAGCGCTCGCGCGACATGACCCGCATGACCACGCTGATGGGCGTGAGCATCACCACGCTCAACGGCCTGCTGATCGTCGGCACCACCGGCTTGGCGCTGTGGCTATGGCACCAGGGTTCGATCACGGTCGGCGCGATCGCGCTGGCCACCGGCCTGGTGATCCGCATCCACAACATGTCGGGTTGGATCATGTGGACCGTCAACGGCATCTTCGAGGACATCGGCACGGTGCAGGACGGCATCGAGACGATCTCGCGGCCGCTGACCGTGGTCGATCGCGACGACGCCAAGCCGCTGCAGGTGACCCGCGGCGAGGTGCGCTTCGAGAACGTGCACTTCCACTACGGCAAGGATGCCGGGCTGATCGCCGACCTCGACTTGCAGGTCAGGCCGGGCGAGAAGATCGGCCTGGTCGGCCCGTCGGGCGCGGGCAAGTCGACGCTGATGAACATCCTGCTGCGCCTGTACGACCTGGAAGGCGGCCGCATCGCGGTCGACGGCCAGGACATCGCCGGCGTCACCCAGGAAAGCCTGCGTTCGCAGATCGGCGTGGTCACCCAGGACACCTCGCTGCTGCACCGTTCGATCCGCGACAACCTGCTGTACGGCCGGCCGGGCGCGAGCGACGAGGAAATGTTCGAGGCGGTGCGCAAGGCGCGTGCGGACGAGTTCATCACGCAGCTGGTCGATGGCGAAGGCCGGGTCGGCTATGAGGCCCTGGTCGGCGAGCGCGGCGTGAAGTTGTCGGGCGGCCAGCGCCAGCGCGTGGCGATCGCGCGCGTGCTGTTGAAGAACGCGCCGATCCTGGTCCTCGACGAGGCGACCTCGGCGTTGGATTCGGAGGCCGAGGCGGCGATCCAGGAGAGCCTGGAAACGCTGATGGCCGGCAAGACGGTGATCGCGATCGCGCACCGGCTCTCGACCATCGCGCGCATGGACCGGCTGGTGGTGATGGACAAGGGCCACATCATCGAGACCGGGACGCACGAGGAACTGATCGCGCGCGACGGGCTGTATGCGCGGCTGTGGAAGCGGCAGACCGGCGGCTTCGTGGGGATGGAGGCGTAAGCCTCCTCCTCGCCCGTGTTGCGGGCGAGAGCGCGTCGATCGATCGCAAGCCCTCCTCCCCGTGTGGGAGGAGGGCTTTTTTGTGGGAGCGGCGCGAGCCGCGACCGCGGCATCCGGCTCGCGTCGTAACTTGCGGGGGCGCGGTCGCGGCTTACGCCGCTCCCGCACGGAGCGGGGGCCGCAGCGAAGGGGCGGTCGGAGCGAAGCTCGGCTTAGAACAGCGAGCCGGTGGTGCCGCGGCCGCCGTCGTCGGGCGAGCCCTGGCGCTTGCGCACCCAGCCGCCGACGCCGGAAGGCTGGTGCGCCGGCGCCGCCGGCCGGGCGGCGCTGCGTTCGCGTTCCTGCCGATGCGCGTTCTCGGCCATCGCCTTGAACTGGCGCTCGCGCTGCAGCCACAACTCGTCCAGGCTCGGGTCGGCGACCAGCGCCGCGGCGCCGAGGTCGGCTTCGCTGGCTTCGTCGGGGATGTGCTGGAACGGGATGCGCATCGGCGCTGCGCCCTGCGCCAGCGCGTCCTGCATCGCGCCGAAATACAGGCGGTTGTTGCCGTAGCGCCGGTTGACCTGGTCGAGCACGCGGGTCAGGGCGTGGTTGCGTTCGCGTTTGGGAAAAAGCGCGGCGCTTTCGCCGGCGTTGGGCAGCAGGTCGATCAGCGACACCGCCACCGACAGCGGCGGGAAGCGCTCCACTCTCCAGCGGCCGCGGGCGGCGGCGCGCAGCAGCGGTTCCAGCGCGTCGGTCATCAGCTTCAGCAAGGTGGGGCTGTCGTCGAGCGGCGCGAACGACAGGTCGCGGCTGTAGCGTTGCTCGCGGCCGACGAAGCGCACGTGCAGGCTCAGCCCGCGCGCCTTGCAGCCTTCCTGGCGCAGCCGCATCGCCGCTTTCGCCAGCAGCTTGAACAGCACCGAACGCATGCCTTCGGCGCTGCGCATCTGCGGGTCGAGCACGTGCGAATGGCCGACCGAGCCGACCGCGGCGCGTTGCCGCGTCGGCGGTTCGATGCCGCGCAGCTGCGCCCAGAAGCGCTCGCCCTCGATGCCGCCCCAGATCGCCTTGAGCCGTTCGCGCGGCGCGGCGGTGAGCTGCGCGACCGTGTCGATGCCGGCGCCGTTGAGCCGCTGCAGCATCGACGGGCCGATGCCGCACAGGTCCTGCAACTGCAGCCCGTGCAGCGCCTGCGGCAGGTCGGTCGATTCGATCACGGTGAGGCCGTCGACCTTGTCGAGGTCGGAGGCGGTCTTGGCCAGGAAGGTGTTGGGCGCGATGCCGACCGAGCAGCGGATCGGGTCCAGCTCGCGCTCGATCAGCGTGCGCTTGATCCTGTGCGCGATGGCCACGGCGTTGTCGCGCTCGCGTTCGCGGCCGATCAGGCGGCAGGCGACTTCGTCGATCGACAGCGGCTTGCCGTCGATGGGGATGCAGTCCTGGATCGCCGCGATCAGGCGATGGTGCAGTTCGACGTAACGCGCCGGCCGCGCTTCGACCAAGGCGATGTCGGGGCAACGCTCCAATGCTTCGCGCACCGGCGTGCCGGTCTTGACGCCGTGGACCTTGGCCTCGCGGCTGGCGGCGATGCAGCAGGTGGTGGCGGCCATCACCGGCACCACGCCGACCGGGCGCCCGCGCAGCTCCTTGCGGTCGAATTGTTCGACCGAGGCGAAGTAGGAATTGAAGTCGACGAACAGGCAGCGCAGGGTCACGGCGGCAGGGCCATGCTTGGGGCGTCAGTATCGCGCTGCGCGGCGGGCGGCGCAGCCGGTGCGGACAGACAGCATCGGCCAGGGCGGTCTCAGGGGGCGATACTCGTTTTCGATCAACGACTTGCGAGGGAACGCGAGGCGCCTGTAGGAGCGGCGCGAGCCGCGACCGCGAAACCGCACGCTGGCGTCGCAGGTGCGGTTTCGCGGTCGCGGCTCGCGCCGCTCCTGCAGGCAGTTGGGCCGATACGCGAAGGCGTGCGGCTTACAGCACCACCGGCGGCTCGCCGCCGACGATGACGACATCGGCCTTGCGCCGCGCGAACAGGCCGACCGCGACCACGCCGGGGATCTGGTTGAGCGCGTTCTCGAGCTTGACCGGTTCGGCGATGGCGAGGTTGTGGACGTCGAGGATGACGTTGCCATTGTCGGTGACCACGCCGTTGCCGGCCGCGTCCTGGCGCCACACCGGCTGGCCGCCGGTCATCGCCACGATCTGGCGCGCGACCAGGCTGCGCGCCATCGGGATCACTTCCACTGGCAGCGGGAACTTGCCCAGCACCTTGACCTGCTTGGACGGATCGACGATGCAGACGAACTTGGCGCTGGCCTCGGCGATGATCTTCTCGCGGGTCAACGCGGCGCCGCCGCCCTTGATCAGGCACTTGTTCGGGTCGCACTCGTCGGCGCCGTCGACGTACAGCGACAGCCGGCCGGCGCTGTTGAGGTCGAGCACCTCGATGCCGAGCCCGCGCAGCAGCGCGGTGCTCTGGTCCGAGCTGGACACCGCGCCCTGGATGCGCTCCTTGATCCGGCCCAGGGCCTGGATGAAGTAGGCGACGGTCGAGCCGGTGCCGACGCCGACGATCATGCCGTCTTCGATGTAGTCGATGGCTTTTTCGGCGGCCAGGCGCTTGTGTTCGCTCATTGGTAGTTCGCAATCGGTTGGAGAGGGTGGAGGGGAAAGACGGGAACCAGGCCGCGAGGGGAAGGGCCGCAAGCGCGGGCCCGCCGCCGTTCCCCGTCGCCTTCATCGCCCTGCGGCGGTTACTCCATCGCCAGCAACAGCTTCCACTGCGCGGCCGACACCGGCAGCACCGAGAGGCGGTTGCCGCGGCGGGTCAGGGCGAAGTCTTCGCCGAGTTCGTCGGCGCGGGCCTTGATCTCGTCGAGCGCGATGGTGCGCGAGAGCTTGCGTTCGAAGGCGACGTCCACCAGCAGCCAGCGCGGGTTCTCGCGCGTGCTCTTGGGGTCGTAGTAGTCGGACTTGGGGTCGAACTGGGTCGGGTCCGGGTAGGCTTCGGCGGCGATGGTGGCCAGGCCGACGATGCCGGGCACCGCGGTGTTGGAGTGATAGAACAGAACGCCGTCGCCCACTTTCATGCCGTCGCGCATGTAGTTGCGGGCCTGGTAGTTGCGCACGCCGTTCCATGGCTCGGTGCGTACGCGTTCAAGGTCGTCGATGGAGAAGGTGTCCGGTTCGGACTTCATCAGCCAGTAGCGGCGTCGTGCGGTCATGCGGGGGGCTCGCAAGGTTCGGATGCGGGGGCAGTCGCATCGCGGTTGGGGGATCTCAGGCGTACAGCGCGGAGCGGCAGTCCACGCTGCCGGCTTCGGTGCACACGGCGTCCAGCGCGACATCCCAGTCGGCGGCGTCGAGGCGCTCGACGCGCTGCAGTTCGAAGCCGGCGCCGACCAGCCAGGGCGGGGCGGGGCGGCGTTGGCGGAAGGCGAAGCTGCGATCGTACCAGCCGCCGCCCATGCCGAGCCGGTGGCCGCGGCCGTCGAACCCGACCAGCGGCAGCACGATCAGGCCCATCTGCTCGGGTTCGAGCAGCGATTCGGGCGCCAGCGCCGGCTCGGGGATGCCGAAGCGGTTGGCGGCCAGCGGATCGCCCGGGCGCCACGGCGCGAAGCGCAGGCGCTGGTCGGCGTGCAGCACCGGCAGGCAATAGACGCAGTCGCGCGGCAGCCGCAGTTGCCAGGCGTGCAGGGCGATTTCGCCGTCCATGGCCCAGTAGCCGGCGACATAGCCCGACTGCGGCGCGAACGGCAGCGCCAGCAGTTGCGCGGCGAGCGCTTCGGCGCCGCCGATGCGGGCGGCGGCGGGCAGGTTGCGGCGGCGCGCGCGCAGTTCGCGGCGCAGGAGAGTGCGGTCGTCCGTCATGCGGTCGGGGGGCTCGGCATGGTGGGTGCGGGGCGAGGGCGGGCCCGCGTACATAAGGAAACGGGCGCGAAATCACCTGGGGTGACGTCGCGCCCGTTCCGGGAAAAGTAGTCCTCCGCCAATGGCGATGCTTGCGAAACGACCTTGAACCCGGGGTTCAAGTGGGAACGCTTGGACGCCTTCGGGCTTCCCGCTGCTAGGCGGACTTGCACTCCAGGCTTCCGGCGCGTCCCCGGTGTCGTCATTAAGGGACAAGGCGAATGTTTGCGCACGCCGTCGCGCACAGCAGAGGACGTGCGGGCAGTATAGCGCGCGAGTGCCGGCAGGCGAATCCGCTCGTCGGCGACGATTCATGCGCTCGGCGTCGAGCGGCATGAACGGGGCGCGGCGTGACGCGCGTCGCGCAGCGTCGCAGCGCATGCGCGCGGTGTGCGTTAGCGACGATGGATGCAGTGTGCGCGGCGTGCCGGTTCGGCGCGCGCGATCGGCCGGGCGGCGGCGCCGCTTCGATGCGGGGACGACGATCCAGCGCCCGATCGCTTCAGCGCGAGGCCGCGTCGAACAAGGTGTCGAGCTTGCGGTGCAGATCGTCGAGGGTGCGCGCCAGCTCGCGTTCGCGGCCGCCGCTTTCGCCGCGCAGCTGCTGCAGCTCATGGGCGAAGTTGAGCGCGGCCAGCACCGCGACGCGGTCGAGCGCGGCCATGCGGTTGCCGCCGCGGATCTCGCGCATCTTGCCGTCGAGCATGCGCGCGGCGGCGAGCAGGTCCTCGCGTTCGTTGGGCTCGCAGCCGACCGTGTACTCGCGGTCGAGCAGGCGGATGCTGACGGCTTCGCTCGTCGTACTCATGCGGGCAGGCTCATGGGCGAGTTCGGGGGACTGCGGTTGCGGCGGGGACGGGCTCAGGTGTGCTGCTCCAGCGACTTGAGCCGGGCGATCATGGCTTCGACGCGGGTGCGGGCCTGCTCGTTCTTGGCCAGCAGGGCCGAACGTTCGCCGACCAGTTGCTCCTGCTGCTGGCGCAGGCTGCGGTTTTCGTCGCTGAGCCGGCGCACGCGGTCGCCGAGTTCATCGACCCGGGCGAGCACGGCTTGCAGTTCGGCGATCAGTTCGACGCGATCCATCCCGGCACGATGGCAGGAGCGGGCGGGGGCGGTCAAGGCGGACGCACGGCCGGTTGCGCCGCGGTTGCGGGACGGTGTGCTGGGCGCGGCGCACGGCAGGACCTGTCGGTCCGCCGCATTCAGCGGCGATGCGGGCGCGGCGAGCGCAAGCGGGATCAAGCGATGGACGGGAGACCGCCGGCCTCCGGTCCGGCCGCGCGCCGCAGTCGGCGCGTGGCGGACCGCCGCGCAGCCGGCGTGGCGAGGCCGGCCGTGCGGCGGTCCTGTACAACGCGGGAGCGTGCGCCGGGGCGGGCCGTGGCCGGCCCCGGCGTCGGCGCCGGCCGCGTCCGCGGCGAGTCCGGCGCGCGCCGGCCCGGCCCGGGCGCGACCGCGCCGCCCGGCTCAGGGACGCAGTTCGAACAACGCCGGCAGCGGCGGCCGCTCCGACGGCACTTTGCGGAAACGGCCGAATCCGGCCTCGCTGGCCATGGCGCGGGCGCGCTTCTCGCCCATGAACGCGCCCAGCCCGGCGCCGTCGTGCGACAGCGAGCAGGTCATGCAGTACAGCGTGCTCTGCGGATACATGACCCGGCCGAACAGGTTCATGTTCTCGTGCAGTTCCTCCGACAGGTTGAGCTCGACCATCAGGTAGGTGCCGTCGTCGGCGGTCGCCGCGCGCAGGTCGCGCAGCATCTGCTGCGGATCGGTGGCGTCGTGGATGACCACGAAGGTGGTCACGAAGTCGAACGTCTGCCCGACCAGGACGTCGGAATCGGCGACCTCGAAGCTGACCCGGTCGGCGACGCCGGCCGCCGCGGCGTTGGCGCGCGCGCGTTCGATCGACGGCAGGTGGAAATCGCAGCCGACCACGCGCGCCTGCGGATAGGCCTGGGCCATGGTGATCGCGGCCAGGCCGCTGCCGCAGCCGAAGTCCATGACCGTGCCGCCGGCGCGCAGCTTGTCCTCGACCCCGTCGAGCGAAGGAATCCAGCGCTGCACCAGGTGGTGCTTGTACCAGGGCATGGTCATGCGCTCCATGCCTTGCCAGGTCTCCAGCGGATAGGCCTCCTCCGGCGCGCCGCCGCCGTTGCGGAAGGCCTCGGCGATGCGCGGGGCCATGCTCACGAACGGCACGCTCAACTGCAGGATGCCGCCGGCGAAGTAGGGCGAGTCCTCGTCGGCCAGCACCGGCGCGAACTCGTCGGGCAGGCGGTAGCGCCGCGCCTGCGGGTCGTAGTCGAGGTAGCCGCCGGTGACCATGCTGCCGAGCCATTCGCGCAGGTAGCGCGCGTTGAGGCCGGTGTCGCGCGCCAGTTCCTCCTGGGTCACCGCGCCCAGGCGCCACAGCGCCTTGAACAGGCCGACCTTGTCGCCGATGTAGAGCATCGCCCCGCGCAGGGTGTTGCCGTAGTCCTCCATGATCCGGGCCGAGAATTTCTCGACCTTGTCGGTATCGATCGCGTTGCCGTCAGCCATTGCGGTAGTCCCCTCGGATGAGTGTTTGCTTGAATGAAAGGCGCCGGCCCGCTCAGCGGCGGTGGCCGACTTCGCCGAGCACGCCGTCGACGATGGTCGCGGCCATGCCCAGGTGCGCCTGCGGTTCGAACAGCCGCGCCAGCCGTCCCTCGCCGACCGCGGCGAGCACGCGCGGATCGGCCTCGACCGCTTCGCGGATCGGCACACGGTCGCGCTGGCAGGCTTGGGTCAGCTCGAAGATGATTTCGTAGGCGCTGCTCTTGCCGAGCTTGCCGGCCATCTCGAACACGAACGCTTCCATGCAGATCGAGTCGCTGAACGCGCGCGCGTTGCGTTCCATCGCCGCGGCGTTGACGGTGAGTCCGGCGACGGTGTCGGTGAGCAGGCTGGTCGCCATCAGCGCGTAGTGCGAGACGTCGGCGACCGCGCACCATTCCAGGCGGGTGCCGCGGTAGTCGCGCTCGTGTTCCAGGATCATCGCGTCCAGCGCCAGCGCGACCTGGGCCTTGGCCAGCCGCGCCATCACCACGACCTGCTCGCAGCCTTCGGGATTGCGCTTGTGCGGCATGGTGCTGCTGCCGATCTGGTGCTCGCTCCAGCCGACCTCGACCTCGCCGATCTCCCAGCGGTTGAGGGTGCGGATCTCGTCGGCCGCGCGCGCCAGGGTCGCGGTCATCATCGCCAGGGTGCTGACGAATTCGGCGACGCGGTCGCGCGCCACGTGCCAGCCGGCCAGCGGCACGTCCAGGCCGAGCCGGCGCGCGAACGCTTCCAGCAGCGGCATCGCCTTGGGCCCGAACGCGGCCATGGTGCCGACGCCGCCGAACAGCTGCACCACCAGCACGCGCTGGCGCGCCTGGCGCAGGCGGTCGCGGTGGCGCAGCAGTTCGTCGATCCAGCCGGCGACCTTGAGCCCGAAGGTGGTCGGCAGCGCCGGGATCGAATGGGTGCGCGCGACCATCACCGAATGGCGATGGCGGTCGGCCAGCGTCGCCAATCGCGCGAGCAGGCCGTCGAGCGCTTCGTCGAGGGTGTCGAGCACGTCGCGCAGTTCCAGCGATTGCGCGGTGTCCTGGATGTCCTGGGTGGTGGCGCCGTAGTGGATGAACTCGCGCGCCTCGGGGCTGCAGGCGTCCTGCAGCGCGTGCAGCAACGGCATCAGCGAGTGGCCGGTGCGGGTCACGCCTTCGGCGATGCGCTCCAGGTCCATCGCCGGCAGCACCGCGCGGCGCTGGATTTCCAGCGCCGCCGGGCGCGGGATCATGCCGACGTCGGCCTGGGCCATCGCCAGCGCGGCTTCCACGTCGAGCCAGCGCTGCAGCCGGCAGCGGCTGCAGAAGATCGCGCGGGTGGCGGCGTGGGCGTAGCCGCCGCCGTGGGTCTTGGAGTCGAGCACGTGGCTGTGTTCGTGCCGGCAATCGGCCAGCGCGTGGGTGTGGCCGTCGGCGCAATGGGCCGGGGCGGTGAACGCCGCCGGCGGCGGCAGCGGGATTTGGACCAGGGTCTGGGGTTCCATCGCATTCCTTCCATTCTCGGTGGCGGGGTGGAAACGCTTGCGATTGCGATGTTGCGTTCAGTGCCCGGGTGCGCTTGCGCCCGGTGTGTCGGGTACGCCCGGGCCGGCGGCGTCGCCGGCGACCAGGTCGACCATGTCGGCCGCCAGTCCTACGTAGGTGACCGGATCGAGCAGCGCCTCCAGCGCCTGCGGGGCGAATTCGCCGCGGATGCGCGCATCGCCCAGCAGCGCGTCGCGGAACGGCAGTTCGCCGTGGCGCGCGTGCATGGAGGCTTCGTGGACCAGTTCGTGCGCGGTCTGCTTGCCGACCCGCTCGCCCAGCGCCAGCATCACCCGCTCCGACAGCAGCCGGCCGCCGAGCAGGTCGAGGTTGCTGCGCATGCGCTCGACCCGGATCTCCAGGCCCGCGGCCAGCACCTCGTCCATGCGCGCCAGCAGCGCGCCGGCGTAGACGAAGATTTCCGGCAGCGCCGCCCATTCGATCCGCCACGCGGTGCCGTCGCGTTCGTGCTGGTGGAAGGCGGCGTCGGTGAGCGCCAGCATCTGCGCGCGGATCATCCGCGACAGCGCGCTGATCAGGTCGATGGTCGAGGGGTTCTGCTTGTGCGGCATGGTGCTGCTGCCGATCTTGCCGGCCGGCGCGCCCTCGCGGACTTCGTCGATCTCGGTGCGCTGCAGGTGGTAGACCTCGTTGGCGATGCGCCCGATCGTGACCGCGACCTGCACCAGCAAGCCGGCCACGTCGAGGATGCGGTCGCGCGCGCAGTGCCAGCTGGTGCGCGGCGCGCCCAGGCCGAGCCGGGCCAGGGTGCGCCGTTGCAGTTCGAAGCCGTGCGCGCCGAACGCGGCCATGGTGCCCACCGCGCCGGTGAGGTTGCCGACCATGACCCGCTCGTAGGCTTCGTCGAAGCGCTGCAGGTGGCGGTCGATCTCGTCGATCCACACCGCCACCTTGTAGCCGAACGTGGTCGGCAGCGCCTGCTGGCCGTGGGTGCGCGCGACCATCGGCGTGTTGCGGTGCGCGCGCGCCAACACCAGCAGGTGCGCGCGGATCGAGCCCAGCCGCGCCAGCGTGAGCGCCCAGGCCTGGCGGATCTGCAGCACCAGGCCGGTGTCGAGGATGTCCTGGGTGGTCACGCCGTAGTGCACGTATTCGCCCCAGCCGTCGCTGCAGCGCTCGGCCAGGGCGCGGATGGTCGGCACCAGGATGTGGCCGGTGCGGCGGTTTTCCTGGCCCAGCGCGACCAGGTCGAATTGCTCGGCGCAGGCGGCGCGGTCGATTTCCTGCGCCGCCTGCGCCGGGATCAGCCCCATATCGGCCTGGGTCAGCGCCAGCGCGCGCTCGACTTCCAGCCACTGGCGCAGCTGGTTGCGGTCGCAGAACACCGCGGCGAACTCCGGCGCGGAGTAGACGCCGCCGTAGAGGCGCGATTCGGTCACGTGGCTGGGCATGGCGGCGGGTTCGGTCGGCTGGCTCGTGAAGGGCTGGCGGGGCGCGGCGGGGCTTACTGCACGCTGCGCATCTCGTCCCAGACCGCGTCGTAGTACGCCCGCTCGACCCGGAAGTGCTGCGCCAGCGAGGTCAGGAACGACTTCTGGAAACCGTGGTCGGGCAGGCGCTTGGCGATCAGTGACCACTCGCGCTTGGCCCGCGGCGGCACCAGGCTGACGTGGATGCGGTAGTACTCGGCCTCGTCCTCGCTCAGCCCGGCCTTGAGCAGCGCCTTGTAGAGCTTCTCGTGGTTGCCCGGCACGACGATCTCGGTGATGTAGAACACCGCCAGGCCCCAACCCACGTCCGGGTTGCGGAAGCTGCGCACGCGGTTGTTGAGGTAGGCGATCTCCTCCGGCAGGGTGCTGACCGCCTGGAAGTCGGCGTCCAGCCCGATCGCGCGCAGCAGCTTGGCGAGCAGGCGCGGGTGCGAGCCCTGCTCGCTCTCTTCGCCCAGCTCGCCGTACAGATAGCGGCCCAGCGCGGCGGCTTCGTCGACGTCGACCAGGTTGACCAGCAGGTCGGCGGCGTCGCGGTACAGGCGGAAGGTGCGGAACCACTGCCGGCGCAGGAATACCTGCAGCTGCGCGCGGCTGGCGCGGCCTTCGAAGATGTATTCCGACATCGGGTGCTTCTCGCGCGAGCGCGCGGCGACTTCCTGCTCGATGCGGGCGAGGAACTCGGCTTCCGACAGCGCGTGCGGCACGTCGGCGGCGGGGATGTGGCGCTCCTCGATGCGGTAGCCCTCGTTGGACAGCCAGCGCCGGGTCAGCGCGGTGGCGGTGTCGTCGCTGAGCGAGAGGATGTACAGCAGCTTCTGGTATTCGCGGTGGGCGTCAACGTCGCCCTTGAGCGCGGTTTCGGCCAGTTCCGACAAGGTCTTGCCGGCGGTCTGCAGGTGCGCGTACGGCGCTTCGGGATGCAGGGCGCGGGCGAGGATGCGGGCGCGGTTGCTCTGCAGCGAGTCGAGCTGGCGCAGCGAGTGATTGGGGGCGGCGCTGGCGGGCATGGTGGCGTTCATGACTGCGTTCATGGCATGGGCTCAGTGGAAGGAGGGGCCTTGCATCTGGCGCCACAGCAGATCGAAGTAGGCGCGGTTGATGTCGAAGTGGCGGGCCAGCGATTGCATGAAGGTGCGCTGGAAGGTTTCGCTTTGCGCGTACTTGGCGATCAGCTCCCACATCTCCTCGGTGTCGATCTCGTCCTGGGTGCCGTGCAGGCGGTGGAATTCGCTGGGGCCGTCGGGCACGCCCATGCGCTGCAGCAGCTCGTAGATGCGCAGGTGGTTGACGCAGCTGACCGATTCGACCGCGTACAGCAGCGACAGGCCCCAGGCCACGTCGGTGTGGCGCACGCAGCGGATGCGGTTGTTGAGGTAGGCCTTTTCCAGCGGGTGCAGCGCGGCGAAGTCGATCTCCAGCGGGATCTCGAAGTGCTCCATCAGCTTCGACAGCAGCGCCGGATGGGCGCGCTCGGGCGTTTCCGCGCCGGCTTCGCCGTACAGGTTGCGGTAGAACACCGAGGCGTCGCGGATGTCCTCGAAGCGGAACGCCAGTTCGGCCAGCAGGCTGTAGAAGTTGTACGAGCGGATCCAGTGGTGTTCGAGGAAGAAGCGCACGTCCTGCGCGGACGGTTCCCCCTGGAACAGGTATTGCGACATCGGGTGGCGCACGCGGGTGCGCGCTTCGATTTCCGCATCGATGGCGGCGCGGAACTGTTCCACCGGCACCGGCTGGAACTGCGGCAGCGCCGGGGCGAATTCGTCTTCGACCCGATAGACCTGGCTGGCGAGCCAGCGCCGGGTCGGTTCGCTGGCCGGATCGGCCGGCAGGTGCAGGTCGAGCAGGATCGACTGGTACTGCGCGTAGGCTTGCGCGTCGCCGCCCAGGCCGCGGCGGGTCAGCGCCAGCAGTTCCTCGGTTGCGAGCGCGAGTTGCGCGTAGGACGCGTCCGGGCGCAGGGCCTGGACGAGCGAGTCGGGCGCCGCGGCCAGGGCCGCGGGCGGCGGCTGCGGCGTAGCGGTGGCGTGGGTGTCGTCGAGGATCATGCGGGTGGCGCTCATGTGTTCCCCTCTGGGCTGGCGGATGGATGGTTCGGCTGGCGGATGCAGGACTGCGCGGCCCGATCGCGGCGCGCAGGCGGATGCGCCGCGACCGATGCGGTCGCGACCTGGGTAAGTCTTTGCAGCGTCTGAACGGTGAAGCCCCGTACGGCGCGCCGGCCGCCGCGATGCGATGCGATGCGGACCCGGTGCGCTACGGCCGCCCGGCGTGGGCGAGCGGCCGTCCCCTTGGTGCCTGGAGCCTCAGCGCGCGGCCGGCGCGCCGGATTCCAGGAACTCCTGGCGGCATTGCGCCGAGCAGAAGTAGTAGCCCACGTCCGCCTGCACGGCGTGGTGCGGCGTGGTTTCGATGTTCACCTGCATGCCGCAGACCGGATCGACCGCGCTGGCGGCGGCCTGCGTCTCGCAGGTGCGCGCGGCCGAGCAACAGCTGCGTTGCGGGGCTGCGGCCTCGTCGGACGGTTTCTCCAATGGATGCGGACCGCTCATGTTCTTTTCTCCCTCCAGGGCGTTGACTATCGGACAACATTCGACCGCACCGCGGCCGGGACACGAATCGAGCAGCATTTGCAGCAGGTCGCGGATGTGCACGAGCTCGGCGAGCTTGGCTTCGACGTCGGCTAGCTTCTGCGTGGTCGCCGCCTTGACCCCGGCCATGTCGCTGCCGCGGCTGCCGAGCAGGCCGAGCAGTTCGCGGATCTCGGCGAGGGTGAAGCCCAGGCTCTTGGCGCGGCGGACGAACTGCAGCCGCGCCACGTCCTTGGTTTCGAAGCGCCGATAGCCCGACATCTGCCGCATCGGCAGCGGCAGCAGGCCCTGCCGTTCGTAGTAGCGGACGGTGTCGATGCCGACCCCGACGCGTTGCGCGAACTCCCCGATCTTCAATCCCCACCTCCATGTCGTAAGGCGCCCGGTACGTCGCCAGTGTTCGGTCTGGACCATAGTCCAGGGTCAAGCCTTTTCCCTGGTGGAAGGTCCGGATGAACATTGACCGGATTGGCTAATCCGAAATGTTCGGTCGATCCGCCGTTGCCGGATGCGAATCGAGGGGAGTTGTGCGGCATTGCGCCGCGCTCGGGGCGTGACCGCGGTCGCGTTCGCACATAGACCCTCAGGGAAGGTCCTGGGGGCGCGCGGCGATGCAGCGCTTGCGGGAGCGCTGTTGCGGGAGGGCGGTTGTGGGAGGGCCTTCAGGCCCGAAGCTCTTGTTTCCGATCGCCGCGACCTGAGCGAAAGGCGTCGGGCCTGAAGGCCCTCCCACAACAGCGACGTTTGGGCCTGAAGGCCATGCCGGGCAGCGCAAAACATCCGGCCCGCAGGCCCGCCGCGAAGGCGATCAGAACGCGGCGCGCACGTTCTGCGGCGGCTGCCACTGCTTGATGAAGGCCAGGCAGGCGTCGGCTTCCAGCGGCTTGGCCAGCCAGTAGCCCTGGATTTCGTCGCAGCCGTGCGCGCGCAGGAATTCCATCTGCTCTTCCAGCTCGACGCCTTCGGCGACCACGTTCAGGCCCAGCGAGTGGGCCATGGTGATGACGGTGGTGGTGATGGCTTCGTCGTCGGGATCGCGGGTCAGGTCGCTGATGAATTCCTTGTCGATCTTCAGCGTGTTGATCGGCAGGCGCTTGAGGTAGGCCAGCGACGAGTAGCCGGTGCCGAAGTCGTCCACCGCCAGCGCCACGCCGAGTTCGCGCAGCGCCTGCATGGTGTTGGAGGTATGCGCGGCGTTGGACATGACCACGCTTTCGGTCAGTTCCAGCTCCAGCCGCCACGGCGGGATGCCGCTTTCGCTGAGCGCGCGGGCGACCATCTTCGGCAGGTCGCCGCGCAGCAGCTGGATCGCCGAGACGTTGACCGACACCGACAGTTGGTCGAGCCCGTGCTGGCGCCACTGGCGCAGGCGGTTGCAGGCCTCGCGCATCGCCCACTCGCCGATCTCCAGGATCAGCCCGCTTTCCTCGGCCAGCGGGATGAACTGGGTCGGCGGGATGTTGCCGTACTCGGCGCTCTGCCAGCGCAGCAGCGCTTCCACGCCGGTGATGCGCGCCTCCGGCAGCGACAGCCGCGGCTGGAACACCAGCCGCAGTTCGTTGCGGTCGAGCACCTTGCGCAGCGCCGCGGAAATCGTCGCGCGCTGGCGGATCTCGATGTCCATCGCCTCGGTGTAGCGCATGAAGGTGCGCCGGCCGGCGGCCTTGGCCTGGTACATCGCGGTGTCGGCGTGCTTGAGCAGGTCGGTCGGCACCTGGGCGTGGTCGGGATAGACGCTGATGCCGATCGACGGCGAGATCGCCACGTCGTGGCGCTCGTCGAAGTCCAGCGGCGACTCGAACGCCTTGATGATGCGCCGGGCCACCTCCTCGGCCTGCTCGGGCGTGTCCAGGTTCTCCAGCACCACGGTGAACTCGTCGCCGCCCAGGCGCGCGACGGTGTGTTCGGCGCCGACGGTTTCCTGCAGGCGCACCGCGGCCGCGCGCAGGATGCGGTCGCCGGCGGCGTGGCCGAGCGAGTCGTTGATGTCCTTGAACCGGTCCAGGTCGAGGAACAGCAGGGCGATGCGGTGGCCGTGGCGGCGCGCGCGCACGATCGCCCGCGACAGCCGCTCCGACAGCAGGGTGCGGTTGGGCAGGCTGGTGAGGGTGTCGTAGTTGGCCAGGTAGCGCAGTTCCTGCTCGGCGCGCTTCTGGTCGGTGATGTCGGTCAGCACCGCCACGTAATGGCCGCGCTGGCCGCTGCTGTCGAGCACGATGGACGCCTGCAGCCAGCACAGGAACTCGTTGCCGTCCTTGCGCTGCTGCCAGATCTCGCCCGACCAGCGGCCGCTGCGCTGCAGTTCGTCGCGCATGTCCGAATAGAACTCCGGATCGTGCTGGCGGCTGTCGAGCAGGCCGGTGGTCTGGCCGATGACCTCGCCCTCGGGATAGCCGGTCATGCGCGAGAACGCGGGGTTGATCGAGACGAACACGAAGTCGCGGTCGAACACCGCCACCGCCTCGGCCATCGAGCGCAGCACTTCGCTGGCGATGCGGCGTTCGCGCTCGGCGCTGCGCACCGCGGTGACGTCGCGGCCGGTGCCGGCCACGCGCACCGGATGGCCTTCGCCGTCGCGCTCGACCACCCGGCCGCGCGCCCGCACCCAGCCCCAGTCGCCCTTGGGCGTGCGCATGCGGTGCTCGGACAGGAACAGCGCGGCGTCGCCCTTGAGGTGCTTGCGCAGCAGCTCGGCGACCCGCGGCAGGTCGTCGGGATGGATCTCGTGGTCGTCGGCGATGTCGGCCTGCACGCCGATCTCGGGCGATTGCGCGTTGTGGTCGTCCACGCGCATGCGGTGCAGTTCGCGGCGCTTGAGGTCGTAGTCCCAGAACTGTTCGCCCGACGCCCACAGCGCCAGCTTCAGGCGCTCCTCGCGTTCGCGGATCTGGGTGAAGTAGCCGCGTTCGCGCTGGCGCGTGCGGTGCCAGCGCCAGCCGAAGCTCAGCAGCAGGCCGAGCGCGGCCAGCGCCAGGGCGGCGATCGCCAGCGGGTGCCGCCACAGCGGCGGGTCGACGCCGACCGGGATGGTCAGTTCCTGGGTGTTCCAGACCCCGTCGCGGTTGGTCGACTGGGCGCGGAACAGGTAGCGCCCCGGCGGCAGGCGGGTGTAGGTGATGTCCTGGCGCGGGCCGTTGTCGATCCAGTCGCGGTCGAACCCGTCCATGCGGTAGCGATAGCGGATGCCGCTGTTGGGGCCGAAGTCGAGCGCGCCGATGCGCAGGCGCAGGATGCCGGCGCCGTCGGGGATCTCCAGCTTGGACGACTGCCACAGCGCGCTGGAGCCGGCGCTGGTGTCCGAGCCGATCCAGGCGCCGAGCAGGCGCACCGGCGGGGTGTAGCGCGAGTCGGCGATGCGCGCCGGATCGAACAGGTTGAGCCCGCGCACGCCGCCGAAGGCCAGGCGCCCGTCGGCCAGCGCGGCGACCGCGCCGGCGTTGAATTCCAGGTCCTGCAGGCCGTCGGCCAGGCCGTAGCGGCGCACCAGCGAGGCGCCCGGGTCGAAGCGCAGGATGCCGGTGTCGGTGCCCAGCCACAGCCGGCCGTCGGGCCGCTCGGCGATGGTGAACACCACCGGCACCGGGTGGTCGCCGAGCACTTCGGCCAGCGGGTGCTCGAAGCGGATGCGGCCGTCGCCGAATTCCACCACCCGGCTCAGCCCGGCCGGGGTGCCGACCCAGATCGAGCCGTCGGCGGACTGGTGCAGCGCGCGCACCACGTTGCCGGGCAGGCTGTCGGCCTGGTCGGTGATGTGGCGGTAGTGGCGCAGGTAGCCGGTCTTGGGGTCGAGCAGGTCCAGGCCGTCGCCGGTGCCGAACCAGATGCGGCCGTTGCGGTCTTCCAGGATCGCGTTGACGCGCGGATGGCTCAGGCCCTTGGGATCGCCCTCGCGGTAGGCGTAGCGCACCAGCACGCCGCTGTCGGGCAGGTAGTGCAGCGCGCCGATGTCGTCGCTGCCCAGCCACAGGCTGCCGTCGCGGGCGAAGCGCAGGCTGCGCAGGGCGGCGTCCTTGTAGCCGCGCAGGTCGACCGGCTCGATCCGGCCGGTGCCCGGGTCCAGCCGCAGCAGGCCGCCGGAGGTGGCCAGCCACAATCGGCCCGGCGGCGCCGGCTTGGGCGCGGCTTCGGCGGCAGCGGCGGCCTGGACGGCGGCGCCGGCGGGCCCGGTTTCGGGCTGGCGCGCGATCGCCGCGACCTGGCGGGCGTTCGCCGGCAGCAGCGAGGTCATGTCCTGGAAGCGGTCGCCGGAGAGGTCGTAGCGGCGCAGGTGGGCGTTGTCGGTGCCGATCCAGATCGCGCCGCTGTCGTCCTGGGCCAGGGCGCGGATGCTGGCGTCGGCGGCGGCGCGGTCCGGGCGCGCGTCTTCCAGGTCGAGCACATAGCTGAAACGGGTGCCGCGCGGATCGGCCACGGCCACACCGCGGAACACGCCGCCGGCCCACAACAGGCCGCCGTGGTCGATCATCAGCGCATCGACGGTGTCTTCCGGCAGGCTCGCCTCGACCCCGGGCTCGGCGTGGACGCGCTGGCTGTGGCCGGTCTGCGGGTCGTAGCGGTACAGGCCGGTGCCGAAGCCGGCGATCCACAGCCGGTGGTCGGGCGCCTCGGCCAGGGCGCGCGCGTCGCGCAGGCCGGCCAGGGCCTCGTCTTCGATCTTGACCAGCACGCCGGTACGGCCGTCGAGCCGGTACAGGCCGTCGCCGGCGCCGGCCCAGAGCACGCCGCGGCGGTCGATCAGCACGCTGCGCAGCGCGATCGCCGCGCCGATGCGCTCGACCCGGCCGTCGACGCGGATGCGGTGCAGGCCGGCGGCGCTGGCGAACCAGGCGCTGCCGTCGCGGCCCTCGGCCAAGCCCTGCCACGGCGCCGGGCGGGTGGCTTCGCCGGGCAGGGCCAGCAGCAGCTCGCGCGTGCCGGTCTGCGGGTCCAGCCGCTCCAGCCCGGCGAGGGTGCCGATCAGCACCTGCTCGCGCCACGGCAGCAGCGACACCACCTGGCGCCCGGCCTGCGACTCCGGCGCGCCGTAGCGGTGGATGCTGCCGCTGGCCAGGTCCAGCCGCGCCAGGTATTCCGAATGCGTGCCGACCCACAGCGCGCGCTGGCCGTCCAGCGCCAGCGCGGTGATGTAGCTGTCGGGCAGGCTGGCCGGGTCGCGCGGATCGTGGCGGTAGGCGAGGTAGCGCTGGCCGTCGTAGCGGTGCAGGCCGCCCTGGGTGCCGACCCAGACGAAGCCGTGCGCGTCCTGGGCGAAGGCGGTGACCGAGTTCTGGCTCAGGCCCAGCTCGCTGCCCAGGCGCGAGAAGTAGAAATCGCGCGTCGCCGCCGCCACGCGCTGCGGCCACGCCGCCGCGCACGACAGCAGGGCGATCAAGACGGCGGTCAGCAGGGCGGCGGGGGACGAGGGACGCACGGACACCGTGGCGCAGGCACGCAAGAGCCGCAGTGTAGGCAGGCGCCGATGGCGGCAACAAGCACTTGCGCGGCCCGGTCGTGCTGCGCCGGCGCAACCGCGCGCGAAACCGTGCGCTGGCGCGGCTGCGGCGAGGCCGGTGTGTAGGCCGCGTGAGGGCCGGCGCGGCAAGCCGCGCGCGCGCTAAACTGCCCGCAATCCCCCTGATGGCGTGCCCGTGCCCGCGAATTCCCTTCCCCTGTTGTCCGAGGTCGAGGCCGAGAGCCTGGCCCTGACCCTGAGCACTTCGGCCGCCGAACTGCACGGCGCGCTGTGCGGCTGGCTCGCCGGCGGCGGCGCCGACGTGCGCGAATGGCCGGCGCGCGTGCTCGCCGACCCGTCCGCCGCGACCCCGGCCGCCGGCGGCGCGCTCGACCGCCTGCGCGTGGCCACGGTCGCGCAGATCGGCGACGCCGAATTCGGCTTCGAACTGCTGCTGCCCGACGCCCAGGCCTCGCTCAGCGAGCGCAGCGGCGCGCTGTTCGACTGGTGCCGCGGCTTCCTCGGCGGCTTCGGCCTGGCCGCGGGCGCGGCGCCGAACCTGTCGGAGGAAAGCCGCGAGGCGCTCGGCGACCTGGCCAAGTTCGCCGCCACCGCGCCGCAGGAAGAGGGCGACGAAGAAGACGAGGAAGCGCTGGCGGAACTGGAGGAATTCGTCCGCGTCGCCGCGCTCGGCCTGCACGGCGACGTGGCCCTGGCCGCGCGCCACCGCCAGCGGCTGAACTGAGATGCTGGCGGCGCTGACCATGCCGGCCAAGGCGTACGCGCGCCGGCGCCGGCAGCTGATGGAAATGGCCGGCCCCGACGCGATCGTGGTGGTGCCGTCCGCGCACGAACTGATCCGCAGCCGCGACACCCACTACCCGTTCCGCCAGGACTCCGACCTGAGCTATCTCAGCGGCTTCCCCGAGCCCGAGTCGGTGCTGGTGCTGGTGCCGGGGCGCGCGCACGGCGAAGTGCTGCTGTTCTGCCGCGAGCGCGACCGCGAGCGCGAAGCCTGGGACGGGCCGCGCTACGGCCCGGAGGACGCGGTCGAGGCGTTCGGCCTGGACGACGCGTATCCGATCACCGACCTCGACGACATCCTGCCCGGGCTGCTGGAAGGCCGCTCGCGGGTGTACTACCACTTCGGCCGCGACGCCGAGTTCGACCTCAAACTGATCGGCTGGCTCAACCGGGTGCGGGCGATGGTGCGCCACGGTGCGCAGCCGCCGCACGAATTCCTGGAGTTGGGCCACCTGCTCGACGAACTGCGGCTGTTCAAGGACCGCGACGAACTGCGCTTCATGCAGCGCGCCGCCGACATCAGCGTGCTCGCCCACGAGGCGGCGATGCGCGCGGCGCGGCCGGGCGTGCACGAATACGAACTGCAGGCGGAGATCGAATGCGTGTTCCGCCGGCACGAGGCCGAATCCGCCTACGGCAGCATCGTCGGCGCCGGCGCCAACGCCTGCGTGCTGCACTACCGCGCCAACAGCGCCCAGGCCCGCGACGGCGACATGATCCTGATCGACGCCGGCGCCGAATATCGCGGCTACGCCGCCGACATCACCCGCACCTTTCCGGTCAACGGCCGCTTCAGCGCCGAACAGCGCGCGCTGCACGATTTGGTCGGCGCGGCCCAGGCCGCGGCGCTGGCGCAGGCGCGGCCGGGCCTGGCGTACGAAGCCGGGCACCTGGCCGCGGTCGAGACCCTGACCGAAGGCCTGCTGCGGCTGGGCCTGCTCAAGGGCAGCCTGGAACGCAACCTCGCCGACGGCGGCTACAAGCGGTTCTACCGGCACAAGACCGGGCATTGGCTGGGCATGGACGTGCACGACGTCGGCGAATACCGCATCGACGGCGAATCGCGCCTGCTCGAGCCGGGCATGGCGTTCACCATCGAACCGGGCCTGTACGTCGCGCCCGACGACAGCACGGTGGAGCCGCGCTGGCGCGGCATCGGCATCCGCACCGAGGACGACGTGGCGATCACCAAGGACGGCCACGAAGTGCTGACCGCGCGGCTCGCGCGCAGCGCCGACGAGATCGAAGCGCTGATGGCGCAGCGGCGCGCGGCGTAGGCTTGAGGCGGCGCGGGCGTACGACGAGCCGCGCACGCCCCATCGTCGTCATGCCCGCGCGGGCGGGCATCCAGGGCTTCATCCATGCATGGCTCTGAAGTTTCCGGATCCCCGCTTTCGCGGGGATGACGTCCCGCGAAAGCCGCAAGGAAACCCCTGTAGGAGCGGCGCAAGCCGCGACCGCGACAACGCAGCTGCGCCGCAAGCTTCGCCGCGAGCGAGGTGGCGCGGTCGCGGCTTGCGCCGCTCCTACCGGGCAAGCCCGGTCATTCGCGCGGGCCCAAGGTGTCCATCACCAGCTCGACGAAGCGGCTCAGCTTCGGCAGCGGTTGGCGGTCGCGCGGATACAGCAGATGCACCGGCCGCGGCGGCGGCAGGTCGTCTTGGAACAAGGCCACCAGGCGGCCGGCGGCGATGTCGTCGGCCAGCAGCACTTCGGGTTGCAGCACGATCCCGCAGCCGTCCAGCGCCGCGCGCCGCAGCGCTTCGCCGTGGTTGGAGGCGAAACGCCCGTGCAGGCGCAGCGCCTCGCCGCCGAGGCTGGCGAAGCGCCAGCCGGCGTTGGGATGCCACAGCAGATGGTTGAGGCAGCTGTGCCGGACCAGTTCGGCCGGGCTCGCCGGCGTGCCGCGCTCGCGCAGGTAGGACGGCGCCGCGCACACCATCATCCGGTACGGCCGCAGCGGCCGCGCCACTAGGTGGTCGGAATCGGGCAGCGGGCCGATCCGGATCGCGGCGTCGTAGCCCTCGGCGATCAGGTCGGTGGTGCGGTCCTCCAGGGCGAGGTCGATGCTGACGTCGGGGTAGGCGCGCAGGTAGGCCGTCGCCAGCGGCGCGACCGCGGCCGTGCCCAAGGTCAGCGGCGCGCTGACCCGCAGGTGTCCGCGCGGGCGCGCGCCGTCGCCGAGGCGTTCGGTCACGGTCTCGGCGCGGCGCACCTGCTCCAGCACTTGCCGCGCCTCGGCCAGGAACGCGGCGCCGGCCTCGGTCAGGCGCTGCTTGCGGGTGTCGCGTTGCAGCAGCCGCGCGCCGAGGCGTTCTTCGAGCTGGCGCACGTGCTTGCCGACCATCACCGCCGACAGCCGTTGCGCCTGCGCGGCGGCGGCGAAGCTGCCGGTGTCGGCGACCGAGACGAACACCGCCATCGCGCGCAGCAGGTCCATGGCTAACTCAGGGTTAGGGGAGCGCGAAATGCTAGCGCATTCACCGTGCACGCCCCGGCGCGCAGACTGGACGCCTGTTCTCCCACCCGGACGTTTCCCCCATGAAGATCCTGCTCGTCGGCGCCAGCGGCACCCTCGGCCGCGCCATCGCCCAGACCCTGTCCCACCACGAAATCCTCGCCGCCGGCCGCAGCAGCGCGCAGTACCCGGTCGACATCACCGACGACGCCAGCGTCGAGGCGCTGCTGCGCAAGACCGGCAAGCTCGACGCCATCGTCTCCGCCGCCGGCGCGTTGCACTTCGGCCCGCTGAGCGAGATGAAACCGGCCGACTTCGCCATCGGCCTCAACGACAAGCTGCTCGGCCAGGTGCGGCTGGCGTTGCTGGGCCAGCATCACCTCTTTGATGGCGGCTCGATCACCCTGACCACCGGCATCGTTTCGGCCGAGCCGATCCGCGCCGGCGCCAACGCCAGCGCGGTCAACCGCGCGATCGAGGGTTTCGTCGCCGGCGCCGCCTGCGAACTGCCGCGCGGCCTGCGCATCAACGCGGTGAGCCCGAGCGTGCTGACCGAATCGATGGACGCTTACGGCGCGTTCTTCCCCGGTTTCGAGCCGGTGCCGGCCGCGCGCGCGGCGCTGGCGTACCGGCGCAGCGTCGAGGGCGTGCAGAGCGGGCGGACGTTCGAGGTCTGGTAAGGCGGGTCGGAGAGCGGGAGGGCTGAGATCAGGGCCCGACTGCGTTTGCTTGAGTGGGAGGGCCTTCAGGCCCGACGCTTTTCGGCCGGGTCGCCGCGATCCGGAACAAGAGCGTCGGGCCTGAAGGCCCTCCCACAAGAGCGGACGCCTGCCTGCGAGGACCGAAGCGCTTACTCGGCCCCATCGCGCTTGAGTATCGCCTTGCCGCTGCCATGATCGACCGGCGCGGAGGTGTGCTCATGCACGATCTTCCATTCTCCATCGCGCCGCGCCAACGCCAGGCTGATGCGATTGTCGAGCGAACGCAGCGGCGTGCCGTCGGCCGCGTGCGCCGCGTAAGTCAGCACCGCATGCCCGTGAGCGAGTTCCGCGCCTGCCTGCGACTGCGCCTGCGAGTAGGTCACCTCAACGGTTTCCGTACCCAGCGAGCCGAACCACTCCTGCGCCATCGCCCGCCACGCCGGCAGGCCGCGCAGTTCCCAGCGTCCCCACATGTCGAACACGTGCACGTCGTGGGCGTACAGCGCGGCGAACGCGTCGACGTCCTTGGCCGCGACCGCCGCGGCATAGGCGTCGAGCGCGGCCAGGAAGGGATCGCGGGTCTCGCTCATGCAGGCGCTCCGTTGCAGGAGAGGGCGGCGCTCAAGCCGCCGCGGCGAATTCTTCGCGGGTCAGGTTGATCGGCGCGGCGTCGGTGCAGACCACGTCGTCCTCGATGCGGATGCCGCCGAACGGGCGGAACGCATCGATCCGCGCCCAGTCCACCGCATCGGCGTGTTCGCCGCGCTGCAGGCCTTCCAGCAGCAGGTCGACGAAGTACAGGCCCGGCTCGATCGTCACCGCCATGCCCGGCGCCAGCGTGCGGGTCAGGCGCAGATACGGATGCCCGGCCGGCTTGTCGATGCGGCCGCCGCGGTCGCTGGCGGCGAAACCGGCGACCTCGTGCACCTGCAGGCCGATGCCGTGGCCGATGCCGTGCGGGAAGAACACGCCGCTGACGCCGTTGGCCACCGCCGCTTCCGGCGAGATCTTCAGCACGCCGAAGTCCTTGAGGATGCCGGCCAGGGCCAGGTGCGCGTCCAGGTGCAGCTGCTTGTAGTCGAAGCCGGCGCGCACCTGCGCGCACATGCGCTGCTGGGCCGCGTCGACCGCGTCGATCAGCGCCTGGAACTCGCCGTTGGTATCGCTTGCGTAGGTGCGGGTGATGTCGCAGGCGTAGCCGGCGTGGCTGGCGCCGGCGTCGATCAGGAAGCTGCGCGATTGCGCCGGCGCTTCGCGGCCGAGGTCCATGTAGTGCAGCACCGCGCCGTTTTCGTTGAGCGCGACGATGTTGCCGTACGGCAATTCGTTGGCGTCCTGGCGCGCGGCGGCGCAGTAGGCCAGGTGGATGTCGAACTCGCTGGCGCCGGCGCGGAACGCGGCTTCGGCGGCGCGGTGCGCGCGCACGCCCTTGCGCGTGGCTTCGCGCATCATCGCCACTTCGTACGCGGTCTTGAACGCGCGGTGGTATTCCAGGTAGTCGATCACCGGCTGCGGATTGTTCGGCGCGAATCCGCCCAGCGCGCTTTGCGGCTCGCCGAGGATCGCGCAGCGCGCCGGGTCCTTGGGCAGGTGCGCCAGCGCATCGGCCGGCTCGCGGATCACGATCACTTCGAAGTGATCGACCCACGGCCCGCTCGGCGCCTGCGGCACCACGTGCCAGTAGTCGAAGGGCTGCAGGTAGACCAGCTTGGGCTTCGCGCCGGGGGTGAACACCAGCCAGCTGCCGGGGTTGCGCACCAGCGGCACCCAGGCCTTGAACTGCGGATTGACCGCGTACGGATAGTCGCGATCGTCGAAGACCTGGTAGTGCAGGGTGCCGCTGGGGACCACCAGGTGATCGAAGCCGCCGCGCGCCAGCGCTTCCGCGGCGCGGCGCTGCTGCTCGGCGAAGTGCTGCGCGTAGAGGTCGGCGGGGGCGGCGGCGGGAGCGTTCATGGCATCGGGCGGGTTGCGGGCCACAGGGCCGGGGATCGCCATTCTGCCGCATCCGCGCGGGGCGGGGCTTGCGCGGGCGGGGGATTGGCCGGGGGCGTTCGCGGCGATCCGGCCGAAAAGCGTCGGGCCTGAATGCCCCCCACAAAAGCCGCGCCGGCCTCGAGCCAGGGCCGCTGCGGGAGGCGCTTCAGCCCAGCTGCTTTGGTTGTTATGGGAAGGGCTTCGGCCCCGATGCTTTGGCTGTTGTGGGAGCGGCTTCAGCCCCGATGCTTTCCGCTCAGGTCGCCGTACAGCCGCCTACTCGAAGCTCCCGCCCGGCGAATCCAGCCAATGCCGCAGCTGCGCCATTCCGTCTTCGGGCATGGCGATGAAGCGGAAACCCGCCCAGGTCTGTCCGGGCATGCTGGCGCGGTCCTGCCACAGCAGGTGCGCGCCGACTTCGATCGGCGCCTGCCGCGGCGCGTCGCGCAGGTCGAAACGCAGTTGGTACAGCGCGTCGTCGGCCAGCGGCATGCTGGCGATCAGCATCATGCCGGTCTCCGACAGGTTGCCCAGGTGGCCGACCACCTGCTCGGTCATGGTGTCGATCACCTGCACCGTCTCGACGATGCGGCGCCGGCGCGCGCGGCGGAATTCGTCGTTCATGCCGGCCGCTCCGCCGGCTCGTCGCGGCCGCGGCCGCCGAAGCCGCGCAGCGCGTCCAGCGCGGCGTGCCAGGCGCGGTCGACCAGGCGGTTGCGCTCCTGCTCGACGATCCGCGCCTGCCCGCGCGCCAGCATCCGCGCCAGCGCGTCGAGCGAGTGCTCGGCCACGCGCTGGCCGCGTTGATTGACGAACAGGGCGTTGTCGGTGACCGGGCTGAACCACGACAGCCGCCGCCGCACCGCGTCGCCCTGCTGGTTCTGCACGAACTCGAACCAGGTGCCGAACGGCAGCGCGCGCAGGCGTTCGAAGCAGGCCTGCTCGCGTTCGTCGCGCGGCGGCAACGGCGCGCGCGGCGGCGCCGCGGCGGCGGCCGCGCCGTCCTCGCCCAGGCGGTTGCGCTGGCGCAGCTTCATCGCCAGCTCGGTGCGCGAGGCCGCGTCCTCGCCGGTGGCCGGGCCGACGGTCAGCTGGCGCGCGATCGCGCGGGCGTCGTCGCCGTGGTAGCCGACCAGGGTCAGCGCGTGCTCGATGTCGCCGTCCAGGCCGTGCAGCCGCGTGGTGCTGCCGGCCTGGTTGGCGGCGACGATCTGGCCGGTGATCTGCAACTGCCGCTGCCAGGCCTCGGAGTCCTCGCCGTGGCGCAGCTGGGTCAGGGTCAGCACGTCGGTCCAGGCCTGGTTGAGCAGGGTCTGGACGAAGCGCGGCAGGCGCTGGCCGGCGACGGTGTGTTCCAGCGCCTGCTGCGCGCGGCGCTTGGCCAATTCCAATTTTTCCTTGCCGCGCGCGGCCTCGACGTGGCGGCGCTCGGCCACCTCGGCCTTGCGCGCCAGCGCGTGCAGGTGCTCCTGCAGGCGCTGGTTGGCCGAGTCGAACGCCTGCGTCGAGCCGCCTTGCTCGACCACATGCTCGACCGCCTGGCGCAGCGGCTCGTGCAGTTGCGGGTCGGCTTCTTCGGCCGGGGTCCAGCGCGCGCCGGCCTCGGCCACGGTGTTGAGCAACTGCAGCGCCGGATGGCCGTCGGCGGCCAGCAGCGAGCGGTCGCGCAGGGCGGCGTGCAGCAACGGCGTCTGCAGGCGGTTGAGCAGGTTGGAGATCACCGCGTCGCCGCGCAGGCGCTGTTCGATCTCGTCGAACAGCAGGCCCAGCAGCTCGAACACGTCGCCGTCCTCGCGCGACAGCGCGGCCTCGGCGCCGGCGGCGCGGCGCTGGGCGAGCAGGGCCTGGCGCAGGTCGGCGATCTTGCGCAGCGGCTGGGCGCCGCGGCCGGCGGCCTCGTCCAGGCCGGCGATGAGTTCGATCAGCTCGCCGGTGGCCAGGGCCGGCGGCGGCTGCGGTGCGTCGGCTTGCGGCGGGCGCGGGCGCAGCTTTTCGACCAGCTCGCGGCGTTCGGACAGCCAGCGCTGCAGGGTGGCGAAGTCGAGCGCGTCGCCGGCCGGCGCGGCGGGCGCCGTGGTCCAGGCGGTGTGCGGGCGCGGGCCGGCGGCGGGGGCCGGCGCGGCGGCGCGTTCGCGCGCGGGTTCGGCCGCGGTGTCCGCTTCGGCCGCGGCTTCGGCGCGCGGCGCGGGTTTGTCCTGCGCGCTCGGCCGCGCGCGCAGCGGCACGAACGACAGGCTCGGCAGCACGTTGTCGCGCGCCAGCAGGGCGTTCATCGATTCGACCAGGGCGCTGTAGCCCAGCATCACCTGCTGGTCGAACACCCGGTACAGGTCCAGCCGCGATTCCAGCGGGATCTGCAGCGGCTGGCAGGCCTGGGCGAAGCGACGGATCAGCCGGTGCGGGCCGACCGGCAGGCGTTCGTTGTCGAACGCCGGCGCCCCGGCCAGCACGCCGAAGCGCTGGCCCAGCAGCAACAAGCCCAGGCCCGCACGCGATTCGTGGCGGCTGGCGAGGCTGCGCAGGACGGTGGTTTCGTCGATCTCGCTGTCCTCGACCAACCGAAGCTCCCGAAACTCAGGCGCCGCAGACGCAACCGAGCGCGACGCGCCGTCCGCCGCTCCTTCCCGTACCCGCGACAGCTCCGCCTCCAACCCCACCAAATACCGCGGAATCAAATCCGACCGCCGCAACCGCACCAGCCGCAGCGTTTCCAGATACCCCGATTGCAGCCCCGGATTGCGCGCCTGATCGGCCTGGCGGAACAGCTGCTGCTCGAACTCGGCCAGCATCCGTTCCATCTGCGGCGCGATCTCGTCGCTGACCAGCGCGTAGAGCTGTTCCAACAGCCGGCGCACACGGCGCGGCAACGCGGCCGTGGCCAGAGTGGCCCGAGGCGAGGCGTCCAGGGGGTCGAACGTGGCGGGCATGTGCATTCGGTACTGACGACCGCGAAATATAACCACGCCTCCCCGGTGCCCGCCCAGCCCAGTGAAGCGGGCATGGCGGGGCGCCGACAGGAGGCGACCATTGGCACAAACGCGTAGTCCCCGACGCGGCGGCCAGCAACGAGTCTCAGTGCCGGGATGTGTCTGGGCCGTGATGCCCGCGGCACGGCTGCCGGGCCTGCCTGCGGCCGCGCCGGTTCGCGGCGGCCGCGCTTGCGGCGGGCGCTCGCAGTGGGTAGTTCGCCGGCGGCCGCGGCCGGCTCAAGCCCGGCCGGTTTCGTCCGCGGCCGGCGCGCCCGGGGCAAGCGGGTTCGAAGCCGGCGCGCGCAACGCCGGCGCGTTCAAAGCAGGCGCGTCGCCCCGGCCTCGTCGCTCGGCGATTCCTCGCCCAGGAACAGCGCCACCACGTCGTTGGTGAAGCGCCGGCCCAGTTCGGTCGGGCGGACCCGGTCGCCGTCGCGCTCCAGCCAGCCCGCGGCCATGGCTTCGTCCAGCTGCGCGGCGATCGCGTCGCGGCCCAGACCGGTGGAGGCCTCGAACGAATCCAGCGAGAACCCCTCGACCAGCCGCAGCGCATTGAGCATGTATTCGAACGGCCGCCGCGCCGGCGCGATCCGGTCGTCGCCGCCGATCGCCGCGGCGGTGCCGGCCTGGGCCAGGTAGGCGGCGGGATGCTTGAGCTTCCAGCGCCGCACGATCGCCTGCTCGGCGCCGAGGCTGATCTTGCCGTGGGCGCCGGCGCCGATCCCGAGGTAGTCGCCGTAGCGCCAGTAGTTGAGGTTGTGCTTGCACTGCCGGCCGGGCCGGGCGTAGGCGCTGACCTCGTACTGGCCGTAGCCGCGCTGCGCCAGCAGGGCCTGGCAGTGCTCCTGGATGTCCCAGGCGTTGTCCTCGTCGGGCAGGTCCTGCGGCGGGCGCGCCGCGAACACGGTGTTGGGCTCCAGGGTCAGCTGGTAGTGCGACAGGTGCGCCGGTTCCAGCGCGAACGCCCGCTCCAGGTCGTACTCGGCCATGGCCAGGGTCTGGCCGGGCAGGGCGTACATCAGGTCGAGGTTGAGATTGTCGAAGCCCGCGTCCTGGGCCAGCTTGACCGCGGCCTCGGCCTCGGCGCTGCCGTGGATCCGGCCCAGCCGCTGCAGGCAGCCGTCGTCGAAGCTCTGCACGCCGAAGCTCAGCCGGTTGACCCCGGCCGCCTTGTACAGCTCGAAGCGGCCGTGCTCGGCCGTGCCCGGGTTGGTTTCCAGGGTGATTTCGGCACCCGGGGCGAAGCGCAGGCGCGCGCTGGCGGCCTGCAGGAAGCGGTCGATCGCCTCCGGCGGGAACAGGCTCGGGGTGCCGCCGCCGAAGAACACGCTGTGCACGGTGCGGCCCCAGACCAGCGGCAGGTCGTGCTCCAGGTCGGCGACCAGCGCATCGACATAGGCCGCGAACGGCGGCGCGCCGCGGGCCTCGTGCGAGTTGAAATCGCAGTACGGGCATTTGCGCACGCACCACGGCAGGTGCACGTACAGCGACAGCGGCGGGGGAACGAGGGCGACGCTCAAGGGGCGGGCGCCGGGCGGCGGAGGCCCGGCAATCGGTCAGGGGAAGGCGCGCAGTTTAGCGGGCCGGGGCAGGGCCGGCACGGGTGGGGCGGGATTGGGGCGCGGGGCGGGAAGGCAATGAGGGGCGTGGCCGGGACGCGAGGGGCCGGCGCTGCCGCCTGCTCCGGCCCGGCCTCAACGGTCCAGCGCCGCCCCGTAGCGCCGCGCCGCCAGCAGCGCGCGCAGATTGGTGTCCAGCGAAACCTCCGGCCGCGCCTGCACGACCTGGCGGATGATCGAGGCCAGCGGCTCGGCGCGGCCGTCGCCGGACATGTCGCCGTCGAACAGGGTCACCGTGGTCCAGCGCCGGTGCGCGGCCGGGGCCAGGCGCAGTTCCAGGGTCGAGGTCAGGCGCAGGCGCCCGTCCTTGGCCCGGTGCAGCGACATGCTTTGCACTTCGCCCGGCTCGAACGTGCGGGTGCGGTGCAGGCTGGTGATGTTGGCGTAGCCGATGGCGCCGCCGGCGACGGCGCCCAGGCTGACCCGCTGCACCGCGGCCGAGGCGACCAGCCCGACCAGCGCGGCCAGCAGCCACAGCGCGAAGCGGAACTCGCTGGCGAAGTCGGTGGCGCCGGTCTGCAGCCCGTCCTGGCGGATCCATACCGCGATCGGCAGGGCCAGCAGGTACAGCACCGCGACCGTGGCCACGGTGTGGCCGCCGGTGCGGAATGCGCGGCGATGTGGGGCGTCGGCGCGCAGCATGCGGTTCACCGGCCCAGCTCCGGCAGGCGCTCGCGCAGCGCGGCCAGGGCGCGGGCGCGGTGGCTGACCCGGTTCTTCAGCGCGTCGTCGATCTCGCCGGCGGAAATGTCGTGTTCGGTATCGAGGAACACCGGCTGGTAGCCGAAGCCGCGGGTGCCCTGGCGCTGGTGCAGGATGCGGCCGTTCCAGACGCCCTCGGCGATGATCGGGCGCGGGTCGCCGGCGTGGCGCAGGGCCACGATGACGGCATAGAAATGCGCGCCGCGGCGTTCGTCGGGCACATCCTTGAGCGCGGCCAGCAGCTTGTCGATGTTGCCTTCGTTGTCGCCGTGGCGGCCGCTGTAGCGCGCCGAGTACAGGCCCGGGGCGCCGCCGAGCGCATCCACGCAGATGCCCGAATCGTCGGCCAGCGCCGGCAGGCCCGTGACCGCACTCGCGTGCCGGGCCTTGAGCAGCGCGTTCTCGACGAACGTGCTGCCGGTTTCCTCGATGTCCTCGACCCCCAGGTCCGATTGCGCCACCAGTTCGATGCCGGTGGCGCCGAGCAGGTCGCGCAGCTCCACCAGCTTTCCGGCGTTGCTGCTGGCCAGCACCAGTTTCATGCTTTCAATTCCAGCAAATCCCAGCGATTACCGTACAGATCTTCGAATACGGCGACCGTGCCGTAGGTCTCGACGCGCGGAGATTCCAGGAAGCGCACGCCGTGGCCGCGCATCGCGGCGTGGTCGCGATGGAAGTCGTCGGTGTGCAGGAAAAAGCCGACCCGGCCGCCGGTCTGGTCGCCGATGCGCGCGCGCTGGTTTTCGTCGGCGGCCTGCGCCAGCAGCAGCGCGGTCTGCGCGCCGGCGGCCGGCGCCACCCGCACCCAGCGCTTGCCGCCGCCCAGGTCGATGTCCTCGAGCAGGGCGAAGCCGAGCGCGCGGGTGTAGTAGTCGATGGCGCGGTCGTAGTCGTCCACGACCAGGGTGATGCTGCCGATGCTGCGATTCATGGGTAGGCCTTGCGAACGAGGGAAAACCTTGCGATCCCGACCGGCGCGCGATGCGCACCCGCCGGCCGGACGACAGCGCGGCGCACGCGCCGCGCGAACCGCGCCGATGCGCGCGCCGATACGGCACGAGCGCCGTGCGGATCGAGGCGCGCCGGTGCGGCGTCCAGGCGATTGAACGCCCCCGGCGCCGGAAAGTTCAGCGCGCGCCGCGCGAACTGCGATGCAGTGCGCGCGCCGGGCGCGGCGGAAGCGGGGTTTTGCCGGGATGGGCGCCAATGCGAACGGGCGGGAGGAAAGAGATAACGAGCGAAGAGGATCGATCCCCCATCGCCCGCCGTCTTTTCCTGCCCGCCCGCGTAAGGCGTCGTCGATGTCGGTGCGGCGCGCGCGCGCCGCGGCTCAGCCGGCCAGCGCCTGGCGCTGCTTCTCCACCAGTTCGCCGATGCCGGCCTGGGCCAGCGCCAGCAGCGCGTCGAGTTCCTCGCGCCGGAACGCGTGCCCCTCGGCGGTGCCCTGCAGCTCGATGAAGCCGCCGCCGTCGTTCATGACCACGTTCATGTCGGTGTCGCAGTCGCTGTCCTCGGCGTAGTCCAGGTCCAGCACCGGGGTGCCGCGGTAGATGCCGACCGACACCGCCGCGACCGCGCCGAAGATCGGGTCGCGGTTGATCTCGCGCCGCGCCTGCAGCCAGCGCACCGCATCGACCAGGGCCACGTAGGCGCCGGTGATCGCCGCGGTGCGGGTGCCGCCGTCGGCCTGCAGCACGTCGCAGTCCAGGGTGATGGTGCGCTCGCCCAGCGCCTTGCGGTCGATGCAGGCGCGCAGGGCGCGGCCGATCAGGCGCTGGATCTCCAGGGTGCGGCCGCCCTGCTTGCCGCGCGCGGCCTCGCGGTCGCTGCGGGTGTGGGTGGCGCGCGGCAGCATGCCGTACTCGGCGGTGACCCAGCCCTCGCCCTTGCCGCGCAGGAACGGCGGCACCTTGTTGTCGACGCTGGCGGTGCACAGCACCCGGGTCTGGCCGAAGCTGACCAGGACCGAACCCTCGGCGTGGCGGGTATAGCCGCGCTGGATGGTCACCTCGCGCAACTGGTCGGCGAGGCGGCCGCTGGGGCGGGATACCGGGCCGGACGAGGGGCCGGCCGGGGCCTGGGCGGGGGCGGCGTTGGGACCGGTCATGGCGCGGCGTTACCGTTTTGAGGGCCGGCGAGTTTACCATTCACCCCCCGTAAGGCTCGGAAACCTGCGAATGATCCGCAGCATGACCGCCTTCGCCAGCGGCGAACGCGCGACACCCTGGGGCACGCTCGGCTGCGAGCTGCGCTCGGTCAACCACCGCTTCCTCGAGCTGGGCGTGCGCCTGGCCGACGAACTGCGGGTGCTGGAACCGGCCCTGCGCGAGCGCATCGCCGCCCGCGTCGGCCGCGGCAAGCTCGACCTGAGCCTGCGCCTGCGCGCGCCGGAAGGCGGCGACGCGCTCCAGCTCAACCCGACCCGCCTGCGCGAGCTCAGCGACCTGGCCATCGACCTGTCCGCGCGCTTCCCGGCGCTGCGCACCGAGTTCACCGAGCTGCTGCAGTTCCCCGGCGTGCTGCAGGCCCCGGCCACCGACCCGGCCGCGTTGCAGGCCGAGGCGCTGGCGCTGCTGGACAGCGTGCTCGACGAATTCGTCGCCTCGCGCGAACGCGAGGGCGGCAAGCTCGCCGCGGCGATCGGCGAGCGGGTGGACGGCATCGAGCGCATCGCCGACGAGGTCCGCACGATGATGCCGGCGATCCGCGCCGGCCAGCGCACCAAGCTGGAAACCCGCCTGGCCGACCTCGCCCAGCCGGCCGACAACGGCCGCCTGGAGCAGGAACTGGTGCTGTGGCTGCAGAAGCTCGACGTCGAGGAAGAGCTCGACCGCCTGCATTCCCACGTCGCCGAGGCCCGGCGCGTGCTCAAGCTGCGCGAAGCGGTCGGCCGGCGCCTGGATTTCCTGTTGCAGGAATTCAACCGCGAAGCCAACACCCTGGGCTCCAAGTCGGTCGACGCGCGCAGCTCCGCCGCCGCGGTCGAGCTGAAGGTGCTGATCGACCAGGCGCGCGAGCAGATCCAGAACATCGAGTAACCGGCGGTCGCGAACCGGCAACGAGCGCTTGCGCTCGTTCCCGGGTTCTTCTCCGCTCGTTCCTGCGACTCCCCGTTTTCACTGTTACAGGCCGGACCACACCGACCCATGCGCGGAACCCTCTACATCGTCGCCGCTCCCTCCGGAGCCGGAAAATCCAGCATCGTCAACGCGGTGCTCGCGCGCGACCCGAACATCCGCCTGTCGATCTCGTTCACCTCGCGCCAGCCGCGTCCGGGCGAGCGCCACGCCGAGCACTACCACTTCGTCAGCGAGCAGGAGTTCGAGGCGATGGTCGCCGAGGGCGATTTCTTCGAGCACGCGCGCGTGCACGGCGACTGGAAGGGCTCGGCGCGGCAGTCGGTGGAGCCGTTCCTGTCGGCCGGCAAGGACGTGCTGCTGGAGATCGACTGGCAGGGCGCGCGCCAGGTGCGCAAGAAGGTGCCCGACGCGGTCAGCGTGTTCATCCTGCCGCCGTCGCGGCGGGCGCTGGAGTCGCGCATGCGCTCGCGCGGGCAGGACAGCGAGGAAGTGATCGGCCAGCGCCTGGCCGCCGCGCGCGAGGAGATGTCGCATTACGGCGAGTTCGACTACGTCATCGTCAACGAGATCTTCGATACCGCCGTGGACGAGATGTGCGCGATCTTCACCGCCAGCCGGCTGCGGCGCGAACCGCAGGTGGCGCGGCATTCGCGGCTGATCACGGCGCTGTTGGCCGACGAGGGCTGAGCCCGGCCCGACCGCGACGAGGCCGGAGACCCGACCTGTAGGCGCGACGCGAGCCGCGACCGCGGGGTTGCGGTCTTGCGTCGTAACTGAGGTGTCGCGGTCGCGGCTTGGGCCGCGCCTGCAAGGGCTATCGGGTTGATTCGTAAGGGTTAATTGGCGAAAACCTTGCGTTCCAGGGCCGCTGCGCCTAAACTTCCCGGTCCCCATCCGTTTGCAAGACGGCCGACCCGGCCGCAGGAGCCCCATGGCCCGCATCACCGTCGAAGATTGCCTGGAAGTGGTCCCCAACCGCTTCGAACTCGTCATGCTGGCCGCCAAGCGCGCCCGCCAGCTGGCCAACGGCGTCGAGCCGCAGCTGGACAACAGCGAAGCCAACGACAAGCCGACCGTGCTGGCGCTGCGCGAAATCGCCGCGCGCCAGGTCAACCCGGACTACATCGACGCGGTCGAGAAGGCCGAGCGCGAGCGCAAGGAGCGCGAAGCCCTGGAGTGGGCCGCGGCCGAAGTGGTCGCCGACGACGACCTGTCCAAGGGCGACGACTGAGTTCCCCGGCCCGCCGCGCGCGGGCCGCGAGCGGCGGCTTCGCCCCCTGCGGGCGCAGGCCGCGCCGAGAAACGGCTCCGCCTGGCGGGGCCGTTTTCTTTTGGGCCGCTTTTTCGGCCCGTCCCGCCGTTGCCGGCTGCCGCCGGGCCGTTGCGGGGGCTTCAGCCCCGACGCGCTTGTGCCGGCGCGCGGCGACCTGGGCCAAGCGCGTCGGAGCTGAAGCCCCTCCCACACCAGCAGGCGCGCCGCTGCATCCAGCGCGAATCCGGCCGCCAGAGCGGCACTTTCCTGAACCGGATCGCCGCCCGCCGCCGCGCCCGGCGCCCGATTGCTTGCGCCCCATCTCACCGCCGCCACATCCAGAACATGACGATGCGTTGCCACTTGCCGTACCGCGCGCGTAAATTTCCGTTATGACACCTGCCGAGCCCGCGCTGAAGACCTATCCCGCCGCTGCCGACGACTCGGAGCTGCCGGACTACGTGCGCGAGCTGGAACTGGCCGCGCACTACCTGCCCGAGCCCCAGCGCCAGCAACTGCGCCGCGCCTGGGCGGTCGGCGCCGCCGCGCACGCCGGCCAGACCCGCAAATCCGGCGAGCCCTACATCACCCATCCGGTGGCGGTGGCCAAGGTCCTGGCCGAGCAGGGCCTGGACATCGAGACCCTGGTCGCGGCGATCCTGCACGACACCATCGAGGACACCCCGGTCACCCGCGAGTGCCTGGCCACCGAGTTCGGCGCGACCGTGGCCGAACTGGTCGACGGCGTCACCAAGCTCGACAAGCTGCAATTCCGCGACCGCCAGGAGGCCGCCGCCGAGAGCTTCCGCAAGATGCTGCTGGCGATGGCGCGCGACCTGCGGGTGATCCTGATCAAGCTCGCCGACCGCCTGCACAACATGCGCACCCTCGGCGCGCAGAGCGCCGAGGCGCGGCAACGCATCGCCCTGGAAACGCTGGAGATCTACGCGCCGATCGCCCAGCGCCTGGGCATGAACCTGATCAAGGCCGAACTGCAGGACCTGGGCTTCCGCGCCATGCACCCCTGGCGCCACGCGGTGATCGAAAAGCGCATCCGCACCCAGCCGGTGGTGCGGCGCGAATCGCTGGTGCAGATCGAGGCGCACCTGGCCCAGCGGCTGGCGAAGGAAAAACTCCCGCACCGGCTGATCAGCCGGGTGAAGTCGCCGTGGAGCATCTACACCAAGATGCACAACGAGCATAAGAGCTTCAACCAGGTCATGGACGTGTTCGGCTTCCGCGTCGTGGTCAAGAACGTGCCCGACTGCTACCACGCGCTGGGCGTGGTGCATTCGGCGTACAAGCCGCTGGACGGGCGCTTCCGCGACTTCATCGCGATCCCCAAGGCCAACGGCTACCAGTCGCTGCACACCGTGCTGTTCGGCCCGTACGGCTCGCCGGTGGAAGTGCAGATCCGCACCGAGGACATGGACCTGGTCGCCGAGCGCGGCATCGCCGCGCACTGGTCGTACAAGCACGGCGGCGAAGGCCCCAACAGCGCGCAGTCGCGCGCGCACAGCTGGATCGCCAACCTGGTCGAATCGCAGCGCGCGACCGGCTCGTCGCTGGAGTTCCTGGAAAACGTCAAGGTCGACCTGTTCCCGGACGAGGTCTACCTGTTCACGCCCAAGGGCGACATCCTTTCGCTGCCGCGCAATTCCACCGCGCTGGACTTCGCCTACGCGGTGCACACCGACGTCGGCAACCGCGCGGTCGCCGCGCGCGTGGACGGCAAGCTGGTGCCGCTGCGGACCAAGCTGGCCAGCGGCCAGCGGGTGGAGATCATCACCGCCAAGTCGTCCTCGCCCAAGCCGCAGTGGCTGGAGTTCGTGGTCTCGGGCAAGGCCCGCACCTCGATCCGCCAGCAGCTCAAGCAGCTCGAGCACGAGGACGCGGTGCAGCTCGGCCACCGCATGCTCGACCGCGCGCTGGAATCGCTGGAAACCTCGCTCGACCGCACCCCGGCGCTGCGCCTGGAAACGTACCTGGGCGAGAACCGCTACCCGCGCCTGGAAGCGCTGCTGGCCGACATCGCGCTGGGCAACCGCATGCCCAACCAGGTCGCGTTGGCGCTGGCGCGCGAGGCGCCGGGCAAGGTCCGCGGCCGCGCCATCGACCGCCCGCGCCTGCCCGAGGACAAGATCCTCATCACCGGCTCCGAGCGCGGCGTGATCAGCTTCGCCAACTGCTGCCTGCCGTTGCCGGGCGACGAGATCATGGGCTACCACACCGCCGGCCGCGGCATCGTGGTGCACCGGCTGGACTGCCCGAACGTCGCCGACTACCGCAAGTCGCCCGACCGCTGGGTGGCGATCGGCTGGGACCGCCAGGTCTCCGGCGACTTCGCCGCCGCGCTGCGGATCGAAGTCGACAACCGCCCCGGCTCGCTGGCCCAGGTCGCGGCCGCGATCGCCGAGGCCGAATCCAACATCGACCGGGTCGAGTACCTGGAACGCGACGCCAACATCGCGGTGATGCGCTTCGCCATCGAAGTGCACGACCGCCGCCACCTCGCCGACGTGATGCGGCGGGTGCGGCGCCTGCCGGTGGTGTTGGGCGTGCAGCGGATGTGAGCGCGCGGCCTTCGGGCCGCCGCCGGGAACCGGCAGCGGGGCATCGGGAATCGTAAGGGCGGGGGCGCGATTGCCGGCGTCCCAAACAGCGGGCTGCGCCCTTTGCCGCCGCCGGGTCCTGGCTTTACGATTCCAGACTCCCTAACCCCAATTCCCGGCCCCCAATGTCCCGCGAAATCATCCAGACCGACAAAGCCCCGGCCGCCATCGGCCCGTACTCGCAAGCCGTGCGCGTGGGCGACACCGTCTACCTCTCCGGCCAGATCGCGCTCGACCCGTCCAGCGGGCTGGTGGTGGAGGGCGACATCGAGGCGCAGGCGCACCGCGCGTTCCAGAACCTCAAGGCGGTGTGCGAAGCCGCCGGCGGTTCGCTCGCCGACATCGCCCGCCTGGGCCTGTACCTGACCGACCTGGGCGCGTTCGGCAAGGTCAACGCGGTGATGGGCGAATACTTCAACCCGCCGTACCCGGCGCGTTCGACCGTGGAAGTCTCGGCGCTGCCGCGCGGGGTCGCGTTCGAGGTGGATGCGGTGATGGTCCTGCGCTGAGGCGCGTCGCCCGGCGTCGATGCACGCGAAAGGCCGCCCCGACCGGGGCGGCCTTTTTGCATGAGGGGACGTGGCTGCGATCGCTCCCTGCAGGGGCGGTGTGAGCCGCGACCGGGCCATTGCGGCGATTGCGAAAGTTTCGTCGTAGTTGCGTTGTCGCGGTCGCGGCTTGCGCCGCTCCTACAGTCGGATACGAAACCCCACAGCCGTCATTCCGGCGAAAGCCGGAATCCATTCTGATCTTGCTGTTGCTGTTGCTGTTGCCGTTTGCTCGGACGCAACCCCACGCAAAGCACACGTTTCGCAGCCCCGGAGGGCGTGCGCATGGATGCGCACGCGCGCCATGGGGCAGGATGCCCCTTATGGCGCGGCCCCGCGCCCGGTGCTGGACC
>NZ_FNPT01000022.1 GCF_900107375.1 Lysobacter sp. yr284
GGTCGGCGCGATTTCGGCCGAAACGGGGCAGATCAACCCCACTTTTCTCTCTCTTTTCTCAGGGCGTTGGTTTTTTAGTCCAACGCGCGACTCCGCGTTTTCTTTTTTTTCAATGACTTAGCGTTGGTACAAATAGGGCGGTTTGATGGCATATATGCCCCTCAGAATCGGGATCAAACCATCTGCCCATGCGTGCTTGCGAGATCCTCAGACCAGGACTATAAGTGCTGTGCCGGCTCGGCTGCGCGCCCCGGTGTTTTGCCTGCATTGCCAATCGGCTCCAGGTGCCTGCTCTTCCGCTATGGCGGAGACAGGATTGCCTACCTCACGGAGCCGCTATGCCCAACCTTCAAAGTCTTCGCGAACGTGCCTTCGTAGCCCAACAAGGCCGCTGCTGCTATTGCGGTCGTGCCATGTGGCTGCAATCTCCATCCGAACTTGATCTGCGGCCGTCCAGGGCGATGTCGCGGCGATGCACAGCGGAGCACTTGATCGCTCGTCACGAAGGCGGTCGTAACAGAAGGGAAAACATAGCTGCCGCTTGCTGGCTCTGCAATCAGCGTCGGCATCGAAGAAGACGCCCTCTTTCGCCCGATGCCTTTAAAGAACTGGTGGCGGAGAGAATGGCTAAAGGGCGCTGGTGCTAACCCGTAATATGACTCGTTACTCCTCAAGCCAGTCGGCGTACGGCCTCAGATCCTCGACGTAGGGGAACAGGTCGCCGACCTCGCACTCCAGCGCGATGGCGAACTTCACGAGCGTAATGATCGACGCGGCCGACTTGCCGTTCTCGATCAGTCCGACGTGCGCCCGGTCTATTGGAATCGAGTACGCCAAGTGGTCCTGGCTGTAGCCGCGTTCCTTCCTCACCTCTCGAATGCGCGCTCCGACCAGCTTGAGCAGCTCGGAAGGGGGCGACCGGCGCTTCTTCGACGGGGGCTTCGACTTGGCCCGCGGCAGTCGGCGTTTCGGAGGGGCTGGCGACTTCGGCATCGGGGCGGCGATCTTCCAAATTTCGAAGACCGTATGGCCAGTCGGCCGGCTCTACCTGTGGCTAATCACCCTCTGTCGGCATTCCTCGCACTATAAGCTATTGATCTGTATTGACTTGCCAGTGATCCGGAAGCCACATTGCGCGCCGATGCGACGCTACGACCACGTTTCGTTCAGCTACCAGCAGGCTAAAAATGCGCGAGCGCAGACGAACAAGAATCGGCCATCCCGCCGTCAGATCATTCGGATTCTGCTGTCGGAAAAATCTGACCCCCGCTGTTTTCCAGCGTTTCGCGAAAGGCTACGCGCGCTCAAGGCCAGCAGTTTTCTCGATGGTTTAGTCGAATCGGCGTGCTCGCTGTGCCACGAAGCACATTGTTGATAGAGCAAAGGCTCGGGCTTTTCTTCGATTTTTCGAAGCGACAAACGCCCCGAGATAGGGCAACACTATCCGTCCGGCAGGAAGCCAGGGGATAACAGATACGGGAAGCACGAATGAAGTACGTCGTAGCTGATGATCATTTTTCGGTACACATGGCTGTAAAGGCGATTTTGCAAACGCACTTCGGCGCATCGAGCGAGAGCATCGTCGATATCCATGATGGTGATGCGTTACTGGATCAGATCCGGAGAGGAGGGTTTACCAACGCACTGCTAGTCCTCGACCTTTCTATGCCGGGAAGGTTCAGGCGCCTTCTGCTGGTGGAAGCCCTGCTGACCATCGAGCCGTCGCTTCGCATCGTCGTCAATACCGCCGACACCAGCGCGCATCTGGCGAGAGACCTGTTGCAACAAGGGGTTGTGGCCTATGTCACCAAAAGCCGGAGTGAGCCGCTCATCCAGGGAATCGCTGCCGGCATCGCGGGAGATGTTTACGTGGACCCGGCTATCGATCTGGAAGGTGCGGCTCGCCATCCGTGGAGCAGGCTCACCCCCAGCCAGAAGGCCGTGGTGATCGACGTTTGCCGCGATCTCAGTAACGAGGAGATTGCCTACGCCCACGGGGTTACCACCAACACGGTATCCGCGCACAAGCGGCAAGCGATGGCCAAGCTGGGGGTTACGAAGGATTCGCTTCTGTCGCGATACCTCGTTGAAAACGGATTGACGTACTTGCTAGACGAGTAGGAGCAGCAGGACATGGACGCCAAGCGGAACAACGTCGTGCCCCTTCACCGGCACGGAATACCGCCGGAGGACGCCGACGCGATCGAGATGATCATGCTGGTCCACTCCGGCGAGGAAGTAGCGATTGGGGAGATGGAGGTCACGGATGAGCCCCTCGATTCGATCTGCCGCCGCATGAACGCCGAGTCCGGCGCGATCTTTAGCGAGTCGAAGGGTTGGTGTTTTCCCGTCGCAACCTGGAAGTACCACGAGACCGGCGGGCGCCATCTAGTGCTGACCGTCATCGACCAAGGCCGCCGCAGGGTGTTCAAGCACAGCGTCCGGCGTTGACCCCAAAACATCCGTTTCAACATTCACAACTGGAAGTGGAGTCGGTATGAGCAAGAGCAATCGTCTTCCCGCGTTGCCCGCCACGGTGCTCGTGGCGATCCTGGCTGGCTTCTCCCATCCGGCGGCGGCCATCGACATCGTGTTCGACCCCAAGAACACCGCCGAAAGCATGAAGCAGTTGCAGGAGATGAAGCGCTCCTACGACAAGCTCAACGATCAGTACAAGGAACTGCAGAAGCAGTACAACCAGCAGTTGGTCAACGGTCAGTCCTATTTCGGCCGCGATGGCGTTAAGGTCAAGCTCGACCGGCGGCCGCTCGGCTATGGCCTGCCCGAGCGCTGCACCGATATCAAGAACCCCGGTCCCAAGCAGAAGGAACTCTGCACGGCGCTTGTGCAGACCCAGAATCGGCAGTTCAACGCGATGGTGGACCTGCAGGAACTGACCGAAGCCCGGGAAGGCGAATTGAAGGACATCTACAAGGAGCGCTCGGAGATCAAGCCGGACGAAGCCGGGCGCCTGCAGGCGAACAACAACCGCCTGCTGTCCTTTCAGGCGCGAACGCAGGTGGACCTCCAGAATGCGCAGAACCTGCTGGAAGCCTATGGCGGGCAAGTGCGCGTTCTTGAACAAGAGCATTCGAAGGCCGCGCAGGCGGTGATCGAAGGCGAACACACCGGCAGCAAGATCGATCTCAAGAAGCTGGGCCAGGGCGGCATGCGAGCGGCAGCGCTCAAGGCTGCGTTCGAAGTGGCCAAGCGGCGCGAGCGCTGATCAGGAACCCGGCACCTAAACGGAATTTCGAGCATGCTTGACATCATTTCAGCCGGCCTGAGCGACAGCCTGCACCTGCTTCGTGCGGGGATTCCTGACGGAGTCGATAGCCTCGGCTTTTTCGCACTGTTCAAGGACTTCCTCGACGGCGAAATCGCCGAGTACTCCCGCAACCTATTGCGACGCGTCGGCACGTTGGTTGCCGTTGGCGTTACCCCGCTGGTAACCCTGTGGATCATCTACCAGGGTTATCTCAGGGTAACCGGGCAGTCGCATGGTTCGATGGCAGCGCTGAAAGTTGAGGCCACGAGGATCGTCTTGATCGTCACGATCGCTGGCGCGTCCGCCAATTTCCAGGATTCGATCTACAAGTCGATGACGGACGGTGTCGGTCAGGTCATCAACTACGCGATCAGCGGTGAAGACAAGGCCACTGTCTACGACAACATCGATCAGGCGCTGGCTCTGATGCAACTGGCAACCAGCAGCATCGACATGCTCGACGTGGGCGAAAACCAAGTCGCCCTCAAGAAGCGAGATCAAGCCAGTTTGGTTGCCGGGCTCGGGGTCGGGGGGCCGGCGGTGGTCGGCGGATGCCTCCTCATCCTGAACAAGTTCGTGATCGCCATGCTGCTCGGCGTCGGCCCGTTTTTCGTTCTCTGCCTAATCTTCAAGCAGACGGAGGGGCTGTTCAAGGGCTGGCTGAACTCGTTGCTGGGGTCTCTAATGGCTATGGCCTTCTTGAGCGTGGCGGTCACTCTTGCGATGGACGTCACGCTCGCACTCGCAGGAGGGTTTTGGGCAGCTGAGGGACTGTCCCGCCTGCTGGGCATGGGGACCGCTTCTGAAGGCATCAACAGCGTGGTCCAGATGCAGGGCATCTTGGGACTCGTCCTCACCACGTTCATCATGGGAGCGCCACCTGCGGCGGCGATGTTATTCAGGGGACTGCTGGCCAACTTCAACCCCCACTCCCAGTTCACCGGCGGCGGTGCCCGCAGCGGAGACCGCGCCCCGTCGGGATACCCTCAGCCTCCTGCATCCTCCCCCCCGCCGCCGCCCCCGTCAGGTCAGCAGCAAGTGGTTGTTCGCTAGTCCCAGCTCACTACTAGCAGGCACGAGCAGCCGACCTCAAAGGAAGCATCATGAACCTTCGCCACTTCACCCTGATTTGCACGCTTACGGCCATTTCGCCCCTTGCGATTGCTCAACGAGGATGCCCCGAGGGGTACTACGAACAAAACTCTACGGGTCTCAATTCCTGTATCCCGATCCCAACAGGCGTCGAAGCACAGCCAACAGGACCGAAATGGATCAAAACTTGGGGAGCAATCGCGGCCGAAGCTGGCAGCGGCAGAGTAGGCGTTGCTACCGGCAAGGATTCAAAGGCAGATGCCAAGCGAAGCGCCATGAAAGCCTGCCAAACGGGCGGGCGTAACTGCGAGGTCGTGCTGACCTACAACCATCAGTGCGCCGCAATTGCAGAAGTACCCGATTCCGACACCAGCAAAATGAAGAAGCGCGGATACGCGACCGGACCGGACGAAGCTTCGAGTACTCGTCAGGCGATGTCAGCTTGCGAGGGGGCGAACCCTGGCAGTGCCTGCAAGATCGCCTATTCCGATTGTTCAAAGCCGAAGTACAGCCCTTGATAATCCAGAATTTTCAAATCGGGACTGGTGCCTAGCTATGACGACTCGATACAACGTCAGCCGGGAGGGCGACAAGTTCATCCGCCCTGTTGCGATTGCGGTCATTGTGACGCAGCTCTTTCTGATGCTCGCGTTCTTGGCGGTCCTCGCATCCTGGGCGTTTGACTTGAATCTTTACGTCGCTGCCCGATTCATGTCCGCGCTGGCAGGCACGTCGGTGATGATCGTGGCAGCACAGATATGGAAGCTCTACTTCCAGACTCGGCGTAAGTTGGCGGGACTCCGAGACACCAAGATCGTATGGCTGGCTTCGGCGGTAACCGCTGCATGCGTGCTATCCACTGTCGTAGTCGCCGCCACGGTTCCTATCATGAGCGCTGACGTTTCCCAGGAAGCGGCAGCGGCGGTAATGGCCGCTCAGTTCATCACGGTATTGACGACGGGCCTCTTTGCCGCCAAATCGACTATGGCTTTCACCGCACTTTTCGAAGCACTTCGGGTTACCGAGAGAGCCCGACTCAACTAAGCCTTACGAGCGATCTATGAGCGATAGACAGCCAACCGCTATTCGCGTCTTAAGCATGGCTTTGATGATCGCCCTGCTTTCAGTCGCCGGTTGCTCCGGAAAATCAGGAGCAAAGATGCCCACCTACGACAAGAATCCCACCCCAAAGCAGCGATACGACGTAACGGTTGTGATCGAAAATGCGCCGGGTCCATTCGCAGTCGTGCATGGGGCGGTGCAGTACGACATTGCCAACATGGACTGCCTACCGCCGGCCGAGAGCTTCTCCGGTGCACAGACAACGCCAATCTCTACATTCGTGCCCATCGTCCTTAAGCGCGTCAACGACACGACTTTTGAAGGACAGTTTGCGCTGGATGAATTGGTCGATGGTGACTACTTCGGGCGAGGGATCTGCCACTTCAAGCCCATTGGCCCTTCTTTCTCCCTTAAGGCTAGTCAGGCAGCTGGCGACACCAAATTCGTCGCGAGCCGTTGGGCCAATGAGTTGGAGCAGGCGGACCAACTAACAACCTATTACTGGCGGGCCAGCTATCCCAGGCACGCCAAGATCGAGGACTACTCGGACCTCGGATCGAGCAGCCCCGACGAGTACAAGGAATCAGTTCGTAGCGAGTTGTTCAGTGTTTCTGTCAGGACCAGGAAGGTGCCGGAATGAGCATGACCACGCAGCAGTACGCGAACCTCGCGCAGGACGCTTACAGGTCGCCGGACATGAGCAGTCTCGACAGCCGCCGTACCGTGATCGACGGGGTCGAGTACACCATTCGCGCCCATGTAAGCAAGGAGTCCGGCTACCAAGGGACGATCTACCAGCGCAACGACACCAAAGAGATCATCGTCGCCCATCGCGGTAGTGAATTCGACACTCAGCCGTTCAAGGACGGCGTCTTCGCCGATGGTGGAATGGTTGCGCGACGCGTCAACGCGCAAGCTGCGGACGCACTTGAGTTCACTCGTAGCGCAATCGAAATGGCTCAGACTAGCCGCGATGCGCGTGGCATGGAGCCTCAAGTGACAGTCACGGGCCATTCGCTCGGCGGCTGTCTCGCCCAGATCACTGCTGCAAAGTTGAACCTCAACGGCGAGACCTTCAACCCGTATGGCGCGGTCAGCCTCGGCATGCGCATCCCCGAAGGCGGCAGCAACGTGGTTAACCACGTCATGGCCGGCGACGTGGTCAGCGCCGCCAGCAAGCACTTCGGCAAGGTGCAGATGTACGCCGAGCCGGTCGAACTGAACGTTTTGAAGGCGTCAGGCTACGAGGACAACGGCAGCCAGTGGGATATCCGCAATCCCGGTAAGGCCGCGGTGACCGGCGGCGACTCCCACCGGATGCACCACTTCCTCGATGTCGATGGGAACGGCCAGCCGGACCGATCGATCCTGTCGCAGCCCCAGGCACGCGACTTGGCCGAGAAGCACCGGCCGATGATCGACAAGTACCGGGGCGACATCGAGAACATGCGAGCCGGCGTGTCCATCGGCGTCGCTGTCGCCAACGGCGCCCAGGGGATTGCCGGGGAGATCGGCCGACATCTGCCCGAGAAGTCGGAAAGCCCCTTCAAGGACGCCAGCGGCGCCCTACCCCAGCGTACCGACTCGCCCAGCGTCGATCCACGTACCCCTCGCCATCCAGACAACCCCATGTACCTGCAGATCCGCGACGGCATCGGTGCGCTGCACGGGCGCGAGGGCCGCCCCTTCGATGAAACGGCCGAGCGCACGACCGCCAGCCTGCTGGTCGCGTCCAAAGCCAACGGCCTCAACCGAGTCGATCATGTCATCCCCGGCCAGGCCGCGCAGAACGATCAGAAGCTGTTCGCCGTACAGGGCGACTTGCTCGATCCCTCGCATCGTCGCGCCCAGGTGTCCGTCGCCCAAGCAGCGCAGACGCCCGTGGACGAGTCCTTCCGCAAGCTGGAGGCCGTGGGCCAGCGGCTGGCCCAAGCGCCCGCCCAGGACCAGGTGCAGGAACACAGTCGATCCGCTCCGACCCGATCCGCCTAAACCGTAACTCCTCTCCAACCCGACCTCAGCCACACCGCTCCTTCGGGAGCGGCTAGGAGGGCTTTGTGTCCCGAATTTCAACACCGGCGATGCAACGGATGCTGCCAGCTTGGTTCCGCCGGCTTTTTACTCCCGGCGCCCCCGACACCCACGCCGCGCTCAGCTACGAGGCGAAGCTCATGGCTGCCTACGCGCGCAGCGCGCTGTGGGGGTTAAGGCCGCCCTTGTTCCACCCCGCGCCAGTCCGGCTCGGGCCAGCGGCGACGCCGGCAGTTCACCGGCAACTGGCCTGCGCCCTTGGGCATCTGAGCGAGGACTTCGTCGCCGGACAACGGTTTGGCTTGACCTTGCTGATGCGCGACCTGTTGGTGCGTGAACTGCGTGCGCCGTTGATCTACACGCTGGGTTACGTCTACCAAGGCGGACAGCGGCTCTACCACACGCCCATCGAAGGGCTAGAGCAGATGCTGCGCACGGGCATCGCGCCGGGCGCGCGCGTCAGCCTGCATGCATGGTTGACCTTGCCCAGCCACGAGATTATCGACGCCACCTTCTGGGCCGCCTTCCCGGCGCTCGCTTGTCCCGAAGAACGCCAGCAGCGCGGGTTGTTCATGCATCCCGATCAGATGCCGGGGCGCAGTTACCACCCTCAGTGGACGAGCGAGGAGTTCGTAAAGCGGATCGGCGTGGTCAAGGAGTACGAAGGATGGTGACCCCACCCGGAGCCGTCTACGACGTCGTCAATCACGGTTCACTCGGTTGGCGGATACGCCTAAACGATGAGGACGAACCCAGGTACTTCCCGAACCGTGAAGGCTGCGTCGCCGAGGCCGCGGCGCGTGCGCGCCACCAACACGCGCTGACCGGCCAACCGACCGAAGTCTGGGCGCCAGGCTACGACGGTGTGCGCCAGTGCGTCGTCCGCTACATGAAACCTTCGGATCTGGACGAGCTCCTCCGGCGTGGTACGTCGCATTTCCAGTTGCTCGGAGTCAGCTACGCCGACGGCCCGTTGTTCCTCAACGCTCAGGGATAAATCCAATGCTGGTACTAACTCGCAGGCCTTACGAGGCCATCAAGATCGGAGACGACATCGAAGTGCGCGTGTTCCGTGTGCGGAACGGGAACGTGCGCTTCGCCCTAGCCGCCCCTCGCGACGTGCTGATCCTCCGCTCGGAACTAATGAACCACCCCCGTCCAGCGGAGATCCCGTGGCGTGCATCGCGAGGCAAGAAAGCCGCTTGCCGGTTCCCCCCTGGCCCGGTAGAGCGCTGACGGCGGCGCGGCAGGCGCCCGCCGGCCAATCGGGGCCGGCGGGCAGCGCTCAACTCGCGCATCCAACAGATGGGTCGGACCAGGACCATGCCCCTATCGAGCTCCTGATCTGCCACCACCAGGGGAACGCGAATTCGTGGATGTCAGCGCGAGAATGTTCGAGGCAATGGGCCGTGCTTGGAGATCAGGTGTCCACGAAATCCCGGTATCTCCAAATGCATACGCAAGCGCCCGAGCAAAATCAGAGTTTTCCTACAGAAGCTGGTTCGTTCTATGAATAGGCTGTCGCAGCCCTTGACTTCACCATGGCGCACAGGCCCCTGCGTCGCCAGCAAACTCAGGCAGGCGCCGGATATAGCGCGCGCCATATCGCAGGGTGAGATCGCTTTTGGTGAGACTAGTCTCCGCGGGATGCGCTGCTAATGATTAATGGCAGGGCCTGTTGGCCGATAAGGATGAGCAATGACTAAAAACCTGAACTACCCGCAGCGCGGGGTTGGAAGTGCTTCCCCTCGATGGCTGCACTGTGCGATTTGCGTGGCGTTGTGGCCCACGCTCGCATGGGGCCAGGGCAACAAGGCGCCGTGGGAAGAGTACGACAAGCTCATCCAGGGACGCGGCAAAGTCGTCGCGCTAACCGCGGACCTGTTCGGCGACTCAGTCGATCTCGCCAGCGGCGCGCTGAGTTTCTCCGCAACCGACGCCAGCGTTCCGGGCAATCAAGACGGCCTCAGCGTCGCCGTCTCGCGCTCGTTCTCGGTCGGCAACCGCAAGGGCTACGGGCCGAACGAGTTGGCGTTCGCCGACTGGGACATCGAGTTGCCGCGCCTGACCGGGGTGTTCGCCACCGGCACCGGATGGGGCAGCCCGTGCACGCACCAGGGCAATGGCCAGCCGCCGTTGATCCAGCAGCCCGCGTACTTCTATCCACACGAGTATTGGCAGGGCAACCGCATGATCCTGCCCGGGCGCGGCTCGCAGGACATGATGGTCGCCAACGGCACGGTGCCGGCGACGCCGTCAACGGGCGGCCCATATCCCTGGCTGACCGCCGACCTGACCTTCTTTTCCTGCCTGCCGAACCAGAAGAACGCAGGCGGCGAGGGCTTCCTGGCGTTGACGTCGGACGGCACCAAGTACTGGTTCGACTGGCAGGCTCAGTTGCTCGAACCGACCCTGGAAAAGACCACCGCCGGTGGCAGCAGCGCCAGCGGCAATGTCACCTACCTGGGCCGTCGGCAGGTGTCGTTGTACGCCTCGCGCGTCGAGGATCGCTTCGGCAACTGGGTCAGCTACACCTACACCAATGCGGCGACCGCGCCGGTACGGCTCACCCGGATCGATGCCAGCGACGGCCGCGCGCTGACCCTGGAGTACAACGCCGCCGGCCACATCGCCAAGGTCAATGAAGGCGCGCGCAGTTGGATCTACGAGTACAGTCGCCCCAGCAGCGTCGCGACCAGCTTGTCGGCGGTGGTCCTGCCGGACGGCTCGCGCTGGACCCTGGACATGGCCGCCCTGGCCAATGCCACGATCCTTTACGAGCAATCGACCCGCCCGGAGGACCTCGTCCGCAGCTGTGGCGATCCCGGCATCGTCGTCGGTCCGGGGGATCTGAGCGCGACCCTCACCCATCCCGCCGGCGCGCGCGGCGTGTTCACGGTCGGCGTGCAACGCATGGGGCGCTCCAACGTCCCGATGGTGTGCAGCAACTACAGCACGCCCAATAACAACCCCAACGACGACGTCGCCTACTACGCGCTGGCTTATGACGGCTTCGCGCTCAAGAAGAAGCAGTTGTCAGGCCCCGGCGTGACGGCGGTGGAATGGAACTATGCCTACGGCGCGCAGATCTCGTTCGCGCCCGGCACCGGCCCGGTCTGCACCAGCGGCGATTGCGGCCAACCGCGATGCACCTCCGACAGCTGCGCCGGCACCTCGACCACGGTCGTGCAGGGCCCGGAGTCGAGCTGGACCCGCTACACCTTCGGCAACAGCTACCGCTACAACGAGGGCAAGCTGCTGAAGATCGAGCGCGGCAGCAGCGCCAGCGCCATTGCGCGCACGGAGACGTTCCGCTACGCCTGGGCGCTGCCCGGCCAGCAGTTCGCGGCGCCGCTCGGCAGTACCCAGCAAACGCGTGGCGATGGATTCGGCTCCGAGTATCGACGCCCGGAGATCGGCCGCTCGGTGTCGCAGGACGGGGTGAACTTCGATCGCCAGGTCGCTACCGTGGATGCGTTCGCGCGCCCGACCCAGACCACCCGGTCCAGTTCGCTGGGTTTCAGTCGTACCGACCTGAGCGAGTATTACGACGACACCGCGCGCTGGGTGCTGGGCCAGAGCAAGCGCCAGATCAACCAGAACACCGGCCTGGTCGTGTCGCAGGTGGACTATCACGCCGCCAACGCCTTGCCGGCCAAGGTCTACGCATTCGGCCGCCTGCAACAGGAGTTGGCCTACAACCCCGACGGCACGGTGGCGAGCGTCAAGGACGGCAAAGGACAGGCGACGGTCTTGTCGCAATGGAAGCGAGGCATTCCGCAAGCCATCGGCTACGCCGACAGCACGAGCGAGTCAGCCAGCGTCGACGATCTCGGCCTGATCGCCTCGACTACCGACGAGAACGGCTATAGCGCCGGGTACCGCTACGACGCGATGGGGCGCTTGGCCGGGCTGACCTATCCGTCCGGCGACAGCGTCGCGTGGAATCCGATGTCGAGCGATTTCGCTGCCAGCGGCGCGGCCGCGTTCGGCCTGCCGGCAGGGCATTGGAGCCAGGTGCGTAGCGAAGGCAACAAGCGCGACCGGGTGTTCTTCGATGCCTATTGGCGTCCGGTGCTGGAGGAGACGTACGACGTCGCCGACCGTGCCGGCACCCTGAGCCAGGTGGTCAAGCGCTACGACGGTCTCGGTCGGCTCGTCTTCCAGTCCTATCCGCTGCGCAATGTCGCCGACATCGGCGCCGCGCTGCCCGGCGTGCGCACGCGCTACGACACCCTGGACCGACCGCTCGCCAGCGAACAGGACTCCGAGTTGGGCGTGCTGACCACCTCGGTCGAGTACCTGTCCGGCTTCCAGCGCCGCACCACCAACCCGCGCGGCTACGCGACCAACGAACGCTTCCAGGTCTTCGACGAACCTGATTTCGGCAGCCCGGTGCTGATCGAAGCGCCGGCCGGCGTATCGACCACGATCGCACGCGACATATTCGGCAAGCCGCTAGAACTGATCCGGTCTGGGCCGAACGGCTGAGCCGCGTCGATTCCGGTCGATTGATCAAGTTAGCCGCGTCCAGGCGTGGCGTGTGCAGCATAGGTAAAGGAGCTCCGGATGAGCCGGATCAGTAAGTGGTGGCTGGGTGTCGCGTCTTACCTGCTGTTCGCCATGGCGGCATCGGCGCAACAGCCCAATCCGTATATCCATGTGGCGTTCGATTACCCGGCCGAGGGCGCGCAGTACGTCGCGCCCGCGAACGTGGCGATCAAGGCCACGGCGACCGTCCTCGACGACAACGTGTTCGTCAGCTCGATCGTTCTCAACGGCGCCAGTGGGCAGTTGCACCAGGTGCAAGGGCCCGAGTTGCAGTACACCTTGTCGAACCTGCAGCCCGGCAACTACGCGGTGTCGGTGATCGCGCGCAACAATCTCAACCGTACCGCATCGGCCACGCGCAAGTTCACCGTCATCGCGCCGGGCGAGAAACCGCCGACCGTGACTTTGCGTGCGCCGACCGGCGCGCCGTTCATCAATCCCGCGCAGATCGGCCTGACAGCCGATGCGGCCGACCCCGATGGTCATGTCGTCAGTGTGGCGTACTACGTCAACGGCCAGTCGCTCGGCACCGCCACCGCCGCACCGTATCCCTTTACCTGGAACAACGTCGGTCCTGGCAACTACAGCTTCACCGCGGTAGCGACCGACAACAACGGCAAACAGGCCACCTCGGCGGCGGTTCCGGTGACCGTTGCGCAGACGACGGTTCGCGGCAACATCGACGGCGTACACCCGTCCGGCAACGGCGAGTACCGGGTCACCGGTTGGGCGTGCACCAGCGGCCGCAACGCGCCGATCGACGTGGAGTTTTACGTGGGCGGTGGCTGGCCGCAGGGGACTCGTGTCAGCGGGCACACCGCTTCGCTGCCCAGCGATTCAGGCATCGCCGCGGCGTGCCAAGCGCAAGGCACGGCCTACCGATTCTCGATCCCGATCACGCCGGCGCAGCAACAGGCTTACGCCAACCAGGGCATTTTTATCCATGGCGTATCGCCGATTGGTGCGGGCAACCTGCTGATCGGCAACTCGGGCACTTACAAGATCCCGGCGCCGCTGCGGATCTCGCGTCGCTACGTCTACGACCAGAGCCAGCAACTGTGCAAGACCATCGAGCCGGAGACCGGCGCGACGGTGATGGAGTACGACGCCGCCGGCAATCTGCTGTGGTCCGCCGCCGGCCTGGACTTACCCGATCCGACCCAGTGCAATCGGGCCGAAGCCGCCGCCTCCGGCCGCGTCGTGGCCCGCACGTACGATGCGCGTAACCGGCTCAAGACCCTGCGCTTCCCAGACGGGCGCGGCAACCAGACTTGGAATTACACCCCCGATGGCCTGATCAAGGATGTCGTCACCGACAACGACGGCGCGAATCAGGGCGCGGTGGTCAATACCTATGAGTACAACCGGCGCCGTCTGCTCACCGGCGAGGCGGTGAGCCAAGCTGGGCTGTACTCATGGAGTCTGGGCTACGGCTACGACGCTAACGGGCATTTGACCACCCAGGCCTATCCCTCCGGCCTGGTCGTGCGTTACACCCCCAACGCCCTGGGCCAACCCAGCGGGGTTTGGGACAACGTGACTGGCGCGGTGTTCGCCAGCGGCAACCGCTACGCTGCCAACGGCGCCTTGCAGCAATTCAGCTACGGCAACGGCATCGTTCACACGATGCAGCAGAACGCCCGCCAGCTGCCAACGCGTAGCACCGATGCGGGCGTGATCGATCTGGAAACCGGCTACGACCCCAATGGTAACGTCGATCACATCCTGGATCGTCAGCGCGGCGATTCGTACAGCCGCTGGATGAGCTACGACGGCCTGGATCGGCTGACCACGGCCGGTTCCTGCAGCTTCGGCGGCGATTGCTGGCATCGTTTCAGCTATGACGCGGTCGACAATCTTCGCGGTTGGTCGTTGGGCAGCGTCAAGAACCATCGCTACGTCTACGACACTAAAAACCGCCTGACCAACATCCTCGATGGCGACGCCGGACCGAGCGTGATCGGCCTGGGTTACGACGACCAGGGCAATCTGTTCAACAAGAACGGGCAGGAGTACCACTTCGATTACGGCAACCGGCTGCGTCGGGTCGTCGGGAAGGAGGTGTACCGTTACGATGCCCATGGTCGGCGCACCTGGACTCAACGAATCTCCGACAGTCTGGCCGATAGCGGTATCTACAGCCAATCGGGACAGCTGCTGTACGAATCGAAGGGCCGCACGGGCGAGCGCAACGAGTACCTGTATCTGGGCGGCAGCTTGCTGGCGACGCGGACGAGGTCGGCCAGTGACACGGTGACGATCAAGTACCAGCATACCGATGCGCTGGGCAGTCCCGTTGCAATGACCAATGCAACGGGCCAAGTGGTAGAACGAACCGAATGGGAGCCGTACGGCAGCGCTATCGGTAAACCGAGCTACAACGGCATTGGTTACAGTGGGCATCCGATGGACGGGGCGACTGGCCTAACCTACATGCAGCAGCGCTACTACGACTCGACCGTCGGGCGCTTCCTGAGCGTCGATCCGGTCACGGCTAACGCGGTCACGGGAGGGAACTTCAATCGATACAAGTACACAGCTAACAATCCGTACCGATTCGTTGATCCCGATGGACGTATGGATCGTGACACCAAACGGCGGATTTCCGAAGACCATCGGCTGCAAAAAAAAGAATTCGAAAAAAACATTCCAATTGCAAATACTGTCAAGCCCATTAAGCTGTTGGGGCAGGTGCCTCAAGCAATTACTCTGGCCGGCCCAATCGACGCCTCGGCCGCAAAAGACGCTAAGCTGGCAGCGGAGAAATTTGAGAAGGATTCCGGACTACCCGGATCACACAATGGACCAGCAGATGCATTCAGGCACTGCACTGCAGCGTGCCTTATGGCATCTGCAATGCCCGAGGAGGATGCTCATCAGATTTTAGATAATCATGAGGCATGGGTCCCCAATCCTGCCGATGAAAATCAAATGGATCTTTTCAACAATCGTGCTGGCCGCGCCTTATCTAAAGAATATTGCCCGACTGGATGCCGCAATGCGCTCGATAATGGCGACCTAATTGTCTTGCCGAAAGATAGATGGAGTAAGGATAAATGAAGACTGGCCCTGCTTTGATTGCAGCTGCCCTAGGGTTGACGGCGTGCGCAGGATCCTCGAGCGATGTTGAAGTTCAAAATAGATCAAAATTTCCCGCTCGGGAGGTGTCCATTTCCGTTGGAGGGAATGATTTGCATATAAGCGAGATCGGCCCCGGGGAAAAGGCCAGCGTCTCTTACGTACCTAAGGCGGACTCTTCGATTTCAGCATCGTTTCGGGAGGGGGATGGCTCACTTATGAAGACGTGTGCGGCAGATGTCTATGTGACTAGCCCATCACGGGATCATTTTCTTCTGGTGATTGATGATGAGGGATGCGCAGTGCGACGAAAGTCCGGCGGGAGCTGAAAAGTGAATCGCCCAGGATTCCATAGATCTCTCGCAGCTATTCTTTAGGGCCCCGGCAACGGGGCCTTTCTTTTTGGACGACTGCTACAGCACTGACCGCCGCTGCTCCCACAGTTGCCGGCCGAGCGAGCGCATTCTCGTATCACCGAGCGCACCGGCGACGGCGCTGGCACTGATGCCCATGCGCCCGAGCCTCGCCACTTCATCCTGCAGGTCCTAGGCCATGTCGGCCAAGCCGTTCGCTTCTGCCATTGGTTCGCGCCCCACGAAGAAGGGAGGAGCGATGCCCCTCTCTCTTTTATTGATCCGTGCAGTAACTGATGCCGTCTAGTGTTAGCCATGCAACCTGCGCGCTAGGCGGAAGCCCCACGAACACCTCCCCGTTCGCTCGAACATCAATACGAGTAGGTGCTGCTACATCGCTCAGCGTCGTCATGATCAACTGCGCGGAGGGGCGCAATGCTGCAGGTAGAACGAACACCACCGTCCCGCCTGCTCCACTCTTGACCACGCCCCGTAACTGCACACGGTTACCATCCTTTCGATAGCCGACCGCGGCGAACAAATCGCCGAAGTTCGTCCAAGGCGCGTTGAGCGTCGGCGCTACCCACGCGCCCCTACGCGCATCGGCCAGCGCCGCGGCGGTACTTCGCCGGGTCTGCCCGCCTTGCACCACCGGGACGATTTCATCGCCGGCCAGCGCGCTCGCCACCGGCAGCTGGGACAGTTTCAGGTTTGCCATTTCATTCCATCAGCAGGTAGTCGCCCGCTTCGGTCACCAGCTCGTCGCTGGTCTCCGACCGCAGCAGGCCGTTCTTGAAGTCGAAGGTGTGCGCGGCCTTCTGCCAGCTCGCCAGACCGTCGCGCGTCGCGCCGATCTCGGCCCGCACGCGGTAGACGCCCTTGAGCGTGGCGGCGTAGCTGGTGCCGGCGATCGGCGCCGGGCTGTCGAGGACCGTGCCGGCAATGGCGTCCAGCAAGCGCAGCACGTAGGCGGTGCCGGCCTCCGGGCCGACCGATCCCTGGCTATGGTCGACCAGTTGGTCGCTCTGCAGGCGCCGGTCGCGATGCGCCCAGCCCACCACCAGGTCGCCGTCGACGGCGTCCGGATAGCGGGCGCCCGCCAGTTTCAGATCGCCGGGCGGGTACGGCCGCGCCTGGCGCTGCGTCAGCCTAACGCTGTCCACCGGCGCCAGCGCCGGGTCCAACTGCGCGCTCGACGTTCGCGTCAGCAGCTTAGCCTCAACGGTCTCGCCGACGCTGTAATCCGTGGAGTCGGCCGCGGCGAAGTCGTCGTAGAACCAGACCCGGACGCCCTCGGCGTGGGGCACCGGGACGGTGTCCGCGCAGCCGCGCGCCAGCGTCGCGGTCTGGGCCTGCGGGTCGATCGCCACGACGCGGACCAGCTCGTCCTCGATCCAGGCCGCGGTGCCGACCGCCACCTGATCCAGCGCGCGCCCGGCCGCCAGTAGGACGGCCGTTGTCGTCGCCGACAGCGCGCCTGCCAGGATCGCGGTCGGGCACCAATCGCCGGTGCCCGCCTCGGCGTAGGCAGCGCCGCCCACTCGCGTGGTCAGGATGTAGTTCAGTGCCAGCCCGCCCGGCTGTTCGCCCACGGCCAGCGCCACGCCCGCGTCCGCCGGCAGCGCCGCCAGCGCGGCCGGGTCGAGCGTGGTGGCCAGATCCCGGTAACCGGCCTCGAACAATCGACGCGTCGGCGCCGGCTGCGGGGTTCGGTCCGGCGGCGTCCACACGGGCGGCTGCGGTTGCAGATAGCTCGTCGCCGGCAGGCCGAACACGTCCTGCACCGCCGAGACCAGGATGGCGCCCTCGGCTAGCCGGCCGTCATCGAACGTGCCGGCGCGCAGCACCAGGGTGCCGATCTCGCGGAACGGATCGCGGATACAGAACACGCTACCAGGCGCGAGAACGCCGCCGCGGCGGTCGAGCCGGACCTTGAATCGCTTCAAGGCCGAGCAGGCGATCGACAGATCGCGAGTGCCGACCCGCGCCGCCAGCTCGGCGGTCGGCAGTCCTCTGTACTCGGTGGTGGTCGAGGCCACGCCACCGGTCGCTTGGATGCCGGCCAGATCCTGCACCCGGATCTGCCGTTCTTCATCCTTGATCGGGTCGTACCAGGTCACGATGACCTGATTGACCGCGCCGTCCTGCGCGCCGCCTTCGTCTTCCTCGATCGCCAGCAAGCCGGACTCGTAGTCGAACACCGGCAGGTCTTCGACGCGGTAGTCGTCGCGCAGCAGGCGCAGCGTCGAGCGGCCGGTGCTGCGGTCGGTGTACTGCGCGGCACCGATATGGTCGATGACGACCTGCATGAAATCGCTGATCGAGGTCTGCCGCGCCCAGCGCAGGCACAGGCCAAAGCCTTCGGCATGCAGCGTATCGGCGGCCCGGCGATAGCTGGCCTCGTCCAGCAGGCCACGGTCCAGACCGCGCCCCCAATCCCGGTTCGTCAGACACTCGACCAGGATGTGCGCCGGGTTCATCGCCCGGATGGCGCCGTCGGCGAGCCAGATCACCGCCTTCTCGGGATACCAGGGCGCGCCGTCCCACCCGGCCAGCGCGCGGCGCGCGCGCTCCTTCCACGGCTTGGGGTACGGGTTGTTCGCCGCGATCTGGCCGTCGAAGTATTGCGTGGTGCTGCCGCGGAAGGCAGGCGTGGGCGTGCCGTGCAGCGCGGCCAATGCCGGCAGCACCGCTTGGTCGGCGTCGCCCATCAGCACGTCGAGTGTGCCCTTGATGCCGCCCTCGCCCTTGTCGCCGCCGAACAGGTCGGGCTTGTTGATCAGGATGCGTCCGCTCTTGGTGATCGAGCCCTTCCAGGCTTCACGATCACCGACCCGGATCTCGACAATCTCGTCCAGCGGCCCTCGTGCGAGGCCCATGTGCAATCCGAACAGGTAGCGATGGCCGACCGTTTGCTTCTTGCGACTACCCACGTGCGGCCTCCGCGCGCGCGAACGCGGCCAGGTGCAGGCCCAGCGCATCGCCGGTCGCCTCCAGCGTCTCAGCCTGGATACCGTCGCGCACGAATGCGCTCCAGTCCAAGCCGTAGTAGGCGAACCATTCGCGCCCGCCTTGGGCGCAGAACCCCGGCCGCGCACCAAAGCCCGGCGCGCGACGAAGATGGTCCAGGGTCACGATCACTTCTTGCCACCCTTTTGCTTGATTGCCTGCGTGCGGTACTGGCCGACGCCTAGCACCATCCAATCCGAGATCCACACATCGCCGAAGATCACCGCCTGCGGCGTACCTTCGGTGGCCTGCGGGAACTGGAAGTCCCCGAAGGCCGCGGGCTTGGGCTGCGGCGGTTTCGGCCGTGCGGCCGCCGAGACGAAATAGCTGACCAGCCAGATCGCGAGCTGGACCCAAACATTCATGAGGAATCCGAAAGTCAGAAGACGGGCGTGCCGTCAAAAGGGGATTTGCCGGGCAGCCCCGGCACGCCGCCGTAGTTCGGCGCGTTGGCGAACTTGCTATGGCAGATTGCAATCGTTCGGGCGCAGCCCGGATAGGCGACGACGGCCTGGCCGACACGCAGACCATCGCCGGCGCCGAGCAAGATCAACCGCTCGCCTTCATGGAATCGGATGCCGCGCCGCTCTATCCCAGCCTCGCCCAGATCCCAGGCCAGAAATCCACCGGCCAACCAGCCATCAGGGTGCAGGCCGAAAGCGCCCGCGGTGACGACGTTGCCGGCGACCGTCGCCAGCAGCGCCGGCAGCCGATGCGCCTCGGGGTTCACCCGGCAGTTGCGGTCGTAGAGCGTGTGCGGGCAGCCGCGCGTCCAGGCCAACCGCAATCCGGGCTGACCGAGCGCGGCGTCGAGTGACTGGCAGCGCACCTCGCTCGTTTCCAGCCTGGGCCGGTTGACGCCAGCAATGCGGCCGACCCACGACACGCGGGCCTCGGTATCGCCTTCGTGGATGTCGCGGACGACCACCGCGACCTCGGTCGACGGCGGCAAGCCGCGATAGAGCCGGGCGACATCAAAGTCGCCCGGCGCGGTGATCGTCAGCACATCGCTGGCGACGTGGCCGGACTGGCGGATGCCGTCGTCGCTGATCGCGACGGCGCGGAAGGTCTGGGTATCGAGTTGGAAATCGCGGTCGCCGCCCGTGTACCGCCAGCGCTGGCCGCCGCGGACGAACTCGTACAGCCGCCGTGGATTGCCCGCGGCGGTCGAGCGCTCGTATTGGTCGAAACTCATGCCGGGGCGGGTCCATCGTCTTGGTCGGGATCGCGTACCGCGCGCAACACGGTGGCCGCGTCGGCGGCGCCGTCGCTGTCGGTGTGGTGCTCGATTTCGGTTTCGTCGCTGTCCGCGCGCGAGAGCGCCATGAAGCTGATCCGCCTCACATCGCGCGGCCGGACTTCCGCGCCCAGCGCCGCGTTGAACGTGATCCGGTCCACGGCTTCGTCCAGGCTGACCGCGGCGGTGATGCGTCGATGGAAGGCGCGACCGTCGCGCAGCTCAATGCGCAGATCGCGGCGCCCCGACCGCAGACCGCCGAACCGGGCCAGGCCGACGTTGGCCACGTCCGCCGCCGTCGCGGTGCCGGCGACGGTGGCCAGCAAGGCCAGGTCGTCGGCGTGGGTCGGCCGCCACACGGCGCGCTGGCGGCCCCGCAGGGCGTAGAGCCAGGACCGGACGCGCGCGCGCTCGGCCCGTCCATGCATGCGCCAGCGGTGCGATTGGGTCACGGCCGCCCAGTCCGCCGGGTCCAGCACGAACGGGGCGCCGAACTCGTTGTCCAGGGACAGCAAGGCGCGCTGCCATCCGGCCGACAGCGATTCGGACTCGTCCGGGCGATCGGCCAGGACGGGATGCCCGCGGTAGACGGGCGCATCGATCAGCGTCGGCCAGTCGCAGGGTTCGACCACGTCGAAGCGCACTGTGATCGACGCCGCCTGATCGGTCAGGCGTGTGACCTTGGGCGCCTCGGCGAGGCGGGCGGTCCGGACGGGGTACAAGCGGGCGCCGCGCGGCCACGCGCGCGTCGTCGGATGCCGCAGGACGATGCGGTCGGCGCCGATGCTCTCGATCTCGGCGACCTCGGTGTCGAACGCGGCCGATCCGCGCAGCAACACCAGGCCGCCCGGTCGGAAATCGCGATGGGCTGGATCGCAGGCCAGGACGCGGACCCCGAGCGCATGCTCTGCGCCCAGCCATTGCCCGTCCGGCCAGACCGGCAGCGCCCAGGTCCGTCCGCCCCAGCCGAACACGGCCAGATCCAACAGCACCCGCTCGCGGCCGTCCACGATCAGCGTCGCTTCGAACGACCGCCGCGGCGTCGAGCGCAGGCCGCGGCGTTGTTCGACCTGCAGCAGGCTGGTCAAGATGTCGGTGCGCCAGGCCAGCCGTTCCAGCACGCCGCGCGACCAGTCCGGCACGAACGCGAAGGCGACGATGCGCTGACCGGTGATGACGACCGCCAGTTCGGGGAACCCGTCGAACCGGAATGCCAGGGTGGCGCCGATCACCGGCGGGCCATCGGTGCCGACCGCGACCTGCCACGTTCGTTCCGACAGCGGGGCGAACGGCAGCGGCGGCGAACCCGGCGCGGTCAGCACTATGCCCTCGCCGCCCGACAGCGTCGCGTCGGTTAACGTCAGTGCTCGGCTGCGGAACGCATTCCACACGCGCGTCGCTCGGCGCTGCACGCTGCTGACGTTGCCGAGGTTCAGCAGCCACGGCTCCACGTGGATGCGGTCGAAAAAGTCATCGCCGAACAGCGGTTGCAGCGCACCGCGGCGTTGATCGCCGATGTACTGGGGCACCTCCACCATGCGCCGGCCATGGGCGGGCTCTGCCCCCAGCGCGCCAGAGGCGCGGCCGTCCCAGAACGGGGGAGATCGGAAGTAATCGCCCTGACCGCTGAAGGTCAGCGGCCACAGGCCATGCCACATACGATGTCCGCTAGTTACTCGGTGATGCGATAGGCATAGCCGTAGACCCCGCTGTTCGGGGTGCCGACCGGACCGTTCTTGCGGTGGACCGGAAACATCTTCCAGCGGTCGCTGCCCAGCACCAGCTCCTCGCCGGGGGCGTAGCTGTCCAGACGAATGAAGCGCAGATCGGGCGGATGGCCGACATCGGTGCTCAGGTCGCCCCCGCGCGGAACCGCGCACCACAGCGGCTGGCCGGGCGCTCGGCCGGTCAAGGTACTGTGCCCGAACTCCTTCAATAGATTGATCGGGGCTGCACGGCGGCGCCAGCCGCAGTACAGCGCGCGCGGATCACTGCCCGTATCCGAGACCGCATGCCAGCGCGGTGCCATGCCGTCGTAGTCGGCGCGAACACGTGTCGCGGTGGTGAGGTAGTTGGTAAAGCTGTCATCGAACGCGATCGCGTGGCGGCCATCGTCCGGGCTGTTGACGTAGCTGTCGTCGTAGTACCACTGGCTGCCGTAGACGTACTGGCCGGTGTTCACGATCCCGCGGGTCACCAACCGGCCCGTGCCGAAGTGCTTGAACGTGCCAGCCTGCGTTTCCAGCACCACATGCAGGTACGGCTGCGGCGCGGTTCGACCGAAGAAGTGAACCGCGCTGTAGGGGCCTTGCGCGTAGTTGGCCCAGACCGGACCGCTGGCCTCCGCTTGGACATCCGCGTTGGCATGGGTGGCGTAACCGGTATGCCCAAACGCACCGACGAACGGGCCGGGCCGCGCGCTGTCGCCTGCGGCCAGCTCCGACAGGAAGGTGACGAAAAGGGAATCCGCGTGCACGCTCAACGCCTTGCCGGCCTTCACGGTCCGGTCGCGCCAACCATCGACGCTCCAGCCGTTGCCTTGCGCAAACACGCGCAGCTTGTCCAGCAACTCGTTGGGATCGCTCGCGATCGCGGTCGTGTAAGCCATCAATCCAGCTTCAAAGCGAAGTAGTTGTCGGGGGAAATGCGAAAGGCGTTCTGGAACGTCATCCAGGCCGCGCCGTCGTGGTCGATGCGCGATTCCGAAGCGGTGCTGAAGCCCGTCGTCCAGCCGCAGCCATCGAACTCGCCCAGCGTGTGCCGTGGAGAGGTATTTCCCAGGATCAGCGGCAGCACCGGCGAAGAACCATCGAGGTTGTCGCGCAGCGTGGCGCGGTCGCCCCCGGTGGACATCGCGCTGGGGTAGACCTTGCCGGGCGTTTCGGTATCGCCGGTATCGCTCGATCCAGAGGAGTACCGGTTGGCATGTACCCGCCACACGTTGTCCGGGTAGTTCACCGCCAAGCCATAGCGCCCCGGGTCGAAGAAGCAGCGGAAGCTGGCATCGGTCGCATCCGGGGTCAGCGTCTCGACGGAGCCGCAGGCGCCGATAGCGAGGGGGTACTCGTGGATCGAGGGTGGCTCGTAGGCGTTGATGAAGCCCAGGTACGCGCTCAGGTAGACCGTGCCGACGCGCGCCACGATCACTACGCGCTGGCCGTTGATCGCCAGCCAGTAGGCGAAAGGGCCGTTGCGCAACGGCAATCCGCGTACGCCACTGGCGTTGGTCTGCGTCCGCACGCCGCGCAGCGGGTTGTGCGAGCGGAAGCCGTACCAGTTGAGGTTGTAGGCGGCGCGCGCGCTGTCCTCGTACAGCTCGGCGCCGATGAAGATCGCCTTCTGCCCGTCCAGTCCCGGCGCCTGCACGATCCATTGCGCCCGGTCTTCGAGTTCGAAATCGGCGTTCAGATCGGTGTGGAAGCTGACATCGTTGACGTCGAGCGGGTCGGCGCCGGCCGTGGCGGTGATCAGGACACGCCAGAACCGCGCCGGCGCGGACGCGCCGATGATCGAATACGTCCGACGCATGCGCGCGGTGGGCCAGACCTGGCCGCCCCAGGCTTGAACCCGCGACCAGGCCGAGCCGTCGTCGGAGCGCTGCAGTTCGAAAGCTGCCGGGCCGCGCGCGCCGCTGTCGCCGATACCCAGGGTAATCGCCTTGATGACCGCCGGACCGATCATCTCGATACTGGCGTGGGCCGGCAGACTGGCGACGGGCAAGCCGCCCCATGTGTCGGTTCGGTTGTCGAACACCGCAGCGGGATTGCTCAGGTTCGTGGTGCGAGCGCTGGCGTTGCGGCAGCCGGTGCGGCGCACCCGCGTCCAGGCCGGCGACGTGTTCAGGGTGAAGCGGTCGCCCGCCACAAATGGAACCGAGCCTGCGTTGATGCGGAATCGCAGCCGCTCGGAATCGAACGGCTGGCCGACCTGCGCGATGCCCAGATCGCCCGCGACCGCACCGGCCACCTGGAACCGCTCGGCATCGAGCGCGGTGAGGGTGAAGCCCTCGGCAACGCTGGCGCTACCACCACAGTAACCGCCGGTGGCGCCGTCCGGTCCGGTCAGCGTGCCGTTGCCGGCGCCGGCATAAAGCTGACCCCAGGCGTGGCCTTCGGCACAAAGCGTGGTTTCCAGGCGATTGAGGAAATCGTAGTAGTCGGAAGCAACGCCGGTGCGGAGAGTCATAGGCAAATAAAAACGCTCCCGGCCTGAGGGGCCGGGAGCGTTTGACGGTTGAGAACAAGGGGATCTAACCGTCGGCAAGAATTCTACCGAGGGTGGCCGCAAAACCTGAAACGAGGTTCGCGGCTCGAAAAACAAATGCGGCGTCGACATTGCGCACCACTCTTCGCGACGCGCGCCTGCCGGGATGGCTATTCTGCCTTCGGCAAAGCCTTCGCCGCTTTGGATCGCGATTGCCTTGCGGGCTTCTTTCGAACCGGGTGATAGACGTCGAGCTCCGCCGTCAGACGATGCGCCGTGGCAAGCTTCGCGGAGAACCAAGCAAACATTGGACCGATGACAGGAAACACGAGCATCATCGCGATCAATATCACCTGCGCCCAGTTCGGAAGATACAACACAAAGGCGAGGCCGCTCCATAATACAAAGAAGTACGCCACAACAATTCCAAGCGCGATGTTCGCCTGAGTTTTGAACGATTTACCCAACTGCTCGGGCCGGGCAACGAACGCTCCATCTTTCGGCAGGATGTACTGGCGCGAACGTATATACCAGCGGATCAACCCGAGAGGGTTTTCCCGCTCCATCGCCATTTCGAGAACCCTGTTGTCTACCTCGACACCAAAGGCTATCGCCGCATCAAGTTGCAATGCAATGGGCTTCTCCTTCATCTTCTCCCGAAATCTTTTGGTTCTCTGCAGCGACAGTCGTAAGCGCCCACCAGAGAACTTCTGCCAAGCAATCACGCCACCGATAACGAAAACTAATGGCAGAACTGTCGGTGCAAGCCAGGGGTAGGCTGCGAGCAATTCAGATATACCTTTGAACGGCATGGGTCACCTCCGGTGTGGGCTTTCTTCCACTATGACGCAGATCACCGGACATCCAAGGCACGTTTGTGATCCGCTAACCGAGATCCTGTCTGACTGTAGGCGCGTTCGCACGGATTGTGGACAAAATCACCTGCCGCCCGGCCTGCGATCCAATGACGTTGACGATCTCGCGCGGGTCCAGATAGAGAACGTTGGTGATTTGCGAGGATCGCGAACCGGACGCGCTGGCCGCCGATCGCTCCGAGACGGACCTACGCACGGGCGCACGGGTCGTCGGCGCTGGTAACACGAAGCCCCCGCCGGCAAACCCGCGCAGCCCATCCAATGCGGCCATGCCTACGCGGTTGAAACGCTCCAAGAAGGACCGCGCACCCGGCTGTCGCACGACCTCCCGGCGATTTACGAATTCGCCGCGATGGACGATGCCGGCCGGCGCGTACTTCGGACCGATGCCGGTGAAACCGCCCGCCGCGAAGAACCCGCTCGCTCCCTTAGTCGCATTCGCTGCGGCCAACGTCGCCGCCGCGGCCTGCATAGCGCCGGCCGCCTTGAGCACCACGCCGCCGGCCACGCCCAGTGCGACCGACGCACCCGCGATCGGGGTGGCGTAGGCAGCGCCTGCGGCCGCCGCTTGGACCGGGTCCGGCTGGGCGAGATCGGGCGTTTTATCCCCGCCCGCGATCTTGCCTACCAACGACATCAGCTTGGCGGTCGCCAGCGCCGCCAGTTGCTGCGATGCCAGCTGCGCCAAGGACCGGGCCATGTCCTGCACCAGCCCCGTAAGGGCTTGCCGGAGCGTCAACGTGCCGGTCGCCAATCCTTCTAGGGCGCTACCCAAGCCCGTCTCGAAGCCATTGGTCAGCGTCACCACTAATTCGTTCGACTGCGTCTTGAGCGCGGCGACCTGTGCCGTCAGATCCTTGACTCGCTCGATCGCTTCGGGCGAGCCGGTCTTGGCGGCCAGCGCATCCATCTTCGGCAGCAACTGGTCGACCTCGGCGGCGGTGCGGCCATGCAGATCCAGCAGTTCCCGGCGCGCGCCGATCTCGGTCAGCAGCCTCGCCTGCTGGCGGGTCTGGATCGACTGTTCCTGGCGCGACTGATCGCCGAACACCCGCTCGATCTTCGCTTCCAACTCTTGCAGTTGTGCCTGCGCCGACTCGGTGTCGATGTGCAGGCGGAGTGTCGATTCACCAGCGACGCCCAGCCGCTTCATATCCGCCAGCAGCGGCGCGTACTGCGCCGTCAGCTCCCGTTCGCGCGCCTCCCGCTCCTTGCCCTGCACACGCAGCAACGCGTTCTCGGCTGCAGCGACCGCCTCGGCCAATTCCTTTCGACGCTCGCCATCCTTCCGTGCTTGGTCGTCCCGATCCTTCTTATCCTTGGCGCCCTGCTTTGCGGCGTCCTTGCTGTCTCCTGACTTGATCTTGCCCGCGCCGTTGGCGATGGTTTTGGCGTTCGCCGCAAAATCCTGGGCGGGCTTCGGGTCGGCGCTGGTCGTCCACAGCAGTCCCAACTGCGTGTTGGCTTTGCCGATCTCGTCGGCCATATCCTCGCCGGCCGCGCGCCACGCCTCCGCGGTCTGCCGCGCCAGGCCCTTGGCCTCTTGGAGGGCCTGCTGCTGAGTGGCGAAGAACTGATCGGGTGCCGAAAAGTCGAACTGCGCAATCTTTCGCAACCCTTCGACGTAGGCGACCACCACCTGTCCGTTGAGGATGAGATAGCGCCCAAAATTCTCGACGCTGACCATCAGCGCCGCGATGACCCGGCCAATGATCTGGAAGCCGACCTTCAATCCGATCAATGCGGTGCCCACCACTCGAACGATGGAAACCAGGGCGTTGAGCTTCTGTCCTGCCATATCCGTCGTACCACCCGCAGCGACCAGGGCAGCGTTGTAGTTGGAGATGAAGGTCGCGAGCGACGACAGCTCGGTGGAGAAGGCGCCGGCCGCGCCGGTCGCGCGCTCGGTGTCGCCGATGGTGATGGTGAACGCATTGCTCAGCTGCGTCAGTGCGCCGCCGATAGTCACGGGCAGCTTCGCGAACTCCTCGGAGATCGACTTGCCCTGGCTCTGGATCGCCTGAAGCACCACCGCCGTGGTCAGCTTGCCCTCGGCCGCAAGCTTCTTGAGATTGTCCGCGCCCTCGACGCCCAGGTCTTTCAGACCCGCTTTCAGCGCCTCGGCCAACCGCGGCGTCTGTTCGAGAACCGAATTCAGTTCTTCGCCGCCCAGCCGCCCCGTCGACAAGCCTTGCCCCAACTGCATCAACGCGGCCTCGCCAGAGGCTGCGGAGGTGAAGCTCAGCGCCACCGCCTGGGAGATCGTCTGCGTCAGGCCGAGCAGTTGATCCTGGCTCAGCTTGAGCGCTTGCGTGCTGCGCTCGACGCGGGCATAGAGATCGACTGTGGCCGCCAACGGCTGACGGGTCGCCTGCGCGATCTGCTGGACACCGCTGTACGCGGTGTTGAATTCCTCCTGGCTCTTGGTCGCCAGTTTCAGGCGCCCCTGCAGGGTGATCGCTTCGTCGGCCACGCGCGCGAGCGCCTGGACGGATCGCAGCGACAGATAGCCGGCGGCGACTCCCCGAATCTCGGACTGCAAGCCCGCCAGGCTGGCCTGCGCCTTGCGCCCCGCGGCCTGGGACTCGTTCGCGAACGAGCGCACGCGGGCGCCGGCCTGTTGGAGCGCAGCATTCAGCGCCGCTGCGTTACCTCGCAGCAGCAGCGTAATCGTGGTATCGCGATTGGCCATTCAGAATGCACAGGGCGACGCCGGCCCTGCCGCACTGCGGCCGGACACTCAGGCTGGGAAAGGGAATAGGCGGCGTGGGCCGCAGAAAGCACCTCCGCCTATGCGGCGGAGGGATGCCGAGTTACCGAACGGTTCGGCGGAACGAGAAGGAGATTGAGCAGCGCAGTCAGACCGCCAAGTGGCTGGGAGCCGACGCAGTCGGCGCCTTCGCCGTGTCGCCGGGGGGCAGCAGATTGGGCGGCTTGCAGCCGGCGCAGGCGAGCAGAACCAGGGCCAGAACGATAGTGGCGCGTGCTTTCATGACGGAATCCTCTGTTGGGCGACATGCGGTCCCGGCCCGCCCGACCTTGGGCTGGCCACCGCATCCCAATGTAGCCCCGGCGGGCTAACCCGCTTCAGAGGACGGAGCGGAGAGCTTGATCCCACTCACAGATCGAGCTGGCCGACCCCTTCGATATCCTGGCCACCGCCATAACCGGTGACCCGGGCCCGGCCCGCCGCCTTGCTCCGGTAGAGCGCCTCATCGGCCCGACGCAGCAATGTCTCGGAGGAGTCCCCCGGCCGAAGGTCCGCGACACCCATCGACAGTCCCAGCGGCACGGTGGCGCCGTCGATGGCCAGCGGATTCCGACTGACAGTCTCGCGGAGCGCGCCCGCCAAGACCAACGCCTCGGACTGATTCAGTCCGATCAGCACCAGCAGCATTTCGTCGCCACCGTAGCGCGCGACCAAATGGCCCGTGGGCAGCCAGTTGCGTATCCGAAGCGCAACTATGCGCAGCGCTTCGTCACCCGCGGAATGGCCGTACAGGTCGTTGATGGATTTGAAGTGGTCGATGTCGACAAACACCACCGACAACGGCGAGCCGGCGGCGTGCGCTTTCTCGATGTTGATCCGTAGCATGTCCTCGACCGCGTCGCGCGTGATCACGCCGGTGAGCTTGTCGTAAGTCCACCGGCGCTGGGCGGCATCCCGGTCCACACGCAACTGCTCCAGCCGCGCCGTGAGGCCGAGCATCAAGCCCAAGCCGCTGGTTGCCAAGCCAATCGGGAACCCATCGATGGCCCAACCGGGCATCGCCCACCAATTTTGGTAGCCGCCGACCATCGCCACCAAGACCACCATAACCGGCGCCCATGCGAGCAGCAGATACATCGCGTCCAGTTGGCGGCGGCGCAGCGCTCGGACGATCGCAACGGCGATCCCGCCAAAGGCGATGAGCATCACGGTGTTGCCGAAGTAGGCACTGAACGTGGTTACATGAATCACCGAGACCAGCAACAGGCCGCCGAGCAGCGTGCTGCACACGTTCAGCAGTTGCGCGACACGTGGCTGCTGGACCTGCAGCTGCAGGAAGAACATGAGGAAGCGAATGCCCGTCAGGACCGCCGCTGTATTGATGACGATGTTGGTCCGCCGGTCCATCGCGAACTCGGCCAGCGCGGGGAATACGCGGATCTCGCCACCTTCGATCATTAGGTTGGCGAGCTGGGCCAGCAGCGTGATGCCGAGATAGGCGTACCCGTGTTCGCGCAAAGCGGCGAAGTAACCGAACGAAATCAGCGCGACAATGAAAAGGGCGACGAGCACGGAGGCACGGAATCGCGCGTACTGGACATCGCCAGCATGCACCGTTGCCATCGGCTCGACCGACAACTCCGAGCCAATCAAATTCGGCGAGGTAATTCGTAGGTACAGCACATCGCCCGGCTTAAGGCCCGCGTTCAACGGGACCACCAGCGCGCGAGCGGAGTGCAGCAACTCGGACTCGGGGCCGAAGGCGGTGCGGCTCGCCGGGGCACGTTCGCCGGGCTGCCACACTTCCAAGCGCTTCTGATTCGGGGGCGAAAGGACGAGCTGGGGTAGCGCCCGATCTGCGGGCAGGTCGCCCAGCACAACCCGCCACCACTGGGGCGCCGGGCGCGGGATCACGATGCTGGTGCCTTCGACCTTACGGAACTCCCGATCATAGGCGCCGGCCAGCACTTCGTCCGGCTGCGCGCCCTGGCGATCCAACCGTTCCAGCCGAAGCGGCGCCGCATGAGCACTGCCGACAAGCAGCGCTAGTAGCAGGAGCAGCAGGCTGGACCAGCATTGGGACGCAACCGTCCGCATCGAGCTCCCTCCCTGAGTGTTTCGCGAGAATAGCGGCGCCGCAGGGAGGGCTAGGTGCGCCGGGTCACGGTTCCTCGTCGGGCCAAGACGAAACCGGCGTTGACTAGCGAATGCCGTCACTTTCTTCGATTTTTCGAAGACGTTTCGCCGGCCGGCCCATCGTCATGCGACTTGGCCCCCTGCCCTTTGGTAGACCACCAGCAGAGCTTCCAGCGGCAACTCCCGCTGGCCGTAGCCGGCGTTCGGCAGCGACGCCCAGGTCTTGCGGGACTTTCGGACCGCCGAACTGATCCAGCCCTTCTTGATGTCGGCCAGCGACCCGTTCTCGCGCAGCAGTTCGATGGCGGCACAGTCCTGCGACGCCGGGCCGAAGTCCGGCAGTTTCAGCCGGATTTGAAGGCTGTTCCAGGTCCGCCATAGGAACTGATAACGGCCGGCAGCGGTGGAGCGGATTCGGTACTTCGGCAGCCAGACCTTGATGCGTGGATGGTGGGCGAAGTCCGTAAACCGATCGCCGCCCACCAGCACGTCGTACCCGCCGATGACGCTGAACCGCTCGACGCCCTCGGCGTGCGCGATCGTATCCAGGAAGGCCACGACATTCTGGCCACCCGCCTGCTCAGCGATCAGACGTGCCATCGGCGCCTCGCTGCTGGAACAGACGGCCAAACAAGCCCAGCACCAGAACGCCTGCGGTTACATACGTGGCGACCCGATCCGGTACATGCACGCGCAGGTCGTCGGGGATGTTCAGCCAGACGCCCTGCACCGCCAGCGCCAAGCTCATCGCCTGCACGCTCAAGAAGCGCCACGCATGGCGCCAGTTCTCGATCAACTTCATAAGGGTTCCCGAAGGGATTGAATAAGGGCGGTGACGTCAGCTCCGCCAGCGAAACCGGCGTTTACGTCCTCGATGCGCTCGGCGCGCAGCGCGCGTTCGCGCTGAATCGCGGCGCGATAGAACAAGGCGAGTTGGCGCGCGGTCGCGCACTCGATCCAGGACCAGTCGTGGCCGTGATCGATCAGGGTGGCGAGGACGCTGGGCCAGTCGCTGCCGGGGCCACCCGCCGCAGTTCCACCGCCGCCAGCACGCGCTGCAGAAAAAAATCCGCATTGACCGCCCAGAACGTCAGCAGCAATAGATCGCCCTGCGCGCCGGGCAGTGCCTGCACCCACTCGGCGGGCTGATCGCAGGCTTGTGCGAGCAGCGTGATCGTGGCGGTCGGATGCGCGGCGCAGACCCGGTGCAGCCGCCCCAGATCGACATTGCCGTCGTCCGTGTGTTCGACCAGGTCGGCGACCAGCGCCGCGATCTCGGCATGCAGTCGCAGGCTTTCGAAGAAGCCGATTTCGCGTACGGTGACGTTGTGCCCGCCGATAGGCAGCGTGCGATTCGGCTCCAAAATCGTCAGGTCGTCGGCCGCTGGCGCCCGACGCTTCACCTTGCGCGCCATCAGTCGGCCACCAGCTCGATCCGGCCGAAACCACCCAGCTCGGGGTCCAGCGCGCGGGATTCATCGAACAGCGCGGCGCCGGAGAGTTGCAGGCTGCCCCACTCCTCCGAGATCAACGCCAACTGCTCGATGGGATTGAACGTCAGGCGGTACAGGGTCACCTTGGCGCGTTGGCCGGTGACGGTGTTGATGCCGTCGAGGAACAGCATCCGCTCCGGCGGCGGGGTCGTGAACAGGGCGATGTTGACCGTCGCGCCGTACTGGTAGGTCGCCTTGTAGGGCTGGGTGAAGCCATCGACCTTCCGCAGCCCGATCACGCCGGCCGTCGGCGACTCGGTCCACCAGTTTGCCGGAGGGATCGTCCCCGGGGGATTGGCGCTGTCCGTCAACGACAACTCGCTGATGTGGCCGCGGTCGAGCGCGATCAGGTCGCCCGCCTTGAGGCCCGCCGGCAGCAGTTCGTTGCTGACCGCGCCGGCCTGCACCGTCGCCGGCAAGGCGTACAAGCCCTCGGCCAAGTTCTCCGGCGTCGCTTCGTCCAGCGTCAGGTTGACGTTGGCGGTCTTGGATTGGACGAGCCGGCCATACAGCAAGCGATTGCCGCTGAAGGATTCGAACTTGTCCGAGTTTTGGACTTCCAGGGCGAGTTCCAGCTGCGGGGCGTTGCCGACCCAGCGCAGCGGACCGGGCTTGCCCGTGGACTGGCGCTGGGCGAGGTAGACCTTGCCTTGGAACGAAAACAGATTCGGCGCGGCCATCGGGTCGCGTGCTCCTATATATAAGATGTCGAAGGCCGCCAGCCGGCGGCCCATTCAGCGGCGCAGCGAGCGCAGGAGTTGCCGATCCAGCTCTGCAGTGATGACGTCCAGACCCGCTTGAGCTATGCGGGCCGGGCGATCGCCCTTGCGCAGCATCTGAGCCAGCGACGGGCCGAACAGGGGTTCGATGGGGTAGCGCGGCACCCGCCGCGTCCCGCCGCTGCCGGCCAGGGACTCGCGCTCCCAGGCCTTGGCGATGCCTTGCCCCCGCCGCGCACGCACGAATCCATGGGGTTCGTGGCCTGGCCGGTTCTGGAAGATGCGGTAACGCAGGCCCGTTGGCGTCCCACGTCCGGCGAAGTTCAGCAGGCCAATACCGCGCACGCGGCCGACCAGCTCAATGCCGTCCCGGGTGATGCGCACGCTCAGGCCGTCGCGAATCCGGGCCGCCGATATTGCGTACTCGGTTTGGATGTCGCGGCGCGCGATGACCGGCCAGCGGCGACGCAGTGTGCCCAGCGCCCGGCGCTGGGCCAGCAACACGCTCGCTGGCAACGCGCTGATGACCTTGGCCGCGTTCAGCGCGCCATCGGCGTCGATGGAAACCCGCATCAGCGTCGATACCGAACCGTCAAGGTCAGCTGCACCGCGACCACCGCCAAGCCCTCGGGCCGATCGAGGAATACGATGTCCTCGACCTGCAACGGCAGCGCCTGCGGCAGCGGAATCCACGCATCGAGCGCATCCTCGACATCGGCGGCGATGGCGTGTGCTTGGGCGTGTGCGTCGTTGAGGTGGGCCGGCACCGTGGCTTCGACAATCGCCTGCAGGAGCCGATGTTGGCCGTGTGGCTTTTGGGTATCGCGCTGCACGCCTAGCGCCGCCAGGGTCAGTCCCGGCACATCGGGCTCGGCATGCTGCGCCGGCTCCAACGCAACATCGGCACCGATGTCGGTTCGATAGCCGCGGTCGGATCTAATCTCCGCTAAGCGGGCGGCGATACGCTCCAGCAGCGCCCAGGTCGGGGCCGGCTCAGCCATGCAGGACGGCCTCGTTGACCAAGCCGTCGTCGCGAACGATCGTTTCCACCGGCTGGGCGCGCCCTTCGAGGATCACCACGTCGCCGCGGCGGAAGACCCAGTCGGCATTGCGCGCCACGACATGGCGCGCCCGACCAATGACCTGCTGGAAATCCCCCAGACGCTCGACACCGTCGCGCACGACAAGGTGGATCGACGCCGAGGAGTTAGGTGGGCGTTGAACCTGCGCGACGGCGCCGAGCGCGTCGAAGATTACGGTATCTGCCGTGGAGAACTCGTCCACGCTTACGCCTTCAGCTTCACGAGCAATGCCGGGCGATGGCACATCGGTAGCGGATTCGACTGCGTATGCAGGTCGGTACCGCGGTCGAACTTACGTGGCGCCTGCTTGCTGTAGAGCAACTGGCCCAGGGTATTAACCGTCTCGTTGAAATCGGCCGGCGCAACATACGTGGAGAAGGTGTCGAGGGTGCCCAGGGGAAATGCATGGCCCTCACCGGGCTCGATGAACTTCCTCACGTTCGCGTCAGCGTCGCTCGCCTCGCCCGTGTACTCTTCGAAGCGAACGCCGGCAAAGCGGAAGTCCGTGCGCATGTCGTCTCGCAGCGCCGCGCCCTCCTGCCAGCGGTTGTAGGCGTCCTGGACCTTCTTGTGACCAGTGAGCGCGTCGAAGAAGTCGGACGACACCAGCACATGAATCGCACTCATGCGTTCGCCCAGCAGTGCCTTGCTCATGTAGCGCTTCAGATCGAGGCATTTCTTCCGAACGTCGGTGTCCGGATTGCTGAGTTGGAAATCGAACGTCTGCGGGCGGATTCCGAAGATGTCGAACAGGTTCGCGATTTCGGAGCCGTCCGAGTCCAAGATCACGCCCTTCAAAGCGCCCATCCGCAGATGCTCCAGCGTGATCGCGTGCTTGTTGCGCATGGTCTGCAGATGATCGGCCATGACGCCGGCAACGCTTTCAAGCTCGGTCTCCGTGCCGAAGGCGCGAACGCCGACCACCTCTTCCGGCAGTACGACATCATCGTGCGGGATGTGCGGAATCACGAACGCTCGCGCAGTTCGCTTTCCTCGCTTGCCCACCGTGCCCGGCGAGCCGACCGGTTGGGTCGGCAGCAGCGAGAGCACGCCGTTCTTCTCTTCGATCGTGACCTGCCGCGTGCGGACCGGCTTGATCGGGAACAGATTCAGCTCGTCCAGGCGCCCGTACTGATTCGGCAGTAGGTTGATGGCGGCGGTCAGCGCGCTAACCGAGAATGCGGGGTTGTGGAACGGATTGTTCATCGACATGGATCAGATTCCTTGACGCACAAGCACGCCGATGCCCCGCAGTTGCTGGATGCAGGCTGTGCGCTGTTCGGGGGTGATGGCCTTCGGCCAGACCAAGGCGTGGTCGGCGACGGTGGCGTGGCGTGCAACGATCAGCCCGTCCGGACTGGGCGTGTCGGCGGTGATGATCGGAACGATGACGACACCAGCGGCCTGTTCACGGCCGTCGGTCGCGGCCGGGTCGAGCGCGACCACGTGACCGGTTGCGGTGACGCGACCCACCACATGGCCCAGTTGCAGCGCCTGCTGCGCGGCCACGGTCACGCGATCGCGCGAGTACAGGTTGTCGGCTTCGAACTTGAGCAAATCGCCCAAGTTGTTCGGCTCAGACTGGGGCGGATAGACGGTGATGCCCATCTCAGCGCTCCTTCTTCGCACGCGCAACCCGCGCCTTGACGGCGTGGATCAGCGGGTTGTCGTCCAGCGATTGCGGAGCGGCGGCAGGTGCCACGGCCGGCGACAGGTGGCTGGTGATCTCGGGCGACTCGGCTCGCAGACCGAGCAGCTTGCGGCGAACGTCGGCGGTACTGAGCCGTTCGCCCAGGAACACCGCGGTCAGATCGGGACGGCCGGCGAGCGTGCACAGCTCGGCGATCGCCAGGGCATCGCCGTGCGCCTGTGCGCGCACGGCGTCAACGTCGACGGCGGGCGCCGTCGATTCGGGGGTGGACATCGTGGGGGACTCCAGGGAAAGGGGACGCGCGGTGGCGTCCAGTTCGGTGCGCATTTGCTGCACGGCGTCGCTGAGCGTGCCGATGCGATCAGCCAGACCGGCATCGAGCGCGTCCTGACCGAAGAACAAACCGGCTTCGGTGGCGCGTACAGCGTCCGCCGCGGCGCCGCGTTGCTCGGCTACGGTCAAGACGAACAACTCGTAGAGGCGGTCGACCTCGGTTTGAATCGCCGCGCGCGCCTCAGGCGTCAGCGGCTGATAGGGGCTGCCGTCATTCTTCCGGGCGCCAGCCAAGATCGGCGTGTAGCTCATGCCGGCGTTGGCATCGCGGCGCGATTGGTCAACGTGCAGGGCGATCACGCCGATGGAGCCGACACCGGCCGTGCGGGTGACGAAGATCCGCGTAGCGGCACTGGCCAGGGCGTAGGCGGCGGAGAACGCGGCATCGTTCGCGGCCGCCCAGACGGGTTTCGTCTGCCGGGCCGCGTGGATCTTGTCGGCCAGGTCGAACACGCCCGCGGCTTCGCCGCCGGGGCTGTCGATGTCGAGCACGATGCCCCGCACCACAGGGTCGGCCAGTGCGGCATCGAACTGCTGCGCGATCACCTGATAGCTCGTCAGGCCCGATAGTGCTTCGAGACCGGCCGTCCGCTGCACCAAGGTGCCGTGGATGGGGATGACCGCGATGCCGCGGTGATCCACGAACCGCGGTGCCGGCGGCATAGGCGGCGCCATTTGCGGCGGGGGCAGGGTCTGGAGCTCGAACTTCGGTTCGAGCACGCTCAGGATGACGTCCAGCTTGGCGCGCTGGATCAGCAGCGGCGTGTTGAACACGCGCGCCGCCAGGTAAGGCAGTCCGGTCATTCGATGGTTTCGGGTTCGGTCGGCGCCGGCTCAGCCGGCGCGGATTGGAAGGCGCCGTTGCGGGCGACGCGGCGCGGGTCGGTGTCGAACACCAGGCCCAAGCGGTCGGCGCGCTCGGCGTCGGCCGCGATCTCGCGATCGATGGTCTCGGCGTCGTAGCCCGAGCTCGCGATGGCTTCCGCGCGCGACAGCAGGCCGGCGCGGATCGCCAGGATCATGGCGTTGAACTCTTTCTCGGGGTCGACCCAGTTCCAGCCCTGCGGCACCCACTTGCAGGCGCGGTATTGGCGCTTGCGGCGGCGATAGCCCGGTAGCTCGATGGCATCGGCCAGGACGGCCGCGTCTACGAAAGCCGCCCAGATCGGCCGGCACATCTGATAGACCAGGACCGAGTGCTGGACCTGCTCGCAGCGGCGCCGGAACTCCAGCAGGCCGGCGCGGATGGACGAATAGTTGACCCCGGTCAGGTCGCCGGTCAGTTGCTCGTAGGTAACCCCCATCGCCGCGGCGACCGCGCGGAACTGCGAGCGCAGGAACGCCTCGTAGCTGGCGCCCACGTCGGCCGGCTGGGCAAAAGCGACGTTCTCGCCCGGCTCCAGGATTTGCAGACTGCCCGGCTCCAGCCCGAGCGGCGCATTGCCGTGCTCGTCGGGCGGGGCATCGCCCGGCAGCGGGTCATCTGGGCCGTCGCGCGTGATGAAGCCGGCGAACATCGCCGCGGTCTTCTTGCGGACGAGTTCGGCGTCGTCGTACTGGTCGAGCTCGTTGAGCTTGACCAGCGCGCGCGCGAGCCAGGGCTCGCCACGGATCTGTCCTGGGCGCAGCGGCCGGAACAGGTGCAACACCTCCGACGCCGGCACGCGGATGGTATCGAGGCCACCGTGCCGCGTCATCGGCGCCATCGCCCCGTCCTGCGGGTGCGAGAGGTACAAGTGGTAGGCAACCCTTCGGCCCAAGCGATCGAACTCGATGCCGGCGCGGATCAAGTTGCCGTTCGGCTCTTCCCGGTTCAGGGTGATCGGCAGGTGCTCGGGCTCAAGGACCTGCAGTTGCAGCGGCACCGCCAGGCCATCCTCGGGACGGCGCGGGCGCAGGCGGATCAGGCACTCGCCGCCCTCCAGCAGCGCGCGGCAGGCCAGGGCTTGCAGGCCATAGAGATCGGTCAAGCCGGCGGCGTCGGCTTCGTCCACGAAGTCCCGCCACAGCGCCTGAAGTGCCTCGCGCTGCATGGTGTCCACGATCAGCGATTGCGGCTTAATGCCGGTACCGACCGCGTTGGCGACAAACGCCTCGATCGCGGCGTTGGCCCAGGCATTGCGCCGCACCAGGTCGCGCGAGCGCACGCGCAGCGCGTCGCCGGTCGCCAGCAGCGCCGCGACCGCACCTGGATTGCTGGGCTGCCAGGCGGTCGACCGCCGGCCGTGGCCCGCAACCTCGTGCACGGGCGAGCCGCCGAACATCGCGGCTTTGAGCTTTCCCCACCACCCCATGCTCAGAAACCCTTCGAGGTGGTGGTCAGCAGCCGGCGCACCTTGCGCGGGCGCCCTTCGGTGCCCGCCAGCGCGGCTTCGATCTCGCGGATCGCGGCCAGCAACTCATCGACCGAGCGGTACTCGACCAGGCGATCGCCGAAGCTGACGCGGCGTTCGCCGCGCGCGAGCGCGGAGCGCAGCGCCTGCAATTGCTCGTGGGTGTAAGGAAGGTCGCTCATCGCATGAAACGGCTGGAGATCACCCGGCGACGGCCGGAAACGGAAAGGCCGCCCGGAGAGGCGGCCTTTGACGGAGTGGGTAGCAGTGGCTCGGTTGGATCAGGCGGGCGCGGCGGCTGCACGCCCAGCAATCGCTCGAGCTCACGCCAGTGGCGTTCTTCGAAACGATCGACGCCGGCCTGCATCGCGGCGGCGCGCGCCATGACATAGCAGTCGAGTGCTTCGTTGCGGTCTCGGCGCTTTTCCCACACGCGCTGCGGATAACCGTGCCGGTCACGACGGGTGATCAGGTGTTCGGCCGTCAGCTGCTGGAGGAACTCGCCATCGATCTTCGGCAGATGGACGTAGCCCCCTGGGAACGTCGACTGTCCATCCGGCCCGATCTCGATCGACAAGCGCAGGGCGTTGTACAGCTCCAGCTTCGCGATGCCGCCGGCCACGACGAACAGCTTCAGGCCGCGCCGCAGACGCTTGCCCGGAATGCTCACGTCGACGGCGGTCGGGATGCCGATCAAGGCAGCGCCGCTACCGACGCCCTTCATCGGCAGCAGGCGCGGATCGTGCACATCGCGCGCGAATGCATACGCTTCCTGCGTGGCGTAGCCAGTGTCTAGGCCCAACCGGGTCAGCGGCAACAACGCGCCGGAGGCGTGGGTCCACTGCTCGCGGAGCAGCCCCGCCAGTTCAGCCCAGACCGCGCTGCGGGCGGTGTCGCCCATGAGCACCCGGTGCTCGACGAGCCAGGTCTCGCGCTCGCGGCCGAACGCCCAGACCGAGACCTCGATCCGGTCTTTCTGCACGTCGGCGCCAGCCACCAGGAGCAGGCCGCCCGTCGGCACGCTGCCGATGCGGTAATCCTCGCGCCGTTCCAGCAGGCGTTCCCAGTCGGGGGCCTCGCCCTCTTCCTCCCAGGTCTCGCCCAGTTCGGTGTTCTTGAACGCCTTAAGCGCAGTGGCCGAGTCCTGCGCCGCCTCCCAGGCCGCGGCAATGTCGGCCCAGCTGCGCCAGCCCACTGGGGAGTACAACGATGACAGGTGGTAGCCGGCGGTCTTGCCGCGGTTCTGCGGCGCCGTCGCGATCCACTGGCCGGCGGCGAGCATCGCGGTCTTGTGATGTTCCCCGATGGGGTGCTCGCAGGACTCGCAGATGTAGCGCGCCGAACGCGCATCGCCCCAGGTCCAGCGCAGTTGCTCGAACCGCAGCCATTGCGCGTGGGCGCAGTGCGGGCACGGCACAAAGAACCGACGCTGGTCCGAGGCCAGATACTCGCGCTCGATGGTCGAAGCACCAGCAATCGTCGGCGTCGAGACCAGCAGGATCTTTCGGCGGGTGAAGGTCCGGGTGCGGGCCTCGGCCAACGCGACCGCGTCGCCTTCGCCCTCCACGTCGCGCGGATAGCCGTCCACTTCGTCCAGGAACAAATAGCGCACCGGCATCGAGCGCAGGCCGACCGCGCTGTTGGCGCCGGTCAGGACCAGGACACCGCCGCGGAACTCCTTGGCGAGGATCGTGTTGCCCGAGTCCCGTGCGCGCGAGGGCGCGATGCGCTCGCGTAGCGTTGGCGACTCCTCGATCAGCGGATCGACACGCTGCTTCGAATTGCGCTTGGCCATCTCGACCGTCGGCGCCACGGCCATCATCGGCCCCGGCGCGCACGCGATGACGTAGCCGATCCAGTTGTTGCCGCACTCGGTCCCGCCAACCTGCGCGCCCTTCATGAACACGACGCGCTCGGTCGCCGAGGCCGGCGACAGGTCGTTCATGATGTCGCGCAGGTACGGCGTGCGCGCGGTGCGCCAGCGGCCGGGCTCGGACGACGACGTGCTCGACAGCACCCGGTCGCGGTCCGCCCAATCGGACACATCCAAGAACGGATCGGGCGTCAGACCGTCGCGCCAGGCGCGCGCCACGTCGTCAAAGCCGTCGTACAACGATCACTCCAGGCGGGCGACGAAGTCCCCCAGTTCGGACAGGTGCTGCCGCACCTCGCGCTCCAGCGCGACGTGCATGGCATGCGGGTCGATCCCAAGCTCCGCCGCCAGCATCGAGCTGATGCGCGCGGGCCAGTTCAACCAGGCATCGCGTTCGGCGCGCGCCAGGGCGAAGACTTGGCCGACCGCCTGCTGGCGGTCGATCAGTTCCCCGCGCAGCTGCGCGATGCGCAGCTTGTGGTGCTGGGCCTTGAGGACTTCGTTGGCGGTCCGGGCTTGGGCGTAGCTGTTGCCTCCGCTCGGGCCACTGGCCGGGCCGGGGCCCGCGTCCTCTATGGTCATAGGTGCAGCGCGCGAGCGCGCCGCAGGGCGCGGCACCGGCGCCTGCGCCGACGTCGTGTTCGCCGCCCACTCGACGTCGGCGCGCGCGGCGTCGATGGTGCCGTCCGGCAGCGCGGTGATGCGGCCGGTCGTGATGGCTTTACGTACAGCGGTGTCCGAGACGCCGCGATGGCGCCCGTAGGCGCGGATGCTGATTCCCACAGGCGGTCACTGGCAGATTCGGGCCTCCGCGACCGCCGGCCATCGGCGCAGATTGAAGGATTGGAAGAGGGAACACCCCAGCCCCCATCGGGGGCTGGGGTATGCGCTCTCAGGGTCAGTTGCGCAGCGCGCCCGTCGCCGCGAGGATCGCGTTTTCCAACTGGCAGATCGCCTTTCGCAGGCTGGGCACGTAGGCGGCGTCGGCCACGTCCCACACCAGCATCAAGCGGGCCTCGCGAACGGCGCGGTCAAGCTGGTGGGCCGGCAGGGCGGCGAACTCCGGCTCCAGCCCGTCGAAGTATCGCTGGAGGCCGGCGAGCAACCACCGCAGCGTCATCTCGTCCTCGTTGATCTGGCTCGGCACCTCGCGCGTACCCGACCAGCCCTTCGCCTGATCGATGGCGCGCTCGATGGGCGCCAGCTCCTCGCGGCATCCCACGACGAACTGCTCGACAAGCGAGGGCGGCAGCGCGCGGGTGCGAAACGTCTTCGTGCGGTCGGCAAGAACGTTGGCAAGGCGGTGGCAGACAACCAACGTCAAGCCTCCCGCCTCGGGCACCGGCGCGCTGGACAGCAGTATCCGCTCCACGGTGTCGCGCAAGCTGCGCAGTTCCGTCCGGGCCATCATGATCTCGTCGTCCATGGGTTCGTCCTAGTCAGGCCGCGTTGTTGCGGCAGCGACATGAACGCTTCATCCGACGGGCCTCGCAAGCACTTCGTTCGCTGCGCCGCACCGTGGACAGCGCTGAGACAGCTTCGCCGGCTGCTGGAAGAACGAACACCCCAGCCCCTTTTAGGGGCTGGGGACTTCACTCTCCCTCAGCGGTATACGTACTCGCGCAAGATCGTCTCCCAGTCTGGCTCGCGCGGCAGGTCGACGTTGGCCTGATCACAGAGCATCTTGGTGATGGCCCAAGCGCTGCGCACCACCTCGAAGACCGCCGCCCGGTCCTCATCCGCAAGGGTCGCATCCTCCTCCTGTCGCAGCAGGTCGTGCAGGTAAAACTCTGCCCAGGCGATGGGCTGCCTGGCTTGTGAAAATTCACGGCCGGGTACTCGGTGCATGTCCTTCTCCTGTTCGCCACGTCGTTGCGGCACGGACATGAACGCTTCCTTCTCGGCCTTCATCGAGCGAAACAGCGGCAGTGCGATAGCGCAGACACGAAGTAGACAGGGAGCGGAAGAGGGAACACCCCAGCGCCGTTCCGGCGCTGGGGTCTGTCCTCTCCCCGCTTAGCGTCGGGGCAAGCTGTCGATCACACTTCGCATCAAAACCCGCGCTTCCTGGTGTTGATCCAGATCCACGCCCGCGTGCTCGCAGAGCAGCGTCAGGATGTCGAAACATTGCTCCGCCAGAGCCTCGGCGGCACGCGCCTCGTCGTGGCTGAGGACGAACACTTCGTCCTCGTCCCCCGCGACCATCTCTTCGATGGTGTTTCGGCAGTCGATCAGGTCGATTAGCGTGTTGTGGAACTTGCAGTAAGACATATTGCTCATGTCGATCTTCCCGTAGTCACCGCGTCGTTGCGGCAACGACATGAACGCTTCCTTCCGCGTGGAAGCCAAGCAGAACAAGCAGCGTTCGCGTTCGCAGACAGGGTTCTGACAGCTTCGGCCTACGCCGCGCCTACTCCGGCAGTTGCCCGAGCGCTTGCTCCAACCCGCTGACCGCGAAGCTGATGCCGTGCTGGTACTCGGAGTCACGGGGCCGCAGCACGGACAGCCTTTCAACCATGGAGAGCGCTTGCGCGACCCACTGGCGCGGCGTCAACTCCCGGCGACACTGCAAGTAGTCTTCAATTTGCTGCGCTGCGGTCGCCAGCGTCGCCGCGACGGTCTCGTTCCTCCGCTTCGGCTTGCGCTTGCGGCGGTTGTAGTCGCCACGCACCCGCCGATGCCAGCTGTCCAGCTCCGCACTCGCCGCCGCAACGCGCGCGCGCAGTTCGACGCCGTCGATTCGGCGCGCGCGGTCAATCCGCGTCCAAGGCACCAGAAATCGGGTCAAGGCGGCACATCCGTCCACGGGGCAGTTGCCGTACTCCCAGACCGGCTCCAGATCCGTGGGCGCTGTCAGCAGCCACCGTATCGTCCCCGGCAGCGCGCCAAGGGTACGTAGATCGTGTTCGACGTCCATCGCGGGTTTTCCTCCGTTGCCGCCCAGCGCGGCGAACGCATGAACACCTCTTCCGCCGCCGAAGCCAAGCGCCGTCGCGATTCCAGGCGGTGTTCGGACAGGCAACGGACAGCGTTCAACGCACACGCGGCGCGTTTTCTTTGCGCCGACGACGAAGCTGTCCGACGCCTGTCCGTGAACGAGAACGAGCGTTCTTCAACGCGAAAACCGCTTGGCTTCCTCGGCGAACGAAGCGTTCATGCGTCCACACCAACGCGGCCACGGAGGCCACCACGATGAAGCAGAACGACGTGTTCAAAGAATGCCTGACCCAACTCCCCGCATCGGTACTCGCGGACTTCGGCCCCCTGACCGGCGGCGTCCTCAGCACGCTGGCGCAACAGGAATTGCAGCGCCGCGCCGCGCTCGCCCTGCAGAGCATCCCCGGGGATTACGTGGTCGACCTGCTGCTGGGCCACGCGTACCCGAGCAAGACCGTCGCCGATGTCCTCGCCGAGTGACGCGGACCTCTGGTTCCTGAAGGCAACGGCGGCGACGGTCCTCGTCGCCGCCGCCAACGGAACCCTCGACCTCAACCAACGGGCACGCGACGAACTGATCCGTCGCGGCCTGGACCCCGAAGGCGAATGGGTGGGCCCCAGCCGCGCGCGGGAACTGCACCACCCCAACCCCTAACTAGGAGAACACCCATGAGCAACGTCGAACTCACCGTCAACCAGCGCGCTGTCTTGGAACTGGCCGTGGCCACCGAAGGCCGCATCGAACGCTACCCCGCCGGCTTGCTTGGCGGCGCCCGCACCAGCGTCGTGCGCGGCCTGCTGCGCAACGAGCTGGTCGAGCCACACGACGCCGGCTACCGCCTGACTGCGGACGGCTACGCGGCCGTCGGCGTCGAAGCGCCGGCTGACGACGGACGGGGCGACGAGGGCGCCAGCGGCCACGACGCGCCCAGCGAACCTGCGGGCGATGCGGACACCGGCCAGAACGATGGCGCCGCCGCCGCGCCGGCCGACAGCGTGTCGGCGGCAACCACGCCGCCGGCGAAGCCCAAGCGCACGGCGCGCGGCGACACCAAGATCGCCAAGGTCATCGGCCTGCTGATGCGGTCGGACGGCGCTACCATCGCGCAGATCATGGCCGAGACCGACTGGCAGCAGCACTCGGTGCGCGGATTCCTCGCCGGCACGGTCAAGAAGAAGGGTTACACGCTGACCAACCGCAAGGAAGGCGACGGCGAGCGGGTCTACCGCATCGTGACCGAAGGTACCGCTTCGCACCGCGACGAGGAAGAGTGAAGCACGCAGCGAGCCGGGCGAACGCCCGGCTCGCTGTCTCGTAACTGTCCAGCAATGCGCCGCATCGAAGAACGTCGCGCGTTGCGCTTGATGTTCCTTCGAATGGAAGCGTTCATGGCCTCCCAACCACGGAGACCCACGATGAAGAACGCTAACCCCCACGCCGGTCCGGACGAACTGCTCGCAACGCTTGACGCGTGCATCCTCGATATCGTCGAAGGCACCTTGTCGAACGACGAGGGCTCGACGGACGCCGAGATAGCGCAGTACCTGATGGACCTCGGCCTGAGCGAGGCACAGGCCAAGCGCGCGATCTGCTACCGCGCGCTGTACACCCTCAACCTCTGGGTGGGCGATTACACGCCAATTCGGTCGAGCGTCGCCCTTCGCTACAACGGCGAGACCGGCCAGTTTGAAATCGCCTAACCGGTATGCCCCGCGCGCTGCGCGGCGGCATACCTGTCCGACCGCTGAGCGGCGCCCGAAAAGCCAGGCAGATTCCCTTGGCTTCCAGCTGGATGGAAGCGTTCATGGACTCCCTACCGCAGGAGGCCAACCATGACCACCACGCTGCTCCCGCCCTACCAGCTCCGCATTCGGTTTAGTCGCAAGCCGGCGAACTATCGCGCCATGATGCGCGAGCTAAGCGGCTACTACGTAGAACCCGAGTTGATCTGGGTTATCGAGCGCAAGACGATGACCCAATCCGAGTATCGCGCGTTCGAGCGCGACTTCGCCAAGCCGCAGTCTTGGATCTGGGAACTCAACAGCCGACCCGGCCATTGCATCATGGTCGTCGCGCCTCGGATGCCGACGCTGTATGTCCGGGCCGAAGGGACCGACCATGCCTGCTACGTCGGGCTGCCGGCGGACGAAGAGTAAGCCTCGCCCTGGCGCCGCGCTGCGCGGCGTCAGGGACGCAACGCCCTCAAGATTTCGGCGGCGACCTGCGGGACGATCGCGTTGCCGGCGGCGCGCAGGCGAGGAATTCTTCCGGGTATCCCATGAGCCAGAAGACGAATTCCGGGTTCAGGAATCCGCCGACCGGCGAGGGTTCGACCTGTCGCCCAAGCATCCCATTGACCGGCGCGCTGCCAACGCTCGATGCGTCCTTGTGGTCTCGCGTCGTCGGCGTCGCCCACACGGCCTGCGCCGGGAGCGGCTGGGTCGCGCCACTGCCGAAGCTCTGATTCGGTCCGCCCTTCTCCCCGTCGCTGGCGCGCGGGGTGCTCCAGACCGCCTTCGCCACGCCCGGCAGGCCATTGCGCCGCTCGGCCGCAAAGTTGCCGCGCTTCTCCGGGTCGTTCGCCGTCGCCGTCGGCCAGACGGCCTTCGCTGCGACTTGCAAGCTGGTGATCGCCTTGCGTGGGCCGTCCGGCATCCGGCGCTTCATCGCCAGGTGCGCCTCCGGAGACTTGTTGTCGTCGTTCGCCACCGCGGTCGGCCAGACGCTGCCCGACGATCCAGACGCGGTCGCGCCGGTGCGGGGCGTTGACGGCGCAAGCTGGAACAACAATCGCCCGGCTGGCGTAGCCTTCGCCTTCCAGGTCAGCAAGAACTCCGTCGAGCCCCAGCGCGATGAGGCCAGCAACGTTCTCGCCCAGGAATAGAGCGGGTCGCGCTTGTGCAATAAGGCGACGCAGTTCCGGCCAGAGGTGGCGGTCGTCGGCTTGCGCGCGCTGGTTGCCGGCGACGCTGAACGGCTGGCAGGGGAAGCCGCCGGTCCACAGTGGCGCGTCGTCCGGCCAGGCCGCGAGTCGGGCGGCGTAGGCGAACCCGCCGACCCCGGCGAAGAAGTGGCACTGGGCGTAGCCGCGGACATCGTTTGCGGAAACAGATCGGATGTCGCGGTCATCGACGTCGCCGGCCGGGATCAGGCCCGCCGCCATCAAGTTCTTCAGCCACTGGCACAGGTACGGATCGATTTCATTGTAATAGACCGACACTAGGCAGCGTCCTCGGCCTCCACGTCGGCCGCGATGAACGCGACGCCGTCGGAAGCGCGGATCGCCTGCTGGCCGGTGTAGTCCTGCCAGCGCCGGACGATGACATCGACGTACTTCGGGTCCAGTTCGATGAGGCGCGCGCGGCGGCCGGTCTTCTCGCAGGCAATCATGGTCGTTCCCGATCCGCCGAAGGGATCGAGCACCAGGTCGCGGGTCTTGCTGCTGTTGCGGATCGCTCGTTCGACCAGCGCGACCGGCTTCATCGTCGGGTGTAACTGGCTGCGGGCCGGCCGGTCGATGAACCAGACATCACCCTGATCTCGCGCGCCACACCAGAAGCGGTCATTGCCGTCGCGCCAACCGTAGAGGATCGCCTCGTACTGGCGCTGGTAGTCGGCCCGGCCCATCACGAAGTGGTTCTTCGCCCAGATGATGAAATCCGACCAACGACCGCCCGCAGCGCGGAACGCTACCTGCAGGCGGTCCAGCTCGGACGAAGACATCGCGACGTACACCGCGCCCTTCGTGACCTCCAGGATTTTGCGGCAGGCGCTCTCCAAGAACGAACCGAAGTCCGTACCGAGATTGTCGTTCAGGATTTCGCGCTGGGTTCCCCGGATCTTGTCGCGGGGGTTGTTCCCGTAATCGACGTTATACGGCGGGTCGGTGAATGCCATGTCCACCAGCTCGTCGCCCAGCAGCGCAACGTAGTCGTCGGCCAACGTGGCGTCGCCGCAGATAACGCGATGTGTTCCGCAGATCCAAACATCGCCGTGCCTAGAGACCGGCTCGGCTTCGGGCTCGGGTGCGGCATCCTCGTCGGTCAGACCCGCTTCTTCGCCGAGGCCGAGCAGCTCATCGATCTCTTCATCCGAGAAGCCGAGCAGGTCCAGATCGAAATCGGCGTCACGCAGCTCGGCCAGCTCCAGCGCCAGCAGTTCGTCGTCCCAGCCCGCGTTCTCGGCCAAGCGGTTGTCGGCCAGAATGTAGGCGCGCTTTTGCGCGCTGGTCAGATGCGCCAGCTCGATCACCGGCACGGTGTCCAGGCCCAGCTGGCGCGCAGCAAGCAAGCGACCGTGTCCGGCGATCACGCCGTTGGCGGCGTCGACCAGGATCGGATTCGTCCAGCCGAACTCCACGATGCTCGCAGCGATCTGCGCAACCTGCGCGTCGGAGTGCGTGCGCGCGTTGCGCGCATACGGAATGAGCGCCCCGATGGGTCGCTGCTCGATCTGGAGGGTCAAGGGCAATACCGTGCGAACCCAGGTTTGCAGACGCTGCAAACCTGGAAGGAAGACTTGACACTAGCGGGGTTTTGCGGCTACGCCCCCCGCTCGTCCTGACCGCCAGGAAGGACCCTGGCGAATTTTTGACCACTCGCCGCATCGCCCCAACGGCGGCCGCGGTAGGCCGCGTGTCGGCCTGGGACCCGCGGCGCTAGGGTCGGCGCGGCACGTCGGCAGAGGCCGACACACGCGCGCACGCCGCGAAGAAAGGCGGGCCAGCCCGGAGCGGAGGAGGCGGCGGAGGCACTCCGGGCTGGCCCTAGTGGTCGCGCTGCATTCATGGCACAGCGCGCTCAGCATGGGGATCAGACTAGGCCAAAGATCGACTTTTTGGGACAGGGATGTTTGTTGCCCGAGCACTGTTTATCTGCGTTTACCCGCGTCTGCCGAAAAGAGGTTCTATGTGTCGGGCGAAACGATGCGCGGGAGCGCGCCGTTGAGATGGACAGTGACCAGGTTGAGCGCGTGCTGCCATCGACGCCATGCGGTCTTTCGGACCAAGCCGGTGCGTGTGCAGACCTCGCGCCACGGAACGTACTGCGCGCGCAGCCAGATCAACCGACGCTGTTCTTCGCCCAGCCATTGCAGCCAACGCACGGTTTCGCCAAAGCGGTCGATCGCACCGGGCGATGCCGCGAAGCGCAGTACGATCCGCTCGTCCGCATAGCCCTCCCAGGCTTGGCGGTTGATGTCCGGCCAGAAGGCAGCGTAGCCCTGCACCCGAGCCGGTGGCAGGCGGCGCGCGGTAACCGCCGCCTCGTGGAAGCGATCAGTCACCCGCTGCACAGTCCAGATCTCGCTCATGCGTTCGCGCCCTGCGCCAACGCCCAGTGCAGCAAAGCGAGCGCGTCGGCCTCGTTGTCGTCGCTTGGCGCATGGCCGCGCCGCTCCATCGCCGCGATCATGGCGGCCTTCTTCGCGTTGCCCTTGCCCGTGGCGTGTCGCTTGATCGTAGCGACTGGAACGCCTTGGTACGGAATTCCATTCTGCTCGCACCACGCGGTCAACTGGCCTAGAAAACCGCCATAGGCGTGCGCAGCGTCCACGCCGAGATGCCGCCGCACTTCCTCGAAGTAGACCGCCTCGATCTTGCCGACGAACCCCAACGCTTCGTCCAACCAACGCCCGAAACGCAGATATCGCATTCCGCCGCCTTCGAAGCGGCCTGGTCGGAACGTTTGGGTACCGCTGGTGATCTGGCCGGGGCGCGCCAGTGCCCAGCCCATCGTCGTGCCCAGATCGAGGGCGAGGAGCGTGCTCATGCATCGTCTCCGTTTTGGGTGAGTCCATCGTTGAGAAAGACGAAGCAAATTTCGCCATCCGCGCCGCGGCAGGGAATGTATCCCCTCTCGATCAAAATCCTGATGTACTGGCTCACGTCGCCTGTGTCGCTCTCGTTCCGCTCTGCAGCGCGTCTGAAATTCTCGATAAGCTCTTCCGGGCTACTGACCGTAGGCAGTCGGCCGAACCTTTCTTCGAACCTAGCCACGAGAATTTTCAATACGTCTTCGCTGTCCATGATCCTTTCCTGGGTGGGCTGACACATCTGACGCGGTTTCCGGTTGTTCCCTATGTGTGCGCGTGTGCGCGCACGTGTGGGGGGTAACTAGCAACCGTGTCAGATGTGACAAGTCGTTGATTTTTCAGAGCACGAATTCAGACGCGCGGCGTCCTGCGCGGCAGCAGACGAAAGCCGATCAGGCCGCGTTGGCCCGTGGAGTTGCGATGCGGTTTGAGGCCACGGACCGCCAGCGCGGCGATCAGCCGCTTGATCGACCCGACGTATTCGCCGTTCTCCTCCGCCCAGACCTTCCAGCTTCCGTACAGGTCGCTGCTGAGCGCGAAAGCGTTGGGATCGAGGGCGCCGGCCACGGCCATCCACTGGCCGTGCGCATCCTCGTTTTCGAAGTAGTCCTGCGTGGCATCGCTGACGCTCGCGGGCGGTTCCAGCCCGTGCTGCTGCCAGTCGAGGCAGCCGTCGACCGCCCAGCGCAAGATGCCGTCGCGCTCGCCCAGCAGCTTCTGCGCCAGTTCGGGGTCGCGGCGTGCCGAAGGCACGGTCACCGTGAACGGGATCAAGTGCAGGCGACGCTTCATCGCCTCGTCCACGTTGCGGATGGCCGGCTTGTGGTTACCGGCGATGACGAGCTTGAACTGCGGGATGTACTCGAAGAAATCTTGTCGCATGAACCGCGCCATGATCTTGTCGCCGCCGGTGATCGCCTTGAGCTTGGATTCGTTCCAGCGTCGGCCCTCCTCCGTCTCCACGGCGGACACGAAGCGTGCGCCGCGCAGTCCGGCCAGTTCGGTCGGGTGCCGTTCGCCGCGGCTCTCCATGAACGTGTCCATCGGCGCGCTCGTGGCGTAGTCGCCGAGGATCGAAGTCAGCGTGTTCACGAACACGGACTTGCCGTTGGCGCCGGTGCCGTACAGAAAGAACAGCGCATGCTCGGTCGTGACGCCGGTCAGGCAGTAGCCGGCCATCCGCTGCAGGTAGGTCTGCATCTGCGCATCGCCGCCGGTGACGTCGGCAAGGAAGCGGCGCCACAGGGGGCTATCGCGCCCCATGCCTGCCGTCGCCATCCGGGTCAGCCGATCCGCACGCGCGTGCCGGCGCATCGTTCCGGTGCGCAGATCCACAGTGCCGATGGGCGTGTTGAGCGCCCAGACATCGCTGTCCCATTCCTGCGCCGACGACGAGTGTCGCGGGTCGCTGCGCGCCAAGCGCTCGACGCCCGCTACCGTCGAGGATGAGGCTAGCTTGGATCGCTGCGAGGGCCGCTCGGCCAGCGCGGAAGCCGCTCGGCAGACGCCGCGCACGAGATGCTGCACGACCAGGGTGCGGTCGGGATTCCATCGCGAGCCGGTCCAGCTCAACCACTGGCCCCATGCGGCGCAGTAACGCCAATCCTCGGCGTAGCGCCGGCTGAAGGCCAAGCCCAGGCCATCGTCGCTGGTCCAATCCAGCCCTTCGAAGTCCACGCTCGGAGGCGCCTCGTCGGTGCCCGCCGACAAGAACGTCCGCTCGCCGGCGCGGATGAAGCCCTCGATGTCGAAGCCGTCCGCGGCAGCGTCGGCGGCGTCCCAGCCTTGCGGCTTATCCTCCGGCAGATGCAGCACGGCCACCGAATCGGCGCCGGCCCGGAATGCCGCTTGCGCCGCCAGCATGGCGTACTCCCAGCCAGGCCGGTCTTTGTCCGGCCAGATCAGGACGTGCTTGCCGGCCAGCGGCAGCCAATCGGTTTTGTCGATCGGCGCGTTGGCGCCGTTCATCGCGGTTGTGGCGCAGAAGCCACGCTCGATGAGGGCGTCGGCGGACTTCTCCCCCTCGACTAGGACCGCCTCGACCGCAGCGGCGAGTCCAGGCTGGTTATAGAGCGGCCGCGGCGTCGGCGCCTGGTGCTTACGGCGCTTGGCGTCCCAAGGGCGATACTGCTTCCCCTCGGGCGGATCGTATCGGTACACACAGGCGATCAGCTCGCCATCGGCGTCGAGATAGTCCCAGCGCGCGGTTGCCGGCCCCAACTCGTCCATCGCCGGTTCGGCGCGACGGCGTTGCCGCGTTGCCGGCGCCGGCAGCGGGACACGCCCCAGCAGTTGGACGGCACGGTCCAGGACGGCAGGAAAGTCGCGCCGAGCGTCCAGACCGAAATGCTGCGCTATCAGGTCGAAAACGTCGCCGCCCTCGCCAGTGGCGTGATCGTTCCACAGCCCAGCCTTGTCGCCGGCCAGCGCCACTTCAAGGCTGTCCCCGGTGGTGCCATGGATATCGCCGATCGTGAACTTGCCGCGGTGTGCTTTACCTTTCGGATACAGGTCTTGCAGCACGCCCTGTAAGCGCAGCAGCAGTTCGCTGCGCACGGCGTCGCGCTGCGATGCGGGTGGTGCCGGCGCCGATGCGGCCTCGGCGTCGTTGAAGTCGTTCCAGGTGCTCAATGAGGCAGGCTCCAGCATCGGTCCTGCCAGGGGCAGGATCGGCAGGTGTAGTGGGTGGGGGTCGTGCTGATGCGGGGGAGCGCCTCGCCGGCATCGCAGGCACGCAAGATCTCGACGGCGCGGTCGGACGCGCGCTGCGCCAGCCCTCGGTCGAAGACCACGCGCTCGGCGTAGATGGCCATGTCGTCGGCGCAGACCGCGGTGAAGAGCGCCGGATGTTCGTGCAGGTCCAGATAGGCTTGGTAGAGCGCGACCTGCGCAGCGTAGACCGGACGGCTCGCGGCCAGCCGTTTCTTCTGTAGGTCGCGGAAGGTCTTGAGCCCAACCGCCTTGTTTTCCCAAAGCATGGGATAGCGGAAGCTGGCGGGGCCGGCGACGATGATGCCGTCCGCGTGACCGGCCACCCGCCCATCGGCGGCTTTGAATCCGAACTGGCCTCCGGCTTCGGTGTGCGTGCGTAGTTCGAAGCCGGCCAGGCGCAACCATTCGGCCATCCAGTCTTCCATGCGGTGTCCGCGCTTGAAGACGCGGAGAACGCGACCGGGGATATGCCGCCCGATGTCCTTGGGCGTGTCGAAGAATTGGAACTGCAGGCGGCGAGAACATTCCTCGCCCAGACTGGAAGCGCCAAGGTAAGGACGCGCCGGTTCCGCAGCGGCGCTACGCTCCAGCGCCACGTCGATCAGCGATCCCAGGTGCTCGGACACGTCGTGGGAGTTGAAATCGAGCATGGCGCTGACGTGGTCTAGAAGGGGATCGGGTCGTCGAATGGAGCGTCGTCGGAAACACGTGGGTTGGAGCGCTGGCGTATCGATGCTTCATACGCGCAGGTGACCGCTTCAACTACTTGGGTCGCCTGCGCTTGCGTGTACTGCGCGAGCGGGACATCGAATCCCACGCGGTCGGCAACCGACGCCAGCGCTTGCAGGCAGGCGCGCTGTGCCTGATGGGATAACGGCTGAGTCACGGGCAAAAGATCCTCCACCGACGCCGGATCGCTCCGGTATCGAGATGAGTAGAGTTGGTGGAACGCGTTCTGGCAGGTCGCCGAGCAGAAAGCCCAGCGATACGGCGCGCGCTGCGGATCAGTAACGGGGCGGCGGAGATCCAGATGGCCGAACCCGCGCGCGGGTCGGCCACAGCCCCAGCATGGCCTCATCGGCCATGACGCGACTTATCGAACACCCGGTCGCGGTACGCGATCAGGGCTTGAACGTGTTCCTCGTGCTGCACCGCCAGTTCCTGAAGCACCCGGATCTGAGCGTCCAGGTCGGCGGCGGTCAGCTCCCGCAGCTTCGTGTAGATGCCATCGCGATTCGGGTATCGGTCTTGCAAGATGATTCGTCGTCGCATGGTGCGCTCCAACTATTGCGCCCATGCCGGACGGCCGGACGGGGTCGTCGCAGCCGTCGTCGCCTGAGCGATGTGCGCCGGCATGTCGCGACTAATGGCCGGAGACTCCCCGCTCATGCACTCTCGGTACTGCGGATGGTCCGGCATGATCGGCATCTTGATCACCGCCTTGTCTTCGCCGTAGCTGTCCTTCTCCCAATCCACCTTGCCGGCGAACAGGACGCCGTCGAGGTCGCCGAAGCTCTCGATGCACCGGCCCTGCTGCGCCGCGGCGCTCATGTCGTCCGGATGCAGCGCGTGCGCGGAGTTGAGGACGCCCTTGATAAAGCTGCGGCCCATCTGGCCCCAGGTCGGACCCTTCGGGCTGTGCAGCCCGATCAGGGTCCACAGCTTGCGGCGCGCGTACTTGCCTTCGACCACGACGAACTCGGCGTTGAGATAGACCGCGCCGGTGTCGCCGCGCGTCGCCCATCCGTGCATCCAGCCGTTGGCCGGATCGTTGTAGCCGCCCGGCTTGATGGTCATGCGGACCTTGACCAGCGATCCCTTCGGGATCAGCGCAAAGGACGGGCTCTCGGCATCGTTGAAATTGTTCCAAGCGGAGGACATGGTTGACCTTCTTCTAGTGAGTGGACGATGGGCTCGGCGCCGCAGCCTCGGGCGCGCCGAGCTTGGTCATGAGCAGACCCAGGTTCGGGGGCTCAACGACGTCCAGGCGACCGGATCGGTCTTTGGCGGGGAAGCCCCAGGGGTTGGCGGTTTGGCAGACGAAGGCGCGGTACGGCTTGCCCTCCGCCGCCGGGATCTCGGCCAGGGTGATCACCTCATCGACAATGCCGGGCAGTTCCAGTCCGGTCTTGGAGCCGTCGATCTGGAGTTCGTAGTACCGGCGGTTGAAGTCGTCGGTCCGCTCATCGAGGATGCCGACGAACCAGACGTGGCGACCGCGCGCATGCTGGATGTGCGTCAGCCAAGCGACCATCTCCTGTCCGAGCAGTCCGTACGCGCCGCGCATGTCCGGCTTGTTGGTTCGCTCTGAGAACGCTTGCGGTTGTCCCTTGCACCACTGCAGGCACAGGCGCCCAGCCACCGTGATCGAGTCGATGAACAAGGTGCGGTAGCGATCGAGCACCTTCGGATCGCCATACTTCAAGCACGCCTGGTCGTAATGCCATTGGCTGAAGTACTGGCCGTCGCGCAACGCCGGGTTCGGTCCACCCAGGAAGACGGCCAGATCCCGGCAGTCGTCCCAGGTGCGCGGGCGCAGACTGTCACCCGGCCAATTCTTGACGGCCAGGTCGCCGGCCTCGATGTCCACGAACAACGTCGTGGCCGGGTCCAGCGTCCACAGCTGGTACGTTTTGCCCAGCCCCCAGCGCCCGACCAGCACGCCTTTGACGCCGCGCGCCTCGGCGAGGCGTTGGTCCGCGGTGATGATGGGCAAGGTCATCAGCGTCCTCCCAAAAGAGAACGCAGCAGTTCGTCCCAGGGATCGGAACCCGTGCTCGGCTTGCGCGGCTTCGTGGTCATGGCGCGGCTCGGCGCCGGTGCCGGGCGCGGCGGTGCCGCGCGCCGGATCAGCCACGACTCCTTGCCGGCGGCGGTTTCGACGGAAAGCAGAATCCAGTCGCCCCAACTCAAAATTGTGATTTTCATCACGATTCACTCTCCGTCAGCGACAGGCGGAAGTTGGGCTCGCCGGTCTTGAGCGTCCGGGCCGGATCGAAGGAAGCGCGCATCGGCGTCGGCCACGAGTTGTACTTCGTCTCGCTGACGCGGTAGCTGATCTCTACGAACTCGGTCGGATCGTCGCCAGCTGCGCGGATGCGCTCCACGATGCGACGCAGCTTGCCCTGGTCCCATTCGACCTTCTTCGGCAGCTCGCAGGCGATGCGCACAACGCCGTCGTTGAAGGAGACGGTCCCCGCATCCTTTCCGGCGGCGACGCGATGCACCGCGGCAATGCGGCTGTATCGCAGATCGAGCGCGCGGTCGACCAGCTCCGCGTTCGCTTTGGCGCGTGCGAGCGCGTCGTGCGCCTGCTTCTTCAGGTCGAGCAGCTGATCCGGTGGATAGGCGGCCAGTTCCGATGCGGGCCGACCGACGCAACGTTCCAATAGCGTCATGCGGCCACCTCCGCGGCGCCCGCAGCGCTGGTCGTGCTCGATCGCAACGACCGATTCTCGTAAGCTACGATGTCCTCCAGACGGTAGCGGATGCGCCGCTCCACCTTGAAGAATCGAGGGCCGACCTTCTCGCAGCGCCACCGCTGCAGGGTCTCCGGCTTGATGTCCCAGCGCTCTGCGAGCTGCTCGGGGGTCAGGTTGTTGCTGCTCACTGCCGACTCTCCTCTCGTCCACGGCACTCATGCCGGTGGTGAGAGCGTCCTCGGAAGTCCGCTAGAACTTAAAGCCAAGCTAGCTACAAGCTTGATAGAAGTTCGCTCTACTCTTGATAGAACTTTTCCGCGAAAAAGTCGCCAGTTCTAACGAAAGATGAATATTTTCGGCCCTAGGGCGCCGATCTTAAGCAAAAGTCAAGGTCTCATCTTGCGGCGCGTTCATCGCGTGATATAGGCTGCGGCGAAATCAAGCACCACCTGAAGTGGTCATTCGTGGACTGCCTATGAACAACAAAGGATTGTTGCACCACTCGCAGCGCTGCGACGCCCGTCGCCGCGCAACTGCACCGCCGCCGCATTCGTCGCCGATACGCATCGGCGATTCCAGCGGCTGTGTGCAACACCTGGTGCTATCCAGGTATCGCAGAGATCGTTCGATCTCTCGGTTGTAACTGCTTCCCAATCGGTGAATAGCTTTACTCGGACCTAAGAAGGCCCGATCGGAGTCGTTCGTCCCGAGATTCACCAAGGATTTATTGGCGTGCTCAAACTGTACTTGCGCTGGTTCGATCGAGAGCCGGTCGGTGCTCTGTTGCCTGCGAAAAGCAGTCGCGAGCTGATCGATCTCGATGCGCTGGGTGCGTTCACCGCGCCCCGCCGAACCCGAAGATATCGCTGCGTCGACTGCGGCCTCCTCGACACCGTCCATGTCTACCCGGCGGGCGATCACCTATTGCACTGCCAGCAGTGCGGCAGCCGCAGCATTGATCTGCAGGATAAGCCGTACCAGACGGTGCAGTTGCGGCACGAATGGCTGCCGCGCACGCTGAGCAAGCTGATGGTCGGCGACGTCACTTCACCGCAGGTGCTGGTACCCAACCGCGTCTGGCATCTGGCTGACATCGACAGCCCGCGCGGCCAGGTCGCGGTCATGCTGGTCCGCAGCGGTTGGCAGTGCGACTACGCCGCGGTGGCTTCGGTCCTGCGCAAGTTCGGTCGGCCGCGGCAGATCGTGCTGACGACCAGCCGTATCGAGCAAGAGGAGTTGAACAGTGCTGGGCGCGTGGTCATCCCATTGGCATCGGTCGCCAAACTCGACGCACAAGGACTCTGGCTGGAGCGCGAAACGCTCATAGAGCATTACCTGCGCGGCGTTAACCAAGCGCGCAAGCTGCTCCTGCACCCGACGCTGAAATCCGACCAGCACCTTTGGTTCGAACTCGGGCCAGACAACGCGTGGCTCCGCGTCAACAGCAGAACCGTCCGCCTATGGGGAAAACAGCGACTGTTCGTCGCCTCGATTGCCCGAGCGCACATCCGCAACCAGCCACATCGGCGCCTCGCCGATGCGGTCAACGACGCAGGCTACGAAGGCGATGTCCGCAGCCTGCACCAGATCTGCTCGCGTCGTGATTTCCGCGAGGTGATCGGCATCGCCGATGGCTTCGTCTGGATTCGCGACGATGTGCAGTAACCCGGCGCCGCCGCCTCGTCCACGGCGCGGCGAACGTCTATGACCGCCCACCGGACCGATGGAAAACCGCTCCCCACTACCCCTGCAAGAGAAGACAAATCTATGGAAACCAAACTGAGGCAAGACGTCACCCGAATCGCTCGCCGCGAAGCGCGTCTCATGGTCGCACCGCTGATGAAGCGGATCACGATGTACAAGAAGGAATTGGCGGCCCTCAAGGCACCGGCGCGGGCGACGCGCTCGACGGCGTCGAAGAATGCGTCGGCCACGGTGACCCTGCCTTCAAGGGTCAATCATCCGGCTCAGACCAGTGGCGAAGAGGCGCAGGCGTGGTACTCCACCAAGAACCTGATCGAACTGCGCGAGAAGTTTGATCTGTCCGCTGCAGGGATGGCGGACTTGGTCGGCGTCCGTCCGTGGTCGATTTATCGGTGGGAGGCGGGTGAAAAGCCCAGCGTCGCGTCGATGATCAAGGTCGCATCCCTTCGTAAGATCAGCCGTACCCGCGCGCTGCGCATGCTGGAGGAACTGCGAAATTCCGAAGCGTAAGGGAGCGACCGGCGACTCCTCGACCGGCAGGGCCGGTCGAGGAGCTTCAATCTCAGGCTGTAGCTGTAAGCAGACGTGCAATCTGATCGGCCGACAGCAGGTGGCCGACCTCGTCGTTCGCGGTTTCCTCTTTAAATAGCTCGATCATCGCTTCATAGCGCGGTAGCATCCTGCATCCCGAGTTGAAGTCTGCTCGGTCCGCGAAGTTCGGATGCTCATGTAGGTTAAGAATAAGATACCTAGCGGTCACAAGAAGAAGCTGCTCCTCCCGGCCGTCATATCCCGGAAAGCGTGGCGGACACGCGCTCGGCCCGACCTGCGCCATGATCCGCGCCTGATCCGCGCGCGGAAGCGCTTCATAGCTTTCCTCAAGCACCGACCACATCAGGATATGCATCCTGACCTTTGCGACGTGCGGCGGTGTGGGCTCGCTATGGAACAGACCTGCGTAACGTTCCAACAGCGACCATTCCTGGCCGTGGTAGAGAGCCTCTGTAACGAAGTCCGGGTCGACCTCGTCATCGTGGTCGCCGATGCCCAGCTTTCGCTGGATGCCAGCCAGCATCGCCACTACCAATCGTTGTTCGTTTGACAACTTCATTCAACTCCCCTGTAGTTCTGCTTTATCCATTAACGCGCGCGTGAGCGCTGATTTTCCAATGCCGAACGATATAGAAGGCGTCCCCACGCCTACGTTATTCATGATTAGCTAACTTTCAAGACAAGGGAAGCTTTGTCGCGTTCCATGCGACGAGCGACGTTTACGTTTCCCCCATGACGACGCTCTCCGCACCTACGGATGTCCATCTTCCAGCGGGTTTTCACTGGGAACAGGCAGGTTTGGGTTTGGCGCAGCACCATATCGCCGTACCCGATCTGGCCCCAGAGGTATGGTTAGCTTCTATCGGAAAAAGTGCGCACGGCTGCACAGCTACTATTCGTCGTCATCAGGCGCGGGCTTTCCGGATCGACCGCCCGTTCCGCACCGAAGCCGCGGCAGCCGGCTGGGTAGCCCGTTGGCTCGACCGGCAAGGCCATCTGATACAAGCCGAGCTGCAGGAGCGCCCCGCTTTACCCTGTGGCCGACCTGCGCCTGGCTCCGGTTAGCTCCGGTTGGCTTCGACTAGCCCCGATTAGCGAAATCCAACGTTCGACGGTGTCCTCGGGCACGCATAGCGTTGCGCGCATGTTCCTTTTGGAGGATACGCGTGTCCGAACCCACTACCCCACCGCTCGACTTCGACAGACTTCTCCGATCGTCCGAACTCGCAGACCGATGGCAATTGGCCGAATGCACTGTTCGCAAATGGCGGAGCAAGAACGTTGGCCCTGGGTACATCAAGATCGGCAGGAGCATCAGATACCACCCCGATGAAGTGCACCGCTACGAGCAAGCGATCAACGAGCGGCGGGCAGTGCCGTGAGCGCACCAGGTCTGCTCAGCACTGGGTCTACTGCTGAAACACGCCGAACCGAAGTCGCTCGCCTTCTTGCGCTCGCGCTGACACGGTGCCGGCGCGACGATAAACCCGCAGGTTGGACACGGAAGGGGGTTGCCAACCCGCGCGCGGGAAGCGTCCATGTCCCTCCCTTCAAACCGGGTCCAACCCAGCGATGAAAAGAGACACACCAGCAATGCCCGCAGTAACCGTCGCCCGCGTCATCGCGCTACGAAAGATGACCATGCGCGATCTGAGGGCGCAATGGTCGGAGTTGTTCGAGAATGATCCACCTGTCGACCAGCGCCGGTTTCTTGAGCGACGCATCGCGTACCGGCTTCAGGAACTCGCTTGGTCGAAGCACCATGCAGCCGAACTCGATGCAAACCGTGCACGGATCGCCCTGCTCGTCGACAAGGGCAAGCTCCCTCCACGCGTGCGCAACGGCAAGCCGATGCCGGGGTCGGTGCTGATCCGGCATTTTGCGGGACAAGATCACGTTGTAACGGTCAAGGCCGACGGCGACTTCGACTATCGCGGCCAAAGCTTCACCAGCCTTTCCGCGCTCGCCAAGCACATCACCGGCACGCCTTGGTCTGGACCGGTGTTCTTTGGATTGCGCAGCGCCGGCACCAAGACGAAGGGAGGCCCGCGATGAGCGACTCGGAGACCTCGCGTCGTCTGCGCTGCGCGGTGTACACGCGCAAGTCCACCGAGGAGGGGCTGGAACGCGAGTACAACAGCATCGAAGCCCAGCGCGACGCGGGTCAAGCCTTCATCGCCAGCCGCCGTGCTGAAGGCTGGATTCCCGTCGCGGACGACTATGACGACGCTGGCTACTCGGCGGCCACGTTGGCTCGCCCCGCGTTAGAACGTCTGCTGGACGACATCCGCGCCGGCAAGATCGACATCGTCGTTACCTACAAGATTGATCGGCTTTCCCGAAGTCTGCGCGACTTTCACCGGCTGTGGGAGCACATGACGGCGCACGGGGTCGAGTTCGTCGCCGTGACGCAGCAGTTCAACACGACGGACGCGATGGGTCGGCTGATGCTCAACATTCTTCTCTCGTTCGCCGAGTTCGACCGCGAACTGGACGTGGAGCGCGCGCGCGACAAGATGATCGCGAGCAAGAAGAAGGGCCTGTGGATGCACGGCGTTCCGCCCCTGGGCTACGACTTGCGGAACCGCCGGCTCGTGGCTGACCCCAAGGAGGCGCCGCTGGTCCGCTGGATTTTTCAGCAGGTCGCCGCAGGCGTGCCGACGTCGAAACTGGTGGCCGCGTTACGTGACCGCGGGGCGACCTCGAAGGTCTGGACTACTCGGAACGGACGGCAGATCGTCGGCAAGGCTATCGACAAATCTCTGCTGTACAAAATGCTCGCCAACCGCACCTACCTCGGGGAGCTTCGCCACGGTGCTCAGTGGTTCCCCGATTCGCACGAAGCCATCATCGATCCGGAACTCTGGGCAGAGGCGCAGGCGGCAACCGCGACGCGGCAGCGCGCGTTGCCTTCGCCGGACACCTCCAAGATTCCCTTTCCTCTGCGTGGGCTGGTTTTCGCGGCGGACGGCAGGGCCATGACGCCTTGGCATACCACCAAGCGCAATGGTCGAACGTATCGTTACTACGTCCACACCCGCGCGCTGCATGAAAGCGCCAAGCTCCTGAAGCTGCCTCGCGTCCCTGCAGGCGAGCTGGAAGCCGCCATTATCGAGCAACTGCGGAGTGTCCTGCGCGCACCGGAGCTTATTTCCGCCATGTTGCCGCAGGCCGTCGCCCTGGACGCCAGTCTGGACGAGCCGCAGATCATGGTGGCCATGCTGCGCCTGCATGAGATCTGGGAGTACCTTGCCGGGCACGAGCAGGCGCTGATGCTTCAACTACTGATCGAGCGCATCGTCGTCCACGAAGACCGCGCTGAGTTGCGACTGCGCCCGCTGGGTCTGACTACCTTTGTCCACGAACTAGAGCAGCACGAAGCCATCGAGGCGTCCGCATGAGCAAGTTCAAGGTCCAGATCGCCACCGGCAGCGACGGCTCTATCGCTTTCGATGTCCCGCTTCGGATCACAAAGCGCGGCTACCGCAAGCTCGTTCAGCTCACCGGGCCCGAGACCGCCGAGCGGCCATGGGACGCTCGGCCGACCGCGCTCCAGCGTGCGCTTGGTCGCGCGGAACGCTGGCGTCGGATGCTGGAATCCGGCGAAGCAACGTCGATCAGCGATCTGGCGGCCAAGGAGGGCACAGACTTCAGCTACATCGCCCGGCTGCTCAACCTCACGACTTTGGCGCCGCAGCTAGTAGCGGCCATCTTGGATGACACGCTACCCAGCGGCACGACCGTCAACGACCTAGCAATTAATGCACCTTTACTATGGTGCGAACAGGTCAGGCGGTTGGCGCTAAAGCGCGGCCCTCTGAGGTGACTATGGTCGCCTAGCGCATGATCATCTGACGCGATGTTTGGTTCGCCGCTGCTTTGAGACGACTGGGGTCACTCTATAAATGCAGCGAAGCGGCTAGTCTCTTCGGCCTCCACTTTTACACCCCGGGCATCCGCGGTGTACATGACGCTAGAGCCTTCCTCAGGAAGATCTTCGGTGAGGATAAATCTTAGGAATTCTTCGAACAGGTCATTTTTGCTCCAGCCGTCAACGCCGTGCGTGGTTAGCCAAGGAAGCCAGCTTCTGGGCGTTTTTTTCCACTGCTCTTGCTGAAGTCCCAGACCGCCACCATTGCTCCTTGGGTGGCGAATGTATTACGTAGCTCGACGAACGTTCTTTCCGGCTGGACCGCCATGCAGGATGCACCAAACGCCCAGCAGAGCATTCCTCCACGCCCTCCCTTTGCGGTTGCTGAGTCGCCGGGGTTCGTCGCCATAGCTACCCGCGTAGGCTTGACGACACTAACGGCGGAACTCCAATACGCCACCCGATCTGCAATCATGCGGAGTGCTACGACCACTCGCTCTCGCGCGCGTCAAAATCGGCCCTTGCGACATCAATGTCAGCAATGTGGCTGTGTGCCCAGGTCCCGAGTGCGATGACAGGCTCGGTAAGCGAACGCCCGAGCGAAGTGAGTTCGTACTCGACACGTGGAGGCATGACCGCATACACCGTGCGCTTGATCAGCCCATCGCGCTCCAGGCCACGTAAGCAGAGCGTCAACATTCGCTGCGATATCCCATTTATAGCGCGCTTGGTTTCGGTGAACCGCCGTGGCTTTTCAGCCAGGAACATGATGATCAGGACGCTCCACTTCTCGCCGACACGAGCGAGCACCTGACTTACCCTCTGGCAGTCCGCGCTCTCAAGATGAGGAGTTTTAGTTACATTCATTGCACCAGGTTTCATAGATGTGCCTTATTGTTCGGTCCAATCGCGGCAGGCTATATTGTAGGCGTGGTAGCCCCTATATATCCATGGCAGGCGATGAACCTTCTACACATCGACTCCAGCATCCTCGGCGATAACTCGGTCGGCCGCCAGTTCACCGCCGTTATTGACGCGAAACTGCTAGCGACCAAACCTTCGGCATCAGAAGGTGGTGGAGGTGATGGCACCTTGATCGTTAGGCCTCCGCGTAAGGAAAGGTAATCAAGATCAAAGGGCTTGGCGGATGTCAGGCCCCTCATGCGCACGAAAGGCTATCGCCGCGTTTAAGTAAAAGCTGGCCTCATAGCGGAGGGACGTATCGAGGATTCCTTCTAGATGCCTTCCAAGGGCATAGCATGGAACGCATCGTCGCTTCACAGGGTATCTGCACATCCGGCTGCGTCGGGATTAAACGGACAATACTGAAAGATATCTAGTGCGAACATCTAGATGACGCAACGCTCCTTAGTTGCAGCACTACACAAGAAGAACATTCGGATACAACGAGAACCCGTTTCAACGTATACCTCGTGCGCCGCTTCGTACTTCGGTGCATCTCCAGTTCTTATCGCCGTGATCCGCTGCCGTCAATTCGCTCGAAGGAGCTGACGGCAGATTAGGCTGTCCGTGCAATGGGGTCGGACTAATTTTTCCGGGACGCAGCCAATGCAACGGAATGGACTGGAATTATCTCAGAAGAAGCTAATAAGGCGAGCAGTCTAGAAGATGATTTGAAACTCTATGCACAAAAACCCATTTTGGTCGCTTTGCAATTCAGATCAGGGCCCGAATGGATAACGCACCAGATATTGTTGCAAATGATTCTTATTTTTTGTTGTTGCGCGACAGGTCGCACACTTTTTGATCACGCAGTTGAGGTGGCGGTTGAGTTTCGCTGCGTGTTTCCCGAGCTAACAGCCTCAAGGAGCAGTTCGAAAAATGAAGGCAATGCAGGTCATTTCAGGTGCAGCGGTCTTGTTGCTTCTTGGAGTCGCTTTGTTTTATGTGAACTCAAGGAACGAACCGCTGGAAGCTATCGGAAGCAAGCCTAAGTCATTGACGCCGGTTAACGGCGACGGACGATCCGGTGTCCAGATCGCCACTTCGCAATCGCAGAAGGCCGACGTCGTTGATTGGGCAATGTCTAACGGCGGCTATCAAGATCCCCGCGCGGTAACCTCAAGAGAAAATCAAACTCCTCCCGCCGGGCGAGCCATAGATGTCATTCGTAGATTGACGCCGCAGGCAGAGCAAGGTGACGCACGTGCTGCGCTTCAGATATTTCAGAAGCTGGAGCAATGTCAGGATGCGATGAAGACAGACGTCCGCGCAGGCGGATTGGCCGATCAAGCATCCCATGCAGGCGATCGTAGCTATGCCTTGAAGCAAATAGAGGCTGTACTGAAGGACTGTCAGGGGATCGAGGAACAAGACTTCGCGAGCATGGCCTATTGGCTAGAAAATGCCGCCGACGGCGGAAATCTACTTGCAATGCTTCGATACAGCAGTGCCGGTTCTCGGATCGTGGTAGGGGACGCGACAGAGATGCTACGCAATCCCGAACGAGTGATCGAGTACAAGAAGAAGGCTCTCGGATACTTGCACCAAGCCTCCGCAAAGGGCGTGCCTGAAGCGATGCTGTCGCTAGCAAATACATACAAACATGGGGTTATGACCAAAGAAGACCCCGTACAGGCCTATGCGTATGCGTTGGCAGCGCAAATGGTGCATCCCAGTGGCCCGCCCGGCGGCCAAGCCCAATTCTTAAGTATCTACTCTGATGGTCTTTCGCCTGAAAATTTGGCGAAAGGAAAAGTGTTGGCTCGTGATGTTTATGACAAGTGCTGCGTTAAATAAGGAGATATACGATGCAGAAAAAATGGGTACTTCCAGCTCTCGTTGGTCTAGCTGTTCTTATTGGATCGGCGGCGGCAGGCCGAATTCTGACCATCCACAAGTGCGGCACGGGTTGGGACTGCAAGATCCAGACACCAATTCCTGATTCTGACACCGAAAACAACCTGTGGTCGTTGGTCCAGACGTTCCAATCGCTTAACAAAAAAAACCGCGCTCAGGCGGGCGACACCATCACAATATGCAATGCGACTATCTGTGCTGACTACACCTTGACTGAAGATTTCAAGTTCACGGGTAGCGGAACTCGTCCGCAAACGAATAACCGTCCACCAGTTACCGGAGGTGGCCGCCCTCCTGGCGCGGGCGGCGGCGGCTCTAACCCCGGATTTCCTTCCCTTCCGGGCGGCGGGAGCGTTAACGTAGGAAATCCTTCCCGATGCGGGTTTCCCGATCCGCCGTGCCGGTAACGGCCGTCACCTCGCGAAACTCCCACGGCCCGCATTGCGGGCCGTTTTCGTGGTTGACCTCCTCCTGCCCTACGGAAGGTCTGAACAACTCACCCTGATCTGCGAAAATAAGCGAGAGACCCAAACGAGTTAAAGCCATGCGGCGTTCCTTCGGAGATGCGGAGTACAACGGCAAGCGCAAGCGGACGCGGCGGGAGATCTTCCTTGCCGAGATGGACCAAGTGGTGCCGTGGCAGGATCTGTTGGGATTGATCGCGCCGCACTACCCGAAGCTGGGCCAACCAGGCCGGCAGCCGTATCGTCTGGATACGATGTTGCACGTGCACTTTTTGCAACAGCCGTGTGCGCTGAGCGACCCGGCAATGGAAGAAGCGTTGTACGACACGGTGTCGATGCGCCGCTTCGCTCAGCTGCCCGATGAGACGACGATTCTCAACTTCCGCCGCTTGCTGGAGCGGAACGATTTGGCGCGGCCATTGTGCGAGCGAGTCAACGCGCATTTGGCTCGCAGGGGCCAGAGCCGACGCGGCGGCACGATCGTTGATGCCACGATCATCAGCACGCCCAGTTCGACCAAGAACGCCGATGGCGAGCGTGATCCGCAGATGCATCAAACCAAGAAGGACAACCAGTGGCACTTCGGAATGAAAGCGCATATTGCGCGTGGACGATGAGTCCGGCCTGGTGCATCACGTGGAATGCACAGCAGCCAAACTGGCGGACATCACCCAGGTGCACAAGCTGCTGCACGGCCGAGAGGATACGGTGTGCGGGGACTGTGGCTGCACGGGTGTGGAGAAACGAGAGGATATGCGCAAGTGTAAGGCGCGCTACCTGATTGCCGAGAAGCCTTCGACGCTGTGTAAGATCAAGGGCCGGAGCGAGTTGAAATGGGCATTGCGCTGGGAGTACACGAAGGCCAGCCTGCGGGCGAAAGTGGAGCAACCGTTCCGGGTCATCAAGCGCCAGTTCGGCTATACCCAGGTGCGGTATCGCGGCTTGGCGAAGAACTTGGCGCAGGTGCTGACGCTGTTCGCGTTGTCGAATCTGTGGATGAAGCGAAAGCAATTCTTACCGAACCCAGGATGCGTGTGTTTGTGAGGCGGGAGATTCCTCCGCAAGGCGCCGCAAGCAGCACCCGAAGCGATACCCGCAACGTGTTGGATGCAATTCGCACGGCATCTGCGCACTCAGGGCGAGTTGTTCAGACTTTCCCTACGTGAATTCCAACTACCCCGGTCGCTGATTCGAGCCGAAGCTGCTTTGCGATCTTCGCAGGAGAAATTTGAAGATTGACGAAATTGGTAAAGTGTTCGGCGGGTTTGCAACTCGACGAAAGTACGTATCTTTCTTCGAATGGATCGATAGAGAGGGTAAAGAACTAGGTGTCGCGGAAGAGCTTCTTGACGATGCCGAACGAACTCAGTAGTTAGCAGGGCTGGAGCTAAAGGAGACCGGGACGTTAATCGTTAGGCAACCACCTGCCGGGAGCGTCGTGGCGGTCAAACTGACCGTGTTTCCGCCCGCGGCGCCACCGGTACCCGACGAACAAGTGGCGCCTCCCGAACCTGTGCAGGTCCAAGGAGCTGACAAGGTAATGCCGGCCGGAAAATTGTCAGCAATACCAGCCCCGTTCGCGGGATCCGCTCCAGCGGCATTACAGGCCGTGAGTACATAAGTCGCCGAGCCACCCGGGGTGTAGGTGGACACTCCAGGGCCATCGCTCTTGGTGATGGAAAGCGCTGAAGTGTTCAGGCGATTGGTGAAGGTGCAGGTGACCGCCTGGGCGCGGCCGTTGGCGGCGGCGCCGGTGACCGACACCGGCAGGGTGATGTTGACGCTGGTGCCGGTGCCGGTGCCGTTCGCGACTGCGGCGCCGGCGCCGTTCACGCAGGTGTAGGTGGCGGTGTACAGCGCGGTGGTTCCGGCGCTGGGCACTTCGACCACGGCGGTCGTGATCGCGGTGGTGGCGATGTTCTGGGCGACGGTGAGATCGGGCACGCCCGATGCGCTGTTGTGATACAGCGTGCGGAAGCCGGTAGTGCTGTTGTGGCCCTGGTTGACCGCGAACGCGATGCCGCCAATGCCCAGGTCGAAACGGCCGGTGGCGTTGGTGGGATTGAGCTGTTTGATGACCCGGATGACCGGCTTGATCTCGATCATGTAGTCCTCGACCTCGCCGCTGTCGACGCGGCCGGTTGGGGTGGCGGTGCTCAGCTGCGCGCCCTGGCTCGCGCGCAGGCGCACGTAGGTGCGGCCCGCGGTGGTGGCGATCGGCACGGTCCAGTTCAAGGTGGTCGAGGTCGTGCCGTTGGCGACCGCGTTGCACACGCCTTCGGCGGTCTCGAACACGCCGTTGCGGTTGAAGTCGATCCAGCCGCACACGCCGCCGACGGCGGTGCTGCCACTGAGCGTGGGCGCGAGTGAGTAGGTCTGGCCGATCAGGCCGGTGTGCAGGGGCGGCAGCGGCGTGGTCAGGCCGTCTTCGTCGCCGCCGTTGACGCCGTTGTTGTCGGCGCCGGTGGCGACCGCGTTCGGGCTCGGCGTTACCGCCGGAACGTTGTTGAACACGTTGGTGTTGTCGGCGTCGATGCTTGCGCCCAGACGCAGGCCGTCGACGATGTGGCTGGCCGCTTCGATCGGGTCGTAACTGGCCGGCGCGTCGCCGAAGTCTTCGTCGACGGTGGCGGCGACCATGTAGCCGTCGGCGCTGAGCGTGTTGCCGATGGAGGCGTTGAAAACGTTGCGCGCGCCCGACATGCCGATGGTGAAGGTCACCGAGGTCACCGTGCCGTTGACGCGAACGCTACCGCAACCGCCGAACCGGGTGGCCGGCGCGGCGATGGTGGTGCAGTCGGTGCCGTTGTATGTGGTGGTGTTGACGTCGACCAAAGTACCGGCGGTGAGCGGCGCCAGATTGACCGCGCCGGGCAGCGCGGTGAGGGTCGCGCCGCCGGGGACCGAGCCGGTCAAGGTGTGGGTGACTCGGCCGGAGGTGATCGTGACGGCGTCGCCGGGCATGCTGCGCACGCTGCCGAGGCCGAGGAAGTGCAGGACCGGATTGGTCACCGGCCGGCTGAAGCTGATCGTAAATGTGCTGCCGATGTCGGGGCAGGCCACGGTGGTGGCGGCGTTGTTGGTGAAGTTGCACGACTCGCCGACGGTTTGCAGCTGGATGCCGGTGGTGGTGATCGGCACGTTAGGACTGAACATCGTCGCGGCCGCGCCGCCCAAGGTGGTCAGCGGCACGTTGTTGGCGATGATCTGCACGTTGGTGCCGCCGGCGAGCGTGTAGGTCGCGGTCAATGCGGAAGGGTAGGACTTGTTCGAGGAACCGGCGGTACCGGTGCTGCCGGTCGCGGTGACATTGTTGAACTGCGCGGCCGACGCGTTCAGAGATGAGGCTAAGCAGGAAGCGGCAAGTAGCGGAACGACAAGGATCGAGCGACGCATGGAGCTGGCCTCGGATTAGGCGCGATTTAGGAGAAAAATTTGGATGGTTAGCGCGACGTCAGAGCGGGCGGTCCGACGCTCCAGCGGGACGATTGTGGAAGTAGGGCAATTGGTCGACGCCGCCGGGGCCGACAAGCACGCTGATCGCGCTTAGATCGACCATGTACCTACGGGGCGCCCGGAAGCCGCGCAAATTTAAGGCTTGAGTGCTGCTGCCCTTGCCTGCCTCAGTTGGACTCAACTCCAGAATCGAGCCGCCGTAGGTAGCGATCCGGACGCAGTGATTCGTTCGTCGGCCTGAGCGAGTAGACATTTGTAGGCCCCTCGGTGATGTCGATCTTCACCAGCCCGAGCACGTCGTCAATTAGCAGGCACGGGCGCGTTCATGCGCATTGCTTCGCTAACGTAGCCCCTTCCTAGATGGACGATGTGCATGCGGCCAAGCTCGATGCGAACGATCAAGCCGGATGCGCATTGGTGAATACAGACGAGTTCAGCGAACGCTATTTCTGGCTCTCGGTAGTGGATCGAAAATCGAGCGGTACTGCTCCATCGGTAAGCAGTGGTCGGGATCCCAGCACTTATCCAAACTCCAGCGGAGCCATACCTCAGATCCTTGCTTGCCTTCCTTCGCTGCTTCGCATCGATCAGAAGCGGTGGCGCCGTTCCGCAACAAGGTGGCGATCTGCAACAAGTTCGGCTAGAACATCGATTAGGAAACCGATGAGCGTCGGCCGGGCCTAAATCGGCAGGCCTGATTCGGCTTCTATGAAGCGCTGTCTGAGATGCCTGTTCGGATGACCAATGCCTGAGACGCCGCCATGAACCTGCGAATGTGCTCGTCGGTCAGCCCTCTCGACGGCAAGATGGCCTGACCTTTATTGTTGAACATCGCGCCGCTGTGACCTTCGATGTCGGGTGTGAGCAGCAGCGGTGCAATGCGCATGGCATAGACGTTGGCGGATGGCATCATCAGTCCAATCAGTGCTTCCACTACGCGTGACTTCAAGGTGTTCTTGCCGAGGAGGTTGTCGCGGATGTTCGTCTTGATGGGGCCGGGATTCAGGCCGAAGAACGTGGCGTTCGGATAGCGCTTAGCTGCGTCGAGCACCAGCATTTCGTTGCCAGCGACAGTGTTCATGTGCGCAGGCATTACTTTGTAAGATTTCTCAGCGTTGAGGTCATCCGGCTTGCCAACCTGACCGGCGCCTGGATAGCCCATGAGAAACACGCGCGGCTTCCCGGAAGAGCTGGGACGTTTCGTGCCCAGCTTGGGAGCGATGGCGTGCAAGATGACCAGTCGATTGAGAAAGCTAACGGCCAAGTCACGTTCAATGCCTTCCGCCGTTTCCTGGCGTTCCGGGGCGGCGAAGATGCCGGTGGTGAAGATCACCATGTCCAATGTTTCCGTCGGCAGCTCTGCAGCAACCCGCTTTGCTTCCCGCATCAAGCTCAGGTCGGCTTGGATAAAAGCTATCCCGGGTACTCCCGCATCGCGGAAGGTTTGTCCTACGACCACGACATCGGCGCCGAGCAACGCCAAATGCCGGCTCAAGGCGCGACCAATGCCGCCAGTTCCGCCGATGATTGCGACCCGTTTGCCCTCGACATCCAACGCTTGTGCATCGGGATAGTTCCAGACCAAGTGCTTGTCCCGCCTCATGATGACTTTCTCAAACTTCAGGTTGGGAAATCATCCCCTGCTTCGCTTGCGGGATAAACATGTTATTTTGGACAACATTGATCCTTTAGTGGAGCAGTAAATGGAGCTGCTGAACGACATGGCCCTGTTCGTGGAGGTCGTCAAAGCCAAGGGTTTTCGCAGTGCGGCAGAGGCAATGGGTATGCCGAACTCGACTCTTTCGCGGCGGATCAGCGGGCTCGAGAAGGAGATCGGACTGCGCCTTCTGCATCGCACGACGCGAAAAATTGAATTGACCGAAGCAGGCCAAGTTTACTTTGAGCGCTGCAAGCGCATCGTAGACGAAGCCAGGTTGGCGCATGAGCAACTCGGCGAAATGCTCGCTCAACCCAGTGGCCTGCTTCGCGTCTCGTCGCCGGTGGATTTCGCCGTGACTTATCTTGCGCCGTTAATCACCGAGTTTGCCGGCCTGTATCCCGGCATTACCTTCGACTTCGATCTGACTCCGCGACGAGTTGATATGGTCAGTGAGCCCTTTGATGTGGCGATTCGCATGGGAGAGTCGGAGAACTCGCAACTAATCGCACGCGCGCTGGCGTCCCTCAAGCCCAATCTCTATGCCTCGCCAGGCTACCTTGAACGATCAGGCGAACCATACAAGCCCGCCGACCTGGAGCGACACCAATGTTTGAGCCCCCGGGAGGCCGGATCGTGGACATTACAGGACGGCAAGAAGACCACCATAGTATCGATAGGCGGTCGTTTCGCGCTCAACAGCGCCAGCATGATCCGTCGCTTAGCCACACTTGATATGGGGATTGTCATGATGCCTGAGGAAATCGTTGCCGATGAAGTCGCCACCGGGAGGCTGCGTCGGATCCTGCACGGGTGGCATGGCAAGCCCACGTCGGTCTACGCCATCACCGAGACTCGGTTGCTGCCGGCGAAGACGCAGCGGTTCATCGAGTTTCTGCGTGAGCGGCTTGCACGGGAGTGATATCGCGGAGTTCGAACAGTGGAATGGCTGCTATGAGTCAAAGCGGCTTACCTCGAGTTGCAAGCCTTCCACGACGAGCTAGTCGGCATTGCCCAAGCCATCGACGCAGCCGACGCACTGCAGCCCACTGCGCGCAAGCCCGAACAATCACGCCGCCGCATCTTGGCCAAAGTCTTCTGCCTCTGGGCCGAGCAAATGCAGCGCAACCTCAAGGTGATTCGGTCGCCATAACGGCATCCGACATCGATCGCCGCCATGCCGGCGGCGATAACGTCTCATAAGAACAAAAAAATTCCAGATTCATTTCCCCGAGCCAAAGAAAATGAACCTGAAACCTTTTTGGATCGCTTTCGGCGAGATTTCCAGTCTCTCGAAACGCAACAATCAGGACGATGGCACTACGGACGCTCGTGAGGAGAACAACCGCGCGCCCATGGCCGCAATTGCTACCGCGGAATCTTTTTAATCAACCGCCTTTCACCAGTAGCCCCGCGCTTAATGATCGCAGCAGTATTCTGGGTAAAGCAGGCAATCGAATTCCACTCTTCACGAGTGATTGCCAGTGGCTTGGGCTGCTGATAGTTGCCGCTCTTCGACCACAGGATCGCCTTGCCTTGTTGCGGGTCGAGCTGGACGATGTTGCCCTCGATGGTGAGCTTCACGCCACCACCGCGCGCCCCCGGCCCTGAGCCCGCCCCGCCATGCCCCTCTCGATCCGCCGCGCCAAGGCCCGCGCCGCCGCCCTGCTCGATGCGCTCGAGGTCGGTGAAACCTGGGACGTCTCCGACGCCGAGCGCGCGTTCAATTTCGAGCGCCACTTGGCCGCGCTGGTGGCCCGGGCGCCGCGCGGGTTGCGCGGTCAGTTGCTGGACCTGGGACAGCAGGTAAGGGATACCTCGCCGACGTTCGCGCGGCTGTATCGCTCGACGGCGCTTCCCGGATTCGCTCCCTAGCCATCCGTCAAAGGGGGCAAAGACGCTGCCTGGGCGACACGGCCCCCAAGAGATATAGAGGCCCACGTTGAGTTACCACTTGCCACTGCGGGATGTCTACGAAACCCTGGGCGATTCAGTCAGCCCGAAACCGTCAGCACCGGCAATCGTGCGTTCAGTACATCTCATCCGGTCTCGACAGCAGCCTCAGAGTGATGTTCTTGATGGCAGCCTTGCTGGCGTCGGTGGCGGTGACATTGCACAGGATCGCGACGCCGCAACGTGTGTTCGGGTCGAGATAGGCGGCGGTGAACACGCCCGGATCGCCGCCCCAGTGGTTGGCCAAGGTGCGGTCGCCAAGCCGCGCCTGCATCCAGCCAAGCCCCTGGCCACTGAGCCACGCCGGCAGTTGGGCCGGCTGCCGCATCAGCAGCAGCTCCGCCATGCTCTGCGTTCGCAGCATGCGCGCATCGGCAGTTGCGCCGCCATTGGCGGCGGCGGCGACGTAGCGGGTGAGGTCCGCGATGGAACTGCGCAGCATCGAGCCCGGCCAATCGGGCGAACCAATCGGCGACAAGCGCAGATAGGCGTTGTCGGTAGTCAGATACGGGGTCGCGCTGCGCGCGGCCGGGGTGTCGGCCAAAGTCCAGAACGTGCTGGTCATGCCGAGCGGAGCGAACAACTCGCGACGGGTCAGTTCGCGCATGTCCTCGCCGCTCACGCGTGCAGCCAATTCGCCGAGCACGGCGTAACCGACATTGCTGTAGCCCCAAGCCGCGCCGGGCGCGCTGGCGGAAAAGCAGCCCTCGACCGAGTACGCCTCGCCGCCGGGCACTAGGTAGTCGCGCAGGAAAGTGTGCAAGGACAGATCGGCGTCGCGACCAGGCCGACGGAAGTCGATGCGGTAGTAGTTCGCGTCGCTGATACCGGAGGTGTGCATCAGCAATTGCCGCGCAGTTATGGCCGCGCCGCGATGACGCGGGTGGTGCAGCGGGAAATCCAGGTGGCGCGCGACCGGTTCGTCCAGATCCAATCGGCCCTGTTCGTGCAGCCATGCGATCGCGGTTGCGGTGACGGTCTTGGTGATCGAGGCGAGATGGAACACCGTGTCGACGTCGACCATGCGTCGCGAATCGATGTCGGCATAGCCGAACCCGCGAGCGAAACGCGTCGCGCCATCGCGCGCCAATCCAACCGCCAATCCGGGTATGCGTGCCTGGCGCATCTGTTCGAGCACGAACGCGTCGAATTCACGCGACGCCGAATCGGGCGGGGCCGGGCCTTTGCTCAGGCCGAAGGCCGGCGCGGACGCCAGCGCAAGGCCGGCGGCGAGGAAGCGCCGTCGGCCGGGTAAGGCGTCGTGACTTTTGTCCGTGCTCATGTCCACCAGCTCATTGAACGACCGGCTTGCAGCATATCCGTAGGCGCCTACATAATGTCAAGCGAGCGAAGTCAGGAGAAAGTTGATGGACTACCCGAGAAGTCTGGGCGGGGCGGCGATAGGCGCTCGTCTGCGGCGTCTGGCCGAACGCATAGACGGCGACGTGGCGCGGATCTACGCCGAAGCCGGTCTTGAGTTCGAGCAGCGCTGGTTCGGTGTCTTGAACCAACTGGCCTTGAACGGCCCGGCCACGGTCGGTGACCTCGCGGCCACCCTAGGCATCACCCATGCCTCGATCAGCCAAACTCGCAGTTCGCTAGAGAAGGCCGGCCTGGTGCAGTCACAGACTGATCCCGGCGATGCGCGCCGCAGGCCAATGCAGCTGACTCGCAAGGGGCGGCAACTGGTCGAGCGGCTGACACCGCTGTGGCAGATGCTGGAGCAGGTGGGATTGCAAATTGTGGCGGAGGTCGATGGCCTGATCGAGTCGCTGGACCGGCTCGACGATGTGCTGAGCCGACAGTCGCTGTTCGAGCGTGTCTTCGAGTCCGCACCAGAACTGACCACGCTTGGACTTGGGCGCGGACGCAAGGCCCGCTGATCATCTTGGAAAAAACGAGACATGCCACCTAGTGGCTAATTGTCAGATGGCGCCACCTTCGTCCCTGCTTACGGCGTTACGGCCTGCACGAGGCCGTCTTGACGGCCAAGCGCGGCGGCGCCCGCCGCTTCGCCCGCCCCACCGGCCGCACCGCGCGCCCGGCTGCCCCGCGGCGCCCACCCCTGAGCCGCCGCGATGCCCCTCTCGATCCGCCGCGCCAAGGCCCGCGCCGCCGCCCTGCTCGACGCCCTCGAAGTTGGCGAAACCTGGGACGCGCACGTTGCCGAGCGCGCGTTCAATTTCGAGCGCCACTGGGCGGCGTTGGTCGCTCGCGCGCCGCGGGGGCTGCGTGATCATCTTCTGGACCTGGAACGGCAGGCAAGAGTTACCTCCCCGACGATCGCGCGGCTTAATTGTTCGATGGGACTTCCCTGGGTGCGCTGAGCACAGCCCTTTAGCCATCGGCAAACGGTGCGAGAGCACGGCCTAGTGCGGCACCCAGGGTCCAGCACGTGTATATGTCGCGCTTCGACTGCGTTGCGTGAAGTGCTGGCCATCGCACGCGAGCTCTACGCAAACGGCGTTGGAACACTAAACCGACTCGGGGTACCAAGCGGCCGGACACGGCCAGATTTCGTCGGCCCGCCCCATCAATTGGCGCGTAGCGAAGCCATTACGTGCGGCATTGCTGGGGTGCCTCAGAAGCTTCAGTACTGCACCGAATTGAGTTTTTACTTTTGTGTCCTTGTCGCCGCCATTGCAGAAAAAGTCTGCTACGACGGCAGTCAGCACCGCGAACAGGTCCATTTGCGGCGTTGGCAAACGCAAGTGCTGTGTGCCCAAACCCGGACTTCGCTCCACAGAAATCTTGTCGGCCGTCGTGCGAGCCAACTCGGCCACCGCCCACTTGAGCTTGGCTTGGTCAAGCCTACTGTCAACATCACGTTGAACATGGAAGATTGGGTGATAGGCAGTGGGCTCGTCTGCTTTTTCCATATCGAAGTGCATCGCGTCTATCTCGAACAAGTCGCGCCCCCCATCGCCGCGAATCGTGGTGGAGAAAATGGACAGTGAGCATCGCCCCTGCACCAGGTACGGCGCGTCTACGCCTGGCTTCAAGTGAAAGCCGCCGTCTATGACTAGAGTATTGCGGTGCGAGGGGCCACGCTTGTCCGTTGCGGCCTTCTGTGGCGCGTTAGCTATGCAAATCGGGTGTGACGGTGACAGATCGACGCCTCCGCCGCCTTTTGGGGATTCACTCAGGCGAGCGGGAAACAGCAGTTGCGCCTGATGACGACTAATCAGCGGCCTGAGCTTGGCATCCCAGTCCATCCAGTAACGATGGAAGGTGTCGAATTCGCGCGGCATCGGTCAGCCTCGCAACATCGGGCCGAGTTCATCGAGATCCGACTCTAAGATACGCGACAAGCTGGCCCCCGGCGGCACCCAGTCGGGGTTGACGGCCGCCTCATCTTGCCGGATAGGCTTGCGCGTGAGTACGCAGTAGTACGCCACTGCGTGGGCTTCAGGATCCACGCGCTCAAGGGCGTAGCCTTCCAACGTCGAGGCGCGTGTAATGTCGCCACCCAGCTCATCGATGAGCGCGGCCAAATCGTCTTTCCAGTAGTACGGACCGAGAAGATCGAACGGTCCGGAATAGCGACAACGTGCCACCAGAGCCTGCACAGCGGGAAGATCAAAGCTAGCGGTAGTCAGGTTAACGAAAGCGGCGGCCGCAATGGGGTTCAAGATCGGCCCTGGAAAGGCGAGCACGAAGTTGTATAGCCAGTAGCCCAACTGCGCCCCAAATTGCACGGACTTAGAAACGCCAGCGGCTGAGCCGCCGGTGAAAAAATTGCTGCTCTGGCTGGTGTAACCGAGGAGGTCCGCCTGTAGCCCGGTTCGACCTAACAAGTGGGCTAGGATGCCAGCGGGACCTGAGTCTATTTCCAGCACCTCTGGCTGCGTCTCAATCAGTTCACGCAGTTTCTTGAAGCCATGCCAGATGCCTTCCAACTGTGGCATTAACGTGGCTTCAAGGTTGGGCCCAACGTAGTCACGGGGAATGAAAATTGCATTGTCGCCTTCCTTCGTCACACGCTTGAGGAACTCCAACTCCATTAGCCCGGTCGGCTTGTGCCCCTTGTTGTATCGGCATACCGGCACGCCCAGTTCCTGAAAGGCTTGGCGGTACTCGGTCTGCGTGCTGAACGAACCGCGTTGGCGCGAAAGGTCCGTGTCAAGCAGAACCAAGTCGACGCGTTCGCGCGCCACAAGGGTTTGCAACTTTTTGATCAGCTGTTCTTCGATCGGCCCCGAATCATCGAAGCTAGCCTTCACATCCTGTAGGCCGCTTTTTTCGCCGGTGAGCACCTCCACACCCTCGTGTGCGTTACCTGCCGCCTGAACCCGCGCGATGAAATCCGGTTCGTCTTCGATATGCAGGATACGCATGGATTAGCTTCCTTTCTCTTCCAGAGGCAAGGTGATTTTGAAGGCCGTGGCAAAACCAGGCGGGGCCTCTTCGAGGAGTTCGATGCGTCCACCCAGCCCCTGCACCACCTGCTTGACCACGCTCAGGCCAAGCCCCAGGCCTGAGCCCAACGGGTTATCTTCGTCGGTCGACGCCGTCGTAGTGAACAAGGGATCCCAGATACGTGTGCGGAGATAGTCAGGGATGCCGATGCCGTTGTCAGCGCACACCAGTGTGTGGTGGGCTCCCTCATTGGTGGCATACAGTCGAACGCGTCGCGGCTCGCCGGGCACCTTCGGGATCAGCGCCTTCATCGCGTTAGTCATCAGATTCATGACGATACCGTTGTAGGCCGCAACCGGGACCGCCGGTCCAGGCAGCTTGCTATCGATATCCAGCATAACAGCAATGCCGTAGCGGTCGGCCAGATGCGCAAGCGTTTTGGCCGTGAAATTTACCTGAGCCTTGGCCTTAAATGCCTGGGGCTTTAACTCCCGCGCCTTGTCAACGATCAGGCGCATGTAGTCACGGAAATGACCCAGTTCGCTTTCATAAGCGCGAAGCTGCGTCAGCGCCTCGATAACCTCAGCACCTGGTCGAGGCAACTTGTCCAGCAGTTCCGCAGCGTGTGTGAGCGTGGAGAGGCTCTTTTCGAACTCGTGGGTCAAAAGCCCTGCCATGACGCCCATCATCGACATTATTTCCAAAGAGCGCTTGGCATCATCCGAGTATGCCGCTGCTTCAGCGAATTGATCCTGAGCTTGGGTAAGCTGTTCGACGACGCGGCGCCGATAGGCGGGGTCGATGTGGGGAGAGGATTTAATCTCCTCGATCGCGGCACTGAGGGATGTGCGCGCCTGCTTCTGCTTGTCCCGAAGCTTTTTTTCTTCGAGCTTCAGTCGTTGGGCCCGATCGTGGTGCGCGAGCAGTTCCACAGCAAACCTCGCCACATGCCAAAGCAAGCGGAAGGCGCCGTTACTGCGCAGCGACTCGCGGTCCATATTCGGCTGCAGCCAATCATCTGAGACGAGGCTGTCCGCCGGTCGCTTTTGAGTGGTGATATGGATGCGGCCTACCAACTGGCTACCACGTGGCAACGCGAGCATGGGATTTAGCTTAGGATTTTCCCGCGCGCCAGGCTTCATTGGGTAGTAGACCGGCGTAAAAACAGACTGCCAAGCGCGCTCATTGCGCGCCTTGCTGGCATCCACGCCAAGCCAGTCGCTGCCGCGGTCGGAGTACGCCGGCATGGCAAAGCCGTTGTCCACGATTGCTAGCGATGCCGCTTCGCTCAACCAGCGCTGCGCGATCTTGCCGTTAACCGGTAGGTTGGAAAAGGTGCCGGCGCGACGCGGGAAGAATCGGATGTCGATGAACACCGGCGAGTGGAGCCGCACCGACATTGGCAAGTGGGAGATGTCTTCCAGTTCAATCGGCAGGCCGCGCTCGTCGGCATCCTGCCCTGGTTTGAGCTTTAAGGCGTTAGTCGAATAGTCGCGCGCGACATCGGCCAGCGGGAACCAGCCTTCGTCGAGTACCTTTTCGCTGCGATCCCAGAAAACTTTGTAACTCAAGCGTCCAGTTTCGGTGACCTGGATTCGGACCCGCCCCACGAAGGCCTTAAGGATCTCGGAGGCGACGCTGGGTGGCACCAACTCCGGCGTGCTAGCAGCATTGGTGAAACTGACGGTGAAACCAGGGTCTCGATCATCCTTTGGCGCGGCTTCCTTATGGCTGAAGGCGAAGGCCGGACGCTCAAGGCCGGCGGCCGGGTCAGTAAGGCGCAGGATATCGGTTTTCACCTGCGCGACCGAGATCGCCTCGGCTTCATCGCGCAACTGCGCGATACGTAACGTCGTACCGGTCGCTTCGCCGGGCTTGGCCTGGCGCACGCGGTAATCGATGGTGACTTGGCCGATTTTTTGGGCTTGGGCGATCTTGGTCCAGTCGAAAGTGGCAGTGAGTTTCGTACGCGCCCCAACACGCCCGCCAGGTACGTCGGCAACGGTTGTTAGTTCCACCATGCGCCCCAAGTACCGCGCTGAAAACCGACCCACTCCCTTCGAGCCGGCCATTGCGCGGCCGTAGCGGCGCGAGTAGCGTTGCTTACCCTTCGCCGGGGAGCTAACAACCATCCAGTTATTAAGGAATTCGTTTTCCGTCAGCCCATGGCCGTGATCGGCAACCACGATTTGCGTGTCATCCAGGGTGATCTGGCAATCGGGCGAGTCAGCGTCGTAGGCATTCTTGATAAGCTCGGCGAGCGCAATTTCGGGCTTGCTGACCAAGCGCTCGCCTAACTCTTCGAACAACGCAGCGCTGACGCTGAAGGTGGCGTGCTTGACCTCGTCGGGGCCAGCCTTCTGTGAGGACGCGACCACTTTGGCTTCCCGTGCCTTGCGCGCCATCTCCCTCTCCTTAGTCCCCGACCCGCTGTAGTACCGCATTGAGTTGGCGCACTTCGATCTTACGTAGGTTATTCGAATGGTGCACTAGGCGACGGCTGAAATCGTAAGCGCGCAATCGCGAAGCAAGTATGGCCAGCTTGGGTTTGGAGCGCTGGGTCAGCACGGCATAAACCGAACCCACCGCGACCGCGCCAATCTCGTTGACGACGACCTTGGGAGCCTTTCCCACGAACCCGGACGAGACTAGCAGAGCCGGCGCGGGGTGGGATACGTAGCGCGCCCACTGCGAGCGATTGGTACAAGTCGAGTAGCGCTTCCAGCGCGTGCCCACGCTGTCCAAGTACGCGGACAACTCCGGCGACCAGTTTGCCTTGTCACTGCGGATCAACCAGCAGCGTGCCCCCGCCTGCACGAAGTCACGTCGAAAGGTTTCGGCATCGAGCACATCGGCCTCCTTCGCGAGTCGGCGAAGGCTGGTCACACACGGCGTGACGTCGCGTCGTTTTTTTAATCCGTAGTGCAAGCGCTGTTGCTCGGTTAGGACGAAGATGTCCTGTCCGCCCGGGCTCAGGCCGCGTAGCGCATGCACGTTGCCGTCGCGATCCGCATAAGGCAACACTGACCTATCGGTACCCGAGGGTGACGTGAAGGTGCGCACAGCGCCATTGCGACCGATTTCGCCAAAGGTCCACCGCCCGCTGGTGCCGCGCTTGTCGATGATGGTCACAGAAGCTGTGGTAAGCACGCGTGGAAAAATGTCCGCATCGAAGCGGTAGACCTGCACATCCCAGCTTCGTTCGCGCAAGTACGCTCGAAACTCCGTAGCGCTCGGACGCGTGACCCACTCATAGGGAACTAATTGCACGACTAAGCCGTCGTCGCGAGTACGCAGTAGTGCCTGAAGCATGAAAAGAACGAACACGTTCGCTGTGTCTTTCAGCCGCGTGCCACTCTCATGCTCGAGGCGATCAAGCACGGTTGTGCGCCAATGGGGATCCAGATGCGCTGCCTTGATGAAGGGTGGGTTGCCGATGGCTAGGCTTGCCTTAGTGCCGCGCCAAGCCATGGCGTCGCCCTGCACTACTTGCGCCGTCTGTGGCAGACCCTCTTGCGTTATTTTATCACGGTCCTGTTCCACGCCCAAATAGCGACCAAAGCGCGCCCTCGCGGAGCGCGCAAAGCGGGCGTCGCCGGCCCCCAGGTCGAGGACAGAAGTAAATTCAGCGTCTCGTCGCGCCCCCAAAGCCAAGTCCCACAGCAGATCCACCACGTCTGGAGGCGTGGCGACTTGGCAGCGCTGCAGGTGCTCAGGTTTCACGCTCTGAACCTTAACATAAAATAGTGATATCGTTATAATATGACGCAGACGCCGCGGGATGCAAATTTTCAGGCCGCCCTTGGACTTCGACTCGGGCTGCTGCTAGATCAATACTTGCATTGGAACTTGTCTTCGCTCGCGGCAAAGCTCGGCTATACCAACGACTCGGCGCTGCGCAAGGTGCGTAAGGGGCAAGCAGGCCTGTCTGCCGACAAGTTAGCGCTATTGGCCGAACTGCCAGTTGGCAAAAACGCTGAACGCATTTCCATCGATTGGTTACTAACCGGACATGGCGCCCCCCTGACGGCGGCGCCGGCCGAAGCCCCGCAGACCGAGTTGCTTCGACGCGTGGGCCAGGCTCCGCCCGAGGTGCAGCAGCGTATTGCTCACTTTTTGGATGTGCAAGAAGCGCGCGCGGTCGTGGCCACGCACGCTTGTCCGCCTCCGTCTCGCTCACTACGACGCTGAAGCGTAGTACGGTCAGCTGCCGGCCGCGAGCCCAGCGCTTCAACAAGTCGTAGTCGAAAGCCCGCCGCGTTTGGTGATCGCAACGACTGGTGGAATGCCGGTGTATGTCGAGCGCCAGTGGTACGCAGCGGGGGCGACGGTTATCCGCGCCAACAGGTCCAATCGGGTGACGAGAAGGCCACGTCGCCGTGAATGGATTGCCCTGCCCATCAATCGGCTGCTTTTAAGCTGACCTACATAGTGTTCTCGTGAACCTACTAGTTCGAATCCGGGAGCCGTGGGCGCGCCAACTCCCCCTGTTCGAACCTCTCTATTTCGAGAGCAGCGACCATCGAAAACGCCTTGTTTTCGGCGGTTTTCGCGTTTTGGCGTTGGACCAAGATCGGCGCGGTTTCGACCGAAACGGGGCAGATCAACCCTACTTTTCTCTCTCTTTTCTCAGGGCGTTGGTTTTTTAGTCCAACGCGCGATTTCGCGTTTTCTTTGTTTTCAATGACTTAGCGTTGGTACAAATAGGGCGGTTTGATGGCATATATGCCCCTCAGAATCGGGATCAAACCGTCTGCCCATGCGTGCTTGCGAGACCACGAGGTAAGGACTATAAGTTCTGCACCGGCTCGGCTACGCGCCCCGGTGTTTTGCCTGCATTGCCAATCGGCTCCAGGTGCCTGCTCTTCCGCTATGGCGGAGACAGGATTGCCTACCTCACGGAGCCGCTATGCCCAACCTTCAACGTCTTCGCGAACGCGCCTTCGTAGCCCAACAAGGCCGCTGCTGCTATTGCGGCCGTGCCATGTGGCTGCAATCTCCATCCGAACTTGATCTGCAGCCGCCCAGAACAATGTCACGGCAATGCACCGCTGAGCATTTGATCGCTCGTCACGAAGGCGGTCGTAGCACCAGGGAAAACATTGCTGCCGCCTGTTGGCTCTGCAATCAGCGTCGGCATCGAAGAAGGCGCCCTCTTTCGCCCGAT